>CBDCHL010000001.1:0-557440 GCA_965217195.1 Bryobacterales bacterium
GCGAGACTCAGTAGAGAAGTTTACACCCCTTCCCAGACCGAGCGCGCTTAATCCCCGCACCGTGGCCGCGACCAATCGCACTCGGCAGGCCACCCTTTTCCGCCCAGACCTACTTCAGACGCATTGTTGGATTGGAAAATGCTCCCTGCACAAGCTTGTCGAAGGGGCAAAACACCGCTCAGATCAGGGGCTTGGCGGTGCTATGATCGGATAGCTGGACGCGGGAGGCAGAGCATTTTCAATGGTCGCGCAAGCGAAATTCTCCATCGGGCAACTCGTGCATCACCGTTTGTTCGACTATCGAGGGGTCATCGTCGATGTCGATCCGGTTTTTCTCGGCTCAGGGGAATGGTATGAGCATGTAGCGAAATCCAAGCCGCCGAAAGATCAGCCTTGGTACCACGTATTGGTGCATGGTGGAGACGGTCGAACCTACGTGGCGCAGCGAAACCTGGAAGAGGACTCCTCTCGGGAACCCATCAGCCACCAAGAGTTGTCATCGTTCTTCAGCGGTTTTCGCGACGGTCGCTACCAAGTCAGTCACGCGGTCAACTAGACTTGGACAGTGTCACGCATGCACCCAGCAAGGGAACGCCAACTTTCACGCTCTTATAAACTATCACTCGACCCCAAATAGCCAGTGAGGACGCACTACGCCGGCGCCCTGCCACCCATGAAACCCGAGCCGGGCGCAACGCGAAGGCGTGATCGAAAATTCCGTTTTTCTCCCTTGATTTGCCGCTGCGAGGATTCCCATACCCGCCTCATGAGGCACAAGCCTTGCGCCTGGCGCTGACCCGGCCGCTCCGGGCCGATGTATCCTTTTCAGAGCACGTCCACAAAGTGGGGATTCTCTCTTATGACACAGCCGGCAGAGCCGCGGGCTAGACCCGCCGACGCTGGTCAACTCTCCTCCTATCCGGCGGCCCTGCCGTTTCTGCCGCTGCTCTATTCCGCTTGGGCGGATGGAGAATTGACACAAGCCGAAATCGAAAGCATCCAAGCAAAGCTGGCCGGGCAGTCTTGGCCTGAGGAGGGCGCTCACGAGGCGCTGCTGTCTTGGCTGCGTCCGGAAGCTCCACCTACGCCAAACCAGCTTCAGTCACTGTTGCAAACAATCCGGACGCTGGGTTCGGATCTGCCTCCCGACCAGCGCCGCTCTCTGGTCGAGCTTGGGGTGGAATTGGCCCAGGCCGCCACCGGCGGCGCCATGGAATGGCCGCCCGCGGAAGTACGCCGGGCTCTGGCCGAGATCGAAGAAACTCTTGGCGTTGTGGGCGCCGAGGTTTCCGGCCGGCTTCTGGAGCAGCACTCGCCTCCGCTTGACGGCGGTCGTGTTGCCGGCGGCATTGATACCGAAGCGCTGTTGCGGCTCCTGGATGGCCCGCATCAGGAAGTTCGCGAGCAGGTGAGAGCCGTCCTCCGGCACCCAAGATTTCAGCACGTGCATGGGCTTGGCACTGCCTCCTACCGGGAACAGGTATATCGCTGGTGCCGGGTTCTGGCCGGCCATGGTTTTGGCGCTCTCAATTTCCCCGTGGCCTTTGGCGGCTCCGGCGACATGGGCAAGTTCCTTGCCGCCTTTGAAACCTTGGCATTCCACGATCTGAGCTTGCTCATCAAGTTCGGAGTTCAATTCGGCCTTTTTGGCGGAAGCATCCTGATGCTGGGAACCGAGCGTCACCACCGCCGCTATTTGGCCGATACCGGAACCCTTGCACTGCCTGGCTGCTTTGCCATGACCGAACTGGGGCACGGCTCCAACGTTTATGACATCGAAACCGAGGCGCATTACCGTCCAGAGTCGGAGGATTTCGAGATCGTCACCCCCGGCGAGTCAGCCCGCAAGGAATACATCGGGAACGCCGCCTGCCACGGCTGCCTGGCAACGGTGTTTGCGCAGCTTTTCGTCAGAGGCGAACGGCACGGAGTCCACGCCCTGCTGGTCCCAATTCGAGACCAGGACGGTAGTGTCCGCGACGGCGTGCGAATCGAGGATTGCGGTGAAAAACTTGGGCTCAACGGGGTCGACAACGGGCGGATCTGGTTCGACCATGTGCGCGTGCCCCGAGAGAACTTGCTCAACCGCTTTGCCGACGTGAGCTCGGACGGCGAGTATTCGAGCAGCATTCCCAGTCCCTCACGGCGTTTCTTCACCATGCTGAGCGCGTTGGTGGCGGGCCGAGTGAGCATCGCGCTCGGCGCCTTGAGTGCAAGTAAGTCCGGACTTGCCATAGCCATTCGTTATGGAGAGCAGCGCCGGCAGTTCGGACCCGAAGGCGGGGAAGAATTCCGTCTGCTGGATTATCGTTCTCATCAACGCCGGCTGATGCCGGCGCTGGCTTCCACCTACGCGCTCCACTTTGCGTTGCGGCATCTTGCCCGCCGATTCGTTGAGCAGTCCGAACAAGACGAGCGCGAAGTCGAGGGCCTCGCCGCGGGCCTGAAGGCGTATAGCACTTGGAACAATATCGAAACGCTCCAAACAACGCGGGAATGCTGCGGCGGGCAAGGCTACCTTGCTGTCAATCGCTTCGCCGCCCTCAAGGCCGACACCGACATCTTCGCTACGTTCGAGGGAGACAATACCGTGCTGATGCTGCTGGTGGCGAAGGGTCTATTGACTGAATATGGCCGCCAATTTGAAGATTTCCGGCCGTTCACGTTGCTCAAGTATCTCGGCCGGCGGGCCGGCGTGGCCCTGACGGAGCTGAATCCGGTCGTGACGAGGCTCACCGATGAAAGTCACCTTCTTGATGCGGAATTTCACCTGGCGGCGTTCCGTTACCGCGAGGAGAGCCTGCTGCGGTCGGCGGCGGCCCGGCTGAGACATCGTATTCATGAAGGACAGGATTCTTACCATGCCTTTAACGACTGCCAGGATCACCTGCTTTCAACCGCTCGCGCGCATGTCGAACGAGTCGTGCTGGAACAGTTCATCAAGGCTGTCGCGGCATGCCGGCCCGAATCGTTGCGAGACTCTCTCCAATCGCTCCGCGGACTTTTCGCCCTCTCGCGGCTCGAAGCCGATCGCGGCTGGTTCCAGGAAAGCGGCTATCTGTCGAGCGGCAAATCCAAAGCCATCCGGGCGCAGGTCAACAAACTCTGCGCCGAGCTGAGACCCGACGCCGTAGCGCTGGTCGACGCCTTCGGTATTCCGGATGAGTTGCTGGGAGCGCCGATTGCGGTTCCATGAGCCCTGCACCAAAAACACGAGGAATCAGGACCGTGAACCTGGGAAGGCGCTTGCGAGGGAATCGCAGCAGCCCTTTTGACTCGAGTCGGTGATCCGTCGTCCCCTTCGGTTCGGCAGCAGATTGTTCGCTTGGCGGTTACCCTTCCGCCCGACCATCGGTTAAACCCCAATAGCGGTGGCGGCAGCGTAGCGATTTCGCCCGATGGCGCGGGGTTGGTTTACGTCGCGAGGCAAGGCGAGACTAGAAAACTTTTTCTTCGCCGGATGGATCGATTTGAAGTCAGGCCGCTTCCCGGGACTGAGGGGGCCATGAATCCTTTCTTTCACCTGACGGTGATTGGGTCGGATTCTTCGCGGGTAGCGCCCCTACTGAGTCTCGCATAATATACTGTCAATCGAGACAAAGAGAAGACTGTTTCCAGAAAGCGGTAATCAAGCGCGGTTTGCGGCGCATTCGCCGCAGCGCTTTGCGGGCGCGCTCGTCGAGTTCCCAGTAGTCCTTCGGGCAGACGTTGGGCAACTCGTGCTGCTTCCAGTACGCCCAAATGTATTCCACCGGGTTCAACTCCGGCGCATAGGGCGGCAAGTACTCCGTTGCGATGTGATCCTCGGAGAGCTGGATGAACTCCCGCACCAGGCGGCTGCGGTGCGCCGGCAGCCGGTCCCAGACGATCAGCAGTGGGCCGTCGATGTGGCGCACCAAAGCCTTCAGGAAGTCGATGACCTCCAGCTCGCCGATCGCGCCGGGATAGAGCCGGAAGTAAAAGTTGCGCAACGTCAGCCCGGCCGACACCGACAGCTTGTCCCAGTTGAAGTTGAACTCCAACACCGGTGTCTCGCCGCGCGGCGCCCAGGTGCGGCAACGATGCGGCTTCTGACTCAATCCGCTTTCGTCGATGAAGACGATCGTACGTTCTTCTTTGCGGGCTTTTTTTTAATGGCCGGCCAAGTCTTGCGCTGCCAGCCGCGGATGGCCTCTTCGTTGCGCTCCCGCGCTTTGCCGACGGGCCGTTGCGGGCTCCAACCGAGCGCCCGCAGGATCTTCCAGACATGGCCCTCGTGATAGCGCACGCCGAACTCGTCTCCGATCAGACGAGCGACCCGCGGACAGCTCCACAGCGGCGTCGGGAAGCCGTGCGCCTCGGGGCCTTCCAGCAGCAACGCCTCGAGGCGTTCGAGCTGCGCGGCGTCCAACAGCGGCTTACGGCCGGCGCGGCCGGCCTGGCGCAACCCGGCTTCGCCGTCACGCCGGTATCGTCGCAGCCACTCGCTGACGCTTTGCCGCGCGACCTTCAATCGCCTCGCTGTCTCGGACTGACTACAGCCTTGCTCGACCAACCGGATCGCTTTGAAACGGCGCTTCTCCAGGGCCTCGAAATCCCGCCGTACGCCTTTTGTATTTCCCATACATACAAAGACGTACGTACCCCAAAAAGGTGTCACTTTATTTTGCGAGATTCAATAGGAGGGTAGCTGTGGGCGGCGGAACGCCTGTAAGGGTTAGTGAAGTACCGCCGGCCGCATCTCCTTTTTTTAAAGGGAGTTGGGAGAGACGCGACACTATCCCTTTCGACACTCCCGGCGGCGGCATATGCGAGTGCCCGCCGCGGGCGGAAAGCCCGAGTCGTTGACGACGCCCGACTACGATCGACGAGAACTGCAACCCAACGGAACTCCCCGCGCTTGCTGAGGGCGAGCCTCTCAAGCGCCATCGGCTGCCTCGGCGCCGTACACCACGATCGACTCCAGGGTGACCCTCGCATCGTCGGTCGGGTTGACCAATCTTACCTCCGCCCGGTGCGGGCCATCGTCCAGCGCGTACTTCCAGAAGAGGTAGAAGCGACGCGTGGTGAACTTGGTCGGCCACTTGGCGGTTTCGACCAGCTCACCATCGACATGCAACTCGGCCTCGAAGACATAGTCCTCGCCCTCTGACGAGGCGGCACCCATCAGGGCGAAACCGATGCCGTCGAACTCGAAGTCGTAGGTGTCGGCGAGTGTGAGCGGCTGGTGTTCGCCCTTGCTGTCCGGCGTTCCCAGCGGACGACGCTCCAGAGCAACGTGGTTCTCGAACGCGTCTTCGAATTCGATGGTTTCCCCGTCCTGCACCCTTATCGCGACGCTGTCGTCCTCGACCTGCCCGCCGCCTCGCCGGATCATCTCCAGCGCATGCTTGTAGGACAGCTCGTAGGCACCGTTGAGCGAGATCGTCGTGTAGGCGAAGTCGAGCCCTTCCACATCCGCCAATCCTTGTTTCCAGAACTCCGGTATCTGGTCGTACCCATAGATCGTTCCGAGAATGCCCGCAGCCGACGCCGGATTGCAGTCCGCATCGTCCCCAGCGCGCGTGGCGATTTCCAGCGTTCGCGAGAAGTCACCGTCGCCATACAGCAGGCCGAGCACGACCCAGGCCGCGTTGATCTTCGCGTCGATGTTGAACGGGGCCATGAGGCCTCGGGAGCGGGTGGCGATTCCGAACCCTGTGTAGCTTACGTAGCCTAGATTCTCTGCCCGCTAGGGTACGGCGGTGGCAAACGTTCTAACTCAGAGTGTCTACGATGGCTTCGGCAAATTCCCCCAAGGGCTCTCTGTTCACCGAGACATCTATGCCGAGTACGTGCCGCCGGCTGCTCGCTCGCGGGGCTACGGCCCTCAGCCGGATCTTGCCTTCGGTGCGGGGAGGGATCTCTGCAACGGAGCGGTTCTGCTCCGTTCCCCATCCTTCTGGAAGGCGAAGCCCTGCTTGTGCGCTCATGGGCCGGGCTGAATGATTCATGATCCGTGCTTCCATCTCGACCGGGCTGCCGGGAAGCACCGTCTGGCGGTACGGGTACGCCCGAATCCAGAAGGGATCCGTGCCAAAATTCGGGTCGTTGTAAGGAAGCAGGCGGCCATAGAGACGCCGGCGTTGCTCCAGCAGAGCTATGGTCTTCCGCAGATAGTTGGTTGACATCGGCGTGAGGCGGGTAAAGGCGAATTGGGGCGCTCCTCCCCAGTGCGCCGACACCATCAGGTCCGGTTTGATCTCCAGCAGCAGCTTCAGGCATTTCTCATAACCGACATCAGGTCCTTGGAAGTTGCGATTCTCGCTGCAGTAGTCATCCAAGCCCCAATTGCCAATCGAATCACCGCTCAGAAACAGCTTGAAGCCATCCCGCTCAACGAGCATGCCCGCGTGATAAAGCGTCTGTCCCGGAAAGTAATAAGTGGTGAATCGAAATCCTTTCCAGTGCATCGTTTCTCCGTGCTCGGTCACTCGATCGACGTGGATCGCCTCGGGTATGAGGCAGGGCATGTTATAGGCGGTCGGGTGCTCGATGATGTCCACCATCTCCTTCTGCACATAGACTTTCGCGCCGAAGCGTTGCCGGGCTAGGTTGACAAACTCGGTGTGATCGTTGTGGTAGTGAGTGATCCAGATCGCGTCGATCGGACCAACTTCTTTGGCCTTGATCATCTCAGCCAGCTTGTTGATCGCCGAAAGGGATCCGCAATCGGAAAGGAATACCGTGCCGTCCTCCGCGACAATGGCCTGTGTCGTCGATTCGATATGGCGGAACCAGTTCGGCATCGGTTTCGGGTCGAGCGGCGGCAGCATCCGGTGCTTGTCTAGCGGATAAGAATTGGGAAAGTAGACCCGCCAATAAGCGGTCGTAAAGAAATTCTCCATCACCGCATCCAGGTTCGTCTTCAGTTCCGCGACGGACGAGCCGGGATCCTTCATGACTTCGCCGTGCGAGGGCACCAGCAGGTCGGGCTTGCGCTCCAAAACGCGATCCAGACTGGCCTTCACATCTCCCGCCGCCCCTCCGAAGCCGACATATCCAAAAGGCATTCCTGGAAGCGCCTTTTGCAGGCTGTACATGTCCCGGATCTTGCCCGGGCTGTGGATGAGGTCGCCGGTAAACGCCACGCGCTTGCCTTGCACCTCGACGAAGTAGCTAACCGAACCATCGGTGTGCCCTGGCGTGTCAATCACTTCGAACCGCAAATCCTCCCATTCGAGGGCGTCACCCTCTTTCACGGTCCGGGTTACCGGAACGGATTCCAGCAGAGTGAACGCGTGCGGCCTGAAGTTGTAGCGCTTGAATAAAATGGTGTCTGACGAGTCCCAAAACCCATTCGCATCCGTAAACAGGTTTGCTTCGCTCGCCGGCACCGCCAACTTGGCGCCGGCAGCGGCCAGTCGCGCGGCGCCTGATGCCTGGTCCCGATGATGGTGGGTGAACAAGACCCAGGTCACGGGCGCGCCGCCCGGAGCCGCTGCCACGTCACCGCAGTCGATCATCAGGCTCTTGCCGTTGCGTTCGAACACCGCGGTGTTGACCGCGCCGCGGATCAGGCGCAAGCCGGGCAGGATTTCCAGCGTCTCGGATGCTCGCGCGGCGAGCGGGACCGCGGCCACCGCCCCCAGCAAGGCTCGCCGGGAAAGTGCGCCACGTTGTCGTTTCACGCGTTCTCCTTTCTAGTGGACTCGACCGTGCCGTCGTTTCCTAAACTAACGAGTGTCGTCGCCACCGTGATCAGGATCATCGTGGGCAGAAGTGGAATGGACTCCATAGTTAGAAGAGTTCCCAGACGGGTAGAAGCGTTCCCGCAATTCCCAGGCGTATCAGCCAGGACTTCCTTTTCGGCCGTCCTGGAGAGATACGGTAGCCGATCCACGGCCTCGAATCAACCGTTTTCGCGCTGCTGCCACGTTCGGTGCTCCTTTCGCCGCCGCTCCGGCCTTCGAATGCTGCCCGATCGTAACCGTTCCGACCAAACTGGGGTGCCGACCTTGTCTGGTGTGCCACCTTATGAATGTGGCCGACCGCACCGCGCCTCAGCCCCCGAACGCAAGAAGACGAAAGTCGCAGTTCCGAACACGGATCTCCCAGTCGCTACAGCTACCGGAACTGATCCGATCCCGTTTTTTGACACTACGCCCTCAGCGCTGCTGCCCGACTTAGAGACCAGGGGATCTGTGGTATCACTATGTCTTCTGCGCTGTGATGGCGCTAGCCCCATCGTTTCGCCATGAGTCTCTCCCTTACTCCCCTTGACTGGTTTGTTTGCCTGACCACCGTCGTTGCCAGCATCGCCATTGGCCTCTACGTGGCGGTTCGTACTCACGCGGCTGAAGATAGTGCAAACTTCTTTTTGGCCGGGCGCAGGTTGACCTGGCCCATCATCGGCGCGTCGCTGTTCGCCACCAACATTGGCGCCGAGCACTTAGTCGGCCTCTCTGGCGACTCCTATCGCTACGGGCTCCGCGCCGCGACGGTGGAGCTCGCTACGGTTCTCAGCATTGGGGTCGCCGCGGCGCTCCTCGTCCCTCACTACATCCGCAACCAGATCTTTACCATCCCCGAATTCCTGGAGATGCGCTACAACCGCACGGCACGGGCTTTGTTTTCGGGTTTGATGCTGGTGATCTGCGTGATGACCAAGATGGCCTTCAGCCTCTTTGCAGGCGCCCTTGTTATCCACGGTCTGTTCGGGTGGGATGTCATGACCGTGGTCGCTGCGCTGGGCATTGTGGCCGGGATCATCACGATGATCGGCGGCTTCACTACGGTGGCGTATACGGATTCGATCCAGGCGCTGATCATGATCTTCGGCTGCGGTCTGATGCTCCTTTTCGGCTTGGATAAGGTGGGCGGTTGGAGCGGACTTGTGGCGACAGCCCCGGAGGCTATGAAGATCGCCGCCCCGTACGACGACCCTAACTTTCCGTTTTGGGGCATCGTGATTGGTGCGGCCCTGTGGGGAACCTTCTACTGGGGCGTGGACCAAGTCACCGTGCAGCGGGTGCTCGGCGCACGGAACTTGCAGCAGGCACGCTGGGGAAGCATGTTCGCGATTCTGCTAAAGCTGACACCCGTCTTCCTCTTCGCCGTGCCCGGTGTAATTGCGTTCGCTCTATTCCCAGGGCGCGAGGCGAAGACCACCTTTGTCACCTTGCTCAATGAGCTGCTGCCGACGGGCTTGCGCGGTCTGGTGCTGGCGGCCCTACTGGCAGCACTGGTCTCTTCGCTGCTGGCAGTGATGAACTCGATCTCGACCCTGGTCGTCCGCGACTTCGTGCTCCACTTTCGACCTAACACGGGCGAGGCCGCGCAAGTCCATCTCGGTCGCGTCGCGATCGCCGTCGCGACCGTCCTGGGCGTTGCTGCCGCCTACCTTATCTATAGGACACCCGACGGGCTGTATAGATACCTTCAGGCCATTTCGATCTACCTGACGATGCCCGTCGTGCCTGCAATCCTGTTTGGGATCATCAGCAAGCGAGTCACGGTAAGGGGCGCGGTCGCTTCGGTGTTGGCCGGTGTAGCCTTGGCGGCGATCTTTGTTGCAGATCAGATGATGGGAGCGGCCGGGGAGACTGCCTTCCCGTGGCTCCACACAACTTTTACACTCAACTACACCTACCGGGGAATGGTGGGACTACTGTCGTCAACCGCCATCCTATTCGCAATCTCCTCGGTCACGGCACAGACCTCTCCCGAGCGTCTACAGAAGACGACGCTTGACTGGGACGCTCCAGCAGAGCGTTTTCACGGTTTGTCCGACTGGCGCTTGCAATTGGCGGGTCTCACCTTGGCCACCGCCAGCCTGTATGCCTGGCTGTGGTAGAGCGAAGTCCATGCTGCCTTCGCAATCCGTTTTGGGTTCGGTCTGACTTGACTGACCCGAGGACGCGGTCACCCAATCCCATGCGTATTAGCCGCTACCCAAGCAACCTTCCCGGCGAACACAAGATTAAGTTGAAGCGAAAAGGGTACGCCGACTCGGAACGCAAAGTGAGATAGCTGCCGAGCTTGAGAGCAATTGAGAGCCTAACCGCAGCACCGAAAAGCTCGGCATCCGAGCCGATCGAACAAGAATGATTCCGCCAGAGCGTTGTCGTAGGGATTGGCCTTGCGGCTCATGCTGATCTCGATGCCGTGCTGTTGGAGCAGATCCGTGTAGTCTCCGGAGGCGTACTGCACGCCGCGGTCGGAGTGATGTACCCATCCGGACCCCACCTCGCGCGTTTGCAAGGCCATCCGCAACGCCGCCAGGGGCAACTGCGCCTCCAGAGTGCGGCCCAGCGACCAGCCGATCACCCGCCGCGAGAAGGCGTCCAACACCACCGCCAGATACACGAACTCCCGCCACAGCCGAAGGTAGGTGATGTCGGCCACCCAGAGTTGGTTCAGAGCGCTGATATCGAGCGTCGGCACGAGATTCGGATAAACCGCCAAGCCGTGCTCGGAATCGGTCGTTCGGATGAACTTCTTGCGCCGCAGACACAGCAGGTTGTCCTCACGCATGATGCGCTGCACGCGCTTGCGGTTGATCACCCAACCTTGGCGGCGGAGCTGAGCGGTGATGCGCCGCGAGCCGTAGGCGGGCATCTCCACGGCGATGCGCTGGATCGCATCACGCAGCGCCGTCTCGTTGCTGACCAGGGTTCTTGGCGAGCCCGATAGCAGGCCCCGCGGGGGACCTCCAGCACACGACACATCGCGGCCAACGACATGCCCGCTCCCGTTTCCCGTTGTTGCTCGATCAACGTGATCATCTTGTCTTTGAAGGCGCGGCGCTCGGCAGCTGTTGTTCCTCGATCCGCGCCAAGGCCCTTTTTAACAGTGCGTTCTCCATCGTCAGCCGGCCCACCATCTGCTCCAGCTCGCTAACGTGGACCTGCTCGTCATGCGGCTCGCGGTCGCGCTGAAAGGCTCGTTCGGGATCGCGGCGCAGCTGTTGCCGCCACTTGCTCAAAAGCGTCGGATGAATCTCATAGCGCCGCGCCACGGCGGCGACCGAGGCTCCCGCCTCGACCTGCCTCACCGCCCGCAACTTGAACTCGGCGGAAAACTTTCGCCTGGACAACGTCATGGCACCTCTCTCCATTCACTGTAAAAAGATGCTTAACGAGTTGTCTCATTCTTGGGGTCCACTCCACTTCCCATCCCTCCTTCCCTTTCGCGGGGCCGGGGCGCTGTCCCGCATGTTATCCCCGGACCTCGTTTGTCGCGTTAACTCGGTGTGGGCGTCAAACCCTATCAGTTCGACCTTTCGGGGCTAGCGAATTCCTTGCCTCTTCAGATTGGCTACCCGTTCTTGCGCGTCAGCGATGACCGCCTTTTCATCAGTAGCCTCCCCAAAAACTTGCCGGTACAGATCGTAGTAGGCGTCCGCCCAATCGGCTCTTGACAACTGGGCGTAGCGCTTCATCAAATCAAAATCGTTACGAAAGTAGACCGGCCGTCTGTTCATGTCCACGACGTCTGGTCACTCCAGATCGAAAAGACGCTGCAGATTCGAGGGGTCCATAAGATTCGCCCGCACCGTGAAACCGAATAGGAAAAATAGGTGAGCCGTGATCTCGCTAGGGCAGCGGCTCGTTTTTTGCCCCCGCCGAATCGCTTCGTCGTGCAGCCGCGGTATGATCCCCGAACGCTCCAACGCCACGTACAACAACTCCGCCAAAATGGGGTCCATCTCGGCTTCTAAGCGGTCCTTGTTGAGCAACGAGTCGATCGAAACTACGATTTCTTCGGGCGTGTGCGGCAGGTGTTCTTGCTCCGACATCCGTGCTATCCTCCCCACTAGGTCTTCATGGCTGACTCGGGCTCGGCCACACTGCCTTCCGGCGCGACAGCGCCACTTCGGCTCGCTGCTCTCCAGCGCACCCGAAGGAACCCGAAGAAACTTCCCCAAGAGTCACTTTGCGCTGCTCTTGGTAACTTCCCGCCGCAACGTACGAAGCTCCCGTCCAAGGCCCTTTGAACTTTCGCCGAGGTCGTCTTGCCATTGGCGACCTTCGAGACCACCGACTGATGCACGTCGGCTTTCACCGCCGCGCGAGACTGGATGCCGTTGTTTTCCTTGAAGAACTTCCGGCGGCCGAACTCATCCATTGCTAAGAGTTCCGCCAGTGTGGTAGGAACAAAACGTGTACCTGTATAGGTATGCATGCAGTCCATAGATTAAGTTGCATGCATCGCATTTGTCAAGAAGAAAAACGTTCCCGAGGGAAAATGTTTTGAAACACGTCCAGATCAGGCTGGAAGACCAAGACTTCGAACATGTGGACCGCAAACGCCACGAGCTGCGCTACCCTAGTCTTCAGCAGGCACTTAAAGACGCAGTACTTCGATGGGCCGATACGAAACAGCCCCCACCCCCATCCCCTTTCTTGAAGCTCGCCGCGGCCTTTGAAGCCTCCGCGCCGCGCGAAATTCTCCAGCTCATCGAAGACAACATGCGGCGCTTGGTCCGCGTCGAAGAGAAGATCAAGCCCAGACGCCGCAAAAAGACCGGCTGATGCTATCCTCAAGTCGGATTGGCGGAGCGGGACGACAAATAGCTGTGGATTCCTGGTTCCCGGCTTATCGCCAAAACTCTGGAATCACGCTTATCCGCCCTGATCAACCGGGGGAAATCGATTCTCAAATGCTGCTTTTGCTCCAGTGGCTCCTCGAACCGGCCGCTAGGTGGTTCCAGCATCTCTGGGAGTCCTTCGGCCTCACCCTCATTGTTTTCGTCACGGTCTCTCCTTCACCTGCAGGAGCGTCTGAACCGCATCGGCAGACGCCTCGGGGAATTCTATAACCAAGGCGTAGCTCTTCATCCGCGGTTCTCCAAGCGGAGAGGGCAGCCCATCGAGGATCGGACCGAACCCGCCAATGTTCGGACGGTTAAAGGACAACTCTATCGGCGACACTGGCTTTCGCCGGCGACTGCCGCCTATATCGCAGCCGACAGCCACGGCCCGCCTGAGCACTACATGGGCTTGAAGATCATCCGCGATCCTAGCAATATCGACATCGTTGCGAAGCCCGACCGCCGCTTGGAACGCCTGGCCCAAGTGATGCTAAGGTACTAGCCGAAGACAGCGGCGGCGCGTCCAAGTCGCGCAGAAATCCCCCTCCGAACGGCCCGGGCCGCCGTTCCTGTACCGACTCCCAGAAACAGCCCTAAAGCCCAATCGCCTTTCCGCCGATACTTCGGAAAATCCCCGGACATCGGCTTATGACAAGAATCATCGAGTTTCCCGACAACAACGACCCGAACCCGATCCACAACATCCACCTGGAAGCCCTGCTGGATACCCAAATCCAAGGATTGCATTTCATGAAAGAATCGCTCGAACAGCTCACCGCCGCCGAGCCCCGTACGTGCGATTTGTGCAGCAAGCCGGTTGATGTCGTTTACCCGACCAAACTCCAGTTCTGCAGCTTCCGCTGCTATGTGGACTTTCAACTCGACACTAACCTCGATCCCGAGCACGTTCGTCAAAACGCGCATTTCCCCAAGCCATTCGTTGTGCCCGACAACTGAGCGTTGCGCTACACTCCCGGGGGTTGGGGGTTGGGGGTTGGGGGTTGGGGGTTGGGGGTTGGGGGTTGGCGGGATTGCCGTTTGTTTTGTTGATTCGGCGTTTCCAGAATACGGCGCGGTTGTTGGAGTGCCAAGGGGCGGAGTTGGCTAAGTGATTCGGAATGATGGGGATGTGTTTTGAGATTGGCGTGACAGGTATTGGAGCAGAACCGGCTGCTTTGCGGCGGGTCTTTCTTGGGACCACTCCCTCCCCTGGCTTTTAAACATACAAAGGCCAGCTTAGTATGAGGTCAAGCCACGTGAACGTGGCCGGCCGTCAACCAGTGGGCGGGTCTTATCGACGGGCGTGTTCATCGGGCGTATGACAACGCTTGGCGAGGGTTCCTTGTCCGGGGTCTGTGATCCTGATCTTCCAGCGGTTCTTGTCTAACAACCGTCATTCGCTTGAGAAGGACCGCGAGGTCGCCCGTCCGCCCTCGAACTAGATCCTATTTCAACGCAAGTTGGCCCCGACAGCACGCACCCGCCCTATAGGTCAATCTGCTGATTGTGTAAACGAAGCGGTAAGTGTAGCGTCAATTGTATAAGGTGTTGTCGGTTCGACCGGCCTTGTCACTGGGTACTTGAGCCCGGATCCGGTGTAACCTTGGAGTTGATTTTCTTGCGACTTAGAATTGCCAAAATCCTCGCCGTGGGTGTGGCGGTCTTTGCTGTGTTGGGGTCCGCGGCGGACGCTGACGTCGCAACGCTGTTTCGGGACTTGCGGGACCCGGATGCGAAGACGCGAGAGAAAGCCGTTCGCGGGATCGGGGAGCTGGGCCTCGGCCCGCGCGCCGTCAGACCGCTGCTCGATGCTCTCAATGATCCGGTTGGCGACGTAAGAGCCGTGGCCGCGAGTGCTTTGGGGCGCATGGGAGTCGACGCCAAGGAGGCGGTTCCGGCTCTGGTGCGTCTGCTGCGCGACCCGGAGGAGCGAGCGCGAGGTTCCGCGGCCGGGGCCCTTGCGGAAATCGGCGTTGTAACGCCGCGGGCGGTGCCCGCATTGGTGGATCTGTTTGGCGATGAGGTCGCCTGGGTGCGGCGTTCAGCGGTCTATGCCTTGAGTCGGTTCGGCCCGGCCGCCATGGAGGCCCTTCCGTGGCTAATTGACCGGCTTGGCGACCCGGACTCGACAGTTCGTGCGGCGGCGGCCGACGCCTTGGCTAGGCTCGATCCCCAGGGCGGCTCTGTCGTGGCTTTGCTCATTACCGCATTGCGGGACGAAGATGCGCATGTGCGTAGTACGGCGGCTAATTCGCTGGGCCTTCTTGGCCGAAACGCGCTAGAGGCGATTCCGGCGCTTGTCGAAACCCTCAACGATCCGGATAACGAGTTCTATGTTCGCAGCGGGGCGGCCGATGCTCTGGGCTACATGGGTCCGGAAGCACGTGTCGCCATCCCCGATCTCGCCCGCGCTCTGCGGGCCGAGCACGAGTGGATTCGTAATGCCGCCGGGCGAACGTTGGCGAAGATCGACCCACTTCCGGACGCGACGTCGGCGGAGATCGAGGGGCTGATCGACATGTATGTTCGTAGCGCTCCCGAGCTGGCTTCGACCAGCGCGGAGGACGCGAAAACTTTGGCTAGCTTGGGCCAGGCGCTGCGCAGCGAGGACCGGACGACCCGTACACAAGCCAGCGAGCTACTGAAGGATTTCGGGGTAGCGGCGCTGCCGGTATTGCAGGAAATGCTGACGGATGCGAACGAAGACGCGCAGGTGGAAGCCGCGCGGCGTCTTAAGGACCTGGGTTACCGCGCCGGACCGGCCGTTCCGGCGTTGATTGAAGCGATCGGCGGCAGTACCGGCAGAGCTCGCGCGGCGATGATTCGGGCGATTGGAGCGACCGAAGAGAACGCCGCGCCGGCTGTTCCTCTCCTTATTGAGCTGTTGGGCGATTCGGAAACGAGAGAGGCATCTCTGGGCGCGTTTCGCAAGATAGGATGCGCGGCCAAGGAGGCCGTGGGACCCTTGACAGAGCTGTTGGGTGATTCCGACATCAGGATCCGAGGCAAGGCGGCGATGGCCTTGGCCGAAATCGGCTGCGGAGCGAAGTCCGCGGCGGCGGGGCTGATTGATTTGCTGGGGACGGACGAACCCTCGGCTCGCAACAACGCGCTCTATGCGTTGGCTAAGATCCGCCCTGAAGACGATGAGACGGTTCAAGGGTTGATCGATGTCTTGGGCGACGAGAGCGGCATGATCCGTGAGAATGCCGCCTACGCGTTAGGTAAGATTGGACCGCCGGCGGCCGCGGCGGCCGGGCCGTTGACAGCTGTTTTGGAAGACTCCCGCGAAAGGGCCCGCAGTCGGGCCGCTTGGGCGCTTGGGTGGATTCGGGTGGGGAATCCGGCAATTGTCACGGCCCTTTTGAGAACTTTGAAGACGGATAGCCCGACGGTCCGAGGGCGAGCGGCGTGGGCTTTGGGGAAGCTAGGTCATCAAGGAGCGGTTCCGGCGTTGATAGGTGCGCTGGGCGACCCGTCCGCGGCGGTGCGGCGGCAGGCGGCTCAGGGGCTGGGTGCGCTGAAGGCGCGCGGGGCGGTTCCGGCGTTGCGACGGGCTCTTGAGGATGAGGATGGGTCCGTGCGGCGGGCGGCGGAGTATGCATTGCGGAAGATTGGGGACGAGGCGAGGCAGTAGGGATTGCGCCCGGCCGCTTGGCGGCCGGTCCTTAGCCCACCCCTCGCCCCCGAACGACCTTGTTAACGGTCGGTCGCCCGAGTGGAAATCTTTCTTGGCTGTCGGTAGGGTTCTCGGGGCTGACGCTCCTGGCTGGTATTGACTTGTCCTCTGTCTTGGACCGGGGCGCGAAACGTCATGCACAATACGGCTGCCCCCTTTCATTGCAAGGCCGATCACTGTGAAGGGGATCTGTTTCCGCCTATGCTGGATAGTTGGGCACGGGGTTGCGCTTTTCGGCGGCAGTGGTTCGGTCGCGCTTGCGTTGGGCGGGTGTGCGCCGGTTGCTCCCTATCGCGGGGATCTTGATTGCGACTCCACTCGTCTCCCAACAGCGCCAGCTCGTCTCTCAGGAACCACCGCCGATTCCTACCCGCGGTTCGGGCGATCTCGAAATCATTGCTGACAGTCAGGAGAGCGTGGGGGATCAGCGTTTCTTGCGGGGGCGAGTCGAGATTCGCTTTGACGACACGGTGATTACGGCGGATGAGGTCGATTACAACGATGCGACCGATGAGATGGAGGCGCGCGGCGATGTGCGCTACCGCAACAGCCTGCGGCAAGAGGATCTGCACGCCGAGAAGTTCAACTACAACTCGCGGGCCGAGTTGGGGACGTTCTACGATGTTCATGGGACGGTCGGTTCGGCGAGTCAGGGCGGCGCTCGCTTGTTGACGACGGACAATCCTTTCTATATCGAGGGGAAAGTTGTCCACAAGACGGGAGATCACTATACGGTTCACGATGGCTTTGTGACCAACTGCGACGTTGACCATCCCTGGTGGACGTTGCGGGCGCCTCGCACGAAGATCACGCCCGGGAAGTCGGCGACCATTTATCGGGGCGTGTTCCGGTTGCGCAAGGTGCCGGTTTTCTACTTTCCGATTTTCAAGAAGTCGCTCGAGCGCCTGCCGCGGCGCAGCGGATTTCTGACCCCGAACATTGGGAACAGCTCGCGCTTCGGACTCGTGTTCGGGCAGTCGTACTATTGGGCGATCAACCGCAGCTACGACGCCACGGTCGGCGCCACTTGGTATACCGACCGGGGTGTTGCCAGTCGGCTCGGGTTTCGCGCGCGGCCGACGAAGACCAGCCATTTCGACGCCTATTTCTTCGGCGTCAAGGATCGCGGCTTGAAGCTGAACGACGGCCGGCGGATCAAGCAAGGCGGGCGGAATTTCACGATGCGTGGTTCGGCGATGTTCCCCGGCGGTTTTCGGGGCGTGGCCGAGCTGAACTATCTCAGCTCGCTCGAGTTTCGGCAGGCTTTTACGCAGAGCTTCAACGAGGCGGTGTTTTCGCAGGTTCGTTCGATTGGTTTTGTGACGAAGAACTTTTCGACCTTCAGCCTGAACGCGGCGTTCTTGCGGGACGAGAACTTCCAGAGTGTGCGCCGCGGAGATACGGTGATTACCCGCAAGCTGCCGACGGTCGAGTTCAACAGCTACGACCATTCGTTACTGAAGGGGCCGGTACCGCTATGGTTTAGCTTTGACAGCGCTTTCGAGTTGGTCAGTCGGACCCAGCCGTTGTTTCAGACTCGGCGCTATGTACAGCGCGGTGACTTGTATCCGCGGATGTTAACGAAGTTCGACTTCGGCGGTTTTCACATCACGCCGACTTTCGGGGCGCGATCGACCGCATACGGGCAGAGCCGCGCCGAGGACGGCAGTTTGACGGGCCGCAATCTTTACCGGAATACACGGGAGGTTTCGGTGGATATTGCTCCGCCGTCGCTGGAACGGATTTTTGATGCTCCGAGCTGGCTGGGTGAAAAGGTAAAGCATGTGATCGAGCCGCGGCTTCGCTATCGATTCGTCGACGGCGTGCAGGATTTCGACCGCGTGATCCGCTTCGATACACGTGATTTGATCCACAACACGAACGAAGCCGAGGTGGCGCTGACGAACCGGCTCTACGCGAAGGATCGCATCGGGCGGGTGCGGGAGGTGTTCAGCGTCGACATTCGGCAACGGCGGTTCTTCGATCCTGAATTCGGTGACGCGCTGTTCCCGGGCCGCAGGAACGTGCTCGACTCGAGCCTCGGGCTGACGCCGTTTGCCTTTGCCGATCAGGCTCGCAACTATTCGCCCATCGCAACGACCGTCCGGATCAGCCCCACGTGGCGGCACGCGCTGGAATGGCGCTATGACTACGACCCTCTGCGGGGCAAAGTGGTCAACAGCAGCGTGAGCGGGAGTTTTCGGTTCGATCGATGGAATGCGACGCTCGGTCACCACGCCGTTAGAACGCCGGATGTTCTGACGCCGCCGAGCAACCAATTGTTCACGGTTTTGCGGCTGGGCGATTTCAACCGGCGCGGTTGGAATCTCGCGCTCAACAACATCTACGACTATCGCCAGACGATCTTCCTCTACACGGCAATTCAGGGGACGTACAATACCGACTGCTGCGGCTTCAGTGCCGAGTGGCGACGGTTTGCGATTGGGACGACACGCAACGACAATCAGATTCGGTTCTCTTTCTCGATTGCCAATGTGGGGTCGTTCGGGACGCTCAGGCCGCGCGAGCGCATCTTCTAGGCAATGGCATTCCCCAAGCGCTACGCCGAGATCGCGGCCCGTACGCGGGTGACCGCGGGGATGGCGGTTGCCATTTTGTTCGTTTGGTTGTCGCGTCCCGACTGGGTTTCGCTGGGGCTCGGCGTGCCTTGGGCGGTGCTGGGAATGGCGCTGCGAGGTTGGGCTGCGGGACATCTCGAGAAGAACCAGCGGTTAACCACCTCCGGGCCGTTCGCGCGTGTTCGTAACCCACTGTATTTGGGGAGTTTACTTGCCGGGTTGGGATTTGCGATTGCCGCGAACAACGGGCTGGTGCTGATTCTGATTGGCGTGTTCTTCTTGTTTTTCTACCTCCCGGTGGTCGAAGAGGAAGAGCGCCACCTGCGGGACTTGTTTCCCGACTACCATCAATACCGGGAGCGGGTGCCGAAGCTGATCCCGCGGCCGCGGGCGGCGTACCGTGGGGGTCCCGGTTTCCAGTGGGAGCGCTATGCTCGCAACCGCGAGTCCCAGGCCGTGGGCGCATTCTGTGTTGTCTTGTTGGTTTTGGTTGCTAAAGCCGCTTGGTTCTAGCTCCCAAGACGCCACCTAGCAGCCCGTGGTGTAGGTCCCACGCGAAAAAGGGATACAGTCCGTTTCTAGAATCGGCGGATTCATAATATCGCCATGAAAATGGGGGCGGCGGCGGCACCCCTACCGCCCCTCCAGGGCTCGCCCGGGTGGAAGGGCTACCCAGGGTCCCGCCTGTCGGCTCGACCCTGGGCCATATTCCTGCCGCCGCGTCGCGGCTCAAGGCGTTCGCGATCTCGGCCGATCTTAATGTAACACAAGATACTTTCGGAGGCTGTCAGCGCCTTCAGCTCAACTCCTTTCGTGCTCAATGAATGTGTCGGATCGCTCGGGTCGAGTCGGATCTAATCGAGATGCGGGCGCGGCTAGACCTCGATTTCGCGGAGGATGTCGATCGAGTTGGCGATAGTCATCACCAGCCGTCCCACAACATGTTTGGCGATTTTTGTTCAGAAAAAGGTTTACAACCGATGACATAGGATGTTCTTATCATTTTTCTTCTAAGGGTTTCTACCTATCACCGTGGTAGAGGCCCGACGAGGAGGAGGCAGTATCGGGCGTATCTTTGGTGAGATCAATGTTTTAACGTAAATACCCAGGACGTGTTCCGGGCGAGCTAGGCGCTCGTGGCACCGGGGCGCGACGTGGGTTTAACGTCAAAAGACATATGAAGATCAGGCTATTCCCGCTACGGTAAGGCCGACTGTGCCCACGAAAGATTCCGAAGTCAAACCGAATCTGCTCAAGACAGACAAGGTTAATTAGGAGGAGTTGAAGATGTTGCATTTCGAGACGGAACCGAAACTCGACCTCAAGATAGTGTCCCTTGCAAGTTCGATCCATGCGGAGTGTCGCGGACCTGAGCCAAAGTCTTGGCCGTTTCCTGATGATTGGGGCGGGTTCTGCTAAGAAAAACGACGAAAAGTACTAGAACTATTTCACTGAGTATGATATCCTAGGCTGTGGTTAGGGGATAACCACAGTTTATGGGTGTTGCTACCTTATACGAGGGGTTGTGGGCGACGACCCTGGCGTTGCAGGGCGTCTGGGCGGCGCGCATCTGGAAGTCGTCCCTAACGCGCCGCTATCCGATTCTCTTCCTCTATCTTTGCACTCTGACTGTGCTGGGTGTCATTGGGTACACCCTACTCGCCGCGGAGGTGCGTGTTTTCGACCGGGCTGCGTATACGCTGTTCTGGATGTACACGCGACCGCTGGATTGGGCTTTGCTGTTCTTGCTGATCTTTGAGGTGTATCGCTACATCTTGGAGGACTATCAGGGCCTTTGCAAGCTCGGCAAGTGGGTCTTGTACGCAGCGCTCATGGGCGTAGTCGTGTTGATCGGCGCGCTGGCATTGATTGACCCGTTCCAGGGTGCGGTGCTCAACCGGTGGCACCGGTTTTGGCTGATCCTCGAGCGCGACATCTATCTAGCAGTCGCGGTGATTGTGTTCATGCTGCTGATGTTCAAGCGGATGTTTCGGCTCAGCACGCCCAGGAATGTTCATTTGATTTTCGCGAGTTTCGGACTATACTTTGCCGGACAGGCGGCGTTCTCGGTGCTGCGGATGTACATGGGACCTTGGTTTAACGGGGTCAGCAACGTTGGGAGCCTCCTTTTGTATGCATTTTGCCTAGGGCTGGGGGCTGCCCTATTCTCTCGTGCCGGAGAGGAAAAGCCCGTTCGGCGTAGGCCGCTGGAGGAATACACAGCGACCGCGCAAGCTGCCTCGAAGCAGCTGGATACGCTCAACCGACGTTTGGTTGAAGCTTTGAACTAGAAGGCCGCCGGACCGATGACGATCGTAGTTGTACTCTTGAGCCTGACCTTGATGATCGGGCTTGCCGTTGCTTGGGAACTGCTGCGCGTGCGCCGCGCGGCTGAAAGCGATCTCGACCCGGATCAATTGCAGGCCACATTGTCGAGGCTGCACGTCTACGATCCAATGCGGCGGCTGCTGAGCGACGATGACTTTCGCTTCGCTCACAGCCGGCGGGACGTATCCTCACGAGCGAAAAGGCGATTTAGGCGCCAACGTCGGAAGGTAACGGCCGCTTATCTCAGAGACATTCGCGGCGATTTCAATCGGATCTGGACGGTGTGCCGATTATTGACGCCGCTGAATCCGGACCCCAGTTTTTTGACCGCTTTGTTGTGGCAGTGGGTGGTATTCCACAGCTACTACCTGGTTGCGCAGGGCTGCTGTCACGTCGGTTGCCTTTGTTGGATGCCGCTGGACTTCAGCGGCCTGACGCGTAATTTGAAGCAATTGGGGACGATGGCGTCGGATACCTTGCAGTTGACCGATGCAATGCTCACGGAGCCGGCCTCGGGCAAGAGCGTTTAGCCCGTACTTAGTCGGCGGAACGATGGTCCGCGGAGACCGACCGCGGCGACCGGAACCTTCTAAACCCAGTGCGGGCGGGCGCTTTGCTTGCGACCCCACTCATCTGCACTTCCACGATTTGAAAAAATAGGGGACAGTCCGCTTCGCGCCACCGAAGCTGACTGATTAAATGGAACATATTCGGTCGACGCTCGGTACAGTCCCCATTTTTTCACAGCCCCTCAGCATCCGGGCGCCCTTGCGTCGGAAGGCTAGAACTCCGCGCTGTCCTCGGTGAACAGCTTGCCGATTAGATAGAGGCCCGCAACGTAGGCGTCATCGGCGGGCTTCGAGTAGCACACCGATCCGAAGCATTGTCGGCATGGACTACCAGTCGGCATGGACTACCTTGACACAGGTGCGCTCGGGTAGGGGGACGGAAGATCGAATCCGGACACCGTAGGGCGTGCTGTCTAGAATCGTCACCGGCCATTGATTGCGTCCCTCGACGGAGCGAGTCGCGCGCAGGGTGGCCGGTTCTTGGTGTGGTTGCCTCTCGAAGCGTCGTTTCTCGTGCTTGACCAGGACGATGCCGGCGCAGTAACCTTCCCCGACCGCCCTACAGTGGCGCACAACGCCCGCTTCATCCAGCCCTGGCGCAAGGATTCGGACCGATTGGCCCACTCTCAACTGCGGGTCTATCAGCACGCCGACGCCGTTTTCCGATTGATCTCGGATGCGAATGACTTGCCGGCATATGGTGGAGCGCTCCTCACCCTCACCACCCGCGACCCAAGTCAGGGTCGCTTCCGTGTCCATCGCGACCCGGGGGCCATCGCGGCGCTCGAGCTTGGATGGAACGGACGGTTCGGGAGCGTCGGAGCTAAAGAAGTCGCGGAGGAGGGCCTCGAGCATCGCTGTCCTTATCGACCTCGACGGCCGGCGTCGGACTATATTTCTTGAGAGCACTTGGGTCGAAGATAGATTGCCTCTAGGGGCGCCGAAGGACGAGGGCGTAAACGACAAACGTGAGATTCGAACAGCGCGGCCGTGGGGTGGTTCGCATGGCCTAAGCCGACTGCCTTGCTGATTCCTCGGTAACGAGATTTCCGCGTTGTCGGCGCCGCGCTCCGTCACCGGCCTGCGTGCCGAACGGCCTCATTGGATACCGCTGACTCAGGGGCCGTGAAAAAATCGGGAGGCCCCGGAGCCCCGTCAATTTTGCGGCGGGCATACACAATTCACGACATAAGATGCGGAGCCCAAAGCGCAAGCGACGGGCCAGGGGCAGGCAACCGCAACGCGCCGCGGCACCCGCTCCCGAACCGTCGCGCACTCCGGCATAGTCTTCGGTTTACTCGAAACGGTTGCGCCCTTGGCCCGTCGCTTTCGCTCTGGGCTCTGCATCTGGGTTCTGAATTGTGTGCATGGACACGAGGGGGCGATTTTTTCACAGCCCCTAACGCGTGTGGCTCGGTTTAGGACGCGCGGGTCGTCACCCACCGATGAGTGGTTTGACGGTACCCGTGGGGATTTCTATACTGAAGTGGATCGGCGGACGTGGGTCGGCCGGGTCGCGGATTGGGTTCCTGGTGGTGCTTGTAAAAGGGCGTTACGCCGGGGAATTGAGTGCTTCCTTCGACTGAGCTATCATATATAGGTCTGTCTACGCTGGCGTAGCTCAGCTGGTAGAGCATCTGATTTGTAATCAGAGGGTCGGGGGTTCGATTCCCTCCGCCAGCTCCACGGCTCTGCGCTACGGTTTCCGAACGCTTTCCGGCGAATCGAATAGGAGTGGATCGCGGGTAGAGCGCGGCACGATTTCGCGGGAGTAACTCAATGGTAGAGTCACAGCCTTCCAAGCTGTTGGTTGCGGGTTCGATTCCCGTCTCCCGCTCCAAGCAGTTCGCGCGGTGAACCCGGTAAGCGGAAATCGATTGGGCCTGCTCGACGGCGCGCCTTGAGCCCGAACCCGAATCCGAGAGTGAGCGCCTGAAGTTTGAGCTTGGAGTTGAGTCTCTGCGCTTGCGCAGCGGAGTTTGCGCCCTGCTGGAGTTTGAGCCGATGTAGCTCAGTTGGTAGAGCGCGTCCTTGGTAAGGACGAGGTCACCGGTTCAAGCCCGGTCATCGGCTCCAACACTCGGGTCCGGGCGGCGGGCGAGAGCGATTGCGGCGACGGTTTCCGAGGACGGGTGGCCGAGCGGTCAAAGGCAGCAGACTGTAAATCTGCCGCGCAACGCGCTACGAAGGTTCGAATCCTTCCCCGTCCACCAGCCGTCTTGTGAGATGGTCGGGGCGGTCGAGCCGGGTGGATAGACGACGGGACGAAGCGAATCAAACGTATTGGTAAGCGGAGAGAGAAATGGCGAAGGAGAAATTTGATCGCAGCAAGCCGCACGTAAACGTGGGGACGATCGGGCATATCGATCACGGCAAGACGACGTTGACGGCGGCGATCACCAAGGTTCTGCAGAAGCACGATTCGTCGGTGTCGTTTCGTTCGTTTGATTCGATCGACAACGCGCCGGAAGAGAAGGCCCGCGGCATCACGATCGCGGTGGCGCACGTGGAGTATCAGACCTCCAACCGCCACTACGCGCATGTGGATTGTCCCGGTCACGCCGACTACATCAAGAACATGATCACCGGCGCGGCGCAGATGGACGGCGCGATCTTGGTGGTGGCGGCGACCGATGGTCCGATGCCGCAGACGCGGGAGCATATCTTGCTGGCGCGGCAAGTGGGCGTGCCCTACATCGTGGTGTTCTTGAACAAGTGCGACGCGGTGGATGATCCGGAGTTGCTCGAGTTGGTGGAGCTCGAGGTGCGGGAATTGTTGTCGAAGTATGATTTTCCGGGCGACGACATTCCGGTGATTCAAGGCTCGGCGTTGCATGCGTTGGACGGCCAAGAGGGCGCCGAGACGGACATCGAAAAGTTGATGCAGGCGGTGGATGAGTACATCCCGACGCCGGAGCGGGAGAAGGACAAGCCGTTTTTGATGCCGATCGAGGATATATTCTCGATCTCGGGACGTGGCACGGTGGTGACGGGACGGGTGGAGCGCGGGACGGTGAAGGTCGGCGAGGAGATGGAGATTGTCGGGTTCCGGGAGACGCAGAAGCGCGTGATCACGGGCGTGGAGATGTTCAAGAAGCTGCTGGATCAAGGCGAGGCGGGCGACAACGTGGGGTTGTTGGTACGCGGTTTGGAGAAGGACGAAGTCGAGCGCGGTCAGGTTGTGTCGAAGCCGGCGTCGATCACGCCGCACACGAAGTTCAAGGGCGAAGTGTACGTATTGAAGAAGGACGAAGGCGGAAGGCACACGCCGTTTTTCAGCGGGTATCGGCCGCAGTTTTACCTTCGGACGACGGATGTGACGGGAGTGGCGACGTTGCCCGAGGGGACGGAGATGGTGATGCCGGGGGACAACGTGGCCATGGATGTGGAGTTGATCTCGCCGGTGGCGATGGAGAAGGGTTTGCGGTTCGCGATTCGCGAAGGCAGCCGCACGATCGGAGCCGGCACCGTCAGCGAGATTATCGAGTAGCGCGGCACTTGCGAGGAATTAACGATGGCGAGAGAAATCATCACGCTGGAGTGCACGGAAACGAAAGACCGGAATTACACGACGACGAAGAATAAGAGGAAGACGCCGGGCCGATTGCAGATCAAGAAGTATTCGCCGCGGTTGCGCCGGCATACGCTGCATCGAGAGGTGAAGTAACCGATCGAACATGAGCCGCCGTCTAAACGCCGGGGAAGGCGCCGCACATCGACACGAGTTTGTAGGGGCGTAGGTTCAACGGTAGACCAGCGGTCTCCAAAACCGCGAGTGGGGGTTCGAATCCCTCCGCCCCTGCCAACCTTTTTGTTGGAGGTCGGTGAGGGCTGTGAAAAAATGGGAGTCCACATCGCGCAGTCGAGTTTGTTGAGACGACGGGGATTTTCGGTCAGCGCTTGGGACAGTCCCTATTTTTTCACAGACCGTAGACGGGGCGGCCCGCGAATTGACCGTAGTGTGATGACAAAGCTATGGCGACAGTAGCGAAAGCCAAACAGAGTTCCCAAGGCGGGTTGATGGGGACGATCAGCCGCGTCAAGGACTGGCCGGTCCGTTTTCGGACTTATGTCGACGGCATCAAGAGAGAGATGCGGCTGGTTACTTGGCCCGGTCGGCAGCAGGTGCAGGCGACCACGGTGGTCGTGCTGATTACGGTTTTCGTTTTCGCTCTCTATTTCGGAATCGTGGACTACATACTGACGATAGCGCAGACGGAGTTGTACGGGTACTTCACGACGCAGTAGGGGATTGAACGGCGGAACCGCGCTCACGCTTGTGGCGAAATGACCGTTTCGTGACGTGCGCGATCGCACTCTTGCCAAGGAAGGCGGCGGTGGTCCGGTGAGTGAGTTGGAAAACCAGGAACCGATCAAAACCGGTGACGCGGGTGTAGGTGATTCCCCGTCGGAGGTATCCGCGGCGGAAGTGACGGCGGATGCTTCCACGGAAGCGCCGGAGGAGACCGTTGCCGAAGCAGTAGCCGAGACTATCGACAACCCGCTGGTCGAAGCGGTGGAAGCCGAGGAAGCGGATTCCGAAATCGAGCCGGAGCCGTCCGAGTCACTTTCGGATTCCGAGGGCGCATCTTCGGCTGACCTTGCGGAAGCAGTCGGGACCCGCGACCCCGCGCCCGTCGAACCGGAGAGTGGGATTGAGCAGGTCGCTGCGGCGAGCGAGCCCACTGAGGCGGGCACCGAGTCCGCGGAGGCCGCGGAAGGGTCCGAAGAGGTGGTTGCCGAGAGCACGGACACCGCGGCAGAGTCCGAAGAAGCTGTTGCCGAGGCAGCCGAGCCATCCGAGCAGGTCGAAGAAGTCGGTACCGCGGAAGCGATCGAAGAAGCGCCTGCCGTCGAGGAAACCTTAGAGCAACCCGGCGCTGAACCCGAGGTCGCCGAGGTGGCCGAAGCCGTCGACTCCACGCCGGCGGAAGCAAAGGCCGTTCCCGCCGAAGATGAAGCTGCTGAACAGCCGGCCGATGAGGGAGGCGCCGCGATCACGGGTGAAGCGATAGAGGTCAATGGCTCAGCCGCTGCCGCCGTGACCGAGACCGATGATGCGACCGAACCGGCGGAAGAAACCGAGGAGGCGCCGGAGCCTCCCAAACCGGCGGGGGTACCGGGTATCGATTGGTACATCATTCACACCTATTCGGGGTTTGAAAATAAGGTCAAAGAGAGTTTGCGCACGCGCGCCGACGCGTTCGGGTTTGCCGATCGGATCGGAGAGATTCTGATTCCTGCCGAGGACGTGATCGAGATGCGCAGCGGCAAGAAGGTTACCAGCAGGCGGCTGCTCTATCCCGGTTACGTATTGCTCCAACTCAAGATGGACGACGAGTTGTGGCACGTGGTCAAGAACACGCCGCGCGTCACCGGTTTCGTGGGCGGCGACCCCTCGCCGACGCCGTTGACGGCGGATGAAGTGAATCAGATTCTCTATCGGCAAACGTCGTCGAAGGAGAAGCCGCGGCCCAAGTTGTCGTTTGAGCACAATGATCGCGTGAAGATCATTGACGGGCCGTTCACGAATTTCACGGGGACGGTGGAAGAGATCAACCCGGATCGCAGCACGTTGAAGGTGATGGTGACGATTTTCGGGCGGGGCACGCCGGTCGAACTGGAGTATTTCCAGGTCGAAAAGGAAAGACTCTAGGCGCGCCCACGAGAAAGAGTTCGATATGGCGAAGAGGATTACAGGTCAGATCAAGCTGCAAATCATGGCGGGCAAGGCGACGCCCGCGCCTCCGGTCGGGCCGGCGTTGGGGCAAGCGGGAGTCAATATCATGGATTTCTGCAAGGCTTTCAACGCCAAGACGTCGGAGAGGGAGCTGGAAGGGCTGATTGTTCCCGTCGTCATTACGGTTTATCACGACCGCTCCTTTAGCTTCATCACCAAGACGCCCCCGGCGGCGGTGCTGATCAAGCGCGCGGCGAATCTGGCAAAGGGTTCGGGTGAGCCGAACCGCACGAAGGTCGGGGAGTTGACGCGGGCGCAGGTCGAAGAGATCGCCAAGCAAAAAATGCCCGATCTCAATTGTCATGATCTGGACGCCGCAGTGCTGGTGATTTGTGGGACGGCTCGCAGCATGGGTGTGCAGGTGGTTTGATCCGGTGAACCGTGAGCCGTGAACCGAGTGGGCGTCTATTGGCGCAGGAAAGTTTGAACCGCAATTTCCGTGTCGCCCCACTGGGAGGCCGCTCGCGGGAGTCGGCCGTCGGCACCAAATGGGTGAGTTATGGCGAAGAAAAAAGGCAAGAAGTACCGGGCTGTCCGCGACAAGATCGAAAAGCGGTCGTATCCGCTGACGGAAGCGATCCCCTTCCTCAAAGAAAACAAGATTGCCGCCTTTGACGAGACGGTTGAGGTCCACATGAGCCTCGGCGTCGACCCGAAGCACGCCGATCAGATGGTGCGCGGCACGATCGTGTTGCCGAACGGGCTGGGGAAGTCGAAGCGGGTACTCGTGATCGCAACCGGTGATAAGGCCGAAGAGGCCGAGAAGGCTGGGGCGGATTTCGTAGGCGGCGAGGACATGGTGAAGAAGATCCAGTCGGAGAATTGGCTGGGCTTCGACGCCGTCGTGGCGACGCCCGACATGATGAAGTTCGTCGGACGGCTGGGAAAGCTGCTTGGGCCGCGGGGGTTGATGCCGAATCCGAAGACGGGAACGGTCACCACCAACGTGACGCAGGCGGTCGAAGAAATCAAGGCCGGGAAAGTGGAATTTCGGGTCGACAAGGGGGGCGTCATCCATGCTCCCGTCGGGAAGCTGAGCTTCAGCGAAGAGAAGCTGGTCGAAAACGCCGGGACGTTGATTCAAGCCGTGGTGAAGGCCAGACCGACGGCGGCGAAGGGACGGTATGTGCGGGGTGCGAGTATTTGCTCTTCGATGAGTCCGGCGCTCGATTTGAACGTAGCGGAGTTTGCGAGCTAGGGGGTTGCCGCGGCTCGAGGTTGAACGCAATGAAAGCGAAGACGAAGAAAGACGCTGATTTCGACAGCATTCGCGGGGATCTTGAGAAATACTCGACGGTCGTCCTGTGCAGTTTTGAAGGGTTGACCGTCGGGGAGGATTTCGAGCTGCGCAAGCAGGTGCGCGCGGGCGGCGGCGCCTATCGCGTTGTACAGAATCGCTTGGCCGCACGCGCCGCGAAGGGCACGGTTTTCGAGGAAACGTTGACGGGGCTGCGGGGGATGACATCGTTGGCCTACGCCGACGAGGATCCGCTGGCGCTGATGAAAGCGTTGACGGCGTACGCCAAGGAGCACCCGGCCTTCCAGTTTCGCGCCGGGGTGGTTGAAGGGCGCGCGCTTGATATCGATGCGCTCAATCAGCTGGCGGCGTTGCCGGGCAAGGAAGCGATTTACGCGAAGTTGCTGTATGTGATCAACGCGCCGGCGCAACAGTTGCTGAGCGTGATCAACGCCCCGGGGCGCGACCTGGCGATCGTGGTCGACCAGGGCGTGAAGGAGAACAAGTTTTCCGCGTAAGACGCGATAGCCGGGGACCCAGGCCGGGCGCGGCCGGCCGATGATTCCCCGCCGCGAGCGGTTGTCGCAACGAAACGATCCACGGGCGGCGAGCGAAGAAACGAATTCTATTTATAGGAGCAAAACGATGGCGGATGTGAATGCAATTGCGGAAGAGATCGAGGGTCTGACTCTGATGGAGGCGGCGGATCTCGTCAAGACACTGGAAGAGAAGCTGGGCGTCTCGGCGGCCGCGGCCGCGGTGGCGATGCCGGCCGCGGGCGGCGGAGCAGCGGCGGAGGCGGCGGCGGAGCAGACTGAGTTTTCGGTTGTCCTTACCGGCGTGACGGGCAACAAGATTGCCGTGATTAAGGCGGTGCGTGAAGTCACCACCCTAGGCCTCAAGGAAGCCAAGGAATTGGTGGATAACGCGCCGAAACCGGTCAAGGAAGGCGCCACGAAGGAAGAGGCCGAGTCTCTGCAGGCGAAGCTGATCGAAGCCGGGGCTTCTGTCGAGTTGAAGTAGGGGTGTGGCGCGACCCGCCGCGGGACGACCGGCCGCGGTACGCGTCTTACCGCCGCGACATCAATGTGGGGAGTGCTGCTGTTTCAGGCTTTAGATGGTTTGCGAATCAGGTCCGGAGGCGCCGTTCGGTCATGGCGAGAATGGAATCGCACGGTTTCTTCTACGCCTGTCGGGCGCTGTTCGTCATTTTTGTCTGCTCACCCACGGTTTTCGCTTCGCTTCACCGCGGGCTACTTTCCTTGCCCCTCAGGGGGCCGGACGCCGGATCTCCCATATTTATGTATCGCCGTTTGCGTCTTGACCCGGTTTGTTGCTATACTCTCAGATGTCGGAGCGCGTGGATTCGTCGGACCTCTTATATTCACTCCATTTTGCCGTAGGTCTAGCCGGAAGCCTGTGCCCAGGGCGGGGCAACAAGTTTTCCGGGAAGTCTTTACGGTCCTGTGTGTCTTGAGCCTGGAGACGGCTCGGGGCGACGGGTAACGATCCGTTCCGGGCTTCCGCGCAGCGACCGACATAACCCTTTCATGCATCCGCCCGTTGCGAATGCGTTCCTCGATTCGATCGATTGGCGCAATACCTTCAGGACGGGTGTGCACCTTCGGCGCGCAGCGCTCACAGTTTGTCAGCGGCCCCCGGCACGGCCGCCGAAGCTGAACCTCTCGGGAGTTTGACCTTATGGCCACTACGACCGTCACCGAACCCCAATCGACGCGTCACGATTTCTCGCGCATTCGGACGACGATCCCGATCCCGAATCTGATCAAAGTGCAGAAGAGCTCTTATGACCGCTTCCTGCAAATGGATCGGCTGCCGAGCGAGCGCGATGACGCCGGGTTGCAAGCCGTCTTCAAATCGGTTTTCCCGATCAACGATTTCCGCGGCCTGAGCCAACTGGATTTCGTTGAGTACTCGATCGGCGACTGGGAGTGCAAGTGTGGTCATCTGCGAGGCCTGCATCACCTGCGGTCTACCTGTAAAGCCTGCGGGGCTGCGATTCGGACCGATGCCTACGGGCCGATCGAGTTGGCTTGCGAACGATGCGGCAGTTACAACGACAACGTCGTCACGTTTTGCACCAAGTGCGGCGACCCGGTCGGGTTGAAGCTCAAGTACGACGTCGACGAGTGCCAAGAGCGCGGGATGACCTATGCGGCGCCGCTGAAGGTCACGCTTCGGCTGACGATTTTCGAGAAGGATGCCGAGAGCGGCGAGAAGGAAATCAAGGACATTAAGGAGCAGGAAGTCTTCTTCGGCGAGATTCCGTTGATGACCGAGCGCGGGACGTTCATCATCAGCGGCACCGAGCGCGTGATCGTTTCCCAGCTGCACCGCTCGCCGGGGGTTTTCTTCGAGTCGGCGAATCGCCGTACTTATTTTCTGGGTAAGATCATTCCCTACCGCGGCAGCTGGGTCGAGTTTGAATACGACGCCAAGAACCTGCTACACGTGCGGATCGACCGCAAGCGCAAATTTTTAGGGACAGTCTTCCTGCGGGCGTTGGGGTTGAAATCCGACAACGACATTTTGCGCGGCTTCTACCGTGTCGACCGCATTCAGATCAAAGGCAATGAGCTGTTTCGAATGGTTTCGGAAAGCCTGATCGGGACGCGGCTGACCCAAGCGGCAGCCACCAAGAAGGGAGACGTTATCGCTCCCAAAGGCCGCAAGCTGACGCCCCACTTGTTCAAAGAGATACAGAAGGCGAAGATCGATCGGCTACCGGCGACGACTGCCGATCTGGAAGGTGCTTTCTTCGCCGCCGACGTCGTAGAGGCGGAGGGCGGCGAAGTGTTGGCCGAAGCGAACACGCCGGTGACGACCGAAAAGGTTGCGGCGCTGCTCGATGCCGGCGTCAAGGAATTCGATGTCTTCTTCCCCGAGCGCGACGAGACAGGCATCGTCATCTCCGAGACGCTCAAGAAAGACACCGTCAAAACGCAACAGGACGCGCTGATCGACATTTACCGCAAGCTTCGCCCGGGCGACCCGCCGACGCTCGAAACGGCGACGCAATTATTCCAGGGCATGTTCTTCGACCCGCGCAAGTACGATTTCTCGCGCGTGGGTCGGATGAAGTTCAACATCAAACTCTACGATTCGATCGACGCCGCTCCGCTCGACCGGCGCACCCTGAACCCGCAAGATTTCTTCGACACGATCCGCTACTTGCTCAAGCTGCGCCGCAACATCGGTGAGGTGGACGATATTGATCACCTCGGAAATCGCCGTGTTCGTGCCGTGGGCGAGTTGCTCGAGAATCAATTCCGTATCGGATTGGTTCGTATGGAGCGCGCCATCAAAGAAAAGATGTCGGTGTACCAAGAGATGTCGACGGCGATGCCGCACGACCTGGTGAACGCCAAGCCGGTGATGGCGGCGATCCGTGAGTTCTTCGGGTCGAGCCAGTTATCGCAGTTCATGGATCAGACGAATCCGCTGTCGGAGATCACCCACAAGCGGCGTCTGTCGGCGCTGGGGCCGGGCGGGTTGTCGCGGGAACGCGCGGGCTTCGAAGTGCGCGACGTGCACCCGACCCACTACGGGCGCATTTGCCCGATCGAGACGCCGGAAGGGCCCAACATCGGGTTGATTAGTTCGTTGTCGTGTTTCGCGCAAATCAACGAGTACGGGTTTATTGAGAGCCCGTATCGGCGGGTTGAAAACGGCGTGGTGATCGATGAAGTTCAGGTGGTCAGCAGCGGCGATTCCGATCTCGCTGTAGGCAGCGTGCTGCCGCGTGCCCAAGCGGAAAAAATCAACGCCGGCCTGAGCAGCAAGAAGCGTCTCGCGGAGGTTGAATCGTATTGCCACTATCAGTCGGCCTGGGAGGAGGATAAGTACGTCATTGCCCAGGCCAATATCGAGGTGGACAAGAAGGGTCGCATCGTCCCGGAGTTGGCTAACTGCCGAGTGGCCGGCGACTTCCAACTCAAGCGCCGCGCGGAGATTCAATACGTCGACGTGAGCCCGAAGCAGTTGGTCTCGGTAGCGGCCAGCCTCATTCCGTTTCTCGAGAACGACGACGCCAACCGAGCGCTGATGGGTTCGAACATGCAGCGCCAGGCTGTTCCCCTGCTACGCGCCGAAGCGCCGCTGGTCGGGACCGGGATGGAGGTGGTCGCTGCGCACGACTCCGGCGCCGTGGTGTTATGCAAGCGCGACGGCGTCGTGGATTCGGTGGACTCCGAGCGCATCATCGTGCGCGTCGAGGGTGGCGGGCACGAAGGCCAGATGTCGCGCGAAGTCGGCGCGGATATCTACCAGCTGGTCAAATTCAAACGGTCGAACCAGAACACCTGCGTCAATCAGAAAGCTTCGGTCAAGAAGGGTGATCGAGTAGCCAAGGGCGCAGTCCTTGCCGACGGTCCCTGTACCTCGTCGGGCGAGTTGGCGCTGGGACGCAACGTGTTGGTCGCCTTTATGTCCTGGCGCGGTTATAACTTCGAGGACGCCATTCTGGTCAGCGAAAAGCTGGTCAAGGAAGATTACTACACCTCGATTCACATCGAGGAATTCGAGGTTGAGGCGCGCGATACGAAGCTCGGACCCGAGGAAATCACGCGCGATATTCCGAATATTTCCGAAAGTTTTTTGCGGAATCTTGACGAAAGCGGCATCATTCGCATCGGCGCCACGGTCAAGCCCGGCGACATTTTGGTGGGCAAGGTCACGCCCAAGGGTGAAACGCAACTGACGCCGGAAGAGAAGCTGTTGCGGGCGATTTTCGGCGAGAAGGCGGGGGACGTCAAGGACGCATCACTCTACTGTCCGCCGGGGATTACCGGCACCGTCGTCGACGCCAAGATCTTCTCCCGCAAGGGAACCGAAAAGGACGAACGCGCCAAGGTTATTGAAACGGCCACCGTGGCGCGGCTGCAACGTAACCTCGATGACGAAAAGCGCATTCTCTACGATGAGCGCGCCAAACGGCTGACGGTGATTTTGGGCGGAAAGACGGTTCAAGCCGATCTTCACGACGAGCGGACCAATAAGAAGCTTGTCGACAAGGGTATTGATCTGACCCGGGATCACTTGGCACACATCCGAGCCCGCGATCTCAAGCGTATGCGGATCAAGAACAAAGATCCGCATCTCAACGAGCAGATCGACGACATCGAAGAGATGACGGTGCGCCAGATTCAGGTGCTCGAAAAGCTGACGGACGAGCGCATCGCCAAGCTCAAGAAGGGTGACGAGCTTTCGCCCGGCGTGATCAAGATGGTGAAGGTCTACATCGCCATGAAGCGCAAGCTTTCAGTCGGCGATAAGATGGCCGGCCGTCACGGCAACAAGGGCGTGATCGCGCGCATTCTGCCGGAAGAGGACATGCCTTTCCTGCCCAACGGAACGCCGGTGGAAATCGTGCTCAACCCGCTCGGCGTGCCCTCGCGCATGAACGTCGGGCAGATTCTCGAGACCCACCTTGGTTGGGCGGCGGAGGCGCTGGGTCTGCGCTTCGCTTCGCCGGTTTTCGAGGGGCCCCGAGAGACGCTGATCAAGGAACATCTGACTCGGGCCGGTCTGCCTACCTCGGGGAAGACGAGGCTTTACGACGGATTGACCGGTGATGCGTTCGAACAGGAAGTGACAGTGGGCTACATTTACATGCTCAAGTTGTCGCACTTGGTGGACGACAAGATTCACGCCCGTTCGATCGGACCCTATTCGCTAATCACGCAACAGCCGCTGGGCGGCAAAGCGCAGTTCGGCGGCCAGCGCTTCGGTGAGATGGAGGTTTGGGCGCTCGAAGCCTACGGCGCGGCCCACATCTTGCAAGAGTTGCTGACGGCGAAGTCCGACGACGTACACGGGCGCGCCAAAATCTACGAAACGATCGTCAAGGGGGAGGCGGCGCTTGAGCCGGGAATCCCCGAATCGTTCAACGTTTTGATCCGCGAGCTGCAATCGCTTTGTCTCGACGTCGAGTTGATCAAGACACAGCAAGACGTCATTCAAACGGCGCTCGCGGCCGACTAGCGGAGGCGACGACGTTCGGCGCGACTTTGGAGGCCGAACGGCGTTCGTGATCCGGCCGGGAACGGAGGCTGTTTTGTATCGATCCAATCCTTATGACCGTACGCAAGTCGTGGCCGAATTCGACAGTATCCGCATCGGGCTGGCTTCGCCGGAGAAGATCCGCGGTTGGTCTCACGGAGAAGTGACCAAGCCCGAGACCATCAACTACCGGACCTTCAAGCCGGAGCGCGAAGGGCTTTTCTGTGCTCGCATCTTCGGCCCGACAACAGATTGGGAGTGTTTATGCGGCAAGTACAAGCGGATGAAACACCGCGGCGTGATTTGCGACAAGTGCGGCGTCGAAGTGACGCTGAGCCGCGTGCGCCGCGAGCGAATGGGACATATCGAGCTGGCCGCGCCGTGTTCGCACGTATGGTTTTTCAAGGGTCTGCCCAGCCGCATCGGGCAGTTGCTGGACGTCACGCTGCGCGAGCTTGAACGGGTGCTCTATTTCGAGGCCTTCATCGTCGTCGACCCGGGTGAAGTGGAGGAGCTCTCGGTCGGAGAGGTGATGACCGACGAGCGCAAGCGCCAACTCGACCAAGGGTACCCCGGCAAGTTCATCGCCTTGATGGGCGCCGAGGGCGTCAAGGAACTGCTCAAAAAGATCAATCTCCCGGAGTTGTCCGACTTTCTGCGCGTGAGGATGAAGGAAGAGACTTCGCTACAGAAAAAGCTGAAGTTCTCGCGGCGTCTCAAAGTCGTCGAATCTTTCCGCAAGTCGGGCAACAAACCGGAGTGGATGGTTCTCGACGTCATTCCCGTGATTCCGCCCGAGTTGCGGCCTTTGGTTCCGCTCGATGGGGGCCGGTTTGCGACATCCGACTTGAACGATCTGTATCGTCGCGTAATCAATCGCAACAACCGTCTTAAGAAGTTGATGGAGCTTAGCGCTCCGGACGTGATCGTGCGCAATGAAAAGCGCATGTTGCAGGAAGCCGTGGACGCCCTATTCGACAATGGACGCCGCGGCCACGTGCTGCGGGGGGCCAACAACCGGCCCTTGAAATCGCTCTCCGATACGCTCAAGGGCAAGCAGGGGCGCTTTCGCCAGAACCTGCTCGGAAAACGAGTAGACTACTCCGGACGTTCCGTGATCGTCGTCGGACCGGAATTGAAGTTGCATCAGTGTGGCCTGCCCAAACAGATGGCGCTCGAGCTGTTCAAGCCTTTCATCTACCAGCGGCTCGAACAGCGCGGGCATTGCACGACGATCAAGCAGGCCAAGGAATTGGTTGAACAGCATGACGCCGTCGTGTGGGACATCCTCGAGGAGGTCATCAAGGACCACCCGGTGTTACTGAACCGCGCGCCGACGTTGCATCGGCTGGGGATCCAAGCCTTCGAGCCTGTATTGGTGGAAGGCAAGGCGATCAAGATTCATCCGCTGGTCTGCACGGCCTTCAACGCCGACTTTGACGGCGACCAGATGGCGGTGCATATTCCGCTGTCACCCGAGGCGCAGGTCGAGGCGCAAGTGCTGATGCTGTCCTCGAACAACCTCCTCTCGCCGGCGAACGGCGCTCCGATTGCGACGCCGACCCAGGACATGGTCCTCGGTCTCTATTACCTGACCAAGCAGCGCACGACGGCGACGGGCGCGGGACGCACTTTCGGCAGCATGGAAGAAGTGCTGTTGGCGCTCGATATGGGCGAGGTCGAGACGCTGACGCCGATCAAGCTCTACTTCACTGGAAGGGTTGTCGACCTGATTAACGCATTCGACAACCAAGACGTGCTCCACGCCGAGCCCGTCGAGTTCACCAAGCAGTACCTGAATACGACGGTCGGGCGTGTCATTCTCAACGACCATCTGCCCGGCGAGATGCCCTTCGTCAACGGCCTCTTGAAGAAGAAGGGCCTCACCCAACTGGTGCAGTACTGCTACCTGCGGTTCGGGCGCGAGAAGACGGTCAAGATGATCGACGAGCTCAAGGATTTGGGCTTTGAGTACGCCACCAAGGCCGGGATTTCGGTGGGCATCGATGACATGGTCGTCCCGGAGGAGAAGGAACGGCTCGTCAAGGGCGCTCAAAAAGACGTCATGGCGGTCGAGCAGCAGTATCTCGATGGCGCGATCACGCACGGTGAGCGCTACAACAAGATCATCGAAATCTGGTCGAAGCTTACTGAACGCGTCTCCGACGAAATGTTCGACGGCATGGAGTCACAAGACGACAGCGGCGAGTCGATCAACCCGATTTACATCATGGCTGACTCAGGCGCGCGCGGCTCCAAGCAGCAGATCCGGCAATTGTCGGGTATGCGCGGGCTGATGGCGAAGCCGAGCGGCGAGATTATAGAAACACCCATCACGGCGAACTTCCGTGAAGGGCTGAACGTATTGCAGTACTTCATCTCCACTCACGGCGCCCGCAAGGGGTTGGCCGATACGGCTCTGAAGACGGCCGACTCGGGCTATCTCACGCGCCGGCTCGTTGACGTGGCGCAAGACGTCATCATCACCCAAGCCGACTGCACAACCAACGAGGGGATCTTCGTCGAGTCAATCGTTGAATCGGGCCAAATCATCGAGCCGTTGCGCGACCGTATTGTCGGCCGTGTCTCGCTCGAGCGGATCCGCGACTACGAAGGCCAGACGATCGTCGACGTCAATCAGGAGATCACCGAAGAGCTGGCCGCGGCGATCCAGGCCGCCGGCATCGAACGGGTTCGCATCCGCTCAGTGTTGACGTGCGAAGCCGAGCGCGGGGTTTGCCGCATGTGCTACGGCCGTAACTTGGCGACCGGGCGACTGGTCGAACGCGGCGAGGCCGTCGGCGTCATTGCCGCCCAATCGATCGGTGAGCCCGGCACGCAGCTCACGATGCGCACATTCCACATTGGCGGAACGGCCACGCGTATTTCCGAGCAGTCGACGCAGGATGCCAAGTCAGACGGCTTCGCGAAGTTCCTCGAGGTGGCGACGGTGCGGAACAAAGAAGGCGATTTGGTCGCCATGAACCGCAACGGCATTCTTGCAGTCGTCGACGAAAAAGACCGCGAGAAAGAACGGTATCAGGTTGTCTATGGAGCGCGGTTACGTGTTGCCGACGGCAACGCCGTTACGGCCGGCCAAATTCTGCTCGAGTGGGATCCCTACACGTTCTCGATCCTCACCGAGGTCGGCGGCCAGTGCCACTTCATGGATCTGCAGGAAGGCGTCACTTTGCAGGAGCAGGTGGATGAAGTGACCGGCATGTCGCAATGGGTTGTCACCGATTCTCCCGACGAGAAGAGGCAGCCGCGGATCGAGCTGCGCGATGCCAAGGGCAAGGCCCTCCGGAAGTATCTGATTCCCACCAATGCTCACTTGATGGTTCGTGATGGGGATGAGATTCACGACGGCGACGTGCTCGCTAAGATCCCGCGCGAAACCACTAAGACGAAGGACATCACGGGCGGTTTGCCGCGCGTGGTCGAGTTGTTTGAGGCGCGACGGCCGAAGGAAACCGCAGTAATTTCCGAAATCGACGGGACGGTCCGCTACGGCGAGATCAGCAAGGGCCAGCGCAAGATCTATGTCGCCGCTGAAAACGGCGATGAACGCGAGTACTCGCTGCCACGCGGCGTGCACATCAACGTCCAAGAGGGCGAGAAGGTGCAGGCCGGCGAACCGCTCATGGACGGCCCGCGTGACCCGCACGACATCTTGGCCGTGCTCGGGGAGAAGGAACTGCAGAAGTACCTGGTGAATGAAATCCAGGAGGTCTACCGTTTGCAGGGCGTCAACATCAACGACAAGCACTTGGAAGTGATCGTGCGTCAGATGATGCGCTGGATCAAGGTCGCGACGGTCGGCGATTCCGAGTTTCTACTCGAGCAGGTCGTCGACAAGTTTCGGTTCGGTCACACCAACGACGATCTGGTCGCTAAGAACGCGGAGCCGGCCGTAGGGCGCCCGTTGCTGATGGGTATTACCAAGGCATCGCTGGCGACCGATTCGTTTATCTCGGCGGCGTCGTTCCAAGAGACCACGCGCGTGCTGACCGAGGCCGCCGTTTCGGGCAAGGTCGATTATCTGCGCGGCCTCAAGGAAAACGTCATCGTTGGACGGCTGATCCCGGCGGGGACCGGGCTCGATATTTACCGCAACATCAAGATTGCCGGCGAGGACGAAGTCGAAGAGGTCTCCCCCGAGGTCGAATATCTCAGCGGCATTCCCGGTTACGGGGATGATACGCCGCTTGAGTATCCGGCAGCACGATTGGCCGAGGAGGCCGTTGGCGCGCCTGAGAGCCCGCCGCCGCCGACCGAGTTGGCGAGCGAATAGCTTTTCCGGTTATCGACCCCCGCAACGGCCTCGCGGCTGTTGCGGGGGTTTTGTTTTTTGCGGGTGACGCCGAATTACGTGTCGCCGTGTCGCCGAATTAGTGGCGCCGTCGGCAGCGCCGGCTCCTTCAGGTTGGAAACCGGGTCGAGCGACTGAGTCGAAGCGAGACAAGCTGAGAGCTTGTCTCCACTGTGGGCTAGGACAAACACGAGTGTTTGTCGCTACCGAAGGAGCGATACGTAATTCGGCGACACCTACTTCGGCGACACGGTAGGATAGGATTCGCGCGGGGTACGATCGCGGTGGAGTTCGCCCAACATGTCAAGTCGACGGTTGATATCGTCGCCGTGATCGCGGAGTCCGTTCGGCTGCGGAAGCAGGGGCCCGAACGCTGGATCGGGCTTTGCCCTTTTCACACGGAAAAGACGCCGTCATTCTCTGTTCACCAGGGGATGCAGTTCTACAAATGCTTTGGTTGCGGCAAGGGCGGCGATGTCTTCAATTTCCTGATGGAACTGCAGGGCCTGAGTTTCTTCGAGGCCCTCAAGACATTGGCTCAGCAGCACGGTATCCCGTTGCCGGAGCGTGGCACCGGAGATCTGTCCGATGCGGAGAGCCGCAAGCGTGAGGTGCTCGGGCGAATGCACGAGATCGCGCAGTCGCTGTTTGAGCAGCAACTTGCTTCCGCGGCCGGAGTGGGCGTGCGGGACTATCTCGCGAAGCGCGGGTTGGGGCGTGAGGTGATCAAGGAGTTCGGGTTGGGTTTCGCCGCGGGGGGGAGCCGCCTCAAAGCGCGGTTCGAAAAACAGGGGATCGCCGCGGAGCACTATGAGGCTTCCGGACTGATCGGGAAGGGCCGCGAGCGGCCCGATTTCTACGACCGTTTTCGTGATCGACTGACGTTCCCGATTACGAATGAGACGGGCCGGATCGTCGCGTTCGGCGGACGAGCGATCTTGCCCGAGCAGCAGCCGAAATATCTCAACTCGCCCGAAACTCCGATCTACCACAAAAGCTCGGTCCTCTATAACCTTCACCGCGCGCGGCCGTTTATGCGCAAGGAGAACCGCGCGGTGCTGGTCGAAGGATACATGGATGTCATCGGGGTTCAGATGGCCGGATGTCCCGCGGTGGTGGCGACCTGCGGTACCGCCTTAACGCCGCAACAAGTTCGGACGCTGCGGCGTCACGTTGGGTCGGTTGTAGTGAATTTTGATCCCGACCCGGCGGGCCAAAGCGCGGCGCAGCGCTCGATCGATCTGCTGTTACAGGAGAATTTGGACGTTCGCGTGCTGTCGTTGCCCGGGGGGCTCGACCCGGCGGATTATTGCCGGGAGAAGGGCGGAGAAGCTTACCGGGCACTGCTCGACAAGGCACCAAGTTACCACGTCTGGTTGGCCGAACGAGCGCGCGAACAATTCGACTTGCGGACGAGCGAAGGGCGGGTGGCGGCTTTAGGCTTGCTGATGCCCGCGATCAACCTTGCTCCGGATAAGATCCGGCGAGTCGCGCAGGCCGATGAAGCGGCGGCCTACCTGGGCATCGACCCGGGATTGGTGCTCGACCAATTTCGCCGCGCGGCGGTTGATCGTCGACCGCCAACGTTTACCGCTTCGTCGCTTGACGCACTGTCGCAGAGCGAAAAGCTGTTGATCAGAACGCTGCTCGAATCCGCGGAAGCGCGGGAAGAGATGCTCGCCGCAGTCTCAGAAATGGCGCGCGCCGACAGTCTTGCCTCGGCGGATATCCTCGAGGCGATGGCGGCGACCAGAGGGTCGGACGATCCTTTTCAATACAGCGGGGTTGAGGGCCGGCTCGAGGAGAAGGACCGCGAAAGATTGTCGTTGATTGTGTTCGAGCAGACAGGCAACCAGATTTCGCTCGACCATGCACGCCAGGCGCTTGGGGCGCTTAGGCGCCGCAGTTGGGAGAAGCGATACCGCGCCGTAAGGAGGCAGATTGAGCAGGCGGAAAAGGCCGGCGATCGCTCCGAAGCGTTGCGGCTGCTACAGGCGAAGACCCGGCTCGAACGCGAGCGGGCCGGCTTCGAACGCGCGCCCGCGGTTTCGGAGGCGTGAGGGGCGTCCTCAAACCTCTAAAGAATTGTTTCGACCGGGGTTATCCCGCAAATTCCGCGGTTAACCACCGGTTCGTGGTTGACACCCGCGATTCCGCTTGGATAACATAATTCGAGAGCCTGGCATTTGTCTGCCGTTGTCAGTTCTTGACTTCTTTCTACCGTAAGTTGGCTTAGCGGCTGGTTTGAGGTAGGATAAAGGGGTTGTGGATTGGGCCGACCGCGGCGACTTAACTTGTTGAGGAAGCGGAAGCTTTCCGCGAAGTCGAAGGGTCCTGGCTGAACGTCGTCGAAAAGGTCCGCGCCTGGCGGGCCCGGTATGGCGACGGCATTTCTATAAGCAAGGGTTAACCGGGGGCGGTGCGTCCACCGTCGTTGCGCCGGACAGAAGAATTGTGTGGCGCGGCGATCGGGACCCGTGGACGTTTGACGCCCTTTGAGCGTGACGAAAACAGGTAGCAACGGTGCCGACATTTAATCAGTTAGTGCGCAAGGGACGGAAGGTTCCCAAGTACGGAACCGCCAGTCCGGCGCTGCAGTCTTGTCCGCAGAAGCGCGGCGTTTGTACGCGGGTCTATACCGTGACGCCGAAGAAGCCGAACTCGGCGTTGCGTAAGGTCGCGCGCGTTCGCCTAACGAACGGGATCGAGGTGACGACGTATATCCCGGGCGTAGGCCATAACCTGCAGGAGCACTCGATCGTGTTGATTCGCGGGGGCCGTGTGAAGGATCTGCCGGGCGTGCGCTATCACGTGATTCGCGGAACGCTCGATGCCGCTGGCGTTAACGACCGTCGCCAGTCGCGAAGCAAGTACGGCGCGAAGCGACCCAAGTAGTAGGCATCTGGATAGAACAGGGGCGAGGAAACAGCAGAGGAAATCATGCCGCGACGCAGAGAAGTTCCGAAACGAACGCCGCAGCCCGATGCGGTTTACAACTCTACGTTGGTGTCGAAGTTCATCAACTGTTTGATGGTCGACGGCAAGAAGTCGGTTTCCGAACGCCTTTTCTACTCCGCGATGGATCAGATTCGAGACCGTTCGGAAGAAGACCCGCTGAAGGTTTTCAAAAAGGCCGTCGAGAACTGTAAGCCGGTTGTCGAAGTGAAGTCGCGGCGCGTTGGCGGCGCGAACTATCAGGTGCCGATCGAGGTGGCGTCGAACCGCCGTACCAGTCTGTCGATTCGCTGGCTGATCGGTTACGCGCGGGGGCGTTCGGAGAACAGCATGGCCGACCGTTTGTCGGCCGAGTTCATGGAAGCGGCGGCGAGCCGCGGTTCGGCGATCAAGAAACGCGAGGACGTTCATCGTATGGCGGAGGCCAATAAGGCGTTCGCGCACTATCGTTGGTAGTAGGAGTTGTCGAATAGGCCTGGGTTGACCGAGGCATTGGAAGCGAATTGAGCTATGTCCGCGGCTGTTCCATTAGAGAAATACCGCAATATCGGCATCGCGGCGCATATTGACGCCGGGAAGACGACGACCACCGAGCGGATTCTCTACTACACCGGGCGTCTACACCGGATGGGTGAGGTGCACGAAGGCACCGCGGTCATGGATTTCATGGAGCAGGAGCAGGAGCGGGGTATCACGATTACCTCCGCGGCAACAACCTGCTTCTGGCGTGACTGCCAGATCAACATCATCGACACGCCCGGGCATGTTGATTTCACTGCCGAGGTCGAGCGCAGTCTGCGGGTGCTCGACGGTGTAATCGCCCTCTTCGACGCTGTCGCCGGTGTGCAGCCGCAATCGGAAACGGTGTGGCGTCAGGCGGACAAGTATAACGTCCCGCGCATTTGCTTCATCAACAAAATGGACCGAGTCGGGGCGGACTTTGATTTTGCCGTGGGGACGATTCGCGACCGCCTCAAAGCCAACCCGGTTCCAATTCAAATCCCGCTAGGCAGCGAAGCGGAGTTGCGGGGCGTGGTTGACCTGGTCGACATGCAGGCGATCCTCTGGCGCGACGACACGCTCGGCGCGAAATACGACGTGGCTGAGATTCCCGACGATCTGCGGGAGCTTGCCGAGCAGCGTCGCGCGCAGTTGATCGAGCGGGTATCGGAGCAGGACGACGCGTTGTTTGCGAAGTTCGTCGAGGGTGCGACGATCTCAAACGACGACCTCCGCGAAGGCGTGCGCCGCGCGACGATCGCGATGAAGATTACGCCGGTTCTTTGCGGATCGGCTTTCAAGTACAAAGGCGTGCAGCGGTTGCTGGACGCCGTTGTTGATTATCTGCCTTCGCCGCTTGAAGTGCCCGCTGTTGAAGGCACCGATTTGGCGGGCGAGGAAACGCTGGTTCGTCCGGCGGACGAGAAGGCGCCCTTCTCCGCGCTGGTCTTCAAGATCATCACCGATCCGTATGTGGGTCAGCTTGCGTTTGTGCGGGTTTATTCGGGAACGCTGAAGGCCGGCGGCTCGGTCTATAACATCGCCAAGAAGCGCAGCGAGCGTGTCGGGCGACTACTCGAGATGCACGCCAACAAGCGCGAGGATGTCGGGTCGGTGCGCGCCGGCGATATTGTCGCCGTCGTGGGCCTGAAGACCGTTCAAACCGGCGACACGGTGTGTGACGCCGACGCGCCGGTGGTTTTAGAGCGCATCGATTTCCCGACACCGGTGATTTCGCTCGCCGTCGAGCCGCGCACCAAGGCCGATCAGCAAAAAATCGGCATGGCGCTCGGGAAGCTGGCGCAAGAAGATCCGACCTTCCACGTCGTCACCGACCCCGATACCGGACAGACGATTCTGTCGGGAATGGGCGAGTTGCATTTGGAGATTCTCGTTGACCGGTTGTTGCGGGAATTCCAGGTTTCCGCCAACGTCGGTAAGCCGCAAGTCGCGTATCGCGAGACGATCCGCAAGAAAGTTTCCGCTGAGGGGCGATTCGTGCGGCAGTCGGGCGGGCGCGGCCAATACGGGCATTGCCGCATCACGATCGAACCGAATCCGGCGGGCGATTTCGAATTTGACAACGCCATCAGAGGCGGTGCGATACCACGGGAGTACATTCCCTCGGTTGAACGCGGTGTTCGCGAGGCGATGGAAACGGGCGTGCTGGCCGGCTATGAGACCGTCGGCGTCAAGGTCACGCTCGAGGACGGCAGCTTCCACGAGGTCGACAGCTCGGAAGTGGCCTTCAAGATTGCCGGTTCGATGGCATACAAAAACGGCGCCCAAAAGGCTTCACCGGTCCTGCTCGAACCCGTCATGGCGGTCGAGATTGTCGTTCCGGAAGAGTACATGGGTGATGTAATGAGCGACATCAACAGCCGACGCGGCCACGTGGAAGGTATGGAGCTGCACGGCGGCTCGCAGATCGTCAAGGCCGGTGTTCCGCTGGCCGAGATGTTCGGCTACGCCACGGATCTGCGTTCGCGCACGCAGGGACGCGGCACGCACACGATGCACTTGAAGGGATACGAGCAAGCGCCCGCTCAAGTGGCCGAAGAAGTTATCGGCCGCGTTCGAGGGGGCGTTTTTCATTAGGGCGTGATCGGCGCGCCGCGACGACTGAAGCGATAAGCACGCACGGAGAGAGAAATGGCGAAGGAGAAATTTGATCGCAGCAAGCCGCACGTAAACGTGGGGACGATCGGGCATATCGATCACGGCAAGACGACGTTGACGGCGGCGATCACCAAGGTTCTGCAGAAGCACGATTCGTCGGTGTCGTTTCGTTCGTTTGATTCGATCGACAACGCGCCGGAAGAGAAGGCCCGCGGCATCACGATCGCGGTGGCGCACGTGGAGTATCAGACCTCCAACCGCCACTACGCGCATGTGGATTGTCCCGGTCACGCCGACTACATCAAGAACATGATCACCGGCGCGGCGCAGATGGACGGCGCGATCTTGGTGGTGGCGGCGACCGATGGTCCGATGCCGCAGACGCGGGAGCATATCTTGCTGGCGCGGCAAGTGGGCGTGCCCTACATCGTGGTGTTCTTGAACAAGTGCGACGCGGTGGATGATCCGGAGTTGCTCGAGTTGGTGGAGCTCGAGGTGCGGGAATTGTTGTCGAAGTATGATTTTCCGGGCGACGACATTCCGGTGATTCAAGGCTCGGCGTTGCATGCGTTGGACGGCCAAGAGGGCGCCGAGACGGACATCGAAAAGTTGATGCAGGCGGTGGATGAGTACATCCCGACGCCGGAGCGGGAGAAGGACAAGCCGTTTTTGATGCCGATCGAGGATATATTCTCGATCTCGGGACGTGGCACGGTGGTGACGGGACGGGTGGAGCGCGGGACGGTGAAGGTCGGCGAGGAGATGGAGATTGTCGGGTTCCGGGAGACGCAGAAGCGCGTGATCACGGGCGTGGAGATGTTCAAGAAGCTGCTGGATCAAGGCGAGGCGGGCGACAACGTGGGGTTGTTGGTACGCGGTTTGGAGAAGGACGAAGTCGAGCGCGGTCAGGTTGTGTCGAAGCCGGCGTCGATCACGCCGCACACGAAGTTCAAGGGCGAAGTGTACGTATTGAAGAAGGACGAAGGCGGAAGGCACACGCCGTTTTTCAGCGGGTATCGGCCGCAGTTTTACCTTCGGACGACGGATGTGACGGGAGTGGCGACGTTGCCCGAGGGGACGGAGATGGTGATGCCGGGGGACAACGTGGCCATGGATGTGGAGTTGATCTCGCCGGTGGCGATGGAGAAGGGTTTGCGGTTCGCGATTCGCGAAGGCAGCCGCACGATCGGAGCCGGCACCGTCAGCGAGATTATCGAGTAGAGACATGCCGAAAGAAAGAATCCGCATTCGACTCCAGGCCTACGATCATCGGGTGCTTGACCAATCGACGGGCGAAATCGTCGAGACCGCGAAGCGGACCGGGGCTCAAGTGGCGGGTCCGATTCCACTGCCGACGGTCAAGAACAAGTACACGGTGAATCGTTCGGTTCACTCCGACAAAAGGGCACGAGAGCAGTTCGAGATTCGAACGCACAAGCGCCTGCTCGATATTTTGGAACCGACCCAGCAGACCGTCGACGCGCTGATGCGGCTGGATTTGCCCGCGGGCGTCGACGTCGAGATTAAGGCATTCGGCGGATAGCGGAAGGCGAGCGAGAGAGTTACCACGATGACGCCGGGAATTCTAGGAAAAAAGGTGGGGATGACGCAGACCTTCGCCGAAGACGGGAAGGTGCTTCCCGTGACGGTCTTGAAGGTCGGCCCCTGCGTCGTCGTGCAGCGCAAGACCGCCGACAAAGACGGTTATGAAGCGGTGCAGTTGGGCTTGGTGGAGTTCGTCAAGACGAAGAACGTGACGAAGCCGATGCAGGGTCACTTCAAGAAGGCCGATGTCGAGCCGCTGCGCTTTCTGCGCGAGTTTCCAGTCACGGGCGACGCCGAAGAAATGAAGATGGGCGACCGCGTTTTGGCCGAGCACTTCGATGTGTCGGAGATCGTTGATGTGATCGGCACCGGCAAGGGGCGCGGTTTTCAAGGCAATATCAAGCGTCACGGACAGAGCCTCGGGCCTGAGTCGCATGGTTCGATGTCGCATCGCGAGCCGGGTTCGATCGGGCAGAGCGCTTCTCCCTCGCGTGTTTTGAAGGGAATGAAGCTGCCCGGGCAGATGGGTGCGAAGCGCGTGACGGCGAGAAATCTCGAAATCGTCGAGGTGGACGCCGACAACAACGTGATTTTCGTGCGGGGCGCGGTGCCTGGCCCCAACGGCGGCTATGTCGTCGTTCGCCGCACGTCAAGGATTTGAGGGAAACGGGAAAGCGATGCCGAAGGTAGACGTAGTCGATTTGGAAAATAACGTCGTGGGCGCGCTCGACCTTTCCGACGAGGTGTTCGGCTCCGCGATCAACCGGGCCTTGCTCTATCAAGCCGTACATCATTACCGCAACGAACAGCGTGCCGGGACGCATAAGACCAAGGGCAAGGGTGAGGTTCGCGGCGGCGGCAAGAAGCCTTGGCGGCAAAAAGGAACCGGTCGTGCACGCGCCGGGTCGAATCGCTCGCCGCTGTGGCGCGGTGGTGGAACGGTGCACGGGCCGCAACCGCGCGACTACGGCTATCATCTGCCCCGCAAGATGCTGCTCGGGGCGCTGCGTTCGGCACTTTCGGTGCGGCTGGCCGATGGAGCTTTGAAGGTCGTCAAGAATTTCGATCTGGCCGCCCCGAAGACGAAGGAGTTTTCTCAGGCGCTCGACAAGTTGGGTGCCGAAGCGACGGTGTTGTTGGTCTCGAACGGTGAGAACGAGAATTTACGCTTGTCGAGCCGCAATGTGCCGGGGGTGACTTTGCTGGGAAGTCGCGAGGTGCACCCGTATCACTTGCTGCGGAACAAGACCTTGATTTTCTCCGAGGCCGCCGCGCGGCACTGCTCCGAGGTGTTGAAGTGAGTCCCTACGACGTCATTCGTGGCGCCTGCATCACCGAGAAGAGCGAAACGATTCGCGCCCTCCAGCAGACGATGTGTTTCCGCGTGAACCCGAGCGCAACCAAGACGGACATTAAAAACGCGGTGAGGAAGATTTTCAAGGTCAAGGTCGCCGAGGTTCGAACCGCCAACTACGGCGGCAAGATGCGGCGGCGGGGCCGCTATACCGGCTATCGTCCGAGTTGGAAGAAGGCGTACGTCAAGCTCCAAGAGGGCGAGAAGATGGTCGAGTACGCGCAGATCTAAAGGGTTTTTCGAGGCGAGTCGCTCATGCCGATTAAAACATACAGGCCGACGACACCCACTCGTCGTTTTCAGACCACGGTTACGCGCGAGGAAATCACGCGCAAGAACCCGGAAAAGGCGCTGGTCAAGGGCAAGAAGCGTTCCGGCGGGCGCAACAGCGAGGGGCGGATCTGTATATGGTTCCGCGGCGGCGGGCACAAGAAGCGCTACCGCGTGGTCGATTTCAAACGCGACAAGACCGGGATCCCCGCCGTCGTGGCCGAGATCGATTACGATCCGAACCGCTCTGCGAATCTGGCCTTGCTGCACTACGCCGACGGCGAGAAGCGTTACATTCTGCAGCCGGCCGGGCTCAAGAAGGGCATGAACATCATGTCAGGCCCCGATGCCGACATCCTGGTCGGCAACGCGCTGCCGCTGCGGCATATTCCGCCGGGAACGGTTGTTCATAACGTCGAGCTGCGGCCCGGCAAAGGCGGCCAAATGGCGCGCGCGGCCGGATCGGAAGTTCGGCTGATTTCCAAGGAAGGCGGATACGCGTTGCTGAAGCTGCCTTCGGGCGAGACGCGCCGCATCTTGATCGACTGCATGGCGACGATCGGCCAAGTCGGCAATGTTGACCACGGGAACGTTTCCTGGGGCAAGGCCGGGCGTACCCGCTGGATGGGGAAGAGGCCGCACAACCGCGGCGTTACGATGAATCCGGTCGACCATCCGCACGGTGGCGGCGAAGGCCGCTCCTCGGGCGGGCGGCATCCGGTAACGCCCTGGGGCGTGCCGACACGCGGCTATAAGACGCGCAACAACCGACGTACCGACAAGTACATCGTCGGGCGGCGGGGGAAGAAGTAGCGGCGACAGGCAATTTGAGAGTCAAACAATGGGTCGTTCGGTAAAAAAGGGACCATTTTACGACGAGCATCTGGCGCGCAAGATCGGCGCGCATGACGCCCGCGGCGACAAGAAGGTTATCAAAACCTGGTCGCGGCGGTCGACGATCCTGCCCGAGTGGGTGGGGCAGACGATCGCGGTCCATAACGGCCGCAAATTCATTCCGGTGTTCATCACCGAGAACATGGTGGGCCACAAGCTCGGCGAGTTCGCACCGACGAGGACCTACCGCGGACACTCCGACCGGGGTGGGAAAGCCGGACGGGCGGGCTGAGGGCTACGGGACGGCAATGCAGGCGACAGCGAAATTGAACTACGTGCGGGTGTCGCCGCAGAAGGCGCGTCTGGTGATCGATCTGATTCGAGGCCGGGCCGCGTCGGAAGCGCTGACGATTTTGGGGCAAACGAACAAACGGGTCGCGCCGCAAGTGGAAAAGCTGTTGCGTTCGGCGATCGCCAACGCCGAGGATGTCGCCGACGTCGATGTCGACAAGCTAGTGGTCAGCGAAGCGTATGTCAACGAAGGGCCGGTGCTTTATCGGCTGCGGGCGGCGGCCATGGGAAGGGCGTTTCGCTACAAGCACAAGCTGGCACACATCGTCGTGACGGTTTCCGACGGCCGTCCTGATGACGACGAGGAAGAAGCCGACTAGGCGGAGGAATCGTTCGCTATGGGCCAGAAAGTACATCCTTACGGGTTCCGGCTTGGCTACACCAAGCCTTGGCGCTCGCGTTGGTTCGCGAAGCAGGGTTATGCCACCCTGCTGCACGAAGACCTCAAGCTGAAAAAGCACTTGCGGGACCGGCTGCGCGCCGCCGGCATCAGTTCGATTGAGATCGATCGGCCGGGCGACAAATTGAGGATCACGATTCGGACTGCACGTCCCGGAATTGTCATCGGGCGGCGTGGATCCGAGATCGAAAAACTGAAGCAGGATCTACAGGAAAAAACCCAGCGCGAAGTCTACATCGATATTCAGGAAGTCCACCGGCCCGAGCTCGATGCGCAGTTGGTTTCCGAATCGGTAGCGCTGCAAATCGAAAAGCGTGTGGCGTTTCGGCGTGCCATGCGGAAGGCTGTCGATTCGGCACAGCGCTTCGGTTGCAAAGGGATCAAGATCTGGGTGGCGGGCCGGTTGAACGGCCGTGAGATCGCGCGCAGCGAATGGAACCTACAGGGGCGGCTGCCGCTTCAAACGCTGCGTGCCGACATCGATTACGGCTTTTCCGAAGCGTACACAACCTACGGCGTGATCGGCGTCAAGTGCTGGATCTATAAAGGCGACATCCTCGATCCTCACGGACCGGCGCGGTCGGCGGGCGAGATCGAAACGCTCGAGCCGGCTCGACGCCGCGAAGCGCGCACGGCCGGAGAGAAAGAGCGCGAGCGCATTCGGGCCTCGCGCGCGGTCGATCGGGGCGCCCGGACCGGCGCGGCGCCCGTCGGTGCGGCTCCCGTGCCACCGCCGGTCGGGGCGCCTCCCGAGCCGCCCGCGGGTGACGGCCCCGCACCGGTCCGGCCGCCGGTAGGCAGCGCGGAATCGGAGGCTGCGTCGGAAGCGGTTGAACCGGCTGAAGCGGCCTCCCCAACGGAGGAAACTGCCGAACTTCCGGCTCTTGGTACGGAGACGACCGCGGAAACCACGGAGGCTCCAGCGGAGCAGGCTGCCGAGGCGCCCGCGGAGACGCCTGCAAAGGATGCTCCAGGGGAGACGGTCGAGGAGCCCGCGGAGGATGCTCCACCGGAGGAGAGCGGGTCATAGCCGGGTAGCCTGGGCCGCAGCGGGACCGAACTAGGAAATACGTCATGTTGATGCCGAAGAAAGTCAAGCACCGCAAGGTGCAGCGCGGCAGGCGCCGGGGTAAGGCCTGGCGCGGCTCGTTGCTGTCGTTCGGCGAGTTCGGGCTCAAGGCCGTCGAGGTAGGCTGGGTAACCGACCGGCAAATCGAGGCGGCGCGGGTGGCGATCAACCGCCACATCAAGCGCGGCGGCAAATTGTGGATCCGCATCTTCCCCGATAAGCCGATCACGAAGAAGCCCGCCGAAACGCGGATGGGCAAAGGCAAGGGCGCGCCCGAGCAGTGGGTGGCGGTCGTCAAGCCCGGACGGATGCTGTTCGAGGTCGAAGGCGTTACGGAAGCGCTCGCGGCACGAGCGATGGCACTCGCAGCCCAGAAACTTTCGATTGCAACCCGCTTCGTCAACCGCGAATTCGGAGGTTTGGCATGAAGGCGGAAGAGGTTCGCGATTTGGCTGACGATGAGCTGGTCGCCAAGGAGGCGGAGATTAAGGAGCAGGTATTTCGTCTTCGGTTTCAGATCGAGATGGGCCAGACCGACGGCGTGAAGAAGTACCGTGCGCTCAAGAAGGATCTGGCGCGGGTGTTAACGGTAGTGGGCGAGCGAGAGGCGGCGAAAGCCGAAGGAAGTAGCGAGGGAAAGAATTGATGGGCGAGCACGCGCAATCCTCCGGCCGCGGCGGTGGTCAGCAGAAGATCGGGATGGTGGTTTCGACCCGCATGGCGAAGACGATCGTTGTCGAGGTCAGCCGCCGTGTGGCGCACCCGCTGTACCGGCGCATCGTGACACACAAATCGAAGTTCTACGCCCACGATGAGAAAGGCTTGGCCGAGCTCGGCGACCGCGTGCGGATCGTGGAATGCCGACCGCTGAGCAAGCTCAAGCGCTGGCGATTGGCGGACGTGGTCTGGAAGCCGGCTCGTGCCGGAGCCGCTGAGGGGAGTGCGAAGGCATGATCGGCTCTCGTACCCGGCTTGAGGTGGCCGATAATTCCGGCGCGCGGCGGTTGCGGACAATTCAGCCCCGAGGCGGCAATACGGGCCTTCACGCCGGGTTGGGCGACATCGTAATGGCGTCTGTGCAGGAAGCGGTGCCGGACTCGAACGTGAAAAAGGGACAGGTCGTGCGCGCGGTGATCGTGCGAACTCGCAAGGAAGCGCGGCGGGCTGACGGCACCTATATCCGTTTCGACAATAATGCCGCGGTGTTGGTGGACGAGTTGGGCGAGCCGGTAGGCACGCGCGTTTTCGGCCCGGTGGCCCGGGAGTTGCGCGACAAGCGGTTTATGAAAATCGTTTCGCTGGCGCCCGAGGTGCTCTAACGTGGCCGGCCGGCGGGACGAAATGAAGCGGGATTGCGACGAATGACGAAAACCGACATTCGTAAGGAAGATACGGTGGCCGTGATTGCCGGCCGAGACCGCGGCAAGCAGGGCCGCGTTCTCTCGGTCGACCGCAAGCTCGGACGGGTGCTGGTCGAGCACGTGATGATGATGAAAAAGCACGTGCGGCCCAACCCCCAAAGACAGATCAAGGGCGGCGTGGCCGAGAGCGAGTCACCGATTGCGCTCTCGAACGTGATGCTGATGTGCTCTTCGTGCGGTCCGGTGCGCACCTCCCGGCAGGTCGACGCCGACGGCCGCCGGACACGGACTTGCGCCAAGTGCGGTAACCCGATCGAAAAGAAGACCTAGTGGGCCGGTTCGCGAGCAGAGAAACAGCCCGTTGAGATAACGATGACACCGCGGCTCAAAGAGCGATACCAAAACGAAGTCGCGCCGGCTCTTCAGAAGGAGTTCGGCTACTCGAGTTCGATGGCGGTTCCAAAGATCGCCATGATTAAAGTCAATATGGGTTTGGGCGAGGCGATCCAGAATGCGCGCTTGATCGAGGCCGGGGCCAAGGAATTGGGACAGATCAGCGGTCAGAAGCCCATCGTTACCAAGGCACGCAAGTCGATTGCCGCCTTCAAGTTGCGCCAGGGCATGTCGATCGGATTGACGGTGACCCTGCGCGGGGCGCGCATGTGGGAGTTTTTCGACCGGCTGGTCAACATCGCATTGCCCAGGGTGCGCGATTTTCGCGGAATCTCTCCCAAGGCTTTCGACGGACGCGGAAACTATACCTTGGGACTCCAAGAGCAGTTGGTATTCCCTGAGATCGAGTATTCGAAAGTCGACAAGATCAAGGGAATGAACGTCACTTTGGTGACGACGGCGAGGACGGATTCGGAAGGCTTGTCGCTGCTGAAGCAGATGGGCATGCCATTCCGCGACTAGAGTACGGATCGATACCGGTTTACGGAAGGGTCTATGGCAAGAATCGCAAAAGTTGCTCGAGAGCAAAAGAAGCCGAAGTTTAAGATTCGGCTGCGCAACCGTTGTCTGCGTTGTGGCCGGCCGAGAGGGTTTTTGCGAAAGTTCAAGCTCTGCCGGATCTGCTTCCGCGAGTTGGCGCTGCTCGGCGAGTTGCCGGGAGTCGTCAAGAGTAGTTGGTAGACGGGGGGTATCGCCGCCCACGAGGAATAGAGCGTCTGAGAACGGAGCGGTAAGGAAATAAGCAACGATGTACACTGATCCGATTGCCGACATGTTGACTCGAATTCGCAACGGCCAAATGGCCCGCAAGGTGAAGGTCGAGATCCCGGCCTCGAAGCTGAAGACCGAACTCGCGCGCATCTTGAAGGAGCAGGGCTACATCGCGAACTACCGGGTGGCGTCGGAGGAGCACAAGAGCGTGATCAAGGTGTACTTGAAGTACAACCCCGATCACTCGCCGGTGATTCGGCACATTCAGCGGGTTTCGAAACCCGGGTGCCGAGTGTATACCGATTCGAAGAGCGTCCCGCGCGTGATCGGGGGTTTGGGAATCAACATTCTCACTACGTCGAGAGGCCTGATGACGGGCCGGGAAGCGCGCCGGGCAGGTGTGGGCGGCGAGATTCTTTGCGACGTTTTGTAGGGAACTATGTCGAGAGTTGGAAGCCTACCGATAACCGTTCCCGCCGACGCGAAGGTAACGATCGAGGGCGCCCGTCTTCAGGTCGAAGGACCGAAGGGGCAGCTCGAATGCCCGATTCCGTCCGGTATCGAGTTTCGCTTCGACGACGGTGTATTGACGGCCTTGAGAAAGCGCGACGAGGACGCCGCCGTACACGGATTGGCTCGCAGTTTGGCGGCGAACGCGGTCACAGGCGTGACGCAGGGTTTCACGCGGCAGCTTGAAATTGTCGGCATCGGCTATCGCGCGCAGGTGGCGGGCCGTGTGGTTGTCTTTGCGCTCGGCTATTCTCATCCCATCGAAGTGTTGATGCCGGAAGGGGTGGAGATCAAGGTCGAAAAGCAGACGGCCATTACCGTATCGGGCATTGATAAACAAGTGGTCGGCCAAACAGCGGCGAAGATTCGCGCGCTGCGGCCGCCGGATCCTTACAAGAACAAGGGAATTCGTTACGCCGGCGAGCGGTTGCGCAAGAAGGAAGGTAAGGCGGGCGTGAAGGCCTGACGAGCCGGTCGGCACGGCACGGATCTTTGGAGCTTAGTTTCATGTACAGCCCCCCAGCGAGAGACAGACGGCGGTTGAGTATTCACCGCCGAATTCGCAAGAAAGTACGGGGCGGCGCTTCGCGTCCGCGGCTGGCCGTTTTTCGCTCGCTCAAGCATATTTATGCGCAGTTGATCGACGACGACGCCGGCCGGACTCTTGCGATGGCGAGCTCCCGCGACAAGGATGCCGCCGGGGCCTACGGCGGCAACATCGCGGCGGCTGCCGATGTCGGCAAGCGGGTGGCGGAAAGGGCCGCGAAAGCCGGGTTTGAGAACGCGATTTTCGACCGCGGCGGGCATCGCTATCACGGCCGAGTCAAGGCGCTGGCGGACGCGGCCCGCAAGGCGGGTTTGCGGATCTAAGCGGAGACGGAAGAGAGTCTATGAGCGAAGGACAACAAATCAATACGGCGGAGTTGGACCTCAAAGACCAGGTTGTCAATATCAACCGCGTCACCAAGGTCGTCAAGGGCGGCAAGAATTTGAGTTTCACGGCGCTTGTCGTCGTCGGGGATCCGGAAAAGCACGTCGTTGGCTACGCCAAGGGCAAAGCCAAGGAGGTTCCGGCGGCGATTCGCAAGGCCATCGAGAAGGCAAAGAAGAATTTGCTGAAGGTCAATGTTCTCGACCACACGATTCCGCATGCAGCCTTGGGCGTCTTTGGGGCGGGGCGGGTCTTGCTGAAACCCGCGCGAGCCGGAAAGGGCACCATCGCCGGGGGGGCCGTTCGTGCGGTCGTCGAGGCGGCGGGCATTCAGAACGTGTTGACGAAATCGATCGGCACGAAGAATCCTCATAATGTCATCAAAGCGACCTTTGAGGCTCTAAAGCAGTTGCGCGAGAAGAACGAAGTGGCCGCGATGCGCGGCATCGACGCGCAGACGATGTAACGCTCTGCAAGCAGTGAAATGCAGCGGAAGAGGTCTGTTTCTATGAACCCGCAGTTTCATAACGCCGCCATGACATGGGGGATGGCGGCGTTCTTGCCGCCCTTTCAGGGCTCCCGCGGGTGGGGGATTGTCCCCAGGGTTCCGCCTTCGGCTCCACCCTGGGCTATATTCCTGCCGCCGCTTCGCGGCTCAAGGTATTTGCGATCTCGCTGGATCTCAACGTAATGCAAGATACGCACGAAGGCTGTTTTAGGAAGAGACCATGGCGGAGATGATCAAGATTCGACTGGTAAAGAGCTCCATCGCGACGCCGAAGAAGCTCAAGGCCGTTCTGCGCGGCCTGGGTTTGCGGCGCATTGATCAAGTTGTCGAAAAGCCGGACGATGACGCTATCCGCGGCATGGTGGCGAAAGTCCCCCACCTGGTCGAGGTGTCAAAATGAATCTCACCGATCTGCAGCCGCCCAAGGGACAAAACCACCGCACCAAGCGCGTCGGCCGTGGTTTCGGGTCCGGGATGGGCAAGACCTCCGGGCGCGGAGAAAACGGACAGAAGTCGCGCGGCGGCTACAGCCGACGTCGCGGCTTTGAGGGCGGACAGATGCCCTTGATTCGACGCGTGCCCAAGCGCGGGTTCCACAACCCGTTTCGGAAGGAATTCGCCGCCGTCAACGTCGGGCGGCTCGATCAGCTTGAAGGCGAGACGTTTAGTCCCGAGGTGCTCCAACAAAACGGCGTCGTGAAGAAACTCGGCGACGGATTAAAAATCCTGGGTGGCGGTGAGCTGTCGCGCCCGCTGACCGTGGCCGCGCACCGCTTCTCAGCATCCGCGAAAGAAAAGATTGAAAAAGCCGGCGGCAAGATAGAAGTTCTCTCCGCATGAAGATCGTCGATACTATCACGAACGTCTTCCGCATCCCGGATCTTCGCCGGCGGATTTTCTTTACCCTGGCGATGCTGGCGGTGTACCGCATCGGCGGCCATATCCCGACGCCGGGCGTCGACACCGTGCGACTGCAAGAGTTGTTCGAACAAGCGGCGGGGACCGCACTTGGGTTCATGGACTTATTCTCAGGCGGGCAGTTGAGCCAGTTGACGATTTTCGCGCTGGGCATCATGCCCTATATCACCGCCTCGATCATTCTGCAATTGTTGACGATCGTCGTCCCGACGCTCGAAAAACTGCAAAAAGAAGGCGAGTTGGGACGCCGCAAGATTACCCAGTGGACGCGCTATATGACGATCGGGCTGGCGATCATTCAGTCGTCGGCGATCGCCTCGATGCTGCAAGCGCAGGGGTTGAGCGAACCCGGATTCGGCTTCGTGTTGATGACGATTCTGACGCTGACGACCGGCACGGCGTTCATTATGTGGCTGGGCGAGCAGATCAGCGATCGCGGCATCGGCAACGGCATGTCGCTGATCATTTTCGCGGGCATCGTCGTAGGTCTGCCGGGGGCGATTCAAAACCTCTACGACAACGTCTTCGTCACCGGCCAGTGGAGCAAACCGCAATTCGTCCTGATCTTGGCCGGGATGGTCGCGGTCGTGGCTTTCATCGTCTTGGTCGAGCGCGGCGAGCGACGTATCCCGGTGCAGTACGCTCGCCGCATTGTCGGCCGGCGCATGATGGGCGGGCAGTCGACGCATCTGCCGCTCAAGGTGAACTCAGGCGGCGTGATTCCGGTAATTTTCGCCTCCTCGATGCTGGCGTTTCCGCAGACCATCGCGCTGATGTTCCCCAACAGCCAACTGTTGCAGAACGTGTTGGCGCCGATTACCTACGGAGAGCCGGCTTACGAGGCGCTCTACGTTTTCCTGATCGTCTTTTTCTGTTTCTTCTATGTGTCGATCATTTTCAATCCGACCGAAGTGGCCGACAACATGCGCAAGTACGGCGGGTTTGTGCCGGGCATCCGATCGGGTAAGCCAACCGCCGAGCATATCAATCAGATCTTGACGAAGATCACGATGGTCGGCGGACTGTATCTGGCGTTGATTGCCGTGATTCCCGATTTGATGATCGCGGGCGCTCGTGTTCATCACCTGCCTCTGATCGGTGACTGGGCGGATCAGAACTTTCCGCGTTGGATTCTCGAAGGCTTGAATGTCAACTTTTTCTTCGGCGGCACGTCGCTGCTGATTGTCGTTGGCGTCGCGATGGATACCGTGAATCAGATTGAGGCGCAGTTGGTGATGCGTCACTACGAAGGCTTTACGCCGAAAGCAGGGAGGATTCGGGGCCGGCGCTCTTTCGCCTAATCGGCGGTTTGGGCGTTTCGGGACCGTGATGGGCGAGGAATGAGTGAGAGTGGCGAAGGCGGCATCGGGGCGGTTATCCTATTCGGCCCGCCTGGGGCGGGTAAGGGCACCCAGGCTGCGAAAATCGCTGCCCGCTATGGTATTCCGCAGATCTCGACCGGCGACATGATTCGGGACGAGATGCGCCGCGGGACCGAATTGGGAAAGCAAGCGCAGGGTGAAATCGCCGCCGGACGGTTGGTCGCTGACGAGTTGGTTAACGGACTGGCCGCCTCAAGGCTGGCGCAGCCCGATTGCGGGCGCGGATTTCTGTTGGACGGCTATCCCCGTACCCCGGGGCAGGCCGACGAAGTGGATCATTTGTTAGCGTCGCTCGGCCACCGCACGACGGTGATCGAGATCAAGATCGGCTATAATGAACTTATTAAACGGATTACCGGCCGACGACTTTGCCCTAAGTGCGGCGCTATCTTTAACATCCACTCGCAGCCACCCGCGATTTCCGATATTTGCGACGTCTGCCACGCACGTTTGGTTGTGCGCACCGACGATCGCGAAGAGGTGATCGGCGAGCGCATGCGTGCCTATGAGGAGGAGACGCAGCCGGTCTTTGAGTTTTTCCGGGCGAAGGGAAGGAAGATTTACTCGGTCGACGGCACGGCGACGGCGGCATCGGTTTCCCGGAAGGTTTTTGCGTTTCTGAAGCAGGCATGATCATCCGCAAGAGCCCGTCCGAGCTCAAGAAAATGCACGCGGCCGGCCAACTGGTGCGACGCATTTTGGATGAAATGCGCGGGATGGTGAAGCCGGGCGTGACGACGTATGACTTGGAAGTCGTCGCCGAAAAGCGGGTGAACGAGGCGGGCGCCAAAGCGGCGTTCAAAGGGTATTACGTGCAGGCGGCCGGCAAGCATTTTCCCACCGTGCTGTGCACATCGATCAACGAAGAGGTCGTGCACGGCGTGCCGTCAAGAAAGCGCGCCTTAGCCGAGGGCGACATCGTGAAGATCGACATCGGCGTGCAGTTGGAAGGCTACTATGGTGATTCGGCGACGACCGTGCCCGTCGGTGAGATCGCGCCGGAGACCGTGAGATTGATGGACGTAACCAAGAAGTCGCTGGATCTGGCGATCGACAAGATGGTCGCCGGGCGGCGCCTTTTCGATGTTTGTGGAACGGTCCAGGAGTACGTCGAGGGCCAGGGCTTCTCGATTGTGAGAGAGTTTGTCGGGCACGGCATCGGTACGGAGCTGCACGAGGCGCCGAACGTTCCGAATTACATCGACCGCCGACTGAGTAATCCGAGGCTCAAGCCCGGCATGGTCCTGGCCATTGAGCCGATGGTAGCGGCCGGGAAGCCGGATACGAAGGTTCTCGGCGATCGTTGGACGGCGGTGACCGCCGACGGCTCCAACGCCGCCCACTTTGAGCATTGTGTGGCGGTCACCGAGGACGGACCATGGGTGCTGACGGCGTAGCCCGGCGGCTCCCGTGCAGGAATGAGGATGGCGGTTCACGGACAGGATGATGGATCGGCCCGCGAGCGCACCGTCGCGGCGAAGGTGATCGAGCCTTTGCCGAACGATTTGTTTCGGCTCGAAGCCGAGGGCGGTTCGAAGATTACCGCCCACGTGGCCGCGGCCGCCGGACGCGACTTTATGAGGCTGCTGCCCGGAGATCGAGTGAGTGTTGCGCTGTCGCCGCTGGATACAGGCCGCGGGCGCATTGTTGAACGGCATTGAACGATGAAAGTACGAGCATCGGTTAAGAAGCTCTGTATCAAGTGCAAGGTGATTCGTCGTAAAGGCGTTGTGCGGGTGATTTGCGAAAATCCCAAGCACAAGCAGCGGCAAGGATAAGACAACCGATCCGCCCCAGCGGCGGCCGGTTGGGAGGATGATGGATGGCACGCTTTGAAGGTGTTGACCTGCCGAACGACAAGAAAGCCGAGATCGCGCTGACGTACTTGTTCGGCATCGGACGCACGCGCGCTCGCTCGCTGCTCTATCGCGCAGGCATTGATTTCGACAAGAAGATGGGCGCGCTCGACGACGAGGAGATCACGAATCTTCGCAAGCTCCTCGAAGAAGAGGGTCAGGTCGAGGGCGATTTACGCAAGGAAGTTTCGATGAACATCCGGCGGCTGATGGAAATCGGCTGCTATCGCGGCCTGCGGCATCGCCGCGGCCTGCCGGTGCGCGGACAGCGAACCCACACCAATGCGCGGACTCGCAAGGGTCCCCGCCGCGGAGCCATCGCGAACAAGCGGAAGCTGGCGAAGAAGTAAGCCGAACGGCGGAGGGTCCGGCGATTCCCGGACCGGGAGAAAGCATGGCAAAGGCGAAAGCAAAGGGCGGAAAGAAGAAACGCTTCAAGGCTCGTACCAAGAAGTCGGTGCCGGTGGGCATTATCCACATCCGGGCGACTTTCAACAATACGATCGTCACGGTCAGCGACCCGGACGGCAAGGTAATTTCCTGGTGCAGTTCCGGTTCGCTGGGGTTCAGTGGATCGCAGAAAGGCACGCCCTTCGCCGCGCAGCAAGCCTGCCTCAAGGCCGTTAATGCGGCCAAGGAACACGGGCTGCGTTCGGTGACGGTGCGCGTCAAGGGGCCCGGCGGCGGGCGCGAATCGGCCATTCGAGCTTTGGTGTCAGCCGGACTCGATGTCAGCTTGATTCGGGACGTGACGCCGATTCCGCACAACGGCTGCCGGCCGCCGAAGAAACGCCGCGTCTAGAGCAGGTGAAGGCCGCATAAGGAACGAGGACAAGAAGCAAAATGGCACGTTATCGAGGTCCGGTTTGCCGGCTCTGCCGACGGGAAGGGATGAAGCTCTTCCTCAAGGGCGAGCGGTGCTACGGTACGGCCTGCGCCATTGAGAAGCGCAACTATTTTCCCGGTCAGCACGGCAAGACGAGCCGCCCAAAGCGTTTACAGGGCTACGGCCTGCAGCTTCGCGAGAAGCAGAAGGTTCGCCGCATTTACGGCATTCTCGAGCAGCAGTTTCGCAACTACTACAAGAAGGCCGCCAAGATGAAAGGCGTGGTCGGCGAGAATCTACTTTCGCTGCTCGAACGCCGGCTCGACAATGCGGTCTTCCGTATGGGCTTCGGAGCCAGCCGGGCGCAGGCGCGGCAGGTGGTACGTCACGGGCACGTCGAAGTCAACGGACGCAAGGTCAACATTCCGTCCTATCTCGTCAAGCCCGGTGACCAGATCGCGCTTCGCGAAAACTCGCGGAAGCACGTCGGCGTGGCGGCGTCGATGGAGTCGACCGAGCATTTTCTGGTGCCGGGTTGGCTCGAAGTCGACCGAGAGAATTTCAACGGCAAGGTGACGGGACTGCCTCGCCGCGATGAATTGGTCCAGATCCCCATCAACGAACAGTTGATCGTCGAACTTTATTCCCGATAGCGAACCCCTTACCCACGGTCGCCCGCGGTACGCCGGCGGCCTGAACGGAGAATAGGTCGTATGTGGAAAGGATTTCAAAAACCCAAGAGACTGGCAACGGACGGCGAGGAACTCTCCCCGACGCATGGAACATTTACCGCACAGCCGTTCGAGCGCGGTTTTGGCCGAACGATCGGCAATTCGCTGCGCCGAGCGCTGTTGAGTTCGATCGAAGGCGCGGCGGTCACCGCGGTGAAGATTGAGGGTATCTCGCACGAGTTCAGCCCGATTCCAGGCGTGGTCGAGGACGCCACCGACATCATCCTCAATCTCAAGCAGATCCCATTGAAGCTCCATGGTGAAGGTTCGCGGACGATTCGCCTTCGCGCCACCGAGCCGGGCGAGGTTCGCAGCGGGCAGATCGAGGCTGATTCCGATGTCGAGATCCTTGACAACGAGGTCTATATCGGCACGGTCGGCAAGGGCGGCATTCTCGATGTCGAAATGCGGGTCAAGCAGGGGCGCGGCTATGTCAGCGCCGAGAAGAACTTTGACGACGATTTGGCGCTGGGCTACATCCCGATCGATGCGGTTCACTCGCCCGTACGCAAGGTCAACTACGAAGTCGAGGCGGCTCGCCTCGGCCAGATGACCGACTATGACAAGCTGACCGTCGAGGTCTGGACGAACGGGGCCGTTGCACCCCAAGACGCCGTCGGCCTCGCCGCCAAGTTGATCAAGGATCACATGACGATCTTCATCAACTTCGAGGAAGAGACCGCCGCCGAAGAGGTCCCGGCCGACGCAGCCGCCGATATCTACAACGAGCATCTCAACCGTTCGGTCGAGGAACTCGAGCTCAGCGTTCGTTCCTATAACTGTTTGAAGAACGCCAATATCCAGACTATCGGCGATCTGGTCGTTCGCAGCGAAGCCGACATGCTCAAGACGAAGAACTTCGGCCGCAAGTCGCTGAATGAAATCAAGGAAATCCTGGGTTCGATGGGGCTCGCGCTCGGAATGCGCTTCGATGAGCAGGGTCGACTTATCGCTCCGGCCGGCGCGGAAGTCGTCGAAGCCATCGAAACCCCCGAAGCCGAAACGATGGGCGTGTAGGCTCCCGGAGACGCCGTTCATGAGGCACCGCAAGGCCGGATTCAAACTTCAACGCAGCCCATCGGCCCGTCGTGCACTACTGCGCGGGCTGGCAACGAGCGTCATTCTCCAAGACCGCGTGATCACGACGGTAACGAAGGCCAAAGCCGTCAAGCCGGTGGTCGAAAAGATGATCACGCTGGGCAAGCGTGATACTCTCCATTCGCGCCGCCAAGCGGCCTCCTATCTGCAAACGCCCGGAGCGGTCAAGCGACTGTTCGACACGCTGGCGCCGCGCTTTTCCGAGCGCGAGGGCGGCTATACACGCATCGTTCGGTTGGGGCCCCGCAAGGGCGACGGAGCTGAAATGGCCCTGATCGAAATTCTCGGCGCGGAACTCAAGAAGCGCGCCGAAGACCGTCGCAAACGCCGCGAAGAGCGCATGAAACAGCAGCAGGAAGAAAAGGCCGCAACCGAAGATCAAGCCTCCGAAGAGAACCCGCCGGCCGCAGCGAGCTAAACGGATCCCTCAAGGGTGGCCTACCGGCCGCGACCAACCTACCTGGAGCGGGGACAGCGGCACGCTGCCCGTGTGTTCGGTCCACCGCCGCGACGCTAACGCACGTTGACTGTCACCGTATTGGCTGGTTTGCCGTCGGCGGTGAGGAGGATGTTGACTTCGCCGCGGCCGGCGAGGCTTCTCGGCAAGGGGCCGATGTTGATCTGGTCGAGGCCCACGAATTGGCCTTGTGGCACAGCACCAAGGACCTGAACGTTTTCGCCGCCCACCGCAGCTGAGACTGACTTCGTAAAGCCCCGGAACCCGGTTCCGAAGAGCAGCAAGAAGATCTGGTCGCCCTCATGGGTACCGCTGCACGGGTCCGCCGTTCATAGGCTGAAACGCTCCTATCGAGGGAAAATCCGTGGAGTCGGTCTCTCCGGCCACGTAAGCGTTGCCGTTCGAATCCACAGCTATATCGTGGCCGATGTCCATACCCGTGCCGCCAAAGAACGTGGAGTAGACAAGTTCCGAACCCCGTGGATTCAGCTTGCTTACGGCAACAGCACCAAAGAATAGCCGACCGCCAATCCCGGGGGGTGGGTTCAGGTGGATTGCGTCGTACGAATAGCCGATTGAAGCAATAGATCCTTGCCCGGCAGGGTCATAGATGGCCCCTGCTCGCAGGTGGGCCACGCCGATAAGCCCCTGTGTGTATTGGTGGGTAACACGCGGGAATGGGCCAGTATCTGCTCCGCTTCCGCCTGAGGAGACTTGCGCAGCGTAAACACAGCCGATGCCCCCGGCGTTGTGTCCTCCACTTTCTGGGCCGTCCAATCAGCATCGCTGAATGTTTCGTCTGAAAAGGTTACCTGAGCAGTCAGGGTACCCAGCCCCAGCCTCATTTGTCGCTTCCAGTGTTCGTGCTCCGATGTTCGCTATTCTGATGCCGAGGCATTTCCTGATCATGACTCGCACAAAACTGTTCTCGATCTTCTTCATCGCCGTCGCCGGACTGCTCGGCGCAGCGGCGGACTGCCTCGCGCAACCGTACCCAAATCCCTACCGCATGGTTGACGGCTGGGCGCGGCTTCCTGACGGCCGAACGATGGGCGCGGTAGGCGGAGTGACGATCGATCCGGACGGCAAACACGTTTGGGCGATTGTTCGATGCGACGCTACCGAGCCCGAGCGGTTTGGAAGCGAATGCCTCGATTCGGATTTGGATCCGGTCCTAAAGTTCAACATGTCCGGCCGAGTCGTCGAGAGCTTCGGCGGCGGGATGTTCATCTGGCCCCACGGGATCCACGTCGACCCGAACGGTAATGTTTGGGTAACGGACGCCGTAAGCGCCGAGCGAACGCCGGAAGGCGCGAGGGGACACCAAGTCGTCAAATTCAGCCCGACGGGAGAAGTTCTGATGCAACTCGGCACTCCGGGTAAGCCCGGACCCGGCCCGAACAGTTTCAACTCTCCCAGCGACGTCGTGACGCTCGAGAACGGAGACATCCTCGTCGCGGACGGCCATGTCGCGGACGGCAACAACCGCGTGGTGAAGTTTTCGAGCGACGGAACCTATCTGATGTCCTGGGGGGAAACCGGCTACGGTCCGGGCGAGTTCCGGACGTTACACGCCATCGCCGTCGACGCCCAAGGACGGGTGTTCGTGGCGGATCGGTCCAATAGTCGAATCCAGATCTTCGATCAGCAAGGCGCCCACCTCGCGACTTGGACGCAGTTCGGGCGACCGAGCGGGATCTTCTTTGACGACAACGATAAGATCTATGTGTCCGATTCGGAGTCGGACAACGTGCAGAACCCGGGCTGGGAGATGGGCATTCGGATAGGCGACGCGCGAACCGGTTGGGTCGAAGCTTTCGTGCGCTACCCCTGGGGAGATCCGCGCGTAACTCGCGGCTCAGGGGCGGAGTTTGTCGCGGCCGATCGCAACGGCAACCTCTATGCGGGCGAACCCTTCATCCGTGTATTGAGGAAGTATGTGAAGGTTCGAAGGTGACGACGCCGGTTACCAAGAAGAATCAAGTTTTACATGAACGAGAAGGATCTAGTGATTCGTGACCAGCTCGACATCCAGGCCGGATGGATCGGCGTCGAGCCGCCGGAAAAGCCCGAAATCGACGTGAAGCTTCGTGAGGGGGATTCCATCGCGCTCGCCGAGCAGGCGTTTGATGTGCTCGACACGCCAGGACACACGCCGGGAAGCATCAGCCTACACATCCCGAGCCAAAAAAAACTGATCGCCCGGAGACACTCTTTTCCGCGACAGCATCGGGCGACCGACCTGCCAGGAGCATTGTTATTTTCGATGTCGAAGCTACACCGACCGGTGGGGAATGTCCAATATGATTGATGAAACCAGGTCCGTAGATCGCCGCGTTTCTGAGGCGAAACCGACAGAACTCTCTATCGATATCGTGATCGTCTTTGCGGTGTCAGGCCTCGCCTTTTTTCTCGAGGATCTTGCCAATGCCCGAGGATGGATATCTGTCGGAGCGGAAGCACGTGGCGTGACCGCCGTCCTCGGCGGCGCTCTCGCTGCGGTCGGCGTAGTTTTCGCCCGCGGCGGAACCCTCGCCGATCTGGGGTTCAGGCGGCCAAAGCGCTGGGCAACGGTTCCCTTGCAGGTCATCGGCATCCTCGTTGCCTTTATTGCGGTGCAAAATCTGGCGCCGCTGCTTGTTTCATCGTTCATCTCCTTGCCGGAACCGGACCTGTCTCGACACGATTCGATTTCCGGCAACCTCGGCGCTGCCATCACCATGGCGTTGGTCCTGCCGCTGACCGCATCAATCCCCGAAGAGGTCATCTACCGGGGATTTCTCATCGGGCGGCTTTCAGATATTTTCGGACGGACCATTGGCGGCGCCTTCATGACCGTCCTCGTTCAGGCGCTCGTCTTCGGCGCGGTTCATTTTCAATGGGGCATCGGCGGCATGATCGTAACGGTCATGATGGGAATTGTCTGGGGCACCGCCTATCTGCTGTGCGGCCGAAACCTGTGGATTGTCATCCTTGCGCACTCGGCAGGACACATCCTGTTGGTCATTCAGCTCTATCTGGCAAAGTCGATTATCATCTAGCCGGGAAACCGCTTTCCCGAGGACTGCGGCTCTGCGAGAGCCAACCATGACCGAGACCGGTTCAGGTCACAGGGCGCATTGCGCCTGCAGGTCAAGAGGCCGTCTGCCCAAATAGCTGAGGCCGCCCGAGCTTGGCGGTGATCGCGTAGTGCGAAATGCCGAGCTTCAGGACCTGATCAACCTGCTCGTCCCTGGCGCGTTTACTTCTTTGTTAACTCAGGTTAAGGGTGCGAGATCCGCAAGCATCGTTGGAATCAGCTCGGTCACTGTCGGATGAATGTGTACGGCTCGCTGGATCACGGTGTAGGGAGCCTTGGCGTACATGACGTCGAGGATAGAGTGGATGACTTCGTCCCCCCCAACACCGAGAACCGACGCACCCAAGATTTGTCGGGTTTCGGCATCCACAAGAACCTTCATGAAACCCTGGGTCTCGCCCTTTTCGACGGCCCTGCCCACGCGGGTCATGGGCCTCGTCGCTTTCAGCGCCTTTCGTCCTGATGCGAGCACCTGCTTTTCGGTAAGGCCGACGCGGCCGAGCGGCGGATCGATGAAGAGACCGAAGGCGAAAATCCGATCGCTCACTCGACGCTGGTCACCGTCGAGCAGGTTAGCGGCCACGATCTCGAAATCGTTGTAAGCGGTGTGCGTAAATGCGCCTTGGCCGTTGCATTCCCCCAACGCCCAGACGCCCTCCACCCTGGTTCGGAGTTGATCGTCGACCTGGATGAAACCTCGTGGGTCGGTTTCGATAGCGGCCGAATCCAACCCGAGATCGTCGGTATTGGGGGTTCTACCGGCGGCGACGAGTAGGTGCGAGCCGCTGACCTCCATTGCTTCGTCGTTGCATTTCAATCGCACGGCGATTCGACCGTTCTCGTTTTGGACGCTCAAATCGCGGGTGTTCGTACAAACTTGAATGCCTTCGTTCTCGAGAATCTCCTGAACCGCGGTCGAAACGTCCGCGTCTTCCTTCGAAAGCAGGCGAGAACTTCGCTGGACGATCGTCACCTTACTGCCGAACCGGCGATACATCTGCCCAAACTCAAGGGCGATGTAACCGCCACCCACGATTACGAGGTGTTCCGGCAGGACATCGATGTCCATCATCCCGGAGTTCGTCAGATAGGGGACGGTGCCGATTCCCTCGACAGGCGGTATCGTGGCACGCGCGCCGACGTTGATAAAAATCTTGTCGGCCTCGAGGACGGCGTCTCTGACTTCGACGGTGTGAGACGCCGTGAACTTTGCATGCCCTTCGTAAACCGCGGCGTTTTCCATTCCTTTGAGCCACTTCTCGACGCCCACGTTGGAGTTTCGGACCACGGCGTCCTTACGCTCCTTGACCTTTTTCATGTCGACGGCGATGGAACCATTGACGATCACGCCGAAGTCGGCGGCGCGCTTGGCCATATAAGCCGCGCGCGCGGAGGCGACCAGCGTCTTCGTGGGAATACAGCCGGTGTTGACGCAGGTGCCGCCGAAAAGCTTCCGCTCCACAACGGCAACTTTCATTCCCGCGCCCGCCAGGCGGCCCGCAAGAGAAGGTCCGGCTTGTCCGGTGCCTATCACGATTGCGTCGTACTTCGCTGTCATGTGATTTGCTCCCTGTCGAAGGATTTCCTCCCGGTCTTCTCTGCTGACATGATGCGCCCCGGTCAGAGCACTTCATCAACGATCCGCGGGCCGCCGGCCAGAGTTTTTCGTACCGGGCATCGACTCGCGATATAGGCCAACCGGTCGATCTGTGCCTGATCGAGTGGTCCTTCGAACCGCAGCTTTACGCCGATGCTTTCAACCAATCCGCCCTCTTGTTCGCAGTCGGCGCAGTCTTCGGCGTGGATCCGGTCGAACGAAAGCTCGACTTCTATGTTGTCGAGCACCCACTCCTTGCGTCGGGCGTACATCAGCACCGTCATCGCCGTGCAAGTGCCCAGCGCACTGAGTAGAAGTTCATACGGATTGGGGCCCAGGCCGTCGCCGACTCCCTCGGGCTCATCGGCCACCAGCGCATGGTGGTCGGTCGTCACGAGCTGTTGGTAGTTCGTGACGCTTCGCACTGTTACCTTGGCCATCGTTGCTTCTCCTTGATGCGGGCGGCCGGTATCTGCCTGGATTTTCGTGCCGCGCGGCTTCCATTGTCTTAGAGCGAAATTTCGGCTTGGCGCAGCGCCATGCGTGAGGCTTCGAAATGCGAACGCAGTGCTTTCATGGGCCGGCACCGTAGAGAGGCTGACGGCTTATGTCAAGCTTTCCGGCCGGGCCGAGTGAACAGAATTGTAGAAAAGTGTTCACCCCTTCGGGGTAGAGCCAGGGAAGCTGCTCTAGGCCGCCATTGATAAGCCCGCCAACCACAACATTGGGCCGTAGCCCTCTTTGCAAACGACGCCTTTCACCCTAACCGGTCGTTCGTGAAAAGCGGCCAATCAGGCGGCGAACGGCCAAATGAGTCCGGTGTTCATGCATGGGGGAATTTTGAGAACAACTCCCCCGCCAGCTCCGAAACCGCCCACTCCTCAGCAATCTTCTCGCCGTCGAAACGAGTGACCATCATGTCTCTCCATTCCACTTTCCGCCGCGTCGGTGGAATACCCTTCATCTCTGCCTCATGCGTACCGCTTAACGTGCGCTGCCAAGCGATCGTATCACCTGCCTGGATCAGGAGCGCGACCTCCACGACTCGGAGATCCGGAATCGCCGAACGAAGCTGTCCGGCGAATGCTCTTACGAATTTGTGGCCTTTGTAATCCTTGCCACCTGCGTGTACAACGTAGTCGGTCGCAAAGATCTCATCCACGACATCTAAGTTGCCTTTCCCAAGGATCTCGTCATTTGCGAACCGGACTCGTTCTTCGTTGCTCTTGGCCATGCGATTCCTCCCAGCTTAGAGCCCGGATATGATCTCTCGACGATCTCCGCCGAGATACCGGCCGGTCTCGATGATGTCGATCACCAGCGACACTACGTTCAGGACTATCAACGTGCGCACCCACAGCCCGACAAAGCTGTCTGCCGGGTTCAACTCAAGCCGGACCCACAGGAAGTAGAGAAGGGGAACCCAAAGGATGTGGCCGAGGCCCACGAGGCGCGAGAAACCCGAGTAAGCGGTAAGCGCAACCATCAAGGCGAAGCTCGCGAAGAAAGCGGCCAAGACGGCTTGGGCCTCGAAGAGCGTGATGTAAAACAGCGGGACGAATAGATTCACGCTCAGCAGGGCGACCATCCAAATCTTGACGTGAGCCGGAGATTTGAGGACCCCCTTGTTGAACTTGATAAATGCTTCCATGACTCCTCCCAGCTTTGGCTACCTTACATCAGAGTGCTCGGTGGGCGGGGGCGGCTCGGTCGGCGGTTTGGAGGTCGCGGCGGCGAGCGGGGCCTTTACACCGGCTGCTGTTCCGCCGCCGCGAGGCGATCTGCGAGCTCGGGGTTTTGGCCTTCCAGTTCGGCAATGCGATCACGAAGTGGTTGGACGACCGGCTCGAACTCTTCCGGCGTGAACCGCTGCTGGATATGCTGCGTACAGTTAACGTCCCAAGCCTTGACGTGGAAAACCAGAACTCGCTCCAGCCTCGCTTTGTAATCCGGATCGGCCACTCGTGAAAGCAGCGTGGGATCGTCTTCGACGAACTCCGCCGTGCCCCAAATCTTGATCCGATGCCGGTTCGGGTAGTCCATCAGGAAGATGAAAGCCTTGTTGTTCTCGGCCAGGTTCCCAAGCGAGATGTATTGGGCGTTGCCGACGTAATCGGCGATTGCCAAGGTGCGCTCGTCCAGCACTTTCAGAAAGCCCTTCGGCCCGCCTCGATGCTGAATGTAGGGCTGACCGTCGGCGGCATTCCGGTCGTCCCGAGATAGAGGGAATCGCGTGCCGCGATAAACTCCGCTAGCTCGGGCGTCACAACGTCGTTCCAGCCGCCCCTCTGCTCCATCTTGGCGTAGGCGGATCGGGAGCCCCGCTCCTCTTGAGCCGCCTTTACGGCCGGCGTAAAGGCTATGTCACTGATTGGGTGGTCCATGGTTCACTCCTTCAGAACGGGCCGCCGGTGCGGACACCCGCGGCCCATTGGACTGACGGTTCATTCAGGCGACGGCGGCCCGATCGTCTTGGCGCACGACGTTCCTATCGAGAAAGTCGCGCATCAAGTCGGCGATCACTTCTCCGTCTTCTTCAAGCGCGAAATGCCCGGTGTCGAGCAGGTGGAAATCGACGTTGTTCAGATCGCGCTTGTACGGTTCGGCGCCTTCGCCGGGGAAGATGTAGTCATTTTTTCCCCAAGCGATCAGCGTCGGAGGCTGGTGCCGACGGAAGTAGGCTTGCCATTCCGGGTAGAGTGGCGGGTTGGTTCCGTAGCTGTAGAACAGCTCGATTTGTATGTCCTTGTTCCCAGGCCTGTCGAGCAAGAACTGGTCGTTGAACCAGTTGTCGGGCGCGATTGTCTCGACGTTCCGCACGCCGTGGGTGTACTGCCACTTCGTCGCCTCGATGGTTAATAGAGAGTCCCGAAGAACCTTGGCATTTTCGGGAGTCTTCTCCTTCCAATAGGCCTTGATCGGATTCCAGAAATCCAGAAGACCCTCGTCGTAGGCGTTGCCGTTCTGGACGATCAGGGATTCCACGCGCTCCGGACGACTCGCGGCGACGCGATAACCGATGGGTGCGCCGTAGTCCATTAAATAAAGGCTGTAGCGGTCGATTTGGCGCTTTTCGACGAACTTCTCCACGACGCGCGCGATGTTGTCGAACGAGTATTCGAACTCGTCGAGACCCGGCATCGAGCTGGCCCCAAAACCGGGAAAGTCCGGGGCAACGACGTGAAATCGATCCGACAACCTCGGAATAAGGTTACGGAACATGTGGGAGGACGTGGGAAAGCCGTGCAGCAGCAAGACGGTTGGAGCGTCCGGCGGCCCGGCTTCCCTGTAGAAGATATCCAACCCCTCGATTTCCTCGGATCGGTGCATCGTCCGGTTTTCCTCTGCAATTGCTGTTTGTGACATTTTCTATCTCCTTTCGTGGGACTCGAAATTAGTTAGGTGATTTCCCGGCACGAGCCGTCATGCGCTCTTCGCGAGCACGCTCGGGACCGTCGCAAGCCGGCCTAGGCCGAGTGCCTCGACCGTACTCGCCTGAATCGGTTCGGTCGCATCGTTCACGGCATCAGCACCGTAGCCGGCGCCCACTACGGTCCGAGCCGGCCGGGCGCCCTTAGGGGCGGCGATCAGCTTGGCGATCGCTTCGGGGATATCGTGGGGGTTCGGAGCGTCAGACCCCGACAACATGGTGCTGAATTGCTGCAGCATGGCGCCGGGGATCTCCCCGACGGTGCCGTATTCCGCCGCCCGCCCCGTGTCGGCCGGCTGAGCCGCGGAGGCGTACATCTGCGTGGGATAGGCGCTGGGTTGCACGAGAGCAACATCGATTCCGAGCTGTGAGACCTCGTAGCGGAAGCTGTCGGTCAGAGCCTCGACCGCGAACTTGCTTGCACCGTAGAGTCCGAAAAAAGGGAAGGTGACACGACCGAGGATCGACCCGATATTGACGATCAAGCCGTCGTCTTGGCGACGGAGGTGTGGCAGCACTGCTCGGGTCACCCGATGTAGCCCGATGACGTTGACGTCGAACAACCTGGTCGCCTGCTCGGGCGTGAACGCTTCGGACACTCCGGCCGCCGCGACGCCGGCATTGTTAATCAGGACATCGATGCGACCTGCCTTCGCGATAACCGCGGCGACAGCCCGGTCGACCGATTGGGAATCGGTAACATCCAGCTCAACGACTTCGATGTTCCCGCCTCGGAGTGCGTCCGCATGGGCACGGTTCTTGGCTTCCGGATCGCGCATCGAGGCAAACACTTTGTGGCCCGCTCGGGCAAGAGTCTCGGCGGTATCGCGGCCAAAGCCGGTGGATGCGCCGGTGATGAGAATAGTCTTGGTCATGGTTAGTCTCCTTTTGGGATCAGTTTATTGATGCCCGGGTTCGCGGTTATCCTCTCTATCGGTCGCTACTCCCTCAAGAGTGCAGATGGAAGACCTTGTTCATGATCTTCCACTCCCCGTCGACTTTCAGCAGCGTGAACATGTCGGTGAACCGGGAGCCGGTCCAGTTGTCGAGCTCAAGCCGTACAGTGGCGACTGTACCGGCCAGTTCGATGTCGGCGATTGATGCTTGGAGCTCTTTCGCCGGACCGTTCTGGTCATTCCAGGCAAAGAGCTGCTGGATTGGGCCGGCGAACAGGTCGGTGCCGATGTAACCGAACACAGTTGCGTCCTTGTGGAAGGCAGCTTTCATGTCATCACCTCTGCCGGACTTGGCGCCATCGATGTAATGCTGGACGACCTTGGCGATCACGCCGTACTCGCTCATGCTGTTAGCTGTATTGGTCATGGGGACACTCCTCTTCGTGTCGTATCCGTTTCCGGTTCATTGCGTTTCATCTCCGGTGATGGGAATCCAGCAGCCAAGAGGCTGACTGACCTGCTTAACAGCACGTGGCTCTCCAAGCCCTGGGAAACCTTTATCTGGCTGACTTGATTAGCTTTTCGTCACAATCTGAAAGCCTTAGGCCCCTACGACATTTCGTCGAAATACCGATTTATCGTTGACAGACGACGAGACCTCGTATCTAATGGGTGCAGGTCATGACGCCGGTTGAAGCTCAGGGCACCGAAGCTGAGGGCAAGGAGACACGAATCGAGTCTCGGCCTCTCAATCTAGAGTTGCTTCAGTCCATCTCCCTAGCGGTGGCGGAAGCTCGCGACGTCGAGACCGTGCTGCGGATGATAGTGACGGGATTGGCCGATGAAGCGTCGTGTACGTTAACCCGGATCTGGCTGACCGCCCCGGGTGACATTTGCGAACGGTGCGCACTGCAGGCCGAATGCCCGGATCAGGAAATGTGTCTACACCTGAAAGCGAGCATGGGAAGGCCGACGAACCCTTTGAGCGGCCACAAGTGGTACCGAATGGACGGTGATTTTCAGCGCTTTCCGCTGGGTATCCGGATCATCGGGCGCATTGGCGCAACTGGACAATCGGAACACCTGCTGGACACGGCGGGCGACAACGAGTGGATCGGACACGACGACTGGCTGCATAGAGAGGGCATTCGGTCGTTTGTCGGCCATCCACTCTGTTTTCGAGAGGAGATTCTCGGAGTTTTGGGAGTGTTCACCCGGGAACGGCTGGGCTTGGAGAAAGTGGCATGGCTGCGTCTTTTCGCGGACCACGCGTCGGTCGCGATCGCCAACGCCCGAGCGTTCGAGGAGATCGAGCAGCTCCATCGTCGGCTGGAACTCGAAAACGAATACCTTCGAGAAGAAGCCAAAGTCTCCCACGGCTTTGGAGATATGGTCGGCCAAAGCTCGGCGCTGCGGAAAGTCTTGGACCAGGTCGGCCTCGTAGGACCTGCCGATACGACCGCGCTGATCTGTGGAGAATCAGGCACAGGGAAAGAGTTAATAGCGCGAGCAATTCATGAGAGCAGCCGCAGAAGGGAACGTGCGATGGTCACGGTGAACTGCGGTTCCGTACCGCGCGAGCTGTTTGAAAGCGAGTTCTTCGGCCACGTCAAGGGAGCGTTCACCGGGGCAATTCGGGACCGCGTGGGTCGCTTTCAGCTTGCCGATAGAGGGACGCTGTTTCTGGATGAAATCGGCGAGATCCCTTTGGATCTGCAAGGCAAACTGTTGCGCGTGCTGCAGGAAGGGACATTCGAGCGCGTCGGCGAGGAGCGCTCGCGCAAAGTCGACGCAAGAGTGATTGCGGCGACGAACCGGAACCTGGAACGCGAAGTCGAAGCCGGCAGGTTCCGGGAGGATCTCTACTACCGACTCAATGTGTTCCCGATCAACGTCGCTCCTCTTCGTGAGAGGGTGGACGACGTGCCGATGCTGGCCGACCACTTCCTTGGACAGGCTTGCCGGCGGCTGGGCGTTCCGCTTCTGAAGCTCAAAGGCAGGCACGTTGAAGCCCTGCAGCGCTACAACTGGCCGGGCAATGTCAGGGAGCTGCAGAACATTGTTGAGAGGGCGGTTATTAGGGCGCAAGCGGGCCCTCTCGAGTTCGACGTCCCTGGGGATTCAAGCATCAACCAACGGCTGCCCGACGTAACGGTCAAGCCCAAGAGCGGCTCCAAGGAGATCCTGAAATACAGCGCACTCAAGCGCCGGGAGCGTGAAAATCTGCTCGCCGCGTTGGAGGTGACCCATTGGCGGATCTCCGGACCTGCAGGAGCTGCTAAGCTGCTCGGACTCCGGCCCACTACTCTAGCTTCCAAGATCAAGGCCCTGGGATTGCGTGAGGAATAGCGCCGGATGCGGCCGAGTGTGTTGTTTAGCGGTCGCCACGACGGGCTTGACGGGCGTAGAAGCGAATCATTTGGACGAGCAGCTTTGAAAGGACGCGCCCAAGCTTTGCCGGCCGACTCGGTCTTCGATCGACGAATGATGCTGCGCTGTATCGACCTGGCCGCTTCAGCAAGACAGTCCGGGAACACGCCGGTAGGCTGCGTGATTACAGTGGAGGGGCGGATCATGGCGGAGGCCGAGGAGCAATCTCCCTCCAGCGGCGACCCGTTCGCGCATGCCGAGATTCTTGCGGTCGCGGCGGCTCTACGATCCGCCAACCGAAAGGGGCTGGCGCGGGCGACGCTTTACACTACCAACGAACCCTGTTTTCTGTGCTCTTACGCCATTCGCGAAGCTCGGATCGCACGCGTCGTCTTTGCGGTCGAGAGTCCGGGGATTGGTGGTGCTACATCGGCATACCCCATCCTAAAGGCCGCTGATATCGACCGCTGGGGGGCGCCGCCCCAGATCGAGCAGGGCCTCCTGGCCGCGGAGTACCTGAATCCGCGCAGCCTCGGCAAGGCAAATGAAAGCTGACCATCAGCAAGAGCTTCCGGGGAGCACCGTAGAGAGCCTTTTTGTTATGCAGGCGCCGTTATTCGACTGCGGGCTTCGATTCTTACCTGCGCCTGGTCTACCGAGTCCCTACGATGCAAGACGCTCCTTTTGACTTGGCTGTTTTCTCGGCCCATCCCGATGACGCCGAACTCTGCTGCGGCGGTTTGCTCTTGTTGGCCGCCGAGCAGGGGCGCCGCACGGCCGTCATCGACCTGACGCGCGGAGAGTTAGGGAGCTTAGGGACGCCGGCGGTCCGCGAGCGCGAAGCCGCTGAAGCCGCTCAGGTGTTGCGTCTGACGAAGAGGTGCAACCTCGGTTTTCGGGACGGTCACGTTCGCGATACGGACGAGAACCGCGAACAAATTGTCCGCGTCGTGCGTGAGCTGAGGCCCACGCTGGTGATCGGGCCGCCGCGTGAAGACCACCACCCCGATCATATGGCGGTCGCCGAACTGCTGCGGCAAAGTTTTTACTTGTGCTCGATCCGAAAATACCTGCCGGAATTGCCGCCGTGGAGGCCGAAGGCGCTGCTCCATCACATGGGTACCCGACACGGGCCGCCGAAGTTCGTGGTCGACATCTCCAGTGTGATCGATCGCCGCATGGACGCTGTGCGTTGCTATCGCTCGCAATTCGACTCGCCGCAAACGGATTTTCCGGTGCGGATCGCCTCGAAACGGTTTCTCGACTCGATCCAGTCAAACCTCGGGCACTATGGCTCACTCATCGGCGTGGCCTACGGCGAGCCCTATGACACCGAGGTCCCGCTGGCCGTTCGGGATTTGGTCAGCCTGTTTCCCATCGAAGCATGAGCAGCACGGCGCTGCCGTCGGAGGAAATCCTGCCGCCGTCGAAGCGCGCCGTGACTTGCCGTTTGAAATGCGCCGAAATCGGGCCGGCCCATCTCACGCGTTGCACGCGCCCTTGCCGCGCGACGCTACGGTTGTTTTTGACCAGCGAGGCGCGCCTTCTCGTACTGGCCGATATGCCGCGGTCTGGGCCCCTCTGTTGAAATGCCTTCCGCGGCCATGACACGATGAAGCGCTTCGATTGTCGCGGGCCCGGGTTTGAAGTTTCCCGGCCGGTAGCCCTCGGCAATAAACAGCGGCGTCCAACCGTGCTTGTTCGTCTGTCTCCAGATTTCGGAGTCGGCCTGCTTTTCCGCAAGCAACTGAACAACCGTCGGGAAGCTTCCGTATGCCGCGCCGTGCATGACGGTCTCGCCATTGTCGTCCACTGCATTGATGTCCGCGCCAAGTTCAAGAAGCAACTTCACGGCTGCCAGCGCCTCTTCCTCTGTTCCCGCTTCTTCGAGCGGAGCCAACGTGCCGAGTCCGGCCGCCGCCATGAGGGGCGTGGTGCCTTCCGCATTGGGCAGGAACGGGTCCGCTCCCAACTCGAGGAGCAGCTTCATCAGGGGTACGTCCGCTCTGTCGGCGGCAAAGAGGAAGGGAGTAACGCCTTTCAAACTGATTCTTGGAGCTCGGGACTTGCCGTTCTCCACCCGCGCGTTGACTTCGGCGCCCATAGCGACGAGCGTCCGAACGAACTGTAGGCTGGACAGGTTTCCCGACCCCTCAGGGACCGGATCGCTCCCGAAGTCACTGACTTCCGGTTTCCTCACCCAAGTAATGGTGTGGAGCGGTGTGAACCAGATACGCTTATCGTTTGGATCGGCTCCGGCTTCGAGCAGAGCGACCGCGAGCTCGAAGTGGCCGTTTTCGATCGCCATCAACAGGGGACTGATGCCGCTCCTGGCGAAGGAATAGATCAGGCGCCCCGTGTGATGAAGCGCCTCATTCACGTCAATGCCGGCCCTTAGGAGCGTCCGCACCACATCCGTACGGCCCTCGCGCACCGCGAAAAACATCGGGTTGAACCCGGACTCAAGCCTCAAACAGAAATCGGCGCCGGCGTCGATCAGGGCTTCAACGACCGGGGCGTGCCCTTCCGCGGCGGCCCAGATGAGGGCCGATTGACCGTTCCGCTCCAGCGCATCGGGATCGGCGCCATGGGCGAGCAGGGCTTCCACGGCTTCGAGGCTTCCCGTGCGCGCCGCGGTCATCAGGACCGTCTCACCCCCGCGACGCGCGGCGTTGGCGCCGGCCCCGGCGTTAAGCAGGAGTTTCACCAAAGCCGCGTTTCGGTTGGTACAGGCGAGAGAGAGCGGGGGCACGCCGTAATCGTTCACCGCGTTCACGTCGGCGCCGGATCCGATGAGCAACTTCGCCGTGTTCGTGTCGTCGTGGTACGCCGCCCAATGCAGCGCCGTCGTGCCATCAGCCTGCGTGGAGTTGACATCCGCTCCGGTTTCGAGCAGGGAGCGAACGGCCGCGGCGTCCTCGTTTTCCGCCGCGTCGGCGAGACGGGTTTGGGGGTCGGCCGCAACAGCGCTAACGACGCCAACCAACAGAGCAGAAAGGCCGGCGATTCGTCCCCAGTTCATGTGTCGCATCCCCGCGGGTCTCTCAATGAAAAACCGGTACGAATCGATCTCGATGCCCGGTCTTATGCCTTGGCCTTGAGTTCGGCAATGATGGGCGCCAGCGCTGCGTCCAGGTCCGTCAACGGCTCGAAAGTGATCCGACAAATGTGGCCGTAGTTATTCGCATGGAAGAGCTGATACTCCTCAAACGCCTTTGGGTCGTCGACTTCGATCAATGCGTAGCCGCCCGAGGCTGTACCATACGCGTGGATGTGCTTCACGCCGCTTACTACTCCACCCCAATTGCCGGTCTTGGCCATGGCCTCATTCGCAAGGCCCCATGCCTCGTTAAACGCCGACTTGTCGATCGCTCCCCGGTATTCAAAGTGTTGCATAAAGACTTGGCCCATTGAGATTCCTCCTAGCAGACTTGGCTAAGGGCCGACGCCGTTAGCCACAATTTCCTTCTTGACTGTCATCGATCCGATAGCATAGCTAATCCCCGGCCGCGTCGCATCTCCGCGGGCGATTCGCGGCTCCTCCCTACACCGGCACCGCGTCGAAAAGGTCCTCGACCTTGCCGTCGCTATCACCAAACGAATCCATGTAAACGCCCACTCGATCGAGCAACGTCAAGTGGAGATTCGCCAGCGGCGTCCCTTTTTCGTATTTGACGTGCCGCCCGCCCTTCAGTCCGCACGCGGCGCCGCCCGCGACCAGAATCGGTAGGTTCTCATGATCATGGGTGCTGGAGTTGCCCATACCGCTTCCGTACAGCAACACCGAGTGGTCGAGCAGAGAGCCGTTGCCGTCCGCGGTGGACTGTAACTTTTCGAGAAACTCCGCGAACAGCGAAACGTGAAACTCGTTGATCTTCGCTATCTTGGCGACTTTTTCCGGATCGTTGCCGTGATGAGAAAGGGGATGGTGCGGATCCGGCACGCCGATTTCGGGATAGGTGCGGCCACTGAGTTCGCGTGCAAGCTGGAAGGTGATGACCCTCGTGATATCTCCTTGGAACGCCAACAATTGCAAGTCAAACATGAGCCTTGCATGGTCGGCGTACGCGGCGGGGACGCCCGTCGGGCGATCGAGATCAGGCAACGGATTGTCGACCGCCGTCGCTTCGGCTCGCTGGATCCGGCGCTCCACCTCGCGGATGCTGCTGAGATAGTTATCGACGCGGACCCGGTCGGCCGTCCCCAGCTTCCTCTTGAGTTCCGCCATGTCTTCGCTCACCCAATCGAGCAGGCCGGCCCGTTCGCGGAGTGCCGCCCGTCTGTCGTCGACGCTCCCGCCCTGGCCGAAAAGGCGCTCGAAAACCACGCGCGGATGCGCTTCGGAGGGGAGTGGCGTCGTTGGTGAAGACCACGAGAGGTTGTTCTGATAAACGCAGGCGTATCCGTTATTGCATTGACCCACGGTCTGAAGCAGGTCCATCGCCAGCTCGAGCGACGGCAACTGCGTGTCTTTGCCCAGCTGCCTTGCCGCGTGCTGGTCAACGGTTGTACCCAGGTAATAGTCCGAGCTTTCGGTATGCTTCGCGTAGGCCGCACTCAAGAAAGCCGCGTTTGATGTGGAATGGGTGCCCGGATACGCGTTCTGCAGTTCGAAGTTGGTGAAGACTGAAACGTGATCTTTGACGGACTCGAGCGGCTTGAGAATCGGGGACAGCTCGCCGAGTTTCGGCGCATCTTTCGGCGTCCAGCGAGCATGGTCGCACCCCATCGGTATAAACACGAAGCCGAGCCTGGGCACGGGTTTGGCGGGAGTCTTGTCCAGAGGGGTTGCCGCGGGTATCATCGCGTCAAGCAGAGGCAGAGCCACGCAGGCTTGCATGCCCCTCAGGAACGTGCGCCTCGGTAGCGCCTTCTTCGTGATGATCATGTCGAGCTGTTCCTCATCTGAAACGGTACGCTTTTTACGATACCCAACACCAGCGCCGAGAAGCGGTATCCATCCGGCTCGGCCTCGCGAAGAATCTTGCGGATGGCAGGAGCGTCATAGAATTCGACCCCGCGTCCGAGCGCGAACGTGAGTAGCTTTTCGGTCATCGTTCGGACGAACAGCTCCGGACGGTCCAGCAGCCCTTCTTCCAGGCCGGCCACGCCGTTGTCGAATTCACCGCCGCCGGGCAGGCTTCCCGAGACGTCCACGGGTACACCGTCTTCATAATCGCGCCAGCGGCCCAGAGCGTCAAAGTTCTCCAGTGCAAATCCGACGGGGTCAATTGTCTTGTGACAGCTTGCGCAGGCCGGGTTGTCGCGATGCGCGCTCAGCCTTTCGCGCATCGGGAGGGAGGCGGACACTGAATTGTCGAGCGCGGGAACGTTCGGGGGAGGAGAAGGCGGCGGCGCGCCGAAGATGTTCTCCAGAACCCACGTACCCCGAATGACGGGAGAGGTTCTCGTGGCATAGGAGGTCACGGTCAATGTGCTGCCGTGCCGCAGCAATCCGCCGCGCTTGCTGGTTTCGTCAAGCGAAACACGCCGGAAGCGCGTCCCATACACATTCGGAATGCGGTAGTGCTTCGCCAATCGCTCGTTGAGGAACGTGTAGTCCGCCTTAATCAGGTCAAGCACGCTGCGATCTTCCCGCAGTATGGTCTCCAGAAAAAGCTCCGTTTCCTTGCGGAACGCCTGACGAAGATTGTCATCGAAGTCCGGGAAAAGACGGTTATCCGGGCTGAATGATTCTAGTTTTCGAAGGTGGAGCCACTGTCCCGCGAAGTTGGTCGCAAGATTGGACGAGCGAGGGTCCGCGAGCATTCTGCGGGCCTGTCTCTCCAGCCCCCCCGGCCGGCTGAGTTCGCCCCGGCCGGCCGCATCGAGCAAATCATCATCGGGAATGCTGCTCCACAGGAAAAACGACAGGCGAGACGCCAACTCGAAGTCGCTGACTCGGTAGGCGTCGCCCGGCGTCACGGAGACCGGGGCCGGCTCGACACGGAATAGAAAGTTCGGGCTGACCAGAACGCCGGTCAACGCCTTCTCGATACCCACGTCGAAATTCCCCTTCGCACGCCCTGCCCGATAGGAAGCCATCGGTCTGACCAAATCCGCTTCCGAGAGCGGCCTGCGATAAGCGCGCCGCACGAGCGTGGACAGAATTTGTTTCGCGCACTTCTCTTCTTCGTCGGGCTTGGTTGGTCTGCAAACAAACAGCCGGCGACGGCTTGGCGTATCGCCGGCGCCCTTGGCCGCATACGGCCCCGTAATGGAAACCTGATAAACGGCGGGCGCCGTACGCGGGTGGCGATGCATGTTAAAGCGCGATTGGGTAGGCCGGCGCAACGTTTCCAGCAGCGACGATTGAGTCTTGGCAAATGTGACGGCCAAGTCGTGCGGACCGGCCGGCACGGGCAAGCGGACCTTCAAGTGGTTGTCTACCAACGACGTGTCGAAACGATCGGTGGGCGGCGCCACGGTGAACGTTTTGACCGGTTTCCGGTCGAGCAGCAGGTACACATTATGCGGTTCTCTCAATCCCTCGACTGCTTCGTTTCGGTTGCGCGAAAGAAAGATCCGGATGTCATACTCTCCGTCCCGCGCAAACGTGTAAGGAATCAAAACCCCGCCGCGCGTTCCAATCGGGAGACCCGGCACGTGCCGCTCTTGCGTGACATCCGGCTTCACGCGAATGATTTCGCTCCGCGGGGCCTTCTGGGAGCCGCCGATTGCCAGGCGGCTAATCTTCTGGGCGGCGGAAAGGTACCGGTGCAAAAGAGTAGGAGAGAGATCGCCTACGTTGACGTTGTCGAATCCGTGACCGCTCTCATCGTGAGGCAGCAGCGACGCGGCTTGGATCTCGAGTGAAAGAAGATCTCGAATCGCGTTCTGGTACTCGGTACGATTGAGACGCCGCAACGTCTCCGTACGGCCCGGATTCGGATTCGCCGCCGCTGCCTCGTCAAGCGACGTTTCCAGCCAAGAGAGCAGTGCGCCGCGAGCTTCCCTGGAAGGCCGCGGCATTTCCGCGGGCGGCATGACGCCCGTGCGGAGTTTGTGCACGACCTTTTCCCACACCTCGGCGTCTTCACCGACGTTTCGGACGTTGGCCAAATCAAGTCGTAGGCCCGCTGTCTTCCGCTCTTCGCCGTGGCAGCTGACGCAGTAACGATCAAGCAATTGACGCTGGGTCGAAGCGCTCGGCGACGCACCGGCTGAAGGGGGTGATTGAACCCCTTGAGCCGAGCTTTCGGCAGCCCAAAACAGCAGGCAGACGGTGATCAGCAATCCCGCCTTGGAGTGAGCGCCGACACGGTTCGCTACGGCATGATTCCACACGGGCGAATTCTCTGATTAAGTCTCCGTTTATTACTGTAACTGACTGCCAAACGTCTCGACAAGGTGCCGGCAAGTTGACGGCTTCCCCAGCGAAACGACCGGCGCGGCAGCGCAGACGGCCCCCGCCACGTCCCCGAACTCCCCCGGGCTCCGTCCCCGAACTCCCCCCGAACTCCCCCTTTGTGATCGCTTTTTTCGCTCAGCCTCTGGCTAGACTTTCCTAAAGACAATCGTGAACCAATCTCGAAATTGCCAGTTAGCGCGTGGCGGCAGACCCGCAGGAACTTCATAACCGAATGCGTTGATCGACCGTTCCTTGAAGAGGGTCACTTTGTCATGTATGCACTCCAGTCCCAAGTCTCCCGTCAAATCCTGCAAATGCCCCTTTGGGCCGCGGCGCACCAGACTCCCGTTTTCGGCGAATAGATCATGCTGGTGAAGTCCCGTCCATTTGGCATGGCTTCCCTCGCACACGAATCCTTCCACAAACACGATCCCACCGGTTTTAACGACCTGCACCATCTGACGTAGGGACGATTTGGGCGAGATCGTATGATCCAGCGAATTGCTGGAGTAGACGATGTCAAAGGAGTCCTGTCCGAAGGACTTGACGAGTCGTTCCGCGTAACCCGTCTGCGGCTTGATCGCGTAAGAAATGCCGTATTTGCTCAGTATTTCGTCGTAGACTGACGCCAACGGGTCAATAGCTGTCACCTCGAATAGGCCCTGTTCCATGCCGAACGCCAGCAAAGAGACCGGACCGGAGCCGATTTCCAACAACCTCAAGGGTTTGTTGCCGTCGCTCCCCCATTCTGAGGCCAGGGTCCGCAGGTACTCGGGAAAGGCCTCCTCCTTATATTTGGGGTCTGACACCTCAGGTGGCCGTTTCACCAAAGTTTCTTCCCAGAACAGAATTTCTTCGAGGTAGTCCGGCCTTCCGAGAAGGTTCTTCTGGATCGAGTAGCACAGACGTCGGAGTGTATCCGCGACTCTGGCACCCTTTGAAAGCGACGTAGAGGATGATACGCGACGAGCGTGAGTCGCGGCGATTTGACGGGCAATCGTTAGTCCGGAAAAGACCATTCTTATTCCTCTCCAGTATTTCCACGAGGATTTCCGATTTGGCTCCTTCGACATCGGCAGTCTACACCTCCACCCGGCGAAACACAACCGTTTCAACCCAAGCAGGATTTCCTTGCCGGCCAGCAGCTCAGCCTCGAAGCTTTGTAGCCTTGAGGTGAGCGCCCCGCCACGATGCCAGTTCTTCTTCGAGCCGATCAAGCGAAAGGTCGGATCGGCAGATGGGGAGGATCGGAGAGATCGGGGACGGGAGCCCGAACCCAGCCTCGCACCGATTCAGGGCGATGCAGCTTTGGTCTTTGGTTGTGGACCGGGGCTGCGAAGCGTCAATCGGCGACCGAATCTTTGCTCCAGCCCGGCCACAAACTCGCGGTTGTCCAGCGGCATTCCCGCATAGGTTGCCTCACGGACTCGTTTCTCGTCGTCCGCTGCCGGCGAGCGCGTCGGGGCTTCGCCCCATCTCGGTTTTCCGGGTATCTGACGCCACAGCGCCCAGTCGATAAGCCCTGCGGCGTCCCTTTCCTCCGCGTGGGCCTGAGCGCTTGACCCACCAACCCGGCCCGCAGCGGGTTCTGATCCACGTAGAACAGTGCCGTGAGCAGATGATCGCGTCCTAACGGGCAGGGAAAAAAGCGGTTCTGCCACAGGTGACCGCTCCGCCCATACTGTCGGTTGAACCGTTGCGCGTACCGCAAATGGCTCCGCCGCAGTGCCCGGGCGAACGAGTCGGCGCGCTCGGGCACGGCTACCAGATGGACATGGTTCGTCATCAGGCAGTAGCCCAACACGCCCACGCCGCAGCGGCGGCAGTCCTGCGGCAGAGTTTCGAAATAGAACCGCCGGTCTTCGTCAACCAGGAAGACATCCTGGCGGTTGTTGCCCCGTTGGGTGATGTGATGCGGAACACCCTCCGCCACCACACGGGCCGCCCGTGGCATTCTCGACGCTATTCTCGCACGGCAGGTTCAGAGGTTCAGATCCAGAGTTCGGGCTCCGGAAGTTGTCAGTAAACTGAAGGCCGGGGTCTTCAGTCATGTTTGCGTCGCGGCAAGTCCTTTTGATTCAGTACGGCGTCAACGCAAATGTCAGACGCCAACCGCCCGAAATCGATTTAATCACAGCTTCCCGTTCCCGAACTCCCCATCGGGCAACGAGTTCCTAGCGCATTCAGCTGCGAGCCAGACAAATGCCTAATTCGGCCACAAAAAATCAGCGGCAGCACGCCACAAAGCGCTTTGGGAAATCCGTTTCGATTCCGTCAACCCCTGCAGCGATGGCTCTTTTCATGTATGCGGGCCGATTCAGCGTCCATACGAAGAAGGAAAACCCGTGCTTCTTTGATTTCTTGAGAACAGCGTCGGAGTAACGTTCCCACTGGCTGCGATCATCGCATTCCCAACAGAAATCAAAGCCGGTTACGCCCAAGGCCCTTAATCCGCTAAAAAAGGCGTCAGGTAACGGCCGCGGTACCTTGCCCCAATAAATGATTCGAGCCCCAGCCAGATGGCGATAAATATCGATCGCGTTCTCCTCTGTATTAATGGCGACCCAAATTTTGCGAGGTGGGAGGCCGAGACTGTCGAGCACTTTTCGGATTTCCGACCCCATCTCGCTGTCTTTCACATCGAGGTAGAGGGTGCGTCCGGCGGCACGAGCAACCTCAAGAGTCTCACGAAGGGTTGGTACTCGTTCGCCGCGATACACGGGGTCTTTCCAGGCACCGGCATCGAGCTGGCGAATCTCATCAAGCGTAAACTCGCCGACCGGACCGGACCCGTTCGTGGTTCGATCAACAGTCGGGTCGTGCATAAGCACGATTTGCCGATCCCGAGTGTAGCGGATATCCACCTCGACGGCGTCAGAGCCGACTTCGAAAGCCCGTCGAATCGCCGTGAGCGTATTTTCCGGTGCCGCCCCAGACGCGCCCCGGTGAGCAATCAACAGGACTTTGTTGCCTGTCGCAGGAGAACTTTTCGATACAGGCGGTGCGGCAGCGAAAAACAACACAACCGCTGCAGTCCAAGCCGAAAAACAATGGTACACAGTCATCTTGAGAAAGCCGAATCTCTGATTCTCGAAGCGTTTCGCGCGCCGCGCGGCCAAGCTTTCGGCGCAGTCTCATCTCATTCCAACACAAGATGATCCTGAAAGCGAGGAGGTCGGGACAGGGCACACTGCGGTGAATGCAAGTCATCATGCAGCATGCCGAACTTCTCACGCCAGTCGAGATGCGAGAGTTTCTCAGCTTCGGCAGCACTCTCAGCTTCACCGCAGCCGGCCGCAAGCAGATTTACGGCCGGGTCGAACGCACCTTGCGCACCCAGCAGTACCTAAGCTTTGTCGAAAACGGGAGTTCGGGGACAAGCAACACGAAAGGAAGATTCTGGCGTGTATAATGTGCACGTGCCGGAGTCGAAGTGGCAATCCTGGGCACATTTGATGATGATGCCCTTCCGGGGTGTCAAGGACCCGAAGGCGAAGCGAAGCCTCGACGCCGCCCCTTATGATGCGCAGAAACTAGACTCGTATCTCAGAGTCTATGAGGATTTGTTTGAGAGTCTTGTCGACCGGAACATCGTCCTACTGGAGCTTGGGGTTGATGGAGGCGGTTCGCTGAAACTCTGGAGAGACTATTTCACAAACGCGATCGTGGTCGGTGTCGATCACAAACCCGTCTCTGTCGACGACGACAGCGGCAGGATTCGGATCTACCAAGGCAGCCAGCAAGATACATCTTTTCTGGACAGGGTAGCCGACGAGGTTGCTCCCGATGGTTTTGACGTGGTCATTGACGATGCCGCTCACATTGGAGAGTACAGCCGGATTTGTTTCTGGCACCTTTTCTTGAACCATCTTAAACCGGGCGGAATGTATGTCATCGAGGATTGGGGGACGGGGTATTGGGACAGTTTTCCCGATGGTAAACACTATGAGGCCCAAGCCGGCTGCGATGACGGCGACTCTCCACAAGTTCGGTTTCCGAGCCACGACTACGGAATGGTTGGGTTTGTCAAGGAGCTGGTTGACGAGTGCGGAACCGGAATGGCACACCCGGATCCACAACATCCGCAGCATGGTCAGTTGAAGATCGACAAAATGATGATCACCCCAAACGGCGAGCAGGTAGTCCTATTCAAGAAGAGGTTGTAGGCCGTTCCAGGTCAGTTCGGACAAGGCCGCCCGGCCGCCGTAAAGGCGAGGCTCACCGGCAGCGTGCAGGCGGCGAACACGGAGTGACTGTCAGGCGTCCGCGGCATAGCCGCTGGGGCGGATGCTCCGCCGCCCTCGCGTTCGATCAGCCGGCCCGTGATCAGACACTTGCGGCCGGTCAGCATCGTTTGGAGACCGTACATTTCCCGTGTTTGCCGGCTCTCGGCGTCCGGATCGACCGCCTCGGCGGCGGTGGTTTGCATAAGGTACACCAACTCATGAGAAGGATGCGCGCCTCGAAGGTGCTCGGCGAAACGTCTCTCCGGCCGAACAGGTGCCGGGTCGCTCCTATGAGTTCGCTCTCCCCGTCGCTTCAGACCGGCTTCTACCGAGAGAAAACGTGATGACGCTACCTTCCATACTGGTCCTCAGCCTGTTGTTTCTGGTTCCCGCGAGCGCCCAACTCTCGCCCCCCAATGACGCCGGCGTCGCCATGGGGCACGTGCACTTGAATGTGCGGGACGTCGAGCAGCACAAAAAGATCTGGATCGACCACTTCGGAGCCATGCCTCTCGAACGCGAAGGCTTGACCGGCGTGAAGATTCCGGGGATGTTGCTGGTGTTCCGGCAACGGGAGCCCAGCGGCGGCACCGAGGGTACAGTCATGGATCATTTCGGGCTGAAAGTTCCTAACTTGGCGAACGCCCTGGCGGCATGGCGTGCCGCCGGGTACGAGGTGCAAGCGGAATTCACAGGCACCGAGGGCTTCCCGAACGCCTACCTCAAAGCGCCCGACGACGTGAAGATTGAGCTGCAACAAGACGTCGACCTCCCCCACACGGCGATTGCCTACCACCTGCACTTTTACGGGATGGATCACATGACGTTGCTGGACTGGTACGTCGAGACCTTCGCGGCCTTCAAGCGTAAGCGCGGACATCACGACGCCGCCGACGTGCCCGGCATGAATCTCACCTTCAACACGCCGAAACAACCGCGTCCCGGCACCAAGGGGCGTGCTCTTGATCACATTGGGTTCGAGGTGAAGAACCTGGAAGCCTTCTGCAAGAAGCTGGAAGCCAAGGGAGTCAAGTTCGACATCCCATACCGCGAAGTCCCCCGGCTGGGCCTCGGCGTAGCGTTCCTGACCGATCGCTCCGGAGTGTATATAGAGCTGACCGAAGGCCTTGACAAGTATTAGTTCGGTGAACAGTCGGAGACCGGAGGGCAGATCGGCGGTCGGAAGCAAGAGTTCGCCGATACCCGCGGCGGCTGGCGAGGAAAAGACGACTCGCCGTAGCAGCCGCGATGGGCGCGCGGAAGGGAATCTAGAAAGCGTCCAGAGGGAGCCGGCCGCCGGTCCACAGCCCGAAACCGATCATCACCACACCGCACAAGACGTCGTACCACTCGCGTCCCAACACGCAAGTGAGGGCTCCGAAAGCTACGAGAGAAAGGTAGGGTTCATCTCGTTGCCCCGGAAGGTTGCGAAACCGCGCGTGGCGCGCCGAATCGAATCCCTCTCTCAGCAAGACAAACACGACAGAAACACGAAAGTTGCCGGGAGTTGCTAAGGCGACCTATTCGGCTACGAGACTTACTCCTCTTCCTTCGGCTTATGAACCTTGTGACAGCCGCGACAGCCTCTTCCGATGCTGCCGGCGGCGGTGCGCCATTTGTTGACGTCCATGGTTTCGGCCGCCGCCAGGGATTCTTTAGCGCCGGTGATGACGCGACTCGCGCCCTTTTCCCAAACGTCGTCCTTGATGCGGCCGGCCATGAGAAGCAACTGGCCGGTCTCGGCCAGAATCGAGCCGTGGGCTTTGACGTGCTTCCAATCTTTCTCGGATTGCGGGCCTCCCGCCTTGTTTATCGCAACCAACTTGTCCATGCTCGGCTTCATTATGTAATCCATCAAGTCATGGGCTGAGGCGACTTCTTCGTATACGTGGTCGGCTGCGGGAAGGAGCGTCAGACTGAACGCGAGAAAGAGCGCGGGAGTGAGTTTTCGCATCGAGAAGGTCTCCGGGGTGTGTTCGCGAAAAGCGACGGGGGCCATTATAGCGAATGCGCCGGCGGACCCTTCAGACAATTCCTGCGCGCTCAAAATGGGCGTCGCGGGGCGGTCTTCACCAAGAACCCTCTGAGTCTTGCGAACACTACAATAGGCTTAGGGGCCGTGAAAAAATGGGGACTGTACCGAGCGCCGACCGAATAAGTTCCATTGAATCAGTAACCGCATTCGGCGCGAAGTGGATTGTACCCGATTTTTTCACAGCCCAATAGCCATGCGGCTCCGATGCATTATTGGGCTTATCGGCCTCACCACACTTGCGGCTCCTGCGGCGGAGCTGTTTCCGCTTTCCGAAGTGAAGGCCGGCATGACGGGCACCGGGGTAACGGTTTTCCAGGGTCGGGAGATTGAGGAATTCCAAGTCGAGATCCTAGGGGTCCTCAAGAATGTCGGCCCGAAGCAGTCGATCATCTTAGCCCGCCTAGACGGGGGGCCCCTCGCTGAGACCGGCGTCTTGGCGGGAATGAGCGGCAGCCCGATCTTCCTTGAGGGCAAGCCGGCCGGGGCCGTCGCGTTCACCTTTCCTTTTTCGAAAGAACCGATAGCGGGTATACGACCCATAGAGGAGATGGTCGCGCCTCCGGGAGGCCGGCGAGGCACGCCCACGCCTCATGACGCAGCGGCCGCGATGCTCTTTCGCGGTGGTCGCGGCGACAGCACGATCGAGTTGCTCAGCGCCGGTCTGCGACCGCCCGCGGCGCCTGTGTTCGCGGGAGAGCCACAACTCGTCCCGATAGCTACGCCCTTGAACTTGGCGGGCTTTTCCGGGCGCACGATCGAACTTTTCGGCCCTCGGCTGCGCCAACTCGGACTGAAACCCGTGCAGGGAACCGCCGGTGGACGGATCGAGGAGGACGACCCCGGCGAAGTGTCAGCCGAACCCGGCGGGATGATTTCGGTCGCGCTGATCCAAGGCGACCTCGAGGTAAGTGCGGCGGGCACAGTGACCCACGTCGATGGTGATCGTCTATACGCCTTCGGCCATCCCTTCTTGTCGAGCGGACCCGCGGAACTGCCGTTCTCCGCAGCAGAGGTGATTACGCTTGTCCCCAACTTGAACAACTCGTTCAAAATCGTCGGCAGCGGCTCTCCTCTCGGCACGATCGTGAGCGACCGCTCGGCGGGCCTCACCGGCATTGTGGGGAAAACGGCCGCCTTGACTTCGGTTAACGTGCAAGTCACTTCCGAGCACGCGGCCGAGAGTTACTCTTTCGAGATCGTAAGGGATCCCTTGCTGACACCCTACTTGCTCCAGATGGCGCTGTTTTCCTCGATCGATGCGACCCAGCGTCAAGTCGGCGCTTCGACGCTGCGAATGCGCGGCGAGGCCCGCTTCGGCGACGACATGCCGCCTCTGAAACTCGACAATATCTACTCCGAGCCTACGAATGCAGGGCTTACCGCGGCGACCTCGACGTCGCTGCTGCTCTACTACCTGCTGCTTAACGAGAACGCGACCGTGGAAGCGATTGAGCTTGAAGTCGATGCTGTCGACCGCGAAGAGTGGGCCGAGATCGACCGCGTCTGGACCGATAAACGAAAAGTGCGCGCCGGCGAGACCGTCGAGCTTTCCGCCGCGCTCAAAGACTCCAACGGCACCGAGCGGATCGAGACACTCAAATACCGCGTTCCCGCGGGCACACCGGCCGGCCCTTTGCACTTCACCTTCGCCGACGCCGACGCGGTCAACCTCATGGAGTGGCAAAGCTTTCTCGGGTTACGGCGCGCCAAAGATCCTGCCCAACTCATCGCCGCTCTCAACCGCTTCCGGCGAAACGGACGCCTCTATGTGCGAGTGTGGCGTCCCGAGCCTGCTTACCGTGTAAACGCTGAATTGTTGCCCTCACCGCCGGCATCGGTGGCGTCGGTGTTGGCCTCCACCGCCTCGGGAGGGTCGCTGGCGCGTGATTGGCGCTCGGTACCCGCGGAGCTCGAAGTGGACCCCGGCCTCGGCGTGGTCCGGGGGAACGTCACAACACAGATCATCGTTACGCCATGATCGTTTTGCCTTTTCTGACTAGTGGCAGCGCCTCGCGCGCGCTATGCCCGGCTGCGTTTGTTCTTGCCGCCCTATTGGCCGCGAACATTCCCGCTCGGGGCGCGTCGACACAGGCTTGGGAGATCAGCGAATACAAGCAGTTTCTTCAGGGCCGCTTCAACAACGTTTCCTTGTTGCAGCCCGGAACGCTGACCCCAGCTCCGAAGCTCGTTGACCTATTTACTTCGGATCAACCGGTGATTTGGACCGTGGCAACCGGCCCGGACGGCAACACGTACGTCGGAACCGGCCACCAGGGCAGGGTTTATCGTCTCGGCGGCGACGGCAAAGTGAGTCTGTTTTGGAGCGCGCCGGAGATCGAGGTTTTTGCGCTAGCCGTAGGCCCTGAGGGCGAGGTCTACGCCGGCACAGCGCCCAAAGGGAAGCTCTACCGGATCACACCTGAAGGCGAAGGTAAGGAAATCTTCGATCCGGAGCAGACCTATATCTGGTCACTCGTGGTCTCCCCCGCTTCCGCTTCCCGCGACGCCAAGCAACCGGTCCTTTACATGGCGACGGGCGGGGAGGGCAAGATCTATCAGGTCGACGCTTCCGGTGAGGGGCGCGTCTTCGCGGAGACCAAACAGCGCCATGTTGTCAGTCTGGCTCTCGACGCGGAGGGCCGTTTGCTGGCCGGCACCGATCCTAACGGGATCATCTACCGAATCGATCCTGACGGGCGCCTCTTTGCACTCCATGACGCGGATCACCCGGAAATTCGCTCTCTTCAAGTCGCGCCCAACGGCGATATTTACGCCGCCGCGATGGGAGGCGGCGCCTCGCAGATTACTCAGTCAGTGTCGTCGTTGGCGGCCTCAGCCGGTGCACAGTCTACGGTCCAGGTCACGGCAATGGCAGCAGGCGCTGCGACGCCTCCGGCGGCTTCTTCCGGAGCCACCGTTGCGGCACAACCGATGGTCAGCGTTTCCCAACCCGTTATCAGCTATCCGGGAATGGAAAGGTCGGCGCTGCTTCGTATCCGGCCCGAGCAAGGGGTGGAGAAACTTTGGTCGTCGAGCGAGGAGAACATCCTGGCGGTTAGTGTCTCCTCTCCTGACGAGACCGAAAGCGCCGGCAATGAAGGCGAGGCAACCGCCGGGACGCAAATCCTCTTCGCGACCGACCACAACGGGCGTATCTATCGGCTCGGCGATCAGCGCCGGGCCGGCCTCGTGACAGAAACCGGCCGCGAGCAGATCACCCAATTGACGACCGGGGCCGCGGGACCGCTCGTCGCCTCCGCCCACTCGGCTGTCCTTAGCCGTTTTGAACGCAAGGCAAAGGCGGAAGGGACCTACGAGAGCGCCATTCGCGACGCGAAGACGCTCGCGCGTTGGGGACAGTTGACGTGGGAGGGTGACGCAGTCGACCCAGGTCGCGTGAAGATTTCGACCCGCGCGGGCAACTCGGCGGTTCCCGACGAGAGTTGGAGCGCATGGTCGGATGCGATCGTGGGCAAGACGGATGCCGAAAACAACGGGGGTTTCGGCGGGGCGGTGACCTCGCCGCCGGCGCGCTATATCCAATGGCGGGCGGACCTCGCCACGACTGACGGAAGCGCGCCGCTGCTGCGATCGGTTCGTCTGGCCTATCTTCCGCGGAACTCGTCGCCGCGCATCAGCGAGCTGAAGGTCGAGGCCTCAGCGCAGAAGAATACGGCAAGCGCCGCAGGCTCTACCACGGCGGTGGCCGCCGCGGCCCCCGCTGCGTACAGCATTACGGTCTCCGCCTCGGGGTCATCGACTCCCACCGCCGCAACGACGACAGCCCAGACCGCGCTGGGCGCCGGCCCCGGGAACGGCATGAAGATTTCCTGGACAGCCGTAGATCCCGACGGCGACAAGTTGACTGCGGCCGTCTCTTTCCGTGAAACCGGTGAGTCAGGCTGGAAGGTCATCAAGAAGGACATCAAGGATAGCCACGTTTTGCTCGACAGCGAAGCGCTTGCCGACGGGACATATCGGTTTCGAGTCGTGGTTTCTGATCACGCCGGAAATCCACCCGATGTCGCGCGAGAAACCGCGGAAGTCAGCGAACCCGTTCTGATCGACCACACGCCGCCGCGGGTGCAGGTGGTGGAAGTCAGCGGGCGCGAGTCGGTGACTTTCGAGGCGGCCGACGACGCTTCGGCCTTGGCCGCGGCTGAGTACTCCGTCGACGCGGGGAAATGGGTGCCGGTCTATCCGACCGACGGCATCCTTGATTCGCGGCGAGAGAGTTTCGTGATCGCGCTCGGAGGGTTATCGGACGGGGAACATTTGCTGACCTTGCGTGTGCGTGACCGTTCGGGCAACGCGGGGTTGGGAAAAGCGTCGATTCGGTAGATGGGTGAAACGGATCACGCTCAATCAAGCTGTATGCTAATGTATACAGTAGATTCTTTTGTGTTGTGAGGAGATTATGCCTGAAACTTCCGTCCTAACCGTTCGACTTGATACCGAAACGAAAGAACGGCTGGATGAGCTTGCCCGGAGCACCCGAAGGAGTAAGTCATTCCTGGCGGCGCAGGCGATTGAAGCCTACATCGAAGAAGAAGCTTGGCAAATCGCTGAAATCGAGAAGGCCATCGTCGAGGCGGACGCGGGAGATTTTGCCACTCCCGAGGAGCTGAGAGAAGTCTTCGGCGACAGAGCCAAGTGAGGATTCATTGGTTGAGGCTCGCCGCACGGAATCTCCGGGAACAAGCGGAATCTATCGCCCGGGACAATCCGGCAGCGGCGAGGCGTCTTGTAACCAGGGTGTACGAAGCTGTGGATCGGTTAGCGCGTCACCTTGGACTCGGCAGGCCCGGCCGGATTCTCGGCACACGGGAGTTGGTCATCAGCGGCACACGTCTTGTCATGCCCTACCGCGTCCGCGAGGACCGTGTCGAAATTCTTCGCGTATTTCACGGTGTGCAACGTCGGCCTGAATGTGCCCAAGGCAATGGTTCGAATGGGAGAGGCGGGTGAACTCAGGCCCCATCGTTTTTCTGCTCTTGGCCCTGGTCGGTGCTCTTGCACTACCGGCGCCGGCCCCCTCCGCCGAAAACAACCTGCTAGTCATCTCGATCGATGGGTTGGATCATCGTTGGTTACGCGACGCGGACGAGCTGGGCGCGAAGATCCCGACTCTACGACGGCTGATGCGCGAAGGGGCGCGGGCTGACGGCGTCGTCGGGATCGTCCCCACCGTGACCTGGCCGTCGCACACCACGATGATCACCGGCGTCGGCGCGAGCCGACACGGCATTCCGACCAACCTCCAACCCGGCAAGCCCGACGAGCGCTGGTGGCACGCCGCGTATCTGAAAGCTCCGACCCTGTGGCATCGGCTGCACGGAACCTCGCGGCGCACCGCGGCGGTTTGGTGGCCGGTAACCGTCGGCGCCGACATCGATTTCAACCTGCCCGAATATTGGGCCGTGCCGCGGCTCTATCCGCGAAGGCTGGCGCCGGTCGCCCAACAAAGCACTCCCGGGTTAATCGAGAGAATTCGTCAAGCTTACCCATCTTTCGGGAGAGCCGATTTCAGTGACCGCCAAAAGATCTTGGCGGCGCGTTACCTTCTCGAAACCGAAAAGCCTGCGCTCTTTCTGCTCCATCTCGGCGACCTCGATTCGGAGCAGCACCGCACCGGGGCGTTTTCTCCCGAAGCGCGCGCGACGCTTGAGCTTCAAGATGAGCTGCTGGGGTATCTGCTCGAAGTTCTGCCCGCGCGAACCTACGTTGCCGTCGTTTCCGACCACGGCTTTGAGACCCAGGAATTCTTGCTGCGCCCGAACGTCCTGCTTGCCGACGCCGGAGTCAAGGCCGAAGCCGATGTCGCCGAGGGACTGATCGGCGTGCGCGATGCCGACGCGGCGAAGTATTTTCGCTCGCTGCTCGCCGACGCAAAGTATCCGATCGCCCGCGAGGTAAGCATCGAGGAGGTGCGCCGCCTCGCCGACCCCGCACCGGACGGTTGGCTGGCGGCCTTCGAAACGGCAACGGGAGTTTCCCCCGAGTCGGGCGCCGAAGGGCCTCCGATCGGTTTGGGAGATCGGCGCGGGCATCACGGTCTGTGGCCCACTCGCGCCGACTACCGGGCGAGTTTCTTGCTGCGGGGACCCGGCGTCAAGCCGCAAGTCATACCGGAAATTTCCATGCTCGACCTCGCGCCGACCTTCGCCGACCTGCTCGGCCTCGATTTCGGCCCCGTCGAGGGCAAGTCGCTTTGGCAGCGCCTGCGCTAGCGACGAAGGGTTAAGGATGATTGGAAGTCACAGATTGCGATTTCCAATCTCTCGTGAGGTGAAGTGTCCAGCGATCAAGCGATGGGGAAAGACTCTTGTTGTCCAAAGTTTTCCGTCGGCTGCGGAAGCGTCGCGATTAAGGGGGGAAGGCGACGGCGAAGCTTCCGACAATCCCATTCGAGGAAGCGCAGTCGCCGAGCCCGTTCCTCAACGCCCACCAGCCACGTCGATGAAGGTACCTGTCACATAGGCAGCTTCAAGCGAGAGCAGCCAAAGGATGGCGGCCGCCACCTCCTCGGGCTGTCCGCCCCGTTTCATGGGCACTGCACTCTTGACACGGTCGACCCGAGCGGGCTCGCCACCCTTTGCGTGAAGTTCGGTATAGATGTGGCCCGGTCGGACTCCGTTGACGCGGATACCCTCTTCCGCTACTTCTCTTGCCAATCCGATCGTGAACGTTTCCACAGCCCCCTTCGTTGCTGCGTAGTCAACGTACTCTCCGGGCGCCCCGGAATGTGCAGCGCCGGAGGAAATGTTGACGATGCCGCCGCCGGTCCCGCCGAAGCGCGTGGACATCCGGCGTACCGCCTCCCGCGAGCACAGCATCGTTCCCAAAACATTTGTTGCGAACAGCCGACTTATTCGGGCGGAGTCCATAGAATCCAACCGCATTCGAGCTTCTAGGGTCGCTGCGTTGTTCACCAGAGCTGTCAGCCGGCCCAGCTTCTCCTCAGCGGACCGAAAGAGCGAAACAACCTCTGACTCGATGCCAACGTTCGCTTGCGAGGCGAAAGCCGTTGCTCCGCCGCGCACGATGTCGGCCACTACTCTTGAAGCAGCCGCCTCGTCGTTCACATAGTTGACGCAAACCCGGTAGCCGCGGCTTGCGGCAAGCCGCGCAGTTGCCGCCCCGATGCCACGGCCTCCACCCGTCACAATCAGGGTGCGCGGGGTCTCCCCGCTCTGTTCGGCTAACGGATTCTCCATGAGTCCTCAAGTCTAAGTGAACCTGGAGCTACGGCGAATTGTCCTGCACCCTTCATTGTGCCGGACTACTTCCGAGAAGTCCGGTTCGCGGAATCCCTTCTGTTCGACGGTGTCGCCACCGGTTCGCGGGTCTCCACCCCGATGCTATCGTAATCCCCATGCGGGATCCCACGACACTGCGCAGCTACCAATGGTTCGTCGGCGACGAGTACGAAAACTTCGCCCGCCGGGCGGCTTTGCGAGTCGAAGGGCTGGGTCCGGAAATCTTCCAGAACAAACCCGTCATCGGCATCTGTAACTCCTGGAGCGAGCTGACGCCCTGTAACGCTCACCTGCGCCAAGTCGCCGATGCCGTCAAGCGCGGCGTGTGGGCGGCCGGCGGAGTACCGCTCGAATTCCCCACCATGTCGCTCGGCGAGCTTTTCATGAAGCCGACCACGATGCTGTTTCGCAACTTGATGTCGATGGACGTCGAGGAATCGATCTCGGCTAACCCGATCGACGGCGTCGTGCTGCTGTCGGGCTGCGACAAGACCACGCCCGCGCAACTGATGGGGGCCGCCAGCGCCGACCTGCCCTCCATCATGGTGACCGGCGGTCCGATGCTGAGCGGGCGCTGGGGCTCGCAACCGCTGGGGTCGGGCACCGACGGGCGGCGTGTCTTTGAGGAACTGAAAGCCGGCCGCCTCACAGAGGAGCAGGTGTGCGAGATCGAAAGCTGCATCTCGCGCAGCGCGGGCCATTGCAACGTTATGGGAACCGCTTCGACCATGGCGTCGATGGCCGAGGCCTTGGGGATGACGCTGCCGGGCAACGCCGCCATTCCGGCGGCCGATTCCCGCCGTTGCCAACTGGCCGAAGCCGCCGGGCGCCGTATCGTCGAGATGGTCGCCGAGGACTTGCGGCCGTCGGCGATTCTGACTAGGGGCGCTTTTGAAAACGCGATCCGGACCGACATGGCCATCGGCGGATCGACCAATGCCGTCGTCCATCTGATCGCCATCGCCGGACGCGTGGGGGTCGAGTTGACCCTCGACGATTTCGATCGGCTTTCCCGCGAGACGCCTTTCATTACGAACGTCAAACCGTCGGGCGAATACTTGATGGAAGACTTCTATTACGCCGGCGGACTGCCCGCTGTGATGAAGGAGATTCTGCCGCTGTTGCACGACTTACCGACAGCAAACGGCAAGACAGTCGTCGAGAACTTCCGCGACGCCAAGTGCTCAAAGCGCGACGTGATCGGCACCCTCGACACGGCCCGCAACCCCGAAGGCGGGACGGCGATTCTCTACGGAAACCTCGCGCCCGACGGTGCGGTCATCAAGCAGACCGCCGCCTCCCCGCATCTATTGACCCATCGCGGCAAAGCCGTCGTCTTCGACGACTACAAGGAGCTGCGCGCGCATATCGACGATGAAGACCTGGAGATCGACGAAAACTCCGTCTTGGTGCTTCAAAACGCCGGCCCCAAGGGAGGCCCCGGTTTTCCCGAGTGGGGCCACCTGCCGATTCCCGCCAAGCTGCTGAGGCGCGGCGTGAAAGACATCGTTCGCATCAGCGACGCCCGCATGAGCGGAACGAGCTTCGGAACCGACGTGCTGCATGTTTCCCCAGAAGCGGCCGTCGGGGGCCCGTTGGCGGCCGTGCGGACCGGCGATCAGATCGAGCTCGACGTACCGAATCGCAAGCTCGAGTTGCGCGTGGAAGAGAACGAGATCAAGCGCAGGCTGGCCGAGCGCCCGCCGACCCCGACGCGCTACGAACGCGGCTACGGCAGACTCTTTCTCGAGCAAGTGACGCAGGCGCACGAGGGGTGCGACTTCGGGTTCCTACAGGCGGTAGGCAGGAACGGGCGGTAAGCGTGACGCCGGTCTGGCGAAAAGCGCGCTTAGACCTGCGCTACGGGGCGGTGTTTGAATTCCATGCTGGAAATGCTCACGACAAAACGCCTCAAACAGTTCGGCTCGTCGATCGCTCCCGGCGTCTTCTTGATCGGCTACGTCATCGGCACCGGCAGCGTCACCACCATGGCCGCGGCCGGGGCCAAGTACGGCCTCTCGCTGATTTGGACCGGCGTCGTGGCGTCGCTTTTCACCTACATCATGTTCGTTGCAATCAGCAAAGCCACGATTGTCACGGGGAAGACGCTGCTCCAAAACTTTCGCGAGCATTTCGGATCGGCGTGGGCAATCTTCGTCATGGCCGGTTTGATGACCACCCAAATCGCGTCGATCATTGGCGTGATGGGCATCGTGTCGGACGTCGTGCGCGAGGCGACCATCCCGTTGACGGCGGATGGCGCGGGCGTCCCGACCCTCTACTCGGCGCTGTTTTTCTCGCTGCTGCTTTACGGCCTTTTCTGGATCGGCCGCCATCAGGCGTTCTTGAAAGTCTTGGCGATCTTGGTCGCGTTCATGGGGTTTTCGTTCATCGCGACGATGCTGATGGTGCTGCCCGAGCCGACCGCGTTCCTTCGAGGGCTGATCCCCTCGGTACCCGACGAAGGCAACGCGCAACTACTCATCGCGGGCATGGTGGGAACAACGATGGCCGGCGTTTGTCTCATCACCCGCAGTACGTTGGTGATCGAAAAAGGTTGGACCCCGAAAGACTTCAAGACCGAGCATCGCGACGCTTTGATCTCGGTCACGATGATGCTTGTCATCAACGTGGCGATCATGGCGGCCGCCGCCGGGACGCTCTTCGTGCGCGGGATGGAAGTCCGCCACGCGGTCGATATGATCCAAGCGCTTGAACCTTTGGCCGGTTCGCTGGCGGCGATGCTTTTCGTGGTGGGTATCGTCTCCGCCGGGCTTTCGTCGCTGTTCCCGAATTACCTGTTGGGCGTTTGGTTGCTATCGGATTACCTAGGCCTACCTCGAGATACGCGCCGCCCCGCCTACCGCATCTTGGTCGCCGTCTGTGCCGCGGTGGGCCTGGTGATTCCGACTTTCGGCGGAAGCCCGGTTGCGATCATGATCGCCTCGCAAGCGATCAGCCCGGTCATCATGCCGGTCATGGCGGTCCTGACGGCGCTATTGTTGCTCAAGAAAGATGTCGTGGGGCCGCATGAAAACTCGCGGCTGATGAATGCCGGCCTCGCCGTGACGGTCTTGTTTACGTTCTACATGCTCTATACGGCGGTGCTGGGATTTGCGGCGCTGATGGGGTAAGAGGTGCGGACTCGGACTGCGGCGCGGGAAGCAGACATGTCGCCACGAATGCCGACACGACACGGCTTACGCATCAACGGTCGCAGACGTCGTCTAAGACCCGCCGGGTCTTCGACCATCGCGCTGGTGCGTTCAATAGTTGCCCACTCCGACTTGCAGAAGTCAGGCGAGAGAACCGCTACGACGATGTCGCTCTCGTCGATGCCTTTTTCCAGCGCCAGGACGAAATTGTCGCCCCATTGGATGGACTTTTTGTCAAAAAAGCACTCTACGCCGTCGCGCTTGAGACGGCGATACAGCTCTTCGACAAAGGCTTGGTCCTTTCGGCTGTAACTGAGGAAGACTTTTGCCACGCGTTCCCGCTGATTTTAGCGCGGTGTTGCTTGACGCCGCTGAAAAGAGGCGAAACGGGGCAGAATCTCATTTCTATGAATCGCGGATTCATAATACCGCTATGAAAATAGGGAGCGGCGGCCGGTTGGCAGTGAAGGCCGCAGGTCTCTTCGAGCCCTGCGCTACGCAACTGCCGGGCCGTCCGCTCACTTTGCCGCGAAGCAGTAGAAGTAGCCGTTGCCGCCTGTGCCTTGCAGGTCCGCTTGGCTGCAACCGCGTGAGCCGTGCGCGGCGTTCCACGATGTCGGGTCGGGGCCGCCGCCCGTGCGGTCGTGATGGCCGACTTGGGCGCTGCCTTCTCCGTGGCTGGTCCAATTGGAGCAGGTGTGGTCCTCACCGTCGGCGAGTGCGGTGCCGTCCGATTGAGAGCCCGTCAGGATGTCGTGCATATTGGGCGAGTCTCCGCGTCCGTTGACCATGTCGCCTTTTTCAGTGATCGAATTCTCCTTGCTCAGCTTGTTGTTCGCGGAATGAAGGTCATCCACGTTCTCGGCGACCTTGACGCCCTTCGCATTGAACCAGGGGCCCTTGCCGATGCGGTCACGGGCGTTGACGGCGGGTTTGCCGTCCGCGGCGGCCGCACTCAAGTAGGCGTGCCAGGTACTGTTTCCGGCATCGGCGGCGGCGGCCAGCTTTTGGCAATGGGCGTCGGCGCCCGCCAGTCCGCCCAGGTCGGCGCCGTTTCCGGGACCCTCGCTGGTGAGGAAGAAACTTAGGTGGTGATCAGCTTGGGCCGGTTGGAGAGTTATGGCTACGAGCGCGATGGTCGCTAAGGCAAGAGTTTTGTTGTTCACGGGGTTGCTCCTTGGATTTCGACGCCGGGCGGGCGGCCTCTGCATTCTAGCAGGACGCGGACGCGCGGGAACGGCGGGTTTGTTCGAACACCTGAGCCGCGAAAAAGGAGTGACGCAGGTTGGCGAAAGACACGCCTAGACCTGCGCTACGGGGCAGTACTGAGTCCGCCGTGTTTTGCTTCGAGGGGGCGGGCCGCTTGGCGGTGGACGTCGAAAACGTCTATGCTTCTTTACTTGGCTTCCCGCTTGGCGACGGAATACATCCGGGCAGCGGAAATGCGTTGGGAGGATGGCGATGACACGTTTGGTTAGAGGGGCACTGTCCAGCTGGTGCTGCTTGGCGCTGCTTTCATGTGCTTCCGAGGACCGAGGCCCGAGCCCGGAGACACAACCACCCGCCGAGCGCACGGCGCCCCGGGTGTATGTGACGAACGAAGCATCCGGCGACTTGAGCATCATCGACACGGCTTCCCACCAAGTTTTAGCGACTGTGCCATTGGGCAAACGACCGCGGGGGATTCGGCTCAGTCCCGACCAAAAGCTACTCTACGTGGCCCTCAGCGGATCTCCGTTCGGCGGTCCTGATGTAGATCGCTCGACCCTGCCGCCCGCGGACAAGTCGGCGGACGGAATCGGGGTCTTCGACATTGAGAAGAACGAGCTGGTCAAGATTCTCGACGGCGGCTCCGACCCTGAACAGCTGGCAGTGAGCCTTGACGGAAGTAAGATGTACATCGCCAATGAGGACGTCGGGCTGGCCAGCATTGTGAACATCGCCGCGAACAAAGTCCTCAAGACACTCGAGGTCGGCGACGAGCCCGAAGGCGTGGGCATCAGTCCTGACGGTAAATTTGTCTACGTTACGTCCGAGGACGACGCCATGATCTCGGTGATCGACACCGCGTCCGACAGTCTGGTGAAGACGTTCAAGGTAGGACTGCGGCCGCGCGTAGCCGCTTTTTCTCCCGACTCCTCCCGCGCTTACATCAGCTCCGAGCGAAGCGGCACGGTTTCGGTGGTGGATATGGCCCGACACGAAGTCATCCACACGATTCAGCTTTCCGGGGAAACAGTGCGTCCGATGGGTATCGCGGTGGCTCCGGACGGCGGCAGGATCTACGTAACGACCGGGCGCGGCCGCCACGTCGTCGCGATCGACACGGCAACGAACGAGGTGGTTGGTTCCGTGGAGGTCGGTGTGCGTCCCTGGGGAATCGCGATCACTCCGGACGGCAAGACCCTGTATACCGCGAACGGTCCCTCGCATGACGTGTCGGTGGTTGACGTCGAGACCTTCAAGGTCGTCACGAAAATCTCCGTTGGGGAGCGACCCTGGGGCGTAGCCATACTACCGTGAGGGCCGCGCTGCCGGGTTCTCCCCTGTCTCCAAGCAAGAGTGGACCGTGGGTCCTATCCGCGGTGGGATAAACTCACTGTCGTGGCGCCCTCCGGTTCCGATTCAGCAGCTCGGTCGGACACCCGCGTGTTCGTCGCGGTCGCGTTGATGAGCTTGCTCTTGATGACGGCGGTCGTTCTCCGCGTGCGATCGATCGGCTCCGGACTGCCGTCGGATTTCGCCGCCCTGGACGGCGCTCACAGTCGCCGTAATCGCGGCGTTTATGTTGTTAGCCGTCTTGGAAGCGCGGAGGTCAGCGGACGCGGTCGCTTCAGCGGCGGTTCATTCGTAGCGCAGACAGACGATCGGGTCGAGTCCCGCGGCGCGATTTGCCGGGTAGTATCCGAAAAACAAGCCGATGCTCACCGAGATCGTGAACGCGATACAGACCCACACCAACGATACCGCCACGGGTAAGGCGGGATAAACGAGTTTGGCTCCCCAGGCGAGACCGCTGCCGACGAGAATCCCAATCACGCCGCCCACGCAGGTTAGCGCCACAGCTTCGGTTAAAAACTGCATCCGGACATCTTGGCCGCGCGCCCCGACGGCCTTGCGCACGCCGATTTCTCGGGTGCGTTGCGTCACGGAAACCAGCATGATGTTCATCACTCCGATGCCACCCACAAGCAAAGCAATCGAGCTGATGGTAAAGGTCAGCAGGAACAACGCGCCGGTCAATTGCTTCCATATTCGAGTGAAGAACTCGGGCATGAAGATGTCAAAGTCGTTCTCTTTGCGGGGGGGAACCTTCCGGCTGCGGCGCAACGCGGCGACGGCTTCGTCGACAGCTTGCCCCACTTGCGAGGTTTCCCGAACCGAGACGGCGATAGCGTGTTCGCGCTGGTCGGGATAGAGCTTTTGAAACGTCGAGAGAGGGATTGTGACCATCTGATCGATCCCCGGTCCGCCGAACAAGCCTTCGTCGCGGACGAACACGCCGATTACTTCGAACGGCAATCCGTTCAGCCGCACGGTCCGGCCGATAGGATCGATGAAGGGAAACAGGGCTTCGGAGATCGCGCGCCCGAGAACGATGACGGTACGGGAGTGGCGGCTGTCATAGGGAGAGATCACGCGGCCTTGCGCAACGTCCATCACGGCCATGGCATCGGAATGATACTCGTCAACGCCCCGTAGAAAGACTTCGTTGACGAGTTCGTTGCCGTAGCGAATTTGACTGGGGTTCGCGAAAGCTCTGCGGTCCGCGAAGACGGTAACGAATTCAGCGGTCGGCGAGGACTCGCGAATCGCTTGCGCATCGGAAGACTTCAGGTGCTTGCGTAGACGCATTTCTTGCGAGCGACGCCCGAATTGCGGCCCTATGCGGGCGACGATGAAGGTCTTCGAGCCCATCATTTGAATGCGGCCCACGACGTCGTTATTCAACCCTTCGATGATGGACGCCACGCCGATGACCGACGAGACGCCGATGACCACTCCCAGCAAGGTCAGCAGCGACCGAGCCTTCTGGGTACGGATGGACTGAAAGGCGATGCCGATGTTCTCGCGGAGTTGATCCCGCGTCATCTTGGAACGACGTTCGTTCTCATCGGGGGCGCCTTGCGGCGGGGGTCCTGCGCTGTCGTTTTGGATTACCGCGTCCATCCTATTCCGATCTCAATGCCTCGACCGGGTCCAGATCGGCCGCCTTCATAGCCGGATAGAGGCCGAAGAAGATTCCCACCGTCGACGCGATCGCGACGCCCAGGGCGGCCACCCACCACTCGACCGATGCCGGGAAATTCGAAAAAAGTGTCACCAAAAATGCAGCAACGACGCCGATTCCGCCCCCCAGCACGCCTCCAAGCGCCGCCTGTACCACGCTCTCGGCAAGAAATTGGCGCAAGATGTCGCCGCGGTTCGCCCCGCACGCGCGCCGCACGCCGACTTCCTTGGTGCGCTCGGTCACGCTGACCAACATGATGTTCATGATGACGATTCCGCCGACGACCGCCGCGATGGAGGACACGCTGATGAAGACGAAAAAGAACGAAGCACTGATGCTGTCCCAGAGCGCCATGTAGGCGGCAGCCGTGCCGAAGTAGAAATCGTCGTCGCGCTTGCCGGCCAAGCCCCTCTGCGCACGCATCGCTCCCCAAGCTTGGTCAAGGGTTTGTTCGAAGACGCCTTCTTCCGGGCCGGTCTTGACTTCCATCGTCAGGCTGAAGCGGGGCCCGCGCATGTGGAAGAACGTATTGAGCGGGATAACCAGGAAGGAGTCTTGATTTTCACCCAAGACGGAGCCGATGCGTTCAAACGTGCCGATGATCATCAGGGTTTTGTGACCCACTCGGATGGTCTTCCCGATGGACTCGACATTCGGGAACAACTGTTCGCTCAGTTCGTCTCCGATCACGCAAACCGCGGCGCCGTGGCGGTCTTCGGCGTCGGTGAAGAAACGACCCCGTTCAACCACGACGTTGCCGATGTCGATCATGTTGGCTGTTTGGCCGCGCAAACTGACGTCGGTCAACTCTTGATTCTTGTACCGCACGGTCACCCTGCTCGAAGCGTTCGCACCGACGTCGGTGCAGAGGGGGCAGCGGGCTCTCAGACCTTCAACGTCGGCCATGCTGATCTTCGGATGGCGAATGGCTCGCCGGTACTCATCACGGCTGGTGGACGTAAAGGGCATCTTCCCGATGCGAAACACGTTCGTGCCGAGATTGGCAATCTTGTCCTCGACGTAGGTATTCGCCCCGAGGATTAGGGTGATTACCATGATCAGGACGGCAACACCCATGGTCAGGCCGAGAACGGTGAGCGCGGTACGCAAGCGGTGGTTGCGCATCGTGTCGAAGGCGAGGACCAGATTGGTGCCGACGTTAGTCATTAGTCCGAACTACGTTTCATTATTGCTCGGAAAAGGCGTCACGGCGACGAACTGCAGGTGGCAACCGCCGCGGCGGAAACCCCTCACATAGAAATAACGTGCGGGAATGCCCGTCGGTTCGGATCAAACAACGTGGAACCGCAGTGAGAGTGGCGTTTTCGTGGTTTAGGGTCACGCGGGCTAGTTTTGGGGGCCGACTTTTTCAGCTCGGCCGGCAAGAGGAGACACGGTGCCCTGTCCACAGATGGCAACACCCGTATCGCGTAGCGCGACCAGCAGGTTATAGAGCAGGGCGTAGACGACCTGTTCGTTGACCGCTTGGTTGCCGGGCAGCTTGAAAGTCATCGGCAGCTCTTTGGAGACGCCGATGCGCACTTGCTGCAGTAGGCCGCCGTCGGGATCACGGCAGTTGGCGAGGGTGAGAGGTGTCTGCAAAACCGCCCCCGACAGCCCGTCAACATAGAACTGACAACGAGAAAACCAGCCGATGTTCGCGGGATCGCCCGCATCGAACAGGACTAGCGGGTCTTGGGTCGCTTGCGGCTTCGCTTCGAGTGTCAGCGCGCGATCGTTCTCATCGATGTTGCAATCGAAACCGGCTTGGGAAGCCAGATTGTGGATCGTCTCATGATCCGGCTCGAGCTCGATCAGATCCCTTTCCCCTGCTTGGATGAACCTCACAGCTTCGATTTTACCATTGCACTCCAAAAATACCTTGAAATGTGCCGGTGTGATCGGAAGCCGAAGGAGATGCGGTCCAGTTCCCGCGACGCACCGGCTAAAGAGAAAGCGCATGGACGCCCACCGAGATTGTACCCCGAGGGCGCCGCCGAAGGGTCTACGCACCGTCTTGTAACCTGAGAAGGGCAAACGAGATCGGCCCTTCCCGCATATGACTCTCACTGACATAGAGGCGCGAGTCCTCGGCGCCTTGATTGAAAAGGATATGGCGACGCCGGAGTATTACCCGCTCACGCTTAACGCGCTGGTCGCCGCTTGCAATCAGAAAAGCAATCGCCACCCGGTCGTGGACTACGACAGCGATGCGGTTGCACGGGCGATCGAACGGTTGCAAAGCGAACGGCTCGCGGCGGTGTTGACAGGGCGAGGCCACCGCGTCCCGAAATACAAGCACTGGGCTTGGGAGACGCTGGCTCTGGGCCGGCGCGAGATGGCTGTCCTTTGCGTGTTGTTGCTGCGGGGACCGCAGACTCCGGGCGAGATCAAGGAACGCACGCTGCGAATGTTCCCCTTCGACGACTTGGCTTCCGTCGAGAGTTGCCTGGGTCGGCTGATTGACCACGAACCTTCTGCGTTTGCCGCCGAGCTGCCACGTAGGCCCGGGACTCGCGAAACGCGTTACGTCCACTTGCTTTGTGGCGAGCCCAAACCCGAAGACGTTCCGTCGGAGGCTTTCGCGACTGCCGTAGCCGCCGAAGCCCGCCCATCTTCCGCGGCCCGAGCTGACGGTGCCCGGCTGGGGGCGCTTGAGTCGCGCGTCGAGGACCTGGAGAGCCAACTCGCCGAGTTGCGAGGTGATCTGGCGCGCTTCCGTTCGCAGTTTGAGTGACCGACGCTGCCCGCGGCACCAATTCTCGGAGCGCGACTGCTTACTTCGAGGTGGAGAAAATGGCGGAGATCATTGGACAGAGAATGGCGGCCATGTTTGTCCTAGTCCACCGTTGAGACAAGCTCTCAGCTTGTCTCGCCGCGCACCGTTCCCGAACAATGCCTGCCGCGATGACAATGGCAGGCCCTGACGTGGCGGGCGCCCACCAGGGCTGACGCACACCGGGAACGAAATTCCCCCTACAATCGATTCGTGTTCTTCCGCCTAATTCCCCTCGCCGTCCTGCTCGCCGTGACGGTCGGCGCGGCGTCGCGGGCGCCGGTGCGGGCGCGGCATGCGATGGTCGTGACGGCCGAGGCGCATGCGACTCGCGTCGGCGTCAAGGTGCTTGAGGACGGCGGCAACGCGGTTGACGCGGCCGTGGCCGTGGGCTTTGCGTTGGCCGTGACCCATCCGCGGGCGGGGAACTTGGGCGGTGGCGGGTTTATGCTGATCCGTACGGCGGACCGCACTTCGACCTTCCTTGACTTTCGCGAACGAGCGCCGGGCAAGGCTCACCGCGACATGTACCTGGACGCGAGCGGCGCGGTGACCGAGGAAAGCTTTGTCGGCTACCGCGCGGTCGGCGTCCCGGGGACGGTGCGGGGCTTGGCCGAGGCGCTCCGCAAAAGCGGAACGCGGCCTTGGGCCGAGCTGCTCGCGCCTGCGCTGGAATTGGCCCGGGACGGTTTCCCGGTTTCCGACGAGTTGGCCCGCGACTTGGCCCAGAGCGAGCGCCTGGCGCGGTTTCCGGAGTCGAAGCGGGTTTTTCAGGGGGGCGGCAAGCCGTTGGAAGCGGGCGAAACCCTTCGTCAACCCGACTTGGCACAGACGATCGCGCGCCTTCGTGCGAAAGGGCCGGACGAATTCTACAAGGGACGGACGGCCCGGCTGATCGCAACAGACATGAAACGTAACGGCGGGCTGATTACACTCGACGATCTGGATGCGTACAGGGTCGTCGAGCGCCGGCCGCTCGAAGGAACCTATCGCGGCTATGGAGTTTTGTCCGCGCCGCCGCCAAGCTCGGGCGGGGCCGGGGTCGTGCAAATGCTGAATATGCTGGAGGGTAGCGGTTTTGCCGCGGAGGGCGCGGGGTCGGCATCGGCGATTCACTATGTTGCCGAGGTGATGCGGCGTTCCTTCGCCGACCGGGCGGAGTTTTTCGGCGACACCGATTTCGTGGAGGTTCCTGTCGAGGGTCTTATCGAGAAGAGTTATGCTCGCGATCGGCGGGGCTCAATTGACCCGGACCGAGTTACGCCGAGCTCGCAAATCTTGGCCGGGCGCCCGGGCGGCTCCGAGAGTACCCAGACAACGCATTATTCGATCGTGGACGCGGCGGGCAGCGCGGTGTCAGTCACGTATACGCTCAACAGTTCGTTCGGTTCGGGAGTGACGGCACGAGGAACGGGTGTGCTGCTGAACAACGAGATGGACGATTTCACCTCCAAGCCCGGCGCGCCGAATCAGTTCGGGCTCCTGCAAAGCGAGAAGAACGCCATCGAGCCCGGCAAGAGACCGCTGTCGGCGATGACGCCGACGATCGTTACGCGGGACGGCAAGCCGTTTCTCGTTCTCGGGGCGGCGGGCGGTCCTCGCATTATTTCCGTTGTCTTGCAGGTGATCACGAACGTGATCGATTTCAAGATGAACCTACAGCAAGCTGTTGACTTCCCGCGTTTCCATCATCAATGGATGCCCGACGAGCTGCGAATGGAAGATCACGGCTTCTCTCCCGACACGGTCGCGCTGTTGAGGAAACGCGGCCACAACGTTGTTTTCCTGGAACCGATGGCGCGGCTCATGGCGATTCAGGTTGACGGCAAATGGTTGCTCGGCGCGGCGGACGCGCGGTCGGAGGGGCCGGCCGCGGGGTATTAGCCGGCCGCTCAGCCGACCCGGAGAATGCCGGCGCCGGCGCAACGGTCGTTTAGGGAATACCCCGACTGCTCACTCGCCCCGACCAGACTGCCTCCTTCACCCAAGGGGTCAGCCGGCGCCATGTCCGGGACAAGGCAGTCGGCGGCCGATTTGTCTGGGACCCGGTCACAAACAGTCCGCACCGAAAGACAACCTGGTCCGAAACAACCTGCCTGATAAACTCTACGGCTTCCGTCGCCACATCGCGGATGGCCGCTTCACACTGATCAGCCGGCACGTCGTCTTCCAGCGCGTGATGTTGATGGTCGTAGATCCGGTCAAAGTACAGAGTTATTTCATTTTCGTCGAATTCAACTTCCAGCCGTCCTAAGGCCGGGGATTCCTCCGGATAGACCAGCCCGTCGTTCTTCGTCTCGGCCCACACGATATCAGGCAAAATCCCGGCGCTCGCCTGAAGGAACGCGACTTTAAGTCGAGCCGAGTAGTTTCCGTGGTTCATCGCTCTGCCGCCTTGCAACCCCTACTCCTGCTCACGCACCCACCTTCCAAAGTCAGCCGTTAAGTCCTGTGGGTTCGCCGACGCGGTTCGTTCAGCGGTTTCATCATCGTATTCCAACTCGTGGATTATGATCGGTAGATCCCGGCCGAAGATCTCCCGAAGTAATCCTCCCCGGTGCATTTCTTCCGCCACGGCAACACCCAATTCGTTCAGCAGCTTCTTGACGGACGATTCAAAATTCTCAATATCAAAGTCATCGGACTCGCTGTACGAGATGCCTCGTTCCACGAGAAGCTGTTGCCACAACCTACCGTCGCTGCTTTCGCGAGGTACCAGGCAGCGGAGATTAGGTGCATCCAACCAAAAGGCGTAGTTCCATCTTGCCTCGGTCTCGTTTGAAGGAGGGCCGAGCCATTGGCTCCCGGTCTGGTCGGCAAGAGTTCGGGTTATCTGCGCACCAGTATTGAAGCTGAGAACGAGCTCAGGCTCGATAGTATCGCCGGCGTCGGTGTAAAGGGAAAGCGCGTAGACATCCTCGCGCACCGCCTCATCGAGCTTCTGTAGGAAACTGCGACATTGCACAATCAGAAGGTCTCGGAGGGATTCCAGCATGCGAGTTGCCGCCTAACAACCTGCCCGGCACACTACCTTCTCTACTTGACAACAAAGAGGCTTCTGCTCCGCCGCGAGCCCGGTTAAGCGGCGCGTTCTCAGGATTGCTGGAGTTCGTCGAGGTGGTCTTCTAAGTACCGATCGAGCAATGCCCACACCCCACCGGAACGTAGCAGGACGTCATCGAGAGCGTCAAGAGGGGATTCTGGGATGCTCGACCACACATCTAACTGGTCACAACGCTCCGCTCTACGAAGATGAGGATCGGAAAAGGGAAAGCGCGCTGCAGCCTGTCGGATGGCATCGGCACATTGCTGAGCCCCGATTCGGGCATAGGCATCGGCGAAAGTTTCGTAGGAGGGGCGACCGGGGAAGTCCGACTCGAAGAAATACCGCAAGCCCCCGTTATCTAAGACTCCCTGGGCTGTTCCGATTAGAAGCACAGTTTGCGCGGGCATCGGGATAGACTCCATCGCTCCGCCGGAAGCTTCGAGCAGGTTCTTGGCGGAAACAAAGCTACGATCGAAGAAGTCCACAGGTAAAGACGCGCTTAGCCCTTGCCCCAGGGTCATCGGCGTCGAGTGTATCATGGGCGCGGCATCAACTCAATGCTGCCGCTCGGGCCTTCGGCTCTCAAATAGCGCCTCAAGTGACCAGACAGCGTGGGCCTGTTCGGCTTCGTGCCGGAACCGGCCGCTGCGCAGGACCCGGCTCCACGGCTGTGAGGACTTTCCGCCCGTTCCGATCATAGCGGCACTGAACGCGGACAGGCCTTTGAGAACCCCTGCTTGCTCGCGGGCGGCTTCGGGTGTTGCGAACTCGGCTCTGAGATGCAGTTCGATCACGCCGCCTTCAGGCGCCATGAGCGAAAAATAGGCGACCTGAGCCGGGCCGAGGGCTCGGGTAAGGAGTTCGACCGGGCTTCCTACTCCGATCTCGATTCCCATCGCCGCGGGCAGCTGTTGCGGGATTATCGCCGCCCACGCGATGCCGTCGCCTTCAAGCACGCGGCGGGCTTCCACGGCCCGTTTTTCGGCTTCCGGACTGCTGCGCGGCTGCAGCGGAGCCGCGGGAGCATCGGTCGTGGAGTCAGACAACGATAGAACATCCGAGTCGACCATCGCCAACTGGAGCCTCCGCGCGGGGTCTAATGACGGCCCGGCGCAGGGTGCCTTGTCGAGCGGCTCCGAGCACTCGACTCCCGCGGCGGCGAGGCGTTCTCGGAGGGCGTCGTCGGTGAATTGCCCATCGGGCGGAAACAGTAAAAACGTGCGGCGGTGTTCATCCGCCGCGAAGGCCAGGGCCTCAATGTCGGGTGGGATACCGCTTCGGTAGAGGAGCGAAAAGGGCCGGCCCCGGGACTCTTCGTCGTCGGTCGGGTTTACTGCCTCACTCAAGCGCTCAATGATTCGCGGGCCGGCTTTCTCGACATCCAGGTAGACGATTACGGCCTGCCGGGGCGGCAGCAGTCGGAAGGCTCTATCGATTAGATCCGACGGCGGGTCCCCGCAAGAACAATACGCAAGGAGGGAAACGAGAACGGCCGCCAGGCCAAAAGGTTGTGATCGACAGGGCAAGCCGGCGCACGCCTCGGCAACAGTATAGGTCGGATCGTCAATGCGATCCGCGCAGGAGTCTCGTTTCCATGGATCCGCGGATTCATGATACCGCCGAAAATAGGGTCGAGGGCCGTCCAGCCGCCCTTTCAGGGCTCAACCTCATTTGATTCCGTACCCGGGGTTCCGCCCCACCTCCCTCCACCCTGGGCTAGTTGTCGCCGATGCAGAACAGCTCGTCCTGGCTGCGGAGGAAGAGATTGCCGCCGACGATCACCGGGGACGAGACGAACATTTCCTCGCCCATCTTGTTCGTTGCCAGGACTTCGTAAGTCTTCCCAAGTTTCAAGACGATCACATCGCCTTCTTCCGTTGCGAGGTAGAGCTTGCCGTTCGCGGCTACGGGAGAGGCCTTGAACGAATAGCTGCTCGGCAGTCGCTGCTGATGGTAAAACTTCTCGCCGGTCTCAGCATCGAACGCGCTGACCATGCCGCGGTCCGTCACGAAGTACAGAATGCCATCGTGCAACACCGGCGATGCCGTGTAGGAGTTGCCTTTCTGATTGGTCCACTTAACGTAGTCCGGGTTGTCGGTCAGATCGCCTTCACCCCCCAGCTTGACAGCCATCGTGTTACCGTTACGCCATCCGGTCATCGCGATCACCATTTCGTCATCGACGTTCACAACCGCTGGAATCGCATTGCCGCCGAGGCCCCCGGCCTCCCAGATCAGGTCACCGTTTTCGAGGTCATAGGCTCGAAGGCGGGTCGAGCTGGTGATTAATTGCGTCCGTCCCTTGTACTCGACGACGATCGGTTGGGGCCAACTACTCTGTTCGTCGCGTTCGGCTCGCCAGAGTTCTTCGCCATTCCGCTTGTCAAAGACGACGATGTAGGATTGGCCTTCGTGGTCGTTTTGGATCACCAGGTGGTTTCCGTGAACGATCGGAGAAATACCCTCGCCGAACGAGAAGCGCATCTGAAGCTGGCCTAAGTCCTTTTTCCATTTCAGGTTGCCTTCGAGATCGTAGGCGTAAAGGCCCCGAGACCCGAAGCTGACGTAGAGCATCTCACCATCGGTAATCGGCGAGTTGGACGCGAAGCTGCCGTATTGTCGGTGGTATCCCTCGTGCGGCTTCTGCTCGGTCGCGGTCTGTTCCCAAAGAACTTTTCCCGAGTTCTTGTCGATCGCCATGACCACGAACTTATGATTGACCAGCATGCTCGAGTCGCCGCCGGGGCCGAAGCCTCCCCTGCCGCGCCGTCCACCCCGCGGGCCCCCAGGTCCCCCAGGCCCCCCGCGGCCGAAGGCTTCTCGCATGACTTCGCGAAATTGTTGGCGTTCCTCTTCGTTGAGCTCCCACGGGCCGCGGCCTTTGAGAATGTCCTTCGCCTTGGTGCGCTGCTCTTCGGGCAGGCGCTCGAGAAAGCGGTCGAAATCGAAGCCTCCACCGCCGGGCCCGCCTGGTCCCCGAGCACCCCCGCGAGGTCCGCCTGGACCGCCTCGACCGCCAAAGCCCCGGCTGCGGCCCGGTGCCGCTTCGGGAATGGGTTCGGTGGGTACGGCCGTGATGACGAAGATCGTGCCACCCCAGATGACCGGGGTCGAATTGCCCCTCCCGGGGATCTTGATTCTCCACTTGACGTGTTCGCTATCGGAGAAATGCAAGGGAGCGTCGCCCTCGGCGACGCCGTTGTTATGCGGGCCGCGCCATTGGTGCCATGAGTCTTTGGTTGTTGCTTCGGCTAACAAGACCGGCACGGCGGCCAGTGATAACGACAGAGCGAATGCGGCGGTTTTTGTGTTCACGATCATTCTCCCTGGAGCGGTCGCTGAAACCTGCCTCCCATAGGCTCGGCGAGATTTCTTAAGAAGTTGTTACCGGTACGACGAATATTTTACTCGTCCTTAACAGACGGAGCGGTGTGCGCGTGGACGGGCGGACAAGGCAGACCTCAGAAACACCGCAACGGCGAGCGACCCCTTCACGATATTATTCTCCTATCTCGCCAACTCATGCCGGTGAGGTGTCGGCGGGTTTCGAGGAGTTCCTACCTACTCCAGAAAAGTCGCCCAACCTGCGACCGGTTCGCGTTCAGTCACGAGCGTATTCTCCACCGCGTCGTTGTCCGCATAGCCCAGCGACATGCCGCACACGAGAGTCTCGTTTTCCGGCATGTTCAGAAAATCGCCGATGATCCGATAGAAGGGCGTGAAAGCGGCTTGCGGGCAAGTATCGAGGCCCCGTCCCCGCGCCGCAACCATGATGTTTTCGAGAAACATGCCGTAGTCGAGCCAACTGCCCTTCTCGAGGATGCGGTTGATCGTGAACAGGAAACCGACCGGGGCGTCGAAGAACTTGTAATTGCGCGCGTGCTGAGCGTGCATCCCGGCCTTGTCGCCCTTCTCGATTCCGAGCAGGCCGTAGAGATCCCAGCCGATTTTCCGACGGCGCTCGATGTAGGGAGAGGCCCATTTCGTCGGGTAATACTGGTATTCAGGCTTGTGGCGAGCGGCCTCTTCCGGGTCGTCGTAGGCCGCCAAGATTCGCCGAGAAAGTTCGTCCTTCGCCTCGCCGCGCAAGACGTAGACCCGCCACGGCTGGGTGTTGACGCCCGACGGCGCGCGGGCCGCCGCTTCGAGAATTTCGCGGATCGTTCTCTCGGGAACGTCGCGCGGCAGGAAAGCTCGTACGGAGCGGCGCGAACGTATCGCGTAGTCGACGGGGTTGGAATTGTGATCGTCCATTCTCGGCGTCTCCTGGTAATGCTTCCTTAGAAAGATTCTATAGGCTCTCGCGGAAACAGGCAGCGGAGCCCATGCGTTACAATCGCCCTTCGGCCGATGGAGTTTGCGTGAAAATTCGAGATATCGAAGTCGTCACCTTGCGTTTTGAATACCCGCCGGAAGGCGGGTTTCGTTACGCCGGCGCTATTGCACGGGTCGCGCGTCGTCGCTGGTGCGGGTTCACACCGATGAGGGGATCAGCGGCATCGGGTCGGTCTATTCTCATCCCGATCTGGTTCGCGTAATCGTCGAGGGTCAGTTGGCGCCGATGTTGCGGGGCGAAGATCCTCTGGAGGTCGAGGCGCTTTGGGAGAGCAACTACAAGCTGACCCGCTGGTACGGCCGCAAGGGAGCCGCGATGTCGGCTCTCGGCGGAGTCGACATTGCACTGTGGGACATTCGAGGCAAAGTCGAGGGGAAGTCCGTCTGCGAACTTTTAGGCAAGCGGCGCGATAGGGTCCCGGCCTATGCCGGCGCTCTGCTATGGCGCAACGACCCGGCCGAGTTGGGCGCAGAGGTCAAGCAGCATATCGAGCGAGGTTTCCGTGCGATGAAGACGCGGTTGGGGCGCAATTTCGCCTACGACCGCGACGGGCTCCGGAGTTTGCGCGACGCTCTGGGTTCGGAAAACAGGCTGATGGTCGACGGCAACGCCCGCTACTCGTTGGCGCAGGCCGAACGCATGGCTCCTCTCTATAACGAGGCCGGGATTTTTTGGCTCGAGGAGCCCTTCGCTCCCGAGGATTTCGAAAGCTATGCAGCCTTGCGGCCCAAGCTGAGGGTCCCTTTGGCGGCCGGGGAAAACGAGTTCGGCGTGCAGGGCTTTCGTGAATTGATGGATCGTAATGTTGTCGACATTGTCCAACCGGATTGCTGTCGCGCCGGCGGGATTACCGAGTGCGCGCGGATCGCTCGACGGGCCGCCGGGGAAGGGCGCTTTGTTGCAACGCATACCTGGAGCGACGCGGTCGCGCTGACGGCGAATCTGCACTTGCCGGCCTCGCTTGACGCCGAGGTCATTCTCGAAATCGATCAGACCGGCAACGCGCTGATCGATGATTTGTTGAGTGAAGGGTTGGCGCTCGAGGGCGGGGAAGTGCCGGTTCCGGATCGGCCGGGCCTCGGTATTGAGTTGAATGAAGATGTCGTCGAGCGATATCGTTACCCGGCCGACGAGCCTTATCCCGACGGCAACTACGCCGACATGATCTTCGGTCCGGCGTATAGTGCGCCGCCCGAGCCGTATACCGAAGCGTAAGAGCGCCCGGCTGAGAGCCGGTTCCGACAGTCGACAAAGCCCGCTCTTTCCTAGCGCGGACAAGCCGCCGTTTCTTGCCTGGGCCTAACGCCCTCTTAATTTGAGGCTTCCGAAGAACCCGCTTCGACGAGGCCGGCAAGGATCTGAAGCTCGGGGAAGGTCTCGTAGCCCGTTGTCCGTGAGCAGGGCCCGGACCCTTGGTTGGTCAAGTCCGAGGCCGCGGATACGACCCACTGCACCACTCCGGCCTGGAAGGCCTGGTCTTGAGCGGGCGTCGCGGCGTCGTCCGGTTGGGGGGCGAATAAGCCCGCTACCAGCAATGACAGTAGCGGGACGATCAAGACTGTGGCCGAACGGTTCATGGTTTTCCAGGTCGTCTTGTTGAATTGGACGCGCCGAATACCGAAACCGTTCTACCAAACTTGTAAAAATTCTGCTAAGTCGAATCGGTGGTTCGCACCGGCCGCCGCTTCCAACTGCGTGTTCGCGCTACGGTAGCCGCGTTACCAGGTTCTCGTGATCGCGTTCGCGTAGAATCTAGCAGAGGACTCCGAGCTGCCGCATCATGATGGAACCTAGTGAACTTCGCTCCAAACTCTCGGGCGTTATCGCCTTTCCGGTTACCCCTTTCACCGACGATCTGTTGCTCGATGTCGACGCGCTGCGGCGGAATACGGCCGAGATGGCCGAGTTCCCCCTTGCGGCGATCGTCGCGGCGGGCGGGACGGGCGAGATGTATTCGCTGTCGATCGAGGAGCACCGCCAAGTCGTCGAGGCCGTCGTCCAGGAAGTAGACGGCAAGATGCCGGTCATCGCCGGGACCGGCTTCGGCGCGCAAATCGCCGTCGAGCTTGCGAAACAGAGCGCCAACGCCGGCGCTGACGGGATTCTTTGCTTTCCGCCGTACTACCCGAATGCTCCCTTCGAGGGGATGTTGAACTACTACCAAGCTGTCGGAGAAAGCACATCGCTCGGGTTGCTGATCTACAACCGCGACTGGGCGAGCTTCAGCCCCGGCGAAGTGAACAGGCTCGCGGAGGCAATTCCGACTTTGACGGCTTGGAAAGAAGGACAGGCCGATATCCGGCGCTACCAGATGATTATGGAGCGAGTCGGCGACCGGCTTCACTGGATTGGTGGGGCGGGCGACGACATGGTGCGCGCCTACTATTCTTTGGGGATTCGGACCTACACATCGAGCATTGCCGCTATCGCGCCACGGCTGTCGATGCAGCTGCACGAGCGGGCTTCGATGCTGGATAACGCCAGCCTAGAGCGGCTGATGTCGAACTATGTGTTGCCTCTTTACGGTCTGCGGGCGCGGCGCAAGGGTTATGAAGTCTCCGTGATGAAGGCCGCGATGGAGGTGCTCGGCAAGCCTGCCGGACCGGTGAGGCCGCCGTTGCCGAACGTGCGTCCCCAGGAGCGGCAGGAGATCGAGGCGCTGATGGAGAGGTACCAACCGGTGTTGTAGCCACCGGCCGCCACTCGGCAACCCGCGTTCATGCCGGTCCCGGCGGGCAACAGAGAACGGTTCTGTAGCGGTCAGGCGCGGACTCGTCCGCGCCTCTGTCTCCCTGTCTCGGCCGCTCGCATTGCGGAATTTCAATCCGCCGCACAGCGAAAGCCGAGGTTGTTGAGGCCGGTGTCGGGGGCGGTTTTCTGCCGCGCGGCGACGCGGAAACCGCGACAGTAGTTGCGGCTGCACATCCAACTGCCCCCCCGGTGAACCTTCTCGCGTCCGTCGGCCGGACCGGTCGGGTTCCGGGTGGGCGATTGACGGTAATAGTCGGGGGTGTACCAATCGGCGACCCATTCCCAGACATTCCCGCCCATGTCGTAAAGCCCGGGGCCGGTGGCCGAAAACTGCTTAACCGGAGCGGTCGCGGCGAACCCGTCTTCGAGAAGGTCGCGAACGGGAAAGACTCCCTGCCACCAGTTGCCGGCATGCTTGCCCTCCGGCATGAGTTCGTCCCCCCACGGGTATTCCACGGCATCGCCCGCCCCCCCTCCGGCCCCCGATGCCGCGTATTCCCACTCGGCCTCAGTCGGCAGACGTTTGCCGGCCCATTCAGCATAGGCAGCCGCGTCGTCCCAGGAAACATGGATGACCGGGTAGTCGTCTCGACCCTCTAGGTTCGAGTCCGGCCCGTCGGGATGCCGCCAATCTGCGCCTTCCACGAGGCTCCACTCCCCTGTCGCGGAATCGAATATGCCCGAGGAGCCTTGCTTTTCAGATTCAGTAACGTATCCGGTCGCCGAGACGAACCCGCGGTATTGCCGATTCGTCACCTCTGTCGCGTCTAGGTGGAAGCCGTCGACTATGATTCGATGCAGCGGCCCTTCGTACGGGTAACCACCGTCCGTCCCCATCAGAAACTCGCCGCCCTCGATGAACACCATGCCGGAGTAATCGGGGGGACGAGCCGACGAACAGGCTAAGCCGAGCAATGCACCGACGACGGATAAGAGTTGCCACGTCAGTGACGTTCGCCGCGGCTTGCGGGTCGGACGCAAACAATACGGGACCAACACGAGGCCATTATAGCGGCGGGGGAGAGCGGTTATAGATTGACAGCCACGTTGAGCCGTCCTCTAAGCGAGAGCACCATAACCCGCTCGCTACAATGACACCATGCTTAAAGTCGGGCTTACCGGCGGACTTGCCGGCGGGAAGACTTTTGTCGCCGGAGTGTTCGAGCGGTTGGGCTGCGTTGTTGTCTCAGCGGACCGGCTGGGGCACGAGGTGCTGCGGCGCGACGCCGAAGCTTTCGACGACGTTATCGCGGAATTCGGGGAGAGCATCCTGGGTGAAGACGGTGAAATCGACCGCAAAGCGCTGGGCGGAATCGTGTTTGCCGATGCGGCGAAACTCAAGAAACTGAACTCGCTCGTTCACCCGCACGTCTTTCAAAAGCAAGCAGAGCTCTTCGCCGAAATCGAGCGCCGTGATCCGAAGGCGGTCGTCGTTTCCGAAGCCGCTATCATGATCGAGTCGGGCAGCTACACCCGCTACGACCGCATCGTGCTTACCGTTTGCACTCCCGAACTGCAGATACAACGCTATTGCGAGCGTGAGGGCGCCTCGGAGGACGATGCACGCAGACGGCTGGCCCGTCAGATGCCGCTCGATCAGAAGCGGAAATACGCGGATTACGTGATCGACACGTCCGGAACAAAACAGGAAACCGAAAGCCAGGTGCGCGAGATTCACCAACAGCTTCTTCGGGAGGCCGCATGAGCGGCGGTCGTCCGCGGATCAGGTTCCGTCCCCTCTGGCTCGCCGCGCTCGTCACGGCTCTTTTCGTCGTCTGGACAAGCTCCGCGCCATGGGCTCCTTGGCGGACAACGCCGATTTCGTTTGAACACCCTTCCCCCTACTGGACGGAAACCCAGGCGACCGGTCTGACGGCGGAAGAACAGTCGAATATCGACATTTACACCCGCGCCAACCAAGCCACCGTAAACATCACGAGCACGGTGCTCAAGCGAGGCTGGTTTCTGGAACTGCAGCCCAGCGCAGCGTCCGGATCAGGCTTTCTCATTGACGCCGAAGGCCGTATCCTGACGAACCATCACGTGATCGGCGGCAACGCGCCGCAGATTGAAGTTACCCTTGCCGACAAATCTCGCCACAAAGCCGAGGTCCTTGCCGTCGATGAGGGCAACGACCTGGCACTGATCCGTATTCACGCCGGGCTCGATCTTCCATCCCTCGACCTCGGCCAATCCGACAACCTCAAGGTCGGCCAAAAAGTCCTTGCGATCGGCAATCCCTTTGGGCTGGAAGGAACGCTGACAACCGGTGTCATCAGTTCGCTGGGGCGGTCGATTCGCGACGGAGAAAGCTTTCTCGAAGACATGATTCAGACCGACGCCGCCATTAACCCCGGCAATAGCGGCGGCCCGCTGCTCGACAGTGCCGGCAATGTGATCGGCGTGAACACGGCCATCATCGGCCGCGCCAACGTCGGAATCGGTTTCGCCATGCCGATCAGTCGTGCGGTCCCCTTGTTGGAGTATGAGCGGACGGGAGGGAAGGCTCGCCAGCCCCGCCATCCCGGGTTCCGTACTTTATTCCTCTCCGGGCGGTTTGTGCGCGCGCTCGACTTGCCCGGTGAGTCGGGTTATCTCGTAACTGAGATCGCACGAGGTTCCGCCGCGGCCCAGGCCGGTTTGCGGGGGGCTCAGCGCGAAATAACTCTCGGGAATTACCTCATTCCGTGGGGTGGTGACTTCATTACTCACGTTGACGGCCGCGAGGTCACGCACCGCCGCGTACTCAGCCAAGTGCTGTCGCTCAAGCACGGCGGCGATTCCTTGCAACTCTCCTTCATTCGTGACGGGCAGCGCCAAACCGTCGACATCCAACTGCAATCGAAGACAACTCGATGGCTCTAACGCCGTGTTGTTGAGTCCGCCGAGGTGCTACGGCCGGCCGACAGCGGTTTGACGATTCGAGTACTGCTGCTACACCGCTCTTTGCGCCTCGTACTACGGTTGCGGCCCTACCGTCGGATAAGTGATAATAACTACAGTTACTTGGTCGCCGCGATTCAGGGATAGAACTGGAGCCGTCAAGCGTGAATGTAGTACGGGAACGGGTTACTCTCGTCAACGCGATTTCTTCTTTGACCGGCGCAGATCGTCGGCAGCGGGCGCGTCGCTTCCTCGAAGGCCTCTCCGGCGACGAACTCGAATACATTGCTGAGTACTTCGGGGCCCGACTGATTGAGTCCTACCCCACCTGTCCCCGGCTGACGCGCGACGAAATCGCGCTGTGTATCCAACGGTATGACCGCGCAGTGGCTGGGCCCTCTACCGGGGGTCGCCGAGCCCACGGGATGATGATTCTGCTGGAATACCTCAGCATGAACCACGCCCCGCAAATCGAAACCGCGCTGGCTCCCGCGGGCGCCGCATAACAGTTGCCTTAAACTGCCTTAAACCGGCTCTTGCCCCGGTCCCCCAGTCAGTACGTTCGATGATCCACATTACCGAGGACCAAGTCCGCGAAGTTCTGTCGCCCGCCAAGGCGATCGAGTTGCTTGAAGGCTGCTTTTGTCGACTCGATACCGGCCAAGCGGTCAACAACCCGCGACGCCGCGTCCGGATGGACAATCGCACGCTGCTCCACTACATGGCCGCCGGCGACAACGAGACCGGCTATCTGGGAACCAAGGTGTACGCGACCAACCCTCGACAGGGTGCCCGTTTTCTCGTCACGCTGTTCGACGCTGAAACGACTTCGCTGCTTGCCACGATCGACGCGGACAGCCTGGGGCAGATTCGCACGGGCGCAGCCACAGGGTTGGCGACGAAGTTCATGGCGAACCCCGACGCGTGCCGCGTGGGCATGATCGGAACCGGTTGGCAAGCCCGGACGCAACTAGCCGCGGTGGTCGCCGTTCGACCGCCGGATAGCGTCAGAGTTTACAGCCGTTCGGCGGAAAGGCGCGCCGCTTTCGCCGAAAAGATGTCGGGGCGGCTCGGTGTCGATATCGAAGCCGTATCATCGGCGGAGGAAGCCATTCAGGAAAGCGACATCGTGATCACCGTGACGAACGCGGCGACGCCCGTGCTCGAAGGCTCGTGGCTCGGGCCCGGGACGCACATCAATGCCGCCGGCAGCAACCACGCCAAGCGTCGTGAAATCGACGCCGCCTCTGTCCAGGCGACAACGCTCATCGCTGTTGACTCGGTGGAGCAAGCCAAGATGGAAGCCGGCGATCTCGTGCAAGCGCATGAAGAGGGCGCGCTGGACTGGGAGCGGGTCGAGGAACTGTCGGCCATCGTAGCCGGCCGCGTCCCTGGCCGGCCCTCGCCGGATGCTGTCACGCTGTTCGAATCGCAAGGTCTGGCGATCGAGGATATAGCCGTGGCGGGCTACGTTTATGAACAGGTGAGGTGAGGCCGACGTGAGAAACCGAACAGCATCGCTATTCGGTAAACATCATCTGCTGCTCGGATTCTTTCCAAGCGCTGATTTTCAGACGGCGGCAGACCCAGCATAGGCCTTCCGATTGCTCGCTGGCACCGGCCGTACCGCATACGTGGCAGGCGAATGTCTCTTGGGCTTGGGGTTCGAAAACGGTCTTCTTGGCCGATTCCAGTAATTGTGGATCCACGCCCTCGCCTTCGGGGATATCGTTGGGTCTGCTGTTTCGCTTCACAGTAGCCTCTGGCCGAGACGTTCCAGGCGTGCGACGCAACGTCCGTCGCTTGCCTGGTACATCAACATCTTATCACGGGTTTTGGCCGTAGCCGGCCCGAATTCGCCCTAGAATGCTGACGTGCCGCCGCGAAATCCTCGCGCGCGGGCGGCCTAGGCTCTTCCGTGAGCCGGTTGTCCCGCTAGACTCTTATCGGACTGTATCGCTGACCTTTGGCGGTCGCCCGGTTAGGAGGTAACCCGCCCATGTGTCGCCACGTCGGTCTGATAGACTGGCAATCGGTGGTCGTCCGCTGACGTTGTCTCGCTTGAGAAACCGTCCGTTTCCCGGCCTTCCGGCGCTCGCAAGCCGTCTGCCAAGCCCTTTTCGGCCGGCCCGAACGTTTTCGGGCTCAGCGAGATGGGTCCGATAAAGCGCCCGTCCGGAGCCGAGTTCCATGCAAGGCCGAAGCCGCATTCTTCGAACGCCGCGCTTCGGATTTGTTCTTCTCGCAATCTTGAGTCTGGCGGCGTCGCCGCCCGTTGCCGGGCAGGCAGTCTCGGACAGCTCGCCGACTTTTCCGCCGGGCAGAGATACTTTCGAGTGGGAAGAGGAGCGATGGCCTGTGCCTGCGCACCCCATTTCCTGCCGGGTCCGTGGTTTCCCGCCCTTTCTCGGTTTCGAATTCCGCTTTCTAACGGGCTATTTCGCTGAGATTCCCTTACGGGAAATCCGCGGCCCGGCCAATCGTTTCCTATTGCGGGTCGCGGTGAATCCTGTCTGGCCCGAGGCGGCTGAGGGAGTCTATTTCACACGCCGATTTGAAGTCCCGGAGATCGAGGAAAGTCGAAGCGGTGCGATCCACTCTAGCGGCTCTTTCGCGACCGGCGAGGGCGTGTATGACGTGATGTGGCACCTGCAAGACGGCTTCGGTCGTTTTTGCACCGACCGATGGACGGTAGAGGCCCGCCGTTCGAAAAAAGATCGCGACGTGGAGATGACGCTTGCCCGCGGGGAGGTCGCCCCGTCGCTTGTCTACCTGTTTCGAGAGGAAACCCCGGTTCCTCCGGATCCGGCCGGCAAGATGCTTCGCGTCAAGCTACTGGTGAGCATGGATGTACGGGGCAGACGTCGTGTCACTGTACCGCTTTGGCGGTATGCGCCGGTTCTGTCGATTATGCGCGTGATGGCAAGGCACCCGGCGTTGGCTGAGTTCTCGGTTGTGGCCTTCAGCCTCGACGATCAGCAAGTGCTTTTTGAGCAGGACTACGAAAACGTCATCGATTTTCCCGCGCTCGGCGAGACCCTCGAGGAGCTTACGCCGGGCACTGTCACGTTTCACGAGCTCGGCAAAAAGAAAGAGCAGAAATTCCTCGCCGACCTTCTCGAAAGGGAATTGGGAGACGACGACGAATCCGACGCGTTCATTTTTATCGGCTGGGATTTGCGGATCGGCAAGAAGGTTGCGAAAGAAGCGCTCGAGGGGCTAAAGCGGAGTCCCACGCCGGTCTTCTATTTGAACCCGGCCACGCGGCTCAATTGGCGCGGGCTCTTGGGCAACGCTGTAAAGACACTTGGCGGCACGCGGTACAAAGTTCGCCGGCCTCGTGACTTGCCTGCGGCGATCGAGCAGATGGTCGAAGAGATCTCGGCACGTTCAACTCGCCGCTCCGAGCAGGCGCGACGCTGATGGCCTGGCGCCGTCACAGCTTCGGCCTGCGCGGGCTGCCTACCGCCCTCCTTATCGGACTTTCCTGAAGACTACCGTCGCCAGCGGCGGCAGGGTCACAAAGATCGAGCAGGGCCAAGCATGGAGGGGTGCTATCGTGGCTTCCACCCCGCCTTGGTTGCCCTGATTGCTCCCGCCGTACACATCCGAGTCGCTGTTGAGGATCTCCTGCCAAAACCCAGGCTCGGACGCCCCGACCGGATAGTAGTAACGCGATACAGGTGTGAAATTGCACACGAAGAGTAGTTGGTCGGTCGTGCTCTTACCGCGTCGAATAAAATTAACTACACTTGACTCGCGGTCGCTGCAGTCGACCCACTCAAAGCCTTCCGCTTCACAATCGAGCTCGTAAAGGGCGGGCTCGGTGCGGTAGAGGTCGTTGAGGTTCTTGACCCAAAGCTGAACGCCTGCGTGCGACGGGCTGTTGAGTGCTTCCCACGACAGCGCGCCGTCATGGTTCCATTCCTCTCGTTGGCCGAACTCATTACCCATGAAGAGCAACTTCTTGCCGGAATGCCCGAACAAGAAGCCGTAAAGCAACCGCAGATTCGCGAAACGCTGCCACTCGTCGCCCGACATCTTGTTCAACATCGATCCCTTTTCATGGACGACCTCGTCGTGCGAAAGCGGCAATACGAAGTTCTCGCTAAAGGCGTAGAGCATGCTGAAGGTAATCTTGTTGTGATGGTGCTTGCGATCTAGCGGGTCTTCCGCCATGTAATCGAGCACGTCGCGCATCCAGCCCATATTCCACTTGAACCCGAACCCCAATCCACCGCTGTCGGTCGGTCGCGAAACCATCGGCCAGGATGTTGACTCCTCGGCTATTGTCATTACGTCCGGATACTCCGCGTAAACGCGCTCGTTGAAGCGGCGCAGGAAGTCGACCGCCTCCAGGTTCTCTTTTCCGCCGTGCCGGTTGGGTAGCCAATCGCCTTCCTCTCGCCCGTAGTCGAGATACAACATCGACGCCACGGCATCCACGCGCAGCCCGTCGATGTGATAGCGGTCGAGCCAAAACAAGGCATTGCTGATAAGAAAGTTGGTAACCTCGCGCCTTCCGTAGTTGAAAATCAGCGTGTCCCAGTGCGGATGCTTCCCCTTCCGGGGATCGGCGTGTTCATAAAGATGCGTTCCGTCGAAGAATCCGAGGCCGTGAGAGTCGTGTGGAAAGTGGGCGGGCACCCAGTCGATAATCACGCCGATGCCGCGCTGATGCAGCAGGTCAACCATCGCCATGAAGTCGTCCGGAGTGCCGAAACGACTTGTCGGCGCAAAATAACCGACCGGCTGGTAACCCCATGAGCCGTCGAACGGGTGCTCCCCTAGCGGCAGCAGCTCGACATGCGTGAACCCCATCTCGATGACATAGTCGGCAAGCAGGGGGGCAATCTCGGTGTAGCTCAACCAACGGTTGTCCTCATCAACCGCCCGCCGCCAGGAGCCCAGATGAATTTCATATATCGAGATGGGAGCCGCGCGGGAATTACGCGGGGCGCGATTATCCATCCACTCCCGGTCTGCCCAGGTATATTCGGATAGATCCCAAACCTTCGAGGCCGTTTGAGGTCGCAATTCGCCGGCAAAGGCATAGGGGTCCGCCTTGTCGGCGGTATGCCCTTCTTCTCCTGAGACGATGTGGTATTTGTAGAACGCGCCGGGACCTACGCCTTCGACGAATCCGTCCCACACTCCCGCCTCCGGTCGCAGGCGGAGGGGCCGGTTTTCGGGGTCCCAGTCGTTAAAATCCCCGATAACTGAAACCCGTTCCGCGTTGGGCGCCCAGACCGCGAACCGCACACCGCGCTGATCCTCTGAAAACGCGGGATGTGCCCCTAAACGGTCGTAGGAGCGATAGTGCGTGCCCTCCGCCAACAGTTGCAGGTCGTAGTCGCTCAGCGTGGGGCGAGTTAAAGCCATGGCGGTGCCGTATCCCTAACAATGTCAAAACCCTAGGGCGCGACGCAATTGTGCTAGTCCGCATTTCTCACCATCTGGCGAGGCGAAGTGCGTGAGAGACTCGTTAGTGCTAGGCACGCGCCGCTTGGCGCGCGGAGGTGTACTTGAACAATACAGTGAGCACGGCGAGCAAGCGTAACGAAGCAATGGCGGGCCTGTCGTGTGCTTCGGCCGTCAGGTGGTGAGAAATGCGGCTAGGCACGCCGCGGGCTCTCTTCACGCCGTGAAGCCGGCCCGCGATTCCTCTGTTACCATTGCGGCTTGATTGAAACAATCAGACGCTTTGAACTGCGCATCCTCGTCGTATGCATGGTCTTGCTCGGCTCGGCGGCGGCATGGTTGGTGTTGACCCGGCCCGCCCATCGCATCGAGGGCGACTTTCTCGAGCGCGAGGACAAGCGCGAAGTTGACGATTGGCTGCGGGAAAGGGTAGGCGCGCCCATCGGGGACAGGCGTCGCCGCGCTTGCATCGCTTTAGGGCGCATCGGCGATCCCGAAACCCTCGATCTATTGCTTGATGCGACGAAGGACCACAGCCCTCGGGTGCGGGCCATGGCGGCGTTTGCGATCGGTCAGATGGAGGATTTCGAGACTCTTGCACGGCTGGGTCGGGAACCGCGACCCGAGGCAGCCCGGGCTCTGCTGACTTTGCTCGGAGACCCGAGACGAGGTGTCGTCGCCTACGCTGTCGAAGCGCTCGGCAAGATGCGTCGGCGCGAGGCGATCGGCGTAATGTTCAATACGCCGGCACCCCTCCCGACTACGGTGGCTGCACTGGCTCGCATGCAGGCCCGCGAGGCCGCCCCGTGGATCGCCGAACTATTGCGATCGGACGACCAGGATGTCCGTAGAGCCGCGATCGGCGCGCTGAACCGGCTGAACGTCGACCCCGACGAGGCGCTCACAAAAAAGCTGATCCACCGGGCGAGGGACAGGAATGCCAAGGTGCGCGCCGTCGCGCTCAAAGCGCTGGGCCGGGCGGAGTCGACGGCAGAAGTCGTCCAAGCGGTCGAGCGTCGAATCGAAGACCGTAATGCGTTGGTGCGCATTCACGCCTACCGTTCCCTCGCCGCGCTGCGGCCCCCTGACGTCGTGACGGCGTTGGCGGCGGGCTTGCGGGACAAGAACCCGAACGTGCGGATCGCAGCGATGCGTGCGCTCGGAGTGACCGGTGACCGACGCGCCGTTCCGTTAGTACAGTCGTTGCGGTTTCAAACGAACCCGCTCTCCTACGCCGCCGAGGAAGCGATGGCGCGCTTGGCGACGGGTGCTGAAGAATACTTCGACGGCGTTGACGGTCTGCCGAAGTCCTACGAAAGCCAGGCCGGGCGGGAGAGTTTTAAACGAGCCCTCGATATCCTGGGCTCCGAACGGGCGCGGGATCTGCTTGCCGCATTGGACACCTCCGAAGCGAGGCCTACAAACGAACGTTCAGACCCGCCCTCAGAACCTCGCTTCGAGCCGGCGGACTACCAACGCATTTCGCGTGAGCTGAACCGTCGGCTGACGGTCCATACAACGATCGGGGCGTTTGAGCTGGATATCCACTATGACGAAGCACGGCTGACTGCCGAGCACTTTGCCGCATTGGTCGCGGAAGGCGCGTTTGAGCAGCAGCGCTTCGTCGGGGTCGAGCCGACTCGGCTGGTCGAGTTCCGGGCGGCGCGGCCCAACGACCCGGTACGTTTTCCGGCAAGTGTCCGGTGTGAAGTCAATACGGAACTGTTTACGCGCGGCAGTTTGGGGATGTTCGCTGATCCCCGAGATTCCGGCGGCTACCGCTTCTTCATCGCCTTGAAGGACCTGCCGGAGCTCGACGGCCGCTACACGAATTTCGGACGCCTCGTCTCGGGCGATCGACTCATCAGCGAAATCACGAGGGAAACGAGAATCTTGCGGATCACGATGCCCTGAGCGCTGCCCACGGGCCTAGCAGCCCGTGGTGTAAGTCCGACTACGCGAAAAAAGGGTACAGCCACCGATTTTCGCCGTCCATCGGCGTTGGAAGCAAGGCCGTTCGACGAGCGAAAATCGAATGGCAGTCCCCCTTTTTCGCCCGAACACACTTTTGCCACGGGCTGCTAGGGAGCCGAGATGCGGTCAGACGGGCTCCGAACCACGGACCGTCCAGGCTCGCGGAAATACCTCTGCGTCGCCTCGTGTTCTATTCGGAACCCTCGCCGGTCATCTTGGCGAGAACTTCGTCGAACAGAGCCGCTTTCTTGCCGGCTTTCTTCTTTGTGCCGCCCTTGCCGTGACGATATTTGTGCTCGTAGTAGCAAGTGCGGCAAGAGACTTTCGCCGGTTCACCGTTGACGAGAGCGACGACGGAGTGATTGGTCAACAGACGACACTTCGAGCAATGGTCGTCGATAATGTCGCCCAGGCGGGTTTCAGCCATCGGGTGACTCCAACAGGGGGGAAGCTCATTATCGCAATAAGGTCGCCTCGCGGCAACAGCATCGAGGCTATTGTTTGGCCAGACAGTACAGGTGTTCCGCGGTCCGAATAAAGAGCTGATTGCCCGACGCCGCCGGGCTCGCGAGCGTATGACTGTCGAACTTGTTCACAGCCAGAAGCTTGAATTCCTTGCCCGCTTGGAGCACCGACGTCGTACCGTCTTCGCTCGTGGCGTAAATCTTGCCGTCGGCCAGAGTCGGCGAGGCGCTGTAGGTGCCCGGCTCGATGCGTAGGCGGTCCCAAACGACTTCGCCGGACCCGGCATCGAGCGCCACCACAATGCCCTTATCCCCTACGACGTAAACGAGCCGGCCGTCGGTCGTCGGGGTCGGGACGTCGGCGCCGAGGTTGTTCTTCCACACCACGTCGCTCTTGCCGAGCTGGCCGCTGCCCGGCCGGAAGGCGATAAACGGACGTCCGCGCGTACTGGGAGTATAGACCACCCCGTCGAGAAAGATCGACGAGGCGATGGTCCGGTAAAAGGCCTGCTTGTCGGGGTTGAACCCGCCCATTCGCCATAGCTCCTTGCCGGTGTTGGGATCGTGGCCGGTGGCGTAATCTCCCCCCGACACGATCAACTGCTTCTTGCCGTCGATTGCTTGGACCAGCGGCGTGGAGTAGTTGTCGGGTGACTCGTTGTGCGCGTCGGTCCAGCGGTCGACTTTCCAAACGGTCTTGCCGTCGGCCTTGTTAACGGCAAAGACATAGGAGGGGTCGTCGGTCGTCATCCCATGGAGAACCTGCAAGTACAGCCGGTCGCCATGGAGCAGCGGCGAAGACGCATAGCCGTGATTGAGTCCAAAGCGGCCGTAGTCCTTCTGAATATCACGTTGCCAAAGTTGCTTGCCGTCGAAATCAAAGCAAGTCAGGAAACCGGATCCGGTCAGGACCCAGATGTGTTTGCCGTCGGTCACCGGCGACGGCGAGGCCAAGTTTTGCTTACGGTGGAGGCGGTTGCCCGTGCCGGTCTCGCGCCGCCAAAGGATCGAACCGTCTTTGCGATTGATCGCCAACAGCAGCAGCTTGTCGCGCTTGCCGGACTTTTTCGTGCCCGAGCCGCCACGCGAACCGTAGCCCCTAAGGTTGTCGAAGCCCTCTTCGGCCGAAGTCACAAGAACAACATCGCCCCAAATGATCGGCGTCGCCGCGCTCCAACTCGGCAGCCGAACCTTCCACTGAACGTTTTCAGTTTCACTCCAGCTCACCGGCAGGTTTTTCGCCGTCGTGCTGGTGCCGTTTTGGTGGGCGCCGCGCCACTGCGGCCAGTAGTCGGCGGGTTCGCCGGCAGACAGCAATAGAACGCAACTCAAGCCGGCTGCAACAAGAAAAAACGCTCGCTTCGACAAGGGTTTCCCTCCTCGCGGATCGTAAGGTCATGCTATCACAGGAGTCCGAAATCTCACCCCTCCGAGGCGTCGTCAACTTCGCAAACCGGCCGGGCTGTTAGCGGGTCGGCTCGCTTCCCTTGCCCGTCATCCTCAGCGGGTCGGCTCACTTGAATCTCTCGCAAATCATCGCCGCGATCGATGAGGTGAATCTCCGTCCTTTCGCCGGGCAGCTGTTGATTGAACTTCTCTCCCCACTCGATCAGAACCACCACCGGCTTGTCCCACAAATCCTCGAGCCCGAGAGTCTCGAGTTCGGGCACCCGGTCGAGGCGATAGAGATCGATGTGATAGACCTTGGGCGTCCCCTCGTATTCGTGGATCAGCGAAAACGTCGGGCTCAACACGTCTTCCGGGGCGGCAACGCCGAGCCCTTCGATAATGCCCTTCGCCAGCGTAGTCTTGCCGCTGCCGAGATCGCCGATCAGCAGAACGGTTTCGGGGGCGCGGATCTCCGCGGCCAAGCGGCGGCCGAGGTCCGTGGTTTCTTCCGCCGAGTGGGTGGTGTAGACGCCGGGGGACATGGGGAACCGCAAACATTTCTATTGTTTCACGGAGGGAATGGATGAATGGAGACCCGTCAAACCGCTCGTGTCTTCCAGTGCCCGCGCCGGAACAGGACCAAGCCTACGAGCGTCCACGCCGCGCCGGTACAAGCAACGGCGATGTAGACGCCGGTGGCGCCCATCCCGACGTACTGCGAGAGTGTGTATGCCAGCGGCAACTGCCAAACCCAATAACAGAACAGGTTGATGAACGTGGGCGTATCGGTGTCTCCCGCGCCGTTAAAACCGGCCGCGAAAACCATGCTGTAGGCGCTGAAGACCTGGCCGGCGCTGAGGTAGCGCAGCGACTCGACGCCCACGCTCAGAACGGCCGCATCACTGGTGAACGAGCCGACCAGCGGCTCGGTCAGCAGCCAAAACACCGCGCTCGCGGAGGCCAGAAAAATTGTGTTGTAGACGCCCGCCAGCCATACAGCGCGCTCCGCCCTCTCAGGCTTTCCGGCACCAAGGGATTGCCCCACGAGCGTCGAGGCGGCGTTCGACAATCCCCAAGAGACCAAGATGGAAAACAGCACCAGCCGCAGTGCGATCGTATAGCCCGCCAGCGTGACCGACCCGAACAGGGCCATGATCCGCATGACGCCCATCCAACTCGCCGTCGCGACAAAGAACTGGATAATGCCGCTGACCGATATCCGCATAAGCGTGCGCATGACCGGGAGGTTTAGCCGCATGTGGAGCGCCTTCATCCCGACCCGCTGCCGTCCTCGGAGCAAGACGCTGAATTGGTAAGCAACTCCGATGCCGCGGGCAATCGTCGTTGCCACGGCGGCGCCGACAAGGCCCATCTCGGGGAAGGGTCCCCAGCCGAAGATCAGGCACGGGTCGAGGATGATGTTGATCCCATTGGCCAGCCAAAGGGCTCGCATGGCGACCACGGCGTCGCCGGCGCCGCGGAAGATAGCGTTGTTGAGAAAGATAAGAAAGATCGTCGACGACCCAGCGAACAGCACCGACAAGTAAGACGATCCGGCGATGACGGCCGGCGAGGCGCCCATCCACCCCAACAAGCTCGGAGCCATCACGGCGCCGAAAACCGCGGGTGGAATCGACAGCGCGACGGCCGCCAATATGGCTTGCCCGGCGGCCTTAGACGCTCCTTCGCCGTCGTGCTCTCCGATGCGTCGAGCGACCATCGCCGTTGCGCCCATGCTGAGGCCCAGGGCCACCGCGAATACGACTACGACGAGCGAGGCGCTCAGCCCGACTGTGGCCACCGCGTCCGCTCCGAGCTTGCCGACGAAGTAAATGTCGACGAGACCGAAGGTCGATTCCATGAACAACTCGAGCATCATGGGAATCGCCAGCAGCGTAATCGCACGGGTCAAGCTGTCCGACGTGTAGTCTTCGCGAGTGCCGCGCACCGAAGCCCAAGCGGCCTGTAGGAAGCCTCCTTTGGGAGAGGACTCGGCCGTGCTGGGTTGGGTCGGTTCCATAGCTTGGATGCGGCGGCCGCAATGCGACCGCGAGCGCAAGGGCCCTGTCGTTGATAACGGGTCGGTGGCCGGGCCGGGAGCACTCACGGACTCGGATGTCCCGGCGCCGTTTCGAGGGAGGTAGCCCGCCGACTCGGGAACCGGTTTGTCTCTGAGAGACGTTGCGAGCGCGAGAGGAGACTAAGAATTTCGAGGGCCCCGAGCCGCCGCGAACCGTCTCATTGTCCCCTACGATTGCGGCGAAGACAAGCGCCGGCAGGCGGCGCGGACCAACGCGGGAAGCATCCACACTCTAGGCCGGAAAAAGCCCCTCCTCTGATAGACTGATTTGGCTCATGGCCTACGACGTCATCGTCATCGGCAGCGGTCCCGGTGGGTACGTTGCCGCAATTCGAGCCGCCCAATATGGTCGCAAGGTCGCTGTTGTCGAAAAGGCCCCGGCCTTCGGCGGGACCTGCCTGCACGTCGGCTGCATCCCGACCAAAGCGTTGCTGCATTTTGCCGAAGCCTACGAAACGGCCTTGCATGGAGAGACAATCGGCATTCGTTGCAGCGGGGTCGAGCTCGATTTCCCGATGATGCAGCGGCGCAAGACGCAGATCGTCGACGGCCATGCCCGGGGCATCGAGTTTCTCTTCAAGAAACACAAGATCGAAAGCGTCGTGGGTTTCGGGAAGCTCCTCGGCGAGGGCGGCGTCGAAGTCAACAGCCCTGACGGGGTGCGCGAGCTGAGTGCTAAGAACATCATCTTGGCCACCGGGTCTGAAGCACGCCGACTGCGCGGCATCGACCTGCCGACCGACCGCTTTTTGACCAATGTCGAGATCCTCAGCCTTGAATCCGTCCCCGAATCTTTGGCGATTATCGGCGCCGGCGCAGTAGGGGTGGAGTTCGCCTCGATCTATCGCAGCTTTGGAGCGCAAGTAACACTTCTCGAAGCGCTGCCCCGGCTGGTGCCATTAGAAGACGAGGAAGTTTCCAAGGAACTTGCACGCGCTTTCCGCAAACGCCGCATCGAGGCGCACACAGGGGCTTCGGTCGAGGGCGCGGAGGAGACGACTGACGGCGTGGTAGTTCACTTCACCGACGCCAACGGGAAGGCACAGGAAGTCATCGCCGAGAAACTACTCGTCGCGGTGGGGCGCAAGCCGAACACCGAAAATATCGGTCTTGAAAATACCGCCGCCGAAACCGACCAAGGCTTTATCAAGACCGACAAATGGATGCAGACCGCCGAGACCGGGGTCTATGCCGTCGGAGACATCGTCGCCGACACACCGCAACTTGCTCACGTCGCTTCGATGGAGGGCATCGTGGCGGCAGCTCACATCGCCGGACGCGACGTCGAGCCGATCAACCGCCGCCACAGCCCGGCGGCGACCTATTGCGAACCGCAGATCGGCAGCGTCGGGTTGACCGAAGCCGCCGCGCGCGAGATGGGCTACGCGGTCAAGACGGGCAAGTTCTCGTTTCGCGGCAACAGCAAGGCGTCGATCCTGGGCCGCCATGATGGTTTCGTGAAGGTTGTCGCCGACGAGGAGACAGATGAGATTCTGGGCGTTCACATCATCGGTCCGCAGGCGACGGAGATGATCTCGGAAGCCGTGGTGGCCATGACTTCGGAGGCCACCGTCGAGTCGATCACGCGGACCATCCACTCGCATCCGACCCTTTCCGAGGCCGTGCAAGAGGCCTTCCACGATGTGTACGGGATGGCGATCAATGCTTGAGCACCCCGGCTGATCCATCATGCCCGCCTCCACGACACAGATGGGAACGCCGTCGTTAGAAACGTCCCCGGTTACGGCGAGGACAGCCGGCGGGCTTCCCGTTTGTGAATACCGCGACCTGGGGCGGATGCCCTACGCGCGCGCCTTCTCCTTGCAACAAGACTTCGTCGCGCGCCGCAAGAGCGGAGCGATTCCCGACCAATTGCTCTTCGTCGAGCATCCGCCGGTGATTACTCTCGGCCGCAATGCTCGCTCCGGCAATGTATTGCTTTCCGAGGCCGAGCTTAAACGCCGCGGAATCGAGGTTCACGCCACAGATCGCGGCGGAGACGTAACGTACCACGGCCCCGGGCAGATCGTCGGCTACCCGATCCTTGATCTGCGCTTCTGGAAGCGCGATGTCGGCGCCTACGTGCGGGCGCTCGAGCAAGTGATGATCAACGCCGTCCGACCGTTCGGCGTGCGGGCGGATCGGGTGGAGGGCTGCACCGGGTGTTGGGTCGGCGACGCCAAGCTGGGCGCGATCGGCGTGCACATCAGCCGCTGGGTGACCTCGCACGGTTTCGCGCTGAATCTCTCGCCCGAACTCGAGCACTTCAGCTACATCGTTCCTTGCGGCATCGACAAGCCCGTGACGTCGGTCGAGCAGTTGACGGGACAGGCGCCGGAACGCGAAGAAGTCGTGGGTCTCCTCATTGAATCTTTCGGCCGCGCGTTCCGGCGGCGAATGTCAGCTGCTTGAACCTAACCAAGCTGCTACGAATCTCCTCGATGTTGAGGGTCCCCGACGTGGCGTGCGGGCCGGCGAAAGTCAGAAACGGAACTCTTCCGGAACTACGTTCCGCTCCCGCTGTTTTGTTAGGATGTGTGGGCTCGGCTGCATCTGTTCGGGAGAGATGATAGAGGCCGTTTCACAACGGGAGGATATCAGTGACAACCATCACCAGACGATACAGCCCTCTTCTTGCCGCCTTCTTGGTTTCGGCGCTCGGTGCCTCGGCCGCCGGGTTGCCTAGCAAGAAAGCCCTGACGCTCTCGGCCGCTAAGGAAACAGCCGCGGCCGCGGAAGCCCACGCGACAAAGAACGGCTGGAACGTCGTGATCGCCATTCTTGATGACGGCGGGAACTTGGTTTACCTCGAACGCATGGACGGCGCCCAGACCGGCAGCATCGAAGTCGCGATCAAGAAAGCCGAGTCCGCTGTTTCCTACCGCCGCCCCACGAAAGTCTTCGGCAACGCGGTGTCCAATGGGGTCACCGCTCTCCTAGCCCTGCCGGGTGCACTGCCGTTTGAAGGTGGTATTCCCCTGAAAGCCGGCGACGACCTGGTGGGTGCGATCGGCGTCAGCGGCGTTACGACGCAGCAAGACGGCATGATCGCCCAAGCCGGCGTCGACAAGCTGGCCGAGATCGCGGGCGAGTAGACAGCCGCCAGGCACGTGGCGACCGGCACTCTTGCCGGTCCTTGTCGCCAGTACGGACCGACACTCATCTCGGCCCCCCTCGATCCGCCGCCGGAACCCGTCAGCGGTAAGCCCGCGTCACCCATTCGGCGACAACGCTCGGTTTGTCGAATCCCTCGACTTCGACCCGCACCATCCACACAAACTGGAGCCCGCCCTCGATTTCTTCGATCGACTGTAAACCCACGCGGGCGCGAATCTTCGAGCCCGCCGGGACCGGGGCGGGGAAGCGTACGCGATTCAACCCATAGTTAATGCCTCGATTGAACCCGGCGCTGACGTCGACGACGTCTTTGATGAAGGCCGAGAGCAGAGAAAGGCTCAAGAAGCCATGAGCGACGGTCGTCCCGTAGGGCGACTCGGTGGCGGCGCGCTCGCTGTCGAGGTGGATCCATTGGTGATCCTCGGTGGCGTCCGCGAAAACGTTGATGCGGTCTTGCGTCATCGTCTTCCAGTCGGTGACGCCGACTTCCCGGCCGACGAGGCCGCGCAATTGTTCTAGGTCGGTGATGACATTAGCCGGCATATTCTCTCCTTGCTGGGTTGTATTTGGCCGGACCGCCGGCACCCGGCCGAGCCGAGGGCCGCTTACGATTGTACGCGGCGGCCGAGGGGCTCGGGGCTTTGCTCCAGACTTCCGGCGGCGGTACAATCTTGCGAGTATCGCCAATGAGGGAACTATCGGGTTCCCAACGTGATTGAGGACTATAAAATGCAACTCCGCCACCACGCCAATCTCCAGACCATCACGCTTGCCGCGCGCCGATCCGCGGCTCTTCTCGGCATCGGGCTGCTGTGCCTGGGCAGCGCCATAGCGCAAGACTCGGCGCGCTGGAAGGCACACGACATGAAACGCACGCCGCCGCGCGTCGTCTCGTCGGGTTTGCAGCTTCCGTTCCCGCCGCCCTCGGACGCGATCGTATTGTTTGACGGCGGCGACCTGTCGAAGTGGCGCGCCGCCGACGGCTCTCCGTCGAAGTGGATTGCAGGGAACGGCTATATGGAATCGGTCCCAGGGGCCGGTTACGCCTATTCGCGTGACACGTTTGGCGACATCCAATTGCATCTCGAGTGGGCTTCGCCGGCGAATGTCCAAGGGAGCAGCCAGGGCCGCGGCAACAGCGGCGTCTTTCTGATGGGGCTTTACGAGGTGCAGGTGCTCGATTCTCACAACAACCGCACCTACGCGGACGGCCAAGCCGCGGCCGTGTATGGACAGTATCCTCCCTTGGTGAACGCGAGCCGGGGGCCGGGCGAATGGCAGAGCTACGACATCTACTTCCGCCGCCCGCGCTTCAAGCGTGACGGCAGCGTCGCTAAGCCGGCGCGCGTCACCGTCGTGCACAACGGCGTGCTGGTGCAGGACAACGAAAAGGTTTGGGGTCCGACGCAATGGCTACAGAATGAGCCGTATTGGCCCCATCCCGACCGCCTGCCGCTGTCGTTTCAAGACCACGGCAACCCGGTTCGCTATCGCAACGTCTGGGTCCGCGAGCTTGACGAGTGGGTTCGGCCCGGCCCGACAAGCGACGACACCAAGCCGCTGCTGAACTTGAGCGAAAGCGTTCTCGACCGCTACGTCGGCAAGTACGAGACGTCGCCGGGGGCCTACTACGTGATCACCCGCGAGGGCACGCAACTGTTTTGCAAATTCGTGGACGGAGGGAAGCTTGAGTTGCTGCCCCACTCGCAGACGGAGTTCACCTTGCGCTGGACCGCCGGCAGCATGGTGTTCGACCTCGACGCTGACGGCCGGCCAACCGGGCTGACATTCCATCTTGGAGGCGTACCGATCAAGGCGACGAGGAAATAGCGCCTTCCCCATTTCCCGCCTTCTCCTCTCTTCCGTCTTCCCACTGTTGCGAGGCGGCCGGCCGGGCTTGGGGATGGCCTCGGCCGTCCGTGGTAGCGACCGGCACTCGTGCCGGTCCTAGTTGACAGGTACGGCCGGCTCTCAGCCGGTTGTTCCGCGGTCGAACTCCCCGCCGGCCGGGCCGGCGACGAGCTTTTCTCTTACGTTTTCCCCATTGCCGCGCCGCAGCCGATCGGGCTTGGCATGTCCTCGGCCCGCCCGCCCGCGGCATCAAACCATGCCCGCCCACGAGCAGGCAATCGACCCGCCCGACCTGGACGCCCGTCTCGAGCGGTTCGAGCGAAACCGCGTCTCGGGCGCGGTCGACCTGGCAATCGAGGCCCTCTCGATTGCCGACAACTGGATCACCGCCGGGCGAGACCTCGACGAGTTGGCCGACCGCCTGTCGGCCATGCACCGCGCCATCGCGACGGTTTCGAATGTCGGCACCCTGCTCGTATCAGATCGAAGCGGAGATGACCCCGCCCCCGCGCGGATCGAGCAAGCGCGGCGTTCGTTGATTGAGGGCAACGCCCTGATTGCCCGGAACCTGAAGCGCTTCATTTCGCCGGGCTCGACGATCATCACGCTCAGCAACAGCTCGACGGTGCGGGCGGCTGTAGAGACTCGCGGCATCAAATCGGTGTACGTACTCGAGTCGCATCCGGGCGGCGAAGGGGCGCGGTTCGCGGAACAGTTGCAGTCGGCGGGCTCCCAAGGGCTCACGGTTCGCCTGGTCCCCGACGCGGCCATGGGCAACGTGGTTCCCGAGATTGACTGCGCGCTGGTCGGCATCGACACTTTCGATCGATCCGGCGCGATACTCCACAAAGTCGGCACCCTGCCCCTGGCTCTTTGTTGCCGGCATTTCAACAAGCCGCTATTCGCCGCCGGCCATAGCCTCAAGCAAGTCGAACACAAGATCCAAGCCCCACCCGAACTGCCCGAAGGCGAACCCCAACTCTTCGACCGCACGCCTGCCGAACTGATCACCAAACTCGTGACGGAATAGCCCCTCGCACGGTGACCGCCGTTGCGCTCGGTGAAACCGCAAACGATCTCAGCCGCGAAGTGGCGGCAGGAATAATGGCCTGGGGTGGAGCCGAAGGCGGAACCCCAGGTACGGAATCAAACGAAATCGAGCCCTGACAGGGCGAAAGGAACGAAGCCTGTCATCCAAACTGCCTCGTCGCCGACACCCACTTTCAGGGCGGTCTTGTGAATGCCGCCCGTTCATAGAGCGGAACTGTCCCTATCCTCGATCCCGCGTCCCAAAAGAGTAAGAAAGAGCCCCGAAAAACGTTCGCGCAAAAACCCGTTTCGACTAGCATGGAGTCAATGTCTTCGGGCGATTCGCCAGTCGCCGTTTTGAGTCGTCTCCGCCGGGCCGTCGGTCGCGGCGGCGGTTGGGTTGTCTCGGTATGCTTGGGCGCCGGGTTGTTGGGCACTCTTGTCCTCTCTTGGGCCTTGCCCCGCACCGCTGACCCTGTTCCGGGAGCCCCGTCCGTGTTCTTGTGGGCCTGGGAGCGCCCCGAAGACTTGCGCTTCCTCGACCCCTCTGAAGCCGGCGTGGCATTCCTGGCGGGAACGATCGTGCTTGGGGGCGACGAGGTAATCGTCAAGCCCCGGTTTCAGCCGCTGCGAACCGCCCCCGGCGCTTCGCTGATCCCTGTGGTGAGGATTGAAACGGATAACCCCGAGTTGTCGGCAAGCCAGGTGGAGCAAACCGCCGACGCGATCGAGAGACTGACGTTCTCCGATCACGCCGACGCGGTGCAGATCGATTTCGACGCGACGACCTCCGAGCGCGCGTTCTACCGCGACCTGCTGATCGAACTCGACAGGCGCCGCGAACCTCAACTTCCGCTTACGATCACGGCTTTGGCGTCGTGGTGTCTCGGCGATCCCTGGATTCGCGATCTACCCATTTCCGATGCAATCCCGATGTTGTTTGAGATGGGCCCCGATGAGAGGATCGTCCGGACACGCCTGGGGCAAGGCCGAGACTTCTCGCTCTCCGTATGCCGGCAAAGCCTCGGGATCGCGACCTACGAATCGTTGGGCGAAAGGCCCGCCGGGCGCCGCACCTACCTATTCCATTCCGGACCCTGGAACCGGCAAAGGGCGCGGGAAGCGATTTTCGAGGCAAAGTCATGGCAGTGAAAACCTACTTCGCGACCAAGGCACGCTTTTGGTGCGCTGTTTGCGCCGTTCTGGCGACCTACGCGATCGTAATTGAAATCCAATTCGCCTGCGGCGGCGGTCGGCCGGCACCCTCTTTCATGCACCTTCACCGCCCCGACCTGCCGTTCGATGAATACGTTGGCGGAGACCTCGGTATTGTCAAGCCCGGGTTTCGGCACGCCTACCTTTTCTTCGCTTACAAGCACCTGGCCGGGATCGGATTCACCGAGCAAGCCAAGGCGGAGTATCAGCCCAAGATCGTCCAAGCCAACAACCGGGTAAGGCCTGAACGGGGCATCGACCTTTGGGAATCCGCACTCGGTCGAGTTGGTATCTCTCGAAAGCACGACTGGCGCTTTGGCCGTCGAAAAGTGCCGGGAGAAGAGTGGCAGTATTTCCTCAATTGCCCCGATCACGCAGTTCGCACGGCGGCGTCGACACTCGAACGGCGCGCCAAGCAATTCGGACCCGAAAGCGGGGAAGTGAAAGCCTGGGTCGAGGCGCAAGACATTGTGTTCGCCAATTGTCAAGATGGCGAGGATATCCCTTCGGAGGCACGCGCCGACCTTGACCCTGTGATCCGAGCCGATCGTGCCTATCAGATAGCCGCCGCCCACTTCTACGCCGGACACTTTACCGAGGCGGCCACGCGCTTCCAAGCCATCGGGCACGACAGCGATTCACCTTGGCGACCGTGGGGCACATATCTCGCCGCCCGCTCTTGGATTCGCAAAGCCACGCTCGAAACCCCGCGCGACCAGATCGACGACGAAAGCCTAGCCAAAGCCCTGGAGCTTCTCGACGCCGTGCTCGACGATCCCGACCAAGCCGGGCGGCACTCTTCCGCCGAGGGCCTGAAAAGGTTTGTCGAGGCCCGACTGCGGCCGGCCGAGCGTATGGGAGAGCTGGCAAGCCTGCTCTTGCAACCGAACCCGGAGACCCCTATCAATCCGGTGTGGACGGACTACCACTATCTGCTCGACCGCGGTTACGGCTCCGGCCTGGAGGATGATCTTACGCGTTGGATCCTCACCTTCCCCGTTTCCGGCAAGGACGCTCTCGATCGATCGCTTGCCCACTGGAAACGAACGGGCGATCTGCCGTGGCTGCTCGCCGTCTTGACCAAGATCAATTCCGATCACCCGGATCTCAATGAAGTTCTCGATGCCGCCGCGGCCGTACCGGAAACGTCACCCGGTCGGCTTACCGCCGGCTACTATCGTTCCGTCTTGCTCGCCGACCTGGGTCGGGTGCAAGAGTTGCGCGACGAACTCGACAAGCTGCTCGATACACCGCTGCCGCCGGTCTCGCGAAACCAATTCCTGGCTCTCCGAATGCCGCTGGCTCGAAGCCTTGACGAGTTCCTACGCTTCGCCCCGAGGGCCGCCGCCCGCGAGTGGCCTTTCGGCGGAGACCCGAAGGCGCCTATGCTCCTCGACCACGATTCGCTGCGCGTGTTCAACTCGAGGCTTCCCTTGTCGCTGCTCGAACAAGCCGCCCAAAGCGAATTGATCCCCGCGCCCATTCGCAAGGAGATCGCGGTCGCGGCGTGGGCACGCGCGGGATTGATCAATGAACCCGAGGTTCAACGGAGACTTGCGCCGCTTGTCAGAGAGCAGTGGCCGACACTCGGCGCGGATCTCGATCCGCTTGCCGCTGATCCGACCCCGCTTGAGCGTCAGCGAACCTTCCTTTACACGGTGCTTCGGCATCCGGGGATCCGGCCGCTCCTTCGAGTTTCAACACACCGCGCGACGCCCATCGAGCGAATTGACAATCTCCGGGACAATTGGTGGTGTGGAATGGAGGGGACGCTGGACTCGCTCCGGTCGAACCGGGAGCATCAAATGCTCCTTGAGCACCGGCGCCGAAACCCCCGCGCCCAGTCGACACGCTCCTTGCAAGCCGACCCGACTCATGCAAAGCCGGCCTTCTTGAACGAAAACGATAGGGCGGAGGCCGAACGGGAGATCCGAAAACTCAAGATGATCGAGTCAGGACCGAACTATCTAAGCGCCCAAGCGATTCAGTGGGCCAAGGAAGCCCCCGACGATCCGAGGGTTCCCGAGGCGCTGCACCTAGCGGTTCGGACGACCCGCTACGGCTGCGTTGACGGTGAGACTACAAGCTTCTCAAAGGCCGCATTTCAACTGCTGCACCGCCGCTACCCGAAAAGCGAGTGGGCTAAGAAGACGAAGTATTGGTTCTAGGCCGCGTCTCCCGCCGACCCGGCCTCACGGAATCGCCGCAAGCTGCTCGAGAATCGTCTCCGGGCGGACGCGCACGCGGTAGTTGTCCGTCAGCTCTCGCCATTGCACAACGCCTTCGCGGTCAAGCACGAACACCGCCGGGCGGGCGATGTCTTGCTCGGCAAACGTATTCCCCTGCACGTGGCGGACGTCATAGGTGTCGATGACCGACAGGTCCTTGTCAGAGAGGACCGGAAAGGCCAGCCCCAGGTCCCGGACGACGTCGGCGTTCTTCTCGACCGGATCGACACAGATGGCTACAATCTCGGCGTCGGCGCGGCGAATGTCCTCGATTCGTGACTGCAAACCTTGCAGTTCGGAACGGCAGAACGGTCACCAGAAACCGCGATAGAACAGCAGCGCAACCTTCTTGCCGCGGTAGTCGGCGAGCTGAACCGGCCGCCCGTTATGGTCGGGCAAGGTAAACCCGGGTGCGGCCGTTCCCGTCGCCGGAGCGCCGGCCGGTTCGGGAAGCGCGGCGCTGAAGCTGAAAATGTAGGCGTTGAAGAGCCCGGCGACTCCGACAGCGAGCAGAAATCCGATGGTCGCCGACACCTTGCCGACGATGCTCGCGCCCTGCCTGAACACATGTAGGCAGCCGACGCCGGCCAAGGCCGCCCCCAGCAGCACGATCGGGAGGTTCAGAACCGGAAAGTCCCGCAGGGCGGCAAATTGAGCGGCGTAGGTGAAGTAGCTCATGCCGCCGGCGATCGTGATCACTAAACCGCCCCAGACGACAAGCTGCGGTCGACGAAGACGAGTGGACGCGGTCGCTTCGGACGAGGTTGCTGGCGATTGCTTCATCTCGACGGACCTCCGGGTCCTCTTGACTCGGATCTTAGTGTATCTCCACCCGGGGTTTTCGGTCGACGTGGGTCGCTCGAGTTCGGTGCCTGGTCATTGGTCGGAACGCCGACGCGGGATTCGGGATCGCGCGGGCATGGAAAGGGAAGACATGTCGCCACGATTGGCGACACGGCACGCTGAGAGCATGCGCCACGTCGGGATTTGCGTCCGAGTTGGACATTGAGCAGACCCCGAGGTTGTCACAGGAAGATGCACTGGCGGCTTACGCTTGTGGGTTGATTGGCCGGCGGCCCCGACGGCAGCGGTGACCGGCAGTTTCTCTCCGAGGCCGGTTCGCTACACTGGACTCGCAATGACGCACAGCGTTGCTTCTTCTGTCGCCTCCGTTACTGGGGTGGTGGTCTGCCTGCTGTCGGCGGCTTGCGGGCTTCAAGATTCAGCAACGAGGGGCCTGACCGTTCCTGAGGGATTCGAGGTCGAGGTCGCCGCCGGACCGCCGCTTGTCGAGCGACCGATGATCGTCGACATGGACGAGCAGGGTCGTCTCTACGTGGCTGAATCGTCGGGTTCGAACGATCCGGTCCGGCAGCAGCTTGCCGAGAAGCCGCACAGCATCTTGCGCCTCGAAGACGTCGACGGCGACGGACGCTTCGATCGTCGCGTCGTCTTCGCCGACAAGATGATGTTCCCCGAGGGCCTTCTATGGCACGACGGCTCCGTCTATGTCGCTGCGCCGCCCGTGATCTGGAAACTGACGGACACCGACGGCGACGGGACGGCTGATCAAAGGGAAGAATGGTTCGATGCCAAGACGTTGACCAATTGCGCGAACGACCTGCACGGGCCCTACCTCGGCCCCGATGGCTGGATCTATTGGACCAAGGGTGCTTTCGCCGAGCAGACTTATGAACGCCCCGGGCGGGAGCCGCTCGTCACGCGAGCCGCGCACGTTTTTCGACGTCGGCCCGAGGGCGGCCCGGTCGAAGTGGTGTTAACCGGAGGCATGGACAACCCCGTGGAAGTCGCCTTCACGCCGGAAGGCGAGCGGCTTGTCACTTCCACTTTTCTCCAGCATCCGCAATTGGGGCGTCGCGACGGGATTCTGCACTCTGTCTACGGCGGAGTCTACGGGAAGGTCCATGGCGTGACCGACAGCCACCCGATGACGGGAGGCTACTTGTCAGCGATGACGCACTTGGGTCCGGCGGCGCCGGTCGGGTTGGGGCGTTACCGGTCGGCGGTTTTTGGAGACGGTTATCGCGACAATTTCTTCGCCACGTTGTTCAACATGCATAAGGTCACCCGGCACGTTTTGAAGCCGAACGGGGCCACTTACGAGACCGAAGACTCCGATTTTCTGGTGTCCGACAGCTCGGACTTTCATCCCACGGACGTGATGGAAGACGCAGACGGCAGTTTGCTGATCGTCGACACCGGGGCCTGGTACAAGTTGTGCTGCCCGACGTCACAACTGTCGAAGCCCGACTTGCCCGGAGCGATCTACCGTGTGCGGCGGAAGGACGCACCCGCGGTGCGCGATCCGCGCGGTTCCGAACTCGCGTGGAAAGCCATGACGGCCGATGAGTTGACGGATTTGTTGGCGGACAATCGCCCGTTTGTTCGTAGGCGCGCGATTGCAGTCTTGACCAAGAAGGGCGAGGAGGCCGTTTCGGCTCTTGTCGAGGTTCTATCGTCAGACCCGCCGGCCCGGGCGCGACGGAACGCGGTTTGGGCGCTGACGCGCATTTCGGGTGCGGCGGCGCGCGCGGGTGTGCGTGGGGCTTTGGCTGACCAAGACGCAAGTGTGAGGCACGCGGCTGCGCATTCGGTCAGCGTCTGGCGCGATGGCGAGGCGGTGGACGCCCTCTTGGAGAGGTTTGGAACCGCCGCCGATCGGTTGAAACGAGTGATGGCCGAAGCCCTTGGCCGTATCGGTGAAAGCCGGGCCGTTCAGTATTTGCTCGCAGCCGCCGGGGAGGCGTCGGGCAGGGTGCTGACACACTCATTGACCTATGCCTTGATCGAGATCAGCGATCCGCGAGCGACGCGGGTGGGACTCAACAGCTCGTCCGCTCGAACGAGGCGGGCGGCGCTGCTCGCGCTGGATCAGATGGAGCAACGCTCGCTCAGTCCGTCGACGGTGATCCCGTTGCTGACGTCAAACGACCCGACGCTTGCCGACACGGCCGAATGGATTGCCGGGCGACATCCGGAGTGGGGTCGAGATCTGTCCGGCTATTTTCGCGGCCGTCTGATGAACCTGGGGCCGGGTGAAGAAGCGGCGCTTGAGCAACAGCTCGGAAAATTCATGAGCGACCCCGCGATTCGAGGACTGGCCGCGGAGGTCGCGCGCGGGTCGGGGCCGAAAGCGGCGCGCGTGGCGGCTCTCCGGGTGATGGCGGCAGCGGCTCCCGACGCGATGCCGGCGGACTGGGCGCAAGCCCTTGCGTCGGCGCTGGCTTCGCGTGACCCCGAAGTGTCGGCTGAGGCGGTTAGGACGGCGCGCCAAATGCCTCGCCAGGAATTGGGCGATCAACTCACGTTCGCGCTGACGCGCGTTGCGCGCGACAAGCGGGCGAGCGACCAAGCTCGCGTCGAGGCGCTCGAAGTAACGGCGGAAACGTTCGGGCCCGTGTCTTCGGGGCTATTCGATTTTCTGCTGGCGCGAGCGAAATCGACTGAGCCCGTTGCGGCGCGCGGGACTCCTCCCTAGTGGCGCGATGGATAGACCCCGAACAGCGCAATGATAAACTCCACACACAGGGCCGGCTGCAAGTTATTGTGCGACCCGCCGCCGCCGGCCTGCGCACTGGCATCCGCGGGGAAATCCTTTGGCTCGTTAAGCGTCGAATTGTAAAAGCCGCCCCCGCTGGTGACCGGCGCCCAGACCTTACCCGTTGGGTCATTGCTATTACCGGCTGATCCGCGACACCGGACGGCATGAGTGTGACTCCCAAGCTGGTTCTTCGTCAGCGTCACTTTCTCCGCGCCGGCCTTGGCGCCCAGTTTCCGCGGGGTTAACCCTGGCCCACTCCCGGCATGAATCGGAAGTCGCCCCCGCAAGTCAGGGAGACCAAAGGTGGTCCGGCCATCCCCACCGTAAATTGTCCCTAGAAGGCTGAAAAGGGCGTCGTTGCTGCTGACCGCTAGTAACTGCCCATCGCAAAACGCCCAGCCGCGCGGGGCGAAGTTGCCCGCAAACATACGAATCTCACCAACATAAGGTTCAGCCATTCAATCTCTCCCGCGCACCGCCCCTCATGACTCTTCGAGCGTTCGCAGCATGCTGCCGGCGCCCTCGGCAGGGGTGGATTCCGCTCCATGCCTGCCACGCGCTTTCCTATGTTGCACGACCCGGAATCCTAAGTCAACTCGATTTCGAATCATTGTAAAAAAACGTCGTTCGGGAACGCCGTTCGCGGGCATTGCCGTCCTGCAAGCCCCAGGCGACTAAAACTCAGTTGACCGGAACGTCGAAAAGCGCCGGCGCCCGCGTCAACCGTGGGTCGTGACTTCTTGAAAAAGTCGGTCCCACTGATCCGCGATCGTCTGCCATTGATAATCCGGCCGGCAAGCGTTTCGATGCCCGGCACTCGACCTCTCGCGAAGAAACTCTCGATCGCTATAGAGCCTTTCCAGCGCCTCGCTCAGCCCGCGCGCGGAAACTGCTTGCATTTCGAGCAGCGTGAATCGGGGAACGAATCTCTCCACAGGTTCGAGCAACTCGGCGCAACCTTCCCAGAGCTCCTCACAGGCGCTGTGGCGCGGAACAATCTGCGCGCCCCCGGCGGCGGCGTGCTCGAAGCTGACAAGCCCCCAGCCTTCTCCCAGTGAAGTATTGACCCCGACATCGCACGCGTTATAAAGGAAATTGAGCCGGTCGTCGCTGACCGGCCCATCTTTTCCGCCGAATGGGTTGAAATGAAGGCGATCGGCGATGCCGACTCGCTGTGCGCGGGTCCGAATTTCCTCGGCTTCCTTCGCTCCGGTGATCGCCTGATGAAAGCACAATCGCACGTTGGGGGGCTTGCCTTGGGCGAATTCGGCAAAACCTTCGATGGTTAGATCCAACCGCTTTCGAGCCGCGGGACGGCTGGCGTTGAGGACAATAAAGGAGTCCTCCGGCTGTGGGACGTCCGGAAACACAGTTTTTTTGGCGTGCACTCGCGCCTCGTGCCGAAAACCTTTCGCCTCGAGTTCCGGCAGCGGGTGGAAACAGTCCGTGTCGGTGCCGTGGGGGATCACGTCGATGGGCGGAAACTTCGCACTGGAAGCACCCCGCGCGCGTTCGAAAGCTCGCTGTAGTTCGCGTCTTCCGAACTCGGTGTAGGCGACCACGCGGTCAAGAGACGCCAGCGGAGCGACCCACTGCTCATCGGGCAGATAGCCGTCGATGGGAATGTAGCCGACAAGCCTGGTTTGATCACCGCAAACGGGCTTCAGCACGTTCACATAGTGCCCGAAGTACCAAAGATCGTGGAGGATCAGCACGATTGCCGGCCGCAGTTCGTTGACCAGCGTCTTCGCTTGGAAGGCGCCGTAAACGTCGCCTCCCTCCCGGTTCGTGGGGTAGACCTTCACGGCGCCGTCGATGAAGTCCCCCTGGTACCCCAATCCCACGTAATGGATCTCGTACCGAGACTGCAGCCGGTTGGTGATGGTCTGCATCACGCGGCTGAGACCCGTCCCTTCGACGAAATAGCAGAGCGCGACAACGCGTGGCAAGGAATCCGGCGGCATGGAGCAATGCAATGCGCGACCGCAGACGAGAAATCTCGCCTGCACTGACCTCGTCGTTGCTCAACCCGGCGACTATTCCGGCAGGGTAATAGGGGTCCACATCGTCGTGCCGTCGACGTCGACCGGCATCAGTAGAAGGGTCAGAATAGCGCCGGGCCCGGTCGTTCTCCCGTAATACTCGCTCTGCCCGGCGTCGTACCAAACCGTGACGTTTCCCGACATCGCCATGGTCTCGAAACCAAGGTCGTCCGTGCCCAGTACCGAGACCAAGCTGTAGGCCAGGTATTGAACCTCCGTGCATGTCAGCTGCACCCCGATCTGCTCCAGGCGCCGCAAGGTCGAACCGCCTCCGTGATCGACCAAGAAGGTGAACAAGTCGCCTTGGGGAACGGCGGTATTGTACAGCGACAGGGTCGCAACGATCAAGATATGGCTGGTGTCGTCGTATTGGGTTAATCCGGAAGGCACGTCGGTATTCGAGGCCTGCTGGATGTTGTACACGACATCGAGTGTCGACCGATCAAGCACCACAAACCAATAGTTGGCGGCCTTCACCGGGGTCGGCCTCGGTAAGCCTTTACCGTCAAGGACGATATTCGGATAGTCTAAGTAGCCGCTGCTTACGCTTAGTGGCTTGTTCGCAGGCATAGTGAACGTCTCCTTGTCATCAGCAGGCGCCGTCGCCGCAGTCTTTGGATGGGTCGAAAAATGGTCAGCCCCATCAGGATTCGCCGGGAAGTCGCGTCTGCTGGAGCGTCAATGGACAGCTCACCCGCCGCCAAAGGCTTGACCGGATGGGATCAGTGAGGAGATTAGCACGATTTCAGTCGTGTCGCAATAATATTTTCCCGCCGGCGGCCCTGGAAACCAAGAAATCCGACGGAACGCCGGGGGCGGTTCGCGAAACCGGCCATCCGCGGAACCTCAGTCGCCGCCCAATTTTCGTGTTATCGTGGGAAATTGATGGCAACGCCTCTGTCCGGCCCCTCTGCCCTCAACGGTATCCGGCTGCGCCCGGAAGAACGGGATGACTTGCCCTTTGTTTTCCGGGTCTATGCCGGCACGCGAACGGAAGAACTCGCCCTGACGGATTGGACTGAATCCCAGAAAGAGGATTTTCTCCGAATGCAGTTTGAGGCTCAGTACCGCCACTACCACGAGCACTTTCCCGACGCCGCCTACCAAATCATCGAAAAAAAGCGTCAGCCGATCGGAAGGCTGTACTTGGATCGTGGGCCAGACGAGCTGCGCGTCATCGACATCGCGCTGCTTCCCGAGCAGCGCGGAGCTGGCATTGGTGGTGTACTGACGCAGCAGATCCTGGATGAAGCCGCTCTTTTGGCAAAACCGGTGCGAATCCACGTGGAGAGGAACAATCCGGCCATGCATCTCTACGATCGATTGGGCTTCCAGAGGGTCGAAGACCAGGGAGTCTATTGGTTCATGGAATGGCGTCCGGGTCCCGACACGGCGGACACGGTCCCCGCCGGGAAGTAGGACGAAATCCGGCGGCCCGCAATCATAGAGCCATCATCTCTAGGTAAAGACAGCCTCGTATTGCATCCCCGTCTTATCAGGTCCAATCGGGACGAGAAACAGATCCATCGGTTCCATTCCTTGTTTCTCCACTTTGTAAATGTTTTGCGTCAACAGTGGTTCCATGGGGCCTCGCAAGACAATCGAAAACGGCACCCTTCCTTCCTCGTAATGCTGCACTAACTTCTTGCCTCGCAAGACAATCAGCACTAACTTCTTCAATTAGAGTCGATTCTATTTGACCGAAGTCGCCACGGATTCGAAATGTTTGGTTCAGTTGATCGGCAAACACTTCCCAGCTAACTTGGTCCAGCATGATGTGCCTCCGCGTCGTTGCGTTCGAGGGAGCGTTGCCGCCCGAGACTAAATGACAAAGCTATCCGAGGCCGGCACCTACTGTCAACCCATCGTGGAGTTGGCTTTCTTCCGCGTAGACCGCAACTCTGGGTCCGTCGGGAGAGCGCGCAGGGAAGACGATGACATTCTGAGGGCGGCCGATTTCTCCGGTCTTTTTCCCTGTCCGATCCCTCCACACAACTCGATTTGTTTGAGGCCCCTCCCAGTACAGCGACGGACACGGCGGCAGCCAGTAAGAACAAAGTAATTCTTCGCATGATTTGAGTATCTAGGACAGGGGTTGATCGCCTATCGTCTACCTACGAGGACTCCGTCGTCCGATCTAGGGGGGAGATTGGCGATTAGACTAAGCCTCGTCCACAGAAGGCTTCATGATGACAGATTCCTTGAACGGATTGTGGGTTGATGCCACCAACCTAACCGAGCTTCTTGGTCAGGTATTCGCGTTTGAGGCAAAGAGCGAAAATTGAACAGCAGCCCCCCTTTTTCGGGCCGACGCCGCCGGAGCTTGTGCCACCTAAGAAACTGTCACGCTGACAGTATGCTCAAAACTTGCTCGCTGTTAAGCTTGGAGACATGAACAAGCCCGAGGCCGAAATTTGCCCGCCGGGGAGGGACCAATGCGCCGCACCGTAATCCTGTTTTCCGTTTTCGTGGCTTTAGCAGGCGCCCGCGCCTGGAGCGCGCCAAAGTCAAGTGATGTAACGTTTCATCGGGACGTCGTTCCGGTTTTACAGAAGCATTGCCAGACGTGCCATCGACCGGGCGAAGCGGCTCCGATGTCGCTTCTCACTTATCAAGAAACGAGGCCTTGGGCACAGGCGATCCGAGAGGCCACGCTGTTAGGAAAGATGCCCCCGTGGGACGCCGAGCCCGGCGTCGGAAAGAAGTTTAGCAACGAGCGGCGTCTGGAACAGGCTGAGATCGAGGTCCTAAGAACCTGGGCCGATCAAGGCGCTCCGGAAGGGGATGCGTCCGACGCGCCACAGCCGTTGGAGTTCGTCGAGGGATGGATCATGGGCGAGCCCGACAAAGTCTGGCGGCTTCCCGAAGCGTATGAGGTCCCCGCGAGTGGGACGATCGATTACACCTACTACATCATCCCCAATGCTTTCCCCAAAGATACGTGGATTGAGGCTTCGGAAGTGCGTCCCGACGCCCGTTCTGTGGTTCACCACATCATCGCCTATGCGCGCCCACCCGAATCGACGTGGCTTACGGGTTATGAGCCCGGGCAATTCTTTGTTCCGGTGGACCGCAAGAAGGAGGAGCAACGTCCGCCCAACCTGAGCCCCTCTCAGTGGCGCAGATCGGTGGCGGGGTACGCGCCCGGCGTACGCCCCGAAACGTACGAACCGGGGTTGGCCAAGCTCATTCCAGCCGGGTCGGACCTGATCTTCGAGCTGCACTATACGGCGGATGGGACCGCGATGCGTGACCGGTCTTCGGTGGGCATCCGACTCGCAAAGCAACCTCCGGAGAAGCGTTTCGTCAGCGGCGCGGTCTTGAACACGGAGTTCAAGATCCCTCCGAATGTCTCGAATCATCGTGTCGACGCCGCTGTCGAATTCACGGAAGCAGTCACGCTGCTCTCTCTTCTGCCGCACATGCACCTTCGCGGAAAGTCGTTCGAGTATCGGGCTGTTTATCCGACCGGTGAATCAGAGATCTTGGCACGCGTCCCGGAATACGACTTCAATTGGCAGATTACCTACAAACTCGAAAAGCCGATTCCGATTCCCAAAGGGACCAGAATCGAGGCTACCGCGCTCTTCGATAATTCGCCCAACAATCCCGCTAACCCTGATCCCTCGAAAGAAGTCGGCTGGGGAGATCAAAGTTGGGAAGAGATGATGATCGGCTTCTTCAGCCTCGCCGTGGATATGGATCACGATCCCGACAAGCTCTACAAGGGAGTGAAGAAAGAGAAGCAGGAAACGGCGGGCGACGCCAGCGACTGAACCACTGGGGCTTCTTCACTTTGCCGGTCAATCGGGGGCGCGAGGCGCGGTGTGCCGATGCTCCTTGGCCGCTTCTCCACGTAAGATAGCCTCTATGACTGTCATTTTCGTGCTGCTCGCCGTGGCCGCCGGCTGTTTGCTGCCGGTTCAGGCCGGGATCAATGCGTCGCTTCGGCTGGCGTTGAACAATCCGATCCTCGCGGCGGCCACCAATTTTCTCGTCGGGCTAAGCCTGCTTGTCACCTGCGCGGTGGCGACGCAAGCGAAGCTACCGGCGGTTTCTCAGCTCGCCAAGGTGCCCTGGTGGTGCTGGCTCGGAGGCTCGATGGGAGCGCTGCTCGTGCTCTCCGCGGTTGTTCTGGCGCATCGGCTCGGCGCCACTACTTTCGCCGCCTGCATCATTCTCGGACAATTGACTGCGTCGGTCGTCGTCGACCACTTCGGCTGGGTAGGGTTCCCGCAACACTCGGTCAGTCTCCAGCGGTTGGCCGGATTGGGTCTTCTTGCAATCGGGGTGGTGCTTATTCATCGCTCGTGATGGTTGCGCCCCCCGCCAACTGATCGGATCCGTGCGTTTTCAGGCCGCGGAGTCCGCCAAGATGGTGGCCGGCATCGCTTATGGGCGGGCTGGATTGTACTTGAACACTCGGTACGATCCGGTGCATTCTCAGTGGTCCGCGTGCGTGCTCATTTGCAGGGCCGGCCGGTTCGGTGAACTGCGGGGCCGCGCGAAGAATCGTTTCCGTTTTCGGAGATTTTATGTCCGTCGATCGCCGTCAGTTTCTCGAAATGCTCGGTCTGCTGGGGGCCGCCGCGCCCTCGGCCTCCGCCCAAGCGCCCGAAACGGGTGGGGAGACGCTCACCTACGAAGAGGTTCGCGAGGCGATGAAGGACGCCAAGCTCTTCTTCGTCCCTTACAGCCACAACGATTATTCGTGGTTCGCCACCGAAACATGGCATCACGAGCGGGCCGCGCGCATCGAGAAACACGCAGTCGAGATTCTGCATCGGGAAGACAATTTCAAGTGGTTTATCGACGTCAAGCTCGAACGCATGGACCGCATCGAAAAGATCCACCCCGAGCTTATCGATGATCTGAAAAAGTTCGTTGCCGAAGGTCGGGTCGGCATCGCGGCCGGTACTGTCGTCAACAACGACAACCCCTTCAACGAGGCCGAGGCGATCATCCGCAACATGGTTCTCGGGCGCAGGTACTTCCGGAAACATTTCCCGGACGTCAACCTTGAAGTCGCCGCGTTTATCGACATTCACCCCGGCTTCGCGCAGATGCCTCAACTGCTGACCAAGGCGGGGTACAAGTATTACCGCTTCACGCGTCCGATCTTTCCGCTCGACCGTAAGGGGTACAAGCGGGAGTTTATCTGGGAAGGTCTCGACGGCTCCGAGACGTTGCTGAGCTACGGCCCTTACGGCTGGATGGCCGGCGGTTGGGGCATGGGCAAGGGCGCGGCCGCTTATTACGACGAGATCAGCGGCTACACAGACGATTGGGAAGGCGCGGTTGTCGCCCTGTACGACTCGGTGGTGAGGAGCCTGTTCTCGAACAGCCCGAGCAACGTGATTTGGATTCCGGTCGGCCTCGATCACACCTTGCCGTTGTCCATTCCGAGACTCGTCGCTGACCAAGGTAAGGAAGGCTACCTCGATCTGCCCGGCTTTGTACGCGAATGGGCGAAACGGGAATCGATACCGCTCGATTTCGCGACGCCAATTGATTTCTACCGCGAATTGGAAAAGCAGCGCTCGACTTTGCCGCGGGTCAAGGGCGTGATCGAGCCGGTCGGCTGGCCGTTTTGGTATGGGCAGTGCGGCAGCTTGGGGCTCGACAACTGGCGTGACCGGTCGGCGTTGCACTTGGTCGAGGCGGAGATTCTCTCGTCGATGGCGAGCTGGCTGGGCGCCGACTATCCCGAGGAGGAATTGGAATCGCTGTGGTACGACGGGCTGTTCCTGTTCCCGCACGACGGGTTGTATATCAGCGACGAAGACCTCTCCGACGGTATTCGTGTGGGCGGCCATGTGGTTTACGAATGCGAGCAACTGCGACACCGGGCCTTGACGATGTTGAGTCATCGCATCGCGTCCGACCCCGACGAGCAAAAGGTTGCGATCGTCAACCCGCTGAACTGGACGCGCCGCGAAGTGATCGAGTACAAGGCGGTGTTTCCCGAGCCGGGCGTCAGCAAGATCAAAGTTGTGGACGGGCAGGGGCGCGAACGGCCCCATCAGGTGCTGAAGATGCGGGGTTATCTGAATCCGGCGGAGCATCTTTTCACAGGGCAGAACTCATACAAGGAATTGTGGCTGCTGGTGGATGTCGAGGCCCCGCCGACCGGTTACACAACGCTTGCGATCGTGCCGCAAGAGGGGTCGGAGACGCCCGCCGAGATCGAGGAATCCAAGACCGTGATCGAAAGCGACTTCGCGCGAATCGAGCTCGGGCCTCGCGGCGTTCATAGAATTGTCGACAAGGCCCGCGGAGCTGTTTACGAAGGGGCGGGCAACCCGATCTTCTACACCAACGACGACACCTGGCCCTGGCACGGCGGCCAGGTGACGTCGGAGCAAGAGATTCGCGACGCGAAATGGAAGATCGTCGAGAACGGTTCACTGCGCACGCGGGCGCACATGACGGGCATGATCGGCGACCACGAAATCGCCATGACGCTTTCGGTGTATCCCACGCCCGAGCGAATCGATTTCAGCGTGGACATCGACAGCGTCGGCGGCAACGGGTACTTCGCGGCCAATGTCGTTTTCGACTACGACGCGATCCCCTACGCGGGGGTCCCGTTCGGGGCCGAACATCGCGATCTTTCGAACGAACCTTGGGCGGACGGGTCGAACGTCAACGAAGAGTTTCTGCGCAAGAACGTTTTCTACGCGCATCACTGGGTGGACCACAGCGACGGCAAGAAAGGCTTGACGCTGCTGGCCGCCGAAGGCAAGCGCGGGTTCTTGTATCATCCCGAGAAGCGTTCCCTCGAACATATCTTGATGCTGACGATTGTCAAGCGTCCGATCCAGGAGGATTTCACCAACCGCTATTTCACCGGCGAGGGCCGGCATCATTTCGATTACTCGCTTCTGCTCCATGACGGCGATTGGAAGCAAGCCGGCAGCGTTCAGCGGGCGCAAGAGAGGCTGTATCCGCTGAGGGAAGCGCGAGTGTATTCGCGCGAAGGGGCCGACCTTCCCGCCGAGAAGAGTTTCGTCGGAGTGAGCCCGGAAACGGTCGCGATGTCGAGTTGCCAGGGCAAAGATGGCGGATACGAATTACGGCTTTACGACTCGACCGGGGACGGTGCGGATTGCGAGGTGCGGCTGCCCTTTGCCGCCTCGTCGTGTAAAGCGGTGGATTTCAACGGTCATGCATTGGCGGCGCCGGAGATCGCCTTGCGAGGGGAAATCGCGCGTTTCAAGATTAAGCCGTGGGAAATAGTGACCTTGCGTATTAAGAAGGGTTAACGAAGTGCCGTCGTCGAACGCCCGATTTATTTATCCGCACTACACGATTCACTGGGTGTTGGGTGTGCGACATAAATGGGGGACCGTCCCTCCCGCAATCCGAGCCGTAGAGACAGAGGCGTGGACGGAAGTCCACGCTCAGCCCGGTTCACCGGGCTTGGGTTGCAATAGGCCGGCCCCTTTTACGGCCGGTTGAACATACTAGGCTTCTGTCACACGACACGGCCGAAGGCAAGTCATGAAAGCATGCCGATGGGTGCTCTTGCTCGGTTTCTGGACGGCGGCGTTCGGCGGCGACGCCGGTTTCAACGGAAAGTGGGCGATCGAGGCAAAGCCACCGCATCACAGGGCGATGTGGCTCGAGGTCACGGGCGCGGGCGGAGACGAGATCAAAGGCCGCTTTGTCGGCGGCGTGGGCGGGCGTTCCCAGCCGTTGCTCGACGCCGAGATTCAGGACGGGGTGCTGCATTTTCGGGTGCAGCGTTACTTCGAACAAAGTCAAACGTGGGCCAAGGCGACTACGACAGTTCGTCTAACCCCCTCCGGCATTGAAGGGACGACCCGACGCGAGGGCGGGCCTGAGATTGACTGGGCCGGGCGACGCTCCGACGTCGTCGACGACCGCGACGACGGCAGTTGGAAACCGGCGACGCCGGTTGTGCTCTTCGACGGGCGCGATTTGTCGGCGTGGCGCTCCACGGTCGGGAAAGACGGGAAATGGATCGTTGAAGACGGTGTCCTGCGCAATCAAGGTGATGCGCCGAACCTTGTTTCGAACGAGAAGTTCGCGAACTTTCGGCTGCACCTGGAATTTCGGGTCGCGCCGGGAAGTAACAGCGGGATCGGCTTGCGATCGCGTTATGAAGTACAGATTCTTGATGACTTCGGGCAGCCGCCGAGTATTCACGGCAACGGGGCCGTCTACAGCACGATTAAGCCTTCGGCAAACGCGAGCCTGTCGGCGGAGTCCCGCCAGACGTTCGAGATTACCTTGATCGGCCGTGACGTGACGGTCGAGCTCAACGGCAACGTCATCATCCGCAAGCAGACGATCGACGGGCTGACAGCGATGGCGACGGACGCGCGCGAGGCCGACCCCGGCCCGCTGGTCCTGCAAGGTGACCACGGTCCGATCGAGTTTTACAAGATTGTCGTAACGCCGCTAGCGCAGTAATCGCGCCACGAGCCGCCTGGGTGGCCGCCGAGTTTACACGAATTCCAACGTGCCCGCGTGCTCGTCAATTTCGTCGTAGGTGATGGCAGTGGGCGGCAGGCCGTCGCCGAGGCTCGGCTGCCGGTCGAAGGTCGCGAACAGGGCCATTTTAATCACGGCGTATTGCTCGGTGGCATTCAGCTCGCGCTCTCGAGCCGTCTGCCAATCGGCCGTGATCTTGCTGCTCAGGAAGATTCGAACGGGGAATCGCGACACCCGATCGGAGCTGACGGTGAATAAGTACTCCTGCCCTTCTTCGTCCTCTAACCGCGTTTCGCGAAAGCCTTCATAGAAGTACTGATAGACGTACCCGGTCTCGGCGGTATACGATTTTTCGCGCCGCACCGGAGGCCGGCCCCGTAAAGGAACTTCCTCGGTGGATTTCGCGAAGATTTTGCGCAACCACTTCATTGGAGCGGGATCCGCCCGCGAGGCGATCAACGTCTATTGTGACTCAAGCGCGAGCCGTGGTACGCGGCAGAAGTGCCGCGGGGCGTGCTTACCGGATAGAAGTTCAGCGGCCCGCGGTCTCGCCGATGCTTGCAAGCTTCTCGTCGGTCAGGTAGGCATACCGGTTCACCCAAATCCCGTGCTGGGCGGCGCGGTGGGCGACTTCGATTCTGTTTCGGAAATCATCGAGAGGGCCGTAACCGTGCGCCAGGACGTAGATCGGCGTGTCGCCGGCGGCTCGTTGGGCTTGTTCGATCTTCCGGGCCTGCGCGCCCGCCCCGACCGGATGCGGCACGTGCGGCGGCGGATAGCTGTAGTCTTCGAGGTCCGGCAAGCCTTCGTCGTCGGCGATGTCGAGAAGCGCGACCAAGGCGCGCGTGAGAAGCCGACTCGAAAGCCCCTCGTGGGCTTTCATGATTTGATCCCCGTAGAAACGCAAAATCATCGGCCAGTGCATCGTGTAGAGCTTAACGCTGATCGCGCTGCTGTACTTGGCCACGGCCCCGAAATCCATTCCCGAGACGGCGGTGAACGGTGGCGGGAAGGCGTTGGGCATCAGCTCCATGTGGCGGCCGCCGGCTTCGTCCATCGCTCGACGAAAACCGGCCAACATGCGCTCGACGAGCCGGGCCTTAAACCGCAACCATTCGCCAACACCAGGCCGCTCCGCAAGGAAATCGAGCAAGGCGTAGCGTCCGCCGTCGGGCTCGGCCCACGGCCGTAAATCATCGTCGCTCAGGCCCCCGTGGAGTTTGGCGTAAAGCGCCCCAACATCGCGTCGCATCCGTTCGAAGTCGAAGCCCAGTCGGCCGGCCGCCCGTTCGGCATGAGCGCTGAAATCGAGAAACACCGAGTCGAGAAAATACGGCGGATACTCAGGCCAATCGACGCGGATACCGTCGATGTCGGGGTAGTTGCGAATCAAGTCTCGCAGCAAGACATGTTCATAGTCCAAGATGTGCGGGCTTGCCAAGCTGCCGTTCTTCGCCAGCCGCCGCGGTGGAATGCGGCCGTCGGGCAGTAGCGCGCGATCGTCGTCGACCGGCCCGCCGAATTGCACCCGGTAGCCGGGCGGAATGGCCGCTTGCACCTGCAAGTAAACCTTCAAATGCCGTGACTGCGCGGCCCGAATGAATTCATTCAGGACCTTTCCTTCTCGGCGGGTCAGCTCGGTCGGCTCGGCCGGTTGGTAGCGCAAGCCCTTGTACAGCGACTTGTCGGGGACGAAGGAGGGCGCCGTCCGCACCCAAACTTCCCGCTTCCCGAACAGCGGGCGGTCGAGCAGCCGGACCGAGCCGGCTCCGGCGTCGGCAGGAGGCTCGCGGTTACCCGTTTCGCGGTCCGCCTCTTCCATCAGGTAAGGCGACGTAGCCACCGCGTTGGCGCCGACTTTCTCGACCAGATTGTCGAGAACACCGTCGATGCCTTCGCTCTGGATGTACTCGGGAAGAACGGTGACGCCGAGGAAACGTTGATCGGGCATGGTGGAGAAAGACCCTCCGGCCCCGAGCCGGGGCGTCGAGCTGCCGGCGCGGAGGAAACCACTTGCCAAACAGAGCCGCATCGCCACGCGATGCGGTCACTCAAGAATAGTGCTTTGCCGCCAAACAAACCTTTTCAAGCGGTCGCGATCCTAGTACACATAAATAAACTCGTTTGCGTTGAACAATGCCAGGCACAAGTCGGCCAGCGCCCTTGTTTCCGGCCCCACGTCCCATGGCTTCACGTGTGGCACGTAGTCGTCATAGGCATCCAAGGGCTCCTTGTAATGAAGCGCCAGGCCGGACATTTCTTCCACAACCGTACGCTCAAGCTCGCGAGGTGGGGAAACGGATTCCGGAGGATGCTGCTCATGGTAGGACGTCATCTTGCTGACATGAGCCGACATCTTCACTCGCTCCTTGTCTGACGCGGCTCGCCCCAACGCTAGTTGGAAGGCGCGGTCAATTCGCTCCGCAAGCGTCCCGGCTTCTCCTTCGATGCGGCGGGCCATGGCAATCGATCGATCGATCGAGTTGCCGCTATTCATCAAAGTGAAAACCTGCGGCGTGACCGTCGAGCTGTCGCGGCGCTCGCATGACAAATCGTAACTCGGCTGATTGAAGACCTCGAACATCGGGGCGGTCTGCATCCGCATGCGATAGACGTACAGCGAGCGGCGGTTGCGTTCTTCCGGCGTCCGCGACGGCTGATAGGCCGGGGCGATGGTGCTCTGGTTCATGCGAGGCTGCGCGGCGAATTCCGGGTTGACCTCGGGAAAGACGGCCAGGCCTCCTACCTCGGGATTCAACTCGCCCGAAGCGGCCAGCATGGCATCGCGAAGCTCCTCGGCCGCGAGTCGCCGCGGCCGGAAATAGCTCAACAGGTCGTTGTTGGGGTCGCGCTCGCCGACCGCTGCGCCGCCGGGGGGCCGGTCGCCACGCCGGTAGGCTTCCGAGGTCATGATCAGCCGATGAAGCGCCTTGATCGACCAACCGTCGCTCACGAAGCGGCGCGCGAGCCAGTCGAGCAACTCTGGATGCGTCGGCTTCTTGCCCATCTTCCCGAAGTTGTTCGCGTTCTCGGCAATGCCCTGACCGAAATGGTATTGCCACACACGATTGACGATGGAGCGGGTGGAGAGCGGGTTGTCGGGGTTGGCGATCCACTTGGCGAGCGCCAAGCGGCGTCCCGTCATGGTCACGGGGATCTCGGGTTCCGCCGCGCTTTCCGCCGGGCTGTAATTCATCGGAATTGCGCTCAACACCCCGGGCGCAACCTTATCGCCGCGGGAGTAGATCGACCCGCCGCCGAGGATAAACGACTCGGGCGGCTCGCCCTGCATATCCTCCGGCTTCGGCATGCGCAGTTTCACCGAGTTCTCGTGCTTGACGGGTCCTTCGTAGACGGTGTGCGCCACCGGCCGGTAGCGGTCCAGTCGCCGTTTCCAGATGCGCGCGTCGGTTCTGCGGACCTTGACATACCCCAGGTCGTCCACGGTTAGGCCGATGTGGCGAGGCGGCTTCTCTCCCTCCGGCTTGTCTTTCAGCTTTTCGCGAGGCTGATACGGAATGCCGCGCTCGGCGCACCAAGCACGGGCGGCTTTCTCTTCCCTGGCTTTGATCTTGGCGACGTCGGCTTCGGCCCAAGCCAAGAGCTTTTCGAGCCGCGCTCGGTTGTGCTCGAAGTTATTGCGGTTCTCCGAATCCAGGAACGCTGTCGGGCGCTCGGCAAGCTGCGTGGTCGCGAAAATCGAATAGAAACGATAGTAGTCGCGCGTCGGGATCGGGTCGAATTTGTGGTCGTGGCACCTAGCACAGCGCAACGGCAGTGAGAGGAACGATTGCCCAACAACATTAGTGACGTCGTCGAGGTAAAGCTGACGCGAAACGACCTTCTGCATCATCCCGGTGTGTTCCCACGGGCCCATCCGCAGAAACCCTGTCGCGACTCGCATCTCCGGATTGTCGGGTTCGAGAATGTCGCCGGCGAGTTGCTCGATAACGAAGCGGTCATAGGGCTTGTCGGCGTTGAGAGAGCGGACGACGTAATCACGATAGCGCCAGGCGTTCGAGCGTTCCCAATCGTTCGAATACCCTGAGGTGTCGGCGTAGCGAACGACGTCGAGCCAGTGGCGGCCCCATTGTTCTCCGTAGTGGGGACTGTCGAGCAGCCGGTCGATCACTTTGCTCCAGGCTTGGGGTGAATCGTCGTTGAGAAAAGTCTCGACTTCCCCGGGACTCGGCGGAAGTCCGGTGAGGTCGTAGGTGGCGCGCCGAATCAGCATTCGCTTGTCGGCGCTCGCCGCCGCCGTTAGATTCGCATCGGCGAGCTTGCGGTCGATGAAGACATCGATCGGGTGGTTCGCGTCGGACTCGGGTGGCGCAACCTTGCGCAGCGGGCGAAAAGCCCAAAGGTCATCTTCCAGGTATCGCCGATTCGTCCATTCGTCGGAGAGCCCCCCGCTGGTCCTGACGAGGATGCCGTCCGAGGTGCGCTCACGGGCCCGTTCTTCCTCGAGGTAGGCTTGCTCCGTTTCGGCATCCGGCCAGGCCGCGCCGGCGTTGATCCAGTCACGGATCTTCCGAATCTGCTCCTCGGTAAGCCGGTCATTCTCCTTCGGCGGCATCTGGAGCTTCGGATTCGACCGCCGGACTGCTTCGTAAAGCAGGCTCGCGACGGCATTCCCGGGCACCAGAACTTGCTTGGAAGAGGCGCCGCCCCGGAGCATTGATTTCCGAGAGGTCAGATCCAGTTCGCCCAGAATCGCGGCAGGATCCCCGCCATGACAGGCGAAGCATTTCTCGGCGAGTAGGGGTTTGACATCGACCGCGAACAGCCGCTCGGCGTGCGGGTCCGCGGCCCTCGCGGCCCACGGGCCGACAAGCATTAGGAATAGGGCAGCGAAAGATAGGTTAAGGCCAGTCACGTCGACTCCAGCCGCACTCTCACAAATGCTACCAAGTTAAGCGAAATTGCGAGACGAACACGAATAACGCAGATACAGAAACGCAGATACAGAGCCCCGAGCGAAAGCGACGGGCCAACCGCCCGACGCGGGAGATGCCCGCTCTCCCCGGCTGGTTCCGGCTCGCCCAGTTGGGGAAAATCGAGGCCAAGGCGGCGATGCGGCCGGCGTACGGTTTTCAGCCCAGTGCGAACGCTGTGAACTGATCACCCGACCCGGTGCGGCCCTTGCCGGCGCCGCCCGCGGCGACTGCGCCGTACTGTCGCCGTCAACGGAATACGTACAGGGCGTCGCGTAGGCCCCCGACTCGAGCTGACGTTCCCAGAGCGTCTCGCCGTTTTTCGAATTGAATGCCCGAAACTTGGCGTCGCGCCTGGAGCCGATGAAAAGCAGCCCCTCGCGCATGCAGATCGACCCGCCCACCGTGAATGTTCCCGTGGGCGGTATGCCCTTCGCGCTGAGCGCGTCGTATTCGCCCAGAGGCTTTCGCCAAAAGTATTCGGCGGTCGCCAAGTCCAGGCACAGCAGCTCGCCCCACGGCGGCCGCGAGGCCGGATAGCCGTCCTGGTCATTGAAGAACGGGTAGCCTGCGACCCGATAGGGATACGGCTCGCCTTCCGGCGCGTCGACCAGCGTGAAGTACTTGGGAATATTGTGGGCGTTGATGTAATGTCGGCCATGTGGGATACGCGCAGGGTAGTGGATGAATAGCCCGAATTCTCGGTGGATTCTTGACACTCTCGGGTGGTACCGGTAATCTTTAGGGTTAAGAAATCTCTTCGGTGGCAGTGTCGCCCCAGATTTGAAGAGCGGCCTGCATCACCGTTTTCGGGCCTCACTCATTACCGGCATACCCCGGGCGTAACGCGCCCTTTCGCCTGGGGCGGATCGCTCCGAATTACGGTAAGTCCCGAGAACTGTTGCGGTTACATGACGCCTGACACCTCGCGGAAGCTGAGCGGGCCGAGCGTCCTTCGCGGGTGCGTATAAGGCTTAAGAAAGAGATTGAACAGGGAGGGAAACTCACATGGCAGGAAAGAAAATTGTTTATGGAGAGGACTGCCGTCAGGCGATTCTCAGCGGCGTAAATAAGCTCGCCGACACCGTCCGCATCACGCTCGGACCCAAGGGACGCAACGTTGTCCTCGAAAAGAAGTTCGGCGGCCCGACCGTCACCAAAGACGGCGTGACCGTCGCCAAGGAAATCGAGCTCGAGGACAGGCTCGAGAACATGGGCGCGCAAATGGTGCGCGAAGTGGCCTCGAAAACCAGCGACGTGGCCGGCGACGGCACCACGACCGCGACCATTCTGGCGCAGTCGATCTACCGCGACGGCATGAAGAGCGTCGCCGCCGGGGCCAACCCTATGGCCATCAAGCGCGGCATCGAGCGGGCGACGGCGCTTGTCGTTGACGCGCTCCGTGAAGGCGCTAAGCCGGTCGAAGGCGACGCCATTTCGCAGGTGGCCGCGATTTCGGCGAACAGCGATTCGACCATCGGCAACATCATTGCCGAGGCGATGGAAAAGGTCGGCAAGGACGGTGTCATCACGGTCGAGGAAGGCAAGACGATCGAGACCGAGCTCGAAGTAGTCGAGGGTATGCAATTCGACCGCGGCTATCTGTCGCCCTATTTCGTGACCGATCCGGATACGATGGAGTGCGTCGTTGAGAACGCTCTGATTCTGATCCACGAAAAGAAGGTTTCGAGCATGAAGGATCTTCTTCCCCTGCTCGAGCAGGTTTCTCGCGCGGGCCGACCCTTGCTGATCATCGCCGAGGAAGTCGAAGGCGAGGCGCTGGCGACTCTCGTAGTCAACAAGCTGCGCGGCACCCTCAACATCGCCGCCGTGAAGGCTCCCGGTTTCGGCGACCGCCGCAAGGCGATGCTCGAGGATATCTCGATCCTCACCGGCGGCAAAGCGATCATGGAGGAGACCGGCATCAAGCTCGAAGGCGTCCAAATGGACGACCTGGGGCAGGCGAGCCGTGTGGTTATCGACAAGGACACCACCACCATCATCGAAGGCGCCGGCAGCAAGGAAGCCATCGAGGGACGCGTCAAGCAGTTGCGCGCTCAGGTCGAGGAGACCACTTCCGACTATGACCGTGAGAAGCTCCAAGAGCGTCTGGCGAAGTTGGTAGGCGGCGTGGCCGTGATCAAAGTCGGCGCGGCGACCGAGACCGAGATGAAAGAAAAGAAAGCACGCGTCGAGGATGCCATGCACGCCACGCGCGCGGCGGTCGAGGAAGGCATTATCCCCGGCGGCGGAGTCGCTCTGCTACGGGCGGCGAGTGGGATCGCGGACCTAGAAATTTCTGACGACGACGAGCGCAGCGGCGCGGCCATCGTTCAGCGGGCCGTCGAAGCGCCGTTGCGCTGGATCGTCCAGAACGCCGGGCTTGAAGGCGCGATTGTGATCGAAAAGGTCCGGGGACAAGACGACGCCAACTTCGGCTTCAACGCGCAGTCGGAAGAGTACGGCGACATGGTCGCCGCCGGCGTGATCGACCCGGTGAAGGTTACCCGCACGGCGCTCCAAAACGCGGTGTCGATTGCTTCGCTGATGTTGACGACCGAGGCGACCGTCCACGAGATTCCCGAGGATAACCCGCCCGCGCCCGCGATGCCTCCCGGGCACGAGGGCTTCTAACGAACAGCCCGCGGCAAGAAGCGTCGCCCGGCAAAAAAGAGGGACGGCCATTCGATTTTCGCTCCGCGGACCGCTCTGTTTTCAACGACGGCCGGTAGCGAAAATCGTTGGCCCTCCGAAAATCCCGCCCCCGGTAGGGGGCGCGGATAGTAGCCCCGGGCTTCAGCCCGGGGGCCTCGCAAATCACGAAAAGCCCCGGACGGGGCGTAGGAATAATCGTTCGATGCAACTCCGACCAATGAGCAATTTTCGCTCTGCCCACCGTCTGTCGGTTGGCCGCCGCCACCCACGTACCATACGCCGCGTCGCCATTCGTGGCGACGTTTCTTCCGCTTGAAACCCCCTCCCCGCTGCGATACCATCGCGAGACGTGGGCGAGCAACCGCCAACCTACCCCCGCCGCCGGTTCCTTCAGCAATCCGCCGCCGGCGTCGCGCTGACCGCGGGTTTGTCGGGGTCTTCCTGTTCCGCTCCGCAACCGACCACCCGACCCACGCGCCGTCCGAATATTCTCTTCCTGCTCACCGACGACCAGCGCTGGGACATGATGGGTTGCGCGGGCAATTCCATCATCCATACGCCGAATCTGGATCGGCTCGCGGCCGATGGCGTTCGGTTTAGAAACAACTTCGTTACCACGTCGATTTGCGCCGTCTCCCGCGCATCGTTTTTCACCGGGCTCTATGCACGCTGCCACGGCATCCATGGGTTCCGAACGTCGCTGAGCGAATCGCAACACGCTGCAAGCTACCCCGGTTTGCTCCGCGAGTCGGGCTATCGCACCGGTTTTGTCGGGAAGTACGGCGTGGGTAGGACGACGCCCGATGCGGTCTATGAAGACTTCCGCGGCTTTTCCGGACAGGGCCGATACTTCAACGACGTCGACGGCGAGCAGCGCCATCTGACCTCGATGATGGGCGACGATGCCGTGGACTTCATCGAAGGTTCGACCGATCAGCGCCCCTTCTGCCTCTCGGTGAGTTTCAAAGCCCCCCATGTGCAAGACGCCGAGACGCCCTTTTTCCTCAACGACCCGGCCTACGACGATCTGTACCAAGACGCCTCGCTTCCGGGATGGAAGAAGAACGACCCACGCTATTACGATCAACTGCCCGACTTTCTGCGGGACGAGTACGAGGGCCGCAAGCGTTGGGATCGCCGTTTTCCCGATCCCGAAACCTGGGAAGATTCCGTCAAGCGCTACTACCGGCTGATCAGCGGCGTGGACGCTCAGGTGGGGCGCATACTCTCGGCCCTCGAACGCACCGGCGTGGACGACAACACTGTCGTGATCTTCACCTCCGACAACGGCTTCTATTTAGGAGAGCGCGGGCTGGCGGGCAAGTGGCTGATGCACGAAGAGTCGATCCGCACGCCGTTGATCATTCGCGACCCCAGACTCGCCTCGCGCGCCGGCACGACGCGCGATGAGATGACGCTCAACCTTGACGTCATGCCGACGATCCTCCAGCTGGCCGGCATGCCGACTCCCCGAGCCGTCAACGGCCGCGGCCTCTGGTCGCTTGTCGCCGGGGAGACCCCGCCCTGGCGTGACGAGTGGTTTTACGAGCATTTGTTCGAAAGCGCAACGATCCCCAAAACCGAGGGAGTTCGCGGCGACCGCTGGAAGTATTGCAGCTTCCTCGAAATCGAGCCTCATTATGAGGAGCTTTACGACCTCGAGAACGATCCGGAAGAGGAGCACAACCTAGCCTCCGTCCCCGAACACAAAGCCCGACTCGATCAAATGCGCGAACGCCACGCCGCCTGGAGGACGAACCTCGAAGCCTGGACGCCCGACCGCCCCTGGAGCGAGCCCGAACCGAGCCGCGGAACATCCTGACATGCCTCACGCGTCTCGATCTGCTTCGGGCGTTAGCCGACGCAGCTTTCTCGCGGCCGCAGCCGCAGGTTGCGCGCCGCTATCAAACGCGCTCACGACGGCGCCGAAAGGAACCAACCCCATGACGAAACTCGGCCTCGACCTTTTCAGCCTTCGCTCGCAGGGCTGGAGTGCTTTTGAGCTCATGAACTACGCCGCCGGGCTGGGCGTTAACGTCGTCCATTTCTCCGAGCCGCGGTTCCTTGGCAGCCTCGACGACCCTCACCTCAACAAGGTCAAGGCCCACGCCGATGAGTTAGGCCTCGAAATTGAAGTCGGCTTCGGATCGATCTGCCCCACTTCGACGCGCTTCGACAGGTCAGCCGGCACCCCGCGTGAGCAACTCTTGCGAATGTTCGCCGTGGCACGAAAGCTCGGCTCGCCCCTCGTGCGTTGTTACTTAGGAGGCTCGGAAGACCGCAAAACCGAACTCCCCCTCGAGGCGCACGTCGAAAACACCATCGCCGCCTGCCGGTCAGTGCGCAGTGAGGCGCTTGATCTTGGTCTGAAAATCACGCTCGAAAATCACGCCGGCGACCTCCAAGCCCTCCAGTTGCGCGACCTCATCGAGGAAGCCGGAACTGATTATGTAGGCGCACTAATCGATGCCGGTAACGCCACCTGGACACTCGAAGACCCTCTCCACACGCTCGAAACTCTGGCCCCCTATTGCGTCACGACCGGCGTGCGCGATTCGGCGATTTGGGAAGTCCCCGAGGGGATCGCCTCGCAATGGGTTTTCATGGGCGAGGGCAATGTCGCGATTGATGCCTGGACGAAACGTTATCAGCAGCTCTGTCCCGGCAAGACCTTCTCGCTCGAAATCATCAACTTGAGAACACCCCGAATCTTCCCCTATCGGCAACCCGATTTCTGGAAGCACTACGAGGACGTTCCCGCGCATGTTTTCGCCGGGTTCCTCAACCTCGCCCGCGGCGGCAAGCCCTACGCGAACGTCCCGCCTGTCCCCGAAGACGCGCAACCCGACAGCCAGGCATACAAGCAATTCCTAGTCGAGCAAGAACGCCGTGACGTAGAGCAAGCCGTGCGCTACGCCAAAGAGGTCCTCAAGATCGGCGTGGGCTGAAGTGCACGATTTAGAAGCGTCATCGTCAAGAAGGTGAGGGCGACCGTGTTCACCCCCCGGATGGGGGCGCGGAAGAGTACGAACCGTGACGATGACCCGCTGTTCAGCCCCCGGATGGGGGCGTAGGAAAGTAGCCCACGGTGAAGCGAAGCGAAACCGTGGGTCAATTCGCGACAAAACCAGGAGCCCCGGCAAGGGGCGTAGGAGCAATTGTTTAGTTCAACCCGCTATTCCAAACATCGGCCGCTGACGAGCGTTGTGAAACCGCCGGACCGCTCACAATCCGCTTACTGTTCCTTCCGCTTGCCCTTACCCGGTAACCCCGCCGGGTTCTCATGGACCCTCTCGTGTCGCCCGTGCTTCATCGCCGCTGCCAAACCGATCGACGATTCGCCGAATCGATCCCGCACAGCATCGGCTGCTTCTAAGATGCGCTCCCACTTCCTATCGCGGGGTGCGTCAACCCAGTTGATCTGCCCCGCCACACTCTCCAGCGATCCCACGTGTACCCCAAGCAAGCGCACCGCTCGACGGCGATCCCAATTGCTATCGAACAGCTCCCGAATCGTCTCGAGCAACACGCTGTCGAGCTGCGTTGGCTGCGGCAACGTTTGGGCCCGCGTAATAGTCCGAAAGTCGCGGTAGCGTAACTTGAGCTGCACCGTACGCCCGTGCAAACCATACTCCCGCAAACGACGTCCCACCAGTTCCACCAGCTTCGCCAACGTTGCGTCCAGCAGGTCGCGTTCCTTGGTGTCTTCCCGAAACGTCGTCTCGTGGCTTACCGACTTCGGCTCGTCGCGAGCGCCGACGCCGGGCGCGAACCATGCACCGGCATCGAGCCCCTTCGATTTACCGGCCAGGGCGACCCCGGCCTTGCCCCAGACCGACTCGAGATAGCGCGGCTCCATCTGTGCCAACTGCCCGATCTTCCGAATGCCGCGTTCCCGCAAGCTCTTTTGCGCGACCTTGCCCACACCCGGAATCTTCGCCACGTCGAGCGGCGCCAGGAAACCCGCCTCCGCCCCAGGTAAAACCCAAAGGACCCCATTCGGTTTCGCCATCCCCGATCCGATCTTCGCGACCAAACGTGAAGTACCAATCCCGATCGAACACGGCAATTTCGTTGTCTTGCGAATAGCCTCGTGCAAACGATTCGCCGCCGCGACCGGCGCACCCAGCAATCGCGTCGAACCGGTCATGTCCAGATAAGCCTCGTCAATCGAGGCCATCTCGACCTTCGGCGAAAAGTCGCCCAATACCTCCCTCACACGATGCGAATACTCGCGATAACGGCCCGGACTCCCAGGAATGAAGATCGCTTGCGGGCAAAGCCGATACGCTTGCCGCAGCGGCATCGCGGAATGCACCCCGAACTTCCGCACTTCGTATGAGGCCGCCGAGACCACGCCCCGCTCATGCGAACGACCGCCGACCACTACCGGCTTTCCCTTCAGACTCGGGTCGAACAGCTCTTCGACCGAGACGAAGAACGCGTCCATGTCAACGTGAAAAATGATGCGTTCCGTGTTCACCGCGCCTTACAGCCCCAGCGTCTCCACCGCGTAAGCCAAAGACCGGCGAACGTCGTCGTGCTCGCTGTTAAGGCGCTCGTCCAACGTGCCGCCGCGCAACTTCGGCAAGTCTCCCTCACGGCGGTTTTCCCGAACCCACGCCATGGTCCCCGCCACGCGCCAACCCGGCAGTTTCGGCAAGCTGACCCAATAATGCTCCCGCAGAAACGGTACTTCGAGCGGCTCCCGCCGTGCCAGATCAAGCGTAAACCGCACGTTTGGACGAGCCTGCCGAATCCGCCGAACCATACCCGACAAATCGAGCGCTCCATCGCCCAGCGCCGTCTCCACATACCTCAACCCGGTTTCCGACTCCTCGACAGCCAGATCCTTCAATTGAGCTGAAAACACGTAGGGAGCCAGCTCTTCGACCACCTCCATCGGCGCCTCCATCAACGGCAGCCCGTTGGCCGGGTCGAGGCAAATGCCTACAAACTCGCTGTTCAACTTTCGCACGACGCTCACCAGTTCTTCCAGCCGTAGATCGCCGCCGTTCTCGATCGCGAGCCGAACACGCCGCTTGCGCAGCATCGGCTCCGCCAGAGTCAGAGACTTCCAAACCTGTCGCGCGAAACCCTCCACAGCCTCTTGATCCTTGTGCATTTCCCAACGCAGACCGTTGAGCAGTGAGGTGCGGACGACCTCGGCGCCGCAATTGCGAGCCTGTCGCAGTTGGCTTTGAAAATCTCCCAAGTCAGCTTGGTCGCGCGGCAGATCGACCGCCAGTTCGACCCACATTTCATCCAGGCCCCGTGATGCCTTCCGCACCCGGCCGGGACTTGTCGCCTCCAGCCAGCTCAACGGAACTTGAATCCCCCCCGCACCAATCTCGCGGCAGTGCCCCATGAACGTCTCGGCGTTGCGAAACCCGCCCGAGGCTCGCGCCCGCGACGCATAAGATGCCGCGCTCACGCCTACCGACGTGCGCATGACGGCACCCTCGACGCCTGCTGCCGCCAACATCGGCCCGGCCGCCAGCGTCAGCGTCTGGCGACGACTCAACGTGAGATTCGACATCAATAGCCCTTTCGTAGCTATGACCCGGACGGCGGAATCTTCAGCACTCGCAACCCGTCGGGGCTGTCGCGTGACTCCATGTAAGCGAAGAATCCATCGCCCAAAAACGCCACCGCGCTGCGCGTATACACCTTTAAGTACCGACGAAAAACTTCCGCGCCGTCCGACGCCCGAATCACGAACACGGAGTCGTCAATGTCACCGATGCTTAAGTTCGTATTCACGCTTACCGCAATATAGCGTCCATCTGGAGAAACAGCGAGCGACGTGATTCCGCGCCCCAATGGGATTCGATAGAGCCCCGACCCCCCCGGGAGAGACCATTCGATGCGATAAGCCTTCATTTCTAGAGAGCTGTCCCAAGCGACAAAGCCGCCGTCCACCTTACGAAACGAGCGACTACTCGCCCCCACCGTACTCGGCTGAACCGGCCCCCAGACTACCTCGCCTTCCAGGTTCACGCTCAGGAATTCCTCCGGCAATTGCGAGTGGCGCGAGAGCATCACGGTTCCGCCCTCGGGATCAATTTTCATCAGATCAAACCGCACGGGCATCATGTGCGCGAGCGGTACAATTCGTACCTCCCCGGTTTCCCATTGCTCCAGTCGCACTTGGACATTCCCCGGCTTGCCCTTCACCCATTTCGCGCGTTGCAGCCAGCCGATCCAGGCGCCGTCGGCAGACAACACAGGCTTGGGGTAGCCCGTGTCCGGTGGTGGGACGAGCGCTCGCGGTTCGGCGTCAGGCCTCGGTCTTACGAAGAGGGTGCGTTCCCTCGTCTTATGAGGCCGCAGCGAATAAATCAAACCACCCCTGGGAACAACGTAATCTCGATCCACGGTGAACTTCCCCCGGACGAAGTTCTGGGGCTCGACGTTACACTCCGGCATCCGCAGCAAACCCAACTGCGAATCACCCCAGCCAACCCACGCCTCGCCGGCCTGCGCAATACCCCTGCGATCGGCCCGAATATGCTTCACAAGCCAATGCTCGGGTAGCGCGCAATGCTCCTCCCATGTCGTTAGCTCAGGGGCGGTGTCGTCCTCAATCAGGAACGCCGAAGGGATCGCAATAAGATAGGCCCATTGAATGCCGACGGAAATGAGCACCCCTAGAGGCACCAGCAACAAGACCCGCTGCCACACCACTCCGCGAAAGGCCCAATAGAAGAGCCCGAACGCCGCGGCCTGGACCGCCGCCGCAACCGCGAAGTTGAGCGCATTCCACCCAATCTCCCCTTCAAATCCCTGCGTAAGAGCGACTCCGAAAAACCACCATCCATGCGGCCCGACGATGGGTAGCAAATAGACCGCGAAAGAAGCCGCGAGCGCCCCCCACACCGGCCAACGCGGATGGCTTTGTCCTTCCATGCTTGGGCGGGATTCCCGCGGACGACTTGGCCCGAATGAAACGCGGGTCATCCGCCTTCGAGGCGCAATCGAAAACACCCCCACTATACAATGATCCCGCGACCGGCCCGCCGAGTTCCGCCCACAATCGACGTGGCGCACGCTTTCAGCGTGCCGTGTCGCCACTCTTGGCGACATGTCTTGCTCCGCGCTCTCGGGCCGCACTGCGTCATGACCCGCTCGGCGCGGCAAAGCTCGCGAGCGTAACCCCACGGCCACGTTCAGTGTGGCGCGCCCCGCGCAAGAGACGAAATCCTTGCGAATCCTGTCCCAAACCGAAGTCCGCGATCTCTACGACCGCCTGGCCTTCTCCTACGATTTCTGGGCAGCGGCCACGGAATCGCGAGCCCACCAGGCCGCGCTTAACCTCGCCGCGATCCAAGACGGCGAATGTGTTCTCGAAGTCGGCGTCGGAACCGGACGCCTTTTTGCCCGCATAGCTACGTGCACCCCAACCGGCCGTCTCTACGGCGTCGACATCAGCCGCGGCATGTTAGCCCGTGCCGCGCGGCGTTCCCGAGCCGCTCCGGGCCCCAATATGCTGGGAATCGCAGGCGCCTATCAGCTCCCGTTTGACGACGAGTCCATCGATGTTGTCTTCGGCGCCTACATTCTCGACATTTTGCCCGACGAATCTTTCGGTGCAGTCTTAGCGGAATGGAACCGAGTCAGCAAACCCGGCGGACGGCTCGCCTTGGCGAACATGGCATGGGGCCGACGGTGGTACACGCGCATGTGGGGCCGCCTTTATCAACTACACCCGAAGATCATGGGCGGCTGCCGCCCGGTCTATGTCAAGCCGCACCTCCCAGCCGCTGGATGGCAACTGCGCGAGAGCCGCGAAATCGTTCAAGCGACTTTTCCCTCGGAAGTCATCCTCGCCGTCAAGCCGCCGGTGATACACTGACTCCTTGAAAAAGCCGTCCGACGGGAGGAGACATGCCCATCAGCTCCGATCTACTTGAAATCCTGTGCTGCCCCCGCACCAAAGTCCCGGTGCAGATGCTTTCCGCCGAGCAGCTCGCCGCCCTCAACGGCCGCATCGAGGCCGGTGAAGCCAAGTACCACGATGGCAGCGCGATCGAAAAACCCCTCGAAGAGGGCCTAGCCACCGAAGACGGCGAAACCGCCTACCGAATCGACGACGGCATCCCCATCATGCTTGTTGAGCAGGGCATCCCGCTCAGCTAGTGAGATCGAGGCGGCCGGTGGGGCGGGCCTCCCGGCCTGCCCGAAAACATTTCGCGCCGACCGCCGGCTCATCGCTAAGTCGATTGCGTAGCGCGGGGCTCGAAGAGACCCGCGGCCTTCAACGCTGTCACCCGCGGTGACTGGTTCACGTCTTGTATGTCAACTCCACAACCGTCTCAATGTGATACGTTTGCGGAAACAAATCCACCAATGTAAGCTTCTCGATCGCAAACCCACCCGCAACTAACGGCCGCAAGTCACGCGCCAACGTCGCCGGATCGCAGGAAACCAGTACCAGGCGGCCCGGGCGCATTCGCGCCAACTCTTCGGTCACCACTGCTCCCAGTCCCGCCCTTGGCGGATCCGCTACGACGAAATTGAACTTCTCCGAGCTTCCGCGCACGTACTCCTCGACGCCGAGATGAACCGTCTGGACATCGACCCCGGCGCGTCGGGCGTTTTCTTGCAGACAGCGTACGGCTCGCGTACTCGAATCAACCGCCTTCACATGTTCGAACCGCTCAGCCAGCGGAACACTGAAGATTCCGACTCCCGCGTAGAGGTCGAGGGCTTTCCCCTCGACGGTCTGACCCGCAAGGGCTTCTCCCATGACCAGGTCGCTCAGACGCTCCATCAAAAAGCGGTTCACCTGGAAAAACGACCCGGCTGCGACTTGGTAGGTATGCCGCCCAACCCGATAATCGATGGCCGGCTCCGTCGCCAACCCGGGAATCCGATCAGCGCAAAGCTCCAAGAACCCCGCGGGCAAGGCCCTCCCCGGGTCGGGAACCTCCATCAGCACCTCCGATTCATTCGTGAAGAACTCGACTTCCCGAATAAACCGCGGGAACCGACGCTCGGCCACTATGGCGGCCAGGGCCTCGTGGGCGCGATTCAGCGTCGGTGAATTGATCGGGCAAGCCTCACTCTCGACGAGGCGGTGCGAACCCGCCTCGAAAAACCCTACGCCGCGTCCGCCGCGCCGACCTTTCTCGCCGTCTTCGCGGTTTTCGTTTCGGCGACCGATGTGCAGCCCCGTTCGATTGCGATACCCCCAAGGCTCCGCCGAAGCGGTCTCGATCGCATCCGTCCACTCGATCTGTCCGAGCCGCGCCAGCGTCTCGCGCAGGATCTCAACCTTGTAGTCCAACTGCCGCTGGTAGGGAATTTGCTGATAGTGGCAACCCCCACAGCGGGCGAAAATTGGACACGCCGGATCAACACGCTCCGTCGCTGCCGTGGCTAATGTGCTGACCCGCGCCCGGACCGGTTTGCGGCCCGCCGGAATCGGCTCGACGGCAACCTTCTCACCCGGCATCACAAACGGAACGAATACCACGCGCCCGTCAACCCGCGCCAACCCGTCGCCGCCGTAAACCAGCTTCTCGATCTCAACAACCGGCAAGCTCTCAGCCTAACGACTCGACGTGGCGCACGCTTCAGCGTGCCGTGTCGCCACTCGTGGCGACATCTCCGGCGGTCGAGAAGTCGCCCCCAAGGGAAGCGCCCCGCCGCCATCGTGTTACCTTGAAACCGTCCCGCTCGACGCCACCCGAAGTTCCCCATGCCCGCAATCGATCGACGCAAATTCCTTCAGTCCTCCGGACGCGCCGCCGCTGCCATGACGGCCGCCTCCTACTCCCAAATCAAGGGCGCCAACGACCGCCTCCAAGTCGCCTGCATCGGCGTACGGGGGCGCGGCCGAAACCACATCGAACAGTTCGGCCAACTGGACGGAACCGAGGTTGCCGCCGTCGTCGATATCGACCAAGCCGTCGCCGAACAGGCCGCGCAATACACGCTCGACTTTCAAGACCGCAAGCCCGCCGAGTACGAAGACATGCGCGAGATGCTCGAGGACAAGTCCATCGACATCGTCACCATCGCCACCACGAACCATTGGCACGCGTTAGCGACCATCTGGGCCTGCCAGGCCGGCAAGGACGTCTACGTTGAAAAGCCCGCGAGCCACAACATCTTCGAAGGTCGCAAGATGGTCGAGGCCGCGCGCAAGTACAAGCGCATCGTCCAGGTCGGCCACCAAGGCCGCAGCGTCGCCCACAAACTACGCGCCGTCGAACTTCTGCGCGAGGGCATCATCGGCAAGCTCTACATGGCCCGCGGGCTGTGCTACAAGCTTCGTAAGTCGATCGGCGTCAAGAAAGCGAGCCCCGTTCCACCCGGCGTCAACTACGACCTCTGGCTCGGGCCCTCGCAGGAAATCGACTTTCGCGAAAATCGTTTTCACTACAACTGGCACTGGTACTGGCATTTCGGCAACGGCGATATCGGCAACCAGGGCGTCCATGAGATGGATATCGCCCGCTGGGGCCTCGGTATCGAAATCTTACCCACGGCCGTCTATTCCGGCGGCGGGCATTTCATCTACCCCGACGACCAGCAAACCCCCAACACCCAACAGGCGATCTTCGACTATGGCGACGCCCAGGTGGTGTTCGAGGTTCGCGGCCTGCCGACCGGTGGAGAGGCCAACATGACGCCGCCAACCGGCGCAAAGAATACGGTTGGCAATATTTTCTTTGGAAGCGACGGCTACATGACGGTTGGCCTATGGGGGTTCAAGACCTTCCTCGGAGAAGGGCGCCAACCCGGCCCCTCGATGGCCGCCGCCGAAGGACCGGGCGGCGTAACGACGCCGCACATCGAGAACTTCCTGAAGGCCGTTCGCAGCCGCAAGGTCGCGGATCTCCACTGCGACGTCGAAGTCGGCCACCTCTCCGCCGCCCTATGCCACATGGCCAACATCTCTTACCGCGTCGAAAGAAAACTGCAATTCGACCCGCAAACCGAAATCTTTCCCGGCGACGACGAAGCTAACAAATTGCTAACCAGGAACTATCGCGAGCCCTATGTCGTCCCCGACAAGGTGTAGCTTCGTCCCGCGCGATCATGAGCCTCGACGCGCGGCGCGTGCACTCCCGCTGAAACCTGTCGCTTGCGCCGTCCTTGACGGGGCGCCCAGAGCCCCCCTCAATTTGCGGCGGCATACACAATTCACAGCATTAAGATACAGAGCCCAGAGCGAAAGCGACGGGCCACGGGCAGGCAACCGCAACACGCCGCGGCACCCGTCTCCCGAAACGTCGCGCACGCCGGTATAGTCTTCGGTTTACTCGAAACAGTTGTGCTCTCGGCCCGTTTTTCGCTCTGGGCTCTGTATCTGCGTTCTGAATTGTGTGCGCGGACGCGAGGGGGCGATTTTTTCACAGCCCCTCACGCGCGCGGCTCGGTTTGGGGCGATGCGAAACTCACAAATTTCACCGGTCGGGCCGCTCGTTCATCTACAATAATGGACGTCATGACACCACTAAGAATTTTGGCTGCTGCAACTGCCTTGACGTTCGGAATCGGACCCGCATCGGCCGCGCCCGCCGCGGCACGCGTGGACTTCCAACGCGAAGTGCGTCCGATCCTCTCTGACAACTGTTTCCAATGTCATGGACCCGACGCGAGCACGCGTTTGGCCGACTTGCGTCTCGACGTTCGCGAAGGCGCCTTCGGCAGCCGCGACAACGGCATTCCGATCGTCCCGGGCGACCCGGAATCCAGTCTCGTCGTCAAGCGCCTGACCCACGAACAAGAAGCGCTGCGCATGCCGCCCGTCTACTCGCGCAAAGAGTTGACGGAGGAACAGATCAGCGTTATCCGAAACTGGATCGAGCAGGGCGCCGACTGGAGCGAGCATTGGGCGTTTCGCGCTCCCGTCGAACCAGAGCTGCCGACCGTAAAGAACGAATCCTGGGCACGCAACCCGATCGATCGGTTCATCCTGGCGCGCCTGGAATCGGAGGGCTTCGAGGCCGCCCCGGAAGCCGACAGGCATACCTTGGCACGGCGGGTGGCTCTCGATCTTACCGGCTTGCCCCCCGTGCCCGAGGTCGTGGAGCGCTTCGTCAACGACAAGTCCGCCACCGCCTACGACAACCTCATCGAGCACTACCTCACATCCGAAGCTTACGGAGAACATCGCGCCCGCTACTGGCTCGACGCGGCGCGATACGGGGACACGCACGGCATCCACATCGATAACTACCGCGAGATGTGGCCCTATCGCGATTGGGTCATCAAGGCCTTCAACCGCAACATGCCGTTCGACCAGTTCACCGTCGAGCAGATTGCCGGAGACCTGCTTCCCGACCCAACGCTTGACCAACTGATTGCGACCGGCTTCCACCGCTGCAATGTCACGACCAACGAAGGCGGCGTGATTCCCGAAGAATATGAAGCCGTCTACGCGAAAGACCGCGTCGACACGACGGGTACGGTGTTCTTGGGGCTGACGGTCGGGTGCGCCACCTGCCACGACCACAAGTTTGACCCCATCCTGCAGAAAGACTTCTATTCCATGGCGGCGTTCTTCCGCAACACGACGCAATACGTCATGGACGGCAATGTGTCGGACCCGCCGCCGATCTTGATCGTGCCGACCGACCAAGACCGCGAACTGTGGCACAAGCTGCGCGCCGAAGCGGCCGAAACCGACGAAGGGATCGAGAAGGTGGTTGGGTCGTCCGAGCAACGCTTTGACCACTGGCTTGGGACCGGCGAGTATCGCTCGATCGAGTCGCCTCTCGAGAAATCCGCCGAGCTGATGACGATGACTCTCGGCGACAAGATCGAGGCCGTTGTCGGCGGCGAGACGAGAGAAGTCGCGCTCCACGGCGACGTCTCGGTAGGCGAGGGGCCGGCGCCGGGCGCTCCCGCACTGCGATTTCCGAAAGAATCTTGGGCCGAGGCACAGGGTCCCGAGCTCGATACCGACACTCCACATTCATTCGCGTTTTGGGTTGACCACCCGCCGAACGAAGACAGTTTCACGGTGATCTCCCAAAACGACCTGGAAGACGACAACCGCGGCTGGGCCATAACGCTTCCGGCACGTCAGTCGTTCCTCACCTTGACCGGCGACAAACGCGAGGGTCCCGACCTCGGCGAGATACCCGCCTCATCGGTGCAGGCGGGGCCCAACAACATCAAGCGGCTGCCTACCGGCTGGACGCACCTTACCTTTACCTACGACGGCACGGGAGAGCGCGCCGGGATGCGGGTTTACATGAACGGGGAGGTCGTTCCGGAGCAGGGTAGTGAGTACTTCACCAACGTGGAGGGGTCGATCCGCACCGACAAACCGATCATATTCGGTCGAGGCATTTTCGAGCGCCGCGGCGATGTCAGGACGACATACTTCACCGACGGCGGCATCGCGGATTTCCGGATCTTCAACCGTCCGATCACCGCGCAAGAGGCCAAGGTTGTTTCGGTTTGGGCCACGCTCAAGACCGCGCGAGAGAAAGCGGCCGGCGACCTCAGCGATGCGGAGCGCCAGGCGCTGCGCGACTATTTTCTGGCCGTCAAGGACGACGAGTACCGCGGGCTGATGACGCGTCGCCGCGACATTGATCTGGAATGGCGAGAGGTTCGGCGGCGCGGCGCGGTTACCCACGTGATGCAGGAGATTCCGGATCAGGAACCGGTAGCGCATATTCTTCGTCGCGGCCTTTATGATCAGCCCGGCGAGAAAGTAAAAGCCGCGACACCGGGCTTCCTTCCGCCGATTCCTGGGTCGTTCCCGCACAACCGGATGGGGCTGGCACAATGGCTCGTTGACGATTCGAATCCGCTGACCGGGCGGGTGATCGTGAACCGCTATTGGCAGGACGTTTTCGGCACTGGGATTGTCAAGACCAGCGACGATTTCGGCGCCCAAGGTGAGCCTCCCTCGCATCCTGAATTGCTCGATTGGCTGGCTGTGCGCTATCGTGACTCGGGCTGGGATACGAAGGACTTTTTCCGTCTGGTACTCGGTTCGGCTACCTATCGTCAGTCGGCGGAAACCACTCCGGAAAAGATCGAAGCTGATACGGGAAACCGGCTCCTGGCACGCGGGCCGCGTTTCCGCATGCCCGGGGAAATGGTTCGGGACTACGCCTTGTCGGCGAGCGGCTTGTTGGCGCAGAGAATCGGAGGGCCGAGCGTCAAACCCTATCAGCCGAAAGGCGTGTGGTCGACGGTCGCCATGCCCACCAGCAACACCCGTACGTATGAGGAGGATTCGGGCGAGAAACTCTACCGCCGCAGCCTCTATACCTTCTGGAAGAGGTCGGCGCCGCCGGCGTCGATGGATATCTTCAACGCCCCCTCGCGCGAGCACGCTATCGTGCGGCGAGAGCGAACGAATACTCCGTTGCAAGCCTTGGTCACCCTCAACGATCCGCAATTCGTCGAGGCAGCGCGCTATCTCGCCCAAAACTCCATTCGGGAGGGCAGTGAGGAACTTGACTCGCGTCTCGACTTCATAACAATGCGCCTCATGGCCCGGCGGCTGGGCAATAAGGAGCGCGGGGTGGCGCGGCGTGCCTATGACGGCTTTGTCGGTTTCTACAAGTCGAATCCTGATGAGGCCGCGAAGCTGCTCGAGACCGGCGAGTCCGAACCCGATATGGACCTGCCCGCGGCCGAGTCGGCGGCGCTTACGATGGTCGCCAACCAGATCATGAACCTCGACGAGGTTCTCAACAAGTAGCGACGAATACTCCTGTTGGTCAAGTAGCGACGAACACTCGTGTTTGTCCTAGTTCCCGATTCCGGCAAGCCCTCAGCTTGTCGCCGGCTTCGGTGCTCGATCGCCGAACAACGGGTGTGCGATATAAATGTGGGAAGCACCTCCCTCAACGCGAGCAGCAGAAACAGAGGCGTGGACGGAAGTCCACGCTCAGCCCGGTTCACCGGGCTTGGATGGCGAATAGGCCGGTCCTTCAAGGGCCGGTTGAGAGGCTTCTCGGCTCGGTACGAGGCCGTTTCAACGGCCTTTTCGCGTAAGCCTTTAGCCATGGTCGAGCCAACGAAAAAATGCCGGCTGGGAACGCGATCGGGCCCGTAATTCGGAGACACGTGATTCGGCGACACGGACAATGAACCTGCTTGCGATCGATACCACCGCTCACTCCGGCGGTATCGCGCTCGCTCGCGACGGCGAGATCCTCGAAGCGCTTTCGATCGAGGCGCCGGATGGTTTCGGCGAGGTTATCTATCCCGAGATCGAAGCGTTGCTGAGTCGCGCCGGCCTTTCTCTCCGAGACATCGACGGCTATGCCGCGGCGGCGGGCCCCGGTTCGTTCACGGGCATTCGGGTTGGGCTCAGCGTCGTGAAATCGTTGGCTGAAGTCCACGGGAAGAAGGTCGCGCCGGTTTCGAACCTGCTTGCTTTGGCCTATGCAGGAACAGGCAAGTACCGCGCCGCCGTGATGGACGCGCGGCGAGGCGAGATCTACGCCGCGGTGTATGATGCCGACTTGCGGCCGGTGGTCGACGAGATCGTGACCGAGTGGGAGAGCTTCCACTCAATGGTCGGCGATCGGCCCGTGACATTCGTATCGCTGGATAGCGGCCTATTCAATGAGGCCGTCGAGGCACCGCTTGGTACGAACGGCCATGGCAAGGAGGCGAGAGCGGTCGTTGCGGAACCGCCTCTCGCCGCGGCCGTCGCTGGCGTGGCCCAAGCAGTGTTTGAGAAACGCGAGGCCCTCGTTCCCGAAGCGGTTGACGCGAACTACATCCGACGCCCCGACGCCGAGCTGAAGTGGAAGGACCCCGTCTGATCACCTGACCACGCACCCGACACATCGAGACCGAGGTGCGGACGGAAGTCCGCGCTCCCCACGAGACCTTCCGTCTCGTCCCCGCGGCCTGAGTAGCGTAGCAGCGTAGTGCAGGGCCCAAAGGGCCCCGCGGCTTTCGGTGGACTCAGCACCACGCAAGAAAATCCGGGGGGATAGGAAACCTCGCGTGCACACGCCTTGATATGGGGAAAATCGGGAACGGCAGGGGAGAATGGGACTGGCCGGCAGCGGAGCAGGGCCGTCTACACCGCCCGAGTTAATACCGGCCCGGCCCGAACCCTCATTCAACCCACAATCTGCTCCTCCTAGGCGAACGACCCTGACGTGGCGCACGCACTCTTGCGTGCCGTGTCGCCACTCCTGGCGACATGTCCCTCTTCCGAAAATGGCCTTCGAGAGCTGCCTAGCGCAGGGCCCTTCGACCCCGGCCAGACCGCCATCACCCAAGCAGCGTAGCGCAGGGCTCGAAGAGACCTGCGGCTTTTTGCCGCCCCCGCGATTCTGTCCGCCCCTCCCAACTCGGCTCACGGCTCACGGCTCGCGGCCAACGTACCCCACCGACACGTGAATCGGCGACACGTACCGCCATCACACAACCCAAAAAAATATTTCCCCTGTATCCCCAACAACTTAGGAAATCCATACCCCCGCTACCCTTGCACCCCCACCGTATCCTGGTATCGAGGAACCCAAATGACAACCGACAAACAACTCCGCGCCAACCGCAGGAACGCAAAAAAGTCCACCGGGCCAAACACCCCCGGGGGAAAAGCCCGCTCATCCAAAAACGTCCTCAAACACGGCCTGCTCGCAAGGGACGCCGTGCTCCCCGGCGAAGACCCCGCCGACTTCGACCGCCAACTCACCGCGCTCGAGGACTGGGCTCTCCCGCGAAATCCTCTAGAGCGCGAAATCTGCCGCCAAATCGTCGACGCGCAATGGCGAATGCAGCGCCTCTCCCGCATCGAGACGGCCATCATCACCGCCGACATGAACCACGTCCTCCGCAGGGACCGGGCGAAGGGCGCCGAAGCCATCGAGCCCGGCCGCGAAGGCGACAACAAACTCCTCGGCAGAGCCATGCTGATCGGCGGCACTCAATCGCTCGTTCAACTCTCCCGCTACGACGCACATCTCACCCGCCGCTTCCACCGCTCCGTCAAGCTCCTCACCGAAATCCGCCGCGACCAACGAAAGGCCCGCCAAGCCCTCAGCAAGGGCGACGACGGCTTCGACGTTTACAGCCCCACCGCCCCGCCCGATCGTCAGCATCGCTACGTCCCCGCGAAATCCCCCATCCAAACCGTAATAAACCGAGCCGCCCCAAACCGAGCCGCGAACGTAAGTGAGCGGTGTCAAACGAACCCCGACAACTCCAACAAAGGTGGCGGACCCGACGCGACGGACGACCGCACCCCCAAGCACCTCGATGCCTCCACCACCGCCCCGACCCAGCGGTCCTCCGCGGAGATCCACCCCATCACGAAGGCCCCACCGCCGCAACGTTAGCCGCGTAGCGCAGGGCTCGAAGAGACCTGCGGCTTGCTGACGCGTTGCGTTCAACGCATGAACTTGCAGCCCCCATCCCCACGCTAACCGCCGCAAAGCGGACCAACCAACCCCAGCGCCCCACCCCAACGCCACAACTCCATCCAAAATCCCCCAACCCCACCCTCCAAACCCGCTTCGAACCAAGTCCATCACCCAGCTCCCGGAAAAACACAACCCAACCCAAGAAAACACACCGCTCGACCCCGAACCCGCACCCCAACCAACCGATTCCAACACCAATCCACTACGCCGACTCAAGACCAAGAACCAATCAATCCTTTCAGAATCAAGGACTTAGCGTCTATTGCCGCATCGCGACGAAAGCCCCCCGAATCGACCATTCAAACCCAATGTCCAACCTCACCCCAACGCTACCCGGCAACGACCAACACCAAGTAGCGACCGACACCAAGTAGCGAACCGATCGTTGAGGGGTTATCGCTTCGAGCCTTCTTGGCGGCTCCAGCGGCGGGATGAGATGACGCCGCTGTTGAGGCCGAGAATCGACAGGTTCCCGAAGAAGCGGCCGTGCTCGACTTTCATGCACAGGTCCATGATGACTTCGAGTCCGGCGTCGCGGGCGCGTCGAGCGGCTTCCTCGTGGATGATGCCGAACTGCATCCAGACGACTTTGGCGCCGATTTCGATCGCTTGCTCCACCAAAGGCGGAACTTCTGAAGCGGGGCGAAAGATATCGACCACTTCGATCGGTTCGGGGATGTCGAGTAGCGAGGGGTAGCAGGTTCGACCCAGGATTTGCTTTTCGCGTGGATTGACGGGAACGACGGTGTAGCCCTCATGGAGCAGGTACTTGGCCGCGAAATGGCTGGGGCGGTAGGGGTTCGACGAAAGCCCCACCATGGCAATGTTCGAATAGGCTTTCAGAATGCGGAGGCGCTGATCGGGGGTAGTGGCGAACTCGCCTTTCGCTACGGGTGAATTGGCGGCCACGCCGCCGGCAGCGAGATTGCAGAGAAGGGAGGAAGTGGGCATCGTTCTTGCGGGTTCGGGTTTGAGCCCGGATCTTATTGTAGAGGGCGGCCCGGCGGCCATACGAAGTCTCTGCGCGGGTTCGGTTCCGGTTGTAAAATGGATCACAGCCGCGAGGCACGCGCCCATGCCACCGTCAACCCTGGTCTCTTCATCCCCAACCCTCCAAGCCTACGCCGAAAAAACGCCTGCCTCCACCGTACTCTATCGACGTGCCCGCACCACCTTTCCCAGCGGTATCACGCACGATGTCCGCTTCCTGCTGCCCCACCCGCTTTCGGTCGACCGCGCCAACGCCGGCCGCAAATGGGATGTCGACGGCAACGAATACGTCGACTATTTCGGCGGCCACGGCGCTTTGATGCTGGGGCACAACTACCCGGCCGTCGTCGAAGCGGTTAGGGAACAGGCCGGCCGCGGCGTCCATTACGGCGCCTCGCATGAGCTCGAACTCGAGTGGGGCGAACTGGTCTGCTCGCTGCTGCCTTCGGCCGAACGCATCCGGTTCACCGTCACGGGAACCGAGGCGACCCATCTAGCGCTGCGGCTGGCCCGCGCCTCGACCGGCAAACCAAAAATGGTCCGCTTCTGGACCCACTTCCACGGCTGGCACGATCACGTAGCTTTCGCGCGGGGCAAGGCGGAAACCGCGCCCGAGGGCATTCTGCCCGAAGTGATCGAGAGCATGCTCGTCGCTCCTCCCGGCGACATCGCCTACCTCGAGAACCTGTTCGCCGCGCGCGACGACATCGCGGGAGTCATCCTCGAACCTACCGGATCAACCTTCGGCAAGGTACCGATCAACCCGCAATTCCTAACCGATCTACGCGCTCTCACCGAACGGCACGGGGTCGTCCTAATCTTCGACGAAGTCATCACCGGATTTCGATGCTCGCCCGGCGGAGCTCAAGCCTTCTACGGGGTCACGCCCGATCTCACAACCATCGCGAAGATCCTCGGCGGCGGATATCCCACGGGCGCCGTTGCCGGCCGCGTCGACATTATGGACGTGATGGAGTTCCAAGCCTCGGAAGCGGGCATCGCCGGTCCCCGCGTACCCCACCAAGGCACCTACAACGCCGGGCCGGTCTCGGCTGCCGCCGGTCTCGCGACCCTGAAACTGCTGCAATCGGGCGACTTCATCGAGCGAGCCAATCGCACGACCCAGACGCTGCGCCGCGAGATGAACGGTGTTCTGTCAAAGATGGGGGCGGATTGGTGTGTCTACGGCGAGTTTCAGGCTTTCACATCTTCACCAACCCGGCCCACGAAGCGGTCGGGCCCGATGACATTCAGGCCGGCCGCGTGGATTCCTCGAAACTCAAGGGCGCTTCGCCCGAACTCATTCACAAGATGCGCGCCGGATCGCTGTGCGGGGGCGCGGACATGATGCCGTGGCCCGGCGGGGTGGTTTCGGGGGTCCACGATGACGCCGACGTGGAGCGGACAATCAGCGCGTTTGAAACGATGGTCCGCATGCTCGCCGAGGAAGGCGAACTCGCCTAAGAACGGTGCCCCAACGGGAGGCCCTCAAACGAATTCCCGGTAGCGCTCCTTGATGACTTCGATCACTTCTCCCGGATCGCGACGCCACCAATTCTTGGCGGAGAAAATCTCGACCTCCGGCGGACCGTTATAACCCGCCGTTTCAACCATCTTCCGAATCCCGGGAATATCGATCACGCCATCGCCCATCATGCCGCGGTCGAGTCGAAGGTCTTCGGTATCTTCGAGCCAATCGTTGATGTGGAAGGCGCAAATACGCTCGCCGGCCCGCGTGATTTCGCGAGCTACGTTCGGGTCCCACCAGATGTGATAGGTGTCCACGACGACCCCTAAAGTGTCGTCCGCATCGAGTTGATCGCACCAGTCGTTGGCTTGTTCGAGCGTGCAGAGCACCGCCCGAAAATCACAGATCATCGGGTGCAAGGGTTCGATTCCTAGTTTGATGCCCGCGGCACGCGCCTCGGGAACCAACGCAGCCAACGTCTCGAGCGTTTGCGCACGAGCGCCCTCGAGATCCCTCGACCCCTCGGGCAACCCCCCCGAAATGAAAACCAGGCACGGCGCCCCAATCGCGACGGCCTCCTCGATCGCCCACCGATTATCGTCGAGGCCCGCTTGGAAACCGTTTTCGCCCGGAGCCGCCACCAACCCCACCGGACAAATCGCCGACACGCTCATCCCGTTGTCACGCAAGATCCGCGCGGCTTCGTCAACGCCGATCTCGTGCAGCTTCTCGCGCCAAACGGCCGTGGCGTAAACCCCGTGCCCTGCCATTCCTTCGATCGATTCGCGAAACGACCACTGGTCGCGAAAGGTCACCTGATGAATATTGAGGTTCGAATCGTCGAGCATGCTGGAACCTCAAAGCGTGGGGAGCGTCAATAGGTCGCTCGGCCGCCGGAAAGATCAAACACCGCACCGGTACAGAACGTACACTCGGGACCCGCAATCCAAGCCACCATGTCCGCGATTTCGCGGACCGTGCACAACCGCCCCATCGGGATTTTCGCCTTGACGCCGGCGATGTACTCGTCCGTCATTTCCCGCAGAAGGTCCGTCTCGGTCATCACCGGTGCTACGCAATTCACCAGCACGCCGCTGTCGACTAACTCCTTGGCCAGCGACTTCGTCAGTCCGATGACGCCCGCTTTCGCCGCCGAATACGCCGCGACGTTGGCGTTGCCTTCCTTACCGACGACCGAGGAAATGTTGACAATCCGCCCGCTCCCGCGCTCTCGCATCCCGGGAATAACCGCTCGGCAGCAAACAAAAACCCCGGTCAAATCAACCCGCAGCACACGGTCCCAGTCCTCCATGGTGTATTCCCAAACCGGGATCGTCGGGCCGCTCACGCCGGCATTGTTGACCAAAACGTCGATCGCCCCGCAGGCGGCGAGCGTTTCTTCCACGGCCCGACGGACCGACTCAGGTTCCGCAACATCCACAGTCGAGACCGAATCCGCCTTGAAGGCGCCCTCCTCGTCGAGAGGAGATGGGTCAATGTCCCAAACCGCAACACGGTAGCCGGCCCTCTGCAAACGCTCCGCAATCCCGAGCCCGATCCCCCGAGCCCCACCGGTCACCACCGCCGTCGATGCAGTAGATTCGCGCGCCATAGCCGCCGAGCAAAGCCGCCCGGAGCCTCGTAGAATAGCATCGTGCTCTCGACGTGGCACACCCTTTCAGCGTGCCGCCGCTCCCGTCGCCAACGTAGAAGTGAAAAACCAGAACGGTACGCTGGTCGCCGTCGCCGACCACATTCTGCAATGGGTTCCTAACGACTAGCCGACCCGCGTCCGGCACAAGCCCCGGCGGTCTGCCCCGGCGAGGTTTCGCCTCAACCATTGCCTCAGCGCGGAATACGCTTGTTAGAAGTAATATCCGGGCCGATGGCGGACCCGGAGGCGTTTGGTCTTCTTGCCGGAGAGGACGACCTTGACCCTACGGAACCCCGGGGCGCTTCCCTGAGCAGGGGAATAGGCCAGGATGTATTGGTTACGAATGTCTTGGGCGATTTGCTGGGTGATGGCATTCACCTCGTGAACGCTTTTGGGGAAGAATGGCACTCCGCCCGTGGCCCGCACGACGTGACGGATGGCCCGGGTCGCCCGCTTGGCCGAACGTCGTTGCGTTTCACTCAGCAAACCGACCGCATAGATTACGGTCTCGGTTTCCTGTAAGCGGCGCACGAGTTCTTCCAGCTCCACCACGCTGGCGTTGTCTTCGCCGTCGGTGACGATCAGCAGGACCTGCTTGTCCCATTTGGCCTTGTCCTTCAAATGATCAAGCGACATGCCGATCGCGTCGTAGAGCGCCGTGCCGCCTCGTGAGGCGATCCGTTGCAAAGCATCTTGCAGGCGCAAAACGTCGCTGGTGAAATCGGTGTCGAGGAAGGCCTCGTCATTGAAATTGATGATGAACACTTCGTCTTTAGGGTTGGAGGCCTTGACGAAATTCACGGCGGCGGTGTTCACTTGTTGGCGCTTGTCCCGCATGCTCCCGCTGTTATCGACCAAGATGCCAAGCGAGACGGGAACGTCCTCGCGGCGAAAGACCTTGACGCTCTGCAGGACGTCCTCTTCGTAAACCTTGAACGCACCTTGCGACAGATTCGTGACGAAGTGCTCTTCTTTGTCAAGAACGGAGGTGTGCAGGACAACCAGTTTCGTGTCGGCCTTGAAGGTCAGCAAGGGATCGGACTGCAATTTCTTGCCCGTCGCCTGAGCGCCCGCAAGCACAGCCGAGAGCCCAAGAAGGGCGACGTAGCGGACAAAGAGCGGGAGGTCGACGATCGATCCGCCGCGAGTAGACGCCATAGCGCGGAAGCGAGGTCGGGGGTCCTCATCTGCCGAGTTAACGATCATCAAGAGCATCCTGGAGTTTATCGATCGCCCATTCTATCCTGCCAATCTCGACGAGGGCTTGCGCAAGCAAGTAACGCGCTCGAAACGCGCGGTTCCCTATGCCGGCTGCGACGGCAAGATTTATTATCGCCTTGATTGGGTCACCTTGTTTCAAATAACATTCTTCGAGCCGCTCCTACGTCAACGCCCCTCACCCCTTCGGCGGAATCGCCATATCCGGTTCCTCGCACGTGATGAACTCCAGCAATGCCGGCTTGCCGTCTTTGGTTTGCGCGATGGCGCGCTCGATGGCGGGAATGATCTCGCCGGGCTGGTCGATCCGCTCCGAATAAGCGCCCAGGCCCCGGGCCACATCGCTATATTTCCCGCTCAAGTACTTGGTCCCGTACCGCTCGACCGCCTTGGGGATGTGCTGTTCATAATTCCCCATGGCAGAGTTGTTGAGCAGCATCGTAAGAATCGGGATTTCCTCGCGGACCGCCGTTTCGACGTCCATCCCAACCATCCCGAACGCCGCGTCACCCAGGAAATTGGCGACCAGCTTTTGCGGTGCGGCCATCTTCGCTCCCATCGCGGCGCCGAGCGAGAAGCCGAGTTGCGTCGAATGCCCCCAGCCGAGATAACCGCGCGGGTTGACCGATTCATAAATCGGCAGCAGTTGGTCTCGCGGATTGCCCGAATCGTGCGTGACGATCGTGTTCTGCGGGTCGGTGACTTTCATGAAATCGCCGATCACGCGGTAGGGGTTGATCGGCGTCTCATCGGAGCTCAGCTTGGGCGCCCAGCGAGCCTTCCAGGCGGTCCGCTGTCCGGCCAGATATTCCTCTACCTGCGCTCGCCCGGGGCGACCCGTACCGCCGGTCTGCGAACGCACTTGCTCGATCATGGCCGCGAGAACGAGCTTGGCGTCCCCGAGAATTCCAACATCGGCCACCGCGTCTTTGTTGAGATCTCTCGGGTCGACGGTGGCGTGAACGATCCTCAGGCCGCTCGGAAGCACCGGCGCGAAGACGGTCGATGTCAGACTCGCTCCAACAGCGAACAGAGCATCACATTGGCCGAGGTAGTCGCCGACCAGCGCAGTCTGGCTGTAGCCGGCGGCACCCAGTGCCAGCGGGTGCCGTTCGTTGAAGTTGCTTTTACCCAGCAGCGTGCTCAACACCGGCGCGGCCAGTAACTCGGCGAGTTCCTGCAATTCCTCGGACGCTTCCGCATACAAAACGCCCTGCCCCGCCCAGATAGCGGGCTTCTCGGCAGCGACCAGCAGCTTCACCGCTTCCCGAATCGCGTCCGGGTCGGGTGCGGTCCGCACGCGCTCAACCGGGCGGTAGTCGACCTCCTTCGTGCACTCCTCCTTCGCCACATCGACCGGTACCTCGATCAGCACCGGCCCGGGACGCCCCGACCGCAGCGCCGTAAAAGCGCGCCGCAACCGGTTTGGCACATCGTTGGCGGACGGAATCGTATCCGCCCACTTCGTCGTCGCCGAGTAGTTCTTGACCGCGTCGAAAACCGAAGGCACCCCGGCGCGGCTGCGGCCCGGATGGCCCGGCAGGAACAAAATGGGGCTCGAGTCGGTATAGGCTTGCGCGATGCCGGCAAAGGCGTTCTCCGCCCCGGCGGCCTGCTGCACCGTCACCGCGCCAATGCGTTTCCCCAACGTGGTTCGCGAAAACCCGTCCGCCATGTTCTCGGCGACGCGTTCCTGGCGGGCAACAACGATCCGAATCTCCTCCTCGGCCAGCGACTCGATAATCGGCGTAAGGGGAAAGCAGAAAACTTGCTCGATGCCTTCCTGCTTCAGAATGCGGGCGATCAATTGGCTGCCTGTCATGTTCAAAGTGAATTGCTCGTCAGAGCAACAATCCTTTCCATCGAAAACGGATTCGATTGTAGCGCGAACTCCAAACCCGCGGCAGCGCCGGCCAATGCCCCGGCGATGAACTCTTCGGAATTCGGCGGACAGCTCGGCGAGTCTGCGATGTAGACTGATGGGCCGATGGGTCTGCCCGCCGGACTTCCAAATGTCCTCTCCGCAACCGTCCATTCACACCCGGCGAGCCGCGCGAGCTCGCGAGCTCGCTAAACGTTTTCCCGCCTCCGTGGAGCCACTGCGCTTCATCGCCGAGGTCGTCGACAAACAAGCCCGCCTCGACAAACTCATCTCTGATTCCGCCGAGTACGGAGCCCGAACCCCACATGGCCCCGTCAACGACCCGAGTCTGCTCGCGCAACTCGCCCAACACAGCGGACCGCTCATCGAGCTTGTTCTGAGAAATGGACCACGGCCCTTGCGCGATGCGGCCCTCCGTCTGGACGAAGCCGGCTGCTGCGAAATGCTCGATCGCTTCCTTCGCCGCGAGGATACCACTTCGCCAGGAAGCTTCTTCGCGCGCGTCTTGCTGCAAGCCGTATGGGCGAGCAGAACGCCGAATCCCGAACCCTCCACAAATGTCGAGCCGGACCCGCCGAGTCCGCCAACCGCAACGTGCGCGGGCTGCGGGCACGCCCCGCAGCTCGTTGTTCGCCGCCCAGTCGGCGACGGCTCCGAGCTCCGGCTGATGTGTTCGCTGTGCCTGGCGCCGCGGCCCTTTCCTCGGAGCCAATGCCCCGCGTGCGGAGAGTCCGTGGGAAAACGAATCGCTTACTACGGGGCCGGGGACGAATTCCCGCATCTCAGCGTTCGTGCCTGTGAATCATGCCGGCGCTACGTAGTGCAAGTCGACCTCATGAAAGAGCCAAAAGCCGTCCCGGATATTGACGAAATGGCCGCCCTGCCTCTCGATGTTTGGGCCACGGGCCAAGGCTTGCGCAAGCTCTATCCGAACCTGCTCGGCATCTGAGCCGATCGCTCGATCAACCTTTCTCCACCGCTTCAAAGACTCGATCGACGAACCTCGCCACATAAGCAGGTCCTTCTACGTCGCGAACCCGCAGCACATGCGCGCCCGCCAGCAAGGCCGCGGTCGCCGCTGCCGCCTCCGCACTGTGCCGCTCGGCGTCCGAGGCCCGAACTGATTCGGTCAAGAATCTCTTCCCCGAAAGGTTCACGAGGATAGGCTGGTGTAGGCCCGCCAATACATCGAGCCGCGCCAGCACGGCCAAGTTCTCGGCGCCCTTCTTGCCCTGTTCAAACCCTGGGTCGAGTGCAATGCGACGCCGATCGATCCCCGCGGCGCGCGCCCTCGCCATCGCGTTGTCCAGGTCCTTCGTTATCCCCGAGACAGGGTCGGAGAGCGGCGGCAGCTTGGCCCAACTGTCGGGCGTCCCGCGAACGTGTCCCAACACCAGCCCGGCGTCGTAACGGTTGACGACTTTCGCCAAAGACGGGTCGAAGCACAGACCACTCCAATCGCGAATGACCGCGACACCCAACTCGAGGGCCCGCTCCGCCGTGGCGGCATGATGCGTCGTCACGCAAATAGGAATATCGAGGCTATGACGCAGTTTTCGGAGGACCGGAACGAGCCGACGCAACTCGTCGTCCGAGTCGAGAAGGGACGAGGCCGTGCCGGCGCCGCGAGCCTGCTCTTCCCCAAGCACACGCCCGGACACCTCAATGTCCAGCAGGTCAGCGCCGTCTCTCTCCAACCCGACGGCCCGCTCCAGCAAACCGTCCGGCGAGACGTGATCTTCAGCCGAGGCCGTTGCGAAACCCGCGTCAAGAACCCCCATCAGCAACGTTCGGGGACCGAGAATCAGTTCTCGGTTCCTGAGTTTCCAAGGCAAACGATCTCGAACGAGGTCCATGGGCGCTAACTTAACGTAATCGTGACCGCCGCGGCAAACGGGTTCGGCACATTGGCCGAAAGGTCGTGCAGCGCGGCCTCGTGAGATTCCTGCCGCGGGCCGCCTGCCTCTATGATGCCGCGGGAAGGCGTTATGGGCTTGAGGAGTGGAATCGACCCACCTTTCCTACGCCCCATCCGGGGCTCTCCATGATGTGTGGTCGGCTTGACCCACGGTTCCGCTTCGCTGCACCGTGGGCTACTATCCCGGCCCCCGTCCGCGGGCCGGTGCAGCGAAGAGAACGAGACCAGCCGCATCGCCGCGGGAACATCGGACGCAGCCATCGGCCGGATCACTATCGACCCCGCCTGCGTTCGTACAGGAAGAACCCCGCCGCCGCCGCGACGGCAACCACTACGGTCACACCGAGCGAAAAGTAGTCGCGCTCGTAAAGCTGCGAACCGATCATCGTGCTGAACAGCAACGCCGGGGCGCGGCCCAACCCTGAAAGGACCACGAACTCCCCCAGCTTGAATTCCGTGAGCCCGACAGCAAACGACATGCTGTCCTTCGGCATTCCCGGGATGAGAAACAGCGTGAACAGCGCCGACTTGCCCCTCCGCGTCTCAAGCACGTGATCGATCTTAGCGAGCCTCTTTGCCCCAAGGATCCGCTCCATCACGGGACGGCCAACCAAGCGCGAGAACCCGAACGCGCACGACGAACCCAACATGATCCCGACCCAGGAATAGAGGAAACCCGCCCAAGCTCCGAAGACATACCCGGCGGCAACCTGGGTCACTTCGCCCGGAATCGCGAAGATAATCACCTGGACAAACTGCACCCCGATGCACGCCAGGGGACCCCAGAGCCCGTCCCGGCGCAGGGTCTCGACCAGCCGGTCATAGTCACTCAGCTCCGCCGCCAGACCGGATTGATAGGCATAGTAGCCGGCTGCGAGGAAAGCGAGAAACAGCAGCAGGGCGAGGATTTTCCTCATAAAGGAAGCGATCCCGTATTCTACCCCGGGGCTCCGCGCACACCTTCCCCCGACAGGGTCCAGCATGCCTTCGCGGTGAAACGGGACGCCTAGGTAGCGACCGACCCGCGTGGCGATCCAGGTCCGCAAGAACCTAAAGAACCAGTAAGTTTTCGCAAGAAACACCCGGACGGGGCCGATCGCAAGTCCCGCCGACGGACAATGTACTCGTATTCTCGATCGGCTTCGACCGAAAGGCCAGGGTCACCCGACCGCGGAGCGCCCCGCCGCCGTATCGGGCCGGGGTCGGCGGGCTTGTCGTAGAAGTTGCAGTCGAACTCCTCCGCCGGCGTGCCGCTATCAACGGCCCGCACTTGCTTGCCTGCTGTCGTGAGTGCCGGCAACCGATATCTGTAACATCGGCCCCGCGGCCGACGTGGAGAGCTATGAAAGCGCTGGTCACCGGATCCGGAGGTCTGATCGGCTCGGCGTGTGTCGGGTTCCTGGCGGAACAGGGCTGGGACGTGGTCGGCCTTGACAACAATATGCGGCGCGAGTTCTTCGGAGAAAAGGGTTCGACCAGCCCTATCGTCGAAAGCCTGCAGGCGTCGTTCCCCGGCTACCGTCACCTTTCGCTCGATATCCGCGATCGCGAGGGTATTCGAAGGGTCTTCCGCGACGAGCGTCCCGACTTCATCATTCACGCCGCCGGGCAGCCGTCGCACGATAAGGCGGCGTCAATCCCCTATGACGACTTCGACGTTAACGCTGTCGGGACGCTCAACGTGCTTGTGGCCGCCCGTGACTTCTGCCGCGACTCGCCGTTCTGCTTCACGAGTACTAATAAGGTGTATGGCGACCGACCCAACGCGTTACCGCTGAGCGAGTTCGCGACCCGCTTCGACTACGCGGACGGTCGTGCCGGCATCGATGAACAAATGTCGATCGACGCTTGCCTGCACTCGCTCTTCGGGGCGTCGAAGGTTGCCGCCGATGTGATGTGCCAGGAATTCGGCCGCTATTTTGACATGCCGGTCGGCATTTTCCGCGCCGGGTGCTTGACCGGCCCGCAACATGCCGCCGTGGAATTGCACGGGTATCTTGCGTACATCGTTCACTGCGCGGCCACCGGCCGGCCGTATGCCATCTACGGCTACCAGGGCAAGCAGGTGCGGGATCAGATCCACTGTCGCGACGTCGCTTCGCTGTTTCTCGCGTTCTACAACAAACCGCGAGCCGGCGAGGTCTACAACCTCGGCGGCGGTCGGGCCAATAGCCTGTCGATTCTCGAGACGATCGAGCTGCTGGATTCGATGGGGTTGCGCCTCGAACATCGCTATCAACCCGAGAATCGCGTTGGCGATCACATCTGCTACATCACGGACTTGAAGAAGGTCCGCAGCCACTTCCCCGAGTGGGCCCCCCAATACTCGCTCCAACAGATCGTGGAGGAACTCATCGCCGACCGCCGGGCAGTGCGCCCCGGGGCGATCGCGGTCACAAGCGCCGTCCCACCGGTGCCGGCAGTCAGGTCGGAACCGGTCGCCGGCTAAGCTAGGGGCTTCGGAATACCTGTCATTCCAGACAAGATGCGGCGCCATCTGTTGAAATGTTATACTCTTTAGGACGAATTAACCAAGTCTTTATCTCGGTTATACTCGGCAAATACGCTGGAAAGAGACATGAGTCACTCAGACAATCCTTCGCGGGTACTCGTCGTCGACGACGACGAGACCATTTTACGAGTCGTCCGACTCGTTCTCGAAAGAGAAAACTATCACGTTGGCTTGGCCTCTACGGGACACCAGGCGCTCGACAGCCTGGCGAAGCGAACTCCCGATCTCATCATTTTGGACCTTTCCCTGCCGGACATAGGCGGCCTGGACCTCCTTCACGATCTACGAACGTGGTATCGCGGACCGATCATGATCCTGTCCGCCAACGGGGAAGAAATGATGGTGATCGACGCGCTCGACGGCGGGGCGGATGATTATTTGACCAAGCCTTTTCGGCCAAGCGAAATGCTGGCGCGGATTCGTGCTTTGCTGCGGCGCACGAACGCTTCGCTGGAGAGCCCGAGAGTCATTGAAGCCGGCGGCCTGAGAGTGGATCTCGCAAAACGCCGAGTGATTCGCGACGGCCGAGAGATTCGGCTGACGCGCACGGAGTTCGATATCCTCGTGTATTTGGCACAGAATTTGGAGCGTGTTGTTTCATCGAAGATGATTCTCGATAAAGTGTGGGGGCCGATGCATGGGGACTATATCCAGACGCTGCGGGTCCATGTCGGGCATTTACGGAAGAAAATCGAACCGATGCCCTCGGTGCCTCGGTATATTTTGACCGAGCCCAGCGTGGGCTACCGCTTCTCGGTGCCTTCTGAAACCCCGGTTTCGGCGATAGCCGTGTGATCTTTCCGCCGAAAGCGGGCTATTTTCTCGGATAGGATGTCGCGACTCGGCGGCTATGATGTCGTTGGTTCGCTCGGGGTTCGGCTGGTCTTCGAGGAAAGGCTGCTAGCGGCTTTTTCGCACGTAGAAGCGTCGGGCTTCTTCATAGAGAACGAGGACGGCGTCACGCTCCTCCTCGCTCGAAAAGCGCCCTTCTTCCTGCTTTGCTAACTGGATCAGCTCGTCCATCCACTCCACAAAGTATTTGGGCGTCGGCGCGGCCGTCCCAGGCACCGTCAACCAGCACAATGGGGCGCGAATGGGCCATTCGGATCGTATCCTCGGAGCGGACGAAACAGCGCGCCGCCACCCAACTGTGAAATCCGCTGTCCATTGACAATTCGGTGTGGAACGACGTTTGGCCGGGCTCCGGCTCGAAGGTCTGGATGATCTTGCCGTTGGCTACCAGTTCAACGCTCTCAATCGGTTCGCGGCTTTGAACCTCCAACGCCATTTCAACTTCTCGGACGCCTTCGACAACATCGAAGAACAGCATCGGCCCGTTGGTCACGAAACTCGGTGCGTGGCGCAGCGCGTCGTAAAAGGACCGTACCGAAAACTTCTCTCGCGGACGAACGTAAACGCGGTTATACCCAACCGGATTCGGCAACACGCCACTGGCGGAACCAGCCGAGGCCGGAATGTCCATACCCAAGTTCAGAAAACGGTAATAGAGATTCAGCGAGTGATCGACGAAGCCCTGGTCGCCGGGGAATTCTTTCTCATCGCGCGGGCGCCCCCACTCTTCGCTGTTATGAATACCGTATTGGTTGAAGTGATTGTGCAAGAGGCCGATCGAGTCGGGCGGCGAAAGCGCCATCACCACGGGCACTTCCCACCAAAAGGGTTTTTCCACATCAACCCACGGAAACCCTTCCGCGTAGTAGCGTTGGCCCTTGGCTTGCTGGATGAACTCGATACCCGGCGGGAACCAGCGACCGTCCACCGCCAGGTTGATCTTCTTGCGGAGGTTGTGGAGCATCCAAGCTCCGCCGCCGCGTTCATCCTCGGCGTTAAGAACGGTGATCAAATGGCGGGGCGAGAGCTGGATGTGGGGCTTGCGAGGAAACGGGAGGCCCTCCCACTCGCTCGCTTTGTTCCACATCGTAAACACCACACTCAAGTTGAGGTCCTCGGCCAACGCCAGCTTCTTGACGTCCTCGACCGGACGATGGATATGAAAATCCCCGGAGTACCAGCCACGTTTTTCCATGTCGATCCAGCGTTCGAGGTGAATCTGGAGTTGCAGCGGTTGCTGATCGGACAGGGTGATGGTTTCTTCAAATCGATCGAACTCGGGGCCGCGCTCGGCGACGATCGTGTAGTCTCCTTCGGGGGCGGTGACCAACGCGGGCCCCTGGAACACGAAGCTGCCCAGGTACCACTGCTTGCCGCCCTCGCGAGGTTGGGCGGTACGGTCGCGCAGGGCGAATTCGGGCTGGACCATTCTGCCGTTTGACGCACGGATTTCCATGCGCGCCCACACCGGCTGCGCTTCACCGTCAACGACGCTGATCTCCAGCTCAGCGCCCCAAAGCGCGCCGAAATTGCACGATAGGATACAGAGGACATGGACAGCTGTCCGATAAAAGGGCCGCATTGTCATTGAATACCGCTTTTGGACGAAGGAGGTCAATAGAACGAACGTCCCGATAATTCTATTCTCGCAAGCTCGGCAACGATGCGATACAACGCTTCGATGTCGTGGGGGTCGGCGACCTCGACCGGAGTGTGGGCGTAACGCAACGGCCAACTCAGCGGGATGTTCACGGCGCCTCGGGTGACGAAGCGCGATCCGTCGTTGCCGCCGGCCGTTACGCCGTATTGCACCGGGATGCCCTTGGCGCGCGCCAAGTCAGCGATCGCGCGGACCGCCTGAATCGGGCTGATTCCGCTGTTGTCCATTGCCCGGATCACAAAACCCTCTCCCAGTTCGGCGAATCCGATGCGCCGGTTCTCGAGCGGTGAATCGGAGCTGACGAAACTGTCGATCGCATAGACGCGTTCGGGTTGCGTCCGGTCGGCCACGGCCTTGGCGCCGACCAATCCGGCTTCTTCCTCGACGCTGAAAACGAACCAAACCGGACGCCGCGCCGGCCGAGTTGACGGTTCCGCGGACTCAAACGATTGCAGGAGCCGCACGAGCACCGCGCAGCCGACGCGGTCGTCGAGCGAGCGCACGGAGACGCGGCCGCGTGCTAACGCGCGAAAACGCTTGGGAACCGTCGCTGTCGATCCTGGCTTCACACCCAACTCCGCCGCCTGTTCGGCGGATTCGGCGCCGATATCGATCGTGCCGTGTCGGGTCATGATCCCCGGCAGAGAACCCTCGTCACCGTGCACCAGAATCGGGTGGAACGCGAATCTTTGCGCGGCGCCTCCGCCGACCGCATCCGCGGCGAGCGATCCGTCGGAGCGTATACGCGAGACGCGAAAGCCGATCTCATCCATGTGCGCGATAAAGAGAGCGCGAGGCTTTCCCTCCCCCAACCGGACGATCAGGTTGCCCGCCTCGTCGATGGAGGATTGCTTGCGAGCCCAGTCGGGCAGCAGACGGCGAATCGCTTGTCGCACTTCGGCTTCCGCGCCGCTGACCCCGGGGACTTCGACCAACGCACGGATCAATTCCAACTCCGGCGCGAGAGCTTCCGGCGCCGGCGCCGCTTCCCGCCGGCTGGTCTCGGGGTAATTGCGAGACACGGTCGAGCCGAGAAAGTCCGCCAACCAACGGCTCATCCGCTGCAATCGTCCGCGGTCGACGATCTCCACGGGCGTGCCGGCGTTTTCGACGCCCACCGTCAGAAGGGCGCTGTGCTCGGGGCGGGGCCAAATGTTTTTCTCGCCGAACGGTCCGAGCTCGAGCGATTCGCCGCGGACCTGCAGCAACTCGATACCCGCCTCGACGGCGAGCGCCGTCAGCCGATCCACCCATTCCGAGGACCATCCGGCCGCGGCCGCAATACCCGGGCTCTCGCCACCCCCGGGCCTAAAGTAGATGACGCGGTCAGCGTTGGCCCGTCGCAAGACGCGCGCCAAGCCGGCATGCTGGAAATACTGCCTGGCGGCAAACGCGAGGGTCACCGCTTCTCGAGGCGGAGACGCCTCGAATTGCCGCGCAAGATCGAGGAGTATGGCGGCGCCGGCAAGACTCGATATCCATGGTCCGCTCACCCGATTGCCGCCGGCCAACACGAGCAGGTCGCTGTCGAGAACGACCGAGTCGAGTCGATCCACTCCGGCGCGCAGCACCTCGTCGCGTGAGCGTGCACCGATATCGACATACAAACCGTCGACTCCCGAATGCCCGGGCGACCGCCCGGACTTCTGGAAATGCACCGAAGGCGCGGCGACGACCCCCTGGACGAGGCCGGCTTTTGCGGTCCGGATCCGCACTGCCTGTCCGACGAAAAACTCGTCGAAATCATAGTGCGGTTTCGGGTCGGCCGAGCGCTGCAAGCGCAAATAGCCGCTATCGTCGATGTGGGAGACGATGTAACCCGGCCCGTCGAGCCCCGCGATCAGTAACGTGTGCGGGCTACCCGAGCCGTATCGGGCCGTGAGCGACCCTAGATTGTCGACCGCCGCTCGGGCGCCGACCACGGACTGAATGTAAGTAAGGGCGTCGGCTTCGTGACCGGAGACTGCGTGCCGACGCGTCAGCACATCGAGGTCGGACGCAAGGCCCGGGCCGGCCGACACCAAGACCACCAGGATCAGGGCGGCCCGGCATTGGTTCTGAATGGGAGCGGCCGTCGACAACGAGTCCTTCGAATGGGGGGCGAAGCGGCTCCGCAAAAAGAATCAATCGGCGCCGGTTGGTCTAATCCTTCGTGTCCTTTGTATCAATCAGGCCGCGCACTCGACCGATGAACTCGTCGACGCCGGCAGAACCTTCCGTGCCACGCTTGCGATGTCGTACCGCCACCGTGCCGGATTCAGCTTCACGTTCCCCAACAACCAACATGTAGGGAATTTTTTGTAGTTGGGCTTCGCGGATTTTGAAGTTAACCTTCTCGCTGCGGGCGTCGAGCTCGTTGCGTATGCCGGCAGCTTCGAGCTGCTCGCGCACTTGTTCGGCAAAGCCGTTCTGCCGATCGGTGATTGGCAGAACAATCACCTGCACCGGCGCCAACCACAATGGAAACGCTCCGGCGTAATGTTCGATCAAGACACCGAAGAAGCGCTCCACGGAACCCCACAGCGCGCGATGAACCATCACCGGCCGATGCGCTTTGCCGTCCTCGGCGATGTACTCCAGCTCAAAGCGCCGCGGCAAATTGAAGTCAAACTGCACTGTCGAAAGCTGCCAGGGCCTGCCGATGGCGTCGACCAGCTTGACGTCGATCTTCGGACCGTAAAAGGCTGCTTCGTCGGGCATGACCTTGGCGTCGATCTCGCGTTCCTTGAGGGCGCTGAAGAGCCCGTCTTCCGCCATCTTCCATTCCTCGGGCGACCCGGCATATTTGTCGCTCTCTCCGCCGTCCCAAGTTGACAGCTCGACTTCGAAGTTGTCGAACCCGAAGGTCTTTAGAACGTCGAGCGCGAAGTCCACGCACCCGACGACTTCGTCTTTTACCTGATCGGGCGTACAGAAGATGTGGGCGTCGTCTTGCGTGAATCCTCGCACCCGCAGCAGCCCGTGCATCACGCCCGAGCGCTCGTAGCGGTAGACGGTACCCAACTCGCCCAAGCGCACCGGCAGGTCGCGGTAACTGCGCAGACCGTTCTTGTAAATCAAGATGTGGAAGGGGCAGTTCATCGGCTTGAGCTGGTAGTCGGAATCATCCAGCTTCATCGTCGAGAACATGTAGTCGGAGTAGAAGTCGGCGTGTCCGGAGGTGCGCCAAAGATCATGCCGCGCGACGTGCGGCGTGTAGACCAATCCGTAACCGCGCGCGACGTATTGCTCGCGCAGCCAATCTTCCATCAGACGCCGGATCATGCCTCCCTTGGGGTGCCAGAAGATCAGACCCGGCCCGGCTTCTTCCTGAATGCTGAACAGGTCGAGCTGCTTGCCGAGCTTGCGGTGATCGCGCTTCTTGGCCTCTTCGAGCCGGTGAAGATAGGCAGCGAGATCCTTCTTGTTGAAAAACGACGTGCCGTAGATCCGCTGCAGTTTCTGGTTTCGTTCATCGCCCTTCCAATAGGCCCCCGCGACGGAGAGCAGTTTGAAGGCCTTGATGCGACCCATGCTCGGAATGTGGGGACCTCGGCAGAAGTCGAGAAATTGATCGCCGGTCTTATAGACCGAGATCTTGTCACTATCGGTCTTCTCTTCGATCAACTCACACTTCATGCTCTCGCCGGCCTCGCGATACTTCGCGAGCGTTTCCTCGCGCGGAAGCCAGACGCGGTAGTTTTCCGCGCCTCGCGCGACGATCTCGCGCATGCGCGCCTCGATTTTTTCAAGATCGTCGGGCGTGAACGGCTCTTCGCGCTGGAAGTCGTAGAAGAATCCCTGCTCGGTGGGCGGGCCGATCCCGAGCTTCGTCTCGGGATGGAGCTCCAAGACGGCCGCCGCCAACAGGTGGGCGCTCGAGTGGCGGTAGACTTCGAGGCTTTCGGGGTCCCGCTCCGTGAGGATTCTTAACGAACCGTCGTGGTCGATTGGCTGAGCGAGGTCGACGATGTCGTCGTTTAGCTGAGCGGCCAGCGCGGCTCGGGCAAGCTTCGGGCCGATCGACTCCGCAACGGTACGGGCGGTTGTGCCCTTTTCGACCGTCTGCTCGGTACCGTCCGGCAGGGTGACCAGAATCGATTCCATCGTCGTTGCGATCTCCCTCTGGAAAGGAACAAGGCGCCCGTGCCGGGCTTCAGGTCTTCGTAGGGGTGGATGTCGGCTTGGCCTCGGAAGATGCGCCAGCGGCCTTATCGGACTTCTCGGCTTTTTCGGTTTTTTCGGCTTTCTTCTCTCCGCCGTCCCCGTCCTTGTTGGCGTCCTTCGATCCGTCCGACTTTTTCGCATAGTCGGTAACGTACCAGCCCGTCCCTTTGAACTGAATCGCGGGAGCAGAGAGCAATTTTCGCAATTCGCCTCCGCACTCCTCGTGCTCAGTCAGCGGCGGATCAGAGAACTTGCGAATCTCCTCGAAGCGCTTCCCGCACTGTAAACATTCGTACTCGTACAAGGGCATGGCAAGCCGTCTTGGGTGTGGGACGACCCCGACCGAGGCCGAAACTTCAGTATATCAGGGGTAAAGTTTCGGACCTGAGAACCGAACACCAGCTCGGTTTCGCTATCCGCGTGTCACTTAGAGCCCGGGCCCCACGCGACACGATACCCCAAGATCGAGCTGATTCTCCAGTCGCTTCGGGAGAGGCTCGATGTGGATGAACCCCCGACAGTAAAGAGATAAACAGAGGATAGGCTACTATTGTTTTTTTGTCGAGGCCTTCATTTCGAGTGACAGCACTTCCAAAAATACGAGAACCTGTTGAGCGACCCAATTCAAGCGATGACGAAAGTTGCCGAGGATCGTGGGATCGATTGGTCTCAGTCTTTGCACGATCCACGATCAATGACCCCAAGTTCGTGTCTCCCAAGGAAGCAGCAAAGTGGGTTAGCCCCAATGAGCCCGGAATTTCTGATTTGGACGTCCGGCTCGCGCAGAATGCACACTTGCTCTCCGTAACACAAGAAATTTTTCGCCCGACGGCAGTTCCGAGGTGGGTCGGTGATGGTCGCTGTTGAGAAACGCGGGAAGCGTTCCGGGCGCGTTCGCATGTCCGTTATTCCAGACTTCAAGAAGGTGACGATCGACAGGTTTCTTGCCCAGAACGTTGTTCCCGGCTCGACCATCTACACGGACGGTCTGAAGACCTTTACCGCCCTCGAAGAGGCCGGCTACAAACACATCTCTCGTCCGCAACCTCACCGGACTGACTTGCGGAAAGGCGCCAAGTCGGTGGTGCCGCTGGCGGATCGTGCCATTGGCAACCTGCAACAATGGCTGACCGGAACGTACCACGGCGTGAGCCGCGCTCAGCTCCAGGTTTACCTCGATGAGTTCGTGTTTCGACACAACCGCCGCAAGACCCCAATGGCAGCTTTCCAAACCCTCCTCGGTCTGGGAACCCAACACGCTCCTACGCCTTACGCCCACATCCGCCGCGCGCGTGATCTGGACAAGACGCGATGACCTCCACCCCAACATCTAGTACCTTGCTGAAACAACCGGATAAGCAGGAGGTAGCTAGGGCGGATCCACAAGGCCGTGTGCCACATTACCTCGCTGAAGGGGCGTGTCCGGATTTCCGTTGAAACTCGCGGCTCTCCGGTGGATCTAGTTTACGCCGCTTTGGACGTTGGCGAGGAGGTTCCCCGCCGTTTTTCAAGCAGCTCCAATAACTTCGGCAAATCCTTATAACCCTTCACGCGGCGAAAGTTCTTTTCGCCACCCACAACGCCGAGCCGACCCAGCGTTCAATGTGGTCGCCTCGTTGCCAACACTTCACCCGCGAACAAATCCTCTCCACCACCGAAAACGCCGACTCGATCGGATTCGTTGTGCTGAAGGTCCGGCGCAGCTGCGGCGACAACGGCAGCCCGTGCACGGTCAAGGTCTCCTCCATCCCTTCGGCCAACGAGTGCGCTGCCGAGGGGTTCAGCTCCATCAACTCGCGATGCACTTGCTCCCACGCTCGCTTCGCATCGGCCGTGCTCGTCATCTGATAGGCGTTGGCCAACTTGCGATCGATCGATTCTCGATACTCGTCGGGCAAGTGCGCCGCCACGTTGCGCCGCTTGTGAATTGGACAGCGCTGGATCAACGCCGCCTTCCCGGCCTGTTTCTTCAGCGCTTTCCCGAGCGCCTTCTGCTCGAGGTCAGCCAATAATTCGCCGCGTTTGTTCGTGGAGGTCGGGTTTCGTGTGGAGGGTCGGGTTGTGCGGAGGCTCGTCATGCTTACTCGCTCATATCGAGGCTTCCGATGAGCTCGCGGGCCGCGGCGATGTCGTGGATTTCGAGGAACTCTTGGAATTCCCCGACGAGGCGGGCCGGGCGTTCGGGGTCCCAGAAGGTTGCGGTGCCGACTTGCACCGCCACAGCGCCGGCTTCGAGGAACTCGGCCACCTCTTCTCCGTCGGCAATGCCGCCGAGGCCAATGACGGGGATGTTCACAGCCTGGGCCACTTGGTAGACCATCCGCAGCGCTAGGGGCTTGATGGCCGGGCCGGACAGGCCTCCGAATTTCGCGCCGAGTAGAGGCTTGCGTGTCGCGGGGTCGATCACTAACCCGAGAAAGGTGTTGACCAGTGAGACGGCATCGGCCCCGGCCTGTTCGGCGGCAACCGCCATGGCCGCGATGTCGGTGACGTTGGGCGAGAGCTTGACGATCAGGGGCCGGCGACGGGCGGCTTGTTTCGAGACGGTGACGACTTCGGAAAGCAGTTGCGGGTCGGCGCCGAATTGGAGTCCGCCGTGTTTGGTGTTGGGGCACGAGACGTTCAGTTCGTATCCGGCCAAGCCTTCGGCGTCTTCGAGTACGCGGATCACCTCGACGTAGTCTTCGGGTTCATAACCGAAAACGTTGGCGAAGACGGCGGTGTCGATGCCGGCGAGTTTCGGCAATTTCTCGTCGACGAAGGCGTGTACGCCTACGTTCTGCAGGCCGATCGAGTTCAGCATCCCGGATGCGGTTTCGACGACTCGCGGCGGGGCGTTGCCGGCGATCGGTTCTCTTGACAGACCCTTAACGACGAAACCGCCTAGGGCGTTGAGATCGAGGATTTTCTCGAACTCGAGCCCATAGCCGAACGTCCCGCTTGCGGCGATGATCGGGTTCTTGAGAGTGAGCCCACAAAAGGATGTTTCGAGGTTGGGCACGAGTTATTCCGGGGTCGGGGGACCCACCAGGGCGCTTCCTTTCCCGCCGGTTTCGAGGACCTGGTGCAAGACAGGAACTCGCGCAAGCGAAGGGGCAGCGATTTCGAGAACCGCGGAGATGGTCGGGGCGATCGAAGCGGCGTCGGCCGGTTCGGTAAAGCGTCCCCGGTTGAAACCCTTGCCGAGGAAGATCAGCGGGACGTCGGCGTCATAGGGGTAGGGCGAGCCGGAACTCGTGCCGCGCCCCTCGGCGAAGTCTTCGACGAAATAGGGTTCGTAGGCCAACAGCAGATCACCGGTGCGGCCGGCATGCCGGGATCTCTCGAACGGCACGCGCAAGCCGGCGGGGACGGCGCCGAGGCCCGGCGCGAGATAGCCCGCGACCCCCTCGACCGAAAGGGCGGCTTTTCCGGCGGCTTCGAGGGCCCCGCGACGTTGAGCGGCCGGTAGCCCGGCGGCTTTGGCGTTCAGGTAAAGCGAGGGGTAGATGTACTTTTCGACGAAAAGGTCCGGCCCAAACCTTTCGGCCAGGGCGCGGTCGACGGCCGCGACGATCTGTTCCCCGTTGACGCGTCCGGCGGACAACCCGGCGGCTTGCGCGGCTTCGGGCGAGGGGGGAGTGCCGTGCAGCGCGGTGAAGACGAGGCTGGTGCGATCGAGCCCGACCTGCTCGTCGAGATAGTCGAGGAACCCGCCGAGCGCGCGGTCGAGCTGCAGAACCATGTCGCGCATCAGCGGCGAAAACGCCCCGGTTTCGCGCGCCAAATAAGCCGGGGCGCCGACGTGGACGATCAGCAGGTCAGCGTAGCTGCGCCCACCAAGATTCTCGGCCTCGACAGCCCGCCGAGCCAGCGCGAAAACGTCATCCGCGGCAAGGGGCGAGGCGCGGTAGAGGGCGAGGAATTCCTTGAATCTCTTGCGGTCGAGGCTGCCGAGGATTCGCAGCGGCGGGGCGCTTGGATCCGCACCGATCGCCCTCCAGGCCGCTCCCAAATGACGCAGCGGTGGCGTGGCTTGGTTGAACGCCTCCACCCACGGTGCTGTTTCCGAACTGGAGTAACGGGCGGAGGTGAAGCGCGCCTCGTTGTTCATCCAATAGCAGGCGTCGGGCTTTCGGCCCGCCAATAGCACGACGGGAGCGGCGTGGTCAGACACCGCCACGACGCGCGAACGGCCTGCGGTGGCCAGCTTCAGCTCGTCGGCCGGCGTGGAACCGATCAATCGGCGCGGCGAGATGCCTCCGGGGGTTCCAACCTCGACAGCGTCGACGACCTTTTTCTCCACGCGGTCGTACCAGCGGTTGCCGACAATTCCGTTGTGTTCCGGGTAGGCGCCGGTGGCGAGCACGGCGGCGTTGGGGGCGGCCAGGGTCGCAAGATGATCGAAGCGACAGCGCGGGAAAACGGCCCCTTCACGCAGCAGGCGCCCGAAGCCGTTGTCTGAGAACCCGGCGCGATAGAGTTCGAGATAGTCGGCGCGAAATTGTTCGAAGACGACGAGAACCAACAAATGAGGGCGTTCGGCGAAGAGCTTGGCGGGCAGCGCAAGCGCAATAACAACGACCGGCAGCAGGGAGATCGATTTGACCGGAAACCGGCGTCCGCTCAGGCGCAGCACCAGTGCTAGATTAACAGAAAGCCGGCGGCGAACTCGCGGGCGGCTCGCATGTGTAACCCGTGGCGCGCGTTCTGGTGATCGGCGGAACCCTCTTTATCGGACGGGCGTTGGTGCGCCGCTTGCTCGCGCGCGGCGACGAGGTGACGATCCTGCATCGCGCGGAGACGACCCCGTTCGGCGACCGCGTCTCTTCGATTCGTTGTGACCGTAATGACGTAGACGGGGTCCGTCGCGTGCTTAGGGGACGAGGTTTCGGCGTCATCTACGACAACGTCTACGATTGGCAGCGCGGTACGACAGCCGAACAGGTGACAGCCGCGGCCTTGGCTTGCGAGGGCCTCAAGCGTTATGTATTCACGTCGAGCGTGGCGGCCTACGGGGACGTTGACGAGGCGGATGAAGACGCGCCGTTGGCGGCTGCCGATCATCCCGACGATTACGTCCGCAATAAGGCCGAGAGCGAACGCGCGCTGTTGCGTCTCCACGCCGAAAACGGTTTGCCGGCGGTTAGTTTGCGGCCTCCTTATATATATGGTCCCGAGAATCCGTTCTATCGAGAGGCTTTCTTCTGGGACCGCCTGCTTGTGCCGCGGCCGATTATCGTTCCCGGGGACGGCTCGCGCTTGATGGGGTTTATTCACGCGGATGATTTCGCGCGGGCGTCGATCTTGGCGGCGGAGTCGGAGCGGGCCGCGGGGCGTGCGTACAACATTGCCCACGCGCATCCGGTGACACAGGAAGAGCTGGTACGGACGTTGGCGCGCGTCGCGGGCGTCGAGCCCCGGTTGGTTTTCGTGCCGCGAGAGACGTTGACAGCTCGGGGTGGTCGAGTTTTCGAGCCGCCGTACTATTTTGGACAGTACTTCGATATGCCGGCGATTGTGCAGAAGACCGACCGCGCGCGTGACGAGTTGGGATTTGAGGCGCGGGATTTCGAAGAGGGGCTTGCCGATAGCTTCGAGTGGTATCGCCGCGAGGGCGTGCGAAAAGAGCCCGATGTCTCGTGGGAAGACGAGCTGCTTGGGTCGTTGGAGCGGAGCCAGCCCCAGCTCCTTCCATGAACGCGCCGCATTCATGAAACCGTGATGAAATCTAATTTCAGGCGACGCATTTTCGAGGCAGAGATGTCGCCACGAATGGCGACACGGCACGCTGTAAGCGTGCGCCACGTCGGGGCGTCCGGCATAGCGGAGCTTCCGGGCAATTTTCGGGAGAGGCCCGTCTGGTTATGCGGAAAACCGTGCGCAGTCAGCCTGACGTTGTTTGTGACGGCGGTCCTTTGTGCTTGCCGGGGCGACGTTGTGGTTCATCCGCCGCCGGCCGAGGAGCGCTGGGTCTCGCCGTTTCCCGAGCCGCTTGACTCTTGGGTCGAGATGCGCCGGCCTGACGTCGAACGTTATCTGGTCTCGGGTGTTTGGGAAGTGCATTCGGAAACGAAGCGCTGGGTCGAGAAGCGCGGCGTTTTTCGGGCTCTTGTGCCGCCCTACTATCCATTGAAGTTTCACATGGATTTCGAGCTGGCCGCCGAGCTGGTCGAGAAGGCGGGCGAAGTGCGGTTGAATATCGACGTCAACGGTGAGCGGTTCGGGACGTTCAGCTATGACACGCCGGGCCGCCACCGACTTGAGCAGGCCGTGAAACAAGGTAGCCTCCCCTGGGAGACCGATAGCGAAATCGCGATTGAGATAATTCCGGCGCGCGAGCACCGTTGGAAGGATTTCGAGTTGGGGTTTCTGGTGACGAGCCTTGGGTTTCGGCTGTAGGGCAGACCTGCTGCGATTGGACCGGCTGCCGGGCGGCCGGTCATGGCTCGCCCTGAGCCCCGAACGACCGTTGCCCACGGTCGTTCGCCCAAGCGGGGATTGTCGGTCGGTTTGCAGTGCCGGCCCGGACGGACCGGCCCAGTACTAAAAGACGCGGACGTCGCTGAAGTCTTCTGCGCGCGTGATTTGGAGCTGCCAATTCCAAAACCGACTGCGCGCAGTTCGGAGCCGATGTGGAGCACGAGTTGAGCGGCAACCTGCTCGTGGATCCGAACGTCCGCCTCGCGGTTGATTCGAATCTCGAGCGCCCCGACCAGACCATTGTGACACCTCACAAACTGTCACACCTCAGGTAGGCACAAAGCTCACTCCGCTCTAAACTCAACCAGACAAAAGGAACAGCAAGTCTCTCGTGCCGAGCCGGGCACCTCAACTCTCAAGGAACGAATCACCGATCAAAGGAATGCGAACGATGGACGAAAAGCTCATCCGGTTTGTCGACCATGCGAGGGAGCAGCGCATGGACTACGCGACGATCCGGCAGCTTTTGGTGTCAGCCGGTTGGAAAGACGCGGACTTCGCTGAAGTCTTCTGCGCGCGTGATTTGGAGCTGCCGATTCCAAAACCGACGGCGCGCAGTTCGGTTCGCACCCGGGGCCGGCCGGGATCAGTCTGGCCACGCAGAGCTCGGGATGGCTTTTCCCACCTGCTGACGTTCGGTGCTCTCTACACTTGGGCGACCAGCGTGATCCTGCTGTTCTTTACCTACATCAATTTTTCGTTTCCTGATCCGGCCTGGCGAACCAGCAATGCCCAACTGGTGCAGATCTTGTCGAACATTCGCGCTCAGCTGGCTATCGTCATCGTCGCTTTTCCAATCTTCCTGGCTCTGTGGCACTTCCTGTTGCGCGAGGTGGGACGGGATCCCGAAAAAGCGAGAGGAGCCATTCGCCGCTGGCTGGTGTATATGTCGATCTTCGTCGGCGCGCTTACGCTGGCGGGAGACGCTATCACCCTCATCTACTATCTGCTCGAAGGGCAACTGACGCTTCGCTTGCTGCTGAAGGCGGCCGTCCTATTCCTGATCGCAGGAAGCCTGGTTCTCTATTTGGTGCTTACCGTGCGTAGCGAGACACAGGCGGAGGTGGAGAAATGACACCAAGAGCACATGTGGTGTTCTCAGTTGCTATGTCGATGGTGGTCGTTGTGGCCGTCGTTTGGGGTGTCGCCGTGGTCGGAACGCCAACGACGGCGCGTCTTCAGCGTTTCGATCATCAGAGACTCGAGGATTTGCGCACAATCTTCCGCGAGGTTCAATCGCTCTGCCAGGATCCGGACATCAAGGAAGAACTGAAGCGCGTCCTGCCCGATACGCTGGATGAATTGGCGACGCTGGCGCGATCCGAGCGGATCAATCTGACCGATCCACAGACGGGCCGGCCCTACATTTATACGGTCAAGGACGCGACGACCTACGAGTTGTGCGCCACGTTCTCATTGGAAAGGGATTCGGACGCGGAGGTTTTTTGGAACCATCCGCCAGGCAAGCACTGCTTCGCCGTAGATGCTTTGGACCCGCCGTAAGGGATAAGGATCAGCAACGCCAGTGACGTAAGTCTCTGAAGTGAACCGGGTGACCTGATGACCCTTGCAACAAAAACAAGCTCGGCAACCGGCCGCACGATGCATCGTCGACACAGTCTATCCGCCGTTCTGGTTCTTGGAGGATTTCTATCGGGATGCATGACGCCGGCGGTTGCGCAAGTTACTAACGACCTCTTTGAACAGGACGAGGTTGTCACCGGCCCTGCGAAACGACAGACCGTTCTGACGGGCCACGCCCTCGTGCCGGCGACGGTGTTCGCCCCGCCTGCATCGGGGGAGCTAAGCGCGGGCTCGTCGAACGTGACAGAGCCGCGCGCGACACCGGGCCACGACGAAATCGACCTGTTCATGAAGCCGCGGTTCGACAACCGCACTTTCGCGCTCGCCACGCCGGCGGGAATTCCGCGGTCCAGCTTCCGGCGCGACGACGATGAAGTCCATGGCGACAGTGCTAAACGAGAGCTAAAAAGGCACCACATCGGTATTCAGGCAGGCATTTTTAACCCATCTACTGATGTCATTGAGCTGGAGGACGCAAATCTAGATGTTGAAGGGAACAGGTTTGTGGGCGCCCTCAACATACCCAGCTACCGCTATTCGCTAAGTCCGTTCATCGATGTCGCCGTAGATCTTGTAAGGCATTGGATAGGCCGGTGGCCTAGTCCTGCATCGCAGGGAGTTAAAGTGGCAGGCGGCTACATAGGGCCGGGCATACGCGTCAACGGGCTGGACAGGACAAAAGGGAGCAGAGTCATACCATACGTTCAAGGGAACATCTACCTCGTTCAGGAGCAACTCACGACACCTGAGGAGACATTTATTGAATACGGTGTTGGATTTGGCTTCAGTGGTGGCGCGGATCTCGCTATTAGCCGTCTGATTTCCATTCCGATTGAAGCCACTTACGTCGTAACAGGCGGTGACAAGATAAATGATTTATCCGGATTCGGTCTGTTTGTGGGAGTCAACTTCAATTTTTGACTATGCCGGGACAGAGATTCGCCGGCCCGGCCGCTCAGCAGTTCGGCACGCCCGTCTCCCTCTTTTCCTCCGATCGGGAGCAGCGCCTCTGGGCCCGGACACCGGCCGTCGTGGTTGCGATCTACTCGACCCTCGCGTTGGGGGGGCGCTCGCGGGCGCAGTGAGCCAGGACCTGCTCGCGGCCGGTGTTCTTCTCTGCATGCTCCTGGTCTTGGCGACCATCATGACGCAGGGGCTGAGGGCGAGGCCGGGCGGCGCCGAGATCGGAATCGCGTTGGGCATCCCAGCCGCCTACATATTGGTGTTCCTCCGGATGAACGGTTCCGTGACGGAACGCACCCACCTCATGGAGTACGGCGTGGTGACCGTCTTCATCCATGAAGCGCTCACGGAGCGAGCGGGCCAAGGTCGCCGCGTCCCCGTACCCGCCCTGCTCGCCGTCCTGGCGGCGTCGCTGGTTGGAGTACTCGACGAATGTATCCAGTTGTTTCTGCCCAGCCGCGTGTTCGACCCCGAGGACATCCTGTTCAACGTCCTGGCAGCCGTGATGGCGGTCGCCGCGAGCGTGGCGCTGGGTTGGGCACGGCTGCGGATGGGTGAACCGGGGGAACCCCGAGGGAACCCGGGGAACCGGGACAGGAAGGCGTAAAGGAGTTGTCCATTGCCAAAGATCCGTGCCGGCGGGCGTAGCAAGCTACGCCCCTACGTCAGTGATTCGTCGGTCTTTGCGGGTTGTAGGGGTGCAGCTTGCTGCGCCCGCTGCTACCGAGTCGCCCATTCAGAAGCCGGCTTGGCAACCGAACGCACAAGGCGCCATCGGCGCACCCTGTCCTCCGTTCTGGTTCTTGGAGGATTTCTATCGGGATGCGTGACGCCGGCGGTTGCGCAAGTTCCTAACGACCTCTTTGAACAGCACGAGGTCGTCATCGGCGCCGCGGAACGCCAGACCGTTTTGACGGGATTTTTTCTCGGACGAGCTATGGCGGAACTTGCCGTGGTGAACATCGACGAGAACGACGACCGCCGCTTGCGCATCTACGCGTTCGCCGACGGCACCTGGGCGCCGAGACTCGACGCAACGCTCGGTCCCGAAGTGTTGTTCGTCGACGTGGCCAACATCGGCGGGCGCGACCGGTTGGTGACGTACGAGCGCGACCGCCTGAACTGGTTCGATCCCGAATCGGCGACGGAACGCGCGCTGGTGGCGGTTACTTCCAACTTCAACCCGCCTCGCCGAGGCGAAATCCCCCATGTAGACGTCACTCGGGACGTGAACGGCGACGACCGCGACGACCTGGTGGTGCCGGACGTCGACGGCTTCTGGGTGTTCATCCAGATGGAGGGCGGCGCGTTCGCCCATCCACTGAAGGTCGGTCCCTCCACCGACATGAGCCGGATCCTGGGAGCCGACGGCTATCGATACGACCCCTGGAGCCAGAGCCGTGTCCACGAGATCGACTACGACCAGGATGGTCGAAGCGATCTGGTGTTCTGGAACGAGGACCACTTCGAGGTCCACACCCAGAACGAGCGAGGGTTGTTCGCCCCGGTGGCGGAGACCTTCACGACCGACGTGGCCTTCGACTCCGACGAGCTCTCCTCGGTCGCCACCGGAGACATGACGGGGAGGGTGCTGCACTCGTTAGCCGACCTGAACGGCGACGGCGTCGGTGACCTAGTAGTTTTCTCGCTGGAGGGCCGGAGTATCTCCAGAAAGCAGTCCGCCTACGAGGTGCATTTTGGCAGACCTGTACCCGCCGGCGGCACTGCGTTCGCGCCGGAGGTCGGGGCCGCGTTCAGATCGGACGGCAGAATCCAGCTCGGGATGGACCGACACGACTTCGGTCCCGACGGCGGGACCCTGCTGATGTTCACAACCATCGAGGTCAGGTTCCTCAGCGGCAGCCTCTGGAAGAGCATCAAAGGGTTCATGGGCGATGACATCTGGCTGGAGCTCGAGTTCTACCGCATGGAAGGGGGCCGCTATCCCGACAAACCCAACGCCACGCGCAGAATCGCTTTGGACGGTCCGCCCAGCCATCGCGAGCCGGGGTGGGTGCCACTGGACATCGTGCTTCGAGGGGGGTCGCACGAGAGCCGGAAGACGCAGAAGGGTTACCCGCGCGCATTCAACACGACCTTGCGCATCGGGGATGTGACCGGCGACGGCCGCTCGGACCTGCTTCGCGCGGATCACCCTCGGATCATGGACGTCTTCGTCGGCGTGCCGGGGCCGGACGTGTTCCCCCAGCGGCCTCAGAACGTGAGGGGCGTCTTGCCCAACGACGAGGAATACACCTGGCTGGTGGATCTCGACAAGGACGGCAAACAGGATGTCCTCATGCATCACCCGTTCACTCTGAAGGATGCTCACGGGGGGCGGAAACTGCCGCCGGGAACCGAGCCGCATCGGGTGACGATGTTGATCGCCCGATGAGATCCATTCAGGAACAGCGGGAGACCGGGCAAACGATGATGACGAGGGTTGAACGTGCCAGTGTCGGATAGGGCTTGTGGCTTCAATGGGTGCCGGCAAGCACCATAAGCGGCGGCACGGCCTTCGGCCTGCTCAGGGCCCTGACCCTGTCCGGGCACCAGGCCCCGGGCTCGGTCTATCAGTGCCCTGAGACGGCGTTCGGTGGCGGCGAGAGCCCTTGACAGACCTGGATTCACGGCCAAGAATAGGAACTGTGAAGATGGCAGTTGGCAGTGACTCCGTTTCCAATCTGACTCACCAGATCACGGCTTATCTGGAAGAGAAGGGCATTGAACTGATCCGTTGCGGCAGCCTGGCGGGAGAGGAGGCGGACTATGTGGATGCTGCCCGTGACGTGGCTGAAGCCGTAGCGGCCGGAAAATGCGAACAGGGACTGATTTTTTGCAACACGGGGACAGGAGTCACGATTGTGGCGAACAAGGTCCCCGGCGTTCGAGCGACCCTTTGCCCGGACAGCTTTTCCGCGAGTATCGCTCGACTGGCCAACAATGCCAACGTGATCGTGTTGGGGATGCGGCTGACCGGAGAGATGCACGCCAGGGAAATCGTGGACACTTGGCTGGCGACCGGTCCTTCCACGGAAGAGCGCCGGGTCAACTTCCACCGCAAGACGGACGAGTTGGATCGACAGTACCGCAAGACCTCGTCCCCGACGACCGACTGAGTTTCGCCGGCCTCGGGGCAGGAATGGCAGACAAGGAGGATGGGAGAAAGACGAATGCCCAACCGTAAAATTTCAGAAGTCGACCCTTATGATCGAAAGCGCGTTCAGATATTGGATAGTCATATTTCCTATATAGATGTTGGGGTTGGCGATCCCGTAGTCTTCTTGCACGGAAATGGCACCTTTTCTTACCTATGGCGCAACATCACACCGTATGTGGAACCCCTGGGACGCTGCCTCGTGCCGGATCTGATGGGGTGTGGTGACTCGGGGAGAATTCCCGGAGGATCGTACCGTATCGCTGATCAAGCTAAGTATCTAGACGCCTGGTTCGAGGCGATGGATCTCGGGGGGAGGATTACCCTTGTTTTACACGACTGGGGCGGTCCTCTCGGATTCGATTGGGCTTTCCGCCACCAAGATCAGATCAAGGGCATCGTCTACATGGAGACACTGGTCCAACCCGTAAGTTGGGATGACTGGCCGGAAATAAGAAGAGACCTATTTCAGCAGTTTCGCTCGCCCAGGGGCGAAGAGCTCGTACTGCGGGATAACTTCTTTCTCGAGACCATCCAGACTCGTATGGTGCGGAACCTGACAGAGAAGGAGATGGATACCTATCGCCGGCCGTATCTAGAACCGGGCGAATCTCGACGTCCTACCTTGACATTTACCAGGGAGTGCCCGATAGGAGGAGAACCAGCCGACGTCATTGAGATGATTAACCGCTGCGGAGCGTGGTTGTCTACCAGTCAGTTGCCGAAGCTGTTTATTAATGCCTATCCGGGCTCCATCTTGACAGGGCGACAGCGAGATTTTTGCCGAACGTGGCCGAACCAAAAAGAGAGAACTGTGCTAGGCATACACTATATCCAGGAAGATTCGCCTCATCAGATTGGCGAGGGGATTTCAGATTTCATGAAATCAATAGGCTGAATCCGACGCAGTCCCCATCGAGAACTTTATCCTGAATCACTTCCGCGTGCCGATCGATGGCGGCGCCGTGGTCCTTCCCCCCAGCGCATCTTGGAGTTGTCAGGGTTATGCCGAACGTCGTTGAGGAAATTCCTATCGAGTTGAAACCCGCCGCGGACGCTGCGCTGGCCTGGATCAACCAGGAACGCGGTGCACAATTCAAGCTCACAGGACTCGTTGACCCTGACAAGGCTATGGGCCAAAAAACAGGTCAGCCGATCGAATTGGGGCTGGTCCTATGCGAGGGCGACCTGCGTCGTCGCGAGCAGGTGCGGGTGGAGGCCAAGGGCCAAGGCTTCGAGGTCGGCGCGATCGAAGCCGAGACGTCGGTGATCCCGCCCCATCTCGACCCGCCGTCCGGTGTGCGACAGAGCTGGCTGGACGATCAACTTGGGAAGCACGCCTTCATCGTGCTCCTTTTCTACCGCGGGCTCTGGTGACCGCCCTGTCGCTCCGAGTTGCGGAGCTATGCAGAGTCCGGGGTTGTCGACGCGATCCGCCAAGCCGGTGGTGAAGTCTTCGGCCTAACGAGTGAGCCGCAGAGCCTCGCGACAGAGGCCGAGGAGACGTGGGAGATCGGTTTCCCTTCCGTCGGCGATCCCCATCACGAGATTCGGGGCGCCTGTCGAGCGCACGGTTTCTTAGACCTATTCGCGAACGAGGACTACGGACATTTGAGGTCGAGGTCCTGGGCCGCCCATCCGAAGGGCTATTTCCAACCGGGCGTGTTGGCGCTCACGAATGAAGGCCGAGTGCTCTATCGGTGGCGATTGCGCCCGACGCGCAAGAATATGAGCGGCGCCGGCCGGCGCCCAACCCCTGGATACGTGTGGGCGCAGATGCAGCCGCGGCTCGCGGACGGCACCGATGACGCGAAGTTGGACGAGTTTCCTGAGTACGCCAAGAAGGACCGGTGGTGGCCGTACAACGTCGCGATAATGCTGGCGCACGGTTGGTTCTTGCGTCCAAAGGCGTTCCCGCTCGCGCGTACCGGTGACAAGCCGTCCGCGAAACCTCAGAGGATGAAGTGGCGCATCGCCATTTTCGTCGGCGCTTGGATCGCGGCGTTCGCGCTCCTTCCGACCGGTTGGGTGGCGCTGGGTCTGGCCGCCTGGGGAGCACTCGCATGCCCCGGGGTGGTGGAGATTCACCGACAGTTCCAGAACGTACCAAAAAACCGTGAACCCGATCCGGTTTGACGCTCAACCGCCCGGATAGCCTGGCCGCCTTATCCGGGGGTCGATCGGAAGTGGAGGATGTATGAATCCAGCTGAAACGAGAGAGCTGGGTCGCACAGGGGTCAAACTGACACAGTTCGGGTTCGGGGCAGCCAGGCTCGGGGAACTCTTTGTCAGGGTGAGCGAGGAGGACTCGCTGGCGACTCTGCAAGCGGTCTGGAAGAGCGGTGTCCGCTACTTTGACACTGCGCCCTTGTACGGATTTGGCCTCAGTGAGCACCGGGTGGGTGGTTTTCTCTATCAACAACCACGCCGGGAATTTGTCCTCTCCACCAAGGTGGGACGCGTTCTCAGAGCCCCTGAAGTCAAGGCCAATTTCAAGGCTCCTCTCTTTCTGGGAGGACTTCCCTTCGATCATGTCTTCGACTACACCTACGACGGGATCATGCGGTCCTTCGAAGACAGTCTGCAAAGGTTGCGGCTCAATAGCATCGATCTGGTGGTTATTCACGACCTGGAGCCCGATCACCACGGCGCGAAATTGCAGACCTACGTGGACCAATTTTCGGAAAGCGGCTGGCGGGCCCTCGAGAGGCTGCGCTCCACGGGCGAGATCCGCGCCATTGGAGCAGGAGTCAATGAGCGGGGAGTGATGCCTCGTTTTCTGGAACGATTCGACCTCGATTTTTTCGTCCTTGCGTGGTCCTACACACTACTGGAGCAGGAAGCCCTGGAAGAGCTGCCTTTGTGCCAGGCGCGCAATGTTGGGATCATTCTGGCGTCCGTGTTCAACTCGGGGATTCTAGCTACGGGCGCAGTCGACGGCGCGAAATACAACTACCAGGATGCGCCTGCCGAGGTTCTTGAAAGGGTCTCGAAGATCGAGCAGGTTTGTCGTCGCCACGACGTATCCATGGCGGCTGCAGCACTGCAGTTTCCTCTGGCCCATCCCTCTGTCGCCAGTGTGATTCCCGGAGCGGTGCATCCGCGCGAGGTGGAGGAGAATCTAGGCCATTTTCAAGAAGAGATTCCGGCGGCGCTGTGGGCAGAGCTCAAAGCCGAAGGATACATTCGACAGGATGCTCCAATCCCTTAGGACCCGCCCCGATGCCGGCTAGTGCGCTCCTGCTTATACGGTTGGTTCAGCAAAGCACCAAGATGTAGGGTAGGGCGTGGCCCGGCCGCCGTTTCCGAAGAGTCTGCGTCAGTTTCAGGCGGAGTTCGCGACCGAAGAGGCTTGCCAGAAGTACCTGGCTGCTTGTCGTTGGCCCGACGGGTTCCTTTGTCCTCAGTGTGGGCATCGGCAGGCCTACATTCTCGAGCAGAAACGACGGTGGCAGTGCGCGGCGTGTCGACACCAGGTCTCGTTGACCTCGGGAACGGTGCTCCACAATACGAAGACTCCGCTGATGGTTTGGTTCTGGGCCGCGTACCTGATGACAACTGATAAGCGAGGTGTGTCGGCGGTGCTACTGCAGCGTCAGCTCGGCCTGTCGCGTTACGAAACCGCATGGATGATGCTGCACAAACTTCGCCGGGCCATGGTGAACGCAGCTCGCGAGCCCTTGCACGGAGAAGTAGAGGTCGATGACACCTGGATTGGCGGCCCGCAAGCAGGTTTACGAGGCAGCCGACAACTGAAGGGGCGCCGCGCGGCCCTTGTGATGGTCGCTGTTGAGAAACGCGGGAAGCGTTCCGGGCGCGTTCGCATGTCCGTTATTCCAGACTTCAAGAAGGTGACGATCGACAGGTTTCTTGCCCAGAACGTTGTTCCCGGCTCGACCATCTACACGGACGGTCTTGAAGACCTTTACCGCCCTCGAAGAGGCCGGCTACAAACACATCTCTCGTCCGCAACCTCACCGGACTGACTTGCGGAAAGGCGCCAAGTCGGTGGTGCCGCTGGCGGATCGTGCCATTGGCAACCTGCAACAATGGCTGACCGGAACGTACCACGGCGTGAGCCGCGCTCAGCTCCAGGTTTACCTCGATGAGTTCGTGTTTCGACACAACCGCCGCAAGACCCCAATGGCAGCCTTCCAAACCCTCCTTGGTCTCGGAACCCAACACGCTCCTACGCCTTACGCCCACATCCGCCGCGCGCGTGACCTGGACAAGACGCGATGACCTCCACCCCAACATCTAGTACCTTGCTGAAACAACCGGATAAGCAGGAGGTAGCAACATAGACAGCCTCATCAGGCTGGGCATCCTCTGGAGGGCGGTTGCGTCATGCTTCGCGGCATCCGTTTGGCTCAAGGAGGATGCCATGACTCGATTACGTCAGAAGCTCATCGAGGATCTCGAAGTCCGCAATTGTGCGGAGTCCACGATCCATTCCTACGTGCGACACGTGGCGGCGTTCGCCGCCCACTATCCTCAGTCGCCCGACCAACTCGGCCCGGAGCAGATCCATCGCTATCAGCTCTATCTCATCCGCGAACGCAAGCTCGCTCCGGCGACGATTGCTCAGATCGTGTCCGGGCTGCGCTCCTCTTATGAAACGACGCTGGGCCGTCCTGGCTGAGCGAGCACGTTCCGTATCCGCACCGCGAGCGTCGCTTGCGGGTCGCGCTCAGCCGCGCCGAAGTGGCCGTGCTACTCGACCCCCCCGCAATCTCAAACACCGTGCCATGCTGATGACGCTCATCGGCTCGACTTGCGCAGCCAGCGGCGAGTGGACACTGCACGCCCTCGAGAACCTCAGCAAGTACCTGGAAGTCCACATCGAACTCAAGGGGTACACGAAACACTCTTTATTACGTGGATGTCGTTGGATTTAGAACTGTCGCCTGATGGTCATAGTTGTCGTCAGGCGAGGAATTGCCCGAAGGGTACCCGAGGGTGCCAAAACACGCCCTAACTCGACACAGATCATTTTTTTGCCGACCCAAAAAGAGGCCCAGCGCGGTAGATTTCTCGGACAAATTGTTCGGGCTTCCTCCTGCGCGCTTGCTTGGCGCAACGGTACACGAAGGCCAGCGTTTGGGCGCGGCGGGGCGGGGAAGAGGCTACGGTCTTGACCGAAGGCGACGAGAGGGACCCAATGATGGCCGGTGTTCTGGACCCGAGAGGCGGAGTTCAGATCGGCTGAAGTCGCCGGACATCGCTTGAGTTCGTTTGGGCACGGATGCTTGCGGGGAAAGGCACTGAGGAGGCACTGGTCTTCCGACCGTGCAATGGTGCCGTCCTCATCAACCGGATCAGTCAAGACACGCATGTCGAGTTCATAGTCCAGGATCGATTTCACTGTGGTAACGACCTCCGCGTCGATCTGCTCTTTGTCCATCGTGAGAGCAATCAGCCCGAGCAGCCGAAGACCAATCGTGTCCAGTCGACGGCAGTGTTCGCTTTGAGGAAGGTTGTCGTACCTCCAGCTGAGGCGGCACGCTAAGCGCATCATCCAGAGTGCTTTACTCCTGCTCCCGCTCCCGGAACTCCTCGTACCAGTTCTGCACGGTTCGGATGCGATCCCGCGGCGCCTCGCCGATGGTTTTCACCGTGACGAAGCGCTGACTGTCGAGCGAGACGTCGGAGCAGGCGATTCTATTGGTTCCTGATCGGCCCTTACTGAGTCTCGCATAATATACTGTCAATCGAGACAAAGAGAAGACTGTTTCCAGAAAGCGGTAATCAAGCGCGGTTTGCGGCGCATTCGCCGCAGCGCTTTGCGGGCGCGCTCGTCGAGTTCCCAGTAGTCCTTCGGGCAGACGTTGGGCAACTCGTGCTGCTTCCAGTACGCCCAAATGTATTCCACCGGGTTCAACTCCGGCGCATAGGGCGGCAAGTACTCCGTTGCGATGTGATCCTCGGAGAGCTGGATGAACTCCCGCACCAGGCGGCTGCGGTGCGCCGGCAGCCGGTCCCAGACGATCAGCAGTGGGCCGTCGATGTGGCGCACCAAAGCCTTCAGGAAGTCGATGACCTCCAGCTCGCCGATCGCGCCGGGATAGAGCCGGAAGTAAAAGTTGCGCAACGTCAGCCCGGCCGACACCGACAGCTTGTCCCAGTTGAAGTTGAACTCCAACACCGGTGTCTCGCCGCGCGGCGCCCAGGTGCGGCAACGATGCGGCTTCTGACTCAATCCGCTTTCGTCGATGAAGACGATCGTACGTTCTTCTTTGCGGGCTTTTTTTTAATGGCCGGCCAAGTCTTGCGCTGCCAGCCGCGGATGGCCTCTTCGTTGCGCTCCCGCGCTTTGCCGACGGGCCGTTGCGGGCTCCAACCGAGCGCCCGCAGGATCTTCCAGACATGGCCCTCGTGATAGCGCACGCCGAACTCGTCTCCGATCAGACGAGCGACCCGCGGACAGCTCCACAGCGGCGTCGGGAAGCCGTGCGCCTCGGGGCCTTCCAGCAGCAACGCCTCGAGGCGTTCGAGCTGCGCGGCGTCCAACAGCGGCTTACGGCCGGCGCGGCCGGCCTGGCGCAACCCGGCTTCGCCGTCACGCCGGTATCGTCGCAGCCACTCGCTGACGCTTTGCCGCGCGACCTTCAATCGCCTCGCTGTCTCGGACTGACTACAGCCTTGCTCGACCAACCGGATCGCTTTGAAACGGCGCTTCTCCAGGGCCTCGAAATCCCGCCGTACGCCTTTTGTATTTCCCATACATACAAAGACGTACGTACCCCAAAAAGGTGTCACTTTATTTTGCGAGATTCAATAGGGCCGACAACAATCTACATCCACCGTGAGAGACTGACTTTTTTCAAGCAGTAGATAGCCCACCGATGTAACAATCGGGGACAATGGAAGCGGAATGACCACAACCCGTGTCCTCGGCGTCGGCGCATTGGCACTGGCCGGCGTACTACCGTTGTCATCGGCGCCGGGCACGGGCGGAATCAGCGCCGCAACCCCAACCACGGCGCCGCGTTTGAGCTCGATGTGGCCGCAGGGCGCCCAGCGCGGCACGGAGGTCACCGTCACTATTGAGGGAACCAACCTCTTGGAGACGTCCGCGGTCCGCTTTGCAAGCGCCGGCCTCGACGCGAGGATCCTCTCAACAACAGCGCAAAGCATAAGGGCCGGGATAACCGTCGCCCTCGAAGCGCACCTTGGCCGGCACGACTTCCGAGTCAGCACACCCACGGGCAGCACCGTGGCGGTCTTCCAGGTCGGCTCACTGCCGGAGATCTTCGAGACGGAACCCAACACGGAGTTCGAAGCGGCGCAGCTGGTCGAACTGCCGGCAATCGTCAACGGCACTCTGGGGATTGATGAGAGTGGCGCTAAGCCGGGTACGGAAACTGACTACGACTTTTTCAGGTTCAGGGCGGAAGCCGGACAAACGCTCACCTTCGACGCCATCTCGACCCGCATCGGCGGCACCGCGGACACATATTTGACGCTCTTTGATGCCAAGGGGAATGAACTAGCCGGCAACGAGGACTACTACCAGGACAAGGATCCTTTTCTTGCCTACAGCTTCGATCGCGAGGGGGACTACCTGCTTCGTGTCGGAACGTTCGCGGACGGCTCGAGAACCTCGGTGTACCGTCTGGTCATCGGCGAGCTGCCCTACATCCTGCACGCCTTCCCAAACGGCGGTCAACGCGGCCGGACAGTGGAGTTCACCCTCAAAGGATTCAACCTTGCCAAAGTCACTAAGGTCGTTCTGGGCAAGGGCATCGCCACCGGCGAAGTGGTCGAAAGCTCACGAGACCAAGCGAAGTTCCGGATGAAGATCCCTCTGGACACTGAGCGGCGCGACTACTGGCTTGCGGCTATCCAGGATGACGGTGTGGCGACCACCTGGCCGGTTCTTTTTAACGTTGATGAGCTGCCGGAGATCAACGCTGGAGGCGAGGCCGCGCGCTATTTCGACAACCCGGTGCCGGTGCCAACCTTGATTGTTGTGAACGGTCGCATCGAGCGTCACGATGTCGCGGATCACTTTCTGATTGAGGCCGAAGCTGGGCAGCGGTTCTCCTTCCATGTTCACGGTATGCTTGCCGGATCACTTATCGATCCCGTTGTGGCGCTCTATGACAGCGCGGGCGGCAAGATCGCTTTTCAGGATGATCCCGCCTCCACGGACATGTGGAAACAGCGAATTGACCTGGACCCCCACCTGACCCACCGCTTCCAGCAGGCGGGGCGGTACACGGTTATGGTGCGCGACTTGACCTTCCGCGGACACCCGGACTGGCTGTACCGCCTCAAGATCCGTCCCGTGGAGCCGGATTTCGAAATCCAGATTCTCACGCCGCATCAAACAATTCTGCGCGGTCGAACCACGAAGGACAATGGCCCGGACCGCTTTGACCCCGTCCATCTCTACGTCCAAGTACGGCGCCGCGGAGGATGGGACACTCCCGTTGAGGTTTGGGCGGAGAATCTGCCGCCCGGCGTTACAGGAGAGAAGGTCAGCGTTCCGCCGGAGAACACCTACTACCGCGGTACGGACGCCGAGGACAAGTGGTTGGATGGTACGCGGGTCGAGGTACCGTTGATCGCGGCGCCGGATGCTCCCTTAGCGTCGCAGCCCATCCGGATTCGCGCCCGGGGAGTGATGGAGGGAAGAACCGTAGAACGTGAGGGACGGGTGCTTTACGAGTACAACCCGACAGGTTTCATGGCGCGTCGGCGGGTCAACTCTTTGCCCGACGACGATCGGATGATTCTCACCATCACGGACGCACCCATGCTAACTCTGGACGCTCCCGGAGAATTCACAATCGTGAAAGGAGAGCCAAAGAAGCTAAAGGCGTCCCTGCGGTGGTGGGGAGAGCCGGCCGGCCCTGTAAAGCTGAGGATTGAAAGTTTGCCCGACGGTGTCTCAATCCCCGAGATCGAGGTCACGCCGGAGCAAGAGGAAGCTGTCTTGACGGCGCTGGCTACTCTGGAAGCCCTGGAGGGCGTGACGCGGGCCCTCCTTATCTCCGAAGCGTTCTCGGCGGGCGAGGCCGTTCCGCTGCACTCCCGCGACATCCTGATTAGGGTGGGCGGAAAGCCGGATTCCAAAGCAGGATACTGAGTTTGATGGTTGATCAGGATGTAGCGCCGGTTCGATGGCCTGAGTTTCGGGTCACCGCTGCACTGCGACTCACGCTGAGCACATGGTCCAGCCTCCTCTGCGTTCTGCTGGCCTTGGGCGCGGGCTCCGCCTGGGCTCAGGACCAGCCCTCCTTGGAGGGCATGGGGCGCTTAGTTAACCTCCGTCTCTACCCCTCCGAGAGTGTTTTGGATGGCCATCAGGCGCGCCAAACGATTACTGCGATTGCTACGGACGTCAATGGTGTCGAATGGGACGTCAGCGAGCAAGCGTCCCTCGAATTCAAAACCCGGAGTATTGCCGGCAGGGATGCGGACGGGAGGATCTACGGCCTTGCCAATGGCGGCACCGCGGTGGATGTGGACTTCGGCCCGGTTTCCACGAGCGGTACGGTAATCGTCAAGAACTTGGCCGGCCGCCGCGGCATGAGCTTTGTGAGAGATGTGGTCCCTGTGCTGACCCGAGGCGGCTGCGCGGGCTCCAACTGCCACGGCTCGGTACGAGGCAAGAACGGGTTTAAGCTCTCCCTATTTGGGTTCGAGCCCGAAGCCGATTACGAGGCAATTACTGCGGCCGGCGAAGGCCGTCGAGTCAACTTTGAAACGCCCGAACAAAGCCTGATCCTACTCAAGCCCACATTTACGATCGCCCACGGTGGCGGAGTGCGCTTTGAAAAGCAGTCCCCTGAGTACGAGATGTTGCTCGAGTGGCTGAAACAGAACGCGCCCTTTGAGCGCGAATCGCCTCAGCGGATCGCCTCGCTCCGCGTCTATCCGGATGAGCGGGTGCTCGTGGGCATCAACAGTACTCAGCAGCTCGTCGCCACCGCCTCGTTTGAGGACGGCACGAGGGAGGATGCCACCCTCAAAGTCCAATACAGCACGGGCAACGACAGGGTAGCCGAGGTCAGCAAACGTGGCCGTCTGATCGCGACAGGGCCTGGGGAAACCGCGGTCATGGTCCGAATGCTCGGTAAAGCCGTTGCGGTCCGAGTGGCCGTTGTGGAAGATCCGCCGATGGCGGATTACCCCGAGGTGGCCCGCAACAACTTCATTGACGAATTAGTCTTCTCCAAGCTCGAGCGGCTGAACATCATCCCCTCGGAGTTGAGCACTGACGAAGAGTTCGTTCGCCGTGTCTACTTGGACACTATTGGGCTGCTACCCACCATCGAAGAAGCCCGGTCCTTCTTGACCTCCGAGGACCCGCACAAGCGTGCTGCTCTGATCGATGAGCTTCTCGAGCGCCAAGAATTCAACGATGTTTGGGCCATCAACTTCAACGTCATATTTCGGATCGGGTCCGGGACGATGGCACAAGGCACGCGGCGAGGGCATCGCTGGATCCGACAAGCGTTGGTATCGCGCAAGCCCTACGACCAACTCGCGCGGGAGATGGTCACCGGGCAGGGAATGCTCTACTGGGACGGGGCGCCCAACTTCTACGCCGTCGGCAGTCAGAACGAGCCACCCGATACCTACGCGGTCAACGTCAGCCAAACGCTCCTCGGCGTGCGGCTGGAATGCGCCAAGTGCCACAACCACCCGTTTGAGCGCTGGTCGCAGGATGACTTTTGGGGCTTCACGGCGTTCTTCTCGCGCATCAAGCAAAAGGAAGTCTACTTTGCCAACGAGATGAGCATCTTCCTCAAGCAGCAGGGAGAAGTGCTTCATCCTAATGCCAAAGAGCCGGTGAAGCCGAAGTTCCTCGATGGCGCGGTAGTGGAAGAAAAGCAGGATGAGGATATCCGCGAAGAGCTGGCTGATTGGATCACAGACCCAAAGAATCCTTGGTTCGCACGGACCGCCGTTAACCGTATCTGGAAACACTACATGGGGCGGGGCCTCGTCGAACCGGTCGATGATTTCCGCGTCACCAATCCGGCCGGCAACCCCGAGCTACTGGATGCGCTTGAGGCCTACTTCATCGAGCACGAGTTTGGTTTGCGCGCTCCCATCCGCGCCATTCTCAACTCGCGGACCTACCAGCTCTCGTCCGAGGCCAATGAGACCAACCGGGGGGACGAGATCAACCATTCGAGGTGCTACATCAGGCGTTTGGGCGCGGAGCACATCCTCGATGCGGTCAGCCAGTCGACGGGGGTTCCGGACAGATTCCCCGGCTACCCGCTGGGCGTCAGGGCGATGGAAATCCCCGAAGGCTCGCCCTCCTACTTCCTGAAGGTGCTGGGTCGCGGGGAGGTTGCGGACAAGATCCGGGAAAGAGATCTGGCGGTTGACCTCTCTCAGATTCTGCATCTGATTAACGGCGATACACTACAAAAGAAGATCGGTTCGGAGAAGGGCGTCCTGCGCCACTGGCTCGTTGACAAAACGGTCTCGGACAGCGAGGTACTCGACCGCATCTACCTCGCGACCCTTAGCCGCCATCCAACGACGGATGAATCAGAGTACGTGGCCACATTGATCAATGAGAGCCCGGACGAACGGGCCGGCATTTTCGAGGACGTCTACTGGGGCATCTTCAATTCCAACGAGTTCTTCTTCAACCACTAGGGCTTAGTGCAATGAGCTTTACCACAGGTCAATTCGATCGCAGGCACTTCGTCAAACTGGGCTCCTTGAGCCTGTTTGGGTCGTTGAGCTTGGGGGATCTTCTATCGCTCCAAGCAGCGTCGCCCTCCAAGGAGTCGAAGACGGACATCTCGGTCATCCTGTTCTGGCTTCAGGGCGGGCTAAGCCAGCTCGAGAGCTTCGACATGAAGCCCGGCGCGCCGTCGGAATACCGCAGTCTCTACAAGCCGATCCCGACCAACGTGCCGGGCTTCCAGATATGTGAGAAGCTCCCGGAGCTGGCCAAACGGGCGGACAAGTACGCGACCATCCGCTCGATGACGCATCCGTTCCCGGACCACGGGGCCGCTTGCGTGATGATGATGACCGGCCATAAGCAGTTGGCTACCATCGAGTTTCCAGTAATCGGGTCGGTGGTCGCGAAAGAGTTGGGTCCCAAGACAGACCTGCCTCCTTATATCCGCATCCCGAGGGCAATCATGGGCATGGAAACGCCCGGGTACCTGGGTCGGCAGTACGCTGGTTTTACGGCGGGGGACCCCAACGCGGAGAACTATCAGGTTCGCGATCTGACCCTTCCCATGGGCGTGGACTGGGGCCGCATGGATCGGCGCCGTGGCCTGCTTGCGATGGCTGATCAGTCCTTCCGCCGGATCGAGTCCGCTAATCAGTTCGAGACCATGGACTCCTACCACCAGACGGCCTACGCGATGATGAGCTCGCCGGTCACCAAAAGGGCCTTCAACATCCACGAGGAGTCTGACGCTATCAAGGAAAAGTACGGCCGCACCTCCATGGGCCAGGGCGCCCTGTTAGCGCGCCGCCTAGTGGAAAACGGCGCGCGGTTTGTGACCGTTTCCCAGGAAACCCAGATCTGGGACATGCACTGGGACATCTTCCAGCGCAGCGACGAGAACATGCCTCCGCTCGACCGGGCCGTCGCTGCGCTCCTGGACGATCTCGAAGACCGCGGGATGCTCGACACGACGTTGGTGATCGTTACCGGCGAGTTTGGTCGGACGGTGGAGATTAGCTCTGTCGTGGGCCGCGATCATTGGCCCAATGTTTTCTCACTGATCGTGGCCGGCGCCGGGATTACCGGCGGCAGGGTGTACGGCGAATCCGATGAGATCGGTAAGTTCGTCAAGAACGATGCCGTCCAGGTGCACGACTTCATGGCCGCGATTTACCACAAGCTCGGGATTGACTACACCCACGAGTACATGAGCAACGTCGGTCGACCGGTAAGAGTCCTCCCCGACGGCAGCGAGCCGCTCGAGTTCCTCATGAGCTAGGCCCGGGACTCTCCTCGGCTGAAGTGCCTCCGGGGCGGCTGCACAAATGAAGTCAGACTCTGCCTATGAATACGATCTGATCTGCAGCTTCGACTGCATTCATGACATGGTAGACCCGCTCGGCACGCTCGAGGCCATCCACGGAGCGTTGGCGGACGATGGAGTCAACCTGTGGGCCGAACCCAACGCTTCACACAACGCACACGAGAACCGAAACCCGCTAGGCCAGGTTTTTCACTCCATTAGCCCGCTCCACTGCATGACCGTCTCACTCACCTATGATGGTGCCGGCCTGGGCACTGTGATCGGGGAGAAGGGTGCGAGAGAACTAGCCGAACAGGCCGGCTTTTCGTGTTTCGAGAAGGCCCCCATCGACGATCCCTTCAATCAGTTCTTTGTTCTTCGTAGGTGAACCTACAGCGCGCCGATTTAGTGAGCGGCGGTCGAACCAGCCGGCCCGCGCCGTTCGTGGTCGCCATGACGTAGTGGATGGCGTCTTGCTGTCCGCCGCCGTGCGGGATGACCGGGATGTCGTAAGCCGCCGCGAGCGCTGCCCCGCAGCATCCGTTTTTCACCGGCTGGATGACGGGACGCGATGAAACCCTCGCGGCCTGGCCCCGCAGCGAAGAAGTCGTCCGCAGCCAGATCGCTGAATACTACGGCCTCGTCACGCACATGGATCACGAGATCGGGCGAATTCTCGAAGCGCTGGAGAAGACCGGCCAAAAGGAAAACACGATCATCATCTACGCCGCCGACCACGGGCTGGCGATCGGCAGCCACGGCCTGCTCGGCAAACAGAATCTCTATGAGCACAGCACGCGCGCTCCCTGGCCTTTGTGGGCGGCAGCATCCCGCAAGGCCGGTCGTCCGAAGCCCTGGTCTACTTGTTTGACATCTTTCCGACCATTACCGAACATCAACTCGCCTGAAGGCGTCGAGGGTGAGAGCCTGGCGCCCCTCTGGCGAGGCGAGAAAACCGGCCTGAGGGACTCGCTGTTCACCGCGTATGAAGAAGTCATGCGGGCGGTGCGCGACAGCCGCTGGAAGCTGATCCGCTATCCCCACATCAACAAGTCGCAGTTGTTCGACTTGGCGAACGACGCCGGCGAGATGAATGACCTGTCGGCCGACCCGGCGCAGGCCGAACGGCTCCCAGGCCATGACGACCCTGCTTGCCGACTGGCAGCAAAAGGTCGGTGACGAAACGCCGCTGGTCTCCGCCGAGCCCCAAGACGAAGCCACCGACCTCACCGGCCGAGAGCGAACCCCCGATCAGCACCAGCCCGACTGGATCCTGGAGAAGTATTTCTCAAAGACCGAATGAAGCCGTGGCGCGCGCGTTGCGATGCCTGCAATTCGGGCGGTGATTGCTATTGCGTCCTGAGATCAAACTCAGTCAGCGAAACCGTCACGACGCAAGAAACTCCAGCTCGGCTTCCACCAGCAACCCCTCTTGCCGGCGCCCAGTGCGTATTCCCGATAACAAGGAAACACTAGTTCGCTTCGGTCGAATCCCCTCCCACCAGTGGTGTTGATGCATCAACGTGAGCGCTCGATCGACACGCCCCGCTTGATCGATGGTGATAACAATCGATCTGTTGAGCAAAGGTTTTTTGCGGCTCCAGCGCCCGGCATCGGCTCGGTTTTCGGTCCCGGTTTCCGGCCCGTCGCCCTATCCGCCCCTACCCGCCCTGTCCCCGGATCGCCAAGTCGATTCGGGCGGCCGATTGCGGTCGCGCCCGACAACCTTGCCGTCTTTGCGGCTACCATAGCTGAACGATGTCGTCGGGTGTTCAAAGACGGGCCGTCCAGATGTTGGCGCTGGTTGTTTCCGGTGAGGCGATTTTCGTGTTGCCGTTCGTTCTTGCGCGTGTCTTTCGCCCGACCCTCCTCGACGTGTTCGGTCTCACCAACCTGCAGCTCGGCACGATGTTTTCGCTCTACGGAATCGTCGCCATGGCGTCGTACTTCCTGGGGGGGCCGCTGGCCGACCGGTTTTCCGCTCGCCGGCTGATGTCCGTCGCGCTGGTCGCCACCGCGGCCGGCGGAGCGGTTTACGCAACCATCCCGCCGGCCGGGACGGTTGCCGTTCTCTATGCCTATTGGGGAGCCACCACGATCTTGCTTTTCTGGGCGGCCTTGCTTCGGGTGACGCGAGAATTGGGCGGACCGGCCGGCCAGGGTAGGGCTTACGGGATCCTGGACAGTGGACGCGGCTTGACCGCGGCGTTGTTGGCTTCCGTAACGGTCACCTTGTTTGCGTTTCTGCTTCCCGATCCGGCGGCCGCGACCTTAGAGCAACGCACCGACGCCTTGAGCAAGGTGATCTGGGTCGCGGTCGGCCTGGCGTTCGGGGCCGCGGTCTTGGTATGGGCCGCTTTGCCCGAGGCTCGCCCGACGACGCCCGACGCGCGGCCAAAGCTTACGCTCCAGGGATTACGCTTCGTTATCCGCCTGAAAACCGTTTGGTTGCAGGCCGTCATCGTAGTCTGCGCCTACGTGGCCTTCAAGAGCACGGATAACTTTTCTCTTTTCGCCCGGGATGCACTGGGCTACGACGATGTCGCGGCGGCGCTAATCGGAACGCTGGCGCTGTGGATGCGGGCGATCGCGCCGGTCGCGGCGGGGTTGCTGGGCGACCGGATCGGCGTTGTTCGGGGGATCTCGATAGGCTTCATCTTGTTGACCCTGATCAACGTCGCCCTCGCGTGGGGAGTTCTTAGTTCGGGAGTCCCTTGGAGCGCTTTCGCGGCCGTGATCGCGGGCGCAAGCGTCGCGACGTTTGCGCTTCGAGGCCTCTATTTTGCCGTGTTCGACGAGGCGAAAGTGCCGGTAGCGTTTACGGGGTCGGCGGTCGGAATCGTTTCGGTGATCGGCTACACCCCCGACGTTTTCGCGGGTCCGATGATGGGTTACCTGCTCGACCGCTCTCCGGGATCGCCGGGGCACCAGCACGTGTTCGCCGTGGTCGCCGCATTCGCCGCCACAGGGCTTGTCGCCGCTTTGCTGTTCGATAGGGAAGCACACAAGCCCGCTCCACGAGGGCCGTGAAAAAATGGGGGCTGCACCGAGCGCCGACCGAATAAGTTCCATGGAATCAATCGGCTTCGACGGCGCGAAGCGGACTGTCCCCGATTTTTTCACACCCCATCACGGTCGCGGACCTGAAGCGCACCGCGCGGCTTTCGGCCGCGAGGGGCAAACATACCAAAGAAGCCGAACCGGCTGCCCGAGCGACCGCGGGCACACCTGGCGAACCCGTGCCGAGCGGGCGTCGATGATCGGTTCACACCGGAGCCGCGGCGAAACCGGATTTCGGCGCCTGCCGCGGTGCAAGATTCGGCACACAGCGCGAATCCGGGACCTAAGCTCTTGAAAATAAAAAAGCAATCTTGGCGGAAGCTAGTGGGAGTCGAACCCTTTCCGGGCTGTTTTCGGGGGCCTTGCAGGGGACTAAGACGCTTATTTTTCAACAAACAGGTTCCCCCGCAGTCCCCTCCTCCCGGGCGGCTCGTCTCCCCACGGTGTCCGGGGCCCAAGTCGGCAAGAACGGGGGGTGGGGGTACACTGTGAAACGATGCCGCCCCGGCCTGAATCCACTGCCCGTCGAGAAGCTTCCCGTCAACTGCGCGCCATCCTGGATGCCGTTGACCGTGGAGACGTGCAGGCCGATTCCCCTTTAGCGAAACGCATGCTCCGACGTATCGAGGGCGCAATTACGGCACTGGAGGCGAAGCGGAAGGGAAAGCGAAGCGACCCAGAGAAGGCGAGTCGGGTATTCGGAGAAGGCGTTCCCGCCACGATGCCCGGGGGTCCATTGGTGTGCACGCCCCCGTGGTAATCAGTAGTTTTAGACTGGACACAGTGGACATTGTGAGCGATTTGTTGTCCACAGCGTGTCCAAAGTGGACGTTTTGACGTTGTCCAACATATGGACATGTCCACATCGGGTCATCGACAGATACTGCGAGAGTTCTGGCCCCCTAGGCCGTAACGCCGCGCCGGAAGTTACTTCCTCCCCGTTAAGTCCCGTCTGCGAACGGCAATCGCGCGATTTTGGCCCGTAAGTCCTTGTAGTATCTATAACTTGAGACCGGTATGGCGCTTCTGCAATCGGTAACCAATCGCTTCGGCCGCTCCGATTGCTAATGCTAACCCGATATCGCAACAGTTATCCGCGGACGAGCGCTATATGGCTCGTTTCGGGGGGGCTTAGTCCCTCTTGTGATCGAGGAACTCTTCGTGCCAGTTCACAACCACTCGGATTGACGGGTTAGGAGTTTCTCCGTTCACGGGCTCAACGAATACGAAGCGCTGGCGATCCGCCCGACGGGAGCGGGATCTTCGGGCCGTTGAAACCCACTCGGACGACAAACCTTGTCTGTTCCGTCCTTCCGCATAATGCAGCGGTTTAGGATGCAGATAGGCACGATGGCTTCCGGCACTCTCAGCGATTGACTAAACAGCGCACAACTCGAACTGAATCCATTGTGCCTGCTGCGAGTGCCACCATCTGTGAAAGGCGCCCGAGCGTCTCGTAGCTGAATCGATGATCCGCGCGGGAACAACCACCCGCAGCGGGTCCACGTCGAATGGATACGGCTTCAACGCGATCCGACGGGCGTCGGCGGGCCGCACCTCAATTGTCACCCTGTCCATCCAGCTTGCACGAGGGACTTCCAGCAGGTCGAATGGATGTTCACCAAGTCCCGTGGCTTCGCCGGACAAGGGCGGGATGTGTGGGGAACACAACGACAACGATAGCCCATCGAGGAGTTGAAGCAGGCGCACATTCGGTTTCAGGTTTTCCGGGTCGACCCACGATGCGGTGACTGGGTTCCCCCGAAGCCGGGTCGAGAAATCGGCCTGCTGCGCTTCGAGATCAGCGACAAACTTGCGGGCTTCGTCGATAGATCCCCCGACGAGCTTTTCGGGCGCACGCTTCCAAAACAGGGGATGAAGAAACGCCGGATCGGGGTCACGTTTGGACCTAGCAGCGTAGAGCCAGTAGGCATGAAAGCTGATCAGCAGACTGACATAGGGATGCTCCTCGCTGAAACGGGGAATGCCCCGCTGCCAGCGGTCCATCCCCTCCTGTTGGTTCTTCAGCACCTCGGCAAGATCCAGCGGAAGATCGTCAAGACCCCCTAGCTCTGGAATGGCCTCCCATTCCCACCAGCCGTTGTCGTGTTCAGCAATGGCCAACACCGTCTCCGCACAAAGCTGCTCAGGATCGTGCGCATGGGCGAAGTGTCCGGGAGCGGCAAACTGATCATTTCCCCAGTGGGCCGCCAGATACCCAGCGACACCCCCGTGATCCGGCTGACTGACCAACCAGGTATAGTTGTCGCGGTGAGTTTTCAGCACTGCACTTGACTCCTTTTCCGATGGTGGACCGTCCAATTCTACCGTTTCGCGGATAGCTGTCGCGAACAATCGATGTCACAAACTATGACATTTTTTGTCCCCAGGTGCTTGAGACGGCTCGGGTTGCCGTCAGACGGACCTCGTGCTGAGGGATCCCTCACCGCCGATTGTCGAGTGGGAAATCATTTCTCGAAACCTATCTCTCCACGGTGCCCCGGGGCTCCGGGGCATGCCCAAAGGGGCGCGGAGTTGGCTCGCTGGAACGTGCGATCCGGCTTCTAACGGACCGGAAGGTGGAGGGTACACCACACCACTCGGACGTCGCTTCAGCTTTATTGGTTGGAGGCGACGGGACTCAACAGCCCCAGAGGCCTTGGACCAGCGGCTTTCTCCCCAAACCGAGCAAGCCCTTCAACTGATGTTCAGCCTCCAGCGCGACGACGGCGCCTGGCACTCAGTGGACACTTGGCCGCCGTTTGAATCGGACGTCTATCAGCTCGCGACCGTCGCGGCGATGGGCGTGGGCATGGCACCGGGATGGCTGGAGCAGGCCACGTCCGGCGAGCTGCCGAAACACATTTCCGGTCTGCGAGAGCACCTTGGACGGGTGGCTCCGCCGCATGACTACGCCCGCGTAGCGTTGCTTTGGGCGGATCAATATTTCCCGGGCGTGATCGGCGCCGAGAACAAGCGGGACGTGATCAGGATGATCCTGGACCATCAGCGCCCGGACGGAGGATGGTCGATTCGCTCTTTCTCTGAGCCTGAGAAGTGGGGGCGGGGCAATCGCGCGGAACGCTTGCGAGCCGAGACAGACTTCGGCGATCCCCCAAGTGATGGTCATCAGACTGGCTTGTCGGTTGTGGTTCTGTCGTCCGCGGGGGTGCCGCCAACTCACCCGGCTGTGAAGCGAGGTGTTGCCTGGCTCGAGGCGAACCAGAGACAATCGGGCCGCTGGTGGACGAAGTCACTCAATACGGACAAGTGGCACTTCATCACCTATACGGGGACACTCTACCCAGCGATGGCCCTGGCGGTGACTGGTTCCGTGCCGAGTCTGAGGGATCGAAGTTTCGACTGATTGATGAAGTTTGCCGGCTGCTGATCGAGGTCCTGGACCCAAAGTTGCCTATCTGCGGCCCCGGCGAGAAACGCGATATGCCTTCCATTGGGCGAGATCGCAAGGTCGGTGCTGTAGGGGTCGGTTCGGACAGTTTGTCGGCGGCGTAAACGAAAAGGGGGTTAGAACGAAGCCGCTCGCGCGACGGACGCTACGCGTGGGGGGATGAGAACGGGGTTTCCCTAAAAGAAATATCTTGGGTCACAAGAAAGAAGGTTTCTTGTGACCCGTTTACGCAAAACGATGCTGGAAGAACTCCAGCGTCGCAATTACTCTCAGACTACCGTAAAGGCCTACCTGAGCACCGTCGAGGCCTTTGCCACAGATGACCTTGGGAGTCACACCGGTACCCCACACGCCACCAGTTCGGTGGATCGTGCGAAAGATCCGTCCGGTTGTGATACGGCCGGCGCTCGTCCAGTCGTCGACCGCACACTTACAGCGCCGCCGGCAAACGAGCGATCACGCCCATCTCTTCCCACTCCTTCAACTTGCGGTGAATCTCCCCGGCGTGTTGGAACTGCGGCGCGGCTTCGAGAAACCTTCGCATTGCGGTGGCGGCCTTGGGATGGTCGCCCTTCCGAGCATGCAGGAACGCCGCCATGCGGAACCCCTGCGGGAAACGGCCGGCGTCTTCACTGGCTTGGAAAGCGTCCAGAGCCTTCTCAACCGTGGAGACCTCCCCGAGATTGAACCCGGCCACGGCGTGATAGTAGGCGGCCTCCCCCAGGTAAGGATTCAGGCGTCTGCACTTCTCCGCCAGCTTCGCCGCGCGCTTCCAATTTTTCTCTGTCAGCTCCATGCGGATCAGCGGGAGGCGTCAAGTAGCTCGGGTCGGCGTCGATGGCCTTTCCAAAAGCCTGGCGGGCGCCCTGCCTGTCTCGTGTCCTCATCCGCAGGTCCCCCAGCATGCTCCAAGCGGCAGCAAACTTCGGAAACTTGTCGACTGTCTTTTCGAGTTCTCCGACCGCCTTTTCCACATTGGGCTTCTTCTTGCCCATTTCCTTGAGCGCCTTCTCGAACATCTTGTGGCCTTTGTCGGGAAGCTGCAAAGACGTGACGCTCACCGAGTTCCCGGCGGCCTTATTGATGGAACGAAGCACGAACGTTCCCAGGTCCGAGTCGCCGATCGACCGCCGGCCCAGCGGAAGGCGGCTCGGCCGGTAGCCGGTTAATTCGGCGCGCACCTCGCAGCCAGTCAAGTCGATGGTCCCCGAGCCGTGGGTCGTCGTCCGCCCAAGCCTCCGAAGGCGATGTTCAGCGGATCGTCGAAACCGTCGTTGGCCAGGGTGCCGGTTGGTCCGCCCTCGGGGCCGCCGGGAACCCCCGACCGGGAGGCGTCGCCGGTGGCTTCCCTCGAGTTTTCCGCCGGCCGGAAGCTAAAATACCCCTTCAAGTTGGAATACCCAACAGGGCGTGTCTGCCCGTTGCAGTACATTTGAATCACGACCGGCGCGCCGGGCGACGAGCCGTCTTCGAGCGTCACCTGACCCTCAAGATACATGTTGCGGCGCATCTCGATACCGGTCTGCTGTGGTTGGCCGGGATTGCGCGGCCGCGCGCCGGGCAGCGGGGTCCCCCCTTGGCCGCCGATCCCTTGCGCGGAAGCAGGCAAGGTTGACAGCCCCGCCAAAACGAGCAATAGAGCGGGGCGCAGCGTGACCAACATAAGAACCCCAATCAGGATGACCTGACAACTTAACCAGGATTTCCCTGGCACTGTGACAGTATACAGCCACGCCGCAACGAATACTACGTGTTTTCGCGCTGAACCCTGCACATCACCTCCCCCGATAGGCCCCAAGCCCTGTCCGTCCGCTCTCAGGCAGTGATTGAGCGGGCTGAACGGCGCTCCGGCCGACACCTCTCCATGCGAAACCTTTTCGGAACCAAAAGCTGTTGATCCTCGTGCAGGCAACGCTACCCGCTCGGCAATGGCAGCGCCCAGATCCGACTTAGCATGCCGCCAAACAGCCCGCGGTTCAGATGCCCCTCGGCCCGCAGCAGCCACCTTGAGTGCTTTCACACCCGCATAAATAAAGGCGTCCGAGGCAGTCGAAAGGTTAGCCGAACCGAGGCTAAAGTGGGAATCTGGGCTAAGCTAAAGGCATTGTCAAGGCTGGAATCAGCGGCTATTTTTGTTACCTTCGGCGCCCTCGTGTGCGTAGTGCCGGGCCACTCGGCCGAGAAGCAGACCCTGCCTTCATTCCGCGACATCACCGACGAAGCCGGCCTCGCTTACAAGATCACTTGCGGAGATCCAGTCACCAAGTCTCTGCTCGACGTCAACGGGCAAGGCGCCTGCTTCCTCGACTACGACGGCGACGGGCGTCTGGACATCTACCTTGTCAATGGATCGTCGCGCTCCCTCGATCTTGCCGGCAATCCTCCCCATGACTACTTGCTCAAGAACCGAGGGGACGGCACATTCGCGGATGTCACAAAAGGCGCCGGCCTCGGGGACACAAATTGGTCGAGCGGCTGCGCTGTCGGCGACTACGACAACGACAGCGATCCGGACCTCTATTTGACCAACTATGGGCCCAATAAGCTCTACCGCAACGATGGCGGAGCTTTTCGAGACGTGGCGGAGAAAGCCGGCGTCGCCGGGCCGGAACGGACACCCCCAAAGTGGAGCATACGACGGCCAGCAGGATCTGCTTTATCTGAATAGCGGAGACGGTACTTTTCGTGACGTTAGCGCCACGGCCGGCATCATCCAAGAAGAGCCGGGCCATGGCTTCGCCGCGGTTTTCTCTGACTACGACGACGACGGCGACCAAGACCTCTACGTCGCGAACGACTCGGGGCCGAACTTCTATTACGCAAACAACGGTGCCGGGACCTTTGAGGACATCAGCTGGGAATCGGGCGCAATGGTCAATGAGCATGGGGAGCCTGAAGGCTCGATGGGCCTCACGGTCGGCGACTACAACAACGACGCGCGGCTCGATATCTTCATCACGAATTTCATCGAGCAATCCAACACGCTCTACGAAAACGACGGCGACAACATGTTCCTCGACCAAACGACCAGCCTGGGCCTCGATCCGGTGGGGTTCAACTATAGCGGGTGGGGCACGAAGTTCATTGACTTCGACAACGATGGCCGGCTGGACCTTTTCATTACCAATGGACACACAGATGAACGCCTAGGCCTGCCCAGCCCCATAGCGCAAGACCACAAGAAAGCAGTCCCCGCGGAAGGGCCCTGTTTTCCATGGCCGTGCCAAAATGTGGCCAAGAAAACTTCAGGCCGGACAGAACCGCTGAAATAAGTCCGCGGTGGAAGCGGCGCGGGGCAAGCCCAAATGAGGCTCCACCACACTACCGCTCGGCCCCGGAAGGCTATTCCAGAGGCGGTAAGGGTTCAACCCGAAGCGCCTGCCCCTCGACCGCCAGATAGAACTTGCCGGCCGCCACCGCGTCGTGCCGGTCTTCCCGGCCGGAAGGCCAGCGAATGCCAATGTCCGCCGAGGTGGTATCTCCCAGGCCCACGTGGACTCGCAGGTCGTTGCTCGATAGGTAACTGTCGCTGCCCCGCACCTCGAAAACGCGCTGCTCGCCCCCGGCCGCGACGACAATTTTGGCGCCAATACCGTCTCGGTTGCTCGCCACCCCCTGAGTTCGAATCGCGAGCCAGTTCCGGCGGTTTCCACCGCTGTTCAGCAGAAAGGTGGGAATGTCGTTCTTGTTGATCACGAGAATGTCTACGTCGCCGTCGTTGTCAAAGTCGGCGAAGGCGGTGCCGCGGCCCACGCGATTCTCAACCTTCCGCATGCCGACCGAGTTTGAGACGTCCACGAACCGTTTGCCCGCGCTATTGCGCAGCAAGTAATTCGGCTGGGCATAGGTGTCCGCCGGAAAGCGCTTCTCCAACACGTTGGCCAAGTTGGACGGAACGGGAACCGAGAACGCGCAGGGGGCGGACGGGCGTAGCGCCCGCTGGCAGAACCCCATCGAAGCCCACGTGAAAACGCTCAGCTCCGATGACATGCGCAACAGCGCCTTTATGGCCTGGACCTATCAACTGCCCTTCATGAGGGATAAGAAGAGGGGTCTGGCGAAGCTCGTCGGCGGCTGGAGTTTTTCCGGCGTCTTCCGGGTTGACCAAGGACGGCCTCTCAACATCTTCATGGCGAATGATATGGGCGGCATTCTGTTCAATCCCCAGAAGCGTCCCAATCGTGCCGGCGGCGAGGGGACAACGAGCGGCAGTTTCGACCCCAACGCCGATCGCTACCTCTCTTCGTCCGGGTGGACCGATCCGGGTTCGTTCAACTTTGAGATCACCGTCGTTGTCGACGTCGGCGAAGGCCGCGCCCTCCGGGGCTGGACAAACCGAGGAATCGGTTCGCGGCAAGCGTGGACGCTCACGCGTTGGCTTGCCCAAACAGGGATGCCACGGAGCAGAGGAGCAGAAGGAAGACTTGAGCTTTGCGCATTACAGGAGACCTCTCTAGACCCAGCAGAAAGAAGGCAGACTGCACCCGTCGGCCCTCAAATATATCCCAGGGCGACCCCGAGGTAATTATGAGGCAATTGCGGATGCTGCGGCAACACCCGCGCAACTGCTGCTCGATGTCTGCCCAGCCGTCTGCTCGCTGTGCCGTGCGAACATCAGTCGCCGTAGGACTTCGGCGTCCGCCATGCTCGGGTGGTAGTTGCCGTTGGTTTGTCGTCGGTCGGACTCAGAGGAAACTCCGTTGATCTTGGCCTTTCGACTTTGTTTTGTAGGATTTCGATCGACGATGTTTTTTGTGTGTGCAGCGTAGTGCACAGGTACCCGTGCAGTCGGTTGCACAGGTTCAGGGCAAAGGAAGCGGTATTTCGTGGCAAAACCAGGACGAAAAACCCTCTTAACGAGGTCCTGCTTCTCGAGTTGTTCAAGAGCCTGGAAGGCGGTTCGTCGCTTGAGTCCGGTGCCGTGGCTGAGTCGCGTACCGTCCTTCTTGAACACTCCATCGGTTATCTGCTTCACCGAGATCGCCTCCTCCTTCTGGAACCCTGCAGTCTGCCTACATTCGAAAAGCCACACGCGCACCTCCGCGGCCGGCAGACGTGCAAGCCAGTAGTCGATGAAGGCGTTGGGCACTTCGTGTACGGCGCGTCGTCAGTTGGGGTGAATCGCTCGCCGGATTTCATGGCTGCCGGAATACTGCTAGGAATCCGGGATAACTAGGAAGATCTCTCTGATTGGCTTCGACGAGCCTCCATGCGGCTGCCGGTCCAGCCATTCCATTACACCGCAGCGGGAGTACCCAGCCAATCTTCCAATCCTTCTGAACCGAGGACCCTCTCCCAAGATCCGCCACCTCCGCAACGTGGCGACGGACACCCAATAGGTGCGCTACGTGGCGGCCGCTGAGGGCGGAAACCGTCAGCGCACTAGCCCGGCTAAAGATTCCTCTTGGTTTGAAGCGGCGACGGGAGACCAGACTGGGATCGACAGCTTCAACTTGACGTGACACATAGCTTGCGACTCTAACCCCTTCGACTGTCGGATAGCCCCACTTCGCCCTGGGGCTCGCGCCCGCAAGGTAAGAAAGACTCTGCCCATTTTCTGCCCACAAAAGTGAGCATCTGCTCCTTTTAGGGCATACCGCCGCTCTTACCGAAATTCCGGTGTTTCTGGCAAGTGACTTGTTTACAGTGGATTATGCCGAGGATGTTGGCGGGCGCGGCAGGACTCGAACCTGCGACCCTCTGCTTAGAAGGCAGATGCTAGCTTCACACCCTTTCCATGGTTTCCCTTTACTTCACAGAGACTTGCATCGTTTCGGGGCGTCTGCTTTCGCTCAAGCCACAACCCCGTTAGCCTCAAGGACATGGGTTTTTGACACATTTTTAGCACAGCAAACGTGATCGGGAACGAGCGGCATCCTAACGATTGCCTGTCGTAACAAAAACAGGGGTACTCCAGCGGCGCTCTCTTCTGTCTGGAGATGCCGACAAGCTGGTATGTATGCACCCCCTTAGCCAACTCGCAATCTGCAGTCATGCGCCAGGTCGGTGATGCTCACGTGATCTCGCCCTAACCGGTCTGCGGCTCTTGGTCGCGATCCAGTTGCTCAGTCTTCCCCTTTTTCGTTTGTTCTTGTGCGGGGGCTCCCTCTCCACTTTTGGGGACTCCGCTTCTGCTCGGCCTCCGTAGATTTTCGGACTTGCAGACGCGGGGTTTGTCCTGAAAACGTAGCGATCCCTCGCTCCTGACTCCCGCCTCATAAAAAGTGGAGGTGGTCGCTATGACCGCACAAGACGAAAAGAAGGAATACCGAAAGAACGTGCCGGAGCTGGAGACGCGTGTCCGGCTCAGCCAAGACCGCAAGTGGGTGATCTCCCAAACCGTGCTTACCGACATCCGGCCGGCAACGTACTTTGAGCGGATGCTCGCGGACAGGGGTGAGGGGGCGTGAGCCCACCCACCTCGGTCGTGCAGCGCGCGTCGGCTGATTTCACAGCTGGCTACCACGCGGGATATGAGGCCGCGGCAGGTCCTGCCTGCAAGAAGTGTCAGCACGAGATGTAACTCAACACTTTTCTCTTTTCTTCTGACGTGTGTTTCTCTGGGTGACGAGCTCAAGCAGCGAATGCGAGCACTGCAGCACACAGCGTGACGCCCCCCAGTCCGTCAGTTCCAGAACAAAACCACCCTGCAACAACCTCCCCGCCCACCACCCAGGAATTGAGGCCGCTTTCCTCCTGCTCTCGGGCTCGCATACGCACCGTTCATGAAGGTTTCGCCTCAGGCTGAAACCTTCTGAGGGCAGTACGCTCGCTTCGAGCAGGCGCGGCACTTTTAATCATCGCGGGGCTGAAGGGCAGGCCCCGCGAAGGGATCGTGGGAACCGAGCAAACAGAAAGGAGGTGTCGAACATGGGATATACACATTACTGGGAGCGAAGGTCGAACTTCGAGCAGCAGCCGTTCCAGCGAGTGGTGGCAGATTGCAAGAAATTGCTGCCGCTGTTGGAGCACGTTGGTATACCGCTAGCCGGTTGTGATGGAGAGGGAGTGCCCGAGTTCACCGACGGGCAGATCGCCTTCAATGGCGTGGCGCGATGTGGGCATGAGCAGCGCAATCTCGGCATTACGTGGCCGTCGCGTGGAGCGCATGGCGTGGCAGGCGCGGTGCAACGCGGTCCGCCGGTTACAGTCGGAGAGACGTTGTGTGCGGCCTTGACTGGCAAGTCAGAGGCATTGGCGCTCAGGGATAGTGACGTCAGCGACCAGTGGCTAGCGGGGTGCACGGTTTGCACACGCACCTGCGACGGGGACTGCAGCCACGAGTCGTTTGTGCTGCCACGAACGTACCGCGTGGAAGCGTGGCAAAAGCTCCGAAACGAGCGCTGCTTCTGCTTCTGCAAAACGGCGTACAAGCCGTATGACCTTGCGGTGAATCTCGCGCTGATCATCGCCAAGCATCATTTGGGTCATGCGCTCCTTGTGGATAGCGACGGCAGCAGTGAGCAGTGGGACGAGGCGATGTTGATTTGCCAACAGGTTTTGGGCTTTGGCAAAGATTTCCGGTTGGCTGACCGGAAGAAGACACGACGAGGGGGTGAGTGAAGGTGATGATTGAGCAAAGCGTCAAAGAGTACCCCAAGGAGTTGATAGAAAAAATGGTGATCTGTTGGAATTGTGGAGCAGGAGCCACAACGACCGTCGAGTGGCGCGACCTCTGCGCAGGATGTGCCCTCTATTTCAGCTAGAGGTGATCTCCATGAAACCGCACATATTCGGCGGCAACCGCATCAAGGCTTTCCAGCACAGAAGCTACAATTGGGGAACGTCGGCACCCCGGCATCGGGCGTGTATGCATTGCGGTAAGGCGGTAGGGGATGACGACCTCCATTGGCACGCCCTCACCGGCAGATGCGCAGAGTGCGGACTTGGGCTGCCGTAAGCTCGGCGCTACGGATATCGCTACAGAGGAACAGCGGCAGACGCTGACAGAGTTGGCACGCCAACACACCGAACTAGCCCAATCGCGCAGGCAGGGAAGTCGGAAAAGGCGAGGGTGGCGGCGGCCAATGCACTGCTCGACCGAGGCTACCTCAAGCCCCGACAGACTCTCTTGAGCAGCACGACCTGACTTCAGATGGCGAGCCGTTTAGGTTCACGATCAAGATCAACGGGGGCGACAATTGAAACGACGAAACAAGGACCTTGAGGCGACGATCCACGACACCGCGCGGGGGTTGGTGTATCGGATAGAGAAAAATCCCGACGAAGGCGCTGTCAGGGGACCAGAAGGGCAGGAGGAGGCTTATTGAATCTCGCAAAATAAAGTGACACCTTTTTGGGGTACGTACGTCTTTGTATGTATGGGAAATACAAAAGGCGTACGGCGGGATTTCGAGGCCCTGGAGAAGCGCCGTTTCAAAGCGATCCGGTTGGTCGAGCAAGGCTGTAGTCAGTCCGAGACAGCGAGGCGATTGAAGGTCGCGCGGCAAAGCGTCAGCGAGTGGCTGCGACGATACCGGCGTGACGGCGAAGCCGGGTTGCGCCAGGCCGGCCGCGCCGGCCGTAAGCCGCTGTTGGACGCCGCGCAGCTCGAACGCCTCGAGGCGTTGCTGCTGGAAGGCCCCGAGGCGCACGGCTTCCCGACGCCGCTGTGGAGCTGTCCGCGGGTCGCTCGTCTGATCGGAGACGAGTTCGGCGTGCGCTATCACGAGGGCCATGTCTGGAAGATCCTGCGGGCGCTCGGTTGGAGCCCGCAACGGCCCGTCGGCAAAGCGCGGGAGCGCAACGAAGAGGCCATCCGCGGCTGGCAGCGCAAGACTTGGCCGGCCATTAAAAAAAAGCCCGCAAAGAAGAACGTACGATCGTCTTCATCGACGAAAGCGGATTGAGTCAGAAGCCGCATCGTTGCCGCACCTGGGCGCCGCGCGGCGAGACACCGGTGTTGGAGTTCAACTTCAACTGGGACAAGCTGTCGGTGTCGGCCGGGCTGACGTTGCGCAACTTTTACTTCCGGCTCTATCCCGGCGCGATCGGCGAGCTGGAGGTCATCGACTTCCTGAAGGCTTTGGTGCGCCACATCGACGGCCCACTGCTGATCGTCTGGGACCGGCTGCCGGCGCACCGCAGCCGCCTGGTGCGGGAGTTCATCCAGCTCTCCGAGGATCACATCGCAACGGAGTACTTGCCGCCCTATGCGCCGGAGTTGAACCCGGTGGAATACATTTGGGCGTACTGGAAGCAGCACGAGTTGCCCAACGTCTGCCCGAAGGACTACTGGGAACTCGACGAGCGCGCCCGCAAAGCGCTGCGGCGAATGCGCCGCAAACCGCGCTTGATTACCGCTTTCTGGAAACAGTCTTCTCTTTGTCTCGATTGACAGTATATTATGCGGGACTCAGTAGTGGTTAATGATGAAATTCCGGATCGTGAGTCCGGCGGTGTCAACTCACTGGGCACGAAGCAACGGAATCAACCTCATTGATTCACCTTGCCGAAGACATTGCAGCCTTCGTCCCCCGACTCCTCACGAGAAGCCGAATATGGTGATCGGCTCGTTCTGAAGCGCACCAAAACTGGGCCGCCTGTCTCCGCCGGTCGGAGCTTACCGGAGCGATGGCCGGTGGACGGATTTCCGCCGCCTCCTCCGGCTCCCGAACATCCAGCGCTTGATTCGACGATCGTGCTTGACGAGCGTCGCGATCACTGTCAGCAAAATGCCGACCAAGGCCAGATCTAGAAGCTGGTAGGGCATAGGACTCCGACGCTTCCGGGGTTAATGCAAGCGGAAGCGCCGGCAGACGGAGACAAGGCGATAGAACGGAACAGTAAATAGACCTAGTGACTGAGCCATACGAAGATCCGGATGGCATGCGGTTGCCCCACGCGCCACATGCGGGAAACAGAAGCGCAAGGCTCGCCTTCGTCGTCTGCCAACCGGTCCGTCTTGAAACGAACGCTGTCAGCCGATCCGACATCCACCCATACGGCGGTGACGCCGAAACCCTCGCGCAATCACTCGTTGCAATCCAGAAAGCCGCTGCACTGATCATCCGCGAGATTCAACCCTCTCGCGCGCACCCGTCGAGTTCTCTTGGCCCGGTCCGGAGCGTCACCTCTCCCTCAAGCGACCGCCGTGCACCGGATCATTGTTTGGCGCGTCGCAAGCTCAACAGTTACCTAGATCGACATGCTACGAATCGGGACGGTGACTCCGTGCCGGACTCGCTGCCGTGGGGCCGCTCACAGGTTTGAGTTCGGCGGCATCGAGCCCTTGGAGGACTTCTTCGTCCGCTACCCGTTGACCCGTCCATCCCGTGTTTGCCGTCAGGTCTGTGATACGAGTCCGGACGACACAGAGCTGGATTCGGTCATTCACAGCCTGCCCCAGTTGTTGTTTGCAGCCGATATAACGTTCGGTCGTCAGCACCGAGGCGTGACCGAGCAGAAACTGGATCTGCTCCAACTCTCCACCCGCTTCATGACACAGCCTGGCGCAGGTGCGTCTCAGGTCATGGGGAGAAAGCTTCTGAATCCCCGCTCGCTGGGCACACTGCTTGACGACGTACCAGACCACATTCTGCGTCAATCCATGTCCCCACATCACGCCGTTCTTGCGGATCGCCCGGAACAGCCGGCCTTCCGTGATCTCCGCCGAGCAGACCCACTCATCCACCGCCTGCTTGACCCAACCCGGCATGGGCACCGTACGCACGCGGCCTCCCTTGCCGATCAGGTCAAGGATCACCCAGTGCTGCTCCCGCTGTTGGATCTGATCCACGTCCAATTCGACCAGCTCGGAACGTCGTAATCCGCAGCCGAGCAGCAGACCCAGCATAGCGGCGTCCCTCTTGCCCCGGAGCGTATCGGTGCTGACAGCACTCAGCAGGCGCTGACCCTCGTCAGAAGTGAGCCAGTTGCCCATACGGCGACCCAACTGCTTGACGCCGCGGACCCGTCGAATGCCCGCGATGAGATCCGGGCTGAGCAGGCCGCTGTCGGCGGCTTCGGTAGCAAGACGGCGAACAGCCGCCATACGAACGTTGATCGTGGCAGCGGCCAGACGCAGACTTTCCAGGCGGAGGCGAAAGCGGAGCACGACGGCACGGTTGAGAGCCAGTCGCGGCTCCGAACAGTACCAGGCGATGAACTCCTCGATGGCACGGCCGTAGGACCGGCGAGACTGCAGAGACCCGAGAGTGTTGAGGACGCCGGCCTTGGCCTGTTCGAGTTCGGGCAAGGTGGGAGATTTCCTCCGCCGACGAGTACGTCGATGAGTCGATTGATTCATAGCTAAGCGGCCTCCTAATGCCGCCTGCCCAAGCTAGAATCTTTCGAGGTGGAAGTGTCGCAGCCGATCGCTGTCGAGAAATGATTTCGCACTCGACAATCGGCGGTGAGGGATCCCTCACAAAGAGGTCAGACTGACGGCAACCCACGCCGCCTCAGGCACCTGGGGACGAAGAAATGTCATAGTTCATGACATCGATTGTTATCACCAGCTATCATCTGTCAGTACAACCACGGCGTGTTCAACGAGGGTGTTTCCACACAGGGGCCATGCCCCGCGCCACATCGGCACCTACGAAAAAGCCGAGCCTCGCTAAGCAAAAACCATAGTGATGCGCGGCAACGTCACGCGCAAGGGACCAAGAACACACATGGTCACGGTGGAGTTGTTGCCACGCGGCCCGTTACTGCTGGTCCGCTCTGCCGAGCGTTTCGGCTTCCATCACCCGGGCGCCGCGCATGATGCCCCTGAAGGAATAATTCGCTTCGTGGCAGGCGTACTCTCGTAGACTCGGTTGTCCGTTGCCGGCCAGACGTAGCAGCACAGGCGGTCGAGCACAAATTTGACGAACTCGGTTACCGGTTGACCTGATATCTCTGGTTCCGCGGCAGTGACGCCCGTGCCTGTATGCGCGTACTTCACGCGCGCCAGCGTCCATCCCGTGTGTTCGATGGCGTTGCGGCTTTCGACCAGGCGTCCGGGACCAGGTGCGGGTGTGCCGCACATATTCCGCCAGCAGCGGGTCCGTGGCCTGAAGGGCAGCGATGCCCGCTTCAAACGCACCCTGCTGCTTGAACACTTGACGAGCTCAAACGCCTCATTGCCGCGATCACCAACAAGCGCGACCGCGCCTTGTTCTGATCGCCTATCGGCACGGGCTCCGAGCAAGCGAAGTCGGCCTCTTGCAGCTCCCTGACCTTGACCTCAAGCGCCTGACCATCCACGTGCACCGGCTCAAAGGATCCCTCTCCGGCGTCCATCCCTTGCAGCCGGACGAAGCCTAAGCCCTCAATAAAAGGGTTTGCAGGATCATCTTGCTAGGATGAAATCCTGATCCAACCTAGCGGAGTTCCGTGATGAAGAAGCACCTTGTCGTTGCCCTTTCTCTTGCCGCCCTCGGCGCGGTCGCCCTCGCCGAGCAGAATGCGCAAACCGTCAAAAACGTTGTCGTCTACCAAGAGAAAGGTCGCTTCGGCGGGTGGCCTGCCAATCACGGGATCTGGTCGTGGGGGGACGAAATCGTGGTCGGCTTCGAGGCCGGACACTATAGCCGCAGCGAGCGCGGCCACGCGATTGACTACAACCGCCCGGCCGAACACTTCCTGGCGCGCAGCCTCGACGGCGGCGAAACCTGGAAACTCGAAAAACCCGCAAGCCTGCTGCCCCCGCCGGCAACGAAAATGGCCAATGTACCCACCGAGGAAGGCGGCAAACCGGCCGGCGACTGTCCCGGCGGCATCGACTTCACCCACCCCGACTTCGCCATGACGCTTCGCATGGCGAGCAATCAAAACGGACCTTCACGTTTCTACTACTCCTATGATCGTGGAAAGTCGTGGACCGGCCCGTTCAAGTTTCCCGACTTCGGCGAAGCCGGCGTCGCCGCGCGCACCGACTATCTAGTCAACGGAAAGCACGACCTGACGGCTTTCATCACCCTTTCCAAGCCCAACGCTCGTGAAGGCCGTCCGGCATGTGTTCGTACGCGCGACGGAGGAAAGACCTGGCAAATCATGGCGTTCATCGGCCCCGAGCCGCCCGGCCGGGACTACGCCATCATGCCGTCGTCGGTTAGGCTGTCCGAAAACAGCATCTTGACCGTCTTTCGGAGGCGGCATTGGATCGAAGCCTGGCGTTCCGACGACGGCGGTCGCTGGTGGTCGTTCAAGAATATTCCGGTTCCCGATACCGGTCGCGACAGTCCGCCCAGCATGGTGAAGCTCCGCGACGGTCGTCTCGCCGTTACCTACGGATATCGCGCGGAACCCTACGGGATTCGAGCCCGGCTGAGCTCCGACAACGGCGAGACCTGGAGCTCGGAGGTTATCTTGCGTCAAGACGGGGGCAACTGGGACCTGGGGTATCCCCGCACCGTTCAACGCAGTGACGAGAAACTCGTGACCGTCTACTACTACAACAACAATGCCGACGCCGAACGCTACATCGGCGGAACCATCTGGGACCCAGGGAAGGGAAGCGGCTTGGCGCGGGAGGCCGGGGCGGCGTCGCGGTGACGAAGTCGGCCGCCCGGGAAACCAACCCGCAACGAACCTCAACCCGTCCTCGGGCCCCCGCCAACCAGAATCATAGCCCCGAGCGAAAGCGACGGGCCATAGACCTCAATTCCGCTCAAAGCCTACCTGCGCTCCCGCAAGCTCGACTCCCCTGTCCTGTTCTTGAGCAACCGTGGCGACCCCATCAGCCGCAAGACCCTCGACTGGCTCATCAAGAAGTACGGGCGGCAAGCGAAACTACCTCCTGACAAGTTGCACTTCCACGCCCTCAAGCACTCCATCGATCGCATGAACAATCCCGCGCCCCAGCGTGAACACGGCCTTCCTGAGTGCACGGTAGTAGCTCCGGGCGGTCTTGGCTGAGGCTTGATCTTTGGGCCTGGACCCCGCCAAAAGTAGGATGGAATGGTTGCATCACAGCCGTGGACGGGCTACGCTACCAGGCGGCGAGACCCAAAACTGAAACCCTTCCTCAAATGCTTCGCCCCCTCCTGCTGATCGCTTTCTTCCTGGCCTTGGCATTTGCCGGCACCGTTGACTCACATTCGAGAACTGGGAAACTTTTCTCCCCGACGGCGGCTGATTCGGCCACGTAAAGCGCTAGGATTGCAACCAGGAACACCTCCCGCCGTTCGCTGTCTCGCTCTGTTCGGATGGCACCGATGTTGCCGAACAGCAGATGCTTCAAGTTTGATCCTGCGCCGCCTGCGCCGCCTGCGCCGCCTGCGCCGCCTCCCGCAACCCCGACTCCGCATGTAAATGTCGATGAAGGTGCGCATGCCGCTGCCGAGGCGCTGCTTCCGGTGGTTGACGAAATGAGCAGCTCCGAACCTGAACTAGAATGGGGCCATGGAACCCAACCTTGAAGACGAAGTGAACGAGGCCGCGGCTATGAAGACATCCGGCGGGATGGTGAAAAACCTGGCCGATCAGGTGGAAGCGGTTATGGCATCGCTCCGTCGGGGCGGAGAGTTGGACGACAAGGAGCTCCGGCAACGGTTGCTGGTGACGGGGGACTTGGCGCTGCGGGAGTTGGTAGAGCTGGTGCCGCGTGTGCCGATTCGGACTCGGGCGCGGATTTTGGAAACGCTGGTGAAGCTGGCGGCGCAGGAGTCGAACAAGATGGCCGGGCAGCACACGCACCACCACACGCACATGGAGAAGCACGAGCATGTGCATTGGGAGGGGTCGCAGCTTCAGGCAGCGGCCAAGGCGGCCGAGGAGCAGGACCGGTTAAGGGAGAGGACGGTAGAGGGGTAACGCCGGAAGTCGTCAAGTCCGAGCGTGAGCCGCATGCCGCTTGGGGTCGCGGTCGCGAATAGCCATCGGCCCGAGCTTCACAGGGTTCAAACAAACAGAGACCCGGAGGGTCACCGGCGGCCGAGGATCATCGACAAGCCGTACCAGCTTCTGCAGCGACGCCGACGCTTCGCGCAACAGGTTCGCGCCCAACCTCGTCAAGAAAAAGGTTCGCACAGAGTTGGGCAGGAAGATGAGGGTTGAGGTACGCGCTAGCGTGTAGAATTCACCCGGATTCCTTGCGGGCACAGGTCGGGGGGGGGTATCCCGCCGCATGTCCGGCGAGCCCCATCTGTTGCTTGAGGAGCCTTCAAGTCAGCCTGGAGACCGCACGGCGTCGAGGATCATTCGGACGGTGATCAAAGCCTCTTCCTCGGACAAAAAGCACTTGCCGTCAACGAGCGGGTTATTCCAGCCTTGCGGTATCACGACCCATCGGCCACCCTCTTTGACCACATGCGCGAAGACAGGGCACGGAGAATCTTCCCTTTCGCTGAATGCGATTCGTCCGTCCAGAGTCCTCCATTCGCTGTACGTCACGCGAATACTGGTGGATACGGTAACTCAAAAGACTCACATTCCGGCTCTTGGGAACCGATTTTCCGAAATCGGAACAGCTTCTTAGGTTCCGTCCGGCCCGACTTCCCTCAGGTTTTTGGGACACCGGGACGGTACTTACGGCCTGTTGACTTGGGGGTGTCGGCGGGTGCCTGATTGCTAAGAGGCGCATTTTGTCCAACCGGGCGTGCGTCCTCGCCCCCGATCCGATTGAAGACCCGCCACCTCGTCGTGACTGTCTTAACTGTGTTGCTGAGTCTGCTTCTGATGATGGCGGCCACACTGGGACTGTGCCTGGTGCGTCTGAATCGTCCTGATCCACATGTTCTCGACAAGCCGGATGAGTTGCTTGCCGAGTGTACGAACTTGGACGGCTACGCTCCGATGGCGAGGTTGTTTTCGGGAATCGACCGTGATTTCCTTCGGAACCGCCCACCCCGGTTGATCCGAAATCTGCGGCGGGGCCGCCGGCGGGCGATGCTTCTCTTCCTCGGTGATGTGCGGCGTGATTTCCAGCGAGCTTGGTCGGTGTGTTGGCTGTTGGCACCGCTGAACGACGATCCCGACCTTCCCGCTATGTTGTGCCGCCAACTGGCGGCCTTCTACATCCGTTATTCTCGGCTCCGCCTGCGGTGCCTGGTCGGTCCCAATGGACACGTAGCGGTAGACGTTGAGGAGGTAGTGGGAGCGCTCCGCAGCCTGCAAACAAGTGCCGCTCAAGTACTAGAGGTAGCCCAAGCCCGCGCATGTGAAGCAGCAAGCGCCTAAACGGAGGGTGTTAAATCCGCACATCGTGTGAGGCACTCTCGGAGGCGCTCCGCGGCCCGCTGGTCCGGCCAAAAACAACCCGATTTTCGGGGTGTCCATTGGTCGGGGGGTAAGTCTATCGTTCAGCCTGATCGCGCTTTTTGGGGCCCGTCGAGTATGGGACCCATCCTACGAGGGACCCGCTCGGATGTCGAAAGCGATCAGCGGAGCATCGGCGGTATTCATTGGAACCGCGACAGAATCCGCTGGGCGGCCGAAAGCGTCGTCGTCCTCACCGAAGCCCGTCAGCCACCTGGCCCCGCCCCTTGCCGGTGAGAATCTTGTTCACCGTTAGCCCCCACCACTGTTTCCCCCGCCGGGGTTTGATGCCGTCCTCGTTGAGCTGGCGGGCGATGCGGTCGAACCCCATTCCCTGAGCTCTCAGCGCTTTCATGCGCTCTATCACGGCCTTCTCGCCGGTATAGTAGCCGTACGGCTTTGCGCCTTCACACCGGCCCGTACGCGCCTTCTTACGGAGCCGTGCGGCGCGTAGCTTGGTGACAATCATGGCCTTGTCGTATTGTGCGACCGCACCCATCATCTGGCGCAACAGTACCCTGGTCGGGTCGTTGGCCATCAGGTCGGGCTCGGCAACCGAAACGAGCGTGAATCCGTGCTTTGCAAGGTCGGCAAGGATGGTTTCCTGAATCAGCAAATCGCGTGCGAGCCGGTCAAGACGCTCGACGATGATGGCATTGACTCCGTTACCGTGAAGGGCTTCGAGTAACTCGGTGAAAGCGGGACGGGTCGTAGATTCAGCCGCTCCGCTGACGCCTTCCTCCCTGAAAATCCGCACCACTCGAATGCCGTTCTGCTCCGCGTATTGGCGAATCGCGGCACTTTGTCGGCGGAAACCGTCACCTTTGAGCTGACTTCGTCCGCTCACCCGTACATAGCCGAACGCTCTGCTCACGGTCCGAAGCATAACGCGGCATCGCACGACTGTCAATAACTATTCTTAAGATAAATAATCAACATTGAAAACAACGGACTTACGCCAAGGCCGTTGCCAAGGAACCGCCACCGTGGACTTGCTCGCGCAAGCCCTGGCGCGGCGAATCTACCACGTCACGCCGGAGCCGGAGCGTGACGCGAAGAAAAAGCGGCTCGCGAAAATCCTGTCGGTTTCCGAGCGCACCATTCGCGACTGGCTCTCGCGCATCGACAAGGACTCGAAAGAGGCGCGAAACAAGCGGATCTTTGAGCTTTGGCTGGCTTGTTGGACACAGCAGCAGATCGCGAAATCTGTCGAGGTTGATCAGAAAACCGTTCACAACGTTTTAGGAGAAATGGCAACCTGCCAAAACTCCTGAGATCCGCTGCCGAGCATTCCGACTTCGAGCCGGAGCTTTACGACGTTTGGAAGCAGCAGAGCAAGTCGAACGGAACCGGCCACTTCGGGAATTCAGAGGTTCGCTGGCTCGACAACCTTCTTTACCGCTATACGAAGACATTCGGCGTAGTCGTCGATCCATTTGCCAGCGGCGGCTCCACCGTGGGAGTGGAGGAGGGGAGGCGCGGTTCCCGATCGGAACGCAAGGCGCTAATACTAATTTAGAAACCTCACTCAACTAGCTACCCAACCCTACGGAGGGGTAAGCAGCTCGCAGGCGTCACTATAAAGCCCCCCCGACGGTTGTGTAAACGCCGAATCGAGGCGTGCACAGCTCGAAAAGCCGTGCGGGGTGCGCAGGGTTCGGCCGGACTGAAGCGGCTCGAAGGGGGTGTTGTTGGCCGCGTTCCGTGTAGGTGTGTATGGTTGTGTAGGGTTTCTCTCTTCTCTTATACGCGCGCGCGGGTAAGGGGAAGTTTCCGGAAAACCCTTCAACCATGCACAAACCATACACTGGGGGTAGTCGGGGGGGCCGGAGGTGAAGCTTGGCAAAACGGACCCCATCACAACCAGCAGGTGGACCGGTGACGGTCCGTGCGAGGCGGCGCGACTCCGAAAGCCTGGGGCCGAGCCCTCGATGGATCCCGGAAGCAACATACCTCATCAAACGGTACGGGACGGTTGAGGCGGCGATCCCTCATGCCTTCCCCGGATGGGCGGCCAACAAGGAATTTCGGTCCATCTTGGGGAAGTACTCGGGCAGACTATCAATTTCTCCAAAGCAAGTTGGGCGATGTGGAGCGGTGGTGTGAGCTGGCCGACAAGGATCCCGAGGGGTTCGAGCGGGCATTGCCCGTATTCCTCAACAGCGTCGGCCTGTGTCTTCGACTCCTTTGTGGAAGCAAGAGTGCCGTGCGATCACGAGGAAGACCCAGTAAGCGTTTAGATCGCGACAGGGCGGTCTACATGCTGTACGTTCTGGATCTGGCCGAGTACGACGAGTCCGCCAGTACCGATTACAACTTCGCAACCCTCGCCCGGCGGTACAACGAACTCTACGAGCCGAGCAAGCTTCTCAGCCGACATCAGGTGAGCAACATCGTCCATCGGGAAACAGATCGGGAAATTGAAGATTTGGCCCACATCATGACCGACGCTCCGCCGGGGATGGACCCCGACGCGATGCCTCCTCCACCTCTACGGTAGCCTTGATTTCGCCACGCTTGACCCGCGCGTCACGAAATTCGTTTTTGTTTTCGTGACGGTCTTCGAGTGCCCTTACCGTTAAGAGAAATACAAGATTTTCTTCTTTCGGAGGTGGCCATCGTGAGCATCACTCAACTCAAAACCCGGCGAGTTTCGGCCGGGATTCCCGGCCAACTGGTTTGTCAACGGGCAGGTTTGCGACGTGCTCGGCTCAGTGATATCGAGCGCGGCTACGTAACCGCTTCCGAAGACGAACTCGACCGTATCGAGCGGGCGCTCAAGGAACTGATCACGGCCCGGCAAGAGGTTGTCGCGTTCGCTGAATCAGTGGGCTACCCGTTGTAAGAAGCAAAAGCGGCTGCGCCCGGCCAAGAACGCAGCCGCTGGAAAGGTCTTGAACAGATGGACGAACTATCGACAGACATTGTACCACCGCATCCGGGACGCCGCGTCTTCCAGGCAAACCTGCTGTTGCTGGAGGCCCAAGAGCGGGGTCGTGACCCCGACTCACGCCTTGCAACGCTGCTGACCGAGGCTCGCCACGCTCACCAGCAGATCTGGCGCGACTACGAGGTTCAGGGGCCCGCGAGGAGGGCATGACGCCTCTCGACTTCACGTCGGTTGAAATCCGTACCTACTACCGGGTGCGGGTACCCAAACTCCGGCAAGCGGATTCCCGCGAGTGGCGCGGCCGTTGCCCGGTCCACGACGGCGAAGGCGACAACTTCGCTGTCGAATCCAAAACCGGCCGAGCCTCCTGTCATTCATCCTGCGGCCGCGGCTGGGACGTGATCGGCCTGGAGATGGAACTCTCGGGACGTGACTTCAAGGAGTCTAGGGCGGAAGTCCTGCGTATTGTCGGCAGGCCGTCGATCAACGGAACAAAACCCGTTAATGACGTTTTCTTCGACTACGTGGATGAACAGGGGCGGCTTGAGTTTCAGGTCGTCAAGACCTTCAAGAACGGCCGCAAGCGCTTTTATCAACGCCGCCCGGACGGTCGCGGCGGTTGGATCAACGGAACGAAGGGAACCCGAAAGCTGCTTTACCGGCTCGACAAGTTGGTCGCCGGCGACAACGGTGGCATGGTCTTCCTGCTCGAGGGCGAGAAGGATGTTCAGCGGCTTGTCGCCAGCGGGTTCCTCGCCACGACGAGTCCAATGGGTGCCGGCGAGTGGCGAAGCGAGTACGCCGATTCTCTCAGTGGCCGTCACGTCACCATCCTGCCGGACAATGACGTGCCCGGCCAGAGGCACGCTCTTGATATTGCAAAGAGCCTGCTCGGCAAGGTCGCCGATGTTCGCGTCGTCGAGTTGACCGGACTCGGCAGGGGCGGCGACATTTCCGACTGGCTCGATGCCGGACATACCGCTGACGAGCTGCGGGCGCTTGCAAGGAATGCGCCAATCCTCGACGCCGACTCGCTGGATGAACTCGAAGCTCGGTGGGGTTTTGGGTCTACCCAAGAGCAGTCTTCCTGCACGGAGCTGCGAAATGCCGAGAGACTTGTCCGGCAGCACGGGAAGGACCTTCGTTATTGTTCCGCCTTCAAAGATTGGTTGATCTGGGACGGCGCTCGATGGAAGCGCGACGACAGCGGCCTTGTTGTCCGCCGTGCCAAGCGAACTGTCCGGGGCATCTACCGCGAGGCGGCGGCAGCGAAGGATTTGACGGAGAGGAAGAAACTCTCGGATTGGGCTCGCCGCTCCGAACGCGCGGCCCAGATCATGGCCATGTTGAAGCTGACCGAGTCCGAACCCAAGATCCCTGTTTCCCCGAATGAGCTGGACACTCACCCGTTCCTGTTGAATTGCCGCAACGGCGTCGTGGACCTAACTACGGGAGACCTCCGGCCTCACGATCGAGATCTTCTGATTACGGAGCGGGCTCCCGTCGAGTTCGCTCCGGCTTTTGCCGCGCATGTTGGCAACGTCGTCGCGCGGGCCGCCCGTCCCCGGATACTCGGTGAGCCCATGCAAACGCTTGAAGGGCTCGAAGATCTGATCGGCATAATCCGGCTCGAGCCCAATTCCGTTATCGCGTACACCCAGGGTCCAAACATCGCCCGTTTGCCGGGCCGTCAGTTCCACCACCGGCTCCCCGCTACGGCTAAACTTCAGAGCGTTCGAGAGCAGGTTCTGGTAGAGCTGTGTCAGTAGAGTGGCGTCCCCCACAACCTTCGGAAGCACTTGGCGTTCGATTTGAGCTCCCGATTGTTCCAGCTGTGAGCGGAGCGCTTCGAGGGACTCGTCGACACATGCATCGAGTGAAACAGCCTCTGTTTTCATGGCCGCCCTTCCGGCTCGCGAAAAGGCGAGCAGGTCAGTTATGAGTGTCTGCATGCGGTTTGCGGCTTTCCCGATGTAATCCAGGTCGGTGGCTGCGTCTTCAGATAGTCCCTCGCCAAGGTCTTCCCGTAGTAAAGTGCTGTAGGAAACCAAGGACCGCACCGGTTCCTGCAGGTCGTGAGAGGCTACGTAAGCGAACTGTTCCAGTTCGCCATCGGCTCGCTCGAGTTCCGCAGCTTGTTGTTCGCTGAGGCGTTTCGCTGTGTCTAGCTCTCGGATGGTCTGCTTCAATTCACTTACATCGCGGCTAAGTCCAACGAGGCGCCTGATGGACCCGTCCGCATCCTTCAAGGGGATCTTCGTGGTCAAGACCCAGGACGGACTGCCTTCAATATCTTCTGTTTCCTCGACTTTGTAAGGCAATGCGCTCCCAGAACGGAGCAACTCCTGTTCGTCGCGGTAATACTGCTCAGCCAGCTCGCGCCGGAAGAAATCAAAGTCTGTCTTGCCGACAACATCGTCAACCCGCTCAGCGCCCAAAAGCTTGAGGTGGGCCGCGTTAGTAGTGACGAATCGTGAAGCCACGTCCTTTACGTAGATGTAGTCCGGGAGGTTGTCTATCAGGGCCTGCTGCAGATTGCGCTCATCTTCTAGCGATTCGTTTACACGGGCCAGGTCCGTAGCGGTTCGGTCCGCCTGTCGGTAGAGGTGGAAACTATTGACTTGAAGTCCAACGAGGACTACCGCGTAGGTAATCACTTTCAGCATGTGTGCCGTGTCAAACATGGCATCAAACAGACCGAACGACCGTGACATGAACAAGGCTTGGCCTATGAAGCCGATAACTAACGACACCACCAGCGCGTTCTCGAATGGGTCTTGCCGCCAAGTCCCCTTTTTCAGATACCCGATGAGCGCCATGAGAAACAGCGCCGCGGAGATAAACTCTTCAGGACGTCCGAAGAACAGCTCCGGGTAGTAGGCCCTCGGAAGAGGCACGAAAGCGAAGAAATAAAAGCTGATAAGTGTCAAAGCCGAGACGCTGATGTAGACAGCTCCCTCGCCAATCCTTCCCGCCGCCTTCAGCCTTTGTTCACGTTTCCAGGCCCAGTAGCTGAGCAGCATCAGTAGCGCAAGAAACGTCCGCGACGCGTTCCAACTCCAAGGAATCAGGTAGGGCGGTCCGGACGGAAGCAACTGGTCAAAGAAGGAGCTCGTGACTATCGCGTGGTAGGCGTCGAGCAGTGCCGTTCCGATGAAGCCGGTGCCGACAAACAGATAGGTGTTGTTCTTCTTCGCGTAGAATCGAACGATAGCAACGAGTCCTACGATGAGCGCCAGAATTGCGGCGATGCCCTCTGTGATGGTATGCAGCTCCGTGCTGCCTCGCCACGTGCTCTGTATCAGAGCGGCATAGGCGAAGACCAAGCTGACCACCAAAGCGATGTGTTTCCAGATACCTGTCAAATCGAGGGGTCTCCTACCTCAGGAAGAAGCCTGCGGAGCAGCGCGCCTACTGTTCCTCTTGAACCACTCTCTGATTTCGGCTTCGTCAAGTCGCCACTGGCGGCCGACCTTCGTAGATGGCAGCTGACGCTTTGCGATCAAGGTGTAAATCGTCTAGACGTTCAGCTGTAGAAGCTGAGCGACGTCGGCTCCTGTGAGAAAGCGAATTCCCAGACATTCTTGCCGCGACTGCATGGATGCATTGGGCCCAAGTCGGCTCGTAAGGGATAGAATCGGCTCTTTCGGAAGACTCGATTACGATCCACTCTGACGGCGCAGCGTTTGCCGAAGTACCACCTGTCCGCATAGTCGGCGAACCGGCCAAGTGGCTCGGTCCACCAGCGGCTCTGAGACGGGGTTCGGTGAGGGGCAGATCCTCGCTAGTCGGCCAGTGTAGAGTCAGAGCCCGCAAGAAGGATGTATGACACCCTCCTCGTCGAGCTGCCATCCAGCGAGCATAGAGCCGTCACGGCCTACGGCGAAGGACCGAAGACCGTTACTCCGTTTACTCCGTTTCCAGCCAATCGTTCGCATTCATAGCTGAAGTCCTGTGTTTTCAATGGCCGGAATAGTCGCCGTGAACGCATAAGTTGTTTATTTGCAATTGGATCGTAGTTTCCCAAGCTGAATGTCGCGGGTTCGATCCCCGTCTCCCGCTCCAATTTTCGATCGTTCTAAGTTCCCTCGAGGTCGGCGTGGCCGGCTAATCCGCGAGCCGCCCCCTCAGGGGGCTGTGAAAAAATGGGGACTGTACCAAGCGCCGCCGAATAAGTTCCATTGAATCAATAGCCGCATCCGGCACGAAGTGGGCTGCACCCGATTTGTTCACAGCCCCCAGCGCGCCGGGCTTCCGTCGCGGTTCAAGGCGGACAAGTAGAAGCTAGGCAGTGTCTCTACTCCCAGTGCACCGATCGTGGCCGATGGCACGATCGCTCCAATTGCTACACTGATTCCAGTCAACTTTGTGACCCGCGAGGCGGATTTGGCGACTTCTTCGGTGAAACACGATTCGGACGCCGTTCCTATACTCGGCGGGATCGCCACGGCGGCCATGCTGGCGGCGGCGCTCTACCTGATCTTTGTGTGGGCGCCCAACGAGCGCACGATGGGCGTCGTCCAGCGCATCTTCTATTTCCACGTTCCATCGGCTTTCACGGCGTTCGTGGCCTTTACGATCGGGGGCGTGGCGAGCATCCGGTACCTTCACAGCCGAGAGAGCCGTTACGACAGCCTTTCGGTGGCGTGCAACGAAGTCGGGCTGGTCTTCGCCGTGGTCAATCTGATCACCGGTATGATGTGGGCCAAACCGGTGTGGGGTGTCTACTGGGCTTGGGACGCCAGGCTGACGACGATGCTGCTGCTGGCGTTGATCTACAGCGGCTACTTGATTCTGCGTAGTTCAATCGACGACGCCAACCAACGCGCCGTCGGCTGCGCGGTCGTGTCGATCTTCGGCATGGTCGATATTCCGATCGTCTATATGGCGAATCGCTGGTGGCGGACGCAACACCCGCAGCCGGTGATGTTCGACTCCGAAGGCGGCCTGGACGTTAATATGCGCATCGTCCTGTACTTCACCTTCGCGGCGATGTGCTTTTTGCTTTGGATGATGGTGCGGTCGCGCAGGCGCTTGGAAGATCTACAGCGGGAAAACGATGCTTTGCGGCGCGAGGTGTACGCACGATAGGACGTAACCACGGGCTTGGGCGCTTGCGGGCGGACAGTTCAGCGAAGCGTGGAAACGAGTTTGTTATGGAAGAAAACCTAAAGTGGCTTTGGTACGCTTTTAGCGCCGCCTGGATCCTGCACGTACTCTACCTAGGGTCGCTGTCGGTCCGCGAAAAGAAGCTGCGGCAGCAGCTGCAGAACCTGAAAGCCCTCGTGGAAGAGGGCGACGGCGAAAAAGCTTAGGGGCCGCCGTTACCTCGCCTTTGCCGCGAGCCGACGCCTAGGGCCAATCATGTCCGCGTCAAGCCGCGGTGGCCACTACGGCAGGGTCGGTTCCTCGATCGTGTAATCGACGTCCAACGCCCGCAGGAACGCCATGATATCGGCCTTTTCTTCGTCGCTGAGGTCGGCGTCCTTGGCGTCCTTGAGGTTTTCCTCGTCGAGCCATTCGTTGGCTTTGCCGCCGCTAGTCATCAAGTCCACGGCTTCTTCCAGCGTGGCGACGCTGCCGTCGTGCAAGTAGGGCGCCGACTTGCTGATGTCGAGCAGGGTCGGCGTCTTGAACGCCCCGGTGTCTTTCTCGTCGCCGCTCACCTTGGCGCGACCGATGTCGGGGTTGTCCTTATCCATGCCGACGCCTACGTTGTGGTACTGCAAATCGGTCAACAGCAGACCGTCGTGGCAATTCGTGCACTTCGCCTTCTCGCTGAAGATCGTCCAGCCATTGCGCGCTTGCTCGCTGAGCGCGGACTCGTCGCCGTTGCGGAAGCGTTCCCACGCCGAACCTGTCGCCACGATCGTCCGCATAAACGACGCCACGGCTTGGGCGACGTTGTCGGGAGTGGCGGGACCGCCGAAGACGGCTTGGAACTGTTCTTGATAGCCCGCAATCTCGTTCAGATTGGCGCAGATGTCGTCCATGCTCGGGGCGTCGTTCTTACCGGAGGCGCCCATGTTGCCCCCGCCCCAGGCGCCCTTGACTTGCTTTTCGAGCGCGCCGCTGCGGCCGTCCCAGTAAAGCTCGGAGTGATAGCCGATATTCCACAGGGTCGGGCTGGACCGCGTCAGTGTCTTGTCGAACGCCCCGATCGCGACCGGCTTGCCGTCGGTCAATCCGTTTTCCTTGAGATGGCAACCGTAGCAGGATCGATTGCCGTCGCCGCTCAGGCGTTGATCATAGTAAAGTTGCTTCCCTAGCGCGACCTTCTCTTCGGTCATCGGGTTATCGGGAGGAATCGGCATAGCCTCGTAGCCTTCGAGTTGCGGCCAAGCGGACTCCGGCTCCGGCGGTTCCTCGGGCGGCGGAGCTTCACAGCCGACAAAAGCAACGGCGAAAACTACCGTTATCGCAAATAGCCGAAAGCCTTTTCCAAATCGAATATCATGGGGTTTCATTTGTATCTCCTCCGAGGAGCCCGTGGTGCCTAAGGGACCTCTAGGTGTTCCCGTAATTGTAGCCGGCACGCCGCGGACACGCAAGGGTTGGGTGAACGACATAAATGTGGGACACCGCTCTCGGCCCGTCGCTTTCTCTCCGGGCTCTGCATCTTGTGTTGTGAATCGTGTGCACAGACGGGCCGGAGCCTACCGATTTTTTCACAGCGCTGACGCGCGGCTCGGTTTTGGGGAGACGAATTGGAGAGAACGGCCGGCCGCGACTGCGAAGGCACGGGCAAGATACGTATAATTGGACCGCCATGTTGACAAGACGTGAATGGGGACTCTCCACCGCCGCTGCTCTCACCGCCGCCTGCGCGACCGCTCCTGAACCCGAGCCCGAACCGGAAGCTCCGGCCGGGCCGCTCTACTTCGACCTCCATATCGATACGCCCGGCCGCATGGTGTCGGAAGGGCTGGACTTGGCCGAAACTTATCCTTGGACTTCGGTCGACATCCCCAAGATGAAGCAAGGCGGGCTCAACGCCGGCTTCTTCGCCGTCTTTTCATCCGCGCGCGACAAGACGCCGCTGGAGTCCGTCAAGGAGGCCTTGAAGATCACCGATGTGATTGTTCAAGAAGTTCAGCGCCATCCCGACGACCTCTTCATTGCGACCACTTCCGATGACGTCTTGCGGGCTCAGCGCGAAGGCACGGTCGCTATCCTGCTCGGCGTCGAAGGCGGTCACATGATCGACTCGAGCATTGAGGTGCTGCGGCAGCTCTATCGGCTCGGGGCGCGCTACTTGGGGCTGACCCACAGCGGCAACACGCCTTGGGTCGGGGCCGCCGAGTACAAGGACGGGCCGGAAGGCCTGACGGACTTCGGCAAGGAGATTGTCCGCGAGATGAACCGGCTCGGGATGATGATCGACATGTCGCACGCGTCGAAGCAGTCGTTTTACGACGTCATTGACACAAGCACCGCGCCGATTCTCGACACCCACGGCGCCTGTCAAGCGGTTGCGAACCATCCGCGGAATCTGACCGACGACATGCTGAAGAAACTTGGCGAGAACGGCGGAGTTCTCGGCGTCGCCTACTACGCCGGAATGCTCGACGACGACTTCGCCTCGAAGATGGGGCAATTCGCCGAGTTCAACAAGCAAAAGGCGGCGGCCCGCGAGCGTCTCAAGGACGCCGACCGCCGCGAGCTTTCCGAAGAGCTTTGGAAGATCGAGAAAGCCGCCATCGATTCGATCGGACAGATTCCGTTAAGCCGCTTGGTGGACCACATTGAACACGCCGCGACTGTAGCCGGCATCGACAGCGTCGGGCTGGGCTGCGATTACGACGCCGTGGGGCTCAAGCTGCCGGCGGGGCTCGAGGACATCGCCAAAACGCCGAATTTGGTCAAGGCCCTCAAGGAGCGAGGGTTCTCCGACGAGGATGTGGATAAAGTGATGGGGCGCAACGCCCTGCGTGCCATGCAGGCCGCGGAAGCAGCCGCGGGGTAGCGCACAAGTACATCGGCTAGCGGAATCGGAGTCGCAGCTTTCCAGCCGTCCTCGTCAGATGCGGTGAAATGAGCGGCGAAGCGGACCGGAACCATCGCCCGACGCGCAGCGTCTTGAGCCGCGAAGCGGGGGCAGGAATAACAGCCCAGGGTGAAGCGAAGCGGAACCCAGGGTACGCCGCCCCCCCCCCTTCCCGCCGGGAGCCCTGAAAGGGCGGCAGAAGCGCCCGCGCACCCATTCTCATGGCGATCTCACAGACCACCACCCGCCGGGCATCGCTCACCCCTTCCGCATGTTGTCGGAAATGACCAAATGAACACGATCAACAAATTCCTTCGCCTTACGACGCCCGCTCTGTTGCTTCTCCTGTGGAGCGCCTGTCCCGAGGGCCCCGTTGCAATCGACGATGTCGTCGCCGTTACGGGAGGCGATGTCCGGGGCCGTGTTATCGAGGCGAGCTCGGTTCGCGTGTGGGAAGGCATTCCCTATGCCGCGCCGCCGCTGGGCGACCTGCGTTGGAAACCGCCCGCGCCGGTGAAGGTATGGGAGTCGGTCCGCAAGGCACCTGACCCTGTTCCTCAGTGCGTACAGTCCGTCTCGACCGGGGGCTTTTACGACGATCCCGACCCCGCGCCCCTGGATGAGGACTGCCTGTACTTGAATGTCTGGAGCGCTGCCGAGGAGGCCGACGAGGCGCGTCCGGTGATGGTGTGGATCCACGGAGGCGGCCTGGTCTTCGGCGACGGTTCCCGCTATGACGGAAGGGTTCTCGCTGAAAAGGGCGTCGTCGTGGTCACGATCAACTATCGTCTCGGGCCGTTTGGCTTCATGGCGCACCCGGGTTTGAGCGCGGAGTCGCCGTATTCGGCGTCGGGCAACTACGGTTTCTTGGATCAAATCGCGGCGCTCGAGTGGGTGCGCGACAACGCGGCGAGCTTCGGCGGTGATCCCGATCGAGTGACGATCTTCGGCGAGTCGGCGGGGTCGCTCTCGGTCAACGTAATGCAAGCCTCGCCCCTGGCCCGAGGGCTGTTTCACTGCGTCATCGGACAGAGCGGCGGAGCATTTCATCCGATGGCCTATCTGCGGGAAAACAAGCCGTGGGCTGATTCGGCGGAAACGCTCGGGGTTGCCTTCTCCAAGGCAGCCGGCGCGACGGGCGAGAATGACGTGCAGATTATGGCGGCGCTGCGGGCGATGTCGGCCCAACAGGTCTTCGACGTGTTCGAGTCCGACGCGGCTTTTTCGAACTACTGGGTCCTCGGTCAGGTCGACGGGCACGTGTTGCCCGCCGAGATCGCCGACATTTATTCCGAGGGCCGACAGGCTAACGTTCCCGTGATGATCGGATCGAACGCCGACGAAGGAACGTCCCTGGCCGACGTGATCTTGGACGGTCCTTTCGGCGTCAAGGATTACCGGGAGTGGGTAGAGACTTCGCACCCCGAACTGGCTTCCGAGATCCGTAAGCTCTACCCCGCACCAAGCGACGACGCGGCTTGGCAAGCTTACGCTGACGTAATCGGCGACGAGTGGTTCACCTTCCACGCACGCCAGTGGGTACGCGACATGGAAAACGTTTCGAGCCCTGCTTACCTGTACCTCTTCTCGTACGGGCCTCCTGTCGAGCAGCAAGATCGATACGGAGCTTTTCACGCGGGCGAGATTGGCTACGTTTTCGGAATGCTGGACCTTTGGGGAGCAACACCGGGACCGGCCGACGAAGCCCTGTCGGAAGTCATGTCCGACGCCTGGGTGCGCTTTGCCGCGACCTCGGACCCGAGCGGCCCCGGACTCGATGGCTGGGAGCCGTTCACGTCGTCCAACGAAGCCTACATGAATTTCGGGGAAGCCGTCGCGGCCGGCAGCTCGCTGCGCATGGACAAGGTCGACCTGATTCGGCGCAGCCTCCAAGCGAGGCGGGAGCGGCGCGAAACGTCCTCCGGCCCGCCAGCGAGCTCCCGCTGACCTCGAGGCGGTGATGGAACAGTTTGCGGGATCGTTCGACCGCGCTCCTTATCTTACGCGCGAGATTGTTGCAAAGGTCATTCCGGACGTCAGCCCGAACGAGCAGCCTGGGTGGGTTTAGAACAGCAGAGAACATCACCCCAATCAACCAAACGCCGAGAGGACTTCCTCCTCGAAACGCCGGAATAGTTCGACCTCGGGCGTGGGCAACCCGCCGAACATGATCTCGTCGACACCTGCCTCAACGAACTCGCCGATGCGGTCAATGACGTAGTTTCTCGGACCGGCAACGGTTCCCTCTCCCAGCTTGCGGCCGGCGATGAACCGGGCGGCGGCGGTTTCGTCATCCGTCACCATGACCGGCATCAGGATAGTTCTTCTGATCTCGGCGGGATCGCGCCCGACCTTCTCGCAATGCCGTTCCAACACGCCGACTTTGTGATGGTAGTAGTCCAACGTCATCGGACCGCCGGCCCAGCCGTCGAGGTTGAAGATGTCACCGTACATCGCCAGCGTCCGCAGGGTGCGGCGTTCGCCGGTGCCGCCGACGAGAATGGGGATGCGCGGTTTCTGAAAGCAGCCGGGCGAGAGCGGCGCCTGGTCCAAGCGGTAGTAGCGTCCGTTGAAGTCGACCGGGCCGTCCGCCGTGAATAAGGCCCGCAGCAGGGCGCACGCCTCCTCGAGCCGGTCGGAACGTTCCCGCATCTCAGGAAAGTTCCAGCCGTAGGCTTCATGCTCGCGCTGGAACCAAGCGGCGCCGATCGACAGAGTAAAGCGCCCGTGCGAGATGTGATCCACCGTCGTGGCCATCTTTGCCACGAGCGCGGGATTGCGAAACGTATTGCCGAGCACCAAATGTCCCAGCCGCAGCCTTTCGGTGATCCCGGCAGCGGCCGAGATCAGCGAAAAGGCCTCGTGCGCGGCGAGTGGCTCTTCCTCCCGGCGTCCGGGCGGCGGGAGATGATGGTCGGCGAACCATAGGCTGTCCCAGCGTCCCGCTTCCATGGTTTCCATCACCGTCCGGATCTGATCCCACGTGGTCCGATAACAACTGACCTGAGCTCCGAATTGCATATTGCGACCCTCTGTTGCCCTGCCATTCTAGCGTTTCATCCGCGGATCTTCGGAGTCCTTCGCCCGAACCGGGACACCCTCGGGACCCCCGGCGGCCGCACTCCCCGTCGGTGGGGCGCAGGCCGCTACACGGTCAACGTGAAGCTTGTGACACGCCGGAGACCGGATAACCGACACGACCTGAAAGGGACGGAAGAGTCTCGACCATGATCTTGATTTGGTTATATTGATGCCAACATCCTGCATTCACGCACTCCGCGTCAGCGCTACCATGATCAACCTTAACGACCTCCCTATGCGTGTCGGCCTGGGACAGTTCCAGGAAATCACGCCGTCGCGTCTGCAGTTCATTAAGCAATGCGGCTGCGACGACTTTCAATTGAATACGCCGGCCCTCCCTGGCGAAGAACGCTGGGAGTACGACGATCTTGCCCGGCTTGTTGAGCAGGCCACGGAGGCCCAACTCCGACTGATCACCCTCGAAAATGTGCCGATGCGCTTTTGGGATCGGATCATGCTGGGCGAGGACGGCCGCGAAAAACAGCTCGACAACATGGTTTACACGATTCGGAATATCGCGCGGGCCGGCATCCCTATTCTCGGGTATGCTTTCATGCCGACGGGTGTGTGGCGAACGTCAGCGGACACGCCGGTCCGCGGAGGCGCGGTGGCGACGGCTTTCCATTACGAAACGGCTCAGGCGGCAGGAGCAAGTGACGAGTCACCCTTCGGGGTTTGGGGTCGTGTTCACGCGGAGCGCGAATACTCCGAACAGGAGATCTGGGAGAACTATTGCTGGTATCTAGAGCGCATTCTGCCGGTTTGTGAAGAAGTGGGTCTGCGGCTGGCGCTGCATCCCGACGATCCTCCGGTTCCCTCGCTCGGAGGCACGGGACGTGTATTCCGCAATTTTGAGAACTTCCGCCGTGCCATGGAAACATTTGACAGCCCCATGCACGGCTTGGACTTTTGCCATGGTTGTTGGTCCGAGATGAGCGCGGGGGCCGGTGTCACCGATGCCATCCGCTACTTTGGGGAACGCAACAAGATCTTCTATGTCCATTTTCGAGATGTCCAGGGCCCTGTCGAAGACTTCACGGAGTGCTGGCTCGGTGACGGCAATTGTGATCCCGTCGAAACGATTCGAACGCTGAAACAAGTGGGTTTTCACGGCTTCCTGCTTCCCGACCATGTCCCCCGGATGGTCGACGACACCGACTGGTGCCATCGCGGAAGGGCATGGACCGTGGGCTACATCAAGGCGCTGATTGCAGCCGTCGAGGCGTGAATCGTGAATATAGTCAGCCGAAACTGATCCAGCCCCAGTTGATAGCCATTGCCAGAACGATGCCGGCGGGTGAGATGACCGCCAAGGCGATGGCGCAAATCCATAACCAGACCGTGGTCGACGTGCCGGGGGCAATCCGCGGATCGACCCTGCGATGCCGAAGATAGAGAGTGCCCAGCCCCAAGATCGGGTACATCATTGCCGCGATCACGCTGCTCGTGATAAGCAGCATCTGCGGTGGGTTTTCAAACAGCCAGTACGCAATCGCATACAACACCAACGAGACAACAACGAAGAGGCGAATGAACCGTAACCGTGCCTCATAATCCGACGCGTCGATGATCCCAATCACACCGAGCGCGTCGGCCATGAGACGGCTGTTCGCCGCGGCTCCCGACAATACGGTGGTGAACAGGACGAAGAACGATCCAACGAGAAACAAGGTCGCGGCCCAGCTGCCAAAACTCTCGGTGTAAATCGAGCTGAGCGTTACGATCGTCTCGCGCCCGTCCGGATTGAGCTGCTGGGCGTGGAGGATGGCCGCCCCCAAGAGATAAAAGCAGACGGTGCTGACGGTGTAGACCACCATGGTCAGGCCGACGTCCGTGTACATGACCCGAATCCACCCCTTGGCGCGGTTCGGCCACTCTCTGCCGGCTGTTGGCTCCCCGGCGTTGTGAGCATAGCCCTTTTCCAAGCACCAGTACGTGTAGTTCCACATCTCCCCAAAAGCGACCCCCGTGCCTGCGTACATGGCGAGCGCCGTGAGCACAAGCATCGTCGATATCTCATCCGGCACGCCCAGTGACAAACCGGCGGCAATGTCCGACCAGCCCACCGCAAACCCGGTCCACTGCAATATCGCCGTGCAGACCAGGGTCAGCAGGGTGAACACGGCGACCAGTACGATGAGCAGTTTCTCTAAGGACCCGTACGTACCGCCGAGCAGCAACCCGCCACAAAGAACCGAAATGATGATTGACCAATAGCGAGCGCCGCCTTCACCGAGTACCCCCGGAAACGCCATTTCGAGCACTTGTCCCGTCCCGCCTAAAATCGCCCCGGCGTTGACAAAGACAAGTAGCAGCGAGGCCAACCACAGCCAGGTGAACCAGTTCATCGACGGAGCCGACGGTTTTTGGAACCCGGCGTTGCCCGCCGCGGTTTGTCGATGCCCGACAATCCAGGCGGCTCCGAAGCACACGACGACAACCCCCACCGAGAGCAGCACTGCCGCGGTCGCGGTCCGCGATCTCTCGTCCAGCTCCACGAAGATCGCGACAGCCGTGACACAGCAAACGACCAGCACGGTCATCCAAGGCAAAGTCAACCAGGTCGGCCGGGGCGCCGCGGGTCCGGGAAGGGTGTTGAATACCCGCAGGAACGTCTCACCGCTCGCAATGGTGTGCCGCGCCAACTCCGCCTGAACAACGACTTTGACGAAGCAGGAAAGTAAGACGAACCAGAGCAGGACAAAGCCGGCGACCGCGCCCAGCTTCGTTGTCACGATCAACTCGCCCGACCCGACGACCGATCCGACGACGATCATCCCCGGACCGAGGTGGCGTAAGGTGGCCCTGAACCCGGAGGGCGGCTCTCGACCTTCACCGGCGGTTCTCGAATACGGATCGGCTTTTTCCATGTGCCCGGAGGCGCGTGTAACAACTATGGATCTTGGTCGCGCTATCTGGGAGCCGCGGGCCACAAAGCATGTTCGCGCTAGGGTGCGAATGCCCGCGCCCTTTGGGGAGGGTCGTTGACATGATAGCCGAACGTCCAGAGCCCAAGGTCCGCCCTTCGGCTGTTCCCCGTGAATCCCTTGAAGCCACCCGCGGACAACGACTTTCAATCACGGGGGTTGACACGAATTGTACTTGTGTATATACTGTGCATACTGTGTATGAAAGAAGTTGACTTCATCCTGTCACAGACCGATGGCCGACCCATGTATCTCCAGATCATGAACCAGGTACAGCAGCGGGTTGGCGTCGGTGATTGGCCCCCGGGGACGAAGCTCCCGTCGATTCGTGAGCTGGCGGTCTCGTTGAACGTCAGCGTGATCACGGTCAAACGCGCCTATCTCGAGCTTGAACGCAACGGCGTGATCGTGACCCAACACGGGAAGGGTTCGTGGATCGCGGAAGGGTTCAACCGCGATCGAATGCAGGAAGAGGAATTAGAAAGACATCTAAGACGTGCGACGGCGCTCGCCGCGGCAATGGGCATCCCGCCGGAAGAGCTGACAGCGATGCTCGAGGAATACACGGACAACCAAGGAGGGACAGATGAGTAGCTCGCAAAACGCGATCGAATGTAAGAGCGTCGGGAAGCAATATCCGCACTTTCGCCTTAACGACATCGATCTAACGGTGCCCACGGGCTCCGTCATGGGCTTCGTCGGGCCAAATGGCGCCGGTAAATCCACAACACTGCGCATCATCATGGGTCTAGTTCACCAAGACAACGGCGATGTGAGGGTTCTCAGGCGCCCGATGCCGAAAGAACAAATCGACGCAAAGTGGGACGTCGGCTACATCTCCGAGGACATGCGATTGTATCCCACCCAAACCATCGCCTTTCACCTGCGCTTCATGAAGTCGGTCTTCCCATCCTGGGACGATGACTACGCAACGACCCTACTCGGTCGTTTCGGATTGATACCGGAGCAGAAGATCAAAGGCTTGTCCCATGGCCAACGGGTTAAAGCGAACCTGCTTATGGCCTTGGCTCGGCGCCCCAAGCTGCTCGTGCTTGACGAACCGACAACCGGGCTCGATCCTGTCGCACGTCGACAAGTTCTTGAAGAAATCGGCGCCGTGCTGGCGGATGAGTCAAGAACCGTTCTCTTCTCCTCGCACAACACCCTCGACGTGGAGCAGATCTCTGATCAGATCACCTTTATCAACAACGGATCCATCATCTTCACGAAAGACAAAGAGACGCTCCTCGACAGCTGGCGCCGGCTGCGACTGCGGATTCCCGACGGTTTCGCGATGCCTGAAGTCCCAGGCTTGGTTGACGCTCGACAGAACGGACATCTGGCCGTCGTGACAACGAGTCAGTACACCGCAGGTATCGAGACGGCGTTCACCCGGATGGGCGCATCGATCACGGACGTGGAGCGTCTGACCCTGGAGGAGATTTTTCTCACCTGCGTCCCCGCTCAACAGGAGGCAGCGGCATGAATAGATCAATCGTTCGTCAGTTGGTCATGAAAGACCTCGAGATCATGAAGATCCCCGTCCTTTGCTGGTGGGCCGGCGCAATCGCCGCCGTTGTGCTGGTCGTACTGGGCGGCGAGGTCGTCGGCCTGTACGGATCCATCCTGTTCATCACCGGCATGGCGGGAGCAGGGATTCATGCGGTGATGCAGACCGTGGTGGAGGAGCGGCGCGAACAGACGCTGGCCTTCGTCATGAGCTTGCCCATTACGGTTCGCGAATACACATCGGCGAAGCTCATTGCCAACCTGGCGATGTTCGGTGCCGTATGGCTCACGCTGTCGGTAGCGAGCTTTGTAATCTTCGTTGGAGAAGAGGGGATGCCTGACGGCACGATCCCCTTTGTCACGATCGTCCTCGTAGGAATTTTCCTCGCCCTTTCGGTCATCCTCGCGGTCAGTCTCGTCACCGAGTCGATCGGCTTCAGCATTGCTGCAATCGTGTGCGCGAACATCTTTACGCAGATCTACCTGTGGGCGATCGTTGATCTGCACGGAATCCGCTCGGTGATGGGGGGCCCAACACCGGTATGGAATACAACGGCGGTTACGATTCTATTCCTGCAGATCACGGCTATCGCCTCGATGATCGCCCTCACCTACGTGTTGCAAGCACGTAAGAAAGACTTCATTTAGCGATGGTGCCGCGTTGGACCATCACGCTGACGCTCCTCGTGTGTTCTTGCAGTCACGAGACGTCGACAAAGCCGGAGGTAGAGCGGCAGCCTGCGCTGAGCGGCAAGGAGCTCTACGAAACCTATTGCAAGGAGTGCCACGCCGCCGGCGACGCCACGAAAGCGCCCTCGTTGATCGCGATGAAACAAACGGGCGTCTCTCGCGTCTTGTTCGCCATAACCAACGGCACGATGAAGACGGAAGCCGCCACGCTGTCTCTCCCCGAGCAAATCCGCGTTGCCAAGTTCGTCGGAACGTCGGGGACAAGCTATCAGACACCGCAAGCTTCGATCTGCGACAACGACGAAATCGACTTGGCGGGCGGAGTTCGTCGCTGGGGTTTCGACGCCAATAACAGCGGCCGAGTCCCCCGCGGCGTCAGCCAACTCGATGCATCGAACGTTGGCTCGTTGAAACTCAAGTTTGCGTTCGGACTGCCCCAGGTTTCGGATGCACGGTCACAACCCGTTATCACCGCCGATACCTTGTACGTGGCCACGGTGAGCGGCAGCCTCTTTGCCCTCGACCGTTTTACCGGCTGCACCAAGTGGCAATACGACGCGGATGTCCCCCCACGTACATCCCTGACGTTGGGCTCGATCAACCAAGCGGGAGCACAGCGGCCGGTTCTCTTCTTCGGTGATGCGCAGGCGGGCGCCAACGCGGTCGATGCCCTTACCGGTGAACTTGTGTGGCGTACTGACGTGGGTGTTGCCGAACACTCGATGCTCACGGGAGCAATCATTCAGCACGAGGATTATTTGATCGTTCCGGTCTCGATGTACGAGGTAGCGCTCGCACAAGATCCCGCTTACGAATGCTGCAAGTCACACGGCGCCGTCACTCGACTGAGCGCCGCGACCGGCGAAGTCCTGTGGACCACCCACCTAACCGAGGATGCCGTCGCCCGCGGCGAAACAAGCGCCGGGGTCAAGCGTTGGGGGCCGTCGGGCGTTGCTGTATGGAGCACTCCCACAGTGGATCTGAAGCGCGGTTTGGTCTATGTCGGCACGGCTCAGAACGCTTCGCGACCCGCCACTCCCTACAGCGATTCCGTGCTGGCGCTATCGCTCGACACGGGCGAGATCTCCTGGCATTTTCAAGCAACGGCCGGAGACGTCTACAACAACGCCTGCGCCGATTTCCCGGCCGGACCCAACTGCCCCAAGTTTCGAGGCCCAGACTTCGATATAGGTGCATCCATTGTGGTGAGCAAGAACTCGACTGGAAAGGACATCTTGCTCGTTGGCCAAAAGTCCGGCGATGTCTACGCCATCGACCCTGACAACGAGGGAGAAATGATCTGGCAGCAGCGCGTCGGAGCCGGGTCACCCCTGGGCGGCCTTCATTGGGGCCTGGCTGTCCACGACAACAAGGTGTTCGCCCCCGTATCGGATCCCGAGTTTCCCAGACCCGGCTATTTCCCACGCCCAGGTCTTTACGCGCTCAACGTCGATGACGGTCGAGTTGTATGGAAACACAAAGTCGAGCGTGGCTGCGAAACGACAATGCGCGCCTACTTCAGCAGGGACGTCCTGTATCCTCCGTGTTCGTTCTATTACGGATTCTCCGCCACGCCGACGGTTGTGAACGATGTCGTGTTTGCGGCCGCACTTGACGGTCGCGTGAACGCGTTTGCGGCGGATAGAGGCAAGCTTCTCTGGCAATACCAGACCGTACGGCCATTCGACACTGTCAACGGCGTGGAAGCACACGGCAGTTCGATCGACTCCGCCGGTGTGCAAGCGGTTGGACGAATGGTCTACGTGCAGTCGGGCTACAGCTTGTTCGGCCAGCTTCCGGGCAATGTGCTTCTCGCCTTCGAGCTGGGTAATTGACCGACCAAGTTCAGCCTTCGCGGGCCATCTTTCCTTGATCCGATGACGAACTGACTTGATAATCGGGCCGACTCTGAGCGGAGACACCCGAGAAATTTCAGCGATCAGGAATAAACTTTCGTGGTCGCCCGTTGGAATATCTGGATGGGTTTGGGCGAGCGGCGCCCGGACTGCATGACGAGGAGCTGAGAATGTTCTTCGGCCGTAGATCCCATATCAACGAATTCGAGGCGGAAGCTCTGCCGCATTGGAACGATCTGTATCGGACCGCGCTGAGTCAGCTGAAAGATGAAGCTGTCGCCGAGGATGTCCTGCAGGAGGCGTACCTCAAGGCGTGGAAATCGTTTCATCAGTTCCGCAAGGGTACCGACTGTCGGGCCTGGCTTTTCCGGATCATGTTCAATTGCATCCATGACCACCACAGGCAGTGGTTTAACACGAAAACGGTAGGAGAACCGGAGGATGCAATAGAAGGACACTTCCCGTACGCTCCTCCCATTCCGGACGGGTTGACGGACGAAGACATCGTTAACGCGGTTCAAGGGCTCGCTGTTAACTATCGCGCCGTTGTGTTGCTCGCCGATGTTGAAGAGTTCAGCTACAAGGAGATCGCGGAAGTTTTGAATCTGCCTATGGGTACGGCCCGCAATGTTGGACCGGAAGATGCGGTTCTTGACCGTAAGATTGCGAAAGTGGAGAGGTTCAAACAGGACGTCTTCCGGCATTTTGCCACCTCCTGCGCGGCCAGGTCGAGTTCCTCGACTTGTACCAACGCGACCGTTTTTCTCTTAAGTGACCTTCGTGGTTGTTCAGGGACTCCCCCCCGTTTTGTGCCGACGAGCCGGTCCGCATGATCCTACCAGATGTTCCCCTGGAGCCATCCGTTCCACGACAACTGAGGCAGTTCGCCGCGGCGATTCCTGTCAGATGCGATCGGCCCTAGGGCAGGGGGTCGACCGCACCCGCTACCTACTGTCTAAGGCGGAATTTCTACTTCCGAGGGGCCAACGCGAGCACGCTCTTTCGCCCAAAACTCGCAAGCCGACCGGAACTGAATGCCGGTCTCGCGAGAAGATGACCCGTCTCCGCAAGCCGGTAGGGCCGGTCGGAGGCCGCGATAAGTCCGCGGCAGCTTGTCGTGGTATCTTGGGGTGCAAAGTCCAGCGGGGCGTTGACACTACGGGTCGACCAAGGCCCTCGGTTCGATGGAGTTCTGATGAGGTTACCTTTGGGTGCGGCAATTTTGATCCTCATACTCGCACTAGGCACGGGTCCGGCGCAAGGACAATCCTCTGACTTCGAGCCGAATCGGCTCGTGAACGATCGACCGAATTTGAACGGCATTTGGCAAGCCCTCAACTCCGCCAACTACGACGTTGAGCGACACATGGCTCGACCCGCGATGCAGTTGCGTGACGGGCCGCACGGACCGCTGCCCGCCGTGCCGGTCCTCCGCCTTGGCGCGACCGGCGCCGTGCCCGGCGGAATGGGCGTTGTCGAGGGAGGAAAAATTCCCTATACCCCCGAGGCCCAGGCGAAGCGGGAGGAAAACCGCCGCCACTGGATCGACCGCGACCCCGAAATCAAGTGCTACATGCCGGGCGTGCCGCGCGCCACCTACATGCCTTTCCCGTTCCAGATCTTCCAGAACGAAAACTCTTTCTTCATTGCTTACGAGTTCGCCGGTGCGGTCCGCAACATCTACCTCGAGGATGTCGGCCCCGCCGAAACCGATTCTTGGATGGGCCAGTCGGTCGGCCGGTGGGAGGGTGACACACTGGTCGTCGAGGTCACCGGGCAGAGCGACCAAACCTGGTTCGACCGGTCTGGAACCCACCACAGCAACCAGTTGCGCGTCTTCGAGCGCTACACGCTGATCAGCCCCAACCACATCCAATACGAAGCGACCATCGAAGACCCCGAGGTCTTCACGCGGCCATGGAAGATAAGCATGCCCCTCTACCGCCGCATGGAAAAAGACGCCCGACTCATGGATTTCAAATGCGTCGAGTTCGTCGAGGAACTCATGTTCGGCGAGTATCGACGCAAGCCGTTGGAAAGATAAACAAGGAGGTCGTCATGCGCCGTCGATTGACCATTTTCGGTGTTCTCACAATTGCCGGCGCAGTGTTTGCGCCGACTGCCGTTGCCCAACAGGGGGCCAAGGACATCCCCCGAACCGCCGCCAGCCGCCCGGACTTGTCCGGCACCTACGACGTCGCGACGTTGACCCCGTTGCAGCGCCCCGAGGAGTTAGGCGACAAGTTGACGCTGACCGACGACGAAGCCGAAGCCATCGCCAAAAAAGAAGCGGAAATGGTGGCGAAAGCTGACGAGTCCACGGATCCAGACCGAGATGCGCCGGAGGTCGGGGGATCAGGGTTCGCGGGCGAGATCGAGGTGCCGGAGTTGGATTTCGCGGCCGGCAAGGTCGGCGGCTACAACTGGTTCTGGATCGACCGCGGAAGCGGGGCCATCAAGATCGACGGCAAATGGCGTACTTCAATCATCACCGACCCTAAGAACGGCCGCCGCCCTCCGCTGGCCCCGGAAGCCAAGAAGCTAGCCGACGAGCGAGCCAAGTTGTTCCAACCCAATACCGGGAAGGCGTGGTGGATCGAGCAAGGAATCGACCCGGGGCCTTACGACAATCCCGAGTTTCGCCCATTGGCGGAGCGTTGCCTGTTGGGATTCAGCTCAACCGGCGGCCCTCCAATGCTTCCCGCCCTGTACAACAACATGAAGCAGATCGTGCAGACCAAGGATCACGTGATGATCCTCGTCGAGATGGTTCACGACGCGCGCATCATCCGAATGAACGCCGAGCACGATCCGCCCGAGATCCGCAAATGGCTCGGCGATTCGGTGGGTCATTGGGAGGGCGATACGCTGGTCGTAGACACAACAAACTTTAGCGATCAACCCGCCCTTTCAGGTGCTTCGAGGAACTTGCATGTCGTCGAGCGCTTCACGCGCATAGACGCCGACACCTTGCTTTACAAATTCACCGTGGAAGACCCGACTGTTTGGACCGTGCCGTGGAGTGGAGAGTACACCTGGCCGTCAAGTAAGAACCGCGTGTATGAATACGCCTGCCACGAGGCGAACTACTCTTTCAGCGGCATTCTCCGCGGCGCGCGAATTCTCGAAGCCGAAGCCCGCGGCGAATTGGAGGAGTGAGCTCTTGCCCCCTGCCGGCGATGCGCCGAGAGGATTGCCATGGATAGTCGCCTGTTGCCGATTCTGAGTTCCCTCGCGATCGCGGTCTTGGGGGCCGCCGACATTCCACGCGGACCCGACGGCCGTCCCGATCTTTCGGGAACTTACGACGTCTCGACCCTGACCCCCTTGCAGCGGCCCGAGAAATACGGCGATCAGTTGATGCTGACCGACGAAGAAGCCGCAACTATCGCCGGCAACGAGGCCAAGCGGTTGGCGGGGAGAAACGCCGCCTCGGACCCGAATCGCGAGCCGCCGCCCGAAGGCGGGGACGGCTCCCCCGGAGGAAAGGGCAACGTGGGCGGCTACGATGCGTTTTGGAAAGAACGCGGCACCGGGGCGTTCGAGATCGACGGTCAATGGCGTACATCGATCATCACGGATCCGAAAAACGGACGTCGCCCTCCGTTAACCGCCGAAGGCGAGAAGCGGGCTGCCGAGCGCGCCAAGATGTCCCGGGCCAACACGGGCGTTGCGTGGTGGGTTACAGAGGGCCTGGAGACGGGCCCCTATGACGACCCGGAGATCCGCCCCTTGCCGGAGCGTTGTTTGTTAGGCTTCAGCTCGACCGGCGGCCCGCCGATGCTTCCAGCGCTCTACAACAACATGAAGCAGATCGTGCAGACCGAAGATCACGTGATGATCCTGATCGAGATGGTGCACGACGCCCGCATTATTCGCATGAATGCCGAGCACGACCCGCCCGAGATCCGCAAATGGCTCGGCGATTCGGTGGGTCATTGGGAAGGCGATACGCTCGTCGTCGACACGACAAACTTCACTGATCAACCCGCGCTTCCGAATGCCTCGCGGGAATTGCACGTGATCGAGCGGTTTAGCCGCGTTGACGCCGATACGCTGCGTTACCAGTTCACCGTGGAAGACCCGACCGTCTGGGCCGGGCCTTGGAGCGGGGAGTACGTCTGGCCGGCCGGCAAAAACCGCGTTTACGAATACGCCTGCCACGAGGCCAATTACTCTTTTAGCGGCATTCTCCGCGGCGCGCGACTTCTCGAGGCCGAAGCCCGCGCCGAGTTGGAAGACAAAGGCCGGTAAGTGTACACAGCCGGCGACGCTACTATGATGAGGTGAATCCCGTGAGTGAGTCAGAATCCAGATTGATGCCGTTCACCGCCTTCGCAATTGCGTTAACCGTCGGTGTACTTCTCATCGCGGTCGCCGTGCCGGTGGAAGCTCACCACGCCTTCGGCGCCGAATTCGACCCCAATCGGCCGCTGCTCCTCAAAGGGCCTGTCGTCCGCGTGGAATGGGTCAATCCCCATACCTGGATTCACATGGAGGTCGCCGACAAAGAGGGCGAGAAGGAAGTGTGGATGGTCGAGGGCGGAACGCCGAACAGCCTGCTGCGCCGCGGGCTGAAGCGCGACTCGATCAAGCCCGGGCAGATCATCGTCGTCGACGGCTATCAGGCCAAAGACCGCTCGAACAGGGCCAACGGCCGGGACGTAACCTTCGAGGATGGACGAAAATTTTTCCTAGGCTCATCCGGCACCGGCGCGCCGTACGACAAGAGGCCCCGCAAATAATTTCCATCTCTCGTGCGCGCCCCCCAGGTCCAGGTAGCGACAAACACTCTTGTTTGTCCTAGCTCACAGCTGAAACGAGCTCTGAGCTTGTCTCTCCCCGACATACGCCCGCGGAACCGTGCGGAGTTACTAACCCTACAGACTGTTTGGCGTAATGAACCTCTCGTTCAAGCGCCCGTGGAACACCCCGAAGGCCTGCCAGAGGTGCGAAATAGGTCTAGCTTTGGGGGAGTTCAGGCCCGCCGGCCGCCGGAGCGGCGTTCCCTTCGTCTAGAAGAGCCTGTAGAGTATCCTCGACACCCGCGGGGTTGAACCCGTAGGGTCCCGCTTCACTCTTGTAGGCCACCTCGCCTTCGGCGTCGATCACGTAAAGCCGATCCGGCCAAGCCGTGTAGGCAACTTCCGTCGTATTGTCGAAGTCGTCAACCACCGCGGGGAACTCGATTCCGAGCTTCCGCACGCAGGCCTGAGCGACCGTGTTGCGTTCCCCGAGACTCTGGGGAGTGCTGAGAATGACATCGTCACGGATGTTGGCCGGCAGCTGCCAAACGTCACTGGCGTGGGCCTCTTCGATGTAGACCATCCAGAACTCAGCTCGATCTCCATACTCCTGATAAAGTTCGTTGAGGGCGGGAACCTCCCGCCGGAATGGCGGTCAGGTATAGCTACCGAAGATGAGCACAACCGGGCGGCCTCGCAATCCGGACAGCTGGACGGTTGACTTCTTGTCGTAGGTCGACAGTTCGAAGTCCGGCGCCCCATCGCCAGGTCGAATATCACCCGAGCGCATGAGTCCACATGAGCCGGAAAGGCATGACGGCCGGCGTCACAGCCGGAAACTTGGCGATGAACCCCGCAAACTCGACGGGCGGCCACCACATGGCTGTGTAAAGCGCTGCCACCAGCAACAAGTACAAACCCCCAAATGGCACAGCGATCTTTACCAGGGTCCGCATAGTGAAGCCGGCCACGACGTCCGGCGTATTCGTTGAGGATCTACACCTAATAAATCCGAATAATCCCCGGGTCGATTTCGTAGTTGTATTCCCAATGGCAGTTCTGGCAGGCGTTGTAGATCAGTTCTCCGCGGTCAAAAACCGCCTCGGAATCTTGCGCCTCTGCCGCTTCGAGCACCTTTTGCGCCGCGTCGATTAAGGCTCCCGCCCGTTCCATCCATTTGTCGGCATCTTTGGCGCGGCCCTCGATCATGAGCAAGTTGCCCGCCTCCATCAGGGTCCGGGCATCGCTCTGAAGCGCAATCCACTCTTCCTCGGTTCTGGGGTAAATCTCTTCGGTGCCCTCCATGGTGATGATCGTTCCAACGGAGTCCCACACTCTGTCGGCATGCGGAAAGACCACGTCATGCATGATTTCTTCGATACTCGATACGGGCTTGAACGGCGGTTGCGCGGCCGTTTCCGAGTCAGCCGATCCCCCACAGGCCGCCGTGAACAACGCTAAGAGAACGAGTCCGATTTTCCAGGTCAACATACACCTACACAGTCTTGGCGAGGGACGGATGAAACGGCACATTCGTCGCAAGCGCGCATCGCAGCCCAGCGCTTTCCCGTTGGCCGGGTCGGTGAGCCGACTTCCGCTCGACAGACGAATTTCCTGTACAGTAACGGGTTCTTCGAGCGACCCCGCCGTGTACAGAACAAGTCTACTCCACCCCGGGGACAATCACGAGCCCGAGACGGACATTTCTTCGGTCAAGCGTTGTACTCTGATCGATTTCGTAGTTGTACACCGAGCACGTAACGCTTACCCAGCGCGTAGCATAGGGCTCGAAGAGACCTGCGGCTTTTCCTGTCGGTCGGTCGAGCTTGCCGTGTGGATCCTCATGGGTACGGCACTCGGCGCTCTGACCGCCTCGGCCCAGGACGCCCCCCCAGGCGCCATCCAGGGCATCGTCCTCGAGCGTGCGCGCGGCGCCGTGGTCCCCGGCGCGATTATCAAGGTCGAGGGTACGGCTTTGCGCGCCGTCGCCAACGCTTTGGGCCGCTTCGCCATCGACAACGTACCTGTGGGAGAAATGGTGATCGTTGTCGAGGCTCCGGGTTTCCTGACACTACCGGTCCCGGCACTCTGGGTCGAAGCCGACCAGAGGCTGGAACTGCGCGTCGAACTGGAGGCGACGCCGAATCTCATGGAGCGCATCCAAGTGACAGCAACGAAGACGGCCCTTAGTATTGGGGAGGTGCCGGCACAAACGGACGTCGTAGACCGCGAGACCATCGATCGACGAGGCGACCAAGAGCTGACGCAGGCCATTGCCCACGTTCCCGGCCTTGTCGTAAGCACCCAGGCGGGTTCATTCGAATCGGTGACGCTGCGTGGACTGCCCCGTGACGGCAACGAATTCACCAACACGCTGTTGCTCATCGACGGGGTGCCGCAGACGGACTCGCGCAATAGCGCTCGAGTCGTCAACTTGCCGATCAACGACGCCCGCAGCATCGAGGTTGTGCGGGGGCCGAATTCGGCCCTCTATGGCCGCACGGCGGTGGGTGGGGCGGTGAATGTGCTGACCGCCGATCCGACTCCCGAGCACCGATTCGGGGTGGATCTGACCGTTGGTGAATTCGGAGCGTTGAAAGGCGTTGGCAGGGCCTCGGGCGCGGTGGGTCGCTGGGGCGGCTACTATGTTTCCGTTGCCCGGGAACATAATGAAGGCTACTTCACCGGCCCTATCGACTTCAATGTCGACGAAACGGCGGCCTTCGGAAAGCTTACGTTCGTGCCGGATAAGAAGTCATTCGGAAGCGTCAGCCTCAACGGCGTCGTTTCCGACAACAGCACTCCGACCAACGTCCCTATCATCGACGGGCAGTTGCTAAGCGACCTCGACCCGCGCTTCGATCGCCGCGCCACCCTCAACTTTCCGGGCCCCAACTATCATCAGGAGGAAACGCGACTCACCATCAATTACACGCGGGAACTCGCCGACCGAGCCCGACTCGTGGAGGTCTTCGGGTACCGCCCCATCCACTACAAGTTCATCGACGACGGCGATGTGATCGGAGGTCCGTTCGATCTCGAAGCCAACACGCTGACGATGTTTCCGTTCGAGCTGCAAACCGACGAGGACATCTTGTACCAAGAGTTGAGACTCGAAGCGGCCCCTGAGTTCGGCGGCGTCAGGAGTTCCCTGATCGTCGGCGGATCCTACGAGCGAACCGGCGGCTTCAGCGCGGGCAACTTGATCTTTACCGATCCCGACCTCTTCGGTTGGACGCTGAATTATCTGAACCCGATCTTCCCCCCGCGAGACGAGTGGCAATTCTTTCGCTTTGGCGGCAACGACTACAACCTGGGGATCACCGGCCTTTTTGCGCAGTACATGATCGAGCCGACCAGTCGCTGGCTGATGACGGTGGGCGGTCGATACGATCGCCTGGCGCTTGACAACACGCTGACGTTTCGTGACGGCGACCCCCAAATCGAAGATACGTTCGACGCGTTCAGTCCGAAGATCAGCTCGACGTTTAAACTCGTGGGCGTCGAAGACGGCGGCCCCGTCGTCAATGCCTATGCAACCTACTCCCGAGCCTTCCTGCCGCCGCGTCGCCCCAGCCAACTACGGCCTAGCGACGAACAGATCGAATTGATTCCCGAAGACATCGACAACTACGAAGTCGGCCTCAAAGGCAGCGTCCTTGGCGGTGCACTCTCATTAGAGGGCGCCTATTTCCGAATGCATCGCGACGGCATTGTCACCACCGTGCGCCGAGGCCCCTTCTTCCTCCCGACCAACGCAGGCAAACACAAGTACAGAGGATTCGAAACCGGTGTCCGCTGGCGGCCAGTCCACAAACTGACGACTTACCTCAACGCGTCGTTTTATCGGAACCGCTTCGGGGACTTCGTGATCGAATCCTCTGGCGGGGACACGGTGTTGACCGGCAACCGCCTGCCGATTTCGCCGGATCGAGTCGTCAATGGCGGGGCAGTTTATTCACCCGCGCCATTCGCCGATTTTACGCTTGACGTGAAGCACGTCGGCAGCGTGAAAGTGGACCAGCGCAACACCTTCGAACTCGACCCCTACACGCTGGTTGACGCGGCTGTGACGTGGCGTCGCGGCTCGGTGCGGATCACGCTTTCCGCTCACAATCTCTTCAACACCGAGTACTTCTGGAACGGCGACATTTCGAGCGGCCAGTCCGCGGATATTGGGCGGCCGCGTCAAGTCCTCGTCACGACTGCGTTCGTTTTCAAATGAGGTACACCTGATGGCCGGCCGGTTGCCGCGGTATGCCGTTCGAAGGGTGCTCATCTACACGCACCGTTGGCTTGGCATCGGCGGCGGCCTGCTCTTCATCGCGTGGTTCGTCTCGGGCCTCGTGATGATCTACGAGCGCATGCCGAGCTTGTCGCCCGAAGAGCGTCTACAAAGATTGCCGGCATTGAATCTTTCCAAGTTGAAGGTCGCGCCCGCCGACGCCGCCCGGGGCCTCCGATACCGGCCCGATCGGTTTCGCGTGGGCATGCTGGGTGACCGGCCCGTCTACCGCTTTGTTCGAGGCAGCGAGTGGACCGCCGTCTTTGCGGACGACGGGCAGCTTCTGAGTACGCTAAGTGCCGAGCAGGCGATGATGCTTGCAAAACAATTCGAACCTGACCTCGCAAAGAACGCTCAATACGATAGGCACCTAACCGACGCTGATCAGTGGACCCTTCAATTGCGGCGCTTAATGCCGATGCACCGCATTGCGTTGGACGATCCCGACGACACCTATGTCTACGTTTCCGACCGCACGGGTGAAGTCGTGATGAAGACAACACGCTCCGGACGAGGCTGGTCTTACTTGGGAAGCGTGCTGCATTGGCTCTACTTCACGCCTTTTCGACGCCAATCGGCCCTTTGGATCAATTCCGTTATCGGGCTGTCGTTGGCGGGGTGCCTGCTTTCGCTGTCGGGACTGGTCTGGGGCATCTGGCGGTTTTCCCTAACGACTCGGTATCGCGTGAAGCTTGTCCGTACCCGCTCTCCCTACGCGGGCTTGATGCGGTGGCACCACTACGCCGGTCTGATCTTCGGCTTCACAACGTTTACGTGGATTCTGAGTGGCTGCCTGTCACTGGATCCTTGGAATTGGCACCCGGGAACCGCACCGACCGGGCGGCAAAGTGCGGCAATGGCCGGCGGGCCGCTCCGCCTCGATTTGGTGACTCCTGAAGCGCTCCGTCACGGTCTGGAGGCGATCAGCTCGTCTCTTAACCCTAAAGAGCTTGAAGTGGCGCAATTTCGGGGGGAGCCTTTCTTTGTTGCCTATCGCCCTCCTTCGGCCGGCCAAGCGCGGGACCGCCCGTGCAGCAGTCCGGCGACGTTTCTCTCTCCGGTCCAACCGGTCGAGCACGTTGCCGTCTCGGCCGTTACTCCTGAGCGAGGGACATTCACGCGTTTCGATCACGACGATGTTTTCGCGGCTGCCCGCGCCGCGATGTCCGGAACCTCGGTCAAGGACTCAACGTGGCTCCAAGACTACGACGACTACTACTACAGCCGGGATCGCGCCCTGCCGCTCCCGGTTCTTCGAATGCGCTTCGACGACCGCCGGCAGACGTGGCTCTACATTGACCCGCATCGGGGGTTAATCTTGCGCAAGGAAGAGCGACTCACCCGCATAAACCGTTGGCTCTACCACGGGCTGCACAATTTGGATTTCCAGTTTCTCTATTACCGACGGCCTCTGTGGGACATCGTCCTGATCGTGCTGCTCATGGGCGGCGCGGTGTTGAGCGCGAGTTCGATTGTACAGGCGTGGAGTCGGCTCCGTCGGCGCGCCCGCCGCTTGACGGCTGGACCTAGGTGAGCGACCTGAATGTAGGACGTCCCCATCGCAATACGAGGAATAGAAACAGAGGCGTGGGCGGAAGCCCACGCTCAGCCCGGTTCACCGGATTTGGCTCGCAAATAGGCCGACCCTTGCAGGGCTGGCTTAACGGGATCATTGTCCGGCCGAGGCCGGTTCAATTTCAACGGCCTTATTGTGTAATGCTTTAGCCACGGCCGAACCAACCAAGAATTTCAGGTCTAGAAGCGCTCGAGCTGGGGTCGCCGATTCCCACACATTCATGTCACGCACTCGGCGGGTCTTGACATCGAAAACCTCTGGGTGTATACGCTTAACTGGGACCCAAAGTGACCGGGTCTTTCCGCGCGCCGCTAGAAGCCGCTTCCGGCAAAGCGCGGACCGAACGGAGTTGCGAAAGGCAGGTTGAAGATGCGTCGTCGATTTCTCGCTTCCTTCGTGTTTCCCGCGGCCATGACGGCCCTCGGGTTTGTGGTGCCGGCATCGGCCGCGGACCCAGCTCGGAGCGACGAACCACACAAATGGACCCCGCCGCGAACCGCCTGGGGTGTCCCGGACCTTCGAGGAGTTTGGGATTTCCGAACGATTACGCCGTTGGAGCGCCCCAAAACGCTAGCGGGAAAAGAGGTTCTCGACGAGGAAGAAGCCGCTGAATTTCAATCGCAAGAATTACAGCGCCGTAACAAGGACCGTCGAACAGCGGACGGTCTGACCGCCCAACAAGACGTTCGGCTTGCCTACAACCAGTTTTGGTGGGACTACGGCGACGAACTCACCGAGGACAAGCGAACGTCACTCATCGTCGATCCGCCGGACGGGAAAATCCCTGCTCTCACCCCTCGGGCGCAAAAGAGATACGACGCAAGACGGGCAGCCAGGGCGCGCGCCGCGCACGGTCCCGAGGACCGCGGTACGGCCGAGCGCTGCATCCTTGGACTTAACGCCGGACCGCCCTATTCGCCGAGCGCTTACAACAATAACGTTCACATCTTCCAAACACCCGGGTACGCGGTTCTCCTAATCGAAATGGTCAACGATGCCCGCATCGTCCCCATGGACGGGCGTCCGCGTCTGCCGGAAGATATTCGGCAATGGCGAGGAGACGCTCGTGGCCGATGGGACGGCGATACACTGGTCGTGGAATCAACGAATTTCACGAACAAGACGACATTCAAAGGATCCGGAAAGAACATGCGTCTCATCGAGCGCTTCACCCGCATCGGTGCCGAAGAACTGCTTTACGAATACAAGATCGACGATCCGAAGTCGTTCACCAAGCCCTGGTCAGCGGCGATTCCCATGAAGAAAACCGATCAGCCGATGTTCGAGTACGCTTGTCACGAAGGAAACTACAGCATGGTGACTATGCTCGAGGGAGCGCGCGCCGCCGATAAGACCGCCGACAAGGCCGCGAAGGGAGAACCGAAGATACCGTAGAAGGAAGTTCACGCCACGCCGGGGACGTTCGACATCAAGGTAATCCGGACTCATTGCGGGGGAAGTCATGATTCAGCGTATTCTCGTTTCGTTCGTCTTCGCAGCGATCGCTCTACTTTTCGCCAACGTCGCGATGACCCAACAGCCCGTGCCAAAGCCGGTTGCCGACATCCCGCAACTCATGCAGGCCATGGTCATTCCCTCATCGAATAATTTGTTCAACGTCGCAAGACAACCGCCCAAAGACGAAAAAGAATGGACCGCCGTTCGCAACAGCGCCGTGATCCTGGCCGAATCCGGCAACCTGCTGATGATCGGAAACCGTGCCAAAGACTCCGTCTGGATGAAGACTTCATTAGCGATGGTCGAGGCGGGCGCAACCGCGCTGACGGCCGCCGAGGCGAAGGACGTCGACGGCATCACGAGGGCCGGCAATCAAATCATCGACGCCTGCGAAGTGTGCCACGAGACGCACTGGATTCGCTAAAGTTGGTTTACTGAAACGTTTCCCGGATTGGCGGTCCGGCGGTTCAACTCGGCCGCGGAGCAAGGAATCCAAGCGATGAACAATCGATGTCTCGTTTCCACCGCGCTTCTACTCGGAATGATCTCCGTCCCGGCCGCGGCGCCGGCCCCCGCCTCCGCCCAGACCGCGACAGGCGCCGCCGACGCTTGGACTCACCCGCGAACACCCTGGGGAGACCCCGACCTGCAAGCCGTATGGACGAACGAAACCATCACTCCTTTTGAGCGCCCTATTGAAAACCAAGGAAAACAGTTTCTGACCGAAAACGAAGCGAAGCAAATCGAAGAGCAGGTCGCTCAAAGACGCGCCGCCGGGGACGGCAAGTCCGCTCCGGGCAGCGTCGGCGCTTACAACCAGATCTGGCTCGATACAGGAACGCGGTTCCTCCCCACTCGCCAGACTTCACTGGTAGTCGATCCGCCCGACGGTCGCGTCCCTACGAGGCCGTCAGCCGAGGCAAAAAGGGACTACAACAAGGCCCGGGCCAAGGACTCTTACGAGTACATGAGTGTGTGGGATCGCTGCATCACGCGCGGCGTACCGGGCTCAATCTTCCCCACCGGGTACAACAATGCCTATCGGATTCTGCAGACTCCCGGATACGTGACGATTCTCTACGAAATGATTCACGACACCCGTATCATCCCTCTGGACGGGCGTCCTCATGTCAGCCCGAACATTCGCCTGTGGATGGGAGACTCGCGCGGCCGCTGGGAAGGCGATACGTTGGTCATTGAAACAGCCAATTTCATCAACAAGGGCTGGATCGCTTCCAATTCCGAGTCCCGGCGCATCAAGGGCATCCCGCAGACCGAGGCCCTGCATGTCGTCGAACGCTTCACCCGTGTCAGCGCCGACACGATCAACTACGAGGTCACCATCGAGGATCCCGAGATCTATACAAGCCCCTGGAAAATCGCGATGCCGCTAACTCGAGATCCGGGTTATCGGATGTACGAGTACGCATGCCATGAGGGCAACACGGCGGTGGAGCTTATCCTTGGCGGAGCGCGCGCCGAAGAGAAGACCACCCAAGCAGCAAAAAGCCGTTAGACACCGTTCAACAGGGTACCGACGGCCCGATCCGAGCGTCGGCACCGGACGTGTCGCTCGCTTTCAGCGTGCCGTGTCGCCACTCTTGGCGACATAACTCGCGCTCGATGCCGCGTGTTCACCGCGGCCGCCCCCTCCCGAACAATCCCGTGCCGATCGCCGATCATTTCAATAGCCACCGCTGGTCCCTCATCACCGCGGCTGCGATCCTGCTCCACCTCCTGCTCGCATTGGGGATTGCTCACCAAGACGTCGGACTCCACTACGACGAGGCGATTCACCAACATGGGGCCGTTCACATGCTGCACTGGGAAGGCAAGCCGCGGTTTGCCCACTACGATCCGGGCGGGTGGATCGAAGTCGACGGACGATGGTGGCCTGTGATGATCATGCCCTATGTCGGGGCGGGCCGCCATTACTTGCTGCTGCCCGTGTTCGCGTTGTGGGGAACCGATCCATTCATCTCGAGAGTCGTCGCCGCGCTGCTCACCGCGTTTGGTATTTGGGCCTTGGCTTTACGAATACAAGATCGACGATCCAAAGTCGTTCACCAAGCCCTGGTCAGCGGCGATTCCCATGAAGAAAACCGATCAGCCGATGTTCGAGTACGCTTGTCACGAAGGAAACTACAGCATGGTAACTATGCTCGAGGGAGCGCGCGCCACCGACAAGGCCGCGAAGGAAGAACCGAAGATACCGTAGAAGGAAGTTCGCGCCGGACCGGCGGCGACGTTCGACATCGAGGAGATTCCGGGCTTGTTTTCCGGGGAAGTCATGACTCAGCGTATTCTCGTTTCGTTCGTCTTCGCAGCGATCGCTCTACTTTTCGCCAACGTCGCGATGACTCAACAGCCCGTGCCAAAGCCGGTTGCCGACATCACACAGCTCATGCAAGCCATGGTCATTCCAGCTTCGAACGATTTGTTCAACGTCGGCAGGAACCCGCCGAATGACGACAAAGAATGGACCGCCGTTCGCAACAGCGCCGTGATCCTGGCCGAATCCGGCAACCTGCTGATGATCGGGGAGCCGCGCCAAGGACTCCGTCTGGATGAAGACTTCGTTGGCGATGGTCGATGCGGGCGCGGCCGCGCTCAAAGCCGCCGAAGCGAAGGACATCGACGGCATCACCAGGGCCGGCAATCAAATCATCGACGCCTGCGAAGTGTGCCACGAGACGCGCTGGATTCGCTAAAGTTGGTTTACTGAAGCGTTTCTCGGACTGGCGGTCCGGCGGTCCAACTCGGCCGCGGAGCAAGGAATCCAAGCGATGAACAATCGATGTCTCGTTTCCATCGCGCTTGTACTCGGAATGATCTCCGTTCCGGCCGCGGCGCCGGCCCCCGCCTCCGCCCAGACCGCGACGGGCGCCGCCGACGCTTGGACTCACCCGCGAACACCCTGGGGAGACCCCGACCTGCAAGCCATATGGACGAACGAAACCATCACTCCTTTTGAGCGCCCTATTGAAGACCAAGGAAAACAGTTTCTCACCGAAAACGAAGCGGAGCAAATCGAAGAGCAGGTCGCTCAAAGACGCGCCGCCGGGGACGGCAAGTCCGCTCCGGGCAGCGTCGGCGCTTACAACCAGATCTGGCTCGATGCAGGAACGCGGTTCCTCCCCGCCCGCCAGACCTCGCTGGTAGTCGATCCGCCCGACGGCCGTGTCCCTACGAGGCCGTCAGCCGAGGCAAAAAGGGACTACAACAAGGCCCGGGCCAAAGACTCTTACGAGTACATGAGTGTGTGGGATCGCTGCATCACGCGCGGCGTACCGGGCTCAATCTTCCCCGCCGGGTACAACAATGCCTATCGGATTCTGCAGACTCCCGGATACGTGACGATTCTCTACGAAATGATTCACGACACCCGTATCATCCCTCTGGACGGGCGTCCTCATGTCAGCCCGAACATTCGCCTGTGGATGGGAGACTCGCGCGGCCGCTGGGAAGGCGATACGTTGGTCATTGAAACAGCCAATTTCATCAACAAGGGCTGGATCGCTTCCAATTCCGCGTCCCGGCGCATCAAGGGCATCCCGCAGACCGAGGCCCTTCATGTCGTCGAACGCTTCACTCGTGTCAGCGCCGACACGATCAACTACGAGGTCACCATCGAGGATCCCGAGATCTATACAAGCCCCTGGAAAATCGCGATGCCGCTAACTCGAGATCCGGGTTATCGGATGTACGAATACGCCTGCCATGAGGGCAATACGGCGGTGGAGCTTATCCTTGGCGGCGCGCGCGCCGAAGAGAAGACCACCCAAGCAGCAAAAAGCCGTTAGACACCGTTAAACAGGGGTGCCGGCGGACTCGATCCGAGCGTCGGCGCCGGACGTGGCGCACGCTTTCAGCGTGCCGTGTCGCCACTCTTGGCGACATAACTCGCGCTCAATGCCGCGTGTTCACCGCGGCCAGCCCCCTCCCGAACAATCCCGTGCCCACAGCCGATCACTTCACAAGCAACCGCTGGTCACTCGTGACCGCCGCCGCCATTCTGCTCTACCTCCTGCTCGCCGTTGGCCTCGCGTGGCAGGACGTCGGCCTGCACTACGACGAAGCGATACACCAACACGGCGCGGTTCACATACTGGAATCGGAAGGCAAGCCGCGGTTTGCCCACTACGATCCGGGCGGGTGGATTGAAATCGACGGACGATGGTGGCCCGTGATGATCATGCCCTATGTCGGGGCGGGCCGCTATTACTTGCTGCTGCCCGTGTTCGCGTTGTGGGGAACCGATCCATTCATCTCGAGAGTCGTCGCCGCGCTGCTCACCGCGTTTGGTATTTGGGCCTTGGCGCGGCTGCTTCGCGAGCAAATCCATCCGGCTGTCGGAGCAGTTACGGCGCTCGTCATCGCGGTTCATCCTTCCTTTCTGTTCCATACGGTTCTGGACAAGGGTAACGTCGCTGTTTGGATGGCATCGCTCGGCGCTCTTGCGCTTTCGATCAACTCCTATTTGAAGTCCCCGAGCGCTTCCCGCGCCTCTTTGATCGGCTTTCTGGCGGGGATCGCGGTGTGGAACCGGCTCAATTTCGCTTGGTTGCTCTTGTCAGCAGCGGTCGCCGCCGCGCTGGTGCTTGGTCGTAGGACCTGGATTCCCCGCCGTCACGCGGGCGCTTTGCTTTCGGGCGGCCTCATCGGATGTTTGCCGGTCCTTGTCTACGAGTTGCTATCGCGCGGTGGAACTCTCGCTTTCGTCAGTCACGCGCGGCTCGACCTGGGGCTGGGCGAGCTTTTCCTAGCGCGGTTGCCGATGTTGGTCGACACGCTATTGTGCGACTCCGAGTACCGCGCTGTCTGGGACGGCCCGGCCTCGTTTCCAATGTGGCTCTCGACCGCACTCGCCGCGACCATGCTGTTTGGGCTCGCTTCGGCCCTGCTCAGGAAAGATAAATCGTCGGACGCGCTCTGGCACCGGTTCAGCGCGATCTTCTGCTTGGTTTTCGCGGCGATCATGGTGTTCTCGCGACTGCCGATAGCGCACCACCACCTGGCTACGCTCGTGCCGGCAATCGCAATGGTCGTCGTACTCGCGCTGGTTTGGCTGGGGACACTCGGTCGGGCGGCCAAGGTCGTTGCCGGCGCCCTTGCTCTCGTTTACCTTGGTGCCGCCGTGTCTTGGAACGCTGCGGCGATTCGAGGTCTCCAACGGACCGGCGGAACCAGTTCGTGGTCCGACGCGATCTATCTCGTGAATGATTACCTGGAAACCTATCAGTCCGGCCGTGAGGTGAAGATTCTCGATTGGGGTTTGCACAACAACCTGTTTGTCCTTTCGAGAGGAGAAATCAAGGCCGTGGAGTTGTTTTGGGGGGCGGATGTGGAAAACACCGTGGCAGGGAAACCCTGGCCGGAGCAGCTCCGCGCCGGAGATCTGTACTTGACGAACGCGGAGGGCAAGCGACACTTCCCCAAAGCAACGCTAGGTTTCGAGGGCGCGCTGGCTGAGTCGGGGCTTTCCTTCCAGCGAGCTCTATTTCGCACCCGAACCGGCGGCGAGTATGCCGAACTGATTTCGGTTTTGTCCTCAGACGCTGACCGGTCAAGCCCGCACCGACTCCCTCAACCCGATAACGCCCGAGCCGATCGAATTGATGTAGGCGAAATCGAGCGGCCCGGCACGAGGTGATTGCCACCGCGACCCGACGGAAAGCACCGGCGTTGGCTCGTGATACGCTCGATCTGGCGGTTCTTAATGTCGCGATTTCACGGATTTCTCGTCGCCTTGGCAGTCGCCGCGCTCCCGCCTTTCGCCCAAGGGCAGGCAGACGACTTCTTCGAAAAACAAGTCCGTCCGATCCTGGCGAACCATTGCTACCCCTGCCACGGTCCGGCGGCCGGCGAGGGACAGGCCGGCCTGCGGCTTGACTCACGCGAAGGCATGCTGCGCGGCGGACGTTCGGCCCCGCGGTCGTGCCGGGCGATTCCGGTCGCAGCCTTTTCATCCATGCCGTCAATCACGACACTTTCGTGCAAATGCCGCCGAAGAAAAAGCTCCCCAGAGCCGAGATCGCGGCGTTGACTCGTTGGGTGTGAGTGGCACACCGGCAGCGACACGTTCATCCGGCCGGCGATGGGTTCCTGGCTTACCTACGGGCTCGGGTCGGAAAACCAGGACCTCCCCGGCTACATCACCATGGGGCAGGCCTTGGCCGAAGGCGGCGCGAATAACTTCAGCTCCGCGTTCTTGCCGGCCGCCCACCAGGGAACACTGCTCGGCTACGGAAACACGAAATCGAAGGACGCCAGGTTCCCCTTCATTGGTGCCGGAAAGGGCGACGGACAGGGTAACGACAAGAATCGCGTCGATCTCCAGCGCCTCGAGTTAGACATGCTCAGCGACCTCTCGCAACACCACACCGAGCACGTGGGTTACGAAAGCGAGCTGGAGAGCCGCATCGCTACCTTCGAACTCGCCTTCCGTATGCAAGCAGAAGCTCCGCGGGTGATGGACATCAGCGGTGAAACCGCCGCCACCCGCCGCCTTTACGGCTTGGACGACGAGCTAACCGAAGACTTCGGCCGGCAGTGCCTCTTGGCGCGCCGATTCTGCGAGCGCGGCGTGCGCTTCGTGCAATGCAACGGCAACGGATGGGATCACCATCAGAAGCTGAAAGAGAACATGATCAAGAAGTCCGGCGAGATCGACAAGCCCATTGCCGGATTGCTCACTGATTTGAAAAGCCGCGGCCTGCTCGATGAAATCCTTGTCATCTGGGGAGGCGAGTTCGGCCGCACGCCCACGGCGGAAAACGCCGACGCGGGCCGCGAGTTTCGGCTGACCGACGTCCACGGCGACACGGTTCATCGATTGCTCGCCTAGATGCTACGCCGGTAAGTCTTGGGGGAAACTGCAGGGTTAATATCGGCCAGGGGCGCAAGCCCAGGGCTGAGAGGCTGTGAAGAAATCGGGAGGGCCCCTCGCCCCCGTGCACACAATTCAGCACGTAGATACTGAGCCCAGAGCGCGAGCGACGGGCCAAGAACACGACGGTTTCGAGTAGACCGAAGACAACGCCGAAACGCGGGGAGATTCGGGGAGGCGCGGTACCGGAGTGCGTGGCAGTTGTTTGCCCTTGGCCCGTCGCTCGCGCTCTGGGCTCAGTATCTATGTTGCGCATGCTGGCGCAAAATTGAGGGAGAGTCTCCTACTCCACGTATAGGAATTCGTTGCTCGCAAGGAGCATCTGGGCGAGACTTGCCAGGGCTTTTGAAGCGGCTTCGCGGGGCGCGACGTTCGCTTTGCGATACAGCTCTTCTTGTTTACCGAGATGTGCAAACGAAAGCGCCGTCTCTTTTGTCGTCGGTTTTCTCGAGAGAGTGAGCTGATAGGCCGTTCCGATTTTTTCCTCCGTGGACGCCCCATTCGCCATTCGCTCCACCCGCTCGCCCAACTGCTCGGCATGCTCGATGACAAACCCATCGTTCATCAGGGTTAAAGACTGCAAAGGCGTCGCCGAGTTGATTCGCCGGTTGCAGCCGGTCTGGATCAGCGGATAGTCGAACACTTCCAAGAAATTCAGCGGGTAGCTGCGCCGCGCCAGGACGTACAGGCTGCGCCGGCCGGCGGCATTCGGGGTCGGGTCCTTGCGATCAATCGACTGCAAACCGCTCGGGTCATGCGCGACCATGATCGCCGGCCCGCCAAGCGTGCGGTCCAGCTTTCCGCTTGCCGCGAGGATGGCGTCCCGCACGGCCTCGGCCTCGAGACGCCGCATGTTCATCCGCCAAAGTAGCTTATTGAGCGGGTCGGCCTTTTTCGCCGCGGCGTGCCCTCTCGATTCCGTTTGCCGCGACGACTGGCGGTACACGGTCGAGGTCGTGATCATCCTGTGCAGCCGTTTCATCCTCCAGCCGTTGTCCATGAAATCGACCGCCAACCAATCCAACAGCTCCGGATGAGTCGGCCGCGCTCCCAGCTCCCCAAAGTTCTCCGGCGTAGCCACAATCCCGACACCGAAATGATGCTGCCAAACGCGATTGACGGCAACGCGCGCGGTGAGAGGGTTGTTGGAGCTTGTCAGCCACCTCGCCAGTGCGAGCCGATGACCGCTGGTTGCGCCTTGCGCGCCGGCCGGGCGCATCGAGTCCGTCTCGCCGGTCGCGGAGAGCACTTCCAAAAAGCCCGGTTTCACCGGCGGCCCCGGCGACTCCACGGCGCCCCGCTGCAGCAGCCGCGTGGTCGGCGGAGCCCCCACGTCCCAGGCCGCTTGGATCTTCCCGTAGCTTCGCTTGGAGCTCTCCAGCGTGGCGATCTTTTGATCAAGTTTTTCTTGCTCGTCGCTGTGTTGCGGGTTGCGCGCGAGGGCTTCGTCGACTTCCTCCGGCTTGACGGCGAGTTTCTCGCCGAACTTCTTGAAGAGATACTTTTGAATCTGGGTTCGCTCTTCCTCGTCGGTTCGCAGCGCCGTCTTGGTATCGGCGCGAATCTCCTGGGGCAAGGCTTCGAGCTTGTTATCAAGCAGCGCGTCTTCGTAGGGTTGCCGCAATCTGGTTCGTTCTTCATTCAGTTCGGCGAGCGGCTTGTCGAACTCCGCGTTGTGGCGGTCGATTTCCTCCTGCTCGGTCTTCGCCACATCCGGCAAGAAGCGATCTTGCGGCTGCTTCCAATTCATTGGGTTGTACGCAGGCGTGAACAGTGCCATGAAACGATAGTAGTCGCGCTGGGGAATCGGGTCGAAGCGGTGGCTGTGGCACCGAGCGCAGCTGACCGTCAAGCCCATCAGGCTCGCCGAAACCTTCTCGACCAAACCGAACACCACGTCATGGCGTTCCTTGTAAAGGTTCGTGATATCGGCGCCGGTGCGATCGAAAGGGGTTCGCAGGTAACCGGTGGCGATGAGCGACTCCAGGATCTCGGGAGTATATTTCTCGGCGCCGCGCCAGTCGACCAGCTCATCGCCGGCAAGTTGCTCGGTGACAAACCGGTCCCACGGCTTGTCGTCGTTGAACGACTTCACGACATAGTCGCGATAACGCCACATTCCTTCCAGGACGCTAATGATGGCCAGGTCGTTGTCCGATCCGGCGGTGTCGATGTACCCGGCCGCGTCCAACCAATGGCGCCCCCATCGCTCGCCGTATCGCGGCGAGGCCAACAGCCGGTCGATCAAACGCTCGTAAGCGTTGGGTTCGGCATCCGAAAGAAACTCGTCGATCTCCTCCGGGCTCGGCGGCAGCCCGGTTAAGTCGAAATAGGCCCGCCGCATGAGCACTTCTTTCGAGGCCTCGGGAGAAAACGTCAACTCTCCCGATTCCAGCTTGGCGAGCACAAACGCGTCGATCTCGTTACGAACGCGGTTCCCATTGCGCACCGTCGGCGCGGGCCGCGCCTCGGGTTTGCGAAATGCCCAGAACTGTCGCTGCTCTTCTGTAACCGGAGGGGCTTCGTTTTCTGTGAAGGTCACCCGCTCGGCGCCCGCCCGATCCGCCCGAATACCGAATCTCGACGTATCCACCCAGAGACGTAACTGCTCGATCTCCCGATTGCCGAGCGGCGGCCCGGCCCCGGGCGGAGGCATCGTTTGGGCCGTGACCTTGCGGATCAAGATACTCGCGTCCGCCGATCCCTCAACGATCACCGGTCCATTGTGGCTCCCGGCGAGAAGCGATTGCAGCGTGCGCAAATCCAGCCCGCCCATCGGCTCCCCGCCGCTGTGACAAGCGATACAGCGCGCCCGAAAAACCGGCAGCGCCTCGTCTTGGAACTTGGCGACTTGCTCGTCGGAAAGAACGATCTGCACCGCTTCATCCGAGACAGCCCCGCCTTCAATCCACAAGCGGATCGTCTCAATCTCCGCCTCCGTCAACGGCCTCTTGAAAGCCTCGGGCGGCATCATACGACTTGAGATTTTCTGGTAGAGAAGGCTTTCCTCTGCAGACCCCTTGACGACCACCGGCCCGTTGTGGCTCCCTAGCAACAGCGACGCCGCCGTTCGCAAATCGAGGCCGACCAGGGAGTTGTCGCCATGGCAGCTCAGGCACTTCGCCGTGACGATCGGAAGGACGTCGCGCTCAAAACGAGGCTGTTGCGCCGCGACGGTTGGTAAGCTGCAACCGACTCCCACGACCAAGCTGAGAAGTCTTCGCATCAAGTTAACGACCGGCGGCCAACGGCACTAGTCCGTTCTCGCCGCCGCGGCCCCGACGTGGCGCACGCTTTCAGCGTGCCGTGTCGCCATTCGTGGCGACATCTCTTCTCCAAAGCGCGCGGACTTACGCTGTGGCCCTCAACCTACGTCTCGATCAAATCCTCGACAACCTCGGCCCCGGTGACGGTGGCATTGGTCGGCGTGTGGTCCCGGCCCTCGTGAAGATAGTTCAGGCGTTTGTGATCGATACCGAGCTGGCGGAAAATCGTCGCCTGCAAGCTCGGGACGCTCACTCGATTCGCCGTCGCTTTGTAACCGAAGTCATCCGTCTCGCCGTAAGTCAGGCCCTTCCTGAAACCGCCGCCGGCCATCCAAAGGCTGAAGGCATGTCGGTTATGGTCGCGGCCGTCGGAGTTCTGCGTCGTCGGCAGGCGCCCGAACTCGCCGGCCCACATGACGATCGTCGTGTCGAGCAAGCCGCGCGACTTGAGGTCTTTCACCAGCGCCGCGGTGGACTTATCCGTCTTGGCGCACACTTCGGGAAGACCGGTCTCAAGCAACTCATGGTGATCCCAGATCTGTCCCTTGCCGGGGAAGATCTGCACAAAGCGAACGCCGGCTTCCACCAATCGCCGCGCCATCAGGCAGCGCGTGCCGTAACTCGCCGTGAGTTCGTCATCGAGGCCGTAGGCCTTGCGGGTCGCGTCGGATTCCTTCGAGAGATCCAGCACCTCGGTCGCGGCCAATTGCATCCCGGCCGCCATTTCATAGTTTTGGATCCGCGCTTCGAGCTCCGATTCCCCGGGATGCCGGCGCAAGTGCTCGGCGTTCAACTTCGCCAGAAAGTCCAAGCTCTCGCGCTGCACGCCCGGAGGCCGCGGCTTCGTCGGACTCAGATGATGCACCGGAGTGCCCGCCGAGCTGAACTCGACCCCTTGATAAAGCGCCGGCAGGAACCCGCTCGACCAGACCAGCTTGCCGCTCGTGCTGTACCCTTCGGGGTCCCGCAAAACGACATACGCCGGAAGATTCTGATTCTGGCTTCCCAACGCGTAGGTAATCCATGCTCCCATCACCGGCCGCCCCGGGAAGATCTTGCAGGTCTGCAGCATGTGCAGCCCTTCGGGGTGGTTGTTGTGCTCGGTATACATCGAGCGGATCAGGCACATCTCATCGACCATCCCGGCCTGATGTGGGAGGATATCGGCCAGCGTCATCCCCGACTCACCATGCTGCCGAAACTCGAACGGGCTCGGCATCAACACGTTGTCGTTGTTGGGTTGGTGAATCTCGACGCCGTCGGGATGAGGTTGCCCGGCGCGCTTGGTCAACTCCGGCTTCGGATCAAAAAGATCCATCTGGCTCGGCCCGCCGTTCTGACAGAACTGAATGACGGCTTTTGCACGAGCGGGAAAGTGCCCTTCACGCGGCTTGAGGTCGTTATGAACCGGGGCGGCCGACAGCACCGACTCCGACTCGATAAGCCCGGCCAGAGCCAAGCTCCCGAATCCGAGTCCGGTCATCTCGAGAAGTTTTCGACGGGAGAGGAGCCGAGGAAAGCTGGGGGTATCGCGGTACGACAATTTAACCTCCCGCTCACGGCCGGTCGGGATGCCTACTGTCTCCCACAATTAGTCTTCGGACCGGCATGGTCATTATATGGGACGAGATCACTCCGAGACAACGCGCTGACACTATCAAGGCTTTGAAACGTAGCGAGATATTGCCCGCTTCGAATCACCCAAGCTAATGCGCTACCGGCTCGGCAGCCATCATGTTGATAAGGTTGCCCGAGTCGTCAAACTCCAGATCCATCGCCTCGCTCAGAACCTCGATCTCCGGGTTGGTCCGCACCTCATCGAGCAGCCCCTCGCTCACCATCAATTCGCCGATATCCATGGAATTGCGAATCCAAGCGATCGTGACCTCGCTCAAATCGAGCTTCCCGCACGTAGGCACGATCTTCTCAATGCAGGTACGATCGTCGGGGAAATGCATCGGCGTGAAGGCCGCCGGCGGGCTCGAGGCTGTCAGGCTGTTCACCCAGGTAGCCTCGAAATCGACCTTTTCGAAAAGCCGATCGGTGATGGCATCGGCCAGTCCCATACCGATCGCATTGCCGTTGCTGAGCGGCGAAAGGTCGCGCACGATGATGCGGAAAATCTTAGGGACGCCGGGCCAACTGTTCGGACCCTTGCGCCCGCTGCGATTGACGATCTTCGTATCCATGCCGGCACCCGAGAAGTTCTTGCCGATCTCGTCGACGATCAACAGATCCACTTCCTTGACCGGGATGTTCGGCTTCCACGACTTCACCTTGGCCAGCAACTCTTCCTCGCGTTCGACCATGTCCGCCGCCCCGACCGCGGCGACTTCGGCCGTGCTGTGGCAGGCGTCCTCGAGAATCGCCATGCCGCCGAGCATCTTGCCCGTCGCGAGCATCACCTTCCCAACGCTGCGAATCATCCGTTCGAGCCCGAGCTCCAGCGCGTAGGTGTGGTAGCGCTTCGCGCCGGCCCATTTCCCGAGTCCGATCGCCATCATCTTATGGAGACCGCTTTCGAGCTTGCCGTCGAAATCGGTATGCCATTTCACGCGGCTCAGCAGCATCGTGCCGTCGGCCTCGTGCGCTTGGCGGTCCATGACGACCTCGATGCCCTCGGGCGTCGTTCCGATCGGAACGACATCGAGTGAACTGACAACCGGCGCGCCCATCGTCTCTTCGCTAATGCCGTAGTGCGCCAGCACGTCCGCCTGCCCCTCGGCCGACGCCGAGCCATGGCTGCCCATGACGGGAATCAAGAACGGCTGGACCCCGCGCGATTTCCAGAACTCGACCACCGCTTTCGCGATCACATCGATATTCGTGATGCCGCGACTGCCGACGCCAACGGCAATACGGCTGCCGGGTGTGACGGCAAGAGCCCAAGCAGCCCCCTCCATCTGCGCCCGCACCGCCGCCGCCACGTCAGGCAGCGCCCGATTCGGAAAATTCTGTCGGATATGAGCAAGTTTTTGAAGCCGCATGACGGCTATTATAGCGGGGCAGGTCACCGAGTAAACCACCCGGACTGAACCAGCCCCCCGAGCACAAAGTTTACCCCCACCGCTTTGCGAATCCGCACTCCTTTCGGTGAGACTGAAATAGACACTGCGTTAGACCATGCTCCACCTCTATAACACCCTCACCCGCACCCTCGAACCCTTCCAACCCGCTGAAGGCAACACCGTCCGCATGTACTCCTGCGGCCCGACCGTCTACAGCCACGCCCATATCGGAAACCTGCGCACCTTCGCCTTCCAAGACATCCTGCGCCGGCATCTGCGCCACTCGGGCTATGAGCTTCTCCACGTCATGAACATCACCGACGTCGACGACAAGATCATCGCCAACGCCGCCGCGGCCGGCCAAACGCTCACCGAATACACCGCCCAATACACCGAGGCCTTCCAGCAGGATGCAAAGACGCTGCGGCTCGAGGAACCCGAGCACCTCACCCCGGCCACCGCACACATCGACGCCATGATCGACCTGATCCGGCGTCTCGAGGAAAACGGCTTTACCTACCAAAGCGACGGATCGACCTATTTCCGCATTGCCAATTTCGCCGAATACGGGAAGCTCGCCCGCCTCGATACCAGCGGCATGAAAGCCGGTGCCCGCGTCGACCAAGACGAATACGAAAAAGACAACGCCCGCGACTTCGCCCTCTGGAAAGCGTCCAAAGACGGAGAGCCGCACTGGGACAGCCCCTTCGGCCCCGGCCGCCCCGGTTGGCATATCGAATGCTCGGCGATGGGCATGCAGTACCTGGGCGAAACCTTCGACATCCACACCGGCGGCGTCGACCTCGTTTTCCCCCATCACGAAAACGAAATCGCGCAATCTCAAGCCGCGACCGGCAAGCCCTTTGTGCGTTTCTGGGTCCACGCCGAGCACTTGCTCGTGGACGGGCAAAAGATGTCGAAATCACTCGGCAACTTCTATACCTTGCGCGACCTCATCGAGCAAGGGCATTCGCCCGAGGCCATTCGCTATCTGCTCGTCTCGGCCCCCTACCGCAAGCAGTTGAACTTCACGATGGACGGCCTACGGGCCGCCGCCACGGCGATCGAGCGCTTGCGCAACTTCAAACGGCGTTTGGAAACCGAAGCATTCTCCGAAGGCGAAAACGAAGCGCTTTCCGCGGCCGCCACCGAAGCAAACCGCCAATTCGCCGCCGGCATGGACGATGACCTCAACACCGCGCAAGCGCTCGGAGCGGTCTTCGATTACGTGCGCGACGCCAACACCAAGATCGACGCGGGAGGTTTTCTGGAAGGTAATCGTCGGTCAGCCGCCGAGGTCCTCGACCTGTTCGATTCGATCTTCGACGTTCTCGACACCGAAACCGCCGGGAAAGTGCCGCCCGAGGAAATCGAGCGCCTGATAACTGAGCGCGCCGAGGCACGAAAGGCACGCAATTTCGCCCGCGCCGACGAAATCCGAGACGAGTTGCAACGGCAAGGCGTGATTCTCGAAGACACCCGCGACGGGACGCACTGGAAGTACGCATAACTCGGTGATACCGAAGCCCCCGACGTGGCGTAAGGCTCCAGCCTTGGCGCGCCCCGAGTCATCGGGGCGGGTCTTGGATTGCCGCCTTGCAAGGTCTCGCGAATTCGGGGATACGAACCGATGAATCGGTTCGCGGCAAGCGTGGACGCTCACGCCACGTCCCCGGCGGGCCGGCGAAAGGTCGTCGCAACCTCAACCTATCTTGTCGCGGCGTGCCGCCCCCATCGCGTCGAGCCCTGACAGGGCGGCAGGAAACAACCCGTCCATCGGACCTAACTTTTCGACCCCAAAATTCATCTGCATGGCGGTATGATGAATCCGCGGATTCATAGAAACGAACTCCTCCGAAAAGAGCCCGGAATCTCCTCGATACCGAAGCCCCGACGTGGCGCACGCATTCTTGCGTGCCGTGTCGCCACTCCTGGCGACATCTCTTTTTCCAACCCCCTCTCAAGCGCCTTGGCCATTTCGTTTGCCTCCGGCAAGACTGCAAACACCACGAGCCGCGAAGCGGCGGCAGGAATATAGCCTGGGGTGGAGCCGAAGGCGGAACCCCAGGTAACCGTCCCCATCGCGTCGAGCCCTGACAGGACGGCAGGAAACAACGCGTCCATCGGACCTAACTTTTCGACCCCCAAAATTCATCTGCATGGCGGTATGATGAATCCGCGGATTCATAGAAACGAACTCTCCCCGAAAAGAAGGCCATTAACGCTACAATTTCAAACTGGCGGTCTTCCCCGCGCCATGATCGGCCACACCATCTCCCACTACAAAATCACCGAGAAACTCGGCGAGGGCGGGATGGGTGTCGTCTACAAGGCCGAGGACACCAAACTCGATCGCCCCGTCGCCCTGAAATTCCTCGCCCCGCATCTGCTGCGCGACGACGAGGCCCGCAAGCGTTTCGAGCGCGAAGCCAAAGCCGCCGCGCGGCTCGACCACCCCAACATCTGCACCGTCTACGAAATCGACGAAGCCGAAGGACGAACCTTCATCGTCATGGCCTTTCTCGAAGGCCGCCCGCTAAGCGAGAAGATCAAGGAAGGCCCACTCAAGCTGCCCGAAGCCCTATCTATTGCCGGCCAGACAGCCGACGGGCTCGAAGCGGCCCACGAGAAAGGCATCACCCACCGTGACATCAAGCCCGACAATTTGATGCTGATGGCAGGTTCGCGAGGGCTCGTCAAGGTGATGGACTTCGGCCTGGCGCAACTCGCCGGCGGTTCGAAATTCACCCGCGAGGGCACCACACTCGGCACCATGACCTACATGTCGCCCGAGCAAGCCGAGGGCGCGGAGACAGACAGCCGCACCGACATCTGGTCCCTCGGCGTCGTGCTCTACGAAATGGTCGCCGGGCAACCGCCTTTCCGAGGCGACTACGACCAAGTCGTCGTCTACTCGCTCATGAACGAGACCCCCGAGCCGCTGACGGCGGTTCGCACGGGCGTTCCCCAGGAACTCGAGCGCATCGTCAATAAATGCCTGGCCAAGGCACCGGCGTCTCGCTATCAGGGCGTTAACGACTTGCTGGTCGATCTGCGGGAGCTGCAGAAAGAGCAGAAAGCAGACGCTGCAACCCGCGCCCGCCCGGTTCCCGCACCCACGCCGCAATCCCATCGCACCCCGTGGCTCCTCGCCGGCGCGGCGGTGCTGATGGCGCTGGCGGTAGCGGCCGGCGCCTTCCTAGGTCTCTTCCAGTCCGAAAAACCCGTGTCCGAGCAATCTCTCCAGACCATCCCGCTCACGACCTACCCGGGCAGCGAGCGCACCCCGGCCTTTTCGCCCGACGGCGAGCAGGTCGTCTTCTCCTGGAACGGCGAGAACGAGGACAACTTCGATCTCTACACCCTGCCGATCGGCGGCACGACTCCTCAAAGGCTGACTACCGATCCCGCCGAGGACTCTAGTCCCGCGTGGTCGCCCGACGGGCGCTTCATCGCGTTCCTGAGAAGGCCTCCCGGCGATCGCCTCGCCGACGTGCTCATCAAGCCCGCGATCGGAGGACCCGAAAGGAAGGTCGATCGGGTCCACCGTAGCTTCTTCCTGCCTCAAGCGATCACATGGTCCCCCGGAGGCAGCCATTTGATCGTCGTCGATCGGAGCGCGACGCAGGACTCTTTCGCACTGTTCTCACTCTCCGTCGAAGGCGGCGAGAAGGTTGCCTTGACATCACCGCCGGCCGACTCCTGGGGTGACGAAAGCCCGGCCTTCTCGCCCAACGGAGACACATTGGCGTTTGCCCGCTGGACGAGCTACGACATTGCCAATATCCATCTACTCCCGCTGACTGGCGACCTCGAACCGGATGGGGACCCCGAGCGGCCGGCAGTCGGGGATCAGTCGGCATACGACCCCAACTGGACGGCGGACGGGAAAGAGATCGTCTATCTTGCCGGCCGCCGGTTCGGAGCGGAACTGTGGAGGGTCGAAGTCTCCGGCGGAGCCGAACCCGAACGGGTGGGCTCGGGGGTTTCGGCTGGATCCTTTGCGCTATCTCCCTTGGGAGACCGGCTGGCCTATGTACAAGGTCAAGTCGACCCGAACATCTACCGTTGGCGGCGCTCACTCTCGGCCGGCAACCTCAACCCTCGATCCCGCTTTCTCTCTTCCACAAAGTTTGAGCAGCGGCCGCAATACTCGCCGGACGGCGGAAGGATCGCGTTTCTCTCCAATCGGTCCGGGGAGAGGGGCGTCTGGCTGGCGGACGCCGATGGGTCGAACGCGAGGTTTCTCGGCTTGGGAACGGGGACGCAACAGGATAATGTGTCGTGGTCGCCGGACGGCCGGCGCCTTGCGATCGATATGCTCGAAGACGGCAATTGGGACATCTATGTCGTGAGTCCGGCGGGCGGCAACCCGTTGCGCTTGACCGACCACCCGGCCGACGACTTCGCTCCGAGTTGGTCGCACGACGGCAGCGTGGTTTATTTCGAGTCGAGGCGCGGCGGGCCGACCGACATCTGGAAGGTTTCCGCCGCGGGCGGGAAGCCGGTTCGGATTACCCGAGAAGGCGGCTTCCACCCGCAGGAGTCGCCCGACGGCAGGTTTGTCTATTACGCCAAGGAACTTGCAAGTCCGACGACTCTATGGAAAGCCTCCGTGGCCGGCGGAGAAGAGACGGAGGTGCTGGGACCCATGGCCGGTTTCAGTTTCGCGATCGTGCCCAAGGGCATCTATTTCCCGGAGCCGCCGGAGCCGGGCGATCCCGAGGCGGTCTTCTCGGTTCGGTTTTTTGATTTCGCGACGGAAGGCCGGGAGACGATCTTTACACTCCCCCCGAATGTCCGGCTATCGGGAGGTGGCGGCCTCGCCGTGTCCCCCGACGAGCAAACCATTCTCTACGCCCATTGGGACAACGTGAGCAGCGACCTGATGCTGGTGGAGGGCTTGCGGTAGCCTCCGTTGACGGCCGTTCACATTTCACACCGGCGACGCTTACCTATCCTCTGCAAGATCGCTTCCAATCCGAACCGTAATCCGCCTCGCGACATAATTGTGGCAAGCACCTCTCTCAATGCGAGCCGTAGAATCAGAGGCGCGGACGGCAGTCCGCGCTCAGCCCGGTTTACCGGGCCTGGGTTGCAATTAGGCCGGTCCTTTAGGGCCGGTATGGGCTGTGCTGCCACCCAATCAGGCCGCTTCAGCGGCCTTACCCAGCAAGCTTTAACCGGCGCCGAAACGGATTTCCGTCGCGCACCCCTGGCGGACGTTATCGATCCCCATGCTTGTCGGGTTAAAATCTAGAAGTCCCGACCAACCTCATTGGCCGCCGTCAACCTGCCCGGAACCAACTCCCCATGACCCTAGATCTCGGTTGCGGCCGCAACAAACGCCCCGGTACGGTCGGCGTCGACAGCAACCGCGACACCGCCGCCGACGTCATCGCCGACATTAATCGCGGTGCCCTCCCGTTTCGCGACAGCAGTTTCGACCGCGTCTTGTTGGTACACGTCATCGAGCACGTTGAAAACGTCATCTCGACGATCGAGGAAGTCCACCGCCTCACCCAACCCGGCGGCACTATCCTCATCGAAACACCCCACTACACCGACTTCAGTTCGTTCTGCGACCCCACCCACCGTTGGCACCTCAATACTTTCTCTTTCCGCTATTTCAGTGAAGACCACGGCGGGTTCGGCTATTACAGCAACCGCCGCCTGCGCGAGAAGAAGATCGAGGTTAAGCTGCTCCGCCTGTGGCGGCTGCTCGGTTTTGAGTTCGCCGTCAATCGTTCTTTCGTCTTCCGCAAATTCTGGGAACACTACCTCTGCTTCGTCATACGCGGCAAAGCGATAGTGTTCGAGTTCGAGGTCTTGAAGGCCTCAGGCCCCGCTGCGGGCACGGATAGTAGTCCCAAGTGAAGCGAAACGGAACCCGGGGTCCCACCACGGATGCGTAGCACAATGCTCCATGGCCTTCGGGCCACAGCGAAACGTGAAAATTGCCCGCCGGCGTAAGACATGTCGCACCCCCGTAGCGCAGGTCTAGGCGTGCTTTTCGCCAGACCTGCGTCACCCTATAGCCCCGAAGCGACGGCAGGAATATCGCCCCAGCGTGGAGCCGAGGGCGGAACCCCGGGTATGGAATCAAACGAAACCAAGCCCTGACAGGGCGAAAGGAACGAGGCCTGCTGTCCAGCCCGCCTCGCCGCCGCCACCAATTTTCTCGGAGATGGCATGAATTCCGCCGTTTCATGGAAACCGGACTGTGTCCAACCCTCGGAACCCCCGCGCGAACCCGATTCCGCCGAGAAACGACCGCGGGTAAGATCGTGCCTTGACTGCCGAACTACACTGGGATTGGGTCCGCCCCTGAGAACGGCCCCGCCTGAGAACAATCATGTCCGACACAAGCCCGCACGACCGCAAACTCGTACGTATCCGCGCCGGCGACCTAGCCGTCGATGCGGAATGGAACGATTCACCCACGGCGCAAGAAATCTACAACGCCCTTCCCTTATCCGCAAACGGGAACTATTGGGGCGGCGAAATCTATTTCCAAATTCCCGTCAGCGCACCCGCCGAGCCTGATGCTGACGACGTAGTCGAGCCCGGAACCGTCGCCTTTTGGCCCGCGGGGAGCTGCCTCTGCATTTTCTGGGGCCCGACGCCGGCAAGCATGGGCGAGGAATGCCGCGCCGCAAGCGCCGTAAACGTCGTCGGAAGAGTCTTGAACCCCGAAGTGCTGACGAGACTGCGGGCGAGCGATGTCACCGTCGAAGCGGTCGAGGGGTAATTTCCACGCCTACTCTCACCGGCTCCGTTGCGAAACGAAGCCAAGCCCACCCTTGACCGGCCGGCTGGAATAGACACCTCGAGGGTCGAGGGCGACGTCCAAGCAGCAAGCGATTCCGCGCGCCGACCAGGGAGTCACCATGGTGCCGCTGAACCGAAAAGATCTGTGGCAGGGGGACAAGGGGTTAACTAGAGAGCAATCGCGCCGACAAACGACCAAGCGACCAAACGAAGCTGACTATCAGTAAATGGCATGGAATCAATGACTTGTCTTAATATGGGAGCCTCTTAGGAGAGGCGCGTGCAGAGCACTTCGGTACAGACAGCGCCGCACAGGGCAAATGGTGCTGAGACCAAGACCAGCGAAACGAACCCAGGGCTTGGCGGCACAAGATCTGTGATGGGAGAGAACCACGCAGGGCAGGGAGAAGACCAATCGCCCAGAGCCACCAAACGAAGCCAAGCTATGTCAATCAAGCTACATTGAATCAATGACTTGTACAACATGGGCAGTCCCGAAGGGAGGCGCGCGGGCCGACTCCGTACAGACCGCGCAACAGGGGCTTATACTTCGGCCGAAAAACTGCGAAACGAACTCAAGACTTAGCTGGACAAGTCTATTAGTATCAACTTCTTGGTGCCATCCGGATACGGCTTCGCGAGCCGGGACAACCCACCTTGCCGCCGCCGGCCGCGTACTTGATTGAGCGAGGCGGCGCGAATCAACGAAACCCCACTACGGGATGCAGTGACCTGCTGCGGCCTAGGCGTGTGGGGTACTCTTGTTTGGCGGAATTTCGCACATGTCAGCCCGCTTACCGCATTGGTGCAGCGGACGTAACCTGTTTCCCAACAAGCAGATCGCGCAATCTTCGTGCCTCAAGAAAGCCCCCTGACCTAAGGCGTTCAACCCGGCGCTCGAGGGCTGAAAGTTCATCGAGCTTCCCTCCGGAACGGCGGACCCTCGGGTTTCCGGCAGTACCTAGTAATGTCTTCACCTTGGAAGAAAAGAGTACTCACTTGCCATTGGCTGAATTGGACATTCCGTCGCATCATGGACGTGTCGACGGTTGCTGCACGGCACAATCCCAAGGCACAGTCGAAAAGATCTAAGTCTAAATAATTTAAGGAGATAAGGGAATGAACAAACTGTACAGTCTGATTCTGAAACTGCAGCGCGACGAGCGTGGTCAGGACATGGTTGAATACGCTCTGCTGGCCGGTTTCATCGCTGTTGCCGCAGGCGCGATCCTTCCGGGGATCTCGTCCAGCATCAGCGTCATCTTCTCGAAGATGGCCAGCCTGGTTGCCAACGCCGCCGCTCAATAAAAGGCGAACTTCCTCCTCAGTCAGTCTCAAGGGCCGGATCCCGGGGCAACCCGGATCCGGCCCTTGCCTCTTCCGGCTCGGAAAGGCCCGCTCAATCCTTCGCATTTGATGCAGAATTCCGGTCATCTCCCCGGTCGAAACCGGCGGGGTTTTCGGCCCATTTTGGTTTCGCACGCCTCGATCCGTTGTTGTCACGCCTCTGGAAAAACCTACTGACCGCTGCAAGTAGGCCCTAGGTCTCCGAGTCTCATGCGATGCTCAAAGAGGATGGTATTGTTCATTACAAAGGACTTGCTGTTTCATTCCCCATAGCAGTCTATCAGGAAACCTGAGAGTATGGGTACCTTCGTACTAATCGAATTAAATGAAAAACAGTACGCCCGGCCCATTGGCATACCTTAGACTTTTGGTGCAGTATTGAGTAGAGGGACCTGAACAAATCCCGTTCAGGTACGAGACTGATTCTTGAGAACTTAGAGTTGCGACTCTTATGAAGGAGAGGGGAATGACAAAACTATACACGTTTCTTTTGAAGTTGCGCCGAGACGAGCGCGGCCAGGATATGGTGGAGTACGCTCTGTTGGCGGGCTTTATCGCGGTCGCCGCGGGTGGTCTGCTTCCGGGCATCGCCGATGGCATCAGCATCATCTTCAGCAAGATGGGCAGTTTGATCAACAACGCTGCCGCGCAGTAGCCATATTCCGTCGTCAACCGGCCGGGGGCGCATGCACGCCTTCGGCCGGCTGGACGCTCCGCCGCCGGCCTCGGCCGTTACGCCCCACACCAACCCGCTAGCCGCTTCCAGGCGAGCTCGCTCCTGCAAACTACCGACTTGCCGTCGGCTCAAGCGCTTTCGTTCCGTCGACGAGCGACAGCAGTTCGCATTCCATTCACTTCCCGAAACGCGCGATCGGCACAACAGCTGACTCGGTGTTTTCTATCCCGAGAGCTGTAGGGACCAACAGGATTCGGCCATGGAGAGACGTATTTCTCCGATTCCAAAGAATCTTTCTTGGGTGCTCATCCCTTTCCGAAGCCCGGAAACGCGCAGCCGAGTAGTACGATTCCTCCCGCCGTACTCTCCTCCCAAGCAAAGCTGCCTAGTTGAATTGAAATGACTTCCACGATGCTCGAGCGGATGGTCAATTCCGCGGAGTTTTGTGGGGTGGAGGCACTTTGGTACTGGTCGCACTAAGTAAAAATCAGTACGCTGGGCCCATTGGCACGCCATATGTCTTGGTGCATGATTAAAGAGGAGGGCGCAGGCCCTTCGAGGCAAGAGACTGGATTCAGAGAAGAGTCAAGATTCGGAGTAGTTTCGGTCGACTTTTTATCTTGACGCAAACTGCGACTCAACTATTAGAGGAGATCGAATGGCAAGGCTGTGTATGTTTCTCTCAAAGCTGCGCCGTGATGAACGCGCCCAAGACATGGTCGAGTATGCTTTGCTGGCCGGCTTTATCGCCGTCGCCGCGGGTAGTCTGCTCCCGCCCATCGCCGATGGTATCAGTATCATCTTCAGCAAGATGGGCAGTTTGATCAACAACGCTGCCGCGCAATAACCATATTTCGCCGTCAACCGGCCGGGGGCGCATGCACACCTCGGCCATTTAGGAGGAGGGCGCAAGCCCTTCGAGGCACGAGACTGGATTCAGAGAAGAGTCAAGATTCGGAGTCGTTCCGTCGAGTTTTTATCTTGACGCAAACTGCGACTCAACTAAGAGGAGATGGAATGGCACGACTGTATATGTTTCTCTCAAAGCTGCGCCGTGATGAACGCGCCCAAGACATGGTCGAGTATGCTTTGCTGGCCGGCTTTATCGCTGTCGCCGCGGGTGCTTTTCTCCCGGGCATCGCCGATGGCATCAGTATCATTTTCAGCAAGATGGGCAGCCTAGTCAACAACGCGGCAGCTCAGTAATTTCACTTCAGTGCCGATCGGCTGGAGGCGCGGCGAGATAATTCGCGTCCCCGGCCGGCTGGAATGTGGACCACGTCGCCGCGCTGTAGAGGCTACGGCTGTTACATACGCGGCGTTATCAGCGCCGATCGCCTATCGTCTGGTCGATCCAGTTGCAGAGGCCGGATTCCGGACAGACCATTACTCGTGAACCGGAGGGCTTGTTCCGCCGGGTCCACGCTTCCCCCTTCACGAACAGCGCCGTAGCCCAGACTTCGCTCTCAAGCGTCGTCGGGGAGATCACAGATACTGAGATCATTCCGTCGACGGGGCGACCGGTTCGCGGGTTCATCAGGTGGCTGTAGCGCTTACCGCCGACCTCAAAGAACTTTTCGTACGATCCCGAGGTCGAAAGGGATGCATTCTTCAGATAGATTTCGTGCGGAACGGCTGACTCATCAGCGCCGTCGCGGATGCGCACTTGCCACCCGCGTGCGTCCGAAGGTGGCGGAGCGCCTGCGCACAGACTGCTGTCGCCCGCGCTGATGAAGAAACGCTCCAGGCCGGCTTCCTCTAGGACGGCCGCCATTCGGTCGACCGCGTAACCCTTGCCCATTCCGCCGGGGTCAAGTTCGACCCCCTCACGCAGGAATCGGACCGTGCGTCGACGCTGGTCTAGTTCAACAAGTTGATAGCCGACCGAGCCGAGAGCGCGGCGGATTTCGCGATCGCTCGGGGTGCGCCCCGAATCTCGGAAAAAACCCCAAGCGCGCATCAGCGGCCCGACCGTCATGTCGAATCCGCCTTCGCTGCGCCGACTGAAGTCGAGGCAGCGACTCAGCAAGTCCGCCATCGGCTCGGAAATTCTCCACGGGCCGTCGGCTGCGTGCCGATTGATAAGACTCAATTCACTATCGGGCTGATAATTGCTGAGCATCGCGTCCGCTCGGCGGACTTCCTCGAACGCCGCGGCAGTAACGGAAGCGACAAAGCCGCGTTTCCTTCCATAGGCCGCGACGGTAAACCGAGTTCCCATCGCGGAAATCGACGCTTCATATCGTTCCAGACGGGCGCCTTGCTCGCCTTCCCGTGCTGCGGAAGCTCCCAGCCCGACCGCAACCCAGGCAAGCACCATAAGGCTCGTCTTACGGCGCTTTGCGATGCGTCCGAGAAGGGTTTCGACGCGCTCGACGTTTTGCGATCCCCGATCGAATGAGAATCGCAACCGGGGAATTCGACGCAACGGCAAACGCTCGGCCAGCGCCGAGCGGAAGAAACCCTCCGCACGATCGAGCGACCGTTCCAATTCCGCCCCCCCGGGACTCTCTCCGGAGGATACGAAACGCACTTTCGCGTGTCCCAAGTCGCGGGAAAGCTCGACACCGGTCACCGTCACGGCCTCGAACCGGGGGTCGCCCAAATCACCGGCGAAGATTTCGCTGAACTCGCGCTGAATCTGCTCGGCCACTCGGTTCGAGCGCCCTGCCTTGTCCGCCACCGTTAGAGCCTTTCTCTGTCCGCGCGAATCAAGTCATCGCCTACAAGCCGCGCGGTCTCTTGCTCGGCGTGGTCGAGTACTTCCTCGGCCCGCGCGGCGTCGGAAGAGACGGCGGCAACCGCCACCACCGATCGCTGATGGTCGTCGTGAAAGTCGGTCTCGGCCACCGAGACGTTATGACGCCCCCGCAGGCGCTCTTTCAGACGCCGTAGAACCGCTCGCTTGTCCTTGAGAGATCGGGCGCCCCGGATGCGCAGTTCGAGAGTCAGCAGCCCAACCGTCATGGCGTGAAGGCGACAACTCCGCGCAGGGCGGCCGGACGAAAAGAGTAGGCCGCTCTATGCGAGGAGTTCCTGCGCCACCTGTTCGGTCTCAAACGCCTCGATAACGTCGCCCTGCTTGACGTCGTTGTAGTTTTCGAGCCCGACGCCGCATTCCTGGCCCGAGCGCACCTCGGAGGCCTCGTCCTTGAAGCGTCGGAGCGAAGCGACCCGGCCGGTGTAGACGACGACGTTGTCGCGCAGCAAGCGAACCTCGCTTTTGCGCGTGATGCGGCCCTCCTCGACCCGGGAGCCCGCGACCGTTCCGACCTTCGAGACATGGAAGATTTCGAGCACGTCCACGCGGCCGTGGAAGGTTTCTTTCGTGACCGGGTCGAGCAGGCCCGCCATGGCGCGCTTGACCTCGTCGATCAGCTCGTAGATCACGGTGTAGAGTCGAATGTCGACTTTTTCCTGCTCCGCGATGGTCGAAGCCGTGCGTTCGGGGCGGACGTTGAACCCAATGATAATCGCGTTGGCCGCAGTGGCCAGTAAGACGTCCGATTTTGAAATCGCCCCTACTCCGGCGCGAATGATGCGTACCCGAACTTGTTCGTTCGACAGCTTGTCGAGCGTGTTGCTAAGCACTTCGACGGATCCCTGCACGTCGGCCTTGATCAGGAGAGACAGCTCTTCGACTTCGCCCTTCCGAAGTTGCTCTTGGAACTGATCGAGCGAAAGCCGCGAGGTTTTCGCCATCGCCTGCTCGCGCGCTTTGTTTTCGCGGAACTCGACGATCTTTTTCGCCTTCTCCGTATCGGTGACGACTTGGAACGAATCCCCGGGCTCCGGAGTTCCGTCGAGTCCGAGAACGACTACCGCGGAAGAGGGCGGCGCTTCCTTGAGCTTGTTTCCGCGGTCGTCGACCAAGGCTCGTACTTTCCCAAACACCGAGCCCACAACGAAGTAGTCGCCGACGCGCAAAGTTCCGTTTTGCACCAGAACCGTTGCGACCGGCCCCTGGCCACGTTCGAGCTTCGCTTCGAGAACGGTGCCGACACCCGGCCTGGAAGGGTTGGCCTTGGGCTCTTTCAAGTCGGAGACCAGCAGCACCATTTCGAGCAGCTGACCCAAGTTTTCTTTTGTCTGAGCGGAAACCGGCACCATGACGGTATCGCCGCCCCACTCTTCCGGCAACAAACCGCGGTCGGCCAGTTGTTGCTTGACGCGATCCGCCTCCGAACCGGCCTTGTCGATCTTGTTGATCGCGACCACGATCGGCACCTCGGCCGCCTTGGCGTGATCGATGGCCTCGAGCGTCTGCGGCATGACCCCGTCGTCGGCGGCCACGACAAGAACGACGATGTCGGTAACCCCGGCGCCCCGCGCGCGCATGCTGGTAAAGGCCTCGTGGCCCGGCGTGTCGATGAACGCAATTTGGCGATCGCCGACCGAAACTTGATACGCGCCGATTGCTTGGGTGATACCGCCGGCCTCCCGTTCCGCGACGTTGGTTTCGCGAATCGCGTCCAACAGCGAAGTCTTGCCATGATCTACATGGCCCATAACGGTCACGACCGGAGCTCGCGGCGTCAGGTCGCTGACCTCTTCGGCCGACTCGACTTCCTGTAATGCTTCTTCTTCGAACGTGACTTCGGTCGTCGTGGCGCCGAAGTGCTTACAAAGATCCTTGATGGTGTCGACGTCGAGCGTCTGGTTGATCGTGGCGAACAATCCTCGATCGACCAATGTCTTGATCACGACATTAGCCTTGATGCCGAGCTTTTCGGCCAACTCCTTGAGAGTCATTCCTTCACTGACAGTGATTTCCTTGTTCACTGCGACCGGAGGCGCTTGCGCGGCCTTGGAGGCCTGCCGACGCAAGAGTTTCTCTTCACGCTCAGCCTCGCGATCACGTATTTGCCGCGGTCCGGGGCGTGGGCCGCGGCGAGGGTCGAAACCAGGCCTTGGGCCGCCGGGCGCGAAACCCGGGCGCCCGACCGGATGCATCGGTCGCGGCATGCCCGGTTGCGCACCGCCGCCGGGTCTAGGCGTCGGCATGCCCGGGACCGGTCCGACCTGCCTTGGGCGCTGGTAGATCGGCTTGCCGGGCACCACCATGGGGCGCGCCGGAGCGCGCCGGGCCGCCGGTTTGGCCGTGACCCGCGGGGTAGGACTCGGCGTGCCGCCGGGCGGCACCAGCGGACGGCTGGCGGGGCGTGCCGGGGAACGCGTGGCGGCCCGTCGAGCAGTTGGGGCGATCGGCCGTAGTGGCGGCGTCGGCTGACCGCCGGCGCGCTTCGCGGCAAGCCGCGGAGCGACAGACGGGTGAGCCAGCGGAGCGCGCGGACCGGCGACGGGTGTGCCCTTATCACCGGTTTCGGCCGGAATCGGTTTTACCGGTGTCCCAGTTGGGCGAGCCGGAGCCGCCGGAATGGAAGGCTCGCTTGGGGCTGCCGAAGGCGCTGAAGCATGGACCGGCGGAGACACAGCCGGCGGCGCTACCATGTCGCCCCCCTGTTTCAGCGGAGGGCGCAGGGCTTGCACCGGCGGACGGAGTGGAAAGCCGCCACCAGCGATCGGCGCGCCAGAGCGAATACTGGGAAGAGCCTTTCCGGTCCCTGATGAAGTCGAGGGACGGTTCGGTGTAAGGGACGAGGCCTCTGGAGGCGGAAGGTCGAGCTCAACGGGACCACGTTTGGCTTCCGGCACCGCTTCCCTCAGCTGTGGAGCTCCGAACCAGACGCGAACCTTGACGGCAGTTTCCGAATCAACGGAACTGGAGTGAGTTTTCGGCCCTTCGACGCCGACTTCGGGCAACATCGCCAGGATTTCTCCGGCTTTGATTTCCAGTTCCCGAGCCAATTCGTTGATTCGGATATTCGATGTCCGCGTCAAAACAGCGCTTACTCCTTTGCCGTGTTTACTTCATCGCCGATCTCCTCGGTCGAAGTCTCACCCTCTTCCGGCGATGCCTCGGTCGCCTCCGTCACATCCGTCGTCTCCGCGGCGGCAACGGCCTCGGTTTGGCTCGGCTGGGACTCCCCCGTGCCGTCCGGTAAGTCCATGGTATCAGAGTCTTGGTCGGGCTCAAAAACCTCGTCGTCGTCCTCGGCGCCTTCCACCGGTAGGCCCGGCATGACGGCCCCGGGCGCGGCCGCCAACGGGGGCTGGAGTACCGTACTCGGCTCGGCAATCGGTTCGGGTTCCGGCTCGGGTTCGGGCTCGACCTCGGGCTCAGCCACTTCGGGAAGCTGACCGGCTTCGTCGAACTGTGAGTAGAATCCGTTCACCGCGAGCTGGATCTTCTCGACAATCTTCGGGCCAACGCCGTGAATTTCGATGAGCTGCTCTGGCGTCATATCAGCTAGTTTTTCGACCGTCCCGGCACCGGCTTCCAACAAGCGATCGACCAGTTTCTCTCCCAGTCCGTGGTCCAGCAGAACGCTCACCGGCGTACCTGACGATACGATGGCCTCCATCGCCGTCTCGACTTCTTGCCGTTTTTCCTCTTCGCTCTTGATGTCGATGCGCCAACCCATCAGCCGAGCCGCCAGACGGACATTCTGGCCACGCTTCCCGATAGCGAGAGAAAGCTGCGTGTCGTCCACGATCGCTTCGAGATGCTTCTCGACCGGGTCAATAATGGCCACCCGGCTGACGACCGCCGGACTCAGGCTGCGCGTCACCATCTCGACGGTATCCTCAAAATATTGGATGATGTCGATCTTCTCCCCGCGCAACTCTCGAATGATCGACTGAACGCGCATCCCCTTCATGCCGACGCAAGCGCCGACCGCGTCCACGTCGCGGTCGCGGGAACGAACCGCGATCTTGGTCCGCTCTCCCGCCTCCCGCGCGCACGCTTGGATCTGAACCGTGCCGTCGTAGATCTCGGGCACTTCCTGCTCGAAGAGCGTTCTCACCAACGCTTCATCGGCTCGGGAGACCACCATCGCCGGCCCGCGGCCCGCCTTCTCAATTCCCTTGATGACCACCCTAACGCGGTCGCCCGGCGAAAAGCTCTCCAGCCGCGACTGCTCGCGCCGCGGCAAGCGAGCCTCAGTCCGACCAATGTCCACGATCAGGTCGGACCCTTCGATGCGCTTCACTGTGCAGCTCAGCATTTCGCCCAGTCGATCGGAGTATTCGTTGAAGATCGTCTCGCGCTCGGCCTCGCGGATCTTCTGGAAAATTACCTGTTTCGCCAATTGGGCCGAAATTCTTCCCAAACCCTCGGTCGGCTTGGCATAGCGGATCACGGCGCCGATTTCCGCTTTCGGATCCGCGCGCCGCGCCTCGGTTAGGCTGACCTCCTTCATCGCGTTGGAAACAAGATCCGTCACCGTCTTGAGCGCATACACCTGCACCTGCCCGGCGGCCGGATCGAACTCGGCCACCAAATCTTCCGTCGTGTGGTAATACTTACGGGCCGCGACGACGATGGCGTCCTTGACGGCGTCGATGATGACCTGCGGATCAATACCCTTGGCTTGGCTAAGCGCCTCGATGTTGCTGAAGAGATTTTCCATGGCGACCTCAGTGCCGAAGCACCTACAACTCCACGACCAATCGGGCGTGCTCCACCTCTTCGTATTCGACGTGGATCACGGTGTTCTCGTTCTTTGCGCTCTTCTCGCTCAATTCCAAGGCAATGCGGCCTTCTTCAAAGCCGCGCAGACGCCCCGTAAACTGCCGCCGACCGTCACGCGCTCGGCGCAACTTCAAACGCGCCTTTTTTCCGCGAAACCGCTCGAAGTCCTCGGCTTTGACCAATTTGCGGTCGAGGCCGGGCGACGAAACTTCAAGCGTATAGCTCCCTGGAACGACTTCCTCGACATCGAGAATCGTCCCGACCTGGGTGGAAATCAGCTTGCAGTCACCGTGAGAAATACCTGCCGGTTTGTCGATAAAAATTCGGATCGTGAGCCGACGAGGATTCCCTTTGCATTCAACATCAACGACTTCCATCCCTTCCGAGCCGGCTACGCGACTGGAAATCTCCCGTACCTGCTGATCGATTCTGTTGTCGGGCCACGCCATCATTGGATTCAGCCCCAAAATAAAAAAGCGGGCCACGAGCCCACTCTTCTCGTCACCGATGTTGTGCAGGCAATCCTTATTCTAGAGGGCGGCCACGCGGCGAAGCAAGAGCGCCTTTCGAACAGGGGCGGGTGATTGCGTTTGGATCATCACCGCTGCTCCATGGTGGTGCATGCGCCTAGATCAACAGCGAACCCAGACTGAACGGCCCACTCTCCTTCACGGCGCTGCTCGATCTTGTAGTCACCCTCGGCGGCATCTTCGCGAACCCTCCACTCGGACTCGGGTTGGGTGGGCGGGCGGTTCCGCAATCTCGGTTTGCGGCTCGTGATCTGTCGGATCAACCACGAGCGACCACCGTTCATGCTTTCGTAAAGCTCAAAGGGGTCGCCGGCGACCGTATCGCGGTCGACAATCAGCAAGCCGTGCTCTTCACTGTCGAAATAGAACTCAAGTATGCTGCCGGTGTGCTCTTCGTCCTTCGAGATTGGGTACCGATCCCAACGCTTGCCCCCGTTGTGCGTCGCCAGCAGAACAGGCTTCGAAGAAGAGTCAAGTTCGCGCTGTTGTCCGGTTGCCCAGCCGTGGGTTTCACTCACGAATCGGATCGATTCAAGGGCCGCTCCGGAGTAGCGCTCGACGGCTTCCCCCCAGGTCTTGCCGCCGTCGTCGCTGTCCAGCAGCACCGAGGAAACCGTAGCCGACGCGGTGTGGACGTTTCCGACCACGAAAACTTTCTCGCCTGCCGCTTCAACAGCGGTGAGCTCGAGGAGAAGTTCACAAGGCGTAACGTCCGAACACACGATGCCCGCCCTATCGAAGTGGTCGTACGCGCAGTCGAGCGGGACAGTGAGGGGCTCTCCTTCGTGAACCAGCTTGAGCGGTTGGGGTTTGACCGGTTCGGGAGACGCGTCTTCAATGGGGGGCTGCGGAGGCAGCTTTTCTCCGACAACGAACTGAGCTTGCAGGGTTGCTGTGACCGGGAACCCGTGGAGAGCGACGCCGATGGCTGAAAGGAGGAGCGGATCCGTCCAAGGGCGCCGGGACGTCGTCTCCGATCTTCGGGCTGCGGGTTGTTGAACGGGGGGCTGTAAGTTGCGCATCGCAGGCACGGCCGCTCCACCTCAAGGATATCGCGTCGTCCCCCGGTCGTTCGGCTGCCTCATGCAGCTTTTCGTAACATTGCCGACCGCCTGTAGGGTCACGGACGAACAGGTGAGAACCCCGTGCACCGGGAAGCGGCTCGCACTAGCCCGCTTTTCTCACCACGTGGCGAGACGAAGTGCGTGAGAGGGCTGTCAGTACGAGGCACGGGCCGCCTGGCGCGCGGAGGTGTACTTGGACAGTACGGTGAGCACGGCAGGCAACCGTAACGAAGTAATGACGGGCCTATCGCGTGCTTCGAGCGGCAGGTGGTGAGAAAAGCGGGCCAGGGTTCATTGCCAGGTCCGAGGACGGGACGCGCTCAACATTGGAGGGCCTGTGGCGATGCGCTTCTACTTCTCGGCACCCTCCTGGGCAACCGAATTCGTAACCTCCGCCGATTCGAAAGTCGCCATCTCTCGATACAGCCGTAATGCCGCGCTGACCACACCCATCGCCAGGGCCGCGCCGCTACCCTCACCCAGGCGCAGGTCGAGTTGCAACAGCGGGCGCACTTCCAAGAACTCGAGCAACAGCCTGTGACCCCGTTCCGCCGACTCGTGCGAGAAGAAAAGATAAGGTGCCGCTGCCGGGCATAGACGCATCGCCAGGGCCGCGGCGGTCGAAGCAATAAAACCATCCACGGCCACGGGGAGCCGTTGTGCCGCGGCGCCCAACAGAAAACCTGTCATTCCTCCAATTTCAAACCCACCGAGTGCTGCCAAGACTCCGAGCGGATCGCCGGAATCAGGCTGATGGAGTTCGAGCGCCCGCTCGACCACTGCGATCTTATGCGCCAGCCGCTCGTCATCGATTCCTGTGCCGCGACCGACGATCTCGGTGGGTTCAGCCTTCGAAAGCGCCGCGAAGACAGCCGCGGCCGAAGTCGTATTCCCGATGCCCATCTCGCCGACGCCGAGCAAACCGTACTCCAGCTTGAGAGCCGCCCGGGCCAGCCGAATGCCCGTCTCCACCGACGAAACAGCCTGCTCACGGCTCATGGCCGTTTCCCGCAAGAAACTCCGCGTACCCGGCGCCACCTTGCGGCGAATCACGGCCGGCACGTCCTCGAGTGGGTCGTCGACGCCCATGTCCACCACCAGCGGATCGATGTCGTACTCGCGACAAAGCACATTGATCGCCGCACCTCCACCGACGAAGTTACGAACCATCTGCCCCGTCACCTCGCTCGGATAGGCGCTCACGTTTTCTTCTGTGATGCCGTGGTCGCCGCAGAACACAAACAAACCCTTGCGCGGCGCAACAACCGGATCACAACCGCGTGCCATGCCGTACCGCAAGGTGATTTTTTCAAGACGCCCCAAGCTGCCGCGCGGCTTCGTCAGCCGGTCGAGCCGGTTTTGAATGCGCGCCGCCAACTCGGGGTTGTCGACCGAGGAAACTGCTTCGACCGTCTTGTCGAGAAGACTCACGGGTCGCTCTTCGAGGCGAGATGGGTGGTTCTGACGCGCCTACCGCATACTGGATTGTGGCTCGTCCACCCGCTCCATTGTCGCTGACGGCATAGGGGCGTTGCGCCTCCCGACCGCGGCACAGGCCCCGCTCCCGCCTCCCGCCCAGAGGTCGCCTTTCGCCTTCCCTTAACCCGTCGTCCTGATATCATGGCGAGCGACAGGGAATGTCTTCTGCTTGATCTTGCCCTCACTGCTTGAGTAGCCGCGACCCCGTTCCGTCTTTCGGGGATCGAGGGAGTAGTTCGCCTACCTGAACGCTCTCCCACGGCTGCTTCCTTCTACAGATTGCGGATTCCGCCCGGCCTTCGCGTGGCTGATTCGGCCTTGCGTGCCGGCCCACGAGAACAACAAAGCAGGCTTTAGTTTTCCTGCCTGCCAACAACCGTTTCGAACCGAAGGAGATGTCAGGCAATGAGGATTGAAGATTTTGGTTGGCGTTCCTTTTTCCAACGACAGCTTGAGACCGAGCCCTTGGCCGGCATGCAACCCGGTCGCGTCCGGGCGACCGGGGCCGGCAGCGTGGATTTGTTGACCGAGGCCGGCGGCGTTACAGCGGCTGTCCCCCAGTCCGTCATCCCGCCGGTCGTGGGCGATTGGGTCATATACGATACCCGAACCGCGCTGCTGGCCCGAGTATTGGAGCGCGAAAGTGAATTCGCGCGCAAACGGGCGGGCGAGACGAGCCGAAAGCAAGTCTTGGCGGCGAACGTAGACGTCGTAGGCATAGTTTGCGGGCTGGACGGCGACCTGAACCCGAGGCGCATCGAGCGGTACTTGATCGCCGTCGCTGAAAGCGGCGCCGAGCCGCTGATCATCTTGAACAAGGCGGATCTATGCGCCCGACCCGACGAGGCGCTCGACACGGTGCGAGCCGCAGCAGCTGGAGCCCCGATCGTGGTGGTCAGCGCCCGATCGGGCACAGGTCTGGAAGCGTTGTCGTTGTACCTTGAGCCGGGGTCAACCACCGCCTTCGCGGGTTCCTCGGGCGTCGGGAAGTCGACGCTCGTGAACCGGCTGCTCGGCGAAGACCACATGGAAACCGCGGAGACACGGGATTCCGACCACAAAGGCCGTCACACCACGACACGACGGGAACTGCTTCCGACACCCCAAGGCTGGTTGCTGCTGGACATGCCGGGAATACGCGAGATCCAACCCTGGAGTTCGGCGGCCGCGGTCGGCAATGCCTTTCCTGAGATTGTCGCGGCTGCGAAGTTGTGCCGCTTCCGGGATTGTCGCCACGAAGGCGAACCCGGGTGTGGGGTTGATGAAGGGATCGAAGAGGGCCGGATCGGTCACGAGCGGCTCATCGCCTACAACAAGCTCCAGCTTGAACAGGCGTTTCTCAAGAGAAAGGTGGACGAGCAAGCAGCGCTGACAAACAAGCGACAAGAAAAGCGATTACACAAGATGATCCGCAATCTTCCGAAGAGACGGTGATCGCCCCCACGAGGAATCCAGTCTACTATAGTTGCTTACGATTGAGGTGCCCCTGACTCCAGCATCGGAGGGCTACTCCGAGCGCAATGAAGAGGGCGCTGATGGTCAAGCCCAAAGGATTCGTGCCCGCAACCACAACAACGACCGCCGGCACAATGTACTGGCTCGTATTTCGTATTCTGCCGATTCGTTCGGCATAGTCTGGTGATGGCATATCAGGTGGATTATCGGTAAGAAACACAATCGAAAAGGATACGCTATTCGGGAGGGCGGCGCCTACGAGGGTGAAATCGATTGGGCCGACAGACTTTGGATCATGAGCTCGGTCCCACTTTCCAAGTTTCGGCGGAGATCGGGTGGGAGTCAGGTCTACGGAAGTGCCGCACTATCGCGCTACTTGCGCGACTCGGACATTGGACGCACGCCCGTCGCTCACGGTACAATCGGTTGCATGTTCGGGGGTTTGTTTGCCCGTGTCGGGATTGCTGCGCTGCTGTTTGCTTGTGCCTCGGTACTGGCTGCCGAGAAGCCCGAGAAACCCGAAGACCGCCCGAACGTTCTTCTGATTACGGTCGACACGCTGCGGGCCGATCATCTTTCGAGCTACGGCTATCCTCTCAAGACCAGCCCGGCGATTGACCGGCTTGCGGAGGAGGGTACTCGTTTTAGTTCAACGTACAGCGCCATTCCTCTTACGGGGCCCTCGCACATCTCGCTTTTCACGAGCCGTTTTCCGCAGGAACATGGTGCGCGAGTCAACGGCTATGCGGTGGTCGGGGATTCCAAATGGCTGTTCCTGCCGCAGATCTTGAGGAGGTTCGGATACTCCAACGCGGCTTTTGTCAGCGCTTGGCCGCTGACGTCGCGGCTCACCCACTTGGACCGATGGTTTGACGTCTACGACGAAGATCTCAAGCGCAAATATCAGTTCTTCAACTCGAGCCGTTATGCCGAGGACGTCACGCCCTTGGCCGTGAGTTGGCTCGAAAACCGCCCCAAGGAGCCGTTTTTCTTGTGGCTTCACTACTTCGATCCGCACTCGCCTTACCACCCGCGGGAGGGGTTCAAAGAGCTGGAGCCGAGCGGGCATCCCGACAACCGTCCGGAGCCTGTCGACGAGGAGATGGCGGAGCGAATTCGGAACTACGATTCCGAAATCGCCTATACGGACGCCCATATCGGGAATCTGCTCGCGAAGATCGACGAACTTGGGTTGCGGGATTCGACGCTGGTCGTGCTGACTTCCGACCATGGGGAAAGTCTCGGCGAGCACGGTTATGTGGGGCACGGACGGTCGCTGTCGCAGGGGATCGTCGCGATACCGCTGATCATGCGCTACCCGGGCGTCATCCCGGCCGGGCAAGTGATTGACGATAACGTTTCGCTGCTCGACATTACTCCGACGGTTCTCGGTTTCACCATCGGCGACCGGGACGAAAAGGAGCTGCCGACGGCTTTTGCCGGACGCAGCTTGGTCTCGGCGATGACGGCGGAAGAGCCTATTCCCAGCCGCCCGATTCGCTACGTTACCTTCGCGGGGAAGAAGGGTTGGATGCCGCGCTGGATCGCGAGTTTGTGGGTCAACGCCGATCGCACGCCGCTTCGGGTGGGGCAAATACTCGGCGATGAGAAAGCGGTTTGGAATCCGCGCGCCAAATCCCTTTCGCTCGTTGACGTGCGGAGTGACCCTTTTGAAGAGAACCCCACGGTGCTCGGCAAGAAAGATGCTCGTTATCACGCCGAGGCGAAACCGCTGAGTCGCTGGTTCGACGGCACCGATCTTAGCGACGGCGAATCGCGCATGAGCGAGCGCGATGTCGAGGTCCTCAAGAGCCTCGGCTATATCCACTGAGCGGGTCAGCGAGCAACATCCAATGCCCGGCGGCCGGCGCGCCCGGAGACCTACCCTCTCTTGACCTACCGCATCGTATCGCGCAACCTCGCCCATCGGCCCATGCGGACGTTTCTGACGATCGCGGCCATCGGCGTCGAAGTCTGTTTGATCATGCTGATCTGGGGCACGGCCGAAGGTCTCGTGCAGGAATCGAACCGGCGTCGAGCCGGGGTCGGGGCGGATATCTTGATTCGCCCTTCGACGAGCTCGACGATCAGTCGGGGAGCCGACCTTTCGTCGGAATTAGTGGACGAGGTCGAGGCGCTACCCGAGGTGGAGTTGGCGGTCGGTACCATCGCCCAGATGCAATCGGACACCATTACCGTCACCGGCGTTCGCATCGAGAAGTTCAGCCGGATGGCGGGCGGGCTGACCTATCTCGACGGCGGGCCGTTTGAAGACCCCTTCGATGCACTGGTAGACCAGACCTACGCCCAACACATGGAACTGGCGGTCGGCGACACACTGCGGCTGATGAACCGCGATTTCCGTGTTACCGGCATTACGGAAACGGGCAAGCTTTCGCGTATTTTTATCCCGCTCGAGACGATGCAGGAGTTGACGGGTGATATCGGTAAGCTGAGTCAAATCTTCGTCAAGCTTCGCGATCCGGAAGAGACTCAGGCGATGATCGACCAGCTCAAGGAGCGGCTTCCGACGAACCCGATTTACTCGATGGAGGAGTTCATCACGCTCTTCGCCACCGAGACACGAGGGATGGCCGAGGAGTTTATCGCGGTGATCGTCGGGATCGCGATTACGGTGGGCTTTATTGTGGTCTTACTGGCGATGTATACGGCCGTGCTCGATCGCACCCGGGAAGTGGGTATTCTGAAGGCTCTCGGTGCTTCTCCGTTCTATATTGTTCGGATCTTCTTACAAGAAGCCGTTGTGCTTACTGTGGCGGGGGTGCTGCTCGGCATTGCGTTGGCCTATGGGGCGCAGTCGGTCATTCACAACCGCTTTCCTCTGGTGGTGGTTCAATTCCTCGATAGCCACATCGGCTGGGCGGCGGTGATCTCGATTGTGGGCTCGATTCTGGGGACGGCTTACCCGGCGCGGCGGGCGGCGGGGTTGGATGCTATTGACGCGCTGGCTTACGAGTAGGGCGGAGCTTGAGTAAGTCGACGTAAGCTCATCGGGGCGAGTCGAGCAGTTATGGATACGGAAGAGAAAGACTACGAGGCTTTCAAGGCGTACGGCCAACTCTGGTCCCGCGAGAATCCAATCAAAACCAACAAGCTTCAAGTCTTGCTGGTCGTGAACGGCCTTCTGGTTTCCGCTCTGCAGGTTGGTGGCGGAGGATTAGAAACCAAGAACTGGCCTCTGTTCTTGGCCGGAGGGGTGTTTTGTTTGATCTGGGTCATGTCGATAGGACGGACAAGTTTGTTCCAGAAGAATTGGCAGACAAAAGCAAGGGCGATTGCTTCGAAGGAGCAGTATAAGGACGATCCGAGGTTCCAGATACTGGATACCGCGATGGTAGAGAAGCAGGCTCCCCGATGGCTTCGGTTCCTTGGCTCCGTGTCGTCGAAGTACTACTTGCTTGGCGCGCCGTTGTTGTTTTCGGTCTCGTGGTTGATCTGCCTGATCTACGTGCTGTCGGGCGGCAACGAACAACCGTAGGCCGGACCACACACCCGACCCTTGCCCCAGCCGTGTTCAATCGCGGGGCGACTCAAGACACTCCTGAAGGAGATCGTTTCCCCGGGTGGCCTCGTCCAGGTCGCAAACGGCGGCAACCCGTGCGTCCGGGTGGGCGGCGTAACTCTTCGCATGGGGGGTCGCTACGAGGCCTAGACCGACGACTCCGACATGCGCTCTCGACTCGCTTCGCCGCGTCTACTTTAGGTAACGCTCTAGGTTGGGATGGAGGAATTCGTGGATTTCCGGGTCGGCGAGATCGGCCGCGCTGATCACCTGAACAGGGGTGTCAATTCGTTTCGGAGGTGTCTTCCCATTAAGGTACGAAACCATCGTTTGGACGGCCACAAAACCAATACGAAATGGGTCCTGAACCACGACGGCATCGATCACGCCGTCTTCGAGGTCCTGTTCAATCGTGTCGCTGTAATCGAACCCGACGAGCCGCACCTTGCCGGATAGTTTCCGTCCTCGGACCGCCCGCGCCGGCCCGACCGTGGCCGGTTCCGTGGATCCAAAAATTCCGTCGAGATCGGGGTGGGCTGTGAGAAAGTTTTCCGCGATCTTGAGGGACCTGGCATGGTCGGCCATACAGTAGTCTTCGGCAACGATTTCAATCTGGGGGAATTCCTTCGCGAGCGTGTCCTCAAAGCCCTCTTCTCTCAAGTTCGTCGAGTGGCTCCCCGGGACCATGCGCATTATGGCGACTTGCCCGGAGCCGTCGAGCAACTCACCCATTCGCCGCGCGCCGAGAACCCCGCCTTCATAGTTGTCAGTCGCCACAAACGAGACATAGTTATCGGAATTGATTCCTGAATCGAAAACGACGACCGGAATTCCGGAAGCCTGTGCCCGATCGACCACGGAGATCAGCGCCGTCGCATCGGTCGGAGCGACGATGATGCCGTCGACTCGTGAGTTGATCATCGACTCTACAATCGTGATCTGACGGGCGTACTCCGTCTCGGTCGCCGGACCTTGCCAAAGCACTTCGACGTCGGCCTCCAGACCGCCGGCTAGAGCGCCGGCATGCACGCTCTGCCAAAACACGAGCCCAGTGGCTTTGGGGACTACCCCGATGCGCTTTCTCACTGCGCGCTCACAGCTGCTGAGCGCGACGAGGCCGAACAAGAAGACAGCGTCTCGCCTTGGGATGGTAGGGCTTGCTGACACGGCGCCCTCTAGCTTTGTTCTTCCACGGGCGACAGCCGGATACCGCCGCGCCGGCTTCTCCACTCAATCACGCCGGCGCGATCTGCCCAAGCTTGCTGCACTTGGCCAACTCCTCGACTCTCCGCGGCGTTTCGGCAGCCACGTCATGCATTTCAGTGCGGTCGGCATCGATGTCATAGAGCTGCCGGCGGGCACTCTTGTCATCCTCATATCCCTGCTCCTCTCGTCTGTGACTCCCCGTAACTTGTTGATTCTAGGCCAAGACAGACAGTGGCTGCGAGATTCCCCGCGGCCTAAGGGCCGGCCCGAGTCGCACCCGGTTCAATCCGGCACTGCCGGCGGCCCCGCTCGCCTCTGTCTCTCTGCATCCTTGCGTGATCAGCTCCAGCCTGAAGGAATTGTACCGCTTCAGATACATGGCGGTAACAAGCCCCCAACCCCGTTCAAGCGCGGCACGACCCAAGACACTTCTTCAGAGAGGAGGCTGGATGCCAACGGGAATCGAAGTGGAGCTGCTGCTCTTGCTGCTGATCCAGACACTCGGAATGAGTATCTTCGCCACCTGGAATGCTGCCCGTAGCGACGGTTGCCTGCGAGAACCGGGACCTGTCGGAAGTAAGCACGGGATAGCACCGGTTGGCCGATATCATTGTGTCGCGCAGTGGTCGTCCATCGGGTTGGCGCCGGCGAATAACAGGTATGCGTCTACTTCGAACGCAGTCATGTCCTGACTCGGTAGAGTGAGCCGCTGCCGGGCCCTATCGACGTAGAACCATTTCGCGTCTGGAGCCGCCGCCAAGACCTGGTCAAGAGTCTCTCCGCCTGCTAGGTGGCCGTCCTTTGGCGTCCAGAACACCTCACCTTCGCGGCTGCGCCAGCTCCAGCGGCCGGAAAGCGGAACGGTCATGAGCGAGAAGACCTTCGCGCCGGCGTCAACCAGGCGAAGAGCTAGGGGCGAGAACTCGTGGTTTCTCTCCGCGCCTCCGTCTTTCCGTCGAGATTTGGACACATGGTCCGAACCGTACAGGGCGAGAACAGCCCGGCCGTTCCGGCTATGCACCAACTCAAGTATGTTGCCGGCGATCGCTTGTTCTCGGTCGTCAAGGTACGGACTTCCCTTGAACTTATGCGTTGTGCCCACCTCCAAACCCTGCTGATATGCGCCTATGGAATGTCCGATCGTGCGCAGCTCACCAAGTTGCTGCGGGCCCGTAGCCAACCGTTTCAGGGCAGCGACCGTCTCTAGTCCGTGCTCCTTGAGCTCGGCCTCAGAAGGAACGCGCACCGCAGCGGCGTCTGGAATTTGCTCTTGGACGGCCAGCAAATGCTGCCGGATTGCTGTCGCAGGAGAATCGATATCGACGAGATGTACACGGACGAGTTCGTCGCCCTTTCCTTCATTGAAGAACCGCAGCGCCCGAAGAATACCTGCTCGGAGGCATAGCGTCTGCGGTAGAACACTCGATCTGCCCTCGACATAGGCCCGTGCGGCCGGTTGGTAAACGGCGTCCTCTTCGATTGCTACGTCTCGAAGGCCGGACTCCGAGTAGAGCCTCGCGAGGTACCCGACAAGAATCTCTGCGTTCTCTTTCACGCCGTGCAACTCGCCGACGAGATACACTTCGTACCCTGATACTGGTAGCGGGAGAGCGCTCACGTCACGTCCCGCCTGGACTCCACGACGCAACTCCTGTCCCTGGACAAACGCCGCGCAGGCGAACAGAAACACGAGACAGCCGCCAAGCCGCCATTCCTTCCGAAGTCCTCTTATCATTTGGGGCTCCGCACACTATCCATGTCCGTCTTCAAGAAGGTGCGGTCTCAGAATAGTCCTTTGGGCGCTGAGCTGTTGTTAGTCCGGCGCGCGTTTAGATCCGATAACAACATTTCCTCGGCCAACCCCGTCATCACCGGGATCGAGACCCTATCCACATCCGGGCGACCAAGCCCGACTCCCATTGCAGGCTACTTCCGGCTTGGGGGGGGGATTGTAGGAAGTGAGTTTCGGGGCAGGTAGATCCCGTGTAACGGCGAGCTGTTGATCCAGGCCGCCGGCTCAACGGTAGCCGGCTAGCGCAAATCTATCCGGTTTCTTTCCTGCCGAGACTCAGCGGCTGCCACTCATCGCCGCAAGCTTGTCCTTGCCGTTGGTCAGCCATTCCAGGTTGAATCGTGCGAAGGTGATTTTTTCGTAGGGACCCTCGTCACCCCGCTCGTACAGGCAACCAATCGTCAGATCCTGCAGAACGGTAAGAGACGAGTAGGCCGACGGCCCGGCGTAAAGCTGTTTGCTGACCGGCCAGGTCTTGCCCTCGTCGTAGCTGAGGTGCGCGGTCATCTTGTGGCGCTCGGTGCTCGCCGGATTCAGGAAGACCAGCCGGCTCTTGGGATAGTGCAGGCCGTCGGTATGGACGATCAAGCTGCCTTGGCAGCGCGGCTCGATGAGGGCGGGATCTTCGGTCATTTCCGACCAGCTCATCCCACCGTCGTTGCTGCGAGCGATCTTGCGGTTGTTTCCGGTCACGCCTCTCATGTTGAGCAGCAGAGAGCCGTCATCGAGCTCTACTACTTGACTTTCGTTGGTACTCCACGCCCCTTGCGCTTCACCACCGATCCGCCAGGTTTTCCCGTGGTCATCGCTGTAGCTCACAAACGATGCCGAAGGCCCGTCGCCCGCCGTGTAATACCGAGGGATAATCAGACGACCGGCCCGCGTTTGAATCCCTGTCCCAGGGCCGGGTGAGCCGGCGCTCCACTCAGGTTTCTTAACCATCGCCGTGATGTCGATGGGCTCAGACCAAGTCTCACCGTCATCGTCGCTCTTGACTGCCTGGTACGTGAAAGTGTCCCCGGAGAGCCCGGGCTTGGCGTTCGCACTACCGATCCCCTTGGGACTGTAAACCGAGAGCACCCAGATCGTCCCCGTTTGGCGATCGACCACGCCACAGGAGTCCGCAACCGCCCCCTCTCCGGCGTCTACGAGCACCTGAAGCGGCCCCCAAGTCTTGCCGCCGTCGACGCTCCTTTTAAGAGCCAGATCGATGTTGTTGGGCGGATCTCCCTCTTTTTCCACCCGGGCATCGCAAAACGCCAAGAGTGTGCCCTCGTTTGACGTCAGGAGCACGGGGATGCGATATTCGAAAACTCCATCTTGACCGCCGACGAAAACGTCAGTCTGCTCGAAGATAGGCTCGTTTTCGCTGACCGTCTCTACCTTGTTGCACATAAGGCACGTCACCGCCGCAGCAACCAGCATTATTCTTCGCATTGAGTCATTCTCCTAATTAAGGCTTGTAGACACCATCTGCGTCTCAAGGCCGGAGTCCACGGTGAGAGAGGATCTTTTCAATGATTCTCGCACTGGGCAATGGACGATACCATATTTCGCCTAACGATTCTCGCTCATGGTCGATCCAGCAATTCACGCGCGGGGCTTGCTTTCTACTAGTCGTAGCGTGCGGGCCGGCTAGTCACTTTCATGGCCGCCCGAACCCCGAATCGCCCGAACCGCCCCCGTCGCCGAACCGCCCCCGGGGATGTCGCCACGAGTGGCGACACGGCACGCTGAGAGCGTGCGCCACGTCGGGTTTCGATTGAGCTTTGTCGCACTTTGGGCTCGGTGGGTTGGGGTGGTTGGCGGAGGGTTGGGTTTTCACGGGCCGGCGGTCGAGGTTGGTTTTGGTTTTGCTTGGTAGTGGTCCTTTCTTTTGGAGTCGCCGAGGCTTGGCGGCTTAGCGGCTTGGGATTGAGGCCAGGCCTGCTTCTACTTTGCGCCTGATACGCTCGTCGGGCGGGTCCGGGAACTCCTTATTCTTCAAGGCGTTTACCTAAAGCATTGGCTTCGTTCAGCAGCTTTTCGCGCAGGGCGACGTGGCGCGGGTCGCTAGTGCTCTTCGACACGGATGCGGGGCCTTTGCGGCCGGCGATTGGAGTGGGTTGTGCCTGATTGACCGGGCCGTAATCTTCGATGACTTCGTCCCAAGCTGGCTCGCCGGAGGAGCGTGGACTTCCGTCCACGCCTCGGTCTCTGTTGGTTGAATCTTTGTTTTCCGCTTCGCGGAGTTTTCGGTCTTCTTCGCGGATTTTCATCATGAGCTCGACGGCTCGGTAGAAGCGGCGGTTGAGATGGCCGTCGTAGCGGGCGAGGTCGTTGAGGAATTTCGTCCCGCTGTACATGGATGCGCCGAGCAGTTGGAGCTCGCCTTCGTGTCCTTCCCTGGTGCGCTCTGGGCGGTATGTTTGTTGATGAACGCGGGTCCTTTCGATCCCGGCGGTCATGACGGTGGCTTCGATACGGGAGAGGCGTCGCATTCTCCACGCCGCGTCGGCGATTTGGAGGACGAGTTCTCTTTCGACGCAGTTTGCGGGGTTGTAGGTGTCCTCGTAAAGAGTGAGGTGACGGTCGAAATCGGCGGGGTCTTCGCCGGGGATGACGGAGTCTAGGGCGAGCAGGCCGTGCTTGAGAGCGTTTTTGGAAGACCGCTCCTTGCCCTGGGGTGTACGCGGTCCGGTAGATTTCTTTGCGTTTTTGCGATTAGCATTGATTTGTGCATTGGTTGCCATGAATGTTTACCTCAATTTCCGCGAAAAAAGGGGACAGCCAGCCGATTTCCGGACTCCGCCAGCGTTGAAAGCAACGCAGTTCGACAGGTGGAAATCGGTGGCAGTCCCCGATTTTCGCTCCGGGCAGGTTGCCCATTCGTAGGATACGGCCGGTCGAGCGACTGAGCGGGGGTGGGGAATCGGTAAGTTGTTGGAGGCAGGAGAGAAATATTTCTTGGGTTGACGTGATGGTTTGGTGTCGCCGGGCGCCGTTGGCCTCGGGAGGGGAACCGGCTGCCGGGCCGCCGGTTCCTTGGGCCCCGCCCCAGACCCCCGAACGACCGCTCCCGCAGTCGTTCGCCCGTGGGAGATGCGGGTTGGATGGGCGTGCCCGGCCCTTGCGGACCGGGCCGGCATTAACTCGGGCGTTGGAGGCTGGTACCCGGCTTCACCGACCGCTCGGAAGGAGGGCAGGCCTGGAGACCTGCCCCACTGCGGTGCTGTCGCAGGCTCGGGTTGCTCTCGGTTCGACCTTGCGTCGCGGCGTGGCGGTGAAAGGACGCAGGTCCCGAAGGGCCCTGCGCTACGCAGCTCTTGAAGGCCATTTTTGGAAGAGGGACATGTCGCCAGGAGTGGCGACACGGCACGCAAGAGTGCGTGCGCCACGTCGGGGTCGTTCGACCACGGAGATGGCGGATTGGATGGGGATGCCCGGCCGTTATGGACCGGCCTATTACTAATTCGAGCGGCGTGACCGTTACCCTTGGGCCGCGTGACCGCTTGCCGGGAGAGGTGAGACTAGCCGCGAGGGCCGGACAAATTCGCGGGCCGGCAATAAGCCGCAGGTCTCTTCGAGCCCTGCGCTACGCTTGCGTGATGGGTTCGTGTCGCCGGGGTACGTGACGGTGGAGGTTGTCCGTGAGCCGTGAGCCGTGAGCCGTGAACCGAGTTACGAGGAACCGACCGCTCGGGGGCTGTGAAAAAATCGGGGACAGTCCACTTCGCGCCGGACGAGGCTACTGATTCAATGGAACTTATTCAGCCAGCGCTCGGTACAGGCCCCATTTTTTCACAATCCCTCGGCGGCCGGTTTTGGCCCCGGCCGGGCCCCCGAACGACCGGCAAGCCGATCGTTCGCCCGGTGATATCGACGCCGCGGTTGGCAACCGGCCCCGAAGGACCGCCCTAGGAGAGGATTCTCAAGCCCGCTGAACCGACGTATCTCCCGACGGATGAAGTTCTTTATTCGGGCTCCGTCCCCGACGCCCGCCGACGCCCGCCGAACCCCGCCGGAGGAACTAATCGAAGTGGTAAAAGAGGTGTACGCGAGGTACCGTTTGGGAAATCTTGGGGTATTGAAGCTGGTGTTGGACTGGATCGAGACAGTGCGTCCCCGGCTCTGAAATGAGGAATCGGAATGATGGCGTTGCTAAAGGCAGACTGGGAGTTCACCGCATCGGACTTCGAAGAGCACCCGATCTGGATGAGCGTTCACGGCCACGACGAAGACGAAGAGTGGTACGACAATGCAGAGTGCGACGAAACGACCTTTCGACCGTGGGATGAATCGCCAGGTTCTTTGAGGAGCCGCCTCCTACTAGTCACGGCCGGCATCACCCTGAGCGATGGACGGCGGTACTCGGGCGCATGCTATGCGGGTGCGTTCGGAAGTAGCCCGGAGGTTTCTTCGCCCGCGGCCGGTCAAGCCACTTCGGTTAGTGACGCCCAGCCTCGGATGTTTGTCAGCGGCGACGCGATTTGCTTCTGGGAGGGACAGGGTGGAGTTTCGATCGCGGACCGCCGCGCGCTGTATGAGGCCGCGGGCGGCGAAGACAACGTCTTTCCGATCGCATACGACGCTCGCTCCGAGTTGCTGCCGGAAGCACCGCGGGGAATCCTTCGAGGCTTCTATCGGCTTCAGCCCGGTGTGGAGGAACCGATTGTCGAGACCGGCATCGACTACGATGCCGAGGGACAGGGCCCTGATGGCGCTTCGGTTGTTTCGGACAAAACTCGTGACGAATATGAGGTTCTTCGGGACTTGAGGATTGTTGGCAAGTGTGAGGAGGCGCTTCGGTATTTCGACGAACACATCCGGGACGACGCGGGGAACCCTGAGTGGTGGAAAGCGAGTGCGTGGACCCTCGAGCAGAGAGGGAATCTGCATGACGCGCTCGCCGCCCGGAAGGAACGCATCCGTCTTTTGCCGAACGAGAGCGCCAACTATTTGGAGACGTGCCGGTTGCTGTTTCGGCTGGAAGAATACCAGGAGTGCCTTGCTTATTGCGACAAAGGGATCGCGGCCGTCGATCGGTCGGCCAAAGTGGTCATCGATTTTTCAGAGATCCTCGAATTCTACGCTGCCCGTGCGCTTTACTGCCTAGGTCGCTATGAAGATGCGATCGAGCGGCTGAAGGTCCTCGAGCCTGGTTTTTACTTCGGAAGGAACCCGGAGCCCCTCATGACTCGCTCTGGGCTCATCAAGGCTTGCAAAGCGGCGATCAAGAGCGAGAAGCAATCTCGACGGGCACAGGTAAGCCCGAGAAAGAGCCCAAAATCAGACTAGCGAAGCGATCGTTCGGGGAGGGCGGGCGCTTCGGAGGTTCGGGGAGGAGCCCGAACTCCCCCCCTATTCTCGATCTCCCTCGCCCGATCTCCCGGGGATCTCCCGCCCGATCTCGCCCGCAGTCCAGCTTGTCACCGAAATCCCGGGCGGGCAAGCCATAAGAAGAGGGTGGAATAGTAATACCCACCGAAGAATCCCAAGCCCCCACAGTACGCTGCCAGCGAGGTATGGAGCGACAGCCCGTCAGCAATTCCCGCGCCGGCCACTCCTGCCGCAATCAGACTGCCGCCCAGGGCTCCGATTACTGCGGTGGCTATCGCCGCCGTACGCCGACCGTACTTGCGAGACGAGAAGCGCGCCGCAAGGGCCATTAACGCCGCGAATGGTGCTACCAACCAGCCGGACACGATAGACCCGAAAAATCCATAGGGCGAACGATACAAGGATGATGCCTCCTAGGTTCGGGTCACTCTCAGCCAGTTGTGCCCTCTCCCAGAAAACACTGAACAAGAGTGGAACGGTGTAAATGTAAGCGGCTACGATTCCAACGGATGCTCCTAGAAAAACGGTTACGACCACGTCCCCGTAACCCTCCGAACGCTCAATCCGGCCGTCCTGCTTCCCCTGGATGCTCTCGTCCCCCACGGCGAACCAATTATAGGCCGACCGCCGGCCCCCCGCCAACGATCTACGCAGTGTTGGGAGAAGCAAGAACGCCGGGAAAGCGACTAAGGCATACTTGAAATCACCGACTGGAACGGGATTGACTTTGCTTTCGTTACTGAAAAGGACCTGGTTGAGCTGACCCGAGGATTCAAGGTGTCGGTGAAACTCCCCGCAACCTGCATTCTGACCGCCAACAACCAAGAACGGGTCGAGGAGTACTAGATTGCGTGGAGAGGGAAAGGCTGCACACGGAAGGGGTCTCACCACTCTTCAAGCCACTGCAACGTCGTCGGTTCCGCGCGTACTACTGACGCCGCAAGGCACTCGCCCGGCTTGGCGAACGTGGGTCGAAAGGGTTCGACTTTCCGGATGACAGGATGTGACAGGCTAGGTCACTGCGTCCGTCCGGACGGAAATCACGCGGCCCATGCGACCGCGATCGGCGAATTCCACAACCCCGCTGACCTTGGCGTAGAGGGTATCGTCCCTGCCCCTGCCGACATTGTCGCCCGGCTTGAAGCGCGTGCCCCTCTGGCGAACGAGAATCGATCCGCCGCTCACCAACTGCCCCGCGAAACGCTTCACGCCGAGTCGCTTCGCGTTCGAGTCGCGACCGTTGCGGGAACTGCCTAGACCTTTCTTGTGTGCCATGGCTGGGAATCCTTTTCAGTAAGCGCTTCATGCGCGGCAGCTACACGACGATGTCGTTGATCTTGACGCGGGTGTAGTTTTGGCGGTGACCGGTGCGCCGGCGGTAGTGCTTACGGCGCTTGAATTTGAAAACGATGATCTTCTTGCCGCGTTCTTGGCCCTCGATGGTGGCCGTCACCTTGGCGGACTTGAGATCGGCTCCGGTGAGAAGAGTTCCGTCGTCTTTTGAAACAGCGACGATGTTGTCGAACTCCACGTCAGCGCCGTCATCGCCTCGGAGTAATTCCACCTGAAGTTCGTCGCCGGGGGAGACCGGATACTGTTTCCCGCCGGTTTCGATAATTGCGTACATAACAAACTACTTCCGGGGCCGACCCCGATCGAAGACTCATTATAGGAACAGGCTTCGAGCGGGGTCAAACGAGGCGAGTCTACGCGCGCCGAAGTCGGGGATGCGGAGGGCGTTTGCCGAGTGTTTCCGCGCGCGCTCCGAGCCGGCGGATCGCTCTCTACCTGGGACAGCCGACCTATGCGCTGACCGTCGTCATTTTCTCGCTCCTGCTGTCGAGCGGTATCGGCAGCTATCTCAGCAGAAATGCAGTGAAAGGCAACGACTGTCGATTGCTCGTCGTTCTCGTGGGCATTGCGTTGTTGGCGGGCGCCCTTATCGGTGTCACGCCAACGTTGTTGGACGCTTCGCTCTCCCTGCCTCTCGCCGCTAAACTGCTATTGGTCGTCACGTTGTTGACCCCCATCGGCTTCTTGATGGGAATGCCCTTCCCGTCAGGCCTCAGCCGGCTTGAACGGCAATACTCGCAAGCCGTCTGCTGGGCCTGGGCGGTCAATGCCGCGGCGAGCGTATTGGGCTCGGTCTCGGCGATCTTCCTGGCCATCCACATCGGCCTGGCGCAAACCGTCTTGATAGGAGGCGTTTGCTACTTGGGCGCCTTCGCCGCCGTCGTCATGACTCCCCGCGGCGAGGGGCCAACAAGAATTGCCCGGTAAGCCGTCGGGGCCGACAAGATAACGATGGCGCAAATATCTCCGCGCCCGTGACGTAGCGGAGAGTTAGTGAGGCTTGTGCGGGTAGTGCGATGCTACCCGGCTGAGGCGACCTGCGTAGGATGCGTGGCCGGCGGGTCGGTGGGTGGGGTGTCGTGCCTTCGCGAGAGGGCAGCACGGTAGATGTCGATCAGGGTGGCGTAATTCTCATCAGCGCCGTATCTGGTTTCGAACTCGACGCGCGCCTGTCGGCCCATGTAGAGGAGATCTCTTTCCGACGACCAGGCCCGCCGTACCGTTCGAGCGATGTCGCCCGGGTCGCCTGGAGAAAAGTGCAGGCCGGTTCTCCCGTCGGCAACGATCTCGCCGTTAACGCCGAGCCTGCTTGTGAGTACCGGCACACCCAGCGAGAACGCTTCCAAGGCGACCAGACCGAACGTCTCGTAATAACCCTGGGAGGGCCAGACGAGAAAACGGGCGTTTCGCATGAGACCCCGCAGATGTTTCTTAGAAAGTCGGTCAACGATTTGGACGTCGCTTGCCGGGTGAGAGGCGATCCAACGGTCGACGTAGGACCGGAGAGGGCCTTCGCCACGTATCTTAAGTGGAATATGCAACAAAGACTTCCAGGCTTCGAGAAGTACTTTGATCCCTTTCTCTTCGTTTAACCGACCGACAAAAAGAGCGTAGTCGCGGCTGACTACACCCGATGCGGATGCTTCGGAATGAAGAAAGTGAGGTTTGACGAAGAGTCGATCGGCGGGAAGGCCCGCCTCAATGAACTTTCGTCGGTAGAACTCGGTGAACACGATATAGGCGTCGATTCTGGTTTGCCAGGTCTTGAGGGCCCTGTGAAGGGAGACCATGGACGCCACGGCGGCGGTCTGCACCCGAGAGCGGCGATAGCAGCCCCGAAGGACGCCGGGCCAAGCAAAGGCCTTGCCCACGCAAAGCTCGCAAGTTCGACCCTTTCTCGACAGGCAAGCCGCCGGACACATCAGCCTGGGATTGTGCAGCGATTGCACAACTGGAATGCCCGCCTTTTCACAAGCGAAATAGATGGATGGCGAGATCAGTGGAAAGGTGTTGTGACAATGGACGACATCCGGCCCAAAGTCGCTGAGCAGAGCTCTAAGCTTGCGATACGAAGACGGCGACCAAATCGATTCCAAGCCGGCTTTCAGCGTTGATATGCCATGGATGCGGCTATTGTCTTCCAGATAGGTTTTCGCTTCGTGCCCCTTGCGGCGCAGAAGCGACGTTTCGGCGGCAGCGACTTCGTCTTCACCCCCCGGAAGGCGGTAGCGGTTGTGAACGACCAGGATTTTCATGGACGAGGCGAAAATCGCCCCCTCGCGTTCGTGCATGCAATTCAGAAGGCGGAGACAGAGCCCGAAGCGCAAGCGACGGGTCGAGGGCACGACCGTTTCGAGTAAACCGAAGACTATGCCAGCGTGCGCGGCGGTTCGGGAGACAGGTGCCGCAGCAAGTGGCGGTTGCCTTCCCTGCCCGTCGCTTGCGCTCCGGGCTCTGTCTCTATGCTGTGAATTGTGTATGCCGCCGCAAAATTGAGGGGCTCCGGGGGCGGCGAGCGTGACTCCCGATCCGCCGCTTTACCGTGGTGATCTGGGGGCGGGTTCCGGCTGAGGATAACGCAGAAATCCAACCCACTGCAGAGCCCACATGACGACGAATAGCGGGTTCAGCAGAATGTAGCGCTTCCAAAGACGACGTGGTTCCATCAGTAGGCGAAACAACCACTCCAAGCCGCGGTCCTGCATCCAACGGGGCGCCTGACGGACGCGGCCCGCATGAAAGTCGAAGGCCGCGCCGACGCCGACCATGACAACCCCGGGGAGGTCCGGGCCGTGGCGTAGCATCCATTGCTCTTGGCGCGGTTGACCGAAGCCGACAAATACAATGTCCGCGCCTGATTCGCGGACCGCGGCGGTGGCTCGTCGAGCAGCCTCGGGGGCCGAAGGCGGGTCGGGGCTCGGATAGGCTCCGACGATTTTGAGGGCCGGGAATCTCTCATGTAGAACGCGGCAGAGTTCGGGGATGACTTCTTCCCGACCGCCAAACAAGTAAATGCGATGTCCCAGACGCGCGGCCTGCCCACACAGCGCCTGCATGAGATTGGGTCCGTAGACGCGCGGCTGGCGCCGTACCCCCATCGAGCGGAGCACCCAGGCGAGCGGCATCCCATCGGTCGTTGTGATGTCGCCGCGATTGAGCAGGGCGCGGAATTCCGGGTTAAAGAAGCCCTTCATCACCGCGTTCACGGTACAGACGAAGATCGAATGCGCCGGCGTGCCTTCGGCCGACGCAGTGCCCCTGCGTGCGATCCACGCCCTGCACAAGCGCAGAACTTGGCCGTAGTTGGTGGCGCTTATCCCGACGCCGACTACGGGGTACTTCCGAGGGAGGTTCATCATGCTTTCATTCGACTCGAGCATCGGAGATCAAGCAGCCTGTGGTGGAAGCCCCTCTACGCGAAAAAAGGGTACAGTTCGTTTCTATGAATCGCGGATTCACAGCACCGCCATGAAAATCTGTTTCGGCCGGCTCGTTGCCGGAGCAGAGATGTCGCCAGGAGTGGCGACACGGCACGCAAGGGCGCGTGCGCCACGTCAGGGCGTCGGCGTCGAGCTCGCGACCCCTTTTTCGCTCGAACATACTTTCGCCACGGGCTGTCGGCCTGCATGTCTCACCACTTGGCGGTCGAAGCACGCAATAGGCCTGTCATTACTTCGTTACGGTTGCATGCCGTGCTCACCGTACTGTTCAAGTACGCCTCCGCGCGCCAGGCGGCCCGTGCCTCGTACTGACAGTCCTCTCACGCACTTCGCCCCGCCACGTGGTGACAAATGCAGGCTAGTAGAGATATCGGCTTGAAAAGGCCGGGGTGGTAGACGATTCGGACTGCGTCCGCCGTTTAGCGGGGTCTCTGCTTCCGAGATCCGGCTCCCGCTTCCTTCCTACCTGAGTTGGGTTCGGCGACGTAATACTTCGGCGCAGCCGAGGACCGCAAGGAACAATAGGGCCGGGTGCCACACGAGTTTCACCGCGAGAAACGAGCGCACCGTGATCACGCCGAGCACGCCCAACGCCTCGATGGCCAACGCCTGACTTGTAGACCCGCGAGGGGCTGTCCAGCCATGGCGGGCGAGCATCCACCAGGTCCCGCCTAGGGCGATGAGGAGCGGGATGAGTCCCCAGATCGATGTACCGAGCAGCACTTCCAAGAACGTGTTAAGAACATTCGAAGAGAGTTCCCGCGCACCCGCGCTGAAGTTGGCGACCGTGACGAATCGACCGCCCGCATAGGCGCCGAAGCCGCCGACGGGACTTTCCGCAAGCCGTTCCATGCCGTACTCCCACAATTGCACCCTGCCGCTGAGGGAGTAGAAGGTTTCTGTCGTCTGCCCCCGAAGCAAATAGTTGACCGCCTTTTCGCCGGCCGGCGTCCGGAGCCCGACAATCAGAGATCCGCAGATCACCAAGAGCAAACTCCCGAAACGCTTGGCGACGAGCAGCATGACCACTGTGCCCGTGAGAAAGCCCGCAATGGAGCTTCGAGAGGCCGAGAGCACCAACGTGACCAACGCGACGGTGAGGCCGGTGACGTGAAGCGCGCCTTTGGATAGACCGGCGGGGCGAAGGACGATTCTGGCGACGCAAACGATCCCGAGGACCGCCGAAATCTCGCCGACCGTATTCCAGCCGATCGCCGGGATGAGGCCGATGATCGCAATGTCCAACGTGCCGATTCCATGGAGAATAGCCTTGTCCGGCCGGGCCATGATGCCGAGCCAAACGGTGCCCAGCAGGGCGGCATGTAAGGCCCAGGTCCAGTCGAGGAGCGCTTTATAACGATCGACTGACGGCGCCGGCCCGGCGGCCATGTAGGCGTCGGCCCTCTGCATGGAGCGGCCCGCGGGCACGCCCCATCCTCGCTCGGTCGAGGACGCGGATTGCACGATCGCGGCCAGAACGAGCACAGCGGTCAGATACTCGGCGGATTTGTAGAGCGTCCATGAGGGTTCGACCGACCAGGACGCCGAAACCAAGCACACTACGGCATAGAGAACAAGCCACCCCGGAAGGCCGCGCAGCCAATCACGGACACCGACCTGCGATGAATAGGCCCACGCCGCGATGAGCAACAGGCTCATGCCGACCAGGGCAACCCGATAGAGCGCCCAGAAATCGAGGGGCTGTTGAATGATCGAATCGACGCCGCGAATGCGAAACTGCAAGCCGCTCAGCAACAACAGCAGCCAGCAGAGGTGGGTCCACCCAAGCCGCGCCCCCAAGCCGCGAACTTTTCGGAAGGCTTGATCGATAGAGAGCGGAGCGATGACGAGCAGCGGCAGCGCGCAGACAAGGCCCATCAGAACCGGCGGAGCGAGGGCGTATTGAAAGAACAAAGTGACCGCCAGGGTGTACAGTCCCGCGAGCGCGACGACGGCGGGCAGCAGGTAGCGGCTGTTCGATTGGACAAGCATTGCCGGCAGCCAACAGCGCCTCACGCCGAGGAGTGCGTGCCGGCCGACGAGGTTCGGCCGCTGTCGACCCAATCGGCCGCGGCCGTTTCGTTGGCCAAATTCTCATAGAAGGCCGCCTTGCGGGCCCAGCGAAAGTTCCGTTCGACGTGTTGACGGCCCGCGCGGCCGAGGCGAGTGCGCGCGGAGGGATCCTGGTGGAGCCTTTGAAAAGCAGTCGCCAGAGCCTCCACGGTTTCCTCGGGAGTCGAGGCGCGAATCTTGATGCCTGCGTCGGGATCGACTTGCATTCCCGGTCCGCCTAGGTCAAGGCAAATCACCGGCCGCGACGCAGCCATAGCTTCCAAGCACACCCACCCCGCCGAATCGTGAAGACTCGGGTGGACTAGGGCGTGACAGCGACCGATCGCGGCCAGAACTCGGGGCCGAGGAAGAGTGCCGAAGAAAACCACACGATGGGCAATCCCCAATTTGTCTGCAAGGGTTTCGAGGTGCGAGCGTTCGGGGCCCTCGCCAATGATCCAATATTGAGCGGCGGGGCAGGTGGGTAGGAATACACCGAAGGCCTCGAGCGCGAGCCCAAAGCCCTTCCAGTGAAGCAGCCGGCCGACGCTTAGCAGACGAAAGGGCTCATTGGGCGCAGGGGTGAGTTGGTTGAGAATTCGAAGGTCGGTGTCAGAGAGTGCAGCCCCCGGCTCGACGCGCACACGGGGGCAACCAAGAGCTTTGAGGTGATCGAGTGTTTCTTCCGTGGTGGCTAGGGCTAGGGCGGCACGGCGCGCCGTGAAGCGGGTGAGGGGGTCCCAGCGAGCCCGGGCGCGGGCCAGATCGCGAACGACTTCGTGAATACGCCCACGTGAGCCCAGGATTCCGCGGAAAGCGGCTGGCGTCGATTCGCCGCCTCCGACCGGTCCCCAGATGAACGGGACGGGTAGAAGGGCAAGCCAACCGGGCATCCAATAGTTCATAAAGGTAACGTGTTGAACGGCATCGAAGCCGATTTCGCGTTGGAGTCGCCGGGCTCGAATGTAGGCGACGATCTGCCAAAAGAAATAGTAGGGGTACAGCCCGCGGCGGCCCTTCTTCCAGAAGCTGGTCCATCCGGGCAGATCCAGGTAGACGAACCGAACACGTCCGGGAACTGAGGCCTGTTCGATAGCTTCGCGGTTCGTGCGTCGAGTGAGAACCCAAACGTCGTGAAAGCGGGCCGCTTGCAGGGCGGAATGCCACCCGATGCCCGGCTCGCTACCGAGGCCCGGTTCGCAGGCATAGGCGGAAATGAGGAGTTTCATCGCCCGTAGTGCGCGTGTCGAATGCGGGTATCTTTGCCGCAAGCTAGCCGGCTTGAAAGCGTCTCCGGGGCCGACGGGCCCCTCGCGGGCCGGCGAGGACTTGCTCAACAACTTCGCCCATCCGCGCGGCGCATTTCTCCGCGGAGTATGGCGCGATGAGTTCCGCGGATCGGCGGCCCAATCGGAAGACCATGTTGGGATCGCAAATGAAGTGAGTCATGTACTCGGCCAGTTGGCGGGCGTCGGAGGGGTCGAACACAAAACCATTCTCACCATGGCGTACCATGTCACACGCGCCTGCGCGGGACGAGCAAAGGACGGCTTTGCCGAAAACCATCGCTTCGGGGACGACCATGCCGATAACGTCTTCAAACGTTGGAAACACGAACACGTCGCACGCTTTGTAGAAGGCGCCTAACCGTTCGTAGTCGACCGCGCCCGTCCACTCGATGCAATGGTCGATGTCCATGACCCGGGCTGCCGTTTCCAGGGTGTCTCGTTCGGGCCCGTCGCCCACCACGAGGACGGTGAATTTTCCCGGGTGTTGGCGCTCGAGTTGTACGCACGCTTCTAGCAAAACGTAAAGGCCTTTTTCCCGAATCAAGCGACCCACATAAAGGAAGACCGGTCGTTGCCGTGCAGGAGTCGTCGGCTCATCAGAGCTGTTTCGCCCTAGCAGAGCGGCGCGAACAGCCGGTTGATAAGGAAACTGCAACAGCTTCCTTTCGGGGATGCGCACGACTTGCCGAAGGTATCGAGCTCCCTCGGTCGTGTGGCTGACCGAATAGTCGAAAAAGCCGGCGAGCGCGCGGCGTAACCGAAGCCGCGATGGAGAGTCCAGGTAGTCAACATGCGGCCCGGTCCCACCCCAAAACAGCACGACTCGGCAACGTGTCAGGGCTTTGATCAACAGGCCGTATAAGGTGCACAGATCGAACCCACGCACGAAGATTAGGTCTGGTTTGGCGCGCCACATCTTCAGTAATGTGCCAGGAGGCACCAGGCTGAAACCACGGGGGTTACCGGTATTGTGGGACCGCTTGACACGAAATCGTACACCCTTGAGGAGCGTGATCAGAAAACTATTCTCATATCCGGAGATGAAGCCCGGCCACCGGCCGGTGAAGACGACGCTGTTCGGAAACAACTTGGCGAACTCAGCGAACAGCGGTTGCATGAAGCGGCCCCGTGAAAGCGACGGCGCGACCCAAATAACGCGGGCGTTGCTGATGGCGGAGCTACGTGAGTCGAGCGGACGCGTTTCGGCCGCGGCGGTTTGTGGGGCGGTGGCCATGATGTGCGATGTCGCTAACGTGAGACTTCAATTGGGGGGAGACAAGCTGAGAGCTTGTCTCAACCGTGGACTAGGACCGGCGCGAGTGCCGGTCGCTACCGGGGAAGGCGCGGGTGCTCGGGAAGTTTCTGAACTGAAGGAGCCGGCGCTGCCGGTGGCCCCACTGGCACGGGTCAGTGAGCCGTGAGTCCCAATCGATGCGTCACGCGTCCAAGCAGCAAGCGATCTTCCGGTTCCAAACCTTCACGCCAAAGTGCGAATGCGAAGACACAGGTTGCGGCGGCGATTGTGACCGCGAGGCCTGGCAGCGCGGGGAGATCAAGGGCATTCAGCGCGGCGAGAGCAAGCGCCGTCCAGACAGAAGCCCGAAACCCCTTCCAATACGTCTTGTCATACGGCCACAGACCGACCAGCCGACGGATTTGGAAGACGGCGACCAAATAGAGCGGTCCCGCCGCGGCGGCAGTGGCCGCGGCCGCGCCGACGGCTCCCCATCGTGGAACCAGCAAGGCGTTCAGGGTAAGGTTCACGCCGACGGCGCCGGCGGAAAGCGCCAACCACTGCCGCGGGTGCCCGGTCATGTTCAACAGCGACCCCGCACACCCGGTCGCGACATTAGCCAGTTGGCCGGCCATCAGAATGAGCAGAGGCAGTGCAGCCTCGGCGAAGCGCGAGCCGTAGACGGCGCTCAGCATCGCCCCAGGCGCCGCGCCGATCGCGAGGAAAAGAGGCAGGGAAAGATACAGGCCCCAGCGCGTGCTGACCCGAAAAGCCTCGTTTAAGCCGGCAATCTCTCCACGATGGTGAGCGCCGGCGGCGAGCGGGGCGAAGATGGTGTTGACCGCGGCCAACAAGAAGGTCATGACAACGGCCACTTGGGCGGCGGCTTGATAGACGCCGACCTTGATAGACGCCGAGGCCTCGCGGAAAATCCCAAGGAAGACGCGGTCCATCGAAACGAGCACGCCCATCAAGATCGACGCGAACGCGGTAGGAATCGAGAACGAGAGCAACCGGCGGGCGGACGCGAGTCCGTGCCGGGAGATTGTGGGCAGGCCGGGAAACAGCCGAGTCAGAAACAGAAGGCCGGCGACCATAGCGAGCGCGAAGGAGGCGACCCGTGCCGCGACGGCACCCTGCCACCAACCGGGAACCGCGAGCAAAAGGCCTAGGAAGACAAGGTGAGTCGAGGCCGGAATGAGATCACCGGCGTACACGGAGTACTTCGTTCGCAACGAGAGCCTGGTCGCGGCGGCGACCACCCGCAGTCCACACAGCAAGGGCAAAGCCGCCGCGAATGCTTGTAGAAAAGGGGCAAGACTCGGTTTGCCGAATAGGGACGTTGCCAAGACCGGAGCCGCGATGAACAGCAGCACGCCCGCCGCCAACCCCGAGGCGACCGCGATCAGAACCGATTGCGTCAACAATTCACGCAACGCCGGCGAAACCCCGCGGGTATGTTTCGAGCCCAGGCGCATGATTCCGTTCGAAAGGCCCAGCCGAGCTACGGTTTCAAGGATCTGGAGCACCGCCATAGCCACTGCGTAGAGGCCGAAGTCCACAGGGTTCAAAATGCGCGCGAGCAAGGCGTAGCCTAGGAAGTTCAGACCGCGGCCGACAAGGCTGCCTCCTAGGGAAATACCCGTTTGGGAGGCGAGACGGATCAGGTCGGTGTCCGCGGGCGGAACTTCGGCGGCGCCGCGGGAGACCGCCGAAGCGCCGTTGGTCTGCAAAGCAAACCCTTGGGCGGCTTCGGTTGCGGAACCGGAGTGGGGAAACGCCGCGTTGAGTGTGGGGGCCATGGAGTCCGGAAAAAGTAAAAGGGAACGACGGGTCGGCACGAGAGTCGTGGTTCTTTAGAAAACGGCCGAAGCGCCGCGCTTTGTGCGGACTACGGCATTTTCAGACGGCGCAAGCGCGATTCGCGATAACGGACTTCGTGATCGGGCATGCCGTCGAGAGCGCCGCGGCAAAGCGATTGCACAAGGTAGAGAGCGAAGACCGGTTTCAACGCTTCCGCCGGCTGCCAAGGTTTCATCCGTTTATAGGGCAGGTGTGAGCGGACCTGTACTTCGAAATGAAAACGGTCCCAGCCCGGCGGCGCGTCCCAACGGACCGACTCCCAATCGAACACTTTCAACTGTTCGCCGGTGATGCGAGTGTTCCAGGGAGCAAAGTCGCCGTGGGCAATGCCGCACGGAACAGGACGGTTGGCCAGTTCCTCACTAACCCAGGACAGAGTTGCCTCGGCCGTTATCAGCCAGGGTGCATCCAGTCGTTCGGCGGCGACACGCCACGCATGGACCGTTTCGCCGACCAGATCGGTTCCAGGGCGCGGCGTGCGGCAGACTGAGGCGAGCCTCCGCTCGAAGACTTGGTGTGCACTGCCAAATTGGCAGGGGCCTTGGCGGTCGCCGACCGCACTTTGAAGTAGCACGTTCGTGCCGTTCCAACGCCCGGCATAAAGGACTTCGGGGATGTGCGATCTGAGGAGGTGGAATTGGCGAAGACGCTGGAGGGCGGCAGCTTCGCGAGAAATACGTTCTTCGGCCTCGGGGGCGAGCGCGAGCTTGAGAATGGCAAGGGGACGGCCGGCTGTGTCGAAGAGCGTAACGGTTGCTTTCGCCCGCTTACTTGGCGTCCCGAGAGTAAGGCTGAAGGCCGCGGGTTCGATTCGCAACTTGTCGACCGCCAGGTCTCGCAGCGGTTCAAGTTGTTCCCTAGGTAACGTGATCTTCGGACCGAAGCGAGACGCGATGCGCGCGCCGCCCTCTGAAAGGAGCAGAAACCGCCACAGGCGAGCCCCGAGGGCGTAGACCGGCCGCGACCGCAGGGCGGCTGTGGTCAGTTTCAAGTCGCCGAGTGGAAGCAGCCACTGGGGCGTCTCAAGGCTGGGTAGGACAAGAAGTTTATTCCGTGGCGTCTGTCTTACCCGTCGTAGGTGAGGTCGCACGTTCCGAGGTTGATGGCGGGAGTCTTGCGGCGTGGTCTGCTTCGTGCGCCTACCCGAAAGGTTGCCCAGGGCCTGTTCGAAGTTGCAACGAAGGGAGAGACCGTTGTTTGGCGACACGGCGGCTTTATTCGTTGGGGGCAACGTCGTCCAGTCGGGGTAACGCGCCTGGAAACGCCGGTCCAGCGCTTCGACGATTTGCCGCGTCGCTTCCGACGTTACGGATGCACGGTCCGCGGATGCATCACAGATAATGGCTGTCCCGGCCCGACGAGCAAGATTCTGAAACTCACGACGTTGCCGCCGAGCTTCAGCGAGAGCAACCTCTTGCTTACGTCCCCGGAGCACCAATATCGGTGCATCCAACACCAGTGTGAGATCGGGTCGGGGAATGAGAGGACGCAGCCAACGCACCGGGCTGAACCCCTCGGGGAATCGAAACCTCTTGGGATCGACAGCCATATCGTCGTAGTACCCGTCAAAGATGACGATGCCCGAGCGGGTGAGCAACGGCCGGACCCGCAATACATACCCCGAGATGTAGTCAAGCGCGTACAACAACAGGCGGAGCAGAGATACGAGCCGCGATCGGGGCGGCCGGCCATGAGGATCGGTCACGATCCCCCCCTGACGGCGGTTCCAAAGAAACATCGGCCGCCAATGGAGGACTCGTTGGCGGCGAAACAGGCTCAGTGTTTCTCCGCGGAGAGCGACGACAAGAGTGGACTTGCCGGCGCCGTCAGGTCCCAGAACGGCCAAGAAGAGTCCGGTCGGTCGGCGAATCCGGCGGACCATCCGACCGAATTCTTGCACGGCGCATTGAACGACTTCGAGAGGGTGCTGAACGGGGCCGCTTAGCCAAAGCCGACGGCGCAGTACTGGGAGAACTGCCCCCAAACGCCCCGTCTGGATGGCGTCGGTTGCTCGCGAGCCCAGCTGAGTGCCGAACAGCTCCCGCGTGATTCGCCGAGTCGCGTCGAGGCCGATTTCGCGCGATAGGTGATGAAGACGGCCAGCCTGGGATGTGTCGACGGTTCCTTTCAGGGTCTTTTTCGTGAGTAGGTAGCGGAACTCGACCTCGGGCGCCGCAACCCAAAAGTTACGCCGCCGTTCGCGGTCCTCTATCAGCTCGCTCGCTAAGGCGAGCCTACGGCCTGCCCGACGATACTCGGTGATGAAGTCAACGGCGGCGGTCTCGAGGCGTCCGCCGGTTGTCCAAGCAAAGACGACGCAGCGGCCGCGGACAGCGTACTCAAGACATTGAACCGGGCGAAAGCCGTCGGCTGCGAGCGAGCGACAGATGGCGGGCAGGTGGCGGGCGTCGTCGGGGTGAACGACTAAGTCGAGGTCACCCGAAAAGTTTTCCGGCAGGTTTTCGTACCCATGTAACACGCAATACCGAATTTCGTATTCGTCGAGAAGGCTGAACAGTTTGCCTAAGAATTGCGCTCGCTTCGGGCACGGGATCGGAATCGAAGAAGGACCGCCAAGCGCGATACCGGCAGTGGGACTCGCCATGGTTCAATACGCCCCACGGCCCGCGAGCACGGCTAGGGGGGTTTCGAGCAGAATCTTCATATCGAGAATCGGCGACCACTCCCGGGCGTAATGCAAGTCGAGCTCGACCATTCGATCAAAAGGCAGATCGCTGCGGCCGCGCACTTGCCAAAGGCCGGTAATGCCGGGCGCGACCTCGGCGCGCTCAAGCGACCATTCGCGGAAGCGGCGGCTCAGCCCATCCGGTTCCAAATCCTCCGCGGGAAGGGGTCGCGGCCCGACAAGGCTCATGTCGCCACGCAGAACATTGATGAGTTGTGGAAGCTCGTCGAGGCTGTAGCGGCGTAGCCACGCCCCCACGCGCGTCACGCGCGGGTCCCGACGCATCTTGAACAAGTGGCCGTCCGTTGCGTCCGACCGGCTCCGCGGGCGGCGGTGTTCAGGATCGTGCCGCATCGAGCGGAACTTATAGAGAACGAAATGTCGCCCACCGCGGCCGACACGCGCGCCTCGATAGAGAAGCGGCCCGTGACCGCTCAGCTTGATGAGTAGCGCAATGCCCACAAGGATCGGAGCCAACAGTAAAAGCAGTAGTGAGGACCCGAGAAGGTCCAAGATGCGCTTTAGCTCTCCTTGCGCCGCGTAACCGGACGGCGGTGCGAGGTCGAGCAGCGGGACGCCGTAGTAATCAATGAGTTGAGCCTGAGCCCGGTCGGGCTGGACGTCAAGAATTCGGCTGGTGTTGACCCGCATCCGCGCGGTTACCGCCAAGACGTGGTCGAGCAGGTCTCGCTTCAAACCGTGTTCCAAAACGATGATGCGGGTTAAGCCGAACCTGTTCACCAACTCACCGAGTTGTTCGGCACTACCGAGAAGGTCTGCTTTGACCGCCGCCGGTCCGTCGGGTGATCGGGCGTCATGCGAGGTCCCAGCGGTCATCTCATGGCGATCGGGCACGATGATGCCAAGGATGGAACGGTCTCCGCGTTTTCTCATGGATGCGAGAACGGTCGCCGAATCGCTGTAGCCGCCTAGGACGGCGGCCGTCCCCATTACCTCGCGGGGACGCCCGCCGTGACGGAGGGCAGCCCGCGCGACGGTCGTGAACAGGAGCAGCAAGGGAGGGAAGGAGAATAGGAATCGCAACGATACCTCGCCGCCGGATTGGCGGGCGAAGAGGCCGGCCGCGATGGAAAGGATCGTAAGCACGATAACTCGATCAGCCAAGCCGGAGAGTAGGGCAGCGGCGGCGCGGCCCATGCGGCGCCTACGCGCATGCAGCAAGAGCAGCGCTGTGGGAAACAGGAGCAGGGTGCTCTCCAACGGAGGGATCCCCGCGGCGTGCCCGGCGGCATTGAAGTGTGTGACCCGCGCGGCGACTCCCCAAGCGGCCGCGAGTGCGGCGAGGTCGCACACCGATTCCAGCCACGCGTGAGAGACGCGGAAGCGTCTCGGTCGAACGGCGTTGGATTCGCAGTCGGCGGCGCCCGCGGCCAGGGCGGCTCCGGTGGAGCTTCCGGCGGGCAGCGGAAACTCGGCGACGGGGCTCGGGCTGTTCATGTTTCGGAGTAAGCGATCGACTGTTGTGGGCGAGGCTGCGTTGCGACGGCGGGAACCTTAAGGCCTTCGCGCTTCTTCAACAATGTCAACCGGAAGATTCTAGGCTCCCCGACTTGTGGCGGCTTGAGCCCTGGCGGACGGCCGCGGAATGGGTACCGTTTTCGGCCTGGGGACCAAGCCGCGCGGAATAGCGTTTTCAGGTCCTCGCCATTGATTCAGCACCGTTCCCAACACGCGCGCTCCGTCCTGGGCAAACCGCCGTTCAATGGATCGGAGATCTTCTCCTGAAGAGGTCCCAACTTTCGCGACCAGAACGACGGCGTCGGTCAGGCGCCCGAGGGCGCGCGTTTCCGCGAATTCGGCGGCCGGCGGTGTGTCAAAGACCACCCAGTCGAACGTCTTGAGCATGCGGTCGATGAACGCCTTCGTCTTGCCCGAATGAAGCAGCGTTGTGACGCCCTCCGTGTTCGATCCGCTTGGCAAGACGTACAAGCCCGGCACCTCTGTCAAGAGCCCCAGTTCGTGGACGCTCGTGCCGTGCCCGGCTGCCGGGTCTTTGAGCGAGTCGCTTAGGCCCCATGCGTTGGGCAGTTCGAAGACCTCGTGCAATCGTGGTCTTCGGAGGTCCGCATCGATCAATATGACGCGCTCGTAGATCTGCGCCAAGGTAATCGCGAGGTTTGCGGCTACGGTGGTCTTGCCCTCCCCAGCGCGAGCGCTCGTGACGACGAGCGTTCGCAAGGGCCGTCCCGCATCCCCCGACAACATGACCGAAGTCGCTGCGGTTCGAAAGGCCTCGGCGACCGCTGAATCTCTTTCGCGCCAACTTGCTAATTCGACGGGGCTTGTTCCGGCACGCTTCTTTCCGTAACGAATCGAAATGGTCGACTTTTTACCGGGCAGCCCCAGGCCGCGAGGCGACTTGTCTCGCGCAACCCTAACGTAGCGATTCGCTATGTTATTGGAGGCTGGAACCACGCCCAATTCGGGAAGCTGCAAGCAGCGGCTCGAGTCACCGGGTTCACGAAGCGTGCGATCGCCACGATGTCGCGCAAGGACCAGCGCGATACCTCCAAGCAGCCCGAAAACAAAGCCCAGCGACGCGTTCATCGTTCGGTCCGGGCGAATCGGCTTCACGGGCGGCACGGCGCGATCGACGATCCGAATGTTTCCCACGTTCGCCGCCGATCGCAGGCCCGCCTCTTCGACCTTCCGGAGCAGATGGTCGTAGAGCCGGCGGTAGGTGTCGACCTCGCGCTGCAGGATGTTGTAGTGAACCGACTTGCCCGCCTGCTCCGAGACCAGGCGCGCTTGACTGCCGTAATCGGCCTCCAGCATGCGCTCCCGGCGGCGGGCCGCCTCGAAATCATTTCGGATTTGATCTAGCCGCTCGTCTCGTTCGGCCGCGATAGTCGCCTCAAGCGCCTTGAGTTCGGCCCGAGTTTCCCGAACTTTGCGGTGGGCCGGCTTGTAGGCGGTGCTCATTCGCGCCAATTGGCGTTCGAGCGCACTACGTTCGATCTGATAACGAGCGGGCTCGAGCATCTCCGTCAATTCGCCGGGCTCGCTTCCGGATACCATTTCGTATTGCGATTGCTTAGCGATGCGATCGGCTTGTGCGCGAGAGAGTTCCGCCTGCAACCGGCCTAAACGCTGTTCGGCGACGCTTCCTTCCGAGGAAGTGAACATGAGCCCGGTTTCCCTGGCGTACCTACGGAGCTCTTCTTCTGAATGTTCCAGCCGACTCCGTAGTTTTCCGAGTTGATGCGTCAGCCATTGTTCGGTCTGTTCAGACTTTTGGCGGCGCACTTCGCTGTCGAGGCGGATGAACTCAGTCGCCAGTTGATTGGTAAATCGGGCCGCGGTTTCGGAATCGGGCCATTCCGATACGATTTCGACCAGGCCGGATTTTCGCGAAGGTTCGATACGGTAGCGGTCCGACAACGGCTCGCTTGTCAGGCGGTTGGCCGCGACGCCGGCATCGTCGCTGAGAAACCAGTTGTGGAAGGCTCGCGGCAACCAACCGGCGGTCGAGGGCACGACGGCAGCCGTTAGGGATTTCGAATCTTCCATTCCGGCAACCACCCGGTTGAGTACAGCCCGGCTTCGAAGCAAGTCGGCCTGTGTCGCGATATAGAACTCCGCCGCCGAGCGGCTCGGAGGACGCACGGCCTTCGGCTGTCCGCCTTCGAGTGGGTCGACATTCGCCGCCTGGACTTCCAGCGAGACGCGCGCTTGATAGATGGGTTGCTGCGAAAGGCTGACGAGCGAGCCGATCAACGCGCCCGCAATCGCCGCCAACGCGATCCAACCCTTGCGGCGAGCCAGAGCTTCGGCGTAGGCCGACAGACTGTCATCCGGAGTGTCGGGTTCAGCGATCGCGCGGGAGCCGGGACGAACTTCCGGAGGCGCTTGCGCGTACTGTACCGGGGCCGGGGCGTGACTCGGGATAGGTTCGTTGTTCATTGATTGAACCGTGATATCTAACGGGAAATGGGATTCCGAGAGATTGGCCGCGGGCCGCCGCCATGCGGTTCAGCACCACCTCGCCCCGTGCTCAATCGCTTTCTCGCAAGGCGCATTTCCCGGTGCGGTCGGCGACGCTTGGCAGGCTTACCGCCGGAAGATCAACACCCCTGAGACCGTGCGGATCACCGCTTCAGCCGCGCGACGGGCCGCGACCTTACTGCCGCTGGTCGGAACGAAGAGAATATCGTCGGCGCGGAGCGGGAGGTCCTCCGAACGATTTTCCATGACCATCTTGAGGTCAACGGGTTCCTCGACGCGTTGTTTCCCGTTCCCGGCCGAGCGCAGGATCTTCGAGCGGCGCGCCGCCGCTGATCCGCTTATCCCACCCGCGAGCGCCAGAGCCTGCAAGACGGAAACATTTTCGTTTTCCCGCAGTACAAAGCCGCCGGACCGCCCAACGGCGCCGATCACATAGACCATTTCCGCGCGCGGGACGGAAAGTACGTCGTGCGGCTCGATCAGAATATTCTCAGCCGGGCGCTCGGCCTTGAGGATGCCTTCTATGGCGGCCGAGGCAACGCTGAAGCGCCCGCTCGGATCGTCGTGCGCGCTAGGCAGCGGAATGCGCCCCCTCGCCAGCGGGCGCGTGATCTTCACGACATGACCGGCGTCGGAGGTTAGCCCGCCCGCCATCGCCAATACTTCAACCAACGAGCGCGGTCCGCGCAGTTGATGCACGCCCGGGTTCCTTACTGCCCCCAGCACCGAGACGGGGTGTCCGGCATACTCGGTGATGCGCACCCTGACCTGCGGTTCATGGAAGAAGATGTTGAAACGCTGCTCAAGCGCGGTCTCCAGTTGGGAAGTCGTCAAACCGTCGGCGCCGATCTCTCCGACCCAGGGGACGCGGACGATTCCCTCTTCGCTCAACCGCAGCGGCGTCCGTTCGTAGTCCGGTTCATCGACGATGCGGACTTCCACTTCGTCGCCGGGTGCGAGACGATACCCGGCCGCGGGGACGGCATGAGACGATTGGGCGGCGGACGCAGACCGGCCTTCTGTGAGAGGGGCAGTCGGCGCGGGCGGCTGGAGGGGTGCCTGGCCGAGAGTCGGAGCCACGGCTACACACCCAATCCACGCCAAAACCAACATTGCCGGCGGCGGCGGAAAGCTCGAAGTTAGCTTCTTCAAAACGCAAACTCCCGTGCAGCGCGCCCATCGTCCAGGGCGTGCTTAGACCCGGCCGATCCAGTCACGGTCGATCTCGACGGCCACTGAACGCTGCAACAACGTTACCGATACGACCAAACGATCCAGGTCGCGATAGCGTTGCAACACACCCTCCAGGCCCCGCAACGGACCTTCTGTAACGATGACCGTCTCCCCAACTTGAATCGAAGGAATCGGCTGAGCCGGCAAACCGGATTTGACGATGGCCTGAATTGCCTCGATCTGCGGGTCGTCAACCGGCTCGGGTCCTTGCCCGAACCCTACGACCTCAAGTACCCCCGGGGTTTGTAGAATCGGCAGGCGTCGATTCGGATCGAATCGGCAAAACGTGTATCTCGGAAAAAGCGGTTTCGCTACCTCTTTAAACCGGTCCGACCAGCGCTGCTTGACTCTGTAGAGAGGCAAGAACTCTTCATAGCCTTTCGTGTGAAGGGTGCGGGCAACACTCTTTTCGTGGCGCGGTCTGACGTGGAGCGCGAACCAGGCCGTCGAGTCGTTTTCGTTCACGTTTTGTAATTCGTGTCCCTCGGGATTTCGCGATTCTCGGGCCTCGATCCAACACCACTTGCCGGCCGGCCGAGCGGGACAAGTCCCCGACGGGGCACTCCGCGGCGCTTGATCCGGCCAAATGGATGTCGGGGTGGCTTCGGGCAGCGCGGCGAAGCCTCGTGGTCGACGCCGCTAACGAATAGCTACCGCACGGTCAGTCCCAGTCGCAGACCCGCTCGAAAGCACCGACTCCGCGGATCGCGGCAGATCCACGGAAACGTCTCTACGGCTGCAGCATTCCGGTCAGATTGCTGAACGGACAAGCCGACAGAGCGTTGCCATTATACACACAACTTTAGGAAATGTTCCGATATTCATGACATTTTTATGCTAAAGAATGGGTCCATGGATTAGGTGCCGCACTCGTCGGATTGACCCAGCACATCCAATGGGGCGCGGGCTTCGTGGATTTCGACAACGACGGCAAACCGGACCTGTTCTATTCGGTGGGCAATCTTTACCCGCGAGTAGAGAAATTCAACCCACGCTACCCTTACCGGGGGCCCCGCTTCCTGTTCCGTAACCTGGGCGACGGGAGATTCGAAAACATCACGCAGCAATCGGGCCCCGGCCTGACCACCGCGCACTCGAGCCGGGGCTGTGCCTTCGGCGATTTCGACAACGACGGCGACATGGACGTCCTTGTGATGAATATGAACGAGCCGCCGTCATTGATTCGGGCCGATGTTTCGACGGGAAACCACTGGCTGAAGATCAAACTCATCGGGGTCGAGTCCAACCGCAGCGCAATCGGCGCCCGTGTGATCGTGAAAGCGGGCGGACGCCTGCAAGCGCAAGAGGTGTCAAGCCAATCGAGCTACTACTCAGTTAACGATTTCCGCTTACATTTCGGCCTCGGAAAAGCCGAAACCGTGGAGGAAGTCACCATCCGCCGGCCCAACGGCAAGACCGAAGTCCTCCAAGACCTCGCCGTCAATCGTCTCTTCAAGGTTCGAGAAGGCGAAGGCGTGATCGAACAGGTCGCCCTAGGCGGCTGACGGGTGCGCGCTTCCAGCGTGGCGTGTGGCCGTTCGTGGCGACATGTCCTGCCTCGGAAGACGAAATCATCAAGAAACCCGGGGAACGGGACGATGAGAAAGCCGAGGTTCCCAGGGTGCAAGCTTTGTCTCGCCGGGCCGGTTACGGTAGCGCCGGCTCATACAGCTTTTCCTTCAATATGCCGTTTAGTTTCGGGAGGTCGCCGCACAGCGCCTGGCTTACCCCCACGCTCCGTGCAGTGACCGTGGCCGCGTTGCTCGTCCCGTCCGTTTTCGCTGATCCAAAACCATCGGTCGGGCGGTCCGAGGTGCGGACCGGGACGAAACTCACCTACTACCGTGACGCTCGCAATTACGGAACGATGAACATCATGACGAGCGCCGCCGGACTCCCGCTCGGCCTGCAATTCTGGGGGTTTACCGATATCCACGGCAACCAGGGGGCGGACGAGTTCACACGTTACTTCATGGAATACCGTCTCAGCCGCGCGCTGCCCAAGCAATACGTGGGAATCAAAGGGCTCGGCTTTCAGGTTGAGTACAACGACTTCCACGGAGCCGGTAACAGCTTGGCGAGGGTCGGGCTTACCTTTCGACATCGCACTTACGGTGACCGCGGTTGGTTGCAATGGCGCTACTTCCCGGTCGAGACGGACGGCGATGGAGGGCAGGCGAGCCTCATCTATTTCTTTCCAATCTCGAAACGCGCCTCGATCGGCGGGTTCGTCGATTGGAATTGGACCGGCGCTCGGAGGGGCCGCTGGGTGCTTGAGCCGCAGTTGACCTACAGGCTCACAGACCGCCTAGCGGTCGCGCTCGAGCTGCGCCACAACGACTTTGAGCGCATCAACCCGCGGCTCCAAGGCACCGGAGTCGCTCTCGGGCTGGAGGCGGCCTTTTGAAATGGAAACGGCTGCTGCCAACGATCGTCACCGCCGTTGCCGGCGTCACGCTTTCGCTGTGGGGTTTCTTTTTTCTGCAGGGCCGCGAACAGCAGGTGCTGGAAGCGAACTTTCGTTCGATGGCGCGCGACCAGGTAGCAAGCATCGAGCGCGAGATCCAAGTCAATCTGGGAGTCCTTGAATCGCTGAGGGCGCTCTATTCGGCGGTTCCCGGCGTGGGCCACAAAGAGTTTACATCCTTCGCTCAGCCTCTGCTTCAACGACACCGCACGATCCAGGCTCTTGAGTGGATTCCGCGAATCCCCTTTGAAGAAAGGAATGAGTACGTATCTGAAGCCCGCAAGCACTATCCGGAGTTCGAAATCACCGAAAGGCAAGCGCAGGGCGTGATGGTGCCGGCTGGGACTCGCCGTGAGTATTTTCCCGTTTACCATGTCGCTCCTTACAAGGGTAATGAAGCTGCGCTTGGTTTCGACCTGGCATCCAACCAAACTCGCCTGCGCGCCCTTGACGCCGCCCGAGCGAGCGGAGAGCCCACCGCGACTGCGAGGATCACGCTGGTCCAAGAGGACGCAAGCCAATTCGGGTTCTTGGTTTTCTCGCCGGTGTTCGCAGCAGGCGAACCAACGGACACGGGCAAAGGTTCAGACCCCCTGAAGGGTTTTGTTCTGGCTGTCTACCGAGTCGGCGACATGATCGAGAAATCGCTCAGCTACCTTAGCGAGCAGCCGCTGTCGCTTCGCGTCGAAGACCGCTCGTCGGGCGCGACAAGCGATCTCCTGTTCGGCGCGGAAGACTCGGCCTCGACCCCCGAAGGCCCCAGCTATCAGGTCGACATCGCGGTGGCGGACCGGCACTGGACTATTCGGTGCACCGCAACAGCGGAGTTGCTTGCCGGCTACGATACGACGCGGAGTTGGTTCTTTCTCGTAGCAGCGCTTCTTTTCACGGCCGCCGCGGCAGGTTACGTCGGAGTCAGCCGCAACCGCGAAGCCCGCGTCGCCGAGTTGGTCCGTGACCGTACGACGGAGTTATCGGCCTCTAAAAAAGTCGCCGAGCAGCGAGCCGAGGAATTATCACAAGCCAACGAAGAGCTTGAGCAGTTCGCGTATGCCGCCTCCCACGACCTCCAAGAACCGATTCGAACTCTCGTCTCCTTCAGCACTTTTCTCCGAGACGACGTGGGTGACGATCTGTCGCCCGAGGCGGCGACGGACTTGGAACACATCACGGTCGCGGCGCAGCGTATGAAGCGGCTTGTCACTGACTTATTGGCCTTATCCCGCGCCAGCCGTTCGACCCTGAAGCCTGCTGAAGTAGCGCTCGAGGACTGTCTGAAGGATTCCCTGGACGCTCTGCGGGAACGCGTCACAGAGACGGGCGCCCGCGTTGAGCAGGCGCCGTTGCCCGTCGTCTCGGGCGATCGCAGACTGCTGACGCAGCTGTTCCAAAACCTTCTCGGCAACGCCATGAAGTTCCGGCGCGGCAACGAACCGCCCGCCATAACGGTCGCTGCGCAGCAGCAAGATTCGGTGTGGCTGATCGAAGTGAAAGATAACGGCATCGGCATCGAACCGGAATACGCGAGCCAAATCTTCGCTCCCTTCAAACGTCTTCACGGTATGGAGGACTACGAGGGAAGCGGAATCGGATTGGCGATCTGCAAGCGCGCGGTGGAGCGACATGGCGGCCGGATATGGGTGGAGTCGGAGCCGGGCGATGGATCACGTTTCCGGTTCACGCTGCCGACCCATCGGCCAACGATATGAGCAATGGCAATCCGCCGGCCCAACGGCAAGACCGAAGTCCTCCAAGACCTCCCCACTAACGACCTCCACAAAGTCAAGGAAGGCAAAGGCTCGATAGAAGAGGTAAGCCTGAGCCGCTGACGTGGCGCACGCCGTGTCGGCAATCCTGCCGACATTAGATGAAATTGGCGTGAAACGGGAGGCCGAGCGGATTGCAACGCCCGGCGGCGCGGGGGATTTTGGAGCCTTGTTTGGGGAGCAGCGAATCGTCCATGGCGACGACCAGCGGGGCGGCCGGATCGAGTTGGTCGAGCAGACCGCGGCGGGTGACGGCGAACAAGGGGTCGGCGTCGAGACGGGCTTCGGAGAACAAGCGACAGCCGGCCGACCAGTCTTGGAACCCGGCGCCGGAGGTCTGTAGCAAACCGGTGACGGTGCGGCGGCCCAACCCGACCAACATCAGGGTTTCGATTTTCTGTTGGATGCGGCGTTGCCCGCGTTGGTCGAGGGCTTGGCGGAAAGGGGAGAGAGGTCGCGGACCCCATTTATCTAGTTATAAACAGTCCCTTACCCTTCGAGAATCACCTCCGCCATTGCCGTCTCCCGCGTATGCGAGAGCGAGAGGTGAATCGAGCGGCAGCCGAGATCTCCCGCAACCTCAGCCGCGCGTCCACTCAAGCGCAACAGCGGCCGCCCGCCCGCCTCGTTCGCCACCTCGATGTCCCGCCAGCGAACCCCGTGATCCCAACCCGTGCCGAGCGCCTTCATCGCGGCCTCTTTGGCGGCGAACCGCGCGGCATAGCTCGAGAAGGGGTGAGCTTTCTCTTCGGCGTAGGCAACCTCGACCGCCGTAAAAATCCGCCGCACAAAACGGTCCCCATGCCGCTCGATCGCACCCCGAATCCGCCCCACCTCTTCGAGATCCACCCCAATGCCGACAATCATGCCCTGAAGATACCAGACCGCACGCCGGCGGAACGTGCCGAAACGGGTGTGCGACATGAATGTGGGGACGGGGACCTTGCGCGAGTTGGCAGGGGCATTCCTGGCGAGCTCGCCTTCCGGCTGACGCGCTTCGGCCACCAGGGCGAAAAGCGGGACATGTCGCCAAGAATGGCGGCGCTGATGTCGCCAGGAGTGGCGACACGGCACGCTGAAAGCGTGCGCCACGTCGGGCGCCGATCGGTGGATCGGCAACATTGTCGCACGATGGCGAGGCGTGTCTCGCACATTCACGTCGTGCCCCCAAAACGCCGCTCACGGGAATCGGTTCACGGTTCACGGCCGACGGTTCACGACTCCCGCCAATTCGGCCGATCACAAAAGCAGTTCGATGGAACAATGACACGGCAGGAACTCAAGCAGACGCTCGAAACCGCAGCCGATCTTCACCGCCTCGGAAGAATCGCCGAAGCCGAGCCCCTCTACCGCCAGGTACTCGACGCCGCACCCCGGCACGCCGACGCGCTGCACCTGCTCGGCCTTGCTTTACACCAGTCCGGGACCGGCAGCGAGGCAGTCGACCTCGTCCGCCGGGCAATCGCCGAGCGTCCGAACGTCCCCGACTTCTATGGCAACCTCGCGCGCATGCTCGAAAATCTCGGGCGCACCGACGAAGCCGGCCTCGTCGTCGACCAGCGCGGCCGATTAGAACAATGGCTGCGCGAATACGGCGACCTGCCCGCCGACTTTCGCGACTATCAACTCGGCGTCGAGCGCAAGCGTCTCTCGTCCTACCTCGACTACCCCCGCGAAGTCACGATCGAAACCCTGGCGCTATGCAACGCCGGCGAATTCTGCCCCTATCCCGACCTCGAGCGTCAGGGAACCCGCATGAGCGACGATCTAGTCGAAAAAGTCCTCGGCGATCTCGAAGACATTCCCGCCGACGTGCCCTTCTCGATCTCTCCCTTTAAGGTGAGCGATCCGTTGCTCGACACTAGAATCTTCGACATCATCGAGCGCGCCGCGGCTGGGCTGCCCCAGGCGACCGTGCGCATGTTCACCAACGGCTCGCCCCTTACACCTCGGCACATCGAGCAACTCGCCGCGGCAAGCAACATCGAGCACCTATGGATCTCTCTCAACCACCACGAGCCGGATGGCTACGAGCGGATCATGAAGCTCCCGTGGCAGAAAACTCGCGCCAAGCTCGATCTGCTGCACGAGGCCAAGGCGGCCGGCCAGTTCCCGCTGCCGGTTATCGTCTCGCGCGTCTGCGACGGCTCCGAGGACGACCGGGCCTTCGAACCCTCGGTGCGGGAGACCTACCCGTTGTTCCAACCGAAACTCGTCCCGCGAACCAACTGGCTCGGCCGAGTCGACCTGCCGGCGCTTTTCCCCGAAACTCCCCCGGTAGCTTGCGACCGTTGGTTTGAGCTGTCGATCACCGCCACCGGAGTCGTCGCGCTGTGCTGTATGGACGGACAAGCCGAATTTCCCATTGGCGACGTCTCCAAGCAACATGTATTAGAGGTCTACAACGCCCCCGAGTTCCGCCGGCTCCGCGAGCGCCAAGCCACCCGCAAAGGCATCCACCCCTGCGAGACCTGCTCAAACCTGTAGATATCGGACTGACGGAAGATTCACAGCCCCAACGGCTCACGGTTCACGCTAACCGAGGATTCTTGAAATGTTCGTTCGCGGGAGCGCCGGGCGGAGTGGTGCTGATTTATCCAGGCGGGGGCTGAATCGAACGCTTGTTCCTGCGCCCCGTCCGGGGCTTGTCGCGTTTTTGGGCATGTGACCCAGGGTTCCGCTTCGCTTCACCCTGGGCTACTATCCAACGCCCCGTCCGGGGCTTCTCCCGGCTCGCGCCAGGGGGCGAATCCTAACCCCCCTGCCGGCCCCTCCGCGCCAGTCCTCGCGGACTCATACCGCGATCAGAATCCTCAGACTTGGCGCTTAGTATCTGACCGTCCACGGCTCCCGGTTCACGGTCACGCTTGCCGCGTCCGCGACTCGTCGAGCAGCCGTTTCGCGCGCTCGGGGTTGTAGACACCGCAGGGGCAGAAACGCGCCATCGTCGCGACAGCCTGGTCGGGTGACCGCCGGCCCTCGCGTACCATATCGAGCATTTTGCGCGCCAAGTTGAAAGACACCATGCCGTGCCCGCACATCGTCGACAGCTCGAGAACTTGGCTGTTAGGAAGGTGGTCGTGAGGATCAAAGAAACCCAGCGAATACTCAACGCTATGCCGGTGAATGCCGCAATCCTCGGCGGCGCATCGTGCTCCCTCGACCGAGGTACTCATGTTGATCGACAGGCCCAAGTTCGCTTCGATTACTTCGGCCAGGCAACCCTTGGCCTTTTCCCGCGAATCAAACACCGCTGCGACGGTACCTACCTTTTCCACGGCTTCGATCACGCTGTCGTAATCGGACGACGTGTCGCGGCTCCAGTGGATCGTCGGCTGCAACTCCTTGGCCTGCTTGTAACCTCCGAACGCCGAGTTGCCCATATTCGCCGGTCGGTGCCGCGCGCAGATGCGCAGGAAGGTCTTGAGCCGCTCGATCGCTCCCTCGTCGTTCTTCCCCTTGCAGGGAATCGCGAAGAGAATGAAGTCGTCTTCGAAGCCGGCGGCCTTACCGTACCGGTGCAAGGTGTTCGTCACCGACTCCCTCCTCTCTTCTTTCGTTCGTCACACGACCCAGCCCAAGATTCGTCTTCGCTCGCTCGGAGTCATAGCCAAGCTCGTTGAGCAGCGGAGCCAAGACGGTGTCGTTGCCCTCTTCGTCGCAGCGCGTGGAAAGCCCCAGCGCCACCACCGTGTCGATCGTCTTGCCGACCCGCTCGACCGTCTCGAGGACGCCCGGCACTTGCTCGACCGTCGTCTTGATCTCGACAATCGCGGACAGAATCTTCTCGTCGAGCAGGTCTTCCTTGAGCGTCCCGGCCGATTGATCGGTCATCAAGTGCGTAATGGGGTTCTTCGCTTCAAAGTGAACACCCAACTCCGCGAGCGCCATCGTCATGCTCTGGATATGCCGAAATCGCACACCCACGCCGGGCCGGCCGAACTCAATCACGTACCCGACTTCACCCACATCGACGCGATGCGCCACGTCGTTGGTCTTGACTTCCTCGGTGCCGCGGCCCTTGATTCCCGTCGAGGCATGCTCGACAAGCGGATCACTGAAAACCCGCCGCACCAGCCGCGGATAGGACAGCTCATCGACCACAAAAGCCGCCGTCGGACAAACATCCGGCTCCGGCTCAAAGCGAAAACGAAACGCCTTGGCCAGCGCGCGTACGCCACGAACCATATACGGGTTCAACGTCTCGCTGCTCATGCGGGCGCAGGTCCCGCACTCGACGCATTCATCCAGGTTGATCGTCGCCCTATTTATAGCGGGGTCAACATAGATCGCCCCCATCGGACAAATCGGAACGCAATTGCTGCAAGCAACACACTTCCCGGGATCAATTTGCATACCGCACTCCCATTTTAAGGCACCAGTTTAGCATTCAAGCCGTGAGCCGTTAACCGTGAGCCGTGAGCCGCGAACCGAAGGCAGCGTGATGATTAGGGAGACTCGCGAGCGACGTAGCAATCCCGCAATCCTAAATCCCTTTAGCGAAGGTCCAGGCGCTTTTTTCGCCGGACCCGCGGGCGCAAGCATCTCATGAAGGCAGGTAGTCTTCGGTTCACGGCTCACGGCCGGCGGTGGCCCGCCCCCTGCGCCGAAAAAACCTCCGCCCGCTCCGCCGAAGTATCCGACCTACTCCAAACATGCCGCAGCTCAGCGTAAAACTCGCCAGCCGACAAATCCCCGCCGCGCACCGCCGCCCGAGCCGCGCCCAACAACGACAATGCCCGCCGAGGCGCTCGTTCGAGTGCTTTCCGGAACTCCACTCCGGCGTCTTCATACCGGCCAAGCCCCAACAGTACCTCCCCCAGCAGCTCATGAGAGGGTTTCACCGGCGCCGGCGGGCCATAGGCAAGCGGCATCGCTTCCTCCACAGCCGTTGCCTCTCTCAGCGAATCCAGTCCGGCCTGCTCCTTTCCCCGCGCCAAATCAAGCAGTCCTTGCAACTGCAACGCCGTCGCGCGCGTCGCCCCGAGAGCTGACCCCCCGGACTTCTTTGCCGGCTCTTCAATCCGCGCCTCCAGCTTCGCAAGCGCCGCATTGCCCAACGCCGGCTCGTCATTCTCCACCGCCGCCATCCCCTGCGCAAAGAGTAGTGCCGCGGCATCTTCGGCTCTCACCTTCGTAAGGTCCAAATCCCGAACAAGCGCCGCCGAGTCCCACTGCCGAGTCTCCACAACATACTGCGCCCGCATCGCCGCCAAGTGACGCCGCGTGATGGGAATGCTCAACTCCTTAACGTCCTCCTCCATCACGTCGAGCAGTTTACGCGCCTCCCGATACCGCCCTTGTTGCAAATACGTGTATTGCAACCACCACAGCGCGTGATAACTGCGGTCTTTGACCGTCAGACCCTTGCGCCGAACCCGATCATCCGCTGCCTTCCAGGAATCTTCGTTCGAGGCGGCTGTCGGCTCCCACATGCCGAGCGACACAAAGATATGCGACGGCATATGAAGAGCATGCGCCGCCGCCGGAGCAATCTCGGCATAAACCCGCGCCGCCGGCAAACCCAATGGAGCATGAATCGGATCATCGAACGAATGAATCAAATAGTGCGCCGCCCCGGGGTGTCGCGGGTTGGCGTCAAACACCGTTTGCGCAAGCGCCGCCGCCCGCATATAGATCCGAAAATCGCGCTTGCCCTGCGCCGTTCCGAGAATCGCCAAGGCATGGAACGCCGCGGCCTCGCTGTCATCCGGAAAACTCCCCGACAGTCTTTCCATCGCCGCCGTATACGCGAGATCTCTCGCTGCCTTGTCGCCCTCGCCGAAAAAAAGCGTATCGACCGCGCCCAACCAGCCTTTCTCGCGATCGGTAGGGGCCTTCGCCAGCCGAGCTTCGCGCGTCTCTCCCAAACGCCGCAACACCGCTTGACCCGGCTCTAGATCGAGCCGCCTCCAAAGCGGCGCGTTGTTAGTCATCGCCTCGCCCCAATAGGCCATGGCGAAACCCGGTTCGACTTGTTGGGCTCTTTGAAATTCCTCAGCGGCGTCGTCGTACTCGAAGCTATGCAACAGCAGCGCGCCCCGCTCGAAATAGCCTTGCGCCGCCGCCGAGCCTGAAGTAGGAAAGTCGATCTTCCCCAGCTCGCTCGAGTCGGCGGCCGCCGAGCCGACGATCAGCATCAGGGCCACGCACGCCTGCAGCAACTTTCGCGGACTGTTCAAGGGGCTTCCCGCCGTGGGCCGGGCCGCCGCGCCTGCCCCCTCGGCGCCCGGTCGCCAACACCACGCCTTCCACCAGTGCTCCTCGACCGAACCCCCCCGCACCACTTGGTAATCATGCCGCTGACACGCCATCTCCCACCTCTCGCAACTTGTTCCCTCCGAGGCCTACGCAGGGCTGCGTCCGCCCCGCCCACGCCTCGGAAACCTTCTCCATTCTATTACTCCGACTCGTCGGGTACGTCGAGAAAGTTTCGTCAGAAAGAACAAGAAGCGGTCAACACGTTTCCTCTGCTTGTTGACCAGCCGGAGACGGAGAGGGAACAAGGCATACCCGTAACATCATTACAAGCATCTGTAGTGGACGAATATGTCTTAGTCCGGCACATCGCCGGACGGGTTTTCCGGAAAGAAAGCTAAGTACGAGTGTGGGATAGGACCTTCCGAAAGGTTCTATTGACGGCTTTCGGCAGCGATGTTACATTCCAGTTAGGTGCCGGCCGGAAAGAGGGCTCGAGTGCGGATAAACCTTCGTACGCCGCCCGCGAATCGCCAGCGGCAAGAGGTTTTCGGATGATGAATCAGTTCACAAAGATCCACGCTTCGTTACCGCGGACCGGCTTGGGGCTGCTTTGCCTTCGAGCGACGGTTGTACTAATGCTCGCCGTTCCCGGAGATCTCGGGGCACAGGCGACGGAGATCCAGATCCAACTCGTTCCCTCGTCGGGACTCTCGAGTCCGGTGAACATCACTGATGCCGGGGACGGACGACTATTCATTACCGAACGAGCCGGCCGCATCAAAATCATGACGATCGATGGTCAGGGACAAGGCACGGTCCTCGCGACCCCTTTCCTCGACATCGACAGCTTGGTGCAGTCAGGCGGCGAGCAAGGACTTCTTGGCACCGAGTTTCACCCGGACTATGCCGCGAACGGATTCTTCTTCGTGAACTACACCTGCTCGGGAGGATCGCCTGATTGTGGCAGCGCCGGAGATACCGTTATAGCGCGATATTCGCGGTCAGCGGTCAATCCCAACCTCGCCGACTCGACGACGCGGCTCGGCGTAGCGACCATACCGCAGGACGCCTCGAACCACAACGCCGGTCAGATCCAGTTCGAGCCGTTTCCCGACCCAAACGACGGTCGAACAATTCTGTACATCGGAACGGGTGACGGCGGCGGCGGCAACGACCCTCACGAGCACGCCCAGGACCTCGGGTCTCTGCTAGGCAAAATGCTGCGGGTCGACGTCGACAACCTTAACGCGGCCGCTCCGCTTCCTCGCTACCACATTCCGAACGACAATCCAAATATTGGCGGGTCCGTCACCGAGCTTTGGGCGATCGGCCTGCGGAACCCTTGGCGGTTCAGCTTTGATCGGGTGACAGGCGACATGCTCATTGGCGACGTCGGTCAGAACAACATGGAAGAGATCACCTTCCAGGCCGCCAACAGCACTGGTGGTGAAAACTATGGCTGGCGGCAATGCGAGGGAATTCTTGGGAATCTCGGTGAGGCGACTACACAAGAATGCACGCAGGGTTCGGGAGGGACGACTCCCCCCATCCTCTGGTATCCGCACGGCTCGGGGTGCCAATCAATCACAGGAGGCTACGTCTACCGCGGGCAATTTGTCGCTGAGCTGGGCGGAACCTATTTCTACGCGGACTACTGCAGCGGTATGCTTTGGGGCGCCCGAAACGACGGCCAAGGGAGCTGGGCCAACGAGATTACCTTTGACACTGGATTCAATTCCGGGATTTCAACGTTTGGCGAAGATCAGAACGGTGAACTCTATTTCGCCACAATCCAAGGCGACATCTATCGCATTGAGCCCGTGCCCACCGAGCTGCCGGACCTGACGGTCCTCACGGTCGATGGCCCTACGGATGGCACCATCGGTCAGAACATCAACGTCACCACGACCACAGTGCACAACGTAGGCGACGGTAACTCGGGCGCGTCCCGGGTCGGCTTTTACCTGACACAGAATCTCGCTGAACCGGACCAGACCTTCACCGGCTCCACGTGCAATGTCCTCGCCCTGAATGCCGGGGCGATGGACACCTGCTCGAACACCACGGTAAGCGTACCCGATTCGTTGGCGCCCGGAGACTATTACCTGGCCGGCATCGTCGACGACAACGGGGTCGTTACAGAGAGCGACGAGACCAATAACGACGCGACCGATTCGAACATGATCGCTCTCGTGTGCGGTAGCTCGATGGAAAATTGCCTCGACGGGATCGACAACAACTGTGACGGCCTCGTCGACGGCGACGATCCGCTTTGCGCAAATGCCTGTACAGCGACCGGACTGTCCTGCTCGTCCGACGACGACTGCTGCTCCAACAAATGCAAAGGCGGGCGAAACCCGACCTGCAAGGGCGAAGTCGCCTGCACCCCGACCGAAACCCCCGAGCAAACTTGCGACGACCAGATCGATAACGACTGCAACGGCCTGACGGACACCGCCGACCCGAACTGCGCGTGCACGCCGACACCCGGCCAGGAGAACGCGGAAACCAGCTGCGACGACACTTTCGACAACGATTGCGACGGTGACATTGACAGCACCGACTCGGATTGCGGGCCGATGTGCGCACCGAAGGCGGATTCCTGCACGCTGAACAGCGAATGCTGTTCCAACAAATGCCGCGGCCCCAGCGGCGGCAAGACCTGCAAGTAATTTGTTGGACCGGAAGTTGCAGCAACCCGGTTCATCTCGCGGCCTCTCCCGGGCCGGAGTCGGTTTGGGTGATGGAAAGACGATAACGAGCTACGACTTATCCTTGACCAGCTCAACGCGGCGATTGAGCACACGTCCTTCTTTGGTGTCGTTACTGGCTGCCGGGGCCAGGTAGCCGACGCCTTCGCTACCCAGACGGTTTTGGGCAATGCCGTAGTCGGCGATCAGAGCATCCACAACCGCCTTGGCCCTGCGCCGGGAAAGATCCATGTTGTAGTCGAAGCTGCCCCCGTTATCCGTGTGCCCGACCACGATCAGCTTCAGCGACGGTGCGGCGCCGAGCAGCTTGGCGATTTCATCCAAAGTCGGCTTGGACTCCGGATTGATGACGGCCTTGTCATGGTCGAAATAGATGCCGTAAAGCGCAACTTTTCCTGTCTCCCCGATGTCAAGCCGCATCTTCTCGGCGTCGACCATCTGCATCTCCATCGCTTTGGTCTCGGCCGCGATCAGGCGTACTCGCAGCCCGTCGCCGCCGCTGTGCGGACTGGCCAGCACCGACAGGTAGACCTCGGCGCCGCCGACCGTTTTCTTAGCCGCCAGATAGTGGATCTCGTCGCTCATCGAGATCTCTTCGAGAATCTCCACCGGGTGTTTGTACTTGAATTCGTAGGGACGAATCTCTCCCGGCCCACCCGAAAAAATCGTTTCATACCCTGCCTCGCTGACTCTCGCCTCGAAGTTGCGAAAAACCTCGAGGGCGGCGGATCCTGGGGGTACATGGTAGACAATGCGGGTGATCTTACCCTCAACCTTCCGCGAAGTCTTGTCGGCGTCCGCAGCGGACTTCACCGGTCCGGTGGCAAGTACGGTCTCGCCGTAATTCTCAACCTGGTAGGCCTTGATCTCTGAGCCGGCGAACCGCCCGATACCCGGGTAGTCGGCACTGCCTGCCACGTCGGCCGCAAAGCACGGTGGGATGGCTGCGACGGAGAGTATCAACAGCCCCAGGACAGGAAAGATTGCGCGCATGACCTAGCTCCAGCTCGTCAATTGGGTCCGGGCCGCTTTCCAGCGCTCCCAGAAGCTCTTATCTTATCGATGTGTGTTGAAGTGTACGAGCGATCCGCGTTCGGGTACACTGCCGCACGCTTTCCCGCCCACCCCTAGTTCTCGAGGATCTTGTAGTGCGAGATGGTTTGGCCGATCATCGACGGCTAAATTGTACCGCCGCCGTGATAGCCGGCGATAACAATCGATCCGTTGAACAAAGATTTTTTCTGGGTCCAGGTCGTTGCTCTGCGGAGGTTTCCACCCCTTGACGAGGTTCTGGTGCGGTCCGGCGGGCGGAAACTCATGCGATCTCGATTCCCCGACGGTAATCCGGGGATGGGCACTATGTAATTTGTTTGGTTGGAGTTAGTCTCGTTCACGGGACCGTCGAACCGGTTCCTGAGGATCCTGCGACCTACGTTTTCGCAATTGGGTTTGTGCCGCGTCTCAAACCGGTCGCCTCATTGCGAGCATCTCTTCCAAGAACAACCGGCAGACGAGGCGCCGGCGTAGTGGAACCCCTTGTTCAGACCCGATCTGAAAGCCGGACTGGCGTAGATCCGAGGATCGAACGTGGAAGAAGTGCGTAAAGCGTTGCCGCGAATCCTGGTTCAGCCCTTGGCCCGCTATGACACAATAGGCTCTGTCATGCGCACCCTTACCTTTTCGCTTTTCTTCGTCCTCACCCTAGCCGCGCACTTGTTCGCCCAGGACGCCAAGCCCGATCCGATGCGGCCCGATCCCAACATGCCGCGACCGATCGACGCCTATGACTCGGTCTTTCTCGAGGAGCTGACCTGGCTCGAAGTTCGTGACGCCCTGCGTGCCGGCGACGACACCGTGCTCGTTGCCACCGGCGGCATCGAGCAGAACGGCCCCTATCTCGCCCTCGGGAAGCACAACTACATCCTACGGGCGACGACCGAGGCGATCGCCCGCAAGCTGGGCAACGCCCTGGTGGCTCCCATTGTGCCGTTCGTTCCGGAAGGCGGAATCGATCCGCCGAGCGGCCACATGCTCTATCCGGGAACAATCTCTCTGCGGGAAGAGACCTTTCGCGCGCTGCTGACCGACATCGCCGAGAGTCTGCGCGTTCACGGTTTCCGGAACATCGTCTTTCTTGCCGACAGCGGCGGCAACCCGGGGGGTATGATCGCGGTGGCCGAGGCGTTGTCGAAAAAGTGGGGAGGCGGGATCCACTACATCGCCGAGCACTACGACTACGTTGACGTGAAGAGGTTTCTCGACTCGGAGGGTATCCACCAAGTCGATGAAGGCTACCACGACGATGTAGGTATCTCGTCGCAGATGCTGGTCGTCGACCCCAATACCGTGCGCATGAAACAGCGCATGGCCAAAGGAAAGATGTCAATCAATGGCGTCAGTCTTGCTCCTCCCAAGGGGACTGAGATCGGCAAGAAGGTCATCGAATACCGCGCCAACCGCGTCGTCGCCGCTATTCAGAAAGCGACCGCTTCACAGTAGTTCACATTTCACCAGAGCGCATTGACACCGCGTTAGATTCCAGTAGCAATTCCGCCGGCTCTGCGTGCCCACTCTGCGCCGCGGCGCTCAGGGGTGTGATTTCAGAGAGCTGATTCCAGTAGCAATTCCGCCGGCTCTGCGTGCCCACTCTGCGCCGCGGCGCTCAGGGGTGTGATTTCAGAGAGCTGGATGCCAACTGGAATCGAAGTGGAACTGCTGCTCTTGCTCCTGATCCAGACACTCGGAATGAGCATCTTCGCCTTGTTCGAGCTTCGAGACGCCCGCCTGGCGAAAGATCCTCAAGTGGGTCATCATCGTGGGCCTGATGTTGCGCGTCGGACGCGGCAAGGGTGGCGTGGACCGCGAAGTGCCTTTGAACCGGAAGCTTCTCGAGACGCTGCAAGCGTCCAACTTAGGCTGCTATTGGGATTTGATCCAGCAGCAACGGCGGACCTGCTCGACTAACACCAGGCTAACGCGACCGGGCGGGGTTCTTTCTTGATGATTCGTCGCTAGTTTTAGCCTTCTCGCGCTTCCGGGGCCCGCACCACGCTCGAATCGGCTTTACGTCGACGAGCGTTGTCAGCCGGGGTCCGTGATCAATCGGAATTAGAGTCGGATTTAGCACGGCCACGGATAGCTCTTGGAGGGAACGGACCGCATCGAGACCCGCTCCGTCGGCCGGGGTCTGTACCTCGCAATCTCCGGCGGGCCTGACCGCTAAGGATGCGGGCGCTGCGTCCCCATCCGCAGAATTGGGTTCTTCCCACATTTCACACTCATCCATCCCGAGGGCCGTGATTGCGTAGCGGGATTCGTCCGCCACCACGACCAATCTTTTTTCTCGGAGGTACCAGATCGCGGTGTACAGGTGCTCGCGGGGGCAGCCTGTTAGGTCTTCGATGTCGAGGACACTCATGCCCGGGTGATCCAGGTCCTTCAGTCTTTTCGCGTAGAGGACCGATAGAACGCCCTTGCGGATCTGTTTCACGGATTTCTTGTCCTGAGCCCCGCTGCTCTGGTCGAACACCTGCCACCTGAGCCTCTGCTGAGCGGTGTAGGCTGCATCGTAGGCCGCCCGGCGCTCGGGGTCGATCAACACCCGGTACGCCGCGAGCAGCCTCTGAAAAGCGTTTTCATTGCCAGTTTTCTGATTATTGGGGTGAAACTGCTGCGCCAGCAAACGAAATATGCGCTCGATGGTAGATGCATCGGCGTTCGGGCTGAGTTGCAAAGTCTCATAGAGATCGATGAAATGACCGCCCTCCCTCTCTTTCAAGGTCGTTTTCCGCCGTTTTTTACGCTGAGTGGGTTGGGAAGGGTTCATTTATATCGTCGTCCGGAATCGGATTTCTCCTGATCGTGCAATTATTACTCGAAACGCTCGAAGATCGCAATGGACCGCAAGGGGTCTCTCGCATGATGTTGGAGTACTGGTTTTCCTTACAGGAAACCACCTAGTCACGCCACCTCCCCGCGCTTGTTAGAGCGCGGAAACAGCTCTTCGATGGAAAGGGAGAGTGCGCCGAGTGCCATTGGGTCAACGGTCGAGGAGGGCGTCTCGGCCCTGAGCTGAGCGACATCGGTTGGCGCCGCTATCGCTCGGGAGCGCCTTCTTCCGGCGTGGAAACTCGTCTCTGGTAGTCCTTGAGCCGCTTCTCCTTGTTGCTCTGTAGCGTTTTGAGAAGTTCGCGTGCTTTGTCGGCATCTCCAAGCTGGGAGTAAAGCCGCCCTAGCTGATAGTAGGCGCCGTCGTGACCGGAATCGAGCCGAATTGCCGTCTCGAACATTTGGACAGCCTCTCCGTGCTCACCGGCAGCGCCCAGGATCTTGCCCAGTTCATAGTGTGCTTCCGCATGTTCGGGATGGAGCCCGATAAGCGCCCGGAAGTTTTCGGCAGCTGCCTCCGAATCTCCCGCTTCCACCTGAAGCCGCGCCAGCCGAAACCGACACTCTTCACACGCCGGGCTCGATGCCAGTGTTTCCTCATAAATCCTGGCGGCATCTTCGGGTTTGCCAAGTTTGTCGAAGCTACGTCCCAGGAAGATCCGGGCTTCCAGTAGCCGGGGCTCGATCTCGAGCACTTTTTTCAGATCGGCCGCCGCAAGGCTGAATTCGGCGGCGTTGAAACGGCTGACCGCCAAGGCAAAGCGAGCCGGAGCCGAACCTGGAGTCTGCTTAACCACACGCTTGAAAATCTTGAGCGCCGTATCATTTTGACCGGCCTTCTGATAAGTCGTTCCAAGACTGAACAAGAGATCCGGGCGTTGCGGATCCTGCTTCAGAGCCTTGTCGAGCGCCCGGCCGGCAGCCTCGTATTCGCCCAGGCCCGCGTAGCTCATGCCCAGCAGGTTCAGGTAATCCGGATCATTAGCCGCTTCTTCGCTTCGCTCCTCCAGGATCTGAATGGCTTGGCTGTATTCATGCTGCAGGTAAAGCGTTTCAGCGTACAGAACATCAACTCGAACCGATGGCTCTCCAGCCTCCCGAACCCGGGCAACCACCCGCGCCGCGCGCTCGACGAGTGGACGGGCTTGCGCGCTCCGCGAACCACCGCTGAGCCCGGTGTTCCGCAGGCCGTCGATGAACTCGTCAACCGACGTGACGGATTTGCCGGCTAGTCCGCCGGCGAGCTGCGCCTCAGCGAGGCTCACCAAGATCGCGGGATTCAGCGGCGCCAACTCAGCGGCCCGCGTGAGATGCTCCAGTGCCCTCCCGGCACTTCCGTGGGATAACAAGAGGGCTCCAATGCGAAACCTAATTTCCGCCTGCTCGCTGTGACGGCTGGAGACTTCCCGAAGCGCTTCGTCCGCATCTGACGTGCGGTCCAGGCTGAAATAGCACTCAGCCAAGCCAAGCAGGACGCCCACATCGTACGGCGCCGCGGCGCGGGCGGCCTCCAGACGCTCAACCGCTTGTGGGTAGGCGCGCCGTTCGAGATGAACGCGGCCCGCATTGAAATTGGCGGTCAGGTCCGTGGGGTCCAGCTCCCGTACTCTCTCGAATTCCCTCAGAGCCAGGTCCGGCTTACCGAGTCTGTAGTAGCTGGAGCCCAGGTTGTTGCGCGCAGGCTTGTATTCCGGATCAATGGAAAGCGCTTCCTGATGATAGTGGACCGCTTCTTCCAACCGCCCCGAGCGTTCGTGGACGAAACCAAGAAGGGTCAGCGCGTTGGGCGCGCGGCTATCGATGGCGAGGGCTGCCCGAAGCTCACTCTCCGCGGAAGACAACTCTCCTTTTTCCAGATGACCTACGGCGGACTTGACGTGCTGAAGGAATCGAGTCTGGTCCGGGACCTGCGAGGTCACCAGGCCGGGGCACAAAAACACCCCCGCCAGTAGTGCGACCCGGCGGAGATTTATCACTTGTGGGCGCCTTCTCGAGTGGGAGACCGCTCCGGGCTCAAGCCGGCCTCTTTGACGCCGGAGGAGAGATAAGGCCTCGCATTCGTTTTTTCCTTTAGCTCCGCTTCCTCAATCAAAGCAAATTGCGAATAAGCTTTCCGGGCCTCTGAATGCTGATTGAGGTCCCCATAGACTCCTCCTAAAAGGTAGTAAACCTTTCTTTCTCCCGGTGCCAGCCGCTTGGCTGTCTCTAATTCCTGTAACGCCTCGTCGAAGCGCCCCAGGCGGCGGTAGACTCTACCCAGCTCAAGCCGCACTGAGGGGGCTGTCGGGTCGCCCTCTCGCACTTTCTCCAGCAGCAAAGCCGCATCATCCCACCTGCCCTCAGCTGCGAGGAGCATACCGAGCGCCGACAAAGACGGCTGGAACTCCGTGTCGAGTTCGAGAGAGCGCTGAAATGCGACCTTTGCCTCCAAATCGGCCCCCAGCAGCCTGTGTCCGGATCCCGTCAAGAAGTGCGCCTCTGCTGAACTCGGCGCCAGCCGGGCTGCGATTTCATATTGTTCCAACGCGGCCCGGTAGTCAGTCCTGTCCCACAGTGCAGCCCCCAGAAGAATTTGGAACGACGAATTCTCAGGCTCTTGCTCCGCCTTGGAACGAAAGAAGCTGACGGCCTCGTCCAACATCCCGAATTCAGCCAGTGCCCGCCCATAGGCGTCCCAGGCACCTTCGCTCGGCTTCCCCTCGGCGGCAAGCCGCAAGTAATCGAGGGCAGCCGGGTCATCCGTTTTCCAGTAGGCGCGGCCGAGGAATTCGTGCAATTCCGGTGAGGCGGGAAGCATCTCCTTCGCGGCCTCCAGCTCCCGAACCGCGGCCTCAAAGCGACTTTCAGCATAGAGTTGTCGGGCCTTCCCGACGTAAAGCAACCCCAGCTCGATTCTGCCTTCGCGGACGGCCTTTGACGCTTTGCCCTCAGCCGTCACCAACTTCTTGAGAACCAGCTCGGCTTCCCGACTCTTTCCGTCTTCCGCGAGCGCCTTGCCGAGAAGTAGCTGCGCCCCCTCATCACCCGGCTGCAACTTCACAAGTTGGCGAAACGCCGGCGCGGCCTCATTGTGACGAGACTCTTGCTCGTACAGTAGGCCGAGCGCCTTCCATGCTTGCCCGTAGCCGGGCTCGCGATCGAGCGCACGCTTGAGATGACGTTCACCCTCTTCGGTCCGGCCGGTCATCACGCAAATAACGGCCACGAAGTAAGCCGAGCGTGCCGACTGTGTCTCCTCATAGACGGCGCGGAATATCGGTTCCGCTGAGGTGTGATCACCTGCCAGGAGCAAGGCCTCGGCCGCCTGGAGGCGCTCATCCGCGGCTCTCGGCGGCGCCGGCGGCGGTCGCCATGGCGATCAGGACGAGCCCAAGGACTGCTGGTCTCATTGGAATCTCGGAAGCTCCTGCTCAACCGATCCTGAGCCCTCTCTGATCGTCAGAATCCGATTCGGCTCAATTTCGTGAACACTTTCTCGCCGGCCCGACGGCCAATCGATGACGATCCGGGTTACCTTGCCAAGATCGCCCAAGCCGAAATACAACCGTCGATCAGAAGCACTGAGATAACTCTGCCCACCCCGAACCTGGTCGAACAACCGACCTCCTTCGGTCGTGACCGTCACGCGAGCGCCGATGGCGTCCCTGTTGCTCGACGTGCCGATCAAGCGGATACCGAGCCAGGGGTTGTGATTGCCGGCGTCGTTCCTCAGGAGCTCGGCAGCTTGATTGTTGTTGCTCACGACCACATCCAGGTCCCCGTCGTTATCGTAGTCGCCAAGCGCTAGGCCACGTCCAACGCGAGGCCGGAGGAACGCGGGGCCGCCGCTCGAACTTTCGTTCACGAAGCGCCCTGAACGGTTGTGGTAGAGCATTTTTCTCTCCGCGTAATCAACGTTTTTTCGGTAGAGATTGACATTGTCGAGTACGTGACCGTTCACCACCAGCAGGTCTCGCCGGCCATCGTTGTCATAGTCAAGAAACCGTGTTCCGAAGCCGCTGTTGAGGATGGCGGTCCTGCCGAGGCCGGAGATCATTGTCGCGTCGGAAAAGGCCATCTCTCCTACATTGTGGTATAGCCGATTCAGTTCGAAATCCAGATGAGTGACGAAAATATCCAAAAGCCCGTCATTGTCGTAGTCGGCGGCATCCACTCCCATGCCGGCCTCCGCGGTCCCATCCTCCGAATAGCCCACCCCGGACGAAAGAGTGACATCCTCAAACGATCCGTCTTTGCGGTTGTGAAACAGAAGGTTCCTTACAGAATCATTTGCAAAAAAGATGTCCACCCATCCATCATTGTCAAAGTCGGCCGCGACTACGCCAAGGCCCTTCCCACGGAACGTTTGCAGGCCGGCTTCAGCGGTCACATCCCTGAAAACACCCTCGCCGTCGTTATTGAAGAGCATCGGGAAGACACCCTTGTAATTGCTCGGGTGGCAATACATGCGGTAGCCGGGCTCCGGACGCCCGCAGTAGATGTTTGCTGAATACTCATACTCCAGGTAGTTAGCGGTTACGAGGTCGAGGTCGCCGTCGTTGTCATAGTCGAGCCAGGCGGCGCTGGGTGGCCCAATTTCCGTCATTGCCCACACCGCTGTCGTCAGTAACATCGACAAACTTGCTCCCGCCGACATTGCGGTAGAGGCCGGAGCCCCTGTACCCAGTGACGTAAAGATCAGGGAATCCGTCGCCGTCGAAATCGCCGACGGCGGCGCCCATCCCGTAGCCTCGATTCAATTCGAGGCCGATCTCCCGGGTGACGTCCGAAAAAGTTCCGTCTCCGTTGGATCGATAAAGCGCGTTGTACGGAGGGATCTCCGGCGAGTACTCGGGCGTGGCGCCGCCATTCACGAAAAACAGGTCGAGGAAACCGTCCTGGTCGTAGTCCAGGACGGCGCATCCGGATCCCATCGTCTCGACCAAGTACTTCTCCGATGAAGCGCCGCTCTGGTGACGGAACTTGATTCCCGCCTGCGCGGTTACATCAACGAAAGTTACGGGGAGAGCTTGACGACTGGCGGCTCGGTCGAGCGACCGCGCTTCCTCCGCCGGGCTTGGGACAAGGAGTTCGATCAATAACAGCGCGGTGACGAGCGGAATCCCCGAAGATCGTCGCATCCGCGTCGTTCCTAGGCTCGTCATCTCCGGCCTAAGCGCCGGCCCAAGCGGCCGCATAGACCTTACTACGCACGGTGGGGCCGCAACAGGAAACGGCAGGAGAATCGCTCACCGAGCAGTTTCATTGTACTGCGGTAAGGCCGGCCTGAAAAGACAGGCGGCGGCTGTGCGACATAAATGTGGAAAGCCCCTTTAGCAATGCGAGCAACAGAAACAGAGGCGCGGACGGAAGTCCGCGCTCAGCCCGGTTCACCGGGCTTGGATTGCAAATAGGCTGGCCCTTCGAGGGCTGGTTTAAGGGGCTCTCCGTCAAACACGAGGCCGTTTCAACGGCCTTTTCCCGTAAGGCTTTAGCCATCGCCGAACCAAGCGAAAAACACCAGCCGGGGAAGCGCTCGCGCCCGCCGCCGATTCTCCCATATTTATGTCGCGCACCCACAGGCGGCGCGGGAGGAAGCCCGCGCCGCCGGTCAAATAACCTCCGCCCAGGCAGCCGGAAGGGGCCGCCCGGGTTGTTCACTCAGCCTAGAAAGAGAACTTCCCAACCACTTGGATTTGTCGGGAATCTCTGGCATTCAATACTCGTCCCGTCGTGCCGGTGTTGACGGCCGATGACGGGTTAAAGAATTGAGAGTGGTTGAGCGCGTTGAAGAATTCGATGCGAAACTCCAAGACCCTCTGCTCTCCAATCGGAAACTTCTTGAACAGAGAAAGATCAAAGTTGGCGATGCCGGGACCCGGCAGAACATTCGGGGCGGCGTTGCCGAAGGGAATGAATACGCCGCCGAAGACAGGGTCGCTCACGGGTGTGGGTAGCGGAAAGCAACTCGCGTCAAACCAGCGCTCAACCGTTGGGTTACTGAGCCTTCCGTCGCAAATGCGATCCGGCCTGCCCGCTCCGCCGCTCACCGTGTAGGGCGAGCCCTTCTGGAGCGTCGTAACGCCTCCAATTTGCCAGTTGCCGATCACGCCGTTCGCGAATGCATTGTCACTTTTAAACGGTACTTCGTAGGTCCAACTAAACACGGCGCGGTGTCGGACATCGGTCGGAGCGTTACTGTAGTTGAGCGCGAGGTTGGTGTTATCTTGGTGGCCGGCGTTCCCGAACGGGCCGGACGAAAAGCCGATGGTGTGACCCCAGGTGTAGTTGGCCATAAAAGAAATGCCTCGGCTGAATCTTTTGGTTAGCGAAGTCTGTAGAGCGTTGTAGTTGGAGTTGCCGCGATTCTCGAGCAGGCGAATGCCGGTGACGTTGGGTATGGTGCTGAAGAAGGGGCGGCGAGGCTCTACGGGACCGTTTCCGAGTACAGCCTGATGGGGGTTCCAGAGATCCGTGAGATGGTAGGCCGAATTGCCGAGATAGGTCATGTCAAACAAAATGCCCGGCGTCAGCTGGTGTTGCAGGCTGAACATCCATTGCTGCGTGTATCCGGTGGGGTTATCGGGGTCAAGCGCATTGAGATTACCGAAAGGATTGTCAATCGGAATGAACGGATCCGTCGCAGGCAAGCCGTCGCTGAGGCGTCGGTTGATGATTTGCGGAGTGGCCGTGTTGGTGTAGTTGACTCCCCCGACAAACGGCGGGTTCAAGGTCAACTGGAAGCCGACTTGCCCCTGCGCAAGGTAAAAAATTCCGTACGACGCCCGAATGACGGTCTTATCGCTGAGCTTATACGCCATCCCGAATCTCGGGGCGATATTCATCGCGTCGGTCCGCGCCTGAGCCCTCCCGGAGAACGCGGAGTGTGTTCCCCCTTGGCCCGGCAGGATCACGAGTCCCGTACCGCGATCAAAGTTGCTTTGGCGATCGTACATTTCGTGCTGCGGCGTCAGCACCTCGAAACGTACGCCGTAGTTCAACGTGAATTTCGGCGTCACTTTCCAAATGTCTTGGAAGTAGCCGGACCAACTCCTGGGACCTCAGCCCGGCCAGCCCCGAATTTTGAATGATGCTGCCCCTCGATGGAATGCCCAACATGAAATCGGCGAAAGAGTTGCCGGTGTCGGCCGGGGAGTTCGGATCCGAGGTAAAGCCCGTCCCGAAACTGAACGAACCCGCCGGGTCTCCTAGAATCTGCGTAAAGCCCCTCTGGACCCTCTTGGCGTCGACTCCCACCTTGATCGTGTGCGACCCTCGAATAAAGGTAATGTTGTCGAGAATCTGGTAGATATTCTCGAGCTCGATGAGCGGGAAGAACGGCGAATCGCCAAGACGGCCGTAACCGGATATCCCGATACCGGGGAAGCCGTCGTTGTTCTCGGTCACGTTGATATTGGGGATCCCCAACTCGTCGGCGAACTGATTGCCCGCCCCCAACTGAACCGCGTCGCTGCCGGCCCGCACATACGCGGCGCGAAATTCGTTGATCGTCGTGGGATTGAAGGTGTGGATGTATTGAATCCCCAAGCTTCGAGCGGGGTTATCCACAAGGCCGTTGAGAAAACCGGCGCCGCCGGAGCCGAGCGCCCCGCCGACCGACGGCGCGAACTCCGGAAGGTCGGTGAACGCTCCGGGCAGCACGGTGAACGAATCTCCGTAACTCCAGCGAACGTGAAGGGAGTTTTGCTGATCGAAAATGTGGTCGACCTTGATGTCGTAGGAGTCCTGATCGTTCTTGCGCGAGGCGCCGCTAAAGAAGAAGTTCTCGCCATTCGCCAAGGTCTCGAGGTTGGGGTCGTTGGACCCTGGAATAAACTTGAGAATGTTCACCGAGGCTGAGTCGAACCTCGAAGACGGAATCTGCATGTTCGGGAACAGTTGCCGGGTGTTGTTTTGCGAGTTGTAGGTCAACGGATCATGGATCGGTCTTGCCGTCCCCAGGAAGTTTCCGCCCCTCAGCGGCGCGCTGGGTATCGTCGTCACAAAGGACTGGCCCTGCCTCTGCCGAAAGCCTTGGTAGTCGGCAAAGAAGAAGGTCTTGTTCTTGACGATGGGTCCGCCGATCGAACCGCCGAACTGGTTCTGAACGAAGTTCGGCAGGCGCCCCCCTTCGGTGCGGTCAAATAAGTTGCGGGCATCCAAGACTGAGTTGCGCATGAACTGAAAAATGTTGCCGTGGAACTGATTCGTCCCGGATTTGAGCGTGACATTGATCACGCCGCCGCCACGTCCGATCTCGGCGCTGAAGTTGCTGGTCTCGACCGTGAATTCTTGGATCGCTTCCAGGGGAGGAAGAATCGCGATCAAGCCTTGATTGATCTGGTTGTTGTAGACGCCGTCAAGGATGTAAGTGTTGGAGGCTTGCGACTGTCCGTTGACCGACAGGCCCTGCTTGGCGCGAGCGTTGTCGGGGATATCGATATTGTTGGCGTTTATGGTCACGATCCCGCTCGTGACGCCGGCCGTAAGAGGGGCCAGGATCACTATTCGACACCTGCTCAGCATGACTTCATGCCTCCCCGGCCACCGGTCAGGCTGCATCGGCATGCCCATAGCACCGGCGCACGGCGCCTTTGAACACGCGCTTGGGAGAGCCCCGAATCGGCACGATTGTTGGGCTGAACTGGTCGCAGACCCCGGCACCAAGTGGGTGTACAGCGACATTGGGACGCAGCACTTGTCGTTGGCGTTCGCCAACATCATGGGGGTCGAGATGGGCGATTTCATGCAGGAGCGCGTGTTCGCGCCCATCGGCATAGAGGAGTTGAGCTGGAGTCTACTGGGAGGCCGGGGGTTCATGGGGCCACACTCGAACGGCGATAGCGGGATATACGTTTCTTCCAGGGAGTTGGCGCGTTTTGGTTATCTCGCCCTGCACAACGGTGTGTGGGACGGGCAGCAACTCATCCCCGCGTGGTGGATGGACCTAGCCACCAAAGCCTCTCAGACCCTGAACTCAGCCTATGGGTATACCTGGTGGGTGAATAGCGAAGGTACGTCGTGGTCGGATCTGCCCAGGGATGCCTTTGCTTTAAGGGGTTACAACTCGAACCGATGCTATGTAATCCCGTCGCTGGATCTGGTCGTCGCGCGGGTTGGGTCGGGCCCAGTCGGGTGGAATGAGCAGGCATTCATCGGGGACATCGTCGATGCAATCATATAGGGCCAACCGGCGCCGAAGATGCTCCTTGACTGATCGTCTGAAGGCACTATGTCTCGTCAACACACTGGACTTTTCGTTGGGCAAGAACGCCTTTTCGGGCCGAAGGGAGGTACAACTCCAGCACGGACAGTGCAAGGGACCGACTTCCTCGCCCTTTTTGTCGGCTGCCGCGAGGTGGGTGTCGCCGAGCTGACCGGCTAGGCTACAATCTTCTGGATAACTTCCCCTGCCACGTCGGTCAAGCGGTGCTCCCTGCCACTGTGGAGATACGTCAGCTTGGTGTGGTCCAGACCCAGGAAGTGCAGGATCGTGGCGTGAAAGTCATGGATCGTGTGGGGTTCTTCAACGGCTGCATAACCGAAGTCGTCCGTGGCTCCCACCACCTCACCGCCCTTGGCGCCGCCGCCGGCCATCCAGATGGAGAACCCGTAGGGGTTGTGATCGCGTCCATCCACGGACTGCGAGATGGGCAGGCGCCCAAACTCCGTGTGCCAAACCACTAGAGTGGAATCCAGCAGCCCCCGTGACTTCAGGTCCTTGAGGAGCCCCTGGATCGGTCGGTCCACTGCCGCGGCACGCTTGCGATGATTCTCCTCTAGTTTCGCGTGAGCGTCCCATGAATCGGTGGCGTTGGCTCCGCCGAACAATTGGACGAAGCGCACCCCCCGCTCGACCAGCCGACGAGCCAAGAGACAATTGCGCCCGAAATGTTCGGTGTTGGGATCATCCAAACCGTAAAGCTTCTTGGTGGCCGCGGTTTCTTGAGACAGGTCCACGGCGTCCGGCGCATGCGTTTGCATACGGTGAGCGAGTTCGTACGTGGCGATGCGAGTCGCCAGCTCGGCGTCCTCCTGGTTGGCTTCCAGGCGTATCTGGTCGAGCTTCCGGATGAAGTCAAGCCGGCTGCGCTGGTGCTCCGGCTTGACGAACCGGGGTAGGCCGAGATCCACGATGGGCTCGCCCTGATTGCGGAAAGGCGTGCCTTGATAAACCCCGGGGATGAACCCGGCGCTCCAGTTCTGAGGCCCGCCGAGGGGACCGCCGGTCTTGTCCAACAGAACGACAAAGGCCGGGAGATTCTGATTTTCGGTTCCCAGTCCGTAGATGCTCCAGCTTCCCAGACTGGGGCGGCCCGGGCGAATCACGCCGGTCATCATCTCCAGAGTGGCCGGCGCATGGTTGTTGCTGCCGGCCCGCATCGAGCGGACCAGTGCAATATCGTCGACGCACTCGCCGGTGTGCGAGAAAAGCTCGGATACCTCGATCCCGCTCTCGCCGTATTTCTTAAAAGTGAACGGGCTCTTCAAGAAGGTCCCCGGGTTCGGGAAAAACGTCTCGATGTTCATGCTCGCCGGCGGAGCCTCGTGGTGGCGCTTCGTCAACTCCCGCTTGGGGTCGAAGGTATCCATTTGGCTGACCCCGCCGCTCATGAACAGCGAGATGACCGCCTGGGCTTTGGGTCGAAAGTGGGCGTTCTTCGGCAGCAAGGGCGAGGCCGTCGGCCTGCTCGAAGCGAGCAGATGCTCCCGGCTGAGGATGTCACACAGGGCTATCCCGCCAATACCACCGCCAAAGTTCCAGAGGAACTGACGGCGTGAACGACCTCTATCCGGCAAAGGACTCAACGCGCGGGGCATAATGCGGTCTCCCTCAATTCACGTAAACGAACTCACTCAGGTTGAACATCGCATGGCACAGATCCACCAGAGCTGCCTTTGTTGGGGGTCGAATTTCCGCCGGATCGACTCCCTCTTCTATCAACGTCTGGTTGTGGCGAGCGTGATAGCTCTGTTGTCGGCGCAGGAATGCGAGCGACTCCAGCGACTCGGCCGGCCCGGGCGGCCTGCTCAGGCTCAGCAGAAACGTCCTCTCAATCTGACGGGATGGGTCTCTCCCCGCCTCATTCCTCACCCGATCAGCGAAAATCGCCGCCTGCCGGTCGACGAACGGGCTGTTGAGCAGCTGCAATGCCTGAGTTGGGACGGTGGTCGTGGTGCGCTTCGGGCAGGAGGCGAGCTTGTCGGGCGGATCAAAAAGGTCAAGGATCGGCGGCGTGATCGTCCGCATCTGGGTAGTGTAGATGCTCCGCCGCCACACCTCCGGGCCATCCTTTGTTACCGGCCAGCGCTGGTACCCCGCACCTTTCGGCGAGCCTTCAATCAATCCCCGATCGACCTCCGGAAAGACCCCCGGACCCCCGGCCTGGAGGTCAAGCGCGCCGCTGACCGCTAGAATCGAGTCCCGAATCGCTTCCCCTTCCAAACGCCGCGGTCGGGTGCGCCACAAGTACAGGTTCTCAGGGTCGATGCTCCTATTCGCGGGACTGTCGGTCACCGAGTCTTGCCGGTAGGTGTGGGAAGTGAGGATCAGCCGATGCATCGCCTTGATGCTCCAACCCTGCCGCACAAACTCCGTCGCCAACCAGTCGAGCAACCTGGGGTGTGTGGGGCGTTCACCCATGCTTCCGAAGTCATTCGGAGTGCCTACCAACGCGCGTCCGAAATGGTGCTGCCAGATCCGATTGACCATCACGCGAGCCGTCAGCGGATTCTCGGGGTCGGCGATCCAGCCGGCCAGGGTCAGTCGCCGGCGCGTACTATGGGCGCTAGGCTCGGGCTTCGGGAAGTCCGCCGCCGCACCCGGCAAACGTAACACCGCTAGTGTGCCGGGCATCACCTCCGAACCCTTGCTCTGGATGCTGCCGCGATGGAGAAAGTAGCTCGGGCGGGCCACTGGGCCGCGGTCGGCGATCGCATGCGCCAGCGGTATCGTAGGACGGGTTTCTTCGAGCTTTTCAATCTCCGCCTTCAACTCAGCGGTTTTTTCGCGGTCCTCCGCCGGCAAGGCCTCCAACAGCGCGGACTCCTCAATGGTTACGGTGGTTTGCACCTCTTTGGCCTGAAGCTGCTGAGCTTCAGTTCGCTTGTCAGGGTCGGTCTTGAGGGCCGCTTGCAAGGTTTCCGGCAGCTCCAGGTATTTGGTCTCGAGCAGCTTCCGGCGAGTCGGTTCCTGGAGCTTGTAGGTCTGGTATTTCAGCGTCTCCACCCGGCGATCGATCTCTCGCGATGTCCTGTCGTACTCCTCGGCCAATCGGGGCGGGGCCAGCGGGATGTCCTTGCGTACGCTGGGGGCAAAGACCGCGACGAGGCGGTAGTAGTCTTTTTGACCGATCGGATCGAACTTGTGGTGATGACACCGGGCACAGCCGACGGTCAGACCCAGGAAGGCGGAGGCAGTGGTCGTAACAATGTCATCCAGTTCGTCTTGCCGGGTTTGCTCGTTTTGCATGAACGCCATGTCGCCAATGAACGGGCCATTGCGGCAAAACCCCAACGCCGTGAGGGAATCAAAATCCCGGTCCGGCAACTCATCTCCCGCCAATTGCTCCACGATGAAGCGATCGTAAGGCTTGTCCTCATTAAAAGCACGGATCACATAGTCGCGGTAGCGCCAGCTATGGGGACGCAACTTGTCATATTCGTAGCCGTCACTGTCGGCATACCGAACCACGTCAAGCCAGTGACGTCCCCAACGCTCGCCGTAACGGTCCGACTCCAATAGGCGGTCGATCAACTTCTCATAGGCATGGGGAGAGTCGTCATCGAGGAAACTCTTGGCCTCCTCGGGCCGAGGAGGGAGTCCGGTCAGGTCAAAGTACACCCTTCGCATCAGGGTGCCGGACGAAGCGAGGGGGGCAGGTTTGAGCCCTTTGGCCTCCTGGGCTGCCAGGACGAAGGCGTCAATCGGGTTGCGTACTCTGTTTTTGTGGTTCACCTGGGGAACAGCCGGCCTGACGGGTTTCTGAAATGACCACCATGCCCGATCCGATTGTGTGATCTTCCGTTCCTCCAGTTTCCGGAGTTTGGCCACCCGCTCGACCCGCAGTTTTCTTCTCGTCCCGGCTTCGGCGTCCGGCCAGATTGCGCCCCTCTTGATCCATTGCTTAAGGGCCGCAATCTCTTCATCGGACAGCATGACGGCGTCGCCGCCCATGAAGTGCGGTTCGAGCCTCGCGGCCTTGCGATACAGGCGGCTTGCCTCGGGATCCCCGGGAATCACGGCACGCCCTTGGAGACCGCCGTAACGAAGGCCTTCCAGCGTCTCCAGAGAAAGACCGGAATACTTGAGCGCTTCGTCATGACAAGACTGGCAGCGCACCAGAATAGGATGGATAGCCGTGTGGAACAAATCGCTGCGCACAGCGTCGTCGGCCACTTCCGGCTCCGGGACCGCCTCCCGTTCCGGTGTCGTCGTCTTCGCCGAGCGATTTGGACTCTCCGGCCACCGAGCGCCTTGGTCGATCCAATTCTTCAACAGCGCGACTTCAGCCTCGGAAAGCGAATCACCTTCCAGCGGCATGTACGGTTTTTCGAGCCGCGCCACCCGGCGATAAAGGCTGCTTGCCTCCGGATCCCCCGGCACGACCACCGGGCCGGCCGCACCGCCCCGCCGCACCCCGGCCGCGGAATCAAGGGCAAGGCCGCCCAGCTTCAAATCGCTGTTATGGCAACTTTGACAGCGGCTCTTCAGGATGGGCTGGATCCGTTTTTCAATGGAATCCACCCTCTGCGAGCTTTGTTGGGACGCCTGAGGATTTGCAGCGGCCCGAACATGCAATGCGAGCAAGCAGAGCAGAATCGATGCGAACAGAATCTTCACCCGCAAGCCTCGCCGCGCCGTTCGTAGGCACACAACCCCACCATTGCCACCGACAACATTATCATAGCCGCTATCATTGCAGCGCCGATTTCTGGTCAAGGGTGCGCGACTCCATACGACCGCGCTGTGCTGAAGCGCGGGAAGCTCTGGTCGAGACGCGCACGAAACTGATCAACAAGCGTGCTCGGCACGCGAGAAGGGTTTCGGAGTGCGTTTGCCTCTGACGACAACCCGGGATCTGGGGCGTTCCCCGAATTGTTTGATCCCGACGCAACCAGGCCCAGTGGGGCCGTCGTCGGAGTAACGAGTTTGGAGAAACACAGCAAGCCGGCAAGGCGAGGAGAGGATAGGTCGCGAGGGAGGGAAGCGAGGAACCGCAACAGGAAAAAGGGACAGACCGCGCTCACGACGACTGCGAGTCCGCGCCAGGCCTTCGAGGCCGCGGCAGAGAGAGCAGCGTCGGCGGATCGAACTCATAGAGCACCGCGCCGGGAACGACGCAAAACGAGTGCGGATGGAAAGCCAGGTCGAACGTCCCTGCAGTTGCAATTTCCCGCACTCCTCCTCGGACAACGACGAGCCTCCTCAAGGAAGGCGCGGACGGAGAATCCAAGCTTGAACAAGCCCGGCTGCCCGCATCCGATTTCAGGCCGCCTACGGTTGTCTTTCAACGCAGCAGATCGTTGATGGCCTTTAGCTTCTTCGGGTCGAACTTCATCTTGCGGTCGAAGGTCAACAGGCCGTTGACTTCCTGCTCGACATCGGTCAACTGGGTGTAGCAGATCCCGGTGACGAGGGGCATCTTGGCAATCGCTTCGTAGAGCCCGCGGAGGCGGCTCAGCGCGTCCTCCGGGGTCTTCTCGACGCCTGAGTAGCCCCAGGATTCCTCGGGAACTTCCGTCCCCGGCGGGATATAGGCGATTCCGCCGAACTCCGACAGATAAAAAGGCGAGCCGTTGTACTCAAATCCCGGCAACATGAGCGCCCGGTGGGCGGGCGGGATTGCGGAACCTGGTTTGCCTAGGTCCCTGTAGCGATCGTAGAGCAACTCGCCCGTGCGGCTGTAATCGTGGAAGGCGAAAAGATCCGTCAGATCGGTGTGCTCCCAGCCGTCGTTGTCGATGACGGGTCGGGTGCGGTCGATGGACTTCGTGAGCCGGTAGAGCGCCTTGAGGTGATCCTGCTGTGCCGTGTCGCGCAGATCGGGTACGCCCCAGCTTTCATTGATGGGCGTCCACATGATCACGGAGGGGTGATTGTAGTCGCGCTCGACGGTCTCGATCCATTCATTGGTGAAGTTGCGGACGTATTCCTCGTCGTAGAGGTACGCGTTGGCGGCTTCGTCGGAGACCAGAAAACCCAGCTTGTCGGCCCAGTAGAGCCAGCGGGGGTCTTCGAGTTTCTGATGCTTGCGCGCACCGTTAAAGCCCATCTCCATGGTGGCTTCGATGTCGAACTTGAGGGCTTCGTCGCTGGGCGGCGTCAGAATGCTTTCGGGCCAATAGCCTTGGTCGAGGATGAGCTTCAGATAGATCGGCCGGCCGTTGATGAAGACTCGTCCACTCTCGACCGTCACGGTGCGAATGCCGAAATAGGAATGCACTTCGTCGAGCACCTCGTCGCCGCGGTGCAGCGTGAACGTCACGTCATAGAGGTGCGGTCGTCGTGGGTCCCAGTGCTTGGGGTCGGGAACGACCACCACCGCGCCCGTGCGCACCTGCGCGGCCGAGACGGTTGCGGTAGTGACGGTCTTGCCCTCGTCCGACACCTTTGCCGTCAGCTTCAGGCCTTCGCCGGGACGAACGACGCGCGCCGAGAATTTGACCGTGCCGTTGAGCTCGGTATCGATACGGACTTTCTTCAGATAACTCGAGCCGGCCCCTTCCAGCCAAACGCTCTGCCAAATGCCGGTGGTGCGGCGGTAGAAAATGCTGCGTGATTTCGGTTCCCAATATTGCTTGCCGCGCGGCAGGTAACGATCGGTGGGATAGTCCTTCGCGCGCAGCACGATCGTATTGTCGCCGGCGGCCAGGTACGAGGTGATGTCGAAAGAAAAAGGCACGCTGCCGCCGATGTGCGAGCCGACCGATCTACCGTTGACGAACACCGATGCCTCGTAGTCAACGGCGCCGAAGTTCAGCAGAACGTTCTTGCCCTTCCAGTCGTTGCCGAGCAAAAAAGTGCGGCGATACCAAACGACCGAATGGAACGCCGTGTCGCCGATGCCGCTCATGGGGCTTTCCGGGCAGAACGGAACCACGATCTTGCGCGAGAATTTTTTCTTGCCTGAGTACCAACCGGCGTCGAACCCGGCGTCATCGTTGTCGAATTCGAACTCCCACTCGCCGTTCAAGTTCATCCACAGCTTGCGCTCGAACTGCGGCTGAGGGTATTCGGGGCGCGGGATGTCCTGAGAGAAAACGGGCGTTGCGGCGACGGTTATCAGGGTGAGAAGAGAGAAGAAACGCGCGAACATGGCTATACTTAGGTCCTTTCGTAAAGCTTCGGGGCTGGGACGCGCATGGAAGCCTACAGCCGGTTGCGCGCCAGGCCCTACCTTATCAATGTGTAGGAATCATGCGCCAGCGGCCGGAAGCGCGAAGGATGAGCCGCGGGACCGCCTTCGCCGGCCTGGTTTTCAGGTTGCCTGGACGGAACGTCTGGTGGTAACTTTGCCTAGTTGCGACCCGCGATTGGCGGGCTCGCCGGGGCCCGCGAGCTTTCGCCAACGGCGGGTCTATTCGGCCGAAGAAGGAGAGATCATGTCCGCGACAAGTACAGCCACCGAGACGGTCCTCTATAGCGTTGATGCCGGGGTAGCGGTCATCACCTTCAACCGCCCCGAGCGTAACAACTCGATGACGGGGTTTATGCAGAAAGAATACTTCGACAGCTTGGACCGAGCGGCGGAAGACCCTGATGTTCGGGCGGTCGTCGTGACGGGCGCAGGCAAGTCCTTTTGCGTCGGCGCCGATATGGACGACTTGGCCGGGCTTGATCCCGAGGAAGCCGCGAAGCGGGAGCGGGATTCGCGCATGGCTACCCACGCGACGACGATTCCCAAGCCGGTGATTGCGGCCGTCAACGGACCGTGCGCGGGGTTGGGTTTCGTTCACGCGGTCGCCTGTGACGTCCGATTCGCGGCGGCGGGCATCAAGCTAACGACAGCGTTTTCGCGGCGCGGGTTGATCGCCGAACATGGCGTGTCGTGGCTGTTGCCCAACCTGATCGGAACATCTCGTGCGTTGGATTTGCTGCTTTCCGCACGAGTTGTCATGTCCGAGGAGGCGCTCGAATTAGGCGTAGTCAACCGCGTTGTTCCGCGCGACGTCCTGCTCGCGGAAGCCACGGCCTACGCCCGGGATTTGGCAGTCAACTGTTCCCCCAAAGCCATAGCGACAATGAAAGAACAGATTTACGCCGACCGCAACGGGTCGCTGCGCGAAGCCGTCGAAAAAGCGAATGCCTTAATGCAGGAGTCGTTCGAATGGCCGGACCTCAAAGAGGGTGTGGCGAGCTGGGTGGAGCGCCGCGCGCCTGATTTTCCACCGCTGGAAAAGAAGGACTCCTAGGGGCGGGTGGTAAGGGTGTTCTGCCGAAAAAGGGGGACTGCGATTCGATTTTCGCCCCTCGAACCGTTCTATTTCCAACGCCGTTGGATGGCGAAAATCGCCGGCTATACCCTTTTTTCGCGAAGGCTCCTGTTGCTCGCTGTTGGCTGGGCGACGCTTCTCTACTCGGACGCCCGCAAACCCAACTTTGTCGTCATCCTCGCTGACGATCTTGGTTACGGCGACCTAGGCGTCCAAGGGCACCCGAAGATTCGCACGCCCGAAATCGATCGGATGGCGCGGGAGGGCGTTCGGCTCACCGAGTTTTACTCCCCGGCTCCCACTTGCACGCCCGCCCGCGTCGGGCTGCTGACCGGGCGCTATCCCTATCGCTCGGGATTGGTGCGTGTCCTTATCCCGAAAGAAAAGTGGGGGCTTCCTCAGTCGGAGATCACGCTGCCCGAGGCTCTTCGCGAAAACGGCTACGCGACGGCTTTGATCGGGAAGTGGCACCTCGGCGGGCGGAAACCGTTTCGGCCTCAGAAGCATGGTTTCGACTCGTTTTTCGGGCTGCTTTACAGCAACGACATGGCACTGCTGCCTCTGTTGAAATGGCCGCGGCTCGAGTTGCTGCGCGGCGACAAGCCGGTTGAATCTCCCGCCAAGGTCAAGACACTGACACGGCGCTATACCGAGGAAGCGGTGCGCTACATCGAGCAAAACCGCGAACACCCCTTCTTCCTATTCCTGTCGCACACCATGCCGCATCTCCCGCTGCGGCCGGCGGACGAGTTTCGCGGCAAGTCGGACTTCGGATATTACGGCGATGTCGTAGAAGAGCTGGACTGGAGTACCGGCCGGGTCTTGCAGGCCCTCAAAGACAACGGACTCGACGAAGACACGTTGGTGATTTTCACGAGCGACAACGGCCCTTGGACCAAGGGCGGGAACAGGAAATTGCAAACTCGCGGCACAGCCGATCCGCTGCGCGGCGTCAAGGGAACAACATGGGAAGGCGGCATGCGGGTTCCTTTCATCGCGCGCATGCCGGGGCGGCTGCCGGCCGGAGAAGTGCGCGACGGCGTCGCCAGTCTGATGGATCTATTCACGACGCTGATCGAAGAGGGTGGAGGCGAGATTCCCTCCGACCGTGCCATCGACGGCAAGAACATCACGGCGATGCTCGTGGGGCGTGAAGGCAGTCCGCATTCTGAGTTTTACTACTACTTCCGGAAGAGGCTATTCGCGGTTCGCGCCGATCGTTGGAAGTTACATCTTTTTCAGCGCAAGGTGGGAGCCAAGGGCAAGCCCGGAAACCCGGTTCGCCTGAGGCCTCCGCAGCTTTACGATCTCTCCGAAGACCCGGCGGAGCGGCACGACGTTGCGGCTGCGAATGCCTCAGTTGTGCGGGAGCTGGCCGCGCGGGGCAAAGCTTTCCATGCGGGCATCCGACCCGTGCTGAATCTACCCGGACCGGGGAAGTCGGTCTTCGGCGGATTGATTACCCAAGCGCCGAAGTCGGAACGGTAGCGAGCCCGGCTTCAGGCCTGTTCGACTTGAACCTGTTCGCACAACGCCCCGAGCGATTCGCGGCCATGCTTGCGGGCCAAGGCGAGCAGATGCAAGAAAATCTGAGCTGTAATGAACGCGTCGCCCGGCGCAGTGTGGCGGTCATGGGGCTTCACATCGAACAGCCGACAGAGGGAATCGAGCGAGAAACTGCGAATTTCCGGTCGTCCAGCGAAGGCGCCGTCCCGCTCGAGGTTTAGGGTGAGATCCATCGTGTCAAGCGATCGATTCTTTAGCTCGAAACCCCAATGTCTCTCGTACGCGACATTCAAGGTTTCCACGTCGTGCATGATGTGGTGGCCGACGATTACGCCGTGGCCAAGATAATCCAAGAACCTCCGCAGGGCCTCGGGCTCGTTCAGCCCGGCTTGACTCTCGTCGCGAGTGATGCCGTGTACGGTCACTGACTGCAGGTTGTGCTCGATCTTGATCAGCACTTCGAAGGAGTCTTCGAGCAGGATCTCATCGTCGAGCACGGCGACCGCGCCAATCGAGATCAGGAGGTCTTTACGGGCATCCAGCCCGGTGGTCTCCGAGTCGAGAACGACGAAACGCACGTCCCGCTCGGAGCTGTCGCCGCTCCAGGTGGAGTCAAATTGCCCCAGGTAGTCGCGAACGAAATCCGGTGTTTCCGCCGTGCTCATCTCGGCGTTATCCCGTTTCTATTGGCGGTGAACTCGAGCAGCTTCATAATAGTTCGGAATCCATTCTTGAGCACTTGTTGCTCCAGCTTGCTCAGGACCCTCGGCTCGATCTCCCAACCGCCCGTGCCGTCGCGCAGCCCGATGCGCGCCTGGTGGTAAAGCGCAACACGAAAGGTGCCGGCCGCGTCGACAAAGAGGTTGCGCTGCTCCTCGACCTCCTCGCCGGCGGCCGCGAGGCGGAGGTCGGTTCGAGTCGGCGAAGCATCGCCCCGCTCCAGCGCGAAGACTCGGCCGACATCGGCAAGCGGTTGCAGGGTACCTCGCCGGAGGTCGAATCGGTCGGTGCGTTCCCCGTCATCCTCGACCACGAGCCCCCGAAAGAAGGTTAGCGGGGGCAGGTTCGCCATCGAGTCGTTCGCGAGGATTGGAATAAAGGATTCGTCTTCTTTCGCCGCTTCGCGGATGCGCTGTCTGAGTGCCTCGACCGGCGCGGCGTCTCCTCGCACTGGAGCAACTTCGAAAAACCGCAGACCGGCATATAGCCCGGAGAGCACGGGATCAGAAATCCAGCGCGAATAGCTATCCTTCCACTCGGCAAGGGAACGGCAGGCTCCGTCGTTGGCGGGCGTGATCGCATCGTCTGACGAGTGATACCCGCACTCACGCAACACCTCGGAGACCCGCGGTCCGAACTTGTGAGCAACTTCGTCGTCTCCGTCCTCGTAGATGAGTCCGACGTCCGGCATCGCCCCGGTGAGCAGCTCGCCTCGGGCCGCGGCTCCGAAGAAGACCCAGGAGCCTCTCACGTCCTGCCCCGCGGCAACTTCGGTCAACTCAATCGCGCGGCTGACGATCAGGCGGTTCAACTCGCACCCAGCCTCGGCGACCCACACCACCGCCGAAGGATCGGTGAGGGACTGTGCAGAGAAACGGAGAGCCAATCGCCGCAGTTCCGCCAGCTCGGCCGTTGTCTGCGCTTGTCGAATCTCGTGCCCGAGCCGAGAGAGGTTGGGAACACCCAGTAGCGTCAGATCGGATTCCGTGACTACCGCTTTCAGAGCGCCCCGCGAATCCGTGATGCCTACCGCCGAGCACCTGCTGTGAAGCATCTCCACGGCATAGGAGTGTGGCGCGAGCGCTTCGGAAAGGACCGGCAATGGCTTGTGCATCAGGTCGGTTACTCGGGCGGCCCCGCCGGTATCACCATTAGCCGGCCGGCGAAACGAAGTGTCGGTGAGATAACCCGTGGGCACACCGTTGTTGGTTACGACCAGCGTGTCCCGGCCATGCTTGCTCATTCGCTCGAAGGCTGCCTGAAGTGTAGTATCGTCCGCGCACGTCAATAGCCGACGGGCCAGGAAACCCACCGGCAGCCGGGCGACCTCCGAGACGCCCGCAATACTATCGGCGGCATTTGGGGTGCCGGCGATGGGTGTCACCGAGAAGTTGGACTCGACGTAGCGGGCAAACTGGGCATGCTGTTCGGCGAGCCCTTCCAACTCTCCGGCGAGCAGGGCGTAGATGATGACGTCGCTGGTGGTTTTTGCCGAATACTGGTATTCGCTCTTGCCGGCAAGAGCTTCCGCGCCGATGATGTCACCTTCGCCAAGCACGTCCCGCAGAGCCTCGGCCTGATCCCTTTCGTCGACGAGTTCCACTGTCCCTTGCTGGATTACGAAGATGAACCGACCCGGTTTGCGCCCTTGCCAGTACACATATTCGTCGGCTTCGTGGAACTTGACGCGTCCGGTACCCGTGAGTTGTAGTAGGTCCTCGTCGCCGACGAAGGAGAAAGGCGGGAACCCCTTTAGGAAGTCCGCGACGCGGTAGTAGATGCTCGAGGATCTCAAACTCGCCTCCGCGTCCGGAAGTTCCGTGTCGCTAGCGGCACTATAGCGAGTGATGCCCGTATAGCCCTCGCCGAGCTTGATAGGATCTTGTTGTGGCCGATCACGGTCGGACAAATTGTACCCGTGCGGTGATAGCTGTTGGAACAAGCCTCTCGTCCACTATCGAATTCGTGAGACCGCCGAGACCCTTGGCTAAAGTGACTCACGACGCCCTCGGACCACGTTCTACGGTACGGAGAAGCACAAATCGATAACTGTAACTTCGATTCGCCGGCAGCTAACCGTGGGGACAGCGAGTTGGAAAATGGTTGATCTTTTTTCGGAGCGACGACGCCCGATGCCGCGCCTGCCGATTCTGGTTCTCTTGTCCGCAATCCTCGGTGGCGCCCAAGCAGAGCCGACGAAACTCAGTTACCAGGCTGACGCCGAGTGGCCCAAATTCCCCGCGGGTATGAACTTTGGTCCGGCCGCTTCCGTCGATACCGACCGCGACGGAAACATCTACGTTTTCCGTCGCGTCGAGCCGCCGGTTCTGGTCTTTGCAAGTAACGGCGACTTCTTGAGGGCCTTTGGCGCCGACCTCTTCACCAACCCCCACGGCATCCGCGTCGATCCGGACGGCAATGTGTGGGGTGTGGACGACGGTTCGCACGTCGCGATCAAGATGAACTCGGCGGGGCGGGTGCTGATGGTGCTCGGTCGGCAGGGGCGGGCCGCTAAGACCCCCGACCGATTCAACGGACCCACTGACATCGGCTTCGGACCCGACGGCGAGCTGTATGTCGCGGACGGCAACAACGCGCGAGTTGTGAAGTTTACAAAACAGGGGCGTTTCGTGAAGGCTTGGGGCAGGCCGGGCTCGGGCGAAGGCGAGTTTAGTCTGCCCCATGGAATCGCGGTGGACAAGCAGGGGCTCGTCTATGTTTGCGACCGCGAGAATCTTCGTGTCCAGGTTTTCGACGCGGATGGAAAGTTTCTGCAGGAATGGACGGACCTTGGGACGCCGTTTGGAATCGATATTGCCGAGGATCAATCCATCTATATCGGCGACGCCTCGGGACACCGGTTCCTCAAGCTCAACTCACGCGGGACCATCCTCGGAACCCATGGGGAGGAGGGCGAGATGCCTGGGCAGTTGGGGTTGGGCCCGCACCACCTGGCGGTCACTCCCGATAGAACCGTCTACACAACCGAGATTCCGAATTTACGGGTTCAGAAATTCTTGTTTAAAGGTTCGTTTGCGGATTGAGAATCCCAAGCCGGAAGCGGGCAACTCTCATGGCATCTTCGTTGGGTGGAAAGATTGACCCTCGAGGTGCGTCGGAGAGCATCTGCGCAATATCCAGCATGTGCTATTCATAGGACTACCAGATCGTGTACACTAGTTGCACGAAGTGGGTGAGCCATGGGCGCGGAGTCAGCGTGGACCCGGCTTCGAAAGTAGATCAACTGTCCTCCCCCGCCGAGAAGGTGGCGGGTTTGTCTTTTCCGGGATAGATGTTATGACCGAGTGGTGGATGATCGTAGATCAGATGGATTGGGTGGTTGCATCGGTTGCGATGGTGTTGGGCAGCGCCTCGGTCGGCAGCTGGTGGCGGCTGTCTCGGATGCAATCCGCTTCCACAAAACACAGCGTGCGAGCCCTTGAAGAATGTCAGGAGGCGCACCGCCTGGCCGTGGCAGCCCTGGACGTGAGTAACGAACTCCGAACTGAGGTAGCCGAATTGCGAAAACTTGGGGTGCGGCAGCCGGACGATCAACGGAGGCGGGCTGAACTGGGCGCCCTTATCCGACGGGAAAGACTTGAAGCAGAGACATCAGGCGGAGCGTCAGCTTGGTCCTTCCGCGTGGAGAACCAAGGCGCGTCGGCAGCGAGGAACATGAAGCTCCTCGTCGATGGAAGACCGGCACATGAGCATCCGTCGATATTCGCTCCGATCCAAGAGCCAACGGCGCTTGGCGCGCAAGATTTCATCGAATATCCGCTCGCAGTGCCATTGCTCCCCGAGCAACGGCGGCCTTTGAACGTGCGTATTACCTGGGATGACGACTCGCGGACCCATCGAATCGATGAGTTCGTCCTGACGGCTGAATGAAGGCGCGGTTACTCCTTCCGCGCAAGACTTGGGCAGGTACGCGCGAGGATCGCAAACGCCCCTCGGTGAAGGTGAGCAGCCTGCATTTCTCACCCCCTGACGGTCGAAGCACGCGATAGGCCCGTCATTACTTCGTTACGGTTGCCTGCCGTGCTCACCTTACTGTTCAAGTACGCCTCCGCGCGCCAGGCGGCCCGTGCCTCGTACTGACAGCCCTCTCACGCACTTCGCCTCGCCAGGTGGTGAGAAATGCAGGCGAGTCCGCGTGTCTCCAACGGCTAAAGCGTAGCGACCGGTCTGGGGTGGCCGGCTTCGTACTCGGCAACGACGGTGGACTGTCGCTGCAAATAGCCCAACTGATCGACGCCCGCCAGTAGACATTTCCTTGAAAATTCGTCGATCGGGAATTGCGCCTCGCGGCCGGAGGGCAACCGCAGGATTTGCTTGCGAAGATCGATTTCGACCTCGAGAGCGTCGTCCTGCTCAGTAGCCTTGAACAGCTCGCCGTGGGCGGCATCGTCGACGATAATCGGTAGCAGGCCGTTCTTGAGGCTGTTGTTACGGAAAATGTCGGCGAACGAGGTGCTGATCACAGCGCGAAAGCCGAATCCCATCAGTGCCCAGGGAGCATGTTCGCGCGAGCTGCCGCAGCCGAAGTTGTCGCCGGCGAGCAGGATGGCCGCGCCCTCGGCGCGCAGCTGGTTCAGAATGAACTCGGGCTTGGGGCTGCCGTCCTCGGTGTAGCGCCAATCGTTGAACAGGTTCTTGCCGAGTCCGTGCTTGTCGATGGTCTTCAAGAAGCGTGCCGGGATGATCTGGTCGGTGTCGATGTCGCGCACCGGCAGGGGCACAACGCGTCCGGTGAACGTGGTAATGGGTTGCATTTGTCTTGTTGAGCCGTGAGCCGTTAACCGTTAACCGCGAGCCGTTGAGTTATCGGCTTAGCCGAGCATGGTCTGCAAACGGTTCGCGGCGAAAAAAGGGGACTGCCATCCGATTTTCGCGCGTCGAACTGTGAATCCTCCAACGTCGCCGCCACTCGAAAATCGGTGGCTGTAGCCTCTTTTTCGGGTAGTCGGACTTTCACCACTTGTTACCCGAGCATCGTTCTCACATCCGTCACCGCGCCGTTCACGGCGCTGGCGGCGGCGGTCAGGGGGCTGGCCAGGAAGGTGCGGCCTCCCTTGCCTTGACGCCCTTCGAAATTGCGATTGCTGGTGCTGACGCAGTACTGCCCGGGGTCGAGCTGATCGCCGTTCATGGCGATGCACATGCTGCAGCCGGCTTCGCGCCACTCGGCTCCGGCGGCCCGGAAGATATCGGGCAGGTTCTCGGCCTCGGCCTGTTTCTTGATCTTCTCCGAACCCGGTACGACCAGGACGCGAACCTTCGGGTCAACCTTGCGGCCCTTGAGAATCTCGGCGGCCTGCCGCAGGTCCGAGATGCGGGAGTTGGTGCAACTTCCAATGAAGACCACATCAATCGGATGGCCGACCAGCGGCTTGCCGCCCTCAAGTTCCATATAGTCGAGGGCTTTACGGATCGCGTTTCCCGAAACCGGGCCATCGGCCGACTCCGGCGTCGGAACGGGTTGTGAAATCGGCACGCCCATTCCGGGATTCGTCCCATAGGTAATCATTGGCTCGAGTTGCGAAACATTCATGCTGACCACGCGGTCGAAAGCGGCGCCTTCGTCGCTCGGCAGCCGGCGCCAACCCGCAACCGCTGCGTCCCAGGCCTCGCTCTGCGCCACGCGCGGACGTCCGGCCAAATACTCGAAAGTTGTATCGTCGGGCGCGACCAGGCCCGCCCTCGCCCCGCCTTCGATGGACATGTTGCAGACGGTCATGCGGGCTTCCATCGAGAGCGATCGAATGGCGTCGCCGGTGTATTCGAGCACATGCCCAGTGGCGCCGCCGATGCCGATTTTCGCGATCAGCGCCAAAATTAGATCCTTAGCCACGACGCCCTTGGGAAGGTTTCCCTCGAAACGCACTTCGCACGTTTTGGGCTTGTTTTGCAGGAGGCATTGCGTGGCCAACACATGCTCGACCTCGGTTGTGCCGATGCCGAACGCCAGCGCGCCGAAAGCGCCGTGCGTCGAGGTATGGCTGTCACCGCATACCAACGTGATGCCGGGTTGGGTCAGACCCAATTCGGGCCCGATGATGTGGACAATTCCCAAGTTTTCGTTGCCCAGATCGAACAGCGGGACGCCGAATTCAGCGCAGTTGATGCGCAGTTGGTCGACCTGCTTAGCGGCAATCGGGTCGAGGATCGGCAGAGTGCGATCGGTCGTGGGGATGCTGTGATCCATCGTGGCGACTGCGCAGTCAGGTCGTCGAACCTTCAAACCGCGGTCGCGCAAGCCCTGAAACGCCTGGGGCGATGTGACTTCGTGAATCAGATGTAAGTCGATATAAAGGACGGCCGGGCAGTCGGGCTCTTCGACCACAACGTGGTTGTCCCAAATCTTTTCGAACAGCGTGCGGGGTGTCGGGGCTGTCATCGGAATGATTTTCAGTTTAGCAAGCGGTTGGCCATCGATCGCACGCGAAACACCTGCCCGGGCGCCACGCTTACCGCGGACACGACCTTCGATCCAAAGCGACACCACATCACCGCCGTTCCGTCTAACTCTTTGGCGACGCTTGGCCGATCAGGACCTTGAAGCGGAGGACGTCTGCCGGATCCCGACGGCCTTCGCCGACCGGCCTCGGAGCTGGACTTTGACGCGAGAACTTCAATTCCTGATCGTTGATGACGAGCCGACAAGCCGGCTCGAACTGAAGGAAATCCTAAGTAATTACGGCAAAGTTGAGGAAGCGGAAAGCGGTGTGGAGGCCGTCTCGGTTTTCCGGGAGGCCGTTCTGAAAAAGACGCCCTACGACCTGGTTACGCTCGATGTCTCAATGCCCACATTGGACGGCTTGGTGACGTTGGAATGCATTCGGGGCCTTGAGACGGTTCATCATTCTGTGCCCAAAACCAAGATCCTGATGGTCACAGGTACGGCGCGCCAGGACGTTGTTATCGGCTCGATTCGTCTCGGGTCCGAGGGGTGTCTGGTGAAGCCGCTCGACCGCACGCTGATCGAGGCGAAGGTGCGGGAAATGTTCCACATGCCTCTGGGCCCCGAGCACAGGGCGAAATTGGCGTCCGGACCCAAACGTCGCCCGGTCGCGGCTAAGCGCTAACATTCGTCCGCGCACACCGCGTCGGTGTCGGGTCTCTTGTAAGGGCCGCTTTACCCCAGTGATATGATGAGGGCACGTATTCCGACGCGTCGCGGGCTGCTTCCCAGTCTCGCGAGAAGTATTCCGCACTCGCGACGCTTTCAGGTTTCCAACGACTTCAAAATACTTTCTTCGAGAAAGCGTTACTGCTCGGAGGCGATACTGAATCCGGACGCAGCCGGAAGCAGGCTGATGCGACATTCGTTGATCTGGTTGATGTGTCTTGCCGCGCCGTTGTCGCTCGGCATGGCCGAACTCGATCCGGCGGCTGTGCCCGTGGCTGCGTCGGACCCCGCATCTTTCCGTGGTGAAGTCAGCTGGTACGGGCCGCGGTTCCACGGACGTTTCACCGCGAATGGTGAAATCTATGACATGTTTGCGCTCACCGCGGCTCACCGCGAGTTACCCTTTGGATCGGCGTTACGGGTAGTCGATCCCCGCAGCGGGCGTTCGGTCGTGGTTCGCATTAACGACCGCGGACCGTTCATCGGCAACCGTGTGCTTGATCTGAGCTTCGCCGCCGCCGAGCGGCTCGGTATGGTTCGGGCAGGCTTGGCGCGAGTTGAAATGGAGTTGCTGGAGCCGCGGAGACAGTGAGGGCGGGGAACGCAAACCGTGAGCGGCGAACCAAGAGGCCCCCGCGGCGCCACGCGCCGGGCTGACGGGATCAGCGGCCGCCGGACTTGGCCGCGGTCGGCCCCCCCAGGACTTCCCGCACGGAGTAGATGGGCCGATTCTGACTTTCGAAATAGGTCCGGATCAGAACCTCTCCGATGAGGCCGGTGCAGAACATCTGAAGTCCGGCGATCGCTAGAACGGCCCCGGCGATCAACAAAGGCCCATGCTCGACCATGATGTGAACGCCGCGCAACTTTTGCACAACCAAGCCGCCTATTGAATCTCGCAAAATAAAGTGACACCTTTTTGGGGTACGTACGTCTTTGTATGTATGGGAAATACAAAAGGCGTACGGCGGGATTTCGAGGCCCTGGAGAAGCGCCGTTTCAAAGCGATCCGGTTGGTCGAGCAAGGCTGTAGTCAGTCCGAGACAGCGAGGCGATTGAAGGTCGCGCGGCAAAGCGTCAGCGAGTGGCTGCGACGATACCGGCGTGACGGCGAAGCCGGGTTGCGCCAGGCCGGCCGCGCCGGCCGTAAGCCGCTGTTGGACGCCGCGCAGCTCGAACGCCTCGAGGCGTTGCTGCTGGAAGGCCCCGAGGCGCACGGCTTCCCGACGCCGCTGTGGAGCTGTCCGCGGGTCGCTCGTCTGATCGGAGACGAGTTCGGCGTGCGCTATCACGAGGGCCATGTCTGGAAGATCCTGCGGGCGCTCGGTTGGAGCCCGCAACGGCCCGTCGGCAAAGCGCGGGAGCGCAACGAAGAGGCCATCCGCGGCTGGCAGCGCAAGACTTGGCCGGCCATTAAAAAAAAGCCCGCAAAGAAGAACGTACGATCGTCTTCATCGACGAAAGCGGATTGAGTCAGAAGCCGCATCGTTGCCGCACCTGGGCGCCGCGCGGCGAGACACCGGTGTTGGAGTTCAACTTCAACTGGGACAAGCTGTCGGTGTCGGCCGGGCTGACGTTGCGCAACTTTTACTTCCGGCTCTATCCCGGCGCGATCGGCGAGCTGGAGGTCATCGACTTCCTGAAGGCTTTGGTGCGCCACATCGACGGCCCACTGCTGATCGTCTGGGACCGGCTGCCGGCGCACCGCAGCCGCCTGGTGCGGGAGTTCATCCAGCTCTCCGAGGATCACATCGCAACGGAGTACTTGCCGCCCTATGCGCCGGAGTTGAACCCGGTGGAATACATTTGGGCGTACTGGAAGCAGCACGAGTTGCCCAACGTCTGCCCGAAGGACTACTGGGAACTCGACGAGCGCGCCCGCAAAGCGCTGCGGCGAATGCGCCGCAAACCGCGCTTGATTACCGCTTTCTGGAAACAGTCTTCTCTTTGTCTCGATTGACAGTATATTATGCGAGACTCAGTAAGATCAGCCCTCCCAGCGAACCGCAGATTGATCCGATTGTGCCGAAGAAGTGCATTGGCCGCGTTAAGTAGCGGGCCAAGAAACGGATCGTGAGCATGTCGAACAGCACCGGGAAGACACGGCCCATCCCATAGTGGGACGAACCCTCTACGCGAGCCCTGTTGCGTATCGGCACTTCGGCGATGCGCGCTCCTTGCATCCCCGCCAAGGCCGGGATAAAGCGGTGCAACTCCCCGTACAACCGAATGTCCCGAAGGACATGGCGACGATACGCCTTGAACGTCGTGCCGAAATCGTGGAGATCAACCCCCGACAGTTTGGCTATGAGGGCGTTTGCGATCCGCGAAGGAACGCGTCGAGTCAACAGCGCGTCGGCGCGGTCGGTGCGCCGACCGCTCGCGATGTCATAGCCCTCGTCGATTTTTTCAAGCAGAGCCGGAATGTCGCGCGGGTCGTGTTGCAGGTCGGCGTCGAGCGCGATAACGACCTCCCCCTCCGCAGCGGAAAAGCCCGCAGCCAGAGCGGCGGTCTGGCCGAAGTTTCTGCGAAGAGAGATTACCCGGAGGCGACCGTCGTGCTCAACCAAATTCCGTAAGAGATCGAAGCTGCTATCGCTGGAGCAATCGTCCACGAAAACGATTTCAAAGTCGCGCTTGAGGGGCTCGAGGGTTTTGATAAGCCCGTCGTAAAGCGGCAGCAAGGTCTTTTCCTCGTTGTGAACGGGGACAACGATAGAGAGCGCGGGCGAGCCCATGGGTAAGGCTATTCTACCAACGGCGGGAGGAACGCCCGGGTTCGCCGGGCGGCAGGGGGGCTTACTCGTTGAACTGATCAATATCAGTGTCTTTGCCGCGACGGATGACGTGCAGCCCGACGAGATACTGATCCTGATAGGGCTCGCAATAACAGGTCGACCCGAAACAATCTCCCGAGCGCCCTTCGACGCGAACCACGGCTAGAATCGGCACCGAATCGGGTACCTGGAGTTGTAGGCCGGTGTCGCTGGTGTCGCGAACCACCACATCAGCTTCCATCTGCCCGCCGGTCGGTGCGCCCCAGTGAAGACGCCCTTTCCCGCCCGCGGGAATGCGGTCGGTGCGGCGACGGTCCATGAGGACACGGATGACCCCAACGAAGTATCCGGTGGTTGCCTCACGCACATGGCGCACAACGGCCTTGCACCGAGGAGAACCTTCTGTCGAAACCCATACGGTCTGACCGACCTTGAGTTCCAGCGGCGAGCTAAAGCCGACGCCCGTTTCGGAAATGTCCTCGATGCTGATGTCTTCGCCGAGAGGTTGTAACTTGTCGGTCAACCATTCCACGCGGCCGGGCTCGCTGGCCATGAGCCTGGCTTGGGCGCGACGTTCCTGCCGCTTGAAGGGCTGCTTACGGCGAACACGGCGGAACGATACGGTTAAGACCCGAGTTACTTCTCTGATGCCACGGAGCACTTGCATAGTAGGGATTACACCTATTATCACCTTAAGCTGTGGACTTAACAAGAGTACTATCGTACTGAGGTCCTATGGTACGGCCGTTCTATATCCCGACCGGCGAGGCGCCTGACACGTTCGTGATTGAGCCTCCCCCATTCACGCCTAACACGCCCTTCGCCTCGATCTGTACCGAAAGCACGGCGGCGTGCGTACTCATCTCGCGTACGGCGCGAGGCACCGATTCAGTGATCGAAGAGCATCTCAGGGATTGCCACACCGACTCATGAGGGGTTCCAGAACCGAAAAAGGCCGGGGGCGCCGGAAAGAACGGCGGAAGAAGGAACGGGTTGCCCGGAAGGCGCGGGCTGCTTCGAGTCCAAGGGCTTGGAGCAACGGCTTAGAGTGGAAGTGTCTGGTTGCCTTGCTGCTCGGCTTCCTTCCTGTACTAGCTATTGCCGCCCACCTGCCCGGTTTCAACGGCCCCTTTTACTGGAAAAGGGGGTACACGGACGTGTCTGCGGTCTCCTTCGCCCTCTACCTTGCGATCGCCGGGGGAGTGATCTATTGGGTGAATCATCGTCTTGCTTCCGGAAACCGACTACGATCGGCGATCCTTGCCCTCACGCTGGTCCACTTCGGGCTGGCCGTCGCGTTCATGGGCGAGACGGAACGTTCTCTGGAAACGGTGCAATGGAGGGTACAACACCCCGATATCACCTCCTATCACACCGAAGCGCTCAAGATCGAAGACGTAGGTGACTGGGTGAGTTCGTACGTCGAACGCCTGCCGACGATGATTGGACACACTCAGACTCACCCTCCGGCCCCGATCCTTTACTTCTATTTTTGGAACCAGGCTCTGGGCCCGAATGGATCGGCCCTGTGGGGTGGGATCTTCATCGGCTTTCTTGCATCGCTGACCGTCCCGGTGATCTACCTGCTCACGCGTGCAGTCTCGGGAAACGCCGACTCGGGCTTGTCAGCAGCCACGATCTGGTTGTTGCTTCCCGGTGTTGTCATCATGCTCGGATCGTTCGACCCAATGTACCCGCTGTTCACAAGTCTGCTGCTTTATTTGTGGACCCAGGCTGTTTGGGAGGGGCGTCGCTCCGCGGCGTGGTGGTTCGGTTTCACCCTGGCGGCGGCGATGCTGTGGACCCATAGCTTCTTGGCGTTGGGAGCGTGCTTCGTCTTGCTTGCGTTCTTTGGATGGCTTTGGACGGACGAGCGGAAGTTGGTAATGAGACGCATCATTGCTTCTGCCGGCATTTCCTCCGCAGTTGTGCTTGGCGTGTTCGGGCTCGCTTACATAGCGCTTGGCTACAACCATTGGGCGGCTCTCCGCCAGTCGATGCGCATTCAGGAAGGTCTTGCAACGGTGTGGAACCGCCCTTACCACTACGTTGTGTTCTGGGACCTCTACGACTACTTTCTAGGCGCGGGATTCTTGAGTTTGGGCGTGATTGTCGCGTTTCTTTCCCGCTGGACCACAGGTTGGACAACCGAGTCGTACCGCCCACGCGCTTTTGCCGCCGCATCGCTCTTGGGTCTGCTGCTCGTCGACTTTACCGGGTTGCTGCGGGGTGAGGCGGCCCGGGTGTGGCTGTTTCTCCAACCACTGACCATAGTCCTTGTCGGAATCGAGCTGAGTTCCTGGGACCGACGGTGGCGCTACTGCGCCATCGCGCTAATGCTGGTCAATCTCCTACTGATTCGCACCAGGCTGGACTTAGTGTGAGCCGTGTTCAAAGCCGGACAAGCAGGACCAACCCACAGGCGATCATCGCCGCGCCCGCGACTCGTCCTCCGGGAGCGCCGATCGGAAGGACTTTTTCCAGCAGCACGAACAAGGTGATCGCTGCGATCCAAAGCAGATTCATGACGCCCCCGAAGAAAAGCAACCCCATCAGCGCCCAACAGCAACCGAGGCAATAGGCCCCGTGCTCCAATCCCATCCTGAAGGCGCCGGTTGCCCCCGGCCGCCAATGCTCGGAGATGAAATGCATCGGCGATCGGCAATGGCGCAAGCAGGCGTTCTTGGCGGGCGTCATCTGATAGACACCCGCCGCAATCAGCAGCGACGCGCCGAGTGCGGGGCTGGTCGCCACCATCATTGGTGAGAGTAGGGCCGCTTGATCGAGCCCCCACTGCGCTGCGGTCGCGCCCACGCTGAAAAACGTCCACATCGCGAGGTAGCCGCCCACAAAGACCGCCGCCGGGGCAAGCGGGGTCCCCTGGGTCGCGGCTTTGCGCGCCACCGCCGCGTAGATCAGCGTCATGGGAATCGCCGTGGGCGTCATCATCCCGACCATCATCACCGCCCACATCAGGAACATCAGCAGAAAGTCGATCCCAGCCCATGGCTTGATCTTCAACACCTCCGCGGCGGACATCGATCCCGGCTCGCCGGGTGGGTCCATGCCCATCCCGCCCATATCCATGGCGAAAGTGAGATGGATGAGATAAGCCCAGGAAACCGCCGTCAGCCCGAGCAAGCCGACGATCAAAGCGATGCGGTCGCGCCGCGGCAGGCGATGCTCGGTCATGGCGGCGTTTCGGGCGGGGTCAGCGGACCACGCCGTCTTGGTTCATGTGGAGGATGTTGAACTGGCCGTAACTGCCGTCGAGGTCAAGCGGGACCTGGCCGCTCGATTTTGTCGTGCCCGAGCCCATCTCGGCTACCGTGTATTCGAAGCCATTGGGGAGGTTGATTCGTGCGCGGTGCTCGCCGTCAGTCTGGGGGTTGACGATCGGAGTCCCCGTGGATTCGACGACGTTGGGCACTTGCAAACGCGCCTTACGGGCGTCCACATCGATGTCGACTTCGATCGGGGCATAGAGGGTCTCGAAAACTTCGGTAGTGTCCTAAATATGCGTTGCCGTTGATTTCGTCCACATCGACACGAGCAACCGCTTGCTGTACGATGGAGTCATGCCATCGAGCAGTGAAGACCTGCAAGCGCTTCGGAACCTCATTGCCGAAGCCGAAACCATCCTCTCCACCACAACCCTACCTGAAGGCCGCGCCGAACGCGCCGGCGAATTACTCAGTGCCGCCGTCAAGCTGGCAGACGAGCTTCTGAAGGCTTCCCCCGCAGCCACGTTGGGGGCCAAGGGCGGCAAGAAGACTGCCGAGCGGGGGCCGGACTACTTCCGCAAGATTGCGGGGATGCGGAAGAAGCGGGCAGGGGGAAGGCCAAGAAAAGATTCTAGGAACCACCATTAGGTGTACGTAAACCAGTGACTTACGCCACATTTTGTGGTGTCTATGACCCTTGACACAACCCCTTGGTGTTGGTAAAATACCAAGTGAAGGGTAGACGGCGCGTTGGAAACCTTGACCTTGACGGAGGCCGCTGACCTACTCAGGCATTGCCTTGAGCAGGGTCGGATTGTGCAAGGGCGGCATTTCACAGAAGAATTGGCCGCAGATGGGTTGACACTGACAGAGGCGTATCATGTATTGCGGACGGGAACAGTTTTTGATCCGCCTGAACGAAACATCAAGACAGGAGAATGGAAATACCGCATTGAAGGAAGTGAACCGGATGGTAAATGGCTTGTTATAGTGTTTTGTTTCAAGGAGGTCGATATGACCTTCCTGATAACGATTTGGAGCATTGAACAGGCCAGGAGGTAACAGATGCACGATTGGCGATGTGGCGACTGCGGTGGAAGGACTGTGGTCGTCAGAGAGGATCATCGCTTTAGCGAGAGTGGGCTGAGTTCGGTCACACTGAAGGGGGTAGAGTTCATTAGATGCGAGCAATGCAACAGCAACGAGGTTATCATCCCCCACATGAACGAACTTATGCGGCTCATCGCTCTAGCTCTCATCTGGAAGCCATGCAGGCTGAAAGGAGAGGATGTTCGGTATCTTCGGAAGTATGCTGGGCGATCCGCCGCTGACTTCGCTACAACATTGGCGGTAGACGTGACAACGCTGTCGAAGTGGGAAAACGATCACGACCCGGTAGGCTCTGCCAATGACCGGCTAATCCGTTTGGTTACGCTGGCAATGGCAGACAATGAGCTTCAAGAGCTTCACGATCAATTTTCGAAATTGGTCAGCGAAGGATTTAAGGAAATCGATCCCTCGTGCGACAACAAGGTGATGGACATGAGCTTCAAGAGCTTCACGATCAATTTTGCGAAGGATTTAAGGAAATTCGGAAACCATGTCATACGAGTACGCGTAAGAGTCAACCCTAAAAACAATTCATTTGCCAACACGGTTCATGCCTAGGCGGACAGCCATTCCGCCTAGGCATTTTTTCGGGGCCTCGTGTTTACAAACAGCAACCGCTTGCTGTATAATAGAGCTATGAGGCAAGCGGCAAGAGCAGAGGCAATGAATTGTCCGTCGTGTGAAACGCGCTGTAAACGCTTCGGCAAGCATCGGAACGGCTTGCAGCGCTATCGGTGCAACTACTGTCGGAAGACGTACACCGAGGAGCGTAAGCGGCCCCTTGGCAGCATGACGGTTCCGATAGAGAAAGCAACGCTTGCCCTCCAGCTACTCATCGAGGGTACGAGCGTTCGCACTGCCGAGCGAATCACGGGCCTACACCGCGATACCATCCTGCGGTTGCTTGTCGTCGCCGGGGAACGTTGCGAGAAGGCTCTTGGGCGCATCATCCGAAACGTGCCCGTCAAGGACGTTCAGTGCGACGAAATTTGGGGCTACATCTTCAAGAAAGAGGGGCACAAGACTACCGAGGAATCCGAGACGAACTCTATGATTGGCGACGCCTACACGTTCGTTGCGATGGAGCGCAACACCAAGTTGGTGCTGAACTTCGCACTCGGGCGGCGGAACCAAGCGACGACGGACGCCTTCATTGAAGGGCTACGGCTTGCCACATCACCCCAACGGTTCCAGATCACGACGGACGGCTTCAGGCCCTACATCCCGGCGATTCAGTGGACGCTCGATGACCGGGTTGACTACGGGATGCTCGTCAAGCAATACGCAGATAGCCGCATCGAGGAGAAGCGATACAGCCCTGCTGAGTGTACGGGCTGCAAGCGCAAGACGATCATCGGCACGCCGGACAAGAAGAAAATCAGCACCAGCCACATCGAACGCCAGAACCTCACTATGCGGATGCAGATTCGACGCCTAACGCGGTTGACGAATGGCTTCTCCAAGAAGTGGGAGAACTTGTGGGCGGCGCTGTGCTTGCACTTCGCCTACTACAACTTCTGCCGGATTCACAGCAGCCTTAGGGTCACGCCCGCGATGGAGAGCGGATTGACCGATCACGTCTGGACGATCGCAGAATTGCTAGCAACGCAGGATTAGGACACTACCAAAACTTCTGACATCGTGCTGTTGTAGACAAAGAAATGAGTCGTGCCGGGCGCTGTCGACTCTCCGTGCAGGATCTTCCGCAGTGCATCGCGCTGTTCAGGGTTCGCTCGCTCATCGATGATGACCTGCTGCTGACCGTTGCCCTCGGCGATTTCACCGGGCCAATGCAGCAGAATGGCCCAGTCGACGCCATCGAGGCGTGTGTCGTTGAAGTAGCCCTCTTCGATTCTTCCGCAAACGACCGCCTCGCAAAAGCCGTTCGTCGAAGGCGCATTGAACTGACACGGGCAGCCGTAGTCGCAGTTGCAATTGCCGTATTCAACTCCTCGAATCATCCATTGGTCGGCCATTGTGTTTCTCCTTGCGATTTCACGTGTAGCAACTAAAAAGCCGAGTCTAATCTCGTGGCCGCGAATTGTCAATGCGACGCGCACCCGTGTCCGGGGCAACCCTGTAACACATCTCACGCTTTCGCTATCCTGCCTGTAATGAGGGAATCGAGCAGCGCCCTTACGCGCCGGCAGTGGATGCGCGACGGCCTGCTGCTGACCGGCACCGGGGTACTGAGCGCGTGCTCGGAGATGAAGACTCGACGCGCCGACGCGCCGACCTACCCTTTGTATGCGAATCCCGCGTCAGCCGACGCTCGGGCCGATGCGCTCGGCTGGTTCGCCGGTGCCGGCCGAGGTCTTGCCCTGCGCTACGGCGTATACAGCGGGAGCGGGAAGGGCGAATTCACACAATTTCACGACAAGATCCCACTGGCCGAATACGCCAAGCTCAAGGACGGCTTTGACGCCTCGGGTTTCGACGCGGAAAGCCTCGCCGACCTCGCGCTTGCTTGCGGCGCCCGCTACGTCAATTTCAACGGTCGCGGCCCCGACGGGTTCTGTCTATTTCGCACGAACACGACCGATTTCACCAGCTTGAACTCGCCGGCTCGACGCGACCTGGTGGAGGAGACCGCCGCGGCTTGTCGCAGCCGCGGGCTCGGTCTATTCCTCTCCTATTCCTACGCCATGGATTGGCGCCACCCCTACTTCTTTCCGCGCGAAAGCGCCGGTCTCGGTTGGGAGTACGCCCGACCCGCGTATCCTGAAGAGCCTCCCGAATATCGCCTCGAGAGGGAGGAAGACTTTTTCCTGTATCTCAAGTTCGTCCACCGGCAGCTGGAAGAAATCCTCTATCGCTACGAAAACCTGGCCGGGTTGTGGCTCTATCCGGCGATGGGCTATTACAGTCGCTCGGATTTGTTCACGCTGCCGCAGACCTATTCGTTGATCCGCGAGATTCAACCCGGCGCGCTGATTGCTTTCGGGCCCGGGGCGAACGGGGAGGAGGACTTCACGACCCACCGAGGGCCGCCAGGTCCCGAACCGCTGGGCGGCGCCCTGGCGGCCGAAGCGTGGGTGATGAACCACGACAAGCCCAAAGAGCGACGGTTGCGCGTGCGGCCCGGTGAATCTCTTGAACAGGTCAAGGCTGCGATCGGTCGAGCGGGCAGCCACGACGTCAATGTTTTGCTCGAAGTCGAAGCGGCGGCCGACGGGTCGGTTCGCCTGCAAGACGGGACGATTTTGGAGCAGCTTGGCGAGGTCTGAAGAGTTCCGTTTCTATAAATCCGTGGGTCCATGGTGGTATTGCCATAAAAACGAGCCTTTGCGATGTGCAGCCTCAGGTTGGGTTGACTGCATGTTTCCTGCCGCCCTGTCAGGGCTCCACGGGGGTGGCCGGCACCTGGGGTTCCGCCGTTTCGGCTCCACCCCAGGCTATAATCCTGCCGCCGCTTCGCGGCTGTAGAGGTTTGCGACTGCGCCGAGCGCAACGTAATACCCAATCCGATTGAGAGGGATTTCCAGAAGAGCCCCACGAGTCGACGATGCTTTCCCCCTTTCACTTTGGACGTCCGCGCTTTGACTTCGACGCGATCGACAGCACGATGATCGACGCGGTGCGGCGCGCCGAGGCCGGGGCAGAGGAGGGGACGATGGTCATCGCCGACCGCCAGACGGCAGGTCGCGGGCGGTTGGGGCGGTCTTGGATTTCCGAGCCCGGCGTCGGGCTGTACTTTTCGATCGTCCTGCGTCCGCCCACGCCGCCCGAGCGCGCCGCCGTGTTGACGCTCGCCATGGGACTCGGCGTCGCGCGCGGCCTTGCAAAAGTCTCTGGGGCGGTCTTTGACCTTCGCTGGCCTAACGACGTTTTGTTGAACAAGAAGAAGTGCTGCGGCATTCTGGTCGAAAGCGCGGCCGAAGCGGGATCGTTGCGCTACGCCGTGGTCGGCATCGGCATCAACGTGAATCAACCGAGCATGCCCGAGGAGATCGCCGCGATCGCGACTTCGCTCCGGATTGAAACGGCCCGCTCATTCGACCGCGAAGCGGTTCTGGGTGAGGTCCTGCTCTCGCTGGAAAGCTACTACCAACTGTTTTGCGAGCAGGGCGCTCGCGCCGTCATCGAAGAGTTTTCCGAGGCCTCCAGCTACGTGTCGGGCAAGGTCGTTACGGTTGACGCTCCGGGCGGCCCGGTCCACGGAACGACGGCGGGCTTGGATCCGGCGGGTGTTCTGCTGCTGCGAAAGGAAGACGGCTCGACCGAACCCATCCTCGCCGGCAGTGTGCGGCCGTGGGCCGGGGGTGGTGTGTGAGCGTCGACTATAATCTCGGCAGCTCGCACTCAGCGGGCTCTACGAAGAGGAACCTCCAGTGTTGAAACACATTGCAGCAATGGCAGTCCTAACAGTTGCGGCTGCCGACGGGGGAGACGCATTATCGCGGAATTGCTCTGGGCTTGATCAACTCATCCTGCCCGACATTCGCATCCGCTCGGCTGTCCCTTCGGAGGGCGAAGAAGCGGAAGACGCCGCGCCGCTGCCCGACGGCGTACCGTCGAGGCAACGCGAAGCGGTCGTTCCGCACTGCAAGGTTGACGGCACGATCGGCGACGAAATCAATTTCGAGCTGCTGCTGCCCGACGACTGGAACGGCAAATTCCTGATGGGCGGCGGCGGAGGCTACGTCGGCAGCGTCAGCAATCAGGCCCGCTATTCGGTGAACCGCGGCTACGCCACGGTGGCCACCGACACCGGCCATCAAGCAAACGGCATTCGCGCCGACTGGGCGCACAACCATTTGGAACGGCAAGTGAACTGGGGCTACTTGGCGATCCACCGCACCGCCGAAGCCGCCAAGGCGATTATTCGAGCCTATTACGAATCGCCCCCGAGGTATTCCTATTTCAACGGCTGCTCCAACGGGGGCCGTCAAGCCCTGATGGAGGCCCAGCGTTTTCCGGAAGACTTTGACGGCATCATTTCCGGCGCTCCGGCTCACGACTTCAGCGGCCTCTTGGCAGCGTTTCTCTACAACGTGCAACGCATCTTTCCCGACCGCTCAAACCCGACTGAATCTGTGATCACCCCCGACAACCGTCGCCTGCTGCAATCCACAATCCTCGAGCAGTGCGATCGTCTGGACGGCGTCGAAGACGGCATTCTCGACGATCCCCGCGAATGCGCCTTCAAGCTGTCGAGCCTTCCGAAATGCCCGGGAAGGCGCCCGGCGGCCCACTGCCTGACCGTGGCTCAGCAGGAAGCCATCGCCGCTGTCTACGACGGGCCGCGAAATCAAGACGGGCAGATCCATCCCGGATTCCCCTTTGGCGGCGAGAACGAGCCTGCAGCATGGCAGTCGTGGATCACCGGCCCGAGTTCGCGAATGATCGAAGCCTTCGGCGAGCCAAGCGCTCAATTCGGTTTCGGTACGCAGGGATTCAAGTACCTCATTTTCAGGGACCCGGAATTTGACTACACTCGCTACGATTTCGCGACCTTTGAATCGGACAGCGAGTTGTTTTCCTCCTTCGCCGACGCGACGGATCCCGACTTGAGCGAATTCAAGAAGGCCGGCGGAAAACTCATCCTGTGGCACGGCTGGGCGGACGCGGCGCTCACAGCGTTGGCTTCGGTCGACTACTTCGAGGCGGCGGAATCTCGAGATGCGGATGTGCGCGACTACTTTCGTCTGTACATGTTGCCGGGTGTTTTCCACTGCGCGGGCGGCCCCGGTCCCGACCGGGTCGACTGGATCGACGCCATCGAGAACTGGGTGGAACGCGACCAGGCCCCCGAGCGACTAACCGCCTATCGCGTTTCCGACAACAAGCTGGACATGGCCCGACCGCTGTGCATTTTCCCCGAGCGCGCCGTCTACAAAGGTTCGGGCAACAGCAACGAAGCCGCCAACTTCGAATGCCGTGATCCCGAGGGGCAGTGAAAATTTCAACCGGCTGTAGCCGCGGAGCGGCGACCGGAAAGTAGCCCAAGGTGAAGCGAAGCGAAACCCTGGGTACCTTTCTATGGATGACGAGCCCCGGATGGGGCGTAGGAGCAACCGTCGAAGTGAACCTCGGCTAACCGAAACTTCGTGACTGGCGGCCGTCCAAATGCTCCCGGACGTTACGTGCCATTCTTCGAGTCGGGTTATCCTATAACGGAATGCAGTGGATCACGCGAATAGCAGTCGGCTTTATAGCGGCTCTGGTTCTGTCGACTACCTCGACCACCGCTGCCGACAATGATGATGCCCGGGCTAAGGCTCGGGACTTAACCTCCCCGATCCCCTACTCCAAAGATTCAATTCGTACCGGTCGCAAAACCTACCTCCGACTCTGCCAATATTGCCACGGAGCGGACGGCAGAGCTGAGGCCAACCCCGACTTCGAAGCCCCGAGTCTGCGCAATCCAAAAGAATGGCGTTACGGCGCGACCGACGGCGAAATCTTCACCTCGATCCGAGACGGAGCCGGGCACGAAATGCCGCCGTTTCACAAGCAGTTGACGGAAGACCAGATTTGGCAAATAGTTCAATACATTCGCAGCATCGGCCCTAAGGCGCTGAGGCCCGCGGAACAAAATCCGTGAGCCGCCGCCGACCGACGTAAGAGGAGAAAGGAAATGGCGAGTAAGCAAGACAGACGAGGCGGTTCGGTGTCGCGCCGGAAATTCGTAGCGGGGGGCGCCGTCGCCACGGCGTTGGCCGGCAGCTCGAAAGTACAAGCGTCCTCGACCGGCGGGCACGATTCAAATATCAAGATCCCAAGCGAAGTCCCCGCGACCCTGGCCGAAGCCCCCAAGCCCGCCGACTTCCCGATGACCGGCGCGCAGGTCTTCGCCAAGGCCTGTAAGGCCGAAGGACTCGGCGCGCTGTTCTGCGCCCCCGGCAACTACGTGGTCATCAACGCGATTGCTTCCGAGGGCATCCCGTCCTACGGTGGCCGCACCGAGGGCATGATGTGCGCCGCCGCCGACGGTTTCGCGCGCGTCACGGGAGAGGTCGCCGCCGCTTCGGGAACCGAGGGTCCCGGCTTCACCAACATGATCATGAATATCGCCGCCGCCAACGCCGCACGCACGCCGCTGCTCGTGCTGGCGAGCAACATGACCATCGCGCTCGACGACACCGAACATGCCATCCAGCGCGTCTATCAGCAGCCAACGACCGAGGGAATGAGGAAGTACGGCAAGCGCCTGATCACCCCCGAGCGCGTTCACGAATACGCCGCCTACGCCTTCCGGCAACTCAAGTCGGGCGTGCCCCGTCCGGTGCACCTCGACTTTCCGGGCGAGGTTGCGCGCAAGAAGTTCGAAAGCGCCGAGGATCTGCGCTATTTCCACGACAAATCAAAGTACCGCACCGAGTCGAAGCCGCATCCTTCGCCGAAGGAAATCGCCAAGGCGGCCAACATGATCCACAAGGCAGAGCGGCCCATCATCGTGGCGAGCGCGGGCGTTTTTTACAGCAAGGCCTGGGACGCGCTCAAGACCGTCGCCGAGAAGGCGGACATCGCCGTCGTCGAGTCCGGGCCGAGCCGCGGTCATTTCAGCGACGAGCATCCTCTTTCGGCCGGCATGGCCCCGGACGCGTTGCTCAGCGCCGACCTGGTCGTTCTCGTCGGACAGTACGTGATGCCGAATGTCGGAGAGTACGCGTTTGATCCCGACGCGACTTATATTCGTATAGACCCGGATGCATCGGACATCGGGCGGAACCTGCCCATCGATCTCGGCATCGTGAGTTGCGAAAAGGCGCCTCTCGAAGCCCTGGCCGAGGCGCTTCCTCCGAAAAAGCGGCCGGCATGGCGCGATGAGTTGGCCGCCGCGCGCGCCGCTTTCGAAGCCGAGAACGACGAGCACTATCGACTCGGTCTCAAATACAGCGCGCAAGCCGAGTGCGTTCACCCGGCAGTGATCGCCAAGGGCATCAGTGACCTGCTATACGACGGCAAGCTTCCGAAGGAGCAGACGACGGTTGTTTCGGGCGGCTATGGAATTGCCCGCTACACACGCCGCCGGATGAAGGCGTACCGCCCCGGTCAGATCTGCAACGGCGCCTACCAGTACGGGGCGATCGGGCCCGATGTGGGCTACACGATGGGCGTCGGAGCCGCCGTGCAGCAAGGCGCCGGCCCCCAGGCTCCGTACAAGGGTGCGCCGGTACTGGCCGTCACCGGAGACGCAGGGTTCGCCTACTCCGCCATGGAGCTTGAGACGCTCAGCAAGTACCGTATCCCAGCGGTCATCATCGTTTACAACAACAACGCCTGGGGCGTTTGGAGAAGCGGGCAAAGCGGCGGCCGCAACAACACGGCGCGCGCCGAACACATGTATCTCTTCCAGGAAAACCTACGCTACGACAAGATCGGCGAAGCGCTCGGCGGACGCGGCGAGTACGTCACCCGCGCCGAGGACTTCTCGCCCGCGCTCGAGCGCAGCTATGAGATCGCCGCCGCCGAGGGCATCTCGACGGTGATCAACTGTCAGGCGATCAAGGAATTTTGGAGCGCGCGGGATTACCCCCCGGGGCATCTGCAAAAAGTCGAGCCCGGCTGCATGGCCTACTACCACTGATGGCGGCGAAGCGTGACGCGGCCGACGTTGTCGAGGCGCTGCTGCGGAAGCGCGCCGACCGCGGCGTTTTTCGATCCTTCGCTGCGACACGAACTCGCGGCGGCAAGCTGCGCTGTACGTTCGTCTGGCTGAACGAACGGCCGCTCCATCTTGTTTTCGATCCCGCCCGCCGTAGGCTCGAGTTCCGCGATCTGCTCCCCGACGCGCCGGCAAAGTCTCCGCTCTACCGGGATTTCAAACAATTCCTCAAGCAGCGCTCGGCCGACGACCTGCCTGCCCATCGCCGCATCGACCCCGAGCGCGCCGCGGCGCGTTGCCGAAACCGCGCCGGTTCGGTTTCGGTGTCCGTCGAATCGCTCGACGGAGACATCGACTACGCCCTGACCAAAGGGTTGAAATTGGTCAACGAAGTCTTCCTAAGTTTTCTCCGAGGCCCCTATTACGAATACATGGTGACCAACTTCAACGAACCGGAAGACTGAGCTGGGGCTCGTTGCCGGCCCGTTATAATCAAGACGTATGCCGGTGCGATCGAACACCACGGCCCGATGGGCCGTTGTCGCCATTGCGTTTCTCTTGTTTCCAAACTGCCTGGTGGCCTGTGCCGCGGATCGCCCACCCGGCAGCCCCGGCTCTCACGGTTCGTCTGAAAACTGCTCAGGATCGGGCGACCCCTCAGCACCGTCGGGCGAGCATCAAGACTGTTCGTGCCTCGAAGCGACGGCTGCGCCGGCCCGTTTCGTCCCGGCACAAAGCCTGACCCATGAGACGTACGATTTGCTGATTGCGGGACCCGCCGGCGCGATCTCTTCGACTGCCGCGACGACCCTGCCTATCCGCGCCTCCTCGTCTTACAGGGCGCCTCCCTCTCGGCCACCCGGCCACGCGACTCCACTACGGGTCTAGCCTGCAACTCCAATAGCTCCGGCTGCTTCGGGAAGCCCCTCGCCGGGTTTCCACCAGCTCCACTCGTGTTGGAGAGTTATCGTTCGCAGTGCGAAGGCGCTGCTCAGACCCACAACCGTATAAGGAAGGAGATCACCCATGGGATCAAATAGAAGACACTTTTTCAGTCGCATAGCGGCGGGCGCCGGGCTCGTCGGCGCATCCGGCGGGCTCTCGGCTCGCAGGGCTCCCGACGCTGCCGAGCCGGACGCCGTGGACATGGCGGAAAACACCGGCTCGGACCCCTTTGAGACGCCCGACCTGCCGAAGCTGCCCTATACGGTCGTCGACGGCGCCAAGGAGTTCCATCTTGTCGGCGAGGTAGTCGAAACCGAGTTTCTCCCGGGTCGAAAGGTCCACGCCTGGGGCTACAACGGCACGGTCCCGGGGCCGACCATCGAGATCAATGAGGGGGATAGGGTACGCATCGTGTTTGAGAACCGGCTGCCGGAGCTTACCACCGTCCATTGGCACGGGCTCGAGGTGCCGATTGAGATGGACGGTGTGCCGGGCATCTCGCAGGACCCGGTGCCTCCAGGCGGCCGATTCGTGTACGAGTTCACCGTCCACCAGCACGGGACCTTTTTCTACCACTCACACTTCGCGATGCAGGAAATGATGGGGATGCTTGGCTTCTTCATCATTCACCCGCGTCGACGTTACTTGCCGGAGGTGGATCGAGACTTTGGATTCCTGCTCCAGGAGTGGGCCCTGCTGCCCAACAACACGGTGCCGAACTCCCTTGCGATGGAGTTTAACTGGCTCACGCTCAACGGCAAAGCCGGACCTGCCACGACGCCCGTCATCTGCAAGCAAGGTGAGCGGGTTCGGCTGAGATTCGTGAACCTCGGGATGGACCACCATCCCATGCACATGCACGGCCATCAATGGGTGACAACCGCCACCGAAGGCGGCCGTGTCCCCGAGTCGGCGTGGACGCCCGGCAACACCGAACTGGTGGGTGTCGCCCAAGCGCGCACGGTCGAGTTCGTCGCGGAATACATCGGCGATTGGATGCTTCACTGCCACTTGCCCCACCACATGATGAACCAGATGGTCTCCATGGTCGGGCCGATGTCGCACTGGGGTGAAGGCGTGGCAACCGGCTTAGGAATGGAGGAAGGCATGGGCATGGTCCGACAGGGATCGGCGCTTTCCGACGAGTTGGGTCCCGGGATGGGTCGCGGGCTAGGCGATTCAGCAAGCCGCGAGCGACGAGTAAGCACGCTGCTCATGCAGGCCGAGAGTCAGGGTTCACACCATCACGCGCACGAGTCCCACGACGAGAGGGTCCCCGGCTACCCACAGGACATGTGGATGCCTATGGACGAGATGTTCGTGAAACCGGAAACCTACGGATTGCGGCGGGAGTGGACCGCCGCGATGATGGGCATGATGACCCTCGTTCGCGTGGTTGCTCCGGAGGTCTACGACAAGATTCAACAGTTGAAGGAACAACAACGGGTCGCGCCGGCAGCCGCCGGCAACGGAGGTGTGGCATGAGGTTCAGGCGACGGTTGAATATCGTTTTCTGTGTGCTCGCTGCTTGGACGGGCTCCGCGCCGCTCGCGGCACAGCAGGCCGCCCCCGAGGCTCTGAGGCTGGCGGACCTCGAGGCCATGGCACTCCGAACCCACCCGGCATTGCGCCAAGCGGCGGCTCGAGTTGACGCCGCCGGGGGCCGCAAGCTGCAGGCGGGACTCTATCCCAACCCCATCATCGGCGCGACCGGAGACGAGAACAGCGGCGGGCCGATTATTCGTGGAGGGGAATTTGGCGGGTTTGTCGAGCAAACTATCGTCACGGCGGGCAAACTTCGCCACGCCCGGGCGGCGGCCGGGGAGCAGGTGACGCAGGCTGCGCTGGAGCGCGAGGCGGCCAGGCTGCGGATTCTTGGATCTGTCCGGGTCTTGTACTACGAGGCGCTTGGCAGCGGCAAGCGGGTCGCGATTCGAGAGGAACTTGTGAACGTGACCGAAGACGCCGTTGAGACTACGCGGCAACTTGTCAATGTAGGCCAAGCGGATCAGCCGGATTTACTCGAGGTTCAAATGGAACACTCTCGGACCCGGGCCGACTTGCTGGCGGCTCGGTCAGTGCAGCGGCGTGCGTTTCGGCAGCTTGGCGCGGTGATAGGAAATCCGCTGCTTGGGCCCTCACCGCTCGAGGGCGAACTGTCCCCGCTGCCGTCATTGGATTTCGACGAAGCGCTGAAGCACTCCCTCGCGGAAAGCCCCGAAATCCGCTTTGCCGAGGCCGGCGTCGCACTCGCGGAATCAGCGTTACGGAAAGAAAGGGCGGAACGAGTGCCCGACATCAGTGTTCGCGGCGGCCTGCGGTACAACCGCGAGTTGCTCGATTTCAATGGAGCGCCCGTCGGCATGGAAGGATTCTTTGACATAGGCGTCGAGCTCCCGATCTTCAATCGCAATCAGGGCAACATCTCAGCGGCGGAGGCCGAGCTTGAATCGGCCAAGAGCGAAGTCGAGCGTCGCCGTATGATGCTTCGGATGCGGATGGCGGGAACTTTCCAGCATTACCGAGAGTCTTTGGATCTCGCCCGCGCTTACTCGGAAGAGTTGATGCCCGCGGCGGGCAAGGCATTTGAGCAGTATCAAGCGGCATTTCGCCGGATGGCGGCCTCTTACCCGCAAGTGTTGATCGCACGCCGCAATCTATTTCAGTTGCGCGAGAAGCATCTCGACGTCCGAATCAATGCGTGGCGCAGCGCGGTCGAGATCAGGAACATGTTGCTGGTGGGCGAGCTGTAGCGTTTCTCAGCGTCAAAGGGGGATCGTGGGGAGACCGAGTGTAGAATAAGTCGACATGCTTCTCGCCGTTGATGTCGGCAACACAAACCTTACCCTAGGCGTCTATCGCCGCATGAAGCTTGTCAGTCATTGGCGGCTGGAAACGGACGCCGCTCAGACGGTCGACGGTTGGGGCGTTCTGTTTCGGAACCTGTTTTCACTGGCGGATCTCGACATCAAGAAGATCGACGGCATTATCATCTCCTCCGTCGTCCCGCAACTCGACTCTTCGCTCGAACAGATGGCCGAGCGCTATTTCCATATCAAGCCCCTGTTTGTGACTGCCGAGATCGATACGGGCCTGTCGGTGAAGGCCGACACTCCGACCGAGGTGGGCGCGGACCGGCTGGTCAACAGCATTGCCGCATTCACGCATTGCGGGGGGCCGTCGATCGTTGTGGATTTCGGAACCGCGATTACGTTCGACGCCATCTCGGCCCGGGCGGAATATCTCGGCGGCGTTATCTGCGCCGGCGTCGGCATATCGTCGGAGGCGCTGTTTCACCGAGCAGCGCGCCTCCCTAGGGTGGACATCCGTGAACCGAACGCCGTGATCGGCACCAACACCGTCGCAAGCCTGCAATCGGGTCTCTACTACGGGACGCTCGGCCTCGTGGACTCGATTCTCGAACGCATGATCGCCGAATTGGGCGCCGAAACGAAGGTCATGGCCACCGGAGGCCAGGCGAGCATTATCTCCCCCGCGTCTCGGTATATCAAAGAGGTCCGCGAGCACCTCACACTCGAAGGCCTACGGATCATCTGGGAGCGAAACCACAAACCGGTCCGGCGGCGCGGAAAAGCCCGAGTTCGTAAGGCCTGAACGTTACAAGATCCTCGCGATCGGCCGAGTCTGAGTTGTTCGCTCAAGACCTGCTGTGCGATTCTCTTGAATGGTTGGACGGCGGTGCCTCTCGGCGTTCCGAGACTCGACTGTTTCATCCCGCTAAGCCCGCATTCGGAAGCGCGGAGAGATTACTTGTTGAACATTCCTCATGTTGAGAGCCCTTTCTTTGAGGAGCATTTTCCGGCTGCCGGCACGGATCCCGAGCTGTTGCGGGTCGCGCGGTCGTTGCACGAGGAGGGGTTTGCGGTCCTCGATTTCCCCGACGAGCGTTTTGAGAGGCGGGTCGAAGAGATCCTAGCGAACCTCTCTGATCGGTTCGACTGGGAGGCCTGGCGCGCCGATCAAGTCGAGGGCCTGCGCGTTCAAGACGCGTGGCAATTTGACGAACAGGTTCGCGCCATTGCGACGAACGAGGCTATGCTGCGAATGCTTTCGCAACTCTACGGTCGGAAGGCGTTTCCTTTTCAGACGCTCAACTTTCCCGTGGGCACGCAGCAGCATTACCACACCGATTGCGTTCATTTCGCCTCCGTGCCCGAACGCTTCATGTGCGGCGTTTGGGTGGCCTTCGAGGATGTCGGGGATGACGCCGGGCCGTTGCTCTATTACCCCAAGAGCCATAGGCTTCCGATCTATCTCAACGAACATCTCGGTGCGGTTCCCGGTGACGGTGAGGACCCCTATGAAACCTATGATCAGTTTGTGGAGTTCTGGCGGAGGTTGGTGGCGGCGCATGGGCTGCAACCTGTCGAATTCCATCCCAAGAAGGGGCAGGCGCTGATCTGGGCCGCTAACTTGCTCCACGGCGGGATGCCGCAGCGGGATAAGAACAAGACCCGCTGGAGCCAGGTCACGCACTATTTCTTTGAAGATTGCGCTTACTACACTCCGCTTGGATCACTGCCCTATCTTGGTTCGGTGGAGTATCGCGAGCTGACAGACGTCACGACGGGTGCGCCGGTCCGCCAGGCTATCAACGGAATGCCCCTCACGGGGGAAATCGTCCGGCATATGCGCCGTAAGAGGTTTGACGTCGATGGAGGGTTCGCGTCTTCCAATGCCGAATCGGCAACCCCACGGCCCGGTTTTCTTCGCACTCTTCGCGAGCGCCTGCGGGGCGGTTGATTCTAAGGTGGTGCAGCGTACAGCCCCAGTGCTCTTATTTGGCGTCGGTCGCGTCGACCGTGGGATCCGCGGATTCTCCCTCGTAATCGATTGAAGAATCGGTGGTGACGATCGTCGACTCGGCGCTGAACCTGCGGTAGTTTCGAAACTCGATCGAGTTGCGGGCGCAGCGGCCCGTTCCGCGCCAGCATCCAAGATTATCCGATTTCACCGGCAGCAAGTACTCGCCGCCGCTGATACGGATGCGGTTGTAATCGACTGTCACTTCGATCGCGTCGAGTTCGAAATCTTCAGGAAGATCGACGGCGTGGCTTTCGATGCGCAAAACTTGCGCCGTCTCTTCATGGATCCATACAGTGCCGTCGTAGGCAGGGGTGATGGTTTCGTGTTGGGCCTCGACGTGCCAACGCGAGTTCGGCTCGCTGATCGAGAATTTATAGACCTTAACCGGCAGCCCGGCGACGTCGGAGAATCGACTGAAGCGAAAGCGCGTTTGAGAGCCCGGCGCGAAGATGCTGATGAGTGTTGACGCGAATTCTCCCGTCGACCAGCTTCCTTCAAGCTGGTCCATCTCGCTTTTCACGGGCTTACCGTTGATCTTGATGTTGCGATAGCTCTCTTTGTGGTCTTCGTAAACGATGTCCGCCTCGACCACGTCGAGAGTATGCCACCCTTGATAACCCTGCTTGGTCATGCGGGTCATTACCTCGCGGCAGATGAAGTTTGGTAGGCGCTCACTGTAGGAAAAGACCCACTCCCGCGTGCGAGCGATGACGGGGTCGATTTCGGGAAGCGCGACCACCGTCGGCGGAGCTCTCGGCGCAGTGGCGGGAGGAGCGGCTTCGGCGATCGTGGGCGGAGGTTCCGGGTCAACAGGAGAAGGTTCGGCCGGTTCAGCCTCAGGAGTCGAGCCTTCGGTTCCGCTGTTCTCGCTGCGCGGAGCCGGACGTCCGCGCTCTCCCGGTTTTCGGCGACGCAACGTCGGAGGGCCACCGTCGTCATCATTGATCGGCGGGCTTGGTTTCGTCTCCGAGCGAATCAGTGTTGGGAGCGTCGTCGACGCCTTGATGAGTGAGCCTAGCCGCACCGTGACCTGGATAGCGCTGATCTTGCCCGGCGTCTGCTTGACGCCGTGAACGGCAACGTCGTCGCCTACTTTCAGCGTTTCGACCGTGATGATGCGGTCTTCGAGGATGAACCGGGTCCCGGGACTCAGGATGACCTGGATGTTGTTGCCGTCGGTGGTCTCGACCAGCAGTGAGGTCGTGTAAACCTCGACCAATCTCCCCTTGATCATGATCGTCTCGCCGGATTGAGGGGCAGCCGGACGGGCCGCCCTGCGAGGCGTCTTGCGGCGACCGGGCGAGAGCGGCCCGGCCGTTTGCGCCGACACCGACCCCGTCGCGACCAACAGGGTCGTGACGAGAGCCGCTGTCAAGCAGTAGCGTATTGTCGAGGCTAACGAAGACGCCATCCTACAAAGAGACGATTCCCACGGCGCGTAAGTTTCCCACGCGCCGCGCTTTAAAGTCGATGATAACGGGTTGCGCGGTATATTTGGATGAGCGCGCCATGAATCCCAACACCGGCGACCCCGTGCACGTTCTCTGCGTCGGCATGGGTTGCCTGGACAATCGTCTGTTTGTCGATCGCTTTCCGCCTGAGCGCCGCCGCGAGAGAGTCCCAAAACGCACCGACGCGCTGGGCGGCCCAGCCGGAGTCGGTGCCGTTACCGTCGCCCGGCTTGGCGGCAAAGCCTCGTTTTTCGGGCGCCGTGGCGACGACGCTTCGGGCCGACAGACGGGCCGGTTCCTTGAAGAGGACGGCGTTGACATCCGAGGCTTCCACGAATTTCCGGGTGCCTCCAGCATGCGCTGTGAGGTTTTCATTCGCCCCGACGGGGAGCGGTTTCTTTTCCCCTATTGGGGCGAAGGGATCCCGGCGGATGCGGACTGGCTTCCCGATGACGCCGCGGACAACGCCGATGCCCTGCTGATCGACGGCCGCTGGGTAGAGGGAGCATCGCGGCTGGCCGAGCAGGCCCACCGGCGAGGTCTGCCGATAGTCCTGGATTTCGACATCGATACCCCCGCCGTTTGGGAACTAGTCGAGCTCTCAACCCACGTCATCGCCGATGAAGATATGGCCGCCGCCCACGGGGGCGTCAAGAGTCTGATTCGCAAGATTGAGGGGCTGGGGGCGTGGGGCGCCGTCACGCTGGGCGAGGAAGGCGCGGCCTACGCCGGTGGCTCCGTGCCGTCCCATCCGGTAACCGTGCGCGACAGCACGGGCGCGGGTGACGTCTTCCACGGGGCTTTCGCACTTGCAATAGCGCAGCGCCATGACGAGTTGACGGCATTGCGTTTCGGTTGCGCGGCCGGCGCGCTGCGTTGTAAGGTCGGCCGCGTACCCTACCTCGCCGAAGTCGAGGATCTGCTCGCGGATTAGCGAGCTGACCGCCGCCGTCGGTTTCCCCACCGAACCAACCGAGAAAGAGTCCGCCCCAGCAGACCGGCCTACGAAATCAACCTCTCCAACTCAGGGTGTGCGATCCTATACGACCAACCCATGCCGGACCGCAAACCACTGACGAAACGAGGAATCACAAATGAATCCAACCCTGCTTCGCGCTTCGATCATTGCCGCCCTCGGGGGGCTCTTGTTCGGCTTCGACACGGCGGTCATCTCCGGGACTACCGATCAACTGCGCGAGGTTTTCGGCCTCACCGCGAACACTTTGGGCTTCACCGTCGCGGCCGCACTGATCGGTACGATTCTCGGCGCTGTGGCAGCGGGCAAACCGTCTGATCGGTTGGGCCGCCGCAGGACGCTGAGCTGGGTTGCTGTTTTCTATTTCGCTTCCGCCCTGGGCTGCGCGATCGCATGGGATTGGTACTCGCTGCTGGCCTTTCGCCTCCTGGGCGGCTTGGCGGTCGGGGCATCCTCGGTCGTCTCACCGATGTACATTGCCGAGATTTCACCGGCGCGTTTGCGCGGGCGCCTGGTCGCAATCACGCAGTTCAACATCGTGTTCGGTATCTTGGTCGCCTACCTATCGAATTACGTGATCGCGCAATTCCAACTCGGGGACGCGGAATGGCGCATGATGTTCGGCGTCGAAGCGTTGCCGGCGGCCCTCTTCTTTGTGCTGCTGTTCTCGACGCCGTTCAGCCCGCGCTGGCTGGTGGCGCAAGGCCGTCGCGATGAAGCGGTAGCAGTCCTCGACTCCCTGGGCGCCGCCTCGGTCGAGGCTGAGGTACGCGAGATTGAAGAGTCACTCGCACTCGAGCGCCACAGCGTGCAGGAGCCGTTGCTACAGGCAACCTATAAGCGGCCCATTCTACTCGCCGTGGCGATTGCGACGTTCAACCAACTTTCCGGTATCAACGCCCTTATGTATTACGCGCCGCACATCTTTCAAATGGCCGGCGCCGGCGCGGACTCGGCGTTGCTCCAGGCCGTTGCTGTCGGTGGGACGAACCTTGTCTTCACGATGGGGGCGCTGTTGGTGATCGACCACTTCGGTCGCCGCAAGTTGATGATCGCGGGTTCGATCGGCTACATCGTGAGCCTGGCCGCGACGGCCGCGGCTTTCTACACCTACGGAACCGACTTCGACGAGTTCGGCAGCTTGGTGGTGCTGGGGAGTTTGTTGGTCTTTATCTCGTCCCATGCCTTTGGGCAGGGCGTCGTCATATGGGTCTTCTTGAGCGAGATTTTCCCGAACCGTGTGCGAGCTCGCGGACAAGCCCTAGGAAGCTTCACGCACTGGTTCTTCGCGGCGCTGATTTCCTGGACCTTCCCGATCTTCGCTGAGGTTTCGGGTGGGCACATCTTTGCTTTCTACTCCGCGATGATGGTGCTGCAGTTGATCTGGGTTCTGCGTCTGATGCCGGAGACGAAGGGCGTGCCGCTGGAAGAGATCCAGAAGCGGCTGGGGATCGAGTAGCCCTCAGATCTCCGGGGCGGAGGGCGACAAGCTAAGAGCTTGTCTTGACTGTCGACGGGGACAAACACGAGTGTTTGTCTCTACCGGTGCAGTCCGACCTTGCCGAGCACGGCGACAAATCGAGGTTCGGCCCGGCAGCCGTCGAAGCGCGGATCGACACCCAGTTCCGCCAATCCCGGATCGCCCTCATCGAGCGCCTTTTCGAGCCAATCGAGTGCGTCCTCGCGACCGAGCGCCGCGCGAACATGGGCAAGCCTGTAGGGCGCCACATACCTTTTCTCGCGCCGTTGCTCTAGAACCGCGAGAATCTCCTCGGCTCGATCGGAATGCCCCGCCACGGCCCGCACGCCGGCGAGCGCCGCCAGGACGCGCGGCGCATCGCCGCTCAGGTCGACGGCGTGATCGAGGGAGGTAACGGCGTCGTCGAAAACACCCTCGGCGGCATAGGCCAGACCGGCTGTAACATAGGCGGGATAGAAATCGGGGTCGAAATAAATCGTCGCTTGGGCCTGATGGAGGGCCTTGCCCGGTTCCCGAGAGAAATAGAGAGCGTCGGCGAGCGCGACGCGAACAGCCGGGTCCATCGGGTCCAACTCGACGGCGCGCTCCAGCTCCCGCGCCGCTTCTCCGAATCGCCCTAGCCGTGTGAACAAGAGCCCGCGGCAAACTCGCGCTTGCACGGAATCTCCGTCGAGGGAGACGGCTAGTTGCGAGGCGCTGTGCGCCGCCGCCCAGTCGCATTCGAGCATGCGCAGGAGGCCAAGGGCGCTGTGGGTTCTCGTGTCCGAGTCATTGAGTCGCAGTGCCCGGCCGAGGGCTTCACCCGCGGCGTCGAGCAGACTTCGAGGCGGGTCGAAACCCAGCTCGGCGAGCGCCATGCGGGCGCAAGCCAACCCCACATAGCCCCCCGTTTTGTCGGGTGCCTCGGCGCGCCACTGCTCAAAGCAGGCCAGTGCCTTCCCGATTTCCTGCTCGGTCCCGCGGAGCAGATGACGTCGCCCGCGTTCTTCGTAGAGTCCGGCTTGGGTTGGCGGGGCGGCGTCCCCAACGTCAGTCCCGCTCTCTGTACCTCGAGTGGAGGCTGCGTGGAAGGCCGGAACATAACCACCCCGTGGAAAATCAACGACAACCGGGTCGCCCGCGCCGTCTGTCTCGTAGGAGACGCTGAGTTTCGAGCGCAGGCGGTTCGCTTCGACGCGAACGATGTTATCGGCGGCCGGGTCGAACGACTCTCCGCGATCGAAGACTTCGACCCCGACCGCGTACTCCTTCAGCTCGTCATCGTTGCCTTCGAGGGTTTTTTCCACAGCGAAGCGAAGAAATCGCACCATGCGCTGCGAGCGACGGAAGCCCGTGCTGCGGACGATACGATCGACGCAATCTCGAATGGTTTCCGGGTCGGGCGCACCTGTGGTGGAAGTTCCGAACGCACCGCTGGAGTCCGACGGCATACGTCCAGCGATCATACTTCACCGGAAGGGGCGAGAGCAGCAACAGAGCGCGAGCGGGCCGGCTACAGGGCGACCGAGGCCGGCTCGGTCGGCGTGCTCCGACGTTCAGACCCCCTCGCTTGCGCTCGGGGCTCCGTGGCGCCGTTATGAATATTTCACAACGCGTGGCGGTCAGCGTCCGCGGGAGTTTGACGTTGGCGGAAAGAGCGTCGGGCCGCGGGTTCCCGCCACGGGGATTTGCAGGTAAGCTCCGCCGCCACCACCGCCTATATCCCCGTCGCCGGAACCGCCACCACCGGACGTGTCGCCGCCTCCTTCACCCCCGGAGGAGTCGTCCCCGCCGGAGCCGTCGTCGTCGGTAACGTCGCTACCGCCGGGCTCCTCGCCCTCGGGCCCTTCAGCACCGGGGGCTGACGCGGTCGGGCTCTTCACTGTGATGAAGGGGCCTATCGGCGTCGAAACACCATCGATCATCGCTGTAACCTCGTGATTACCGTCCAGTGAGCCCTCCGGCACGCGTACAACGATTTGATACAGACCCGCGTTCTGGGGCTGGATGCCCGCGTATGGAATATCTTGCCCGCCTTCGAGCGGAATTCCGCCGAAAGTGATGCTGAAAGGGCCGTCGAGCCGGGCGAGTCCGCCGCTGTCGGGGAGTGCCACTTCTGGGATTTCACCGGCCCTCAAAGGTGGGTCAGTTTTCCCGAATCCCACGCCGAAGAGACTAATAAATTCACCAGGTTCCGCCGGTGTTGTTCCGGGAATGAGTTCCGGATCGCCGACGACACCAATATTGTCTTGGTGTAATGCGACAATGTGCGGCTGACCGTCCACTAGGGCCGAAAACGAGAGATCAAGAAAGGCCGGGGTGCGGTCGACGTATTGCACCGACTCCGGCGCGCTTCGCTGCTCGTCGGGGGTGTCACACGCAGTAATAACGACGACCTGGACAGGTGCCTGAACCTCTTCCAGCGTGGGTGCCTGCACATTGAGCTGATCGACTTCATTGAATACATTGGAAAGCACATGAAACATGGGAGATCGTTGTCCGTCGATCTCGACGCACACACCGCTTAGGTTGGTTGTGATCAGGCCGGTCACCGGATCGACCTGCGTATCTTCGTTTCTCAGCCCGTCCGGCGCGAAATCGTTCCCAAAAATACTGATAATGCTCTCCCGGGAAATAGCGTTGATCGTTGGCACCAGATTCGCCATCACGACCCCCAACGGCAGAACTGCGGGCACCGTCGGCGGGGGAGGCGGCGGCAGCGCCACCGACTCCACGCTCGCCTGTATGCTGTAGATGAAGTCGCCATCGTTTCGGCCGTTTCCGTTGGCCGCGTTGCCGGCAACGGCGAACCGTACGGTTCCGATATCTTCCGCCGGAGCCATCCAATCGACAGCATAGGTCGCCCCGTTCGGTCCCACCTTGGCAACTCGATGGACCGGGAACTCGATTGTTTCCCGGCCGCAGGGCGCGAACGTCGCCGTGTTCGACCGGATGCTGACTTCCTGTTCCCCTTCCCCCGGCATAAAGGTGCCCGCCTGCGCACAGCCGTTCGATGTGCGAGCTGTCATCTGAAAACCCCAACGACCCGCTGTAGGGTGGGTGATGCGCACCAGCATCGAGACAGTTTCGCCCGGCGTGTATTCGTACTGGTTGATCGGCGCGCCGTCGACGGTAAGCGACAGTGCGCCCGCACCCGAATTCAACGGGTTCGTGATGTGACAGCCACTGTCTACGCAGCTTCTCTCACCGGGGAAGTTTCCTCCCGTCCGCCGTAGATCTATACTCGCCCCGAAGGGGCGAGATACGAGATACGCCGGGAAAGAACAGAATAGAGTCAGTATCAGCGTCAGCAAAACGCGTCGAGAAGTTCTCTGTGTCATGCAAATGGCCCCTTTTGCGTAACTTCAACCGTACCCGGTCAACCCATAACCCAAACCTATGTCCGGTCAATCCGAGGTACAGGTGCGCTAACGTCCCAAAATGGATGAACTCACGTAACGGCGAGAAGTTTCGGCCCCGATGGGCGTTGCTCGCAACCCCTATGAAACGAGCGCATCCCCAACAACCCCCAAAGCTTTCCGAGTGACTGTTGTTATGGGCATCGTCGATAGCTTCCTTCGCGACACCCAGCGGAACAGTTTCGACTTTGTCCCAACCAGTATCGCAGTATAAACGCTAACTTCGTACAACCGAAACGTGATGCCGTGAGAAAACTTACACAGCTTCTCGGCGTGACCCATTCCCCACTCGGCAAAGTCCGCTTTTCGGGGCAACCTCCCCTCGATTTCAGGAAGCTCCCAGAAACCGGGCATTCGAGCAGCGTCGGCGGGCCTTTGCCTCATCAGAAGGCGGCCCTGTTTCTCACACACAATCACGGAAGTCACTACTCGTTCCGTCTTGCGAGGACGGCTCTTCACGGGCCGGATCAGCTCGGTTCCGGCTCGTCGGGCCCGACACCACCGGCTGATCGGGCAGCGCTCGCACTGTGGATTGCGAGGAGTGCAAACGATCGCCCCCAATTCCATCAAAGCCTGATTCCACGTACCGGCGCTCCGCGGGCCGACGGATTCAACCAATGACTGTGCGGTCTTCACCAATTCCCGACGAACCGCCGGCTCCGAGACATTGCCCTCGACATCCCCGACGCGCGCCAACACCCGGACGACATTCCCGTCAACGGCGGCGTGCCGACCGCCGAAAGCAATCGCGGCGACGGCGGCAGCGGTGTAGTCTCCGAAGCCGGGCAGCGCCCGCAGATCGTCATAGCTCGCCGGGAACCGGCCCTTCCTTTCGGCGACGATCTGCCTCGCGGCGGCCTGCATTTGGCGAGCGCGCCGATAATACCCCAACCCGCTCCAAGCTTCGAGCAAGTCCTGCTCAGGCACCGCGGCCAGGCTCTCCAGGGTCGGGAAGCGATCGAGGAAACGCTCGTAATAAGGGACAACAGTCGTGACGCGTGTCTGCTGCAGCATCACCTCGGAAAGCCAGATCCGGTAGGGGTCCTTGGTGTGTCGCCACGGCAAGTCGCGTTTATGCCGGCGATACCAGGCAAGCAGCGCTTTGGTGATGGTCTTGCGGACTGTAGTCCGGAGGTTCAAGGACCCAACATACAAGGGCCGCGTCGCGTCCGCAAACCCGATACCTGAATGCCGTTCCACTTCGCGCACCCAAGAATGTGAGAGTGCGGGAAGCGACCCCCAGCCACGATCGATTGCGGGGTAACCGATGATACGATGAGGAGCAGACGAAGCCTGGAAAGTTACCCCCTGAGTTCCTGATGAAAGGCGGCCGATGGGCACAACGGTTGCTCTTCCCGATATCGGCGCGGAGATTCGCGAAGACGGCAAAGAGGGGACGGAACTCGACCGCCTCTACCACGTCATCTTGCTCGACGACGACGATCATTCCTACGGGTACGTCGTTGAGATGATTATGAAGATTTTCGGGTACTCCAAAGCGCAGGCGCTCCGGCATACGGTTGAGGTGGATACGGCCGGGCTGACGCAGTTGCTCACCTGCGGTTTGCGCGAGGCCGAGGGCAAGCGCGATCAGATTCACGCCTACGGGGCCGATCCCCGGATTCCTCGATGCCAGGGATCGATGGCGGCTCTCGTCGAACCCGCCGAACGCTGAGGCGTCGCTAATGCCTGCCGTCCGCGGAAAGCGGCGTTGAGGCTTCTACCGGATTTGCTTGCGTGCGGCGCCGTTTTCCTGATCGCGGTATTGCAATTGATAGAGCTTCCAGTAGAGCCCCTGTTTCGCAAGCAAATCACGGTGCGTGCCGGTTTCGCGGATCTTGCCCTTGTGCAGAACGATGATGCGATCGGCGCGTCGGATCGTCGATAGCCGGTGCGCGATCACGATCGACGTGTGACCGGCGACCATGTTCGACAACGCGTCGCGAATTTTCAGCTCGGTATCCGTGTCGACGCTTGACGTCGCTTCGTCCAGAATCAGCAAGCGCGGGTCCGGCGCCAACGCGCGCGCGAAGCTGATCAACTGCTTCTCGCCCGCGGAGAGCGAGCTGCCGCGCTCGAGCAAGGGTTCATCCAAACCGGCGGGCAACGACCGAATCAAGCCCGTCAAGTTCACGTCCTCCGCTACTTGCTCCAACCGCGTTTCGGAAATCGTATCGTCGCCAAAGCGGATGTTGCCGCCGACCGTTCCGGCGAATAGGTACGGGTCTTGCAACACCACGCCGAAAGCCCGTCGCAGCTTCTCAATCGGCCAATCGTCAATCGTGCGTCCGCCCACCAGAATGCGACCCTTTTGCGCTTCGTAAAAACGCAACAGCAGGCTGATCACGGTCGTCTTGCCCGCCCCGGTGTGACCGACGAAAGCCACCGTCTCACCGGCCCGAATGCGAAAGCTCACGTCGCGCAAGATCCATTCATCGTCCTTGTAAGCGAACCAAACGTTTTGGAATTCGATGTCGAGCTTGGGCGCCTTCGCCCGGGTCTGCTTTTCATCGCCGTCCCCGCTTGACGCCGGCTCGGGCAGCGTTTGATCCGGCGGCCTGTCGAGCAATTTGAAGATTCGCTCGGCGCCCGCCATCGCCGCCTGCAGAATGTTGTACTTCTCGCTGAGGTCTTGAATCGGCCGGAACACCCGCGTGCCGTATTGAATAAACGCCACGACGATGCCGATCGTCAGACTTCCGTCGACAATCCGCGAACCGCCGTACACTAACACCACCGCGACCGAAAGCACGCCCAGCCATTCAATGATCGGGTAGAAATACGCATGGGCGCGAATCGCCCGATAGTACGCCGAGCGGTGCTCGTCGTTGACGACGTCAAACTCCCGAGAGCTTGCCGGCTCGTGGTTGAAAAGCTGCACGACGGTGATTCCGCTGAAGTGCTCCTGCAAAAAGGCGTTGATCTTCGCCACCGCGACACGAACTTCCCGAAAACTTTCCCGCACGCGCTTGCGAAACCAAACCGAGACGCCGATGACCAGCGGAACAACCGCGCAGCAGGCCAGCGTCAACTCCGGGCTGAGATGAATCATCGCGGCCAGAATGAAAATCAGCGTCAACAGGTCGCCGAACACCGCGACAACCCCCGACGTGAACATCTCGTTGAGCGTATCGACGTCGGTGGTCGTGCGGGTGACCAGCCGCCCCACCGCGTTGCGGTCGTAAAACGCGACGCCCATCCTGTGAAGATGCGAAAAAATCTCCTTGCGTAGATCACGCATCACCCGTTGTCCTGTGTACTGCATGATGATGATCTGCGCGTAACGCGCAACGAACCCGCCGAGCAGAATCGCCATGTAAATCAGCGCCGCTGTATCGAGCCCCGACAAGGCGTCCCGCGGCAGCCAATCATCGATGGGAGACGCCAAGTCCGCGGCGGGCTCCAGGTAGCGGTCGATGACGACTTTCGTCAGATAGGGGCCCGCGACGGCAAACGCGGAATGAACAATGAGCAAGACGACCGAGACCGTTACCCACAATCCATAGGGCTTGAGATATCCCGCCAGTCGTGCCGTCAGTCGCGCATCGTAAACCTTGCCGATGGAATCTTCCTCGATCATGATTCCACCAGCTCGAGCTCTTCCTCGATCAACTGCTTCTCGTAGAGCCTGTAGTAGTGTCCCTGCTTGAGCAGAAGTTCTTCGTGCGTTCCGGTCTCTGAAATGCGCCCGGCAACGAGAACTACGATGCGGTCCGCGTACCGCGCCGTCGAGGTCCGATGCGAGATCAACAACGTCGTGCGGTTGCGCATGACCACGCGCAATCGACGCAGAATACGCTCCTCGGTTACCGTGTCGACGCTCGACAAGGCGTCGTCGAGAATCAGGATTCGCGGGTCACGCAACACCGCCCGCGCGATCGCGGTTCGTTGCTTTTGGCCGCCGGAGAGGGTGATCCCGCGCTCGCCGACCAAGGTGTCATAGCCTTTCGAAAATTCCTTCACGTCCGCGTCGAGGTCCGCGACCCGCGCCACCTCTTCTACCCGCCAATCCTCCGCATTTTGGCGGCCGAACGCGATGTTTTCGCGGACCGTTTCGCTGAATAGGAAAGTTTCTTGCGGCGCCATGCCGACCGCGCGGCGCAATATCTTCAGCGGAATCGTCCGCGCGTCGACGCCGTCGATCAGTACCTTGCCTTCGGAGGGGTCGATCAAACGCGGTACGAGGTCGACCAGCGTGCTCTTGCCGCATCCGGTCGGGCCTACGATGGCAACTGATTCGCCGGCGCGAATATCTAGGTTGATGTCTTCCAGCGCCGCCCGTCCCGAACCCGGGTAGCGAAACGACACGCCGCGAAACTCCAGATCGCCGCGCATCCCGGAAAAACTCGAGTCCGTGCTCGCCGAATCCGCGATGTCGGGCGCTTGTCTCAACAGCTCATTCATCCGCTCGAGCGAAGCCGTCCCGCGCTGCACGACGTTCACCACCCAACCGAACCCGATCATCGGCCACGTCAACATGGCCATATACGTCAGGAACATGACAAACGACCCCAAGGTTAGGTCGCCTTCGAGAACTCTTCGCCCGCCGTACCAAAGCACGATCACGTAGGTCGAGCCCACAAGAAATTCGAGCAGCGGATAGAACTTGCCCCAGAGCCCGATCAGCTTCAGGTTTTCTTCGACGTATGCGCGGTTCAGCTCCCCAAAGCGATCGATCTCCGTTCGTTCGCGGGCATAGGCGCGCACGATGCGGACGCTGTTGAGGCTTTCTTGAACCAACGCGCTGATGTCGGAGAACTTCTCCTGTACCTTCTGAAAACGGTCGTGAATGCGGCTGCCGAAATGGCTCACCGTGAACGACACCATCGGGATCGGAAGAAAGACAAGACACGTCAGTTTCCAATCGGTCAAACTCATCACCGTCAACGCGACGAGGAACGTCAGGACGACATCGACGGTGTGCATGATGCCCGCGCCGATCATCAGACGTACGGCGTTCATGTCGTTCGTCGCGCGGGACATCAGATCGCCGGTGCGGTAGGAGCGAAAGAACTTGCGCGACATGCCCAGCAGATGGTCGAGAAGGTCGTTGCGCATGTCGTATTCGATGTCGCGGGAGATGCCGATCAACCACAGACGCATCCAGTACTGAAATACGCCCTTGACGAGCGCCAAGCCAAGCAGAAGCGCGGCCCAGCGCCACAGCAGTTCCATCGTGAATGAGCCGGTCAGCGAATCAACCGCAAACCGCAAGACGAGCGGAACGGCCGCCGCCAACAGGATCTTGAAGATGAGCGCCGCGAACCCCGCGGCGTACCGCCGGCGGTAACGAATCAAATAGGGGAAAAGCGTTCGAAGCTGCGAAAGCATCAGGGTGAGCTACTCAAACCAGGAGTTTAGCGTCTTGACGTATTCGATCACCAAAATCTCCTTGCCGGCCCGCGTCTTCCACCATGCGCCCGGGTCGAATCGCGGATCGTCCGAGGCGACAACAAGATACTTCACCTCGCCCGATACTCGATTCCGATAAATGAAGCGCGAGCGTCGAGAGTGGTACTCGGACGTGACAACAAGCGCCTTATCGATGCCCCGGCGGCGGAGTTCTTCGTCCACGACCAATGCTTCTTCGAGCGTCGACGTAATGTCGGCGACAAACGGATCGAGGATTTCGGTATTGAGACCGCGACGGCGAGCGAAGTCCATCGCGAGATCGGATTCGCGCGCCCCGTAGGAGCCTTCCGGGCCAACGATCAATACCTTCGGCGCGAAGCCCTGCTCGACAAGTTCCACGGCCTTCAGCAAGCGATGCCCGTTTCCGTCGCCGGAGAGGACCACGGCGATCCCCGCTTTCTCGGGCGGGTCGGTCCTGACAAGGAAGCGCCCTATCCAAGCCAGCCAGATACCGTGAGTAAGCGCGAGAAAAATCCCCGCCGCCAACACGACGAGGATCAAGGTTCGACCACCTGGAGCCAATTCCCCAGTGTAGTGGGTCCGCGTGCCCTCGACGGGGCGAGCGCCTGAAGAGGAAGCGCAGAGCCGCATAAGGGAGGAACAGGTCACGCAAAGAGCGCACCAAGTACATCGGATCGGACGCGCATCAAGAGACCATCACCGTCGCGGTGGGCGAGGAGGGAGCCGTGCCGCCCAGGCTCCGCGGCGCCATCGAGAATGAGCTCATCGCGGTCGACGAGATGACCCGGCGTCGCCTACTTTCCACGCCCTCTCCGGGAGCGGGTCGGGAGTCCGGGGGCGATACCGACCCTTGTTAGTCAGGAGTAGTTTCTTCGCGGACTCTTTCGAGATAGTCTTCGCTGAAGTCGATTTTCAGCTCGACCCACAAAGGTTCGTGGTCCGACATCTGCCAGGTGCGCCAGTTCTTGCGGTAATAAGCCTTCTTGTCGTCCTGGGTGCGCGGCTGACCTTTCTTCGAGCCGCGGTCGTGGATGTCCCGGACCTCGGTGTTCTCCATCAGATCGTGGTAGATGTCGAAGTCTTCGTCGCCGTCGCGGAATACCGAATCGAAGAAGCGGAAGACGCCGCTGTTGGGATCGCTGGGGCCGAGTTTGAGTTCGCGTTCGCGGACCCGGAAGGCGATCTGATCGTAGAACTTTGTTTTGGCGACGTTGCTCTTGTGCAAGGGCTGCGGGATCGTGAAGCCGTTGTTGGTAAGTGCTTCGAAGGTATCGTCCTCGGCATCGACGATATTGAAGTCGCCCAACAGAATGAAGTTTTCTCCGCGCTGCTCGCGCTCGCGGATTTCATCGGAGCGGCTGGAGAGAAACTTGGCGATCTTGCCGATTTCCTTGACTCGTCTGCGGAACTTCGCGCCGGATGAGGCGCCGAAATAAAGGTGGACGGTGCAGAGTGAAAACTTGAACCAGCCTGCTTGGAAGGCGACTAAGAAAGGCGTTCGCGCGAATTGCTTGAGCTTGGCGATCTTCTGACCGTCGGGCAGGTGAACCTTGTGTTTCGACGGTAACTCGAAGCTCTGTCCTTTCATGACGGCGACTTCGTTGCCGTCGGGCAAGGTAATTGTGCCGTCCCCGGTGAACTCGATTTTGTGGTCTTTGGGCAGGCGGATTGTTTCGGCACCGCCGATTGCTTGTCCCAGGGGGAGGACGATTTCTCCGGCGACGTTGCGGAAAAGTACTTTGCGCGTGTCGAAGACAAACGCGGTGCGTTCGCCGTTGCCACTGACGCCCTCGGTGAGGTCGGTGGTGATAAAGTCCCAGTTCGGTCCCAGGATGTCCATCACTCTTTCGAGCGCCTTAGGTCGTCGTTGACCTCTTGCACGGCGACCAGGTCGAAAGCGGCGATCACCTCGGCGATATAGTAATGGGCCTCCGGCAGGCGTGGGCCTTGGCCGAACTTATTGGAGTCGAAATCGCGAATGTTCAGAAGGCCATGACCTCTTGCACGGCGACCAGGTCGAAAGCGGCGATCAGCAATGTGTCTCGGAGATGTGCGCGGCGGGGATTTCCTTTCGGATTTGTTCTCGCAGCGCCACCAATCGATCGATAGCTCTCGGCGCGAAATCGCGATTTTCCTCGTCTCCGAGATTTCTATAGAAAGGCATGTTGAGGGGACCTCTGCTATGTATCGCGTAAGAGACGCCGATTTAGGGCCACGATAACGCGGGCGGTAGCGCTGACCAAGTACAGCCGCCGCCGCGGCGACAGGCCTGGCTACAAACCACAGGCGCGCCGAACGCCGCTCTTAGGTTTGGTGTCCGGCGTCGCTAGGGATCGAAGATCCCCATCACATACTGGTGGTAATCGATCAAGCTGCCATTCATCATTCGGGCGGCGTCGCTGAGTAAATATGTTACGAGTCCGGCGATGTCGCTTGGCCTAAGGATTCGGCCATAAGGCATGTTGGCTTCGGCGATCTCGAGCCAGTTGTCAGGCTGCCCTTCACTCTTCTGCACCACGTGTTCGTTGGGCGTCGCCATCCAGCCCACGTTGATGCCGTTGACCCGAATGCGGTCGGGCATGAGCGAGTGGCCGGCGTTCTTGGTGAGGGTGGCGAGTGCGCCTTTGGAGACGCTGTACGGAGTAAGTTTTGCCTGGCCTCCGTGCGCCGAGACGCTCAGAATGTTGACGATGCTGCCGCCTTCACCGGCTCGCTTCATCAGTCGGACCGACTCTTGTATCAGCAGAAACGGCGCGCGGACATTGATGGCCATGATCTTGTCCCAATGCTCCGGAGAGGTATCTTCCAGGGTGCCGCGCTCGGTACAAGCGGCCGAGTTGACCAGGCCGTCGACTCGGCCGAATTCCTCATCACATCGGCGGACGATGCCGCGGCAGGCCTCGGCATCAGCCAGTTCCGCCTGGACGAAAATCGAGCGGCATCCGTTGCCCGAAAGACTCGCGGCCACGGCGGCGCCGCGATCCGCGCTCCTGCCCGAGATCACGAGGCCCGACGCGCCAAGGTTCCCCGCCTCCCGGGCAATCTCTTCGCCGAGGCCTTGCGTACTGCCGGTTACGATGATGACTTTGCCGTCGAGCCGCCGCGGATCTTCCGCCATGAGGTGCTCCTACACCGGTGAGGTTATGCTCTGTTGTAGCAGATTCCCGGACGCTCTTTGCAAATGGCAGTCCTGCGAAAACCGTAAGCGTTACGCGGCCTGATGTCGGGATATCCTCGCGTGATGTAGGTCCGGCTATGCGAAGAATGCGAGGAGTGGGGCCCTGGAGGGTCGGGGCTTCGGCATCGAAGAGGATGCCTCCGCAGGGGGCTGGGTCGGAACCCCGCGGACGACCTTGCCGTGGACGTTGGTGAGGCGGAAGTGACGGCGCCGGCGTTGGAAGTCAGCTCGGACGAGATCTATTCCCGTTGACCCACTGTACTTGGTTCGCCATTCGGAATGACGGTTTCTTCCGACTTTTTTCGGTATCTCATTAGCAGCATCCCTCGGCCAACATCGATATAGTGGGGCTCGAAACGCCCGGGGAAACGCGCGTTGATCCAGTCGAATAGCTCGCGTGGATAGTCGCCGGTGACTTCGTAGAAGGTGTTGACGCCGAAGAAATAGAACACTTCGGCCGACCTCAGGCGCGGCTCCACTTCACGGGCGTAAAACTCCTCGTTGTTTGGGGCGGACCAACGAAAGGGCAGCGCAATGCGGTTCCATGAGGGCGTCTGTTCGCCGGGATTACGCAGGGGAGACTGGGTACCCGCCGTGACGAAGCCGGTTGTGCGACCGTCGTCCTCGACGAAGCCGGAGCGGAATAGGAGCAGCGCCTCGGGTTGGTCGCGAACCATCCGGTCCACGGTCGCGACCGAGCCGCGCCAATCCTGTCGGCCGACTTTGCTGAAAGAACCGACCAGGAACATCGTCGTCCCGAAGGCGACCACGACGGAAACGCCCCAATAAGCCCAGGGAAACACCGCCGTGCTCCGCGGAATTCGCCGCGCACCCTCGGCGCCGAGCACCAGGGCCGGCACGACGATGGTACCCAAATACCGTTCCACGAGCAGGTTCGGTCCCAGTGCGCTTACTAAGCTCAGTCCGGCGATGGGAGCGGCAACGCACAGCCACAATGTTTGAACGAGGGCGCGTTGCGTTGAATCCGCATGCCTGCCGCCCACCGCCCACCCCGTTGCGGCCAAGACCAGCGGGCCACCGACCAAGGCGAAGAATTCCAAGAAGTTCGGATCGGCGGCCCAGTCTTTTTCGGATCGATTGACCCACACCGACCAAACATGCGGGAAGATCGGCGATACCAGCAGCAGTTGTAATGCCACGTCGAGGGCGAAATCGCGCGGCCGGTATCGTTCATGCAGTCGGCGTACCAGCAAATAGGAGAGCCCTACCCCCGCGCTGACCAAGGTCACGGCGTAGTGTGCCGCGAAGGTCCCCGCTCCCCCGAGAATGAAAAGGACGCGTCCCCAGCGGTTGCCCGTCAACACCACCTTCGCGAAACCCACGAGCATTACCGAGGCCATGAAAAGGCCCAACGTATAGGGCCGGGCGTTGGCGCTGTGTTCAACCAACTGCGGGGAAAGCGAGGCCAAGCCCGCCGCCACCAGCCCCGCCTTGGTGTCGGCAACGATTTCGGTTACCTTGAAAACGCAGAAGATGGTCCCGAGTCCAAATAACAAGGGTGGAATTCGCAACACGATTTCCGACTCGCCCAGCAGCTTGACGAAATTCCAACTAATCAAGTAGTAGAAAGGGCTTTGCGGCTGAAATTCGAGGGTGCGAGGGATGACGTCGCCCCAATTCGCCTCGACAATCCACAGAGTCGCGAATTCATCGAGCCAAAGGCTGAAATGGAAGCCGTAGAGCCGCAACACCAGCCCGATCAGCCCGCAAACAACGGCGAATTTCCAAAACGGCCGGAGGTCGGCGCCGGGGGATTCGTCGGCTTTATTTGCAGGGCTCGGCGGCTTCTCGACGGTCTCTCCGCTCGCGTTGCGGCGGGCGGCGGCGTCCCGCTCCATCTTGGCCATCAGCAAGGTCGTGATTACAACCGCGGCGGCGACAAAGATGGCGACGGAAGGCATGAGTGGAGCCTGTCTTGCGCTGGGAGGTCCGTTACGAAGCAGCTCGGTCGGGCTGCAGTCGGTCGATTACAGCGTCGGTCACTTCGGCCGTCTTAGCCCCGCCTCCAAGATCGGGCGTTAGGTACCGGGCTTCCCCAAGGACACCGCTGACGGCGGCTTCCACGGCCTGTGCTTCCGTGTCTAGACCCAGAAAATCGATCATCATCGAGACGCTGAGGATCATCGCCAACGGGTTCACGATGCCCTGCCCGGCGATATCGGGGGCCGAGCCGTGGACCGGTTCGAACATCGACGGGGCTCTGCGCGAAGGGTCGAGATTCGCGCTCGGGGCCAGGCCGAGGCTGCCCGTCAGCGCCGCCGATAAATCGCTCAGGATATCCCCGAACAGATTCGACCCTACTACTACGTCGAAGCTTTCCGGACGGCGGACGAAATGCAGGGTTGCGGCGTCGACGAGCAGCGACTCCGTCTCGATGTCGGGGTAATCGGCGGCTACGTCGGCGAACACGCGGTCCCACAGCACCATGCTGTAGCCCTGGGCGTTGGACTTGGTGATCGAGGTGACGCGCTGTCGACGGTGGGGCTTTCGCGCCAATTCGAAAGCGTAGCGGATGATGCGTTCTGTTCCCTGGCGGGTGAAGACCGACGTTTGCACGGCCACCTCCCGCGGAAGGTCCGGGTAAACGAAGCCGCCCGCCTGGGCGTACTCGCCTTCGGTGTTTTCGCGGACGATGATCATGTCGATCGAGCCGGGCTCTTTGCCGCTGAGGGGCGACTTGACGCCGGGGTAGAGCTTTGCCGGGCGGACGCAGGCGAATTGGTCGAAGGCGCGCCGGATGGGCAGCAGCAGACCGTTGAGCGTGACGTTGTCGGGCACGTCGGGATGTCCGATGGCCCCGAGCAGGATGGTGTCGAATTGTCGGAGTTGTTCGACCGCGTCGTCGGGCATCATCTTGCCGTGGCGGAAATAGTAGTCGGTACCCCAATCGAACTCCGTCCATTGGAATCGGGTGCCTGAGCGCTGGGCGACGGCATCGAGGACGCGCCGACCTTCGGGGGTGACTTCAAGACCGACGCCGTCGCCGGGGATGGCGGCGATCGAGAATTCCTGTTCGGGCATAAGGGCTTATTTTGGCACAGGGTTTAATAGGGCACTGCCGGGCGGCGTTGCCATTCGAAAGAGCGTCAGCGACTCGACCTCAACAACATCGCCTGCATCACCGGGGCAAAGTCTCCGATCGGCGACGCTCGGTCACGCCGCGGTCGCCCCCCCAAACTCGGGAAGCCCCTGGGTTCCTTGATATACTCGTGGCTCCGGGTTCGCGGTCATGCGGCCTCGCGCAGTTCTGTGATCGCCATGCCGGCCCCCTTCGTTCGTTTTCTCATCTCGTGCGCCGCTTTGGCGGTGCTCCCTTCGATCGTCGCGCAGAGCGATGAGATTCCCTGGTTTGACAACTACGCCGCGGCCCGCGCGGAGGCTGAGCGGACTCGGAAACCCATCTTTCTCGAGTTTCGCTGCGAGCCTTGAAGGGCCGGGCGTGAATTTGACGCACAGGTTGTGCTGTCATCGACCCAAACTCGCCGCGGCCGGCTCATGAGCCAATACGTTTGCGTGCGAGTCACCCGCATGGACGGCGTTGACATCGGTCTGTTCGATTACGACCGCTATAACACGCTCTATTTCTTCCTCCTCAATGCCGAGGAGCAGATTTACATGCGCTACGGCGGGCGCGACTCCCTTTCTCCCAAGGCGTACCTTGACCTGGAGAGTCTGGAGTTGGCGCTCGAACAGGGCCTGGAAATCCACCGCCGCTATCTGGAGGGGGAGTGGAAATCTCCCGAACGCCCCGAGCCGCTGTTTCCACGTCAGATCCCCGCTTTGCTCGAAGAGACGGCGGGGCGTTGCGTGGAATGTCATCTGATCGGAGATCTTCAAAACGTCCAGCGAGAGCGCGAGGGCAAGCTCGACAAACTTTCGGATATGTTCCGCGCTCCCGACATCAAGACACTCGGGATTGAACTCGATATCCCGAAGGGGCTTGTCGTGAAGGCGTCGAGCGGCACCGCGCGGGCGGCCGGTTTGTCAGCCGGCGACCGCATTACACGGTTCAACAATGTGCCTGTCTGGACGTTCGGCGACCTGCAATACGAATACGACAAGGTTGACCGCGGAGCGCGCGAGGTTCGAGTAACGGTCGCGCGGGGTGCGAAACCCGTCAAAATGACCGTCTCGCTGCCCGCCCGTTGGTGGTGGACGGACTTGACCTACCGGCAATTGACTGTCGACCCGCGTGCATATTTCAAGTCGAAGCCGCTGACGCGTGGACAAAAGAGCAAACGCGGTCTCGATCCAATGGGATTTGCGGGCGAAGTTACGGCTGTAGACGCCGTGGGGCAAATGCTCGGCTTGCATGGGTTGTTGGTCGGTGACGTCGTGTTTGCGGTTGACGGCATCGAGCGAGATGAGATTGCCAACACTCCGGAGCTATTCATTCAACTGCGCAAGCAGGCCGGAGAAGCGTTGGAACTCGGTGTGATTCGCGACGGAGTGCGCATGTCGATGCCCGCCAAGACTGCCAGAATGAGTTATCGGAAATGAGTTGTCTTCTCTTCCGAAAATCCCCCTTTGAGCGCACGGTGGATTACTGTGTAGCCCGAAAAATCCCCGCCCATCGCAGCCGCGAAGCGGCGACAGGAGCCTTAGCCCGGGGTGGAGCCGAAGGCGTAACCCTGGGTAGAACCCCCACCCGGGGAGCCCTGAAGGGGCGGCGGGAAAATGGTCTGTCAACCCGCCTTGGCTCGTCGCCCCCCCGGCGGAAACTCGGCGCGGTGACAGGCCTCGTCTTCGTCGCGCTTGCCATGCCCGCGCGCGCCGCCGAGTGGAGCGAGACGGCCGAGGTGCTGTGGCGGTTTCAACCGATTGTCAGCTATCGCGCCAAGCTTGATGGGCGTTATCTTGTCGTGGAAGCACGCCACCAACCCGGGTGGCACACCTATGCGATGGACAACAAAGTCCGCGCCGCCGAAAAACTTGCCGGCAGCAAGTCGCTGGGAATTGACGGGCCGACCGAAATCACGGTGGCTGACGGTCTCGAGATTTCCGGCTCGTGGCGCCAATCGCCGCCAAACGACTACTCGAAACCCGAGCTGCGTTGGTTTAGCTGGGGCTTCGAGAAATCCGCGTTGTTCGCGGCACATGTGAAGACGAAAGGTGCGGGTCCCGCGCAAATTACCATTCGCGGCCAGGCTTGCGACGAGAAGAGCTGCCGAAATATCGAGTTAAGTTTGTCGCTACCTTTAGGCAGTGCGACCGGCCGGCGCGGCGAGGGCGTCGGCCTCGAGAAGCTGGTCGAAGTTCGACCGACGGAGTCGACCGATGCCCAATAGCCCTTGATTCCCCGGGAACGTTGCCGGCTACGCTGTTTGACCCGTTGACTTGATTCTGCGAAGATCCAACCATGCGCATTAGGAAAGCGTATTTTCCGCTCGCTGCAGCTTTGTTCGTCGCGATCGCATCGACCGCCTGCTCAACGACCGTCACGGGCCAAACCGGCGCGGCTTCGGCGGCCGGCGAAGCAAAGCGGCCTCTGCAAATCGGCAAGCTCATCAAGAAACGCCAGATCGCGCCGGTGATGAGCGTCGCGCACGCCGATTGGCTGACGCGGCCCGAGCGAGATGAAGAGGAGCAACCCGACCGCGTTGTCAAAGCGCTCAAGATTCCTAAGGGTGGAACGGTTGTTGATCTCGGCGCAGGCGTTGGGTACTTCACGTGGCGGCTGGCCCGGGAAGTGGGGCCGCAAGGGCGCGTGCTCGCGGTCGACATTCAGCAAGGTATGATCGATCGCCTCGAGCGCAACCTCGCGGAAAAAGGCATCCGAAACGTTGACGCCGTTCTGGCGAGTGAGGAAGACCCCAAGTTACCTCCGGGAGAAGTAGATCTGGTTCTGGTCGTCGACGTTTACCACGAACTCCAGCAGCCCGAAAAAACGATGGAGCACGTACGCCGGTCGCTCAAGCCCGACGGCAGGCTGGTTCTAATCGAGTACCGCAAGGAAGACCCCACGATCCCGATCCATCCGCTTCACAAGATGACCGTTGAAGAAGTTCGCTCCGAACTCGAGCCGATGGGCTTCCGAATGGCGAAACTGTTGGAATTCTTACCTCGCCAGCACATCCTCATCTTTGAAGACGCCACGCGTCCCCGGTAGCTGGATCTCTCCCGACGCGCCGAATGTAGGGCGTCCTCCCTACCTCCTCTCGGCGGAATACCTGAGGACCGCGCAAACTGTCTTGCGGATCGATCCGATATGACTTATGATTGCTGCAACTCACGGCTGAAACCGCAAGCGCGCCTATCCGTCTTAGAAGTAGGCGCTGCAATTTGCCGGAGTCGGACCATGGAGATCGTCGGGGATCGAAAATTCGTCGACATCCCGGGGGGCAAGACCCACGAACTCCCTCCTTTGATGCTGAAGGAGGACTGCGCACCCGGAGCGCTCGACAGAGTCGTCGCCTTGGCCGAACAAATGGTCGAATCGGAATCGCTGGTCCCGGAGGTTTTCCGGGATGCCGGTGAATCCGACAACGCCTTCGAGCAGCGCCGCTTCAACCTCGCGATTAACTTCGCCGAGCACTATCTAGGGTTCGTGCAGCATTGGAAGTGGGGCGAATCGATCATCGATTGGATTCGCCAGTGCGAAGTCACATTCGAGCACAAACCGGCTCTGCGTCCCCTGATTCACCCCGACCTTTGGCCGCATGTCAACCACAGCAGCTTTGTGACGCTTTTATCCGATAAGGGCGTGCCCTCGGGCGAAGTCAATCTGGAGAACGCGGTGGGCTTCCGCCTGGCCTTCCGGCAACCGCCGCCGCTCGAATACCTCTCGGACAAGTTCCTCGTCTTTAACGCCCCGATTGCGCAGAAGGCCTATCACACCTGGGCCGACGCCGCGGAAGAAGTGTCGCTCCCGCCGGAGAGATTTCGGTTTTTGGTAGTGGGCGACGGGATTATGGAAGTTTAAACGCGAGCCGCGGGGACCGATCAATCATCCGTCGGCTTCGGCAACGGCGTTACATCCGCGTCGGTATAGCCCAGCACCCATCGCACGGCCTCCAGCCACATCTTCTGAATGTCGGGACGATCCCAGACCTCCGGGCGGTGTCCCAACAGGTTGACGAATACCCGCCCCTCACCCCACTGGCGCGCCCAAGCCAAGGCAAAATCGCGATCTGTGCGGTGAACGCCCTTGGCGTTCAAATCGACGGAGGAAACGTCCAAGCTCATCAGGACCCGCTGCTTCTCTCGCGAGTAGCGGTTGAGTTGATAGATCTCATCGGTGATCTCGAAAGCGGCCGGCAGATGCTTCATTGCGGGGAAGGTGCGATCGTCGACCCGCACGTGCACTTTCTGATGCCAAGGGTGCTCATCGAAAGCGCCCCCGACCATTTCAACGTACTCGGGCCAGCTTGCGCGAAAACTGTCGGTCGCGCTATGAGCGCCGAGGAAACCTTTGCCGTCCTCACGGACGAACGACATGATGGCGGCCTTTTGCTCGTCATTCAGCGGCAGATCCCCCTGGCAGAAAAACATCAGCGCGTCGAAATAATCGAGGTTCTTCTTGTTCGCGCCGAGTTTTTTCTTCGTTAGCAGTTCGATGTCGGTATGAAAGCGAACATCAAACAATCCGCTTTCCTGACCGATCTTCTCCATTGTGAACATCGCATGGGAGACCGAATCGTGAGCCCAGTCACGGCTCGCGCCGAGGAAAAGAATATGTTTCTTCTCGCTGCTGTCGGCGGCCCACAGAGCCGGCACCGACATCGTCAGCAGGATCAAGACGCAAACCGAACGGATCATGAGTCAAATTCTCCCGAGTTGCAGCGTACCACAAAGCTTGCCGCGCCGACCGTCCATCGACTACTGTGGGGGCAGTGAAGGCGCTACCGGCGGTTGCGGTCATCGTTTGGACTTGCGTTTTCGGGGCTCCCGCTGTTTCCGAACCGAGGACCGAGTATCTCGAGAGCGAACGGAGACACTGGTCGCTTCTTCCGCGGTCACACCTCGAAATTCCGGCATTCGAGAGCTCCCGAGATCGCGCCTGGGCCCGAAGCACCGATGCACCTGAAGCCCTGCTCGAGGGTATCGAGGCCGTCGACGCCTTCATCGTCGCGAAGCTTGTCGAAAACGGTCTTCGTCCCGCGCCCCAAGCCGATCGCCGCACTTTGATACGACGGCTCTATTTCGACCTCATCGGTCTGCCTCCGACGCCGACCGAGACGGCCGATTTCGTTGCTAACCAATCGCCGGACGCCTACCCGAAGCTAGTCGAGCGTCTGCTGTCCGATCCCCGTTACGGCGAGCGCTGGGCGCAGCATTGGCTCGATGTAATTCGCTTCGCTGAATCGGAAGGGTTCGAGTATGACCGCCACCTGCCCGGAGCCTGGCGCTTCCGCGATTACGTGATTCGCTCGCTCAACGACGACAAGCCATACGATCAGTTCATTCGGGAGCAGCTCGCCGGTGACGAAATCGACCCCGAAAATCATGAACTCAAGATTGCCGCGGGGTTTCATCGGCTAGGGGCGGTCCGTCGCAATGCCGGAAACCAGGAGGTCGCGAGCAGCCGCAACGAAGTCCTAACCGAACGCACCGACATCGTGGGCGCGGCGTTTCTCGGCTTGACTGTCGGCTGTGCCCGCTGCCACGACCACATGTTCGATGCCGTTCGCCAGAAGGACTACTACCGGCTCCAAGCGTTTCTGGCCGCCACTCGCGAAGACAACGTAATCCTGGCGAGCGAGGATGAACAAGCCGCTTGGAAGAAGGAAACCGAGGCCGTCAAAGAGCAGATCAAAGAACTAAAGGACCAGTCGAAGGCGCTTCCGGTAGTCGAGCGCGGGCCGATTTTGGCCGAAGCCGCTCGTCTTGAAACGACCTTACCGCAGCCCCTGCCGACCCTTTGCAGCATTCGAAACAGCGCGGAGGAACGTACGCTTATTCACGTGCTCGAGCGCGGCAACTGGGACAGCAAAGGCGAATCCGTAGGCCCCCGCGTGTTGGGCGTCTTGCTGCCCGACGGGGCTCCCGAACACAACGCCGACATCGCGAATCCGCGCACCCGGCTTGCCGAATGGGTCATCGATCCCGAGAACCCGCTAACCGCGCGCGTGATGGCTAACCGCGTTTGGCTTTATCACTTCGGCCAAGGCATCGTCAGAACCGCCAACGATTTCGGGGTCAACGGTGACCGGCCCAGCCACCCGGAGCTGCTCGATTTCTTGGCGAACGAACTGGTCGACAGCGGCTGGAGTCTGAAACACCTGCATCGCCTAATGGTTCTTAGCAAGACGTACCGGCAGGATTCCCGTTCCCCTGTCGAAAAGGAGGCGGGCGCGAAGGACCCCGAAAACCGCCTGTTGTGGCGGTTCAGCCGCCGCCGTCTGGAGGCCGAAGAGGTTCGGGACGCCATGCTCGCCGTTGCGGGTCAGCTCAACACGACGATGGGCGGACCGAGCGTTATGGTACCGGTCGAAAAGGAATTGGTGGATCTGCTTTACAAACCGATTCAATGGAGGCCGGCCGATGATCCCGGTGAGAACAACCGCCGCTCGGTCTACTTGATGGCGAAACGCAACTTACGTGTGCCGTTTCTCGAAGTCTTTGATCAGCCGCCGTTACAAAGCAGTTGCTGGCGCCGTGAATCGAGCACGCATGCCCCGCAAGCGCTCGAGCTGCTGAACGGCGACTTTTCCAATCGACTGGCTCGGTCGTTTGCTGACGGCTTGTTTCAAGAGGTCGGTGAGAATCCGCGGGAACAAGTCGAACAGGCCTATCTATTGGCCGCGGGCCGCGAGCCGAGTCAACAGGAACTCGAACTCGCGATGAACTTCCTAGCCGATCGGCCGCTCTCGGAGTTTGCGCTGGCGGTTTTCAACCTGAACGCCTTCTTGTACGTGAACTAGGAAAGGTGAGCGTGTCCCGCAGAGGGGCAGTTTCGGAATTCGGAAGGCTGAGTTGAACCGGTCTTCAACTTCAGCCGCGAAGCGGCGTCCGAATATAGCCTGGGGTGGAGTTAAAGCCGCAGGTTTTCCGAACCCTCCCCTGTAAATCGGGGTGACGCAGGTCTGGCGAAAAGCGCGCCTAGACCTGCGCTACGGGCTAGGAAACGGGTGACGCTGGTCTGGCGAAAGCGCGCCTAGACCTGCGATACACCCTTTCGATAAAGCCGCGGGTTTCTTCGAACCCTGCGCTACGCATTTTTGAGGAGCCGCCATTCCACTCCGGATCGGGTCAAGTCCCACATAAGACTCGGAATGGCCGCGACCCCTTAACCGGCGTCGATAAGCGCGGCTGCCTTTCTCGTCAACGTCGTCCAAAGCCGATCCACCTCCGCTTCGCCGGTCTGTAAATTCCCGATCGCCGCCCGCAGAACCAACTGTCCTCTCAACCGGGTGCTTGAAAGAAAGAATTCACCGCCGGCGTTGATCGCGTCGAGCAACTGCTCGTTCAGCGCGTCGAGTTGTTCGCCTGTTTGTCCCGGCGGCCGAAGACGAAAACACACGAGTGAAAAGGGCGCCGGCGTGGAGCGTTCAAAATGCTCGTGCTCATCAACGTAGCGAGCGAGTTTTTGAGCGAGGCGGATATGTTCCCGCAGGTTCGCCGCCAAGCCCTCCCGTCCGAAATAGCGCATGACAAACCAAAGCTTGAGTGCACGAAAACGTCGTCCGAGCGGCAGCGAGTACTCCATGAAGTCGACGGCGCGCGGATCTTCGTTGGTCCGCAAATAGTCGGGCACAAGCGACAAGGCTTGCCGCAATATCTCGGGCCGGCTACAGTAGAACGCCGTCAAGTCCATCGGCACGAACAACCACTTGTGTGGGTTGACGACGAACGAGTCGGCGCGCTCACAACCGTCGAGGATTTGGCGCTTCTCTTCGAGGATCGCCGCCGAGCCGGCATAGGCCGCATCGACGTGCAGCCACAGCCCGTGACGTTCGCAAATCGCGGCGATGGCGGGAACCGGATCGATGCTTGACGTGGACGTCGTGCCTACGGTGGCAGTGACGCAAAAGGGCCGTAGTCCCGCCGCCCGGTCTTGCTCAATCGCCGTGGCCAGCGCATCGGGCCGCAGGCGAAATTCCTCGTCCGTTTCGATCTTGCGGCAGTTCTCACGCGGCAGCCCGAGCGCCAAGACGGCCTTTTCCACCGAAGAGTGGGCATGTTCGGATGTATAGAGAGTCAACTTCGCCGGGTCGGGAGTGCGCCCTGCCTCGTGGTCCTCTGCACACGCCGCCTCCCGAGCCGCGATAACCGCATGAATCGTCGCGGTCGAGGCGCCGCCCAGCGTCATCGCGAACCAATCCGCGGGCAGCCCGAGCCACAGAGCCAGCCAGCGCAACGTGACCTGCTCCAGTTCGACCAGCGCCGGACAGGTCTTCCAAAGCAGCCCAATCGGATTCAAAGCCGACGCCAGTAGGTCTCCCAGCACGCCCGGACCGCTGCCGCTCGTCGCGAAGTAGCCCATGAAACCAGGATGGTTCCAGTGGGTCACATGAGGCAGAACGGTCTTCTCGAAGTCTTCCAGGATGCGCTCCATTGGCTCGCCCGACTCGGGGCCCCGGGACGGCAAGGAGTCGACCAAGGCCCCGGGTGCGACGTTGCGCGAGACGGCGTAACGCTCTGGGTGCTCGCGGTAATCCGCGATCCAATCAACGATTTGATAGCCGAAACGGCGAAATTCGTCAGGCGACATATCGCCGAGCGAAGGGGAGGGCGAGGGCGGCATGCGTTGTCGAGCGTAACCGCTTCGACCCTCGCATGTCGAGTGACGTGGCGCACGCGTCTTCAGGCGTGCCGTATCGCTATTCGCGGCGATATGTCCCTCTTGGCGGGCTCTGACTTGACTGCGAGATCCGGTTTTACCCGGCAAAGAAATCGCGGACTTTTTCAAACACGCCCTTTTCCATCGGCGCGTTGTCGGTGGGCAGCTCTTCCAGCAACTGCTCGAAGAGCTTGCGTTGCGCTTTCGTCAACTTGTCAGGAATAACAACCTTGACGTGGACCACCAAGTCGCCTCTCCGGCCGCTGCGCAGATCAGCCACCCCTTGATGGCGAATACGGAACTTGGCGCCGGTCTGCACGCCGGCCGGGATCCGCAGCCCGGCCTCACCCTCGAGCGTCGGGACGTTGATGTCGGCTCCGAGCGCCGCCTGCGCGGCGTTGACCGGCACTTGGCAGTGCAGATCGTTCTCCGAGCGCTCAAACACGGGGTGCTCGCTAACCTGCAACACCACGTAGAGGTCGCCGGGCGACCCTCCGTGCGCGTTTGCCTCGCCTTCCCCGTTCAGCCTTAGCCGAGTGCCTGTATCGACGCCGGGAGGGACATTCACCTTCAGCTTGCGTTGCCTGCGTACCGCACCCTCTCCGCGACAACTCGGACAGGGCTTTTCAATGACGCGACCCGCTCCCCGGCAGGCCGAACAGGGGCGGCTGATCGAAAAAAATCCTTGCTGGAATTGAACCTGCCCGCGCCCGCCGCATTGGCCGCAAACGGTCGGGCCGCTGCCTTTTTCCGCCCCGCTGCCTTCGCATTCTTCACAGCGTTCCATGCGCGGAAAACGGATCTCGGTATTCATCCCGAAGGCAGCGTCTTCGAAATCGATTTCGAGGTCGTATTGAAGATCGGCACCGCGCCGAGGACGTCGCCCGCGTCCGCCTCCGAAAAGGTCGCCAAAGCCGAAGAAATCCCCGAAAATATCGGCGAAATCGCTGAAATCGGCGGGGTTGAAGCCGCCTGCTCCGGCTCCGGCGAGGCCCTGGTGTCCGAAGCGGTCATAGCGGTTTCTCTTGTCCGGATCGCTGAGAACGCTATACGCCTCCGCCGCCCCCTTAAACCTTTCCTCGGCACCCTTGTCGCCTGCGTTGCGATCGGGGTGATACTTCATCGCCAGCTTGCGGTAGGCGCTCTTGATCTCCGGGGCGCCCGCACCGCGCGGCAAGCCGAGAAGTTCGTAGTAGTCCTGCTTTGCCACCGCTGTTTCTCAGGTTAGCGGCTCGTTTGAAGCAAACCGCCGTCCCCCGCCGTCAAACCCTAGGGAATTCACACAGCTGGTGAGGGGGCACCGTCAGCCCTTCACCGCCACCTTGACGAGGGCGGCGCGCAAGAGCCGGTCCTTGAACGAATAGCCCTTCTGAAAGACTTCTAGGATCGTTTGATCCTGCTCGTCGCTTTCCGCCGCCGCTTTGTCAACCGCGTGATGGAGGTAGGGGTTGAATTTCTCGTCTTCCGTGTTGACCTGTTTCAGCCCTGCCCGTTCAAAGACTTCGAAAACGCGCTTCCAGATCATTTCCAAGCCTTGCTGCACCTGAGGGTCGATGCCCGGCGTCTCCAAGGCGCGCTCGAAGTCGTCGACGATCGGCAACAAGGACTCGATGGTCCCCATGGCGGCGTACTCCCGCGCGTCGGACTTCTCGCGTGTCAGCCGTTTTCGAGTATTTTCGAACTCTGCCTGAGCCCGCTGCAGGCGGTCCATTAGCTCCCCGTTTTCGCTCTGAAGGTTTTCTATCTCAGCCTTCAGCTGTGCAATCTCATCCGGAGGCCCGGGCGCCTCCTCCGTGGGCACTTCGTCCGCACCTACCTGATCCGAGGCTTCAACGTTTTCAGGCGTTTTTCCGGCGCCGTCTTTTTGATTCTCGCTCTCGTCGGATGCGCGGGCGGGCGTCTCCTCGGACTTCGAATCGACCGGGGCGCCCAAGTCCTCGTCACCCCCGGGCAGCGACGCGTCGTCGACCAAAGTGTTCACGGAGGAGGGCTTTCCGTCCTTTTGATCGGCGGAGGCTTCACCCTTTGGGGGAAGGTTGGCCCGGTCCTTCGTCCTCTTCAGTTTCACGGTTCCTCGGTACGTTTTTCGGGGGAGAAAGTGCCGCCGATTCCGGTCGGCCGGCGGCTCTTCCCGGTAGACCGCTGGACTCGCGAGCGCGCCGAAACACGCCGTGAGTCGCTTAATCTCATGGTAACAGACGGGTCGAATTCCTTTGCCTAAAGGCCCTCGGGCTGCTCGACCGGCTTCCCGATCCGTTGATTCCTTCGCGGGCTGAGACTCGGTTCCAACGCTATAATCAGTTGCCCGTCGAAGACTTTACAAAAGGGGGCTTGATTCATGCGATTCCTTAACCTGTGCGGCTGCAAGGCATCGAAAGGCATCGCCCCGCTCAGACTGGCATTGCTTCAGGCCCTTGTCATAAGCGTTGCCGGTTCAGCCGCCGGGATACTCGATCGCGTTACCCACGGCTACACCGACTCGAACGGCGTCAAGATCCATCACGCGAGCCTCGGCGAAGGCCCTCTCGTGGTCATGATTCACGGTTTTCCCGACTATTGGTACACCTGGCGGCACCAAATGGCCGGCCTTTCCGAAACTCATCGCGTTGTGGCCCTCGATCTTCGCGGCTATAACCGCAGCGACAAGCCCAAGGGGGTCGCAAACTACGACGTCTCGCTCATCGTCGAGGATGTCGCTGCCGTCGTACGCGATTTCAAACAGGACAGTGCCGTTATTGTCGGACACGACTGGGGCGGCGCCATCGCCTGGCGCTTTGCGATGACGCATCCTGAGATGACCCGCAAATTGATCATCCTTAACCTACCTCACCCCCGCGGACTGCTCCGGGAACTCGCGAACAACCCCGAGCAACAGAAAAACAGTGCATATGCGCGAGCTTTTCAGCAAGAAGGCGCTCATCTGGCGCTGAGTCCCGAAGGGCTGGCGTTTTGGGTGAAAGACCCCGAGACTCGCGAGAAATACGTGGAAGCGTTCGCCCGGTCAGACCTTGAGGCGATGCTCAATTACTACAAGAAAAACTACCCTCGTGAACCCTACACCGACTTTGGCGGCGAGATGCCGAACATCCAATGCCCCGTGCTGATGTTTCACGGCCTCAAGGACAAAGCCCTATTGCCTCCGGCCCTGAACGGAACCTGGGAATGGATCGACAAGGATCTGACGCTGGTGACGATCCCCGACGCCGACCATTTTGTCCAACAAGACGCCGCTGATCTAGTGACGCGGACCATGAAGATGTGGCTCGCACGCTAATCACATCCGCTGTTTACCGATAACGCGTCGTCCAAACCATTCGGTGCCCGGCGGAAATGCGAACTCTCTTCCCCGGAATGTCCAGTTCCGCGGTGTCCTCCAGCGGTACGCCGCTAAAAACTTCTCGTCGTTGGATGTTGGGAAGGATCGGACCCTTAGCGATTGGGGTGGTTATCGGCCAGCCCGGTTTAGCGAACTCCCCCCTCGAACCCGGTATCTTGGCCATGTCTGTCATCGTCGCGTTGAAATGCGCCCACTTGCCGTCAAACTCAACTCGATCGAAGTTGAGCCCGATGATGAAGTAGTTGTTCGGCTCGAAGAAACGCTCCACCCGCCGGAGTCGACCCGTCACGACTGCGCCCTTTGGCAACAGGGCGTTTCCTCGATGCTCCACCGCGCGTGTCACCGTCGCTCGCAGTTCGTCGCCCGCGTGGGAAGTCTTTGAGTCGATCGCGGTGTCCAGCTGAAGGCGGACGGATACTCCGGGGGGCAGCGAGAATTCTTCGGCTGCTGCCGGGGAAGCCGCGGCGGGTTCGTCGTCCGATTCGGTGAACGACAGTTCCGACTGGGCGCCGAATTGGCGGCAATTGGAAAACTCGATCCGGTTGTGGTTCCGCTCGCCGCTCCGGTAATGGGTTTCCAGGTACGCTCGCTTCGGAAGCTGAAAATCTTTTCCCCCGATGCGAACCCGCTCGTAGTCCAACTGATTGATGACCCCCGATAGCATCAACGGCGGGGGTGCGTCTTCCACCCGGGTCTCAATCCGGATCAGGTCCTTTGTGTCGGCATCGGCCCAAATAGCCCCGCCGTATTCCACCTCGACATCACCTGTTTCGTGGTGGATCGAATATCCGCTTCGAAACAAGGGAACACGGAAGTCGTAACGCAGGGCGCGCCTGCCGGCGAAGTCAACTTCACCCACGTACGAAAATCGCCCGTTACGATCGACGAAAAGCGTGCGGGCGATGGACGCGAAGTCGCCGGTCGACAACATCCCAAAGCCCACCAGCTCCGACAGCGGCGTCTCTTCAAAACGATCCGCGCCCGGCCAGGAGTACAATTCCCCCCGGTCCACAAACGCCACATCCACCCTGACCTTGTCGCTTGATATCCGACGCAATTTCGTTGCGCGACCCCCGTGCCTCTCTGCTCGCGTTCTCTCGCGGCGAATGCTTTCCTGACAGGTGTAGTTGGGCATCTGCTCGACGCTGGCGCGCATCCGCGCTCTGATCTGCGCCAGCGCCAGCACATGGGGCTGTATTTGCACGCCGAGCGACGCGAAGAGGTCATCCTGCGACGACTCGGTCTTTTCTTTCCGGGAAGGGTCGGCGGGAGCCGCCGCGGCGGAGTCAGTGACACCGCTCTGTCGGGGGCCGGCCGCTTCGGAAGAGCGGGAGGGCGCCTCTTGACCCCGAACCGACGATACGGCCGCTAAGCAGGCAAGAAGCGCGGCGCCACAACTTCTCGTCAGCGAGAGGAACATGTCACCCCAAGGTCGTCCACCCGAAGCGTAGCATAGGGCCCGCTCGGGTCTGCGTCCTGCCTACCGCACTTCCCGGGCCCTTTGCTCGTAAATAGCCCGCGCCTCTCCAAACTGGCCCAAAACGTGCGTCTTCTCCCGCTCCGACCGCCACCCGGGATGCCCCTCGGCCTGCCGCGTAATCTCATCGATCCAGCGAACAAAATACTCCGCGTCTTCCCGCGACCGAATCGGCCGCTCGCCCGTGTACACATAGATCGCGCCGGTTTCCGCATGCAAATGCGTGTCGTCGAGCGGATGCACCGGCCCCTCGGTCCGGGCCCGCAGCCCGAACCAGCCGCTTGTTTCTACCTCCACCCGCTTGCTCACATCGGCCCGCCGCCCCTTGTCTTCCAAGGCCAACGAATCAATGACCTTGCCGTTAAACAGCAGCTCCAATTTTTCGACCGGGAAGGCCGTTTCAAGCCGAGCGTGAATCTCCACCGAGCCGCCCTCGCCGGGAAGATGAATCTCGTCGCCGGCAATCTTGCCGTTGACCTCCAGCCCCACCAGCGGTCCGTTTGTGACGAAGGTCCGCCCGGCCGCGATCGCATCGACCCAGCGGCTCCATTCGAGCTGGTCGCCAAGGTAGGCGTACACCCGCGCCGCCCCAACGGCCGGCGTGCGATGCAGGTTCGAAATCGAATCCTCGCCGCCGGAATGCGTGATCTTGAAACCGCAGTTCAAGATGCGATGCAGCACTTCGGACGTATATTTCGCGTACATCGCACTGGTCATGACCTCGATGTAATCGACCGTCCCCAGCGCGACGTCGACTGGAAAACTGCGGGCATTCGCATAGCCGGCCGACACCGGGTCGCTGTCGTAGGGATGGACATAGCCGGTTAACGCGCCTTGCTTCTTCCCCAACCGAAACATATCCGTATTGCTCGGGTAGAGGCTTTCAATCGCCGTGCCTTCGTAGCCGGTCGTGAAGGGCGAGATCAAGTGCTTGGTGAGATTGATGAAGTTGACATGGCCGTGGAAAGGCGGCCGATATTCCTCCCCGAAAGACAGCAAGCGCTCGGCGCTCGAACGCCGCTCGTCGTACGCGCCGGAGAAATATTGGTGGTCAAAAATACGGTTGTCTTTGTTGGCGATTTTCTCGCCGACCATATCGACATCCTCGGCCGCGCCCATGAAGAGCAGATTCTCCGGCGTGTTGTGTAGATTCCCGGCGTAGTTCATGTGCACGTGATCACTGCCGCTGTACCAGCCCTTTGCTTTCAGATTGGTGAAGCGCTTGAGCTCGAGGCGCACCAGCGTAACGCGGCCGGCTTCCGCCGTGGCTGTAAGTTGCACGGGCGTGCGCTCGAAGCCTTTCATGGCCTCGATCGAAACTTCTCCCTCAGGCACGTCGACCACAAAGCGGCCACGGGTGTGAAAGAAATCGTAGTGCCGCGCGCGAGCCGCGACGCGGTGATAGGTGTCCGGCGGCGTGTAGGCTTTTCCGTCCGAAGCACGCAGATAGATACGGGCTTCGGTCGGCCGGCCTGTGTCGGCGTCAATGACACGCACATCGAGAGTCCCCATCGGTCGCCGATAAACTCGCCGACGGATCTCAATCTTGCGGTCTTCCCCACCGAACGTTTTGAGCAAGCGCAGCTCTGAAACACCGGGTTGATTCGATACGTAAACGATCCACTCGCCGTCGGGCGACCAGCGCGGCTCGAAGCGGTCCCACTCCCCGAACGTCAACTGATAGGGCTCGCCGCCGCCGACCGGCAGCACATAGAGATTGTTGTATTGGCTGCCGCGATGCGAACTGTAAAGAATCCGCGTGCCGTCGGGCGACCATTGCGGACGCGTGCGATAGAGCGTTTCCTCCCGCAAGATCATGGTCGCTTTCGCCATCGCATCGGGCTCGATCGGTGCCCGCCAAATCGCCCCCGAGCCGAGTGAAATATCGCGATTCGAAACAAAGATCATCTCGCTGCCGTCGGGCGAAACCGTTGGATGAATATGCAGATCGTGCGCCCCGAAATAAAGCCTCTCGTTGTGGAAGCGATGGTCTTCAGTCAACCGCACGGGCGTACCGGGCGTGCCGTTGTCGATCGGGAGCGAGTAAAGCTGGTACCACCCGTCCGGCGCCGTCGAAACATAGAGCACGCGTTTGCCGTCGGGCGACCAAACCGGGTCGAGATTGAGATGCCCACCCTCGGTCAATGGCGAGGTTTCGCCGGTGGCGACATTGAGTAGCCGCAGATTAATGCTCTGGTAGTCGTCATCCGCGGTATAGGCGATCCAGCGGCCGTCGGGCGACCAGACGGGCGAGGAATCGTAAGTCGCGCCGGCGGTCAGCTCATAGGCCGTGTCGTCGTCAATGCCGATCTTCCAAATCGATCCGGCCATGCTGAAGGCGATCTGCTTTCCGTCGGGCGAAAAGCTTGGACGCCAGGGGGTCGAGGCCGGGGGCGGCAAATAGAAATTGTGCATGTAGTTGCCGCCGGTCTTGGCCATGGAGTAGACGGCGGCCCGCTGCGCCGACGCCGGTCCGCAGAACACGCCCAGCAACAAGAACATTGCGCCAAGGGGTAATCTCGCACGAATCATAGGTAGTCTCTGAACCCAGCCAAGTATAACCCGCAGTGGGGCAGGTCTCCAGGCCTGCCCGTTCCCATGTCCAAGATTCTCATTCAAGCCGTCCCGGACTCACCCGACAAGCGCTCCTCCATCTCCTCGGGCGTGCGCGGCCAGTCCTTCTTCAGCAAGCGCGACAGCGAGCGATCGGCCAATAGCTTGCCGCCGGTTTGGCACCCAGGGCAGTAGTTCGTCTCGTTTGCCGCGTACCGAATCCGCCTGACTGTTTCGCCACAAACCGGACACGGCTTCCCGTAACGTCCGTGGACCGCCATCCCTGGACGAAACGCCGTAACCTTTTCAGGAAACTTGTCGCCGGCTTCTTCTCGCAGCTTCGTGAGCCAAAACCCCAACGTCTCGCGCGCCGCCTTCCGAAGCCGATCGACAGCCTCCGGCTCCAACTTCTGTGTCAGTGCCACCGGCGACAGCCCGGCGCGGTGCAGGATTTCATCGGAATAAGCGTTGCCGATGCCGCTGAACTTTCGCGGATCAGTCAGGGCGCGCCTGAGGGTGTGGTTCGCCGACTGGAGAACCGCCCGAAAGGCGCCGTAATCGGCATCGAGAACTTCCAGCCCGCCCGGGTCGAGTGCACGCAGCCCCTGTTCCCCTTCGACCGCCCGCAAAGACGCCCGCTTCTTCGAGCCTGCCTCGGTCAACAGCAACGTGCCTGAAGAAAAGTCAAAGGCCGCCAAGCCGCGGCGTCCGCCCGGAACCGCCGCGCGCGCCGGCTTCCAATGCAATCGCCCCGCGATCATGAGGTGCAGCACCAGCCAGAGGTCCCGATCGAGACCGATCGCAATTCGCTTGCCCAGCCTGCGCAGGCGCTGAACAGTCTTGCCGTGCACGGCCTCGATCGGGGGATGCGAGGTCCGCAGCAAGAAAGGGCTTTTCAGCCGAACCCCATCGAGCCGCTCGCCGAGGATTCGTTTCTCGAGTGCTTCGATGTAAACCACGACATCAGGCAACTCCGGCACGCGACCAGCTTGCCACGATCAACCCGCCGGGATCAAACCCCGGCCGGCCTCCGGTCCCGGTCTCTCGACCCGTAGGCCCGCAGCAACGCCCCGTGCGCCGGTGACTGGAGAGGTACTGAGACGTGAGTAGGTTCTCGCTCGTTTTGGGTCAACTGATTTCGAAAGGCTCCGAGCACCCGAGCCGAGCGAAACACGCCGCCCGAATAGGCAATCGTGACCGGGTCATCTTCCGCGAACAGTTGCCCCCGCACCGCCTCGGCGAGTCGAGCCAAATGTTGCCCGGCCGCAGCGAGAATAACCCGCGCGACCTCATCACCTTCCCCAGCCGCCTGATCGACCAACGGCGCGAGCGAGGCGATCGAGTCCCGGGGCAGCCCGTCAGCATAGAAACGATGCAGCAAATCGTTCATCGTCACGTCGTGGCCGCTTTCGAGAAGCAGGGCGCGTAGAGCGGTCTCCGCCCCCCAACCTTCTTCGGCCTTCAACGCCGCCCGCATCGCGTGTCGAACAATATCGAACGCTCCGCCTTCATCGCCGAACGCATAGCCCCAACCGCCCGCCCGAGCCGTCTTCCCGGCTTGGTCTTCGCCCCAAGCAATCGAGCCGGTCCCGGCGATCACAACGATCCCCGGCCTGCATTCAGTCGCGCCCCACAGCGCGATTTGCGCATCGGTCACCACTTCCAAGTGTTCGGTGTGAATTCGGCGGGAAACGAGTTCGTGCGCGGCCTCAGCCCCGCCGCTGATCCCGCAGCAGCCGGCAGCAAAGCGAGTGTCTTGTTCGAGCCCGGCCTCGTCGAGCGCCCGCGACAAGGCGTCGCCGATCGCAGCCTCCGCTTTGGTCCGGGCATCCGCGGATCCCCCGCAGTTCGCCGGCCCGGCCGACCCCGTTCCAACTACTTGTCCGTCCGCATCGCCGATCAGGACCTCGGTATGGGATTGCCCCCCGTCAAGACCCAAGAAAAATCGATCGCCTGCGGGCGAGGCGTCATCCCCGGAAGTCATGTCAGTCGTCGCTGATCGCCCGTCGCAGGCAATAATCGAAAACGAGCCCCCACTCGACCCGTTGAATCTCCATTAGTGCTCGCTCCAGCTCCGTCCCGCGCGCCTGTGCAACCGCTTCGCATTGATCCACAAACCAAAAAGGGTCCCATTCCGCCCGACTTTCGACCGCCGACGCCAACCGTTCGGCCGGAGCGCCCCCCGCCGACCGCAAGCGTTCCACAGCCGCCTCCCGCAAGACAGGGAAGAGTTCGTGCCGCCCCACCCGCCGAAACCAATATCTTGAATTCGGAAAATCCGGCTCCTGCCGGTGCATGATGCCGTGCAGGAAACTGCCCGTCGACGAGCTGATCGACTGGGAAATGGTATGCGACTCGTCGATCGCCGAGAAATAGAGAAACAACGCGCTGCGAACGCAATCGGCGAAGTCTCTTGACGCTATCGGTCCGTCCAGTAGTTGCTCCGCCGCCGCGGAGCGCAATCGGTCCAGCCCGGCACCCGCCAACGGTGCCGCCGGGGCCAGCGACATCACCCGCCCTCCGCCCTCGGCTGAATCGAGAATCTCGCGCGTTACCGAACTACCACGCGTCAAGTCCAACATAAGCACCTCCCGCCAACAGTACTGCGCAGTGAGGAGTGATCGCGCCGCGGTTACATCCCCGCACCGTCGCCGGGCACCAGGAAACTTACCACCATATACACGCCGTAAGCCGCCAGCAGCACAAACCCGAAAGGCTTCCTCAACGAGTCGCCGGAAACGAAAATCCCGATCCGAAACGTCAGCAGGATAAACAGCATCGCCGGGAACAACACCACGAAGAAGTGCCCCCCGGCGGCCAACCCCGCGGGTGTTGCGGTCGCCGAGGCTCCGGCGACGAACAGCACGTTGAGAATGTCCGCGCCCACTATATTGCCTACTGCCAGCTCGCCGTGACCCCGCCGTGCCGCCGTGACGGCCGTGACGAGTTCGGGCAACGACGTGCCGAACGCCACCAGTGTCGCCGCGATAATGCTTTCCGGAATTTCGATCCGCGTCGCCGCCTCCCGCACCGACGGAATCAAGACCTGCGCCGCCAACACCACCAGCGCCAGCGAACCCACCAGCTTCAAAACCACGAGCGCGAGCGAACCGGCCTCGTCGTCGGCCACACCTTTTTCCGAAGCCGTTGTCACTCCCGCGCTCGCCCAGCGGATCGACAGCACCATGTAGACCACCAGCGCGACGAGAAACGCGATCCCGACCCATTGCGGCAGCCGCCCGCCTTCGACGAACACCTGTCCGGCGTTGCTCCAGGGAAAGCACCCGGCTACAAGAGCCACGGCCGCTCCGAGCTGAATCCACCCTTGCCGGTTGACGATTGCTCGATCGAGCCGCAACGGCGCCAAGATGCACGCCAGGCCCAAGATCAATCCCGTGTCGCAGATGATCGAGCCGACGGCGTTCCCCAGCGCCAAACCCGGGCTGCCTTGCAGCGCCGCGAAGACGGAAACGGCGGCTTCGGGAGCGGTTGTTCCGAGGCTGACGATGGTCGCACCGATCACGACCGTCGGAATGCCCGAACGCTCCGACAGCGCAACGGCTTCATCGACCAGCCAGTCCGCCGCCTTGCCCAACACCGCCAGGCTCACGACGATTACCAGTGCCAGCCAACCCCCGTGAAGTTCGGAAACGAAGTGATGTAGAGCCTCGTCCATGGCTGAAGTACCCGAGCGCTATTCCTCGACCTTCGGCACGGCTTCCGACCGCTCTCCCGCGCCGCCGACCAAGGCGACCGCTTGTGTCAGCAAGAATCCCCCCACGAGCAATCCGGCTGCCCCCGCCCACTGCCCGCCGGTCGGCGTGAAGCTCTCCAACGGAAAATCCTTCGGGTCGAGTGACGCGATCGCTTCCGCCGTCATCACATGCCCCTTGATCACGTCGCCCGGCCGAGGCGCGACGCCCTGCTGAAACGGCCACAATCCCAAGACCGCACCGAGCAGCAAACCGAGCAGCACGCCCAGGGTCGGTTTCTGAAAACGCTCCAGTAAAACTTTGACCAGGTTGCTGATCACGACCACGCCGACCACAATTCCCACCCCGACTGGCACGAACACATGCAATGCTTCGGTCAAGCGGTCCCACTCAGGTCCCCCGGCGGCGGTCAGTGCCGTCTTCGTGTCGTCCACGGCTCCCAAGATCGTTAGGTATTGGCCCAAGATCAATAAGATATAGCCGCCTGAGATACCCGGCAAAATCATCGCCGACGCCCCACCCACACCCGCCAGCAAGAGCATCAAGTAGGCCCGCTCGCCGGCGCCTGGTTCCGCCGCGCCGGGTTGCAGGAACGCCATAAGCGCCATCAACGCCACTCCGCCCGCGCAGCCCGCCGCGGCCACCGCGGTTGCCGGCCGCAACAGCCTCCACACGACCGGCACGCCTCCCAGCGTCAGCCCGATAAACAAGCTGAACATCACCCAACGGTGATCGATCACGAGCCCTTTCACCAAGCCGGCCAACGCGATGATCGCCACCACCGCCGATCCGCCCACCGCCGCGAGCAACGACAATGTCCTCGCCCGGAAACGCAATGTCGTCACCTCGGCGATGCCACCGATGAACTGCGGATACACGCCCGCCGCCAACAGCATCGTCCCGCCCGAGATGCCGGGGACCAGATTGGCCAAGCCCATCAACACCCCGCCGAGGATTCCTCGTAGCAGTTGCGGCGTGTCGATCATCGTGCGTCTGTGATGGGGTCACGTGCCGCAGCCACGACCGGCCGCGGCGCCGCTTGTCGGCACGTTGAGAGTATGGGAAACTACCCCTGCGGTAAGCCCCTCAATCTAACATGGACTACCAAGCACTGTCGCCCGCGACCGGCCGCCCGATCGCTATTCATACCGCCGACGGCCGTATCGAAACGGTCACCCCTTCGGACACCGACACAGCGGGCCTCTGGGTCGCGCCCGGCCTTATCGACTTGCAGGTCAACGGCTTCGCCGGCGTCGATTACAACTCACCCGAAACACCCATTGAGGAAATCGCTCGTTCGATCGACGCCCAACGAGCGACCGGCGTCGCTCGCCTCTACCCCACCGTCATCACGGGCTCGAACGGCAACATTCGAGGAGCCCTCGCCAATCTCGCTCGAGCGAAGCGTGAACTGCCCAACGGCGCCTCCATTGCCGGATTTCACGTGGAGGGCCCGTGGATCTCGTCACACGACGGCCCTCGCGGTGCTCACCCGGTCGAACACACCCGCGCCGCTTCGATCGAGGAATTCGAAGAGTTTCAACAAGCTGCGGAAGGGCAAATTCGGCTGTTAACCCTAGCCCCCGAAGTCGAGGGTGCGCTGCCATTGATCAAATACTTGTCCGGGCAGGGCGTGGTTATCTCACTCGGCCATACCGGTGCCGAGCCCGAACAGATTCGCGCCGCCGTTGCCGCCGGCGCGACGATGAGCACCCACCTCGGCAACGGCGCCCACGCGATGATCCGCCGCCACCCCAACTACATCACCGAGCAGATGGCCTGCGACGAACTCTACGCCGGTTTCATCGTGGACGGCATTCACCTGCCGCCGGCGTTCGTTAAAGTCGCCGTCCGCGCCAAGACGGTCGAGAGGTCGATTCTCGTCACCGATGCCGTCGCCCCCGCCGGCTGCTCCCCCGGCATTTACCGGCTCGGGCACGTTGAATTGAAGCTGAGTGAAGACGGCAGCGTGCGCCTGCCCGAGTCGGGTCGCTTAGCCGGTTCCGCCCTCCACATGGACCGCGCACTCGAAAACCTCATGCGCTTTACCGGCCTATCGTTAGCCGAGGCCCTCCAAACCGCAACCGTCAACCCCGCCCGAGCCATGGGCTTGGAAGCGCGCCAAGGCTTTCTAGCACCTGGCGACGCAGCGGACCTGGTCTTCTTCCGCCACAACCCGGAAACGCAAACCTTCGAGGTGATCGAAACCGTGGTCTAGACGTCGCAGATCGCAGCCGCTTCGCTAAGCGACGTCATCGGATCCCGCACAGGAATAAACTCCTGCGCCAGGTACCCGTCAAACTTCAGCTCCACAATGGCTTCGCAGATCGCCTTGTAGTTCAGCTCTTGTGTCGCGTCAATCTCATGGCGCCCCGGATTCCCGCCGGTGTGAAAATGGCCAATGTAGCGGATATTGTCGCGAATCGTGCGGATGACGTCTCCCTCCATGATTTGCATGTGGTAGATGTCGTAGAGGAGCTTCACGCGCGGTGATTCCACTCGTTTCATCACCTCGACGCCCCAGGGCGTGGTGTCGCAGTGATAGTCAGGGTGGTTGACCTTGCTGTTGAGCAGTTCGAGCACGATGGTCACGCCCTCGTCCTCGGCCTGCGCTTTAACCTTGTTGAGCAACAGCGCGGAGTTCTCCCACGCCCGCTCGTCGCTGACGTTGCGGCGGTTGCCTGAGAAACAAATGAGATTCGGCACACCGTGCTTCTTCGCGAGCGGGATCAAGCGGCGGAAATTCTTCTCCATGGCGGCGTGGTTCGCGGTGTCGTTGAGCCCGTCGGGAATTTCATTCACGCCCGAGCCTACGGCGCAGATGAGGCCGTGTTTTTCGACGACCGGCCATTCTTCCTCGGTCAGCAACTCGACGGATTTGAGCCCGATCTCGGCCGCGTTGCGGGCCAACTCATCGAGCGGCATGTCGCCGTAGCACCACTTGCAGACCGACTGCTTGAGGCGGCCGTTGCGAACGGCTTTCTTTGGCGCCGCCTCGGCGCCAGGCACCGTAGACGCCATTAAGCCCGCGCCCGCGGTCCCGGCAATTATCGAACGGCGCGTCATTTCCGTGGACATTTTCTGCATGCTGCCTCCCGCCCGTCTGAGTCGGGCCACTCGGATTGTAGCACTCTCTCTTCAAGGGTCAGACCCGGTGGCGCCGACCGGCTGTGCGACATAAATGTCGGGCGGCCCGTGGCGGATTGGAACATCGCGCCTGTTCTGGGCGCTCGAGTCGGAAACCACACGGGCACCCGCGTGAGAAACATGCCAAGCTGAATCCGAGGCTGGCTGAGAGGCTGAATCTTCCACATGGCAATCGTTCGTCCGACCACGATACTTCGGTTGTTTTTGATGCTGGGGGCGGTGCTGTTCCTTGCGGTTATCGTCCTTGTCTTTAGCCAGGTCCAGTCGCACGAAGGCTATTTTTCGCCCGTCTATTCTCCTGACGGAAACGCGGTTTACTTCATTCACCGCGAATCGCAGGGGCTGGTGACAGGACTTGGCTGGGAATTCTTTTCGCCGCCGGCGCATGTCTTCGTCTGGAGCGACCGTTTTTCGCTGCGCAAGCTCGATACGGCGAGCGGCCAAATCGACATCCTGCACCGTTGGCCGCCATCGCCGATCGAAAACCGCCGGCTGCGCACCTATCGCGGCAGGGCGTTCACCTACCCTCGTACGCAACTGAGCTGGGTCGAAGGTACCCATCTCGAATACAAGATCAGTCTCAGCATCCCTGTTCAGCCGAGCGCGGAGCAGCATTACGTCAGCCGGATGTGGAATAACGTGGAAAATCGCCTCATCGAAGAGGGCGATTGGACCCAGGGTTGGACCTCGACCTCAGGGGATAACGTATCGCCGCTATCGGGCGATTGGGAACTGATCCTGGCTAAAGGGCGAGAAATTTACCCCTGTGCCGTCGCCGCTTTCAATTCGCGAGAGCAAACCGTGCGTGTCCTCCTGGAAACCGACGTGTGCCGCGAGATATATCCCAACGGCATCATGCCGTCCGACCTCGCGGAGCGCGCTCGGCGTCCCTCGATCGAACGGATCCAAGACCTCAAGGACACACACGAACGCCTGACACGCGAGTCGCTCGATGCGGGAATGACCGAGTACGAAGCGTCACTTCACGTCAGTCGTCGCATGCGGGATCTCGGCTACTATCCCAAGCCCCCCCAACTCATCGCTCGCCGGCTTAGTCCCAACGAAGCTAAGCGGGTTCGGTGGGCTGGCGACCCCGACACCCTTTTCGCCATCGAGGAGATGCAATTTAAAGTGGGCCTTTTTACTGATATCGAAAAGGCGACGGACAGCCCGGGAGAAGAGTTCGATAAGGCAGGGAAATACATCATTCACAATGACTACACGACCAGCCAGGAGCTGAACGCCTTCCACGCCACGAAGAGGAAGACCTTTTACGTCGCACGCCGCGACGAACTTTACGAAATGACGATCACCGAGCGCGAGGAAGCTCGCCGCCCTCTCGGCCCGTGAGGCTGTGACAAGATTGGGCATAGCGCCGCGACAGGAGGTTGAGCCTGTAAATGGTGATTGACGCTCACGCCACGTCAGGGGCTTGTTATCGAGGCGACTCCGGGCCTATTTTCGGACGAGCCCGCTTCGCGGCGGCCCGGTCAGGACCCGCCCGCGATCCCCAGCGTCTTCATTTTGCGGTAGAGGTGACTCCGTTCGAGCCCCAGCGCCGCGGCGGTTCGCGACATGTTGCCGCCGAGCTCATCAAGCGTTTTCAGAACGTAGTCGCGCTCGTAAGCCTTGCGGGCTTCTTCCAAACTGGCGAAACGAGACCGCCGAGGGAGTGTCTCGCCCGCGCGCCTTTCGCTCGAGAGTCCTAACTCGCCCACACCGATCTCGGCCTGCGCGGTCATGATCACGACCCGTTCCATCAGGTTACGAAGTTCTCGGACGTTTCCCGACCAGCTTCGCGTAGACAACGCGTCCTTCGCCTCGGCGGTCAAGCGGCGCGGCCGTCGTCCGTAGGCCGAGCAAAACTCATCAAGAAAGTATTCAGCCAAGATCGGTATATCTTCTTCCCGCTCGCGCAGTGGCGGAACGTGAAAGGGGATCACGTTGAGGCGATAGAAAAGGTCGTCTCGAAAATTACCGCGCTCGATTTCTTCCTCAAGATCCTTGTTCGTGGCCGCGATAACGCGGGTATCGACCTGCACGGCCCGCGATGAGCCCACCGGTTCGAAGCGCTGCTCCTCGAGTACGCGCAGTACTTTCGCCTGGGTCTTCAAGCTCATGTCGCCGACTTCGTCAAGGAACAACGTCCCGCCATCCGCCTTTTGAAACTTACCCGCCTTGTCTTCGTGCGCTCCGGTGAACGATCCCTTGCGATGCCCGAACAGTTCGCTTTCGATCAGCTCTTCGGGAATGGCAGCGCAGTTTACCTCGACAAAGGCGCCGTTAGCCCGGCGGCTCTGGGCGTGCAGCGCCCGCGCGACCAGTTCCTTGCCCGAACCGCTTTCGCCGAAAATGAGAATCCGGCCGTTGGTCGGCGCCATCAACGCCAACTGCTGGCGCAAGGCCTTCATCTGAACGCTCTCGCCGATGATGTCGTAGCGCGAGGGCAGTTGCGCGCGCAGATTCGTGTTCTCGGCCAGCAAGCGGCGGTGCTCAAAGGCGTTCTTGACCGTGACGGTGACCTTCTCAAGCGACAAGGGCTTCTCGAGAAAATCGAGAGCGCCGAGCTTGGTAGCTCTGACCGCGGTTTCAATCGTTCCGTGACCGGAAATCACCACCACAACCGGGCGTTGAGAGACGTCCAGAGCGCCTATGCGCTCGAGCGTTTCGAGGCCGTCGATCGTGGGCAACCAAATATCGAGCAGCACGACCTGAAAGGTCTTGGCTTGAAGACGGCGTAGGCATTCTTCGCCGGTTTCGACCGCTTCGACCTCGTAGCCTTCGTCTTCGAAAATGCCTGTCAGCGATTCTCGAATGCCGATTTCGTCATCGACGACAAGAATGCGTTTCCGCATCAGGCTTCGACCCCGACAGCGGCAGCGACGCGACTCGCGGCGGTGGGTACCTCGACTATGAAGCGGCTGCCGGTCGGACTGCGATCTTCGACGCGGATCGCGGCGTGATGCTCGCTGAGAATGCGGTTGACAATCGCCAGTCCCAACCCCGTGCCGCGACGCTTGGTCGAAAAGTAGGGAAGGAATAGTTTCTCTTTGTCCTCGGGAGAGATGCCTTGACCCGAATCGGCGACGATGATCTGCACATGCTCCGGATCAACGCCGGCCACGGTGTGAATCGAGATTTCACGCGCCGCCGAATCTTCGACCGCTGCCGCCGCGTTGTCGATCAAGTTCACTAACACGCGTTTGAACTGCTCCGGGTCGATGAAAACGGCTGGAAGGTCGGCTCCCAGTTCCTTCGCGATGTTGATCCCTTCCAGCCGGCCTTCGAAAACATCGAGCGCATCGTCGACCACCGTATTGAGATCGGCTTCGCGGGGTTCAGCCGCGGGCAGTCGCGCGAACTGCGCGAATTCATTGACCAGCGTCCGAAGCGTCGCGACCTCGCGCACGATCGTCGAAGTGCATTTGTCGAGGCTTTCCTCGAGCTCGCGGCGACGTGTGGGGTCGTCCGTCATGCCGAAGCGATCGACCAACCGGCTCATGCGTTCGGCGGAAAGGGCGATGGGCGTCAGCGGATTCTTGATTTCGTGCGCCACGCGTTGCGCTACTTCGGTCCAGGCTTCGGATTTCTGGGCACGCAACAGCTCGGTGGTGTCCTCGACGACGATTACGAAACCAGGAGGCGTCTTCGGGGCGGCGGCTTCCTTTTCGAGCGCCGAAACCGTCACCGAGGCATGGAGAATCCTTCCGCGGTTTTGAAAGACGAATTCGCGGTTGGCCAACCCGGTTCGGCGCGCGCGTTTCATCATGTAACGGAGCTCGTCGTAGTCCTCGGGAGAGAACAAGTCTTCGAGCCGTTGCGCCTGCCCGACCTTGTCGTGCTGGAAGATCGCATCAAGGCTCGAATTGATCTTCTGGATCTCGCCGTCGGCGGAGACCGACATCACGCCCGGCGTGATGCTTTCGAGAATGGCGTCGATGAAACGCCGCCGCGCGTCGAGTTCCGTGTTGGCACGGGCCAGGTGGGCGTTGCTTTGTTCCAGCTTGCGGCGGTGCGACTCAAGCTGCTGCGTCATCCGGTTGAATGACTGCACTAGCGCACCCAACTCGTCGCTAGCACTGGTTTGGACTCGAAAGTCGAGGTGCCCACTCGACAATTCTCCCGTGGCCTCAACCAGCGCCTCGATGGGAACGATGATTTGCTTCGAAAGGAACAGCGCCAGCCAGGTCGCGACAAACAAGACAAAAATGGCAACCAACGCCAGAATCCCGAAATACAAATAGCGATACTCGCGGTGGTCGCGTTGCAGCGTTGCGTAGTGGCGCACCTGCTGTTCCATCTCGGCGCTGCGATCGAGCAAGTCGTCGGGAATCCGCCATGCGACCAAGATTCGGCCGCCGCCATCGCCGGTGAGCGGCGCGCCGGCCACGATTCGACTACCGTCAAGCGACGAAACCACGCCCGCTTCGTCGGCGTGCTCGTCACCGGCAGCAGCAGGCCACTCAACCGCCTCTTCGATCAGATCCCCGGAGCGAAACTCCGCCCATGGTTTCGTCTCGGCTCCGCGAAGCAGGCCGACGTAGTGTGCATTGATTGCACGGGCAAGGCCCTCTAACTGCGAGACGGCCTGCGCGCTGGTTGCGGTCGAGTCTTCTCTGTTCAGGGCGTCGACTTCAGGCAACGACGCAACCCAAGCCGCGTCGTTTTCCGTCTTCTCGCGCATCATTTCCTGGAGCTGTTGAACCAACTTCTCGGAGCTTTTTTGAATCTGGATCGTCGGTTGGCTGAACCACTTGTCGAGTGTGCGGTTCAGCACCATAAACGAAAACCAGGCCAGGCACAACACCGGCACAATCGAAAGCGCGAACGCCCCCAACACCAGCTTGGTCTTGATACGTGAGCCCAGCCGGTTGTCGCGGCGCTCAAAGTAGAGCCGCAGCAGCAGCCGAAAGACAATGAAACCCAGCGTGACGACGCCCAACACCACCAGCGTCGAAATCGCCCAGAGTACGACCGTTTCGGTTGGCCCACTGGGGCTGAATTCACCGAAATCGAGGGAGGTTTGCCAAAAGGCAAGAAAGACCAGCACGACGAGCAGGATGCTCGACGCCGCCAAGGAAATCCGCTGATGCTTCCGTTCCATGGCGCGTTTTCAGGACGCCGGACCACCAAGAATCGGTCGCCGGCCGTATCCTGGAGACCCGGGAAGTGCCCGAAGAGGGTCGCAACCGATTATAACAAAGGGACTTGCCGGATCTTCGTTCTTCCAGCGCGACATTGATGTGGGACATTATCTCTCGCAATGCGGGCAGTAGAAACAGAGCCGTGGTCGGAAGACCACGCTCAGCCCGGTGCACCGGGCTTGGGTTGCAAGTAGGTCTGCCCCTGAAGGCCGGTATGGACGCAGCCGCCGGCAACCAGGCCGTTTTAGCGGCCTTCTCCCTTAAGGCTCTAGCCGTGGCCGAACCCAGCGAAAAATTTCAGCAGGGAAGCACTGGCGCCCGTGCCGCCGATTCTCCCATATTTGCGCCGCGCACCCCCACGCGAAGCTCGGCCCACGGTCACCCTTGGAACGCAGCAATCGAAGAAGCTCAACATGAAGTATCAATTCCTCATTGACACCTACGAAACCGAGCGCTTGAAGGTCCTTAGCGTGTGGAGCATGTTTCGCGACGGGGATCTGCCACGTCGCCCCCACGCAACCGACCCTCGCGGCCGCAGCGTCCATGAGCACTTCGTCCACCAATGTGTCAGCGAAAACCTGTGGTTCCTCGACATTCTCGGGATCGATGTCGGCGTGCCACCCTTACCCGCCGACGAAACCCGTCTCGATTTCATCCACCGCTACGCCGAAGATTCCGGCAAACGCCTGGAAGCACTCCGGGAGAAATCCGATTCGTGGTGGGAAGAGGAAGTGAAATTCTTCGACACCCTCCGCTCGCGGGCTTGGGTTATGGTGCGCCGCATTGCCCACACCTCCCACCACCGCGGGCAACAAACCGCGATGCTGCGGATGTTGGGGCGTGACTTACACAGCAACTACGGGCCGACTGCCGACACCGGCGGGTTGATGCAAAACAAGGCGCCCGTGATCTACGCCTACCCGGACCTGAACGCGTTGATCGAGGGAGAGGCCGCCGGAGGCCGTAAGACACCATTGCCCGGTCCCGGGGACTCGGCTCCCACCGAAAGGCCCTGATCGCATCTCGGGGCCGGGGCTCCTCACAGGGTCCCGAGCTACAGCTCCTTGATCCGGATGTCTTTGAAACGAACTTCGAGCGGCGGCCCGGAGTGTACTTGGGGCGCGATCATCCCGTCACGCGCAATCGACGCATCTTCTTCGTGGTAGTCAACCGTCGTCTCGCCATTGATCGAGAGGCGGATGTGGTCTTCGTTGGCGTAGACCTCGTAGTCATTCCAGTCATTGGGTTTAAGGATCCGGTCGATTACGGCGGGGTCAGGCTCGACCAGATTAATGCGCCGGCGCGATTCGTCGTAAAGGTTGCCCCACCAGGTGGGCCCGGCGTCGGCTTGATAGCCGATCATTTCCGTCGACCCCTCCTCGCGTTTGCTGCGAAACTGCACGCCGGTGTTGCCGTCATTGTTCAGCAAATGAATCTTAAAGCGCAGAACGAAATTGCCGTAGGTTTTCTCGGTCCCCAGAAAATCGTTGTAGTCGATGCCGGGCGAGCGGCCGACCAAGACGCCGTCCTCCACCAGCCAAAGCCTCTCATCCCCCTCCCAACCCGTGAGATCCTCGCCGTTGAATATCGAGACAAAGCCTTCCTCGGACGCCGCGGCGGGAGCTTCCTCGACTTTTGGCGCTGACTCTTCCTCCCTGGTGCCCGTGCATCCGACGGCCGCTAAACCGGCCGCGGCAGCGCTTCCGGCCAGAAAACGGCGGCGGGATAGACGGCGGGAATTAGGGGATATTTGCATCATGGGCAGCCTCTCGTCAGAAAACGTTACGAGCCGAACCATCCTAGCGAATGCCGCCGCAAAATTGCCAGTCCGACCGCGCCGAGAGGATTTACTCGGAAGCATCAACGTGATCGAGAGAGAGGGCGCGACCGCGATCCCCTACTACGCCTGGTCAAACCGCGGCGTGGGCGACGTGGCAATATGGCTGCCGGTGGGGTGACCGGCGGCCGGAGGCTGATCGTATTTGGTCTCGTCGGATTCCCGGCTTCGTCAGGTCGGCGTGCGGCTACGATGTGTGGCAGGCTCGGGTGAACCGGAATTGGCGATTCTACTTCAAGATCGAAGGCGATGCGTACTACATCATCGATATGACCCCGCATCCCAAAAGAGGCGAGCCCTGCTACGAACCGACGGGGCCGGGAATCACGAACCAACCAAGCCGCTTACCCTAACAGCAAGCATTGTCCCGGATTGCCGCAAATTGACAGGCGTCGATCCCGCCGGCAAGATGATGGCTGCGGGCAACGCCCACTCCTTCCACCCGTGCGCAAGTGGCGGAATTGGCAGACGCGCTAGGTTCAGGTCCTAGTGGGGCTTTAAACCCCGTGGAGGTTCAAGTCCTCTCTTGCGCACCATCACCACGAGATTCCACGAACGCCGCACCCAAACCAGCGGATCGGCGGCCGCGGTCAGCACTCCGGCTGAACACCCGGTCGAGCCCACATCGCTGATAACCGACTCCGAACCGAACCACGGCGGCAGGGTTCCGCTTTGCTACACTGCAAATCTTCGTTTTGCGAAAGGGCTTGTCATGGACACCGTAAATCGTCAAATTCTGCTTGCTGCGCGTCCGGTCGGGGTTCCGAAAGAATCGGATTTTCGGTTGGCCGAGAGCCCAGTCGGCTCGCCCGGTGAAGGCGAATGCCTGGTACGCGGGGCGTATCTCTCGGTGGATCCGTACATGCGCGGACGTTTGCGGGACCGCAAATCCTACGCACCCCCGGTACAGATCGGCGACGTGATGGTTGGGGGCGTGGCAGGCCAGGTGGTGGAATCACGGCACCCGGATTTTTCCGAGGGCGACGCCGTTGTCGGGAACCTCGGCTGGCAGGAGTATGCCGTCGCGGCAGGCTCGCAGCTGACCAAAGTCCCCGAACACACACCGCTCTCAACCGCCGTAGGCGTGCTGGGCATGCCCGGGATGACGGCCTATTTCGGACTGCTGGATGTTTGCAATCCACAGCCGGGTGAAACTGTAGTTGTTTCCGGGGCTGCGGGAGCCGTGGGTTCGGCGGTCGGGCAAATCGCGAAGATCAAAGGCTGCCGAGCGGTGGGCATCGCGGGCACGGATGAGAAGGTTCGGCATATCGTCGAGGACTTGGGCTTCGACGCCGGGTTCAACTACAAGACGACCGACAACTATGCCGCCAAGCTGCGAGAGTTTTGTCCCAACGGAATCGATTGCTATTTCGACAACGTGGGCGGCGAAATCACCGATGCCGTTTTCCCCAGGCTCAACACGGGCTCCCGCATCGCCATTTGCGGGCAAATTTCTCAATACAACCTGGAACAAGTCGAGATGGGACCGCGCTTCCTTTGGCACTTGATTACCAAGCAGGCGAAAATCCAGGGCTTCTTGGTGTTCGCCTACGCCGATCGCTACCACGAGGCCTTGCCCGAGATGATGAAGTGGGTCGCCGAAGGACACCTGCACTACCGCGAGCGGATCGTTGAGGGCATCGAAAACGCGCCCCGAGCGTTCATCGAATTGCTCGCGGGCGAGAATATCGGCAAGCAGCTTGTCAAATTGGCCGAGGATTAGGCGGCCTGCTCGAAGGCCGTTAAGAAATGGGAACGGGCACAGCCGGTAAACTCCATCCGCGATTGCCTCCAGGGTGCAGCCGGAGAGGAAACCTGGGTAGACACCGCACCCAAGAGGAGCCCGGAAAGGGCGGCAGGAAACTCCGGCCCGACGCTTCGACCCGTTGGTCCCCATTTTCATGGCGGTATTATGAAACTGCGGATTCATAGGAACGGGACTGTACTTTGTTCGTGCAGTCGGACTTCCACGACGGGCTGCTAGGGACGTGATAGCCCTGGGCAACCAGACGAAATGACCCGTGAAGAAATAATCCTGGCGTCGGAAAAGTATCTCTTTCCGGCCGTCTTTCACTATTTCGACAAGCCCTTGGTCCTCGACCACGCCAAGGATCAATACGTCTGGGACGCGGATAACAAGCAATACCTGGACTTCTTCGGCGGCATCGTTACCATTAGCGTCGGGCACTCCAATGAAGCGGTTGTTCGCGCGGTTCGCGAGCAGGCCGAACGGTTGGTTCATGTCTCGACGCTGTTTCGTACCGAGCCGGCCGCGGCACTCGCGGCTAAGATCGCCTCCATCACGCCGGATGGGTTGACGAAGTCATTCTTTACGAGCAGCGGCACAGAGGCCAACGAAACCGCCGTCATGTTGGCCCGCGCCCATACGGGCAACCACGAGATCATCGCCCTAAGGCACAGCTATCACGGCCGCTCCGCGCTGGCAATGTCGCTGACCGGTCACGGGGTTTGGCGGGGGGCGGGCAGCTCGCAACCGGGCATACTCCACGCTCACAACGCCTATTGCTACCGCTGTCCGCTGGGACTCAGCTACCCATCGTGCGACATCAAATGCGCCACGGATGTCGACGACCTGATCGAAACCGCGACCACCGGCGCGATCGCGGGGTTCCTCGCCGAGCCGGTGCAAGGCATCGGAGGGTGCATCACACCGCCCAAGGAGTACTTCCCGATCATTCGCGACATCGTGAAGCGGCGCGGTGGATTGCTGATTAGCGACGAAGTCCAGACCGGTTGGGGTCGAACCGGGAAGCACTGGTTCGGGATAGAACACTACGGCGTCGAGCCTGACATTCTCGTCGGGGCAAAAGGCTTAGCCAACGGGCTTCCGATCGGCGTCACGGTCTCGCGGCCCGAGATCACGGACTCGCTTCGGTTCCTGACCATGGCGACCTTCGGCGGAAACCCGGTTTCGACGGCCGCCGCCAAGGCTGTTCTCGATTGCATTGAGGAACAGGACCTTCGCTCTAACTGCGCCGACGTTGGAGCATATTTGCGGGGCGGCCTGCTTGAGCTACAGGAGCAATTCCCGGTCATCGGCGATGTGCGCGGAATGGGGCTCCTTCAGGCTATCGAGCTGGTAACCGACCGCCAAACGAAAGAACCTGCCGTCGAGCAAGCCGCCCGTGTGCTCGAAGCCTGCCGCGAGCACGGCTTATTAGTGGGCAAAGGCGGGTTGCGGGGCAACATCATTCGCCTAAGCCCACCAATGAATATCAGCAAGGCGGATGTGGACGAGTTCTTGAAGCTCATGAAAAGCAGCCTTCTGTCGGCGGCGTGACCGCCGCCTCGGTAAGCAGCGGTCGTACGCCTCGCACGGTCGCGACGCGTCTATTTGTTGCGGCCTCTCGGTGGCCTTTCAAAGACCGCCGCCACGGAGACGTCGGAATCGACTGTGAGCTCGCAGGTGGGTTCCGTGCCCGCGCAAGCACCTTCCCAACGAGCGAACTTCATGTTCTTCTTGGTCTCGACAGCCGTTAGTTCGACTTGAGCACCTTCTGCGTACTCCTTACTGCAATCCTTTGTGCAATTGACGACACCGTCCGTGCTGGTCACCTTGCCCAGCCCGACGATATCGATGCTCAACGTATGGGTCTCGGCAAACGAGTTCACCGTGGCGGTGACCTGGTCGTCTCCGCTCAAGCCGGCGGAGTTGTGTGTAGCTATGACCCCGATTTCATACGGCCCCGCCGCGGCGTCGCTCGCCGCCGTCTCCGTCAGAGTTGCGGTGCTCGAAGCGCCCGGCGCAAGCGTCAACGGGGACGGCGAGAATGACCCGCTCCAGCCGCTCGGCTCCGTGGAAGAGAGCGAGATGACAGCGTTTCCACAAGTCGCCGAGTCATTGTTCACGACGGTGACGTTGTACGCGATGCTTGAACCCGGATCGACCGACTGGTTGCTCGGTGAAGCGGTTACCGTCGGCGCGGCCTCGGTACAAGGATCAGGAACCGCGTTGACCGTGGCAGTGACTTCGTCGCTGCCGCTCAAGGAGGCCGCAGTGTGGGTGGCCGTGACCCCGACGGGGTAGGTCCCGGACGCGGCGGCGCCGTCGGGTGTTTCCGACAAGGTTGCGGTGCCCGTTGCACCCGGCGCGAGAGTGAGTGACGACGGGGAGAATGAGCTGCTCCACGCACTCGGCTCGTTGGAAGAGAGCGAAAAGACGGCTTCACCGCAGGTCGCCGAATCGTTGTTCGTCACGGTGACGTTGTAGCTGACGCTTGATCCGGGATCAACCGACTGGCTGCTCGGTGAAGCGGTTACCGTCGGAGCCGCCTCCGAACACGGATCAGGAACGACGGTCACGGTGGCGCTGACGTTGTCCGTTTGGCTCATCGACGAAGCGTCCTGGGTCGCCGTGACGTCAACCGGATAGGTCCCCGGTTCCGAGGATGCATCGACGGACTCGGTGAGCGTCACCGTGGCGGTCTGGCCGGGATCGAGCGTAACTACGGAACTGGAAAACACGCCGATCCAACCGGCCGGTTCGATGGAACTGAGACTCAACGAGGCCGGGCCGCACCCGCTCGAATCGGTATTGGTAACCACCACGCTGTAGTCCACACTGCTGCCGGCATCGACCGAGGGATTCGAGGGCGTAGCCGAAATGCTGGGATCCGCTTCGGTGCAGGGTTCCGGCCCGAAGTCCACCGTCACAGTCAAGGCCGACGAGCTTGCCGTGCCGACTGCGATGGAAAGGTTCGTGTAGGCATCAACTGTTGTCGACCCCGACGGCACGGCCGGGTCGTTAAACGATGAAGTCCCTGGCGTCCCATCGAGTAGGTGACTCTTCAAGCCGGTAAACGAGTCTTCGTAGTGCAACATTGCACCACTGAAAACCTGTGAGGGCAGATTCGAATCATAGGACCCTGTCGGCTGGCGGTATTCCACCCATACGTGATCGTTGTTGCCGGAACCGCGTCTGATCTTAAGGGCTTTGGTGCCGGAACCGCTCGCTTCAGTCGGCGTCACGTTGAACTGCCCGGTCGAAGTTACGTTCGCGACAGCCGACCCGCTCAGCCAACCCATGTCGGCCTTGTGAGAGACAGCGTAATGGCCGACGACCCAACTTCCCAGACAAGAGAACTTGTCGCCGTACGTACTAATGCTCCCCGACGTCCCGAAAGCGCCCAACGTTTCCCGTGAGCTGTCGGCGGCATAGAATCGGCGCGACGCCGCATGGCTGAGCCCGAGGTTGTGGCCGATTTCGTGACAGGTGAGCTGCAGGGCCAGCGTGGAATTGCCCATGTAGTCCGCTACTTGGTGGGCGTAGGAGACCCGGTCACTGGTATCCGGCACCGACATGCCGCAACCCAACGACGCCAGGCCTGCATAGCGGCAACCGCTCGCCGGTTTCGGGAAGACAATGACCACCCGCTCATATTGGGAATAGTCAATATCGGGATCAGCGACTTCGATCGCCTTGGCGCGCAACAAAGCCGACTCGTCGTTGCCGCTGGCGCAAGAGTATTCGCGGTCGAGTTCGTACCATCCTCCGCCCAGCGGATAAACTTCGCCCGTTGCCCAAGTCTGATCGTACGACGCCTCTTTCCAGTACCCGTCCAACGATGTGCTTGCCCCGAAAAACGTGTCGACAACTTTCTGTCGCGTCAGGCTCGGCGTAACGCCCGGAAACGTCGCTCTGATCACCGCGATTCGTTGTTCCCCGAGCGCGCTGCAAGAGCCCGCGGCTTCTACTGGGTTCTGCGCGGATGCCGCGTGAATACTCTCTTCCCATTCAGCCGCTGCCCGCGGCTCGACCGCCACTTCGTCATGGACGCGAACTCCCTCGACACGCAGGAATACCCCAGCCCGCAATCCCGCGAGCTCGCGCTCGGCAAAGTGGACGGCCAGCCGCTCTGAACCGGTTTGCAGAACGATTTCCACTTCGCTTTGTCGCAGGTCTTCATCGTCGACGATGGTGTAATCCACGATGCCTTCCCAGCTTCCCCTCACCTCGAATTCCGATGCCGTTGCCGGGAACGCTCGGCGGAGCCCATGGAGCACGTCAGTTGGCAGGGCCACTGCGAGAGCTTGGTCGGGATCGGTTCGAATGAGGGCTGCAAGAGCGCGGCTGCGCCGCACCACCAGGGCCGCCGCTTGCTGCTGCATGATCGGTGCTTGTGCCGCGGTTCTACCGGCGGGCAAGCGGTCCTGCAATCGCAGCAGCGCGGAGTTCCATTGGCGCACATCGTCGACCGATACCGCTTGGGGCGCGCCGACAAGTGACGGCAAGCCGGCCGTCAGGACAATGCCGGCCAACAAAATCGCTGCAAATCGAAAAGGGGAAGCCGTCGTGGGGTGCATTCAGATCCTCCGGCCCGCTTGATTCGTGCGGGCTCGAAGTCCTTATCGGTGCTCCCCAGCGGTTTTTCGAATGAAAATTGCCGGGCTTGAGATTCGAGGCGCCGATCGTGCGCGGCCGGGCGGTTGGGCGAAAATGGAAACAGCCCGACCGCGGGCCTGCCATGGCTCTCACTTCCTATAGAAAGAAGCGCCGCTTTGGGAAGACCCCTGAACCGGCGGGCGGCAAAGAGAAGACAGCGGCGTCGGCTGCCCAGGCAGCTCCGGTGTTTGTAGTGCAGCGACACGCCGCTCGGCGTCTGCACTATGACTTGCGCTTGGAAGTCGACGGCGTCCTGAAGTCGTGGGCAGTCCCGAGAGGGCCGTCCTTGAACCCCGACGACAAAAGGCTGGCGGTCCAGACCGAGGACCATCCGCTCGAATACGGGAACTTCGAAGGTGTGATCCCGGAAGGCAACTACGGGGCGGGAACCGTCCAGATCTGGGATTGCGGGACTTACGAAAGCGTCGGGGCTGCCCAAGAGCAGCTCGATCGGGGGGAGATCAAGTTCACTTTGCGCGGCAAGAGGCTTCGAGGCAGCTTCGTCCTTGTCCGGACAAAGCCCTCAGCCACCGGTCCGAAGCCGAAGCAGCCCGAGTGGTTGCTCATTAAGCACCGCGATGCGGCGGCCGATACCGCCTGGGACGCAAATGATCACGTGGAGTCAGCGGTCACCGGAAGGACCCTGGCTGAGATTCGTGATGGCGTTCCGGCTCTCGCGGCTACGTCGTCTTCGCCCGCCGCCGCGCTCGAGGGAGCCGTCCCAGTGCCTTCTCCGCGGCCCGCACGACCCGAACCCATGCTGGCGGTGATTCTCGAAAAGCCCTTCGCCGCACCGGAATGGATCTTCGAATTGAAATGGGACGGCATTCGCGCTTTAGCCGACATTCGCGGGGACGAGGTGCGTTTCTCCTCGCGGGCGGGTCGCGATGTTACGAGTCACTATCCGGAGCTGTCGATCTTGCCCGAACGGCTGCGCGCCGCCGAAGCGTTGTTGGACGGAGAGATCGTTGTCCTCGATGAGCACGGGCGCGCCGACTTCGGAAGACTCCAATCACGCATGAACGTCGCCAAGCCGTCCCCCGGCGACATCGCCGGCGCGCCTGTCGTGTATTACGTTTTTGACATCCTCGAGGCCGACGGATATGACCTTCGTCCCGTCGCTCTGATCGAGCGGAAGAAATTGCTCAAGGAACTGCTCGATGCCGAGGGGCCGATTCGCTATTCCGATCACATCATGGAAAAGGGTACGGAGCTGTTCGCGTTGGCCGCTGAAAAAGGCGTGGAGGGGATCGTCGGCAAGCAGATTGACAGCCCTTACGTTTCGGGGCGCGACGCCAATTGGGTCAAGATCAAGGTAGTCCGCGAACTAGACACCGCGGTTTGCGGATTCACGGAACCGGGCGGGGGCCGCGAGCATTTCGGTGCGTTGTTACTGGGCCTTTATAACGGGAAGAAGTTCGAATTCGTCGGCGGCGTCGGTAGCGGATTCACCAGCGAATCCGGCAAACGGATCTCGGTGCTGCTGGCCGAGCGCCTCCGAAAGACGTGCCCCTTCGCTGAAATCCCAAGAATAAAACAGGCCGCGAGGTGGGTCGAGCCGGACCTCGTGGCGCGCGTCAAGTTTCACGAATGGACAAGTGAATCCCGGCTGCGGCAGCCCGTGTTCCTCGGCCTCCGCGATGACATCGACGTCCGCGAATCCCGCCGCGAAACCAAGGGCTCCGTTATCGAGACCGCGCCGTCGGGTGCTCGAGCGATCACATCCGCGGCTGAGCTCGAACAAGAACTGCGGCGCGGTAAGAAGGAAACGGTTACCGTCGAGCTCGACGGCAAGCGCTTTCGACTGACCCACCTCGACAAGATCTACTTCCCCGTCCCCGGCTACACGAAGCGCCAGGTCTTGGCTTACTACTTCGAGGCCGCTCCGTTTCTGCTGCCCTTTCTTAGGGACCGCCCGCTCGTGCTGCACCGCTACCCGAACGGCAGCGAAGCCGAGTCTTTCTATCAGAAAGACGCCGGAGCCGAGAAACCCCCCTGGATGCGCACCCTCCCCATCCTTTCGGAGGAGCGAGCGAAAGATATCGACTACTACGTCGCCGACGACCTGGCCTCGCTGCTCTTCCTCACGAACCTGGGCTGCATCGAGCACCACCCTTGGTCGAGCCCGGCGGAACGGCTCGATCAGCCCGACTATTTCTTCTTTGATCTCGATCCGGTAGAGGGAACGCCGTTTTCGACCGTCGTGGAAGTCGCGCGTGAAATCCTGAAGATGCTGGACCGACTCGAAATGACTGCATTCCTCAAGACATCCGGAGCGACCGGGTTCCACCTATACTTGCCGCTCGACCCCGTTTACACCTACGAGCAAACCAGGACCTTCGCCGAAATCGTTGCGCGAGTCATCGCGGCCCGTATGGAAGATCGCGTCACGCTTGAGCGCAAAGTAGACAAGCGCGGCCCAGGTAAGGTCTATATCGACTACTCGCAGAACGCCATGGGCCGCCCGTTGGCGTCGGTCTACAGTGTTCGGCCCTTCCCCCAGGCAACGGTGTCAGCCCCTGTGAAGGTGAACGAGCTGCGCAAGACGCTCACCCCCGCGCGTTTCACGATCAAGACCATGCCGGCGCGCCTCAAGAAAGAGGGCGATCTATGGAAGGAATTTTTCGAATCGCGCCAGACCATGGAATCAGCGCTCGACAAACTCCGGCGCGAGACAGGTCGGAAATGGAAATGAATGAAGGGCTGTGAAAAAATGGATGCTATACCGATCGCCGACCGAACAGGTTCCATTGAATCAGTAGCTGCAGCCGGCGCGAAACGGACTCTCCGAAAATAAGCCCGGAATCTCCTCGATGTCGAACGTCCCCGACGTGGCGCACGCACTCTTGCGTGCCGTGTCGCCACTCCTAGCGACATGTCTTTCGTGCCCACGAACGCCGCGACCGGACGCGTTGGGGCCGGTTGAGATGACAACGAACCGGCGAGCAGAACCGCGGCCGGCTGTGCCCGTTAGAACAGCCCCAAGCGTTTCTTCCTCTTCTTCTTGCCGCGAGATTGCAGGGCCGCGCCAATGGCGGTCCGCGCAAGGGATCCCATAACCTTATACCCTTCGTCGTTGGGGTGTAAGCCGTCGTCGGCCAGCTCCGCCCGGAGTTGTCCCTCGGCGTCGGTCATCTTCGAGTGGTAGTCGAGGTAGATCAGGCCGCGCTCGGTGCAGAAATCACGTATCCAACGATTGAGCGAGAGGATATCGCGCGGCGGCCGCAAGCCGGATCGCTCGTAGTTCGGGTCGTTCTGCTTGTGATGATCACTGACCGGCAACAGGGAGGCGAAGACCGGCGTAATGCCGTGCGCGGCGGACAGCGAAGCGATCATCGCCAGGTTGTTCTTGATCGTGTCGAAAGGAACGCCGCGAGCCAAGTCGTTCGTCCCGGCGAGAATGACGACAACGGCCGGCTGAAGGGCAATCACATCGGCTTGCATGCGGCCCAGCATTTGGCTGGTGATCTGACCGCCAATGCCGCGATTGACATAAGGCCTGCCGGGAAAGTACTGGTTGAGCGGCCAGCCGTCGGTAATCGAATCGCCGAAAAAGACCACCCGATTCTCGACCGCGCCCACTCCGTTGAGTTGGGAATTATCCTCGGTATAGCGCGCCAACTGATCACGGTCCGAGCCGCGAACAATGTTTTCCTTGTGTTCCAACGTGGCGCGGAAGTGCGCCGACAGCCTCTCGACCGCTTGACGCAGATCGGTGAGCTGCCCGCCGATTTCCTCGGCGAACGATTTGGGTTTAGGAACGACATCGGCGATTTGCAGAAAGATCCGGGCATTCGCCAGCAGGCGATATTGCACGCCGCTGTGCTCGCGGGTATTGCCGACGCGGAGCGCTCGTGCCGACTGCCGCGCATTCTCGATCAGCGGAGCCCCGGCGCGCGCCAACTCCGGCGCGGCGAACGAAGTCGCATCCATCAGATCCGCGACGCGGCGATAAAGTTCCCGAGCATCCTTTCCAGACAGCCGTTCATCATCTTGGCCGACCGCCGGTCCATCCGCCAAGAAGCTAACTGACAATACGAACAATACGAATCTGAGTCGATGTCGGATGCGGCGCATCGGGAGTACTTCTTGGAACAGCATCGCTCGGCCGAGGCGCTTCGGGCCGAGGGGGAATTAGTTTCTATTGTTACCAAATGGCAAGCCGGTCCGCGTCGGGTATCAGGTAAACGGGTAAAGGTGAGTCGTGGACCACGCCGCGGCGCACGCACTCCTGCGTGCCGTGTCGCCAATCGTGGCGACGTTTCTTCCGCCCGCGCCGGAGGCCGAACACGCAAGAGTCACCGCTTGGTTTGCGGCTGCGGGCGGCGTCTCACACCGCTCTTACGGTCGCTGCTCGGTCTGGTTGAGGGTGCGTGCTTGGCTCCGGCCCCGCACGTCCAACCGAGCCGCGAGAGCATCCCACACCTGCTCCGGCCGAATCAGCAGCATCGAAGAGTGGATCGCCTCGTAGCGCTTGTAGGAAGTCAAAACGCCGGAGGCCCGAAGAACAGTGAAGGAGTTCCCGTAAGGCCCGTTGCGGGCAGGGTCGGTTTGTCCGTAAATCGCTACGCCCGGAACATCAAGTGCCGCGGCCAAGTGCAGCGGGCCGCTGTCAACCCCGACCACCGCCCGAGCCCGCCGGGTCGCCACAATCAACTCCTCAAGCGAGGACGCGTGAACAATGCAACTGCCGCTCGGCGCGCGGGTATAAATCCGCTCAACCTGTGGCCGGTCTTGCGGCATGCAGTCCAGTACCAACGGCATGCCGCGGTCCCGCCAAAGCAGCCGCGCCAATTCGGCGTAATGCTCCGCGGGCCATTGCTTCGACGTCCAGCCGGCCATCGGACCCGCTAGGACGAAATCGCCGTCAGGCAGGGCCGAGCCCGGTTTCCCCCTCGGCACGGGAAAAATGAGCGGGCCCTTCGCTGCCCCCACAGCCGTTGCCAGATCAAGATTCCTTTCCACGACATGCTCGGAATGCGAGGCAACGCGATCCGAGTAAAACGACGCCGCGAGTCGCTCACGCACCATTTCCTTTTCGAAACCGAATACGCGATCGGCCCGACTGAAATAGGTCACAACCGCGGATTTCAGAAGCCCCTGAAAGTCGATAGCCAAGTCGAACTTCGATCGCCGAAGTCGGCGGCGGAAATCGCGAAAAGAGGTCCATGTCGAGAGTGAAGCGGGGTTCTTACGCCACTGCGCCAGAGGTACCGGCACAACCTCGTCGACGTACGGGTTCGCCTTGAGCAGGGGTGCCCAATGGGACTCAACGGCCCAAGTGACGTGAGCGTTCGGGAAGCTGCACTTAAGCCGCGCGACCGCGGGGAGAGCGTGGATCACATCGCCCATCGCGCCCAGCCGCACGACGAGAATCTTACGAGGTGTTGCCGGCGGATCCATGGCGTTCTAACACGTCGGCGACCAGATCAGGCAGGGGTGGCTGATCGATATCGACAACCTTCTCCGGGTTCCAAGATTGAGCGCTTGCGTCGGCCCCGGTTTCACCGCGGACCACGACGGCTTCGACCTCCCGGAGAGCCGCGACTAGCTCCGCGCGGGTCCGCTGATCGAGCACGGCGCGGCGCGAATTGTCATCAGCGTAGACGATCACGACCAGATCCGCTCCCGGTTGCCGAGCGTCAGCGAGGCGCCGACAATGTTCGGGCCTGAGGATGTCGAACAAACCCTTGGCGACAACCAGCGACGGCGCTGAACCTGCTTGCCCATAACGCCGCGCCATCTCGTCCTCGCTCACGATCTTCTCGCGTGTGTCCATGAAGGGCGGTTGTTCCTGTCGCCGTTAGCGGCTATGCTCGGCGGGTTGCGCGGCAAGTAAGGAAAGCGCCGACTCGACAACCATTTCGACGCCGACGCCTGCATGCAAGGATGATCGATCGGACACTCGCGCAGCAAGCACGGACTGCAATCAACATCATGTCGCACGACTCGAGCAGACGCCGACGCGGGTCCGGTGGCAATGTGATCCGTTGCGCCGAACACCGCTACCGTGGGCACGCCCGTAGCTGCTGCAACATGCATCGACCCCGAGTCGTTGGTCAGGTAAACCGTACAGGCTGCCGCAAGCTGAAGAAATTCCACCAAGGTCGTCTTACCGGCCAAGTTGTACGCTCGCGGCCCCGCTAACTCGGCTACCTGCCCGGCGAGTTCGGCCTCGCCCGGCGTGCCGAAAACAGCAACTCCGGCGTCCAATTCCCGTGACAACCGGCCGGCCGCCTCCGCGAAACGCTCCGCCAACCAGCGTTTCGCCCCACCGAAAGCCGCCCCGGGGCTGACACCGATCCAGCGCTCTTCTTCAAAGCCCCGTCGCCGCCAATCCGCCCGACCGTCTGCTGCAAGGGCGTCCGTTCCGGACAGCCGAATGTCGGGCGAGTCCGGAAGTTCCTCAATCAAGCCCGCCCGTCGGAGCAGTTCGAGGTAATAGAAGCGCTGGTGCGGTGGGATCTCCCCGCGGGCCGGCACTGTAATCGGATCGGTCAGCAAAGGCCGACGGCCGTCCCGCGCGTACCCAATGCGCCGTGGAATCCGCCCTAACCACGCGGACAAAGCGGCATCGAAAGCATTCTGCAACAAGATGGCCTGATCGAAACGCCCACGGCGAAGTTCGCTGCCGAGGCGCCACTTCCCTACCGGTCCCCGGTGACGCCCGCTGTTTTCATACCCGATAACGGCATCGCAAAAGTCTTCGCGCGCATACAGGTCCGTCATCCAAGGACGCGTCAGCAGCGTGATCTCGGCGTCCGCATAGACACGACGAATCTCCCGAAGCGCCGGGATCGACATCACGGCGTCACCGAGCCAGTTGGTGGTTCGCACGAGAAGCTTCATCGAGCCCGTCAAGAACTGATCAACGAGAGCGCGGTCGGCCTACCCAAGGAATCACGGTCCGCCCCGAGCCTTCGCGCCGTCGGTTGACTTCGGCGACTAAGCCTGCATTTCTCACCAGGTGTCGAGGCGAAGTGCACGAGAGGGCCGTCAGTACGAGGCGCGCGCCGATTGGCGCGCGGAGGCGTACTTGAACAGTACGGTGAGCACGGCAAGCAAGCGCAACGAAGTAACGGCGGGCCTATCATGTGTTTCGACCGTCAGCTGGTTTGAAATGCAGGCTAGGTCAATGCGGTTGCTGATCCCGAAAGTCTCACGCCTTCGACGATCCGCCTCATCAACTCGTCGCCGTTCTCAACCTTCATTTGAATGCCAAGCCAAGCAAGCGGCACGGCCCCGAAGAGTTCGGCGACGGCCGCCTCCAGACCATCCTCTTCCAAATGAGTCCTTTCGACAGCGTGGCACAAGTTGACGAAGTCTTTCTCGGTCGTCACCACAAGTTGAGCCTTATGGCTCCAGGCGGATTCCAAGACCGTTTCAACATCTTCCTTCGTGTAGCGGTGGTGGTCGCGAAAGCGCAGACAACCCGTCACCGTCGCTTGCCTTTGTTCGAGCACGCGGAAAAACCCATCCGGATTTCCAAGACCGGCAAAGGCCAGAACGCGGCGTCGCGCAAGGCTCTCAAACGGTAAATCCTTTCCCCCGACAACATCGCGGAGCACCGTCGTTTCGACGCTCGAGCGATAAATCGGCGCCGAGGGGTTCAGTTGCCGCAGGCGTTCTTCGATGGACCTGTAGTCCCCACCGGCTTGAGTGCGAGTCAGTAGGAACGCCGAGGCCCGAGCCAATCCCGACAGCGGCTCACGCAAGCGGCCGAGGGGAACCAATTCTCCCCCTCCGAACGGATCGCCGGCATCGATCAGAACAAGGTCGAAATCGCGATCGAGTCGAAAGTGTTGAAAACCGTCGTCGAGCACGAACAGGTCGGGCTGGGCGGCATCTTCGATGCGCCGGCCGACGCGATAACGGTCCGCGGCAATCCCGAGAGAGACAGCGATTTCCCTGCGTTGAAACTCGCGATGGAGCAATTGCGCCTCGTCTCCGCCGACGAGCGGCGACAACGCCTCGCCCGGCTCGATAACAGTTTCTCGGGCGCCGTCGTCACGCCGGTAACCGCGCGTCAGCACCGCCGCGTGCACGCCCTCCGCGTGCAGCTTCTCCACCAGCCACATCACGGTCGGCGTCTTGCCCGTACCCCCGACAGTGATATTGCCCACGCACACCGTGAAGGTATCGAGTTTCCCGCGCTTTAGGTAGCCGCGTTCGTAAGCCGACGCGTGGGCGTCTGCGCCCGCCTTCCAAAGCGCCGCCGGCATACGCAACGCGGCGGCCCTCAACCCGCCCTGTCTCGCCGCCGGAACCTGTGCGGAGTGATACAGCTGATACGCCTCCTCGACCGCTCGATCAGCCGCTCCGCGTTGTCGCTCGGCAACCTCTCGGGCCCGCCCACCGAGTTCGCGCGCCTTCTCGGGATCCGACAAGATTCGCTCAAACGCCCCCGCCAATTCCCTGGGGGCCTTGATCTGAACGATCGCCCGTTCCCGCAGCAAGCCGTCGGCAATATCACGGAAGTTCTGCATGTAGGGCCCTACGATAACGGGGCGGCCGTGAATGGCGGGTTCCAGAACGTTGTGTCCGCCCCACCCGTTAAGCGAGCCGCCGACGAAAACGAGGTCCGCGCGGGAATAGAACGAGGCCAGCTCGCCCACGCTGTCGAGCAGAAGGACCGCGGGCATCTCAACGTCCCGCTGCCCTTCCCCGTCAAGTTCGGAACGCCGCACAAGCGGCAGGCCCGAAGCCTCGACGGCATCGGCCGCCTCGTCAAACCGACTCGGATGCCGCGGCGCAACGACAAGCAACGCTCGCGGCCTGCCTATCGCGAATTTTCGAAAAGCAGCGACGATTGGACCTTCTTCCGCCTCACGCGTGCTTCCCGCCACAAGCACCGAGTCCGGGGCGAGTCGATCGATGAAACTCGCGAGATCCGCCGGCAGCGCACCTTCTTTCACGGCAAAATCATATTTCAGGTTGCCGCCGATAACAACGCATTCCTCCGGTGCACCGGCCGCAAGAAAGCGCGGCTTGTCTTGCTCCGATTGCACCAAGACACGGTCCACTTCGCCCAGGACTGTCGAGAAGAACCACCGCAACCGCTTATATCGAGGAGCCGACCGATCCGACATTCTTCCGTTCACGACCATCAGCTTGGCCCCCTGCCGTTTCACGAGGCGGTACAAATTCGGCCAGATCTCCGTTTCCGAAACGATAACCAGCTTCGGCTGGATGGTTTCGAGAATACGCCGCACGGCAAAAGGAAAATCGAGGGGCTGATAGAAAATGCCATCGAGCAACGACGATAGTTGTTCCTCGGCAACCTGACGGCCCTCGGGCGTGGTTGTGCTCAGATAAATCGGGACGCCGGGCAAACGGGCCCTCAATCGAGCGAGCAGGGGTTCAACCGCGACGGCCTCTCCCACCGACACGGCATGTAACCAGATTGACCGGGCGTGGGTCTGTTCAAATGAGGACGGCAAACGCCCAAGACGTTCCCATACCATCCCACCGCGGATCCCTCGGAACCATGAACGGACCAAAGCGTAGGGAAGCAGCAAGGGAGAGAGAATCGCCAACAATAGGTTGTAGGTGAAGTAAGCCAAGTCAGCCGATCTCTGTATGGGAATATACAACTATATGCGAAGGTCACTCATCGCGGTTTTGATTGCCGCTTCGGTCGGAGTTGCGGCTCACGGCAAGGACGCTTTTCGCGTCCGCCCGGCTGAAAAGTATTCAGCCAAGCAAAAACAGGGTGACGTGATTCTCGCGGTGAAGCCTTATCGGTCCGATAAAGAGATGAAGATCGCTTTCGGAAAGGCCAAGCCCTACAAATTCGGGGTCCTGCCCATCTTGGTGGTGCTCTACAACGGTTCAGACCACGCGCTGAGTCTGAAAGACCTGAAGGTTCGCTTTATCACAGCGGACCGCGAGGGCTTGGAGCCGCTGACCGAAGAGGATCTAACCTACTTTCAGCCGAGCACGAAACCAAAAGAACGCCCGGCCTATTTGCCTCCGATTCCGGGCCTGGGAGGCGGCAGGCTCAAGAAGGGACCGCTTGCAAAACCTGAGATCTCTCAGCGCGCGTTTAAGGCCCCGATCGTGCCTCCTCAGAGTTCGGCAAGCGGATTCTTCTACTACATGACGGGTCGTGATCCGGACCCCGTCCCCGGCGGATCGGTCTACCTTTCCGGGGTCCGCGATCTGACTACGGGGCATGAGCTCTTCTACTTCGAAATCGAACTCAAACAATAGACCAACAGAAACCGAGGCGCGGACGGGAGTCCGCGCTTGGGAAGCGCGGCTTGCCGTCTAACCGTCGCGAGAACCGATCCGAAAAGCAATTCGACTGCCGGCGACCGCGTTGGCAGCTCAGCCTTTACGCCGGAGCCATCTCAGGCACCCGCGATTCCTTCCAAAGCTCCAGATACGGCGCGAGTTCTTTCATCAAGCTGTCGAACTCCGAAAACGTCAACGACTGTTCGCCGTCGCTCCAAGCTTTTTGGGGGTCGGGGTGGACCTCGACCATCATGCCGTCCGCGCCGACGGCAACCGAGGCGCGCGCCAGCGGTGGAATCAAATGCCGCTTCCCGGCGGCGTGAGCTGGATCGAGAATGACCGGCAGGTGGGTCAGCTCGTTCAACACCGGCACAGCGCTGATATCCATTGTGTTGCGAGTCGCCGTCTCGAAGGTGCGGATGCCCCGCTCGCACAGCAGCACGTTCGGGTTACCTTCCGACACGATGTATTCGGCCGAAAGCAGCAGCTCCGTGATCGTCGAGCTGAGCCCACGCTTGAGCATCACCGGACGATTCACCCGTCCCACGGCCTTCAGCAGCGGGAAGTTCTGGACATTACGGGCGCCGATCTGCAAGATGTCGGTGTAGTCGGCCACCAGGTCGACGTTCACGACCGTCATGACCTCGGTGATGATCGCCAGACCGGTCGAGTCCCCGGCCTTGCGCAGCAATTTCAGCCCTTCTTCCTCGAGGCCCTGGAAGCTGTAGGGCGAGCTGCGCGGCTTGTAAGCGCCTCCGCGAAGAAGGTTGCCGCCCGCCGCGGCAACGGCTTCTGCGGTGGCCATAATCTGGCTTTCGGTCTCCACCGAGCAGGGACCCGCTATCACGGCGAAGTCCTCGCCCCCGATGTTCACCCCGCCGACGGAGATTTCCGTCTTCTCCGGCTTGAATTGCTTGCTGACGAACTTGTAGGGCACCGAGATCGGCACGGCGCTCTCCACCCCCTCGCAGGCTTGCAACGATTCCAAACAATGTGTCACGTCTCCCACCCCCACGGCCGCGATCACCACGCGCTCCGTTCCTTGAATCGAATGGACCTTGAAGCCGAACTCGTCGATTCGCTTACAAACTTGGTCGGCCTGGTCTTGGCTGGCTCCGAGCTTCATCGAAATGATCATGATTATCTAGTCGATCCCCCATGCTCTCGGCCGCGCCGGGAGCAAACGAAAAAACCCACTCCGTAGAGTGGGGTTTGAGACAATTCCGAGTCCAACCGACGCCACTCTACGGATCACAGACCCGTAAATCGAGACCAACGAAAATAGGCTTGGCGGACTCTCATCGCAACAGTATTTTGTACCATGACCGGGGCCGGCTTGTAAAGCCTTTTTGTGTGTCGACGCACAGTTCCCGGCATCGGCGAGCCGTGCTGGGGCGCGGCCGCGCCCAAGGCGGGATAGAATCGCCAAGGCAATGATCTCCTATACTGAGAATTGGAGGGAAATTCATGGCTAATGACAATGGCGCCGCCAATCTGGCTTGGTTTCTAACCGGGGCTGCTTTGGGTGCGGCAACGGCCTTGCTGCTCGCCCCGCAAACGGGCGACGAGACCCGCGAGTACCTGCGGAAAAGAGCCTCGGACGGCCGCGAACAGCTGGGACGCTCGGGGCGTGAGGCTTTGGACCGAGGCCGCGAACTCTATGACCGAGGGAAAGAGCTCGCGGACGACGCGACCGAGCTTTTCGAGAAAGGACGGGACGCCGTCAAGAAGGTGCGCGGCAACGAGGAGGCTTCGGAAACCGCCTCCAGCTGACCTGATCTTCGGTGGCGCCGGGATGGGTAGAAGCCGGCGATTCCTCGCTCTTCGAATTTTTCCCTGTCTTCGCCCGAAATTGATTTTCCAGGCCGGGGCGGGATCGCGGCCGGCCCGACCTCGGCGCGAATCGATTCGACTTCGAAACGAAAAAGGCCCGGACGCCTTCACCCGGGCCTTTCGCATTTCATGGAATGAAGATCAACGCCTGGCGCGCTCAGCGAAACGGCCTGCGTACTTCCGGGCCGCCTTCATCGGCCACCAGCTCTTCCTGGCAGGGGACGCAATGCCGCGCCCAACTGACCGCCTCCAAGCGCTTGATCGAGATGGGCTCCTCGCATTCGAGGCATATTCCATATTCGCCTGCCTCGATGCGCTCGACAGCGTCCTCGATCTCGCGCAGCAACATCACATCGATGTTGTTCCGGTTGAGAAAAATCCATTCCTCATGACTCTGCCCCGGCAACTCCTCCAAGTTCAGCGGCTCACCACCGTGTGCTAGAGTTTTCGCCGCCGCCGATGACTGCAGATTGTCGCGGATCTCCGCTGCCTTGGCATCGAGGAGCTTCCGAAAGCGCTTGATCTGCGGCCGCGTTAGGCCCTTGGTCAATGTTTTCGGCATGATTCACCTTCCGTTCTTGAGCCTGAACTGCACTCGCCGCGCGTGGGGAGAGCACAATCGGCGCCTGACAACTTTTGTGTATATCGTCGCCTTTGCCCAGCATTATTAGACTCGCCGCCGCACGGGCCCGTTTCATGAGTGCACGAGCCACGGGAGCGCCCAGCAGGGGTCAGGCGTGGATTTTTGCCGGTCAGGTGGCGGACCTAACCGGAAGTAGTCGCGATCGTTCGAGCCGAGCGATCGGAGCCCTTACCGATAGCAACTTTGGCTCCAAATCACTTTCAACCAAATATGTATCAAGATTATACGGAGCCGGACGGCTGTTGGCAACAAGAAAATTGGCGAATCGAGAACTTTCTGTTCTTCCTGTCGGGCACCTGGCCGGTGTGTCGGGAGCGCGCGTAGCCGGCTCCGCCGCGGGATGCAACCGAATATGCCTCGTCGGATGCGTCTCGGGGAATCGTCAAGTACAGTTTGGCGGCGCCGCGCTCGACGGGCAATACTGAGAGCAGCGGTTCATGGCGAGGTGGAAAGAAACAGTGGCTCCACGGCCCGGAGCAGGCGACAGGCGGTGAAACAGAGGCGTCCCTTGCGCGTTGGTCTCGACGCAACACCGCTGTCAATGCGGACGGGCGGCATTCGTCGCTACGTCGTTGAACTCGTTCGCGCGCTCGCCGATCAGTTCCCGGATGACCACTATCATCTGCTCACCGACCAGCCCGACACACAGCGCCCCGAGGAATGGGCCGGCTGCCCGAATATCATTACCGATCGCCTGCAATCCAACCCATTGACGGCGAAATGGTGGAGTCTCGGCCTCCCGATGGAATTGGCCCGTCGTGACATCGACATCTTCCACGGAACCGATTTCGCCATTCCCTACCTGCCTGAACGCCCTTCCGTGCTGACGCTGCACGACCTGGCACCCTGGAAGCCGCCTCCGATCCGCCCTCCGGGCTCGGCGCGCGTCCGCCGGCGAACACCACCTTTGGTTCGAATAGCCACGCGCATCATCACGCCCAGTAACGCCGTCCGCGGCGAGGCGGCCGACTTCTTCTCGATTCCGGAATCGAGAATTCAGGCAACGCCCTTGGCCGCGACGACTCTGGTGTTCACCTCCGCGACCGAGGATTCGGCCGGGATGATTCAGCGGCGACTGGGAATTAGGGCGCCTTACCTGCTCTACGTTGGTTCGGCCGAGCCGCGCAAGAACGTGCCCCGGCTTATGGAAGCCTGGCGGGCCACCCGCGTGGAGGTCCCCTCCCTATCGTTGGTGTTGGTCGGAGAAGGGCACACCGGGCCGAAAGAGGCCCCGGAAGAGCCCGGACTGTTTCTTCCTGGTCACCTAAAAGACAAAGAAATCGCCCAACTCTTGTCGAGGGCCGCCGCCTTCGTTTATCCTAGCCTTTACGAGGGGTTTGGACTGCCGGTTCTGGAGGCGATGCTGGCCGGCGCCCCTGTCATCACATCGAATGATGCCGCGGTGACGGAAGTGACGGCCGGGGCTGCCGTCCAAGTCGACGGGACATCGCAAGAGCAATTGAACGCTGCCGTTCTCAGGGTGATTAGCGACCCCGCTTTGCAACAGCAATTGCGGAAAGACGGGAGGCAAAGGGCCAGCGGATTCAGCTGGCAATCCACCGCCTCACTCACGCGCGCTGTCTATGCCGACGCCATCCGAAGTTTCTGAACGAGCGCTCTTCCTATCTCCGGAGCCACCCTATCCCTTAACGGGCGGCGGGGCAATGCGTAGCGGCAGCCTGCTGCACTACTTGGCTCGTCGTCATCCTGTACATCTCGTAACTTTTCGGCAGCCGGGGAGCCCCGAACCGGCCCAATCCTTGCCCGCCGGGTTGGCCGACACACTTACGGTTATCGACCTCCCTTATCATAGGAGGGGAGCGTCGGCACGGCTGCACCGCAATGCCGTCCGGCTCCTACGGGGAGTTTTACCGCTGACGGATCGTTTCGGACATGCGTCCATCCGCCAACAGGTACGCCGTGCGGTCGAAGGAAAGCGGTATGGCCTGGCGGTAATTGAACACTTCTGGTGCGCTCCCTACCTGACAATGCTGCGCAATCGTGCCGATCGCGTGATCTTAGATTTGCACAACATTGAGTCGGTCCTGCACGACGGATGTGCAAGTTCCGAACCATGGCCGCGGAGCGCGGCTCACCGTCGCTTCGCGGGCCTCGCGCGCGCGATGGAGCAGGAGTGGGTTGGGCAATTCGACCTCGTCCTGGTTCCGTCGATCGCCGATCGACAACGAGTGCTCGGCCGGGTGCCTTCAGCGCGCGTCGAGATATACCCCAACGCCATCCCTCTGCGGGGGCAACCGTCACCCCAGGAGGAAAACGTTATCGCCTTTTCGGGAAATTGGGAGTATCACCCCAACCTGACGGCTGTGAAGTTCTTCAAGACCCGCATTTGGCCGGTCTTACGCCGCAAGGAGCCCGCGGTACGGTGGCGCTTGATCGGAAAGAACGACGAGGCGATTCGTAACCTCGTCGCGGGGGACGCGCGGATCGAATTAACCGGCCCCGTCGAGGACGCGGTTGCAGAGTTGGCAAGAGCGTGCGTGATCGTTGCGCCGTTGTTGTCGGGGAGTGGAACACGCGTCAAAATTCTCGAGGGTTGGGCGGCCGGCCGCGCGGTGGTATCGACCTCGATCGGAGCCGAGGGACTAGCGGTCCGAGAGGGGGAAAATATTCGCGTTGCCGACGGGGAAGACGCTTTCGCGGAAGCGGTATTGGAATTGCTACGTGATCGCGGGAAGAGGCAGCGGCTTGGGTCGGAAGGTCGCACCACATATGAGCAGGAGGGCAGCTGGCCCGCGGCATGGCGGGCGGCTGAGCGCTGTTTCACCAACCCCGCGGTTCACGAGCCTGCAACCCTAGGGGCGCCCCCCTGGTGACTTCGTTGCTTCAATAAACGAGAGAACGCATGCGCATCGCCGTCGACGCTCACGCCATCGGCCAACGCCTCACGGGCAACGAGGTCTATGTTCGGACGTTGCTCAAAGAGTACGCCGAGTTGGACTCGGAAAGCGAGTTCATCGCCTACGTTTCCCAGACAAATGTCAACGGCTGGGTACCGCGAGGCTTCCGTCGGCGCGGCGTGTCGGGGAATCCGTTCTTGCGGCTGGGTTCACAATTGCCCGCCCGGCTCCGAGAGGATCAACCCGATCTGGTCCACGTGCAATACACGGCGCCGCTGTTTTGCCCGGTTCCGATCGTCGTCACGATCCACGACGTCAGCTACATCGAACGACCCGAATACCTACCGATCCTTCGGACCGCCCAGCTGCAGGTTTCGACCCGCCATACGGTAAAGCGGGCCGCGAAGATCATCACGATCAGCGAGTTTTCACGGCAGGGGATCTCGAAGGCTTTTGATATCGATCCGGAAAACATCGTCGTTACCCCGCTGGCTTCGCAGGAACCCTTTCGGCCGATGAACCGGGCCCGCGCCGTACGCACCGTTGCCGACTCGCTCGGAATCGAGCGGCCTTACATTCTCAACGTCGGCGACCTGCACCCGCGCAAGAATCAGATAGGCCTGATCCGAGCATTTCAGGAATTGCTCAACGCCCACCCCGAGCTTCCGCACGTCCTGGTCCTGGCCGGCAAACATACCTGGTTTGCCTCGCGGGTCATTGAAGAAGTGCGCCGCTCCGGTCTCGAAGACCGGATCGTGCTGACCGGTTTTGTCGACGACGATCTACTGCCGGCGCTTTATAACGCTGCTGACGTCTTCGTCTTCCCATCCTTTTACGAAGGGTTCGGTCTTCCTGCCATCGAGGCAATGGCCTGCGGCCGCCCGGTTGTTTGCTCCAGCGCGACAGCGTTGCCCGAGGTCGTCGACGGCGCGGCCATCCTGTTCGACCCCGAATCGATCGAGGAACAAACCCGCGCGATTCGCGACATTCTAATCGACCCGGAGCTTGCCGCCCGCATGGAGAAAAAGAGTCTGCAACGGGCCGCGGTCTTCGACTGGCGAGAAACCGCCCGCAAGACTCTCGACGTCTATTATTCCGTCGCCGAGCGCCCCGCCGCTCCCGCGCGCGCCAAAGAGCTTGTCGCGCGTTGAGACCAACCGTGGCTCGAACACCCGCACTCGCCGTCGTCTCGCTGTGTCTTTTCGCCACGCCTCCGTGGGCGCGCGCCGCGATTTTCTCCGACGGCGAACACCTCGCCTACGCTGTCACTTGGCCCAGCGGCCTGAGTTTGGGCGAGACGACCTTCCAGGCCGAGGCGACCGCCGAGGGTTGGGAATTCGAGATGATTGTCCAGGCGTCGTTGCCGATCCTTGAGATCGAAGACAAATACCGCGCTAAGGCCGATGTTTCGCTTTGCTCAACGGAGTCTTCGAAAGACGCCACGCACGGCGATCGCAAGACTCAAGAACGGGTGGATTTCGATCAGCAGGCGCACGAGGCCGTGCGCAAGACCGTCAACGGCGGAGAAAGCACCTTCTCGATCCCGCCCTGTGCCCGCGACAGCTTGACCTTCTTCTACTTCCTGCGAGAGCAACTAGCCGCCGGGCGCATTCCGCCTCCCGACGACATCTACTTTGGGTCACAATATCAGATCAGCGTGACGTACTTGGAGTCGAGAACGATCGAAGTCGCCAGCGAGTTGCGCGACTCCGACCGCATTCTCGTCGATGTAAGCGGGCCGAAGTCGCAGCTCGGCTTCGAAATCTTCTTCGGCAAGGACGAAGCACGTACACCGTTGCTGATCCGCATCCCTTTTGAGATCGGCACTTTTTCTCTCAGGCTGGTGCAATGAAGGTCGCGGTCTTCACGCCGCTCAACCCCGCTCGTTGCGGCGTTTCCGACTACTCCGAGGCCCTGCTGTCACACTTGGCGGACCACGCCGAGACAACGGTCTTTGTCGAAGACTATCAGCCCGATCGCTTCGTCGGCGATGAAAAGCTGACGTTGCGACCGGCAACGGAATTCGACCCGGCCGAGTTCGACGAGACTGTCTACCACATCGGGAACAACCCTTATCACATCTACGCGTACAGGGCGGCGCTCGATCATCCCGGCATAGTCGTCCTGCACGAGTTCAACTTGCACCACCTGATCGCGGCGGTGACCATCACTCGGGATGATTGGGACGGTTATCTCGCCGAGGCTCGATACAACGGCGGCACCGAAGCGCTGGCCTTCGCCGAACGCGTCCGGGCGGGTGAGATCGGCCCTGACTACGAGGGCCTGCCGATGAACCGCCGACTACTCGAGCGCTCGAAGGCCCTCATCGTTCACAGCCCTTTTCTGCACGGGCAGGTACGCGATGCCGGGTTTGAGTTGCCGATCGCGCATATCCCACACGGAGCATGGATCCCCGAGGTCAACCGCCATCAATACCGGGCCAAGCTGGGACTGGACGAGTCCACGCCCCTGATCGGTGTTTTCGGCTTTCTCAAACCTTACAAGCGCATCGCCGAGTCGCTGCGGGCCCTTTCACAGTTGGTCCGAATCCATCCTCAGGTGCGGATGATCTTGGTTGGAGAGGAGCACCCGGATTTTCCCGTTCGACGATTGATTTCGCAACTCGACCTGGGTCCGTTCGTCCGTTTGCTCGGGCACGTCGAGACCGCTGAGTTTCAGCAGTGGATCGGCGCCGTCGATATTTGCCTCAATTTGCGTTACCCAACCTACGGCGAGACTTCGGGGACGTTGTTGCGGGCATTGGGTTTGGGCCGCGCTGTTCTGGTCTCCGACGTCGGATCGTTCTCCGACTTACCCAACGACATTTGCTTGAAGGTTCCCGTCGGCGAAGACGAGATCGATCTAATCCGGCGCTACCTCGACCTACTTGTCACCCGCCCCGAAGCGGCGCGAACGATGGGTGCCGCCGCCCGTGACTACGTGGCGCGCCGATGCAGTTGGCCCCGCGTCGCCGAGCTTTACGCTTCTTGGATCGCTGCGGTTGCCTCAGGAACAGCGGAATCCGACCGGCTCGACGACGCCGTGACGCCTGAGCCTGAGGAAGTTCGCGATACGACCGCCACTTCCCCTTCGGCCGGCTCAAACGGTGCGTCGCCCTCGTCCGCCGATCCTGCCGGAGCTCGCCGCGCTCGGTATGCGACGTATCTGCGGGGTCTCTCGAGCCCCTTCGGGGGAGCGCAGTCGTATCTGGAAGTCCACCTGGTCCGGCTCGTCCGAACGCTCGAGTTAACTCCGCCGGGTACCGCCTCCGACCGCGTTCTCGAAATGGGCGCGTATATGCAGATCACGCCCGCTCTGGCTCATCTCCTGGGGTACGGCCGTGTGCGTGGATGTTACCTTGGCGAACCCGGTAAGACGGATCACGTCTCAGTCCAAACCGCCGACGGACAGGACTTTGCGTGTGACATCGACCTTTTCAACGCCGAGAAAGACGCCTATCCGTACGAAGACGGTCACTTTGCGACCGTGCTTTGTTGCGAATTGCTCGAGCATCTCTACGATGACCCCATGCACATGATGGCCGAGGTCAACCGCATCCTCGCACCCGGCGGACACCTCGTCTTGTCGACCCCGAATATCTGCAGTCTGCGAGCGGTTGGCGCCGCCCTGCTCGGCTACCACCCCGGCTTCTTTTCGCAATACATTCGTCCGGATGAACAGGGACACGTCGCTCCCCGACACGCTCGCGAATACGCGCCGCGCGACATACACGCTCTGTTCGAGGCCTCCGGGTTTGAAGTGACGCGGCTTGAAAGCGGCCCTTACACCTCCGATCGCAGTGCCGAACACGACTGGGTCAAGAACGTCCTCAAGCGCTATGAGCTGCCCGATCACCTGCGCGGTGAAGCGATCTACGCGGTCGGCCGCAAGGTCGGCGCCGTCGCCGAGCGCTATCCCGCCGGACTCTATAGCCAAAGCACGGGCTGAGTACACGCCAACCATGCAGGCCGCCATCATTCACACGCGGGTTAACGTCGATCCCGCGGCTCGGCAAATCTTTGCGCGCCTTGGCGTGGGTAGTCAAGGCGGGACGGCTTCGCCGGCGGAAGAGGGCCTCACTGCGCGTGTGCAGATTCGGGACGCCGAAACCGGAATCGTGATTGTCGACAAGGCAGACACCGCGTCCGGCGAAGTCCCGCCCGGTGGCTCGGGCGAGATCGAAATCACCATCGAGTTGCCCCCGATCACCGGCCGCTTCCACATCTTTGTTTCTCTGTTCCAAGATGGCGTGGACCGGCTCTTCGACCACGGATCGCCATTCTTTTTGATCGAATGCGAAGCTGACGAAAACGACATTCGCGTGACCAAAGAGGCGATTACGACATCCGCCGCTCTACGCGCTCGCCGGCTCTTGCGCTCAGCAAAACGAGCGTTTTCCTATCCGCTGCTGATCTTTTCGCGGCACGGATCGCTGATCCGCTCAATGGTGCGGCGAGACATCTTGGGCCGATACCGGGGCTCACACGCGGGGCTGTTTTGGACGGTAATTCACCCTCTGCTGTTGATGCTGACCTACTATTTTGTCTTCGGCATCGTCCTGCGAACTCGCTTCGGCGACGACGGCCACCCGAGCAATTTCGTACTCTACTTTCTCGCCGGCATGTTGCCCTGGCTGGCGCTCAGCGAAGCGGTCGGACGCGCGCCGACAACGGTCATCGAGCACGGCAATTTCGTCAAAAAACTGGTCTTCCCTGTGGAGATCCTACCGGTGACACTGGTAATCGCCGGGCTCGTCAGCGAAGCTTTCGGGGTCGGCATCTTCATCGCGGGGATGACGTTTTTCGGGCACGCCCCCACAATGGCCGTTCTGTACTTGCCGCTCGTGCTGATACCGCAGTTTCTCTTGACGCTGGGCCTCTCATGGGCGCTGGCCGCCCTCGGAGTATTCTTCCGCGACCTCGGTCAGATTATCGGCTTCGTGTTAACGGTCTGGTTCTTCACCACACCCATCTGCTACGCCGAGGCTTCGCTGCCGCAGAACTTCCGTTGGCTGTTCGAATTGAACCCGCTCTATGTCCTCGTCCGTTCTTATCGCTCCATTTTCTTGGAAGCGTCCGCGCCCCCCTGGGAACCACTCGGATGGTTGATGTTCGGCGCCACGATGGTTTTTTTGGTCGGCCACGCGTGGTTCCATAAAATGAAGAAGTCTTTTCCGGATGTAGTTTAGATCGTCTAACTGGAGAAGACTGCCGGGGGCGGGCTCCTCCAACAATTGCCTTGCAAGTGAAGAGCGTTTCACGTTCAGGACCGGCGAGATCGCAAATATCTTGAGCCGCGAAGGGCGGCAGGAGCCAAAGCCCAGGGCAGAGCCGAAGGCGGCGGAACCCCCGGTAGAACCCCTCAAGCAAGCGAGCCCGGAAAAGGCGGCAGAAACACCGCCGCGGCCGGAATGTCCCATCGCCTCGGCTCCAGCCCCCGCCAGGGGGCACGAATAGTAGCCCCGGGCTTCAGCCCGGGGTCCCTGTCACAAATCACGAGAAGCCCCGGACTGGGGCGTAGGAACAACTGCTCAATGCGACCCCGGCCAATACGCAACCTTCGCCCCTTCCACCCGCCGCGGACGGCCGACAGAGCACACGCCTCCTTGGCCCGTCCGTTCGCCCGGGCCTCCACGCCCCAGTACCGTCGGTGTGCGACATCGCAAGAAGGTAACGGCGGCGGAAACCAACACCCTCACGGGCTTCGGTGCGCGATACGGCGAGGACGACGCATGCTCTCCCGGGTCAGCGCTGCACGCGACCTGATCCGCCGCCTTTGATTAAAGCCTCTACCTCCGCCGCCGAGAAACGATTGTAATCCCCGGGGACCGAGTGCTTCAGGCAAGAAGCCCCCACTGCAAATTCAAGCGCCCGCTGATGATCGTCGGGATAGGTGTTCAACCCGTAGATCAACCCGCCCGAGAATGAATCGCCCCCGCCTACACGATCGACGATGTGCGTGATCTGATATTTGCGGCTCAGGAAGAAGCGCTCGCGATCGTTCAAACAGGCCGACCAGCCGTTGTGCGAGGCGCTTACGGATTCGCGCAAGGTAATCGCCTGCACCTTGAGATTGGGGAACTCGTCGAGCATCTTCTCCGACAGGGCACGATACTTCTCCACGTCTAACTCGCCCGATTCGACATCCACATCGATCGAGACGCCAAGCGATTTCTGACAATCCTCCTCATTCGCGATGCCGACGTCGACGAACTTCACCAGCTCGCGCATCACCTCTTGCGACGCCTTACCGTAGTTCCACAAACGTCTGCGGTAGTTGAAATCGCATGAAACCGTCACGCTCTTTTCGCGTGCCGCCTGCACGGCTTCGAGCGAAAGATCCGCCGCGCTTTGGCTGATCGCGGGTGTAATGCCGGTGATGTGAAACCATGTCGCGCCGTCGAAGACTGTGTCCCAGTCGATGTCGCCGGGCTTTGCCAGCGCGATGGACGTATCGTCGCGGTCGTAGATGACCTTCGACGGCCGCTGATTGGCCCCATGCTCGATGAAATAGATACCCATCCGCCCCTTGGTGCGGACGATGCCCGTCGTATCGATGCCGAAACCGCGCAATTGTGAGATGCAACCATCGGCGACGGCATTATCGGGGGGCAGGGCGGTCACAAACGCGGTGGACAGGCCGTAGTTAGCGGTCGAAACGGCCACGTTGGCCTCGCCCCCGCCAAAGGTCGCGACGAACATCCCCGACTGCAGGGGCCGTTCCAGATTGGGGGGCGCGAGCCGCAGCATGATCTCTCCAAAGGTGACGACTTTTGCCATGGAGGGTCTTTCTCTCTACTGCACGCTGGAAGCGTGCGCCACATCGGCCGCTAACCGCGAAAGGGCAGGCGCTGGCGCCTGCCCCATTCCCTGCCGAGTCCGTGAACCGATCCCGACCGCGCCTACATCACCTGCTCCAGAATCGCGAAATCGCCGGGGTTCCAGGCCTGGGCGATGATGTAGAGCTTGCCGCCGACTTCCCGCAGCACCGAGTTGTGGATGTGCTGGAAGTTCTCCAAGCCCAAGTCCGTCTTGCACATGATGGTCGAGACCAGTTTGTCGTTTTCCAGCAAATAGATTGGAGCGCCCTGTTTGCGGTCGGGGCCGTGAAGCGCGCCGACCAAGCCGTATTTGCCCACGTAGTCGACATCGCAGGGAAAAGACCCGAGCGGCAGCGGCAAGGTTGAAAGATACTGGCCGTGGCGTGTGTAGCGTTCGATTTCCGAATTCGGCCGGTCGGCTACGTCAATTCGCGTGGTTCCCGGCGGAACCATAATGCCGTGGCCGGTACCCAACTGCCCGACGCCGTCGCCCTTGCCGCCGAAGGCCAGGTCATACCAAGCAGTCTTGAAGGGGTTGGTGCTCAGGATCTTGGCGGTCAGTACATAGTCGAGGTTCGAGTAGCCGGTAGCGATGTAAAACATCCCGTTCAACTGTTCGAGGTCGGTGGGAACGAAATTCCCGCGGCCGATGAAATAGTCGTTCGCGGCCGGATGCCCCAGGTCCTTGGTGCCGTCCGGCGCGCCGAACTTATGCACCAATTTGCCGGAAAGATCGGTCGTGAAAACCGTGGCGATACCGGCGCCTGGGAACGAAAGGAAGGGGCTGCCGTCCTTGCCGTACCAGATCGTCGTATTGTGCATGTTCGGATCTTTCATTGCCGCGTCGGTGGCGAGCATTTTGGTGCTCTTCATGTCCGCGCTGATCTGAATGATGCCCGCGCCGGGAAGGGCGAAGTAAGTCTCGCCTCTACCGTCGCGGTGGTCGACAGCGAAGCCGCCATGGGCCTTTTCGAGCACGGCCTGGGCCTCGGAGGGCAGATGATCCGACTTGTAAAGGACGCGGAACTTGTATTTGCCTTGGCCGCTCACGCCGTCCATGGAGGGGGCCGGAGCCGCTGCCGCCGGAGCCGCGCTCGACGGCGCGTCGGAGCCGACAATCCAGCCTGCCGCCAGCAGGGCGACGAATGCGGGACTCAGGGCTAAACGACTGATGGGGCGTTTCATGGAAGCACTCTCCTACCGAAAGCCTATTAAAACACAACTGACAAGCGTTCCGGAATAGAAGACCCGGTGCCGGTGCACGACATAATTGTGGCAAGTCCCTCTCGCAATGCGAGCCGTAGTAACAGAGGCGCGGACGGAAGTCCTCGCTCAGCCCGGTTCACTGGGCTTGGGTCGCATTAACCACCAATGGGACAACGCCCCCGATTCAGCGCCGCAGCCAGCGAGCGATGTCGGGAAACAGCAATTCCTGCATCTCGGGCGTGTCAACGTTTTCGGGCAGAACCAGGTAGGCGCCTGAATCCATCTCGGCCGCGGGGTCCTCGCCGTTGAGCCGGAGGGCAATGGCCTTCGTGCTTTCATAACCCATCTTGAAGGGGTCTTGCACGACGATCGAGTCGATCGTTCCGGCTTTGAGTTCCTCGATCAATTCCTTCGAGGCATCGAAACCGACGATCTTCACTCGCCCCACCGCACCCCGCTGCTTTACGGCACGTACGGTGCCATCGGTACTCGATTCGTTGTCGGCAAAAAGAGCATCAAGGTCGGGGTGGGCAGTCATCAAGTTTTCGGCCTCGGCGAGTGCCTTGGCGCGATCGGCCATGGGGTGGCGGACGCCGACGTTCTTGACCATCGGAAACTCGCGGATCAAGGTGTCATTGAAACCGGCCTCGCGAGCCATCGTCGAGGCGCTGCCGGGCATGAAGCCGATGACCCCCACCTTACCCTTACCGTCGAGGATTCGGCCCATGCGACGTCCCGCCATGACGCCAGCCTGATAGTTGTCGGTGGCAACGTAGGAGATGATCTTGTCGGTCTTGATGCCGGAATCGAAAATCGACACCGGAATGCCCGAGTCAGCAGCCCGCTCGACGACGGCGACCAGGGCCTCCTCATCGACCGGCGCAAGCACAATGCCGTCGACACGCCGCGTGATCAGATTCTCGACGATCGAGATCTGGCGGGCGCTGTCAATCTCGATCCGCGGAGCGTTCCAGATGACTTCGAGATCGTACTCATCGGCTGCGGCAAGGGCTCCGGCGTGAACAGTTTGCCAGAAGATATGGTTCGTGCCCTTGGGAACAACGCCGACGACGCTTTTAGAGCTTTCAGGGCCGCACGAACCGCTCGTGACGACCGAGCACAGAGCGACGCCTAACAACCAACGGCGCTTGAACATGACAACAGATGTAGCACAAACACAGGATGTCGGGGCGTGCTGAACTTCTTGACATGCCTTGAGTGACGACGCGCCCATGAGCAGAGGGACTGCGTTGCCGTTCGTCCAAAGGCGGGTCGCGCTTACACTAAGGGAACAGGCTTGGTGGACCGTCTGAGCACGCGGGACGACCGGCGACCATGGACGAGGAAGATGAAGCGACGTATAGCGGATACCTGGCTTACCGTTCTGACCGGTCTGTGCTTGGTCGTTTTGGCGGTCTCAGCTGTCCACGGCAGTCGTCTTTGGCCCGACTTCGACGAGCTGGGGGGCGTGGCCGGCGTGGTCATGGGCTTCCCGTTTGTGTACTTGGTCATCGTGCTTATTGGTTGGGTAGGTCCCTATGGCGACGGCATAGCAGACGCTCTGGATTCCCTCCTAATCCCATTCGAAATCCTGTCGCTGTTTGTGTTCTTACTGCAGTGGCTCGTTGCGGTTCCTTGGATTGTCGAGCGTGCAAGCCGGGCGCTTCGGTTAGACCCTGCCCCAGGATTGCGGCGGCGCCTGAGCAGCTCGGGCGCTGCGTTTTTGACCTTGGGGCTCGCCATCTATCTTGTCGTCGACGCGATCACGTTTCGACTAATGCCGGACGACCCTGTCAGCGGTCGTATTCGAGGTTGCTATTCGGTCTTCGAGGTGTGGGTAGGATCGAAGCAGCCCACCGAATGGGCCCGCCAGTTGCAAATGACCGTCGCACTGTTTCTGACTCCGCTTAGCCTGGGGACGTTCCTCTGGTTCCGGCGGCTAGGCTTCAGCTTAGGAAGGCAGTTCAGGCGCACAGCGCCGGGTTCAGGGAGGGCTTGAAGCTCACCCGAGGCTTCTCGGGCGCCCTTCCCCGCAACTCTGCGCTTAGAATGGGAACATTCCGTGCGACGTTACTTCGATCTGTTCGTTCACTACTTCGGCCAATACGCCAAGGTGCGTATGGCATACAAGGGCGACTTCTTTGTGTCCATCGTGACGACTATCATTGCGACCGCGTTCGGATTGGCGGTCGTCTTCCTGCTCTTTCAACGAGCGCCGGAAATCGCCGGCTGGACCTTCCCTGAAATCCTGTTTCTCTATGGCTTCGGCCTGATTCCCCTATCTCTGTTCAACCTGCTCAGCATCAACCTCTACTATTTCGGCGAAGTCTACATCGTCGAGGGCAAATTCGACCGCGTCTTGCTGCGGCCGGTGCATTCGCTGTTTCAAGTCATGAGTGAACAGTTTCGCCTCGAATCAGTGAGCGACACGTTGATCGGTTTGGCGATCGTGCTGTACGCCAGCCGCGAGCTGGGCCTCGAACACGGCTTCGCTGACTGGGCCTTTCTGGTGTTCGCGGCGATCTGCGGGCTGCTGATCTATACCTCGGTCTTTTTGATCCTCACGTGTGTTTCGTTTTGGGTCGAAGATCGCGTAGGCCTTATCCCGCCGGTGTACAACATGCTGGCCTTCGGGCGATATCCGCTATCGATCTACAGCCCGATGATTCAGTTTCTGTTGAGCTGGATTATCCCTTTCGGATTCGCGTCTTTTTATCCCGCGTCGACGTTGCTGAATCGTGTCGAATACGCCGATTATGCGCTCTATCTGCCGTTCGTCACGGCGGTTTTTCTGACTCTCGCGGTGGCGCTGTGGAATCGGGGCGTTCAGAATTATTCGAGTACCGGATCTTGAGGTTTTCATGTGTCGAACGTTAACGGCGGCGGTGTTCGCCGCGGCAGCCCATTGGACTCCAATCAGTACAGCCGCCGAGGGTCCGCCGCGCCGGTTCGCGCCGACATTGTAAGCGGACAACGCGAGATAGAATAGAACACCTGAGGGCACCATGACTTCACGCAGAGTCGCGCTTGTTACTGGAGGTTCGAGAGGCATTGGTCGTGCCGCGGCATGGCGTCTCGCCGCCGACGGCGCCGCCGTCGCGGTGAATTACAACCGCAACGCCGCCGCCGCGGAAGAACTCGTCCGACAAATCAAGACCGCTGGAGGCCGCGCCGTCGCGCTGCAAGCCGATGTTGCGAACAAGGGTGCGGTTGAATCGATGGCCTCGCAGGCCGCCGACAAGTTGGGGCCGATCGATATTCTCGTCAACAACGCCGGGTTGCTGCTTCGCGGGGAGCTGCTCGACTACAACGAAGACGACCTAGACCGCATGTGGCATACGAACGTCAAGGGCGTGCTCTACGCCACTCGGGCCGTGATCGAGTCGATGACGGAACGCAAGTGGGGCCGCGTCATCAATCTTTCTTCGAACGCCGCCATCGGGACGGCCATGGCCGGAACAACGATGTACGCCGCCACCAAAGCGGCAGTGCTGAGCCTGACGAAGCGTTTTGCACTTGCGTTCGGCGAACACGGCGTCACGGTCAACGCCGTCTTGCCCGGCTTCACGGAAACCGATATGACGGTTGGCGGTAAGACGCCCGAGGAGAAAAAGAAAGTCATCGAAAGCGTCAAGGCGCGTTCGGTTTTGGGCCGCACCGGGAGACCCGAAGACATCGCCAACGTGATAGCTTTTCTGGCCTCGGAGCAGTCCGGGTTCATGACGGGGCAGTACCTGATGGCCGACGGCGGCCGGATTGACTACATTACACGCACGTAACCGCGCAGCGCGGTTCTGATTCGCTGCAATACCAGGTGTCAGCGCATCCCTCTGGTATTCTCGATCCATGGATGCACTCGAGAAGGTTCAATCGGAGCTCAAGAAGTACGTCCACCCGCTGCTCGATTTTTCAGTCAGGGACAACGCGGGGACGGTCGAGTTGGTGATCGACCTCAGGAACAAGCCGCCCGATATCCACACCTACTACTTGCCGATTCACCCGCGCGACCTCGAAAGCACGCAGTTCCCCTGGACACTCCAGAGGATGATCTTCGAGGGACTGCACGACTATTTCGTCGAGATGTTCGTCTACACCCCGCAAAGCATCGACAACCCTGACGCCCCTCGATGACGCCGCTCGAAGAATTGATCGCCTCGGAAATCCGGCGAGATGGGTCCATCGGTTTCGATCGATTCATGGAGAGAGCGCTCTATCATCCCGAGCACGGCTACTACCGTAACGCCCGCGATCCTTTTGGGTTCGAAGGGGATTTCTATACCAGCTCGCAGATGCAGCCGGTCTTTGGACGCTTGTTGGCGCAAAAGATCGACACTTGGCGGCACGACATGGGTTCGCCCCCCAGTTTTACGCTGGTCGAATTGGGTGCGGGCCGCGGGGAGACGATCGCCGAGATCAAGCGCTGTCTGCCCGACCTCGATGCCGTCTCGATCGATCTCGGCGAGAGAGAGATACCCGAGCGCTTTACCGGCGTCGTGCTGGCAAACGAATTCTTCGACGCCCTGCCGGTCTCGTCCGTCGAGCGCGGACCGGACGAGCTCATTGAGCACCGCGTCGGGTTCGACGACGGGCAATTCACGTGGGTCTCGGAAGCCGTGCGAGACCCGTATTTCCAAAGATACATGGAGCGCTATCTTCCCGACCTGCCCGCAGGAAACCGGACCGAGGTGAATCGCGCCGCACTCGACTGGCTGGGGCGCATCGCCGAGCGTTTGGAGACCGGCCTTCTGCTGGCCATCGACTACGGCTACACAGCGGACGAGGTCGCGCGCGGAGGTCGCTTCCGACGAGGCTCCTTGATGAGCTACCGAGGCCACCGCTCCGATGAAGACGTTCTGGCCGAGCCGGGGCGCCGCGACATCACCGCGCACGTCAACTTCACGGCGCTCGAAATCCGCGCCCGAGAGTTGGATTTTGCAACCGAGCCCCTGCAAAGTCAGACCGCTTTCTTGATGGAGATCGGCGAGCCGGACGATTTCCAGACTGCGTTGCGAGGCGAACCTTCGGAGGAGCTCGATCCGCGGATGAAGCTCAAGAACCTGCTCTTCGGGATCGGGGAAACGTTTCGAGTATTTGTTGGGCGGAAGGGGTGAGCAAGAACACTGGAAATTGTTCGCGCGAGGACCGGGCTGTGATCTGTTAATTAATATTGGCTGGGGGCGCCCCCCTGGAAGCTGGTATCACAATACAACCAAACCCGGGACCTTGGGTGGTCCCCGACTTCCCCGGAACCCGAATGCCCGGTGCAAGTGCACGCCGGCACCCTCCATCGTGGGCTCGGCTCGCACTAAATGCTTGATGGGTCGAAGCGACATTCGGAGTTTCCTGTAACCGAGAGTCTACCCGAATTCGGCTTGCTCAGCTCAACGGTCGCAAGCGCAGCGTTTCTCCGCGTAACGTCGCCTGGCGAACCGGCCTAGCGCTACTAACGAGGCGCCCACGACCAGCCCTACTGCGGCACCCGTGTCAAGATAACCCGCATAGGCAGCGGTACCGGCGCCAAGCCCTACAATGCCCAAGACCGGCACGACACAACACAGCACGGCAACCGCCGCGCCTCCGAGTGTGGCGATACCGGTTCGCGTGAGAGCACGCCCGGGTGCAGCGGCGGCCTCGTCGGCCGGTTCCTCACCCTCGGCGCCGCCAACGCATCCGAGCATTGCGCCTTGGAGAAATTCCTTGGTTCCACGCGGACCTGTGATTTGGAGCTGGAGCTGCTGCTTGCTTGCTTCAACGTCGAGTCGAAACATCGCAAAGCGGCAGCAGTTGCTCTCGAACGCGATAAAGCCGCCGATCTCCCGGATGCGGTCGACATCCCAGGCGAACCGGAGGCGGTAGCCGTCCGCCAATTCGCGCACTTCCTTAACGTGAGGCAGAAAGGCTGTCCTCAATTCGTCCAGTCGCGAGGTCAATGCAGCGTCGGTCAACTCACAGGCGACTGGATTTTCGTTGGAAAGGTTGGTGGTCATCGGATTTGTCCTCCTGCAAGCGATCCTACAACTTGAAGTTAACTTTAAGTCAAGGGATAATTGTTGTCATGGGACCAAAAAATACCGGGCTCCGAATCGGCGAAGTCGCGGCGGCCGCGGGCCTGGCCGCATCCGCCATCCGGTACTACGAACGAGTTGGGTTACTCGAACCCGCCGGGCGTGCGGGCGGAAAACGACGGTACGGACGAGATGTGATCTCGCGACTTGCGATCATCCAAATGACCAAGGAGGTGGGGTTCACGCTCGCCGAGATCAAGACGTTGGTTGACGGAATCTCAAACGAGGGACGCCCCAACAGAACATTGCAGAGTCTGGCTCGGAGAAAGCTCGCGGAAGTTGAGGCAACGCTGCGACGGGCGCAACTCGTCAAACGCATATTGCAGGCGGCCGAGCGATGCGAATGTCCAAGCTTCGAAGACTGCTGCGCCATCGCTGAGAAGGTCGGATTCGTGCCTCGACGAGCGCTGAATCAACGGCTCGGCCCATCCCGCTAAGGCACGCACACCGGCACTGACGGCGCAATTATTTCGGGGGTAGTCCGGGAGCAGTTCGGGGACCAGCGGGGACCAGGGGCGCAAGGTCCCGTGTCAGTAGGGTGAATGCAGCGAGCGCTCCGAAGCGTGACTCCCCGCGCCCCCGTGGGCTTTCGCCCAGGGCCAATATTGATCTTGAAGCTTGCTAAGGCCGGATCTTTGGCTTTCTTTTCAAGGCCGCGAGGACTCGATGACGCGTTTCGAAGCGTTTACCGTAACCGTTTGCGTCGGCGGAAAGAAGTCCTCTCGAACGACTGTTATACTCCCTTAAAGCCATGCCCGCTGAGTCGGAACAGCCGGACTTTTCCGCTCTCGCCGGGCGGACATTTTCCTTCTATCCGGCGATTCGCAACTTTGAACAAAATGAATGGACGCTGGAGCGGGAGACTTGGTCGGAGGTCTTGGTTCGCAACGTCTCGGGCGGCGAGGAGGTCTGGATTCCTCGCGCCTATTTGGGGAATGTAAGCAGCTCGGACTCGCCGGTCCTGATCGTGGGGCTGTATCGGGAACTGGAGTTTAAGGCAGGCGCGGTGTGGCCCTTCAAGAGGCGGATCGTCGAGATGCGGGGCGCGCGCGGCGGGGTGTGGTCATCCACGGTCGTCTCCGGCGCGACTGCATCGCCTTCCGACATTTCTACTACGGAATCGACAATGGGCCGGCTTGTCGCGGGCGCGATTGCGGGCGGCCTCGGCCTGTGTATACTGCTTGTCATTTTCGTTTCCGAGGGGGTGCCCGACCCGGCGGCCTGGTTCGCGCAAGCGTCAGTCGAAACTTCGGATCAGCGTTACTTGGGATTGGGTGATGAGGATGGCTATCGCGACATCGTGATGCGCGTCGGTCGGCCCGAAACCGAGCGCTGGATTACGGAAGAGGCGGATCAGCTACAGTTTCAATTGCTAATGTACGGTTCGCGTTCCTACGCCGTCGTGTTGCTTGGGGCGGGGCGGAGCGACGCCCGTTACGTGGGCTCGATCCATTTGCCGTCTAGACGAGTGCTGGATTCGGTGCCTCTTTCCGGGGGCGGCTCAACGGCGTCGATAGTTCGAAACTTGCCGGACTTCTAGTTCTGTCACGTGTGTGCGACATAAATGTGGGACGTCCCCTGTCGCAAACGCGAGCAGCAGAAGCAGAGGCGTGGTCGGAAAACCACGCTCAGCCGGTTCACCGGGCTTGGCGTGCAAGGAGGCCGGTCCTTCGTGGCCGGTTCTAAGGGCCTCGTCGGACCGGCACGAGGCCGTTTCAACGGCCTTTTTCCCATAAGGCTTTAGCCATGGCCGAACCAAGGGAAAATTTCAGGCAGGGATGCGTTCGGGCCGGAGGCGCCGATTCCCCATGTTTATGTCGTGTACCCTCCGGTCGCTGGGTCATCTTGCCGGGTTGAGGCCGACCCCCTATCATCTTTCGTTGTCCATGGAGTCGTTGAAGTCGCGTTTCACTCTTGCGGTGGTGGCGATCGTTCTTTCGATGTCCGGATGTTTTTCGAATGAATCAGTCCCGCCCGAGCCGACAGAAGCGACAGCCGATCCCGCGTTCTTCCTGTCTTCTTTTCAAGTTGCCGACCCTCGGGCCGAGGGTCAACTTGTCGACGGGTTTTTGCGGTCGAGCAAGGTTCTTGGCGCTGGACCGACCGGGTTTTCTCTGTTGTCATTAGAAACCCCTCCGCCGAGGGAGACCTTCTGATCGAATTCCAATTCACCATCGTTCCGCAATCCATAGACCGACTTGGGCCGCTAACGCTGTCGGCAACGGTCAAAGGAACATCGCTCGGTAAGTCCACGTACGACCAGCCGGGAGATTGGGTCTATTCGGCGCCCGTTCTCGCCGGAACGCTCAAAGGGCCGACGGCTCGGGTCGACTTCGCCCTGGACAAAGCGTTGCAACCCGGTGGCGGTGAGGAGCACACGCTTGGCGTGATCGCGGTCTCCGTCGCGCTGCACTAGGATACTGTCGGGCGTCAAGGGCCCGCTAATCCTCATGCGGCGTTTCGCGGCGCACGGGTTTGAGCCCACCGAGGGTATTTTCGAGGCGCCGCCGAACCGCCGGGTCGGTCCAGTCGGAAACGACGGCTTGACGATTCAACACCGCGAGCTCGGTGCGGAAGATTTCAATCTCGCGCGGGGCGATGACGCCGATCTTCACCTGGGAGCGGCTGAGATGAAGGATTCTCACTTCGACATCGTCGCCGACGCGGAACGACTCACCTTGCTGTCGTCGGAATACGAGCATAGGCGGCTCCTGCTTATACGGTTGTTTCAGCAAGCCCCAAGATGTTGGGGTGGAGGTCATCGCGTCTTGTCCAGGTCACGCGCGCGGCGGATGTGGGCGTAAGGCGTAGGAGCGTGTTGAGTTCCGAGACCAAGGAGGGTTTGGAAGGCTGCCATTGGGGTCTTGCGGCGGTTGTGTCGAAACACGAACTCATCGAGGTAAACCTGAAGCTGAGCGCGGCTCACGCCGTGGTACGTTCCGGTCAGCCATTGCTGCAGGTTGCCAATGGCACGATCCGCCAGCGGCACCACCGACTTGGCGCCTTTCCGCAAGTCAGTCCGGTGAGGTTGCGGACGAGAGACGTGTTTGTAGCCGGCCTCTTCGAGGGCGGTAAAGGTCTTCAGACCGTCTGTGTAGATGGTCGAGCCGGGAACAACGTTCTGGGCAAGAAACCTGTCGATCGTCACCTTCTTGAAGTCTGGAATAACGGACATGCGAACGCGCCCGGAGCGCTTCCCGCGTTTCTCAACAGCGACCATCACAAGGGCCGCACGGCGCCCCTTCAGTTGCCGGCTGCCTCGCAAACCTGCTTGCGGGCCGCCAATCCAGGTGTCATCGACCTCTACTTCTCCGTGCAAGGGCTCGCGAGCTGCGTTCACCATGGCCCGTCGCAGTTTGTGCAACATCATCCAGGCGGTTTCGTAGCGCGACAGGCCGAGCTGACGCTGCAGTAGCAGCGCCGACACACCTCGCTTATCAGTTGTCATCAGGTACGCAGCCCAAAACCAAACCGTCAGCGGGGTCTTCGTATTGTGGAGCACCGTTCCCGACGTCAACGAGACCTGGTGTCGACACGCCGCGCACTGCCACCGTAGTTTCTGCTCGAGAATGTAGGCCTGCCGATGCCCACACTGAGGACAAAGGAACCCGTCGGGCCAACGACAAGCAGCCAGGTACTTCTGGCAAGCCTCCTCGGTCGCAAACTCCACCTGAAACTGACGCAGACTCTTCGGAAACGGCGGCCGGGCCACGCCCTACCCTACATCTTGGGGCTTGCTGAAACAACCGTATAAGCAAGAGGCGGCTAGTCCACCAAGGGTCTCGCCGCCGAGTAGTCGCTGTCGATCTGCAGAATCTGTTTGGCGCGGCGCGTAAAGACATTAACCACAATCGGGGCGAACAAGTTGCAAGTCGGCGGCTTCGGCTCGTCGGCCAAAACCAGGACGAGCAAGCAGAGCGCATCCCGGCCCACGTTGGGCGGGCCGTCGAAACCCAGTAGTTTACGGTCTTCCACGTTGACCTCGAGATGGTAATTCGCTTCCACCGTCTCGGCCGGCACGACAGGTAGACGGATTCGTTCATCCTCGACAGCCTGAAAGAAGAGAATCGGCTCGAAACCGTCGGGACGCACGATGACGAAGCGATCCTCTGTCTCAAATCCGGGCAGACCTTCGGGAAAGGTGACGGCGCTTTCGTCAGTAGCGTTTTCGCTCATGGAGTCCGGCGGCCTGGGCGATAGGCTTGTGTGCGGCGGCTTCTTCAAGGCGCTGCGCGGTCAGATCAACAATTTCGACGGTAACGGGTCCGGGGCCGTAACTGCGTCGGACGAGCGGAACCAGATGTAGTCGAGTTCCCAAAGCGACCGAAAGAAGTTGGCGGCGAACTCGACCGCATCGGCGTCGGTCGAGCTTGCGCCGAGCGATGTTGCAATCTCGGCAACCGTCGAGACACCGTCGACGGCATTGAACAGGGCCCCTTGCAACGGATCGACTAGAGCCGAGATTTCCGGATAGTGGTGGGCGTCCCAGCTCAAACGGGCGGAAACCCCGGCAGCGAGTCCTTCCTGGACGATCGTTAGACCCGGGTTGCGGATGGGAACCGATTCCGGAACGCGTTCCGGTTCGCGGCCCAGTTCGCGGGTCGAGCTTGGCCTTTCATCCAAACAGACGACAAGCTCATGCATCGCCATGCCGCCACGATAGAGTTCCACGATCGATGCCTGCTCGACCGGGGGCAGAGAAGCAACCTTCTCATAAATCGCTTGCGACCGCGAGAGAAAAGTGCAGGCGGGGTTGTAATGCGCCTGATACAAGGGCCTTTGCAGCACCAGCCCGCTGTCTTCGAGCAGGCGGCACAGGCCCGGGAAATCGAAGGCGTGTTCGCGGGGCTCGAGCAGCGCGTCGACCATCGCGGGTTCCGCCGCCCAAGCCGGCAGCTGCCCGCCGGCGGCGCCCCGCGGGTCTCCCTGGGCCAACTGCTCGACAATGCGGCGGGTCGACGCAGCGTCCGGCGGCTCCGCGGAGGCGGTGAGTCGCTCGACCAGACCCCGCAGCATATGGATGCCGTGGCGACCGTGACGCCCGAACATCTGCAACACGATCGAGCCGAGGGGCCGAAGCGCCGAGCGGAGGGCGCGCAAACCGCGCGCCGGGTCGGGCAGGTAGCAGAGTTCGCCGTTCGAGAAGATCAGGTCGAATCGCGGTCCTTCCGACCCGATGTCGCCGATGGGCAAGTCGAGGGTTTCGAGGTTGGTGAGTCCATGGCGCTCTCGGCTGCGGGTCACTCGATCAAGCCGGTCCTCTCGCGTGTCCAGGGCCAAGACTCGGCTACGGGGGTTTGTTAAGGCCAGTTGTACGGCCTGGTCCGACCCGCACCCGGTGACGAGAATGTCCAGCTCTTCCCGAAACGGCTCGGTTGGGAAGTAAAGGTGAAACCAGTGGCGCGGGCTGCCTACGACTGTTGCATCGCCTGAGCGCAGAGCGTCGAATCCGCCGGCGGGACCGGACGGCGCTCCGAATGCGGGCGTTTCGCCGTCTGTCGCCGTCGGCGCCATTTCGGTACACACTAAGGACCGACCGCTGAGGGTGGAGGGCCTACCAAGGAAATCGGCGGTTGCACGGTAGGTGTTTATGGCGCGGGTTCGCCAAGGCGGGCGCGACGTTGTGTGAAAGGGGTCGGATTGGGAGTAGGATCGAGACGGCGAGAACCCAAGCCCGGTGAACCGGGCTGAGCGCGAACTTCCGTCCGCGGCTCTGGCGCTCGCGCCGTTCCGATTTATCCAACACCGGTTTCTATTGCTTGCTTTGCGAGTGGTGCGTCCGACATTTTATGTCGCGCACTCGTTCGCGGCCCTGATATTTACCAACGAATTGTTTGCTGCTAATATATCTCGTTATGCCCGACACCAGCGAAGAACGCCCCTTAGGCTTCAATACCCGCTCCTTGCATGCCGGGCAGCGCCCCGACGAGGCCACCGGCGCTCGCGCCGTTCCGATTTATCAAACTACGTCGTTCGTTTTTGAAAACAGCGAACACGCCGCCTCGCTTTTCGCGCTGCAGCAATTCGGCAACATCTACACCCGCATCATGAACCCCACTACGGCCGTTTTCGAAGAGCGGGTGGCGTCGCTCGAAGGCGGCCTCGGCGCGCTGGCGGTCGCCAGTGGACAGTCGGCGCAGTTTCTCACGATCAGCGGCTTGTGCGAAGTCGGCGACGAAATCGTCTCCGCCGCGACGCTCTACGGCGGAACCTACACCCAGATGGACACCACTTTCCGGCGCTTGGGATTCAACACGACCTTTGTCGAACCCGACGAACCGGAAAACTTCCGCAAGGCGATCACACCCAAGACGAAGCTGCTCTACATCGAAACCATCGCCAACCCGCGCATGAACGTCCCTGATATCGAGGTCATCGCGGCGATCGCGCACGAAAACGGCATCCCACTGGTGATCGACAACACCTTCGCGACGCCCTATCTGTGCCGCCCGATCGAGTACGGCGCCGACATCGTCGTCCACTCGGCGACGAAGTTCATCGGCGGCCACGGTACCAGTATCGGCGGCATCATCGTCGACGCCGGCAAGTTCGATTGGGCCAACGGCAAGTTCCCGCAACTGAGCGAGCCCAGTCCCGGGTACCACGGCATGAAGTTCGCCGAGACCTTCGGCGAAATGGCATTCATTCTCAAGTGCCGCGTGGAAGGCTTGCGCGACTTAGGGCCGTGCATGAGCCCGTTCAACTCCTTCCTGTTCCTGCAAGGTCTGGAAACGCTCGGCATGCGCATGGATCGCCACTGTGCGAACGCGCTGGCGGTCGCGAAACACCTCGAATCACACTCCTCAATCCGTTGGGTCAATCACCCCGGACTGGATTCGAGCCCCTACAAAGACATGGCGAAGAAGTACATGCCCAAGGGAGCGGGAGCGATTTTCACCTTCGGCATTGAAGGGGGCATCGAGGCCGGAAAGAAATTGATCGACAACGTACAGCTGTTCTCGCACCTAGCCAATGTCGGCGACGCCAAGAGCCTGATCATTCACCCGGCCAGTACAACGCATCAGCAATTGTCGGAATCCGACATGGAAGTCTGCGGCGTTACGCCGGACATGGTTCGTCTCTCCGTCGCACTCGAAGACGTCGAAGATCTAGTCTGGGACCTCGACCAAGCAATCGAAGCGTCACAAAAGTCCGACTGACCTGGCGCACGCATTCCTGTGTTCAGACTCATGACAGTTGACACTTTGTTCTCAGGACATGGTTGACAGTTTGAGAAGCTGGGCGGATGCCATGGAACAAAGTGGATAGGCAAGAACAGCGGATACGTTTTACGGTGTTGGCCGAGCGGCAAGTCGATCCCTTCCTTGGCCGAGTGATGTCCTGAGAACAAAGTGTCCACCATGTTATGGAACTTGACATCTCCCGGCGCGCCGTGTCGGTATTCGTGCCGACATGTCTTGCCTTTCGCCCCGCGCCCGAGCGACGGCTGCTCGCCGGAAGAACTTCCGTAAATTCCCCGGCGCTCAACATTGAGCGGAGCAGCGATGCACTTCCCACGGGCCTCGCGGGCCGCTTCACCACCGGTCAAACGCAAACTTGCGCTATGATTGGCGGACTGCATAATCCTTCCTAACCGCACTCCGCAGAGAACCGCCGCCGGAAGGACCTTCCATGAGCAGCACCTACTCCAAGTCGAAGCTGATTCCGGCGATGATCCTCGGCGTCTTCACCTACGGCCTGATCGCCGCGTTGCTGGGCACCGTGCTGCCCGAACTGGGCGAACGTTTCAACCTCACCGCTGAGCAAAGCGGCCTGATCGCCACCATGCAGGCGCTCGGTCTGATGATCGCGTCCGTCGCGATCGGTCCCATCGTCGACAACCATGGCAAGAAAACCGGCATCGTCGCCGGCCTGAGCGGCATCACGATGGGATTGGTGGGCCTGATCTATGCGGGCAGTTATCCCGCCGCTGCGGCTGCCATGCTCGTGCTCGGCTTGGGCGGCGGCATGTTGGTGACCGGCTCGAACGCCCTAATCAGCGACGTCAGCGAAGAGAAACGGTCCTCCGCGCTCAACCTTCTCAATATGCTGTTCGGGCTCGGTACGATGGTTACGCCCCTGCTCGCGGCCAATGTCGCGGCCTTGAGCTCGACCCATGCGCTCTCACTGACGCTCACGGCGATCGCCGCTGTCACCCTGCTCGTCAATATCGGAACCAAGATGCCGCCGCCCACCGGCGAGCGCGGATTCACGGCCTCGGAAGCGCCGGCGTTGCTCAAGCAGCCGTCTCTCTACTTGCTCTGCGCGATGCTGTTTCTGTACGTCGCCTGTGAAGTCGGCGTCTTCAACTGGCTGGTGAAGTATCTCGAAGAGGAGCGCGGCCTTGCCCGAGGCGATGCACAGAACATCCTTTCTTGGGGCTTCGCGCTGGGCCTGCTCGTTGGCCGCGTTGCGGCCTCGCGCATCCTGTTGGGCGTCTCGGAGATCAAGGTCACCCTGGTCGCGTCAATCGTGATGACTGTCACAACGCTCGCCATGGTGCGGGTCGGTGATCCGACTTTGATTGCGGTCGCCGTCTTCGGGGCCGGTTTGGCGATGGCGCCGATGTTCCCGACGACGCTCGGCATTTGCGGCAACCTATTCACCAAGATGACCGCGACGGCCATGGGCATCGTCATTACATCGGGATGGGTTGGGTTGACGCTGAGCTCCTACGTCATCGGCTTCGCGGCCGAGCGTTCATCGCTGGGCTCGGCCCTGCTGTTGTTGCCGGCGATGTCAGTTGCCCTGATCGGAATCAATCTGGCGCTCCGCCGGCATGTCGAAGCCTCCGGCTCGGCGGACCCCGCCTGACGCGGCCCCGCCGAGACAGGAGTGACCGCCACTCTTGCCGGTGCCGGCCAACAGTCCTAACCCCGACCCATTTCCGCGGTGGGGCAGGTCTCCAAGCCTGGCGGGCTTGAGCTTCCGATGTAGACCACCCACAATTTATTGACAACGATGAACATCATCGAATCATTTCGCCCTGCGCTCGCGGATCGCGCGTCGCAAATCGGGCTGGAATTCGCCGACCACGAATACACCTTCGCGGACCTCGACGCTCGTTCGAACCGCTTGGCCCGCCGCTTCTCCGAAGACGGCCTCGTCGCCGGCGACCGCGTTGTCGTCTACCTCGCCAACTCCCTTGAGTTCATCGTTGCCTATCTTGCCATTCTGAAAACCGGCATCGTTTTTGTTCCCGTGAACGTCCTCTACCGCGAGCGCGAGATTCAACAGATCGTCGACGATGCCGAACCCCGCGCCGCGATCACGTCGCTCAATCTCACCGAGTGCCTTGAGGCCTGTCTGAGTACCGGCTCTCGCCAAAACGTGAGCGAAGTCCCGCTCTACCGCACGGACGATTTCGATCAGCTCACTCGTGATCTTTCGACCCAACCGGTCCCATGCCCCTGTCAGCCCGAAGACCCCGCCATGATCGTCTACACTTCCGGCACGACCGGCACGCCGAAAGGTGCGGTGCTCAGCCACCGCAACCTAATCGCCAACGCGCGAACCCTGCTGGAGGCCTGGCAAATCAGCGCCGAAGACCGCCTTCTCCTCCCCCTTCCGCTATTCCACGTCCACGGGCTCGGCAATGGAGTGCACACTTGGCTGGCAACTGGATTGCGTCTGCGACTACTCGAACGCTTCCGCCGAGAGACCATCGAGGAGGAGTTCCTGCGCTTCCGCCCAACCGTTTTTTTCGGCGTCCCCACCATGTACGAGCGCTTGCTCGACGTTCGGCCCGAGACTGCCCGCGAGATAGGCCGCGCCGCGCGACTTTTCGTCTCCGGGTCCGCGCCCTTGCCCGCCACCACGCTCGAACGTTTTCGCGATCTCTACGGGCACGACATTCTCGAACGCTACGGGATGAGCGAGACACTTATGAACATCTCGAACCCCTACGACGGCGAGCGTCGCCCGGGATCAGTCGGCAAGCCGCTGCCCGGCGTCTCGATTGGCTTGGTGGACGCGAAAACGGGAGAAGACGTGAGCAGCGGCGAAATCGGCGAAGTACTTATCCGCGGCGACAATGTATTCTCCGGTTACCGCTGCCGACCTGAAGCCAATGCCGCCGCGTTTACCGCAGACGGCTTCTTCCGCTCAGGCGACTTGGCTACCTGCTCCGACGACGGCTACTACACCCTCGTAGGCCGAAAGGGCGACGTTATCATCTCCGGCGGTTTCAACATCTACCCCCGCCAAATCGAAGAGCTGCTGCTCGAGCAGCCCGGCGTCGGCGAAGCCGCCGTCGGCGGCGAGCCGGACCCCGCTCGTGGAGAAGTCCCGGTCGCCTATATTAAATCGCTCGACGGCGCCAAGCTCGAAGGCTCGACACTTCAGGACGCCTGCCGGCGCGCCCTGGCATCGTTCAAAGTTCCGCGCAAGATCATCTTCGTCGATGAACTGCCGCGCAACGCGCTCGGCAAGCTGCAACGACACCGCTTGCCGACGTCGTCCGACTCGAAAACCTGAGCAGTCCTCTCGCCGATAACTCTCAAAGAGAGCGCTAAGATAAAGGTTGGCCGTCAGAAAGCAGCATCCTTCCCGCCGATTCGATCCGTTACCGCTTGACCGCAGTGAAACGAAAGAAAGCGCTCTTCAACCTGGTCGGCCTCTCGATGAGTATCCTTGTCGGGCTCGCGGTCGCGGAAATCGTCATTCGAATTCGCAGCGAAGAGGGCCTCGCCGAGGCCTGGTACGCGGCGGCAGAGGGCGAGATCCCGCACTCTTACCACGGTAACGACCAACCGATGATCGCCGACCCTGTAGTCGGCTACCGCTACAATCCCACCGAGGCGAACGTCAATTCCCTCGGACTTCGCGGCGACGAGCTGAGCATCGAGAAAACGCCCGGTCGGCGCCGCATCGTTGTTCTCGGCGACTCGGTATCTCTCCTGTGCGAACGAAAGTACGATCCCGAAAACATCTTCCCCACGCTCCTCGCCCAAGACTTCGGGGCACGCGCTGAAATCGTCAATGCCGCCGTCACCGGGTATACCACCTATCAGCAGCGACTGTTGTTGGAGCACGATCTGGTCGCCTACCAACCCGATCTCGTCGTTATCCAATACACCCTCAACGACAACCAGAAGTTTATGCATCGCTGGCACCGCGACGGCAAGCTCAAACTCACCGAGTACGCCCGCCGCACCCTGTTGATGCGCGACGGCGACCCCTTGGCCGCGTTGCCGGGCGGAAGCTATATGCTCACCCGATTTGTCTATAACTTCAGCTTGCTGATCGATAGGCGCGAGTACGAGTGGGAATTGGCCCCCGGCTTCATCCGCGCCTGGCGAGACGACAGTTGGCCGTTGCTCGAAGAACAGTTGGTTGTCATGAAGACTTTGACCGAGCGTATAGGCGGGCGCGTCTTAGTCATGATGGTCCCCTACGGCCCACAGCTCAGCGAAGACTCTCTGGCCCGAGCCCGCGAGTACGTCTTGAAGCCCCAGCGCAAAATGGCGGGTTTATGCTCCAAGCACGACATCGCTCTGGTGGACCTATTCGAAGCGTTTCAAAAGGGAGGAGGACTGGGCTTGTTCTACGACAAGATCCACCTCACACGCGCTGGGCACCGCATCGTGAGCGACCAACTCGCACAACGGCTCAACAAAGAGGGGCTGTTTCCCGGCCGGGAAGATCGCGCACCGGAGTCTTTGCCGTGATCCGCCACACTATCGTTGTGTCGGCATGCCTGGTGTGGACGGCCTGTTCCCAGCCCGCGACGCACGATACGGTGCCTGACATGACCCATGAAACCAACCGCGGCTTCGAAGCCGACCGTGACCTCCATTCCTTCGCGCGCCCCGACGAGGTTCATGTTCGCCACCTAGTTCTCGACCTCGCCGTTTCGTTCGCGAACCGGTCTATCGAGGGCGTGGCTTCGCTGGCTTTCGAGCGTGTCGACCGTGGTGCCGATAGCCTAACGCTCGATACACGCGATCTAGACATCCGCCGGGTAAAGTGCGCCGGTACGGATGGAGTGTTCGCCGAAACGTCCTTTCATCTGCGTGAGCGGGACCCGATTCTCGGCCAAGCACTGGCAATTGATTTGCCGCCCGACGCCGTTCAGGTGCGCATCCATTACGCCACCAGCCCCGGTGCGTCCGGCCTGCAATGGCTCGAAGCCGAACAAACAGCCGGCAAAGAACAACCGTTTCTCTACAGCCAATCACAAGCCATCCACCTGCGCAGTTGGATTCCCTTACAAGACTCCCCCGGCGTGCGCGTAACGTACGAGGCCGTCATCCGAACTCCCGACAATGTCCGGGCGGTGATGAGCGCCGAAGCTCTCGGTGACTCCCCCGATGCCCGGGGAGGCGAATACCACTTCTCGATGGCGCAGCCCATCCCGCCCTACTTGATCGCCCTGGCTGTCGGCGACCTGGCGTTCCAACCGATGAGCGAACGCACCGGAGTTTGGGCCGAGCCCGCGGTGGTCGAACAAGCCGCCCGCGAATTCGAAGACACCGAGGCCATGATGCAGGCGGTCGAGAAGCTCTACGGACCGTATCGCTGGGACCGCTACGACATCCTGGTCCTTCCGCCGAGCTTCCCTTTCGGCGGCATGGAAAATCCGCGCCTGACCTTCGCCACGCCGACCATTCTCGCCGGCGACAAGAGTCTGGTCTCGCTAGTGGCCCACGAGTTGGCGCACTCCTGGTCGGGCAACCTTGTGACCAACGCTACGGGGCGCGACTTCTGGCTCAACGAAGGCTTCACCGTCTATTTGGAAAACCGCATCCAAGAAGAAGTATTCGGCCCCGCGCGCGCGGCCATGGAGTCATCGCTCGAAGTCGACAAACTCATCGAGGAAATTGCCGAGCTGCCCGAGCCCGATCAAATCCTCCACGTCGATCTTGCCGGCCGCGATCCCGACGACGGTTTCACCCTTGTTCCTTATGTCAAGGGAATGCTCTTCTTGCTGCAACTCGAAAAAGCCGTCGGCCGCGAAGCCTTCGACGAATTCCTGCGCGGCTACTTCGACCACTTTGCCTTCCAAAGCATCACGACCGCGGACTTCATCGCCTATCTCGAAGAACATCTCTTGGCCGCCCACCCCGGCGCCGGCGCCCAAGTTCGCAAGTGGATCGAACAGCCGGGCCTGCCCAAGGGATACGCCCGTCCACAATCCAACGAACTGGCCACCGTCACTAACCAAGCCGAGCAATGGCTCGCCGGCCACCTGCCCCTCGGCAAAGTGCCAACATCCGAATGGACCACCCAGCACTGGCTCGCCTGGTTGCGAGCGCTGCCCGAAGCACTCGAACGCCCCAAGCTCGACGAACTCGACCGAGCATTCCAGTTCACCACCTCGGGGAACGCCGAGATTCACCATGAGTGGCTCCGCATCGCCGTTCGCAACAACTATGAACCCGCCTATGCCGCGCTCGAAAAGTTCCTAACCGGCGTCGGCCGCCGAAAGTTCCTCAAACCTCTTTACGCAGACCTCGCCAAAACACCAGAAGGCCGCCGCCGCGCCATTGAGATTTATGCCAAAGCAAAGCCCACCTATCACCCGATCGCAACCGCAACCATCGACCAAATCCTCAACGACGACAAGCAGTAAGCCGCGGCACGCGGCACGTAAGGGAATTGCCTGATCGCAATCCACCAGTCGTTTTGCCACACTGAAAACATTCGCGGCGCGAAATGAACTATTCGTGCCGTTCTCGCAGCCCGGAAGAAGGGAATGCGTAGCGCAGGGTTCGAAGAAACCTGCGGCTTTCACGACCTCCCGCTAAGCCGCCATGGCCGACCCGAAGAAGAAGCAACAGAAGCAGCAGGGCTTCATCGCCATACTCTTCGATCTGGCCTTCCGCTGCGTGCTTGTGTTTCTCGTTCTCGAAGGCGTCTCGGCCGTGTTTCTCGTCGGCCGCGACATGTACCTGTTCACCGAACAACAGGCCGAAGAATCCGGCCGCTTCGACTTCGATACGCAGTTAGGTTGGGTCAGCAAACCGGGACTCGAGGTGCTCGACGCTTTCGGCGAGGGCAAGCACATCCGCATCAACGGCCAGGGCTTCCGCGCCGACGCCGACTTCAGCGAGAAGGTCCCCGCCGGCAAGACCCGCATCTTGTTTTCCGGCGATTCGTTCACCTGGGCTGACGGAGTGGGCAACGGCACCGGATGGACCGACCTGATCGGCCGCCGAGACCCCGGCCTCGAGATCATGAACATCGCCCAGAACGGCTACGGCGCCGACCAAGCCTTCTTGCGTTACCGTCGCGAGAGCGCGCGTTTCGAGCACCACATCCACGTCTACGCGTTCATAGGGCTGGACTTCGATCGGATGCGGACCCCGGAGTTCTTCGGCATGCCTAAACCCGTTCTAGCCCTGGGAAACGACGGGCTCGTCATCGAAAACGAACCTTTGCCCGAGCCCTCGAAGTGGAAGGCATGGTTATCGACGGCGCCGAAGTACCTGCTGGATTTCCGAATCTTCGAAGTCCTGATGGAACTCTACATCCGGCAGCTCGCTGTAGAGCCGCTAGGGGACCGCACACTGCATCAGGACGAAGAGCTCAAGACGCTGATTTTCGCAATGTTTGACGAGTTGGCCGCGACCGCCCGCGAAAAAAACGCACACCTAGTCGCCATCTACCTGCCAACGTCACTCGACTACCAGCCCACCGAAGGGCTCGAGGCCTGGCGGGCCGCGTTGCAGGCTGCCATGGACGCCCGCAACATCCACTACCTCGACCTCGTCGAGCCGTTTCGCGAAATACCACCTGCCGAGGCCGACCTGCTCTTCATCCAGCAAAACCCCGAGGGGTCCCTATTCCAGGCCGGGCATTATTCCGAAAAAGGTCACGAACTCTTCGCCGGCATGATCTACGACAAGCTATGCAAGTTGCCCGACCTGGCGCGCCAATTGCGCTGCACGGCTGTGACGTAGGATGTTGGTGTCCATTAAGTAATCCATCTAGACGGGTTCGAGGATGTCGCCGTAGATACCGTCTCGGGTTGTGGCTTTCGGGGAAAGCGCGGGCGTGTCGGGCGGCAGGTTTCGGTCAATATCGGCGAAGAACGCGTCGAGATCGCGCGCCGCCCCCTGCCTACAGCTTGATAACCCGCCCCTCCCGCAGCGCCTTGTTCGCCCAGTGCGACGTCGCCGCCGCTTCGACCCCCACCCGTATGTGCGCATTCGGCGTCTTACGGCTCCGAATACACTCCAGCCAATTCTTGACGTTGTCGCCGGTACCGTTGCCGTCGACCAGCCGCCGCGTCGCCTCTTGCTTGCCCCGCCGGAAGTGCGCGAGCGGCTCAGGCATGCTGGTGGCCTCGGCCGGCTTCACGCCTTCAGGGTAAATATCGAAACCCTGACGATTGAGCGTCATCATCCCTTTGTCGCCGCGGAAAACAATACCTCCGCCCGTGAGCGAACACATCAGCGCGCCGTCGTAAGTCACCGTGTAGCCTTCCGGAAATTGCATCGAGGCCGTGACGATGTCCGGTGTTTCAAGCCAGTCCTGGACATAGGTCGTGCCTGACGCCTGCACCAGCGCCGGCCGCTCGCTTTTCATAAACCACTGAATGACGTCGATCCAGTGCGTCATCAGGTCGGTAAAGCTGCCGCCCGCGAAGTCCCAGAAGAAACGCCAGAAACGATAGCGAATGGGATCGAAAGGTTGCTTCGGCGCGGACCCGAGCCATTGCTGCCAGTCGAGTTGTCCCGGGTCGATCTCGGTTTGACTGAATTGCTTTCTCCAGCGGGTGTAGTTCTGATACCAATAGCAGCGGACCATAACGATCCTGCCAAGATCGCCCCCCTGGATGTGCTCCTTGGCCTTGATGAAGTGGTCCCAGCTACGCTGTTGCGTGCCGGTGGCGACCACTTGCTTTGACTCCTCGACAGCCCGGATCAGCCCCTCGCCTTCCCCCAAATATTGCGTCACGGGCTTTTCGCAATAAACATCCTTACCGGCCTGGACCGCGGCGATCGTCATCGGCGTGTGCCAATGGTCCGGCGTGGCGATGATAACGGCATCGACGTCTTTGCTGTCGAGCACCGCGCGGTAATCCTTGAGCTGCTTCGCGCCAGGGCCGAACTGCTCAGCCGCCTGCTCCCGACGCGGCAGGTACACATCGGAGACGCCGACGACCTCCGCCCCGCTGATCTCCGGGACGTAAGAAGTCACCCCCCGCCCGCGTCCCCCGGCACCGATCAGCGCAACGCGCACCCGATCATTCGCGCCAAGAATCCGCTGACTCGCCAGCGCGGTCGAAGCGACGCCGGCCCGCAGGAAATCTCGCCGTTCCATAGTTAAATTCCTTTGATTTGAGTCCGTCCCGTTTAGCCTCGTGAGATTGGAGGCGTCTTCGCGCCGAGCACGACTGGAGCCGTTTGAGGCCTGTTCGAGCCCGCCGGGCGGGTCTTTGCGGACTCTCGATAGCTCCGGTTCGAGTGTACATCGGTTCGCCGGCGAAGTCCAACTGCCCCGGAAGAACGCGGGAGAAGGCTACTTTACCCGACGTGGCCGGAACTTGCGAAGCCGGACTTTCGCGAAACAGCCTGGAGTTGGTAGCCTAGAAGGCTGGCGAAAACTCCATGCCGCAATACTTGGTAACGGGTGCTGCCGGGTTCATCGCGTCTCGAGTCATCGAGCTGCTGTTGGCTGACGGCCACACCGTGGTCGGCATCGACAATCTGAACGACGCCTACGACGGCCGCCTCAAGCAGTGGCGGCTCGAAAGGATCAAGTCCCACCCAGGGTTCTCATTTCACCGGCTGGACGTCTCCGACCGTCCGTCCGTAGAAGGCTTTGGACCCGGTTCAAAGCCCTACGAGGCTGTCATCAACCTAGCGGCTCGAGCCGGCGTGAGATACAGCGTGGAAAACCCCTGGGTGTACCTCGAAACCAATGTAACCGGCACCTTGAATCTCCTAGAGTTTTGCCGGTGCCATGAGATCCCGAAGTTCGTTCTGGCGTCGACATCAAGCCTTTACGGAGCGGGCAAAGCGCTCCCGTACACCGAGACTGCGAACACCGACCACCCGCTGTCTCCCTACGCCGCATCCAAGAAGGCGGCGGAGGCTCTCTGTTATTCGTACCACCATCTCTATGGACTGGATGTGTCGGTGCTGCGATATTTCACGGTTTACGGACCGGCCGGACGCCCCGACATGAGCATATTCCGATTCATCCAGTGGATCGCTGAAGGGCGTCGGGTTACGGTCTACGGTGACGGTTCGCAATCGCGGGATTTCACCTTCATCGACGACATCGCCCGAGGAACCATCGCCGCCGTCAAACCTCTCGGTTGTGAAATCGTTAATCTCGGTTCGGACCGGCCGATGTCGGTGTCCGATATGATCCGCCTCATCGAACGATTGCTCGGGAAGCACGCCCGCATCGACTACCAACCTTCGCACCGGGCAGACGTAGAGGCAACTTGGGCGGACGTCAATAAAGCCCGAAGCCTCCTTGGGTGGACTCCCCGGACAGTGCCCGACGAGGGTGTCCGAAGCAGCGTCGATTGGTACCGGGAAAACCGTGACTGGGCGCGCGAGATCAGCACTGACTAGTGCCGAGTCGCCATAACCCCGGCAAGAGATTTGCTGGCCGTACCTCCGGTGTAGGGCAATATTTCTGATGACATTGGCCTCTGCTAGGTTCAACAATGAGTCCGGCGATGTTGGTGCTCGCGCTTTCGCCTCGGTGGCGGATCAGAGGTCAAGCGGGGACGTCGGCTGTTTGACGGACCACTTTCCGCGCCACGCAAACAATGGACGGGCGAAACCGCTTCGGTACCCAACGAAGGGGTACTTTCGAGAGGGGCCGCGCCAGGCGAGGGAGCTTATCGAATTGCGAACGGGGCAGGGCCGGCGGGGGGAAATGCTCGACGGAGAACCCCAACGCCGTCAAGGTTTGTTGAAGCCCCTTCGCGCTGAAGACCGACGGGTGCCAGATTCCCATGTCGTAGCGTCCGGACCACCAATAATAGAGCGTTGCGGCCGGCAAGTTTGGAGTACGGATCAGGTATAATCCGCCTGGCTTGAGCACTCGCGCCACCTCGCGTATGTGCGCGGCCGGGTCCAGCAGGTGTTCCACCATCTCCACTGAAACCACAAGGTCCATGCTCCCTGCCGCGATAGCCAGCTCAGAGGCGTCCATCGCGGCGGCACGAAGGCCCGGGAATCGCTTCGCGACGACCGCCATTCCCTTTGGGTTGAAATCAGTGGCCAGGATCTTTTCGAACCCTCGATGTCGAATGGCCTCGGCGAGATAGCCGCCTCCCGCTCCTACCTCGAGCATGCGGCACTCGGGGGCGACGTGCTCAGCGATCCAGTCCACAAAGTGGTCAGTCAGCGTAGCGTTGCTGAAGGTGTTGGACGCGCCGCCTACCTTAGAGTCCAGACGGCGGTAGAGGTCGCGCAAAACAGCGGGTGTCAGCCCTTTGGCGGTGACCTCGCTAACACAGTGTCGACAAAGCTCAACCCGAGACCGCTCCCCCAGGTCGACGTTGCACAGTAGGCAACGTCTAGCCAAGGGTCGCTCCTCTATCGTTCCGCAAGGGAATTAGGCTCACGATCAAGGAAACGCAGGAAGTTGTGTCGCGTCTCGTGGGCGAACAGAGTAGGTACGCGACCCATGCCATGCCGAAATATTAGCACTCCGATGATCCCGTCGTGACGAGAACGAGATGTGCCGGCTCAACGCAAGACCAACATTCGGCCCGACGGTTCTCCAGGTGGGAAACCGATTTTTCTTCCGAACAAACCGAGGGACCCGAGTGGCAACAGGGAGCGGTTCAAGCGCTCTGCAAATGATAATATGAGGGAGATTCTTCCATTTCCCGCCGCCCCGCCGCCCATTGGCCACGGCTAGTCCGCGATCTTCGGCTCGCCGATCCGGTTGGGTTTCACAGCAGTGCCCAATTGATTTGGTATTGAAGGACGCCGCCAGTGGAGTTCATCGTCAGAGGTTGTCGCTGCCGAGTTCCGATTCGAGTCCAAGCTTGCCGACATCCAGCCCGACATTGCAGGAGGTGTGGTTCCACACCGGAAACGCCGGCGGCGCAGGTAGGTCGGGGCACAGAACCCCGGAATTGGATCCGGGGCCTTGATTCCGGTCACCGAATGATCTGCCTGTCCGGGCGGGAATCTCACGATCTTGGCACTGAAGTGACCGCGACCTGCCGAGTGCGTCGAGCGGCGCTCTCTGAATCGGACGCCCGCCGGGTATCAGCTTGAAACCGCGATGCGTCAGCGCTTGCTTGAAATTCTCCGCTGCCCTCAATGTTTGGGCGATCTATGCCTTGAAGTATTCGAGACCAATGGCCCACACGTGATGGAAGGGGTGCTGCGGTGCGCCTGCGCGGCGTGGTATCCCATTATCAAAGGGGTGCCGCGCATGCTTCTTGGGGAGCTGCGAGGAGACTACTCCGGCCTCGCCGAGCGGCTGGGCCTCGACGCAGGAGAGGGCGGCGTTACGTCACCAAGATCGTCCGACGCTGCGGTCACCCACGGAGCGCGCCTCAAGCGGGCGACTGCCGGTTCGTTTGGCTTTGAGTGGACCGCCTACAACCGCTTCGGCTGGACGGTAGAGGACCTCGGTGGCGAGGTTGAGGAAATCGACGTGGCGGATTATCAGGAGGTTTACCGGGAAGAGCAGTTTGCGCACACGATTCCTACATTTCGACGTAAGACCCTTTTGGCGGAGGAGGACCTTCGTAATCGCCTCGTGTTGGATGTGGGTTGCGGTAACGGCAGGTACGCCTTTGTGGCCCGGAGGTTCGGCGCCGAGGTCGTGGGAATCGACCTGAGTGACGCGGTAGATGCAGCATTTTCGAACACTTACAATCTGGAAGGCGTGCACATCGTCCAGTCTGACGCGTTCCGTCCTCCTTTCCCACACGGACTGTTCGACATCATTTACAGCATTGGGGTGCTCCACCACACACCGTCAGCCGAATCAGCTACCAAAGGATTGGTGAGCCTTTTGAAGCCCGACGGCATCCTCTCGGTCCACCTCTATCGCCGACGTAACCCCGTCTACGAGGGGGTCGACCGGTTTCTGCGGGCTGTAAGCACGCGACTGCCGCTCTCGCTTTGCTGGAGTCTTTGCTACCTTCCTACGGCCATCGGGAAGCTCTTGTTTCCGGTCCGGCCGCTCTTTGCCGGAGTGAACGCCCTGGTCTCGGTGTATGCGAGCCATCACCATAACTTCGACTGGTACTCCGCACCGATTGCAACTCATCACACAGAGGAAGAGGTTGCTTATTGGCTGTACGACGCTGGCTTGGAGGCAGTCGTCGATGATAGCCCCTTGGTGCATGGAAAATCGTATTACGCCAGGATCTATCCCCGCTGGGCAAGACATGCCGACGGCACGGTGAGGAAGTGGGTTCACGTCCTGTGCCCTCACTGGGCGCTGACGGTCCGCGGCAAAAAACCCGATGTTTGATCGAAGGGGCCGCTGTTCCCGGCGCGATCTTCGTATCAAGCGGTCGGCGAAGGCTTGTGGCAAATGATGTAACCCGAGGCGAAGATGTACTCCGCTGTTGGAAAGAACAACAGGAAGAAGCCCAACAGTTTCAGAGGCCACAAAAACACGCCGACGGCAACGAGGGATGGGTTGTAGAGCGCTTATGGCCGAAAGAAAGCAGAATGGCCAAGTAAGACCGGGTCACCGTGTACCAAGCTGAAGCCGGGCCAGAGTTCGGGCCGCACTCGACGATGCTCCAGTCGCGGCACAACTCCTTCAATCCGGAAAGTGTCCATCGATAGTAGTCATCCGGCGAAAGATGGTATTGGAAGATGAACGGCATGGCCAAGTACAGACACCCGCCCGGCTTGATCACCCGAAAACATTCGCCCACAATCGCTTCCGATCTTGACAGTGCTCCAGCACCTGAGCGCAAATAACGCCGTCGACACAGCCGTCGGCGACCGGGGGCGAATGGATGTTCGCTATCATGTCAACGTCGCCGTCGCCGGAGATGTCAACATTCGTCACGTCTCCGGGAAAACGAGTTCCGCCCGAGCCTAAATTGAGAATCCACTGATCCCGGCCGACAAAGCGGAAGAGCCGGCGCGGTTGATCGCAAAACAACAAGGCGGACGAGAGAACGAGTTTGATCAGCTACCAGATGGGAGGTAGGTGCCGCAACTGCTTCTTTATCCCGAATGACCAATTACGCCGTACTTGCCAGACTTCCGCGTCCGGCAGAAACTGAATCCAAGAGCCTTCAACGGGATAGACCCGGTCGCATTTGACGCACTGCAAACTTCCGGGCAGCTCAGTGACCGGAGCGCGACAATGCGGACAGATGAGACGATCGAAATGTCGAGCGGTGTTTACCATCCGTGCTCCCGGCTACAGAGATCGAGCAGTCTCAGCGTATTGCCGGATCGCGACCGGCCGTTCCCCGCGTTGACGAACTGGACGGTGGCTACCGGGCGCATGAACACTCTCGTACACCTACTGCTCGCGGCACACGACGACCTGCGCGGTCTGAAACGGAAGGCCACGAATGAGCCGGCTCACGACAAATCCTGCTGTGTAAGCATTGAGGCTCATTTTCATCGGGAGCACGCGGCAGTGTTTATGGATCGCAAATCGAGAACTCTCCACGAACCGCGCGAACTCACCATATGACCACTCACGAACGTGCGCGCGATTAGAAGGCTTCATCGCGTTGCTGCCGAGCAGTGCGTCCCGCTCCGGCGTGCTGATGACGATCTGCGTCGAGTCCCCGGCCAGCCGATGCATATAGTCGAGCAACACTTCGGGCTTACTCAGGTGTTCGATCACGTCGGCACAAATGATCAGATCCGGTTTTCCGACAACGTTGCGGACGGCGTTGCTGGGACTCTCAAGATCCTCGGCAATGTAGGTGCCGCGCAGTTGTTGCCGGACGCAGTCTTCCACCGTCGCAGTCTGATCAACCCCGAAGACTGCAAACCGATCGTCAAAGAATCGCAGGAGCTTGGTAGGCACGCCGCAGCCTACATCGACGATCGTTCGAGCCTTGTTGTCGACCGCGATCGCATGGGCAAGCTGGTAAACTGGGTATTGTAGGTAGGCACTTCCGCGCCGACGCCGGGGTGACCAATAACTTTCACCTGTGACGGAATGATGGCTGTCGTCCGGCGGGTTGTGGGCGTAACCGCTGGGAATGAAGTAATTGTCCTTCAATCTCTAGTCGACCTATCCGTGATGGTGGTTGGCTTTGGGGAGGCGCGGCACCCTACTCCAAGGGCCGCCTGCTCGGTTTGCCGGGGTCAATATTCCGACGGCGCCTTCTTCCAAGTATAGACTCCGTTTCTTGGACACGGCGGTCGAGGCTGAGTCTGGGCGAGAACAGTCAATTTGCGGCAGGCGCCTGGCGCCCTCGAAGCAAAACGATGCCACCGGGTATTCCGGTTGCGTAGATCCAGATCAGGAGGAGAAAAGCGAGACTGGCAGACTGCTCTTCCGTCATCCCCATCTGGGTAAAAAAAGAAACCAGATTCGCTTCTCGCAGTCCAAGCCCGTTCACGGAGACCGGAAGGGCACTGACCACCGTGTGAATCGGTAAGAAAACCAGCAGATCTTCCAACTGCATGGGAAGGCCCAACCCGATTGCCAAGAGGTAGATCGTGAGGGCCATACCCATCTTCATCGCTATAGACAAGGCCATAACTTGAAGCACCAGCGAAGCAGATCCGAGAAAGGAACCCAGAGCCGCGGTCGTGCGCGCCAGGAATTCCGCCGTCTTGAAGAGTGCTAGTCGGCGGCAGAAGGCTTCCGCAGCGGCTGCTAGGCCGGGCCTCGCCGCGATGCATAGAGGGAATACGAACACCAGGAATGAAGCCGACACGAGCAATGCGATCCAGGTGTGACGGAGCGCGAAGTCACTTGCAACAATGGCCGCCAACGCTATCAGAAAGGTCGCCGAAAATCCGGCATAGCGGTCGATTATCACCAGCCCGGTCGATTGGAGCAGGCTGGCCGCGTCTCTGCGCAACCCGTGAATGCGATATACATCGCCGCCAATGTTTCCGGGCATGAATAGATTCAAGAAGTTGGCGCCCAAGATCAGCTGCGTGGTTTCCCATCGCCCCAAATCGAGATTCCGGGAATCCAGCACGAGACGCCAGCGCCACGTATGGACCAAAACGCTCGCCGCGTAGACCAGTCCCGCCAAGACCAGAGCCCAGGGGGCCACAGCGACAAGTTGCTCCCATACGGTGCGGAGATCCACTCGCCACGCCAGAACTGCGATCAGAAGGTAGCCCACACGAGCAGCTTGGCCGCGAACACCACGTACCTGCCCCTGCCGGACCGCGCTTCCGCCGTCACAGAGCCCTTTGTCGGTTCCGTTTGTAGCACAGGAACATCCCACCCCGCGCCGCGAAGAGACTCGCGTCCTTTGGCAGCCACACGAAGTCCTTCACCGCAACCTTTCCAGCCAAAGCGCCAAGCTGAAAAGCGACCACAGGGGATGTGAATACTCACCTTCGCGCTTGCGGTGGGCATCAAGCATGGCCATCAGGCCCTCCGGCTGCAGCCACGGACAGTTGCGCACCGCCTGGCCCGAAAAAGCCCCCGCGACCCGGTCGTAAAGGTCATGACGCAACCAGCGTTTCACCGGAATGCTGAAACCCTCTTTTCGCCGCGTCAACACGCGCTCCGGCAGTCGCCCCCGCATTGCCTGCCGCAGGATGAACTTGCCGCGTCCTCGATGCATCTTGAAGCTCGCGGGCAACGTCGCAGCAAACTCTACCAGCTCGTGGTCCAAGAAAGGCACTCTCGCTTCCAATGAAACCGCCATGCTCATGCGGTCTACTTTGGTGAGGATGTCGTCGGGCAGGTACAGGCCCAGCTCGACCGCCAGCTCCCGGTCCAATGTGTCACCCCCGTCAGCTGTCTTGGCCAGTGCCTTGACTGCTTCAAACGCATCAATTTGCACGGCGCGCTGCCGCATCGCGGGCGTATAGATGCGATCCAACCATCCGTCAGGGAGGAACGTTTGCCACCTCATCTGAGCCGCGCCGGGATCTTTGGCTGCGCCCTCGACGAACCGGCGCACCAGATCTGCCATACCCTTCTTGCGATCGGTCGCCGGCAGCCGCGCGGCGGCGGGCTCGATCAAACCTCGCCGAAGCGGCGCCGGAATTCGGTCATAGACCGAGCGAGCCAACTTACTGGCAAGATGACGTTCGTAGCCCGCCAGCAGCTCGTCTCCTCCGTCACCGGAGAGGCACACGGTAACATGCCGGCGCGCGAGCCCAGAGACCAGGAAGGTCGGAATCGCCGACACATCGGCGAGCGGCTCGTCGAGATGGTCACTTACGCGTTCCACCAGCGACATCCCGTCGGCGGTGAGGACTTCCTCGTGATGGTCCGTCTCGAGAGCCTCTGCCACTTCGCGGGCATAGGGAAGCTCGTTATAAGTCGGGTCATCGAAACCGACACTGAACGTCTTCAGCGGACCGGTCACATGCTCACGCATCCAGAACACGATGCTGGAAGAATCGATACCCCCGGAAAGAAACGCCCCCAGCGGCACATCGCTCATGAGTCGCCTGCGCACCGCGCGCTCAAGGTGCTCCGAGAATCCCTCGGCTGCTTCCTTCTCCGACAATGTGGCCTTCGGTTGGTAGCTGCAACGCCAGTAGTTGTGAACCTCGGGGTTCCCACCGCGGTTGACCTGGAGAATTTCCGCCGGTCTCAGCTTGCGCACTCCTTGCAGCAAGGTGCGCGGGGCAGGCACGAATTCGTGGTTGAGGTAGAGGTGCAGGGAATGCGGGTCCACCTCACGTGGGACCTCTGGATGCGCCAGCAATGCGCGCAATTCGCTGGCGAAGACGATCCCGCCCGGCCAAGCGTAATAGAAGAGCGGCTTGATCCCCAATCGGTCGCGAGCCAGAACAAGAGATTCCTTCTCCGAGTCCCAGACCGCGATGGCGTACATGCCGTTCAAGCGGTGGACAAACTCGGTTCCGAACTCCTCATACAGGTGGACGAGGACCTCCGTGTCGCAGCGTGTACGAAACGTGTGTCCCCTCGCTTCGAGCTGGGGCCGAAGTTCCTCGTGGTTGTAAATCTCGCCGTTGAAAACGACGCGGACCGAACCGGTCTCGTTTTCCATCGGCTGCTTGCCGCTTTCGAGGTCGATGATCGACAACCGACGGTGTCCGAGCCCCACTGAGCCGTCGATCCAAACACCTCGGCCGTCGGGCCCCCGATGGGTCATGCGGTCTGTCATGGCGTCGAGTACCGCCGGCTGGACTCGCTCGTCGGTCCCGTAGTTGAGGATTCCGCAGAGGCCGCACATCAGACTGCGCCCCGTTGAGGTGAGCGGGTGCGGTCGAGAATCGCGGAGAGTTGCTCCATATATCGCCCGATGCCGTACTTGGTCTCCGCCAACTTTTTGCCGGCCTCACCCAGCGCCCGCGCACGTGCGGGGTCGGTAAGGATTCGGTGGATGCCTTCGGCCAAGTCCTCCCAGGTCGCCGCCACCAGTTCCGCCGTTTCGGTTGACAGCACCTGGGTATGGGTGGGGAGGTCTGTGGCAACGATCGGCTTGCCACTGGCGAGGTAGCTGTAGATCTTCAGTGGGGTGTTGGTACCGAGCAAGCGCGGGGACAACAACACGTCAGCCAGCGCCATAAAGGCCGGCATCGTGGTGTACGGTTGCGATCCCGTGAACAAAACGTTGTCGGTCACACCTTGAGATGCGGCGTAGGCCGTCACCTGCGCCAAGTCGTTTCCGGCCCCGCCCACGAGAACCAACCGTACCTCAGGAATGCGACTCCGCAGATGCTTGATGGCGTCAATAGAAAGTTCGAGCCCCTGATTCTTCCCGAAGGTTCCGGCATAAAGGATCACCGGACAGCCGTCCAAGTCATATCGATCCCGCAGATCCTGCACCTCGTCCCGTGGCGGTGCCGGGAGATCCCACCCAACGGGGAGGTTCTCGATGAGCTGCAAAGGAACTTGGGGGGCTTTATTCCGCGCCACGTCTTCCAGCTCCGGGCAAATCACAATCACTCCGTCAGCGCGTCTCAGGGCGAGTCGTTCGAAAAACGCGAAGCACCGCCGCACAATGCCGGATTCGCTGTAGCCGAAATTGGAGAGCTGCTCAACCAAGCTCGAGTGCATGTCATAGAGAACCGGCCCTGAATACAGTGGCCGCATCACCGCTACCCAGAACGCCGCTTCCTCATGGACGTGCACCAGATTCCACCGGCCGCGAAATGCCAACCACCAGCCGGTCTTGAGGGCTAGGAAAACGTCGAGAATAAGCTTACGGAGCGACGGGCCCATCGGGATCTCTCGTATGCCCGGAAGCCGCGGAATGCGATGAATACGGACGTTTGGAATCTCAACATCAGCGCCCAGCGAGTAGGCGAGGATGTCAACGGTGTGCCCCATCCTGCTCAGGGCCTTGGTACGCTCCAGAGAACTGAAACCCGTGCCCCGCGGCGCAAAGAAGGGAACAGTAACAATCTCCAAAACGCGCACGAGTTCCACGGTTCAACGTCGTTTGACAATCAGGTCTCCCACCAGCGCAAGCCCGAACAGCAGAATAGTCATCATGAGCCAGATCAGGCTCTTTTCGGTCAGGTTCTGAAGTTCGACGATATCATAACCGAGCGTCAGCGTCGTGATCCCGAACGAAACCACCGCCGGCGGCATGAAGATCCGCATTGGATCGAAGTACATCACGGTCCGCAGAATCAGCAAGATGAAGTTGTACGTATCGGCTAGGGGCCGGATCTTCGATGACCCGGCGCGTTTCTCATAGTTGACAGGGATGTAGCGAACGAGCCGTGAATCCACATGTGCGAGAGTGATGGTGGTGGTGAACGAAAAGCCGTTGGGCAACAAGTGCATGTACTCGCGCACAGTGCTCCTGCGGAAACACCGCAGCCCGGAATTGAGGTCGGGAATCTGCACCCCGGCCAGATACTCCGAAACTTTCCGAAGACACCACTTTGCGGGTCGCCGTACGACGGGAACGCGCACTTTCTCACCGGTGCGGGCCGCGACAACCATATCGACCGCATCCATCGCCTCGACCACGCCGAGGATCTCGCTGACCGGGTAAGTTCCATCACCGTCAGTGATGACGATGAGGTCATAGGTAGCGCGACGAATGCCGTTTTTTAGGCTGGCTCCGTAACCCAGGTTGGCCCCCTGATCGACCATCGGAATGCCGGCCTTGGAAACGATCTGCGCCGTGTTGTCCGTGGATCCATCGTTCACGACAAGTATTTCCCACGGGCGCTCTGACCGGGCGAGGGCAGCCCTGAGTTCATCGAGCACCCTACCGATACCTTGCTCCTCGTTGTAAGCGGGGACTACGACGCTGAACCCTTCGGATAAGGAAGCGTTCCGTATTGCTACACCACTATCGCTCATCATCAGCTCCGAGGGTACGGGCTTCGACGTACGCGAGGCCGGGCGGATCGCCTGCATCGGGCATCCGTATTAGCAGAGCCGCTTGTCGAGTAGATTGCTAGAAAGAGGAAGTACATAGCTCAATGAGCGCCGTGGCTTTCTTCACCGTCATTCTACCAACCCGCCGGTCCGCCCCCCCGGTCGGATTCAGCTATTCGGGGCCCTCCGGATGAGGTTTCAGCGCCACGGTTTTCAGGTCAGGCTCCAGCAACCATACATCCCGGTCCCTGAAGTAGTCAATGAGCCTGCGGTTGCGCTCGGGCGTCATTTCCCGGGCCCAAATGACCTTCGCGTTGTCCACGTCAGCACGGTTGTAGACCCACTCTTGACCAACATCGTGGTCGGTAACGGACGAAGACCAAATGGCGCCCACCTTGATGCTCCAGTTCTGTTTGGATTGTTTGCCGATTCGCGACGGGGTGTTGCAGATAGCCCTCTAAGCAACGGTCGTAGTATTCAAACGGTGCGTCTTGAGCGCTTCCCAATCCCATGTTCGTCACGCACAGCATGAGCGCCACGGGGCAGATCAGAGCGAGGGCGCGAACCAAAGCTTGGCCGGTCGGCTTCCCCTCCTCCTTCCAGCAACAGAGATAGGCCGTCGCCCGGACTCCGAGCAGACACAACAGTCCAAGCACCGGTGCGGCATAGTGTGGTTGAGGATTCGCTTCGAAATTCAATAAAAAGATGAACGAGGCTACGGTGATGCTTGGAAGCAGGACGCGCCGGTCGCGGCGAAGGTTCGGTAGGGCGAGGAACGGGATCATGAATACGGGCGCGACGAAGAGTCTCAGACCCTCGTAGAAATTGGTAAGCCGGCGAAAAAGAAAGCCTGTCGGACTGCCCCAAGCCTCAACCTTCTCGCGCGAAGAGTCCACCCAGAGATCCCGCAACACCTGGTGATTATACGTCTTTTCCTCCGGTTCGTCCGGGCCAAAGAATAAGGTCAATAACGAATACCCCGTCGTCGCATAATGGCTGTCGTGGGCCCTCTGCGGTGGTAATAGCGGATCCCCTGTGAGTCGCCAGTTGTAGTACGTCATCCCCGCGGCGCCAACGATCAATAGAGCCGCGATTGGACCCGCAGAGCGTAGGAGCCAAGCCCCGCGTTGCCCCTGTGCCAGACGGAAGAAGCGGGCCGCCCACAGCACGGCTGCGGGCAGACTGACCAGCGCGCCTTCGAGCGGACGCGTGTTCGCCAGAACGATCAGGCCGATGCCGAGAATCACCGCGCATCGAGCGCGTCCTCGCAATACTCCCGGGAGAGCCCCCCCAACCAGCGCCCCTCCGATCGCCGCAACGGCTCCGCCCCAATACGAATTCATCCAATAGCTCGTGACTCCCATTCGAATCGCCAACAGGGACGCTCCAAACAAAGCCCAGCCGGGGGAAACCCACTGTTGCAGCATCCAAAGAATCGCACCGCACATAACGCCCACGCTCAATACAACGCCGTACCACGGGTGGCCGAAAACGACTTGTCCGAACGCCATAAATAAGCCCTGACCAGGGAAGTACTTGGAGAACATGGTCGGTTGCGAACTTATATGGACCGTTTCGAAATGCACCCACATTGGGTGAGTGGGGTTTGTCAATCGCCCGGACGCGAACGTGTCGGCGGCGAAAAGATAGCTGAACTCGTCGTGGACGATCGGCGCGGGAATCGGCAGAATCGGCAGCAACACCACGCGCACCAAAACGACCGCCAATCCGACGGCAGCCACGCAGAAGAAGCGGCGCCTCGCGATGCGTCCAAGAAACGTCTCGGCTTTCCGGAACCAGCGCCCGCCAACTCCCGGAAGCGACAAGAAAACTGCGGCGATGGCGATCGTCACGAGTCCCTCGGCAAGATCAAAAACAATCGAGGTGACGAATAGGAACAACCACGCGGCTTTCCCGCCGAAAGAGAGCGTGGCATGCAACCAAGCCGGCAATTTCATGCGATGCGCACGACCGAGCCGCAAACTGCTAGGCTTTCTGCTGCTCCTGTTGGAAGTCCCAGTGGGCGATGCGGTCGTTTTCGGCGGAGTCGTTGAGCAAGTGGGCGCAAGCGGCGGCGCGGTGACCGGCCCAGACGTCTTGTACCGTCGGCTTGCGCGAACGGACTGAGTTGAAGAAATTTTCCAAGTGCTGGAATGTGGCGCTGCGGCCGGTCTCCTTGTATTCCTCGCCTTGCGGAACTAGTCGCGAATCACTCGCCGAAGGAAGCTCGGCGGCGCGGACTTTAGCGTCGCGGTAATACTGCCGCTCCAACTCGCGGGGCCAGGCTTGGACGATCCAGCGGTTGTTTTCCCGTCCTCGGCTGGGAACGAACTTCAAATCCCGAAATCCGATCTCAAGGGTGCCTTCGGTTCCCAAAATTTGAAAGGCCTGCCCGCCCGTGTAGGCGTTGTTGAACGTTGTACTGAGACTGACGGTAAAGCCTTCGGGATATTCCAAGATGCCGTTCACGGTATCGGCCACGTCGCGGCTTTCTTTCCACCGGTACAGGCTGCCCCGCGCGACCACGGTCGAGGGCATCTTGGCGTCCATCAGAAAGTGGATCGTCGTGCACAGGTGTACAAATAGATCGGTGGCGATGCCGCCGGAGTAGTCCCGATAGCAGCGCCAGCGGAAGAAGCGCTTGGGATCGTAGTCGTGCTTCGGGGCGCCGCCCAAGAAAGCTTCCCAGTTGACAGTGTCGGGCGAGGCGTCGGGCGGAATGGGGTAGATCCAAGCGCCACTCGCGGTGTTGCGGTTGTAGCCGGCGCGGATCATCGTCACTTGCCCCAAGCGGCCCGAGCGGATCATCTCGCGAGCCTTGTGTTGGGTCCGGGAACTCATTCCCTGGCTGCCGACCTGCAGAAGCCTTCCAGTCCGCTTGACGGCGGCTGCGATTTCCAGGCCTTCGTCGACGGCGTAGGTCAGCGGCTTTTCGCAATAGACGTCCTTGCCAGCATCAAGGGCCTCGATCACCTGTTGTTTATGTTGGTGGTCGGGAGTGGCGATGGTAACCACGTCGACGGAGTCGTCCGCCAGAATTTCGCGATAGTCTTTGTAAATCTTCGCGCGCGCCCCGGTGCGTTCGACGGCGCGTTCGAGGCGGCCCCGGTAGGCATCGCTGACTGCGACGATCTCGGTTCCCTCGACCATCTTGATGCCCTCGAGCAATTCCTGGGCACGAGCGCCTACGGCGATCATCCCGACGGTGACTTTGTCGTTGGGACTGCGACGGGCGGCGGCGGAAGCTCCTAAAGCGTAGGTTCCGGCGGAGATGCCGCCGACGAATGAGCGGCGCGTTAGACCTGACACGTTGCCTCCATGGGAACTTGGGAAGACCGAGGCTGATGCGGGGCCGCAGTGACGTTTCGCGTGTTGGATTGAGCGGCCTTGTTGTTAGCTTAGCTCGGCAGGGCGGCGGGCCGCAGCGGGTAGGATGGCGACGAGAACGCGGGGATACGGAAAGAAGACATTTTTCGGTGGGAGAAGCGTGGAACAGGCCCTTGGGAGACAGCTTTGGGATCATCGCTTTCTTTGCTTCCGGGTTCATCGCATACCCCTTGCTTACGCGCGGGGCTCGGTTTGGTGCCGATTGGGTTGGCGTGGAGGCCCGTCGGGGCGTACACTAGGCGCAGGCGTAGGAAGCGCCGATTGAGGGAGGGTACGATTCCCATGGCGAAGTTTTCTTCCGTGACCCGACGGGGTTTTCTCAAAAGTACGACGGGTGTCGCCGCAGCACCGTTGATTGTTCCCGGCGCGGCGCTGGGGCTGGGAGGCGCAGTGCCGCCTTCGGATCGCATCACCGTGGGCGCAATCGGACTCGGGCGGCGAAACCAAAACAACCTTCGAAAGTTTCTCGAAGAAAAGGACGTTCAAGTCGTCGCCACTTGCGACTGCTTCGCTGATCGGCGGGAGTTGTCCAAGCGGATTGTCGACGAAGAATACGGCAATAAGGATTGTGCCGCGTACCGCTTTCACGAAGAAGTCCTCGACCGCTTCGATATCGACGCGGTGATGATCGGAACCGGCGATCGCTGGCACGCGCTGATGAGCATGCTGGCGGCGCGGGCGGGCAAGGACGTCTATTGCGAAAAACCTTTTTCCATGACGATCGGCGAAGGCCGGGCGCTGGTCGAGACGACAAAACGCTACGGAACGATTTGGCAGTGCGGTACGCAGCGTAAGTCGAACCCCGGTTACAAGTTCTTGGTCGACGTGGTGCAAAGTGGCCGGGTCGGAAAAGTCCACACCGTCACGACGTCGTTCGGCCCGGACGCCGGTTGGCTCGCCACAGCGCGGCCGAAACCTCAGCCGGCGCCGGATCCCGATACGTTCGACTACGACCGCTGGCTGGGACCGGCGCCTTGGGCGCCTTATGCGGAAGACCGGGTGCGGCTTTGGCGGCTGAACTGGGATACGGGCGCCGGCGCGATCGCCGACATGGGAGCGCACTATCTTGAAACGGCGCAGTGGGCGCTGGGCGACCAATTCACCGGGCCGACAGAGTTTGAGGGCGAGGGTGTTTTCCGCGACGATGGCGGGTTGAACAATATTCCGTACTTTTACCAGGTGCGGGCGCGCTATCCCGATGGGGTGCGGCTCTACATGGATTCCAACACCAAGGGGCTGCGCGTCAGTGGCGACAAGGGTTGGATGCGGCTCTCAGATTTGGGAGGCATCACGGCGACGCCGGATTCGGTTCTCGAGGGTCTGGAATTGCCCGACGCGCATTGGCAGATTCAGACGCCGCACATACGCAACTTCCTGGACTCGATGCGGTCGCGGGAGTTGACGGCCTCGCATCCGGAGATCTCGCAGAGGGTCCATTCGATCGTTCACTGCGCCAATCTTGCACTGCGATTGGGGCGCAAACTGCACTGGGACCCGAAAGCCGAGCGCTTTGAGAACGACGAGGAAGCCAACCGCATGCTGCACCGCACGATGCGGGCGCCGTGGCGGGTTTAGGCGGAATGGAAGTGGCGTAGACGAGGGCATAACGGAAATTTGAATCGAGGGGCGCCGCAGACGACGCCCGCGCGAGAAGAAGAGGAATCATCCCATGGCACAGGCAAATCAACGGATCGGTCGGATGAGAGCGGGCGGCTTGGCCGCGTCGGCGGCGAGCCCGGAGTTAGCCGATGTGACTCCGATGGCAATCAGCAAAACGGTTGGTGCGCTGCAAGCGTACGACTACGGGCGGTCGACGGTCCCATGGTTCGAGCTCGATCAGTTGATCAACGCCACGCATGCAAAGCCGGAAGCGCGAGCGCGGATTGAGCAGGAGCTGGCGCGCGTGCTCGACGCCGGCGTCTCGCTCGCCTGCAAGCAGGAGGTTTGCCGTCGCCTGTGGATTTTCGGCGGCGACGCCTCCTTGGCGAGCCTCGAGAAAATGCTGGCCGACAGCGATCCGCACACCGCCGAAGCCGCTTGCTATGCGATCGCGAGCCACCCCTCGAAGGCAGCCGACGAGGTGCTGCGCAAGGCGCTTGGGCGCCGTGAGGATGGAGGTCTGGTCGCTGTGGCTACGTTGCTGGGTGATCGACGCGTGGCTGACGCCGCGGGACGCCTAACGAGCCTGGCGAAACGTGGAAACGAGGAGGTCGCTTCAGCGGCCATCGCGGCGCTGGGGAAAATCGCGTCGCCCAAGGCGCGGGAAGCGTTAAGCCACCTTCACGCCGATGGGGGCGACAAGAGGCGCGAGGCCTCGCACGCTTTGCTCGAGAGCGGCCGGGAATTGCTGGCTAAGGGGCAGGGGTCGGCGGCGAAGGCGGTGCTGGGCCCTCTTACGGCGGACAGCGAGCCGGCGCAGGTTCGGCGGGGGGCGGAGCTGGCGCTGAGAGAGGCGGGGTAGTTTTCTGTGGCCTGGGTGAGGACCCGGGAAGTGGTTTTAGAGCCACGACTTTTGTTGCTTCCGGGGTACGGCATCGGATGCAGCTTCCTTACGGTCGCGGCTCGGTTTGGGTTTTCTTGGCCGTTACGACAAAACGGATGTCTCTGCCGGTGGGGATGACCAGGCGGGTGCCGGTTTCTTTTTCGATTGACGAGGTAATCGTTACGGCTTCGTCCTTTTCCAACAGTAGCCAGGTCGGTTGATCGACTCGGGGTAAGCGGAATTCGCGCCGAATGCCGTCTTTCTCGTCGGTGGCGGTGATTCGTTCGTAGACTTCGAGGCCGCCGACTTCATAGTGGAATTCGGGATGCCCATCCACGAGACGATAGCCACGAAAACGGGTTGCCGGTAGACTCTCCGGCGACACCACACGCAAGGGATGCTCGACGGTGCGGTAGAAAATGTCGCCGATCAGGTCGGGGGTGCGGGTGCGCTGGGTCTCGGGGTCGCGCTTTTCAGTTAGGGTTCTCGTCGTATCCAGGAATCCTCCCAACCAGGCGTAGCGCAGGCGGCTTTCGCCGGCGTCGAAGCAATAGGACACGCCGCCGGGCAAGCCGACGGCAATCGCGGCCGGCGTGGCTTCGGGCATATACCAAGAGCGCCGGGATAAACCGGCATGTTGTCAGGAATGAAAGAGTCCTACAAGGAAGGAGTAGCGAACCACCTTGACCTCGAGTCTTGCGGACGGCGTCGCGAGGCGACGTTCGAAGCGTAGACAGGGGTATCGGCGGGCCGGGCTATTGAGCTTCGAAAAATCTGTTTCAGGGTGCCGACCTCGTTTGGTAGATGGGAAGGCAACACGGGCGTTTGCGTTAGATCGCGAGTGGGCGTCCGGCCCTGCGTAGTCGAGGAACCTGAGCACGTCGAGAAACAACATGCACGAGAACCGGGAGACCTCTGGAACGTCTCGACCCTGCAAGGGGGGAGACCGGTCCGAGAAGGCGCTGAGCCGAACGGCGGACATGTACGTTCCAGAGGGGTCTGACTGCGCCGTAGTACCTGTGAACCGGCCGAACAAAGAAGGGCGACCTTTGGCGGAGGTTGGGGAGGAAAGGGCGCAGACCAAGGAGAACACCGAAGGGTCCAACACGAGCCCGACACCGAGCGGGAAGAGAGTGTCCCAAGGGCTTGCCGGTGTGCGTAGAACAGCCAAAGAAAGGAGGCAGGAGAAGTTCACCGCTTTGCTCCACCATCTGAACGTCGATCTACTCAGGGAGAGCTTTTACGCTCTGCAGCGGAAAGCCGCCCCGGGAGTCGATGGCGTGACGTGGCGGGAGTACGAGACCGGGCTGGAGGGTCGACTCGTCGATCTGCACGGCCGGGTTCATCGTGGAGCGTACCGGGCGCAGCCTTCGCGCAGAGTCTACATTCAGAAGTCCGACGGGCGGCAACGTCCGTTGGGCATCGCGGCGCTGGAGGACAAGATTGTCCAACAGGCCGTGGTGACGATCCTCAACCAGATTTACGAGGTCGACTTCCAGGGCTTTTCGTATGGGTTTCGACCGGGACGTAGTCCCCATCAGGCGCTCGATGCGCTGACGGTGGGGATCCAAACCAAGCGCGTGAACTGGGTGCTTGACTGTGATGTTCGGTCATTTTTCGACACATTGTCGCACGAGTGGCTGGTCAAGTTCATCAAGCACCGCGTGGCCGATCCGAGGGTGCTTCGCCTGATCCAGAAATGGTTGCGGGCGGGAGTGTCCGAAGACGGTCAATGGTCGGAGACGACAGTAGGTACTCCGCAGGGTTCAGTGGTTTCACCGCTGCTCGCCAACGTGTACCTGCACTACGTCTTCGATCTATGGGTGGAGGCCTGGCGCAAGAACGCGGCCCAGGGCGACGTCATCGTCGTCCGTTACGCCGACGATTTTGTGGTGGGCTTTCAGTATCGAGCCGAAGCCGAGCGTTTCTGGACTGAGCTTCAGGAACGTTTGGCCAAGTTCGGTCTGGAACTCCATGCGGGCAAGACGCGGTTGATCGAGTTTGGGCGGTTCGCCGCTCAGAACCGGAACAAACGTGGAGAGGGAAAGCCGGAGACCTTCACGTTCTTGGGCTTCACGCATTACTGCGGGACGCGCAAGAGCAACGGCACATTCATCGTCTGGCGTAAGACGGCGAAGAAGCGGATGGTGGCGAAGCTGCATCAACTGAAGGCAGCTCTCCGCCGCTGGATGCACGAGCCGACGGCGCGGGTCGGAGAGTGGCTGCAGAAGGTCGTACTGGGCTATTACCAATACCACGCGGTTCCGGGCAACACCGATCGACTGGCGTTGTTCCAGTATCGGCTGCGCCAGCTGTGGCGACACGTCTTATTCCGTCGCAGTCAGAAGGGACGTAAGTCCTGGAAGAAGCTGAACCGACTGCTGGACCGCTGGATTCCTGTCCCTCGCATTCTTCATCCTTATCCGATGGACCGTTTCTGCGCTACTCATCCAAGGTAGGAGCCGTGTGCGTTAGGAGCGCACGCACGGATCTGTGCGGGGGGTGCCGGGTGACCGGCATCCCTACCGCGATCGAACAACGATTGGCTCGTCTGTCGGGACGAGCAGCGATTCGCTGTCGGGCTCATGCGCACCACCCGCGAGGCCCTCCGGCAGCGGCATCTTTTTCCCCAGCGAAAATGCTGCCCACAAGGCACCGATCGTCCGGTCGGTTTCGGCGGACTTGGTTGAGGTGAAATAGTTGGGCATCGATGTTCCGGAGACGATACGCGCCGGGTCGCGCATCCATCGGCGGAACCAGTCCGAGCGCAACCGCCTGCCGGCGTGGGTGAGATCCGGGCCCTCTTCGCCCAACGGATCGTGTCCCTGAAAGCCGTGACAACCCACGCAGCCCATGCCCTTACGTGTGGCGTCGGTCCCGAGCAAACCTACGCCCAGCGCCGCCTCGGTGGCGGGCATGGATTCGGCCTCCTGGGCTCCGGGGGTTTTAGGCGGGAGCCCGGCCGCCTTTGCCAGGGCCGAAACGAGGGGTCCGGCAACAGCAGGGTCATAACCGGGCATACGCAGCTGCCGGTCGTGCCGGCTTTTGGCTGAACCCTCGAGCATCGAACCGATCCAGGACGGCGTCAGTTTCCCACCGGCTTCGGAGAGCGTCGGAGCGGTTTCGGCCACCGGCGCGGTGGGACCGGCGTGGTCAGCTTGATGGCACGTCACGCAGCCGAGTTGCCGCATGCGCCGGGGAAGATCGTAGACCGGCGCGGGACTGAGATCGGGGTGCTCGCCGTAAGCCGCGACAAACGCGTTAAGCGCGGTACGTTCATCCTCTTCGAACGTGTAGATGGGAACGCCCGCGGGTGCGCCCGCCAAGCAGCCCTGGTCGGGAGAAAGCCGGTCGAACTCCGGGGCGGCAGGCTCATTCGACAGCAAGGCGTCGCTGTCGAGAGCGTGACAGGCAAGGCAGCCCGCGGATTGAATGACTGCCCGGCCGCGCTTCGCATCGCCGCTTTCGACAACCTGTTCGAACGCAGGATTCCTCGATCGCGTCAACAGCGTCGCTAGGTTGTACGCTTCTTCCTCGGTCAGAGCCAAGGAAGGCATGCGTCCGGCGGGATCGAATCGGGCGGGATCAAGCAAATAGGCCTTCAGAGCCGCGACCGACATCTTTGACCCGAGCCCGGTCAGCACCTGAGCCGGCTCGTTCTGCGGGTTCTCGTGGCAAGCCGCGCAACCGAGGGTTGCGAAGAGCTGCCGCCCATGGAACGGCCCGGCTTCCTTGGCCATGCGTTGAAACTCGAAATCGCCTCCTTGGGCGAGGGACGCGAAATAGGCCGTGGCGTCTCGGCTTTGCTCGCGAGTGAGTTGACGTGGCATCGGCGAGCGGGGCCGGAAAGCCCGCGGGTCTTCGATCCAATGCGCCAGCCAGGTCGTATCAACCCGGCTTGCGATCGCCGTCAGATGCGGTCCGGGACGACCCCTGAGAGATTCGGACCCCGTACGGTGGCAATTGACGCAGCCGTAGTCTTCGGTGAGTCTCCTGCCTCGCTCGATGAGGTGCTCTTGCGGGGTGAGACCCGTTGCCGTGTCGTGGGACCAGCGAGCCGGCGGAATCGGCTCCCAATCGAAATGCGCAGCCTTCCACCGTAGCCGAAGCCCGGCGGTGCCGGGAGCGCGACCATAGGCAATACGGACGGCCCGTCGGCCGCCCTCAAGACGAACCGCTTCGTCGCCGACGGCCGTGCCGTCTAGAAAGACTTGCGCCTCTCCGCGGTCAAACGTGTAATCCGTCGTGCGGAGAACCAGAAGAAAACCCGCCCATTCCGCCGAAAAAGAGGGCGCAAGCGAGGGATGCAGGGATTCGTCGGCATCGAGGTAGAAATGAGGCGTGGAAGTAACGAGGCGAACTTGGTGTGCGGCGTCCCGCACGGTCAGCACCAGGCCGGGTTGACGGCCGGCCGGTGAGGCCCGTGAATCAGCGGCCGAGGGCGGGTCTTGCGCCGGCGTGGAGGTCAAGCATATGGAGAGAACCGCGAGAATCGCTGCGGTCGGCGTCTGCCGCGGCCGGCTTCGCTCTCCTGCCACCTTGGTCGCAGCCCTCAACCCGTTCACATTGAAACCCCGCGCGATTCGATCGCCTATTGTAGCGTTCCAGCGGGGAAGCAAGATCAAAAGCGATCCCTCAGCAAACACGGGAGCAGGCCCCTTCGTTTCTGAAGCTAGACCCTGCCCACGGAACGAACGCGCGTTTGACATTCCACTCGGCGATCGTCGTATGCTCGATGCGAAGACGTCCGCTAGAGCCGAGTAATTTCCCGCCTTGCCGGCCGGCGCGAAGAAAAGTTCCGATGACGACCGATCAAAGCTCCCGACGGTCTCGACAGGGCGACTCGCCACCCTGTAGGCGTTGCGCTCGCTCTTACCCGTCGCGGCTCGGCCCGCTCCTTCTGTCGGTGGCATTCGCCGCGTCTCTTGGGGCCCAGGTTCCCGCCGACACCTATCGCGTGGAAACGGTGCGCATGCCGCGCGATGTCGCACCCGAGGTTAGTGCGATTGCGTTCGGCCCCGACGGGCGGCTCTATGCCTGTTTTCGACGCGGCGCCATCTACTCGATGGACCCCGCCAACGGGCGCTGGCGGGCTTTCGCCCAGGGATTGCAGACGCCTCTTGGGATCTTGCCGGGGGCGGAAGGCGAATTCTTCGTGGCGCAGGTACCCGAGCTGACCCGTGTCGTGGACACCGATGGCGATGGCAAAGCGGACGTGTACGAGACGATCAGCGACGGTTGGGGGCTCTCCGGGAACTACCACGAACTGATCGCCGGACCGGTGCGCGACTCCGAAGGGAATTTCTACGTCACGCTGAGCCTGGGGTCGAGCTTAGCGCTCCCGCGGTTTCCCGTGCGAGGCGAATACACCAAGCAAGGGCGCCGCGCCGAGGAAGCCAAGCCCGGTCATGTGAATCGCGTAGGGCATTATTCCTCGGTTCCCTATCGCGGCTGCTCGGTGAAGATCACTCCCCAAGGGAAAGTGAGTCCCGTGTCGTGCGGCCTCCGCCAACCCAACGGCCTGGTGTTGTCGCCAAACGGCGAACTCTTCGCAACCGACAACCAGGGCGGTTGGGTAGGCACATCCCCGTTGCACCACATTACGCAGGGGGCTTTTCACGGGCACCCGAGCTCGCTGAATTGGGACCCGAGTTTCAGCGAGGACCCCGTGGAAGCGCTGGTCTCGACGCTGGCCGAGCGGCGCAAAATGCCCGCGATCCAATTCCCCCAAAACGACATGGCGGGTTCGACGGCGCAACCGATCTTCGACACGACCGGGGGGAGCTTCGGACCCTACGGCGGGCAGCTTTTTGTCGCAGAGTGGTCATACCGGCGCATTCTGCGCGCGGATCTGGAAACCATCGACGGCGTCGTACAGGGGGCATCGTTCATTTTTCTGGAAGGCAACGGCTTACGCATGGCGAACAACCGGCTAGTCTTCGCGCCCGATGGCAAGAGCCTGTATGTGGCGCAAACCTCGCGCGTCTGGGGCGGCTCAACCGAGGGATTGCAGCGCATCGTCCGGCTCGACAAGACGCCGATGGACATTCGTCATATGCACCTCACCAAGACTGGTTTCGAGCTGACCTTCACGAAACCGGCCGACCCGGAAACCCTCCGCGATCCGGCCGCTTTTTCTCTGACCCACTACTACTATCTCTATCACGCCAAGTACGGGTCACCGAAGACGGATGTGACGCCGGTCAAGGTGACCTCGGTGGAGGTTTCCGAAGACGGCCGGCGGGCGCTGCTGGAGCTGGATTCGCTGATGTCCAATCGCGTCTACGAGTTGCGTCCCACGGGGATTCGCTCGGCCGAGGGCCAACCGCTGACCACCCGTCTCGCCGCCTACACACTCAACCGGCTCAAAAGGTGAACGGCAGTGCCCACCTCACCTAAATTAGGGAGGGTTAGCCAGCCGCCTCCGGCGCCCGGGTGATCGGTCAATGGATGGTTGTGTATCGGGGAGAAAGCCACCGCACAGAAAACCCCGACTACGACGAAGTTCTGATGATGACCTGCTTCGCCGGTTACGAACACTGGAAAGCGACGCGAGCCGCGGTTATTCGAGATTTGGGCGGACACGGACCAGACTGGGCAAAACTGCAGGAGTCCTTGAAATTGAGGAATTCACTAACGCAGGAAACCTGGGTGCGGCTCCTCGAAGGATACATGTACCAAAGCCCGCCCAAGTTTCTGCCCGAGCTAACGGAGAGGTTCCGGCGAGTTGAATAGGCTGTTACGGCCGATGCCCGCAAGCGTGCGGGCATTTGGCTTGGCACGCGGAGTTGTTGGTCTTCGCAAGCCGGAGAACCTCCCGAGCGACCCAAGTGTTGCGACGCGGATGAGTCCCGCGCTTCTCTCCTCAACAGGTGCGTCGAGAAGGCAGAAAGTAAGTTAGGCTGGAGGAAACCCTCGACACCCGGGCGGTCAGCTCAGTTGGTTAGAGCGCCTGCCTTACAAGCGACGAGAGTCCTTCCATTGGCTCTATCGGTTCCATCCGTTTACATACGTTTTCAACAACTTGGGGAATCTGCTTTCGGCTTGACCTAACCCCAAGAACCTAAAGGAGTTGGGGTGTGACAGTTCTGCTACAGTTGGGACTCTTGGCGGATTCCAATGCGCGCGGCGACTTTGCCCAAACTTGGCTGAAACATTACCGATTGTTTCTGTTTTAACTGCTAAAACTGCGCTTAGGTGTGTTGCCTCGCCGTATTTCTCGCCTACATGCAGATAACCCTTGCGAAGCATCCAGATCCAGGGGCTTCTCGGACTGCCGGGTCGGCTGGGCGCCCGCGCGGCGAGACGCCGGTTCTGGAGTTCAACTTCAACTGGCAGAAACTTTCCGTTTCCGCCGGGCTGACGTTGCGCAACTTTTACTTCCGGCTCTATCCAGCCGCCATTGGCGAGCTGGAGGTCATTGACTTCCTGAAGGCTCTGGTGCGCCACATCGACCGCCCGCTGCTGATCGTCTGGGACCGGCTGCCGGCGCACCGCAGCCGCCTGCCGCGGGAGTTCATCGAACTTTCCGAAGGCCACATCGCAACGGAGTTCTTGCCACCCTATGCGCCGGAGCTGAACCCGGTGGAATACATTTGGGCTTACTGGAAGCGGCACGAGTTGCCGAACGTCTGTCCGAAGGACTACTGGGAGCTGGACGAGCGCGCCCGCAAATCCCTGCGCCGCATGCGCCGCAAGCCACGCTTGATTACCACCTTCTGGAAGCAGCCTTCTGTTTGCCTCTCAAACTCTATATTATGCGAGACTCAATAGGACTCTTCCAACACCAGTCCGCTGGGCGCCCGGCGGGCGCGAGAGTCCTTTTCGACATGGAGGCCGAGGTGGACTTCCTCGTGAATGAACTCGGCGCGGCATTCCGTCGTGTTGACGCAGTCTTGAGGAGGGCCGGCGTTTCTGTGGATGACGCAAGCGATGAAGTTCTTTTCAACTTCGAGAGGCCCGGGGCTGTTCTCTCAGGTGGCCGGCTCCTCCCGCGCACGGACCCCGGAGTCCAACGCGTGCTGGGGTCCCGCAGACGGCAGGGCCAACGTGCTTTACGCGTGTTCAAGGACGCAGCGGATGCCGGGTCTTCCCAGAGTCTCGAGCTGACCTGACCCTCGGCCGGCCGAGACCGTGCCGACGGCAAGCTTCTTGTTCTCGACGCGGATGCGCCTGGTAGCGGCGCATGTCGTCCGGGCCGAGATGATCGAGCCTCTTTCGGCCGTATTCTCGCAACTGCTCGACGGATCGCAGATACGTGCGAATGGTTGTTCCAGCGTAGTTGCGGCGTACGAGTTCTTCTCGCATCCTTTGGGTGAGTATCGTCACAGAGAACCTCCTTCTCTGCGACAAACTGTACTCTTCCCCTTGCCACCCACGCCGCAGGTGTCCGCCGCGGCCAGCGGCTTAGTTCTTGTCGGCAAGGGTTTACTTGGGCGGCCAAGCGCGCGTACTTCGGGAAACTGCTCCGCCTGATAACATTTTGGGTCGTCGTACGATCAGACGGGGCGTTTAGTTTTGACCCATCTCGAAAGGAGTCAACCTGTGCCGAGTTTACCGATCCTGGCATCTTTCCGACCGGTTTGGGACGTCGTTCCGTTGATCTCTCAGATGAAGCTGTCGGATGGAATACGAAGCGCTCGAGAGCTCAGCCGCTAGGACCGAGACATAGGATAAGATGCTGTTACAGTCCATCGCATTGAGGAGTTTTGTTACAGTGCGGGAGATGGACCAATGCTGTCGATAAGACTTGAGGTCGCAAGTGATTTAGAATCAACATAGTTTCGACGGGCGGTTAGCTCAGTTGGTTAGAGCGCCTGCCTTACAAGCAGGAGGCCACTGGTTCGAGTCCAGTACCGCCCACCACTTAACTTGTTTGTTTTCAGAACCTGTCTGCCTTGCCTCTCGTTCCCGAAGACGGAATCGTAAAGAAACCGTCAAAAAACTGGCCCTAGCCGGCCAGCACCGTAAAGGAAGCCGCGCCATGCTCGTTCGCCTGCCGATCGAGCTTGGACAGCGCTTCCCGCATCATGTTCAACTTCGCCTGGCTGTAGCGCTTGAACACCGAGGCGTCGCCTTGTCTGAGCATCTGCGTCACGAAATGATCCGCCACGCCCCCGGCGCTCAGCCGGGTCGCAAACGTGTGACGCAACTCGTAGAGTGAAAAATGCGGCAGCCCGGCACGCTTGAGCGTCCGGTTCCACAGCTTGCACACCGTCGTGATGTGCGGCTTGCTCGACCCCATCCGCGGGCTCGGAAACAGGTAGTCGGAATCGCCGCTCTGCTTCATCTGTGAGGCGAACGCTTCGCGGGCTCTGTCCGTCATCGGCATGTCCGCAATGCCATTCACCGTCTTCGAATCCGGCAGATGCACGATCCCCCTCTCCAGATCAACCTGTTCCTTGCGCATCGGGATCAACTCGCGATAGGGCCGCAGCCCCATCTCGACCATGATCACGATGATGTTGCCAAGGTAAGCAGGCGCGCAGGCTTCCACCCGGGCCTGCTCCGAGGCAGCAAGATAGTGCGGCTTGCGCGTCGTACCAGCCAACGCGACCGGAAACTCCACGCCGCCGCACGAATTCACCGCCAGCCGCCTCTTCTTAACCGCCACGTTCAGGATGCGCCGCAGGATACGGAACTCCTGATGCACGGTGGCCGGCTTGAGCCTGCCGCGCAGTTGCAGCCCCAACTTGGTATGCACCCTCTTGCCTGTGTTCAATCTTGTCATCAGATACGCTTCGATGTCTTCTGGTGTGATGTCCGATAGTCTGTGCTTGCCGAACCGGGGCCTTAGGAACTTCAGCGCGCCGAGGTTTTGCAGATGGGTCTTCTCTCTGCGGAAGGGCGGTTGGGAGCGGTTCTCAAGGAACCAGTCCGCCCACTCGTTGAACGTAATCCCACCGTCCGGCACGGCCCTCGGCAGCAGCCCCTCGTCGCGAGCCACCAACCGCTTGCGCATCACCTTCTCGGCTTCGCCTTTTGTCCTCTGGCCTGTCGACTCCTGTCTGAACCTCCCGTCGTGGTCCCGATAGCTCATCCACCAGACGCGTGAATCGCGCCGCAGGTAAAGGCTACCGGCGGTATTTCTCGGTCTACCTGTTTTGTTCATCGATTCCTCCATTCACATGAAATTGTTGACGCCACTCGACCAGCTCCGACAGTCGGAAGCGGATCGAGCGGCCCATCATGCGGTAATGAGGAATCTGCTTTCGCTCGACATAAGCATACACCAGCGAGGGGCTGACGCCCAGGAAGCGGGCGGCTGCCCTCACCGTGATCGGGGCTTCCGTCGCTTCTGTGTCAATGTTCATCCTTCCCTCCTTGCTTGCCATATAAAACCCCTAGGGATGCGCTCCGTGCTGAGAATCCGCTGTGTAGGCTTCCGAGCCGAACCCCGCCCCCGCTTTTTCTATCAGTCATGGGTGTAGGGGTCCTCCACGGCTTCCCGGATCTCTTTCTCGCCGCCCACCTCCTCGGGGAAGACGCCGTATTGCTGGGCGATCCAGGCCGGCACTTCCAGCGTCTCGCCGCTGTCCCGGCCGAGTTCCCGGTCGAAGTCCTCGAGGGTCTTCACCGGTATGATTTTTTCTTCATCCTGCATCGTGTTCTCTCCAGATCGGCTGGATGAGCCAGCGGTTCTCAGCGGCTTCGTAGCCTCTGACGAAAACCGCTTCTTCGGCGAATCGCCGCCCTTCGTGGCGCGTCATGTGAATTACCATGGCGATTCCGTCCACTACGCCTCTACAGGTGACTTCCCAGGGAAGCTCCCCGCCGCCTTGCATGGCGCAACTGGCGATCCGGGATAAGGCGCTCTCGGCGTTGTTGGCGTGTACGGTCGTCAGCGATCCGCCGTGGCCGGTATTGAGGGCTTGCAGCAGGTCCGCCGCCTCTCCGCCGCGAACCTCGCCCACGACGATGTGATCCGGGCGGTGACGTAGCGCGTGGCGGACTAAATCGCGGATCGTAACCGCTCCTTCCTGCAAACCGCGAGCCTCGAATCGGACGCAATTGGACCGCTCGATGCGAAGCTCCAGCGTGTCCTCGATGGCAACTATCCGCTCGTCATCGGGGAGAAGTTCAATGAGGGCATTGAGCAACGTGGTCTTGCCCGATCCGGTGCCTCCTGATACCAGGATGTTGCGCCGGGACCGCAACACCCGCTCGGCTTCGGCCCGCACGTTTTTGGGGAGTGCGCCTTGCTTCACGAGGTCGTCCGCCGAGAAGGAGCGCTTACCGAAGCGCCGCACGGTGATAGCGACTTGAGGACTGGCGGGCGGAACGCAGATAGCAACCCGCGATCCGTCATCGAGACGGGCATCGACAATAGGGGAGCTTGACGGGTTCAGTCCCAAAGGACGGGCGATGTGGATAGCGGCCCTCAACAGCGCCGCGTCGTCCAGGTCGGGCGCGGCGTGTGGGGTCAGCCGTCCGGCCCGCTCGACCCACACATTACCGGGGCCGTTAATCATGATCTCGCTGACTTCGGAATCTTCAAGGGCGCTCTCCAAACCCGGTAGAAACGGTTTGAGATGTTCTAGTCCGCTCGCGGCGCTCATATTTGGCCCGCCTCTGTCCCGCCTCAGCTGGAACAGGAGAAAAGCGTTCCGCCGTTAAGCTAACGGAGAGGACGCATGAGAAAGCAACGAAAGCACTACACAGCCGAAGAGAAGGTCGCCGTTCTGAGGCGGCATTTGATTGACAACGAGCCGGTCTCGAAGCTCTGCGACCAGCTGGTACTTCAGCCGACGGTTTTCTATCGTTGGCAGAAAGAGTTCTTCGAGAACGGCGCCGCCGCTTTCCAGACCAAGAACCGCAGCAGTCGCCAACCCGAGCGGGAACGCATCGCGCGGCTGGAGAAGAAAATCCGAACCAAGGACGAAGTTCTCGTCGAGCTGATGGCCGAGCACATCGCGTTAAAAAAAAGCCTTGGGGAACTCTAACCGGAACCTGGACCGAGCCCGATGTCCGCGACCAGATCGTCGATTTCGTTCGGCGTTGGTCGCTCAAGACCGAGATCGGGGTCGGGTGTTTTATCCCGTGGCTCGGCATCTCGCCCGGCAAATTCTACTCCTGGCGGAAACGCTACGGCTCGGTCAACGAACACAACGGTTGGGTCCCGCGCGATCACTGGCTCGAACCCTGGGAGAAACAAGCCATCGTCGACTTTCACCTGAAGCATCCGTTGGAAGGATACCGCCGCTTGAGCTACATGATGTTGGACGCCGACATCGCGGCCGTCAGCCCCTCGAGCGTGTGGCGAGTTCTGCATCGAGCGGGCCTGCTGCGCCAATGGAATGGCAAGCAGTCGAAGAAAGGCACGGGTTTCCAACAGCCGCCGGAACCGCATCAACATTGGCATATCGACGTTTCTTACCTCAATGTCTCCAGCACGTTTTATTACCTATGCAGCGTGCTGGACGGCTACAGCCGTGCGATCGTGCAGTGGGACTTGCGCGAGGCGATGAGGGAAGTCGATGTCGAGATCATTCTCGAGGCCGCCAAGGAGAAATATCCGCAGGCCCAACCGCGGATCATCTCCGACAACGGGCCGCAGTTTATCGCCAAGGACTTCAAGGAATTCATTCGCATCTCGGGCATGACGCACGTGAGAACGTCGCCTTACTATCCGCAATCCAACGGCAAGTTGGAGCGTTGGCACCAGTCGTTGAAGAGCGAATGCATTCGGCCCGGCGTGCCGCTGACGCCCGAGGATGCGCGGCGGCTGATCGAGCGTTATGTCGTGCATTACAACACGGTGCGGCTGCACAGCGCGATCGGATACGTGACGCCTCTGGATATGCTGACCGGTCGCCAAGCCCAGATCCATGCCGCCCGCGACCGGAAACTGGAGCACGCTCGACGGCAACGTCAGTTACGCCGTCAGCAAGCAGCTTGACCGATCGAGTTACAATGGCGTTGCCGGGTAAAACGGAAGCGGGCTCTGCTGGGAAGCAACCCTGCCGAGGGATAGCCCGGCGGGCTCATCGAGACGATGATCACGGGCGCGGAAGTCACCTTTCGCGCTCGTCCCAAAGCCCCATCGGATCGATAGACCCTGATGCCTTGAAAATCCCCGCCCGCAGGGCGCCATCTACACTAACGCGGAGCGCTCACTCTCCCGTTCCGGCTGAACCAGGACACCTCCTTCGCTCTCCAATAGGAGTGTTCGGCTGGTAGATAGTGCGGTTTGAGGTAGACGCGGCGAGGCTCAAGCGACTGCGCCCCGTCATAGGGCAGACAGATCGCTTGACAGTTTGAGAGCAAGGCGAAGTCTCGCGGGTGAAACACGGCCTCGCGTTGCTCCCGGAATGATTTGGTCGCGCCCATGCTCCCGCCTCCGCCTCCGGCTCGGCCTGAGAGTGGGGAGACTTCCGAGCGCTTGGAGGTCTCGCTGATGGTGTAGGATTCTTTGATCTTCGCAACCTGGCCGCACAACTCCGATGCAATCTTGGCGCTGGCGTCGTCACTGAGCGATAGGAAGATGCGAGTACGGAGCGTCTGCAACAGTGAGCGCCACGCTTCCGAGCTTCCCAAGACGGCCCGCAACGAGGAAATAGATTGCGTGGCGACAATCGGGATGCAGCGGCATTGGCGGGTCAGCGCAAAGGATTTTTCATCGCCCGATGGGTCGTCCTCGCCTACCGAAGCGAAGGCTTGATATTCGTCACAGATAAAGACGGCGGGCCGGAAGTACCGGCCTGGCGAGTGCTTCATCTCGGCGGGGCGCATGAGAAGCGCTTGTAGCCATGCGTTCTTGAGCATCACACCCACGGCGCGGGCCAGCGCCGGGTTGATACCAGCGGGCATATTCAAGGCCAGCACCTTGCCCTGCTCGATCAACTTAAAGAGCGGCGGTAGGTGCTGCGTGATCGGGGCTGTCTGTTTGGTATCCGGGGGAATGGCGGCGGCGGCTTGGTCGCTGTCAGTCTCAATGACGGCCTGCACCAGTTCCCACGGTGCGGGGTCCGGCGTGGTGCCGTCCGGCGCGGCCTCTGGCTCTGGCTCCACTTCCGGCTCCGGCTGCTTCGGCTCCTTCGCGTCCTTCTCCGCCTTGGCCCGTTTGATTTGGGCTTGCAGGATGATGGCTTGGGGATCGTCAGAGATAAGCGGCGCGACAGGACAAAACACCTTCGCCACGTCCGGCATATCGAACATGGCAAGGAACACCGAGACGCCCTCCACAATCGAAGACCTGATCTTGTTGTCCAGGGTTTGCCAGTCGTGGACAAACCAACGCTTGACGGCCTCGACGCGCTCTCTGGTATCTTGGCCGGGTCCGGGTTCCCAAACGATCTGATGAGTGATCTTGAGCGCGTCTAGCTTCTCTTTCATCGGGCGCGTGTAGACGGCTTGCACGTCATCCTGCGTCTCCGGTGCATCGACCCAGTTCCATTCGGCAAGGTTTATGACTTGGGCTTCGTAGGTGTCCTTCGCCATGAAAACGGTTCCTGTGTTCAGGTCGTCACTCAGCTTCTCGGCTTCCTCGATCTTGGCCGCGAATAGCTCCGGGTCGATGGCGCAGCGGTAGACCTGTTGCAACGTCACCCATCGCTCCGGGAAAACCCGGTGAAGCTCGATGATCCAGCGGACCAGGTTGGTATAGGCTTGCTGCCAAAAGGGTTCCTTGCCCTTGCCGAATAGCTGATTGAGAAGGCTCGAAACGGTGTAGGCCAGCGAGTACGAATCGAGCCACCAAGCCGAGAGCGGATTCCATTGAGAGCGGGCGTCCATGCCAAGCTCGATGTAGTCTTGTCCACGGCCCGCCTCGACCAGGATTTGGCGGATGTCGTGACAGAAGTCTCCCTTGACTTCTAGCACCAGCGCCGCCGCCCGCTTCTGCTCATCGTCCGCTTGCCAGCCGAGAAGCTGGCGGGCAAACGGGTTCATGCAAGCCGAGGTTTTGCCTGATCCCACGGCTCCGAAGATCGCCACGCCGGTATACAGTCCGCGCTCCGGGATGGTGAGCCATGCGGGACTGAAAATCTCCCGCGCCTCGACCGGGTGATGGACCTCCCCGATGACGATGGCCGGGGCCTTTTGTTTGGGATCAAGCGGCCACGGCGGGAGCTTGGAGAAGGATGCGAAATCGCTCCGCCGCCCTTCCAGCCAAACCCTCCAAGTGGTGACGGAAATAAAGCCGGTCAGCATGACGACGGCGAAGGGCGTAACGTAGTACCAGACGACCAGAGCATCGAAGAAATTGGGGGTGTGGTATTCGACCAAAACAAGGATCGGATGTTCTTCGAGCGGCGGGAAGGGACGGTGTACAAAGCTCCACCCGGCCCACCCCACAGCGGCGAAAAAAAAGAGTAGCAGCGGCGGAAGCCCTACAACGAATTGCCCGGCGCGAAACACGACCCACCCCAACAGTAGGAAGCCTTGAAACACGCGAAACCCGGCCCACCCCAACAGCACGAAACCTTGAACGACTAGCCAGCCTGCAACGGCGAAAACCCGGATAGGGTTTTTCCAGTTCATGGGGCCAGCGGGCCGCTGCCAAAGCTCTGTCAAATACGGGCCGATCTCGCGCCATTTCATAGGTCCGTCTCGGTGCTTCCAGCGCCGCTCCTGGGGGGCTGTTCTGAGCCTTCCCGCAGGGATAAATGAGGACGAGAGCGACCCCATGGGGCCTTGGATAGCAGCGTGGAACACCGCGCTGCTATCCAAGGCCACATGACCCCCCGATTTGGGGGGGGGTCGCTCTCGTCCCCGCCTTTCTCCCGCGTCGGAAGCGGGGGGGCCGATTCACAGGGGATAACAACAGCGGAATGAGAGAGATAAGAGCAAGCCGGTGTGGAATATCTCTTGAGTAATTCTTGGAACACCCCCCCCTCTAACTGTGTTCCAGGTTGGATCGGGCAATGTTCCAAGAAAAACCCCCGGGTTTCGTTGCTCTCAGCCGATTTCATCCGGGTCGGCAAACCGGACGGCCCGCCATGTCGAATAGTCGTCAATCGAGACTCCTTCCGTGACCTTGGCTTCGGGGAGACGTTGGAGTTCCACAGACCGTCTCCCGGCTTTGGCAAATCCTCCGTAGTGCGCTAGAAATTCTGCGTCTCTGCGGCGCATGGCTTCATGAATGGCCTTGATCTCCTGCTTCACCGTCAGTCCTTCATCGGGTGTCCCTGGCTCCGCCGCCGCCCATGCTTCAAGCACCCGCGCCGTCCGGTCCACGGTGGCATTTTCAACCGCAATTCCGATCACCCGAACCTGCCGCCCCTTCTTGCGGAGCGCATCCCAAAGCGGCCCATGCGCGGCTCCCCACGAGTACAATTCGCTGTCCGTCTGGTGGCCCGGATCAACGTAGGCAAAGGTGACGGTTTCAGGGTCCACGGCAAGGGGCAGTTTGAGCGCAAAGTAGCGCTTCTGGTTGCCGACCACACCGTAGTAAATCCGGCGCGGAATCAAGCGGAGCGGCAAGCCGAGCTTTTCAAAAAACTCGACCTTCTCCGGCTCGGCGGGGAGCCAGTTCATACGCGGATGTTCCAGTACAAAATCCAGCGACAAAAGCCGCCGCATGATGACCGGCTTGCTGGCCTTTCGCCGGTGGCGGATGTTCTCGACTCCTAGGGCTTGGTAGACCGACTTGCTGTAAATCCGGCACAATTTGGCTCCCCCATAGAAGACGGGGGTTGCTGGCTCGTCCGCCGCGCTTTGCTCAATCAATGCCTCTACGAAACGGTGCGCCCGGTTGCGGCGAGCATCGAAGTAATGACAGAACTGCGCCCGCGTGAAAACGCCACTGTGAAGGCAGACCAGCGCGATCCATTCCGCGTCCTGGCCGGTCCAGCCGAGCGGTTCCAGCTTGCGATCTCTTCCCCGCAAGTGCTCGATCATCTACTGATCTCCAGTGACGGTGGCGCGGTCGCCTTGCAGGTAGTTGATGATGATTCCCATGGGGTTTGACACGATCAAGTCCGGGGGGATTTCTTCGAGGAACAGGAATTGAAGCGAGAGCGTCCAGCGCTCCCGGCTCACTTCTCTTGCCATCTCCATACGCACGAGGTCAAAATCGGCCGTGGCGCTGTGCGGCTGCTGAGGGTTGGGTTGAATCCTCAAGATGACGCGGGAGACTTGCAATTCATCCCGCGCTCCGCCCGCCGCGAGAAGGGCGACATTTTGACTCTCGCTGCGAAACGAGGCATTGGCAAGCTCGGTGCTGAGGAACCGCAAGCTGCGGGACCAGTTCTCTGCAACCGTGGCCCGCCGCCGCGAGTAGAAGTCGTAGATAAAGCGATTGAGGAAATATTTGGTGGTGGGGTCCAGCGGGTCCGCCTGGGCCTCCATCGCTTCGTAGGAGACGGCCTCGGCCCGCCCAACTTCATCAACCCTCACAACGATGGGTCGCGGGGGTTCGACCGAGACAATGCGGATGACGACGACGATGAGCAACAGCACTCCGATAGCCAGCCCAACGGAGATCACCCGTAGATGACGGTTGGTGTGGATGGCCTCGCCCCATATCTCGGCGTACTCGGCTCCGGCGTCTTTGATTTTCGGCTTCTTCATTTCATGCCTCCCGCGCCCGCCTTCGCCGCCGCCGCCGTGCCTCCGCCGGCTACCGCCATTCCCGCCGTCGTCGCCATTCCCATCAAGCCGCTCCCGCCTGCTCCGCCTCCGGTGACGAGCATCGAAGCGAGTTCCCCGCACTTGAGGCTTGCCAGTATTCCGGCGGTAAAGAAAGGCACAACCGCGAGCATCCACATACCCACTTCCATGAAGCTGTTGACATTCAGGTTGGCGGTTCCCATGCTCGTGATGAAAGCGATTCCGACGGCGCTGAACACGCGCAACACTGCTCCGGCAATCACGGCGTAGAGCGAATAGGTAATCATCGCCCGGAACCAGCCCCAAAACAGGAATGACAGCGGATCGAACACGAGAAACGGAATGAAGATCGGACCCAGAATGATGAGGATGGCAAGGGCGATCTGCGCCCAGATCACTTGAGCGTAGGTGACAGCGGAGAGCACGAGCATCATAAGGGCCATGAAGATCACAATCACAAACCCTGTAATCGCCGTCATCGAGGCTTGAAGCCCGATGGTAAAAACACTCATGATGTCGCCCGACTCAATAGCCGCGTCTTGTGCCTTTGAAAGCGCCCCAAAAAGCTTTGTGAGTTCTACTTGGACCGACGAAACAGAGTCGTCAACGAGGAGGTCATTCAGCCAGTTGCCGCCCGCCGCGATCATGTGTGGGAAGGTGAAAGCCATACCCGGAATGTTGTTCGTGTAGAACTGCAACATCACCCATGGAATCCAAATCCCAATGATGACGCGCACCACTTCCCACGGCTGCAAGCCGCCGCCAAAGGCGATCTTCAGCCCGCTCAACACCACGACGATGACGGCGAGCATCCCGAACATTTGATTGCCCAAGGTGAATATCTCCGCGCCCGCTGCCGCCGTGAGTGAGTCCAGGGCGGTATCGAGGAACGATTTGAAGTTCCTCATGTCTTCGGGCGTAAGATCGGTCGGGATGCCGGGATCGAGTTGGATTTGCATTGACTACCACGGATTATTGACCGGGAATAGGAAAGAGCATCCCTTCTCGCATCGTTTGCCGCTTGGCAACGATCCCGGCGATGTGCGCGTCGTAGACAAGCTGGCCTTGCTGGTTCAAGGCAACCCGGTCAGTGAGCGCTCCGCGCCGGTTGATCTCAGCTTCGTAAGCCTCCGCCGCCTCCTTCGCCGCGTAATATGCCATCAACTGAGCCATGGCAGCGGTGAGGTTGCCTTGCGTCACCGTTCCGGCGATTTGCGATTGGGCTAACGCGGTGTTGGATACGTTGGTGTTGTTCTGCAAGCCCTTATACGACTCAACGGCGTCCTTCGCCGCGATCATCAGATTCGAGGCCGTGTCGCTCATGGTGTGACTAAGCACCAGGCGCTTTTCGCCTTCTTCCCGCGCCGCGAGAAAGCCACGCGAAGCCCGCGCCGCGATCTCCGGGGGAGTGTTCTGAAAGAGGTTGAGAATGTCCGTCTCCGACACGGTATCGGCGGCGGTGAGCCGCTGTGACCAGGATTCCCGGAAGCTCTTGCCACTGTCGCCCATGTTGGCGACGTTGGAGGCCATGTCGTGAGCGATGCCGGTAAATTCGTTCTTCCAACTCAAGCCGAGTCCGATAAACTGCGTCGGCGCGGATGCCAATTCGGTGAAGGGATCGGTGAGCGCTCCCACGGTTCCTAGCGCCTGTTCTTTTAGGTGTTGCGCTTGGCCTATCATCTCGGTCAACTGGCCGTCAAACGTGATCTTCGCCATGGTGTCTTTGTAAATCTGAGTGATCTGGTTGGAGATCATCAAGGCCCGCTGGATGCCTGCTAGGATCGACCCGAAAACGGCGTGAGCGGGCGTGGTGGTCAGCACGATAAAGAGTGGGATAACAACTACTACGGTGATGATTCGATGGAAGATTCGATGTTTCATTTTTCAGTCTCCTTTTGTGGGCCGGGGTACCAGCACGTCTGATGTGAACCAAACGCGGAGCCGGTGTCCGGCGCGAATTGTGATGGTGGGCATACGATTCAAGAAACGATCTAGGATGCGCGTAGCGGCTTGGCCGAGTCCTTGCCCTGCCCCGGACCTCATGCCCGCCCCTCCGCCTTCGTAGGGATTGCCGCCCGCCGCCGTGAGGCCGCTGAGGATGCCTACGGCTCCGACTGCGGCAAACATGGAAAAGTAATGTCGGTCCACTTGATCTTTCAAGGCTCCCTCGCCAAGCTGATTGAGGCCGCGAAATTGGAGTGAAACCCAACGCCCATCAGGGAAGATCAAGCGGTGAAACCCTACGGCCAGCCGTGATTGATCTTGGTTCCCCACGGCCTGAGCCGTACCGATAACCCGCGCCCCTCGCGGAATCAAGACGTGTAGCCGGTCTGCCGAGTAGAAGGGCAGGGAAACCACGGCCAGCACCGGGCCGGGAAAGTCGCCGGAAAGCTGTGTTACCAGCGCTGCTTCTAAAAACGAGCCTTCATAGATGCGCTCCCAACCGGGCGGGTCTTGGGGTGTCTCGATCCGCGCCGGAGAAGAGTAGTCCTGCGCCGTGGCGCTGTCCGCAGTCGCGGCGGGAATAAGCGGGGCCGCTTCCGGCGTGGCGGGCGTACCGCGAAGCGCCGCAATGAAGTCTTGATCCGCCTGCGCCTCCGCCGCAATTTGATCTTCGAGGCTGCTAGTGACTGTTCCAATGGTGTCCAGTGCTGTTTGCAGCGCCGCCTCGCCTTCGGCTTTGGCGGTTGCAATAGGATCGTTCACGGTGCGCTCCGCCACACTCCCGCCGCCGCCGTCCAGTTTGCGGTAGGTCTGTGCAATGGGCGAACTGCGAAGCGAACGGCTCCGCCGCTCGACGGCTTCCAGGCGCAAGCGCTCCCGAAGATCCCATTCTTGCTCGGTGTAGGGTTGCCCGGTTTCGGGACTCGGCCCGGCAAGTAGGGCCGCTTCTTGGGCGGTGACTTGGCCCGCCCGCACTCCTGCGGTATTGGCTTGCTGTTGTTGTCGCGTCCGTAACGCTCGATCCGCCGCCGCCCGCTTGGTGTCGGCCCGCATGGTTTCTTCATCCACCCGCGCTGTCATCTGATCGGTATAGCTGCGTGGCGCGGTCGCGGTCTGCTCGGTGATTTCGGCAAGCTGCTCTGGCACCCCGCTACCCGTCAGAATCCAGTAGGTCAGGAAGATGAGCAACCCAACAGTGATAGCTCCCACACCCCATTGAGTGACGACGCCACCGGGCAGCGATCCTGCGGGTTTTGTGTAGAGCCGTTTCCACTCGATCACGGCTCGATCTCCGGCACGGTGAAGCGCCACCGTGCTTTCTGTTTGCCGATTTGCAACCAGCCGTCACCCAAAACGTGACGGGCGATATATAGCCCGTCCTCGCCAAGATCGTAGGCCACGAGCGAAGGCTTACCGTCCTTGTGTTCGTAGAGCGCGGGCGACTCCTGGGCGTTGGAGCGCACGTAGGTAAACTGCCCGTCATGCCACATTCCCTCGACTAGAAAGGGCCATTTGATGGCCTTGTCATCGAGCCGGTAGGGGAACTTGAGCCGGGCAGGATATTGCGCCTGGAACGCTTCGCTCTCGCCCGCCGCCTCCGCCGCCGCGTCCGCAATGCGGCTGTCCGCTTCGACCTGCGCTGCTCTGGCCGTTTCGATTGCAGTCTCCGCCATTTGCTGATAGGCGGCAACACGCCCGCGAGCGACAAAAGCCGGTTCATGTTTGCCCGGCGAGATTCGCGGATCGGCCTGGGCTTCTTGGTCGATGCGGACGACAAGATGCGGCCGGCCCGCGCTTTGCTCGGTGACGAGAAATGAGTAGATGCGCCCGGACTCGCAAACGAGCGCGACGTTGGTAGTGACGCCCTCGGCAATGGGCTTGAGGAACGCGAGATTGGCGGCTCCGGTCAGGTGCCAGTATTCGGAATCTCCGACCACAAAATCTAGTACGTTTTCCGTGGCGGGAAGCACGATAACGGTGGTGTGGCGGGTCTTGGCGCGGATTCTGACGATCTGATCTTGCCCGCCGACGCGGTGAATAACCGCGCCGTCCGCCTCGGCTTCGATGATTTCTCGCTGCGGGTCGCTCTCCTGAGCGTCCAGCGGAATAGTGAGCGCCACGAGCGCCGCCGTGACGAGTGTAAGGATTTTCAACATGAGCTACCTCCTGGATAGGTGTTCAATGGCCTCGATGAGGCCGTACTTGCGGACTGCCTCGGCCCGCTTGTGAGCATCAACCGGCGACGAGGTGTAAAGCCAGTAGCTCGCCGGATCAACTTCGAGCCGCAAGATACCCGCTGTATCGGTGCGGCGTAGATAAAGCTCGCGCTTGGGTATCAAGCCTCGAATGGTGTTGACTTCGGAAGGGTTGAGCCGGAAGGTGTCAGCGGCTTTCTCCGGCAACTCCGGGTTGGCTAGAAACAGCTTGGTCGGCATGGATTCGAGCAAGGCTTCCGCCCCCGCGGTTCCGGTCACGTCCACGGCGCTTTGTGTGGCGATAACCAGCGCGGCGTTCTTCTTGCGCCATGTCTTCGCGGCTTCCGCGAGATAAGAAAGTACCGCCGGGTCTTGGAGGTAACGCCATGCTTCATCGACCACCATGAGCTTTACCCTGGCCGTCTCGTCGGGGTTTTCCAAAGACAGGCGCAACCGTTCCAGAAGGTAGAACAGCGCCGCTTCGCACAAGTCCTCATGCTCCGCCGCGCCCGCCATGTCGATTACCTGCCAGTCCTCGAAGTTGAGGTCTTCCCCGTCCGCCGCGTTATCGAAGTATCGACCCCATGCACCGTTGCCGTGCCAGCGCCCCAAGGCAGGCCACATCTTGGAGGGAAGCGAACGGACCAGCACCCCAAGGGTCCGCCGTTGGGGTGCGAAGGCATAGATATCTTCGACGCGGGCGCGAATCTCGCTAGGGTCTTCCCCGCTGAGTGTCCAGCCGCCGATTCGCAACAGCCGCGCAATCCACCCGGCAAGGAATCCGAAGGTTCGCTCCCCCGCTGGAAGGGAGAAGGGCCGCAATCGAAACCCGCCGCCCGCGTCACCTTCCGGGGATAGCTCCATGTAGCCTCCGCCTAGAAACTGGGTCAGCCAGCGGTAGGAGCCGCCTAGATCGAGGATGAGAATACGAGGATCGTATTGGAGCGCTTGAACCAGCAGAAAGTTGAGCGTGAAGGATTTGCCCGCGCCGGTCGCGCCAAGTACCAGCGTATGTCCCACGTCTCCTTTGAACAGATCGTAGTAGTAGGGGGTTCTCCATTGGGTTTCAAGGATCGCTAAAGCTGCTTTCCTCAAGTGACCGCTGCGCGGTGTTCCCACCGGAGGACCGAAGATCGGAGCCATCGAAGCAACCGCGCCCGCCGATACAAACACGGATCGGACTTGCCGCCGTCGCGGTTGCGCGGGCATCCGCGAAAACCAGGCGGGAAGTTGCCCGTAACCCTCCCGTATCACCTTGGCGTCGTGGCTGGTGAAGATTCTGCGGATATCTCCGTCCAGGCTCTCGGTGAGGGATAGCGGGCCGTGGAGCGCCACGGTTAGGGCAAGGTCGCCGTAGGCGATTCCGTCCGTCTCCAACTCGACCAGGGCATCGCCGAGGCGCTCCGATTCCGCCTCCGCCGCCGTGTCCACCATCGCCGTCGCGCTGCCTTCGGTTTCTTGGACGGCGGCGGACATCGAGTAGCGCTTTGAGAAATAATGGCGCTGCGCTCCCCGGATTTTGCGGCGGGCCGCATCGAGGTTCTGCGGACGCCATTCGAGCGTGACCGTCATGGTGGCATCGAGCCGGTAAAGCGCTTGTAGAAGATTCGCCTTCGCCGCTCCGGGTGGCGAGAGAAGCGAGTAGAGAATGACAGGCTCCCCGTCCAGGCGCAGATTGCGCCGCTCCGCTTCGAGTTCGGAGACGGCCAGCCTCCAATTCATTCCGCTGCCGGTCGCGCCGTCCCAAAAGGAACCGGGCCGGTTGGTGAGTTCGTTCAAAAAGCGCGATCCTTGCGCCGCGTCAAGCACCCGTACCGCTGTGAGGTCATCGACCAGCGCCCGGCTCGCCTCGACCAGTTGCCGGAAGCTCCCCGCCGCCTCTGCGATAGAGGATTCAAGGTAGACCGACTCATGAGCGTTCCGCCGCCGTGCCATCCAGTTTTTCGCGTAGGCCATCCACCACGGCCCGCCTGTCTTTTGAGTGGTCACGGCGGATAGGCCCGGATCATGCGCCCATGCGACATAGGCGCTAACGCTCTGTACTCGTTTCTCAAGGAACGCCCGGCGCTTGCGCCGTCCAAGGGCGGCAACGCTCGATCCTTTGTCCTCGTCTTGATCCTCGAATTGGATGGGACGGCGAAGCAAATAGAAGTACAGCCGCGTCCGCGAATCGACTCCGCTCAACATCCGCTGCCAGCGGTCTACTACGCGGTCTAGTTGTTCGGGGGTTTGACCGTCCAGGACGCTAGGCGTGAGCCGCGCGATCGACATAAGCTCCCCGGCCCGCGTCAAGCAGGACCGGCCATCTTCAAGCCAGCCCCACCATGGCAGTTCCTCGGCCAGCGCTCCCGCCGCGTCAAAGTCCGCGAGTTCGTTGTTGATATTCACGCGCTATCTCCGAATGAGAATGATCCAGGGTGCTTTCGCCCATTTGCCGGGATCGTAGCGGGCGCGAAACTGCGCGGACGCCCGCAAGATTTCAAGCATGTTGGGGTCTTGCTTCCAGGCCCAAAAGCCGATTGCATAAAGCACCCCAAAGCTCAATGCGCCCGCCATAAGGGAGTTGATGGCGTTCCAAAGAGCAAGCCCCAATGTGGCGCTCAACAGGAACCAGCGGCGCTCGACGCCCATGATGGTGAGCGGTTTGGAAAGCGCCGGGTATCCGCGCCATATTTTCCCGCGCTCCATCAGAAGAGCCAATCGAGAAAGTTGGCCGCGCCCATAGCCATTCCCAGGCCGAAGATGATTCCGGCCAGGGCCTTCTTGCTGCCGCCTTCACCGAAGGCGAACATCAGCCCGCCCACGACAACGGCAATCAAGCTGAGTCCTCGCGCAATGGGTCCGGTGAAAGCGTCCTTCAACACTTCAATCGCTTGCAGCCATGGACTCGTCCCTTGCGCCATGAGGTCTCCCGCTGAAAGCGCGAAGATGCTCACCAAAAGAACGGCCCTACAGCATGTGGTAGTGCGTTCAGCTGAACGACCACTAGATATAGTGGTCAAATGTTTGTTTTTCATGTCCTGCCTCCCTTGTTGATTCATCCGGGGAACTGCCCCCGTTCCTCTTGTCCCAACTTGGCGGCAAGCTCGGTGTGTCCTCTGCCGCCGCCGCGCCGAATAGAGCGCTCCATAAGATCGACCTTGAGGCCGAGGTCAGCCAAGCCCAAAGCGCGGGCGGAAGCGTAGATGATCGCCATGACCGACACTAGGGCAACTCCGCCGTACCAGCCCAAGCCAATCCAATAATCGAGGAAGAGGATTTGAAAATGAGGTTCGACAAAAGCGAAGTGTTCTCCGCCGATCATGCCGAAGATGGCAATGATGATGACCGTGAAGCCAACACTGATCTTCCACGGCTGCATTGAGGGAATCTCCCTTTAGAGTTCGATAGACCCTTTATCTCGGGCCGCCGCCGCCGCCGCCGCCGCCCTCGTCCTGGCCGAGGGATCGGGCGATCCGCGCCGCCGCCCGCCCGTTGCTGCCATGCACGGCAAACCCGGCTGCGGCTTTCGCGGCGATACTCTTGGCGCTGTAGTGCTCGGTCGCAACCTCGACGTTGACGCGCCCGCTGCGGCCTTCAACGTCCAGATATTCAAGCTGCGCGTCCGGGTACTCCACGCGGGAATCTTTGACAGCGAGACCTAGAGCCTCCGCCGCCTCCAATCGTGCGGCGTCCGCCGCTTCCTTCCCGCCTCGCGCTCTCGAGGACTCCGTAGCGCGGGCGATCTCGCGCTTGAGTTCGGCGTCAATCCGAACGCGCTTGATCGTTGCTCCTTGTTCGAGTAGCTTCATCTGCTCGATCCTCGCGGCGCGAAATACAGCCACGTCATGTTGAAGCTCGCGGGGCTTCACAAGCCCGCTCCATGCCTTCTGTTGGGAATCAAGCCCCTGGTCGCGGGCTACGCGCTCCGCCCGCTCGACTCCGCGCTCGGTGAGCGTCAGCACTTTGTAGCTGCCGCCTTGCGGTCCCTCGGCGGTATGCTCCCGAACCTGCCCGGAGCGCACCATCTGATCCACGGCCCGCCGCGCCGTGTAGGGGTGTCCCTCGAAGTGAGCGTCTACCACGTCGCGGTAGGCGACGTTGCGGTACATTCCCACATCGGCTATCGCTCGATCCGTGCGGTGCTGGAAGGTCTGCCGCTTCGTCCTGCGGGGATCGTATTCGCGCCGGTGGCCATCGCGCTCGCGGTCCTCGCGCTCTTTCGCGTGGTCGCGCCTGGGGCGAGCTTCGGGCCGGGTCCGGGGATCGGCGGCGAAGTCTCGCGGATCAAACACGGTAACTCCTTAACGGCTCGGCCCTACGTCGTGCTGTTGCGTTTGAGCGGGTTGTTTCTCGGGCGATTGCTTTGGCGTCTGGCTGATCTGCGGCCCGCGAGCGTGAGAGTATTCCTGGGTCAACTGCGCCCGCGATTTTTCCTCGCTCGGCTTGGCAACCTCGCGGTTGATGGCCCGCTCCATGAGATGATCGGTCATCTTCTGCGCGTCTCGCGCCGCTCTATGAATCTCATGCGGGTCTTTTTCAAGCACCTTCACCCAATTCTCAACATAGGCTGCGCCGCGCTGCGGGTCATGTCCCACGCCTACGCGCTCCCCGGTCATCATGGCGCTGATCTCGGCCCGCAATTCTTCGCGGGCGTACTCCGGCGATCCGAAGCCGTTAGCTAATCCCTCTTTGAGCGTTTCGCGGTTCATGCGATCCGGGTGGCCGGTTGCATGGCCGCACTCGTGAAGCGCCGTCTGGTAGTAGCCGTTGCGGGTGGGGAATTGAGATTGCTCCGGGAGCACTATCTTGTCTTGGTCATAGAGATATGCGGCGCGATCTCCGGCGACGTGCTCGACGGTCGCGCCGTTGGCCGCAATGACTTTCTCGGCGTCTCGGTGAGCGTCCCATTCGGGCCGTACTTGGTCCTCTCGCGGCTTCAATTTCAAACCCTCGGCTTGCTCCACGTTAAACACCGTGTACTGCTTACAGATGGGCTTCTCTCGCTTCTGTTCTTCGTAGATCGTCTTGCCTTCCTTGTTCTTGAGGGTCTTGCCCTGTTCGTCCTTCGCGGCCCGCGAGTTGCGATCCGTGAAGAATAGAACCTGCGTCCCTTTCTCGCCCTTGCGAACCTGTCCGCCCGCTTCCCGAATCTGGTTGTAGGTGCCCCAACGGTTGTCGCCTCGTCCATCGCGGATGCCCCGGCTCATCAGGTAAAGGCTGTTGCCGCCGCTGTACTTCTGGCCGGTCGAGAAGTTTTCGGCGCTGATCTGTTCTCCCGGCTTCCACGGCTTCTGCCAGGGCGCAACTCCGCGCTTGATCTGGTCAATGATTTCGTCGGAGACTTTCTGCGCGTAGTCTTCCCCGCGCCGCCAAAAGGATTTCTTCGCCATAGCGCGCCTCCATTCCTAGTCGTGACGGTCGTAACGCGCCGCGTTCATCTCCGCCACGGTGCCCACGTCCTCGTCCATGGGCACTCCGATCTTCTCCGCCAGTTCCCGCGTCAGCTCGACCGCGAGTCCTCGATTCAGCGCCTCGTGAAATTCAGCCTCGTCGCTGGCCGTGACGTACTTCTCGCCGTTCTCTTCCTTTTTTTGAATCACGGTTTCTCCCTCTCTTGGCTGTCAGCGCCCCTCACGAAGTGAGAATTTCCTTGCGGGTGCGGCCGCAGATGATACAAACGGGTTCAAATTCTGGGCAGTCGGCATATCGAGCCTCCCCGCGGAAGCTTTCCGGTCCGTTTTCGGACCGGGAAAGCTCCGCTACCCCGATACTGCCCGAATCGTAGGTCGCGGGGGAAGTATGATCCGTCACGCGCCGCAGGCCGCGGCGTTCCCGGTAGGCCCGTTGCCGGTCGCGGTGATCGAGCCGTCCCTCCCGGCTTTGCTGGTGCCGCCGGTTGGCGGCCCGCCGTTGTTGCCGCCGCGCTTTCCGCCGGCAGCGCTCGCCGCAGTATTGGTGCCCCCGGTCACAATGACGACAGATCCAGAACACCACGCCACAGCCGGCCCCCCGGCAGAACCGCCGCCGCAGAGGCTCTTCGCCGGTCCCCATCCCCGCCCTTCCGGCGGGAGGGGACAAACGCGACTCGGCATGGCAATCTCGACCCCATCCGCAGATGCCCTTTTTACCCTCCGCGGCGCGGAACGCGCACCCCTTCTATCCGGGGAACATGGGAGAAGAAGGCATGGCGCGCAAACGGGACGGCCTGGTTCCCGTCGGTGAAGTCATCGCCGATCTGCCCGGCCCGGTCCAGGCGATCCGCGACGCCTCGCCCCAGGCGGTGCACCACTTCACCCAGGCCGATCAAGTCAACCAGTTAGCGAAGGCCGGCGCCGCGACGGGCCGCGCGCCGTAGTCCGGCGGCGGGCCCCCCACGGGTGTAACGTGCACCACCAACGGGGGCACCCCGGCCGCGCGGCCCAGCAGCATCGATCCACTGACCGGCACCGCGCTGGAGGTCGGGAGCGCCTCGGCCACCAGCCGCGCCAGACGGCCCTGGTCGTCCGGCGCGCGGGCCTGCAACACCCCCGCCGCATCCGATACCCCCGCACGCCGTCGGAGAAGGCGCCGGGCGCGGTCATTCACCGCCAGGATGCGCCCGCGCCGGTCCAGGTGAAGGACGCCGATCCGCGGGGTCTCGAGCAGGGCGGTCACGGTCGTGTCCCCCGCCTGGGCACGGACCAGCGCCTGCCGGACGCGGATGAATTGACGGACATGGGGCATGAGACGCCGGACCATGGCGATCTGCGACGACCCCCAGCCCTCCGAGGCGACCGGATCCGCGAGCGACCAGGTGATGCCGGAGCCCCCGAGCCCGTCCAGGCGCACGTTCAAGACATGCTGATGCTGGGACCGGCGAAATGCCTCGTTGTAGGTACGCGAGGTTTTGAGCTCCTCGGCCATGTACAGGTCTTTGATTAGCACCAGATGGCTGTCGGGCAGTTGTCGCACGCGCGGGATGGCTTCGTCGATGGGCTGGTAGACCTCGAGGTACTCCCGCTCCAGATCGGTGCGGCGCTGCCCGCGGTAGTAGAGCCCGACGAAGAGGACCCGGCGGTCGTCCGGCGGGCCTTCGCCGACCAGGACACTACCGGCGTCTATTCTCGATCCGGCATCTCCGGAACCGGCACCACCGGCAGCGTGGTGAAGATGCGGTTGCCGGGGTCCATTTCCAGGGCCACGGCGCTGAACAGCCCCTCCCCGACCGCATCGCAGCGCACCGATCCCGCGAAGTCCGACGTATCGGCGGCGGGGAACGCCTGGTCGATGAGCCAGGACGTCTGCCCGTTGGCCTGCAGAGGGATGCTCGCGGAGTCGCGCAGCACGCCCTCCCGCATCAAGTCGCAGCGCAGCAACCCCGGACTCGATTCCAGGTTGTGGAGCGCGACCCCGGTCGTGATTCCTCCCTCCTGGCGGCGCACCGGGAAGAGGACGTCGCCGACGGGCGGGTTGGCTCCCACCCCGGCCACTCCGAGGGCGGGGTGCTCAAAGCGGAGCATCCCGCCGATGGGACCCTCCGAGACCACCCGTGCCGATCCCGACACCAGCTCCCCTCGCCCATGGGTCGAGATCGTGAGTACTCCCAGCGGCTCCATCTCGGTGCGGACCGTCAGAGCGCCGTCCTCGGCGATCTCCAGATCGCCCGTGATGTCCACCACCGATTCGGCGGCAATCGGGTTGCCCTCGGTGTCGTAGAAATAAATAACGGGACGGCTCGGAGGGATGGCCGTATGAAAGGGGGTGGGGGCGGGACGGCTCGCCTCGCTGGACAGATTCACGAAGACCAGATCGGTGATCCAGGTCCCGTTGACGAAATGCGCAAAATTCAGAGTCGTCTCCTTGTTTCCGCCTCCCGTGCGGTCCAGCGGCACCACCGAAAGCGTGGTGAAGATGCGCTCCGCAGCATCCATCTCCACGGCGATGGCGGTGAACCGTCCCCTGCCGGGAGCGGCGCAGCGCACCGACCCCGTGAAGTCGGACGTATCGGCGGCGGGGAACGCCTGGTCGATGAGCCAGGACGTTTGCCCGTTGGCCTCCAGAGAGATACTCACGAAGTCGCGCAGCACACCTTCTCGCATCAATTCGCAGCGCGCTTCCATCGCTTCCTCGCCCAGGTTGTGGATCGCAACCCCCGTCGTTGATTCCTCCCTCCTGGCGGCGCACCGGGAAGAGGGCGTCGCCGACGGGCGGGCCGGCCCCCACCACGGCCTCGCCGATGGCGGGGACGTTATAGCGCAGGCCGCCGCCGATGAGACCGTCGGAGAGGACCTTCACCGATCCCGACACCAGCTCCCCTTGCCCGTGGGTTGAAATCGTGAGTTCGCCCAGCGGCTCCATCTCCGTAAGCACGCTCAGGCTTCCGTCCTCGGTGACCTCCAGATCGCCCGTCACGTCCACCACCGATTCCGGGTCAATGAGATCGCCCTCCTGATCGTAAAAGTAGAGGGCGGGCCGGATCGGATGGGGGGACACATTCACGAACACCATCTCGGAGGTGATGCCGGTCCCGTTGGCGAAATGCGCGAAGTCCAGGGTAAACACTTCCGGCGCTTCCGGCGTGGCCTCGGCCCGGCTGGAAGAAAAGCTCTTGCCGATCCTGTTGACCGCCCGCACCTCGAAGACGTATTCCGTGCCGTTGACGAGGCCAGTGACCGTATGGGTCGTGTCGGTGGAACCGATGGAGATCCAGGGGTTCCTCCTGTTGATCCGGTATTCGTAATCCGTGATCTCAGAGCCGCCGTCGTCCTGCGGCGCGTCCCACGTCAGCGTCACCGCCGCATCTGTGGCCTCCGCCACGAGATTCATGGGCGCGTCCGGCACCGTTTGGCGCGGGCCGCCGCCGCCGCCGCCGCCACCGCCGCCACCGCCGCCACCTCTGCCGGTTGACGGAGATGGCGTGGCTTCGAGCGTCACCACAGCACCATTGCCCAGGGCGTTGACCGCCCGCACCCGGAACATGTAGGTCTGGCCGTTGGTCAGTTCGCGCACCGTCGCGGACCTCTCCGACGGATCAACCCTCATCCAGTCGCCGAACTCCCCGCCGCTCTCCGCCCAGCGGTATTCGTAGCGGACGATCGGAGCGCCGCCGGTGTTCGTCGGGGTATTCCATCTCAGCGTCACCTGGCCGTTGCCGGCGTTCGCCGTCAGAGCGATCGATGAGATCGGCACCGTCACCCCCGGCGGCGCCACTCGGGCCTCAATCATCTCGGCCTCGTTCGGTTTGTTGTCCACGACCGATGTCACTGTGTCCGCAGGCACCGTGATCGTGAGCGTGTAATTGTGTGCCACCCGTTCGGTCCTCGGGGTCACGGTGGTGGTGAAGATCCGGTTATCCGTGGTCTGTAATGCCGCAATGGTTGGGTTGCAGGAAATCGGGTTGTTTGCGCTATCCGTGCAGGCAGGTTCCTGCTGTGTAGTCGATGTCGGTCCGCTGGTGAAGCCCCTCACCTCCTCGGAGAAGCTGAACCTTAACGAGAACGCGCCTTCCACCGGCGGCGGCGGGGACGGCGTCATCTGAACCGTCAGCGGGGTGATGGTCCTCCCCTCGCCCGGCTCCGACCAGTTGCTTGTCCCTTCGTCGTTGGTGGCCCGCACCTGGACCTCATAGGCTGTGCCCGGTTCCAAGTCATCGAAATCGTCAGAGGAGAGCCCCGGCCCCTCGTGCTGTGCATCGGTGAAGCCGCCGCTGCCGCCTTCCCGGTACTGCACGTCGTAGTCGGTGATGGGCGGCCCTGTGTTGTCCGGTTCTCTCCAGCTCACCCTCAGACTGTCCGCCGTCTCCCCTGAAAATGTCGGAGCATCCGGGACACCCGGCGGTTCCCGCTCGTCCGTCACTCTCACCGTGAACGTCTGCTCGGCCTCCAGTTCCCTCGCCCCCGTCCCGCTCCTCACTTCCACTGTCACCTCATACTCGTTGTCTCCGGGGGCCTCGAAGTCCGGCGCTGTCCGGAAGCTCAGCTCCCCCGTATCGGAGGTGATCGTGAACTGCCCCTGATCGACCCCGCCCACGATCTCCCAGCCCGTCACCTCGTCCCCCGGGTCGGTGTCCCTGGCCACCAGCCGCCTCGCCAGCGACTGGTTCTCCCGGACATCAAACGAACTCGGACTTGTGATCTCCGGGGCCGTGTTTGGGGCACCCGTGGTGTTGGTCACCGACTGGCTGCTCAGTCCCACAGCCTCGTTGCCCACCGCATCCCGGATCGGTCGCGTCCCCGGACTGTAGTTCACTCGAATCCCCGTGTCCCCGTGCTCCACCGCCGGATCGAGCGTCAGGGTCACCACGCTTCCGCTTACCGATACTGCGGAAACGCTTCGCCCGGTACCCCCCACCTCCACCGTGAAGTCCCCCGGCGCAGGCCTCGATCCCTCATCGAGCGCTGCCCCGTAGGTCAGCGTCAGAGAGGAGCCATCCACCGCCGCGCTCAGAAACGCCGGCCGGACCCCGTCCACCTTGTGCCCCACCTGCGGCGCCACCGCTTCATGGTCCAGCACCGCGGCATTCTCTGCCTCGTCTTCGATCGTCCCGCCGTTCAAGGTGATCCGGCCCGCCTCGATGCTCACCCCGCCGGTATCCTCGTCCCCATCGGCCACCTCGTAGGCAAACACCAGCGACGCCGTCCCCGTGCCGCTGTCATAGCCGGCCGTTCGGTTCCTACTCCCTACTCTCAGCCTCAACTGCGGCGTTCCCGTCACCTCCACCGTTTCGCTGAAGGCCACCGTCACCTCGATCTCCTCCCCCGCCGCATAAGTCTGGTTAGATCCGGGGCTCGAGGTGATGGCCAGACTGCTCACCGTCGGTGAGGTCGTGTCCGGGGTGTCGTTGGTCACCGGCTCGCGGCTGAGCGCCTCCGCATCGTTTCCCGGCACATCCTGGATCGGGTTGGCCCCCGGCGTATAGCTCACTTGGATCCCGGCCTCCCCGTGCTCGGCCCCCACATTCAGGGTCAGCTCCACCGCACTCCCGTTCA
>CBDCHL010000002.1:0-670975 GCA_965217195.1 Bryobacterales bacterium
GCAGAAGAAGGGGTCGATGATATTTGTGATGGTAATTTCTAATCATCAACTAGAATCATCTGGGCTTTCGACACCGGGAAGATTTCTCTTTGCAATATGTGCATCTAGTGGATTGCAAATTTAGATCGTGCGTGGAATCGAGATCGAACCCATTTTACGGCTTGTTTGAACTTATTGAATCTCGCAAAATAAAGTGACACCTTTTTGGGGTACGTACGTCTTTGTATGTATGGGAAATACAAAAGGCGTACGGCGGGATTTCGAGGCCCTGGAGAAGCGCCGTTTCAAAGCGATCCGGTTGGTCGAGCAAGGCTGTAGTCAGTCCGAGACAGCGAGGCGATTGAAGGTCGCGCGGCAAAGCGTCAGCGAGTGGCTGCGACGATACCGGCGTGACGGCGAAGCCGGGTTGCGCCAGGCCGGCCGCGCCGGCCGTAAGCCGCTGTTGGACGCCGCGCAGCTCGAACGCCTCGAGGCGTTGCTGCTGGAAGGCCCCGAGGCGCACGGCTTCCCGACGCCGCTGTGGAGCTGTCCGCGGGTCGCTCGTCTGATCGGAGACGAGTTCGGCGTGCGCTATCACGAGGGCCATGTCTGGAAGATCCTGCGGGCGCTCGGTTGGAGCCCGCAACGGCCCGTCGGCAAAGCGCGGGAGCGCAACGAAGAGGCCATCCGCGGCTGGCAGCGCAAGACTTGGCCGGCCATTAAAAAAAAGCCCGCAAAGAAGAACGTACGATCGTCTTCATCGACGAAAGCGGATTGAGTCAGAAGCCGCATCGTTGCCGCACCTGGGCGCCGCGCGGCGAGACACCGGTGTTGGAGTTCAACTTCAACTGGGACAAGCTGTCGGTGTCGGCCGGGCTGACGTTGCGCAACTTTTACTTCCGGCTCTATCCCGGCGCGATCGGCGAGCTGGAGGTCATCGACTTCCTGAAGGCTTTGGTGCGCCACATCGACGGCCCACTGCTGATCGTCTGGGACCGGCTGCCGGCGCACCGCAGCCGCCTGGTGCGGGAGTTCATCCAGCTCTCCGAGGATCACATCGCAACGGAGTACTTGCCGCCCTATGCGCCGGAGTTGAACCCGGTGGAATACATTTGGGCGTACTGGAAGCAGCACGAGTTGCCCAACGTCTGCCCGAAGGACTACTGGGAACTCGACGAGCGCGCCCGCAAAGCGCTGCGGCGAATGCGCCGCAAACCGCGCTTGATTACCGCTTTCTGGAAACAGTCTTCTCTTTGTCTCGATTGACAGTATATTATGCGAGACTCAGTAATGCAAAAACATAACTGGTCAAGTTGCTGATACTTGTTTTGGGAACTGTAATGTAAGCAGAAGAATTGGTGGATTTCAAATTGAGCGACATTGACACTTTGCTGCTTACAAACGGGGCTGTAACAAACGGGATGTAATTTTCCGAATATTGGGAAAGTTCAAGGGCGTTAGCTTCTTCAGTGTATAGTTCGGAACCGTTCTGAGACAGTGTAGCGGTAATTGTTGAGCCTGAATAGTGACTCATTTCGCCTACACTTATATACACTCCATTTATTTTTGAGTTATCGAATACGTTAAATTCTTCAGTAATGATTGCTCCATTAATTAGGTTTACTGTTTCAGTTACACTGCCGGTGAAATTGTAATTTTTGATTTTATGTGTCGGCTGGTAAGGTCCACTCCTTCCCAAATTATCCGGATCAACCCAAGCTTTTAACTGATTGGCTGTATTACTAAAATGATCGTAAGCCAGATCGAACCTGAAAAAGTAGTCGGATTTATGATTGTCCCAATCTGTACTTCCACTCAACCCGCCAATGATCTCAAACTTGGAATTTAACAGAGGGGCACCAGAGCTGCCAAGGGAAGTGATTCCCTGAGCCCACTGATCTACTTTCCAATGCCCGAAATCAACGGTATTGTAAAGTCCACCAAAAGTTGCGAGTGATGGTTTCGCTATGCTGAACAAATATTGAGCATCTTCGAAGTCAGGGGAGTGTATGCTGTAAATTAATGTGGGTTGAGAGATCCTTTTATTCCAACCTAAATATATAGGTGAAACATAAATAGGGATCTTGCTTTTCAGTTCGAGCAATGCAAAGTCTATTTCTCTTGACGATGACAGGAGAGAAGCCCCGGTACTGCGACTCCATTCCAATCCGTCATAGGGTTGATCCTTCAGGAGTTTTCTTTTACCAAAACTTACAACTATCGAGTTGAGGTCTGCTGCGCTTTCTATGCAGTGTGCAGCGGTGAGAATTAGGGATCTGCCTTGATCCTGCGTGTTATTAATTAGCACTCCCGAGCAGGTGTAAGATCCATTATTGAATCTCGCATAATATAGAGTTAATCGAGACAAAGAGAAGACTGCTTCCAGAAGGCCGTAATCAAGCGGGGTTTGCGGCGCATGCGGCGGAGGGATTTGCGAGCGCGCTCGTCCAGCTCCCAGTAGTCCTTCGGGCAAACGTTGGGCAACTCGTGCTGCTTCCAGTACGCCCAAATGTATTCCACCGGATTCAGCTCCGGCGCATAGGACGGCAAGAATTCCGTGGCGATGTGGCCTTCGGAGAGTTCGATGAACTCTCGTACCAGGCGGCTGCGGTGTGCCGGCAAGCGGTCCCAGACGATCAGCAGCGGCCGGTCGATGTGGCGGACCAAAGCCTTCAGGAAGTCGATGACCTCCAGCTCGCCGATCGCACCGCGATAGAGCCGGAAGTAAAAGTTGCGCAACGTCAGCCCGGCCGACACCGAAAGCTTCTGCCAGTTGAAGTTGAATTGCAGCAGCGGTGTCTCGCCGCGCGGCGCCCAGGTGCGACAGCGATGCGGCTTCTGACTCAGTCCGCTTTCGTCGATGAAGACGATCGTGCGGCCTTGTTTTTGGGCTTTTTTTTAGTGGCCGGCCAGGTCTTGCGCTGCCAGTAGCGGATGGCCTCTTCGTTGCGTTCACGGGCTTGGCCGACCGGCCGTTGGGGGCTCCAGTTGAGCGCCCACAGGATCTTCCAGACATGGCCATCGTGATAGCGCACGCCGAACTCGTCTCCGATCAGACGAGCCACCCGCGGACAAGTCCACAGTGGCGTCGGGAAGCCGTGCGCCTCGGGCCCTTCGAGCAGCAGCGTCTCGAGGCGTTCGAGCTGCGTGGCGTCCAACAGCGGCTTGCGACCGGCACGCCCGGCCTTGCGGAGTCCGGCCGCACCCCGCTCGCCATGCTCGCTGACCCAACGGCTCACGCTTTGCTGCGCCGCCTTCACCCGCCGTGCTGCCTCGGATTGACTCAAACCTTCGTCAACGACCAGCCGCACGGCCTCCAACCGTCTCCTCTCGAGAGCATCAAAATCGCGTCTTACGCCTCTTGGGTTCCCCATGTCTGTTAGGACGAGCAGAACCCTCAAAAGGTTACTCTATATTATGCGGGAGTCAATAAGTGTTATTTGACAAGTTGAGGAATTGTCGTTCACTAGTTGATCCAATATTGCTATAGATGGCTGACCTCTGAGGTCCGGGGCAATAACAATCCCAGTAATGAACCATAGACAAGTAGCTACAGAGTTAAGAAGAATGGAGTTCATATTCATTCGGTTGGTAGCGTTGGAAGTTCAGCGTGGCTGTAGCTCCGCCGACCCGTGGCAGCGAATATCGCTTGGGTATGTGGTCGGCGAGTAGCACTGCTTGCGGACGCGAGCGAACCGCTCGTCGCGGCAGTCGCCAAGAAAGACCGTCGTGTCACCTGAATTATGCACAGATTCGGCGTAGCCATCGGCGATGGAGTTGTGGCGGTAGCGGCAGTGGTGTCAACTCAATAATGTCGCAAGTCGTCTTTTCTGCGGTTTCCCTCCCCGTTTGAGCCGCCTCCCGATCCCGGCGGGCAAAAGCGAGCTGGCAAGCGGCGTGTTCCCAGTACGTTGCGGCGAGTGCATAAAATTTTATGCATAGCGCCCCTCAACTCAGCGCACCCTCCACCACCGGCGCGAAGCTCGATCCCGGCGGCGCCATCGCCCGCAGCCGTCGCATCAGCCGCTCAAACAGGCCCTTCTCCTGGTACTGATCGCTGTAGCTGACGCCCGTTCGTCCGGCGTGTCGCCAGATCTTGGCCGCCAGGAACAGAAAGCGCAGCCGCGCCGTCGCCAGGGTGGTGTGCCGCAGCTTCTCCGGGGTGGCGTCGGCTTCGCGTTGGAACAGCAGCAGCCAGCAGTTGAGGTTGTAGGCCAGCATGACCAACTGAAAGTGATTGCGGTTCATGTCAAAGCGGCGCGAAGGATGGGCCGCCAGCCCGGCGTCGTTGTTGGCTTCTTTGATGAGGTTCTCGGCCCCGGCCCGCTGGTTGTAAAACCACACCACCGCCGCGATTGGCTCGGCGAGATTGGTCACAAACACGCGGTAGGTATAGCTGCTGGTGGCGAACAACTGATATTGCTCGACCTCGTCGGTTTCCGGCTCCTTCTCATACCGCAGCGCGACAAAGCGGCAAGCATGGGCCCAGCCCTCCGGCTGGTAGAGGAATTCGCACTCCGCTTCAGCGTCGCTGTGGGGCGAGGGCTTCCATTCGGCTTGCTGCAACTGCTCGACCAGTCGCCGCGTCTTGCGCGCCACGATGACGAACTGACAACGCGCTTGCTCGTAGGCCGCCACCGCCTCCCAGCAATAAAAGCCGGCATCGGCCCGCGCCAAGATCTTCTTCACGCCGGCCGGCAAAGCCCGGAAAGCGCTCTTCAGGTGGGCGGCGATCTGTTGGCCCGTGGGCCGGTCGCCGCCGCGCAACCCGCCCATCAGGTACTCGCGCGTCTCGGCCAGGAAGGTCAGTATCGGCTGGTAGCTGCGCTTGCCCTTGTTCTTGGGGTTGTAGCTCTTGCGCCCGCCCATCTGGCGGCCGTAGAGCGTGTGCACGGTGGTGTCGGTGTCCAGCGTCACCGTCTCCAATTTCACGTGGGCCGCGGCCCAGACTCGTTCTCGCAGCTGGCGCTGGATGGAAAGAATCTGCTGGGCCACGTTGAGGTGCAGCGAGGCCAGAAAGCGCCACAGCGTGGACTGCGGCGGCAGCCGTGTCACTTTTAAGATGCCGGTCAGGATGGGATCGCGAGCGATGAAGCGGAGTTGGTTGAGCCGCGCAAAGCCGACATAGAGGCCGAGCACGAGGGCCAGCACAAACTGGTAGGGGCTCATGGCTCGGGTGATTCGTTTGGTCGTGATGGTTTCTTCCAGCAGCGCTTGGAAGTCGAGTTTCTCGAGCAGGGTGGCGACGGGCAGCAAGCCGCCGTAGGGAGTCAGATTCTTGCCGCGGAAGTGATAAGGCGTGGAAGCCCCGATTTTATTGGGCCGCGAGGCCCTCGCGCCCCGGCCTTGTTTGACGGGCCTTGGGGAGCTATGCTGTTTTCGTTTGGTAACCATTTGGGTGACCTCCTTGGGGTCGGTTGGCGAAGCGGGAATCTTCGCCAGCCTACCTTTTTACCCCATGTTTTCGGGGGTCCCCCAATGGTCCCTTGCGGCACAGGTCTCCTCAGGTGCACCCCGGTGCACCCCGCAGTGCATAATTCAGGTGTCAGGGTGCCTCCTCCAAAGGAATCCAGTACACCTGACCGGAATCCAACTTTGGCAAGATCTTACCCGGAATTGCCGATTCGGAAGTCCGACTGCAACATGGTACTCCTCGTCTTCTCCTGAATGCAACGACTTTGCTTCGTAAAGGGTAGCGAGGATCCACGCAACTTTCGTGCCACTTTCACCTTAACCGATCCGAGTTGGGAATCCGCTAACGCACACCTCTACCCCCTGTCGCCTCCCCCCCCCCGATGTTCCCCAAAGTACTGGAACCCTGAGGACTTTCAGCCCATTTACTTCTTGAACACGAACTTGATACGCTCCCCAACTTTGCCGCATGGATGACATCCATGATAGGTTCTTGTCGAGCAGCGAGACGGGGGCAGTCGTCGCGATCCACTGGATTTGAGTGTTGCGCGTCGACAGGCCCAGCATGAGCTTGTCCCAAACCGCGGCAGCGAGCGGCTCGGAGCGCCGAAACAACTCGTAGCCGCCCAAGCGCTGCTCGCGCTCGTCCTCGCTCCGCATCCGGGGACGCTCGGTGGGAACTTTCTGTCCGTCGACGATGAGAAAGCCTTTCTCGCTTCCCCAGCGGAAAGGTTGCTCTGGGCTGCGACGCTCGTAGCGTTCGCCGGCGAGATGGTCCCCGATCTTCTTTTTTTGATGCTGCGGCAGACCGACCGGCGACTCAACCTACTCCGAGCGAGGCAGAACGTTCTCGGGGGAAGTCGCAAACCGCCGCAGGGCAGCCCCCTGGGCGAAATAATCTGTCTGTTCATGACATCGATTGTCATCGCCAACAATTCGGGACGCGTTACAATGTCTCGGTCTTGATCGGCCAAACTATCAGCGACTACGAGATCGGGAAGGGGGATTCATGAAGCGGGTTCGTTATTCGGTGGCCATGAGTCTAGACGGTTACATCGCCGGTCCGAGCGGCGAGTACGACTGGATCGTCATGGATCCGGACATCGACTTTGGCGCGATCTTCACAGAGTTCGACACCTTCCTCATGGGTCGGAAGACCTACGAGTTCACGAGGGCGCAAGGTGGCGGCAAACCGATGAAAGGCACGGAAACCTACGTCTTTTCGCGCACGTTGAGCCAGGCCGATTGTCCCGGCGTAACCGTCGTGTCCGACAATCTTGAGCGGACCGTGGGAACCCTCAAGGAGAAGCCGGGCAAGGACATCTGGTTGTTCGGCGGCGGTTCCCTATTCCGCAGCCTGCTCGACCTCGGGCTGGTGGACTCGGTCGAAGTCGCGATCATTCCTGTGCTTCTCGGTGGCGGGGTGCCCCTGCTGCCTGATCCCGCATCGCGGGCTCAACTCAAGCTCAGCAAGCACAAGATCTATCCAAAGAGCGGTACCGTGGCGCTTGAGTATGCGGTGACCTGAACAAAGCTTTGTCCGGCGAACCGTTGACTCCCGGGGTGATTCGTCGGCCTCGAGCCCCCCAAACGAATCTAGGTTGACCCCGTTGTCGGGTTACGGTCGAGATTTCCCGGTTCGCCCCATCAATCTGCGCTCCTCAGACGATCCCGACCTCCCAAGAACGGTGGAAACCACCCGACCTCGACGCCGCGGCCTGAAAGAATTTGCTTGTTCAACGGAACGATGGTTATCGCCATCTATCCGGGCGGCGGTACAATCTCCCTGTCGATGATTGGCCAAACCATTTCCCGCTACCGCATCACCGCCAAGCTCGGCGAGGGTATGGAACGGCAATATTATTGGAGAACTCGTGCCTCTAGATTCCAGCGGCATTCTGGCGATGGTCGACGACGTGTTGGCCGGAGCTGACAGTCACACTGACCCAGTTTCGGTGTTGCGGCGTCGCTTTCTGATTGACCTACGGACGACTCTCCAGCAACTCGGGCTGCCGTTGCCGGACAAACAAAAGCTCGATGCCTGCGTCATGCCCTTCATCTTTCAAGAACTCAATTACGACGACCACGATTGGAGTTCGCGGACCGCTCCACTCGGACAACTTGAAGACCTGGTGGACATCGACGTCGCTATTTGGTCCAACGGATGCCGACGATCAGAAATGACCGACGCGGAATATGGGAACTACTGGGAGTTCTGCTTGAAAGCTATTGACCACCGATCGAAACGTTAGGCCGCTAAACGAACGAATCCCATAGTGTCTCGCGACGCGGCCTCCACTTGCCGTATGGTCGGTTTGAACCGGCTGGCGGCTGCCGGGCGGATCATTCGAGAAGGCGAACGAGACGACCTGAGGTCCCCCAGCCTGCGCGGTCACGACTCGGGCGAGGCGTTCCAAGGCAAGGATCGATTCTTCGATGTGCTCTCTCTCTTTTCGCAACTCCCCTAGAATCCTGTAGACATCCATACCCGCAACCTCCTACGGCTTGCCAAGAATCAGGTCAACGACCCAACAGCCGCGCACATGTCCTCCCGGTCGGCGGCAATGACCGAGCACATCAGGATCGCGATAGCCTTGACGTTCCAGCGCTTCCGCCAGGGCAGGCAGGCCGTCGAAGGCGCGATCCTCATAGATCGCCCGAGCGAGCCGGACCACGGGGTTGCTGTCGGGCGTAGACCACGCCTTTGTGGGTTGGACGTGCTGGAACGGATTGCCGAAGATTTCGCGGAGCAGTTCGGCCTGAGCAGCTCCGGCGACAGCGTACGCGTTGCTGTCCGCGGATGCCGCCTTGGCCTTGCTGGACACCTGGAGCGCAGCCTCGATGGCGACCGACCGCGATTCGCCGGCCCGCCTCGTCTGCCTTGGCTCGTAAGCCGGCCGCAAAGCGACCGCCACGGCGATAGCTCTCGTGGCAGCCGTTGTGCGGTCGCTCTGCCATGCTTCAATGTCGTCGACTCGCTCGGCCAGTTCGATCGCCACCTGCAACTCCTCCCTGCTGCCGGCTCCATCGGCAAATCGCTCGCTCATCGTCAGAACCTTGTCCCAATCGTATTCGTCCACGCCGGCGTCTCGATAGGCCCAGCAAAGACGACTCGCAGGAATGCTCCGGCAGCAAGCGGCGACGAACAGCCGCAATTTGCGCTCGCTGGCGCGCCCGGGCAGCAGTTCGATCATGGGCCGTGGGTCGTCTCCCATCCAGTCCGAGAAGTCCGGTCGCTGGTGATGTCCTTCTCCATCACCTGCGCCGGGGAAAAGCCAGTCCAAGATCCTCATGACAGGCCACCACGGTCACCGTACTCAAGCCACCGCCCGTCAGGCGTTAGTTAGGTGCTCGGCGCCGAGGTTGTTCATACGCACAACGTACGCTTCCACGAGGTAGTATTCGTACTTTGGCATTGCCACTCTCCTTCCTGTCAGAATATTACCCCGAACAGTCCCAAACCGGGAATCCTGGATCTGACCCACGGATGGAAGCGGCAACATCCCCAAACTCCGTGAAAGCATTCGGGGACATGGAGTACTCGCCAAGGGCGATCACGAAGGAGAAGGGCGACGAGATCGTCCGCCTCATCGAGACCTGCCCAAACCGCTCCGATAAGCGATGCAGCTGCCCAGCGCAGGAGAAATTCCGAGAGAGCCCGCCTAGACGAGAAACAAACACTGGTGAGAAGTGAGTCTGACGCAATCTTGGAAGCATCCCGTTCCGCCCGACCAGCGGCTGTTTAGAGGTCACTGAAAGGTCTGGTCCTGGTTAAAAAAGTTCCACCCGCTGTTAAACATGACCGGAGTGTAGCCCAATAGAACGCGCGTGCCGTCCCCGGTGCTGGCCCAAGCTGCCACCAAGGGAGAGTCAGGTCTCTCGAACAATGTTGCGGGAGCTCTCGCCTATGTCAGACTGATTCCCGCGATTATTTTCTTGCTGATTGACCCCTTCAAGAACATCCGATTCGCCAGGTTTCCTTCGCTCCAATGTATTTTCTTCTGCATCGCCGCATTCGTGTTGCAGATGGCGATTGTGGTGGCGAGCATCATTCTTGGCGGTGGTTGAATCGAGGAACCCCTTGCGGAGGTCGCGTCGGCATCGGTGGATCGCCGGCGTCTGCTGATGAAGACCGGCGGACGGATGGTCAAGCATGCTCGCTATTACGGGCTGCTTCCGGCCGAGGGACATCTGAACCGCAAGCTGTTCGGCCAGATGGCTGGGGCGGTTTACGGCGCTACCTGTGCCGGGAGAGGTGTTGCCCAAGAGCCCTTTGCGTTCGCCGGAACGTGATGACCAGACAGCCTACGAGGCCAAAGCGGCAGCGAAAGGAGTACCGCACTTGGGCGCAGTGCGAGAACCGTTGCATAGCGGCCATCGATCGGGCTACCCTATCCGTGCCAGGACGGCCAAAACGGAAATCCTGGTTAACGTACACCTGGCGCCTAGTGTGAACGAGAAATATACCGTTTACGTGGACGACAACTTTCATTACATGGATGAAAGTGAGCGCTACAAGCTTGGTATCTATGAAGGTTGCGCATCTGCGATTGCAGCGTGCAAGGGGATCGTCGATGAGTTCCTTCTAGACGGCTCTTGCTTATACGGTTGTTTCAGCAAGCCCCAAGATGTAGGGTAGGGCGTGGCCCGGCCGCCGTTTCCGAAGAGTCTGCGTCAGTTTCAGGTGGAGTTTGCGACCGAGGAGGCTTGCCAGAAGTACCTGGCTGCTTGTCGTTGGCCCGACGGGTTCCTTTGTCCTCAGTGTGGGCATCGGCAGGCCTACATTCTCGAGCAGAAACTACGGTGGCAGTGCGCGGCGTGTCGACACCAGGTCTCGTTGACGTCGGGAACGGTGCTCCACAATACGAAGACCCCGCTGACGGTTTGGTTTTGGGCTGCGTACCTGATGACAACTGATAAGCGAGGTGTGTCGGCGCTGCTACTGCAGCGTCAGCTCGGCCTGTCGCGCTACGAAACCGCCTGGATGATGTTGCACAAACTGCGACGGGCCATGGTGAACGCAGCTCGCGAGCCCTTGCACGGAGAAGTAGAGGTCGATGACACCTGGATTGGCGGCCCGCAAGCAGGTTTGCGAGGCAGCCGGCAACTGAAGGGGCGCCGTGCGGCCCTTGTGATGGTCGCTGTTGAGAAACGCGGGAAGCGCTCCGGGCGCGTTCGCATGTCCGTTATTCCAGACTTCAAGAAGGTGACGATCGACAGGTTTCTTGCCCAGAACGTTGTTCCCGGCTCGACCATCTACACAGACGGTCTGAAGACCTTTACCGCCCTCGAAGAGGCCGGCTACAAACACGTCTCTCGTCCGCAACCTCACCGGACTGACTTGCGGAAAGGCGCCAAGTCGGTGGTGCCGCTGGCGGATCGTGCCATTGGCAACCTGCAGCAATGGCTGACCGGAACGTACCACGGCGTGAGCCGCGCTCAGCTTCAGGTTTACCTCGATGAGTTCGTGTTTCGACACAACCGCCGCAAGACCCCAATGGCAGCCTTCCAAACCCTCCTTGGTCTCGGAACTCAACACGCTCCTACGCCTTACGCCCACATCCGCCGCGCGCGTGACCTGGACAAGACGCGATGACCTCCACCCCAACATCTTGGGGCTTGCTGAAACAACCGTATAAGCAGGAGACGGCTACAAGAAGGGTGTGACGGAGGCCCAGCTCCACAAGGGATACCTACTGTTTGGAGAAGATCCTTTCATCATTGCGGATGACCCGGACTGCAAGTTCTCTGCGCGGGACTACGCCAGGCAGCGATGCAAGGAGCTGTGCAAGGGAACGTGACGGCATTGTCAAGTTAACAACGCGGAGGCGGTTTTGCCCAGGGAAATCGCCCGGGTTTTCTCCCTTTCAGCAAACACACGTCACGCTCTGCCAGTCAGCAAAGCTCGCTCCCTGAGCAGTCGATGATGGATCGCCTTGAGATGATGACGTCCAACTCGGAACAGATTGTGAATCGAGCCGTGGACGCGGAGAAAGCGTTAGAGTTGTGCACGCCCTCAAATTCGGCGGCAACTGCACCAGCCGTTTGATACTCTCACAAGCAACCGGTACATTGGCGAGGATGGCAAGCGGGCCTGATGCTTCCGTAGGCCCAGCCGGTGTACGTTCAATGAGTTTCACGGTCCTAATTGTCGGCACGCTCGACACCAAGGGCGCTGAAACCGCCTTTCTCAAGGAGCAGATTGAACAGCGAGGCAACTCCGTTGTGGTAATGGACGTGGGAGTACTGGGGGAGGCTCCTTTTGTGCCCGATATACTTCGGTCCGAGGTCGCTGCCGCGGCACAGGAGGATGTGGCGGCTCTTGGCGCACAGGGCGATCGGGGAAAGGCCGTCACGGCGATGACCCGGGGCGCTGAGGAACTGGCTAAGCAGCTCTACGATCGGGGGCGCTTCCAAGCAGTCATCGGGATGGGCGGTAGCGCGGGGACGACGATCGCTTCGGCGGCGATGCGGGCTCTCCCCTTGGGGGTGCCGAAGGTAATGATCTCGACTCTGGCTGCGGGCGATGTCAAGCAATTCGTGGGGGTGAAAGACATTGTGATGATACCGGCGGTCGTAGATATCAGCGGCCTGAACCGAATTAGCCGACAGGTCTTCGCCCAAGCTGCCGGCGCTGTCTGCGGGATGCTCGAAGCGAAGTTGCCGGAGGGTGAGGACAAACCGATCGTCTGTGCATCGATGTTTGGCAACACGACGGCGTGTGTGGAAGCCGCTCGGGTTGCTTTGGAAACGGTCGGGTACGAGGTTCTTGTCTTTCATGCGACGGGTGCGGGTGGGCGAGCGATGGAAAGCCTGATCGAAGCGGGACTCGCCAACGGTGTACTTGACGTGACCACAACCGAATGGGCGGATGAACTGGTTGGCGGGGTGCTTTCCGCCGGGGAAAACCGCTTAGAGGCGGCGGCTCGAAGTGGAACGCCTGCTGTGGTTGCACCTGGTTGTCTCGACATGGTCAACTTTTGGGCACCAGAAACCGTTCCTGCGAAGTTCAAGGAGCGGCTGCTTTATCGTCATAATCCGAGCGTCACACTGATGCGCACAACAATTGAAGAGAACAAGGAGTTGGGGCGCATTCTTGCGGAGAAACTGAATCTTTCGCAGGGTCCGATCGCGGTTTATCTGCCGTTGCGTGGACTCTCTATGGTTTCGGCCCCGGGAGGACCGTTCCACTGGCCGGAGGCGGATACGGCGTTGTTCGATGCGATCAAAGCTCAGTTGCGAAGCGACATTCCGGTTTACGAAATCGATGTCAACATCAACGACCGCAGCTTTTCCCGGGTGATGGCTGAGGGGTTGATGGAAATGATGAGGGTCAACAAGCAATGAGCCGTTCTAAGGCAGAGATTCTGTCTCATTTCAAAGACCGGATTGCTCGTGGCAGGCCGATCATAGGAGCGGGAGCAGGGACCGGCATCTCGGGCAAGTGCGCTGAGGCGGGCGGCGCCGATCTGATCGTGATCTACAACTCAGGGCGATTTCGCATGGCGGGCCACGGTTCATTGTCAGGTCTGCTTCCCTACGGCGATGCCAACGCCATCGTCGTCGATATGGCTAGAGAGGTTCTTCCCGTGGTGAGAAACACGCCGGTCCTGGCCGGAGTTTGCGGTACAGATCCGTTTCGTCTAATGCATGTATTCCTACGGGACTTGAAGTCGTTGGGCTTCTCGGGTGTGCAGAACTTCCCGACTGTGGGGCTAATCGACGGTCTGTTTCGCCAAAACCTCGAAGAGACCGGGATGAGCTACTCGAGAGAAGTGGAGATGATTGCACTCGCGCATGAACTCGACCTACTCACTACTCCGTACGTGTTCAACCGCGCAGAGGCGAAGGCGATGACTCTGGCCGGTGCCGACGTGATCGTGGCTCATATGGGACTGACCACCAAGGGAAGCATTGGAGCCAAGACGGCAAAGACTCTCAAGCAGGTGTTGGATGACGTTCAGGGAATCCACGACGCCGCCAAGGCCGAGCGCGACGACGTGTTGGTCATCTGTCACGGCGGCCCGATCAGCGAGCCCGAGGACGCGCAATACGTCCTGGAGCAAACGGAAGGAGTGGTGGGGTTTTTCGGAGCAAGCAGTATGGAGAGGTTGCCGACCGAGGTCGCGATCACCGAGCAGGTTCGCAAGTTCAAGTCTATGCGGATTTCGTCGAGTCATTGCGGCTCGACGACAGAGGATCCGCAAAAGGAGCAGCTTTTTCTGGAGGACACATGACGGCTATCAAGCATATTGTTCTTTTTAGGTTCAAGCCAACGACAACCGACGCGCTCATCGAGGACGCTTTTCAGAGGCTGGCCGACCTCAAGGATTTGATTCCCGGCATCGCTGAGTTCATGGGAGGGCCCTATTCGAGCCCGGAAGGTCTGAATCAGGGCTACACCCATGGGTTCGTCATGACGTTCGACAACCCTGTGGCGCGGGACGCCTACCTACCTCATCCCGAGCACGAGCGGGTCAAGAGCAAGATCGCCCCTCTCGTGGAGTCTGTTATCGCGTTCGACTTCGAGGTGTAGGATGTCTATCCGCCCGAAGGGTTCTCGGGCGCGAGCAGGACTAAGCCCCAAATGAACTGCATGGTGCCTATGAATCGTAACTGTCCCGATTGACGCAGCGCCGGAATTGGTTCGCTTGGCTGTGGGGCCGCAAGAGTGACTAAGTCCCCTGGAGCCAACCATAGCGCTTGTCTCCAGATAGGTGGCGAGGCTGGATCGGGCGGGCGAGTTGACGCTGTCCGAGGCTGTTTCACAAACGGTGCCTGACTATGCGGGCACCATGCCCACACCTCGTGGAAGGCGCGCCCTGCGAGGGGTGGAAAGGCGCATGCCGGAGCGCTAAGCCAACTTCAAATACAGAGCTGTGTAGCGTTCCGGATGCGGTACCGTGACGCGCAACTTCCCATCGCGGGATACGACCTCCAGATCCTTCTCCATAGGCCACACCATTCGCGCCGCTGAAACGTCGAGCTTCTTTGGATTAAGGCGGATCTCCACTTCCGGCACAGTTACGTATTGCGCTTCGGTGGCGAGTTCAATCGCGTTCAAGATCTGCACGAGTACGTAGCGACGGCTCTTGTCGTAGAAGAACGTGCCGTGAACAAATTCGCCCAGAACCTTGGATTCAAGCTCCGCGACCGGATCCGGCGCCAACTCCCGGACCAGGTTCGGGATCCACTTACGAATCCAGAACCGATCGCGGCGGTCAAAAACGATCTCGGGAAGAACGGCGTGGACCGCTTCAAACAACGGTACGCCGATGTATACCGCCTGCCCTTTTCCAAACTTGTTATAGACACCCGCGGTACCCCCGGTTTCCGTTCCCGGAGGTGGTGGCCCCCAATTGAACCACTTGTTGTTCTTGAGGTCCTCCACCATCAAAGGCAGCCGGTAGCGGAGGATCTCTTCAGCTCCGTCACTCTTCTTCAAGTACAGGAACGTCCCCGGCAGCCCCACGCTGCTGGTGGCAAGCATCTTTGTCAAAGGGTGCCCGGTTGACTCAAGGTAGGTTTGCACCACGTCTTCCTTGAAGTTACCCTCCGGGTCGTAGGCGTACTTTGTCTCTTCCGATACGTAGTCCGCACCGAGCACGTCGGCCAGAGCGAAGTTCGAGCGGGGTCGACGTTGCTCGTCCAGCAGACCGCACTTCCCCGTGGCAATGAGCGTTCCCCCATCGTCCACCCAGCGCCGAATCACCTCGGCCTGCTGCGAAGAGAGGATGTTTGTTTCCGGCAGAATGAACAGCTCAAACTGCTTCATTTCGTCGCTGGTCAGCCGAAACTCCGGAATACTCTCGACCGGTCGGCCGGAATACGTGAGGGCCTCCAGAGCCCCCACGACCGAGGCTCGGAAAGCGGTTGGCCTCTTATCGGCAGCCCGCTCCCGACGCATAGATTCGCTGTAAAGCGCGGCTGCGCTGGTGACCGGGGTCACGCCTTCCAGCGCTGCGTCCACGCCATGAAGATCCGTCCAAGTCTCGGCGGCCACCTCAAACCAGCGCTTCGAGAAACCCTGTCCATCGAGATTGCCGACAACCGGCGCATTTCCGACAATAAACGTACGGGCGTTCTGCACCATCAAGGCATCCGCCTTGACCCGCGGGAGCGAACCCGGAAACGTGTCGAGATAGCCCTGGCGGCTAAACACGCCCGCCTGGTAATCGGGCCTCCCCCAGCCGCGCATCAGCATCGAGCCGATCGAGATGCCTGTATGCGTTGTGATCGGCTCGGCGTAGATGAAGCTTACCTTTTGCATGATGTCGTTGGGGAAAGCTTCCGGGCCGCCGTTGAGAGACAACAAAGTCTCGGGGCGATGCTTGCGAGCAATGGCCAGGATCTCGTCGAGCATGTCCGTCATGGTGCGCTTCTGGTGCCAGCGATAGCGATGTTCCCAGCCGTCACGCGTGTTGAAACCCTCACGGTAAGGGTCGCCCGGATTATCCCGGTTCCAAGCTTCTTCGTCGTACTTGCTGTAGCCAAACGGGTCGGTGCCGCGTTGGTGGTATACGTAGAATTGGGTCCCAAAAACATCCAGAAACAGCTCATCGATTTCGTAGCGGGAGAAAAGCTCCTCCATCATGTCCGTCACGTACTTGCGATACGGACTATTGAGGCTGGTTACATACCAGCGGATGGTTCTCAGATTGCCGTCTTTATCAACCCAGCCCCAATCGGGGTTCTTGAGGACGATCTGGTTGTTGAACTGCAGGCTGTAGTAGCAAACCACGGACATGCCGTGCTTGCGCGCCAACTCTACTTCCGTTCCAAAAACGTCTTTCGTAAGCGCCGGATGACGGATGCCAACGTCACTGTGATAAAAAGCGTACCCCCAGTGATCTTGGGAGTAGAACATCATGCTTTCGGCGCCGGCGTCGCGGGCTGCTTTCACCGCGTCTTCCAAATCGACTTCGAAGTTGCCTTCGGGCGGGGTATGACATTCCCACTCCATCATGCGATAGGTCTTGTTAGGCGGAATGATACCCTTGGCCCGGTGAGCGTCCCGGAACTTCGCGAGGGACGGAAAGTCATGAGCCTGGGTCGCTGCCGCGGTCGGTAAAGCCGCACTCATGCCGGCTGCTGTCGTCTTTAAGAAGGTTCGCCGGGAGTGTGCCATCGTTAGAAATCCTTAGGTCGTTTCGGCCGAAAGGTGTGGCCGGCCCGTGCCAACCGGAGCCTGAGTCCCGCGCGCGAGACACGATGTCTCCATGGGTTCGAAATGCCGCTAATTAGTGATCGATCGTAACAGTGCGGTCCCTATACTACCACTGCAAGTAGCAAGATACCCTTGGCCTTTTTGGGAACTCGGTTTTGGTTTCACAGGCGCTCACGTCTGTCGGGGTTTAACACCTTGGGTGCTCTTTCGCAGCCTCAAGAAGTGATACAGCCGATCGGGTCGTCGCCCGCCAGTACACGCTGAATGTTGGTGACGTACATGGCAGGCCGCTTCGGTGATCGGGTCCCTGCTAGCTGCCAATCCGAGATCAACAGCGACTAGCCTCACCCTTACGGCTGCGTCGGTGAGCGTGGCCGGCGTGTGACCGCGAGCGGAACTGAGCCCTGCGAAAACGAACCATAATGGCGATCGTCCGCGGATAGATGTCGAGAAATCGCGTTCGCATGAACAATCCGGTGCCCCAGCGTTGATCACCGCATGCCGGCGGCCTGGAAGCCGCGCCGACTCAGCGCCCTGGACGAAAAACATTGGTTGTTCATGACATCGATTGTTCGCGCCGGCAATGGGATTACGGTAGAATTTGGCGGGACAACTTGGCCGGAGGCTGGTTTCCGCGAGATGTCCCATTGCGATAGAGTCGAATCCTTTCCACCTTGGCCAGACTAGAGGAGAGTACAAATGCGATTTGTCGTTCACTACTCGATTTCGCCCGAGCAGCGTGATGCTGCTCAAGCCCGTTTCAGTGAAAGCGGCGCTCCGCCGCCCCAGGGAGTCACAATGACCGGCCGTGGGCATTGTGCACAAGGCCGGGAAGGATTTCTCGTGCGAGGCTGATGATGCCGCGCCTTTGGCGACCTGGATACAGCAGTGGTCTGATCTGTTGACCTTCCGGGTGCTGCCGGTGGTTGACGGCCGGACGATGGCTGAAATAATCAGCGGCTAGTCCCGATCGGAATTTGCGGAGAGGACATTCGGTGCCGGGTCGAAGGGGCTGCCCGAAGCCTGTCGCAAGCTCGTCTGAAGGAGTGCAAGCCAGCCCAACTGAAGGGACCGGCTCTGCCATGATCGGATTGTTCAACGGATCGATTGTTATCGACACTAATCCTGTGGCGGTACAATCTAGCCGTCGATGATCGGTCGAACCATCCCTCACCACAAGATCACTCGGGCGCGGAATGGGTATTTCACGAACCGTTTAGGAAAGGAAGCCATGAGCATGCTGACCGCGACTCTCCTCTTGATTTCGCTGATCGTACCGGCCGCCCGAGCCGAGACACACCGCTTCGAACCGACGCATTACCACAACACGTTTTCGTTCGCCCACGAGCGTGTGTTGACCATCAAGCCCGGCGACCGTGTGATCACCAAGACCATCGATGCCCACGGCTTTGACGAAGATAAACAAAAAGTCGGGGAACGCCCGAATCCCCAGACCGGCCCCTTCTATGTGGAAGGCGCCGAACCGGGGGACGTGTTGGTGGTCCTTTTCGAGAAGATCGAGCCCAGCCGGGCAACAGCCTGGTCAAGCAGTGTCCTGGCGCCGTACGTGGCGGACCCGGCTTTTCTGTGATACGAAGGCGAGCGCGAACAGAGCACCGAAACTTGGGAGATCGACAAGGTGCGCGGCGTAGCAAGGGTCACTTCCGACACCATCCGTCCCGAAGGCATCGAAGTTGCGCTACGGCCGATGCTGGGCTGCGTCGCGGTCGCTCCGCCGCGAAAGGAGGCCGTTGCGACCAGCACTCCCGGCGAGTTCGGCGGCAATATGGACTACAACGGCATGGTCGTCGGCGTCAAACTGATGCTGCCCGTCTCCGAGCCCGACGCGTTGCTGTTCGTCGGCGACGGACACGCGCGCCAGGGCGACGGCGAGGTGGTCGGCAATGCGCTTGAGGTTTCGATGGATGTCGAGTTCTCCGTAGACCCTATCACGAACCGCGAGATTGGTTGGCCGCGCCTGGAAAACGATGAGCATCTGATGACGATCGGCAGCGCGCGGCCGCTGCTGCAGGCTCTGCAGCATGCAACAACGGAGCTGCAGCGTTGGCTGATGGACGATTATGGCTTTGATGAACGCGGCTCGTCGCTGCTGATGGGCCACACCTTTGGAATACGACATCGCCAATGTCGTTGACCCCACTTTCACTGTGGTTGCGAAGATCCGCAAGGTCTTGCTCCGCCGCGACCGATAAACGGCCCGGGTAAAGAGCTTCGCGACTCCGGGCAGAGCCCAAGGCCCCCGGCGATGAGGGGAGGGCAATCGTTCCGCGACCGCTAGCAGGACTAAGCCCCTCAAAACGAACCACATAGCGCCCGTCCGTGTATTACTGTCGGAAAACCCGTTTCGCACTCCGAATCCGGCGACGAAGACCGCTCGCGGCCTCTCGGCGGGCCCTCAACCGAGGCCGAGGCAGCACCCTGGCCGAGAATAATCTGTCTGTTTGTGACATCGCTTGTTTTCGCTAGCTATCTGGGAACGGTACAATTCGCCCGTGGGGGGATCGTCCGAACAATCGGCGATCCACCCATAGCCCTGGCGGCAGCCTCCGCGAACTTCATCAACGCTTGGGCCGACGTAAGCGGTATTCGGATCGAACGAATAGAGGAACCGGCATGAGCAGGCAATCCCAAGACTCCCCGAATCCCTTTCAAGCTTCGGTTAGTAGTCTGACGCTCGGAAGCCTCTACGAGGCGGTTTGGGCTTTTTCAAGTCAGGAGAGTTTCCACACGTTCTGGCCCTCTGTGTGTAGCAACGCCCGTTGGCTGATCCCCTCCCGCCGCCTAGGTATCGTCGTCTGTGGTACGGAGAAGGTTCACGAAGTGGTTGGCATGTATGAGCGGGGTCACTTTCACAAGCCGAACGACCCGCGGTTCGAGCCGGAAAGCGCCCCGTTTCGGCGCGTACTGAGCGGGACAGGGGCCCAGTGGTTCACCAAGCCGGCTCATGGACTCAACGAAGAGAAGAGCGTATTTGCGGCGTGGTTGCTGGCTGACGATCCAGAGATGCTTCTCGTCGTTCCGATGAGGGCGAAGGGAAAGATGATCGGAGCGCTGTTTTTCGCCATGGCTTCGGTTGTCGAGACCGACCAAGCACTGCTAAGCACGCGGGGGACCATCTATGCCCTCCATGTCGGCATGTCCTATACCCTGCTCCGGGTGACCGAAGAGCGCACAGAGATGCAGAACCAGTTGATCATGCAGGAAAAAATGGCGTCTCTTGGAAGCTTGGTCGCCGGCATCACACACGAAATCAACACTCCCATCGGGGCCCTACAGAGCGCCTCCGATGTCGTCCGGCGCTGTGTCGACAGAGTCGAGGCTCTTCTCAAAAGTTATGGGGTGGCGGAGGATGGAGCGACTGACAAAAGCTACAGGACGGTGTGTCAAGCGATCACGACCAATAGTGAGATCATTGCTGCTGCGAGCAAACGCATCGGCGAGATTGTCCGAAGTTTGAAGACTTTCGCCCGGCTGGACGAGGCGGAACATCAGCGTGCCGATATCCACGAAGGAATCGAGAGCGCACTTACCTTGCTCGAGGCCGAGTTAAAGGATCGAGTCAAGGTAGTCAAGGAGTTTGGAGAGATACCTCCGATCGACTGCTTTCCGGGCCAGTTGAATCAGGTGTTCCTGAGCATGCTCAAGAACGCCGGAGAAGCCATCGAAGGGCCCGGCATGATTTCCGTCAAGACCGCTCGGCAAGACGACCTGATTACGATTCAGATCTCAGACTCTGGGCGGGGCATCCCGCCCGAGAAGCTGAAGCGCATCTTCGATGTCGATTTCTCGAGAACGGGCCCACGAGTAAAAATGGGGTTCGGACTTGCCACGGCGTACAACGTGATTCGCAAGCACCAAGGCCAAATCAGTATAAAAAGCCGTCTCGGACAAGGTTCTGAGATCACGATTACACTGCCGGTCGATGGGGTTGTGTCCGCGGGTGGGACCTAATCGCATCACACAGCCGTGACCGCAGTTGATGTTGCGCCAACCTGTTCGTTGAACCGGCCATTTCGCCGGCCGCGTGAGTAGCGTTGGCGCCAGAGTCCGTCTCACGGACTCCAACGAATGGCTACGGTGGCCCCAGGGGGCCACGCGCGATCTCGGGCTGTATTCGGAAAGTTGCGTTCCCAGGGGTACCACTAACTGTTCGTTCACTCGGCGTCATTCACCAAGTTCCATCCGGCGCGGGTTGCCAAGGATCTTCCGAAGGACCGGCAGCCTATTGAGGAAGCTGCCAAGAAATACGGTTCGCGGTAAAAGGTAGAGGGCTCCCCTGACACAAGCCTGCGGTTAGTCGTCTCCCTCGATCGGGATCTGGCTGACTCTGGCCCACGTGTTGAAAAAGTTCTCAACGGCCGCCATCATCGTGACCTCCATGATCTCTCCGTCGGTCAGTCCGTAGTCCCGAAGAGTCTGAAAATCATCGTCGGTCACCGATAGAGGGTCTTGTGAAGTCTTGAGAGCGAGCTTGAGAATCGCACGCTGGGAGGGGGGGAGCTCAGCCAAAGCTGGATCACTCGCACAGCTTTGGATCACTTCTGTCGGAACGCCCATGCCCTCCAATGCATTGTTGTGAAGACGAGTGCAGTAGCGACAACCGTTCTGCATTGCAATCGTCATGGCAATCATCTGTTTGACCGTGGGAGGAAGCAGTCCGCGCAACACGACCTTATCGGCAAGGGTTAACGTCGCCGCAAGAAGGTCCGGTCGTTCCGATTGAGAGGTCACGAAATTGTTGGGTACGTCTTGCTCACTACCCACAAAACCACCGTCAATCGCTGCCTGGTAGAGACCTTTGAGTTCTGGGTCATCTGGATGTTTGATCTGTTTGAATCTTGGCATGAGCTTTCCTTGTCGCTTCGGATTCCGATGACACGTGATGATTCAGTCCCACTCCAGGGGGGCTGCTCACCTCGCAACCGCAAAGTCTAGATCCGTCATGGCGTATCGCCAATAGGCTGAGACTCAGAGAATATCGTACAGCAGCAGTGTTCCTTCCTGCCGGGCGACCGACGAGTCTGAGCGGATGATTCGCGTCGTGCGCAACTCGTACGAAGAGTTCCCCGACCGCAAGCAGGACTAAGTCCAGCGAAACGAACTACCTATCGCCTGTCGTCCGACAGGTGTTGATAGACTCCGATCGCACCCCGAATCCGGCGACGGAGAACGCTCACGGCTTCTCAGCGCAGCCGGAACCCCAGTCGAGGCAACATCCCGTACGAAAAAATCTGTCTTTTTGTGACATCGATTGTTATCAACGCCAATCCTCATAGAGCTACAATGTCCCCATCTTGATCGGCCGCATCATCAGCCACTACAAGATCATTGAAAAGATCGGCGAAGGCGGGATGGGTGTTGTCGTCTCTGTTCCAGCCCGCCCACGGAACCGCAAGCAAGAACTCCCGGACAACACAGGAGACCGCTAGGAAATGGTGGCTACTCGCCCAGCACTGGTGTTGGGATCTAGGACCACAGCGCTTGGCACGATTCGAGCGCTGGGTCGGGAGGGAATTCCGGTATATGCAAAGCTCGATGAGCGAGATTTCGTTTGTTGGTCTCGCTGGTTCCGTGAGATTCCAAGCCCAGCCAATTCGCTACCGGAAGACCTCGGTTCTGTACTTCGGGCGTCATCGCTGGAGGCAGCTGTCCTCTTCCCATGCTCGGACATATGGGCCCAACGAGTGGCGCGACTCGACCCTGACCTGGCGAGCCGATTCCCTGCAAGTCTGGCCTCAGTAGACGTTCTGGAGAAGATCATCGACAAGGGATTGTTCGCCCGCGCGGTTGTCAAGGCACAGGTCCCTCATCCCGCAACTTGGGTTCTCCGGCCTGATCTCTCGCTGGATGAGATACCCGACGAGTTTCTCAACCGGGCTTTCCTCAAGCCCAGGCAATCCCAGCTCTTCAACCGGCAGTACGGCGTTAAGGGGATCTGGATAAACAGCCGAGAACAAGCACGGCAACAGCTGGAAAGGTGCAAACGCCTCGGTTTGGAGATGGTCATACAGCAATACGTCGAGGGTCCTGCGACAAACCACTATATTGTGGACGGCTTTGCCGACGCTGCCTCGGCGATTCGCATGCTGTTTGTCAGACACAGGTTGCGAATGTATCCTCCCTATTTGGGAAACAGTTCGTACATGGTCTCCGTTCCTGAGGAGGAGGTCCGGGATGCCGTCGATTCCGTCACCAAGCTCGTCCACCACCTCCGCTATAGAGGCATCTTTTCGGCTGAGTTCAAGCGTGATCAACGGGATGGTGAATTCAAGATTCTTGAGATGAATGGCCGGCCCTGGAGCCAGGTCGAATTTGCGGCGCGATGCGGTGTCAACGTCTGCGCGGCAGCGTATCGAGAGGCCCTAGGGTCCCCCGTTCCAACGGTCACCAACTATCGCGTAGGGAGATACTGCGTCAACCCCAATCTGGATTACTTCGCTTGCCGCCAACAGCAGCTGTCGGTCTTTGAATGGCTGCGTAGCTGCGCTTTCTCCCAACAGATGATACTGTGTTGGGACGACCCTCTCCCTGTGATTCCTTTTGCGACCAGCCGGCTCAGTGGATTCCTCAAGCGACGGCTCACGCTTGCCATGAGGAGGCGAACTTTCGGTTCGTAGCTCCAAACTATCAGACATCTCGCCGTGGTAGGTGACGGCTCATCAGGGGTTCCAACCAGAGCCCTCAGTAGGCGCCCGGGATAGTCCTTCTGCGCCCTGGACGCGGCACGCGCCTGCTCGAGTCTTCTCGCCGGAAGGTACGCGAAGCTGAATGCAAACTTCGTTGCCGAATGCCGGGAAGATTGCCGCCAGAAACTGGTTGAGGCGGACCCACGCTTGGTAGTTTTCCAAGCGGCTGCCGGTCCAGCGAAGGATATGCGAACCGGCGAAGACCTCCACTTCGAGCCCGAGCTGGGCGGCCAGCCGTTTCCACATTCGCGGATGGAAGGCGGTGACGTGCTGCCCAAGATGCCGTTTTCCCGCCTGCAGTTCACGGTTGTAGCGCCGCTGATAGTATGCCGCCACGGGCCTCGGCAGCACCGGAGAGCCCACCAGCAAGACTCCGCCCGGTCTTAGAACCCGGATCACTTCGCCGAGTGTGTCATGCGGGTTCCTGAGGTGCTCGAGGATATGTGAGCAGACGATGATGTCAGCCGAGTCGTCGGCAAGTGGTATTGACTGCTCGAGATTGCATTCGTGAAGCTCGTCAAACCCGGCGACCACCACGTACTGATTAGCGACGTTGCGGTCTAGTCCGATCCAGTGGGCGTCAGGCAGGGGCGGTGCAAGACTTCTCAGCAATCCAATTTCAGAACCGATGTCGACAATCGTGGGCCCCCGGCCAAGGCGCCGAGCCTCAGCGAGAATCCCTTGATAAACCCACCAGTAGCGCAGCACGCGGAAGGGGTACTTCGTCTTTTTGGCGCCTTCTCGCAGCGGAAGCGCCTCCATCGGCGCGTGAAAATCTTCCATTGGAGCCAGTGGCCACAAAAGCAGTTGAAATCGGCGGCTGGCTCTTTGTTCCATAAATCGTGTCCGATTCCCAAATCAGGAAATCCGGCCAAACACCGGGCGTCGGGCCGGAGATCGGGGACACTCTTCCCGATCTCCCTGTCCCAATCTCCCTCGGCCCAAAGCCCGCTCCGCCCCCGCTCAAGCGAGAGTTCGAGCTCTTCCGAAAACAGGCCTCTAAGTGTAGTCCATGTTATATTCGGACCCAAAGAGCGGGCAACTGGAGGGTGCGTACCCGCTGGCGGCCGAACCAAATTTTCATGGCGGTATTATGAATACCGCGTTTTCATAGGAACCGACTGTCCCCGATCTTCGCAAACCGCCGCAGGGCAGCCCCCTGGGCGAAATAATTTGTCTGTTCATGACGTCGATTGTTACCGACACTTATCGCCGAGGAGTAGACTTAAGCGGTTGTGATCGGTCAGACCATTTGCAATAACGGAGGATGCCGATGAAGTACATGATCAGCTGGTTCGAACGCCCGCAAGGTTCGCCTACGGAGTACGAGAATGCCCAGAAGCGAATCCTTGATGTGTTTGGTCAGTGGAAGGCGCCGGCCAATCTCAAGATCGAGTTGTTCGTAGTGCGTGTGGGCGAGTGGGGTGGGCATATGTTGGTGGACTGCGACGATCCGCTGACGGTTCACAAGCTTTGCTCGACGTTCCCTGCATTTGAATTCCAGGCGCGCCCCGTCGTTGCCGTCGAGGACGCAGTCCGGGTCGAGCTCGAAGCAATCGCCTGGCGCGACGGACTGAAAAGCAAGTGACATCCGATAGGATCACGTCGCATTCACGTCGTGTGAACCCGCGAAACTACCCTCCTTTTGGCGGTGGCCGGCGTCTTCGGGGAAAGATCGGGGACCTGTCCCCGATCTTCGGATCTTCCCTACCGATCTTCCCCCCCCGATCTTCCCCACAGTACTGGAACCCTGAGGACTTTCCGCCCATTTACTTTATCAGCACGAAGTTGATATGCTTCTCATCTTAGCCGCATGGATGACAGTCCCCCCCCCCGGCATAGGGGAATCCGCCGCCCGAGAATCAGGGTGGGGGCCCCGATGCTTAGATTGATCCCTCGGCCATTTTGTTCGTCTTGCTAAGAAACCATGTCTTGGCACATGAGCAGGCCGGCCCGCTCAGCAGGCAGTCCCGCGAGTTGCACCAAGCGGATACGAGAAAAAAGGGAAATTGAAATGAATGGAATTCGTAGAACCAGCCTTCGGGCGTCACACACCGCGATCAAGCGGCGGGTCAGACTATTAGCTGGGGCCGCCGCATTGTTCCTTCTGCCCGTGGGGCCCGCCCCGGCGGCGGCTGCCGCGACCGGCTCGACCGGTTCTCTTCCGGCCGAGGCGCTGGCCGCCATCGAGAAGGCGATCGAGCGCGATCGCTACAAGGCGGAGGCCGTGGCCGCCAACCCCGGCGAAGAAGCGGTTTTCAAAGCCCGGAACTCCGCGCAGAACTATACGACGCGCTTCACTGGCGACGGCATCCGGCTGCAATCGGCAAGCTCCGAGCTGGAGATGGGGCTGAGTCTCGTCGGCTATGGGTACGAGGGCCGCATGCATCAGCCGGTCGCCGGCAAGCTCGAGGCGAACGGTCAGCGGGTGGAGAACGTCCGCGGGCCGGTCACTGAGTGGTACGTCAATCGGCCCACGGGTCTCGAGCAGGGCTTCACCTTGGCCGAGCGGCCCGAGCGTGGGGAAACGGACGGTCCTTTACAGATCGAGCTCGAGGTGAGCGGCGTTACGGCTTCCCTCAGCGATGATGGGGCGGCGGTGCTGCTGGGTGAGCCGAACGCGCCGTCGCGGCTGCGCTACGCGGGGCTCAAGTCGTGGGACGCCGAGGGGACGGAGCTCGTCTCCCGGCTCGCGGTCTCTGAACAGACGATCGTGTTGCGGGTCGACGATGAGCGGGCGGTCTATCCGGTAACGATCGATCCGACGCTGACCGAAGTCGCCGAGCTCTTCGCCAGTGACAACCAGGCAGGTGACTTCTTCGGCAGCAACGTCGCCGTCTCGGGCTCCACCGTGGTGGTGGGGGCCGCCCTTGACGACGACAACGCCATGGATTCCGGGGCGCTATACATCTTCGAGAAGCCGGTAGGCGGCTGGTCGGGGAGCGTGACCGAGATCGCCAAGCTGAAAGCCAGCGACGGTGGGACGGGCGACGGATTACCCGCAGGGGGACTCGCCATCTCGGGATCCACCGTGGCGGCTGGGGTCCGGCTCCACGACCCCAATAGCATTACCAATGCCGGCGCCGTGTATGTCTTTGTTAAGCCGGCAGGCGGCTGGGCGAACATGACCGAGACGGCCAAGCTCACCGCCAGCGACGGCGCGTTCAACGACCAGCTTGGTACGACAATCGCCCTCTCGAAATCGGGATCCACTTTGGTGGCGGGGGCTTCCTTTGACGACGACAAGGGCAACAACTCCGGCTCCGCCTATGTCTTCGTTGAGCCGGTGGGGGGCTGGTCGGGGAGCCTGACCGAGACCGCCAAGCTCAACGCCAGCGACGGCGCGGCGAACGATCATTTTGGCATCGGGGGGGTCGGCCTCTCGGGGTCCACGGTGATGGTGTCGGCCACCAGGGACGACGACAACGGCCCCGAGTCCGGCTCCGCCTATGTCTTTGTTGAGCCGGCAGGGGGCTGGGCGGGGAACCTGAACGAGGTGGCCAAGCTCACCGCCAGCGATGGCGCGACTTTGGACTTTTTTGGCGCCGTCGATGTCTCAGGAAACACAGCGGTGGTGTCGGCCGCCTCAGACGACAACGCCAACGGCATCAATGCCGGCTCCGCCTATGTTTTCGTTAAGCCGGTAGGGGGCTGGGCGGGGAACCTGATCCAGACGGCCAAGCTCACCGCCAGCGACGGCGCGGCGGGCGACTTTTTTGGCTTTCCCGTCCACCTCTCGGGATCCACGGTGGTGCTGGGGGCCATCCGCGACCACACCCCCATTGTCGATGCCGGCTCCGCCTATGTTTTCGTTAAGCCGGTAGGGGGCTGGGCGGGGAACCTGACCGAGACGGCCAAGCTCATCGACAGCGACGGCGCGGCGGTCGACCTTTTTGGCGCTCGCCTCGGCATCTCGGGATCCACGGTGGTGGCGGGGGTGCCCCGTCACGACGAAATCGGCCCCGATTCCGGCTCGGCTTATGTGTTCGAGATCCCCGGCCTCGCGAACTTACTGATCATCGATGAAGATACGATCGGTAGCGGGGTCAGCAGTATCGAGTTGATCTCGTTTGGAGCGCCGTTCTGCGGAGACGGAGACCCATCTGTATGCGTCAACGACGACATTGCAGACCTAGCGGTGCGCGATGTCCTGTTTTCGCAGGGCAACGATATCACCCCCTATTCCGGCCTGCTGTTGCCCACGGGCGAACTGGGGGATGAGGGTCTGTTTCGGTTCACCAAACCCGATCCACAGATGAGCCAGGACGACGGCGACTCCTTCACAATCCAGGAGTTCATCTTCGCGGCCGGTGCTGCCGGGGATGAGAACAACCTGGATAAGATCGACGGTGTTGTCCCACTGGACGCAGCAGACATTGATGATCTCGAAGGCAGGATCGTTTGCGCGGTGGTCTATGACAGCGATGTGAGCGCCGATGTGAAGGACGGCTACGCATCGCTGAAAGGCGCGACGTTGGGCCTGACGGCCTTCATGGTAACTGCAGTCGGGCCGGACCCTGACGGCCCGGGCGGCTCCGTTCTTCCGCCCATCACGGTGGACCTGTTACCGTCCGATGAGGTGCAGTCCGTGTGTGCAGGGGTGGAACCCTAGCTGCGACGTTCCCGGAGGCAACTGTCGGGTTTTTTCTCTCCAGCCTTGGGTTACAAGGTAATCTGGGAGGACTTGCGGGTGCGGATGCGAAGTGTCAACTGCTCGCGGATGCTGCGTCACTGGGCGGTACCTATAAGGCATGGCTGTCCGACTCGAACACGCGAGTCGATGCCCGACTGCACCAGTCGTCAGTGCCGTATGTACTCGTGGACTCCACTCCGGTGGCAAATGATTGGACTGATCTAGTCACGCGACCGTTCTTAGATTCCTATATCACCTGAATTATGCACAGATTCGGCGTAGCCATCGGCGATGGAGTTGTGGCGGTAGCGGCAGTGGTGTCAACTCAATAATGTCGCAAGTCGTCTTTTCTGCGGTTTCCCTCCCCGTTTGAGCCGCCTCCCGATCCCGGCGGGCAAAAGCGAGCTGGCAAGCGGCGTGTTCCCAGTACGTTGCGGCGAGTGCATAAAATTTTATGCATAGCGCCCCTCAACTCAGCGCACCCTCCACCACCGGCGCGAAGCTCGATCCCGGCGGCGCCATCGCCCGCAGCCGTCGCATCAGCCGCTCAAACAGGCCCTTCTCCTGGTACTGATCGCTGTAGCTGACGCCCGTTCGTCCGGCGTGTCGCCAGATCTTGGCCGCCAGGAACAGAAAGCGCAGCCGCGCCGTCGCCAGGGTGGTGTGCCGCAGCTTCTCCGGGGTGGCGTCGGCTTCGCGTTGGAACAGCAGCAGCCAGCAGTTGAGGTTGTAGGCCAGCATGACCAACTGAAAGTGATTGCGGTTCATGTCAAAGCGGCGCGAAGGATGGGCCGCCAGCCCGGCGTCGTTGTTGGCTTCTTTGATGAGGTTCTCGGCCCCGGCCCGCTGGTTGTAAAACCACACCACCGCCGCGATTGGCTCGGCGAGATTGGTCACAAACACGCGGTAGGTATAGCTGCTGGTGGCGAACAACTGATATTGCTCGACCTCGTCGGTTTCCGGCTCCTTCTCATACCGCAGCGCGACAAAGCGGCAAGCATGGGCCCAGCCCTCCGGCTGGTAGAGGAATTCGCACTCCGCTTCAGCGTCGCTGTGGGGCGAGGGCTTCCATTCGGCTTGCTGCAACTGCTCGACCAGTCGCCGCGTCTTGCGCGCCACGATGACGAACTGACAACGCGCTTGCTCGTAGGCCGCCACCGCCTCCCAGCAATAAAAGCCGGCATCGGCCCGCGCCAAGATCTTCTTCACGCCGGCCGGCAAAGCCCGGAAAGCGCTCTTCAGGTGGGCGGCGATCTGTTGGCCCGTGGGCCGGTCGCCGCCGCGCAACCCGCCCATCAGGTACTCGCGCGTCTCGGCCAGGAAGGTCAGTATCGGCTGGTAGCTGCGCTTGCCCTTGTTCTTGGGGTTGTAGCTCTTGCGCCCGCCCATCTGGCGGCCGTAGAGCGTGTGCACGGTGGTGTCGGTGTCCAGCGTCACCGTCTGGGGATTGTCACGTGGTCCCGCGGCCCAGACTCGTTCTCGCAGCTGGAGCATGGACGGGAACGACAATCGCGGCTCCAGGTGGAAACGCCAACATCACGGTCGATTTAATCCGCCTCTGCTCCGATTGGACCGATAGTACTAACCTACAACAGGGTGGGAGAGTCGGTCTCGGAGCACAAACACCGAATGGCATACCCTATGAGTGGGCGAATGGAACAGCCAATGCCTGTTTTTCGCCGACCAGACTCTATTGTTTTGAACAGTAGACGGGCTGCACCAAGCGTCCGGGGGCTCGGCGTCTCAGACCGCCTGACGTATACACCCAACCGGGGGTCCGCAAGGTTCCCCGGTGTTGCTCATCAAGCCAGATGGTTCTGGCTAAAGCTTCCAGTTCAAGACTGGCGACCTCAAATTCAAGAGCAGCGAGTATGAGTGGGCTTGTCGTCGCCGGCCCTCTGGCGCAGTACAAGGGCTCGGGCACGATCAACGATGCCGGGGACTTGGCTTCCGCGTCTCCGCGCTGCCCTATGCTTGCACCGTGAGAGGTGCATGCATCTCTTGGGGTCGCGCTGTTTGAGGCGTGGCTCGCAGCCGGCAACAAGGTTTTGGAATTAGCCGAGCCCGTCTGCATCGGCGGGTTCTAACCCCCAACGGGAGACACACGAATGTATCACGCAAAGAAGGCAATTCTTCGGGCGATCGCCTTGAGCATCGCGCCGGCCTGCGTGCTCATTGGCGCGCCGGGCAACGGCAACGGCAAGGGTGGGAAGAGGCCCCCCCCGCCGCCGCCTCCTCCACCGCCCGGAGTCATCAAGGCCGGGCGACTGGCGCGTGAAGACGGCGCCTCGGAGGCGGCGCGGGCGTGACAGATCTTCAAGGGAATACTCCCGCTTCGAGAGGAGACTCTGCAAGCGCCCTGACGTGCAGCTCTGAACGCAATTCCCAAACCGAGCCGCGCACATTCTTAGTAAGCAGGATCATCCCGCTGAACCATACCGGACCATGGGAAGGTAATGATTCCGGGGATCGTCGCAGGATCTCTCTCCCTGCCAAACGATCGAAGCCAACACCATTGTTGATTCATCGGTGGGGAGATTCGTGCATTGTCGGCGTCACGCTTCCGCCACTGTTCTTCCTGCCAAGGGGCCTCGTCTCATACCGCTTACTCAATGTGCTCGGCTCGGTTTGGAATTTCGAAGCAAATTCGAGTCCCTTTTGCCTAGGCGATGAGTTCGTTGATGACTTGGCCACCGGTTTGGGAGAGCTGTTTGAAGCGTCCGCCGTGGAAGTACGTCAGCTTGCTGTCGTCCAAGCCGAGAAGGTGCAATAGGGTGACGTGCAGGTCCTTGATCGGGTGGACCACTTCGACGGCCTTGTTTCCAATTTCGTCGGTCGCGCCGATCACATGTCCTGCTTTCACACCGCCCCCCGCGAAGAACATCGATTGCGCTTCAGCGTTGTGGTCGCGCCCGATGGCGACGCCGCCGCCGCGATAGTGATTGTCGGGGCTGCGGCCGAATTCTCCGAGCCATACGATGAGGGTGTCGTCCAAAAGCCCGCGCTGCTTGAGGTCTTTGACAAGTGCGGTGACAGGTTTGTCAATGCTGTAGATACGCGCCTTGTGCGAGCGCTCGAGATAGTCGTGCGAGTCCCAACCACCCGAGAAGATCTGCACAAGGCGGACACCCTTTTCAACCAGCCGGCGGGCCAGTAGGCAGCGTCGCCCAAAGGACTCCGTTTCCTTGTTGTCCAGACCATACATCTCGCGGACGGATTCCGGCTCGCCCTCCAGGTCAATGATGCCGGGCACTTCGGTCTGCATGCGGAAGGCCAGTTCGTAATTGGCCATCCGCGCGGCGAGCTCGTCGTGGTCCGGATGGCGAGTCTGGTGCGCGCGATTGAGGTCCGCCAAGACATCGAGGTTGGCGCGCTGGTGCTCGCGGGTTTTCCAAGCGGGCGGATGAATGTCGAGAATCGGCGACCCCTCGGCGCGCAGCGGGGTGCCCTGGTAGTACGCCGGCAGGAAACCGTTGGTCCAATTGCCGGCGCCCCCTTGCGGGAAACCCGCTTCCGACAAAACGATGTAGCCGGGAAGATTCTGATTCTCGCTGCCGAGCCCGTAGGTCACCCACGACCCGACGGCCGGGTCGCCGCCGAATTTGTTGCCCGTGTTGATGTGGAAAAGGGCCGTCGGATGGTCCACCGACTCGGCTTGGCAACCTTTATAGAGGCATAGTTCATCGGCCACTTCCGGCAAGTGGGCGAAATGCTCACACATGTCAATGCCGGCCTGACCCACTTTGCGGAACTTGTAGGGGCTCTGGACGTAGTAGCGCTCACCCGACGACATCGGCGAGAAATGCTCGCCCACGTTCTCGAAGTGCTTCATGTGCAATTCTTCGAGCTTCGGTTTCGGGTCGAAGGTGTCGATGTGGCTGGGGCCGCCCTCCATCACGAGAAAGATGCAGGACTTGGCCTTCGGCGCAAGATGAGGGTCCTTTGGGGCGAGGGGGCGCTGGGTCTCCTTGGCAAGAAGATCGCTGAAAGCCACACTGCCGAGGGAGGCACCGAGGGAGTAGAGGAAGCTTCGGCGGGTGTCTTGCATGGCGTTTAATTTGCTGTTTCGCATTCCTCTTCCTCCATGGCTTTCGGGAGGGATTGCTAACCCGTACCGTTTGAAATTTCTTCGCGAAAGCTCCCGCCCGCCGAGCACCGTGGCTCTTCCCACCCTTTCAGGAATCGACCGTGTTCGCCTACCGCCGCTGTTCGAGGGTCACTGTGGCGGCAATTTCGTTGCCTTCGCGCAAGACCCTGACTTCCACCACATCTCCGATCTTGTGGGCGCGCAGAGCGTAGGTGAAATCGTAGAGGTTTTTCACCGGGCTGCCACCGAACTCGATGAGAATGTCGCCGGCCTTGACGCCCGCCTTGTCGGCCGGTGAGCCGGGTTGGATGTCAGCGAATTTGACACCGGTTTCCACCGGACCGAAATCCGGCACCGAACCGAACCACGGCCCGTAACCGCCGCCCGTACCGCCGACGTGGCTGCCGTGAGAGGCACGTTTGACCTTGACGAATCGCGGGCGTTCCTCGACCTCGACCAATCGAGAGGCGACATCGCCGATTAGGTTGACAAGTTCGCTCGCCGAGGCGCTGTCGATTTTGTCCCAGGTGTCGGTGGGCTTGTGATAATCGCCGTGCAGGCCGGAAAAGAAGAAAAGGACGGGAACGTTTTTCCCCACGAAGGAGGTGTGATCGCTGGCACTATAACCGGACTTTGAACGGTCGATTTGGAAGTCGTAATCGTCGCTAACATCGCTGACAATGTCTTCGAGGCCTGATCCCGTCCCGACGCCGCCCACATAGACGCGACGTTTCTGGACGCGTCCGATCATGTCCATATTGAGCATCGCGACGGCGTCGTCGAGTTTGAGCTTCGGGTTGTTGACCCAGTGCGACGAACCGAGCAGGCCGATTTCTTCGCCGGCAAATGCCAGGAACAGGACGCCGCGTTCGAGCGACCCCGCGCGACCGGCAAACAGCCTGGCCAATTCCAACAAGCCCGCAGTGCCTGAGGCGTTGTCATCCGCGCCATGATGGACTTGTCCGATTTTTCTCGGCGCGAGTGAGTTTTGCCCCCCGAGGCCCAGATGGTCGTAATGCGCCCCTATCACGACGTACTCGTTGCTCTTTCCCGGGACGTACGCGGCAACGTTGTGGACGTCGGCTTTCTCGCGCTTGATGTCGATCTCGATCGAAACCCGCAATGAATCGTCAAAGGCGAAAGAGCGGGGATTCTGTTCTTTGTCGATGGCGTCTTGTATGCCCGCCAGCGTTTCGTTCCTTTCGGCGAGCCATTCATTAACCAGCTCGTTTCTTACTTGGGCCATCAGGATGCCCGCGTCATCGGGGCCGCTGACGCCGCCGAACTTGAGGAGTAGGTCTTCCTTATCTTCTTCCAGACGTCCGTTCACCAAGAGGACCGCTTTAGCGCCTCGATTGCGGGCTTCGATGGCCTTTGTGATCAGGTGGGCGTGATGAGTATGGGGCCGAGATTTACCGTTGGTCTCGGAGAACCGCTTGGGTTCGTATCGCAGCACGACGAGAATCTTGCCTTTGACGTTGAGGTGATGGTAGTCGTCGTAGTCAAACTCTTCGGCTTCGGCGCCGTAGCCCGCGAAGACGACTTGACCGCTGACCGCGCCGGAGGAAGAAAAGTTCACGGGAACGTAGTCTTTGCCAGGGCGCAGCGAGACTGACTCTTCACCGCGGTGCACTATGAGACGGTTGCTGTTTCCCATTGCCGCCCCGGTGGTTACGGTGAACGGTTGCAAGAAAGAACCCGCCTTGCCCAGGGGCTGCAACCCGTACTCTTTGAAACGTTCGGCGATGTAGTTCGCGGCATCCTCGAGGCCCTTGGAGCCGGCGTCACGCCCCTCTCGTTCCGGGGCGGCAAGAAACTTGACGTGTTCGAGATAGCGCGCCGGGTCCGCTTCCGCAAGTTTCGCGGCGACGCTCGGGACGGCCGAGAGAAGAACGAAGACAAGCAGGTGCGCGGCCGGCCGGCGATGGGAATCAAATCGCATGTAGTCTCTCAGCCGGTAAAGAGAAGCCGCCGTGCGTGAGCAGCATGCAGCATCGACACCTGCCTATTGCTCAAAGCCGGGAATCTCGGGCGTGATCGAGCAACCGCAATCGTCGCCTGCGTTGTGCACTACTTCCTGATATGTGAGTTCGCTGTCGATGATTTGCTTCAGGCGCGGCCACTTCACCGACCCGACCCTGCGTCCGTTGACGAACATCGTCGGGGTGGATCGTACTCCCACAGCGGCGCCTTCCTGGACGGAGTCTTTGAGTTTTGCCGCACTTTCTTCCGACTCAAGACATTGCGACACCTGGAGCGCATCAATGTTGTGTTCAGCAAGAAAGCCGTTCAGCTTTTCGTTGAAGTTTTGCGGATTGAACTCCTTCTGCCCCGCAAAAACCCAGTCGAAATACTCCCAGTACATGTCGGGATCATCCTCATCCCGAAGACACTGCCCGGCGATGGCGGCCGGCCCGGCCCACTTGTGCTTCGGGAGCGGAAAATCGCGGTAGTAGACCCGCACGTCGTGGGGGTACTCCTCCAACAACTTTGTACGCAGCATACGCGCTTCGCGAGCGCAGTGGGGACACTCGAAATCGCTGTACACCACGATGGCGACGGGGGCGCCCTCAGTGCCGAAACCGGGTAGATCCAGCATGTCGATCTTGTCCAGATTCAATCGGAAAGGGTTATCGGCAATTTGATAGCGCGCGCCATCGAGGATGTGCTTGCCGTCCTCGCTGACAAGAAAGACCTTGAGCTGCGAGGCCAATCGGAAAGAAACTCTCACTTCCGTCTTACGCAGGCCGGCGATGTCGGAAGGCTTGAAATCTCCCACTTCCACCTTGAATTTCGGGCTCCAGATGTAAAGATGCCGTAGATAGAATTCCAACTGATCTTTGTCGAGGGCATTTGTGGGAGGCTCAAGTTGGGTTTGTTTCGCGTCATCGGCCGTGGGGGTGCCGAAGTCTTCCGGAGCGTTCTGGGCAAGAGCGCCGATAGCCCCGAAACACAGACCGAGAACGACCCACAGTCTCAACACCTTGGCGGAATCCATGGTCCTATTCTACCCCACGGGTTGGGAGGTCTTATCGGTTTGCGCACGACTGCTCGTTTGGGATTGAACCCGGTTGAACCGGTTGTTTCGCTTGGCCCCGACAAAGCGCTCGAGCCGCGGAAGCTTGGGTGGAGTAGGGGAGCGCGGAGCAGCGGAATGATTAGCAACATGGACCTGAGTCTTCATGTCGATCACCTGCGGAACACGTAGCGACCAAGAAATCGCCAGGATTACCGTGTCGTCTTGCTGCGAGGAGGCTCAGAACGAGCTTGCCCCGAGGTTCGCGGATCGTCCGGGTGGTTGGAATGCTGTCGACCGACCGGGGGCGCAGACAGAGCACCTCGTGCCGGTCGGCAGCTAGGGCACGTTTCCGGCCACGTGTTTGTCCGGACCGGTTCCGCCGTCGGTGATGAAAGAGGCAAGGCCGTCGAGAAAATTGTGCGTGATCACGTAGCGGTTGCTCGATCCGGGATCGACCACGATGGAAGACCCTGCGTTCCCCCAAAAGAAGTTGCCCGACAAAACGAACCAACTTACCCCTGACTCGACTTCGATGCCGATGTAGCCGGCGACCATGTTTTGGAAGACGCTTTGGTTGACGCTGGTCCCCGAGGTCAAGCTGCTCGAGCGCAACAATACGCCGGCTCGCGTCCCCGCGTCGGGATTCGTATCGTAGAGTTGATTGATAGTCGTAAATTTGGCGTTGCCTTCGATGTCGACGCAGATGGTGCCTATTTGATCGCACATAACGTTGTCGATCAGCGTCCAATCGGCCGCATTGGTGGCCGGGCCTACGGTCGTCTCTTCAAGTAGAATTCCTCCCTGGGAGTTCACGATGATGCTGTCAGTGATTTGCACCCCTTCGCAGGCGTTCGTGAGAACAATGGCGTGGGTCGCCGTGTCGTTGAGGTCCCGAAACAACACGTTTCGAATAGCGCCGTTGACAACCCTCTGAAAAGTAATCGGAGGTACCGAAGTGGAGTAGGGGAGACCGGCTACGGTTTGTTGCCAACCATCGATCAAGAGGTCAAAGGTGCGGTCCGAACCGGTTTCGTCACCGAAGAACGCGGTCACGGTTCCGCGAATCGTGGTGTCACGGACCGTGATGCCGTCGCCATCCAAATGGAAGGCTTCGAACGTATTCTCGAAGTAGAGGTGGCCAAAGTAGGCGTCCAGAACGTTGACCCCATCAAAGACGGTGACGGTGTTGCTCCCCAAGAGAGTACCGTTGATCTCGAAGCTTTCTGCACGAAAGCGCGTGAATCCAATAGCTGGGTCGAACTCGAAGATGGTCAAGGAATTGACTCGGGGAACGATGCGTGACCCTGAATTTCCGTGTCCCTTGCCGAGGATCGTAACGCTTGTTGAAGGAATGGAAATAGTGGCCCAGACGTTGAACCTCCCGTCCAGGTAAACGAACTTTCCCAGCCCGGATTCCCAAATGGCTTCTTGGATTCCTTCCGACGCGCTGACAAGCGTCCAGTTTGCGGAACTATGGCTCAAGGAGGGAGTAAATTGCACCGTTCCTGACGAGGCGCCGCTGGTGCAGGATCCTCCCGTAATCAAGACGTTCTCATTGCCGGCAACAGAGTCAAGGATTCTCAGGAAATGATTCGTGTTGGACCCTGCTACTCCCAACGGGCAGGGAGTCAGGGTAACCGTCGCCGGACTGGAAGCGTTGAGGTTCCCGCCCGGGGCTTGTAAGAAATCGAAGTTGGAAGCGTTTAATCGCGTGTTATCAGCTCCACCGCCCGATTGCGCCGAGCAGACAAAGGCTCCGGACTGCCAGACCAGGACCTGGTCTTCGGCGCACGCGGAGACTCCGGTCCCGCCGTTGACCGGCGCGAGCGAGCCCTTGACCTGATCGGTGAGTCCTACCTTGGTTTGGCCGGCAAGAGAAGAGGCCAGCAAGATGATCGAGAAGAATATTCGTTTTTTCATGACGTTGACTTTCGAGACGCGGGTCCGTCAGCCCAAGTCCTGCGCTCGCGTACCGCGACAATGGCCTTCCCATCCAGAGGCTTGGTGAAGGTCTTGCGTAGAAGATTCTTGGTGGAGGTCGGCGCCCGCGGGCAAAAAAAAGCCCCCGGGCTTAGCAAGCGCGGGGGACATCCCGATTTAGAAAAGGAATTGCTAGCAACAGGCTAACATCAAGTTTGTGTTGTTACCCTGCCGTTCGGGTAGTAACTAATTGATTACAAAGGAAAAATAAAGTGGAGACTAACGTGATGGCTTTCTAACGGGCACCACGGGCGGCCTCAGGATGTCGGATTATCGGCAAGACTTGCCGTGGTCGCCGGCCGAGCATGGGCGCGTCGACCGCAGCCTTTCGCCTCCAGTTTTGTTTGTCGAGAACCTTTGCGCCCGCGGCGCACTAAGCGGGTCAGGAACCAGTCATCCAGCTGTGCCTGTTGGGCCCGAGTGGCTCGCAGTCGTTCCGCCCGGCGGCGCTTCTCCAGTAGGCGACGGGCGATCTCGGCCTCACGCCGGGCCGTCAAAACAACGTTGAGCTGCCGGTCGATTTCCGGCTCCAGGCCGGCCGCCGAATGAGCAGATTGGACTTGTCGCAGCTCGAGAAGGTCGAGATAGTCTTGCAGAGCTGTCAAGGAGCTCCCGTCGGTGTGCGTGCGGCCCAGGGTTTGGTTGCGAATCTCGATGGAATCGGCTGCCGCAAGCCGAGTTTCGTTTTCGAAGTTGTCTCGCTTTGCTCGCAGGTGTGCGAGTTTCGCTTCAGCGGCTTCCAGTTGTTGACGCCGAAAGATCGCAAGACGCTCGAGTGAGGACGGCTTCATAATTTTTGCGCCAAAGCTTGCAACTGTCCCAACGTTTCGTCCAGCGATTGATGCGCGGATAGGTCTTGCTTCAAGAAGCTGACGACATCGTCGTGCGCGGCAAGCGCGGAGTCAACCGCCGGGTTTGAGCCGCCGGCGTACGCGCCGAGGTTGATTAGGTCCTCGGAACGGCGGTAGGTAGCCATCGAGTCGCGAAGCCGTGACGCCCAGTCGAGATGCTCCTGCGCGGCAACGCTCTGAGCTAGTCGACTGACGCTTTCCAGGGCATCGACGGCCGGATAGTGATTTGCCGCCGCTAACTCGCGCGAAAGGACGATGTGGCCGTCGAGAACGGCTCGGGCCGCGTCGGCGATCGGATCATTCATGTCGTCGCCTTCGACCAAGACGGTGTAGAAGCCGGTGATCGACCCGGAAGCGAAGTTTCCCGCCCGCTCAAAGATCTTAGGCAGCATCTGAAAGACCGAGGGCGTATATCCCTTTCCACTGGGGGGTTCTCCGGCGGCCAGGCCGATCTCGCGCTGCGCCATGGCTAGGCGGGTCACGGAGTCCATGATCAGCAGTACATTCTTGCCGCGGTCGCGAAAAGCCTCGGCGATCGCGGTAGCCAAGAACGTGGCGCGCACGCGGACCGGAGCCGGGCGGTCGGAGGTCGCGGCGATGACCACGGACCTGGCGAGGCCTTCGGCCCCGAGCGTTTCGTCGAGAAAGGCGCGGACCTCGCGATTGCGCTCACCGATCAGGGCGATAACGTTCACGTCGGCTTCGCTAGCGCGCGCCATTGCGCCCAGCAGCGTCGTCTTCCCCACACCGGAGCCGCCGAAAATACCTACGCGTTGTCCTTTTCCGCAGGGCAACAGCCCGTCGATGACCCGCACACCCGTGGCCAGGGGTTCGGAAATCGCCTTTCGATCGAGCGGTCCGGGCGCCGATAGGTAGAGGTCTCGGAATATCGAAGTATGGAGTGGGCCGGCCCCATCGGCCGGTCGGCCGAAGCCGTCCAAGACGCGGCCGAGCACTTCAGGGCCTGCCGGAGCATGCCTGTGGGTGCGCCGCGCGACGATCCGCCGACCCGGTTGCAGCGGGCCGGGCTCGTCCAAAGGCATCGAGAGGACGCGGTTTTCTCGGAAGCCGACGACTTGGACGCGGATTAGATCACCGTCGCCCGTCTCGACTTCGCACAAATCGCCAAGTGCGACGGCCGGCCCTTCCGACTCAACGATTGCACCGACGACCTGGGTCACGACGCCGGAGCAACGGACCGTTGGTGAGCTGTCGACTTGCGCGATTCGGGCTCTGAGGGCCTGTCGAATGCCGGGAGGTCCCATGTCAGCGGTCCGCCAATCCGTACTCGATCTCGTTGAGTTGGGTTTCAATGCGGCCGTCGAGTTCTCCTTGAGCCGACTCGAATACGGCGCCACCGGGTGAAATCGATGGGTCGGCGTGCAACTGGATCGTCGGAGCCGGATTGTCCTCGAAATAGGCCGAGACTGCCTCGATGTCGTTGGGATTCACCCGTATGCGGTGAATCTCGGCCCGTTGGAACTCGTCGTAGCAACTCCTGACCAAGGCGCGAACCGTGGTCGGGTCCACGCTAAGCTCGCGACGGATGATACGCCGGGCGATGGTCAGCGCGAGGGTTACCAGTTCGGTTTCGGCTTCGATTCGGAGGGCCGGTTTGAGCGCCGCCAGTTCCCGAGCCGCCTGGCCGAAAGCGGCGACGGAATCTTGGAACCGCGCCGTCGCGGTGTCGGAGCCGGCCTTCTCTCCTTCCGCGAAACCTTGCTGGAAAGCCTCGCGCTGAATCCCCTCTACGTCGATCTCGGGCTCGGGGGGCGCCTCGGAGGCTTGTCCGGCGTCGCCCGGGTCGGGACAGTTCGCGACTTCGCCGGTCGGGTCCAAGCCCGCTGCGGATTCCGCGGCCGTGGGGTCGGAACTAACCTGCCGGAACAAGAAAGGCTGGATACCGGCAGGGGCCTCGGCGCCCGTGTGAGGTGGAACGAATTCCGTCACATCGTTCGCATCGCCGTATTTGAACAGCTTTGTACCCATCACACCGCGGAAAGCACAAAAGCGCAGAAACGGAAGTGGTCCGGCTTCTGCGTGACGCTGGTTCACGGCGGTCGGCCGGGAATCCTCGTCTACACCACGTATTGCTCGCCGACCGCGCCCTTCAAACTGATCACCCCTTCGGACTCGAGCGTTCGAACCACTGCAATCACTTGTTGTTGGCCCGCCTCGACGTCTCTAATCTTGACCGGCCCAAGCACTTCCATATCTTCTTGCAGCATCGCCGCGCCCCTTTCCGACATGTTGTCGAAGAAGTGCTCCTGCAGCTTCTCGCTGGTGCCTTTCAGCGCCAGCGTTAGGGTGTTCTTATCGACACGCGAGAGAATCTCGCGCATACCCATGCTATCGATCAACAGCATATCCTCGAAGACGAACATTAGGTTGCGGATGGCCTCACCCAGCTCGTCGTCGAGTTCTTCGATTTGACCCAGCAACTCCTGGCCGGCATTCGATTCCAGGCGGTTGAACATTTCGGCAACCGCGGGAACACCGCCGTAGGACTCGCGGCTGAACTGGCCAAGCGATTTGAGCTTCTGTTCCAAGATCGACGCGATGCGGCGGACGATCTCGGGCGAAATCTGATCCAAGTTCGCCATCCGGCGGGCGACATCACCACGGACCTCGGGCTGTAAGGCCATCAGCATGCCGGCGGCTGAAGTGCTGTTGAGATGCGAGAGGACCAGGGCTATCGTCTGCGGGTGCTCGCTTTGAATGAATTTGGCAACTTGCTGCGGATCGGCCTTTTGGAGCGAGTCGAAGGTCGGAATCTCGTTGCCGAGCGACTTCAAGACTCGATCAATGATGTTACGGGCGCGGTCCTCCCCGAAAGCGCTGTTCAACACTCGCTTGGCGTACTCAACGCCACCGGACATGAGATAGTCTTGCGCCATCGACATCTCGTGGAACTCTTGTAGGACCCTCTCGGCCTGTTCAGGAGTAACTCTGCTGAGCTTCGAGATCTCGCGACCAAGGGATTGGATTTCCTCCTCGTTTAGGTAGCGGAAAACCTCGGCGGCCACCTCGTCGCCGAGTGTGACGATCGCGATCGCCGCCTTCCGAAGGCCCGAAAAGATTTCGTTGGTCTCGGCGTTACTTATCATCCTCGTGGATCCAGGAACGCATCAATTGAACGAAGGCCTCCGATTCGTTCGAGGCCATTTCCTCGAGGTGTTTCTTGAGGACTTGCGCCTTTGAGCTCTGCAACGTCGCCAACCGCAGGCCTTGCAGCATCTTGGCTTCCTCGGCCGCGTGCTTGCGGGCCTCGTCTTCGGCGGCCTCGAGTTGCTTGCGCTCTTCCTCGGCTTGACGCTTGGCTTCAGCTTCCGCTCTCATGCGAGCCACACGGCGACGGACCCGCATCGCGAACCATACCGTGAAAGCCAGCAGAACCAGCGACACGCCAACCGCCATTAGGTGATATCGGTACTTCTTGAGCCACTCCAGAGAAAAAAGTTCGTCCTCGGGATTGGGCGGAGGCGGCGGTGGTTCGGGCGGGTCCTCAAAGATCGTGAACGGCAGATTCTCGATTGTGAGGATGTCTCCGCGTTGCTCGATAATTCCGGCGGCGGCGATAACCAGTCGGCGGAACTTTTCCATTTCTTCGGGAGTTCGAGCAACTCGGATCAGGTCACGGGCCTCCTCGTCGACCTCGATTCGGTGATCGACCAGAACGGCGACCGAAAGACGCTTAACCTCGCCGCGTTCGAGTTCCAAGCGAGTCACCTTGCGGCTGGTTTGAAAATTCGTCGTTTCAAGGATTCGTGACGCGGAGTTTGCATCGGTTTCCGGCGCTTCGGGTTCCCGTGGAAGGTTCGACGCCGTGCCCGGAACACCCTTTTCCCGCACCGGCCGGGCGTTCTCTTCGGACCGCTGCGTCGTCATAACGACCGTATTGGGGTCGAGCACTTCCTCGGTCTGTTCGCCTTGGTTCCAGTCCACCTCGGCGACAGTGTTCGAACGCACGCGATCGAACCCAACATACGGCTCGAGCGTGGCCGTCACTCGACGATTGATTTCCTTTTCCAACTTGCGACGGTACTCGAGTTGCTCTCCGCTGAAGCCGTCGCCGTCGGGTCCCGGACGGGCCAGGACCCTGCCCGATGTGTCGACGATGACGACTTTCTGTGGGTCCAGATCTTCCACTGCGCTTGCTACCAAGAAGGAACCAGCGTTGACTTGTTCTTCCGAAAGCGAGGACCCGCGACGAAGGTGGACGATGACCGATGCCTTCGCGGGCCGCTCATCTTCGAGAAACACCGACCGTCGCGGCAGGCTGATGTGGACGCGGGCGCGTTCAACCTCGGAAAGCGAAAAGATCGAGCGTTCCAGTTCCCCTTCAAGGGCTCTGCGAAAATTGACGTGTTCGGCGAACTCGGTTGCCCCGAAAGAGTTCTCGTCGAAGAGCTCAAACCCGAGCCGCCCGTACCGCGGAAGCCCGTCGGAAGCAAGTTGTATTCGCGCCTCCGCGACGTTTGGTTCGGGAACGAGGATGGTTGTTCCCCCGGCGGCCAAGCGGTAGGGAACCTGGAGATCCTTCAGCTTCTCGACCGCCGCGCCGGCTTCCTCCTCGGTCAACTGCGTGTAAAGCGGTCGATAGGCGCGATCGGCCATGTGTTGCCGAAAAGCATAGATGCCGCCAAAGACAAGGATGGCCGAACCGACCAGGACGATTCTCCGGCGGGCGCTGAGCCCGGTCCAGAGGTCTCGAACCTGGCCGAAAAACTTGCCCAGAAATTCAAGGATCGTGGGATTCACGCGGCGGCTCCCGGGATCAAGATCGCGCTACCGTCGGGACCGCCCCGAGTAGCGATAGAACGGCCCGGACCGCGCCGAACCGGGAGGGGTAGGCCCTGGAGGAGGTACCGCGGCTGTCGACAGCCGACCCATTACACCTGCATACGCATCACTTCGTGATAAGCGTCGACCACCTTGTTCCGAACACTCATCATCAAGTTCATTGCCAAGCCGGCCTTCTCGCCCGCTAGGATCACACGATGCAGATCGACCGGCTCACCTGCCAACAGTTGTCGAACCTGGTGATCCGCCTCGCCCTCGATTTCGCGCAACTGCTCGAAGGCGTCTTCGAGCATGCCGGCGAATGAGCTCGACGCTTCTTGTGGTTTCGAGGGTGCGCCCAGACCGACCATTTCCGGTGGACTAATCCTGGAGGTGGCGATTGGATTCATAATTCGTTCTTAGCGCTAGGCAACCACTCTTCGGAGCTAACTTCGACCGATGTCGATCGTACGAGCGATCATTTCCTTGACGGACGTAATAACAGCCAGGTTGGCTTGGTAGGACCGCACCGCCGCTGTCAGGTCCACCATGTCTTCGACCGGATTGAACGATGGATAGGCTACATAGCCCTCGGCATCAGCGTCGGGATGATGCGGCTGGTAGCGTCGCTCAGGCGGCGCATCCTCCACGCTTAGATCGGCAACGCGGACGCCGAGCGTCTCGCGCTCGAAAGACCTGTCCACGGGCGCCACTGTCCTTGCCAACACGCTTCCGAACGGGCTTACTGACTGCCGCTCGGCCTCGAAGACAACCTGGCGCCGGCGGTATGGGCCGCCATCGGAAGTGCGCGTTGTTTCAGCGTTCGCGATGTTTTGAGCCAATACCTCAACGCGTGTTCGTTGGGCTGAGAGGCCGGACGAACTGACGTCGAGGATCGAGAAAACACTCATAATCTACTAGGTGATATATCAGTATTTAACATATTGTTGATTAGCTATTTATAGATTGTGTTCCTGTCCATTACCGTCCTTCTCGGATCGCCGTTTTGACAGATTGGATGTTGCCGCGGAGCATTTGTGCCGCCAAGTTGAATCGCATGCCAGTGTCGGCGAGCAGCTGCAACTCGCGGTCGAGGTCCACATTGTTGCCGTCGTTCTTTACGCGTAGTCCTTCGACCTCGTGAACCGCGATAGGAGGCAGCGGATCGGCGCCAGGTTGATCGAAGGCGCGTGCCATTTCGCGGCCGAAATCGATGTCGCGCGAACGGTAGCCGGGTGTGTCGGCATTGGCGATATTCGTCGCGACGAGCCGCTGCCGGCTCGTGAGCAAGTCCATGTACCGCGCAAGCAGCAGGGTCTGATCGCCGATCAGCACACCCAGGGGGTAGCACGAATGCGGCCAAAGTCTAACTTCTTTTTCGTCAACGACGGCGAGCACTTTTCGGCGCCAAGATTTCGTCACGGCGTGAAGGATTTGTCGCCGTGGGAAAGGGGCGAAGCCAATTTCTCGAACCGGTACGGGATCGCCGGCAGCCTCTCGGCGATGCGCGGCCATTCTCTATGAAAAGTACGACTACACTGAAAAGAGAGCCTTTCGGACGAACCTCAAATGACCCTCGACGAACTGGACCGAGAATTCACCGCCCTCCGCGACCGCGTTCAAACGATTCGGGGGTATCTTTGACCCCGCCTCGAAGAAACCGCAGTTAGAAAAAATCGAAAAGCAAATTGCCGATCCTGCGTTCTGGAACAACCCGGGAGAGACCGAACCCGTGATGCGGGAGCGCAAGCGGCTGACCCGCGCGCTGGAAGCCGAGCAGAGCCTCGCCGAAGCGACCAGCGACATTGAAACGCTTTTTGAGTTGGCCCGCGAGGGCGAAGCTGTGCAGCCGGAAATCGAGGCCGAGATGGCGGCGCTCGGCGAGCGCGCCGAACAAATGGAGACGGAAGCGCTGCTTTCCGGTGAGAACGATCACCGCAATGCCATCGTCGTTCTGCATTCCGGGGCCGGCGGTACCGAAGCCCAAGATTGGACCGAAATGCTGCTCAGGATGTACCTCCGCTGGGCCGAGCGGCAAGGATTCAAGACTGAGCTGACCGATAATGTGCCGGGTGATGAGGCCGGATTGAAAGCGGCAACATTCACCGTCGCCGGCGAAAATGTCTACGGATTGCTGCGCTCGGAAGTGGGAGTGCATCGGCTGGTTCGCATCTCTCCCTTCGACTCGAATGCCCGCCGGCATACCTCGTTCGCGTCGGTGTTTATCTATCCCGAAATCGACGAGGAAATCGAAGTGGATGTCCGCACCGAGGATCTTCGGATCGACACTTACCGGGCCGGCGGCGCGGGCGGCCAGCATGTCAATATGACCGACTCAGCCGTGCGGATTACCCACATCCCGACCCGCATCGTCGTGCAGTGCCAGAACGAGCGGTCGCAACACAAGAACAAAGCCTCCGCTATGAAGGTGCTCCAGGCGCGGCTATACGACCACGAGATGAAGAAGAAGCAGGCCGAGGCGGACAAACTCGAATCCGAGAAGGCCGATATCAATTTCGGCAGCCAGATTCGCAACTATGTTCTGCAGCCTTATCGCTTGGTAAAGGACCTGCGAAGCAAGCTTGAAAAAGGCGATGTTGATCGGGTTCTTGACGGAGACCTGGCGGGCTTCATGCACGCCTACCTTGTGTACCAGAAAACCGGCAAGACCGCCGGCGAAGACCGCGACATGGACTAGCAGCCGTCGGAACGGGGCGAAATCCACACTGCCTTTTCAGCCTCGGGAGGTCATTGGCCGCGGCGCGGAGCACCTTCGTGCTTAAGATCTTCCCTTGATTCGGCCATGGCTAAGACCTTACAGAAAAAGGCCGTTTGACACGGCCTCGTATTTGACGGCGAACCTGTGTGGGGAGTCTAGCTCACTCCCCGATGACGAGCCTCCTCATTTCATCTCCGTCTCGACGGCCGGCATTGCGGAGACTTTCTCGGGATAGGCGTCGAATCGATGGCGGACGTGTATGATGGAAGCCCCCAAACCCCAGTGGGTGCACTGTCGGAGTTTGCATGCATTTGAAGGACAAGGTAGCTGTCGTGACGGGCGGGGCTAGTGGAATCGGGCGCGCGATGTGCCGCCGCTTTGCTTCCCAGGGAGCGGCGCTGGTTGTTGTCGCGGATGCTGACGGCGAGGGGGCGACGGCGGTTGCGGAGGAGATCAGCGGGGTGGCCGTGCGTGTCGATGTCGCGGTCGAGGCCGATGTCCAAAGGTTGGTGCAGGCGGCGATGGAGCGCCATGGTCGGATCGACTTGTTTTGCTCGAACGCGGGCATTTCGATTCATGGCAGTGAGCAGAGTTCGGACGAGGATTGGCAGAGGATTTGGGATATCAATGTTCGAGCGCATATCTTCGCGGCCCGAGCCGTCCTGCCGGGTATGATCGAGCGGGGCGAGGGGTACCTACTGAATACGGCCTCGGCGGCGGGGCTGTTAACGCAGATCGACTCCGCGCCTTACGCGGTGACGAAGCATGCGGCCGTTGCGTTTGCCGAGTGGCTGTCGGTCACCTACGGAGATTCGGGGATCAAGGTTTCCTGCCTTTGCCCGCAAGGGGTCATGACGAACATGTTGCGTGGCGGGCGCGACGGCATTTCGCAGTTCCTTGTGGAAGGCGCGATTTCGGCGGAGGAGTGCGCAGACGCTGTTGTCCGCGGACTGGAGGCGGAGAAGTTCTTGATCCTTCCACATCCCGAGGTGGCGGAATACTTGCGGCGGAAGACGAGCGATTATGACCGCTGGTTGCGAGGTATGAGACGGCTGCAGCGTAAGGTGCACGCAAAAACGGAATAGGCTCGTAACCTACTTCGCGGTCGATGTACCCGCGGGTGCGGAAGCGAACCCGGTCACCCGCTGCTCAGACGATGTCTCCGTTACAATACCGACATGTGGGGGAGGTTTGCGGCTGTTGCTTTGTTCGTGGCGGCGAGTCTTGGGGCGCAGGGGACGCTGAGTTTTCCGCAGCTCAGGGACTTGATCGAGTCGTCGGTCAAGCAAGGGGTTGCCGACAAGCAGCTCGCGAAATATCTCAAGAATCAGAAGCTTGGTTTCGCGCTGAGCGATCGGTTGCTCGAGGAGTTCATCGGCATCGGCATCGGGCCGCGCACGCTCAACCTACTGCGCAAGTTGCAGCCCGAGACAGCGGGTCTGCCGAAGCCGAAAATCGTGCCGGCGGCGTCCCGGAAGCCAAGGCAGCCGCCCCCGCCATCCGCGGAAGACCAAGAACGCATCATCGAAGCCGCGCGTGAGAACGCCCTGTCCTATACCGATCGTCTTCCTGATTTCGTGTGTCTCCAAATCACGCGGCGTTTCGTCGATCCCTCCGGGCTCGAGATGGATTGGCTGAAGCAGGACGAGATTAAGACCCGCGTCAGTTATGTCGAAAGCAAAGAAAACTACGAAGTTCTGAGCGTCAACAACCGCGTCGTCAACAGTCGCGGCATGTTTGAGCTCGGCGGAGCAAACAGCACGGGCGAGTTCGGCAGCATGTTGGCGGAACTATTCGCTCCCAAGACGGGTGCACGTTTTCGGTGGGCGCGCCACTCGTTGTTGCGGCGGCGTCCGGTGTATGTGTTTAACTACCAGGTCTTGCGGACCCGGTCTCGTTGGCGCATTCGGTTTGAGACTTCACAGGAAATCGTCACCGCTTACCGCGGTCTGGTGTATATCGACAAGGAGAGCGAGCAAGTTCTGCGGATTGCCATGAGTGCTTCGGGGATTCCCGCTGACTTCCCTATTCAAGAGGCTCATAGCCGTTTGGACTACGATTTCGCCGAGATTAGCGGCCGGGAGTTTTTGCTGCCGCTGAAGGCGCAGATGAACATGCGGCAGTCAAAGTTTCTCATCCGCAACAACGTGGAATTCCGGCTGTATCGCAAATTCAGCGCCGAGTCGACGCTTACGTTCGAGGACATCGACGACCTCGAGCCGCTGCCGATTGAGGAGCCGGGCGAGCAGCCGTGAATAGCGAGCGGCTCGCCGCGTTCTACCTGCCCAGGACGACCACCAACACCAAAGCCGTGGCCGCGACCAGATAGATCTTTCCCAGCAGCGGCAGTACGAACCGAAACCAACGAGGGTAGGGGACACGACCCAGTGCGAGCATCCCCATCAAGAGAGCATTGGTCGGCACAATCATGTTCGTGAAGCCGTCCCCGAATTGATAGGCGAGAACGGCAGCTTCGCGCCCGACGCCGGTCAGATCGGCTAGCGGCGCCATGATCGGCATCGTGACGTAGGCCTGCCCGCTTCCCGAGGGGATCAGGAAATTGAACACGCTCTGCACACCCAACATGCCTACCGCCGCGGCCGCCGCCGGCAGGCCTTCGAGGGTTGAGGCAATGCCGTGAATCACGGTGTCTTTGATTACCGCGTCATCGAGGACGACTTCGATTGTCCGCGCGAAGCCGATGACCAGGGCCGCGGAGGTCAGTTCGGCGGCTCCGGTGCTGAATTCACGGGCAACTCGGTTCGGGCCGAGTCTGCCCAACAAGGCGGCAAGCACCGTCAATCCCAGAAAGACGGCCCCCAGTTCGGTCAGGAACCAACCCCAGCGCGCTACGCCGAAGACGAATAGTCCGATAGCGAGAAGGAAGCTGATTAGCACGACCAAGCGGCGCGCCGTGAACGGAACGTCGTCGGGTAGCTCGAAACCTCGGCTGAAATCGATGTCGGCTACAAGGCTCTCTTGCGGGTTGCTCGTCACTCGCCGCGCGTAGCGCTGGACATGATGAATTCCGATGGTGAGGCACACGACCAGGAGGCCCCAACGGATCAATTGTCCGGAATAGAGCGGCACCTCGGCGATGCGCTGCGCGATGACCACGGTGAAGGGGTTCAAAGCCGCGCACCCGTAACCGATTCCGGCTCCGACGTAGACCACGGCAAGTGCCACAACCGCGTCCATCTTCAACGCCAGGCACATCGCCACCAAGACCGGGATGAAGGGCATGTATTCTTCGGCCATGCCGATTGTCGACGAGCCTAAGGCGAATAGGGTCAGGGTTCCCGCGATGAGAACACCGGGACTTTTGCCGAAGCGGGTGATGGCGGTTCCCAGTAAGGCGTCGATCGCGCCTGTTGCTCGAATCACACCGATGGCCCCTCCGACGATGAAGACAAAGAAAATGATGTCAGCCGCCGCGGCCATTCCTCGCGGAACGGCTGTCAGAAACGCGAAGGGCGAGAGTGGCGCGGCGTCCACGGGTTGAAAACTGTCCGCGACGACCTGTTGGCGCCCGTCGACTTCGATGCGTTCGTACCGCCCCGCCGGTAGAACGTAGGAGATGAGCTGCGCCCCGACGATTAGGGCGAAGATGAGGATCAGGGAGTCGGGGAAGCGCGAGGGTTTCATCAGGGCGGCCCGGTTCGCTAGTTCAAGGCGGAACCAGCCTCGGATATTCTAGCGTTAGCCGAGAGTCGTTGTTCTTAAGCGATTAGGAGTAAGAATCAGGGCCTTGAGCGAAAGCGATGGGTCCGGGGCTCGGTTGCAGTAAGTGGAAGACACCCCTTTAACGCGCGACAGATCAGGTCGGCGAGGGTAGGGAGCCCATGGCGGCCGGCTTGCGCTTTGGCCCGTCGCTTTCGCTCTGGGCTCTGATTCTGCGTTATGAATCTTGTGTAGGTCCACGCGGAATCCGGCATGAGATTCGTGGCTCACGCACGCGCTACATGTATCCTTGCTTTGCCTCGGCCATTTCGGCGGCCGGGATGTCTTCGCGGGCTTCTTTCCAACCCTTGAGCATCATGGAGAGGTCGCTGCCCACGACAAGGTAGCGTGCGCCGTGCTCCTGCGCCCGCTTGAGCATTTTCGTATTGCCCATGTGGACACCGGGCGCGACGCCGTTCTTGTTGCAGGCGTCGACCATGCGGTCGAAGGCGTCCCAGAAGATGGGGTTCTCGAAATCACCGGGGATGCCGAGGGAGACCGACAAATCGAAGGGTCCGACCATGGTGGCGTCGACTCCGGGGATGGCCGTGATGTCGTAGATCGCCTCGACACACTCCTTGCTTTCCATTTGCAAAACGACCATCGTCTCGTCGTTGGACGATTGCATTTCCGCCTCAGCACCGGCGAAATCGTAGTCGTGAATGATACTCCGGAGGCCGTAGCCGCGCATCCCCATGGGCGGAAATTTCATGTTGTCGACCACGTGTTGTGCTTGTTCGACGCTATGGACACGCGGGGCGACAATTCCCATCGCTCCGCAGTCGAGCGCGCGGGAGATCAAGTGGCCCTCAGTTTGAGTGACCCGCACGATGGCGGTGACGTCCATGGCCTTGGCCGCCCGGACAAGATTCTGCAAGTCGCGGTAGCTCGCCACGGAGTGTTCGGTGTCGAGGAAAAAGAAATCCAACCCGGCCGCTTTGATCGTGGGGACAACTTCCGTGCCCACGTAGTCGGTGACACAGGTCCCGAGAATAGTGCCGCCTTCCTTGAGGATGGCTTTGGCGCGATTTTTGTGCATCGGCATAGCAGTTTGTTTTACCACAAACGGGACCGGTGGCTCTCGCGGCGACGGCCACGCCGTACCGTAGCTATCCATCTGTCCTTGATCATCTAGCCCGGCGGGCTTCCAGCGCGATAGGATGGAAGATCCTTTCGGCCCATTCCTGTCTATGTCGGACGCTTCCTATGTTCTCGGTATCGATCTCGGTGGGACGAAGATCGCCGCGGCGGTCTTCGATCAGGAGCATCGTCGGATCAGCGATGTTCACGCCCTGCCGACAATGGCCGGTCAGCCCGCCAAGTTGACCCTGATGAATCTTAAGCGAGCGATCTCGCAGGCGACGCGCTCGGCTGGGGTTGAGGGGCCGCCCGCGGCGGTCGGCATGGGCAGTCCCGGTCCGTTTGATACGGAGAAGGGGCGACTTGCCGCCGACACGCTGCCGAACTTGCGGGGGTTTCCCATCGGGAGTTTCGTTGCGGAAGAACTCGGGGCGCCCCTCTATCTCGAAAACGACGCGAACTGCTTTGCGCTGGCCGAGGCACTTGTCGGCGAGGGCAAGGGACATGAGACCGTCCTCGGGTTAACCATCGGTACCGGTTTCGGTTGCGGGCTTGTCGTTGGGGGCAGGATTTACCGCGGAAGCTCGGGAAACGCCGGGGAGGTCTCCCATTGCCGGGTCGCCGGCGGAAGTTTCGATGACATGATTTCCGGCGGGGGAGTGCGGCGATTCTACGAACGAGTCACCGGAAGCGCCGAGGATTCCCTTTCCGCTCTTGATCGCGGTCCAGGGATCCGAGACGAGACGCCGTCGCCGAAACGAATCGGCGAGTTGGCGGACGCGGGGGATCCGGAAGCCGTTGAAACCTGGGAGCTGTTCGGCCGCGCTTTCGGTGAAGCCCTTGGCACGATTGTGGCGATTGTCGATCCGTCGATCTGCGTCGTGGGCGGTTCGGTGGCTCGACGATTTTCTCTTTTTCAGCCCGCACTCGAATTGACCATTCAAGAATTCATCGCGCCGGAAGCCGCGGCCACACTGATCATCAAGCCCTCACAACTTGACCACACCGCGGGAGTAGCCGGCGCCGCCGAGTACGCGTTTCAGAGAATTGCCGAGGAGTCGACGGATGAGTCGGCAGTGTAGTAGCGGCCAAAAGGCGCCCCGTGTGATTGACCGAGCGCGAGGCTGCGCCGACCTGGGCCAAATTCTTCACATCTTCGCCGTCCGCTCGTCGTCATGATCAAAGCGATTCTACTGGACCTGGGAGGCGTCATCGTCGAGCTTGATTTCGCGCGGGCGTATCGAGCCACGGCGGAGTTGACCGGGCTCGACGTTGAGGAAGTCCCGGAGCGGATTCGCCGGGCCGGGCTCGCCGAGCCCTATGAGCACGGTCGCATCAGCAGTGAGGAGTTCTATCGCCGTTTGTCGGCGGCCCTCGGGCTGAGAGTTTCCTATAAGCGATTTTGCGAGATCTGGGGAGATATGTTCGGGGCCGAGCCTTTGCTCGAACGTTCCTTCCTCGCGGCTTTGCGGAAGCGGTATCGGTTACTGCTGCTTTCGAACACGAACGAATTGCATTTCGAGTGGCTGCGGCGGCGCTTCCCTTTGCTGAAGGAGTTTGACGACTATGTGCTTTCGTACGAAGTCGGATCGATGAAGCCGGCGCCGGAAATCTATCTGGAAGCCGTAGGCAGGGCGGGTTGTGAAACGGCGGAGTGTTTCTTCGCCGATGACAAGCCGGAGAATATTGAGGCGGCGACGCGGTTGGGAATGCACGGGGCGCTATTTACGAGCGGGCAAGCGCTGCGGTCTGAGTTACGTGGGCACGGCGTCAGATGTTGAGAGGTTGGGTGGTTGAAGGCCGAGCCGCGGCGTACACAGCGCGGGTCACGCGCCTGGTACATGTCGCCGGGAGTGGCGACACGGCACGCAAGAATGCGTGCGCCACGTCGTGGCGGGTTGTTCTTGCCTAGGTTTAGCCGGCTTTCACCCAGCGCTTGTTTGCGGCTGCTTTCTCGGCTGCTGCCAGCACCATTTGATTTCGCAGGCCGTCGTGGAAGTCGGGGTGGATTCTTGTCTTTTTCCGCACAACTCGCAGGAAGTCCGCAACGCTGTGGATGAAGCTGTGCTCGTAGCCGAGGATGTGACCGTCCGCCCACCAATTGTCGGCATAAGGGTGTTTGCCCTTCGAGGCGACGATAATCTCGTGGAAACCTTGCTCGTCGGGCGCGTCCTCGGTCGAGTAGTAGCGTAAGTTGTTGAGGTTTTCGAGATCGAATTCAATCGAACCTTTGCTGCCGCTGATCTCAAACGTATTGAAGTTCTTGCGGCCCGGCGCGAAGCGGGTTGCTTCGAGCGTGCCGATCGCGCCGTTCTCGAAACGAACGCACATTGCCACGGCATCGTCGACGGTAACGGTCATCTTCTTCTTGCTGCCCGGCGCGACCGGACGTCTCTTGAGGAAGGTTTCCATCGTTGCGGCGACTTCAGCGATTTCTCCGCAGAGATTGCGTGCGAGATCGATAATGTGGGCGCCAAGATCGCCCAGCGCCCCGCTGCCCGCGAGGTTTTTGTCGAATCGCCAGACCATGTGGAGATCGGTCGACATCGCCCAATCCTGCAAATAACGGGCCCGGAAGTGGTGGATCTTGCCGATGCGGCCTTCCTGGACCATCTTCTTGGCCAGGGCGACCGCGGGAACGCGACGGTAATTGTGCATCAAGAAGTGTCGCACGCCGGCTTTTTCGACGGCCTTGACCATTTGTTTGGCTTCGGGCAGGGTGTTGGCCAACGGCTTCTCACAGACGATGTGCTTACCCTGCTTGGCGGCTTCGAGCACCATCGGACAGTGCAGATCGCCGGGAGTAGAGATATCAACTAAGTCAATGTCGTCCCGCGCCATCACTTGCTGCCAATCGGTGGCGGCTTCCTGCCAGCCGTAGCTTTCGGCGGCTGCTTTGGTTTCCGCCGGGTTGCGTCCGACGATGACTTTCATCTCTACTTTTGGAACGTCGGGAAAGAACATGTTGACGCTCCGCCAGGCCTGACTGTGGGCCTTGCCCATGAACTTTGTGCCGAATAATGCCACTCGAATTGCCATACGAATTCCCTCTCTCCGGACTGAGGAACTGAAACTGAATCCGACCGAGCGCGCCGCCGGAAAAGGTTAGATAAACATTTCTTCGTCGATCGTAGCTCTGTCGACGCTCTGACGTCGCCCGCCGAACAAGCTTTCCACGATGGCGCTCAGAGCCGTGGCGAGGGCCCGAATCTGGCGCACGGGCGCGAGCAGCGTCTTCTGCAATGCCACAGTTGTCTCGTTGACTTTTTCCAGCGCGCTTTCGACCGTCTGATCGACTCGGCTCAACTGGGTCTTACTGAAGGTCGAGACGTCGTCGAGGATCGAGTCGACCTTTTCCGACTGCACCTTTGTCGCGTCGGCCAGATCACTCACTTTTTTCATGATATCGGCCGATTGCTCACGCAACTGCTCCATCGTCTTGAGGGAGCTGTCGGCCACAGGTTCCCAGCGGTCAAGAAAGAGCATAGACCGCTCCTTGAGAGCCTTGATAGAGCGGTAGATCCCGAACAGAAAGACCATCTGAAGAAGCAAGGCAACGGCGGCCACACCTGTAAAAACCGCCATGATGACCAGCAGTGTCTGTTCGTTTTCCATTGGAACGTTACCTTGTCTGACCGTTTCCCCGGTACTTGTCGATGAAGCCTCCGAACTATTGCGGTGCTGGTTCGGGTCCGCCCTCAGAGCGGTTTGCCACGGCGTCACGGTACGCTTGGCGCCCTGCTTCCAACGCCGCGGCGACGCGATCCTTTCGGATATTAAGCGAGCCGCGCCCCTTGTCGAGAATCTCCTCGGTTTGGTGGCGAAGTTCGCCGCCCCGACGGCGCACGTAGTCGCCGCCTTCTTCGGCCCGAGAACGTAAATCAGCTCGTAGTGCTTCCCCGGGCCGGGGGGCGAAAAGCAATCCGACGGCTCCACCTACTCCCAAACCCAGCAAGAAGCATAAAGACTGCGATGCGGCCATGGTGACCTCCTGAAGCGGCCCTTCCTCACGCAACACGCTCCCGCGAGGCAAGGCGACCGGCCATGCCCACGGGCTTCGCAAGGCTGATGTTAGCATATCGCGCCACGATTTCGAGGCAGCTCGATCGATGCGCCGGGGCCGAGCTTACAACAGTGACAACGCAGGTGTTCGGGCGTCGACTGACCCGCTGCGACTCTTATGGAATAGACGCTCACAAGAAAAACCTCGACGATAAAGTTGGATAAGAAATCGAAAATAGATTTAATAAAACGTGGATAAAGATATGATAAAACACTTTCGGCGGCTCTTTATGTCTGTTAAACTGTATTTGCGAGGGCGGCCTGCCGACTCCCCCGCTTGTGTGAGGCAGGTCGCTTTGTGATCCCCTTCCGCTTCCGGCAAGCGCATCGGTAAGCCATAGGGCTCCGTTGATCACTACGCCTGCTTTGGATTTCGACGGCGAAAGTTCCCTGGTTGACCAGATTGAACTCGATCCAGCGGTGGACTTCGTGAGGCCCATCGCGAGAAGGCTGCGGGAAGATGACCAACAATTTCGGCAGTGAGGATTTCAGGGCGCATGCGGTTCATTACCTGCCTGAATCGGAAGAGGAAATTTGTCTCGCCGTGACGGAAGCGGAGAATGGAAGGTGGAGAGCCCATCTGCGGGGTCGGGGCTTCTCGATTGCCGAGCATTACGACAATGGCGAGCAAGCTCGTTACGCGGTTTTGGAGTGGTTTCAGCGCTCTTTTAATAGGCACGCGTGCAACCCGCGCTGCCGCCTCCAGTCGCTCCCGGGGTCGACGGTTGCGGACGGGCGCTGCGCCTGGGATCGTCGCTGACCGAAACGGCTGCCGAGGGAGCTTAGCCCGCATTTCTGCCGGCTGACGGGCCTCTCACGCACTTCGCCTCGCCACCCTGGCGAGAAAAGCGGGTTAGACCGTTTGCGGGTCGAAACCCGCGCAAGCTATTTGGTGAGTGGCTCGACCGAATGGGTCTGGATTCTGCGCGGCCTCACGAGTCGTGCCGTCAACACTCGGCGCAGCGGGCAAGCTTCTGAGGTGCAGGCAAGTCGAGTAGGGAATGGGAAGGGGGTAGCGGTGGTCCACTAGACAGGATTTTGCGTCTGGGCCACCATGATGCGCTTTTGAAAGTCGGCCAACATGGATTCGTCGAGTCTCACCTGAGTCGGCCGCTTGACGAGGGTGGTCATGCGGTCGATCTTGTCCTGCAATTTGAGCAGCGAGTAGAAGAGGTTTTCCGGCCGCGGCGGGCAACCCACGACGTAGACATCAACGGGGACAATCTTGTCGACGCCCTGCAAGACGCCATAGGTGTTGAACGGCCCGCCGACGCTTGAGCAGGCTCCCATCGAGATACACCATTTAGGTTCCGGCATTTGATCCCAGATGCGTTTGAGGACCGGCGCCATCTTCAGGGTGACCGTGCCGGCCACAATCATGAGGTCGGATTGGCGCGGACTGGGGCGGAAAACCTCCGAACCGAAACGGGCGATGTCGAAGCGCGAAGTCGACGAGGCGATCATTTCGATGGCGCAGCAGGCCAATCCGAATGTCAGGGGCCAAATGGCCGACTTGCGGGCCCAGTTGAAAACGTAGTCGACGGAGGTGGTAAGGAAGTTGCGCTCGAACTGATTCTGCAACATGGCGTCTCGCTCGGACTTTCCATTATAAGGAATTCAGTTCGACCCAAGGCCGCCCCTTCTCTCAATGCGTCCGAAATAGCGGAGCCAAAGGTCGCCGTCGAGCGGCGACGAACCAGGTTTGCGGATCGTGAGAGTGTAACGAACTGTCGGCCTTCGCTAACCCTCGCCGTCTGATCCCCGGGAGGCCTCGATTTGTTTGGGTATTGTCGGCAAGACGTCGGGACTTGCTTGTTCGAGTTCGTCGGCGCCTTGGGGCGTGATGGCGATATAACCCTGGTCCTCAGTGATAATCAGTGATTTCCCTCGGAGGTACCAGATTGCGAACTGCAGATGTTCGCTGGGACAGCCGAGCAATGTGCTGAACTCGCGAATCCGCATCCCCGGTCTTTCAGGGTCGTTCTTGCGTTTCATGTAAAGAGCGGAAAGGAGGGCCCAGCGCTTTGCCTTTTCCTCATCCATGTCTCCCGCATTGCTGTCGGGTTTATCGAAGATCCGCCAGCGCACTTCCGTCGCCGCAGTGTGCTGGGCGTCGTACTCAGCCCGCTTTTCCGGGTCGCTAAGCACCCGATAGGCCTGCAAGATCAGTTGAAACGTCGCTTGGTTGCCGGTTTCGGCATTGTCGGGATGAAAACGCTGCGCCATCATGCGGTAAACGCGCTGAATGGTTTCCAAATCGGCATTGCGGCTGATCTGAAGCGCTTCGTAGTAATCCGTCAGGGACGGATCACCGTCGATTTTCTGTGACGTGCGGGCGTGAGGCGCCTCGAAGGCCAAGCCGGAACGGTAAACACCTTCGTCGTGCAGCCGGCAATGGATGACCTGTACATTGGTAATGCCGTCGGTGTTGCGCGAGTTCTGAATCGGCAGATCCAAGCCTTTGAGCTCCGTCCCGATCGTGAGCGGCTCTGCTGTTTCAATTCCACAGCCGAAATCACTGACATCGATAAGACGGGCCGAGAGGCGACTCGTGGTCCCCGCGCGAGAAGAGAATTCGAACTCCACCGTGTCGCCGATGGGGATCGGCTTCCGTGATTTTCTTCGGCGTTCCGATCGTTCCGGCATGGCCTCGGTTGAGAGATTCAGGGTACGTAAACCACTTATCGGCAGGGAACGGCAGGGCCGTACAGTGCATCACGGGTGTGATTGCCCGTGCGACAAACGTAGTTGGATTTCATGATACACCGTGCCTGTGCGGTCTCGCGCGCCCAGAATGTAGGAAAGTGAAGATGGATCAGCGGAGGGTTGAGTGCGGATTGCTTGATCCAGGGGTATCCCCGCAGCAGCCCAACCAGCGCCCGTGTAAGGCCGGGGTGCGGTGGTGCGAAGAGCGTGAGCCAGGCGGCGCTAAGCACTGATATTCAGGGCTCGGAGAAACAGCCGGTCGACGTCGCTCAATTGCAGATCTCCCGGAACGCCCGCGGCAGTCGCTGAGTTGACCGGCACGGCGGAGGCGTCCTCTTCTTCGTCCGACGAGAACTTGGCATCGACGGAGAGCTCGACGGCGTAACCGGCTCTCTTGATGTCGTCCAGAATAACAGCCATCGGCTTCGAACCCTCTAGAGAGCTGTGCACCGCGTCGCCGAGTTGCTGCATCAAATCCTGCATTTGCGTATTCACCGGGAATCTCCTTCTTGTGGCCTCGAATCGGGGTTGCCGTTCATGGCCGACGCCTCAAGAACTCCGTTTTCTATCCCTAGCCTACAGATCGAGGCCGTTTTCGACAATCAGGTGTATTATTGGTTTTGGGGGGGGGGCCTTCCGTACCTTTTTTTCATGAACCATTCGTTCACCGTTAATTCAGTGTTCCGCCTTAGGCCGTAATAGTACTTGAGTGGACCCGCTGTATATGACCGGACCCTGGGAGACCTTGCAGGCGGACCGAGGAGAGCGTGGATCCGCAGTCGCCGGCTGCTTGCGGACGAGCTTGCAGCACCGGTTAGTGAGGAGCGGAGGCCGGCTCATGGAGCACGCCCGAGGCTGCCGGCCGGTACACCGAACCGCGAGTGGGAGAGGGAGGGAACGAGCCCACCATCAAGCGACAAAAAGAAACGGCGCTTACATCTTGTACTGCCCGAGGTCTTCGTCGCTGAGGTTTTCGAGCCAACGCCGCAACTCTTCGCTGCTGGCCTTGTCATTGACGGCATTGCTGACTTTGGACGATTTCAGTACCTCGTCATCGACGTAGATCGGGCAATCCAGGCGTAAGGCCACGGCGAGGGCGTCGCTGGGCCGAGAGTCGACGGCGATCATTTCGCCGTTGCGTTCGATCCAGATGACCGCGAAGAACGTGTCGTCCTTGAGTTCGCTAACGACGACTTTGCGGACTCCGGAGGTCAGACCGAAGAGAAGATTCTTGATCAGGTCATGCGTCATCGGGCGCGGGGTGGTGACTTTTTCGATTTCGAGGGCGATAGCGTTCGCTTCGTAGACGCCGACCCAGATCGGCAAAACCGCCTTGCCTTCGACATCCTTGAGGATCACGATCGGCATGTTGGTGACCGGGTCCATCATCAATCCCCGAATCTTCATTTCCACTTCCATCGTGTTCTCCCGATAACGGTCGTTTTGAGAAGTTCGTCTATTGCAAGATGCGGAACGGCTGAAGTTGGGTTAGTTCGCTTCGCCCACTCATCTCACCGACTAGGGAATTCGGTCCTGACGCCGTGACTCGCACGCGGCAGTAGGAGCCGATCCGGTCGATACCATCGTCCAGATCGGCGGGGATCTTGAAATTCAGTACCCGGTTCTGGGTCGTTCGCCCGATCCACTGCTGCAACTTGTCGCGTCGGCCCTCGACCAATACTTCCTCTTCGCGGCCGATATGGCGTTCGTTGTTCCGCATTTGAATGCGGCGTTGCATTTCCTGCAGGGCGGTCAGACGGCGTGACTTTTCCGGTTCGGGAATGGCGTCGTCGTAGGAGATAGCGGGCGTGCCGGCGCGGGGTGAATACTTGAACGAGAACACGGAATCGTATTGCACTTGCTCGAGCAAGGAAAGGGTTGCAGCGAAGTCCTTCTCGGTTTCGCCCGGGAAGCCCACGATGATGTCGGTGCTGAGCGCGATGTCGCGGCGCGCCGAGCGAATATTTTCAATTCGCTCGAGGTATTGTTCGCGGGTGTAATCGCGCTGCATCCTGTTTAGGACGGTGCTCGATCCTGATTGCACCGGCAGATGGACGTGATCGCAGAGCGTCGGCTGTTCGTCGATCGCGTCGACGATGTCGGGGGTGAAGTCGCGCGGATGAGAGGTGGTAAACCTCACCCGACGGATGCCCGGGACTCGGCCGACCGCGGCCAGCACATGCGCGAAATTCCAACCGGCGGGCGTCGGATCGCGGAAGCTATTGACGTTTTGGCCGAGGAGCTGGATCTCGGTGTAGCCGGTTGCCGCGAGCTGCTCGGCTTCGTGGACCACGCTGTCGAGCGTGCGGCTCCGCTCCGGGCCGCGAGTAAACGGTACAACGCAGTACGCGCAGTGCTTGTTGCAGCCTTCGATGATCGTGATGTAGGCACGATGAGGATTATCGCGCCGAGTTAAAGGCGTATCGAACGTTTCATCGGTGTCGAGGTCGAGACCCGTCACCCGGTTTTCGCCGGATTCGATGCGGTCGACGAGGTCGGATAGGCTGTTATACCCGGCCGAGCCGCAAACCAGGCTGACGTGCGGCGCCTGCTCGAAGATCTCCTCGCCTTTGTGCTGGGCGACGCAGCCGAGCACCCCGAAGATTTGCCCCTCGGCTTTTCGGCGTTTGAAATTGGCAAGGCGCGAAAAGACTTTCTGCTCGGCCTTGTCCCGAATGCTGCAGGTGTTATAAAGAACGAGCCCCGCGGTCACGGCGTCGGGGACTTCTTCGTACCCCTTTGCGAGCAGCGTGCCGCGCACCTTTTCGCTATCGTGAACGTTCATCTGACAGCCGAAAGTCTCAAGATAGAACGTCTTTTTCGGCACGGAGGGGCCAACTTCCTCAAGTATAGCAGTCGTCTGCGGACATTCCTGGCTCGCTGGATGTGGGAGAGGGGTCGACCGCGAAGGAGGTTCCACGGTGAAACTTTGGTGTTCCGATCGGTTGTCAAGAGGTCGCGGAATTCGCCTGTTAGAAATAATATCCGGGTCGATGACGGACCCGGAGGCGTCTAGTCTTCTTACCGGAGAGGACAACCTTGACCCTCCGGAACCCGGAGCCGCCTCCCTGAGCCGGGGAATAGGCCAGGATGTATTGGTTACGAATGTCTTGGGCGATTTGCTGGGTGATGGCATTCACCTCGTCAACGCTCTTGGGAAAGAACGCCGCACCGCCCGTGGCCCGCACGACGTGACGGATGGCCCGGGTCGCCCGCTTGGCCGAACCGCGGTCTTCTTCACTCAGCAAACCGACCGCATAGATCACGGTATCGGTTTCTTGTAGGCGGCGAACCAGTTCCTCCAGCTCCGCCATACTGGCGTTGTCCTCACCGTCAGTGATGATCAGCAGGACTTGCTTGTCCCACTTGGCCTTTTCTTTCAGGTGATCGAGCGACATGCCGGTCGCGTCGTAGAGCGCCGTGCCGCCTCGTGAGTCGATCCGTTGCAAAGCATCTTGCAGGCGCAAAACGTCGCTGGTGAAATCGCTGTCGAGGAAGGCCTCGTCATTGAAATTGACGATGAACACTTCGTCTTTAGGGTTGGAGGCCTTGACGAAATTCACGGCGGCGGCGTTCACTTGTTGGCGCTTGTCCCGCATGCTCCCGCTGTTATCCACCAAGATGCCGAGCGAGACGGGTACGTCCTCGCGGCGAAAGACTTTGAGGTTCTGTAGGACGTCCTCTTCGTAGACCTTGAACGCCCCTTGGGTTAGGTCTGTGACGAAATGCTGTTCTTTGTCGAGAACGGATGTGTGCAGGACGACGAGTTTGGTGTCGGCCTTAAACGTCAGTTCGGGATCGGATTGGGATTTCTTGCCGGTCGGCTGCCCCCCCGCGAGACCCGCGGAGATTGTGAGAAGTGTGGCGTAGCGGACGAAGCGCGAGAAGTTGGCGGTGGGCCGGGCCCGCGCGGGCCCGCCACCAGAGGGCAGACGCCGGGATTGCATTTTCGCCGTATCAACCACTGCAAGATCTCCCATCGGTCGCTTTGACTGCGTGCGTTCAGCTGGTTCGCGACGAGTCAAAGTGGATTCGGAGCCTTCATTGGGGGCACGGTATGTCGCTCTCGCCGGCGATCCGTGGTTACCGGCTGGGCGCGTAATAGCCCAGCCGATAGTGGGCGCGCAACGGCGGCATGCCGCGAATTTTCGAAAGCGTTACGCGTACCCTGCGCCACTTGCCATCCTTCTTCTGATTCTTTGGGACGTACCCCAAAACATACTGGTTGCGTAGCTCGATGCCTATGCGCGCCGCCACGTCGGGCAACTCGTTTAGGTTCTCGACCGGAAACTGGCGTCCGCCGGTCTGTTCGGCGATCTCGGTGAGTAAGCTCGGCCCGGACAGCTCCTCGGGCGTGCGTCCGCGCGAGTTAACCGGCTCGAAAATCCCGATGGCGTATATCTGGACATCGGCTTCTTTCACCAGCCGCTTGATCTCCCGCCCTGTATAGCGGCTGCTGTTGTCGCCGCCGTCAGAGATCACGAGGAGAGCCTTCTTCGTGTTCGAAGCCTCCTTCATCTGGTTGATCGCCAAATAGATGGCATCGAGCAAAGCGGTGCGCCCTTTTGACTGCGTGAAGGTCAGGCGGTTCTGGATCTCTTCCAGGCTCCGCGTAAAACCGCCCATCAACTCGGGTCGGTCGTTGAACTGGATGAGAAAGAACTCATCTTCCGGGTTCGCAGTTCGGAAAAACTGCGCTACGGCCTCGCGCGCCTTGCCCATCTTGTAGCCCATGCTGCCGCTGGCATCGAAGACGATCCCCAAAGACAGCGGTGCGTCCTCGGCGCCGAACTGCGTGATCTCCTGGTTGATTTTGTCCTCCAGTATCTTGAAATGATCTTTCTCGAGCCCGGTGACGAGGCGGCTCATCGGGTCACTGACCGTCACGTTGATCAGAACTAAAGGAACGTCGACTTTGATGGTTTCGGCGCGGACGCCCGACTCCGAGACCTGAACCGTTTCCTCGGCCCGCGGTTTGAGTCCGACTTTGGCGTCGGTGCCCGCGGCGGACGCAGGCAAAAGCGCAAGCCAGGAAGCCGCCAGTGCGGCGCAGAGTGGGCGCGAGAGACAGCTGTTGCGGACGACCCGATAGAAGGCCGCTGAGGGCCCCCGCGTCCTCTTTCTTAGGCCGATGGGATGCCGCAATGCGTTTAAATTCTAACATACAAATCGGCGTGTGCTAGACTTGAGCTTACCGCCACGCGGTCGGTTGATCGAAGTTATTTCAGGACGTTTCCGGCAGCCGATTTTGAAGCCTACCGCGCCGGCCGATCCACTTTCGTCAACTTGAGGTGAGCGGATTCTGAATGCCCCGTAGGCGGCCTGTTTGTTCTCAACAAAAATATTCAGGCCCTTCTCAGCCCCTCCGAGCTGCTACCTTCTCTCGCTTCGCTGCAAGCCTGTGTTCCGGCAACTCCCTTGTTTTCTTTAGGTTGGGATACTTTTCCGGGTTCGGTCGTGGACCGCGCTCTTCTTCGTGGGCAGTCAACGACTTATGAAGAAATATCTGTTCGTGACCGGCGGTGTTGTTTCATCTTTGGGAAAAGGGATCGCTGCGGCGTCGATCGGCTGCCTGCTCGAGAGTCGTGGTCTGCGCGTCACGCTCCAGAAATGCGACCCCTATCTTAATGTCGATCCGGGCACGATGAGTCCTTTTCAACACGGTGAAGTTTACGTGACTGACGACGGCGCCGAGACCGATTTGGACCTCGGGCACTACGAGCGCTTCACTCACGCGAAGCTGACGCAAGCCAACAACATCACCAGCGGCCGCATCTATGAGCGCATCCTGGCCAAGGAGAGGCGGGGCGACTACTTGGGTAAGACCGTCCAGGTGATTCCGCATGTGACAAACGAGATCAAGGACGCGATCCGCAAAGTCTCGACCGACGATATTGACGTTGTGATTGTTGAAATCGGTGGCACGGTAGGCGATATCGAGTCACTGCCTTTCTTGGAAGCGATTCGCCAGATGCGGCATGAGCTGGGGCGCAAGAATTGCGCTTTTGTTCACGTCACGCTGGTACCGTGGATCGCGGCGGCCGGCGAACTGAAGACGAAACCGACTCAGCACAGCGTCAAGGAGATGCGCGGTATCGGCATTCAGCCGGACTTGCTACTCTGCCGCACTGAGACGGAACTGTCAGAGGAACTCCGGGAGAAGATTGCGCTGTTTTGCGACGTAGACAGAGAAGCCGTCATCGGGGCCCGTGACGTCAGCTCGGTCTATCAGATCCCGGCGATCTTCGCGCGCGAAGGGGTGGACGAGATCTTACTCCGTCACTTTGAACTGGAAACCGCGCCGCGGGACTTGACGGCTTGGACGGAGATGCTCCACCGTTTGCGCCATCCTCAAGGCGAGGTGACGATCGGTATCGTCGGCAAGTACGCCAGTTACGAAGATTCCTATAAGAGCCTCAAGGAAGCGCTCCTCCACGGCGGCTTGCACCACCGCGTTCGGGTCAACGTGAGTTGGATCGAAGCCGAGAATATTACGCCGTCCACCGCTCGTCATGAGTTGCGAGATGTAGACGGCATTCTGGTGCCCGGCGGCTTCGGGGAGCGTGGTATCGAGGGGAAGATCGAGGCGATCCGATACGCCCGGGAAAACAAGGTTCCGTATTTCGGGATTTGCCTCGGGATGCAAACGATGGTCATCGAGTTCGCACGGAACGTGTGCGGGCTCGAGGGTGCCCACTCGACGGAATTCGACCCGGGGGCGCCGCATCGTTTGTTTTTCAAGCTGCGGGAGCTCAAAGGCGTCGAGGACCTGGGCGGAACGATGCGCCTAGGCGCCTGGCCGTGTCGAGTCGCGCCCGACAGCTTTGCGCACGCGGCCTATGGTGCCGACGAGGTCAGCGAGCGACACCGTCATCGCTATGAGTTCAATCGGGAGTATGACGGCACGATTGAAACTCACGGCATGCGGATCTCGGGAGAAACGCCTGACGGCGCCTACGTAGAGATTTGCGAATTACCAGGCCACCCTTGGTTTCTCGGCTGCCAGTTCCACCCGGAATTCAAGTCGAAGCCGCTGGAGCCGCAGCCGTTGTTCCGCGATTTTATTGGCGCCGCCTATCAATTCCACGGCAGGCGTGTTGCGGGAGAGCAGCAAGCCGAAGAAGAGCAATTCTTGCGCGTCCGAATGGGGTGAGGTTCCGGGTCCCCGCGACCGGGCCGCTTACTCGGTGCCTTCTCAATCTCTTTCCACGACCGTCCAGTCTCGGCCACGCGGCCGGGATTCCCAAACTAATAGTTGGCCTTTTTTCACAGTGAATCCCGTGTATCCCGATAGGGAATGCAAAAGATTCATTGGAATATGCTGCCTATCTCTGTATGATGGGCGGCACGACCGGCCGGGTGCAGCCGGGGAGGAAGGGTATGTCGAAGAGTCACACGGTTCTCGCAACTGTCTTATTGACCAGCCTCGTAGCGTTCACGCTGGGTCCATGGGTTGAGGCAGCGGAGCCTCCCGACTCGTCAGGCGCGGCCAAAGCGGGCGGTGACGGGGCGTTCTTCCACATCCCGATTCGCGTGCAACCGTTGGGCGGCAAAGTGACGGTTGTTGCGAATGGGGCCCAGTGGAACGCGCTGATCGATTTCGCGAAGGTAGTTGAATCTCCCGCAGAAAAGACCGGCGCGAGTTCCGCCCGCGAGGGTGCCGTGCCTTCGCTGAAGCCGGGTGCGAGGTTGCCTCTTGTGGACGAACTTCCCGGCGACAATGTGTTGCAGTTCGACGACAAGTCGGTCTCCGGTGCGGTTCTCGACGAGTACGGGGCGGACAGTGCGGCCGTATTTTTCCTCAAGGGCTGGTCGTTCTCTTTGGGTGGTCCTGCTGATCTCTACCTGACGGGAAAGGAAGTGCACCTCGTCAAACTAGGCGATGAAGAGAATCGTTACGGGTTCCGGCCAACGAGCAAGGTTACCGTCGAGCTGCACGGCGTCGACATGCCGGGGGTCCTTCGGCTCAGCAAACAACCTTACCCCGCGATCAACAATCCAATCCAACTGAGCCAGGCCAGGGCCCCTTCCGAGGGAACCCTCGAGTACGTGCTTTCGGGCGGTATTGCCGTTGCCAATGACCCAACGACAAGGCTATGCGTCTTGTTCATAGAAAACAGCGGTCGTGCAAGCCGACGTTCGGTGGTAAGGAGCGTCGAGGCGATCCGGCCTAGGGCGAAGGAAGGAGTTTCGGGTTTTCGGGGGACCACGATCGCCCCAAGCGCAGGCGATGGATTCAAGGCCCGTCCCCTCACCGCGCTCGCCCTCGTGACGACGGCCGGGGGCAAACACTTTGTCGCCGTCGAGGAGGTCCGCATCGTTCACCGCTGGGCGGCCGTTCTTGCCGGACTGCTCGGGCTGGTCGTGATTTTCGTGGTCGCGGGCGTGTTGTACGGTATCAAGAAACAAAGCCAAGACTCGGAGCCGTGGCGATTCGGCCGGCCGATGTGGTTCGCGAAGACGCCGCGCGGCACTTACAGCGTTTCGTTGGCGCAAGCCTTGCTTTGGACCGCGATCTTAATTTGGGCGGGCATCTACGTTTGGTACAGCCGTCATGAGTTCCTTGCGATCACGACCCAAATGCTGGTTCTGGTGGGCATCGCGGGCAGCACGGCACTGACTTCCAAGGCGGCGGCGATGGTTCGGATCGGCGAGATCCCCAAAGAGTATCAGTCATTCATCAGGGTGCAAGACAAGCCTCGGTGGGGCGATATGATTACGATTCGGGGCCAACCGAATCTTTTCAAATTTCAGATCTTTGCGTTTACCTTGGTTGTCGGCGTGCAAGTCATTCACGCGATCTTCAAGACCGGCGCGTTCCCGGTCCTCGACGACAATGTGCTGACCTTGATGGGCATCAGCGGCGGCGCCTACGTTGCTAACGAACTGGCCACCCCAAACAAATGGAAAGATATCCGCGAGAAGCTGGCGAAGCTAAAGCAACTCAAGGAAGAGTGTGAGATTGCCGCCCGCGCGGTTCCCGTTTCAAGGGCCAAGGCCGAGCAACATCGGGCGGCGATTCAGAAGGCCAAGGACCCGAGCGAGGCCTCACTCAAGGCAAGGCTTGAGGGGGACATATCGGCCAAGGAACAGGACGAGACGGACGCGGCGACGAAGCACGAGACCCTCCAGGCCGACCTCGATAAACTCGACGCCGAGATCAAGGAAGCTCTACGGGCCATCTAGTGACCCGCGGCGAAGGTGTGTCGAGCAAAAAGGTCCTCGACACCGAAGCCGCCGACGTCGCGCACGCTTCCAGCGTGCCGTGTCGCCACTCCTGGCGACATGTCTTTTACAACCCCCTCCCGAGCGCGACGGGCCATTTCGGTTACGCCCGGCAAGACCGCAAACGCCAAGAGCCGCGAAGCGGCGGCAGGAATATAGCCCAGGGTGGAGGGAGGTGGGGCGGAACCCTGGGTACAACCCCTACTCGAGCGAGCCCTGAAAGCGTGGCAGGAAGCTCCCGCCTGACCCCTCGGCTTACCGACCCCCATTTTCATGGCGGTATTATGAATCCGCGGATTCATAAGAAACCGACTGTACCTGACTGTACCCTTTTTCGCGTAGTCGGACTTTCACGATGGGCTGCTAGAAGAACGGCGTGGCCGCCATGGATTCATAGGCCCGGTAGAAGGAGTAGACCACCACGAGCAGCACCCCCGCGGCCGCCGTTCTCCAAACCGACTCGATCGGGTGGGCATAGCGCGGTGTCCCGGCGAAGTAGGCGATCACAAACCCCACCGCCATCCCACCCAAGTGCGCGGCGTTGTCGATGCGGAACCCCGGCATCAGCCCGATTAATACGATAATCACCGCCCAACGCACATAGAACGAGCGATAGGAACTGCCGCTGCGATACCCGTGCGCGATCATCGCGCCGATCAGCCCACAAGCCGCGGCTGAGGCTCCCACCGAGATCGAATGAGGGGACCAGAACAGACTTGCGACGAATCCGAAGAAGCTCGACACGAAATAGATCACCAGAAAGCGGGGCGTGCCGAAGACTTCTTCGGAGTGCCTACCTAAGTCAAACAGCACCCAAGAGTTCATCAGAATGTGAAACACGCCGGCGTGCAGGAAGCCCGCCGTGATTAGCCGCCACCACTCGCCGTGTGCGATGAAGAAAGCATCCTTGGCGCCGAATAGCCGCAGGATGCGGCCGTCGATTCCCATCAGGAAACCCCCGCCTTCCGAACCCTTCATCGTCATCACCATCGTGGCGATAAACAGCCCGAAGTTCACCAGGAGAATGACCATCGTCGTGAAATTCTCCTGGGGTATGAGCTTGCTGACGGGTCCCGGTTCGCGGCGCGGCTTGCCGAGCTCGATGCCGCAATACCCGCAGACACCGAGCTTGGGATCGAGCAACGCCCTGCAATTGGGGCACATTCTTACATTCGCCATGGGGTAGGCCGAGCTTCTTCATCTTCCCGGCTCGGGGCGGGACTTAGCAACCTTGAGGGCGTGCCCCGCGGCCAATGAGCGAGCTTCGCCGCACCAAGACGTCCAATCCGTATCCAACGTGGCCGTGTCGCCAATGGCGATATTCGGAGAGAGACAGGAGTTGTGCTTAGCCTGCATTTCTCGCCACGTGGCGAGGCGAATTGCGTGAGAGGGCTGTCAGTACAAGGCACGGGCCGCCTGGCGCGCGGAGGCGTACTCGAACAGTACGGTGAGCACGGCAGGCAACCGTAACGAAGTAATGACAGGCCTATTGCGTGCTTCGACCGCCAGGTGGTGAGAAATGCAGGTTAGTAACCCTGCTCCTTGAGATCGTCGATACGCAACGAAGATTTCGGCGAGCGGTCCACCGTCTCGAGCAGCCTTCCGACGTGCTTGGCGATGATGTCGCACTCGAGATTGACTTTCGCGCCGGGGCGCAGGCCGGCCAGGTTCGTTCTTTCGTAGGTGTGCGGAATGATTGCCACGCCGATGACGTCGCGTTCTAGGGACGCGATCGCCAAACTAATGCCGTCGATGGCGACGCTACCCTTGTACACGAGGTAACGCAGCAGGTCCTCGGGCGCACGGACGCTCAGCCACCAGTTGCCGTCGGGCAAGGCTTCGAGCGAGACCAACTCACCGACGCCGTCCACGTGGCCTAGGACGAAATGTCCGCTGAGGCGTCCGGTGGGCAGAAGCGGCCGCTCGAGATTAACCGTGTCCCCCGTATGCAGCCGTCCGAGGTTGGTTCTCTCCACGGTTTCCGGCGAAAGGTCGGCGCTGAAGCCTTCGGCGGAAATCGCCACGGCAGTGAGGCAAACGCCGTTGACGGCGATGCTGCCGCCAATCTCGATATCAGCGAGGACTTCGCGGCCCCGTAGGGTAAGCCGTGCGCCGCCGGACTGATGGTTCAGACGCTCGACCGCTCCGGTTTCCTCGATAATTCCCGTAAACATGGTGGTGGTTGTAGAGCGATGCTTCGATACGGCCGGCCGCGGGCCGTTTCCAGCCCGCTACCCCGCTTCCTCCTCACGGTCGACAGGCCGGTCCGGATAGGCTTCGACGGCGAATTCATCCGGACCAACGGAAAACGTCCGCAAATTGCGAAGCTGCAGCGCCCCTTGTCGGCTGCGACGCCCGACTCCGCCGACCATGGGAATCGAGTCAATACCCCCTAGGATCTTCGGTGCATAGTACAGCAGAATTTTGTCGACGATCCCTGAATCGAGCGCCGCCCAGTTCAACTTCGACCCGGCTTCGAATAGCAACGACGTTCGCTGTTCACGCCCCAGCCATTCGACGATGCCCGAAAGGTTCACCCTACCTCGCTCGCCGTCGAGTACACGTACCGGAATCCCGAGGTCCTCAAGCGCCTGTTTCCTCTTGACCGGGGCCACCGACGTTGTGACCACGACCAGGTCGTCATCAAATGATTCCACCAGTTTCGACTTCAGCGGTAAGCGCGCGAGCGAATCAGCCACGATGCGCAGCAGCGGCCTACGCCGCGGAAGGCCCGTGCGGTCGGTCAGCAAGCAATCGTCCGCCAGTACGGTTCCAATACCCGTCAGGATGGCCTCGTGGTCGTGTCGAACCTGTTGGACATGGTTTCGGGCGACATCGCTGGTGATCCAGCCGCGGTTGTCGTCGGGCGCGGCAATCTTGCCATCCAGCGTGACGGCGGACTTCAGCGTGACCATCGGTTTGCCGGTTCGGCTGAAATGAAAGGCCGCTTCGTTTTGACGGCGCGCCTCGTCAGCAATCTCAAGCACGGAGCCCGAACTTCTGATGACATCTATACCATTTTTCTCCAGTATTTTAAATCCTCTTCCTTGAACCTTCGGATGAGGATCATCGGCGGCGGCGACGACTCGCCGCACTCCCGCCTTGACGATCGCCTCAGTGCAAGCGGGCGTGCGACCTTCAAAGCAACACGGCTCGAGGCTGACGTAAAGGGTCCCACCGCGAGCCGATTCGGCGGCTTGTTCGAGCGCAACGACCTCCGCGTGCTTCTCACCCTCCCAGGTGTAGAAACCACTCCCACGTTCGTTCCCATCGGCGTCGACAACGATCGCTCCGACCATGGGATTAGGCGCAGCCAGCCCGCGGCCTCGGCTTGCGAGATCGAGCGCTTTGCGGAGTAGTTCCTGGTCCTTGTCCGTCATCAAAACTCCGGCTCGGCAATAGCTGTGCCCGCTACGTTTCAAATAACGACCGCACAAAGGTCTCGCCATCGAACGGCATCAGATCCTCCGCTTGCTCGCCCAACCCCACGTAACGGATCGGCAATTCGAGCTCTCGCGCAATCGCCACCGCTATGCCGCCCTTGGCCGTGCCGTCCAGCTTCGCGACGACGAGGCCCGTGACCGCCGCACTCTTGGTGAACTGACGAGCTTGCTCGAGCCCGTTCTGCCCTGTCACTGCGTCGAGCACCAGCAAGACTTGGTGCGGAGCGCCGGGAATCAGCCGACTCGTGGTCCGCGTCATCTTCTCCAGTTCGGCCATTAGGTTCGACTTGGTGTGAAGCCGGCCGGCCGTGTCGATAATCACAACATCGACGCCCCGCGCCTTGGCGGCCTCCAAGGCGTCAAACACGACCGCGCTGGGGTCCGCTCCCGGCCGCTGCCGAATCACCTCGGACGATGTCCGCTCGCCCCACGCTTCCAGCTGTTCGGCGGCGGCCGCGCGAAACGTATCTCCGGCACAAAGCAGCACCTTTCGGCCTTCCCCGCTGAAACGGTGGGCCAACTTGCCGATCGTCGTCGTCTTGCCGGTCCCGTTCACGCCGACAACCAAAATGACCTCAGGCCCCGCGGGGGGCTTCGCCGGCTCGGCGTCAGAGCGCTTGAGTACATCGAGTAGATGGCGCGCGATATGCGTCTTCAACTCTTCGGCGTCCGCCAATTGCTCACGATCGAGCTGCTCCCGTACCTCATCGAGGATTTCGGCCGTCGTGCGGACGCCGATATCCGCACCGATCAGCGTCATCTCGAGTTCTTCAAGAACTTCCTCGTCAATCTCCTTCTTGCCCTGGAGTAGATCATCGATCTGATCGACCAGCTGATCACGCGTCTTCGACACACCCTCTTTGAAGCGTTCGAGGACGGTTGGCTCCGGTGGAGGGCCGAACAGTGTCTGAATCATCGTGATTTCGCGAGCGCCCGAGGCTGAGTACCACCTTCGAGCCGACGGACGGCAGCAGGCGAGATCCTCGGACGCGGCCCTGAATCAGCGCATCATGTCGATCATAGCAAGCCGATAAATACCCTATAATCCAAGGGCCGCGAGCGACGGTCCTAAGGAGATTCACATGATTTCAAGGCGTGATTTTCTCGGCACATCGGCAGCCCTGTTGCCCGTCGCCGCGGCCGTCCCGCGCGCGGCTGCGGCGCGAGAGTCAGCCTCGATCACCAAGGCCGTTTTGATCTCGATGCTTCCGAAAGAATTGTCGTACCTCGACCGCTTCAAACTCGCCGTCGACATCGGCTTCAACGAAATGGAAGTGCAGACGGTTGACAGCGACGAGGAAACCGCCAAGATCAAGAGCGCGGCCGACAAAGCCGGGCTCCGAATTCACTCCGTGATGAACCAGGCTCACTGGAGGTACCCGCTATCGAGCCCGGACGCCAAAGAAGTCGAAACCAGCATGAGTGGCATGCGTGCGTCGCTTCACCAGGCCAAACTGTACGGAGCCGACGCCGTCTTGCTGGTGCCCGCCGTCGTCCGCGATGACACGAACTACGAGCAAGCCTGGGAGCGTTCACAAGAACAAATCCGCCGGCTCATTCCGCTCGCCGAGAAACTCGATGTCATCATCGCCATCGAAGAGGTCTGGAACAAGTTTCTACTAACGGCACGCGACTTCGTCCAATACATCGACGAGTTCGAACACCCGCTGATCCAAGCCTACGTCGATGTCGGAAACATGGTCCACTATGGTGTCCCCCAACATTGGATTCGCAAAGTCGGCAAGCGCATCGTCAAGGTGCATCTCAAAGACTATGTGCGCCGGACGCGGCAGTTCGTCAATCTCGGCGAGGGCGACGTCAACTGGGAGGAAGTTCGCAATGCCTTCGCTGACGTCGGATACACCGGCGCGGCCACCGTGGAACTCAAAGCAGGCGACCGGACCTATCTGGCGGATGTCAGCCGCAGGGTGGACCGACTATTGGGCCTATCTGGATAAAGAGAAACGATCCGAGAATGCCGGAAACCCTCGCGCTACGCCGACGACTTTGCCGCGACTGGGTGCCGAACGCGACCCCGCCGCAACAGAACAACAACCCCCGCCGCCACCAGCGCCAGCGCCACCCACTGGGTTGTGCTCAAGGGGCCGCCGCCGGGGAAAACGCGCTCCGAGGTGTCGCGCAGAAACTCCACCCAGAACCGGAACGTCGAATAAAGCACCAAATACCACCCGATGATCGCTCCCGAACTGTGGGCCTTCCCGAACAACCAAAGCAGAAAGAACCCAACCGCCAAAGTCCCGAACGATTCATAAAGCTGCGTCGGGTGCAAATGGACGTTTAACGGGACGCCGACGAACTCGTGCGCCAGTGGATCGGTAAAGCTCACGGCCCAAGGCAGCGACGATTCTTTGCCCCAACAGCAGCCCGCCGCGAAACATCCCAAGCGTCCGATGCCGTGGCCGATTGCAAGCCCCGGCGCGAATACGTCCGCCGTCGCCAACCCCGGCAAAGCGTACTTGCGGGTAAACCAAAACGCCGTCGCCAGAGCCGCCAGCAAGCCGCCGTAAAAAACACCGCCCGCCTGTAGCGCCGACAGCGAGAAAATCCGGCTCGGGTCGGAGAAGTAATAATCGGCGTTGGCCAGGATCATGAATCCCTTCGCCCCCACGATTGCCGACAGGAAGACGTAAACCGCCAGATTGCCGACGTGGTCCGCATTTAAGCCCACTCGCCGAGCCAAACGCCCGACCACGAACAACCCGACAAGAAACCCGATCGCCACCAACACGCCGTACGTCGGCATTGAAAACGACCCGATCGCGAATAGCCTGGGACACATGGGTGGGAAGACGGAATCGATGCCTAGGCCGACTGCTCCGCTTTCGTTTCTTGGCGAGCAGAGGAGAACGAATCGAGCACCAGCAGCCCCGCTCCGGTGGTGATCGAGCTGTCGGCTACGTTGAATGCCGGCCAATGGTAGCCGCCGACATAGAAGTCAAGAAAGTCCACCACGAATCCGTAAACGGCGCGATCGTAGAGATTCCCCACTGCACCGGCCAGGACCAAAGTCAACCCGACCTGGAAGCGCCACGATCCGGATCCGGACTGGAAAAACAAGACCACCACCAAAACGACGGCCGCGACCGACATCCCCGGGATCAAGATTTCACGGACCGTCGGCCCCGCGTCGGCAAACAGACTGAACGCGATGCCCGTATTGCGTGTATGGACGATGTCGAAAAAGCCCTCAATCACAGTCCGAGAACTGTAGAGCGGTATAGAGGCGCTGATCGCAAGCTTGGTAACGCGATCGGCGGCGATAATCAAGACCGCCGCGACGGCGTAGACCCCGAGCCATTTCCGTTCAATTTCAATGCCCATGGGGTTCGTATCCGCCGGTTACTTCCCGAGTCTCCCGTGGAACGCTCTCAGTCTATCGCACCGGTCCACACCTCGCCCCAGGTGTGGCGCACGCATTCTTTCGTGCCGTGTTGCCATTCTTGACGACATGTCCCGCTTTCGGCGGCCCGCCTCAAACTACCCGCAAACCGCCCCCGGCCCGCAACCCTCTCGATCACTTGACGCCCGAGAGAAAATCGCACGCGCGGTCGCCGTGGACGCCGACCGCCCTCCGCACCCATAATGGTCCACATACCATCTTCCCCAAGACACGAAAGGTTCTTTGATGGCCGACCAAACCAAACACAAGTCTCGACGTTCCTTCCTGAAATCGTCAACCGCGGCGGGCGTCGCGGCCGGATTCCAAATCATCAAACCGGCATTGGTCCGCGGCGCGGGCAAGGAAAAACTCACGGCCGGCATCATCGGCTGCGGCGGCCGAGGGACCCGCGCGGTCAACGATCTGCTAAGCGGCAACCCCAACGTCGAGCTCGTCGCCATGGGTGACCTGTTCGAAGACCAACTCGAGAAATCCATCCGTCGCCTCCGCGGCGGCGAGGAATTCCCGGCAATCCAAGATCGCATCAAAGTGGCGCCCGATCGACGCCATACCGGTTTCGACGCCTACAAGAAAATCCTCAACAGCGACGTCGATATCATCATGCTCACGACACCGCCGGGCTGGCGTCCGATTCACTTCGAGGCCGCGGTCGAAGCGGGCAAGCACGTCTTCGCCGAGAAGCCCGCGGGAACCGACCCGGTCGGCGTTCGCCGTTTCATGGAAGCCGCCCGCGAATCGGAGCGCAAGAAGCTCACCGTCATGATGGGGGCACAACGGCGCTCGCAGCAAGAGTACGTGCAATCGGTCGAAAAAATCCAAAACGGCGAAATCGGCGATGTCGTCGCGACTTACGCCAATTGGGTCGGCGGTCCGGTGATCAAGGGCAAAGAATTCCTCGACAAGAAGAAAGGCATGGAATGGCAGCACCGAGCCTGGTATTCCTACGTCTGGATTTGCGGCGACCATGTGGTCGAGCAACATCTCCACAACATCGACGTGATCAATTGGGTGATGGGCAGCCACCCGCTGAGCGTCGTGGCGTCGGGCGGTGCCGCCTGGCGGCCCCGCGAGATGATGTACGGCAACATCTACGACCACCTATTCTCGGATTTCGTTTATCCCAACGGTGTCCGCGTGACGAGCCACTGCCGACAATACCCGGAACGCAAAGTTCGCCGTATCGACGAATGGGTCGTCGGCACGAAGGGTAAGAGCGATTGCCGCGACCTGGGTCAAAAAGCCGATGTCGGCCCCTACGTTCATGAACACGTCGAGATGGTCAACAGCATCCTCGGCGACGGTCCTTATATCAACCGGGCGACGGTTGTTGCCGAAAGCACCATGACGGCCATCATGGCGCGGGAAGCCGCCTATGCGGGAATCGAGGTCACCTGGGACATGATCATGAAATCGAAACTTGATCTCATGCCCAAGCGCTTTGATTTGGAAGCGGAAGTGGATATCCCGCCGTTGCCGCGTCCCGGTGAATACAAGTTCATCTAGGGAACGCTGGGAGTTCCGGCCGAGTTTCTCAGATCGAAGATCACGATCTTGTCGTCTTCAAGAAACGGCGGTCCGTCTTGCGCGGTGAGTTGCCGACGGATCTCATCAAACGTTTCGTCCGGAATGCCCCCCAGCCTTCGCACTCGCTTGGCTCCCAGTATGTCGCCCGGTTCGATCTTCGCCGTCAGTGCCTGGCGGCGGCTTTCACGGCGATCCTTGTGGAGGACGACCCAATCGAATCCGAGCCCGCGCAATCGATCAAAGTCGATGGGACGTCTTAAGCTCGGTACGCCGGCCAAGTCAGCCAGAACGGATTCCCCGCGAATTGCCCTTTCGGCGCTTGGCGGAATCGTCGACACATAGCCGCCGCCGATCGGGCGCTTGTGAACCGTCTGTGGGGGCAAGTTGTGCGCCGTGCGGTTGCGTTGGTGAAACGGGATATCCAAGACCGCGCCGTCCCCGTCGGCCTCGGCGAGCTTTTCGTAAAGCGGCGAAATCTCGACTTGCCGAATCGGGTACGGCACCCAGAGATATTCAAAAACGACCAGCGCGCACACCACGAGGAAATTGCGGTCTCCGCGCACCGTGGACACCGCCCCAAATCCCGCCAAAACCGCCAATCCCAAGCTCGTCAAGATCAGAAAACGGTTCGCCACGCGCAGCATTGACAAGCCCGGCAACGACGGCCACACGGCGAACGGAAGCGAGATCTCTTCGTGCAACACCCCGTTCCACCAAGGATGCGCGCCCAACGCCAGGACCAATCCGACCAACGCGACGCAACCCCAAAACACCGCGCCCGTCCGTCGCCGCCACAACGCGAGGCCGGCCAGAGCGACCGGAACGAGTCCCAGATAGCTCACGAACCCGGCCCCGTGATAAGCTCGATCCGCGTAGCTCTCAGCCGTCAACGAGCCCCAAAGCGGGTGTGCATAAGGCGGCACGACGAGGTAGGCCGCGTCAATGCCCCGATCAACAGGCGGTTTCTGAAAATAGTCAGCGTCCGAGGCGATCTCGCTGATCATCGGAGACGCCGCCGGCGCGATGAGAATCGCCGCAAAGACGCCGGCCGCGGCCCATCGCAATAGCAGCTCTCGGCAGCCCTGCTTTACGTTCACCAATTCCCATAGGCCCGCGAACGCGAGCAACAACAGCAGCATCACCCCGAGATGCCAGCTGCAAAGCGCGTTCAACGCGAAGCAACCGCCGAGCCCGGCGACGTCGCGCTTTCGCACCCCCCCTACCGATCGATAGAAGAACCAAAGGGTCAGCGGAAGAAACTGAACCGACGCCAGGTTGAGGTGCTCGAGGGTCTGTTCGAGGTGCTGCGGGAAGTAGGCGAAAACGATTCCGGCGAGAAAAGCGGCGCGGCTGTCTTCGGTTAGGTCCCTGACGAGCAGATACATCCCCCAACCGGCTATCCACAATCCCAGCAAGATGCAAAAGTTGTAAGCGGCCGCCTCGCCCCATACCAGGTTGACCGGCATGCCCACGATCATGTTGAACGGCGAGTGCGTGTGGAAGGCTAGATCCGCGCCGCTGGGGTGAAACAGATACTGGGAGTGGTAGGGAGACTGTTGCAGTTCGAATAGGCTCGTTTTCCACCACCAGAAGTTCCAATAATTCTGCCAAACGTCCCCGGAACCCGCCGGCAGCGCGGACCGGAGGCGGAGGACAAGTGGAAAGGTCATCGATAGCGCTGCCAAGAGATACAGCCACAAGACGCGGCCGGGTGCGCTCAGGAACCGGTTGAGGTTCGAGTCCGCTCTAGCTGTGGCCATCAGGGGTCGGTCGCCAAGGAACTCGCAACGGGCGCGAGACGCGTGTTGGGAGTCAGACTATCGTAGGACTGATCTTACAAGACACAGCGGACAGAAGGGTGAGCGGAGCCGCCCGGGCAAGATAATTGGACGATTCTCAGCAATTGAAGCTGGAACTGGTGCCGGCCGCAAGGGCGGTTACCTTGGCCATCTTCCTGGCGAGCCTTCTCCAGGGCTTCGCCGCCGCCGGAAACGCGGCACTCAGCGACATCGCGACAAAACCGGCGATCAAGGCGTACTCGACCAAGTCCTGCGCCCAGGAATCCTTGAACACACTACGAACGCGTTCGAACAGTTTGTTCACGTCGATCGGTCCCTTCCGAGAGCGGGGAGAACGCTACTATTCTGGTTGCCGTCGCGGCGGGCGGCCATAGACCACCCGTACCGAATGGGACTATTGAATCTCGCAAAATAAAGTGACACCTTTTTGGGGTACGTACGTCTTTGTATGTATGGGAAATACAAAAGGCGTACGGCGGGATTTCGAGGCCCTGGAGAAGCGCCGTTTCAAAGCGATCCGGTTGGTCGAGCAAGGCTGTAGTCAGTCCGAGACAGCGAGGCGATTGAAGGTCGCGCGGCAAAGCGTCAGCGAGTGGCTGCGACGATACCGGCGTGACGGCGAAGCCGGGTTGCGCCAGGCCGGCCGCGCCGGCCGTAAGCCGCTGTTGGACGCCGCGCAGCTCGAACGCCTCGAGGCGTTGCTGCTGGAAGGCCCCGAGGCGCACGGCTTCCCGACGCCGCTGTGGAGCTGTCCGCGGGTCGCTCGTCTGATCGGAGACGAGTTCGGCGTGCGCTATCACGAGGGCCATGTCTGGAAGATCCTGCGGGCGCTCGGTTGGAGCCCGCAACGGCCCGTCGGCAAAGCGCGGGAGCGCAACGAAGAGGCCATCCGCGGCTGGCAGCGCAAGACTTGGCCGGCCATTAAAAAAAAGCCCGCAAAGAAGAACGTACGATCGTCTTCATCGACGAAAGCGGATTGAGTCAGAAGCCGCATCGTTGCCGCACCTGGGCGCCGCGCGGCGAGACACCGGTGTTGGAGTTCAACTTCAACTGGGACAAGCTGTCGGTGTCGGCCGGGCTGACGTTGCGCAACTTTTACTTCCGGCTCTATCCCGGCGCGATCGGCGAGCTGGAGGTCATCGACTTCCTGAAGGCTTTGGTGCGCCACATCGACGGCCCACTGCTGATCGTCTGGGACCGGCTGCCGGCGCACCGCAGCCGCCTGGTGCGGGAGTTCATCCAGCTCTCCGAGGATCACATCGCAACGGAGTACTTGCCGCCCTATGCGCCGGAGTTGAACCCGGTGGAATACATTTGGGCGTACTGGAAGCAGCACGAGTTGCCCAACGTCTGCCCGAAGGACTACTGGGAACTCGACGAGCGCGCCCGCAAAGCGCTGCGGCGAATGCGCCGCAAACCGCGCTTGATTACCGCTTTCTGGAAACAGTCTTCTCTTTGTCTCGATTGACAGTATATTATGCGAGACTCAGTAAGTGGAAGACCGTAAGGTCGCTATACCTATTTGAGGACGCCGGAGAAAAACGACCACTACTGTTCGCGCCGTTGCTCGACGAACTGCTCAGTCGTGACGAGGGAATCGAAAATTGCCAGCACCTGTTTGCGGTAGGCGTACATGCGACGCAGGTTGTTGCGAAAGGTGGGGCCGTACTCGCGGGCACGCATCCATTTGCGGAAAAGCTTCGGCGAGATATCGATTTCGCGGCGTAATTCGTCGGCCGAGCGACCGCGCAAAAACATCCCGTAGAAGAGCGCCGCCTCGCGTTGGGGCGAGTGAAATTCGGGGTCGATGCCGTGCATGAACGATATCGTTTCCACCACTCAGCTCCGACTCGGAAAATCCAGTATAGGCCCGGTCTGAACTCGGCGCAAGATGCTGATGGGTCTAAGAATTCGCTTCGGGCGGACCGCGACAATCTTAACGAACCGCCGCGAGCGGGCCAAAGCGACGTTACTGATACGATCGCTTCCGTGCCGGCTCGTTTCCTCCTCGCGGCCGCGGGCGCGGCCGCCGCCTATGGGGCTTACAGCGCGGCCTGCCCGGTCTCGCAAACTTGGGGCCGCGGCTTTCATCGCGGACCGCTGGGCCTCCGCAAAGTGGCCCTGACGTTCGACGACGGCCCCAGCGAATCAACCCCCGGCGTGCTCGCTGTGCTCGAACACTACGGTATTCGGGCAACCTTCTTCTGTTGCGGCGCCAACGTCGATCGTTTGCCCGATATCACGCGTGCGATGGCGGCCGCCGGGCACGAAATCGGCAACCATTCCTACTTTCATCCGGCGCTGCTGCGATGCCGCGCGGATCGTGTCCGTGATGAACTGGAAGCCACCCAAGCGGCAATCGGAAAGACAATTGGTCGGCGACCCGCGCTGTTCCGGCCTCCGTACGGGGTGCGAGCACCAAGCCTGGCGCGGATTCAGCCGAGACTTGGCCTTACGGCCGTAATGTGGAGCGTCATCGGCTGGGACTGGCAATTCCCGAGGGACCGCATCGTGCGGCGTGTCCTTCGAGGCGTCGACGAAGGAGCGATCATTTGCCTCCATGACGGAGAAACGACGAACCTGCACGCCGACCGCCGGGAGACCATCGCGGCCCTGCCCGAGATAATCGAAAACCTGCTGGAAGCAGGCTACTCCTTTGTGATTGCCGGCGAAATGAAGCGGCAACTCGAGATCGAGGCCCGCGAGGTGCGGCTGTCAAGAAGAGCCGCCGGCACCCGCTGATACAATGGGCTCGACAACGACTGGAAACGATAAGCCCTCGCGAACCGTCTTTCCAACGTCAAGCCGATGGCATCTAGAAACACTTCTTCCGGTCCCGCCGGCTTTCAGAGGCGGCGGGTCGTGGCCGGTGCAGCCGCTGCTGCACTTGCCGCGTTGTTGACCCCTTTTTCGGCGGGACAAGAAAGCTCCGACGAGGACATCACGACAATCTCGGTCGACGTGCGGGTTGTCAACGTCCTGGCGACCGTTCGCGACAAGAAGGGGCAGCTCGTTAGCGATCTGACGCGAGATGATTTCGTCGTCGAAGAAGACGGCAAGCTCCAGCGGATTCGCTACTTCGCGCGCCAAGCCGACCTTCCACTGACGATCGGGTTGCTGGTTGACACCTCAGTGAGCCAAGAGCGTGTAATCGGCCCCCAAAAGCAAGCGGCCGCCCAATTCTTTCAGGAAGTCTTGCGGCATGACAAAGACCTCGCCTTCCTGATCAGCTTCGATGTCGACGTGGAGTTGTTGCAAGACCTCACAAACTCCGGGAAGCTTCTGCGGAGCTCGCTGCAGCGACTGCGAATTCAGGGAAGCCGCGGAGGCCTGCACCCCGGCCCTGTCCCGCAATCGAGGCGGCCTGTAGGCACTGCGCTTTTCGACTCCGTCTATCTCGCTTCCGAGGAAGTTCTGAAAGGCCAAGTCGGGCGCAAAGCGGTCGTACTAATCTCCGACGGCAATGACTACGGCAGCCGCGTAAAGCGCGAGGTCGCTGTCGAAGCTGCGCATCGTTCTGACGTGGTCGTCTACGGCATTCGCTACTTGGACCGCGCATTCTATTACCGAGCGGGCAGTTTCGGCGGCATAGGCGGGGGCGCGTTGAACAAGTTCGCCAAAGCCACCGGCGGCAACGTCTTCGAAGTGAACAAGAGAATGTCTCTCAAGGCGATCTTCGATCAGATTCAGGAGGAGCTGCGAAATCAATACAGCATCGGCTACAGCTCTAGTCAGGAAGCCGGTCCGTCCGGTTTCCGCAAGATCAAATTGCGCGCCAAGAGAAAAGGTTGCAAAGTGCAGGCCCGCGACGGCTACTACGCCGACGAAACGCCATGAGTCGGAGCCGGCGACAACGCTCGCGTTAGATACATGCCGAATGCGCTGTCGCTCGTGAGCACTGAAGCAGATCAGCTATTCTTCTCTTTCTTGCGCTGCTCCGAATCGGCGGCTTCGCTCGGCTGGAATCTGAAAGTGACTTCGATCCGCGTAATCACCTCGACCGCCGTACCGTTGAGTTGTGTTGGTCGATAGCGCCATTGCCTGACCGCGTCCAGCGTGCTCGCCGCCAGCAAGGGATCGCCGCTGATGACCTTAACTTGGTGAATCGACCCGTCCACCCCGATAATCGCTTCCAACAACACCAACCCCGAGATTGACTGCTCAATCGCCTCCGCGGGATAGACGGGGGGTACGCGTTCTAGTAACAGGGCTTCCTGAACGCGCCCTCCTCTGCGGATTCTTTGCGGAGGAACAACATCCGACAGGCTGAGCCTTCCCATCCCAAACACTCCACTCGAGTACCCGTCGGCCACCCCACCCATTCGCACCACCCCTACCGGCTGCGATAAACGCGGCGCCGGTGCGTCGGCGCCGTCGTCGATGATCGCAACTTGGTCCGGGATTGCCGGAGGTTGTTGCAGCTCGACTTCAAAACGCTCGATGGGAGTCGGCGGCGCGACGGCCGGGGACGCCTCGGGCGGCGGCGCAAGCAACCAACTTTGCGTTAACAAACGCCCAATCGGCAGCTCAGCCGTGTAGAACAGAGGGATCAGGGCGGCGACCGCTAGAAAGCTAAGTTGGACGAAGACGGAGGCCGCTAGCGCCCTCGAACTGACCCTTCGCGATCGATCCTCAATCAGCGATTGCTCGAACACCACGCCCCTTCGAATCAACAAGACCCTGAAACCGGCGAAGAAATTGCTCAATTCCCGGCCTTCGTGATCTTGTAACTTTTTGCGAGAAGGGCGGGATTCGCAACCCAAGGATAGCGTACCGTGGAAACCTGGACCCTAGCCTGCACTTCTCACCACGTGGCGGGGCGAAGTGCGTGAGAGGACTGTCAGTACGAGGCACGGGCCGCCTGGCGCCCCATTTCTTAAGCAAAGAGGCGTACTTGAACAGTACGGTGAGCACGGCAGGCAACCGTAACGAAGTAATGACGGGCCTATTGCGTGCTTCGCCCGCCAAGTGGTGAGAAATGCAGGCCGGCAGTCCGTGGCGGAAGTACGATCGCTTTCTTCGGGGACTGTCACCCTTTTCCGCACCCCCTTAGAATCAACAACTTATGCCGGCGTCCCCAACGCCAAAAGGACTAACGGACCCCAGGCCCATTCGAGCGGGAACGCCGTGGCGCGATTAGCCCCCTCTTCGGAACCGTAACCAGGCGGCTGCGCACACCTCCACGCACGCCCGACGCGCTTTCTCAAGGCGGGCCTAGCTTGGAGCCTGAGCTCCTTCCCTGATTAGGATTCAATGCCGATGACCGGGGCTAGCACCATTCGGGTTCGGGAGCGACGTTAATGCCGAGCGGCGCCGCTGCGGTCTGCAACGCCTCAACAACCTGTGCCCGAACCTGCGTCTTTGCTGCGGCGTCATTTTCCGCTTTGGCGGCCACCACCAAAGCATCAATGAGCATCGTGATCGAGTCGCGTAGTGCTTGTTCCATGTTTCCCTCTCCGGTCTCTAATGTCGAAAGCTTCCGACTGCGATCTGGAGTGTGTTCCCACACGGCGACTGCAGGCGTCGGCCTATTAGCGCCCCGGACTATATCACGAGAAATGCTTTGATGGAAGAGTTTTTTTTGGATTTTTCCGAAAATCCTTACCGCCTGAGAAGCGTCCTCCCTCCCCGGTGCTTTTGCGGTCCGACCGAATGTAAGCCTTCTTACGCTACAGCGCACTTTCAACAGGACGACCGGTCGTAGGCGGCTGCCGCCCGCTTGTATCCCATCCGGGCCGGACGTTACACTGAACCGCGAATCAGAGAACCCGCCGGGAGCGGCGTTCCGGCCTGTCTCGATACCGGACTAGCCTGCACTTCTCACCACGTGGCGGGGCGAAGTGCGTGAGAGGGCTGTCAGTACGAGGCACGGGCCGCCGGGCGCCCCATTTTTTAAGCAAAGAGGCGTACTTGAACAGTACGGTGAGCACAGCAGGCAACCGTAACGAAGTAATGACAGGCCTATTGCGTGCTTCGACCGCCAAGTGGTGAGAAATGCAGGCTGGACATGACCATCGAAATCGAAGACCTCCGCGAGTATCTACGGTCGGTCTACACCGACACCGAAACCTATGCGCCGTTGGAGCAATTCCTCGCTCGAGTGGATGACCCGCGGCCGCTGCAAGAACGCCGAGTGTTGCGGCTTCGGGACAACATCAACGATATGGTGGATGCCGCAGTCGGCTCCCCGGCCGGACGAGGAAACGGCAATTCCTTGACGGCGCGGCGCGAGGAGATCGAGACGCTGTACCAGGAAGCCGGCGTCGAACAGGACTTCCGCGAAACCCTATCAGCATGGCGCCAGGCGACCCGGCCGGATGCGCAAGAAAGCCCATCCACGAAAAAGGTCGTTGGGCTGTTCAAGAAAGTCGTCGAGGACGCGGAAACCGCCCGCGCCCTAATCGAAGCCTTCGAAAAACGCCGCAAGGATGAATCGACGCCCTTTTTGCTCCCGGAGTTCCTTCGCCGGGTCAGGCTGTCAAAGGAAAAGGCCGTCGTGGTGCGGCAGGCGATCGTTTTGATGACCCAATTCAACGCGCACCTGCCGTTCAAGCGATCTCGGTACGCGATTGACCCGGTGCAGCGGCTGCGCCTGCTGGCCGACCGCCTTGCCGCAATCACGGAGCGAGAATTCCACGCCGAGATGATCGAGACTTTCAAGGAATTGCGGGACGCCCACACTTTCTACTCGCTCCCTCGGCCCTACCGAGGGCATGTCGCTTTTCTCCCTTTCTTGCTGGAAGATTGCGGTGGAGCGCAAGACAAGAGCCCGCGCCGTTATCTCGTGACTAAGATTCTGTCGGAATTCCCGAAATCGCGGTTCAGACAGGGCGCCGAAGTCACGCACTGGAACGGCATCCCGTTGGAAAAGGCGGTGCTCGACAATGCCGAGCGCGAACCGGCTAACAATCCCGCCTCGCGTCTGGCCCGCGGACTGGCTCGCTTAACCGTCCGCCCCCTCGCTTTTTCCCTTCCTCCGGATGAAGAATGGATTACGATCACATACCTGCCCGACACCGAATTCGGGCGAACCGACCCGCCGCGACCACGGCAAGTCATGATTCCGTGGGGAGTTTGGAAGGGCCGCTCCCGAGAGCTTTTCGGTCGCGGAGCGGTGCTTTCTTCGAGCGTGTGCGAATCTGTCGCTGAAACGCATTTGGCGCGCAAAGCCCTATGGTGTGCGGACAAGAACGCCTCCGACGAAAAAGTGCGCCGTTTCCGCGGGGGCCTCAACATCCGCAGGGCCGACAGTTTGCCGGAAGCGGCGGTGGAGGCGGGAGGCGACGGCGAGATCGATCTCTCGACGACCTCGATCTTCCCGGAGATCTTCCAGTTCCGAGTCCTGCGGGAACTTTCGTCATTGCCCGGGCAAAACTTCGCGTACGTCCGCATCCGCAACTTCGATCACGCCGGCGAGCACTCGCTGCGGGATTTTGTCGCGGAATTTCGCCGCATTCTCACGATGGCCGCGGAGCGGGCGCCGGACGGACTGATCGTCGACATCCGCGGCAACCCCGGCGGCTCAGTCCCCGCCGCTGAGGGCATCCTCCAGATGTTGACGCCGCAAGCGGTGACCCCGGAGGGTTTCCACTGCATCAACACACCGTTGATGCGGCGTGTTGCCGTTGAGGGCCCATTTGATTTTCTGGACATGCGTTTCGAGTTCGGCCGCATTCTTTCCAATAGAAAGCATCTTACGCGGCCGGATCAGGCCAACGACATCGGGCAGATCTATCACGGCCCGGCGGCGCTGATCACGGATGCTCTCTGCTACAGCGCTGCCGATATTTTCGCCGCCGGGTTCCAAGATCATGCCATCGGCCCGGTCATCGGAATTGACACGAACACCGGCGCCGGGGGGGCGAACCGCTGGATGCATAGCGAACTGGTAAGTCGTCTGCGGAGCCTCTCACCCAATCCGCTGGAACCGTTGCCCGACGGCACGGCGATGGGGGTGGCGCTGCGGCGCTCGCTGCGAGTGGGTCGACATGCCGGCGAGCCGCTCGAAGACGTCGGTGTCATGCCCGAAATCGTTCGAGCGCTGACAGAGACTGACCTGCTCAAGAGAAATGCCGACTTGATCAATTTCTGCTGCGGCGTGTTGGCCGGCAACCCCTCCTACCGGTTTGACATCCGAGAAATCCATGGGAGAATCCCGGCACCGGACCGCAAACACCTCAAGCTGCGCCTGACCGTAACCACTCGCGGTGTCACGCGGCTCGAGGTGCATATTCAGGATCGTCCCCAAATCGCAGTGTCCGTCCCCATCAAAGAGACGACCACAACGCTGGACGTTCCTCTGTCGGCCGAATGCGTTCCTTTCAAGCTGGAGCTGAAGGGATTCGTGTTTGTAGGGGGGAAGTGGGTCGTGGCGGCATCTCGAAAACGGAAACTAACGACAGCGGACCGGCGAATCCTTCAGGCAGGCGCCGCCGGCATGGGGGGTTGACCTCCGAGACCGGCTCAAACAAAGAGGCCCAGCGGATTTCAGTCGCGTTACGTGCTTGCCGCTTCCGCGGCCCCGGGTTTCGCGAGAGCCACGAGGATGTGCTCGACCGTGGCTTGAATGCCCCCGCTATCGGGTCCTTCAGGGCCGAAACGGGGCTGTGTGGCATCGTAAGCCGCGAGCCGATCGGCAAGATGCGCCGCTAGAGTCTCGCTGTCGAGTTCGGCGGCCTTCGCCGTGATGTTGTTGTCGAGCTTCGCGCTGCGTAAGTCATCAATCTGATTCAGGCCGTGCGTGACAGTCACCGAAGGGATTCCCAGCGCAGCCAATTCGAGGACAATATTGCGGTTGCCCTTCGTGATCGCTACATCGGTCGCAGCCATCAGCAGCGCCCCTCGAGAGTCCTCGTTGAGAATCATCACGTCGCCTCGGTCGGCGGTTCGCTCGACCATAGCGTCGTAGTCTTCCGACGTATTCACGAGCAGCAGTTTGTTCGGCGCGTCTAAAGCGTCGAATGCGGGCATCAGAAGCTCATAGATGGGGGCGACTTCCTCGGAACGCCTCCCCGGGTAGATCATCATCGCGATCACCGTGGCGTCCTCCGCGATTCCAAGCTCTTCGCGCGCCTTGGTCCGGTCAGCACGACTGTAGTCAAATTCCGGCAGCACCGGCCCCACGTAAGACACCTTGCCTTTCAGTTCAGGCGGCTCATCGAACACCCCCGCCTCATCGATGAACACCACTTCATCTGAGAACTTGATCATCTGCATCGCCGGGTGCCAGGCATCCGTGAACCAGTCGGTGACAAACATCGTCGGTATGCTGAAGATCCGCGCCGCCGTGATCGCCGAGAATTCTTCGTGCGAGACGACCAGGTCTGGCGTCATCGAACCAATCAGCTGCGCCGACAAGATGAGCGTCTCGTAGATCGGATTGCGCTCAGGCAGCTCCAGGTCGAAGGGCTTGTAGCCCAGTTCGATCAGGGTCGTGGCACCAGTGGCATACGAGATGAATTGGATGTCGATATCGTCGCGTCGCGCCAGAATCTCATCGGCAATTTGCGCGTCGGGGATGGCATGTCCCCTCCCGCGCCCGCGCGAAAAGAATAGGATTTTCTTCTTGTCGGGGTCAAACCGCGGAACTTCGGGCATTTCCCGAGAATCTCAGAATGCAACGGCGACTCGCAACAACCCGCACTGCATTCTTGACATGAACTTTATGCCGTGGGTCCAAGGCCACCGAAGCGTGCCGAGGAAAGTAGGCCGATGCCGGATCCTTCCGTCGACGCGTTGGTCACCGTAGACTTTGCAGCAGCTTGGAAGCCGAGTCAATGATCTTCTCTGCCGCCCCGGGACCGTAGGGAGTGCGCTCGACCTCATAACCACCGAATGCGTACTCCTCGGAAGTGGGTACGTAGTCACCGCCCACCCCGTCCGAATAGCCGCAAAACATCGTGAAGGCAAACGGCGATGCCTTACGCACGGCTACGCCGATTTCCGCAAACGGCTCGCCCGGCACAGCCACAATCGCAAGTTCACCGATCCGCAAAGCCTGCACCTCGACGACGAGCGGCGTCGGGGCAACCGGCCTTTTGCGCTGCGCCAACAAATCGGCGAACCGCCGGACACGCGCGGCCGATTGATGACGTTCCCAGGGTTCCGCCGAGTCTCCTAACGCGGCTAACTGACCCTCCGCCCGGCGCAGGCGCGCCTCCATGCCTTCGATCTCTTCGGTGGAATAGGTTCGCCGAGGAACTGCCACCTTGACCTCACCAAACCGGAGGCCGGCGGCCCTAGGACCCTTGACCCGCCAGTGCTGCTTGGCTTGATAGGCCGTCGATTCCACGAATCCCTCGAACGTGGGTTCGCGCCGAACGGTCTCAATCTTGTGGGCGAGGGCCGCGACCTCATGCCCGAGAATTCTGCCCAAGCGATGGGCCACGCCGAGGTCGCCGGTGAAGCCCTCCATCGGCCCCTGGTTCCCCGCCGCCCCTTGAAAGAAAAGGCACAGCGCGCCCGGCATGGCGTCTTCCACGGTCTTGCGCAACGTTCCCGCAAAGTCAGGCGAGATGAACTTGTTCTCGTAGGCAAGCACCGTCCCATGACATGGGTAGTTCGCGAGAATGGCAAGCGGGTTGCCTTCCGCGTCGTCGATGCGAAAAACGATCAGGTCGCGGTCAACGAAACCGGCCGGGTTGCGTCCCACGGCGGGAGGGTTATCGCCCTGCGCCCTCACGCGGCGGTTGATGTTGATCGTCCCGACGCCCCGGTTGCCGTGCATGTGCGCCGGTTGCAGTCGACGGTTGGCTTCGACGATTGCGCCCACGACCTTGTCGATGGTTTGCAGCCGGTAGCGGTCCGCCATCCCAACCAGCGGAGACAGGTCGAGCCCAGGCGGCCCCTTCTCAGGGTTAACAAGTACTCCCGCGTGGGTGTGTGTAGCGCCCAAGCGAATGTTCGTGGCGGGAATACCCGTAAGCTTCGAGGCGCGCTCGATAGCCGGCTCCAATCCGCTCACGAAGATCCGATCGATATCGACCATTGCGAACTTCTGTCCGCCGTTGGAAAGCACCAGAGCAGTCGCTTTCGTGCCGATCGGGTCATTCCCGACCGCTCGGATGTGCGTCTGCGAACCCCAGTTCATCTGAGCCACGCCAACGGGAGGGGTAATGTCAGCGCGAGCAACGCCGGCCGACAAACCGGAAGGCGAGGAATCCTTGGGACCCTGTTCAACGACATCGGCCCGCGCCGCTGCCGCTAGGGCCAGTAGAATCGCTATGCAAATGCTGGAAGACAAGGCCTCACCTCCTCGGGTGGCGGAACAAAAGCCGCGGGCCCTTTCCTCGCCCGCGAGCCGACGGATCTTCACCGCACACGATCGTCTAGCTAAACGGACTTTCGTCGGCGCTCGGTCCGTAGATCGAGGGCACTGGGACGTTGAGCAACCGCAGGTAGACGCTAAGCTGACCGCGGTGGTGATACCAGTGATTGAACATCAGAGTGCGAATCACGGCGATTCGCGGCAGCGCCATCAATACCTGCCCGCCCTTACTGAGTGTCCAAGTCGTGTTCGCGGCCGCGTCGTCCAACCCTGAGAGATATTCCTTGGCCTTGGCTACGCTGCTGTCGGCGGCATCCAGCAGCTCTTGGACTGATGCGAGTTCCGGCTGCGGGAAGGTATCCGGCAGCTGAAACTCGTCGGGAGAAACGAGATCGGCGACGTCCCCGGGCACGCCCGCCGTGTGGGTGGCCAAACGAGCCAGGGACATGGACTTCTCGTGGGGCTCCCAGGCCAACTTATCCTCCGGGACACGTTCGAGCACGCGCTTTGTGGTCGCGGCTTCTTGTTCAAGCTCGGGCAGTAGAGTCTCAGCGATGGACATGAAGTTCGGCTGCTTACGGGAAACAAGTTGTATCGGGAAGGCCATTGTATCAGCCGGCTATGACCTTTGCCGGGGCACCCTAGATAAAACCACGAATTCATAGAAGCGAGACTCCTCCGAAAGCCCCCTTCGAGCGTAAGGTGGACAACAGTGTAGCCCGAAGAATCCACAACCACTGCAGCCGCGAAGCGGCGACAGGAGCCTTAGCCCGGGGTGGAGCCGAAGTCGGAACCCCCGGGTAGCACCCACCCGGGATAGCCATGGAGGCGCGACAGGAAGGCCAACGACGTTCGGCTCGGTGTCGAGCGCGTGTTTCCGGTTCACTCGCCGGTGATCGACAGCCATTCGCCGCCCGGCGGCGACGTGGCGTGAGCGTCCACGTTTGCAGTCTTGCCGGGACTAACCGAAATGGCCCCTCGCGCTCGGGAGGGGGTTGGAAAAGACACGTCGCCAGGAGTGCCGACACGGCACGCAAGAATGCGTGCGCCACGTCCGGGGCTTCGGTATCGAGGAGAGTGCGGGTCTATTTTTGGAAGAGGTCGGAAAACTTATGCCCACCGCAGAGTGGTGCTGGGCGCATAGTCAAAGTTGCCGAGTCCATGTGGCTTTGCTATTCTAAGAATCTCTACTAAATCGATAGGAAATAGGAGATTTATCTTCCATGCAGGCTTCTCCAGAGCGGGTGACAGCTCTGCTCGAAAACAATCCACCTAGAATCTCGGCAACCTTTCGCCACCTGAGCGACCTTTCTTTGCTCTCTAAGGGCGGGTATCATCCGGTGGACCGCTTCCTGCCAGCTGCCGAAGTGTCCCATGTTGCTGAAAAAATGCATCTTACGACGGGCGAGCCGTGGAGTATCCCGATTGTATTCCCGATCAGCACCGAGAAAGCCGCGGAGCTGAGCAATGCCGAACGCGTCATCCTGATGGATGGCGAAACCCCTGCCGGGGCGCTGCACATCGAAGACGTTTTCGAGATTGACAAGGCACAGTACGCCCACAATATCTTTCGCACCGAGGATTCAGCGCATCCCGGCGTGAATTGGCTACAAGGAGCGGGGGAGTACAGCCTGGCTGGCGAGGTCGAAACGTTTCCGGACTGGACGTTTGCTATTCCCGGCGGCCTGCCGTTTTCGCCCGGTGCGGTGCGCGCCGCGATCGAGGAGAGGGGCTGGAAGAAAGTCGTCGGTTTCCAAACCCGTAACCCGATCCATCGGGCACACGAGTTCGTCACGAAAATTGCGCTTGAAACCGCCGACGGGCTGGTCATTCACCCGTTGCTGGGAGAAACCAAGGCCGACGACACGCCCGCCGAGGTTCGCCTGGCGTGCTATCACGCGCTGATTGACAATTACTATTCGCCCGACCACACGCTGCTGGCCGGCTTCCCTGCATGGATGCGCTACGCCGGGCCGCGTGAAGCTATCTTTCACGCCCAAGTTCGCAAGAACTACGGAATTACTCACTTCATTGTGGGGCGCGACCATGCCGGCGTGGGCGACTATTACGGCCCCTTCGACGCTCAGGAGATCTTCTCCGAGTTTGGCCGGGATGAGTTGGGAATCGAGCCGCTGTTCTTTAACTTCGTCCACTACTGCAAGGCGTGCGGAGGGATGACGTCGCCGAAGAGCTGTCCGCACGACAAGGAAAACTACGTTCACTTGAGCGGCACGGCGGTTCGTGCGATGCTCAAGGAAGGCAAATTGCCGCCCCCGGAATTCACCAGGCCCGAGGTGGCGAAGATTCTGGTGGAGGCGTCGAGCCGGCCATGACGGAAGCGGCCAAAATTCTGGACAACGCTCCGCTGGAAAGCGCCCCGGCCGAGGAAATCCTGGGTTGGGGACTTCAGCAATTCGGTGAGCGTTTCGGCCTATGCACGAGCTTCCAACTCGGGGGCATGGTCATTATCGACATGGCTGTGCGGCTCGACCTGGGTAAGTTTCAACTCTTCACGATCGACACGGGACGGCTGCCCGAGGCCACTCACGAGATTATCGAGCAGACACGGGGCCGCTACGGCATTCCTATCGAGGTGCTCTATCCCGACACGCTCGAAACCGCCACGATGGTGAGCGGGCACGGGCCCAACCTGTTTTACGAATCGGTCGAGAAACGTCGTTTGTGCTGTGAAGTTCGCAAGGTTCGTCCGCTGCAGAAAAAGTTGAAGCAGGTTGACGCGTGGGCCGTGGGGCTGCGCCGCGGTCAGGCCGACAGCCGCGCGGATGTCAAAAAAGTCGAAATCGACGATAAGCACGGTGGCATCTACAAGCTATCGCCATTGGCTGACTGGTCGGAACAGCAGATTGAAGAGTACATTCGCCGATTCGACGTTCCCAAGCACCGTCTATTCGCCGAGGGGTACACAAGTATTGGTTGCGCCCCCTGCACCCGGGCGACTTTCGACGGCGAGCACGTGCGAGGCGGCCGGTGGTGGTGGGAAGAAGAGGGTGACAAGGAGTGCGGCATCCACTTCAACGCCGACGGCACGGTGGCCCGCAAGCTCGACGCCAATCTTCAGGAGCTGCTTCGCAAAGCCGGACAATAGCGCACGCCGAGGGCGTCCGGCGCGAGTCGCCGGAGATTGGTGTTTGGCGTATCGGCGTATCCCCAAAAACTGCCGGTTCGCCGATCTTCGAACGTTACGCCTGTGACTCATATCCGGCCGGCGGGAGCATGAGCTTGCTTGCCAAGAATCTTGTCTACTACCTGGGCTTCAAACGGGGCCCGAAGCCGGGAGTGGCGGATGAGGTTAACCGAAGCCTATCGGGACGAGGATCTCTCAATGCGACGGAGTGGTTTACCGAGTTTTGGAAGCGGCGCGGGATCGATCGACGCGTGAGTGATTTTGTATACGAAAGATTTCCGATTTATACAGGACTGGACTTCTCGCGCGTCATACCGACTGACCGGATCGCTGACGATCTCAAGTTCCGTGACGTTAGCCGGGACGATTGGGAATTCGATTTCCATGACGAATTCGAAAGTGAGTTTGGGGTTGGGATCTTATACGAACTGTCGGAAGAAGAGACAAAAACAGTCGAAGGGATAGTGCGGATGTGCGATCGACTCGCTAAAGGACAGTCGCCGCATTAGGGCGGGATCAGCCTTGTGCTCGGGTGAAGGGAGTGGGCTTCATCGAGCCCACAGAAGACCGAATATTTTCTTAGAAGGAACGATTAAACATGAGTCATGAAGGATTCACGCTCTGGTTCACCGGGCTTTCCGGCGCGGGGAAAACGACGGTTTCCGAGATTCTTGAAAAACGGCTTCGCGCCGGCAACGCCAAGGTGGAAGTGCTCGACGGGGACATCGTTCGCACGAATCTGTCGAAAGGACTCGGTTTCAGCAAGGAAGACCGCGACACGAACATCAAACGTATCGGGTTCGTCGCCGAGTTGCTGTCCCGCAACGGCGTGATCGCCATCACGGCGGCCATTTCGCCCTATCGCGAAGTGCGCGACTTTGTGCGCGAGCGCATCGACAATTTCGTCGAAGTCTACGCTTACTGTCCCCTGGAGACTCTGGTGGAACGGGATGTAAAGGGCCTCTACAAGAAGGCGATTGCCGGCGAAATCAAGAACTTCACCGGTGTCTCCGACCCTTACGAAGCCCCGGAGAATGCCGAGATCGTGTTTGATTCGAGCAAGGAGACACCCGACGAAAGCGCCGAGAAAGTTTGGGCTAAACTAATAGACCTCGGTCTTTTGTCCCCTGATGGTTGATCTTCATGCTCACACGGACCGTTCCGACGGCTCGCTGACGCCCGAACAACTGGTCGATCTCGCATGTGAAAAAGGCCTCAAAGCCCTCTCGATTACAGACCACGACAGTCTCGAAGGCTACGACGCCGCGGTGGACTATGCTGTGGAACGCGGCCTCGAACTGGTCTGCGGCATTGAGCTGAGTACGTCCTTCCACGGTCGAGCGATTCACGTTCTCGGCTATTTCCTCGATCAACCGCCCGGCGATACCTTTCGCCGGCACCTGGATTGCGTACAAAAGGCGCGACGGGAACGCAACCAGCGGCTGACGGCGCGGTTGAGAGAACTAGGCCTGAGCATCCGGCTGGAAGAAGCTGAGGCGTTGGGCCGCGCGCAAACCGGTCGGCCGCATTTCGCTCAGGTGCTCGTCAACAAAGGCTACGTGCCGAGTTATCGCGAAGCGTTCGATCGCTATTTGGACGAAAGCCAGCCAGGGTATGTCCCGCGCCGCGATCCTTCGGTCGAAAATGTTTTGCGTTGGATACTAGAGGCCGGGGGATTATCCTCCTGGGCTCACCCGATGCGGTTCGTTGAACACGAAGGCCGCCCGGCCGAAGAGCTTTTCTCCGAATTGGCTGAAAAGGGTTTAGACGCCGTCGAGGCTTTCCACGGCGATCATACCCCGGAGCAGCGCGAACTGTTGCATCGGGCGGCGGTGCAGGTCGGCCTTGCTGTGACGGGCGGTAGCGATTTTCACGGCGGCGAGAAATCGAAAACCCCGCTGGGGGCGCTGAAGCTGCCTTTGTCACTGCTCGAAAACCTGCGCAGGTCTGCCTGAGCCGACCCGTCGGCCGGCTTTGTCCGCGACCGCGGGTCAAGCATACCGTCCCAATCCGTCGAGGGTTTTGGAGCGCGTGGCGGTTACGGTGCGCTTGGCCCGTCGCTTTCGCTCGCGGCTCTGTCTCTTGTTTCGGTGGAGCTCAAGTGTCAGCGATCAGGGTGCTGATCTGCTTTTCTGTCGCGTCGGAGTTTTGTAGGGATTCTTTCAGTTTCGTCAAGTCCGGGACGTAGGCGCGGATGGCGGTAGTGGCGGTTTCCGGGTGCAGGTCGAAACTCGCCAACTCGTTCGGAATCAGGTACGCCCGGCCCGGTGCGTAGTCTTCGCCCGAAGTGGAGGAGGGGTCATCCCCGTTGGGAGCAGCCGGTATTTGTCCGCTGCCTTCGAGGATGATCAATAACTCCGCGCCATCTCCGGCGGGAATGTAGCGGGAGGGTTCCGCCCACGACATTTTCTCGACGGCGAAATAGCGGCAGGCCGCCAGCAGCTCCCGCGCCGCGGTGCCGTCGGGGCGTGAATACGCGAAGGGCGAAATGGCGAGAGGGCGGGCGTCCAACTGAGTCACCGCGACGGCTTGGTCGAGATGAAGCAGCCTCGGTTTTCCGTCCGCACCGGGGCGGTTGTAGTCATAGAAACGGTAAGTCAAGTCGGAGTTCTGCTGAACCTCGCAGATCACCAGGCCTGGGCCGAGAGCATGCAAGGTACCCGGGGGGACAAAGTAAGTCTCGCCGGGCTTTACTTCGATCCAGTTCAGGTAGTCGGTAATCTCGCCGGTTTCAGCCGAGCGGCGCAATTCGTCGGTGGATAGACCTTCTTTTACGCCGAGTGCGATTCGGGCGCCGGGTTCGGCGGCGGCGACGCACCAGGCTTCGGCCTTGCCGGGACCTCCCTCGTGGGCTAACGCGTAGTTGTCGTCAGGATGCACTTGGACCGAGAGCCGATCGGCGGTGAAAAGAAGCTTGGTCAGGATGGGGAAGTAAGCTCGTGGCAAGGCGTCGCCGGTCTCGGGCTCATCGGAAGCCGAGCGTCGCCGCAATGAGCTCGGCTTGTGCCCCTGCCCCATCAACCGTTCGCCGTATCGTTCGATAAGGCTGCCGAGGGTTTCTCCGGCAAGCGGACCGTTGGCGATGCGGTTCTCTTCGAAGCTGTACCAAACTTCGCCGATTGGCACGGGGCGCGGACCGTCCGATGGAAACCACGGGCTCAGGTCACGCTTGCCCCAAATCTTTTCCCGGAAGGAAGGGGGAAGTCTGAGTGGATAAAGAGGACTCAACCGAGGCCTTCGACGAAATCACGGATCCGCGTAATACCGCGTTCGAGCTCGTGCATCGACGTTGCGTAGGAAAGGCGGACGTGTTCGTTGGTTCCGAAGGCCTCGCCCGGTACCAGAGCGACGTGGGCTTGCTTCAGGAGCCGGCTCGCAAAATCCATGGCGCTGTTGATACCGTTCTTTCCGAAGTAGTGGCTGAAGTTCGGATAGACGTAAAACGCGCCTCCCGGCTTCGCGCAGGTGACGCCCGGGATATCGTTGAGAGCTTGGACGGCGAAGTCGCGGCGGCGGCGATATTCTTCGAGCATCTCCTGGACGGAATCCTGGGGGCCGTTTAACGCTTCAATAGCGGCCTTTTGAGAGATCGAGGTCACGTTCGAGGTTGCGTGACTCTGGAGTTTGTTCATCACGCCGATGATTTCTTTCGGCGCCAAGGCGAAACCGACGCGCCAGCCCGTCATGGCATACGTTTTCGAGAGCGAGCCGGCTACGACGATATTTGGCTTCGCGCCCTCCAAGGAGGCGATCGAAAACGGCTCGCTGTCATAAACCAAGCGGCAGTAACACTCGTCGGTCATTAGCGTGACCCCGCGGCTGGACGCCAACGCGTAGATCTTTTCGAATTCCTCGCGCGAAACCACCGCGCCGCTGGGGTTGTTGGGCGAGTTGACGATGAGGAGCTTACTCCTGGGGGTCAAAACCGCCTCGATGGCTTCGGCGGTCAGGCGGAAGCCTTGTTCTTCGCTCGTGACGACCGGGACGCATTTGCCGCCGTGATAGTTCACGACGTCGTAGAACGTGACCCAGTAGGGAACCGGCAGCACGACTTCGTCGCCCTCTTCGATCAAAGCGGCGACGGTGTTAAAGATAACGTGCTTGCCGCCGACGGAGACGATGCACTCGGATGGTTCGTAGTCGGTGCCGAAGTACTTAGTGTGATGTTCACAAATCGCTTTCTTCAACGGGGGAATGCCGCCGGCCGGGGTGTATTTCGTGAAGTTGTCTTCGAGAGCCTGGATCGCCGCGCGCTTGATGTTTTCCGGCGTGGGGAAGTCGGGTTCGCCGGCGCCGAACGCGACAACGTCGATGCCCTCGGATTTAAGGCGGCCGGCCTCGGCGCTGACGGCCATGGTGGCGGATTCGCTAATGCGACTCATGCGTGCGGCGATGTCCATTCGTTTCTCCGTCAACCTTTCCTTTTCTCTTGCAGGCGCCGCTCGACTCCCTGAGGAACGAGTCCGGCGATGTCGCCTCCGTTGCGGGAAACTTCCTTGATCAGCCCGGAGCTGAGGTAGCTGTAGGCCTCGGCGGGCAGCATGAAGACGGTTTCCAGCTCGGGTGCGAGCTTGCGATTCATCAGGGCCATCTGCAGCTCGTATTCGTAGTCGGAGACGGCCCGAATTCCTCGCAAGATCAAGCGGGCGTCTTTCTCGCGGGCGAAGTCGACCAGTAAACCCGTAAAGCTGTCAATCGTGACGTTCTCGAGGTGTCCGACGGCTTCCTCGAGCATTTCCATGCGTTCCGCCGCGGTAAACAACGGGTGCTTCGCATCATTCCGCAGGACCGCGACGATGACCTCGTCGAACAGTTTCGCGGCCCGCTCAATCAAGTCGAGATGGCCGTTGGTCAGCGGATCAAACGACCCGGGGTAGATGATTGCGTTGCGGCTCGCCACTGGGGGAAGAAGCTATTGTACCAAGGCGCTGTTTGAGGCCAATCTGAGATGACGGACCGGCCCACGGACAGCCAACTCCATTTCGGTTCATGGGCAGGCCTGGAGATCTACCCCAGCGGGCGGCTCGTCGCCGCGATCTCCGCGCGGGCCGCCGCCGAATTCAACAAATCCCGGTTGGGTCCGATAAGGACCGTTGCAGACAAACAACGGGTAGGGCCCAACGCCCCGCCGGCCTCGAATGGACTCGCGGCGCAATTTTCACCAAGGAAGGAATTACCATGGCAGGATTCTCCATTGTTACCAACATATCTTCTTTAATCGCCCAAGAAAACCTCATCAAGACGAACAATCTGCAACAGCGGACGATCACGAGGTTGACCTCGGGCTTGCGGATCAACTCCTCCGCGGACGACGCGGCCGGGTTGGCGATCGCCAACCGTTTCCGGTCCGACATCGCCGTGTTGCGGCAGGGCATTCGAAACGCCGCCGACGGTTTGAGTACTTTGCAGACCATCGACGGCGGTCTCAACAACATTTCACTGCTGATCGATCGTGCCCGGACGCTGGCCACGCAGTCGGCTTCGGGAACGTTCACCGGTGACCGCAGTACGCTGAACGTCGAGTTTCAGTCCGTGATCATCGAGATCGACCGGCAGGCACAGGCTGTCGGACTCGACCCGGGCGGCACCTTCAACGCGGCGCTGTCGGTCTTCATCGGCGGCGGCCGAAGCAACAACGGCGTCACGGAAACGACCAACGGCTCGGTGCAGATTGATCTGTCGAACTCGGCGGTCAACGCCAACGTTCTCGGCCTAAGCGGCGTGCAAGCGCTTGGAGCCGGCAATCACGCGACGCCGATCGCCGTTGATCTCGGCGATTCGTCGGCCACCAGTGTGCAGGCGATCGCAACCGATGCAACCAACCTGGCCTCGTTGCGAACGGCGGGCTTCACGGAGTTCCTCTTCAGCGGACCGAGTTTCTCGGATTCTTCGGCGGTCCGCGTGTCGGTCAATCTGAGCGGCGTCGTGGACACCGCAACGCTGACGACGGCGATCAACGACGCCATCAACGGCTTCACGGCAACCAGCCAGGCCGGTCAGGCCTTCAAGAACGCGGGCATCACGGCGGGCATCAACACCGATGCGGAGGGCGAAAAGCAGTTGACGTTCTCTTCGAGCGACACGGCTTTCCAAGTGGCGGCCGGCGATCGTGTGTCGAACGCTCTGTTGGGCAACGTGACTTCGGTGTCGAACCCGACCGGCACGATTCTCGAAATCGATGTCGATGCGGCGGCGGCCTCCGCCGCGGCGGCAACCACGTTCACGAATGCGGCCACCATCCTGATTCGGCTCGAAGCCGGGGGTTTGGCCGATCCGATCACGTTGACGCTGACGGTCTCCGCGGCCGAAACCGTGGGCAGCATCATCAGCGAACTCAACACGGAGTTCTCGGCCAACACCACGCTCGGCACGGCCGGCTTCTCGCTGGACGCCACCGCGGGAAGCGCCATTCAGTTCACCAACTCGCTGGGGCAGGAATTCAAGGTCTTTGTCTCGGGTGATGAGGAGAATCATCTCGGGTTGGGGTCATTTCTGACGGGCGACAACACCGCTCCGATCGACACGCTATATACGGGCGCGGCGACCGGCGGTGCGATCACCGAAGCGGCCACCTTTTCGGTCCTGATCGGGGGCAGCGTCGAATCGATCGCCGTCGCCGCCGACGCCGCTGGAACGCGAGCCACGCGAGTAGACGTGTTGAACGCCGCCATCGCGGCCAATGCAACACTCGCCTCGGCCGGGCTGGTCGCCAGCGACACCGGCACGGCGATAAGTTTGACTACCACCAACGGGACGTTGTTCCAGCTCAACGTTGACGACACCAACGGAGGGTTCGGCTTCTCGACCTTCACCGTCGCCAACAGCACCAACTCGTTGACCGCCGGCGCGGGGTTCCTCGAGACCACGTTCAACTCCGGAGGTGCCGACGCCTCCACCATCGGGGATGTGACCTCCTACGCCGACATTGTCTTCGGCGGGGACGATCAGACCATCACGCTCACCGCCAACGATGCTGCCGGTGCGCAGCAGTCGATCAACATTACGTTGGCCAACGACGGCACCGGGACCATCACTTCGCTCGACGAGGCTGTGCAGTACCTCAACTCGCAGTTGCAACAGTCCAACAACACGACGCTGCAATCGATTGTTGCCGTCAAAGAGCGGAACGACGCCAACACCGGAGAGGGAATTCGTTTCATCTCCACGTTGCTGGAGTTCCGCGTCAGCATCGGCACGACCGAGAACGGCGGTGGTCTCAATGCCGGGACGGCGCAATTGCTGACCTCCGATGAGTTGACGGGCGGCAGTGTCGCGGACATCTCGAGCCAGAACAACGCCGAGGGGGCGGTCACACTTCTGGCGACCGCTGTCACGGTCTTGGCCAGGATTCAGGCCGACGTCGGTAAGGGGCAGAATAACCTGACCTTTGCCATCGGTCTGGCTTCGACACAAATCACCAACCTGTCCGCTGCCGAAAGCCGTATTCGAGACGCCGATCTCGCGGCCGAAGCAGCTAACCTGACGCGAGCCTCGATCGCGCAGCAGGCGGGCGTTGCTGCCCTCGCCCAAGCGAACTCCGCACCGCAAGCCGTTCTGGCGCTACTCCGAGGATAATCACCGGCCTTTCGCTAGGCCCTTTGCCCGCCCGGTTCGCCGGGCGGGCTTTTTTCGTTTCGGCGGGATCGATCCGGAATCCAGTCTCGTTTCTATGAATCCGCGGATTCATAACATCGCCATGAAAATGGGTGCGGCCGCCGACGAGTTTGGCCGGAGTGACGGACTGTATTCCCGTCTCCCTTACGTTCTTGCCACATGGCACGCGCCGGTCTTGGGGAGTGGAGATCGAGGCAGGAGGACAAGCCAAGGAGGCGTCGAAGTGTCAAACGTCGGCGGGCGGGACTTCCACCGTACTCTCGAACGGGGATTCTCGGATGAGCCACAGATTCTTCGCTCTCCACGCGTGTTGGAAACAGGGCGGTCCAAGTAGCGAAAATCGGCCGGCCGTCCTCCTTTTTCGCTCGAACACAATTTGCCGCGGGCTGCTGGACGCGGGACACCCTCGGGTCCTATGCTGGATGCTCGGCGAAACGAGGCCGGAGGTCGGGGAGCTAAGCGTGATCACCTTTGAATGCACCGTCCAGGAGGGCTGCGTATCGGATGAGTTGCGCCCCGGCCTTGAGTCGGCGATCGAGAAAGTATGCGACGACGTTCTGGGTCGGGACGAAGGCCCCGTTACCGTTTCGTGGACGGTCATCCCCAAGGGATTTGCATTCAGGGGCGGAGTGCCTTCGACGACATCACTTGTTCGGGGGCGGATACCCGACGGATGTGATCGAGATAAGCGGTCAAGGATTCTCAAGTCGATCGGTGACGCGTGGTGTCGCATAACCGGCGCGTCTCAACACGAACTCATGGTGTCGGCCCGGGACTGGAGTTGGTCCGGTTGAGTCATTGCGATCACAAAGCGGAGTGAAGATTATGCCGTTCTACCGATGCCTGATTCCCGAGGGTTCTCTTTCGTTCGAGCAGCGACAACAGATCGCCAAAGCGTTCACCGATGTCCATTGCGGTCTTTCCGCCGCTCCAAGAAACTTTGTGAACGTCGTGTTCCTCGAAGTTTCCGGGAGCGGTGAGATTGCGGATTCGCATGGACAAGGCGTCCTGACATATGACACGCCCTATTTCATCGCCGGAGGCAATCGCGCCGGCAGGCCGCCGGAACTCAAACAGCAGATCCTGGACGGTTTGATCGACAATTTCTCGCGGATCGCCCGGGTGCCGGGTGATGAGGTGAGCGGGCACATCAGCGAGGCCCCTTCGTCATGGACAATGGAGGCGGGACAAATCCTTCCCGAGCCGGGAGAAGAAAGCCCGGAGTGGTTCGAACAAGGTGCCGCGTCGGGGTGACGAACAAAATCGACATTCGACCCGGACGGAAGCCGCTCCACTCAGAGGCTGTGAAAAAATGGGTAGGCTCCGGCCCATCCGCGTACACAATTCAGAACGCAGATACAGAGCCCAGAGCGAAAGCGACGGGCCGAGGGCACGTTGGTTCGAGTAGGCGGAAGACTGTGAAATGCGCACCAGTTCGAGGAGACGCGGTGCTGAAGCGCGTTGCCCCTTGCCCACCCTTGGCCCGTCGCTTTCGCTCTGGGCTCTGTATCTATGCTGTGAATTGTATATGCCTGGCGCAAAATTGGAAGGGCTCGTGTTTTTTCACAGCCACTCAGCAGGAGGCCCCATGAGCGGGAGAGCAGCGAGTATGAACAAGACCACCTCATCTGAAGCAAATCCGTCTATTTCAAGACGAGGGTTTCTCGCCAACGCGGGCGCCGGCGCGACCGCCGTGTGGACCATCGTCAAACCCGAATCGGTGCGTGGCTCGGCCGCCAATTCCGCCGTCTCGGTTGGGTTGCTCGGGACCGGTGGCCGCGGCTCTAGGGTTGCGGGCTATGCTCAGGCCAACTCCAGGGGCCGGGTAACGGCGCTGTGCGATCTGTTTGACGACCAAATCGAAAACGCGAAGAAGAAGATCGAAGTCCCCGACGCCGCGGTCTACAAGGACATGGAGAAATTCCTCTCCGCGGACGACATCGACGCGGTCATCATCGCCACGCCCCCCTTCGAGCACCCGCGTATGCTCTCGGCCGCCGTGCAGGCCGGCAAGCACATTTATTGCGAGAAGCCGATGGGCGTCGACGCCGAGGGCTGCCGTCTTGTCATCGAGGCCTCGCGCCGGCACAAACCCGACAAATGCCTTTCGACCGGTTTTCAGCAGCGCTATGGCAAGGGATATCTCGAGGCCTATCGTCGCCTCCAGGCCGGAGATCTGGGCGATCTGACAATGGCGGCCGCCTCCTGGATTTCGGGAGATCCGTGGAAATTCCGGCCCTACGACGACCCCGCCGTTCATAAGCTGCGCAACTGGTTCGCCTACCGCGATTACTCCGGCGACATCATCGTCGAGCAAGATTGCCACAACTTCGACGTTTTGCATTGGTTCATTGGGGCGCTGCCAACCCGCGCGGTCGGCTACGGCGGCACGGCGGTCCGCAAGCACATGGAAATCATGGATCACCTCTCGCTCAGCTTTGAATTCCCCAACGGCATGCACGTCAACTTCGAGGCGAACCAGATCACCCCGCGCGGTTTCCGCCGCGTTGGCGAACGATTCACGGGTACCAAGGGAACGGTCGAGACATCCCGGAGCCGTATGGTCCATTACCGCCCCGAGAGCGAACCGGAAACCCTCGTCTCGGATAACGACATCACCGTCGACGCCGTCGACACCTTCCTAAAGCGTGTCAAAAGCGGCGACGTCGAGAACGTCGGGGAACGCTCGGCGCTCAGCACCCTGATGGCGATCCTCGGCCGCACCGCGATCTACGAAAACCGCGAAGCGACCTGGCTAGGTGAATTCGGCGGCATTGGCGCGTAGCCCCAATACCTTCACCTAAGTAGCCTTACGAGAGAAGGAAAATCAATGTGGGATGTCGCGGTGCGCCGCGACGGGCCGCTCGCGCCGTCCCCTTGAGCAGCGTGGCTCCCCGGCCCCGGCAGGGGCCCTGGAATGTAGCCCGCGGCTTCAGCCGTGGGAAAGAGAACACCAATCGGAAAGCCCCAGCGGGGCGCGGGAACAGGGCCCACGCCCACATCTTGGTTCCCTTCACCGAGCTTTTCGGTGATTTTGTAATGCGAGATGGTTTGGCCGATCATCGACGGCTCAATTGTACCGCCGCGGGATAGTCATTGCGGCAAGCCCTACACAGCCTTTAGATTACGCGCGACAGCCGGGGGCGCGCGAGCAAGCCCGGAGGGGCGTGCTGTGAACTTCCGGGACAAGCGTACTAAGGCCCGGTCGGTACTGGAACTGTGACTGTTGACCTATTGGCATACAAAGCCGATGGCTCAAGAATGGTTCTACGGCGCACGAGCTTTCTTTGAAAAAGAGATACGTTCACGAAGATGGTGATTCCTGGTGCCGGCGCTTTCGCCGATCTCAACCGTAGAGCGCGGAAACTCGACATCTTTGATTCGCAGTACCGCTGGAGGGTGGACATGAGAACTCATCAATCGTCGCCGCTCCAATCATGAATCGCGCAGGCAGGCAAGCAAATGACGATCTCAACCGTAGAGCGCGGAAACTCGACATCTTTGATTCGCAGTACCGCTGGAGGGTGGACATGAGAACTCATCAATCGTTACGAAACACAGCGGTCTTCCGAAGAATCCGAGCCTTGCCCAGGGACACGCGCGGCGTGCTGATCGGGATCATGGCCTTGATGTTTCCGGTGCTGCTGGCCTTCTTGGGGCTCGCGGTCGACGTCGGCTACATCCTTGACCTCAAGCGCCGCCAAGACAAAGCGGCCGTCGCCGGGGCAATTGGGGGCGCCGCGGAGCTCTACAGAGGGAAAGAGAACTCGGAAGCACAAACCGCGGCCAAGGCCGATACCAAGCGGAACGATTTTGACGACGACGACGCGGGGGTCACGGTAACCGCGAACGCTCCTCCTCTCAACGGCCCCAATCAAGTCAACGGATTCGTTGAAGTGATTATCGAAAACGTTGCACCAACCTACTTCATGCGCGTGATCAACCAGGAGTGGGTGACGGTGCGCTCCCGGGCCGTGGCCGGTCTTCGTAGTGGGGCGGACGGCTGCGTCTACGCCCTGAACCCCACCGCCCGGGCGGCATTGGTCTTGAACGGTGGTGGCGGCGGTGGTGGCGGCGGCATTCAAGCGACGACCAATGATTTCGGCGCGGGGGCCGCGGGCACCACTGCTGCCCAGGGTGGCGGGCCTCCCGGTGGTGGCGGGCCTCCCGGTGGTGGCGGCGGTGGTGGGGGCGGCGGTGGTGGGGGCGGTGGCCAGGAAGGCGCAATGATCGCCAGTTGCGGGGTGGTGGTGAATTCGAGTGACGACGGCGCCCTGACGCTGAACGGTAGCGGCACCCATCTGGAAGCCACCGAAATTGGAGTTGTGGGCGGGGTCCACGCACCTTCGAACCCGCCGCTGCTTACTCCGCAGCCGATCACCGGCATCATGCCGACGCTGGACCCGCTGGCGTACATGACGGCACCGTCGATTCCGGGAACCTGCGACTTCTGGGATACCGTGGTGGACTACAGCACACCGGTAACCTTTACGCCGGGGCGCTACTGCGCCAACTCCACTGGGAACGGGCCCAACACAGAATACCCGCCGTCGATCAAAATCAGCGGATCAGCGGACGTGACATTTGCTCCGGGCGTGTACATCCTCGACGCCGGAATCAAAGTCACGGGAAACGGGACTGTGACCGGAACCGGCGTTACCTTCTACTCCACGAACACGCTCTACCCAACCGAGTTATTGGCCTGGAACACTTTCGATTTCGCGGGTACGGCGCATGTCGAGTTGACCGCGCCCGATGAAACGGGAACTTACCCCGGCGTTGTGCTTTGGGTGGACCCCACTGTACCCGCCGACGTCAGCCCCGGGTCCAAGATCACCGGGGACTCGACTTCCATTTTCGTAGGAGCGATCTACTCCCCGGGCGGGCACGTCGCGTGGCGCGGCACCAACCAGACCACGCAGTGGACCCAGATCGTTGCCGACACCATCGAAGCGTCTGGAAACGCTTACATGAATGGCGGCTGGGAAACGAGTCCTATCCCGACGGCCATGCGGCAAATCATGCTGGTGGAATAGGGATTCGTTTTCCCGAACACGGGCAAGCCGCGCCGGCATTTTCAGTTCACGCCCCACGACGTTCATGACTGGGATTCCAACCAGATCCCGGTTCCAGTGGATTTCGAGATCGACGGCCGCCCGCGCAAGCTGGTTGCGATGGCGAACCGCAACGGCTTTTACTACTTGCTGGACCGCGCCACGGGACTCCTACTGAGTCTCGCATAATATACTGTCAATCGAGACAAAGAGAAGACTGTTTCCAGAAAGCGGTAATCAAGCGCGGTTTGCGGCGCATTCGCCGCAGCGCTTTGCGGGCGCGCTCGTCGAGTTCCCAGTAGTCCTTCGGGCAGACGTTGGGCAACTCGTGCTGCTTCCAGTACGCCCAAATGTATTCCACCGGGTTCAACTCCGGCGCATAGGGCGGCAAGTACTCCGTTGCGATGTGATCCTCGGAGAGCTGGATGAACTCCCGCACCAGGCGGCTGCGGTGCGCCGGCAGCCGGTCCCAGACGATCAGCAGTGGGCCGTCGATGTGGCGCACCAAAGCCTTCAGGAAGTCGATGACCTCCAGCTCGCCGATCGCGCCGGGATAGAGCCGGAAGTAAAAGTTGCGCAACGTCAGCCCGGCCGACACCGACAGCTTGTCCCAGTTGAAGTTGAACTCCAACACCGGTGTCTCGCCGCGCGGCGCCCAGGTGCGGCAACGATGCGGCTTCTGACTCAATCCGCTTTCGTCGATGAAGACGATCGTACGTTCTTCTTTGCGGGCTTTTTTTTAATGGCCGGCCAAGTCTTGCGCTGCCAGCCGCGGATGGCCTCTTCGTTGCGCTCCCGCGCTTTGCCGACGGGCCGTTGCGGGCTCCAACCGAGCGCCCGCAGGATCTTCCAGACATGGCCCTCGTGATAGCGCACGCCGAACTCGTCTCCGATCAGACGAGCGACCCGCGGACAGCTCCACAGCGGCGTCGGGAAGCCGTGCGCCTCGGGGCCTTCCAGCAGCAACGCCTCGAGGCGTTCGAGCTGCGCGGCGTCCAACAGCGGCTTACGGCCGGCGCGGCCGGCCTGGCGCAACCCGGCTTCGCCGTCACGCCGGTATCGTCGCAGCCACTCGCTGACGCTTTGCCGCGCGACCTTCAATCGCCTCGCTGTCTCGGACTGACTACAGCCTTGCTCGACCAACCGGATCGCTTTGAAACGGCGCTTCTCCAGGGCCTCGAAATCCCGCCGTACGCCTTTTGTATTTCCCATACATACAAAGACGTACGTACCCCAAAAAGGTGTCACTTTATTTTGCGAGATTCAATAGGTCCTCTAGGGGGAAGGACAGCGCCCGGCGGGAACTCTACTACTCCAGGCCCATCTTCTTCCGCACTTGCTGAGACCGAGGGTCCGACCGCAGATCATCAAAGACGGGAGCACGATGCCAAGTGGGGAGATACAGGTAGCGCTCGTCGCCGGCGCGGTTCAACCATGCGAGAGCCTGGTCTTTCTCTCCTAGACCGGCGTGGATGATTGCCAGACCTATCACCCTACCCCGGGGCCATCTGGGCGGCTTGCGCGTTGAATTGCCTAAGAACCTCTCGTGCCGCAGTGACGCTGCCGACCCTCGCGTAAGCGTAGGCAAGACCCGGCGCGTCTCGCCGGACGGCCTGTGAGCGACAACCCGGCCCGATCCGATCGTGCCTGGGGCCGTCCCCGGTGCGGAGGCCGACTTCTTAGACTTCTTATTCAGAACCCGCAGATCGACGACCATCTCCTCGACATGCTGATAGCGCTCGTCGGCATCCTTGGCCAAAGCCTTGCCGACAATCCACTCCAGCTCCATGGGCAAGCCCGCGCGCAAGGCTGTCACACCGGTTCCGGTTCTTCATTGCCGATCGCGTAGAGAACGGCTTCCACGCGCTCCCGCTCGAAGGGCAGGGTGCCGGTAACCATCTCATAGATCACGACCCCCAATGACCAGATGTCCGTGCGCCGATCCGTGGTGCTCTTCCGTGCCTGCTCGGGCGACATGTAGGCAGGTGTACCGAGGATGGTCGCCGTCTTGGTCAATTGTGACCGCTCGGCCAACTGCGCCAAGCCGAAGTCCATGACTTTGACTCGGCCTTGCGGGGTCACGATCAAATTGGAACTCTTGATATCCCGATGAACGACTCCCTTTTCGTGAGCGGCCTGTAGCCCCTGGGCGGTCTGCACCGCAATGTCGACGGCTTCGTCGAGTTTCAGCGGCCGAGCCTTGATCTTCTGCTTGACGCTCTCACCCTCCACGAACTCCATCGCGATGAAGGACTCGCCTTCTATCTCGTCGATCTCGTGAATTACGCAAATGTTGGGGTGGTTAAGAGACGCAACCGCCCGAGCTTCCCGCAGGAAGCGGGCTTTGTGCTCTTCATCTTCAAGGGCGTCGGATCGAAGGAATTTCAGCGCGACCGGACGTTCCAGCTTGGTGTCTTCGGCCTTGTAAACGACACCCATCCCGCCTTCACCAAGCTTTTCGGTGATCTTGTAATGCGAGATGGTTTGGCCGATCATCGACGGCTCAATTGTACCGCCGCGGGATAGTCGTTGCGGCAAGCCCTATGTTGAGATTGAATTATTCGGCAATCCGTCTCAAAGAGCCCCAGGCCGGCCACGCCCATTGGTCCCGCCAACTGCGACAATGGCGCGAGCCGGCGGTAAGATTGAGTGGCTTAACGGCGTGGGCCTGTGACGAGAAGAATCTGGCTTCGGCACTTGTTTCTGGGCGTCCCTCTGGCGGCGTTCCTTCACACGGTTCTACAATTTGCCCACGCGTATTCGCCGAACGTAGACAACGATTGGGGTTTCTTTCCCGTTCACTGGGTCGCGGGCATCTTGTTTGGGGCTCCGCTCCTGGTGCCCGCCTTTACGATCCAGGCTTACATCGGTCTTTGGCTCAGGCTCTTCGGCCGCGTGGTGCAGATACTCGCAGGAGGATTCACGCAATCAGCCTTGGTGGGGCTGTGGGTTCGGTTCGTAGGTCTCGAGCCGTCCTTGCCCGGAAACTTTTCTTTGACCCTACCAATGACGATCGCTGGGTTCGTAGCCGGCTCCGCGGTGGCCGCGATCGCCGCTCCTCGAGCGATCGATCCGGAGCAGCCTCAACGGCCGACTGCCGACAGCGACCAAAGCATCTTCAACTACAGAAGTCTGCGTGCCTTCATGATCCTGGCGGCCTGCATCTGCTTCGGAGGGGGACTTGCCTTGATGTTCTTACTTCGTGAACAGAGTCCCGATTCCATCCTCGCCTTCGGACTCCCTGCCGCCGGCGGACTTTTCTGCCTCTGGGGCGCCTACCTCATGGAGGCCGAAATAGGCATCAGCGAGAACGCTATCTCGTGGAGTAGGGGGCTCGTCTCAACAACCATCCAGTGGGTGGATGTCACCGAGATTCGGTCCACCGCCGACAAACTGAAGATTCGCTCTAGGGACTCAAAGATTACCGTAGACAAGCAGCTCGGGGAGTATGAGTCGTTCTACCGGCTCTTACGAAGATACGCTCCTCCCTTCGCTTGGAAAACCCTCAGCTTGCCCCTGCAATGCCGCGCGAGCCTTGTGATTCCCGGGTTCCTTTGCTGGGCCGGCATGGCGTGGATCGCTTTTATGTGGTGGATAGTGGACTACGGCCCCCCAAAGGACACTGTCGACCTTGTGATTGTCATCTTTTTCTTCGGTCTGGGAGGGATACCCCTCCCGATCGGTTTGTATATGGCGACCTTTCGGTATCGGTTTGACATCTCTGAAATTCGCGTGAGCAGTCTGTTTAGACGGAAGGTCTACGAGGTGCGGAATCTCGTAGATCTAAGGCTCTCATCGGCGAGTATGCCGGAAGTTGTCCTGCGTCAACCCGGCGTCATTATGGCCCCTCTGACGGATCAACAGCTTGAATTCCATTTCAGAGACGGCACCACATGGAAGTTGTTCGCCCGCAGATTGACGGTCGATCCGGAAGCTCTGTATCATCTCCTCCGAAACAACTACTTGGGCGATGATGAGAGCGCGGGAACCAAGAGTTGATGCAGGCCGCACATGGCAAGCCATTCTTGACTGCGCAATGGCGCCGGCTGGCAATGGCCAACTACGTGCTCGACCCCGTCGTCCTCGCGCCACACCTCCCCGCCGGCACCGAGATCGATTCCTGGCGGGGCAACACATTTGTGAGTCTGGTCGGATTCCTCTTCCTCGACACCAAAGTCAAAGGGTTCCCGATCCCCTTTCACCGCAATTTTGAGGAGGTCAATCTGCGTTTCTACGTTCGGCGCCGAACATCCGACGGTTGGCGTCGGGGCGTTGTCTTCATAAAGGAGATTGTCCCTAGGCGTGCGATCGCCGGCTTGGCCCGGAGCCTCTACAACGAAAACTACGTCACCATGCCGATGCGACACGTTCTCCAGGGAGAAGAAATCAGTTACTCGTGGAAGGTCGGAGATTCATGGGATGAGATCTCCGCAAGAACAATTGGTTCCCCGTTCTTGGCTCAGCCCGGTTCTGAAGAAGAGTTCATAACCGAGCACTACTGGGGATATAGCCGCCGGCGCGACGGGGGCTGTGCGGAGTACAAGGTGGAACATCCGCCATGGCGACTCTGGCGAGTGGAGCAAGCAACGGTGAGATGCTCGGCGCGACAGCTTTACGGTAACCAGTTTGAGGCATGTCTCTCTGCAGAACCTTCGTCAGTATTCGTGGCCGAAGGGTCACAAGTCGCGGTTTATCCTGCACGTCGGCTCGACACCTAACGAAGTCCTACATCCGGAAAGTGCGTCGCCGGAGGTTGGGAACCGTCTTTTCATCCCGAGAGGGACCGCATCCACGATCTTGCTTGATAGCTGCGAGCCGTGAGTCTTGCGCCGGCCCACGCGAAGCCTGTCAAGGCCTATCCATCACGAGGACCAACTTCTTCGACGATCTGTTCCGCAACAACGAGCAAGTGCGCTCGGGGCTCGTCACCTTTCACAACTACCTATATAGGGTGCTCGAGCTGAACATCCCCTACGACGAATGGATACGGGATTTGATCACCGCGAAGGCTGTCTCGACGGTGTCCACTGGAAAGGCCAATTTCGTCGCGCGCCATCGCATCATGTTCGGTGACGGCTACTCGCACACCAATCACGAGGAACCGCCGATGAGTTGGCGATCTGGACCACTCGGGTAGCCCGTTGCTCGATAGAACCTTCGTTATGGCCGGGGGTGAGTTCGGGCGCACCCCGGGCGAACTGACCGACATAGACGGCCGCGACCATTGGCCGGACGTGCGAGCGGGCCTGTTCGCCGGTGCCGGCGTCCGGCCGGGCCGAGTGATCGGCGCCACCAACGACCAAGGCGGAACCATCACCAAGTACGATTGGCACAAGAAGCGGCCGATTTACCCCGAGGACATTACCGCTGCAATCTACTCCGTCCTCGGAATCGATTGGACCAAGAAGATCGGCGGCACGCCGTCGGGCCGCGAATTCCAATACGTCGAGCCCATGTCGGGGACGAACCTCATCGGCAGCACGGAGGTCACGGAATTCTTTGGGTAGCCTGCATCGTCAGTCCACGATCGCTTGATACACATACTGCGAGAACATTTTTCCGTAGCGCATATCGGTGTGCGGGCGGGTCTGGACCATATAGATTACGACGAGGTCCTCGGTCGGGTCCATCCAAACGCGAGTTCCCGCCGCACCGCCCCAACTGAAAGTTCCCACGCTGTTTGCCTGACCGCTGATCCCGGGATCTTTGTGCACCGCCACGCCGAGACCGAACCCCCAGCCCGGGCGTAGGGTCAGCGACATGTCGATCCCTTCGGTGTGATCCCTCGTCATCAGCTCGACGGTTTTGCGCCCCAACAGACGGACACCGTCCAGTTCCCCACCGTTCAGCATCATCTGCGAGAAGCGAAGATAGTCGAGAGTGGTGGAGAGCAGCCCTCCGCCGCCCGAAAAGAATGTCCCGGGCTTCACGAACCACTCGGAGACACTTGCATCAGCAATACGTAGCTTGTGGTTCGACTCCTCGGTTGGGGCGTAGAGCTGTGCGAAACGGTCGAGCTTGTCTTCGGGGACGTGAAATCCCGTGTCGACCATCCCCAACGGCTTGAAGACACGTTCTTCCAAAAAAAGGTCGAGGGGCTTACCGGACAGCGCTTCAATGAGATGACCTTGCACGTCGACCGCTACGCTGTAATGCCACTTCTCCCCGGGATGAAACACCAGCGGCAGTTCACCCAGCTTGCGGCTCATGTCGTCGAGCGTCCCCGTCTTGTCGAGAACGTTCACCTCCTCATACAGCTTGTCAACCGAATAGCCGCCGAAAAGGCCGTAGGTCATGCCCGCCGTGTGACGCATCAGATCCTGCACGGTGATCTCGCGCTTTGCGGGGACTCGGGTCGCTCTTTCCGGGTCCCCGGGCCGCTTCGGGGCATCCACCATGACTTCCATGTCCTTGTACTGCGGAAGGTACTTTGAGACAGGGTCGGTCAACATGAACTTGCCCTCTTCATGGAGCATCATCAGAGACGCTGAGACGATCGGCTTCGTCATCGAATAGATACGGTGGATCGTGTCCTTCTTCATGGGCCTGGCGCGCTCGCGGTCCGCCTGGCCGCGGACTTCAAAGTAGGCGATCTTGCCGCGACGAGCCACCACGCCGATCGCGCCTGCTATCCGCCCCGCCGCGACATCGTCTTCGATCGCCCGGGTCGCCCGCGCCAGCCGGTCTGTCGACAAGCCGAGGGCCCCCGGATCGCCGGTCGGAAAGTTCACTCCGGCCCCGCCCGCGTCGACGGTAAAGAGGGTCAGCGAGCAAAGCAGCGGAGCGAGCATGGCAAAGTGTTTCATGATGGGAGATTATATCGAAGCAGCGGAGGGCGATCAGGAAACAGCGTCGGGAATAGGCTCGGCTGCCGACTCGCTTCACAACGATGTATCGAGGAAATCTTCGTCGGGTGCAAAGCCTCGGCGGATCGTGTTTTCGACAACGTTCCGCGGGATCATGAACTGCAAAAGGTAGTCCGGCCCCCCGGCTTTCGAGCCGACACCCGACATCTTGAAACCGCCGAAAGGGTGGCGGTTGACAATCGCTCCGGTGCAGCCGCGATTGACATAGAGATTGCCGACGCGAAAGTCCCGCTTCGCCTTCGCGATATTCTCCGGACTGCGGGAGAACACGCCGCCGGTCAAAGCGTACTCGGTTGCATTGGCTACCTCGACGGCTTCGTCGAAGTCCCTCACCTTCATGACGGCAAGAACAGGTCCGAAGATCTCTTCCTGTGCTAAACGGTGCTCGGGCCGAATGCCGCTCACGATTGTCAAAGGGGCGAAGAATCCGGTCGCCTCGGACGGCTTGCGCCGCAGGACCACGGTTCCTTCTTCGGCGGCGACGGCCAGGTAGTCCGCGATTTTCTGTCGGGCCGAATCGGAAATCACTGCACCCATGTAGGATTTCGGGTCCTCGGTCGGCCCGAGGTGGATGCTCTCGGCTGCCGCCCGCAGCCTTTCCACGAGTTTGTCGTGGACGCTCTCGACGACGATGAGCCGCGAGCAAGCCGAGCATTTCTGCCCCTGATAGCCGAACGCCGAGTGAAGAACCTGCACCACGGTTTCGTCAAGATCCGCGTCCGAATCCACAATAATGGCGTTCTTTCCGCCCATTTCCGCGATGACCCTCTTGACGCCGCGCGCTCCTTCCGGCGTCTCGGCGGATAGACGAATAATGCGCAGACCCACTTCCTTACTGCCGGTGAAAGCCGTCATCGCTACGTCCGGGTGCGTGACCAGCAAGTCGCCGATCTCGCTGCCCGAGCCCGGCAAGTAGTTCAAGACGCCGTCCGGCAGCCCGGCCTCCTCGAAAAGCCGGTAAACCATCGAGCCGATGAGCGGAGTATCGGAGGCCGGCTTGTAAATCACGGTGTTGCCGGCAACAAGCGCCGCCGCCGTCATACCCATCGAAATCGCGAAGGGGAAGTTCCAGGGGGCAATCACGGTTACGACACCCAAGGGCTCATAGGAGAGAAAGCTATCCTCGCCGGGTACGTCTCCCATCGCGCGCGGGACGCCCAGCCGAAGCATTTCGCGGCCGTAATACTCCAGAAAGTCGATCGCTTCGCAAACGTCGGCATCGGCTTCGCTCCAGTTTTTCCCGGCTTCGAAGACCTGCAGCGCGGCCAATTCATAGCGTTGCCGGCGGGCAATTTCCGCGGCGGCGAACAGAAATTCGGCGCGCTCTTTGGGCCCGCTGTCACGCCACGCGGGAAAGGCCGATCGCGCGGCCGCGATCGCGTCCCGAACATGTTGCGGGCCGGCCGACGCCGTCGAGCCGACCTCTTCAACAGGCCGATTCGGATTCACCGACCGGATCGTCTTTTCCGTTTCAACGGGCTTTCCGCCGATGAAAAGCGGCGCCTTGGTTGGAAAGCTGTCACGGACCTCCCGCAAGGCCGCGGAGAATTCCTTCCTGTGCTCGGCGAGCGACCAATCCCAGAGTGGCTCGTTCTCGAAACCGGAGGGCTTGGACGGTTCGGTTTCGGTGGAAGAGGATTCGTCGTTAGTCGGGCGGCCGGCGGGCGGCGACGGTTCGCTTTGTTCGGCAAAGCTCGTCGGATTGCGCAACAGCTCTTCCATCGAGGCATGCTCGGCGAAACTCTTACGAAGGAAAGACTCGTTCGAGGTGTTTTCCAAAAGCCGCCGGACCAAATATGCCATGCCGGGTACGAGTTCCCCGATCGGACAATACTGCCTCACCCGCAGCCCTTCGGTGAGCAACGCCTTGCGGATCGGCTCCGCCATCCCGTAGAGCACTTGAAATTCGAAACGGTCTTGCGGAACCCGCATCTCTTCCGCCGTCTCGATCACGGCCGCAATCGAACGGATATTGTGCGAGCCGCAAGCCAGGCTCAGGTACTCGTGGTTGCCAAGGACCAGTCGGGCGACCCGTTCGAAGTTGGCATCACTCTCGTGCTTATCGGTGAAGACGGGCGGCGGCCATCGATTTTGCCGCGCATGGATAACCTCTGTATCCCAGTAGGCGCCTTTCACCAGCCGAATCGTGATGCGCTGCCGTCGTGCCCGGCACCAGTCGATCAACGCAGCGACATCGTCCTCCGCATCGCGCAGATAGGCTTGCACGGCAACGCCGGTGTGCGAGTAGCCTCGAAACTCGTCCTCTTCCAAGAGCTGCTTGTAGAGCGCCAGGGTCAGCGACTTGATCGAATGATGCTCCATATCGATGTTGAGGAATGCCCGACAACGCATCGCTTGGCGTAGAAGCGGCCGCAACCGCTTTTTGGCTTTGTCGATCGAGTCCTCAAAAGCGCGCGGGCTCATTTGCGAGTACAGCGCCGACGGTTTGACCGAAATGTTGACCTTGGGCGAAACGCCCCAATCCAGGTCTCCCGTTCCGGGAGCTAATGGAGCCCATCGCGCCGTTTCCCGGCTCATCACGTCGAGCAATTCGCTGTAGCGGCGGGCGTAGCGCTCGGCTTCGGGTTCGGAAACGACGGCTTCCCCCAGAATGTCGATCGTGAAAGCCGAACCCTGCTTGCGCGGCCGACGCAGCGTCGCAAGGGCTTTTTCGGGCGTCTCCCCGGCTATGAATTGCCGGCCCATTGCGCGTATGTTGCGGCCGACCCCTTTCGCGAGAAGGGCCGCGGCGAACGAGTCCGGGTTCACGGCCCGGAGAATTCGCTGCAAGGCTTCGGCGAAATCCTGGTCCGGCCGTGCGAAGTACTCTCGCAGGTGACGGGCGACGGATTTAGATTGCGGAAGCGCCGGGAAAACGTCGACAAAGCGAAATGCCTCGGTCTTAAAAGCCTCATCGTGCATGCACCAGTCGAGCACCTTCGAAGTCCAGTAGTCCCTTTCGAAGAAGGAAGGCGTCTGTTCTTCGATGCGGCTGTAGAGCGCGCGGCCTCGCGCGAAAATCCTAGAATCAAGGTCAACCGGCATGACGCCTCCTAGCGCTGGGGTGGGCTTGGGCCTGGCTAGATGCCCCCTTCATGCTTTCTTATCGTGGGATGGTATTCACAGCGTAACGGTTGCGTTGAGAACGGTCGGTCATGAGCAAAATCCGCATTCTGGGAGTTCCGTTGGATTTAGGGCAGCGCCGCCGGGGAGTCGACATGGGTCCATCGGCGATTCGCGCGGCGGGCTTGCAGTCATCGTTGCGGGCGCTGGGCCACGATGTCGAAGATGTCGGCAACCTTCCGGTCGTCATTCCCGAGACGCAAGCACGGGGCGATGAGCGGGCCCGCTTCCTTAGTGACATCGCCGACGTATGCACGGCGGCTGCCGAAAGAACACGGGCCCTGATCGGCGAAGGGGCCGTTCCTTTAATTCTCGGCGGTGACCACTCGCTTGCCGTCGGTACCGTAGCCGGCGTGACGCAAACCGGCTCCGCCGATCGCGGTGGGGTCGGCTTGCTGTGGTTCGACGCCCACGCCGACATGAACACGCCCGCAACGACGCCCAGCGGCAATGTCCACGGCATGGCGCTGGCTTCGTTGGTCGGCCTAGGCGCGCCCGAGTTGGTCAACCTGATCGGCCGCGTTCCTATTGTCGAACCCTCCAACGTGGCGCTCATCGGCGTGCGCGACGTCGACGAAGCCGAAAAAGCCAATATTCGCGACTCCGGAATTCATGTCTTCACCATGCGAGACATTGATGAGCAGGGTATGCACGGAGTTATCCAATCGGTTGTAGGACGAATTACAGAACGTTGCGCCCGGTTCCATGTCAGCATCGACATGGATTTCATGGATCCCTCGGCCGCACCCGGCGTGGGAACGCCCTGCCCCGGCGGCGTTGCCTACCGCGAAAGCCATCTTGCGATGGAAATGATCGCTGATTCCGGCCGTCTCAGCTCGTTTGAAGTCGTGGAGGTCAATCCCATCCTCGACGAAGCCAACACGACCGCTCGGCTCGCTGTCGAACTAGCACTATCGGCCTTCGGCAAGCGGATTCTCTAGAAGCGAAGCCGACGAGGACCCTATGGCAGTCAGTAGTAACTCCGCGGGCTTGGGGCGCCCGCGCCCGACCTTACGGATGATGATCTTCCGATGCGACTTGGATCGTGATCCCGTCGGGGGCGTCGAAGTACACGCGGTCGCCGTGCCGCCGGGCGTTGAGGTCTAAGGGTTTCAGCGTGGTCATGACCGCCGCCGGATCGTAGTCCGCGATCGAGTAGCAGTAGTGATCCATCCCTGGCTTGTCGGCCTTGAAAAGAGCCAGGAAATTCTTCCCCAGCCCCAAAAAGCAGTTGGAAGCGCTCTGGCGCACAACCGGTATCCCAAAGTGCTCTTGGTAAAAGTCGCGCGAGCGGCCGATGTCGGTCACGCGTAAGGCAATGTGGTTGATGCCGGTCCCTTTGAACGTTGAGGTTTCGGGAGCAGCGCGTAAGACGGGAACCGCGGCATCGTGGTCGACAACCGACAGTTGCACCTCGATTCCGTCGGGGTCAAGGACGTAGACCCACGTTTCGGTTCGCCGCGTTGTGAGCCCGAGGGCACGGCACTTCTTCTCGACGGCGTCGGCCTCGTAATCTTCCACCGCGATGCAGAAGTGGTCCAACCCGGGCTGGTCGTGCTTCCGTAGCGCTGTGAAGTTGCGTTCCACTCTCAAGAAACGCCAATCCGGCGCGAAACTCGGATCCGGCCCCGCGTTGTGGATGTTCGGAGAACCGAAGTGCGCGCGGAGGAATTCCTCCGTGCGAATCAAGTCGCTAACCCGGAGCGCAACGTGGTTGACGTCGACGCCTTGGAAGTGAGGAGGCGCGGAGTTGCCACGCCGAGCGCCTGCTAACAGCCCGCCACCTAGGGCGAGGGCCATCCGGCGGCGCGTAAATTTTGGGGGCAGGTTTGGTCGTTGCATGGCCCTATTGTGTCACTCCGCGCCCATCCCCGTCCTCCATCCGTTGGTTGAAGGTTTCCCTACTCGAAATACCCGGAACCTTCCGCGAGATTCGCGCGGACGACTTCCTCGTTGAGTTCGATACCGAGGCCCGGCTTGTTGGTCATTTCCAAATAACCGTCTTGATACAACGGCCCCTCGCGCTGAATAATATCAGGCCAATGCGGAATGTCGACGCTGTCGGATTCGAGCGTGACAAATGATCGGATCGCCGCGCAGGCGTGTCCGTTGCCAACCGTGCCAACGGGCGTACACATGTTGTGACACGCCATCGTGATGTAGTAGAGGTCCGCCCAATCGGCGATCTTCTTCGTTTCGAGCAAGCCGCCAACCTTTTGCGGATCGGGCTGAATGATGTCGCAGGCTTGCTTCTCGATAAAGTCCCGAAAAGTGTGGCGTGAGTAGAGGTTCTCGCCCGTGGCGGTGGGGACGTTGCTCTTGCGCGTGAAGCGTGCCATGGCGTCGGCGTTCTGCGGTGGGATGGGGTCTTCGATGAACCAGATATTCAAATCCTCGATCATCTGTACGAAGCGCATCGTGTCGCCCATGTTGTAGTTGAAGTGCAGGTCGATCGCCAGCGGGTAGTCGTCCCCGAGCCTGTTGCGGACGGCTTCGAGAATCCGGACCCATTGCTTCATCTCGACGGATGAAATGCCGCGGTTCCACATCTCCCCGCGGTATTGATAGGGCCGGCCTGCGAGCGACTGAGCGCGGCTCTCCCAGTCCAAATCGAACTTCGTGGCCTTGAAGCCGTGCGCGAGCGACTTTTCGGCCTCGGCGACCCAAGCGGCCGGGTCGGGCGTCTTCGGTGAGCCGGTGTCGTGGTAGATCAGCAGCTTGTCCCGGAACTTGCCTCCGAGCAAGACGTACACCGGGACTTTGAGGATCTTCCCGGCCAAATCCCATAGCGCCATCTCGATGCCGAAGATCGACGACGAAATGGTTCCGGTCCAGGAGCCGTGGCCGAGTTTGGCTTCGGCCATTCTTTGGTAGAGGTAGTCGACCTGCAGCGGGTCGTGACCGATCACACTGTCCTTCAAGTGTTCAATGTGGTCGACAACGCCGTCGCGGTTGTAAGCCTCGCCGATGCCATAGAGGCCCGAGTCCGTCTCGACCTTGACCAAGTGGGCCGCGTAACGGATCATCACCGAGGCGATCTTGACGTCGGTGATCTTGACCTTGCCGAACTCGGATTCAGCGGCCGGCATGGCCTTCAAGACCTGGGATGTCTCGGGCAGGAATCCGGCGGCCGCGGCCCTCGCGGCGGCGGTGAGAAAACGTCGTCGATCAAGCATGGCAATCCCCCCAAGAGCATTGGAGCACATTCGGCAAGTCTTCTAACCGGAATAGCTGACAAGTTCCTTACCAGTACGCTCGACGCATGCATCGCTATTGCGCGACGGCGAACGGCACTCCCTCCCCTTGCTTTTCAACGCACAAGGGCCGGCGAAATCGAACCCAAACCCGGTAAACCGACCGCGATACGCCGGCCCGCTTCAGCGGGCTTGAGAATCCCCGTAGGCCGGTCCTTGTCGGGCCGGCAACATACGTCGTTCAACCCACCTCCCTGCATTCGGGGGCATTTTCGCTTTCCCGAGCCGCGCCGCCTCGCGGCGCGCTCTTCCTCCGCGAGCCGCTGGCCAAGTTTCTCGCTCGGAAAGAACCGGACGCCCCGCGGCCGGTTCCTCCCTTGCCAACGCCGCCGCCCCAAGCCCCGCGTCCAACCCGTCACGCGAACTAAAAATATATTCCTCCCATGAAAGCCAACAACTTACCGAATCCCCACCGCTGCTAAACCGGCCCACCGACCGTATCCTATTCTCGGGCAACCTGCCCCCAATCGAGGTACACCAATGGCTACGAATAAACAAATCAACGCTAATCGCGAAAACGCAAAAAAATCCACCGGGCCGCGCTCGCCCGAGGGCAAGGCGCGTTCTTCCAAGAACGCCCTCCGACACGGCCTTCTCGCCGCCGACTCCGTCATCCCCGGCGAAGATCCCGCCGAGTTTGACCGTCACCTCACTCTGTGCGAGAACACGTACATCCCCAAGAATTACATCGAAAGGGAAATCGTCCGTCAGATCGCCGACGCCGCTTGGCGCATGCAGCGACTCTCGCGCATCGAAAGCGCCGCCGTCACTGTCGCCATGGCCCGTCGGCGCAAACACCGGCTTCGCTACGGACAAGAGTCCGCCCTCGAGGGACACGAGGCCGATCTCGAACTGCTCGGCGCGTCGATGTTAGACGACACGAAGCTGCTCAACAACGTCGGCCGCTACGACGGCCACCTCACCCGCCGCTTCTACCGAGCGGTCGAAATGATGATGAAAATTCGAAGGCAGGAAGCAAAGTTCCGCGACGCCGAAGCCAAAGATGCAAGCAACAGACACCGAGGCGTGGACGGAAGTCCACGCTCCGACGACGAATTGACCTGGAACGCGGACCTTGCGCGCTACGGCCTGGACGAAAACTACCGCCCGCTGAATCGCCGACAATCCGCCCCGAGAGCCGGCGGCAAGGGTCCTGTTCCGGTCGAGAGAAGCGGCAGCGACCCGCGCAACGAGGCCCTGCGCGAAAAGCTGCGAAACGAAGCCAATACTTTAGTCAAGGCCCTGGAAAACAAGGAGTTCCCCGAGCCGGTCGACGAAAGCCTAAGGTCTGAAATGACCGAAGACCTGACCGCGACCCCAACCCGCTAAGCCGGGGACCCTCGGCGAAGCCCCAAAGAAAGACCACTACCAACGAAAACCGAAACCAACCTCAACCACCGCCCCAAGAAGACCCAGCCCTCGGCCAACCCCTCCGAAACGCTGAGCCCAAAGTACATCTCTCCACCCCTCTACCCACCGGCGCGGCACGGCTCAATTCCACCGGCTGTACGAATTCTTCCGCCCGCCCGTTTTTCTCACAAAAGTTCGTTGACAGTCGGAGATCGGCGTGCGTACCATTGAGTCACCGCTGAAAGCGGCGGGATCAAAGTTTTGGTTGAGGGAGGAAACATGCATTCGACATCGAGGCGGAGCCTACTCATTTTGAACCTTTTTCTCGCGGCGGGATTGGCCCTTGTGATGCAAGCGCCTGTCTACGCCCAGACAGCGACCCTAGTCGGGCAGGTCGCCGACGAAACGGGCGCAGTGATTCCCGGCGTCAAGTTGACCCTCGAGAACCAGGAAACCGGTGTATCGATTGAGGGTGAATCGAACGAGGTAGGGTACTACCGGTTTTCTTTCCTGCGTCCGGCCAACTATACACTCACGGCAGAGCAGCCCGGCTTCACCATCGCAACGGTCGAGAACATTATTCTCCAGATCAACCAGACGGACGACGTCAACGTCACCTTGAATCCTAGTGCCGTCCAAGAAATCGTCACGGTCACCGCTTCCGCCGTTTCGCTCTCGACTCAAACCTCCGAGCTGAGCGAGGTGGTCACCGAGAGGCCGGTCAAGCAGCTGCCGCTGCTAATGCGGGATCCCAGTTCCTTGGTCAACCTGGTTCCGGGCGTCACCGCCGATCACCGCACCCAGACGCGCGGGCTCGACCGCTCGGGACTCTCCTTCCAGGGCCGCCTTACTTTTGTCGCCAATGGCGGAGTGCGGGCGCAGGCCAACGTCATGGTGGACGGCGTCGACGTTACCTTCACGCACGCCGCCTTCAACTCGGTGCCGATCGTCCTGACGCCCGACATCACCCAAGAATTCCAGGTGATGACCAATAATTACTCGGCGGAGTTCGGCCGCGCCAACATCGTGCTGAACTACGTCACAAAGGGCGGAACCAACGAGTTTCACGGCAACGGTTACTTGTTCCACCAGAACGACAATTTGAACGCGAATGCCTTCTTCCTGAATCGGGCCGGCGTGGGGAAGACCGAGGCGCGGCGGAATCAGTTTGGGGGCACTGTCGGCGGACCCATCCTCAAGAACAAACTGTTTTTCTTCGGTGACTGGGAAAAGATGATCCAGGCGCGGGCGCTGACGATCGTCTCGCGGATGCCCGATAGCCGTGAGCTGGCCGGAGACTACGCGGACCTGTACACCACCGCCGGCGACGTGATCGATGTCTACAATCCGTTCGACACTTTCACCGACGGGGATAACCGGGTCAAGCGGCGCCCGTTTGTGAACAACCAGATCCCCGCGTCGATGATCAATCCGTTCGGGACGAAGCTCGGTCCCTTCTGGGCCCCGCCAAACAATCCCGGCTTGCGGGGGCCCAACGGCGAGCGCACCAATATTGCGAATCTCAACATTGGTGGCGGGAGTAGGGTGGATTGGAGGCGCTGGGATATCAAGTCCGACTACCAGATGGGCCAGAACCACAGGTTCATGGGCCGCTATTCAGCAAGTCTGCTCCTGCTGCCCATTGTTCGAGTCTATAACACACCTGGGGAGACCATCGCCCTGAGCAACCGCAACGACCAGCAACCGGGCAGGAACGCCGTGTTCTCCTGGACTTGGACCGCTGCACCGACCTTGATGATCACCCAAGCAATCAACCACACCTGGTTCCGGGATTACACGCCACGCGTAGAGGGGCAGTTGGGTTTTGACGTCGCGTCCCTCGGCGGACCCTTCAATGACTCAAAAATCGTCGATTTCGTTAATAAATGGTCAGGCGGGGTGGCTTTCCCCCAAGTCTCTCCGTCGGGCTACGGCCGGCTGAGTGACCCCTTTCCCATTGACGAGCCGGCCGCGAACTACTCCTATCAGGTCGGATTGATTAAGAGCCTTGGATCGCACACGCTGAAGTTCGGCTTCAATGCCCAGCGCCGCGAGATGAACCAAAGGGCGTTCGAAGGTGAGGGAGGACTGTATAATTTCACGGGCGGATTTACTAACGGCCCCGACCCATTGCTTCCTTCCGCCAACACGGGCAATTCGATCGCGGACCTCATGCTCGGCCTGCCGGCCGCCGGCGCCCTGAATGCCGGATTCAGCACCGCGACGAAGAGCTACTATTACGGGGGCTATTTCCAAGATGACTGGCGTGTCACGCCGCGGTTAACTCTGAATCTGGGAATTCGCTACGAGGTGGAACCGCCTTTCCACGACCGCTTCGACCACTTTTCTCGTCTGGACCGCACGGTGAGGAGTCCGATCGCGGATTCCGTCGGTCCTAATACCAATGGGCAGACCCTGGATCAGTACTTTCAGAACCTCGTCGGCAGACCGCTGCTGGGGGGCATAGCATGGCCAAGCCTGCCCGGCTACGGGCGAGGCATCGACACCACCGACAAGAACAACATTGCGCCGCGGCTGGGCTTCGCGTACCGCGCCACGAACAAACTGGTGATCCGCGGCGGCTTTGCAAGGATCTACGGCTTGAATCCGAACTCCGCAACGGTTGTTGCCGTCGGACCGCCCGGCAATGGGTCATCCACCCCGATCATTGGAACGATCGATGGAATCAATCCCGAAGTGACGATCGATGATCCTTTCCCCTTCGGGTTCAACGAGCCGGCCTTCGATGCAGACGGGCTAGGAACCGATTTAGGGCAAAGAATATGGGCCGGCGCTGCCAACGGGGTTGCGGAAACTCCCTATCAGTGGCAGTGGAATTTGGGATTCCAGTACGAGATGCCCGACCAGTCGGTTCTCTCGGTGGCCTATGCCGCGAGTCGCCAGAAAACCCTGACGTGCGCCCTTTTCTTCTGCAGTGACCAAATAGCGGAGAAAGACTTCGGCTCCTTCCGGGAGAGGGTATTTGATACCGTTCCCAACCCCTTCTTCGGCATCATCACCGACCCGACATCCCCCTTGAGTCGGGAGACGGTGCAGCTGGGGCAGCTGCTGAAGCAACAACCTCAGTACACGGAGACATTGAACACGCTGCCTCCTTGGAAAGGCCCCAATGGGAATGATTTTAACGCCAGCTTCGAGTCGCTGCAGGTCTCCTACAAGAAGACGACGGACGACTTGACCTTTACGCTGGCCTACACCCTGTCGGAGAACATTACGAATTCCGATTCGTTCGAGAACGGCTTCCTAGGACCCGCGACGGGTTACCAGGACAACGTTACTTTCAACAACGAAAGATCACTCTCGGCGGAAGACGTCAGGCACAGGATGGTGGCCGGCTGGGTGTACTCGCTGCCTTTCGGGCGTGGCCAGCGTTTCGGAGCGGGCATGAATCCTGTGCTGGACAAGATTGTCGGTGGCTGGGAGGTCGGCGGTATCTTGACGTTTTCCAGCGGATTCCCAGTTGGCCGGAATTTCATATCACCGGATAGGACGGGGGCTTTCGGTGGGAGCAACCGCTCCAATTTGGTGGGTGACCCTTGCCTGTCGACAAGCCGGCCGCGCGGGGATGAGATTTCGCAGTGGGTCAACCCATCGGCCTTCGCCGCCCCGGAACCGTTCGCCTTCGGCACGACGCCCCGCAACCTGCCCGGCTGCCGCATCGACGGCATTAAGAACCTCGATCTCACGATTATCAAGCACATCCCCATCAAGGAGTCCTTACGGGCCGAGTTTCGGGCGGAGTTCTTCAACGCGTTCAATCGCCCGCAGTTTCAGGCACCGAACATGACGTTCGGCAGCGGGTCGTTCGGGCAGGTGACGGTGCAGGAAAACCTGCCGAGGGTCATTCAATTGGCGTTGAAGATACATTTTTAACCGGCGAGATCTTCCGACACGGGGTCGATTCTTTGACGACCCCGTGCCGGGCAGGAGTCAAATCAACGTTCCGCCCGGCATAGCCCGTGGGTAATCCGCCTACGGCGGGGGGTGTCTTGTTAGCCGCGCGACGCCGTTGCGCGGGTAGAATAACCTTGGTGGCTCGGTTATTCCCTTCCGCTAAAGGCGGGCTTGTCGATAGCGTGCTCGCGGGCTCTCGTTCCTGCGTTCGGGCCGGGTTTCTTCCGTTTCTCCTCGTCATCCTGGTTGGCCATCTGCTCGGCCAGACCGGCGCCACAAGTTCGGGTCCGCCCGTCGGTTCGGCGGCAACTTCCTCCAACGTCGACGCACTGCGCGAGCGCGTCCGGGAGACTCCTCAAGATCCCGCGGCCCACTACGAGTTGGGTTCTTCGCTAGCAAACTTGGGGCGGCACGAGGAGGCGGCCAAGGCCCTTGAGGAGGCGCTGAGACTCCGCCCGCACTTCCCGGAGGCGCAGTATGCGCTTGGCCTAGTTCAATTCCGCATGCAGGAGTTGGATGCGGCCATCGGCCGACTTCGGCAGGCGGTCGAACAAAATCCGGTCTTCCCGGAAGCTCACAATGCTCTTGGTTTGGTGCTGGGCCAAAAAGGCCGAGACATCGGCGAGGTGATTTTTCACTTTCGCGAGGCAGTACGGCAGCGGCCCGATTTCGCGGAAGCGCATAGAAACTTGGGCCTGGTCCTTGGTCAGGCCAGGAAAGCGGAGGAATCCATCGAAGCGCTCCGTGAAGCGGTGCGACTCAAGCCCGATTGGGCCGAAGCCCATAATTCATTGGCCGTCGCGATTGTGAGGAGGAACCCTCGCGAAGCGATCGAACACTATCAGCGAGCACTCGAATTGAATCCCGATTTCGCAGCCGTTCATTTCAACCTTTCTGTTGCCTACCGCAACATCGACGATGCCGGCAGCGAGATCGCGAGTCTGCGGCGGTATGTGGCCCTGAAACCGGATGCGGCGATTGCCCACGGGAACGTCGGCAAGGCGCTTGAACGAACAGGAGATTTGAAGGCGGCGACCGCGCCGCTCCGCAAAGCGGTTGCGTTGGATGGCTCGTCGGCGACCGCGCACTATTACTTGGGTCGGGTGTTGCTCAAGCTTGGCGAATACGAGGAAGCCGTCCGCGAATTGAGAAGTTCGGTCGAGCTGGACCCGGAACTCGTTGAACCGCGTCGCCTCCTGGCCACGGCTTTGCGGAGGACGGGTGACCTTGCAGCGGCGAAGGAGGAGCAGGCAAAAGCACAAGCTCTAACCAAGTCCGACCTCGACGCTACCGCCGCGGACACGACGATGTCCCTCGGCAAGCAGAAGCTGAGCGAAGGCAATTTAGACGAGGCGGTTTCCATCTTTGAGGGGCTGACCGAGTCGGCCGCCGACTGGCCGGAAGCCCACTATTACCTCGGCGCTTCGTTGATGAAGAAGGGCCCGACGGATCGCGCGATGGGGTCGTTGGAACGTGCGATCGAGCTCAGGAGCGACTTTTTCGAAGCCCACTACAGTCTGGGGTTGGCGCATCGTGAGAAGCGAAACCTCGATCGAGCTGTGGCATCGTTTCGGAGTGCTCTCGATCTGCGCCCGTCGTCCGCCGAAGCGCATAGCTCTCTGGGCGAGGCGTTGGGACAAAAGGGGCAGATTGAAGTGGCACTAGAGTCGGTGCGGACGGCAATCAAGTTGGATCCGGAGTATCCTGCCGCTCGGCTTCAGCTGGGAACTTTGCTCGGTCGTCGGGGCGACGTCGAAGCCTCCATCGAGCAATTCCAAAAAGCCTTGGAACTGCGTGACGACAATGCCGAGGCTCATGACGCGTTGGGCGTCGCCTACGGCGCTCAAGGCGACCTGGACGGAGCCCTCCGCGAGTTCGAGTCGGCATTGGCGGCCAAACCCGACCTTGCCCCGGCTCATTACCACGTGGGAGGCGTACGGCTCCAGAAGAAGAATTATTCGGCGGCCGTCAGCGCCTTCCACGAAGCAGTTCGATACCGCCCCGATTACGTCGAAGCACACCACCAGTTGGGTGTGGCGCTGGTGCAGCTCGGCGAATTTGACGACGCGATAGAAGCATATGGGAAAGCTCTGGAGTTGCGCCCGACTTTCGTGGAAGCTCGTTACAACCTGGCGCTGGCGTACGAGGAACTAGGCCGCTTCGAGGAAGAAATTTCGGAACTGCGCAAACTCATTCGGGACAGTTCTCGCCACGAAGATGCTCATAAGCAGCTCGGGAAGGCGCTGGAGTCCGTGGGCGGAACGAGCGAGGCGATCGAGGTCTATCGCCAATTGGTCGCCCAATGGCCCGACTCGGCGGAAGCACGGCTGTTGCTGGGAGGCGCGCTTCTAAAAGCCTCCCAACCCGAGGAGGCAATCGTTTCACTTCGCAAGGCGCAGACCCTCGATCCTTCATTGCTCGCCGCTCACCATCAACTGGGCACAGCCTTGAAGCAACTCGGCAAGCGCGACGAAGCTCTCGAGGAATTCAAGAAAGCCGATGCGATCAGAAACCGAAGTGACGATCGTTTGCGCGCCGGCACTCATCTCGAAGACGGTTTGGCGAAAGTCGGCTCGGGGGATTTGGACGGCGGAATAGCCGAGTTCGAAAAGGCCGTCGAACTGGCCGCTGACTCAGCGGAGGCGCGCCAATTCCTGGGTGTTGCCCTATCCAGAAAAGGGGACCTGGATCGAGCCATCGCGGAATTAACGCGAGCTCTGGAGCTGCGGCCGGACTACTTCCTAGCGCGCCACGGCCTAGGTCTCGTTCGTGCCAAAAAAGGAGACATCGAAGGCGCCATCGGCGATTTCCGAAAGGCTCTGGAACTCGACGATCGTTCCGGCAAATGCCGTGACGATCTCGGAGTCGCACTTGCCAGGCAAGGCGACGTCGATGCGGCGATCAGCGAATTCGAACGTGCCGTGAAATTGGATCCCAACTTGGCCATCGCCCACTACCATCTCGGGTGGGGTTTCCAGCAAAAGAACAAGCTCCAAGAAGCGCGTGAAGCCTTCGCCAAGGCTCAACAGCTGGACCCGCGTATGAAGAGCCCGCTGTAGCCGACGGCGTAACCGGGAGTGTTTCGTTCGATTCAGGGATTCGCACCGGGTAGGTCGGATTGCTCTTCGAAGGAACTTTCCAGACGTTCCTGAGCAATGGAACGGCGGGCTTCCTTTAACTGTTTCACGATCGCGAGGTTCTTTTCCGCTTCCTCTCTGTTCCCTAACATTCGAAACGCGCGTCCGAGGTGATAGTAGAGGTTTTCGTCGTTGCGGAGCCCTAGGCGTAGAGCCGATTGCAAGTGCTCAACAGCCTTCGCGTAGTCGCCTTTCTTGAGGTACACTCGGCCAAGCGTCTTGCTGGCCGAGGCGGAGGCGGGGTTGATTGCGATCGCTTGCGTTAGGACCTTCTCGGCCTGGTCGGTAGCCCCGGTGATCAAGTACACTTCGCCCGCTCGATTGAGTGCCGTTACGGAATAACGGTCGTTCCTCAATTCTTTCTCAAAAGCAGCTAGAGCCTCTTCGTATTTCCTTTGCGTCAGATAGAGCGAGCCGATCGCCAGATGAAGTTGCGAGGCTCCGGGAGCCAATGCCAGGGCCTGGGTGTACTCCTCGATGGCTTTCTCGTGCTCTTCCCGAGCAGCATAGTACTCTGCGCGGAGCTGACGGGTCCGATAGGACTCCGGCTCAAGCGACGCGAACGATTTCAGCGACTCGATCGCGAGCTTTTCCGCGGCGCTTTGCAGATAAAACGCAAACTCCACGTTCTCCGGTTGCCGGGTGTGGAGGAGAGCGAGCCTCTCCAGCGCTTGATTCGGTTGGCCGAGTTCGAGGTAGGCGCGAGCCTGCCAGTAGCGTCCTTGGTCCGCGCTGCCGCTTGCTTCGGGGCTGCTTGCCAGTTGTAAGGTTTTCCGTGGCTGACCCGATAGCAGAGCGTCGAAGGCCCGCGCCGCCCATGAGCCGTTGGCGCGCGTGCCAAGAGTTGGCAATGACTCGCGAATTCGCTTTACATCCTCGGCGGCCGGCTCTATCCGCACATCCTGTTGGGACGCTGCTGACTGCAAGGCCTTACCCGCGGCCGGAGACCCCTGGTGAAACCGGCGCGCCCGTTCGCGCACGGCCTCCGCATCTGCGTGCATACCGAGGGTTCCGAGTGTCCGAATCAGGCCGGCAGCCGAGCGGAGGTGGGCAGGATAGTTGTCCAGCTCTTGGGCATACGCACCGATTGCCCCTGGCAAGCGCCCTTTCTCCTCGAGAAGTTCCGCGATCTGAAAGTGCAAGCCCGGCATTCGAGCATCGATTCGCGCGGCGTGCCGAAACTCCTCCAGGGCCTTGCCCGTGTCACCTTGTTGCACGAACCGCTCGCCCCGCAGAAGGAACAGCCAGGGAGACTCCAAACCGGCCCGCCGCACAGCAAGGAAGGCCTTCGCTGAGAGCTTTCGGTAGGCGCGGCCCAAATGAAAAATCAGTTCATGATCCTTCGGGTCGAGGCGCCGACACGCTTCGAGCTCCGTGATCGCGCTTGCAAACCTTTCGGTCTGGACGTAGCTCATGGCGAGCCACTTGCGCGCCATCGCGCTTTGCGGATCGAGGTCACGGGCTCCCTCGAGTTCCTCAATTGCTCGACCCGGCCGAGACGTCAGATAGTAGTCGATGCCGAGAAAGACTTTCGCCGCGAGGAGTTGCGGGTTCTGTTTCAGCGCCGCCTGGAATTGTTCGATGGCCGGTTCGTATTTCCGCTGGAGATGGTAGACCAGGCCGAGATTGCTGCGCGCTTCGGGCAGATCGGGGGCTAAGGCGATAACCGCTTTCCAAGACTCCCCCGCCGTTTCGTAGTCTCTGCTCGCCATCGCTTGCTGTGCGCGGCGATAGTGCCGGGCCGGATCGTCGTTTGTTTGAGCGAGCGTGCTCGCGGCAAAGGCGAGAAAGAGGGTCAGACCCATTGGGCACCGGGGCCCAAAGTCCACATCCATTCGATCGTCGTTACCAGCCCTCATCTTTCACACAACCGACCTAGCAAGCGATGAGCATACGATTGACTCTACTAACGCAGAGCCCGGTGCAAGACACCCTTGATGGTCCAATGGGTGTGCGCGCCTTCGGCGTTTCGAACCTGCTCCCGACTGCCTTCGCCGGCCTTCGACAGGATCTTCTCGTGTGTAATCGCCGGCCGCCAAAAGCAGCCTAAATTAACCGTACCGAAGATAGCCGGCCGGCAGCAATGGGAGCGACAGAGCCACGGGCGACCCAGTCTGCTCCGTACAACCAGGCGGATAGTCAGGAAAACCAGAACCAGAGCACAGATACCAATCAAGCGAGGCGCAGTGGCCCAGGGTGGCGCCGCCGGATTTCAATGAGCGGCTGCCGCGGAACCCTCTCCCGCGTCAGCCTTTCTGCTCTGACTGAGCGGGTTATTAAGGTGCACGGAGCGGCCGGCAAGTCGGGGCGCTCACCCTGTGTCGGCCCGGCGACAGCCATTTTGGCAGGCTGGGAATAGCCCGCCAACAGTGTACGCCCGACTGGGGAAACGGGCGTCTGGTCCCCGATGCAAGGGGCGAAACCCTGAGCCCGCATTGGGCAAAAGTACTAGCGAGACATGAATATCGCCAGTACTCGTACTAAGGCGAATTGGGCCTTGACGGGGTCAGTTCTAGCGGATACACTCTAGTCTTGAAAATTTGAACTTCTCTTGCCGATGGTGTGCCCAACCGACAGGCTTCCGCCTCAAGTGCCTGAAAGCGATTGAAGTTGACGAACGGTTTCGGCCGCGCGGAAGTGGTCGGTGATTTGCACAGGCTCAATTCTTGAGAGGAGAAAAACGGGAATGAAACGATTTTTAACGATCAGTGTGGTTACGATGTTGGCTCTTGTGCTCGCAACGGGAACGGCTCTGGCCCAGAATGGCAACCCCTGTCCGGGCGCCAAAGTCTATCAGCTCAACATCCTTGGCTCGAGCGACAAGAACCCGGATATGACCGGCAACAGCGGGCACCGGATCTTCGTTAAGTTGAACGGTGTCAGCAAGATCTTCATGACAGGGGACACCGACACCGTAGACGGTACAAAAAATGGCGACCTCGATTGCGGGAACAAGTTCCAGGTGCTTGACGCCAACGGAACGGACGGCGAAGCGACTTTGCTGGTCCCGTGCTCGAACGTCAACGTCAGCAGCAACGCCACGGGTGTCTGCTTTGACGTGTATGCGACGGCGCTTGGCACCCCAGGCGGAAACGCTGAGGTCGATGTTGTCTGCACTTTCGATGACACCGTCGCAGATGCCGACATCGATGAGGGCAGTTGTGAAGATGTCCCGCTGGGAATGTTCGACTTTAAGCTGTCGCGCAAGAGCGGCAAGCCCCTTCAGAAAAACATCACAAACTTTCTCAGGGCCTCGGGCTGCTTCGACGAAGACGGGAGTGGAACCTGTGATCCTGGCGAAAAGACGTTCAACAACATCTGGATCTTCAACCTAGAAGCTCTGATCGAGTATTTCTGGGAGTATGACACCTGAATTATGCACAGATTCGGCGTAGCCATCGGCGATGGAGTTGTGGCGGTAGCGGCAGTGGTGTCAACTCAATAATGTCGCAAGTCGTCTTTTCTGCGGTTTCCCTCCCCGTTTGAGCCGCCTCCCGATCCCGGCGGGCAAAAGCGAGCTGGCAAGCGGCGTGTTCCCAGTACGTTGCGGCGAGTGCATAAAATTTTATGCATAGCGCCCCTCAACTCAGCGCACCCTCCACCACCGGCGCGAAGCTCGATCCCGGCGGCGCCATCGCCCGCAGCCGTCGCATCAGCCGCTCAAACAGGCCCTTCTCCTGGTACTGATCGCTGTAGCTGACGCCCGTTCGTCCGGCGTGTCGCCAGATCTTGGCCGCCAGGAACAGAAAGCGCAGCCGCGCCGTCGCCAGGGTGGTGTGCCGCAGCTTCTCCGGGGTGGCGTCGGCTTCGCGTTGGAACAGCAGCAGCCAGCAGTTGAGGTTGTAGGCCAGCATGACCAACTGAAAGTGATTGCGGTTCATGTCAAAGCGGCGCGAAGGATGGGCCGCCAGCCCGGCGTCGTTGTTGGCTTCTTTGATGAGGTTCTCGGCCCCGGCCCGCTGGTTGTAAAACCACACCACCGCCGCGATTGGCTCGGCGAGATTGGTCACAAACACGCGGTAGGTATAGCTGCTGGTGGCGAACAACTGATATTGCTCGACCTCGTCGGTTTCCGGCTCCTTCTCATACCGCAGCGCGACAAAGCGGCAAGCATGGGCCCAGCCCTCCGGCTGGTAGAGGAATTCGCACTCCGCTTCAGCGTCGCTGTGGGGCGAGGGCTTCCATTCGGCTTGCTGCAACTGCTCGACCAGTCGCCGCGTCTTGCGCGCCACGATGACGAACTGACAACGCGCTTGCTCGTAGGCCGCCACCGCCTCCCAGCAATAAAAGCCGGCATCGGCCCGCGCCAAGATCTTCTTCACGCCGGCCGGCAAAGCCCGGAAAGCGCTCTTCAGGTGGGCGGCGATCTGTTGGCCCGTGGGCCGGTCGCCGCCGCGCAACCCGCCCATCAGGTACTCGCGCGTCTCGGCCAGGAAGGTCAGTATCGGCTGGTAGCTGCGCTTGCCCTTGTTCTTGGGGTTGTAGCTCTTGCGCCCGCCCATCTGGCGGCCGTAGAGCGTGTGCACGGTGGTGTCGGTGTCCAGCGTCACCGTCTCCAATTTCACGTGGGCCGCGGCCCAGACTCGTTCTCGCAGCTGGCGCTGGATGGAAAGAATCTGCTGGGCCACGTTGAGGTGCAGCGAGGCCAGAAAGCGCCACAGCGTGGACTGCGGCGGCAGCCGTGTCACTTTTAAGATGCCGGTCAGGATGGGATCGCGAGCGATGAAGCGGAGTTGGTTGAGCCGCGCAAAGCCGACATAGAGGCCGAGCACGAGGGCCAGCACAAACTGGTAGGGGCTCATGGCTCGGGTGATTCGTTTGGTCGTGATGGTTTCTTCCAGCAGCGCTTGGAAGTCGAGTTTCTCGAGCAGGGTGGCGACGGGCAGCAAGCCGCCGTAGGGAGTCAGATTCTTGCCGCGGAAGTGATAAGGCGTGGAAGCCCCGATTTTATTGGGCCGCGAGGCCCTCGCGCCCCGGCCTTGTTTGACGGGCCTTGGGGAGCTATGCTGTTTTCGTTTGGTAACCATTTGGGTGACCTCCTTGGGGTCGGTTGGCGAAGCGGGAATCTTCGCCAGCCTACCTTTTTACCCCATGTTTTCGGGGGTCCCCCAATGGTCCCTTGCGGCACAGGTCTCCTCAGGTGCACCCCGGTGCACCCCGCAGTGCATAATTCAGGTGACAACAAGGGGCTGCGCCTGAGTCAAGTCCGCTTCTGCGAAAGCTCGGACTGCGGTTTCTTCGGGACTGTCCCTCAATAAGTAGGGGAACCTGACATTTTCACGAGGTCTTAGCGGGGCTCCGTCGAGTGGGCCCCGCTTTATTCTATTTCCCATGAGATTCAGCTCCGTTTCAACGCTGCTGCGCGGCGCACTCTTGTTGTTGGTTCTCGCTGCCGGTGCGTTCCCACAGAGCCAAAAACCGGTAATCATCCCCGCCAACCCGGTAGACGGGATCGATTATGAACCCCTCCCGGCAATCTATATGGTGGCTCCCCAAGGCACTGTCAAAGAGGCCGCCATCGAGATCATCAACCGCACTGCCGAGCCGCTCCAAATCATCAAGGTCGAAAACCCCAGTGAACGGTTCGCGGAGCGGATCGAGGTGCTCGAAGAAGGCCAACGGTACCGCTTGACTGTCAGGGTCAAGGGAGAAGGCAAGAACGGCCGGTATCGTGAGGTCCTTCTCCTGGAAACCAATTGGGACAGCGATCCGGTTCTACGCATACCAATGAACGTGATCATTCGCGAGCACGTGTACACGTTCCCCCCCGGCGTTTTCATGGGCCGTTACGACATCAGCCAAGTGCGGGGTGACCCGGACGCCGCCCGCGGTATGGCGCAGATTCTGATGGTCTACCGAAAGGGAACGACAGGGTTCGAGATCAAGATGTCCTCCGACATTCCCTACCTCAAGATCGAATCCGAGCAAGGACCCAAGGGTGACCGCTGGGAGAACACCATCTGGTTTGATCCCGAACGTGTAGAGGTCGGCGAAGTCAACGGCAAGATTATCATCGAGACGAACGACCCGAAAGTGCCTAGACTGGAAGTGCCCGTTACGGGCGGGCTGCTTGACAACTAGACTTAGCCCCCCGATTCCAGCAGGGTCTGGAGACACCCCCGTTTAGATCCGACCGGACCGTCTCGGGGAAGAGATGTTCGATACGATCGCGGCGTCTCCTGATGCGCTCGCCTCCCCTAGGGTAAGAAATCGAGGCGTGATTGCAGTCCATTTCGTTTTGAGGGATGATCAGTCGTTACAGATTCACCAGGCTCCTCGGGGTGGCGGGCCTCCTGGGATGTGCGGGTGTTGTCGAGGCTGCCTCTTCGGTAAGCGGCACGGTATACGAGCGCAGGGCGGCAAGCTCCGCCCCAATCCCGCGTGTATTTGTTTCAGTCCGGTCGGCCGGCGGAGCAATCCTCGGAACCACCAGAACCGACGGCAACGGTCGCTATCATCTCGTCAACTTACCCGCCGGACGCTTCGTCCTAACCGCATCGAAATCCGGCTATGTCACGAGCCGCGCCGCCGGGCGAGCCGGCTCCCGCGTCATCGTGGATTGCTCGGTAGGATGTGACGAGCGCGCCGCTGACTTCGAATTGATCCCCGCGGCCCTGATCACCGGAACCGTCCGCGACAGGTTGGGTCAGCCTATCCAAAAAGCTCGGGTTTCTCTTCTGCGCATCGACTCGTCTGCCGGCCGCGAAGATACGGTTGGCGCGGCAACCGACGACCGGGGCCTTTTTAGGCTCGCCGGTTTACGCGCAGGCAGTTACAAACTCACCATTGAAGGTCGGGCGCCCGGAAAGAAGACGGAAACCGTTACCAGGTCAATCGAGATCGACGAAAGTGAGGTTCTCAGCGGGCTCGATATTGTCATCGGTGACCAGTCGATGTTCCAGGTTGCCGGTCAGCTTTTGGGAGTGCCGTGGGGCAACAAGTATAGAACTTGGATTACGCTGCGGCCTATCGGTGGCGGTCGCGGCGGGCGGAACGCAAACGTCGACATGAACGGCCGTTTTATTGTCGATTCCGTGCCGGCGGGCCGCTACCGAGCAAAGGGCTTCTCCTCCGAACGCGGTTCGGGCACTCGAAATGACTATATGCTTGGGGCCATCGATGTGGATGGAGACATTCAGGGCTTGGCTTTACAACCCATTGAACTTGCGTCGGTCTCGGGGCTGGTCGAGGTAGAGGCCGGGACTCTGCCGACTCGGGCGACGATAGTCCTCACGTCGAACGAAGGGTTCGGGTACAACTGGTTCCGTGTCGGCGGATCAAAACGTCAGTTCGAACTCAGTAAAATGACGCCCGGTTCGTACCGCATTCACGCACGCTCGGCGGACTTCTATGTGAAGGGTCTGAAGAACGGCACCCGACTCGAACCGCCTGACGCGGTTCTCCTATCCTCCGGTAGCAACCGTCTGACGATCGTTGTTTCAGCCGACCACGGTCGTGTATACGGGACGGTTCGCGACCCCGGCACGACGTATCCCCTCCCTCATGCCCGCGTCGCACTTCAAGGCGACCGCGGCGACCACGTCGTGCAAGCCGACCAGACCGGCCGTTTCCTGTTCGGAAAGGTGATCCCAGGGGATTACCGCATCTGCGCCTGGACCGACATTGCCCCCGAGCAGGTCGCAGAGGAGGCAGCCTGGGAAGCCGCGGGCTGCGCCCAAAAGATCATCCCTATCGACCCGGAAAGCGAGATCGAAATCGATCTTCGGGCGTCTCCCTGAAATATGCGGAGTGCTCGGAACCCGGGCTCATCAGACCACCTATTCGGGATCAGACTGAGGACCGGGCCCTAACCGTGACTTCGCCCATCACTCACCCATCGCCGCTCGAATCGGTTCGTAAGGGTCAGTCGGTCCTTTCGTGGGATCGACGTATTTCACCAAGTCCCGAAGAGCAATGACCGTGCAACCTTGCCCTTTGAGGTAGTCCATGTCGCGAACGAACTGAGCAGGCTCAGTGCTCACCCAGGGGTGATCGAGCGCAGGCACACCGTGATAGACCAAAACAGCGATCTTGCCGTCAGTAGCCTGCTCGACGGTCCAGACGAGATTCTCGAAGCACCAGTCCGGTCCGGTATAGCCGGTCGCGGGGATAAGCAATGGATGATCGACTTCCGGGTCATACGCCCGGCCTCCCGCCCCTTGTCCTACATCCGGAAACTCGGGGCTGACGCCTCGTCGTGCGAATACGGACTGCCTCTCGGCCAGTACTTCCACGACCGGTAGGCTGTGGTGCCAACCCGGATAAACGAAGGTCGTCGGAGAGGGAATGCCGTGCTCGACGCAGCGTTGCTCGATCAGCTCGAGGTTCACTCGAATGTCGGGTTTCGAGAGCTTCGTCATGTTGGGATGGTCGCGGGTATGGTTGCCGATCTCGAATCCCATTTCGTGAATCCGGCGAACTTCATCCCATGACGTGTAACGTTGTTTGTCGACATCGTTGTGATAACCGAGTCCTTCGGTGACGTAGAATGACGCGCCGAAGCCGTATTCTTGGAGCAGAGGCGCGACATAGGCGAAGTCCGATTTGTTTCCGTCGTCGAAGGTGAGAACTACGAGGCGATCAGAGATGGGGAGTAGCGCCGTGTCTTGGGGAGCGGCGCACGAGGTCATCCAGGCCGCCATGAGCCACAGAGTCAACGGCCGGGGTGTGGGCGGCATGGTTTTGCCTTGCGTCGACCCGTCATTGCGGCGAGCCATCTCGCGCTCTATAATAACCCGCTTCCACCGGCTTTTTGGCAGGGTGGCCCTGAACCGGTCTAGTTGCCGGTGTCAGAGGCGGGATGTCGCCAAGACCGGCACCACCCCACGCGACACGGGTGCGCCATGTCTCGCGCACGGAAACCCGCGGTAGTAATGGAGTCTCATGAACGTTCTTGAAGGCTTGCGGGTCGTTGACCTATCGCTTAACATTGCCGGCCCGTATTGTACGCAAATCCTGGGGGATCTGGGCGCGGACGTGATCAAGGTCGAGCCTCCGGGCGGGGACCCGGCGCGTCAATGGGGCCCGCCGTTTTGGGGCGGCGACACCCCGCTATTCCTCTCGTCGAATCGCAACAAGCGGAGTATCGTTGTCAACCTTAAATCGGAAGACGGCAAGGCGGTAGTCGAGCGGATGCTGGACGGCGCGGACATTTTCGTGCAGGCATTCCGCAAAGGCGTCATTGAGTCCCTGGGTTTCGGCTGTGAACGGCTCCAAGATCGCGACCCCGCGCTCATTTACGTTTCGGTTACGGGCTTCGGCTCCGAAGGTCCGCTCGCCGAAACCCCGGGCTACGATCCGCTGATGCAAGCCTACAGCGGCATGATGTCGATCACCGGACATCCGGACGGTCCACCTGCTCGGTGCGGCGCTTCCGTAATCGATTTGGGCACGGGCATGGTCACCGCCCTCGGCATTGTGGCCGCAATCCGCGAACGCGACAAGAGTGGCCGCGGCACCCACGTGGAAGCGTCGTTGCTTGATACCTCGTTGTCTTTGGTGAGCTATCACCTATATGCCTATCTCGCCTCCGGTGAGACACCCCAACGCTGGGGTTCGGGCCTCGGCATGATCACACCTTATGAGGCTTTCCCCACAAATGACGGCGAACTGATGATCTCGGGTGCCAATGACGCGATTTTTGCGAGGTTATGCGAAGCGTTAGGCCTGGAAGAAACGGCCAAGGATGTACGCTTCAGGGATAACGCGACGCGTATCGCGCACAAGCAAGAGCTGCTCGATGTCCTAACGGCGCGCACCCGCGAGTTTTCCACGGTGGAGCTTCGAGTTTTGCTTGAACGACACCGCGTCCCCTGTTCGCCGATCCAAAGTATTGATCAGGTAGTCGACGACCCCCAAGTACGTGCCACCAAGATGTTGGAGCCCTACCCTCATCCCCGGATTCCCGATTATCGTGACCTGGGGTTCCCGCTCAAGCTCGATGGCGACAGGCCGGGCGCCCGAACCGTTCCCCCGAAGTCGGGCGAGCACAGCCACCAAGTGCTCGCTGAATTGGGATACAGCAAGGAAGAGATCGAAGAACTCATCAGCACCGGAAGCGTGGCCGCGGAGGATTAGTAGCCGCCGTCCCAGCGTCGCGTCGCTGTTTACGGCCGCACGCGTTGATAGCCGTAGAGCCGGCGTGCCGCCGACCCTCCGATATTGCGCACCGAGTGCAAGGCGCCTGCCGGAACGAGGATCTCTTCTCCGATTGCCGGGTGCCGGATCTCGCCCTCGATCTCGAATTCGACGGCGCCCTCGAGGACCCTGACCAGCTCGTCGGTCGCGTGCGTGAAATCGTCCCAGCATTGGCCCGGCGGATCAACCCACACATCACAGCTAAACCCCCGTGCCCCGAATCAGCGGCGGTTTCATCCTGACTCACCGGACACCTCTCTTTGCTCCAGCACCCATCCGGGACTCGCCCAACCACAGCAGCCCCGCGAGCCACCGGCAAACCACACGGGGCGAATCGGAATGGCGCTCGGGCTAGTCGAAAAGTTATGCCCGAATGGGTACTTGAGCGTCATTGTTCGCGTGGCCCGATCAGGGCAGAATTCTCATAGACGATCCATCGCAACGAGCTGCTCTCGCAACGCGGCCGGGTCGTCGCGGAGTTTACTTCGCTTGAAAATATCGGAGAACCGCCATGATCCAAAAATCTCTACTCCTGTTACTAGGAATAGCCGCCACGGTTTGGGGACAAGCTGACAAGACCGTCCTCTGCCACGTACCGGTCGGCAATCCTGAAAATGCGCGGACGATTGACACCGCCAACCCGAGCGCCCATCTGAACCCTGATACGGGTGAACCGAACAGTGGGCATGAATTAGATTTTCTCGGCCCCTGCGAGGAGCCGAATGATCCACCGGATCCACCCGACCCACCGGATCCACCGGACCCGCCGGACCCGCCCGACCCACCGGACCCGCCGGACCCGCCGGATCCCGACGACCCGCCGGCGCGTTTGAGGGAATCTCGCCGCCGCTTGGTACCGGATCCCATGATCGTCAGCTGCGTGGTGTTTCCGGCATTTCGCAATGACCCGCGTCTGCTGGCGAACAACCTGAACGATCACGACGGGCATCTCGTGATTCGCAGTGCTTCTCCCGAAGGGGAAGAAGTGTTCGAAGTCGCGGTCGCCGCCCAGGGTCGAGCCGAACTGGGTCTGCCCAACCCGAGCTTCAACGGCTACGTGGAAGTGAAGGCCCACACTGCCGACATTCGATCGGTCGTCGAGTTCGATCTACCCGGAAAGGGACTGACCCGGGAGTACGGGCTTCCTTGCTGGGACGATACCGACACCCCCTTGTACGGCACCTGGGGTGTGTTGGAAAGAACCGACCATTCGCTGCGCTGGCGGCGTGGACAAGATAGATAGGACCGACGCGTACTCCTATTGAATCTCGCATAATATAGAGTTAATCGAGACAAAGAGAAGACTGCTTCCAGAAGGCCGTAATCAAGCGGGGTTTGCGGCGCATGCGGCGGAGGGATTTGCGAGCGCGCTCGTCCAGCTCCCAGTAGTCCTTCGGGCAAACGTTGGGCAACTCGTGCTGCTTCCAGTACGCCCAAATGTATTCCACCGGATTCAGCTCCGGCGCATAGGACGGCAAGAATTCCGTGGCGATGTGGCCTTCGGAGAGTTCGATGAACTCTCGTACCAGGCGGCTGCGGTGTGCCGGCAAGCGGTCCCAGACGATCAGCAGCGGCCGGTCGATGTGGCGGACCAAAGCCTTCAGGAAGTCGATGACCTCCAGCTCGCCGATCGCACCGCGATAGAGCCGGAAGTAAAAGTTGCGCAACGTCAGCCCGGCCGACACCGAAAGCTTCTGCCAGTTGAAGTTGAATTGCAGCAGCGGTGTCTCGCCGCGCGGCGCCCAGGTGCGACAGCGATGCGGCTTCTGACTCAGTCCGCTTTCGTCGATGAAGACGATCGTGCGGCCTTGTTTTTGGGCTTTTTTTTAGTGGCCGGCCAGGTCTTGCGCTGCCAGTAGCGGATGGCCTCTTCGTTGCGTTCACGGGCTTGGCCGACCGGCCGTTGGGGGCTCCAGTTGAGCGCCCACAGGATCTTCCAGACATGGCCATCGTGATAGCGCACGCCGAACTCGTCTCCGATCAGACGAGCCACCCGCGGACAAGTCCACAGTGGCGTCGGGAAGCCGTGCGCCTCGGGCCCTTCGAGCAGCAGCGTCTCGAGGCGTTCGAGCTGCGTGGCGTCCAACAGCGGCTTGCGACCGGCACGCCCGGCCTTGCGGAGTCCGGCCGCACCCCGCTCGCCATGCTCGCTGACCCAACGGCTCACGCTTTGCTGCGCCGCCTTCACCCGCCGTGCTGCCTCGGATTGACTCAAACCTTCGTCAACGACCAGCCGCACGGCCTCCAACCGTCTCCTCTCGAGAGCATCAAAATCGCGTCTTACGCCTCTTGGGTTCCCCATGTCTGTTAGGACGAGCAGAACCCTCAAAAGGTTACTCTATATTATGCGGGAGTCAATAAGTCGCGACGATCGTTGGAGCAGATGCCGGAGAAGCCCCGGGGGTGTCCCCCGGGGCCTTTTCCATTAGGGCGTGCCGGCCGTTCCGCCACGATTGAGCGGGTTGCGGCCTTTGCGTTCTTCGTTGGTGATGCGCGACACTTTGTAGTTCGCATGGCTTACGAATTTCATTACCGCCGTTTGGTTCACTGGCAAGACACCGACCTCGCCGGCATTATTCACTACACGAATTACTTCCGTTATATGGATGAGGCCGAGACGGAATTCTATCGCTCGCTGGGGTTGAATAAGCTCAAGGACTCCTCAGCCGCAGGCGTCACCTGCCCACGGGTTTCCGCGACTTGCGATTTCATCAAGCCGACAGTCTTCGGCGACGAACTCGACGTCCATTTTTGGATTGCCAAGAAAGGGCGTTCGTCGATTGTCTACCGATATTCGTTTAAACGCGGGTCCCAGGCGGAAGAAGTCGCGAGGGGTCGCGTGACGTGTGTTTTCTCCGCGCGGGGGAGCGACGGCAAGCTGCGATCGACGCCGATCCCTGTGCGGTTCGATCGGCTGTTTGAAGTTGCCCCTTTCGCGGAAAGTGATGACTAAGGCTTGACGAAGCCCGTTCGCGCAGGGGCTGTGAAAAAATCGGACACAGTCCGTTTCTATGAATCGGCGGATCCATAATACCGCCATGAAAATGGGTGCCGCGGGGACTCCTACCGCCCCTCGATGGCTCGCTCGGCTGGGGGTTTTTCGGGCTGCGCCGTAGTCCACCGTACTCTCGAAGGGAGATTTCGGAGGAGTTCGCTTGGCGTCGAACCGGTGTGTTGATTCAAGGGAACGGATTCGGGCGGCACTTGGGATAGTCCCCACTTTTCACAGCCCCTACTGTCGCGGCTTGAAGCGCCTTCTCGGATTCGTCATGCTGAGGAACTGCTTTTCGCTATGGTTTCCGCGGCACACGCCCACCAACTCGCGGCTGAATTCATTGAACGGTTGGATGGGGCAAACGTGGAAGGCCGCGCCGCCGCGGTCGACCCGGTCGAAGAACTTTGCCGTCTGGCGACTTCTTCGGACCTCGAACAAGCCCGCCGCGGCACGGACGCGCTGTTCCGCGGCATTGTCGAACCGTTAGGGGATCGCTTCGACCCCCGGCTGTGCGACGCCTACATCGAGCTGTTCAGCGAGGTGATCGATTTTTGCCGGCGCTTGCCCGACGGGCGCACCTTGGACCGGAAGCTCAGCGATTTCGGCTTGAATGATCGGCAAGACCTGCGTCGACGCGCGGACCGTGTGCGTAGGCCGTCTGCTTTCGATCTCGATCAAACTGCTCGTCCGCGGCGGATCTTCGTTTTATCCCGTGTCACGCTGGGAGCCGACGTAGCCGTGACCAGCGTCGTGCCGGCCAAGATGAAGCGGTTCGCGCCGGACGCTGAAATCGTCCTGATCGGCGGCCCCAAAACGGCGTCTTTCTTCGCCTCCGACAGCCGAGTCAGCCACTTACCAATCGATTATCGGCGCGAAGGGACCCTACTTGATCGCCTAAACGCGTGGATCACGTTGACCGATACGTTGGGCGCGGAGATCGACGGGCTTGCCGAGGACGAGTTCCTGATCGTCGATCCCGATTCGAGGTTGACGCAGCTTGGACTATTGCCGCTGACCCGCGACGACGCCGGCTATTGCTTTCTGGAAACTCGATCGTTTGGGTCGGAAGAGAGTGGGCCGGACGCACCGTCCGCGAACCCTACGGGGGCGTCTTCGTTACCTGAGTTGACCGGTCTGCGTTTACAAACCTTGTTCGGCGAGGACACCGAGCCCGTCTATCCCTATGTCAGTCTCGCGGCGCGAGACCGCGGGCTGGGCCTAAGCGTGCGCGAAGCTTGCGGGCCTCGGCTTGCCGCGGTCAATCTCGGGGTGGGGTCAAACGAGGCGAAACGGCTCGATGACGAATTCGAGCGAGAGTTGACCGGCTCACTCGTCGGCAAGGGCTATCGAGTGCTTCTTGATCGCGGAACGGGAGAAGAGGAATTGGCGCGTATACGCCGTCTGGAATCTTCCCTGATTGGACGGGGGCTTTCGGTGAGTCGAATTCGCCGCGATCGAATCCAACCTGCCGACGTTATGAGCTGGGAAGGCAGCTTAAGTGCGTTCGCCGGCTTGATTTCGGCGAGCGTCCTCTATGTCGGCTATGACTCGGCGGGCGGGCATCTGGCCGCCGCGCTGGGCGTACCCGCGATTACTGTCTTCGCCGGCGCACCCAATCTCCGCATGAGGGAGAGATGGTCGCCCTGGGGGCCGTCCAGGACCGATGTCGTTGACGTGGGACCCGAAGAAGAAGCCGCCGGCGTTCTCCGCCGTGTCGAGGAGTTCGTGCCTTGAGAATCGCGCTCGACGCGACGCATAGTCTGGGCTCGAAACCTTCCGGCGTCGCGGTCTATTGCTCGAATCTGATCGCCGCTCTGATACGAGCCGCACCTCGCGATCGAATTGATCTTTGTTACCGATCGAACCGCTTTTTTCGGGCTCTCGGAACTTCGCCGCCCGGACCGAATTGTTCTCGAAAGTTGCTGGAAGAGTTCAGTTGCTATCTATTCCGCGGGCAGGTCGATCTGTTCCACGGTCTGAATCAACGCTTACCGCGTTGCCGTTTTCGGCACGCGGTCGCGACTTTCCATGACCTCTTCGTCATCAACGGCGATTACTCGACGCCGGAGTTTCGCGGCCGTTTCACTTCGCTGGCGCGCGAAGCGGCGCAGCGAGCCGACCACATCATCGCGGTCTCGCGCTATACAGCGAATCAGGTGGCCGCGCATCTCGGTTTCCCCCCTCAGCGCATCCATGTCGTCCACCACGGCGTGAACCCGGTTCGACGCGTGGGGGAGGACGACTTGGCGGCCTTTCGGAAAGAAGAGGAACTGCACGCGCCTTTTCTGCTGCACGTCGGGGCAATCCAGCGACGCAAGAACGTTACAAGGATTCTGGAAGCCTTCGAACGCCTAAGGCCGCATTATTTGCTCGTCTTGGCCGGTTCGGCCGGCTACGGCGCGGACCAAATCATGACGCGCATCGAGGCGAGCTCGGCACGGGACCGGGTGCGCATCGTCGGCTATGTCGATGATGACTCGTTGGCGAAACTCTACCGTGCCGCCCAGGCCCTGATTTTTCCGTCGCTCGAGGAGGGGTTCGGTTTGCCCGTTCTCGAAGCGATGTCGGCGGGATTGCCTGTCGTGACGTCGAACCGCTCGGCGATGCCTGAGATCGCGGGAGAGGCGGCTCGACTCGTTGACCCCGACGATACCAATTCGATCGAGGACGGGATTGTCGAGGTGTTGGAGGACGAGGACCGCCGGGCCGAGTTACGCGAAAAGGGGATTGTCCGGGCGGCGCAGTTCAATTGGACGAAGGCGGCAATCGAGACGCTACAGGTCTACGCCAAGGCGTCGGAGGGCTGATGCGGCCCGGATACATAGCCCAGAGCGCAAGCGACAGGCCAGGGGCCGGCAACCGCAATGCGCCGCGGCACCCGTCTCCCGAACCGGCGCACGCGCCGGCATAGTCTTCGGTTTACTCGAAACGGTTGCGCTCTTGGCCCGTCGCTTGCGCTCTGGGCGATGTATCCGCGTTCTGAATTGTGTGCACGGACGCGAGGGGCGATTCTTTCACAGCCCTCAAGGGCGGGGCTCCCGGCCGACCCCGCCGGCAACCCGCTCCGATCGAAATACCTTACCCTTGAACTCTGTGACCGTCGCGCCCGTCTCTTCCCATGTCCCCGTTCCCGGGGATGACAAGTTGTCCCGAGCCGCCTTGGCTCTTGCCTTTCTCGCTTCGGCGGGCGGACTGGTTTCGATCGCTTTTTCGCATACTTGCTTGGCGGCGTCATTGGCTTTGTTGGTCGCTTCCAAGACGGCGCTGCGTCTACCTCCGATCAAGGTTCCCCTGTTTGCCTTTCTCGGACTCACGATTGTTTCGCTTCTCGCTTCGGACGTTCCGTTGGATGGGTTGCCGCAAGTCAAGAAATTCTTCGTCTTTGCTTTCCTGCCGGTTGTCTATTCGCTGCTTGCCCGCAGACATTCGGCCTTGCGGCTGGTCCAAGCCTGGTTTGTCTTGGCGGGGGTGACCGCGGCTGTCAGCATTGTGCAATTTGCCTATAAATGGCGGATCGCCCAAGCGGCCGGTGAAGATTTTTATCAAGCCTACATAGGCCGGCGGATTAGCGGCTCTTACAGCCATTGGATGACCTTCAGTGAGGTCGGTTTGCTCGTTTTCGTCGTGCTGTGCTCCTATTTGTTGTTTTCCGAGCACGGGCGAAGGAAGACAAGAGTCTTTTGGGTCGGTTGCGGCGTCTTGGTAGGGGTTTCGCTGCTGTTGAGCTTTACGCGAAGTGTTTGGCTGGCATTGTTGGTTTGCTCGATCTATTTGATTTGGAATTGGAAGAGGAAGGTGCTTTTGGCTTTACCGGTCGCGGTCGTTGCGTTGGCGGCTTTCTCCCCCGGTGCCGCGCGACAGCGAATTGCATCGATCAACCCGGCCTCGGAGCCGGCTCGGCTTCTGATGTGGGAGACGGGTTGGAGAATGATCCAGGCGCATCCGTGGCTGGGCGTCGGTCCCGAGCGTGTGGGTCCGCGTTTCGAGGAGTTCATGCCCCCGTGGGAAGGGGAACTGCCCGACGCTTATTACGGCCACCTTCACAACATCTATATCCACTACGCCGCCGAACGGGGGGTGCCCGCCGCCTTAGCGCTACTTTGGCTGCTGCTCAGGGTCCTGTCCGACTGCCGTGGGGCCTTGGCGCGAGTGCCGCGAGGGCGCGACGACGACCGATTCTTGCTGCACGCCGCGTCGGTCGCCACCCTTGGGGTGATGGTCGTCGGCTGCTTTGACCTGACGCTGGGAGACAGTGAAATCCTCGCCGTGTATTTAGCGATCGTCGTACTGGGGTACGGCGCGATCAGCCGGGCCGCGGGTCGCGGGAAGACCGCGGGAGACGGGATTCATCGGCTGCGGGCGGGCGACGTATGACGTTGTATTCGCAATGTCGAGACCGCCGCGGGCGGGGAAGATCCCGATCCCTATCCGTTTTCGCCCTCGGACCGCCTGACCGCTCCTGGTAAGGGTCTGGGAGTGGCCATCCGTTATGATTGAAGTACGGTGAGGTGCGAGAGTGGTTGAATCGGGCGGTCTCGAAAACCGTTGAGCCTTTGCGGGCTCCGTGGGTTCGAATCCCACCCTCACCGCCATGCTTTTAACAGCTTAGAACTGACTGTCGGGCGGCGATTCACGGCGCAAAAGAGCGCCTTGCTAATCCAATTGCTAATCCCAGAGTAGCCAACCCGCCCGCTGTCCTCGTCGTGGTGGTGCAGCGCATGCCGGGCTCGCGTGAGCGACGCCGGCGGGCGACTACCCAATGGGCGTAGTGCCCCCACAAAGGGATTTCGGGTGACCTCGAAAACCATCGCCATTTTGATGACCTTGGACACCAAGGGACCCGAGGCTGAGTACCTTTCTGGGCGGATCGAGGCGCTAGGCCACAAAGGGCTCATGATCGATACCGGCGTGGTCGGAACGCCCCAGGCCACGGCCGACATCACCCGCGAGCAGGTGGCCGAAGCGGGGGGGATGCCTCTTCCCGAGATCCTGAAGAATCCCAGCCGGGAGGTAGCCGCGCCGGTCATGGCGGAGGGAGCGACTCGGATCGTGAGTCGGCTCGCAAAGGCCGGCGAGATCGATGGGGTCGTTTCGGCGGGCGGCACGCAGGGGACCACGCTGGCGACGAAGGCGATGCGCGCTCTGCCTTACGGCTTTCCGAAAGTCATGGTCTCCACGATGGCGTCGGGCGATGTTGCGCATTGGGTCGGGATCAAGGACATCACGATGATGTTCTCAGTGACCGACATCTTGGGATTGAACCCCGTCACGCGCAAGATCCTGGCGAACGCTGCCGGTGCGGTTTGCGGTATGGCCGGCGCAGGTGTGAAGCTGGAACGCGGTGCGAAGCCTTTGGTTGCGGTCACTACGGTCGGCATCACTACGCGGGGCGCGATGAAGGCTGTCGAGACGCTGGAAGCCGCGGGCTATGAGACGATTGTCTTCCACGCGGTCGGGTCGGGCGGACGAGCCATGGAGCAGATGATGCGGGAAGGCATCATCGGCGCCGTATTGGACTACTCGACGATCGAAGTGTCCAACGAGATGCATCACGCCTTGCTGGCGGGCGGTCCTGACCGGCTGACCACGGCGGGCAAGCTCGGGCTCCCCCAGGTGGTGTGCCCGGGGGCGATTGAAGTGCTGGTGTTTCAAGAGCCCGAGACCGTGCCTGCCCGCTATCAGGGGCGTACCCTCATCCGTCACAGCCCGCAGATCACCGACCTGCGGTTGAATAAGGAGGAGATGGCCGAGGTGGGCAAAGAGGTGGCCCGCCGACTCCAATACACCAAGGGGGACGCCGTCTTCTTGATCCCGGTCGCGGGTTTCGACAGCTATTCCGTCGAGGGCCAAGGCTTCCACGACCCGGAAGCGGACCGCGCCTTTGTGGATGAGCTTAAGGCCGGCCTGCCCGCGAACTTCACGATCCTGGAGCGTGAGACCCATGTTGAGGATCCCGCCTTCGCGGTTGAGGCCGCCGGGAGGCTGATCTCTCTGATCGAGGCACACAGGAAGACCTAGAGCAGATACATGGCGAAGCGCTATACACGGCAAGAGTTTCTGGATCGCCTGCGCGGCGAGATTGAGAGCGGCCGACCGTTAGTGATGACGGGGGCGGGCAACGGGATTGCCGCCAAGTTCATTGAACGCGGCGGCGTAGACATACTTGGGGTCTACAACACCGGATACTTTCGGATGCAAGGATATGGGTCGCTTGCGGGCATGCTCCCGATGGCGGACGCCAACGAGATTGTGTTCGAGACGGGCCGTAAGGAGGTGCTGCCTCAAGTCAAACAGACGCCCGTGGTCGCCGGGGTGAATGGCGTTGACGTACTCCGCGACATGCGGGTTTTCCTGGAAGATTGCCGTCGAATCGGCTTTTCCGGAGTGCACAACTTTCCGACCGTAGCGTGGTTTGACGGAGCCTTCCGCCAGACCTTGGAGAGCACGGGGCTTGGGTATCAAATGGAAATCGACATGCTCAACCTCGCTCGTGAGCTGGATCTGCTGACCATCGGTTACGCGTTTTGCGAGCGGGATGCCGAGAAACTGATGAAGCAGGCCGCGCCGGACATCTTCATCTTCCACGCCGGCATCACGCGAGGGGGATCGACGGGGTTCGGCGAGGGCCGAAACCTCGAGGAAACAGCAGAGCGGACCCAAACCCATTGTGAACTCGCGAAAAAGATCAAACCGGATGTGATCGTGTTGGCGCATGGGGCCGCCCTGGCGGAACCCGAGGACACCCAATACATCCTGGAGCGCACCAGCTGCCACGGAGTACAACTCGGGTCGAGCGTTGAGCGCCTGGCCATCGAGGGGCCCTTAGAAGAGCGCGCCGCGGCGTTCAAGGCGGTTCGCCGCTCGGGGATCGGCCCCCGAGACGCCTAATCGTCGAGGCGTCTGCGCAGAAGGCCGGCATGAACGTATTGAACATGATGAACACGGTCCGGCCCTAGCAACATGCCCTTGGTGCCCTTCAACGAACTGATGGCGGAGGCAGCTTCCGGGGGCTATGCCGTCGGCTATTTCGAGAGCTGGAACCTCGAGTCGCTGCTCGCTGTGGCCGATGCCGCGGAAGCTACGCGCTCCCCGGTGCTTTTGGGGTTTAGCGGCATCTATCTACCGCAAGTGGAGCAGGGACGCAAGGAACGACTCAGCGTCTACGCGGCGCTGGGGGTGGAAACCTGTCGAAGGCTTTCGGTCCCGGCCTGCTTGGTCTTCAACGAGTGCCCGCACCTGGACTGGGTACACGAAGCGATTGAGGTGGGTTTCGGCTTGGTGATGCCGGCTGATGAAAAGCTCGGACCGGCGGAACACCGAGAACAGGTCCGGCAAGTAGTGGAAAGGGCCCACCGGTCTTCGGTCGCAGTCGAAGCGGAGATAGCGCCCGTTCCCGGTATGAGCGGCGACTTGAGTGCTGTGCCGGACGACCTTCGATTGACTGAGCCCGAGGCGGCGCGAGCGTTCGTCGAAGAAACGGGAATTGATGCGCTGGCGGTGAACGTTGGACAGGCTCATCTGCACGGCCGCCGCGAAGTGCCTCTTCGACTGGACAGGCTGGAAGAACTCAAAGAGGCTGTGCCGGTTCCCTTGGTCCTGCACGGAGCCACTTCAATCCGCACAGCCGACCTGAATGAAGCCGCCCGGGTTGGGGTTAGAAAGATCAACGTTGGCAGTGTCCTGAAGCGACGCTACTTTGAGGGCCTGCGGGAAGGCTGTTCCCGGATTGGCGGCGACTACAACCCCTACGATGTGGTCGGGTCCGGCGGCAACAATGATGTCCTGGCGACGGCACGAGCTGCTCTACAGACCACAGTCGAAGACCTGATGCGTGTTTTCGGAAGTGCAGGTAGCTGTGCCGGGCCGGAGCTACGCCGGCCTGAAACTTCGATTGGGGCGAGTTGAGGCGAGAAAAGCTGAGAACTTGTCTCAACTGTGGACTAGCCTGCATTTCTCACCACCTGGCAGTCGAAGCACGCAATAGGCCTGTCATTACTTCGTTACGGTTGCCTGCCGTGCTCACCGTACTGTTCGAGTACGCCTCCGCGCGCCAGACGGCCCGTGCCTCGTACTGACAGCCCTCTCACGCACTTCGCCTCGCCACGTGGGGAGAAATGCAGGCTAAGACCCCCCGCGAACTGGGCGAAACCGAGCGGAATCAACGCCCCGGTGTAAAAAAATCCGGTTGCCGGTGGGAACGATTGTTACCAACACCTATTTTTTGGGGTAGAATCGGGCTGTCTTGATCGACCAAACCATCTCGCACTACAAGATCGCCGAGAAGCTCGGCGAAGGCGGGATGGGCGTCGTCTACAAGGCCGAGGACACCAAACTCGACCGCCCGGTCGCCTTGAAGTTCCTCGCACCGCATCTTGTCTCGGATGAGGAAATCCGCAAGCGCTTCGAGCGCGAGGCCAAAGCCGCCGCTGCGCTGAACCACCCCAACGTGTGCACCGTCCATGAAATCGCCGAGGCCGACGGCCGCACCTTCATTGCCATGGCCTTCCTCGAAGGGGAGAGCCTCGACAAGAAGATTGAGACCGGGCCGCTGAAGCTGCCGGCCGCTCTCGACATCGCCGGCCAGACGGCCAAGGGCCTACAAGCCGCCCATGGCAAGAAGATCGTGCACCGGGATATCAAGCCCGCGAACCTGATGATCGGCGAAGACGGCCACGTCACCATCATGGATTTCGGCTTGGCGTTGTTGACAGAAGGCTCGAAGCTCACCAAGCTCGACACGACCCTCGGAACGGTGACCTACATGTCCCCCGAGCAGACCTACGGGATGAAGTTGGATCACCGCACGGATATTTGGGCATTAGGCGTCGTGGTCTACGAAATGGTCACCGGCCGGCAACCGTTCGAGGGCCACTATGACAAAGCCGTGATGTACTCCATCACCAACGAAGAGCCCGAGCCGATGACAGCGCTGCGGACGGGCGTACCGATGGAGTTGGAACTTTTGGTGAACAAGTGCCTCGCCAAGGAAGCCGACCGGCGCTACCAAAGCACCGCCGACATGGTTGTGGACTTGGAAACGCTTGCTGAGAAGCTGCAATCGGGCGAATCGACGATCTTGCGGACTACGAATCCTGTGCCGGGTATCCCAACCGCGACGGCGACGAACGAGACAGTAAGCCCCGCAAGGACGTGGCTGTGGCCTGCGGTGGCGGCGTTAGTCGCGATCGTTGCCTGCGCCCTGGTATTTCTCGCCCTTCGCCCGGATTCGGGAACGACGCCCGTTCGCCTTTCCATCTCACTTCCGCCGGGGCAAGAGATCACCAGCAGCCCGGCCATTTCCGACGATGGTGAAATCATCGCCTATACGGCGCAACTGGGGACCGATGATGCGCAGCTCTATTTGCGCCGGCTGGATTCTTTCGAGGCGCGCGAAGTAGCGGGTTCGAGCGGCGCGCGGCAGCCGTTCTTTTCGCCCGATGGGAAATGGGTGGCGTTCTTCGCTGAGGGGCAACTTCAAAAAACGGAGGTTGCCGGGGGTACACCCATCACGCTGGCCGAAGCCGCCCTTCCCTTCGGGGGAACGTGGAACCGGGACGACACGATCATCTACACCGCGTCGATCAATTCCGGACTCCTGCGGATCCCCGCGAACGGAGGAACTCCCGAGGCCCTGACCAATCCCGATGGCGCGGCCGAGGGCTATGCCCACGTTTTTCCGGAAGTCCTTCCTGGAGGACGAGGTGTTCTTTTCACGATATGGGGGCAAACTCAAGGAGGCGCGGTGCTTTCGCTCGATTCAGGCCAGTGGGCGATGGTCTTGCCTTCGGCGACGTTCGCGTCCGCGATCTTCGATGGCGCCGGCGGTTCCATGGGCCGCCTGCTGGTTGTCGATCACGGCGCCGGCATCAGAGCTGCTCCTTTCGACGCCGCGCATCCCGCGCTGACCAGCGCCGATACTTCGGTCCTGGCCGACGTGTACTACGAGGTGGGGGACGACCGCTGCTGGCTTGCGGTCTCGAACACCGGGACTGCAGTCTACGCGTCCGCCAATCCGGCAAAGTCATCGTTGGTGTGGGTCGACATGGAAGGCAAGACCGATTCGCTCGGTGTTGACCAGGGTGTGTATCAGGAGGTTAGGCTCTCGCCCGACGGATCCAAGGCAGCCGTCAGGCAAGGTCTGGAACTTTGGATTCATGATTTGCAACGCGGGACACGCAGTCGTCTAACGCCGGCGAGCACCTTTAGTGCGATGCCGCAATGGAGCAGTGACGGCGCGCGGATTATTTTCGCCTCAACTCGGGGAGGCGACTGGGACATCTACTCCCAGCCGGCGGACGGGTCGGGGCCCGCGGAAGCTCTGCTCTCTCGGCCCTACGACCAATTCCCGACCTCAGTTTCGGCCGATGGAACTGTGCTCTATTACGAGATCAACCCCCAAACCGGTGTTGACATTTGGACGCTGTCGGAGGAGGAAATGGCTTCGCCTTTTCGTGTAACCCCATTCAATGAAGCGGCTGCCGAGGTCTCGCCAGGCTCGCGGGGCGGGCCGCGCTGGGTCGCGTATACGTCTGACGAGTCGGGGCGACAAGAGATCTACGTGCAGTCGTATCCCAGTGGAGCGAACAGGACCCCGGTCTCTACCGGAGGCGGGTTCTTGCCCAAGTGGTCGCGCGACGGCAGGGAGCTGTTCTACATAACCGGAGACGCCGTAGCCGCCGTGGCGATTCGGCCGGACGGGTCCCTCGGCGCGCCTCGCACACTATTTGACCGCACGAACTTCTTCTTCTCACCCGTGGAGTTCGGCAGCTACGATACCTCGCCGGACGGCAAACGGTTTTTGATGATTCAGCGCGATCCGGGTTCGGTGCCGCGCCGGCTCAATGTGATTCTCAATTGGGCGGATGAACGCTGAGGGCCTGCCTGAGGAGGCCGCCGTTCAGTCAAGTGGTTTCGCGCCGCCGCCGGCCTTATGAAGAACCGCGCTGGTGCGAGAGGCCGACCGATTAGCTGCCGCGAAAGAGATCGCGAGAGACCCCAACACCAAAATCAAATGCGCCTTTCAACATCCAACCAAGAGCGCTGTCAACCGAGACCGCGCGGTGATCAAACAGCAGCCAATCGAACCGCCGCCGAGTTTTCCCGGAGGCGGCTTTTTCTCTCCGCTGCCGCAGCCGGCCTCGCTGCTTGTGGGCCGGGAACGTCCGCTGAACGAAAGCCCAACGTCGTTCTGTTGATAACCGACGATCAGGGCTACGGCGATCTCGGTTGTCACGGCAATTCGATGATTCGGACGCCGCACCTCGACGCACTCTACTCGGAGAGCGTGCGGTTCACCGATTTCCACGTCGACCCGCTATGTGCCCCTACGCGGGCGGCGCTAATGACCGGACGCTACGCATATCGCGCCGGGGTGACCGCGGCCTTCGCCGGCCGCTCCATTCTGCGTCGCGATGAGACGACGATGGCCGAGATCTTCCGCGCGAATGGGTACCGAACCGGCCTGTTCGGCAAATGGCACCTGGGCGACAACTACGCGTTTCGCCCCAACGAGCGCGGTTTCGACGAGACCGTCGCCGCATGGAGCGGGGGCGTCACGCAAGCGGCCGATGCTTGGGGCAACGACTATTTCGACGACGTCTACTCACGCAACAACGTACCGGAAAAGTTCGAGGGCTATTGCACGGATGTCTTCTTCCGGGAGGGTCTGAACTTCGCCGAGGAAAGCGGCGACCAACCGTTCTTTCTTTTCCTACCGCTCAACGCTCCGCACAGCCCATACCTGGTGGACCGCAAATACAGCGAACCTTACGAAGAGCGAGGCATCTCGCCGACTCGGGCCGCGTTCTACGGAATGATCGAGAACATCGACGAGAATGTCGGACGCCTGCGAGCGAGACTGGACGAGCTCGGCCTGAGCGAGAACACGATCTTCATTTTCATGACCGACAACGGGACGTCGGCCGGCTACCGTCGGCGCGCGGACGAGGGTGACCCGCCGAGCTTGAATGCCGGCATGAGGGGCATTAAGGGTTCGCATTACGACGGTGGGCATCGGGTTCCTTTCTTTATCCGTTGGCCCGCGGGCGGGATCGGCGGCGGCGTGGACGTTGACCGCCTGACCGCCCACATCGACCTACTGCCGACCTTGATCGAGTTGGCCGATCTCGAGCCGCCGCAACCCATTGTGTTCGACGGAGTCAGCCTCGGCCCGCTCCTGGAGGGGCGGCCGGGCTTCCCCGAGGAGCGCTTCCATTTCACACAGCACCAACAGTTCCATGTCGACGGGGCCTGGCAGATGGACCAACCGCGCCCTTGGCTGCGCTCAGCCGTCATGACGGACGGTTTGCGTCTCGTCAACGGCGAGGAGCTGTATGACCTCGCATCCGACCCGGGCCAGCAGCGGGACCTGGCGCTCGAGCGCCCCGACGAGGTCGCCCGTATGCGGAGCGCCTACGAGAAGTGGTGGGCGGAGGTGTCGGGCCCCGCGACGGAGTATGTTGAGATTCCCATTGGCGATCCCGAGGGGGAGAATCCAACGCGACTGACCAGTTTTGATTGGCGGCCAAACGGCGGTCCCCCTAACCAGGCCGTGATGCAGCGGCCTCTGGAAGAGTCAGGGATCTGGGCCGCCAACGGTTTTTGGGCGATCGATGTGGTGCAGGCGGGTCGCTATCGGATCACTCTGCGGGAAAGACCGCCGGAAGCGAACTACGCCCTCCCGGGCATCCGGGCGCACTTGAAGGTCGGCGACCTCGAACAGCAGCAGCCCATCGAAGCGGGGGCTCGGGAAGCTCATTTCGAACTGGAGTTGCCGGCGGGCTCAACAAGACTGCAGAGCCGCCTCGATCAGAGCGACGGCTCCTCTCGCGGCGCCTATTTCGTCTACGTTGAGTGGTTGGGCTGAGACAAGCTTGCGTCCGGCAGTAAGCATTAAGGCCTAGGCCAGTACGGCCGTCACCACATTCCCGCCGACGTCGGTGAGGCGGAAGTCGCGGCCGGCATGACGGAAGGTGAGCTTCGTATGGTCGAAGCCGAGCAGATGAAGGATGGTTGCCTGAAAGTCGTGGATATGGACCAGGTCGCGGGCAATCTCGATACCGTATTCGTCGGTCTCCCCGTAGACCATGCCCCCCTCGATCCCGGCTCCCGCGAGCCAGGAAGAGTAGGCGCGTGCGTCGTGCTCGCGGCCCTTGGCGTTCGGACGGCCGCTGAAGGGCGTGCAGCTCAGCCCGGTGACTAGAGTTCCTGAATGACCACGTCACGGAACTCGACCTTCATTTGCGGGCCGACGTGGATTTGGAATCCGATCTTGCCGGTCTTGTCCCCGTAGTAGTCAACCAGATCGGCGGTCACCTCGCCGTTGATTTCGACAATAAGGTGGTTCCCTTTGCAGATGATCACGACGTCGTTCCAGTCTTCGTGTCGGACGAGGTCGAGACGTTTGCCGGGATCGCCGATGCCGAACAGGAAACCACGGTTCAGCTCCTCGCCGTAGAGCTGCCCCCACCAAGGAAGTCGCACGCTCCCGGTGTCGTGGACGGCCATGTCGATTTGGTACCCCTCCATGCCGGTAGCCGAGATACGGCTGCGGACCTGAATCCCCGAATTGCCGGTCTCGGGCGTCATGCGAACTCTTGTCTTGAGAATGAAGTCGGAATAGTCCTTTTCGGTTACGAGGAAGTTGTTATGGGACGCTCCGCTGATCACGCCGTCCTTGACGGACCAGAAGCTGTTCGACTCTCGCCATGCGTTGGGAGCCCCCGCTTCGAATAAGGGCCGGAACCCTTTCGAGTGACGGGCCATTTCGAGTAACTGCTTCGTCTCGAGTGTCCACGCCTCTTCGGCGAGCCGCTGAAACGCGGCGCGGTCGGCCTTCCATTCGTCGGCCGGTTGGCCTTTTAGATCTCCGGCGGCAGGGCTCGTGGGCCAGTGAACCTTCCCGAGCGGCCGAAGTTGGAGATCCTTGAACTGCGCTCGGCCCGGCCCATTGAGCTGGAAACCGATCGATCCTTCAGGAGGGCCGCCGAGATGACGGTAGTGAGCAACGGTCGTCCCGTTCCGTTTGATCGTCAAACGGTCTCCCAAGCAAGCGAGTTCGTAGTCTACCCATTCGCCGGCGGCGGGCTCGGACGCAGCTTCCCACGTGACCAACGACGCTTCGTTGTTGAAGGGAATGCCCTTGGCGCGGGCTTCGGCCATTTTGGCGAAGTTCGGAAAGTCGAGAAACGACAGGCCGCCATTTTCGGCGCCGAGATTGATCCTGTACCCCGCAAGCACCTCGATGGGATGGATAGCCGAGCGCAGCAGAACGGCCCCGTTTCCCGAGCCGGCACGAGCCTTGAACCGCAGCACAAAGTTCCCGAATCGCTCGACCGTGAAAATACGACGTGACTGCTTTTCTTCGCCGCCGGCCTTACCGGTCAGAACGCCGCTTTCGAACGACCACGTTGCCTTGTCACCGTGGAAGCGGTGCAGGCTGTTCATCAGCGGCTCGAAGCCCGCATTCGAGGCAGGGCTGCCATCCGACGCCGAGATCGGCGTCACCAGGAAAAGCGCGAGCACCCCGATCAACAGCGGTCTAGGCCAACTCTTCATAGTGACTCTCCTCGATTTCCAACGCGTCCGACGTGGCGGCGCACGCTTTCAGCGTGCCGTGTCGCCACTCTTGGCGACATCTCTGCTCCGAAAACGGGCCGGCTTAAACGAGTTTAACGGCGGCATTATGAAGGCGCGGACTCACAAGAACGGAACTCTCAAAATAGCGCGGAGCCCTTGCCGCGAACCGGATATAAAGCTGGGACGCGCCGCGGGCTGTCGGGCGCTCAAGACACAGTGATGACTCTCTTCTCCCGCATCGCCTTGTTGGCCCAGTGCGACGTCGCGGCGGCTTCCACGCCGGCTCGGATGTGCGCGTTGGGAGTCTTGCGGTTACGGACACACTCGAGCCAGTTCGTCACGTTGTCGAGAGTGCCCGTGCCGTCGATCCTTACGATGGTCGAAGTGTCCTCGCTCCGCGCAAAGTGGTGGATCGGTTCCGGCAGGCTGACCGCCTCAAAGGGTTTTGCGCCTTCTTCATAGACGTCATAGCCGAGGCGCGTGAGCTTCATCATCGCTTTGTCGCCGCGGAACACGATCCCGCCGCCCAGCAACCCAAACATCATGTTGCCCTCGTAAGCCGCCGTGTAGCCTTCGGGGAAAAGCATCGTCGCGGTGACCGTGTCGGGCGCCTCCAACCAGTCTTGGGTGTAGGTGGTGCCGGCGGCATGGACCTCATGCGGGCGAGGGCTCTTCATGTACCACTGAATCACATCGATCCAGTGCGTCATCAGGTCGGTAATGCTGCCTCCTCCGAAGTCCCAGAAAAAACGCCAGAAGCGGAAACGAACCTTGTCGAAAGGCTGCTTGGGCGCGGAGCCCAGCCATTGCTCCCAGTCCAGCTGACTGAGATCGACGTCCCGCGCGCGGCTTGCCCCTCCGCCCCTCGAGTAGTTCTGCGACCAGTGGCATCGCACGAAGGTGATCTTACCCAACACACCTTCGTCGATTAGTTGCTTGGCCTCGAGGAAATGTTTCCAGCTTCGTTGCTGCGTTCCGGTCGCGACGACTTGGCTCGAATCCTCGACGGCTTTGACGAGCTTGTCTCCCTCGGAAAGATCGTGAGTCACCGGCTTTTCGACGTAGACGTCCTTGCCCGCCGCCACGGCCTCAATCGTCATCGGCGCGTGCCAGTGGTCCGGGGTACCGAGCACTACGGCGTCAATCTCTTTGCTGGCGAGAACGTCACGGTAGTCCTTGAACGCCTTGGCCGAGGAGCCAAACTGTTCTGCCGCCTGCTCGCGCCTTGGTACGTAGACGTCGGAAACGCCCCTTACCTCGGCGCCTCCGATCTTCGGGACATAGGCTGTTACGCCCCGTCCGCGGCCGCCGCAGCCGATTAGCGCTACACCGATGCGGTCGTTTGCTCCGAGAACGCGCTGGGATGCCAGCGCCGTCATGGCGCCCGTTCGAAGAAAATCTCGTCGTTGCATGGCTTCGATCTCCTGAGAATGACTTGGAAAGATGAACTAACGGTAGGGTCAGCGTTATCCCCACCCTTCCTCGCTCCGAGTTTACTCTCGTTTCTTCGGAAATACAATCGGAGAAATCTTGCGGTGGGTTTGCGACTCAATATAGGAGATGAGGCGGCCCGCCCCCCCCCGGACGGGGCATGGAAAGTAGCCCACGGTGAAGCGAAGCGGAACCGTGGGTCAGCCTTATGTCGCGCACCCATCTTGCGTCGTTTGGCGGCGGGCCGGCGCCGGCTTTCGCGTAAGGTGTACAAAATGGATGAAAATGAGTTCTGTCGGTCGGCGGGCACGAATGCCTGCCGAACCCTGCTGGTCCAGGAGAGATCCGGCGACGGTCGCTAAGAAAGCGCTAATGAAAACCCTAAGCATTCTGGTTCTTGGATGGGTCGCGGTTATATCAACTGTTTCAGCTCAGACCGGTCTCGAGCTGCTTGCACCCGCTCAGGGACAACCCGAGTCTGTCGAAGGCCTTATCGAAAAAGCTGAGCAGGGCGACGCGCAAGCGCAGTACGACCTCGCCGTCCATTACGCGAACCGCCGGGCGGGGCAATTGGCGGCCGACGAGGCCGTCCATTGGCTTCACCAAGCAGCCGAACAGGGTCATGCCGAGGCGCAATCCGATCTCGGTCTGCTCTATCACCGGGGCCTCGGAGTTCCGCGGGACCCGGCCGAGGCGGCCAAATGGATGCGCCGTGCCGCCGAACAAGGGCACGCGGTTTCGCAGGCGGATCTCGGGCAGCTCTACTACTTCGGTGCCGGCGTTCCGCGGGACCTTGCCAAAGCCGCGGAATGGTACCGCAAGGCGGCCGATCAAGGAGTCGCCGGGGCGCAGTTTAACTTAGCCGGCCTACACGCGGTCGGTGAGGGTGTACCCAAGGATGCGCCCGAAGCGGTGAAGTGGTACCGCGAGGCCGCCGGATTGGGACTCGCCGAAGCGCAATATGCCCTGGCACTAGCGCTGGTCCGAGGCGAGGGCGTCCGCAAGAATTTGCCGGCGGCTGTGCGCTGGGCTCGCGGGGCAGCCTTGCAGGGTCATGCAGCGGCCCAATTCCTGTTGGCAAGGCAGTACGAAACGGGCCTGGGCACCAATCGAGATATGGGCCGCGCCGTCCGGTGGTATCTATTCTCAGCGGACCAGGGGCTGGTCGATGCGCAACGTTCGTTGGGCGCATTTTACTCGGAGGGACGTGGCGGCATCGTCGATCCGATCCAGGGGCAAATGTGGCTGATTATCGCGAGCTTGAACGCTCCGGAGGAAAAACGCGAGGTGATTACCCGGGAGCTCACTCAGGCTGGGCATGGCATGACCGCCGAGCAAACGGCTGAGGCAGAGCGTTTGGCGAGGCAGTGGGAACGTAAGACCTGGGCGGAACTCAGGGCCGGTCCGCCAGGGGAGCTGATTCCGGGCGGTCGATTCACGAATCTAAGCGGCTTCTTCCGCACCGCGGGCCGGAACATCTCCGCGGCCCAGCTCGAGTATGAAGACTATTGGCGGCCGCATCTTGAGCACAGCCGCCGCGGCATTCTCAGCGCGGCGGGACTCGTTAGTAAGACGCGAACCGCATTGGTCCTGGGCGCCGGCAAGTGCCGGGAGATCCCCTTGGAGGAACTGGCCCGCAAGTTCGATCGCGTCGTACTGGTTGATCTGGATGGTCCGAGCATGCGCGAAGCCGTCGCGACGCTTCCCGAGGAATTGCGGGTGAAGATTGAGGTCCGCCTTTCCGATGTAACGTCGTTCGCCCAGCCGCTGATGCAAGCGACGAGCCGCATCGTGGAGAACGCCCAAAGCGCCGGCGAAGCGTTCAGCAAGCTGGGATCGCAGTATCGCGACATCGAAACGCTGCGGCGATTTCCGGAGCTGCCTCGGGCCGACTTGGTCATCTCGTCGCTCGTACTTTCCGAGCTTGCCCGCTATCCGAGCACGTACACCGCTCAGCTCGTGAAGGAGAAATTCGACGCGGATTTGTCGGAGTGGAGCGGTTACGGAGAACTGTGGAGGAATCTCCGGACCTTCGCCTCCAAGGACCATGCGGAAATGCTCGAGCGCCTCAGCCGACCCGGAGGCGTCATCTACTTCGCCGATACGGTGGCGCGCGGGCCGGACATCAGCAAGGTGGACCGCGAGGAGAAACGCTTGGCGCTTAGTGCGATCGCGGGCCGCTTCGCTCGACTCGGCCTTTTCGAAGAGCTCCGTACGCGCCCGGAGAGCTGGGGCCTTTTCCAAGACGTTTTTCGGAAGATCCAAGTCGGCGAGACCGTCGCCGAAGCCTCGAGGGAAAATGCCGAGGCACCGAACTTGGAAGAGCTTGTAGCCGACATCGAGGCGTCGCCTGGAGCAGCGCCCGACCGCGCCGATATGGCGGCCGAGGCCGCAACCCGGCTCTTATGCCAAGGTCACTTGCCTATCGAGACGGAGATCGCCGCCTACGAGGCAATCCTCGAAACTTACCGAGACGCGGCCCCCGGATCCCTGGAGCAGCTTCTCGATTGGGACGCCTTTTTCGGCGCCCTCGAGGGAAGCGACTTGGGGCCCGCAAGCGACGATGAGAGCTGGTGGTGGCTGGAGTACGCTTGCTCGATTCCGCGCAAAGCCGGCGGTTTTTTGGTCCGCGGTCGGGTTTTGCGAAGGCGGGTAACAGTCGCCGGCAGGGCTCCATTCCGTACCGAAGGCTCCACCCGGTTGAGCAACACGGGATCCGCAACGCCTCACGAACCGGTGAGTCTGGGGTGCTCGCGGGCTGGGCTATCCCTCGACCGGCGGCTCTCGCTCACGTCAGGCCGCGGCCGAGTCCGCGAATCTTTCGGCGAACACGTAGAACTTGAACATCGGCGTTTTCGAACCGACGCCCCAGCGGTGAACGACCCATTCCACGCGGACGAACTTCATGTCGGTGTGTTGGCTGAGGTCCAGCAAGATGGACGAAGTGCCCCGATAGAACTTCTGGGGGAATTCGCGAATCTTCCCTTCCTCCCACTCCTCGCCGTCGGCCGAGCCCGCGATGGAGATATCCAGGCTCTCTTGTTCGACGATGTCTGTAATGCCGAGCGTAAGCAACAGCATCCGGCCGGCGGCGTCGCCAAGTTCCACGGCCTCGCCGTTTCCATTGGCGTCGACGGATTGTTCAGGGGCGATGAAGGCAGGCAGCATAAGCGTGTCTCGGGATGAAAATCGAAAACGCCTATTGTAGCAAGGGACGGAAGGGGCGGCTCCAAAGCCCACTCAGGTGCAATGACGACGCCACCCAACTCCTTCGTGCCCGAAATGGAAGACTTCGGGATGCAGTACTTCGGCCAAGATTTCCAACGATTTGACGAGCCGGGGCCCCGGGCGATTAAAGAATTGGTTCCCATCGGCGATGTATACATGACCCCGCCGAACGGCACTGAGTTCAGCCCAACGTGGGCGCGCTTCAAGCAACGGCAAGTCCTCGGCGGTGCGTTCCAGGTGATAACCGCAAGGCGCGATGAAAATCACGTCCGGATCGCGCTCGACGAGATCGTCGAACTGCATCCACGGAGAGTGCGCGCCGGGCTCCCCGAATAGGTTCTCCCCACCCGCCGCCTTGACGAGTTCAGGCGTCCAATTGCCCGCGGCCATGAGTGGTTCGACCCACTCAATCACGGCTGTGCGTGGTTTTTGCGTAAGGGCGCGGGCACGCGATTCGATCTGCTCGACGCGCCCTTGCAGGTCGGCGACAAGCCGCACGCCCGAAGCGGTCGCGCCGAGTTCCGAAGCCACGCGGCAGATGTCGGCCCATATGTCGGCCATCGAATTGGGCTCGAGCGAAATGATTCGGGCATCGCACTCCGAGACGTCGCGAACCGCGCGTTCGACATCGGCGAGACTGACCGCGCAAACCTCGCATTGCGCCTGGGTGACGATATGAGTGGGCTTCAACTCCCGCAGATGCTCGGGGAAGACTTCGTAGACGCCGAGTGCGTCTTCGACGAGAGATCGTCGCTGAAGTGATTTGACACGTTCGTCGATCTCGCGGCTCGTGCCGGAAACATCGAACCGCGGCCGCGTGCAAACCGGCAAGGATGCAATCGAAGCAGGATAGTCGCACTCATGCGAGCGCCCGACCAGGAATTCCGCGAGCCCGAGCGCGCAAACGGTTTCGGTCGCCGATGCAATCAGACTGATGATGCGCATGGATTCCGCGCCAACGGGGTACACGTTCTCGAAACGCAACTACAGAGCCCCGACCGAGAGGGAGGGGTCCGGCGCACCAGAGCTGGGTTCGTCATCGGCCGCCCGTCCCGCCTAGGCATATTCTCCCGCAACGGCGTAAGCCACGCCAAGGGCCGGGGACCGAGGGGGTGCGCGACATAAATGTGGAGAGTGCGCCGGTTGCAGGCTTTAGATGGTTTGCGAATCAGGTCCGGAGGCGCTGTTCGGCCATGGCGAGAAGGGAATCGAATGGTCTCTCCTACGCCCCTTCGGGGCTGTTCGCTATTTTTGTCTGCTCACCCACGGTTCCGCTTCGCTTCACCGTGGGCTACTTTCCTTGCCCCCTCCGGGGGCCGGACGCCGGATCCCCCATATTTATGTCGCGTACCCGGACCGACGGGACTCAGCCGACACCTCCCTTTTCGGTCGGGGCTCTGAAGCTGCGCGCTGAAAACGTGTACCCCAACGATACGTGTTTCCGACAAACGCGCCTCGGCGACAGGGGCCCCGGCGACGCGCACTCAGCTCCGCGGATGATGCTCGTCGTAGACCTCGCGCAGCCGCTCTCGCAGCACGTGGGTATAGATCTGCGTCGTCGAAATGTCGGCGTGACCCAGCATCAGCTGCAAGCTGCGCAGGTCGGCGCCGCGTTCGAGTAAGTGCGTCGCGAAACTGTGCCGCATGACGTGGGGTGTAAGACGCTTCGAAATCCCGGCCGCCGGCCCGTGCTTTCGCAACAAATACCAAAACGCTTGGCGAGTCATCGGGCCGCCGCGCGCGGTAACGAACAAATGTCCGGAATGTTTACCTTTAAGAATGGCGGCCCGGTCGTGATCCAGGTAGGCGCCGATGGCGGCCAAGGCCTCGCGGCCCACCGGGACGATGCGCTGTTTGCCGCCCTTGCCGGTGACGCGTAACACGCCCATCTCGCGATTCAAATGCATTCGCTCGACCGATACCAGCTCGGAGACGCGCAGCCCAGTGGCGTACAGCAGTTGCAGCATGGCGCGGTCACGCGAGCCGAGCGGCGCGGTGTGCGAGGGCGCATCGAGCAGGCGGTCGACTTCTTCGAGTGTGAGGAATTTCGGAAGCTGTGCGGGCAACTTCGGGGATCTCAGGTCGGCGGTGGGGTCTTCGCCGATCCGCTGTTGTCGCAACAGGTAGCGATAGAAATTCCGGACGGCGGCGATGTAGCGGGCAATCGAACGGGCGGCCGGCTTGCCGCGATAAAGCGAGTCGACGAATCCGCGCAAGTCGTCGGCGTCGGCTTCAAGCGGGGATCTACCCTGCCGCTCGCAGAAGCGGGCCAAGCGTTCCAAGTCCCGCCGATAGGCCGCGAGAGTGTTTCGAGCGAGACCTTTCTCAACCCGGCAGTAGTCAAGGTACTCTTGAATGGAAGTCTGCAAGGGTCAGATCAAAACCTTAGAAATCAATTACTTATGAGATAAGAGCGGCTTGACAATTGTTCTCGGCGCATATTAGCATACCGGCAAATCCGCGTTTACCGATCACCTCCAAGAGAGCGCTCTCGTGAGGGTCGACGTTTCACCGACTTCCGCCCGTGTCTTCCTCCACAACCAAGAAAGTCTACGTGAGGCGTTTCGACGGGCCGGTCGTGGAGGGCTATGTCAACCCTCAAACGTATCTGCGTCCGGAAGGCATCGAAGTGCTCGACCGCGCGGCACAAGTGGTGACACTGGATGTCACCGTCGTCAAAGGAGTGTATTTCGTTCGCGATTTCGAGCCGGAGGCAGAGACTAAGCAGAAGACAGCCTTTGCGTCGCGGCCGAAGCAAGCCGGCCTGTGGGTGCGGCTGAACTTTCGCGATGGAGATTCGCTCGAAGGCGTAGTTCCGAACGACTTGCTCTTGATGGGGGCCGTCGGCATAACGATCACACCGCCTGATCCGAACGCGCATGCTCAGCGTGTGTTTGCGCCGCGCGCGGCTCTCAGCGGAGTGACGGTACTCGGCGTCGTGGGAAGTCCGGTTCGAAGCCGTCGGCCCCGCGCGGGTGTGCCGTCGGAAGATCAGATGGACTTGTTCCGGCGGAGTGAGTCCGACGCCTCGGGGTAACTTGCGGCGCGACGGCGATTTGAAGCCGTTGTAGGCCTTTCGAAGCTGAACTAAGGAGTTCTCCCAACTCGACGAGATTCTCGTCACCACGGTCGTCGAGCGGGTTCGGCTGAGTGCGGAGCGAACAAGGCATCTGGATTTGATCGTCCCCCGAACCCGGGCAAGGGTGATGTTCAGCAGTATCTCTCGAAAGGCTGAACGGAAGGATTGGTACGGAGTCGCGCCCGAGGTCGAGACGAGGGCGGACGAGGAACCATCGGCCAAAGATGCTCTGACGGACCGCTAGGGGGCTAAGGGGGTGCTGGCTTGTTCGCGGGAAGCGCGCATTGCTAACGCGATGCGGGTGGCTAGAGCAGAGTCTTGCGGGGGGCAGTTAGCGGGTGGTCTCCCGGTTTTGCAAGCGGCGACGAAAGCTTCCAGCTCGGCTTGGAAGCCGTCTCCTTGTTGGACTCCGATAGATTCGCTCCCACCGTCGGGGCTGTAGTAGGTCAGCGGGGTTTGGCCGGAGTGGAAGTCGAGCGTGCCGGCTTCACCGACGATGGTGAATGCCATCGAAAACGGAAAGTCGCCGCGGCCTTGCCAGCCCCCGGACACGGTGACCGCGGGTCCTTCGTCGTATCGAAGCCGGGTTCCGACGACGTCGATGCCGGATACGATATCTTCCGTCCCTATGGCGCTAACCGAAGTCGGACGACCGAAAAGGTACAACGCGTAATCGAGGTCGTGGATCAACAGGTCGAAGATCCCGCCTCCGCTCTTGGCTCGCTCGCTCAACCAGCCGCTCCAGCCCGGGCAAGCGCAGCGGCGCCTGAAAGAGGCGGACCGGACGGTTCCAAGTCGGCCGTCACGAATCCATTCGCGGGCGGCGACGTATTCAGGCCAGTAGCGAATGACCTGCGCCACCATGAGAACCTTTCCCGCCGCTTCGGCCGCGGCAATCATCGAATCGCATTCCGCGGCGCTCAGCGCCATAGGCTTTTCGACGAGGACGTGCTTGCGGGCTTCGAGCGCGGCGTTGGCCAAGGGGGCGTGCAGGTAGGTCGGCACGCAGAGGTCGACTGCTTCAATGTTGGGATCGGCGAAGAGTTCCTCGGGAGTGCTGTAGGGGGCGACGCCGGTAAAGTCCAGCGGTTCGGCTGAAACGTCAAGGTTGCCGGAGACCGCGCTTAAGTCGCCTTCCCGCTTGCGGGGGTCGCTGCTTGCGACGGCGACGATTTCCGCGGAGGGGACGGCGCGATAGGCTTGCAGGTGCGTGCCGCCCATGAATCCCAAGCCGACGACGCCGATGTTCATCTGATTCAGTCCATGTTCAAGTGTAGTGGTGTTGGGTGGGATGGCAGGCTGGCGGGCCGCCAAGCGTGGACTTCCCGTCCACGCTTCCGCCTTCGCTACTCGGAGTACGGTGCGTCGGCCGGTTTGTAGAAGCTCAGGCTGTTGGAGCCTTGGGTTACGGTGCGGGTTCTTTCTAGATTGCCGTAGCGCTCGGCTAGGCGCTGGGTCTTGGCGTGTTGGGCGATGACGAGCTGGGTGGGCGAGGCGCCAAGGATACTCAACGTCTTGTCGTATTCTTCGGGCGCGGTGTAGGGCGGGCCGAGAAAATAGATGTCTCCTTCGATATTGGGCAAGACGGCCTCGGTCTTGGCACGGAGTAACGAACAGGACGCCTCAGCTCCGAGCGCCTCTACATTCCGCTGAATGGTCTCGGCCGCGGCGCTTCCGCTCTCGACGAAAACGACTTTGCTTGCCCCTCGGCTCAGCGCTTCGAGGCCGACGGCCCCGGAACCGGCGTACAGGTCAACGAAGACCCTGCCTGCAATCCGGTCCCCCAAGATGCTGAACAGAGATTCGCGCAGCCGGCTGGGCATCGGGCGCGTATCTTGTCCCGCCGGGGTGAACAAGCGGCGGCGACGATACAGCCCGGCAATGATTCTCATGCGGGGGGCGGCGTCTCGGGAGAGGAGGGGGGAGGCGCGTCCGCGGCCGGGTCGGTGTCGTGAGCAGTAACTAGGGCCGGTTCAACGCGCACTTTGGCGATGCGGTTACGCTCCATCCCGACGACAGTGAAGCCTCTGCCTTCGAACTCGATGCGCTCATCGCCTTGCGGGATGTGCCCGAGTCGGCTGAGCAGAAAGCCGGCGAGAGTTTCGAACCCAGCGTCATAGGGAAGCTCGACGCCGTAGAGGCTGTCGAGATCGCGGATGTTGGTATTGCCGTCGACTTCGATGGGTTTATCGATGACCGGCTTTTCGTCGGGTTCGTGTCTTTCGTGCTCCTCATGGATCTCGCCGACGATTTGCTCGATGGCGTCTTCGACCGTCACCAGGCCGCCAACCGTGCCGAACTCGTCGACGACGATGGCCATATGGTAGCGCTGTTGCTGGAATTCCTCGAGCAGCTCGTAGAGGAGCTTCGTTTCAGGCACAAAAGGTACAGGGTGAACAAATGACGCCATGCGAAACACCGGCGGCTCAGGGCGACCGAGCACTTTCCAACGGCGCATCTGTTGTACGAACGACCAAACCTGCTTAGCGTAGAGGACACCGACCACGTGCTCGGGCGAGCCTTCGTAGACCGGCACTCGTGAGTGCTGATGCCGCACGATGCAATCGACGACTTGGTCTATTCCGGCGTCGCTCGGCAGTGCGATCATCTCTTGCCGCGGGACCATGACCTCGCGGACCGTGACATCGTGGAAGTCGACGGCACGGCTGAGCATTTGCTCTTGAAACCGCGCCGGCCTGCCCTCGCGCTTGTTGACACTGAAGAGTAGTTTCAACTCTTCGGCGGTATAGCCTTGTTGGGAGTTGTCCATCTTGAGCCCGAGCAGGCGAGAGATGAAAGCGGCGGTCTTTTCCACCAGCGAGACAAACAGGCCGGTGACGCGGCTAAACAGTTGCAGCGGCGGCGCCACCGCAAGGGCCAAACGCTCGGAGCGCTCCATGGCGAGGTTCTTCGGCACGACCTCGCCGACGACCATGTGGAAAAAGGTGATCAAAGTGAAAGCGAGCGTGAAAGAGAGAACGCGGCCGAGCGGTTCACTGACCGGCAGGTTCAAATAGGAGAAAAGCGGTTCCAGGAAGCGATAGACCGTACTTTCTCCGGCCCATCCGAGACCGAGGCTCGCCAGGGTTACGCCTAACTGCGTGGCCGAGATCATGCGAGATGGACGGCGGAGCAAACCCAGAACGGTGTCGGCGCGGCGCACGCCGGCTTCGCTGAGGGCGCGCATTTTTGTCTCGCGGACCGAGACGAGCGCAACCTCAGCGGCGGAGAAGAAGCCGTTGACGCCGAGCAGAAACGCGAGAACGATCAAGCGGATCGTTAGCGGGAGGTCTTCCATCCAGGTGGGCGAACCGATGCGGGCTGACGGAACTCATCCTAGCACGCGTGTGCAACCTGTTAGCGATCCGTTAGGTCGCGGAGGAAGATGTCTCTAAAACGCATGCGTCCTTCGCCTCCCGAGTGCAGTTGCAGGGCGATTACTCCCTCGGTCGAGTTGGGTGACGGGTAGGTGAAGTCGATCATCTCGACGCCGTTGAGGTAGGAGCGGTAGCGGTTGCCTTCCACCAAGATCAGCATGTCGTTCCAGTCGTCGGGGCGGATGACCGTCTCGAGCTCGGGAGCGGGCCAAACGATCCACCCCTTGCCGTCGCCATAGATGCCGCCGGTGTGGTTGCCGATAGTGCGATCGATTTCGATTTGGCGGCCGGCGATAATTTTCGGCGTGTCGCCTTCGAACTTCGTGTGAAGATAGACGCCGCTGTTCCCGTCGGCTTCGCACTTGAAGCGCAGCGAGAGGTGGAAGTCTTTGTACGACTTTTCGGTCGTGAGGTAGCCGTACTCTTCCGTGATGCCGACGCCGTGGATGACGCCGCCTTCGACGACCCACTTTTCGTTGCCGACCTTGTTCCACCCTGTGAGGTCGGTACCGTTGAACAGTGACTCCCAGGCCGGGGTCAATGTTGTGGGCCTTTGGAATTGCGCGTCGAGCGGAGGTATGGCGCCCAGGCCGACCAGAACGGCGCCGCCCAGGAGAGACGTGATGCCGGAGTGCTTAATCATCATTGTTCCAATAGCTCGGCCATAGTAAAGATCCGCTCGAAGGGGCAGCCGACTGCTTCGATCGCCTCGCGGCCCCCTTGTTCGCGGTCCACGAGGCAAACGGCGCCGATGACGTTGAGGCCTGCGTCGCGGGCGCGTTCGATGGCCTTCAGAGCCGAGCCTCCCGTCGTGCAAACGTCTTCCACGACGACGACGTCGTGGCCGTCGGTGTCGGGAAGGCCTTCGAGGAACTGTTGTCGGCCGTGTTTCTTCGCTTCCTTGCGGACCAGAAAGCCGTTGATCTCGAGGCCGTATTCGAGGCTTTCCCGGGAGACGGCCGTTACGATCGGGTCGGCCCCCATGGTGAGACCGCCCACGGCGTAAGGCTGCCAACCTCGCTCACGCATCTTGGCGACGAAAGCCCTGCCTATTAGGGGCGTGGCTTCGGCACGCAGCGCGGTGAGTCGGACGTCCACATAAACATTACTGCGCTCGCCCGAGGCGAGGACGAAGTCACCTCGCTTGACCGATTGGGCGCGGAGGATGGTCTTGAGACGTTCGCGGTCTTTGTCGTGGGCCATGGTCTCGATGCACGGAGGCCGCCCGTTCCCGGTGCGACTATCTTCGCGGCTTTAGCAATAATTCGTTTGCGCCCGCTTCGATGTTGAATTTCATCGATTGATCGAGGTCCAGCACCACGCGCACGACAGGCGGCGATGCTTTGAACTGCGCCCAGCGAACTCTTTTGACGCCGCCGCCATTGACGTCGATCGAACGTTTGCGGGCGGTTTGAATTCGTGCGCCCGGCAAGTCGATGACGAAGCGGTCGGGACCGCTCAACGACATCGTTTTGTAGGCAACCCCGGGGTCGACGGCTAACGCGATGACCGGGGCTCCGGATTCCCTTCGGACCGCGACATCGCGTAGCGCGATCGGGCCTCCAGAAGCGGCGGCGCCAGTCGGCTTCCGAGGCGGCGAGGCCGGCGACTGAGAAGTCGCGGGTTTTCGGGGCGGCTCGGCGCGAGTAACTTGCACCGGTGGGTCGCCTTCACGTACGACGCGAAACGTAACGACATCCAAGATGGCTTTCGGACGTGAACTGCCGCGATTGGCGCAGCGGATGCTGTTGAGGTCGCCGCGGTATCCGCCGCCGCGAAGCACTCGGAACTCGCCTTGTTCAGGTCCCTTGGGATCCTTCGTGGGGGACTCGGCGTAGTAGTCGGCGTTGTACCAATCCGCGGCCCACTCCCAAAGGCCGTCGTTTCCAACCAATAGGCCAAAACCGTTGGGTCGTGGCTCGGGACGAAAGTCCTTGTTCTCGAGCTTGTCGGCCGGCACGGGTGGTTCGTCGCCCCATGGGTATTTCTTCTGTTCAAGACCGCCGCGGGCGGCTCGCTCCCATTCCGCTTCGGTCGGCAGCCGGAATGCTTGGCCGGTCTTTTCGCTCAACCAACGGCAATACTCTTGGGCATCTTCCCAACTCACGCCGGTAACCGGCGCGTTGTCATCGCCGTCGCCGGGATTCTCGTGCCGCGGCCGAAAGGCTCGGAACTCGGCGTTAGTGACGGGCCGGTTGGCAATCGAAAAAGCTGAAACCTGAACCCGGTGGACGGGCTGTTCCCACGTTGCGCCCTCATCCGATCCCATCTGGAATGAACCGATCGGGATGTGAACGAGGTCCGGGAGCTTGCCCGGTTCGGCGTGTGCGACCGAGCCGACGGCCAGGCCAAAGAGCGTTACGACGGCGAAGCGAAGCAGCGGAGGGGCCAAGTAGAAAGTTTATAACGCTGAGTGGGCCGCGGGGAAGGCACCCCCGGAAACGACGATCGTCCGCCTTTGAAGAAACGCTGTCCGCAAACGTTACGAGGCCTGCTGCTGCTCGAGAAGAAGCCGCTGCATGCGGTCCTTTAATTGGAGCTTCATTTTCTTGAGTCGAACTTCCTCGGATTGTTCTTCCGGGGTTGGGAACCGGCGGCCGCCGATTTCGTCCAGTCGTTTGCTGTAGTCCGCGTGCTCTTGTTTCAAGCGGCGGTATTCTTCGTTGGTTTCTATCGATTGCGTGGATAAATCCCGCGGGGTGCTACCCATGAATACAATCCCTCCTGCGGAAAGGAAATACCGGGTTCAGGGGTTGTCGGCGGAAAACCTCGGATCGAGCGTCCGATGGTTGGGTGAAGCCGTTGCGTCATCCGAATGCCGAGAACCGGCACCCAAACCTTAGCAAAGTTTCGTCTCGATTTCAATCGGCTGAAGGGCTTATGAACATGATGCGGACTGCGCCGCCGGCGACCTGCTATGCCGCCTGGAAGACGCCCTTTGCCGATCTCTTCAGCCGGCACGCGATGCGCTGACCCAGGCGCCGCCGCCAATTTGTGATTCCGCAACGGCTTCGACGAAACGCACACCCATCACGCCGTCGCAGACGGTGGGGAAACTCAGTTCTCGACGCTCGAATGGGGCGCCGGCGCGGTGCGCTTCGATGGCGTCGGCGATTTCGCGGTAGAGATTAGCGAACGATTCGAAAAAGCCCTCGGAATGGCCGCGTCCGAGGCGCGCCGCGCGTTGGGCGTCTTCGGACAACCCGGCTCTTCCGGGAGAAAGCAGCTGCTCTCCACCGTCGAGCGGGCGAACGATAAGGTGATGCGGATCTTCGTGTCGCCACTCGATGCCGCCGTTCTCGCCGTAGGCGCGGATACGCAAACCGTGCTCGTTTCCGGAGGCGACCATGGAAGCCCAGAGCGTTCCGGTGGCGCCGTTTGAGAGACGCAGGTTCGCAAAGGCGTTGTCGAAAACCCGGCGATCGGGGATGTGCGTCGTCATCTCGGCGGAGACTTCGCTGACTTCGAGGCCGGTGACGAAACGCAACAGGTGGTGGGCATGGGTGCCGAGGTTGTAGACGACGCTGGCTTCGGTGGTGATGGCCGGGTCGGTATGCCAAGCGAGATGGGCGTTGCCTTCGCGCTCCCAGGCGCGGGCGCCGCTCCCCTGAGCGTGCTCGACTTGGACGACGCGGATCTCGCCGAGCTCGCCGTCGCGCATCATCCGCGCGGCCTGCCGCACCATCGGGTAGCCGGAATAGTTGTGCGTTAGGCCGAAGACCAGGCCGGATTCAGAGACGCGGCGTTCGAGATCGAGGGCGTCGCCGAGATCCACGGTAATGGGCTTTTCGCAGATGACGTGAATACCTCGATCAAGAAACGCGCTCGCGACCACATGGTGGGTGTTGTGGTGCGTGAGGACGGAAACCGCTTCGACGCCGTCGGCGCGCGCGGCTTCGGCCTCGGCCATGTTTTCGTAATTGGCGTAGACGCGGTCGGAGTCGACGCCGAGTTCGCGACCCATGGCGCGGGATTTGTCGAGGTCGCGCGAAAACGTGCCGGCGACGAGCTCGTAGCGGTTGTCGATGCGCATAGCGACGCGGTGGGCCGGACCGACCCAGGATCCAGGACCGCCACCGATCATGCCGATGCGAATGCGTTGTTTCATGGCGTGAGTTTCGTGGGGCGACAGGGGAGAGATCGGTGTCAGTCGGCCGCCGCGCCCTCCCGCTCAACGCCGACGGATCCGGCGGCCGTCATGAACTGTTGGTATTCGCCGACAACCTCGTCAACCGGCCCGTCCATGCGGACTCGCCCTTTTTCAAGCCATATGGCGCGGGAGCAGATCGCCATGACCGTCGACAAGCTGTGGGACGCCAGCAGGAGCGTCGTGCCCGAACGCCCGATCGCTTCAATGCGGTCCTCGCATTGCTTTTTGAAGGCCTCGTCGCCGACCGAAAGCACTTCGTCGACGATGAGGACTTCGCGCTGCATATGGATCACAACGGAAAACCCCAAGCGGGCGACCATGCCCGCCGAATAGGTTCGAACAGGTTGGTCGAGAAAGTGGGAGATACCCGAGAAACCGACGATTTCGTCGAACGCCTGATTCATCTTGAGGCGGGAAAAGCCGGCCAGCGACGCCAACAGCCGAACGTTCTCTTCACCCGTCAAGTCGGGGTGTAAACCGGCGCCGAGGTCGAGTACGGTCGCCGGCACCGACGAAACGTGAACCCGGCCCGACGTCGGGTGAGTGATCCCGGCAACGAGTTTCAGAAGGGTGCTCTTGCCAGCGCCGTTGGGCCCGATCAAGCCGACGGTTTCCCCGGCTTCCACGCGAAACGAGATTTCGCGGACGGCCCAAAACGGTTCGTGGCGCTCGCGGCGTTGTTCCAAGGCATGGCGAAGGAACCGTCGGCGGTGATAAAGCTCGTAGCACTTACTAGCGTTTTCAACTTCAATGGTGAGCATGATCAAATCAGAATCTCAGTGCCGCGCGATCAGCATCGGCGTCCTTGCGTCTCTCACAATGGAACACGAGTTACAAGTAGTCCGCAAACTCCCTTCTGTGGTGTTGGAACAGCAAATAGCCGCCCGCGAAACACAAAACCGAAACTCCCAACAGCTTCAGCAAGGTGTACCCGGGGTCAACGCCGTACAGCAGGACACGACGCATGACCACCACGACAGCCGCGACGGGATTGATGTCATACAGCCAGGTGTATTGCGGGCTGACTTGATCGAGGCCGTAGAAAATCGGCACCATCCAGAACACCACCAACGTACCCGACTCGACCACGTAGAGCACGTCGCGGTAGCGCACATTGAGCGCTGCGGACGCCAACGCGAAGCCGCACGCGAACAACACCTGCAGAGCCACGATGACCGGCAGCCAAAGCCAATAGATATTGAAGCCCACGAACCAGGCGAAGGCCAACAGTAGGAAGCTCAATTGGATCAGGTAGTGGACGAAGCTTCCGAGAACCGCCGAGATGGGCAGCAATTCGGCGCGGAAGGGAAACGACTTCACCAACGCTGCGTTCGCCAAGACGGAATTCGTGCCGCCTAGCCAGGCTTGGCTGAAGAAATCAAAAGGCAAGAGCCCGGCCAACAGGAACAGCGGGAACAGTTCGCGCCCGCTTTCGAAGATCACCGAGAAAACGAAAGTCAGAACGCCCATCATGATCACCGGATTGATCAGGGACCACAGAGCGCCGGCGGCGGTGGTCCGGTAGCGTGCGTGGAAATCCGCCCGGACGAGATTGCGAATCGCGTAGGAGACGTCGATCGGGGCGTGATGTTGGACGGATCTAGTCGCGGCGGGTATCAGCGCCTTGGGCATAAACAGACATTGTACTCGGTGGCGACCGGCACTCTTGCCGGTCCTAGCCGAAGAGTCTGACCGGCGCCCAGCCGGTCATATCATAAGCTTCCGACTCCCAGGGCGATGACTCACACGGTACAATCGCCGCAGGCTGTACGGACCCGCCGATGATCGGCCAAACCATCGCTCACTACAAGATCACCGCCGAGCTCGGCCGGGGCGGCATGGGGGTGGTCTACAAGGCCGAGGACACGAAACTCGACCGCCCGGTCGCTCTCAAATTCCTCGCCCCGCACCTGTTGCAAGACGAGGAAGCGAATAAACGCTTTCATCGGGGAGGCCAAGGCCGCCGCGGCGCTCCATCACCCGAACGTTTGCCCAGTCTATGAGATCGCGGAGGTCGACGCCCAGACGTTCCTCGCAATGGCCTTCATCGAGGGCGAAAGCCTGGACAAGCGTATCGAACCCGCGCCGCTGAAGATCCCCGACGTTCTCGACATCGCCCAACAAATCGGGAACGGCCTCGAAGCCGCGCACGAAAAAGGCATCGTCCATCGCGACATCAAACCGGGCAACGTGATCGTCGACGACAAGGGCCACGTCACAGTCATGGACTTCGGGCTGGCCCTGCTCACCGAAGGCTCGAAACTCACCCAGCACGACACGACCCTCGGGACGGTGGCTTACATGTCGCCCGAGCAGGCCGAAGGCGCGAAGGTCGATCATCGCAGCGACATCTGGGCGCTGGGGTGCGTGCTCTACGAAATGATTTGCGGGCAGCGGCCCTTTCGGGGCCTCTACGATCAGGCACTGGTCTACGAGATTCTCAACGAGGAGCCCGAGCCGCTGACGGGTTTGCGAACCGGAGTCCCGATGGAGCTCGAATGGTTGGTCGCGAAATGCCTTGAAAAGAACCGCGGGAACCGCTACCAGAACGCCGCGGAGTTGATCGTCGACTTACGCAATCTCGCCGAGAAGCTGAAGTCGGAGCGCTCGACGGCTCTGAGAGGATCGCGCGCCATGGCGGCCCGCGCTTCATCCGAGCAACCAGTAGCGACCGGCACTCGTGCCGGTCCACGCCCAGCGCAACCAACCGGGCGAGAAGCGCAAACGCTTGCCCCCGGCGCGGCGCAAACAAGCGGAACGGCGGTCGCCGCGGTCACCGAGCCTCTACCGGAACAGGTTGGAGGTTCTTCCCAAGTGGAAGCCGGGACAAGCACGAGTGCTCGTCTCTACCGGCGCGAGCGGTTCTGGATCGCCGCTTCGGTGCTAGCCTTTGCGGCCTTCCTCGCGCTGCTGGTCGTCACCCTGACCACCGCGCCGCCGCTGCCAAGTCCAATCACCTTCACGATCGACGCGCCCGGGGGCGTCGTCATTCAAAACGGCCGGTTGGTGCCCCCGGTTCTGTCTCCCGATGGAAGCAAACTGGCCTTTGTCGGCCGTGCGGATGGTGGATCGAGCTTATGGATGCGGCCGCTCGATTCTCTCGAAGCCGAAAATCTTGCGGGTACCGAAGGCGCCGAGTACCCCTTTTGGTCGCCCGACAGCCGCTACCTGGCCTTCTTCGCGGACGGCAAGCTGAAGAAGATCGATACGACGGGCGGACCGCCGCAGACGCTGTGCGAAGCGCCGACAGGCCGAGGCGGCACTTGGGCCGAAGACGAGCAGGGTGGGGGCGCCATCGTTTTTGCGCCGACAAACGTGTCTCCGGTACATCGAGTCTCGTCCGCGGGCGGCGAGTCCTCGGCGGTGACGGCTCTGCCCGAAGGCGGCGCCCACGTCAATCACCGCCAGCCGCGGTTCCTGCCTGACGGGCGTCGGTTCCTCTACGTAGGACTGACACGTTCAGCAGACGCGACCGGACATCCCGTCTTTCTTGGAGATATCGAGAGCAGTTCCTCTTCAACTCCGGAAACAGAGGAGCCGAAACCGCTGCTGGTCGCTTCGTCGCGGCCGTGGTATGCGCCCCCGACGGCCTATCACTCCCAAGGCTATCTGCTTTACGTTCGCGGCGATACCCTTTTCGCGCATCCCTTCGATGCCGATCAGGCCGTGCTTACCGGCGAAGCCCTTCCCATCGTGGAAAACGTCTACTCGGGCGGAAACCGCCATGGCGGCGACTTCTCGGTTTCAGCGGACGGCATCCTCAGCTATCGCACCGGCGGCGGGCGGGTCAGCCGGCAAATCACCTGGTTCGACCGACGCGGAGAGCCCTCGGGGACGATCGGGGAACCGGTACGCGGCACAGGGGTGAGCCTGTCGCCTGACGGGGGCCGGCTGGCGTTCGTTGCCGGCCATGCAGCGAGCGGGAGCCCCGACATCTGGATACGGGATCTGCGGCGCGATGTGGCGACGCGGCTCACGTTTGATCCGGCGTCGGACTATGTGCCGGTCTGGTCGCCCGACGGAACCCGCGTCGTCTTCGGTTCGGATCGGGAAGGGGGCGGGCTGTATGAGAAGCCGGCGGGAGGGGCCGGCGAGGCGAAGCGCATTGGCGGCGTGGAGGGGCGGTCGGTTCCGTGGGATTGGTCCCGCGACGGCATGTACCTGAGTTACTTCACGGCCGATACCCGCGTGGATCTATTCGCGTTCGCCATGGAAGGAGAGCCGAAATCGATCCCGATCTTGCGGACGGACTTCCGTGAGCTCCAAGGCCACTTCTCGCCCGACGGTGCATGGATTGCGTATGTGTCTGATGAATCGGGACGCCCCGAGATCTACGTTCGTCCGTTTCCCGAGGGCGAGGGGAAATGGCAAGTGTCGCGCGACGGCGGCCGCCTGCCGATCTGGAGCGCCGACGGCACCGAGATCTTGTATCTTTCGGGCAACAAGATGATGGCCGTCTCGGTGAAGACGGTCGCGGCCTTTGAAGCCGGAGTGCCCGAGGTGCTTTTTGAAGTCGACGCCCAATTCACGAGGTTCACGAGGTTCGACGTAACGGCCGACGGGCAGCGTTTTGTCATCGCCATCCCCACCGAAGACCAGGCCGACCTGCCGATCACGATCGTGACGAATTGGCAAGAAGCGCTCATCAAGTGACGCGGGCGCGGTCGCGACGCCGATTTTGTCCCAGCCCCTGGGGCAATTGGTTTTAGGTAAAATCACTTGTCAGCGACACAGCGTAGGTTTGAAACCCGCGATCCCCCGAAATAGATAATGAGTGTCCCGGCCTCGGACACAATTCGAGACGGCAGGCGTAAGCCGCCCCAGGAGAACCAGAAAACATGACACCCGAACAAGCCAAGGGAATGGCCGACTTCTTCGTTTCGATCATCGAGATGGAAACTCCGACCACAAGAAAGATCATCGCCGCTGTCCCCGAAGATAAATCCGACTACCGTCCGGCCGAGAAGTCCCGCAGCGCCCTCGAACTCGCCCGCCACATCCCCCCCACCGATATTTGGTTTCTTGACGCTGTCGCCAACGGCGAGTTCGCCATGCCCGACCCGGCAGCCGAGGAGTCCATTACAAGCGTAGCCGGCGCCCTCAAGGTCTACGACGAGCAATTCGGTCCCGCGCTCGACAAGGTGAAGGGCCTCAGCGGCGAGCAGTTGGCCAAGGACGTTTCGATGATGGGCGCTTTTAACCAACAAGCCGTCATCTATCTTTCCTTCCTGATCCGGCACTCCGTTCACCACCGTGGCCAGCTGTCCGCCTATTTGCGGCCGATGGGAGCTAAGGTTCCCTCCATCTACGGCGGCAGCGCGGACGAGCCGTTCGAGATGCCGACCTAACCGGCGCTCGGAAGCGCGTCTCGCACCAGCATGAGACCGCCACGGCTGTACCCATCGTCGATATCGCGTCAAGGGGGGTTGACCCGAGTCAAAGCGGCTCTTACACGCAGACGACTTACGTTGCATGCCCTGGCCGTCGATCCCACTGAACCTTCCCTTGCGTACCATTCGATAACCAAATCTCCGAAGGCAAGTTGCATTTCCCTCAAACTCCGGGGGCTTCGAACAAATCCAAAGTGCGAGACCCAATTGTAGAGCTATCCCGCTGCCTGCTTCCGGACCGCGGCGTCGGATACCGCTCGATTACTCCCACGGCTCGATTTCGGTCTGCCGGGGCGGAATCTAAAGGCGCGGCCCCGCGGCGTCGATCGGTTTCTTGGTGTTTACTCGCGGTCATACCCCCCCTGTGCCCCGAGATTCCTCTCGGCGCGCTCTCCACGTGCTCGGCGCCTTAAAGCCGGGCGGCGTCGAAAATTGGCTGCTGCAGATGGCGCCGCATCTCGCGGAGAGCGGCTGGGCGTTCGACTACTGCTTGCTGGGGCCCGAGACCGGGTTGTATGCCGAGGAATTCGAGAAACATGGTTCCCGGGTTCTGCACTGTCCGTTGCGGCGGAGCCCGTTTTTCGGCCCTCGTTTCTACCGCTTGTTGCGTCGCGGGGAGTATGAGATCGTTCACAGTCATGTTCACCATTTCAGCGGTGCTGTCCTTGGGTTGGCCCGGGCGGCGGGGGTGCCGGTTCGCGTTGCGCACAGCCACAACGCCCACGACGGAAAGCCCGACACAGTTACGCGGCGCCTCTATCGTAGTGCGATGCTCGGTCTGCTTTCGCGCTCGATGACGGCCGCGCTGGCCTGTTCCGAGACCGCGGCGGGGTGGTTGCCCGGCGGTGACGGGAAGACAGGGCCGCCGGTTTCTCTGCTCCCTTACGGCATTGACCTCGAGCGGTTTCGCCGTTTGCATCCCGACCGGGGTCGGCTACGGCGAGAGTTTCGAATCCCGGCCGGTGCGCCAGTGGTCGGTTACGTCGGCCGCTTGGAGCCGCAGAAAAATCCATTTTTTCTATTGGACATCGTCGCCGAGGCCTCGCAATCGATTCCCCAAGCGTATTTCGTGATTGTCGGTGTCGGGCGATTGCGGGCTCGACTGGAGCGGCTGGCCGCGGACCGCGGGTTGGGTGCTCAAGTGCGCTTTGCCGGGCAGCGGCGCGACGTGGCTCATCTGATGGTCGGGCTGTTTGACGCGTTCGTGTTGCCGTCGCTTTGGGAGGGTCTGCCCTTGGCGGCGCTCGAATCGCAGGCCGCCGGGATTCCGACGCTCGTTTCGGACCGAGTGACTGAGGAGATCGGGGTGCTGCCGCAGATCAGCTATCGCGTGCCGCTCGAGGCCGGCGCGGCCGCTTGGGCTTGCAAGTTGGGCCAAATGCTGGAGGCGCGGCGGCTTTCTCCCGCCGAGGCTTCCTCGGCACTAGAGGCCTTGAATCTGGACGTAGCTTGCTCGTCCCGGAGGTTGATGGCGCTCTACGATGAGCTGACCGAGCGTCGGGCGGTTCCGGCCCAACAAGCCGGCGGGCCGATGCATGCCAAAGCTGGTCTGGGGCGGGGCTGATGCCCGCGGCCGCGGCGGCGCGGACTGCCGCCTATCCTTCTGCTTTTCCGCTTGCTCCCTCTCGGAAAGCCATTCCCACGCTTGCGTCGGCGGTTTTGATCGGCGTCGTGTTGCTCACCCTGTGGCCGGTCGAGACGGTGGACGACCGGACGACCTCGTTGCTTGCCGGTGCGGCGTTCCTGCTTTGCGGACTGGGTTGTTGGCGGGGGCTGGGCCTGCACCCGTTGTCGCCGGCGATGGTCTATCTGTACGTGTTCGGGGTCTTCCACCTTGGCTTGGTGGTTCCCTGGGGGCTTGGGCTCGATATCGGGGCGCCGCCGTCTTGGCTTCGGGACAGCAGCTTGGGCAGCGCTCTGTTGCTGGTCGTGGCGGCCTTGTCGTCTTATTTGGCCGGGGCGGCGCTGGCGGTCTCGAAGTGGCCGTCGAACCCGCGGCGGGAAACGCTCGGGTCGTATCACAACCCGGTTCTCGCGTTGAGCGGGGCCGCGGTGTTTCTGGCGGGCTGCGGGATGTTCCTGTGGGGCGCTCGGACCATCGGGTTTGAGAGGCTGTCGTCGGCGAACTACTTCGAAATCTACAAATTGACGAACTGGTACGACCCCCGTTTTTTCGTGACCAGTTTGACCGTGGCGCCGATTGGTTTGTATCTGATGGCCGCCGGGGTCCCTCGCCGGACACTAGGCTGGACCGCGGCCGCGGCCGCGGCGTGGAGCGGGACGGTATTCCTGCTTGGGTTTCGCGGTTTCGGGTTGATTCCCGTGATCACGATTCTTGCGGTGCTGCACAAACGGGGCGTGAACCCGCCGCGATGGGCGTGCGCGGCCGGCGCGGTGGTGCTGTTGGCCGCGATTCCGGCGGTAACGGTGATGCGTGATTCGCGGCTGGGTGAGCGCTCGGCGGTGGAAGCGCTTGAATCCGTGAGGCCGCTGGCGGCGGTGAATGAGATGGGCGCGAGCCTGCGGCCGTTGGTCCACACGGTCCACTACATGGAGACGGAACCTTTGCGGGCGGGGTCGACCTACTGGCGAGGCTTGCTCGCGGTCTTGCCGAATTTTTCCGCGGATTGGCAAGGCGGGAGCTACGTGCCTCTGGAAGAGTTGCCGCCGAGCCACTGGGTGACAAAACAGGCGGCACCCTGGATTTATCGGCATTTCGGTGGGTTGGGGTTTTCGGCGGTTGCCGAGCCGTATATGAACTTCGGAACTCCGGGAGTCGTTGTTTTTTTCTTTCTGCTTCCCGTGGTGTTGATCGGTGTGGACCGTTTTGACGCTTCGCGTCCGACACGGCTGGCGCTTTGGGCTGTGCTGTTGGGGCCGCTGCTTTGGACGACGCGAAACAGCTTCGGGACGTTTTTCCGGCCGACGTTGTTGGGGCTGCTGGTGGTTGCGGCGGCGCGGTTTGTTTCGAATTCGATGGAGGACGCGGGTTGGCGGATCCCGGAGAGAGGCGCTGTGCCGGGGACCCGGGGGTCAGTCGGAGCGTCGACTTCCGTCGACGCCTCTGTCGTGGGCTTAGCAACCTGAACAACGACACCGTGGCATTTAAAGCGTTCGCCGGCGGCGAGCTATAGGTTCCCGTGCGCTCTGCCGATCCATTGCTAAGGTCTATGTCCTTACCAATTGCCAAGCCTACGTCAAGCCGATCGCATGGGGCACGCGGTACGCCGCCGGACCAGCCGGCCGAAACGTCGCCGCAAACCGGGATTGACCCGCCGTCTCCTCTCTTTAAGGAACCTGTGCGGATTGCGCGGCCGGCGGTTGCGGATCCCGCTGAAATGCTCCCGGAGCTCGCGGCCGTGCTGCGCGGGCCTCAGCTCACCAACGGACCCCGCGTGGCCGATTTGGAGGCGGAGGCGGCCCGCTTTCTGGGTGTCTCGGAGTGCGTTGCGGTTTCCAGTTGTACCTCCGGGCTTATGCTGACGGAGCGCTGCCTCCGCGTGCGGGGTGGGGTGATCATTCCGAGTTTTACGTTCTTTGCCGCTGCTCACACCCTGTTGTGGAACAACTTGGAGCCCGTTTTCGCTGACTGTGAGCCGTGGACCTTCAACCTTGACCCGGAGGAGGTCGAGAGGTTGATGCGCCCCGGGATCGGGGCAATTCTAGGGGTGCACACTTTCGGTTGTCCGGCGCAAGTTGACGCGCTAGAGAGAATCGCGCGGCGATACCGTGTGCCGTTGATCTTCGACGGCGCCCATGCGTTCGGGGCGCGTGTCGACGGGCGCGGAGTAGCAGAGTGGGGCGATGCGACGGTTTTCAGCTTAAGCCCGACGAAACCCTTGACGGCGGGCGAGGGCGGCCTCATCGCGGTACAGGACCCCTCGTTGGCGGCGCGGTTGCGCAAGGCTCGAAATTACGGTAAGGGTGACGGTTACGATTGCGACGTTTTGGGAATGAACGCGCGGTTGACGGAACTTCAGGCTGTTGTTGCGCGGGCCGGGCTGCGAAGGGTCGAGGCCGTGCTCGCGAAGCGTCGCGCGTTGGCGGCGACGTACAACCGATGTTTTCGCGGAGTACCGGGATTAACAACCCAGCTCGTGCCCTCCGGTTGTCTGTCGACCTACAAGGACTTTTCGCTGCTCATTGACGCGCCGCGTTTCGGGCGGGACCGGCGGGAGATCGAGACGATTCTGGCCGTCGACAATATTGAGACCCGGCGTTACTTTGATCCGCCGCTGCACCGGCAGAAACTGTACTTGCCTTGGGCGCCTCCGGCGGAGCGACTCCGAACGACCGATGAAGTCAGCTCGCAAGTGCTTTGCTTGCCGCTTCACGACCGTTTGTCCGAGGAAACGGTAGGGCGCATTGCCGGCCGTGTTGTCGGCCTTGCACGTCCCACTCGAAGCAAAGCTCGCGGCGCCGCATGAGGGCTTCGTGAATCGCTGCTGCCGCGCCTAAGAAACCGCTCGCGAACGGCCGATTGAAATATTGCGGGCCGGCGTTCTGTCGGGGAGACAGGCTCGCTTTGGACAGTCGAGGAGGGGGCGGTTCGTGAGTGCATTTCTTCGGCAGGCTTTTCTCTTCTCAGCGATTTTTGGGTTTTGGTTCGTGGCGTCAGCCGCCGAACGTACGGCGGCGATTCTGACGAGTAGCGGACCGGTCTGGACGAACGCGACAGCACTGCCGAGCGGCGGTGCGGTATATCCGGGCGACCGCATTAGGACGGGCGAGAACGGATTGGCTGCCATCACCTCGAGTGACAGCCGAGTCGAGATTCGGCCGGAAAGCGAAATTACATGGCAGGACGAGGGCATCGTTCTCGAAACCGGATCGGTTGCCTCGAACGGTAACGCGGTTCGATTCGGGGAGAACACGGCGAAGCCTGCCGCTCCCGGTGAAGCCTGGTTTGTGGTTGCCGAGATTGGCGGCCGGTCGCAGGTTGCGGCTCATCGCGGCGGCGTGACGATTGGGGGACCCGGATTGAGTCCGTTGCTGATTCCGGCGGGCTCGTACGCCGTTGCCGCCGGCGGCGAGCGCGAAGAAGGCTCGGCGGACGGTGATTCTGAAGGCAATGCCGCCGACGCCAAGAAACCCAAGAAGAATCGGAAGAAAAACAAGCAACGTCGTGCCGCCGGTCGAGGTGCAGCGGCCGCGGGCGGTGTTGCCGGCAAGGCCGCCAGCGGATGGACCATCGGGACGCTGAGTCACGCGGCGAGCGTTGCTCTGGCGGCCGGGGTTGGTGCCGCGGCTACTGGTGCGGCGATTGCCGCGGTGACGCTTGACGAGCCCTCTCCTAGTCCCAGTCAGTAGCCGACCCCGTGTCGTGCCGCCTACTGGCTCCCAGTTTTATGTCGCGCACTCAGGTGAATCCTGCCGGCCCCGGGCCACGGGCGTTTCTGTTACCGTCGAGGCCGGCGGCGGGGGGCTAGAGCATCGATCAACTCTTCATCGCCGACGGCTTCGGAGCGTAGGTCCAAATTCGGCTTCGCGTCGGCGGCTCGGAAGGCCCCGTCGATCCAGTCTTTGGGAAACGCCGTCGCGGTGTTATAGAGCAGCGTCTTGCCGGGGGCCTGCAATACAGCGCCGGCCCGGAAATCACCGGCGCGGCGAACGTGGGGAATGAACAGCTTCCTTTCGATTTCGGCGTCGTCGTAGCTCGCAAACGCGCCCAGGTCGGCTATCAAGCGAATGCCGTCGCCGGCTAATGCGCGCGCGAAGAAACACCAAACTCCCGCATCACCCGGACAGAGCAGATTGATGTTGCTGACCTCGAGTCGTTGGCGGAAAAAGGCAATCGCGGTCAGCACGTCTTGGATGCGATTGGCAGTGTCGGTGCGATTGAAGGTCGTCATGTAGCGTCGGCGCTGGTCGGTGATTTCGGACTCGTTGCGGTCCTCGCGGGCGCGCCCGGTCTGGAAGGCGTCAATACCCGCCACGACGCCGCCGCGTTTGAGAAAGCCTCGCACAAGCCCGTCGAGGCTTTCCGATGAACTCAGCACCCAACTCGTACCTTCCGGATGGACGATTAACGTCGGTCTTACCCAAGCGCGCGTCCGCCGGGGCCGTAACAGAACGGCCGGTATGCGATCACCTCTATCCAAGCGGCCGATCAGAAGAACCTCGCCGTTGCGCAGAGTGTCGGTGACTTCGGCCTGGAGTTTCTCGGGTGCAGGCAACTCGGCCATCGTCGCCAGCGAAAGCCATTCGCGGAAGAGCGGCCGTGCCTTGTCGAGCGACGCTCGATCGGTCGGTTTCAAAGTTTGAAGCAGCTTCTCCGACACGGCGACCCTCTCGGAGATAAATGTGTCGACATCCCTCGGCGTCTTGGGGGCTTCCCTCCCCCAATAAGCCAATAGGCGGCTCAGTTGATCGACGCGAAAACCCTTCTCCTTGAAGTTAGAGGGGTCGGAATCTCCCAGCACCCTCTTGCCGAAGAACCGGTACATCGCCTCTCGGCTGTCCTGGTGGTAGTTATGGGGCGAGTCGAACTGCGCCTCCTCGATGCCGTCCTCGGCGCCGTAGAGGCTGTAGATCTTCTGAATCGCCGGGAACTCCTCGCGGGGCGTGTTCTTGGTCCAATCGCCCGTTGCCGAGACCATCAACATCGGGCGTGGGGCGGTGAGAGCGCCGATTTCCATGTTGTTCGTGTCGATGCGAAGATTTGGAGCATTCTCGCACCGATCCCCACCCTGCATATAGGCCGAAATCATGTTGACCGGCGCGGCGTACTGAATCCGGTCATCGACCGCCGTCTGCAAGAACACTTGCGAGCCGCCGCCCGAGGCGCCCGTCGCGGCGACCCGCTTCGGATCGACGTCGGGCAGGGAGAGCAGAAAGTCGGTGACGCGAATACTGTTCCAAAGCTGTAGCCCGAGAATGCCGACGCCCCACAACTCGGCTCGGCGGCCCCAATCCCGCTGGTGATCGATGTGAGCGGCGGTGTCGTTGTAGCCCACCATGTCGTAGTTCAGGACGATGTAGCCTTGCCGCGCCAACGTGATACCGCGGCCGATGGTGGAATTGAGTTGTTGGTTTTCCAAACGGCCGAAACGCCAATGGCCGTGCGGGGAAACCACGGCGGGAAAGGGTCCCTGTTTGCCGACAGGCCGGAAGAGGTTTCCGCCGAGAAAAAAGCCTGGGTAGGTTTCGAGAATGACCTTTTCGATCGTGTAATCTTCATGCTCGGTCTTGTCGAAGACCTCGGCATGGAGCGGCGTCTTCTCGGGCCAAGGCATCAAGCCGGCGCTGAACTGTACCTGCCGCCGCAGATGTTTGGCCCTCTGCTTCCACTCGTCGAGGGTCTTGTAGTCGCCGAATTCGTAGTGCGTGTCGGTGTGGCGGATCGAGGTATTGCGGCGATCGTGGTCGGGAATTCCCTCGGCCAACCCGGCAACGGAAGCCAAAGCGGTCAGCAGCAAAACGACAGTCAGTTTCATCGCGGTACCGATTGTAGCGAAAGCCCGAAAGAAACGACCCCGTAGCGCAGGTCTAGGCGCGCCTTTCGCCAGACCTGCGTGACCCCGCCCGCTGGAACCGCAGCCGACGGTGGGTGCCATCAGGGCGTCCGGTCGTTACCGGGAGCCTGCGCACCCTTCTTCAAATACCCGTAGAAACCCAGCTCTTGCCCGGTCATGCGCTTTGTCGCCCAAATAATCTGGCCGGTGTGCTCGGCGAAATGATCGACAACGTGACAGACGGCGTGGAGCGCGGTCACTTCATAAGCTTGAATGCGCCGTACGGTGAGCAGATCGTCGTCGGTGAGCGCGGCAAGAACGCTCTCGGCTTCATCGACGGCTCCCCGCAACACTCGCAGCAGCTCTTCGAGATCGATCGGATCGCGGCGGGCGAACTCGGCGTCTCGGTCGCGGGTATAGGGCGAGCCGCCGACGCCCGCCACAATCCACTGGCGCAGATTACCGGCAAGATGCAGCATCAGATTGCCGACCGAGTTCTCGATCTCGCTGCCGCGCGACCAGATTTGCTCGGTGGTGAGACGCGAGACGCAATCCTCGATCCGGGCGAGACGTTGCGCGATCTCATGGCGCGAGACCCGAAGGAACTCCGCGCCGATCGACTCGGCTTGTGCAGGTTCCACCATGGTTACAAGAAGCCGAAATCGAACTATCTCGCCTTGTAGGTCTTCGAAAAACCGTTGCGTGAATTGCTCACGGTGTAAGAGCCGTCGGCCTTCACCGAAGCCTTGATCCAATGGCCCTTGCAATCATCGGTCTCCTCGAAGTTAGCGATCATCTTCTTGTCCGTGTTGTGCGCTTCATCGGTCTCAAGCGACAGATGGACTTGCCAGATGTCCTCGATGTCGGGCGATTTTTCGAGCACTTCGTAGGCCTCGGGACGCCCACCCTTGCGGGGGCCGTTGTTCATCACCGCCACGGCCGGACGCGCGGCCCAAACCTGTTGCGGGGCCGCCGAGGTGGGCAGGCCGTGGTGGGTTACCTGGTAGAGATCGACCTCGCCCACGCGGTTCACCGGGCAAGCCAATTCGTGTTCGTAGTTCCAGGTCAGATCGCCGAGGTCGAGAAATTCGAACTTCCCGAAGCGAACGACGAAACCCACACTCTTGCCGTTCTCGCCGGTGTCGGGATCGACCAAGTGGGCGTCACCGCAGTGAGGGTTCTCCTTGCCGCCCGGCAACGGCTCGTCGAGGAAGCGGCTGTGTGAAGCGACAAAGATCAACTCCGCACCGCCTAGAGGAAGCTTCTCGCCGGGAATCGCCTCCAGGCGTTTGCCGCGGACCACGGATAAGTAGCTTTCCCAAAGTTCGGGGCCGCCTTTGCGATTCTGCTCGACACTGTCGCCGTGGTCGACGAACTTTCCGATCGAGACTCGCTCGGCAAGTTGCGGCAACCCGCCGACATGATCACGGTGAAAATGCGAGGTGATGAAGTAGTCAATCCTTTCGGCGCCCGCTTCTTTCGAAAGAACGCCCATGATCACGGTGAAAATGCGAGGTGATGAAGTAGTCAATCCTTTCGGCGCCCGCTTCTTTCGATCGATACGCTTGGCGTCGCGGCTGTCAAAACCCGGCCACCCGGCGTCCATCAAAACGGTCTCGCCCTCGGGCGTCACGATCAACGTGGCGGCGCCGCCTTCGACGTCGATCCAATAAATGTCGAGCGTGCCGGCGGCGGAAAGGGTCAGCGGCAGCAAGAGCAGAAAGATAATCAGTCGCATCACGGTGAAAGACCTCCCCGGAAAGGGCGTGCGGTAATCCAGACCAACCGCCCCGGCCGCCTACAAGTATAGCCCCAGGGAGTCGGTCCGGACCTTCCGTCTCGAGGGTTTTTCGCGGCGGTCGGCGGCGGGGTGGGTCAGGGATCGTTCCTTTCGGAGCGAACTAGGAGAAGAGGCTCTTTGGCAACTTAAATCGCCTGATGATCGAGGAGATGACTCCCTGGCGAAGTTCCTGATTCCGGCCGTGGCATTTGACCGGGTGCGACTCAGGGCGTCCGTCCACATCGGGGTGGTAGATAATCCTTTCGCTGCCCTTCCCTCGGGCCTTCCAAAACTCAAACCTGGGGTCGTGTTCTAGTAGGAGTTTTTGCAACTCCCTGAACTTCAACACGCTAGGCATTGGCTTGGCTGAATTGCGAAAGCTTCTCTATGACCCGAGGCGGCGGAATTGGCAAACCCCTCGCCATATAGTCAGGGTTCTCGGCGCGGTGCGTCGACGAGGCTAATCCTTGGAGCTGCTCTCGCACGGCGTCTTCGAAGAGCCTCCAGTAGACGGGCTCGGCCGGCTTCCAGATCAGTTCGGGTTGCCCCTTGAACCTCGCAAAACTCAGCTGTGTGGAGACCAAATCCGTCAGCTCCTCGAAGGCTTCATCCACAGTGGCGCCATACCCTCTGAGATCCGTCTCCAGGGCGACCGCGATCCACTCGTCTCCCTCACGGTACCCGAGCACACTCAACATCAAGGTTGAGGGGGTCTTGACATTCCGGCCCTTGGGACTTCGCCCGGGTTTCCGTCGCGGACTCTGGTTCGTCATACGATTCGTCACTTTCATTCCTCGTCCGAGCTTCCTTCTCAGTATATTGGCCGGCCACAACCGCGAACAAGACGCACTCACCCGCTCGACGGCGAGCTGCACATAATGAAAGGATCGCTGGAAGCTTCCCACCGCGCGCCTTTCAACCGTGGAAATCTCCGCCGTATTGATCACCCTCAACGAGGAACAGAACCTGCCGCGGGTGCTTGAGAAACTCCGCTGGTGCGAGGAAGTGGTTATCGTCGACTCGGGCTCGACCGACGGAACTCTCGACATCGCCCATAGGTTCGGGGCGCGCGTTGTACACCGCGATTTCGACGGATTCGCTTCGCAAAAGAACTTCGCTGATCAACAGCCAGCGCACGACTGGATCCTTTCGCTTGACGCCGACGAGGTACCCAGCGACGATTTGAACGAGTCTCTGCGGCAGATCAAATCGCACGGAGCGGATTGCGACGCCTACCGCTTTCCGCGCAAGGCGTACTATCTGGGCAAATGGATTCATCACTCCGGCTGGTATCCCGACAAAAAGGTCCGCCTTTACGACCGTCGCAAAGCGCATTGGGAGGGCGTTGTCCACGAATCCGTCCAAGTTGACGGCAAGATCGGCGAACTCGACGGTGACTTGCTGCACTACACCTGCCCATCGCTAAGTGATCACATCCGGACGACCGATCGCTACACGACGCTCGCAGCTCGGAAGTTTCGAGACGAAGGCCGGAGTCCCCACATAAGCCATTTTCTGCTTTCGCCGCCCTGGGCTTTCGTGCGCTCGTATTTCCTCAAGCTCGGATTCCTGGACGGCGTCCACGGCCTAATCATCGCCTCCATGGCGGCTTTCTACGTTTTCGCCAAATATGCCAAAGCCTGGAAGCTCGGTTCCGAGTAATGCGCATCCTCCACCTCGATACGGGCCGTTCGATGCGCGGAGGGCAGTTCCAAGCGCTGCTGTTGATAGAGGGGCTGAGGGAGCACGGCCACGACCAAAGCCTGCTTGCCCGGGCCGCCTTGCTCGACCGATGCCCGGGTCGGCCGATCGGCGTTGCGACCTTGCGACGGGAAGCGGCCAAGGTCGAGCTGATCCACGCGCACGACGCCCGCGCGCACACCTTGGCCGCGCTTTGGTGCCGGGGCAAGCCGCTGGTCGTTTCGCGGCGAGTTGCCTTCGAAGTGGGTCGCGGGTTGTTTTCGCGCTGGAAGTATTCGCGGCCGAACCGCTTTCTCGCTGTCTCGGAATACGTCGCCGGGCAACTGCGCGAGGCGGGCGTCGCATCATCGAAAATTGAAGTTGTCCACGATGCCGTGAAACCGCCCGTCGAGGGTAGTGCGGCCGAACGTCCGACCCGGCGCGTCGTCGCGCCGTATTTCGATGACCCTCTAAAAGAAGGCGCCCTGCTCGAATCCGCCGTGCAGCGGACGGGCCTTACCCTGCACCTTTCGACCGACCTCGCCGCCGACCTTCCCTCGGCCGGCATATTCGCCTACCTTTCCGCTTCCGAGGGCCTCGGCTCGGCCATTCTGCTGGCCATGGCCTACAGGGTGCCCGTCGTGGCGAGCCGCGTGGGGGGCATCCCTGAAGTCGTCGAGCACCAGCGAACGGGCCTGCTGGTGAGCAACGATGCCGCCGAAATCGCGGACGCTCTGAGGCGATTCGAACAGGACCCCGGCCTCGCCCGAGGTTGCGCCGAAAGGGCGTATCAGCAAGTCTTAGAACGATTTACGGTTGATATAATGGTGCGTCACACCGAACGGGCCTACCGAGAGGTGCTTGGGCTCCCAACTCCAACGTGATCCCCTTCATCGCCTCCATCTTCGGCCTGATCATCGGCAGTTTTCTTAACGTTTGCATCTATCGCTGGCCGCGCGATGAGTCGGTGGTGCGCCCCAGGTCCCACTGCCCCCACTGCAACGAGACCGTCGGCTGGCAAGACAACATTCCGCTATTGAGTTACGTCTTCTTGAAGGGCCGCTGTCGCCATTGCAGTGAGCGAATTTCGATTCTCTACCCGATCGTCGAGCTGATGAACGGGGCGTTTTACGGCTATTTGTTCTGGCGCGGCGGGCTGGACCCGATGACCTTCAAGCTCGCGATTTTCACGTCGATGATGCTGATCTTGATCTTCGCGGACTTGACGGAATACATCCTGCCCGACGAGATCACTTTGGGGGGCCTCTTGGTGGCGCTCGTTCTTATTCCAATCGTGCCGGTTGATGACCGATTCACAGGCATCATTTGGCTGTTTGTGCATAGGCCCTCGCAGTGGATTGTCTCCGCCGGCGAGTCGATCTTTTCGGCGGCTTTCGTAGGCGGATTGCTCTACGGTCTCCGCAGCGCGTATTTCCGGATGCGGAAGATCGAAGGGCTGGGCCTGGGAGATGTCAAGATGATGGCGATGGTGGCGGCCTTCTGGGGACTGGCGCCGACGATCATGATTCTGATGCTGGGCTCGATCGCGGGGGCGATTATCGGACTGGTAATCATCGTGGCGACCCGCAAGAAGTGGCAGCACGAGTTGCCCTTTGGAAGCTACCTGGGGGGCACCAGCATCGTGGTTGCCATCTGGGGTGAAGACATCCTGACTTGGTACAAAGCGGCGGTTTTCGGCCCGCCCGCGTAACATGAAGCTGGCAGCTGCGCCTCTTCGGGCTTTGAAAAAATGGGGACTGTACCTAGCGCCGATCGAATAGATTCCGTTGAACCTTTGACTTTTACCGGCGCGAAACGGCCCCCCCCCGAAAATAGACTCGGAATCTCCTCGACATCGAAGCCCCCGACGTGGCGCACGCTTTCAGCGTGCCGTGTCGCCACTCGTGGCGACATCTCTGTTCCCACGATCGGCCGGCTGAAACGAATTTCTTGCCGCTATGATGAATCCGCGGGTTCACAAAAACGGGGTTCCCGTCACAAATCACGAGAGGCCCCGGACGGGCCGTAGGAACAATCGTTCGATGCAAACCCGACCAAGAGGAATCGTTCGCTCGTCCCACATCCCGATGGTTGATACTTCCCCGTAGTTCCAACCATGAAACTCAACGACATCGCTGAACGCCTGAGTTGCCGGCTGATCGGCGATCCGGAGCTCGAGATCTCCGGTGTCGCGGGCATCGAGAAAGCCATACCGGGCGAACTCACGTTTCTGTCGAATCCGCGATACGTTAAAAAACTCCGCGACAGCCGGGCCTCGGCTGTGATTGTCGCCGAGGAAATTCCAGACCTGGATGTCAGCTTTTTGATTTCAGACAACCCTTACCTTGATTTCGCCCGAGCCCTCGAGCTTTTCTATCAGCCGCCCACGCCGACCCCGGGCGTTCATCCCACCGCCGTCATCGCCCCATCCGCGCAAATCGGCAAAAACGCCTCGGTCGGCCCCTACACGGTGATCGGCGAAAACGTTGTGATCGGACGCAACACGGTCATTCATTCTCATGTTTCGATTTACGAGGGCGTAGCGATCGGCGACGATTTCACGGCCCACTCGCAGGTCAACGTGCGCGAGTTTTGCGAAATCGGCGATCGCGTCATCCTCCAAAACGGCGCCGTGATCGGCTCCGACGGCTACGGCTTCGCCCAGCAAAAAGACGGCACGCATTACAAAATCGTCCAAGCCGGCAAAGTCGTCATCGAGGATGACGTCGAGATCCAAGCCCATTCCTGCATCGACCGCGCCGCCGTCGGAGAAACCCGCATTCGGCGTGGATCGAAGATCGACAACCTCGTCCAAATCGGCCATGCCGTCGATGTCGGCGAGAACGCGATCCTGTGCGCGCAGGTCGGCATCGCGGGCAGCACGACCATCGGAAAGAACTGCATCTTCGCCGGACAGGTGGGCCTGATCAATCACCTCAACATCGGCGACAACGTCCTCATCACCGCGCAAAGCGGCGTCCCCAATGACGTTGCGTCCAACCAAAAGATTTCCGGCTACCCGGCCATGGACAATCGCCGCTGGCTGCGCTCCGCCGCCGTATTCAACCGCCTGCCGGATCTCGAAAAAAGGATGCGGCAACTGGCGAAGAAAGTTGATAAGGACGCAGCCGAGGAGTGAGCGCCCCGGGGTGAGCACATCGCAATTGTTGAAACCCAGGGCGATGGCGGTTGTTCGCAGAATCGCGGTAGGGTGGAAGGCCGCAGGCGGCTTCGAGCCCTGCGCTACGCGTTTTTCATTTCTTGGGTCAACGCAAAGATGAGCGAAACGTTGGGAGCTACCCGCCCGTGTCGAAACGCCGCAGAAAGAAATTGTACACCCAAGCGATCAGCAGCCCACCTAAAGCCCCGTCAACCAGCCCGTAAACCAATCCCAGAATCACGTCCCCTGCCGTTCCCGTGCCTTCGATCCCCGGGTAGACCGAGCCCATCACCTCGAAAAACCCCGCCCCATAGCTTGGGTTCACCGCATGCGCCACACCGATAACGAGCATCGCTCCGCCCCATAGGACGCCGAGCGTGAGGGCCAAGGCCCGTGGCGAGATTCGCATGACTTATGACATCAACTTTTGGACCGCTGAGGCGGTCATCATCACGGCCATCACGACCGCCGAGACCCACAACAGCAACTTGATCCAGCCTTTGGGCAAGATCGCCTTCGGCGTGCGTGTCACGCTGAGATAGATTGTGCAGAAGCCGATCACCGGCAACATGACCGCTTGCGCCAGACCGCCGATCATCACCATCAACACCGGAGACTCGAGCCACATGAAATACATCGAGGGGATGAATAGTAAGATTACGACGAAGATGCGCGTGGCTTTCAGCCGGAGCGTGTAATTGCGGCGATTGTAGACGCCCAGCATCCCGAAAAAATCAGCGTAGATGCGGCAGTGGCCGGCGGTCGAGGCGAACACGGTCGAATATAGAACCGCGAACGCGCCGACCAGGAAAGGAACAAGCGACCATGCACCGAGCGTTTCCGTGTACATGTTCGAGAGCATGTGGACCATCTCGCTGCCCTTGGGAACGATCCCCATGCCGTGGAGAATGCCCGCGCCAAGCAGGTAGAAGGCAATCGTCGCGAAGGTGTAGATCACCATTGACGCCAGCACGTCGACCCCCATCACGCGAATCCATCCGAACGCTCGGCTGACCCAGGGTCCCGAGTCATCGCGCGCTCCCGTGTACCTCGCGTATCCCTTTTCGATGCACCAGTAGGGGTACATGATAAGCTCGGTCGCGCCAACACCTGTAATCCCGAAAGTCGCAACCGCCGTCATCAACCCGCCCTCGGGCATCTGAATTTTCAGACCGTCGAAAACCTGCGCCATCGAGAAATACTCGGGCTTTTGGAACAGCAGAAAAGTGCAACTCACCGTCAGCATCGTGAAGGCCACGACCAACCCCATGGCGACTTTTTCGACGAGCGAATAGCGCCCCACGATCAACAAGATGACCGTGGCGAAGTTGACGATCCATACCCAACCCGTCACCGACACCGAGGGGACCATGCGGTTGAGCACTTCGGAAATTCCGCCCAGCATTCCGCCGACCTGCATCATCGTCATCAGGACCATGATGAACCAGCACCACGCCACCCACGAGACACGCCAACGCGGTCCCGGGATGGTGTCGAAAGATTCGAGGGTGGTCTCGCCGGTGCCGATGGCGTGGCGACCCAGCTCATTCTGGACGACGGTCTTAATGGCGCAACTGAGGATGATGAGCCACAGCAGCTTGTAGCCGTTTTCCGCGCCCAAGACGGTGGTCGCGATTAGCTCACCCGAGCCAACGATCGAACTCGCGAGGATCAGTCCCGGGCCGATCCGCCGCAGGATTTTCCTGAGCTTCGTCGGCGGATCTTCGATTTCGGCGGGGTCAAGAAAATACGGGTCGCGGACGGTGGACTCTGCCATGAGCGATTCCGCATCCTACGACAGCTACTACGGTCGGCGCAAGGCAGACGTACCCGTTCGGTTTATCTTTGTCCCGGGGGGGGATTCCGGCGTCGAGAGTTGGTTGTCACACTCCGTTCGAAATCAGACCTGGAATAAGAGATCTTGCGTCGTGGGGGCGGGCCCGTCAAGGCGAAGAGAAACCGCCCGGAGGCGAGGCGAAAGTTTGGCGCTGGGAGTTGTAGTTCCTGCCATATTTCAATTCGCTCGCGACGCCGCTCTTCGAGATTCCGAAGACACGGATGTCGGGGTCCTTGCGCAAAACGTCTTCCCCAATCCGTAAAAGGACATGATAGCCGCCCATCGCAACCTCGGGATAGATCTTTCGCACGTCCTCGCGTCCAACGGGACGGCGCCGGAAATGGGCCGCTTCGCCGTTGACAAACACCACGATCTCGTCGACGGGATCGTGCAGACCTCCGTCGACCGCCCAGCCCGCCACCCACGTCAACTTGCTTCCCGGGAGCAGTCGATCCACCGAGCCAACGACGGAGCCGGGCATGATCGGCACGGTCCGCCCATCGGCTGTAACGATTCTTTCCACCTCGGAACCCTCCACCCTCCGCAGCGAATAGCGCACATCCGGAGGCCGAACGAAAGGAAGGAGATTACCCTCAAAAACGAAATCCGAGATCTTGAGCGATCTCTGAGCGCGCCGACGCAAACCTGCGAAGGGCGCGCACGCAATCGACTCCGCGGTTGACGGGTCATAACATCGACAGTTCGCGATCGCACCGAGATGATTCACAAGAAAACAACCTTCAGTAAGGAAACTACCGTCTCGGAACACAGTGAATCCTTCTCCCCCGGCAGTGAGATCTCGCCCAAGAAAGACCTCTCTTTCCGCATCAATGCCCAACAAGCCCAGTAAGGTGGGCGTGATATCAAGTTGTCCTCCGATATCGGACCTCTTGCCGGCTGCTTCTCCACCCGGAAGGCGAATCATGAACGGAATCCGTTTACTGAGTACCAGGCGATCCAATTCCGTATCAATGGCGACCCCGGGCAACAAACTCAATTCTTTTTCATCGTTTAAAAAACCCTGGTGATCAGCATACAACGCGATTACGCTCCTCTCCAACAAGTCCTCTTCATCCAGAAGATCCAGAAACTGACCGAAGGCTTCATCGAAGTAGTGTACCGTTTGCAAGTAGTTGCCGACTGAAGTACCCTCGAGGCCGCCCACATCGAACTTCTCGTAGCCTTCCGGCAGTACGAAGGGCCAATGATTTGATGTCGATATCAGGAAAGCCATGAACGGCTCCCGCCGGACCCTCAGAAACGGACTCACTTCCTCAAAGAATAATTTGTCGACGAGCCAATCCTGCATTGTCTCCTTCATCGTGAAGCGATCGGCAAACACGGAATCGTCAAAACCATAGGCTCTGTGCAACTTCTTCATGTTCCAGAAAGTTGCCTCCGCCCCGCACGCCGACACGCTGTCGTAACCGTGTTGGGAAAGGATTGTCGGCAACCCGCGGAAGAAGTTGTCGGAGCGGTGGTACGCCACAGTACCCCACGCCGGCGCGTGGAAAGAATTGAGTGCAATGAACTCCCCGTCGGAGGTTGTACCGAGATGGGTTTGATCGTAAAAAGCCGTAAAGTCTAAACTCTCGCCGGCGAACGCAGTAAGTCTGGGGGTAATGTCTCGGCCGTCTATCCGCATTCCAATAGGGAAACTTTGCAACGACTCCGCGCTGATCAAGATCAAGTTACGGTCCTTCGCCACACCGAATAGGGCGGATCGTGGGCTGTCATTCGCCAGGCGGTCTTCGATAAACGAATGAATTTCCTGGAGATCAGACGGGGTCGGTCGCCGGCGCGTAACGCGTTGATAACGGATGACGTCGGCGAAATGAAAGGGCAGTAACCCGATGCGGGCGACAACCTCGCGCCTAACGTTGAAATAGGCGAACACATCTTCTTCGCCGCCGACGATCACCTGTAGGGTCGGGAGGGCCGTCAAGCCGCCCACCGCCGTCAGGCCGAGAGAAACCCGAATCGCCATTCGACGAGGAAAAGGAGCTGTTTCTTGAGATGCCTTTATATAGGGTATCGCGCACAAGACCCATAGAAAGACATCACCGAAGAGAACGATAAAAACAGGGTCAAACGCGTGCCTGGAGTTCCATAAAAATTTGGGCAACATGTGAAGCTGGTTAAAGCTTGTCGCGGGAATGACATCCGACAGCATGTTCAGATGGACCAGATCCGCAACCACAATCAGAGAAAGGATGAGGTGAAAAAACAAGAGCAAGCCGAAACGAGTCACTCTCGGGACGAGGGGCAAGAAAAAAAGAGGCAAGGCAACGCCCGCAATGCTTGAGGTCGCCGCTTGGGGGTGGGAGAGGATCCAGTCCGAAAATGTTGAACTGGGAGCCCAAAATACATTTCTAAAACTCGCGCAAACATAAAATGATTTGACGGCCCCACAGACAAGGAAGGTCAGCAACGGCGCCAACTCAAGAAACGAGGAAGATCGGAAGACCCGAGTCGGGATGGAAAAAATACGACTACCGGCGGGCCCCATGTTTCACCTTCCGCGTCGGTTTCATGCCGGGCCTCTCTTCGAGGTCCGGTGGAGCGATTTGGAAATACCGCGCAACATACCACCGCCCTGCATCATCGTCGTCACCACCATCGCGGCCACGAGACCCGTCAACGGCGGCGGGCCACTCGGTCAAAAGGCACGAAGGTATTCGGCCGGCGCCGATCCGATGGGGGTCAATTCATCTTAGGCCACGGTTTTGATCGCACAACCGACGACGATGAGCCTTAGCAGCTTGTAGCCGTTCTCCGCGCCTACTGAGTCTCGCATAATATACTGTCAATCGAGACAAAGAGAAGACTGTTTCCAGAAAGCGGTAATCAAGCGCGGTTTGCGGCGCATTCGCCGCAGCGCTTTGCGGGCGCGCTCGTCGAGTTCCCAGTAGTCCTTCGGGCAGACGTTGGGCAACTCGTGCTGCTTCCAGTACGCCCAAATGTATTCCACCGGGTTCAACTCCGGCGCATAGGGCGGCAAGTACTCCGTTGCGATGTGATCCTCGGAGAGCTGGATGAACTCCCGCACCAGGCGGCTGCGGTGCGCCGGCAGCCGGTCCCAGACGATCAGCAGTGGGCCGTCGATGTGGCGCACCAAAGCCTTCAGGAAGTCGATGACCTCCAGCTCGCCGATCGCGCCGGGATAGAGCCGGAAGTAAAAGTTGCGCAACGTCAGCCCGGCCGACACCGACAGCTTGTCCCAGTTGAAGTTGAACTCCAACACCGGTGTCTCGCCGCGCGGCGCCCAGGTGCGGCAACGATGCGGCTTCTGACTCAATCCGCTTTCGTCGATGAAGACGATCGTACGTTCTTCTTTGCGGGCTTTTTTTTAATGGCCGGCCAAGTCTTGCGCTGCCAGCCGCGGATGGCCTCTTCGTTGCGCTCCCGCGCTTTGCCGACGGGCCGTTGCGGGCTCCAACCGAGCGCCCGCAGGATCTTCCAGACATGGCCCTCGTGATAGCGCACGCCGAACTCGTCTCCGATCAGACGAGCGACCCGCGGACAGCTCCACAGCGGCGTCGGGAAGCCGTGCGCCTCGGGGCCTTCCAGCAGCAACGCCTCGAGGCGTTCGAGCTGCGCGGCGTCCAACAGCGGCTTACGGCCGGCGCGGCCGGCCTGGCGCAACCCGGCTTCGCCGTCACGCCGGTATCGTCGCAGCCACTCGCTGACGCTTTGCCGCGCGACCTTCAATCGCCTCGCTGTCTCGGACTGACTACAGCCTTGCTCGACCAACCGGATCGCTTTGAAACGGCGCTTCTCCAGGGCCTCGAAATCCCGCCGTACGCCTTTTGTATTTCCCATACATACAAAGACGTACGTACCCCAAAAAGGTGTCACTTTATTTTGCGAGATTCAATAAGACGGTAGTGGCGATTAACTCTTCCGAGCCGACAATCGAGCTGGCGAGAATCAGCCCCGGGCCGATTCGGCGCAGGATTTTGCTAAGCTGCGTCGGCGGATCTTCGATTTCGGCGGAGCCAAGAAAATAGGGGTCCCGGACGCTGGATTCTCCCAGAGCGAATCCGCATCCTACGACAGCTACGACGGTCGGCGCAAGGCAGACGTGTTGTGAGAAACGCGGAAGGGGTTCGGCAGACTCTCTTGGGAATAGATCGCTCCGGCTAACTCGGCGATGGACGCGGATTCGATGATGATGAGCCGCCTCATCAGGGCGGTCGCGGTAAAGGCCTTCCCGCGCCGTGGTTCAATATCCCCGAGAGCCATTCGCAAAGCGTCGCCCATATGCGGCAGCAGCCGAGAGCGTTCCATTACGCCCCAGCGGCGTTGGTTCTCGGGCGTGAGACGGTTGACGCGCGAGACGATGGCGGCGCGGTCCTGCTCGTTCCACAAAGATCCCTTGGTCATGGGTTTCTCCTGTCGCGCCAAGTCCGGCTTGTCGTCAGACCGCCGTCGGCATTCGGCCAAAGGTTACGGAGTGGCGTCCCTCCCGCCGAATTGCCCACAAGCATACACGCTTGGCGGGGCATCCGGCCCCTCAGCGAAGAGGGTTTACAACCGTAACCCCAAAATATGCCTGGGACGTCCCTCTCGCAATACGAGCCGTAGAAAATGGAGGCGCGGACGGAAGTCCACGCTCAGCCCGATTCACCGACAATACCCTTCACTTAGATACCGTGACGAAAGAGTGGAAATTAATCCGGCGGCGTGGTGGCGCGCCGCTCGGGGCCGTCGATGGGGTAGCGTTGGCTCCCGAAACCGTCAAGGCATCGGGAAGCTCAACATCTCTTCGAGAAAGACGAGGCCGTTCGGGCTGAGTCGTTCGGCGATGGGCTTGGTAGCTTGCTTCCTCGTGACGATCGCCCAGGAGTATTGGAAGCCTACAAAATCAATCAGCTCGGAGCCCAAGGTTTCGCGAAGGACCGCGCGGGCCTCGGTGGTCAACAAATGAGTCCCTTCGTCGGCAATCGCTCCCAGCACAACGACGCCCAACGGAAGAGACCGTAAATAGTTTTCCATTGCTTCGACATCCGCGGGCCGGTCGAAAGTGTCGAAATTGCGTACTTCGCCGAGAGCGCCGGTCGCGGGGTCAATCGTCAGGAAATTGAAACCCCTCCCGGGTCCTCCGCCGTGGACTTGGTAGAGCAGATTGCCGTTGAGTTCAAAACTCGCCACCGAAGCGCCACTCTTGTACCCGCCGGAAATCACTCGGAATGTTGTGTCGACGCGACTCGGCAAGATCGTTAGGCCGAACGAATGCGTCTGTTTGCCCGCCGATGACGAAATCGCAGTCAACGTGGCGGTAATCCCCGCGAGCAGCGGCGATTGTGGACCCGCCGACACCGTCAGCGGAAGCACTTGCCCCGGAAAGCCAACAGGAACCGTCGCCGAGACGCCCGCCGGTAAACCCCCGAACTCAAATCGAATCAACTCACAAAACGAGTTGACGCCCTCAATCTCCACCCAGGCGGTCTGTGCCGGTCCGCCTTGTTGGAGAACCAGCGCGTTAGGCGCGGGCCCGAACAGATCGTAACCCGGGAAAGCCGTTTCCTCGACCACGGACATCGCGTGAGCCTGGCTCTCGACGCCGGCCACGCTGAGCCTCAGGTCGGAATCGATCGGTGGATAGTCCTCCGGCACGAGCACATTGGTCTGGTAGACGCCCACTACGCCCGGCAACACGCCCGCGTAGAGCACCGGCAGTTCCCTGCCCCCGAGCGTTACCGTTTGCGGTTGGACCGTTGGCAGTGCTTCATCGTATGCGACGCCGTTTACCGACGCCGCCGCGACCCGACCGAGGCCGGTCGAATAGATCTCCAAATAGTTGCCTGCCTTGACGCCGTTGCGCTCATTGACGGGACACGGCAAGCTGGAGCGAAAGACGCCGCGATCGAAGATGGCAGGAGCATGTTCGGAGATCTCGGTCGTAGCGGGGTTGCTCGGAATCCCACCACGGTACACCACGACTTCGCCGGTTCCCGTTCCGGTTTCCCACGGCGCTTGACCGCGAATCTCTTCCGGATCGGCGTGCAGCAACGGCATTGGACGGCGGTCGAGGCAAACGCTCGTGGCCCCCAGTTGCGGCGGCAGTCGCGCACCGTTGACCGAAAGGCTTTGGGCGGCCAACGCGGTTCCGCGCAAGGATATCAGGCCACCCGGTGCGATCAAAGGCCCGCCGTCGGCCAGGTTCACTACGCCCCCTGGCTCGATCTCGGGCAGCTCAGCCACCGAGAGCTCGGCGGGAGGCGAACCGCCCCACAGCTCGGCCAGCGCGAAGTAAGCCGGGCGCGGCTTGAGCAGGTCGAGCCCGGCCGCGGCCGTAGGCGAGGCTTCGAACAAGCCCATCCACTCGGGGTGGTAGCGACCATCAGGAAAAGCCTCCGACGCGAGGCCCGCGGTGTTCTGTACACCGACGTCACCCTGTCGCCACCACTGGTCGACGAAACCGTCCCATATTCCTCCCAAGACAGGAAATACCGCCCCCCCGGTTCGGATCTGGATATCGAAAGCCCGCCCCCGCGCGTTGTCGGCCTGCGCTGCGAGGTCCTCGGCTTCGGCCGAACCGTCATAGGCGTCGATACCGAACGCCGAGATTAGAAACGGTTTCGACGTACGCCCGCGAAGCTCTGAGAACATTGCTTCAAAAGATTCGTCGCCCAGCTGGTTCACGGACCAAAAAGCCAACCCCGGCAACGCGCCGTCGGAAGTGCCGAGCGCCAGGTCGCCGATCGCCGTCGTCTCCGAGACGGTTGTCGTCAGAAGAACAGGGCGTTCCGGATCGAGTTCCGTCAGCACCGCCGCGGCCTCGCCCAGCAAACTGTAGAAATCGCCGGCGGAGCCCGCGAACTTTTGGTTGTACGCCGCCCCGACATCCTCGCCGAAAACGAACGCGATCAGTCGACCGCGATTCTCCGCATTCCCCGTCCACCCGGCTGCGTACGCGCGGAACTTCGCCAAGATTTCTCTGCGCAATGCCTGCCCCGAGGCCGTCGCGGGCGAAAGCGAGCGGCCGGCATCGTGAAAAGTATCGAGCGGAAAACCGGCCAGCCAATAGAGGTCGTTGGTTTCCAACGCCGCACTGAAGGCATCATCGCCGGGATCGACCCCGTTGAGCACACGAACCGTATTGGCCCCAAGACCGGCGATGAGAGGAAAATCTCGCGCGTAGAGACAACCCGACAGATTGGCCGGATCCGACGGGGTTTGTCCGACCGGGACGGGAGTGTAGACGACCCCGCGAATTGAAAATGGGTCGCCTCTGTGAAGAAGGCGACCCTCTCGAATCAAGAAGTTCGCATGGGCGACCGGCGTCGCCCAACTGAAGAGGAGAATCTGAACGGCGAAGACTCCCCCGAAACGGAGCCAAGCCATGCCGTTCAGGAGGTACTGTACAATCTGCGCTCCAATGTAGCCGATGGCGGAAGCTGAAACAAGAGCCTGCCGGATTATTTATGTTTTCTTTCGACGGCCATGGCCGCTCGCTCGGACTACGCCACGACTTCGACGACTCAACCAGGCGGCTAGTCCGAAAAGTCGCCCGGTCCGATCAAGACGAGCGCCCCGCCTAGAAAGATCAAGAAAAACGGCCCGATGGATATCACGCGTGTTTTTTCGGCTTTGACCATGATCTTCAGTTGAGGCGAGCGCGTCTCCAACTCGGTCCCGCACTGTCGGCAGTGAAGTGGTAACGCCTGCTTACAATGGGTCCGAAGAGCCAGAAAATATGGAAATATCGGTATTCCAGGTCGGCCTGCATGGGGCTTTTCGCCCGGCAACTGCGGCAATCGCGATAGCCGGCGCTTCCCAGCGGAATCCTCCGATTTCCCCAGCCGATTAGATACATCCAGCCCTTCCCGTGAGCTGCACCCCGCCCACGCGGTGAAAAGCCGACTAAAACCAGCGCGACTTATCCACAATGTTCCGTAGCGGCTCGCCCCAGACAAAGCGCCCGACGTTGTCGAGCAGAACACCCAAATGGCGCTCGGCGATGCGTGGGGAGGTGCCGGCGACGTGGGGGGTTATGATGACGTTTTTCATGCCCCACAGCGTGTGCTCGGGCGGTAGTGGCTCGATTTCGAAAACGTCCAAGCCAGCACCGGCGATTTCGCCTTTCTCGAGCGCCGCGGTTAGGTCCGCCAGATCCACGATCGCGCCTCGGCCGATGTTGATGAAATACGCCGTCTTCTTCATCAATTCGAACATCGGTTGGCGAAACAGCTTCACGGTTTCGGGAGTGTGCGGGGCCGCCACGACCACGAAATCACTCTCCGCCAACAAGTCCGGAAATCTGTCAGTCGTCCAAACCGCCTCAACCCCGTCGGGAGCCTCCTTCGCCACGGTGTCGACCGCCAGCACCCGCATGCCGAAAGCCAACCCGCGGCGGGCAACCTCCGACCCGATATTCCCCAACCCGACCACCCCCAGTGTTTGATCGGAGAGGTGGATGTGGGCACGGTCCATCGAGCTCGTTAGGCCCGGCCCGGAAACGAAATTCGAGCGGGCGGACTCGCCACCCGCCGGTGCCCAACGCGCTTCCATCTGATTGCGAATGTACACGTGAAAGTTACGCGCAAAGCACAGAATGTACCCGAACACATGGTCGGCGATGATGTCGGAAAATAGGCCCCGCATGTTGGTCAGCTGACAAGGGTGCTTCACCAATTCCGAGAAGACGTAGTGTTCGAGGCTGGCGGTCATCGTCTGCACCCAGCGCAGTTTCGTTGAAGCAGCCAGCAGCTCAGGGGTCAGCTTCCCCATCAGCGCATCGGCATCGACGATTTCCCTTAAGGCATCGTCGTGGTCGGCGGCGTTGACGACTTTCATGCGGCCCGCGGCGGCCGCCACCTTCTCGAACCGCTCCTGATCGAAAGCCGGATGAATGACTAGTTTGAGGGAAGAATTCTCAGGCATCTAAGGCTCCTTCAACAGCGCGAAACGTCCGCCCACTACGCGGATGGAAGTACGGTAGCACACCACCGCTACGGCGCCGGCACGTCTCCTAATCCGTCCGTAAGCAACCCGCAAACCATTGCGACGCACACACCACCGCGTCGCGCAGGGCTGGAACAGACCTGCAGCTTTTTCCATCTCTCACCCGCCAGGTGAAATTGCGGGGACGGACCCCCACATTCTTTCCGGCCATTGCCGCACACTGATGCAGACCGTTTTACGCGACCCTGCCGTCTTACCGGCGGATTAGGCACGTCTCCGCGGCCGTACGAGCTATGGTCACCGCCCCTGCCGGCCTGTAGAGTGGAGATAAGCTCATCACCGCCGGAAAAGCGATCCCGAGTCCGCGAGCGATCATCACATGGCTACTCAGGAAAATCAAGAACCACAACAGGCGCATTCAAACGCAGACGACTGGGACGGCCTGGGGCAGGGGCGCACCATTGTGCTCATCGCCCTATTCGTGGTTGGAGCGGCGCTGTCGGGTCTACTTCAGTTCGATCACCACGGAATCTCGTCCGCCGGGGCTGTGGTCGACCAGCTCTGCGGCGAAGGCGCCGAAAGCGGTTGCGACCAGGTGGCGCGGAGCCCCTACTCGAGTATCGGAGGTGTCTCCGTCGCCGCGGTAGGGTCATTCTTCTACGCCGCACTCATTCTTTTGGCCTGTCTTTCTCTGCCGGCTTCTAAAGAAGTTCGGCGGGCCGCGGCGGTGATACTTCTCTATCTGACGGCGCTGGCGTTGGGCGTCGACATCGTCCTCCTAGGGTTGCAGGCGTTCGTGATCGGGGCTTATTGCAAACTTTGCGTGGCGACTTATGGGATCACTGGGGCGGCCTTGGTTCTCCTATTGGAAGCTAAAGAGGCGATTCCGGCGGCCTCGGCCGCCTGGCGCAAGCCGGCAGGACAAGCAACCTTGACCGCCTGGGGACTCGGATGCGCGGCGGCGCTCGTCTCCGTCGGCGCCGCGGAATACGTCTTGGGCTCCGACGCCGCCAACCGCGAAGCGGCGATTGTAGATTCCCTGTCGGGCGACAGCTTCGAAGAAATCAAACCCGAGCCCGCACCCGAAACCGCGGAAACGGAAGCGGCCGTCCCGACACCGGCGTCCGGCGGTGACGCTGCGCGTCGCCGGCAACAACTCACCGAGGCCCGTGCGGAGTCGAGCCGCCTACGCGAAATCCTCAACGACCACGAAAAATATCAACAGTATCGGTTGGACAGACAGGCCGACGAGTTTGCACAAGCGCCGAGACAACAAATGGATCTCGCGGGAGTTCCCTCTAAGGGGCTGATCGACGCGCCGCTTCACCTAGTAGAGTACTCGGATTTCCTATGCCCCTACTGCCGTTCCTTCGCTGCGGCTCTCGGCAAGTATCAAAAGCAAATGAAAGGGAAGCTGGTCGTCTTTTTCAAGCACTACCCGCTCGACCAGGCTTGCAACCCCGGACTACGGCGCACTGTGCACCCTGGCGCCTGCAACTTGGCGCTCGGCGCGATCTGCGCGCAAAAGAGCGACCGCTTCTGGGCGTACCACGACAAGGTTTTCCAACGTCCGCCGAAGAATGCTTCGGTGGACGATGTGGTCGCCATCGGGCTCTCGGTCGGATTGGAAGCCCCGGAATTTCGTTCCTGCATCGGGTCGGCATCCGCCGAAGACGAACTCGGCCGGCAGGTAGCCGAAGCAAAACGGGTGGGCGTGAAATCGACCCCTACAGCCTTTCTTAACAACAAGAAACTACCCAACGTTAATGTGCTTCTTAAGGCTGTTGAATCGGAATCGAAGAAACTCGGGCTCTAGCCTGCATTCGGCGCAGCGTGGCTAGCGGTGATGGCCCGGGCCTCCTTTCTCAGACTGTTCAAGTTGTTGATATCAATTGGGATAAGCTCGTTTTCCTGCTTGAGGCTTGGCTTCGTTTGGCGAAATCTCCGGCTGGGTGGTTGGTCCCTTTCTTGGGGTCGCCCGGAGGCTCTGGGCTGTCGGTGAAAGCCGCAGGTCTCTGCGAGCCCTGCGCTACGCAGCTTGGCTTCGTTTGGTCGAATTGGTTTGGCGAGGGTGAGGGCTCCACGGTTTCGTCGCTTCGATACGGGATCCAGGCGCTGGACGGTGTGCGAGCCGGGGCGTTCTTGGGGCGTGGGGACGGTTGCGGTGGTTAACTCGGGGTGCCGGTTCGGCGAAGAATCCTTCCGTATATAGCTCGGCTGCCCGATTTGCGAAGCCCCTCCTAAGTTGTTGATAAGATTTGACATGGCGGTGGAATTTCGAGGCTTGGCTTTGTTTGGCAGAGTTGCCGGTGGGTGGTTGGTTTCCCTTTCTTGGGGTCGCCCGGAGGCTCTGGGCTGTCGGTGAAAGCCGCAGGTCTCTGCGAGCCCTGCGCTACGCAGCTCGCCGCTGACGGTCTTGAGGTTGGGGGCTTCCGTACTCAGGATAGCGGGCTTGTCAAATCGGTCTTGGGCGAGGTCGGGACTTCTCCGATCTCGTCCAGGAACCTGCTCGGTACCCTAATCTCGGCGTCCGCGGCGCTGTTGGACGTCGGCCCAGATTAGGCCCACCACGATCAGCGCCCACGCAAGGTAGAACCAGTCGCTGAGGCGGCCGTCGAATTGGAGCCACCAAAGGTCGGGGTAGCGCTGCCGTCCGACTTGCAGGGCGAAATTGAGGGGCGCAGCGATGAACCCGCCGGCGATGGTGGCGGTGATTCGGCGGCGGTAGTAGAGCAGTGGATTCAGCCCACGCACGAAGTAGGCCGTCAGAGCTGCCACGGCAGCTAGTCCACCAAGGATCGCCTTCCCTTTGAGAGAAGGAATCAGCCATACGGCGACGAAGAGCAGGACCACGACTAAGGCCGACGCTATCGTTACTTTGTTCCACGAGGGTTCGTTCGCACGGGGTTCGGGTACGGCGCCGTCCACGCCCGGTCGGGGCCTTGGAGGTCTTTCGGGCCGGGGTTCCTGGCGGACGCCTTCCAGCAACTCGGTTACTGTGTAGAAGCGCTTGGCGCCTTCGGGGCGAAAGCGGTAGTCGGGGCCAGCTTCCGAGTCGCTCTCGAGATCGAGGAGGTGGTCGTAGGCGACCGAAACATCCGGGTCGTCGGGCAGCGGCACGCAGGCTTCTTGGCCCAGGTCGCGGTTGAGTGCGTGGACGTGCTTCAGATGGGTGAGCGCGACGTGCAGCGCGGCGCGGCGGAGCTTTCCCGGTCCTTTCACCCGGATGTCGATCTGTTTTTGATCCAGATCGGCCTCTACCAGGATTTCGCAGCCGGAAGCTTGGAGCACAACCCCGGTTAGCCAACGGGTGGTTTGTTGAACGGCTTCGCGGTGCGATTCGACGATGAAACGGGGCATCAGGCTCCGCGGAAGTAGTTGGTAGGTGTAGCGGAAGCGAAGCGAGTCGTCCCAGAGGTCTTCGTAATAAGGCCCTTCATCGTGCAGGCCTTCAGGAACCAGGTAGCGGGGTGGGTCGGTCCCCGGCAGTTTCAAGCAGAGACCGATGTCGGAGTCTTGCATCATGTCGAGGATGAATTCGTGGCGGTCTTCGGGGTAGGTCTTGTGGTCTTCGAGCAGCTCGCCCAGTTGCTCGCGAGCCAGCTCGCCGTTCTGTTGAACGAGTTGGGCGCTGGTAAGGATCCGGTAGACTGCGCCGGTTAGCCAGTTGGGGTCGAGGAGGTTGACTTCGCGGCGCACTGCGGGGGCATCGCGGTCAAAACCATGAGCGACGACAACGCCGAGGTCGTGGAGCATGCCCAGCAGCTGGCGTTGCTCGGCGGGGTCGGTGACGGCTTCGTCTTCGTTGCCTTGTTCGCAGATTCTCTCAAATCTATCGCGGTCAAGCAGGTTTTCTTCTTTCGCTAACGCGGCAACGGTTTCCTTAACACGCAGATAGGGTCGCGGGAAGGGCTGATGGATGTGTTCGAGCCGGGGTGGTGGGCGAGCGTTTTCGTGATCAGCTCGCGTAGGGCTTGGATGGAGGCAGCGGCTTCTTCGCCCTCGTCGCAAGAGGTGCGAATGAAGTCGACGACGCCCTGCTCTTCCTTGATGCGCTCTTCAGGGAGACGCGGGCCGCGGCGGTCGCCGTCGCACTTGTTGATGACGACGATAACCGGCGAGTCGTCAGCACGGTTGCGGATTATGCGCAGCCACTCGTAGATGGAAAGGTCGTCCTCGAAGCGGGCGTCGAGCACGAGCAGGTAGAGGCTGCGCCGGGTAAGGAAATACTGGTGCGTGCCGCGCATGATCACTTGACCGCCAAAGTCCCAGACATTGAGAGTGATGCCTCCGGTTTGGTCCGCCGGCCAGGTCTTGGTGTCAATATTTTCTAGGATCGCCGCGCCGCGGGTGGGGTCCTCGCTGTCGCGGCGAGGCAGGTTGTCGACGAGGTAGCGGACCAGCGACGTTTTCCCGGCGCCCTCGTTGCCGACGAGCAGCAGCTTGGCTTCGTTGAGGGGTTGGAGGGTTTCCTCTTTGGCTCCCTTGCGATAGCGGCGGTAGGCGGCGAGGATCGCCTGGGCGTCAACGGTGTTGAGGGCCTCGGCGGGGAGAACGGAGCTGAGATCGCCGTTCTGATTCAGATCGAGAAAGCGGCGCCAGGCCGCTGTTGAGCCCATACTCCAAGCCTCAAGAATCGCCCGCGCCCCTTCGGCTTCGATGCTGTTGGAGGCGACGAGGAGAGTGGTGAGATTGCTGAGCCGCGCCAGCGCCCGCGCCCCTTCGGTTCCAATGTCGTTGCCGCCGACTTCGAGGAATGTGAGATTGGAGAGACGGGACAGCGCCCGCGCCCCTTCGGCTCCGATGCTGTTGTGGCGGACTTGGAGGGAAGTGAGTTTGGAGAGCTGCGCCAGCGTCCGCGCCCCTTCGTCTCCGATGTCGCTGTGATCGACGCTTAGGGAGGTGAGGCTGGAGAGTCCAGCCAGCGTCCGCGCGCCTTCGGGCCCGATGCTGTTGGAGCCGATTTCGAGGGTGGTGAGGTTGGAGAGCGAGGCGAGCGCTCGCGCCCCTTCGGCTCCAATACCGATATCGAACACGTCGAGGGTCGTGAGGTTGCGAAGCTGCGCCAGCGCCCGCGTCCCTTCGGCTCCGATGGCGTTGAGGCCGATTTCGAGGGTGGTGAGGTTGGAGAGCGAGGCCAGCGCTCGCGCCCCTTCGGCTCCGATGTCGTTGAGTTTGACCCTTAGAAAGGTGAGGTTGCTGAGCCGCGCCAGCGCCCGCGCCCCTTCGGCTCCGATTTGGTTGCGGTCGATGTCGAGCGAGGTGAGGTTGGAGAGCGAGGCCAGCGCCTGTGCCCCAAAGGTTCCGATGGCGTTGGAGCCGATACCGAGGGAGGTGAGGTTGGAGAGCGAGGCGAGTGCTCGCGCCCCTCCGGCTCCGATGCCGTTGGAGCCGACGCCGAGAGAGGTGAGGCTGGCGAGCGAGGCCAGCGCCTGTGCCCCGTAGCTTCCAATGGCGGTGTGGTTGACGTTTAGGGAGGTAAGGCTGCTGAGCCGCGCCAGCGCCTGCGCCCCTTCGTCTCCGATTCGGTTGCCGTTGAGGTTGAGCGACGTGAGGCCGGAGAGCGAGGCCAGCGCTCGCGCCCCTTCGGCTCCTATTCGATTGTGGTCGAGGCGGAGCGAGGTGAGGTTGGTGAGCGAGGTCAGCGCCCGCGCCCCTTCGTCTCCAATTCGGCTATTGAAGAGGTTGAGCGATTTGAGGCCCGCGAGCGAGGCCAGCGCCCGCGCCCCTTCGTCTCCGACTCCGTTATTCAAGAGGTTGAGCGAGGTGAGGCTGGAGAGTGAGGCGAGCGCTCGCGCCCCTTCGGCTCCTATTCGGTTGCCGCCGAGGTTGAGCGAGGTGAGGCCGGAGAGCGAGGCCAGCGCCTGCACCCCTTCGTCTCCGATTTGAAGATAAACCAACCGCAGAGAAGAAAGCTTCGTCAGTGTGGCGAGCGTCAGGACGGCTTGCTCGCTCAAACCGGTTACCACGAACGTGCGGTCCGGCGGTAACTCCCCCATTATTTCATCAACTCCCGAAGCCCAGGGCGAAACGAGGGAAAGCGAGGACCAGCCTTCATCCCGCGCTTGTTGGAGTACTCCCTCTAACTCGGCCGGGGAGAGTTTTTGGGGTCTGTTTTCCGGGGTATTCACGGTCGTTTTCTTGGCAAAGGGGACGCGCGGTTCAACTTGATGTCTTCAGCGGTCCCGCACATCGGCGGCCGCTAAGGCAGGAACGCGGACACAGACCCAACGCGGCACGCGTATAGAATACCGCGCAAGCATGTACCGCCGGCAGGGAAGAAAGTTCGGGAAAAGTTGAATCTGAATCGAAGAGACTCGGGATCTAGGCGACGAGATACGGAGAAAGAACCGCCGGTCCCCGCTCGCCTCATCCGTGCTCGCGCATCGCTGCCTTAGCTTCCGATTCGGCGTCGCGGCGCAGGATCTTCTCACGCTTGTCGTAGAGTTTCTTGGCCTTGGCGAGTGCCAAATCACACTTGACCCGGCCCCGCTCAAGATAAATCCTCGTCGGAATCAACGTCAGGCCCTTCTCCCGGATTTTGCCGTACAGACGATTGATCTCGCGCCGGTGGGCGAGCAGCTTACGGGGCCGCAGCGGCTCGTGGTTCAGCCGATTGCCGTGAGCATAAGGGCCGATGTGGGCGTTGATCAGCCACAACTCGTTGTTCTTGACGGCGGCGTAGGCATCGGAAAGCTGAATCTTGCCGTTGCGGGCGGACTTCACCTCGGTTCCAAGCAGCGCAATCCCGACCTGAAGGTGCTCCAGCAGATGATAGTTGTGCCGCGCCCGGCGGTTGTCGCTCAAGACGCGATTGCCCTTTGACTCACTCATTTTCCTTACACGCTTGCGGCGGCCCGGCCGTCACTCTTTACGAGAAGAAGTCTCTTTGGGAGAATTGCGCGTGCTCGACAACCCGGCTCTCCGGCCCCCCAAACCGAGGCCCGCCCGCCCCGCGGGACAGCTGTTTTCTAGGTTGGCATGTTTTCGCTTAGCGATGCCGAGCAACCCATACTCCAAGTCCCGTGGCACGAACAAGAGGGTACAGTCGGCTCCGATGAATGCCCGGATTCATGATGCGGTCATGAAATTGCGGGCGCGGGCGTTCCCGCCGCCCCTTCAGGGCTCTCCCCGTGCCGGCAGTCTACCCAGGGTTCCGCCTTCGGCTCCACCCTGGGCTAAGGTTCCTGGCGCCGCTTCGCGGCTCAAGGTATTTACGATCCTGCCGGTCCTGAGCCGGAAGGCTCTTGCCTCGCTGTGTCTGGTGTTGCTGGTCGCGAGTCTGGCTGCGCCGCTCGAGGCGGGAGCACGCAAAGGCCGCAAGCTCTACAACCAAGCCCGCCGAGCGGAATTGGCTCAGGACTTCGATCGCGCCCTCGAGCTTTACGAGCAAGCACTGAACGAGCACGCCGGTCATCAGGGCTATCTTCTATCCGTCCGCCGCATGCAATTCGTGGCTGCGCAGGCACACGTTGACCGCGGTCAGATCTCAAGGGCGCAGGGCGAACTGGAGCAAGCCCTCGAAGAATTCCAACGAGCGCTGGAAATCGACCCCGCTTCGAGCGTCGCCGTCCAGGAGCGCCGGCGAGTGCTGGGGATGATCGAGGAACGCGAAAAGTTCAAGGACGACCCGGACGGCGCGGGTTCCGCGGAAATCCTCGGGCTCAGCCCCCTAGAGCGCGCCCGGAGAGCGCGCGAAGAGAAAGTGGGCCGCCTCAAGGGACTCCCGAAGCTGCGGCCGATTTCCACCGAACCCATCAACCTAACCATTCCCAAGGACCAGGACAGCAAGGTCGTCTTTGAGACCGTTGGCAAACTGGCCGGTATCAACGTTCTTTTCGACTCGGAGTATGAGGACGAAAAGGTTTCGTTGGAGCTGCAAAACGTCTCTCTCTTTCAAGCCCTCGACTACGTAAGCCTGCTGGCGAAAGCCTACTGGAAACCGCTCACCGAAAACGCCATCTTCGTCACCAACGACAACTCCAACAAGCGCCGGGATTACCAAGAAGAAGTTGTCCAGACGTTTTATCTGACGAATACCGCTACGCCCCAGGAATTGCAGGAGGTCGCGACGGCGATTCGGGGGCTTACCGACATCCGTCGCGTCTTCGCGGTCCCGTCGATGAACGCGCTGATCTTGCGAGGGCCGGCGGACAAGATCGCCCTGGCTGAAAAAGTCATCAACGATATCGACAAAGCTCGCCCCGAAGTCATCATCGACGTGCTGGTGCTCGAAACCAGCAGGACGCGAAACCGCGAGTTGGGAATTACTCCGGTTTCGGGCGGCGGCGACGGCATCAGCCTCCCGGTGTCATTCACAGGGGCAGGAGTCGGCGAAGGCGGCAGTGTTCCGCTATCCGACCTCGGGAAGCTGAGCAGCAAAGATTGGTCAACCGTCCTGCCGGGCGGCCAGTTGACGGCGCTGCTGAGCAGCTCCGATACTCGCTTACTGCAATCGCCTCGGATACGGGCTGCTGACAACTTCCAAGCCAGCCTGCGAATCGGCGATCGCATTCCGATCGCCACGGGGAGCTTCCAGCCCGGTATCGGCGGCGTCGGGATCAATCCTTTGGTCAACACCCAGTTCACCTACACGGATGTCGGCGTGGTGCTGGACCTGACGCCGAAAATCCACAATGATTCCGAGATCTCGCTGCACGTGGAGGTCGAAATTTCGACGGTGCGCGACTTCGTCGACATCGGCGGCATCTCGCAGCCCGTCATCGGACAGCGGCGTGTGACGCATGATATCCGCATCAAGGAAGGCGAATCGAGCATTCTGGGCGGTTTGGTGCAGTCGCAATTATTCAAGACCAAGTCGGGCGTTCCCTTCCTCGGCGAAATCCCGATCCTTGGGCGCCTGTTCAGCAGCACGGACACGCAGGTATCGGAGAACGAGATTCTGGTCGTGCTGATTCCTCACATCGTTCGCCTACCCGACATTCGCGGCGTGAACCTGCAAGAGGTCGCCTCGGGGACGGAGCAGATTTATCGGGTGCGCTACGAGCTGGAGCCGAACGACAAGCCCGCTCTGCCACCTGTCGGCGAGGTGGGCAACGGCGACGAGCCGACGCAGCGGGCCACGGCGGAGCCGCCGACACCAGCCCCGGGCGTAACGCCAAGCCCCGCGGTACCGACTCCGGCCGCGCCTGCGCCGGAAACCCCGCCGACACCGGACCCGCCGACGGCAACACCCGTGCAACCGGCTCCGACGACACCGACGCAACCCGCGACACCGACGCCCGCGGCGCCGGAACCCGGGGCGGGAGCCCGCTTCCGGTTCGACCCGGCGGAAGCCCAAGTCGGCGTCGGCGAGCAAGTCTCCGTGGGCATTATCCTGGAAGGGGTGCAACAGATTTTCGGCGTTCCTATGCGTTTCGGATGGGACCCCAAAGTGGTGCGCCTGGCTGAAATCCAAAAGGGAACGTTCCTTCAGGGCGATGGTCAAGACTTAATCTTTTCCCGCAATATTCGCAATGACGTCGGCCAGGCGGCGATCAATATTTCCCGCTTCCCGGGAACCGGCGGCACCGACGGCGGCGGTTTGTTGGTGACCTTGGTCTTGGAGGGCGTGGCCGGCGGATCCACGACGTTGAAGGCGAGGGCGACCGGGGCGCGTGACGCAACGGGTCAACCCGCGCAAGTGGCGGCGGCCGAGTTGAGTGTCACCGTCCGATAATGAAGATACGGGCGGAGTGCTCAGCGGGAATTCCGCTTGGCCTTCCGCCGGCAATCAGGCTGCGAAACACCGCGGGGTGCACGACCCGGTGGAAGCAACCCATGTCGCGCCGAAAATACCAATCCGGCCTCACGCTTATCGAGCTAATCGTCGCTTTCAGCATCATGCTGATTCTCTCTACGATAGCCCTGCCCTTGGCGCATGTAAAAATCCAGCGGGAGAAAGAGCGCCATCTCCGCGACGCGCTTTCGGAAATGCGCAAGGCCATCGACCGCTATAAGGACATGGCGGACGCGGGGCAGTTGGGACAAGTCGATCCCGATACGTTTGGCTATCCGGCAAGTCTGGAAATCATGGTCGAGGGCGTCCCCATGCAGATGGGCGCGGGCGGCATGGGCGGGATGGGGCAAGGAGGCGGCTTCGGCACCCCGGCGAGCCAAATGGGAGGCTCGCGCGGTCGCGGCGGCATGGGCAGCGGCGGTTTCGGAAATCGCGGCGGCGGCATGGGCGGCAGTTCGTTCGGCGGAGGCGGGATGGGCGGCGGGTCGCGCGGCGGCATGGGTGGTCGTATGGGTGGCGGCATGGGCGGTAGCTCGTTCGGCGGCTCGGGAAGCTCCTTCGGATCCGGCTCGCGAGGTGGCGGCGGCTTCGGATCAGGGTCGAGGCGCTCCGGCCGCGGTAACGATCCAATGAGCCGCGACTTAGGCGACCAAACCGAAGAGAGGAAGATCCGTTTCCTGCGGAAGATTCCCGTCGACCCGATAACGGGGCAGGCGGACTGGGGTGTGCGCTCCATGGAAGATGACCCGGGCGCATTCAACTGGGGTGGCGGCAATGTTTTCGATGTTTTCAGCAGGAGCATGGACTTGGCCCTTGATGGAACACGCTACAGCGAGTGGTAAGCGGAGACGAGGTTTTACACTCGTCGAGATCATGGTGGTGATGGCCATCGTTTTGACGGTAATCTCCATTGCCGTGCCAATGTATACCACCTCGATGGTGCGGGCTAAGGAGAGTGTTCTCAAAAGCAACCTATTCACTTTGCGGTCGGTGATCGATCATTATACGTATGACAAGGAGAAACCTCCGCAAGGTCTCGAGGACCTTGTATCGGAAGGCTACTTGCGCCAGGTTCCGGTGGACCCCTTCACCGAGTCGAGCGATGCCTGGGAGGTTATCACCGACATCGGGCCGAGCGGCGAATCGGGCGTATTCGACATTCGCAGCGGTTCGGACCGCGTCGGCCTCGACGGCTCGTCCTACAACGAGTGGTGAGAATCGGACGTTCGCCGCATCCCGCGATTTCCTCCTGTCATTTTCTACGGACGAGCGCCCCCCGCCGCACGCCGAGAGCCTCCATCCTAAGGACGCATAGTTGCCCATGGCCACCGCCGAAGCCGTTGTCGATACAAACCCGTTCGTGGATTCGCTGCGTTTCAAGCGACGCGTGCCTGACTCGACCATCGTGATTTTCGGCGCCAACGGGGACCTGACGAAACGGAAGCTGCTGCCCGCACTCTACAGTCTGGCGCTCGACCGCCGACTTTCCGCGGGTTTCGCGATCATCGGCAACTCCCGCACCGAGATGAGCCACCAAGCCTATCGGGAAAAGATGAAGGCAGCGGTCCGGGAATTCTCCGAGCACAGTGATTTCGATGAGGAGGTTTGGGAGGCCTTCGCGCAAGGGATCTACTACTTGCCGGGCAACGTCAAAGATCCGGCATGTTACGAAGGGCTGCGCGCCTTGCTTGACGAGATCGCGGAGTCACGGCACACCGCCGACAACGTCGTCTTTTACCTCTCGACGCAGCCCAGCCTCTACGGGCCGATCGCCGAACAGCTTGGGGCCTCGGGGCTGGCGAAATCGAAGCGCGGCGGTTGGCGGCGGCTCGTCGTCGAAAAGCCCTTCGGGCATAATCTTGAGAGCGCCCGGGAATTGAGTCTCGATGTCCAGAAAGTGTTCGAGGAGTCGGAGATCTACCGCATCGATCACTACCTCGGCAAGGAGACCGTCCAGAACATTCTCGCCTTCCGTTTTGCCAACGGCATTTTCGAGCCGCTCTGGAACCGCCGTTATGTCCGGCAAGTCCAGATCACGGCGGCCGAATCGATCGGCGTGGAAGGCCGTGGCGGCTACTACGAGGAATCCGGCGCGCTGCGCGACATGATTCAGAATCACCTTCTGCAAGTGTTGGCGACGATGGCGATGGAACCGCCGGCACGCTTCGAAGCCCAGGCCGTCCGGAACGAAAAAGCGAAGGTGCTTGAGTCGATTCGCCCGCTCACACATGATGAAGTCCGCACCCAAGCAGTAATTGGGCAATACGGACCGGGACGCGTCGGGGGGAGTGATCTGGTCGGCTATCGTCAAGAGCCCGACGTCGATCCTAACTCGCGCACCGACACCTATGCCGCGGCGACATTCTACCTGGACAATTGGCGCTGGGCCGGCGTGCCGTTTTATGTCCGCAGCGGCAAGCGTCTGGCGAAGCGCATTAGTGAAATCGCGATCGAATTTGGCGCCGCGCCGCATGCGCTCTTCGCCGGGGAAGATCAGGTTCAGGCGCCGAACTTGCTTATCCTCCGCATTCAACCCGCGGGCGGCATTTCGATCCGATTTGACGCCAAGCAGCCGGGCGAAGGGATGCACCTGCGCGGCGTCTCGATGGATTTTCACTACGGCAGCAGTTTCGGCGCCCGGGAACCCACGGCCTACGAAACACTGCTGTTGGACGCCGTCGTCGGCGACGGTACTCTCTATACTCGGCAGGACATGGTGGAGGCTTCCTGGAGCGCGGTAGAGCCGATGCTCGAGGTCTGGAACAACACTATGCCGAACTTCCCCAACTACGCGTCGGGAAGCTGGGGGCCCGCCGATTCCGACGAGATGCTGAGCCGGAACGGGCACGCCTGGAGAACGCCGTGATTGGATTCAAGGTGCCGGGTAACGAGGCGCCGTAACAGCGGGTCGAACACCGATGCCGATTTATCCCGAAATTCTCGACCGGCAAATCGATCGCCTGTGGGCCGATATGGCCGAGCATTCGGAAGGCGACGAGCACGCCTTAATGCGCGCCTGCGCTTTGACTTTGATCGTCCTAACCGATAAGAGCGAGAATCCGGCGTCGGTTTCCGAGACTCTTGCCGAGCTGATGCAGACCCACCCCAGCCGCGCCATCGTAATCCGTCTAACCGCGGACGAGGGCGAGCATCTCGAAGCCGACGTGCGGGCATATTGTTGGATGCCGATGGGCCGGCGCCAACAGGTCTGCAGCGAGCAGATCGAAATCGAAACCTCCGCCGACAGCTTCGCGGATTTGCCGTCGGCATTGTTGCCGCTCATCGTTCCCGATCTTCCGGTCGTGCTGTGGTGTCGCAGCGAAACAGCCGCCGCTCTGCCGGCTTTCGCGGAACTGACCGACCTCGCCCCGCGAGTCATTTTGGACGTCGGTGAATTCGCGGACCCGGCCGGGGCGTTGGAAATGTGGACTCGACGTTCCCCATCCGTGGTCGCGACGGATCTGAGTTGGACGCGCCTAACCCGCTGGCGAGAGACCGTGGCACAGATCTTCGACAACCCGCTTTGCGCGTCACGGCTTGGGCGCCTGTCGCGGGTGACGATCTCCTATTGGGGCGGTTCGGAATCGGATATCCCGGTTTCCGCTTTGTTACTGGGGGGGTGGCTGGTCAATTGCCTTGGTTGGCAGTGGACCGGCACGGCGCCCTCCAACAACGGTGCGACAAGACTTGGCTTCAAGACGGGCGATGCGTCGGCTCACTTGAGCTTTTCCTACGCCGGCGACAAAGGTTCGGATAACCGTTTGGCGAGGGTTGTGCTCGCGACCGAGGACCAAGACGGAATCCTGGTCGCGCTCGATCGCGACGGCGATTATCTCGACATTCGCGTCAAAACAGGCGAAGCGGAACCCAGCGGAACCCGAGTGCTCTTCCCCGCCGAAGATGACGCCGCTGTCCTCAACGAAGAATTGCGCATCTTCACTCGCGACACGCAATTCGAATTCGCTCTCAACAGCGCCGCCAAGATCGCTGCATTCACAGCGGGCTGAACTTTCCGCATTGCGAGGCATAGAAACCGAGGCGAGGAAGGAACTCCACGCTCAGCCCGGTTCGCCCTCGGTTCACCCGGTTCACCGGGCTTGGATTGCAAATACGCCGGTTCCTATAGGCGCACACCCCGGCCCCGGCGGCGCCGCCGCCGCACGGCGTTACAATCGACTCATGTCCAATGCCGGTACGCTCATCCGTTCCGATACCACCGCGCTCGTCGTGATCAATCTCCAGGAAAAGCTCGTTCCGGCCATTGACGGCCGCGAAGAGGTGCCGGCCAACGCCGGCAAGCTTCTTCGCCTGGCGGAGACGGTAGGTCTCACGGCATTCCTCACGACTCAGTACAGCAAGGGGTTAGGTCCCACCGTGCCCGAGATCACCGGCCTTAGGGAGGGCCAACGATGAAGGAGTTCCTGGACATCCTGACCTTCGCTGCGGTGTTGGGTTCCGGCCTGGTTGCGGGAATCTTTTTCGCCTTCTCTACTTTCGTGATGCGAGCCCTCGGCCGGCTGCCGGAAAACCAGGGAATTACTGCCATGAAGGCCATCAACGTTACCGTACTCAACCCCTGGTTCTTCCTCGCGTTCTTTGGAACGGGAGCAGTCTGCCTCCCGGTCGTATTTCTCGCTTTTGGGAGTGCAGCCGGCACACACCGGGCCTACCTACTGGTCGCGTGCGCCCTCTATTTGCTTGGGTGCCTTCTCGTGACGGTGGCATTCAACGTGCCCCTGAACAATCGGCTGGCGGCGGCCGAGCCCGATAGCGTGGGCGCAGAGGCGCTGTGGGCCCACTACCTCTCACGCTGGACTCTCTGGAATCACGTCAGGACCGCCGCGTCACTGGCCGCGGCTGGTCTCTTCGCCATGGCCCTCCTTGGTAGACTCATCGGCGGCTGAGCCCGGCACGCAGCGTTTCAAAATCGTATGCTGCTTAGACAATGTTAGGAAGAAGAAAACAAGCCGACGAACCGACTCGGCAGAAGCCGCTCCGCCTGCTGCCCGGCGTGGTCATCGTGGTGCTCCAATGGCTGTGCCTACTTGTTGTCCCGATCGTCGCTCCCTCGGATGTACCGGCGTACGTCGGCCCTCTGGGCGGACTCGTCGGGGTATTGGCGGTCGTAGCGTGGTGGGTGTTCTTCAGCCGCGCTCCTCGAGGCGAGCGCTGGGGCGCCCTCGTCCTGATGATCGTCGCCATGGTCGCGACATCGCGCATCCTCCACGAGTCGGTCGCGACGGGCAATATGGGGTTTCAGTTCGTCCTAAACGCGACCCCGTACCTGAGCCTCGCCTTCGTCGTTTGGGCCGTGGCCACCCGCCGCCTTGCTGACCGGCCTCGGCGCGCGGCGATGGTCGCGACCATCCTGCTCGCGTGCGGAGCGTGGACCCTTGTCCGCAGCGCCGGCATCACCGGCGATGGCGCCGCGGAGTTCGCGTGGCGGTGGACGGAGACTCCCGAGGAACGGCTCCTGGCCCAACCCGACGACGAGCCGACTCCGCTTCCGCCGGTTCCGGCGACTCCCGTTGTTCCGTCAGCTCCGTCAGATCCCTTGACTCCAGCGGCCCCAGAGACAGCACCCGACTGGCCCGGCTTTCGGGGCCCCGATCGCGACGGCATCATCCCGGGTGTGCGGATCGAGACCGACTGGTCGGCATCGCCGCCGGTCGAGCTGTGGCGCCGGCCGATCGGACCGGGTGTTTCTTCCTTCGCGGTCCGCGGCAACCTCCTCTACACCCAGGAGCAGCGCGGTGACCACGAGGTCGTTGCCTGCTACAACGTGACCACCGGCGAAGCGGTGTGGAGGCACCGCGAGGCAGCCCGCTTCTGGGACTCGCATGTCGGCGCCGGTCCGCGCGCGACGCCAGCCCTCAGCGACGGTCGCGTATACACATTCGGTGCCACCGGAATACTGAACGCGCTCGACGCCGCTGACGGCGCCGTCGTATGGTCGCGCAACGCGGCGTCCGACACCGACGCGAAGCTCCCGTACTGGGGCTTTGTGAGCTCGCCGCTCGTGGTCGACGACATCGTCATCGTCCACACCGACGCGCTCGTCGCCTACGACCTCGCCACCGGCGATCCGCGCTGGTTCGGCCCGCCCGGCGGCGGGAGCTACAGCTCGCCACATCGATTGACGCTCGACGGAATCGCCCAGATCCTGCTGCTGAGCGATGCCGGTGCGATCAGCGTCGCGCCGGCCGACGGCACGCTGCTCTGGGAGCACCCCTGGCCGGGCATCGGCATCGTGCAGCCGGCCCTGACCGCGGAGGGCGACGTCCTGATCAGCATGATCAGCGGCGGCGCCGCTCCAATCGGCACGCGCCGCATCGCGGTCGCCCGCGAACGCGGCGGATGGACCGTCGAAGAGCGCTGGACTTCGTTCCGGCTGAAGCCCTCCTTCAGCGACTTCGTCGTTCACAAAGCCCATGCCTTCGGTTTCGACGGCGGATTTCTGGCGTGCATCGACGTCGAGGACGGCAAACGCAAGTGGAAGGGAGGGCGCTACGGCCACGGCCGGCTCGTCCTGTTGCCCGACCAGGACTTGCTGCTGGTGCTGTCGGAGCAAGGTGAGTTGGCGCTGGTCGGGGCGGCCCCCGACCAGTTCACCGAGCTCGCGCGGTTTCCGGCGATCGAGGGCAAGACCTGGAACCAGCCGGCGCTGGTCGGCGACGTCCTGCTCGTTCGCAACGGCCAAGAGATGGCCGCGTTCCGGCTGTCTCTCGTGGGCGGCTGACGAGCGTCGATCCGGACCACGAGTTGGAGCCGCCTCGGACCTACGAGTGATTTTCGGGGGACGCTCGTCGGTTGATGCCGGTGACGATATCCGGCACAGCGGATTGTTCCTCCGTCACCTCCCTCGCAAGAAGTAATTCACCTCGCGCTAGCGCCCGATTGTCGTTTGCGGACCGTGGCCCGGGATCACAATCACGTCGTCATCGAGCGTCAACAGTTTCTCCCGAATCGACACGAGGATCCGCCGGGAATCGCCGCCCGGCGAGTCAGTGCGACCGATGCTGTCGCGGAAAAGCGTATCGCCTGCAACGAGTTTGTTTTCGCCCGGAACGTGCAAGCTGATGCTGCCTTGCGTGTGCCCCGGGGTACGGAGCACATGAAACTCGCGGTTCGCCACGGCAACGGTGTCCCGTCGCGAACCAATACATCGATCTCGGGGATCTCTTGTGGCCGCTGATGCCGTCGGCTCGTGAAGCCCTTCCAATAAAGCCATTGGGATCGAGAGAATGCGAAACGCCGGCGTGATTATCTCCTCAACCGAAATTGCGATCTACGAATTGCTCCGCGACAGCCGAAACGATGGGTTCAAACAGATGCTTGCGTATTTATAATGAGCTGGTTGTATATAATATGAATACATTTTCGGAGGGGAATTCATCGTGGTATCCAAAGCAACATCGGTGCGGCTCGATTCGGAAACACTCTCGCGGCTCGACGTAATCGCAAAAGCCACGGACCGTTCAAGGGCTTGGCTGATGTCGCAGGCGATTCGTCGTTACGTCGAAGAAGAATTGTGGGTCGTCCAAGCGGTCGAGGAGGGAATCAAGGACGCCGACGAGGGCCGGACGGTAAGCGATAAGAAGGTTGGCGAGTGGATTGAGAGCATCGGTACCGACCATGAGTTGGAGCCTCCTCGGTGCGACTGATTTGGTCACGCAAAGCCCTCAGCGACCTACAACAGATTCGTGATTTCATCGGGGCGGACAACGTTCAAGCCGCCGGAGAACTTCTCAAGAGGATCAGATCCTCGACGAGGCGTCTCACTCGTCACCCCGGCCTTGGACGCCCCGGCCGTGTATCCGGCTCACGAGAACTGGTGCTGTCAGGTACTCCTTATGTCGTTTGGTATCGAGTAGAACGAGACGCTGTTGCCGTGCTCCGAGTGATCCACGGGGCGCGCTCGTGGGTCGATGCCGTCGACGATAACGATCCCCGCTAGCGAACCGGTTTACCCTTCTCGTCAAAGCCCTCGCAAAAAGTAATTCATCTCGCGCTCGCGCCCGATTGTCGTTTGTGGACCGTGGCCCGGGATCACAATCACGTCGTCATCGAGCGTCAACAGTTTCTCCCGAATCGACACGAGGATCCGCCGGGAATCGCCGCCCGGCAAGTCAGTGCGACCGATGCTGTCGCGGAAAAGCGTATCGCCGGCAACGAGTTTGTTTTCGCCCGGAACGTGCAAGCTGATGCTGCCTTGCGTGTGCCCCGGGGTATGAAGCACATGAAACTCGCGGTTCGCCACGGCAACGGTGTCCCCGTCGCGAACCAATACATCGATCTCGGGGATCTCGGGCGGCGCCATACCCACCCAACTCGCCTGCGTCTCGAGTTGACTCCGGAGTTCCAGATCGTTCTCATTCATGTAGACCGGGGCGCCGGTCAGTTTCTTCAGCTTGGCGGCGCCTCCGATGTGATCGATGTGTGCGTGGGTGATGACGATGGCCTGGACTTTTAGCGAGTGTCGATCAAGAATCTCGGTGACAGCCTCGATTTCATCCCCCGGATCGATCACGATCGCTTGGCCCGATTCCGGCTCGCCGAAGATTGAACAATTGCATTGCAACGGGCCGACCGGGAGGATTTCATGTAACATGGCGGGTATAATATCAACTTCATATTAGGGGGTCGACACGTTGGCCCCGTAAGCTCATTGCCCGTCTACACCGGCCGGCCGGAGACCCGCAACCATGGATATCCTTTCCCGTTGGCTCCATATCGCAGCTTCCGTTGTCGCCGTCGGCGGCCTGGTCTACGCGCGTTTCGTGCTGACTCCCGCCATGCAAAGCTTGGCGGCTGAGCAACGCGCGCTCCTGTCCGAACAAATCGCCAAGCGTTTGCGTCCCATCGCCGTCGCGGCGATCGTTCTGGTGATGGGCTCGGGAGTCTACAATTTGATCCGCGTGATGGAACGCGGAGTGACAAGGGACTATCACATGGCCTTCGGCGTCAAGTTTCTTCTCGCTCTGCACGTCTTGGCTATGCTCTATATCGCGTCCGTCCCTCCCGGCGGGGATGCCGCGCGCGACGCGAAACGTTCTCGGCTGCTGTTGGGAGGCGCGCTGTCGGGTTTGGTCGTCTTGGCTCTAGGGGCGTACTTGCGTTCGCTCCACGGCTGAATGCGGGTCCATCGATGACGGGCTATCGCGCGTTGCATGAATCAGCCGCTTGGATCGACATTTCCGATCGCGGTAGGATCAAGGTTACCGGGGAAGACCGGACCCATTTCATCCACGCGATGTCGACGAATGACATCGAAAAGCTTTCCTCCGGCGAAGGAATTCAGACCTTATTCTTGAACGGTCAGGGTCATATCCAAGCTGATGTTCGTGTCTTCGTCGCCGAAGACCATGTGCTGCTCGACTGTGACGCTCGTCGCCGTGAAACACTACCACTTCACCTGGAAAAGTTCATTGTGATGGATGACGTCGCTCTCGAGGATGTGGGCGGTTTCCTGGCAGCGATCGCAGTCGAGGGCCCCCAAGCCGAACAGGTTGCGAAACAGCTGACGGAAGTGACTCTCCCTCCACCAGGTGAGCTGACGCACGTCAGGAGTGGCCGGGCTCGAATCGCGCGCGGTTCGATAACGGGGGCGGCCGGTCTTTGGTTCGTCGTACCCGCGGAAGAAAGAGACGAGTGGATTCGGCGCTTGGAATCCGCCGGTGCGCTTGCGGCCGACGAAGAAGCACGGCAAACGGTGCGCGTCGAGAACGGGATTCCACTCGAAGGCGTCGACTATCCCGACAAAACCATTCCACAGCAGGCAGATCGCTTGGAGGCCGTTTCCTTCACCAAGGGTTGCTACCTAGGCCAGGAAATAGTCGAACGAGTCCGTTCGCGGGGAAATTTACGACGCCGTCTCGAACGTGTAGAGGTCGACTCCAACGAGCCTCCTCCTCCGGATTCTCCGGTTTTCCTTGGCGAAAAGGAAGTTGGACGATTGACCAGTCCCGCATTTTCGCCAACAATGGGGAGAGTGCTGGCCTTCGCCTTGATGCGAAGCGAAGCAGCACACGGCGAGACTTTGACCGTGGACGGGCATCATGCCCGCATCAGGCGGTAGACCCAGGTTCGGGTCTACGGAACTGGGACTGCGAAACGAATGGGTACTGTACCGAGCGCCGACCGAATAGGTTCCGTTGAATCACTAGCTGCATTCGGCGCGAAGTGGACTGTACCTGATTTTTTCACAACCCCTCGCTGCGTAGTCTGAACTCTTGCCGACAGATCTTTTATGACGAAAAGCTTCGGCATGACCCACGTCGGGTTGGTGCGGTCCAACAACGAGGACTCCTACGCCGCCGATCCGACAATGGGGCTGTTCGTCGTCGCTGACGGTATGGGTGGCGCGAAGGCCGGAGAGCGAGCCTCGCGCATCACGGTCGACACCGTCATTGCGGAGATGAAGCAAGCGGGAGAATCCGCCGGACTCGACCGCTTGTCCGAATCGATCCAACTCGCCAACCGCAACGTGCGCTGGGAGGCGGGCCAAAACCGACAATACGCAGGCATGGGAACCACTGTTGTCGCTGTGCTGGTCAACGAATCTCGCGCTCATGTCGCGAACGTCGGCGACAGCCGGGCATACCTCCGCACCGCCGGCGAACTTTACTGCGTCACGACCGACCACACATGGATCAACGAAGTCGGCCGCGGATTGGGTCTCACCGAGAAGCAGCTTCGCACGCACCCGTACCGCAATGTGCTTACGAAGGCGGTCGGGGCCGATGACTCCCTGGAGGTCGAGACGCACATCATCGAGTTTTCTCCGCGGGACCTCATTCTGCTGTGCTCGGACGGGCTCCACAATGTAGCCGGCGAGGAAGCCCTCGTACGCAATCTCGAAGCGGATGGCTCCCTGGAAGAAAAATGCGAGGGGCTGATCGAGGCCGCGCTCGAAAAAGGAGCACCCGATAACGTCACAGTCGTGCTGATCGAGCAGTCTTGACACCTGGCTCTCCGCGCCCATCTCGGCGTTTCTTCATCGCTTCGCTTCGGGCAATGCGATATCTTCTTGAACGGTGGCCTCGTCCCTCAAATCAATTCCTTTCCATGACCGCGCAGCCGCGGAGCGCAATTTTCGCTTCGTCGCCGACAGCCTGCCCGAGCAGGCATTGACAGCGTTGCGCCAGTCGCTGGCGCAGTCTCCCGATCCGGACTCGTCGCTCAACTATCTCGAGCGTTTCTTGAAGCACGCCGAACAGACCGGCGAACCTTTCCCGCCCCGCGGCAATCGCCTGCAGATCTTGGTGGTGGTCTTCGGCAACAGCCATTTCCTCGCCGAAACGCTGTTTCGGCACCCCGAGCTGCTGGAGTGGGCGCTCGACGAGAATCGCCTTTACCGCGTGCTCTCGACCGATGAGATGCGGTCGGAATTGGGGTGGCTTCCCGCCGACCTTGGCGACGGCGAGGCCGCCAAGACCCTGGCGAGGTTTAAGCGCATGCATCTGCTGCGTATCGTGATCCGCGACTTGTTGCGATTCGCAACCTTGGCTGAAATCACCGAAGAGCTCTCGAACCTGGCGGACGCCATTCTGCGGGGCGCGCAAGAGCACATCCAACAGCAGCTGGGACATCGCTTCGGTCGTCCGCTGACCCAAGCGGACTCCGGGCCCATTGAATCCCACTTCGTCGTCTTGGCCCTCGGAAAACTCGGCGCGCGCGAACTGAACTACAGCTCCGATATCGACCTGATGTATCTCTACACCGCGGAAGCCGAAACATCGGGTCCCGTGACGATCTCAGGTCGTGAGTTCTTCACTCAACTTGCACAGCGTTTGACGCGGATGCTTTCGCGGATCACGCCGGAAGGCTCTTGTTTCCGAGTCGACCTACGACTGCGGCCGGAAGGCGGCAGCGGCGAAATGGCGCTTCCCCTCGGCAACGCGATGAAGTACTACGACACCCGTGCTCGCGATTGGGAATTGCAAATGCTCATCAAGGCACGCCCGGCAGCCGGAAATCGCCCCTTGGGTGAAACCTTTCTTGCGATGGTCGAGCCCCTGATCTATCAAACGACCACCGACTTTTCCATGATCGAACGCGTCGCCGAAACACGCGACCGCATTCAGAAAACCCTCTCAGCCCGACGGGACAACAGCGTCAACGTCAAATTGAGCCGAGGCGGAATTCGCGACATCGAGTTCCTTGTGCAGTGCCTGCAACGCCTCTATGGCGGACGCGAGCCATGGCTCCGAGGTGGTGGCACCCTGCTCAGCCTCCACCGCCTGCGTGACAAAGGCTACCTTTCCCCGCAGGACTACTCGCGCCTGTACGGCGCATACTCTTACCTGCGAACCCTCGAACACCGTCTCCAAATCGAAAACAACCGCCAAATCCACACCCTTCCGTCGCAGCCGGAACCCCGGCGGATCCTCACCCGCAAGATCTACGGCAGGAGTTCCCCGCGGGTTGACAGCCTGGGACCTGATGTAGAACGGCACTTGCGGCGAGTCAGCGAAATCTACGAGCGCGTGATCGGCGGGCAGCGGCCGACCGAGCCCCCCGCGCCTTCGACTGCCCAAGCCCGCCTCGACAAGCCCCCCATCGACCCCGTCCCCGACCCCAGCCGGCAGGCGCAGCTCCAACACCTCGCCCAACAATCGCCACGCTTGGCGAAAACGGTCGCCGAGCTGCCTGTCCGATGGGGCCGAAAGCATTTCGAACACTTCCTAAACAACTTGGTCACGACTCCCGGCCTTCTGAAGACCTTCGAGCAACACCCGCGCTTGATGAAATGTATCGGGGACTTGATCGAGCACAGTCCGTATCTCGCCGAACAGATCATTCGCAACCCGAGAGCAGCCGCCGAGCTGCGGGGAATCACCGAGATCGAACCACGGCAAGGCGATGGCCATGATCGGACACCGCAAGAATCCAAGAAAGACAACGACGCGCTTCTTGCGGCCTTGCAGGCCGAGGTTGGCAACGAAGGCTCATCACTCGACGAATCGACAGCGGCGCTGCGGCGACTTTATCGTCGCCGCATGCTCGAGCTGCTGGCCGAAAGCGTCTACCTCCGCGCACCCATCTTCTCTACGCTGGACAAAACCAGCCGTCTGGCCGAATTCGTGATCCAGCAGGCCCTAGGAATGGCCATCGAAGAAACCGAACGGGCGCTCGATCAGCCCAGGCCGGCCGCGCCCCTACAGATCATCGCTCTCGGGCGCCTGGGGATGCGCGAATTCGACCTGGGTTCGGACGCGGACCTTGCCTTCGTTGTGCCCGACGAAGGGGCGCTGTCGTTCAAATGGTGGCGCCAAGCCGTCGCGACTCTCGTCGACATCATGAGTAGTTACACGCGCGACGGCACGCTTTTCACCATAGACAGCCGCTTGAGGCCGATGGGGCGAGACGGCCCCTTGATCCAGACGGAATCACGCTTCAAACAGTATTTCTCCGAGCAAGCCGAAGCGTGGGAAGCCATCACGTACATGAAGGCTCGCATCATCGCCGGGAACATCGATCAGGGCACGAAGTTCTTGAGCGAACTACAGGATGTTGACTGGCGGCGCTACGGTGTGAGCGACGATCCGGCTACCGAGCTCGTCGCCATGCGGCGAAGGATCGAAGAAGCGCACGGAAGCGCGCAGCCGATCAAGGCCGGCCCGGGCGGCTATTACGACGTGGACTTCATCCTGATGTACTTGCGGCTGAGGAACGCCGGCATCTTCTTCCCTTCCCTCAACACGCCCGAACGGATCGAAATACTCCGCGCGACCAACGCCCTGGACCCGGACCAGGCCGAAACACTCGAAAGAGCGGCCGAATTCTTGCGCTCGCTGGACCACGCTGTTCGAGTAGCCGGAGGGCCCGCCGCAAATAAGATTCCCGTGTCGGTCTCGCAACGGGAAATTGTCAGCAAGTTGGTGGAACGCTGGAGCCGCGTTCAGATCGCCCCGGGCGGCTTCCCGGAAAGTTTTGACGCGGTGCGTCGAGAGACTCGGAGGTTGTTTCAGCAGATCTTCAACACGAGCTGATCGAAGCAAGCTCTAATTGATCAGCGGGTTGGCGAGAATCAAGGCGAGCAGATTGTAGACGACAAGCCCCGCAAAGAACACGTTCACCCGTCGCAACAACCGTTCGCGCGAACGGTAAAAACACACGATCGCAAGCACTACGGCAACGGCTTTGAGCAAGAAAAGTCCAGTGATCGGATCGGGAGTTGCCAGCATTACCCACCGTACGAGCGGATTGCTCTCCCCGACGCCCTGCATCATAAAAGCGATCGTAGTGAGTGCGTCCAGCAATTGGAGGTAGATGAATTGAGCAAGAAGATTCACTTCACACCTCGTGTACCCGCTAAGAAAAAAGTACTAAAACCACCTACGGATCGTTCTAGGTCTTAGGTAGTTTAGCTTAGCATGTGTAGGTCTTATTGTCTACTGCAACGTGGCGCGAATCGAATCAAATTCGCTCTGAAACCGTTCCTGTAGCTCCGGCAACCTGTCACTAAGTCCAATGGTTTCAAACGCTTCGTCTGGATTAGGAGGCTCAACAACTTCACTCAACAGGATACCGAGTCCCTGAAAATTCACGTACGCGTCGGCGGCATGGACGAGATGGGCCAACGAAACCTCTTCCTGGCATTCGCCCTGGGCCAAATCAGGGGCGTGATGAAAACGGGCGGCCTGCTGGATGACCTCGGGGAGCTTCCAGCGTGCCAACACCGCGTGCGAAAGTTCGGAGTGGGTGATGTTTAGGATGTCGTGCTCCGCCTTTTCGATAGAACCCTCGTCCTCGTCACGCCGAGCGGCCAGGGGCTCCAAGACCTCAGGCGCCGCTGTGATGATGAGTAAACGGCCCACATCATGGAATAGACCAGCCGCGAAAGCCGCATCTACCTCCTCGGAATGTGTGTAATGGGCCAAGAACTGCGTCATGATCGCACAGCCCAGCGCATGCTGAGAGTACTCGGCAAAAAGCTTCTTCGACTTCGCCGACGGTTTCTGAAGCATGCGCCGCATCGAAAACGCCAGGGCCAGGTTGCGCAGGGTTTCAAACCCAAGCAAGGTAACGGCATGGCGGATGCCCGATACCCGGCTCTGAAGCCCGTAGTAGGCCGAATTGACACACCGCAGCACGTTCCCGCTGAGTACGCTGTCTTTCTCGATGATCGCGGAGATTTGAGAGGCCGACGAGTTCGTGTCGTTGATGAGCTGAAGAAGCTGATTCAAGATCGTTGCCAGCGGGGGCAGCTTGTCCAGCGACCCGAGCAGCATGGTCCGGTAATCTTTCGGCGGCGACGAGCGAGATCCGGTCCCCGGAGGCGGAGGTATATTCGTGTAAACAGACACTGGCCGAGACTCCTCAACATCGTATCGACAACCAGAGCCGAACTCGTGAGACCGAGCCCTAGTCAGGTGGAGGGAACCGACCGTGACGGCCTGATGCCGCCGCTCGGAGCGGGATCAATCCAAGCCGTGATCAGTTCCGCAGAGGTGGACGCCCATGCCCATCTCGCGGAAGGCGGCGATTTTGGCCGCCAGCGCTCGGTTAGCCCCTTCGGCGTCGGGGCCGTAGGCGACTTGGATGTGATTTGACTTGTGGCGGGCCATCAATTGATCGCGGCTGATGCCGTAGGTGACCGCGTGCATGATGGGCCATTGTGGAGTGGTGATCTGCCGGCGCCTTTCTGTTTCTTCCCGCGGCAGTTCCACGACTTTCGCGCGCCCCACATCGGCATGGAGGCGTCCGTCCGCGACGAAAATGCGGCTCCAGACGATCTCGCCCGGCTTGCTGATGCCCTTGACAGTCCCCCCGCCGAGAGGAAAATACATCGGAGGCTGGCGTTCGCTGACGGTCCCCGTGTACCCGCCAATCAGGTGTTGGGGCGGAACCGAGCCCGAAATTTCGAACACCCAGACGAACTCTTCCCGCCCGTTAACTGGATGCGATTCACCGTAACGAATATCGTGCAGCGTGGTTTCCGGGTCGAAACCCAAGCGCTTCCAAATGCGGTTGGTCACCAGTGCGTCAAGGCCCGCGCATTCGTCGACTTCATTGAAATGCGGAAGCGCCTCGCCTTCAAACAATACACGACTGTTGTCGCGCGCCTTCGCCGGAGGCCGGTCAACGTTGTTTAACAGCCCCTCGACGAGATCCGAAGCAGGCGTCAGATCCTTCAGCCCTTGCTGGTATTGGATGCCGATCGTGTCGCAACCATAGTCATCCGCGATCCGCAAAGCGGCTATGTACATCTTGCATTGCTCGAGAACTTGGTGATCCGTCAAGTCCGACTCCGCCGTTGAGCCGGTCTTGAAGGTCATGCCCTTGGCGTCGAGCCAATCGCGCACCTGCTGGGCCTCGCCGTCGGTAACCTTTTGCATTGCAGCGAAAAGGGCGGATTGGCTGAGACGTTCCTTGAACACTCCCGTGGGGTGAAGCAACTCATCAGGGATGATCGCGTTGTACATCCCCATGCACCCCTCGTCGAAAACACCCATGATCGCTTTGTCGGTCCGTAACCCGTATGCAACTTCGCGACCGACTGCGGCCATCTCATCCGGCAAGGCAAGACTGGACGCGTCCTTAGCATGCTGAGTGTCGTGGGAGACCGTGCCCTCCGCGAGCCATTTCCGCAAACCGGCAAGGAAAAAGTCGTCGGCGAAATTCTCGCTCCACAGCGTGCTGTAAGCGACTCCCGCCTTGGTCAAGCTTCCGTTGAGGTTGAGCATTCCGACTAAACCCGGCCACTGACCGCTCCAATTGGCAACCGTCAAAATCGGGCCCTCGTGGGTGAGCAGCCCGTGCAAGAGGTGGTGGCTGTATTGCCAGACGGCCTCGACGACAACTAACGGAACATCGCGCGGAATCGATCGAAACACCTCCATGCCGCGAGCTTGGCTGTCTACGAAACCGTGCTGCTTGGCTTCGTCGTAGTCATGGGCGCGCCGCACATTGTGTCCCTCGCGCTCGATGGCCGCGGTCAGTTTGGACTCAACCTCGGCCTGGGCGGGCCAACACATCCGATTGGCGGAGAGACGCAAATCTCCGTTGGCAACAAGATAAACCTCTTTGCCCATACGCCGAGTATTTTCGCAGAAGCCGAGTTCCGGACGCCACAAACCTGGTGGAACACGAAACAACTATCGCGCCGGCTCCAGGAAGAAAGCGTTGGCCGGTCGGAGTTGCACGTTCGGGTGCAATCACTCGAGTGCCATCGCCGACGCCCACGGTCTAGCGTTCGACTTCGGCAAGCCTTGGATCTTGATCTCCATTCGATCGCCCACCGTATAGATCCCCGTCAACTCCAGTACATAGTGGCCGCGCAAGACCGAATAGACGGCCTTGGCCAGATCCTTAGGGTCTTGCTTCCTCGGGCGGGCGCGGAAGTGAGCGCCGCCGGTTCGCCGAGCCAAGCGACGTAACAAACCGCGGTCAACACCGCTTGCGTAGACCGGGTAAATCGATGCACGCTTTTCGCGCGCCAAACGCAAAACGTCCGCCAGAGGAACCTTACTGCGCCCTTCCACGCCCGCGGCTAAGACTACAATCACCCGCCGCGCCGCCGAGGACACATCGAACCCTCCATCGAGTGCTGCGAAGAGCGCGTCAAGAATTCGCGGGTTGTTCCCGTACCGCACTCCGCGCAAGGAGCCCATGAGGGTCTGTTTGCTGTTCGTAAAGTCCTGCAACAAATCGGCCGAGTCGTGGAAACCCACAATGGCCATCTGTTCGCTTTGCCCTAGGCCCTCGACGAAAGCGGCGCTCAGGGGGCGCACTACCTGCCCGAGGGCACTGGTATCGACGAGCAACATAACGTCGAGCAATGTTTTCTTGTACTCGGCGTTGACCACCCGAAGCGGCGTTTTGTCATCTATGACGGAAAAGTTCTCCACTTGCAGATTCTCGATCGGTTCACCGGTCTTTTCGTTGAACACCGTCACGAGCAGTTCGGCTTGCTGAGCCGATGCGATCCGAGCGATCAATGCCGGAAACAGGAGGATTCCAACAAGTACGCTCGCGATGCGACGGCCTCGGGCACCACGATCTGCCGTCATATTCCCAACCACCCCGCGTCGGTGACAGCTTTCGCGAGAATAGCTACTCCCAGCAATGTCACCACGACGGCGCTGCCCACTGGGAGCAAACGCATCAAAGGACCGCCCTTGGTGACACGCTTGAGCGCCGGCCCCGCCAGCACCATCGCCACACCAATAGCGATCAAAATCGCGGCCAGACCCAGGCTGAAGGCGGCCAAGATCATCAACCCGAAAACAACACGGTTGAGCGTGAAGGAGATCAGCAAGACCGCCAGTGCTTCAGGGCAAGGAATCAAACCGCCCGAGATACCCAACGAAAGCAGGCTTCCCCGCCCTTCTCCGGGAGCGCTGGAGTGAGCGTGGCTGTGGCTGTGTTCATGGCTGTGCGTGTGGTCCGGTTCGGCCTGATCGTCGTGGTCGTGGGAATGTCCGTGGTGATGACCGTGTTCATGATCGTGATCGTGCCCATCGCTGTGATCGTGAGAATGACCTTCTTCATGAGGATGGTGAGAGTGCGTGTGCCCGCCCGGTCCATGTGAATGAGAGTGCGCATGGGCCTCGGCAAGCTCGGGGTACCGAAAGAACTTCCAGCGTGAACCGAGCAGCCACCCGCCGATACCGACGATCAACACACCGCTGACGATAGACAGCCAGGCGTACAACTGCTCCATCAAGAAGTATTGTGAGGCGTAAAGAGTCAACAGACCGAGCACAAAAACGGTTGCAGTATGGGTGACCGTAACCACTGTGCCGAGAAAGACGGCGTCCCAAACGGTGCCTTTGGAGCCGACCAGATAGGCCGCCACCAGCGCCTTCCCGTGCCCGGGGGTTAGGGCGTGGGCGGCGCCGGCGACGAACGCAACCCCCAGGGCAAAGAGGAAGAAGCCCGAATCCGAGTCCCCCGCCCGCACCAGTTGCTTGAGCTTCTCGCCAAGCTCGCTGTCGGCGTCACCCGACGCCTGCAACGCCGCCGCCGGAGTCGCGAGCACCGCGAGAATGAGTACCAATCGAAGGAAGATTCGCATAGCGTCTGGGGAACAATCCACCCAAGAACGTTTCGGGCAGCTATTCATTGTAAGCCCAAGTAGTCGCGAGTGGACCCGTGACGCTTTGAGTGCTCCAGCGGCGCGGCGAGCTTCCCGACCTGCCCGATCACACTTCTGCGTGACTCCGTTTGTCTTGCCCTAACCCGGCTTGTCACAATGAATCCAATGACGGACGATCTTCCCCGCACAAGGAAACGTTCCGCGTCGGCTCAAGCGACCGCTCTCATCGCGCTCTGCATCGTCCTATTCGGCTTGCCCATGACCGCCCAAGATCTCGATATTCCATTCACAAAATACGTTCTCGACAACGGACTCACGCTGATCGTCCACAGGGACGCCAAGGCCCCGATTGTCGCGGTCAACGTCTGGTATCACGTGGGATCGAAGAACGAACGTCCGGGAAAGACCGGCTTCGCGCACTTGTTCGAACATCTGATGTTCAACGGCTCGGAAAACTTCAACGACGATTACTTCGCTCCGCTCGAAAAGGTCGGCGCGACCGACATGAACGGAACCACCAACAACGATCGCACCAACTATTTTCAGAACGTTCCTACACCCGCCCTCGACTTGGCGCTCTGGATGGAGTCCGACCGCATGGGTCATCTGCTGGGAGTGATCGATCAGGCGAAGCTTGATGAGCAGCGCGGCGTCGTGCAGAACGAAAAACGGCAGGGCGAAAATCGCCCTTACGGAGTAACGCGGCAGCTACTCACCGAAAACACCTACCCCCCGGGGCACCCCTATTCTTGGACGGTCATCGGCTCGATGGAAGACCTGGACGCGGCCGATTTGGACGATGTTCGCGAGTGGTTCAAGACCTACTACGGAGCCGCAAACGCCGTCATCGTCGTCGCCGGCGACATCGAGCCGGAGAGCGTCAAACAGCGGGTCGCACACTACTTCGGCGACATTCCCTCCGGACCGCCCGTAGCTCGCCAGCGCGCTTGGATCGCGAAGCGTACCGGCACGCATCGCCAAACCGTCGAGGACCAGGTCCCGCAAGCGCGGGTCTACAAGGTCTGGAACATACCGCAATGGGGGACTGCCGAGTCCGTGCATCTCGACTTGGTAAGCGATGTACTGGCGCTCGGCAAGGCGTCGCGCTTCTACCGGCGGCTGGTCCACCGCGATCAGATCGCCACAAGCGTGTCGGCATCGGTTTGGCTGGGAGAAATCGGCGGACAGTTTTCGGTGATCGCGACAGCCCAACCGGGCGGTGACTTGAAGGCGGTAGAAGCCGCGCTGGACAAGGAACTCGAAAAGTTCCTCGCGGACGGCCCGACAGAAGCCGAGCTGAACCGCATCAAGACGCAATTCTTCGCGCGATTCACACGCGGCGTCGAGCGCATCGGGGGCTTCGGCGGCAAGTCCGACGTTCTGGCCCGCAACCAGATCTACAGCGGACAGCCTGACTATTACAAAACTACGCTGGCGAGAGTACGCGATGCCACGCCGGACGATCTGCTCAACGCGGCCCGACGCTGGCTCTCCGACGGCGAGTACATCCTGGAGGTGCATCCCCAACCGGATCACAAGACTAAAGATGCGGACGCCGACCGCTCGAAATTGCCCGGCGTCCCGGAGCCGCCCGATCTCGATTGGCCCGAAGTTCAGCGGACTTCACTTTCCAACGGACTCGAACTGCTCGTGATCGAACGTAGTGAGACACCGATTGTCCAACTGCAATTAATGGTCGACGCCGGTTACGCGGCCGATCAATTCGCCTCGCCGGGCGTCGCGAGTTTCACCTCGGCTATGCTCGATGAAGGCACGAAGAGCCGCTCAGCGCTTCAGATCAGCGAAGAGCTGGCTTCTTTGGGAGCAACGCTTTCGGCCAACACAGCTTTGGATGCGAGTTGGGTCTCCCTTTCGGCGCTGACAGCCAACCTCGACGCCTCTCTCGACATCTTCGCCGACGTCATCCTGAATCCTGAATTCCCTGAGTCCGAGATCGAACGCGTGCGTAAGCAGCAACTCGCCCGGATCGCCCAGGAAAAATCCAGTCCCTTTTCCCTCGCCCAACGCCTGCTCCCGAAACTGCTCTATGGAAAGGAACATGCCTACGGTGTGTCGTTTACCGGAACCGGCGACGACGAGACCGTGAACGCAATCACTCGGGACGACATGCAACGCTTTTACACCTCCTGGTTCCAACCGGCCGGCTCCATCCTGATTGCAGTTGGTGACACCACTCTGGAGGAGCTGCGAGGCAAACTCGAATCTCGGTTTAAGGACTGGACGGGCGCCGAAGAGCCGCCGGAAAAAGACATCGCCACGGTCGAAAACCGCGCCAAGCCGGCCCTTTACTTGGTCGACAAGCCCGGCGCCGTGCAGTCTATGATCCTCGGCGGCGTGATCGCGACCCCGGCCCGACACCCTGATCGCATCCCGATCGAGACGATGAACCGCATTCTAGGCGGCAATTTCACCTCGCGTATCAACATGAACCTGCGCGAGGACAAGCACTGGTCATACGGCTCGCGAAGTTTCCTGATTGATGCCCGCGGGCAACGTCCTTGGCTCGCCTACGCGGCCGTGCAGAGCGACAAGACCAAGGAATCCCTCATCGAACTCGACCGCGAACTGCGCGACATTCTCGGCCCGCGCCCGGCAACCGACGACGAACTCGACAAAGTCAAGAAGAACGCCATCCTACAGCTGCCCGGACGTTTCGAAACGAAGTCCTCGCTACGCGGCGCGCTCAGCCGCATTTGGATGTACGGTTTAGGCCCCGACTATTGGGAAACCTACGCTTCCGAGGTGCGGGCGATTACGCTTGACGACATCCACAAGGCCGCCCGCGACGTGATCCGCCCGGATCAAATGGTTTGGGTTGTGGTCGGCGACCGGGCCCAAGTCGAGTCAGGGCTTAAAGAGCTGGAGTTCGGCGAACTCAGATTGATCGACACAAACGGGAACCCGCTAAACCAGTCCAAGCCCTGATACAGAGTCCTGCACGAAAGCGACGAGGGGGCCCAAGGCCCCCCGCGAGAGGCGCTCGACATCAATCGCTCACGCCCCGTGCCGCGTAGCGCGGGGCTCAAAGAGACCCGCGGCCTTAACCGGCTCCGACAAATTCTTCGTTGCAACCCTGCCACCAAAGCCCCACACCGCGAAGCATACAGCGTAGCGGCAGGCCCCCCGTAGCGCGGGTCTAGGCGCGCTTTTCGCCAGACCTGCGTCACCCCGATTTACAGGGGAGGGGTCGAAGACGCCGCGGCCTTGACCGCCTCCTCAACATCGCACGTCATGGTCAGCCGTCCCGCCGACGCAACACCGCCCCCAGGGCCCCAACGATAACAAGCAACTTGACCATGTCCAACCCCGTGTAGGCGTCAATCGCCAAAAGGGCACAACCTCGGGCGGTGCCGGATCACGTGGCAGAAAATCGATAATCCGACCCAACCGAATGGTTTCGGGCACCACGTAGAATTGCAATACCAAGCAGGTCACCAGCAGCAAAACCGCCGCCGCCGGCAGAAATCGCCCGCCCAATTTCCAAGCGGGCCACAGAAACACCGCCGCAAGCACAACCTGCACCATCCCCCAGCCGGCGAAGAACAACCGATTCACCTCCGACGCCTGATAACGCATCACAAGCCGCAGGTTATCGGCCGAGAGTGCGGACGCCGTGTCGCGAAACGCCTCCGGAGGAGCCCCCAAGACCGCATCCACCACCTGAAAATTCTTCATCGCGACCATCCACATAAAGATCGTGCTGCCTCCCCAAGCACCGAGCACAAAGGCCGCCAAGACTTTCTTGTTCATGCTGCAGATGATCGGACGCGGGCAACGGTTCCGTCAAGTCGGCGAGATCGATGCCCCAGCCCGGACTGACCCAAGAAGTACGTTCAATAACTTGGTTCGCCGAAAAGCAACGTAGAACTACAGCATCTTGCTGTCAACTCCCAAAGGGTGCTCAAGGAAAGCCCCGCTTCAGTCGGGTTGGCGCTCATTTGGGATTGCGGACAACTCACCATCTTTCGCCATACGCACAGTGACATGATTGCGCAATCATCGGGCCAACTGTTTTGCCGAATGGGTACGCCGTGCGTCCCTTGAAACCGTCCATTTTCGTTGCGACCGCACTTGCCGGGCCGCTGTTTCTTGTCTACGCCGGTTTGGTGATGGCGCCTCTTGTTGGAGTCCAGACTGACGAGGCCCTTTTTGCCGCGCCGCTTCTTAGCCCAAAAAGCGCTGCTGCTTGGGTTTTCGACCAGGTGCCGATCATGCAGATGACCTATCTGGGATCGCTGAAGACCTGGCTGTATGCGCTGGTTTTCGATGTGTTCGGGACAGGAGTTTATTCGTTGAGGGTTCCGACGATTTTGCTGAGCGCGGGCGCGATTTTGCTTTGGACGTTTTGGTTACGACAGATCGGGGGGCGGACGATTGCGGCGGTCTTTGTTTTGCTCGTCGCGACCGATCCGGTCTACATCATGACGTCGACTTTCGATTGGGGCCCGGTCGTGCTGCAACGCTTTCTATTTGTTGCCGGGGTGGTCTTGATTTGGCGGTATCACAAAACGGGGATGACTCGATATCTTTTCGTCGCCGGCGTCGTTTTCGGCCTGGGCCTTTGGGATAAGGCTCTGTTTATTTGGGTTTTGTCCGCCGCGTGCGTCATGACCTCTCTCGTTTGGCGACGCGCGGTTGTGGCGACCCTTACCGGGAAAGCGTGCGTCATCGGCGCGGTTGCCCTTTGCATCGGCGCGGGGCCTCTGATTTATTACAACGTCAACGCTCCGGCGAATACCTTTGCAAGCAATATCAACCTGTCGTCGGAGGGACTGCTCGGCAAACTCTAGTTTGCCCGGAGCACACTTGCGGGGCAGTCGCTGTTTAGATTTATCGTACGTGATGGTGTATCCGAAGATGCGGAAGTGGAGAGACAATTTGGTCGTCTTAACCGTTGGACGGTGACCGTCACGCGGGACGACGGACACCGAACACTCTTATTTTGGGCGCTGACAGCCACCGTGCCGGCACTGCCTCTCCTCGGGTCAACGAGACCTTGAGGATTGGCCGTTTGGAGCCTGGGCGTAATGGCGATTGCCTTCGCGGAGATGGCCGTCAATCAGGGAACGGGCCACGGGACGCATCATATTTCGCTGTTGTGGCCCCTGCCGCATATCGCCATCGGGTGCGCAATTACGGCTTTGATAGAGCGAGGTTCTCGACCGGTATCGTACGCAGGCAGTGTGGTTCTTGTCTGCCTGGTCTTGTCGAAGCCGTGATTTCGGATCGCGACGGACCCCCGACGTTCGAGATCTGGCGATTGATCCCGCCGGCGTAGCTTGGCGGACAATTGCGCATAATCGGGTCAAGTCGACCCGCGATCGCCGCATAGCGCAAATCGTCGATTGTGCCGTAACCGATTCCCCTCAGCGTCCCCTCCAGCGACTATATTGAAAGACCTCTGACTGTATTGGTCGCGCCCGACTTTGCGCCCCCAAAAGACCAAACCATGCCGTCCCCCGCCCCCGTCGACCCCCTAGGTCACGACCTCGAACTCCCCAAGATGGACCTCGTCGGTCTACTACGCCACTTCGGTCCCGGCATGATCCTGATGATGACCGGCATCGGCACCAGCCACCTGATCACCGCGCCCACCGCCGGAGGCCGTTTCGCCTACGCGCTGCTGTGGTGCATCCCCATCGCCTACATTTCGAAATACTACGGTTTTGAAACCGCCTTCCGCTTTACCCACGCCACCGGCAAGAGCCTAATCGAGGCCTATGCGACAGCTTGGGGTAAGTGGCCGCTTTGGTACGTGTTGATCACGACCGTGATCCAAAGCGCCATCGGCCAAGCGGGCAGGCTGATCGCGGCCTCGGCCGTGCTCTATTACTTCTTCGCGGCGGTGTTCGGGATCGAACTGCCCATGGCGATCTACGGCCTGGTGTTGGGATCGATCGCCGTTGCCGTCATTCTCGGCGGCAGCTATCGAGCGCTTGAATCCCTCACAAAGGTTTTGGCGGGCGTTCTCTTCGTCTCGACGGTAGTGGTCTATATTGTCAAACCGGCGCCGCTCGAAACCTTCGGGCATTTCTTTTCGATTACCGCTCCAGAAGGCTCGTGGTTAATCATCGCCGCCTTCCTCGGTCTGATGCCGACGGGCATTGACGTCTCGCTACAAGCTTCGGAGTGGGGCAAGGCCAAGCGCGTCGGGATGGGACGCGTTCGCTCGCGCCTCGAAGCCGCTGGATACGCCGGCACGTTCGACCCTTTCAACCCTCGCCGCGAAGATCTATCCGTCCGCACGCATGAACTGCCGGCTCACGTGCGGGAGTATTGCGCCCGCTGGTACAAGATCGGTCTCTGGGACTTCCGTCTCGGGCACGTCGTTTCGTTTGTCCTGGCTTGCGTCTTCTTGTTGCTGGCCGCTGTGTGGCTCTATCCGAGTCCTGTCCAGGGCCGCGCCGTCATGGGAGAGATCGCAGGAATCTTTACGGAAAGCGTCGGCCCCTGGATGATGATGGTTTTCCTGGCCGGGGCCTTCGCGGCAACCTTTTCGACAGCGTTCAACTATTTCGACGGTTGGCCGCGGATCGTCGGGGCCTGCTGCCGCAACCTATTTCGACCCACAGCCGAGCTTGAGGGAATCGCAGCGACCGACCTGGGACCGGACCATCGCCGCAAGTGGTACTCCGAATACAACATCTACCGCGCGGCAATGATCTTTTCGCTTGTCTCCGCGGTGGGAATCATCGCGGGTGTGCCACGCCCGGTCTTCCTCGTCCTGATTGCTTCTGCCCTGGCGTTCTTCATCGCCCCGGCAATCTTTTTCTTGAATCTGTACTACTGCCTAACCGTTATCCCCAAACAAGACCGCCTGTTCTACCCTTCCCGCCCGGCCGTTTGGTTCAGTTGGGCAAGCTTCGTCGTCTTCTCAGGGCTGACCGTGGTTCTGATTCTGGCTCGCGTTTTTGATATCCGGCTGTTTGGTTAGGGGCCGAAAATAGCCCCGTAATCTCCTCGATCCCGAAGCCCCGACGTGGCGCACGCTGCCGGCGTGCCGGAGTGCTGGTCCTGGCGACATCTCTGCTCCGAAAATGCCCCGCCTGAAACAAATTTTCATGGCGGTATTATGAAACCGCGCGGATTCATAGCACTGCGTAGCGCAGGGCTCGAAGAGACCTGCGGCTTTTAACCCTGCTCTCACCCAGGCGGTGTTGGCGGCGGCTGGTCTTGCCCGGCCGCGTATCCCGGCTGTCAATCAAAAACCACGTCGCGGACCAGCGGAGACTTCTTCCAGACGGATTTGGGACTCCATAGCGCCACCCCAACTCCTGAAGCTGCTACAAGTAGGTAGGAGTGCATCATGCCAATGATTGAGATCGAAGTGAATCAAAATGGCCGGGCCACTTCGGAAGCCTCGGTTCGGGGACACCGCGTGGTCGTCGACCGTCCGACGGCCAAAGGCGGCGACGACAAAGGCCCAATGGGAGGAGAGCTGATCCTGGCGGGGCTGGGCGGCTGCTTCATGAGCAATCTGCTCGCCGCAGTCCGAGCACGGGAAGCCGACGTCACGAATGCGAAGACTAAAGTCACGGCCACGATTGCCGACAATCCGACTCGATTCTCCGCTGTTGAGCTGAGTGTTTCCGCTGACTGCGATGACGCCGTCCTGCTCGAAAAACTAGTCGTCATCGCGGAACGCGGCTGTATAGCGGCGAACACCTTGCGCGGCGGTCTCGACTTGACGGTCAAAATCGAACAACCCGAAACCGCCGCGGCGCCGAGCTGAATCGGGGCGTCTCCTTTCGACAGTTCCCGCACCGGTCGGACCGCCGACAATCTCTCGTGGAGAAGACTCAAATCCTTTGCGGCATCCACGCCGTCTCGGAAGCGCTGCGCGCGGGCCGCGCGCTCGAACGGGTCGTGGCGGCCCGAGGCGGGAAGAATCCCCGATTCCAACAGTTGATCGACGAATGTCGCCAGGCGGGCGTGCCCGTTCGGTTCGAACCCCGCGGCACCCTCGATCGCATCGCCCGCGGCGAAAATCATCAAGGCGTCATCGCCATGGCCGCGGCCACGACCTACCGCCGACTTAGGGAGGTTCTGGCGGAACTGAGCGGCCCCGGCTTGCTGGTCGTCCTCGACGGAGTGGAAGACCCCCATAACCTCGGCGCCATTATCCGTTCCGCCCATGCCGCGGGCGCCGGCGCCGTCATCGTCCCCGAACGCCGTTCCGCGCCGCTGAATGAAACCGTCGCCAAGGCCGCGGTCGGGGCGCTCGAATACCTTCCCGTCGTGCGAGTCAAAAATATCAATCGCGCCCTTGCAGCTCTCAAACAAGCCGGCTTCTGGATCTTGGGGCTCGACGAACGCGGCACGCAAGACTACGACCAAGCCGACCTGCGGAGCCCGACGGCTCTGGTCCTGGGCGGCGAGGGCAAAGGCCTACACCGTCTCACCGCCGAGCGCTGCGACATGCTGTTGCGCATTCCCATGGCCGGACGCATCGCTTCGCTGAACGTATCCGTAGCCGCCGGCATCGTGCTCTTCGAAGCCGCCAAGCAACGTCGCCACGCGGCGCAATAATCTCCCCCCGCTCAAGCCGCGGGAAACACGGCGCGCCGGTTGCCGATTCACTGGGCCCACCCGCGAAGCCGCTGTCGGAACGACCGGCTACACTGAACACCTGGTCACATTTCCGAAGCCATGGCACTATGACCGGCCAAACCATTGCCCACTACAACATCCTCTCCAAGCTCGGCGAAGGCGGCATGGGCGTGGTTTACAAAGCCGAAGACACCAATCTCGACCGCACTGTCGCCCTGAAGTTTCTGGCGTCGCACCTCGTATCGAATGAAGACCACCGCCGTCGCTTCATCCGCGAGGCAAAGGCGGCCGCCGCCCTTACGCATCCCAACATCTGCACCGTCTACGAGATCGGCGAGGCCGAGGGTCGCATCTACATTTCGATGGCCTACTTGGAAGGACAAGCAGTTGCCGATCTCATCGCCGACGGTGCGATGGATGTCGATCGTGTCACAACCCTAGGCATCCAGTTCGCGGACGGCCTCGCCGAGGCTCACTCAAAAGGCGTAATCCATCGCGACATCAAACCGGCCAACCTCTTCGTGTCCCGCCTCAGCTGGAACAGGAGAAAAGCGTTCCGCCGTTAAGCTAACGGAGAGGACGCATGAGAAAGCAACGAAAGCACTACACAGCCGAAGAGAAGGTCGCCGTTCTGAGGCGGCATTTGATTGACAACGAGCCGGTCTCGAAGCTCTGCGACCAGCTGGTACTTCAGCCGACGGTTTTCTATCGTTGGCAGAAAGAGTTCTTCGAGAACGGCGCCGCCGCTTTCCAGACCAAGAACCGCAGCAGTCGCCAACCCGAGCGGGAACGCATCGCGCGGCTGGAGAAGAAAATCCGAACCAAGGACGAAGTTCTCGTCGAGCTGATGGCCGAGCACATCGCGTTAAAAAAAAGCCTTGGGGAACTCTAACCGGAACCTGGACCGAGCCCGATGTCCGCGACCAGATCGTCGATTTCGTTCGGCGTTGGTCGCTCAAGACCGAGATCGGGGTCGGGTGTTTTATCCCGTGGCTCGGCATCTCGCCCGGCAAATTCTACTCCTGGCGGAAACGCTACGGCTCGGTCAACGAACACAACGGTTGGGTCCCGCGCGATCACTGGCTCGAACCCTGGGAGAAACAAGCCATCGTCGACTTTCACCTGAAGCATCCGTTGGAAGGATACCGCCGCTTGAGCTACATGATGTTGGACGCCGACATCGCGGCCGTCAGCCCCTCGAGCGTGTGGCGAGTTCTGCATCGAGCGGGCCTGCTGCGCCAATGGAATGGCAAGCAGTCGAAGAAAGGCACGGGTTTCCAACAGCCGCCGGAACCGCATCAACATTGGCATATCGACGTTTCTTACCTCAATGTCTCCAGCACGTTTTATTACCTATGCAGCGTGCTGGACGGCTACAGCCGTGCGATCGTGCAGTGGGACTTGCGCGAGGCGATGAGGGAAGTCGATGTCGAGATCATTCTCGAGGCCGCCAAGGAGAAATATCCGCAGGCCCAACCGCGGATCATCTCCGACAACGGGCCGCAGTTTATCGCCAAGGACTTCAAGGAATTCATTCGCATCTCGGGCATGACGCACGTGAGAACGTCGCCTTACTATCCGCAATCCAACGGCAAGTTGGAGCGTTGGCACCAGTCGTTGAAGAGCGAATGCATTCGGCCCGGCGTGCCGCTGACGCCCGAGGATGCGCGGCGGCTGATCGAGCGTTATGTCGTGCATTACAACACGGTGCGGCTGCACAGCGCGATCGGATACGTGACGCCTCTGGATATGCTGACCGGTCGCCAAGCCCAGATCCATGCCGCCCGCGACCGGAAACTGGAGCACGCTCGACGGCAACGTCAGTTACGCCGTCAGCAAGCAGCTTGACCGATCGAGTTACAATGGCGTTGCCGGGTAAAACGGAAGCGGGCTCTGCTGGGAAGCAACCCTGCCGAGGGATAGCCCGGCGGGCTCATCGAGACGATGATCACGGGCGCGGAAGTCACCTTTCGCGCTCGTCCCAAAGCCCCATCGGATCGATAGACCCTGATGCCTTGAAAATCCCCGCCCGCAGGGCGCCATCTACACTAACGCGGAGCGCTCACTCTCCCGTTCCGGCTGAACCAGGACATTCGTAACTACCCGAAACCGCGGCGTCATTCTCGACTTCGGCCTGGCCCAACTCGTCTCCGCTGACTCCCGGCTGACTCGCGAAGGAACCACCCTCGGCACTGTTGCCTACATGTCTCCCGAACAGACGACCGGCGAGGAAATCGACGTCCGCACCGACGTCTGGGCGCTGGGCTGCGTGTTCTATGAGATGCTTGCCGGTCATCCGCCCTTTGAAGGCCATTACGAGCAAGCGATCATCTACTCGATCCTGAACGAGGAACCCGACCCTCTCAGCACCAACTTGCCTGAGTTGGAGAACATCATCAAACGCTGCGTCGCCAAAGCCGCCGCTGACCGCTACGCCTCGGCCGCCGAGCTTTTCGCTGATCTCAAGGCCCTCCAAGGAGACAGCCGGACATCGCGTGCGGCGCGGGCGGCTGAGCTCCCAGACGAGATCCCTTCCGTTGCCGTCCTGCCGTTCGAAAACCGAGGCCGCGACGAAGACGACGAGTACTTTAGCGACGGCGTCACCGAAGACATCATCAGCGCCCTGGCCAAAATCGACGGTCTGCGGGTAACGCCCAGGACCTCGGCGTTCTATTTCAAAGGGCGCGGCGCGACGATTGCGGAAATCGCCGAAAAGCTAGATGTCGGAAGCGTTCTGACCGGGGGCGTGCGGCGAGCCGGGAATAGGCTCCGGATCACCGCCGAACTCATCCGCGTCCAAGACGAGACGCAGATGTGGTCCGAGCGTTACGACCGCGTCCTCGAAGACGTCTTCGACATCCAGGACGAGATCTCTCGAGCCATCGCGGAAGCCCTCGAAGCCAAGTTGGTCCCCCGCCATTGGTCCCGCTCCGCCACTCATGCACAGCAAAGCAAATACCCGGACATCGAGGCTTATCGCCACTTCTTGCAGGGACGATACGACATCTACAATCTCGACGAGTCCGGCATTCGTAAGGGGATCTCTCGCTTGGACAGCGCACTCTCGATGGATTCGGGCTACCTGGACGCACGCGCCGCGCGGGGGCTCGGACTATGCATGCTGGCCATCATGGGTTTCGAACGCCCCACGACGGCAATGGAGCAAGCCAAGGCAGAGGCTCTTCGAATCCTGGAGATCGACGAAACGGTGAGCGAAGCCCACAAAACGTTGGGCTTTGTCCGTCACTGGTATGACTGGGACTTTCCCGGGGCGCAACGCTCTTTTAATCGCTCCATCGAGCTGAACTCGTTGGACGCACTCACTTACTCATGGTTGGGACTCTCGCTTGGCGATAGCGGACGCATTGGAGAAGCGATTGACGCTGCGAGGACCTCTGTGGAAATCGACCCTTTGTGCCCCATCGCCAATCGCAATCTTTGTTACCTCCAGCAATCCGCCGGTCACTTCGAGGCCGGGCTCGAACAACGCCGCAAGACTCTGGACATGGCTCCCACCTACGTCCCGGTTATGTGGCAAATCACCTCCGCGCTCTACCACCTCGGGCGAACCGAGGAGATGCTCGAGGTGGCCGCATCCGCGGTCAAGCTTGCACCGGAAGACCCAGCGACTCTCGGTATCGTCGGCTTGTGGCAGGGAGCCGCGGGAAATAGGGAAGACGCGATGGCTAAGGTCCGGAAGATCGAGAAATTGCGAAAAAAAGGGTACTGCTGCGCCTCGCCCATCGCCTGGGCCTACATGGGCACGGGAGACCTTGATCGAACCTTCGAATGGCTGGAGACCGCCCTCGAGGAACGCGATCCCCTGCTCACTCTCATTAGGTACTTCCCATGGCCCACCGAATCTTTTCGTCAGGACCCAAGATTCGACGACCTCTGGAACCGCGTGGGCCCACCGGACTCCCCATCGAGCGCAAGCGGTCTTTCGTAGCGCTCTGCTCTCACAAAGCTCCTACTGCGGAGGCGCGTAGTAGAACTCCTCGCGCACAATCCGGCCGACGTTCACGATGTAGAGGCCTCCTTGGTCGGGGAGTCCCCTCCACACTGAGCGTGTGTACGACATAAACGTGGGAACATCTCCCGCAATGCGACCAATAGGAGCGGAGGCGTGGACGGAAGTCCACGCTCAGCCCGGGCCGCCGATTCTCCCATATTCATGTCGCGCTCCACGCCGAGCCGACGAGCCTGTGTGACGTTCCGTTTCTGATACGCTTGGGCCGGTTAGGGCCCCACATGGTGGGCTGCTGTGAGGAGCGCGAGTTTGACCTGCTATACCCCCAAGCGCAAACCGACACTCTCGGGAATTGCTATCAGCTTCCTTCTGGTCTCGTCGGGCTGTGCGGAGCCGGGTACGGACGAACCTTCAGCCCTCTCGACACACCCGCGGCCTGTCGCCTCCATCCCAACGAAAGCCACGAGCACGGACGGCAAATATATCTCCTGGCGCGAACACATCATCGACGATGAAACAGTCAGCGGCGTCGCCCTCGCCGGCAGCGACGGACTCTCCATGGCCGACCTCGATCTCGACGGCCGACTCGACATCATCTCCGTCCACGAGTCCGACACTACCTACGACGGCGTCCCCGACGGCCACATCCGCATTGCTTTTGGGTCCGCCGATCCGATGCAATGGCAGCTGACTACCCCCGCCGAGGGGCCTGAGGCCGGAGCCGCCGAAGACGTGGCGATCGACGACGTCAACGGCGACGGCTACCCCGACATCGTTGCCGCCTGCGAGCTGGCACACCTGATCTACTTCCAGAATCCCGGTAAAACGGCGCGTACCGAGCGCTGGAAACGGCTCATCCCCGACGTTGCGAACAATCGCGGCTCGTTCATCCGTGTCTTTTTCGCCGACTTCAACCAAGACGGCCGTCCCGAGGTCGTCGCGCCTAACAAAGGAAGCCAAGAGGGCAGCCCGCACACCGTCGAGCGAAAACCCATCTCCTGGTTCGAGATCGCCGGCGACCCGCTCGACAACGCCGCCTGGATCGAGCACGAACTGACGCGCGTAAGAGTGCCCATCAATTCCCGCCCGGTCGACCTCGACGGCGACGGCGACCTTGACATCGTGGGGGGGTCACGAGGAGAAACACGCCTCTTCTGGTTCGAGAACACCGGCGAGCACGAGATCAAATTCCTCGAGCACGCCATCGAGATCGACGGCTCCTCCGTGCCGGGAGAAGAGCCTCAAGGCATCACGGGCTTCAACTTCGAGTTCTTAGACTTGAGCGGCGACGACAAGCTCGACATCGTCGTCGCCGAACGACGAACGGAACTAGTCTGGCTGGAGCAGCCGGCCGAGTTCTCCAAACCATGGACCCTTCACTACATCGGCAGCATGGCTCCCGACACCGCAACCGGCTTCGTTGCCGCCGACATTGACCAAGACGGCCGCCGTGACCTGATGGTCGGCAGCTACAGCGCCGGGCCTCGCGATCGCGACGGCGAAAACGTGACGGCCCACGACCGCCTCGGCCGCCTGGCCTGGTTCGAGCACCCCGAAGACCCCACGCAAGCCTGGCCCCGCCACGACATTTCCCGCCGCAAACGCGGCATGTTCGACAAGTTCATCGCCCTTGACCTCGACGGCGATGGCGACGAAGACTTCGTCGGCACCCGCGGCAACAGCGTCCCCTACGACGGCGTCTATTGGCTGGAGCAGATTCGCACCCAACACCGGGTTCCAAGCTTCAAACCTGCCCGAGAAGTTGACAGCCAGGAGATGCCGTTACCCCCGCAGCACTAATCCAAGGAGACAAGCGAAGGATCGATCGAGCAAGGGTGTGCGGCATAAGTATGGGAGATCCGGCGTCCGGCCCCCGGAGAGGGCAAGGAAAGTAGCCCACGGTGAAGCGAAGCGGAACCGTGGGTGAGCCGACAAAAATAACGAACAGCCCCGGGGCGTAGGAGAGACCGTTTGATTGAATTCTCGCCATGGCCGAACAGCGCCTCCGGACGTGATTCACGAACCGTCTAAAACCTGAAACAGCAGCACTCTCCACATTTATGTCGCGCACGCATCAAGGAACCTCAGCTTATTCCCCGACCGATTTCAGGATAGAATTGGACAGTTCCGGAGGAACAAACCATGTCAACCGTTCGCACCGCGAAGCGCTTGAAGCTGGCGGCCATGGTTGCCCGCCCCACCCCGCCGCCGTCCGCGAAACCCGAAGTAGCCATTGCCGATCTCACCGCCCGGGCCGTCCGCGAGCCCGCGGACGGTGCGACTTACGTGATCGTTCGTGTCGAAACGGACCAGGGCGTGACGGGATACGGTGAAACCCACGCCCGCCCCGATCCGGCCACCGCCGTTGCACGTATCATGGCGGCTCGCGAAAAGCTTCTAGGGCAAGACGCCCTGGCTGGCGAGGCCGTTCGACGTTCCTTGGGCGATCTTCCGGCCGAGGTTCGCGCCGCCGTCGATATTGCCCTGCTCGACATCAAGGGCAAAATCGCGGATGCCCCCATTTACCAAGTCCTCAGCGGGCGCACCCGCGACAAAGCCCGAGCCTACGCCCCGCTGCAAGGCTCTTCGTTCGCCGAACTGAGAACGTCCCTCGACCATGCCCGCGCCGCCGGCTTCCGAGCCTTCGCGCTTCCCATCCAAATCCCCGCCGGCCCGACCCGCGGCCGGCAGTTCTACACCGAAACGCTCGACTTCGCCGAAAAACTCCGCGATGCCGGGGCCGACGACCTCGTCCTCGACTGCGCGGGCCGCACCACCGCCGCCGAGGCCGCCGGGCTCGCCGCGCTCTTCGAAAAATTCCGCCCCCTTTGGATCGACGAGCCCACCACCGAAATCAACGAAGAGGCGTTGCGGAAAATCTCGGGAGAGTCCGCGACCCCCGTAGGCTGGGGCCGCGCCATCACCGACAACGGCGAGTTCCAAGACCTGCTGCGCCTCGAAGCCATCGACGTCCTGCGCCCCGACATCGCGCTCCTCGGCATCAGCCAAGCCCGCCGCGCCGCCGTGCTCGCCGAGGCCTACTACACCGCCGTCGCCCCCGCCAATCGCGGAGGCCCTATCGCCACCGCCGCCGGGCTGCACATCGCCGCCTCGACACCGAATTTCGTCCTGCTCGAGGTCCCATTCCCGCCCGACCCCGCCGACCGCAAGATGCGCCAAGACCTTGCCGGCCCCGCGCTCGAGCAACCCGCCGACGGCTTCCTCAACCTACCCACCGGCCCCGGCCTCGGTATCGAAATCGACGAGACCACGATCGAGAAATACGAGGTAACCGCATGAATCGCCGACAATTCTTCGGAGGCGCCCTGCTCGCCGGAGCCGCCGCCCGGCACGCCCAAGCCGCTGACTGCGCTTGCTCCCCGGCCCTTGCGGCCATGATCCCCCCCGCCCTGGTCGCCGCCCTCCCGCCGGCCCCCGGCAAAATCAAAATCACCGGCATGAAGACCTTCGGCGTCACCTGGGAAGAGGATTCCGACCGCCCCTACGTCTTCATCAAGCTCGAAACCGACGCCGGCGTCGTCGGTTGGGGCGAGGCCACGCTCGAAGGCAAGGCCGGCTCCACCCTAGCCACGCTCGACGACTTGAAACCCTTCTACCTCGGCCAAGACCCCATGCGCGTCGAGCACATCTGGCAGGACATGTATATCCACGCCTTCTACCGCGCCGGCCCCATCCTCGGCTCGGCCATCGCCGGCATCGACCAAGCCCTGTGGGACATTCGCGGCAAAGTGCTCGGCCAGCCCGTCTACCGTCTGCTCGGCGGCCCCGTCGATCCCCGAGGCGTACGCGGTTACTATCACGCCCGCGCCGGGACCAAGGAAGAACTCGCCGCCCTCCGTGAATCGGCCGAGCAGCTCGGCGTCACCGCGTTTAAGAGCGGCATCCCCGGCTATTACGAATGGATCGAAACCAACGAAACCATCGACGCCGCCGTCAAGCACATGGCCGGCCTGCGCGAAGGACTGGGCGACAAGATCGACATCGGCGTCGACTTCCACGCCAAAACCAGCCCGACCGTCGCGACCATCCTTTGCCGGGAAGCCGAGCCGCTGAATCTAATGTTCATCGAAGAGCCCTGTCCGCCGGAAAACTACAAGGCCATGCGCCGCATCGCGCGCCGCACCACCACCCCCATCGCCACCGGCGAACGCCTCGTCGCGCACTACTCGACCCAACAACTGCTTGAGGACGGCACGGTCGACATTCTGCAATGCGACCTCGCCCACGTCGGCGGCCTCACCGCGCTGTGGAAAGTCGCAGCCATGGCCGAGGCCTCCGGCTGCATGATGGCTCCCCACGCCTGCGAAGGCCCCATCGCCGGCATGGCCACCCTGCACGTCGACGCCGCCATGCCCAATTTCCTCGTTCAGGAAATCTGCTCCGGAATCGAGCCGACATTCAAGGAAAAACTCTGGGAAGACTGGTTAGGATTCCCCGCCATGCGAATGGTCGATGGATATTTCCCGCTACCCGAAAATCCCGGCCTAGGATTCGAAATCAACGAAACCGCCCTAGCCAAAAACCCCTTCCAAGGCACCCGCCCCATGGCGCGGGTCTTTCATGAGGATGGGTCCGTGGCTGCGTGGTGAGCTGTCTATAAACTTCCCCCTTCGTCACGCGATCGAAATCCTCTTCCAAGGCACCATCTGGCCAATATGGTGCGATCCCATGATGGGTTAAGGGCCCGCTGAAAAAGGATTCGGAGCTATTTCCCGTAAATCACTCGCACAGATATCGTATGATTATGGTGATTGCAGTTTCGAAGGAGATCAAACGGGCATGCAACACGGTGGGAAACTTTATCAGGATCCTCTATACGGCGCCAAGGTACTGAGCCCCTTAGCCGTCCGCATCATCGATACTCCGGAATTTCAAAGGCTCGCGGGGCTCCGACAGCTCGGATTCTCGGACGCTGTATACAGGGGCGCACATCACACACGCTTCGAGCACTCCGTTGGCACCTACTTCATATGCCGCACGATCATGCGGCGAATTGTGCAGAATCACGAGCGGCTCGGACTTCAGCATCCTGGAGAGTTTCTCTCACGGCTATTCCGCCAGTTTCCGAAGAACGCAAATGTTGACGACACGGTTACCACACTGCAGTCCCTGTGGCGTGGGCTGACCGAGGTCGTAAGTATCGCCGCTCTCCTGCACGATATTGGGCATGTGCCGTTCGGCCATACCCTGGAGGATGAGTTCGCTGGAATCTTCCCAAGGCATGACCGGCTCGCGGGGCCGCGTCTCCACACGATGCTATTTGATCCAAGCAGCGACCTCGCAGCAGTATTACAAGAGCCCACGATTGGCGAAATACCGGATGAGCAACTCTGCCGTTTGATCTACGTGATCCTGAACTGGAAGGAAAGGATTGACGTTCCCGAAGGATTCAAGACGCTCCTTCAAAAAGAGATTGAACAGATCGAGAGACAACCACTTTCTGAGGCACGTTCGAATGCGCCGGAGCATGAGGCCCAACTGCAGCGTCTACGAGAGTTGCAGACATGGCATGCCGAACTCTTGCAGGACAACCTGTTCCACCCGTTCATGAGCGACATCATTGGCAACACGATTTGCTCCGACCTACTCGATTATCTTCCTCGAGATCGCACTTACTTAGGGATGGAGGCCCGGCACCACAGCCGGCTGCAGAGATACTTCACGATTCGCGAAGGAACACTTTACGAGGAAGAAGGTTTGCGGATGTCGATCATGGTGACACGCGGTGCACGCGGCGGTCAAAGGCGTGACGTTGCGACTGCTGTGCTGAACATCATGCGGGAGCGGTATGAGATGGCCGAGCGCGTCTACTATCACCACAAAAAGGCGGCGGCGAGTGCCATGCTGGCCAAGCAAGTTGAGTTGACGCCGATAGAGCTTCGACCAAGAGATGACGACCAAATCTACCCCGCTCCGTGGGGTCCATCCGGAGATGCACTCGGCAGACCTCCACACATGACACATCTTTCTGATGTCGGCCTAATTGAATACTTGCGTACTGTGAGCGTGGCCGACGAGGATAAACCGCTCCAGAAGCGTTTGTCTGCCGGAATAGTCTCTCGACGGGGGGACATGTACCGCACTCTTTTAGTGGTCGACTGCGATTTGGCTGCTGCAGGAAAGCGACTACACGAGTATATAGCTACTGATCTGCGTGGTCCCGACGCCAAGCCCGATTCAACAAAGCGTCGACAGTTGGAGAAAGAGCTAGAGGAAGCAGCCAGCGGGAGATGTGGCGACGTGATCATATACTGTCCGTCGGCGGACATGCAATCTAAGGAAATTGATGTCCGAATGGAGATTGACGTCGATCGAGTTCTTCCCCTGCGCGTCCAAGAACAGATATTTACGTACCGCGCTGAGGTCGACCTTCTGAGAGGGTACTACCTAAGCCTGTGGCGCGCTTACATCTTTGTTGCACCCGACATCTTCGCAGACTCAAATCGATGCAAGGCCATCGTTGACGCCTTCTGTGATCATTATCAGCTCCCGCGCTCTGAAGGCTATAAAAAGGTCCGTACCTATCAATTTGGAGACACCGTCCCGAAAGCAGCCCCCTCTCTGACGACCGGCAAAGCCATGACTACAGCCGATCTCAACGGGGTTTTTGACGAGGCTGTCGCGGCTGTAGGAGACCGGACACTCACAATAACGAGAGATCAGGCCCGGTCCGCCATCACGGCAGCATTGAGTCACGCAGTTGGTATTCCCATAGCCAGGAAACCACCGCGTAGCATGACTGGTGTCGAGCAGCAAATCGTAAGCGCGTTTCGTCCTCGATTCCAAAAGGGCGATGGCCGGGTGGCCATTAAGAAATGGGTTGAAGTGAATTCAGACTCCCTGAGCCCGGAAGAAGTAAAGCGTCTCCGGAATCGAATTCAAGGTGCGGTCCAGTACACTCCCAAGGATCTAGTGGCTGCTCGCGGCAAACACGGTCTATTGGGAGAAGTCGGTCTTTCTGATTTCATTGATAATTGTCTAGTGGCAGTTCGCTGAACGGGTAGCAAGTGAGGGTGACGATGGCGCTGAGCGATCGCGATATCGATTCAATGACTGACTACCTGCTCGCTTCTGCAGGCAAAGTCAAGCGAATTGAGCCTCCAGTTGACCTCTTCGATCTCGCCAGAATCCAACGCGTGACGGCAGTTGATCTTAGGCCAATGCTGCCCACAGGGGGCCTCTCATGCCGATCGTCTGGATTTGTGATTTATGTCCAGGACCTGGCCCGCTCCGAGCCCTCGGAAGTGGCTGTGGCAAGGCCTATCACCGATCGTCCGAGAATGACGACAAGACAACGGTTCACGATGGCTCACGAACTTGGTCATACTCTGTTGTTTCAAACCTCCGACCCACCGCAACCTCGAGCGGGATCTCCCAAGGGTGCCAAGCTGGAAGCACTCTGCCACCGCGCGGCGCGGCGCATCCTCATGCCACCAAAGCTGGTAGCAGCCGAGATCGCGAAGCGCCCAAGACTTGACACTCGCAATATTCGCGACCTTGCTCAGCTTTTCGATGTTTCCGTCGAGGTCGTGTTGAGGCGTTGCGACGAGCTCACTACTGTGCGGGACTCGGATCGGGCTGTACTTTATGTTCGAAAGCGGTCCTCAGGAGTTGAGGAAATCGCCGGGTTCTATTGTTCAAAGTGGTTTCAAATCCGTAAGGGTCGTCCAGAAATCGCCATGTCGCCTGCCAAGTGGTTATCTGGGTTGGTCGAAGAGAGTTTTTGGAGTGACTCGAAAGCAATCTCGACGTTCAAGGATGCGGATTGGGAGGCTGACATCACCCGCGTACCATTCACGCAACGCGAATACTTCGTCGAACTTGAAGGGCGGTACCGCGATAGTTCCCCTTTGTGGTCGGATTCCTGAGTCTCGCATGGGGGTAGATCGGGGTAGATCGGGGGTAGATCGGTGACCGGGGGTAGATCGGTGACGCGGGGGTAGATCGGTGACAGCCACCGAATAAAGAATCTTTACCGCATGAGCCCGTTCGGGTCCGTGCACCGGAAGCCCCACCAGCCACGTTCGCGTGACGTTCACGTGGCTGTGAACCCGGTCAACGCCCGTCGTTCCAGGGCCGGCACGAACACCTCGCAAGACAATCTCCCCGGGCGAACGACCGGCAAGCCGGTCGTTCGGGGGCCTGGGGCGGGTCCACAAGACCGGCCGCCCAGCGGCCGGTTCCCTCTCGGCCTCGACCAACGCCTCACCAACCCACCCCGGTGGCACGTAAATCGGCGCCGGCTCCCCCACCCCCTGAAATCCATCACGTAAGAATCAAAAAAACTACCCCTTCATTCCAAACAACTTAGCCCAGCCGACCCCCGCTACCTTGACGACCCCACCGTATTCTATTACCGGGCAACCAGCCCCGAAAGAGGTAATAGTTATGGCAACCGATGCCCAGATCCAAGCAAATCGCGAAAATGCGAAGAAGTCCACCGGACCTCGCACTCCCGAGGGCAAGGCCCACGTCTCGAAAAACGCTCTCAAACACGGCCTGCTGGCCCAAGATTCCGTCATCCCCGGCGAAGATCCCGCCGAGTTCGACCGTCACCTCACTCTTTACCAGGACACCTACAACCCCGCAAACTACGTCGAAAGAGAACTCGTCCTCCAAATCGCCGACTCGGCGTGGAGAATGCGACGCCTCTCCCGTATCGAAGCCACCGTCATGACCGCCGGGATCGAAAGGACCCGCGTTCATCAAGAAACATACCGCCCAGAGCGCATGCGGGAAGGACACGAAGGCGAGCTCCAACTGCTCGGCGCATCCATGCTCAGCAGGACCCTGCGGCTTTTTGCCGGCCTCGCGATTCGTCCGCCCCCTCCCAACTCGGGCGGAGATCGGCGCAAATTAGCGGCCAAGCGAGCTGCCCCGATTGACCAAAAGTGTTACCTATGTGCTTGGACTAAAGTGTTACCCACGTCCCGGTCAGCACACCACGGATAGTTCTCGGCCCTCGAAGCGGTCTCGCCGCCAAAGCCTCCACTAAGCTATGCGTCCTCGTCTTCCGCCCCGCCGCGATCGCGCTTCGCCGCCGCCATCACCTTCTCCGCTATCTGCTGCGGAACAAAATCGTAGTGCCTGAACTCCATCGAAAACGACCCGCGGCCTTGCGTCATCGACGTCAGCTCGTTGGCATAGGTGAGCATTTCGGCCATCGGGACTTGCGCCCGCACGATCTGATTCGAGCCTTTTGAATCCATGCCCTGGATGCGTCCTCGCCGGCTGTTCATGTCGCCCATAATGTCGCCTGCGAAGTCGGAGGGTGCGACAACCTCCACCGTCATGATCGGTTCGAGCAGCGCCGGGCTCGATTGCTCCATCGCCGCCCGGAAAGCCTTCCTTCCCGCGAGCTTAAAGGCCAGCTCGGACGAGTCCACATCGTGATATTGGCCGTCATACAGCTCGACTTTGAAATCGACTACCGGATAACCCGCCAGGTAGCCGCCGGCGGCCGCTTCGATGATGCCCTTTTCGACGGCGGGAATGTAGGTCTTCGGGATCGCGCCGCCAAAGATCTTGTTGACGAATTCGAATTCCCCGCCGCGCTCGAGCGGTTCCATCCGAATGCGGCAATCACCGAACTGCCCGTGACCGCCGGTCTGCTTCTTGTGACGGCCCTGCACTTCGGCGCGGCCCCGAATCGTCTCGCGATAGGGAATCTTCGGCGCCTTCAGCTCGACATCCACGTTGTAGCGTTTCTTGAGGCGGCTGACGATAATTTCCAAATGCTGCTGCCCGTTGCCTGCCAACAAGAATTCCTGGGTTTGCGGATCGCGGTAGAAATTGAGTGCCTGATCCTCTTCGAGGATTTTGTGAATGCCGCCGCTGAGGCGGTCCTCGTCCTGCCGTGTCTTGGGCTGAATGGCGTATGCGATGGCCGGGAGCGGAATCTTCGCTTTCGGAAATTCGATCGGGTGCGCCTTGTCGCCGAGGCTGTCGCCGGTCAACGTGTCTTTGAGCTTTGCGATGGCCCCGAGATCGCCTGCGTGAATCGAGGTGACGGGCGTCAAATCCTTGCCCAACGCGACGCCGACGCGCGCGAAGCGTTCTTGGGAAGTCTTTGTGACGTTGAAAACGCCGTCATCGTTGTTGAGCACGCCCGAGACGACTTTGAAATAGGTGACGCGCCCGGCGAAGGGATCGGCCGCGGTTTTATAGACAAACAGCGAAAGCGGCCCATTGTCGGCGATCTTGCGCGATGTCTCGCCGTCCGCGGAGCTTACTTCTCCGCGCGCCGTCGGATCGGGACAGTAAGCTTCAAGAAAACCAAGCGCTCGGTCGGTACCGATATTCTGCGTCGCCGACGCGCACAGCACCGGGAAAAGCTTTCCTTCCGCAATCCCTTTGCGCAGCCCGGCCAAGATCTTTTCGGGAGACAAAGTTAGCTCTTCAAGGTACTCGTTGAGCAAGTCGTCGTCGCATTCGGCGACCATCTCAACCAGCGCTTCCCGCGCTGATTCCACGTCGGATGATAAGTCGTCGGGAACATCGCTCGCCGAGCCCTTGCCTTTCCCGCCGCGCTCGTAGGTATACGCCTTTCCCTCGATCAAGTCGACCACGCCGCTGAAGCTCTTTTCCGAACCAATCGGAATCTGAACGGGGATCGCCCCGCGACCCAGCACCTTCCGCACGTCGGCCAGTGTTCGCGAAAAATCCGCGCGTTCCCGGTCGAGCTTATTGATCACGACAACCCGCGCCAACCCGTACTCTTCGGCATAGCCCCAGACCTTCTCGGTCTGCACCTCGACGCCCGAGACGCCGTCCACTACGACGAGTGCCGTGTCGGCGGCGATCAGCGCCCCTTTCGTGTCGTTGATAAAGATGTTGTAGCCCGGCGTATCGATGATATTGAGCTTTGAGGCGCCCCACTCGATATGCACCGGCGACGAAGTGACCGTCACCTGGCGGGAGATTTCTTCCTCGTCGAAGTCGGTCAGCGTATTCCCCTCGTCGACGGCGGTGAGCCGAGTCGTGGCGCCGGTCGTGTAGAGAAAAGCGGCTGTTAAGCTCGTCTTGCCGCAGTCGCCATGGCCCGCAATGCCGATGTTGCGGACATCTTTACCTTCATAAACCTTCATTCACAAACTCCAAACTGTCGTGCCGGGAGCCGGGAAGGACCTTGCTCAAATCGAGGGGGCCGGCGCCGCGGCCGGCTCGCAGGTCGTGTTCTCTCGGACAGGGCGCACCGCCGCCTGTTTCCTCTATATGTTAGCGAAACGCGGCGAACAGACAAGCTACGCCCTTGGATTCTCCATACACTTCGCAAAACACGAAAAAGAGCCGTGGACGGAAGTCCGCGGTCACCGGCGCTACCCCGCCCTCTCCGCGAATCGGAACAACGTCGGCCGTGCCACCCTCAGATAATCCTCGACGCTGAGAAAGAGCGAGTCCGTCAGCGACCCGGCGTTGAACGCAATACGGTCGTTCTCTGCGATTGACAGATCAACATAAAGCTCGAACGGCAGGATCGGCTTGCCGAAAGGCGGCACCGAGCCTGGTACTAGTCCAGTCAATTCTTCAAGCTCCACCGCCGAAGCGAAACGGGTTTTGCGGGTGCCAAAATGACCGCGGACGGCTTGGGAATCCACTCTCAGCGCCGCACTACTGAGTCTCGCATAATATACTGTCAATCGAGACAAAGAGAAGACTGTTTCCAGAAAGCGGTAATCAAGCGCGGTTTGCGGCGCATTCGCCGCAGCGCTTTGCGGGCGCGCTCGTCGAGTTCCCAGTAGTCCTTCGGGCAGACGTTGGGCAACTCGTGCTGCTTCCAGTACGCCCAAATGTATTCCACCGGGTTCAACTCCGGCGCATAGGGCGGCAAGTACTCCGTTGCGATGTGATCCTCGGAGAGCTGGATGAACTCCCGCACCAGGCGGCTGCGGTGCGCCGGCAGCCGGTCCCAGACGATCAGCAGTGGGCCGTCGATGTGGCGCACCAAAGCCTTCAGGAAGTCGATGACCTCCAGCTCGCCGATCGCGCCGGGATAGAGCCGGAAGTAAAAGTTGCGCAACGTCAGCCCGGCCGACACCGACAGCTTGTCCCAGTTGAAGTTGAACTCCAACACCGGTGTCTCGCCGCGCGGCGCCCAGGTGCGGCAACGATGCGGCTTCTGACTCAATCCGCTTTCGTCGATGAAGACGATCGTACGTTCTTCTTTGCGGGCTTTTTTTTAATGGCCGGCCAAGTCTTGCGCTGCCAGCCGCGGATGGCCTCTTCGTTGCGCTCCCGCGCTTTGCCGACGGGCCGTTGCGGGCTCCAACCGAGCGCCCGCAGGATCTTCCAGACATGGCCCTCGTGATAGCGCACGCCGAACTCGTCTCCGATCAGACGAGCGACCCGCGGACAGCTCCACAGCGGCGTCGGGAAGCCGTGCGCCTCGGGGCCTTCCAGCAGCAACGCCTCGAGGCGTTCGAGCTGCGCGGCGTCCAACAGCGGCTTACGGCCGGCGCGGCCGGCCTGGCGCAACCCGGCTTCGCCGTCACGCCGGTATCGTCGCAGCCACTCGCTGACGCTTTGCCGCGCGACCTTCAATCGCCTCGCTGTCTCGGACTGACTACAGCCTTGCTCGACCAACCGGATCGCTTTGAAACGGCGCTTCTCCAGGGCCTCGAAATCCCGCCGTACGCCTTTTGTATTTCCCATACATACAAAGACGTACGTACCCCAAAAAGGTGTCACTTTATTTTGCGAGATTCAATAAGCACGAAAAGCCGAAACTCCCCCCCGACCTTGATCAGCAGAGCCTTACCACCGATGCGAATGTCCTCTCCCCGAACCCGCGCCGAGTCTTCCGAGGTCAAAGTGGGCTCATGATGAAGCGAACGGTAGGCAACCTCCTGTTCGTCGAGCAGGTTGCAAATCTGGCGGAGAACGCGACGATCGGACACTCCACCAGCATGGCCGAGCGCCCAGGGCAAGGTCAACGCCGCTCACCCGTCATCAGGTCACGAGGCGTCGAGGCGCGTTGACAATGTTGAGGCTTTCTGGTGAGATCGATATAGATCGAAGGAGGCGCCCAATGAACGCGATAAGCACGTGGAAAGCAGTAACAGCCTTGACGATTTTGCTTGTGTTTCCGACCGGCCTGGCCGCGGATCAGGCAGCCGAGAAAGCCGGGCGGGTAGCCGCCGAATCGTGGCTGACCCTGATCGATTCCGGGCAGTACGCGGAAAGCTGGGACGAAGCGTCTCCGTTCTTTCAAAGCAAAGTGGGCAAAAAGGAATGGATCGGCATGGTCCAATCGGCGCGTTCTCCTTTCGGCAAGCTCAAGAAGCGGACCTTTGCCGCGGCGAAGTATATGACCGAATTGCCGGGGGCGCCTGACGGCGAATACGTTGTAATTCAATTCCAGGCTTCGTTTGAAAACAAAGAGAACGCCGTCGAGACGATCACGCCGAAGCTTGCGCCGGACAGCAAGTGGCGCGTTTCAGGGTATGTCATCAAGTGAGCGCAGAGTGTCCCGGTCACTCACTCCCTAGGATCCCGCGGACAAGCCCGATCACCGATTCCGCCGGCTCGAACGAATCAATCCGGCCGACCACGCCTTCAAAAGCATGCCCCTCGTTGAATTCATGGCGATACGCGATGACAGGGATACGCGCGGCGACAGCGGCGCTTGCTCCGGCATCGGAGTCCTCGAAGACCACCGCCCGACCCGCCTCCGCCCCTAACCGCTCGAGTCCTAACAAGTAGGGGTCGGGCGCGGGCTTGTGACGCGGCGTGTCTTCGGCCGCGAGGACCGCGTCGAAACACAGAGCTAGGGGGAGCAGCCGAAAAATCTGCTCGACCATATGCTTGCGGCTCGATGTCACTAACGCGGTCCGAAAGCCCTCTGCTCGCAAAGCACCCAGCACCGGAAGTACCCCGGGAACGGCTTCCAGACTCGCCTCAACCAGCTCGCGGTAGATTTCGCCGTAGAGTCCCGTGTACCTCAACGGGTTCGGGTTGATACCTCCTTCACGCATGTAGGCCGCCCGCACTATTTCGTGGGTGCCGCCCATCACGCCGGCGTAGAAACCGCGCTCGACTGTCCCGCCAAGTCGCCGCACCGTTTCCGCGTGCGCCGTCGCCTTCAGGCTCTCGGTCGTGACTACCACACCGTCCATGTCGAACAGTGCGGCGGGCGTCGCTGTGTCCGTGGTTACGGGATTCATCTTGTTCGGATTGCTGTCGAGCGGCGGTCGGGTCGATTCACGAGGGCGGGCCTTGCCGCCCCATCCTAGAACAGATCGTCCCAGGCGCCAAGCGCCTCCACAGCTTCGTGGGCGGTGTGCTCGAAATGAAGGGGTGTGATCGAGATGTCACCTTCGCGAACCGCCGCGTAGTCGGTGCCCGCGTCCGCGTCTTCGTGACGCACCTCCTCGTGCATCCAGTAATACGCAGAGCCTCGCGGGTCCTCTCCGCCGCGCATGACGTTACGAGAGATCTTCGGCGACTGCCGCGTAATCCTTACTTTTTCGTAGCTCGGGTGAGGGACGTTTACATTGAGCGCCACGCCGGGTGGTAAGCCGTTTTCGAGGACCTGCCGACCCAGGCGTACGACGAATTCCGTGGCCGGGCGAAAGTCCACGCCGTCTTTGGCGGCCACTGAAACCGCGATTGCCGGTATGTCGTGTTTGGCCGCTTCCGCGGCAGCGGCTACCGTCCCGGAATAGTAGATGTTCTCACCGAGGTTCGCTCCGCTGTTGACGCCGGAAATCACGAGATCGGGTCGGAAGTCGAGCAGCAGCGTCAGCGCCATCATGACCGTGTCGGTAGGCGTGCCCTCAACCGCATAGCGGCTGATGCCGACCTCGCGGTATCGCAACGGCCGATGGATCGTGATCGAGCGCCCCGCACCGCTCTGCTCGTGTGCCGGCGCGGCAACGTAAACCTCTCCTAACGCACCGGCGGCTTGTTCGAGAGCACGGAGTCCGGGCGCGTCTATCCCGTCGTCGTTCGTAAGCAGAATCCGAAACATGGATCGAAACGGTTAGCGCTTCGAGAGCAGGGTGAGGATTTCGTTCAGCTCCTGCTTAATGCCGGAGAGCGCGGCCGGGTTCGCTGCCGTTCCGGGGGTAAAAGGCAGCGCCGACTGGTCGCGCGCCGGCTTAGCGCGGCGTTTCTGTTTGGAGCGCTCGCGTAGCGCCTTGCGGGCGCCGGCGATTGTATAGCCTTCGTCGTAGAGCAGCCGCTTGATCTCGAGAACCAATGCGACGTCCTTGCGGCGGTATTGGCGCTGCCCGCTGCTCGTCTTCTTCGGCGAAAGCTGAGGAAATTCGGCCTCCCAAAACCGCAGCACATAAGGCTCGAGGTCGGCTAGCTCTCCCACGTCGCCGATGCGAAAGAACAGCCGATCGGGGATTTTCGGCATTGCGATGTCGGCCATGGGAGTGCTTATGGTAACAAACCGAACCGCCGCATTGAACGGGCTACTCGCGCTGTTGGCGCGAACCACACCGATTTGTTCCGTGCACCTAAAAAAGTCGTCGGGAGGGGCGATGCGCCTCGTCACTCTACCCGCGATACGAGCGGCGCGGACGCCTCGATCCGCACCCCATGACGGCCGCTTGGCAGCACAACGGTCCAGTGCCGAGGCGCTTCGAGTATCTTCGGCTCAGCCGGAGTCCCGTCAATCCGGATCGGCCCCGGTCCGCGGTCCAACAGGAGCAGCCCCCGGCTCTCGGACGTGTAGTCGAAATCGAGCCCGTTCGCCTTGTGGCGCACCGTTAGGAGGTCGAGGTTGGCGCGTAGTACCCGAAAAGCGGGCGCGTCCCCCCCGTACCTAAGCTCATGACGCCCGGCCGGAAGCCAGACTGTCTCCCCGTCGGTAAACGGCCAGGCTATGTCGTTGACCGTGACTGGCCCCGCCCATGTGACTCCGATCCCGCCCGAAGCTTCTACGTTCCAGCCGTCTTCGGATCGAATGACCCGGGCAGGGGCGGCGGCCGCGTGAGGCAGTAGGTCCCAATCCGGGCGTCCGATCGAGTGCTCAAAGTAAAGTAGGACACGCGGAAAAGCCTTTCCGGCGACGTCGACGAGTTGCAACAGCTCCGTGCCGACCTGCTTCTTTGTTGGATAGGTCCTCTGATAGCGCTCGACGATATTAATGTCGATCGCGAGGCGTTCGGGGTCGGGAGCGATCTCGCCGTAGCGGCGGGCGATCTCCTCGTAACGCCGCGGCCCAAGGTCCCAAAGCGTTGCCGGGTCTTCGACGACAAGCTGAAAATCGTACTCCTCGGTCAAGGGCAGCAAGGCGGCCGTGTCGGCCCCGAGTAGCTCCCGCATTCTGGGATCGAAGCGGTCGTCGATTTGCGTCAGCGTTAAGTGCGGCCGAGGCCGCCTTGCTCCGAGCAGACCCAGAAAGCGTTGCTGCAGCCGCAACGCCAGGTCCGCTCGGTAGTCGACGAAGTCTCGCCAGGCTTTGGCGTTCAAACTCCAAAAGCGCGGCGAGTTGGGGTCAAACAGCTCGACCGGATCGAACCCCGCCCGTTTCTGGTAGTCCCGACGGACCCAATCGTTCATTGGTGTGAAGCGCTGCGGGTTCGAGGGGCCGTGCAGCGATTCGAAATAGAGCTCGGCAAGGTTGATGCCGTCCCAGTCGAAACGGTCGAGCAACGCCGTCACACCCTTGGCGACACGTTCGAAGCATTCGGGATCGGCTAGGTTCACGAGCTTACGCCAGTCAAGGTGGGCGTCTTGCAAGGCGGCAGTCTGTTCGCGGCAAGTTGGATGACTCTGCCAGAAACCTTCGCTGACATGTGGCAGTTCGAGCCAGGCGTAAACGAGCACACCTTCGCGGTGGCAGGCCTCGATTAATCGTTTCAGGTAGTCGTCGCGTTGCGGGTCGGGTTCGTGGAAATGCCAGGCGCTTACGTGCAAGGCCGCGATGCCCGCCGCGCGCCAACGTGCCGCCATGTAATCGAGATCGACTCGCGTTCGGTACGAATAGTCGAAGAAAGCCCAGGTCCGGGCGCCCCGAAACGGGGGTGTCAACCCGAGATCGCGCAGCGCGTGAATCAAGTAGGGGTAGCGCTCATAGCCTTTCGGGCCCGGGTCGGTAGCGGTCCACAGGACGCCTCCTTCTTCGCTTTTAATTCCCACCATCAGCGGCGCGCCGGTGGTTCGCTCACGTTGAAAGATTTGCGCCCGTTCGGGCAGGCCATAGACGGGTAACGTGACTGGGGCTTCCCAGAAGATCGCCAAGTCGGGGTCGCACGAATCCACCGACTGCGCGACGCGAACCGCCTCGTCCGACGTCGTGAAACCGAGTTGCCTGGCTGCCTGCGAATCTCCGACCACGATCCTAAACCGAGCTGGTTCGGCCGTCGCCTCAACGCCCACCGCCGAGAGGACCGGTTGCCAAGCGTCCGGTTCAGGCACCTGCACGCGAAAATCCGCCGCCGCCAAGACGGCCGGAACGGCTGCGCCGAGCAAGCAAACACCAAACCGAGCCGCGACCGTAAGGAAGCCGTATGCGGTGAGTTTTCTCAACGCCACAAGAAGCCGCGGAACCAAAGACGTTCTCGACCTTGCCCCACCAGCCTCCGTACCCGATCCGTCAGACAACACCCCTCCGTCACCGAGCAAACGAATACCACAACGAAATCCGCAAATCGTAGTAGTTCGGGCGGCGCGGATTGAACTCATTCACCAAATGCACGCCCCGTAGAAAGTGAATATCGAGATTCATGGGCGGCGAAACGCCAGGCAGCCGAAAACGAATTCCCGGGCCGGTTTCGGCGAAGTTGGCCCAGTAGGCCCGGTTGAGATCCGTCGTGACATTGAAGTTCCAAAAGACTTGCGCCCTCAGCCGCCCGCGGTCCGGCAAGCGATACCCCGTTCGCAACTGCCAATACCCGATAATGTTGTCCTCAAATCGGCTGATATAGACTCCGTCGAAATTTGATTCCACGAACGCCCCGCGTCGGCCGGGCGCCAAATTCGCGCCGAAACTTCGAAACCAATTCATACCGCCGCGATAGTCGGGAATCGCGCGAGGGACGCCCGGCGAGCGCCGATCCAGGTAACTGATCGCCTCTCCCGCCTCGCCCCACAACGTCACGCCCCGACGTGGAATCGTTCGCAGCCCTACACCGGCGATCAGCGAGCTTTCCGACAGAAACTCCGGCCGCGGACCGCCGGTACGTTGCTTCAGGTCGCCCACAAACCGCAACGACAAATAGGGACGCACCGGAACCGCCCCCAGACGAAATTCGGTCTTCAGCTGCGCGTAGTTGAACAGATCGTGATAGCGCGTCGAGAACATCGGATAGGTCCACAGAGTTGTCGTCACCCGTTGAAATTGAGGCGCCAAGTTCCGATAGGACTGCCGCGCCTGCGCCGACAATTCCTGATCCGGGCTTTCCGAGGCGCGCCGAAACCAGCGAATCGCCTCTCGGTCGCGGCGCAGCAGGTTGTGCACGACGCCCAACTTGTAGGCTGTCGAGTAGTCCTCGGGATCGGCCTCATAGGCCCGCATGAAAGCAGTGCGGGCATCGCGTAAATAGCTTTGCTGCAGACTTTTGTTGCCCAGCTCGCGGTGCGGACGCGCTCGCGCCGCCCGCACTCGCTTGAGCGCCTCGCGCGCCCGCCGCGCCGTGTCTTCGTCCTCGCTCTCCCGTGCCCTCTCGAGCAGCGAAACCGCTGCGGCGGCGTTACGACGCTCCAGGTACAGAAATGCCAGTTGCGCCGCCGACCCCAAGTCGTCCGGGTCGATCTCGACGACGCGCTCGAACTGCTGTCGCGCCGCCTCGCGTTGGCCGACTTCGAGAAACAGATAGGCCAGATCGCGCCTCACCCGCGTATTCGCTTCGTCAAGTCGCAGCGCCGCGAGGAACTCCGAGGCCCACGGAAAGCGGTCGGGCAGTCGCTCCTTGGCCGTTTCGGAAATCCGCGTGTCGTTGGAATACGAAGCCAGCAGCCACGCGCCCGCCGCGCCCGCCACGTCACCGGCCTTTTCACGGGCGCGCGCCAATCTTGCCAACAGTTCTTCGCGCCGTGGCGGTTGTACGCGCCAAGCCGCCTCGTAGTGTTCAGCGGCCCGGGTGTTGTCCCCGAAATCCTCGTAGAGCTGACCCAGTTCCTTCCGGACTGACTCGTTTTGCGGATCTTGCGCCGCGGCTGCGGTCCACCGTGCAATACCGGCTCCTAATTCCGATTCAACTCGCTCGACTGCGGCCTCTGCTTCCTGCCGCACTGAAGGGTCCGGGCTCGCACGCAGGGCGCGGAACCGTTCAAGGGCTTCGGCGCGTCGGCCGGTCTCGTGATCGAGAAAACTCAACTCCAAGGCAGCCCGCTCGTCCTTGCGATCGAGTGTTACAACCTGCTCGAACACTTCTCGAGACCACTCGGTCTCTCCGATCTTGAGGTAGACATAAGCCAGCTCCTTGCGGATTTCGGTGCGCGCCGGGGCCGCCTCGATGGCTTCGCGAAGGTAGTGAACAGCACCTTGGTAGTCCTTTGCCCGCATGGCTTCGTAGGCGCGGTTTAGAGCCGCGTCCGCACTTGAAAGTGGTGAAGCATCCGAGCCCGCCGACTTATCGCGGCGCAACCGAGCGAGCGCAGCCGCGGCGGCCTTCTTTTCGTTGCCGTCAGCCGCACGCTTCACTTGCTCGAGCAAGCTGCGCGCTTCCGCCGCATCTCCGGTTTGCAGCAACGTGTAGGCAAGCTGCAGAGTCGTGTGGTGATCTTTCTGGTCAAGCTCGTGCGCCTGCCTAAACCAATCCCGAGCGGCGGACGGATCGCCCAGCTTCAGATGCAGATACCCGAGTTCTTTGCGAATGGAGGCATCACGGGGCAAGGCCTGGCCCGCCTCGAGGAATCGCTCAAGCGCGTATTCATAACGCCCCTGTCGGAGCGCTTGATAGGCTTTGTTGAGAGGATCGGCGGCGGGATCCGCGGCCCGGACGAATAACAACGAACCGGCCGACAGGAGAAGGACAAGAAGTCTCACTGCCGGTTACGTGATGTGAACTCCCACCATCTAACCACAGCGGTGCGGTTGATGCAAGGAAAGCAAGGATCCGGCGTGTGACGATCGGGACGCGGTTCCCCGCGTTTCTTGGGGCGGGCGCGGTTTTGGAGAGATTAGGAGCCTGCCCGTCGCTTTCGCTCTGGGCTCTGAATCTGGGTTTGCGACTTGTCGCAGGCCGCGCCGCCTTGAGCTTTGCGACTCATGCCGGCTCCTCCACGCGCGTAATTTCCAACTGGTCCCCCACTTCCGTCCCTGTTTCCGCGGCCAAGCCCGCCGTCAGCTCCACCACGCTGCGCGCCCGCAGGCTCATCGTCATGCGCGATTTCTTCATGGCAGGTACGATCTTCGTCACTCGCTTGTGCTTATCAATGAAGACGACATCGATGGGGAATTTCATGCGAAACGTGTGAATGGCTTCGCAGGGAATAATCCACAACCCTTCTCCCTTGGGAAGGCTCTCGTGTTTCAGTAGGCCGTTGCGGCGGGTTTCGCTCGTGTCGGCCAGCGTGACCCGGTCGCCGAGCAAGACTTGTTTTGATTCGTTGAATACGCGAACAATCGACATGGCTGATTTTCGGCCGGCTGCGCCGCTTCCATTTCATCGTAATACGCGCCGCGGCGGGTCCCGGCGCAAGCTCGGGGAGTTGGTTGGTGGTGGGTTGGGCTTTCCCCGGCCTGACGCCCAGGGCCGGTATTAATTCGGAAGTTGCGGTTGGATCTTCCCAGGGCTTGCGCCCCCGCGTCCCATCGTCGCCTACTGCACCGGCCGTCTCCGCCCATAACGGCCGCTCCGGCGCCCCGGGGGGAGCCCTCCCAATGGTCCTGAAACGTTCCGCTTGGTTCGGTCATGGCTAGAGCCTGCGGGCGGGAAGGCCGCTGAAGCGGCCTGTTGCCGGGCGGTGGGGTGCCCTACCGGCCGTACAAGGGCCGGCCTAATGGAACCCAAGCCCGGTGAACCGGGCTGCCGGGCTTACTTTTCCACATTGACGTCGCACACCCCCACTGAGTTGCCGGGCGCGCCGCCGCCCGCTAACCTTGAAAGCGAGAAGATGCTTTAAACGATGTCTCTTTGGCTGGTCGGCCCGGGCTCTTCACCCTTGCACGGCCGGCTGCCCCAGGTAGGACGAAAACGATGGACGAGATAATGTACAGAACCGCAACTAACCGCGTACTCCGGCAAACAGCGCTCTGCTTGGTCGCCCTCGCCACAACCCTTTCCGGCGAGCCCCGGCTCAGCCGGCCCGTGAGCTTCAACCGCGACATTCGGCCCATCATGTCGGACACTTGTTTCCGCTGTCACGGGCCCGATAAAAACGCCCGCATGATGGACCTGCGGCTCGACATCCGCGAAGAGGCCTTGAAGAAAACCGCCACGGGAGTCACCCCGATTTTGCCGGGCAATCCGGATGGGAGCGCGATCGTCGCCCGTATCTTCACTGATGACCCGGCACGCTTGATGCCGCCGACCTATTCACACAAGGAATTGACCGACGAGCAGAAGGAAATCGTTCGCCGCTGGGTTGCCGAGGGCGCGAAATACGAGGGCCACTGGGCTTTCCAGCCGCTCACTCGGCCGTCCGTGCCGGACGTGTCGGATAGCTCGGCCCCCGTTCGAAATCCGATCGACGCGTTCATCCAAGCGCGCCTCGCTCGCGAAGGGCTTAGGCCGGCGGACGAGGCCGACAGGACAACCCTGATTCGCCGTTTGAGCTTCGACCTGACCGGGCTGCCGCCCACGCCCGACGAAGTCAAAGCCTTCCTTAATGATTCCGATTCGCGTGCGTACGAGAAAGTGGCCGATCGCTTGCTGGCCTCTCCCCGCTACGCCGAAAAACAAGCCATGCATTGGCTCGATGCCGTTCGCTACGGCGACACCAACGGTTTTCACGGCGACAATCCCGCGCCGACCTGGCCCTACCGCGACTACGTGCTTCGGTCTTTCCATGACAACAAACCGTTCGATCAATTTGCTCGCGAGCAGTTGGCGGGCGACCTAATTCCCGATGCGACGACGGAACAGAAAGTCGGGTCCGCCTTCAACCGCATCCATCGCACGTCAGGCGAAGGCGGCATTCAGGACAAGGAATATCTCGCCAAGTACGGCGCCGATCGCGTGCGCACCACCAGCGCGGTTTTCCTCGGCATCACCACCGGCTGCGCCGAATGCCACGATCACAAATTCGATCCTATCCTGACCAAGGATTTCTATTCGATGAAGGCCGTCTTTGCCGACCTCGAGGAAACCGGCATCGTCCGGAGCAGCGGACCAAGGGCCTACGGGACGAAGTTGGAATTACCCAGCGATGAACAACGTCGCTTGTTGGAACGACTCACGGCGGAACTCGACGCCGTCAACAGCGAAATCAAAGCCAAGCTGAAAGGCTCCGATGAGCGCCGGCGCGAGTGGGAAAAAGAAATTCTCGCGGCGCACGCGGCCGGCGACTTGGCCTGGCACTATCAGCGTCCGCTCTCGGTCTCAACCGAAAACGGCGCCAAGTTGACGATCTACAACGATGAGCTCGTCGAGAGCAATATCTACAGCCTTGACTATTACGGCGCCTTCAGCGCAAGCCTGCTCACTGAACGCCGCCGTGGCGACGGTCTTGTCATCGCCTCCGGCCCCAATCCCGCCAACGAGACGTATACCGTGACCTTCAAGCCCGGCGCGGGTACTTGGACGGCGCTCGGCATCGACGTCATGCACGACGAAAGCCACCCCGGCGCTCGCGTCTCGCGTGGGGCGGATCGTTTCGTTCTCACCGAGGTGGAGGGCACGCTTTCGCTGGACGGAAAACAAAGCCCGGCGCCGCTTTCGTTTGTTCTCGCCACCGCGAGCACCCTGTTCGCCGAAGAGCCCGAAAACATGGCCATCGGCACCATCGACGGCAACCCCGAAACGGGCTGGGGCGTCTCGCGCGGAGAAGGGGTCAACCCTTTCCTCGCCGCGCGCTTCACCGAATTGGTTGAAACCCAAGCTGATTCCGTCTTGACGATTCGGCTGAAACACGAGAGTCTCTACCGAAAAGCCACCATCGGGCGCTTCCGCGTGGCGCTCAGCGCGGGCGAGCACTCTTGGCCGGAAATCGGGTTAACCTTCGACAAACTTCGCCTGCGACCGCCCGACTCCGACGAAGGCAGCATGATCCGAGCCGTCGAGAAAGGCCTGCCCGGCAAAGTGCTCGAAGCCCTCCAAGTGCCCGAAGCCGACCGAGACGAGAAACAGCGAAAGGCCGTTACGAACCACTTTGTCTGGGAAACATCGGAATTCGAGGCGCTGGTAGTGCGCCGTGCGAACCTCGACGCCCGGCTCGGCGCACTCAAAGCGGCTATTCCCCGCGTGGTGGTCAGTCAATCGACGCTCCCGCATGTGACACGGATCCTGGCGCGAGGTAACTGGATGGACGACTCCGGGCCCATCGTTGCGCCCGCCGCTCCCGAGTTCCTGGGCAAAGCCGGCACGACCAACGGACGCACCAGCCGCCTTGATTTCGCCAACTGGATGGTGTCGGACGAGAACCCGCTTACGGCGCGAGTCTACGTCAACCGCTTGTGGAATCGTTTCTTCGGAATCGGCCTGTCGAAAGTGCTCGACGACCTCGGCTCGCAAGGCGAATGGCCCATTCACCTTGAACTGCTCGACTGGTTGGCGGCTGAGTTTCGCGACCCGACTTGGCACGCCGAAGGGGCACACCGTTGGGACGTCAAGCACATCGTGCGAACCATCGTCACCAGCCACACGTATCGCCAGTCTTCGCTGAGCACTCCGGAGCTCGACAAGCGAGACGGCGAGAATCGCTTGCTTGCGCGGCAGAGCCGTTACCGTGTCGAGTCGGAGAATGTCCGTGACATCGCCCTCGCCGTGTCGGGTCTGCTCGTCGAAAAATTCGGCGGACCCAGTGTGCGGCCGCCGCAGCCGGATCGCTATTTGGCCGCCATGAACTTTCCAAAGCGTGCCTACTCCGCCGGTCGCGGCGACGACCTTTATCGCCGGGGACTTTACACCCATTGGCAAAGGACGTTTCTTCACCCCGGCTTGATGATCTTCGACGCACCCAGCCGCGAGGAGTGCACCGTCAGCCGTTCGCGCTCCAATACGCCCTTGCAGGCGTTGGTCTTGTTGAACGACCCGGTCTTTGTCGAAGCCGCGCGAGTTCTTGCTCAGAACACCTTGCAGGAGGCGAAAGATTTCGACGGCCGATTGGACGGCGCCTTCTGGGACGCGGTCAGTCGTCCGCCTTCCGCCGCCGAACGCAAGATGTTGCGGACCTTGCACGATCGCAGCCTGACGCGGTTTCAACAGGATCCCGCCGCGGCCCGTCAGTTCTTGGCCGCCGGCGAAGCGCCGTTTCCCGATAGATTCAATGCCCCTCAATTGGCGGCGATGACCACGGTGACGCGGGCTGTCCTGAATCTGCATGAAACGATCACAAGGAATTAGAGGGACGATCATGACCGATTCATTCGAAGACCGCTCTCGCGACATCTGCCGCCGTACTTTCCTCGGGAACGGCGTCGCAGGCCTCGGGTTGCTCGGGTTAAACACGCTGCTCGACCGCAACGTGCTTTCGGCCAAGGAGAACCCCGGCGGCTCTGCTTCGCGCGGCGTCGTCAATCCGCTGCACCATCCGGCCAAGGCCAAGCGCGTGATCTTTCTCTATCAAGCCGGCGGCCCGTCGCATCTCGAAACGTGGGACTACAAACCCACCCTCGCCAAGATGCACGGCAAGCCGATGCCGGAGTCCTTCACCAAGGGTCAGCAAATCGCTCAGCTTCAGGGGAAAAAGCTGATCTGTTTCGGCCCCCAACACGCCTTCAAGCGATTCGGCAAATCGGGTCAGCACATCGTCGACCAATTTCCGCATATCGGAAGCGTCGCCGACGAGATTTGTATCGTGCGGTCGATGTTTACCGAGCAGATTAACCACGATCCGGCCCATACATTGATGAATAGCGGCTCGATCATCGCCGGGCGCCCGAGCATGGGCTCTTGGCTGTTCTACGGGCTCGGCGCGGAGACCGAGGATTTGCCGGGCTTCGTCGTGCTGGTCTCCTCCGGCAAGGGCGGACAGATGCAGCCCATCGCGTCGCGTCAATGGTCAGCCGGCTTCTTGCCGAGTAAGTTTCAGGGCGTAAAGTTCAACCCTTTCGGCGACCCAGTCCTCTACCTCAACAACCCGCCCGGGCTGGGCGCGGAGCTGCAACGCGAGTCGATCGAGACAATCAACCGTTTGAATCGGTTACAACATGAATCGTTGGGTGACCCGGAGATTCAAACCCGCATTTCGCAATACGAAATGGCGTTTCGGATGCAGACCAGCGTCCCCGAGTTGATGGACACGAGCAAGGAACCGAGAAGGGTGCTCGACCCGTACGCCGCCGAACCCGGTGACGGCTCCTTCGCCTCGAACTGCTTGCTGGCCCGGCGGCTCGCCGAACGCGGCGTTCGCTTCATCCAGCTCTATCACCGCGACTGGGATCACCACGGGAGCGTTAAACCGAACATTGCCATCAAAGCCGAAGAAACGGATCGCGCCACGGCGGCTCTCATCAAGGACCTCAAGGACCGCGGCATGCTCGACGAAACCCTGATCGTATGGGGGGGAGAATTCGGCCGCACCCCAATGTCGCAAGGCAACGACGGTCGCGACCACCACATCAAGGGTTTCTCTTTCATGATGGCCGGAGGCGGCATCCGCGGCGGATCGAGCTACGGAGGAACCGACGAGCTGGGTTACGCCGCGGTGGACAATCCGGTCAGCATCAACGATTTCCACGCGACGATGCTGCACCTGCTGGGAATCAACCACGAGCGCATGACCGTCAAATTCCAAGGCCTGGACGCCCGTCTAACCGGCATTGCCGGCAAAGTCGTTAAGCCGATCCTGGCATAGAAACAGAGCCCCAAACGACAGTGAGGGTCAAGCGCCAGGGTGTTCGGTGGACCCTTACACAGCCGAACTGCATGCAGGTTCGGAGAGATCGAAATCCCGCCGGAGGTCAGCCTATGAAGTGGGAATGGCACCTCCGCTGCTCCGTTTGCGCGTTAATCAGTAGACCTCCGGGCCGTCCGCCCAGAGGACAGATTCGCAAAGGAGTCCGAAAATGAAACGAGCCCTACTATTGGCCGGAGGCGGTGCCCGCGGCGCCTACCAGGTAGGAATGCTGCGAAAGCTTGTCCTGGAGCAGGGACTCGACTTCGACATCATCCGGGGCGTCAGTGTCGGCGCGCTTAATGGGGCCTTTCTGGCGGAGGCTCCCACGGGGGCAGGCTCGATCGACAACTTGAAGGCTCAAGTTCAGAAACTCACCGAACTCTGGCGTGAGGAGATCAGGGGCAATGACAGCATCTACACGAAGCGTTTCGGCGGCTTCGCGGCGTTCGCCGTCGGCGCGGACAGTCTTTTCAAACTCGGGCCACTGAAGAAGCTCATCAACAAGCATATCTCGGTGAGCGAGCTGCAAGCCTCGGGCCGCAACTTCGCGGTTGGAACCGTGTCCCTGGTAACGGGCAAGTACGAACGTTTTGAGCCGACGGCCCCGAATTTCCTAACAAAGCTCCTCGCCTCGGCCTCGATCCCCGTCGTGTTCCCGCAAGTGGAGATCGAGTCGGAGGAGAAAGTGCTGGTCGACGGGGGCGTCAGGAACATCAGCCCGGTCGGCGGTTGCCTGGTCGAGGAACCCGACGAAATCTGGGTTCTGTTGACGAGCAAGTTGATCAGAAAGGGGCGCGAGTTACCGTCTTCCGCCGCGCCTGAAAACGAATTTGACGACTGGGACGACAGCGCCTTCGGAACGAAGGTGAGCGGTCTGGACGTGCTGGCTCGCACGGTCGAGCTACTCACCGACGAGATCTACCTCGATGACCTCCGGGGCGTCATTCACTCCAGTACGCTGCGCCGGAAGTTCCGAGATCTACACGAAAGTCTCGACCCGTCCGCCCTATCCCCCGAAATAGCCGCCAAGCTCGACGCCGTGCAAAAGTGTCTGGACTCTCACCAACGCAAACCGGTTGATGTCAAGATCATCGCGCCGCGCGAGTTCTACGGCGACGACAACTCCGCGATCGAGTTTGATCCCGATCTGATCGAACAGGCGATCCATCACGGCGAGTGTGTCGCCGGCGACGAAAACTGCTGGGTCTGGCCGCCGGTCGAGGGCGACCCGCCCTGTCCCTGCGACGATTGAAAACATCCGCACGAAACCGCGCCCGGCCCCCGAAATGGCGCGCGCCTCCAGGCGAGCCGTGTCACCACTCTTGGCGACATGTCCCCCGCGCTGAACACTCGGTTGGCCTCGCCCTCCCACGGCGTCTTCAGAGGCCGCGATCGCGACCCGCACCCGTGCTATCATTCCTTCTCTCGACCCCGGTACCACCATGCCCGCCCGCATTCTCAACGGCAACGAAATCCGCGACCGCATCCTCGACGAGGTGCGGCAGGGGGTCGCCGAATTATCCGCGCGCGGCGTGCGCCCCGGCTTGGCGGCTGTGCTTGTCGGCGACGACCCGGCGTCTGAAATCTACGTTCGCAACAAGATCAAAGCCTGCGAGCACGTCGGCATCTACAGCGACCAAGTCACGCCGCCCCAAGACATCTCGACCGCCGGCTTGCTCGCGATCGTCAAGGAACTCAACGCGCGTGAAGACATCCACGGCATTCTTGTCCAACTTCCCTTGCCTCCCCAAGTGAATGAAGGCGAAGTCCTGCTCGCTGTCTCACCCGCCAAGGACGTTGATGGCTTTCACCCCGTCAGCGTCGGCGCGCTCGTCACCCGTCAACCTGGTTTCGCGCCCTGCACGCCCGCCGGGTTGATCCAAATCCTCAAGCGCAGCGATATCCCGATCGCCGGCAAGCGCGCCGTCATCCTGGGACGCAGCAACATCGTGGGCAAGCCCGCGGCTCTGCTGCTGCTTCACGAGAACGCTACCGTAACCGTCTGCCACTCTAAAACCGCCGACTTACCCGCCGTGGCCCGCGAAGCCGACATCCTCGTGGCCGCCCTCGGACGTCCCGCGATGGTCACCCGTGACTTCATCAAACCCGGCGCTGTGGTTCTCGATGTGGGGATCAACCGCCTGCGAGACGCCGCGGAAGTCGAATGCATCTTCGCCGGGAATCCGAAAAAACTTGAGCGCTTCCACGAAAAAGGGACCGTGCTGGTAGGCGATGTCCACCCCGGCGACGTCGCCGAGGTCGCCGGCGCTTACACGCCGGTCCCGGGAGGAGTGGGGCCGCTTACCATCGCGATGCTGATGTCCAACACGTTGGAAGCCGCCCGGAGGAGCATCGAAAGCTGACCCCGTGTAAGAGAGAACGATGACGTCATGCGGGCCGAAGCCGCCCTGGCAAGGCCCGCGGATTTCCGAGTACCCTGTGCCACACATCGACCGACGACCCGACCGTCTCGCGTGATCATCAAAGCGGCCGGCGCGCCGCCTTCCCGGGTTACTCCTCGATCTGGGTCAAACCGCCGGCGGTGTAACGATACGCCTTGTATTTCGGGCTGATCCGCATTTCGTCATAATCCCGGCTCACTCCCAGGAAGATCGTGCCGTTTTCCACCCTCGGCGCGGGCGCCGAATAATACGACCAAGTGAGAATACCGTCTTCTCGAAAATCGATAATTTGCAGCTTGTAGTAGGGCCCGCTCCCCAGGCCGCGAGAGATGACAACGTACTCGCGCTCAGGGTCGGCATCGAGAGATTCAAAGCCCTTAGTAAGAGGACGCTCGATGAAAGTCGAGGGCTCTAGAACAGGCCCCCAAATCTTGACCCGTACCTCCTGTGCTGTCTCGTCTCGCCCTTGCCTGGCAACAACCCACTGGCCCTCCACTCGCGCTCGAATGTCCCGGATCGGCTCGCGCTCCCAGCCCATAGGGCCCTGGGCGAGCAAACACCCGGCCGCAAAAAACAAACCCAAAACGAATCCCGTGCTCAAGCCACCCATCACCGCCTCCCACCCCGACCGCATCATCTCGTCCCAAACTCACCTCGCGCCGCGGCGTCACCGCCATCGACCCCAGGATCGCGGTCGGCGTACTCTCCGCACCTTGCACGCCCGTATTCTCAGGCTTGCCCTCAGGTCAGCCTCGGCACTCGATCGAGATGCTGGACAGTTTGGCGCCAACTGGCGCCAATCGTCCGAGTTCGAGGAATCCGAATCGCTGCTATCGTGGAGGTTTTCGTCGAAGAACATCGCGATCGTGTCCGTCGAAATCAACTCAATATCTTGTGGCATAGCGGTACGTTCCCCCAACATATCATGCTTTCCGGGAATTCCTTTGCCAAACCGGCGCCGTCCGCCGCGAGAACGACCATACGGACCCAATTCTTATCGCCGGACGACTTGGAAGCGCGCGACCGAGCTGTGGAGATCATCGAGCAGTATGTGACGACAGCTCCCGCAATCGCCGGCGGCTGCATCAGCCGGCCTGCCCGCCCACAGAGCCCCCACAACGACGAAACAAACCCGATCCCCTTGGCTTGTGAGCATTCTAGGCGCGGCTGGTATCATTGTCTCGTCATGAGGCGTCTCTTCCTAGGGGCATTCTTAGCCCTGCTCCCGCCGGCCTGGGCGCAGGAAGGGCCGCCGAGCAGGTATGTCGGCGGCTCGGACCACCCGGCCATCGGCGATCCGGAAGCCATCGCTGCCGGAGCGAAGCTCTGGGCGCAATCCTGCGCCGGTTGCCACGGACCGGACGGCTCGGGCGGCCGCGGACCGAACCTGGTCAGACGACCGCTATGGCATCCGCTGAGCGACGACAGAATCTTCACCGTCATTCGCAACGGCCTGCCCGGCACCGACATGCCCCCAACGACTCTTTCGGACGAGGAAACGTGGCGGCTCGTCGCTTTCTTACATGCGCTCATCGGCCCGGCGGCCGAGAATCCCGTACCGGGCGAGGCGCAAGCTGGGGCTGACGTTTTTTGGGGCGACAAAGCCGGCTGCTCCGGCTGTCACGCGATTCACGGCCAAGGAGGGCGAATGGGGCCTGATCTGACGAACATCGGCGGTCTGCGGCCTCTGGCCTTAATCAAAGAGTCTGTTCTCGATCCTTCGAGGGAGATTGACCGTAAAGGGCAAGAGGGAGTGACAATCACTTTCGCCGACGGTTCGGTCATCGAGGGCGTGGCGCGCAATCGCAACAACTATTCCCTGCAAGTGATCGACAGGGAGGGGAAACTGCATTTGATCTCGATGCGCGACGTTAGACAAATCGATATCCTTGACCGCTCTCCTATGCCCGGTGATTACGGCAGCCGACTGTCCGCCGACGAACTGAAAAACCTATTCGCCTTTCTCGCCCGCCAAAGTGCACGACCGTCCGTGGAGGCGCCGCAATGATGGTGCGTTGGGTATTGGCTCTCGCGTTGGGTGTCACTGCTTCCGCGCAAGTGAGCTACCAAGACATTCTCGAGGGACCGGGGAAAGATTGGGTGACCTACGCCGGGAGCTACAACGGCTGGCGACACAGCCCGCTCAAGCAAATCACGCCGGAAAATGCCGGTTCGATGGTCGCGAAGTGGGTCTATCACGTGCCCAAGGCCCAAGGCCTGCGCGCGACGCCGATCGTCTACGAAGGCGTCATGTACGTCACCAGTATCAATAGCCTCTATGCGCTCGATGCGCGCACGGGGCGGCTGATCTGGAGCTACTTCGACCCGCGGGCCAAGAAGCACGGTGTGAATCGCGGCGCGGCTATCCTCGGCGATCGCGTCTATTTCAGCACCACCGACAACTACCTCACCGCGCTCGACCGGCGCACCGGCGGCGTGCTCTTCAGCGAGCAGTACGCAAGTGTTGACGACGGCGTGACCTCCACGGCGGCCCCGCTCGTCGTCAAGGACAAGGTGATCGTCGGCAGCACGGGCGGCGACAGCGGCGTGCGAGGCTTCATCGCGGCCCTTTCGGCCGAGACCGGCGAGCTGCTCTGGCGCACCTACACCGTGCCGGCGAAGGGCGAACCAGGTTCGGAAACCTGGGGTGATTTGATCGACTGGGGCGGCGGCGCGGCTTGGCTTTCCGGCACCTTCGACCCTGAACTCGACACCCTCTACTGGACGACGGGCAACGCTTGGCCGGACTTTAATCCGAGGGTGCGGCCCGGCGACAATCTCTACACTTCGTCGCTGCTGGCGCTCGATCCCGCGACGGGCAAGCGGAAGTGGCATTTCCAATTCACGCCCCACGACACCCACGATTGGGACGCCCAGAGCTGGCCTATTTTGGTCGATTTGCCCTGGGAAGGTCGCGAGCGAAAGCTTGTCCTCCACGCCAACCGTAACGGCTTTTTCTACGTGCTGGACCGTGAGACGGGCGAATATCTACGGGCCACGCAGTTGGTCGACAAGCTCACCTGGGCCGAAGGCATCGGCGACGACGGCCGCCCCATCCTGATACCCGACAAGGACCCCACTCCCGAAGGCAACTGGGTATGCCCAAGCGTCAAGGGCGCCACGAATTGGATGGGGCAGACCTATTTTCCGGCTACCGGCCTGCTCTATGTCCTCACGCTTGAGCAGTGCGGGTTGTACACCACCTCGGAGCAAGAGCCGGTCCCGATGAAAAATTTCTCGGGCGGCGGCGCGACTGAAGAGGGCGGACAGGTCATTCTGCGGGCCATTGACCCCAAGACCGGCAAGCCCGCCTGGGAGTACCCGATGACGGGTCTCGGACGCATGTGGAGTGGTACGGTATCGACGGCGACGGGCGTGCTCTTCTCCGGCGACGATGACGGGCAGTTGCTCGCGCTCGACGCAAAGACCGGCCGCCACCTATGGAACTTCAACATGGGCGAGCTGTTGACCGCGTCGCCGATGACCTACGCAGTCGACGGCCGCCAGTACGTCGCCATCGCCTCCGCCACGGCGGTTTTCGCCTTCGGCCTCTTCGAGCCCGCCGAGCCGATGCAGTTGCCGAAGATAACCAAGCGCCCATAGTGGTTATAGACTCCGCCGAGCCCTGCGGGGTTGGGCTGGGTTTTTGCCGCATTCGCCGCGCTGCACGAATGCGTAGCGCAGAGCCCGTAGGGACCTGCGGCTTTTTCTCGCGACCTCAAAGTCATCAAAACGGGGGGTAGACTGGGGGGCAGCCTCTCGAGAGGACCGCCAGACAATTCATGCCCGGACCACCTGAGCAATCAACCATGGGAATCCGAACATTGCCGGCGTTCGCCGCGATCATCGCCGCGATCGCCCTTGGCTTCAGCGCGCTCTCGTCCGCCGCCGCCCCGCCCGAGGAACCCCTCTCCCTGTGGTACGACCAGCCCGCCGCCGAATGGACCGAAGCACTCCCCGTAGGCCAAGGCCGGCTCGGCGCCATGGTCTTTGGCGGCGTCGCAAGAGAGCGCATCCAGTTCAACGAAGACACCGTCTGGCAGGGGGCTCCGCACGACTACGCCAACAAGGGCTCTCACAAATATCTGGGTGAACTCCGTCGCCTGTTGTGGGCCGCCAAGCAATCCGAGGCTGAAGAACTGGCCATGGGGCGCTTTATGAGCATTCCGCTCGGTCAGAAGGCTTACCAGGCATTCGGAGACCTTCAAATCGAGATGCTCGGCGTCGACGAAAGCGACGTCAGCGACTACCGCCGTGACCTTAACTTGGACACCGCCATCGCCTCGGTGCAATTTCAAGCCCGACACCTCAGTTACAAGCGCGAAGTCTTTGCCTCTTTTCCGGACAAAGTGATCGTCATCCGGCTTTCCGCGACGGGCGTTGAGCGCCTTTCGTTTCGGGCTTCCTTACTCGCCGCGCACCCCGACGCCTCGGTGAAGGCCCTCGGGGAAGACTTAGTGATGGCGGGAGCCGTGCCCGACAGCGCCATTCGCTTCGAAGCCCGTCTCGCCGTTCAAACCGACGGCTCGGTCGAGATCGCCGACGGCAGCCTGGTCGTCCGGTCAGCCAATAGCGCCACGCTGCTGCTGGCGGGCGCCACGAATTTCATCAACTATCAGGATGTTTCCGCCGACCCCGCCCAGCGAAACGCGGCGGTGCTCGAGCAGGCTCGCGCGAAGAGCTACAAAGGGCTGCGCCGCAATCACATTCGCGATCACCAAGACCTGTTTCGCCGCGTTCGAATCGATCTGGGCTCAACCGATACAAAGAGCCTCACCACGGACGAACGCATTCGCCGCTTTGCCTCCGAAGCCGACCCGCAACTCGTCTCGGTGCTGTTTCAGTACGGGCGCTATTTGCTGATCGCATCCAGCCGGGCCGGCGGGCAACCCGCCAACCTGCAAGGGCTGTGGAACGAGTTGAACAAACCACCGTGGGACAGCAAGTACACCGTCAACATCAACACCGAAATGAACTACTGGCCCGCCGAGATGACAGCCTTGCCGGAAACCGCCGAGCCTCTTTTCGAGGCCCTGCGTGAGGTCGCCGAATCCGGCACCTCGGCCGCACTCGAGCATTACAATGCCGGCGGTTGGGTGCTGCATCACAACTTCGATCTTTGGCGCGGCACCGCCCCGATCAACCATTCAAATCACGGTATCTGGCCCACCGGAGGCGCTTGGTTGTGTCAAAGCCTCTGGCAGCACTATCTATTCGGGGGCGACAAGGATTTTCTGCGCCAAACCGCCTACCCGCTTTTGAAAGGTGCCTCGCGGTTCTTCGCCGATACGGTGGTCGAGACGCCAGACGGTCGCTGGCTCGTTTCCGGACCGAGTAACTCACCCGAGAACGGCGGTTTGGTGATGGGACCGACGATGGATCACCAGATCATCCGCAACCTGTTCGGCAACACGATCGCCGCCGCCGAGATCCTTGAAGTCGACGAGGACTTGCGCAAACAACTCGCCGACCTGCGTCGCCGCATCGCCCCGAACCGCATCGGCAAACATGGGCAGCTTCAGGAATGGCTCGAGGACGTGGACGACCCCGACAACAAGCACCGCCACGTCTCGCACCTTTTCGGCTTGCACCCGGGCGTCGAGATCACGCCCTACGGCACACCCGACCTCTTCGCGGCGGCGCGCCGCTCGCTCGAGTTTCGCGGCGATGGAGCCACCGGCTGGTCGATGGGATGGAAGGTCAATTTCTGGGCTCGCTTTCTCGACGGCGATCACGCCTACAAGATCTTGCGGAATTTGCTCCAGCCCGTAGCCAAGAAGTCCTCGAAAAACCTGGACGGACGGAGAGGCGGCTTGTACCCGAATCTGTTCGACGCTCATCCACCGTTCCAAATCGACGGCAACTTCGGCGCCGCGGCGGGGATTGCCGAAATGCTGCTCCAAAGCCACGACCCCTACGGGACTCCCCTCGGCTACAGCGACGTGCAGGCCGGCCATCGTGGCTTCTTACACTTCTTGCCGGCGTTGCCTTCGGCCTTCCCGACCGGTCGCGTGGAAGGTCTCCGAGCCCGCGGCGGCTTCGTCGTCGATCTCGAATGGGAGGCCGGCAAGCTGACCCGGACGAAGATCGTCTCTGAACGCGGGCTACCGTTGACGCTGCGGTACGGCGAGAAGGAAGTCCACCTGGAGACCAAACCCGAGGTAGCATATCGCCTGAACGGCAACCTGGACTTGCAATGAGGCCGGGGACGGTCAATCACCGGACTTCAGCACTTCGGCAAATCGCTCTTGCCCATCAGGTAGGTGTCGACGGCGTGGGCGGCTTTGCGGCCTTCCGCCAGGGCCCAGACGACGAGCGATTGGCCGCGGCGTGCGTCGCCGGCGGCGAAGACCTTTTCGTTTGAGGTTTGGAATTCCTCAAACGTCGCCTTGATGTTGCCTCGCGGATCCTTTTCGAGTTCCAGCCCGTCGACCAGGCCATTGTGAACCGGGCCTAGGAAGCCCATGGCCAGCAGGACGAGGTCGGCGGGGACTTCGAATTCCGAGCCGGGTTTGTCGTCAAACTTGAAGGGGCGACGGTTGGTTTCGGGATCAACGGCGGGCCATTCGAGTTCAACGCCCTGCAACGCTCTCACATGGCCGTGTTCGTCGCCCAGGAATTCCTTAGTATTGACGGCCCATTCGCGCACATCGCCCTCGGCGTGTGAACTCTCGGCCTTGAAGGTGAAAGGCCACAGCGGCCAAGCGAAGGCTCCCGGCTCGTCGCGGGTCATCGGTGGCTTGGGCAGCAGCTCGAATTGCCGAATCGACTTCGCGCCTTGGCGTCGTGTTGTTCCCAGGCAGTCAGCACCCGTATCACCGCCGCCGATGATGATCACATGCTTGCCTTCGGCGGTGATGTCGAAATCGGGATCGACCGGACGTCCGCCAATGCGACGGTTCTGTTGCGGCAGAAACTGCATCGCGTAGTAGATGCCCTCGAGATCGCGGCCGGGGATGTCGAGATCGCGCGGGCTCTCGGCGCCGGTTGTGATCACAACGGCGTCGTATTCGTCCAGCAACTCTTTGCCGGTGACGTCGACGCCGACATGGACCCCGCACTTGAAGGTGATGCCCTCGGCTTCCATCTGCTCGACGCGGCGGTCGACGAGGTGCTTTTCCATCTTGAAGTCGGGAATCCCGAGGATCATCAGCCCGCCGGGGACTTCGTTTTGCTCAAAGGTCGTCACGAAATGCCCGGCACGGTTCAACTGCTGTGATGCGGCGAGCCCCGCCGGGCCGGCGCCGATGACGGCCACTTTCTTGCCGGTGCGCAGGGTCGGGGGCTCGGGGACGATCCAGCCCTCTTCCCATCCGCGGTCAACGATCGATTTTTCGATGGCTTTGATCGAAACGGGGTCTTCGTTGATGCCGAGCACGCAGGCCTCTTCGCACGGTGCCGGACAGATGCGTCCGGTGAATTCAGGGAAATTATTTGTCGAGTGCAGCTCGCGCAGCGCGTCTTTCCATCGGCCGCGATAGACCAAGTCGTTGAAGTCGGGAATGATGTTGTTCAGCGGACAGCCGGTGTGGCAGAAGGGAATGCCGCAGTCCATGCAGCGCGCGCCCTGGATCTTGAGATCCGGCTCGGCCATCGGCTCATAGACTTCTTTGTAATCCTTGATGCGAACGAGCACGTCGCGCCCCTCTGGGGTTTGACGTTCGTACTCCATGAATCCTGTTGTTTTGCCCATGCGGTCGAAACAGTCCTACTAACCTGAAACCTAAGCCGCGGCGAGACAAGCTGAAAGCTCGTCTAGACTGGGGAGAACAAACACGAGTGTTCGTCCCTACCGGGGAAAAGACCAGTCGGCGCGCGGCTCCATCACTCGCTTCGTTACGCCGAGACCAATGCTTTCTCGGCGCTCATGCGGTCGCTTAGCGCTTTCTTCAATTCCTTCGGGAAGACCTTGATGAATTTCGGCAGCATCTTGTCCCAGTTGTCGAGCACCCATCGGCCTTTCGGGCTGTTGGTGTATTCGACATGCCGCTCGATCTGTCGTTTGACGAAAGCCACGTCCTCGGGATCGTCGAATGGTTCCAAGTCAATCATGGAGTGATTGGCCGACTTGTCGCCGAAATCACTTGCTTCGTCAAGCACGAAGGCGAAACCGCCGCTCATGCCCGCGCCGAAGTTACGTCCCGCCGAGCCGAGAATAATGACGCGGCCGTTGGTCATGTATTCGCAGCCGTGGTCGCCCACGCCCTCGACAACGACCGTCAATCCACTGTTGCGAATGCAGAAGCGCTCGCCGGCCATGCCGTTGATGAAGGCTTCGCCCGAGGTCGCGCCATAGAAAGAGACGTTGCCGATGATGATGTTCTCTTCGAAAACGAAGTTCGATCCCTTGGGGGGATAAACCACCAACCGTGCCCCCGACAGTCCTTTGGCGAAGTAGTCATTGGCGTCGCCTTCGAGCGTCATGGTCAGACCCTTGGCGCCCCAGCAGCCGAAGCTCTGCCCGGCTGAGCCGTTTAGCTTGATGTTGATCGTATCGTCGGGCAAGCCTTTCGAGCCGTATCGCCGAGAGACTTCCGCGCTCAGCATCCCGCCGACCGTGCGGTTGATGTTGACAATGTCGGTTTCGATTTCGACGCGCTCGCCTCTTTCAAGCGCGGGAGCGGCTTGCTCGATCAGGTGATTGTCGAGTTGTACCTCGAGGCCGTGGTCCTGACCCTTGGTGCGGTAGCGGCCAACGCTCTTGTCCACCGGTGGATCGAAGAAGACTTTGCTGAAATCGAGCCCCTTGGCCTTCCAGTGATCGATGGCCTTCTTTGTGTCGAGCATGTCGACGCGGCCGACCATGTCGATGAGCTTGCGGAAGCCCAGCTCGGCCATGATTTGCCGCAGTTCCTCGGCAATGAAGAAGAAGAAGCTGATGACGTTTTCCGGCTGCCCCTCGAACTTCTTGCGCAGCTCGGGATCTTGCGTCGCGATGCCGACCGGGCAGGTGTTCAAGTGACACTTGCGCATCATGATGCAGCCCATCGAAATCAGCGGCATCGTCGAGAAGCCGAACTCCTCGGCCCCCAGAAATGCCCCGATGGCGACGTCGCGGCCGGTCATCAGCTTGCCGTCGACTTGCACGGTGATGCGGCTTCGCAGGTCGTTCATCACGAGCACTTGCTGGGTTTCGGAAAGCCCTAATTCCCAGGGTGTTCCGGCGTGGCGAATCGAGCTGACCGGGGAAGCGCCGGTTCCGCCGTCGTGGCCGCTGATGAGCACCAGGTCGGCGTGGCCTTTCGAGACCCCGGCGGCGACTGTGCCGACACCGACTTCCGAAACGAGTTTTACGGAGACGTTGGCGTTCTTGTTGCCGTTTTTTAAATCGAAGATCAACTGCGCCAGATCCTCGATGGAATAGATGTCATGGTGCGGCGGAGGCGAAATCAGGCCCACGCCGGGCGTCGAGTGACGCAGCCGGGCAATGGTCTCGTCCACCTTATGGCCGGGAAGCTGGCCGCCCTCGCCGGGCTTGGCCCCCTGCGCGATCTTGATCTGCAGTTCGTCCGCGTTGACCAGGTAGTTCGAAGTGACGCCGAAGCGTCCCGAGGCGACTTGCTTGATCGCGCTGCGGCGCCAGTTGCCGTCCGCGTCGCGCGCAAAGCGGCGTTCGTCCTCGCCGCCCTCGCCGGTATTGCTGCGGCCGCCGATGCGGTTCATCGCGATGGCCAGGGTTTCGTGGGCCTCGGTGCTGATCGAACCGAACGACATGGCGCCGGTGCAGAAGCGCTTGACGATTTCCTTGGCCGGCTCGACCTCCTCGATCGGAACCGGGTTGTCGGATTTCTTGAACTCGAACAAGCCCCGCAGCGTGCACAGGGTCCTATTTATGTCGTTGATCGTCGAGGAGAACTCCTGGAAGTTCTTGAAGCTCTGCTGTCGCACGGCATGCTGGAGCTGCGAAACCGTGGTCGGGTTGAGCAGATGTTGCTCGCCGCGCGTGCGGAACTGGTACGCGCCGCCGACATCGAGCTCGGTTACCGCATCGGTCACAGGGTGATAGGCGAACTCGTGGCGCTTGGCGACTTCCTCCGCCAACACGTCGAGCCCGACGCCCTCGATCTGTGACGTCGTGCCGGCGAAATAGCGCTCAACGACGTTGCTGTTGAGCCCGACCGCCTCGAAGATCTGCGCACCGTGGTAGCTCTGCACCGTCGAGATGCCCATTTTGGACATGACTTTGAGCACGCCCTTTTTGATGGCGAAGATGTAGTTGGCGACCGCCTTTGCGAGGTCAAGCCCTTCGGCGAGAGCGCCGTCGCGGTGCATGCCCTCGAGCGTTTCGAAGGCCAGATACGGATTGATCGCATTGGCCCCATATCCAATGAGCAGACAGAAGTGCATCACTTCGCGGGGCTCGCCCGACTCGACAATCAGCCCGACCTTGCCTCGCACCGCCGTGGAGATCAAATGATGATGGACCGCTGCCAGAGCCAGAAGGCTCGGTATCGGCGCCAGCTTCTCGCCCGCGCCGCGGTCGGAGAGAATCACAACGCTATAGCCGCTGTTCGCGGCCTCTTCCGCTTGCGAGCAGAGTTCGCCGAGGGCCTTCTCCAGCCCCTCTCCGCCGCTTGAAGGGTCAAACAAAGTTGGTAACGTCTTAGCCCCAAAGCGGATCTTCCCCGACGTCCCGTTGCGGGTGCCGTATTCAATCGAGCCGGGTTCGCCCACGCCGCGCAGCTTTTCCAACTCGCGATTCGTCAAAACAGGTAACTCCACCCGCAACATGTGGGCGTGCTCAGGCGTCTCGTCGAGCAGATTGCCCTGCGGGCCGACGTAGGTAATGGTCGACATCACCAATTGCTCACGAATCGGGTCGATAGCGGGATTCGTCACCTGCGCGAAGAGTTGCTTGAAATAGTTGAACAGCAGCTGCGGCCTGTCCGACAAGCAGGCGAGGGGGGTATCGACGCCCATCGAGCCGATCGGCTCCTGGCCGACGGCGGCCATGGGACCCATTAGAATGCGCTGGTCTTCCATGGTGTAGCCGAACATACGTTGGCGTTCGAGCAGCGTGTCGAAATCCGTGCCGTGGACTTCGGCGGGCTCAGGCAGGTCCTTGGCATGGATCAACTGTGCCTCGAGCCATTCGCCGTAGGGTTTTCTCGTCGAGTAGGTCTTCTTGATTTCCTCGTCCTCGACGATGCGGCCTTCGCCGGTGTCAACCAGGAACATGCGTCCCGGCTGCAAGCGCCCTTTGTAGCGAATGTTCTCGGGCGCAAATTGCAGTACGCCGGCTTCCGAGCCCATCACGACGATGTTGTCGTGCGTGACGTAGTAGCGCGAAGGCCTGAGCCCGTTGCGGTCGAGCACGCCGCCGACGTAGCGTCCGTCGGTGAAAACGATCGACGCGGGGCCGTCCCAGGGCTCCATCAGTGTTGCGTGGTACTCGTAGAAGGCCTTCTTGTAGTCCTCCATGTGTTCATGGGAACTCCAGGCCTCGGGGATGAGCATCATCATCGCGTGCGGCGTTTCGCGTCCGCCCTTGATCAGTAGCTCGAGGGCGTTGTCGATCATCGCCGAGTCACTCCCGGTCTCATCGATGACCGGCAGCAACTTCTTGATGTCGTCTCCGTAGAGCGGCGAAGAGAAGGTCGCCTCGCGCGAACTCATCCAGTTCCTGTTGCCGCGCAGGGTGTTGATTTCACCGTTGTGGGCCAGATAGCGAAACGGCTGCGCGCGCTCCCAGGTCGGAAATGTGTTGGTGGAAAAGCGCTGGTGGATGAGCGCAATCGCGGAGCGGAATAGCTCGTCGCCCAGGTCAACGAAATAGTTCGGTATCTGCGGGGCGATCAGCAGGCCCTTGTAGCAGATCGTCCTAGCCGACATCGAACAGGGGTAGTAGCGCGGCAATTTGAGCCGGCGCGCTTCCGATTCGGTGCGCTTGGCGATCACGTAGAGCTTGCGTTCCCAGGCGTCCCCGTCGATGTCTTGCGAGGCTTCGCCTCGTCGTCCGATGAAAACCTGTTCGACGGCGGGCTCCGATTCACGGGCCAACCAGCCGATGGCGTCCGAGCGGGTCGGGACGTGCCGCCACCCGAGCACGGTTTGGCCTTCTTCGGAGACAACGCGCTCGACCATGGCCTTGACGGCCTTGTGGTCGCTCTCTTTGGCCGAGAAGAACAGTTGCCCGACTCCATACTGTCCCTCGGCGGGCAGGGGGATCCCCAAGGCGTCACACTCGCGCTCGAAGAAAGTATGCGGCATCTGCAACAGCAGTCCCGCGCCGTCACCTGTCTCGGGGTCACAGCCGCAGGCGCCGCGGTGGGTGAGGTTGACAAGAACTTCAAGGCCCTTTTGGACAATGTCATGCGACCGGCGGCCCTTGATATCGGCAACGAAGCCAATGCCGCAAGCGTCGTGTTCGTGTTCAGGGTCGTAGAGGCCCTGCTTCGGTGGTAACCCGTAGTTCAACATAAGCCGTACTGCTCTTGAGGCGAAGGCTGTCGGTCCTTCCGGCATGCCGGGCCGGAGGAAACCTTCGCGTCAGAAGATCAAGATGGGAGCGCGCCCGCGGCTTGAAAACGGGGCCGGCTCTCAGATTCGTGTCAGGATAACACCTGCGGCAGTATTATAGCAAGCGGAACTGTGGGCCCATAGAATAAGAACAGATTATATTGTTGGCGTCACGAGGGGCCAGTATAAGTGAACTGATATCAGGAGGCTTTTGGGACGTCGATTTAGAGGGACTATTGGGCGAACGACGCCCAACGCCTCGCGGATTGACGGCGCGCCGTATCGAATGGCCGCCGCTGCTCTGTACGCACCCGGCGGTAAATCGGGTGGCGCGTTGGCCGGGTGTCGTAGGCACCGTCGAGAGCGCGAAACGAGGGTGTGGTATCTTGATGGCTTCGGCGCGGCGCATGCCTACAATCCAAACCCAAGCGCAGTTGATGACCGGCTCGGAAATCGACCGCACTCTGGTCCGTTTGGCCCATGAGGTAATCGACAAGAACGACGCACTCGAGCGGCTTGCCGTGGTCGGCATTCATCGTCGTGGAGCGGTGTTGGGCGAACGCTTGGCGGCCAAGATCAGTCGGCTGGAGAGCTGCGAGATCCCCCGCGGCACCCTTGATATCAAATTCTATAACGACGATCTGTCGACAGTTGCCGACCATCCGGTGGTTCACGGCGCAAAAATCCCGTTTTCAATCGACGGCATGGACGTTATTCTTGTCGATGATGTTCTGTACACGGGACGAACGATACGGAGTGCCCTCGGGGCTCTGCTCGGCAAAGAGAACCCGCGAACAGTCCAACTGTGCACCTTGATCGACCGCGGGCACCGCGAGCTGCCGATTGAGGCGCGATTTGTGGGCAAGCATGTGGACACCTCGAATTCCGAGATCATCGAAGTGAAGCTGGAACCGGTGGACGGCGAAGAGCGTGTCCTGTTGGTGGAAAAGACGGATTAACCGGTCTGCGGTGAGGCCTGGAGGCTTTCACCAAGCCGTCCTTCGGCGAGTTGTGGGCTGGGGAGCAAACAAGCAATATCCAGATGGCACTTTCTTCGCCAGCCTCCGCTGCGCCTGCCGACCTAGTACGGCGGAGTCTGCTTGGCATCGAGGACCTAGCCCGCGAGGATCTCGAATGGTTACTTGCGAGAGGGCGGCATCATCAGCCGATGCAGGCTGAGGCTGTTAAGAAGCTCGACACCCTCCATGGCAAGACCATCGTTAATCTTTTCTTCGAACCCTCCACGCGCACGCGAGCCAGCTTCGAAATCGCCGCTAAGCGACTGGGAGCGGACACGGTTTCGATCTCCGCACAGGGATCGAGCCTTTCTAAGGGCGAATCCCTGGTCGACACCCTCAACACGCTTTCGGCAATGCGTCCCGACGTGATCGTGATGCGGCATGCTGCGTCAGGCGCACCGCATTTCTTATCACGGTTCTTGTCGACGCCGATTGTCAATGCCGGCGACGGCCGTCACGAACATCCCACGCAAGCGCTGCTCGACGCGCTGACGATTCTCGACAACAGGCCCTCGCTCGAGGGGTTGCGTGTGGCGATTATCGGGGATATCGCACACAGCCGCGTAGCGCGGTCGAACGCTCATCTACTTGCGAAATTCGGGGCGGATCTGGTGTTATGCGGACCAGCTACGATGCTGCCCGGAAACCTCGTGCATCTAGCCCGCGGGATTCGCTTGACTCACAGCATCGACGAGGCGGTGACGGACGCCGATGTGATCATGATGCTACGGGTGCAGCTCGAACGGCAGAACATGTTGCCGTTCCCCAAGAACGAGTACTTTCAGTTTTACGGGCTGGGGCTCGAGCATCTGAAGCTCGCCAAGCCCGACGCCATCGTGATGCATCCCGGGCCGATCAACCGCGGCCGCGAGCTGTCGTCGGAAGTGGCCGATTTTCCGCGCTCGGTGATTCTCAATCAAGTGGAAAACGGTATAGCGGCTCGCATGGCAGTGTTGGAGAGGTCTTGCGGCGATGCGTGACACGCAGCCGCTCTCAGCGAACGCCAGAGGTCCCGCCCTCGGTTCAACCTCCAGATGACGAAACTGTTGATCAAAAACGGCCGCGTCGTTGATCCGGACTCGGGGCGCGACGGTTTGTCGGACGTGCTGATCGAGGACGGCCGCATCGCCGTCGTTGATACGGGCATCGAAGCGCCCGATGCAGAGGTTCGCGACGCGTCGGGGCTGATCGTAGCGCCCGGCTTCCTCGATATTCACGTTCACCTGCGCGAGCCCGGCATCGAGCACGCCGAGACGATCGAAACGGGCGCGAGGTCGGCGGCGGCGGGCGGATTCACGTCGGTTTGCTGCATGCCCAACACGATCCCGGTAAACGATAGCCCGACGGTCACGAGTTTTATCGTCGAGCGGGCGCGCAGCAAAGCGATTGTGAACGTGTTTCCGATCGGAGCGATAACGAAGGGCAGCGAAGGCGAACAGCTCGCCGAAATCGGCGCGATGAAGGAGGCCGGCGCCGTAGCCGTTTCCGATGACGGCCTGCCGGTAATGAACTCGGGCCTGATGCGTCGAGCGATGCAGTATGCCGGTTCCTTCGACATGACCGTGATCGACCACTGCGAGGATTTGAATCTGAGCTTAGGCGGTGATATTCACGAGGGCGCCCAAGCGGTGCGGCTCGGGTTGGGCGGTATTCCCTCAAGCTCCGAAGACGTGATGGTGGCGCGCGACGCGATCTTAAGCGAGGCGACCGGCGCGAAATGCCATATCGCGCATATCTCCACTAGAAACTCCATCGCCATCGTGCGGCACGCACGCAAGCTCGGCATCCCTATCACTTGCGAGGTGTCGCCCCACCATTTCACATTGGCTGACACCGACCTACCCGGCTACGACAGCAATTACAAAATGAGACCACCATTGCGCACAGCGGGCGATATCGAGGCCGCGATTGAAGGTCTCGCGGACGGCGTAATTGACGCGATTGCGACCGACCACGCTCCGCATACGGGCAACATGAAGGCGCAAGAATTCGAGCGCTGTCCTTTTGGTGTGACGGGGCTCGAAACGGCGGTCGGATTGTCGCTCGAGCGGTTGGTGCATCCGGGAACGATCAGTTTGATGCGCATGGTGGAGTTGTTCACGACCGGCCCAGCGAAGGTGATCGGCCTGGAACAAGGGACTTTGCGAAAGGGTGGGGCGGCAGACATCACGATCCTTGACCTGGAGCGGGAATGGACTTTCGATGCGGCGAAGTCTCACTCCAAAAGCAAGAACTCTCCCTTTGACCGACGGGAGTTTCGCGGCGGTCCGGTGGAAACGATTGTCGGTGGGAAGACCGTGTGGAGTGTCGAGGACGGTTTCTCTGACGTGGCCGAATAGGCGTCCCCGGCGGTCAGAGCGCGCTTCAACGGCGCGCAGCGGGTTGCCCGCCAGCCGTTTTCCGAATACCTCTTTCCATCGATAAGATGCCCTAATGATCTTCACTACGACGAGGTATTCCATGTTGGCTGGTTCCAACCGAAGCGGCCGGCCACGGACGGTAGACGCGGTAGATTCGCACAAGCGCGGGGAATACTCGGGTTATCACCGCCGTTTGTCGAGGCAAGGGACGATGACGGTTCTGCCGCTACGCATGGTTGTTTGGGGTTGCGCCCGCGGCTCGTTCTTCGACGGCGACGACGAGGCCGCCCGCCGCCGCGCCGACCGGACTGGTGCCAATCTTGATGTTTCTCCGGGGCTCGAAGCGAAACTGTTCGCCTCGGAGCCCATGATGGTCAGCCCCACGAACCTCGATGTTGACCATCGCGAACGCGTTTGGGTGATTGACGTCGTCAACTATCGCGGGCGTGCTGAAAACAACGAGCGTTCTGCAAGGCGGCGTCACGGCGGACTACGTCAAGAGCGACATCGCCCAGCAACGGGTGTCGACGGTGTCGGCAATGCCGATGGACTTGCAAGAGCGGATGACGCTCGATGAGTTGGTCGATTTAGTGGACTATTTGACGACGCTGAAGGGAAAAATTGGTAGCAGGGGCCGGTTTCCATCGGTTTCCGACTTGCATCGACCAAACTCTCCCAGAGAGTGCGGGCGTCTCTCTGCACGCGTGATAGATTAGAGGCTTGTTTCGGCCGCGTCGTGGACGCGGCCGCACCTAGGCGGCACTCGGGGCGATCCTTTTCACGCTACGGAACATCATGTTCGTTGATTCGAGTTCCACCCCTGCCCGCGAGCCCCAGCGGCTCGCGCTGGTTCTACTCGCGCTTGCCGTTTCGTTGCCGGCCCAAGAAGCTCCCGCCCCAGAAGCGCCGGCCGTACCCGAGCCCACTTCGCGCGCCGACACCATCGAGCAAGCACGGCGCGAAAAAGCCAAGAACCTAACGAAGCCGGTCTCGGGCAAGATCGAAAAAGCAATGCACAAGGTCGAGGACACCAACTACCTCGAACGGCTGGCGGCCGGGCTGGGCGGTTGGCGGGGGCGCTTTGGCGGCCTAGCCACCGGACAAGGCTTCGCGCTTGGGCCGGGGTACACCTTCGACGTACGAGGCGGGGACCTGAGGGTGTCGACCTTTGCGGTTGCGTCGGCGAAGAAGGCGTATCAGTTCGAACTCTTGGCGGATCTTCCCAATATCGCAGGCGGAAAGTTTCCGATCCACCTTGCTGCCATACACAGCAACTTCCCGGAAATGGACTATTACGGCCCCGGACCGGATTCCCAAGTGGAGGGTGAATCCGCCTACCGGCTGGAGCGAACATCGTTCGATGCCGACGCGGCCTTCAAACCGGTGGACTTTCTCCGACTCGGATTCACCGGCGGGTACCTGCAATTCTAACGTGGGTCCCGGACCGCCCGGTGACCCTTCGGCCGACCAGGTCTACAGCCCCGGCATCACGCCGGGGGTTCGCCGGCAGACCGACTTTTTGCGAGCCGGCGGGTTTGTCGAAGTGGACTATCGCGACATCGTCGGCGGGCCGCGCTCCGGCGGTTTCTATTCGGCGCGTTTCCTCTATTACGACGACCAGCGGATCGATCTGCACACATTTCGGCGGCTCGACCTCGAGGTGCAGCAGTACATTCCCTTTTTCAACGACAAGCGCGTGTTCGCCTTGCGTGGCCGAACCGCGATGACGTGGTCGATTGACGGCCAGTCCGTGCCGTTCTACATGCAGCCCTATTTGGGGGGCTCAGAGGACTTACGCGGTTTTCGCACCTATCGTTTCTACGACGACAATCACGTTATCTTGAATGCCGAGTACCGCTGGGAATCATTTCCGGGGCTGGATATGGCGCTGTTCTTCGATGCCGGAAAGGTGACGCCGCGTCGCACTCAGATCAATCTGCACGATCTGGAGGTTTCCTACGGCATCGGCTTTCGCTTCAATGCGAGGAACAAAGTCTTCCTCCGGCTGGATTTCGGCTTTAGCCGCGAAGGGTATCAGATATGGTTCAAGTTCGGGAACCCGTTCTATTGAATCTCGCAAAATAAAGTGACACCTTTTTGGGGTACGTACGTCTTTGTATGTATGGGAAATACAAAAGGCGTACGGCGGGATTTCGAGGCCCTGGAGAAGCGCCGTTTCAAAGCGATCCGGTTGGTCGAGCAAGGCTGTAGTCAGTCCGAGACAGCGAGGCGATTGAAGGTCGCGCGGCAAAGCGTCAGCGAGTGGCTGCGACGATACCGGCGTGACGGCGAAGCCGGGTTGCGCCAGGCCGGCCGCGCCGGCCGTAAGCCGCTGTTGGACGCCGCGCAGCTCGAACGCCTCGAGGCGTTGCTGCTGGAAGGCCCCGAGGCGCACGGCTTCCCGACGCCGCTGTGGAGCTGTCCGCGGGTCGCTCGTCTGATCGGAGACGAGTTCGGCGTGCGCTATCACGAGGGCCATGTCTGGAAGATCCTGCGGGCGCTCGGTTGGAGCCCGCAACGGCCCGTCGGCAAAGCGCGGGAGCGCAACGAAGAGGCCATCCGCGGCTGGCAGCGCAAGACTTGGCCGGCCATTAAAAAAAAGCCCGCAAAGAAGAACGTACGATCGTCTTCATCGACGAAAGCGGATTGAGTCAGAAGCCGCATCGTTGCCGCACCTGGGCGCCGCGCGGCGAGACACCGGTGTTGGAGTTCAACTTCAACTGGGACAAGCTGTCGGTGTCGGCCGGGCTGACGTTGCGCAACTTTTACTTCCGGCTCTATCCCGGCGCGATCGGCGAGCTGGAGGTCATCGACTTCCTGAAGGCTTTGGTGCGCCACATCGACGGCCCACTGCTGATCGTCTGGGACCGGCTGCCGGCGCACCGCAGCCGCCTGGTGCGGGAGTTCATCCAGCTCTCCGAGGATCACATCGCAACGGAGTACTTGCCGCCCTATGCGCCGGAGTTGAACCCGGTGGAATACATTTGGGCGTACTGGAAGCAGCACGAGTTGCCCAACGTCTGCCCGAAGGACTACTGGGAACTCGACGAGCGCGCCCGCAAAGCGCTGCGGCGAATGCGCCGCAAACCGCGCTTGATTACCGCTTTCTGGAAACAGTCTTCTCTTTGTCTCGATTGACAGTATATTATGCGAGACTCAGTAAGGACGCCGCTATGAGGAACATGACGAGAGCCTGGGTGCTGATTCTGATGTTCGCCTTGCCGGCGGGCGCGAAGAAGTTCTATGACGACGACCCCATCGTTCGTGAACCGCCGCCGATGGCAGCGGAAATGGTCGAGGAACGCCGGCTGTCGATGTACTACGACTATTTCCTCCAGACGTTCGGTAAGCCGGCCGAAGCGCAGCCCAAGCCCAAGCAGATCAAGAAAGGCGCGAAGACGATTCCCGCCCGGGCCGTGAACACGTTGGGCGAGGTTCCCGACAGCACTTGGTTTACCAACCGCATCGGCGCAAGGCCGATGAGCGTCGAGGAAATCACACGGGGCCCGCGACGGGACAAGAATCCGTCACATGAAGGTAAATGGTCGATCGTCGGAGCCAAGACGGCGGGCGTGACTCCGGGTTTCACGATCAAAGACGCCAGGGGACGACGCTACATCCTCAAGTTCGACCCCATGACGAACTCCGAAATGGCCACCGGCGCCGACGTGGTTGGGGCGTTGTTCTTCCATGCTCTGGGCTACCACGTCCCGGAGAACTACATCGTCTATTTCGATCGCGACCAACTCGTCATCGGCGAAGGAACGACGCTAACAGACCTCAAGGGCAAAGAGCAGCCCATGACGGAAGAAGATGTCGAGAAGATTCTTGCGCGTGTCCCGCGAACAGCTAACGGGCGCATTCGCGGGTTGGCCAGCTACTATCTTAGTGGCCGGCCCGCCGGCGAATTCCGCTATCACGGCACGCGGCCCGACGACCCGAACGACATTGTGCCTCATGAACACCGCCGCGACTTGCGAGGGCTGTTCGTTTTCTGTGCCTGGCTGGGGCATGACGACTCCCGCGCCATCAATACGCTCGACATGGTCGTCGAGGAAAACGGCGTGCCGTTCATTCGCCACCACTTGGTCGATTTCGGATCGATCTTGGGGAGTGCCAGCGTCTACTCGAATAGCTCCCGCTCGGGCAACGAACACCTTTTCGAATGGGGCAAGGCGTCAAAGCAGGTTTTAACGCTCGGGTTTGCGCCGCCGCGCTATCACCGGCTCAAGTACAACTATTTTCCGTCGGTCGGAAAGTTCGACCATCGCGTTTTTGATCCTGAGTTGTGGACGACCGAGGAGCCGAATCCCGCCTTCAAGAACCGCTTGCCTGACGATGCTTACTGGGCGGCGAAGAAGGTCATGGCCTTTAGCGATAGGGACATCCGGGCGATCATCGAACAAGGGAAATATAGTGATCCCGAGGCCGTTGAGTGGTTGATCGAATGTCTCATCAAGAGGCGCGACATCGTCGGAAAGAAATACTTCGCCGCCGTCTTGCCACTCGACAATTTCCAAACGGCGGAGGGCCGACTGCAGTTCGAGGACCTCGGCGTCACACACGGCCTCGCCGAGCCCCAAGAGTATGAAGTCGAATGGTCGACGTTTGACAATGACGCCGAGAAGCACAGCGGCATAAAGGGCGCCACTGGTTTCGATTTGCCTCGATCGGCGACGGATGGCGCCGACGGCCCTTACTTTGCGGCGCGGATCGCGGGGGTCGACCCCGCGAAGACAGTGACGGTTTATCTGCGTAAGCGCGGGCCCGGATTCCAGGTAGTCGGGATTGAGCGGACTTGGTAGAGCGCTCTCGAAAATACTCCGGAACCTCCACGCTGCCGAAGCCCGGGATCTCCTCGCCGCCGAAGCGCCGGACGTGGCCGCCGGGCCAGCGAAGGTCTCTGGCTTCCGCGGAAAGCCGTTCACTCATCATGGATCGGTCGCGGGTTAAAGCGTCGGGGCGACGCAATGTTGCTCATACGCCTGTTGAAGAGCGGTCGCGATTTGCGACGGGTCGCGGCCCTCAATCTCATGTCGATGGAGCATGTAGACCGGTTGTCCGTCGCGGAATAGAGCGACGGACGGAGAAGACGGCGGGTAATCCGACAGAATTTGCCGCACGTGGGCGACCGCTTCGACGTCGCCGCCCGCGAAAACGGTCGCGACCTTGTCGGGCTTGATTTCGCTTTCCAGCGACCGAATCACACCCGGTCTCGCCGAACCCGCCGCGCAGCCGCACACCGAGTTGACGACCATCAAGACTGTTCCGCTGTCGGCGGTGAGCAGTTCGTCGACCTGCTCAGGAGTACGCGTCTCGATCACACCTAATCGAGACAACTCTTCGCGCATCGGCGAAATCAGATATTCCGGATAAGCCAAAGGTCCCCTCCCTACAAGATTTAAGTTTACCAAGTGCCGGCAACCGGGCTTCGCTGCTGCGATACCTCGGCGGACGGACCGGCGCCCGGTGTGGTCGTCGGGCGAAGTCGGCGTCGTTGGCATCACCGACGCTCCAACGAATCGGATGTGCTGAGTATAATGACGGCACTACGAATGTCGAAAACTGCGTTGCTCTCGGTCCTATTCGGCCTCGCCGTGCTGGGTTTGCTGATCTACTCAACGATGGGGCTGCAGCAGTATTCTTGCGAAGTTTGCATGACCTACGGTGGCCAAACCAAGTGCAGCATTGCGCGAGCTCCCACTTCCAAAGAAGCAACCCGAACCGCGACCGATGTTGCTTGCGCCCCGATTTCCTCGGGCATGACCGAAAGCATTCAGTGCTCCAACACCGTGCCCGACAGCGTCGAGTGCTCGGAAAACTAGCCGGCTTTCCAAAGCGGGATGGTGAGTTTATCCGGCTCTTGTTTGATGACCGGCTGAGAGCCGGTCACGACTGTTGACTAGGACCGGCAAGAGTGCCGGTCGCTAACGGGCCCTTAGGAGGCTCCACGGAGCAGTTGGTGGACGCCGTCAGCTCGCGAGGCGGTGTCGCGGCGCCTCGGTGTAAGGCAAGACGAAGAGCGACCGCTGCCGCGGCATGTTGTCGGTGATCGGGGCGAGTTCCGGGTATGCGCTGAGAAGCCTGGGCGGCACGTTCACCCGCTTGCCTGCAGTCATGCTCATCAGCTGAAGCGCGTTCACTACGGCTTGGCCGCGAAAGTGATTGTTCGTCACGACGAAGGTTGTCGCCGCCTGTCGTGCGACCGCTTCGATACGGGGCCTCCATTTTTCAAGTTGATCCGAGGAGTACAGATAGTTGTAGCGAGCCTGGACAGGTGTGAGTCCTGGCGCCGACGCGGATCCCTTTCCTGACGCGAACCATTCCTGATAATTGCGTCCGTGAAGGCGCACGTAGCCGATTGGCGAAGTGACGTGCGCAGTAGGCGGCATCGAATGAGGCAGTTGCGGCTGATCGATGTTCGCGAAACCGATTTCGATGTCGGCGAGCCGGCACAGCGGATCGACCTGATTCCAATCAGCGTGACGCAGCTCCGCGACCAACGGCAGTCCGCGAAAGGCCTTGCGAAGGCGCTGGAGGTACTGTTGATTTTCCTGAGTAGCGCGAAAAGACCAGGGGAACTGCATCAACACGGCCCCAAGCCGGCCGGCCTCGAGCAGTGGTTCGATACCGTCTTTGAAAACCCGCACATCGTCTCGGTTGAGAATCCGTTCGTGGGTGAAGACGTGATACAGCTTGGCGGTGAACTGAAAACGAGGGATACCCTCGATCCGCTTCACCCACAAACGGGACAGCTCGGGCCTGGGAGGCCGGTAGAAAGAGGTGTTGATCTCGATCACAGGGAAATAGTGCGCCAAATAGGAAGCCTCATGAAAACCTCGCGGTCGCGGCGTCGGATAGACCACACCCCTCCAATCCTTGGTAGGACCAACCCGCGGGGCCGATCTGGATTTTCGATCGTACAAGTTCGCTTGTAGTTCTCATGATATTCCTATTTTGTTCGCCTAAATTTAGTCTACGACCCTTGGCGACATCCGTCAAGTCTTTTTTCGGTGGAGAGGACCGCTTGCCGGGTGGGTGGGCGGCTATCGTCTGGCAAGAAAATAACTTCGGCGCGCGTGTAACCCCGCCGTGGTAAGCCGCGCCTTCCAAACCGTAATCCCCGTAGAGGCGGGCGCATTTCACCCCAACTCCCCATAAATGCGCCCGCCGACCTTCCGCTTTCCCAACTCGCTTGCGACCTTGAACTGAGAACGGCTATGCTGCGGACTTCGCGGCGCGAGCGCCGGTCCGTTGCCGCACTGCGATAGAGAACGGAGTTACGAGATGAATCAAACCGGAATGGCTTGGCTGGTGTACGCGCTGATGACCGTCGGCGCCTGGGGCGTGTACGGCATCTTCCTGCACAGCGGACAGATAGGGATGGGGGACCCGGCCAACGGTCGCTACAAAGCTTTTCTGTTCGTGGGTATTGCGTACTTCCTGACCGCCGTGTTGGCGCCCTTGGTCGTTCTGCTGGTAAACGGGTCCGACTGGAACTTCCCAATCAAGGGGGCGTCACTGTCGCTGATCGCGGGTATCTTCGGGGCGATCGGCGCCTTTTGCGTGCTGTTGGCTTTCGGGGCAAAGGGGACGCCGGCGGTGGTCATGTCCATTATTTTCGCCGGCGCGCCGATCGTCAATGCGGTCGTGGCGATGTCGTTGCATCCGCCCGCCGGAGGCTGGGCGGGCGTTCGTTGGCAGTTTGTGGCGGGTATCCTGCTAGCAGCAGTAGGGGGATGCTTGGTGACCTTCTACAAACCGAACCCCCCGCCGAAGCCGGCCGTAACCGCCGCGGTTGCTCAGGCCGAATCGAGCAGATAAATCGGCGCCGCGGCCCGGGTCCTACGACGGCGTCAGCATTACGCGCATCGTAGCCACTACCGGGATGGCCAGTGACATGACGGCGAGCACCGCCCCTACGATCATTCCAGCGCGCCCCCAAACAGCCCCGGGATAGTCGCCCTTTTGCTGGTCCTGCCTCTTGGTGACAGCGGCCCCAAGGATCAGCGGCGCGGCCGCTAATAGGAGCGTGAACCCTGCTCTGCCTTCCAGTAGGCCCAGCAAGAGTTCGAGGTTCGCCAGCCAGAGGACGGCGAAGATAACCAGCAGAACGCCGTCAAATACGGTGATCCCGGCTGTGACGAGTACGAGCGTCGGCAATCCATCCGACGGTGGCGCGGACGGCTCGGGCGGGGTGACGATCTGGTCGCGAAGTTCTTGCGGAATGTCCGGGGGAGATTCAAAATCCTGAGCGCCGGCCGCCGGTGATTGACCTTGTGCCGCAGCGGCGGAGGGGACTTCGTTTCCGTCTTTCGTCTCGCCGCTCATCGCTTCCCGTTTCTCTATGATAATCGCGCTGCCGAGGCTATGCTCGCACGTTAGGCATCAACCACTGAAAAGAACGGCCGGTACTTCTCCGGAAGCCGGACCGGTTTCCCCTCAAGGTCGCAAACCAGGTGCATCGTCTCCCCGCTCGCGAGAAGCTGATCATCGCCGGCGAGGCGCATCTCGTACGCAAAACGCACGGCACGCGAACGCGATTTGGTCACCCAGGTCAGAATCCTCACCTCGTCGTCGAAACGCGCCGCGGCCCGATATTGGCAGTGGGCTTCGGTGACGGTCAACATCACGCCGTCCTCGCGCTCCATATCGCGGTATTCGAAACCCGCTTGGCGGCAATAAGCGACCCGGCCGACCTCCATCCAGACCAGATAATTGGCGTAGTAGACGATCCCCATCTGATCGGTCTCGGCGTAACGCACCCGAACGCGCGTTTCGATTTTCCGCATGGTTCCAAGTATAAGGTGGGTGCGATAAGATGAACGAACTGACAGAAACCCATCCGATCCGGCCCGCATGGCGGTTGTCGCCCGTCAACATATCAAGCGGATGAGGGGCGGGGCGAACGCCCACTTATTACTGGCTGACGACGATCGTTATTACGTCGTCAAATTCCGCAACAACCCACAGCACCAGCACATCCTGGTGAATGAGTTGCTGTGCTGCGTGCTGCTGAAGTATCTCCAACTTCCGGTCCCCGCCTGGCAAATCGTCGATGTGCCACAGGACTTGATCGAGGAGACTCCCGAATTGACGATGGAGTCCGGGCGTCGTCTTCTGCGTTGCGAAAATGGCTTGCACTTCGGGTCTTGTTACCCGGGCGATCCAAGCAGACGGGCCGTATACGACTACCTGCCGCTTTCGCTGCTGCGACTTGTGCTCAATGTCGATACGTTTCACGGAATGGTAGCGTTCGACAAATGGGTCAGCAACGCCGACGGCCGCCAAGTCATTTTTTTCCGTGACCGAGCCAAGAACTGGCTGCGGGCGGGCCCCGCGATTCCGGAATCGTCGATTTCGCCACGATCGCTGGTCTACGTGGCGAACATGATCGACCACGGATTCGCCTTCAACGCCCAGAACTGGGACTTTTCCGATTCGGCCGAGCTCGGGCTCTACAACCGCTGGGACGTCTATGGGGATGTAACGGGATTCGAGAGTTTCGAGCCGTGGCTTGATCGCATCGTTTCGTGCCCGACCTCGGTGTTGGACGAAGCCTACCGCACCACCCCACCGCAGTGGTATGACCGCGGTTGGGATCGTTTGGAAGGCTTGCTCGAGCGGCTTCATCAGAGGCGCGCCCTTGTGCCGGATCTCGTGCGCGGGGCAAAGAAGGCGGCTCGGGATCCCTTTCCGAACTGGCAGGCGGACACCTCGCCACGGGCTTTGGGAGCGGTCGGCGGGATCTAGTTTGTTCTGAAGAGCGGAGGAATTGCATCCGATGAATCGGTACAGTTTTCAGTTGTTGCGTTACGTCCCCAACATTGTCTCGGGGGAGTTCGTGAATATCGGGTTGCTGTTGTACGATCGCGACGAGAAACTGATTGGAGCGCGGTTTGCGCCCGACTTGCGGCGCCTCCGCTGCAACCCTTCCGTGGATCACCACTACCTGGAATGCCTGCGGCGCGAGTTCGAAGAGAAGCTTCTACTCGGTGAAGGGTTGGCTCCCTACCTGGAGACCCTGCGCGGCGACCTATCGAACACTTTGCAGTTGGGCGGACGGCAGGTGTTTGAGGGCTCGGAAGCCGAAGTGGAGGTTGAACGTCTGACGAACGCGTACCTCACGACGCCGCGCCGAGAAGAGGTTGAAGGTGAAGAGCGCGAGCCTCGACCGGGCACGCGCCAAGCTTTGCGTCGCCGGATGGACGAGAGTTTTCGACGGCAGGCTCTGCTTGCGCACGATCGTTTGCGCAGGCAAGTGAGCGTGACCTACGGAGGGCCGCGGCTGCGCTTCACGTTTGATTACAGCTACCAGCCGAACGGCGTAGTCAAGTACGTGCACGCGCTTGGGCTCCGAAACGACGTCAGCGACGCATCGAAAATCTGTTTCGCTTTCGAAAGAATGCGTGTGGGGGCGGAAACGCCTCCCGAGCTCACGGCGGTCGTTGACGACGCCTTTCCCGAAGACACTTTGGAGTTGCTGGAATCGTCGGCGTTGACGACTTGCCCGGTCTCCAAAATAGACGAGATGGCGTACTCGATCCGGCGAGACTTGCGGATTTGATCAGCCGGTTTGCCCCAAACGAATCCCCGCGGGCTCGATAGCGTTGGTGGCCACCCCCATCATCACACCGACCGAAAATAATTTCTCGAAAAGAATCAACGGCTTACTGAGTCTCGCATAATATACTGTCAATCGAGACAAAGAGAAGACTGTTTCCAGAAAGCGGTAATCAAGCGCGGTTTGCGGCGCATTCGCCGCAGCGCTTTGCGGGCGCGCTCGTCGAGTTCCCAGTAGTCCTTCGGGCAGACGTTGGGCAACTCGTGCTGCTTCCAGTACGCCCAAATGTATTCCACCGGGTTCAACTCCGGCGCATAGGGCGGCAAGTACTCCGTTGCGATGTGATCCTCGGAGAGCTGGATGAACTCCCGCACCAGGCGGCTGCGCATAATATACTGTCAATCGAGACAAAGAGAAGACTGTTTCCAGAAAGCGGTAATCAAGCGCGGTTTGCGGCGCATTCGCCGCAGCGCTTTGCGGGCGCGCTCGTCGTTCCCAGTAGTCCTTCGGGCAGACGTTGGGCAACTCGTGCTGCTTCCAGTACGCCCAAATGTATTCCACCGGGTTCAACTCCGGCGCATAGGGCGGCAAGTACTCCGTTGCGATGTGATCCCTGGATGAAGCACCACTGCGGTGCGCCGGCAGCCGGTCCCAGACGATCAGCAGTGGGCCGTCGATGTGGCGCACCAAAGCCTTCAGGAAGTCGATGACCTCCAGCTCGCCGATCGCGCCGGGATAGAGCCGGAAGTAAAAGTTGCGCAACGTCAGCCCGGCCGACACCGACAGCTTGTCCCAGTTGAAGTTGAACTCCAACACCGGTGTCTCGCCGCGCGGCGCCCAGGTGCGGCAACGATGCGGCTTCTGACTCAATCCGCTTTCGTCGATGAAGACGATCGTACGTTCTTCTTTGCGGGCTTTTTTTTAATGGCCGGCCAAGTCTTGCGCTGCCAGCCGCGGATGGCCTCTTCGTTGCGCTCCCGCGCTTTGCCGACGGGCCGTTGCGGGCTCCAACCGAGCGCCCGCAGGATCTTCCAGACATGGCCCTCGTGATAGCGCACGCCGAACTCGTCTCCGATCAGACGAGCGACCCGCGGACAGCTCCACAGCGGCGTCGGGAAGCCGTGCGCCTCGGGGCCTTCCAGCAGCAACGCCTCGAGGCGTTCGAGCTGCGCGGCGTCCAACAGCGGCTTACGGCCGGCGCGGCCGGCCTGGCGCAACCCGGCTTCGCCGTCACGCCGGTATCGTCGCAGCCACTCGCTGACGCTTTGCCGCGCGACCTTCAATCGCCTCGCTGTCTCGGACTGACTACAGCCTTGCTCGACCAACCGGATCGCTTTGAAACGGCGCTTCTCCAGGGCCTCGAAATCCCGCCGTACGCCTTTTGTATTTCCCATACATACAAAGACGTACGTACCCCAAAAAGGTGTCACTTTATTTTGCGAGATTCAATAGTGAAACTGCGGGGTGTCTAGCGCCCGCCTCGACCTTATTCTGGTTACCGGGAACCCTTTCGGGCGAATGGGGGCCGCCGGGCTCGCCTGTCCAACGGAGCGCCTTGTCTCGAAGTCCCGGTTGCCCGAATCTCGCGGAACAACCTCCGCAACGGAGTACACACACAATGGCAAGCCGACGCGAAACACTGAGTCAACGACTCGACCGCATCGAGAAACGAGCTCCCGAACGCAAGAAGCGGATCATCGTCGTGACCGAAACTCCCTCAGTGGACTCGTTGCCCGAGGTGGGGGAGGCTGAGAGCGTCCCAAAGGACGACTCCGCCGCTAACGATGAAGCTGATTAGGACACCTACCGGCGCGTAGGCTTGGCGTGATGCGGCCTTCCGGGCTTTGCGGTAATTCCCACTCGCGCGCACTTCGCGATCCACCTCTGCGTCCGCCCGCCGCGGATCCCCTTTGCTTTACATTGTCTTGCGGCCCGCGCTACGATACGAAGTTCGAATGGTCAAGACCGAACGGGAATATCGACACGATATCGTCGACATTGGAAGGCTCGTTTTCGAAAAAGGATGGGTCGCCGCCAACGACGGCAACATCTCGATTCGCCTGGACCACGAGCGCATCCTTGCCACGCCCACCGGCGTGAGCAAGGGGATGATGCGCCCCGACGATTTGATCATCGTCGACAACGACGGCAACAAACTGGCCGGACATCTTGAGCGCACCTCGGAGATCGCGATGCACATGACGATCTACAAGATGCGTCCCGATGCTCTGTCGGTTGTGCACGCTCATCCGCCGGTCGCGACGGGCTTCGCGGCCGCGGGGTTATCGCTGAATAAGGCGCTGTTGCCGGAGGTCGTGATCGGGCTGGGATGCGTCCCGCTGGCGGATTACGGCTTGCCGGGGACCCCGGCGCTGACCGAGCCGATGCTGCCGCTGATCCCCAAATACGACGCTATTTTGTTGGCTAATCACGGTGCCGTCAGCTACGGCAAGGACGTGCATCAAGCTTATTTCCGCATGGAAACCGTTGAGCACTTTGCGCGCATCAACTTTGTGGCGGAGATGCTGGGAGGAGCGCGGTCTCTGCCGCGCGGCGAAGTCGACAAGCTTTTCGAGGCGCGGGGACGTTACGGTGTACAGTCGAATGCCGTGCAGCAGCCCGGCTGCCCGATTTCGGCCGAAGATGCCATGGCCGGCGTCCAAGGAGCCGACGGTCAAGAACGCTTTTCAGTCACGCGAGACGAGTTGGTTCAACTCGTCGAGGAAGCCGTGCGGGTTAGGCAATAGAATTCGGAGGAGGTAGGAAAATCAATGGGCGAAGCCCTGGGAATGATTGAAACACGAGGCTTGGTCGCTTTGATCGAAGCCGGCGATGCCATGGTCAAAGCAGCCAACGTTACTCTGGTCGGCTGGGAAAAAATCGGGTCGGGTTATGTCACCGTGCTTTGTCGCGGTGACGTCGCCGCCGTGAAAGCCGCTACCGACGCGGGCGCGGCCGCGGCCCGTCGAGTGGGCGAGCTGCTCGCGGTTCACGTAATTCCGCGACCTCACACCAGCCTGGATGATATTTTCAATATCTCCGCCAAGTAAGTCCGGCTGAACAAGGACGCCTCGCATGATCCTTGCGCACGTCGCAGGTACCGTTGTCGCTACTCGGAAAGACCCTCGCCTGGAGGGGAGGAAGCTGCTCGTTCTGCAGTTGGTCTCGCCGACAGGTAAGAAGCGGGATGCTTTCGTCGTCGCCGTAGACACGGTCGGGGCGGGTGTTGGGGAACGAGTCATCGCCGTGCAAGGCGGCTCCGCCCGCATGGCGCAGGGTTGCAAAGATAGTCCTGTCGACACCGCGATTGTCGGCATTGTCGATGCGATCGACCTCGACGAACCCGGCGGGAGAGGAGCCTGACCGTGCGTCTGGGCCGCGTAGTCGGACGCCTGTGGTGCTCGGCCAAGGACGAATCGCTTGAAGGCCGCAAGCTGTTGGTGATTCAACCGATTACCGCCAGCGGCAGCGACATGGGCAATGAGCTGATTGCCCTTGACGCGGTTGGCGCGGGCGCGGGCGAGACCATTTACTGGTGCCGCGGCCGCGAGGCTTCCTTCGCTTTCCGCCCCGACGCGGTTGGCTCCGATGCTTCCGTCGTGGGAATTGTCGATCCTCCGCCCACGACCGCTTCTTCGCGACAAGAAGGCGCCCTATGATCATCGGGCGCGTTGTCGGCGAGACGGTCGCTACACAAAAGCACCCGAGCCACGAAGGACTCAAGCTGCTGATCGTGGCGCCCGCCGATCTCGAGGGTGAACCGCTCAAGGACACCGCCCCTTTCGTGGCCGTCGATTCCGCCGACGCGGGTGTCGGTGATCAAGTTCTGCTTGCGACCGACGGCTGGGCCGCAATGACCGCGATCGACCGTCTCGGTTCCCCCATCGACGCCGCCGTCGTCGGCGTGATCGATCACATCGACACGGCCTAACGGGCGCTCGGCCCGAAGTCCGGCGAAATGATCGCCTAAGGACAATCCCATGCAACTGATCGCCAACTACATCGACGGCCGGTGGTTGACGCCTGACGCCCCGCGGGCCTCCGAAGTCATCAACCCGGCCACGGCCGAGGTGCTGGGCACCGTGCCGCTCGACGGCTCCGAAAGCGCGGTGGATGCCGTGGAAGCCGCTGCGCGAGCGTTTCCGAAATGGCGTCGAACTCCCCCGGGCGAGCGCATCCAGTATCTGTTCCGGTTCAAGCAACTTCTGGAAGACAACTTCGATGACATTGCCCGCACGACGACGCTCGAAAACGGCAAGACCCTAGCCGAGTCGCGCGGCGAACTGCGTCGCGGGATCGAGAATGTCGAGGTCGCCTGCGGCATCCCCACCCTGATGCAGGGCTACAACCTCGAGGACATCGCCCCGGGTATCGACGAAATCATGATCCGCCAGCCGCTCGGCGTCGTTGCGGTCATTACGCCCTTCAACTTTCCCGCGATGATTCCGCTCTGGTTCCTGCCCTACGCGATGGCTTGCGGAAACACGGTAGTTCTGAAGCCTTCCGAGAAGGTACCACTGACCGTCGAGAAGATCGTCCGGTTACTTGACAGCCTCGACCTACCCGCCGGCGTGGTCAACTTCGTTAATGGTGGCAAAGGCGCGGTCGACGCGTTGCTCGATCACCCGGCCGTTCGAGCCATAAGCTTCGTGGGCTCGACGCCGGTGGCGAAGTACATCTATGCCCGAGGATCGGAGCGCGGCAAGCGGGTGCAGTGCCAGGGCGGCGCCAAGAACCATGTGGTCGTTATGCCCGATGCCGACCTCGACACGACCGTCGAAATTGTCAGCGACAGCGCCTTCGGTTGCGCCGGCCAGCGCTGCCTGGCTGTCTCCACGGCTGTCACCGTCGCTGAGGCTAAGGAAAGCTTTCGGGACGCTGTTGTCGATACAGCATCGAAGCTAGCGGTAGGTTTTGGGTTGGACGACGGTATTCGGATGGGGCCGGTCATCACGCCGCAAAGCAAAACGCGCATCGAAGGCCTCATCGAGCAGGGCGCGGCCGAGGGAGCTCAAGCGGTGCTCGACGGGCGCGGCGCGGAGGTTCCGGATTACGAAAACGGTAATTTCTTGCGCCCTACCGTGCTCGACGGCGTTTCTCCCGAAAGCACTCTTTCCAAAACTGAAATCTTCGGGCCGGTCTTGAGTCTCGTTCACGCCGATACCCTCGACGAGGCGATCGAGATCATTGCGGCGAATCCTTTCGGAAATGCTTCCTCGATCTTCACCAGCGACGGCGCCGCCGCCCGCAAGTTCCGCTATGATGTGCCCACAGGCAATGTCGGCGTCAACATCGGCGTCGCCGCTCCCATGGCGTATTTTCCCTTCAGCGGCTGGAAAGATAGTTTCCTAGGCGTGATGCACGGCCAAGGGCGCGACGCGATTGAGTTCTACACCGACAAAAAAGTCGTCGTCGAGCGCTGGCCGAAGGATTGGTCCCGAAGGTTCTGACGGCCGCTCTGCTGAGTCACTAAGGAGCCCCTCGGTACAATTAGGCTAGCGTCGGGTGCACGATTTCGCTCGGCGATCGGACCGACGAATCGGATTATGGCGCCGGCGAAGGACCAACAGGTCGTCTTTCATCCCATTCTGCTGGCGATCTATCCAATCGTCTTTCTCTACGCATCGAACCGCGAAGCGTTGGACTTTTCGGTTCTGTTCGGCCCTCTGTTCGTCAATATCGCGGTTGTGTCTCTGTTGTGGTGGCTCCTCCACTGGCGAGTGCGTAGCGTTAAGCTCTCAGCGCTCTACACGTCGGTGATTGTTCTCGGCTTCTACTCCTTCGGTGCGGTGCACGAAATCTTCGACAGGTGGTCGTGGGAACAAGGTTTTGTGAATGTTTCGAATACGGCGAAGCTTGTGGGGGCGTGCTTATTGGTCGTCCTCGTTTGCGCGGGCTTGTGGTTGACGCTGAGGAAACACGTAGGCACGGTTGTCCTGGTTCAGCCGGAACGGGAGAGTGAGCGCTCCGCGTTAGTGTAGATGGCGCCCTGCGGGCGGGGATTTTCAAGGCATCAGGGTCTATCGATCCGATGGGGCTTTGGGACGAGCGCGAAAGGTGACTTCCGCGCCCGTGATCATCGTCTCGATGAGCCCGCCGGGCTATCCCTCGGCAGGGTTGCTTCCCAGCAGAGCCCGCTTCCGTTTTACCCGGCAACGCCATTGTAACTCGATCGGTCAAGCTGCTTGCTGACGGCGTAACTGACGTTGCCGTCGAGCGTGCTCCAGTTTCCGGTCGCGGGCGGCATGGATCTGGGCTTGGCGACCGGTCAGCATATCCAGAGGCGTCACGTATCCGATCGCGCTGTGCAGCCGCACCGTGTTGTAATGCACGACATAACGCTCGATCAGCCGCCGCGCATCCTCGGGCGTCAGCGGCACGCCGGGCCGAATGCATTCGCTCTTCAACGACTGGTGCCAACGCTCCAACTTGCCGTTGGATTGCGGATAGTAAGGCGACGTTCTCACGTGCGTCATGCCCGAGATGCGAATGAATTCCTTGAAGTCCTTGGCGATAAACTGCGGCCCGTTGTCGGAGATGATCCGCGGTTGGGCCTGCGGATATTTCTCCTTGGCGGCCTCGAGAATGATCTCGACATCGACTTCCCTCATCGCCTCGCGCAAGTCCCACTGCACGATCGCACGGCTGTAGCCGTCCAGCACGCTGCATAGGTAATAAAACGTGCTGGAGACATTGAGGTAAGAAACGTCGATATGCCAATGTTGATGCGGTTCCGGCGGCTGTTGGAAACCCGTGCCTTTCTTCGACTGCTTGCCATTCCATTGGCGCAGCAGGCCCGCTCGATGCAGAACTCGCCACACGCTCGAGGGGCTGACGGCCGCGATGTCGGCGTCCAACATCATGTAGCTCAAGCGGCGGTATCCTTCCAACGGATGCTTCAGGTGAAAGTCGACGATGGCTTGTTTCTCCCAGGGTTCGAGCCAGTGATCGCGCGGGACCCAACCGTTGTGTTCGTTGACCGAGCCGTAGCGTTTCCGCCAGGAGTAGAATTTGCCGGGCGAGATGCCGAGCCACGGGATAAAACACCCGACCCCGATCTCGGTCTTGAGCGACCAACGCCGAACGAAATCGACGATCTGGTCGCGGACATCGGGCTCGGTCCAGGTTCCGGTTAGAGTTCCCCAAGGCTTTTTTTTAACGCGATGTGCTCGGCCATCAGCTCGACGAGAACTTCGTCCTTGGTTCGGATTTTCTTCTCCAGCCGCGCGATGCGTTCCCGCTCGGGTTGGCGACTGCTGCGGTTCTTGGTCTGGAAAGCGGCGGCGCCGTTCTCGAAGAACTCTTTCTGCCAACGATAGAAAACCGTCGGCTGAAGTACCAGCTGGTCGCAGAGCTTCGAGACCGGCTCGTTGTCAATCAAATGCCGCCTCAGAACGGCGACCTTCTCTTCGGCTGTGTAGTGCTTTCGTTGCTTTCTCATGCGTCCTCTCCGTTAGCTTAACGGCGGAACGCTTTTCTCCTGTTCCAGCTGAGGCGGGACACGGTGACTTACGTCGTCAACATCGTGGGCACGGTATTGGTTTGCGCGCCGATGGGAGAAATCACCGTCGGGACGTATCAAACATTCGTGTTGGGCGATCTGATCCCCGACCGAACCGAGTTCGAAGCGATTCCGCTTGCCATGCAGAGTGCCGAGAATCGGCCGGATATCTATTACATCGTCCTCGACGGCTACGGCCGCGAGGACTTGCTGGCCGAGGAGTACGCTCACGACAATTCCGCTTTTCTCGATTCGCTGCGCGAGCAAGGCTTCTACGTCGCCTCGCGGAGTCGCGCAAACTATCCGTGGACCTTAGGTTCGCTCGCCTCCTCGCTCAACTTCGCCTACTTGAACGAGCCGCTGGGAGAGGATCTCCGTCCCTACGCGAACAAGTTCTTTTTGCGCGAGCTGTTGCAGGGGAACCGCGCGATGCGACACTTGCGGGCTGCCGGCTATCGCACGATCGTCTATGAGAGCCAGTACTACGAAATCAAGTTAAGTGAGGCCGACCGGACTGTAACCGCATCGTGGTCGCCGACTCCGTTTTCGATGGCTATTCTACAAATGACGCCGATGCCCTCTTTGTTGCGGCGCGCCGGACACCCGCTGTTTTTTGATCTGCACCGCGCTCGAATCCTTTCGACTCTCGATCGCCTTCCCGAGGCCGCCCGGGAGCCGTCGCCCAAATTCGTTTTCGCGCATCTGATGTACGCCCACACTCCGTTCGTGTTCGACGCCGACGGCGGGAGTCAAGACCCGGGTGGCTTCTATGGTTGGTGGCCGTCGAAAGGAACGAGTATCGACGGGTTTCGACGGACCTATTCGGGACAGCTCGCTTATCTCAACACAAGACTCCAAACCACGATACGTCGGATCATCACCGAATCCCCTCGCCCTCCGGTGATTATCCTTCAAGGAGACCACGGTCCCCAGTTAGGAGTAAGCCCGGTCAGTCTCGACGAGACTGACGTACGCGGACGATACTCGATTTTCAATGCCTATTTATTTCCGAGAGGCGGCGCTGAAAAGCTTTACGACACCATCACTCCCGTAAATAGCTTTCGCGTGTTGTTCAATCACTATTTCGGCACTTCCTATCCCTTGCTCGAAGACAAGAGTTACTACACATCGAGTCGCTACTTCTACGATTTCGAGCTAGTCCCCGAGCGGCGCTTCCGCAAACCCTAGAGAACAGCCGCGCGGGGAACCTTCGTTAGCTGCGGCGAGCAGGCAGCAGGAGTAAAAAGAAGTGAGTGCGCACAGGAATAATGGAATGTCACGGCGAAGCAACCGCCGGCCAGCCTGACGAGGGGCTCAAAGACAGTCCAGTCGACACCGTGGGCGTCGGCCCGACGGTCGCTCGTCCGAGTTCATTGCGGGGACTCGGTACAATGAAAGTGCGTAGCTGGGTGCGATCCCGCGCCCGGCCCTCCGAATCGCGTAATGGCGCCGGCGAAGGACCAACAGGTCGTCTTTCATCCCATTCTGCTGGCGATCTATCCAATCGTCTTTCTCTACGCATCGAACCGCGAAGCGTTGGACTTTTCGGTTCTGTTCGGCCCTCTGTTCGTCAATATCGTGGTTGTGTCTCTGTTGTGGTGGCTCCTCCACTGGCGAGTGCGTAGCGTTAAGCTCTCAGCGCTCTACACGTCGGTGATTGTTCTCGGCTTCTACTCCTTCGGTGCGGTGCACGAAATCTTCGACAGGTGGTCGTTGGAACAAGGTTTTGTGAATGTTTCGATCGCGGCGAAGCTTGTGGGGGCGTGCTTATTGGTCGTCCTCATTTGCGCGGGCTTGTGGTTGACGCTGAGGAAACACGTAGGCACGGTGACTTACGTCGTCAACATCGTGGGCACGGTATTGGTTTGCGCGCCGATGGGAGAAATCGCCGTCGGGACGTATCAAACATTCGTGTTGGGCGATCTGATCCCCGACCGAACCGAGTTCGAAGCGATTCCGCTTGCCATGCAGAGTGCCGAGAATCGGCCGGATATCTATTACATCGTCCTCGACGGCTACGGCCGCGAGGACTTGCTGGCCGAGGAGTACGCTCACGACAATTCCGCTTTTCTCGATTCGCTGCGCGAGCAAGGCTTCTACGTCGCCTCGCGGAGTCGCGCAAACTATCCGTGGACCTTAGGTTCGCTCGCCTCCTCGCTCAACTTCGCCTACTTGAACGAGCCGCTGGGAGAGGATCTCCGCCCCTACGAGAATAAGGTCTTTTTGCGCGAGCTGTTGCAGGGGAACCGCGCGATGCGACACTTGCGAGCTGCCGGCTATCGCACGATCGTCTATGAGAGTCAGTACTACGAAATCGATTTACGCGAAGCCGACCGAACGGTGGGAGAATCGTGGGCCCCGCGGCCGTTTTCGGTGGTGATTCTGCAAATGACACCCATTCCGGCCCTATTGCGGCGGGTCGGAATACCGTTGTTTTATGATTTGCACCGCGCGCGACTTCTGTCCACCCTTGCGGGCTTGCCCGACGTCACGCGAGAGCCGTCGCCGAAATTCGTTTTTGCCCATCTCATGTACGCGCATACACCTCTTGTGCTGGATGCCGCCGGCGGGAACGTAACGCCGCAAGGCAACTATAGCTGGACGACGCCGGTCGGCAAGGGCGACAAACAGTTCATGGAAGCTTATCGAGGACAGCTCTCGTATCTAAACACGAAGCTCGAAACGGTTGTCCGGCGGATCATTGCCGAGTCCGCGCGACCGCCGGTGATCATGCTGCAAGGCGACCATGGACCGGAGATGGGTTTGAGCCGGGGCAGTCTGAGCGAGAGCGACGTGGACGGGCGTTATTCGATCTTCAACGCGTATCTGTTCCCGGAAGGCGGTGAGGAGAAACTCTACGATTCGATTTCTCCCGTCAATAGCTTCCGCATCCTGTTCAATCACTATTTCGGAACGTCCTACCCTTTGCTTGAAGACAAGAGCTACTACACCACCGATCGCCTGATCTATGATTTTCAACCCATACCCGAAGATCGATTCGAACCACGGTAGCCGGGAACCTCATCGATCGGGGCAAGGTTTATTCTGTTTGGTTTGTGACGCGAATGCTGTAGGACTGCACGAGTAACAGTCCGCCGGTAAAGGAATAACCTACTACAAACAGCAGCAGGAACGGCAACGAAGCCCAGTTGCCGATCAGCCATGAACAGAAAACGCAAAAGGCGAAGTAGCTTCCTACCGCAAGATGGGCGGTGGGGAGCCAGGCCTTGGGCTGTCCTGCGCCGGGTAGGAGCCTCGCCGAGCGGCGTCCGGCGAATTTCGCGGTACGTTCGAAAGGGGAAGGAATGTCGAGTAGCGCTTCGATCACGGCGCGCGTGTTGGTCAGGGTCAAACCGATACCGATGGCCGGCAGCCAAGGGAGCAATAGAAAGGTCTTTTTCCAATCTTTCGGAAACAGCTCTCTTTGTGCGAGGAGGTAGAAAGACCAAAAGGAAGAGAACGTACCGAGGAACAACGGAATGTCCCAGTACAGCAAATGTCCGTTTCCGTGGTGGTAGCGCATGAATGCGGTCGGTGGCAACAACACAGATAGAACGATCACCAGCGGAAAGGACAGGTTGGAACAGAGGTGGAAGCAGGCTTCCAGCTTGATTTTCGTGGACAAGTCCGAGCGTACGAGGGACGGTAGAGTCTTCTTCGCGGTTTGGATCAACCCTTTGGCCCAGCGAGCCTGCTGGGTTTGGAACGACGCCATGTCAGTGGGTAGCTCCGAAGGCACTTCAACGTGCGGCAAATAGAGAAAACGCCAGCCTTTCATCTGAGCGCGGTAGCTTAGGTCGGTGTCTTCCGTCAGGGTGTCGTGCTGCCAGCCGCCGGCATCTTCAATCATCGAGCGGCGCAAGACGCCGGCCGTTCCGTTGAAGTTGAAGAACCGACCGGAGCGCGACCGAGCACCGTGCTCGAAGACGAAGTGCCCGTCCAGCAGAACCGCTTGCAGACGCGTCAGCAGCGACTGGTCGCGGTTCCGATAGGTCCATCGGGCTTGCACCATACCGACCGCCGGGTCAGTGAAATAGTGGACCGTTTGATGAAGGAAATCGGGGCGCGGAGAAAAATCGGCGTCGAAAATAGCGATGAGCTCGCCATCGGCTGAAACTAACCCGGATTGCAACGCGCCGGCCTTGTAGCCTCGTCGGTGAGGTCTCCGCCGATATTCGATCGGGTTCCCCTGGGCGGCGAGCCGTTCGACGACGGTCCGGGCGATCTTGCTCGTTTGATCCGTCGAATCATCCAACACCTGGATCTGGAGCAGTTCAGGAGGGTAATCCAGTTGACACACCGTCTCCAGGAGACTTTCAACCACATACGGTTCGTTATAGATCGGGAGTTGCACCGTCACGGTCGGCAGCCGATCGAACCGGGCGGAAGGCCGCCTGACGGCTTGATCGCGATACTTGCGGTACAGATAGATCAGCTGGTACCGATGCAACCCCCACGCGCTCAGGACCACCATCAGCGCGAAATAGATTGCGACCAAGACCCAGTCGAAGACGGTAACCTGGTATGCGCCCGAAAGCACCGCCGCCAAGCGGTCCGTCGGTCGCGCCAATAGCGAACCAATCTCGATTAATGCCGACGGCAACATGCCGGGAGACCTGACTCCGAGTCGAGAGGACGAGACCGCCGACCGGATGCCGACTCGCCTTTACAGACGACTTCTATTCCTTGCGGCGGCGGTGGAAGCGGCTTTTCTGGGCCTCCACGAGTTGGGAGAAGGCCCGCCGCCCCACGTCGTGGAATTCATCACGGCGTATCTGGCAGCGTCCCTATTTTACCTGGTTTCCTGTTATCTCATCACGACCGCGGGCGAGGCAGAGCCCGGTCGGGGGATGATGCGCCTTATCTGGGGTGCGGCGATCGTATTTCGGTTGACGGCGTTGCCGCTGGATCCTCAGCTCTCCGAGGATCCGTATCGCTATCGTTGGAATGGGAAACTACAGGTCGCGGGCGGGAATCCCTACACCGAAGCGCCCGAGAGCACGGAATGGAACCACCTGCGGGACGAGACATATCCCCTCGTCCCCGGCAAACATCTGCCCACGACTTACGGTCCGCTGCTAGAGGCGATCTTCGCCGGCACTTATCGGGTCGCGGCCGTCGTGACCAATGATCCGTTCCGGCAGGCGTGGCTTTTCAAAATACCGTTTGCTTTGATCGAGCTTGCGGTCGGTTTAGCGCTCGCAACCCTGCTGCGCGCAATGGGAAGGCCGCCAACTTGGCTGTTGATCTATCTCTGGTCCCCATTGATCGTGGTTGAGTTTTGGGGTCAGGGCCACAATGATCCACCGGTGTTGCTGTTTGTAGTGCTCGCTCTCGCGGCGGGCGTGCGGGGTCGGTGGACGCGCGGTTGGGGCTGGCTGACCGCCGCGGCACTGACGAAACTTTGGCCTCTCCTCCTGGCGCCCTTTTTCTTGTTACGCCGTAAGGGCGAAAGCCGACGATTGTCGGCAAAGGCCGCGCTGGTCAGCGCTGCGCTCATCGTGATGCTGAGCGCGGCGTATTGGGACGGTATTCTGCAACTCGGAGAAACGCTGCGGGTGTTCGCGGCCGGCCGGCAAAACAACGCAAGCCTCTACGCGCTCATCCTCGCCGCGACCGGGGGCGGCTACGGATCGGCCACGGTGTGGGCGGGCGGAATTCTTGTCCTCACGTTGGCCGGTCTGGCCTTTGCCCGCTTGGAGATTGTTCGAGCTTCGATGGCAGCGGTGGCTGCGCTGCTACTGCTTTCCGCGAATTGCTTTCCTTGGTATCTGGGCTGGCTGGTTCCGTTCCTGGCGATTTACCCTAATGCTGCACTCTTGCTGTGGACTGCCCTGGCAGCCCTGGCCTATCACGTTGTGATCGATTACGCGGCGCTGGGCGTTTGGCGCGAGAGCACCGCGTTTCGGTTGCTCGAGTACGTACCGGTTTACCTGATGCTTTTGGGGGGCAGCCTTGCCGTGCGCTCAAGAACTCTATGGATCCTTGGGCCGCGGGGACGGTTGCGGAGTGGGTTCGCGCGGCGGCGGCGGTAATGGATTCTTGGGAGGCGGTCAAGGACCACTCTTTGTGTCTTCCATCGTTTACTCGGCGGCTCGAATTCGGATCGTTTCACCCTCGCTGCGGTCTTGAAGTCGGTCGTCCAAAGGTAATTCCACCGGCGCCAGCTCAGTTATTGCGGTAGCCCTCTTTTGAAGATCGATGTACTGCCGCTCTACCTCGTCCGGGGGTATCTCATCAACTTTACCCCACAACAGCTCCCACTCTACGATCAGGTCGGCGAACTTCTTCTGCAAATTGGCGCTGTAGAGCGACTTCTTCGAGGATCGACTAAGTGCGATCCACAAGTTCAAAGCCGCGGCGAGCAGCGCCAGGATCTTGGCATAGAGCGTTGGGAAGTCGCCGATTAGAACGAAAGCGGCTCCCGACGTGGCCACCAGCGCCGCCCACACGAGGCGGGTAGACTTCTTCTCCAGGTGTTCGGCAAGGTATCCGTAGTAGCGGTGCAGAATCTCCGCGTGAAGCAGAGATTCCCACACCAATCATCGCTGGTGATCGCTTGCCATCGCTTCCTATTCTAACGAGCCGCCTTGTCGACTCCGGCGTCAATCAGAACTGCTATTCCGACGCGTCATCCGGCAGCACCCCGGCGAGGTATTGGGTGACCCAGTTCCCCCGGCCCGCCATGCGCATAACTTTTACGGCAACATCGTCGCCGGCCTTGACATCGTCTTGGATCTTCTCTATATCGGAGACCCCACTTACAGGCTTGCGGTTGATCGCGACGACGATGTCGTTGGCGCGAATGCCGATATCATCCGCGAACGACGCCGGTTCGACTTTCGTTACCAGTACGCCGTCCGCGTCTTCATACCCAATGCGTTCTCGTTCGGCCGGGCTGAGAGTCGAAACGGAGAAACCGAACATCACTTCGGCCTCCTCCTTTTTGCCGCTTTCCGGGGCCTGGGACAGTCCGAATTCATCCGGGAAGAGTTCTGCGCGGTCCGCGATCTCGATTTCAAGCGTCACGCGTTCTCCGTCGCGCAAAACGACCATGGGCACCGTCGAGCCAACCGCGGTGGAGGCGACGATATCGATGAGCTGATCGCCGTTCTTAACCGCCGCGCCGGCAATTTCGACGATCACGTCCTCCTTCATCATGCCGCCGCGATCGGCCGGCCCACTTGGTACGACGTCCATGACTAGAACGCCCCCGTTTTCAGCACCGAAAGTGCGCAGCAAGGCGGGGGACTGGTTGCCCTGGAATTGGATGCCGATCGAACCGCGCGCCACCTTACCGTGCTGGATGATTTGGTTGTAAACCTCCACCGCATCGTTTGACGGCAGCGCGAAGCCCAGTCCTTGGAAGCTGCCGGAGTTGGAGACGATCGCGGTGTTGATGCCGATGACTTCACCGCGGATGTTCAGCAACGGACCACCGCTATTACCGGGGTTGATGGCTGCGTCTGTTTGAAGGAATTTCTGGAATGGTCGCGGCCGGCTGTTCCGCACTTCACGTGACTTGGCGCTGATAATCCCGACAGTCACGGTTTCGCGATACCCAAAAGGCGACCCGACAGCCACCGCCCAATCGCCCACGTCGACCGCGTCGGAATTCCCGATTTTCGCGGCAGATAACTTGCGGTCGGTTTCGATTTTGATGACCGCGATGTCGGTTTCCGGGTCGGTGCCGATCAGCTTCGCGTCAAGAAGTTTGTCGTCATGGTTAAAGAGCCGGACGCGAATGCGATCGGCGTCCGCGACTACGTGGTTGTTCGTGATCACATAACCGTTCGGGTCCACGATTACACCGGAACCTTCGCCTGGTCGACGGCGCCGTTCGGGAGGCATCTGTCGACCGAACGGACTGTCCGGCATACCAAAGAAACGACGGAAGAAATCGTCCGGAGAGTTGCCGCGGGGCGCGGTCTCAGCGCGCTTCTCCCGGAATTCGACTTGGATATTGACCACCGAGGGACGCACCTGTTTGGCGATCTTTGAAAACTCGTTTTCGATCGGCACAGCTTCGGGGATCGTCAGCGGCGTGGCATCGGGCGCCACCTGCGTTTTGCGGGCGGCATCGGCATCACCTGAAATGACCGTTCCGATCACGATGCCGATCGCGAGCGTCGCGAGGATCAGCGAGCCTGAGAGCATTTTACTGCTACCGATCTGTTTCAGAATAAGGCGAAGTTGGCTGCTTTCCATGGTTGAAGTTCTCCTCGAGCCGTCCGTTGCAATGACTGCTATCCGTTATGACGCGCGGACTCTCAATTTTGGTGCGTTAAATCCACTTCATTATAACCGGGGCAGGAGAAGTGTCCGGCTCGCCGGCCGGCGAGCCGATAACCGCAGCCGGGTCCCTTCCAACCGCGCGCACGTCCGAAAAGGCCGGCTGCCCGACCCCAGCTATACTCGTAGACGGCGATGATGGAACGCGTCACGAGTCCGGGTTTTCAGCGGGTGTTCGCTTGGGGGCTCGCCGCTCTGGTGATCTACTTGCTGTACCAAGTCACCAAAGTCTTCTTGGTGCCGTTGGCCTGGGCCGCTATCTTAACGATTTTCTTCTTTCCGATTCACAGGCGCGTTATCGGCCGAGTGGAGAGTGCGGGCGGGGCGGCCCTGATTTCACTGGTTCTGATGACGATTTTATTGGTCGCCCCGATGGCTTGGCTGGTCTCCGCCTTCACGATGGAGGCGGTGTCGGTGGTGGGGCAATTCCGTTCCGAAGAGGTGCTGCCGAAGGTCAAGCTTTGGGTGGAAGAACAGTTGGCAAATCTTCCGTTTTCGATCGGCAGTTTCGACGAAATTGTCGATGAGGCCGGCGGCCGCGCTCGTTCCTTGGTTGCTTCATACTCGGCTCGATTCGCTGGAAACGTCATCGGGTTCCTTCTCGACCTAGTGGTCATGCTGATGGCCATGTTCTACCTGTTCCGAGATGGCCACAAGATTGTCCAGATGCTGAAGGACATTTCTCCGCTGGGCGGCGCCTACAGCGAACGCATGCGCGGCGAAGTAAGCGAACTAATCTCGGTGACGTTGTCGAGCGGTTTTGTCGTGGCTGCCGTGCAGGGTTTCGTCGGAGGACTGGTTTTCTGGGGTCTCGGGATGCCCTCGCCGATCTTCTGGGGCGTAATTATCGCTTTCTTGGCATTCTTGCCGGTGGTCGGGCCGTGGCTGGTTTGGATTCCGGCCGCGATTGGAACCTTCGCGAGCGGCGAGGCGGGCCGGGCCATCGCCCTAGCGGTACTTGGCTTTCTGTTAATCAGCGGCGCCGACAACGTCTTGCGGCCGATGCTGATTGCCGGCCGCGCGCAGCTCAACGGCCTGCTGGTCTTTGTCGCTGTCCTGGGCGGGATCAGTGTCTTCGGTCTGTTGGGCGTGGTGCTGGGACCGTTGGTGATCGCGACTGCGGTTGGAATGCTGAAAGCCTATCACCAAGGTCTCCGCGAGAAACAAAGGGCCACTCCGGCGAAGGAAGCAGCTTGACCCTTCCCTGGGTCGGCGCGCCCGCTGTCGCCGAACGGGAACCTCCGTGGCCGCTAACAGCCGGGACGATGGTGGGTTCGTTTCCCGTAGGAAGCCTTAGACATCCTCGTAGTCCATCGAGACGAACTTCAACTCGAAAGCGCGGTCCATGATCTCTTTGTCGAGGACGTAGGGGAGTTTCTCGAACTTAATCAAGTCTATGGCAATGCTCACGACATCGCGCGGGTGGCAGCGGCGGAACTTGCGGCCGGATTGCTTGTACTGACGGGCAACCACGTCGCTGAGGAGTCCCATTGGGCACTCAATATTCTTCTGCCGGCAGAAGTCGTAGAAGATGGCGGCGAACTCCTCTTCCGAAGGATTCTGCATAAACATCTTGTACTCGAGCCGGCGCAGGAAGGCCTCGTCGCCGAGGTCGTTCGGATTAAGGTTCGACGAGAAGATAAGGAAGCATTCAAAGGGAACTTGGATTTTCGTGCCGGTCTGAAAGGTCAGGAAATCGACACTGCGGTCTAACGGATAAATCCATCGGTTCAACAGCGCCGCGGGGCTGACCTGCTGACGCCCGAAGTCATCGACGAGGTAAATCCCGTTGTTGGCCTTGAGCTGGTATGGGGCATCGTAGATCTTCGCCGCGTCGATGTACATCAAATCGAGCATCTCGATGCCTAACTCACCCCCCGTCGTGAGAAACGGCCGCTTGCACTTGGCCCAACGTTGATCGTAGTCGGGCTCGTCTTCCACTAGGACGCTGACCTCTTCTGCATCGACGCGCTTGTGATACAAGGCATCGAACACTTTGATGATCTGGCCCTCGGCCTCGATGGCGTGCGGAATGTAGATCGGCTCGCTGTCTAGACGGGTCAGTTGTTCGGAAAGAAAGCTTTTGCCGTTGCCGGGGCGCCCGTAGATCAGCAGCGACTTGAAGGAGTTGACCGCCGGCCCCAACTTCGAGTAGAACTCGTCGGTAACGATCGCGCCGGTGAAAGCCCTTTCGAGCACTTCCTTGGTCATCCAACCTTCGGACACCGTCTGGTTGCGAACAACCTCTTCGTATTGGGTCAGGGGAATGGGCGCCGGCCCGAGAAACTGGTTGTTCTCCAGGTACTCCTTGGCGCGGACTCTGCCCGTTTCCGATGCTGAGAAGACAGCCGAAATGTTGCCGAATCCTGCGGAGCGCTTGACCTCGACTAACCGGCCGCGTTTGAGAAAGTCCAGCACCGGCTCGATCACGCTGAAGCGCAATCCCAACTGCCGGGCCATTTCGCGTCCCGACATCTCGCCGTGAAAGTATAGATTCTTGAGGAGCAGTTGCTCGGCGAGACTGTCGCTAATGCCGGCTTCTTCCAAAGAGTTCACGGCCTTGGGGATAAACCGGGGCGCTGAGGCCTGAACGTCGTCCGGAACCAAGGATGCGGTGTCACTCATGGCTTAGTCTTCACACGGCCTAAACCGGGGCGTCTGAACGTCTATTATTGCCCAGAATGAGGGAGTTCGGCACAGGGAAACGGCTCGGTTCGGGGCTGGGTATTCCTTACGCGGCGAAATCGATCGCTCCCCAAACCACGGAAACCGAGCAGGGGTGCCTATGCGCCGCGCCGTCAGGGCGCGGAAGTCTCGGGGCCGCGGAGATCGCTGGGATCGGTGACTTCAAGCAGCCTCACGTGTTTCTTGGAAAACGTATCGCGGTAGAATCCCGGCAAGTCCAAGCCTTTTGGGTCCCGCGCGAAGAGTACCAGATAATCATATAGCCGCCCTACTGGAAGGCCCAGCGGGTGGGACGCCGAATCGGACGCCTCGGCGATTCCTTGGTTCACGACTGTCGGGTGGGGTGTCCTCTCCGCTATTGCTTGATACTCCCGCCGCAACCGCACAGGGTGTTTCCCGGGGAAAGCGAACAGGGAGGGCACGAAGGCGGATTTTCTGATCACGGCCAAGGTGATGAGGTGGTCAAGGGGGGGGCGATCCCCGAAACGAGGCTCGCCGGTGATGACGTATCCGAAGACGCGGCTTCCCTCCGGAATGACCGCGATGGCCCGTTCTGCATCCTCGTATTCCACCCGGGTGTCGGCCCAAGCTCGCGAAACCAGAGCCGCCCGCCCGGCGAGAAGAACAACGAAGGCGACGAGCAGAGCCCGTCGCGAGCCGGGCCGCGTCGGCGTCCATGCCGTCGCCGCGATTACAAACAGCAACGCGGCGTAGGGTAGCCGATAATCGGCGTACCCGGAACCAAACAACAAACCCGGCATCGCCAGGAAGCATCCCCCCAACAAGATCATCGGAAGGCGCATGCCGGCGGCGATGCGGATCCGCCCCATGGACGCCACAACGCCGAAGGACAGGGCGAGGAGCAAGAAGAATGCGGCGTCCTGAGACGGGTTGCCGCTGTTGAACACGCCGTAGAGACCTCCGACCTTCGCCCAGACGCTCCAACTGCCGAGCTCCCAAGCGCTCCCCGGCAGAGTAGGCGCGGCGGCCGCAAACAGCCCCAGCGGCGCCGCGAATTGTGCTGCCGCCGCGACCAGCCGCTTGATGCCAAGCCCTCCTTCGCCGCTCCTTGTCTCGCGCCACCGCCACAGCTCATAGCCGGCTACAACCAGCGCATAGAGCCCCAATCCGTATAAGTGCGTGAAGAAGAGGACCGCCGAGTACGAATTCCCGAACACAACCGCGATCGCGAACGGCTTGTTCCGCAACAGAATCCAGCAGGCCACGCCGGCAAGCGCGAGATTCACGCCAAGCAGATAGTTGAGAAACCCAAAAATGAAGACGTAATTGAAGGCAAACAGGGCTGTTGCCGCCGGCCAAAGCGACCATCGACCGAAAAGCGCGAAATGTAGCAGCCCCGCGGCGGGCGCGGTTGAGAGCAGAATCAACGCGCAGAAGAGCTTCCCTGCGGTTTCCGGCTGGACGAGTCCCAGCAGCAGAGTAACGAACAGGTCCATTGCTAAGTTAGGCAGCACCTCCCAGTGCGCCTCATAGTATTCGGCCAGAAGAGGCGAATCGTCGAGATGAGCCAGCACGTAAACTCGTGCCAGGTGATTGGGGTAGTCGTGTAGAGGCGGATGATCGACGACGAGCAAGGGCGCGAGAGTCACAAGGCCGGCGGCGACAAGACCAAGGATGCGGAGACGTGGAGTCATGATGCGCCGAGCTCTGACGTCGGGGATCGGAGAATACTATTCCTTGCCGTCGGCCGCTAGCGGATCGGTCGGCTGAAACCTTGCTGTTTGTAGCGCTCGAGTAGAGTCCCGAGCGTCTCGACAACCTCGGGATGATCGGCGTACACATTGTTCGTCTCGCCGATGTCCGCGACGATGTTGTAGAGCTGGCCGGGAGGATCGTCGTGTTCGGCTTTCCACTCGCCGTAGTTCCGAGAACCCGGCCCGCGGCCGTCGATGAGCTTCCACTCTCCCTGCCGGATAGCGAACATACCGTCCGAGGAATGGTGGATAACCGATTCGCGAATAGGCCCCTCCGCCCGGCCTTCCAGGGCGGCCAGAATGCTGTAACTGTCCTCGGCGGCATTGTCCGGTAGATCCGCGCCGGCGATTTCCGCCGCCGTCGCCGTCAGATCGGTTAGGCAAATGGTTTGATCGCTGGTCGTCCCGGCGGCGACCGCCCCCGGCCAACGGGCGATGAACGGAATCCGATGGCCGCCTTCCCAGGCGTCGCGTTTTTTGCCGCGCAGATCTGCGTGGTTGGCGCGATGGCCGAATGCCTCAATGTGGGAGGGATCCCACTCCGCGCCGTTGTCGCTGGTGAAGATGAAGAGCGTCTCACCGCTGATTCCATAGCGATCGAGCACGGCTCTCATACTGCCGACCAAGGTGTCAATAAGAACGACGAAATCGCCGTACTTCCCGGCTCCGCTCGCGCCCAGCACATCTTCGGTCGGAAGCCACGGCCAATGCGGGGAGGGCAGCGGAAAATAGAGGAAGAATGGCTCGGCGGTTTCGCTCTCCACGTGTCGGGTGATAAAATCGACCGCCTTGTCGAAAAGATGTGGCGTGACATCGGGAAAATCGAATCCCTTCATCATTTCGCCCTCACGCCAAAATGTCCCGCCGTCCGCCATTCCCTCAGTTCGGTCATCGGCCGGCGCTACTGGCATGTTGTCTTCGACGTAGACGTAGGGAGCCATGTCGAGGGATGCCGGAAAGATATAAGAGTAGTCAAATCCGTAGTTTTTAGGGCCTAACTTGACGGGTTGAGTGAAGTCAATTTCAAAGCCTTCGGGCTGTCCGAAAGGATTCCCCCGGCGCGCCCGCGCCTCGATGTCGTCCACTCCGGGCGCAGCCACTTCCCCGGTCTTCGCCGCCCAGTCCAACCCCAGGTGCCACTTGCCGACTACGGCGGTCCGATACCCGTGTTCCTGTAGCATCGATGCCACAGTCAGCCTCTCCGGCTCGATGAGGCTGCGGGAATAACCGCTGAGTACACCCTTCTTCAGCGGAGAGCGCCAGCAATAGCGTCCCGTGAGGACGCCGTAGCGCGTCGGCGTGCAAACCGCCGATCCCGAGTGCGCATCGGTGAACCGCATCCCTTCGTCCGCGAGGCGATCGATATTCGGAGTCGGGATTTTCGAGTCGGGGTTAAACGAGCCTAAGTCGCCGTATCCCAGGTCATCGGCCATCAGAAAGATGATGTTGGGTTTGGCCGAGGTCGGTCCCGGGTCCGGCCCGGCATCTCCGCATGATGCCGCGGCCAACATGACGGCCGCTGCCGCGACGTGGCCGATGGCTCGGCGAGAAATGCGATTGGAAGACATGGCAACAGATTATAGCCTCATCAACTCAATGATCGGTCCGTGCCACCGCGGGACCGGGGGGGGAAGGTCAGCGCTCCAAGCCCCGTTGGAAGGAAGGGTCTTCCCAAAGGCCCTTGAGGTAGGGGTCGCGGCGGATCTTGTCGAGGGAATAACCTTCGCCGAGGGCAATATGCATCTGTTCGACGGCTTCGTTGCGCATGCCGATCACTTCGTAAGCGGTGGCCGTGTGAACTCGGGCGAGATGCGTGATCTTGTCCGGCCCCCGCATTCGATCGATTTCGGCCAAGGCCGCTTTCCGGTCGCCCATCTTGGCTTGATATTCCACCAATAAGCTGCGTGTCAAGTCGTCATTGGGCGTGATCAGGAGCCTTTGGCGGCCGAGTTCGATGGCGCGCTGGAAAGCGGCTTGGGCTTTGGTTTTACTGTCCGGCAGCCAATGGTAGGCGTCGGCCAGGTTGCCCCACGTCATGAAATTGGTGGATCGGAGTTCAAGCGCCATCTCCAGAGATGCCGCCGCTTCCTGATAACGGCCTTGGAAATAGTGAATGACGCCTAGATTGCCGTATGCCGCCGAAGACGGTTGAATCCGTAGTGAAGTCTCCAGTGACTCACGTGCTTGCTCGTAGCGCCCATTATGAATATACGCAGCTCCCAGGTTGCGGTAGTTGATTTCGTTATCGGGCGTCAACGCAATCGCCCGCTGCATCGTTGTGATGGCTTCATCGACTCGGCTCTGCCGCGAATAAAAGCCGGCCAGTACGGCGTAGCCGTAGGAATCGGTTGGTCGCAGTTCAACTGCTTTCCGGTAGGAGGCCTCGGCGTCACTGAAGTTGCCGAGATTCGCGTGGACTCGACCCAAACCCTGGTACGCACCGGCGCTGGACGGATTAAGCTTCAGGGCTTGCTCGAACTCAGGGACGGCATCTTGCTCACGCCCGCTGTCGGCGTAGATCTCGCCCAGCTTGACCCGCGCTATGACGAGATCACCGTTGATCGCGACCGCTCGCTCGGCGCTCTCGATGGCTTTGCCCGCCCATTGTTCGTCGTTGACGGCGTCCGCTTTCCGCCAAAACGCCTCGGCGAGGCCCGAGTAGGCCAAGGCGTAAGTGTCGTCGATTGCGATGGCCGACTCAAAACTTTGAACGGCCTTGTCGATGTTTCCTTCGACGTCGTAGCGCTGCACGTAGCCGCGCCCCTCCAAGTACGCGCGATAAGCTTCCGCCAGTCGAGTTTCTCCGAAGACCAACTGTTGGCGGGCACCGGGCGTCAGTTCCAGCTCGAGCATCCCGGCCACGCGAACCATGAGCCTGTCCCGCAAGGCTGTTAGATCTTCAGCCCCGATATCGAGCGTAACCGCGTCCAACTGCCGAACCGTGGACGCGTCAACGAGGTTCGCCGTAACCTGAAGCCGGTCTTCCCAGCGCTGCACACTCCCCGTCACGACGAGGTTGGCGCCGTAAATGCGCCGCGCCTCGTCAATGGTACTGATCTCGCTCGAACGGATTTCACTCGCCGGAACAACCATTAATTCGCCGCGGAATTGCTCCAGTTGGGTTAGTTTGGAAGTAAGGGTCTCGACCAATCCGTCGGAGAGCGCTTGTAGAGCCGTGTCCTGACTAAAGGCCTCGAAAGGCAGCACGGCGACATGCTTCTGCTCCGGCAACTCGGAACCGCGGAAGTTGCTCGTTGAGAGTAGCCACGCACCCCACAGAGCGACCAGTACCCCCGCGGTCACCGCGCTCGCCAACAGCCTCTTCCGCCCGTGATCGACGAATCGGCGCAGGAGTCCCCGCGGGGCCTCGGGCTTCAGTCCGCCGTCGAGTTCCTCGCGACGGGGGCGGATGGCGGGCGGGGGTGCGCCGGCTGTTTCGTCGTACGCCCCAGCCGCCCTGATTACGTCTCCCGCATGGGCAAAGCGCTCCTCAGGGTCGACTTGCAGACACGCCTTCAGAACGTAGCGCCAACGCGGTTCCAATCCGCTGCCGCTGAACGACCGGTGCCCGGTCAGCATTTCGTAGAGCACCAGCCCGAACGCGTATACATCGCTTTCAGGAGTAACGCGGCCGCCTTGTAGCTGCTCCGGCGACATATAGCCCATCGTGCCCGCGAAATCGGAGCTGCGATTGCTCTGGACGGTGTCGGTGGCGAGCTCGCGCGCCAAGCCGAAATCAGTGATGACCGCACGCGGTGAGTTCTGCTCGTCGGCCACAAGGATCACGTTGGCGGGTTTTAAGTCACGGTGAATGATCTCGGCTTCATGCAGCGCGTCGAGCCCGTCGGCGATCTGCTGTCCAAGTTGTAGCACCTCCGCACCGGAAAGCTTTTTGTCTTCCGCCAGCCGCCGTGCCAAAGTAGGTCCTCTCAGCAACTCCATTGACAGAAAGATCCAGTCCGATCCCGCACTGTGATGGGTACCGAAGTCGTGGATACGACACACGTTGCGATGACTCACGCGGCGCGCCAGTTGTACCTCCCGCTTTAAGCGTTGGACCCAGCCGGGGTCCGCGGAAAGCTCGGGGCGGATGGTTTTAAGAGCAACGGCTTCGCCCAGTTCGACATCGATCGCTTCATAGACTTGGCCCATACCGCCGTGCCCGATCGAGTTGACGATACGAAAGCGGTCCGAAACGATTGTGCCGGGGGCGAAGACTTGAGAGGCGTCGCGAGTTTCGAGCGCGGGACCCGCCAAGAAACTGCCGCTTGATGCGTGCAGTTCGAGCAAGCGGTCGACTTCCAGTTTTAGAGCTGTGCTGTCGCCGCACTGTTGTGTGACGAATTCGTCGCGTTCGGCGAGCGGCTGATCGAGGGCTTTCCCGAAGATCTTCTTAGCCTGCTCCCATGGCGTCGGCATCTTGTTCTGCCTTGCTGTCGAGCTCACCCTTTAGCCAAGCCCGTCCGAAACTCCATTCGCGCTTCACGGTCCGCGAGGAGACCCCCAAGACTTCGGCGGTCTCGTCGACCGAGAGTCCACCAAAAAAACGAAGTTCTATGACGCGATGTGCACGTCGATCCTGCTGCGCTAGGCGGTCGAGGGCTTCATCGAGTGCCAATAAATCGCCCGACCTCTCTTTGGTGAATACAAAGGCCTCGTCAAGCGAAATCGCATCCGCCGCGGCGGCTCTTTTCAGTGCCCTCCGATTCCGAGCGTAATCGACCAGGACGCGCCGCATCACTTGGGCTGCCACCGCGAAGAAATGCGCCCGGTTCTGCCACGTGACCGTCTTCTGCCCGGTGAGCCGCAGGTACGCTTCGTTCACCAAAGCGGTCGGCTGCAGTGTATGATCCGAGCGCTCCCGGCGCATATAGACCGCTGCCAACGTCTTTAGTTCGTGGTAGACGCAAGTTATCAACTCCCCTTCGGCGTGCTTGTCTCCGCGCTGCAAGCGGTTCAGGAGCCGGGTGACCTCTCCCGGCGCGGTTTCACTCACTACAAACCTTCACCCGACGCCGAGGGTCGGTCTTCCCAATGATACCCGCCTCGACATCAGATGCGAAAGATGTTTTGAGTGAAAAGTTGGTTACGTGTGGTCTATTCGGGTGGCCGGGCCCGAGATACTCGACGTTATGTTAGGTTTGGAGGCGAGCCGCGGACCTAAATCAGCATGCTTGAAACTATGCCCGCGATCGTTTTTCACGGCGAAGGGAAGTGGAGCCTCGATCAGCTTTCCGCACCCCGCGTCAGCCACGACGACGAGGTTTTGCTCCGCGTCGATCGCGCCGGTATCTGCGGCACCGACCTCCACATTCTGCACACCCCGCCCGGACATCCCGCAACACCGGGGGCGATCTTGGGACACGAATACGTCGCCACTCTTCTCGATGCCGGCGACGGCGTACGCGGCTTCGAGAAAGGAGACCGCGTTATTGTCGATCCCAACCTAACCTGCGGACGATGCTCGCCCTGCCGCGTCGGGCGAACGAACGCCTGCGAAAACATGACGACGCTCGGAATCTTTCTCAACGGAGGGCTAGCCGCGTTCAACGTCGCCCCCGCCAAAGCACTGCACAAGATTCGCGGCGACGTGCCGGTCGAACAAGCCGCATTGGTCGAGCCACTCACCTGCGTATTGCACGCGTTTGAAAAAGCAGCCGTCCAACCCGGAGAGAATGTTGCGATCTTCGGCGCCGGCCCGATCGGATTGCTATTCCTGCTGTTGTTCCGAGCGGCGGGCGCGGGCTCGATTGCGGTCGTCGAACCGGCCTCCTATCGGGCAGGGAAGGCCAAGGAGTGCGGCGCGGACGAAGTGATCGACTTTGCCGGAACGGAAGCCGTAGAAGCGATCCAATCGGTCTCCGGGGGAGGTGTCGATATCACGGTTGACGCGGTCGGGCGTTGTATGGAGCCCGCGCTCAAAGCCGCCTGCCCGGGCGGAAGGGTGTTGCTGTTCGGGATGGATCAGCACTCGGCGCCCACCGTGAATCAGTTCGACATCTCGCGCCGCGAATTGACGATCTTCGGATCATTCATTCAACAGACGGCTTTTCCGAAGGTCGTGCGACTTCTCGAAACCGGCACGCTGCCGACCGCGCAATTGATAACGCATCAACTGCCGCTCAGCGAGTTCGGGCAAGCTGTCGAACTGCTCGAGTCCGGCGAGGCCGTCAAGATCGTCTTGAACCCCTCGCAAGCGTGAGGATTACAACACGCGTTGCCCAACCCAGAGGTATTGGTCGCGCGCCTTTGGTACAATTTCCTCCAGGCTTAGGCCGCGCGTCGAGCGGCCACGATATGGAGGACTTATGAGTGCAATGACCCGTAGAGGCGCTCTGTTGGGAATGGCCGCGCTCGGCGCGGGCGTCTCGCGAGCGGCCTCGCCGGCTGTAGGTGACATGGCCCCGGACTTTACCCTCGCCACCACCGCGGGCGGCAACACGACTTTGTCGGACTTTCGCGGCAAGAAGAACGTCGTCTTAGCTTTCTTCCCGAAAGCATTCACCGGAGGTTGAACGCGTGAAATGAAGGCATACCAGGCTGGTATCGCCAAGTTCACCGACAGCGACTCGGTAGTGTTCGGCATCAGCACCGACGACATAGAGACGAACAAGAAATTCGCCGAGTCTCTGAATTTGGAATTCGCCTTGTTGAGCGACGCAAAAGGAGAGGCCTCCAAGAAATTCGGCATCTACAACGAAAACAAGATGTCCGATCGCACGACTTTTGTCGTCGACAAGGCAGGTAAGATTGCGCACGTCGAGTCCGGCGGCGGCGCGATTGACATCGCCGGCGCCGCGAACGCTTGCAGTCGCTTGGCGAAATAGCCCCTAAGGCGCCGAGCCGTGATTTGTTTGAAGCCTTCGGGCGGAACGACGTCCGTTCCGCCCGTCCAGGCCCCTTCGTTCTCGTCGCGGATCAAGGCGCGAACGCCAACAAGCGAAGTGGTTACTCTATCGGCAGACCGGATCCACCGGCCGCGATGGCCGGCGATTCTCGTTCTCTTGGTCTTGACAGCCGGCGCAATCGGACCTGCGGAACCAACCGAATCCCCGCGGCCGGGATCGGCTCGCACCAATCCCGTCGACGAGCAGACCTACGTTCGCATCCCCGCGGGCACTTTCCACATGGGCTGCCTTGGCGACGACTACGATTGCGATGACGATGAGTTCCCGCGTCACGAGGTCCAACTGACGCGCGGCTTCTGGATAGGCAGCACCGAGGTCTCCGTCGGAGCCTACGCGGTCTTCGCGGACATCGAGCAGCAATCCTTGCCCGAGCCGCCGCCGTTCAACAAAGAGTGGCAAAAGCGAGACCACCCGATCGTCCGCGTCAAATGGGAGCAGGCCGACGCCTACTGCCGCTGGGCCGGCGGACGGCTGCCCACCGAGGCCGAGTGGGAATACGCTGCCCGCGGCGGGCGCCCCGAGCTGAAGTTCCCTTGGGGGAACCGTGTAACGCACGAAGACGCGAACTACCGCGGCACCGGCTGGGAGGACGCTTGGTCGTACACCTCGCCGCGCGGCAGCTTTCGCTCGAATAGGTGGGGCCTGTACGATATGGCAGGCAGCGTTTGGGAGTGGTTGGCTGACTGGCATGCGGGAGACTACTACGAAGTTTCCCCGTCCGATGACCCGCGCGGGCCCGCCAATGGCTTCGAGCGCATCGTGCGCGGGGGATCATGGTTCACGACATCGCGCGTGTTGCGCAGCTCAGACCGTTTCAAAGTGACTCCGCACTCCTACAGTCACGACATCGGGTTTCGTTGTGTTTGCGACGAACTGCCAGTGTCATCCGATGCGAAGCCATAAAGACGAACGACCATGCCGAAGCTCCGTATTTCCATTCCCGACGACGCTCCTCCGGTCATGGGTCCGAGCGATGCCTACCAGGGGTTAGGTGAGCGGGCGGAAATCGCCTACCACGATTCCTTGCCCGACTCAGACGGAGAACTGATCGCGCGAATTAACGATGCAGAGGCCGTGATCAACATCCGGTCCTCGATCGATTTCACGGGCGCGGTATTCGCGGCATGTCCGGATCTGCGGATCGTGTCCCTGTGGGGCACGGGAACAGACCACGTCGAGCTGGAGGCCGCGGTTCGCCACGGCGTCACGGTGACAAACACTCCCGGCGTTTCTGCTGTCGCCATGGCCGAGCACACGTTGGCGTTGATGCTGGCGGCGGCACGCCGTATCCCCGAGGTCGACGCCGAGACGAAAGCCGGTGATTGGCCGCGCGCGTTTGTGACGCAGTTGCACGGCAAGACCCTGGGCCTCATCGGTCTTGGCGCGATCGGGAGGCAGACGGCTCGCATTGCCAAAGGCATCGGCATGAACGTAGTCGCGTGGACGATGCACTCAAACCTGGAACTCGCCCGCGAACTCGGCGTCGAGTTAGTCGAGATCGAGGATCTGTACCGTACCAGCGACGTGGTCAGTCTTCACCTGCGCCAGTCGTCGGACACAATCGGGTTCATCGGCGAGCGTGAATTCTCTTGGATGAAGCCGACCGCGATTTTCATCAACACGGCACGCGGCCCGATCGTCGACGAGGCGGCTTTGATCGGGGCGCTCGAGGGGAACCGCATTGCCGCCGCCGGGCTCGATGTTTTCGACGTCGAACCGCTTCCTGAAGGACATCCCCTGACCAAGCTGTCGAACGTCGTGTTGACGCCGCACTCGGGCGGAGTCACGCGCGAAGCTCTCGAAGCAGGCCTGAAGTTGTCCATCGACAATGTCTTCGATTTCTTCGACGGCCGACCCGCGAACGTCGTCGCCGCCCCGCCCCTCCGTGCACACGATTCGTAACGCAGATACAGAGCCCAGAGCGCAAGCGACGGGTCCGGGCAGGCACCGCCACGCGGGTCGGCAGCGCGTCTCCCCGAACCGTTCCGCATTTCGGCATAGTCTTCCGTCTACTCGAAACCTTTGTGCCCTTGACCCGTCGCTTGCGCTCTGGGCTCCGTATCTTAATGTTGTGAATTATCGATGCCGGCTTGATGCGACGGGCCAGGGCACATCAGTTCGAGTAGGCGGAAGACTATGCCGAAATGCGGAACGGGTGGGGAGACGCGTGCCGAAGTGCGTTGCGGTTGCCTGCCCCTGGCCCGTCGCTTTCGCTCTGGGCTCTGTATTTATGCTGTGAATTGTGTGCGCCGGCGAATGCGGTCCCCCGCTATTCCCGCGCTGGCAGCGGCGGATCATCCGCCGCGTTCACCTTAGGCAGCCACTTTGCCAACTTCTCTTTGACGCGGTTGTAGCGCGCTTCCCCCGCCAGATTCTTCCACTCCAAGGGGTCGGATTCGTGGTCGTAAAGCTCTTCCGACCCATCGGCGTAGCGAATATAGCGATGGCGCTCGGATCGAACCGCATGATTGTTTCGCCGCTGGGTCGTCACCACCGCATACGGCCAATCCGCCTCGGGATTGCCCAACAACGGGGTCAAGCTGCGTCCCTCGACGTGCTCGGGAGTTGGCAAACCCGCCAGCTCGGTCAGCGTCGGATAGATATCGAGCAACGAAACCGGCCGCTCGCTTCGACCGCCGACTTTGGCGACCCCCGGCCCGGCAAAGATCAGCGGGACCCGCGTTGTTTGATCCCAAAGGGCGAATTTCTCCCAGTGTTCCTTAACACCCAAGTGATAGCCGTGGTCAGACCAAAGCACGATCAGCGTACGTTCTGCTCGCCCGCTTTTCTCCAACGCGTCGAGCAGCCGCCCGACCATTGTGTCCGCGAACGTTACGCTCGCCAAATAGCCCTGGACGGCCTTCTTCCACTGATCGTTCTCGGCGATCCACTTGTGCCAATGTCGCAGCAAACCCCGTTGTCCGGCCGGCGGAATGTCATTGAGGTCGTTGGCGAGAACACGAGGCAATTGCACGGTAGCGAGCGGATACATCGCGAAGTACTTCTCCGGGACGTACCAGGGGATATGAGGGCGATAGATTCCCACGGCCAGAAACAAGGGCTTGTCGTGCTTCTTAGCGAGCTGCCGTTCGGCCCACGTCACAACCTGCCCGTCGCCCGTGGCCGAATCTTCGGCGACGATCGGAGCCCAGTCGAAAACCCCCTCATACATCGCCGGGTGGGAATTGATCGGCGGACGAAGAGGGGTGATCTCGTCAGGAAGCTGTCGCCGCCGGGATGGGTAGTATTCGTCCCAAGCTTCCGGTTGCGGAAAACCCTGGAAGCCCCAGGGGTAAATCGTATGGGCGTGGTAGATCTTCCCGCCCCCGATAACGCGATACCCTGCGGCTCGAAATGTCTGGGGAATGGTTGCCAGACCCCGCAGTTTCTTTGACTGCCGCCAATCTTGGGGGTTGTTGTAGACTCCCGAAGTCGACGGCCGCACGCCCGTCATTAACGACGCCCGCGAAGGGTTGCAAGCCGGCGCGGAGGCATGAGCGTTCGCAAATAAGACGCCTCGGCGGGCCAAGCGGTCGATATTCGGCGTTCTCGCCTGCGGATGCCCGCCCAACACGCCGACCCAGTCGTTCAGATCGTCAACAGCGATGAACAGCACATCGGGCGGCAGGGTCTCGGCGCGGATGAACGAGACGGCGAAGGCGAGTATCGCGAGTCGGCCGACCTGACGCGAAACGGTTGGAAGAGTCATCAACGTTTGCGGGCTCAATCAAAAGCGAGGCGCGAGCTCCTACGCCGCATCCATAATTTCGCGAGCACCCTCCGCAAGAAGCTGTTGAGCCGTCTGCCGGCCCAATTCCTCAGGTTGATTCGGCGCACCGGTTTGGCCGGCCTTAACGACGCGCTTTCCGTCGGGCGAGACGACTACGGCTGTTAGGTTCATGGTCTCGCCGGTCACGACGGCATTTGCTCCGAGCGGCACCTGACAACCCCCTCCCAGCGCATCGAGCAAAGCACGCTCAGCGGCAACCGCCGTCGCGGTTTCCTTGTCGTGGAGAGGACCCAGCAGACCTCGCACCGCTTCATCGTCGGAACGCGTCTCCACTCCCAGCGCCCCCTGACCTACGGCCGGAACCATGACGCCTGGATCCAGAATCTCGGCAATCCGATCTTCCCAACCCAACCGGTGTAGCCCGGCGGAAGCCAGAAGAATCGCGTCGTATTGCCCTTCGTCCAACTTGCGCAGGCGCGTATCCACATTGCCGCGGATGTCGAGCACGTCGATATCGGAGCGAAAATGGCGTAGCTGAGCGGCTCGCCGTAAGGAACTCGTTCCGACCTTGGCCCCCTCTTGGAGTTCATCCACACGTCGGCCCACCATCGCGTCGCGCGGGTCGGCGCGTTTGGGAACGACGGCAACTACAAGTCGCTCATCGATTTCCGTCGGCAAGTCCTTCAGGCTGTGGACGGCAACGTCGATCCGACCGTCGAGAAGAGCCTCCTCAATTTCTTTGGTGAAAACGCCCTTCAGTCCGCTTTCAGCGCCGATCTTCGCCGGCGCTACATCGGTAATCTTATCCCCGGTTGTTTTGATGACTTCGATCGCGGTTACAACGCCAAGATCGTTAAGCTGCTTCTCGATCCAATGTGCCTGCCACAGCGCAAGTTTCGAGCCACGCGTGCCGATCTTGATGGACTGCATGGGCGGTGGAAGTTGGCGCGGAGCGGGGAAGTTCTCTTTCCGAACTGTCCGGGTGTTACTTTTTCAAGTTGAAGGCTCGCTTGACGAACTCCACGAAATGCAACCCATCGGGCTCGCCCGCCATTTTCTTCATTTGAGTGATCGGGGGGTGCGCGATTTTCTTGACAATCCCCCGCGTCATGGCTTCAATGGCCTGCTCTTGCTCAGGCGTCAGATCGCCGAGCTTCGAGCGGTGACGGTTGATCTCAGCCTTGCGAAGGTCGTCGAGTTCGGATTGCAACGACACGATGGTCGGCGCCACTTCGCTCGTCTTGAGCCGCCGCATCACCTTTTCGACTTCGTCTTGAACGATACGTTCCGCTAGGTCGGCATGGCGTCGGCGCTCGCGCAGGTTGGCGTCGGCGACCTGCTGAAGATCGTCGATGTCGTAGACGAACATGTTGTCAATCGAATTGATCTCCGGGTCGATGTCGCGCGGCACGGCTATGTCGACGAAGAAGATCGGCCAGTTCTTGCGCGCGGCAATCACGCCCTGCGCCGTTTTCTTCGTGAGGATGAAGTTCGGCGCTCCGGTCGAGGAAATAACAATATCCACCTGCTGCAAAACTTCCAATAGGCGATCGAAAGAAACGGCTTCACCGTTGAAGGCACGCGCCATCTCTTCGGCCCGCTCATACGTGCGATTAGTAACGTAGATGTGCTGCGCGCCGGAGTTTTGCAAGTGTTTGGCGCTGAGCTCCGACATCTTACCCGCGCCGACCAGCAGGATCGAGAGACCGCTTAAATCGCCGAAAATCTTGCGCGCCAGCTCGACAGCCACGTAGCTGATCGAGACCGCTAATTGCCCGATGCCGGTTTCATTGCGGACACGCCGCGCCACGCGAAACGCGTTGTTGACGATGAAGTCCAGCTGCCCCCGCATCGCGCCGGCTTTCTTGGCGGCCGTGTATGCGTCTTTGACCTGCCCCAGGATTTGCGGTTCCCCGATAACCATCGAGTCCAGACTCGATGCCACGCGGAACAAATGGCGCACCGCTTCTTGATCAATATACCGGTATAAGAATGGCGCCGCTGCCTCGATCGGAACATTCGGCTTCTCGGTAAGGAAAGCGTGGATCTGATCGGCCGCATCGTAGCCTAACTCCCCCTGCACCAGGAACTCTACCCGGTTGCACGTGGAAACGACCATCGCCTCGGAAATTCCGGGCCGCTCGGTCAACTCCGAGGCGATCACACCGCTCACCTGTTCATCGAAAGCCAGCCGCTCGCGCACCTCGATCGGCGCGGTTTTGTGGCTCAGTCCGAGTAGAAGAACGCTCATGGCCTTTTACGGCTTCATGAAAGAATGCACGCCGCTGTTCACGATCCACGTCAGCGCCGCCGAGCAAAAGCCGAGAATCGAGAAGTAGGCTGCCTTACGACCCCGCCAACCAATCGCCAACCGGCCGAAAACCATGCCGAGATAAATGGCCCAGGTCAGAAAAGCCAATGCGATCGTGGGGTCGACGATCCAGTTAGCGCCCCATTCGACAAAGGCCCAGAAACTGCCCGCAATCAGCCCTAGCGTGCAGAGAACGAAACCCGCCGCCAGCGAACGATACGAGATGTCGTCGAGCGCGCCGAGCGGGGGCAGTCGATAGTAGAAGGCCCTCGGACTCTTCGACTTCAACTCTTTCTCTTGGATGATGTACATCACACCCGCGATAAACGTCAGAAAGAGGGCCGCGAAGCCGAGCAGGAAGAGAACAACGTGCAGCGACAACCACCAACGGCCGAGCGAGCGACCCGCTAATGCCTCCACCGGAGTACCCAAGCTTGCGACCAGCGTCAGCAAGAAAACCGTCGGGAACACAAAGACGGCCAGGCTGTCGTACTTGTAGCGCCAGTAGAAGAGCAGGAAGACGCAGGTGATCAGAAATCCGATCAGCGAAGCCATTTGATGCAGCGTCGCGACGGGAATCCGGTCCATCGCCATCGCCTGATCAACAATCGAAACGAAATGCAACACAGCGCCCAATGAAATGGACGCAAGCGCCATTCCGAACATCTTCTGCCGCCGCCGCACGACGGTCACGAGCGCGTGCCATAAGCCCAATGAATAGAGCAGCAACGTGACCCGCAGCCAGAAGACGCTGGAGACTTCCATCAAGCGTCATTATAGCGCCGGGGCGGGGAGACACTTCGCACAAATCACCTCCCGAAACCGGCCGACAAACTTGACGCGGGCGCATAAAGACGCGCGTTCCGCACGCCTCGAAGATGCATGGGTTAAGCCCTCGAAATAGGCAAAACAGTTAGGATGTGGGGACCGTTATGACCGCCGAAGAAAACCTTGCCCGCCTTGGAATCACTCTGCCGGACGCGCCGCCCGCCGTGGCGAACTACGTTGCCTGGGTCCGCACAGGCAAGCTCGTTGTTACCTCGGGCCAACTTCCCTGGGAAGGATCGGTGATGAAATACACCGGGCGCCTAGGCGATGAGTTGAGCACAGAGGACGGTTACCAGGCCGCACGGCTCACGACAATCAACGCCCTGGCGCAAATCCGCGATGCCATCGGCGACCTGGAAAAGGTCGTTCAGATTGTACGGCTCGAAGGGAACGTATTCTCGGCAAAGGATTTCACCGAACAACCGAAGGTGCTCAACGGCGCGTCGGACCTACTGATGGAAGTCTTCGAGAAACGCGGCCGCCACACGCGAACGGCCCTCGGCATCTCGGAAATGCCGCTGCGGGCCGCCGTCCAATTAAGTTTTTGGGTCGAGGTTCGCGACTAACGGAGACCGGTAGATCGACCTCATTCCTTATTGTCAGGCGTAGCGCAGGGTCGGAAGGGACTTGCGGCTTTTTCGGTGCCGAGGGCCTCCACGTGCCAAAGCGCAAGGCGTCAATCAACCGTTCTATTCAGACCGTTGACGGAATCACTTCGACCCCGCACGTTCCAGTCAATAATTCTCCAGCGCCCGGCCGATCTGCTCTTTCTCAAAATCAACCATCTCCGAATGGTCCCGATTGAAAGGAAAATAGTCGGTGATCGCCGCTGCCTGCTCTCGCGCCCGTCCGCTGATCAGAAGGGGATTTGATCGAGAAGTCGCGCCAACACCTTGCGGGAATCAAAATACTCGGCCGCAACGTCCCGCGCTGCGCGGCAGTGCGCCGAGTAATTGCCGGCAATGTCTTCGACGCCCGCCGCCGCTTCTTCGGGATCGTTGAAGGCCACGAGCCCAAGCCCCGCGGGCAGAAACTCGGAAAACCCCGTGTCTTGCAGCAGCACCGGGCGGCCGCTTGCAAGGTACGCCGCGCTACGTTCGCTGAACCAGCCACTTCGGGTGATGACATAGCCATGCTTTGCCACGCTGAATTCAGCTTTCGACCCTCGGATATAGTCGCGATACGCATCCAAGTCGCGGCTGGTCGCTTTAGGCGACGACAGCGCCCAACCCGCCTCGGCGAGAGCATCACGCGTCTCTTTGGCCACACGGCGAACCGCAATCCCAAACGTGCCCGCCACCTTCCGCGGTAGATCAAAATACGGCTGGAAAGAGTGCGACTTTACCCCGTATTGAATCCCACCGTACTCACGCGCTGGGTAGCTGTCCCAAGACATCACCGTTGTGAACCCTCCGTCGACGGCTGGTCGCGGGTCTCGCGTCAACGAAGCCCACGCATCAAGCAAAACCGGCTGACGGGTCGGACGCCACGGCAGGCCGTCATCCGGAATCGTGCTCCCCGACTTTCCAAAACGCTCACCGAAGGAGAAAAACGCGTTGTGCCGTAATGCCGTCTGTTTAGCCGCGGGAGTCGTCAAGTGCAGTATCTGCGTGAACGCCGGATCCGTATCGACAAAGACGCGGACCGGAATCTGCTCAAGCCAAGGCCGCATCGGACTCACCCAGGCGGCGACATTCAACAGCACATCCGCGGTCGCGAGAATGGCCCGCATCTTCCTTGCCGCCGGTCCCAGCCATCCCGACGTATGGGCGTCGTAATAGGCCCATCGGTCCGAGAGTCCGATACGGTCGAAGCTCGCTCGGGCGAATTCGAGACCCTCCGTGGGATCGGTATCGACCGTCTCCGTCCAGGGATGAAAACAGAACGGGCGGTCGCCACTGTCTTCGAGATAATAGACCTCATGTCCCAAATCGGCCAGGCCCAGAACGTATTGCAAATGGTGCCAGGCCATCCCCCCCAAGGGCTCGCGGATAATCCAACCGATGACGACGATCCGCAAACATTTCTCCCGGGAGAAAAAGCCCCGGCCCTGCGTGATCGAGTGCCGGGGAGCAGGCGATCCGCTTCCAAGCATCGGACCACACAGCGGTCTCGTGCCCAGCGGAATCAGCGGCTATCGGGACACCATGAAAAAGAAGAGCCATCATGATACATGATCGGAGTCACCGCCGAGATGGGAACATCTTCGGTGGCTGTCGGGCCGGCCTCCTTGGCTTCGGCCGCCATAGCGGAATCGCGTGACATGAAGTTATTCGGCCTAATGATGGTGCGCGATGAAGCCGACATCGTGCGGCTCAACATCCTTCACCATCTCGCTTCCGGCGTCGATTGCCTGCTCGTTGCCGACAATGGTTCGACCGATGGAACCGACCGTGTATTGGATGAACTGAGCCGGTCGCTGCCGGTTGTCTGGACCCGCTACCCGGGACCCTACTACCAATGGGACTTCACAACGCAGCTTGCGCGAGAGGCGTATCTGCGCGGAGCGGACTGGGTGGTCCCGATCGATGCCGATGAGTTCTGGTGGAATGCAAGCGGGAATCTAAAAGATCCGTTAGCCGACACGCCTGCGGAAGCGCTCCAGGTCGAAGTGCTGAACTTTATTCAGCAGCGTGGCCGACTCGAGAACTCGCCAGAGGCGCTCTTGGACGTGACACGGCGGACTCCCGAACCGGTCGGCCCGATCGACCAAATGCGTCGTCTCGTCGAAGCCCAAGAGAACGCCTATGTCGAGATGATGCATCCGGCGAAATGGATCGCTCGGGCGTCGTCACAACTCGAAATCGGCCTCGGTAATCACACGCTGTCGGGAATCACCGGACCTGCTGTGTTTACCGACCGTATCGTGTGCCTTCACGCTCCGTTGCGATCTCGGGGGTCGCTTGAGAATCTCGCCCGCGCGGCTCGCCGGGCGGCGGAGAGTGGAAATCGCCTCGCCTGGCACTGGTTTCGCTGGCAACGGCTTGCCGCGGAAGGTGAATTGGACCGGGAGTGGGCGGCCAACAGCTACGACCAAGACGGTCTCGATGTCTTCGGTAAGACCCATGCAGTGGTGGTCGACCTGCGCTTGCGAGACGCCGCGGCACGGTGGCTCAAGGCGGAAGCCCCGTCGGTCGCCGAGCCACCCGGCAACTCCGCTCCACCGCTCGTCCTCGTGGAACCCGACATAAAACCGGAGCGCGAACCGCAACACGAAGACACGGCGGACGTCAGCGATGACGGCGAGGTGCCCGAGATCGATGTGCGGCGAAGCTGCTTTGCGGGACTGGCCCCGCTGTTGCTTTCTGTGCTGGTCGAGAACCAACGGTCCGTCATCATGCAAGTCGGCACAACGTCCGAGGACTGGGTGCTGTTTCTGGGACAAACCATTCGGCGGATCGATCCGGGTTCAACGCTGACCGTCATCGACTTGGAAGGAAAGGCTGAGAATTCGCCGCCTGCGTCCGATCCGGCCTCCCTTGGGCGGGATCGCCGCATCGAAGACGCGGGGATCGGAAGAAGCGTCGAGATCTTGGGCTACTACCGCACATTTCCTTACTCGTTCCACCCTATCTCGTTTCCTTCTTATTGGGACCGCCCGATTTCGCTTCTCTTGGTGGAAAGTCAGGAAGCGTACCTGCGAATCGAACGCGAGTTCACCGATTTTGAGTTTTGGATCGCAAAGGACGGCCATCTTGCTTTCGTGGATCCGAAGGACGACCTTTCCTCGGCCACGGCGATATCCGATCAGCTTGTTGCGGCCAATCGCTACCGGGAAGTAGTCCGTTCGGTCGAACTGATCGTGCTCCAAAAGCTAGGACGCTTCGGGGCCGCGCGAGATCAGAATTGACCGCTAGGTGGTTGCTCCACCGCATCCGACATCGAGGTAAAGCGGAAGCTCTTTACCCGAAGGGCCGGCAGCATGCGGTCAGCATGGTGCTCCCATTGTATTGGGGGTGGCGACAGCTTTGTGTAGCCCACCACTCAGCCGTCGTGTGCGACGTCAACGTCGTAGTGGGGAAGTCGGCAAGAGACGTGGCGCACGTAAATTCTTGCGTGCCGTGTCGCCATTCTTGGGGACATTGTCTTGCAATCCACGCGCGTTCCGAGGCAGCCCTCGAAAAAGTGAGTCCGCTCCTCGCTAGGTTGCGCGAGTTTGCGCGGCAACCCGGTAGACTGCAAGCGATCGGGTGGATCGCGAGCGTATGAGTACCCGCAAGGCCGGCCAAGCGCGACCAAAGTCGTACGAGAAGTCCGCGCTCGTTGGCGTCTACGTGCAGCCTGCGGCCTCACGAAACCGACTCGGAGAAAAGACGCCCCGAGGCTGGAAGCTCTCCGTGACTGCACCTCCGGTAGAGGGGAGAGCAAACCGCGCTTGCATCCAAGTTCTGGCCAAACTGCTCGGCGTCCCCCGTTCGTCTCTGCGCATCGTGCAAGGCAAGACGAGCCGCCAAAAGGTGATCGCGATCGACGGACTTGCCCTCGAACAGATTGAGAAACGCTTGGCAGCCGCCGGCGACCCCGCTTGACCTGCCCGCCGCCGGCTGATACAGTCCGTACTTCAGGGAACCGGATGGCAGCCGCCTCGTCCGGCCGGGAAGCGCAGCTTTACTGGCTGGCGTTACACCTTGTTCCGGGGCTTGGAGCGCGGAACGCACTCAAATTAATTCGAGCGTTCGGGAATCCGGGAGCGGTTTTTCACGCCTCGCTCAGCGAATTGCGCTGGTGCGGCATCCGCCGTGCGGTCGCGGACGCTATCCATTCCGGACTGTCCTTCGAGGACGGTACCGCGGAGGTCGAGAAGGCCGCCAATGCAGGAGCGGAGATCGTATCGTTCCAAGACCCGCGATACCCTCCGCGCCTGAAGGAAATTTATGATCCACCGATCTTGCTGTATGCCCGGGGCCGTGCCGAGCTTCTCGAGGCCGATTCAATCGCGATTATCGGTTCCCGCCGTCCTACGCCGTACGGACGCGGTGTCGCGGAGAAATTCGGTCGCGAGCTCTCGGTGGCCGGATTGACGATCGTGAGCGGATTGGCCAGAGGCATCGATTCAGCGTCACACCGCGGGGCTCTGGCAGGTACCGGTGACACGATCGCTGTGCTCGGCAACGGCGTGGATGTCACCTACCCGCCGGAAAATCGCAAGCTGATCGCGGAGGTGGCGGAGCGGGGATTAATCGTTTCGGAATTCCCGATGGGGTCAACGGCATTTCCCCAAAACTTTCCGATACGCAACCGCATTATCAGCGGGCTTAGCTACGGAGTGATGGTCGTCGAAGGGGCACAATACAGCGGTTCGCTGATCACCGCCCGCTTGGCGCTCGACCAGGGCCGCGAGGTGCTGGCGGTCCCGGGCAGCATTGCTTCTAAACCGAGTTGGGGCCCGAATCTGCTGATCAAGCAGGGAGCGAAACTGGTGCAACAGACCGAGGACGTGATCGAAGAACTCCCCACGACCGTCCGTGCGAAAATGGCGAGCCGCATCGAGGCGGCACTGAGAACGGAAAATGGCGGAACGGCTGAAACTTCCGACCCCTCCCAGGCATCAATCTGGCAGGGAGCGGCCTCGCCGTTGGGGAAGAAAGTCTTCTCGCTGCTCCGAGTCGACAGCGCCGTGCACATCGACGAAGTGATCGGCTCGATGGAGGATCGCTCCCCGTCGGAAGTCCTGGCGGCGCTGAGCGAATTGGAGATCTACGGCGTGGTCAAGCAACTTCCCGGCAAACACTTCGTACGCATTTGGTCGTGAACCATGGTAATAAGTAAAGGAAGAGGGTCCGAGTTGGTCTCGATGGCCCCTCCACCTGCATCTCGATCTAAAGGAGCTTGAAGCTAGACCATGGCGAAAGCAGCAGAAAACACGGCACTCGTCGTCGTAGAGTCCCCGGCGAAGGCTCGCACGATCGGCAAATACTTGGGCAAGGGCTACGTCGTCAAGGCGTCGTTGGGACATGTCCAAGATCTGCCCAAGAAAGATCTCGCGGTCGACGTCGAGGGCGACTTCGAACCGACCTATACAGTCATCGAAGGCAAGAAAGGGCTGATTGAAGAGTTACGCAAGGCGGCCCGAAAATCCTCCGCGGTCTATCTTGCGGCTGACCCCGACCGCGAAGGCGAAGCCATTTGCTACCACTTGGCCGAAGTGCTGCAAGCCAAGCGCAAGGACACGCTGAAAATCTACCGCGTCCTTTTCAACGAGATCACCAAGAAGGGTATCGCCAAGGCTTTTGAGCAGCCCGGAACCATCAATTTCAACCGCGTCGACGCGCAGCAAGCGCGGCGCGTGCTTGATCGGCTCGTCGGCTACAAAATCTCGCCCCTGCTTTGGGACAAGGTTCGCCGCGGCCTTTCCGCCGGGCGCGTGCAGACCGTCGCACTGCGCTTGGTTGTCGATCGCGAGAAGGAAATCAAGGTCTTCGAGAAGAAGGAATACTGGACGATCGAAGCCCGCTTGCGCGCCGAGAGCCCGCCGCAGTTCGGTGCCCGTCTGGCACGCAAGGACGGCGAGACCATCGAAATGGGCGACGAGAAATCGTCGAACGCCGTCGTTGAAGCGGTCAGCGGAGCGGACTGGGTTGTTGAGTCGGTAACCACCAAGGAGCGCAAGCGCAACCCGGTGGCGCCGTTCATCACCTCGACGCTTCAACAGGAAGCGGCGCGACGTGTTCGCTTCAGCGTCAAGCGCACGATGATGTTGGCGCAGCGGCTCTACGAAGGTATTGAGCTGGGCACCGAGGGTGCGGTTGGGCTCATCACCTATATGCGAACCGATTCAGTCCGGGTCTCCGACGACGCCATCACCGAATGCCGGGGTTTCGTCCAAAAGCAGTACGGTGGCGATTACTTGCCTTCGGAGCCGAACGTCTACAAGACGAAGAAAAAAGCGCAGGACGCCCACGAGGCGATCCGGCCCACTGCGGTCGAACGCACGCCCGACTCTCTCAGACAACACCTGGGCGAAGACGAACTGAAGGTCTACACGCTGATCTGGAACCGTTTTGTCGCCTCGCAGATGAAGCCCGCCGTCTTTGATCAGACCTCCATCGAAACTATGGTCCAGGGCAGCGACCAGCACAGCTACCTGTTTCGCGCGTCCGGTTCGGTTCCCAAATTCGACGGTTTCCGCCGCGTGTACGAGGAAGGCAAGGACCAGAAAGACCAAGAAGACACCGACCTCAAAACCAAGCTGCCTTCCGTCAAGCAGGGCGACAAGCTCACGCTGAAGAAGATGCTTCCCGAGCAGCACTTCACCGAACCGCCGCCGCGCTACACCGAAGCCACGCTCGTCAAGGAACTCGAAGCCCGCGGCGTGGGTCGGCCGTCAACCTACGCGGCGATTCTCTCGACGATTCAGGACCGCGACTACGTCATGAAGACCGGCGGACGCTTCATTCCGACCGAACTCGGCACCGTCGTAACGCAACTGCTGCTCGAGGCCTTCGACGATATTTTCGACGTGGCGTACACGGCCAAAATGGAAGAGGAACTCGACGAGATCGAAGACGGTAAGCGCAGTTGGCGCGAGTCGATCGGCGCTTTCTACGACAAGTTTTCCAAAGACCTCGACAGGGCCGCCAAGACCATGACGGACATGAAGAGGATGGAGCGCCCGACCGATCTATCGTGCGATAAGTGCGGCAAACCCATGGTCATCCGCTGGGGTAAGCACGGCAGCTTCATCGCTTGCAGCGGCTACCCCGATTGCACCAACACCCGCGAGTTGACCGTCGATCTGCCGGATGTCGACAGTGCCGACCTTTCCAAGTTGGAAGGCGAAACCGACTACTGTGAAAACTGCGGGCGGCCCATGGCCCTAAAACGCGGTCGCTTCGGGATGTTTTATGCTTGCACCGGCTATCCCGATTGCAAGACCACGCGCCAAGTCGGCAAGCAGGAGCGCAAGCCCGACGTCCCACTCGACGAGAAATGCCCCCAATGCGACAGCCAAATGATGCGCAAGACGGGTCGTTTCGGCGAGTTCACCGCCTGCGGCAACTACCCCGATTGCCGCTACATCAAACAAGAGACAATCGGGCTGGCCTGCCCGCGCGAGGCCTGCCGGGGCGAAATCGCCCAACGCCGTTCGAGGCGCGGCAAGACCTTTTACGGTTGCACGCGCTACCCCGATTGCGACTTCACGGCCTGGAGCAAGCCCGTCGACATGAAATGCCCCGAGTGCGGCAGCCCTTACATGGAAGCCAAGAATCTCAAAAGCGGGTCGTTTCTCCAATGTCCCAACGGTGAGTGCAAGCACAAGATGCCCGCGGTTGAAGCGGCTTCCTAGCAGCCAAAGAGCCCCGACCGAAAGGGAGGGGTCCGGCGTACGGCCCTTCGATCAGCGCAAGACCAAACGGCTCGGCAGTCTCCGGCTCTCAGCCGGTCACCCGGTTTTGGCTCTTTCGAGGCAGGTCCATGATCAGAATCAAGCGCGTTTACGAAAAATCGGGCAGCAAGGACGGCGCCCGCATCTTGGTGGACCGCATTTGGCCGCGAGGCCTGAACAAAGCCGCCGCCGGCATCGACCTGTGGCTGAAAGAGGTGGCTCCCAGCACAGAACTCCGGCAGTGGTTCAATCACGACCCGGCGCGCTGGGAAAAGTTCCGATCCAGGTACTTCGCCGAACTCGCGGAGAAGGAAGACTCATTAGCGCGTATCCGCGAGGCCCTCGGAAAGGGAAAGGTCACGCTGGTCTACTCCGCCAAGGATGAACACCACAACAACGCGGTCGCGCTCGAGCAGTACCTTTCCAGAGACGGAAAGGCGTAGCCTCCGACCGGGTATGGCAAATCCTTTCTTGTCCCTAGGCACTGCGGGCCGCGAGGCGGTTGTGTAGCGTTTGCGCGAGATCGTCGACTAACTCTTCAATTCGATCCCGCACCTTCACATAGACCTTCCCGGACTTACCGATCGGGTCTTCGACCGCCCACATCAGATTCAGGCCTTGGAACCCCGGCATCGCTTCGAGAATCGGCATGCCGCTCATATTCACGACCAGATCAATCGACGCCGCGTCGATCTCGGAGATGTTCTTCGGGGACTGGCCGTCCAGGGACACGCGCTTGGCGGCCATGACATCGATCGTCTCCGGCTGAACGATCGCCGCGGGGTAGACCCCGGCGCTGGTGGCTTCCATCAAATCGTTGTGGCCGGCGCGCGCAAAGCCTTCCGCCATCTGACTTCGACATGAGTTGCCGATACAAACAAAAAGAACCCGCGCCGGAATCTGCATGATGGGTATGTATTCAGCCTAGGGCAGTTACTACTCGGAGCGGCGCCGGCCGGTCCTCGTCACCACCGTCGTGCCTGAGCGCCAACAAGCGCACCTATGACGATGATCGGACTTTGTCGAGAAACAGTGCATGTACCCGCCGCTCATCACTCAGCTCGGGGTGAAAAGTCGCCGCAACGCAGTTCCCCTGCTCGACCAGGATCGGGTCCTCTCCGTCAGTCGCCAATACGGTCACCGCATTTCCCACACGGCGGATCTTGGGGGCACGAATGAATACCGCTTCCATGGGGCCAACCTCCGTTCGCTCACCGAATTCCTCACTCGGTTCGACCCGACGAATCGAGCTGTCGAGTTGCCGTCCGTAAGCGTTGCGCTTGATCGCCATATCGATCAAACCGAGACTGCGTTGCGCAGGCGAAGAAACCTCGGTCGCCATCAAAATCGCCCCGGCGCAGGTACCCAGCACCGGGCTCCGTGACGCGAATTCAACAAGCGGCTCGGTCATCCCCTCGCGATCGAGCAACTTAAGCACCGTCGTGCTTTCGCCGCCGGGAAGAATTAATCCGTCGATAGACGGGAGCTGCGCGGCATGCCGCACCTCGACCGACTCGGCGCCTAGACCCCGCAAAGTCTCCGCATGGGCCTCAAAGTCTCCCTGCAGCGATAAGATTCCGACTTTCATGGAGAGCGCAATACCTTCGATGAAACCCCGCATCGCTTCAGCCGCAAAAGCGACGGAAACCTCGGGACCGCGCCACACCGCGACAAATAGAATCAGAGGCGTGGACGGAAGTCCACGCTTTGCCCCGGGCGGTTACCAACCACACGCGATTCTTCCGGGGCGGACCCTACCAGCCGCGGGTCTGCAGCAGCTCGGCTTCGTCGAGCTTGGCTGTATCAAGGCCCCGCATTGGCTCGCCCAGCTCTTCGCTGGCCGCCAGCAATTGCTCGGGGTCATTGAAGTAAGTAGCCGCTTTCACGATCGCTCGCGCCCGGCGATCTGGATCCTCGGACTTGAAGATACCCGAACCTACGAATACCGCTTGCGCGCCAAGCTGCATGACCAGCGCCGCGTCGGCCGGTGTGGCAATGCCGCCCGCGGAGAAGTTCGGCACGGGCAATTTCCCGTGTTCGGCAACATATTGGACCAACTCCAGGGGCGCTTGCAGCTCCTTGGCGGCAGTCGGCAATTCTTCGGCCGCACGCACGGTGAGCTGCTTCATTTCACTCTGTATAGCCCGCATATGGCGAACGGCTTCGACCACGTCACCCGACCCGGCCTCGCCCTTGGTCCGAATCATCGCCGCGCCCTCGGCAATGCGACGAAGAGCCTCACCCAAATTGCGCGCACCGCACACAAAAGGAATCTTGAAGTCACGTTTGGCGACATGGTGGGCCTCGTCGGCAGGCGTGAGTACCTCGCTCTCGTCGATATAGTCGACCTTCAACGCTTCAAGAATGCGAGCTTCCGTGAAATGGCCGATGCGAACCTTCGCCATCACGGGAACACTGACGGCCGCCATGATTTCGCGAATCTTCCCGATCGCGGCCATGCGGGCAACGCCGCCTTCCTTGCGAATGTCGGCCGGGACCCGCTCCAGCGCCATGACCGAGGTAGCGCCGGCCTGCTCGGCGATGACGGCTTGCTCGGCGTTCGTGACGTCCATAATCACGCCGCCCTTCAGCATTTCCGCCAAACCGACTTTGAGTCGAAAATCGTCGGTTAAGTACATCAGCGCCCCTCCAACCGGTTCGGTTTCGGCGCCCCGGATCACAGGCCCGCCGTCCGATCCACTCGTCAGTATACCGTTGAGAAGAAACCCGCACGATCGTCGGTTCTCTCCCTGAATCGGGCGACTCCGCCTCCCGCGCGGCGGTTCCCGTCGCGTGTCGCCGCCTGTCGTATGATGGGCGATGCCTCGGCCGCGGGCCTCCCGTCTCTTCATGCCGAACCGAACCTATGAATCCCCGCGATGGTTCCGTGTATTGTTGATCGTCTCGGCGCCGTTGCTCATTTGGACTCTCAACCGATCGGCCATCGCCGAGACAAGCCCTCTCGCTCTTCTTCCGGGTTCCTATGCCTACTTCCTTCGCATGACCTGGGAGACCCCGTGGGCTCGCACGTCGGCGCTTATTGAGCACACCGCGTTGATGACCTTCGGGGCGCTGCTCGTCACCCTATGCGATTTCCTATTCGGCTGGGCCGTGTTAAACCTTCTTTTGCGGGGACGACGGGTCACTCTGTCCGCGCCCCTTCGAGCCGCTGCCGCGCTCACCCTCGGGTTGGGGATCTCCGGGACGATCCTGTTCGGACTTGGAATCGCCGGACACTTGCATCGAAGTGCCGTGCTCGTCCTGATCGGGGCGCAAGCCGCCGCAGGCGCCTGGGTCCTCTCCCGCCGCCGCCAACGCCGGCAGGCATTCCTATGGCTCGCCGCGCTTCGCCCATCACGGGAACACCTCCTGCCGGCCGCGGGTGTTCTCGCCGTCCTCTTGCCCGCGGCTGTCGTGCATCTGTTCGACCTACTTCATCCAGTGACCGCGTTCGACAGCGCCAACTACCACATGGCGGCCGCGAAGATCTATCGCGAAACCGCGACGTTGTCTTTTCTCGACAGTGTCCGCTTCAACGCCCAACCGCACCTCTCGGTGCTTCTCTACTTGCGCCATTGGCTGTTATGGGACGCGGATTTCGCGGCTAAGTTGGTGAATCTGGAATTGGAGTTGATCCTTCTTCTCACCCTCGTCTACGCGGCGCGGGAAATTCGTTGGCGCGATGGCTGGATTCTCGGGGCCTTGTTTCTCGCTGCCATGCCCGCTCTCACCGGAATCGCCGCGATCGAATACGCCGAGCTGACCGTGGCGGCCTTCGCGACGGCGGGCTGCGCCGTGCTGTTTCACCAAGTTCGCCGGGCCCCGGGGCGAGGGCAGGGACAGCTCTGGGTCGTTGCCGGTTTGCTATTCGGGTTTGCGGCCGCGGCGAAGCATACCGGTGCGGCCTTACTCGGCTGTGCCGTTTTCGGTTATGTCCTCCGGCAGGGCTTTTCCCGCTCACTCAAGGCCGAGAGCTTTCGCGCGATCAGCGTGTTAGGGCTCGTGGCATTCCTCCCGGTTTCGCTATGGTGGGCGCGATCGTGGGTTCACACCGGCACGCCTTTCCACCCTTTCTTTCAGACCTTGAGCTACCCGGAAGGCCACGCGCCGCCCTACGACCTGAGCGTCGTGTATCGCGCCGACCACAGTCTCGCCGGTATAGCGCAAACCTTTTCCGGGCTCGTTCAGGGAAGGAAAGATGTTTTCCTAGACCCGGCCGCCTTGGGAATCGCTTTACCCTTATTGCTCGTTGTTGCGGCTTCCGCGCTGCCGGGTTTCCGCGACCACTCCGCCCGCTCCGCAATTCGCGGTGTCGGCGTTCTTGCATTGACCGCCGCCGCCTACCTGCTGTTGTGGAGCGTTACCGCGCCGCTCCACCGCTTCGCGACGCCGCTGCTGTTCACCGCGGCGATTGGGTTTCTGTCCTGTCTTCGAGTGATCGGTTATCGCCGACAACTTCCGATTGTCCCCGTCCTGCTGTTGGTCGGGGGGATATTGCACAGTGTCCCCGCCACGAGCTTTGTGAGCAGCGTGAGATTGGCGCCGCCGACGAACCCGGCCGAACGGGAGGCTGTTCTTACAGCCGCGCTGCCGTTCTATCCCGCGGTTGCGGCCGTCAACCGAGTCGTCAGACCAGCGGATCGCGTGTACGTCCTCCACGTAGAGCAGGCTCGTTTCCACATTGTTTCGACGGTCTACGGCGACTGGTTTGCGCGCTACAGCTACCACTGGCTCTGGGAGGACGTTTCCTCGCTTCCCGAAGCCCTCGCCAAGCTGCGCCGAGCCGGCTTTCGTTACCTGCTCACGAATCACCGCCAAGTCTCGCCCAATGCCCGCGAGTTGAGTGGCGTGCCCATCGAACCGTTGACCGCCCGTTCGACCGAGGTGTCAGGCGCCGAAGTCATCTATGCCGATGAAACCTACCTCGCGGTCAAACTCTTCTAGCAGGCTCGAATTGACACTGCAGTTATCCTGAGTCGGGAGGATGTCGAATGATCTCCACCGGCTCCCGGCGCGGGAATTAGAAAAACGACTGTACGAAGCCAAGACGCTTCTACCCGATTTTCTTCGAATGTCAATTGTTGTCAACAGCTTGCGACTTAGCGGGCGACCTCGCCGCGGTCAACCACAACAATTGCGGCCCACCGAAAGACTTCGGATCCCGGATTGCGGATTTTACAACGTGGAGTTTCGCGACGGCTCATCCGATCGGCGGGCGCGAACTCAAAAATTAACTAAACGAAGCCAATTTTATTGGCCCTTATCCCGACTTAGATTAAGTTATATCAATAACTTAGGGGGAGAACCCGAGTCCGTCGGGCTCGGGCGAACAAATAGGAAAACGCGGGGGGGGGGGGGGGGCGGCCTCTATTGGCTAAACCCTTTTGAACCACCACCCCCGACTATCCGCCCATTTGCGCCGACCCGCTAGAATAAAAAGCAGTGTCGGTGGCGATTATTCAGCAGATTGGTGCGGCCCTCAAACATCTCAACTCGAACGAAGTTCGCGCACTCGCCGACCGGCCGCTCACGGTCGGGGTTTTCGCCCTCGATGAATCGTTCTTCAACAGCACCGTCTCTTTTCTGATCCCCGAGGCCGTCTCCGACGCTAAGGCCCGCGACGCCGGGCGACACATTCTTCGGCTTGCCTCCGAAGACGACTTCGGACGCTGCGATTTCGGCTTTGCGGAACCCGGTTTGCCGCACCCACGGCACTTCTACGCACTCGATCCATACTACCCGGATGAAGCAATCGAGCGGGTGCTCGACGATCACGAAGAACTATGGCTTCCGGCGGCGCGAAGGCTGCCGGCGTTCCGCGATCCGGTGATTGAGCGCATCGTTTGGAAAATCAGCAAGGAAAACGCCTTGTTTACCGTGGTTACGGCGCTGCCGAACATCGTTCCGAGCTTGATCAGCCTGCCTTGGGCAGTGGGCGAGTTTGCCTCCGATACAGCGTTCTTGACGATGAATCAGGTACGTATGGCCTTTCTGATCGCGGCCGCCAGCGACTACGACGTGGGTTACTCCCAGCAGCGCGTGCAGATCGGGTCGATCGTGGCGGCGGCTTTCGGCTGGCGAGCGGTCGCTAGGGAACTGGTCTCGAAAGTCCCCGCGGGCGGCGGGCTAATTTCGAAAGGCCTCATCTCGTTCGCCGGTACCTATGTCGTCGGCAAGGGTCTTGATCGCTTTTTCCGTATCGGGCGTCGGTTGAGCCGCGAAGAAAAGAACCGCCTTTATTCCGAAGCCTATGAACGCGGCCGTGACGTCGTCGGCGGGATGGTCCACCGCTTGACAGGTCGCGTGGAAGCTACCGGAAACGCCTGACCGGCGCGAGGGTCTGTGGAGAATCCAGCGCCCATAACGAAATCAAGTTGGGTAAGCATCCCTGCTACCTGCCCTCCCCGAATAACTTGCCGTTGCGGCGTTTTTCTCCCGCTGCTGCTGACGATCTTGGTCTCTTCGACCTTCGCGGCCGAGACGCTGGTTTTGAGAGGTCGCTTGCAAGCTGACCCCGGCCAACCCCCGGCCGAGGACGCTCCACTGGTCTTGATCAGCCCATCCGAAAAGAGGACCACTCTTTTCGGCGATCTGTTCTCCGAGGGGCAGCTTCGCGACCCTCGCCTGGCCGGGCGCGAGTGGGAACTCGAAGGATCTCTCGCTGCTGACGGCCGGTTCGAAATCCGAAAGCTCTTCACGATGAAAGACAGTCGCCGGCACCGCGTAACCTACTACTGCGAAATCTGCCACATCTACACCCACGAACCGGGCCGCTGCATGTGCTGTCAGGAAGAAACCGAGCTGCGCGAAATTCCCGAGCCATGACACCCGCAAGGACTCTCCCGATCTACCTTGTCCTCTTTGCTCTTTTTGAGATGACCGCCTCCGCCCGACCCTATTCCGCAACGCGAGCAACCTCAGACGGTCTGGAGATCGTCCGCCTCGTCGACCAATCCGCCGACACTGAAGTCTCGATCGTGCCGTCGATCGGCAATATCGCCTACCGCATGGATGTAGCCGGCAAGAACATTTTCTGGTTTCCGTACGAATCGGTCGGGGCCTTCGCGAAGGATCGGAAACTGTGCGGAAATCCGTTCCTCGCGCCTTGGGCCAATCGCCTCGATCAACACGCTTTTTATAGCGAAGGGAAGAAGTACCGGCTCAACCCGGATCTGGACAACTACGGCACAGACCCCGAAGGGCAACCAATCCACGGCCTGCTGCTATTCGCATCCCAGTGGGAAGTGACCACGCTCGATGCCGACAACGAAAGCGCATCGGTGACAAGCCGCTTGGAGTTCACGCGCCACGCCGATTTCATGGCGCAGTTCCCCTTCGCTCACAGCATCGAGATGACCTATCGCCTGAGCGGCGGTACCCTCGAAGTCGCGACTCGCATCCGCAACACCGGAGCGCAAACGATGCCTCTGTCGGTCGGCTACCACCCGTATTTCCAGCTTGACGACGCGCCGCGTGATCAATGGAAAGTCCGCCTCCCCGCCCAAAACGTATGGACCTTGAGCGACAAACTCATCCCCACCGGCGAAGCGAAGCCGATTACCGAAGTGCTGGGCGACCCGGGCTCACTATCACTCCAGGGCTTGTTCCTCGACCATGTTTTCGGTGGGTTGGTGCGCGATGAGCAGGGTCACGCGACCTTCTCGGTCCGCGGCACGAGACAGCAAATCGAGGTCGTCTATGGGCGGCGCTACAAAGCCGCCGTCGTCTATGCGCCAACGGGGGAAGGACGGAATTTCATTTGCTTCGAGCCGATGAGCGGCATCACCAACGCCTTCAACCTGGCCCACCAAGGCATCTATAAGGATCTCCAAACCATCCCACCGGGAGAAAGCTGGGCAGAGAGCTATTGGATTCGTCCGAGCGGGTTTTAGGAGGCAGCTCGCGAACCGCACACGCGCCACACGGAAAGTGAAGGTTCTGAAGCCTTTTTGGGGCGGGCCTGTAGTACCCGACCTCCAAGAGGACCATTTTTACGGTATCCACCTGATTAAATTCGGACGCGAGTTCGGGTAGAATACGCACCAGCGACGGCTGATTCGCTCGTGACGCCGGCCTTCGAACGAACACCTAATGCCCACCGGAACATTTACAGGTGACATCGCGATCCGCGGCCGGCGCTTCGCGCACCTTGCGACCGTTCGACTGATCCTTTCGCTGGTCTACTTGGTGGCCGAAATCTCCCGGGCGCCCGAAGACATCGCCTCTTTCAAGACGGTTTTCGCGGTTGTGTTTGCCGTCTACGCGACCTTGATCGTCGTCTATCGGTCACGCGTCAAAATCCGGAGTTCGGCGCTGTCAATTCAGTTCGGCGACCTCCTCTTCACGGTGCTCCTCGTGCTGCTCGCGAGACCCGGCGATGCCGCCCTACCTTTGCTGCTTTTCTACTTTCTGCTTGCCGAGAGCTCGTTGCTCCACAGCGGCCGCGAAGTGTTGCTGGTGACAGCCGTCAGCTTGGTCTTCTACACGGGATGGATGACCAGCGGCGAGGCGCAGGTATTCCAGTTTTCCTACGGGTCGTTCATGTTCCTGCTTGTGGTCGCGGGCGTGTTGGCCTATTACTTCTCCGATCAGGCCCACCGAGTGGAGGGCCGAATCGGAGCGGGCCTGCGCCGCGCCGCCGGGCAATCGGAGCAGGATTTGGTTCGGGCAGTGGAAGAGGCACTAGAGGAGTTGCGCACCTGGCGCAAGTGTTCACGCGCAATGCTGGCGTTTTGGGATGACACGCTCGAATATCACGCCGTCTGCCAGGCGCCCGGTGAACGTGACGCCTCGGGTGCGCCGCCTACGCGTTTCGACTCAGGCCGCGAGTGGAACTGTCTGCGAGCTAACCGCCTCGACTTCTACGCCAATGACCTAGCTCTCGTCGATCAGCAGGGCAAGCCCGTGCGCCGTCATTTCGATCTGCATCCCTATGTCATTCAGAAATTCGAAACGTACAACGCCGTCGGCTGTGCGCTCCTCGACGGCAACAAACCGATCGGCCGGCTTCTGTTGTTTAACAGCATTTCCGCCGTCGGGCGCGGCGACTGGAAGAAAGTCCAGGGCGTCAGCCGCCATTTCCGCGACGTCGTGCGCCACCTGCTGGTTGTGAAGCACACCGAACAGGAAGCCTTCGAGCTTGAACGCGGCCGAATCGCCCAAGACCTCCACGACGGCCCCTTGCAGAGCATCATCAGCTTCGAGATGCGGCTCGAGATCATTCGCAAGCTGATGCAGCGCGACGCCGAGGCTGCATCGAAGGATTTGTCTTCGTTACAACAGTTCTCCCGCGATCTGGTTGGAGAAATGCGAACCTTTGTCCATGGCATGCGGCCTTTGGAGGCAGCGGATTCATCACTTCTGGCCGCGGGCCGACGACTCGTCGACGGCTTCCAGCGGGAGAGCAACGTCGCGGTGACCTTCGTGGGAAGCGAAAATGGCAGTTTGGCGGTGCCGGGAAAACTCGGCGTGGAGATCCTCCAGATCGTCCGCGAGGCCTTGCACAACGTGTACAAACACGCCCAGGCCACCCATGTTCTTTTGTCTCTTGAAAAACGTGGCGAGCGATCTTCATATCTCCGTCGACGACAACGGCGCCGGCTTCTCGTTCGTGGGTAAGTACACGCTCGACGAGCTTGAGTTGTTGCGGATCGGACCGCGCAGCATCAAGCAAAGGATTCGCACCCTAGGCGGCGATTTGACGTTGGAGTCGAATCCGGGCCAAGGCTCCAATATCCGAGCCTCGGTGCCTTTGTTCTAGCGGCTCCAGGCCCCACCGCTGGGCTCGAAACCCTAAGCACCAGACCCGCCCCAGTCGAGAACAAACGACCACGCCAGGTGGTAGAGGCATTCCTCCAGCGGGAAGTAGCGTATCCAGTCAGCGTGCTTCGTTCCATACCACACGATCTCGCCATCTCGCGCCCTAATGACCCAAACGGTAGCGCGAACGCTCAGACCTTTCGATGGCTTCCGGAACGCTGCGCCGAGGCGGCCGACCACGGCCAGTTCCAGCCCTCGGCCGGCTGCATCCGCCCCGATCGCGCGCAGCTTGTCATTCTCGCTCAGTTTGCGCGCCTTCCAGGCCGGTACCTCGTTCCAGGGAGCCGTCGAGATGTGGGCGATCGTCTCCGCCGCTCCTTGGGCCAGTAGCGCTTGGCGAACATAAGTCGAAAGATCCGCCGACGCGGGCTCGCTTAACTCGGAAACCGAGAAAGGAAACACACCGACGTCCTTGCACGAGAGTCGAAAGCCCGGATTTCTCGTGAAGACACGGGTCGTGATCTTGGGGTCGCTACGGTTAAACCACGGAAAACTCTTGAGTTGTGCGAGAACCGGCTGGGCTGTCGAAGACAGGCACAGAGAGACAATCACAAGCCTGATGGCACGCTTCATCCCGTCTTTCAATCGGCGGAACCTGGGCCCGCCGTTACGGCCTGCTGTCTTTCCGAGTAACCATGCCTGCTGGATTTTCGTCGCCAAAACGTAATCCGGCAGCAATGTGATTGCAATTGACGGCTAAGACGACTATAGTAGAAAAAGTACTAGTAACTACTTAGCCTCGACGTTGTCCGCCAAGACGGTGTCCGTGATATTGAATACACCTTTCTTTCGAGGTTGAGGCCCAGGGGAAGATCGCGGCGTGAATGCGATCGCCGACCTAACCATGTTTGTAGGTTGGGCGATCTGGCAATAGCGCGGCCGCTAGAGTCCGGCGTGAAGGTGCTCCGCAAGACAGCCGCGGCTTCGAAATTCCTCTCGGGGGCCTCTCGCTGGGACTCCTCGACAATCCTCGCTCTCGCCTTGAGCGTCATCGCAGTCTTGATCGCGCTTATTTCGCCGTTCGATCGCGGCTGGACAGCTCTTCTGGTCTCGCTGGGCATTGTTGCTTCCGCTCGCGGGGTGCCGCTGCGCGAACCGCGTACTGGAACTGTTCTTCCTGTCGGAGTGCTCCCAGTCCTTACCGCCATTGCGTACGGCTTACCTTGGCCTCTGTACTTTCTAGGCGGGGCCGCTCTCGCCGTACAGCACTTACGAAGCGGCGGCGCAGGACGTCGGCTGATTGCGCTCGTACAGGCCCCGGCGATCGTGGGGATGTACGCCACCTATCGCCTTTTCACTGACGCTTCCGAATCGGGGTTCATGGCGGCGGGACTGGCCGGCACTCTCGTGTACTACGTGATTCTCAGCGCCGCGGTTGTAGCCCAAGGCTCGGCGGAAGCAAAGGCATCGATCAAGCGCTGGTTCGAGGGTTTCTATAGTCGCATCCCGCTCTGTCTATTGCTTCCGGCGCTCGTAGGGGTCGTAGCGCTGCTGGTTGAAGGTACTACTCCGCTGGAGCGAGCATTTGGGGCTTTTGTCCTGCTGGGTGCGACGGCCTATCTTACCCGGCGGCCCGCGGAGAGCGACGCCGGCCACTCAGATGCGAGCTGCCCCGCCGAGACCGCTCGTGACGATGCCGTACGATCAGCGGAGGCGTTAAGTCAGCGGCTCAATCAACCCGAGAACGAGCGGATTCTTCACCTTCTGCAGAGCGTCGGGCCTCATTGGCAATGCTCCGAGCAAGAGCTACGCGATCTCGAGCTCGCGGCTGTATTGCGGGACGTCGGTAATCTGGCAGTGCCGGATAGTATCCTCCAAAAGCCCACCGGTTTAACCGACCGCGAATTCGAAGAGATGGCCTCCCATCCGTCGCTGAGTGCGGCCATCGTCGAGGCAGCCCACCTGCCGACGGAAGTTCGCGAGGCTGTCTTGCACCATCACGAACACTGGGACGGATCAGGATACCCCGCGGGCCTCGAAGGCGAGGGTATTCCGCGTTTGGCACGCATGCTCACGGTCGTCGACTGTTGTAGCGCCCTGCTCAGCGAACGCCCATACCGGCAGGCTATGGAGCTCGTCGAAGCTACTCGCCTCATGACGCAGCAGTCCGGCACGATCTTCGATCCAAGGCTCTTGGCCACGTTCCTCAGAGAGCTGCCGACGATCCACGCCGCGTGGAAGGGGACGGCGCCGAGGCAATCTACGCCGGTCGCGGATGAACTCTTGGACGAACACGGCAGCAGCGAGAGCTCGAGACAGCGCGGCCTTGAGGCGCTCGCAAGTGCTCCGCATCGCCTCGCGGCCTTCTACGAAATCCTAAGCGTGCTCGGAGCGGATCTCAACTTCGACAAGGGTCTCCAGGATTGTCTGCGCATTCTGCGACAAGCCATTCCCTGTGACCGTACCGGCATCTTCATTCGGGAGGGGGACAAATACGTTCTGCTGCAGGCCGACGGTTTTCCGGACCATTGTATCTCTCGGCTCAGCACTTCTTCCATGCAGGGGTTGATGCCGGCGTCGGCGAACGAGCGGCGGCCGCGGATCGCCAACTCTCCCCCCGGGGAAGGGCCCGACGGTCGAGTTCCGCGCTATCTTGACGACGTTCGCTGCAGCTTGATCGCGCCGTTGATAGTCGATCAGCGTGTGATCGGAATGATTGCGCTGTGCTCGAAAACGCCGGACGCCTTTCTTGTAGAACAAGCACAATTGTTGACATTGATCACGGGCAAGGTCGCTTCTACCGTGCTGTCTTCGCGAACGTTGCGGCGCATCTTCCTCGAAGCGGAAACGGACACACTGACAGAGCTTCCCAATGCGCGCGCCGTTTTCCGAAGACTCGAAACCGAGTTAGAGCGGGCCGAGCGGCGGTCGGAAAGCCTTGCTGTCTTCTTCCTGGACCTCGACGACCTAAAGCCGGTCAACGACTCGCTCGGACACGGTGCGGGCGATCGTTTGCTGGCGGGCGTAGCCCGAATCTTGCGGTCCTCGTTGCGGCCTTATGACTTCCTCGGGCGCGTCGGCGGTGACGAGTTTCTCGCCATTATGCCGGGCATCGCCGGCGATCAGGTCAACAAGCGAATCATCGCCCTCAAGCAGGCTGTGGCACAGAACGACATAGTCGTCGGACCCGGTCGGAAGGTCGGCACGACGGTCAGCGTCGGTGCGGCCATTTACCCCTCTGACGCGTCTAAGGGTGAAGAACTGGTCTACCTCAGCGACCGACGAATGTACCGTGATAAGAAACGGACTAAATCCGACGCCGGCTCGAAAGACTGGGCCTCGCTGGCGGGCTGAACGTCGCGTCTTTACGGGAGCCGAATCGCGGACTAGGCCCCGGTTCGAAACCGGGCCTCTCACGGCACGTCCTACAATGAGTGCCGGAAACATCGTGCCCCGGTCCCGCTTTCTCAGCGGTCGCTGAGGTCTCCGACTCAGTGCTCACCCAATTCTGTTTGTTTCTGCGTACAGGTCCCGTTTTTTCGCGCTCGACTTACCCATGAAAAGGTCAGCAATCTCATCCTCGTTCGTGAAGTTGGTGTTGCCGCCCTTGCTATTGGCGGCGTCGGTGTTCGCTGCATCAGCCGAAGATTCGCTGCGGCCCGACGACGCCGAAGAGTTGTTTGCGCAAATCGACGGCATGCTCGAGGAGATGGCCGACATCACCGGCCTGGAACTGATTCGGCCGGTGCGGCGCTCCGTCATCACTCGTGAGGAAATTCGCAAGCTCATTGAAAACCGCATCGAAGAAGACAGCGGCGCCGAACAGATTAAGGCCGAAGAAGCCTTTCTCAAGATGTTTGGTTTCGTAGACGACGACTTTGATCTAGCAGGGCAATTCGTCGACGTTCTCACCGAACAGGCTACCGCCTTATACGACTACAAGACGAAGCAGCTCTACTTGGCCACTTGGACCCCTAAGGACCTGCAGCAAGCAGCCCTAGTCCACGAGTTGGCGCATGCCTTAGCGGACCAGCACTTCGACCTGCGTAAGTACATGAAGAAATCGAAGGGCGCCGACGGCGATGTCGCGCGCTCGGCCGTTCTCGAGGGGCAGGCCTCGTGGATCATGATCGAGTACACCATGCGCCAAAGCGGGAAATCATTGCTCGATAACTCCCTGCTGACAGTTGCTGCGGCGACGGCTTCTCGCTTCCAGGCGGAGCAATACCCGGCTTTCGCGGCGGCGCCGCTATATCTACGTGAGTCGATGCTGTTTCCCTACACCCAAGGATTGCTGTTTCAGCAAAAGGTTCTCGCGCGCAAGGGCAAAGCAGGGTTCAGCGAAGTTTTTCGGAATCCGCCCACGTCCTCACAGCACATTTTGGAGCCGGAGACCTATTTCCAACAGCGACGCTCAAGTCGGCCGCGGTTGCCGCGAATCCGCCTGGGCCGAGGTTACAGAGTGATTTCGAAAGGCGAAGTCGGCAGGCTTGATCACGCCATTCTGATCGAGCGTTTCTTTGATCGCGAAACCGCCGAACGAATCAGTCCCCACTGGCGCGGGGGCGGGTACAAGATTGTGTCCAAGCGGGGCTCGGACCATCCTGTGCTGGCCTACGCCGCCGAATGGTCGAGTGACGAAGAAGCGCGGCAGTTCTTTGACCTCTACGAACGGATCTGCCAAAAGAAGTGGCGTCCTGATGAAACAGAGAAAACCGACGCGCGCGTTGTCGGACGAGGAAGCGACAAAACCTTCATCTTGTCGCTTGACGGACCGCGCGTAGCCGGCATTGAAGGATTGCCGAATGATAGATTAAGAGCAAACTTGGCGCGGTTCGCGCCCTAGGAATTCACCGAGGGGACGGGAGCCTTAGCCCTTGTCGCCAGTCGATCGAAAGGTTTCTTATGCTGCTCATGCGATTCATTTGCCTTTGCTTGATCTTGTTGGTTGCTGTCGTCTCGGCCGGCGAACCGCGGCCGTCTCCGGAGCTGAAGTTCACGACGATGGACGGGCGCAATCAAACGCTCGAACAACTGAAGGGTAAGGTTGTGTTGGTGATGTTTTTTTCAACCGATTGCCCACACTGCCAGCGAACAACGCAGCTCCTCAAACCCCTCTACGATCAGTTCAAGCCTCAAGGTTTGGAAATCGTCGGGATTGCGATCAACCCCGCTGCCTCCGGGAATCTCAAATCTTTCGCGACGAAGTACGGCGCAACGTTTCCTCTCGCTCTAGGGACCCGCGGGGATTGCACGGGTTTCGCCGGCATTTCCGTAATGGCTCGTTTCTATGTTCCTTACATATTTTTTGTCGACCGCAAGGGCATGATCCGTGAAGAGCACGGAGGGGGGGATCGCGCTTTCTACCGCAATGAGGCACAGAACATGCGAACCGCTATTGAAGCTCTTCTGAAAGAGACGACGTAGGCAAGCGCCCGCGCCGGGACTGGGGGAAGACCCGAGTGCCTGGGAGTCCGGGCGAAGGAAACTACGATTCTCAGCCGCTGTCATCCTCCAGAGCCTTCCCCGAGCGATGTATTCTTGAATCCTTCCACTTCGATCGACGACGCGGCGCCTGGTTTGGCGTGGGAGGAAATCGGGGCCTCGTTCAGCCCCTTGTTCCGCAACGGCCACCTCCAAACAATCTTCGGGCGCTACTGGCCTAACGGTTTCGACGAAGAACGTCGCGGTAGCGAAGCCCGCTTGTTCCGCACCGGAAAGGATGTGCAAGTTCTCGCGCACGAGAACCGACCGCCGCGGGGCAGCGCACGCGGCACGGTCCTCGCGGTGCACGGGCTCACTGGATCGAGCGAATCGTCTTACATGCAATCGCTCGCGGGTGCCGCACTTGCTCGGGGCCTGAATGTCATTCGACTCAACGTCAGAAATTGTGGCGGCACCGAGCATCTGGCGCCGACGCTCTACCACTCCGGGCTTACCGACGATCTTCGGGAAGTGGTCAAGCAGCTTGCCCCGGAACCGTTGGTCATCGTCGGATTCTCCATGGGCGGCAATATCGCGCTCAAACTGGCCGGGGAGTGGCACGACTCACTGCCCGCGCACGTGCGGGGAATATGTGGGGTTTCCGTTCCGATCCGGCTACGGGCCTGCGCGTTGCGCCTGGGTGAACGGCGCAATCGCATCTATGAGATTCGCTTCTTGCGCGAATTGGAGCGGACAGTGCAGACGAAACAGCGCTTGATGCCGAAGCTTTTCAAATCCCTACCGTCTTCGGGCACCGGGAGCATCTATGCGTTCGACGATCGCGTCACGGCGCCGGCATTCGGCTTTCGCGACGCGGACGACTACTACGAGCAGTCGTCATCGGCCCGGTTTCTCGACCGGATTCGCGTGCCGACCTTGTTGTTGCAAGCCCGGGACGATCCGTTCATTCCCTTCCAAATCTTCGAAGGTGCTCGGATCGAAACGTTTTCGCATGTGTGCCTGGTGACCACGGAATGCGGCGGCCATGTCTCCTTTCTGGCGCGATCGGCCCCGCGTTTTTGGGCTCAAGCGTTGGCGGTACGGTTTGCCGAGCAGGCCTTCAGGACGCCTTCAGGAAACGTGGATGGGTGAAGCGTCAATAGCCGAAAGCGCTGCGCGTCCCGGAAAGTCAATTTTCTGCGCCGAGGATGTGTGGATAGCCCTCATCGAACACGCGATGGAGGTGTTGGGGTGGAGCCGATCCGATTTCATGCTCGATACCGCGTGTCGGGAGGGCCCTGTGCTCATGAAACTTCGCAGCGTCGCCCCCCCCGGAAATCTGTAAGATAGCTACGTGAAAATGTCACTGCTCTTGCTCGCGTTCGGTTGGCTTCTAGTTCGACCAGTTTGGTCGCAGCCTTCGCCCGCCGCGTTCTCTTGGCCCCAGGGTGCACGCGCCGCTGTCAGCCTGACGTTCGACGACGCCCGACCCAGTCAGGTTGACGTCGGGCTGGACCTGCTGAATCGCCTCGGTGCCAAAGCCACCTTCTATGTTGTTCCAGTGCGGATGGAAGAGCGCTTGGAAGGTTGGAAGCGGCTTGCCTCGAGCGGCTACGAAATCGGCAATCACTCGTTGCGTCATCCGTGCACCGGGAACTTTGAGTGGTCGAGAGACGCCGCTCTAGAAGACTACACGCTTGCCCGAATGCGTCGAGAATTGATCGAAGCCAACCAGCGGATCGAAGAAGCGCTCGGCGTCAAGCCCGTGACCTTCGCCTACCCCTGCGGACAGACGTTTGTGGGGCGCGGGCGGGGGACGCAAAGCTATGTCCCCGTCGTGGCCGAATTATTCCTCATCGGTAGGACTTGGCTCGACGAAACCGCGGTGGATCCGATGTTCCTTGATCCGGCGCAAGTCACCGGCGTTGAGATGGATGGCAAAGACTTCGGCCAGATCAAGCCGTTGATTGACAGCGCTAAGGAAGCAGGGCAGTGGCTCGTCCTAGCGGGTCATGAGACGGAAGAGTCGGGCAACCAGACGACTCGGCTCGGGATGCTGGAACAGTTGGTCCCTTATCTCAAAGATTCCAAGAATCAGATTTGGTTCGAGACGGTGGAGACAGTCGGCCGGTACGTCCAAGAGCGGCGCTGATCGGAGGCGGAGTGGCAGGCTAGCGTTGCTCGACGCGCTCGTAAACGGTGAATGTGGCGGCCTGGTCGTTTTTTGCGTCGGCCGGTCGAGATTCCTCGCTCAGAGACTCCCAGTGAGCCGAGTCGATATCGGGGAATCGGACATCCCCATCCGCCTCGGTGTGGACCCGCGTAAGGTAGAGGCGGGCGCATGAGGGAAGTGCCTCTCGAAAGATAGCCTCGCCCCCAATCACGAAGGCCTCCGCTGGGCCTTCAGCGAGCTGCCTTGTTCGCTTCGCGTGACGAATCGCCTCGTCGAGGGAATGCACGACGACGGCTCCAGGGGCTTGGAATCCCGAGTTGCGTGTGATGACAATCGATGTTCGGTGCGGAAGCGGACGGCCGATCGATTCGAACGTCTTGCGACCCATGATGATCGCATGCCCGACGGTGAGCTTCTTGAAACGCTTCAAGTCTTCCGACAGCCGCCAGGGGAGTTCGTTGTCCTTTCCGATCACTCCGTTTTCGGCGACAGCGGCAATGCAGGAAAGAATCATACGGCGACAGGTGCTTTGATGTGCGGGTGGGGGTCGTAGTTCTTCAGCGTGAAGTCTTCATAGCGGAAGTCCAAGACGTTGGTGATCGACGGATTGAGTTCCATCGTCGGCAAGTCGCGCGGTTGACGCGCCAGTTGCAATTCCGCCTGCTCGATGTGGTTGTTGTACAGATGAACGTCGCCGAAGGTGTGAACAAAGTCGCCGGCCCGAAGACCGCAAACTTGCGCGATCATCAGCGTGAGCAAGCTGTACGAGGCGATATTGAACGGCACGCCCAGGAATACGTCGGCGCTCCGTTGATAGAGCTGGCAGGAAAGGCGCCCTTCCGCAACATAGAACTGAAACAGAGCATGGCATGGAGGCAACGCCATTTCGGGAATCTGCGCCACGTTCCAGGCGCTGACGATCAAACGACGCGAATCGGGGTCGGCTTGAATGCGGTCGAGTACTGAAGCGAGCTGATCGATTGTTCGACCGTCAGGTGCCGGCCAGCTTCGCCATTGGCTGCCATAAACAGGTCCCAGTTCGCCGTGCTCGTCCGCCCATTCGTCCCAGATCGAAACACCGTTTTCACGGAGGTACTGAATGTTCGTATCTCCGCGAAGAAACCACAGCAATTCGTAAATGATCGACCGCAAGTGCACCTTCTTCGTCGTGAGCGCCGGAAAGCCCGTGTCGAGATCGAAGCGTATCTGGCGGCCGAAGAGGCTTCGCGTACCGGTCCCGGTTCGATCGTTCTTCGGCGCGCCGTTTTCGAGAGTGTCGCGGAGCAGATCGAGATAGGAACGCATCGCGGATCCGGGCCGAACTAGATATTCTTGCAGGAATCGGGCGTCCAGCGAAGTGGGGAACATATCGGGTCCCCAATCCGTCGGTAATGACTGCAGGGTCGCGAGAAACGGTCTGCATCAGTGTGCGGCGACGGCCGGAAAGAACATCGGCGTCCGTCCTCGCAAATTTCACCTGGCAGCGGGTCCGCGAACGTACGGGTTGCGGCGGTGCCATGACTTGGAAGATGCTAGATTGGAGCTAACAGGGTACGGGGAGGACGGCGTGTGGTAGGTCACCGATTTTGGCCGGCTCCCGTCTTCGTGGGTAGCGCGACGGACTGCCGATACGTCCCAAGAGTAGGAACAGCGGAATCTCTCCCGAGGTTTAGCGTGCTAAGAAACACAGCTGCGCGATTGCTCCCGGCCGGGTTGCTACTCGGACTGCTTCAAGCTTGGCCACCCGCGGCGTCGGGTCAGGCGAACCAGTTCGACCCGCGCAGCTTGGCGCCCTTCGTGCCGACGCCACTCAAAGTCGTAGAGCGCATGCTCGTGCTTGGCGAGGTCAAGAGTGGTGACACGGTTTACGACTTAGGCTCGGGCGACGGGCGGGTCGTGATCACGGCCGCGCAAATGTTCGGCGCCAAAGCCGTAGGCGTGGAGCTGGATGCGGATCTTGCAAAACGAACGCAAGCACGCATCAAGGAACTGTACATCTCGGACCGCGCCAGGGTCGTGGAGGGCGACGTCATGGACGTTGACCTCAGCGAGGCCTCGGTCGTCACGTTGTATTTTCTCTCGGCATCGAACATGAAGCTGCGTCCCAAGCTCGAAAACAACCTCAAACCGGGCACGCGCGTGGTTTCGCACGATTTTCGAATCTTCGGCTGGACACCCGTCAAGACCGAAAGTTTTCAGCACGAATCCCGGACACACACGATTTTCGTCTACCGCGTCGGGCGGAGCGGTCCGTAATCCGCCTCCGTCACTTTCGACCGGTGTACGGTAGGCCGCCGGCCCTTTGCTCGCGGCTACAATAACCCTTACATGGCGCAAAAGAAGAAGGAACCCTCGTTTGAGGAAGGCCTCGAGGAGCTTGAGCAGGTCGTAAAGAAGCTCGAAGACGGCGAATTGCCGCTCGAAAAATCGCTGGAACTTTTCGAGAAGGGCGTCAAGCTTAGCGAATCTTGCCACAAGCAGCTTCGCGAAGCCGAACACAAAGTCGAAATTCTTCTCAAGAAGGACGGGAAGATCGAAGCCGAGCCCTTCGATCTCGACGGCCGAGACTCGAACCCGTGACTCTGGCCGATTACCTGGCCTCCAGAGCGGCGCTTGTGGAGCGAGCCCTTGACCGCCTCGTTCCCGACGAGGTTGAACGCCCCCCGACCATTCACCGCGCGATGCGGCACAGTCTATTCGCGGGTGGAAAGCGCATTCGCCCGATTCTTTGTATCGCCGCGGCGGAAGCAGTGCTTGGCCGAGAGGTCTCCGACGAAGGCACCGAAAGTGATCGCTTTGGGACGGGTTTGGTCGCGACTGCCTGCTCTTTGGAGCTGATTCATACCTACTCGTTGATTCACGACGATTTACCTGCGCTGGACAATGATGACCTACGCCGCGGCAGGCCGACTTGCCACAGGGTGTTTGGCGAAGCCGTGGCGATTCTAGCCGGCGACGCGCTGTTAACGCGAGCCTTTCAAATGCTCGGCGAGCTTGATGGTCCTTCACCGCCCGTACAAGTCGGGCTGGTTGCCGAATTGTCGAAGGCCGCCGGCACAGTGGACGGAATGATCGGCGGTCAGGTTGCTGATCTCGAAGCGGAAGGCCGTGATATCGAAGCTGATGAGCTGCAACACATTCACGCATCAAAGACAGGAGCGTTGATTCGTGCTTCGGTTCGAATGGGCGCCGTCTACGCGGGCGCCGGCGATGAAGATCTCGAGGCGCTCAGTAACTACGGGCGCGAAATCGGATTCGCGTTCCAAATCGTCGATGACATTCTCGATGTCACCCAGACATCGGAGGCGTTGGGCAAGACGGCCGGCAAGGACGACGAACAGAAAAAAGCGACCTTTCCGGCTCTCTACGGACTCGAAGCATCCCGCCGTCGCGCTGATGAGCATTTCACCGAGGCTCGGGGGAATCTCGAACGCTTCGGCGATCGAGCCCGACGGTTGCGGGAAATCGCGGAGAAGATCGTCCGCCGCACGTCATGAAGACGCGCATTCGCATCGATCGCCTGTTGGTCGACCAAGGTTTAGCGGAGTCGCGCCAAAAAGCGCAGGCGATGGTTATGGCCGGCCGCGTGATCGTCGACGAGCAGAAGGTCGAGAAAGCCGGACAACTCGTTCCGCGGGAAGCGATCCCCCGACTCGTCGGCGAAGGGCTTCGCTATGTCGGCCGCGGAGGCCTCAAGCTTGAGGCGGCTTTGCGCGAGTTTTCCATTGATGTCTCAGGGAAAGTCTGCCTCGACGTGGGCGCCTCGACAGGGGGTTTCACCGACTGTCTGCTCCAGGCGGGCGCGAAAAAAGTTTACGCGGCGGATGTCGGGACCAATCAACTCGATTGGCGGTTGCGTATCGATGAGCGTGTCGTGGTTCTTGAGAGAGTCAACGCGCGGCAGCTCGACCGCCGGCATGTTCCCGAACTCGTTGACTTTGCCTGCTGTGACGTCAGTTTCATATCTGTTACGCTGATTCTCCCGGCGATGGCGCCGTTGATCCGGCCCGGTGCGGGGTTAGTTGTTCTCGCGAAACCGCAATTCGAAGTCGGGCGGGGTCTGGTCGGAAAAGGCGGTATCGTCGATGACCCGACTCTACACGGCCAGGTCGTTGAGAAGGTCCGAAGCGCGATGGAAGGAGTCGGCTTTGGGAACATTCAAGAGATTGAGAGCCCCATCCGCGGCGCGGAAGGCAACCGCGAATTCCTGCTGCACGGCTCAAAACAAGCGTCCTAAGCCATGATCGAGTCTGTCGGCATTGTTGCCAAGCCGGGCCGGGACGATTGTCCCGCCCTTCTCAAGAAGCTGCTCGACCGGTTGGCCGGGCGCGACATTCGTGTCAGCCTCGACAAGGTCGCATCGCGGTATTTGGATCGTGAAGGCGGTTTTGACCGCCAAGAGCTGCCCGAGGAATTCGATCTGATGATCGTTCTCGGCGGCGACGGTACTTTGCTGTCAGTAGCGCGAGGAATAGGCTCCAGCAACGTCCCTATTTTGGCTGTGAACCTGGGGGGGCTCGGGTTCATGATGACCACCGGGCCCGACGAGTTGGACGATCACGTCGATCGTGTCCTGGCCGGGGATTTCCACACGCAATGCCGGACCGTACTGCGGGTGGAAATTGTTCGCGACGAGGAATTGATCGGCAGCTACCGCGCTCTGAACGACGTCGTTGTGAACAAGGCCGCGGTGGCGCGACTGCTGCTGTTGGACGCCTACGTCGATGATGAGTTCGTTTGCAGCTACAGAGCCGACGGGCTGATTGTTTCCACGCCTACGGGATCGACGGCATATTCCCTTGCGGCCGGCGGCCCCGTGATCTTTCCCTCGGTTTCCGCCATTTGTGTCACGCCGATTTGCCCTCATACGCTCACCAACCGCCCGGTCGTTTTACCGGAAACGTCCCTGGTCGAAGTCGTAATCCAGCGCGGGGATGACGATTCGTATTTGACCGTGGACGGCCAAGTCGGTCTGTACTTGCATTTACACGACCGCATCCGAGTGAGCAACGCGGACCACAGGATCGAGATCGTTCAACCGCGCAAGTTAGCTTTCTTCGACGTACTCCGCCACAAGATGAAGTGGGGAGAGCACTAGCGTGAATTCGCAACATTTGGAGAGCGAAAGTGTGCGGGGCTGCTGCCAGGATGCCGTGCGGGGCTGACGTCCGCGCTTGTATTAATCCCCAGACTTCCATGGCCTCTTTAGCTCGAAGCGAATCTCGTTCCGCTCCAAGAGCGAGATGTACTCCCTTGCGACAGAGATAAGAATTCCGACGGTCCGCTTCGTGCCGGCAAGAGCCCTTCGGTCAACTGCTCTACGTTGCCAAATCGTGTTTGCTCTGCTTGCGGAGCGGAACAAGCTTAGACGCCGGTTTCGGGGGAGGAGGCTCGCCAAGACTCAGCCAGAATGTCCGGCAATAATCCACCGCCGACCACATCGCGAACAACACCACCAACCAAAGAAACAGGGATGCCAAGTCGGTGACCACCGGCGAATACGGAGTGATCATCAACAACGAAACCGCGATCACTTGCATGACCATCTTCGTCTTGCCGAGATCACTGGCTGAAATAGTGTGGCCTTTCGAGAGCGCAATGCCGCGCAAGCCGGTCACGGCGAATTCACGTCCCACGATAATGAACACCATCCATGCCGGGACGCGGTCGAGTTCCACCAAACATATGAAAGCCGCCGAGATGAGCAGCTTGTCGGCGAGCGGGTCGGCCAGCTTCCCAAAGGTGGTGACCTGACGCCGTCTACGCGCGATGTATCCGTCCAATAGGTCGGTTCCCGCGGCCGCCAGGAAAATCACCAACGCCAGCCACTCGGTATTGAAGAGAAGTCCGCCGATCTCCACCTCGACATTACGGTGGAGCATAACGGCGAGCAGCAGCGGAACAAAGAAGATCCGCAGCACCGTGAGCGCGTTCGGAAGGTTCATGAACTTGCGGCCCGATCGGTTGGCCCGACCGGAACGGCTTCGCCTTTCTACTATATTTCGTGTTCCCGGATACTGTCAATTTTTCCCAAATGAAGGACTGATTTCAGCCGACCAGTAGCGCGCTGAGCGGCGCGTCGACCTGGCGCGTTTCTCGGAAAGAGCTGTGCAACCGGGAGGAACCGCGCAGGCTTTACGCTGGTCAACGGGTTGGGATACGCTTGAACTTCCGTGGTGAATACGGACTCCATCAGCGCGATGCGCGAGGATTGGGACCGCCGAGCGCGGGAAGACGCGTCGTACTACGTGGCTTTCGGGCGTCGCGGACAAGACCGGGAAGAGTTCTTCTCAACAGCGACGGAAGTCCTGCGCACGCTACGCGAAGAGTTTCGCCGCTTTCCTCCGGACACCGATTTTCGCAAGCTTGCGGCGATTGAAATCGGTTGTGGACCGGGACGCTTGATGGTGCCTATGAGCGAAACCTTTGGGCGCGTTGCCGGCGTCGACGTTTCCGGAGAGATGGTTCGATTGGCTCGCGAAAACCTGGCCGGGATTCCGCACGCCGAGGTTCACTGCTGCAGCGGCGTGGATCTATCAGATTTTGGGGACGAATCGTTTGATTTCTGCTACAGCTACGCCGTGTTCCAGCATATTCCCTCGGCCGATGTCGTGTGGAATTATCTGCGGGAGGCTCGCCGAGTATTGAAACCGGGCGGGCTGATGAAGGTTCAACTCAACGGTTTGCCCGTCCCCAACAGCCATCCGCGGCCCGAGCCATTGCCGGGATGGTCCTTGCGAGCCGCCGTGCCGCGCGGTCTCGTTACGCCGCCGGACAATTGCGTCCGCGACACTTGGAGCGGCGCGCGCTTTTGCCCTGAAGAGGTTGCCCGCTTTGCCGCCGAGGAGAATTGGCAACTGCTCTCCATGGACGGTTTCGATTCGCAGTATCTCTGGGTCGCCGCCCGCAAACCCGCGGCCGGCGAGCCGTCTCCACCTCGTCAAGTGCGCCGAACGGGCATTTACCGCGTAACCAACACCTGGACCGAGGACGCAACGGCACCGCGGTCGGGACGCTTCGCGAGTGCCTCGCTGCGCGGGCTCGATCTGCCTGGAGACTCCGATTTGAACCGTCTGCGTGTGGACGTTAACGGCGTGTCGACCGCGCCGAGCTTCGTTGGCAAATACGTCCAGGGCGGGCCGACCCAGGTGAACTTCTATCTCCCGCCTGAGGTGCGCTCGGGCGTAGCGACGATACGATTGCGATTGGACGGCGAGTCGATCTCCGAGGAAGCGACAATTCGTATCATTGAGCAGGGGCCGATGGTGCCGAAACTACTCGGAATCAGCGACGGCATTAATTTGCTGTCACGGCTGAGCATAGAAAGCCGCGCGATTCGGGTGAGCCTGGAGGAAGTCGACGCCGCCGGACCCGAGGCGCTCGCCCGGGCCGTGAAAGCTGAAATTGACGGCCGCCCGGTTGACCGAATTCAAGCGTTCTTGGTCGATCCCCTTCCAAGGCGTTATGAGCTGAATCTCTCCGTCCCCGACGACCTACCCCCAGGTCGGCATGAGTTGACAATGAAGCTCGCACGAAGGCGTTTCCCCGCCACTTTTATCGAGATTGCCCCTTGAAAACCCGCAAAAACCGCGGGGAATTGAGCGAGGAGACGGGCTCGCAATGATTTACGGGTCGGACAGCAGCGCTCAGTTAGTCCTCGAGGCGGCCGAGCAGCTTCGGCGGTACGGGATCTTGGCCCCCTATGGAACCGTCTCTCCCCTCGCACCGTTGTTGATCGTCTCGCTGACATCGACGGGCCTTTCTTTCGAGCAAGCTCACGCGGTGCTCACTGGGATTGCTTGGGGGGGTGGGACCGCGGCCGTGTACGCTGCTTTGCGGCGGCTCGGCGCCGGTGGTCGATTGGCGCGGTTGGGCGCCGCACTCTTTGCGATCGCGCCGAGCCGGCTGCTCTCGATTTTCGATACGCCGGACCTCGCGCGACTGTGTTTCGCCGCGCTCGCGGCAGCATTGGTTCTGCTATCGGTTCAGCGGAGGCTTACCGGGGTATTACGCACAGCAGCGTTCGTCGTGGTGGCGGGCGCCCTCTGTCTCACGTTGCCGTGGCCGCTGGATGAGCTGGACGCGCTCGCGGTCGTCGAGTTGGCCGCAATCTTGGCCTTGCCTCGGTTCCGACCAGTCCGGGAACGATTCCCAGGCACGTTGCCCGCCGGCATTCTATTCGGCATCTTCGCCGTACCGAGCTGTTGGTTGCTGCTCGCCTACCCCAACCTCGTTCGCGTGCCTCAACCCATGCCGCCCGGCGTTACCGCCTGGGTCAAAGAAACGTCACCCAACGCGCGTGTGTACGGCCCGCCGGCCCTTGAAACCTGGGGTATGCCGAACCGCCGCTCGATCGACCGCCTGATTCGGTCGCCGGGCAACGCAAACTTGTCGGTGCAATGGCTGCGGGCCTTGGGCGTAGAGTACTTCATCAGCCGGGATTGGCCGAAATTTCATTCGCGGCTCGAATGCGTTTACGAAGAGGGTGAATGGTGCGTCTATGGTATCCCCGGAGTAAATCCCGCCGAGGCTGTCCTTGTTTCGCGCTACGGGTGGAAGCATTTGGCGCCGTTGCGCGGACCGCTGGACATCGACGGTCTGATCGTATACGAAGCATGGGCGTCGCGGCCCGAAGCCGTCGGCCTCGAGAGGCGCGCCGACGGCGTTATCGTGATCCACGGTGAGGTCGGGCCGGACGACTTGATTCTTGTGAGACAGCCCATCCGGAAAGGCTGGCGGGCGGACCTTGCTTTGATCGGTACTTTCGACCCTGATGATTCCCCGGACGAGGTCAAGATCGAGGCTGACCCCTTGGGATTTATGGTGCTCGGCCCGCTTTTGAGCGGGAGGCACCGGATCACGCTGCAATATCATCCCGGGCTTGACGAACGTTTGGGTTATGGCGAGGTGCCGACGGAGCCCTTCGTAGCAGGGCCCTTCCCACGGATCTATCCCGGGGGCATCGGCGACGCGAAGACATTCGCCCTCTCACCGTTTCAGCCCGGCGCCGTTCTGTCGATCTTCGGGGAGCATTTTGTCCCGGAGGACACGCGCGTATTCTTTGACTCGATGGAGGGGGAGGTGCTGTACGTTGCACCGCAGCAAATCAATGTCCGCCTCCCGGAAGAAGCCGCGCCGGGCGAGTTGGCCGTGGCCGTGGAAGCGGCGGGTCGATTGAGTCAAACCCGAGCGATCGAGGTGGTGGAGTGAGAGGTCGACGCCGAGCGTTGTGGGCAGCCACTTGCGGACTGCTGTTCACCTTTTCAGTTCCGTTGTGGTCGGCCGATCTACGCGACCGTATCGGTTTCTACCAGTGGGTTGGCCCGCCGGTTGGCTCCGGCGAGCCCGACAGTCTGACCGCGGCGCGAGAACGGGCGACGGCGCTGGGGGCGAAGGTATTCCGGCTCTACGTAGGCGCACGCTTCGACTACGTTCATCGGCTCTTGTCGTCACGGCGGTTTCAACAAGACAGGGTCGAAGGACCATTAACTCCCGCGAAGATCATTGCCCTGGCGCGCTATCGAGCAGTTCTCGAAGATCCGAAGATCGAGACAGTCGTCTTGACGGTCTATCCAATTGCCGACTACGGAGCCGGCCCCGACGACATGAATCTTTCGCGCCCGTGGGGGCCGACAGAGCGAGAGATCGAGTTTTCACAAACGACGGAATTGTGCGAATTCCTTTACCGCGAGTTCGGGCAAATCGACAAGACGGTGATCCTGGCGAATACCGAGGCTGACAACAAACTGCTGGATATCATGAACTACACCGGCTCGCCGGACCTGGCTGTCGAGAATCTTCGTGCCTGGACCCAAACGCGCTTCGAAGCCGTAGAGCAGGTAAGGCTCGCCAACCGAGGTGCGCGGCTACGGATCTTTCACGCGTTTGAGATCTCCTTGGTGAACTTGCGGATCGCCAAGCAAGGGTCGGCTTACGACCGGGTGGCCCAGATGCGGAAAGGTGGGCGGGTTTGGAACGCGCTCAACGACATCGTGCCTCACGTCTCGTTTGATCTGCTTTCCTATTCCGCCTACGAATCGTCGAATTCGCCTTACGAAACCCAACGCATTGACGTCGACGCCGGTCTGACTAGGCAGCGGCTCGAACGTGACTTGCAGTTGATTCGGAGGCGCGCGGCGGCCTCGGTTTCCTCCGTGGGGCGCCGGCGCTTCGGCCGTAACTTCGTCATGATCGGCGAAGTAGGGTATCCGCGCGAGCGCTTCGAAATCTTGCCAACAGGCGGCGTCCTGCCCCGTCTACGAGGTGTGCTTGAGGCGGCCGCCGCTGAAAACTGTCCCTATGTAGTGCTCTGGCAGGTCTTCGACAATCCGAGAAGCGGAGCCGAGGCGTGGGGTTTCGGCATGGTGGATCGATTGGGGCGTGTCCCGCGTTTGCGCGCCGAACAAGGCTGCGACTCGATCAAGAGTTGCATCGGGAAAGTCTTGGCGAGTGGTCTTGGGGCTTGGTCGGCGCGGGAGGGGCTCTCGCCAAAATAGCCCCGACATCAAGCGCCCGCGGCCTTCTCCAGCACGCACCATTTTGCCGCAAACGTCGTCCGCTTGATTCCAAGCAGATCAGCGGCTTGCTTCTTGTTACCGGCCGAGCGGTCGAGGGCCTGCTTGAGCAGGCTGCGTTCCAGTTCGGTCACGACGGCATCGAAGTCCAGGCCGGTCTGGGGCAGTTGGATTTCGGGTGCGGCACCCAATCCTCGCGGGACCGACAAAGGAGGTAGCGGAAAATCGCTCGGATAGAGCATCGGCCGCTCTTCGCTCAGCGCAACGGCTTTTTCAACGGCGTTCTCGAGCTGGCGTACATTGCCGGGCCAATGGTACTCACTGAGTCGCTCAAGCCCTTCGGCGCTCAGCCGCTTGCGCGGCAGGCGCTCCCGCGCGCAGCCGCGACTCAGCAAATGTTCTACCAACGCGGGAACGTCTTCGAGGCGTCGGCCCAAGGTAGGCAATGAAATCGGAATCACGTTGAGCCTGTAGTAGAGGTCCTCGCGGAATTGGCCTAGCTCTACCATCTCGTGGAGGTCGCGGTTTGTCGCCGCGACGACCCGAACATCAACCGCTGTCGTTTCCGAGCTACCGACGCGCTGGAATTCCCTTTCCTGGACCACCCGCAGCAGCTTGGCCTGCATGTCATGGGGCATCTCGCCCACTTCGTCCAGAAAGATTGTGCCTTTGTGCGCTTGCTCGAAACGGCCGGTCCGATTAGCAATCGCCCCGCTGAAAGCGCCTTTTACGTGTCCGAATAGTTCGGCTTCCATAAGGTTTTCGGGGATGGCCCCGCAGTTGACCGTCACCAGGGGGTGCCCGGCGCGGGGCGAGGCATTGTGGATCGCTTTCGCCACGAGTTCCTTGCCCGTTCCCGTGGGGCCGCATATCAAGACTGTTGACCTGCGGGGCGCAACGATTTGAATCAGCCGTTTCACGCCGCGCATCAGTTCGCTTTCGCCGATCAAGCGTGGCTCGACGGTCGGCCGACCGTTTTCCGCGGCATCGGCCGCACGGCGATCTCCCCAAGCCAGGCGAACCCGCTCCTCGATCCAATCGAGCGGGAAGGGCTCTTCTTCAGGAAGCGCGAGATAGTCGACGATCCCGAAGCGAGCTAGACGGCACGCTTCCGAGTAGCCGGGCTGTTGCGACAGAGCCAAAACCGCGAGCCTGGGCTGACGCCGGAGGCCCTCCTCCGCTAAACGCTCCGGTAAGGGGTCCTCCACAGCGGTTGAGAGCAGCAAGACGTCGAACTCAGGGCCGTCGAGAGACCGAAGGCATTCTCTCGCGGTCTGCACCCAGTCAGTTTTCCATCCGGCGCGTCGAAACTGTTCCTCGAGCGCGATATCGAGCGATTCGGCCAGCCCGACCTGGAGGATTCTGCACTGCTCGGTCATCGAAAGTCGGGTTTGGGACGGCTCGCCTACCGGCCGCGCAAGCCCGCGGCAAAGCCTCGTGCTCCACCCTTCAATCGGAGATTTGAACCTCGCCGTATATCTGCCCGCGATTTCAATGCAGTCTATGCCTCGGAAGGGCTAGACGATTGATCCAATGCGGGATAACCAGGGTTCAGAGCGACCGATAACGGGCCCGCAAGGGAGCATAGACCGACATTGCGCGATGCAATAATCGCGCTCGCTCCTCGGAAGTCGCGACCAGAGTAGCCGCCATTCTGCCTTGGACGCTACTATGGAAGACCCTGTTCGGACTGTAAGTAGCATTTCGACCCGTCAGAGGAAGCAGAAAGGCTGAGTCCATGCGACTTGTTACCTTTACTACCGGTACCGGTTCAAGGGCCGGGCTGGTTGCCGGCGATAGGATCATTGATCTCGCCGCGGCGGGCTATGCCGATGTTTTGTCGTTCTTGGAAGCGGGCGACGCCGCTGTTGCAGCCGCCAACGATTTGGCGGCGAGCCCTGGCGAAACAATGAGTCGTACGGATGTTACGCTGCAGGCGCCGCTACCCACACCGCCCAAATTCATCTGCATCGGCCTTAACTACCGCGACCATGCGATCGAATCGGGCATGGAAATTCCCACCACGCCGATTGTATTCACGAAATACAGCAACGCCGTCACCGGCCCCGGTCAGCCGATCGAATTGCCGGCGGTTTCCAACCAAGTCGACTACGAAGCTGAATTAGCGTTCGTGATCGGTAAGCGGGGGAAGAATATCCCAGCCGAAAAATGGCGGGAACACGTTTTCGGTTACACAATCGTTCACGACGTCAGCGCGCGTGACTACCAGCTCGCGACCTCGCAATGGACGATCGGCAAGACCTTCGACACATTCGGTCCGATGGGGCCCGAGCTGGTCGCCAAAGACGAGATTCCCGATCCCCACAATCTGCGCATCAGTCTGGAGCTGAACGGGCAGGTGTTGCAGGATTCCAACACCGCGCAGTTTATTTTCGATATCCCGGCGCTCATCGAATACCTTTCGAAAGTGATGACTCTCGTGCCGGGCGATATCGTTTCGACCGGAACGCCGCCCGGCGTGGGCATGGCACGCAAGCCGCCGATTTTCATGAAGCCGGGAGACGACGTGGCCATAACGATCGAAGGTATCGGCGAGCTGCGCAATCCGGTCGTTGCGGGCGCATGAAGCCGGCCGTCACCAGCCCGTCTCACTCGCCTCGTGAGTAGCCCCGCAGTGTACCCTAAACGACGTTTGTTCCTTGACCGACCTCGGGGGTAGGTGTACACTTTAGCCTCCTCGTTTCAAGGGGTTGAGTACAGTCGCCGCTTCCGGGATGATTTTCGTCTTTAAACTACGGAGTGGAGGCCGTTTGTGCTGGACGAATCCGGTGAGACGAACGCCCGGCCTGTTGTGGCCATAATCGGAGCCACGGGGCGCGTGGGGCAGCACGTGTTCCGTGGGGCGGTGGAGCGTGGGTACGTCGTGCGAGCTTTAGCCCGGAATCCGTCCAAGATCGACGCCGCGGAGAACGTCACGGTTGTGCAGGGCAGTGTGTTGGACGCAGAGGCTGTCAAGAGGCTGGTGCTGGGAGTCAACGTAGTCATCTCGTGCTTGGGATCGCGACCGGGCGAGGACATGGTGGTCGCGCCGGGCACGCGCGTGATAGTGGACGCGATTCAGGCGCTGCTCGTGAAGCCGCGGTTGGTACACATCTCCTCCCTGGGGATAGGTGACTCCTACCGGCAGCGCAGAAAGCTTAGTTGGATCTTCGCGCTCGTCATGATCCCCGTTTTCCTGCGGAAGTACTTCGTGGATATGGAGGAGGCGGAGAAGGTACTGCGGGCCGCCCCAGACATCTCCATGGTGGTCGTGCGCCCAACAGCATAGCGCGATAAGGCAGAACCACTCGGGTACCAGTGCCGTACCGCCGAGGACCGTCCGGGCAGATTCTACGTATCCCGCCAGGACGTCGCGGCGTTCATGCTGGACACCGTGGAGGACACAGCGCGGGATGGCAAGGCTGTGTCCCTTTTCTCGGCGTAGTGCATAGACAATACTAGTTAAAACGGAAATGCAGGGCTGAGCGACAGTTGTCCCCGCCCGTCGGGGCTGGAATTCGGAGGCGACCCCTTACCGGCCGGCCCCGAACCCATCCGAATCTGGCGGCAGGTCTCGATGACGGATGCAGCCGGCCTTGCCGTTGTGAGCTCGGTGTTGGAGAATCCGGGCGGATTCTACGTAAACGTTCATGCCGGCAGCCAACCGGGGGATTGATGCGCGGTCAGCTGCGCATGCTTGACGTGGATCGCTTGGCGGGGATGATTACGAGTCTCCAAGGGAGCGTCGACGCCATAGCTACACAACAAACCGTCAACTCGATTTTTCTTCGGAGGGTCGGCCTAGTCCTCGGCGTCGTTCGCCGCGCAGAGTAAGTGGGAAGGCGACCCTTCGGCGGCCGGGCTGCGCTTGGCAGCGTGTGTGAGCGGGCCGGGAGTGTCGAAGGCCGCTGATATAATGGCCCTGAACGGGTGGCGCGGATGCTTCCGTAGCTGCGGTGAGCTGTGCCACCCGGTCGCTTCATGGTTCGCGACGGCATCTACTACGGCGTGGGTTTCGGCCTGACCGGATTTCTCGCTGCTGTCTGGCTGGGCCCCTTGGCTGCTGTCCCGTTGCTCGGGGTCGCGGCTTTTTGCATGTATTTCTTCCGGGATCCGGATCGTGCCATCCCCGAAGGCCCCGTCGCCGTCGCGCCCGCGGACGGAAAAGTCACTCACATCCGGGATCTCGGCGACGGCGCCTCCCGAGTGAGTGTGTTCTTAAACATCTTCGACGTCCACGTCAATCGCGTGCCGGTGAGTGGGGTGGTCACGTCCGTTGAATATCGCATCTCGGCGACGGCGCCTCCCGAGTGAGTGTGTTCTTAAACATCTTCGACGTCCACGTCAATCGCGTGCCGGTGAGTGGGGTGGTCACGTCCGTTGAATATCGCAGGGGGTCGTTTAAGCTCGCTCACCTCGAGGACGCCTCCACGCAAAATGAACAGAACAGTGTGACGATCGAAGACGGGACTATGCGTGTTACCGTCAAGCAGATCGCCGGGCTGATTGCACGCCGCATCCTGTGCGACAAGCGAGTCGGCGACGAAGTGCACAAGGGTGAACGTTTCGGCCTGATCAAATTCGGCTCGCGCGTCGACATTTACTTGGGCCCGGAATGGGACCTTTCGGTCGGCGTTGGGGACAAAGTTCGCGGCGGCAGTTCCGTTTTGGCGCACAAGAGAAGTGAGGATCCCGCCGGAAGCTTTGCCGGTTAGGTTGTCTTCATGATTGAAACGAAACCGCGCAAGAATCGTCATCGCGCTTACGCGCTGCCGACGTTGTTTACGACCGGCACGCTGTTTTGCGGCTACTACTGTTTGATGAAGACCGTCCAGGCGATCTCGCTGCCCCCCGACGCCGTCGATCAAGCGGCTCGGCTCTACGATCACGCCGCGCTGGCGATCGGCTTGGCTGTGTTCACCGACGGCATGGACGGACGTATCGCCCGCATGACGAACGCCACGAGCGAGTTCGGCCGCGAGATCGACTCGCTCGCCGACGTCATCACGTTCGGTGTCGCACCGGCGACGCTGGCGTTCGCCTGGGGGATCCGGGCGCCGGAGATGCGGCAGGACCTGTGGTTCGCCAATTGGCTGCCCGCGATCGGGTACTTGACGACGTTCCTTTACCTGACTTGCGGTGCTGCTCGGCTGGCTCGTTTCAACGTGCAGACTAATCCGCGGCCGAAGAATCCGGGTCGGCCGGGACGGCGTTATTTCGTCGGTTTGCCGATTCCGCCGGCGGCGGGAATGCTCGCCGCCGTCGTGCACTTTTGCGGGGGCTATCCGATTCAAGATTGGCTGCCGTGGGGCGTGTTGTGGTTGGCGCTGATTGCCTTAATGGCCTTTTTGATGATTTCTACCTGGCGCTACGCAAGCTTCAAGGACATGGGTTTCTCGCGAATGCCGGCGCTGTTGATGGTCGTCTCTTTGGCGACGACTATATACTTGATTTGGAATTTCTCACAGCCCGTGCTGTTGGCGATGGCATCGGGGTTCGTACTGAGCGGGATCCTGACTCGAATCGGCGGACTGCTGCGACGAAGTTCCCGGGCACACGCCGAGCAGCAAGCAGGCGAATCAACCGCTGAGGGCCAATGAGACGGTTGTCGCCGCGCCCCGCTTGTTCCATGGGGGATTTAGAGCCGGGCAGCGTGCCGTTGCGAAGCCCGATGGCTCTGCTGACACTCGCAGCACTGAGCATCGCGTTCGCCGCGACCTCCTGCGGCTATCGGGTGGTCGGGTCAGCAAATACGATTCCGGATCACATTCAGCGCGTGTCGGTGAAGACGTTTCAGAATGCGACCACGGAGTACAAGATCGAGCAACACCTAACGCGGTGGGTGGTGCGTGAATTCATTTCGCGTACCCGCTATCAGATTGTTCATGACGATCGGAACGCGGACGCTACGTTAGAGGGAACAGTTCTGAACTTCCTGGTCTTTCCGGTGATTTTCGATCCCGTCAGCGGACGCGCCACCAGTGTTTCGACCATTACGCAGGTTCATATTGTTTTGCGAGACCGGCAGACGGGCGAGGTACTTTACGAGAATCCGCTGTTCGAGCACCGGGAAAGGTACGAAGTCAGCACGTCAGCTGAGGCTTACTTCGAGGAACGCGAGGCGGCCCTGGTTCGCACGAGCCAAGGCGTTGCGCGTGATTTGGTGTCGGCGGTCCTGAGCGGGTTCTAGACTAGGAAGCTTGTAACCGCGGACAGGCGCCCCCAGACGAATAACCTCGGCGATGACTCCCAAGCAATTTCTCGATCGTCTCAAGAAAGCCGAGCCCCAGCCGCTTTACCTCTTCCTCGGCAACGAATTGTTCCTTCGAGACCGCTGCCGACGCGCTCTGAACCACACGGTGCTCGGCGACTCCGCGCGGGAAACTCCCAACCCGGAAGGGCTCACCGAAATGGACCTGGGCGACCAGCATCTAGCCGCCTTGATCGACGAAGCCCGCACGATGTCGCTGTTCGCAACAGCGCGCCTGGTGATCGGGACGCACGCCGAGGCGGCGATCCCGCGGGGCACCGGGTCCAAGGCGGCCGAGCCTTTTGACGCGCTACGAAGCTATGCCGAAAGCCCCACGCCCGGCACCGTGGTGCTGTTCGAAGCTACGCGTATCGATCTTGGTGAGCGCGACGACAAATCGAAAATCGACCGTCTGGTAAAGCTATTCGGGAGCGCCTGCGAAATCGTGGAGATGAAGAGGCTCTCAGCAGACCAGGCGTTGCGCGAGTCAGAGGCGCGCGCCGAGCAGTTGGGTCTTCAGATCGATCGCTCATCGTTGAGCGATCTTATCGAGATGCTGGGTGGCGATATGGGCCGCCTCACCACCGAACTGGAAAAGCTATCGCTCTATGTCGGCGGTGAACGGGCGGTCCGCGCCGAGGATCTCGAGTTGCTCATTCCCGAGGCTCGTCGACGCGGCATGTTCGAATTTTCCGATGCGTTGGCGCATGGCGACCGCGTGAGGGCACTGGATATCCTCGGCACGATCGCCGAGACGGGCGTTTCCTGGCCTATGCAGGTCAGCCTCATCGCCGCCCTTTTTAGACAGGCGCTGGCCATGGAAGAGCAGGGGGCACGAACTGCTCAACAAGTGCTGTCGGTTTCGAAGCAGTACGGCATTCGGATGTGGCCACCCAGAGCGCGCCAATTGGTGGAGATCGGCAGGCATTTTTCGCCGGGGCGGCTCGAGAAAGCGTTGATCCGGCTTGGAGAAGCCGACCGCGACCTTCGACGCGAACGACCCAACGACCGCGTCATCATGGAACAACTTGTGATGGCGCTCTAGTCTTGTCGGTGTCCGGCGTGCCCGGGCCCGGGATGTCTTACTCGGGCCCCTTGGTTGTCGGCACCTCGACGGTTTCGTCACCCAACCCGTAAATGCGGATGCCTCCGGACCTGCCCTTGGGCGGGGGCTGGACAACCACGGGCCGCGAAGGCGCTCGTTGGGCGGGGGCGACGCCGCTTCCCGACGTTGCACCCCGCGCGGCCATTTGACGGCGAATTTCCTCCCCGGTCACGCTGAAGGATGCGGCCAGCACATTGCCGTCGTGAGTTAAGCGGATCTTGTTGAGAGTTTCGAGGGTTTCCGGCTTCTGCTCGTTCGCCTTTGCCATAGCAATGAAGCCGTTGAGGAGATCGTAGAACTCTCTTGCGTCCTGCTGCGTCGTTGCTCTGAGGTCGAACGTCATGTCGATGTCTTGGGTAATGTCGATTCCCACGCCGAAGCCGTCGATCTTCGAGCTGAAGTTGCCCAGCATCTGTGCGAACGGGTTGCCGGCGTCCATCGTGGGTTGAGGAAACGGGCCCGCGGCAGCGATCCAAATATGGTGCCCTCCCAAGCGGCTAATCCAATCCGACATGGCCGGCCCAAAGGTGGAGGACCTACCCGATAGGCGACGTCCGACGACCCCTTGAATTTCCTCGAGATTACCTAGAGCGATACGGCTGCCGTCCATCATGACGAAGTGTTTGTCATCGTCATCGCCCAGCGGTCGCCGAATTTCGAAGCCTTCGTAGAGATTCGTCTCGCAGCCCTTGGGGCACAGCGCGCTGACCACCAAAGTTTCATCGAAGCGCCCGCTGGCCAACACCAGACCTTCCGGATTCTCGGCCTGCGCGCCGTCCATACTGGCGCCGAGAATGACCTCGTCAATCATTTCGAGCGGGTTGGGCCCCATCACGCTGAGCAATTGATCGAATTGAGGTTGCTCTGCGCGAGCGCGGTCCCAAAACATCCTGACCAGCGGTGACGCGGCGAAATTGGCGACGCGGACGCCCGCGAGTATGTTCACATCGGGGCGCGCCAAGTCGACCAAGCCCTCCGCGGCAGCCGGCGACACAACCATTGCAGCGCCAAGGGCAACGAGAAGTAGGACAAGGGGGATCACACGGGTCATGATTGGTCTCCTCTAATTGATCGTAAGGCCAAGTCCCGTTGGGCGAAATACGGCAAAGACCCTAAAGGCTTGAAAACTCGCAACAAAACGTTCTGTTCCCTGTATCGTCCCATATCGACGAAAGCAGGTTGCGATTGCGGTTGGATTGGCCCGTCGCTTGCGCTCGGGGCTCTGTATCTGGTTTCGGGGTCGGCGGTGAGAAGAGACACCGCGGGTGTCGGCTCGAATGTGGTTTGGTCGACGGTGGGGCGTCGATGGTGTGGGCGGCGCTGGTTCGCGGTTTGTCGGGGCAGTTGATTTCCTTTCTTGGGGTTGGCTAGCAACTTTGGGGCCGTCGGTTAAGGCCGCAGGTCTCTTTGAGCCCTGCGCTACGCAAGACGGGCGGCACGGTACGCAAGACGGGCGGCACGGTATGCAAGACGAGGTGCTTGCCGTATTGCCTTGGTTGCTTCGTAACTCGTTGTATCAGAGCGAGTTAGGTCGGGCTTAGCTTCGTTTCGCGGTTTTTGGTTTTGGGGGTTCGCGGGGCGGAAGCCTATGGGAGTTTTGGGGGCTTCGTCTTGCGATACGCCTTGATCTTGTTGGGCTTCGTTCCAGGCCGGCGGTCTGGTGGAGCGTGGACTTGGGTCCACGCCTCGGTCTCTGTTGGTTGCATCTTTGTTTTCCGCTTTGCGGAGTTTTCGGTCTTCTTTGCGGATTTTCATCATCAGCTCGACGGCGCGGTGGAAGCGGCGGTTGAGGTGGCCGTCGTAGCGGGCTAGTTGGCTGAGGAATTGCGTCCCGCTGTACATCGATGAGCCGAGCAGTTGCAGGTCGCCCTCGTGACCCTCTCGCATGCGGTCGGGGCAGACCTTTTCTTGAAAGGTGCGGGTGCGCTCGATGGCGGCGCGGATGATGGTCGTTTCGATGCGCGAGAGGCGCCGCATTCTCCAGGCGGCGTCGGCGATTTGACGGACCAGTTCTCTTTCGATGCAGTTGTGGGGCAGGTAGGTGTCCTCGTACAGGGAGAGATGCCGGTCGAACTCGGCGGGGTCTTCGCCGGGGATGACGGCGTCTTGGGAGAGCAGGCCGTGTTTGAGTGCGTTTTTTGATGAGCGGGCCTTGCCCTCAGGGGTGCGCGGTCCGGTTGATTTTTTCGCATTTTCGCGGCTGGCGCGAGTTTGTTTTTCAGTTCGCATTGTGAAATCTCCTGTTGGGCAGCATGCCCGGTAATTACGGGCTGTTGCCCGATAACAGGATACGGTGGGGGTGCAAGGGTAGCGGGGGGTGCGGTGGCGTAAGTCGTTGGGTTTATGGGAGATGTATTTTCGATTCTTATGTGACTGGGTTTTCGTGTCGCCGGGTTCGTTAGCCGTGAGCCGAGTTGGGAGGGAACCGGCCCTTGCGGGCCGAGCCGGTATTAAGTCGAGGCCCCAGGTGAACGTTCGGTAGAGCGGGCCGCGGTCTTGAATGTTGGCGCCGGGCTCGCGGGGTCGGGTCGCTGCTGTTGCCCGTCCTGTTCGAGGGGAACCGACATAGTGCGGCTTGCTATGACGGCGCTCGGGGTGGGGCGGGCCGGAAGTTGAGTTGGGGAGTGGCCCGTCGCTTTCGCTCTGGGCTCTGATTCTGGTTGGCGCCGGCGCCGGGACGGGTCGACACGGAAAGCCGGCTCGATCGCGCCGGCCTATACTGGGACTTCGCGAATCCTCGGCGCCGGCCACGAGAGATTTCCCTTGGAAAGCGCATCCGTTCAGACCCTGCCTCGTTGGAAGCACATCGTCGGTTGGAGCGCGGCCGTTGTCATGGCCTTGCTCTGGCTCGTCGCCGGTGCCTGGAAGCTCACGGATCTGTCGGGCTTTCAACTGAAGATGACCCAGTTGCTGGTACCGGTCTGGTTGAGTTTGCCGGCGACCTTTGCCTTGGCGGTCTCGGAAACTTTCACAGGATTGCTGCTGCTTCGGCCGGCCTGGCGCCGCTTGGGAGGGTATCTGTCGGTGGCGTTGCTGCTCGTCTTCATGGCGTATGTGGGGATCAACTACGAGGCGCTGCGCGGAGCCGACTGCAGCTGCTTCCCTTGGGTTGAGAGGGCCGTCGGCCCCGGGTTTTTCATCGGTGACGGCATCATGTTGGCGATCGGCGTTCTAGCGGCTATTTTCGCGCCGCCGCCCGCGCGCCTTCGAGGAGCCGCGGCTTTGCTCGCGGGCGTTGTGGTGTTGGGCGGGGTTTCGGCGGCGTTGGATCCGTTGAGTCCCGGTCCGGAATCCGATGTTCCTGAAACGATTCAGGCGGGCCAAGGGAAACTCGATCTGCATGATGGTCCGGTGTTCATCTACTTCTTCAATCCGACTTGTCTGCATTGCCTCGACGCCGGCATCGCGATGGCGGAATTGGAGTGGAAGGCGACTTTCGTGGGGGTGCCGACACAAGATTTCGAATTCGCGCCGGGCTTCGTTGACGATACCGGCCTAAAGAATGTTCAGCTCTCCCCGGACCTCGATTTGCTGCGCGGGAAGTTTCCATTTGAAGACGTCCCTTATGCCGTCGCGATCGACCGTGGGCGGGTCGTGGAGCGGCTGCGATTTTTCGAAGAGCCGGAGTTGAGCGAGAAGCTTCGAAAGATCGGTTTCGCCGAATAGAGGCTGACGACGGTTGCAAGGCCTGGTTGCGATTTTTCAAAGGAGTCTACAGAACAATATGTCCGCTGACCTTTTCAATTTATCCGGTAAGTCCGCTCTCATTACAGGGGGGGGGCGCGGCCTCGGAAAGGCGATGGCCCGCGGGTTCGCGCAGGCCGGCGCCGACGTCTTTCTCGCTTCCCGAACGCAAAGTGAACTCGAATCAGCCGCCGCTGAAGTCGCGGACGGGCTCGACGTCAAAGTCGAGTGGATGAGCGTCGACATGACCGACCGCGATCAAGTCGACGGGCTGGCGCGGGAGGCGGTCGCACGGCTCGGGAAGATTGATATTCTTGTCAACAACGCCGGCAGCAACATCCCCGCCGCCATCGACGAGATCATCGACGACACTTGGGATCAGATTGTCGAATTGAATCTGTCCGGTTGCATGCGACTGATGCGGGCGTTGATTCCGGCCATGAAAGAGCGCGGGTGGGGCCGCGTCATCAATATTTCTTCGATCCTCGGACTGGCGGCCAAGGAGAGCCGCAACGTCTATTGCGCGACGAAGTTCGGCCTGATCGGTTTGACCGAAGCCGCCGCGCTCGATGTCGGCTCGTCGAATGTAACCGTCAATGCCATCGCACCCGGCCCCTTCCTCACCGAGCTGCCCGGTAGGGTGCTGACCGAGGAAGAGAAGAAGCTCTTCGCCGAGCGGACTGCTCTCGGTCGGTGGGGGCGTCCCGAGGAACTTGTGGGTCCGGCGCTGATGCTGGCGAGTGAGGCGGGGAGCTACGTTACGGGGACGTGCTTGACCGTAGACGGCGGCGTGCTGGCGCGGGGGATTTGATCGGGTGGGCGGGGAATGCCGGTAACCCCCTGGAATCTCCTCGATACCGAAGCTGCCCCGACGTGGCGCACGCTTTCAGCGTGCCGGGGTGCTGATCCTGGCGACATCTCTGCTCCCGCAATGGGCCGGCCGAAACAAGTTTTCATGGCGGTATTATGAATGCTCGGGATTCCTAGAAACGGACTCCCCTAAATAATGATCGGCCACACCATCTCTCACTACAAAATCACCGAAAAAATCGGTGAAGGTGGGATGGGTGTGGTCTATAAAGCCGAGGACACGAAGCTTGATCGGCCGGTGGCGCTGAAATTTCTGGCTCCGCATCTGCTTCGCGACGATGAAGCCCGCAAGCGTTTCGAGCGCGAGGCGAAGGCCGCCGCGCGCCTCGACCACCCCAATATCTGCACCGTCTACGAAATCGACGAAGCCGAGGGACGAACCTTCATCGTCATGGCCTTCCTGGAAGGTCGTCCGCTGAGCGACCGAATCAAGGAAGGCCCGCTGAAGCTGCCCGAAGCCCTCTCCGTCGCCATCCAAACAGCCGACGGGCTCGAAGCGGCTCACGAAAAAGGCATCACCCACCGCGACATCAAGCCCGACAATTTGATGCTCATGAAAGGCTCGCGCGGCCTCGTCAAGGTGATGGACTTCGGCCTGGCGCAACTCGCCGGCGGTTCTAAATTCACCCGCGAAGGCACAACCCTCGGCACCATGACCTACATGTCGCCCGAGCAGGCGGCAGGCGCCGAGACCGACAGCCGCACCGACATCTGGTCGCTCGGGGTCGTGCTGTACGAAATGGTCGCCGGGCAGCCGCCTTTCCGGGGCGACTACGACCAAGTCGTCGTTTACTCGCTCATGAACGAGACCCCCGAGCCGCTGACGGCGGTTCGCACGGGCGTCCCCAAGGAGCTGGAGCGCATCGTCAACAAATGCTTGGCCAAGGAAGCGGGCGAGCGGTACCAGCGCGTGGACGAGTTGCTGGTCGATCTACGAGGTCTACACAAAGAGCAGCAAGCCGAGGCCGCACCCGCCGCCCGACCGACGCCCGCACCCGCGCCGCAATCCCATCGCACCCCGTGGCTCCTCGCCGGAGCGGCGGTGCTGGTCGCGCTGGCCGTGACGGCGGGGGCTTTCCTGGGACTTTTCGAGTCCGAAAAGCCGGTCGTGCAAGAGGCCCTGCGCGCTGTCCCTTTTACGACCTACCCCGGTGAAGAAATCGATCCCGACTTCTCTCCCGACGGCGAGCAGGTGGTGTTTTCATGGGATGGCGAGAACCAGGACAACCCGGACATCTACGTCAAGAGACTCGAATCCGATACGCCCGTGCGGCTGACGAGTCACGCGGCGTCGGACATCAGTCCGGCCTGGTCGCCGGACGGGCGCTGGATTGCCTTCCAGCGGCGGGAGGACGGTCAGGGTTCCGTATTACTCATCCCGTCGATTGGCGGCCCCGAACGCAAGCTGACTGACCTTGACAGTGAAGCCGAATTCATCAGTAAGATGGCTTGGCTCCCAGACAGCACAGGCTTGATCGTCTCCGACGGCCGTCCCAGGTCCATCTTCGTGGTGTCGATAGAAACGGGTGAACGCCGGATACTGGTCGCCGCCCCGGACGTCGGATATATACGCTCGGCCGTGGTGCTGTCGACCGACGGACAAACCCTTGCATTCAACGGCGGCAAGTCCATGAACCGCCGGATTCAGCTTCTCGACCTTGGCGCCGACTTCGAGCCGATCGCCGCGCCGCGGATGATGGGAAGCGCGGGCTTGGGCCGGACTTCTCCGCTGGCTTGGTCTCCCGACGGGAGCAGTCTCATCGTAGGCACTGTTCGAGGTCTGACGGCGGAACTCGGTCGCCTGTCCATCGCGGACCCGGACCGGATCCAGCCCCTTGCTTTCGCCGGCCCTGGGAGCGATTGGGCCGCCGTCTCGGCCCGTGCCAACCGACTCGTATTCGGCAGGAACCATTGGGATTGGAATCTCGGAGTGCTCCGCAAGAGCGCCGCGGAACCGGAGCTTTGGGAAATCGGCTCCTTCCCCTCCTCGACTCGAATCGAAAGCGGGCCGCAAATCTCACCCGACGGCAAGCAGCTTGTGTTCGAATCCGACCGGAGCGGGAATCTGGGCATCTGGATTAGCCAAGCGGATGGGAGCGGCGCCAAGGAGCTTTGGGTGGTTGACGGAGTTTCCTCCGGAATGCCCCGTTGGTCGCCCGACGGTCGGCGGGTCGCCTTTGACACCACCGCGGGGGGCAATTTCAATATTGAAGTGATTAGCAGCTCCGGCGGTTCGCCTTTGCCCGTGACGGATGACCCCGGCGATGAGCAAATTCCCAGTTGGTCGGCTGACGGCAACTGGGTCTATTTCAGCTCGAATCGCTCAGGGCGGAGCGAGATTTTCCGGATATCAGCGACCGGAGGTGAGCCGGAACAGATTACCGAAGGCGGAGGGGTAATCCCGTTCGAGTCTCCGGACGGCAGATTCGTGTATTTCCTCGAGCGCGGGCTCAACTTTGCAGGGGTTGCAGGGTCCTCGCCATTATGGAAAGTACCGACTGGCGGCGGCGAAAAGAGTCTGGTTTTGGAAAGGGTTTGGGCGCGCAACTATGCCCTGAGCCGGCGCGGAGTCTACTTCATCGAGCCCCCGGCCGAACGGGGAGGCCCCTTTGCATTCAAGTTCCTCGACTCGGCAAGCGGCAATATTCAGACCCTCGCCGTGCTCCCCCTCGGCGTGAACCCGGGGCACTCCCTAACCGTTTCACCCGACGAGCAAACCATCGTCTACACCTACACCGCGGCGTCCGGCACCGACCTGATGCTGGTCGAAAACTTCCGCTAGCGGTGTACGACATAAATGTGGGACGCACCCCTGGCAGCGCGAGCAATAGAAACCGAGGCGCCGACGGAAGTCCGCTCAGCGCGGTTCAACGGGCTTCGATTGCAATTAGGCCCGATTTTTCACAGCTCTTACTCTCGCCGCTCGGGTTGGTTCACGGCCCGATCGGCAGCAACGTATCTTGGCTCGGCACTCCGTCGGCCACTACCGACAGTTTGCGATTGCCGAATTGGGCGTCTTGGGGTACGCGGAAGTTGATCTGAAACGCCGTAATCAGATTGGGCGCGTAGAAAGAGCCCAGCACTTCAACACCCTCATCGTCTATCCCGACAACGGGTGAAACGACGCTGCGCGCGGGCGGAACGGGTCCGGGGACGTTTGTACCGACCTCGCGATCGAGTCGTCCCAGTCCGGTCAGGAAAAGTAGGATGATCTCTCCTCGTCGAGCTGGCTTTGAGGCGTCGACCACGGAAAAGTCAGCGTGAAGCGCCGCGGCGATCAGAACCCCGTTTCGCGGATTCTCGAAAATACCCGGTTGCACGGGGAAGAGCGGAACACCGGTGACCGTCGCCTCGGCTCCGTTGTTTTCAATCCGAACCGTTGCCGTTCCGGGAGCTGTCAGTCCGAAAGGCACCTGCACATTAATCTGCTCCTGGCCGTTGATGTTGGCCATGGAAAGAATCGGCGCTTCCATGCCGTTGACCCGAACGCGCACACCGAGCAAGATCGTCGGGAAGGGGAAGTCGGGCGGGAGTACAATTCCGTCCACGCCTTCCATCAGCCCGACGCCGAAGATACTACCCGCGCTTCCGGGAACCCAGCCCTGCCGGAAGCTGGCGCCGTTGACGAACCCGAGAGACGTGACTTGCGGCAATCGCCCGATCGTGTTGATCGTGAAAGAGACGTTCTCGCCTACGGCCGAGGCTCCGATGCGAATTGTTCCGAGTACCGTTCCGGCTTGAACAAAGACTTGAGCCCTACCCAACGCATTCGTCATGACGGTCGTGTCGGTTGTAATGGTTGCCGAACCCTGGATGACCGCGAACGTAACTTCGACGCCGGGTACCCCTTGGTTGTTGTCGTCGCGGGCTTCGACGACGAGCGGCAAAGGCGTGGTCTCGCCGAGCGCCAGCGTTTGGTTGTTACCGGAAACAATCGCGAGTTGGGTCGCATCGACCTCCACGGTTAGGGTGAAGACTGCTTCCAGCGAGCCCGATGTCACGGTAATTGTAAAAGGCCCCGGTCGGTTGCCCAGTTGCACGAGCGTTGAGGAACGGCCTTGGCCGTCGGTCGTGCTGATGGTGTTGATCAAGGTCGCGGCTTCGGGAGGCTCGACGGTCCACGTTACACTCACCCCCTGGATCGGGTTCTCACAAATGTCCGTGACCCGCGCCACGAGGGCGACCTGGTTCAACAGTTGCCCCGGCGAGCCGCTCTGGTTGTCGCCCTGCACTTTGGTGATCAACCCCGCCAGCCCCGGGGAGGCCTGAAACCCTACGCTCAACTCCGCATCTCCGTCCGGCTCCAAGGCGATATCGATCGTTCCGAGGCCGGAAAAACAACCGAAGGTGACCGATGTATCCGTACGGCCATTGAAGCCGGTGAGCGCCACGAGGGGATCGAAAGTCGCGTCGCGATTCGAGGAAAAGAAAATCGCGGCTCCGGCTACGGGATCATCGTCGACATCCAAGGCCAGAACTTCGATCGCGTCCTCGACCGTCTCGCCCACCAGCACTTCCAAGAAAGAGTCGGTCAAGAGAGTTAAGGAGTCGACATCCTCCGAGCTTGTTGGAACCACAGTGACCTTGAAAGGCGAGGGAAGCGATCGACCTAAATCGTCCGATACAAGAACCTGGACGTCGGTCGGCACGACGACGCTGCGGGTATTGCAGGAAATCGAAGCGAGCCCGTTTGGCCCCGTCATTTCGGCCAAAGGACACATCAGCAAAAATTGATCCGTCGTGCTGATCGACAGCGCCAGATCCGCTTGCGGTTCGCCATCGAGCACGGCGCTGACTACGAGCGGGAGCGGCAATACAGAGTTACGGGGCGCGACCTGGTTGTCGCCGGAAACCTTGTTAAGCCCTTCTTCCGTTGGAACGTCGCTAAGAACCGTTGCCAAAAAAGGCACGTCGAGCTCTTGCAGGAACTCGTCGGTTACAGAGATCTGAACGGGTGTCGTCGAGCCCACCGCGCCCGCGTTGCAATTGATGGTCCCGACGCCGCTCGAATCGGTCAAGACTCCACTACCACAGAACACCACGCCACCCGGAGTGGTGTTCACCGTGAGGACAACGTCCTCTTGGAGCTCGCCGCCGAACCGGTCGGAGACACGGAGGGGCTCCGGGAACGCGCTGTTTTGCAGTACCGTTTGGTTATCACCGGAGAGCTTGGTCAAGCCGCTGACCGGCACGTCTTCGCCGACGACGGTGGCCGCGAAAGGGTCTGCGATCGTGCGCCCGCCGTCATCAGTCACGGAGATGAGCACGACGGTGTTTTCGGCAACGTCGAGCGCCCTGCACGTAAAGGCCGCTTCTCCCACGTCGTCCACCAAACCAAAACCGTTGCTGGACGTATCGCACGAGACGACGCCGCTCGGCTCGCTCGAAACGGAAATCACCGCGTTCTCTCGCGGCACGGTGGAAAGAAAGTCCGTCACCTTGAATGTCGTTGAGAAGGATTCTCCTTCTGTAACGAGCTGCCCGTCGCCGGCGAGTTTTTGGAGTCCTTCGCGACCGGGCACCAAGGGTACGATTGACACGCTGAAAGGCGGTGCGGGCGCCCTGTTGAAGCTGTCGTTGATTAGGATCGACTCAATTGTCAAGGTGCCAACGGTTGAAGCGTTGCAGGAAACCACCACCAATCCCTGGGAGTCGGTGGCGACGAGCGGGCTATCACAGGATGCGGCGACGCCGGGGAACGCGCCGATGAGGTTGACGACGACTCCGGGCTGCGGATCTCCGCCCTCGTCGAGGGCTTGTGCCACGATGGCAAAGGAAGAGCTCGAGCGGACCATCTGCTCGTGGCCGGAGAATTTATTCAACGACCCTTCCTGCGCGATGGGCGGCGTCGTGAGCGAGATAGCGTCCGGCGAGGATGCCAAGGTGGTTTCGGCCGTCGGGACGCCCGCGGCCGCGTCCCATTGGACGAGTCTTCCCGCCCGTGTCAGAAAGTAGAGCAGGCGGCCGTCGGGCGATGCCGCCAGATCCGCCAGGCCGCCGGGAATCTCGTCCGGCGGTAGAACGGCCTCGGCTGTGGTTCCCGCCGAGCCCAGAACGCCCCGCAACAGTTTCTCGCCGCTCCGCAGGAAAAAGCGGCCTCGAGCCGCCACAACGAGCCGGTCGATGAGAGGCTGATCACTGAGTGTGGAGTTCAGCGGGAAATTCCCAATCGCCTCACCGCGAGAGTTCGAAAGCAGCGGCGTGAAGAACCTTTCGGCCCGCTCATCGAGCGCGTAGATCGCACCGCGCGTCGTCACGTAGACACGAGAACCGTCGGCGGCCGTTGTGATTGCGCCGGGCGGCTCTGCGAGCACGAGTGCCGTCCCCCGTAGTGCCGCCTCGTCGATGTCGACGACGCGTACGTGGCGGGAATGCGACGAAATGAGATAGACGCGCCGTCGGTCGCCACGAATGGCGAGGCCCGTCGCCGCGAACCCCAATTCGATCTCCGCGCGGATCGATTCCGAGGAGGTGTCGATCAGAAAGAGCACTTCTCCGGCGGCGACCGCCAACAGGTTGCGGTCGTGAGATATCGCGGCGGCGGTCGGAAAACCCGACGTCGGGAGAAACAGCGTCCCTCGCGGCGAGAAGTCGGCGTTGAAAATCGACACTCCGTTTTCGGAAACGACAAGGAATTTTTCGGGCTCCCCATTGTCAGGTCGCGTAACCGAAAACGCGCTTATGGCTCCCCGACCGACCGTTAAGTAGGCTGGCGGGGTGAGAGACGAAGCATCATAGACTTTCGCTTCGAGAGCACCCTTTTCGAATACGAACAGGTGGTTCGGAGCGGCGGCCAACCAAGGCCAAGCCGTCGCGAACAAGAAAAGCGGAAAACGTTTCAACCAAGCGATCCCCTTCACAATTCCTCCGAAGTCGAACCGTTCGTGGAAGTGTTTGCCGTAAACCCCGAGAACGGCGAGTGCCGCAGGCGCCGGCCACGCCTGAAGCCTGTCGGCTCCGTGAACGAGCCTTCCACGGAATCAGTGTCAAGAGTGTATCGCACGCCGGGGGAATGAGGGGAGAGTTTGTGTGGAATTTGTATGTCCGCTCACGAGCACGACGGGTCTTTCGGGGCATTTGAACCGGACTAAGGGGGACGTTAGGTTCTATGAACGGCGGGTCGACAATACCGCCATGAAGATTTGTTTCGGCCGGGCCATTGTCGGGGCAGAGATGTCGCCAAAAGTGGCGACACGGCACGCTGAAAGCGTGCGCCACGTCGGGGGCTTCGGTATCGAGGAGATTGCGGGGCTATTTTTGGAGGGGCTTTCGTCGAAGCCGTCACGGGCTAGCCTTGGGCTAGGCGGGAGGTTCGAGCAACTCCTTCTCACGACGTTGATGTAACGTTTGTTACGGACCGTTTTCTTCTTTCTAAACAAATTCCAACGCCGGCGCGTCATACCCTGATAACAGCGAAACGGCGCCGCTTCCTGTTCGATTCCACAAGACAAAGAACCGGAGGACGAATCATGAAATCACTATGGATTGCCGCGTCCGGCGCGGCCGCGGTAGGGTTGTGCGCCTTATTGCTTACAACGGATGCTGTCCGGGGAGACTCGGACCGGAAAATCGACGTCGCTAAGACGATTGTCGATGTTGCCGAGACCAGCGAGGTCTCGAAGAATCCCCCTCAAGACCCGCCCAACGAACTGCCACCGCCCAAGCTGACCCCTGAGCAAGCCGCCACCAAAGGTATTCAGTGGCTTGTGTCGGTGCAGGGCGACAACGGCGGCTGGGGACAGGATGGAGGCGAAACTTCATTTGTCCGTGTCGGAGAAAATCTCGAAACGAACGGCAATGACGTCGCGAATACTGCGATCGCCGTGCTGGCGTTGGTCGAATCGGGACACACGCCCAACGAAGGCGCGCACAGCAAGGTCGTGCGTCGAGGTTTGGAATTCATTCTCGGCCAAATCGAAGCGAGTCCCGGGGACGGTCTGGCCGTAACATCGGTGACCGGGACACAAATTCAGCGTAAACTCGGGCCATTTATCCCCACTTTTCTTTCTGCCCGGCTGTTGGCCGAAGTCGACGGGGAAATCGACGACGCCAAGCTCAGCGGGCGGGTACGCGCGGGGCTTGAAAAGTGTGTTCGCAAAATTGAAGGCAACCAACAAAGCGACGGCAGTTGGAATATGTCCGGCGGCTGGGCGCCGATTTTGGGGACTTCCATGGCCTCCCGCAGCCTAGCCATAGCGAAGGACAAGGCCGTCGACGTCAGCGAGATGGTGATGGCGAAAGTAGATGACTACACGAAAAACAGCGCCAAACCGGTATCGCGCTCGGCGGCGGCGGGAGGTCGCGGAGGCATCGTCCTCGGGGCCGAAGCCGAAATCGCCGCCGATGGGGCTTCGGCGGGTATCGCGCTTTACAAGGGCGCACAGATGCTCGAGCAGCTTAGCCGGACTGAAGAAGACCGCGAGGCGAATAAGGACGAGATTGCCGCCGTCACTGGTCAACTCGCCAGCAAGCGCTTCGTACGTGGTTTTGGTTCTTACGGAGGTGAGGAGTTCTTCTCCTACCTCAATATCAGCGACAGCCTTCGCCGCACCGGCGGCAAGGAGTGGAAGGACTGGAACGGCCAGATCAAGCCAACCCTTGTTCGGTTACAGAACGAGGAAGGGAGCTGGGCCGGCCATCACTGCATTACGGGCCGCGTCGCAGTGACCGGGGCCGCGGTGCTTACGTTGCTGGTCGACGAAGAGTCTGCTGCCGAGGATATCTAGCAATAGCATCGGGGGCGCGCTCACCCGCGCCCCCGGCGACGAGCCTTCCCTCCGCGAAACGGAGGGCGGGCTTGGGCCGGAAAAAACAGGTCCCCCCACCGAAAGCGAACCCAGATGACAGACAACGGCAACTCCGCCTTGCTGACGCGGCGCGGCTTTCTTGCGCTACCCGCCGCCGCCGCCCTGGGGTGCTCGGGGCTGCGTGGCCGCTCGGCCCTCAGATCTACCCACGAGAGCGCCCTGCAAGCAGCCGTGCGCTACCTTTGGAGCGTCCAAGCCGACGACGGCGGCTGGCATAGCCGAACTTACGGCCTGCTTTCCTCAGGACAATCGATGACCGCTTTTGTGCTTGACGCGCTGACGCAAGTTCCTGAAAGCCTTTATGAACCCCCATCCCGCAGTCGGCGCCGCGCCGTCGACTTTATTGCGGACCATACCGATAGCGGGGGAGCGGTTGGGCGCAGCGATCCTTTGCTGCCGGACTATCCCAACTATGCGACCTCTCTCGCTGTGACCGCGTTGCGTCGTTTGGGTCGCCAGGCAGGCGATGATTGGATCGCCTCGATGACGGCCCACCTACGTGGTCAACAATTTACAGAGCAAAACGGCTGGACCGAGGATCATCCTGTTTACGGAGCCTGGGGCATGGGAGGCGACCGCCGCACCCCTCCCGACACCGGTCATGTCGATCTTTCGATGACGCGACACGTTTTGCAAGCGCTTGCCGCCGCAGAACCAGCGGCCAACAGCAACGGAGTCGGCGCGCGTGCTACCGTGCAGCGGCCGGCCTTCCGAAAAGCTTCGGTGTTCGTCGATCGTTGCCATCATTTTGGGAACGCGAGGGCAACCGACGGAGGCTTCCATTTTTCGACCGTCATTCTGGACGCCAACAAGGCCGGGGAGGGCGAGACGGGGTTCAAGAGCTACGGAACCGCGACGGCGGACGGCATTCTCTCGTTGCTCGCCCTGGGCCGCGGGCGCGAGGGGGCCGGCGTTCGGGCGGCGGCCGAGTGGTTGTCTTCACACCATCTCCCCGGTCAGGCCCCAGGGTTCCCCAAGCCCTCGCACCATCGTTGGCGGCGGGGGCTGTGGTACTACTATGCGGCGGTGAGCAGCGAGGCCTTCCGCCGACTTGGAATTTCGCCGCCGCACTCTACTACTGATTTGCCGGCGCAGGTACAGAGGCCCGATGGATCCTTTTCGAACCCCGAGAATCTCGTCAAAGAGGACGATCCGCTTATCGCGACGGGGCTGGCCCTGCGGGCCCTGGTGAACGAGTCTGGCCGGGATTAAGGAGAGCCGCAAGCCGTCGCCGGTTGGGAAAAGTGAAAGGTTACGATTGGCCCTGGGCGCAAACCCAGGGCGCAAGCCCCGGGGCCGGCGCTCTAGAGGCGGTTCCGCCGGCCGGCGAGATCGTCGGGGCCGGGCATGGCCACGAAGGAGCCTGGTCTAGAACAAGTACTCCAGCCTTTTCCCTAAGGCGTTTCCCATCTGAAAGCAGGATCGCGGTAGGGATGCCGGTCACCCGGCACCCCCCGCACAGATCCGTGCGTGCGCTCCTAACGCACACGGCTCCTACCTTGGATGAGTAGCGCAGAAACGGTCCATCGGATAAGGATGAAGAATGCGAGGGACAGGAATCCAGCGGTCCAGCAGTCGGTTCAGCTTCTTCCAGGACTTACGTCCCTTCTGACTGCGACGGAATAAGACGTGTCGCCACAGCTGGCGCAGCCGATACTGGAACAACGCCAGTCGATCGGTGTTGCCCGGAACCGCGTGGTATTGGTAATAGCCCAGTACGACCTTCTGCAGCCACTCTCCGACCCGCGCCGTCGGCTCGTGCATCCAGCGGCGGAGAGCTGCCTTCAGTTGATGCAGCTTCGCCACCATCCGCTTCTTCGCCGTCTTACGCCAGACGATGAATGTGCCGTTGCTCTTGCGCGTCCCGCAGTAATGCGTGAAGCCCAAGAACGTGAAGGTCTCCGGCTTTCCCTCTCCACGTTTGTTCCGGTTCTGAGCGGCGAACCGCCCAAACTCGATCAACCGCGTCTTGCCCGCATGGAGTTCCAGACCGAACTTGGCCAAACGTTCCTGAAGCTCAGTCCAGAAACGCTCGGCTTCGGCTCGATACTGAAAGCCCACCACAAAATCGTCGGCGTAACGGACGACGATGACGTCGCCCTGGGCCGCGTTCTTGCGCCAGGCCTCCACCCATAGATCGAAGACGTAGTGCAGGTACACGTTGGCGAGCAGCGGTGAAACCACTGAACCCTGCGGAGTACCTACTGTCGTCTCCGACCATTGACCGTCTTCGGACACTCCCGCCCGCAACCATTTCTGGATCAGGCGAAGCACCCTCGGATCGGCCACGCGGTGCTTGATGAACTTGACCAGCCACTCGTGCGACAATGTGTCGAAAAATGACCGAACATCACAGTCAAGCACCCAGTTCACGCGCTTGGTTTGGATCCCCACCGTCAGCGCATCGAGCGCCTGATGGGGACTACGTCCCGGTCGAAACCCATACGAAAAGCCCTGGAAGTCGACCTCGTAAATCTGGTTGAGGATCGTCACCACGGCCTGTTGGACAATCTTGTCCTCCAGCGCCGCGATGCCCAACGGACGTTGCCGCCCGTCGGACTTCTGAATGTAGACTCTGCGCGAAGGCTGCGCCCGGTACGCTCCACGATGAACCCGGCCGTGCAGATCGACGAGTCGACCCTCCAGCCCGGTCTCGTACTCCCGCCACGTCACGCCATCGACTCCCGGGGCGGCTTTCCGCTGCAGAGCGTAAAAGCTCTCCCTGAGTAGATCGACGTTCAGATGGTGGAGCAAAGCGGTGAACTTCTCCTGCCTCCTTTCTTTGGCTGTTCTACGCACACCGGCAAGCCCTTGGGACACTCTCTTCCCGCTCGGTGTCGGGCTCGTGTTGGACCCTTCGGTGTTCTCCTTGGTCTGCGCCCTTTCCTCCCCAACCTCCGCCAAAGGTCGCCCTTCTTTGTTCGGCCGGTTCACAGGTACTACGGCGCAGTCAGACCCCTCTGGAACGTACATGTCCGCCGTTCGGCTCAGCGCCTTCTCGGACCGGTCTCCCCCCTTGCAGGGTCGAGACGTTCCAGAGGTCTCCCGGTTCTCGTGCATGTTGTTTCTCGACGTGCTCAGGTTCCTCGACTACGCAGGGCCGGACGCCCACTCGCGATCTAACGCAAACGCCCGTGTTGCCTTCCCATCTACCAAACGAGGTCGGCACCCTGAAACAGATTTTTCGAAGCTCAATAGCCCGGCCCGCCGATACCCCTGTCTACGCTTCGAACGTCGCCTCGCGACGCCGTCCGCAAGACTCGAGGTCAAGGTGGTTCGCTACTCCTTCCTTGTAGGACTCTTTCATTCCTGACAACATGCCGGTTTATCCCGGCGCTCTTGGCGCGATCTTGTTCCTATTCCGAGATAAATGGTAGCCTGAGGCAGACCACGCGGCATAGGGTTCCCCTACAGCGATAAGGTCTGTCGTGCCCTGCCCTTCGGGGAGTGATCGTGCCCACTCGTGGCGCGATACCAAACCTGACCGCAGACCCTCGGCGATGACTAGGCGTGCAGCGTGGTCCCGCAAGCAATCGAAGGGCTGTCTCATGCCTAAGAAAGTCCGACTCGGATTCCTCTCATCCTCTCACTCTGCGTGTTTTCCGTTTTTGTGGCGGGCTGCATTCCCGTACCCACTGTGGACGAAGAGGCGGAGAAGAGAGACCGTCCTCTCCAGAACGTCACGCTGGAAATGTCCGCCGGGCCGATCGGCGACCGTCTGCTGGTTTCCAATCACTCCAACGAGCCCTGGGAAAGTATCGTGATGGTCGTGAACCAGGCCGATGGAGGCGGATATAAGTTGACCATCCAGAACTTCGCCGCGGGTGCGACCCTTCACTTTGGCTTGAAATCGTATCGCAACGCCAACCGGGAGCGCTTTGACACCGAGAACAGTCACGTCGACACGTTAAACGTCAGCGCCGAAACTCCTCGCGGCCCAGGCACTTGGAGCGCTAAATACCCCAAGCCGCGACCCAAACGTTAGCGGGAAGGTTCCCAAGGAAAGGGAGGCCGGACGGGCGAGGGGCTGTGAGAAGATCGGGTACAGTCTCGTTTCTATGAATGCGCGGCATTCATAATACCGCCATGAAAATAGGGTCTACAGGCCGAAGCGTCGGGCGGGAGTTTCCTGCCGCCGCTTCGCGGCTGCAGGTGATCGTGATTTCGTCGGGCGCAACCGTAATGCCCGATGCGCTCGGGAGGGGATTGGAAGAGATGTCGCCAGGACCAGCACCACGGCACGCAAGAGTGCGTGCGCCACGTCGGGGGCTTCGGGATCGAGGAGTTTGCGGGGGGATTTTCGGAAGAGTCAACGATTTTCGATGTCCACCGGCGTTGGAAACAAAGCGATTCGACGCGTGAAAATCGAATGGCAGTCCCCCTTTTTCTCCCGAACATGCTTTTGCCGCGGCCTGCATCGGAGCCCCTCCGACGGGGTCTGAATACCCGGCAGTTATGGTTTCCCTTTGGCGGGCGTCTTGAGCACTGCCAAATGCTCGAGGAAGTTTCGCCGGGCGGCAATGAAGTCGCTGTGATCGAGGCCGAGCTCTTTCGCAACGTGGCGGATCTCGTTGTCTTCGACGGTCGAGATCGACTGATCGGATGACGAAACTTCGAAGAGGCAGTTCAACAACGCGATCTTTTGCCCTCGGTCCGCAAGCCGCCGAAACTCCCGCGTGACCAGAAAGTTCTCGGTGCTGCCGAAGAGCCGGTTCTGTGTCTTGGCGATTTCGACCACGAGCACGGCTTGCTCATCGAGCAAACCACCCATGCCGTGCACGATACGCTCCATCTCGCGGCTTTCTTCGGCGCTGATGTCGAGATCGGCATGGGCCACGCGACCCAAGATGTAGGCGAATGAAGCGACATATTTGGCCTGCTCCTTATCAAGCTTGTCGAGGGAATCGCTGATCTTGCGGATTGTGTCGCTCGCGCTTTCTGAAGGGGTAGGCGCCTGGTCTTTCTTGACTCCGAATAAAGCGAGGATATCCATCGATAGTTCCGATGCGCCGATAAAGGCGGGTCGACGATTCTTCCACTGTAGCTCAGGCCGGACGAGCCGTCGAACAAGCTTGCCTGATAGACGGTTTGCATGTCCGCGGCGACCCACGTATCTCGAGGATTCCGCCCGGCGCGCGAAGCGGGTCTGCGCTCGCTAGTCCTTCTCGAGGATCTTCGCGCCCAACGCGCCGCCCAGAGCGCTGAAAAGAACGGACGCGACGAACGACGTCCCCAGCGACATGAGGAGGAGCGCGGTCATTGCGGAGGGACTTCGCAGGATTTCGAGCATTTGCTGCTTCACCTCGCGCGGCGCGGACACTTGACCGATCTGTTGCCTCATCGCCTCAGCCAAGCCGGCGGTATCCCCGGCAAGAAGCAGCGCGAAAGCGAAAAGCAGCAGCGAGACGAAGAAAATCATGACGCCTGTGGCAAAGCCGAGGCGCGCGCCTTCGCGAACATGGGCGAAGACTCCGGTACGCCTGCGGTAGCTGTAGACCGAAAAGAACCCGGCCGCGGGATACCAGAGAAAGAAAAGGTAATACACGAGGTTCCCCAGCAGTGCCGCGAGAATTGCCCCCGTATAGCAAGACCGAATCACGTCCGGGTTCGACAGGGTGATGGGTTGGCGTTCCGGTTCGGCCGACAGCGGCCGCGGCAGTTCCGGTTGCGGTGGGATCTCGGGTTCTTCGGCCTCGCCGGCGTGCTCGACCAACGGCCGGGCGCACATTGGACAGAAGCGAGCTCCGGGCGGGGCGACCGCGCCGCAAGTGCATGTCAGCTCGGGCGACGTGGGTTCGCGAGGAGTCAATTTCCTATCATTCGGTCGAAAGCCGCGGCTGTGAATGGGCGTGCCGAGAGGTCTGCCCGACCACAGCGGCACCTCTCGGGTACGACGTGTTCACTGTACCAGACGGTCACGTATCAGACCCGAAACCGCGATCCGCTCTCCGGCCGTCCCATAGGGTGTCCACCCGGCCGCCGGGGCTCGACCTGTTGGGCCGCAACTCGAACGTCTTTTTGGGGACACCTTCACCTGCCCACAGTGGTTTTGCGCTTCGCGATGTTGTATCCTTTACGGTGTAGAATCGTCGCAAGCTCGAAGGAGTCAAAGCATGCCAATGAAATCAATGAGGTCGCTGTTTCTCGTCATGGCCGCGCTTGCGTGCGCCAGTTTGGCTTACGGTCAGACCGGTGCCATCCGAGGGAAGGTCATCGGCAAAGACGGCCAGCCGCTGCCAGGCGCCATGGTGAAGATTGAACGCCAACAGGTACGAGGAAATTACAAAGTCAAGAGCCGCAAGAAGGGGGACTTCTTCCATGCGGGGTTGCCCCTCGGGATCTACAACGTGAGTTGTGAAGTCGACGGCCAGATCGTTGACCGCGTGGGCAACGTCAGAGTCGGACTCAGCGACCCCGCCGAAGTGAACTTTGATCTCCAAAAGCTGGTCTCGCGCCAGAAGAGCGGGCCGACGCAAGCGGACCTGGCGAGTATGTCCGCCGAAGAACGAAAGCGCTACGAACAGGCCATTCGCAATCGCCAGCAGGCGATCAGCAAGAACAAACAACTGAACGAAATCTTCAATGACGGCATGGTGGCTCTGAAGATGGAAAATTATCCCGCCGCCGTCCAGAGTCTCACGAAGGCTTCGGCGCTCGACGCGAGCCAGCACGTCATCTGGGCCAACCTTGGCGATGCGCAAGCGAAAATGGCTTTGACCAAAGCCGGCGCCGATAGGTCCAAGCTTTACGGGGAAGCCATCGCCTCTTATGACAAGGCGATCGAGATCGACGCCACCAACGCGGCTTACCACAACAACCTGGGTTTGGTGATGGTTCGCGCGGGGAAGCTCGATGACGGCAAGATGAAGCTGGCCGAGGCGGCTATGCTCGATCCCGGCAATGCCGCCAAGTACTTCTTCAACCTCGGCGCTGTCATGGTCAACACGGCCAACACAGACGGCGCGATTCAAGCGTTCATCAAGGCCACCGAAGCCAACCCGAACTTCGCAGGCGCGTACTATCAACTCGGCATGGCGCTGGTCGGGAATGCGGAAACCCAGCCCGACGGCACTGTGGTGCCCGCCGAGGGAACGATTGAGGCATTCCAGAAATATATCGAACTCGAACCCAACGGACAGTTCACCGCCGCGGCGCAGTCGATGCTGACCGGCTTATCTGCTTCGGTGGAAACGCAGTACGAAGACACTACGAAAAAGAAGAAGAAGAGACGGCGCCGGAAGAAGTCTTCCTAAGTTTTGGGTCAACGGTTTGCTGATCGAATGAAGGGTGCCGGCGCAGGCCGACGCCCTTTTTTCAACCCGTCTTCATCAATGATTCGCAACCTCCTGATCCTGATCTTCGTCGTCGCGGCGTTGGCGCTATTGCGTTGGCTGGTGCGCGATGTTGCGCGCGCTGTGATGGGCGTGTTGCGGGGAGGCGGTTCAGGCGACCAGGCCGCGACCGGATCGGGCCAAACCAAGACCAACCGTTTCGTGAAAGATCCCCTTTCGGGAACCTATATTGACGAGCGGGTCGCCGTCAAAGATGTAATTGACGGAGAGAACGTATTCTTCGAGTCCAAAGAAAACCGCGACGAGTACCGTCGGCAACGTCGGTCCGGCTGAGGCGGTCAGGTGGTGAGAAATGCAGGCCGGCATTGTGATGCACAGCAGACCGTTGTGCGCATCCGGGCTCTCTGAACTGACTCAGTACAATAGGGCGAATCCGGACTCGCCAACCCTTCCATGCACCGAGCCGGCTCGATTCAACGGGACTTCTACCGCCTACTGCTCGCCCGCCGCATGGTCGAACGCGGCGTTTAGGGGAGTATACGATCAGGCAATGGTCTACGAGATCGTCAACCAGGGGCCGGAACCGCTGACGGGCATGCGAACCGGGGTGAGACACGACCTCGGCCGGCATAAGCGTCATTACGCTCAAACGGATCGACGCCGTCGATGAGCGGCATGACGAAAAGGTAGATGCGCTACCGGACGACTTGGTGCTGTCACCAAAGAAATGGTCCGGCGAATGGCTCTAGCTCTAGATGTCCTGCGTCGCGGGTGAGTGAACTCAATACCGGCCGACAGGTTCTCGACCCAGGCCTATCAGGCAGCCCTGCGATACACGCCGGACAGAAAAACGAAAAAGCGAATCAGAAGGAAGAGTTCGCGGTGAGACCAACACCAAAGTTGCGCGTCCTGCTGCTAACCGCGGCGCTGTGCCTGCTAGCGGAGCGGGCAGCGGGCCAGATCACTTGCACTGCCGGTTCGGTTCCACCCATCATTCGGTCTGAAGGTCTCGCCGAGTGCCTTGGAGACATCGTCCTACAGTGCACGCTCACAAGCATTGATTTAACGGAGGCCGGATCTCCGGCCCAACAGTCGAGTTATGTGAGTGTTAACGTCGCAGTCAGCTTGAATACCAACGTCACCAACAACAGGAACTTCGGTCAGGGCTCTTTCGTTACGGGCGCGATACTAGTCACCAATCAGAACAATGCCCAGACCCCGAACGTTGAATCTGTTCTGGGCGGCCCGGACCCCCGTTTTCCTCTTCCGCAGTTTGGCGTCTTGACCGCTTCAAACCGGCTGGAGTGGAATGGCGTTCTGTTCCCGATCCCGGGTGTTGATAAATTTCCCACCACCACGCTGCTTCGTATTACCAATATCCGTGGAAACCCGTCTCTACTAGGCCCTTCCGAGGGAGGCCTGCCGTTGAATTCGGTAAGCGCTTTCGTGTCCATCACCGGTCAAGTGTCGATTTCCTTGACGAACAACGTACTCAGCTTGGGCGTGCCCAGTCCGGCCTCCGATGTGGAGTACCGCGATGGCGCGAACCAGGGCCCCAGCGGGGTTGTCACGAGTCTTCAGTGCGAGTCGCAAAACATCACGATGAGCCCTTTTGGCTCCAGTTTCAACGGTCCTCCAACGTTTCACGTCCGGGTGTCGGAAGGATTCACAAGCGCTTTGCGGATACTGGGAGCTCCGGGTTTCAACAACTCGCCGGGGGCCTCCGAAGCCGGATACTTCGCTCCCGGCTCGGGAGCCAACGACGGAGGCGCAACTCAGGGCAGCCGCGTGCTGGCCCGCTTCTTCAATATCCCCGAGGGGATCCGGCTAGCCGTTCAGTCAGAAGTAGGGACTGGCGGTCTGGTGCTGCGGCTGGTCGATGACGCCAATAGCTCTGGAGTCGGCGGGGTCTTGGTCGGCACTAGCGGCCTGCGAGAGATTTCGACAAGTGAAGGCTTCGGATTCGCTGTCTACGAGGTGATTGCCGGCGATCCCGGCTCCCAGGACCTAGCCGACATTCCGGTCGTCGTCGGTTATATCGCCGACGTGGAAAATGGATTGCCGTCCACCCAACAAACCATGCAGGCAAGCGTGACGCTTGCGCCGATCAGTTTCGTCCAGACTTCCGATCAATTCGCTCCCGAGCCGAGATTCGCTGACGCCTCTGGCGACCCGGTAAGCATTTTTCGAGTTGTGCCGTGCGGCGGGGGCGGGTCGGGAGAGCCGATCACGATCACGACTGTGTCTCCGCTTCCAACCACCTCTGTCGGCGCCGCCTACAACGTCGTACTGCAAGCGGTCGGGGGGGCTCCGCCTTATACCTGGTCAGAGAACACACCCTTCAACCCCCTGCCCCCGGGGCTGAGCCTCAGTTCCGAAGGAACCATCAGCGGCGCGGCTTCCATAGCGGGAAACTATAGCGTTGCCATTCGAGTGACTGACAGTGAAGGCACGGCGGTAGTCAAGTCATTCGACATTGCCGTCAACGAAGCCCTCACCATCTTGACGATCTCTCCTTTACCCGCAGCGCGGGTGCTGGAACCCTATAGCGGCACGTTTCTGGCAACCGGAGGCGTACCGCCCTACACCTGGGCAATCGTTGGGGGCGCCTTTCCAAGCGGACTGAATTTCGACACGCAGACCGGCACGATCAGCGGCATGCTCACCGAACCAGGCACGGCGGTTTTTACGGTCCGGGTTACCGACTCCATGGGAGCAATGTTCGACAAGCAGTTTTCCCTGCCGATTTCGCGCGGGCCTCCGCCAATCATCATTACCGAAGCGTCGCTCCCGCAAGCTGCCGTCGGGGAGGCGTACATGACCCGGCTCGATGCGGAACAGGGTGTTCAGCCCTATAGCTGGTCGATCCTCGGCGGGCACCCTGCCGCCGGGGCTTACTCTAGACTCCATCAGCGGCGAGATTACCGGTATGCCGAACCTGCCTGGTGAATTCGGTATGACGGTGCTGGTTGAGGACGGCGCCGGCGAAACCGGTCTGAAAGAGTTTTTGCTCCAAGTTGAACCCCCTTCGCAGGACCCTCCCCGGCTGACTGTTCATCCGCCGCGTCTGCCGGCTGCCTTCGTTTCGCAATCACAACCGAGAAGGCGAGCGCTGCTGGTTTCCAATCCGGGAACCGGCTCGCTGAATTTCAACGTGAGCTTTACCACCAAGACAGGGGGCGACTGGCTGTCGGTATCATCCTTCGGCGGCAACGCGACAGCAGCCCAACCGGCTGCTTTCTTCGTAACCATCGATCCCTCCGGGACGGGCCCCGGCACTTACTTTGGGGATATCACGATCTCGTCTCCCACAAGCGGCGAAACGATCGTGATTCCGGTCGTCATGGCGATCAGCAGCCGTTCGCAGTTACTTCGTCTCTCGCAAAGGGGACTGACATTCACGGGCGTGGCGGGAGGCGGAGGTGCGCCCGTCCAGAATCTTGGGGTGTTAAACGATGGGTTGGGCGTGATGGTTTGGGACATCGGATCGGATACGCTGTCGGGCGGAGACTGGCTGACTGTAACCCCCTTAGCGGATTCCAGCGAACCCTCCGTTCCCGCGATAGTGGATGTCGCTATCAGTTCGCAAGGGCTTGCGCCGGGCGCTTACTACGGTCTACTGGAAGTGGCGTCTCCCGACGCGGCCAACTCGCCGCAGTTGACCACCGTGGTTTTGAATCTTCTCGAAGGAGACCAGGACCCGGGACCTATCATTGATCCCAGGGGGTTGATTTTCGCCTCAGTGCCGGCGGATCCCGCACCCTCCCCGCAGAGTTTTCGGATTTCGAATCTGACCACCCGTTCGATCGACTTCACCGTACGAGGGCTGACGTTGACGGGCGACGGCTGGCTGGCGCCCACAACTGCGGAGGGAATTGTCAGCCCCGGTGAGCCTACAAACATTGGTGTTGAAGTTCTGCCCGAAGGGCTCGACGCCGGTATCTATCGGGGCTGGTTGAGGCTGCAATTCGATGATGAGCTAACCCGCACCGTGGAAGTGCTGCTCGTAGTCGCCCCAGGAGCCGGCACAAGTCTCAATTCACCCACTCGCGTGTCTCAGGGGGCCTGCTCTCGCACAGAGATTGCTCCGGTGTTCAAGGTTCTGGGTGGGATATCTCCGATTCCTGCCGGTTGGCCGACCAGCTTCGAGGTGGAGGTTGTAGACAACTGCGCCGGCAAAATGACCGAAGGCTCCGTCGTCGTGGACTTCTCTAATATCGCTTCCCCGAGTCTGGCATTAGGGCACACGGGCTTGGGCCTGTGGACGGCGACTTGGAACGTACCTGCGTTGGACCAGCACTCGATGGCCATCGTCACCGTAACCGCCACTGACCCGGCAGGCATCAGCGGAGCGCTCACACAACCGCTCTCCGTGAGTCCGAATTCCTCGTCACCACCGCGCGTCGCACCGGGAGGTGTGGTCCATAGCGCGAGCTTCGTTCGGGACCCGCTTGCACCCGGAACGATCGTTTCGATCTTCGGTAGCAACCTCTCGAGCGAGCCTGTCAGCGGTAGGGGCCTCTCTGCACCGAGCGTCCCGCTGCCAACCGACCTGGCGGGGACACAAATGATTTTAGGCGGGCGACCTCTGCCGATCCTGTTCTCCCGGGAAGACCAAGTCAACGCCGTTCTTCCATTCGAGGTGGGGGACCGCCTGAACGAGAGCTTGCCGCTGCTTGCGCTTCGCACGGACGCCGCCAGTCTGGCGGTGCCGGAACCGGTATTGGTCACCGCGGCGAGACCGGGAGTATTTACGCAGAATGGTTCCGGCAGTGGGCTCGGTTCGATTCAAAATACAAACTTCCAGATCGTGGTGCCGGCGAGACCGGTTAAGGCCGGGGATGCCATTATCATCTACAGCACGGGGTTGGGTGCGGTGTTCCCGGAGGTTGCGAGTGGGGACCCGGCGCCCGCCTCGCCTTTGGCGCGAATGGTTGAGGATGTGACGGTAACGGTTGGCGGCCGTTCAGCAAGGGTACTCTTCGCGGGCCTGACCCCGCATCTTACGAGTTTGTATCAGGTCAATGCCGTGGTACCGGCAGGCACACCTAGCGGGGAAGCCGAACTCGTTGTTTTGATCGCTGGACAAGCCAGTCCCGTGGTGACCCTGGCCGTGGAGTAAGCGGAGTGCGCGTACTCACTAGTCTTATCGCCCAGAACGAGAATCTCTTATCGCTCAACACCCGCGCAGTACGAGGATCCTTGTGGCAACATCTAATCGCGGTCGCGGGGCCGGTTGGATAACACGTTGGATCCACGTCGTCCAAAGTTGTTTCGAACAGTTCCGCGACCGCCGGCAGGACTAAGCCTTTAGAAACGAGTCACTTAGTCCCCCTGCGCGGATTACTGATCGCGGTAGGGATGCCGGTCACCCGGCACCCCCCGCACAGATCCGTGCGTGCGCTCCTAACGCACACGGCTCCTACCTTGGATGAGTAGCGCAGAAACGGTCCATCGGATAAGGATGAAGAATGCGAGGGACAGGAATCCAGCGGTCCAGCAGTCGGTTCAGCTTCTTCCAGGACTTACGTCCCTTCTGACTGCGACGGAATAAGACGTGTCGCCACAGCTGGCGCAGCCGATACTGGAACAACGCCAGTCGATCGGTGTTGCCCGGAACCGCGTGGTATTGGTAATAGCCCAGTACGACCTTCTGCAGCCACTCTCCGACCCGCGCCGTCGGCTCGTGCATCCAGCGGCGGAGAGCTGCCTTCAGTTGATGCAGCTTCGCCACCATCCGCTTCTTCGCCGTCTTACGCCAGACGATGAATGTGCCGTTGCTCTTGCGCGTCCCGCAGTAATGCGTGAAGCCCAAGAACGTGAAGGTCTCCGGCTTTCCCTCTCCACGTTTGTTCCGGTTCTGAGCGGCGAACCGCCCAAACTCGATCAACCGCGTCTTGCCCGCATGGAGTTCCAGACCGAACTTGGCCAAACGTTCCTGAAGCTCAGTCCAGAAACGCTCGGCTTCGGCTCGATACTGAAAGCCCACCACAAAATCGTCGGCGTAACGGACGACGATGACGTCGCCCTGGGCCGCGTTCTTGCGCCAGGCCTCCACCCATAGATCGAAGACGTAGTGCAGGTACACGTTGGCGAGCAGCGGTGAAACCACTGAACCCTGCGGAGTACCTACTGTCGTCTCCGACCATTGACCGTCTTCGGACACTCCCGCCCGCAACCATTTCTGGATCAGGCGAAGCACCCTCGGATCGGCCACGCGGTGCTTGATGAACTTGACCAGCCACTCGTGCGACAATGTGTCGAAAAATGACCGAACATCACAGTCAAGCACCCAGTTCACGCGCTTGGTTTGGATCCCCACCGTCAGCGCATCGAGCGCCTGATGGGGACTACGTCCCGGTCGAAACCCATACGAAAAGCCCTGGAAGTCGACCTCGTAAATCTGGTTGAGGATCGTCACCACGGCCTGTTGGACAATCTTGTCCTCCAGCGCCGCGATGCCCAACGGACGTTGCCGCCCGTCGGACTTCTGAATGTAGACTCTGCGCGAAGGCTGCGCCCGGTACGCTCCACGATGAACCCGGCCGTGCAGATCGACGAGTCGACCCTCCAGCCCGGTCTCGTACTCCCGCCACGTCACGCCATCGACTCCCGGGGCGGCTTTCCGCTGCAGAGCGTAAAAGCTCTCCCTGAGTAGATCGACGTTCAGATGGTGGAGCAAAGCGGTGAACTTCTCCTGCCTCCTTTCTTTGGCTGTTCTACGCACACCGGCAAGCCCTTGGGACACTCTCTTCCCGCTCGGTGTCGGGCTCGTGTTGGACCCTTCGGTGTTCTCCTTGGTCTGCGCCCTTTCCTCCCCAACCTCCGCCAAAGGTCGCCCTTCTTTGTTCGGCCGGTTCACAGGTACTACGGCGCAGTCAGACCCCTCTGGAACGTACATGTCCGCCGTTCGGCTCAGCGCCTTCTCGGACCGGTCTCCCCCCTTGCAGGGTCGAGACGTTCCAGAGGTCTCCCGGTTCTCGTGCATGTTGTTTCTCGACGTGCTCAGGTTCCTCGACTACGCAGGGCCGGACGCCCACTCGCGATCTAACGCAAACGCCCGTGTTGCCTTCCCATCTACCAAACGAGGTCGGCACCCTGAAACAGATTTTTCGAAGCTCAATAGCCCGGCCCGCCGATACCCCTGTCTACGCTTCGAACGTCGCCTCGCGACGCCGTCCGCAAGACTCGAGGTCAAGGTGGTTCGCTACTCCTTCCTTGTAGGACTCTTTCATTCCTCCTGAATTATGCACTGCGGGGTGCACCGGGGTGCACCTGAGGAGACCTGTGCCGCAAGGGACCATTGGGGGACCCCCGAAAACATGGGGTAAAAAGGTAGGCTGGCGAAGATTCCCGCTTCGCCAACCGACCCCAAGGAGGTCACCCAAATGGTTACCAAACGAAAACAGCATAGCTCCCCAAGGCCCGTCAAACAAGGCCGGGGCGCGAGGGCCTCGCGGCCCAATAAAATCGGGGCTTCCACGCCTTATCACTTCCGCGGCAAGAATCTGACTCCCTACGGCGGCTTGCTGCCCGTCGCCACCCTGCTCGAGAAACTCGACTTCCAAGCGCTGCTGGAAGAAACCATCACGACCAAACGAATCACCCGAGCCATGAGCCCCTACCAGTTTGTGCTGGCCCTCGTGCTCGGCCTCTATGTCGGCTTTGCGCGGCTCAACCAACTCCGCTTCATCGCTCGCGATCCCATCCTGACCGGCATCTTAAAAGTGACACGGCTGCCGCCGCAGTCCACGCTGTGGCGCTTTCTGGCCTCGCTGCACCTCAACGTGGCCCAGCAGATTCTTTCCATCCAGCGCCAGCTGCGAGAACGAGTCTGGGCCGCGGCCCACGTGAAATTGGAGACGGTGACGCTGGACACCGACACCACCGTGCACACGCTCTACGGCCGCCAGATGGGCGGGCGCAAGAGCTACAACCCCAAGAACAAGGGCAAGCGCAGCTACCAGCCGATACTGACCTTCCTGGCCGAGACGCGCGAGTACCTGATGGGCGGGTTGCGCGGCGGCGACCGGCCCACGGGCCAACAGATCGCCGCCCACCTGAAGAGCGCTTTCCGGGCTTTGCCGGCCGGCGTGAAGAAGATCTTGGCGCGGGCCGATGCCGGCTTTTATTGCTGGGAGGCGGTGGCGGCCTACGAGCAAGCGCGTTGTCAGTTCGTCATCGTGGCGCGCAAGACGCGGCGACTGGTCGAGCAGTTGCAGCAAGCCGAATGGAAGCCCTCGCCCCACAGCGACGCTGAAGCGGAGTGCGAATTCCTCTACCAGCCGGAGGGCTGGGCCCATGCTTGCCGCTTTGTCGCGCTGCGGTATGAGAAGGAGCCGGAAACCGACGAGGTCGAGCAATATCAGTTGTTCGCCACCAGCAGCTATACCTACCGCGTGTTTGTGACCAATCTCGCCGAGCCAATCGCGGCGGTGGTGTGGTTTTACAACCAGCGGGCCGGGGCCGAGAACCTCATCAAAGAAGCCAACAACGACGCCGGGCTGGCGGCCCATCCTTCGCGCCGCTTTGACATGAACCGCAATCACTTTCAGTTGGTCATGCTGGCCTACAACCTCAACTGCTGGCTGCTGCTGTTCCAACGCGAAGCCGACGCCACCCCGGAGAAGCTGCGGCACACCACCCTGGCGACGGCGCGGCTGCGCTTTCTGTTCCTGGCGGCCAAGATCTGGCGACACGCCGGACGAACGGGCGTCAGCTACAGCGATCAGTACCAGGAGAAGGGCCTGTTTGAGCGGCTGATGCGACGGCTGCGGGCGATGGCGCCGCCGGGATCGAGCTTCGCGCCGGTGGTGGAGGGTGCGCTGAGTTGAGGGGCGCTATGCATAAAATTTTATGCACTCGCCGCAACGTACTGGGAACACGCCGCTTGCCAGCTCGCTTTTGCCCGCCGGGATCGGGAGGCGGCTCAAACGGGGAGGGAAACCGCAGAAAAGACGACTTGCGACATTATTGAGTTGACACCACTGCCGCTACCGCCACAACTCCATCGCCGATGGCTACGCCGAATCTGTGCATAATTCAGGTTCCTGACAACATGCCGGTTTATCCCGGCGCTCTTGGGATATCTCAGTGCTCATATCCGGTTCACACTCCGTATCCGTCGCCCGAGCCGGACGGGGAGGGCCGCGTCTGGGCTGACTCCTGCCAGTTCGGGAAGAATGCTCCGGCGCCCGACGAAAACGGCCCCAATCCTAACTTATGAAAGTGGTACAACTCTTGGGGTGCAGGCCGGTTTCTGAGGGTATTTTGGGAATCGCCATGAAGAGCCTCCTCTTGTTGTTTGCGGCAGTCCTAGCGCTCCATGGTCAGACCAAGAAGCCACGCATCGCTGTCGGCGGCATCTTGCACGAATCAAACACTTTCTCCGCTGACAAGACCGACCTCGACGATTTCAGCGGACGCCTTATTCGGCGCGGCGACGAAGTTCACGAAGAGTTTGCCGCTTCGCAGCACGAAGTTGGCGGCTACATCGAGGGCGCGGAGACGTACGGTCTTGACCTCGTCTACACCGTTGTAGCTAGCGCCATACCTGCCGGCACCGTAACCGACCGGGCATTCGAGACGCTGACGTCGGAGTTGATCGATCGCCTCAAGAAGGCTCAACCGATCGATGGATTGCTGCTCGCTCTTCACGGCGCGATGGTCGTTGAAAGCTATTTCGACGGAGATGCCGAGGTGTTGCGGCGTCTACGCACGGCCCTTGGCAACGATCTGCCGATTGTTGTCACCCATGACGCCCACGCCAACGTGGCGCCGCAAGAGATCGAGCTGTCCACGGCGCTGGTGCTCTACAAGGAAGTCCCCCACGTTGACCAGCGCGAGCGCGGCATTCATGCGGCCAAAATCATGGCGAAGATCGTCAAGGAGGGCGCCAAACCAACTCAAGCGATCGAGAAACCGCCGTTGCTGTACAACATCCTCTACCACAACACCAACCAAGAGCCGATGCTGTCGCTGGTGCAAGAGGCCCGCCGTCTGGAGAAAGCGAATCCGAAAATTCTCGGCGTCAGCGTACCGGTGGGCTACCAGTACGCCGACGTTCCACAAATGGGTCCCAGTGTCGTGGTCGTCACCGACGACGACGTGCGGCTTGCGCGGAAGGAAGCCAAGCGGCTTGCCGACATGATGTGGGAACACCGTGGGGTGATGAAGCTTGACCTGCCCGACGCAGCCGAGGCTGTCCGGCGTGCGCTAACCGAGCCGAAGACCCCCGTAGTATTGGTGGAGATGGGAGACAACGTCGGGGGTGGCTCGGCCGGTGACAGCACCTCAATCCTCGAAGAACTGGTCAAGCAGAAAGCCCGGGGTTACGTCTCAGCGATGTACGATCCCGAAGCCGTTCAGCACGCAATCAAGATTGGCGTCGGCGGCAACTTCGATGGGTTCGTGGGAGGCAAGAGCGACAGGTTGCACGGGGATCCGGTGCGGATACGCGGCAAGGTCAAACTGATCTACGACGGCGAATATATTGAGACCGCGATTCGCCACGGCGGTCGCCGCTACCTCGACGAGGGCCTCACCGCGGTGATCCACGCTGAAGGCTCCACCCCGGACCTGCCCAATGTCGTCTTGCTCAACAGCAAGCGCCACACACCGTTCAGCCTGGGGCAACTCACTAGTGCGGGTATCGTGCCCGAGCGGCAGAAGATCCTCGTGGTGAAGGCGGCGGTGGCCTTCCGCGCGGCATACGAGCCGATCGCCGGAACCATCATCGAAGTCGATACGCCGGGATTGACAGCGGTGAACCCGAAGCGATTCGAGTACAAGCACGCGCGTTCCGATCTTTTCGGAATTCGGTAGTCTGACCGGACAATCTTCAGGCGTATTTAGGCAACAATCTGCGGGATTAGTTCACCATATACGTCGGTCAAGCGCATCTCGCGCCCGTTGAAAGAATAGGTTAGCCGCTTGTGGTCGAGCCCCATGAGGTGCAAGATCGTGGCGTGGAGATCATGGTTCGTGACGACTTGCTCGACGGCCTCGTAGCCGAAGTCGTCACTCGCTCCAATGACCTGCCCGCCTTGAATGCCGGCGCCGGCCATCCAAAGTGTCATGGCACCGGGGTTGTGGTCCCTGCCTAAACCTTTTTGTGAGATGGGCATGCGGCCGAACTCGGAGTGCCAAATGACCAGAGTGTCATCCAACAGGCCGCGCCCCTTGAGATCTCGAATGAGCCCCGCAATGGGCTTGTCGACCCGTCGGCCATTGAGGGTGTGGTTCTCTCCCAAATTATCGTGCGCATCCCAGCTGTTCTTGCCCGTGGCTCCGGAATACAGCTGAACGAACCGCACACCGCGTTCGACCAACCGCCGGGCCAAAAGGCACTGCGTTCCGAATGGCTCGGTGACCTCCTCATCGAGACCGTAGAGGCGCTTCGTGACCTCGCTTTCCGAACCTAAATCCACGGCCAGCGGAGCACAGGCTTGCATACGGTAGGCCAGTTCGTAGGAAGCGATACGGGCGGCCAGCTCGTCACTGCCCGGATGTTTTTTGACGTGCTCTTCGTTCATCCAGGCCAGGAAGTCGAGGCGCGCCCGCTGTCGCTCGGGTCCAATTTCATCGGGAGGGCGGATATCAAGAATCGGGTCACCCGAGGCCCGAAAAGCGGTACCCTGGTTCGTCGCGGGAAGAAAGCCGCTGCTCCAATTCGATGCACCCGCAGGCGGACCGCCGCGACGATCGTACATGACAACAAAGGCGGGCAGATCCTGGTTCTCGCTTCCCAGCCCATAGGTCAACCAAGAGCCGACGCTGGGAAAGCCCGCCCGAAGCGACCCCGTATTCCAATCGAAATGTGACAAGGCGTGGTCGCTCGACCGCCCTTTGGCGGAACGAATCAATGCCAGCTCGTCGACCACTGACCCGACGTGCGGGAACACCTCGGTGATCTCGATGCCACTCTGCCCATATCTTTTCGTCCCGAAGGGACTCTTCATCAGCGGTCCCGGATAACCCTGGCGAACGCGCACCTCCCCTTTGCCCGTGAGCCGCTGCCCGTCGTACTTCTCCAACGCCGGCTTGGGGTCGAAGGTGTCGACGTGACTGACTCCGCCGCTCATGAAAAGCGAGATCACCGCTTTCGCGCGGGGTGGGAAGTGCGTTGCCGCGGAAGGGCGAAGCCGGGCGGTTTCCGTCGAGCCGCTACAGTTCTGCAGACCGGCCTGCGGATCGCCTGCGAGCAAACCTTCTCGCGCCAGAAGGTAAGATAGCGCCAGCCCGCTTATACCCTCTCCGGGTCCGAACAAGAAATCGCGTCGCGAGATAAACCTCTTCTTGCCGCGACGCCGGCCTCCGGTGAGGCAATTCGGCCCACTGGAATCAGTTGACATAGACGAACTCATTCAGGTTGAGCAAAACGCCGCAGAGATCGGCTAGAGCCTCGATATCAGGGTCCGGTACCCCAAGCTCGGCATGATAAGCCTCTTGCCTCCGGACAAACTCAACGGTCCGTTCAAATTCCCCGGGACTCGGATCACGACTCAGGGCGACACGATAGGCCCTTTTAATCCGCGTCGAATGATCTTTGTCCGCTTCTCTCACTAAACGCTCGGCAAAAAGTTTCGACTGTAGCGTCACAAACTCGCCGTTCATCAACGTGAGCGCTTGCGTCGGCACCGTCGTCGTTATTCGGCGCTCACAGCTGCTGTTGAGGCTCGGGAGATCGAACACCTCGAACATCGGGTATGGCAGACCCCTCCGCCAGTAGGAGTAAATGCTGCGTCGCCACACATCGGGGCCCTCTTTTGTCGTCTTCCAGCGTCCCCTGCTGCTGGCGTTCGTCACGCTCTTGGGCAGCGGCGGGAAGAAGGGCTTCCCGCCCATCTTCGTATTCAGATTACCGGAGGCAGCGAGAATGATGTCTCGAATGATTTCACCCTCGAGACGGTATTGGGGGAACCGCCACAGATACAGATTCTCGGGATCGGATTGCCGGTTGCTCTCGAGATCGAATGCGGAGGACATCTGGTAGACCTGCGAGGTCATGATCAGCCGGTGCATTTGCTTGATGCTCCAACCCCGGCGCACGAACTCTGTGGCCAGCCAATCCAGCAACTCCGGGTGCGTCGGCGGCCGACCCATCCGACCGAAATTGCTCGCCGTCAACACGATGCCGCGCGCAAAGTGATGTTGCCAAATTCGGTTGACCATCACGCGAGCCGTCAGAGGATGCTCTTCGGAGACAAGCCACTCAGCCAAGGCTCTTCGGCGTCCGGTGGAAATATGGCCGCTGGAAGGGGGCCGTTCCACCGGCGGATTACCCTGCGTGATGACTCGCAAGAAACCGGGCTTTACCTCCGGACCCTTTTCCTGATAATTACCCGTCGGCAAGAAGTGGGCCGGAGGAGGTTGGTAGCGCTTGCCCGGCTCCGGCAGGTACCATCCCTCCAGTTCGTAGGATTCCGGGTTCCCTTTCCCCGGCAGAGCTTCATCGCCGCGCCCGGGAGGAGAAAAGCGGTAATCCCCATCTCGGATTCCCGAAGCCTCGGGCAGCTTCTTAGGCAATTCCATCATCACGAGATACAATTCTTCCTGCAGCCGGGAATGCTCCTCCCGGTCTTCGGGACTGAACAGAGTCTCGATATGACCCCGCTTCAGCGGAATGCTCAGGACTTGAGCCACCAAAAGCTTCTGGCCGGGTGTTCTTTCCGTTTCCGGCGTGCGCACCGCGATCCGGATGTTTTCGGCCAGTCCCTCCGCTCGTTTTTCCCGAGCGATCCTCTCATAAGGCTTGCGGAGTTCGGCGATTCGCTTCTGTAACGGCTTGATCCGGGTCTCCACTTCCGCCTTGGTGGCTTCGTAAGCGGACACTTCATCTTCGTCGGCGAGGGGAAAATCATAGTCAACGAACGGGAAGAAGACGGCCGTCATCCGGTAGTAATCCATCTGTGAGATCGGGTCGAATTTATGGTCGTGACAGCGGGCACACTGCATGGTGAGAGCCATAAAGGCTTGGCCGGTCGTCCCGATCATGTCATCGAGATAGTCATACCGAAGCTGGGGGTTGTCTTTTTCCCGGAATCCGACCCGCGGGCCCACGCGGTTGAAGCCGGTAGCGATCAGGCTGTCAGAGGTGGTTTCGTCCAGCTCATCGCCGGCCAGCTGCTCCATCACAAAACGGTTGTAAGGCTTGTCCTCATTGAAGGTGCGGATCACGTAATCCCTATACCGCCAGGCGTTCGGATAAGCGTAATCATACTCATAACCAGCGCTGTCGGCGTAGCGCGCAACGTCCAACCAATGGCGTCCCCAGCGCTCGCCATAGTGGGGGGACCTGAGCAGCTGATCGATGACCTTCTCAAAAGCATTCGGCGATGGGTCGCCTACGAAAGCCGCAACTTCCTCCGGAGTCGGAAGCAGCCCAATGAGGTCCAGATACGCTCGCCGGATCATCGTCCTCTTGCCGGCCGGCGGCCCCGGCTGCAAACCTCGCTTTTCCAGTTCCCTGCGGACAAAGGCATCAATGGGATGAGCGTTCCATCTGCGATCACCAACCGATGGAACTTCCGGGCGTAGCGGCTTCTGAAAAGCCCACCATTGGCGGTCCGCCTCCGTGATCACCCTTTCGCGGAGCTTTCCGTGCTCCGGCGTTGGAGGCACGGGACGATTGCCCCCGGCCGGTGCCTGGGTGTCCCACTTCGCTCCTTGCTCGATCCACGCGCGGAGCACATTGATCTTCTCTTCGCCGAGAGACCCATCCGGGGGCATGGAAGGCTTTTCTTGCCCTGAGACACGTCGAAACAGACGGCTTGCCGCTGCATTACCCGGTACGATTGCGGCGCCAAGCAGGCCGCCTTTCAGCGCACTTTCTCTCGAGCGGAGGTCGAGATCCGAGGTTCGTGCGCCTCCGTGACAGCGAAGACAGTTTTCCTCAAGGATTGGAAAGATGTCTTGAGAGAAGGAGACTGTTGGGGCATCCGCGAAAAGCGCGTAACCGGCGGTCAGGAACACAACGACGGCCAACGGAAACCTCAACTGAGGTCCGGCTCTCCTCATCGTTGAGCTACCTTTGGCGGCGCCTGACACAGTTCCCATTTTTTCACAGCCGCCGGCGCTCGCGGCACGGTGTGAGCCAAGCGCCGGTTAGCAACCAGACAGCCTGTCGCCGGGCGGACGAGAGGCTGTCTGGGTCAGAGTCTGACAGGAACGACTAGATGTGGGCATTGGGGCAAGATTGCGTATGCGATTGGAAGCCAACCTTGCAGACGAAAGTGTCATCGCTCTCTTCAATCAAGAGATCGAAATGTGAGTTCTTCCTGGTGGAGCTTTCCACGTCGATATTGACACTTCTTCCGTCACAATCGTCACAGTCCGCAGCCGTCGTCGTCTTACCGTTTTTCGCGGGCGTCGCGTTGGGATTCTTGTTGTTTCTCGGCCGGATGTCGTCAACTCGCACATCGGAGGACATGGTATCTTTATCGGTGGCGCAAAGGCTGCCGTCACAAGCCGTTTCACCAGCGGTCACCGAACCGAGAGCGCTGATGACGACGTCCAGATTGTCTGCGCCGCCGCTCGGGACATGACAGTAGCAAGTGGTAATCTCGATCGTGGTGCAATCGGGTAGGATCACAACAGACGGGCTGTCTGTACACTCTTGGGGATCCGCAAACGCCGGCACCCCTCCCAACGCAAGCGCCAATGCGAACACCGGCACGATACATTTGATTAGATTTGTCACAGTCAATTCTCCTCGTTCTTCCTTGCAATGTTGATTCGCCTCTGTTCCGCTTTTCTTGAACGGCCGGATGGAACAGAGGCTCCAAGGCCCAACCCGAAAATCGATGATTCCTAGTCCTCTCGTCAATTCTGCCTCACTCGGGCTCTGAAACTCAATAGTTCTACGGGCATACACCTTCGGCGGTTCGAGAAACAGGCCGCTCGGAAGCCATGTCTGTTCGCCCGTTCGGCTTGCTCAGAGTTCGGCCGGCCGCACGGCCGGAACGGGGGAGACGCTGCTTGGTATTTCCCAAGCGGAACAGCCTAGAACCCGTAGTACGGCTAGAACCTGTTTATTGGCGCGTCACCTCCTGGAAAACCAGTGGTTCACCTCAGAAAACCCTGCTCTAACCGCCGCTTCGCCGTGCTGTCAAGGTTCAATTCTGTGCAAACTTAGGTACTAAGTCAAAAGTACTGTGAGCTGTTGTGTGTGGTCGTTGGCTTTCAGCGCCCGCAGGCTGTGTGCCGGGGCCCGACCGAGCTGCGCACGTTAGTAGTGGTACGAGATGAGGCCGTTCAACGCGACGGCCGGTGGCGGGCGGAGTAGAATTAACGCGGGCGACTAACTTGGCCTGAGGTCCACGTGCGGAAGCGCTCGCTGCCCTTGGGCAGCTTCGTTCTGGGAGCAAAACCGCTTAGCCGCGCGCGGGCGGTTGGCCTCATCCGGTACGACCATGCCTTGGGCTGAAGGCCCCGGCCCCGTTCTCAAAGCGCTCCTTCTGCCAGGGCTAAAACACTGCTTCCGAATTGGGTGGGAACCGATCAGGCTCGCTTTCAAAAGGAGGGCGATGCCCTCGTGATCGATACCACCGAGGAGAAAGCCGGATAGGCGCGCAGCTTGTCGTGGTAGCGGCCGCCCAGCAAGTTGTAGATCGGTTGATTCGTCGTCTTGCCGACAAGGTTCCAGCAGGCCATTTCGATGGCGGAGAACGCCGGGACGGCATAGAGGCTCGGATGGCGATAGTCGTGAGTACTGGTGTACATGCTCTGCCAGATCTTCTCGATATCGAATGGGCTCCGGCCGATGACGAACCGCTCGCACAGGTCATTGAGTAACTCGATCTGCGATTTCAGATTGGTCACCCCGCCGGTGGGCCGCTCGCCCAATCCGACGAGTCCTTCGTCGGTAAAGAGTTTGGATAAACAGCCACTTCCGATGCCCGATGTAGGGACGAATGTTATCCAAACAAGATGGTCTTGACTCGAGTGACCTTCATTTTCGTGGCTGTCGACTCCTGGGCCCCAGCGGCCGTTGACCGCGGCACGGCCGCCATGCCGGCGCCGATGCCTGCCGCTGCCATGCCCCAGCTGTGAAGAAGACTGCGTCGATTCATGCTCATTCCGGTCTCCTTTTCGCAAACCAAGATTTCCTTTTTGGTCCGCTTAACGCAGACAGGATAACCCTCCCCCAACCGCGATGCAGGGTTTTCGCACCGCCGCCATGTTCGGTATCTGAAACCGAAAGATCCTGTTGGGGGACGCTCAGGAATACCAAGGTGCTGGGACCATCCCGCGCTACAAAAGCTACACCTACACGAAGGGCGGCTTGATTCCAGAAGAGAGATGAGCCGATCGGTCTGTAGCCGAGCTCGGAGGAGTCGTATGGAGTGGATCTGGTGAAAGCCGCCTAGCCTATGGTCAGGCCGCCTTGCGTTTCTTCAGACGGTCGAAGAATCGGAACGTTAGCACCCCTGCCAAATAGAAGATCACGAAAAGAACCGAGGCGCCTAGGCCGTTTGACAGACCCCCTGCCGGAGCCGGCACACCAAGCGCGCGCCAGACGTCCGCTAGGTTCCAGATAAGAGTTACCGCCGCGATTGCGAGGATGCAACGTATCACGACCGTATTCGGAGACAAATAGGTTGCAGCGAAACCCGCCAATGACGGAACGCCGGCGCAAACCCCAAGAAATACGAATCCGCCAAGCGGGGAGTTGGTCCACCCTGAGCTAAACGCCACCCCGCCCCCAAAAAACGCGGCCGGTGCTGCAAGCACCGTCAGTGAGCACCCGAAGAGAAGCCGACCGCCTCCGCTCATAGTGATCTCGCTGCTGAAACCCAGCCGGGCAGACGGCACCCTCCCCGCGGGGCTTAGCGCAACCCGGCGATAGTTAAGCCAGGATTTCCATTTTGGCCCTGGCGCGGCAACAGTATACACCCGCGCTTCCCCGAACAGCAAAGTTTTCGCGCTGAACCCTGCACATCACCTCCGCTGGTGGGCGCCAGGGTTCGTCCGTCCGCTCACAGGCGTTGGTTGAGCGGGCTGAACAGCGCTCCGGCCGACACTGCTCCCTGCGAAACCTTTTTGGAGCCAAAAGCTGTCGATCCTCGCCCGGGCAACGCTACCCGCTCGGCAGCGGCAGCGCTGAAACGTTGGATCGCCATCTTAACGCCGGAGCCAGGCAGCGGCCAGTGCAAATCCCGGCACCAGGCTGATAAAGTGGCATCCTGTGTAGACGCATTCCGTTCCGGCAGACCGCTCTCAGGGTCCGGTCGCATACGTGCTCGAAGCCGCATGCGCACTGACCCTGCCGGATTCCGGAGTCTAGCCCGTGGACGGACAATGAACCATCCTGACCGTGCAGGTCCCGCTATGGCCGCATCGCATACCCACAACGACCACGATCTCATCATTCGCAACGGCAATGTTGTCGACGGAACCGGCGCCGAACCGTTCGAAGCCGACATTGCGGTCAAGGACGGAAAGATCGTGGGCGTCGGGAACGTCAGCGGACGCGGTGCGGAAGAGATCGACGCCAAAGGCAAGCTGGTAACGTCGGGCTTTGTCGATATTCACACCCACTATGACGGACAGGCTGTCTGGGACACGCATCTGGCTCCTTCGGCCTGGCACGGTGTCACGTCCGTCGTCGTCGGCAATTGCGGTGTCGGCTTTGCGCCGTGCAGACCCGCCGACCGCGAGAAACTCGTTGAGTTGATGGAAGGCGTGGAAGACATCCCCGCCCCGGTCATGCACGAGGGGCTCACCTGGCAATGGGAAAGTTTCTCGGAGTATCTTGCCGCGTTGAAGCGCCGGAACCGGGATATCGATATCGCCTGCCTGCTGCCGCATGCGGCCGTGCGCGTCTACGTTATGGGTGACCGAGCAATCCGACACGAAAAGGCGACGGAGGCCGACATCGGCCGGATGCGCCGCATCACGGCAGAGGCCGTGCGCGCCGGCGCGTTCGGGTTCTCGACCTCGCGGACGCTCAGCCACAGGAGCCTCTCCGGCGAGTACACGCCGACGCTACGGGCTCACGAAGACGAGCTCACAGGCATTGCGCTCGGCATGAAGGATGCCGGCGCCGGGTTCCTCGAAATCGTGTCCGATTGGGACGAGCCCCAAGCCGAATTCGCGATGCTGCGCCGTGTGGTGGAGGCCTGTGGCCGCCCGGCGGTGTTTTCGTTGGGCCAGCACCATGACCGGCCCGAAGATTGGAAGATCATGATCCATGAGGCTGATCGCGCTATTGAGGACGGGCATTCCATCAGGGCGGTCTGTCCGCCGCGCGCCATCGGTCTGCTGCTCGGTCTTGAAGGCAGTCAGAACCCGTTCTCCGGCACACCGTCGTACAAGAAAATCGCTCGCCGGCCTCTGGCCGAGCGTGTTGCGGTGATGCGCGATCCCGATTTCCGCCGGCAACTCTTGTCGGAAGACCCGATCGCGGAGAGCACGTTCCCGCTGATCGAGCGGCTCTCCTATAAGTACATGTTCCGCTTCGGCAATCCACCAAACTACCTGCCGCGGGAGGAGGATTCGATCGCAGCCATCGGCGCACGTGAGGGACGCTCAGCACCTGAGGTCGCATATGACGTCATTCTGGAGGATGAAGGACACGGCTTCATCTATTCGCCGCTCAACAACTATGCCGGCTACGATATGTCGGTGCCGGAGGCGATGTTGTCTAACCGCAACGTCATCATGGGGCTCGGCGACGGCGGTGCGCACGTTGGGTTCATCTTGGATGCCGGCTTCCCGACCTGGCTGATGACCTATTGGCAGAGAGAGCGGCAAACCTTCGATCTGCCGGAAGTCATTCGCCGGCTGACATCCGACACGGCCGAGGCGGCCGGCCTCCTGGATCGAGGCGTGATCCGGGCCGGTAAGAAGGCCGATATGAACGTCATCGATTACGACCGGCTGCGGTTCGGCAAACCGTACGTCACGTACGACCTGCCGGCGGGCGGCAGGCGGCTGTTGCAGAAAGCCGAGGGGTATGACGTTACGATCGTCTCCGGGGCTGTGACTTACCGCAATGGTGAAGCGACCGACGCATTGCCGGGCAGCGTCATCGAAGGCCAGCGCCCAGCCGCGACACACTCGCGGCTTACGGGAGCCATTCCCCGTGGGTTGTCCCGGGAAAAGATGGCGGGGCGTCGAAGCTAACCCGGCCGAAAGGAGTTCGGCAGGACTGAGAAGGGCGAACCGCTGTCCAATCCCCCGGCCGAAAAACCCCTCCACAAAACCGAGAGCCACGGGTCCCGGTTAACCTGTGCTAAGCTCGGGCCCGCCGTGCATTTCGTCCGCAGGTCTCTCGTTTGGCTACTTGCCTGCTCAGCGGGCATCGCAACGGCACAAGAGCTGGCTGTCGTTTCCAGCGCGACATTCCGGCTTGGCCCGCTGTCGCCGGACATTATCGCTTCCGCTTTTGGAGGGGGTCTGGCAGCTGCTCAGTCCGGCGAAATTCCGCTGCCTCCTCCCACCGAACTGATAGGGACCTCGGTACGGATCACTGACAGCACGGGAGCCCAATTCCTTTGCGGCCTATACTTCGTTTCGCCGCGTCAGATTAATTTTGTCTTTCCAAGCGACGTCGCCCTTGGTCCCGCTGTCGCAACGGTTCTGCGAGACGGTCAAGAGGTTGCCTCCGGCCCGATCACGATCGAGGGTGTAGCGCCTGGGTTCTACACCCATGGACCGAATCTGGGGATCGGCGCGATGTTTCGAATTGCGGAAGACGGCACGCAGTCAACGGAAAGCTTGTTCGAAGTCGTCGACGGAGAGAACCGTGCCAAGCTTTTTTCGATGGGCCCGAGCGGCGACCTGTTGTTCCTGGTGCTGCTCGGCACCGGCTACCGCGGGAGCGAGGTTGCCGAGCTGCGGGTCGGAAGCGCTTTCTTGGAAAGCAACACGATCCCGACGGTGTTTCACGGCGAACTGCAAGGGATCGCGGGCCTCGACCAAGTGATTTCGAACGTGCTTCCCCGCCGTTTGGAGGACTTCGGAGGCGGTATTCGCGATGTTCGGCTGTATGCAACCGCGCCGGGTGCTGATTCTGCTCGCGAATCGAACATCGTCAAGGTGGGTTTCGCGCCGAATCCGGATGCGCCGGTCCTGACGCGCGCTGCTTTCAGCGGAACGCAGCAGTCAAACGGCGGCGTGCGCATCAGTTGGTCGATCGATTTCCGGGATCGCGACGGCGACTTGGGGCCGCTGCGCCTTCATCTCCTCTTGACCGCCGAAGCCGGTTTCTGCTTGACGCGGCTGGAAGACGGCGGCCTTCCCGGACAGACCTCGGGGACGTACGCGGCCCAGGTGACTTCGAATGCCGGGGAAGAGATCGGTTCGATTTCGCGTGCGGATGTCAGCCTTCGGGATGCCGCCGGGCATAACAGCGCCTTCTACACGGCGGAAATCTCGGGTGGCGCTTCATGGCGGGTGGGGTGCGCTTTCTTTATCCCGCGTTTCGACGCTCCCTCGGCCGCTCTGCTTGGGCCGCCGCCGGAAGTGTTCGAAGAGGTACGGGACTTCATTTGGAATCAGGAGCCGCTTGACTAACATGACGAACCATCGCTGCGCCGCGCTTGCCGTTCCAGCCCTGCTGCTGGGCCTATTCACTTCAGGGGTCGCGGCCGATCTGGTGTCGATCACCTACTCGCCCGACATTACCGTGCTTCTGGGGTCGAGAGTCGTCGTCGACGAGGAAGTGGTTCGCGAGGATTCGGACGGGTTCAGGCGACGGTTGATCGCGGGAAGCGCTAACGACATTGACGCCTTCCACCGCTTCGCCGACGGCAGCGCCCTGTTTTCGTTCGACGTCTCTACGGTGGCCAACGGGCAATTCGCCCGCCCGGCGGATATCCTCGCGGTCGGTTCCGGCGGTGTTCAGACAGTCTTGAACAGCCGGAACTTGGGCGTTCCCCTAGGGGCGAATGCCGACGCTGTGAGCCTGGAGCCCGGTACGAACGCGTTGTTGATTTCCTTCGACATTACCGTGAAGCTCGGCGACACGGTTTTCGCGGACGAAGATGTGATCCGTTTCAACGGCCAGAGCTTCTCGATGTACTTCGATGCCTCGGCAGCCGGGATCGCCGAGGGGCTCGACCTCGACGGCGTCCATGCGGAACCCGGTCTGCTCTTGGTCTCTTTCGACGGCAGCGGCCACGCGGGCGGCGTTCATTTTGATGATGAAGATGTCCTGGAGTACGACGGGCAATCGGGCTCCTGGAGCCTGGCCTACGACGGTTCAGCGCGCTTCGACGGTTGGAAGCCGGGCGACCTCGACGCCCTTTTCGCGGTCGTTGAACAGGAGGAACCGCCGCCGCCACCACCGCCGCCGCCAGTACCGGGCGACCTCGATGGCGACCTCGACGTAGACCAAGCCGACTTCCGGATCCTGAGCCAATCGATGGGCCTATGTAGCGGAGACCTGGGATTTGCCGCGACGGCCGACTACGACCAAGACGGCTGCGTTACGCCGGCCGATTCGGAGCGGTGGTTCGACCACTTCGTGACGTTCCTAATCCAACAGATTCTTTCCAACGGAGTTCTGCAATGAAAAGGAAACTCGTCCTCATTGCCTTCGTTCTGTGTGTTCCCGCGCTTTGGGGAGCCGACGGCGTCATCGAGATCAACCAGGCCATCGTCGAAGACGGAGGCGGCTTCCCTTACTCGATTATTCAGGCAGGCAGCTATATGCTCACCGGCAACCTGGTCGTGCCGGACGAGAACAAGACCGCGATCAACATTGAGGAGAGCGTTGGCAGCGCGACGATCGACCTCAACGGCTTCGCGATCATCGGTCCGGTGGTCTGCACCGTGAATCAATCGAGCGAACTAGACTGCACTGGTTCAGGCGAAGGCACGGGGGTTCGTCAGCAGGGGGAGGTGCGAGCGTCAGTGACGGTTCGTAACGGGACCATCCGAGGAATGGGCGAGGTCGGCGTTTTCATCGTCGGCGCCGGACTCATCGAGCGCGTTGCGGTGCTGTCGAACGGCGGAAGCGGCATCGTTGCGAACGGCAAGATCACGCATTGTGACATCCAGCGCAATCGGGGAGATGGAATCAACGCGCTTGGTGGAGTTGTCAAACACAACAAGGTCGAGGCGAACGGCAGGGACGGGATCAGGGCCCTCTCCGGCGCCGGCGCCGTTATCAAGGGCAACCTGGTTGCCGCGAATTCACTGCGGTCAGATGAGGCCGTGGGAATATCCTGCGACCGTTGTGCCGTAATTGACAATATGATTACTTTGCAGGAGCGAGCCCTTAGTATTAGCGACGGGGGCTACGCGGGGAATACCATTAGCGGGACGATCACGGGCGGCAAACCGACCGGCTGCAACCTGATCAACGGCGACACCGTCTGTCCGCCCGCGGCCGGCCCGACGCAATGATTGAGTGATGAAGGAGACTTCTTTTGTGCAGCGAAGAACATTAGCGGCGGCAATTTTGCACGTCCGATTCCGATCAGTGGTTTGACCACTTCGTGACGTTCCTAATCCAACAGATTATTTCCAACGGAGTTCTGCAATGAAAAGGAACCTCGTTCTAATCGCCTTCGTTCTGTGTGTTCCCGCGCTTTGGGCAGCCGACGGCGTCATCGAGATCAACCAGGCGACCGTCGAGGCTAACGACGGCTTCCCGTATGTGATCAGCGAGCCGGGCAGCTACATGCTCACCAGCAACCTGATCGTGCCGGATGAGAACACGACCGCGATCCAGATTGAGGAGGGCGTTGGCAGCGCGACGATCGACCTCAACGGCTTCGCGATCATCGGTCCGGTGGTCTGCACCGTGAATCAATCGAGCGAACTAGACTGCAGTGGTGCGGGCCAAGGCTCGGGGGTCTTTCAGCGGGGGACGCTAAGCATAGCGCCCAACTTCCTGAATGTGTCAACCAGCATAGGGGCAGTGACAGTTCGTAACGGGACCATCCGAGGAATGGGCGACGTCGGCGTTTTCATCATCGGCGCCGGACTCATCGAGCGCGTTGCGGTGCTGTCGAACGGCGGAAACGGCATCATTGCGAACGGCAAGATCACGCATTGTGACATCCAGCGCAATGGGGGAGATGGAATCATCGCGCTTGGCGGAGTTGTCGCATACAACAAGATCGAGGCGAACGGCAGGAACGGGATCAGGGCCTCCTCCGGCGCCGGCGCCGTTATCGAGGGCAACCTCGTTGCCGGGAATTCACGCACGTCGGATGAGGCTGTGGGAATAATCTGCGACCGTTGTGCCGTAATCGACAATGTGATGACTTTGCAGGAGCGAGCTCTTACTGAGTCTCGCATAATATACTGTCAATCGAGACAAAGAGAAGACTGTTTCCAGAAAGCGGTAATCAAGCGCGGTTTGCGGCGCATTCGCCGCAGCGCTTTGCGGGCGCGCTCGTCGAGTTCCCAGTAGTCCTTCGGGCAGACGTTGGGCAACTCGTGCTGCTTCCAGTACGCCCAAATGTATTCCACCGGGTTCAACTCCGGCGCATAGGGCGGCAAGTACTCCGTTGCGATGTGATCCTCGGAGAGCTGGATGAACTCCCGCACCAGGCGGCTGCGGTGCGCCGGCAGCCGGTCCCAGACGATCAGCAGTGGGCCGTCGATGTGGCGCACCAAAGCCTTCAGGAAGTCGATGACCTCCAGCTCGCCGATCGCGCCGGGATAGAGCCGGAAGTAAAAGTTGCGCAACGTCAGCCCGGCCGACACCGACAGCTTGTCCCAGTTGAAGTTGAACTCCAACACCGGTGTCTCGCCGCGCGGCGCCCAGGTGCGGCAACGATGCGGCTTCTGACTCAATCCGCTTTCGTCGATGAAGACGATCGTACGTTCTTCTTTGCGGGCTTTTTTTTAATGGCCGGCCAAGTCTTGCGCTGCCAGCCGCGGATGGCCTCTTCGTTGCGCTCCCGCGCTTTGCCGACGGGCCGTTGCGGGCTCCAACCGAGCGCCCGCAGGATCTTCCAGACATGGCCCTCGTGATAGCGCACGCCGAACTCGTCTCCGATCAGACGAGCGACCCGCGGACAGCTCCACAGCGGCGTCGGGAAGCCGTGCGCCTCGGGGCCTTCCAGCAGCAACGCCTCGAGGCGTTCGAGCTGCGCGGCGTCCAACAGCGGCTTACGGCCGGCGCGGCCGGCCTGGCGCAACCCGGCTTCGCCGTCACGCCGGTATCGTCGCAGCCACTCGCTGACGCTTTGCCGCGCGACCTTCAATCGCCTCGCTGTCTCGGACTGACTACAGCCTTGCTCGACCAACCGGATCGCTTTGAAACGGCGCTTCTCCAGGGCCTCGAAATCCCGCCGTACGCCTTTTGTATTTCCCATACATACAAAGACGTACGTACCCCAAAAAGGTGTCACTTTATTTTGCGAGATTCAATAGTATTACCGGCGGGGGCTACGCGGGGAATACCATTCTCGGGACGGTCACGGGCGGCCAACCGACCGGCTGCAACCTGATCGACGGCGACACCGTCTGCCCGCCCGCGCTCAGCCCGACTCAATGATTGAGGGATGAAGGAGACTTCTAATCCAACAGATTCTTTCCAGCGGAGTTCTGCAATGAAAAGGAAACTCGTTCTCATCGCCTTCGTTCTGTGTGTTCCCGCGCTTTGGGCAGCCGACGGCGTCATCGAGATCAACCAGGCGACCGTCGAGGCTAACGGCGGCTTCCCGTATGTGATCAGCAAGCCGGGCAGCTACATTCTCAGCGGCAACCTGACGGTTTCCCGACGAAAACACGACGGCCATCGAGGTAAGAGCCGACGATGTGACGCTCGACCTCAACGGCTTCGCGATCCAATGCTCTGAATCGGACGGCGCCGGTTGTGACCCGTCGTCTGGAAGCGGCGAGGGTGTGACCGGCTTTTTTGTCAGCGGCGAAGACTCAGGGGCGGAATCGCCTGGTTTCCCCGGTCCCCTCCTTGACAACGCCGGCAATACCGTGGTGCGCAACGGAACGATCCGTGGAATGGGTCTTCACGGAGTCAACATCGATTCCGGTCTTGTGGAACGCATCCAAGCGCGGAGGAATAAGGGCTGGGGGATCCGCGTCGGAGAAGGAGTGGTCAGCGATTGCCTGGCACGCGAGAATGGCGCGGGAATCGGGATACGAAAAGGTGTTGCCACGACCAACATCGCCGTGCTGAATAGCGGCGATGGGATCGAGGTGCGGAATGGAGTCGCGCGGAACAACGTGAGCGCAGCGAACGACGGAGCCGGCATCGGATCCGAGGGCAGTGCGCTTGTCTTGGGGAATCGCGTCACCGGCGATCCCGGGAGGGCTCTGAACCTAAGTCCGGAGGCTGGCGGTGTTTCCGGGTATGCTGACAACGTCATCGAGGGCGTTGTGACACTCGGGCAACCGATCGGGTGCAACCTCATCGACGGCAGCCAAATCTGCCCGTAATCGCAGGCAGCGGAAAAGAGGGAACAGACCATGAAACGGCCTTCTCGTCACCAGATAGCAGCTTGGGCCCTGGTGGCCGCAATGACCCTGACGGTCCAGGCAGCCGACGGCGTCATCGAGATCAACCAGGCGGTCGTCGAGGCTAACGATGGCTTCCCGTATGTGATCAGCGAGCCGGGCAGTTACATTCTCACCGGTAACCTGACGGTTCCCGACGAAAACACGACGGCCATCGAGGTGCAAGCCGACCATGTGACGGTCGATCTGAATGGGTTCGCAATCATCGGCCCGGTTCAATGCACAGCAGAAAACGGGAGCGTCAGTTGTTCGCCGGACGGAACCGGCATCGGCGTCGATGCTTTCGAGTCTCTCTCCGTGGGCACGGTCGTGCGCAACGGAACTGTCCGTGGAATGGCTCGAGGAATCAGCGTTTCTTCCGGTCGTGTGGAAGGCGTCCGAGCGCTGGAGAATGGAGTCGGTGGCGGGATCTCTGTGAGTACTGGGATCGTCAGGGGTTGCCTTGCGAAATTGAATGGAGGATTTGGCATCTCCATATCATCGGGGACCGTTGAGCACAGCATCGCGCTATTCAACCGCACCGGGATCAGGGTGCGTGAAGGAGTCGCACGAGGCAACGCGAGCGATTCCATCGATGCCACAGGCAGCGCCGTCCTAGGGAACTGGATCGGGACGGAGTTGGAAATTGACGATTCCTCCGGGTATGCCGACAACGTCATCGCCGGCTTTCTGGAGGACGACGTCGAAGAGACGCAACCGATTGGCTGCAACCTCATCGGCGGCAACCTGGTTTGCCCTGAGGGGAGCGCGGGCGGGTCAACTGCAGAGCCGCTCTGAACCCGACCCCGGCGCTCAAATCTGCCCGGCTGCCGTAAATCGCAGGTAGCGGAAAAGACGGAACAGACCATGAGACAGCTTTTTCGTCACGGATGCCGGCTTGGGTCCTGACGGTCGCATTCACCTTGACGGCCCAGGCAGCCGACGGCGTGATCGAGATCAACCAGGCGTCCGTCGAGGCTGGCGGCGGCTTCCCGTATGTGATCAGTGAGCCGGGCAGCTACATTCTCACCGGCAACCTGACGGTTCCCGACGAAAACACGACGGCGATCGAGGTGCAAGCCGACCATGTGACAGTCGATCTGAATGGGTTCGCAATCATCGGCCCGGTTCAATGCACGGCAGAAAACTGAGCGGATCGATTGTAGCGCCCGTACCGTTCGTCCGTCTGTCCGAGGGCGGTCGGCCTGGTACTATGATTTGGGTTCGGAGCCCGCTTCATGAAGTTTCTCCCCCTGGTCCTCAAGAACCTTTCGCGGAATCGACGTCGGACCTTTCTCACCGTCTTCAGCATTGCGGTTTCTCTTTCTCTTCTGGGATTCCTCCTGACGATTTACGCGGCCTTCTACGTTCGGGATCGGCCCGACGAACAGATTCTTCGTTTGGTCACGAGGCATCGCGTGTCTTTAACGCAAGCGCTGCCGGAGTTCTACGGATCTCGAATCAGGGCGATCGACGGCGTGGAGGCGGTCTGCATCCAAAACTGGTTCGGCGGAATATACAAAGACAACCGGCCGGAAAATTTCTTCGCCCGTTTCGCGGTGGAACCGGAAAAGATCTTCGCTGTCAATCCCGAACTTGAGGTGTCGCCCGAGCAGCTACAAGCGTTTCTCAAGAACCGGCAGGCTATGGCTGTTAGTCAGCAATTGGCGGAACGTCACCAATTCGAACTCGGACAAAGGATCACGATCAAGGGCGACATCTACCCGGTAGATCTGGAGTTTATTATTCATGCGATCTTCGACGGCTCCGAGGGCCCCGTGGCCTTTTTTCACTGGGAATATCTGCAAGAAAGCCTTGCCCAAGGACAGCGGGGGCAGGCCGGAGTTTTTACGATTCTCGCTCGCTCGCCTGATGACGTTCCGAAGATCGCCGCTGCCGTGGACGACATGTTCCGCAATTCCCCCCAGCCGACCAAGACGGAGACGGAAGACGCGTTTCAGCTCGCCTTCGTCGAGCAAATCGGCAATATCCAGCTGTTCCTGTTGACGATCGGCGGCGCCGTGGTTTTCACGATCATCCTGGTGTCGGCTAACACCATGGCGATGTCGACCCGCGAGCGAGTTCAAGAGATCGGAGTATTCAAGACGCTCGGCTTTACGTCATCGACGGTGGTCACGCTGATCGTTGCGGAGTCGCTTTCGATCGCGGCATTGGGCGGGGTGCTGGGCGTGCTTTTGTGTTTTGCGGGCACCCAGTTTTTGAGCGAAGTCATGGTTGGTTTTTTCAGCAACTTCGTGATGCCTCTTTGGAGCGTGCCGATTTGCCTCGCCGTGGCTATGCTGATCGGGCTGTTCAGCTCGATAGTGCCCGCAGGAGTAGCCGCTAACACGAGAATCACCGACTCACTTCGACATACCGGCTAAGCCATGAAAGTTCCTCTTTCCTATAACTTCCGTAACCTTGCTGTGCGGAAGACGACTACCGTTATGACGGCGCTCGGCATCAGTTTGACCGTAGCGGTCCTGTTAGGCATTTCCGCTTTAGTAGGCGGGCTAAAGTCTTCGCTGGCCGTGACGGGCCATCCGCTGCACTTGATCGTGACGCGGCAAGGGGCGACCTCCGAGCTGGTCAGCATCGTGCCGCAAGAGAAATTTCAGGTGGTGAAGTTCCTAGAAGGCGTCGCGCAATTGAACGGCGAGCCGATGCTGTCTCACGAAACCATTACGGTGGTCAACCTCAGACTACGCTCCGACCTGACGCAAGACGCGAATGTGAACGTCCGTGGCGTCTCCCCCATGGGGCTCAAGATGCGTGACCTGAAGCTTACTTCCGGTCGTTGGTACGAAAGCGGCAAGCGCGAGGTCGTGGTCGGTCGGGGGACGAACGCGTCGCGCGAGGGGACTTCGATCGGCGACAAGGTCGAGTTCGGGCGCGGAGAGTGGGAAGTGGTGGGCGTTTTCGACGCGGGAAAGTCCGCTTTCAACAGTGAGATTTGGGGCGACGGAAATTTGGTCACATCGGACTTGGGCCGAGGCAGTTCGCGGAGTTCGATCTTGCTCCGCGCGACCGATGAAGTCACCCTTACCGCTTTGAAAAACCGCATGGCCGATGACCAGCGGCTGCAACTGGAAGGGCGGACTGAGCGCGAGTATTACGAGTCGCAGATGACGTCGGCTCAGCCCGTCGAACTGCTGGGCATGATCGTGGCGGTGATCATGGCGATCGGCAGCAGCTTCGCGGCGATGAACACCATGTTTACGGCGGTGTCGCGGCGGACCAAGGAGATCGGGGTGCTGCGGATGTTGGGCTTCTCGCGAGGCAGCATTCTCAGCTCGTTTCTTATCGAGTCCCTTCTGCTGTCGCTTTTGGGCGGCGCATTGGGGTGTCTGTTGGTCCTGCCGCTCAACGGTTTTCAAGGCCGGATCGGTAATTTTGTGACTTTCAGCGAAACGACGTTCAACTTTGAGGTGACGACGACGATCATGGCTTCGGGAATTGCTTTCGCCGCGATCATGGGGGTGCTCGGTGGTGTCTTGCCGGCGAGGATGGCGGCGAAACGCGAGATCCTGGGCGCAATCCGGGATGCGTAGCCGGCACAACTCCGGAAACGGTAGGCTGAGCCTCAATTTCGCGGGGCATTGGCCGCTCTCTGATTCTCAAAATGCCTAAAGCAGACGAAAGGATCGATCAGGGACTCGATAGCTTGAAGATCGACCGCTCCGAGCGGTCGCCTGACCGCGAAGGGTCCCGGTGGGCCAGGTGGTGGATTCTGCTCGGCATCGCGGTGTTTCTCGGGCTCGGCGTGTGGCGGGTCGCCCTTTCAGAGGCGGGCACGGTCGAAGTCGAGGTCATGCGCGTCAAGCCGCAGGTCCTCGGCGGAAGCGGCGAGCGGGTCTTGCTGAACGCGGCGGGCTACATCGTTCCCCACTACAAGATCGAGCTGACGCCTAAGGTGGTGGGGCGGGTCGCCTGGATTGGAGTGGAAAAGGGCGTTCGGGTCACGAAAGGGCAGGTGGTCGTCCGACTTGAGGACGCGGAATTCCAAGCCAGGCTCAAGCAGTCGGAGGGGAATCTAGCGTCGCTTCGGGCGCGGCTGGCGGAGTTGGAAGCGGGTTCGCGCCCCGAAGAGATCGCCTTGGCAAAGGCCAACCTGGAAGAAGTCAGAGCGGACCTGCAAAATGCCCGTGTGAACTTGGAACGAATACGAAAGCTCGTCGAGGAAGGAGTCCTCGCGGAGCAGGAAGTGGATGACGCTCAAGCGCGGTTCGACTCGGCGGCAGCGCGAGTCGAGTCCCTTGAACGAACCTATGAACTGGTTCGCATCGGCCCGCGGAAAGAAGTGATTGAGGCGACGCGGGGGCAGGTCCGGCAGGCGGAGGGTGAACTAGCCTACGCCCAAACGATGCTCGACGCGACGCTGATTCGGACCCCGATCCGCGGAACCATCCTGGAGCGGAATGTCGAGGTCGGAGAATTTGTTACGACAAGCTTCGTAGGCGAGCGGGGCGCCAAGGGCTACGTTGCCTCACTAGCGGATCTTACTGACATTCAGGTCGAGTTGGATATCAGCCAGGACGACTTTGCTAAGCTTGGGCCCCGGCAGCGCGGGGTCGTAACGACGGATGCCTTCCCGGACCGCAAGTACAAAGGCGAGATTGTCGAGATTTCCCCCGAAGCCGACAGGCAAAAAGCGACCGTGCAAGTGAAAGTGCAGATCCTTGAGCCTGACGATTACCTACGCCCGGAAATGAATGCCAACGTGGCGTTCTTGGCGGACGAGAAGCCCGGTCGGAGTCAGGATTCGAGACCGCTCATTGTGGTTCCCAGATCCGCGGTGCGAGACGGCAACGGCGTTTTTGTTCTGCAAGGCGAAAAAGCCGTGAAGCGAGCTGTGACGGTGGGCACGACCGGTTCGCAGGGCATCGAAATTACGAGCGGGCTAACCGGCGGCGAGGATCTGATCCTCAATCCCTCTCCCGAGTTGGAAGATGGTGATCCGGTAAGGCTGAAATCGACATGAGCAACAACACAGCCATTAAGGCGGAGCAGCTAAGAAAAGTCCACCGGCGCGACGAATTCGAAATCGTTGCTCTCAACAAGGTGGATTTGGAAATCCCCAAGGGTGAATTTCTGGCGCTCATGGGACCATCGGGCTCGGGAAAATCGACGTTGCTGCACCTTGCGGCAGGCATCGATAAGCCGACGTCAGGCAGCATCACCGTGCTCGGGGAAGACCTGAGCGGTTTCAGCGACAAGAACATGGCCCGATGGCGAAGTGAGAATGTGGGCTATATCTTTCAGACCTTCAATCTGATCCCGGTTCTCACCGCGATCGAAAATGTCGAGTTGCCGCTACTGCTGACGAATCTAAAGAAACAAGAACGTCGTCGTCGGGCAGCGACGGCATTGGACATCGTTAGTCTGGGTGACCGAATGGATCACTACCCGCGCCAGCTTTCCGGCGGGCAGGAACAGCGCGTGGCGATCGCTCGCGCGATCGTGACCGATCCTTCCATCATCTTGGCGGATGAGCCGACGGGCGACCTTGACGCGGGCTCGGCAAGAGAAGTGCTTTCGATTCTATCGAAACTTAACGACCAACACGGCAAGACGGTCATCATGGTCACTCACGACCCCCAGGCGGCTAAGGTCGCCCACCAAACTCGCCATCTCGAGAAGGGCGACCTTCTCCCGGCGGGACAGTTGCCCGAGGCTTAGCCGAACCACTTTACGCCGGCGCAAGTGAGCCGCCCGCCGGCTGCGTGTCGGCTCCAGGCGCAAGCGCCGCACAAGGCCGCGTCGCACACGCACATTTCTTCCCAACAAACCGGCGGCCGCCTCCGTAGAAACTATGAGATGCCACGGCGGTACTTAACCCAGCCGTTGTTGATCTCCCTATCAGCCGGGCGAGGAACTCAAGAAACGCTTGCATTGAGAAGCGGAGGCCGCCTGCGCGTTGTGCCACCGTTTGTCGGCTGATTTCGCACGAAGCGTTGATCAATCGATCCAGCCGACGATCCGTACATCTCTTGCACTGGTAGAATTGGACGGGCCGCCACCACCCGGCCGATAGTGGCCCAAGACGTGAGTTTTTCGTTCTGTGAGCAAAGGACCTGCCGATGTATGACTTGGTCATCCGCAACGGGACGGTGATTGACGGTTCCGGCGCAAACCGCCGCCGCGCGGATGTCGCCATCACCGATGGTCTGATTACCGCCGTGGAATCTAAGGCCGGGGCCGCCCGGCGCGACATCGACGCCGAGGGTCTGCTGGTGCTGCCCGGGTGGGTGGATATCCACACGCACTACGACGGGCAGGCGACTTGGGACCCGGCCATGACTCCCTCGTCGTGGCACGGTGTGACAACCACGATCTTCGGCAACTGCGGGGTCGGGTTCGCGCCGGTTCGACCCGGTACGGAGAACTTCCTGATCAACCTGATGGAAGGGGTCGAGGACATTCCCGAGATTGTCCTTTCCGAAGGCGTCGATTTTCGCTGGGAAACGTTCAGCGAGTACCTTGACGTGCTCGAGGAAACCGATCGCGTCATGGATGTTGGCGCGCAGGTTCCGCACGCGGCGCTGCGCTTCTACGTGATGGGCGATCGGGGTGCGGATCACGGGGCGCGTCCGACCGAAGACGAGATCGCGCGCATGGGCGAGCTGCTCGAAGAAGGCCTGGCAGCCGGGGCATTCGGCTTTACGACGTCGCGGACGCCGAAGCATCGCGCCGCCGACGGCCGACCCACTCCGAGCTTGACCGCCGAGCACCCGGAGCTGGCCGGAATCGCCGCCGCCATGAAACGCGCCGGAACGGGCGTGATCCAAGTGAACTCCGACTTCGGCCCGGGAGAGTTTCCACTGCTGCGGGCGATGACGGAACTCGCGGACCGGCCTTTGTCGGTCCTGCTGGTTCAGATGGCCATTGCCCCGGATCGTTGGGCGGAAACGCTGGCATCCGTCGACAGGGCTTGCGCTGATGGGCTCGAAGTGACCGCGCAGGTCGGGTCGCGCCCGATCGGGATTCTGTTGGGGCTGCAGGCCTCGCTTCATCCGTTCGTGAGCCATCCGTTATGGCTCGAACTCCAGGCGCTCGATCACGAACGCCGGATCGCCCGCCTGACCGCCGAGCCCGAGTTGCGCCGTCGTCTCGTCGAGGAGCGCCCCGACGACGAACAGACCCGGGAAATGACGACGATCCTGGAGCGGACGTTCGAAATGGGCGACCCTTTGAACTATGAGCCCGAATTTCAGCAAAGCATCGCGAATCGGGCTCGAGCGGCGGATCGCGACCCCTTTGATCTTGCTCTCGAGTTGCTCCTCCAACACGGCGGTCGCACGCTGCTTCTTCACACGTTTGAAAACTACTGCGGCGGGGATCTCGGCGTTGTCCACCAAATGCTGGTGAACCCGAATACGGTTTGCGGAATCGCCGACGGCGGGGCCCATGTCGGGCTGATCTGCGATTCCGGCGCGCCGACCAGCCTACTCACCCATTGGGCGCGCGATCGAACGCGGGGGCCACACTTGCCGCTCGAGTTTCTGGTCCACAAGCAGACCGCGGCCACGGCGAGAACCTACGGGCTGCACGACCGCGGCGTCATCGCCCCGGGCTATCGCGCGGACCTCAACGTGATCGATTTCGACGAATTGCACCTGGATCCGCCTACGGTTGTGCACGATCTGCCAGCCGGCGGTAAACGCATCGTGCAGCGCTCGATAGGCTATCGGCACACTTTTGTGAATGGAACCGAGGTGGCTCGCGACGGCGAAGACACGGGCGCGCGGCCGGGCCGGTTGTTGCGGGGTGTCCGCTCGGGACCAGGGGGGCGGAAGTTGCCGCCGCACCGACTCACACCGGACGGCCTGCCGGCTCTCGATGCCGACGAGAATTTACCCTCCACCGTCAGCCGCGCATAGTCTCCCGCTCAAGTTTTGCGAAGTATTCCCGCGCCGCGCGCATCACTCGCGGCGCGAGCCAAAGCGACGACACCATCGTCGGTATGGCCATCAGCGCAAACATGCCGTCGATGAGACTGATGACTGCGTTGAGCGAGGCCACGGCGCCGGCCACGATCGAGGCGACGTAGAAGTAGTTATAGAGGTGCTGTCGCTCGGCGCCGATGAGAAAGCCCAACGATTTCGTCCCGTAGTACGAGAAGGCGAACATCGTGCTGGTGCTGAAGAACAGCACGCATACTACCAAGAGCCACGCGCCGATTCCCGGCAGGTTGTGCTCGAACGCCTGGGCCGTTAGGGTTACGCCGTCCGCCTCGCCGGCTTGCCACATGCCGGCGCTGAGAATAATGCCGGCCGTGGCGGTGCAAACGATCAACGTATCGACCGCCGGCCCGAGCATGGCCACCAGGCCTTCGCGTATCGGTTCATCCGTCTTGGCCGCGCCGTGCGCCAGAGCTTCGGTCCCGATCCCTGCTTCGTTCGAAAACGCCGCCCGCCGAATCCCCGTGACGACGACCGCTCCGACAGCCCCGCCCATGACGGCTCGGCCCGTGAAGGCATCGCTGACGATGGTCGCGAAATAGCTCGGGACGTCGCTCCAGTTCGCGAGCAAGATCCAGAGGGCCGCGGCCAGATAGAGCACGACCATCAGGGGGACGACGCGCGAGGCGACGGTCGCGATTCTCTGAATCCCTCCGAAGATCACGAGCGATACGACCGCCGCGATCGCGAGGCCGCTGATGAAATTGAAGGTCGTCAGGTCAGCGGCGGTCGCGAGGCCGGCGGCGGGCGCGGCGATGTCACGCAGGATCTGCACGAGTTGGTTGACCTGGAAGATCGGGGCGGCGCCGATCATGCAGGCGACGCAGAAGAATTGGCCCAAAGGCCGCCATTGCTCTCCGAGGCCGTTGACGACCACGTACATTGGGCCGCCCTGCATATGGCCTCGGCTGTCGGGACCGCGGTACATGATGGCCAGCGAGCAGGTGAAGAACTTGGTCGCGATGCCGACGAGGGCGCTTATCCACATCCAAAACACGGCACCCGGACCGCCGGTCTGAATCGCCACGGCCACGCCGCCGATGTTGCCGACGCCGATGGTCCCGGCCAGCGCGCTCGAGAGGGCCTGGAAGTGAGTGACATCGCCCTCGTCGTCGGGGTTGTCGAACTTGCCGCGAACGATGTCGATCGCGTGGCGGAAATAGCGAAACGGCAGAAACCGCGAATAGACGAGGAAGAAACAGCCGCCTCCGAGCAGGAGCACCAGCAGCCAGGGCCCCCAAGCGTAGTCGGCGAAGGCGATCAGGGAGTTTTCGAGTGATTGCATGCGGGGAAAGTTCCAGTCTACGGGAGCAAGAGCGGTGGGCGTGGACGAAGTCTGTGTTCTGCGCTCAACCGGGGAACGACCGGCGTTGCCTCAAAAACAGATGCGGTTCCCGGCCCTAGCAGCCCGTCAATTCCTCGTCCACGTTCTAAACTTGCGCGCCGGTTGTGTCGAATACTTCTTCATTCGGGAGGGTGGTACTGATCGCCGCCGGGCTGCCGGCGCTCGCCTCTCGACAACCTTCATGGCGCGATATCTGTTGACCGGAGCGGCCGGGTTTATCGCTTCCCGCGTGGCCCAGTTGCTGCTCGACGACGGCCACGTCGTCTTGGGGCTCGACAACCTAAACGACGCCTACGATGTGCGGTTGAAAACGTGGCGTCTCGATCAGCTTCGCCGACATGAGCGGTTCCTGTTCCGGCCCATCGACATTCTCGACCGAGGCTCGCTGCGGGCGGGATTCGAGGGTGGACCCGGCTTCGACGCGGTGCTCCATCTAGCGGCGCGGACCGGGGTTCGAGCGAGCGTCGAAGATCCGTGGTCCTATTTGCAAACGAACGTAGAAGGTACGCTCAACCTACTGGAACTTTGCCGTGATCGGGCCCCGAAGTTCGTATTGGCATCGACGTCGAGTCTCTATGGAGCAGGCAACCCGCTGCCCTATCAAGAAACGGTTCGCACCGATCGACCGCTTTCACCTTACGCGGCTTCGAAGAAAGCGGCGGAAGCGCTTTGCCATTCCTATCACCATCTGCACGGGATTGACGTCACGGTGTTGCGCTACTTCACGGTCTACGGGCCGGCCGGGCGGCCCGACATGAGCGTTTTTCGCTTTGTGCGCCAAATCGTCGAGGGCGAGACGGTGGTCATTCACGGCGACGGATCGCAGTCGCGCGACTTCACTTTCGTCGACGACATCGCGGAGGGTACGGTGGCGGCGCTGAGAACGCTCGGTTGCGGGACGATTAATTTGGGCTCGGACTCACCCGCATCGGTGACGGAGGTCATCCGTTTGATCGAGCGCTTGGTGGGGCGGCACGCGGTCATCCAATATCGGTCGGCGCATCGGGCCGATGTTCAAGCGACCTGGGCCGGGGTCGAAAAAGCTCGGCGGCTGCTCGATTGGCGGCCAACCGTTTCGCTCGAAGAGGGGCTGGGACGAACGGTCTCCTGGTATCACGAGAACCGCGAATGGGCGAGCCGAATTGAGATCGAATCAGGACGCCGCAAACTCTCAGTCGCCGTCGGTGGGCGCTGATTTTCCGGCAAAGACTGGAATCTGCTCGAGAATCCGAATCCCGAAACCCTCGAGCGCAACCACCTTACGAGGCCAGTTCGTGAGCAAGCGGATGGTACGCAGCCCGAGGTCGGACAGAATTTGGGCGCCGATTCCGGATTCGTGTTGAGTGTGTCGGCGGCCGGCCTCGCTGCCCGACAGCGCGGGCTTCGGGATCCCGACCATGCGTTTGCTTCCGTCGGGTGCCGGTTCGAGCCCGAAGCCCAGCCCGGTGTGGTGCAGATAGACGAGCACGCCACGCCCTTCGTCCGCGATTTGTTCCATGCAGTGAGCGATCACCCGCTGCGATGGGTAATCGGAAGACGAGAAGATGTCGCCCATGGCGTTCTTGGCGTGCATGCGGACAAGCACCGATTCCTCGCCGTCGACTTTCCCCTTTACCAGCGCTATGTGCACCTCGCCGTCGATCTCGCTGCGATAGGCGATCGTGTGGAATTCCCCATAGGGCGTATCGATCGCACCTTCGGCGAAACGCTGGACGTAGCGCTCGTTCTCGAGCCGGTAGCGGATCAGGTCGGCGACGGTGACCATCTTCAGACCGTGCTCGATGCAGAAGTCGATGAGTTGGGGCACGCGGGCCATAGTGCCGTCCTCGTTCATGACTTCGCAAATGACTCCGGCGGGAATCATGCCGGCCAACCGCGTTAGATCGACGGCGGCCTCGGTTTGCCCGGCGCGAACGAGCACTCCGCCTTTGGACGCGCGCAGGGGAGGAACGTGTCCGGGCCGAACCAGGTCCGAGGGGTGAGTGGCGGGGTCGATGATCGCCTGGATCGTGCGGGCGCGGTCTGCCGCGGAAATGCCGGTGGTGACACCGTCGGCGGCATCAACCATCTCGCAAAAGGCGGTTCCCATCAGCGCCGTGTTGCGGCTCGTCATCAACGGAATTTGGAGATGATCGAGGCGCTCGCCGGTCAGGGCCACGCAGATCAGGCCGCGGCCGTGGGTGGCCATGAAGTTGATGACTTCCGGCGTGACGCTCTCGGCGGCGATGGTGAGATCGCCTTCGTTTTCGCGGTCCTCGTCGTCGACAACGACGATAATGCGGCCGTCGCGCAGTTCGTCGACGGCTTCGGGGATGGGAACAAAAGCCATAGGCGTTGCTTTTTTACTATAGCTTTCGGGGAAGTCCTGGATGGCCGGCACGTCGGCGAGGGACACTTCACTCAGCGCTGTGGGGTCGGCTCTGCGCTACCCTAGGCAACGTCTGCCTCCTGATGGGAGGGCGGTCTGTTATCGCATCAAGGGAGTGTCGTTATGTTGTCGGTCTTTTCGTCCCCCAGCCGTTACACCCAAGGCAAGCACGCCACCGCGCAGCTTGGCGCGGAGATGAAACAACTCGGCCTGCAAGGCCCCGCGATAATCCTGGCGGGGCGTTCGGCGCAACGCTTGCTTTCGGACGTGTGGACCGAGACTTTCGGGGATGCCGGCATTGAGTTCAGCGTGACACCGTTCGGCGGAGAGTGCTCGCATGCGGAAATCGAACGCATCAAGAGCGCGGCCCGGGAGGCAGGAGCCCACGTGGTGATCGGCGCCGGCGGAGGCAAGGTGCTCGACGCGGCGCGCGCCGCGGCCTCGGACCTCGACTTGCCGGTCGTCAATTGTCCGACCGTCGCTTCGAGCGACGCGCCTTGTAGTGCCCTATCCGTGATCTACACCGAAGAGGGCGTTTTCCAGGAATATCGCTTTTACCCGAAAAACCCCGACTTGGTTCTGGTCGATACCTACGTCATCGCGCAAGGGCCGGTGCGTCTGCTCGTCGCGGGGATGGGCGACGCTCTGGCGACGATGTTCGAGGCGCAAACTTGCGTCGAGGGGCATATTCAGAACATGCGTGGCGGGGCGTCGACTCAAAGTGCGTTGGCGCTGGCCGAGCTTTGCTACCGCACTCTGCTGAACGACGGACCGGCGGCCAAGCAGGCGGTCGAAAGCGGCGTCGTTTCGCCCGCGCTCGAGCGGCTGGTCGAGGCCAATACGTTGTTGTCGGGTTTGGGGTTTGAGTCATCCGGTCTGGCGGCGGCGCATGCGGTGCACAACGGACTGACCGCGGCACCCGGCACGCACCCCTATTTTCATGGCGAAAAAGTCGCCTTTGGAACGCTGGTGCAATTGGTGCTTGAAGGCAAGCCGCAGAACCGCATCGATGAGGTCTTGACGTTTTCAACCGGGTTGGGTTTGCCAATCACCTTGGCGGAGGTGGGCTTGGCCGATATCGAAACCGAGTTGCTCAATCAGGTCGCGGCACGGGCCACGGCGGAAGGGGAGACGATTCATAACGAACCGTTCGAGGTGCGGCCTGACATGGTGGCCGATGCGATTCTGGCGGCCGACGCGTTGGGTCGGGATTGGCGGGGACGGGGGTAACGGGGCGGAATTCCTGAGCCACAAGGAGGCGTAAGCGGAAGGCATGTCGGCAGGAATGCCGACACGGCACGCAAGAATACGTGCGCCACGTCGGGGGCCACGCATCTCGTGCCCGTGCCTCACTTCCAGATCTATGCCCACTGCGGTCGTCGGGTTCGCGTGGGCCCCGTGATAAACTGAAACCGGTTTATGGCCGCGGAAAGCGGACTTGTTGCGACACATTCGGCCGCTGGATCGGTCCCCGGCGAAGTCTTTCTCGAAGCCTACCGCAACATGTATCTCTCCCGTCGCTTGGACGACCGGGAGATCATTCTCAAACGCCGCAATCAAATCTATTTCCAGGTCAGCGGAGCGGGTCATGAAGCGATCCAAACCGCCGCCGGAATGTTGCTGCGTCCCGGCTTCGACTGGTTCTATCCCTACTACCGCGACCGCGCTCTCTGCCTAGCGCTCGGCGTGACGCCACTTGAAATGTTGTTGCAAGCGGTCGGCGCGGGGTCTGACCCGGCCTCGGGCGGTCGCCAGATGCCGACGCACTGGTCGAATCCGCGCTTGAACATCGTCTCGGCGTCGAGTCCCACCGGAACGCAGTTTCTTCAGGCCGTGGGATGCGCCCAAGCGGGCCGTTACCGTTCACGTCAGCTCGACAAACAGCCCACCGACCGAGGGCATCGCGAGGTCGTACTCGTTTCCTCGGGCGAAGGCGCGACGAGCGAAGGTGAGTTTTGGGAGGCGATGAACGCCGCCTGCCTCGAGCGGTTGCCGGTCCTTTTTCTGATCGAAGACAACGCCTATGCGATTTCGGTTCCGGTGGAGGCGCAGACACCGGGCGGCAGCATTTCACGCTTGGTTGAATCATTCCCCGATCTAGCCGTACATGAAGTCGACGGGCTCGACTTTCCGGCGAGCTATGAAACGCTGAGCGCCGCGGCCGAACACTGCCGCCAAGGCGCCGGTCCCTCATTAGTGCACGCTCACACCGTGCGGATCTATTCGCACTCGCTTTCCGACGACGAAGCCCTCTATAAGTCCGAGGAAGAGCGCGTGTCCGAAGTTGAGCGGGATCCGATACCGCGGCTGGCCAAGCTGATCGAGGAGCGTGGAATCGCCGACGAACACACCCTCTTCACGCTGCATGGCGAGATTGACGAGGAGATCCACGAGGCTGTTGAGCGAGCAACCGCCGCCTCTCCTCCTGAACCCGGCTCGGCCAAGATGTTTCTCTATTCACCACGCGTCGATCCGAGCTCCGCGGAATTTGATACGCCGGCCGAGCGCACAGGCGACCCGCTAACGATGGTCGACTCGGTCAACCGCTGTCTTCACGACGAGATGCGCCGCGACCCGCGCGTCATTGTTTTCGGCGAGGACGTTGCTGATTGTACGCGGGAAGAGAATCTGGACCGTGTCAAGGGCAAGGGGGGGGTCTTCAAAGCCACGCTGAATCTGCAACGAGAATTCGGAACCCGGCGCGCGTTCAACTCACCCATCGCCGAAGCGGCGATTGTAGGACGCGCCATCGGGATGGCGACGCGCGGGCTGAAGCCGGTAGTTGAAATTCAATTTTTCGATTATATTTGGCCTGCTATGATGCAGATTCGCAGTGAGTTGGCGACTCTGCGCTGGCGCTCCAACGATGGTTTCGCGGCGGCGCTGGTCATTCGGGTTCCGATCGGAGGCTATCTAGGGGGAGGCGCGATCTATCACAGCCAGAGCGGCGAGGTTACGTTCACTCACATCCCTGGATTGCGCGTCGTGATGCCCTCGACCGCCCGCGACGCGGCGGGGCTGTTGCGGACGGCAATTCGATGCGACGACCCCGTGCTGTTTCTGGAACACAAGAAGCTTTACCGAGAAACCTACAACCGCGACCCCTACCAGGGGCCCGAGTACAGTATTCCTTTCGGGAAGGCGCGGTGTGTTAAAGAAGGGAATGATCTGACGATTGTCACCTACGGTGCGCTCGTTCAGCGCTCCCGCCAGGCGGCTTTGCACGTTGAGAAAGAGCGTGGCGTCTCGATCGAGATTCTTGATTTGCGAAGCCTCAGTCCTTACGATTGGGACGCTGTCGCCCAGTCGGTTTCAAAGACCAATCGCGCTCTTGTCGCTCATGAAGATTGGCTGTCGTTCGGCTACGGTGCTGAGATCGTGGCGCGCATCGCCGGGGAACTTTTCGACCGCCTCGACGCCCCACCGGCCCGCATTGGAGCGATGGACACGTGGGTCGCTTACCAGCCGCGGGTCGAGCGGGAGATCCTGCCGCAGGTTGAAGACGTCGAGAGGGAGATCGAGCGACTGCTCGATTACTGATCGCCTTAATGGTCGAAATCGAGGGGTGATCGCGTTAGTTTGTTGTGAGCAATATTGATCGCATCCGCGCTTACTTCTCCTCGTGCAACCAGGGCAGTGCCGAGGCCGTCGCCGCGCATTTCACCGAAGACGCCCGAATCTACGACCTCAATCACGCTCCTGTGATCGGACGCGAGACGATCGGTGAGTTCTGGGAGAAGATTGGCCGCAAGTGGGCGGGTGCGACTTGGCATCTCGACACTGTGGTGGACGAGGGGCAACGCTCGGCAATCGAGTGGAGGATGCGCGGCCGCCATAACGGCCGCGAATTCATTGTGCGGGGATCGGAGCACTATGAATTCCAGGAAGGCTTGATTCGCGAAATCCGTCAGTATTGGACCTTTACACCGGATGACCCGGGCTCAGAGCTGGTCGGGTTTCCGTATAGCGAGGACCAGCGGTTTCCGTAGAGAGCGGGGACTCCGGGCTGAAGCCCCGGGGCTACTATCTGCGCCCCTTTCCGGGGGCGGGGTCCGAGGGCGATCAGACATCCCGGCCGCGCGGCCTGTCGGCGCGGCCCTAGGGTAGTCCGTGGCGAGTCTCTTCCCTTCGGCAGAAAGGATTGGATCATGTTCGAAGGAAAAGCAGCTCTTCTCAACGGTGCCTCGCGCGGAATGGGCCTGGCAATCGCCCGGGGCATCCTCGATCGCGGAGGGAAGGTCAGCATCACCAGCCGCAAGCAGCCGGGACTCGACGAAGCCCTGGCCGAGCTCGACGCCGGGGATCGAGCGATCGGCGTAGCGGGATCGAGTGCGGACCCCGAACACCGCGAAGAAGCCATTCGCAAAACAATCGAGGCTTTCGGGTCTCTCGATCTGCTGGTGAACAACGCGGGCACGAATCCGCAGTACGGTCCCTTGGTCGAAGCCGAGATGAGTCGGGTCGAAAAGGTTTTCGAGGTCAATGTGTTTGCCGTGCTCGGTTGGATCCAAGACGCCTGGAAAGCGTGGATGAAGGATCACGGCGGGGCGGTGCTTAATACAGCGTCAACGAGCGCGTACCGGAATCCCCACAAGATTGGCGCTTATAACGTCAGCAAGGCGGCGGTCGCTCATCTGACGCGGCAGATGGCTTCGGAGCTGGCCCCGGCTGTCCGTGTTAACGCGATTGCTCCGGCGTTGATCAAGACGCGCTTCGCCTCGTCGATTTGGGAAGACAAGGAAGATGCTTGGTCGGACGTTTACCCGATGAAGCGAATTGGGGAGCCTAAGGACGTGGTGGGGATTTCGTGTTTGCTGTTGAGTGATGAGGCCTCTTGGATCACCGGGGAGACCGTGGTGATTGATGGCGGGATTCTTGTGGCGGGGTCGCTTTTGCGGTAGGCGGGATGGAGGTTTGGCCGCGGGTGGGGAACGGGGGAGATGTCGCCAGGACCAGCACCCCGGCACGCCGGAAGTGTGCGCCACGTCGGGTCGGCCTCTTACCTGGTGGCAAGCTCAACCCAATGGCGGTACAGACCCTCATCACGCCGGAAGAATACTTGCAAACCGCTTTCGACGGTGCCGATTGTGAGTTCGTCGATGGCGCCATCGTGGAGAGAAATTGGGGTGAAAATCCGCATAGCAAAGCCCAGGTTCGGCTGGTCGAAATCTTTTACGAAGCCCGGAAACAACACCCCTTATACAGCCGCCCTGAACTACGCATGCAGCTCGCGCCGACGCTGTTTCGAATACCGGATGTTGCGGTCTTCCGTCCTCGGGAACCGGTCGATCTCGTACCCTCGGAGCCGCCTTTTATCGTCATCGAGATCGTCTCTCCCGAAGATCGTCACACCGATATCGTGGAGAAGCTCGAAGAGTACCGAACTTGGGGCGTGCCGCACATATGGCCGGCTGACCCGTGGCCGCGTCAATTATCCGTCTACGAAGAAAAAGGGCTTGTAGCGGTTGGGGCCTTTCGTCTTCCGGATTTCGATTTGGAAATCAAGCCGGCGGATCTGTTCGAGTGAACTTGCCCTCCAACTCCGGCCTTCAGTAATTCACCCAAACCGGGCTCGACCAGCCTACGTGGCCGTCGGCTTGTTCGGATGTAGTAATCTTACGTCCCCGCGCGGGCGTCGGTGCCGGTGTACTCGAAGCTTACGTCTTGTTGCCCGGGGACGGCATAGTATCCTGTCGGGAATGCCCGTGCGGAACAAAGCTCTGGCGCTGATGTTCGCCTTGATGGTGGTGACCTACCTTGACCGTGTTTGCATTGCCGCAACGACCTCGGCCATGTCGGAGGAACTAGGCCTTTCGATGTCGGAGATGGGCCAGGTGCTCAGTGCCTTTGTGTTGGGCTATGTGCTTTTCGAGATCCCGGGCGGTTGGTTGGCCGATCGTTTCGGGGCGCGGGCTTTGTTGACGCGGATCGTGATTTGGTGGTCGGTGTTTACGGCGCTCACCGGCATAGCCTGGAGCTACACAAGCCTACTGGCGATTCGTTTTCTTTTTGGTTGCGGCGAAGCAGGCGCTTTTCCGGGAACCACCTCAGCGTTGTCGCGCTGGTTTCCGAGCAGCGAGCGTGGACGGGCGCAGGCAATCGTTATGGTCGGCAGCCGTCTGGGCGGGGCGTTGGCCCCGGGCCTGGTGATCTACCTGATGGGGGTGGTCGGGTGGCGGCCGGTCTATTGGATTTTCGCCGTGTTGGGAATTGTTTGGGCGCTGGTTTGGGCGCGCTGGTACCGCAATACGCCGGAGGATCATCCCTCGGTCGGCGAATCGGAATTGGCCCAAATCCAAGCCGAGCGCGCGGCCGGCGGCCCCGCCGAGCGCGTGCCTTGGGGATTGCTGCTGACCAGCCGCAATGCCTGGGCGTTGTGCGCGATGTACTCGGGCTACACCTTCGGCGTGTACTTTTACATGACTTGGCTGCCGACCTATTTGGAACAGGGTCGCGGCATTTCTCGATCCGATTTAGGTTTCTACGCGGCTCTACCTTGGGTAGCCGCCTTGACCGGCAATCTGCTTGGAGGCCTGCTGACGGATTGGATGAGCCGTCGGGTACGGTTGCGCTGGGCGCGGCGCATCCCGGCGATGGGCGGGCTCCTTGCCTCGTCCGCCCTACTGGCCGCGGCGGCGTTGCTGGAAGACCCGATGCTGGGCGTCGCCGCCTTGGCGCTCAGCTTCGGGGCGTCAGACCTGATCTTGTCGGTCTGTTGGGCGACCTGCCTTGATGTCGGCGCCAAGCACGCCGGCACGGTCTCGGGGATGATGAACTCCTTCGGCCAAATCGGCGGAGTCGCGGCCCCCATGGTCTTCGGGTACTTAGTGGAAACCCATGGCTCTTGGGAACTGCCGCTGCTGATTGCCGCCGGTTATTACGTGGTCAGCGCCGGAATGTGGATGCTGATCGACCCGGAGCGACCGATTGAGCACGCGGCGACGGCCGCAACCTTATAGGCCATTGCCGGTTATGCGTTTCCCGCCCTCCGACGCGCACCCGGGTCGTAAGCGATCGTGTCTTCGAAGTGAGCCCGGAACAGACGCGCGTTCGAGAGCCCGCGAGGATTTCGATGCGCTCGAGACTCCGCGAGCGGCTTCCGGTTGTTCCAAGGGAATTCGGCCTCGCATGGGCGCCGCAAGTAACCGGCCGCTTCTGGATTCGAGCCGGCCGGCCGATATGAAAGAAGGGTATCCGCGGCTCCGCTCACGCGCGGTCACCGATCTCCAATCGTCAGGTCAAGACGCGCAATGAACCACAAGAAGCGTGAACAACGACGTACTCGTCGCCAAATGTGTTCGGAGGTGGTGACTATCTCTTTCGCCGACACGACGGGTCGTCGGGTGGCCGACGTCGGCATTATCGAGGACGTCAACCACAACGGCCTCTGTCTCAGCCTCGGCATCCCTCTTCCCATAGCGGCCGAAGTCAAGATCAGCACTGACGAGCTTGAAGCCGAAGGGCGCGTCCTGCACTGCTCGCCACAGGATTACGGTTATTCGGTCGGGTTGGAGTTCGCCGGTGGTTGCGAATGGGACCCGGAACAGTGGCGACCGAAGCATCTGCTGGAAATTCCGGTGGATACCGAATGAATCACGCGTCGGCCTCTCCACGCCGCATACCCGTTCGGCCCGGCCGAATGTGAGGTCAGGGATCTCTCGCTGGCCTTTAGTCTTGATCTACGCCGAACGCAAGCAGCACATTGCCGGCGGCGCCGCCCCATCGGCCGTAGCCGGAATTGACGTACAGCATGCCGTCCAGAATCGCCGGGCCGCCGCCCGCCATGGAACCACCCTTGCCGGGAAGCCCGTTCACGGTTTCAAAGTCGCGCATTGTGTCGAACTCCCAAAGCAGCTTGCCGTTCTCGGTTGAATGGGCGCGCAAAACGCCGTCCATGGAGCCGGCGAAGACAACGCCTGGGACAACCGCGATCGCCGACATTTGCGCCGGGCTGCAATGTTCGCGGTCGCCGCACGAGGAAGGGGGCGCATTCCAAATGCGTTTACCCGCGGCCAGGTCAAGGGCGAACAAGCCGCCTCCCGTCTCAGGATCGGCGACAAGAGTGCGATAGTCGCCAAACGCCTCGTCGAGAAAGGCGATATCGGAGAGTGAAGCGTAGACGTAGCGATCATCCGCGGCATGACCCCATTGGACACCGCCGAGGATGCCGCCCTTGCCGATCCGAGTCGTCCAAAGCAGGCGTCCCTCGGCGTCGGGGTCAATGGCGTGGACCTCGCCGCTTTTCTGCCCGAAGACCAGTGCCCGTCGGCCGCGGCCGAGCCGCACAAGCGCCGCTGAAGTGCCGATGTCCAAGTCGGGTCCTTCGGGATCGGGGCAATTCAGCCTTGTCGGTGATATGCACGACATGTTAAACATGTCGCCCGCCGTCATTTGCTTGGACCAAAGCAGTATGCCTGTATCGAGATCCATCGCGAGGATTGCATCGCTCGTCTCGGTCGCCGGTGGCGAGTGATTGTCACCCGTGCCGACGTAGACGGCGTTTTTCTGCGGGTCGACTGTGGGCGACGACCAGATGCCCGCGCCTGACGGCCCCCAGATCGGGCTGCCGTCGCGGTTCTTGCCAACGATCCGTGCCTTTTCCTGAATCGTTCGGGTGCGCCAAACGATTTTGCCCGTGGAGGTGTCGATCGCAGCCAGGGCTCCGCTGTACCGGCAGCAGCGGTATTCGGGATTGAGAGAGGGCAGCGCTTCGCGGCTCGTGATCGGTACGTATAGCCTGCCTTCGTGGAGCGTCGGGGCGCCGGTTACCTGAGCCACGGGGATTTCATCGGCCGCTGTGCGCCAAGCGAGTTTCCCCGATTGGGCGTCAAGCGCATAGACATTGGCTTTGGTGTCGGCGATGTAGACGGTCGGTCGTCCGTCGGTAGAGGTGCCGACCGATGCCGCCGCGCGAACCGGGGCCGCGGTTTCGAAGCTCCAGTGGATGCAGCCCGTCCGGGCGTCGAGCGAATAGAGGTTCCGCGAATTGTTGCCGACATAGACACGGCCTGCAACCACGGTCGGTTGTGCGTAGGCTCGCTGTGTTGCCGGGTAGGCGAAGGCCCATTTAAGCCGTAGGCCGGCTACATTGTCCCGGTTGATTCCCGCGCCTTCGCGCTGATACCTCTGGTTCGTGACGCTCGGACTCCATCCGTTCCAGGAAGCGCCTTTCTCTGAGGAATCGGCGAGTTTTGCCGCTGAGGCTCCGCATGCGCCCGTGCCGGCCGGGGGGGCGGTGGTTTCTTCGCTTTCAACCCGCGAGAGGAAATCGGCCAGTGAGGCACGCTCGGCGGGTTGCAAAGCCGCGGCTTGGCGTTGCATCGTGCCCGCGGTGATCGACTCCAAGATGGCGTCGGCGGGCATTTCGCCCAATGCGGCGCGGGAGGGTATCCGTCCGTCGGCGGCCCCCTCGTGACAAATGGCACAGTGTTGTTGATAAAGGGCCTTGCCGGAATCGGGAACGGCTTCGGCGTGTGAGCCCGTGGCGAGCCCGAATAAAGCTACGATGAGCGCGAGTTGTGGAGCACGGTTTCCTACAAGGGTCATCGACGACAGTATAGAGCAGGACCTGCGATGCATTCGTCGGGCGGCTAATCTCCGGCTTTACCCAGGATCGCCGGCTCCTCGCGGAGGTGTCGCCGCAGCGGTAGTCTTGCGGGCCGGCCGTTATACTAACGGCCAAGTACGGCAAAGCCGCCGGCCGCGCCGGTCGAAATCGCCGATGGCCGAAAAACCGCCAAAAGCCACAGCCTCCGCGACTCTGACCGCGCTCATCGTTGACGACGAGAAACTTGCTCGTGATGAGTTGGCGTTTCTGTTGAAATCCTTCCCGGAGGTCGAAGTCGTTGGAAAGGCCGGTAACGGCTTGGAAGCGCTGAAACAGATCGAGGCCGCCGCTCCGGATTTGGTTTTCATGGATGTTCATATGCCCGGCCTCGATGGTCTGGGCACAGTCCGAAAATTGATCGATGAGGGCGGTGACCTACCCCATTTCATCTTTGCCACCGCGTACGACCAATACGCCGTCGAAGCTTTTGAAGTGAACGCCGTCGACTATCTGCTCAAACCGATCGACAAGGAACGGCTGGCTGTTTCTATCGAGCGCGCGAGGAAGAGGTCTGAAGCGCCTCAGTCGCCCGATCGAGTGGAGCAACTGCTGGCCCAGATGGAAAGCCGCGCCCCCGCCTCGCGAACCAAACTGTTGATCAAGAGCAATAGCCGCATGTTGCTGGTCGACGCCGAGGAAGTGGTCTACGCGGCCACGCGGGACGGCGTGATTCGCGTTGTGTCGACAACGGTCGAAGGTCAATCAAACTACAAGACGATCGACGAATTGCAGTCGAATCTCGACTCGCCCGATTTCTGGCGGCCTCATCGCTCTTACTTGGTCAACATCAACAAGATCAAGGAAGTGATTCCTTGGTTCAAATCGACATATCAGTTGCGAATGAGCGACAAGGAGCAGACCGAGATTCCAGTAAGCCGGGGCCAGACCAAACGGTTGCGTGAGCTCTTCAAGCTTTAGTCGTGCCGCGCCACTTCCTCGTACGCCGCTTACTAACGTGCGCGACTCGGTTTGCGGCGCCAACCTTCGCTAGCGCTTGTATCCGATCGTCCGCAGCAGGCCGTGCCGCCATTCCACATCGGTTTCGCCCTCGACTCCCTTGGGCGCGGAACCGTCGATGACGCCCAGCACCCCTCGGCCCTGCTCGGTCTCGACGATTACGACTTCTACCGGGTTCGCGGTGGCACAAAAAAGTCGAACTACCTCTTGGCAATCCTTGATGCGATTCAGAATGTTAATCGGGTAACCGTCGGTTATCACGATGACGAAGCAATGCCCCGCGCCCAGCGCCGTCGCGTTCTTGACGGCCGTGGCCCGGAGGTTGTCATCATTGCCCTCGACGCGCGTCAGGCAAGCTCCCGAAGCTTCGTTGAACGCGATGCCGAACTTCATTTGGGGCACCGTGCCGACGATGATTTCGTAGAGATCCTCGACGGTCTTGATGAAGTGCGATTGGCCGAGGATTAGGTTGGCGCCTTCAGGAATGTCCATTTTGATGGTGCTGAGTTCCACGTGAGCCTTCCTCGCACGGTGAAGCCGACCCGGGTCGGCGGAATCTCCATTCTATCGCGGGTGCGCGACGTTAATATGGGAGGATCGGCGGCCACGGGCGCTTCCCCGGCTGAAATTTTTCCCCTGGTTCGGCGCCGGCTAACGCCCTACGGGAAAAGGCCGTTGAAACGGCCGCTGATTTGACGGAGAGCCCCTAAAACCAGCCCTGCGAGGGCCGGCCTAATCGAACCCAAGCCCGCTAAACCGCAGGTAAACCGGGCTGAGCGTGGACTTCCGTCCACGCCGTTAGTTCTATTGCTCGTATCGCGGGAGGGACGGCTACGTCTACGTCGCGCAACCTTCCATTGCCGCGGCCCTGAGAAAGCTGTTTGATACAATGGACCTTCGGAGACAGATACTTTATGGCGGCATCGGTACAAGATTTGGAAGCCGTTGATCTCGATCTCGTCAAGATGGAGCCTTGGTCGGATGGGCTAACGAATCCCCGCAAGAAGATGCCCAAGCAGCTTGCGGTCATCAACGACTGTTGCACTGGGTGTGCCGGATCTCCGGTTTGTATCACCTACTGTCCGGTGGCCGAATGCATGTTCTGGGTTCCGGACGAAGACCACCCTCCCTTCGGCCGCATCGAGGTCGATTATCAAACTTGCATCGGTTGCAAGAAATGCATCAGCAAGGGCCCCGACGACACGTTTCTCGACGGATGTCCCTGGGATGCCATCGACATGGTGCCGATTGGGGACGTGGAGGAAGAGTTGGAAGTGAAGTTCAACTACTGACCTCGCGTCTCCGTTCTTCGGCCGGCTCGGTTTCCTTACAAGTATCCGCTCAAGCCCGCCGATCTTCACAATTGGGAAGATAAAGTCAGTAGGCGGTCTACACAGCGCGCCGGCCGCTATCGTCGTGCGACTGCTCATCCGCGGGAACGCCGGCTGGATCACGAGCCGGCGCCGATCGCCAAGGAGTCGCATCCATGTTCGAATTCCCCCACAAGGCTTACCGGAATCCGGGTTTCCTGAACAGTGCCGCGGCACGGCCGCTGCGCATTCTCTCCGAGTACCTGGAGCCGAACAGCCGCTTAGCGCACTACAAGATCCGAGACACTATCGTGGCTCCGCGCGGTTCGTCGATCGCGAAGCCGCGGAAGAGCTCGTGTCGCGAGCCGATACAACGGATGAAACCAGACGCGCGGAGCGGCTCCTCGATCGCGAAGCCGCGGAAGAGCTCGTGTCGCGAGCCGATACAACGGATGAAACCAGACGCGCGGAGCGGCTCCTGCGCGCGGCCCGGTATTACGAAGACGCTCGTGAGCTGGCGAGGCTTCTAACCGAGTGGTCAGACAGCCTGCCGCCTGACGGGCATCACTTCGTCGTTTGTTCCGGGGGCGGCGGCGGCATTATGGAGGCCGCCAATCGGGGAGCATCCGAGGCCGGCGGCAGGTCGGTGGGTTTCAATATCAGCCTCCCCCTCGAACAAAAACCCAACGAGTTCATCCCAAACGAGCTGTCGTTCCAGTTTCACTACTTTTTCATGCGCAAGCTGTGGTTTGCCTATTTGGCGAAGGCGATGATCGTGTTTCCGGGCGGATATGGAACCCTCGATGAGATGATGGAGATCCTTACCCTGGTCCAAACCAGGAAGATCCGAAAGCCGGTGATGATGGCGCTGTACGGCCGTGATTATTGGGAGAAGGTGATTGACTTCGAAGCGATGGAAAATCTGGGGGCGATCGATTCGGAGGATCGGAAGCTGTTCCGTTATTCCGATGACCCGCAAGCAGCCTTTGCAGAGATTTCATCGTGGCTGACCGAGAATTACTTGAAATGAAGGTTCCTCGAAACGACGGTGGCCGCCCTGAGTCGCCATGACTCTGCCAGCGAACCGTCTTTTGTTCCGGAGCCGCGGCGCGAGAATCGCACTCACGTTATTTGCCTGCCTTCTTACGCTAGGCGCGGCAGAGTTCGTGTTGCGGTTGTTCCCGGGAGTAGCGCCTCGGACCGCGCTTGACATCTATCGCAAGGATTCCGGCGGAGACCTTCTGCTGCAACCTGGGATCGCGCGCCGTCACCGTACTCGGCATTGGGATGTATCGATTCGGACCGACGAACGCGGCTTCAGGACGAGCGCGCTCTCCTTCTCAGCCAGTCGTGAAGGAGTCGCGTCGGCGAGCGCTAGGTCGGGCGACTTGGAGCTCGCCGCCTCGATCCTTGTCCTCGGTGACTCGTTCGCCTTTGGGTCGGGCGTGGAGTCCGAAGAAACCTTTCCATCCCTGGTTCAGCAACAGCTCAGGCAAACGATGGCGGCCCGGATCACCAATGCCGCTGTGCCGGGAACGGGTCCGAGCGACCAACTTCGCTTACTGAAGAAGCTGTTCCCCGTCGAAATGCCCGAGGTCGTGTTGATTGCGTTCTTTGTGGGCAACGACTTCACCGATGTTGGTATGGGTGGCGCGCAGCAGTTTCTCGTCGAAGACGGCTTTCTATTCCGCAAGAAGCTGAAAACAGACAGGGAGTCCCGGTCGGGCGAACGGCTCCATCGGGCTCTGGTCCGCCAGTCGCGCCTATTGCAAGCGCTCGCGCCACTGCATTATTCGTGGCCCGGCCTTACGGGTCATTCGCCGGCGGCGAGGCGCTGGGACGAATGGCTCCGAGAGTTCGCGCTGGTTCACCTTGCGGAGCCGCCGGCACGAACTCGTCGCGCGATCGAGCAAACGCTCGGGGTGCTCGACGAAATGGCCGACTACTGCCGAAAGCGATCGTCGCACTTGCTGTTGCTCATCCTGCCGCGAAGTTATCAAGTTTATGAATCCGAGTTAGCCGCGATGCGCAAAGCTCTCTTGATTTCACCTGAGAAGGTTGACCTCGATAAACCACAGCGCATTCTTGCCGAATGGGCCATGCGAGCCGGCGTCGACGCAGTTGACGCTCTGCCCGATTTCCGAGAGCGCTCAGCGAAAAATCCCGGGTCGCGCCTGTTCTATTACCCAGATGCACACTTTACCGCGGAAGGCCACGCCCTAGCGGCTGAGACGTTGCTGCCGGTCCTATCAAGGGCCGTGCGGGGAACGTTCTAAGACGGCGGTAAGATTTCTGACGGTGGACGCCGCCGCTGCGGCCTGGGCGGCCGTGAGCAGTGTTATTCTCACGGATCATCTGGTGGATGGGATAGGGGATCTTTGTTTGTGATTGAATTCCGGGGCAATTGGGTCATCTATCTGCGTCAGGTAGGGTTGTTTATCCTGATCCTCGGGCCCCTTGTGGCGGTCGTGATGGTAGGGGGCGCTTGGCCCTGGGTATTCGCGGCTTCCTTATTGCCGATTCTCCCTTTCTTGGGGCTGTTCGTGCTGATTGTCGGCCGATGGGACCGCTTCCGTTTCGACGACGGCAAGCGCGTTGTCTTGCGACCGCTGCGGAAGCCCCTGGCGTATGAAACGATCAACGGTTTTGCGTTGGTTCGGACTGGCCCACTGTTCTACATCGAAGCGATCACGGGACGGTTTGGGCGACCACGGCTGCTGATGGCCGGTGATGGGCGCGATCTCGATCACGCGATGGCGGAGCTCGAGGGGCGCTTTAGCGAGGTTTCCATCGAGGAACGAAGCTTCCCTGTCTATGGATTGTTGGCGGGGATAGGCGCCGCCATCCTTTTCGTGCAGCTCACCTTCGTCTACTATTTGTCAACCACATCGCCCGGGGTATCGGTAAGTTGCGAACCGATGCAGCTTCCGGCCGCAACGCCGGCGCAATCGGACGGCGAAGTCTACCGGCTGCCGGGTGTTGGGTTCACGGCGCCTGCGGAGTTTCGGCTCGTGCAAGGCGACGAGCGGGCGGGCCGGTATGTCTTCGAGAGCACGTCGAACGAGCAGCTACTGATCGTCCAGCGCGGGTTGCTCGCCGACATGGCCGATGGGGAGGGTACTTGGCTCGTGCGCGAACCTGAAACGGGTCGGCTGTCACCAGGAGTCTTCTTCTATGTGATGGGTGTCAGCGACAGCTTCGACCTGCTGAAGCTGGTGTATTGCGAGCGATTCGGTGTGATCCCGCTGGTGCTCAAGGGGGTCCTGCTTTCGTCGGAGGGTGGGGATCGCGCGGAGCAAATCGGGTTCCACGAGTTTGAGGAAGAAGGTTACGAGGGGCTGATCCACAACTACACGTTGGACGGTCGCGGACGAGCCGAGATCTTGATTCGCCACGGTGAGACATATAGCGAAATCGCGCTGTCGATTCGCGGCGGAGGGCCGATCGAGCCGACGCAGTGGGCGTCGTTGGTCAGGGGCGTGCGATTTGACTCACCGTAGTCCCCCGGGGCCGCTCAAGCCCCCTTCGGATCGTAGAATAGGGATGAACACAGCCTTTTGGACTTAGGCAGTCCGGTTGAACGAAGGTCTTAGAACAGCGGCTTCGCTAATGATGAAAGCGATTTTTCTTCTCTACCTCATGATCGGGTCGGCCGTGAGTGCCTTTCCCCACGAATTGATAACCACGCGCATTTTTTGGACACAGCACATATCGCGCATCTTTTACCGAAGTTGCATCTCGTGCCACCGGGCCGAGGGAAGCTCTTTCCCGCTGACTCGGTACCGCGAGGTCCGCCCGTGGGCCAAGGCGATCAAGAACGAAGTGCTCAATCGCCGAATGCCGCCATGGAATGCCGTTAAGGGTTTCGGGCATTTCAAGAACGACATCAGCTTGAGCGAACGGGAGATCGCTCTGATTTCCAGTTGGGTCGAAGGCGGCGCTCCCGAGGGGCATCGTATCTACCTGCCCCCGATGCCCACCGGAGAATCGTTGGCGGACGAGCCTGAACCCGACACCGAGCCTTTTCGTATCCAGGAAGGGGTGGTGTTGACCGAACCTCTGACAGCAATCGGTGTTCGTCCAGGCAAGCTTGCCGTGGGCGCGTCGCTGGAAGTGGTTGCCTACGGCCCGGACGGCAGTAGACGATATTTGATTTGGTTACGTGATTATGCGCCGGCATGGGAACGGTCTTACTATTTCCGGCAGCCCGTCGTTTTTCCTGCCGGCACGCGGTTGTCAGTCTTCCCAACCAACGGGGCTTCGGCATCGCTGCTTATCGCAGCTCCTTCACAGGCACGGTGAAGGGAATCGTGTTGACGCGGCCGTTTCGCTGCGTTTGAATCCAGACACGATACATTCCCGGCCTCGGGAATATCACATTCATTTGAATCCGCGGCCCGCCGTCGGCGATGGCCGGGTGGGCGTGCACCATGTCGACCAGGTCGCCGCTTGCCGCCAGCATGTGTGCCCACGCTCCCAGGAACTTCTCCAGACCCTCGGCGGTATCGAGGGTAAAGAAGAGTAGCGTCTTGAAGCCGGCAATCGGTTCGGGCGGTTCGGTGCGCAGCGAGATGGCGAGATTGTCTCCGGTTTTCGTGGTGAGATCGGCGTCGAGCCGACGCAGAGATGCTTCCAGGCTTTTGTCAAAACCCTCCGTCACGACGGTGACGGGCACAAGCTGGGGCGTCGAACCGGCGGGATAGAAGTCAGCGAGCAGGCGATAGACGCCGGGTTTGGGGAACTCGGTGCGGTGCCGGAAAATTCCGTCGTCACCCAGTACTGGGTGCTCGTGGCGAAAGATCTCGAGCTCGTGATGAACGAACAGCAGGTGGAAGATTTTGTCGTGGACAACCTGAAAATCGGTTACCCGGTGATCGTGATCCGGTTCAAGGATTTCAAACTGCAGCTCGACGGTTTCGCCTGGGACCACGCGCGCAGGGTGGACCGTGAGCGATACGCGGTATTCGATCGGCTCGGGAATACCGAGTACCATCGCCATTCCGCACTTGGGGCACTTGCCGCCAATGAAGGACCGCTCGTCCAAATCCATCGGGCAATAGAACGGCGGCAACTCGTCGCCATCGGGGGCGGTGGTGCCGGGAACGCGTGTAGCTTGGGCCGGAAGGGTTAACGCCGATAGAAGGAACAGAAGTAGTCCTCGCCAAACGTTCATCACTCTGGGGTCATAGTATCAGCCGGACTGAAATGTTCGGAGAGACCGACCTCAGTCACCGACCTGTCAGGGAAATCGCGGAGAGTAAATTCTTACGAAGGCGCCAGATCGATGCCGTAGCGCTGGAGTTCTTCGTCGTAGTAACGGCGATAGAGCAGGGTCCACTCTTCGCTGCCCTCGGGGATGTCACGTTTCTGGCTGCTGACCTTCTCTTGGGCCGCTTTGTCGATTTGCTCTTCCTTCACAAGAATGTCCGTCATTTCACGAACGATATCCAGGCGAATGTCGTTCCATGGAGCCGTCATGCGGATGCCGGGAACGCGAGGTAGGACGGCTCCGAGTTTGTGGGAGAATTCGATCACCTTGTCGCGCGAGAGCTTCATAGTACGGTCGCCGCCCCGCGCCTGCGCCGTAATCACCTTGCGCTCGCTGAGAACTTGGCGCTTCACCCTTTTGAACATCTCCTGGTAGGGAATCCGCTGATTGCGCATGTAGTCGGTGTATTGGTTCAGCAGCTCGCGGACTTCGGTGTTGATTTCGTCCTCGAGGCTTAATTCGTCGACTAGAATCGAATCAAAGTGTTCCCGTAGGGGCTGCTCGTCGCGGATTTCGAGGGATAATCTGCCGAGCCGACGTGTCAGCTCTCGAGCCAGGTAGGCGATGAATGTTCTCGTTAACAGCATAGCCGTGAGACGTCAGTTTATCGGGGGTGGAAAGCGGTGTCAAACGGATCGGCTTGGCGGCGTTTCCCGGCCGACCCGAATCGCAAATCGGCGAGTCGGCACCGGAGGCTAGACCAACTCGCCCTTGCCGTGGCGGTCATCCGGTTCCGAGCGTGCGTTTCGCCGCCGGCCATCCGACGTGGGAGCTGCATGAGTCAAGGCTTTCGTCCGGATCTGTGCGGAGGGTGCCGGGCAGCCGGCATCCCTACCGCGACCCTTTTTTCGCGTAGACGGACCTTCACCACGGCGGGCTATCGCCGGTGCTTGACCAATCTACCGCGGTTCCAGGGCTGAGCCAGCGTCGGCGGATTGGCGTATCGGTCCATCGAAAAGATCAAGCGCGCGCCACAGCCGGGCTCGAGTCGGACGGTCACATAGGGCGCGCTGAATTGCTTCGCCCCGGCTGCTGTGCGCTCGTCCGCCGCGGACTTTTCGCTTCTCGGTTCGGCTACTCCCGACACCTCTCGAAACTGATGCTCGCCGTAGCCACCCGCCTGCACATCCACCTCACGGGCTTCCACTTGATTGGTGTTCACCAAAGTAACCGTGACCGAATCCGTGTCCATCTTTTCGACCAGCGCCGCGACGTCGTCGGGTAACCCCGAGCGGCGGCGAACCGGGTCAAAGTACCGCAGGCGGCTGTGCAGAACCCAGATTCTGCCGCGCGCGAAGTAGCCGCCGGTCGTAAGGCGCAGCAGATGCTCGGTCGTGGCGGGGACGATATCGAGCAGGTAATCCGCCAATCGCGTGTCGGGCGAAGTCGGGTCGTTGTGCATGCGATCGGTTCTTTCGCGGATGTGCTCGAAATCCTGCCGCATCGCCCGCACGGGGTATCCCGGATCGTTGCCCTCGAGGAACGCAAGCCAGCCTTTTTCGGTCGGGATCCGCGCGAGATCCTTGCGGTCCATCGACCACAGGTAGATCTCGGTCAGCCGATCGAGAAAGAGGTTTTCGGTGTAGTGATAAAACTCGGGCGGGCCGTTGTGTTTGTAGCCGCGCGGGTCGCCGTACATTTGAGGCAGCAGGGTCTTGCCGTCGACGGTTTTCTTGTGTTCGTAAACCAGGTCCATTTGCCGACGTAGGACGTCGATGTAGGAGAAGTCGCCGGTCAGCAGCAGGCCGTTCGCGAATCCGGGCCATGATGACGCCGTGAAATAGTTGCGGTGCGCGATCTTTTGTAGCTCGCCGTCAAAGATCGTGAAGTTCCAGCCATACGTCCCTTTCCACCATTGCCCGTTGTACTCGGCGCCCGGAGTGCCGTCGAGGCCGATGTTCGAGGGAATCATGCCGCCGGTCTTTTCCGTGCGCGCTTTCCAGGCATCGAGATATTCGAGCGTCCAATCGCGGTACTTGGCGTCATGCGTCAGCGCGTAGGCATTGAGGCCGAGCAGCGTGGCGCCCAGGTTGAGAAAGTTGTCGCCAACCGAGTCCAGGTATTCTTCGCAATGCGCCAGCATGCGCGGATACCACTCGAGCAGGTCGAGCATTTTTTTGCCGCGCGCGGGGTTGTGGAGTAGGTGAAACGTGCCGGGAACGGGGTCGCCCACCCAGTCGTAGACGGTGGCCTTGCGCATCATCGGGCCGCGGCTGCCGTTCCAGATGCTCTTGATGATTTTCTTAGCTGGGTCGTAGTTGGGCGCTTCAGGGTCTTCGTCCATGTACATGGCGGCGAAGCGCCGCATGCGGCCCACCAGCAGCGGGTCGGTCGGCTCCGATAAGCCCAGCAGAAAAAATGCACGCATGCCCTCGCCGGTGTGAAACCAGTCAGACATGGTGATGAATTCCTTGTGATAGGCGCCGTTGGAGGCCAGCTCGGTCAACTCGGTGCGCAGCTCGTTGTATTGCAGCAGGTGACCTTCGAGGCCATTCTTGTAGAGGTGCAGCACGGAATCGGAGCCGCCCAGCGCGTGCAGCAGCGTCCAGTTGTAGTAGGTTTCGATCGCATCGTCGGGGCCATCGAGCGTGCCCCAGCGCGGCGTGTGGAGCAGGTAGCCGCGATCATCGATGTATTTCTCGGCGAAGGCTTCGACGGCGCGGGAGTTGGCCTCGAGGAGGGCGCGTTCCATCAACGCCCAAGAGGGCGGAGCCATGGGGGTGTCGACAACCAACGTCGGTTGCGCCGAGGCGAAGGGAACGACGACGAGGCAGAGAGCGAGGGCGGTGAGGCAGGGAGCTTTCAAGCGGATGCGTCGAGCGACCGCAAAAAACCCAACACTGACGAGCCGCGAAGCGGCGGCAGGAATATAGCCTAGGGTGGAGCCGGAACGGCGGAACCCTAGGTAGCGATCCAATCCGATGGAGCCCTGAAAGGGCGGCAAGAACCAGCGCGTCAAGATTCCCTGCCGCTTCGCACCACCGACTCTCGTTCTCATGACCTTGTTACAAGTGCGCCGCTGATTCGGAAAACCATCCGTTCCTCGGCGGCGACTCCGAAGAGTCCGTTTCTGTGAACACGCGGCAGTCACAATATCACCATGAAAATGGGCGTGAGGGTGTTCCGGCCGCCCTTTCAGGGCTCCACCGGATTTGATTCCGTACCCAGGGTTCCGCCTTCGGCTCCACCCTGGGCTAAAGCTCCTGTCGCCGCTTCGCGGCTCAGCGCGTTTGTGACTTCGCCGTTTTTCGGTAATACTCCATTCATCGGCAAGGCTACATTTCGGAAGAGCCCGCATCCCTACTTGCCGCCGTAAAGCTTGTCGATGACCGGCGCGTACAATTTCTCCACTTCCCGCCGGCGGACTTTCATGGTCGGCGTGATTTCTCCTCTTTCAATGGAAAACTCCCTTTCGAGCAGGGCGATCTTTTTCACCTGTTCGTAGCGCGCCAGCCCTTCGCAGGTTTTGAGCACCGCGGCCTCGATCATCGCGGCGGACTCTGCATCGCGGGCCAACTCGCTATCGCTCTCTGCAGTGACGCCGTTGGCCTTGGCCCATTGGCGGAGCTTTTCGAAATTCGGCACGATCAACGCGCTCGGGAAATTACGCCGGTCGGCGATCACGACCGCCATCGAAACGTAGTCGCAGCTCTTGATGAGATTCTCGATCGGCTGGGGGGCGATGTACTTGCCGCCCGAGGTCTTGAGAAGGTCCTTCTTGCGATCGGTAATCTTCAGATATCCATCGTCGTCGATTTCGCCGATGTCGCCGGTGTGGAACCAGCCGTCGACCATCACTTCGGCGGTAACCTCGTCCATTTTGTAATAGCCGCGCATAATATTGGGGCCGCGCACGAGAATCTCGCCGTCTTTGGCGATTTTGACTTCGACATTGGGGATCGTCTTTCCGACGGTACCGAAACGCATTTTCCCTAAGTGATTGGCGGTGACCAAAGGAGAAGTTTCGGTGAGGCCGTAGGCTTCACAGATGGGAATACCGACGGCGTAGAAAAACTCCGCGAGATGACGCCCTAACGGCGCGGCGCCCGAGACGAAGTAGCGCATGCGGCCGCCCAAGCGCTCCCGCAGCTTGCTCAGCACCAGGCGGTCGGCCGCGGCGTGTCGCAGTTTGAGTCCTAGGGGCAACGATTCGTTTCGTAGCCGGTAGGGAATCGTTTCTTTCCCCGTTCGGACGGCCCAGTCAAAGAGCTTTTGGCGGAGCGGCGGCGCCGCGCCCACCTTTTCCATCACGCGGCCGTGCACTTTTTCAAAGAAACGCGGCACGCCGACGGCCACGGTCGGCTTGACTTCCAACATGTTGCGCGCCACCGCGTCGATCGATTCGGCATAGGCCACGGTCGTACCGCTGTTGAAATAGGTGTAATCGGCCATGCGCTCGGCGACGTGGCAAAGCGGCAAGAACGACAAGCTCACGTCGTCTGGGGTGAAATCGTATCCGTTATCTCGAACGTTGATGGCGAAATTCGCGTGCGTCAGCATGACGCCCTTCGGCGTCCCTGTTGTGCCCGAGGTGTAGATGATGCTCGCGAGATCTTCCGGCTCGACTTCATTGATCGAAGTTTCGAGCGCTTCCTTTTCCTCGGGGGATAGAGGCGAGTCGCCGATCAGCGACCGCAGGCTGATCACGCGCTCGTCGTCGCTCTCGTATTCATCGAAAACAATGACACCTTCGAGTAGCGGCAGGCGCTCCCAGATCGACTGGATTTTCGCGAGTTGATCGCTGCTCGAAACCATCGCGGCGCGAACGCTGGAGTGGTCGAGCATGTAGCGCACTTGCTCCGCCACCAGGGTCGGATAGAGCGGTACGCTGACGATGCCCGCCGTCATCATGGCGAAATCGCCCACGGCCCATTCCCAACGGTTTTCCGACAGCAGCGCGCAACGGTCGCCTTTTCCGAGGCCCGCGCGGCGCAGCTCGCCTCGCAGGCGGCCCACGCGACGGTCGATCTCGCACGCGGAGATGGGGCGGTACTCCCCGTCTGATTTCGCCAGCATCATATCGGGCCGGTCGTAGGCAACGGCATGACGATACAAACGGGCCAGGGTTTCAGACATCAACTTCTCCCTCGTTTTTCCGCGCGGCCCAAAACAAGTCAACCGCGGGACACTTCGTTCTCAACACTGTAAACTGTAGCTCTTTGTGAGGGAAGGGGCTATGGCGGAAACCAAGTGGACAAGGATCGCCGAGGAAATGGGTCTTCGGATTCCGAAAGAAGAAATGGAAGCGGTTTCGGCCGTGTTGGAGAGCCTGTATAACGACCTACGACCCGCGCTTGACCGCGACCTGAATACGATCGAGCCGGTCGGTTCCTTCCGGCCCGACGGGAAGTGACCGGGGCGGAAACCCGCATGACGATCGAAGAAGCATCCCGACATATTCAAAGCGGCGCGCTATCGCCTGTTGAATTGACGCAGCAAGCCCTAGCGAGCATCGCCCGCTTTCAACCCTCACTCAACGCTTTTGTGACGGTTACCGAAAAGTTTGCGTTGGAACAAGCCCGCCGGGCCGAGGCGGAGATCCGTGCCGGCAACTACCGGGGACCCCTGCACGGCATACCTTACGCCGCGAAGGATCTCTATTACACCAAAGGCATCAGGACGACGATCGGCTCGAAAATCATGGCCGATTTTGTGCCTTCCTACGATGCCGCGGTTATCGAAAAGCTGCATGAGGCGGGTGCGGTCTTGGTGGGCAAGGCAGGGCTGCATGAGTGGGCTTACGGCATCACCAGCACCAATCCGCACTTCGGGGCGGTGAGGAATCCTTGGGACCTTGAGAGGATTCCGGGCGGTTCGAGCGGCGGCTCGACGGCGGCCCTGGCCTCGGGCCAGTGTTTGTTTTCGCTGGGGTCCGATACCGGCGGGTCGATTCGCATCCCGGCGTCATTATGCGGGGTGGTGGGACTGAAACCGACTTTCGGGCGCGTCAGCCGGCACGGTGTTTTCCCGCTCGGCCATACTCTCGATCACGCCGGGCCGTTTGGGTTGACGGTGCGCGACACTGCCTGGGTCTACCAGGCGTTGGCGGGGCCGGACGAGCGCGACGACAGCAGCGTCGAGCGCCCCGACCCCGCGCCTCGGCTCGACCCTGAGCCACGGCTGGACGGAAAGAAGATCGGCGTGCCCCGCAATTTCTATTTCGACCAACTCGACCCCGATGTCGCCGCCGCCGTGCGCGCCGCACTGAAAACGCTGGAGGAGATCGGCGCGGCGTTGGTCGAGATCGAGGTTCCCGACATCGTGGAGTTCAATGCTGTCGGCCGGTTGATCTTGTTGGTGGAAGCTGCCTCGGTGCATCGGCGGCGTCTGCGCGAGCGACGGGAAGATTACGGCGATGATGTTCGCACCCTGCTCGACCAAGGGCAACTGATTTCGGCCGCCGACTACCTCGACGCCCAGCGCCGACGCCGAGAGCTAAACCAAGGTTTCAACGCGTTGCTTGAGCAAGTCGACGTGATTGCGGCGCCGACGATTCCCATCACCGCCGCCAAGATCGGTCAGATGACGACCACCATCGGCGGAGTCGAAGAAAATGTCCGCCTCGCGACAACCAGGCTTGTTCGCGCCTTGAATCTGACCGGGTTGCCGTTGTTGTCGGTCCCCTGCGGGCTAAGCTCGGCGGGCCTGCCCATCGGTCTGCAATTGATAGGCTGCCTTTTCGGCGAAGCGGGATTGCTTGAAATCGGCCACGCCTACGAGCGGGCGACGGATTGGCACACGAAGCGGCCCGCGGATTTGGATTTGAGTTAGCCGTCGTTAGGTCGAGAACCAAACCGAGCCGCGCGCGTAAGGGGCTGTGAAAAAGGAGCAGGCTCCCTCCCGTCGGTGTACACAATTCAGAACGCAGATACAGAGCCCGGAGCAAAAGCGACGGGCCAAGGGTACATCGGTTCAAGTAGGCGGATGATTGTGAAGTGCGCGACAGTTCGAGCAGACGCAGTGCCGAAGCGCGTAGCGGTTGCCTACCCTTGGCCCGTCGCTTGAGCTCTGGCCCACTCAGCCGTTTTGAACGCGCTTGGTGGCTTCCAGGCGGGCCTCGGCGCGGCGAACAGCTCGCATGGCCCTCTCCACGTCGATTTCCATCTCGTGACTCTGCAGCATGTCGTTGGCTCGGCGACGAGCTGTTTCGGCGCGTTCGAGATCCACTTCCTCGGCCCATTCGGTCGCGTCGGCCAACACCCGCACGTGGTCGCGCAGCACTTCCATCAGGCCGCCGCTGAGGGCCATGTATCTCTTTTTGCCGCCTGCGTCGAACGAAAGAACGCCGTTGCCGAGTTCGGTGATGAGTGCGGCATGGCCGGGCAGCACGCCCATATAGCCGTCCTTGGCCGGAGCTTCGACGCTGTCGACTTCGTCGGATAGCACTTGCCGTTCGGGAACAGCGATTTCGAGCTTGAGCGTTCCCGGCATTATGCCGCCTCGGCGAGTTTGGCACCCTTCTCGACGGCTTCTTCAATGGTTCCAACCAGGTAGAAGGCCTGTTCGGGCAGGTCGTCGTGCTTGCCTTCGACGATTTCCTTGAATCCGCGGATGGAATCCGCCACCCGCACATAGCGTCCCTCGAGGCCGGTGAACTGCTCGGCCACGAAGAAGGGCTGCGAGAGGAAACGCTGGATCTTGCGCGCTCTCGAGACGGTGAGCCGGTCTTCGTCCGACAGCTCTTCGACGCCGAGAATCGCGATGATGTCCTGCAATTCCTTGTTTCGTTGTAGGATCTGTTTCACGGCTTGGGCGGTGTTGTAATGCTCGGCGCCCAAGATGTTCGGATCGAGGATGCGCGAGGTCGAGGCCAGCGGATCGACGGCCGGGTAGATGCCGAGCGAAGCGATTTCGCGCGAAAGGTTCGTGGTGGCGTCGAGGTGCGCGAAGCTGGTGGCCGGCGCCGGGTCGGTGTAATCGTCGGCGGGGACGTAAATCGCCTGCACCGATGTGATCGAGCCTTTGTTGGTCGACGTGATGCGCTCTTGCAGCTCGCCCATCTCAGTCGCCAGGTTGGGTTGATAACCGACGGCGGAGGGCATGCGGCCGAGCAGCGCGGAAACTTCCGAGCCGGCTTGGGTGAAGCGGAAAATATTGTCGATGAACAGTAGGGTGTCCTGTCCCTCAACGTCGCGGAAATATTCGGCGACGGTGAGGCCGGTGAGCCCGACCCGCAGACGCGCGCCGGGAGGTTCGGTCATTTGACCGTAGATCAGGGCGCATTTGGATTTTTTCCAATCGTCGGGATCGACAACACCCGATTCCTGCATTTCAAGCCACAGGTCGTTGCCTTCGCGGGTGCGCTCGCCGACTCCGGCGAAGACCGACACGCCGCCGTGCTCGGTGGCGATGTTTTTGATCAACTCCATGATGATCACGGTTTTACCGACGCCCGCGCCCCCAAACAGCCCGATCTTGCCGCCCTTGAGATAAGGCTCGAGCAGGTCGACGACCTTGATGCCAGTCTCGAGCATTTCGAGTTCGGTCGACTGGTCTTCGAGCGACGGGGCGGGGCGGTGAATGGGGTAGCGCTGCTCGGTTTCGACCGGGCCCTTTTTGTCCACCGGTTCACCGAGGACGTTGAGCACGCGACCGAGGGTTTGCGGCCCCACCGGGACGCTGATGCCCTCGCCGAGATCCTCGGCTTGCATGCCGCGGACGAGGCCGTCGGTCGGCTGCATGGCGACGGTGCGCACGCGGCCTTCGCCCAGGTGCTGCTGCACTTCGCAGACGATGTCGATGGGGTTCGGGATGTCGAACCCTTCGCTGGTAACGCGAACGGCGTTGAAGATCTTAGGCAGGTGGCCTTCGCCGTATTGCACGTCGACGGCGGGGCCGGCGACTTTGATGACTTTTCCGATTTTCGACATTTCGATTCCCTACGTTCGATGCGGTTGCGGGCGGTTAGTTCCTGTCGCCCTTTCAGGGCTCCGCATTGCGGGGGCTTACCTAGGGTTCCGCCGTTCCGGCTCCACCCTAGGCTATATTCCCGCCGCCGCTTCGCGGCTCCTGAACGTGCTTATCTTTTCTCTCTATTACTCCAGCGCGGCCGCGCCGCTGACGATTTCGATGAGTTCCTTGGTAATGCTCGCCTGGCGAACGCGGTTGAGATGCAGCGTCAACTTTTCGATCATCTCTTCGGCGTTGCGGGTGGCCGAGTCCATGGCCGTCATGCGGGCGGCGTGTTCGGCGGCGGCGGATTCGAGCATGGCCTGATAGATATTCGTCTCGACGTACTTCGGCAGCAGGTTGCGAAAAATGTCCGCCGCCGGCTGTTCGTAAATGTACTCGGTCGGGGTCGACTTGTCCTTCGTCGGCATTTCCGCCGGCAACAAACGCCGCAGGACGACCTGTTGTGTCAAGACACTTTTGAATTCGTTAAAAAGCAAGTAGACGGAATCGACTTCTTCGTGGATGAAGCGTTCCATCACCTTGCCGCTGATTTCGCGCACGGTTCCAAGCTCGACGCGCTGAAAGACGTTGGGCCATTCGCCGCTGATCTCGGCCTTGCGGCGGCGGTAGTGGTCGAGGCCGCGTTTGCCGATCAACTCGAGTTCGATGTGCTTGTCGCCGCGTTCGACGAGAAAGCCTTCCGAGGCTCGGATGACGTTCCCGTTGAACGCCCCGCACAGACCCTTGTCGCCGGAAAGCAGCAGGAGCAAAACGCGCTTTTCCTCGCGACGTTGCAGGAGCGGATGATCGAGCGCGACGGAATCCTCGGGCTCGTTGGCCAAAATCGAGGCCATCATCTCGCGCAACAGCGTGGCGTACGGCCGCGCGGCCAAGGCGTTTTCCTGGGCTCGGCGCAGCTTCGCCGCCGAGACCATTTTCATGGCCTTGGTGATCTGCTGGGTGTTTTGCACCGAGCGGCGACGACGGCGCAGATCGATCAGACTGGGCATTAGCCGGCCTTCGCCTCCTCACGGCGGAGCGACGCGAAGCGCTGCTTGAATTCACTGATCGCGGCCTTAACTTCGCCCGACAACTCGTCGTCGATGGCCTTGCGCTCGCGGATTTTCCCCAACACGCTGTCTTCCTGGCGATCTAGGTATTCGTAGAGGCCCTTTTCGAACTCGCGGCACTGCGCGACTTCCAGGTCGTCGAGGAAGCCGTTGGCTCCGGCGAAGATGATGAGCACCTGTTTTTCGACCGCCAGGGGCTGGTATTGGTCCTGTTTGAGGATCTCGGTTAGGCGCTCGCCTCGGTGAAGCTGTTGCTGCGAAGCTTTGTCGAGATCGGAACCGAATTGCGCGAAGGCGGCGAGGGCGCGGTACTGCGCCAACTCGAGACGCAGCGTCCCGGCGACCTGCTTCATGGCCTTGATCTGGGCGTTGCCGCCGACGCGGCTGACCGAAATGCCGACGTCGACCGCGGGTCGGACGTTCGCGTTGAACAAGTCGGCTTGGAGGTAAATCTGACCGTCGGTAATCGAGATGACGTTGGTCGGAATGTAGGCCGAAACGTCGCCGGCCTGGGTTTCGATAAAGGGCAGCGCGGTGAGTGAACCGCCGCCTTTCTCGGCGCTGAGTTTCGCGGCGCGTTCGAGCAAACGGCTGTGCAGATAGAACACGTCGCCGGGATACGCCTCGCGGCCCGGAGGCCGCCTGAGCAGCAGAGAAATCTCGCGATAGGCCGCCGCGTGCTTCGACAAATCGTCGTAGATGCAGAGCGCGTGGCCGCCGTTGTCGCGGAAATACTCGCCGATGGCGCACCCGGCGTAGGGAGCGAGAAACTGCATCGGGGCGGGGTCGGAAGCCGAGGCCACGACGACGACCGAGTACTCCATCGCGCCGTAGTCATCGAGGGTCTTGACCAAGTGGGCGACAGTGGAGCGCTTCTGTCCGATGGCGACATAGACGCAGATCATGTCACCGCCCTTTTGGTTGATGATCGTGTCGACGGCGATGGCGGTTTTGCCGGTCTGGCGGTCACCGATGATCAACTCGCGCTGTCCGCGGCCGACGGGGATCATCGCGTCGATCGCTTTCAGCCCGGTCTGGACGGGTTCTCTGACCGGGCTGCGGTCGATCACACCGGGTGCCAGGCGCTCGACGGGGAAATGCGCTTCGGCTTCGATTGGTCCCTTGCCATCCACCGGGCGGCCCAGTGCGTCGACGACGCGGCCGACCAGGTTCTTGCCGACCGGCACGGAAATAATGCGGCCGGTGCGGCGGACTTCGTCGCCTTCCTTGAGTTCCTGATATTCACCCAATAGGACCGCGCCGACCTGATCCTCTTCAAGGTTCATCGCGATGCCGGCAACGTTGTGGGGGAAATCGAGCATCTCGCCCGCCATCACTTTTTCCAGGCCGTGGAGACGCGCGATGCCATCGCCGAGAGCGATGATCGAGCCGACCTCGGAGACCTCGATGGCGGTCTCGTAGTTTTCAATTTGTTCCCGAATCAGCTTCGAGATTTCATCCGCACTGATTTGAGCCATGGACTATGCTTCTCCTGAAAGGGCGCGGTCGAGGTTGTTCAATTGCGCGCACAGCGAACCGTCGAACACCGTGGAGCCAAAACGCACCGTCGCGCCGCCGAGCAACTCGGACGCCACCGCGAACTCGGCTGATACGGTCTTGCCGGTCACACCGCTGAATTTCGAAACCAGCGCCGTGCGCTGCTCCTCTTCCATCGGCCGGGCCGAGGTGACCGCAATGCGGGCCACGCCGGCACGTTCGTCGATCCAGGCCAAAAAGGCTTCGATCATCTCATCGAGCAACGGCATGCGGCGATGATCGATCACGACGTAAAGAAAGTTGCGGACCGTCACCGCGAGCTGCAGTCGTTCGGCGAGTCGCGCCGTGAGCCCGCGTTTGCCGGCCGGGGCGACGGCGGGAGAGTTGAGGATGTTGCGAAGCTCTTCCGATGTGGTCAGCAATTCCTGGAAATCGCCGAGTTGGCCTAGGGCGTCTTCGGCGCTAACGGCGGAACCGGGTTGGGTGACGACCTCGGCCAGCGCCGAAGCGTATCGATTCGCGATTGCAAGAGCCATCGTTATTGAGCGATAACGTCGGCGGACCGGATCCAACAGACCGAACCGGCCTTATTGCGCAAACTGCTTGGAAAAAAGGGGTTGGCGGGGTGAGTGGGACCGCCGATTTCTTAACCCTCAAACTACCATACGACTCTACAAACGGGCAACTGAGAGGCCCCACTTGCGGCATGGAGCCGGGACAGCAGGGGCTCCAAGAGGTCTGCCGCGCCGAAAGCCTGTTGCGGAACGGTCCTGTCGAGTAGAATCAATGGGCGCGGCGCACAACCCGCCGCTGATCTAGACCGCCCGGCGGCATGCTATACCCGCGTGAACGAAACCGCGTGGAGAAAAGCAGCCCTACCCTGAATCGCGGCTGAGGAAAACATGGCAGACGAAAATCCCGATCAAACCGAAGAGGCGCCACCACCGCAAGCGGTCGTCATGCAAATGGTCATGGGTGCCTGGGTGTCCAACGCCCTCTCGGCGGTGACCCGGCTCGACGTCCCCGACTTGCTGAAGGAGCACGGGCCGCAAACCGCCCTGCAACTCACCGAGCAGCACGGGGTCGACGCTGTACCGGACTTTTTGGAACGCCTGCTGCGGGCCTGTGCCTCCGTCGATGTGTTCACAGAAGACGCTGATGGGCGATTCGGCCCGACCCCGCTTTCCGACGTCCTCACCATCGACTCGCCGGTATCGGCCAAGAAGCTAACCGAGATGTTCGGAGCAAGTTTTGGGAGAGTTTGGAACGGTTTTGGCGATGCCGTTCGGACCGGTCTGCCGCAGGCCAAGGCACAACTGGGCATGGAGTATTGGGACTACTGCAACGCTAATCCTCAAGAGATGGAAGACTTCGGCGAAGCGATGAAGTCCAACAGTGCCCGCTCTTTACAGGGTGTCCTCGAAAAGTGTGACCTCTCGGGCGCTCGCAGGGTGGTCGATGTCGGGGGCGGCTTCGGGCACTTGGCGGCCGCTCTACTCGAGAAATACGCTCACTTGAACGCGGTGGTAATGGACGTTCCCGCGATGATCCCGATCGCCCGGGAGCGTCTTACCCCGGCGCCGGAAGTAGCGGATCGCTTGGAGTACGTCGGTGGGGACATGTTCGAGTCCGTACCCGCGGGCGACGTTTACATCATGAAACACATCATTCACGATTGGGATGACGCCCGCTCTACCCGGTTGCTGCGTCGTTGTCGCGACGCCATGGAAGGCGATGGGCGAGTGATTTGTGTCGACGCCGTTCTGCCTCCCATGGGAGAGACAGCGGGCGTTCCGGCCAAGTTTCTCGACCTCAACATCATGGTGTTCATCCCGGGCAAAGAAAGAACAAGAGAGCAGTGGGACGCGCTGTACTCCGCCGCCGGGATGAAGATTGTTTCGGTGACCCCGATCGCCGACAATTTCGGCACCAGCATTATCGAAGGCGTGAAGGCCTGAGCGAACATGTCGCCGCCAAGCCCCTTTGTCGAATACATTTTCATCGCCCCCGACGGCGGGGTCGAGATGCAGTCGGTCGAGCAAGTTGAGGCCATTGAAGGCAGCGGCCTACGTGGGGACCGCTACGCCGAAGGTATGGGCTATTGGGCGCCGGTCGATATCTGCCAAATTACTTTGATTGAAGGCGAGGACCTCGAAGCGATTCAGTCGAAAACGGGCGTCAAGGTGACGAATGGGCAACACCGCCGCAATCTTGTCACTCGCGGTGTTCGCCTCGAGGAATTGCAGGGCCGCCGCTTCCAAGTCGGTGACGCTATTCTGGAATACGACCGCCCGCGCCCGCCTTGTCGCTACATTGCATCGATCACTGAGTCGGGCATGACGAATGCTTTGTCGGGGCGGGCTGGTGTTTGTGCGCGGGTGGTGCGGTCGGGGGTCATTCGACGTGACGATCTCGTCACCATCTTGGAAACCGAGCAGCATTGATCCTCCGACTCCGAAGCCCATTGGTAACGTCAACGTCCGTCCCTCTCGACCCAGGAAAACTCCGGGCGCATGCGGTCGTAGGAAATGCGGTCGGCTCGCACGAGCATTCGCGAGCCGAGGCCGAAACGGCGTCGGCTGCGTTCGCCTACAATCGCTTGCTCGTTCTCGCGATAGACAAACCGCTCGCGGGTGAACGATTCGATCGGCACCAAACCTTCAACGAAAATCTCCTCGAGTTCGACGAAGAGGCCGAAGCGCATCACCGAGACGACAATCGCGTCGAATTCGTCCCCCAGCCGCTCCTCCATATACCGCGCCTTTTTCCAATCGATCAATTCTCGCTCCGCGTCGGCGGCGCGGCGTTCGGTGAAGGACGTTTCGTTGGCTAAGACGGCGAGCTCGGATTGGCGGTAGGCTCCGTGGAGAGGGGCCTCGCCATAGGGGCTCGCGGGCTGCTCTCCCCCTGCTTCCTCTTCCAGCAACGCGGTCAGGATTCGATGGACGACCAGATCCGGGTACCGTCGAATCGGCGACGTGAAATGCGTGTAAGTCGGCGCTGCTAGAGCAAAGTGACCGTCGTTCTGTTCGCTGTAGCGCGCCTGCTTGAGTGATCGCAGCATCTGAAGGTTCAAGACTCTCTGCTCGGGTTTGCCCTCGAGTTCGGCGATCAGCTTTTGATAGTTGCGAGGCGATACGCGGACATCACTCTGAGCGACATCGATGTGACGGCGGCGTTTGGAACCGTCCCGATGGCGCTCGGTGTGGGCAAAGCGCCGGGAGGACAGATCGACGCCCAATGAATGGCCGAAGGTTCGTAGCAACTGCTCGAAATCGGCAAGGCGTTTGGGGTCGGGTTTTTCGTGGATCCGGTAGAGCGCCGGCACGCCTCGCTCTTCCAAATGCTTGGCGACGGCTTCATTCGCCGCCAGCATGAACTCCTCGATGATGCGGTGGGCGATGTTGCGCTCGGCTCGAGCGACGCCTTGCATCATTCCCTTGTCGTCGAACTCGATCACGGTTTCGGGTAAATCGAAATCGATCGAACCGCGGTGCTCGCGGCGATGATTGAGAATCATCGCCAGCTCTTCCATCAGCTCAAAACGTCCGACCAGCGGACGATACCGCTCGCGTTGCTCCGCGTCCCCTTCGAGGACCCGGTAGACGTTTGTGTAGCTCATCCGCTCGACGCTGCGAATCACGCCGCGGCAGAATTGCACCCCGACCGTCTCACCCTGATGGTCGATTTCCATCAACGCCGAGACCACCAGGCGGTCGACTTGCGGATTCAGCGAGCAGATGCCGGTCGAGAGTTCCGCCGGCAGCATCGGCACGGCCCTATCCGGGAAATAGACACTTGTTCCGCGCAATTGCGCTTCTTCTTCGATGGCCGTTCCCGGACGCACATAATGGCTGACATCGGCGATGTGGACGTGCAGGGCGAAGTTGCCGTTGTCGAGGCGATCGATCCATACGGCGTCGTCGAAATCGCGCGCCGTTTCGCCGTCAATCGTGACGATGTCGAGGTCGCGAAAATCGCGGCGATCGGTCGCATCCTCGGCGGAAACGCTCTCCCCGACTTGCTCGACTTCCGTCCTCACGCGTGACGAAAAGCGATGTGGCAAGTGGTATTTGCGGATGATGATTTCGACATCGACGCCGAAGTCGCCGGGCCGGCCGAGGATTTCGACCACTTGGCCGCGTGCCTGCGTCGAACGGGTCGGGAACTCGGTCAGCTCGGCGTTGACGATCCAGCCGTCGAGGTCTTCGGCGGTCTTGATGTCGGGGCGCTCGGCGTCTCCCAACCGCTCCGAGCCGCCGTCGGTCGCCGGCAGCTCACGTCCTTTAGCTATTTGGATGTTTTCGCGAATGCGGTCGTCGTGGGGAACAACACAACTCCCTTTTCTTGAATAGCTAAACCGCCCAACCACGAAGGTCTGCTTGCGGTTGAGAATACGCTGAATATGCCCTTCGGCACGCCCATCGTCGGGAACCCGGCCGAGCCGCACGACGACCCGGTCGTGGTGCATGGCGTGGAGGGTCGAATCGGGGGGGATGAAGATATCGCCTTCGACGCCGGGGAGCGGACGGTCCGGAGAGACGAAGCCGTAGCCGTCGGGGTGACGGCTGAAGCGTCCGGCGATGTACTCGGTATCGAGGCCCGGTAGGCTGTAGTGGCCGCGGCGAAATTCGATCAGTCGGCCGCCGCTGACCAGGGCTTTGACGGTTTGCGCGAGGGCGGCGTACTCTTTGCCCCTAACGCGCAGTTCGCGGGCCAGGTGTTTGAAGGACGAACGGCCGTGGGGCTGCCCACCTACGTGCTCGAGCACCTGTCGCGCGTCCACCGTTTCACTATAGGGGGATGATGAGACGAGCCTTACTCGCCCGCTTCTTGGAAGATTTTACTTGACAGGTTCATTCAATAGTACTAATTTATTAGTATGAGGCCACGGAGTAAGACGCTGACCCCCCAAGAACTGGAACTGATGAAGGTGGTCTGGGCGCTGGAAAAGGCGACGGTCAGGGATGTGTACGAAACCCTTCTTGCCAAACGCAAGATCGCCTACACCACGGTCATGACGATGTTGAAGGTGTTGGAAGACAAGGGCTATTTGAAAAGGTCGCGCGTCGACAGGGCGCACGTTTACACGCCGCGAAAACCGAAGGAGCAGATCATTCGATTGATGGTCCGTGATTTTGTCGACCGCGTGTTCAATGGTGCGGCCGAGCCGTTGTTGGTGCATTTGGTTGAGGATCGACAGCTTTCGGAGAAGGAGTTGGCGGAAGTGGCGGGCATGCTCAAAGGGATACCGAAGGAGAAAAAATGAGCGCCGCAGCGTTGTTGGACAACCTCGTGGCCCATTGGTGGCAGGTGAGTTTTTTGGTCGGTACAGGTGCTGTCCTGCCTTTTGTTCTCCGCCTGCGCCGTCCACGGCCAATGTTGCGCTACTGGCAGGGCCTATTCGGTATCGCGCTTCTATTGCCCGTACTACAGCCATGGCACCCGCAACCGCCGCCGGCGGGTTTAGTGGCGGTTTCTTCCGTTGGAGTAGTTCCGGCGATAGCGGCCGAAAGCGGTGTCGAGCCGTCATTCGCCGAGCTTGTGTTGTGCGTGGTGCTTATCGGCGTGGTTGTCCGTTTCAGCCTGCTTGGGGTTGGGCTCCGGAGGTTGCGGCGGTACCGTCACGATTCGGTAGCGTTTCCGAGCGCCGTTTTAGAGAGTCTTTCCGTCTCGAGCGCGAGCGCCGGGGTTGGGATTCGGCTTGCGGACCAGATCGCAAGCGCGGTCACGTACGGGCTTCTACGCCCCATTGTCTTGTTGCCGCGCACCTTCTTGGAGATGCCGGTGAGCGGGCAACAAGCGGTGATAGAGCACGAGTTGCTGCACGTTCGGCGGAGAGATTGGTTGGCGGCGTTGTGCGAAGAGTGCGTTCGGGCGATTTTGTGGTTCCATCCGGGAATTTGGTGGCTCGTTGCCCGGGTCCGACTTGCCAGAGAGCAGGTGGTCGATGAAGCTGTGGTGGGGACTCAAGACCCGCGCCGTTACGTCGAGGCGTTGTTGGCTTCGGCCGTACCATCCGTGCCGGGGGTAACCGGTGCACCGTCGTTTTTCACGAAAAGCCACTTGTCGTCACGAGTGGCCTTGCTTACCCAGGAGGATCCGATGTCAAAGAAACGATTCAATATTCTGATTTCGATCGCTTCGTGCTTTGTCTTGCTGTGCTGCCTGGCCGTCACGTCGCAGTTTCCGCTTCGGGCCGCGCCCGAAGAAGAACCCAACCGCATTTCAGTTACCGAGGCAAATGCTCACGCGATACGAAAAGTGCCGCCAAGGTATCCCGAGGACGCTAAGGCAAAGGGCATCCAGGGTACCGTCGCTGTCGAGATTCGTATCAACCGGCAGGGGGCGGTCGAAGACGCCAAAGTCCTCAGCGGTCCCATGGAACTTCGGAAGGCGTCGCTGGTGGCCGTGCTGAACTGGAAATACTCGACGGAGCTGGAGCTGCCGGCTTTATGCAATGTCGATGTCAACTATAGCCTGACTCCGTGAGAGGTGATTGGCGGCGCAATAGGGTCGAGTGCTGCTTAATTGCGCGGCGCACTCAGGACGACCGGAAGCGCCGGCGGCGGCGCAATAGAAAACCAGTCGCGACGATCACGACGAACGCCACGGCCGGGACCACCAAGTCCCGCAGGCGTTTTGGTCCGGAACCGGGCACAAGGGGAGGCGACGGTTGGTTTTCCGAGTCTGTTGTCGGCAGCCAAAACTCCCATCGTGTCGCCTGCCCGGAGGCCGTTGACTCGGCGAGGGGTCGCAAGCGAGCCGTTTGCCGCTGCTCGGGGTAACCGGCGGGGATCCATTCCAAGGCAAGATGCGCGGCCGGTGCACGAAACAGCAGGTTTACTTGCTCCGAGTCCGTCAATAAGGGCAACTCGATACGTCCTTCGTCCGACGGCGGGAGAAGGAGACGATTGAAATGATAGGGCTCGTCGAAGAATGACGGGCTCGAGCTTTCGGAGATCCCGAGCAGCCAAGGACCCTGAAACACTGCTTTGTAGCCGGTTCTGTCGGGATGGTCTTCAAGTCGGGTTATGAAGTTGTACGAAAGACGCATATCGCTACCGGCGCGCAGAACCCTTTCAATTTGTACGTACCCGTCGATGGCTCTTGTTTCTTGCGGCTCGTTGTCGATGTTGACGCTGATTGACTCGGCCCAGCTTGGCAGACGAACTGCTAGACGGGTGGCCGAATCAACCGCTCCCGCGAAGGAAATTGCAATGCCCCCGTCGATTTCGAGCGAAGACTTCGCTGTGACTCTAAAGCCGTCATCGTCGATTGTCCCGTCGACCGGCAAATCGTAATAGAGCGTTGCGCCGCTGGAGCGAAACACATTCTGTTCGATAGCGGGAAACGTCCTAAGGCCATGGAGGGTGCAGCACCACCAGGCGCGCGCCGTTTCGGGGCCCACCCCGGTATCGCGCAGCTTGATGTGTCCGAAATCACCGCTTGCGAACTGATTCAAGGCAAACTCGTTGAAAAGTGTTCGCTCCGCCTGTTCGAGGTAGTCGACATCTCCTGTTTCGCGCCAAAGATCAAGACTGAGCCGAATCCAGTCCCCCTGTGAGCAGCCTTCGTCCCTCTCGATGCTAGGCAAGAACGCCTCGGGGATTGCACCGTGAACCAACACGTTCCCGGAATCAACAATCGCTTGGTATTCCCTCTCGGCTTGCTCCAGATAAAGCGGTTCGTCCGAAACGCGCGCCAGCTCGACCAACCCTCGCAACGTACTGAGGAAGCCGTGACTGTGTTGGCTCGGGCGGCGTTCGGTTCGTTCGGCCATTTGTTCGGCTAAGCGGAGATAGCGATCATCGGAGGTGTGCCGGTAGAGTTCCGTCAGCCCTTCGATATTTTGGGTCCAGCAAATGTAGCCGACCGCGAATTTGCCGTCGAGAAAGAACCGCCGAAGGGAAGGGGCGTTGAAGCGAGGCGCGGCTTCAACCAAGAAATCGCCGAGTCGCTTGGCGGCTTCGAGGGCGGGCGCGTGATTGGTCTCGCGGTAATATTCGAGCAGCCCGATCAGCATGCGCCCGTTGCCCCACAGGCGCGCCATGTCGTCGTCGGGTGTTTCGAGGACTCCCATCGGATCACCGAAATGCCCGTCGTTCTTTTGGTGAACGAGGACCTGTTCTACAAACGGTGCGAGTCTTTCGGTCAACCCGGGATTTCGCCCCGCCGCCGAGGCCAGCGCACCGATGTAGCGGCCGGAGAGATCACCGCTGAAGTTGGTAAAGCGCCGTACGTCGCGCGGGATGACGTCTGCCAGAAGCAAATCTTGGGTGTAACGGGGTGGACCGCCTTCGAGAACTCGGCGCAGGGTAAGTTCAAAGCGGTTGCTCAAATCGCCCGCGGAGAGCCCTCCGGCGGCGAAGGCCGGAACGAGCCAACCGAGAATCCAAGCTCGTGATCGCAAGCGCACCGTGGGTTTATCGATGATTGGAAAAGAAATCGACGGTCAACTTTCGTATCATGCCGATCGATCCCAGCACCGCCACCAAGTTGGGCAACGCCATCAGACCGTTCATCGTGTCGGCCAAGCTCCAAATCAATTGCAGGCTTCCGGTCGCGCCGAGATACACGAAGCCGATCCAAGCCAATCGATAGGGCAGGATCGCCTTGGTTCCAAACAGGTAGGTTGCGCCGGTCTCGCCGTAATAGGCCCATCCGATCACCGTTGAATAAGCGAAAAGGATCAGCCCTACGCTGACGACCAGACTGCCCCACTCTCCCGGCAAACCCGCCTTGAACGCCTCGTCGGCCAGCGCCGCTCCGGTGGCGCCCGATTCCCACACCCCTGTCGTCAAGATCACCAACCCAGTGACCATGCCGACGACCAGGGTGTCGACAAAGACACCGAAAATTCCGTAGCAGCCTTGCCGAGCCGGGTGGTCGGTCACCGCCGAACTGTGCACGATCGGGGCGCTTCCCAGCCCGGCTTCGTTCGAGAACATACCGCGAGCGATTCCGAATCGGATCGCTTGGGCGACCCCGACGCCCGCGAAGCCGCCTACTGCCGCGTGCCCGTCAAACGCCGAGCGAAGCACCAACTCGATCACCGCCGGAATACGGTCCATGTGAAGCACCAAGATCGTGAAGCCGCAGAGCAGATAGAGCAGGCACATCGAGGGCATCAGAATCTCGGCGACCTCAACGATCCGCCGCAATCCTCCGAGCACAACCAGCGCCGTGGCCGCGCACATCACCACCCCGGTCGCCCACAGGGGTACGTCAAAGGCGTTGCGGGCGACGTCGGCTACGGAGTTGGCCTGCACCATGTTGCCGATCCCGAAAGCCGCCAGTGCCACCAGCAGGGCGAAGATCGCGCCGAGCCAACGCAAATTGAAGTTTTTCGAGAGGATGTACATCGCGCCGCCGCGCATGACGCCTTGTTCGTCGGGTTCGCGGTAGCGCAGCGCCAGCGTGATCTCGGCGAACTTCGTCGCCATGCCGACGACGCCGGAAAACCACATCCAGAAGAGAGCGCCCGGCCCCCCCAGTGAGATCGCGGTTGCGACCCCGGCGATGTTGCCGACGCCCACCGTCGAGGCAAGGGATGCGGCCAGTGCCTGAAAGGGCCGTACGTTACCTTCGCCCTCGCCGGGGGCGAAAATCTTGCCGAGAACCTCGCGCATTGCGAAGCCGAAGCGCATGAACTGCACCCCGCGCGTGACTATGGTCAGCACTACGCCCGCGCCGATCAACAACAACAACATCGGCGGGCCCCAGACCAGGGCGTTGAGTTGGCTGTGAAGTTGAAGGAGGAGTTCCACGGCGAACGACGATGGGCGGGCAGCGAAGGCCTAGAACTGCATCAGTGAGAACACGCCGAGGTCGCGTCGCTCTGAGGCATCCTTTGTCGAATCGTTCTCTAATCGGCAGGCGCGTCGGCAGCCGAATTCTTGTCGGGGACGCGGTTCCCGGCGATCCACACCGACTCGAGGCTGTGGGTATTGGCGATATCCTCCCAGGGATTCTTCGCGAAAACGTTGAAATCCGCCCATTTGCCCGTCGAGAGAGAGCCAACCTCGTACAACCGCAAACAGCGAGCCGCGTTACCGGTCGCCGACAGCAGAATTGAGTAAGGGTCCATACCGGCTTTCGCCATCAGACCCATTTCCATATGCTCGAAATAGCCCTGGAACCTCGCCGGCGGCCCGGTGTCGGTGCCGAAGGCGATCATGACGCCGGCGGCGGAGAGCGTTTGGAGGTTCTTCGACGCCACATCGAGAGCCTTCTTGTATTGCTGGGCGGCCTTGCTTTCGGCGACCTTCTTTTGGCGGGCCGGGTCCTTCAATTGTTCGAGCACCGCCGGATCGGCTTCCTTGGTAAAGAAAGGATCGGAGAAGAACTCCGGGGTGCTCTCGTAGACGAACGTCGACACCTCGCGGGTCAACGTCGGGCACAGGCAGGTTTCGGTTTCGAGCATCCCGCGGGTGAACAACTCGTCGACTTCCTGATCCCGCACGCTGTGCGCAACAAAATCGACTTCGGCTTGAATCAGGGCATTGCCGTCCTCCAAGTAAAACAGGTGGGCGGCGACTCGCTTGCCCGCCTGATGACTTTGATCGATGACGGCCTGGAAAACCTCGGGCTTCATCTTTCGGGTTGTGCCGAGATTGTCGTCGACGCGAATCTTGATCCAGTCAACGCGCATTTCACCGTTGGCGTCGACTTCGGCCCGTACTTTCTTGGGCGTATTGCCCGCGACGACGTTGCCCGCCACGAAGAGGCGCGCGCGGTCGAGGTCCGGGGTGTCTTGGGCGTCACGCACTTCGATCGCCGCGGGGCCGTCGCCGCCCAGGCTGTTGATCGTAGTGACACCGTAACGTGCGTAGAGCCCGAGTTGATCGAGAATATTCTCCTTCGTGTAAACGTCGTCGCCGGTTTCGAGTCCGCGGGTTCCTCCGACGTGTCCGTGGGCGTTAATGAAGCCCGGGGTGATGAATTTCCCGCTCAGGTCGATTTCTTCCGCCCCTGGCGGCACACGTAGATTCTCTGCCGACCCGAGTCCCTCGACTCTACCGTCGCGCACGACCAAAACAGCGTTATCGACCACGTTGCCGCTGCCGTCGAACACCGACGCGCCGACAAAGGCTTCCAAGCCCGGAACCGGTTCGGGAGGCGGCGCACTGCTGCATCCCACCGTAACCAGCCCGATCAAACTCGCAACGAGCGTCGCGTTCAGAACCTTACTTCCGATCCTCATCGTCACACTACCTCCAGAGGGGCACACTAGCATACGAGGGGCCGCGCTTCAACGTCGGCCGGGGCGCCCGGTCACCTGGGCGGTTCCTGGAGCATCCTCCCACCTGCCCGCAAGCCCCGGTCGGATAGAAGCTATGAGGGTGGCTTCGGGTCGCGACCGGCCCGGGCCACCGATTTGCCGAGCCGGCGATCTCCCCCTTAGCGACCTTCGGCCAGCCGCGATGCCAGCGCCCCCGGCAGGCCCGCGTCGCGAATTTTCTGTTGAGCCGACGCCAATGGGTATTCGCAACGATGATATTCCACCCGTTGCTGCTCCGAGTCAAACACCGCGTAGGCCGCCTTCCAGTCCAGGTCGCGCGGCTGTCCGACCGAGCCGGGGTTAATGAGATAACTGCGGCCGGGTGTGGTTTCGATAGTCGTCTGAGAAGGACCGATGGGTTCGTAGCCCAACTGCCCGTCTTCGGCCCAAAGAATGAAGCCACCCTGCAGATGCGTATGGCCGAAAAAAACCAGCCGTCCATCCACGTGGGGGAACTGCATTAACGCATCGTAGGGATCAACGACGTACTCGTCTTCGTCGGCGACCGAACCGTGGGCCATCAGAAATCCGTTGTGCGTCATCGGCCCTTGTGCAAGTTTGAACAGGTAATCGCGATTCTCCGGCGTCAGGGTCTGGAGCGTCCATTCGACTGCCAGGCGGGCGACTGCATTGAACGAGGTGGCCTCTTCCAGCCCGCAGCAGGTCTTGTCGTGGTTGCCGCGAATCACGTAGGGAACGTTTTCGCGAACCCAGTCGGTGACTTCGTTGGGCTCAGCGCCATAGCCAACCACGTCACCGAGGCAGCAAATTTCGTCGTAATTCTTGTCCTCGGCGGACTCCATTACCGCATCGAGTGCGTCTTTATTCGAGTGGATATCGCTGAGGATGAGATATCTCATTGCAGGGCGATCGGCGTCACGCTCGCCGTAGCGTCAGGATACTGATTTCAGGCAGGGCTCCCACCCGCATCGGCAGATTTATGGTGCCGATGCCGCGGCTAACGTAAAGAACCGAGCGATCGAGGTGGTACCTGCCGGCCACGTAGGGGGTGAAGAAACGACCCGGGTTAGCCCACTGTTCCACGATCTCAACGGTGACTTGGCCGCCGTGCGTATGTCCGCCTACGACCAGATCATATCCTAGCTTAGAAGCAACCGGGAAAACATCAGGGTTATGGCTGAGCAAGACGTTAACGGCCTGCTTATCGAGCAGGTGTTTGGCCTCGCGGAGATAGGGTAGTGACATTCGCTGGTAGTCCACGCCGCACAGATTGAGCCGGGCATCTCCGAATTGCAGCGGCTGTGAGGCGTTGCGCAAGAAGGTAATGCCGCGCTTGCCCGCATAGGATTCACAGAAACTCTCACTCTCGGCGTAGCGCTCGTGGTTTCCCATGCAGGCCCACACACCCGCTTCCGCTCGCACGTCTGACACAATGTCCAGGCAATTCTCGAGCGGGTCCCCGGACTCGGTGATAAGGTCGCCGGTCACCAGAGCCACGTGCGGCTTCGTCTCGTTGGTCATCGCCACGACTCGTTCGAGCTCCGGAGCTGTCAGATCGAGGCCGAAATGAATGTCGGTGAGCTGCGCCAGCCGTAGGCCGTCGAGGGACGCCGGCAGGTCAGGCAAAGTGATGTCGACTTCACGAACTTGAAAGTTCGTGCGTCCTATAAACGTCCCATATCCGGCGACCGCAAAAGGCACCGCCAAGGCCGCACGGGCTGCGTTGGCCAATACGTCACGACGAGTAGGTGAGATGCCGGGCGCCTTGGCGGGAACCGAACTTGCCGCGGGGACCGACTTGGGCCCTAGGAACTTGCGCCATGCGAGCCGTGCCCCGATTAGGCAATAGGCGCTGAAGGACCCAACTACCCAGATTCCGCCTAGTAATCGCCCAAGACGCGGAAAGGGTCCGACGCCGATGAATTCCATTTCGTCGCCAAACAGAGGCGATCCTGCGACGAGCAGCAAGGCGCTTCCGCCCAAGACGTAAGCAGCCCACAGCCAACGCCGGGGAAGCTGACGACGCAACAGCACGAACAGATGCACTTGTGCCGCTAGGATCGTTGTCTTGACGGCCAGCACGGCCAGGATGTAGCTGAACGGGAGATGGCGCATAGAGCCGAGGGGGCTTCGCCCGGCGCGCTCTGCGGCGCAGGCGGGCGAAAAAGAGGACCTTCACTCATGATGTCGGAGATTCCCAGAAAAATCCATACAACCGTGTGCTCGGACCGGGCATCCGGGGGGATGTGCGATAGGACAGGTCTGTTGAGTTAATCCCGTGGAATGCTCAATCGTTTGATGGACCGCGCCTTGCCGGTCTCCGGATCAACCTCGATCACAACGGCTGACAGTCGCACGTCGCCGGTGGCAGGCTCGAATCGGGTGGGCGTCGCTTGGAGAAAGCGCTGAATGGAGGCTTCCCGTCCCATTCCGATCACTGATTCGTAGGGTCCCGTCATCCCGACGTCCGTAACGTAGGCCGTCCCTTGCGGCAACACCCGCTCGTCGGCCGTAGGGATATGAGTATGAGTGCCGACCACGGCGGAGACTCGACCGTCCAAGTACCAGCCGAGCGCGCCTTTTTCGCTTGTGACCTCCGCATGAAAATCAACGAACCTCACTCTCACATCCGGGGGTAGCTCTTCGATCAGCGCGTCTGCTTTGCGAAAAGGGCAGTCAATCGACGGCAGGTAGACCCGCCCCTGTAAGTTCATGACGGCGTATCGAATCCCGCCCGAGGTGGTCCCGACATAGAGCCCGTGGCCCGGTGTGCCGTCGGGGTAGTTGGCGGGCCGCAGAATCTCGGCTTTGCTGTCGAGGTACGGCAGGATGTCTTTCTTGTCCCAGATGTGATTGCCGGAAGTAAGAACCTCGGCACCGGTCTTGAATAATCCGTCGGCGAGCGCGGGAGTGATGCCGAAACCCGCGGCGGCGTTCTCGCAGTTAGCGATGACCAGATCAATGTCGTGCCCGTGGACAACAGCGTCGAGTTTTTCAACCACCACACGCCGCCCGGGCTTTCCGACAATGTCGCCGATAAAAAGGATTTTCATGAAGTATTTGTTAGCAGAGGCCGGCTACCGAGGCCTACGTTCGGGTTCCCTGCTCTTGATCGGTTTCGAGAAGGCCGTTGATTGTCAGGGGGCCTTCGTCTCCCTCGATAGATCGGCCGGTCTTGAGCGGCCTGAATACCGTTTCCGCGAATTCAGGTTCGTCAGTGAGTTCCAAGCTGATGCCGTCCGCAATGCCGTTGGGCCCTCGACCCACAGTCGTCACAGCCCAGGCCGGGCCGGGCAGCGGCCATTTCGTTAGCGCCCGTCAAGATCGCGAACACCTCAGCCGCGAAGCTGCGGGAGGAATATAGCCCGGGGTGCAGCCGACGGCGGAACCCCCACCCGGGAGAGCCCTGTCCTCCAGACCGACACATCCTAATTGTGCGCCTGACAGGCCCCCTGTCAAGCTTCATTTCTTCTCCTCCGGCTTCTCGCCCGCGATTGGTCGTCGATCGCGCGGTACTCGGCGACCAGCGCCCGGTCGCTCAATCTGCTCGAACATCTTTCCGTAATTCTTCCAGCCGCCGCGCAATACGCTCCTCCACCCCGCGATTCGTCGGCAAGTAGTACCGCCGCCCGCGAAGGGCCTCCGGCAGACACTCCATATCCGTCATAGCATCATCGAAATCGTGAGCGTGTTGGTACCCCTCGCCGTAGTCGAGCTCTTTCATCAGCTTCGTTGGAGCGTTGCGAAGTTGCAGCGGCACCGGCTCATCCACGGAATTGCGGACATCCCCCCGCGCCCCGCCCAACGCTTTGTAGACTGCATCCGACTTCGGCGCCATCGCCAGGTACACGGCGGTCTGCGCCAACATCAAGTCACCTTCCGGCTCGCCGATCAGTCGAAATGCCTCCACCGCCGCCATCGCTTGCTCGAGCGCTCGCGGGTCCGCCAAACCGATATCCTCGGATGCCATGCGCACCAAGCGGCGCAGAATGTACAGCCTGTCTTCGCCGCCTTCAAGCATCCTCGCCAGCCAGTAGAGCGCCGCGTCTGGGTCACTCGATCGAACCGACTTATGCAGCGCGGAAACCAGGTTATAGTGTTCCTCCCCTGACTTGTCGTAAAGCTGCATCTTTCGCTGCAGCACGCTTTCGAGTAGTTCCTGGGTCAGCGGGTCTCCGCCCGCCGCCATAATCGCCGTTTCCAACGCCTGCAGCGCCGCGCGCGCATCGCCGTTCGAGAAAACGGCGATGCGCCCGAGGATTTCTTCGTCAATCTCGCCGGCTTCGCCCAAGTGCTCTCTTTCCTCTTCGACGGCGCGACCGAGAATCGAGACAATCTCCGTCGGCGCCAGCGCGTAGAGCACGTACACCTTCGCCCGCGAAAGCAAGGCCGAAATCACTTCGAACGATGGGTTCTCCGTCGTCGCCCCGATTAAGACAATGTCGCCTTGCTCGACATAAGGTAAAAAGGCGTCCTGCTGTGCTTTGTTGAAGCGATGAATCTCGTCGACAAACACGATCGTGCGCCGCCCCGTGAGGTGCATCCGCCGGGCATCAGCCATGACGGCCTTAACGTCCTTGATGCTGCTGAGCACCGCACTAAACGAGATAAACTCACAATTCGTCGTGCGCGCGATGATACGAGCCAGAGTCGTCTTACCGACGCCTGGCGGACCCCACAAAATCATCGACGAGATGCGGTCCGTCTCGATTTGTGTCCGCAAGGGCTTCCCTGCCCCCAATAGATGCTGTTGCCCGACAAACTCGTCCAGCGACCGCGGCCGTACGCGCTCGGGAAGCGGGCGATCGGAATCGGGATCCTCTCCCCTCGGGCCGACCTGCTCGAAGAGACTCATTTCGCTCTCGTGCCGCGCAAGCCCTGCTCCGCGCGTCGGCGAGACGCCTCGTAGAGCAAGACTCCGGCCGCCGTCGCTGCGTTCAGCGACTCAACCCCCGTCGTCGGAATCCGTACGCCGCGTGCTTGCCGCTCGAACACTTCGCTCACCCCGCGTCCTTCCGAGCCAATCAGCAAGACCGTCGAGCGCGTCAGGTCGCAACGCGCCACCCGCAGCCGCGCACGCGGTGACGACGCCAAGACCTGAACCTTTCTCTGCCGAAAAGCCGCCCGCACTAGGTCCGCGTCCACTCCGTGCACAAACGGCACTCGGAACATCGACCCCGCCGACGCCCGTAACAATTTCGAATTGAAAGGACTCACCGACCCCGGTAGAAAAATTACCCCCGTGCCCCCGAACGCCTCGGTCGTCCGTACGATCGTTCCGGCATTCCCCGGATCCTGGATACCGTCCAATGCCGATACCAGCGACCGCCCCCGAAAAACCGCGTCCAAGTCCCAGGTAGGCAGACGCACCAGCGCAATGACCCCCTGGCTGGAACGTGTTATCGCCGTCTTTTCGAGCAGCGCATCGCCGACAATCGTCAGCCGCACCCCCTGCAACCGACCGACGTGGCGCTCGACGGCCTTCCGAACCGATGCCGCCGCGAGTACGGTCGGAACCTCCAAATCGCTGCGTAGCGCCTCTTCCAACAGATGGAATGACTCGGCGACAGCGAACCCGTCTTCCGTCAGGGTGCCCTGAAGCAACGCCCGTCTGACCTTTTTCAGCAGGGGATTGGCGGTACTCGTAATTGTCTCGCGGGCAGTCACAATAGCAGCGCCTTCCATCGTACAGTGCCGTTGGAACCCGCGTCCCGGCCGCGCTCCTGCGCTACACTACCAATCTCCGAACGACTCGATGCAACTCTACACCAAGATCTTGATCGGCCTGGTCGCCGGAGCAGGCATCGGCCTCGTGGCCAACGTGGCGAACATCGCTTGGCTCCGGGAAACACTAACCGCTCTAGAACCGGTCGGCACCGCTTTCATCCGATTGATCACGATGATCGTCGTCCCGCTTGTCTTCGCAAGCCTACTGGTGGGAACAGCATCGCTCGGCGACATCCGCAAACTCGGCCGTATCGGCAGCAAAACGATCGTTTACTACATACTCACCACCACGATCGCCGTGACCATCGGGTTGGCACTTGGAAACCTGTTTTCGCCGGGCTCGAGCGTAGACCCGGCAACTCGCGATCAGCTGGCCGCACGTTTCGAAGGCGAGGCCCAAGGCAAGATGGAAATTGCCGCCGAATCCCCGTCGGTCACCGACGTTTTGCTGGGCATCATCCCACGAAATCCCGTGCAGGCCGCCGCGGACTTCGAGCTGTTGCCGCTGATCTTCTTCGCAATCATTTTCGGCGCGGCAGTCAGCCTCGTTCCCGCCGAACAAAGAAAGTCCGTCCTGCTTTTCTTCGAGGGTGTCAACAGCGCCTCGATGCTGATCATTGCGTGGGTGATGAAGCTGGCGCCCTACGCCGTCTTCGCGCTAATCGCCGCCGTGGTGGCGCAATTTGGGATCGACCTGCTTCGCAGCCTCTTGCTCTACTCACTGGTTGTCGTTTTCGGGTTGCTGCTGCATATGTTCGGCACGCTGGCGTTGATGGTTCGCTTTGCGGCGAAGATGAGCCCGATCTCGTTCTACAAGCGCATCATTGCCGTCCCCGTGTTTGCCTTCTCCACATCGTCGTCGAGCGCGACCTTGCCCGTCACAATGGGTGCGGCCGAGTCGAAGCTCGGTGTCCCCAAGCAAGTCAGTAGCTTCGTGCTGCCTCTCGGCGCGACCATCAACATGGACGGTACGGCCCTCTATCAGGCCATCGCTGTTCTCTTCATCGCGCAGATTTACGGCATCCCGCTCGATCTGGGTGCGCAGCTCACGATCGTCTTAACAGCGACATTAGCTTCCATCGGGACAGCCGGCGTCCCCAGCGCCGGCATCATCATGCTGATCGTCGTATTGCAATCAGTTGGACTGGGCGACAAGGTCGAAGCGGGAATCGCCCTCATCCTAGGCGTCGACCGCATCCTCGACATGCTCCGCACATCCGTCAACGTAACCGGCGACCTCTCCTGCGCCGCCTTCATCGCTCGGTCGGAACAAGACGCCACCTGACCAAGATTGATTGGGGGGCGCTCCGTCAAATACGAGGCCGTTTCAACAGCCTTTTCCCGTAAGGCTTTAGCTTTAGCCATGGCCGAACCAGGCGAAAAATTTCGGCCGGGAAAGCGCTCGCGTCCGTGCCGCCGATCCTCCCATATTCATGTCGCGCACCCGAACTTCCTTAGGTCACGGCTTCCAGTTCAACCAGCTGGTAGACTAGTTGATATGAACGTCGGGGCCTTCGAAGCGAAAACCCATTTTTCCCAATTGCTCGATCGAGTGCGCCGTGGAGAGCGGATCACGATTACGAAAAGAGGAGTGCCGGCCGCTATGCTTGTCCCCATCGACGATCAAGAAACGCTCACTCCGCGCGAAGCCGTCGCGCGGTTACGGCAGATTCGCAAGGGGCTTTCCGCGGGCGCCGCTATTCGCGACCTGATCGACGACGGGAGGAAATATTGAAGCTCTTTGTCGTCGACGCCTCGGTAACCCTGGCTTGGTGCCTGCCTCGACAAGCGACCCCGGAGACTGAGAAACTACTGGACCGAATCGCCTCGGGAACGACCGCGATCGCTCCCTGCATTTGGCCGAGCGAAGCGGCGAATGCCTTGTGGAGCCTGGAGCGTCGGCAACGGCTCAGTCCGGCCCAAGCCCTCAACGTCATCGAACTCCTGCGAGCCATGCCGGTTTCGGTCGACCACCAGCCGGCCGGCCGCACCTTCAGCGCGGCCAAAGAGCTCGCCGGACGCTATGGACTCACCGTTTACGACGCGTGTTACTTGGAATTGGCACTCCGACGCCAACTACCTCTGGCCACGGCCGACCGCCACCTGCGCACCGCCGCGAAAAAGGCCGGCGTCGAAGCCGCCTGAGCGTTCCACACCCCGACACCGCCGGAGATGTATACTAGGCGCACTCGCCGGATTCGATCCCTGGCGCGAGGGCCAAAGCGATTGTTGATATCGAGAACGAAAGAGAGGACAAGTCCATGACTCTGAACCGGATTGTTTGTTTAATTACCGCCGTAGCCATACTCTTCGCCGCCCCGGCGCTCCAGGCCGACCAACACGGCAAGAAAGTACGAATGTACAACACCGCGAAGCAGAAGCTCATGGACGGCAAGTCGGTCGTCGGCGGGACGATCACCACCGACGATCCCACCATCTATTGCGCCATGGCTAACTCCGGCTTCGATTTTCTGTGGATTGAAATGCAGCACAGCCCGCTGACGTACAGCGGGGTCGCCCGCATGATCTGGGCTTGCAAGGACGCTCCCGCGATTCCCTTTATCCGAGTCCCCGACGCCACCGAAGGTGATCTTCAGAAAGCCACCGACATCGGCGCCCTCGGCATCGTCGTGCCCATGGTCGATACCGTCGAGGAAACCGAGCGTGCCGTCCTCTATTCCAAGTACCCGCCGCTGGGACGTCGCAGCCGCGGCGGCGGCCAGTACGGCGCCCTATGGGGCAAGGACTACCGCGAAACGGCCAATGACAACATCATGCTTGTGATCATGCTCGAGACTCCGGCCGGCATCGCCAATGCCGCCAAGATCGCCGCCGTTCCCGGGGTTGACGTCGTCTTCGCCGCCAGCGGAGACATCGGCAGTTTCACGGGCTATGAGCGCAGCGATCCGCGCTACAAGAAGTTGATCAAAAAAATCCACGATGACGTGCTCGCCGCGGGGAAGATCCTCGGAGGCCCCCACAGCTGGCATGGCCGGCACGGATATAAGTTCTACCAAGGAGCGAGCGAATCCGGATTGATCAAAATGGGAGCCGCGGCCGCGCTCGGTGAAGCGCCGGCCGGAGTGGAGAAAGAGGATGTGGCCACGGGCGACGAAGCTCAGTAGTGCTTTCTGAACTCGTTCGCGACAGCGGTCCCGGCGCGGAGGATTCAACCTCAGTCTCAACTAGAGAGTATATCTTCTAACCCATTGAATCTAAGCCGGAAACTGGATCACCGCGGGTAATCGAGGGGGCTTTCTTATGGCCAACTACATGATCGCCGATCTCGAAAACATCGAACCGGTGCCCTGCCCGTGCGGCCAAGCCCGGCGCGCCTTCGCCGAGCCCGACAACGACGTGGCAACCCTGCACGTGGTCGACATCAAGACGGATTCCGAGGTCCACTACCACAAGAAAATGACCGAGATCTACTTGGTCCTTGAAGGGGAGGGCTTCATGGAACTAGACGGCGAGAAGATCCCGGTCAAACCGATGACGTCCGTCTTCATCAAGCCGGGCTGCCGCCACCGCGCCGTCGGCAACCTACGCATCGTGAACATTCCCATTCCCGCCTTTGATCCCGAAGACGAGTGGATGGACTAGCCGGCCCGGTAGTGACCGGCTCTCAGCCGGTTACCCAGGCCACAACGTGATGAAAACATTCGGGTGTCTCGAGGCGCTCCACGGTGGGATACGTATCCCACCCCCCTGGGCTTGCGCCCAGGGCCGGCATTAACTCGACTCGTGGCGGGCGCGCCCCGTCGTTCCACGACAAGTCCTCACCGCCTCCCTCGGCGGCCACCTCCGCGGCGATGCCCGAAGCCCCTGCGACCGCCGACGAAGACCGTCCGCACGCCAAACCCGAAGTGGCGGTAGGGGTAGCCCCAATATCCCAATCCGAAATGATAGGGGTAGCCGCCGTAGGCGTACAAATGCCCGCGGTAGGGGCGAGCCCGACCTTCACCTCGTCGCAGGATCTTGTCGCGGTGGGCGCTCCAGTCGTCCATGCCGTCCCGGCGTGCGGCCGACGCCCGACGGTAGCTGAAATCACCGTCGCGAGCCCTGACGCTGAACTGCTTACCTTTCTTGACGGTCTCGGTGCCGTCAGGGGAATCCACTTCAACGACCCCCTTGCGGACCGTGATGACCGTTGATTTCTCGTTCTTGCGAATACGGTAAACACCGGCCTTCAGCGGGCGGACGGTCAGCTCGCCAACATCGATCTCGACATCGGCCTCGGCTCTTTTCCAGACGCTGTAGATCAACTCGCCCTGCTCCAGTCGCATGCGATACGACCGCCGACCAATATCGCCGATCGTAAGAATCGTGTGTTCGTCGAGCCGCGCGAAGTTCACCGGCTCGAACTCCAGCTCGGCGCGCGAATCGAACCCGGTTTCGATTCGGTCGCCACGTTGAAGCCCCATACCGCTCTCGGCGGCAATCCAATCACCGGATTCGCCGTCACGGGCACGGATATCTCCATCGACCATCGTCACCACGGCAGCGCCGCGATTACGCTCCGACCTCGCACCGCGACGCGATTGCGCTTGTAATCCCACGGCAAGGATGACCGCAAGAGCCACCAGGAGTGTTGCTCCCGATCTAGTCAGTTTGAGTTTGTTCATTGGTTTGCCTCCTCAAATTGGCCGCGGTCGGCAGGCACGCAACCACGGCTCTATCGAACCCAACCCCGGTTTTAGCTGAAAGTTGTCTTGAATCGGCCTTGAGACTGCAGGATCCAGTGCGGAACCGCACGCTCACTCCGTTCTGCCGCAATTGACATTGAGCCCGCTGGGGCTCGTGCTCAAAATCATCGACAAGCCGCGAGTCGACTATCACGGTTCGTCGACGACATCGAAAACCCTATTCCACGCCCCAAGACAAACCTTTTCAGTGGACGCATTCGTCGGCATAAGCGGCCGCCAAGAGGTTCTTTCCCCAACTCCCCGCCGGGTTATCCCGCCGCTCCATTTGTTCACAGTCCCTCACGGTCACGGTTGGGTTTGGGATAGCAGGGCGAGACAGCTAACGCCGCCCCGCCCCTTGGTGAGCCTCTTACAAACTCGCGTCGGTTTCAGGCGCATCGTGATGTCGCCTGTGGTCGCGCCGGCGCCGCAACCGGTCGCGAAAGCGATCAAGCAAGCCGGCTCCGCCCAGCAGATTCAGGGCAACGGCCTGGCGCGCCTCGTTCTGTAGCTCGAGCGCTTGCGCCAGCTCGGCCAACAGCAGTTCTTGATCGGCGTCGAGCACCGCCACCGCGTCGTCGTGATACTCGTCGCGAACCGCTTTGAGTTCGGCGAGCAGCTCTTCGATTTCCATGGTCAGCATCCCGATCAAGTTGGTATCGGGCGGGTCCTGTTGCATGGCCTCGTATATTTCTCTGCGTTTGGCCTTAATCTCTTCGAGGATCGGCTGCGATTCCTCGTGAATCTTGGCCTGGATTTCTGCCAGAGCTTCGAGCTGGTCCTGGGTCAATCCGAGATACTCGATCAGAGCGATCGGTCCGGGGCGTTCGTCCGTCGTCGGCTCTTCGGCGAATGCCGGAGCCAGGCACACGAAGGCCACTAGGGCAAGTGTCCATAGGTTTCTCATCTTCTTTTCTCCGTTGGTGTTTTTTGGAATTGCCCCGGCCGGGGGTTACGGGTAGAAACCCCGAACGTCGGAGAAAGTTGCGGCGCCCGCGCTTGCCGGCTGAGTTGCAGGGTCCGGGGACCAACCTATGGAGAAAACGCGCTTCTAGTTCTCGGCGATGTACTTACGGTTGATTCGAAAGGCTACAGCGCTGAGCCCGATCAGCAGTAGGCCAAGCAGAATCAAAGCGATCGGCCAGCCGATGACATCAGCGAAATGCTCGGCGGTGTAATAGATGACATAGCTCAAAATCGCCACCGCGCCGACCAGCAACAAGAGGCGGCTCTTGACCCAAATGCTAAGGACCACCACGGCACACGAGGCAGCCAACATCAAGATTTCCACCGAGGAATCTTTCAGCAGCGAAAAGAGTCCCCCCAACATCGCGGTTGCGCCCACGAAATACCAAAACGGCGTAATCGCGGCATGGGGAGAGCTGTCGATCCAATAGGTGACAAACAAAACCGACAGCCCGAGAGTACAAGCAATCAAATCACCGTCAAGATCCAACAGATCCAAGCTGACCCCGTACGCGCATACCCCGAAAAGAAGGGTGCTGAGCAACAGCGTCGTGCGCCCTGTTTTCAGGAAGGTCACACACTGCTGAATCAGCAGAATGCCCGAGGTCAGCAGGATCGCATGCCGATCGTCGCCGCCTTTCGAGAACTCCGCGATGGTCACCAGGATCCCCATCGGCTGCAGCACGGCCGCTAATAGGAATAGGGGCACGGCTGTATTGCGTCGTTGCTCGCTACGATCCGCCAAAACGGCCGCGACGAACACCGCGATACCCGAGCCGAGAGTGACGGTTATTCTCGCCGCCGAACCCATCGCCTTCCACTGCATCTCGATGAAGACGCCCAAGCCCACGAGCAGGAAAATAGCTCCCAAATACCCGAAGAGACTCGTCACCACCGACGTCCCGGAATCGGAAGCACCCGCGGGGGACGCCAATTCCTCGAGAATCTCGGCCGGCGTCAGGTCGTGTTCGCGAGCGACCTGGGCGATTTGCTTGAGGGCTTGTTCTTTGGCGGTCATGGCGACTTATCAGGCGAGGTGACGACCCAGCCCAGAAACCGGGGGCCGTTGTAATTCCGCTCTTGGTCCGGAGGCACGGAAACTACGCGGCCGCTCTTGCTGATCGCCAAACCGTACCCCGGCGCCCGGCGGAACAGGCCGAACGGCCCGCTCCCGCGGCGAGGTTTGACGACTTCATAGCCATCGGGCGCGACCCGCTTGGTGTCGATCACTTGGTCGGCGAACTCAGGAATCTCAACGGCGACACCCACCGGGGTATCGCCGTCCGTCTCCGGCAGCGGCAGAGGGATTTCCCGAACCTCATCGCTCGCGTGCTGGTACAAGAACAGCCGGGCTCGCGCGACATAGATTTTGGGCTCCGTGGGGAGAGCCTGAACGCGGAGTCGACGATCGGAACTCACATCGATTTGGAATCGCCAAGGAGACTGCCGATCGGAGTAGCCGTAGTCTTCCACGAACAGAAAATCGTATTGAGGCGGATCCACCAGCAGTGCGGGAATACTCCTCGCCAGTAGGAAGAAGACGACTACGGCGACCGGCAGAAGGATGCCGATAGCCAGCGGGGCATTCTTACGAAACAATTTCCCGATTGTCATTTGGACGCCGCGCTTCCGATCAATGACCCTGGGGGCGGCTACCTCATACTATGCGGTCATCAGAGACCTCGGCGTAACCGGCTCTGAAAAACATGATGCGGGCTCCCGCTAAAACGTCCAACGTAAACTCGAGTACCCCACGTGTGCGTGGTAGTTCTGCTGCCCGATGAACTTCTCGGCATAGTTATAAAACTGCCAGCCGAAATTCCAGGCGAGGTTCCTATGCAGCGCGGCCGACACGCGAGCCAAAGGCGACTGGTAGGTCAGCGGGAAGCTGTTGCGCAGATCGCCGTCAAACCGGAAGTTGGGATACGCCGGCGCAACACCCAACACGAAAGTCGGTGCGCCGCGGCCGTCACCGGTGTCCTTGGCAATCGTGTAGGCAAGATAGAGATCCAGCCGTTTGTGAAGCCGTAGCCGCGAGCCGACGTAAAACGTGTGTAAGTTGCTCGTGTAAAAGCTGCGGCGTTGGCGGTCTTCGCCGGGTTCGACGGCTTCGAGGAAGTTGAAAATCCCCGACTCCGTGTCGATATCAAGGTGGCTGTAGCTGAGGTCGAAAAGCACGCGATCCGACGGCGGCGTCCATGAGGCGTTTACGCTGGACTGTGTGCCCCGGGCGCTGTGGCTCAACAGCGAAGCGCCGTTGTCATTGGCCTGGTTCTTAAACTGAAATCCGATTCGGAAACCGTCCTTGCGCCATTGCACGCGGGCGTTTTCCGTATGGAACTCCTTCTCGCTCACGGGCGTAAACGGCCGATCTGCGCGGCCTTTTTCGGCATCGAATGAGACGCGCAATCCTCGGACCGGGCGCCAACGAAAACCGCCCCCGCCCGAATGGATGCCGTTGTCTTGCCCGACGAGCGGCAGCCCAAAGTCAAAACCCGGAAAGAATAGCGCCTCGCGCGAGCGCACTCGACGCGTCGAAAAACGGTAGGCGCCGTAGAGGCCGAACTTTCGTACCGGCCGAAAGTTCAGCTCTGTTGCATTCGAGATATGCCGAATCCCGAGCTCCTCGAATTGAATGAACTGGTTCGTAAACAGACTGGTCTCGAGAAACGACGACTGTCCCAAGATCCGCGTATTGTTTACGGCGGTTGTATTCGTAACCGTCCACTTCTCGGTGGGCAGCACCGTAACCGTAAAGTCACCGGTGCCTTGCTTGCGATTCGCATCCCCCATAACGAAGGTCTGGCGTAACGTTGACAGATTCCTACCCGGGTCCACGCCCGTCACGTCTTCGCTGAGGATGAAATTCCTCTCGCCGCCCGAGTACACATAGCGCCCGTGAAACCCAACAATGTGCTCGTTCTCCGTCCGAATCGTGATACCGGTAACGGGGGTATTACCGTGGATCGGCTCGTGCCGCGCGAAAGTCGACACCTGCTGAACATTACTCAGGACGCCCGTCAACCCCGATGCATCGCTAAACTCCGTATCCTCGCGATAGTTGTCAAGCGAATGCGTCAGTGTAATCGCCAGGCCCGCGACCCGAATGTTCGTTCCCGTGCGGTATTGATTGTTGAGCTGCCGAAGATTCGTCGCCAACCGCAGAAAGTTGCCTGCCTCAAAGGCACCGAGGCTCGTCTCCACAGCCTCGGACGAAAAGCCCGGACCGTTATGGTTCGAGCGATCGTAACCGAACCACACCTCAATGGGACAGCCGGGAAACAACGTCACATCGTGGCTTTGAAAGATCCGCTCGGAGTTGATGCCGTGCTCGCCGTTCCAAAGCGACGGCAGCCGATTGAAGTAGTTGACGATGCGAAAACGCATGTCATAGCGGTACAGCGCATTCTTCTCGACACGAAGGCTCGACGATTGATAGGGGTCTTGTCCTTGCCCGAATGTGTGAAAAGCAAACTCGTCAAAGTACTTCCCGTGCCCGTCAAGCGTGTTGATGCGCAGTTGCCCTTCGAATAGCCGCATACCGTTGCCGAAATTCACGCTGCTGCGGTAGACATCGCGATTCCCCGTGACGTCGCTTAACCGGTACCCGGCTTCGAAAGAATTCGAAATCGTGTACGGCCCGACGGTGGTCAGATCATCGTTGAGGCCCGGAGTCGGCGTAACGACCTGCTGCCCGGAAGCCGGCGTCATGCCGAGCCAAGCGGCGAGGCAGGCGATCAATCCAACAATGGGCCGGGAACGTGTCATCAATCAAGAATCAAAGCTCATCGTTCAACGGCGAAACAGCGCGTCCACGTTCGAGCCATGGATGCGCGAGTGACAAACGACGCAATTCTGAAAACGCGGCTCGGCAATGTTATGAAAGGCCGTATTCGGACTCGGAATGCCCACCGATCGCGGCCCGAAACCAACTACATCGTTGTGGCATTCCAAGCACATCGTGAACACCGCCGGTCGCGCCAACAAGCGCGGGTTGGTGCTCCCGTGCGGGTTGTGGCAAGCCGTGCAACCCTCCACGCGAACCGGCGGGTGCTCGTGAACAAAAGGTCCGCGCTTATCGGCGTGGCAATTCACACAAGTGATGTCGCTGCCCAAGGCCTGGCGCACCATACGCGGCGAGTGCGCACGACCCCAAGTCGCGGTCGGCGAACCGTGCGGGTTATGGCAGTCGGTGCAGTCAATCGCACCTTCGTTGACGCGATGCTTGAACGGCAATTCGAACCGCGCTCGGATATCGCCGTGACACTCGTAACAAACATCACGTTGTTTTTCGCCGAGCAGGTGCTTGAACCCGTGGGATTCGTGAATCGAGTGACAACTCACGCACGACACCTCCCCCGTCGAGTGCGCCGAGCGGCGAATCTGGGTCTTCGTAATGTCCTTCGAGTGGCAGCTCAAGCACCGGCTGATAACTTCATGCGGCTCGACTTCGGGAAAGCGAAAGATCTTAGAAGTGTCACCCATCCCCTTGATGTGCAACTCGCCGGGCCCGTGACACCCCTCACAACCCGTCTTTGCAGGCGGCGCGGCCTCTCGGGCAATGGACTTGAAATGCGGGTTTCTATTGAACCCGTGCCAAAGGTCGGGATGGCAAGCTTGGCAGACTTGGCTGCCGACAAACTTGTTGGGTTCAGTCGTCGGCTCCGCCCCGAGGCGCACCCCGACCGTAAGCAGTAGAATAATAACCCCGTACCCCACCGCCTTCATGATAAAAAAACGGACCGGAACAACGGGAAGACCCGCGAGGTTCAGGGCGGGCCGGTTTGTATCAATCGTCACTTCGAGCACCAGGGGGTTTTTCCGTCTCAAGGCAGTCTTGCTGCCCCGCGCCATATCAACAAATCCAGCCCCGTGCCGGCGGTCGCCGGAATTGACCGCAAGCCCGCCGCGCCCTCGTCTTCCGCCCGTTCCCACGGCGATATAATCGGACCTGCATACTCGGGCATTCGCGAGAAGGAGACACCATGATCAAAGGCGTCCACACGATGTTCTACACGTCGGAGCCGGAAGCCCTGCGCGCATTTTTCCGAGACAAGCTGGGCCTCCCCGCAACCGACGTTGGCGAGGGCTGGTTGATCTTCGACCTCCCTGACGCCGAAATGGGCTGCCACCCGGCCGAGCGAGAGGGTGCGAAGCCGGTGGCCTCAGGCACGCCGTACATCTCCTTTTACTGCGACGACGTCCACAAGACCAAAGCCGAATTGTCCGCCCGCGGAGTCGAGTTCACCGACGACATCACCGACCAGGGCTACGGCCTCGTAACGCGCTTCAACGTGCCGGGCGGCTTCCAGGTCGAGCTCTACCAACCCCGCTACCAGCGCAATGCAACCCCACAGGATGGCTAGGAGAACACCCTGCCTGACGAAAAGCCAAACCGCCTGACCTTATACATCCTGATTGGAATCGTCGCCGCCGTCCTGTCGGCGCTGCTAGCCCCCGATTTTGCCATGAAGTTCAAAATCGGCGGCGAGGTTTTTCTCCGGCTATTACAGATGATGGTCGTGCCGCTGGTGATGGCCAGTGTCATGAGCGGCATCATCGGCTTGGGCGATGTCCGCAAACTCGGTCGCCCCGGCGGATACACCATCCTCTACTACCTCACCACTACCGTCATCGCCGTTCTAACCGGCCTTGTGGTTGTAAACGCGATTGAGCCGGGTGTCGGAGCCTTCGACCAACAAACTCTTGAACAGATGACGGCAGACGGCCGCGTCGACGCCCAACAAGCGGAACCGAGTACCGTCGACGAGGTTTTGCACAATCTCGTGCTAAAGCTCTTCACCGACAACCTCTTCTCCGCCGCCGTTGAAATGGAACTTCTCCCTCTCATCGCGTTCAGCATCATCTTCGCGGGAATACTGACAACGCTCGGCAGCAAGGTGGATGTGCTCACAACGATGATCGTGCAGATCAACGACGGGTTGTTGACATTCGTCATGTTCCTGATGAAGCTCGCGCCGTTCGGTATCTTCTGCCTGGTAGCGGCACGCTTTGGCGAAGCCCAAGCCGAAGGACAATTCGACGTGCTGCGACAGACCAGCTGGTACGTCGTGACGGTGCTGACCGGTTTAGCGATTCACGCCGGCATTACCATTCCGCTGATCCTCTGGATCTTCACCAAACGGAATCCCTATCGGTTTATGTACCAGATGTCTCAAGCCCTGCTGACGGCTTTTTCAACGGCCAGCTCCTCGGCGACGTTGCCGGTTTCGATGGAGTGTGCGGTGGACAAGGCGAAGGTTTCCAAGCGTTCCACTGAATTCGTCTTGCCGGTCGGGGCAACGATCAACATGGACGGTACCGCGCTCTACGAAGCCGCCGCGGCAATCTTTATTGCGCAAGCGGTAGGGTTTGATCTCACACTCTTGCAACAGGTAGTGATTGCGGTAACAGCTACTCTGGCCGCTATCGGCGCCGCCGGAATCCCCGAAGCGGGACTGGTAACCATGGTGATCGTGCTGAATGCGGTCGGGCTTCCCGTGGAGTATGTCGGTTTGATTCTTTCGGTCGATTGGTTCCTGGACCGATTCAGAACCGCTGTGAACGCCTTCGGAGATGCTGCCGGCGCCGCTATCGTGGAGCGGAGCTTTACCGCCGCCGGCGACGGATAATCGGTTGTCGCCAACCTGTAGTTACACCGGCCTTGTATCCCGAAATTGAGGCATCGATGCGAAACTTCCTACGACGCGGATTCATCCGAAAGCTCGCCAAATCGGGAGTCGGCGCCTTTGTCGTCGCGCGTTTCTTCGGAAGCGGACCCCGCCGCGCTCGCGCACAGCAAACCGGCGGTCGCATCAGCGGGTTCGATCACGTTGCCGTCCCCATGCGGAACACCGAAGCAATGATCCCTTTCTATCGCACCCTCGGATTTCAAGTGAACGAAGGCGCGCGGATTTGCTCGGTCCATTTCGGAGACCACAAGATCAACTTCCACCGCCCCGCGTTTTGGCAGAGCGACTCCTTCACCCTGCGCGCCCCGGCAGCCCAGCCCCCGTGCGGTGACTTCTGCTTCGTCTGGGATGGTTCGGCGGACTCGCTGACAGCTACGCTCGACCGCGCCGGAGCAAAGATCATCGAAGGGCCGGTCGAGCGACAAGGCGGCCGCAACGGCGGCGCGGATCGCGGCACCAGCCGTTACGTACGTGACCCCGACGGCAACCTCCTCGAGTTCATCGTCTACGGAACGCCGATGTAAACAGGGCTGCCAACGCGTGTACGACATAAACGGTGGACCGTGAATTCGGCGCGTTCTTCATACCGCCGAACGACTGGGGACGGCGGTTGCGATCGTGTACACTGTGAGGTCCCGTCGTAAGGGGTCTCCATGGAATCGACGAAGAAGGGCTTTTACGGGCCTTGGATTATTGCCGCCTGTTTTGTGACCTTCGGGCTGTCGACCGGCTTTCCGTACTACAACATCGCGTTCTTTTTCGACTACTTCCGCGACGACCATAGCTGGACGATCGAGTTGGTCACAATGGGCGCGCCGATTGCGGTCCTATTGACGATTTGGGCCGGGCCGGTGATTGTGCCGCGCACAAGCCCCCGCAAGTTGATTCTGATCGGGACCGGACTGACTTTCGTTGCCTTTCAGTGGTTTGCGGTCCTTGGCGGGTCGAAGCTGGAGTACTTCGCCGCTTGGTGCCTCTACATGATTGGGTATTTCCTGGCCGGCCCGGTACCCCATCAGATCATCATTTCCAACTGGTACAAGGAAAAGCGCGGTACGGCGATGGGCATTACCTATGTCGGTGTCGCCGTGATTGGTGCGATCGGCACCAAGCTGGGCCCCTGGCTGGCGGCACAACTCCCTTACACCGAAGCGCTGCGAATTATGGGCTTTCTGCTGCTGCTCGCCTGGCCGCTGGCGCTTTTCGTCATCAAGGATAAACCCTCGGACGTGGGGCAGCTTCCCGATGGGAAAGGAAGCCCCGAAGGGATCACCGAGGCGCCCGCCGCCGCGCCGGCCAAGAGTTTTTCGACCCTGATGGGCAAGAAGGCGTTTTGGTTGTTGCTGGTCGGAAGCGCCGCTTCGATCGGTTCGATTGCCGCGGTGAATTTCCACATGAAGTTCGTTTTCGAGGAGCAGGGCTTCACCGACCAGGGTGCGCGTAACGCGATCTGGAGTACAGCGTCTTTCTGGATCTTGTGGTCGAGCATTGGCGGGCGACTTTTGGCGGGGTTTCTGTCGGATAAGCTGCCCCGTAAGTACGTGATGCTGGTTACTTACCTGATTGTGGCGGCGGCGATTCCCGCGCTATTTCTGGTGCGCCCGGAGAACATCGGGTTGGTGTATTTATTCGCATTGGTTTTCGGCTTTGCAATGGGTGCGGACTACATGTTGATTCCTCTCATGGCGGCCGATCAATTCGGGCTTTCGAGTCTGCCGCGGGCGATGTCGGCCATCTTGCCGAGCGATACGATTCTCCAGTTTTGGCTACCCCGTTTTGTGTCCACTCTGCGCACGGCCTGGGGAGGCTACGGCAGTGCTTTGTGGGCGGTCTTCGGGACGGCGTTCCTGGGAGCCATCGCGATCGCCTTGCTGCCGCGGCATAGTCCCAAAGAAGAAACGTAAAAGTGGTGAAAAAACCCGCCTCGGCCGCTCTTTCGAGCGGGTTCGGTATTACGTTGCGCCTGCCGAGACCACGAGTAACTCCAGCCGCGAAGCGGCGGTAGGAATATAACCTAGGGTGGAGCTGGAACGGCGGCACCCTAGGAAACGGACCTACGGGATTGAGCCCTGAAGGGGCGACAGGAAATATTGCTTTTCACGCTTGTTTCACGGCTGAGTCAACACGCTACGAGGGGCCGGTAGCGCCGGTTCGCAAGGGCTTATCGGGATAGCGATCACCTCACGCTATGGCGATTCCTTTCACCAAGGCCCAGGCGGTCGGGAATGATTTCTTGATCGTCGAGGAAGCGGCCCTGCGTGCCGTCGGCATTACCGAGGCCCGTTACGCCGACCTCTCGCGGCGTATCTGCGATCGGCATTGGGGCGTCGGCGCCGACGGTCTTGAGATTCTCCTCGAAGGACCCACCGAAGACGCCGACCGCGCGATCCGCATCTTCAATTCCGACGGCAGCGAGGCGGAGATCTCGGGCAACGGCACGCGGTGCGTGGCGGCCGTGCTATTGGAGTCGGGCGAGGTCTCGGAGTCGTTGCGGATCGCGACGCGGGCAGGAGTGAAGGCTTTGCGTTTGCTTCAGCGCGATGCCCGGCGGTTTCAGTTTGAGATGTCGATGGGGCGTCCTCGGTACCGGGACGACGAGGTCGGCTGTGCACTGGAAACTTCACTAGGGCGGAGGACGGCCACTATCGTCGATGTCGGCAATCCCCAATGTGTTTTCTTGGTTGACGATTTCGACTGGGACTGGCGCTCACTGGGTCGAGAGATAGAAACGCATTCCCGCTTTCCCGATCGCACTAATGTTTCCTTTGTCAAAATCGTCGATCGCCACACGATCGAGGTTAGGTTTTGGGAGCGTGGTGTGGGTGAAACCGCCAGTTCGGGGACGGGTTCAACAGCGGCAACGGTTGCGGCCGTCCTATCGGGGCAGTGCGAAAGCCCCGTCCGGGTGCTGACGACCGCGGGCGATTTGGAGCTTCGCTGGGAAGACGACGTCGTTTTGGCCGGACCGGCGGAAATCGTGTTTCGTGGCGAGTATTGGGCCGGCTGAATAGAAACGATCGGGAATCCGCCGGTCAACTAGTCAGCCCGCTGCCGTGTCCAATGTAGGGCGAGACTGCGCGCCGCTTCAGCTAAACTAAGCCTCTTAGGATGGGTTCCAGCCTCAAAGGTTCGTGCTAGTGGCCGCGACGACCCCTATCCCCGACGTATCTCTGCTCGATAAGCCGCAGCAGCGCGATTTGGACAAGTGCGTTCACTGCGGGCTCTGCCTCAACGCGTGCCCGACTTACCGCGAGTTGGGTGTTGAGATGGACTCCCCGCGTGGACGCATCTATCAAATGGTCCAAGTCGCCGAAGGGAAGATGGAGATCAACGACGATTACGTCGAGCACATTGATCTCTGCCTGGCGTGCCGCGCCTGTGAGACCGCATGTCCTTCGGGCGTGCAGTACGGGCGTTTGGTCGAGGCGGCGCGGGCGGAAATCGCGACACACAGCAGGCCTCCTCTGTTGAAGCGGTTCGTGCAATGGCTGGTTTTCAGGCATCTGCTAACGACTCCGGCGCTGCTGAAGATCGCCGGGTACATGACTTATTTCTATCAGCGGTCCGGCTTGCAGGCGGTGGTCCGTAAGACGGGGGTTCTTGATGCGTTGGGTCGGATCGGACAGCTCGAACGCCTGTCCCCTGATGCGGAACCACCTTTCTATTTCGACCAAATCGGCAAGGTTTTTCCTGCCGATGGAGAAACCAAACACCGGGTGGCTTTTTTGGCCGGCTGCATCGCCAACATTTCGTTTGCGCGGTTGAACGAAGCGACCGTTCGGGTGCTGCAACGCAACGGTTGCGAAGTCACCGTGGCGGCGGGGCAAGGCTGTTGCGGGGCGTTGCATGTTCACGCGGGGTTGCGCGAGATGGGCCGCCAACAGGCGTTGCAAAATATCGAGGCGCTGGAGGGAGGCGATTACGACGCTTACATCACGAATGCGGCGGGCTGCGGGTCGGTTCTCAAGGAATACCATGAACTTTTCGAACATGATCCTGCTCAACATGAGCGGGCCAAGGCCTTTTCCTCGAAGGTCAAGGACGTTAGCGAATTTCTCGCCGGCATTGAGTTCAATCGCGATTTGGGCGCCCTGCCGATTACAGTGACCTACCAGGACTCCTGCCACCTGCTGCACGGGCAGAAGGTGCGGCAACAGCCGAGAGAAATGCTGGCGGCCATTCCCGAACTGCGATTCAAGGAATTACCTTTCAGTGAAATTTGTTGCGGCAGCGCCGGTGTCTACAACGTCGAGCACACCGAGATGTCGATGAGCCTGCTCGAAAAAAAGATGGAGATGGTACGACTCACCGGTGCCGAGACGATCGCGACGGCGAATCCGGGATGCTTGCTGCAAATGCGCGCCGGCTCGGAGCTGTTCGGCGGCGGCCGGCGGGTGGTGCATGTGGTCGAATTGCTCGACGAGGCCTATCAGAAAGCGGCGAGACACGCTTAGCCATAGAGCTCCTGAACGACTGAGCGGTGATCGGATGTCGGAAAGTCACGACACAGCCGAGGCGTATGCGGCCAAGAGACCGAAATCGGCGGCTTGGTTTGAGCGCGCCGCACAGGTTCTCGGCGGCAAGGTAGGTCACGACCTGCGCTACTTCGAACCCGTTCCTCTCTGCATCGAACGAGGCGAGGGCGGCCGCAAATGGGATGTTGACGGTAATGAGTACGTCGATCTTCTAATGGGCAACGGGGCCTTGCTGCTGGGCCACGCTGACGCCGACGTTCTAGCAGCCATCGCGGATGCGGCCCCGCTCGGCACGCACTTCGGCAACGACCACCCGCTGCACATTGAATGGGCGGAACTGGTTCAGAAGTTGGTGCCGTCGGCCGAGCGAGTTCGGTTCGTCAACTCCGGCACCGAGGCGACTCTGTTGGCGATACGGCTTGCACGGGCTTTTACGAGACGCAATAAGCTGCTGCGTTTCGAAGGTCACTTCCACGGCTGGCACGATGCCGTTGTGCATGGCTTCCAGCCTCCCTTTGACGCCGACGGGTCGCTGGGCGTACCCCCGAGCGTGAAAGAAGACATGGTTGCGATCCCTGACGGCGTCTTACAGAGGGTCGACGACGTGCTCGCCCGCGAAAAGGACATTGCCGCTGCGATCATTGAGCCTTCCGGGGCGTCTTGGGGGCGGGTACCGATTGATCCTGAGTTCTTGCGAGGCCTGCGGGAAATTACAGCGCGCCGGGGGGTTGCCCTCATTTTTGACGAGGTCGTTACAGGATTCCGATTCAGTCCGGGCGGCGCCCAGGAGCTATACCAGGTTATTCCTGATCTCTCCTGCTTCGCGAAAGTTTTGGCCGGCGGCATGCCGGGAGGCGCGCTGGTCGGGCGCGCGGACATGATGGAGTTGTTCGACCACACCGGCGATGCTCGACATGATCGATTTGAGCGCGTGACCCACCTTGGGACCTTCAACGCCGCGCCGCTATCGGCCGCCGCCGGGATCGCGGTCCTCAAACGCGTCGCCGCCGGGGAGGCCATAGAAAAGGCCAACGCGATCACCAAGCGGCTGCGCGCGGCGTGGGAAGAAGTTCTCGAGAAGCACGGCGTCGCCGGCTATGTTTACGGGACCTGTTCCACTTTCCACGTCTACTTCGAGACAGACCTTCCAAGAGTTCAAGCGGCCTCCACCCGCAAGCACCTTCACACAACCGATGCCAAGCGCCTTAAGGGTATGCCCGGGGCGTTGATTCATGACTACCAACTCCATCTGCGCCACCACGGTGTCGACAACATGAGCTCTACAGGAGGAGTTCTTTCAGCGGGCCACACGGACCGAGACGTCGAGGACGCCACCGAAGCCTTCCAGAAGACCGTTGCGGCGTTGCTGGAGAAGGGCTTGATTTACAAGCTCTAGATCGAGCAAGCGTGACTTGGACTGCCTTTTTTGGAGAGGCTTCGTCACATGGGATGGTTCGATCAGGAATACGAGAACCATCGACAGAAGCAGAATGCCACGGGTCCCGAACAACATCTTCTTGTATTCTCGGTCAAAGAGTCTTGCTCGACAACCTTTCCCTATAAGCTGCTCTCCGTTTTCAAACCGACAACAATGTTCACCTGATCCGCACGACAGAGCCTTTCGCGGCGGACTCCTCGGCGGCCAAGCACGCGCGCACCGCTTCCAGGGCCTCTTCGGGCGTGACGGTCTCGGGCTTGTTACCCGCGAGCAGGCAGTTCGCGAAGTACGCAAGTTCCTCGCGTAGAGCCCCCGAGGGTACTCCGTGCGAAAGCGGCCAGTAGGTCGTGTCGGGAGAACGCCAGCCGTCGTGTGCACAGGGCGAACAATTCTACCTGGGGCAGATCGAAAAGCGCTTCGCAATGCTTCTCACCAAACCAACCGAGGCCGATCACGCCGAACTTGATGCGTTTCACATGATCCCCTTTCCGCCGCCGAAACGCGCCATCCCTCCTAACGCTTGTGGCGGGTCCCCGCGTTCTTGGACACCACGCCCTCCCGAACTCACGACGATGCAATATTGTAGCCCGGCCCCTACCGTTTGACAGGCCGAGCCGGTTGCTTGGCGTCCTCCGGTTCTTTCGACCTGAGGCCTAGTAGAATAGTGCACGTCCGGATCCGGGAGGTCTCTCTATGAAGTCGATTCCGCTGCGCACCGCGACACCCGAGGACCGTGCCGAGATTGCGGAGCTGATTTATGCGTCCACCAATGCCTGGTACCAGCTTCGCGGGATGCCACAGATCTTCTCGGGTGGGCCGGAGACAACCGAAGTGTTCTGCGAGGTCTACGATGCGCTCGAACCAGGATGCTGTGTGGTAGCGGAGAACCCGCGTACGGGTCGCTTGATGGGATCGTGCTTTTACCATCCGAGGCCGCAACACGTTTCGCTCGGGATCATGAACGTGCACCCGAACTACTTTGGCCGCGGCGTTGCCAGGGCGCTGCTCGACTACATCATCGACTACACGAACCGCCACGGCTATAAGGCTCTTCGGTTAACGCAAAGCGCCTTGAATCTCGATTCCTTTTCGCTCTACAACAGCGCGGGGTTTGTGCCGCGCTGCGCCTATCAGGACATGATGCTTCAGGTCCCGGAAGGCGGCCTGAGTACGAGCCTTCCCGGCTTGGAACACGTCCGTGACGCAATGCCCGACGACGTGTCCGCCCTGGTCGACCTGGAGCTGTCGGTCAGCGGCATCAGCCGCGAGACCGACTACCGTTTCTGCATCAAGAACGAACAGGGGTTCTGGCACGTCTCGGTCTACGAAATCTCGGCAGGCAAGATCGAGGGTTTCCTGATCTCTTCAGGCCATCCAGCCTTCAACATGCTTGGCCCGGGTGTTGCCCGCACGGAAGCGCAGGCAATGGCTTTGATTTACAAGGAACTCGATCAATACCGGGGGCGATCGCCGGTCACACTGGTACCCATGGAGAAAACGGGGCTCGTAAGACAAATGTACGAGTGGGGAGCGAGGAATGTAGAGCTGCACTTCTGCCAAGTGCGCGGCGAGTTTCAGCCATTTGCGGGTGTCAATCTGCCCACCTTCTTCCCCGAGACCGGGTAACAGCCGTAACGGAGCCCTAGCCATGAAGGAGTTTGATCACGTCGGAATCGTCACGTCCGAGCCACATGAAGGAGAGAGCTGGGTCGAGCTCAGCAAGGTGTGGGTGACCAACCCACGACTTCACCCGCAAAGCATCGAGTACATACGCCCGGCCGAGATGCCCGAGGTTGACCCGCGGGACCTGGGGCTGTGGAAGCTCTGGCACCTGCCGCACATTGCCTTTCGCGTGGACGATCTAGAGAAGGCGATGGAAGGTGAGGAGGTGATCTTCGGGCCTTTTGAGCCGGGCGAGTTTGGCATTGCCGTGTTCGTGCACAAGGATGGCGCCGTCGTCGAGTACATCGAATACAGGGACCTGGAGCACTGGTTCGGTGAAAAAACACCCTGGAAGCCGGCCGGGCCCGCGCCGGAAGAATGACACCCGATCACAGCGCCCCGAGTCACAAGCGGTAGATTGTCAGACGATCAACTCGCCATGCGGCAAAGGCCGGTTCTTGAGAATGGAGAAGGATCGCCCGCTCTGCCTGGCGCGCGCGGACTTAGATCATCTCGTGTTCCTGCCGCGGGGCAACACGGCACTCACCCGACGAGCGAGGAAATACTCCACTCTCTCGCCTGTTGTCGTGCGGTTCAGTCGGTCGCGAAAGCGGTACGAGCGCCAGGGTGTGTTGGTGGAAGAGCAGGCACTCGGGCAAGCCGAACACGAATGCATGCGGACGCCGAGGCGCGCGGGCTGTCTCGTGCTCGTGCCGCCGAACGACGCGAGCGCATGGACGAACAGTATGTGAGAGCGTTCGCGGAGCACGCCGTGCGCGGTCGCATGCCAAACATGTCATGCCCGGGTCCGTATTGAGGTTCGCGCTTATGCCACGGCGCCGCGCTAAGTCGGGGTCGCCCCTACCAGCCGGTAATGCTGCCGTGCAGCCCGCGAACGCAGAGTTCGTGTCGGCAGAGACGTCTCAGGCGTACGCAGATGGGTCGATGACCTGAGCCCACAGACCCCATACATTTGTTCAGATGCTGTCTGCGGGAGGCGAGGCTAGAGCCGTTCTTCCAGGATGTCCATTATCCGTGAAGACGCGTGGCCGTCCCAAAAATGTGGCCTTCCACCTTCCCAAGCCGATTCGCTCAGTACTTCTTGCACCGCCGCTAGGATCGCGTCCGGGCTGACGCCCACAAGGCGGTTTGTGCCTTCCTGAATCGTCGCGGGCCGCTCGGTATTCTCGCGAAGCGTCAAGCAAGGTACGCCAAGGATCGTCGTCTCCTCCTGGACTCCACCAGAGTCGGTGAGAACAAATCGTGATTCCGCAGTTAGCTGCAGAAAATCGATATACCCGGCGGGAGGCAATAGACGTATGCCTCGGCTGGATACTTGCGAGGATTCGATCCTTTGGAGGGTTCTCGGGTGAGCCGGGAAGACGATTGGTATCCGCTCGGAGATTGCCGTCAAAACTTCGAGTAGCCGGGCGAGTTGCTCAGGATCGTCTACGTTCGACGGCCGATGCAACGTCGCAACCGCATATGTTTTCGGCGCCAAGTCGAGTCTCGAGAGAATTGTTGACTCCCGAGCGCGGTCGCGCAAGCGGAGCAGGGTATCAATCATTACGTTCCCGACCAAGAAGACGCGGTCGTCGGGCACACCCTCCGCCCTCAAGTTGTCAACACCGCTCTGCTCGGAGGCGAATAGGTAGTCCGACAGAGTGTCAGTGACGATGCGGTTTATCTCCTCCGGCATTCGTCGGTCGCCGCTTCTCAAGCCCGCCTCGACATGTGCGATGGGAATCTGCAGCTCTGCCGCCGCCAACGCCGCCCCAAGGGTCGAGCGGACATCTCCGACGACCAGCACAAGGGCGGGTTTAGCCTGCTCGAGGACGGGCGCTATCGACTGCATGATCGCCCCAGTTTGTTGACCCTGGCCGTATCCTCCGACACACAGGTTGTGATACGGTTCCGGCAGACCGAGATCATCGAAGAATTGCCGCGACATTTCGGGAGAGAAATGCTGTCCGGTGTGAATCAGCTCGAAACTCAGGACTGGACGACGCCGGATCTCTCGCGTTAACGCCGCCATCTTTACGAAATTGGGCCGCGTGCCCACGACACAGGCGATCTTGATCGGTTCCATGTTCTACTATTCTGCCTCTTGGAGAGGCTGACGATACAACGCGTCTGTGTCGGGTTGTCGCATTCGGGCTCCTTGGTGCCGGGCTAGGCAGCCAAGGATCAGACCTCGACTAAGTCGCGGGTTAGATTCGGAGAAAGATGTCGACGCTATCTCGACTGCTTTGAGCTCCGTCCAGCGGGCTGTCCTGCGATAGAGGGAACCCTCTGCCGCTACCAGCGTAGGCCGGCTACTCGACGACAAAGGGAAAGCCTAGCGTCTCGAGGTAGGCCGGCCGTCCGGCGAGATGAATTCGGAGTCGCAGCTCATGTGCACCCGGCCCGACTGCCGCTGCTGGTAATCGGAATGAAAAGCCGGAGTTCTCGAATCCGGGTTCCCCGAAGTACGTCGCTACGTCCGGACGACTCTTGCCGTACGTGGTCAGATGGGGGGACCCACCCACAAATACTTCCACGGCGAGACAGCGCGTACGGGACTCCTGGTCCACCGCAAATCCTTTGAGAACGATTTCGTCCAGCGTTGTCATTTTGACCGGAGGCTTGACCATCGGAGTCTGAACACCATTAAAGACCTCGTCGGCGGTCCTCGTGTAGGAAGCGGTAGCGCCCGTTCGGCCTCCGGGGTCAACCGCCGCCGCAGCGCTCGGAGCTTGGCGCTGGAGTCGTCAACCCGCCACCGCGCCCGGCTCGCCGACTGAGTTCACCCGTACCGGCCGGACTCGCCCCAGTCTTAGGGAGGTTCCCCAGTTCTCGATGGTAGAAATGTCCAAAAATGTCCGACTTTTCAGCCCGCGTTGCAGGACATACCGGCATGCGACCGTCCGGTGACATGACGCCCCGTCCCAAGGCTTCGGTTGGAAGTCGTGGAGTAGCCGATGGCCGGAGGAGACACGTTTCAATTCGCCCTCTGGCAGTGTCCGAATTCGACCAGCGAGTCGAAGAAAGCTGCTTACCTGTGACGCAAGCTCGGACGACCGCAGAAGTACTCCAAGCTCGATGTTCCGCGCCTGCGCCGCCTCGGTAAAGTTCGCCGAGGAAACGAAAAGCTCGCGATCGTCAACAACAACGCACTTCGCGTGCAGGACTGCCCGCTTCTCAGTACCCGAAGCCAACGATCGAGGATCGTAGTAGATCTCCGGCAGCGGACAGCCATCAGACCAGTCCGCACGCCGAAAGTGGTCGACGAAGCGCCAAACGATCTCTGAATCCAGCGACGAGTCGCCAGCCTTCCTGTGGATGTCAAGGAACATCCGGATTCGCAGATTGGGCCTCTCCTGAGTGCGGCCGGCTAGTTCGCGAAAGACCTTTCGACCCTCGTAAACTGCGTATCCGGAGATCAAGACGTTGCGCTCAGCCCGGCGAAACATCTCCTCGACGACCACCATCGTGTCGCGATTCGCGACGCTGACCATCTCCGGACCAGTCGTGACGATCTGCACGGACTCTTCGAGCCTGCGTCGCTGCTCGGCAGCGGCAGCCAGCACGTCTAAACACCGCGCAACACCTTCTGGCGAACAGCCGGATGAATACAGGTCCGTCAATAGTCCACGGACCTCTTCAGCGCTATTAGCACCCACTAGCCGCCCGACGGCAAGGGCCGACACCGGCTCGATCAACCTGCCCGAGCGGACTGCTGATGCGATGGCGCGGATGTCCCCAGCGGCAAGTTCGAGTAGTTCCTTGCTCAAGCATCAACCTCCGAGAAGAACTCCGCGCCCTCCGCCTCGACCGTCCGAACCACAAGCGCTCGATCTAGGAAATCGTTCTGCTGCTCACAGCTCGTCTCCGCCACGAGTACGCATCCGTGACAGGCTGCACCGTGTAGGTAGCGGTGTTCATGTCCGCTCTCGGGCTCATGCTGAGCGCAGACCGGATCGTTGGAACACAGGCGAGCCATCTCCAGAGCGTCACGCAGGGATTCGTGAATGTTTCGGCCGACCTCCACCAATCCGCCCAACGTACCTTCAGCGTCCGAGCTGCCCGTGTAGAGAAGAATCCCGTAGCCGATATCCGGTATGACATACACTCGTTCCCGAATCGAGCTGGCAGGATACCCGCACTGCAAGGAAACGGCGGTGATCAGCAAGTGCGACACCGAGTGGAGCATCAAGTACACCGGACCGGGAAAGCTCCGACCGGAGCCTGAGTGCTCTTTACCCCAGGCCTTGAAACCCCTGTTTAGGGCGATGGCTCGCGACTGAACCGCAGGCTTCCGGAGCCAGGAATCGATTGCTGACTTCTTGAACTGAAGGAAGAAACCTTCCCCCTTGTTCTCGACGGCGGGCAGCCAAGAAACGTCGCGCGCCAACGATGCACGGCGCACACCCATGTCCAACTCCCCCTCCATGTCGGGCGCCGCCGACTCAAATCGTGTGAACCCAACGAGGGACACCACCTCGCGCAAGCGGTGGACGAGCACCACGCGCTCGACGCTATCCATCCACGACCTCTCCCAGACGGTCCTCGGCAACACCCGTGCGTGAAACACTCCCTCAGGCCGATCCTCGCCGATCTCCTCCCGTGCGGACACTAACGATTCGCGGTCCCTCCGTATCGGCGGGCCCCGAAAAAGACCCGGCTCTTGACTCGGATCTCTGGATCTCGTAATCTTGGCCGGATGTCCGTTTGGGCCATTGCTGGTCAAACTGGATGCCGATTGAAAAAAAGTACTAGTAGATTATTGCTGTGGTTCTATTGCGTTTAGGTGTAAGATGGATTCTCAGTTTTTGGAAAAACGTGTTCGGTGTGTAGTCCTATTCCAGGCCCTCTGGCACTCCTGGTACCCGTCTTGCGCTAAAAACTCTCAGGAAAACACGTCTGTTTCCGTCGAGAAAATAGAGCTGTGATGACCACCCGTATTGATGCTCCAACCCGATGCTGGAAGACCCTCTCGCCCATGCGATGGGCTGCCGTCTGCTTGGGCGTCCTGCTGCTGGCCGGCAGCATCGCGTCCGCTCAAACCCAAGTCAAGCTCACTTCCGGCGACGTCGTAGCACCCGGGGGACTGGAACCGATAGGTAAATCGATTGCCTTTGACGGCGACACGGTAGTCGTGGGGTCCTATGTTGACGCCGACCAGTTCGGCTCGGTCTACGTCTACGGGAGCCGTACGGCCGTTTCTTCACGGGCACGCGCGGGACAGATCCGCTGGGGGCGTCTCGCCGCCATCGTTTCACCGGACGCAAGGCGGGGAGAGCGCTTCGGGTACTCGGTCGCCGTGGCGGGCGAGATGATCATTGTGGGCGCCCCCGGGTCTGGGGACAGCGACACCTCCGGCTCGGTGTATGTCTTTCAGCGCAACCCAGGACGGTTGGCGACATGGTCGCCGGCAGCGCGGTTGACCTCCCCCAACCCCGGCGGGGACGACTTGTTTGGATCTTCCGTCGCCGGCAACGGCACAACATTAGTTATTGGGGCGCCGGGTGACTCGCAGATCGGATTGGGCGCCGGAGCCGCGTATGTCTTCGAACGGGAAGAGACCGGCGACTGGGCGCCCGCCGCGGCCCTCGTCGGCTCCGATGCGGAGGTCGGCAGCCGGTTCGGCTACGCCGTCGCGATCGACGGCGACGACATTGTCGTCGGCGCCATGGGACACAACTCCGCTGGATTCAACTCCGGCGCCGCGTACGTCTTCAGTCGAAATGAGGGCGGCGAAGGGCGCTGGGCGCAATCCGCCAAGCTCGTAGCCGGCGATCTCACCCAAGGTGCGAACTTCGGTATCGCCGTCGCCATCAGCGACAGCACCATTGTGGTTGGCGCTTCCGGTGACAGCCGCCTCGGACAGAATGCCGGCGGGGCCTACGTCTTCGATCGGCTTCTCGACAGTCCGAACCTTTGGACCGAAACCACCAAACTCGTTCCCGACGACTCTGCCGCCGGCGACTTGTTCGGATTCCGGGGCGCTGTCGCAATTAACGGCAACCTCATTGCGATTGGAGCCCTCGGCACCGACGACCCAAGCACCGACTCCGGCTCGGTCTATATCTTTCAGCGCAATCTCAGTAGCCCCGGCCAGTGGAACCTGATCAAGACCTTGGCCGCTCGCGATCCGGTCGAGTTCGGCCGTTACGGATCGGCGGTTGCTCTCGGGGATGTGAACGTAGCGGTGGCCGCCGCCACGGATGCCCAGGCCGGCAAAGACACCGGTTTGGCCTACGTGGCATTGCCGCTGATACCCGTTGACGTCCTGGTCAAGCCCGGAAAGCTCAGCATAAAAAGTGCAGGCAAAACAACGGACATCGCTGTCTTGAGCACCGGCGTCTTTGATGCCCCGACCGAGGTTGACCCCAGCACCGTTCAAGTGGAAGGCGCCAGCCCGCTCGGCCCTCCCCAGATCAAAGACCTCGACAAAGACGGCCTCGACGACTTGGTTTTCCGCTTCCAGGTCATGGACCTGGGACTCGAGTGCGGCCAGGAAAGCGTCACTCTGACCGGGATGACCTTGGGCGGAGAGCCTATCATGGGCACCGGCGCCATTGAGGTGAAAGGCTGCGGCAGCGACGACGGCGGCGGTGCTTCGGAACTGACGATCACCAAAGGGTCGTTAACGGTGCCCCCCGACTTCATCGCGGGAATGACAGCGGTCTACAAGGTGACTGTTGAGAACATCGGCGGCAAAGCGGCCAAGAACGCCACTGTCAGCGACACGCTTGACCCCCGGCTTTCCTTCAATGCCGGGCTGTCTTCCGGCGCTTGTTCGGCTTCCGGCCAAACGGTCACTTGCGCAATTGGCGACCTGGAGGCCGGCGACATGATCATGTTCAATATCGGCGTGAATATCGCCTCGTCAGCCACCGGAAGTATCTCCAACTTTGCCATGGTTTCCGCCCGAGGCGGACCCAGCAACAACGTGACGTCGAACTCGGTCACCATTCCGGTCATCGTCGAGTCCGATCTCGCGATCGACAAGCAAGTCACCTCCGCCGATTTCAAAGCCGGCCAACAGGCGACCTACACGCTCACCGTCACCAACAACGGCCCCTCCGACGCTGTCAATGTCAGCGTTAGCGACGCGATTCCTGCGCCTCTCAGCATCGATTCAGTGACATCCAGTCAGGGCGGCTGTGCTGCGCTGCCCTGCAACCTCGGCACTATCGCTGATGGGGCCAACGCGACTGTCACGATCGTCGTCAGCATTCCCTCCAGCGCGACCGGCTTGGTCACCAACACCGCCACCGTCTCCAATTCGCCCGACACGGATCCAAACGCCGGAAACGATTCGGATGACGACATGACCAACATCAACGTCATGGCCGATCTCTCGATCATCAAGACCGCCAACCCGACCACGATGACGGCAGGCAGCGCCGGCCAGGTCACCTACACCCTTCAGGTCACAAACAATGGGCCGGCCGACGCCACCAACGTGACCGTCGAAGACGTACTCCCGGCCGGAGTGACGCTGGTATCGGCCACCGGTCCCATGGGTGCTTGCCCGGGCGCGGGAACGGGCGGTGACCCCATCGTCTGCGACCTCGGAACGGTAATCGACCAGGCCACGCCCAGCGTCACCATCATAGTCACGGTAGACGCCGACACGGCCGCGGGAACCATCACCAACACAGGTGAAGTGAAGTCCGCCGACGACACGATGACCGGCAACAACACCAATACCGCCGACGTGACCGTCGAGGTCGAGGTCGACTTGTCCATCACCAAGACTGACGGCATCACGACGGTCATCGCCGGCAATCAGCTCACCTACACGATCGTGGTCAGCAATGGCGGCCCCAGCGACGCCGTTGGCGCCACCGTCACCGACACTTTCCCCGCCGAATTGACCGTCAACGCCTGGACGTGCACCCCGGCCGGCGCCGGCTCCTCCTGTTCCAACGGCACGGGCGACCTCAGTGACTCGGTCAACATTGGTCCTGGCGGATCCGTGACGTTCTCGGTCACGGCGACGGTCGACCCAGGCGCCACGGGGACACTTTCGAATACCGCCTCGGTCACGAAGCCGGTCGGCTCAACCGACGCCAGCAACCTCGACGACACCGCCACCGACAACGACACCGTGATCACGCAGGCCGCCGATCTATCGATCACCAAGACCGCCCAGAACGTCGTTGCCGGCGATCAGGTCACCTACACCATCACGGCAAGCAACCCGGGGCCCAGCGACGCCGTCAACGCAACCGTCACCGACACTTTCCCCGGCTCCCTGTCCAACGTCAGTTGGACTTGCGTCGCCGGCGCAACCTCGTCCTGCGCGGCGGGCAACAACGGCAATATCAATGAAATGGTCACCATCGCCGCGGGCGAGTCCGTAGTCTTTACGGCAACAGGCAACCTGGCGTCCGACGCCATGGGCGATCTGGTCAACACCGCCATGTTAGCTGCACCCGGCGGGTTCACCGACTCCAACCTCGTCAACAATTCAGCCACCGACACGACCACCATCGCGAAGGAAGCCAACCTGAACATCACGAAGACGGACAACCCCAACGACCCGGTCGTCGCCGGCGGAGGAGCGGGCAACCTCACCTACACCATTACGGTGACCAACACCGGCCCGTCCGACGCATCCGCCGTAGTGGTCACCGACACCCTCCCCACCGATGTGTCCCTCCCCATGCCTCGCTTCCTTTTTGAGCCGCGAAGCGATGTAGGATCGTAGCCCATGGGTAGAGCGAAGCGGAACCGTGGGTCCGAACCCCCCGCGAGGAAGAGGCCCGGAGGGGGAGCGGCGGGAGGTTCGGGGACAGCTCCCGAATTCGGAAACCTACTTGACGCAGATCGCCATGCTGAGCACGAGGATTGTCGACCCATGTGCTCTTATATCAACGCCTTAATAGCCTTCCTGGACCCGAATGGCCGAACCCAAGATGAAGAATCTTCAGCAAGAGAAATCCCCTGAAGCTGTCCGATCTGGCTCCGAACAGGGAACGGGACCTGTCCCCGATCCTCCCCCCCGATCCTCCCCCCCGATCGAGTTGCCAGGGGAAAGAACCACTCAGCACGGAGAAAACTGGATCTGACAGCCGAGTCCCTGACAATTCTCGGTCGCCGGATGCGGTGGGATTCACCTTTCATTTTCCCGGGCATGATAGCGCGTCAACAAGCAGGTAAGGGGAACTACCAGCTTGTGAAGGGCCGTCCTGGTTTCGTGTTCGGGTCGCACGACCACCCATACACATACTCCGCCTACATCAATGCACACTACGCGATCTGCAGGCAATGCGGCGTGCTGTTCGATCCGTACAGCCTTCGGCACACCTTTGCGACGCGGTTCTACACTGCGTCGATGGACATATTTGCGCTGCAGAAGGTGCTGGGCCACGCCGACCTAAAGACGCTACAACGATACGTTCACGTCGATGAAGAACACGTTCGGGACGCAATGCGAAGATTCGAGGAAGGGCTACGACCAGTGGTGGAAGCGATCAATTGACGGTCAAAGTTTCAGGCCAAACCTGGGCCAAAATTGCCTGTCAGAAGACTACGGAAGTCGTCAGACCTTGCTAGAACTAGTCAGAAGTTACAGGCCTTGACGGAGATCTAAGTTATCTTGAATCAGCTAAGTAGAGATAAAATAAGCAACTTAAGAATGGAGGCGCGGGTGGGAATCGAACCCACGAATAAAGGTTTTGCAGACCTCTGCCTTACCACTTGGCTACCGCGCCCGGGCGGGTGAGGGCGCCGCCAGGCTCTTGGGGAGCTGGCCGGCGCTCTTAAACAAAACGGCCCTTTCTCGGTGAAGCAGGGCCGCTGAGACTTTGGAGCGGGAGACGGGATCTCGGTGAAGCAGGGCCGCTGAGACTTTGGAGCGGGAGACGGGATTCGAACCCGCGACATCGACCTTGGCAAGGTCGCACTCTACCAACTGAGTTACTCCCGCTTCAACCCCTTGATTCTAGTCGGCGTCCGACCGGCTGTCAATGATTGCGTACTCGCACCGCGGCGCTGTCACTCGCGGTCGGAGGCGGGCTTGCGACGGCTTCCGCTGCGTCGCGTGGGACGCGTAAATGCCCCGCAGCGACGGCCCTGGAACCGTCCGGGCCGTCCGCCTTTTCGATAAGACGTAGAGGGTCTCCGATTTGTCTGGGACGCGATTTGGTCGGCGCGCCCGCCTCGCCGTGCTTCTCGCAATGACAGAACTCCAGCTGCCAAGGGGCCGTGAAAGAAGCGAGTTCGACGGCACCGATTGGTTCGTGCTGCCGGCCCGACAACAAGGCCTGCCCCGCGCCACGATGCGGAAGCAACCTGCTTCGATCCTGACGGGATTATTGATCGCATGGGAATTGTTGGCGCCGCTCACTGCCGTACCCGTTTTTTCACGGCGCTAACCCGGCCAGTGCGTACCCTAAAGGTTGCGCGCCCGTTCGGATTCCAAGATACGGGCCGGTGGATAGAGCGCCCTTTCGCGTTCGCTTTTGTACTCCGCCACGGCGTCGGGAATTGAGATATTCCCCCAAGCAGGTGAAGTCGTCGCTACGGCCGCGACTTGCTCGGCCCAAATTCGCTCATGTCCGGGGTCAAAACCCATGCCCGTTCTCCGCAACATGATGTCGCCCAATGTGCGGGCATGTTCCCTTTCGACAGCAAAGAGGATTTCCCCGCGCGTGACGTCCGACCCTTCAACCGCCGCCTCATCGCCCTCCGGCACGGCCCGGACAAATTGCTCGAGCTGGTCGGCCCGCGGGCCGTAGATTTCCATCCGTCGAGGGTCGCTGCACTCGACGGAAGCGGTCTTGGCCGGCGCTGACGGCGTGGGCGCACCTAACTTCTCGGCAACCTTCGTAAGGACCTCCAATGCAAAGGAACGAGCTGTGGTCAACTTCCCGCCGACCATCGTAAGTAGACCCGCTAAACCGTCTTCGGCTTCGTGGTCGTACAGCTTGTGGTCCCGCGACGCCTTATTCAGATTCCCCGACGCCCGCAACAACGGCCGCGAACCCGAATAAGCATAGATCACCGATTCACGGGCGAGGCGCGAGCGCGGGAACAAGCTGTTCGCCTCCGCCAGCAGGTAGTCGATCTCAGCCGCCGTCGGCTCGGCGCACGCGGGATCGCCGTCGAAAGGCGTTTCGGTCGTCCCGATCAAGAAGAGACCCCGCCAAGGAATGATGAAGAACGGCCGACGATCCGCTCGCGCTTCATGGTATACGGCACGGCCCGGTGCGCCGGCAAAAGGCCGAACCACGATATGCGCACCGTTCAGCAACGTCAGCAGTGGCTTCGGCGCGGACTCGGTGAGTGCGCACAGCACTCGGTCGATCCAGGCCCCCGCGGCGTTTACCACAATCCGGGCGCGAAACACCCCTTCGCCGCACGACCCGCCGGCCTCTACACCGTTGACGCGTCCGCCTTCGATAACAAACCCTTCGACCGAGGTATGATTCGCCAAAACGGCCCCGGCGTCCTCGGCTTGCAGAGCCATCTCGAGGGCCAACCTCTCCGGATAGACGGCCTGGCAGTCGAGGTATTGAAAACCGGCCTGCAAGTCCTCCGCATCGAGCCCGGGTTCGACCGACGCCACTTCACGCGCGGAGAGTCTCCGAGCCACCCTGAGTTTAGGATCGCGCGCCAGCCAATCGTAGAACGTTAATCCGGCGCCGATATACCACGCGGCACGGGAATCGGAGCCGTAAACGGGGATTAGAAACGGCAGCGGTTTCACCTGCCCGGGATACTCTTCGAGCAGCACGCGGCGGTCGTTGAGCGATTTGTTCACCAGGCCGATTCGTCCGCTCTCGAGGTAGCGCAGCCCGCCGTGAATGAGACGCGTCGAACGGCTCGTAACACCCGAGCCGAAATCGTTCTTCTCCAGTAGTGCGACGGAGAATCCATTTTCAGCGGCCAAACGCGCTAGGGCGCAGCCGTTAATGCCACCGCCAATGATGACCAGATCGAACGTCGATTCCATGCGTGACCGGCGGCCCTGTGGCGACGTTTCAGACTAACCCGCATTTCTCATCGCCTGACGGGCCCTTCTTGCACTTTGCCTCGCTACGCGATAAGAAAACGGGCTAACAGCGGATCTCGTGAGATGAACGGGACCCGAGTTCGGCGACGGGAAGGCGGCCGTCATGCGGGGAAACGAGTACCCATTCGCCGGCGAGGGCGTTGCGACGGTGGTGAGAGTACTCCTGGAGGTTCATGCCTTTTTCAGAGCCCGCCTTGCCGGCACCTCGACAACTCGGGCGCCGGCCGCCGCGGAGCAAACGTGGAAAGCGGGGTCGCGCCCGACTGCCGCGCGGTAACCACGAGCGACATGCGCCCTGAAGTCGTCCACGTCCGGCTCGTCAACCAGGCTCACGGTGCAGCCGCCGAACCCCCCACCCGTCATGCGCGTGCCTCGCAGACCCGGCGCGCCGGCAGCCGCCTCAACCATCGCGTCGAGTTCGGGACAGCTGACCTCATAGTCGTCGTGTAAGCTCCGGTGCGATTGCGCCATCAGACGCCCGAAGAGCACAAGGTCCCCCGTGGCGAGCGCCGCCGCTGCCTGCTCGACACGAGCATTCTCGGTCATCACGTGCCGAACTCGCTTGCGGGGAATCTCGGGCAGATCAGCAGCCTCTACCTGCTCGGCAGTCAGGTCCCTGGGTTGGGCTATACCCGCCCCATCACCCAGGGCTCGGAGGCCGGCTTCCAACTCTTCGCGGCGCCGGTTGTATTCTCCGGCGCCATGAGCGTGGCGAACCATCGTATTGGCGACGATGATTCGGACGCCCGCCGGAATCGGTAACGACTCGCATTCCAGACTTGCGCAATCGATTTTCAGCGCGTGGCCGGGCTCCCCACAAGCCGCCGCCATCTGGTCCATGATGCCGCATTGAACGCCGACATATTGGTTTTCGGCTCGTTGACAGATCTTGGCGAGCTGAGTCTTTTCGATCTCGAAGCCGGCCTCCGAGCTCAAAGCGAGCCCGAAAGCAACTTCAAGCGCCGCCGAGGAGCTGAGTCCCGACCCAAGAGGGACGTCGCTGTCGATGAGAATGTCCGCGCCGGAGACCGCGTAGCCGGAGTCCTCAAGGGCCAAAGCGACGCCCTGCACATAGCGTCCCCACCCCGCATCGGGCTCGTCAGCGCCGATGGTAAATTCGCGAGTATCGTCCATCGTCGCCGAATAGGCACGAATCGTTCGATCCGGCCGCGAACGGAGAGCCACCCAAGTAAACAGGTCGATCGCCACAGGCATTACCAGGCCGCCGCTATAGTCGGTGTGTTCTCCGATGAGATTCACCCGCCCCGGCGCGCGATAGACCTTCGGGACGGAACCAAAGCGACTCTGAAAATCAGCGGCAACCCGGCCGGCACGTGCATCAGGGGACATGAAAAATAGGACGGGCGGGTGGGCCGGCGGCAAACCGGCAGCGGAAGGCCCCGTCAAGAATGTAGCAAAGCTTCGAGCGGACCGCGAAGCCCGCCAAAGAAGGCGCCCTGGTCAACCGAATCTACGGCAGGGCCGCCTCGTCGAGGAACCAATGCACAGGATCGGCCTCGCGGGCGATCAACTGCCCCGGACGTTGGCGTGGATCGTAGGGACCGTCAACAACTTCCCGTAAGGCCGCGGCCTTGTCTTCCCCCGTCACCAGAAAAACCGTATCGGCAGCAGCGAGCAGCACCCTCGGCAACAGTGTGACACGCCAACTGTCTTTCGACGCGGCATAAACACACTCCGCCAAACCGTCGCGGTCCCCGATCAGCTCTTCTCCGGGAAACAGGCTGGCCGTGTGGGCGTCGGGGCCCATCCCTAGGTGGATCACGTCAAACCGCGGCATCGTCGCGGATACGCTTTCGTCGAGACCGAATACTTCCTCAATTTCCCTTCGATAGAGACCGGCCGCTTCGGCGGGTTTCCTTTCGCCCTGAATACGGTGGGTGTTGCCCGGGGCGATCGCGATCGAATCCAACAACGCTTCTTTCGTCATGCCGAAATTGCTGTCGGAGTGGTCCGGCGGCACGCAACGCTCGTCTACCCAAAAAAAGTGAATGCCGGCCCAGTTGAAATCAGCCCTTGCCATGGCTTCGAACATCAGCTGCGGCGTGGACCCGCCGGAAACGGCTAGAGTCGCCCGTCCCGATGCGCGGCGGGCTGCCGCGAGTCGCTCAAGGATGTGATCTGCGGCTGCTTCGGCGGCGGCTTGCTTCGTGGGAGAAACATTCGGAGCGAATGTCACGGGATAAGCAGTCACGTAACCAACCATCGACCAAAACGCGTTCTTCCGCAGAGGGCAGGGCCCTTACTGCGATCCGCTGTTCGGCGGTGAGGGTTTGCATACGCCGTACCCCCCGCCCCCGGGCGTCTCAATCCGCAGTTTGTCGCCCGCATGCGCGCGGAACCGTCCTTTGCCTGGAATCGAGTCGTCGTTGAGGAAATTGCGTCCTCGTTCGCCGGGGCCGCCGCCTTCACGCCCGTAAGGGGCTCTCAAACGGCGTTCGGAAAGAATAGCGATGTCGGTATCGGTGAGAAACTCGAACTCCCTTACCGTGCCGTGGCCGCCGCGATACCGACCCCGGCCCCCCGAGTTGGGCCGAACACTGTAACGGCGCATGCGAAGCGGCAGTTGATGCTCCAGAGCCTCGACCGGCGTATTCAAGCTGTTCGACATGTTCGTATGGTTCGCGTCGAGCCCCGGAGCCTCGGGCCGGGCGCCCATCCCACCGCCAATCGTCTCGTAGTAAGCAAAAGGTTCGCCGGTGCGAGGGTCGGTTCCACCGAACGTCACGTTGTTCATCGTCCCCGCCGAAGCCGCCGGCATCCGCCCGGGCAGCGCCTTCCCCAGCGCGCCGAACAAGACATCGACGATCCTCTGTGACGTCTCCACATTGCCTGCCGCGACACTTGCCGGCGGCAAAGGGTCAAGCAAAGTGCCCGGCTCGGTGACGATCTCGATCGGGCGCAGCATACCAGCGTTGTAAGGAATGTCCGCCCGGATCAAGCAACGGAAAGAGTACATGGTCGACGACATCGTGACTGCCGAATTCGCATTGATGCCCCCACGCGTTTGCGGCGCGGAGCCACGATAATCCACAGTCGCGCTGTCCCCTTCCACCGTAAGCCGGCAGTGGATTCGCACCGATTCGGTGCCGAAACCGTCATCATCCATGAAATCTTCGAACTCGTACATCCCGTCGGGGATCTCCCGTAACCGCGCCCGCATCAAGCGCTCGCTGTAGTCTTTGAGCTCACTCATCTCCGCTTGCATTTTCTCCGCGCCGTACTTTCGCGTGGCGTCGAGCAGGCGACGCTCGCCGACCCGGTGCGCGGCGATCTGTGCGCCCAGGTCTCCCATGCGTTCTTCCGGCGTTCGCACATTGAGCAAGATCAACTGCAGAAGATCATCATATAACTCTCCCTTTATCAATAGCTTAACTGGAGGGATGCGAAGCCCCTCTTGAAAGATCTCCGTCGCGGGAGGCATCGAGCCGGGCATCATTCCGCCCACGTCGGAATGGTGCGCCCTGGTCGCGAGATAGTAGGCAGGTTTGGCGCCTCCGTCGAGAAAAACGGCGGACACCGAAGTAATGTCGGGCAGGTGGGTCCCGCCCCGAAAGGGATCGTTGAGAAGAACCAAATCACCGGGCTCAAGAGTCTGCGAGCGCAACGTCTCGGTCACGGACTGGGGCATAGCACCGAGGTGAGCGGGCATGTGGTCGCCCATCGCGATCGTTTCGGCCTGGTGGTCATAGACGGCGCAAGAATAGTCGCGCCGCTCCTTAATGTTGGGAGAAAACGAGGTTCGCCGAAGAACGATCCCCATCTCCTCGGCGATCGAGACGAACAGATTACGGAAGATTTCAAGCTCGAGATTCATGAATACGGGTCGCAGTCTCTTTGGCGTGGAGGAATCCAAAGCGATTCTTCGCGCGGTTTCGAAGAAGCGCCCTAGGGTAACTTCTCCACGACACACCGAAATCCGACACCATCGCCTCGGCTGGAGGGGTCAGCCATTGCACGCGCCGAAACGCGCAAATAGCGCGGACCGAATCCCCAGGAACCGCCGCGAATGACCTTCGCCTCGCCCTGTTCGGGCCCTTGAGGATCTGCCGGCGGCGTGTTCAGGAAATAGTTGCCGTCGACCCAGTCGGAACACCATTCCCACACATTGCCCGCCATGTCGTAAAGGCCGTATCCGTTCGGCTCGAAACTACCGACGGGGGCCGTGTAACGCCACTGGTCTCGCCCGGCAACATTCCCGTAGTTGGCGTGATCGTGCGTCAACTCGTCGCCCCAGGGATAGCGCTGGTCGGCCTGCCCGCCGCGGGCCGCGTATTCCCACTCGGCTTCGGTAGGCAAGCGTCCGCCGGCAAAGGCGCAATAAGCGGCGGCTTCGGCATGGGTGACGGAAACAATCGGTCGGTCTTGCTTTTGCCCCGGCCCCCCGTCGAAGGCCTCGGCGATCGCCCGGGACCAACCTTCCTTCTTCTTCCGCAGCTCGCCAAAAGGTGTCGCGTTGGGTTTCGGCGGCATCTTGCGTTTCGTCGATTTCGCGTATCGCTTGTACGAACGGCCGGAAACCTCACGGCGCCCAATCCAAAACCCTTCGGTCAAACGAACGTCATGGCTTGGCCGCTCGATTTCTTCACACAGGTCGTCGTCGCCAGAGCAGCCCATGCGATACTCGCCCGCAGGGATCCAGGCGTATTCCAGCTTGTCTCGCGGATTGACCGTAACCTTGGGTTGGCTCTTGTCGCGGGTGGGTGGAGGATCTCCGTCGGAAGCGTTCGCCGCCCCTAACGCTGCTGCCGCGAGTGCAGCTGTCGACAACACGATGAGAATTTGCGTTCGCGTCATTGGCACGTCGCGGATCACGCGCACGAAAGAAGAATAGCAGAGCAGCAAGGCTTCAAACTCAGAAATGTCGCACGCTTTCAGCGTGTCGGGGTACTGGTCTTGGCGACCTTCCGGAATCAGCCACCAACCTCCGCACCGGGCCCAAGACCCGATCCTAACCCTCCGCCTCCTCGGCCCAACCGCCGACCAACCGATCAAGCGCCACCAGCCTCTCTAACAACTGCGGCAGTAAGTCCAGCCGCAAAGCATTGGCGCCATCCGACAGTGCGCGGCCGGGCTCTTCGTGAACCTCGAAAAACACGGCGTCAATCCCCGCCGCCACGCCCGCTCGCGCCAGCGGCTCAATGTAAGCAGGCTGCCCGCCGCTCGACCCCTTGCCCGCCCCGGGCAATTGTAAACTGTGAGTCACATCCAGCACAACGGGGTAACCTATCTCGCGCATCACAGCAAAACCACGGAAATCCACGACCAGGTTCCTATATCCAAAAGACGTGCCGCGCTCAGTCAGCAGAATGTTCGTGTTCCCGCTTGATGCAACCTTGTCGGCCGCGTAACGCATGTCCGAGGGCGCTAGAAACTGCCCCTTCTTAATGTTGACCGCGCGTCCGCTCCTCCCCGCTTCGACCAACAAATCGGTCTGGCGACACAAGAACGCCGGAATCTGCAGAACGTCACACACCTCGGCAGCCGGGCCGACCTGCCGCGGTTCGTGAACGTCGGTGAGGACCGGCAGGCCGGTCTCGCGCTTGACGTCGTGCAAGATGCGCAAACCTTCGTCGAGCCCGGGCCCCCGATAGGATTCCACGCTCGTGCGATTGGCTTTGTCGAAAGATGCCTTGAAGATGGCGGGAATGCCGGCCTGCTTGGCAGCCTCGGAAACCGACTGCCCGATCGAAACGGCGTGCTCTTCGGACTCGATCACGCAAGGGCCGCAGATTAAGGCGAGCGGCGCTCGTTGGCCGATCACGAGGTCGTCAATGCGGACGAGTCCTTGGGCGGAAGCATCAGGTCTCGGTTCCACAGCTATTCATGATACGCCCCAACCCGGTTGGGATCAGCGTAGCGTGGGGTAAGTTTGACTGCCCCAAAATGGGTGTCGGTAACGGGGTAGGTCGGATGACAGGCTTCGTTCCTGTCGGCCTGTCAGGGCTCGATTTCGTCTGATTCCGTACCCGGGGTTCCGCCCTCGTCTCCACCCCAGGTTATACTCCCGCGGCCGCTTCGCGCTTCATGGTGTTTGCGGTTCTTGCCGGACGCAAACGAAATGGCCCGGCGCGCTCGGGAGGGGGTTGGGAAAAACATGTCGCCAGGACCAGCACCACGGAAAACCTAGAGGCTCACGCCACGTCAGGGCTTCGGGGCTTCGGTATCGAGGAGATTCCGGGGCTATCGTTGGAGGAGTCCGTTTCTATGAATCCGCGAGTTCATAATCCCGCCATGAAAATGTGGGCCGGGGGGACTACCCCTTTTTCAGAGGGGTGCGGACCCCCACGCGTCCTCAGCCCAGTTTCAATTGGCTCGCCCGAATCTTATCTTCCGGAACCGTGATCCCGAGGCCCGGCTCGTCGGGCACCTTAACCGTCACGCCGTCCATTACAATGCCGTCGACCATCATGTCTGTCAGGAACTGGGGCCCGTTCAACTCGGGCGGCAGGAGTAAATTGAGAGTCGAATACAGGTGGATCGAAGCCATGAAGCTGACACCGGCGTCGGTCAGGCCGCTTCCCAGCAGGCCAAGGCCATTGGCTTCCGCCACGACGGCGCTCTTCATACAGTTCGTCACACCGGCGCTCTTGGAAACCTTTAAAACCACCAAGTCCGCCGCGTCCAGCCGGGCCATACGTGCAACGTCAAACGAAGAGAAGCACCCCTCGTCAATCGCAATCGGGTAAGGGCTCTTTTCGCGCGCCCGCCGCAATCCCAGCCAGTCTTCGCTGCGAACCGGTTGCTCGAAGCAGCGGATGCTCTTGAAGCGCGGCAAGGCTGCGAAAAACCGCTCGAGCTCGATCGTCTGGTAAGACTGATTGGCATCGAGCCAAATCACGGCGTCCGGGCGGGCGCCCGAAATCGCCTCCAGCCGCTCCAGATCCTTGTCCGTATCGCCGGAGACCTTGACCTTGAAGCAAGTGCAGGCAGGCCAACGCTTCACTTCCTCGGCCATCGCTTCCGGCTCGGCAATGCTCACTGCATAACAGAGGTCGATCGTGTCGTGGACCTTGCCTCCGAGCAGAGCGTGTAGCGGTTGCCCGGTGATCTGTCCCGCCAGATCAAGGAATGCGATCTCCAGGGCGCTCTTCGCGAAGGGGGCGCCGTTGCCCACCGCCGGGCGAATCTTGACGTCCATTTCCTTCTTGAGTACATTCAATTCAAACGGCGTTTTGCCTAACGCCAATGGGGCCAAATGATGGCGCAGCGTAGCAGTCGCCGTTTCGACCGTTTCGTAGCTCCAATTCGGAATCGTATTCGTCGCGCCCCAGCCGACGTGGCCGTCTTCGGTTTCCGCGCGCACAAACACGTGTTGCCCGGGGACTCCCTTACCTCCGACCTTGCCCACACCGATATTGAATGCCGAACGGAACTCAACAGCCGTGGGCAAGACTTCGACTTTCCGGATACGTGTTCCCTTTGAGTTCGGAGCCGGGTTCGCATCAGCCAGCGCCGGCGCGAAGGCAGCGGCAGCGAAAGCTTGCGTGAATCTACGTCGGTTGGTGTTCGTCAAAGTGTGCTCTCGCGGAGGGGTTCCACAGGAGAGGATACTACGAGGGGCCCGGAGAGACCAGGCTTCTCGAACAAACTAATCTTGGGCGCGAGTGAAAATGATCCGTGCCGAGGCCGCGGGGACCTGGGAAAGGACAGGCAGCACCGTAGCGGTTGCCACCTGAACGGGAGAACTCGGAGGCGTCACGATCTCCATTCCGTCGGGCGTAAGCACTACGCGGCGCACCTGGCCGCGCTCGCCGATCGGCGGTTGAACCCTGCCATTTAAGGCGATCGCAACCCCGCCGGCATTTCCGACCAACAAACGCACAGATTCTCTGGCGGCGATACGTCGAGTATCACCCGGTCGCAAGGTGCGTTCTAAAACCCGCCGGCCGTCGGCGACCGCGCGAATCCAAACGGTGTCGAGGATCTCAATCCCGACTTGGACGGGCTCAGTGCCAACCTTCGCCGCGATGTTCGCTATAGCGCTTTCGGAAGCCGGCTCAGCTACCCTCGTTCCTTGCTCGGCGGTCTGAACCCCCGCAGGCCCTAAGCTTTCGGGCCGAATCAGGTACAAGGTGAGACCCACGGCGAAAAGCAGGCAGGCCGCGCCGAGCGTCGACAGAAAGCTGCGATTGCGGCGCCAGAAGTCCGTGAATTCTTCCGCCAGCCGGGCAGCCACGAGCTGCCGGGTGTTGGTTGCCGCTGCGACGCCGAAATGTTGCTCGAGGTTCAGCTCGGCGGGAGGGCAGACTTGCTGGAACGCTTCGAGCGTCTTCTCCGGCTCCAGATCAACAGCCTTCGCGTATTGGCGGACAAAGCTTGCGTTGAAGACTCCACCCGGAAGTAAATGAAACTGCTCGTCTTCGATCGCGTGCAGGAGTCGAACGCCGATATTGGTCGCTTCGGAGATCTCCTCCAGCGAGATCCCCCGTGCTAACCGCTCTGCCCTAAGGTTTTCGCCGAACCCAAACATCAGGTGGCCTAGTACTGAACCATATCAGATTATACTATTTTTCTCCCCGACACCACAAGTCCCAAACGAGAAAATTTTTGTCACGCTTACAACAAGTTAGGGGTCCTGGCGGCCCGTTGGTCTCCGTCATCGTTGTCAATCACAACCGTCGTGACCTGCTTGCGGATTGCCTCGACTCGTTGCAACATCAGTACTACCCGGACCGCGAGCTCATTATTGTCGACAACGGTTCGTCCGACGGGTCAGTTGACCTATTGAAGGACTTTCGACTTCCCAGACTGCAAGTTATTCAAAACAAAACTAACCGCGGATTTTGCGCGGCAAACAATCAAGCTTTGGCAGTGTGCAATGGAGTGTACGTTGCGTTACTCAACAACGACGCGGTTGCGAACCCGGCCTGGCTCTCCGAACTCGTGAATGCCTTAGAAACTCACCCCGCATTCGGCATGGCCGCATCAAAAGTCCTGGCGTACGACGCTCCGAACGTTATCGACAAGTCGGGCCACCTCATCTATCTCGACGGACAAAACCGCGGCCGGGGTTCCGGCGAGATCGATATTGGTCAGTACGACAGCTTTGAGGAAGTTGCCTGGCCCGATGGTTGCGCGGCATTCTATCGGCGCGCACTCTTGGGTGAGGTCGGCGGATTCGACGAGGACTTCTTCGCCTACGCCGACGACGCCGAATTGGGATTACGTGCTCGCATCGGCGGCTGGCGTTGCCTGTCCGTACCAACCGCCGTGGTTCACCATAGGCTCGGGGGCACGCTCGGACGACATTCCGAACGACGGTTGTTCCTTATCGAGCGCAACCGGATTTGGCTGGCTGTTAAGCTATTCCCGGCACGCCTGCTGATCCTGAACCCCCTCTACGCGGCGACCCGCTTGGTCGCCACGACGGTAGCTTGGGTCGCCGGCCGAGGAGAGCTCGCCCGGGCGGATTCATCGATCTCGCCGATGCGGCTCCTGCGATGCCTCCTCCAAGCGCATTGGGCGGCAATCGTCGGGCTTCCCGCTATGCTGAGAAAACGTCGTGACATGCGGTGTTGGCGTAAGCTGTCCCCCTCGGACACCGCCCGCATGATTCGGCGTTTTCAGATCCCGCTCGCCGACCTGGTTGGGAAGGCTCGATAAGTGCGCGACTCGTTGCCGGACCCAGGTTTCGCGTGTCCACGCTGCGAAAGCCAGTCGTACACGATCTTGTTCCAGGATACAGATCGACTCTACCGGACCACCGAAAAAGTGTTCTCGGTGATCGAATGCTCCGGTTGCGCCCTCATCCGCCTGTTTCCCCGGCCTGCGCCCGACGAACTCGCGTCGTTCTACCCCGAGGAGTATTGGTGGAAGGCCGATGAAACGTTCTTGGGACGCCTGACGGAAATCTATCGGCTGTTCGTCCTACGGGACCACGTTCGCTTCATTGCGGCTTCGCCGATTCCGTCGGGGCCGATCCTCGATGTCGGCTCGGGTTCCGGCGCGCTGGTCGAAGCCCTGCGTAGGCACGGCTTGCCCGCGGCGGGCTTGGACCCGTCACCCCGAGCCGCCCGGTTGACGGGCTCCGGGCGCGCTCCCGCCGTTTGCGCAGCCTTGCCGGACACGCCTTTCGACCCCGGGTCGCTGGCCGCGGTGACCCTGTTCCATGTCCTCGAACACGTCGCTGATCCCGCCGAGTGCCTTTTAGCGGCGCGCCGACTGTTGCAGCCGGGTGGTAGGCTTTTTGTCCAGGTTCCGAACGCCGCGTCTTGGCAATTCATCTTGCTGGGTCGCCGCTGGAGCGCTCTCGACGTCCCGCGTCACCTGGTCCACTTTCGCGCCGATGACCTTGAGGACTTGCTCGCGGGCTGCGGCTTTCGGGTCGTGCGCCGCAAGTTTTTTTCCCTTCGCGACAACCCCGCTTCGTTGGCAACAAGCCTTTGCCCAGGGTGGGAACCCGTCGTGCGCCGCGTCCGGAGGGTGCGGGAACACGCCCTGGTTGGCGCCGTCAAGAGCTTCCTCTATTTGGGATTGGTAGCCCTCTCGCTGCCTCTCGCGCTGTGGGAAGCGGTCGCTACGGCCGGATCGACGGTGCTGATCGAGGCTGCGTTGGTTGAGGACGAATAGTGTCCGCGAGCCGGCTGGTTCGATTGCTCCCTGCTTTCCTCACTCGCCGTTTGCTCACCGCCGAATCACGGATTGACACGGCCGTACAGTCGTTCGCGGCTAACCTCCCTCTTCAGGCGCGCGTTCTAGACGCCGGCTGCGGTGAAGCCGCCCACCGCTCCCAATTTGAAGGTCGCATGTACATCGGCATCGACAGCGCAATAGGTGACCCGAATTGGGATTACTCCACACTCGACGCGCAAGCCGACCTCGGGGCCCTCCCGCTGAAAACCGCTTCGTTCGATGCCGCGCTCAGCGTAGTTGTGCTTGAGCACACCCCCGACCCCGCGCAAGCGCTGTGCGAAATCGCCCGCGTCCTCAAACCCGGCGGACATCTGCTGCTCGTCGTCCCGCAACAATGGGAGATGCATCAAGCACCGCACGATTATTGGCGATTCACTCGATTCGGGGTCGAGCGTTTGCTCGCACAGGCCGGGTTCGCCGCCCCACGCATCGAACCGCTGGGCGGCTTCTTTACGCTGGCAGCACGGCGCTGCTTGAACGCCGCAACATTCTTCATGCGAGGCCTCGGCTGGATCGTTTTCCCCTTCGTCGCCGCCTTGGCAGCGGCGTTCGCCTTGGTCCTGCCCCTATTCGATCCACTCGATCGCGACAAGAACTTTACGTTGGGTTACCTATGCCTGGTCGAAAAACCGTAATCGCAGGCCTGTTGGCGGGGGCATTGGCGCCTTGGCTCGGCGCTCAGGAAGCGTCAGTCCCGCCACCATTTGACCACGCCGGGCAGCGTGCCCTTGAGTGGACTCGTCGCGTCGTCGAGTTGGGTCCGCGACCGTCCGGGTCCCCGGCCCACAAGGAGCAGCAACGACTCATCGCCCGCACCCTTCGCCCGCTCCTCAAGGCGGCGGAAGGCTCGCTCAACCTTCTCAATTTCAATGCGCAAACTCCGAACGGCTCGGTCGCGATGAGCAACATCATCGCCAAGTTCCCGGGAACATCGGAGCGTACCGTTGTCGTTTCGGGTCACTACGACACCTTCCACCGCGCGGGCCTCCATTTCGTTGGCGCCAATGACGGCGGATCATCCACCGGGTTCTTGTTGGCGCTGGCGGAGTTGTTGGCCGCTGAAGCGAAGGGAAAAGCCGGCAGTTCAGAAGCCGCTTTCGGCGCCGACACCCCGTCGGGACCAAAGGACCAAGCTGTGCCGTTCAAGCGCAAGAACAGCGTTTGGCTTGTGTTCTTCGACGGCGAGGAATCGTTCGTTCGGTGGAGCCCGACCGACGGCACTTACGGCAGCCGAAAGCTGGCGCGGACCTGGGTCGAAGACGGAACGGCTTCTCGCATCCAAGCCCTGATCAACGTCGATATGATCGGCGACCGTGACCTCCGCCTGCTCCCCGAAGGCAAGTCAACGCTGTGGCTGCGGCAATTGATTTGGCAAGCCGCCTCGCGGCTGGGCTACGGTGCGCTGTTTCCGCCCGGCCCACTGAGGCACATTGACGACGATCACGTCCCGTTCGTGGAGGCGGGCATCCCCGCCGTCGACCTCATTGACTTGCGGTACGGGCCGGCCAATCGCTACTGGCATACCGAAGAAGACACTCTCGACAAACTCAGCGCGAAGAGTTTCGCCATCGTAATGCGTGTCGTCGTCGGGACGCTCGGAGTATTGGAGGTGCGCTGAGAGAGTGCAGTGAAGCCGCGCGAGGTGAGACTAAACCGGATCGTCGGTCCAAGCCTCAAACGGCTCGATCGTTCCGACAAGCGGTCGCAGATACTTCTCGAAAGCCGGCGCAATCTCCTCTCCGCCTGACGGTGTCCACTGTCTCGGCATCGTACGCTCGACGCCCGCAACCTGGTCAAGCCGAACCGACTCGACGCCGCAGCGGTACACCTTACCCGGCTCGCGCCGCAAGCCGACCATCACGCCCGTCTGCCCTTCCGCCGCGGCGTCCACCGCCGCCCGCCCTACCATGGCGGACTCTTCAAGGTCGATCTCCGACACCGCCATAGAAAACGAACGCCCCACAAGGCCGGGCCGCTCTGCACGAGCGCGCAGCCCCGTTTCGGCGGCAATCCGCCGCGCCAGCGTGTCCGCCAAGTTGCGCGCCAACTCGTGATGTCGGTCGCCCGCACGGTCGAGATCCGCGCCGAACGGCTCGCCCTGCCGATCCCGCAAACCTTCGCATACCACAATCACACAACGGCCGCGGCGCCCGACAGAGTCGCGAGCCGCCTCGGTGATCTCTGCCGACTCGGGCGGCCTTTCCGGAACGTAGATCAGATGCGGTGCCCCGCCGGCGCTCTCTCGCGCCAGGGCCGTCGCGGCCGTCACCCAGCCGACGTTGCGTCCAATGACCTCTACAACGGTAATCGGCGACGGCAATGCGCGATTGTCCTCCCCGACGTCGCGCACGGCGCTTGCGTAAAACCTCGCCGCGGAAGCGAACCCCGGCGTGTGGTCCGTTCCCGCGACATCGTTATCGACCGTGTTGGGTATCCCGACAACCCGCAGCTCGCGGTGCCCCTCGGCTGCAGCCTGCGCCAACCGGTGCGCCGCCCCCATCGAGCCATTACCCCCGGTGTAGAAGAGGCAATCGACGCCCCGCTCGGCAAGCAGCTCGATCGCTCGCTCGGCATCGTTGAACCCGACAGCCTGGCGGCTCGTGCCAATCGCCGACCCCGGCGCGTGTCGAACTGCCTCGACCCGCTCCACCAACAACGCACCAAGGTCGATCCAATCGCCTGCGAGCAATCCCTCAGGACCATACCGCGCACCGAACAGCTCGGCGCCGGGAAAAAGTTCCCGCCAACGTTCGATCACCCCGACGAGCGACGCATTGAGAGTAACGCTCGGTCCGCCGCTGTGAACCACAAGTCCCGCTGCTGGTCCTGAACGACGCGCCCCCCTACCCATCGTCGGACTCATCCCCCCCGCACCCGGTCAACGTCCCCGGACCGAACCGCCGTCAGCAGAAACAGCGCCAAGATCATCGACAAACCCGCAAATAGAAATGTCTGCTCATAAGAAAGCCCAAGCTGCTCACGCAATACCCCCACCAGCCAATTACCAAGGACATGGCCGATATTCGCCGAGGTCAAGTAAATCGTAAACATCGTCGCCGCTGCCTTGGTCCATGAAAGCCGCATCGACATCGCGAGAAAGCCGACCGACCCCAGGGCGAGCATCCCGGGATTCAAGAAAAGATAACCCGCCGCGAACCAACTCTCACCCCACCGCCCGGCGAACGCGGCAAAAACAATCGCCATCAACGCATAACCGCCATACCCTACCGCCATCACCTTCCGCCGGCTGAAGCGGTCGGCAAAAAAGCCGCCCCCCAGCGCCCCCAAGATCTCCAAGAAAACCGCCAACCCCGCAACCTGCGAAACCTCGACGAAACTCCAGCCCAGTTGTTGCGTGTAGAGCGTCTTCGTGGCGACCTCCACGATTCCCCAGGCAATCAAGTGAATCACGCCGAAGACGAAGAACACCGAGGTCGTCACCATCGAAAACGCCCGCCGCAAGTCGGCAAGAACCTCGTCTAACCCGCGCAGGCTGGCAACGTCACCCGCAACGGGCAACCCACCCGGTGAATCAGACGCGCGGCTCCACGGAAGCCGCCTTTCTCCGGGCCTTTCGAGAATCAGCAGCGGGAAAAGCATAATCAGCAACAACGTGACGAACTGAATGAAGACCGCCGCCGGCAGCCCCCAAGCGTCGATCGCCATCGCCAAAACAGCCCCGCCGATTCCTTTGCCCACCACCTTCGAGCCCCACATCATCCCGTTCGCCCGCCCTTGCTCGCCGGGCGGCAGAACATCGAGAGCCAGCGCGTCGGTCGCAACGTCTTGCAGTGAAGCAAAGCAATTGTGGATGAAGAACATCCACCCGAGCAGCCTCAGGTTTTCCGTCAGATCACCCACCATGAGCAAGCCCAACAGCGAGACAGCCATCAAAAACTCCGCCCCGATGATCCACGGACGCCGCCGCCCCATCGACCGAATCGTCATCGTGTCGATCACCGGACCCCAGACAATCTTGAACGTCCAGGGCAGAAGAACCAGAGCGGAGAGCTCGCCGGCCTGCGCGTCCCCAACGCCGCGATCAGTCAGGTAGCTGATCAGCGCAATCGTCATGAACCCCCAAGGAATCCCCTGGGCGACGTAGAGCGCACAAAGAAGCGTCAGCCGGTGCTTGCGGTTATCAACGAGAGCCATCGCAACCGGCTAGAGTGTTGCACATTCGAGTGGCGAGGAGAGACGCAAAGCAGAGGCGCGCGGTCGGATGGCGCCGGTTCCGGGGGGGAGATCGGGAGCTGCCGTCCGCCCAGCAGTATGACCGTGTTCCGTTCGATCTGAAATGCGTCCTCCTCATGGGTCGACAATCCCCGTGCTCAGGATGGCGCTCTGCGTCAAGTAGGTTTCCGAGTTCGGGAGCTGGAAGCTGTGAGTAAATTGATTTCGGGCGGTTGGTGCGTGACATTTGTGTTAACGCCGTACTGAATCGAAAGGACTTGCCACGGTGCAAACTTAGCGGAAAACACCGGCCTTCAATTAACTCACAGCTTCCTGTCCCCGATCTCCCCCGTCCCCGATCAGCCCGGAAGACCTCGACGACGCCCGCCCCGGTTTCCCCCCCGAGTGAACGGTGCGTGAAACGCCGTTGCCGGGTCTTGATTCCGGGCGAGGTTTTGCCTTGTGAGTGCTCTTTCGTTTGGTGGTGGGCGGCGGCTAGGGCTGCAAATCGTCTCCTAGGCCCGCGAGTTGGGTGAGGCGACGGCGGAGGTCGCGGATGGTTTCGCGGTTTTGGCGCGGTGCTCGGGTGGTGGACTTGGGTTTGTTTCGCTGTTTTTCGGTCGACCTCGTGACTCTACTTGATTGATTTGATGGGGCTTGTGGTTGTGGGCCGGCTGGGTGCCCTGCTTGGGCAGGCCCAGAGACGTACTCCACTGTCGGTTCAGACCCGTCCTCGGGAAAGCGGTAGACGGCGAAGCCGTTGTCGGGTTGGCGGCCCGGGCGCGGCTGGCGGGATTTTGCCTCCTCGCGACGGATTTTCATCATGAGCTCGACGGCTCGGTAGAAGCGGCGGTTGAGGTGGCCGTCGTAGCGGGCGAGGTCGTTGAGGAATTTCGTCCCGCTGCGCATGGATGCGCCCAGCAGTTGGAGCTCGCCTTCGTGTCCTTCCCTGGTGCGCTCCGGGCGGTATGTTTCTTGATGAACGCGGGTCCTTTCGATCCCGGCGGTCATGATTGTCGCTTCGATGCGCGAGAGGCGCCGCATTCTCCACGCCGAGTCGGCGATTTGGCGAACGATTTCTTTTTCGACGCAGTTTCGGGGGAGGTAGGTGTCCTGGTAGGTGGTGAGGTGCCGGTCGAACTCGGCGGGGTCTTCGCCGGGGATGACGGAATCTTGGGCCAGTAGGCCGTGTTTGAGGGCGTTTTTCGAGACGCGGGCCTTGCCCTCGGGAGTGCGAGGTCCGGTGGATTTTTTCGCGTTTTCGCGATTTGCTTGGATCTGGGCATCGGTTGCCATGACTATTACCTCTTTTCGGGGCTGGTTGCCCGGTAATAGAATACGGTGGGTTGGTAGAGCTAGCGGGGGGTCGGCTGGGCTAAGTTGTTTGGAATGAAGGGGTAGTTTTTTTGATTCTTACGTGATGGATTTCAGGAGGTGGGGGAGGTGGAGCCGATTTACGTGCCACCGGGTGGGTGGTGAGGCGTTGGTTGATGCCGAGAGGGGACCGGCCGCTTGGCGGCCGGTTTTGCGGACCGAACTGGAGCGTCAGGGACTCCCGATCTCCCCGCCGATCTCGCCCCCGATCTCGCCGGTTTCGTCAGGGTTCGGGCTCCGTCCCCGAACTCCCCCCGGGGGGGATCGGCCCGAACTGGAGCGCGAGGCAGGACGTTCGCTCCGGCGCAAACTGCCCGGCCCCCAGCCCAAATCACGGGCCGCGACGGCCTAAGCGGGAGTTCGGGAGCAGTCCCCGATCCCCCCCTCCGATCCCCCCCTCGATCCCCCCTCAGGTGTTCCGGGACATTATTTCGTGATCGCTTCCGTTTTGTATGCGTCGAGGAGTGCTTCCACTGTTTTTTGCTTCTCCATGAATTCGCTGAAAAGCGCTTGGTATTCTTTGCTTTTCAACAATGTATTGCGAAAGTACTCTCGAAAGCTCGGCCACTCCCGCTGATCGTCGTTGCTCTTCCTCAGCGCCGCAACCTTCACGTCCAGTGCCGCGTAGCCGGGATCGGTTTCTCGGAGGGTCTGCGTATCTTCATCCGACCAGTCATAATTGATGAATTGAGACAGGCCCTCGGTGAGCACAATGCGCGAGGGATCCTCAGCCATCAGGTACTCAAACTTGGACGTCCCGCGCTCAAGATAGGCCACTTGCAGGTCTCTCTGGGCCTTGGCGATCGCTTCAAACTCCGGCCGTTGCTCGACCGCTAATTCCGCCAACCCAATCTGCCACTCGCGTTGCGCGGCGGCGTACGCGGCCTGGGCCTTCCTGGCGGTCTCAGCAAAGTCGGCGGCGGTAGCCGGAGAGATCACAAGAAAAGCTAAAACACGTATGCTGATCCGTGTCTGAACGCTAAGACAGCTCATCAATCCCAGTACCTATCACATCACAACTCCGGTCCGCAATCCGGATCTCCGTGGACTCACTATGGATAGGGTGCCTCAAGCCTGCCGCCCAGAGTTCGCCCGTGGAAAGTCGGGAAACGAGGGGGAAACGGGAGGGGGAAACGGGGGACAGCTTCCTAATAAATAATCTTTACTCCCCCCAAGAGGAACTAGCCCTACCACCCTACTCCCGAATTCCGAAATTTTCGAAGACCGTCAACTCGCGGTTCGTCTCAACGTTCTCGAAAGTCTGCTTCTTGCCGGACGGCCATTCCACCTCAACGCGATCGGCCGTCAGGTCGCTTCCCAGCCCGAAGGTCAACACCAACTCGCTTTGCGATGCATAACTCGATCCGCTGTGGACCGTTTGCCATTGCTCGCCCGATGCGCTGGTGACCCGAACGACTGAGCCGATCGCGTCGCGGTTCGAGTCCTGACCGACCAGCTTGAAGCGCAAGTAGGAATTGCTGTTCGCGCCGTCGTTTCGAAACAGATAAGCCGGGCCGTTGTTGGTCGTCACCAAAATATCGAGATCGCCGTCGGAATCATAGTCTGCGTAGGCCGCGCCGCGAGCGACAATCGGGCGCGTCAGGCTCGAACCGATCCGGTCGTTGACGAGGACAAACCCTCCGCCGCCCCGATTGCGGAACAACAGCGGCGCTTGCTCGTAGCTGACCTTCGGTTGGACCTTCCCGATCTCTTCTTCCAAGTGTCCGTTGGCGGCGAAAATATCGAGAAAGCCATCCAAGTCGTAGTCGAAAAAGAAAGCTCCAAACGTCAACGAGAGCAAGCTGTCACGACCGACCGCGCTGGTCGGGGCGTCGTCCACGAAAAGGCCGCTGCCTTCGTTGTGGAACAGCGACAGCATTTCGTTCGAAAAGTTGCCGACGAGCAGATGCGGACGTCCCGAGCGATCGTAGTCCGCCGCGTCGACGCCCATCGCGCCGCGCGCCTTGCCGTCCTCGGCGAAGGCGACGCCGGCGGTGAGGCCGAGGTTCTCGAAAGTCCCGTCGCCGCGATTGCGGTATAGCTTGTTGGGCTGGGTGTCGTTGGCCTGGAAAATGTCCGATAGCCCGTCCTGGTCGAAGTCCAGAACCGCGATACCTAACGCCTTGGCGGTATCGTCGAACATGCCGGCCGGTTCGGTCACATCCTCGAACTTGCCGTCGCCAAGATTGTGATAAAGCCGCGACGAAACGCCGTTGTAAGACTCCGGTGTGCAATAGGACTTGCTCTCGCCGTCAAGCGAGCACCACAGATCCTCTTCTTGACTCCACGCCACATAGTTGGCGACGAATAGGTCGATAAGCCCGTCCTTGTCGTAATCGAGCCAAGCGGCGCTGGTGCCGAAAGCGGGATTGTCGATGCCTGCCTTGCCCGTAACCTCAGCGAACTTGCCGTTCCCTTCATTGCGGAATAGGTGGTCATCGCCTAGCGCAGTGACGTAAAGATCCACTCGTCCATCGTTGTCGAAGTCGCCCGGCGCCGCGCCGAGTCCGTACATCTCGATGTCGAGATCGGACTCAGCGGTCACGTCGGCGAACGTCCCGTCCCCGTTGTTGCGATAGAGCTTCGAGGTAGGCTTTTCGCCGGAACCCGCCTTCCAGGGCTTGCTGTTCACGAGGAAGATGTCGGGGCGCCCATCGGAGTTGTAGTCGAAGAAGGCGCAGCCGGAACCGAGCGTTTCGGGTAGGTACTTCTTGCCCGAACGGCCGTGATGGTGCTCGAAGCGAATCCCGGCCGAGGTCGTGACGTCGGTGAAGATGACGTCGACCTCCGCGGTCGGGACGCCGCCTCCGGTGTTGTCGCCGTCGCCCGAGCCACACGCGGCCATCAGCAGGCAGACGACCGCCAGGGCCAAACAACCGCGGCCGGGGAAACCGCGGAGCCGAAGAGATGAGAGAGATGAGAAGGACAGCGGCCAAGACCGCAACGCCTCGCGCATGTTTCTATTCTTACCGATCGCGGACCGGCGTGACGTGCGCACGTGTGACCGAGTCCGGGAACAAGAAACAGAGCGCCGAGCGAAGGCGACGGGCCAAGGGAGCAACGGTTTCGACAGATCCGAGACCGGCTCTGAAACGGTGCGGGTTTTTTAGGGGGAGCGCGGCTCAAAGCGCGTGGCGGTTGCTTGCCCTTGGCCCGTCGCTTTCGCTCAGGGCTCTGTTTCCGCGTTGCGAACTTTCTGCGTTTGGCTTGAGGCTGATTCGGAGTACAATAATGTCCGTGATGCACCTACGGGATCGGATCGGCTCGGTTCGGCTGCTGTTGGCGGCGGCCTTGCTTGCCGTTCCGACGGCCTCGATCGCCGTAGCGGCCGACAACTCGCTATTCGACCGCGACATCCAACCCATCCTGGCGTCGCGTTGCATGCCTTGTCACAGCGACGAGGTCAAGATGAGCGGTCTGGCGCTGACGAGCCGACAAGCGGTTCTCGCGGGCGGTACGCGCGGCCCCGCGATCGTTCCGGGAGAACCGGACGCGAGCTTGATCGTTCGCGCGCTACGTCAGTCTCACGACCTAAAGATGCCCCCTGCGGGGCCTCTTGAGCCCGACCAGGTCGACCTATTCGCCGAATGGATCCGCCAAGACGCGGTTTGGGGCAAGTCGGGCGACGAATCTCAAACGGGCCACTGGTCGTTTCGGGCGATTCGTAAGCCGGAGCCTCCCGCAGTGCGGCAAACGGCTTGGGTCCGCAACCCTATAGACCACTTCGTCCTCACGCGGCTCGAAAACGAAGACATTACTCCTTCTCCCGAAGCCGATCGCCGAACGCTGATTCGCCGACTGAGCCTCGACATCACCGGCTTGCCGCCTAATCCCGAAGAAACGGCCGCCTTCGTCGACGACGCCCGCCCTGACGCCTACAAGCGACTCGTCGACCGGCTGCTCGCGTCTCCGCACTATGGAGAACGTTGGGGACGACACTGGCTTGACGCCGCTCGTTACGCCGACTCCGACGGCTACAACATCGACGCGCCGCGCTCGATCTGGATGTACCGCGACTGGGTAATCAACGCACTGAACGCCGACATGCCGTTCGATCAGTTCACGATTGAACAGATTGCGGGCGACATGCTCCCCAATGCAACTCGAGACCAGATCGTCGCGACGGGTTTTCACCGCAACACTCTGCTCAATCTTGAAGGCGGCATCGATTTCGAGCAGTACCGCGTGGAAGCCGTGGTCGATCGCCTCAGCACGACCGGCGCCGTCTTCCTGGGTCTCACCGTGGGGTGCGCGCGGTGCCACGATCACAAGTTCGACCCGATTACGCAGCGCGAGTTCTATCAGCTGTTTTCGTTCCTTAACAACATCGATGAGTTGGGCGGTGAGTTCGACGACCTTGCGGGGCGCAAGCGCGCCTACGAGCCGATCTTGGAGTTCGGTTCGCCCGAGGAGATCGTGGGCCGCGACGCCGCTCGATATCAAATCGAGCTGCTCGAAAACGAGCTCGACGACTACCGCGCCGCGACCGAGACGCGCCACAAGGAATGGATGGCGGGTCTCGACGAGCCCGCGCGCGAAAAGATTAAACCGCACATTCTAGGCATTCTCGCGAAAGCCCACAACGATCGGAACAGCGTCGATCAGCTTGTCCTCAATACCTATTTCTCGGAATGGGATGCCGCCTATGCCGCCCGCCTCAAAGGCGTGGAGGCGCTCAAGGAGGCGGCCCCGAAACTCAAAAGCACTCTCGTGATGCGCGAGCTGCCCAAACCGCGCGAGGCTTATATCCACATCAACGGCGACTTTCTCAGAAAAGGCGACACGGTGCAAGCCGGCACTCCCGCCGTCCTGCCTCCCTTGCCGTCTACCGAGGGGATCACCCGCTTGGACCTCGCCCGCTGGCTGGTCGACGAAGCGAACCCGCTTACCCCACGAGTGACAGTGAATCGAATTTGGCAGCGCTATTTTGGAACGGGGATTGTTGAAACCGAGAACGATTTCGGTACGCAAGGGACGCCGCCGTCGCATCCTGAACTGCTCGATTGGCTGGCTTCGGAATTTATGGGCGGTGGCTGGAGCCTCAAGCAGGTGCATCGGCTGATTGTTACCTCGGCGACGTATCGTCAAACGTCGGATCATCGGGCCGAGCTGACCACTCGCGACCCGCGCAACCGCCTGCTCGCTCGCCAAAACCGTGTGCGGCTCGAGGCCGAAATCGTCCGCGATGCGGGTCTGGCGATTTCGGGATTGCTGGCACCGGAAATCGGCGGCCCAAGCGTCTTTCCGCCGCAACCCGCCGGCATCGGTCAACAGACCCAAGTGGACCGCCAATGGCAGGCCGATACGGGCGCGAATCGCTACCGGCGCGGCATGTACACGCATTTCTGGCGCTCCGCCCCTCACCCGGGACTGGTCCTGTTCGACGCCCCTGATTCGACGATAACCTGCACCCGGCGCAACCGCTCGAATACGCCGCTGCAGGCGCTGACGCTGCTCAACGACGAGGGTTTCGGCGAGATGGCGAGGGCATTGGCGGCCCGTGTCCTGAGCGAAGCACATACACTCCCCGGGCGCGTCCGCCGAGCTTACCAGCTCACGCTGGCCCGCGACCCGGACGGAGACGAAACGGAATACCTCCAAGGCTTTGTAATCGAGATGGCCGAAGATTTTCGCCGGAACGCCGTGGATGCGCGAGAATTTTCCCATTCCGAGGATGGGTCTTCCGATGAGGTCGCGCTGTTGGCCGCCTGGGCCGCCGCGGGACGGGTCTTGATGAACTTGGATGAGTTCATCACCAGGGAGTAGCTTGGAACGTCGAGTGGGGCGAGTTGAGGCGAGACAAGCTGAGAGCTTGTCTCAACTATGGACTAGGACCGGCAAGAGTGCCGGTCTCTACCGGGGGAAACTCTTACCCCACTAACCGGAGAAGCGACCGATGGACCTATACAGGAAACTATCCTCCCAACGCACCCGACGTCACTTCTTCCAGGATTGCGGCTTGGGCGTCGGCAAAGCCGCGCTGGCCTCGTTGGCATTGAAAGACGGACTCTCCGCCGCGAACGAAAACCCGGGTTTGGGCACCGTCACGAACCCGATGGCCGCGAAAAACCCGCACTACGCGCCCAAGGCCAAGAGCGTGATCTACCTCTTCATGGCGGGCGGCCCCAGTCAGTTTGAGCTTTTCCAGCACAAGCCGAAATTGCAGGAGTACAGCGGTCAAGTCATCCCGGATTCGTTTCTCGAAGGCAAACGCTTCGCCTTCATGGAAAGCTTTCAAGACGCGCCGCCGAAACTGCTCGGAACGAGGCGAGAGTTCCAACAGCACGGGCAGTCGGGGGCCTGGGTTTCCGAGTGCCTGCCGCACACCGCGCAAGTGGTCGACGATCTCGCCTTCGTCAGATCCGTGTGGACGGAGAACTTCAATCACGCCCCGGCGAAGATCATGATGAATACCGGGTCGCCGATCTTCGGCCGCCCCAGCATGGGGTCGTGGGTCACCTACGGCATCGGCAGCGAGTCGGAGGACTTGCCCGGATTCGTCGTGTTGCAATCAGGACCCAGGGGGCCGCGCGGCGGCGCGCTCAATTGGGCAAGCGGCTTCCTGCCGACGGCTTATCAAGGGGTCCCCTTCCAGAGCGGCGGCGACCCGATCTTGAACCTGTCGAACCCGCCCGGGATGAACGCCGCCCGGCAGCAACGGAGCATCGACGCGATTCGTGAGCTGAACCGGCAACGGCTCGATAAAACGCGAGATCCCGAGATCGCTACGCGTATAGCGTCGTATGAAATGGCGTTTCGGATGCAAACAAGCGGGCCGGAGTTGATCGATTTTTCGAGCGAGTCGAAGGACACGCTCGAGATGTACGGCGCCGAGCCCGGTGCGAAGTCGTTTGCGAACAATTGCCTGCTGGCGCGAAGGTTGGTCGAACGTGGCACGCGGTTCGTGCAGCTCTATCACACCAACTGGGACCACCACGGCGGCCAAACCGAAAACCTCAACAAGTCTCTCGACGACGTGTGCCTGGAAACCGACCGTGCCTGCGCGGCCCTGATCAAAGACCTCAAGCAACGCGGTTTATTCGAGGACACGCTGGTCGTTTGGGGCGGCGAATTCGGGCGCACGCCGATGGGCGAGATCCGCGATACAGTCGGCCGCAACCATCACATCGACGCCTTCACGATGTGGCTTGCCGGAGCGGGCATCAAGCCGGGCCAAACCGTAGGCGAGACTGACGAGTTGGGCTTTGAATCGATTCGGGACAAAGTTCACGTTCACGACTTACAGGCCACGATCCTTCATCTACTGGGCCTAGATCACACGGCCCTGACCTTCCGGTTCCGAGGCCGCGACTTCCGGCTGACCGACGTCGGCGGCGAAGTCGTCAACAAGCTGCTCGCTTAAATCACCTAAACCGAGCCGCGCGCGTGACTCTCAGGGAGCGGTATCAGAACCGCTCGATTACTCTCGCGGCTCGGCTTGCGATTGTAAGATGGAATGCGGCCTTATTTCGGGTTACATGTGCGTCCTCTAAACACTAGATTCGCTTTCGAAACAACCCCCATCTCTAGGCTGTCGCTCTCCGTCGTCCTAACGGTATGTCTGTTCTCGGCCACCCCCGCCCTCGCGCACGTAATGAGCCTCAGCAACGGGGAACTTCGCGTCGCGGGCTCGCGCGTCGAATACAAGCTGCGCATGCCGCTCTACGAAATTGTCCACCTGGACGAGCCTCAAAAGACCCTGCTCGAAAACTTCCACGTTCGAAGCCGCGGCAAACAAGCTAAACCCGAAAACGCCTCCTGCGAGGAGGACAAAAACGGCGGCTGGTATGTTTGTCGTGCTGAGTTTCGATTCAGCGAGCCCATAGACGAACTCGATGTCGAATGCCGCTTCGCCGCCGTTACGGTTCCCAACCACGTGCACCTTCTTCGCGCCGAGCGTGGCGAGGTCACCGAACAGGCTGTCTTCGATTTCCGCTTCACGCGCACCACGATCAACTTCGTACCGCCGACCGCCGCCGAGGTGGCCTGGTCGGAAGTCGGCACCGGGTTGACGCGGGTGATCGCGGGGCCGATTCAAATTCTGTTCGTTTTTGGGCTCGCTTTGGCTGGACGTAGCCGCAAGGAACTGTTGTGGCTGGCGGCGGCGTTCTTGCTGGCTGAGTCGGCGTCGGCTATCGTAGTCGCCGCGAAGTCCTGGCAGCCGCCGGCGAGGTTTCTCGAAGCCGCAGGCGCGCTCACGGTCGCCTATCTGGCGGTCGAGATCTTGCTGCTTCCCGAGGCCGGATACCGCTGGCTTGTGGCTGCGGCGATGGGCGTCTTTCACGGTTTTTACTTCGGGAGTTTTCTCGATCAGTCCGAGATGGACCCGTTTTTCGTCCTCGCCGGCGTCAGCCTGGCAGAGGTCGCGCTGCTCCTCGTTTTCGCTCTGCTGCTGACCCGCATAGAGCGAACCCTGCCGCGCTTGCGCCCAGTGCGCGCCGGCGCAGCGACTCTTTTCGCGGTCGGGATGATTTGGTTCGTATTGAGGCTGCAGTCGTAGAGGACCTCGGTCCGCCCCAAGTCTAGCCAAACATATTTGAAATTTCGTTCGCGGGACCGCCTGCGGGCTGGATTAGTATCCATTTAGTATTGGCCAGGGGCGTCAGCCCCATAGGCGCTACGGTTCCGCTTCGCTGCACCGTGGGCTACTATCGCGAATTTAACGTATCTGACCGCCGCGGCAAGGCGTTGCGGGCTTGAGGAGTGGAATCGACCGAGCTTTCCTACGCCCCATCCGGGGCTCTCCATGATGTTGGCGGCTTGACCCACGGTTCCCCGTCCGGGGGCCGGCGCATCGTAACCTTGCAGCTTCCCGAGCTGCCACCGGGTTCGCGCTATGGTTACGGCCCTTTCTACGGACAAAATCCTCAGAGTTGCCGAAGTAGTATCTAACGAGACGGATCAATGAGAATTGCTCATGGCCGCGGGGTTCGACGCATTTCTTGGCCGACGTCGCGTTTATCGAGGAGCCAAACACGACGGAGAAAGCCGGCCGCGGACACATTCACCGCGGCATTCATCATACCGCCATGAAAATTTGTTTCGGCAGGCCCATTGTCCGAGCAGAGATGTCGCCAGGACCAGTACCCCGGCACGCTGAAAGCGTGCGCCACGTCGGAGTTTCCGCACCGAGGAGATTAGGGGGCTATTTTTTGGAGGAGTCTGCGTTCGCGTCATCGACAAGCGGCTACGAGATTTCCGGTCAACGAGTCGGAGTTGCCAAACCCGCGCCGAAGTTGCCGTTTCTTCTCCCGCGCCGCGATCCGCGCTAATATGATGTAGTCTGTCGGCTTTGCTTGCGAGCCGGTCGCGCGAAGGAATCGCGATGTCGAGCCAAAACATCCAAGACGCATTTCTCAACAATGCCCGCAAAGATCGCGCGCCCGTTACACTCTACTTAACGAGCGGCGTAAAGCTCATCGGACGCGTCAAGGGGTTTGACAAGTATTGCGTCGTGTTTGAAACCCACCACCAAGAGCAACTGATCTTTAAGCATGCGATCTCGACCGTGGTTGCGCCACGACACGGCGGCAACACGCAGCGCGCCGAGCGCACCGACACGGAATCGCCGCAGGCGCCGGGTCCGCCGCCCGCGGACCAGCCTTCGGTGGCCGCCGAGTCCGCCGAATCGCCTGGAGACAACTAAGTCTCTAACACCGAGATTACCGACATGCGCATCCGTTAATTACCAAAACGGCCCTTTTCGTTAGGTCCTTCGACCCTTCATTCGCCGAGGTGGGGGATCGCTATGTTTTTGGGAGCATCGCATGAAAGAATCGGTACGTCTGACCACAGAAGAAGATCGCGAAACCTGTGTATTGGTCGGGGTGGAACTGCGCTCGAGCCGTTCACCGACCGGGAGCGCGGAACCCGTGCGCCTTTCCGCCGAGGAGTCGCTGCAAGAGCTTGCCGAGTTGGCCGAGGGGGCGGGCGCGGAAGTTCTCGGAGAAACCATCCAGACCCGAGGTGCTCCCGACCCCGCCACCGTCATCGGACGCGGCAAGGTCGAGGAGGTGCGGGCCTGGGCGGGGGAGGTGGAGGCCGACGTCGTCATTTTCGACCGCGACTTGACGCCGACGCAGCAACGAAACCTCGAAAAGGGCCTCGACCGGCGCATTTTGGACCGCACGCAGCTGATCCTGGACATCTTTGGGCGCCACGCGCGAACCCGCGAAGGGCGTCTGCAAGTCGAGCTGGCACAGTTGCAATATATGCTGCCTCGGCTGACCGGCCGCGGCGTGGCGATGTCGAGATTGGGCGCCGGCATCGGCACGCGAGGGCCGGGTGAAACCAAACTCGAAACCGACCGCCGCCAAATTGGCCGACGCATGGAAAAGCTGAAGACGCAACTTGAATCGGTTCGCACCACGCGCAAGCTGCAGCGCAAGAAGAGATCCGGGGTTCCGCTGGCGACGGTCGCGCTGGCCGGTTATACCAACGCCGGGAAGTCGACGCTCTTCAATGCGCTCACCACCGCCCAAGTCATCGCCGACAGCCGCATGTTCGCGACCCTCGACCCGACGCTCCGCGCGCTCGACCTGCCCTCGCACCGGCGTGTTCTGTTGAGCGACACGGTCGGGTTCATCTCACGCCTGCCGCCGGCCTTGATTCAGGCCTTTCGCGCGACTCTCGAAGAAGTCACGGAAGCGGCCATGGTCCTGCATGTGGTGGATATCGCATCGCCCTACCGAGCCGAGTACATTAATGAAGTCGAGAGTGTCCTCGATGAACTGGGGGCGGGCGATAAGCCCCGTCTGCTTGTCCTCAACAAGCTCGATCTTCTCGAACGGGCCGACGTGGAAAGCCAAGCCCCCGGCGAAGCCGTTGCTCAAGGAGAAGATACGGTTGCCGTTTCCGCGCTGCGAGGGCAGGGCCTCGACGCCCTACGCGACGCCATCGACCGCCTTCTCCCCGGCGATGACGTTGAGGAGGTTCGGTATCATTTTTCCCATCAAGACGGAGAAAAGTTGAGCTTTCTCTATGATCACGCTCGTGTTCTGGAGCGCATTGACAATGCGGAAGGCGTCGAGATCACGGCGTTGGCAGCGGAGTCTGTGCGCCGGAGGCTGGTAGGGAGCGAAGTGGCGGAGGATGCCGCTGCGCGGTGAGGCGGCCTGCAGCCCCTCAAGCGATGCTCGCGATCAGTTTCGCCAGCAGCGCCGTTCGATCGGCCATGCGGTTGACCAAAATGCTTTCGTTGACCGCGTGGGCTCCCTCGCCGACGCCGCCCATCCCGTCGAGAGTCGGGATACCCATGGCCGCGGTGAAATTGCCGTCGGAGCCGCCGCCCACTTGCGCCTCTCCCAGCTCAACGCCCATCTCGGCGGCCAGCTTGCGAGCTTGCCGATAGAGCTTCACGACGGCTCGCGACCGCACTAGCGGCGGCCTACCGACGCCGCCTTCGACCTCCAGACGCGTGCGCCGGTCGATCGGCTTGAGGCTTCGAAACTTACGCTCGATCCGTCGCGCGTCCGCCGGGCGCGGCGCTCGCACATCCACCTCGGTCCAGGCCGTTTCGGGAACCACGTTCGAGCGCGTGCCGCCCTGGATGACGCCGGGGTTGACCGTAACGCCTTTTTCGAGATCCGTCCATTCGGCGATCTTCAACAGTTGCCGCGACAACTCGAGCACGGCGCTGACGCCCGATGAGAAATCGAGACCCGAATGAGCCGCGCGACCCGCCACACGCACCGTGTATGTACCGCCGCCCTTGCGCGCCGTCTTGGCTCGTCCGTCGAGTCCCGCGCTCGGTTCGGCGACCAGCACGGCCTTGCTTTTCTTCGCTTCGGCTTGGGTAAAAGGCCGCGAGCTTGGACTCCCGATCTCCTCATCGGAGTTCAGTTGAAGAACGAATCGATGGGGAACGCCGATATCGAGTTCTCGAAGAATCTCAGCCGCGAAGACGAAAAACCCGACACCCGATTTCATGTCGAATACGCCCGGGCCCCACAATCGCCCCTGGGCATGCTTGAAGGGCATACGCTTGATCGTTCCAATGGGCCATACGGTGTCGAGGTGACCGAGCCCGAGTACTTGCGAGGTCTTGCGGCGACTTGGAAGGTCGAATTCGATGCGAAGGTGGTCTCCGTATCGGCGTTGGCGGCGGAGTTTGACCTTGGCGAACGGCGTGACGTAATCCGCCACGTACTCCACCGCGCAATCGACGGCTGCCTTATCGTCGGTCGGGGATTCGATCCGCACAAGCTCGCCGATCCACCGGATGAGTTCGGGCAAGCGTTCTTCGGCGCGGCGCAGGATCGGGTCGCTTGCGGTCATAGCCTTCAGCTGTCACCGTCGCGTCCCTTGCGATATTCCTCGCGCACTTTCTTGGCAAAGCCAAAAAGCCCTTTCTTGGCGTTTTTGATTTCGGGCTGAGCGTCCTGCCACGCTTTGCGGGCTCGGGGTTTGACCTCGTCCTCGAGCACCCGGGACGCCTTGGCCCGCGCTTCTGGATTCGCGGCCAGCTCCTGCGCGGCACGAACAACCAATCGGCGAAGAAGGTTCATCGGAATTGCGTTCAGTATAGAAAGATTTCGAAAAACAGATTCAGAGCCCTGAGCGGAAGCGACGGGCCAAGCCGCCTGAGCAACAACGCCCGTCTTCTTCTCTTGGCGCTTCGCGTTAAGTTTCTCTGGGCGCCTTCGCGCTACACAAGAACTGCCGGGTTCACCAACTTGCCGATCTCGGGTACTTCGATTGTCACTACGTCCCCGGGCGCCAAGGCGGCCTCCTGAGTGACGATGATTCCCGTGCCTGTGAGGACAACGGTGGCGGGCGGGACCGGGTTGCTTTTGAGCAGGCAATCGACCAAGTCCTCGATCTTGCGGCGCAGCTTGTCCGTTGAGACCGCTCCTTCAAAAGTCGTCTCGCCGTTGCGTGTGATGGCGCAGGTCATGTCGAGGCTATAGGGATCGGGAATCTCGTCAGGCGTCACCAGCACCGGTCCTAGGGCACAGCAGGCCGTGTAAACCTTTGACTGTGGTAGGTAAAGCGGGTTTTCACGCTCGATGTCCCACGCGGAAACGTCGTTGCCGAGGGTGTAGCCGAGGACCGTTCCCTTGCTGTCGATGACGACGGCTAGTTCCGGTTCGGGGGCCGTGAAGGTCGAGTCGGACCGAATGCCGATGGCCTCGCCCGAACCGACGCACACCCGATCGGTGCCCTTGAAAAAGATCTCGGGGCGATGATCGGGATTGTGGACGTAACTATAGAAGCCTTCGCGCGTGCCGTGCTCCGCGTCGCGAAACTCGGCGCTCGGCGCGTAGGTGCAGCCGCAGGCCCAAACTTCCGATGGGCTCACGGGAATCGCCGCTTCACCCGGCTGGGCTTCGGTGGAAGCGAGTTCGGCGGCAAGATCAGCCAGTCCCCGGCCCGAGGTTTCCGTCTCTTGGATGAGCGACGCGAGCGTGTGTCCCGGGATCGGACGAAAGTGACCGTTCTCGGCAATAGCGGCGGTCAGGTTGCCGGCAGAGTCCTTGATCTGCGCAAGTTGCATGGTGATTCGTTTCGACGGAGGGGACCGGCACTCTTGCTCGTCCACGCCAACAGTGGTGATGGGCTCTCAGCCGGTCAAGCCCACTAATATTTCAAGTACACCGTCTTGTAGTCGGTGTAGAAATCGAGAGCCGCCGGACCCTGCTCCTTGGGCCCGAAGCTCGAGTCCTTCGTCCCTCCAAACGGGAGTTGATATTCAACGCCGGCACTCGGTAGATTCACCGTCAGCAGACCGGCTTCGATCTTTTGTACGTACTCGAAAATGCGTGACGTATTCGACGTCTGAATCGACGCCGACAGCCCGAACGCAACGTTGTTGGCCACCTCGATAGCGTGATCGAAGTCTCGCGCTCGCATCACGGCCAGCACCGGCCCGAAGACTTCCTCCTGTGCGATGCGCATGTCTTCCTCGACACCCGTGTATACCGTCGGCTCGAAAAAGTAGCCGTGGTCGTAGTCGCTGCCGGTGAGGCGGTTGCCGCCGACTTCGAGTTTCGCGCCGTCCTGGTTCGCAATGTCGATGTAGCGAATGTTCGTGTCGAGTTGCGCCTGGTCGATCGCCGGACCCATGTCGATTCCGGGTTCGAGACCGTTGCCGACTTTGAGAGCTTTGGTCTTCTCAATCAGCGCGGCGACAAAGGCGTCGTAGATACCGTCCTCGACAATGACGCGGCTGGTGGAGGTGCACTTTTGGCCGGTCGAGCCGAACGCCGCGTTGATCGTATTCCCTACGGCGCTGTTCAAATCGGCATCGGCGAGAACAATCGTCGGATTCTTGCCGCCCATCTCGAGCTGAATGCGCAGTCGCCGCTCTGACGCCCGAGCGTGGAGCCAATTCCCGGTGTCGCATGACCCGGTAAACGAGACGGCCTTGAGCGGTTTCGCGTTCACCAAGGCATCGCCCAATTCCGCGCCCGAGCCGGCCACGAAGTTCACCACGCCTTTGGGAACCCCGACCGCGTCGCAGGCCTCGGCCAGCCGCCACGCACTGAGCGGAGCGGCCGAGGCCGGCTTCAACACGACCGTGTTGCCCGCGATCAGCGCGGGCGCCAGCTTCCACGCCGGGATGGCGCTCGGGAAGTTCCAGGGCGTCACGAGCGCGACCACTCCGATAGGCTTACGAATCGCATACATGAAAACGCGGTCGCGCTCGGAGGGCACCAGCATGCCCGGCATGCGTGATCCTTCGCCGGCGAAATAGCGGAAGATGTTGATCGACCGCATGGTCTCGCCCTTGGCTTCGGGCAAGGTTTTGCCTTCCTCGCGGGTCATTTGTTCGCCCAATTCGTCGAGGCGGCTTTCGAGCCAATCGGCAATCTTGAACAGGAACGTTCCGCGAGCCGGAGCCGTCATCGAGGCCCAAGCCGGGAAGGCGGCTTCAGCGGCGTCCGCAGCGGCGGTGATGTCGGCCGCCGAGCCCTTGGCGAATGTACCGACGAGTTCGCGAGTGTCGGCAGGGTTGCGGTTTTCGAAGGTGGCATCGCCGGAGACCCACTCTCCGTTGATGTAGTTGCGGTAGTTTTTCGCGTCAGCCATGTGGTCGTCGATCCTAGTAATGTCAGCCCCGGGGTGGAACGAGAATTCCTATCTTCTCATGTTGAGAATGGAGAGGCTGAGCCGAAGTCGACGAGAGTAAGGTGCCGGTTAGACCGGTTTTCCATCCGTTCCCAGTCATTGGTCACTTGTCAGCGGGCGACTCCAGGACCTTCTTTAGGGCCGCGATTTGTCCCTCGACGGCGCACCCTACACAACCGGCTGCGGTTCGTAGCGTTCAACCTTGATTCGATCTTCGCGCCCCTTCGCCTGCGCGATGTCGTACGTGGCCTGTATCCTTATCCAGATATCCGGCGTCGTCCCAAAGGCCTTCGAGAGCCGAATGGCCATTTCCGGTGAAATGCCGGCTTGACCGTTAATGAGGCGCGAGAGCGCCTGACGGCTGACGCCAAGGACCTTCGCGCCTTCAGTGACCGACAGGCCGAGCGGCTCCAGGCAGTTTATTCGGACCGAAAGGCCGGGGTGCGGCGGGTTTTTCATCGGCATCTCTGTCTCCTTTCGCTAGTGGTAATCCAGCAGCTCAACATTCGAGGCGTCGCCACCGGAAAATCTGAAGATGATGCGCCAATTGGCTTTGACCGTCACCGACCACAAACCCTGCATGTCACCCTTGAGCGCGTGCAACCGGAAGCCCGGCGCGCGCATGTCGTCCCTAGTCTGGGCATCATCGAGCTGAGCAAGAATCGTGCGGACCTTGTCAAGCAAATCAGATCGGATTCCGCTTGCGTCGTCCCGTTCGTAAAGGCGCTTCAGGCCTCGATGAGCGAAGCCGGTAATCATCCTGCACTGTAACCTGTAACGCGACACAGGTCAACTGAGTCTTTTCCACTCGTCCTCCTTGCGCGAGCCCCTGTTCGTCGCCGACAATAAGGGCGCATCAGCCAACGGGAGGAATTCGCCATGTTGACTCGCAGAACGTTACTCGGTGGTTTGGCGGGTAGTACCTTACTTGCGCGCAACGCCTCGGCCGCGGCCCCACGAACCGGAGACGACGGCGACGGCCACGACTATCCGATTCGGATGCGCCGCAACGTCGAGATCCTCTATCAGTCGCCCGACGGTAACCCGAACGGACTTGAGGCGACCCCCGAAGGGCTTTGGGTCGGTGAGCAGATCACCGATCGTGCTTACCTTCTGGACTGGGAGACAGGCAAGCCGTTGACGTCGCACGAAACACAGTCGTCGAACACCAGTGGTATCGCGGCCGGGGGCGGCTGCGTGTTCATGGCGGCCAACGGACCGCCGATTCTGCGCGATCGGCGTCCGCATGACCTCGAAAAAGGCGGCCGCATCGCCAAGCTCGACGCCAAGACCGGCAAACACGTGAAGAATTACAAGACGCCCAACGGCGGCGGGCTCCACGGGCTTCTCTGGGCCGAAGACTCTTTGTGGATCACGCAATTCGGCCCCAACGCGATCGTGCGGTCCGATGCCGATATCAACGTTTCGAGTTCATTCCCGATACCGCTTGAGCGCGCCCACGGCCTCGCCTGGGACGGGAAGTACGTGTGGTGCATGTTCTCGAACGATTTTCGCGTGCTCAAGTTCGACGCCACCACGGGACGTGTTGTCGAGGCGGTGCAGTTGAATAGCCACGACCCGGATCCGCATGGGATGACCTGGTACCAGGGGAGCCTCTACTACTGCGATGCCGGCGTCGCGCCCGGGCACAAAGACAGTAAGAGCAAGTACGCGGGTTCGATCTGCCGCATCGAGCTGTAATGGCGCCAAGGGTGGCGACCGGCACTCTTGCCGGTCCATCGACGGTCCTGACCGGCGCTCTCGCCGGTCGGATCCGGTTCTTACCAGCGCGCCCGCGCGTCAACCCTTTCGGTCTCTTCCTCCTCTTCGGAATCTCAGTCGTCACCGTCGCTTTGGCCCCTGCTCTTCTCGGCGAAGGTAAGATCATGCGTCCTGTCGACGGCGCCGCACTCCAGGGAACCGAAGTAGACATCGTCGCCTCCGCACCCGATGGGAAGCTCGAGCTGGACGGCAAGGCGGTCTCTGCGCAAGAACTCTTCAATGACGTCTTCCACGCGGTCGTCAAAGCGGCGCCCGGGCGTCATAAGCTCGAGCTAACTTGGGAAGGCGGACGCGAAGAAGTGCACTTCTTTGTCGGAGAAGGAGCCTCCGCCGAGTTCAAGCCTTACTTTCAGCACCCGCCCGTCGCAGAGGTTGCCTGCACGCAGTGCCACGGCGTCAGCCGCCGGGGGCGCTTTCGCTTCAAAGGCGGCTGTTTCGCGTGCCATCAAGAAGCGGCTTTCACCACGACGCACGAGCACCCAGTACATCAGCTTCAGGAATGCGGAATGTGTCACAACGCCCACGGCGAGACGTCCAAGGCGATGCTGACGATGCCGAAAGAGATTCTCTGCAAGCAGTGTCATAACTGATCGAGCCAGGGCACGGAGACCCAAACCGAGCCGCGAGAGTGATCGAGCGGTGTCCGATGCTGTTGCCCGGAAGCAAGAAGGGTGATGATCCCAAGACCGCCGCCCCAAAGCCTCTCCCCGACTGTCCCGATCGGAAAATGCAGGCAGCGCGGGGGCCCGCGCTGCCTGCCTTCGGGATCCAGCGGTTCGTAGTCGCCGATCAACTAGCGGCCGCTTGCGGCGAGCCACCGGCCGCGCGGAGCGATAACAAACACGATCGGTGCAACACACGGCCGCGGGAGATCAATGCGATCCGCGATGTCGGCGTCGCCGAGAATGTTTGCCGCCGCCCTTCTTGTCCGAACGTTGACAACGGTCGGTTTGCCGTTGTCATTGACCGACAAGCAACTGACGACCGCGTGGAAATAGGGATGCGGATTGAGCCCGTGATCCGCGGCCAAGACGTCGGGGTGATGGGCGAGGACCAGGCCGCGGACAATCACTTCGACATGCCCGTTGGCTTTGACCTCACCGCGAACCTCGTCGATCACCCGGGGACGCACGGCTCCGGGAATCCCCCGAATCGCGTTGATCGGCCCGCGAAACGGTCCCCTTACCGCAAACAACGTTTGAAAAGCCGTAATGTCATCCGTCGGATTGAATTCGGCTTGGCCAGCCCACGGGACAACCAGACACACCACTGCTACCAGAGACAGAAATAGTTTCGTCATCTTTGTTTCTCCTAGTTATTTGTTGGTTTTAGTGTTGTGGGCAGGCCTGTCCACGCATTTCGACAAGTAACCCCGGGGAACTTGATCCCCGTCGCTTATTGTTTTGTTCTCCGGCGGTTTTACGCCGAGTTACTTGCCTTGCTGCTTGTAGGATTAAACACAGGAGGCTTTGGAAAGTTGCCGCATCGTGCGGAAGTATTTGTGATGCGGATTGGCGGAACCAAGGAGGCTTCGAAATTGGAACGCCGAGCTTCGCGTCATCCGGGGCTCCTATCCCTCGCGCCCTGCCCGGAGGGCCGCGTGCGAAGCATCTGCCGGCGGCCCGTGGTGGAAGTCCAACTGCGCGAAAAATGGGTACCGCCACCGATTTTCGCTTTCCGAATGTATGGAGAATAGAGCACTTCAATGAGCGAAGATCGGATGGCAGTCCCCCATTTTTCGCGCGAACAGACTCTTGCCACGGGCTGTTAGGTCAGGATTTCCTTCACCACACGTCCGTGGACGTCGGTTAAGCGGAAATCGCGGCCCTGGAAGCGGTAGGTCAACTTGGTGTGCTCAACGCCGAATAGATGCAGCATCGTCGCGTGGAAATCGTGGACGCTGACAACGTTTTCCACTGCGGTGTAACCGAGATCGTCCGTCGCGCCGTAGCTCGTGCCGCCCTTGATGCCGCCGCCGGCCATCCACATCGAAAAGCCCTTGATGTGGTGGTCGCGGCCAAGCAGCTCACGCTTGTCACCCTGCGACATCGGGGTGCGGCCGAACTCGCCCCCCCAGACGATGAGGGTGTCCTCGAACATCCCGCGCTGCTTGAGGTCTTTTATCAGCGCCGACGTCCCTTGGTCCACGTAGTTGCAACTGATCGGGATACCCTTTTTGATTTCGTTGTGGTGATCCCAACCGCGGTGATAGAGATGAATGAACCGCACGCCCCGCTCGGCCAATCGCCGGGCGAGAAGACAATTCGACGCAAACGTGCCGTCGCCGCCCTTGGCGCCGTACATGTCGAGAATGTGCTGCGGCTCGTTTGAGAAATCGACCAGGTCGGGAACGCTCATCTGCATTCGGAAGGCCAACTCGTACTGGGCGATCCGTGTGGCGATTTCCGGGTCGTCGGTCCAGGTGTCTTGGATGCGGTTGAGCTTGCCGACCGCGTCGATCAACTCGCCCTGCATTTCGCGATTCACACCGGCGGGATTGCGGACATAGTTGACCGGGTCGCCCGACGAGTTGAACTTGACGCCTTGATAAATGCTCGGCAGAAATCCGGAATGCCACTGCCGCGCGGCGATCGGCTGCGCCTGCGCGCCGCCTTCCGACGTCAGCACGACGAAACCGGGCAGGTCCTCCGCATCGCTGCCGAGCCCATAGAGAAGCCACGAGCCCATACTCGGCCTCCCAGCCATTTGAAAACCGCTGTTCATGAACGTATGCGCCGTGTCGTGGTTGATCTGCTCGGTCTGCATCGATCGAATGATGCAGATATCGTCGGCGACCTCGCCGATCCTCGGAAGCTGCGAAGTCATGTGCTGGCCGCTCTCGCCGTAGTGCTTGAAGGGCTGCTGCGGCCCGAGGATCTTCAGTTCTTTGCCCTGCAATTGCGCAATTTGCTGGCCCTTTGTGAACGATTCGGGCATCGGCTCGCCGTCGCGCTTGGCTAGTTCGGGTTTGTGGTCGAGCAGCTCGAGGTGCGCGGGGCCTCCGGCCATACAGAGGAAGATGATGCGCTTGACCTTGGGCGCATGATTGGGGAAGCCGGGGACGCCGCTCTTCGCGCCGAACAACCTCGGCTGGAGCAGTGAATTAAGGGCGAGCGCGCCCAGGCCCATTGACGAGCGACCTAGGAAGGCTCGGCGGGTTTGCAGGTTCTGGGTTTCGTCGGTCATGGTGGTTTCCCCAAATAGCACGCTACGCCTTCGCAGCCGGACTGTCGCCACGAATGGCGATACGGCACGCTGAAAGCGTGCGCCACGTATCTAATATCGCATCACAAATTCAATGTGATATTCATCCTTGAGTCCCAGCGTTGTTACCCGATAGAATACCAACGCTCCGTCCACGCCACCATTACAATTGGCTCCGACCCGGCTTCCTGTACTCTGGAAGAAGCATGTCCGCCGGATCGTATCCACCGGGGTCGCTGACGCCTGCGCGCCCCGAGCAAGGCCCGTTCGGCCCGGCTTGGAACGGTGGATCTAGACCCGAGTTCAGACCAATCCCGCCTCCGCGCAAGCCCCGCACTTGGTTGCATGTCCTGCTGTTTCTGTTAACAGTCGTCTCGACAACGATGATGGGTGGCTTCGCGTATTCGGCGTCTTTACTAACGATTCTCGGGGCCCATGAATTCGGCCATTACTTTGCCGCGCGCTATTACCGCGTCGACGCAACCTTGCCGTACTTCATTCCCTTCCCTTCGTTGTTCGGAACGTTGGGCGCGGTCATTCGAATGTCGCCCCGAATTCCTGACCGCCGGGCACTGTTTGATATTGCAGCCGCCGGACCTCTCGCCGGGCTGGTCGTGGCAATTCCGGTAAGTCTCTTGGGCATCGCCCTTTCCGAGCGCATGGTTCCCGACGCCGAACAATCGGTCATCACCCTCGGCGACCCGCTCCTTTTCCAGGCCATGGAGTGGATGTTCTTCGGCGCAAGAACCGAGGGCATGGATTTGCTGTTGCATCCGATCGGCTTTGCCGGCTGGGTCGGGCTATTCGTCACCGCCCTCAATCTCCTGCCCGTCGGCCAACTCGATGGCGGACACATCAGCTACGCCTTGTTCGGCCGACGGGCGAAATTGTTCGCGGGCCTTGCTTTCGCGGGGCTACTTGCATTGACCTTGACCAAGGGCTATCACTACATGTTGATCTTGATCGTGCTCTGGTTCATGGGACTGAGGCACGGGCCCACGATCAACGACGCCTACGAAATTGGTCCACAGCGACGAGGTCTGGGCCTGCTTTTGGCCGCCGTCTTCATTACTTGTTTTTCGCCCGTGCCAATAGAACTCTAGTCTCCTCCCACCGTCGGCCGATCACGGAATATCAGGGAGTTACGCCCCTATCTGCTGGATTGCACGCTATCCTACGCTCCTAGGAGGACGCGTCTTGAACGAGAAAGCTCCCCGCGACCCCGCACCGAGTCAACGCATTGTCCTAGCCATCGGCCTCCCCGGGGCCGGCAAATCGACGTGGTTCCGCAACCGCGGCATCACACCGCTGGCAAGCGACCAACTGCGAATCCTCCTCACCGACGACGTAGACGAGCAGGGATTCCAGCAAGACATCTTCCGCGCTCTGCAATACCTACTCGAAGCTCGACTCGATATCGGGCGGCCCGTCAGCTATGTCGACGCGACCAATCTCGTCGCCGAACAACGCCGCGATTTTCTCGACATCGCCAAGCGGCGAGGCTGTCGCGCCGAAGCCTTGTTTTTTGATGTGAAATTAAGCGTCTGCCTCGAGAGAAACCGCGCACGAGACCGCCGGGTACCTGAGGACGTAATGCGAGCGATGGCCGAAGCCCTCGAACCGCCTTCCCAAGAAGAGGGGTTCGACGACATCTCCGTTATCCGGCCGTAGGAGTCCACGGCCGGGAACCGCGAGTTTCAGTCTGAAGAAGCTCTCGAGCCTCTTCGGCCCGACCGACCGACTGGCGACGCCATATCCTGATCGAGGAGAAATCCGGAATCCTTATCGCTCGAAGGCAGCAAGAGATCTAACGCCGGTAGGTCGCGCGCCTGCATCTCCGCCCGCTGCCGCGCCTCGTCGAACGAAAACAGCGCCATCCCGCCGACGGGCTTGGAGTAGTACGCCGATTCGCCGTCGTCTCCCGCCGGACTAGGTGGCGGAATTGGGTCAGCCGGTTTCGAGACCCGACCTTCATAAGCCTCGTGAATAGAAATGTTGTTCTCGGAAAGTGTCTGTCCCGTCGAGCGGTCCAGCTCCACACGCGCCTTAACGTAATTGTTCCGGGTCGTAATTTCCGTCGAGCGCGACAGCGCCAGATCCCGCTGCGCTTGGACGACCAGGAAGATCGTCGAAACTCCAAGGTCAAACTTGCGCTGCTCGGCGTGCAGGGTCTGCTCTTGCAATATTCGCGCTTTCTGGGCCGCGTTATGTTGAGCACGGGCTTGCCGCACTCCGATAATCGCATTGCTCACTTCCGCGCGAATGGCATTGTCTTGTTGTTTCAAGCGTATTTCCGCCTGACGTTTCTCCAGCAGCGTCGCCGTCATATCCGCCTGAGCACGCCGGTTCTTGAGTGGTATTGTCACCTGAACTCCGATCGAATAATCGGGGAAATTACGCCGAAACAACTGTCCAAAGCCGGTTCCCAATCCACCCAGGAAGAATGTCGACACCGGGTTGCTGAAGCCCGGGAAGCCTTGAAAGTTCTCGTTTAGACTGCCGGCCAGTCCGTTGTTCGTCACATCGGCGACCAAGTCCACCTGCGGCAGCATCGCGTGGCGAATACCCTTGACGGTCAGATCGCGGTTCGTGAGCTGAATGCGGGATTGAGCCATCTCCGGACGCGCGCCGAGGGCCAAGGTCATCAGATCTTGAATTGGTTGGATGTTTTGCACCGCCGGCACCTCGATCCGATCGGTCGGAACGATTTCCACAAGCAGCAACGACGGACTGGCGAGGCCGTTCGTGCTGATCGCATTCTTGAGTAGCGTTCCCTGTAACTGGAGTCGGGTCAGAGCTAGTTCAACGTCTTGGAGCCGCGCGGCGACCTCCGCCTCGGCCCGAACGATTTCAATCGGCGCGAGCACGCCGATCTCGACTCGCCGCTTGTTGTCCTGGTAAAGCCTCTGCGCCAGCCGCATGTCCTCTTCCCTGCCCCGCAAGTCGGCCCCGAAACTCACCAGATCCCAGTAAAGGTTCTGGACACCGGAAACCGTCTCGGCCACCTGCTGTTCAAAAACGAGATCGGAAACCTCGCGGTTGTTTTTCGAGATACGGATATTGCGGCCATTCACCGCGCGTCCAAAGCCTTGCAGCAAGCGCTGCCGAATGCGCAATGTGGCGTTGCTGCGCAACGAGGGATCGAAGTTGTTGCGTAGCGAGTTGGTGTCTTGCAGCCGATTGGCCCACTCGAATGAAACCGTCGTCCCGGTGAGGTACCCCTTGCGATACGCCAGGTTAGAATTACTGGTCTGGGTGATGAAGGTGTTTGTGCCCGTGACGAAGTTGCTGGTCTGCGGATTGCTGAAGTGTCCCCAATCGATACCACCGGTTAAAACCGGGTCCAGGTCCGGCGTCGTTGTACCGAAGAACGTATTAGCATCGCCAACCGCCCCGGAACCGCCGCCTCCGCCGCCCGCTCGCCCCGTTATGCCGCTCGCGTCGGCGCGTTGCGCCCCTCCCGCGCCACCGCCCACCGACGAAGCCGTCGACAGGTTTGTGATCTGCGTCTGAACGCCTCGCAACTGCGCACCCGATTTCGCTCGCAGCAAATCCGTGTCGGCAATCTTCGGCCCATAGCGCGCCGACGCGATATCCAGGTTATTCTCGATCGCCAGTGCAATCGCATCGCTTAGAGACAAGTAGAGCTTGCCCTCGCGAACCAATCGGTCAAGTCGCGGCGAGTTCGCCAAGCTGGGCTCGGGAATGACGGGATTCTTGAATACCTTTGACAAATCCCACGCCTTGACCCCGACGCTGTAATTAGTCTCGCCTAGCCGCCGAACTTGCGACTGCGCTTGTCCGGCAAACCAAACCGTGCAAAGGAGAGCAAAGCCGATCGGATATTTTCGTGTCATCGTAACGTGTCTCCGTGTTGGATCCGTGCGGTGACGGGTCTTATAGGACTCCTGGTCCCACGACAAGCTGCCCTGAACCAGGCATCAATACGCTGTCGGTCACCGCGTCTCGCGACGGACCGAGGATCCTCGATAAATAGGCGCGCGGGGAACCGACATTGTTACCAGGTACGAAGCGAAGGTGCGGAAAGATCCCCCCCGTTCCGCTAATTTCATGATACCCGGAGACACCCTTCCTCGGTGATCGGTTAACCCTAGGCAAAGATATTTGAAATTTCGTTCGCGGGACCGCCTGTGGAGCGCGGACTTCCGTCCGCGCCTCTGCTCCTGTCACTCGTATTGCGGGGATGTTTGCCGGCGCTACTGAAACCTCTTCGCCGCGCGGCCTTTCCTACGCCCCATCCGGGGCTCTCCATGATGTGGTCGGCTTGACCCACGGTTCCGCTTCGCCGCACCGTGGGCTACTATCCTTGCCCCCGTCCGGGGGCCGGCGCATCGTAAGTTGGCGCTTATGGCGTGTCATCCCCTGGACTTGCGCCCAGGGCCAGGGCCAATATTAACCTTGCAGCTGTCCGATCCGCGGACGGTTTGCCGCTATGGTTACGGCCCATTCCGCGAACAAAATCCTCAGACTTACCGAAGTAGCATCTAGTGCAATCAGCCTTCACTTGGATAACGCCCATCGCGCTGAGCATTGCGGCCGTCGATTGGCCGCCGACTTGCGTGTCTTAGGAGGACATAGAAAAACGAGCAGGTGTAATCACGCCGCTGGATGTTTGTCGACCCACGCCGCGAATTCCGCGACCTCTCGAAAAACAGCCAGTGGTTTCCGAGAGGCTAACAAGTCGAAATCCGCTGTATTGGCCCAAGCCGCCGCCAAGGAAACCAGCCCGATCGCTTTCGCCGAGTCGACATCCGGGCGCGCGTCACCGATCGAAGCGACTTCCGCGGGAGAAAAGCCCCAGGCAGCCAGCACGTCACGCATCGCGTGCGGCTTGATCCCGCCGTGCTCCGCGCCGGCCTTGACCGGATCAAAGAACTCCTCCAACCCCAACTTTCGCAGGGAAATAGAAGCACTCCCCTCCCCTTTCCCTGTCACTACCGCGAGCCGAATCCCGCGCTCACGCAACCCTTCGAGAACCTCGCAGATACCCGGAAACGGCTCGGGACACGCGGTGTGGTGCCGCGCGTACGCGCTGAGATAGTCGGCCAGCGCCTCGTCGCTACGGGCCGGGATGCGGCTCTTGAGAATGCCCGCTTCGCTGGGCCCGAACATCGCGCGTACTTCCTGATCGCTGTAGTCCCGCCCCAAGTAGTTCCAAAACACCTCGCGAAACGCCGCAAAGCAAACCGGCAGCGTGTCTGCCAGAGTCCCGTCCAGGTCGAAAATGATTCCGCGCAGTTTCATGACTTATCGAGATACGTCGGCCCGACGGCGCGCCCCTGGGGCCGCCTTCTCCGCACCAACCCTGGGCTGCTGCTGTGTCGCGCAATGAATCGTGCCGAATCCCCACACGAAATCCACCACGTGAATTCCACATACCTCGCGGTCGGGAAACATTCGTTCGATCGTCGACATGGCGACACGATCGTTCGGATCGTTGAACGTTGGCACGAGCACCGTGCCGTTGGCGATATAGAAGTTGGCGTACGAAGCCGGCAAGCGGCGGCCGTCGAAATAGAGCGGGCGAGGCATGGGGAGTTCGACCACTTCCAGCGCTCGGCCGTCTTGGTCCGTCATCGCTTGCAGACGTTGCAGGTTGTTGCGCAAAGGCCGATAGTTTTCATCGCGGCGCTGCGCCTCGACCGTTGTGACGACCGTCCGCGGACCGACGAAACGCGCCATATCATCCACGTGGCCGCCTGTGTCGTCCCCGGCAATTCCCTGCCCTAGCCAAAGGACATGCCGGGTACCGAGATGCTCGGTAAATAGCTTTTCATAGTCATCCCGCGTCATCCCGGGATTGCGCGCCCGCGCCCCGGTAAGTAGACATTCTTCTGTCGTCAGCAGTGTTCCCAAGCCGTTGACGTCAATGGCGCCACCTTCGAGAACGACCGCTTTGGCGCCGAATTTCGGTGCTCGAACGTCGGCATCGACAGCGGTCGCGATCCTGCAATTGAGCCGGCGATCGTGTTTCCAATTGCCGTAGCGCGCCCAGGCGTTGAAGCGCCAACAAACCCCTGCGACGTTCTCTCCGTACACAACAAAAGTCGGCGCCGAGTCACGCAACCAAGAGCGATCCGTCGAGAAACGAAAGAACTCGACCCGCGATAGATCCACCCCGGCGCGCTCCAGTTGGCGCCTCGCCCGCTCTTGTCGCCTGGCGTCCTCTACAACAATGAAAACGCGCTCGTGCCGGTGCAGCAGACGAACCATCTCGACATAGACCCACCCGATTGCGGCGAATTTCCCCGGCCAATCTCGGTGATTGTGCGGCCAAGCCAGCCAAGTTGCGTCGTGCGGTTCCCATTCGGCGGGCATGCGGGGGGCTGCAATAACCGGCTGCTTCACCATGACGCAGATACAGAGCCCCGAGCAAAAGCGACGGGCCCGGCCGCGCGACGCAAACCAAGACCCGCAAGACTCAATGTATACATGGGAACCCTACCCGAGCTGGTCAGAAGAAACACTTGTGTTCGCAAACGATCCGTGATCCTCATTCATCCAGCAGCCGAGCGGTGATGCCCTCGTAAGCATCGATGCGCCGGTCGCGCAGAAAGGGCCAATGCCGGCGCGTCTCTTCGATCAGACCGAGATCGCAATCCGCGATGAGCAGTTGATCGACCTCCCTCCCCGCTTCCGCAGTGATCTTCCCCATCGGGTCGCAAACAAACGATCCTCCCCAGAACTCGATGCCTTCGTAGTCTTGAGGCTTGCTCGGCGAGTTCGCCGGTAAGCGCTCGCGTCCCACGCGGTTCGCCGCCGCGACGAACACCCCGTTCGCCACCGCGTGGGACCGCTGCACCGTGCGCCAAGCGTCGAATTGCTCCTCTCCGTGTTGTTGCCGCTCCGCCGGATGCCAACCGATCGCCGTGGGATAAAAAAGAATCTCCGCCCCGCGCAATGCGGTCAGCCGAGCCGCTTCCGGGTACCACTGGTCCCAACAAATCAATACGCCGATGCGGGCGTATTTTGTATCGAAGGCCTGAAACCCGCGATCGCCCGGCGAGAAGTAAAACTTCTCGTAGAACAACGGGTCGTCAGGGATGTGCATCTTTCGGTACACGCCGGCTAGGGTTCCGTCGGCGTCGATCACAGCCGCTGAGTTGTGATAGACACCCGCCGCGCGTCGCTCGAAAATCGGCGCGATAACGACGACCCCAAGTTCCCGCGCAACATCCTGGAGCACCCCGCTGGTTGGCCCGGGAATCGCCTCGGCCGTATCGAACCAAGCCACGTTTTCTTCCTGGCAAAAGTAAGGTGACGAGAAGATCTCCTGCAGGCAAATCACCTGTGCCCCGGCCTCCGCCGCCTTGCGAACTTGACTCACAGCTCCGTCGAGATTCGCCGCGCGATCCTCCCCCACCGACGCTTGCAGCAGCGCAATTCGACAAGTGCATCCCGACTCCGACATGGAAGTTCCATAATTTCAACAACACCGCGAAACTGTCAATCAACCCAAACCGAGCCGCGAGGGTAACTGAGCGACACCCGATGCCCTGCCCCCGGAAGCAAAGCCTAGCGGCGATCCCGAATCCGCCTCCCCAGCGGCTCCAAGAGCACACGCCCACCGCACCCCCGAGCGCATTCCGCCGCACCTACGCCCGCCGACCAAAACCGCCCGCCTATTGCGCGATACTGACCGTAGCGAACCTTCAGCCCCTCCATGCAAACAACCCACACCCCTCCGCTCGTCGCTTTCCTCCTATTCGTCCTTTTACTGGCGACGCCCGCCCCTCTCGCCGCCGAAGAACCTCTCCTCAACCACCTAACCCCCGAGGAACACGCCCAAGGCTTCCTTCTGCTTTTCAACGGGAACAACCTCGATGGCTGGAAGGGTGACCCGCGTATCTGGTTGGTCAAAAACGGAGAACTCATCGGATCAAGCGACGACTTCTCCCCGCCTCACAACACTTATCTGATTGCCGACCGACAGTTCTCCGACTTCGTTCTCCAGCTCGAGGTCAAGCTGCGCAACGGCAACAGCGGCATCCAGTTCCGAAGTGCGGCCTTCCCCGATTGGATCGTCCACGGATATCAAGCCGACTTATCCTTCGCGGGAGACTTCTCGGCCTGGGGCAACTTCTACGAAGAAAAGGGCCGCGGCCGGGGCGTGATGCCGACACCAACCACGGGCTGGGAGCAAGCCAAGGACGTCGTCCGCAAAGAAGGCTGGAACCACTACGAAATCTACGCCCGCGGGTCGCACATTCGACTGACGCTCAACGGCAAAGTGACGATCGACACCCACGATCACAAAGCCTCGACCGGCGTCATCGCCTTCCAACTCCACGAAGGCAAGCCGATGGAAGTGCGCTTCCGCAACATAAAAATCAAACCGCTCTGACGCGCCATCGCTGTGAGCCCCGCCGAAAACGCTATGATTCCCTTGAATTCCAACCGCAAGCTGTGAATCGCGAACGGGCGTGGGGGGGGACGCCCGGGGTTTGATGCCCGAGGCAATCCAAATTTCCAGGCTGCTGCGGTTTGAAACCTTCGAACTGAACCTCAAGACCGGGGAGCTTCGCAAGGGCGGGGTGAAGATTCGGCTGCAAGAGCAGTCGTATCAGATACTCGCCGCTTTGCTCGAACGGCCCGGGAAACTTGTCACGCGCGAAGCGCTGCACAAACGGCTTTGGCCCGACAGCACCTTCGTTGATTTCGAAAAGGGTCTCAACATTGCTGTCAGCAAATTGCGGCAAGCGCTGAACGATTCCGCCGACGAGCCGCGTTTTATCGAAACTCTCCCGCGGCGGGGCTATCGCTTCATCGGCGCGGTCGAGCAGGTCGACGCTTCGGGCGAAATCGTCGGCCTTCCCGAGGGAGCCGCCGCCGAGCGCACGATCCCCCACTACCGGCTACTCGAGAAACTCGGCGAAGGCGGCATGGGCGTCGGCTACAAGGCCCTTGACACAAACCTCAACTGTACCGTCGCCCTCAAGTTTCTCGCCCCTCGGCTGACCCAAGACCCCGAGGCCAAAAAACGCTTCCGTCGGGAAGCCGAGGCCGCCGCGGCGGTCGAGCATCCCAACATCTGCACCGTTCATGAAATTGCCGAGGTCGATGGACAGATCTTCATCGCCATGGCCTTTATCGAGGGGCAAAGTCTCGACAAAAAGATTGGCGGCAGCCCCCTGCCGCTCGACGAAGCCTTCGACATCGCGGCGCAAACCGCCCAAGGTTTGCAGGCCGCGCACGAGAACGGCGTGGTGCACCGTGACATCAAGAGCGCCAACATCCTGCTGACCACCGGCGGACAAGTCAAGATCGTCGACTTCGGCCTGGCACAGCTTGCCGATCCCGAGCACCTGACAAAGACCGGGACGACGCTGGGCACGCCGGCCTATATGTCCCCCGAGCAAGCTCGCTGGGAGAAGGTGGACCGTCGCACCGATATCTGGTCGTTGGGCGTGGTGCTGTACGAGATGGTCGGCGGACGATTGCCTTTCCGGGGCGACGTCCAACAGGCGATGATGCACTCGATTTTGCATGCCGACCCGGATCCGCTGACGGCCCTGCGAACCGGTGTGCCAATCGAGCTTGACTATTTGATCGATAAGGCTCTGGCGAAGGACCGCGACGAGCGCTATCAGCACGTCGACGATGTGCTGGTCGACCTGCGCGCGCTACAGAAGGAACAGCCGAGCGGGGTGGACCGACTGCGAACGACCCCGGGCACAACACGGCCCCGGCGCCAACCAAAGAAATCGGCCAAGCCATGGCTCGCCGCGGCCGCGACGGTTGTTCTGATGATCGCCGGGGCGGCCTTTTGGAACTTCTCCGTCCCCACCGAAGCCCCCCCGGAACCCATGCGGCCGGTTCCGCTTACCACTTACCCGGGCGCGGAGATGCTCGCTTCCTTTTCCCCCGACGGCAATCAAGTGGCCTTCCCGTGGACCGGGGGGAACACGGAGAGTTTCGACATTTACGTCAAAGTGGTCGGGCCCGGGCCCCCTCTGCGACTGACCACTCATCCCGACTGGGATGGCAGCCCCGCCTGGTCGCCGGACGGCCGCTGGATCGCCTTTCTGCGCGGACGTCCCGAAGCCGGAGAGAAGATGGGCCTTTACCTGATTTCCCCTCTTGGCGGGAGGGAGCGGAAACTGGCGGAGACGCGGGTTCCTTTCACTTATGCGCTGGGGACCTGTCTGGCCTGGTCTCCCGACAGCCGTTGGCTGGCCGTGTGCGATTGGGCGGAGGATTCGCCCGGGCTGTTGAGCGTATTCTTGCTCTCGGTGGATTCCGGCGAAAGACGAAGGCTGACCCGGCCGCCCGAAGACTCGGGGCTAGGCGACGTCCTGCCCGCCTTTTCTCCCGACGGTCGCATGCTCGCCTTTTCCCGCTACGGCTCCGGGTTGAAAGCCGATCTCCATCTGCTGGATCTCGACGAAGATTTGAACCCGCGAGGCGAACCTCGACGCCGAACCTTTATGGCACAGCAGGTGACCGGGGCCATGCCACAAAGTTTCACTTCCGACGGCCGCGACATTGTTTTCGGGGCGGGGTCTATTACCGGCTCCTATGGCCTTTGGAGAGTGCCGGTGTCGGGGACCGCCTCGCCCGAGCGGCTGCCGTTTGGGGAAAGCGGGGCTAGGCCGCAAGTCTCCCGTCAAGGGAATCGGCTCGCGTATTCGGTACTTAACGTCAACATCAACATCTACCGCCTGAACCTGCCCGTCGCGGACGCCCCGGCCGGCACGGCGGTCAAGTTGATTGCTTCCTCCCGCTGGGACGTACAGCCGCGATATTCTCCTGACGGCAACCGCATCGCGTTCGTTTCGTATCGCTCCGGGGCCTCGGAAATTTGGACGTGTGACAGCGACGGTTCGAACCCGGTGCAGTTGACGTCGCTTGGTGCGCAGACAGGCTTCCCTCGCTGGGCTCCCGATGGGAAGAGTATCGCATTCAGTTCCGCTGCCGAAGGGCATTTCGATGTCTACGTCGTGGACGCCGATGGGGGCGCTCCTCGACGCTTGACGAGCGAACCATCGTACGAGTCGTCGCCGTCTTGGTCGAGAGACGGCGAGTGGATCTACTTCGGGTCGAACCGGAACGGGTTTATTCAGATTTTCAAGATGCCGGCGGGAGGAGGCCCCGCCCAAGTCGTCACAGCCGGATATGGACCGACCATTGAGTCGGTTGACGGCAAGTGGTTGTACTTTGGGCGCGGCGGCGCCAACAACTCTGTGTGGAGAATGCCGGTCGAGGGAGGCGGTGAAGAGACGGAAGAGGATGCCGAGCAGGTTCTCGAATCGTTGCACGAAGCATTCTATGATGTCGTCGAGGACGGCGTCTATTTCGTCCCCCCATCGGTGGGGTCCGACTATTCGCTTCAGTTCCTCCGCTTCGCCACGGGCGCCGTCGAGCCGATCCATGATTTCGAGAGACAGCCGGCCGGCCGCACCATGAGCGTCGCCCCCGACGGGCGATCGACTCTCTTCGGCCAATTGGAGCCCATGGAGGCCGACCTCATGCTGGTCGAAAATTTCCGCTGAGGGCTTTTCACCGGACACCCTCTTGCAACGCTCTACTAGCTCATGATCTCGTGGATTACTTCCCCGTGGACGTCGGTCAGGCGACGGTCGATGGCCTCTCAAGATTAGCGGCGAGAAGGATCGTATTATTGCCGGCTATTTCAGGATAGAATTGGATAGTTTATCGGGTCGCTGCTAACGGTGCCGCATGGTTGGTTTCACCATCTCTCACTACGAGATCACCGAAAAACTCGGCGAGGGCGGCATGGGCGTGGTCTACAAGGCCCTCGACACCAAGCTTAAGCGTCCGGTCGCGCTGAAGTTTCTCCGCGCCGACGTCGTTGAAGACGCCGAAGCCAAGGAACGCTTCCTTCGCGAAGCCCAAGCCGCGGCGGCACTCGACCATCCCAACATTTGCACCGTCTATGAAATCGACGAGGCCGAGGGACAAACCTTCCTCGCCATGGCCTTCGTCGCGGGCCGCACCATCAAAGACAAAATCAGCGATCGCCCGCTCAAGCTCGACGAGGTGCTCGGCATTGCCACCCAGACCGCCGAGGGCTTGAAGGCGGCTCACAGCAAGGGCGTCGTTCACCGCGACATCAAACCCGCCAATCTGATGCTGACCGAAGAGGGCCAGGTCAAAATCATGGACTTCGGCCTGGCGCAACTCGCCGAGCAATCGAGACTCACAAAGACAGCGACAATCCTAGGCACGCCGGCCTATATGTCGCCGGAACAGACGAGGCGGAAGCCGACCGATCGGCGCACGGATGTTTGGTCGCTGGGAGTCGTGATTTACGAGATGGTAACGGGGCGGCTGCCCTTCGCGGGAGAGCGGCAGGAGGCCGTGCTCTATGCCATCGGCAACGAAGACCCCGAGCCCATCACGGCCTTGCGGGCGGGCCTGCCGATCGAGTTGGACTTCATCGTCGGCAAGGCGCTGGCCAAAGACCCGGCGGACCGCTACCAGCAAGTCGAGGAGATGATCGTCGATTTGCGGGCTCTCGAGCGGAGGGCGGAATCGGGCGGCGCCGCCCGGCCGAGCAGCCGACCCGTTACGGCGGCGAGCTGGGAAAGGCCGGAGCGGTCCCGGCGGCTACGATTCGCATGGGCCGGCGCGGCTGCCGTGCTTGTTCTCACGATCGCCGGGGCGGCCCTGTGGAACTTCCTACCCACAACCGAACCGCCACTGGAACCCATGCGGCCGGTTCCGCTCACCAGTTACCCGGGCGCCGAGATGCTCCCTTCCTTTTCCCCCGACGGCAATCAAGTGGCCTTCGCGTGGACCGGAGGGAATACGGAGAGTTTCGACATTTACGTCAAAGGGGTCGGGCCCGGGCCCCCTCTCCAACTGACCACCCATCCCGATTGGGATGCCAGCCCCGCCTGGTCGCCGGACGGCCGCTGGATCGCCTTTCTGCGCGGATTTCCCGAAGCCGGAGAGAAAATGGGCCTTTACCTGATTCCTCCTCTTGGCGGGACGGAGCGCAAACTGGCGGAGACGCGGGTTCCTTCCACTATTATGCTGGGGACCTGTCTGGCCTGGTCTCCCGACAGCACTTGGTTGGCCGTGTGCGATTGGGCGGAGGATTCGCCCGGGCGGTTGAGCGTATTCTTGCTCTCGGTGGATTCCGGCGAAAGGCGAAGACTGACCCGGCCGCCGGAAGACTCGGGGCTAGGCGACGTCCAGCCCGCCTTTTCTCCCGACGGTCGCATGCTCGCCTTTTCCCGCTACAACTCCGGGGGGACGGCAGCCGATCTCTATCTGCTGGATCTCGACGAAGATTTGAACCCGCGAGGCGAACCTCGACGCCGAACCTTTATGGAGCAGCTAAGCTTCGGGGGGGTCACTTCCGACGGGGGCGATATTGTTTTCTCGGCGGGGTCTATGACCAATCAAAGTCTTTGGAGAGTGCCGGTATCGGGGACCGCCTCGCCCGAGCGGCTGCCGTTTGGGGAGGTGGGATTTTGGCCGATTGTCTCCCGTCAGGGGAATCGGCTCGCGTATTCAGTGCCTAACTTAAACATCAACATCTACCACCTCAACCTGCCCGTTGCCGACGGGGTGACCGGCGCGGCGGTCAAGTTGATTGCTTCTTCCCGCTATGACGCCGAGCCGCGATATTCTCCCGACGGCAACCGCATCGCGTTCGCTTCGTATCGCTCCGGGGCCTCGGAAATTTGGACGTGTGACAGCGACGGTTCGAACCCTGTCCAGTTGACTTCGCTTGGGGCGCCGACGACCGGAGCCCCCCACTGGGCTCCCGATGGGAAGAGGATCGGATTCAGTTCCAATGCCGAAGGGCAGTTCCATGTCTACGTCGTGGACGCCGAGGGCGGCGCGCCTCGGCGCTTGACGAGCGATCCGTCGTTCGAGGAGGCACCGTCTTGGTCGAGAAGCGGCGAGTGGATCTACTTCTCTTCAAACCGGAGCGGGGATCCCCAGATTTTCAAGATGCCGGCGGGAGGAGGTTCCGCCCAGGTCGTTACAGCCGGGCGGGGGCCAAGGATGGAGTCGCCCGACGGCAAGTGGTTCTACTTTACGCGCGGCCCCAACCGCTATGTGTGGAGAATGCCGGTCGAGGGAGGCGGTGAAGGGACTGAAGAGGATGCCGAGCAGGTCCTCGAATCCACGTACCAGAATTCGTACGATGTCGTCGAAGACGGGGTCTATTTCATCCCTGCGTCGACACCGAAAGCCGGTTTTTCGCTCCAATTCCTTCGCTTTGCCACGGGCGCCGTCGAGCCGATCCATGATTTCGAGAGACTGCCTGGCCACTTTAGCGTCGCCCCCGACGGCCGATCGATTCTGTTCGGCCAATTGGAGCCACTGGAGGCCGACCTCATGCTGGTCGAAAATTTCCGCTGAGGGTTTGGCCACCGAATTAACCTGCCGCTTCGCCCCTCTTTCTAGCCCACACGTAACAATGGTTGCCGATCCGGCCGGCGTCGGGTTTGCGCAGCAATAGGGCGTCGAGATAACGCAACGGGAAGAGTAGCCAGCCCAGTCCGAAATGCACGGCCCGTTTCAGGGTCCGGCGCTTGAACCAAAGCTTCGCGTATTCCAATGCGAAAACCAGCATGGTTGAGGTGGGCCCGGTGCGCCAGCCGCTCGAGACCACTTCCAGCGGCGCCACGACCAGCGCCAATCCGTCGGGCGTGAAGCGAAAATAATCGCGCGGGTATTCATGAAACGGATGGCAAAACGGAACGACCGCGTGCAGCCACCCGCCGGGCGCCAGGCAGCGCCGAATGTCGTCGACGATCGCTCGCGGGTCGGTGGTGTGTTCGAGGACGGCGTCCAACTCGACGCGCTCGAAAACTTCCTCACGAAAGGGTAACCGGGCCGCATCACAAACGACATCCACGCCGGGAAGCGGAAACAGATCGACGTTGACATAGCCGCTGACGGTCGAGCCCGCGCCGCCGATGTAAAGGTTCCAGCGCCCTAAAGGAGGCTGAAAATCCCGCTCGGCCGGATTCGGGTAGAGCGGCAGTGGAGGCAACAGGAAGCGGTACCAGCGGCTCAAGCGTTTTTCCGCGAGACCTTCAACGGGATTGGAGAGCATGGGCAAAGGCAACGCGACAGATCATTGTCACAAAGCCCGAGCCCGAATGCGGTAACCGACGAGCCGCGGACAAGGCGCCAAACCGAGCGGCGCGCGTTAGGGCTGCCAAAACAAGACCGTGGACGCCTCCAAGTTTGCGCCGGCATAAACGATTCACGCCATAAGACACAGAGCCCAGAGCGCAAGCGACGGGCTGAGGGGCGCAACGGTTTCGAGTAGACGGAAGCCGAAATGCGGAACGGCTCGGGGAAATGCGGTACCGGCGAGCGTGGCGGTTGGGTGCGCTTGGCCCGTCGCTTGCGCTCTGGGCTCTGTACCTGAGTGGGGACAACGGCGAACCGGCGGGCACGCCCCGCTAGCGGCTTCTTTCAAGCGCTTGCAACAGCTTCGGCAAGCGCTTTTCGGCGGACCGGTCGCCGCCGAAACGGGCTCGGTTGTAGGCGTTCGTAATTTGCTGAAAGATTCCACGTAGCTCCTCGGCCTTGACGGATTCCGTGAACTCCTCCGCCGTCTGGAACTCCCGCCGCTTGAAGCCCCGACGCGCCGTCAGGTCCAAAGCCCGCTCGTAAAAGAAAACCGCGTCGGAGAGTCGCCCTCGCCCGGCCGCCATGCGCCGGCCGCGATAGAAGCGCGCGATCACGGGCCCCAACTTTTTCGCTCCCCAAACGGCAGCAAAGCCGGCGATAGCCAAGCCCGCCAAAAGGAAACCTGCCCCGCCAAGCGTTTCGCCGAAGTCCCCGCGCCCGGGCGCACCGTAACGGTCAACGCCGATGCCTTTCCGAAAACCTTCCCATATCCCCGCAACAAGAACACCTGTCTCCTCAACCCAAGCTCTGAACTCAATGAACACTTGCCGCGACCGCGTCCGCATCTCCCGAACAAGCATCGCCTGTTGCCCGCGATCGTAGTCGACTACCCAACCGCTCCACGCCGACTCAATCACGTCCCAATACATCCAGAAGTAGGTGGCCCAGAATCCCATGCTTTGATTGGGACCGGGCGGCGTCGGATCAAAGCTGACCCAACCGTAGCCGGGCAAGTACGCCTCGACCCAGCTATGCGCGTCACTGGACCGAATGACCTGGCGGCCCGACAAGGGGTTGTAGACGCCGCCGAGAAAACCATTAACCAAGCGCGTTGGTGTGCCCAATGCTCGTAACATGACGGCCATCGCCGAAGCGAAGTATTCGCAATGTCCCTCGCGGCGCTCAAACACGAAGTGGGCCAACGGATCCTCCGCGCGTTTGAGAGGCAACGCAAGCGAATAGCCGAATTCGTTGCGGAAATAGCGTTCGATCGCCGCCGCTTGGGCACGAGCGCCCTGATGAGGCTTGGCCAGCCGACCGGCCAACTCCCCGATCCGCGGGTCGATCGGAGGCAAGTCCAGATAGAGCGCCCGAAACTTGTCGGAAAAAAGCTCGACCACGTTGGCAGCTTCCGGTGTTGCGCCCGTCGGCAAGCGGCCCCGCACTTCGTAGCGCAGTGGCTGATACGGCAGCAAAGGCGCGCGGAATGACCCGGTATTCGTCACCCACAGTTTGCTGAACGTGCCGGCAATGACCTCCGGTTCGCCGGCAACAAACACAAATCGCGTCGCCATCGGCGCGACGTCGACCTCATAGTGCACACGAGGTCCCTCCGCGACCCGACGTCGCGGCCCCGGCAACAGGTATTGCCCCTTTTTCGGCCCGACGAGCTGCTCCTCCGGTGCCGGATTCGACCAACGGATCCCGTCGAAATGGGGCAGAGCCAGCCCGCGCCACTTCAACCTGCTCAGATCCGTCTCGGAGAACTCCTCCACCCGCAGGACGGGCGTATGATCGATCGCCACCGAACCGGTGGCGCCGAGGTTGACTTCGTCGGAGAAACCGACGGTGTGGTCGCCGCGCAGGGGTGCAGTCCAATTCGTCGCAAAGGTTCGTGGAATTGCCCAGAAAAGCACGAAGCTCAACACCAGAATCCCGACCGCGAGTGCGCCGCTCATTAGGATCAGTCGACGGCTCAACCTTCCCGGAAACGTGTCGGCCGCGGCACCCATCACGACCGCGGCCGAACGGCAACCGCGCCGAATTTCAAACGTCGTGTAGGCCAACACCGCCAATACGAGAAACCCCGCCAGGGCGACCAAGAAACCCAAGCCGGCCACAAACATCGAGACGACGATCAGGTGCAGAAAGGCCATCACTCCGAGCAGGAAGTAGTCACGGTTTTGTTCGGCCGTGACCAGACGCAAGGCCGTAAAGAAAAAGAGCATTCGCACGGCGGCGGTAATGAAGCCGCCCAGCACCCAGAAATCGAACACGAAGAAGAGAACGTAGGCGAGAGCGACCAACGATACGGCCGCGCGAGGCGCCCGGTAGGACGTGCCGGCGAACACCTGGAAGAGCCGCCCCCCAAGACCGCCGACCATTACGAGGAGGGAGAAGACGTCCAGCCGGTTCGCCATGAGCAAGGCGAGAAAACCGTTCGCGACCAGAAGAATGACGGCGATCTCGAAGACACGCTCGATCCCCGGGCTCGCTGTAGAGGGCGCTGAACTCTCGGCCGTCATAGTCTTATTCTGCCGAAGCCGCGCAAGGCGACGCGTAAAGGCCGTCGTCCGCATCACGCCGTAACCGTGGTCCGCGGCTACGGCTTCAATTCCGCGATATACGACACCACTTGCTCCTCGAGCAACTGCAACGGTAAGGCCCCGTTACGCAATACCACGTCATGAAACTCGCGAATGTCGAAGGCAACACCAAGTTCCGCCTCGGCACGCCCGCGTAGCTCTTTGATCTTCAGCTCCCCAATCTTGTACGCCAAGGCCTGGCTTGGCCAAGATATATAGCGGTCGATCTCGGCCGAGTTGCCAAGATATTCGACCGCGCGTTCGCGCGTCCACCCGAAAGCGTGCAGCCCGGTATCGACGACCAGTCTCCGCGCACGAAAGCGCTCGCTTTCGAGTTTGCCGAACCGGCTCGTCGCGTCGGAGTAAACGCCCATCTCCTCGCCCAACGATTCCGCATAGAGAGCCCAGCCCTCGGTATACGCCGTCGAGTGGAAAATCCTGCGAAACTCCGGCAATCCGTCCAACTCCAGTTGCAATGCGATCTGCAAATGGTGCCCCGGGTTCGTTTCGTGCAACACCAACGCCGCCTTGTCGAACTTGATCTCGTCCTCCGGCTTGTAGGCTTGCAAGTTGAACCAACCGGCGCGGCTGCCGTCGGCGGCGGGCCTTTGGTAGTTCGAGGGAGTTTCGGCTTCGCGGTCGGCGGCGATCGGACGAATTCCCACCGGGGCCCGCGGCAAGCGGCGGAAGAAGCGAGGCAGCTCGGGATCCACCAGCTTCGCGACATTACGGCAATAGACGAGCATGTCTTCCTTGCTCGTAAAGCGCTGCTCGGGGCTCTCGTGCAGTTGCTTTGCAAACCCTGCTAAATCCCCTTCAAAGCCGGTTTCCCATGCGATCGCCAGCATCTCCTTTTCAATGCGCTCGACTTCGCGCAGGCCCAGCTCGTGGACCTGCTTGCCGTCAGATCGGTGGTCGTGTAGTGACGGATCAGCGACGCGTAACGCTTATCCCCGTCTTCCAGCGTCGTCAGGCCGATTTCCCGCCGGGCGCCGGGCAGGTAGTCTTCCGCCAAGAAACGCCGAAACTCTTTCCAGGCCGGCAGGAAGGTCTCGTTATAAGCGGCGGTCGCGGCCTTGAGCAGGCGCTGTTTGTCCGATTCCGCGAACGTATCGGGGAAATTCCGAAAAGCCGCCAGCAACGCCGTCTCCTCCGCGCTCTGCGCCGCCTGCGCGTCGAGCTGTCTGACGATGAGTTCGATCACCAATGCCGGTTGTTGCAGCCGCGCCGCCATGGCTTCCCTGTAGATCACGATGTGCTGGTCAATGTAAGTGCCGACGGCTTCCAGACGCCGAAGGATGTTCTTGTAGTCAGCCGTCATTCGCGCCGGCATCTCTCGAACGGTGAGATAGATCCGAGTGTGCGGCCCGAAGAGTTGATTCAATCCGGTTAGGTGGGTCGAAATCTCCTCGACTTCAAACGAATCGCGGATTTCGTGAAGCAACAGCCCCCGGCTCAGACTGTCCTGCGGATTCAATGACTCGGCCGCAATCGCCGACACTCGCCGCTCATACTCCCGAAGCTTTCCGCGGCGTGCGTCCCGAGCTTCCCGCGACCAGTCCGTCCAGCGGTCGTTGTATTCATTGCGACCAAGTGATGTCGCGGATTCGGGGTAGTTTCGCAGTTTGTCCTCGAAGTACTCCTCGAAGATCTGATGAAGCTTTTTGGGGTCCGTTTGAGCCATAGCGATCAGAGGCAACCAGAGGGGCAAGACAAAGAGCAAGACGAGTTTCATTGCCGAAGCCAATTCAAGAGACGAGCCTTCATTGTAGAAGGCGGCAGATTCACGGACTGCTACGCCTATTCCATCACCGGCCGGCAGGCGGGCTCTCGATATTGGCGTTAGACAGGTCGCCGGGAGTGGCGACATGCCGTCGTGGCCTGCCTGACGAGGCAAAGTCGTTGTATTCAGGAGAAGAGAGGGAATACCATGTTGGAGTCATCCAAATTGTGGCTTGAGCACTCCGTTGTGGCGTGAAGCGGACATCGGCAGCCATTCGCCACGTATCAGTGAACCGCAGCTCCATCACCGAATGGTCCAGTCTAAGCAACACCGTGACGCGCACTCCTTCTTTTCAGCGGATCTCTACTGCAAACGGTACTTGACTCTCGCGAGGTGCTGCGGTGCACTGGGCGCCAAAGGAGGGTCTTTCCCTGTGCGATGAGTAGGGCGCGCGCTCGGCCGGAAGTCAGATCGGTTGTCGGCTGGGTGGGCTTAAGAGCCGACTAAGGCCGAATCGGGAACAGGATTGTGGTGGTTTCTAAAGTCGATCGATTGTTCGCTACGGAGACAGAACGGCAAGGTGGGTCACCGGTGGCGGGGGCGCTCATGGCTCTCGCGCTTCTGTTTTCCGGCGCGGCAGCCCTGGTCAACCAGGTGGCCTGGCAGGGATCTCTCAAGCGCTTTTTGGCAGGCAGTGAGACTATCAGCTCGATGTTGGTGGTGCTCATCTTCATGGCGGGTTTGGGGGCCGGCTCCATCGTGGCGGCGCGCTACGCCGCACGACTGAGCAATCCGTTGGGCGCCCTTGCACTTGTGGAGGGGCTGCTGGCCCTGGTCAACTTAGGCGTTTGTCTCGCTTTGCGCAGTGACCTGACGGATTCGATCTACAGTTTGCAGTTGTTGGCGGCCTCTTCCGGTGTTCCCTATGTCTCTATATTCGCAGCCACCGCGGGCCTCATCTTGCTGGTCCCCTGTCTGCTAATGGGGGCGACGATACCACTGGCCGGCGAGACATGCCAGCGGTGGCTTGGGCTTACGAACCCGCGGGTGCTGGGCCTTTTGTTCTTCGTCAACACACTCGGTAGCGTAGCTGGGGCGGCAGCCGCCAGCTTTTATTGGATACCACGGCTCGGATTCACATTGACGTTGGGTTTGGGTATTGGGTTCAACGCGGTTGCGGCAGCGGCGCTAGTCGCGCTGGGACTAGCTTGGTCACGAGGTTCGGAGCACCACTATCTCGGCGCAGGCGCCACTGAATCTGTCGTCGATCGCAGTAAACCCTCCCTCGGGCGGCTCAATCCCCGCCCGGCTGAAATTCTTGCCTTCGGTCTCGGCTTCTGCTCGCTGGGCTACGAGATGATCCTGTTCCGACTGTTCGCCCTCGAGCTTCGCCCGCTGCCATATACTTTTGCAGCGGTGGTGGCGGGCTTTTTGTTGTTCTGGAGCCTGGGGGCCGGGGCCAGCTCTCGGTTCAATCTCAGCCTCGGGAGAGCCCTGGGCTGGTGCGCACTATCGTTGAGCTTGCCGCTGTTGGGGTTTTATTACTGGTGGGCCTTGGAAACCGGCGTGCTTTCCAGCCCGCCGGCCTTTTGGTCCTCCCCGACCGCGGCACCCTATTTGGCTGCCGTCGGCTGCAGCTTCATCCCCTGTCTCTTGTTCGGCTATCTGTTCGGCAGACTGGCTTCGCAAGTCGCGACAACGTGGGGCTACGATGTGGGCCGACTGTACGCCTCCAATACCTTGGGCGCGTGTTTGGGCATCGTGGCGGTGACGTTTATCGGGTACGAGATGCACGTCGTTCTACTGTTGCTGGCGATCAGCCTGTTGCTGCAGACATTAAGGGTGTTCTGGCGTCGGCGCGAACCGCTACAGCGAAGCAGCGCCGCCGCTCGGTTGCGACACGCGGCGGCGCTGGCGGTGGTCGTAGTTGTGCTGGCTTTTTCAGCCGACTTTTCTGCGATCTTTACGGGGGGGCGCCTGCGCCTTTTTTTCGGTCGTGACGGCGTGGTGGGTGTCGACCCAGCCGGGAATATGTTCTGGGACGGGTTATGGCATTCGCAACTTTCCCACGACAATGACCACGTCGGGACGAACAATTGGAAGATGGCCGTCTGTGGTGTCCTGAGCCACCCAAGCGGTCAAATCCGCGACGTTTGTGTGGTGGGGCTGGGTACCGGAATCACGGCCGGGACGTTGGCGAAGCTGGCTGGTGTCGAGCGCGTGGACGTATACGAAATCAACCGCGGATTGGAGTCCCTTCCACCGCCGCTACCCCGAAGGGACGCTGCGCGCTGTCGATAACCCCAACATCCGCGTCTTCTGGCAGGACGCCCGAACGGGGCTGGCGGTGCGCGAGCAGGCTTACGACTTGATCACGACGCAGCCCCTGTATCTGATTCAGGCGGGCAGCGGGTTTCTCAACTCGCGAGAGTTTTTCACCCTCGTCCGGCGCCGTCTCAAACCCGGCGGCATCTTCTGCCTTTACTCACGTGGTACGGAGGCCCAAAAGCGGGCCGTGCGGGAGACTGCGGCGCAGGTTTTTCCCCACGGAGAGTCTTTCTTCAACGGCTACCTGTTGGTGCTGTCAGATCGGAAGCTCGCGCTCAACGAGGACAGCCTTGAGGAACGCTTCAACAAGTACGCGAACGATCCGCTGTGGAGAGAGATCCGCAGCTACGAGGAGACGCGGGATACCCAGACTGTGCTTGCCCAGCTCGACCGGCCGCGCCACTCCTGGAACGCGCACGGCCTGATCGTCACCGACGACCACCCGGTGGTTGAATATCCCAACACGCTGAAGATGATGCTAAAGGAGCGAGAGGCGGCTGCGACAAAGTCAAATCCTCATTAACTCGACCCGTCGGTGAACGTTTGATAAACCGGACTCCGTGAACAACCGTTTTTCGCATTCGTGCGCCCAAAGCGGGTTCGGCCCGGTAACCCGCGGCGAACCGTTGGGTGTCCTCGGGGTCTACTGCTGAGTCTTGGCAGTGACCTTTTCCGGCGGAGTCACACCTGCGGCCATCATGACTTCACGAATGGCGGCCTCGGCCTTGGGCTGGGGCCTAAAACTTGTGGGTCTTCTGTATCCCACGGCGATGGCTAACGGCGTCGATCCGTACTTGTTTTCCCGATTCCAGACATCAATGCTTGCTCCTTGGTCGGCGAGAAGCTTGACGGCCTCGGCGCGGTTCTTGTAGGCGGCGAAATGCATCGCGGTCTCACCGTTATGATTGACTGCATCGATATCGACGCCGACATCCAGCGCGAGTTGCATCGCCGCCAACACTTCTTCCTCCGTTCCGGTCATCTCGCCGGCCAGCATCAAAGCCGTGGTGTCGTCTTCATTGGCAAGCCGCGGATCGGCGCCCAGGTCGGTCAGCGTCTTCATCAGCTCGACGTCCGCGGTCTGGGCGGCCATCAAGAACGCGGTCATCTCGAGCCTAGGCCTTCGGGTACCCGGATAGATCGGGCGCGCCTTATGGATCCTCGCGTTCGAGTTGGCGCCATGGGCCGTCAGCTTGCCGACGAATTCAAGGCTGGTCATGTTTCCCGAGGGCTCGGGAGGAGGGTTCAAATCGCCCGGAGGGACTCTGCGCGCCGCGATCATTGCGTGTAACGCCGTATAGCCGGTCGGGTCGGCGGCGTCGGCGTCGGCGCCAACCTCCAGCAGATACGTTGCCAGTTCGAAATGACCGTTCTCGACCGCCACGTGCAGCGGACGTGCCCCTGGCTTTAGGCGGGCGTCGTAGCCGAGATGCCGCCAATCCGGGTGAGATTCGATGCTTTCGTTCACGTCCGCGCCCGCCTTCACAAGGGTCTTGACGACCTCCATGCGGCCTTCCCTCACCGCAAAGAGCAGAGGCGTAAATCCCGATGACAAAGTCGTTCGGAATTCGGCGCCGGCCTGGATCAGCTCCTCGACGACCTCGGCGTGACCTTCCGCGGCGGCCCACATCAGGGCCGTCTGTTCGGCTTTCGTCTCAAAATCAAAAATCGTGGGGTCGGCCATGCGGGTCAGCAAAGGGCCGGCGCCCACTCCATCCTGCCGTCCCATTCCGTGAACGGTCGCGTGAGGGTCAGCTCCGCGGGCCAACAGCGCTTTAACAGGCCCGAGCCTGCCCGTTCGAGCGGCGGCCATTAAAGCGGTCTCGCCCCCGGGAAGCGTAGTGTTCGGGTTTGCTCCCGCATCGAGGAGCAACTCGACAAACGCGGGGTTTCCGTTTGTGCAGGCCAATGTGAGCGGCGTCACCCCATATCGGTTCGCGGCGCTTACATCGGCTCCGGCTCGCACCAACAGTTTTGCCATCTCCAGATCATCTTGGCGGGCGGCCCAGTGTAGAGCCGTCATCCCGTCAACCTGAGATGCGTTCACATCAGCAGACTCCTCGACCAGAGCGCTAACGCCTGCTCGATCCATGATCTCCGCCGCGTCCGCCAGGGGGGCGTCGCCGGCACGCGCCAAGCTCGTCGCGGACAACAGCCAGGCCGTTCCCCACACGACTATCTGTTTCACAGACATGGCAATCGTGTCCTCGCTTTCCTCCGCGGGAATCAGATAGATAGAAGCTCGTCGACCTTCCCCTTGCTGTCGGCGAAGGAATCCATGCGGACACCCGCCTTCTCAAGCAGCGTCAGGTGCAGATTCGCCAGCGGCGTCGATTCCGCATAGTGGATGTGACGGCCGCCCTTCAACCTGCCGGCGCCGCCGCCGGCCACCAGAATCGGAAGGTTGATGTGGTCGTGGGCATTCGGATCTCCCATGCCGCTGCCATACATATATATGGAATGGTCCAGCAGCGAGCCGTCACCGTCAGGAGTGGCCCTCAGCTTTTCGAGAAGATAGGCGAATAGTGACACGTGATACTCGTTGATTTTGGCCACCTTGGCGACCTTCTCGGGATCGTTGCCGTGGTGGGTGAGCGGGTGGTGGGGCTCGGAAACCCCGATCTCGTTGTAGCTTCGCGTGCTGGTCTCCCGAGCCAGCTGGAACGTAATCACTCTGGTGATGTCGGCCTGGAGAGCCAGCACCTGCAAGTCGAACATCAACCGGGCATGATCCGCGTAAGCAGCCGGTACGCCGAGGGGCCGATCGAAATCCGGCGCCGGATTCTCAGCTGCGCCTGCCTCAGCGATTTGAATGCGGCGCTCCACTTCCCGCACGCTGTCGAGATACTCGCCCACCTTCATGCGATCACCCGAGCCGAGCTCGCGCTGAAGGCGGGAAATATCGCTTTTCACCCGATCCAGCAGACTGGCCTTCTTTTTTAGGGTCTTGCTTCGGTCCGCCGCACTGCCCCCCTCGCCGAACAAACGCTCAAAAACCTTTCGGGGGTGCGCCTCGTAGGGAAGAGGAGTCGTGGGAGAGGACCAGGAGAGATTGTTCTGGTAAACGCAGGCATACCCGTCGTCGCATTGCCCCACGATATCGAGCAGGTCCATGCCGAGCTCGAGCGAAGGCAGCGGCGTCTCCTGACCGATTGCCTTGGCCGCGATCTGATCGACCGTGACGCCCAGATAGTAATCGGTGCTTTCGGTCAACTTTGCTTTCGCGCAGCTCAGGAAAGCGGCGTTGGAGGTCGCGTGGGAGCCCGGATAGGCGTTCTTCAGCTCCATGTTCGTTACAGCCGTGAGGTAATCCTTCAACCGCTCGAGCGGCCGCAAAATGGGCGAAAGCTCAGTCAACGTATCCTCGCCTGGAGGAGTCCAGCGGGAAATATCCGATCCCATCGGAATGAAAATGTAACCCAGACGGCGTACCGGCCTCGCCGGCGTAGCGGCTAAGGCGGTCATCGCGGGCGCCATCGCGTCCAGTAGCGGAAGCGCCACGGAAACACCCATTCCCCGCAGGAGAGTCCGTCGCGGGAGAGCTTTCTTGGTGATGATCATTGTGATCTCCTCATCTGAAACGGTTTGCTTTTGGCGATCCCAAGAATGAGGGAAGAAAATCGAAAATCCTCAGCGCGCGCATCTCGCACGATCTTGCGAACCGCCGGCGCATCGTAGTACTCGACTACCCTACCTAGAGAATACGTCAAAAGTTTCTCGAGTAGGGTTCCCACAAACATTTCGGGCCGGTCCAACAGGGCCTTCTCAAGGCCTGATACCCCCTCGAACCGGGCGCCGCCGGGAAAATTTCCGGAAGCGTCAATCGGCTGTTCATCTTCGGATTCGCGCCAGCGGCCTACGGCGTCATAGTTCTCCAGCGCAAAGCCCACCGGATCCATCAGACTGTGACAGCCCGAGCAGGCGGGATTCGAGCGGTGCTGCATCAGCCGCTCCCGAACGGACAGGCTCCCATCTATCGTTTTGTCCTCCAGCGCCGGAACAACGGCCGGCGCCGGTGGTGGCGGCACTCCCAAGAGATTCTCCAACACCCAATGGCCTCGTATCACCGGCGAGGTCCGCGTGTTATAAGAGGTCACTGCCAGAATACTTCCGTGGCGAAGGAGTCCGCCCCGCTTGCTACCGTCGTCAAGCTTCACTCGCCGGAACCAGCTCCCGTAGACGTGCGGTATCCGGTAGTGCTTGGCGAGGCGTTCATTCAGGAACGTGTAGTCGGAGGCGAGCAGGTCAAGGACGCTCCGATCCTCCCTGATGACGCTTTCCAGCAGCAGTTCCGTTTCGCGGCGCATCGCTTGCCGCAGATTGTCGTCAAAGCTCGGGAACAAGCGCATGTTGGGAGTGACCGATTCCAGATTGCGCAGGTGCAACCATTGGGAGGCGAAGTTCGTCAGCAAGGTGCGGGAACGCCGGTCCGCCAGCATTCGCCTCACCTGCTGTTCCAACACCTCAGGTATTCTCAAGTCTCCCTGAATCGCAACATCGAGAAGCTCGTCGTCCGGAATACTGCTCCAAAGAAAAAATGAAAGCCGGGATGCCAGCTCCAAATCACCGATAGGGTAGGCCGTATTCGGCGAAATCCCGGCGGGATCTCGTTCCACCCGGAATAGAAACTCCGGACTGACCAGGATCGAGGATAGGGCCATCTCGATGCCCGCTTCAAAGCCTTCCGTCGACCGCGCGCGCCGATAGAACTCCAACGGGCTTTCAAAATCTCGCTCCGTTACCGGTCGCCGGTAGGCCCGGCGCATCAGCGTCCGAAGAATACGCCTGACGCAGCCTTCTTCCTCTCCAGCGCCCCGCGGCCGGCATACGAAGATCCGGTTCCGGCTGGGCGTCTCCCCGGGGCCGGTCGCGTTATAGGGACCGCTGATCGAGACTTCATAGACCGCCGGCTGAACCCGGGGATGCCGATACACATTGAAATGGGCCTGATACGGCTGACGGTCCGTTTCGAGCACTGCCCAGGGCTTCTTCAGAAAAGTCACGCCAAGCCGGCGGGGACCGGCCTTGACCCGAATGCGGGTTTTGAGGTGGTTGTCAACATCTGAATTATCTCCGACGCGCCGAGGCGGCACGACCTCAAACAAGCCGACCCGCTCCCTGTCCAAAAGCAGCTCCATCTGATGGGGCTTCCTCAAACCCTCAACCAGTTCGTCTCGGTCTCGCGTCAGCCGGACCACGATCTCGTACTCTCCGTCCACCGGAAAGGTGTGAGGAAACACTGTTCCGCCGCGGGTACCCACTGGAAGCCCTTCAACCGGCCACTCCTGAGTGATCTCCGGCTTCATCTTGATGGTCGCGACAGCCAGAAACGAGACCGGCCGACCAACCGCCAAGCGACTGATTTTGTCCGCCGCCGACACATAGCTTTCCAGCAACGTCGGGGAAAGGTCCGTCACCGTGATGTTGTCAAAGCCCTGACTGGACTCATCTCGCGGGAGCAGGGAGGAGAGGTCCACGTTAAGGGCAAGAATGTCGCGGATGGCGTTCTGGTATTCAGTCCGTGTGAGTCGTCGGAAGGTGCCCGTGCGGCCGGGGTTGGCGTGGGCCGAGGCCGCGCTGTCGAGCGAGGCCTCCAAGGAAAACACCGCTGCATCGTAGGTTGTCTCGTCCGGTCGCGGATTCCCCACGGGAGGCATCTGGCGAGCGCGAAGCTTGCGCACCACCTTCTCCCAGATCTCGACGTTCTCCTCGACCGGGTGAGCGCTCGCCACGTCGAGTGCGAGCTCGGCAGTTTTCAGGCTGTCGTTGTGGCAGGCGGCGCAGTATTGATCGACGAGGAGCCGGTGTGGGGCTGTGGTCGGCGCGGGCTGCTGCGCCTCCAATGTGCACAGAAATCCACCGGCCGCGAGCAAAGCCACCAGGCAGGCATAGAACCGCAGTTTCCGATAGTTCAGCACGGGCTGCGTTTCCTGGAAAACAAGTGACTTTCCAGATCCCCAAGTTAGCTTACTACGTTCTTGTCGCCACTCGCCGGCGGCCGTGATCGTCTCGGGAGCGCCGATTACTTCAGGCAACACAACGTATCCCGATGGACACCATGCGGTTAGCTTTTTGGATCTCGCCGCCTGTGGTCGCGGGTACGGGCTTCGCCCCCTTTTGGCCGCTAGCAGCAGCCCAAGTTAAGCGTACCCAAGACGTGTGGTGAGAACAATCGATGTCACAAACAGACGGATTTTTTCGTCCAGGAGGCTGCGTAAGCTCGGTTTCCGGGCCCATCGGAAGGCCGTGAGCACGCTCAGACGCTGGATTGTTCATGCGAACCCGATATACCAACACCTAATCGTCCGAAACCCAACAAGCCCTGTTCTTGTATGGGTTTACAGTGCGCTATCGTCCTCGATCTGCGCTACCAAATGGGAGCGCAAACCAGTCAGGACATGGGCTGGTTGTCTGACTGCTGCGTTAACGCGGCTTCCTAAGCATCGGCGTAACGAGGGGAGCCTTCCCAATCTGGATCTGTCCCAACACCTCGAAGCCGTGGCGCTCGTATAGCGAGATGTTGCGAGGATTGGACGACTCAAGGTAGGCCAGCGTTTCCTCGCGATCACAGCGGGACACCCCGTGGGACATCAACGCGCCCCCAATTCCCTTATTCTGCGCGTTGGGCTCCACACCAATCATCGGTAGATGCCAGTGGGGATCATCCGGATGCCACTCGCCCATCTTCTCGAAGGTGGCCAACAAGTCATCCAGGTGCTCGGGCTTCGCTGTCTCGCGGAAGACCGCCTCAAGAGCTTCGGCATCTGGGTGCACCCCCGGAGGCAGCCACAGTGCCACGCCGCCAAAGTTTGCAGTCACGAAAGCGCTCTTGTGCTCAAAGCTTCCGCGGGCGAGTTCACCGGCGCACGAAGGCATCGCGTGGAGATAGTCGTGCGGAGAAGGCCACGCGAAGCGCGACAACGGGTCGGTGATAAATGCGGCGACGATGCACGATACCGCCTGGGACATCTCGTCTCGCACCGCGGTGCGCGTCTCAAGTGACGGACGGAGCATGATGATTCCTCTCTGAGACCTGATACTACTCCCGCCGTGCCGGACTGGGTGCGCTTGCACTGGAAACGCCGTCATCGAAGTCCGCAAGCAGCTCCGCAACAGGCGTGGTCTGGAATAGAGCTTTCTTCTCCTTGAGGAGCACCCAGAGGGCAGCGTAAACGACAGCGATGCCGAGGAACACAAGGGCAATCGTGTAGACGCTTCCGGTGATTCTGGCATCGGGGCTGATATTGAAGAGGATCCAAACGAGACCGACCAGACTCAGCAGCTGGGGAAGCGGGAACAACGGGGTTCGAAAACCGCCACGGATCTTGGGATGCTTGAAGCGCAGCACGATCAGGTCAACGTGGGCGATGATGTACCCGATTACCCAGGTAAAGGTCGAAGCGAGGATATAGGTGACGAATGTTGCGGCCGTAGCCACGCCGATGAGCAGTGGGGTCAGGATCGCGGTCGCGACAAAGTAAGTGGCCACACTCGGCACCTGAAAGCGATTGAGCTTGCCCATCAAGGAGGGCAGTTGCCCGTTGTTGGCCATGCCGTACAACATTCGCGGTAGGGCGCAGATCAGAGTATTGATGGTCGTTGCCGATGCCAGGATGCTGGCGAGCGACATCCAGACTTGGCCGCTCCGTCCCAACATGGCGGATGCCATGTCAACGTGTGGAGTAAGCGAGCTGGCGAGAGCCTCGGCTTGGACGTATCTGAGCGATGCAAGACCGTACAGGACGCCGGTTACGAAGATGATCAGCAGTCCAAGGAACATCGATAGCGGTATGTAGACCCTGGGCTTCTTGATCTCCTCTGCGAGCGTCGTAACGAACTCGGCTCCGACGAAGAGCCAGAATCCCAACGCGACGAGGGAGAAGACACTCCATCCCATAGGATTGAACGAGCCGAGGGACGACTCTACCGGAGCACCTCCTCCCAAGCCTAGGAGGCCGATAATACCCGCAGCGGCTACGGACAGGATCATCGTCGCCGCGGTGACGAGTTGGATCGCGCTGAACCAAGTGATGCCGCGCAGGTTGGTGACGACGAGAGCGAGGACCAAGACCACCGAGAAGACACGAGCCGGCATCCAGCCCCAGAAGACATCGTGGACGATGATGCCGGGGACCGCCGCCTCGGCGCTACCAGCAAAGACAACTGGGATGAAATAGGAAGCGAGAACGGCCACGATGGCCATGAACGGACCCAGCGCAGCCTGCGTGTAGTGGTTGATCGAGCCGGCCCGGGGCATGATGCCCGAAAGTTCCGCGAACGAAAACATCGTAAAAAGATTGACGAGCATCGCCACGGCCATAGCGATCAGGAAGCCTGGACCTGCGATCCCAAAACCCTGCCCCTGCAGTACAAGGGTGGTCGAAGCGACAACCAGACCGACTGCCGACGCGATACCGGCGGGCAGTCCCATCACCCGCTTGAGTTCGTGAGTCATAAGAGACAGTCCTATCGATACTGGTGTCCGCGGCCTTGTAGACCACACCCATCCCGCCTTCGCCGAGCTTCTCGGTGATCTTGTAGTGCGAGATGGTTTGGCCGATCACGTCGGACCGATTCTACCCTGAAACGATACCTGGCGCGAACAATCGATGTCACCAACAAACAGATTTTCTTCGCCCAGGGCGCTGCGTCAGCGCGGTTTCCGGGTCCCTCGGAAGGCGGTGTGAGCACATCCAGGTTTCGGATTACGCTCGAAGGCGCCCTCGGCGCTTTTCGCGGCGATCGTTGGGGGTAACCGAATTTCCCGATTGACGATTACAAAGACCAGCCGTCGCGGTATTGCGTATGGAGATACTGATTCGCTTCGGGGTGATGGGGGAACGTCATATTCCTGGAATCCCACTTCAACTCCGTTCCCAGCAGCCGGATTGCGATGTTCCCCAGCATCGCGATTTCTGTAAGAGGTCCGCCGTAATCGAAGTTCGAATTGGCGACCTTCCAACCCTTGCATGCGGAAAGCCACTCAGCGAGATGCTTCTTGTTTGCCGGCGGGCCGGGCTCGATCGGCTCGGGCACTCGTTTTCGAGTTCCCATGTACTCTTCCATTTTGCCTTCACCAAGAATTCGCCGTTCCGTCGCTCCATGGGATCCGTACACGACCTTGCCCTTGTCACCGACGACCATTCCACCGACTTGTTTTCCGGGGCGCCAACCGGGAACGGGAATCGCTGCTTCGCCCTGCTTCACTTCCTCCGGATGCGGCGGCTTGTAGGCATCACCGTCATACCAATAGAGGGTTACCGGGGGGCGCCGGCCCCGCGCCGGGAAGTCAAACCGCACCTTGGTCGATGCCGGAAACGTCTCGCCGTGAATGGCCGGGTCGTAACCCTCGGCCTCCGCGACGACCGACACGGGGGCTCCCAGTTTCAACGCCAGGAATACCGGGTCGACAATGTGGCAAACGAAGTCGCCCATGTTGCCGCCGCCGAACGCCGTCCAACCGCGCCAGGCGCCGGGATGGTAGGCCGGGTTGTAGTTTCGGTACTTGGCGCCACCGATCCACATATCCCAGTCGAGCCCTTTGGGGATCGCGTGATCGTCATGGATGCCCGGCAACAGATTCAATCGACTGTAACCGTAGGCAGTCTGGACACAGTGAACCTCGCGAACTTCACCAATGGCGCCGGACCAGATGCATTCGGAAAACTCTTTGATCGAATGAAACGATCGACCTTGGTTTCCCATTTGCGTCACAACGTTGTTGTCGCGCGCGACCTGCGCCATCTTGCGGCACTCATACACGGTGTGCGCGAGAGGCTTTTCGCAATACACCGGCTTACCCAATTCCATTGCCGGGATCGCGATAGACGCATGAGAATGGTCGGGAGTGGCAATCATGACGGCGTCAACGCCTCTTTCCTTGTCCAGCAGCTCGCGGAAATTCTTGATGATCTTAGCCTTAGGGAAATCCTTCGCCATTTCCGCGGCCTGTCGGTCGTCGACATCGCAGATGGCGACGATGTTTGCTCCGGCTCGCGCTGCGTTCCGCGTGTTAAAGCGACCTTGCTTACCAACTCCGATCGTTGCAACGTTGAGGGTATTGCTTGGCGCTGCCGCACTAGCGCGTCCAAGAATGTGCGGGTCGACAATCAGGGGGAACGCAGCAGCGGAAGCGGACAACGCCGCAGCGCCCTTGAGCGCCTGACGTCGGGAGATCATCTTGCTTCGCTTAGTCATGGATAACTCCTCACTGGATCAATGATGCCGGGGGGATCCGACGAAGCCGGGATTTTGGTGCCGGCTGATTTCGTCGATCGCACAAACCACCGGCCACGATGATACGCCAAAGCCGGCAATCTTGCCATCCAGCGACTCTCTCAGCGCCGAGCCGGCACAAGGCGGTCTTGACACCCGGCAACCCAAACACAGAACCCCTGAGTCAGGGATCGTAAGCGGCGTTTCAATGAGAATAAAAGGGAATTCGACCGGTCACCCGGGACTGAACCTAATTTCTCACCCGCACCAGCTTCCGATCAATGTCGGAAATCTTCGCCACTCCCGACATTGCCATATCGAGTGCTAGTTCGGTTCGCAACAGTTCGATCACGCGAGCTACGCCGTCCCGACCGAACGACGCCATACCCCACAAATACGGGCGCGCGATTCCAACCGCCGCGGCTCCCATAGCGAGCGCCTTCAAGATATCCGTGCCTCGGCGGAACCCGCCGTCGACCAATACGGGAATCTTGCCCTCGGCGGCGTGGACACACTCTTCCAGTGCCTCGATCGTCGAACCGGTGTGATCGAGTTGCCGCGCGCCGTGATTCGAAACGACTACGGCCGCCGCGCCGATCTCAACAGCCCTCGCTACATCCTCGCCGATCATCAGCCCCTTCAAAATGACGGGCAGATCAGTGACATCGCACAGTTGCCGGACGGTATCCCAAGTCGGCGTCGAAAACGGACGTGAGGGATAATCACCTGTCTTCCAATAGACATCACCAGGTTTGCGAACGAGCTTTCCGTCGGCGTCGCGGGGAATACCCGAGTTGCACCAACTTCGTACCAGCTTGTTGCGGATACTGCGCTCGCGATGTGAAACATGCATGTTGTCGACAGTGAAACAGATGCCGGTTGCGCCCTGGTCTTCGAGCCGTTCGACGAAGTTGAGCATCGTGTTCTTGGTCCGGAAAGGGCCGCCGGTCGTGTACTGCCACCAATTCTTCGGGCCATTCCCGGAACTGATCACCTTGTCGATGCCGCCGTTGGTGAACATCATCGTGTCCGTCGCGGCGGCCGCCCGGGCGACTTCTTCCTCGCCATTGGGATAGAAGCAATTCTTGCCGCCGGCAGGGTCGATGAAGATCGGATGCTTGAGGGAATGGCCCAAGAACTCCGTCGCGATGTCGATCTTGTGAACATCCACGAGAAAGCGCGGACGGATGATGATCTTCTCAAACGCAGTGCGGTTTTCCCGCAGCGACACTTCATCCTTGCCGCCCTCGGCGAGATAATCCCAACTGACCGGGTCGAGCTTTTCGCGCGCCCTGTCCCTGAAGTCGAAGACGTTGACCCTATCCATCAACAGCTCGTGCTCCGCCGCGGACAACGCGTTGCTATCTCCCGCCGGGGCCTGGGCTCCCGCCGCGCCGAGGTCAAGATGAGCCGCAAGCGGGGAAGCCAACACAAACTGAGCGAACTTCTTCATGGCTTGGCGTCGCGTGGCGTTCATAGGTCTCCTCCAGGCCCGAACTTACGACTCGGACCTGAAGTCAATCATACGCCGATTCGAAGGCCCCAAAAAAGCCCTACGCTACAATGAAGGCCGTCGAAAATGAGAGTTCACGTTCTATTTTTCGGCATGTTGCGCGACCTGATCGGGCTCTCGGAACAAGATTTGGACCTTCCCGAAGACGCGCGTCTGGAAACCGTCTTCGATCACTACGCGTCCCAATGCCCGAGGCTTCGCGAGATGTCCGACAGCATTGTCCTAGCGCGCAACGAGGAGTTTGCAGCCCGCGACGGTACGCTCACAGACGGCGACGAGGTGGCGCTGATGCCTCCGGTAAGCGGCGGGATGGCCGATGGCGCCTCCCCGGCGGCCACGCCGGACCACGAACACAACGGGGCCGTGTCGGCAAGCACGAACGACGAACGCGGCTTCTACGCTCTGACCCGCGATCCGATCAATGTGGATGATCTAAAGCAGCGAACGGCCGCGCGCGTAGTCGGAGCCGTGTTGACGTTCGAGGGCGTCGTACGAGACAACTCCTCCGGTCGACGCACCCGCTGCCTCGACTACGACTGTTACGTCCCGCTTGCGTTGCAGACGATGCAACAGCTTGGCCGCGAAATCTTGGAAAAGCATCAAGTGCATGCGATTGCGATGGTGCACAGGCTCGGGCGCCTGGAAATCGGCGACGCCAGCGTCGCAATCGTCGTTAGTTCGCCCCATCGTCAAGCCGCCTACGAAGCCGGCCTCGAAGCCATCAACCGCCTGAAGAAAACGGTTCCGGTCTGGAAGAAAGAGTATTTCGAGGATGGCGAGATTTGGGTCGAAGGCGAATGGGACGAAAGTGTTCCGCGAGCTTAGACCTTTTTCAGCGGGCACGTGAAAGGGTCCCGTGGTGAGAAAGTCCCCAGCGGTATTTGCGGCGACTTGGCTGACTCTTCTCGCGGCCGCATCTCTGCCTGCGCAACAAGACGACGACCCCGTCTTCCGCGTCGATGTCAATCTCGTTCACATCCTAGCCACCGTTCGAGGAGCCGGCGGCGAGCCTGTCGGCGATCTGAACAAGGCCGACTTTTCCGTCATTGACGGCGGGAAAGAGAGCGAAATCGTCGTTTTTGAACGCCACACCAACCGCCCGCTCTCGGTCGCAATGATGGTCGATACGAGCCTCAGTACAGGCAAGGAGCGTCGTTTCGAGAAAGAATCCGCTAAGCGCTTCGCCGAGCGTTTGTTCGAAACCGACCAGACCGGCAAAGACAAGCTTGCGGTCTTTCGCTTCTCCGTCTTCGTGGAGTTGGCCGCCGGCTTCACCAAATCAATCAAGCCCATCTCCAAAGCACTAGACTCGATCGCCCCCGACAGCGGGACCTCGATGTACGACGCAATCTCGCTCGCTTCCGATCAGCTCGCCCGTCGATCGGGACGGCGCGTGATGGTCATCATTACCGATGGCGGCGATACCACCAGCAACACGAGTTTCCGGAAAGCGCTTGAACGCGCGCAGCAGGTCGACGCGGTGATCTACGGCATGATCGTCGTCCCAATCCGCGCCGACGCGGGACGTAACGTCGGCGGCGAAAACGCCCTGAAGGTTCTCTCGGCCCGCACCGGCGGCGAAACGTTCATCCAATACGGCGACGTCGAAATGCACGACGCTTTCGCTCGCATCCTGCGCAATCTTCGGACCCAGTACTTGATTGGATACTATCCGCCGCAGCGCAGCGAGGGCGCCGAGCACTTTCGGACTGTGGACGTGAAAGTCGGATTGCCCAACGCGACGGTTCTCGCGCGCAAGGAGTACTATGTTCCGAAGACCCCGAGGCGGCGAGGAACACGCGACAAGATCAGTCTTCGTCCTCCACCGAAAAGGTCGCGCCAGGAACCCGCTGTCGAAACTAAAGCCCCCATTCGAACAAAGCAAAAACCGCAATGAAATCGGAAGAGAGCGACAGTCGCCGGCGGAGCACGGGCGGCCGCGGCAAGCCCCATGCAGGGGGTCGAAAACCGCGGGGCGGCCGGCCTGCCAGGTCGCCGAACACGTTTCAAGAAGCGCGCTACTTCAAGCACCTAACGGCGAAGCAAATCCCCGTGGCGATCACAACCTGGGGAGGCGACGAGCTCGCGGGCCGCATCCAATACTACGACCGTGCATTCCTAGGTCTCACCCGCGACAACGGCCCTAACGTCTTCCTTCTCAAGAAAGACATCAAATACCTGCTGGAAGCTCAATAGAATCAATCGATGAGCGCCCACGGAGTCCCAGGATCCGACGGCTCACACTCGCTCCGACCGGCCGCTCAGCCAGTCCCCGCACCTGCCGCGCTCCCGCCCGGCCGGTCCTCCAACCCGCCGGCTCCAGGCGTTTTCGGAAGAAGCCCGTTCTACGTATTCTCGTGAGGGCCATAGCAATTCACATAAGGTAATCAACTACGGATAAGGTTCGTGATCCTTAAAAGCGAGATACCGCAGCCATAAGGTCTTTATTTTGCGAGATTCAATAGGTCTCACCCGCGACAACGGCCCTAACGTCTTCCTTCTCAAGAAAGACATCAAATACCTGCTGGAAGCTCAATAGAATCAATCGATGAGCGCCCACGGAGTCCCAGGATCCGACGGCTCACACTCGCTCCGACCGGCCGCTCAGCCAGTCCCCGCACCTGCCGCGCTCCCGCCCGGCCGGTCCTCCAACCCGCCGGCTCCAGGCGTTTTCGGAAGAAGCCCGTTCTACGTATTCTCGTGAGGGCCATAGCAATTCACATCAATAACTTAAAAGGAATACACATAAGGTAATGTAGGAAGGACGAAACTACGGAGTCATATCCTGTCGGGATCTGCTCCCGGCTCCGAGGTTCGTGATCCTCTGAATCTGTTTTTCCCGCCGCGTACTTTTTGCGTAAGAGTCCGGCTCACCGCAGCCGATAGAGAAACTTGGAGGTGGCTTAATGCTTCGTTTCTCGTCTACATTTTCGATTTGGATCGCCGCGACAATCGTTATCGCGCAGGCGGCTGCTCCGCTGGGGTCTATACGGGCTTCCGGGGAGGTTGAAGTCAGTGGTACGCGGCTCATGACCGCCGGGGTACCTTCTTGGCCGGCGGTTGTAGGCGATGTCGTCACGACCGAGGCCGGCGGGGTCGCTACGGTTTCGTCACCCAGCATGGGACGAGTCGAGATCCGTCAAAACACTCGGGTCAGGCTGGAAGCCGGCCATGTCGAACTCGAACAGGGCGCCGTTGGATCGAACCGATCGGAGGTTCGTCTGGGAGCCGTCACGGTGGAAGCGCGCGACCGAGATGCCTCGTCGAATTGGTTCGTCGTGGCCAATCGTAAAGGCCGGCGGCTGATAGCGGCCCACCGCGGAGATGTATGGATTCGCGGCGCCAGCGTCGCGCCCTTGCTGCTGCCGGCCGGCTCGTACGCCGTGCCCGCCGCTCCCCAAGGTTCGGAGAGCACCCAGGACAGCGAAAAGAAGGACCGTCGCAAGAAAGGCGGCGCCGCCACGGCAGGCGCCGCTGCCGGCTGGACCATTGGTTCACTCAGTCACGCGGCGAGCATCGCGATCGTCGCCGGCGTGGGCGCGGGCGCGGCCGCGGGCGCAGCGGTTGGTTTCACCGGGAGTAGCGATCCCGCGCCAGTCCGTTCCGAAAGCGCGCCATAGGCAGGCTATCGCGGACGCGGCCCGCCGGCCGCGAAAGATCCAACGACTACGCGCCCGCCGGCCGACCCGGCGGGCGCGCTCGTTTCGATGGTTGGATCGCCGACGGGCCGACTTTGACATGATTCAAAGGCTGCGACTCACGCTTGCCGCGCTGCTGCTCGTCTATTCCGTAATCGCCATGGTCATCGGATCGGCGGCCTCCGGGGATCTCTCCATGAACCTCGCCTATTGTCGTTGGCTGCCGTGCTCACGCCAACTGCCGGAGCTTGCTCGCCGCGCTTTTTGGAAAGACACGAGCATCGACGATGCCCTGGTGCTTGCCGGATTTCGTGAGGCGCTCGCCCGCGATCCGGTGTCGCCCTTCCGTTGGTGCGACCTCGGCGAGGCCTACTTGGAGAAAGGCCGCATCGACGAGGCTCGCGACTGCTTCGAGCAGGCCGTCAAACGGGGGCCGTTCTCGCCGCGGATTCTGATGCGCACCGCAAATTTCTATTTCGTCGCGGGCGACACATCAACGGCGCTCAGCCTGAGCGCTCGCTGTCTGGCCGGCGTTCGCGACTACGACGCGACCGTCTTTCGGCAGTATGAACGGCTGGGGATCCCGCTCGGCGAAATCCTGGAAATCGGCCTGCCGCCGCACGAGGTTGCAACCCGCTCGTGGTTTCTCTACCTGATGCGGCCCGACGCGGCCCCCGGCAACAACGAAGTCCTCGACGCTACTTGGCAACACGTCGTGAGCCGCGGCTTCGCGAACGACGACCTGCTCGGCCGTTACGTCTCGTGGCTGGTGGCGCGCAAGCACTTGGAGCAAGCGGTCGCGGTCCAGTCGGCGTTCTACGCCCGCAGTGCGCCAACCCGTGACATCGACTCCATCGGGCATCGCCGCGCCAATCTACTCTTCAACGCGGGCTTTGAGCGCGCTCCCAGCGGTTCTCCGCTCGATTGGCGAATTCGGCCCCTGGAAGGCTTTGAGGTCGCCCGGGTGTCTAAACGCGGCTCAGAAGGCTCCACGGTTCTGCGCATCGACTTCAACAGGGCCGGCAATCCCCATTATCGTCACGTCTCTCAGCAGGCGGTAGTACTGGGAGGACGACTACGCTTCAGTGCAGCCGTACGAAGTGACGGCATTACCAGTGACCAGGGAATCGGCTTTCAGATCGTCGATGCCGAGGCTCCGCATAGGTTCGACGTGTCGACCGAATCCGTTCGAGGCACAACGAACTGGACCACCATCAAAGCGGAGTTCGATCCGCCGCGCGACACAGAGCTATTGGAAGTTCGCGTCGTCCGTCGACCGTCGCTCAAGTTCGACAACCGACTGAGCGGAACCGTGTGGATCGATAACGTCTCTCTCGGTCCGACACGACGTTACTCGGCCGATACGGGACCGCCGCCTTCGGTGAGATAAGCCAGCAGCGACTCTCGGTCACGGATTCCGATCAACGCGGTTCGCGAGAGGGTGTAGAGATAGAGGGCGGCGCCGCCTACCGCGGCCAGAGCCAAAATACCCGCGAAAGCTTCCTCAGCCCAACCCGCGCGGCGTACCACGAAAGCCGCCACGATCGGGGTGAGTGAAAGCGGGAACAGCAAGAACTGAATCATCGCGCCCAGCCCGTGGCCCATCCCCGCACGGGAAACGCGATCCGGATTCGATGCGGTTGGAAAGCGCACGGAAGTGTGATTCCCGACCGATAACAGGTACAGCATCGCAATCGAGCCGACAAGCGCCGCCTCCAGGATCTCTCGCGGCCCGCTCGGCAAGCCGATCAACGCGCACACCGTCGTAATCATGACCAACTCCGCGGCGGCGAAAACAACCGTGGCCAAGTTCTTCGCGATCAGCAGTTCGCGGAATTCGAGAGGCAACCAAAAATAGAACCGCGCCGACTGCCGGTCGAAACCGAAACGGTTCAGAAACATCACCGGCCCGAGAAGCAGAAATGCGTAGAGAGCGATGAAGGTGATCGCGCTCTGTTCGAGCCACCCCCCGAATGAGTCGTGCCACTTGCGCATGATCGGAACCCACGCGATAACGCCGAACGTGAAACCCATGAAGAACGGTAACCGGAATCGCGGGCTTCGCCAAAGGTATTTGAGTTCCTTCTCGACCAACGCGCCCAGCGGGTCACCCAACGTCGCGGTCAGCCTCCGCAGCAGCCTTTCGGTGAACCTGACCTTCTTGCGGCCGCTCATCGATTCGCCCTCGGCCCCCCCGACTTGGACACGCCGATAACCGACGAGAAACTGGCGGTACCCGAAAAAGGCCGCGACCACGACCATGCCCGACAGAAGCGCCCAGTCCGTCCACGCGGCCGAATCACCCGCAGCCTTGCCCGCCACCCCGGAGGGATGAACCCAATACGGGATACCCCGTGCACTCAGGAAGAAACCTTTTGCGAAACCCCTTGCGGTCTGGCTCCAGATCAAGACCTGGGGCAAGATCGCGCATCCGACCAAGGCGATCAGCGCGATCTCACGCACTCGACGACGCTGGAACAACCGTTCGATGAGATTGCGAATGCCCGCCGAGAGAAACACGTTGAACGCAATGAAGAGCACTAAGGCGGCGGCCAAGGCCACGCCGTGCGGTGAGCCGGCCGTGACCAGCCCGGCGAACAGGCCGCTCAACAGCAAAACCATCTCCGCTCCCGTCCCGAGGCGCAACAAACACTCCGCGCTGAACAACGTCAACGAAGACACCGGATAGATCGAGACTTTCGACATCTCGAGCGAGACGCCCAGCGACAGCGTCATCAGCGGTGCCAACTGCCAGTACGCCAAAGCGAAAAGCAGGATACCCCCCAGCGCGTTCTCGATATCCTCGCGCCCGATCAAGTTGGGAATGGCCGCCGCCCCAATCGTCGCCAGCGTCCAGGCGCCGTACCAAAAAACGCCGAAGAGAATCGATCCCGTCAGTCGAAGCCGGCCACCCTCGCCGCGCAAGGTGTTCCACAGCGAGCGGTATTGGACCAGAACCAATGCCCAGATTTGATGGAAAGCCGTCACGTCTCCAGCCACGCGAGCGATTGCAGTTCGCGCTCGCCACCCACCACGCGCACAAAAGCGTCTTCGAGCGTTTCTTCGGCGGCGCTCAGATCGCCCACCGATCCTTCCACGACCAGGCGCCCATGATCGATGATGGCCACCCGATCGCAGAGGCGCTCGACGACTTCGAGCACGTGAGAAGTTAGGAAGACGGTGGCCCCCTGCTTGACTTGCTGGAGAAGAATCTCCTTCATCATTCGGGCGCCAACAGGGTCCACACCTTCGAAGGGTTCATCGAGGAGGAACAGCTTGGGGCGATGGATCAGCGCCGCCGCCAGGGCCAAGCGTTTCTTCATGCCTTTTGAATATCCGGCAACGAGAGACGCATCCATAGAGTCCAACTCGAACAGTCCCATCAGCTCGCGCGAACGCTCAGAGGCGGTCGAGCGCGGCAGGCCGTACATGCGACCGACAAAATCGAGAAACTCGAGCCCCGTCAGCCGATCGAACAAGACAGACTCGTCCGGCACAACGCCGATTTGCCGTTTGAGATCGGACAGCTGCTCGGGGACACGCAGCCCGAGCACCTCTACCTCGCCGGCGGTTGCCTCGAGAAGTCCGATTAAGATGTGGATGGTGGTGGTCTTGCCGGCGCCATTCGGTCCCAAGAAGCCGAAGAAGCTGCCCTGTGGGACATCGAGGTCGAGCCCTTGAAGCGCGGGTTTCGAGCCGTAAAACTTCGTCAGCCCCTCAGTGCGTATCGCCGACGCCATAGGGCCAGTCTATCGGATCGCGGTGATATTACCCTCGTGGTTTCACCCTATTTGCGAGTCAAAGAACTCCCCCAACCCAAGCCGTTGTTCCAAGAGCGGGAGGGCTCAAAACGGCAGCTCTTCACTGTTTTCCTTGACCCAATCTTGGTGCAGTCTACGAAGGCGCGTGGTCATGGGTCCCGTCTTGCCCTCACCGATTCGGCGGCCGTCGACTTCGAGCACCGGCGTTAACTCCCCCATCGTTCCCGTCGTGAACATCTCGTCGGCGGTGTAAACCTCTGCCAACGAGATATTCCGCTCCACTAGGGGAATCGCTTCGCGGCGAGCGATCTTGATCACCGACCCGCGCGTGATTCCGGGAAGACAGCTATCGGCGTGAGGAGTCAGAATTGTTTCCCCTTTGACGAGAAAGACGTTTGTCGCGTTGGTTTCGGAGACGAAACCGTTCAGATCGAGCATCAAAGCGTCGCCCGCGCCGGCGTGGTTGGCCTCAATTTTGGCCAAGATGTTGTTGATCAAATTGTTGTGGTGGATTTTCGAATCAAGGCACTGTGGATTGTTTCGCCGAACCGATGAAGTGACGAGGTTTATGCCCGACTCGTCATAGACCGGGGCCTTCCATTCGGCCAGGACGATCAAGCAGGGGCCGTATTGGTTGAAGTGCGGGTTCATCCCCGACGTGACCTTGATTCCGCGGGTCAGTGTTAGGCGAATGTGCGCGCCGTCGCGCATGCCGTTTGCTTTGAGGGTTTCAAAAACGGCGTGCTTTACCTCCGCTCGCGCGGGGACCTCGGCAAAAGCCATCGCGTGGGCCGAAGCGAACAGCCGATCGAGATGGGCGTCAAGGTCGGCGATGCGACCATCGTAGACGCGAAGCCCCTCCCAGACGGCGTCGCCGCCTTGAACCGAGCTGTCAAAGACCGACACTTTGGCCTCGTCGCGGGCCTTGAGTCCGTCGCCGACCCAAACTTGAATATCGGCATTGCGCGGGTCAGGAAGCTCAGGAGGCATAGGAAACAGGTTAGCGCGCCCGCCGGCAAGGGGCTGTGAAAGAGTCGGGTACAGCCCGTTTTCATGGAAACGGCGGATTCATAATACCGCCCTGGAAAATGGGGCGGGGTGAGCATATCGAGGCAAAGGAGGCGTGGGGAGGCGTCGGCGGATGAGAAGCGTGAACGCGTCTGTTGGCCGCGTTACATCGGACAATTGCTCCTACGCCCCATTCCGGGGCTTGTCGTGATTTTTTGGCGCGCACACCGGGGCTAGGGTTCCCGTCGCCTCTCCGTGGCTGCCGTCAGCTTCAGTCGGCCTATTTTCGATACAGAGATGTCGCCAGGAGTGGCGACACGGCACGCTGAAAGCGTGCGCCACGTCGGGGCTTCGGCATCGAGGAGATCCCGGGCCATTTTCGGAGGAGTTCCGTTCCTATGAACGCGCGGCCGCCGCCGGCAGCGTCAAGGTAAACACGCTGCCCTTTCCCGCCGCGCTGGTAACGGTCAGGCTGCCGCCCATCGCGCGGGCCGTGTCGCGGGCCAGACTCAGGCCCAGCCCGGCTCCCTGGATCTGCGCATCTTGTGCGACTCGACCGCGATAGAAAGGGTCGAAGATGTGCGCTAAGTCAGGTCGCTCGATTCCGAGGCCACGATCTTCCACCGCAAAGTGTACCTCCGGGCGATCACCCGAGGACGATGCCGAAACTCGCAAACCTATCCATTTCGCCGCGCCGCCGTACTTCAACGCATTGCTGATCAAGTTGTCGAGAATCTGCTCGAGCGCGCGGGGGTCAGCGTGAACTTCGGGCAAATCCTCGTCGATCGTCTTCTCCAGCGTGAAGCCGGCTTCTTCGATCGCCGCGGACGCTTCCTCCAACGCGGCTTCAACCGCTTCAACGGGCGCTATCGGACGCATGTCGTACGAAACGGAATCCGCCTCCGACGCCGCGAACCGCAACGTCTGCTCGATCATGGTCGACAGCCTACGACCGTGGCTGCGGATCAACGAACCGTACTCCCGCACCTTGTCCGGTGATTCAACCACGCCGTCGGCCAAATTGTCGGCCGCGGATCGAATCACCGCCAACGGCGTCTTGAGCTCATGCGACACCCCGGCCACAAAATCCATTCGCAGTTTCGCCAAACGCTGCGCCCGGCCGCTGGACACCAGGATCATCCCCATTGTGAGTCCCAACACCAGCAATATTCCCAGACCGACGGCCAAGTTGCGCCGCCGAAAGGTTTCCGCCACTGCATCCAATGAGCCCTCGGGGTGTTTCACCGCGAGCACCCATCGTCCGTCAGGCGCCGCAAGCAACGGCGGACCTCCACGACGAAATCCCCGCCGCCCGCCGCGCCCTTGCGGTCGATCTCGCGGTCCTGCGCCCGGACGCCGCCTGCGTCCGGCAAACGCTTCGGGGTCAAACAACAGCGGTATTCGGACCTCGGCATCGACAAACGAGTCGGCGGTCAGGTCGGCGCTCGACGAGTAGAGAATCTCGGCCGCGGGTTCCGCGCCGCTCTCGGAGTCTCTCTCGTCTTCGAGAAGCACGGCGACGTTGTAAACAAACCCCGGTTCCCCGGAGAAGTGGCGCGCGGCCAATTCAGGTAGCATCTGTTCCTGGAAAAACTCTTTGTCCAACTCGAGCAACAGGTAGCTCGGGACGGGACGCACACCGCGACGAAACAAACGCCGCTCAGCAGGGCTCGGGGCCAAGGGAATCATCAGCAGACCGGCGCGTGCGATCAGAATGGGTCGTAGAAATGGGATCCGGCCCCCTGGTCTCCCGCCGCGTTCCCGGTCCAGATAACTCCGCGCCGCGGCGATACGTGCGGGCCACTCCACTTCATCGAGCGTCTCGCTCTCGCGGTCGAGGTTGAAGATCCGGGCGGCTTTATCGCGGGGCCTTTCGGCAATGAACACATTCTTCAGCAGATCGGGATAGGTCACCGCTTCCTGCCACGCGTCCCAGCGCCCGGCAAGGAGCGTTGCGCGGCCGTCGACGCCGGCACGAAAATCAGGCCGAAAAGCCCCGGCCAATGTGAACAGTTCGCGGGCCAGTTCGGCCTGAAACTGTCGCACCGCCGTATTCATGGCGGCTTGCATTCGCTCGCGATGACTTTGGCTGACCCGGCTGATCCAGCGGTACTGGAACAGGGCCAGCACGAGCAGGGTAACCGCCAGACCCACCACGGCCACCGTCGCGAGCACTGAAGTATAGCGGCCGGTCTTCATTGCTTCGAGCATAGATTCGTTGACGCTCGACCGCAAGAATTACGAGCGCCGGAAGCGATTGCGGGGCCAACTGGGAGCAACTTTTTGCAAAGTGTTAACAACAACGGGGCACTCGTACGGAAAAACGCCCCGATGATTCGGGGCGCGGCAAGGCTGGAGCCTCACGCCACGTCTCCGGCGTGCAAAGCCGCGTTCGTGGGTTCTCAGGGGACAATGCCGCTCCGCAGCCGACGGGGCTTCCGCACCGGCCCGCGTAACCTGGGTCATCAGACCAAGAACGGTCCGCTGACGGTGATTTGCTAATTTGAGAACAGCCCCCCGGACAGATGTTGTTTCGTCGCCAAAACTGTTTGTCATCTGTTGGCGCGATAGCCGCGATCGTTTTGCCGCTCTTCATTTTCCCGGCGATCGACATCGCCGCCGCTCAGCAGCCAGGCGCCGCCACGACCGGCCGACACGCCGCTCCAAAACGGGCATTGCCGCCGGGCATGGAGCCCCCCAAGATTGACTATCGTGATATTGCTGCGCAAGCCGGGCTTACCGGCGTGAACATCTCAGGCAGCTCCAGCAACAAGGTCTACATCGTCGAGTCGACCGGCACCGGCGTCGCGGTGTTCGACTACGACAAGGACGGCCTACAAGACATTCTTTTCGTCAACGCCGAATACCTCGAGAAGGAAGAGCCCGCTCCCGTCAAGCACTATCTCTACCGCAACAAGGGCAATCTGAAATTCGAGGATGTCACCGAGGCTGCCGGGATCGACCACACCGGTTGGGCGCAGGGTGTTTGCGTCGGCGATGCCGACGACGACGGCAACCCCGATGTGATGATTCCTCAATGGGGGCAAAACGTTCTCTATCGCAACAAAGGCGACGGAACGTTCACGGATGTGACAAAGAAGAGCGGTCTCACCGCCCCCGGCAAGCGCTGGAGCAGCGGCTGCGCCTTTCTCGACCATGACCGCGACGGCGACCTCGACCTCTTTGTTGCCAACTACTTGCGCTTCGACCCCGACAAGACGCCCAAACCCGGAGAGGGTGCTGAATGCCGCTGGAAGGGCATCCCGGTCCTGTGCGGCCCGCGCGGTTTGCCGGGCGAGTCGATGTCGCTCTATGAAAACGACGGCAGCGGAAATTTCACCGACATCACCGAGGAAGCCGGTATCGAAACGGACAAGAACTACTACGGCTTTACGCCGCTGGTAACTGATCTAGACGGCGACGGATGGGTCGATGTCTATGTCACCTGCGATTCGACGGCCAGTCTGCTCTTCCACAATCAACAAGACGGCAGCTTCGAGGAAATCGGAGTTATCTCCGGGACGGCTTACAACGTCGACGGCCAGGAGCAAGCAGGCATGGGCGCCACCGCGGCCGACTTCGACGGCGACGGCGACTTCGACATTTTCAAGACCAATTTTTCGAACGACACCCACACGCTCTACCTCAACGAAGGCGACACGCTTTTCACCGATGAAACGGTGGCCACCGGTCTGGCCGTGAACACGCAACATCTAGGCTGGGGAACCGCCTTTATCGATGTCGATCAAGACGGATGGAAGGATCTATTCGTCGCCAACGGACACGTCTATCCCGGCGTCGATAAGCACGATATCGGCGAGAAGTTTTTTCAAAGCCGCCTGCTTTATTGGAACCGAGGCGACGGGCAATTCCACGACATGGTCGGCGCGGCCGGCCCAGGCATCGCGGCCGAACACTCGTCCCGCGGCATCGCTATCGCGGACCTGGATAACGACGGAACTCTCGAGATCGTTACCGTCAACATGCATCAGCCGCCCTCGCTGCTGAAAAACTTCGCTACCACGGGGAATTCGATCTTGGTCGAAGCGTTGATGGAGTCGGGACGCGCGGCGCTGGGCGCCAAGATCGACGTGACCGCGGGTGATCGAACGCAGAGCGATGAAGTCCGCAGCGGCGGTTACCACATCTCCCATAGCGATTTTCGGGTGCACTTCGGGCTCGGGGACGCGGAGATCGTGGACATTGCCATTCGCTGGCCCGACGGCGAGAAGAGTTCCTTCAGCGGAGTCCCCGCGAACACCTGGGTCGTGATCACCGAAGCCGACGAAAAGCCCGAAATCAAGCAGAAGTTCACTAGACCCGCTACCGACTAACCCGCCGGAGCCGGCTCGCGGGTACCCTGGAGGAATACCCGCGGCCAACCCCGCAAACCCGAGCCTGATGCGACTGCCCATCATGTGCCGCTTCTCATGGCCGGCCATGCCGTTGAAGACACCGCGCCGCCGATTGACATCCAACCAGTAGATGTCCCTCACCCGCCAGATCAGACGGGAATTGTCAAAAATGAGGAGAGTAGCGAAGACGTGAAAAAACCCGATCGGCGATCACACCGTTAGCGTGCGCAGATGCTGGTAGCTCTGCCGCAGACTGTCGATGGGGTCGCCGGGCGTGAAGTCTTGCTCGACGAAATAGTGCTTGACGCCGCTGTCGGGCGCTTGCCGTAGGACCGCCGCGAAATCGACGGTTCCGTTTCCGGCTTCGGTGAAGTCCTCGGGGGCGAGGTTCTCGTTGTACCGGATTTCGGCGCCCTTCGCCAAGTCCTTGAGATGGAGCATCGGGACGCGGCCCGTGAGTCGCTTTAGGAGGTCTACCGGGTCTTCGCCCCCGACGCTGACCCAAAAGACATCGACTTCGAAAAAGGCCAGCTCGGGATCGAAGCGCTCGATCAGCACGTCGTAGGGCTTTTGCCCGGCGCTCGGGTCGAACTCAAAAGCATGATTGTGATAGCAAAGCCGCAAGCCGTGCTTGCGCGCGGTCTCGCCGGCGCGATTGAATTTTTCGGCGAACTCACGATAGACATCGAGCTCGCCCCGCTCGTCGGCCGAGATGTTCCCATGCATCATGTATTCAGCCCCGGCTTCCTTGGCTTGCGCGGCGATTTCGTCGAGGCTTTCCCCCGGGGTCGATCCGGCCGGCCAATTGCCGGTGACGAGGGCCGAAGCGATAGACACGCTAATGGGGTGGAGACCAACGTCTTTCAAAAGCGGCAGCGCGGTCTTGACCCAGTTCCATCCGTACTCGATCTCGACAAAACCGATTTCCGCGAGCCGCGTCAGGACTTCCTCTGCTTGATCGGGCAGCTCATTGCGGACGGTGTAGAGCTCCGCGCCGAGGGGCGCCGAGAAGGTCGAAGCCGCGGGCTCGGTAGTTTCCGGAGCAGGCTCGGGGGAGCCGCAAGAGGCCGCTACGAGTCCCGCGCCGGCCGTCCAGTGCAAGAAGTCACGGCGTGATGCCCCGCGTTGCGCGTCGTTGGTCGTTGTTGAGTCTGTCACCCGATCATGCTTCGCCATGTTGTTTCCCTCTTACGGACTTGGGATCAGTAGCCCTCAATTCTACGTCCTCCGAGCCCATCCCTCAAGTGCGTGGCAACAACCCGCTGACACGGCTATTCTCGATCGGAGGCCGTATCCAGGCTAACCGGGAGAGCGGACCGCGGACCGCACACTACGGACGGCTGGGAATGAAGCCGGAACGCAAACCAGAGCGCGCGACATGACCGATGCCGATCTTCGGGATGACGACGGTCATGGCACGTTGACTATGTTCGTCTCCGCTTGGCCGCCCGGCGGGAACGCTGACCGGTTTTCGCTACAATCGGGGGCTGGCGAGCGGGAAGCCTCCGCGCTCCAGAACACGAGGTTTTCATGCGCTTATTCCTTGCCGTCATAACGTTTTCCGTACTCGTCGGCTCCGCTTGGGCCGCGGATCCCTCGGGAACGGGCCTGGACCTGGATCGGCTGGCGCTCATTCCCGAACGAATGCAGGAATTCGTTGACGAAGGCACGGTTGCCGGCGTTGTGACGCTTGTGGCCCGCCATGGCAAGGTCGGCGCGCTCGACGCCGTCGGCTATGCCGACATTCAGACCAAGCAGCCGATTGCAACCGACGCTATTTTTCAGCTCCACTCCATGACCAAGCCCGTGGTCTGCCTCGGTGTCTTGATGCTGATGGAGGAAGGTCGCTTAGCGCTGACGGACCCGGTCGAAAAGCATCTCCCGGAATTTCGCGGTCAGCGTGTCATCGCCGAGCAACACGCGGACGGCCGCATCACCCTCAAGAAACCCTCGCTTCCGATCAACTTCATCGACCTGATGACGCACACCTCGGGGATGCTGCTCAACCCGCCCCCAGGCATCGGAGAATTGCACGGCACGTTGCATAAGACGTTGAACGAAACCGTGCTGGTCGCCTCCCAGCAACCTCTCTTGTTCGAGCCCGGCACGCAATGGCAATACAGCAACATGGGAGTGGCGGCCCTGGCGCGAACGATCGAAGTGCTTTCCGGCATGGCGTTTGAGAAGTTCCTCGAGGCTCGCATCTTCAAGCCGCTGGGAATGGACGACACGTTTATCTATCCGCCAAAGTCGAAGTTCCACCGCATGCCGACGGCTTACATTCAACGCGACGGCAAGCCGGTGAAGTACGTCGACGACCCGCTTGGCGAAGGTGTGATGAAATTCCGCGAGGGGGCCAAATACCCGCTTCCCGAGGGCGGCCTCTACTCAACGGCGAGCGACCTTTTTCCGCTCTATCAGCTGATGCTCAATCGCGGCGAGTATAAAGGCGTCCGGCTTGTATCGCCCGCGACGGTCGATCTAATGACGACGCTTCATACAGGCGATCTGCAAGTGTCCGGCGGCACGGGTTTCGGTTGGGGGCTTGGCTGGTCGATTGTCCGCAAACCCGGCGCGCTCGGGCCGGCGTCGGTTGGCACGTACGGCCATGGGGGCCGCTACGGTACTTACTGTTTCCTCGATCCGAAGCGAGACATGATTGGGATCTTCCTGATCCATCGCGAGGGCGGCAGCGACGAACGCAATGCGTTTGTACAAATCGCAATCTCCGCCGCCATCGACTAGCCCCCGGACGTGGCGCACATCTCCAGGCGTGCCGTGGCGGCATTCGTGCCGCTATGTCTTCAACCACACCCGCAAACTACTCAGTGGGGCAAGCCCCCGAGGAGCTTTCTCTAAAGCGAATTTACTATCAGCCACGTCTCGCTAAGCTCGCCCCTAACCCTGCGTTACACTGGGGATTCCATGCTCGATCTGGGGTATCTGCGCAAGAACTTCGACGACGTTCAAGCCCGCTTGGCCACGCGGGGCGACTCCGATTGGCTGGGTGGATTCCGCGAAATTGACGCCCGTCGGCGAGCCGCGGTGACCGAAATTGAAAGTCTTAAAGCCAAGCGAAATACCCTCAGCGCAGAGGTAGCCAAGGCGAAGAAGGCGGGCGAGAACGCCGACGAGGAGATCGGCCAAAGCCGCGAGATCGGGGCCCGCGTCAAAGAACTCGAAGGCAATGTCGAGCAACTCGACGAGTCGCTGCAAGAAGTTTTGAGCGGCGTGCCAAACGTCCCCCACGAGTCGGTGCCCCAAGGTAAGAGCGAAGCCGACAACGTCGAAGTGCGCCGACGGGGAACGCCACGCAATTTTGACTTCGAACCCAAAGCGCATTGGGACCTCGGTCCCGAGTCGGGTATTCTCGATTTCGAACGCGCCGCCAAGATTACCGGTGCGCGGTTCGCCGTCTATTGGAATGCCGGAGCCAAGCTCGAGCGTGCTCTGCTGAACTTCATGCTCGACGTGCACACTCGCGAGCACGGCTATACCGAGGTCCTGCCGCCCTTCATAGTGAACTCGAACAGCTTGTTCGGGACCGGGCAACTTCCGAAATTCGCCGAGGATCTTTTCAAGCTGGAGGATTCCGACTATTGGCTGATTCCCACCGCCGAGGTGCCGGTAACGAACCTGTTCGCCGGGGAAACTCTCGAAGCCTCGCGGTTCCCCATCAAGCTGACGGCCTACACGCCCTGCTTCCGCAGCGAGGCGGGGTCTTATGGGCGGGATGTTCGGGGCATCATTCGCCAACACCAGTTTCAAAAGGTCGAAATGGTGAAGTTCGCCTTGCCCGAGCAGAGCTACGACGAGCTCGAGTCGCTCACCGCCGACGCCGAAGATATTCTGCAAAGGCTCGGCTTGCCCTACCGCACGGTCGTCTTGTGTTCCGGCGACATCGGGTTCTCGAGCGCGAAGACCTACGACGTCGAGGTGTGGCTTCCCGGCCAACAGGAATTCAAAGAAATCTCGTCGTGCAGCAATTTCGAGAGCTTCCAAGCCCGCAGGGCCGGAATCCGCTATCGGGACCCGGAAGCGAAGAAGAAGAAGGCACAATTTGTTCATACCCTCAACGGCAGCGGTTTGGCGATCGGACGTACCTGGGTTGCGATCGTCGAGAATTACCAGCAGCAGGACGGAAGCATCGTGATTCCCGAAGCCCTGCGGTCCTATCTCAATGCGGAGCGGATTTCGCCGAAAGGGGAGTTGGGATAGAAGTAGGTACTTCCGCCTGACCGGCTGAGAGCCGGTCACAACTGTTGACTAGGACCGGCACGAGTGCCGGTCGCTACCGGGGCTCGATCTATTGCTTCGGGATTACCCCGAGGGCTTCCCATTCCGTCATTTGGCGCTGTAGTTTCGACGCCTCGGGAGAACCGGGCTGCGCGGCCACGAAGCTGCGATACGCAGTCGCCGCTTGGGCGAAGTTCCCTTTCTTCGCTTGAATCATACCCAGCAGGTGATGGATCTGCGGGTACCGGGCGGCGTCCGGGCTTGCGACCAACGACTTGGCTGATGCCTCGGCGGCGTCGAGCCGGCCGGTGTTGAAGCGCGCGATCGCCTGGAAATAGCTGACGTTCGACAGCATCGGGTTCAGCTTGAGGATTTGATCAGAAAGCTCGTCGGCTTCGGTCCAGCGGTGCTGCTGCATCTCGAGCTGCAGTAAGGGACCGTAGGGTTTGAGGTATTTCGGATCCGCCGCCAGAGCCCGGTCGAACGCCGCGCGCGCGCCGGCCGGGTCCTTCATCTTCATCTTGGTCTCGCCCAGTAGCGTCCACGCCGCGGCGTACTCCGGATACTCGGCGACCGCCTTTTCGAGTTCCTTAATCGCTTTCTCAGGGTTGCGCGATTGAGCGCTCTTCTTCCGCAACTCCTTAGACGCTTTCTCGTAGGACTTCTTAGCTTTCTTGGGAGCGGCCAACGTTGTCACGCTCACCGAGTGGCCCTGTACGCCGCCGAGACGGTGCAAGATGATTGTGCCGACGTTGGGGTTGTCGAAAACGCGCCGGCGCCCCAGCGAAATGACGTCGGACCGATAGCCCGGCAGGTCAGCCTGTAGGTCGCAGCCGCTCAAGTCGAGTTGGTCGAAACCCGCCCCACCCGTGCCACCGAAACCGCCGGGAGCGCGTCCCCCTCCGCGGCTAGGCCCGAACCCTCCGAGGCCTGCTTGATTCGGGGTGCCGCTCACGCTGGCATCCGCAAAAGCGATGGAGTTTCCTCCAACCTCGAAACTGAAGCGGCCTTTGGTGTCGGTGTAGGTCTCGGGAACCCGCTGCCCATGGCAATTCCGCACGATGGTCACGGACTCGGCGGGCGCGGTCCCGTCATCGAGCATAACTTTGCCCGACAGGAAGATCGGGCGCTGACGCTGCTGCTGCCCCACACCCTGTCGCCCAAAGGGATCTTGGCCCTGGTTTCCGAAACCGCCCTGCCGATCCTGGCCGCCTTGCCTGCCGGTTCCGCCATCACGACTGCCCGGGACGCCTCCCGTGCTGGGTGGGCCGCCGCCTGCCTGCTGGCCCCAAAGGCCCAAGGTCGACATTAGCGTCAACATCAGGATCCAAAATCCGGTTTTCTTCATGGAGTTCCTCCGCTCGACGGGGATAGGCCCGCGCGGCCTTACTTTGGGAAGATTAGCACATCAACTCGGGCGATAACGACCCGGCTTGTTGCGTTAACTGAGGGGGTCGATCTCGAGATCCTGCAACGGCGAGTCCCATTGCGTTCTAAACCTGAGAGTTAAGCCCTCAGCGAACTGTTGAGCAACAAACCGGCATCGGTTTCGGTGAACGTTCGCGACGTGTCAAAAAACACGAATCGACGAGGATCATTGCCCGGCTGCCGCGGGCGCGTGGCCTTCGGAGCCCGGCCGATCCGCGCACCGCGTTAAACTGCGAACCGCACACCTGACGGCGATCGGACCTGGTTGCCGCTCAGCGATGTCGATTGGCGAAGGTTCCGCGATCCGGACGTCCGCATCCTTAAACCCGACTACCCCAAGCTCGACATCCCCCGCCTGCGCCGTACGACCCGCGAATACCTCGGGTAGCGTCGCGAGCGTCGATCGCAACGTCGGTCGTTTGATGGCGGCCCTCGACGAAATGGAACTGTGATCGGCGCGGCTACCGCGCAAATCTCTACCACAGCTCCCTGGGCGTCCCGCCGCGGGTGCGCCGGCCCGGCGTGGTTGATCCAGAACCCTCCCCCCCCGGGGCGCGAGTAAGGCCTCGAATTGATTCGACAGACAGACGCTCAGACGACTTCTTCTTTGTGCAAGGTTCATACCTAGCTCCAGGACTTTTCTGACCAGCGTTCCAGGACTGTCTGACATAAAATGCCGGAACTTTATCGAATAGTTCTGGAGCAGGGCAAAGGAAAATTTTAGTTCTGGACACAACCCCTAAAGTGAGTTCTAATAGATGCACGATCTGTATTTCGGAAGCTGTGCAGCCGTACAAGTTTGTAGTTGAGGCCCCTATCTGAAAGGGTGTTCGATGAAATCCGCATTGACCACTAACCTACCCGCAAAGAACTCTCACCCTCGCCCGCAAGACGGATTTGTTTTTATCACCGTCGCGCTGGCTGTCGTGGTCTTGTTCGGCATGCTGGGGTTGTGTTTCGACTTGGGGCGAATGTACATCGCCCGCAACGAAATGCAGACCTACGTTGACTCGGCTTCGTTAATGGCGGCCATGGAACTCGATGGTACAGATCAGGGAGTCCTTGACGCCGTCGACGCAGGGAAAAACGGCCTCAACACCTGGAACTTCGGCAACACGCTGATCGACCCGGGCCGCGTCACGGTTACCTTCTCCGACGAGGCCTACGGGACCTACGTTGATGCAGGCAGTCTGCCCTCGCCGCCGATAGGATATGGTTTCGCTCAAGTGCAGGCCGAGACGAATCTTCCGATGTTCTTCATTCCGGTCTTCCAGGGGCTGGGTGGGAGCTCAAACAATTCCGTCAGCTTTACTTCGCCGACGGTGCCCGCTCTAGCTGCCGCGGGCCGCCTCAGTCTCAATGGCGTCGATCTGGGACTGATTCCCTATGCTCCGCGCGCTCATCTGGATCCGGAGACGGAAATACCCAACTGTGGGACCCTCGTAGACGGCGTCGACCCCTTCGGGTTCCAACCCGCCATACCGGAAAGCAACCAGCAGGGCGAGATCGTGACGATGCGTTACCCCCCGCCGGGCCAGCAGTCGCCATTAAATCGCTGCCCGGACGATCTCGGCTACCCATTCGCGGAAAACCCCGATAGCCAATATCGCGGCTTCATTAACATTGGGGCCGGCAACGCCAACTGGATAAAAAACGCCATCATCGGGGGCGTCCAAAACAATCCGCTTACAGTGTGTACTGATGTCGAGTGGGTACCCGGACAGATGGCGACGGTCGAGAATCGCGCCATCTTTACTCGGATCTCCGCCGACACGGACCGCCGACAGGGCATCTATTATCAGTCATATTGGGCAGCTCAGAACGGCACCGAACCCCCGGTGGGCGTGGATTACGATGCCCCTGGCAACTACGAGCGCATGATCATCATGCCGATCCCTTTTTGGAACCCGCCGCTCGATACGGATCATCCCGATTACCACATCAACTCCGGGGTCGACCACGGTAAGATTCTCGGTTTCGCGCAGTTCTTCATGTTGAACTATCCTTGTTTTGATTCCGCCAACGTCATGCAACAAACCAAGAATCCGAGCGTTCCTTGTTGCGCCGAGTACGTTGGCCCCGCAAGCGTCGTCAATGCCGGCGACGATGTCGGCAACCCGGGTGTTTTCAAGATTCAGTTGGTGAAATAGAGTCCCATGGAACCCGCAATCCGCACTGCGAAGAACGTTGACCGCCGCAGGCGCCGGCGCGGCGCCGTCATGGTGGAATTTGCGCTGGGGTATGGATTGGTCTTGCTGATCCTAGCCGGCGTGATCGAGTTCGGCTACAGCTTTTACATTTACAACTTGCTGCAAAGCACTACACGGGATGCCGCTCGGTACGCTTCTGTGCGGCCCTATGATATCTGCCAAGTTACGCAGGGCGGCGGCTTCCCGAATAATTGCAATCAGGGCGAGGACTGGGAAGAGGCCGTCAAGAACATGGCCGTCTACGGCGATCCGCTTATCGGTAGCGGGCTTCCACTCGTACCCGATCTCACGATTGCCCGGATCACGGTGTCGAAGGACACAACGGGCAATGCCAAGCCGACCGAAATCGCCGTTCAGGTCGAAGGCTTCACGGTCAACGCGTTTTTCGCGAAATTTACCTTCAACGGAAAGCCCAAAGCTTCGTTCCCGTACATGGGACGCACTTACTTGCCCTAGAACGCGCCGGAATCGCAACCCCGGCCGGACGATAAAGTTATGAAACCTCGTCAACGCCGCGGAGCCGTCATCGTCGAAGCAGCTCTAGTGATGCTGTTGGCTCTCATCATTCTCATTGGGATTATTGACTTCGGCCAGGTTCTGCTGCTGCACCAAGGCCTTGTTGAACGCGTCCGTTCAGGCGCCCGCTACGGTGTGGTGCATGACTGGGACGGTGATACCAGCGCCGCCATGGAACGCATCCGCAACGTCGTCCGCTTCGGAAACTCAGCCGGAACCGGGGGCTCCAGTCTCGGGATCTTCGGCGTCACGGAACAAAACGTGTTCGTCACCCGCGACAGCATCGGCGGCAATGTGGGCGACGAGGGCGCGGACCGCATCGTGGTCGAAATCCGCGGGTACCGCTTCCACTTCTTGACACCGGGTCTGGCGGGCCAGTACGAGGCCAAGCCAATCCGCCACGCGATCACGGTGGAAAACCTCGGGTGCGCGGTCAACTGCACGTAAAACCGCAATTTGCCGAACCCATCTTCCGCGGCGTTATTCAACCTGCGTCACGTCGACGTATTTCACTCCCACGGTCTTGCCGCCGCGGATAAGGCGGGCCTCCAGCTTGGCCGCTCCGGGTTCCAGTTCCACGCCCGAAAAGCTGACGGACTCGGCTTGTCTTGTGAAGGGCCGGGTCAGCTTCAGCTTGCCGAGCTGAAATTCGGCCCGGCCGGCGCGCTCCTGCTTCGTGAAGCGGAACCGAATGTCGTAGGCACCCCCCGTTTCCACATCGACTGCCCAATAGCCTAAGTGTGAATCCGACCAGCCGTCGGCGCCGATGACGCGCCAGTCCTGGCGGGTTAGGGTAACGGGGTTTTCTTCATCGGTTCCCACGGGGATACGCGGCGGATCATAACCGCGCGTGGAAGAGACGTCGTCGAACCAGGTTTCGTAGGCGCGCTTGAGCCGCGCCGCGACCTCGACCTTATCGTCAGCTAAGTTCGTTTGCTCGCCCGGGTCGGCTTCGATGTCGTAGAGCTCGAAAGGGGCGTCTTTCGGCGCCGGCTCCGAAAAGCTCAACGGCTGGACCAACTTGTACTGCTGCTCGATGGCGGCAAAAGCGCGGTAAAGCGTTGGCTGGTTGCCGCGATGGGATTGGATGAAGATGGTGCGCTCCGCGGCGGGCGCTCTTCCCTCCATCACGGGCAGCAGGCTTCGCCCGTCGATCGCGAGCCCCTCGGGAGGATCGAGCTGAGCCGATTCCAGTAGGGTCGGCAAGACGTCAATGTGCGCCCCGACCGCATCGATCTTGGCGGGCTGTAACCTGGCGGGCCAACGAAAGAAGAACGGTACGCGGATGCCGCCGTCATACACGCTGCCCTTTTGGGCGCGCAGGCCGGCAGTGAAATGCTGTGTCGTGGGACCGTTATCCGTCATGAAGATCAGGATCGTGTTCTCTGCAAGCTCCAACTCATCGAGAGTAGCCATCAGGCGCCCGACATTCTCGTCGATGTTGGTGATCATGCCGTAGATGCGGGCATCCTTGTCGTTGAGCCCCTTAGCCTTGTAATGGTCGATGTACGAATTGGGAACGTCGTACGGCGAGTGCGGTGCGTTCGTCGGTATGTACGCGAAGAAGGGCCGATCCCGGTTCAGTTCGATGAATCGTTGCGCGGCATCAAAGAAGATATCCGTGCAATAGCCCTGAAACTGTTCTTCACGATTGTTTTGCTGCAAGAGAGGGTCGAAATAGCTCGTGCCGGGAGGATCGGAAGGCTGCCCGATGCCGCCGCCCTTGTGGACCAGAGCCTCGTGGAAGCCCTGGTCGCTAGCGCGCATCGGGTAGTTGTCGCCCAGGTGCCATTTGCCGAAGATGCCGTTGCGGTAGCCCGCGGCTACAAGCACTTCGGCTACGGTCGTCTCATCGGCGTGCATCATGGCTCGGCCGATGTAGGTGTCCACCACGCCGGTCCGATAGTTGTAGCGCCCGGTCATCAAGCTCGCCCGCGTGGGAGCACAAACGGGCGACACATAGAACCGAGTCATCTCGACGCTCTGGGATGCAAGGCGGTCAAGGTTGGGCGTTTCGAGCAGTGCGTTGCCGTGCGAGCCGACCTGCGCCCAGCCTTGGTCGTCGGTTATGACGAGGATGATATTGGGTCGCCGGAATGGTTCCTCGGAGGGCTGGGAGCCACAGGCGGCAAGCAGAAGAACCGCGGCCGCTGAGCAGACCGCCGAGTAAGGAATCGAAATCTTCATGGGAAGATTGAAACTACGCATTTTCCTATTTCCTGCAGGGGGCTTGGATTGCCGCCATGGCCTGCGCATCGCCGCTCAGATCAGCGCAACGGCATCACCGTGCTCAGCAGTAGCGTCATCGCGAAACCTCCAAGCCCCATTGCCGCCAAACATACCGTCTTCGTCTTGAGTGACTCGACTTCGGTAAGCCCTGTCATCGTCCGATAGACCCAAAACCCGCTGTCGTTCATCCAGACCCCGACGAGCGCGCCTGAGCCCACCGCCATCAACACGTAAACAGGATGATAGCCGAGGGCCGCACCTTCAATCATCGGGGCCAAAATGGCCGCACTGGTAATCATGCATACTGTGCCGGAACCTTGCGCAATCTTGAACAAGACCGCCAGCAGAAAGCCGAGGACCAACATAGGGACGCCGAAGTCCGTTGCCAATCCCCCAATTGCATCGCCGACTCCGGCCAGAATCAACATCCCGCCGAACGCCCCGCCGCCCGCGGTGATCAAGATGATCACGCCGGCTGAAGAAATCGCCTGCTCGATCGGCTTCGCAAGGGCCACAAGGGTGAGTCCTTTTTGGCGCGCCAAGATCCAAACCGAAACGGCGGCAGACAGCAACAGCGCAAAACTTGGGTTGCCGAGGAATCCGGTCAGCGCGGCGAGCTCATCTCCAGGCGCAAAGGAATTGACCAATGTGTTCGAAGCGATCAAGAAGACCGGTATCACGATCGGCGCCATCGACAACCAAAACGGCGGCAACTCGCTTTCGGGTCGCACGGCAATCTTTCCCAGCTCAGCCAGGGAGAGCCCCGGCGCCTCCCGTAGCGGCAGATTCAGTTTGCGATCCACATAGACGCCGTAGAGCCAACCGCAAAACGACGCCGGCGCGGCCACCAACAAGCCGACAAGGATGACGATACCCAAATCCAGGTTCAGCGTGGCGGCCATCGCGAGCGGCCCAGGCGTAGGCGGTACGAACACATGCGTGGCCGACCCGCCCGCCCCGATCGCCAGAGCGTAAAGGACGAAATTCTTGCCGCCCATGCGAACGCTCATCGCGCGGGCGAGGGGAATCAGCAAGTAAAACACGGTGTCGGAGAACACCGGGACCGCCAGCACATAACCGCTGATCACCAGCGACAACGACGAGTATTTTTCACCCAACAAAGCGACGAAGCTGCGCGTGATGCGGTCTGCGGCGCCGCTTTCCATCAGACACTGCCCGATGACCGCCGCCATCGCGATCGCTACACCGATTCGGCCCACGACATTGCCGAAGCGGCCGCCCACTTCGCTCATGACCTCACTCAAGGCAATCTGAGGCGAGAGGATACCGATCAGAATCGCCGCCGTGATCAACGCCACGAAGGCGTTGATCTTTAGCCGAATGATCAATAGGAAAATGACCGCGACGGCGATCAAAAGGATAACGAGCGGATGCATGTAGACCGGCCCCGAGATTGTAGCAAGAGGATACGCGGTCTCGGATGACTAGGGGAAACGCGAACCGAGCAACCCTTTACGAAACTCATTTGCCCCGCTGATCGCGAAGAAAATGGCGCACTTTGCCAACAGTTCAGAACGGTTGACGGAGAGTTGCCGCCTGCTTGACATTCCATGGTGCTTATGGTTTACTGGATGCGCTCTCGACCCTGCTGTAGTGGCCCTTGCCCCTTGAACAGTTCGCGATTGAGCGAACTCGGATCCACTTGATCGTGCGGGTTGTTTTTCTCCGGTGAGTGACAGGTGCGCCGTGGCGGCGGATTGAGCACTTTGACCATTCTCGAACGAGAGGGGGCGGAATCTTTATCGGAAACCAAAAACATACATCGACGAGCAAGGCGGCACTAAACCCAGGACGCTGCCGATCGAGACGGAGGCTGAACTTTTGACGACAGAATTCGAGCATGGCCGTTACCAAGCAGTAACGGAGCACAACGTCGAGCGGGAACCGGAGTGGGCAAGAGTCGATCCGGACCTTCAGCAGGCGGTTCGGGTCGTATCGAAGGTCCTTCCCTTCCGGACCAATCGCTATGTAACCCGCGAGCTCATCGATTGGAACGACCTCCCGAACGACCCCATCTTCCAACTCGTTTTCCCACAGCAGGGGATGTTGTCGTCGGAGCAGTTCAGCATCGTTCAGACCCTTTTGGAGAGTGATTCCCGCCCCGACGAGCTCAACCAAGTCGTTCACGCCATTCGCTCAAGCCTCAATCCACACCCCGCCGGACAACTGACCCACAACGTCCCGACCCTTAACGGCCGGCAACTTCACGGGCTCCAGCATAAGTACGACCAGACCGTGCTGTTCTTCCCGGCGCAGGGACAGACCTGCCACGCCTATTGCACGTATTGTTTTCGTTGGGCGCAGTTTGTCGGCATGCCGGAGATCAAGTTCGAGGCGCGCGGCACCGAAGACCTGGTCACGTACCTAAAAGCGAATCCTTCGGTAACTGACGTTCTCATTACGGGCGGCGACCCGATGGTGATGAAGACAAGGGTGTTGCGCAAATACATCGAGCCGTTGCTGGGGCCGGACCTTGAGCATCTACAAAACATCCGCATCGGAACGAAAGCTCCAGCTTATTGGCCGCAGCGCTTTGTGACCGACGCCGATGCCGATGATTGCCTGCGTCTATTCGAAGAGATCGTGGCGGCCGGCAAGCATCTGGCGGTGATGGGCCATTACAGCCATCCGCGTGAACTAGCCCCTGAAATCGCCCGTCGAGCCGTCGGGAGAATCCGCGAAACCGGCGCGCAGATTCGAATGCAGGCGCCGCTGATTCGTCACGTCAATGATGATCCGCGGGTTTGGGCCGATCTGTGGAGCGAAGGTGTCAAGTTGGGAATGATCCCTTACTACATGTTCATCGAGCGCGACACCGGCGCGAGGGGTTATTTCCAAGTCCCGCTGGCTCGTTGTTTCGAAATCTACAACCAGGCGTTCCAGCGCGTCTCCGGTTTGGCTCGAACTGTGCGGGGACCTTCCATGTCGACTTTTCCCGGAAAGGTCAGAGTCGCCGGCGTTTCGGAGATTCACGGCGAAAAGGTCTTTGTCCTGGAGTTGCTTCAGGCTCGCGACCCACGGCATGTCGGCCGACCGTTCTTCGCACGCTTCGATCCGGCGGCGAGTTGGTTGGATGAGTTGCGGCCCGCGCTCGGGGAAGCCCGCTTTTTCTTCGAATCGGAAGCGCCGCGCATCAACGGCTACAACGGCATTAATCGTCGGCCGCCGAAAATGGCCGGTTATACGAACGGGCACGGTATCAGCGTCGCGGGGGATTGACCGGACGCAGGTCATCTTCGACCCCGCGGCGCCGGATCGACAATCGCAGTTGACAACCCCACAGCAGGTGCCCTAGCATCGAAGTTCTGCTCGGCGCCCGTCGAGCAGCCACCCGACTATGCCTCGCGGATACATTCCGATTCTCCTGTTTCTGGTCCTCGCCGCCGCCTTTCCTATTGTGACCATCTTAGTCGCCAAACTGGTGCGACCCAGCGCGCCCAGCCAGGTTAAATTGGAGGCGTATGAGTGCGGCATTCCGGCGGAAGGCGACACGCGAGGACGGTATTCGGTCCGGTTCTACTTGGTCGCCATTCTCTTCGTCATCTTTGACGTAGAGACTATCTTTCTGCTGCCCTGGGCGATTCAGTACGAGGTGTTAGGGCTGTTCGGCTTTGTCGAAATGCTGGTCTTCCTAGCCATCCTCGTTGTGGGCTACATTTGGATCTTCCGTCAGGGCGCCCTTAAGTGGGTCTAGGTTCGCGGTCTTTACCCCGCCACAGCGTGAATGCGCGGCCTACAGCACCGCAAATGCATCCGCGATCACGCGGGTCGACTCGTTAAAGATGACTGCGCGGCCCTCGATGAAACCGCGCTTCAATCCCGGTTTCAAGCGCGGAAGGCGTCGCTCGACCTCGGTGGGGAAAGCGTAGATGCGTTTTTCGAGGCCGGGCGGCAAACGGCCGTTGCGTTGGAGTTGTTTTTCGAGACCCGGAGGAAGGCTGCCTCCACGCTTGGCGAGTCCGGGCGGTAAGCCGGCCGACGGGCCGCGGTAGTGCCCTCGAATCAACTCCCGGTCGCCCGCCGAAAAGATGTCGACATCGACCGTGACGCCGGACCCGGAACGCCCCGACGAATCTTGCGCGGAAACCGCACTATCGCCGCGGCCCTTGCTCCTCCCCTTGCCCTTGGCCTTGTCCTTGCCCTGCGCCGCGATCGCCGGCCCGCAAAGCAACAGCCCTATCGCTAGGGCGGCAATAAGGAAACGCATTCGAACCTCCCTATCGGCTCGGCGCGCCAACCGTCGGGCTACCGATCGAGCGTCACCGGCTCGCTCAACTGAAAAGTGATAACCGACTCACTGCCGATCACTGCGGCATCACCACGCGTGGTCACGACCGCCGCGGTACCGGCGCCCGCGCCGGCGCCGGCTCCGATGGCGGCACCTTTTCCGCCTCCGACAATCGCTCCCACAGCGGCTCCAATCCCGCTCGCAATACCCACTTTCTTGGCGTCTTTCTTCTTCGACGATTTCGCCCGCACACGATAGGTATCGGTCGAGACAGCGAGGTACCCCCCGTCCGCGACTTGGACCTCGGTCAGCCGAATCACCAGGCTCGCCATTCCTTTGACCTTGCCGCCCGGATCCGCCGAGGCCACCACACCCCTCACCGTTGCGCCCTTCGCTGCGATCACCGTGGTCCCGACAACGATGGGCTCCTCGAGCGACGCCGCGAACGACTCGCCGCTCTTCACCGCGGCGGTCGAAAGGGCATTCGTCGTGCGAACGCGAATTGGCGTGCCCGCCTCGAGTGTGATGCTGTTGGTCGCCGCGGGCGCCGAAGGCGAGCCTTGCTCCGCCGAACCGCCCATAGCGCCGTATTCTTCACCTACCGGCCCTTCGCAGCCGGCTGCGATCAAAAGCAAACCCGTGCTGATACTGAGCCCGATCCACGTTGTGGTCATAGCATTGCCTCCTCGTCGCCTCTTTCGGATCTATCTCGTCGCCGTCTCGCCGGCAAGTCGGAACCCCGCTTACGCGCGGACCCCATAGTCCATTATGGACGGATCTCGGGTTGAGCGCCGATGTGCGGGGCGTCCAACCAAAGTTCCTTCCTGGGCCAACCCGCGCATGATTACGAAGGCAACACCGCCCGCAATCAGGGAAACCATCGCGGCGAATACGGTATTGCCAAGCAAGAAAGCAGGGCCGACGCGCCAAACGCGGTCCAAAACGCCTTCGGCGGCCGCCGTCTCGAGAGGGTCACCCAACAAAGCGGCCCCTAAGAACGTGCTGATCGAATAAAAGAGCGGCGCGGTAATGGGGTTCATCAACAGCGTGCCCGCAACCGCCGCGCCTCGATGGATCCGCAGCCTTCCGGCCAGGAAGAGGGCCAGAGGCGAACCTATAAGAAAACTAGGGAACACGCCGATGAACGAGCCTAGCGCAAATCCAAGGGCCGCCCTCGCCAGGGTTGAGCGCTCGCGCACCGCACGCTTGAAATAGAGTTTGAGCCGGCCGGCAAACCGAGCTGTTTCGTGGTTGGCTTCATTGGGGGGCAACGGCCCTAGAGGGGACAATCAACCGCTCCTTTGCTCAACACGAGGGTCGTAAATCGGTCGGACGTCGCTGAGACAGCGTTGGTTTCGCGAGGTCCCGGCATGAAGATCGTACTGCCGCTCCATCGAGTTTAGAAATGGGGTAAATTTCTTACGCCCGTGCGTAGGGGGCGCGCGCAAAAGGGGGTATGTCCACCGGCAAGGGGCTCGTATCGGCGCGCCCCCGGCAGCCGGCTGCCGCCGTAGTCCTCAACGTCGACCAGCCGTTAGGCAGGCATGGGGCGCTGTTTTTAGCTTGCGCTAAGATAAGAGCTTTGCGCCCGAGGAAAGACCTTGCCTGCCGTTGATAGCTGTAAACGCGAGATCGACATTGCGGTCCCTTGGGACGATGTTCGCCACGAGTCGGACCGCATTATCGAGTCGTTCCGCCGTCAGGCCCGCATCCCCGGGTTCCGGCCCGGTAAGGCTCCGGCCGCGGTCGTCCGGTCACGCTACCAGAAAGAAATTCGCCAAGAAATAGTCGAGCAGCTCATCCCGAAATTCTTCCACGCCGAAGCCGTCGAAAAGAAATACGACATCGTTGGCAAACCGCAGTTCCACGATCTCGAGATGGAAGACGGCGAGCCGATGACCTTTCGAGCCGAATTCGAGGTCGTTCCCGAATTCGAACTGAGTGACTACCGCCGCTTGCAAGTCCCCTACAACGAACCCGAAGTCAGCGACGAACAACTCGAGGCCGAACTCGAGGCGCTCCGCGAACGCCACGCGTCTTTCGTGAATCTCGATCCCCGTCCGCTCGAGGACGGCGACATCGCGGTGCTGTCGCTCTCAAGCGACCCGCCCGACGGTCCGAAGATCGACGAAGAAGATACGACAATCGCACTCGCCGAAGAAGGAACGCTGCCGGAATTTACCGAGAATTTGAGGGGTCGTAGTCCGGGTGAAACAGCCGATTTCGAGGTGAACTACCCGGAGGAATTCGGCAATAAGGAACTGGCCGGCAAGACCGTTTCGTTCCATGCAACGGTCAAAGGGGTAAGAAAGAAGGAAGTCCCCGAGCTTGACGACGACTTCGCGGCTGAACTTGGCGATTTCCAGACAATCGACCAAGCCCGCTCGAGCCTGCGGGAGCAGATCGGCGACTCTATGCGGAGGCAGGCGATCGAGGCGGCCAAGACGAAGCTGCTCGATCAAGTCGTCGCGGCGCATGATTTCCCGGTTCCCGACTCGATGACCGAGAATCAGCTGATGCGGCGGCTCGAAGGTCGCCTAGGAGCTTTGCAGCGTCAGGGCGTGGATATCGAGAAGCTCGATATCGATTGGCGAAAAGTGCGCGACGACGAACGCGTGCCGGCCGAACGCGACGTCAAAGGCGGTTTGATTCTAGAGCGGATAGCGCGGGCCGAGTCCCTCAAGGCCGCGCCCGAAGAGATCGATGAGCAGGTAAAAGCCTACGCCACGCGCAACCAACTCGCCGTCGAGACAGCCCGCAAAAAGTTGGCCGAGGACGGTACGCTTGACCGCCTACAAACCCAGGTGAGCCGAGATAAGGCACTCAGCTTTCTCTTTGACGAAGCTGAAAAAGTCGACGCGGAGGAAGACACCGCGGAGGACAGTGAGAAAGATTGACCGGCGGCGCGCAAGCTATTTGCGCCCTCCGCCGATGAAGCATCCAAAGGAAACGAACCGGACCCCAAGGAGTCAGTACGAATGTCCAGACCGATCGAACCGCACGCCGGACTTGTCCCGATGGTTGTCGAGCAGACCAGCCGCGGCGAGCGCGCCTACGATATCTATTCCCGGCTGTTGCGCGACAACATCATCTTCGTGGGGTTCCCGATCGATGACACGATTGCGAACCTGATCACCGCGCAGCTGCTCTTCCTCGAGGCTGAAAACCCGGAGCGCGACATCTGGCTGTATATCAATTCCCCGGGCGGTTCGATCACGGCGGGCATGGCGATCTACGACACGATGCAGTTCGTGCGGCCGGACATCACGACCGTCTGCATCGGGCAGGCTGCGTCAATGGCGGCCATTCTCATGGCTGCCGGAGCTAAGGGCAAGCGTTACGGTTTACCCAATTCGCGCTTCTTACTCCATCAACCATCGATTTCCGGACTGGCCGGTCAGGCGACCGACATCGACATTCACGCCCGTGAGATTCTCCGTATGCGGGAAAAACTGAATCAAATTCTCGCCCAACACACCGGCCAACCAGCCGAAACGGTCGGCAAGGACGTGGAGCGCGATTTCATCCTCGACGCCCAACAAGCCAAAGACTACGGCCTGGTCGACGAAATCATCCACAAGAAAGAGCCGAGCTGAAATTCCAGCCTGCATTTCTCACCACCTGGCGAGGCGAAGTGCGTGAGAGGGCTGTCAGTACGAGGCACGGGCCGCCTGGCGCCCCATTTCTTCAGCAAAGAGGCGTACTTGAACAGTACGGTGAGCGCAGCAGGCAACCGTAACGAAGTAATGACGGGCTATTGCGTGCTTCGACCGCCAGGTGATTAGAAATGCAGGCTGGGCCCGTTCCGGGCCCGCCGGTTCCGGTTTCGCGCCCGGAGCCACATCCCTCGTGATTTCAGCCGTTTTCCCCTTGGTTTCGGCCGTCGGGTTCGATACATTATGTATGGGTGAACTGGTTTCGCCGGCACCCGATCATTGCAACGAATGAAGGGGAAAACGATGACGTTCACGACTGTGCGAGCCGCCGCTGCGTCGCTGATTCTCGGGGTCCTCGTTTTGTCGACCGTTTGGGCCGCCTCGCCCCCCACGAACGATCCCTTCAGTCCGTCCCAGCGTGAATACTGGGCTTTTCAGAAAGTGACTCGCCCCACCGTCCCGGCGGCGCCTCAGCCGTTTGACAATCCGATCGACGCTTTCGTCGCCGCAAAGCTGGCTGAGAAAGACCTGACGCTGTCTCCGCGGGCCAACAAGGTCACGCTGATTCGCCGGGCGTCGTTCGACCTGACGGGCTTACCCCCGACGCCCGAAGATGTCGAGGCATTTGTGAACGACGACTCACCCGAAGCTTTCGCGAAAGTCGTCGACCGGCTGCTCGATTCGCCGCGCTACGGAGAACGTTGGGCGCGGCATTGGCTCGATCTGGCGCGCTATTCCGACAGCGAAGGCTTCAAGTCCGACGAGACGCGGCCCAATGCCTGGCGCTACCGTGACTACGTCATCAACGCCCTGAACGACGACAAGCCCTACGACCGCTTCCTTCGCGAGCAAATCGCCGGCGACGAGCTCTGGCCCGACGACACCTCGGCGCGCATCGCCACGGCTTTCAACCGCCACTACCCCGACGAGACCAACCAATGGAATCTGTGGCTGCGGCGGCAGGAGATCCTCTTCGACATCACCGACACGGTCGGAGCAACCTTCATGGGCCTGACCTACGGTTGCGCCAAGTGTCACGACCACAAGTTCGACCCGCTGCTGCAAGCCGACTACTACCGTCTGCAAGCCTTTTTCGCCCACTCGAAAGCGAACGATCATATTTCGCTGTGGTCCGACAAAGAGGTCGCCGACTACGAGAGTCGCCTCCAAGCGTGGGAAGACAAGACGCGCGACATCCGCGACCGGATGGAGGTAATGCTGGCGCCCGCGCGCCAAGAGATTCTCGAAGACCGCTTCAATCGCTACTACCCGGGTATTCGAGAACAACTCGCCAAACCGCCCGAAGAGCAGACTCCCTACGAGCGCCAGATGTACGCGAAGTACAAGTGGCAGATGGAATTTTTAGTCCGCGAACCGGGCGTCGTTGCCAAGCTCGATGACGAGGCGAAAGAGAAATACAAAGCCCTCAAAGAAGAACTGGCAAAGTCCGAGCATCTGCACCCCGGCGAACGCGCCGAGGGAGTCGGCATTTACGACCTGGGCAAGCAAGCCCCGCCGACGCACGTCCTTGGGGTTGGCAGCTACAAGGCTCCCGAGCAGGAAGTGCAGCCCGGATTCCCGACCATTCTCGACTCAGGCGACGCCGCGTATACTCCGCCCGAGGGACTCGAATCCACGGGCCGTCGCACGGCGCTCGCCAACTGGCTAGCCGATCCGGAAAACCCGCTGACAACGCGCGTGATCGTCAACCGCCTCTGGCATTTCCATTTCGGCCGCGGCATCGTCGCGACCCCCAGCGACTTCGGAATGATGGGCGAGCGTCCGACACACCCCGAGTTGCTCGATTGGTTGACCAGCGAGTTCGTCGATCAAGGTTGGAGCCTAAAGGGAATGCACCGGCTGATGATGACGTCCCAGGCGTATCAACAAGGTTCGGCCTTCCGGGAAGAAGCGAACAAGAAAGACCCGTTTAACCGCTTGTTGTGGCGTTATCGCTCGCAGCGGTTGGAAGGCGAGGTGATTCGCGATTCATCGCTTTTCGTGGCCGGGGCGCTCAACCACAAGATGGGCGGCCCTTCGGTCTTCCCTCCCCTGCCGCGACACATGCCCGAACCGCGCGGCGGCTGGCAGGTTTCAGAAGACCTCGAAGATCATCGTCGGCGCAGTATTTACGTTTTTGTTCGCCGCAACGCCCGCTACCCGATGCTCGAAGTCTACGACATGCCCGACACGCACCAGAGCTGCGCGCGCCGCGACGTCACGATGACGGCGCCGCAGGCGCTGAGCTATCTCAACAGCGACCAGAGCATGGACTGGGCGAAACGCTTTGCCGGCCGTTTGATCTCCGAAACCGGTGATAGCCGCTCCGCGCAGGTTGATTTGGCGTACCGCATCGCCTACTCGCGGAGTCCCGACGAATGGGAGAAGGACACCGCTTTGACCTTCCTCGACAAGCAGGCCAAGGTCATCGCCGCGCGTGACGCCGAGGACGGCGAACTCGCGCAACCGACAATCACGGCCGCGAACCTAAGCCCCGAGCAGGGCGCGGCGCTAGTCGATTTTTGTCACTCGATTTTGAATACGAACGAGTTTGTCTTTCGGTATTAAGTTCGGAAAGATTCGTCAACGGCACAAGGGATTTTCACCATGCCCGAAAAACGATCACCTCACCATCGCCTCGCGCGTTCGCGGCGCGAATTTCTGACCAAAGCCGGCAGCGGCCTGGGCGGCATCGCGCTCAGTCATTTGCTCGGCAGCGAAGGAATGCTCCCGCGAGGCCTGGCCGCGGAAGCGTACGAGAATACCCTCGCGCCGAAAGAGCCGCACCACGAGCCGAAGGCCAAATCAGTAATTTGGCTCTTCATGGAAGGCGGCCCGAGCCACGTCGATCTGTTCGACCCCAAGCCGATGCTCGACAAGCTCGCCGGACAATCGATGCCGCCGTCCTTCCCGCGTCCGATTACCGCCATGGGAACGGCCGGCAATACCTTGATGCCCTCCAAGCGGCGCTGGAATCAGTTCGGCGAGAGCGGGCTGTGGGTTTCCGATTGGTATTGGAATGTCGCGGAGCACGTCGATGATCTCGCGGTGATTCGCTCCTGCACCGCCGACGGACTCAACCATGTGGGCTCCGTGAGTCAGATGAATACCGGCTCGATTCTCGCCGGGCGTCCGGCCCTCGGGGCTTGGGTAACGTACGGGCTCGGAAGCGCCAACAAGAGTCTGCCGACCTTTTGCATATTGACGGACTACAAGGGCGTCAACGGCGGCGCGAAGACCTGGAGTTCCGGGTTCCTACCGGCAACCTACCAGGGAACGCCTTTCCAACGCGAAGGCCCGCCCATTCTCAACCTCGACCTGCCCGACTCGGTCGACATGACGCAACAGCGCGGCAAGCTTGATTTCCTGGCTTCCATCAACCGGCACCACGCCGAGGATCGCCCCGAAGACGGCGACCTCGAGGCGCGCATTGCGTCCTACGAGTTGGCCTATCGAATGCAGTCGGCCGCGCCCGAAGCGGTCGGTCTTGAAAGCGAAACGCCGCTAACCAAGAAACTCTACGGCATGGACGAGGAAGAGACCGAGAAGTTCGGCACGAACTGTCTGCTGGCGCGGCGCTTAGTCGAGCGCGGCGTGCGGTTCGTCGAAGTCTACTGCGGCAGCGGCAGCGGTTGGGACGCCCACGAAGACCTCGAGGGCAACCACAACAAGTGGTGCAAGGTCTCCGACAAGCCGATCGCCGGCCTGCTGACCGACCTGAAAGCCCGCGGGCTGCTCGATGAGACGCTGGTAGTGTGGGGCGGCGAATTCGGCCGCACGCCTTTCAACGAAAAGGGCATCGGGCGCGACCATAACCCCTGGGGCTTCACCATATGGATGGCCGGCGGCGGCGTCAAGGGTGGCCAAGCAATCGGCGCCACCGACGAGCTGGGGTTCCGGGCGATCGAAAAGCCCTATCACGTCCACGACATCCACGCCACGATCATGCACCAGTTGGGGCTCAATCACCTCGACCTCACCTACTTCCACAACGGCCGCTCCGAGCGTGCCACGGTCAACGGCGGCAAGTTGATCGAACAAGCGCTGGCGTAACGACCGGACCGGGTGAAAAATTCCTTGATTGCTGGGGGGCAGGTGGTGTACTCTCCGCGAGCCGGGAGTCCAAATCGGAAATTCCGGTTACACAATTCATGCCGCACTACGCTTAGTGAAACGCATGGACGAATCACCACAAGGACAAGTGCCGATGGACACGACCCGGCATACGCGCTGGGCCAGGATCTCTCACTGGATCGTGACCGCGAGCTTCTTGACACTGGCCTTCAGCGGCTTTGTGATCTTGATGACCCACCCGCGACTCTACTGGGGTGAGGTGGGGAACGATTTGACTCCGGCGCTTTTCGAACTACCCATCAGCCGAAACTACCAGCACGGCGGATGGGAACAGAGTGTCCCCTTTTTCGCTGATTTGGATTCTCCTGTCAGTGCGATCCGGACCTACGAAATTTTGAACGAGAACGGATGGGGGCGGAGCCTGCATTTTCTGGCCGCCTGGTTTCTCGTTGGGGCCGGCGCGGTCTATCTTCTCGCGGGAGTTGGCAGCGGCCATCTATGGCGCCGGCTCGTACCCCGTGCCGGCGAGTTCACTCCAAGCCTGCTCTGGCAGGACGTGAAGAGGCACCTGCGCCTGCGGATTCGGGCCCCGACCGGCGGACCCCAATATGGGCTGCTGCAAAAGTGCGCCTACTGCGCGGTCATCTTCATAGCGCTGCCGTTGGAGGTGCTGACCGGCCTGACGATGTCACCCGCGATCACCGGGGCGTATCCCTTCCTTCTGGACGTGTTCGGCGGCTTCCAGTCCGCCCGCACCATCCACTTCTTTGCGTTCGTCGCGCTCGTGCTCTTCTTGCTCGTGCACGTGGTGATGATCATCAAGTCCGGATTCAAGCGCCAAATGCGCGCCATGACCTTCGGGGAATAGCATGAAAACCAACCCACTGATCACCCGTCGCAAGGCAATCGTCACCGGACTCGCCGGCGGGGGCGGACTCCTCCTTTCGGGATGTAGCAAGAAACTGCCTCCGACCTACGGCAACATCCTGCGCATGGGCGACGTCCTCACCTACACGGCCCATCGCACGCTGTTGCCCGGGCAGTCATTGGCGAGGGAATACAGTCACCGGGACATCTCCTCCTTTCCCGCCAACGGCACGAGTAATCCGGCGGAGCCCGGCGGACCTTTCTATAGCGCGACGCATGGACCGGCCTATGAGCGCTTGGGAGAAGACGCATTTGCCGACTGGCGCCTATCGATCGAAGGCCGCGTGGCCCGGCCAGGAGCCTACTCGCTCGCGGACCTCAAGCGGTTCCCCCCGCGGACGCAGATCACCCGGCACACGTGCGAGGAAGGCTGGTCGGCCATCGGCGAGTGGACCGGCGTGCCGTTGAGCCGCATGCTCGAGGCGGCGGGCGTTCTGCCGAGCGCGCGTTTCGTGAATTTCTACCCGTTCGATGACATCGCCGACAGCATCGATATGGTGGATGCCCTGCACCCGCAGACGATCCTCGCCTATGGCATGAACGGACGGGATCTCTCGGTTCCTCACGGTGCGCCGGTGCGCCTCCGCGTGGAGACGCAGTTGGGTTACAAGAGCGTGAAATATCTCCAGCGCATCGTGGTCACCAACGAGTTCGACGATTTGGGGAAACTGGGACTGATTCAAAACGGGTGGTCGTGGTATGCGGGCATCTGAGTGTCGACGAGTGTCCTAAAGTCAACACGGCCTGCGAGGCGCGGCCGGCGAATCCTTGCCGCAATCCGAGCAATCGAGAAAGAGGCGTGGACGGAAGTCCACGCTCAAGTCCGCTCCTCGACCGCGCTTTGATCGTGTCTTTGGAGCATGGCAAGCGTGGACTTCCGTCCACGCCTCCGCCCCTCCGTTGCCTGTTTCACTGGTGCAAGCGCAACATTGCGCGCACGGACCACCGTCCAAGACCCGTTCTCTCACACAAATACCACGCCCGTTTGCGTTCCCCCGCAACCGCCCCGTAGAATACCGAAAGGGAGAATGTCGAGCAGTATCGTCGTATCAAGGAGTTCCCTTTGCCCTCAAGCAACAGAGTCGATCGCAGAAGTTTTGTGAAATCCGCGGGCGTGGCCGGCGCCGCCGTGGCCGCGGTGCTGCCCAAGACCCAAGCCGCGCCGGGAATCCTCACGGCGAAAGCCGCCGCCGAACCCATCAACTACGGCTTCATCGGACCCGGCAGCCGAGGCGGACGCCTGCTCAAGCGGCACCTGGTCAACATCGACGCCGGGCGCTGCGTGGCGCTGTGCGATATCTACGAGAAGAACCTCAAGCGCGCGCTGAAAATTTTCAAGGACAGGGAAACCCCGGATTCCTACAAGGATTATCGCGAGGTCCTCGACCGTCAGGACATCCAAGCCGTCTTCATCACGACGCCGCTGTTCATACATTACCCGATCATGAAAGACGCGCTCGAGGCGGGCAAGCACGTCTTCTGCGAAAAGTCGCTGGTGTTTCGGCCCGAAGAGGTGCACGGGCTGCGCGAGCTGCACGAGAAGTATCCCGACCAGGTGATTCAGGTCGGGCTGCAACGCCGCTACAGCGACTTTTATCACACCGCCAAGCAGATCATCGACTCCGGGGCGATCGGCAAAGTCACGCACATCCACGCGCAGTGGCACCGCAACACCAACTGGCGGCGCAAGGTCAAAGACGAAAAGCTCGAAGGGCAACTCAACTGGCGGCTCTACAAGAAATTCTCGGGCGGGCTGTGCGCGGAATTGATGTCGCACCAAGTCGACGTCGCCGATTGGATGCTCGACGCCGTACCCACCTCGGTGATGGGCGTCGGCGGACTCGATTACTGGAAAGATGGCCGCGACATTTACGACAACATCCAGCTTATTTTCGAGTATCCGGAGGGCCGCAAGCTGCTCTATAGCGCCATCATGACGAACCGCCACATCGAGGGTCGGCGGGTTCCGGGCGACGGTTGCCGCGAGATCATCATGGGAACCGACGGCGCGATCGAGATCACGCTGATCCCCTACGGCGACGGCATGTGGTTTCGCGACCCGATGAAAGTCCGTATGGGCGAGCAGAAGAAAAAAGACGAGGAAGAGTGGGTGGCCGGAGCGACCGTGGCCGACACGCTCGAACAAGGCGAAGGGCTGCCGATCGTTCCCGGCATCAAGGACCTGGACTCTCCCGATGTCGGCTTCATCGAGAAAGAGATGGAGTTCGCCAAGCGCTGGCTCTACCAGAAGGGCATCATGGTTCCTTCCGAAGATCAAGACCCCGAATACAAGGAACTCGAGCGCTTCCTGCTCGACGTGCGCGACGGCGGACGCCCCAACGCCGACATCGAGGTCGGCTTGCAGGATTCCATCGCCGTCATGCTGTCCCAAAAGTGCATGGAAGAGGAGCGCAAGGTGCACTTCTCAGAGATCGAGGAGATGGGCGTCGGCGGCAAGCTGACCGAGAGTTCGAAGGGAAACAAAGCGTAAGCCAAGCCTTCAGGTAAACATCGTCGGCGGTAGGGCTTGCGGCACGGCGAAAATCGGTGGCTCTTTCGAAAATTCCCCCGGAATCTCCTCGCTACTGAAGCCCCTGACGTGGTGCACGACTCCAGGCGTGCCGTGGTGCTGGTCCTGGCGACATGTCTCCAACCCCATCCCGACTGCATTGGCCATTTCGTTTGTGTCCGGCAAGACCGCAAACACGGTGAACCGCGAAGCAGCGGCGGGAATGTGCTACCCGGCACATGGTAAACACTTTATGCCGGGCACATGGTGAACAGGCGCCTAAGGGAAACCTGGAATGGTAAGAGTAGTGTTTCATGCCTTGGGAAACAACAAACCGCATGACGCAACGAGAGCTGTTCATCAACGATTACCTCAAACAAGACGACATCATGACGGCGTTGGGTCGCCGCCATGGGATTTAACGACGCATCGGGTACAAATGGGTCGAGCGCTATGGCCACAACGGCCGCCCAGATCCGCCCTCGATCCGTAGCTCGCTCCTTCAATCCGCTAGCGGCCGAACGGTGGTCAAGCAAATCCGCCTGCACGTTCGCCTTCGTTCAGACGTATCTATTTGTAGGGAGAATACGTATGCAGATCCGCAGCTTGGCCACTTTCGTTTCCGTATCGTTCATCGCATCACTCATTGCCGGGTCCTCGGCCGCCGCCGACCTTTCGGTAAGCAAAGTCGTGCTTTACAAACACGGCATCGGATTCTTCGAACGCAACGGCACTGTTCCCGCGGGCGACAACGCTCAACTGCAATTCAAAGCCACCGAGATGGACGACGTCCTCAAATCCCTCACGGTCGAACAACGGGGCGGCGCCGGCGTCTCGGCTGTGCGCTATGACTCGAGCGATCCGCTCTCAAAGCGGCTCGAACTCTTCCCGTTCCGGATCGGCCCAAAAGTGACGCTGGCCGATATCCTCGATCAATTCAAAGGAGCTGAGATCGAGCTTCGCCTCTCGCGCGGCCGAGTCAACGGCACGATCGTCAGCGCTCGCCGCACCGCCGCCACCGACCGCCAAGCCGAACGCCTCGAAGTGATGCTGTTGATGGAAAACGGCGAATTCCAAACCGTGGACCCGGCTGCCGCCGCCGGTCTTAAGTTCGTCGACCCCAAAATGCAAAGACAGTTTCGAGACTATCTTCAAGTGCTCTCCCGCTCCCGCAGTCTCGATAAACGAAGCGTGACGATCGAATCAGGAGGAGGCGCGAGTGAGGTGACCGTCAACTATGTCGTGCCCACACCTATCTGGAAGAGCAGCTACCGCCTGGTCTTCGACGGTCGAGGAACGCCGCAGCTCGAGGGCTGGGCCATAGTCGACAATACCTCGGGCGAGGATTGGACGAATGTCGATATGTCGCTCGTCTCCGGACTCCCGGTTTCTTTCATCAGCCGCCTTTATGAGCCGCGCTACGTCGGCCGCCCGGTCGTGCAACTCGCCCAAGACCGTGCGTGGCGGCCCGTCATACACGGAGGAGCCGTGGACAACCTCCGCGATAACAAGGAGAACGAAGTCGCGCAAGCGCGCCGTGGTCAATTGAAGACGGGCGTCGGCAACAAACAGGTCGTTTCGGAAATGGCGGCACTCGAGATGGGCAACCGGGCCTTTCGCCAGCAGGTAGCCGGCGCGCCGGCTGAAGCCATGGTGGGCCAAGACCCAAGAATCGCCCGCGGCCGTTCGTCGATGACCTCGACGGTTGCTGCCACGGCCGTTGGCGCCCAATTGGGCGAACTCTTCGAATACCGAATCGACACACCCGTGACGATCCGAAAAGGCGAGTCAGCCATGCTGCCTTTCTTGCGGGAGGAGATCACGGCCCGCCGCCTGCTCATCTACGACAAAGGCAACACTTCGCAACATCCGCTCAACGCAATCGAGCTGACCAACGAAACCGGCAGCACCATGGACGGCGGCCCGATCACCGTCTACGACGCGAGCTCCTACGCCGGCGAAGCTTTGATGGAAACCATCAAGACGGGAGACAAGCGGCTCATCAGCTACGCAGTGGACCTGGGCACACGCATCACTCCGACCTTTGACAGTTCGAGCAAAATGCTCAGCGAGTTTCACCTGCGGCGCGGGATCCTGACCCTCCGCCACGCCCGGCTCGAAACCAAAACCTTCACGATTCGCAACATCGATGGGGAAGCGAAGACCGTCATCATCGAACACCCCGCCCGCGGACAATACAAGCTTGTCGACATGAAAGCCGCCGAGAAGACCGCCGACTCGTATCGCTTCGAGGTCAGCGTCGACGCCGGCGAGACCAAGAAGTTCCCCATCACGGAAGAGCGTCTCTATTCCGAACAAATCGCTCTAACGAACCTGACACCTGACCGAATCTTTTCCTACGTCTCCAACAAAACCCTCGACGAAGCCGGCCGTGAGAAACTACGCCAAATCGGCGATCTCAAGCGCCAAATCGCCGACAACGATAAACAACTCCAACGACTCGACCAGCAGTTGAACGAGATGGTGCAGGATCAGAGCCGCCTACGCAGCAACATCTCCACGTTGCGCTCGGTGGCCGGCCAGCAGCAGCGCGTCATGGAATACGCCGACAAGCTCTCGCGCCAGGAAGGTGAACTCGTCACGCTTCGTGACCGCCGTGCCGCCATGCGCACGGAAACCGACGAGCTACGCAAGGAACTCAACCTGGCGATGGAAAGCTTGGAGTTCTAACTGGAGAGGTTTCGCCAATCCGTTCTCGATCCAATTCAATAGAATGAAGACTCCCATGGGAGTCGTTCTTTCGATTGAAGATTGCGAAACCCTGCTAGCCCGTTGGCGAGACGAAGGCAAAACCGTTGTCTTCACAAATGGCTGCTTCGACCTGCTCCATCCCGGGCACGTGCGCTTGCTTGAGCGTGCCCGCGAACATGGCGATGTCCTTCTCGTCGCGATCAACAGTGATCGCAGCGTAACGGCCATCAAAGGGCCGGGACGCCCGATTCAGACTCAGCGACAGCGCGCCGAGATACTTGCCGCTCTCGAAGCTGTCGATGCAGTGACGGTTTTCGACGAAGACACGCCCTGCTCCTTGCTGGAGCGCCTCCTCCCCGACGTTCTCGTCAAAGGGGCTGACTGGAGCCACCTCATTGTGGGCCGTGAAATCGTCGAAGAAGCAGGGGGCAAGGTCTTTCCCCTTCCCTTTGAACCCGGCTATTCGACGACTGACATCGTTAAGACGATCCTCGAGCGCGCGCCGTGATTCTTCCGGGTCTTCGAGAACTGCTGAGCGGGCTTGCCAAACACCCCTCTCTTGAAGCCGCGTTAGCCGCTATTCGCGGCGGCCCCGGTAACTTGACTCGGCTGACCGGCCTGAACCCGACAGCCAAGGCGCTTTATACGGTGCTGCTCGCGCAGCGTACCGCGGCGCCGGTGGTCGCCGTCGTTAACAGCAACATAGAGGCGGATCGCTTCGCTGAAACCGCGGGTGCATTCTTCGAACTGCTGGAAGTCTCAGCCGCCTGCGAACCTTTCGCCCTGCATTCCCAGGACGTCACGCCCTATGAGGGGCTCTCGCCACACCCCGAGATCTCGGAAAAGCGCGCCGTCGGCCTTTGGCGTATGGCGGACGGCGGCGCGTCCGTAGTGGTGACGACGATGGCCGCGGTGCTGCAAAAGGTGTCAGATCCCGAGGTCTATCGCAATCTGGGATGGAAGCTGGAGCTGGGAGACGAGTTCTTCCTCGAGGACCTGGAAGACAGCTTGCTGCGGGCCGGCTACTCTCGCCACGAGCCCGTCGACATGGTCGGGCAATTCTCGGTCCGCGGCGGCATCGTGGACATCTACTCGCCGGAAGATCCCTATCCCGTGCGCCTCGAAATGTTCGGGGATCAGCTGGAGTCCATTCGCCAGTTCGAGCCCGCAACTCAGAAATCGGTGCAGCGCCTCGAACAGGTCACGCTTCTGCCGCTGACCGAATATCCGGTCCCGCGCGATGCGCCGTCCGAAACCGACGCCGGCGAAGCCGAATCATACGATGTTCCCTATATCCCCCCACCCGGCTGGGAGTTTCACGTCGGGCCGGCCCGCGAGCAAAACCACTTTCTCTGGAACCTCTTGGAGGACCCCGTCATCGTCTGGAACGAGAAAGCGGCACTCGTCGGCGAGGCGGAAAAGCTCTGGGATCGTCTTGAATCCGGGTTCGATCGTGCTTCGGAGGGCACTGCCTCGCCCGCTGCCTATTACCACAAACTCCAGGAAATCGAGCTCCGGGGGCAGGTAGTACGCCAAGTGGAAATGAATGAGGTAGCGATCGAGGAGTCAGGCGTACTGCACATCCCGACCCGGCCTCCGCCCCGCTTTCAAGGCAACATCGCGCACGCGATGCGAGAGATGCAGGCGAGAGTTCGCGAGGGTTCGCGCACGTTGATCATGGGATCTTCGCTGGGCGATGTCGAACGACTGGCTGACATGCTCGGCGAGTACGAGATCAGTTTCCAGCTCGGACTCAGAAATCCGACCGAGGCCGCCACGCCGTTCCTCCAAGAAAAGGCGTACTTCGCCGGCCCCGTCGCCGGCACGATTCTCGTGCGGGCGCCGATCCGCCTCGGGGCCGTCTTTCCGGATGCCAAGACCATCATGTACGGAACCGAGGATCTTTTCGGGTCCTCTGAACTCGTGGCCCGCCCGCGAAAACGAAAGTCCGCCGTTTCAACGTTTCTCTCCGACCTGCAAGATCTCAGCGAAGGTGACTTTGTAGTGCACTCCGAGCACGGGATCGCTCGCTACTTGGGCACCCGTGAAATCGAGCAGAGTAGCCGCAAAGAAGAATTCATGCTGCTCGAATACGCCGAGCGAGCCCGACTCTATCTGCCGCTCTCCCGGCTTGACTTGGTCCAGAAATACCACGGTGCCGGCGGCTCGGCCCCGACGCTCGACCGCATGGGCGGTCAAACCTGGAAACGCACCAAGTCGCGGGTGAAGGCCCGCCTACTCGACATGGCCGACGAGTTGCTCAAGCTCTACGCCGGGCGGAAGCTCGCGGCGGGATTTTCGTTCTCGGCCGACAGCAATTGGCAGCGAGAGTTCGAGGACTCTTTCGCCTTCACCGAGACTCCTGATCAGGCTCAGGCGGTCAAGGAAATCAAACGCGACATGGAGTCCTCGCAGCCGATGGATCGTTTGGTCTGCGGCGACGTCGGCTTCGGCAAGACGGAAGTCGCCATGCGCGCTGCGTTCAAAGCGCTGGGAGACGGCAAGCAGGTGGCTGTGCTGACGCCGACAACCGTGCTCGCCTTCCAACACTACGAAACCTTCCGCCGGCGCTTCGCGGCCTTCCCGGTCGAAATCGAGATGCTCACGCGCTTCCGGACTCCCGCGGAGCAAAAGAAGATCCTCGAACACCTTGCCGCCGCCAAGGTCGATGTCGTCATTGGTACGCACCGGCTCCTTTCCAAGGACGTGCTTTACAGCGACCTTGGCCTGCTGGTCGTTGACGAAGAGCAGCGCTTCGGAGTGCGCCACAAGGAAAGGCTCAAGCAGATCAAGAAGGGTGTCGACGTGCTGACGCTCTCCGCGACGCCGATTCCGCGGACCCTCCACATGTCGTTCGCGGGATTGCGCGATCTTTCGATCATCCAAACGCCGCCGAAAGATCGTCTTGCGATTCACACCGTGGTCTCACTTTATTCCGACCAAGTCGTCGAAACGGCGATCCGCCGCGAAATCGACCGCGGCGGGCAAGTGTATTTCATTCACAATCGCGTGGAATCGATTTGGGCGGTTGCGTCGCATGTCCAAGAGCTGGTTCCCAACGCGCGGATCGGCGTCGGGCACGGACAAATGCCGGAGAAGGACCTGGAGCGGGTGATGCTGAAGTTCATCAACCACGAGAACGACGTTTTATTGGCGACGACCATCGTGGAAAACGGACTCGACATTCCGCTCGCCAACACGATCATCATCAACCACGCCGATCGATACGGCCTGGCTGAGCTCTATCAATTGCGGGGGAGGGTCGGGCGGTCGAATCGCCGAGCTTACGCCTTTCTATTGATCCCGGAAGACCGCGAGTTAAGCGAGGCAGCCCGCAAGCGGTTAGCCGCGCTAAAGGAGTTTAGTGAACTGGGTGCGGGGTTCAAGATCGCTGCTCTCGACCTCGAACTGCGCGGCGCGGGCAATTTACTCGGCGCCCAACAGCACGGTCAAATCGCGGCGGTCGGCTTTGAGACCTACTGCCGCATGCTGGATGAAACCGTGCGGGAACTGCAAGGGGACGAAGTGGAAACCTTCGGCCCAACCAGCTTGAAGCTGCAACTCGACCTGCACATCCCGCCGGACTATATCCGTGACGAGACCCAGCGGCTGCAGTCTTACAAGCAGCTCGCCGAGGTTTCGGACGAACCGGGACGACAAGAGATCCTTGAGGGGTTGAAGGACCGATACGGTCCGATTCCGTCGGCGGTGGACAACCTGGCCGCTTACGCCTTGCTCAAGACTTCAGCGCAACGCATCGGTGTGGAGTCGATCGAACGCCGCGCAACCCGGCTCAGCGTTCGTTTCCGCGATAATTCCAAGGTGGATCCCCGGCGGTTGACGCGGTTTGTCGCCTCCGTGCCCCAAGCCTCCTTGACGCCTCGAGGCGAGTTGGAGTGGGAGGCGGGGTCGAAGAAGGGGCCGGAATTCTTGGCCGGGTTGAGCGATTTGCTGGCTCACCTCGCCGAATAGCGGCTGTGCTCCGCCGGCTGAAAATCCCAAGTCACATCGACTATGCCTTGCCGTCCGCCCCGTGAGTGCAGCGCCATCAACGCCGCCGGGAGACAACGAATGGTGCGCGCGGGAAACAGCCTACGGGTGTTGGTAGAGCGGTCCCCGCATAAGAAACGTAGTTTTATCCCCGAAATAAAGAGACGCGGGCATTGATTGTGATAATATGTGAAGGTTTGCCGATCAAACCCTTGCGGTTTGTTAATGCGTCATGGCGATTTCGGACGGGATTTGGGTGTTGCTCGGAACCGTCAGGGTCCTGTGGCTGGCGCGACTGTCGCAACTTGGCCTGGTGCGGGTCTATCCCTACCTGAGCATTTACCTCGCCGTTTCCTCAGTGGTGGCTTTGGGGGGGGGTCGCCGCCTACGCGACGCTGGGAAAGATGTCGCATGCGTACGGCTGGATTTGGGTTGTCGCTCAACTTGTCTTGTGGACGCTGAGCTTCGGTGTGATCGCGGAAGCGTACGAGCATCTGCTGCGGGGGTATGCACGATTGCAAAAGCTCGCCAAGCTCGGTGCAAACGTGGCGTTGGGTGCGGCGGGTTTGATTGTGCTCGGAATGATTTTTGTCGATGCTTCCGGGTCCGGATTCTCGGATCCGTGGCGAGCGTTCTGGTTCCAACAAGAAAGGAGCGCGTACCTTGCGCTCGTGGCGGGTTGTTTGTTGTTCGTATTCGTCGGAACCTACTACCGGTTACGCATTTCAAGAAATGTTCTCATCATCTTTTCGGTCTTCGGGTTTTCATTCCTTGTCAAGGCCGGCGTGCTCGTCTTCCACAACTACATGGGGCCGTCCTTCGCGGAACTGAAACAGGTTCTGACTCCCCTGCTCTCAATCGCGGCCTTGGCTCTAGGAATTTTTGCCGTGAGGCGCGAGGTAGGTCGAGAGGCCGGAGATTCCTTCGGGTTGTCGCCGGAAGGATCTACCGAAAGCGTGGCGGCGGCCAGGCAGCTTGCCGCGGCGAATGACTTCTTGCTGAAGGTGCTTCGATCATGACTGTACTCTTGATTTACCTCGTTGTTCTCATCTTGGCCGCGGCGGCACTGATGCTCTCTCTTTGGCTGTTGCGTCGCGAGCCGGAGCCGATCCGCGTTTCCCATGTCCTTCCGGGCGCGCGGCGGCATCCCGATTTCTATCTGCCCATGACCCGGTTGTTTACCTCTCGAGATATAGTCTTTCTCCGGGACCAAAAGGGATTCCGCGCGGGGATGAACCGTCGACTGCGACGGGAACGACGTCGAGTGTTGGCGCTCTACCTGGGGGAGGCTCGCCGCGACTTTAGGAACCTTGAAAGAGCTTGCCGCTTGTTGGCCCGCCGCACGCACAACTGGGAGCTGGCTTCGCTCGTGCATCGGCAAAGAGTGGTCTTCTGCGGTCTATTTTTGGTATTGCGCGTGCGCTGCCTCCTCGCGTCTGTGGTGTTCGTTCAGGTGGATACCGGCGGGTTGCTCGCCATGCTGCGAGGCCTGGAGCGAAACTTGCGCCTCTTCGCCGCCCGCGTGGACGCCCGCGCGGCCGCGTAGGACGCCCCCGGCGAACAACCGGCCTTGTGCGCCGAACGCCGTTCGACATCCCGGTGCAACCCGACCTTTGCCGAGGCGTCTAAGTTTCACGGCGGCCGAGCCCTGCGCCAAGGCCTAGAATCCACGCGAATAGGATGGCGTTGGCTGGGATGGCGAGGTTGAAGTCGGCCACGCTATGAAGGGCGACGGCCGTTATCGCCCCGGCGCAGGCGGCGGCCGTGAGACGTGTCTCCTCCACCGTTCCGCGGCCGCTGAGGCGGACCGCACCAATGAAGACGAGCCCGATCAGCAGCAACGCCGCAGCCATACCAAGGATTCCGAACTCGGCCAACGTTTCCAGGTAGTCGCTGTGAGCATGATCGTCCGTGACGTGGGGCCACGAGCGCTTGAACTCCCAAAACGCCGACGAGTAGGCGCCCAGCCCACTCCCGAACCACGGATAAGCGCTCACCAGGTGGAGTGTTTCCCGCCATAGTTCGACACGGCCTTCGCTCAGAAAATCGTCCACTGTCAAGACGTCGGCGTAGCGCTCAACAAACCCGTCGGGCAACAGTAGGAATGAGCTGCCGCACAGAAGGACAATCACCGCTGCCGCGGCAACGCGTTTCCCTTGTCCCGCCGTCGGTCGGGTCGCCGACAGTAAGAACACGGACAATCCGGCTACGGCGGACACAAACCCAACCCGGGAAAACGAACTGATCAACCCCGCGACGACCAGACCCGCCCCAACCGCGGCCGCACAGGCCCCGAACAGCAACCGCGAGTCCGGCGCCCTGCCGGCGCGGCGGATCCCTATCATCGCCACGGCACACGACAACGGCAGAGCCATCTCCAGGAGGCCGGCGTAATGGTTGTGGTTGATATAGGTGCCCCGCCCGCCGGTAGGCGAAAAGTGAGTCGCTTGCTGGAGCGGCCCGAGCAGTCCCTCCATGGCCCCGACGATGATGACGGGAACCGCAACCTGCCAACCTCGGAGACTCAGCCGGATGGCAATTCCCCGAACGACGAGTCCAACCAGCGTTGCGCCTAAAAGGAGAACGAAGCTGTCGAGCGTCTCGGCCGGAACGATTGACAATGGCGCCCAATCGGCGGTGTCGCCCGCGACTGCGCGAGCCGCCTCGGCGCGGGCCGGCGACAGCCAAGCAAGTAACGAGAGGGGAAGCGGTACGAGTTGCAGACCCGCCAATCCGATGAGCGCGAATAACGCCCACAGGAGCCGGCCGGCCGGCGCGGGTTCGGAGTCGGAGGGTCCGGCGGCGCGACACAGCAGAACTCCCGCCCCAAGCAACGAAAACCAAACCAGGCGGTCGTGCGGCCGCACGCCGCCCCACTGTAGGACGGCCCACGCCCAAGGCAGCGAGATGAGCAGCAACTCGACGTAGGCGGCGCGGAATCGCCCGAGCCGCGATCGAGTCCGTGAAGATGGAACTGGAGATACCCGCGGCATGGCAGGTGCGGATGCCCGGAACATTGGCGGGCCGGAAACCGGGGGGAAGCCCGAAGCGGGAAGTTGCGGGAACTGCCGGTCAATGCGCGGCGTCCCGCGGTTGGATGGAATTCGGGGAGGGACGCCCTCCGGCGAGCGCCATATTCGGCGGAATCGGCTCGACGGACTCGCCGTCACTCCTGCTAGGAAGCACAAGTAGCCGGCGCCGCGTCCGCGGGCTCGGCTTCCTCTGCACGACGAAGTTCCGAAGCCCGCCCCATGGCCTCGTATTCGAAACCTTCTCGGCGTAGCAGCTCGGGATCGAGCAGATTACGGCCGTCGAGGATCAGGGGCCTCGCTAGGCGGCTTTTCAGTTCCGCCAAATCGGTTTGGGCGAACTCGGGCCAATCGGTCAGCACCAATACGGCTTCCGCGCCCTCGGCGGCCTCGATTGCCGAGCCGCGGAAATCGACCTCTGGCAGCAACGGTCGCGCTTCGTCCATGGCTTGCGGGTCATAGGCCTGGATGTGCACGCCTTCGGCCAGAAGGCGCCGGACCACGGAGACGGCGGGCGAATAGCGTACGTCATCGGTGTTGGCCTTGAAGGACAGGCCCCAAACGGCGATCCTTTTGTCCTTAAGAATCCATAATCTATCGCGACATTTCTCAACAAATAGGTCAATCCGGCGCAGGTTGATATTCTCGACTTCCCGCAGCAGTCGAAAATCGCACCCTTGTTGATCGGCTATGTGCACGAAGGCTTGGAGATCCTTGGGAAAGCAGAATCCTCCGAAGCCGATGCCGGCGCGCAGGAAGTCCTTTCCGATTCGGCGGTCGTAGCCCATGCCTTCGGCGACCTTTTCGATATCCGCCCCAATTCGTTCGCAAAGCTCGGCAACCGCGTTGATGTAGGAGATCTTCGTCGCCAAGAAGGAATTCGAAGCGTGTTTGATCAGCTCCGCGCTGTTGCGGTTGGTCACGAGCAACGGAACTTCGGACCGTGTCGTCGGTGCCGGCGTTTCGAGATTCCACTCGAAGCTGCCGTCAACGATGGGCTGATACACCGAGCGTAAAGTCTGCTCCGCACGGGTGCTCTCGACACCGATCACGATCCGATCGGGGACGAGAAAATCGACGACGGCACGGCCCTCGCTCAAAAATTCCGGGTTCGAAGCGACATCAAACCCAGCCCCCTTGCGGCCGGAATGCCCCAGAGTTTGCTCGATGCGCTCTCCGGTTCCCACAGGGACCGTGCTCTTTTCGACAACGAGTTTGTCCCCGTCGGCGTGCGCGGCGATTTCGCGGCACACACGCTCTACCGCGGACAGATCCGCCTCGCCGCCCGGCAGCGGAGGTGTTCCTACGGCGAGAAACAACGCCTCGCCGTGCTGCACGGCTGTCGGCAAATCGGTCGTGAAGCGAATGCGCCCCTGCTCGCGATTGCGCTCGAGCAAGCCCTGGAGTTCGGGTTCATAGAAAGGAAGACGGCCTTCCGCAAGCCCGTTGACTTTCTCTTCGATACTGTCCAGGCAGACAACGTCATGGCCGATTTCAGCGAAACACAAGCCGGCAACCAGCCCTACATGCCCACTTCCGACAACGGTCAGTCTCATCCGATCTTTTCCTCCACGCGCGGCAGCCAAGCGAACGGCGGCCGGGTCACAGTCTCTCCTATAACAATGACCTGCCCCCCCGTGTCGAGTCAGTCGAACGAATCCCCGACATTAGGCCGCTGGAACCCATGGGGCGGCAGAGGGCATCAGCCTTATTCCGGAACTCGGATAGGCTCAAACCCGCGCAGTTGCTTGGGAATCGGCCTACCTCGGCGTCCGAGGGCAAATCGGTACGTTTTCATCAAGATTTCAAAACTCTTCTCGAGGGTGTATTTGGCTTCATATTCCTCTCGCGCTCGGCGGCCCATTCGGTCGGCTGCGGCGCCATCGGTCAGGACGGTCTTGAGGGCCTCCCCGAGCCGCTCCGTGTCGCCGCGCGGGAAGGTCAGGCCCGTCGTTCCCTGCTTCACAATATCACCGGGGGCGCCGAAATCCGATACGACCGCGGGGCGGCCTGCGGCGAAGGCCTCGATGACAGGCCGCCCGAAAGTCTCGTAGGCCAGCGACGGCAAGACCACGGCACGTGCGCTTCGGACCATTTGTTGGACCTCGTCCGGAGCCTTTTGGCCGGCAAAGACAAGACTTGGCTCGGAGAGTTCCAGCGCCTCGGCCAACTTCTGAAGGCTATCCCTTTCGTCGCCTTCCCCCACCAACGTGAGCCGTCCGATATCGTCGAGTCCGGTACGCTTCGAAGCCTCGAGCAACAGCCGCAAGCCTTTCTCGGCGGAGAGCCGGCCGAGATAGAGAATCTCCCGCGACGCCGACGGCGGTCGGGCAGCCTCTCCGAAATCCGCCAGACAATTCGGCTTCACAAAGACCCGTCCCCGCGGAAAATCCGCCCGCAGGAAGCGCTGCCGAGAGTGGTTGCTCGGCGTCAAGAACGCATCGACATCGCGCTCCCAGGTTCGACGCATGCGATTAATGACGATCATTCCGGCCACGGCCGCTGAAGCGGCCCGCGAGTCGCGGTAGCACGCCCGCGTGACGCCGCGCCAAGGAATCTTGCCAACGCAGTCTTCGCAGACTTCGCCGTTGCGCAACAGCAGCGCGTTGGTACACAGCAGGCGGTAATTTCTGAGCGATTGCACGGTCGCCACGCCGGCCTGCCGGCAGGCCGCGTGCACGGCGGGGCTTAGCCGCATCCAAAAGTTCTGAACGTGGGCGACATCGGGTCGGTATTTACGGCACAGCCGAGCGGCGTGTTCATACGACGACAACGACCAAACGGCATGCCAACCCATCTTGGCTTCGGAGAGGAGACCGGCATCGGCCGGCAAATCATTGTCCGCTTCGACGGGGATGACCTCGACGCCTTCTTGCTCCAGGGCCTGTGTTTCCTGGGTCACGGACAGATCTTCCCCGCCCTGCTCCCGGTAACGGTTGTGAAACATCAGGACGCGCATGGGGGGAGAAGACTCCTGCCGCAGCCCGGGAGCGCGGAACGGCGACCCGTCGGAGACTGCGACGTCGGAATGTCGCCGCGGGACCCCAAGCGGCAGGCAACCGGTGCATGAACCGAACGCCCCGAAGCGAAACCAAGAGCGAACCAGAACCAAACGCCCAACACCGGCCCCTCCATCAGCACGCCGAACGACCCGTTACCCCACGTCGTCAACAGCATGAGCAGCCAAAAAGCCAGCTCTTCGGCGCGACATACTGCATAGACCCGGCCCGAGATGCCCCCGCGCCAAAGCCTCAGGAAGAGGCCACCGAGCCCCAGGGACAAGATCGCTCCCCACAGGAGAAAACCAGCCGCGCCCATCCTGCTAAGCACGGTCATGTTCACGTTGTGGGGAGCCCGGATGGGAAATGCGGAATCCTCGTCCCCCAACAGGTAGGGGTTGTAGAAACCAAGGTTCTCACCGAAACCCAGTCCGAAGATGACGTTGCGGGCGACCAGCTCATCAACCAGATTGCCCCACCACACCAGCCGCCAATAGATCGACCCTTCGCTGCTCGCGAGCGAAATCTCCTGAAAGCGGCCGATGTGCCCAAACTCACCAACTCCCACGCCGATTGCGCCCACAAGAACCATCGCCGCCACCAATCCGATCCCGACTAATCGGCCGAGGCGCAACGACAGCCGCATCGAGCGAAGCCGCCCAAGGCCGAGAACCAACACAGCGAGGATGCCCATCGCGAGACCAACCTTTACGCCGCGTCCCCAAGCGATTAGCGACAGCACGAACCCCGCGAACGCCGCGCCCCGCAAGAACAACCGTGCCGACGGTGATTTGGTCGACCAAAGACCACCCACCACGATGATTGCCCCCAGCGACATGTTCTGAATCACATCGCTGTGGGAGCCGGACAATACCGGCACCTCACGCCAAGGCACCAGCGGCGAGGCCTCGGACAAGGCGCGATCGGTCAGATTCTCCGCCACACCCCACAAAAGGGCGCAGACCCAGAACCCGCCGCAGATTCTCCAGACGCGGTCGGCCGCGCGGGACCGCGAGGCCAGGGCGAGCCCGATGAAATAGAAACCTCCGTAGTACCACACGGCGGCGTCGCGAAGTGCGTTAATGCCCCAGTCGGGAAAGCTGTTCGCCGTGAGAATGAATCCGTAAATCAGGAACAGCAAGACGGCCGTGGAGAGACGCCGTAACACCGGCGGTCCGAGGATTGCGGCACCCTGCCGCAGAAAGGTCCACATCAGCCCCGCCGCGAGCACGGCTTCCCCCCAGAAGAACGGAGGGTAACCGAGGTAAGTCGGCCCCTTCCCGAAAATCGTGATGGCTCCAAGATAGGCGACCACGAACCAAATCGGCCAGGGCAGTCGTGTGCGCCGCCGTCGCGCGGGCGCAGCAGGAACAGGAAGGGCGCTAATGACTTGCGTAGCAGCCATGGGAGGTACCCGGAGGTTCCGTGGAGGCTGGGCGAGCGGGCGCGGCGCCACCGATCGGACACCCTGAAAATCGTGTGGAGCTGCCGGCGTTTTCACACGGCGGCCCAGCGTCGCCACCGCAACTTCAGCCGACCAAGGCGGCGATGCACGGACCTCCCGACTTGGCGCAAGCGGTTGGCGCGTAACGGTTCCCCTGAATCGGAGGACAGCAGGTAGACCAGTTCCCCGCTCATCCGAGCGTAAGCCCCGCGCCGATAATGACGAGGCGAATCAGCCAGGTGCTCGGGACGATCGACGATGCGGCGCACGTCAAGCAAAGAGCAGTTTTCGGTTGACCGAACGAACTCGTCAACCGCGCGGTTCATTATTCGATGCCGCTCGAGCAGACCACCGTCCGGGTCACTCGCGTGCGGAAGTTCGACACCGTTAAGCAGAATGAATCGACCGGAAATCCGCGCCCGAAGCCGACAAAGGTTCCGTTGGAATTGCTCGGGCTTGATCCGACCCGCGTATTCGAAGTCTTGAGCGAATCGGCTGACGAATTCTCGATTCAACCAGCGCGGCTGCTCGGTCGCGGGAGTTGCGGTGGAAGTATTGTCGAACAGGTTTCTTTCGCCATAGGGCACCGCGATCCCCGAGCCTCGATGAAGGTAGAGGGGACGCACGTAATCCATCAGCGGGCTATACACAACGGCGTCGTAGGCCCCGTCGAACAAGCGGGTCGAGAACATATTGGGGTCACAGAAAGGCAGCCGTTCGATTACGTCCGCCAGATCGGCTTCTTCACGCTCAAGGCCGGCGATCAACAGCGTCGTATCCTCGTGATGAATAGGCTCGCCGCTCCGGGCAATGTACGTCAGTTCTTCGTCAACATCGAGTCCGTCATGGCTGAGGTAGTGCGCCAATTGTTCCAAGTCGCACCCGCCCTTCAAAAGAACTCCCAGCCGTCGTGATTCCCCGGTCGTCGATCGCCGCGACGAAGACCCGGAGCCTGGCGCAGCAGCCCGTGGGGAAGCAGCCCGAATCCAATCCGGCGCCGCCGGGGAATCAAGCTGAACGGCCGTCTCGCCCCGGACCTCAACGGCAGGCCTATCAAGCTCGTGCCACACCCACTGCTCGACCCCAAGGTGCAGCACGCGGCACGAGAAAAGGAAATGGATAAGGCGATGCGCTTCCCGGTCCAGGGCCGCGAACCCGACCAACCCATAGTCCCCGTACCGGTCCCGAACGCGAAAACCAAGGCTCGCGATGCCCGGGTCATTCAGTAAGCCGTCGAGTGCAACCGGCGTCAACCGGACCTTCGTGAAATTCAGCTGATTCGTCCGAGCGATCAGCTCGGCGATCCGTTCGCGATGCGGCCCAAGTCCTTCGACCCGCTCGACCTCGATCCGCGATTGATCAAGAAACGCCCGATTGTCGCCGAACGATCGCTGTTCCCGCGAGCGCCGCTCCAGTTGCTTGTACTGCGCCGGCCTCTGCCGGTCGGGGTCCGGCTTGCCGCGCAGAGCCGCGTCCGTGAGCAAATGTAGGATGAACTCCGGCCCGCGGACCTCGATGCCCGAGTTGTAATACCGCGCCTCTTCGCGATTCGAGCGATTGTCGTCGAGAAACAACGCATTGGCGGCACGCGAACGGCAGTGGTCGAGAAGGCGCGCGATGGCGGGGCCTTTGGGCGCCCAGGCAATTTCGGGAAACACGAACTCTTCCCAAATCCCAAGACGCTCAAGCTCGGCCCGAGCCGCGGCCCCGTCGTTCTTCGACGCAATCGAGTTGATGATGCCCCGTCTCGACAGTTCGCGCACGGTTTCGAGTACGGCCGGGTCGACCACGACTCCCGATTCGGACAACGTCCCTTGCCAGAGTGTGTCGTCGAGGTCCCAAATAACGATCTTGATCGGGTTCATTGACTTGATCGGGGTGATGAAACGACCAGCGGCGCCGGGCTCAGGCGGTCTCGTTCGTCGTCCGCGCCCAAGCTAAGCGCCAAGGCATGGGGTGGGCGCGCTGCGCCGCCGCCCAACACAGCAGGAAAAACAGCACCGACGATGTCACCGCGGCATAGGCTGCCCCTATCACACCGAAACGCGGAATCCACAAGACATTGAGGGCGACGTTCAGCGCCGCCCCGCCGGCGGTCAACGAACTCAGCCAATGGGTCTTCTTTTCGTAGAGCATGTAGTTCCCAATCAAGGCGTAGAAACCGTTGAACAGCCCCGCCACGGCGATCCACGCGGTGTAGCGTGCCGAGTCCGCAAATTCAGGCGCGACAAAGTAGCGGAACAGAACCGGCAGTGCGAAAAAGAAAACGCAGCAGAACAGCACCAAACCCAGCGCCAGGCAATAGGTTTGCCGCACCAAACGGGTCTTGGCGGACGTGTCGGCCGCGCCCAGTCGACCAAACAGATGCGGCGCCCACGCTTGATTGATTGAGGTCGAGGCAATCAGCACGGCCGAACCGATCTGATGGCCCACCGCGTAGCTGCCGACAGCTTCGACTCCGACCATCGCGCTGAGCAAGAAGCGGTCGCCGAACGCCATCACCACGCCGCTCAGCGAGTGCGGGACCAGCAACAAGCAGAAGCGTCCGGCGTCTAGGAGGAAGCCGCGCCGAAAGGGCTGTCCCAACAGCCCTTGCTGCCACAGAATCGTGATCGCCGCAACAGAAAAGGCGGCGTGGGCGGCGACGACCGCACCCATTCGACCCTGCCATCCCCAACCCGCCCACACGACCGCCCAACAACTGAGGCCGAGATTCAGGCCTGCCATGGCCAGGTTGAAGCCCGCGTAGCCCCAAGGACGACGTCGGACTTGATAAAGCTTCAACAGCAGCAGCGGGAACAGCTGCGCCAGCCCGAATAGCGGAACCGCCGCCACCCAAACCCGGGGGAGCCCCGTCCATTGGGAAATCGATGCTGAGGCCGGAACAAGCAGCAGAACGAGCAGAGCCGTAATCCCGACGGGGGCCCGCAGCGCCGAGGAGATATAGCTGCCGAGGTCACGCTTTCGCTCGCGAAAATAGGCCAGCTGAACCGCCGCCTCGAGGTTGAAAGGAGTGAGCGGAACGGCCAGGGCCACCAGCGCCTGAAAAAGAGAGAGCGTTCCATAGTCGCGTTCGCTCAGGTAAGCGGTCAATACCGGAAGCAGCAGAAACGGGACCGCCGTCTTAATGGCATTGGTGAGGAAGTAGGCCGAAACAGCCGGGGCCAGACGATCGGAAGACGCGGAATCTGTTGACACAAGTTGAGGTGAAGCATGGCTGCTCACGGCACCCGGGCGTGGCCGGCGGCAGAAGGAGGGCTATGCGGTAAGACGAGGGCTCGACGGCGGGCGCAACGGGCCCGCGCTGACGTAGACCCGTTTTAGCTCGAGCCCACGAAATACGTCGTCAATATTGCTTCACAAGTTCAAAATCACCCTCGGCGTAGGACTCGTAATAGCGGTAAATTTCCGCGACCTCCGCGCGGATCGACGGAGCACAGTCGCTCGGATCAATCCAAAACGCTCGTATCGGTACACGGTCGCCGACCAACACCCGGCTGGTGTCAAAGGCCGACGTCAGAAATCCCGCGATGAGCTTTGGGAGTGTATCCGAACAGCAAAGCCGGTATTCGAAAGGCATCGGGGCGTCCCCGATCCGCACGCCGAAGCGCGACTGAATCGCGGCAAGCTTGGCGGAGTCTTCCTTTCGATGCGGTAGGTAGACGACCGAGTTGTCCCCGAGACGTCGCAGCGCCCGGCCAAGGTAGTCAAGATAAGCGCGTTCGCTCATCAGATCTTTTTCCGACATGAGGGTCCCGAGAAACAGCGTCTCTTCGCTTTGGCGCGTGGCGACGAGCCGGCGTCGGAAATAGCTGTAGCGGTTGGGCCTAACGTCGCTTCGAGGACCCCGCCCGACGCCCTCGAGTTGATAGATCGTGAAATAGTCGAAATCGTCCAAGAGGTGCGCCCTCATGCCGCAGAAAGCCCTCTTCACGAAATGCTTCGCCCGCCCGCTGAAGCCGCTTGGTAGGAAATAGGGGCGTCGTCGCTCCCGCCGCGCGCGGTCGATCAACAGCGTCGAGTTCCCGTCATCGAGAACGACTTTCCGACTTGCTTGAATCGTGTTGGCAAAATGGCGCATCAAGTCGAACGCATAGTCGCCGACGAAAAGGTTCTCGCAAGGACCGTACTCCCCGGCGAACCGTTGCACTTGGCGAAAGCGTTTTCTCCACGAGAAGAAACTGCGGTCACCGTAACCGACGATATCCACCGCGCCCCACTTGCCGCGGCGCAGGATTTCCATCGTCTGGCGGTCGTTGCGCTCCGACGGCGAGTGAAACCAGATAACGCGGCAGTCTCGGGGATCGAGTCCGAAAGCATCAGCCGCCTCGACCGCGTTGAAGGCTTGCAAGGGAGCCTGAATGAGAAATACGTGCCGCCCCGCCGCCGAAGCCGACCGGTGTCGGCCGACTGACGGGACCGCTGCGGGTGCCCGTGGGGGCGGCTCGATCGCCGTGGCCTGTTGGGCTACCAGCAGGTTCTTCCTCCATCGATGACCAAGTTGGCCCCGGTCATATAGGACGAGGCATCGGAAACCAGGAATGCGACGGCGGCCTGATACTCGTCGACCCGCGCCATTCTCCCCATCGGAATTCGCTCGGCCAGACGTTGTTGAAAGGCCGCGTCTTGGCCCGCCTCCACGCCGCCCGGCGAAAGTGAGTTGACCCGAACGCCTTTATCGGCCCAGTAGGTCGCCAGATAGCGCGTGAGTCCGAGCAACCCCGCCTTGACGACGGAGTAACCGACCGGCTTGACGGGTTGCTCATCCGCGGGCACGCCCGGAAGCTCGTACAGACGTTGGTCGGGGCCGACCAGCGCCAGATCGGAGGCGATGTTCAAGATGACACCGGAACCGCGCCGTGCCATCTCAGCCCCAACTAGGCGGCTCATGAGAAAGGCTCCCGTCAGCCCGATATCGAGATCCGCGCGCCAAGCGTCGAGCGAATAGTTCTCAAGTCTCGTCGCCGAGCCCCCGCTCAGACCGTCTTTGCTCACACAGGGATTCCGGGCGGCATTGTTGATCAGAATGTCGACGGTGCCGAGCTCGTCGTGAATAGTGGTCAGCGCGGTCTGAATCGACGCTTCGCTCGTAATGTCGGCGGCAACCGCGAGCGTCGGACGGTCGTAACACGCGCGAATTCGATTGGCCGACTCCTCGGCACGCGCCCCGTCGATGTCGACCAGCACCGGTATGCCTCCGAGCTCGGCGATCGCCGAGCCGTGTTCGAACCCGAGCAGTCCGCCGCCGCCGGTGATCAGCGCCACTCGTCCATCGAGGTCAAAACGCTCGGTGAGCGTGCGAGGAGCGCTCTCGGGACCCGACCGGAGCTCCACTCTCGCCCGCGTCTCCGTCGTCGTCTCAGCCATGAGAACGGGTCTGCCCTCCATCGACCACCAGCGCCGCACCCGTAATAAACGACGCCCTTTCCGACGCCAGAAACACAACGGCCTGCGCGATTTCTTCCGGCCGCCCGAAGCGTTCGAGCGGCACCTCACGCTCGACGTAGTCCCGCCAAAACTTGGGTCGCTGTTCGACCTTGGTCTCCCACGTTCCGCCTGGAAACAGCACGTTGCCCGGCACGACGGCGTTCACGCGCACACCCTGAGGGCCCACCGATCGAGCTAGAGAACCGACGGCGCTGTTCAGCGCCGCCTTCGCCGCCGCGTAAGCCATCGGAGCCCCAATACCTTCCGTTCCAGCGATCGAGGAAATCATAACCAGGGACCCTCGGCGCGCGATTAAGTCCGGCATGCTCCAACGCGCCAGCGCCAAGCTTCCCAACAAATTGCGCTCGAGAGCGACGTCCCATTCATCGCGGCCCACGTCCCATCCCGACGTTCCACGGCCATCGCCAACATTCGCGACAACAATGTCGACAGGGCCGAACGCCTCGCGGGTGGAATCGAGGGCTCGCTCGATTTCCGCTTCGTTGGTGAGGTCGGTTTCGACCGCCAGTAAACGGTCCGAACGCCCCTCGCCGAGCGCGGCGCCCGCACGGTCCAGCGACTCCCGAGCTCGACCTGTAACAACAACGCGAGCGCCCTCGTCAAGAAACGATTCAGCAATCGAAAAGCCGATGCCTCGGCTGGACCCGGCAACGAACACCGTTCTGTCTCGGAGTCCCAAATCCATGAAGATCTTCGGGATTGGTGCGGAGGCCTGCGACCGGTCGAGAGCGCGCTGTACGAAACGCGGGTCGCCCGGTCATGTTTGCAACGCCGTTGCCTCCGACACCCCGGTCTGCTTCGTTTCGTCGGTGGGCATTAGGGCGACCGGGTCTCGAACGGACTCCGCGGGGCTTGAGATGCCGGGCCGGGCTCCCTTGCGCTTCAGCAGATCTTCCACAAACCGCCGGTTCCGGCGCGCCCACTCGACTTCATTCGCCGCCGCACCGCGAGCGACCTGCAAGATGAAAGCCCGTTCGTAGCCGGTTCTTCTGAACCCGGCGAAGCAGGCCTCGAAATCAGCGTCTCCCTCGCCAAGCGGAACCGTCCCCCCGCCCCGCAAGCGATCTTTGACGTGTACGCTGCCGAGATGGTCGCCGAGCAACCGTAGCTCTTCCCGCGGGTCATGGCCCAGCGAGGCGCTGTTGCCGATGTCGTAGTTGACCCGTAACAGCGGGTGCGCGAATCCCGCCACAAACTCCGCCAACTCGCTCGGCGCCCAGTCCGTTTTCAAATGCAATTCGACCGAGGCACGCTCGGCATCGGGCAAGACTTCACCGAGCAATCGCTCAAGCCCGGCGCGTTCGCTCCGGCTCGGCAACGCCGAGGCATCGACGAACGGCAGAACGATGCATTCAGCGCCCAGCCGAGCGGCATTCTCAAGCAATCCCCTCAATTCGTCAACGGCCGTCGGTTCAAGATCCCCGCCTTGGCTCACAAGCCGGCGTTTCATGAACCGATCAGCACAGATCGACCTGACGGTAACACCCGCGCCGTCCGCCGCGCGCCGAACGGCCTCGACACCCGACGCTGTTTCAATCGGATTCACGCCCGCCGGATCGTCGTCCCAGATCCACTCGATTCGGTCAAGCCCCGCCTCGGCGGCGAGCGCGAACTCCTCCCCCCAACACCGGGCCGGAAAAGCCTGAATGCGCCCCTCGCGAGGCAGCAGAAGCCGCCCCTGCATGATGCCGATAGGATACGCCGATCTCACGAAGGCAGTTCAATCAAAGCAAAGCGATACGGCAATATCACGTAACCGAACACTTGCTTGCCGTCGATGATGCGCGTGGCGTTCGGCAACCCCTCGGTGTCGGCGGATTGCTGAATGTTTTGAGACTGGAACTGGTCGTCGTCCAGGTAGGTAATCGAGGCTTCGGGAGCGTGCCGGCGAACGACCGCACTGAAATACTCCCTCGAATATATGTTTTCGTAAGAGAAAGCCCTCGGCTCGCCGTTGTCGTCGAACTCTTCTTCCGCCCGAACATCCGTATAGGCCCAGGTCGGCTGCGACAGCACTTCCTGAATGCGGAAGCTGCGCTCGCCGATCATCGTCCGAACCAGCACCCACCTGCGCGCAGTCCGAATCAACTCCCCGAGCGGTTTGACGATGCTCGGGAGGTGCATCAACAAATTGCTCGACGTAACGATGTCGAATTCCCGGTCTTTGACGGGCAAATCGAAAATGCTGCCCTGGCGAAACTCGGCGATCGGCTCGTCGGCCCAAGCCTTACGGGCATGGTCGAGAAAGATTGAATAATAGTCGACGCCCACGTAGCGAAACGGCTCGGCAATGGTTTTCTTGTAAGAACGCAGGTAATGCCCCGCGCCGCAGCCCACGTCCAGCAGCGATTGCTCGGGCCCTATACGGTCAGCCGCCAACCGCGCCATCGCTTTGGCGGATTCCATTTCGGGGAGTTCGCCAACGGCGCGCTTAAAGTGGACGGCGGCGTAAGCGTCATTCGCGGAATATTCGTCCAGACACAGACCTTCCGCCGTCAATCGAGAGGACATGAATTCTCCTTTCAGAAAGAACCTACCCGGCGACGTTAAAGCTGTAGGGCGTCGCGCCGTTGCGGAGCGACCCGCCCTCCGCGTCCCAGGCTTGAATCTGACGTGCGATATCGAGGCCGACGTTCGAGCTCCATCGTTCGATCAGCCTTCGCGTCAGCGATCCCACTTGTCCGTCGCCTATGGGTTGGCCGTTGAGGCGGCAAACCGGCAACAGACAGAAAGGCGTTCCGGTCATGAACGCCTCCCGCGCGGACAACACGTCGTACGGTTCGATGTCTTGCTCGACGGCTTCCAAACCGAGCGCGGGCGCCAGCTCCTCCATCACATACGCCCGGCTGATGCCGCGCAGGATATTGCGGCCCTTCGGAGTGAGAAGTCGTCCGTCGCGCACAATAAAGAAATTGTCACCGGTCCCCTCGGCAACCAAACCGTCGGGGTCGAGTAGCAATGCCCAGTTATCCTCGCCTTGGCAGCGGCTCGCTTCGACATTCGCCATCAGGTAGTGCAAACGGCTGCGGTTCTTGATCTTCGGGTCGAGCAAGTGCGCCGGGATAGCGCGCTGTGACGGCACCACGGCATTGATTCCGCTATCGAACAAGCGGCCCATGCCGGCCACCGTCCACCGCAACGGAAAGACGGCGATGATGACGTTGGGGCCGGGCGCGACCCCGCCGATGCCTTCGTAGATCGAAAGCAGCCCGCGCGAAACGTCGATCATCACGCGGTATTCATCGTCGGAGCCGAACGCCGGGCGGTTGGCTTCGATCGTCTCATTGACCGCATCCTCCATCCGCTCAATCGCGATCGGAGGTGTCAGACAGACGGCTTTCATCGAGGCGTAGAGGCGTTCGAGGTGGTCACGCAATTTGAACTGCACGCCGTTAAACGAACGCGTCATCTCAAAGACCATGTCCCCGAACATGAGCGCCGAGTCGTAAATCGACAGGCGCGCGTCGGCTTCCGGGATCAAGCGGCCGTTCCAATAGACGAGGCGGGAGTCGGAGGTCATCGTGACGGAAAACAGACCGTGGACGAAGCAGCACGGAAACTACGGCCCGCGTACCTCGCCAAGAACCAAAGTATGGTCGTCGTCAAGCAAGATCTTCGTCCGGATGTGGCAGTGCTTCTCGATTTCAGCCACAAGGCCCGATGACGATTTCACAAATCCAATCGGGTCCGGAGGGATGAACTCGGCAATGTAGATCCACTGCGTCATACGTGCCAGCGTCCAGAGAGCTCGGGGCCAGTTTTCGATATAGGCCAACGTGCCCATGACGACCACGGCATCGAAGCTTTCCCCAAGGGTCGCCAGCCGCTGAACGTCCATGGCCCGAAAATCGATATCGGGGTACGCCGCGGCTGCTTTGTTGATCGCTGTCTCGGACGCGTCAATGCCCACAACCTGAGTGTTTTTCTTCTTCAGTAAGTGGGTAAAGGTTCCCTTGCCGCAACCCACGTCGAGAATCCGTGAAAAGCTATACCCCTCCAGCACAGCCAAGCTGATCTGCTTTCGGAGCGGACGAAGGTCGCGTTCGAACCAACTATCGAAACCGTCTTTGTCTTCGGCGCGGTACATGTCCTCAAAGCGGCCGACAAAGGATCGGTTTTCGGTGTCGAAGACGTAAGGGTGATAAGCATTCATCGCGCTAGACCTGGTCCGCTATCGCAATCCCGGCCCGAGTGCCGGGTTCCGACGAGCCGGCGCGATAGACGTTGTCGTACCAATCAATGATTGCGGTGATGTGAAAGTTTGGGTTGCGCGGATAGAGATCGTCGTAGAGCCGCGCCAAGAAGCGGTAGTCATCGCCCGTGTTCACGTCGAGCTGCAAATCGGGACGCCGGAAAGCCGGGGGACACTCGACAGTTCCAACCCGAAAACGCTCGGGCTCCACCGCTTTCTGAGCCCGGTAATCGAAAAAGTTCAAATGCGGATGCTCGCGCAGCATCGGCGTCAGCGGGCGCGCCGCAACCTCCTCCAGCGCCGCCCGCTCGAAGACTTCCGCCCCGATCCCGTCCGGATACCCGTTGCCCATGACCTCCGCCAGGTTCGACGAAAACTCACTATCGCCCCGCAGATGGTATTCGATGACGCGATCGATCTCCTCGGGTTGCGGCACGGGGTTGTCAGCGGGCAGCCTGACAACCAAACCGGCCTGGTAAACCTCCGCCGCGCGGCGATAGCGCTCGACCAAGTCGTTTTCCGCCCCGCGAAAAACCGCCGCGCCCTCGGCCGCGGCCAATTCGGCGAGCGGATCGTCCTCGGCCTTGCGAGTCGTCGCGACGACGATTTCGTTGATCCGCGTCGCGCGCCGCGAACGCTCGAGGATTCTAGCCAGCATCGGCCGCCCCGCCAATGGCAACAGGGACTTACCGGGCAATCGCGTCGAACCCATGCGCGCTTGCAAGATGAGCACGATCCTGCGCGCAGAAACCATGGATCGAGAAAACTTCATCGCCCTTGAGCCGCTGTCACCGGAGAGTCGGCTTCGAGCGACGTCGAGTAATAGCGGAGCTTCTCGGCGTTCTTGCGTTCGTCGTCGCTAATACGTTTCCTACCATCGCCCAACACCGTCGGAATCGACCGGATGTAGCCCACCATCAACTCGAGGCCTCGCTTTTCGAGAGAAGCCGCTTGATCGCTGCCGTACATCGAGCGGTCAAGCGTGATGTGCCGCTCGATCGCTACCGCGCCCATCACCGACGCCAGCACGGAGGCGTTCACCCCAGCCTCGTGACCGCTATAGCCGACCGGACAGCTGTAACGACGCTCCAATTCGGGAATCATCAACAGATTGAGGGATGATGCCTGCGCCGGGTATTCCCCAACACAGTGCATCAGCGTAAAAGGACACGCGCGGCAACGAAATACCTCGACGGCGCGGTCCATTTCGTTGTAGCCCGTCATCGCGGTCGAGATGAAGGTCGGCTTGCCCTCTTCGGCGACGGCTTCGAGCAGATCGATGTGCCCGATCATCGCCGACGCGATTTTGTTCCGCGCCAGAGAATAGGACCGTAAGAACAGCCGGCTCTCGAGATCCCAAGCCGAAGCCATCCATTCGATGTCGAGCGAACGGCAATAGGCATCGATTTCGTTGTACTCGGCACGCCCGAATTCGAGACCCTCCTTTTGCGCGCGCTGCGTCGTCCCCCAGGGACTCTCGCGCGGTGAATCGAGCAGCTCCCGCGTATAGACTTGGTCGATCGTCCGTTTCTGAAACTTGACGGCGTCGCATCCCGCCGCCTTTGCCATATCGATGAGTTGCTTGGCGATCCCGAGGTCGCCGTTGTGGTTGATGCCGATCTCGGCAATGATGTCGACATGCGGCGCGGCAACGCGCTCGGCAAACGAATTGTTCATGAAAGAGAACCTCCTAGGCCATGGCGAAAACGCGGAATCGAAGCGAGCCGCGGTCGATCACGCATCGTGCGAAACACATTAAATGCGTGCCGCGCACGCGCCGCCGCGAGTCGCGATCACACGCAAACAATCACCGTCACCGCGTTCAACGAACATCCGTCGGCGGCGCCGCTGACCCCGCCATGCCCGCAACGTTGCACGCGCGACTCCCGCCGCGGGATGCGCGGACCGGCGCATCTTCGAGATCCATCCGTGTCCAACGCCACGCTCGGGGCCGCTCGAAACAGGACCGACTTTGAGCTCGCCGAAAGTTCCAACCGCCACGACACTTCCTCCGGCCGCCTCGACAACGGCGGTCAACCGCTTTGGATCGAAAAAGTAAAGGTGCATACGCCCCGCTGGTCCCGCGGCCATGGCGCTGATCGTCTCCGCGTCTTCGTTCGGGACCTCGAGAAACAACACCCCGCGGGTGTCTAGAGCTTCCAACAGCCCACGAAGAAACCCAACCGGATCGGAAACATGTTCGAGCACATGCGACGCAGCGATCAAGTCGAAGCGTGAACCGGCGATCCTCGAGGGTTGGAAAACCGAATTGAGAAGCTTTGATCGAGGCAACCGCCGTCCAGCGGCCTCCCACATCGAGCGGTCGGGTTCGAACCCGGTCAACGAGGTGCAACGGTCTTTCGCCGCGAAAAGGAACGACCCGGCAGCGCAACCGACATCCAGAATCCGGACATGAGCTGAATCCCATCGTGTCCCGGCGGATAACTCGCCCGAGGCTCGCGAGCGGCCCCTAAGAAACGCCCACTGCGCGGCCGCGCGATTGTCGGACTCCCTCAGGTACTGCGCATCGGGACCTTCCCGACGCCGTCGGCGGTAGGCCTCCCGATAAGCCTCCGCCAACTCTTCCACGCCGGGCAGCGGGTGCGTCCCAACCAGTGAACATCGCGGGCAGCGAACGACCCTCGCCACCTCGCCCTCCGCGAGTACGAAGTCAGCGTTCGGTCCCAAGCCAACGGGTTCATCAACCGCCTCGCAGAGTACACACTCGAAGCCGCTTTGGGTGCCGACAAGGGGTCGCGAGGCTGCGATCACGTCAAGAAGCCTCTCTCGATAGGGACTCGTGTCGGCCGGTGCGGTTCGGAGACGCTCAGTAGGCGCCCCGACCGGTCAACACAGCCGGAGGCGTCTCGAGCAAGATCCGCAGATCCAAGCGCAAACTCCGATTACGCACATACCCCAAGTCAAGCTCAATCATCTTTTCGAACGGCAGTTCGCTGCGACCATTGACCTGCCACAACCCGGTAATGCCCGGCAGCACTCCCGAGCGCTCTTCGGCCCACTCGCGAAAACGGCTGCTCTGGCCGTCGGGGTCGAGGTCCTCGGCCGGTAACGGGCGCGGCCCAACCAAACTCATCTGCCCGAGCAGAACGTTGATCAACTGCGGTAGTTCATCCAAGCTCGAACGCCGCAGGAGCCTGCCGATCGGCGTGATTCTCGGATCCCGTCGAATCTTGAAAAGGTGCCCGCTGTGTTCATTACGCGGTCCCAAACCGCCCCGGCCCGCGGCATCGGCGTACATCGAGCGGAACTTCAAGAACTGAAAATGCCGTCCGCCTTTGCCCACCCTCGACGCTCGGTAGAAGACCGGCCCCGGCGAAGTCAGCTTGATCGCCAACGCGACCCCGGCCAGCAAGAGACTGAGAACAATCAGCAGCGCTCCCGAGGCCGTTATATCCACGCCCCGTTTGAGAAGCTCCTCGAATCGCGTCAGCGACACGGGGTGCAGTTCCACCCATTGCAGCCCATAACGTTCGGAGACCTCGATGCGCGCGTCGGGTCCGGCGGCGGCCACCGCGCGGCTCGCTGTGACGCCCATCCGCTTCATCACTGCCGCGCAATGTTCGGTTTCGTCCGCGCCGAGGTGCCCCTCGATCATCACGACACAGTCCAGGGCATGAATGTTGATCAACGCGCCGAGCTGCTCGGTCTTGCCGAGGAGCGGGAGCCTGGGCGCCGGTGTATCCCGCGGCGTCGTGCGCCGCTCGGCCGGGGCAATGACGCCGACCACTTCGACCGATTCCCCGGCTTGGCGCAACCGCTCGATCAAGTCCGCCGCGGGCCGTCCCCACCCCGCTACTGCAACGCGCTCGGGAATTGCAAAATGGTGTTCGAAGACCGACGCCACCAAGAAGGCAGCGTAGCGCCCCGCCGTCATCGTCAGAAGACTCAACGGAACAAACAAAGCCGTGAACGAGCGCGACAGATCCGCGCCCGCCTGCCGCGAGAAATAGGTCACGACCACGATCAGCGCTCCGGCAACGAAGCTTGATTCTGCCGCGTCGAGCAGAGCCGCGGTCGCCGATCGTCGGGATTGGTTCCGGCGTAGACTGCCGCGTAGGCCTCCATATGCTCCGCGGTAGAGCAAGACCAGCAGCCACAACAGCAGGATCGAAGAGAGCGCCGGCGCGACCCCGATTAGCTCGCCTCGTTCGAACACGCGCGGCAAGACCGGATTGAGCGCCAGCCGAACCTCGATCGCTCCATGCCAGGCGCCGGCGAGCGCCGCCGTGTCGAACAACACCCGCGTGAACGGCGCGAAGGCGGCGGTCCAGTATCGGGCCTGCGTGCGCCAAGCCGCGGCCGGCGGAGCGGGGGTTGCCGGGTATGCAACCGGGACCGAGGTCAAGTCGGCTTCGGGCATAAGGGTTCTTATCGGTTCGCCTGGTGGGAGGCGCGAATCGCGCGGAAGGTTCAGGCCGTCTCTTCGCCCGGCGTGTCACCGTCCGCGGACTCCTCACGCTCACCGTAGTAGCCGTCGTAGTAGCGGTAACTGTCGTAGTAGCCGTACCCGTTGGTGCTCGGATTCCACGAATTAAGAATCGTCCCCAGCAAATGCGTCCCGTCATCGAGAAAGCGTTCCGCCGCAGCCCGGGCGGTTCGGCGGGTGGTCTGTCCGGCACGCAAGACCAACACGACGGCGTCGGCCATCTGTCCCAGCACGCGCGCATCGGAGATTTGCATCATCGGCGGCGTGTCGATCAACACCGTGTCAAACTCTCGCCGGCAACGCGCCAGCACCTCGGCGGTTCTGGGCGAATGCAGCAAGTTCGGAATCGAGTGCGTCGGTGTTCCGCTGGGCAATACGTAGAGGTTGGGAACACCCGTCTTGATGGCAAACTGCTCAATAGGCGAGTCGTCGTCGCTTCCGCCGGGCCCGCAAAGTAAGTCGCTCAACCCCCACCGATTCGGGATGTCAAAGACCTTATGGATCCGCGGCTTGCGCATATCGGCGTCGATCAGCAACACGCGCCGGTTGATTTCCGACAGACAAATCGCCAGATTGCTGACGACCGTCGTCTTGCCCTCGCCCGGCGACGGGCTCGAAACCACCAACATATTCGGGGACGAGCCGTTCGATCCCGTGAACAAAATGGAAGTCAGCGCCGCCCGGAACGACTCGGCAACCAAAGTAGGTTTCTGCTGCCAAGCGGTCAATTCGACCGCTTCGCTCGACGTCGGCTGACCGGCGCTCAGCAACGCGGCGGGTCCGGCGGACGCCGTTATACCCCGCCGACGCCTGCCCTTCGACCGCGATGCCGGCGCGGCGGTTGAGGAAGGAATCACCCCTAATTCCGGCACATGTAGGTAGTTCGCGACGTCGCCGGGCTGTCGCAGCGTTCGGTCGGCCCGCTCGGAAACAATCACAAACGCAACACCCAGCAAGAGTCCGCCCAACAGGCCCAGCAGTGTGTTGACCCGGTGGTCCGGCTTGACGGCCCGGCGCGGCGGGTGCGCCCTGTCGACAATGCGGATGTTCCCCGCCCGCATCGCCGAAGCCACGCCGGCTTCCTTCACCCTCTTCAACAGGTTGTCGTAGAGCTCCCGGTTCGTGTCTACTTCGCGCTTGTAGATGTTGTATTGAATCGATCGCCCCGCTTGTTCGGAGACCAGCCGGGCTTGGCTGGCGTAGTCATCGGCCAGCAGTCTTTCGCGTTTGAGCGCCGTTTCGTAGTCGTTCTGAATCCGTTCGATGACGTGCGAGCGCTCCTTTTCAAGCGCCGCTTCAAGCGAGCCGACCTGCGCGGCGGCACTCTTAACGTCGTGGTGCGCCGGGGTGAATCTCGAGTCCAGCTCCGCAAGTTCACGACGCAGCTCGGTCAGTCGGACTTGGTAACCGCGCAGCGTCGTGTTGTCGACGATGTCGGGAAGCGATTCCGGCTCGACGCCGCGGGCCAACTCAAAGCGCGATTGTTTTGTGATGCGCTCGGCCTGCGCACGGGACAGCTCGGCCTGCAACTGCGCTAAGCGCTGCTCAGCCACGCTGTCCTTTTCAGCGGTGAACAGCAAGCCGCTCCGGCGCGCGTAGCTTTGCAGACGCTCTTCGGACTTTTCGAGCTTGACGCGAAGTTCGTTCAGTTGCCGACTCAACCACTCCCCGCTGCGTTGGGTCGACTTCCAGCGTGATTCGAGATTGTGTTCCATGAAAGCGTCGGCCAGTGTATTCGCGAAATCGGCGGCCAAATCAGGGTCGGGCCATTCCGAGACGATCTCGACGATTCGAGTTCCTCTCGACGGCTCGACGCTAAATGAGCCAAGCGCAGCTTCGATTGCGCGCTCGCGCGCAGGCACCGGCTCCGGATCGGCCAGGCCCAGTGCCTGTTTCCAAGCCGACAGTCGGCCGGACGAAGCGCTGAACTCCGGCTTGCGGTCCAGTTGCAGCCCATCGACCACCTTGCCGACCAGGGCGCGGCTTTGGAGAATCTTGACCTGAGTCGCGATATCGAACTCGGTGTTGAAACGGCTGTTCGCCGTGGTCGGGTTGACCTCGCGAAGATTGAAGAAGTTCTCGTTGAGACTCTCGATTTCGAGTGTCATTCGGCCTTGGTAGATCGGCGTTTGCGGCAGGCTCAGCAACAAGCCCACAACGGCGCCCAAACACGCTGCTATCGCCGGCGTGCCCTTGTTGCGCGCCAACATGCGGCCGTACTCGAACAGCGAGCCGTCGCCGCTTTGCTTGTCGCTCTCCCAATCCGCGGGCTCGCCGTAGGCCATACGTGCCGGCACCGCGGGGGCCGCCTCGAATCGATGCGCCGGTAGGGTTTCGCCGTTGACCCGGTCCGCTCCGTTAGGTCGTTTACCGTAATCCATTCCGATTGTTGGAAAATAGAGCCGCGAAGGAGTCTGAGAGCCGCCAGCAGGGCTGACTTGGTTCGAGGGCCGTCGCTTAGTTCCCGCGGCCCACCCGCCAGACCGCAACGCCGGTCCCCATGGCGAGCCCGGCTTCGGCGATGCGCCGGGCGGCCGCCTTGCCTCCGCTGTGGGGTACGAATAGGATGTCGTCGCGTTCGAGCAGGACATCGACCGACCGTCCCGACATGATTCTCCTGAGATCGACGGCGATCTCAACCCGCTTCTCGCCCTCGCGCGACCGTATGATCTTCGCCGCTCGCTTCTTAGCGGTTCCCTTGAGGCCCCCCGCCAATGCCAGGGCCTGCAGCACGCTCACGTTCTCGCGGTCATTCATTACGAAACCGCCGGCACGGTTGACACCGCCGATCACATAGACCATGTCCGCTCGTGGCACCGCGATCACGTCGCGCGGCATGATCGGAATGTTGAGTTCGGGCCGTCGGGCTTCCAATAAGTCGGCCAGTTGCACCTCGGCGACACTGAACCGCCCGCCAATATCGCTGCGCGCACCCGGCAGCGGGATGGCTCCGTTCTCGACGCGGCGCGTGATCTTGACCCACGGCCCGGCCTCTTGGCTGACTCCCTCGGCAAGCGAAAGCATCTCAACGAGCGTCTTGCTGCCTTCAACCTGATGAACCCCGGGGCGATTCACGGCGCCGAGAACGGAGACCGGCCGACTGCGAAACTCAGCCACGCCCACGCTGAGCTGGGGATCGCGAATGTACGCTCTCAACCGTTCGCGCAGCACCACCTCGAGCTGTTCAACCGTCTTACCCGCCGCCGCAACCCTTCCCGCCAACGGAAGGCTGAGGTAGCCCCGCGGCCCGATCCGCAAGGGCTCGGGGGCGATCTCATTCGACCCGAGCACCCGTATCGTAACCGCGTCGTCCGGACCCAGCAGATAGGGTCGGTCAACGCTTTCGGGGATCTCGGCGTCCGCTGCGACGCCGTCTGCCGAACCCGTGCTCGCCCACGACCCGACGATTGACAGCCCCCAAACCGTTATGGCCGGCGCGCAAGCAAGGGTCCAGCGGCCGAAGCGTAGCCTGCGCTCGTGAACGCGTCCGACGACTGGGAATGAGATTCGAGTCTTGGGCACAGCTACCGCTTTCTGAGTCCCATGGTCCTTCCGGGACTCGGCACGGTCGTACCCTCGGCACCCCGTAAAGAGGACGCGTCGGGTCGCCGACAAGTGTTCTATCGTCGCCGCCGGATGCCGGGATTAGACCGCGGACGAAACCACTCTGGCGAAAGACGAGAGGGCGCCCGGCCTACGCAACCCGACAATGGCAACCGGCGCTCGCTTTTGAAGAAGACCCCGCCCATTCGGCGGAAGACACCGAATCCCCGCGAAAGCGACGACGGATCATACTAGGGGTTGGACCTACCTGTTCGACACTCCTTCCTTCCCCTGCTGATCCCGGCACTCCTGCTCGGGACGGGCCTACCGCCCCCCGCGAGCGACTACACCCTCGATCTGGCGGAAAGCCGCTCGGGTTGGTTGAGGGTTACTCTCGAAACAACTTGTGCGACAGAGGCTTGCGATTTTCAGATGCCCGTTTGGAGCGCGACGTATCAAGTGCGCGACTTTGCGCAATACGTCAAGGACTTTCAGGCGAGCGGCCCGCGGGGCAGCCCTCTACCAGTCGAGAAACAGAATCCTTCGCTGTGGCGAGTGACGGCCGAACCGGGCTCACGCGTATCGATTTCCTACCGTGTTCTGGCCGACCGACCGGGGCCATTCGGCGCCTACGCCGATGGCGAGCACGTTTGCTTGAACCTACCGCAAGTGTTGGCCTACCCGGTTGCGAGCCGAGGGCAGCCTTTTTCCCTCCGGTTTCAGAACGGTCCTACAGGTTGGAAGACCGTCCTCACTCTCGAAAAGGAAGGCAACCGCTACAAAGCGCCAAACTACGACCGTTTGGTGGACACGCCCGTCCATCTTGCCGAATCCGAGGAAACGCAATTCGTTCACGCCGGCCGCACTATCCGCGTCGTGGCGTACCCGCATGGCGGGGACTACAACCTTAAGCTGCTTAAACAGACGGCCCGCCGGGTCGTTTCCGCGACTACTGAAATCATGGCGGACGAGTCCTTCCCCGGTTACACGTTCGTCTATCACTTCTCCGATATCAACGGCGGCGGCATGGAATACCGTAACGGCACGTCCATTTGGGGACCCGCGCGCTGTGGAGAATGCAACATGGCGTCCTTGACGGCCCACGAGTTCTTTCATCTCTGGAACGTCAAGCGTATCCGCCCGCGATCGTTGGACGAGATCGATTTCAGCCGCCCTGCCCCAACTCCCTCGCTCTGGTTCGCCGAAGGGGTCACCTCCGCCTATTCGCAATACATTCAACTGCGCGCCGGCCTAACGGGCGAACCGGAATTCCTTGCTCGCGTGCTTCGCCTAATCAATGAATACGAGGCCCGCCCGGCAGCCCGACGCCAATCGGCGGAGGAAGCGAGCATCGACGCTTGGCTGGAAGTCTACCCCGCCTACGGAAGAGCAGACCGCAGCGTGTCGTACTATTTGCAGGGCGAACTGATCACCCACATCCTGGACTTGGTCCTCCGTCAGGCCACGGCGAATCAACGCAGTTTCGATGACCTGATGCTGCGATTGAACCGCGATTACGGGAAAACGGGCCGTCCCTTCGAAGATCTGGACGCGATCGCGGACGTGATCACCGAGGTCGCCGGCCACGACATGAGCGCCGTCGTACGAGCACTGGTGCGGTCCGCCGACCCGGTCGACTGGCAACGGTACCTGGGCTACGCCGGCTATCGCCTGGAGAAAGCCGAACGGCGGCGTGTCGAAGCGGGCCTGACCTTGGCCGACCCCCCGGGCCAGGGAGTTATGGTGTCGGCGGTTGAGACCGGAGCCGCCGCTGAGCACGCCGGACTACGGCGGGGCGACCGCATTTTCCGGCTCGGGCGACGCCGCGTTACCGGCGGTGCAACGGAAGTTCTGCGGAGGTTTTCGAGGCAATCGGCCGAAGCCGTTTCGGTCGGCGTCCTCCGCAACGGAGCGACCTTGGAGTTGAAGTTGAAGCCTCGCGCCGTCGTTAAACGGGAATACACCATCAAGGAAATCGAGCCGCTCAGCGAGATGCAGCGCCGCATCCGCAGAGGATTCTTGGAACGCCGAACCGAAGCCGCTCCTGAAACCACCTCTATTCCCCACTAAAACGAACCCGCCCCTTTTGTGAGGGAGATCACTGGCCCGCTCACGGCCGCGCTACGATAAGTTCACCCCTAGGCGTCGCGCATGAGGACGATCGCGTATTCGCTCTTCACCCTTCTCGCTCTCAGCGGATTCTCGTCCGCCCCCGCCCGCGCGGCGGAGGCGACCACGCTCCGCCTCTATAACCCTGTTGGCGGGATATCAGTTCAGGTCGGAACCGCCCCACGATTGCGGATCCATGGACAAGGGCGCAAGCGCTCGGTCACGAAGGAAGATCTCAAGGTCTCGCGGAACGGCTCCGTAATCGCGGTGGAATGCTCCCCTCCCGACAACGAGCCCATCGACTTGGACGTGCAAATCCCGTTCGACTTCCTGCTTGACCTCACAACCGAAAATGGGGCAATCGCTGTTCAGGGAATGATCCATCGCGCCCTGTTGAGGACCGACACAGGAGCCCTTTCCATCAGCGCCCCATGGCGCGTCACGCGATTTCGTCTCGACGCGCGAAAAGAACCTTCGGAGTTCGTCAAGCCCCACGGTTACAAGTTTTCCCGGAAGCAGATTGATGTCATCGACAACCAAACCCTTTGGCGCATCGAAGACCGGCTCGCCGACTGGCGGATAGCCTACGGACGAATCCGGGTCCAGGCCAACGAACCAAGCCGCGTCGAGCTAACGGACTTCGAGGTACCTAATGATTCTCCGGTGAAGTTCCCCTGGCAAGCCCCCGAAATCTTGGATTCCCTGCTTCAGCCATCCGAACTTCAGGAAACCCCCGAGCCACCCGAGAGCAATTCCGAGCCGACACCTTCACTCCCCGGCGGCGACCCGATCTTTCGATCCGACGTGAGGATGGTCAACCTCATCGTCACCGCCTTTGACAAGAACGGCAGACCGGTAACCAATCTGCGCAAGCGTGACTTCGACGTGGTCGAAGACGGCGCCCCACAAAGAATCGGCAGCGCCGGCTCCGATGAAACACCTTTCAATTTGGCCATTTTATTGGACCTGAGCGGCAGCACTCGGCCGGACCGCCTGGCAATGAAGAACGCGGCGCGGCGATTCGTCGCACTCGCGCGCCCGCACGACCGCGTGGCCGTCTACGCGCTCGCGGGCAGCGCTTTTCATGTCATCTCGCGCCTAACGGCCGAACGAGAAGCGCTTCTCGAAACAATCGCTCGTCTCCCTAACGCTTCCGGTGCATCGCCGTTATACGATTCCATCGTGCTCGCCTATGCCGAGGACTTTCCGCATCGCCCCGGAGAGCGCAACGCGCTGATCGTCATCAGCGACGGTATTGACAACCGCGTCAGCGGGCAGGAAATGCCTTCCCGCGTGTCGTTTAGGAAACTGCTGCGCGGCGCGACGGAAATGAACGCTTTGATCTATCCTATATTCTTGCGTTCCGGAGAACGATTCGGACGCGGCTGGTCACATCGGGCTCGGAAGAAAATGACAAAGCTCGCCGAGCGGACCGGGGGTCGTCTCTTCCCCGCGCTTTCGATTCAGGATTTGGAGCCCGTCTTCTCGCTCATCGAACAAGAACTGCGCAGCGTCTACAACTTGTCCTACTATCCTCAGAATCAGACCTTCGACGGCAACTGGCGCAACGTCGATGTCCAGGTAAAACGCCCCGGGATTTCGCTCCGCGCTCGCGATGGCTATTCCGCTCGCTAGCCGGGGACGCTGAGCTTGGATCGCCCGTCGCAAAAAAGTAGTAACCAATGCCCAATACAGGAATGATTTCTCAACCGACAGGCCTGGCTCTAGCTCTGGGCGGATTGCTGCTTCTCGGGCCGGCCCCCATTTCGGCACAACCGGGTCCCGATCCATATGTTGACGACGACTACAAGGGCTTCGAATCGATCTTCGACGGCACGCTGGAGAAATGGGACGGCGATCCTGCTCACTGGAAAGCGCGGGGTAAGACCATCGTCGGGCAAACCTATCCCGGCAAACCCATACGGACTAACACCTTCTTGATCTGGCGTGGCGGCATGGTCAAGGATTTCGACCTCAAGCTCGACTTCAAGATGAACTCGACGAATAGCGGCTTCCAATACCGCAGCGCCGAGTTGCCCGACGTGGCGAAGTGGGTACTCAGGGGCTACCAGGCTGACTTCGATTTCGACAACAACTTCACCGGGGCCCTTTACGAGGAAAGGGGTCCGCGCGGACTAATCACTCGCCGCGGAGACATGGTGCAAATTGAAATGAGACAAAAACCTCGAGTAATCGGCCGGCTGCGAGACCCGGACGACATCAAGCAGCACATCAAAGTCAATGATTGGAATCGGCTGCACGTTGTCGCGCGCGGGAATGTCCTGATGCACATCCTCAACGGTTACGTCACGAGCGTTGTTGTGGATGACGACGAGCAGAATCGGGTCGAGGAGGGTCTGATCGGACTGCAGCTTCACGCGGGCGACCCAATGAAAATCGAGTTCAGGAATTTGTATTTGAAGACACACTGACCTCAGCTTCAGGACCCGCCCCGGCTCGTAGTCCCGACCGCCAGAGTACGCCTTACGTCACGCCGACTGAACCCTATTTGTGGATCGACTATGAACTGATCGCGATTCAGGCGCCGCCCGCGAAAACCTGGCGGTCGCGAAACTTTCTACTGCCTCCCTCCGCGTCGAAATAAGGTTCCAACCACTTCTGAGTGGAATCGAGAAACAGCGTGGCTGGGGAATTCTCGTCCAGCGCCTTGTTAATCCAGTAACGAATTTTGTAGTGGTCGTACATCCGAAGGAATTCGGTGGTCACCATGGCTATCAAACGCCGATCGCCCTCGATCGAAAGTGTATTCTCGACGTCGGGATCGTCGCCGGCCCCCTCGAAGCGTTTTCGACCGTTCAGCCAACGCTTTCGCAGGACGTCGAAAGTGTATTCTCGACGTCGGGATCGTCGCCGGCCCCCTCGAAGCGTTTTCGACCGTTCAGCCAACGCTTTCGCAGGACGTCTCCGCTATCGGGATCGAATTCGGTCCTGCGAACCGCGAACCCCATCAAATCGTCGTCAGGCTGATCGGCAACGACATCCAAGCCCAGGATGACGGAATTCGCTCCCACCAACGCGGCGCCTTTGTAGTCACCCTCCTAGCTCGAACAATCGGCTTGTAAGCTGTTGCGATCGGCATCGTTTAAATCTCCCGGCATTGTGGCGCCGCCCTACTTGAGGGACTTGATAATCTCCACCGCTTCCGCCGACAAGTGCGCCTATTCTCCGGCTTGAGGCGGGCCAAAGCGGTCTTGAGTGTGCCGGCAGTAAGCCGGGTGCACATCGATCAGGCATACGGTCCCAACGCTGAGGACGAAGAAGACATAGGAAAGTGTCAACTGCGTTTTTTCCGGCGGTTGAAAGTCAGGCTCGCTGGAGCCTCAGCTGACGAGCGGCAACCAGGCTGCCGGCGGCGAAGCCCTCGAAGCGAATCGTGGCGTTCCCGGAAGCCGGCACCCGCACGGTAAACCGGGTGGTCCCGTCCGGCGTGGGCTGCGAGTCCCGCGGTCGACCGTTAACGTAGACGTCGGTGCTTGGCACGCTACGTGTGGTAACGTCGATCTCAACCTCCCTGCCCTGGCCGCCGGCAAGCTCCGCTCTCAATTCCCGCACGGTGCCCGCCGCGAGGATCTCACCCGCCTTTGTAAGGAGATCGCGGTTGCCGTGTAACAGATCATCTCGGGTCATCTCATAATCGATGTCGGGCTTCACGCCCAGATCCTCGACCGGTTGACCTGCCCGGGCGCCCACCCGCAGGGTGCGACGCAACGAAACACGCATGTCGGCGCCTCCGGGCAACGGCTTAAGCGGCCCACCGGTCCAACCTTCACGAAGGTCGCCGTGTCCGAGCACATTGGCTCCGCCGGCGCCGGTGGCGGTGTCGATGCCGATGATCTTGCCTATCTCGTGGTCCTTAAACCCACCCGCGAACATATCGCAAGCGCTATAGCAAAAGGCGTCGGTGATGAGGACGACCGGACCGTGATAGATTTGCCCCATGCTATTCACAATCTCGGGATCGGATAGCGGAATCGCCGTTGAATACTGCGCCCCGGTTTCGGTCGCCAGCTTGATCGAGTCGCGCCAGGGGCGCATCGACTCGACCCGCGTGGTCAGGTCGAGCGTCGCCGCCGTATTGATGAATTGCGACGGCTCGGGAGCAATTCGCCGGGGTGTTAGGAACTGCAGCAGGAATTCCGCGGCAATGATGAAACCACCGCCGTTGCCGCGGACATCGAGGATCAATCCCTCACGTGGCAGCTCGCGTTCGAGAAGACGGATGACCTCATTCAGAAAGGCATTGATGTCGCCGTCCTGCATGTGGAAGGTCCAGAGACGCAAGTACCCGAAGGAACCGCTTGGAGTATCCACGGTTCGTGCCGTGAGATCGTCGGGGCGGGATGTAGCTATGATGCCGGCTGTCCGCAGCGCCGCCGTACTCCGCGGCGTCTTGCCGGCGTACCTCGCCACCCGCCGCCCCTCTTTTATCGCGTCCGGCGAGAAAAGCTGCTTCTTGCTTCGCCGCACGACCTCCGTGCGCAGATCGACCCCCACCACGTAGCGCAGCGGGGTCCGTAGACGTTCGATCAGACCCTGAGGGTCCGGCGCGCCCGCGAGAAGTTCCTGCCCGCTGTCGAACACCCGCCACAACAGCCGCGATTCGTGCACCTGTCCGTCGGTTTCGTAGCGAAGATCGACCCAGTCTTCGTCCGGAGGCAGCGAGACGGCGAGGGGTCGCAGAGTTAGGTTTTCCAGGCCGCGGGCAAAGCGGGCGGCCAGGTTGCTGCCGGCTTCTTTATCCGCGTTTCGCCACACCGCCAGATTCATAGGCATGCCGTTCCAATGGGTAACAACAACTCCGGACTGGAGCGCGTCGTCGGTTACCAAATGCCGGGCGACCTTCGACACCAACCAACGCGACATCCCAGCTTCGTGGTACCGCTCAAGAAGGATGCCCAGGAAAGCGAACCGGCCCCGATACGGGTCCGGGAGGACGTAGTTTGTATGGAGGTCGCGGAGTTCCACAAAAATGTCTCTCAATTCGACATGAAACTCCCAGTCTTTCAACTGATCGAGGCGGTGGCGAAGCAATCGCAGTCGCTGCACGGGAGCGATCGCGTGGCCTGCGCGTTTCAGAGGCAAATGAACGTACAGGTCGCGGATCAAAATCTCCGCCTGATCCACCAGCGTTGCCCGCTGAGCGGCCGTCAAGCCGGCTGTCTCGCCGAGGAATTCGCGGAACTGGGGAACCGTGCGAACTACGCCCAGCCCGTGTTGCCCTCGGAAACCCGAGGCTTTAGGAAGCGCCATTGTGAGATCCTCCTCTTTTCCGACCGTTGCAACAACCCAATCCCGACTGTCGTTGTCGCACGCGGGTTCCGGTTTCACTGTTCTTGGCGAGCCCGCAATCAGGATTGCCGTTCTTAGACTTCTCAGATTGGTATGGTAGGCCGGGTCGCAGCGCCGATGCAAGATTCAAGGCCGCGAATGAAGGTTATTACTGTTTCTCCCGCGGGCTTCCGGAATGCGAATCGGCGCACGGTGCGGTAAGTGGCCCCCGCTTGCCCGAGCAGTTTAGATTTGAGCAGGTGGCACAAGCGCCCGAAATCTCGGCTCGGATCGAATATGGGAGAGATGCCGAGGAAGATCACTCGGCCGAGGCCTAAGGACCGCGGTTGGTTGTACCGGCTAATGACTGGTCTCTTTGAGCGAACGACGGAGGCGCCCGCACCTCGGTGGCCGATGATCGTCCCCGGTCACGTCGACCTCTCGCTCGCGGACTATTCGACCAGCCAGAGCGTGAAGTCCGACGTGAATGTTGGAATATGATCTTCGCGAAGAAGCCCGGTCGAGATTGCGGGGAGCTGTTATCCTGGTTTCCTTGAGGACGTGGCGCAAACGTTCGCGTTCTTTCTTGCCGACGTTCTCAAACTAGGAACTGGAGGCGTTCCGTTGTCGGATGTTCCACAAAGAGTAGTAAACATCGTGGCAGAAAGCCAGCAACTAGATCCCGCGACGATTACCCTTGACTCTACATTCGAGCAGCTGGGGATCGATTCCTTTGACGGCGTCAGTCTGCTCTTTGCCATCGAGAGTGAGTTTGACATTCACGTCTCCGACGACGATGCGAAAGCGCTACGAGGCATCCGCGACATTGCCGAGGGTGTCGAGAAGCTGCTGGCGCGGAAGGGTGCCGCGGCACAGCCGTAGGCGTCCATGCGGCGCGTGGCGATCACCGGCGTCGGCTGCATTAGCGCGCTCGGTCACGATGCGGGATCGTTCTGGTCCTGCCTCAAGGAAGGCCGTTCGGGCATCGGGCCGATCACCCTCGTTCCCGAAGAGCAGTTGGAGATCCGAATCGGCGCGGAAGTGCGGGGTTACGATCCCAGCCGGCACTTCACGGCTAAGCGGCTTTCCATGCTTGATCGTTTTTCGCAGCTCGCTCTTCTTGCGGCGCGTGAAGCGGTTCGAGACGCGTCAATCGATCTTTCCGAAGGAAATGCGCGGCGTACCGCTGTCATCCTTGGGTCCGGCGTGGGCGGCAAAACAACTGACGACGAAGCATTCCGTCGGTTGTACAAGGAAGGTGTTCCGCGCGTGAATCCGCTCGTGATTCCGCGGCTGATGGCGAGCGCCGCCACATCGCACATCACGATCGAGCACGGAATCACCGGCCCGGCCTTCACGATTTCGAGCGCCTGCTCTTCGGCAAGCCACGCTATCGGGCAGGCCTTTGGGATGGTGCGGTCGGGCGCGGCGGACGCGGCGCTGGCGGGCGGCAGCGAGGCCTGTTTCACGCTGGGGACGCTCAAGGCCTGGGAGTCGATGCGCGTTATGGCGCCCGATACGTGCCGGCCGTTCTCGCGACGTCGCCGGGGCATGGTGCTCGGCGAGGGAGCCGGCGTGGTTGTGCTCGAGCCGCTGGAACAAGCCCGCCGGCGCGGCGCGGGCGTTTACGCGGAACTCGCCGGTTTTGGCATGTCCGCCGACGCGTCGCACATGATCCACCCCTCCGAAGAAGGCGCCACAAGCGCCATGCGCGCGGCGCTCGAAGATGCACGGCTTGCGGCGAGCGATGTCGGGTACGTCAACGCTCACGGAACCGGCACCGCGGCCAACGACGTCGTCGAAACCCGGGCGGTTCGCCGCGTCTTCGGCGAACATGCAAGCAAGCTGGCCGTATCGTCGACGAAGTCGATGCACGGTCATGCACTCGGCGCATCGGGGGCGCTCGAGCTGATCGCGACGGCATTCGCGCTGCGGCACGACGTAATCCCTCCGACCGCGAACTTCATTGAGCCTGATCCGGAATGCGACTTGGATTGCGTCCCCAACGTGGCTAGAGAGGCGCGGATCGATGCGGCCTTATCCAATTCGCTCGCTTTCGGAGGTTTGAACGCGGTGCTGGCGCTCAAACGGGCCGTCTGAAGCCGCTTGGTTGGTATAGACAGACACTCTACGGCGACAAGTTGTTCTGAGCGATCTCCGACGGCGTGCCGCTCTGAGAGGAGATGATCGCATTGAGCTGCCAACCTCCAATAATGGCGTTCGCCACGGGGCGATGTGGGTCTGTGCGATCAGCGACGGCATGGTGGGCGCGCCCAGACTCGAACTCGGGATCTCTAGGTGTGAAGAGGGCGGCCGACACAGACTCGCTGCCGCCGGTTGCTATCCAGCGCTACTGTCACAAGGACTTCGATCGAGAACGTAGCAAGATATAGCACTCCGTATCACCCCGTAAGAACCGATCGAGTGGAGGGGAGGAACGCGACTGTTCAGATGGCCCACGAACGACCGTCATCTGGACAGCTGAGTGGACATGGCCACCGGGATAGGGGTGTCGGTGACCGTAAGTTACTGAAATAAATTGGTACGCCCGGCGCGATTCGAACGCGCGACCTCTTGCTCCGGAGGCAAGAGGGCGTCTTCCATGGTTTTCTCCCAACTCCTTTCTCTCGTTGATGTTACACGGTTTTAGGGCGTCTGCTTTCGCTCGCAACGCCAACGGTCTGGCTCACTTGATGGGCGAGTTTTCTGACGGTTTCTTGACGGTGGTTGCTGCCACGGCTATGCTTTACTGGCTGCGTAGCGCGGGCCTCGTATCGGATTGAGCCTGGCTGCCACGATCCCGTTCGCCATCGCGCCAACTCTCAGCGTCTGTCCGTGTCGCGGATTCGAATCACGAGAAGTCAATGCGCCTCTTCGATGACATGGAGCGAACCTTCACGGGATTGGCCGAGGTGAACGAATCCCACTTCTCGTTCCTTGCGCTCGCATCCGACGCTGGCGCGGGTCGCGAGTCGGATCGTCGGACGGGACGATTTCTGGATGGAAATCCTCAAGTCCGGCCACGCGACCTCCCTGACGGGTCTGATCGCGGGACTGATGGCGCGCGCCTCGGAGCTGTCCGGCGACCGCTTCCGGACGGCGGCGGGCGAACTCAACGTGTTCCTCACTCCGGCCCCGGACGGAGGGGCGGATGACGTGCAGGACGGGCTGGATGTCGGATACGACGCGGTGCTGTTCTACGGCTTGACCCTGAAGGAAAGCATCGACGTCGTGGACGGCATGGCGATCCTTCCTTTCGAACAGGCGCGGGCGTTTGTGGACCAGAGCTTGGTGGAAGAGCTCGCCCCGTCGCGTGCCGTATTCCACGGCTGGCGGTCGGTCGGGGCGGTAGTCAGACCGTTCCGGTGGAGGCCGGTGTTGCGCCGAAACGGCTATCTCGGGGAGTTAAAACTGAGAAATACAGGGTCGTTTTTCCGGGACACGCAGATCTTCCTGGAACTTCTTGCTCCCGCATTTTCAATTTGATGTATGAGCTTCAGACCATCCAGCGACCTTCAGCGTCTTTATTGATAGGGGCTAGAGCCCGATAAGGACGCCATGGAGGTCAACACCCGATGGGTGAAAAAGAAAACAAGCCGTTTCAGCTCACGTTCAATGGATTTCTCAAAGTCGATTTCCAACGATCGCGAGTCACCTCGGATGGCGGTCTGATTCTCGTTCGCGAACTGGATGAACGACTCGGACTCGGGAAGCTGATCGACGAGCATCTCAGCGACTCGCGACAAGGCTTGAACAAGAAGTTCGCGCTGGCCGATCTGCTGCGGCAGTCGGTCTACAGCCGACTCGCTGGCTACGAGGACCTCAATGACGCCGTTCGAGTATCCGCTGACCCGACGTTTCGCTTGATTGGCTCGAAGAGGAACTGGGATCGCGGAGCGGCCTTGACCTCGACGCTGCATGGCTTCGAGACAGAGATGCCGGCGAGCGAAGAGAACTTGCTGGGGCTGATGGCTGTGAACCGAGAGTTGGTTGCACAAGCCGAAACTGCCATCGATTCGGACCGCGTCGTTCTCGACATGGATTCGACCGAAAGCCCTGTCCACGGCCGGCAAGAGGGCAGTGCCTACAACGGGCACTTCGAGTCGGTCTGCTACCACCCGTTGTTGTTGTTCAACCAGCATGGTGATTGTCTGGCGGCAAAGCTGCGGCCGGGCAACGTACACAGCGCCAAGGACTGGAACGAGTTGCTGCTGCCCGAGATCGAGCGCCAACAGGCTGCGGGCAAGCAGGTCACCTTCCGGGGCGATGCGGCCTTTGCCAAGCCGGAGATTTATGAGTCTTCGGAAGAACGCGGAGTGCAGTACGCCATTCGCATTCCGGCCAACAAGAGCTTGGAATTGGCGATTGAAGACATCCTGTTTCGGCCGCCGGGCAGGCCGGGTCGCAAGCCCTTGGTGCGCTACAAGAGCTTCCGCTATCAGGCGGAGAGTTGGTCCAAGCCACGACGCATCGTGGCCAAGGTCGAGCATCATCTCGGTGAGCTGTTCCCGCGCGTCGGCTTTATCGTGACGAACATGACGTTGCCGAGTCGGTCTGTGGTGCGCTTCTACAACAAGCGCGGCACGGCCGAGCAATGGATTAAAGAAGGCAAGCAGGCCACACACTGGACGCGGCTTTCGTGCCATCGCTTTCGGGCCAACGAAGTGCGACTGCAACTCAGCGTGCCGGCCTACAACCTGGGCAACTTGTGGCGACGGCTCGGACTGCCGCACAGGATCAAGAGCTGGTCGCTGACGAGCTTGCAGCAGCGGCTGATGAAGACCGGTGGGCGGCTGGTCAAGCATGCCCGCTACTACTGGCTGCTGCCGGCCGAGGGGCATCTGAACCGGCGGCTGTTTGGCGACATGCTACACAGGATCTGGGCACTGCCGCTGCCGAGCGGGTAGCGTTGCCTGAACGAGGATCAACAGTTTTTGGCTCCAAAAAGGTTTCGCAGGGAGCAGTGTCGGTCGGTGCGCCGTTCAGCCCGTTCCAGCAACGTCTGTGAGCGGACGGACGGGCTTTGGGGCCTGCCGCCGGAGCTGATGTGCAGGGTTCAGCGCGGAAAGACGTGGTATTCGGGCAGCGTGGGTGTATACTGTCGCCGTACCAGGGTCAAAATGGAAATCCTGGTGTATAGGGTCCGTAAACAAAGACCAGCGCAAGGACAAATACCACGCCGAGCAGAGCGCGGCTCGATTGATACTCGGATGGGCTGACCTGACAAAGATCTGGAGTCTGGAGTTTTGCGTTTATCCTCACTGAGTAGGCTGGGGAAGGGCGAAGGCGACATAGGTGCCGCCGGAAGCATTGCCCCATTTGCCACCGCCCGCGGCGATCACGACGAACTCTCGGCCGTCGACCTCGTACACGGCCGGAGTGGCATTCCCCGCCGCCGGCAGCGTAGTTTCCCATAGGAGCTTGCCGTTAGTCTTGTCAAAGGCACGGAACTTGCGATCATGATTGGTCGCGCCGATGAACAAAACGCCGCCCGCGGTGACCACGGGGCCGCCATAGTTTTCACTGCCGGTGTTGCGCAGCCCCTGCTCGGCCAGCCCAGGAAACTCACCGAAAGGGATCTTCCAGACGATCTCCCCCTTGTTCAAATCGATCGCATTCAGCGTGCCCCAGGGAGGCTCGACAGCGGGATAGCCGTCGGGATCGAGGAACTTGTTGTACCCGTCGTGCTTGTACTTGAGATCCATGGGCGAGGGAGCCGGAACCTCAACTTCTGTGTCTTCACCCGAGACGAGATAGGACACCAGCGCCTGAACCGCCTGCCGCGGCAGGTTCGCAAACGCCGGCATGCGGCCGGCGCCTTGACGAATGACCTGTGAGATTTCGCGCGGCTTAGACCTGTCCCCGATGGCAACGAGGGAGGGAAACTCGGGTGGGTTACCGCCCAGCTGTTTTCCATGACAGCCGGCGCAGTAATCGAGGTACAGGTTCCGCGAGGTCGCTCCGGCTTCCAGCTGAGTACGCTCCGCCAGTCTGAGGATCCAGGGCATTTCGTTAGCGTTGACATAGAGAAGGCCCGTGGCGGGGTCGAAAGCAGAGCCGCCCCATTCGCCACCGCCGTCATACCCAGGAAACAAGATCGTTCCTTGAAGACTGGGCGGCGTGAACTGCTCCCCGCCGCGGACTTGCCGGAAGCGTTTGAGAACGGCCTCGTGCGCCTCGGGGGTCCGCTTGGTGACCATGTCTTCGGTGAAGATTTGGCGGGCGAACGGCGGCGGTTTCAAGGGCAAAGGTTGGGTCGCCGCCAGCTTCTCGCCGTCGACATCGGAAGCGGGAACCTTGCGATATTCGATCGGGAACAGCGGCTTGCCGGTTTCGCGCTCGAAGACGAATACGTGACCGGATTTTGTGATTTGCGCCGCGGCGTCGATCAGATTCCCGTCACGCTTCACGGTGACGAGACGGGGCGGGGCCGGAAAGTCACGATCCCAAACGTCATGCTTGACGGCTTGAAAATGCCAGACACGCTCGCCTGTCTCCGCCTTCAGCGCGATCAGAGAATTCGCGAACAGATTGTCTCCCAGGCGGTTGGCGCCGTAAAAATCGAAGGCCGCCGACCCGGTGGGCACGAAGAGCAAACCGCGCTCTTCATCCAAACTCATGCCGGCCCAATTGTTCGCGCCCCCACTATATTTCCAGGCGTCCTTCGGCCAGGTCTCGTACCCCAACTCGCCCGGATGGGGAATCGTGTGGAAGCTCCAGCGCAGCTCTCCGGTCCGCACGTCGTAGGCCCGGATGTCACCGGGGGGCGAGGGGAGAGCTTCGCTGAGGATGCTGCCGAGGATGAGCAGGTCGTTGTAGATGACGCCGGGGCTGGTAGCCGAGATGGAGATCGTTTCGGGATCGCGCCCAAGGCCCTCCCGGAGGTCAACACGACCCGTGTCGCCGAAATCGGAAATCGGCTGGCCGGAACGGGCATCTAGAGCGAAGAGAAAGTTCCGAGAGACGAAGAACAACCGCTCCTGCCGGCCGGCGCCCCACCAAGTGACGCCGCGGTTACGACGCAGACGATCGGTCTTCGGTCCTTCATGAGGGTCGAAGCTCCAATGGAGTTTCCCTGTGGCTGCATCGAGCGCGATGACCCTCAGCCGCGGCGTCGTAGCGAAGAGAACGCCGTCGATGACAATAGGGTTGCATTGCATCTCCGAGCCGGAGTACGCATCGCCGGTGTCGAAGCTCCAGGCAACCTTCAGGCGGTGGACATTTTCGCGGTTGATTTGGTCGAGGGCGGAATACTGGATGCTCTCGGGACCGCCGCCGTAGGCTCTCCACTGCCGATAGGAGCGAACGGACTCCGCGGGCAAGGCGGGAACCCATAGCAGCAACAAAACGAGGGCTGGCATGAACAGCGATAATCCAGTACTCGACTTCACGGCGCCCATGTGAAATGGTTGATTACAGACCAACAGCGGGTTGCGGGATACGCTTCTGACCGGGCTAGACGCGTTCCTAGAAATCTCACGGTACTTCAGCCGTAGCCGATGAGCGCGTCTCTAGAATTCCTTGGTAAGGATTCGAGTAGGATGCCCTAGCGCCGAGCTGACGGAGCTCGCATGCCGTCTCCCAATTCTTCTCCGAGGCTGGAAGGCCGAGGCGCCATCGCTCATGGCGAGTCGGGCGCTGGCGCCACACGAGTAGGTCAGGACGTAGCGCCTACTGCGAGATCCACCTCTGTCGGCGCGGCCATTTTGGCCCCTCTTCGAAGAATCGCACGCCGCTCCCGACCCGATCGTAGTCGCCGAGCTCTGCGCGGGCCTTATCCGCTAATGCGGTGAGGCGCTCCACAACATCCGCGTGCAGCGCTGCGACGTTGTTCCGCTCGCCGATATCCAACCTTAGGTTGTAGAGTTCGAGTTCCGTGACGGGCTCGAGGGCCTCGCCCAAAAAACCCACCACCCACGCGCTCGAGAGCAACCACTCGGACTCGCCGCTCCTCGGCCGCGGAAAAACGAGTTTCCATGGGCCGCTGCGGACTGCGTCGAGATGGGTTTCCCGGTAGTAATAGAACGCTTCGTGCGGGCTCCTGGCACTGGGTTCGCCCAGCATCAACGGAGAAATGTCGCGGCCGTCCAGCGTACGGTCGGAAGGCAATTCGGCGCCGGCCATTGCAATGAAGGTAGGGAGTAGATCCATCGTCGTTGCGATTTCACTCGTGACCGCGCCGGCAGGGATGTACCCTGGCCCCCACATCACACACGGAACCCGGATGCCGCCCTCCCAGGTCGTGCCTTTGGCGCCTCGTAAAGGTCCCGCCGAGCCTGCATACTGCTCGATATTGGCCGTGTATTTCGGCGAAAAGTGGTTGCTCCACGGCCCGTTGTCAGAGGTGTAGACAACGATCGTGTTTTGGTCGAGGTCGAGTTCCTTGAGTAAATCGACAATTTCTCCCGTGCTGGCGTCGAGCTCTTCGATCACGTCCCCGTAAAGGCCCCGCTCCGAGCGTCCGCGGAACGGCTCGGTAGCGCCCAGTACGACGTGAGGCATCGAGTGAGCAATGTAGAGAAAGAAAGGCCGGTCCTTGTTCTTCCGGATAAAGGCGAGCGCTTCGTCGGTGTAACGCCGCGTCACGTCGTCCACCCCGGCCGTCTCCTCGATCATCTCTTCGTTGCGGTGCACCCAATGGACCACGCCGTCGTCGTTGGCGCCCACGACGCCGAACCAATAGTCGTACCCGCGTCTCACGGGGTTCAGCTTTGCTTTAAGGAGTTGGCGCTGAGTTATGTCGAGTTTGCCTATCATCCCGGTGGCATAGCCGGCCTGCTGTAGGACCTTGGGCAGCAGGATTTCCTTTTCATGAACGTAGGGGAAATTGTCCTTTTCGTTGTTGTACTCGCCGACTCGAATCGGATAGCTGCCGGTAAGAAGAGCGGTACGGGATGCGCCACAGAGCGGTTGGCCGTAGAAATCGGTGAGCCGCATCCCCTCACGAGCCATCTGATCGATCCGCGGAGTCTTGAAGTCGGTCGCCCCAAAAACGCCCAGGTCGCCGTAGCCCTGGTCGTCGGCGAAGACGATGATGAAGTTCGGTTTATTCCCGGGTTGCTGCGCAGGCGGTGATGAGCACGAGAACAGGCACACTAACAGAAGCGACGGAGTGAGAATCCGTCGTCGGCTCTTGTCGACCGCGGCCACCCAAAGATCCTTCTGCCGCTGCCGCCGGTTGCGTCCTCCCATTGCCATAAAGCAACTCTCCCGTCAATGTACTTTCTCCACGGGCTGCTAGTCTAGCTAGGCTGCAAGGTTAGAAGAGCAACTTCAGAGCGAACTGGATTTGCCGCGCGGCGTTTTGCGTACCAAAGATGCTGCCGAAGTTAGGATTTAAGCTAAAGGACGTGGAACTGGGATTCCCCAGGTTCACTTGGTTGAACGCATTAAAGAACTCCGTGCGGAACTGAAGTTTCACTCTTTCCTTGCGTAAGGCGAAGCTCTTGAAAAGAATGATATCCCAATTTCCAAACGCCGGGCCCCTTTCCGTGTTGCGTCCCAGGTTCCCAAAGGTAAACTGCTCCTGCACGGCAAAAGCGGCCGGGTTGAGCCAGCCCTGGGTCTTATCGCCCGAGACAAAAGCCCTCGCGGGCTGGCCTAGGACGCGATCCGGGCGCTGGAAGTTCCCAAAACCGTTGTTGGCCCGATCAAAAGAAAGCGCGACGTTTACGGGGGCCCCGGTGTTAAAGCGCGTAATTCCGCTGACAGCCCAACCGCCAAGCACATGGCTCACGAAAGCGGGCGCGTCCGAGAGAAAAGGCTTGCCGGCGCCAAACGGCAACTCATACATGTAACTGCCTGTAAAAACGTGACGAAAATCGGCAAAGCCGCTCGCGCGGTCTCCGTTGAGGTCACGTGGATTTTGTGGGAAACTCTGAGTGCTGTTTCCGCTTCCACCAACGTCGATGTGATGTGCCCAAGCGTAGGATCCGAGGAACTGCAGGCCGCTCGAAAACCGCTTCTCGAGTTTCACTTGCAGAGAGTGATAGTTGGAACTCGACTTGTTTTCCCCCACGATCATAAAGGTATTGTTGATGGGAAAAGGTCTGGGATGTTCTTGCCCGGGCGCGCAAGGGGAGGGCGGGCAACCCACCACGCCGGGCCCGGGAGGGGGGAGGTTCGCGAACGAGAAGATCGGCACCTTGGTACCTTTGCTCCCGACATAACCGACTTCCAGCATGAGCTCGTTGGCCAGTTCGTGCTGCACTCCAAAATTCCACTGCTGCGTGTAGCCGAAGCGGTCTTTACGGTCCCCCGACCAGAGCAAGCTCGGAGTTGTGCCGGGCGTGACGGAGGTGTCCGCCGAATACATCGTATCGATCGGCGTTAGATTCGCGCCCCGATTGAGCACGCTGATCCCCTCGCTGAGGGCATAGGGCCACTGGCCCCGATGAGCCTGTAGCTCCCAGAGGTAGTTATGAATGTAAAAGACGCCGTAACCGGCCCGCACGGTGGTCTTGGGGGTGAGCGTGAAAGCAAGGCCGACACGGGGCGCGAAATTGTTGAAATCAGGGTCACGGATCGTCCGGATGGTGTTGGGCGGCTCGCCTGTGATGGGGTTGTTGCCGGCCCAGATGAATTTGCCGTCATGCCTGTCAAACTGAGACAAGCGGTCAAATTTATCCCGGGGCAGTTGCGTGTACTCATACCGCAGCCCCAGATTGATCATCAGTCGCGGCGTCACCCGAAAGTCGTCTTGAACGTAGAAGTGGTACATGTTCCAACGGCTGTTAAGGCTCGTGTCGCCCAGTCTTCGACTACCCCCATCCGGGTACCCCAGCAGAAAGGAAGCCAGCGAGGACCCCGTGGCGACGGCGTTCTGGGGATCCGCGGTTGCAAATCGCGTGAAGCTGAAATTGCTCTCATTGAGGTTGTCGTGCACGCCCCAGATCTTGTCGACGCTGAAGCCCGTGCTGAGCGTATGTTTTCCGCGCACGTTGGAGAGCTTGAAAATATACTGTATGGTGTTGGTCGGCGATAGGGTCCCGGACGAAAACGTGCCGGTGAAACCCTCTCCGAGCCCCAAGGCCGGGAACAAGGGATGCGACGGACTCTTGACGGCTACGCCTTGGATCGGGTGCTGCTCCAGAAATGCCTGAGCGCCTGGACCTGGATCGTTGGCCGCCTGCAAGACGCCGGTGCGATTAAAGCCGATCTTGAAGTCGATCACCGTGGTCGGGGTCGGCACGTAGGTCGTACTGATGACCGCATTGTGAAACCTTTGTGCCGTAATCGTCGCCATGGAGGGCAGCGCCTGGGGGACGGCCTCCTCCGCGATCGAGGGCGAGTAACGGAAGAAAAAGCTCAAGTTGTCCGTCGCTTGATAATCGCTTCGCATATTCAGCTGATACTGATCCAACACGCGCGCGTTCGTATTCACCACATTGCTTCCTCCCGGGCTATCCGTTACCGGAAAGACAATGTCTCCCCAGGCTGACGTGGTGGGATGGATTCGATTGGAGCAAATGACGTTCGGCACGCCGTTGCAGCTGATCTGGTCCCGGATGACATCGCCGGTGGCGGGATCCACGCGGCTCGTCAACGGGTCGAAGATGGGCTGCAGATCTCGGAGGTCGCCCGACAGTTGCGTGGTCGTGGGGACCGTCGCAAACAGCGTGGATTCCCGACGGATCTTGCGCCCCTCGTAGTTGAACAACCAGAACAACTTGTTCCGCCCATCGACGACCCCCGGGATGCGAACCGGACCGCCGAGTACCGTACCCCACTGGTTCTGCCGAAACGCGGGCTTCCCAGTGCCGCTGGAATTCCTGAAAAAGTCATTGGCGTCGAGCTTGTCGTTGCGCAGGAATTCAAAAAAGGATCCGTGGAGTTCGTTGGTTCCCGACTTGAGGGCCACGGCCACGTTGGCGCCGGCCCCCGCACCGAACTCGGCGGAGGTGATGTTCGTCTGGACCCTGAATTCCTGGATGGCGTCGATGGAGGGTTCGGTGCCGAACGCCTTAAAGAACACATCGTTGTTTTGGACGCCGTCCAGCGTGAAGTTGTTGACGTCGGGACTGTTGCCGTTCACGCTGAAGTTATGCCCGCCCGAAATGGCGAACAACTTGCCGCGGGGTACCGAGCCGGGCACCAAAAGAATCAAGTCCGTGTAGCTTCTGCCGTTCAGAGGCAAGCTGACGACGCTCTGATTATTGACAACCGTCCCGACGGTGGCGTCCGCGGTGTCCAGTAGCGGGGTGGTGGCGACTACCTCTACCGTCTCGGTGACCGCGCCGACCTCCAGCACGACGTTGACGGTCACTGTCCGAGTCACCTGTAAGACGACTCCGGTGACCTCGGTGGTCTGGAAGCCATCCTGCTCGGTCCTCACGGAGTATGTACCCGGCAATAAGGATGGGACTATGTAAGTGCCGCTGCCGCCGCTCGTGGCCGTACGGGTGACGCCTGTCTCCTCGTTGGTCACTGTAACGACAGCACCCGGAATGGCCGCGTCTGATTGATCAGTAACGGCGCCGACGATCGCGCCAAACGATGTTTGCCCCTGTAGCGCCCACGGAGCTTGAAACATCGACAGGCTGATCATGATCGAGCAGATTCCAATTGTTCTCATCAGGTTGTTCATTCGTCATTCCTCCGCGGCTCTTCCGGGAGCGTCGGTGGACGGGACAACGGTCCGCCGCTTCCGCCGGAGTCATTTCTTCAGCTGGAGTGACCCCAAGAACCCCACGAGAGGATACCACAATCACTCGTTACCCGTTGCGTCAAAGTCGACGATTTCGCAACACGGCCCGCGGCATTATCCCTGGTTCGGCTTGGATTAGGTCAAGGGCCGGCTCCACAGTTCCCGATGCTAGGCTGATGGTGCGTACCGCGGTCCCGGAACATGAGGGAGTCGGCTCGCCGGCTCGTGGTTCGCAGCTAGGAATTCTCACCGTGACCCGCGCTGTTATCGCTCTGGGCGTGCTCGCGGCCCATCTTTGGGCGCAAGCCCCCGCGCGGGACTTCTTGTCGCACCGGGAACACGGCAAGCGCCTATTGGCTTCCGGTGAATTCGACCAGGCCGGCGCGGAGTTTCAGGCGGCGTTAAGGCTGGATCCGCGATCGCACGAGATCCGCAACTACCTGGGGCTTTGTTGGGTTGGAAAGAACGATCCGGCCGCCGCGGTCAAGGAATTCAGGGAAGCGTTGCGGCTGAAATCCGACTACGTTGAAGCGCGTTCGAACCTGGGAGCCGCCTTGCTGAGGAACGGCAACCCGCGCGCGGCGGAAGCCGAGTTGCGATTAGCCGCCGAGCAAGCGCCCTCCTCTCCCGACATTTATTACCGCTTAGGTTTGGCGCTTTCCTCGACTGGAAATCAACGCGGCGCGCTGGCGGCTCTGCGGAGGGCGGTTGTTCTCAAACCGGATTTCGGTCAGGCCCAGAACGACCTGGGCGTCGTGTTGGTGTTGCTCGGCGAGTTGGATGAAGCAGAAACGAGATTCCGCCAGGCCGCCGCCGCCAACCCCGGTTACGGGGAGGCGCGCTACAACCTGGGCCGCGTCCTGCTGCGGAAGGGCGAGTCTGGGTCGGCGATCGCGGCGTTCCAAGAAGCGATCCGCGCGGACCGAAGCCACGTTCCGGCGCGGGTCCGGCTGGGCAGCGCACTGCTCGCCGAGGGCGACACGGAAAACGCAATTCGAGAACTTCAAGAAGCGGTCCGCTTGGATCCGAGCCATGCCGACGCCCGTTTGCGGCTCGGTTTGGCGCTCCGAGCAACAGAGGATCGAAAGAACGCGATCACTGAGCTTCAGAAAGCCATTGCGCTAAATCCCGGTTCGGTTCAGGCTCATAACGCTTTGGGGGCGGCGTGGGCCGAGATGGCCAAACTCGAGGAGGCGATTCGAGAGTTTCGCGCCGCGCTTCGGTTGGACCCGGCCGCGTTCGACGCGCGTTACAACCTGGGCTTGGCCTTGCTGATGTCTTCCGAGGTCGATCTAGCCGTCGTTGAGTTACGAGCGGCGGCCGAGCTTCGGCCCGAGGAGGCAAAGGTTCACTATCGGTTGGGCTCGGCGTTGACGAAAGCGGACGACCTGGACCACGCCATCGTGGAATACCGGACCACTCTTCATCTCGACCCAAGTTACCCGGGGGTCCATTACAACCTCGGGCGCATTTTTCTTAGAAAGGGGGAGCGGGAAAAGGCGGCGGAAGAGTTCAAAGTCGTGGCCCGCGAGCAAAGACAACAGGAAAACCGGGACGCCGCGGATACGCGCGTCTTGCTCTCTATCGGCCGGGGCCTCAAAGCCATGGCCGCGGGGGACTCGGAACATGCCGTGCGGGAATTCCGGTCGGCGGTCCGGGCCGGTCCGAACTCGGCCGAAGCTCACAACCACCTCGGGGTCAGCCTAGCCCAAACGGGGGACATTGAAGGAGCCGGCGCCGCATTTCGCAAGGCGATCGAATTGGAGCCGAAGCAATCCCCGGCCTACAACAACCTTGGCGGTCTTCTCGCCGCGACGTCGGACATGGAATCGGCAGTTACCCAGTTCGAGGAAGCAGTGAGGCTCCAATCCGATTTCGCCGAAGCGCACTACAACCTGGGACTCATGCTTCTCCGCCAGGGTGAACGTGAGCGCGCCGAGATCGAGTTCCGGAAAGCTCGGGAACTCAATCCGAAGTTGGAGCCACCGGAGTATTAGAGAAGGATCTTATTCGGGTGAAGCCGGGGGGGCCACAGGCTCGAAACTCCTTTTCCGTGTCGTTTCGAGTTCTCGGGCCCTTAGTTCCTCCGATCGGGTCCGCGCCTGCGCCGCCCGCGCCTGGTTTCCCATTTTCGAATGAACTTGTGATAGCTGGGAGTAGAGCTGGGCGTCATCGCCGCGAGTTTGCAGAGAACGCTCCAGCTCCGTCAGGGCCTCTTGATAGCGTCCTAATTGGATCAGGCTCCTTGCGATACCTCGCGAGGCGCGCAAATCTCCGGGCGCCACTCGGCGCGCACTTTCATAGCCGGCCAGTGCGGCTTGATATTCGCCCTCCCCTAACTTACAATCTCCCAGCGTATCGTATGCCGCCGGAAGCGACGGGCTCAACCGAATGGCCTCTTCCAACCTAGGCTGCGCCCGGCCGCACTGACCTAAGTTGGCCATTTGCCGGCCCACCGCGAGATGGGCCCGCGCGTCCCACGGGTTGACTCCCAGGGCCTCGCGCGCCATCTCCAAAGCGTTGGAAAATTGCTCGTCCTGCTGATACGCATCCACCAGGAAATACAAAATCTTGGGATCA
>CBDCHL010000003.1:0-1508672 GCA_965217195.1 Bryobacterales bacterium
GCACCAGCGCCAGCACGGTGCCGTGGGCGTGGGCGAGCGTCCACATCAGTCGGCGGGTTTGGTTGGCCACGTCCAAGTACCAGCCAACCTTAAACCCGTGCATCGCTTCGAGGCTCACGCCCAGCGTCAGAAAGGCCAACAGCAACCACCATCCGAAAGACAAGTGCCTTCTAACGCAGCATAACTGGTCATTATCGCGGAACCAGGCTCGGGGGGGGGCAGGCATTTGCTCGACGTTGACGGCGCGTCCGGTCATTCTTGAAGATTCATGATGCGGTTGTCGCGTTGCTGCAAGAGGCGATCGATAGCTCCTTGCTGCAAACGACCGCTCGGATCGATGAGGATTTCGGGTCCCGTGCGCTCGAGGCTTTGCGTTTTCAGCTCCTTCCAAACAGCCAGCGCATGCACTGTTGCTTCTACCCGTTGCTTGCGTGGGGCTATGAAATCGTAATCAAAATCATTGAAGCCCGCAAGCCGCCGCAAAGATCGCTTGCTGACGTAGCGAACCGCTGGGTACGGGTCGTCCAGTGTGTAGGCGAGGAAAGGGGCCATCCAGCCCTGGCCGGACGCCCGTTTTGCAGGCTGCCAGCCCATGTGCCAGGCGATCAGGGCGCGTTGGCCGGCGTCGCCCGAAAGGAGCCACATTGGACCGGCCGCCACCATTCTCTGTTTTTCGGACAGTTCCGCTTCGGGATGGCCGTACCAACTGGAGAGGTAGCTGCCGGTCCAGGCGAGGGTTTTGTCCAGATGGCAGAGGCTACACGCGTTAGGCCGACCGATCCGGACACTGCCGGCCACTGTGGGGCTGTCGATCTTATGGCTGCGGATTGCTTTTAGCAGGCCGTAGGTGGTGTGGGGCATGTGGCAGTTGTAGCAACGGCTGCCTTCTGAATCGCGCCGGTGATGGGTGTGCTGCTCGACCTCGGTGCGGTATTCTTCATGGCACTGCAGGCAGGCCTCGTCGCCGTCCCTGCCGGCGATAAGTTGGTCGTTGGGAGCTGTGTAATCATGCATAGCGTGGCAGGAGAGACATGAGAGGTCGCCCCGTTGGAAGCAACCCGATTCGACCAAGCCGTTGTATTCCCGTCCGGAAACCCGGACCATACCGTCTGACCAAAAACGGGCTTCCACATACCTCGGATCCTGTCTAAGTGCCTCCTTGATGAAAGGCTGCGATGCCACCTGGCCTGGCCTAATTAGGTGCATAGACATCTCCAGGTCCGAGCCGGGTCGATACCGGGACCCGTTGTGGATCCAGTCGTTGTAATTCTTGTGCCGCGTTATGCCATGGCACTGTCCACAGATCTGCGAAGCGCGTCGCGGCGATAGGCGGGCTGGATTAACGATTGTACGGTCAGGTTTACTTTCCAGACGCTGCCTGTATCGACGTACGGGATCCGAGTTGGCTCGGACGTGCAGCCCAGCCGGGCCATGACACGCTTCGCAGGCGATACCTAGTTCTCCGACACGCGTATCCCAGACAGTGTGGTTCTTGGGGGGAGGCCGCGGCTGCCCCCCAACGCTGTGGCACATGATGCACACTTCGTTCCAGAGCTGCGGGACAAAGGAGATCTTTGGATCGATCAAGAAAGAATCCCTGGAAGGAATCCAACGCTGATCTTCCAGCAGATAGACAAACGGAAGATCGTTAAGCATCTTACCGGCAGGACCCGCAACCCAGTAAGCCTGCATGTGGTGCGAGCCGGTCAGAAGTACTACACGTCGTCTAACCCGGGGAGCATTGGAGAGCGCGGCGGCCTCTGCCCCTCCCTTCAGCCGTTGCCGGTCCCATTCGCGATCGGGCATTTCAATCCAGAATTCATCGCCTCGGCGTTCAAACCAGTAAGGCCGCCCATGCAACTCCAGCCCAACAATGTCGAAGTCGCCCAGTACGGTTTCCCGATTCGCCTTTTGCGTCATAGTTCGGTGATAGCTTTCGTACCACCTCTCGTACTGGTAGGGATGGCACGATCGACAGGTGCTGGAAGAGACAAAGGCGTCTCCCCGCCTTTCAGTTGGTACAGCTCGCGCCAACTGGGTGTTCGATGCAACCCGTCGTTCTGTCCCCGTAGACCACACAACGGCAGTCGTCAAGGATAAGCCGACCACGCACGCGGCAATAACCCAGTCGAGTGCCGTCAAGTATCGAATTCTCAGTAGCAGAAACAGACCCGCCATGATTACAGCAATGGCGACAGTCACCCACTCTGCCAACATCAGTGCCTCCAAGGGGCCAGGTCAGGGTCAGCCAAACAGTTGACTGGCCCGTCCGGTTACCCTAGCATTATCACCATCATCTCAGCTTTACTGTTCGGTAGCCGGATTTCCACCGGACTGGCCTGCCCCCTGAAAACGAGTCCGGATCTTGAGAGAGAATCGAAGGATTCGGGCCGTAATTGTAAGGAGGCAGAGAGTGACGCGGAATCGGTACACGACCGAGCAGATCATCCACAAGCTGAGAGAAGCGGACGTCGAGATGGCGGCAGGCGCGAGCGTGCCTATGGTCTGTCGCAAGCTCGCGATCAGTGAGCGGACCTACTACCGCTGGCGGAAGCGATACGGCGGGCTGCGCAGCAATCAAGCGAAGCGTTTGAAGGAACTCGAGCAGGACAACTCACGGCTGAAGAGGCTGGTCGGAGAATTGAATCTCGACAAGTCGATTCTTCGAGGAGGCGATGCGGGGAACCTTCTAAGCCCGGCGAAGAAACGTCGGGCGGTGAAGCAAGTTCGCAAACAGATGAGCGTATCGGAACGACGGGCCTGTCGGGTGCTGGATCAACCACGCTCGACGCAACGTCGGCAACCAGGCCGTAGCCGGGAAGAACAACGACTGGTGAACGAGATGGTGGAGTTGGCGAGCGAGTACGGCCGCTATGGCTATCGGAGAATCACGGCACTGCTGCGGCAACGAGGATGGCGCGTGAATCACAAACGAGTGGAACGATTGTGGAGGCGGGAAGGGTTGAAAGTACCCCAAAACAAAATTGCCGAAGAGAAGGCGGCGCCCTTCCGCCCTCATTTTTTCAAGCACTTAGCGCCCGCCCACCCCCGAAAAGTGTCTACCAATGGGATAGCTTTTCGTTCAACGGTCGATCCGCGGGGCAGTGTCGACGGAATCCGGGTTGATCCCCTGCTGATGGTGGTGTGGCAAATTGAAAAAAGTCCCTTGACAGCCGGCGCGGCATGATACATGATATATGGTGATTCGTTAACTGTATCGCTACGGAAGGGGGAAACATGGATACGGGAGTTCGTTCGAAATTTCTTACAAAGGCACTGAACGGTGTTCTCACGACAACGTTGGTTGCCACTGTGGCCATCGTCGTCTCATCCCAGCCGGTCCCTGCTCAAACCACCGGCACTATTCTGGGCCGCGTTCTGGACCCAAGTGGAGCCGCGCTGGTCGATGCAGAGGTGGCAGCCACGAACGTCGGCACGGGTCTGGTTCGGAAGGCAGTCACGAATGTCGAGGGAATGTACCGGATTCCTACACTGCCTCTAGGCAGCTACGAGGTGAGTGTCTTGGTCGCGGGTTTCCAGAAGTTCACTCAATCCGGGATCACGCTGCAAGTCGGGCAGAACGCCCGCGTTGACGCCCCCATGCAATTGGGTGAGGTGGTCGAGACCGTGACGGTCGAGGCCGCGGCTGTCAGTGTCGACACACAGGGGACGACGATCGGCGCCACCGTGAACCGTCTGCGGCTACAAAACATTCCTTTAAACGGGCGGAATGTCTTATCTCTGGCGCAGTTACTGCCAGGTGTCGGCACTGGGAACATCGGGATTGCGATAACCTTTAGCCGTTCGGGACCGACGATAACTGTTTCCGGGGCGAGACGAAATGAGAATAACATGATGCTGGATGGCTCTACCTTCCTCGGAAACATGGGCAATGTGGGCCAGAATCTGCCCTCCCCAGACGCCCTCACCGAGTTCAGAGTCCTTACCAACACCTACAGTGCCGAATACGGAAGGGGGGGCGGTGGGATCTTCTTGGCCGTGACTAAATCCGGCACGAACGACGTCCATGGAGGTGTGTGGGAGTTTCTGCGCAATGATGCTCTTAATGCCCGCAACTGGTTTGCGGCGGGGATACCGAAGTTGCGCCAGAATCAATTTGGTTTTAGTATTGGTGGACCGGTCAAAAAGAACAAGACTTTTTTGTTTGGGTCTTACCAAGGCCTTCGTGTCCGACAAGAAACCTTGCGTACCAGCTTTCCGCTGAGCCAGATGGAACGCGCCGGCGATTTCTCTGCTTCCCCAGCCATTCTGGACCCGAACAACGGTGAGCCGTTTCCAAACAACCTAATACCGCCGGGACGACTTGACATCCTATCCAAGAATTTACTCGCTGAATATGTGCCATTCCCGAACCGGCCGGACGGCCGCTATTTCGAGCCGCGTTCCCAACCGATCGACGCCAATCAATACACCATCAAGGCGGATCACTATCTGACCGAGTCCGACACCTTGACGTTCCGCTACTATCGCAATAAGGACGCCAGCGCCAACTGGCAAGGGGGCGACGCCTTGGCCTTAGCGGGCGATATTGGCACGACACTAAGGAACTGGTCGCTCTCTGAAACGCACATTTTCGGCCCCAGCCTCCTAAGTGAAACCCGCTTCTCCTGGCACCGCCTAGACTCTGGTTTCGAGGGGACTGATGCCAGCAAAACGGCTCGCCAACTTGGTGGAAATTTCAACCAGGACGGCGAAAATCCGGCGGTGCCCTGGGTCACCATAAGCGGCCGATCGTCCGTTAACGGCGCCTTTGATCTCGAGGAACCGGATGACGTTATTCAATTTAGTCAAAACATTTCATGGATTCACGGACGGCATACGACTAAGTTTGGCGGTCAAATTTTTCGCCTCCGCCATTTAACACGAACACCGTTTCAAAGCTCAGGAGGGTTTACCTTTGACGGTGGGTTTAGCGGAAATGCCGCAGCCGACTACATTCTGGGTCGACCCAGTAACCTTTTTATGCAAAGCATCGTGGAAGACGCCTCCCGTGGCGGCAATTACCATCTCTTTGTACAAGAAGATTTCCAAGTCCACCCGCAATTGACTTTGAACTTCGGCTTACGCTATGAGCTGAATACGCCTTGGGTGCAAATTAGGGACTGGACCGCAAGCGTTCGGCCGTTTGCTCCATGTTCTACCGATTGCCAGCAGTCCCAGGTGTGGCCTGATGCGCCTCCGGGGTTCGTTTACCCGGGAGACGCTGGGGTGCCGCGAGGCCTGATGCCAACTGACAAGAACAACTTCGGGCCGCGGATCGGTCTCGCCTTCGATCCCTTTGGAGATGGGCGCACGTCCATTCGCGCAGCTTACGGCATCTTCTACGCTTACACCGGGGCAATCGTTTCCGCCACCGTAAATCAAGCGCTGCCCTACGTTCTTCCGTTGCAGCTTTCACCCCCACCCAGTTTTAGCGATCCTTTTGCCGGCCGTGAAGACCCGTTTCCTTACACGCAGGACTCGTTTGTCTTTCCAGCTCAATTCTACACGGTAGACAACAACTTCCGGGCCGGTTACGCTCAACAGTTCAACTTCAACGTCCAGCATCAGCTTGGCGCCGATCTTGTCGTTGAGGCTGGGTACTTCGGGCGTGTAGGTCACCAGTTGTCGGCCGTTCGCGAGGCCAACTCTGCCGTCTTTGGACCTGGGGCAACTGCTGCCAATACTCAATCGCGGCGGCCTTTCTTTCCGGAGTTTTATAGCTCTGTCTCTAGTATTCACGCCGATGGGAATTCCAACTACCACGCGTTCCAAGCTAAAGCTGAGAAGAGGTTTTCCAAGGGCTACACCTTCCAATTCGCGTATACTCTAGCAAAGTCCATCGATGACAGATCGCGGTTTTCCGTGGATAGCGGAGGGGTGCAGGATGTGAACAATTATAGGGACGGCGAGCGCGCACTTTCCAACTTTCATCAGAAGCAGCTTTTCGCCTTTAACGGCATCTGGGAACTGCCGTTTTTCAAAGACCGAGGGTTTGTGTCTCAGATCTTAGGAGGGTGGCAACTGACCGGCACCGTCCGCATGGCCGGCGGCCTTCCATTCGCGGTTACGTCCGGTAGCGATGTCGCGCTGACCGGCCCGGGGCGGAATGTTGGTGCGCAACGGCCGAATACTATCGGAGATGGGACGCTGGACACGGGCCGCTCACATGGTGAGTTAGTGGCTGAATACTTCAACACGGCAGCATTTGTTAGGCCCGAAACTGGAACATTCGGGAGTACAGGCCGAAATCCCTTGGTCGGGCCGGGTTTCTCCCAAGCCGATCTTGCCGTCCAGAAGATGTTCTTCTTGCCGAAGGAAAGCCTCGGGCGTATCGAATTCCGAGCTGAATTTTTTAATCTGGTGAATCGAGTTAATTTCAATAACCCAGCCGGAAATTTAGCGTCGCCTAGCTTTGGCGGGATACTGAGCGCCAGAGAGGCTCGCATCGTGCAATTTGGCCTGCGATACGACTTTTAGTTTCTCACGGGGCAGTGGGTACCCCAACGTTCGATCTTACCTGCGTGCGAGAATGATCTACGGTGGGTGCTAGAATGATCTATGGGATGAAGAGCTTGTCGTTGGTGAGCCTGGCGTTGCTGGCCTCGGCCTTGCTGCTCGGCAACGCGGCTGATAGCGGCTCCAAGAAAGACCAGGCCGGGACCAAGAAACCGGCGAAGCACTCGGAAGACCCTACCGGGTCCGCACGGGTGGATTTAGACCAAGTGACCAGCGAGGTCACCGCCCGCTTGCCGCACGTCAGCCGGTCAGCGGGACCCATTCCACGAAACAATTATATCGACGACTTCATCTTCGGCAAGATGGAGGGCGACGGCATCCCTCATGCCGACCTGTCCTCGGATGAAGAGTTCCTTCGAAGAGTCTCTCTTGACTTGACCGGGCGCTTGCCGGAGCCGGAACGGGTCCGTGAGTTTGTGGCGGACTCCGGTCCCGACAAGCGGGCCAAGGTGATTGATGAGCTGACCGACGCTAAAGTCGATCCGGGAGCCATACCCCATCCAACCCATCGCTTCCTGGATCGCTGGACATATTTCTTCTCTGACTTGTTTCGGAATGGGTTGCCCGAGCTAGGTGCCAAAGGGAGAAATCTATTCTGGGATTACATCAACACCTCCCTGCTCTTAAATCTTCCCTACAATCAGCTGGTCACAGAGATGCTCACCGCCACGGCTCGCTCCAACTGGGAGTCGGGGCCCAGCAACTTTTTGGCGCGGAATCACGCTGATGATTCCGACGGCCTGGCGATTAACCACGAAGACACCATCGAAGACATTGCCATCAGCTCCAGCAAGTATTTCTTGGGTGTGAATCTGGAGTGTGTCTCGTGCCACGACGGAAAGGATCATCTGGAGAAGATCAACCTTTTCCTAGCCCGGACCGAGCGAGATCAGTTCTGGCGTCATGCATCCTTCTTCGGTGGTATCCGAATTTTCCGGGGATTTGGGATTGGCCAGGAATTCCCGGTCCAAGAGGCCCCTCATCGGTACGACCTGAAGTATCGGAGCGTCAAGCGGGTGGGACGCTACCAGGCCGACACGACGCCCAAGTTTCTGCTTGCCGGGCAAACAGCAAGAGCGGAGGAGCCCCTGCGCCACGCTTACGCCCGGATGCTCACCTCCCACCCCCAGTTCGCGCGTGCCACAGTGAACCTCCTTTGGTCGGAACTGATGGGGGTTGGTATTGTAGATCCCCCCATGGAATTTGATTTGGATCGGCAAGATCCAAAGAATCCTCCGCCTGAACCGTGGACGATCCAGCCCACGCACCCGGAGCTCTTGGACGCTTTGGCGCGCGATTTCGTGGATCACAACTATAACCTTCGCTACATCATCAAACTGATTGCGAAATCGAGCGCTTATCAGCTCTCTTGTCAATTTCACGGAGAATGGAAACCCGCCTACGCGTCTTACTTCGCCCGGCACTATGTCAGGCGCCTATCGGCCGAGCAGCTTTATGATGCGATGTCGGAAACCACGGGGGTGTTTGTTGATCTTCCCGTCCGAGGGACGGACCAAAAAGTGAAGTACGCCATGCAAACGAGAGGTCCGTCCGACTTAGAAGGCGAAGTAAAAACGTTTCTGGCCGGTTTCGGCCAGAGCAACCGCGATCAGGGTGAGAAGAGTAACTCGGGTTCGATGGTGCAGGCTTCCGTGCTCCTCAACAGCGGATTGGTCAAGGAGCGCGTACAGGCAGACAAGGGACGCTTGAAGGAACTCCTCAAAGCGGAGCCATTGAAGAGTAATGAGGCCATCGTGGAAGAGTTATTTTTGGCGGCCTTGGGCAGATTCCCGACGGCGGGCGAGCAACGTATTGGGGTCACGCAGATTGAACAATACCGGGAGGCGGGCGCTGAAGATCTGGTGTGGAGTCTGCTGAACAAGACCGAGTTTCTTTTTAATCACTAGGATAGGAAGACTGTTTATGAGAGAAATCGAGAGCAGCGTGCCCAGGCTGACACGGCGCGGTTTTCTTCGTTTCGGCTCCGCCGGCGCGTCGTGCTTCTATCTTCTGCCGATGTTGCGGCCCTTGAATGTCCGGGCCTCGACCAACTTGCGGCTTCGCGGCACAGCGGAGTATTGTATTTTTCTTTTTCTGAACGGCGGGCCCAGTCAAATCGACAGTTTTGACTTCAAAGAAGGACCCTGGACACCACCTGATTTCGACCTGCGCACCATGAAGGGCGGGTCGCTCAAGCTGCCCTACGGCCTTTTCCCACGATTGTCGGAAAAACTGGACGATGTAGCGATCGTGCGTTCCGTGGAGGCTTGGGAAGCGGGCCACTCTCGAGCACATTTCTACCTGCAAGTGGCGCATCCAATTAGTCCCGCACGCCGTAATGAGATGCCATCCGTAGGAGCGGTGATTGCATACGAAATGGCGGCGCGTCGCAAATCAACCGACTTTTTGCCCCCGTTTGTGTCCATGAACTATGGGGCAGGGGGCGGCTCGGGCATCATCGGAGCCGGCTGCCTGGATCCCAAATATAACCCTCTCACGCTGGACACGAAGGCAGGTCTCGACTTTGTGGTGCCCGATAGCGACCGCCAAATCTTCGACAGGCGATGGAGCTTGCTCCGCAAATTGGAACACGACGGTCATACTGCTCAGGGGGTCCCGTCGCGACCGATCGAGGAGTATCAATCCCATTACGCGGGCGCACACTCGATGATGGTCGCTCCGGGGATCGGTGACATCTTGCAGCTCAAAGAGGACGAGCGCACGGACTATGGCGGCTCGCCGCTGGGCGATGCTTGCATCCTGGCTCGCAACCTGATCGCCGCAGAGGCCGGCACGCGCTATGTGTTCATTTCACACAATAATTGGGATTTCCACGCGGACATCTACGACAAAACTAAGCCATCGAACCAATACACGATGTCACAGCAGCTGGATGCGGCCTTCGCCAGTCTCCTGACCGATCTGAGCCGACGGCAAACCAAAGACGGCGCCCGACTGCTGGACAAGACTTTAATCGTTTGCATGGGCGAGTTTGGTCGTACGGTGAGGGATCTGACTGTTAACAAGGGTCGTGACCACCACCGGTTCGCGTCGACCACGATCTTCGCCGGCGGCGGGGTGAAGGGCGGCCGAATTATTGGCGCGACAGACGAAACGGGTGGGAAGGTAGTGGATCCCGGTTGGAATAAGAAGCGCTCTATTTACACCGAAGACGTCGCCGCGACCATGTATTCGGCGCTGGGCATCGACTGGAGCAAGAAAATAACGAACACGCCCTCAGGGCGTGCCTTCGAGTACTTAGAGCCTGTCTCAGGAACTACTTTTCTGGATGTAGGAGAAGTGGAACCGCTGTTTGCGTAGAATTTGGTACCTGCTCGGGTTCCTCGACGGTAAGAACTTGGTCAGCAGTGACGTTTTCCAAACGCTGCATGATCCCGCTTGGCCACATTATTTTAAGGAGACGCACCTTCTTATCCCGGCCAAGACCAAAGTGCGCCCGCTTATCGTTTGAGGACATATAGCTTCCAGCCGTGCTGATATAGGCATGTTGCTCGAGCCCTGATTCGGAGACGAGGTGAATCTTGGTACCCATGCCGTCGCGATTGCTTGTTTTACCGACGGTATTGATTAGAAGCCAATGATTCTCGTTTCCACCTTGGTTTTCAAGGATCACTGCTGGTTCATTATTCCGATTTATGGCGACGTCCAAGAAACCGTCGTTATTGAGATCCCCAAAGGCCACGCCCCGAGCCGCCATGGGTACTCGAAAGGGAGCGCCGCTTCGTGCGGATACATCTTCGAACTTCCCGTCCACGTTTTTCATCAACAAAAGGGGTTCCAAGTACCGCACGTCCGGCTGTGTGAGCTCGATGTTGTCCATAACGTGTCCTTGACCTACTAATAGATCCTTCCATCCATCATTGTCGTAGTCGATGAACTTCGTTCCCCACCCGGAACGGATCATTGTGGCCCGACTTACGCCGCTCCGGTCAGAGACATACGCAAACGAACCCTCTTGGTTGTGGAATAGCGCGTAACCTTGGTGTGCCAGCGCGGTGACAAAGACATCGGGCCGGCCGTCGTTGTCGTAATCTGAGAAATCCACCCCCATCCCGGCAAATACTCGACCGTGTTCGTCGTGGCTGGCGCCCTGAATGAGACCAACCTCCTCGAAACTTCTGTCTCCGTTATTTCGGAACAGCTGCTGCGGAAAGGAATCGTTCGCGATGAATACGTCCGGCCGCCCGTCGTCATCGAAATCGTTGATCGCCACCCCAAGCCCTTTTCCAGGGGTAGAGAATCCACTGTTCTTGGAGACTTCCGAGAAAGTGCCATCGCCGTTATTCTGATAAACGAGGTGGGGGACCGGCAGGAAGTGATCTGGATGGCAATAGTTGCGGTAGCCGGGAAGACGCTTGCCGCACCAAATGTTTTTTGAGTAATCCCAGATCAGGTAGCGGATGACGATCAAATCTAAATGGCCGTCCCGGTCGTAGTCGACAAACGCCGCGGCAGTCGACCAACCGCTGCCGGCTACCCCGGCACGTTCGGTCACATCGGTAAAGGTCCCATCGCCTTCGTTGTGGTAAAGGATGTCCCGGCCGTAATTCGTTATGAAGAGGTCGGGCCAATGGTCATTGTCGTAGTCTCCAACGACGACACCCATGCCATAGGAATGTCCTTGCAAACCTGTATCCTCGGTGACGTCGATGAAACTTCCGTCTTTCTTATTCCGATAGAGTCTGTTCCAGTATCGGGAGTCCGATTTGTTAGCTGAATTGCCGGCAGGCATCGGATCTTCGAGTTTAGCACCGTTGACGAAAAAGAGATCCATGTAGCCGTCACGGTCATAATCAAAAATGGCCACACCGCCGCCCATTGTTTCCAGGAGGTATTTTTCCGACGTGTGACTCGCCTCGTTATGGAACGTGACTCGGGCACGGCTCGTAATGTCGAGGAACGTAGGGAGGATCGGCCCATCCGCGTATGTTTGCGAGCCAACAAACAATAGCGGTACTACGAAAGAAATTGTAAAGCCGCCGCGCTCCAATGAACCTCGCTTGGACTTATTGTTATCCATCGCGAATTTCCGATTTCGGTCTCCTGCCATTGCGATTGTACACGCCCATCCACTGAACCACAATGATTTTCGCGGCATGCAAGCAGGCACGGGCCGGGTCGAGGGTCACCGAGAGCTGTTGTTCCCGGCATTTTGCGGAGCTGGATCCGTCCGCGTCCATCAGAAAAAGATCAGAGCGCTACTGATCCGCGTCATTGCACTGCCCGTGACTGAACACAATTTGCGTTCCACTCGGCGACGAATCAGGTTCGAGTGGATCGAGAGCCGCCTAACGATTTCTTCCGGCTTGAAGCAGTTCAACGATGGCGGAATGGCCTTGTCGTTGCGCCAGTGTCAATGCGGTGGCGCCACTGTCGGCTTTCAAGGTCGGATCGGCGCCCTTGGCCAGCAGTGCCTCGACGATTTGGGCGTGACCGTTGGCCGCGGCGAACATCAAGGCAGTGGCACCATAGGTGTCTCGGTGGTTGGGATCAGCCCCGTGAGCCAACACACTCTCAACACAGGCTGTTTGGCCCCCGTCGGCACCGTGCATCAAGGCGGTCCAACCAGCGTTGTCGGCAATGTTCGGGTCTGCGTCGTCGCTGAGCAGAGACTTGACCACAGTGGCGTCCCGCTGCGTGACCGCGGTCATTAAGGCCGTTGTCCCATCACGGGCTTTGGCATCCAGATCCGGCTTGTAAGAGGCTTCCGATACTGGCCAATCCTGAGCCAGTCTTTCCGCTTGGGTAATCTGTTCGGTCGTCATCTCTCCGGCAGTTTTTTCTTTCAAACGTGCGGCGGCTGCCGTTTGCGACGCTGCTATGTTTATCCATACATAGGCAAGGACTAGATCTCTCGGCACGCCTTCGCCGGTCTTGTACATTACGCCGAGGTTGGTCTGCGCTTCGGCATGGCCCTGTTTTGAGGCCTGACGGAACAAATCCATCGCCGCGGCAAAGTCCTCTGGTACCCCCTCGCCAACAAGATACGCGACCCCAAGGTTATATTGTGCCTTGTCATTTCCCTGTTCGGCGGCCTTGCGGTACCACTTGGCGGCCTCGGCGTAGTCTTGCGGCACGCCTCGGCCGTTGTCGTACAGCACGCCGAGGTTGTACTGGCTGCGGGCGTCGCCTTGCTCGGCGGCGAGCCGGCACCACTTGACGGCTTCGGCATGGTCCTGCGGCACACCATGGCCGGTCGCATACGCCATGCCGAGGTTGTAACGCGCGGCGGCGTGACCTTGCTCGGCGGCGAGCCGGAACCACTTGACGGCTTCGGCATGGTCCTGCGGTACGCCTAGGCCATCGACGTACGCCACGCCGAGGTTGTGCTGCGCTTCGGAGTAACCCTGCTCGGCGGCGAGCCGGAGCCACTTGACGGCCTCAGCGTGGTCCTGCGGTACGCCTTCGCCTCTGGCGTACATCCCGCTGAGGTTGCGCTGGCCGGCGGCGAGACCCTGCTCGGCGGCGAGCCAGTACCACTTAAGTGCCTCGGCGTGATCCAGCTCCACGCCACGGCCGTAATGGTACATCACGCCGAGGTTGTTCTGGGCGGCGGCATGTCCCTGCTCGGCGGCGAGCCGGTACCACTTAAGTGCCTCGGCGGCGTCCTGCGGCACGCCTAGGCCGTTGAGGTACGCCACGCTGAGGTTGTGCTGGCCAGCGGCGAGATCCTGCTCGGCGGGGAGCCGATACCACTTAAGTGCCTCGGCGTGGTCCTGGGAGACGCCCTCGCCGTTCTCGTACGCCAGGCCGAGGTTGTACTGCGCTATGGCGTAACCCTGCTCGGCGGCGAGCCGATACCACTTAAGTGCCTCGGCGTGGTCCTGGGGCACGCCCTCGCCTCTGGCGTACATCCCGCTGAGGTTGTGCTGGGCGGCGGCGTGTCCCTGCTCGGCGGCGAGCCGGTACCACTTGACGGCCTCGGCGTGATTCTGCGGCACGCCACGGCCGTAGTCGTACATCACGCCGAGGTTGTTCTGGGCGGCGGCGTGTCCCTGCTCGGCGGCGAGCCGGTACCACTTGACGGCCTCGGTGTAGTTCTGCGGCACGCCTAGGCCATCGACGTACGCCACGCCGAGGTTGTGCTGGCCTGCGGCGTGTCCCTGCTCGGCGGCGAGCCGGTACCACTTGACGGCCTCGGCATGGTGTTGCGGCACGCCTTTGCCGCTGTTGTACGCCAGGCCGAGTTTCAACTGTGCGTCGGCGCCTCCCTGCTCGGCTTTGATTCTCAGCCTCTCAACATCGGTTGGCCCGGCGAGAATTCCCGCGGCGACGACTGACAGCAACGCCACGAAGACGCAGCGATGAAGCAGAGTTCGCATCCCGTGCGCAAGCATAGACTTAGTCCTCCGCGCCAAACTCTTCCTCTCGCACGATGCCCTCGCCTTCTCTTATATAGATCAAGCGGTTTCCCTCGATTGCCTGGAAGGACTCCGACTCACCAGACGGCCAGCGAACCTCCACACGGTCGGCGCTCTCCGCACGGCCCAGGCCGAAATGCAATCTTAGGTCGTTCTGCGAATAGTAGCTCGAGCCGCTCATTACCTCGTCGATTTGGACGCGCTGTCCGGTGGTTACCGACACGCGCGCGCCGATCGCCGATCGGTTCGATTCGGCGCCGATGCACTTCACCATCAGCCAGTTGTTCTCGTTGCGGCTCTCGTTCCGCAGCAACGACGGCGGGCCGTCGAGGTTATTAACAACGATGTCGACGTTGCCGTCATTGTCGAAGTCCCCAAAAGCGCAGCCACGGCTGACGTGAGGTGTGGTGATGCCCGGCCCGGCTTTCCGCGAGATATCTCGAAACCGTCCGTTTCCGCGGTTGCGGTAAAGGATCTTCCTTTGGCTATAGGTTACGTGCAGCTTCTTTTTGGTGATCGCCGGGTAGACATGACCGTTCGCCAGAAGGATGTCCTTCCAGCCGTCGTTGTCGATGTCGAGGAACCCAGCGCCGAAGCCAAGAAACTTCGTGTTAACGCCGAGGCCGGCTTGCAGGCTGGCGTCATGGAAAGTGCCGTCGCCGTTGTTTTGGTACAGCGTCGTGAACTCATCGGAGAAGTTCGTGCGAACAATGTCGAACCAGCCGTCGCCGTCATAGTCCGCGATTCCGACTCCCATGCCCGCCATGGCGGCGCCGTCTTCATTAAAGGCGCAGCCGGCGGCAACTCCCGTTTCGGTGAACGTCCCGTCGTGATTGTTGCGATAGAGCAGACTCGGGGCCGTGTCACACGCGACGTAAATGTCAGGCCAGCCGTCGTTGTCGAAATCCGCCACAGCCGCACCCATGCCGTAAGAGCCAGTCGGCCGCCAGTTTTCTTTCGCAAACGACGGTTCGCGAAGCCCGCGCGGATTAGTGATTCCCGCCTTCTCTGACACGTCCTCGAACGTGCCGTCACCCCGGTTGTGGTAGAGAATGTTCGTTCCGCCGCCGAAACCGCGCGGACCGCACGCAACCGCGATGTCGTTGTACCAACACGACTCCGCGCTGCCGGGCTCCGGGGAAGTTTGCGGGTCGAAATTCACATAGTTGGCGACGAACAAATCGAGGTGGCCGTCGCGGTCGTAATCCAAAAAGCAGCAAGCCGCTCCCCAGCGCTTGCCGCCGCCGGCTACGCCCGCCTCCTCGGAAACATCACGAAACGCGCCATCTCCGTTATTGCGGTACAGAACGTTCTTGCCCCAGTAGCTGACAAACAGATCATCGAATCCGTCGTTGTTGTAGTCGCCGACGCAGCAGCCTTGGCCCCAGCCCGAATGGGTCAGGCCGGCGCCCCGGGTGACGTCGGTAAACGTGCCGTCGCGATTGTTATGAAATAGGTAACTCGTCGATTCCTTCCCTGGAGGAAAGCCTTCGAACCTTGTTCCATTGACGAGAAAAATGTCGAGCCAGCCGTCGTGGTCGTAGTCGAAGAACGCGACTCCGCCGCCCATCTCTTCCAGCAGATACCTCTTTTCGTTCGCGTTGCCGGAGACGTTCGTTGCTCCCGCGAGCCCGGCTTCCGCCGCGACATCGGTAAACGTGACGCTCGCTGCGACTTGCGAGGCTGCCGATGCACGAAGGGGTTGCCCGCAGAGTTGTTCGAGGCGCTGGAAAGCGGGATGGTCCGACAGCAGGGTCACCAGGTGCGCGAAGGATGCTCCCACTCCGGTCGAGCGGAGAAACCGCAAGAAACCGCGGCGGGACCAACCGTTCCGGGCTCTGGTGGTGTTGCTGAAGCGTGCGGGCGAGGTGGTTACCCGCGAGGAATTGAGGCGAGAACTCTGGTCGGAAGACATCTCTGTGGATTTTAGTCTGCCGCCGCTTACAACTGACCTTTGACGGTGTCAAGAGGCGGGTGATTCCACAAGCAAACGTCGGCCGAGTTGAGCGGTCGTGGCAAACATAGCGTCACGGTTTGTGCCCTAGTATAAGCCTGGTACCGAGAACCTGCACCATCTGTGCTCACCCTCGACGTAGAGTCATCGAGCAATCCCTGCTTGCCGGGGAGCCGTTCCGCAGGATAGCGGCACGTTTCGATACGTCGACGGGCGCTCCGCAAGCGTCACAAGGGGGAGCACCTGCCAACCGCTTTGCTGAAAGCCAACCGAGCAGAACAAGTAGCCCGCGGATACGATATTCGCGAACTCACACGGATCGTGGAACTGCTCGCGAAGCTGAGAGGGGAGCTGCAACAGCCCCAGCAGGTGATCAATGTCCAAGTCCTCGCCCCGGTGATTCTGGACGCTCTATCTGGAGCTGCGTCAGCTCCAACCGGCGCACGCCGGTGGCGTAGAGCGTCATCACGATCATGCGATGGAACGCGCTGTCGGCGGCCTCGATCAGACGGGCGACCTCCTGCGGGGAAAGAATGTTGGGCAGTCGGCGAGGCCTCTTCGGGTAGGGCGCGCCCGATCCAGGTTCCACTCCTGTCCGAGCGTCTTGATGTAGAAGAACCGCAACGCCGCCACACGTTGCGCCACGGTGTTGGCGGCGAGTTTGCGATCGCGGAACAGGTGGGCCTGATACTGGCGGATGTGCTCCGGCCCTAATCGGTCGGGCCTCCGCTTAAAGTAGCGCACCAAGTCTTCGACTGTGCGGACGTAGGCGCGAACCGTGTTCGCGGAGTAGTGGCGACGCTCGAGCTCTTCGAGCATCTGTCGGCGTAAATGGGTCATGGGACACCTCCTTGGGTGTCCTCACCTTACGCCCGGCTCTGTGGTTCCTCTTCGCTTACCCCACGCGAAGCGTTTGCCGAAGGCTGCGTTCAAATCCGGTAACCACCATCAATCCGCACCTTGAGGGCCTGAACTCGCGTCGAGAAGCTCCGAACCACCTGATTCTAAGACACTTCCGGACACCATCGACTTGACATCCACAAGATTTGCGTGTATTTCTGGTTGAAAGTGGATTTCGCCTTTGGTTCGCAAGCACCGGGGTTGCATTCGGCGCCCCGCGCACCCGATAAAAAGGGGGGCTGGGTGTCGGCGACCGAGGTGGACCACATCCTGCCGATCGAGGACGGTGGCGCGATATACGAAGAAGCGAACCTGCAAGGACTCTGCAAGTCGCACCACTCGCGCAAGACAGCGAGAGACAAGGCGAATCGGCAACGTCTCCCTGTCCAACTGACGGGGGAGGGCGGGTCGAGAATCTAGAGATCGTTTGGCGTAGACCAAGCGGTCAGCTACCTTTTGAATTCCGCGTTTTCCCTTGCATTGTCCGCACATCCTATTAACGCCATGGCAACCCGAGGGCGCAAGCCGAAACATCCCGGTCTGGAGGTTTTGGACGGCGGTCGCGGTAAGCGCAGGCTGCCGCAAACCGTCGAAATTCCCGGCGAGTATCCCGCGTGCCCCCCTGACTTCGAGCATCCCGAACTATGGGCACAATTGCAGGGGATCTTCGAGGAAAACGGCACTCCGACTCGCTCGAGCGATAAGTTTGCCATCGAGGACCTTTGCTCGATGATTGCCGGGGTTCGAGCGATGAGGAAGACGTTGAAGGGCGGGCGCACAACCCAAGGCGAGCGGAATAAGAAGGCTCTACGGGCTCACCCCGTCGCGGCGCAGTTATCGCAGACCCGAGCCGCGCTATGGCGGGCCTTTGAGCGCTTCGGTATGACGCCCGTAGATTCGGGTCGCTTGCCCTTCAAGTCGAAACGGAAAACGCCCCGCGAGCGCGTTTTTGAGGGCTTCGACGGCGGCGAAATGTGGCGTCACACCGCTCAAGGCCGCTGCTGATGTTGATGAGGTTCTTGGCAAGCCTGGAACCACGCTTATCGTCGTAAACTCCATCTGCGGCTGTGCGGCCGGAGGCGCCCGGCCCGGGGTCACCCAGGCGCTGCAGGCCGCTGTCATCCCGGATCACTTGACCACGGTTTTCGCGGGGGTGGATATGGAGGCGACCCAACGCGCGCGCGAGCGCATGCCGGAGGTTGCTCCATCGTCGCCGTCCGTCGCCCTGTTCAAGGACGGCGCGCTTGTCTACGCGCTGGAGCGTCGGCACATCGAGCGCATGACGCCTGATGAGATCGCCGGAGAGCTTGAGAAGGCTTACCGTCAGCATTGCACCCGCAATGGGCCGTCCGTACCCGCCGATGTGTACGGGCAGGTAGTGCACGCGCGGCAGTGTGGATCGCAGATCCCGAGCTTTAGAGGCTGATACGGGACCGTCGGAAAAGAAAAAAGACATAGGGCCCACGCAGGCCCGTACACTATTCGTAAGTCATGGATTCCGTGTCCCTCAGCTCAGGTGGATGCATCGACAGCCTCGTTCATTTGCAGGGGCCTAAGCCGGCACCACCTCCGCCTGTTCCGGGTATCCCTCTACCCGATCCTCGTCCGTCCCCTCCCCCCCGAGCGCCCTACACTTCGGGCCGCTACCTGACCTTGATTCTTCACAGAGTTCCGCGACCACGAGCAGGACTAAGCCCCCCGAAACGAACCGCATAGCGCTCGTCCTGTGATGCCCCGCTCAGCGAGCAGGTCCTCGACATCGCGAAACTCAGCGTGAACCGATGGTACAACCAAACCGCGTGGCTGATGATCTCGGGTGGAAAGTGGTGACGTCGATACAGTGATTCCATTGGTCAATTGTCACCGACCACCGTTAACTTGACAATGCCCCAGCAAGCCATCCCTAGGCCAGAGCGAGCAATTCCGCCCCATACCGAATCGGTACACTAAAAGCGATGCCCACGGTGCAAACCACCGGAGAACCTGCCCACTTGGTCGTCGTCTACGACGGAGAGTGTCGGTTCTGCCTGAAGCAGGTCGAGAGGATGAAGCGGCGAGACACGGCTGGCGTTTTCGAATACGTGCCGCGCCAGTCCGAGGGACTGAAGCAGCGGTTTCCCAAGCTGGCCGAGGGCGATTTCAACTCGGGCATGCGGCTGGTCAACCCCGACGGTTCAATCGACGTGGGTGCTGACGCGGTGTACCAGATCGCGCGCCGCCTGAGCGGTTGGAAACTCGTGGCCTGGCTGTATCGTGTCCCGGTCCTGAAATGGATCTCTCGCTCCGGCTATGGCTGGGTCGCGAAGCATCGCTACAAGCTTGCTAAGAGGTGTGAAAGCGGTGTGTGCGAAGCCCCCTGATCGGACCCGCCTGGAATAGACCCTGCCCAGTCTTCAGGGGCGCGTGCGACAGTCCGCACGAAGGCGAGACACAACGCAAGCCCGCACTTCACATTACAGAGAACTGGCACGAAGAGATCCGCGACCGCGAGCAGGACTAAACTCCTTGAAACAAACCACATAGCGCCCATCTGCGGATAGCTGTCGCGAAATCCGGATCGCATGAGCAATCCAGGTGGCTGAGCGTGCTCATGGTCCCCGACGGACCCGGAAACCGAGCCGACGCAACGGCCTGGCCTGAAAATATTTGATTGTTGGACGGATCGATTGTAATCACCAGTAATCCGGTAGCGGTACAATTTGGGCGTCAATGGTTGGCACCACCATCTCCCACTACAAGGTCCTCTCCGAAGTCGGCCAGGGCGGGATGGGTGTGGTCTACAAGGCCGAGGATACGAAGCTCAAGCGTCCTGTCGCCCTGAAATTCCTGGCCGCCCATCTGCTCGACAACGAAGAGATCAAAACCCGCTTCCACCGCGAGGCGGAAGCCGCCGCCGCGCTGAATCACCCCAACGTCTGCACCGTCCATGAAATCGCGGAGGCCAATGGCCGCACCTTCATTGCCATGGCCTTCCTCGAAGGCGAGCCGCTGGACAAAAAGATCGAGGCCGGGCCGCTCAAGCTGAAGGATGCGCTCGATATCGCCATCCAGACGGCACACGGACTGGAGGCGGCACACGAGAAAAGATCGTTCACCGCGACATCAAGCCCGCCAACTTGATGGTCACCGGCTCCGGCTCCAAGCAGCTCGTCACCATCATGGACTTCGGGCTGGCGCTGCTGACCGACCGCTCGAAGCTCACCCGTTTCGACGAGACCATGGGCACGGTGACCTACATGTCCCCCGAGCAGACCTACGGGATGGAGCTGGACCATCGCACGGACATTTGGTCGCTGGGTGTCGTGATTTACGAGATGGTCACCGGACAGCGGCCGTTCAAGGGCCATTACGACAAAGCAGTAATGTACTCCATCACCAACGAAGAGCCAGAGCCAATGACAGCGCTGCGGACCGGCGTGCCGATGGAGCTGGAGTGGCTCGTCGGCAAGTGCCTCGCCAAGGAGGCGGATAAGCGTTATCAAAGCACGGCCGACATGGTGGTTGACCTGGAAACGCTCAGCGAGAAGCTGAAGTCGGGTAAATCGACAATCGTACGCACCGGTGCTCCCGTAGGGACCGGTACTCCTGCCGGTCCTAGCGATGCAGGGGCGCGTGTTGTGCCCCCGGTGGGCCAGACCATCGTGTCCGGGCAAGAACAGGGAGGATTGCCCACGCCACCAGTACGCAGGCTGACTCCTGCCGGTCCCACACCACCAGTGGCTACTCGGGAACGAATCGCCTGGGCAGCCGCTGCCGTGCTTCTGGTAGCGCTGGTCGCACTGTCGCTGGTCCGGTTTCAAGAAGCGGCCGCGGACAAGACCGTTGGGCGCTTTTCCTTTACTCCCGACAACCTCTATAACGTGGCGTGGGCAAGCGGCGCCCACGGTTGGGCCGCGGTCTCTCCCAACGGGAAGCACATCGCCTATTTGTCGGGCGGTGACGAGAGTGCCATTTGGGTCCGCGACGTCGATCGCGAGCAAGCGCGGAAACTACCCGGAACGGAAGGTGCCCAGGATCAGGGGCTGTTCTGGTCGCCCGACAGTCAATTCATTGGTTTTGGAACCGGCGACGCCCTCAAGAAGGTACCCATCCAGGGAGGGCCTGTCATTCAAATTTGCGCAACTCTGGCGTTGCGCGGAGGTTCATGGAGCCCTGACGGGAACAGCATCGCGTTCAGTCAAGAACCCCTACCCGCGAGGATGTTTGTGGTCAGCGCCAACGGCGGCGAACCGAGACAGCTGTTCGATTTGGTGAGGACGGAGAGAGGAGCCGGTAACAGCTATCCTGGCATTGTCAAGTTAACACCGGTCGGCGACAATCGACTGATGGGATCACTGTATCGACGCCACCGCTTTCCCCCCGAAATCATCAGCCATGCCGTTTGGCTGTACCATCGGTTCACCCTGAGCTTTCGCGATGTCGAGGATCTTCTCGCTGAGCGCGGCATCACGGTGTCCTACGAAGCCATTCGATCCTGGTGCCGGAAGTTTGGACCAGCGTATGCTCGAACTCTGCGGCGGCGACAGGGTCGACTCGGTGACATCTGGCACGTGGACGAGTTGTTCATCACGATCCGCGCCGAACGTCATTATCTTTGGAGAGCGGTGGACCAGGATGGTGACGTCCTCGATATCCTGGTCACACGCCACCGAGACAAGAGAGCCGCCAAGCGCTTCTTTCGCAAGGTTTTGAAACACCAAGAGAGGCCACCGCTGCAACTGGTTACCGACAAGCTGCGAAGCTATCCGGCTGCGCAACGAGAGGTTTTCCCATCGGTCACACATCGAACCGGGCAATACGAAAACAACCGAGCTGAAGTCTCCCACCAGCACACCCGGGAGCAGGAACGGTAGATGCGACGATTCAAATCAGCGGCACAGGTTCAACGGTTTCTCTCGGTCCACGGCGCGATTCACAACCTGTTCCGAGTTGCACGTCATCACCTCAAAGCGATCCACCATCGTCTGCTCCGGGAGCGAGCTTTCACTGACTGGAAGACGGTGACGTGCGCCTGCTGAAGGGGAGAAAACCCTAGGCGGACTTCAAGGCAACGCCGCCTCGGGATCATTAACTTGACAAAGCCACGCGCGGTATTACTGGCTCTTGTTCGCGGAGGGACATCTGAACCGGCGGCTGTTTGGCGACATGCTGCGGAGGATCTGGGCGCTGCCTGTGCCGGGCGGGTAGCACCGCACTTGGCGAATGCGAAATCTGTGTACTGAGGACGGAAGCTCGGAGGGGTGTCTGCGAAATCGACTTCGCAGCGACGGATCAGCCCCCATGAGGGGCAAGAAGGGGGCTCGATCGGTCCCGCCTCAGCCGCCGCCTCTTTCGGGTGGAGAAATGGTTGCGCTTCGCCGGGTGAGGGTGTAGACTGGTGCCGTCAAAGGAGCCAAATCGGAAATCCTGGGTAAACCAGCTTGAACCGGGAGCAGTGATCATGAGCCGGATTGGACCCCGATCGATTCCTCATGCGATTGTCTTCCTCTCGTCGTTGTTATTCGCGGCGACGCTTCCCGCAGCCGATATTCCGCCAACTGGGAAGCCCGTCGTGATATTCGACGGCAAGAGTCTCGAGAACTTCGAGACGTTTGTCTTCGGGAAGGGTTTCAACAACGACCCGGACGAGATATTTCGCGTTTCCGACGGCATGGTCCGCGTCGAGGGAATCCCTTATGGGTATTTCATCACCAAAGAGGAATACGGCGATTTCTATTTGCGCGCCGAATTCAAGTGGGGCGAAGCGACGCACGGACGCCGCAAGGGCCTAGCACGCGACAGCGGCATTCTCTATCGCGCGGCGGACGTGAACAAGAACGCGGAAGCAGCCAAATCGCAGGGCGCCATTTGGCCGAGAGCACTCGAGTTTCAGATCATGGAGGGCGCCACAGGCGATGTGATCCTCCTCGGAGGGGCTGAGCTGACGGTCAAGGGCGAACGCAAGGGCGGCGACCGCGGCATTCAAATTGATCGTTTCAACAAAACCGACATGGGCCACCAGGATGGTTGGCCGACCGGTTACCGGGCGCCCGCCGGCTTCCGTGATCCAAAAAACGAAGTCGAGAAGCCTCACGGAGAGTGGAATGTCCTCGAAATGGTCGCCGACGGAGATCGCGTCAAGTACTGGGTAAACGGAACCTTCGTCATGGAAGGATCCGAAGCCAGCGAGACGAAGGGAAAGATTTTGTTTCAGTCCGAGGGGCGGAGCTGTTTTTTCGCCGCATCGAGTTGCGGCCGCTCGAAATGAAACAGAGATAAACCTCGAAGCAGGTGAAAAGGAGGGTTCAGATGAGCCATCGATGTACCGCTTCAATGGGTGTTGTAGTGGCCGTGATCGCGATCGTTTCGTTGGCGCCGGCGCCCGTTGCCGCGCAGGCCCAGGCGGCCGGCGTGGACACGCGGACTCCGCCACGCACAGCGTGGGGTGAGCCCGACCTGCGGGGAATATGGGACTTCCGCACCATTACGCCCTTGGAACGCCCAAGTGAGCTGGCGGGGAAACAGGTTCTTACGGAAAAGGAAGCGGATGAGCTGGAAGAGCAGGCAGCGCAAAGTCGCATAGGTTTCGACCTTATTGGTCTAGTTCTACGCGACTCGAGCGAGATCCCGGATCGTTGTATCGGCTCTCCGAACTTCGTCGATTGCATTGGCAGCTATAACCAGTACTGGTTTGATCGCGGAACGGAGGTCATAGCGAGCCGGCGAACGTCGCTGATTGTGGATCCGCCAGATGGCAGGATTCCTGCCTTGACGCTGCGGGCGCAGAAGAGAGCGGACGCCGTGGCGGAGATTAGGCGACGCCCCGCTCACGGCCCCGAGGACCGCAATGTGGGCGCGCGTTGTATGGTGGGGTTCAACTCCGGACCGCCAATGAATCCAAGTGCCTACAACAACAATATGCAGGTTTTTCAGACTCCTGAATACGTGGTGATTCTCAACGAGATGGTCCACGATTCTCGCATCATCCCCCTCGACGGGCGCTCGCATCTCCCCCCCGGCATCCGCCAGTGGATGGGAGACTCACGCGGCCACTGGAAGGGCGATACGCTGGTCGTCGACACGACCAATTTCACCGATCAGACGATGTTCAAAGGATCCGGCGAGAACATGCACCTGGTCGAACGCTTCACGCGCGTCGACGCCGACACGCTGCGCTACGAGTACACGATCGACGATTCGGAGTCGTTCACAAGATCCTGGACAGCGGTGTTTCCCATGAGGAAGACTGAGGGGCCGATATTCGAGTACGCGTGTCACGAGGGGAACTATAGCATGTTCAATCTCCTCGCTGGAGCGCGCGCCCAAGAGAAGGCCGCCGCAGAAGGTAAGAAGAAGGAATCGAGGGAGTCGAAACTCCCGTGAGGTGACGTCCGTCCAGCGTGTGTGTAGTCAAAACTGGATCTGCATCGGGGTCTCACAGCAAGTAGCGCGGCACCGTGTTCTCCGGAAAGGCCTCGATCATCTGTTGGCCCGTCCAGAAAGCGGTGGGGTTCGTCGTGACATTGAAATGCACGACATGCCGACGGTCGTGCGCCACGACCACGAAGACATACAAGATACGGGAACTGATCGTCGGGACGGTGAAGAAATCCAATGAGACCAAGTCTGCGGCGTGATTAGCCAGAAAGACTCGCCGGCTTTGCGAAGGAGGCTTACGGGTCTTTGGGAGTAGACGCGAGATGGTCCTCTCGGAGATCTTGATGCCCAGTTGCAATAGTTCGCCGTGGAGGCGTGGGGCTCCCCAGATCGGGTTCGCCTGTTTCATTTTGCGAATCAGCTCTAAAGCAGAATTTGTTTCGGCAATGGCAACGGCTCTCGCTGAGGCGACGCCCACGGAACGTAGGTCTGCCGATTGGTTTTCGGCATTCGGATCTGAGTTAGCCCCGAGCCGCAACGGTGAAGTGAGGTCTACCCCCTTCGATATGACCTTTGCGGCCCAACGGTTGCTCAGGCTTATGAAAACTCTCGCCAAATCTTTAAGCAGCGATGGTGCGGCTAGATCGTTTCGCGAGGCATTGTTCGGCCCGTGGCGGTATCAGGACAAGCAACACTCGATGGGTTGGGACCCCTCTGCCGTGCAAGTGGGAGCCCAGACTTATAAGGCACCAACCGATATCAAAGCAACGAGTACGCGGGCGGCTGTGTGGTTAGCGTTCAACTATTTGCCTCTTTCCCCGTGCTTTGCTCGGGCTACGCGCGGGTTTGAGTGGCACTCTGATGGTGTGGTTGAATTCACATGGCCCGTCTGGTCGGTGCCCATCACACTGCGGGAGATGCAATCGTTGCTGCGACTGTCTGGCGGCGAAGCTGCGAGCGGGCAACGTGTCCAGCGCCGAGGACTGGGACGAACTGCTACTGCCCGAGATCGAGCGCCAACAGGGAGAACGCAAGCGAGTGACGTTCCGCGCCGACGCCGCCTTTGCCAAGCCGGAGATCTACGAGGCGTTGGAGGATCGCGGAGTGGACTACGTCATTCGCATCCCGGCCAACAAGAAGCTGGAGTGGGAGATCGCCGACATCTTGTTCCGGCCACCGGGCAGGCCCAGCGCGAAACCGCTGGTGCGCTACAAGAGTTTCCGCTATCAGGCGGAGAGCTGGTCCAAGCCCCGACGGATCGTCGCCAAAGTGGAGCATCACCCGGGTGAGCTGTTTGCGCGACCCGGCTTCTTGGTGACCAACATGACCCTGCCGAGTCGTTCGCTGGTGCGGTTCTACAACAAGCGCGGCACCGCCGAGCAGTGGATCAAGGAAGGCAAGCAGGCGACTCACTGGACGCGGCTGTCGTGCCATCGCTTCCGAGCAAACGAAGTGCGGCTTCAGCTCAGCGTGCTCTCCTACAACTTGGGCAACCTGTGGCGGCGACTCGGACTGCCGCGCAGGATCAAGAGCTGGTCGCTGACGAGTCTGCAGCACCGGCTGATGAAGACCGGCGGACGGCTGGTCAAGCACGCCCGGTATTACTGGCTCTTATTGGCGGAGGGACATCTGAACCGGCGGCTGTTTGGCGACATGCTGCGGAGGATCTGGGCGCTGCCTGTGCCCGGTGGGTAGCGTTGCCCGGGCGAGGATCAACAGTTTTTGGCTCCAAAAAGGTTTCGCAGGAGCAGTGTCGGCCGGAGCGCCGTTCAGTCCGCTCAACCAACGTCTGTGAGCGGACGGACGAGCCCTGGCGCCTATCGGCGGAGGTGATGTGCAGGGTTCAGCGCGAAAAGACGTGGTATTCGGGGCGACGTGGGTGTATACTGTCGCGGTACCAGGGCCAAAATGGAAATCCTGGCTCAGACAGGGCCGGAAGCCCCGGCTTGCCCCGTCGTGTAGGGGGTGGATTGCCGGCGCGGAAATTATGCGGAGAGGTTTAGCAGTGACACGAGTAACCGCTTGGGCCGCGCTGTGTTGCGGAGTCGGGTTCCTTGGGCCCCGGACGGCGCAATCTCAGTTCGGGGGTGACTGGACGACAGTCGGGTTCGACGCGCAGCGATCTTCATGGGTTCGCCGGGACGCCAAGATCTCCTCCGAAAGCCTGCAAAAACCCGGTTTCAAAATGGTCTGGAAGCGCAAGCTCAACAATACGCCCCGCCAACTGAATGCGCTCACGCCGCCGGTGCTGTTCGACTTCTACATCGGATACCGCGGATTTCGCTCGCTGGGATTTCTGGGCGGCAGCTCCGGCCGCATCTTCGTCATGGACACCGATCTGGCGCGCCCGGAGTGGGAAAAAAGTTTCGACGCCGGTTCACCCTCGGCCGAGGCCACCCTGGATTGCCCCGGCGGCATCACGGCCAACGTGACCCGTTCCACGCCGGCCGGACTGCCGTTGCTCGTCGCCCCACGCGGAACCGGCCGCCGGAGCCCCGCCGCAAGCGCCGTCGGCGAGCCGAATGAAGGTGCGGTGACGCTGAAACAAGTCGTCGGGCGCCGGCCAAGCGCCCCGAGCCCGAGCGTTAAACCCGCCCGGCAACGCGCAGCGGCGGCCAATCCCTATCGCCGCCCGACCCAATACATCTATGTCTTGGCGCCCGACGGCATGCTCCACGCGCTTTACGTCTCTAACGGTGAAACCGACAAGCCCGCGGTGAAGTTTCTTCCCCCCAACGCCAACGCTCACGGACTGATCGTTGTCGACGGCACGGCCTATGCGGCGACGACGAACGGCTGCGGAGGCGTCGCGGACGGGCTGTGGGCCGTGGGCCTCGAATCGAAGAAGGTCGCTACCTGGAAGGCCGAGGGAGGCGTCGCCGGTTTCGCCGGTCCGGCATTCGGCCCGGCCCGGACCATCTACCTGGCGACGGGGGGGAAGGCGTCCTCTTCGCTGGTCTCGCTCGACCCCAAGACCCTCAAGCAAACCGGACGCTACAGCCCGGGAGGCGTGACGTTCACTTCCTCACCCCTGGTCATTGATTACAAAGACAGCGACCTGCTCGCGGCGACCGCCGACGACGGCCGCATTCACTTGATCAGGGGCGCGAGCTTGGGCCCCAACGGCTACCGCGGCCCCGTCTATTCGGCTTCTGACTTCGTCCCGGGCGCGCTCTCAACTTGGAAAGATGAGGACGGCGTCACCTGGGTGGCGGCTCCGTCGGGCGGAACGGCGGCGTCGGGCGCGAACTTCCCGATAACCAACGGCAAGCTGTCCAAAGGCGCGATCACAGCCTGGAAGGTGGTCGATAAAGACGGCGCCCCGGCCCTTGAGCCGGGTTGGGTTTCCCGCGACATGGTTTCGCCGCTTCCCCCGATCATCGTCAACGGCGTCGTCTTCGCGGTCTCGAGTGGAGAGTTCCGGACCCACGACTCCTCGATCGGCGCCGCCGAGCGCGTTCGGCGCTCGTCGCCTGCCGTGCTGTACGCTCTTGACGGCGCCACGGGCAAGGTGCTGTGGGAAAGCGGCGACGCGATTGCTTCTTTTGCCCGCGGCATCGCCTTATCCGCCGCCGGAGGGTACGTTTATCTCGTGACCCACGACGCCACGCTCCACTCCTTCGGCTTTCCGATGGAGCATTGAGCGCCATGCCCGCGAAATTTCACGAAATGCTTTCCGTCCCGAGCCGTCTTCGGTGGGGGAACCGTCGCTGCGCATTCCCGTTTGTCGCCATGATCATGCTCGCCGCCGGAGCCCGGGCGGAGTTGCCCGACGGTCCGGGCAAGGCGGAAACCGCGAAACTCTGCATCGGCTGCCATGAGATCGGCAAATCGATTTCGTTGCGCCAGGACAAGAACGGCTGGAGCACCACCCTGGCCAAGATGGTCGGCTTCGGCATGAAAGGAACCGATCAGGAATTCCGCGCCGTGCTCGCCTATCTGGCCGAGCATTTCCCCGCCGATACTTTGCCCCCGCTCAACGTCAACAAAGCCAGAGCGATCCAGTTCGAGAGTCGGCTGTCGCTGAAACGGTCCGAAGCCGCCAAGATCATGCGCTACCGGCGCAAGAACGGCGACTTCCGTCCTGTCCAATCCCAGCGTAGGCGCGAGGTTTATCGCATCCCAATGTGCACGGGGGTGTGGGCAATGCGCTCTCCCCCGACCCTAAGGGGATCTGAACCCTCGAGACCGTCAATATCTCGTCGTGATCGGCAGCACCCGCATTTAACTGGCGAGCGCCCGGCAGGCTGATCGGAGCGAAATCCCCGGAATCACGGTCCGGTGGTTAGTGTCGACCTGGGCCTTCCGATACCCGAAAGGGCCGCGACCGTCACAAACAAAATGAACCCGAACAAAACACTGCTCCGCATGCTCTCCTCCTTGCTCAGCGATTCAAAGTTCAGCCCGAACCAAGGCAATGCTGCTATCTTGTCAATTCCCGAATCTGAATATCTTTGAAGTGGACTTCAAGCGGCAGACCACTGTGAAGTTGCAGGGCAACGATGCCGCTTGCCGGAATGGTCGGGTCCAGTTCCTCGTAGTCAATCGCCGGGACTCCGTTTACTTCCATGGTGACGTGATTGCCCCGCGCGGTGATGACATATTCGTTCCAGCCGTCCTTGAGAATGGACGCCACGGCGGCCGGCGGAGCTTCGGCAAGGAATTTCCTGCGACGGGCCTCGTCGTAAAGATTCGCCCACCACCCTTCCGCAATGTCGACCTGATAACCCATCACCTCGTGGGATGCCGGCACCGCCTTGCTCCGAACTTGGATGCCGCTGTTGCCCTTCCCGTCGATCAGGCGGAAGGAAACCTTCAAGACGAAATCGGAGAAAGTGCGTCTGGTCCGGAGAAAGTCGCTATAACTCAGCCCGGGGGACTTGCCGATGATCATTCCGTCTTGAGCCTGCCACAGACCCGGGGCATCCACCTCCCAGCGATCGAGATTCTTGCCGTTGAAGAGTGGAGAAAAACCCTCTTCGGCCAACAAGGGCAACGTTAGTAATAGACTAAAGATCCAAGGTATCATCGCTCTGACCCCCCTTTTTCGCCCGAACAGACTCTTGCCACGGGCTGCTAGGCGCAGCTTGGTCACGCTACGCGGTATTGCGCGATAGCTTCCTCGTCCAGTTCGACGCCGAGACCCGGTTCAGTCGGAATGTCGAGATACCCGTCGCGGGCGACGATCTTCTGCTTGGTCACGTAGTCCCGCAAAGTAGTCTCCTCCTCGGCGACGAATTCGAGGATGAATGAATTCGGGATCGAGTTGAGAAAGTGCAGAGCGGCGGCGACGTTGATATAGGTCGTGAAGCCGTGGTTGACCACGGGGATGCCTCGATCAACTGCAAGTGAGGCCACTTTCATAGCTTCGGTGAAGCCGCCGACGCGGGCTAGGTCGACCTGAATGATATCGACGCGGCCGCGGTCCATCAGCTCAATGAAAGACGAACGGTTGCTTTCCTCTTCTCCGGCGGCGATGCGAATGTCGGTGGCTTCGGCAAGCTTGCGGTAGCCCTCGTAGTCGTCGGGCAGCAGCGGCTCCTCGATCCAAAAAACGTCGTATTCCGCAAACGCCCGAGCGCGCCGAATCGCCGTCTTGGCGTCCCATGCGAGACCCGCGTCGATCAGCAAGTCGATGTCGTCGCCGAGCCCCTTACGGGCTTCGCGGACCAGCGCGATATCGGTTTTCTCGTCCTCGCCCATCGGCTCCCAGCCGAACTTGACCGCCGTGAAACCGCGGTCGCGGAAGCGCTCCGCGAGTTCTCTGGTCTTGGCGGGGGTAGGTCCCCAAAGCATGCTCGCGTAAGGACGGATCTTCTTGTGAAACCCGCCGCCGAGCAGTTTCCAGATAGGCTGCCCGAGAGCCTTGCCCTTAATGTCCCATAGCGCCAAATCGATGCCGCTGATGGCGTGAAAGCCGACCCCGCGACGGCCTCCATAGGTATTGTTGCGGTACATCTTGTACCAGAGGCGCTCGGTCTCGAAAGGGTCTTCGCCGAGGACAAGCTCGCGCAGCCCGCAAGTCACGCTGTGGGAATAGGGCCCCTCGATCGCGCCTTTCACGGCGAGCGGCGCGGAGTCGACTTCGCCGATGCCGGTTATCCCGGCGTCGGTCGAGACTTTGACGATCAGGGCGTCCTGGCCGCTGTCGCATTGCTGCTTGACATCGGGAAGACGTAGGTAAATAGCTTCAACGTCGGTGATCTTCATCGGGAGCGGGGAGTCCCTCCTCGGCAAGGGTGAGTTCATATTACCAGGATTTCCGATTTGGCTCCTCTGACGGCACGAGTCTACACCCTCACCCGGCGAAGCGCAACCATTTCTTCACCCGGAAGAGAGCGGCGGCTGAGGCGGCACCGATCGAGCCCCCTTCTTGCCCCTCATGGGGGCTGATCCGCCGCTGCGAAGGCAATTTCGCAGACACCCCTCCGAGCTTCCGTCCTCAGTACTCAGATTTCGCATGCGCCAAGTGCGGTGCTACCCGCCCGGCACAGGCAACGCCCAGATCCGGCCCAGCATGTCACCGAACAGCTTGCGGTTGAGATGCCCGTCGGCCAGGAGCAGCCAGTAATACCGAGCATGCTTGACCAGCCGTCCGCCCGTCTTCATCAGCCGCTGTTGCAAGCTCGTCAGCGACCAGCTCTTGATCCGTTGCGGCAGCCCGAGCCTCCGCCATAGGTTCCCCAGGTTATAGGCCAGCACGCTCAGTTGCAGTCGCACTTCGTTGGCCCGGAAGCGATGACACGACAACCGCGTCCAGTGCGTGGCCTGTTTGCCTTCTTTGATCCACTGCTCGGCCGTCCCGCGCTTGTTGTAGAACCGCACCAGCGAACGACTCGGCAGGGTCATGTTGGTCACCAAGAAGCCAGGTCGCGCAAACAGCTCACCGGGGTGATGCTCCACTTTGGCGACGATCCGGCGGGGTTTGAACCAGCTCTCCGCCTGATAGCGGAAACTCTTGTAGCGCACCAGCGGTTTCGCGCTGGGCCTGCCCGGCGGCCGGAACAAGATGTCGGCGATCTCCCACTCCAGCTTCTTGTTGGCCGGGATGCGAATGACGTAGTCCACTCCGCGATCCTCCAACGCCTCGTAGATCTCCGGCTTGGCGAAGGCGGCGTCGGCGCGGAACGTCACTCGCTTGCCTTCTCCGTGTTGGCGCTCGATCTCGGGCAGTAGCAGTTCGTCCCAGTCCTCGGCGCTGGACACGTTGCCCGCTCGCAGCTTCGCCGCCAGACAGTCGCCGTGCTGGTTGAACAGCAGCAGCGGGTGATAGCAGACGGACTCAAAGTGGCCGTTGTAGGCACTGCCCTCTTGTTGGCCGTGGACCGGGCTTTCGGTGGAGTCCATGTCCAGAACGACCCGCGCGGAGTCGTCGAACGCCTCCGCTTGCCCGACCAGCTCTCGGTTCAGCGCCATCAGCCCCAGCAGGTTCTCTTCGCTCGCCAGCATCTCCGTCTCGAAGCCGTGCAGGGGCCTTCCAGGTGCCCCTGGCCGCCCGCGGCGCGGCCTTCGGTGACCTGAACAACGACGGGCGGCCGGATATCGTCGTCAGTAGGCTGGACGGCCCGGCGATGGTCCTACGCAACGCCGGCCGGCCGCAGAACCACTGGCTACTGGTCAACACCGTGGGCACGCGCAGCAACCGGGATGGAATCGGGGCCACGCTGCGCCTGGTGTCGGGCTCCGGACGCGAGCAGCGCGCCTTTGTGAGCACTGCCGGCAGCTACCTATCCTCCAACGACAGGCGCGCCCACTTCGGCCTGGGGCGCGAGCGGACCATTCGCCTGCTGGAGATCACCTGGCCCAGCGGAGTCGTGCAGCGGCTGGAAGGAGTCCAGCCCAACCAGATCCTGACGGTGCGCGAACCGGAACGCACGGAATCGGCTCCTCCACAGCCCGGTACCGATTGACCGGATGTCCTTAGGGCACGTGCACCTTGCGGCCCGGGACAGGCGACGGCATCTAGAAAGTTAAGAGACTGAAAATAAAAACTTGCGGGGGGGCACCAGGGGGTGCTTCGAAGCCATCAACTGTTGGCGACCCAATCGTAACTCCTGTGGGTCTGTAAATACTACATCTAGCTCAGCCTCGTTAAAGGGGTCGTGGTAGGCCTTCTAACCCAAAGTCCTGAACCAGACGACGCTGATTCTGATTCCTGGGCAAAACCGACAAGACAAACTGCTACTCCAGTTTCAAATACACTTGGAAACCCTCGGTGCCCGCTCAGTCATGAGCCACCAAATTCTACGCAAACAGCGGTTCCACTTCTCCTACATCCAGAAAAGTAGTTCCTGAGACAGGCTCTAAGTACTCGAAGGCACGCCCTGAGGGCGTGTTCGTTATTTTCTTGCTCCAGTCGATGCCCAGCGCCGAATACATGGTCGCGGCGACGTCTTCGGTGTAAATAGAGCGCTTCTTATTCCAACCGGGATCCACTACCTTCCCACCCGTTTCGTCTGTCGCGCCAATAATTCGGCCGCCCTTCACCCCGCCGCCGGCGAAGATCGTGGTCGACGCGAACCGGTGGTGGTCACGACCCTTGTTAACAGTCAGATCCCTCACCGTACGACCAAACTCGCCCATGCAAACGATTAAAGTCTTGTCCAGCAGTCGGGCGCCGTCTTTGGTTTGCCGTCGGCTCAGATCGGTCAGGAGACTGGCGAAGGCCGCATCCAGCTGCTGTGACATCGTGTATTGGTTCGATGGCTTAGTTTTGTCGTAGATGTCCGCGTGGAAATCCCAATTATTGTGTGAAATGAACACATAGCGCGTGCCGGCCTCTGCGGCGATCAGGTTGCGAGCCAGGATGCAAGCATCGCCCAGCGGCGAGCCGCCATAGTCCGTGCGCTCGTCCTCTTTGAGCTGCAAGATGTCACCGATCCCCGGAGCGACCATCATCGAGTGTGCGCCCGCGTAATGGGATTGATACTCCTCGATCGGTCGCGACGGGACCCCCTGAGCAGTATGACCGTCGTGTTCCAATTTGCGGAGCAAGCTCCATCGCCTGTCGAAGATTTGGCGGTCGCTATCGGGCACCACAAAGTCGAGACCTGCCTTCGTGTCCAGCGTGAGAGGGTTATATTTGGGATCCAGGCAGCCGGCTCCGATGATGCCCGAGCCGCCCCCTGCCCCATAGTTCATGGACACAAACGGGGGCAAAAAGTCGGTTGATTTGCGACGCGCCGCCATTTCGTATGCAATCACCGCTCCTACGGATGGCATCTCATTACGGCGTGCGGGACTAATTGGATGCGCCACTTGCAGGTAGAAATGTGCTCGAGAGTGGCCCGCTTCCCAAGCCTCCACGGAACGCACGATCGCTACATCGTCCAGTTTTTCCGACAATCGTGGGAAAAGGCCGTAGGGCAGCTTGAGCGACCCGCCCTTCATGGTGCGCAGGTCGAAATCAGGTGGTGTCCAGGGTCCTTCTTTGAAGTCAAAACTGTCGATTTGACTGGGCCCGCCGTTCAGAAAAAGAAAAATACAATACTCCGCTGTGCCGCGAAGCCGCAAGTTGGTCGAGGCCCGGACATTCAAGGGCCGCAACATCGGCAGAAGATAGAAGCACGACGCGCCGGCGGAGCCGAAACGAAGAAAACCGCGCCGTGTCAGCCTGGGCACGCTGCTCTCGATTTCTCTCATAAACAGTCTTCCTATCCTAGTGATTAAAAAGAAACTCGGTCTTGTTCAGCAGACTCCACACCAGATCTTCAGCGCCCGCCTCCCGGTATTGTTCAATCTGCGTGACCCCAATACGTTGCTCGCCCGCCGTCGGGAATCTGCCCAAGGCCGCCAAAAATAACTCTTCCACGATGGCCTCATTACTCTTCAATGGCTCCGCTTTGAGGAGTTCCTTCAAGCGTCCCTTGTCTGCCTGTACGCGCTCCTTGACCAATCCGCTGTTGAGGAGCACGGAAGCCTGCACCATCGAACCCGAGTTACTCTTCTCACCCTGATCGCGGTTGCTCTGGCCGAAACCGGCCAGAAACGTTTTTACTTCGCCTTCTAAGTCGGACGGACCTCTCGTTTGCATGGCGTACTTCACTTTTTGGTCCGTCCCTCGGACGGGAAGATCAACAAACACCCCCGTGGTTTCCGACATCGCATCATAAAGCTGCTCGGCCGATAGGCGCCTGACATAGTGCCGGGCGAAGTAAGACGCGTAGGCGGGTTTCCATTCTCCGTGAAATTGACAAGAGAGCTGATAAGCGCTCGATTTCGCAATCAGTTTGATGATGTAGCGAAGGTTATAGTTGTGATCCACGAAATCGCGCGCCAAAGCGTCCAAGAGCTCCGGGTGCGTGGGCTGGATCGTCCACGGTTCAGGCGGAGGATTCTTTGGATCTTGCCGATCCAAATCAAATTCCATGGGGGGATCTACAATACCAACCCCCATCAGTTCCGACCAAAGGAGGTTCACTGTGGCACGCGCGAACTGGGGGTGGGAGGTGAGCATCCGGGCGTAAGCGTGGCGCAGGGGCTCCTCCGCTCTTGCTGTTTGCCCGGCAAGCAGAAACTTGGGCGTCGTGTCGGCCTGGTAGCGTCCCACCCGCTTGACGCTCCGATACTTCAGGTCGTACCGATGAGGGGCCTCTTGGACCGGGAATTCCTGGCCAATCCCAAATCCCCGGAAAATTCGGATACCACCGAAGAAGGATGCATGACGCCAGAACTGATCTCGCTCGGTCCGGGCTAGGAAAAGGTTGATCTTCTCCAGATGATCCTTTCCGTCGTGGCACGAGACACACTCCAGATTCACACCCAAGAAATACTTGCTGGAGCTGATGGCAATGTCTTCGATGGTGTCTTCGTGGTTAATCGCCAGGCCGTCGGAATCATCAGCGTGATTCCGCGCCAAAAAGTTGCTGGGCCCCGACTCCCAGTTGGAGCGAGCCGTGGCGGTGAGCATCTCTGTGACCAGCTGATTGTAGGGAAGATTTAAGAGCAGGGAGGTGTTGATGTAATCCCAGAATAGATTTCTCCCTTTGGCACCTAGCTCGGGCAACCCATTCCGAAACAAGTCAGAGAAGAAATATGTCCAGCGATCCAGGAAGCGATGGGTTGGATGGGGTATGGCTCCCGGATCGACTTTAGCGTCGGTCAGCTCATCAATCACCTTGGCCCGCTTGTCGGGACCGGAGTCCGCCACAAACTCACGGACCCGTTCCGGCTCCGGCAAGCGCCCGGTCAAGTCAAGAGAGACTCTTCGAAGGAACTCTTCATCCGAGGACAGGTCGGCATGAGGGATGCCGTCGCCCTCCATCTTGCCGAAGATGAAGTCGTCGATATAATTGTTTCGTGGAATGGGTCCCGCTGACCGGCTGACGTGCGGCAAGCGGGCGGTGACCTCGCTGGTCACTTGGTCTAAATCCACCCGTGCGGACCCGGTAGGGTCTTCCGAGTGCTTCGCCGGTTTCTTGGTCCCGGCCTGGTCTTTCTTGGAGCCGCTATCAGCCGCGTTGCCGAGCAGCAAGGCCGAGGCCAGCAACGCCAGGCTCACCAACGACAAGCTCTTCATCCCATAGATCATTCTAGCACCCACCGTAGATCATTCTCGCACGCAGGTAAGATCGAACGTTGGGGTACCCACTGCCCCGTGAGAAACTAAAAGTCGTATCGCAGGCCAAATTGCACGATGCGAGCCTCTCTGGCGCTCAGTATCCCGCCAAAGCTAGGCGACGCTAAATTTCCGGCTGGGTTATTGAAATTAACTCGATTCACCAGATTAAAAAATTCAGCTCGGAATTCGATACGCCCGAGGCTTTCCTTCGGCAAGAAGAACATCTTCTGGACGGCAAGATCGGCTTGGGAGAAACCCGGCCCGACCAAGGGATTTCGGCCTGTACTCCCGAATGTTCCAGTTTCGGGCCTAACAAATGCTGCCGTGTTGAAGTATTCAGCCACTAACTCACCATGTGAGCGGCCCGTGTCCAGCGTCCCATCTCCGATAGTATTCGGCCGTTGCGCACCAACATTCCGCCCCGGGCCGGTCAGCGCGACATCGCTACCGGACGTAACCGCGAATGGAAGGCCGCCGGCCATGCGGACGGTGCCGGTCAGTTGCCACCCTCCTAAGATCTGAGACACAAACCCTCGGTCTTTGAAAAACGGCAGTTCCCAGATGCCGTTAAAGGCGAAAAGCTGCTTCTGATGAAAGTTGGAAAGTGCGCGCTCGCCGTCCCTATAATTGTTCACATCCTGCACCCCTCCGCTATCCACGGAAAACCGCGATCTGTCATCGATGGACTTTGCTAGAGTATACGCGAATTGGAAGGTGTAGCCCTTGGAAAACCTCTTCTCAGCTTTAGCTTGGAACGCGTGGTAGTTGGAATTCCCATCGGCGTGAATACTAGAGACAGAGCTATAAAACTCCGGAAAGAAAGGCCGCCGCGATTGAGTATTGGCAGCAGTTGCCCCAGGTCCAAAGACGGCAGAGTTGGCCTCGCGAACGGCCGACAACTGGTGACCTACACGCCCGAAGTACCCAGCCTCAACGACAAGATCGGCGCCAAGCTGATGCTGGACGTTGAAGTTGAACTGTTGAGCGTAACCGGCCCGGAAGTTGTTGTCTACCGTGTAGAATTGAGCTGGAAAGACAAACGAGTCCTGCGTGTAAGGAAACGGGTCTTCACGGCCGGCAAAAGGATCGCTAAAACTGGGTGGGGGTGAAAGCTGCAACGGAAGAACGTAGGGCAGCGCTTGATTTACGGTGGCGGAAACGATTGCCCCGGTGTAAGCGTAGAAGATGCCGTAAGCTGCGCGAATGGACGTGCGCCCATCTCCAAAGGGATCGAAGGCGAGACCGATCCGCGGCCCGAAGTTGTTCTTGTCAGTTGGCATCAGGCCTCGCGGCACCCCAGCGTCTCCCGGGTAAACGAACCCCGGAGGCGCATCAGGCCACACCTGGGACTGCTGGCAATCGGTAGAACATGGAGCAAACGGCCGAACGCTTGCGGTCCAGTCCCTAATTTGCACCCAAGGCGTATTCAGCTCATAGCGTAAGCCGAAGTTCAAAGTCAATTGCGGGTGGACTTGGAAATCTTCTTGTACAAAGAGATGGTAATTGCCGCCACGGGAGGCGTCTTCCACGATGCTTTGCATAAAAAGGTTACTGGGTCGACCCAGAATGTAGTCGGCTGCGGCATTTCCGCTAAACCCACCGTCAAAGGTAAACCCTCCTGAGCTTTGAAACGGTGTTCGTGTTAAATGGCGGAGGCGAAAAATTTGACCGCCAAACTTAGTCGTATGCCGTCCGTGAATCCATGAAATGTTTTGACTAAATTGAATAACGTCATCCGGTTCCTCGAGATCAAAGGCGCCGTTAACGGACGATCGGCCGCTTATGGTGACCCAGGGCACCGCCGGATTTTCGCCGTCCTGGTTGAAATTTCCACCAAGTTGGCGAGCCGTTTTGCTGGCATCAGTCCCCTCGAAACCAGAGTCTAGGCGGTGCCAGGAGAAGCGGGTTTCACTTAGGAGGCTGGGGCCGAAAATGTGCGTTTCAGAGAGCGACCAGTTCCTTAGTGTCGTGCCAATATCGCCCGCTAAGGCCAAGGCGTCGCCCCCTTGCCAGTTGGCGCTGGCGTCCTTATTGCGATAGTAGCGGAACGTCAAGGTGTCGGACTCGGTCAGATAGTGATCCGCCTTGATGGTGTATTGATTGGCGTCGATCGGTTGGGAACGCGGCTCGAAATAGCGGCCGTCCGGCCGGTTCGGGAATGGCACATATTCAGCGAGTAAATTCTTGGATAGGATGTCAAGTCGTCCCGGCGGTATTAGGTTGTTTGGAAACGGCTCACCGTTGTTCGGGTCCAGAATGGCTGGGGAAGCAGAGAAATCGCCGGCGCGTTCCATCTGGCTCAGCGGAAAGCTGGTACGCAAGGTTTCTTGTCGGACACGAAGGCCTTGGTAAGACCCAAACAAAAAAGTCTTGTTCTTTTTGACCGGTCCACCAATACTAAAACCAAATTGATTCTGGCGCAACTTCGGTATCCCCGCCGCAAACCAGTTGCGGGCATTAAGAGCATCATTGCGCAGAAACTCCCACACACCTCCATGGACGTCGTTCGTGCCGGATTTAGTCACGGCCAAGAAGATCCCACCGCCCCCCCTTCCGTATTCGGCACTGTAGGTGTTGGTAAGGACTCTGAACTCGGTGAGGGCGTCTGGGGAGGGCAGATTCTGGCCCACATTGCCCATGTTTCCGAGGAAGGTAGAGCCATCCAGCATCATGTTATTCTCATTTCGTCTCGCCCCGGAAACAGTTATCGTCGGTCCCGAACGGCTAAAGGTTATCGCAATCCCGATGTTCCCAGTGCCGACACCTGGCAGTAACTGCGCCAGAGATAAGACATTCCGCCCGTTTAAAGGAATGTTTTGTAGCCGCAGACGGTTCACGGTGGCGCCGATCGTCGTCCCCTGTGTGTCGACACTGACAGCCGCGGCCTCGACCGTCACGGTCTCGACCACCTCACCCAATTGCATGGGGGCGTCAACGCGGGCGTTCTGCCCGACTTGCAGCGTGATCCCGGATTGAGTGAACTTCTGGAAACCCGCGACCAAGACACTCACCTCGTAGCTGCCTAGAGGCAGTGTAGGAATCCGGTACATTCCCTCGACATTCGTGACTGCCTTCCGAACCAGACCCGTGCCGACGTTCGTGGCTGCCACCTCTGCATCGACCAGCGCGGCTCCACTTGGGTCCAGAACGCGGCCCAGAATAGTGCCGGTGGTTTGAGCAGGGACCGGCTGGGATGAGACGACGATGGCCACAGTGGCAACCAACGTTGTCGTGAGAACACCGTTCAGTGCCTTTGTAAGAAATTTCGAACGAACTCCCGTATCCATGTTTCCCCCTTCCGTAGCGATACAGTTAACGAATCACCATATATCATGTATCATGCCGCGCCGGCTGTCAAGGGACTTTTTTCAATTTGCCACACCACCATCAGCAGGGGATCAACCCGGATTCCGTCGACACTGCCCCGCGGATCGACCGTTGAACGAAAAGCTATCCCATTGGTAGACACTTTTCGGGGGTGGGCGGGCGCTAAGTGCTTGAAAAAATGAGGGCGGAAGGGCTGAAATCGCTAAAGCGACAAATCTCCCAGCGCGGCAATCGAAGACCCGCCTCGATGACTCGGGGCGCGGCGTTTCGATTACTTCCTCGCTGCTTAACTTACGCTCCACTCGGATCGTCAGACGTTCCCGTGAGTATTCGTCCATCAGGGTCAGCAGACGCACCACCCGTCCTTCCGCCGTTCGAGTCTGGACGAAGTCGTAGCTCCAAACGTGATTCTTGCGTTCCGGCCGATGCCGAACGCACGAACCGTCGTTGAGCCAAAGCCGCCTTCTCTTCGGCAATTTTGTTTTGGGGTACTTTCAACCCTTCCCGCCTCCACAATCGTTCCACTCGTTTGTGATTCACGCGCCATCCTCGTTGCCGCAGCAGTGCCGTGATTCTCCGATAGCCATAGCGGCCGTACTCGCTCGCCAACTCCACCATCTCGTTCACCAGTCGTTGTTCTTCCCGGCTACGGCCTGGTTGCCGACGTTGCGTCGAGCGTGGTTGATCCAGCACCCGACAGGCCCGTCGTTCCGATACGCTCATCTGTTTGCGAACTTGCTTCACCGCCCGACGTTTCTTCGCCGGGCTTAGAAGGTTCCCCGCATCGCCTCCTCGAAGAATCGACTTGTCGAGATTCAATTCTCCGACCAGCCTCTTCAGCCGTGAGTTGTCCTGCTCGAGTTCCTTCAAACGCTTCGCTTGATTGCTGCGCAGCCCGCCGTATCGCTTCCGCCAGCGGTAGTAGGTCCGCTCACTGATCGCGAGCTTGCGACAGACCATAGGCACGCTCGCGCCTGCCGCCATCTCGACGTCCGCTTCTCTCAGCTTGTGGATGATCTGCTCGGTCGTGTACCGATTCCGCGTCACTCTCTGCCTCCTTACAATTACGGCCCGAATCCTTCGATTCTCTCTCAAGATCCGGACTCGTTTTCAGGGGGCAGGCCAGTCCGGTGGAAATCCGGCTACCGAACAGTAAAGCTGAGATGATGGTGATAATGCTAGGGTAACCGGACGGGCCAGTCAACTGTTTGGCTGACCCTGACCTGGCCCCTTGGAGGCACTGATGTTGGCAGAGTGGGTGACTGTCGCCATTGCTGTAATCATGGCGGGTCTGTTTCTGCTACTGAGAATTCGATACTTGACGGCACTCGACTGGGTTATTGCCGCGTGCGTGGTCGGCTTATCCTTGACGACTGCCGTTGTGTGGTCTACGGGGACAGAACGACGGGTTGCATCGAACACCCAGTTGGCGCGAGCTGTACCAACTGAAAGGCGGGGAGACGCCTTTGTCTCTTCCAGCACCTGTCGATCGTGCCATCCCTACCAGTACGAGAGGTGGTACGAAAGCTATCACCGAACTATGACGCAAAAGGCGAATCGGGAAACCGTACTGGGCGACTTCGACATTGTTGGGCTGGAGTTGCATGGGCGGCCTTACTGGTTTGAACGCCGAGGCGATGAATTCTGGATTGAAATGCCCGATCGCGAATGGGACCGGCAACGGCTGAAGGGAGGGGCAGAGGCCGCCGCGCTCTCCAATGCTCCCCGGGTTAGACGACGTGTAGTACTTCTGACCGGCTCGCACCACATGCAGGCTTACTGGGTTGCGGGTCCTGCCGGTAAGATGCTTAACGATCTTCCGTTTGTCTATCTGCTGGAAGATCAGCGTTGGATTCCTTCCAGGGATTCTTTCTTGATCGATCCAAAGATCTCCTTTGTCCCGCAGCTCTGGAACGAAGTGTGCATCATGTGCCACAGCGTTGGGGGGCAGCCGCGGCCTCCCCCCAAGAACCACACTGTCTGGGATACGCGTGTCGGAGAACTAGGTATCGCCTGCGAAGCGTGTCATGGCCCGGCTGGGCTGCACGTCCGAGCCAACTCGGATCCCGTACGTCGATACAGGCAGCGTCTGGAAAGTAAACCTGACCGTACAATCGTTAATCCAGCCCGCCTATCGCCGCGACGCGCTTCGCAGATCTGTGGACAGTGCCATGGCATAACGCGGCACAAGAATTACAACGACTGGATCCACAACGGGTCCCGGTATCGACCCGGCTCGGACCTGGAGATGTCTATGCACCTAATTAGGCCAGGCCAGGTGGCATCGCAGCCTTTCATCAAGGAGGCACTTAGACAGGATCCGAGGTATGTGGAAGCCCGTTTTTGGTCAGACGGTATGGTCCGGGTTTCCGGACGGGAATACAACGGCTTGGTCGAATCGGGTTGCTTCCAACGGGGCGACCTCTCATGTCTCTCCTGCCACGCTATGCATGATTACACAGCTCCCAACGACCAACTTATCGCCGGCAGGGACGGCGACGAGGCCTGCCTGCAGTGCCATGAAGAATACCGCACCGAGGTCGAGCAGCACACCCATCACCGGCGCGATTCAGAAGGCAGCCGTTGCTACAACTGCCACATGCCCCACACCACCTACGGCCTGCTAAAAGCAATCCGCAGCCATAAGATCGACAGCCCCACAGTGGCCGGCAGTGTCCGGATCGGTCGGCCTAACGCGTGTAGCCTCTGCCATCTGGACAAAACCCTCGCCTGGACCGGCAGCTACCTCTCCAGTTGGTACGGCCATCCCGAAGCGGAACTGTCCGAAAAACAGAGAATGGTGGCGGCCGGTCCAATGTGGCTCCTTTCGGGCGACGCCGGCCAACGCGCCCTGATCGCCTGGCACATGGGCTGGCAGCCTGCAAAACGGGCGTCCGGCCAGGGCTGGATGGCCCCTTTCCTCGCCTACACACTGGACGACCCGTACCCAGCGGTTCGCTACGTCAGCAAGCGATCTTTGCGGCGGCTTGCGGGCTTCAATGATTTTGATTACGATTTCATAGCCCCACGCAAGCAACGGGTAGAAGCAACAGTGCATGCGCTGGCTGTTTGGAAGGAGCTGAAAACGCAAAGCCTCGAGCGCACGGGACCCGAAATCCTCATCGATCCGAGCGGTCGTTTGCAGCAAGGAGCTATCGATCGCCTCTTGCAGCAACGCGACAACCGCATCATGAATCTTCAAGAATGACCGGACGCGCCGTCAACGTCGAGCAAATGCCTGCCCCCCCCCGAGCCTGGTTCCGCGATAATGACCAGTTATGCTGCGTTAGAAGGCACTTGTCTTTCGGATGGTGGTTGCTGTTGGCCTTTCTGACGCTGGGCGTGAGCCTCGAAGCGATGCACGGGTTTAAGGTTGGCTGGTACTTGGACGTGGCCAACCAAACCCGCCGACTGATGTGGACGCTCGCCCACGCCCACGGCACCGTGCTGGCGCTGGTGCACCTAGCCTTCGCCGCGACCGTATACATGCTTCCTACATGGGACAAACGCCTCCGCGACCACGCCTCGGCGTGCCTGATGGCCTCCACTGTTCTGCTCCCTTTGGGGTTTTTCCTAGGAGGTATCTTCATTCAGAACGGCGACCCAGGTCTGGGGATACTTCTTGTGCCACTGGCCAGCTTGTTGCTCTTCATTGCCGTCTTGTTATCGGCGCGGGCGGCAAATTTCCTTAGAAGACATCAAGATGCGTTGTCACCTCCAGATCCGAAGCGTCAAAAGATAAAGAGCAAGAAACTGTAGTAATAAGTTTCAGGTTTTGGGATTTTCACCAAACGCCATCAAGCGGACATTTCTACCGAGTCAAATCGGGGGACATTTCTATCTGTTCTTGACATTCGAACTGCTCGGCCTCCGTCAGGGCCGCGAGGCCGTCTTGTACTGTGGGTCTTCGCTTATTGTCTCCTTTTAGGTTCCTCGACTTGCACCACCCGGTCGGCCTCGACGTTTTTCAACTCCTGGGTGCGACCACTGGGCCAGTGAATTTCAACCCTCTCGGCCGAGCGATGGGAACCCAGGCCGAACCTCACGATGAGCTCACTAGAGGAAGCGTAGCCCACGCTGCTCGTCGCATGGTTGTAGAGACGCTCGCCGCCAGGCAACGTAACGCAGATCTTCGCGCCAATACCGTCTCTATTGCTGAGCGAGCCCACTAATTTGATGGCGATCCAATGGGCTGGTCCCGGGGTGACGTTCCGAAACAGTTTTGCTGGAGCGTTCAATGCCGTGACCACCACGTCGACCTTCCCGTCATTGTCAAAGTCCGCAAAGGTGGCGCCTCGGTGGTGCCCGGAAGCTTGAAAATCCTCCCCTACACCCTTGGAGATGTCCTCGAACCGGCCTCCCCCCAGGTTAAGAAAGACCCTGTTCGCAAGGGCTGAATCGGAACCGATAAATCGACCGATCTGCGGGAAATGGGAATTCGCAAAAAATAAGTCCTTCCAGCCATCATTATTCAGATCATACATGCCGACGCCCCACCCCGTGAGTTGCTTCGTAGCAAGGAGGAGCCCGGAAGGAATCCTATAGTCTTCAAACAGGAGTGCCTTGCCTTGGTTGCGGAACAACAAATAGGTGTCATTGATCATGCCGGTTACCAGCACGTCCGATAGACCGTCGTTGTCGAAATCGCGAAAGTCAACTCCCATGCCGGCGATAGCCCTTCCGTGATCCGCAAGAGCCACCCCTGCCTCCCACGCAATTTCCTGGAATTTGCCATTGCCCTTGTTTTCGAACAGAAAGTTTGCAATTGAGTCGTTGGCCACGAACACATCGGGCCAACCGTCGGCATTGAAGTCGGCGAAGGCAACGCCCATCCCCTTTCCAGCACTTAGCGCGATGCCGGAGCCGGCTGACGCGTCAGTGAACGTACCATCGCCGTTGTTGTGAAATAGTTGGTTGGGCAGCCCCTGGTAATAATCGGGGTGGCAGTAAAACCGCCGCTCCAGGGGACCACAGCTTTTCTCGGTGCGCGGATCCCAGACAACGTAGTTCGAAACGAAAAGGTCGAGCCAACCGTCATTGTTGTAATCGAACCAGCCCGCGGAGATCGACCACATTTCCCCATGCTCAGCGTCAACCCCGCTAAGGCCTGCCTGGGTGGTTACATCCTCAAAAGTACCGTCCCCAAGATTATGGTATAGAATGTTGCGGTTGACGCCCGCAACAAAAAAATCGGCGTTGCCATCATTGTCGTAATCACCCGCGGCCACTGCCATAGAGTACCCCTCGCCTTCCACCCCGGCTTTTCCAGTCACATCGGTGAAAGTCAGGTCACAGTTGTTGCGGTAAAGACGGTTATGGAATTCCGGTCCCGTCTTTCGCAGGGAGGGTAAGGAGGCGCCGTTCGTGAAGTACAGATCTGTGCAGCTGTCATTGTCAAAATCAAGCGCCGCCACGCCGCCCGGCATTAACTCCACCAGGTGATATCTTCCCCCAGCCCCATTTCTCAACTCGAATTGTAGGCCTGCTTTCGCTGCGATCTCATTGAACCGAATTTGTGCGGAAACAAGAAACCCGGGAAGGAAGAGTAGGGAAAGAAGGAACCTCATTCTTTCGGCCGCCTTGTCTTCTCGCTCTGTTGGTTACGGAGCCACGCTGCCTGTTCGGCGGCTTCTTCGGTGCGGCCTTGAGCCTTGTAGATCTTCAAGAGCAGACTGCGTACGCGAGCTTCCGACGCAAGCCGGAGAGCGTGCTCCGCTTCCTCGGCGGCTTGCCCGAGCCGACCCATGTTGAAGAGGATTCGAGCCTGCCAGAAGCGCAGTTCGGCGGAGTCCGGCCTCACCTGCAGCGCTTTTCCCATCCGGACTAACGCTGCTTCCTCCCTGCCGGTTTGAAACAAAAGCCGCGCGTATCCAAGCAGGACGTCGGGATTACCGGCCAGCGTCGGCTCCGCCAGAAGCTCAAGAAACGCCGACTCGGCTTCCTTAGCTCGCCCCAGCTCCGCCAGTGAAGCAGCAGCATGCACGCGGGCCAAATCATGATCGGGCTGAAGCTTTAGCGAGGTTTCCAGAGCTTCCAGGGCGAGCGTGAAGCGCTCGCTTTCAAAGAAAAATGCTCCCAGGTAATACCAGCTTTTCGGGTCTTGCGTATTTGACTCGACGAGTGACTTGAACAGCCTCTCTGCCTTAAAGGAGCGTTTCTCCATGTGGTATGCGACCGCAAGTGCCCGTTGCGCCATACGATCGTCGGGCGCCAGCTTGACCACCGTTTCCAGGTAAGGAATCGCTTCCGCGGCTCGGCCTAGCTTGATCAAGCTCCTTCCGAGCCCCCTTTGCGCCGGCGACAGGTCTGGATTCGACTCCAGCGCTTCACGATAGTATTTCGCTGCCTCGGCGAAGCGGCCGAGCTGATATTCACACGCAGCCAGACGCCCTAGGAGCGCCGCTTCGCCGGGCGCTCGAGTAAGACCTTGACGGTAGTGAACGGCCGCCTCCTCAAAGCGGCCCTGCGCATAAAGCTGGTCTCCGGCAGAGGTGTCAATAGTCTGCGCCCGCAGCGATAGAGCTACCCATGGGAGCATGCAGGTGACCACGACATGGGGCCAGACTGAGCTATGAAACAAATATCGCACGAGCCGCTTGCCACCCCCTTTTTTAGCGCCTAAACTGTTTCTGCTCTGGTTTAGCTGCGCGTCAGCCTTTCGTCGAGGTCCGGCAAGCTTGTGGATCCCAGGTCCGCAACGTGACACCACAGTCTAACGGGTTGCTGAGCGCGGACCTTGCCGCGTTCCGACTTTGGTCGCACACAGGAGGGCAGGATACAAGGAACACAAGCATCGACCCAAACCGTCGGGCCGGCTGCGGCGTGCAGAAACTCCCCGGCCGGGCTTGATCTCGGGTGGTGGCGGGTGCTGGCGGAATTGGTAGACCTAGACAGTAGCATATAATATATTCGGGTCACAGTGGGCTATAAAAGTGGTCTGATCAGGGAGCTCAAAGGATATGTACGAACACGCGTCCGGGTGCTCCGCACCGTCTCAAACCAAGCATTTTGGTAGCACGAAAGCCTGTGAATCCCCACACCGTAGAAAGCACGAAGTGGACAGACTTCCGCGTGTCAAAGCTGTGTTTGCGATGTCAGCTTTGACCCTGCTGGCCGTGTTCCCGGTGTCCTCAGCAGGTGAGTCGAGGCGCCCGGAAGAACTCGCCGCTCTAGCGTCGAAGGCCTTCGAGTCGGGAGACCTCGTGGAAGCGGAAAGAGCCTTGCTCCAGGCGCTGGACATTGATCCCGGCAACCCCTACTATGCGACGGCCCTTGGGGAGGTGTACCGAACCCTGGGAAAGGCGGACCTGGCGATCGCCCAGCTGGAAAAAGCATTGCGTGTCCTGCCGGGCGAATTCAGGATCCGCTACACGCTTGCCCAGGCCTACCAGAATACCGATGACGATGCAAAGGCGTTAGAGGTCCTGGAGGGAGTCCAGCCGCCCGACTCCTTGCGCGGTCCGTGGACGTTCACCCAAGCGTTTAGCTTGTTCAGGCTTGGCAGACTTGAGGCGGCTGAGACCAAGTTCCATCATTTACTCCGCAATGACCTGATGCAAGGGCCGGCAAACTTTTTTGTCGCCAATTGCCATTTTGCTCGGCATCAATTCGCCGAAGCCCTAGATTATTATGACAAAGCGATCGCGCTAGGAAACGTTCCGGAAAATAGGCTTTTGAACGTCTACTGGTACAACTACGGCCTTGCCTCTTATCATTTGGGCCGGTTCCGTCGATGTGCAGGAGCTTTCCGCGAATCGATTCAGCTGCACTCTCACGACCCTTTACCTTGGCTATTTCTCGGGCGCTGCGAAGCCGAGTCGGGCAACTTCAAAGAAGCGATCGCTGCCTTCGAAACGCTAATTAAAGGTGATCCGGATTTCAGCCCGGCGTATTTTCAGCTTGCCCGGCTTCATGTCGAATATGGCGATAAACAGCGGGCCAAAGAGCTTTTTCAAAAAGTCTCGGATCTCAAAAAACGAGAAGTGCAGCGACCGGAGCAACTGAGTTACCAATTGAAATTAACCAATAAATAAGCCGGCCAGCTCGATTCGCATGAGCTACTTCACCGAAAGCGGCTGGTTAGCAGATCTGGAGGGCGTGGCAGGGGTTAGCGGCAAATCCTGACCCTCTTGAAGCAGTACCTCTCGATTGACTTCAGAACCACTGAAGCTTTGGCTAAGCCCGCTGGGCCAGCGGACTTGGATGTTATCGACCTTCGCTGCGTAGGCAAGCCCGAAGTGCAACCGGGTCTCGCTGTGTGACATATAGCTGCCACCGCTGCGAACCTCGGCGATCTGCTTCAAACTCCCGGCCTCGACGGTGATACGGGCGCCGATGCCGTTGCGGTTCGACTTCGTGCCCAAAAGCTTCACTAACAACCAGTTCTGTTGTTCACCGCGGTTAACGAGTAGGCTCGGCCGGTTATCCAGATTGTTGACGACTACCTCGATAGCACCGTCGTTGTTGAGGTCACCGAAGGCCGCACCTCGAGCGGAGTGCCGGCCGAGAATCCCCGGGCCCGTTTGGGCTGAGATGTCAAGGAAGGCGCCGTTGCGGAGGTTCCAATAGATGTTCTTCTCTTGCTTGTAGGAGCTGTTCAAATTCAAGCTATCGATCGAAGGATAGATATGACCGTTTACCATCATGATGTCTTTCCACCCGTCGTGGTCTACATCAACGAACCCAACCCCCCAGCCTAGAAACCGGGTGTTGACTCCGAGACCGGCACGATACGTCACGTCGGTAAAGAATCGGTCCCCGTTGTTCTGATAGAGGGTCGGAGTATCCTCGGTAAAATTTGTTTTCACAATATCCAGCAGGCCGTCTTGATTAAAGTCTGCGGCGGCCGCGCCCATGCCTGCCTGTTCTAGACCATCCTGGTTGAAGGCGGTGCCCGAGGAGATGCCAATGTCAGTAAAGGTGCCGTCGTGATTGTTGCGGAATAGGATGCTGGGCGTTGAATCGCAGGCGATGTAAACGTCAGGCCAGGTATCGTTGTCGAAATCGCCGCTCAATACAGAAAAACAGTAATAGCCCGAAGGTCCCGTGAATCCACTTTCTTCCGAAACATCGACGAATGTCCCGTTTCCCACATTGTGATAGAGCGTATTTGTTTCTCCGGACAAACCTTGGGGCCCGCACACTACGGGGAGCCCCTTATACATACACAGATCGTTGTCTCCCGGCTTGGGGGAGTGCTCGGGATCGAAGCGGAGGTAGTTGGCAACTGCCAAATCCAGTTCGCCGTCGCGGTCGTAGTCGAGGAAGGAGCAGCCGGCCCCCCAGCGGGTCCCGTCTTCCGGGAGTCCCGCGGTCGCGGTGACATTGCGAAAGGTACCGTTGCCTTGGTTCCGATATAGAATATTCGGGCCGTAGTAAGTGACAAAAAGATCGTCGAACCCGTCATTGTCATAATCACCGACACAAACCCCCTGGCCCCAGCCGGTGTGCACCAGTCGAGCCTTCGTCGTGACATCCTCGAATTTCAGACCGCCACGGTTTCGGAAAAGCCGGTTTGTAGGTCGGGGTTCTCCTGCGTCATAACGCCATTTCGCGCCATTGACCAGAAAAATGTCTGCCAGGCCATCGTTGTCGAAGTCGAAAATCGCCGCGCCGCTGCCCGTGGCCTCGAGGAGATAGAGTTTTTCCACTGGGTCTCCCGCAACATGTCGAAATTGGAGGCCTGCTTCGGCGGCTACGTCTTCAAACCACACTTTGGGAAGGGGTCGGTCGCTCTTTGCAAGAGGAGAAGCCCGAGGCTGCCTTCGCGGCGCCGCCATACCTTGGGCCAGCACCCGGAGGGGCCACGCCAGCAAAAACAATACGCCGAGCAGAATTCCTCGCTTCTGCCTATCAGACATTCGGCACAGGCCATTATTGAAGAACATTGAGCTTCTTTGCGGCAGATCATACGTATACCATAACGCGAGGGTGTGCACGGCCCCCGGCGCACGACCGTACGCTGGCTGTGCAGTGGTTCCGCCATCCACTGTTGGCGACAGAACCGTAACTCCGTACCTGCTAGGATTTGAGGATCAGTTCCGGGGCGACCGAGCGAAATGGGGAAGTCGTCGTCGACATCGATGGCAGGCTTGCGGTAAGACATTCGGGACGAACTCCCAACACCATGCCAGCAACGTGCTTCTCCTCGACGATCCGGTCGCGCTCGGCTTTGGCGATTACGTCACCGGGGTCCAGCCGTAGGGCTTCCTCAAAGGCGATTAGCGCCTCGTCGTTATGGTCTAGGTCGACGAGGGCCTGTCCCAGTTGCCGGTGGGTTTCGGCAGACGACGAGCGGAGCCTAATCGCATCGCGATAAGCCGCGACGGCCCGTTCGGTTTGTCCAGCCTGAAGTTGGGCTTGAGCGAGGCCGTTCGCGGCCTCAAAAGAGGAGGGTCGGAGCCGAAGAGCCTCGGAGTGGGACTCGGCCGCAGCCACAAAGTCGCCGCGACCTGCCAGCGCGTCACCCAAGGAAAGGTAACCCGCCGATGATTCGGGCGCGAGCTGAGTGACCAGGCGGAGCCTTCCAACGGCGTCGTCTCAGGTCACCGCTCACCAGAGAAGCGCGGGCTTCGGCCATCAGAACGGTCGCGGTCTCGCCTTTCTGTTTGTCCGCCACTCATTCGCGGCCCTCTTCCAAAGCACTGCGGGCCTCGTCACGCGGGCCGGAACGAGCCAGTGCGAGACCCAACTGGTACCTCGCTTCGCCGAGGTTGGGGTCCAATTGGATGGCTGTTTGGAGGTGCCGTATTCCGTCGTCGGCCTGTTGGCTCGCCACGAGAGCCTTTCCCAACGCGGCGTGTGCGGCGGCGTAGTTAGGTTGGATAGATATAGCGCGTCGAAGGTGGTCGACCTCCTTCTCTCGATCGTTCTTGCGCGCATAGGCCTGGGCCAGGTTGAATTCGGCTTTGAATAGGCCCGGTTCCTGCTCAAGGGCGGCCCGCAACTCGCGGATAGCTTCGTCTGGATCGACGATCACCAGCGTGGCCCCGAGGTTGGCTCGGGCTTCGGCGTAGTCAGGCCGGTGCCGGAGCGCTTCGCGGTAGGCCGCGATGGCCTCCTCGGGCTTGTCGGTTTGCGTGAGAACAAATCCGAGGTTGTTGTGAGCTTCTGTGTTGTCCGGCTGGAGATCGAGAGCCTTTCGAAATGCGGCGATCACTTTGGCAGAGTCGGCGCCATGCCGTCCCAGCAAGCGCCCAAGCGTGTTATGGGCCGCGGCATTCTCGGGCTGGTCTTGCACCGCGGCTTGCAGCGCCGCCACCGCAACGCCTAGGTCAGGGAGCGGGCCTTCTGGGTCGACCAGGTTCAACGCCGCCTCGAATTGACCCACCGCCGGCGGAAGGTGGCCCGCCTGGAGGAACACCACCGCGAGGTCGACGTAGGGAGCCGGCAGCTTGGAGTTCAGCGCGATGGCACGCTGCAAATAGCGGCGCGCGGGATCGAGTTGGCCCAGCTCGCGCATGGCCATTCCTAGAAAGGCATTGGCTTCGGCCGAGGAGGGATCGAGTTGCAAAGCCTGTTCAAGTTCGGAGACTGCTTCGCTTCGCTCGCCGAGATACCACAGGGCGAGGCCGAGATGGTAGTGAGGCTCGGCTAAGCCCGGATGCAACTCCACAGCTCGCCGGAGGTGTTTCTCGGAAGCGACTAGTTCGCCTTGTTGGCCCAGAAGGAATCCGAGCAGGTTGTGGCCTTCGGCGAAGTTGGGGTCGGCCTCGACTGCGAGCTGCAACAAGGCGATGGCGGACGTCGCATCCTTCCGGGCCATGGCGTCCGTAGCCGCTTTTAAATGCGTGCTTGCCTCGGCATTCGGTTGTTTTATGGCAGCTTTGGCTCGGCGGCGCAGGGGAGCGGCCTTCTGCTTGAGCGTGAGGCCGAGCCCGTAGTAGGCCTCCCGCAGCTCCGGATTCAAACTCAGGGTCTTATCGAACTCGTCGATCGCTTTATCGAGATCAGGGATCTGCCGCAGCGTTTGCGCCAGCTGGTAGTGGATGTCCGCTTGGTTCGGGTGCCGATCTGCGAGAGTCTGGAAGTGGTCTAGCGCCTCTTCAGCTTCGCTGGCGCTGCGTAACGTGATGGCCAGGTTGTTGAGGATCTGGTCGTCGTCGGGCCGGAGGGAAAGCGCGTGCCGCAACACCTCAACCGCTTCTTCGACCTCTCCGCTGTTAGCGAGCGCCGTCCCCAGGTTGTCGTGCGCTCGGACGAAGCCCGGCTGAAGCTCCACGGCGCGGCGGTAGTGCTCCACGGCGAGCAAGAAGCGCTTCTTTGATGCGTAGGCGACGCCGAGCCAGTTGTGCGCCTCGGCGGCGCACAGACCCGGACTGGCGCTGCTAGCGCATCCGGCTCTTACCTCGGATGAGTCGGGGGTTTGTTCCACCGCGGCCCGCAGGTGCTCAATGGCGCCGTCGATCTGTCCGGTGCGCTGCAGCAGCAGGCCTAGCTCGATTCGGGTGGGGGTATGGGCTGGTTTCAGCCTGACGGCTTTGTTCAGTTCCGCGATGGCCGCTTCTAGCTGGCCCGCGTTGCGCAGCGCCAGGCCAAGGTTGTAGCTCGCCTCGTGTGATTCGGGTTGTAGCTCGGCGGCGCGGGAGAACGCGTCGAGAGCTTCATCCGTCTTCCCTAATTGGCTGAGAACGACACCGAGCGCGATCAGAGTTTCTGGATGGTTGGGGATCAGCTTGAGAACCTCCCGAAACTCGCCGGCCGCTTGTTCGAACCGCCTCTGTTCCAGAAGCTGGACGCCAAGTTGGTAGTGTTCACTCGGGGATTGAGCGAGTCCCCAGGTCGCCAGCGCGAGCACCAGGGCGGCGGCGCTACAAAGGCGGAACGGCGATTGACCAAGGCCCCGACCCGAGGACGGGCCCAGCGAATGAGCCGCGGCGGGCGTTCGATTCCTAGCCATGAGGGAAGTGATTGGAAGCAAGCAGGCTACGGCGTTGATTTTACCAGCCTGACGGATCAAGCTGGCGCGGGAGAGTCCACCAGCGACCGAGTTACAAATCATTGGGCCGCCGAGATCAGCCAGCGCCCAAGGCCCCGCGGAAAGCCTAAGCCTCAAATCCGTGCTGCAGCCGGTGGTGCGTCGAATCGTAGGTCTGGCGCGACTTGAAGTGCTCGTAGCGGCCCCGACTTTCGAAGACGGGCGTCGCGCCTTGATCCTGGCGAATACGGCATTACAGTCGCATGAGACCGGCCGCGTTGTGAAGGTCGACTACGGCGGGTAGAATCTGGTCGGCCCGGCTGGATCGCAAGACCGCAGCCAAGCTGCAACACTCAGGGGCTGCGAAAAAATGGGGCTGTACCGAGCGCCTATCGAACAAGTTCATTGAATCAGTAACCGAGTCCGGCGCGAAGCGGACTGTCCCCCATTTTTTCCCACGCACTAGGCTAGGCACCCGGCGGTGTTTTGCCCCTTCGACGAGCAGGCTGACTGGCCGATTCACCCCGCCCGCCGCAGTCTAGCGGGTTACCATTGGGAGTAGAGTCAGACCGAAGGGTTGATCAGCCGGAGGCATTTCCAATCTGGAACCACGCGGCACGCGTCAACCCCAGATAGCCCTTCGGGCGCTCTTGAGTTCGTCGTCAGCTCTGCGCCTGAGGCTTCGGTAGTCGGGATCTGCTTCGTTATCGAACAGGGCACGGTCCAGGCCCTGAAGGCGTTCCAGTCGGGCCCGGTTGGCCTCGGCAAATCGCTTGAGATGAGCGTGTCACCAACAGGTACCGAACCCGAACCATAAGTCGCCTGAATGAGTTGTGGGCGGCCAAGCGAACTGCGCAGAAAGCGAGATCCTGCAGGACGTCCCCAACGTAGTCCATCTCCTGCCGCTTCTCGATCACGCCGTCGCCAAAAAAGGTAGCAGAAGCACTCGGAGGCCAAGCTTCTCCGTGATCCGGATGGCGTCGCTCACCCAGCGCCGACCAAGTTGGTCGTTCTTCAGATAGTTGTCATGCAGCCGATCGACGCAGGTTGAGGTAAGCGCGACGCCATGTTTCTTGCTTTCGGAGTGGTAGGTGTGCTGAACCTCCTCGTTGTCAAGCGGCAATTTACCGTCGACCAATTCGCGTCCCAGGGCGACTTGAACGCCCGAGAAACCGCAGGCCTTGGCCATTGCGACCGCTGCGGGATCAGCGGACAGCCTGAGGTTCCAGTCCGTCACGCCGACGCGAAACTCGGTCTTCTGCGGAGACCCAGGAAGGGTAAGGCTCACCATTACCGAGCCCAGTGATCCCACCAAGAACTCGCGCCGCTTCAGCCTCATCTCACTACTCCTGGTCTTTCGAAGACTTGATCCAGACTTATTGCCCGGCCGAGAACGCAAGCACCCTCCGCGAGGATGGGCTCCTAGCTAGCTCCTGAGCGAGTCTACATTCGCCCGGACCTTGAAGGCAAACCCGGCGGTCTGCACGACCGAATGGGAAGCCGCAGCGCAATGGCTCTCTGACCAGCGAGTTTTGTCTGAACCGGAATTTCCGATTTGAACCTCCAGCAGAGTGATGATACACTCTCCGCAATCGGGCGGCAAGTATCGTCCTGCGTCTCGGCTTGGGCAAGCAGTTCGCGGTTCACACCATTAGCCCCAGCAAGTTCTCCTCGCTCGCCAGCATTTCCGTTCCGAAGCCGTGTCGCGTCGAGGGCAAGGCCACTCCGGGGTCCCAGTTGCTCTTCGAGCCGATCAAGCGAAGGGGGTCAAAGGTCAGCCGACATTCGGACGGCGTCGTTAACGTCCTCGTAGAGCTTCCAGCCGAGAGTAGACTGACTGCCGCAGCAGGTGTAGGCGACGATACAGCTCTCAAGCCTTGTCGATTGACTCGGCGACTCGGTTAGCGGATCGGGTGGCTGCTTCCATCCCCCAGCGCAAATTATCGGCGTAGGCCCCCGCAAAATGGATCCGTCCGTGGGGCTCCATGACGATCGGCCAGAATCTGGCCAGCTCACCGACCTTGTAGTCAATGCGCTCACAGCCAGGAGCCCAGGGATCCCGGCTCCAGTCCTTCAGGATTCCAAACTCAATGTTTTCCGATAGTCCTTCGTAATACCTGCGGAACGTAGTCAAAGCCGTCTCTGCGGACACCGTCGCTTCCGCGTTACCAAGCAGAATGGCATTGTCAAGTTAACACACGACGGCTTGAGACAGCCCCAAGATATGGGCGATGAGCCCATACCCGACTACCCGATATGGTGGCGCCTGCCCTCGAAAATCCGTTAGCTTGACAATGCCTTCGTCGCCGTCCTCACGCCGAACCTTATAGATCTTGCCCGTGCTCGTATCGGTAGCAGTCAAAACAAGGGGTGCTGGTCCTTCGTTTATGGCGTCATGGTAGCCACGGACTCGGAACCCGCGGTCTTCGATTTCTTTCACAGCGGCACGGGTAAGACTCAGCATGATCACTCGCCGTTGATGACCTCCGCCTTGCGTCTAGCCGATCAGAGCTTTTCCGCATGGGTCGAAGTCGCTGCGTCGAGGTGCCTGACAAGCTTACGACGAAGCGTTGTGTCGATGAAACCAGGGCTGGTACAGACATTCACAAGGTCCGGCTTGAGCCAGGCCAGTTGAGGGTTAGCTCCTATCGTGAAGCGATCTGCAACGCTGTTCCAGCCCCGCTCGGATAGCCACATGTCAGGGCGGTCGATGGATTCCTTCACCAACCAGTGCACACGCAATTTGGCCAGCGACGCATCGCGAAATAATATAAACTTTCCATAGAAGCGGACAAACCGCCGGTAAGCCACGCCCCTCCGCGTCGTGGGCGCGGCAGGCGCGGCCCCGCGTTATTCTATCGGCAGAGTTACTTCATTGCTCATGCGTTCTCCGCTTCGCAACACCACCGCTGCAGGCCCGCCTCCGGGGACTCCTTCGGGTATTTCGATATTGACCTGATTCAATCCTTCAAAACCCGGGGCTTTGCCGGAGAATTGCACGCGCGCCTTGATCCCGGCTACATAGACAGTAGGTTTGATCTTCGTGACCACGAACTGCCCGGATTGTTCGGTGGTTCCCAGTCCGGTTGCGAACAGGGCCGCAAACCGGCCTGGCGCGGTGGGGTTTTCCGGGCTGAGAAGTGCGCCGCTAACGGCATCGGTGGCCGCCGCCGGGCCGAAGCCCATGGCGTTGCGGGAGAAAAGCGTAGGTATCGCGTCGTCGAGCAAGATGCGGATCGTGTGCTCGCCGGCCGCGTTTCGTACAGTCAACTCGATAAGGCCCGCGAGGTCCGCGGGGAGCACGGCGTTGATCTGGCGCCCGGAAACAAACAGCAACGGGATCGGCTGACCGTCGACGAGAACCATCGTCCCGACCAACTCGGTGGGAAGCGGAAAATCCTCGACCTCGTCGACTGCAGAAGCGAGCGCGGCACCGAAAATCGAAATCAGCGAGTCAGCGGCTAGGCTCAGCGTGCCGGCGGGGCCGGCGGCGGGAGCCACTCCCGCAATCCAAGGGCCGGGCTTTATCACGAAGGTGCTGTAACCCCAAGGTTGGATCGTGGCCTCGAGAACACTTTCCCCCTCGCCCGATGTGACGCGAAAGACATAATCGGCGGCCGGCATTTGTTCGCGAACGAAAACCCCGTCGAAGCTCTCGCGCAGCGGCAGATCGTCGGCGACGCCGTCGGGGTCCGAGGCCGTTACGCTGAGCACGCCCCCCGCCCATTGATCCATCGCGTCCTTGACCGCGACATAGACCCCGCCGTTTTGTGCCAACAGCGAGTTATCGGGGGGAGCTTCTCCGATCTGCCGCCACGCGGCTTCCTCACCCGAAGAAGAGCCGTCGACAGGCGATGCGAGAAAGGACCGAATTATTTGGGCCGTCGGGTGGTCCTCGGAATCGACCGCCATGATGACTTGCTGCGCGGAGCAGAAGAAGCCCGCCGCCGCGTTGTGGCACACCGGCAAAATGCGTGTCCTCTCCGGCGGTATGCCGAAGAAAGCGGGTGCCGAGATCGACGCGCCTAAGGCCGGGGCAACGCCGTCTCCGCCGGCATCACGAGCGCCCGTGCCGAGGATCGCCAGAGCGTCGGTCTCCCGCAGATCGTCGAGACCCTGGTGCCAGGTGGCGAGATCCCAGAGGAAGCGACTGCCGACGCGCAATTGCGGTATCTGTTCGCCACCGCCGGGCGCCGCATCGGCCAACGGCGCGCCGAAGTGTTCAGCGGCGACCAAGACCGCTTTGCGAACCAACGGATCGGCAGGCGGCGCGAAACTACCCGGCTCGACGAGTTTTCCGGCCAGGTAGGAACGCACAATCAACGCGCCCATGCTGAAACCGATCACGTCGACCGCGCCGGCCGGGGAGCCGTCGTCGCGTTGTAATGAAGCGATGACTTTCCCAAGCTCTTCCCCCAAGACTTCGATCGCCGGGACGCCGAAGCGGCAATTGTCGAAAAAGACCACGGGTCTGCCGTCCGCGCCGAGAAACTCTTCCAAAAGCCCGAAGGTTCCCGTGGTGTCTTCCGAGATCGGACACTCGCCCGTCGTCAAGCCGGACACGGAGAATCCGTTGACGAGCACGACCGGCGGCGGGGCCTCTTGGGGCAGGGGCGGGGGAGCAGCGACAGTCAGGGTGACGGTTCCGGTGACTTTGGCGCCTCCGGCGGCCAGCGCCGAGATGCGAACCGTGTACCGCCCGGGAGGCATGGTCGGCGGAACGGCCAGGAAAAGCCGCGAGCCGTCTTCGGAGAGCCCTGCCGAGATGGGGTAGGGCGCCGGCGGATCGCTCACGGTTCGAATCTCCGAAAGTCCAGGAAGCCAACCCAGCGCTTCGCTCGTCAACGACAGGCGGATGGAACCGCCCGCGGTAAGCGCCACCTCGGAGCCGGTGAAAGGCAGTTCAAGCGGAGCCGCAGCGAGTGGGCCGGTCGCCGACAGAAAGACGAGGAGGGAAAAGACAGCAAAAAGTTTCGACGCGGGGCCAAGCCTCCGCGCCGCGAAAGACCGCATCGCGAACATGCCCTATAGCGTATAGATTTCCGACGCGGTTTGCCCGAGGACTTGGGCCTGCTCGGCGTCGGAAAGTCGGGGCACAAAGTTGGAGACGATGTGACCCAACGTGGATGGGTACAGCCAAGCAGACAAACCGGCCGGTCGGAACCGAACATCAGCCGCTTGGGACCGAAAATCGCGATTTAAGTGCTTCGCGAAGACTTCATAGATGCGCCGATCTGCATTGTACTCGCCGTATTCCAGGCTGGTGTCCCACCGATTCGAGAAAGGAATTGAGTGCGGATGTGTCACCCCCTTAACGCTTCTCGTGTTCGCCTGACCAGCCTGTTATCTCTGTCACCCGACCCGCGAAGTCTGAACACACTCGACGCCAGGTAGCGATTCCGCCACGCGGGCCACACATGATAAAAGTCCTCCAGCGCTGCCGAACTGAATTTGTAGTCGTGGGCGTCGTAACCCTTGAGGAAAATCAACACCCGAGCCGCATCGATAAGCGGTTTGGGCTGCCTCTCCGACTCTAGATAAGCCATTACCTTTCGCGCGGCCGCCATGCGGTCCCGGCTGACGTCGCGGAAGATCTCCTCGATCGACACGGGGGCTTCCTGCTCGATAGGCTCCATCTTGTCCAACTGAAATTTGTCAACCCTGCCTTCCCCTGCCATGGAACCCCGGAACATCGGCAGAAACGAGGCGTTCTGCAGTAGTAGTCGACGGCGAGTGTCGTCGCTTGCGGCGGCCTCAAAGGCAAACCGCAGGGCATTCGTCGTGGTAACGCTGTGCAGGGCGACAATGCCTGGCTGGCGGACAAGCAGCTCACCTGACCCAAGCAGCAGGGCGTCCCAAATCGATTGCGCTGAAACGCCCCGATTAATGAGTTCGACCACCTTGGCCGCTGCCTCGGTTTCGGAACCTTCCCGCACGGTGGCAAGCATCTCGGTGGTCGCTCCGCTGTCGAGTCTGCCATTGCGCCAGTCAGGGCGGATTTTCCTGCACAGTTCCGCGTTCGTTCGCCAGGGACGATCAGCTGAGTGATCGCTTTGGGATGGCTTTGTTTCACCCACATAATTGAGTAGCGCGTAGGCCAGGGAACGCAACACCGGCTCGGCGTGTTGCCGGCCAATGCGTTGTAACGTGCGCCAGCTGTTGGCTACGAAGATCGCCTTATGCCCGATGGATCGATAGTCACGCGCCCCGTATCGAAACAAGAGTTCAAACACCTCGCTCGCTCCGGTCGTCCTGGCTAGGCCTGCAATGGCGGCATCAGCCGCCGCCTCATCCCAATTCTCCATCGCCCTGATGAACGCCTACTTCGCTTTGACTCCTTGGGCACTGCCGCCTCGTCGACCGGACCCATCGTCCAGTCCCCTTCTCGCTCGTCCGAGGCTTGCGCGGACTTGAAGTAATCCAGCGCCCAAAAAATCGGCAGCCAGCGATGTTCCGACGGCGACGAAAGACTCGCCAAATGCGCTGAATTCACAACTAGTACCGCGTGAAACTTGAACCCAACGGATGGCCGGGGCTGGACATTTCGAACGCCCGCCAACAGCAATGCCGCCAACAGATTTCTGTAAGAGAGTCCCTTCTTAATCCGCCCCGCCACCTCTTCCAGTAACCTGTTCCGCGGCGTTTCCTCCAGCAGTCGGACAAGCGGTTCAACCTCGGGATCGAACCGGACGGCTTTCGGGAGGAGCTTGGTTTCTGCTGCAGAAACAGGCGGCAAGACGGAAAGAAAAGCCACATCGCCTATGCTGGCTACCGTTCCGCTCGCTGCTGTTCTTATTGACTCCCGCATAATATAGAGTAACCTTTTGAGGGTTCTGCTCGTCCTAACAGACATGGGGAACCCAAGAGGCGTAAGACGCGATTTTGATGCTCTCGAGAGGAGACGGTTGGAGGCCGTGCGGCTGGTCGTTGACGAAGGTTTGAGTCAATCCGAGGCAGCACGGCGGGTGAAGGCGGCGCAGCAAAGCGTGAGCCGTTGGGTCAGCGAGCATGGCGAGCGGGGTGCGGCCGGACTCCGCAAGGCCGGGCGTGCCGGTCGCAAGCCGCTGTTGGACGCCACGCAGCTCGAACGCCTCGAGACGCTGCTGCTCGAAGGGCCCGAGGCGCACGGCTTCCCGACGCCACTGTGGACTTGTCCGCGGGTGGCTCGTCTGATCGGAGACGAGTTCGGCGTGCGCTATCACGATGGCCATGTCTGGAAGATCCTGTGGGCGCTCAACTGGAGCCCCCAACGGCCGGTCGGCCAAGCCCGTGAACGCAACGAAGAGGCCATCCGCTACTGGCAGCGCAAGACCTGGCCGGCCACTAAAAAAAAGCCCAAAAACAAGGCCGCACGATCGTCTTCATCGACGAAAGCGGACTGAGTCAGAAGCCGCATCGCTGTCGCACCTGGGCGCCGCGCGGCGAGACACCGCTGCTGCAATTCAACTTCAACTGGCAGAAGCTTTCGGTGTCGGCCGGGCTGACGTTGCGCAACTTTTACTTCCGGCTCTATCGCGGTGCGATCGGCGAGCTGGAGGTCATCGACTTCCTGAAGGCTTTGGTCCGCCACATCGACCGGCCGCTGCTGATCGTCTGGGACCGCTTGCCGGCACACCGCAGCCGCCTGGTACGAGAGTTCATCGAACTCTCCGAAGGCCACATCGCCACGGAATTCTTGCCGTCCTATGCGCCGGAGCTGAATCCGGTGGAATACATTTGGGCGTACTGGAAGCAGCACGAGTTGCCCAACGTTTGCCCGAAGGACTACTGGGAGCTGGACGAGCGCGCTCGCAAATCCCTCCGCCGCATGCGCCGCAAACCCCGCTTGATTACGGCCTTCTGGAAGCAGTCTTCTCTTTGTCTCGATTAACTCTATATTATGCGAGATTCAATAAGAACCGGCGGCGCGCGGCCTCCTATTTCATGACGGCCTCCTTCGCGGTTGGAACTCAGCTATAGCTTCTCCACGATTCTGGAGTGGGAGCTGGTTCGGCTTGACGTTTGCCTAGAATCTTACGTCAGCCCGAACGATAACCGCCACCCGAAACCCTTGACCACTTATCGCCCGAGGAACGTGAGCAATTCGAGCGGGTCGATGTTGTGCCAGAAGACTTCGAGCAGGCGGGCATAGTCGACACGCTTCGGGTCGTACTCGATGCGGACCGCCTCGCGGTGCCCGGTCCGTCCGGAGGAAACCTGTTTGTAGGTGGGGTTGGCTTCCGCGCTTCCTTTGTAGCCCGACGTGGTCGAGAGCACGCCATCGAGCTTGTCGAACGGCGGTTCCATGCACCAGAAGCAGCCGCCGGCGAAGATGGCCACAGCCTTTTCGTCTTGTTTCGGAGCGGCCGAGGCCACGGCCGCCAGCCCAACGGTGAGGGCCAGCAGTTTGACGATGTCGCGATAACGCATGGATGGAACCTCCCTTTGCCGGGACGATTCTATAGGTTGGGCGATGCTGGGAGTCAGACGGTGCTCTGCGTCGATGATCCTACGAGCCGGATGATTCAGCCTCGGTGGGCTCGAACTTCACGGCGACGCCGTTCATGCAATATCGTAGCCCGGTGGGCGGCGGGCCGTCGTTGAAGACGTGGCCCAGATGTCCGCCGCAGCGGCTGCAGTGCACTTCCGTGCGAGTCACGAAGAACGACCGGTCCTGGGACGTCCCGATGGCGTTGTCAAGTGGCTGCCAGAAGCTCGGCCAGCCGGTGCCGCTCTCGTACTTGGTCTCGGAAGAGAACAGCGGCAGATCGCATCCGGCGCAGCGGAACGTTCCGGTGCGCTTTTCGCGCCGGTGAGGAGCACGAACTTCAGCCGGCGAAACAAGGCGGGAGCTTTCACTAGCGCAGGGAAAAAATTGGGGGACAGTCCACTTCCCGCCCCGCCAAAGTCTCCAACGTCAGCGGCGGTTGAGGTCGCGCTTGGGACAGTCCCTATTTTTTCACTCTCCGCGCGCCGGCGCCAGCGAATCGTTCGCGAGAACCTACTCGCGGTAATGGCGCGATTATTGAAACACGACTAGATGCGTGAGCGCAATGTCGCTGCCCTTCGAGTCCGAGTAAGGCTCGCCTCGCACGACAACGCGTAGCGTGTGTTTGCCTTCCTCGAGATAGTAGTCGTGCCACACGGACTCCCAGCCTTTAGGGGCGGCCTCATCCGGCGTGGACGGAAGGCCACGCTTCAGCCCGGTTCACCGGGCTTGGATTGCGGGTAGGCCGGTCCTTGGAGGGCCGGTTTGACGAGTTCGCCTGGGAGACGAGCCGCTTCAGCGGCCTTCTCCTTTAGGGCTTTAGCCATGGCCGAACCAAACGGAAAATTTCAGGCTGGGAACCACCGGCGCCCGTGCCGTCGATTCCCCCAAGTTTTATGTCGCCCACCCGATGCCCCGGGTCCTGTGACTTGCGTTTCGCCTTGCCGCGATGCACCCTAAGGATGGAGCCGAGAAGCGCCGACACTCGGCAAATCGCGGCGCGGCCGAGTTGACAACGATCCGAAGGTCAATCCGAACGTAATGACGGGTCCACTTTATTTCCCACTCGCGGCGGCAACCGCTCTCGCACTGGCCGTTACCGCGACGGCGGCAACGCCGGAAGAGACTGAATTCTTCGAAAAGAACATCCGTCCGATCCTCGTTGAAAAATGCGCTCAATGTCACGGCGAACAACTGCAGACAGCCGGGCTGAAGCTGACGACGGCCGAAGGCTTCTTTAAAGGAGCGGACACGGGGCCGGTATTTGTCAAGGACGATCCGGGAAACAGCCGCCTGTTAACGGTCGTTCGCTACGAAGACAAAGTCAAGATGCCGCCGACAGGGAAGCTGCCCGACGAAGAGATCGAAGCCCTAACCGCCTGGGTCAAGCTGGGCGCCCCATGGCCCGGCGCCGACCTCAAGGCCGTCACCGCGGACCAGGGCTCGGGTCCGCAATGGACGAAGGAACAAGAGAGTCACTGGGCGTTTCAGCCCATCCAAGCCTATGAACCGCCTGCAGTGAAGAAGGAAGAGTGGGCGCAAACGCCGATCGACCATTTCATCCTGGCGAAGCTGGAAGGACAGGGGCTTTCCCCGGCTCCCCGGGCCGACGAGCTGACGCTGCTGCGCCGTGCCAAGTACGACCTTCACGGGCTGCCGCCGAGTGAAGCTGAAATTGAAGAGTTCCTGGCGGACGAAGTCCCCGGGGCGTTTCGACGGCTGATCGATCGACTCCTCGACTCCCCACCCGACCATTGTTTTCAATAACTTACAAATCTCGGTTATTGAAATCTGTTGTTCTGTGAGGCTTTGAACAGCCACAAAATCAGTCTACAGTAGCTTTCTCACAGCGAGCATTGAGTTCGATATCCTCCGCGTAATCAACGGCATACGCGCTATGAAAAGGCGCCTGCACTCCTGCTCTTAGGACAGGTGGTCGTGTCGAGTTTTCGAAGCGGAGCCGGACTGCGAGTCGCGACGTTTCGCTTGACGAAGAGCAAATTCTCAAGAATGAGGCTCCTGCGGCTGGGGAGAACGAGTTGGGGCAGTCGAACGAGCGGGGAAATCGGCTGAATCACTGCTACTAGAACAGCGGGCCTGGCTGTCAAGTGAGCTTCGGCCTAAGCACCTCAATCTACACGGCTACGCAATTTTGGCGAACCGCAGCTTCGTCGAGCACACGGATCAGTTCCGCCTCCTCACACTCCTACCCACCGCCGTCAAGAAGATCGCACTCTTTCGCTCGGCGTGAGGTGAGAAAAACTTGACCACATCATCGTCGTAGAAGGTTAGCCCGGTAGCCCCCAAGCGCTGGGCGTAGGCAGAAAGATAAACCTTGCCCCCGATAATGCCGGCTTCGGTTTGTACGGCCCGGTAGCCGCGATTTCCGAATCGCTCAAAGATCGCCTTCAAGTCTGCCAGGTAGAAGATGGCGACCGATGCGTCGGCCGGAAGGCGCTGTTCCAGTCCAAGATAGCCTGCTTGGTCTCGGAAGTCCCCTTCGCTGAGTAACTCGAGGGCCCGCTGCGCGCGGTTAAAAAAGTAAGACCCCGGGGCTAAACCGTGCACCGCGTTCACAATCAGGTAGAGGTCGTTGAGCTGGGATCCGAAAGGATCGAGAAAGTCAGCGGAAACACCCCGCGTCGCCCGTTCCAGAATGGTCGACAATTCCTCGAACGAAATCGGCGCTCGATCAAACTGCCGGGTCGAGCCCCGCCGCTGAATTACCTTCTCAATCGGCTCGGGCGGGAGACGGTCCGCGAGCAGCGGCCGAAGCGGAACCAAACTCCGAATGGGCTGCTGGACTTCTTTCGATGGAGGAGCGCCATGCCACGCAGCAACCTCTGAACTGTCAGCCAGCGACGAGTACTCATGCATTTCCCGCATCAGCGGGTAGTCAACCTCCGTCTTAGAAAGCGGCTCGACGGGGCAGCCGAGCCGCGGCAAATCACTCGGCCCGTGCGGGACCGGGCGTGAGCTGCCACCCAAAGTAACAATGGAATAACTGACCTCCTTCGCTGTGTCGACGTCCAGCAGCCGATTCAAGTCCTGATCGGCAAACCCCTGTACCAGCGTCGCCGGTATGCCGTGAGCCGCGGAGAGAGCGAATAGATTGGCGAGTAATGTACCGTTGTCCCAGCCAAAATGGCGGTATGCACGAGATTGATACTTCCAGGAGTTTCGCCAGTAAGTGGCGGTGCAAATGATCGCAACCGACGCTGACAGGACGGCTGGTTCCTCTGCCGTTGCTTTCCTGAGTATGCCCCTATGATCGCCGTCTCGCAGCCGTCGCAACGACGAATCCTTCGGACTCCAATGGTAGACACCGGCCGGCAACTCTTCCAGGTCAGCACAGACCACGTACAACTCGATCTCATACAGTGCCCCGGTGCAAGCAGCCGCCCGAAATAGAATCTCGCCGCCGGCGTATTTCCGGCGCCGTGTGATACCGCCGGTGTAGTGCAGAATCCGGGCAAGTTCGGCGAGCGTTGGAATACGGTCGGCAGCAGCTGCATCACCGCTGTCCGTATTCGCACTCACGGCAGCCAAAGCCGGCATGGTTGAATGCTCAGAACCTTGCGGCAACGCGATCGTCTTCAAGCCCGTGTAAGTCTTGAATGGCACAGGCTGGTTGGGCCAGTCGAGGAAATGAGGATTATTGCGGATGCTCCAAGAGGAGTGTTTTGTGCGCTCATGGTACTGCCAACCTTTCTCGGTATCACGGTTGGGCATACCAGGCGAGCATATCAATTCTCAACTGGCTCAACGAACCACCATCCCACCCGCGTTCACCAGTAGGTTCATGTACACCTGGTTCAGCCGGCTTGGATAACATCAAACCAGCGAGGCGCGTCGCCATAGTCTTTATGCACGGTGACTCGATCCTTGGGTTGGTTGCGAATAAGTGTCAGCGTGCTTTCCAGGCCTTCGTGGATGTCGACCTCGTCTTCGTCGGCACGCTCGGGCCGGCGGACGCCCGGGGCCGCGGCCGGAGCAGGCCGGGTCGCCGCGTCTCGGCCCGGCGGGAAGTACGAAGACGGCCTGGCGGCGGTTTGAGCGCGAAATCGCTATCGCCGGTTCATCATGAACGTGGCGGTGTCGCTGAAGAACTCGCGAAGCATCTGCTCGGCTTGCGCGGGCAACCGGGTCTCGGCGAGCGCCCGTTCCATCAGCGATATCCAGCGATCTCGGGCGCGCTGATCGACGGGGAAGGGGAGGTGTCGCTGCCGCAGTCGGGGGTGACCCCGCTGCTCGATGTAGTGCTTCGAGCCGCCGAAACGAAAGATCAGGAAATCCCGCAGCCGCTGCTCGGCTCCGGCCAGATCATCGGCGGGATAGATCGGACCAAGGATATCGTCCTCGGGAATCTGGCGGTAAAAAGCGCCGATAAGACGGGTGAAACCGTCGTCGCCGATCATCTCGTGAAGGGATCGAGGCATGAGAAAAGCGAACAGTCGCAGCATATCATTTAAGTTGGCACCAGCTTTTTGACCCTGCGAGTAGCTGGGGGTCAGCTGAAGGATGTTTATCCTGCGCGAATATTCCGTCCGCGTCAATACATTGGGGTTATCAACGATCCGGTCTTTTTTGGCGTTGTTCCGCCGGGCGCGCCGTTCGAACTGGCAACCGGAGGGCCTTTTTGCTTAGGTACAACGGTCGAGTGGTTTCAGTGCGATGTGGAGAGGCGACATGAGACGACCCTCCCAGATCGACTTTACGGTGGCATTGCCGTTTTCGCGGTCGTCTTGTACGCGGCCCCAAAATGCGTCGGAGCTTCGTCTAAAAACGGCGTCCGGAAAGGGGTGCTGTCGCTTTTTCCTAGTGGAAGGCGACAGAGCGGCAACAGGACCGTCTGACAGAGCGAGCGCGCAAAACGGCCGCCTGATTCTTGACTTCTTGCTGGACTGGTGGGACGAGTACCTCTTGAATGCGCGCCTATTTTAGTACGATCTGAGAGTGCCGGGTTCCATGATGAACGACGAGCAGGTCTTCCGACTCATCCTGATCTTGGGATTGGTCACCGTATCTCCGATCGGCATCTACCACCGACTGAAATCGCAGGCCGGCGGCGAACGACTCGATCGACGACAGGAAGGCATCTTCATCCTCGTCACTCTGCGGCCCATCGGTCTGGCGGGGATGCTCGGGCTCTTGGCCTATGTTATTGACCCGGCCTGGATGAGCTGGTCGCAGGTTGAGCTTCCGCTCTGGCTCCGTTGGTCCGGCGTGGGTATTGGCGTGAGTGCCGCCCTGCTGCTGATCTGGGTATTCCGCAGTCTCGGCACCAATCTCACCGACACCGTCGTAACGAGGGCGGAGCACACGCTGGTCACGACCGGCCCTTATCAGTCGGTCCGCCATCCGCTCTATGTGGCAACTGCACTGGCAGTCATTGCCAATTCCCTCGTCACTGCCAACTGGTTCTTGGCCCTGACCGGTGGATTGACGGTCACCCTCATCGTCGTCCGTACACGGACGGAACAAGAGAAGCTGGTCGAACGTTTCGGCGACGAGTATCGAACGTACATGGATCGCACGGGGAGGTTCTTCCCTCGGGTACGCCGACAGGGTAAACAGGTGTCGCGTTTTGGGGCAAAAGGCGACACCTGAGGTCGCTCGTGGGAAGCCCAAGTAAGGGGCGGTAGGGCACTTCTTGAGTGTTGGGTGGCTCAAGAACCGAGTGCTGAAAACAGAGGTGCCCATTCAATGGGCAAGAGAGCTGACGCGATGCTCCCCGATAAGAAAGGCCGTGGCGAACGACAGTGCGATAGCGGAGATGACCACGAGAATCGTGAGGAACGCCGGCCATCCCTGGTCCCTGATCACGGTACCGGCCAGGGGAGCAAAGACCATAGTAGCGCCATAGCCGAACGCATCGATCAGACCGATCAGCACCCCCGATCGGGCGCGCCCAAACTGAATTGAGAACACACTCATGGGAATGTAATAGGCAGGCGATACTGCTAGTCCGAAGATGAAGGTCGCACCCACGGAGACACCCAACCCGGTCGACGAGCTCAACCGCAGTTCCGGTATGAAGCGAATCAAGGCAATGGATGCCAGCCCGACCGCCAGTAGGCCCCCCAACAGACGTATCCGACCTCCTGTGGTCAGCTTGTCATAGAGCAGGCCTCCAGCCAGCACCGAGATGAATGATCCGGCCGGAAAGGCTGCGGAAGCCATGCCCGCCGGTCCCGATTCGATGGCGAAGTTCTGCTGAAAATACAGGGGCAGGAAGCTGAGAAACTCCATTTGGATCGTCATCGCCATCATGGCCAGGCAGATTAGCTGGACGCGTCGATTCTCCGCGAAGTGGATCAGTGCCGCCCCCAGGGTCTTCTCCCAGGACAACAGCTCCAACCGCGGCTCCCCGCCTTGCATAGGTTCCGGATCAGACGGCGCCAAACCGACTTGGGCCGGGCTGTCCTTGAGCAAGATGAAGTTGAGCCCCACGATCAGCGCGCTGACCACCCCGGCCGCGTAGAATAGCCGGCGCCAGGGAAGATACACCAACAGCCCGCCCAGGAAGAAGCTGGAGGCCACGCTGCCGGCCCGCGAACTGGTCGAAATGACACCCCATACCCGCCCATGCCTGGCAGCATCGAACCAGGCGCCGATGATCTTGGCCATCGCAGGCCAACCGGCTGCCTTCGTCAGTTGGGCCAGAAAGTTCATCAGCATGAACAGGACGTGTGCTGAGGACGCGCCGAACATCACGGTTGCAGCGCCCATCAGGGACATCGCGAGCAAGAACAGCCGGCGGCCGCCGAGGACGTCTGCCAATGCCCCATTGAGCAACTTTCCAGCAAGGGCGCCCGCAGCTCCCCAGCCCAGCAGGGCGCCAAATCCGCTCTCATCCAAACCGAGAGCAGCGTCGTTGATCATCTCCGGAGATGCGATCGAAACCGTGGTCCGGCAGAGGACCAGTCCCGCGTAGCCGCCGTACATACATGCGACGGTAGTCAGCTCCCAACGCAGTCGATCCGGGGCAAGGTCAGCCATGCGACCTGTGACCGCAGCTCATCGATGCTCGCCGTGATTCCGACCGTCTTGTCATTCCGTACTACTTATCACCGACGGGGGCGGGCGGAAGAATGGGCTTCGACGGACGACGATAGGACGAAGTAAGGGCCTGTTGTAGGAGCCTGTCCCTCGTCAAAACTCCGTAGCCGATCGAAATTGAGGACCGGAGTCTTGAACGATCCGGTCTTTTTTGGTGTTGTTGCTCCGGGCGCGCCGTGCGACCCAATACCCGGAGGCCTTTGGAGCAGGCCCCAGAGTGTGTGAACAGCGGGCCTGGCTGCCAAGTGAGATTCGACGCAAGCACTTCAATCTAAACGGCCACGTAGTTTTGGGGAACCACAACCCCTCCTGACCCGGATATCTAACTATAATGTGCCTCATATGGCATGGGGCCCAAAAGACGGTCTTACCGACGAGAATCGTGGGGGTCGCTTCCGCTTCCAGCATTTTGGCAGCACGCTTCACCTCAAGGTCGAGAACGCCTGGGACTTACGTCGTGTAAGCGAACTGGATGAAGCCCACTGGGTCGCTACGAGCGCTCCGATCGCGGCCATCAACGGTGACCTCGTCTTCCTCGAGCTTGTGGACACTGACCATGACGGGCGCATAGGATGCACCGAGCTTCGCCAAGCGATTTCCTGGCTCTTTGAACACGTGAAGGACTACGCCGGCACCAACGCCGGCAACACTGCCCTGGTGCTGGCTACGATTCGTAATGAGAGCGACGAGGGCCGGCGCATAGTCGAGACCGCGATCAAGATCCTGACGCGTCTCGGCTCCACCGAAAAGTCCCGGATTACCCTCGATCAGGTGAGGCGGATTAAGAAGGAGGAGGAGGACGGGGCGGTCAGCGAGGCGGGGATCGTCTTGCCCGAGGCCTCACAGGGTGACGACGCTGCCGCGCTCCGCCAGTTTCTGAGCGACATCCTTGCCACTGTCGGCGGCGACTCACATCCCAGCGGTTCCGAGGGAGTAAGCCGGGAGTACCTGGATGAATTTCTAACCGAGGCCGAGTCGTTCCTCTGCTGGCTGGCCAAGGCCGAGCGGGTTGATGGGGAACCCCTCTCCCCCGTCATGCCTTTGGGCGAGACAACCTCCTCCGCCTACTCCCTGTTCTCCTCCCTACGGAACAAGATCGATGAGTACTTCATACTCTGCCAGACCCTCCTCCTGGATCGCCGTGTCGGTGAGCACATGCAAGAAGGCAGCTCACACCTGGAGGAAGTCGATTTTGCCGATCCTTCCGCCGTCCAATCCCTCCTGGTCAGAGCTCCTCTGGCTCCCCCGCAGCCAGACGGCGCGCTGGACTTCGACAGTCGAATCAATCCCCATTACGCCGTACAGGTCAAGGATTTTCGAAAGGGGGTTCTCCTGCCATTGCTGGAAGGCGCAGCCGAGAAGGAACTGACAAAAGAGCAGTGGGGCCACGTAAAGGAGTGCTTTAGCTCGCATGAAAAGTGGATCGACTCGGAACCGGCTTGCCGGGTCAAGGGCCTGGGCGCTGAAAGATTGCGGGAGTATCTGAACGACTCCCAATTGGTTCGGTCTGCTCGTGAGCTAATGGATCAGAGCAAGACTACCGCCTTCGTTCTCGATAATGTCCGCCTCCTGGAGAAGGTCATCCTTTACCAGGCCTATCTACTGTCGTTCACCAACAACTTTGTGAGCTTTCCCGACCTCTACAACCCGAAAAGACGGGCCCTTTTTGAGATGGGGACACTAATCATGGACGGCCGTCACTTCAACATGAGCATCCGGGTGCACGATCGTTCTCAGCACGCAAACATCGCCCGCGCGAGCAACATGTTGGTGCTCTATGTGGAGGTGGGATCGAAAGAGAAGGGAAAGCTCTATGAGGTTGCTGTTCCGGTGACCTCCGGGAGCAAGGGAAACTTGTACGTAGGCAAGAGAGGCGTTTTCCATGAGGTGGATGGTCGGGAGATGGACGCCTTCGTGGTCGAGATCGTCGAGAATCCCGTCAGTTTAGGGGAAGCCGTCATGGCACCCTTCCAGCGCTTAGGGCGAGTGGTTACGGGCAAGATCGAGAGCATCACAGGCGCCGCGGAAGAGAAGCTCGACGCCGCGGGCTCGGAAGCTGTTAGCGGCGTCCAAGCTGCCTTCGCGAAGAAACCGCCTGCCTCACAAGTCCCATCGGCTCCTTCCGGCCAAGCGATTGGTGGGCTGCTGGCGGGAGGAGGCATTGCTCTTGCTGCGCTCGGGTCCTCGGCAGCATTCGTTGTAAAGACCCTCGCCGGCCTTACTTGGCAATCCACGCTGGTCGGCATCCTGACCGCGGTGGCGGCCGTCGCAGTCCCTGCCTCCCTTGTTGCTCATCTGAAGCTTCGCCGGCGGGACCTAAGCGCTATCCTCGAGGCCTCCGGGTGGGCCATCAACGCGCGCATGCGATTGACCCGACACCAGGCGGATTATTTTACTTGCGTGCCAGGGTACCCGAGCGGCGCAAGGGGCATCCGGGGCCGCCGCTGGTTGATGTGGGCGTTGCTGGCGGCGGCGATTGCAGGCATAGTCGTCCTCATGGTTGTGCTCAGCAGATTTGATTTCCACTGAGAAAGAAATTCCCGCGCAAAAGCAAACCTGTCGTTAGCCAAAACTACGTAGCCGTTTAGATTGAAGTGTTTGCGTCGAATCTCACTTGACAGCCAGGCCCGCATACATTGGGGTCATCAGACGAATGCGTCCTCTACGCGGACCGCGGCGCTCCCCCGCCAACTGCAACTCGTGGTCGGCAAGTTACTTACGTCCCGGCTGTTGCACGGACGTGGCGAACCGTTAAAATGGGGCTGTCCCTCGTAACACCGGCCGCTCTCTTTGTAACGGGAGCGATGGTTAGAGTAATGCTGCGAGTCATGAAAAGGGCCGGGCCGGCTTTTCTGTTGGCGGCAGTCTGCCCGGTGGCCGCAACCGCCGACACCGTCGACTTCGACCGCGACATCCGCCCGATCTTCGAAACCCGCTGTCACGTCTGCCACAACGCCGAGACCCAGCAAAGCGAATTTCGACTCGACAGCCGCGAACACGCTTTGCGCGGCGGCGGGTCGGGTGTTCCCGCCATCATTCCCGGCGACAGCGCCGGCAGCATCCTTTATCGATACGTAGCCGGTCTCAACGAGAAGGTCGTCATGCCTCCGGTCGAACCGCGTTTGACCGGCGAGCAGGTCGAGCAAATCCGTCAATGGATTGACGAGGGCGCCCGGTGGCCCGAGGACGCCGAGGTTGACGCCGCGGATTCGGAGCCCTCGAAGTTCGACCAAGCGCGTGACCACTGGGCTTTCCAGCCGCGCGCGCAGCCTTCTCCACCGGCGTTGACCGACGACGCTGTAGCCCGCCGCGTACGCAACCCGATTGACGCTTTCGTCTTTGGGAAGCTCGAAGCCCGCGGTCGGCAACCCTCGCCGCCGGCACGTCCTCATCAGTTGCTGCGCCGCGTTTACTTGGACTTAGTCGGCTTACCTCCCAACCTCGACGAGCAGGAAGCCTTCCTTCGAGACCCAACACCGGGATCGCTCGATCGCGTCATTGAAGATCTCCTCGAACGCCCGACCTACGGCGAACGCTGGGCGCGCCACTGGCTCGACCTCGTCCGCTACGCCGACACCAACGGCTACGAGCGCGACGCCATCAAGCCCTTGGTCTACCGTTATCGCGATTACGTGATTCGGTCCTTCAACGCGGACAAGCCCTTTGACCGCTTTGCGATTGAACAGCTCGCGGGCGACGAATTGCCCGGCGTATCCCCGGAAACCTTAATCGCAACCGGCTTTCACCGGCTTGGCCCGTGGGATGACGAGCCCGCCGACCCACTCACCGACCGTTACGACCAGCTCGACGACCTGGTTCGGACCACGTCGGAGGTTTTCCTCGGCCTTACGCTCGGCTGCGCGCGCTGTCACAACCACAAGTTCGAGCCCCTCACAGCACGCGATTACTACAGCATGGCGGCGATCTTCAATCCGCTGACACGCCCCCTGAAAGGGCGTACCGAACTCGTTCGCCCCATCGGGACACGCTCGGAATTAGACGCCCTGGAGGTGCGCGACGAGAAAATCCGGGCCCTCGAGGAAAAGATCGAAGCGATCCGCGAGCAGGTGCAAACGGAGTTTCTCTCCAGCGGTAACAGCGCACTGCCGGCGCGGGCCGTGCGCGCCTATCTGACACCCGAAGCCGACAGGGATGCGGTCGAGCTATCGCTGGTTCGGGAGTTCCGCGAACAGCTGGACGCGGAACTCGAAAAGGCCGGCCCGCGCAGCGCTCGGAGTAAGGTCTTCGATATTGAGGATCGCATTTGCGAACTTCGCGATGAGACGCCGACTCGCGATTCCGCCTATATCCTGCACGAGCCGCGTGGCACGCCTCCGGCGAGTCATCTGCTGATTCGCGGCAAGGCGTCCAATCCGGGTCCGGAAGTGCCGCCCGCTGTGCCGGCCGTTCTGTCGGAAGCGGCGCCTAGGTTCCCTTCCTGGGAGGGATCGAATCCCACCACCCTGCGCCGCCTGTCCCTCGCTCGGTGGATCGCCGACTCCGACAATCCCTTGACGGCTCGGGTGATCGTCAACCGCGTTTGGCAATTTCACTTCGGCGAAGGAATCGTGCGAACACCCAGCGACTTCGGTCTGCAGGGCGACCCCCCGACGCACCCCCAACTTCTCGACTGGCTGGCGAACTGGTTCATCGAGCACGGCTGGTCTCTCAAGAAACTTCACCGGCTCATCATGGCCAGCAACACCTATCGGATGAGCAAGGAATGGGACCCCGCATCCGGCGCCGAGGATCCCGACAACCGACTGTTTTGGCGTGTTCCTTATCGGCGGCTCGAAGTGGAGGCGATCCGTGACTCGATGCTGGCAGTCAGCGGACGCCTGAAGCCGCAAATGTACGGCCCCCCGATGTACCCCTACGTTCCCCCGGCCGCGCTCGAGGGCTCCAGCGACCCCGACAAAATCTGGCGCCCCTTCGACGAAGAGGACGCCTCCCGCCGCACGATCTACGCCTTTGTGAAGCGCTCAATGATCGTCCCGATGCTCGAAGTGCTTGACCTGTGCGACACGACGAAGTCCTCCGCCAAGCGAATCAATACCGCCGTGGCGACCCAGGCCTTGACGCTTTTCAACGGAGAATTCGTCAACCGCCAAGCCCGACACCTGGCCGAGCGTTTGGTGAGGGAAGCGGGCGACGACCCCGTCGATCAAATCGAGCGCGCCTATCGCCTGGCCTTCGCCCGACCGCCGACGGCGGATGAACAGCGATCGCTGCTCTCGTTTCTGGAAGACGAGTCGAGCAGGCGGATGACCGAGGCGGGCGGCGGCGCCGATCCCAAGCGCGATGGCGAAGAGGCGTCACAGGAACCGCTGGTGAACCTTCAATGGGAGGGAACCTTCGGGGGAGACAAGCTGAGAGCTTGTCTCAACTGTGGACTAGGACCGGCAAGAGTGCCGGTCGCTACCGCGGACGAGTGATATGATCTGCGTATGAAACGGTCCGAGAATCATAGTCGGAGAGAGTTCCTGGCCAACACCGGCGCCGGGTTCGGGGCTCTCGCTCTGATCGACCTGCTTTCTCGTGACGGGTTCTTTTCGTCGCAGGCTCACGCGGCTTCCGCGACGGCATCCTCTGGGGCGAAGAGCGTGCTCGCCAACCGCCCGCCTCACTTCCCCACCAAAGCGAAACACGTTGTCTTCCTGTTCATGAACGGCGCCCCCAGCCAGGTCGACACGTTCGACCCCAAGCCGGCGCTGACGAAATTCAACGGCAGCCCCTACCAGGGCGACACCGTGATCGGTTCCAACAACCGTCCCATCGGTCATTTGATGCAGTCCCCGTTCGAGTTCGCCAAGCACGGACAAAGCGGACTCGAAATCAGCAGCCTTTTCCCGAACATTGCCAAGCACGCCGATGATTTGTGCGTCATCCGATCGTTGCAAACCGATACGGCCGCGCATGCTTCCGGTTGCATTCAGATGAACACGGGCAACGTCGTGATCGGCAAGCCGAGTTTGGGGTCCTGGTTGGGCTATGGCTTGGGAACTGAAAGTGATGATTTGCCCGGCTTTGTCGTGATGACCGACCCGCGCGGCGGGCCGATCGGGAGCGCTTCGAACTGGAGCGCCGGCTTCATGCCGGCGGCCTACCAAGGCACCCTGTTTCGCAGCGGCGGCTCGCCGTTGTTGAACCTCGAAACGCCGCGCGGGGTCACCGATCAAACTCAGCGACACGCGTTGGACCTTCTCAAGAATCTGAACGAGTCCCACCAACAACGGCATGCGGGCGATTCCGAACTCGAGGCGCGCATCCATTCGTATGAGTTGGCGTATCGCATGCAGACCACCGCCGCCGAGGCGGTCGATCTGGACGTCGAGAGCCGGCAAACACAAGAAATGTACGGCCTCCACACGAAGCTGACCGAGGACTTCGGCCGCAAGTGTCTGATCACGCGGCGGCTGATCGAACGCGGCGTGCGGTTCATTCAACTCTATTCGGGCGGCGGTCACATTGAAGACACCTGGGACGGCCATAACGACTGCATCTCGAACCACACGCTCCACGCGGGGGAGACCGACCAGCCGATCGGCGCCCTTATCTCCGATTTGAAGCGCGCGGGCCTATGGGATGAAACGCTGATTGTTTGGGGCGGAGAGTTCGGCCGCACGCCGACCAGCGAGGGAGTCGGCAAGCCGGGTCGCGATCACAACTGGCTCGGCTTCAGCATGTGGCTCGCGGGCGCCGGCGTAAAAGGCGGGCAGGCGATCGGAGCGACCGACGAGCTGGGTTTTCGGGCCGTCGAGGACCCCTGGCACGTTTCGGACCTGCATGCCACTATCCTTCATTTGATGGGGCTCGATCACACCAAACTGACCTATTTTTCCCAAGGCCTCGACCAACGACTCACCGGCGTCCGAGGCGAGGTGATTCGTAAAGCACTCGCCTGATCCGGCGCCGCGGAGACAATGATGGGGTTCCGGGCACTTCAACCGATCAAGTGGTGCGACTGAGATTCCGAGCCAATCCGGGGAGGACTCTCTTCGTTGGGGCTGTACCACGTCAGCGGCATTCCGGCCGAACGGACAATCACTTCCGAGCCGACAATGGGGAGGAGTTCTTGGACGTATACCACTTTTCGGCCTGCGACGAGGCGGTCTTAGTCGATCCAGTCGCAGGCGATTCTTCGCAGGTCTTGAAAACAGGCTCTCCCAACGGATATGAGGGATGATCATGAGGGTTGGCTTGGAGTCGGGTGAGGGAGTGGCGAACCCGATTGCTGAGCCGGCGCGGTGAACGCGACGAGCACGAAACCTTGGGAAGAGCGTTACCTGACGTGACATGTTTGCCTCCTCGGGATCGGACTCGTTGTCTTCCGCGAAACGGGCTACGCCTCGGCAACTTCAGGTCGCCGGTTGATTCTCGGATCCGTGAACACGTCCGCGTCGTCGGTGCTGCGGGTGGAAAACTCCGAGACGATCGCCCCCTCCGGTCCGGCTTGAAACCAATGGGGAGTGTCGGGGGAGAGGGTGTACTGCTCGCCCGGCTTGAGACAAACCTCGTGTAGGACCGTGTAGTAGTCTTCGGAGCCTTTGGGCGCCCGGCAGGACGCCGGTGAAGCAGGTTCTCCCGACACATAGAGGTAGACGGATCCCCAGCGGCAGCGGAATGTCTCCTCCTTGCCGGGAACGCCCTCCACGGTCGGATGCAGATGCTCCGGGCAGGTCTGCCCCCCGAACATAATGATTTCCTTGGCGCAGCACCGCTCCGTGTTGATGTAGGTGATGATTTCGAGCCCTGTCGTCTCAAGTTCTCCGAGGCCGAAATCAGCCACTTCAAGACGCCCGCGCTCCTCGGGCGTGATTACAATTCCCGCCCGTTGCAGCAAGGCAACCGAGCGCTCGACGGCTTGTTCGTACTCTTTTCGTTCAATCATGGATCCTCCTGGTTGCTCGATCGAAGACTTCGCAGTAAACCCTTCACCGTTTCTTTTACGGCGTTGCGCCCGGCGACCATGATGTCTTGCTCGCCTCCCATGCCCAAAAACGGATGAGGGCTCATTGGCGTGTGGTAGGCGGCCAGTTTGTGCCGCGCCGCTTCGAGATAGGCTTGCTTGAGAATTGTGCCGTAGTTGAATTTCACCACGCCCAACTCGATCATCCGGCCCGCTTGATCGAGCGGGATACCGGTGCCGCCATGAAGGACCAAGGGAATGTCGACACGGTCACGGATTCGGCGCAAGACATCGAAATCCAAGCCGGCCTTTCCTTCCGTGAGGATGTGAACGTTACCCGCCGCCACCGCCAAGGCGTCAATGTTCGTTTCGCGCACGAACCGGCTCGCCTCATTGGGATCGGTAAGGCGTCCGTTTGCCCCAGCGCCCTCGGTGCCATGGGGTAGCCGTCCGACCTGCGCCTCCACCGCTATGCCTTTGGAGTGAGCGATTTCCACCACGTCCCGCACCAAGCGGAGATACTGATCGGGTTCCATGTCTTCGGACTCCGGCATGACCGCGTTAAAACCCAAATCCATCGCCTGTTTGATCTGTTGCAAATCCCCGCTTTCGTTAAACAAGAACCCGACGGAGACCGTGGAACGCTCCAGCGCGAGCCGAAGACCGGCGTAGAAAGCAAGTGACTCAGGCGAGCGGCGGCCCGGGTGGCGCAAGAATCCGCCATTGAAACCGGTGATAACGGGGGCCCGCTCTTCTTCCGCTGCCTGCACGACTGCCTGGAACGACTCGAGATTCCAGGACTCGAAATATCCCAGGGCGTAGCCGCCCTTTCGAGCATCAGCCAGCAGTTTCTGGAGGGGCACTAACGGCATCGTCGGTTCTCGGAATCACTTGCACGCAATCCAGCCGAATACCAGGCCGGCGGCGGTTTCCTTAGCTCACCTGGCCGGTTGCGGCTTGTTCCATCTCGGCTTCCTGAATAAACGCCAACGCTTCCACCATGTTGAACACTCCGGCCGTGCAGCCCACCGCCCGGGTGCAAGAGGCTCCCACCGCGCTTGCCATTTGCAGCGCTCGCTCCAAGGGCCACTCCTCGAGCAGGCCGGTGATCAGCCCGGCCGCGAAGGCATCCCCGGCGCCCGAGCCGTCAACCGCCTCCATCCGGTAGCCGCTTACCTCCACGGCCGAACCATTGCGAAACAGGAGCGCGCCTTGCGGGCCTCGCGTGATCACAACCGCGCCGTCCGGATGGAAACGAGACAAAGACTCGCCTTGGACCCGCGGGTCGACGGCGCCGGTCAACATGCGGGCTTCATCTTCGTTGGGCAAAAAATAGTCGACGTACGGTAACAGCGGCTCGACCTGTTTCATCAAATCCGTCAAGCCGGCGGGCACGATGATGTCCAAGACGGTTATCAGCGATTTCCGTTTTGCCTCGCGCAGAAAGCCCGCCAACTCGTCCGGGTCCAGGCCGGGCAAGCCGAGATACCCGCCCACGTAGACCACGCGTCCACTGTCTAGAATGGAGCGGTCGATGTCGGCCATAGTGAAGTCCGCGTTCGATCCCGTGTAGTGCAGGTAGCGCCGGTCTTGTCCCTGGATGTTCAAGATGAACGTCTGAGACGTGGGATGGGCGCGACTGCCGCGTTTCACGTGTGTGGCGTCGATCCCAAGCCTGTTGAGATCGCTGATGACAAAGTCGCCGAAGTCGTCCGGACCGACCTTGCCAACGACCGTCACCTTCCGCCCCAGTCGCCTCAGACTAGCGGCGGTGTTGGCGGCGCAGCCTCCGACGCTGAGCAGGAAACGATCGGTCAGCTTCAGTTCGCCTTCTCGCGGCAGTTCATCGAGCGGACCGGAGAAAATATCCGCAATCAACAGCCCGATGCAGATGACGTCCATTTCGACCTTCGGTCAGCCCGACCCTTCCGGCCGTTTCTTCCTGCTGCTTCGCTTCTAAACCGATCAGCCCGTCAGTTCCCGTGCCGTCGCAATGATTCTCTCGACCGACGGGACATAGTAATCTTCCATGACCGGTGCGAAGGGCACCGGCGTGTCAGGCGCGGCCAGCCTGCGGATCGGCGCTTCCAGATATCCGAGGCAGGTGTCCGCCGCCCTGGCAGCGACCTCCGCTCCCCATCCACCGCTCAGATTGCCTTCCTCGACGATCATCAGCCGCCCCGTCTTCTCTACTGACTCGAACAGGAGCGGCCAATCGAAGGGAACCAAACTTCGGGCGTCGATCACTTCCGCCGAGATGCCGTGTTCTTGCAGAATCGTTGCGGCCTGCATCGCTCGGTGTGTCATCAGCAGGCTCCCGACGATCGTGATATCGTTCCCGGGCCGGACGACCTTGGCGGTTCCCAGCGGAATCAGGTATTCCTCTTCGGGGACGTGGCCGAACACTTGCAAACCGCCCGCTTCCTTGCGCGCTCCCTTACTGCCATAGAGCAATTTGTGCTCGAAGAAAACGACCGGGTTATCGTCGCGGATGGCCGACTTCAGCATGCCCTTGGCGTCATAGGGCGTGGAAGGGCAGGCCACTTTCAGCCCGGGCACGTGAGTGAAGAAGGCCTCGGTCGATTGGCTATGTTGCGCGGCCCGGGTTGTGGCACCGACGGGCGCCCGGAAGACCATGGGGACCGTGAGCTTGCCGCCGGACATGTAACGCATCTTGGCGGCATGGTTAGCCAATTGGTCCATCGCCAGAAAGAGAAAGTCGCCGTATTGGACGTCGGCTACCGGCCGCATCCCGCCCAACGCGGCTCCGGCCGCTACTCCGGCGATAGCGGCCTCTGAGATCGGAGTGTCGCGCACACGGTCGTGTCCGAATTCCTTTTCCAAACCGAGCGTCACCGTGAAGGCGCCGCCGAAGCCGCCTTCCACGCCGATGTCCTCGCCCATGAGAAACACACGCTCGTCACGGCGCATCTCTTCCCGAAGCGCCTCACGGAGGGCCTCCACAATGGAGAGTTCACGGGTCTCCTGCGAATCGGTCGTAACGGTTTTGCTGGTCCGCATTTCTCACCACCTGACGGCCGAAGCACGCGACAGGCCCGCCATTGCTTCGTTACGCTTGCTCGCCCTGCTCACTAGGCGTAGACATCTTCCAGACAATCCGTTGGTTGAGGGCTGGGGCTCTCCTCCGCGAAGGCCACCGCATCATCCAACTCTTTCTCGACTTCGGTTTTCATCGCCGCGATTTGATCGGGCGTCAGGACTCCCTGCTCCAGGCAAACGGCTTCATAGAGCAGGATCGGGTCGCGCTTTTTCCAACTCTCCAATTCGCCTTCAGCGCGGTAATGCCCCGGATCGCTCCGCGAATGACCCGCGAACCGATACGTCTTCAACTCGAGGAGCGTGGGGCCGCCGCCCCGGCGGGCTTGCGTGACCGCTTCCATCGTCGCTCTGTGGACCACCTCTACATCGTTGCCGTCCACGGTGAGGCCCGGAATGCCGTAAGCCGCCGCGCGTTCGCTGACGGTTTTGACCTTCATGACCTTCTCGACGGCCGTGGACGCGCCGTACTGATTGTTCTCGCAAACGAACACGACCGGGAGGTCCCAAATGGCGGCCATATTGATGCCCTCGTGGAACGTCCCGATGTTGGAAGCGCCGTCACCGAAGAAGCAGGCGACGACGTTGGATGATTTCGACAGCTGGAAGGCCAGCGCATACCCCGCAGCCAGGGGAATCCCTCCGCCCACAATAGCGGTGGCCGGAAGCATGCCATGATCCACATCCCCTAGATGCATCGAGCCGCCCTTGCCGCGGCAACATCCGGTGGTCTTGGCGAACAGCTCCGCCATCAGGCTGTTGATCGGAATACCTCGCGCCACCGCGTGCTCGTGCGGCCGGTGCGTGCTCGTGATCATGTCTCCGAGCTCGAGAGCCGAGCACACGCCGACGGCCGAAGCTTCCTGCCCCTGGGCCTGATGGACCGTGCCCGGCATGCGGCCCTCGAGGAACAGGTAGTAGACGCGGTCTTCAAACAGGCGGCAGCGCATCATTTGGCGCAAGATATCCGTGCGTTGCCGGTTGGTCATTCTCGTCATAAGTCGATGGAGTTCAAGTGGTGCTCAACACGTTCGAGAAAGCGCGCCGCGGCGATGCCGTCCACGATGCGGTGGTCCGCTGACAGTGTAAGCGAGCAGATCTGCCGGGCCTCCACGCGACCGTCGCGAACCGTCGGGGCCCAACGCACTGCGCCAACCGCCAGAACGGATGTACAGCCCGGCGGGATAATCGCTGAAAACTCCCTCGCGCCGTACATTCCGAGATTGGACACAGCCAAGCGAGGCGTGCTGCTCGGGTGTGCCGCCGCCGCAACTGAAGGCTTCCCTTCGGCCAGGCGGTGCTTGCTGTCGGTGAGGTAGGCCTCCCAGTCTCGTTCGGCCGGCGCTGCAATGCGAATAAGGTTCAGGCGGCCTTCTTCACCGGTGACCACCAGGACATCGCATTCCTCGTGCTCTTGGAACCGACCGCTTCCAAAACTCGTGTTCAGCCGGGGCAGGTCCCCGAGCGCCTGAGCGGCGGCCCGGACAAAAATCTCGTTCCAGGTCGCCTTAAGTGCCGGGTGCTCGACGTTCCACTTTTTCCGCCCGCGATCCGCTGACTCGACGTTCACATCGCGCTGGAGATAGAAATGCGGAATCTCTCGCTTGCTCTGCTCAACCATCGCGGCCATGGCGGTTTGCGCCCGGCCGCCGGGGCCGGCGGAGGGTTCGTCGGTTGCACCCGATGCCGCGAAGTCCTCGACGTCACGGCGCGTCACGATGCCGTTGGGTCCGGTTCCCGGCACCCGGGAGAGATCGACATCGAGTTCCGCGGCACGCTTACGGGCAGCCGGCGCAGCCGCTACTTTGGAGGGCCCTATGGAGGGGCCGGCGCTGCGGGCTTCCGGGGTTCCGAGGGCCGGCATCTCATGCTCCGGACTGTCTGTCGAGGGTAGAGAATACTCCTCGTCGGCGCTGTCGGTGACCACGGCTACCGGCATCAGGGCCGTCGCCATCTCGCCTTCCTTCGCCAACGTTTCGCGGAGGTAACCATCCACGAAAGACTCGACGTCCATCTCAGCCTTGTCCGTCTCTATCCCCAGCAACGGTTCTCCCTTGGCGACAGCATCACCGGGCTGCTTCAGCCATTGCACAACCATGGCCTCGCTTGTCGTCTGGCCCAGATCAGGAAGAAGGATGATGTGCCGCATGGAACGAGAAAATGAACGAAGTTTATTCAGCTGTACCAACTTCTGAGAAAGTATCAATCCTAGCCGTTTCCTGGTGGTCTGTCAAAGGCATCCCGCCAGGCGGGTACGCGACGTAAATGTGGGACGCACTTCTCGCAATACGAGCAGTAGAAACAGAGATGAAATGAGGAGGCTCGACATCGGGGGAGTGAGCTGAACTCCCCCACTCTTAAACATACAAGGGCCGGCCCCTAAGGTATTAGCCATCGCCGAACCAAAGCAAGATTTCAGCAGGGAAGCACTGGCGCTCGTGTCACCGATTCTTCCATATTTATGTCGCGCACCCCCGCGGCAGAGGCTGATCCAACCTGCTGGTATAATACGTTCCAGTTTCGACGCCCGACCGGTTTGGGAGATCCGGTTTCGTGTCGCCTTATCCCCCCCAGGAGGATTATGTCCCATGAGCGCCGGTGCAAGCCCCAAACCAAGCAGCGACAAGAAATCCGAGTTGAGGGTTGAGCGACGCGACGCGCCGGGCGTCAAGACCTTCGTTCGGATCGTGGACTGGATTACCAACGAGAAGTGTGAACTCATCAACGTCACGGACCGCATCAACGAGATTGTCGGCAAGAGCGAAGTAAAAACCGGCGTAGTCCACCTGCAATCGCTCCACACGACCGCGGCGGTCTTCATCAACGAGTGGCAGGACGCGCTGCTGCACGACATCCGCACGCTTCTTGAACAGGCCGTCGGCCGCGAGGGCGGTTGGCGCCATGATGACCCGGCCTATTCCGATTGCGAGCGCAAGAACGCCGCGTCGCACCTGCGCGGCCTCTTCTTAGGACAGTCCGTGTCGCTGCAAGTCCGGAATGCCAAAGTCCTGCTCGGCACCTGGCAGAGTATCATCCTGGCGGAGCTCGATGGTCCCCGCAGCCGCTCGGTGTCGGTGCAAGTGATGGGGGTTTGAAACCCGCGGTCATGCCCCGCTTGGAAGCCGGGATCGATTACCACACGTGATTGCCTTTCGACGGCCCTCCCGCCGAACCAATCGACCGATGGCGAAAATGTTCACCCTGAAAGAAGCCGAACGCGCGATCCCCCTCGTCGAGCAACGGCTGCACCAGGCCTGCGAAGCGAAGCGCGAAGCCACAGCGATCGATCAGCATCTGCAGGAGATCGCGACGAAGATTCACCTCTCCGGCGGTGCCGAGATCAACCCCGTGGCCGTGCTCGAGCGTCGCCAAAAGAAGGACCAGGCGATGCAACAATTGCGCGAGGCCGTCGAGGCTCTCCAGCAAATCGGTTGCCAGATCAAAGATCTCGAGATCGGATTGGTCGATTTCCCGGCGGCGCTCAATGACCGCGAAGTCTATTTGTGCTGGAAATTGGGGGAGCCCCGCATCGACTATTGGCACCACGTCGACGATGGTTTCGCGGGACGGCGGCCAATCCTCGACGACTTCGGTCCTCACGCCGAAGACCCCAAACCAAACTAGGTCCCCGGTCGAGGCCGACTACCGAAAGTCAGCCTTGATGCGCTTGAGCTCCTCCGCTTCGGGACGTTTCCGGTAGTAGGGATCCAACGGATAGCAGCCCGAAATCATGCCGTTGCGCGGTCCGGTCGTGCAGTCGCTAAACGTGCGGCAAAGCAGCTTGGCTTCCATCCTGCCGTCGCGCAGCGTATCGCGCGGCAACGTAGGGTAAGCCAACACCATGCGCCCCAACCCTACAGCGTCGGTTCGCCCGGTGCGCACCGCCCATTGCGCCACGTGGGGCAAATACTCCTGCAGGTACGAATAAGCCGTACCGACGATCACGAGATCCGGAAAGCGTTTCTTGATCTCCGCGGTGAACTCGATCTGGCGGGCGCAGCCGACCAACGGGTCCTCGGGCGGCTGGTAACCATCGGAGGGTGGAAACAGGGCCGGACGTTGGATGTGAGGGTTGTAGTAAGGGCTTCCCGCGGAGATGTTTACCATGCGAATGCCGAGGTCGCGCAGTAAGCCGAGGAATTGCTCGGTTTCCTCGAATCTGTACCGAACGGGTTGCTCCCGGTCCACGCCAAAAGCGTTTTCGTAGGCGCCCGCGCCGCAGTCTTCCGGAATGCCGGGACCAAGCGTCGTCCCCTCACTCTTGTCGGGATCGGGGCGGAAGGGAACAAAATCGAAGGCGCTGAGGCGAACCGCGATTCTCAGCGAAGTTGTCGCGCGAATGCCCGCGGTGACTTCGCGCAGAAAACGCGTGCGGTTCTCAAAAGATCCGCCGTAAGGTCCAGGGCGAGAGTAGGCGCTCAGGAACTCATGCCCCAGATAGCCGTGGCAGTGCTTGACGTCGACGAAGCGCGCGCCGCATTTCTCCGCGACACGTGCCGAGGCGATGAAGCATTCGATGATGCGGACGATCTCATCGTCGCTGAGAACGGGGTGATCGTCTGCCTGCTGAAACTTGCGATCCAGCACCGGATGACGATACAGAACTTTCGGGGCCGGCCCGTCCCCCGTCGGGCGACAGAAACGGCCCGAGTGAGTGAGTTGGAATCCGACGAGCAGGTCTTCGCTCGTGCCGTATTCGGCCTCGTGGGTGGCGATCAGTTCCTCGTGCAGCCGAGCCAGGCCGCCCCGCGTGTGTTCGCTGATAATGAGCTGGCGCGGATTGGCGCGGGCCTCGGGAAGCACCGCCATAGCCTCGCCCCCCCAGATCCATTTCGCGCCGCTGCGGCCGAAATTCCGCCAGCGGCGACGGACCAGCTCGCTCACGTTGCCGTCTTCGTCGCCGTCCCAGCCTTCCATGGGATGAATCACCCAGCGATTCGAGACTTGGAAACCGTCGACATCGAGGGCAGCCGCCAGCGGAGATTCGGGAGCCGGCAAGACGGCGTCGTCACACCTGATCGCAAGGTTGAGGGCTCGCAGGCGTTCACGGAAGGCGCCGACATCCTTGAACGAGGCGATTCTAGGGTAGCTTGACATGGCGCGCGCGGCTCGGCCTGGCGGCTTTTGATTCTAGCGCCCGGCCAGACTCTCGTGTCGGTTTCATCACTGCAAACCGAGCCGTGCACTTTAGTGAGCCGTATCAGACGAGGCCGTTCGGCACGAGAGACGGTGGTGAGACCGCGGCGCCCGGAACGCGGGAAGCTCTTTGCCGAAGAATCAGCAAGGGTGTCCGCGTCGATAGTTTGGAGGAGGGAGGCCCGGGGGCAGCTCTGTTGGGATCATCACCTGCGGTGGTTCCGGGGTGGGTTCATCGGATACCGCTTACTGACGGGTTGTGAAAAAAATCGCCCCCTCGCGTCCATGCACACAACTCAGAACGCAGATACAGAGCTCAGAGCGAAAGCGACAGGCCTAGGGCACATCGGTTCGAGTAGGCGGAAGACTGTGAAATGCGCAACAGTGCGAGCAGACGCGATGCGGCTCCGGGGGCAAACATTACTGGATCTTTCCGCCGCGCATGACAACGAAGTTCAGCGGCAAGCGCGTGCGCGTCGGAGAAGAGCTTTGCTGGAAGAGCCGCTGCCCTACGCTTTGCTGGTGCGGATCGGGGAAGGTGAGCTGGAAGGACGGCCGATCGCCGCAGGGGATGCGTTCCGGGTGACACAGCAGCGAGCTGCGATCCCATACCGGGTGCGGCATACCCGGAAGGAACGCTTGGAGGTTTTCACGTTGTTTTCTCCTCGCCCTTAGGTCTCGCATCGGAAACCATCCTATAATCAACAACCCCGGGTCGAAATACACAACTAGGGGCAATACTGGATTGCCACGTCGCGCAGGGGCGTAGGATAATTGGGGAGAGCTTCTACCCGACACCCGCCACGATTGGCGCAACGGGTGAGCTTTCGAGAGGAGTTGTTTCGTGAAACGAAGCGGAGGGGACGACACCCTGCGGTGCTCGTTCTGTCACAAGACCCAGGAAGTCGTCGGGAAACTCATTTCCACGCCGGGCGACTACCCCAAAGCTTACATCTGTGACGAGTGCGTCGCCGTTTGCAACTCCATTCTCGAAGACGACAAGCCTGAGCAGCCGGGCGCCCACGCTTTCAAGCTCTCCAAACCTCAAGAGTTGAAAGAGCAGCTTGACCAATACGTGGTCGGGCAGCACTCGGCGAAGAAGAAACTGGCGGTCGCGGTCTACAACCACTACAAGCGCATCTTCATGAATAAGCAGCGCGGGTCAAGCGACGTCGAGCTGCAGAAGTCGAACATTATGCTGATCGGGCCGACCGGCACCGGCAAGACTCTGTTGGCGCAAACCTTGGCTCGTATTCTCGATGTTCCCTTCGCCATCGCTGACGCGACCACGCTGACCGAAGCGGGCTACGTCGGTGAAGACGTCGAAAACATCATCCTCAAACTACTGCAGGCCGCCGATGGTGACGTGCAGCGGGCGCAGCAAGGCATCATCTACATCGACGAGATCGACAAGCTAAGCCGCAAAGACGAGAACCCCTCGATCACCCGCGACGTGTCGGGCGAGGGCGTGCAACAAGCGCTGCTGAAGATCTTGGAAGGCACGGTTGCCAACGTACCGCCGCAAGGCGGCCGCAAACATCCCCACCAAGAATTCACGCCGGTGGATACGACGAACATTTTGTTCATCTGCGGCGGGGCGTTCGTAGGGTTGGAGAAAATCGTCGCGCGCAGGCTCGATCACCGCGTTGTAGGGTTCCGGTCAGCCTCCCAAGACGCAGACGGACCGCTCAAGGCCGCCGAAACGAATGAAGAAAAACGTGATCTAGGCATGCTGGGTCAAGTGCAGCCGCACGATCTGATCCGGCACGGCTTCATCCCCGAGTTTGTCGGCCGCATGCCTGTCATCGCCGTCCTGGGGGATTTGGATCAGCCGGCTCTGGTGGAAATTCTTTCCCGCCCGAAAAACTCCTTGGTGCGCCAGTACCAGAAGCTTTTCGAGTACGAAAACGTACGGCTGACGCTCGAGCCCTCGGCGCTTGAAGCAATTGCTCACTTGGCGCTCGAACGCAAGGTCGGTGCGCGCGGATTGCGCATGATCATGGAAGAGATGATGCTCGACCTGATGTACTATCTGCCGTCTTATAAGAAGGTGCGCGAGTTTATCGTGACCAAGCAGATGGTCGAGGACCACAAGGTCAACCTGACCCTGCTCGAGAAGGCCGGCTAGGCCGCACTTGCACTGATCCACTACAATCAAATTGCCGGCCGGAAACCGTTTCGGCGCAGCGACAAATCCGAGATCAGGCTATGCCGACATCCAAGGAAAAATCCTCCAAACTGCAGCTGCCGATGATGCCCATTCGGGACGTCGTAATCTTTCCGCAGATGATGACGCCGTTCGTCGTCGGGCGGGAGTCGAGCGTTCACGCGCTCGAGCAGGCCCTTGCGACGGACAAGAAGATTTTTCTCGTCACCCAGCACGACGCCTCTATCGACGACCCCGGCCCTGACCAGATTTTTCAGGTGGGCACGATCGTCAATATCGTTCAAAGCCTCAAGCTGCCCGACGGCAATATCAAGGTGCTTGTCGAGGGACTCGAGCGTGCTCGGCTGCTGTCGGTCAGCATGGACGAGGGCTTCCACAACGCCACCGTGGAGACCGACACGGTTAGCGTCGAGACGGATCAGGAAGTGGAGACGCTGATCGGCCGCGTGACGTCGCTGTTCGAGCAGTACGTCAAGCAGAGCCAGAATCTCAACTACGAGACGATGATCGCGGCGGTTCGCGTGGATGATCCCGGCAAATTGGCCGATACTGTGGGCGCCAATCTGCAATTGACGATCCCCGAGAAACAGGTTCTGCTCGAGATCTTCGATCCCATCGAACGGTTGACGCGCATTGCCGAACTGCTCGATATCGAAATCGAAAAACTCGGCGTCGACCGCACCATCCAAGGGCGCGTGAAGCGTCAGATGGAAAAGGCACAGAAAGAGTACTACCTCAACGAGAAGATCAAGGCCATCCAGAAGGAACTGGGACGCGGCGAGAAAAGCGAATTCGATGAGCTTCGCAAGAAGATCGATACCGCGGGTATGACCGAGGACGCCCACGACAAGGCGACGGCCGAACTGCGGCGTCTCGAGAACATGCCGCCGATGTCGGCCGAGTCGACCGTCTCGCGGAACTATATCGATTGGCTGCTCGCCGTTCCGTGGAAGAAGAAATCGCGCGAGATTCGCAATCTCAAGCGCGCCGAGAAGGTGCTGCACACCGACCACTACGGACTCGAAAAAGTTAAAGACCGCATCTTGGAATTTCTGGCCGTGCGGCGGCTCGTGAAGGATCCGCGCGGCTCGATTCTGTGCTTCGTGGGACCTCCGGGCGTGGGCAAGACTTCGCTCGGCAAATCGATCGCTAAAGCGACGGGACGTAAGTTCGTGCGCCTGTCATTGGGCGGGGTTCGCGACGAGGCTGAGATTCGCGGTCACCGCCGCACCTACATCGGCGCTTTGCCGGGCCAGATTCTGCAAATGATGAAGAAGGCCGGCACACAGAATCCGGTCTTTATGCTGGACGAGCTCGACAAGATGTCGACTGACTTCCGCGGCGACCCTTCAGCGGCGCTGATGGAAGTGCTGGATCCGGAACAGAACCACATGTTCATGGATCACTATCTCGACGTCGAATACGATCTCAGCAAGGTCTTTTTCATCGCCACGGCCAATGTGCTGCATACGCTGCCTTGGGCGCTGCAAGATCGTCTTGAAATCATTCGTTTGAGCGGATACACCGAGCACGAAAAAGTCGAAATCGCCAAGCGGCACTTGTTCGAAAAACAGCTCAAGTCCAACGGCCTCAAGAATTCCGATCTCGCGTTCAGCGATGCCGGCCTGACGAGTTTGATCCAGGAATACACTCGCGAAGCCGGCGTCCGGAATCTCGAGCGCGAAATCGGCAATAGTTGTCGCAAGATAGCCCGCAACGTTGTCTCGCGCAAAAAGGGCGCAAAGAGAAAGAAGACCGTCATTACACCCAAGAATATCGGCGATTATCTAGGTGTCCCAAAATACCGTGATTTGGCCGCCGAGAAGAATAACGAAATCGGCGCTGCGGTAGGGCTGGCGTGGACCGAGTTGGGCGGTCAAATCCTTTCCATCGAAGCCACGCTGATGGACGGCAAGGGTAACCTAACGACGACCGGCAAGCTGGGCGACGTCATGCAAGAATCAGCGCAGGCGGCAATGAGCTACGTGCGCTCGCGCTCGCAAACCTTCGGGCTCCCCAAGGACTTCTATCGCCACTTGGATATTCACGTTCACATCCCCGAGGGCGCGATTCCCAAGGACGGCCCGTCGGCCGGCATCACGCTGACGACGACGCTCGTGAGCGCGCTGACGCGGGTCCCGGTTCGCGGCGACGTGAGCATGACGGGGGAGATTACGCTGCGCGGCAAGGTTCTCCCGATTGGCGGCCTGAAAGAAAAACTGCTGGCCGCGCATCGCCACGGCATCCTGGAAGCCATTTTGCCGAAAGACAACGAAAAAGACCTGCCGGATATACCGGAGAACATCCGCAGGGAGATGAAGCTGCACTTTGTCAGCCATATGGATGAAGTGCTGATGATCGCCCTGGAGAAGCCCATCGAAGGTTTGCCCTCGGTGTCGCCGCCGGTCGAGTCAGCTCGGCCCGCCACCGAGGAAGGCCACAAAATCATGCAATAGTCATGGCGGGCGATAGTGCGCCGAGGGTAGCCAGGCTGTGAGAAGAGGCGAAGGCTCACGGCCGCGCGTCGTCCTGCTTGCCGGACTAAGCCGCCTCGTCAGCGCTGCTCATGTCAGTCGAGTTTGTTCGCAGCGCCGCGGAGTCCCGGCAATTCCCGCGTGACGGCTTGCCGGAAATCGCCTTCGTCGGGCGCAGTAATGTAGGGAAATCCAGTCTGCTGAACACGCTGTTGCTGAACAGCAAGTTGAAGTCGGGCGAGCCGCCCGCGGCGCGCAAGCAGCTAGCCTACGTCAGCCGCACACCGGGTCGCACTCAACAGCTCAATTTCTACCGCGTTGATCGATCGTTTTATTTCGTGGACCTGCCCGGCTATGGCTATGCCAAAGTTCCCAAGCGTGAAATGGCCCGTTGGCGGCAGTTGGCGGAAAGCTATTTGAGCGACCGTGAAATGTTGCGGCTAACCGTGGTCATCGTGGATTCGCGACACGGAGCCAAGGACATGGATCGCCAAATGATCGAGTGGCTGGAGGCCGACAAACGACCCTTCACTATCGTCGCCTCGAAAACTGACAAGCTTCGATCATCTGAACGAAAGAAGACTCTGCACGCACTCGAACGAAACTTCCGCCCGGCGCTGCCTTTCTCCGCGAAGACCGGAGAGGGCGTAGCTCCGCTGTGGAGTTGCATCCGCGAAGCGATCGCCGATTGATCGGCCTCTCCCCAACAACCCACCCCGAGGAAACTATGCCAACCCACACCCAAGAACAAACGGCTGCCCTGGACCTGGCGGCCCTCAAGGAGCTGAACATCACGCAGTTGAGCGAACGCGCCAAGGAGCTGGGCGTGGAAGGAACGGCAGGGCTGCGCAAGCAGGAATTGATCTTCAAAGTTCTGCAAGGACAAGCGGAAAAGAGCGGCTTGATCTTTTCGGAAGGCGTTCTCGAAACGCTGCCGGAGGGTTTCGGTTTCCTGCGCGCCCCCGAGTACAACTACCTGCCCGGCCCCGACGACATTTACGTCTCGCCGTCACAGATTCGGCGCTTCGACCTGCGCACCGGCGACACGATCTCGGGCCAGGTGCGTCCCCCAAAAAGCGGCGAGCGCTATTTCGCACTGATCAAAGTCGAGGCCATCAACTTCGAGCCGCCCGAGGCGTCGAAGAACAAGATCTTCTTCGATAACCTGACGCCGCTCTATCCGGAGGATTGCATTCGCCTTGAGACCGTAAAGGACAACTACAGCGGACGTGTAATGGATCTACTGTCGCCGATCGGTAAGGGCCAGCGCGGATTAATCGTTTCGCCGCCGCGAACCGGCAAAACGATGCTGCTGCAATCGATCGCCAATTCGGTCACTGCTAACCAGGCCGAGGTCATATTGATCGTGCTGCTGATCGACGAGCGGCCCGAGGAAGTGACCGACATGCAGCGCTCGGTCAAAGGCGAGGTGATTAGTTCGACATTCGACGAGCCGGCGACACGTCACGTCCAGGTCGCCGAGATGGTCATCGAGAAGGCCAAGCGCTTAGTCGAGCACAAACGCGACGTTGTGATCTTGCTCGACTCGATCACACGACTGGCACGCGCCTACAACACGATCGTGCCGCCATCGGGAAAGATACTCTCCGGCGGTGTGGATTCGAACGCCCTACAGCGCCCGAAGCGTTTCTTCGGAGCTGCCCGCAACATCGAGGAAGGCGGCTCGCTGACGATCGTCGCCACGGCGCTGATCGACACAGGAAGCCGCATGGACGACATTATCTTCGAGGAATTCAAGGGCACCGGCAATATGGAGATCCACCTCGATCGCAAGATGGTCGACAAGCGTGTCTTTCCGGCGATCGACATCAATCGCAGCGGCACCAGAAAAGAGGAATTGCTGTTGTCGAAAGAAGACCTCAATCGCGTTTGGGTGCTGCGAAAGGTGCTCAGCCAAATGGCCCCCGCCGATACGATGGAGCTGCTGCTCAACAAGATGAGCAAGACGCGCAGCAACGCGGAGTTTCTGGGGGCGATGACGGACTAGGGTCCTACGTCGGGCCGGGCCTATCGAAATGTGGGCTCCAGCTTCCCCTCTCGCACGATCGTACGGCTCACAACTTCGACGGTGGCATCGGGAAAGAAGAACCACCGCGTGAACCCGCCGGTCACTCTACCGCCGAGTTCGGTATTGTCCCCCAGGCTGAGCCGCACCACCCCCGCGCCGTAGCCGAAGTAGGGGATGACTTCGCTATTGGGGTCGACGGTGAGCGCGGGATGGAAACCCAAGCCGAACTCCCGAAACTTCCGCGCGGCTGCTCCGTTTCGTTTCAAGTAATCTTCCACGGCCCGCTCGTTTTCCTCAGCGGTCACAGCGATCATCTGCCCGCGCCGAAACCGCAGCTGAACGCCGCGCGCAACCGCTCCGTCAAAACGAGCTTCGGGGATCACGATCACGCCTTCCACTGACTCCTCGACCGGCGCTACTCGCAGCACGCCGGCAGGTAGTTCAATTTCGCGGTCAATAGGAGTCTTGGCCGAAAGCATGCGAATCGCGGAGGCGTCACCGTCCTGCTTGTTGAACGGGCGCGTCCCGACGCGAAAGCGCAGATCCGTGCCGGCCGGAGTTCGAACACGCGCCGTTCCCAACCGTAGCAAGTGAATCACAGCATCTTGCGCGCGCGAGAGCGCCTGGCCGTCGACGTCCAAAGCTCGTTGGTAGATTTCATCGAGCGCCCCGCCATGTTCCCCGGCCAGCCCGTCGGCTCGGACGCTCCCTCGTGCCCAATGGAAATGGATCTGACGCCGCCTGCCGCCTTTGTCCAGCCACTCGCGCAGAAGGGCGGCCTCGACGGGCGGAGTCTCCACGACGCCGACCCTTTCCGGAAGTTGGATGTAAATGTCGGCGGCACGCAAGAGCCGTTCGAATTGCGGCGCCTGAGGACGTCCGGCTTCGGGGTCGAACGCCGCACCGCCGCTGGGGCGGTATTCAAGGTCGGTGACACGGCCTGTCCCGGCGGCCAACAAGCGCTTTCTCAACACGGGCAGCAGCTCTTGGAAGTAACCCGGATCGTAGCGGACAATGACTTCCTCGCCGCCCCGCGGCTTGAGTGAATCGACGATTTTGTCGGCCATCTCGGAATAATCGAGCTGCGCGGCCTGGAGCGATACGGCTGCGACGGCCGCCAACACACCCAAAGCCGCAGCCCGAAAGTGAAAGCATCGGCCCGGCTGAACGGCATGTATGAAGTTCACCAGCGTCACGGCGGTGCAAACATTGTACCCGCGTAGGCGCCCGAGATACGAAAGCACACACAGCATGCAAGAGCACGACGATTTCGCGATGCTACAATTCCCTTGATATGTTCACAACGGAGTGTCCTCGCTGCGGCCGCGAACTCGATGTCGGCGAAACGGAATGTCGCTACTGCGCGGCAGCCGACGAGCCAAGAACTCCCGCCGCCGCGCCCTCCCCGCCACCGCGCAAAGCGCGTCCCGCTTCGCCGCCGCGCCCCAGACCGGCGGCGCCGGCTGACTCGGCGCCGCGATCCGTTCCTCGGCCGCGCCCGCGGCGTACTGCCCGCAAAGCAGCCTGGAGCGTTCCGCCGGTGTTCCTGTGGGTCTTGGCGGCGTTTCTGTTGGGTGTTGTCGGGACGGCCCTATATCACACCAACAGCGAGTGGTTCGGAGCGTCGAAAGTCACCCTGGAAGACGTAGCAGAAGAAATCATCGGAGTGCCATCCGCCATCGATGGAGATTTGGAGATCGCCGGGCTGCGCACTTGGTGGGATCTCGAAACTGAAACCATTCGCGTGCGGGCGGTCGTTATCAATCACGGCGACGTCCCCCGTCGGGGTGACTACAAGGTTCATCTTCGCTCGGTCAACAGCCGCCCTTCGGCCGCCGCCGTTGCCGGGTTCGATCTTCGGATTACCGACGCGCTGGCTCCCCGCGAGGCCCGGGATGTCGAAGTGGAACTAATGTCGCTGGCCCATCCCTCCGCACTCCCCGCCTGGACCGAGCAGCGTATCGAGTTGGAGGAGCTGATCCCGGCGCCGTGACGCGACTTCCGCATCGCATAAGAGCGATCGGCCGATCAGGGGTGTGCGACATCAGTGTGGGAGCAATGCGGGCAATAGAAACAGAGGCGTGGACGGAAGTCCACGCTCAGCCGGGTTGATCGTCGGTTCAGCGGGCTTGCGTTGCAAATAGGCCGGCCCTTCGAGGGCCGGTTTAGAGGGCTCTTCGTCCGCGACGAGGCCGTTTCAACGGCCTTTGCCCGCAAGGCTTTAGCCATGGCCGAACCAAGAGAGAATTGCAGCCGGGGAAACGCTTAGGGCCCTGGCCACCGATTCTCCCATATTCATGTCGCGCCGCCGATCAGGGTCGGTCCCGTGGCCGACGACGTTCGCGCTAAACTAACCGGCAACGAAACTCACTGACAGGAGAAATCCGCCATGAAGCGACTCGCCTTTCTTTTGATCGTCGTCTTGATCCCGTCCGCCCTCGCCGATCAGCACGCCACCTATTGGCCGAAGGATAAATTGGCGGGATACGCCGACGCCCTGAACGGCGAGCTGGAAGACAACGTTGCGATTGATCGACTGGGAGAATTCGGCAGCCACTTCGCCCTGATGGTCCATCGCACCGGCACCGGGACATCAGAATCCCACGATACCGACACCGACTTCTACGTAGTCCAAGCCGGCCAAGCAACACTACATGTCGGCGGGGAAATCATGGACCCGAAGACGGTCAGCCCCGGTGAAGTCCGCGGGACGTCAATCAAGGGCGGCAAGACAATGAAGCTCAAAGCCGGCGATACCGTGAACATTCCCCCCACGACGCCCCACCACGTCGTGGTTGCGCCGGGCGAGTCGATCACTTACCTGATCGTGAAGATTCACAAGTAGAAGTCGCTTGGTCGACTCGGAAGTGTAGGCCGGCTGCGTGGACCGCCATGAGATGGAAGCCCATGCATCGCAATCTGATGCGCAAAGCGTTATGGCTTCTAGCCGCGGTCACGAGCGCCCTGCCCTTCGCGGCCGAGTCGCCGCTGCGAGCCTCTGTTTCCACGAGTTCTCGCCGAAAAAGCCGGAGCGGCCGACGGTGGATACCTCGATCGGATCAACCGGCTTGCGTCCCCCGGCGTTACCGCATCGGGCGACGTGATGACGATGGTCTTGGTCCCCCGCGAAGCCTCGGTTTCGAACACCGAGGCAAGGCTTGTCGAATCTGCATCGCTGGTAGAGGACCGCGTCGTCCTGCTCTTTTTCGAAGAGCATCCCGAGGGATATACCGCACTCAGCGCAAAGGTCGTTGAGCAATTCGCGGAAGCGGGCGCGGCGGCCGTTGTTGTTCTCAATGCCGAGGTCGAGTCAGGTCGATTCGACATACCTGTGTTCCACACCCACAAAGCGTCGGCCGGTATCGGCTTGGACGACTACTATTTCGTGGGTCCGCGGATGCCGTATGTCTGGTACGGCGTGGAAGCACGCATTGATGCGGCCGGATTCGCCGCGGTGGATGAAGACGGTGTTTTCTTCGTCGGTCAGGACCACAGAGCGGAGTTGCTCCAGGCCTGCTCCAAGTGAGAACGCAGGATCACACGCCCCGCTTTCATAACCGGCACTCGATTTGAAGGGAGCAGACCTGTCTCTGCCGCCGGTCCAATCTAACTCAGCGACAGACGCGTTCGATGCCATCGCGCGAAGACGATCAAGAATGTAGCCAGCACCAGATGGAAAACGATCGGAATCGTGCCGCCGAACCAGCGCGTCTCCGGCCGTAGGATCATTTGCGTGATGTAGCGCACGACCATCCCGCCGAAGTACACGTACCCAAAGTAGAGAACGCCCCGCGCGAAAAGGGGGCGACTTTCAACAAACCATCCTCCACCCCGCGTGAAGTCAAGGCAGACTTTCACGCACACCGCAATAATCACAAACTGCGAAGGCAGCAGATAAGGGTAGGGCATCAACCCCGACATCCACTCGCTCATCGGCGGCAACCAGGTTACAGCCCCCAAAACTACGAGCATCTGCCCTACGACGCGCGCCACAAACGCCCCCGTCAACAACCACAACAGCGGCGCAAGACGTTGGGGCGGCGGCGGGTCTTTCGGCATCGGCGTCAACTCCGGGCGGCCGCTTGAGCCGAGAAGCGGCGGCAGAAATGCAGCCCAGGGTGGAGGGAGGTGGGGCGAAACCCTGGGTGGGCCTCACACCCGCATGAGCCCTGAAAGGGCGCCACAACCGCCCCGGCACCTGCTTTCATGGCGACATCAGGATTGCCGCGTGTCCCTAGAAACGGTCGCGATGCCGGCCTACCGCTCGATGCCGAAGCAATAGAGCGTACCGTCGAACGTAGGAATGTAAACGCGTCCGTTGGCGAGTGAAAGGCCGCTCCAATGGCTCCACGAAGTGATTTGGTCGCCGCTCGACCACAGCTCCTCGCCGGTGCGGGCGTCCAAGGCAAACAGCACGGCATTGGTCGACCCGGCGATGCGATCCTTACTGAGATTAGTTAGGCCTAAATCGGGAAGCGCCTGGTGCGTGTCTTCGCCGTTGCCGTAGGCGAAGACCAGGCCGTTCGCGATCACAGGCGGCTCGGCGCGGTTCATGTTGCGCGAGATCCAGGCAGGCGCGAGCCACGTCTTGCCGTCCTTCTCTTCCACCTTGAACGCCGCGATCGCGCCGTCAATCACCTCGCCGTGCTCGATAGGCGCGCTGAAGGCCGAATGCTTGGGTCCCCAGAAAGGCGTCAACACCCAGCGAGTATCATCATCCAACCAAGTCGCCATCGCGCCCCAGATGCCGGCCGAGGCGAAGTTGACTTCTTCGTTGCAAATCAGAGGACTACGGTACGAGGGCGTGCGATGATCGTCGCCGCCGATGGAATGGGTGTCCATGAGATAAATGACGCATTCCTTGCCGGCGTCGACCATGAGCTCCCTGTCCTTGTAGTCGAAGATCGCCGGGGTCACTTGCATATCGAGGTCGCGCTTGAATAGCCACTCGGCATTCGAAGGGCCGTAGTAGTCGACGAGCAACATCTCCTTGCTAGCGGGATCTAGTTGAACCCCGATGATGCCGTTGCCGTAGACGCCGTTTTCCGGATCCCAGACGCCGTCGCCGGTTCCGGTGTAGATCGTGCCGTTGGAACTGATCGCGGGACCCGTGCGCCCCCACATGCCACCCCCCGCCGGCCCCCAGCTGCCGACCTTGTCGGTAGCGAGATGGTAGGAGTACACCATGTTGGGGTTGCCACCGCAGCTTTGCGCGGTGTGGGTGTAGACGACGTTCTCGAACAGACTCAGGGCGTACGGCTTACCGTTGGGCGGCATGAAGTTCGCCGGCGGCGCGATGTCTTCGCCGTCGGCGACGTTGAGGCGCCGCAACCGCCCGTCCCACGAAGCGACATAGATCGTGTACTTGCCTGGGGTATCCGTGGGACCGATGACGGGCGTTGCGGTAAGTCCGCCGGGGCAAAGTACGTTCGTGCGTGCGTCGGGCGACGGGTCCCAATTTCTCTGAAATTTCTTTTCCCAAATCAGCTTGCCGGTCTCGACGTCGATGGCATAGAGGTTGTCGGATACGCCGGCAATGACCGCGATCTCCTTGGGCCCCTCGGCAGTCTGGACGCCCTCGACGATCAACGGGGCGAAGAACGAATGCATCTCGCGGGGCTTGTTATCGAGCTTTATCTTCCACAGCAGCTTCGTCTCGCCCACACTCGCCTTGGTGAAGATCGTTTCATCCCGCTGCCACGCGGTTCGCTTGGTGTCGCTCCCGTCGGTCAACCAATCGGCGCCCCAAACCGGCATCGAACCGACGACAATCAAGGTCAGGATCAACAATACTCTCATTCAGAACACTCCGCTACGAACAGTACCCGTTATCGTACAGCAGCCTCGTCCCGTGGGTAATGTGTTCGTCGAAACAGAGCCACGGCAACCGCCCGCGAGATAACCTATACTCAGCGCGTGCAATCAGAATGCAGCGTGTCTGAGCTGTCCGTGACGGGCTCAACGCAGAGGCTTCCACGGCAGAGGTTTCGACGCTGGAGGTTCATCGAATGACACGACTCACAGCTTGGGCCGGGCTGCTCTTTTTGGGCGTTCTTTTCGCCCCGCATCCCGCGCTCTCTCAGTTCGGAACCGATTGGACGACCGCCGGTTTCGACGCACAACGTTCGTCGTGGGTGCGGCGCGATCCCAAGATTTCCACCGAGAGTGTCAAGGGGCCCGGCTTCAAGATGGTTTGGAAGCACAAACTCGATAACAGTCCTCGCCACCTGAACGCACTGACGCCGCCCGCCCTGTTCGACTTCTACATCGGATATCGTGGCTTTCGCTCGTTGGGATTTGTCGGAGGCGGCTCAGGCCGTATTTTCGTTCTCGACACCGACCTAGCCCGCATGGAGTGGCAGAAGAGCTTCGACTCCGGCTCCGCGGAGGGGACGCTGGACTGCCCAGGCGGGATGACAGCCAACCTGACCCGTCCTACACCCGTTGGACTGCCGCTTATCCTCGCCGCTCGCGGCTCGGGTCGCCGCAGCCCGGGTGCGAGCGCGGTCGGCAAGCCGAAAGAGGGCGCGGTGACGCTGAAGCGCGTTAGGCGACGTCCGGCGCCGCCGCCCGCTGCCCGGGCCGGGGCCAAGTCCGCACGCCGACGCCCGGCGACGAACGTTTACGGCGGCAGCGTCCAATACATCTTTGCGTTGGCCGCCGACGGGATGCTCCATGCATACTACGTCTCCAATGGGGAAGAAAAAAAGACTCCGCTGAGGTTTCTGCCGCCCAACGCCAACGCGCTCGGTTTGATCGTTGTAGACGAGACTGCTTACGTCGCCACGACAGGCGGTTGCGGTGGGGTGGAGGACGGAGTCTGGGCACTCGACTTGGAGTCGAAGAAGGTCAACACCTGGATGGCGGAGGGCGGAGTTGCCGGGTTCAACGGTCCGGCATTTGGTCCCGGCGGGATGCTCTATGTGGCGACAGCCGGAGCGGAATCTTCTTCGGTCGTGTCACTCGACCCCAAGACCCTAAAGCAAGCCGGCCGCTATGCGTCAAACGGCGTCAAGTTCACCTCTTCGCCCGTCGTGATCGACTACCAAGAGAGCGACTTGCTCGCCGTAGCCTCGAACGACGGGCGCATGCGCCTTTTGAGGGGCGCGAGCCTGGGCGAGACGCAGGCCTACCGGTCGCCGGTGTATTCCGCCGATTTCACGCCGGGAGCGCTGACGGCATGGCGCGACGAGGCCGGCGTCACCTGGGTATTGGTTCCCTCCGGCGGTACGGCGGCCTCGAGCGTGAACTTCCCGGCTACCAACGGAAAGGTATCGCACGGATCGATCACCGCCTGGAAGGTCACCGACAAAGACGGCGAGCCCGCTCTCGAGCCGGGATGGGTTTCACGAGACATGGTTTCCCCGCTGCCGCCGATCGTCGTCAACGGAGTGGTGTTCGCGGTTGCAAGCGGCGAGTTCCGCGGTAGCGACTCCTCGATAGGCGCTGCCGAGCGCGTTCAACGTTCTTCACCGGCCGTGCTGTACGCACTCGATGGCGCCACGGGTAAGGTGCTGTGGGAGAGTGGCGATTCTATTGCGTCTTTTGCTCACGGTATGGCGATGTCGGCCGGCGGTGGGTACGTGTACCTCGTCACGCACGACGGCACCCTCCACTCCTTTGGCTTTGCGATGGAGCACTGAAGACCACGACCTCGGATCCAGGCTGTTCTGAGTGCGCTCGGGCGTTGGCACGTCACCAAACACCTAGAGGAAAATGAGGAATACGCTACTGACAGTGCCCACGACCCGCTGGAAGACCCCTTCGCCGCGCCGAGTATCCTGCCTTTGGCTCCGCCGTGCCGCGGCGGCCATCGTCGTGCCGGCACTCACCGTCGGGGCGTACGCCGAACTCCCTGACGGCCCCGGAAAGGCAAAGGTCGAGAAGCTTTGCGTCGGGTGCCACGAGATCGGCAAATCGGTATCCCTACGTCAAGACAAGGACGGTTGGAGCACAACGCTCGCCAAGATGATCGGTTTCGGCCTGAAAGCCGGCGAGACGGAACTCCGCACCGTCATCGACTACCTCGGTCGGCATTATCCCGCTGACGCGTTGCCTCCGCTGAACGTCAACAAAGCCAGGGCGATTCAGTTCGAGAGCCGGTTGTCGCTGAAGCGCTCCGAAGCCGCCAAGATCATTCGCTATCGCAAGAAAAACGGCGACTTCAAATCAATAGAAGACCTCAGGAAAGTCCCCGGCGTCGACATCGCGAAAATCGAAGCTAAGCAGGACAGCCTCGTTTTCTTAACCGACCAAACCGAGCCGCGACCATAAGGGAGCGGTGTGCGACGAAGTTGATCGGGTGCGGGAACGGTGTCGGGCCCAAGGAACCGCCCCGGGGGCTTCTCGAATTGTCGGTTGGCGCGCGCGGTTGGGGTTCGGGACCGGCCGGCGGGGCGGCCTCGCGGCCTGCTTGTGGGCGTTGAACTTGCGAGTCTAGCTGCGGGCATCGCGCTCCCACCACGTTCCTTCGGGGTGCGAACCTCATCGGACACCGCTCTCTTACGGTCGCGGCTCGGTTTGGCCGTTCAAACCTCCGGCCAAGTGAGGGAGCAGTATGCGATCAGGCCGCCCGGACGCGTTGCCGGCGATGATCCTACTGCAGCTGCGCGAGGATCTCCCACGCAAAGCCGCGCCTGACTCCGCCACGGCCGGGCTACCGCAGCCACTCGTCCAGCTTCGCCTCCACCAGCGGAGCGTCATTGAGGTCGGGATACGCCGCGCAAACCCGGTCAATCTCCGCCGCCTGTCCCGGCGAAAGCGTTTCCTTCGGATTCAAGCACCAGGTGCCTTCGACCAGGCCTTGGCGGCGAAGCATCTCCAGAACACCCGGCACCGCACCCTTAAAGTTGTTGGCGGCGTCAAAAGCCGCCGCGTTGACATCGGTGACCTGAACGTTGAGCGTCATCATGCGCGGTGGTACGGGGAGCTTCTGTTGCGCCACGATCCGACGGCACTCCATCCAATAGTCCACCGCTCGCCGCGTCCAAAACGCCCAATGACCGAGAAGCCCGCCCACGATCTGCACCGAAGTCGCTTGCTCGTCCCGCTCGAAACGGAAATTGGTCAACAAGTCGCCGACGATGTTGTCGTCATTGCCGGTGTAGAGAGCGATCTCCGAACCGCGGCCCGACTCGGCAATCGCACGCACGACATCGAGAGTCTGATAACGGTTGAAAGCCGCAATCTTGATGGCGACGACGTTTTCAATCTCGACGAAGTCACGCCAAAACGCATAGGGCAGCGCAAGCCCGCCCATCGCCGGCTGCAAGTAGAAACCGAAAACAGGAATTGCCTCTGCTACCGCCCGCACATGCTTGATAAGTTTGCGCGGCGAGAGTTGGTCCAAGCCCCCTAGGTTTAACAGCCCGGCATGGTAACCCAGCTCGGCCGCCATCGCCGCCTCGCTGACGGCTTGGCGCGTTCCGCCACATACGCCGGCGACCCGAATCATCTGAGCTCCCCTCTTCGGCGCGTGCCGGTCGAGAGTTTCCGCAGCAAGCTCAAGGACCGGCCGCAGCAGCCCCACCATCGGATCGTGAATCGCAAACTGCGTCGTGTGGACACCGACCGCGACGCCGCCGGCGCCGGCGGTTATGTAATACCGCGTCAGTGCTCTTTGACGCCGTTCGTCAAGTTTCCGCCGCCTATTCAAGGCCAATGGATGGGCCGGTATCACGGCACCTTTGCGCAGATGTTTGAGGATCGGCTTAGGCGGCATGGCGATTCGGGGCTTCGACCAAACCCCTCGCCCGGACACTAATGGCGGCGGTCCAACTCTTCGGGAAACAAGGCGAATCCCGGAGGCGGAGGAAGCACTTTGCGGAGCAAATTCAGTCGGCGACGAATATTACGGCTGTTGAGCTGACGCGGACCGGCTTCGAGGTCGATATCGCAACACAACCCGTGCATATAAAGCGTCAGGGTGTCCTGCATGGACTGGCGTACATAACCGCGCAAGAGCTTGGTGTTCCGAGTCGGGTCCTTTTGACGTCGCACCAGTTCTTCTTTCAGCCGCCAACTCTGTTCGTCGATCTCGCCGTGGGCGTGCTCTGCAAGCTCTGCGCGGAGCAGATCCGTGAATCCGGCCAGAGTCTCGCCGTCAAGGATCTCACAAACCAGGTTCGCCACCCCGGTATAAAAACTGTAGTGGCAATCTGCCGGATCCTCATCGGTGACGGCCAGAAAAAGGAACGCGTCGTCCGCGTAGCGCAAAGTAGCCGCGAAAACACGACGGCGCTGCGGCGGAGCCGTGAACGAAACCACACGCCGCGGAGTTGCCTTTTCGGCGGTTCGCTTCTTTGTCCCGCCCGCTCCGTTCGACGTGCCGGTCGACGGCACGGATTCCAGGTAGGGTACCAATACGACGCGGATGCCGCGAAAGAGTTTCCCCAGTTCGGGCGGCGTGGCCGCCACCGGCTCGTGCAAAAGCCGACGCAGTACGTCGTCCTCAACCGGGGAGGCGCAAAAGTAGCTGAACAGACTGTTCAGTGGGACTGTTTGATCGCGGCACTGTTCCGCGAACTCTTCGACCGGAATCTTCGAATGTGTCGGCATCGGCTTTCGACCGGCAACCTGGATTTTAGCAGTTCGGTCAAGAATCGAAGCTCAGCCCCGCTGTCCCGGTTTACCTCCGCGTTCTGCGCTCTACAATCAACAAGGAGGACGATCGTGGAAATCGATGCCGCATTTTCTCGCCAAGCCATGGAGGCAGCGCTCGAACAATTTCCCGACTTCGCGAAGTTTCAGCCGCGCATTGAGTGGCGCGCTCTGATGAAAGGCGGCGCGTTCATCGTGGCTTACGAAGAGCGCCCTCCGAACGACTTCCCCAACGCTTGGGATTTTCAGAACGCCTACGTCAAAGGCTACAAACGATTGGCGGACACGGACTGAAAGCCCGGCATCCGATTCGTTCGCACGCTCAAGCGTCTTCAGCGGCCGGAGCGTATTTGCTCTCGAGCGCTTTCACTGCGGCGACGAACGTCCGGTTGACCGGAGTCGGAATGCCGTGACGTTCACCTAAGCGGACTACGGCGCCGTTGATGTAGTCGATCTCCGTCGGCCGTTTGTGGAGAACATCACGACAGATGCTCGACTTGTTTGTACCGGTGCCGCCCTTGCCTGTGATCTGATGAAGGACTTCCCGAGCCTCGTCGTCCTCAAGGCTGATGCCCGAGGCGCGAGCCACGGCCGCCGCTTCGTCGATGGCCTCGAACGCGACTTCCCGCAACTCCGGCACCCCAACAACGCCGTCGATGCTCAGGTCGGCGAAGGCTGAGGGCGGCCCCAGGGATAGGTTGGCCATCAGCTTCTTCCATATCTCGCGGCGGATATCCGTGCTTTCGTGGGTCGGTAACCCGGCGCTGCTAAACGCCGCCGCGATACGCCGCGCACGCTCCGAGGAGCCCCCTCCCATCTCTCCGATGTAACTCGGCAGCTCGCTGTAGTTACGGATAACGCCCGCGGCTTCGACGCCGGCGCCCTGCGCGGTCAGCCCACCCAGCACGCGCTCTATGCCCACAACCTCTCCGATGACCTCCTCATTCCCCAACCCGTTCTGAAAGCTGATCGCGACCGTCTCCTCGGCAAACAGAGTAAGAGAAGCCTCAACGGCCCCCTTGGTATGGCGCGCTTTGCATTGCACCAGGACGACATCCGCCGCGGGCAACCCCTCCGCCGTCAAAGCCGCCCGCACCGGAATAGAGCGATCGCCGCCGTAACCGAGGACGCGGAGACCGTCGCGGTTAATCGCATCGACGTGGTCGCGCCAAACGTCGACGAGAGTAACGTTGAGGCCTCCTTCTTTGAGCAAACCGCCGAAAAGGCAGCCCATCGCGCCGGCTCCTACGACGACGATATGATCGGGTTTCCAAGTTGACATGAGGGTTGACTCCCGGTCACTGTTGTACCACTGTCGGCGCGGCGAGACCGATTGGCAAACGTTCGTCGGCCGCCGGGCTACTCGATTGTCTCCCGGGTCGTGGCAAGCCGGTTGATTTGGGCCGCCATCTCGGGGAAGTGTGCGAGGAGCTTCGAAAAATCCGCTTTGCCCACCGCCAACAGATCCACGCCGACGAGCGCGCGAACATCGGCGTTGCGTGGAGCGTCGGAGAGCATGGCCATTTCGCCGAAGTAATCGCCGGGCCCGAGCCCCGCGAGCGGCCGGCCGTCTCGAACCACCTCAACCTTCCCGCGCGTGATGACGTACATGCGGTCTCCGACATCGCCTTCGGCGAAGATCAGGTCACCCTCCTCGAAGTGCTCGCTGCTGATGTTGTCGGAGGTCCGCACCTGCAATTGGACGAGGTCGTCGGGAAACAGAAAAGCGGTCGCCCAGTCGAGGGCCAGGCGCAACTTGCGGTCCCAACCCGGCAGCTTCGACCAATAAATCGTACGCCACAGCAACCACGCGGGTAAACCCGAAAAGCGCATGCCCAGCACCTCGGCCACCGCCGAATGGTGCCCCAGCGAGCCCAGTTTCCCCAGTCCCGCAAAATTGAATTCCGAGGCGGGAGTACCGCGCAACGCAGCGCGAACGTTTTCGGCCGCGGTTCGAGCTTCCCGCACCGCATGCTGCGCGGTGGGCGGGGCAAAAGAGCCGTCCGGCATGGACACCGCCGCACAATCGCCGAGCGCCCAGACGCGTCCTTCAAAGCCTTCCATCTCTAACCGCCGATTCACTGCAATGCGGCCCTTGGTCTTAGCGCAGTCGAGCGTTGCCAACACCGGCGCGGCGGCCGACGGTACCGTGCTGACGAGTGTTCGAGTGGGAATCGATGCACCGTCATCGAGAATGGCGGCATCAGCGGTGGCGGCGCGAATCCGCGCGTTCAGCTTCAGCTCGACGCCTCGCTTGCGCAACAGCTTCTCGGCGTACGCAGCAAGCTTGGGCGTGATCTCCGGCAAGATGCGGTCCCGCGAATGGACCAGCACGCAACGAATTTCCTCGGGCCGCAGAGTCTTGAAATCGCGGGTCGCTCGGCGAGCGAAGTCGTTCAACTCAGCCAGCACTTCCACCCCCGAGAACCCACCGCCGGCGACAACGAATGTCAACAGCAGTCTGCGAAATTCAAGGTCCGCTTCGTTGTCCGCTTCCCCGAGGGCCTCGAGGACGCGGTTACGAAGTCGTAACGCGTCCCCAAGTGTTCGGAAAGGCAGTGCGTGCTCAGCCAAGCCTGCCATACCGGAGAAGTTCGTAATACCGCCCGGGGCCAATATCAAATAGTCAAAACGGAGGTCTAGTCCTTTCGGGCGCATCCCGGGAGCCAGCGAGACCGTTCTGCCGGCGAGATCAATTCCATCGATCTCACGAACATAGAGCTTCGTGCGTGGGCACAGCCGCCGAATTGGAGAAACGGTATCCAACAACCCAATCGATCCCGAGATTACCTCCGGCAGTAAGGGCTGAAACACGAAGTAGTTCTCGCGATTGATGAGGCAGATGTCCGCCTCGTCCGGACGAAGCATCTTCTCGAGAAAACGCGCGGCGTAAACACCTCCAAATCCCCCGCCGACGATGACGATACGCTTGGCGGCCATGTTGGGTAAGGGCTGTGACACGATTCTTGTGACGCTTTCTCCCCTGTTACGCAGCGAGTCCACGATTGCGTGCGCGCCGTCGTGACCGCGACTGTCCTACAGTGTCCTCCACACCGCGGTTCCGATCAACCTGACGTGCCGGCGTGTGACCTTCCTACAGCGGCTGCGGGCAGGTAACGGAAACTGATCTCAACCCCGTGGACATACGACTGGTCAGCGGCAAGCAAGCCTATTGCGTCGGGACATCGGTCGAACCGTCGTAAGGGACTAACTCCCGCTCCGAACCGATCCTGGCGGCCTTAGTGGTCCCACGCGAACAAGCCGATGCCGGAACCGGAAACTCCATGAACCCGTCCTAGAATCGAGCCGCGACCGAGTAGGCGGATGGAAACAGGCCCGCTTGGCTTCCCCGTATCGGAGCCTCCCGACTGCCCCTCGGTTCCCCGATCCTTACAAGACCCCTAGGCTGCAACCCTTAGGCAAGATAAGTACCAGTGTCCTATTCCTTCCCTCGTGAGGAGTTGACACCATGAGAACACAGACAGGGAACAAACTATGCTGCTCACGAAGACCATGTCCGCACGCCAAGAGCCCTTGGACCCATCATTGCAACGACTCGCCGGCGCCGTCCTCATCCAGGCCTTGGAGGACCTCACGCGAGGTCCCAAGCGCTCTCGGGAAGAGGCCTTGCATTGGATTCTCGGCCGCACCAAGGACGGGTTTAATTTCGAGCTGTGTTGTAACCTGCTCGGACGCGAGCCCGACGATGTATTGCAACGCGTTCAACGTTTCTTCTTCATCCCTACCGGCACAACGACCTCCCACGGCTCCTACGCCGAGTCATTCTCCTACTTCTTGAAATAGCGCGTTACGGGTGAAGCGATTCGTTTGACCCCTTCGGCAGACCGCATCAACCAGCTTGGTTCCGTTGTTCGCTACTCGCCTAACGGGGGGTCAGAGCCGACGCTTTACCTTGTCGCGAGTGGTCTTGCTCTGTCGCCGCCGCGAGCTTGCGGGATGTTCCGGTCGCTAACCAAATGCCGATGAAAACGGCGGCCGCGCCGAAGATCAGCCGAGACGTCACGGCTTCCCCCATCATCACCGCGCTCAAGGCCACGCCGAAAAGTGGAACAGCGAAGTTGAAGAACGTCAGCGGCCCCGGGGCGTGGTGCCGCAGCAGGTGGGCCCAGATCGTAAACCCCAATCCGCCCACGATGACGCCCTGGTAGAGAACCGCCGAGAGCGCTTTCCAGTCCATTGCCTCGCGCGGGGACGACACGTCCCATAATGCGGCGGCAAGGAACAACGGCAGCGAAAAAATCATTTGCCAAAAGGCGGTCTTTTCGGGTTCGATTCGCTGAACCACGCGTTGCGTGTAGATCGTTCGCACGGCGACGAGGACACTCGATAGCAGCAACAAGAGGTTGCCCAACAGCGGAGCCGAGGCCAAGCGGGTCTCGGGACGCCCCAGAAAGACTACGCAAACCCCGGCGAACGCAATCGCAAGCCCCAGAAGACGGCGTTGCGAAAGGCGGTCTCCGGGGACGACGAAATGCGCGAAGAAGTTGGCGAAGACAGGGTTGCTGTTCATCAAAACGGTGGCGTAGGCGGGGGAGGTGAAATCGGCGCCGTAGTGCATCAGGCCGATTTGGGCGACGAAGAGCAAACCAAGGCTCGCCAACGCCCGCTTTTCCCCCGGCCGGGTTCGCAGTTGAATGCTGCGCAGTCCCGACCAGCACCCGACCGCCGCTGCGCCGATTGCCATTCTTCCGAAGGCGGTCCAAAAGGGGGCGAAGGCCGTCAAGGCGAATTTCAATGCGACTTGGTTGCCGCCGCGAATGATGGTGACCACGAGGGCGAGCAGAGCCGACTTACGTCCGATCGGGCGCATTGTGAAGGCGTCGCTCATCATTCATCATGTCGACGGGCATGACGTCGACAGGCATGAGGTCGACCGGGGCACCGGGCCGTCGTTCAGACCGCCGGTTTGGCCGGGGCCGAGGGCTGTCTTGCTCTCCAGCGGGCCTCGAGCTTCGGCTGCAAGGTGACGATCAGAATTCCCATGGCCACGCCGCCGACGCCGATCATCAATGCCGGCGGGATGGATTCCGAAAAGGCCCAGGCACTCGCAAGAACTCCGAAAATCGGCGTCGGGAATGCATAGACCGATAAAGCGCCGGCCGGAGTGCGCCGCAACAGCCGCGCCCAAACGATGAACAGGAACCCCGCCACCACAAACCCCTGATAAAACAGCGCCAGCAGCGGCTTCCAGTCCAGCGGACCCGTCAACGGCGGCTCGAGCAACCAAGCGGCCGGCCCGAAAATCGGCACGGCAAAGAGAGTTTGCCAGAAAATCGTCCGCGCCGGATCGCTGCGCCGCACCAGGTGCTGCGTGTAAACCATGCGCACGGCGAACGAAGCTGCGGTGACGATCGAGATCACGTTCCCCAAGACCGGCCTTGACGCCAGCCGCGCGTCGGGTTCTCCGAGAAAAGCCACGCAAATCCCACCGAACGCCACCGCCAGACCCACAAGCCGCAGCGGAGTGATGCGGTCGTCGGGAGCGAAGAAGTGCGCCACGACGTTCGTAAAGATCGGGTGGCTGTTCATCAGTACCACGGCATAGGCGGCCGAGGTGAAATGTGTCCCGAAGTTCAGCAGAGTAATCTGGACTACAAAGATCGCACTCAAGGCGGCCAACTTCGGCCACTCCCCGGGGCCGGGCTTCACGGACACGCCTTGCACCCGCACCCAACCGTAGAGCACCGGCAAACCGGCCAGCAAGCGCCAAAAGGCGTTCCACAAGGGAGGGAAGGTCCCGAGACTGAGTTTGAGAGCAACGACGTTGCCGCCCCAAAACGCAGAGAGGCCGAAAGCAGCCAACGCAACTTTCCAGTCGACGGCGTTCGGGGATGTCGGTGCCGGGGGGGAAGGCGGTCGGCTCACCTGGCGGCCTCCCGCTCGGGCCCGGTCCCGGGGGCGGGCAACGAGTACCAAGGGCGAGTCACCAACAGGATGCCGGCCGTGACCGCAACCAGCCCGATCCAAAGACGAGGCGTGATAGCCTCCCCGAAGAACAAAGCACTCAGAAAGATGCCGAAGAGCGGAGCGGTAAATCCGAACATCGAAAGCGTCCCCGGGCTGTGGTGCTTGAGCAGCATCGTCCAGCCGACGAAACAAACTCCGGCTATGACCACCCCTTGGTAAAGCAGCGCCAGCATGGGTGCGGTAGGAATCGAAGCCGGCAACGGAGGTTCAAACAGCCACGCTGCCAGTAAGAAAGCAGGCACGGAGAAGATCGTCTGCCAAAGCACCGTCCGAATCGGTTCGATCGATTGCACCAGGCGATTGGTGTAGACCAGGCGTGCTCCGAGCAGAAAGGATGTGAGAACAACGAGCAGATTGCCGAGCAATGGGCGCGGAGCAATGTCAGCCGGCGGGTTGCCCAAGAAGACGACACAGATTCCACTGAAGGCCGTCGCCAATCCGATCACCCGGCGTGGGGAAAGGCGGTCTCCGGGCACAAAGAAGTGAGCCAGCAGGTTGGCGAAAATCGGGTGGGCGTTGAGCAGCACGATGCCGTAGCTCGGCGAAGTCCAGTTGACCCCTAGGTTTAAGATCGAGATCTGCACCGTAAACAGAACAGCGAGGATGCCGAGCGGCCTCCATTCATTTGGCTCGGGCATCAGTGCCAAACCCCGAAACCGGGCCCACAGCCCAACCGCCGCCAGCGCAATGAGGAAACGCCAATAGGCGCTCCAGAAGGGCGGAAAAGCAATCAATCCAAGCTTGATCGCGACGACGTTGCCGCTCCAAAGGATCGAGAGGCCCAGTGCCGCCGACGCACTTGACAAGCCAAGGGGTCGAAGGCTCAACAGCGAATCCCTTCGACGGCGATAGGCGTCCGGGCAGGCGCCGGAATGGGACGCAGAGCCGCACCTCGGTCCCTGCGAACGTTCATGTACCTGCCTCGGACATCATTTTTCAATGCCTGCTTCACAGGTTTCCACTCCACATCTTGCGGACGAGACACCTTCCCGCCGTTCACGTCGGGACGCGGTCCGAGCTCCCCCGGCGACCCCGCGGCGCGCTATTCTCGCAGCGCGTCGCGTAAGATTTCGACTACGTGTTTCGGACGGCGGTTGGTGAAATGCCCGATCTGTTGGCGGCAAGAAACGCCGCTGACCGCGACTTCGGTCTCTGGGCCAACCGCTTCCACGGCGGGAAACAAACGTTGCGCGCCTATCTTCTCGGAAAGTTCGTAGTGCTCGGTCTCGAACCCAAAGGATCCCGCCATGCCGCAGCATCCCGAATCGACTTCGGAAACTTTCAGGTTGGGTGCCAACGCCATGGCTTTCATGCTCGGCGCGCTGCCGATGTGCGCTTTTTGATGGCAGTGGCCGTGGAACAAGACATCCTTCTTGTTGTCGTCCGCCGGCTCGCGGAAGGGAAGGTTCAGTTCTCCTTGCGCGCTCTTCTCCACCAGAAACTCGTCAACCATGCGACACTGTGCAGCGACTTTCTCAACTTCAGGCCCGGAAACGAGATCTGCGTACTCGTCTCGGAAGGTCAAAAGGCAGCTGGGCTCGCAACCTACGATTGGAATCCCCCGCTCGGCGTAGGGCGCGAGCGAACGGACGTTCTCCTCGGCGAGCCGGCGGGCATCTTCGAGCAATCCCTTGGAAATCATCGGCCGGCCGCAGCATTGCTTTTCGGCTAAGATGACCTCGAACCCGGCTTTCTCGAGCACTTCCGCCGCCGCGCGCCCGACCTCCGGGTAGTTGTAATTCATAAAGCAGTCGTCGAACAACACGACTCGCCCGCCGGCGCCCTTCGCGCCACGCGGCCTACCTCCGAACCAATCCCGAAATGTCTCGGCCGCGAAGGGCGGCATCTGCCGTCGGCGATCGATGCCGGCGACTCTTTCGAGCAGCCACTTGACCGGCCCCAGACGCATCGTTAGATTCGCCAGGGGCGCGAACCGACAGCCCCAGCGGTTGAGAGTCTCGACGTGCGCAAACAGCTTCGCCCGCAACGGCGTCCCGTGCTTTTCGTAATAGTGCGCCAGAAATTCGTACTTGATCTTCGCCAGATCGACGTTCGAGGGACACTCTCGCTTGCAGCCCTTGCACTCCAGACACAAATCGAGGACGTCATACATTCGCCGCGACGTCAGCTCCTCGGGCGGCAAATCCCCCGACAGCGCCGCCCGCAGGGCGTTCGCTCGGCCGCGCGTCGAGTGTTCTTCCTCCAGCGTGGCGTGATAGGAGGGACACATCGTCCCTACGTCGCGCTTGCGGCAGACCCCCATGCCGTTGCACATCTCGACAGCCCTGGCGAAGCCGCCCTCGCTAGAGAAATCGAGGTGCGTCTTGATCTGGACCGTCTGATAGTCGGCGCCCCAGCGCAGGTTGTCGGTGACCTCAGGGGCATCAACGATCTTTCCGGGGTTCATCAGGTTGTGGGGATCGAAAATGCGCTTGGTTTCAACGAAGGCCTCGTAGATCTCCGGGCCGAACAGCACCTGATTGAACTTGCCGCGCGCGATGCCGTCGCCATGTTCACCGCTCATCGAGCCACCGAACTCCATCACCAGACGACATACCTCATTACCGATTTCGCGCATCTTGTGAATTTCGGAAGCCTGTTTCAAATCGACCGCCGGCCGAATATGAACACAGCCCACCGAAGCGTGCCCGTAATAGCCGCCGTGCGCGTCATGGCTATCGAGAATCTCGCGAAATCCCTTCAGAAAAGCCGGCAGGCGCTCAACGGGTACGGCCGGGTCCTCGACAAACGCGATCGGCTTCTTGTCGCCCTTCACGCCCATCAACAAACCCAGTGCCTGTTTGCGAATCTGCCAGATATACTCCTGCTCGGCCGGGTCGGTCAATACGATGTAGCCGAAACCGACTCGCCGCCGCTTGAGGTGGGCTTGCAGCCGATCGATCTTCGAGCGCACTTCTGCCTCGTTTTCCCCGCTAAACTCCACCACCACGACGGCCGCGGCGTCGCGATCGACGAAGTCCAACCGCCCGGAGAAATCGGGTGAGTTGCGCGCCTGGTTGAGAATAAAGTCGTCCATCAACTCGACCGCCGCCGGTTGGTGCTCGACTATTTCCTGCGAAGGCTCCACGGACTCGAGTAGCGAGCGAAACTGAACAACCAGGACACCCTTGCTTTTCGGTAGGGGAACCACGCGGACCTTGGCCTCGCTCACCACCGCCAGCGTCCCCTCGCTTCCGACAATCATCCGCGCCAGGTTGAAAGGCCCCCGAGGACTCGAATAACCGGACCCGAAATCGCCTGACGGGTTAGCGATCAATTCGTCCAGGTTGTAGCCACTCACGCGCCGCATCAGCTTGGGGAAGCGGTCAAGGATCTCGCCGCGGCACCGTGCGCCGAGCTCGAGCAGTTCACGGTAAAGGCGGTTTTCGAGCGCATCGCCGCGCGACCGAGCTTCCAGCGAGCCGTTTTCGGCCGGGTTGAGGACGGCTTCCGAGCCGTCCGAAAGCACAACCTTCAGTTCCAGCACGTGGTCGATCGTCTTGCCGTGAACGATCGAGTGCGAGCCGGCCGAGTTGTTGCCGATCATGCCGCCGATCGTTGCCCGGCTGCTCGACGACGTGTCCGGGCCGAAACCGAAACCGAGCGGACGCAAGTAGTTGTTCAACTGGTCTTGCACGACGCCGGGCTGCACCCGCACCCACTGTTCCTCGGTATTACACTCCAGGATCTTGTGCATGTACTTCGCGAAGTCGATCTGTACCGCGTGGCCGACGGTTTGTCCCGAAAGGCTCGTGCCCCCGCCCCGAGCCAAGATCGGGACACGGTTACGGGCCGCGACACGGGTCAGCGCCGCAACATCGTCGGCGTCTCTAGGAATGACCACCCCGATCGGTTCCATCTGCCAGACACTCGCATCGGTGCTGTAAAGGATCTTCGAATAGCGATCGAAACGGACCTCTCCTTCGACTTCCCGGCGGAACTGCTCGGCCAGGTCGGTGGGGTAGTTCGTCATAGCAGGAAAAGGAGCATCGGCCCCATTAAGCGAGCCGACTTACCAAATTCGGCCCCCGGGGAGACGCAACCGCCTCTGAGCTTTCGGCGAGAGTTGCAGGAAACGGTCTGAGCTCCGCGGCTCCGCAATAAGCCGGGCGACAAGGGACGACCGCGCGGAACAGCCGACCCGGTGGATTCTCAGTTTACAACAACTTAGGAGGCATCCGAGGCCGGCCTCCCGCTGCCGGATGCGTACAATGGGAACGCATGCCGCCGGACGACTTCTTCACCGACACGCACCCTCGTGCCCTTGAGGTCTTCCTTGACCTGCAGCGGCGGAAGACTCCTTCTGAGAAGCTGCGTCAGGTCTTCGAAATGACCGATCTGATTCTGGAAGCAGCCAAGGCGGGCGAAAGAATCCGCCACCCCGACGCCGACGAACACGAAATTTCCATGCGTGCGGCCGCCCGGCGCTTCGACCGCGAAACGATGATCAAAGCTTCTGGGGCTGGGACCCACGCGAGCATGAGTGACCCGTGGGAAGCGCGTTCGAGAGTCTGTTGACAGGACTGGATCGGCTGGGGATGCGCTACGCAGTCGGGGGCTCGCTAGCGAGTTCGGTTCACGGCGTTCCCCGGGCGACCGTCGACGTTGACCTGGTCGTCGATCTGCCGGAATCCAAGATCGAGCCCCTGGCCGAAGACCTGAAAGCCGAGTTTTTCGCCGAAACGGATCTCATCCGCGATGCCGTACGCTCGGGCCGGTCATTCACCTTGATTCACTACAAGAGTGCCTACAAATTTGATCTGTTCCCGCTTCCCGATGACCCCTACTATCGAACTGAACTCGATCGCCGTTTCGAGGTGAACTTCCTCGTGACCGAGAGCCAATCACTGCGATTCTCGGTCGTCACCGCCGAAGACGCCGTTCTTACGAAACTCGTCTGGTATCAAGCGGGAGGCGAGGTTTCAACTCGCCAGTGGAACGATCTTTTGGGAATTGTGCAAATGAGAAGGCGTGAGTTGGACCGGGAGTATTTGCGGCGTTGGGCGTTGTATCTGAAGGTCGATCGGCTCTTGAGTCATCTGCTCGAAGAAACGTGACCCGGTGGTCTGCAATTCGACAATCCACGCGAAGGCGTAAACAGGGGACTTCCCTCCGAAGAAACAGAGGCGTTGACGGAAGTCAACGCTCAGCCCGGTTCATCGGACTTGGGTTCGACCGGCGACGGCGCCCTCGCTTGGCTCTTAAGTTATCCTAATTGTTTCGCGGGATGCGCTTCGTGTTCCGCGGACACTCCGGAGAGGTCGATATGTCGAAGGTTCTGATTCCCGTCGGCGATGCCATCGAAGCCGTTGACACTCTATACCCGTTTTTCCGTGTACAAGAGGACGGTTTTGAAGCCGTCGTCGCCGGGCAAGATGCCCGCGTCTACGCCATGGTGATGCACGAGATTCCCCCCGGCTGGGACGTCACGCGCGAGGGCCCCAGCTACCACATCGAAGCGACCGTTGCGTTCCGCGACGTGGACCCCGCCGAATACGACGGCCTGTTCGTTTCCGGCGGACGCGCACCCGAATACCTGCGCTACGACAAAATCCTACTCGACATCGTGCGGCATTTCTTCGAGGAGCAAAAACCCGTCGCCGTGGTCTGCCACGGGGTCGAGATCGTGGCTGCGGCCGACGTAATCCGCAACAGAAGAATGGCGACCGTCCCCAAGTGCCAACTCGATGTCGAATTCTCCGGTGGAACGTTCGTCAACGAAGGCTGCGTCGTCGACGGCAACATGGTCAGCGGTCGTACCTGGCACGACCATCATCTCTACATGCCGGTCTTCATGCGAAATCTCATTGAATACCGGACCGCAAAGGAAGCGTCCGTACCCACCGCCGTCGCGACGTAATTTCGGCCCGTGAACGGACCACGGTCGCCCCCGCACATTACCCCCGTACCCGCACATTACACCCGTAGCGCAGGTCTAGGCGCGCCTTTCGCCAGACCCTGCGTCACCCCTTCAGCAGCGTAGCGCAGGGTTCGAAGAAACCTGCGGCCTTAACTCGTTTTCAGCCGCCCTGCAACCCCTTGAATGCCGCGCTCAACTTCTCCACGTCTTCCTCGCTGTTGAACACATGCGGCGATACCCGCAAATTCCCCTTCCGCGCCGTGACCGCGATTCGCTCCCTTTCTAAACGGACCGCGAGCTTCGAGGAATCGACCTCCGGAAAACGAGCTGTGACAATCGGCGAATCATACCCTGGCCCTTGATCCGCCGCAAGGTGTCCCCCCCGATCGCGCAGCACCACCCGCACCTTCGAAGCCAGGTCGAGTATCCGCTCTTCGATATGCCCCGGCCCCAACTCGTGCATCCAATCCAGCACGGCGCCCAACGCGAAGATACCGCCGAAGTTCTGCATTCCGCCTTCGTAGCGAATCGCTCCGTCCGGCAGCTCGGGCGCGCCGTCATGGAGTTCGTCGACATCGCGCCAACGCTTATGGCTCCGCCAGCTATAGATTGCGGGCGCAAGCCAATCCCGCACCCGCGGAGAGATATAGGCAAACCCGATACCCGGCGGAGACAGCATCCATTTGTAGGCGTCGACAGCGAGAAAGTCGATCTTCGCGGCTCCAACATCGGTGCGCAACGCACCGACGCTCTGCGTCCCGTCCACATAGAAAACGATTCCCCGGCTCCTTAGTTCCGCCCCGATGGACTCCAGAGGAACCCGCAGCCCGCTTGCGTAATTGACCGAGCTCATCAGGACGAGCCGCGTTCGTTCCGTCAACGCGTCGACGAAGCGGTCAAGAGAAAAACCCCCATCGGAAACTTCGACTCGTGTAAAACCCACTCCCGCCTTCGCCAAAACCTCGGGGAAATACAAGTTGTTCGGGAACTCGTGAGCCAAGCCGACAATGTGGTCGCCTTCGCGCCAGTCGATTCCGCCCATCAGCCAACCGAGGCCGGTGCCTGCATTGGGCACAAAGGCGATATCGTCGCCGCACGCCCCGATCAGCCGGCCGGCCGAGGCGCGAACCTCGTCGGCTTCGGTATACCACTCGAGAAAGTCGAGGCTTGCCCCCCGGTTTCGTCGTGCAAAAAAACGATTCGCCGCTTCGAGAGCGAACCGTGGTATCGGCCCAAACCCGGCCGAGTTGAGATACACCCATTCATCAAGGACGGGAAACGCTTCGCGCATTCGATTCAGATCGGCGATCATAAGAAACAGCTTATCCCGCGCGGCGGGGCGGACGTCTCGCCATTCCTCCATGCTCTTCGTCGACCCGGCTCTGTTTCACCGCCATCTCGGCTTGCCCCAGGAGACCGCACCCGACGCCGTGACGGCCTCCTTGGCCGACGCCGCCCGCGACTGGTATCGCGAACACGGCGACCCCTGGTCCCATGTATCGATCCGCGAAATCCGCTCCATCGAGGGCAATCGGGTCCTGCTCGAAGGCGAGGACACGCTCACGAGCGCTGTCCTTGCCGACGGCTTCCGCTCCGTCGACGCCCGGAAGGTTGCCGTCGTCGGCGTCAGCTCCGGTGCGGCCGTTGACCGCGAAATCGACGCAAGTTTCCAAAACGACCGTCCTGCCGAGGCGATGATCCTCAACGCCTACGCCGTCGCCGCTGCCGAACACCTGCGCGCGCGCCAAGGCCGCCGTCTGCGACGGCAATCCGCCAAATCGGGAATGACCGTGCTGCCGCACTACAGCCCGGGCTACGACGGATGGGATTTAGACGACCAGGCGACGCTCTTCGCCGCGCTCGAAGAACACGGGCCGCTGAGCCTGCTGCCCTCGAGTGGGTTGAAACCGACACGGTCGGCGCTGGCGATTTTCGCGATCACCGCGCAAGCGATTCCGGCAAGCGAACTCGACGGTTTTTGGTTCCACCAGCGGAGCAGCGAAAGTAGCGGCAACGGTGCGGGGTCTCGCAACCGCTATTCTTTCCCCGAAAAGACACTCACGAAATGGAGCCGTGAGCGGTTGACGATCGAGGAGCAGCCGGACGGCAAACTCATCGCCCGCTTTCGTTTCGACGGCACGACCTGCAGCAGTTTGGGATTGCCGCTGGCGTTCGATTATTCCATCGAGTTGAGCGCCGAGGGCCCTGACGGGCGGCTGATCCTGTATTCTCGCTGCCGTCCTGCGGCGGGCGACAGCGGCTACCGCTCGATGTGCGGCTATCTGGCCGACCCTGATCGCATGACAGCCGCGTTCAACGAGCAACCGCTGCCCGGCCGGCTGCTCAACGACGCTCTCGGCCGGCCCGACGAGATCAGCGCCTCGGGCTGTCTGTGTTTAGAATCGAACCGCAACCACAAATGGAGCATCGTCCTACAGACGCTCCATTACCGGCTGGCAGTCTAGAACGGTAGAAGGCGCGACATCGCATCCCGTTCAAATGAGACAATGCGCCCAACCCGTCAGCGCCGCTCGACCTCCAGCAGCCAATCCGGCGACTTCAGAACTTCCCGCGGACGGCTGCCGTCGGGGGGTCCGATGATGCCGTCTCTTTCCATCGCGTCGAGAATGCGGGCGGCCCGCCCGTATCCCAGCCGAAGTCTTCTTTGCAAGGTTGAGGTCGAGGCCTTGCCCATCTCGAGCACGATGCGCACGGCGTCTTCATACGCCGGGTCGTCGAAGACCTCGTCATCTTCGACCGCGCCCTCGCCGTCCTCCTTGTCGTCCGGCTTCGACAGAAACTCCTCTTTGTATTCGGGCTGGGCTTGCTGCTTCCAGAAATTGACGACGGCATGGGACTCTTCTTCCGACACCAGTGGACCGTGCAAGCGGATCATCCGTCCCGACCCGGGCGGCAGGAAAAGCATGTCCCCGCGCCCGAGCAACGATTCAGCGCCCATGGCGTCGAGAATGGTGCGGGAGTCGACGCGCGTCGCGAGTCGGAAGGAAATGCGGGCGGGAATATTGGCCTTGATCAGGCCGGTAATCACGTCGACGCTGGGCCGTTGAGTCGCCAAGATGAGGTGAATGCCCGCCGCACGAGCCATCTGCGCCAGACGCGTGATGGACTCCTCGACCTGGCGCCCCTCGACCATCATGAGGTCGGCCAACTCGTCGATGATGATGACGATGCAGGGAAGGTCGGGCGGCAACTCGGGCGCACCTTCTTCGCGTTCCGCGCGCAACCGCTCCATCTTGCGGTTGAATTGGTCGATGTTGCGCACGCCGTATTCCGCCAACAGCTTCAGGCGTTGCTCCATCTCGCGGGTGGCGTTCCTCAATGCATTCGACGCCTTTTTCATATCGGTGATGACCGGCGTCAGCAGATGCGGAATGTCCGCATAGAGCCCCAGCTCGACCGTCTTAGGGTCGACCATGATAAAGCGCACCTGATCCGGTGTCGACGTGTAGAGAATTGACATCACCAGGCTGTTGATGAGAACGCTCTTGCCCGATCCCGTCGAGCCGGCGACTAACAGGTGCGGCATCGAATCCAGTCTGCCGATGTGAATCTTGCCGTTGATATCTTTGCCGAGCGACAGCGTCAGCCGCGACGACGAGCCGCCGAATTCCGGCGATTCGATGATCTCTCGCAAAACGATAATTTCACGCTCACGATTGGGTACTTCGATCCCGATCGTGGACTTACCGGGAATTCTTTCCACCAGGATCGACTCGCACTCGAGAGCCAAGCAAAGGTCTTCGGCCAAGTGAGTCACTTTGCTGTACTTGACGCCGGGATCGGGCTTAAATTCAAACGTCGTCACCACCGGGCCGGGGTTGATTTGCTTGACCGACCCTTTCACGCCGAATTCCTCGTACTTGGCGCAAATCGCCCTAGCGATCTCCTGCAGCTCCTCCGGATCGAAGACGCTCGCGATCGCGGGCGACTTCAGCAGCAGCGTCGAAGGCAGTTGGTAAGCCGGCCGTGGTGCGGGTTCGACCGACGTTTCCCGAACCCATCGCGAGAGCGCATCGCCGGTCGGCTCAAGTTCCTCCTCCGAGTCGAGATCGAACGGCGGAAGCTCGTCGTCCTCGTCGTCGTCGGCCCCGTCTCGCGCTCCGTCATAGGGAACGATCGGAGGCAAGGTGTCAACAGACGCTTCCTCCGACGAGCCATCGTCGAAAACCGCCACGATCTCGTCCGGGTCGCCCGCTGAATCGTAGAGGTCGACAACCTCGCCGGCTTCGGGTAACACCGGAAGTTGCTCCGCGGCTTGCGCTTCAGCCCTCCGGGCCCGTCGCGCCGAGGCCCTTTCCCGCTGACTCTCCCGCCAAGCTTGCCAGTTCTGTCGCAGTGCCTCTACCGGGTCACCCAACGCCCGAAATCGCTCAACGGCCGCCTCGATCGTAACGGACGTCATCAGGTAGACCGACACAACCGCCGCCGCAAGCAGAAACAGCACCGCCCCCACTTGGTTAAGGAAACCGACCAGTAGATCGGCCGCCACGAAGCCCAAGGTGCCCCCCGGCAAGACGGTGTCGTGGAAAATCCGCGTCAAAGGCGCAACCGCCAACCCCGCGCACGCTGTCAAGACGAAACAAGTCGAGCCGATGAAGCGTTCCGCGGGCCGCTCGATCCGCGTCGAGCGAATCCAGCACCACCCCAGCACAAGTGCAAACACCGGAAGCAAGTACGCCCCCGCACCGAGCACCTGCAGTGCCAGGTCGCTCCCGTAAGCGCCGGGCTTACCGATTAGATTGCGGAACTCGCCGTTGCCGCCCGCTGTATTCCAAGACGGGTCGAACGGGTGGTAAGAAACCAAGCTCAGGGCGCCGCAGACGCCCGAAATGAGCAGCAGAAAACCGACCGGCTCGTTGAGCCGGGGTTTATCGGTGGGTTGTAGAAACGTCACTCCCTCTCTCCTCGCCGGAATCGAGCCGACCTCTCATCGAAACTCGATTTCAATCAGCGAAGGAGGAGCCGAAGAATGACGCGAGAGCCAGTATCATTATGCCAGAGATCACCCGGTAATAGACGAAGATTCTCATCGTACGCGTCTGCAGATAACGGATCAGGAAAGCGATAACGGCGTACCCCGCTAAGGCGCTGACAATGACACCCACCAGGAAGGGCATCTGCATCTCGTTGGCGAGTCCCCCCTCCGACCACAGACTGTAACCCGCCTTCAGCGACGCCCCGAGGATGATCGGGCTCGACAGCAAAAACGAAAAGCGCGCCGCCGATGCCCGCTCGACGCCCAAAAACAGGCCTGCCGCGATGGTAATGCCTGATCGAGACGTACCCGGAATCAGCGCAAGAGCCTGCGCGCAGCCGATCAGTAAGGCGTCGCGCAAGCTCATTCCGCCCAGGTTGCGAGTCAAGGCCGTGCGGCGGTCGGCCCAGCCGATCAACAGGCCGACGGCGATCAGCATCACGCCGATCAGGAACGGACTGCGAAGCGCACCCTCGATATAGTCCTCGAACAGCAGTCCTGCTATGCCCGCGGGAAACGTGGCGGCGACCAGAAACAAGAACAATCGGGGATTCTCGTACAGATCGCGATCATGTTCGCCCGGGGAGGGTTCAAGAACTCTGCGCCCCACGCTCAGGAACAGCAAGCGCAGCCAAGTCTTCGAAAAATAGATCAGGACGGCGACCAATGTGCCGACGTGCAGCGCGATGCTGAAGTCGAGCCCGGGGTCGTCCCAACCGAAAAGCCAGGGCACGACCACCAAATGCGCCGTGCTGCTGATCGGCAGAAACTCCGTGGCGGCCTGCACCAGCGCCAGGATCACGACTTGGTAAAGCGGCATGAAGGACTGTGAAACAATCGCGTGTTGGGGAGCCGCGAAGCGGCGACCGGATTATAGCCTAGGGTGGAGCCAACAGGCGAACCCCAGCCGTCCGGACAGTCCGTGGTGAAAGGGTGTTCGGGCGAAAAAGGGGCACTGCCAAGGACTGCCGCCCGATTTTCGCTTATCGAACCGCATTGTTTCCAAGGCCCGTGGATCGCGCAAATCGGTGGCTCTTCCGAAAATCCCCCCGGAATCTTCTCGATACCGAAACCCCCGATGTGGCGCACGCACTCTTGCGTGCCGTGTCGCCACTCGTGCCGACATCTCTTCCAATTCCCAAGCGCATCGAACCCGCCCTTTTTTGGCGCCGGAGACGCGCTCGGCAAGTTCGGCCCGACCCTGGCCGGCCCCGCTGCGATGAACGTCCAATTCAAAACAATATCCCCCAACCGTGACCACTCCGGCACACCCCGCGAAGTAGTAGAATACTCGCTCTGATACCCGTCGTCGCCAAAGGCGATAACTTACATCCGAGAGGCCCGTTCGATGAATCCCCAGTTCGTCCGCATTCGTAACCGCATCATCAACCTGGCGGCGATCTCCTACGTCCGGCTCTACGACGAGCTCGATCGCGTCGACATCCGGCTCCTCGGGCCCCACCACGACGTCGCGCTGACCATCACCCTCGCAGGCGACGAGGCCGAACCGGTCCGCCGATTCTTCCTTAACTCCAACCTCGTCACCGACCTGCGCCCGCCCGGGGCCTAGAGGCCGCGACAATGCTCCGCCGCGTTTCCCGTCACCAGACCCACTCGATCAGACAAAAATTAGCACCACTACAGCGCAAGTTCCTCCACAATAAGCTAACCTTATAGTTGGCATGGGCATCTCCCATTTCAAAGTCATTCGCGACATTGCCCAAACCAGCAGTGTCAGTCGCGCCGCCGAGCTGAACGACATCAGCCAGTCCGCTGCCAGCCAGCTCGTGAGACAGCTGGAGAAGCGACTGGCCGTCGAGCTCCTTGACCGCTCAAAACGCCCTCTGAAACTCACTGCGGCCGGCAAGCTCTACGCCTCGGCCTCCCGTGACATCGTCCGCCGCTACGCCGAGATGGAATCGCAGCTCGAAGCCCTTCGCAAGGAATTCGCCGGGACTGTCCGTGTCGCCTCGATCTATTCCACCGGCCTCTACCAAATGGCCCGCATGAAGGAGCGATTCGAAGAGCAACACTCCGAAGCCCGCGTCCATCTCGAATACATGCGTCCCGACAAGGTCTATCAGGCCGTTGCGGAAGACCAAGCCGACCTGGGTCTGGTCAGCTACCCCAATCCCGGCAAGAACCTCAAGGCCATCCCCTGGCGCTCCGAGCGAATGGTGCTGGTATGCCATCCCGCTCACCGGCTCGCTCGCAAGCGCTCCCTCAAACCCGCCGACCTCGAAGGAGAGGAATTCGTCAGTTTCGACCCCGACCTGTCGATTCGCAAAGTCCTCGACCGATTCTTCCGAGACCATGGCGTGCACCGCAAAGTCGTACTCGAGTTCGACAACATCCAAATGATCAAGGAAGCGTTGACCATCGGTTCCGGCATCAGCATCCTGCCCGAACGAACCGTCCGCCATGAGGCCATTGAAGGCAGGCTCGTCACCCTCCCCGTGGAAGCCGAGGGCCTGGTCCGGCCGGTCGGCATCATCCACCGCCGAGGCAGGAAATTCTCGCCCGCCGCGTCCCAGTTCTTGGACTTCCTGCGCCAAGCTGACCCCGAGTAGCCGATGCGCGCACCTTCGCGCGGATCAATTCGCGATGCTCACCGTCGGTGCCGCCGCCTCTCCCCAAACCCGCTGAAGCCCCCTCCGACAGCAAGCGACTAAAGAGGTAATAATCGGTACCCCCGCCGACCAGAATCAGAGCCCCGAGCAAAAGCGACGGGCCACTCCCCCGTCAACTCCAAACCGCCACACCTCTAGCGCCTCGCTTTCGAGCCGCCGTCAGGTCGGTTGCCCTCGAAGAAGGCGGGCAAACAGTAGCGAGCTCGGCGCCAAGATTCAAGGCCGGAGCCCGAGTTACCGAACGTTCACCTGGGGGTTCGACCTAATACCGGCCCGGCCCGCAAAGGCCGGGAACCATCCAACCCTAAGGCCCGCCGCCAACCGCCCGCCGCAATCCGACTAGCCGAAACCGAGGCGTGGACGGAAGTCCACGCTCCAATAGCCCAATCGGCTTCCGCCCCGCGAGCCCCCAAAACCAAAAACCGCGAAACGAAGCTGACCCCACCCTAACTCCTGCGGAGACAACGAGTTCGAAGCAACCAAGGCAATAGGACACCCGCCCATCTTGCGTACCACGTCGCCAGTCTTGCGTAGCGCTACGTCCGCGGTGTCCTTCCCGTGCCGCAATCGAAACACAGATTCTGAGCCCCGAGCGAAAGCGATGGGCCAAGCCGGCTGCAACCGCTGATAAAGAAGACCTCCCGACCGACCGACCAAACGAAGCCGCGGGAGGGGTGTGATATTCTACGGTGACTTGTTTTCGCCCTTGCCCCTCGTCGTCGGCGAGCGCGGGTCGGGCGGCCCACCCACTAGGTTCGAGCTTCCGGGAGTCTTCTGGTCGATGGTTCGGCTCATGCAACTGCCCCCGATTTGCGTCGCTCTCGGGTGCGAGACGGCTTCGGAGTTGGAACGCTTCGCGCGCCGGTCGGCCGAGGCCGGGGAGCGTTTTCTTGAGTTTCGTTTGGATTCGCTCAACTACCCCGAGAGCGGCGTCGGGGTTATTCGACGGACGACGCGGCGCTTCCCGCGGGTGATCATTCTGGCGACTTGCCGGCGGATATCCAACGGCGGGGATTTCGCGGGCGGGCTCGATGAGCAGGGCCGGCTTCTCGATCAGGCGATCACGGCGGGCGCGGCGCTGGTGGATGTCGAGATCGAGAGCATCGAGCAGACACCGGAACTTATCGGGCGATTGCGAGCCGGCGCGCGACTGGTGCTCTCTTACCACGATTTCGAGAAAACGCCGCCCCTCGACCGGGTCGTGTCGCGCCTGACTAAGTTCCCCGCCGACATTTACAAGGTTGCCACCACGGCCCAAAAACCGAGCGACAACCTTCGTATTTTGGAATTGCCTTTGCGGCATCAGGGCACACCTCTGGCCGTGATGGCGATGAGCGAGACCGGGACGCCGACTCGCGTGCTGGGTCCGTCGCGGGGGTCGCTGTTTACTTTTGCCTTTCCCGACCCCATAGCGGCAGGCCGAGGCCGGGCGACGAAGCCTACTGCGCCGGGGCAGATGACGACATCGTTGCTCCGCAGGCGCTACCGCTCGGCAAAGCTGAGCACGGACACGCGCGTGCTCGGAGTCGTGGCCTACCCCGCCGGACACTCTATGTCCCCCGCGCTGCACAATCGTGCGTTTCAGTCACGGCGGGTCGATGCGGTCTACCTGCCCTTCGAGGTAGCGCCGGGCCGAGTGGGAAATTTCTTTCGCTTTGTTGAAGCCCTTCCCGTCGCCGGCTTGAGCGTGACGATTCCCCACAAACGCAGCGTGATGCGCTATCTCGATTCGTTGGATCCCCTGGCAGCCCGCATCGGCGCGGTCAACACGATCTTTCGCCGAAGGGGGAAACTTCGTGGGACGAACACGGACGCTGCCGGCGTGACCGTACCGTTGGGGAATCGCATGCGGCTGAAGGGGGCGTCAATCCTCGTCGTAGGCAACGGCGGGGCGGCGCGGGCGGCCGCCTTCTCGCTGAAGCAGAAAGGCGCCCGGGTGACCCTGAGCGGCCGAAACCCCCGCCGTGTGAGGGCGCTAGCCAAGGCTAGCGGCGCTGCGGTGCTTGATCGAGATGCGCTTGCTAAGGCGTACTTCGACGCGCTCGTTCACGCGACGCCGATGGGCATGCACCCTCACACTGACGGATGCTTCTTTGAGGACGAGATCCCCGCCGACCTTGTGTTTGACATGGTCTATAACCCACTCGAGACGGTACTGTTAAAGAGGGCGCGTGCGCAGGGAAAGACTGTGATTCAAGGGCTCGAAATGTTTCTCGAACAGGCCGCCGCGCAGTTTGAAATCTGGACCGGAGAGACGGCTCCGCGAGCTGTCATGAAGCGCGCCGTCCTCCAAGCGATTCGAGCGAAGTGATGTCTCCCGACTTCGAGACTTTCGAGAAACTGGCCGAGCGGGGCAACGTGATCCCGGTCCACAAGGTGCTGGCCGCGGACCTCGAGACCCCGGTGTCGGCCTATCTCAAGCTTTCCGCGCGGCGCAAACACTCGTTCCTGTTCGAGAGCGTCGAGGGCGGAGAAAAAGTCGGCCGCTACACGTTCTTGGGTGCGGATCCGTTCTTGAAGGTAACCGCAAGGGGCAAGGCGGTCGAGATCGAAAGGAACGGAGAGGTCCGCAAGCGGCGTGGCAACGTGTTGGAAATCCTGCGGCGCCTAGCCGGGGAGTTTCATGCGGTGGGTGCCGAGGGCCTGCCGCCGTTTTCGGCCGGCGCGGTCGGTTACGCCGGTTATGACGTGGTGCGTCTGATCGAGCCGCGCGTGCCGAAGTTCCGTACCGACGACGTCAAAATGCCCGACGCCGTCTTTCTCTTCTTTGCGACGGTGCTGGTCTTCGATCACGTCAAGCACGAAATTCATGTCATTGCCAATGTGCGCTGCGACGAATGGCAAGGGGCCTTGCGCAGGGGTTACAACGAGGCCCGACGCACGATTGCACGCGTCGAGAGAGCGTTGGCCCGACCCTTGCGGTTGCCCAAGACCAAGAGGAAGCCGGGTCCGCTCGAAGTCCGCTCGAATGTGGGTAAAGAGGCGCATTGCAGGGCGGTCGAGAAAGCCAAGGAATATATCCTGGCAGGGGATATTTTCCAGGTGGTCCTCTCGCAGAGGCTCGAGATGGAGCCGGGCGTCGAGCCGTTTCAGATCTATCGCGCCCTGCGGATGGTCAACCCTTCGCCCTACCTCTTCTATCTGCACTTGGACGACACGGTCATTCTCGGCAGTTCTCCGGAGATGCTTGTGAAGGTCGACAACGGGGAAGTGCACTATCGGCCGATCGCCGGGACGCGACCTCGCGGCGGGACCGAAGCGGAAGATCGGGCCCTAGCGAAAGACCTACTTGAGGATGAAAAGGAACTCGCCGAGCACGTCATGTTGGTCGATTTGGGCCGTAACGATCTGGGACGCGTGTGCGAGTTCTCAACCGTCCGCGTGCCGGAATTCAAGATCATCGAGTACTACTCGCATGTAATGCACATTGTGTCGAGCGTGCGCGGCCGACTGCGCCCCGACAAAGACGCCTTTGACGCGCTGGCGGCGTGCTTCCCCGCCGGAACGGTTTCGGGCGCCCCGAAAGTACGCGCGATGGAGATCATCGCCGAACTGGAGCCATCGAGTCGCGGGGTCTACTCCGGCAGCGTCATGTACCTCGATTTTTCGGGGAATCTGAACTCTTGCATTGCCATTCGCACGATGGTCGTACGGGGCGGGAAGGCGTATTTACAGGCAGGAGGCGGGATCGTCGCCGACTCGGATCCGGAACGAGAGTGGGACGAGACCATGAACAAAGCGCGGGCGCTGCTGAAGGCAGTCGAGTTGGCGCGCGATCTTTGAAGAGAGCACGGCCGAAACGGCGCGCGCGGTTCTGCCCGGACTCGTTGCCGTATCCGGCGGAAACGGCGGCGGCCGAGCGGCTCAAGATCGGCCTGCATTTCCGGCGGCTATGATATAATCCCGTTTTTTGGGGAGTTTAGCCGACCGGATCGGTTTCTTCCGGCGAAGGAGATAGTCAACTTATGGCGTACGTCATTGCTGAACCTTGCATCGGGACAAAGGATACAGCTTGTGTCGATGCCTGCCCGGTGGATTGTATCCACCCGAAGTCCGACGAAGACGACTTCGAAAACGAAGAAATGTTGTATATCGAGCCCGACGAATGCATTGACTGCGGTGCTTGTGTGCCGGTGTGCCCGGTCTCGGCGATCTTCGCGCTTGAAGATCTCCCGGAAAAGTGGGACGCCTTCACCCCGCGGAACGCGGCCTATTACAACAAGTAGAACGATTTGCCTGATTGATCCGGCCGCGGCCCCGCGGCCGGACAATTCCCCTGCTCAACATTACCGACCCCGTTGACCGGCATTGCCGGCGGGAGATTCGCGCACGTGTCCGCCACTCGTCAAGGCCGCCCGCGCGCCGATCTCGGGCGCCGCATGACCAAGGCTCTGGAGTCGGCTGACGACTAGGCCGGCTGGAAGACTTCGATAGCGTTACCGGACGGGTCCTCCACGAGGATCTGCTGCCCGCCCGGGCCGGAGATGATCTCGTTGCGAAAGTTCGCGCCTGCCTCGGTCAGAGCAGCTACGGTCGCCGCGATGTCCTCAACCCGGACGACGAACCGGTTCCAGCCACCGGGTGCGGGCTGGCTGCCGTCCGGCATCGGCCGCTGCGCCGAGGAAACGGGGCTGGCGACCCACAGCTCGAGGTCGTCTTTTGTGAGGATGCCTATCGCGGGCCTGAAATCCTTCTTGAGTTCGAACCCAAGGAGGCCGGTATAGAAGTCGATCGCCGCCTCCACGTCATTGACGATGTATCTCACTGTAGCCATGTCTTAGCCCACCTCCCGGAGGTCATTCCAGGGTACACCGCGCAGGAAGAGGGCATTGTCAACTTGAGCGATTCGCCGGCAGTCTCCGGCGGTGCTGGTAGGGGAGCGGCGAGCTCGGGGGTATTGGGGGCGGTGCCTGCCCGGCTTTTGGTCAGCGCGACGCTCAGCGCGCCGTTTTCTTGCGCGGCCGCTTCTCGCCTTCTTCGATGGCCGAGCCGCCGTTGACATCCCCGGTGCGGGCCGGCGGCTTCTTGTCGGGCTGCGACGCCAAGCTCTTTTGCAACGCTTCCATGAGATCGATAACCGGTGCGAGGCGCGGCGCCTCCGTGACGGCAATGGCCTGCCCTTGCCGCTTGGCTTCGACCAGGTCCTTAAGTTGCTGTTGATACGCGTCGTGGTACTTTTCGGGTTCGAACGGCGCCGCCAGACTTTCCACGAGCTGCTTGGCGAGCTTTACCTCAGCCGGTTTGACCTCGACTTCGGCGGGCGCGCCGTATTCGCTTAGCTCGCGGATCTCGCTCGGGTAGTACATGGTGTGCAAGGTCAACCCGCCCTTGCGGGGCCGCACCAGCACCGTGTACTCGCGCTGGTGCATGCTGACCTTGGCCATGGCGGCGTAACCGGCGCTTTCCATGGTCTCGACCAGGAGCTTATAGGCCTTCCGGCCGGCCTCCTCGGGGACCGTGAAAAACGAGCTGTCGAAGTAAAGCGGGTCGACTTCGTCGAGTCTTACGAATTCGAGGATCTCCATCGTCGAGCCCGAGGCGGGCATGATCTTCTTGATCTCCTCTTCCTCGACAAGAACGTATTGGCCTTTTTCGTACTCATACCCTTTGACCAACTCCGCCCGCTCAACGATGCGGTCGCACGAGGGGCAATAGAGCTTCTGTTTGATGCGTGAGTTGCACTCCTTGTGGATTTGGTTAAACCCGACCCGCTCGCCGCGAGCCGCCACATGGAGCCGGATTGGCACCGAAATCAGACCGAAGCTGAGATAGCCCTTCCAGACCGTCGAGGCCATGACGCATTCCCCCCTGGCGCGATTTACAAACAACTCGATTCGGAATTGTTTGAAACGTCTAGTTGTTTGCATGGTACCTGAACCGGCTTGGGGGTGCAACGGGACGCGGGTGGACAGGATGCGGTCGTCGGGTCGTGGAACCAATCCGATCGGATAGAGTAGGCTCGGTGGTTACAAGCTGAATGGATAGTCAACCAGAACAACTTGATCGGTCCCAGCGAGGCGCCGGCAACGCCGCTGGGACGTTAGTACCTTGGAATCAGCTGTTTGCAAAAAGGGCCCGGCGGGCCGGCGGTTTGGCACGGCGCATGCTATAAGGGACGCGACATGCAGAGTGGCATACGAGGAGATCGACAGATGTTCAACTACCGAAAAGTTTCTATCGCGGCCGGCGTCGTTTGGGCCGTCCTGGCCGTCGGGTCCGTCGCCTCGGCGGGTGCGGAGTTTGCGGCTTTCACCGATAGCGAGAAGGAAGAGTTCTTGCGCACCGCCAAGGTAGTCGTTCGACGCGGTGTGGGCGTCGGGATCAACAACACCGAGAAGGTCACCTTGACCGGCGACGGCGTTACGCACGACGCTCACTTGCAAACCGTGAATATCCACAAGACGTCATATCGAACGAATGAAGGCCTCGAGCTCAACTTCCGCGACGGCTACCAGTTCAACGTCGCAGCCTACAAACTCGATCGGCTGTTGGGGCTCAACATGGTCCCGGTATCGATCGAACGCAAGATCGCTGGGACTGCCGGCTCGCTGACCTGGTGGGTTGACGACGTTCTCATGATGGAACGCGACCGCTATCAAAAGAAAATGCGGGTACCGCCCCTTAAGAACGCGGCCTGGAACGATCAAATGTTCCAAATCCGGATTTTCAACGAGTTGATCTACAACACTGACGCCAATCTCGGCAACATCTTGATTACGAAGGATTGGGATGTCCGGATCATTGACTTTAGTCGCGCGTTTCGCGTCCACAACAAGCTGCGGGCGCCCGAAAACCTGCGCCGCTGCGACCCCCGTGTGCTGAAAGGGCTGCGCGACCTCAACATGGAAGTCTTGCAGCGGGAAATGAAGGGGCTTTTGACCAAGACGGAGATGAAGGCTCTGCTGGCGAGGCGCGACAAGATCGTCGACTTCTTCGAACGTGAGATCGCGGCCAAAGGCGAGGAGGCGGTCGTGTGCAACCGCCCGGGGCACTAAGCCGGGGCTGAGTCGCGCCCGCGCGCTGGAGGCTCGTAATGAGGAGGAAATAGAGATGACGAACCAACGGAGACAGCATGGCAGAGAATGTATCTTGCCCAACTCGCCCGTGGGGCGTTGTATCGTCGCGGCTCTCGCGAGCGTGTTACTGGCGGCGCCGGCCGCCGCGTCCCAACCTCACGTTTTATCGCAAGACGAGGCAAAGCGGATTCTCGAGACGATGCCGATCCTTTCCGGAAACGCCGCCGCGAACTTCCCGAAAGCCGTTTCGACCTCGCCGGTCTTGATCAATTCCAACGGGCCGGCTCCGGTGAATCAACGCTGTTACGACGCCTGGCGCACGACCTTCGAACAGCTCGTTTCACAGGGCTACTTGTCGGAGTTTCACGAAGGGGACGACCGCCTCGGTGTGGACGCGGGGTACTTAACTGAGACCGGGAAGCGCTACTTCCGCACAGTCATGCCCGGCAGCATCTATTGGCTGGTACGGATCGCACCCGGCGATTCGGCTTCCACCGATTCAGTTCCCGCTTCCGCCGGTTCGGTTCCCAATGTAGAGATCACCGCGATGCGGCGCGAGAAGAAGAAGCGCGCCGTGGTTGAGTTTCGCTACGCGGTTTCCGAGCCTTTTCGCCTCATGTGGAGCAATCGACTCTTCGACGGTGAGTGCCGTGGAGAAATGGGTGACGGTGTTGTCATGGAGGAGACAGGGTTGGCGGGCCATGCGCACTTTCGTTTTCGCCGCGGAGCCTGGGAAGCGGACGAGGTAATTATGGCGGTGCATGAAGAGAGGGAGTAGGCGAGGCTGCGGTTTTCGATCGACGCGGGGCGCCAGGGAAGAGCGGGCGCTTTCTTGGATTTGCGTAAGCGCGGTGCGGGTACGCGACCCCCGCCTTGACCGTTACCAGAGCCGGGTTGTCCGGCCGCCCCCAGTGGGTCCTCAGAGAATCCCGTGTTGCTCCAAGAATGCGTCAACCTTGCCGTGAATCTTGATTTGTTCGGCTTTCGAGAAACCCCCGTGGCCGCCGCCCTCCACGGTGTGTAGATGGTTTGTCACGCCGGCCTTATCGAGCGCCTTATGCAAACGAACGGCGTGAGAATAGGGCACGATCTTATCCGCGTTGCCGTGGATCGTGAAGATAGGCGGCAGGCCCTCGCGGATGTGAGTCAGGGGCGAAGTTCGCTTGGCGATCTCGTAACGATCGGGCAGGCTGCCCATCCAGCGAACGGCATAGCCCTGTTGGTTGGGGCCGTCGAGGATGTCGGTTACATCGGTGATGCCGTACCAATTGACGACGGCCGCTACTCCTAGATCGAGCTTCACCGGCCCGGCCAAGCTCCCGGTCACGCATTCGTAATCGAAACCGGCGGACTCGTCCAAAATGCCGGTTGTCAGCGACAGATGGCCGCCCGCGGAATGGCCGGTCACGACAATCTTCTCGGTGTCGAACCCGTGTTCGGCGGCATTAGCGATCACCCATCGCAGGGCGCAGCGGCAATCCGCCACCGCAGCTGGCGCGAGCGATGTTGCGGCCAGGCGGTACTCGACGTTGACGATGGCCATGCCGTGCTTCATATAGGGAAACAGACTGAGGACGCTGTTCTCTTTGGTCCCACCGACCCAGCCGCCGCCGTGGATGTAGATGAGCGTCGGCCGGGGGCCGGACTCACCGCGGGGCAGATAGAGATCGAGCTTGTTCTCATAGCCGTTGGCGGTGGAATAGACGATGTTGGGCCGGACTTGGTAGGAGCCCCCAAGCGAGGCGGTCCATTCGGCCACATCGTCGGCTTGGGCCGGGGCGCCGATGACGAAGGCGGTCAGAAAAAAAGCGAGGTTAATACGAAGCTTCATGGGAATTACCTGGCGATAGTATACGCCGGCGGCACCTAGGCGCATCCATCGAGAAGCCTCTGACCCACTTCCGACAACTCTCGTCGTCCGAGCGCTGAAGGTTTACTGAGCGACGGGCTCGACGAAGCTCTCCGGTTCCTGCGCGGATGTTCAGCTGCGAAAAACTGTTGCATTCCGTACAGATTGCAGTGCATACTAGTAATCTCTCTGGCCAAGTACTAGGTCTTATCGGTCACGGACCAAGGGAGGATTGAGATGAAGTACGCTTGGAAAACCTTGCTCATCATAGGCCCGGCGGTGTTTCTGATGGGTTGCGACAACCGCCTCGTGGGCGTTCGCGACGACGGCGGAGTTATCACGGGCTTTTACATCAACGAACCAGCGGAGGCATGCAGCGACGGCGATGAGGTGTGCAAGGAAGTTGACTGTGCCGGAGCAATATTGGTCACGGACAACGAAATCACCTGCGAGGTGACGATCACTGTCGACAACGACTCCGGTGACGACTGGGCAAATGTACGAATCAAGGACCGCTTCGGATCGGAATGGGCCTTGAGCGGCTTTGATGATGATTGCGATGCGAGCGACTTCGGAGCCAATCCGAGCGGCAGACAGGAACGGTTGGAAACGAACAGCGGCGGCCTCAATGACGGCGACACCTGGGTTTGCACCTTTGACGCAACAACGAAACTCAACCCAGGGGGCGCCCAGGAGTTCACCTCCTGCGGCTATCACGATTTCAACTCCGGGGTCACCGTGAAAGCGGAAGTGCCGAAATCGAACGGAAAAGGGAACCGGCAAATCAGCTTCGGTACCGGGGATGGCGGTACGATCGTGATGTGCATCATCGAGGACTCTGGACAAGACGACTGCGACCTGGACGGGCTCGACGATATCACGGAGTTGAACGCAGAAACAGACCCCTGCGACCCGACTGATCCGGAGGTCTAGGGTCGGCGAACCCGGTGCGTTCTTGATAATCTCCTTGCGTCCCGCCGGCCGGACTGGGAAAGCTTAGCTTGGAGCCGACGCCCGGCCATCGCGGAGCCGGATCGCGGTCGATCACAATAAGCACGTGTCTACTTCCGGGTTATGCGCCAGTCTGGTGTTGCTTGTCTTGGCCCCGTGTGGACGGTCGGCCCAGCCCCTCGGGCCGAATGATCTTGTCGATGTGGATGGCGTGTCGCACGGGGCCCTCGACGACTCGGAGGGTCGAGCGAAGGTCTTGTACTTCGTCATGACGGACTGCCCAATCTCCAATCAATATGCCCCGGAGATCAGCCGTATATGTACTGAGTATCAGGACAAGGCGGTCGACTGCTTCGTCGTTTACGTCGACCCCGACGTGAGCGCCGACCGTATTCGCAAACACAACGAAGACTACAATCTCGCTTGTTGTCCCGCGATTCATGACCGCCGGCATCGCTTGGCTGAACGCGCCGGAGCCACGGTGACGCCGGAAGCGGCGGTCTTTTCCGAAGACGGCAAACTCCTTTATCGAGGGCGGATCAACGACTTCTACGCCGGCCTTGGCAAGCCGCGACGTCGAGCGCGAGTTCACGACTTGAGAAACGCGCTCGACGAAGTGCTGGCGGACGAGCCCGTCTCCAAACCTTTCACGAAGGCTGTGGGCTGCTATATTCCACCCAAAGATTTGTGACTTGCGGCGGGCGCAATCACACCAAGGCTGTCTCGCCGGCCCGCGGGTGCCGGCAAACACCTAGAAACGTCGGGGCTTCAGATACACTGTGAGCATGAGTCGGGGCGGAAACGGAACGTCACGGATCAGGACCGCCGCCTACGGAGCTTTTCTTGGAGTCCTGTTGCTGTTTTCTTTTCTCGTCTCCAGTCGGTTGCTCGCTGACGACGCCCCGCCCCGCCCCACGCCGACATTCACTAAGGACATTGCCCCGATCATTTTCGACAACTGCACGTCGTGCCACCGTGAAGGCGAAGCAGTACCCTTTCCGCTGGAGACCTATCGAGACGTAAGAAAACGGGGCCTCCTCATCAAGGACGTAACGGAATCCCGCTACATGCCCCCCTGGCATGCGGCGCCCGCCGATGTCCGGTACGTTAGTCAACGCGGTTTGACGGACCGGGAAATCGGAGAGATTCGAGACTGGGTCGGGGGGGGCATGCCCGAGGGAGACCCAGCCCACCTTCCGAGCTTGCCCCAATTCACGGAAGGCTGGCAATTGGGAGAGCCGGACCTCATTATCCAAATGCCCGAGCCTTTTGAGATTCCAGCCGACGGCCCCGACATCTACCGCAATTTCGCGATTCCGATGGGCCTCTCTGAAGACAAGTGGCTGAAAGGAATCGAGTTTCGGCCCCGAGCTCGATCTTCGTCCCATCACGCCATCATATTGTCGGACTCGACGGGCGGCGCCGCGGAATTGGACAGGCGAACTCCCGAGCCCGGTTTCAACGGGATGTCGGTTTGGTGGTTCCGACCCGGAAAGGCTTCTCAAGCGGCGCGCGGCACGGGGAGTTTCATTGAGCGTTTTGTCGGCATCTATCTGGATCGCCTGCGTAGCGGCTTGTACACCATATGGACAGTCGGGCGGGCGCCGCAATTCTTCATCCGTCGAGCCGCTTACCGCATTCCAAGGTCCTCCGATCTAGCATTGCAGATGCACTTCCATCCGTCCGGCAAGCGGGAAACCGAACAAGCTCTGATCGGACTTCACTTCGCGGAAACGGCGCCGGAGCGGACTATGACGCACCTTGAAATACCGCCGCTTTTCGGAAGGACGAAGGGTATCGACATTCCCGCGGGGGAAAAGCACTATACAGTCACCGATTCCTTCACGACGCCGATCGATCTCGACGTCTACCAAATGTTCCCTCACATGCATTATCTCGGCAAGCAGATCAAGGTGACCGCCACCGATCCGGACGGTTCGGTCCGAACGCTTCTGTGGGTCGATCGGTGGGACTTCAACTGGCAGGAGTCCTATTGGCTCGCCGAGCCCGCCAGGGTTCCCGCCGGCGCTCGCTTGGACGTCGAGATCGAATTCGACAACTCGGCCGAGAATCCGTTCAACCCCAACGATCCGCCGAAACGAGTGCGGTGGGGCACTGGATCAAGCGACGAGATGGGAAGCGTCCTGATGCGCGTGCAGGCCGTCGATGAGGAAAAGATGCCGCTGCTCGAAACTGCTCAGCGGAATTATCTGGTCACCTCGTGGGTGTCGATGTGGTCAAAGCCTCGCCGTGGGCGCGCTCGTGCTCGGGGCGGATCAAAGAACACGCGGCCACCAGCCCAAGGTAGGGGTTCGGCGACGGGGGACCCGCCCAAGCCTGTCCGTTGACGAACGGCCGCCCTCTTCGTAAGACTTGGGGACGCTCATGTTGATTATCGAGTCGGTCTTCGGCTCCTCTTTCGCCAGTGAGTTCTTCTCCCACGGCTCTGTCGGTGCCCCGATTCCGTCGGTGGTGATTCCGCTCGTCAGCGTGTGCATCATGGCTGCGTCCTACCGATTGCGACCGCAACCTCGACGCCTCGTGTAATCCCCGGCACGAATCCATCCAACTGCCTCTATCCACGCCTCCAGCCAATTCTCCGTCGCGAAAGCACGGCCCGGATCGTAAGTCCCGCTTGACCTGAGTTTATCAATATGATATTATATTGATATCAACCAGAAGGAAACAAAATGCATACCAAGGAGATCCAAACGAGAGTCCTGAACGGCTGGGGCATTCTAGCTGTCGAAATCTTCGCGTTGCCCCTTCTTCTCACGCTCGCCTACCTCATCGGAAATGGGGCCGGGACGGTGGCTGGGGCGGTGCTGACTCTGGCCGTTGGACTGATTACGTGGGGCTTCGTGTTGGCCGGCTTTTTCACGCTGCAACCCAATATGGCGGCTGTTCTTCTGCTTTTCGGCAAGTACCGGGGAACGGTCAAGGAGAGCGGGTTCTGCTGGGCCAACCCGCTGCTCAAGAAGGTCAAGATCTCACTGCGCGCCCGAAACCTGAACGGGCAAACGATCAAGGTCAACGACAAGCGGGGCAACCCGATCGAGATTGCCGCCGTTGTGGTCTGGCATGTGTCCGATACCGCGAAGGCGGCGTTCGATGTGGATGAGTTCGAGGAATATGTCACCGTGCAGAGCGAGGCGGCGCTACGGCACCTCGCGAGCGCCTATTCCTACGACAGTTTCGACGACGATGACAAGTCTCTGCGCGGCAACATGGACGACGTCTCCCAGGCGCTCAGGGAGGAGCTCGAGGAGCGCGTCGGCAAAGCAGGTGTCTTGATCGAGGAAGCCCGCCTGAGTCATCTGGCCTATGCGCCCGAAATCGCCAGCGCCATGCTGCAGCGCCAGCAGGCTGACGCGATCGTAGCCGCCCGAACCCGTATCGTCGACGGCGCGATCGGCATGGTCGAGATGGCGTTGAGGCGGCTTGACGAAGACGGGGCCATCAATCTTGACGAGGAGCGAAAGGCCTCCATGGTTAGCAATCTGCTGGTCGTCCTTTGTGGCGACAAGGGAGCGCAGCCGGTGGTGAACACCGGTTCGCTCTATACATAGAACCGATGCCGGACGCGCGATCCGCCGATTGTTCTCCGCCGAGCTCGGCGGATTGCGGCACCGTTTGAGGAAAGTCCCCCGTCATGGCACAGCGAAAGTCGTTTCTTTTGCGGTTGCCGCCCGAGCTTTACGAAGAGCTGAATCGTTGGGCAAGTGACGAACTCCGCAGTCTCAACTCGCAGATTGAATACGTGCTACGGGAGGCCGTGAGAAAGCACCGCCGCAAGGACTTCCCGTCCAAAGCCACCTCAAAGGAACAAAAAACCCCAAGCGAAAGAGTGTAGCTCTTGTGTCACCACAGCGTTAGCCGTGGATTTTCACGGAATCGCGCTAACCTACTAACTCTCTGAAAAGAAGTGGCGTCCCCAGCGGGATTTGAACCCGCGTTGCCGCCGTGAAAGGGCGGTGTCCTAGGCCGGGCTAGACGATGGGGACGGAGGTGGGTCGTCTATTCGGGAAACTGCCTGCGCGAACTCCAATCGTAGGACGATTTCAGCTCCGCCCGGGGCTTAGGAAAGGGCCTTCAGGCGGCCGAAGGCTATCCCAACCGCATCAGGCTTCAGTTTATCGGAGGGTGGGAGAAGCGTCAAATTGGGGCCGAGAACATCACGCGCCGGCAGCCCGCGCGCGGCGTCGACGCCAAGGGGGCTCTATTCCGTGGCACACCCGTTAGGAGACGCGCGGCCTGCGGCAGATTACACTAAGTGCATGGGTACGGTTTCCGCCGCGGTGTCGGTCGAGGAATACCTTCGAACCAGTTTCTCTGATGGGGACCGCGAATACGTCGACGGCCGGATTATCCAACGTAACTTGGGCGAGCGAGATCACAGTCGAGTCCAGCGCAAGGTGATTGGTTTCTTCATCGCGCGGGAGCAGACCTTGGGGACCTATTGCTTTCCCGAACAACGAGTCCAAGTCAAGGCCACCCGATTCCGCGTCCCGGACGTCTGTGTTTACATCGGCGGCGAGCCCACCGAACAAGTCTTCCGCACGCCTCCGTTTCTCGCCGTGGAGATCCTCTCGAAGGATGACCGCGACGCGGATGTCGCCGAAAGGATCAAGGACTATCTCGATTTCGGCGTGCGCTTCGTGTGGATTGTCGACCCGGCCGAGCGGACGGGGAGGGTTCACACCGCGGCCGGGAGCCGTGATGAGCCGGCGAATGTCTTGTGGACGGAAGACCCTGACATCCGTCTGACTCTCGATTCTATATTCGATTGAGGTTCGCCCCGCCGTTAGGTGGGAGGGGCTTACAAGTTCGGCGATGCCGACGACCGGCAACGCGACCCCACGGGTCCGAACCCTCAGCGCGGCGGGGGGACGTTCATGCGGCGGAGGAGGTCGTGGTAGCGGGGGTCGTCGGCGAGGCGCTCGAAGCCCCACTGGCGGGGTGTCCAGCGGAGGTACGGGAGTGACGGCGCTCGTTCCTCGAAGGCGGTTTCGAACCACTCGAAGGCCCGGTCATCCTCTCCTAAACCCAAATAGATCAGTCCGAGATTGAATGGGCTGTAATAAGATTCCCGCCGTTGCGCCAGTAGAGTATCCAGAATTTTCCGCGCATCGCGTTGGCGACCTACCTTACCGTAAGCAATCGCTAGTCTCGCGTCATAAGTCGTATCGCCGCCGGAGTATTCGCGGCCCTGCTCAAGCGCCGCTACAGCGTCTTCAAAACGCCCCGTCGCGCTGTAGATCTTCTCTAGGGTCTGATAGCCGAGCGGCGAACGCTCGTCGAATTCGATGAGGTCCTCGGCCGGGCGGCTTGCCTCCTCGTACCGGCCGGCAAGTACGAGGAACCGGACAAGCGTTTCCGTTCCCCCGAGAGTCAGGGGGTCGAGGGCAACCGCCTCCTCAATTTCCTCGACGGCCTCGTCGATGCCGCCCACGGATGCCAGGAAGACGGAGTGGAAAAGGTGAGCTATTGCGAGGCCCGGTTCGAGCCCCAAGGCCCGTCGCAGGGATCGCTCCGCGGACGCCCAGTTCCACCTCCGTATTTGGGCGATGGCCATCGAAGCATGCGCTACAGCGATGGAATCGTCAAGCTGGAGAGCCTTGCTCAGCTCAGCCTCCGCCTTGGCAAGATCTTCGGCAGGGGCGAGGCCCCAGCTCACGCGAAGCGTGTAATAGTTCGCCAGCCCAACGTGGGCCAACGCATAGTTCGGATCAATGCGCAGAGCTTCTTCGAAGTAAGACCGGCTCCGTTCCACCTCCGCCTCGGTAAACCGCTGGAAATGGCTTTGCCCCCGCAGATACAACTCATAGGCCTTGGGGTTTTGCGTGGCCGCGCGTACAACGGGCTGGGCGGGGTCATCGAGCAGTTCGGCCTCGAGCGCCCCGACCATAGCGCGGCAGATCTCGTCTTGAACATCGAAGACGTCTTTCAACTCGCTTTCGAAGCGGTCCGACCAAATCTCGAAGCCATCGGCGACGTTGATGAGCTGCGTGGTGATTCGCAACCGGTCTCCGGCCTTGCGAACCGTTCCTTCGAGCACGGCGCCGACATTCAGCCGCTCGCCGATTTCGCCCACGTCCAGCTCCTGCCCCTTAAGCCGAAACACCGAGCTGCGCGCGACGACCTTAAGCCCCCTGATTTTCGAGAGGGCATTGATCAGCTCGTCGGTCATGCCGTCGGAAAAGTATTCGAAGTCGGGGTCGCCGCTGCTGTTGACGAAGGGCATCACGGCGACCGAGGGTGGCTCGCTTTGCTCTTTGCGCAAGGCCGCTTGCTCGATGACGGCTTGTTCCATCACGCGCGTGCCTTCGGGGCCGATGGCGACGACGCCTCGCGGGTCCAGCCCGACCGTTACCGCGCCGAAAGCCACCCACAGGGCGAGCGCGACGCCGCCGAGCGAGGCGATGCCCGCGGTGACTCCACCGATGGCAATCGCGCCGAGCGAAACTCCGCCCACGGCAACACCGCCGACAGCAACGTTGCCGATCGCGATGATCCCCTTGGCAATGCGGATGCGGCCCGTTAGCGGGTCGTAGCCGGTGGCGATGTGCACCAGCGGCAGCCCGAACACACGCTGTTTCGAGGTCCACTCGCCGCCTTGCTTGGCGGCCGGCGGAGTTGCCGCCGAGCTGCGTTCGGCGTCGACAAAGGCATCGATGGCGGCTCCCATCTCAGCGGCGTCGGCGTAGCGCGCGGCCGGGTCTTTCTCGAGGGCCTTGGCGACGATGGCCGCGAGCTCTTCGGGCGCCTCGGCGAGGGGCTCGGGCTGCTCGTGCATCACGGCGTAGAGAAGCGCCTGCCGGTATTCCGCTTTGAAGGGCAGCCGCCCGGCGAGCATTTCATAAAACACGACGCCGAGGGCCCAGACGTCGGCGCGGGCATCCACGTCGAGGCCTTCCAACTGTTCCGGTGCCATGTAGGCGGGCGTGCCGAGCACGGTGCCGTCTTGGGTGAGCCGCGCATCGCTTGTGAGCCGCGCGAGGCCGAAATCCATCACCTTGACGAGGCCGGCGGCGGTGACCATGATATTGCCGCCCTTGATGTCGCGGTGAACGATGCCCTTGGCGTGCGCGGCGGCGAGGCCGCGGGCGGCCTGCGCGGCATAGTCGGCAGCTTGGGCGGCGGGCAGGGGTCCTCGGCCGGCGATTTCGTCGAGGCCTTCGCCGTCGATGTATTCGAGAGCGAGGAAAGTATGCCCGTCGGCCTCGTCGATCTCGTAGAGGGTACAGATATTGGGGTGATTGAGGGAGGCGGCGGTCTTGGCTTCTTGCTCGAAGCGCCGTCGTGCGTCGTCGTTACGCAGAAGATGCGGTGCCAAGAACTTCAGCGCCACGGTGCGGTCGAGTTTGGTGTCGACGGCTTTATAGACGACTCCCATCCCGCCTTCGCCGAGTTTTTCGCGAATGACGTAGTGCGAAATGGTTTCGCCCGTCATGAGTTACCAGGATAGACGAACGGGGTGGGGAACGCGGTTGGGCGGGGGGATGTCGCCACGAGTGGCGACACGGCACGCTGAGAGCGTGCGCCACGTCGGGCCGAGGTCCTACTTGCGTCGCTTCACCATGGGTACGAAGCGTACGGGCAGCACAGACCGTCGACGAACCTTGCCCGCGGCGTCTTTCGTCACGACGATCAATTCCTGATTGCCGTACACCGGGCCGACTGGGGCGACCAGGCGGCCGCCCGGCTTGAGTTGATCGACCAATGCTTGCGGCAGCTCCTCCGGTGCCGCGGTTAAGATGATGCGATCGAACGGGGCCTGGTCGGGCAACCCCAAGTAGCCGTTGCCGATCGAGACATCGACATTGTTGTAGCCTAGGCGGCGCAACCGTTTCCGTGCGCTTAGCCCCAGCGTTTCGACGATCTCGATGCTGAAGACTTGCTTGGCAAGCAAGCCCAACACGGCCGCCTGATAACCGCAGCCGGTGCCGATTTCGAGGACTTTGTGCCCCTTTTCGAGATCCAGCAATTCACTCATGAAGGCGACGATGTAGGGTTGCGAGATCGTCTGCCCCTCGCCGATCGGCAACGGATGGTCGGCGTAGGCGTCGTTGAGGAACCGTGAAGGGGCGAACTCGTGTCGGGGAACCGTCCGCATGGCCTCGAGGACGCGGGCGTCGCGCACGCCGCGCGCCTCGATCTGCTCGCGGACCATGGCCGACCGGCGAGATCGGTAGAGGTTGTGGTCTTCTTGTTGGGCGAGGGAGGAGGATGAGGGTTGAGCCTGAGGAAGCGCGGGTGCGTCGCCGCACGCCGACAGAAGCAAAAAAAACGCGGCAAGCACCGCCGAGGACCCGGATAGGTTCGTGACGGGCAGGACTGGAGACCTGCCCCACCGCGGGACCGGTGCCGGGGGAATCGGGGTTTTCATGCCGTTGGCCGGCACGAGTACCGGTCGCCATCGGCTCGAGCCCGGCGTCACGATGAAAGCGAAAAAAATCGAAACGGATCAGCTCTTCTTCTTTTTCTTCTTGTTCCGCCTCGCCTCTTTTTCCATCTCTTTCAGCTTCTTGGCCGCCGCCTTCTCTTCGTCTTCGGTCACCTCTTGCTCGATGACCTCGAGCTCTTGCTCGACTGCCTCGATCAACTCTTCGCCTTCCGCCAACACCTGGCAGGAGATTGGCTGTTCGAGCAGTGCCGGCGAGGAACCCCCTGTTTGCATCATCAAGTTGTAGTAGCCCGGCTTGAGCTTCTTCGGAATGGAGAACTTAATGCTGTCCGCGGTCTGCTCCTTCATCGTTACGCGGTAATCTTTTCGGCCATCGGTGAGAAAGAGTTTGGTGACTGTTCCGGAGCCGAGGTTCTGTCCGTTGGCGGTGATCTCGTCTCCGTTGTGCCCGCCCGAGGGGCTCACGCCCGTCATCCGAGGCGTGGCGGCCCAGACCGCCGGCACGGTCAAAAGAAGGGCCAGGATGAGTTTGCTGCTGTGTCTCATGTCGCTACCTCCCGTTAGGTTGCTACACAGATACTATTCCTCCGCCAACGGAATTGCAATACTTGTTAGTTCATGTACATCAACCGAACCAAACAAATCCTGCGCGACGGCGGCGTCGCTTTAGGCTGCGTTCAGAGCCATCTGCGTTCCGCTGAGATCCCCCGCATGTTCGCCGCGGCCCGTCTGGACTGGATTTTCATCGATACCGAGCACGGCGCGTTCACTCCCGAGACAGTGCAGGATTTGGTGCGCTCGGCCGTTTCATCTTCCATCACGCCGATCGTAAGACTCGCGGATTTTCAGTATTCGCTGGTTGCCCGTGCGCTCGACATGGGCGCGCAAGGGATCATCTTGCCGCGCGTGGAATCGCCTGAGGTGCTCGCCGAGGCTGTGAGTTGGGCGAAGTTTCCACCCGAGGGGCGTAGGGGATTCGGACTCTCGCCACCGCAGACCGGGTATGGCAATGCTTCGTTCGACGAGATCACCACGCATACCAATGAGAACACGTTGGTCGTGTTTCAAATCGAATCGCAGACCGCCGTCGATCGGGCTGAAGAACTTATCTCGACGCCCGGAGTCGATGCCGTGATGATCGGGCCGGCTGATCTATCCATCTCGCTGGGCGTGGCGGGACAAATGGAGCACCCCAAGCTTGTCGACGCCGTCACGAAGGTGATCGAGATCTGCGAAAAACATGGCCGGTTCCCCTCGATTCAGGTGCGCGACCCGGCACTCGCCAAGACGTGGATCCAGCGCGGCATGAAGTTGGTCGGCTGCGGGCAGGCTCAGATGATTCTCTGGAATGCGGTGCAGGCGATGGCGAACGATCTCAATGAAGCGCGCGAAGGCGTTTAGTTTTCTCGTGCCGAGTCGCGTCGCGAGCCGCGGCCGTCGGCCGGGATCGGCTCGTTCTTACGAATTCTCAGATTCATGCCGCAATGAGGCAAACGGACGGGCCAAGGAGGCGTGGAAGCGGGGACTATCCGCGCCCCCCTTCCGGGGGCGGGGTCCGAGGGTGCGAGACATCACGGCCGGGCAAGCGATAAACCTCGAGGCCTGGGGCACCCCTCCGCTTTGGTCGTCGGCGACGTGGCGTGAGCGTCCACGCTTGCCACGAACCGACTCATCGGTTCGTATCCCCGAATGTCTGAGACCTGGCAAGGCGGCAAACCAAGACCCGCCCCGCTGATTCGGGCACGGCAAGCCTGGAGGCCCACGCCCACGTCGGGGACGACCGGCGGCGAGGGGATTCCGGGCCTGTTTTCGGAGGAGCGAATCAGCTCGGAGAGACGGTGCGACTCTCCGAAGTCGAGATGCAGGAGATGCCACAGGAGACGAGGCTCGGCCGGCTGCGATGACGGAAGTCGAAATGTCGGTGGTGGTTCCGGTACGGCGGGCGCCTCGGACAGCGGTGAAAACGATCACCGAGCTACTCGCACGTGACGGACTCGAAGTCATCGCCGTGGTTTCGACCAACGACCCAACGAGTTTGCTGCTTCGACCGTTGCGGGAATGCTTTCCTCGTTTGGTTATCGCCGACCGAGGTAAGCGGAGAGTGGTCGGTACCGCAGCTTCGCGCGCGGGGTATTCGTCAGGCACGCGGCAGACTGATCGCAGTCACCGAAGACCACTGCTCGGTGAGCGAGAGTTGGCCGGCCGCCCTGGCGCCCGCGCTCGACGATCCCAAAGTCGGCGCGGCGGGCGGCCCCGTCGTGAACGGCAGACCGCGGACGGTGTTGGATTGGGCCGTCTACTTCTCTCGCTACGCGGCCGTGATGCCGCCGGTTCCGCGCGGACCAACAGCCGCACTAGCAGGAAGTAATGTTTGCTACCGCGGAGAGGTTTTGCGGTCGCTGGTCGAGACCTATCTCGAAGGATTCTGGGAGCATGAGTTTCACCAAGAACTCGGGCAGCAGGGCCTTTCGCTGTGGTTCGAACCCGACGCCATTGTCTCCCACGGCAAGCCTTACGGATTTTGGCAGTATTGCCGGCTGCGATTCCGTCACGGACGGTGTTTTGCCCATCGGCTGAGCGAGAAATTGACGGTGTGGCGTTTCCAAGCGAGGGTCTTTGCCTGCCCGATCGTGCCGCTACTCCTTTGGCTGCGGACGGCAAGGGCGGTTCTTTGGAAGGGGGGCCACACCCGGCAGTGGCTTTTTGCTTCGCCCCTGGTTTTTCTCTTTCAGATGATGTGGGCGGCGGGTGAGTTCACTGGTTACTTACTTGGGGGAGGAGAGAGCTGTTCGCAAACCGACTGATGCCCCGATCTGCTCGAGCACGTGGCAGAGCCAGGCGAGATCCTCCGTGAGTGTCGCCGTATGATCGCAACGAACGGAACTGTCTACGTAGCGGGCAACAATCGTTATTCGGCTGCGCCGGAACCTCACGTGAGGTTTTGGGGCGTGGGGTTTCCGCCGTCCCGGTTGCAGCGTGACTATGTCCGTTCGTCGAGTGGCCACTCGTACGATAGGCTGCGCCTGCTGTCGGTGCTGAGGCTGCGCGCCGCGCATCCAATGTACAGCCCGAGTGGGCCCCGCGGCCAACGCGGCCAAATCCCCGGTCAAATGAATGACAAATCAAACCTATAATGATGGGGCTCATGATGAGCGTCGTTGCCGGCATTCTATCCCTCCTGTTTCTCGTCTTACCGGGCAACACGCACAACAGGCTGACCAGCGCCGAAAAGCAGCAGGGCTGGGAGTTGCTGTTCAACGGCCGCAATCTCGACGGATGGTACGGCGAACCGCGGTTGTGGAAGGTCGCCGACGGAATGATTGTCGGGTCAAGTGGTCGACGCCTACGCCGCAATACATTCCTGATCAGCCGCCGAGAGTTTTCTGATTTCATTCTCAAAGTCGACATCAAGCTCACCAACCGCAACAGCGGCGTGCAGTTTCGCAGTAAAGTGTTGCCGGCTCATACCGTTCGCGGCTATCAGGCCGACGCCACGCGGGGCAAGGCTTGGGGCAACTTACACGGCGAGAACACCGGTCGCCGCGTTATCGTCGACGGCTGGACCGGCAAGGGCGAAACGGTCGTTCGGACCGGAGAATGGAATCATTACGAAATCTATTGCGAGGGAGACCGCATTACGCTGACGCTCAACGGCCTGGTGACGGTCGACACGCGCGACGATATGTTTCGCCGGGGAGTCATCGGATTCCAGTTGCATCGCGGGCAGCCTATGTCGGTCGCCTTTCGAAACGTAAAGATCAAGCCGCTGAATCGGAGTCCAATCGACTGATCCGCGGCCGCAGTTGGCCACCGGCGCCACCATCAGGAATCAACCATCATGAAGAAAATCGCACTGGGTAGTTGGGCTTTTGCCTTTGGCCCCTACGCCTCCGATCCCGTTCCGTTCGAGAAGACCGCCGAGCGGATGGCCGCCGCCGGGTATGACGCCATCGAGATCTGCGGGATTCAAGAGCACGTTACTCTCGAAGCCTACCCGACTAAGGAGTCTCGAGCCGAACTCAGCAAGATGCTCGACGACCTGGGCCTCGAACGTGCCGGCTACGGGGGTGACCATACCGCCTTCGACCCGACCGAGCCCGAGAAGAAAGAGGGCTATCTCGAACACTTTGCCGGAACGCTGGAACTCTGCACCGATATCGGGGTCCGCGATATTCGCGTCGACACTGTCGCGCCGCCCAGAAAATATAAGGACGACGCCGAGCACCAGGAGGCCAAGTCGCGCCTTGCGGAGGTTTTCCGAGAAGCAGCCGAGAAAGCACAGCAAGCCGGACTGAGAATGCATTGGGAATTCGAACCCGGATTCATCTTCAACAAGCCGTCGGAAATCGTCGAGCTTCACACGTTAGTCGATCACCGGAATTTCTACGTCATGTACGACACCAGCCACGCCTACATGTGCTCGGTCGTCGGTGCCCGCCAGCACGGCAAGAAGGAAACCCTAGCGGGAGGTATCGAGGAACTGCTCGCCAATCTCGAAGGCAAGGTCGGCGCGATCCACTTGATCGATTCCGACGGTACGCTCCACAACGACGAGACCAGCACCCATAACCCTTTCGGCACCGGGAACATCGATTTTCGATCAATCGCGCCAAAGCTGCTCGAAGTCCCCAACGTCGACTACTGGACGATCGACATGTGTTTCTGGCCCGGGTCTTGGCAGTTGGTCGAGTCGCAATTGGCCTACGTGAAAAAGCTGCTGGCGGAAACCGCCACGGCGGCTTAAATTCAGTCCGCCGAGTGCCCTTTATCCCTCCCGAACTGCTAGATTAGATGGCCGACGTCGATCGCCATGACCGCCCCGCCTCCTGTTCCTGGAAAACGCCCACCGCCGCCCGACCCGCGAAGGGACGACGGCGTTGTGGAACCGCCCGCCCGCCTGCGCGGTATCCTGCGCGAAGTGGGGCCGGGGCTGATCATCGCCGGTACCGTGGTCGGCTCGGGTGAGTTGATCGCCACCACGAAGACCGGCGCGCAGGCCGGAATCTACCTACTGTGGCTGATCATCCTCGCCTGTCTCATCAAAGTCTTCGTCCAAGTCGAAATCGGGCGGCACACGATCACCCATGGCGAGACGACGCTGTCAGCCTTAAATCGGCTGCCGGGGCCGCGGCTTCGCGTCAATTGGCTCATCTGGTATTGGTTCGTGATGATGGCGGCGAACGCCGGCGGCATGGGGGCGATCGTCGGCGGAGTCGGTCAGTCATTGGCGCTGGCTTTCCCGATCACCGGCGACTACGGCCGGGCCATCCAGCTCCCGTCCGAACTCGAGCTGAAGCGCTACATCGCATGGAAAGGCGACATCGACCGCGGTAGAGCCGAGTTGGTGAAGTTGAGCGCCGACGAGCAAGAGCGGGTTCAACTGGGGCAGAAGTTGCTCCGCGAGCGGCTGGATCGCTTGGACCGAGATGCGGACCGGCGGGGCGCCCAAGCCCTGAAGGCCGTTTCCGCTTTGATCGCGGCCGAGCGCCTGGAAAGCGCCGGCGCCGGACAAGCCGTCGCGGACGCCAAGGCACGAGTCAATGCCCTGCTCGAGCCTTCCACTTCCGACGACTGGTATTGGGCGATTCTTACGACCCTTGTTACCGTCACTCTCCTTTACTTCGGCCGCTACGGGATGATCCAGACCCTGGCGACGGTTCTCGTGGGATTGTTTACGCTCGTCACCATTGGTAATGTTGTCGCACTCCAATTCCACCAAACGTTTCACTTGTCGGCGTCCGAGATCTGGAGCGGTTTGCTGTTTCGGTTGCCCCCGGCCGGGGCAGCGCCCCCGGGAATTGTCGGATGGGAGATTGTGCGCCCGTTGGCGACCGCCCTGATGACCTTCGGCATCATCGGCATCGGCGGGACCGAGCTCGGCATCTATCCCTATTGGTGCATGGAAAAGGGCTACGCGCGATTCACCGGGCCCCGCCGACAAGACGCCGCCTGGGTTGCCCGAGCCCGCGGATGGATGCGCGTCATGCGCTACGACGCCTTCATCTCAATGGTCCTCTACACCACGGCCACGGTGGCCTTTTTCGTGATGGGCGTCGCGGTCATGCACAAGCAGGGGTTGGACCCCGCCGGGATGCGCATGGTCAGCACGCTGCTGGAACAATACGTGCCGGCGTTTGGCGAGTACGCCCGTTGGCTTTTCTTGTTCGGCGCGGTCGCGGTGCTGTTTTCGACGTTTCTTATCGGGAACGCCAGTACCGCCCGGCTGCTGACCGATGTGCTGAAGGTCTCGCGGTTGATGAAGAGCGACGATCCCAAGACCCACGATCGTTCGGTGGTGTGGTTTTCGGTCGCGCAGCCGATTGTCGCGCTCGGGGTTTTCACGACCGGCGCCGATCCGGTAGCGTTGGTGTTGATCAACGGCCTGACCCAGGCGATCATGTTGCCGTTGATGGGGCTGGCGGCGCTCCATTTCCGCTTCCGGGAAATCGACGTTAGGCTCAAACCGGGCCGATGGTGGGATCGCATGCTGCTGCTTTCCTGCCTGGGCCTCCTGATCGCCGGCGGCTGGCTGGCCTGGTCGACGCTGATGAGAGTTTTCTGACGCGAGTGGTCCTGGGAACCGAGAAGATTTCTTAATAGATTCCTCTTGACGTGCGGCGGATCTAGGTGCACAGTTGACATCGCCCAGGTGACTTCGGAGGGAAAAGCGGGCTTCGGAGGTTGTAAGGTCCGCGGCGCTTTCGTGCTAAGGCACTGTTACAGTCGTACCTCCTTTAGGCGTCTGGGCACTTCTTTGCCCGCCGATTTATCACTCCTTCTCGCCTGCTTCGGTAAGACCAAGCCGCGCGACCCGCTCTGCCGGCACGCTATCCTTTGAACCGGGCGCCACATTGTGCGACCCGGACTGCGGGAAGCCGGGGCCACACGCAGGATCAACTACCGTCTCCGGTACCTCCTCCACGGAACGATGCGACGAGGGCTCCCTTTTCAGGGCGTGATTGCTCTATGTGCCGCCGTGCTGCTGGTCGGCTGCATGGCCTCGGTTCGCCGCGCCCGCGTTGCCGACCGCGATCCCGGCGAGCCGCTGTTCGCGGCCTACTGTGCAGCCTGCCACCAGTACGACGGACAAGGAGTCGGGCAGGCGCCACCGCTCGAACACGCCCCTTGGGTAGTCGGCCCGCCGGACACGCTCATCAAGATCGTCCTGCACGGGGTGCGCGGGCGGATCGAAATCGCCGGCAAGGTCTACGATCGCGAAATGCCGGGCTTCGGCGAGATTCTTTCCGACCGAGAAACGGCGTCGCTGCTGACGTTTGTGCGCCGCCGCTTCGGAGGACCCGGCGAGCCGGTCACGCCGGCCGCTGTCCGGGGAGTTCGGTCCGCGCACGCGGAGCGAACCGACTACTGGAGGATTGAAGAACTTCCCACTGCGCCGTGATCGCCGGCTCAAACGTATGTATCGGGGACGCCGTGCTTGTTCAACTCGTCGATGCCGATCTTCGAGGTGTAGTAGCCCTCGACGGTCAATTGCTTGACTTGCTTGAAAAACCGCGCGCCTGTTTTCAAGTCAGGCAGGTTCGTATCGTCCAGCGTTTTGAGCAGAGCGACTTGGTCATCGGCGCTTAAGCGTGCGAAGGGCTGCTTGTGCCGGCGGCGGGCGTACCCGTCGAGCCAACCCAGACCGCCCAAAAACTCCTCCCGGGGCCCCGCGGCGCCGTCGTTGAGAATTAGGTCGATATAGGCTGTGACACCGGCTTGCTGCGCGCCGGGCGTATCGGTTGCGGGGATGATCAGCTCCGAGAGAATCGTCACCGTCTCGCTCTGGTGCGGGTCAAACAGCAACGGCTTCCAGGCTTCGGAAGCAGAGGCCTCGGCGGCTGCCGCCGAAGCTGCCGACGCGGCCGCGACAGAAGCGTGAGAATGACCGGCCGCTGTGCCGCTGATGGCGGCGCCGGTTCCGAGCAAAGCGGATTTGAGGACGTCTCGTCTCTTCATGGCGCTCGGTTGCGATGCCGCGGGGGGAGCTACCTCGTATTGTATCCCGTGTCGCCGAATTAGGTGTCGACGGAGTGCGTTTACTGCTCACATTCATATCGTGCACCCCGGGGAGAGCGAGCCGATTCACCGGGTGATGGCGGAAAGGAATCGAACCGCTCCTACGCCCCTCTGCGGGGCTTTCGTTGTGTTGGAAGTTGACCCACGGTTTCGCTTCGCTTCTCCGTGGACTACTTTCCTTGCCCCCTCCGGGGGGCCAGTCGCGACCACATGGTTCGGCGATCGGCAACACGTCGCTCCGTCACGTCCCGTGATACGCTGGTTTCGCGTCGCTTCGCGGGCATCCGATGAATTCCGAGACTCCACAATCTCTCGAACAACTCAGCCGCTCAATCGCAGAGGGCCGATGCACTCCGCTGGAGGCTGTTGAACGATGCCTTGAACGCATCCGCGAGCGCGAGGCGGACGTGCTGGCTTGGTGCTACCTGGCCGACACCGAAGCTCGCGAACAGGCGCGGCAACTCACCGAGGAACTTCGATCGAGCGGCCCGCGGGGCCCGCTGCACGGCGTCCCTTTCGGGGTGAAAGATATCTACGACACTGCGGGCATGCCGACCGAGTGGGGAACGCCGGTTCACAAAGGGCGCGTGCCGGTGGCTGACGCGGCTTTGGTCGCTCGGCTCAAACAAGCGGGCGCGATTGTCCTGGGGAAGACGCATACGACCGCGTATGCTTATTTCGATCCCACCCCGACAAGGAATCCACATAACCCGGCGCACACCCCGGGCGGGTCATCGAGCGGCTCGGCGGCGGCCGTGGCCGACGGCATGGTCCCCTTCGCGCTCGGTAGCCAAACGCAGGGTTCGGTGCTGCGCCCGGCGTCGTTTTGCGGCATCACGGGGTTCAAGCCAAGCCACGGTTGCTTACCGGTCGAAGGCGTCATGCCCTTCGCGCCGACGCTCGACCATCCCGGGCCGTTTACCCGCACCGTGGATGACATGCTGTTTCTTTGGGGGGCGATGAATCCCGGTTGTGACCCTGGCGACGGCTCGGCTGAGAAACCCGGCGAACCGCGCTTCGCCGCGCCCCCGTGGCCCATCGAAGGCACCCTCGACCCGGAGATGCAAACGTGTTTCGACGCCTACCTGGGAGGGCTGGACGAGCGAGGTTTCGACGTCGAACGTGTCAGCCTCCCCAACAGCCTGAACGCGTTGCCGGAGAACATCCAAACGGTGATGAATTACGAGGCCGCCCAAATCCATGGGGAAGATTTTCGGCGCCACGGAACGAAGATCGGCCGCAAGCTGGCCCTGCTGATCGAAGCCGGGCTGCGCATCGGCGAAAGCGCCTATCAACAGGCCTGCGGTGCACTCGACAAGGCCCGGGTGGAGTTTGCCGCGGCGATGTCCGACGGACGGATCTGGATTACTCCGGCCGCGTTGGGCTCGGCCCCGGCGGGTCTGGAGACAACCGGCGATCCCCGCTGCAATGCCCCCTTTACCGCGCTGGGGGTGCCGGCGATTTCGTTTCCCTTTGCGACAGCTAAGAACGGGCTTCCGCTGGGATTGCAATTGGTTGCCGGGCGAGACGAGGAATCTCGCTTGTTGGCGGCGGCGTCTAAGCCGGCGATGGTTTAAGACGGGCTTTCAGCGGAGGGAAATGCCGGCGGGCGGACGATGTGCCGCTAGCGGAGCGCCCAGAGATTGCGGAAGTTCCGCTGGTGTCGCCATGCCAGAAAGAGCGTCATCAGGGCGGCGTTCTGAACGTCACGCGGGCTGCCGTAAAGCCACATCAGCACACTGAAAAACACCCAGGTCGCGATCGAGCCGATCATCCCCGCTTCCAGCCAACCGCGCCGCCCGGCGAGAACGCGGATCAAAAGAAAGAACCCCAACGCGGTCGCCGCCCATTGTGGGTACAACACCAACATCACGCCCGCCGATGTCGCAACGCCCTTGCCGCCGTTGAATTTCAGCCAGGGCGAATAGCAGTGGCCGAACACTGACGCGAACCCGAACAGCCAGCCGAAAGCTTCCGGTGCGCCCGTCACCAAACACCACCACACCGGCAAGAAGCCCTTCCCCATATCGCCCGCCAACGCGATTGCGGCCCGCGCCTTGCTCACCCTCAGTACATTGTTGAATCCTGGATTGCCGGACCCGACCTTGCGAATGTCGATCCCCGACCCCCACATCGCAACAATCGCGAACGGAATCGACCCGGTTGCGAAACAGCCGAGAACTTTGAGGAGATAAGTGGTTTCAAGCATCGAGTTTCCGCCGGAACCGAACGGGGAGGCTCGCCCCAGTTGGCTTCCGTCGGTCGGCGGGGCCCGTCGCTCGCGCTCAGGGCTGTGTAGCTACGTTCTCAGGGTCTCCGCTTGGCTTGCTCTTGTCCGGCAAACCCGCGATCGTTTTTCGAATTCTTTCACGCAGCTTCGATAAGGCGGCTAACCCCGTCCCGTCCGGCGCTATCGAATCACCCAAGGTTACCGCAACCTCGGGAATTCCGTGCAAGTCAGCGTCGAAACGCGCCCCGCCGGCGGAGAGCCTCACGGGCACGACCTCTGCTCCGGCCGCGGCCGCCGCCATCAGAGGTTCCAGGCGGTAGCGGTTCCGCTCGATTTCTCGCCCGGCCGGGTTTTCGGCGAACACCAAGACCGACTCTCCATCGGCCAGCGCCTGCCCCACTCGCTGATCGAGGGTCCCTCCGGGCGGCGCTTGGGCCGCGTCGACCGGAGTAATGACCAGCGGCTCCAGCAAGAACGCCGCCCCGAGCGGCAAATCTTCGAGCCCCGTGTCCTCCGCCAGGGACACCCGTTCCCCAAGCGCTGCGATCAGGGTCAGCGGGTCAAATCGACCGTCGCGGTTCGCCACGTAAAGCCTGGGCTCCCGGCCGTTGCTCCGGATCGGGGCCACACGGCCCCCTTGACCCGCCAAGCTGAGCATCAGTCGCGCCCCCCGCCGAATCACCGACTGAGAAGCGAGCCGCGTTGGGGCCAAGCGCGCCAAAAGCCCGACCACGCTTCCCACTTTCAAGACAACGAATCCCCGCGCCGCCCGTCGCGCGCGCGCCCCCGCTTGCCGGGCGAGCAGCCCCAACGAGGCGCCGGCGTGCCCTGCCCATAGGTGCGCCATCTGCAGCCAAGGCGGACGGTTCGACTTCCCGAGCCGCCCTTGTTCATAAAGCAGCCGCGTCTCGTTGCGGCGAATCTTGCCGCTTGATGTCTTGGGAATCGTCTGGGGGGCGACAAGCTCGACATGATCGGGCGGGGTACCCACTCGCTCGTCAACAGCACCGACAATCTTCTCGCGAATGCGTCCGAACTCGCCGCGGGCTCCGCTGCGCGTCTCGGCAACGACGATGAGTTTTTCCGTCCCCGAGTCACGGTCCGTTACTCCAAAGGCGGCGACGCAGCCGCGCCGAACGCCCGCTACGTCGGCCGCCGCCAGCTCGATCTCTTGGGGCGTGATGTTGTGGCCGCCTTTGATGATGGTTTCTTTCAGGCGGCCGGTGATGTAGAGTTCTCCGTCGGCCCAATAGCCGAGATCACCCGTATCCATCCAACCGCCATCGGTCGTAACGGCGGAGGTGGCCTCCGGGTTGCGGTAGTAGCCCGATGTCTTCGAGGGGCCTCGGAACAGCACCCTACCGCGGACGCGCTCGGCGACGTCGAGATTTTCCTCGTCCACGATGCGCACCTCGTGACCGGGTATCGGCCGCCCATTCGCGACAAAGCGCAAGAGCTTACTCTCACCGCCGTTTTCGCCCGGCTCGAGGTCGGACGGTTCGGCTCGCCCCTCTCTTTCAAACCGCGCTCGGTCGATCGTATCGATCAACGGTCGTCGCCACAGCGGTGGAAACGTCAGCGCCACTGATGATTCCGCCAACCCGTAACACGGAATAAAGCCCTTGGCATTGAACCCGTAGGCCCGGAAGCGTTTCTCAAAGCGCGCCAGCGTCTCGGGCAACACCGCCTCCCCGGCATTGATCACTACCCGCCAGCGGCTCAGATCCACATCCGATAGGGCCTCGTCGGGAATCTTGCGGGCACAGAGTTCATAGGAAAAATTTGGGGCCGGACACAGGACATCGCGTCCCGTGTCACTTAATGCCCACAGCCAGCGTTCCGGGCGAGAAAGGAAATCGAGCGGCGACAAGATCGTAATCGGGAATCCATAGTAGACGCTGAACAGCCATGAGCCGATCAACCCCATATCGTGATATAACGGCAACCAGCTCACCACCGTGTCATCGGGTTTGACCTGCACGCCCCAACCGATTCCTTGGATGTTCGCCAATACGTTCGCGTGGCCCAGCGCGACTCCCTTCGGGTTCCCCGTGCTGCCCGAGGTGTATTGCAGGAGGAAGATTTCCGCCGGATCGACGTCGGCGGCGGGCCGGGCCCGACCGCGTCGGCGCAGCTCGCTGATCGTCGTTACTTCTTGCACGCTCGGCAGCGCGAGTCGCATCACTTGCGAGACTGCTTGGACGCGCCCGAAAGAAATTAGGAAACGGACATCCGCATTGCGCAGAATGCCCACTTGCCGTTTGACGTATTCTTCGATTTTGGAGGCCTGAGCGGGCGGATAGATCGGTACGGCGATTCCCCCCGCCAGAGCGATCCCGAAGAAGCCATAGAAGAAGTCGTCGCCTGTCGGCAGCATGATCGCCACCGCTTCGTTCCGTTTGAGTCCCGAGGCGACCAGGCCCACGGCCACTTCGCGGGAGCGTTCAAGCAACTGCCCGTAGGAAATATCCTGTCCCTCGTCGCCGTCCATCAAGTGGACCTGGACGCGGTCGGGCTGGGCGTCGGTGCGCTCACGAAGGACATCGAGAAATGACGCGGGCGAGGCCGGGGGAGCCGCCGCTTCCGCGGGTTGGATGATCGGGTAACGACCGGTGCCGTCGCGCCGCGGGCCGCCCGCCGCCGTGGCATCCAGCGCTCTCAGCCATTCAGCCGGCGTCGCACCCTGCTGCGCAACGTCGTCGGGCAGGCGGCCGTCAAAGGCCCGCTCGACACGCACCAGCAACTCGACGCGCTCCAGGCTTCCGAGACCCAAGTCCCGCTCGAAAGACGAGTCAAGTGAGGCGTGTTCGGCGGCCCGCGGGGAGTCAAGTTCCCGCAACAACTCGCGCACGACCGCGAGCATGCGCTCGGAATGCGCGTCGCTGGGTGTGGTCAAGGTCGCCATCTGTACTTCTTTACCGCGATTGCTCAAACCGAGCCGCGACCGTCAGCGGCTGTGAAAAAATCGGGGACAGTCCGTCTCTCTGAATACGCGGCATTTATAATACCGCCATGAAAATTCGTTGCGGGCGGGCCGGTTTTGAGTCAGAGATGTCGCCACGAGTGGCGACACGGCACGCAAGAGTGCGTGCGCCACGTCGGTCGGAGTGCAACAAAGGATACGTTTGATACCTATTTTCGGAAGAGCCTTTGCGTTGGAGTTGTGGGGTCATCACTTTTGTCGATCTTCGGGCAACTTCATCGCATACCGCTCCTTAACAGTCGCGGCTCGGTTCGGGTTCCACCTTCGGCTAAATCCGAAAGCTCCATTCCCGCACCGCTTCGGGTTCCACCCACTTCTTGATTCCTTCGATTTGATTCTTTCTCCAATACAAATCCCAGTCGATCCGCTCCGGTGACCAGCGCAGACGCGCTCTATCGGCCTGGGCGATCTTGCGATACCCTTCGCGGATCCGCTGCGCTTCGAATATATACCGGTGCTCGAGAATAAACGGCAGGTATTGCTCCAGCACCTGTTCACGAAAACGCAGCTGCAGTCCCAGCGTGCGCAGTGAAGCGCGCCACTTCGCCCACGTCGGGTCAGACGGTGCACCGAAACCGGGTAACTTGCGTTGCGCCACTGCCACCATTTTCTCGAGACTGCCCAGCCGTCGTTCCAGTTGTTTCCGGCGCATCTCTGCTTGCTCCTGGTCCAAGAAACGCAGTCGACTCAGCGGGTCGAGCCATCTCGAAATCGGACTGCCGTTTTTCGAAATGCGTTCGGCCTCATCGACCAGCAACTCCACCAACCCGCCCATCCAGAGTGGGTTCGTATCGGCGGTCGCCAATTGATAGACCTGTTCGTGTTCGCCGTTGAGCAGCAAAGCACCGGCTGCCAGTGTCGCGGCGGCAATTTGATCCACCGGGACGACTTCGAGCGGAATATCGCGCCTGGCCGGCCAATCCTTCAAACCTCCGAGCGCCATCAGCACTAGTGGCGCCGCCGTCCTTCCGCCCTCGACCCAACCGGGGAAGGGGAAATCGAGTGCGCTTTCGACGATCGCCGGACGAACGATTGTGTAATCCAGCCCCGGGATAGCGGCGAGCACCTGTTCGCCGAGGCTCTTGGTGTAGGTATAGGTATTGACCCAGCCCCAGTGTGCGGCGCGCTGCTTCCCCAGCTCGATGAGCTGATTCTTCACACGCGCGGAATCCGTGGGTTCGCCCGCTTGTTCCGCCGTCCGCCGGATTTGTTCCACCCGTCGTCGGCACTCGGCTAATTCCTCGGCATGGTCAAATCGGTTGTCGCCCGGGTCGCGGCGGTTCGGATAGAAACCCTTGATCGGCTCGGTTTCCTCGACCAAGCCGTCGGAGCGGCCGGCCACATAGCAGGTAGAAACGTGCAGCAGTTTCGCGCCCAAGCGTTGTGCCAACGCGGCGGTCTGCTCCACGCTGTCGACATTGGCACGCAGCGATTGGTCTACCGGGGCGAAGAAATCGACCAGCCCGGCGCAGTTCAGCACCAGCCCGACACGACCTTCGAGCGCGACGAGATCCGACTGCTTGAAACCGCACAGGGTTTTTGCCGCGTCACCTCCCCAAACCGTTGTCCGCTCCGCGAGCCGTTCGCGTCCAATACGCTCGACGATTTCGCTGAGCGGCGGGGAATCGAGTACTTCCCGCTCGAAGCGCTCCTGGGGCGTGCGGTCCCCGCGGGGACGGATCAACACGTGCAGATGTCTCCGACCGGGATAGCGATCGATCAGCAGCCCGAAAATGACTTTGCCCAGAAACCCATTGGCTCCGGTCAGCAAGATCTCGTGTTGCCGAAAAGTATGGCCGACGTCGATCAACGACCGCTCCTTCAAATCACCTGCCGATCCGTAGTCCAAGCACATCCGGCAAGCCCTTCAGGTTGACGCAAGTCCGGCCGAATAGGCAACAACCCCGGGCGTCCCACACCCCATGCAGCGTAGCTGCGCGCGAAGTCGCTGACTTGTGGGTAGGCAGCGGTAAGGAAAGGTTAGGTAGCCCGACTCATGTCACTACGTCTACTGTTTGCTACTCTGCTCAGCTTCGCTGCCGCCCAGGCCACCCTCGTGCCCAGGCTATCGCTCGAACAATTGGCCGCGGAGTCGGAATTGGTCGTCCACGGGACGGTCGTTCGCCGTTGGGCCGACTGGGGACCTTCGCGTCAATTCATCTGGACGCATCACGAGGTACGCGTGGCGGACGTTCTCAAAGGCCGCCCGGCACTGAGCATTGTCGTCAGCGAACCGGGTGGGCCGACTGGGGACCTTCGCGATCTGGACGCATCACGAGGTACGCGTGGCGGACGTTCTCAAAGGCCGCCCGGCACTGAGCATTGTCGTCAGCGAACCGGGTGGAGAGATCGGCAACATCGGTATGGCTGTTGCCGGTGCGCCCCGCTACCAGGTTGGACAGGAAGTCGTGCTATTTCTTGAGCGAACGCCGATCGGCTACCTGCGGGGCTCGGGCTGGGGCCAAGGTAATTTCGCGGTCGTCGAATCGACAACAGGCGAATCAAGAACGGTGCGTTCCGCACACGGCGGCGCCACGCTGATCGAGGCTCCTCGCTTGGCCGGCGCGCCTCCAGGCCTTCCACAAACCGGACCCGCTTCGCTGGACGGACTTTCGGTGGACGAATGCAAGACGCGCCTGCGGCGTCTGCTCGCTCGGCAAGCGGTTGGAGAGGCGCCGGCTGCGCCGGTACCGAGTAAAGGAGGCCGTCGATGACCGCCCGTCGCAATCTCGCGGGGAAGTCGGCAGGACGCGCCGCTTTACTCCGACGTCTCCGCATCGCCGGTCTCTATGGTCTCCTCGTCGGACTGGCCGCGCTCAGTGCGCAAGCCTATGTTCGCATCCTGACTTCGAGCGGGAATCCCCTTCGCCGCACCGACCAGTCAAACATTCAATTCTTGATCCACGACCAGGTCGCTGCGGGCTTGACCAATGCCGACGGCGAGCTCTGGATCACCGCCGGCAGCGATCCCCGCGCCGCCCTCCGTGCCGCACTCGACAACTGGGACCGCGTAGCGGACGCCGATCTGCTTTTCGCGGCGCCTACCGAAACTTCGGTGGCGCACGTACCCGACGACGGCAACCATGTGTTCGTCTTTGACGATACGCCGGAGATTCGCTCGGCCCTTGGGCCGGCTTTAGCGATCGCGCGATCGAGATTCTTTGTCAGCGGCGAGATCATCGACAGCGACATCCTCTTCAACCCGAGGCCCATGATCAACGGTCAGCAGGTCCCCTTTTCGACCACGTTGCAGGAAGGGACGTTCGACTTGGAAGGGGTCGCTACACACGAACTCGGTCACGCCTTGGGCGCGAACCATACGCACATCTTGGCCGCTAGCATGTTCCCCCGTACGCCGCCGAGCTCACGATTGCAGGCCGACGTCACCGGAGACGATATCGCCTTCGCCGTGGAAGCGTACCCCGCCTCCGGCGCCCAGGCGGCACGCGGCTCGATTAGCGGGACAGTAACGCTAACGGGCGGCGGTCCGGCGGGAGGCGTGCTGCTCACCGCCGTTGACCCCAATGGCGGAATCACCGTCGGCACCCTGTCCGACTTCAACGACGGCACCTACGAATTCGGCCCGCTGCCGCCGGGTGGTTATCAGGTAACCGCCGAACCGGCCTCGGGCACCGTGACTCCCGGAGACTTTCCCCCGGCCGATCCGGGGGGATTCAACACGAATGTGCTAAGCGACTTTCTGGGAGGCGCCTCAACTCCCCAGACCGTCCAGGTTCTAGCCGGGCTTGACGCCGCGGCTGATTTTTCGCTTGACGAGGGAACGCCCGGGTTAAGCATTCAATTTGTCGGTGTCGCCGCGCCGGGCGGAAGCCTCGCGGGTGTCTCGATCGGTGGTGCCGCCTTCCCCCTGATCGCCGGTGAAGCGGCCGATCTCGTTCTTGCCGGGCCCGGGATTGACGCGACGCTCTCCGCAAGCCATCTGCGACTGCTCGCGCCGGGCCTGACGATCCGCTCGGTCGGCGTCGAGCCCGGGTTTACGATCAACGGGCTTCCCATCATCCGCGCCACCGTAGATGTCGATCCGCGCCAGGGGCGTGACACCGGTACGCTGGCCATCGTCAAGGACGGTGAAGTCGCCCTCTTTTCGGGAGGGCTGTCGATCGAAGGCTCCGGGGCGCCGCCGCCTCCGCCGCCGACGGTGCCCGCAGTTCTATCGATGGGCGTTGTGATGGGCAATTTGTTGCCGACGATCAATGCGATTTCCGACGAGAGCATCATTAGCATCTTTGGGAGAGATTTCGCGCCGGACGGTGTGGACAACAGGGATACGCAGCTTGATCCCGCTTCGGGCCTAATTACGACCAACCTGAGTGGCGTGTGCGTCGAGATCGACGGACAACGATCTCCCATGTTTCATGTGATCACCGAAGCCAACCCTAGCGACACTACCGTCGATCAGCTCAACGTGCAAGCTCCAACGTTAATGGGGGCCGGGCCGGTGTCGGTTGTCGTAATCTCCAACTGTGGCACTCCCGATGAACAGCGCAGCGCTGCTGAGCCGGTGCAGTTGTCGGATCGCACACCGGCGTTCTTTCTTCTCGAACCGATCTTGAGCCTCGGCCCCAACCCACTCGTGGCTACTCACCTGGACTTCAGCAAGATCGGTGATCCGAACACCCATCCGGGGACCACGCCGGCGGAACCGGGCGAACTCATTAGAATGTTTGGCACCGGGTTCGGCCTAACCGACCCGGATGTACAAGCGGGCGAAATTCCACAGAACGTTCCCGAAGTGCAAGATAACAACTTCGTTGCCTCGCTGGTTGGTGATGTCAGCGTTACACTCGGCGGCATGACTCTTGCCGGACCGCCGGACCTTTTCTCCGCGGGTCTGTTGTCTTGTTGCGCAGGCGTTTACGAGATCATTGTCAGAGTACCCGAGGCCTTGGCCGACGGTAATCACGAGGTTACCGCGACGATCGATGGTGTTTCGACGCCGCCAGGCACCTTCATAACGGTGAAAGCTCCGTCCGGATCAGCCCCCGGGGCCGGCGCGCCCGGTGGCGAAGAGCCGAGTGGTGACGACGTTGTCGACGACGACGGCTCGGGCGGGGGAGAGTCGTCCGGAGGTGGAGGAGACGGCGACACGTCGGGCGGTGGCGGTGGCGGCGGGGGCAGCATGGGCGAAGGCACGGGCTACCTGCGAGTCCCCGCTGCGGGAACGAGCGGCCCGACGCCCTTTCCGCCAACGGCGAGCGCCCGCGGACGCTGACCGCCGCGCCTTGCGAAATATTCATAACGGCGCTACAGAGCCCCGAGCGCAAGCGAGGGGTCCGAGCGTAGGAGCACGCCGACCGAGTCCGGCCTGGGTCGTCCTGTAGCCGGCCCCCTCGCTCCCTGTTGCTGCTCTCGCCCTATCCGGTGGAGTATGATCGCTGGAACGCATGGCGGGCGACTCGAGCGGTGAAAGGACCGGCAACGAAGCTACAGAGCTCCGAGCGCAAGCGACGGGCCCTCCGCGAACCCTGAGAATTATCCCTACCCCTCCAACTTCCAGGGCTTGCGATATTCCCGGCGGAACAGCTTGTCCGCGTCGGGGTCGTTGATCGGGCGCTCGTTGTCGATGTCCCAATCGACGCGCCGCCCCAGCCGAAACGCCAGGTTCCCCAGGTGGCAGGCGATCATCGAGTCGTGCCCGATCTCGATGTCGGAGCGCGGCTTCTCACGCGTCCGCATGCATTCGAGGAAATTCTCGACGTGAGTGAGGTGGTAGTCGAGCTTGTCGGTCCGCACCTGCTGCCGCGGCAACCCGGCGGACTTGAAGGTCTTGAACTTCTTGGAATCCAGCTGATCCGTCTCGGGATACACCTCCCATCCCGAGCGATCGATCACCAGCACGCCGTCATTGCCGTGAAACTGCACGCCGTGCTCGCGGGCTTCCGGGCCGCGGCCCACGCCTAGCGCGTGTTCCCAGATCATGCTGAAGTTCGGATACTGCCACAGCACTTGCTGGGTGTCGGGCGTTTGCGCGCCGTCGTCGGGGTACCCGAACTTGCCGCCGATCGACACCGCCGAGGTCGGAGCCTTGATCCTCATCGCCCAGTTGGCGATATCGATCATGTGCGCGCCCCAGTCGGTCATCAGCCCGCCCGAGTAGTCCCAAAACCATCGGAAGCTGAAGTGAAAGCGGTTCTCGTTGAAAGGCCGTTTCGGCGCCGGCCCCAACCACATGTCGTAATCGACGCCTTCGGGCGCAGCGCTGTCAGCGCGAACCGGGGTCTCGCCTTTCCAATCGAGGTAAACCCAGGTCCGCACTTGTCGAATCTGCCCTAGCTTGCCGCTCTTGACGTACTCGACCGCGTCGGTATAGTGTTCGGCGCTACGCTGCTGCGTTCCCATTTGCACAACGCGTTTCTCCCGGCGTGCCGTGTCGACCATAACCCGCCCTTCGGGGACCGTCAGAGCCAGCGGCTTCTCCACATAGACGTCTTTACCCGCTTTACAAGCCATGATCGTCGGAAGGGCGTGCCAGTGATCGGGCGTCGCGACGATCACCGCGTCGATGTCGTTGCGGTCGATCACGCGGCGGAAGTCTTGGGTCAGGAACTCGGCCTTTTGATCAGCCCGTTCGACGACCTTCTCTTGGGTCTTGTCGATTTGGGCCTTGTCGACATCGCAGAGCGCGGCGCACTCGACCTCGCCGGTCTTGAGGAAATCGCGCAGGTCGCTGCGGCCCATGCTGCCGCAACCGATCAACCCCACGCGAATGCGGTCATTCGCGCCGATCACGCGCGAGGAAGACGCCGCCGTCGCGGGAACAGCAGTGCCGCCGGCGGCGGCCGCCAATCCGGCGGAGCTTTTCAAAAAATTGCGTCGACTCTGAGAAGGCATCCTGAACTCCTTAGGCCCCGACGGCCTGGTTTCAGGGTAGTCAAGCCGCGCCGAGGCGGCAACCCCCGCCACCGGGCCGTCTCAAAGGGTTGCGCCGCGGACGGAAACCAACAATAACGTCAGCTCGATTCTCAACGAGTTTGGCCCCGAAAACGGTATTGTTCCGGTTCAGCCGGCCGAGCAAAATTCAAACGCGAGAGGCTGCTTAGGCAGGGCATGCCGCCAAGTTTGAAATAGCGATCGGCTAGGTGACGACGAGTCGACGACGCGCGCCGGCAGAACGATAGGGAGGGGATCTCGGTCGAAAGGGTAAGGCCGCACGGTGATATGGTGGCGATCGAGCGGCCTAAGCCCCAACGAAACTCGATCGTCCAGGCTGGCGCGGGGAACATCATCGAACGACCGCTCCCCGGCCGCGCCGAGGCACAAATAGAGCGACAGAGCGTCGCCGAGCTGCAAGAGCCTCGCGTGGGGATCGAGGTGCTCGGCATCCACGGCGGCAGCCCAAGACCGGTCGGCACGCAAACGCTCTTTCAAGTCCCGTTGGCCGTCTCCGAGCTCGGCGACAAATTGCACGGCTTCGTCCCATTCCTCTCCCCGCGGACGCGCGATCGAACCGGGTAGACCGAAAAGCGGGTGTTGATGCGCGGCCACGAGCGGCTTGTCGACGCGCGGAGCGACGAGACGGTAGGCGTGGAGACTGATCAATAACGCGACATAGGGGTGACTGTGCTCGAATCGGGCAATGCCGCGCCGCCAATTCGCGAAACCGGCCCGCTGACTCATATCAATCAAATGCAGCGGCAGGCCGTCTCGCGGATCGATTTCCGGATCGGCCTCCCATTCCCACCAACCGTTATCGTGCTCGGCGACGCCAAGAACGGTCTCGGCGCGCAGGCGTTCCGCGTCGAAAGAAGCTGCAAAATAGCCCGGCGCGGCGAACTCTCCGCTGCCCCAGTGAGCGGCCAGGTAGCCGGAGATCGCGGCATGGTCGGGCTGGCTAATAAGCCAAGTTTGGTCGCCAACGGTGGTCTTAAGCATGGCGGAACGGCCTTCTCGCTATCCCGATCCGACCGTCGAGACATCGGCGTCGCTTGAAGATATTTAGTCTCGCAAAATCAGGCTCGCGGCAGGGGGAGGAACGCACTATACTCCTGAAAGCGCATCAGGCAAACGCACAGATGAGACCTCTGAAGCCGCTGGTGACGAGATTCGCTGCGCCCATCCTCTGCACCATGCTGAGCATCGTGGCCGGCACCCCTTTGCACGGAGCCGGTTGCGACCAAGCCAAGGCCGCGCTTGCCCGGGCTAACCAGGCTCTCGACCGGCGGAATCTCGCCATCGCGCAACAAGTGCTTTCTTCGCTGGAGGCCGCCGCTTGCGACGAAGTTGTGCTGCTCTCAGCGCGCCTCGCCGAAGCCCACGCAAAACCGCAAGAAGCCGCGCAGTCGTACACCCGCTACACGACCCTGGCTCCAGTTGACGCCAAAGGCTTCGCCCTCTTCGGAATGTTCCTGCTGAACAACGGCCGTTACCCGCAAGCCGAAGCAGCTTCGGAACAAGCCTTCGCGCTCGACCCGCGGCTTCCCGAAGCATTGCTGTTGCGAGGCCGTATTCTCGGGCTCAAGGGAAAGGCATCGGAAGCGCAGTCAAACCTCACCGAAGCCGTCCGTTTAGGACCCGACAACCCCGAAACCCACTATCAACTCGGCGTCTTTCATGACGGCCGTCAGCAGAGTCACAAAGCCGCCGCCGCGTTTGAAAAGGTCGTGGCACTAACGCCCGACGACCCACGAGCCTACGACTACCTTGCGCTCAACCTCGAGCCGACCGGAAATGTCAAGAGAGCGGAATGGGCCTATAAGAAAGGCCTGTCACTGAACCGTGGGCCGCGCTTTGACGCATTTCTCGACTACAACTATGGTCGTTTCCTAATGAAGCGAAACCGCTTGACGGATGCGAAAAAACACCTCGACAAGGCTGTTACGCTGACACCCCAAGTGCGTTCTGCTCGCTATGAACGCGGCAAGCTCAATCTCAAGCTCGACAACCTCAAAGCCGCCCGCGATGACGCCGAACGGGCGCTGGCGCTGGAGGATCCCGCGGGCGTGATCCTCGATCTGCAGGTTCACTATCTGCTTGCTAGGATTCACCGGCGATTGGGAGACCACGAAGAAGCGCGGAAATACTCGGAACTGAGCCGCAAATCCTCTGTTCCGCTTGCCGCGAGGCAAGGGAGAGGCCGCGGCGGGGGCCGCTAGGGTCCACCCCGGCAATCCGGCGATAGTGGTTTAGGGAAGAAAAAAGCCGCGGGTTTATTCGAACCGCGCGCTACGAGTTCTCAGTTTCCCCCAGGCTTTTCTATTGCGCGGCTTGGGCCACAGTCGTCTTCGGGTCTTCGACGCTGAGTTTAGCCTCGATCGGTTTCATTTTGAGCGGAACGTGCTTCTTCTCCGAGCCGGGCAAGGTGGAGGACGCCGTGATCTGAATGTCGTAGCGGCCGGGTTCGACTTCGTCGCCCGCCGTGCAACTCAACTCAAACTTGGCCGCGGTGGCGACCTCGGCTTCTTTGCAGGAAACCCCTACGGGAAGGCTGTCGAGCTTCACTCCGATGGGCGAGTCAAATCCCGGCTCGCGGGTCACGGACCCGACGAGGGTCGTGGTCTCGCCCGGCGCCAGGCTGATTTCCGTCGGCAGATTCACGCCGTACCCGAGCACCATTTCAAAGACCACCGCCGGGGCGTAAACAATGCGGGCCGCGCCGTCGACTTTTATCTTGCCGCTCAGCAGCAAATCGAAGCGTAGAGGCAAGTCGGCGAACTCGGTGCCGAATCCGACGCTCTCTGAGGTAACGAGCGTCATCTTTCCCTCTTTGGCGTATTTCCTGCGCTCGCTGCGCTTGATGAAAGTAGCGATGCCGAGGCGAGCATCGACCTCTTCCGGCGGGCGGATACCCGGTTGACGAGCGTGAAAGCTCCATGACAACTCGTGATTTTGGCCCATGATCAGGCGCACTAGGCGGGGCGTGAGAACTTCGAGCACGGCCGGCTCTTCGGGGGCCACGGTCGCCACAAGCGCCGTGTTCATCAGGGGCGCTTCGATGCTATCCGGGGTCAACGGAACCCCCCCGGCATCGGCCGCCACGCTGACGACCGCGGGACTGAGGGCGTGGCGCCGGAAGGTTCTGTCTTCGGTCTTTCCCACGCCCCAGACATCCAGATCGAGCATGCGCGCGGGCGCTCCCGGTTTGGGCGTCAACGTCACCACCGCCCTACGGAATCGAAGGCCTCCCTCGGCTCCGACCGGTGTCGGGGCGATATTTCCGCCGCTCATCTCGATGTCGTCGGGGAGGTTGGGAATTTCAATCTTTATCGCGCCCTGATAGCCGCGGCGATTCGCGAGCACAGAGAAGATGGCGGTTCCGCGTTCGGGGATGTTGAGGTATGGGGTCGTCACGGTCAGTTGGAAATCGCCCGGTTCGCGCTTAGCCAGCAGGCGATAGGCAAACTCGCGCCCGCCGCGGCCAAGCAGATCTTCCACCCTCACGTCCAGTTTGCGCGTGCCGTCGGGAATGGTCAGGACCAAGAAGGGGTCCTCACCCGGCCCCATGCTTGAAACCACGGCGTAGACATTGTCTTTCGGGGGAATGTCGCCCGCCGACGCCAATTTCGTCCCCGCCTCGTTGTAGAGCGTAAGTAGGGCATAGAGCGACGAGGTGCCAAGTGAAGCGGCGTCCATCTCGAAACGCCAAGTTTCGCCCGGCGCCACGGCGAGAGAATATCGATCGACTTCGCCCGTCTTGGCGACGCGTCCGTTGACAACAACTCCGGGCTTGAGGGTCTTGTTCTTGGCCTTGCGGGGCTCGAAGGTTTCGGCATCGGGGCCGACCGCGAAGTTGAGCGGCAGCGCACCCGGCTTGCCAGGAACCCGGATGCGGATGGAGCGAGTCTTCTCATCGACCCCTGTGAGGTCGGGACGTATCGCCGCCGGCTTGGCCAAGTTGCCGCCGAAGAGCTCGGCTTTCACCTTGTCGCCGCGCCGCCAACCGAGCGGGAAAATGCCGTCGGCGTAATTGAAATCGCCGATCTTGAGGCGGTAGAAATTTTCCCTTAGCGCACCGAACTTCGCTTCGTGCACTTCGACGAAATAGGAGCCGGCTTGGTCGAAAACGACCTCGGCTCGCGGATCGACTCCCAAACCCGGGGCATCCGCATTGCGGGCCAGTACGTTTCCGTCGGCATCGAGCACGCGCAGAACCGGGTCAATCGCCGAACCGGCGCGCCTCGCTTCAACTTCGAAAATGAGCCGCTCGCCGGCCCGCGCTTTGAAGCGGTAATAGTCGCGGTCTCCGGGCCCGAGGTTCCCGTTCACGATGACGGGTGTGGTGACCTCTTGAGCGGTCTCGGCGGAATCATTGAGCGGTTCGTCGATCTCGGCTTCCGACTCAGCCTCGATGGTTTCGGGAAACGCCCCAAGGGTGAACAGCAATACGTTCGAGAGTCCATCGCGAGTTCGAATGCGAACCGGGTAGGTGTCAATCGCCGCGTCGCTCGGGATTTCGAGCAGAAATGGGAGTTCCAACCCGGCGCGGCCTTCGCTCTTCGGGGGCGTCAGGGCCGTAATCCCGCCGGGCAGTGACGTCAGAATCTCGGCGTCGGACGTGAGGCCGGTTCCGACGAGGGTCAGCTTAGCGGCCTTACCGCGCTGAGCGCCGCGCGGCTCGAGTTTTTCGAGCATGGGCGCGGCCGCGAAGGCGTTAACGACCATCAACGGCGCCAACCACCAACCGATTGAACGTTTCATGGAAGCCTCCCGGGCGGCCGTCATCACGACCGAAGCGGCTCGCGGGTGATGACCATTCGTCCCCCGGAGCCGCCGTTACTTCGCTGATGATAGCAAAGTAGTTGCGCCGGCCCGCAAAGCAGTCTAGGGACATGAAGATGGGGGTCCGCTGTGTCCAGATGGCGCGGGAGCGGCGATCTTAGGCGAGTTCGCCCGGACGAGCAGGAGTACCTCACTTGCGCCACGTCGGGTGCCGACACCTGCGTCGGAGGGACCGCTCGGCGCGCCGCTACCGCATCTCCCATATCTTCCTCGACTTTCCCGCCGCCGCCTCCCAAACCGTTTCTGCCTGAACGTGCTCTGCCGTAAAGATGTTTAGGCGGTCACGGAACCATAGCTCAGGCTCTTTTTTCTCAGCAACACTTGGTAGTCGCTGTGGACGACGTCAATCTGACGGCGAAAACAACCCATGAAGGCGTCAATCGCGATCTCGGGCTTGAGATCCGCCGGCCGTTCTCTCGGCCACTTGTAATCGTCAAGGATGAGAAGGCCCCCGGTCTTTAACAACCTCCAGGCTAAAACGACATCCTCTAACACGTGGAAGGCCGTATGACTACCGTCGATGTAGATGATGTTGTAGAAATCGAGAGGCAGTTCTCTTAACTCCACCTGCGAGCGGCCTTTGATAAACGTCGCTCGGTCTTCAGCCCCGGAGGCGCGAAGATTGGCCAGGAAAACCGGCTCGGGGTTACCACCGGGATAATCGGGCAAAGCCCAATTGAACGCGTCAATAAACGTAGCTCGCGAGGAGGAGTGCGTCAGGATGTTGTCGATCATCCAGATCGCCGACCTGCCCTCGAACACGCCGACCTCCAAATATTGAATGCCCGGTTTCTTCCGGTAGTCGGCGAGTGCGTTCTCCCAGACTGGGAGGTGTCGGGAGAACCAATCGCCCCCATGGAAGCGATATCGGTCACTGACGGGTTCCCGCGGCAACGTGCTGTTTCGTCTCATACTGAAACCTCACTGCTGAGAAGTCCGAATCCGAGACGCCGAGACGCGCCACAGTCATCGACCGGTACGAAGCAGGCGCGAACAGAGTGGAAGCGCTTCGGCGGTCCCCGACATCGATAGGGCCGGCCGAGGTCAATCTTATTTCGGTGACGGCTTTTCTTCGCTCTGCTCGGCTTCTCGGACTTGTGCGGCTTCCTCCCGCTTCTGGACTTCTCGCACGATTTCGCGGAGATACTTCGTGGTCTTCTCCGCTGCCGGCATCGACGCAACCCCGTCTCGATAGGCTTCGATAACGCGCTGCTTCTGGTCCGGATCGACAATCAAGTAACGGTGTCGACCATCTGTGGACGGCGTGAAGGTGGTCCGCCCGTCGTCGAGAACGGTGACCTCGCCGGGTTCGGAAAGTTCGAAGTATCCTTCGTCCGGGTGAGCCGCGTGCAGGGCCGCCGCCAGAGCCCCGGCGGCCGCGTCGTAGGGCATCGATCGGTAGGCGCGATAGGCGTCAACGACCGGGTGATAGGGAGTCCAAGTGAAATCCTTCTCAATGCTCGAAGCCGGGTAGGGCAGCTCGCGGCCGACTTCATCACCCGCGGCGACGATCGGCGTGGGCCATTCGGCGAAGAGCTTGCGGGCGGCCGGAATATCATGCGCGATGTTGTACTCCGGTCCTCCTTCCGGATAGGCACCGCCCGCGACCACAAGCAGACGCACCTTCTTCGAGATCAAATCATTAATCCCGCGCAAGCCGAGCACGCGGGCGAGATTCGTTGCCGGGCCCGTCAGAACCACGACACCGTTTTGGTCATGCAGAGCGGTGAAGGCGTTACGGATGACCGCCGCCACGTCGGCGGTGTCGGTGGGCTTGTTGATCTCATGCCTGTACGCCGGCTCACGGGCAGCGTCGCGACGTGACAGCACAGCGGTGATCATCGGTGCGTCGGGGGATGATTCCCCTTCGGTCAACAACCCGACCGGCAAGGCCCGCTTGCGACGCCGGAATTTCCGCGGCAACTCACGCTGTTTCCAGTCCGTGAAAAACCACGCTATCGCATCGCAGAAAGCGGCCGCCTGCAAATTTCCGTGGCTGACGGTGACCGACACGACACGCCCTTCGGGTTCGGGCTTCGCGGTAAGGCCATGGAGGAAGGCTAAGGCCAGGACGTCATCGATCTTCCGTCCCATCGCGGAGTCGAAGATAACCCCTACGGGAGGTTTCTTTTTGCCGGGGAACTGCATTTTCGAGAACGCGGGTGAGTCGTGCTCGGTCACGCCGGCGGACCGTTAAGACTACTATACGCGCGTGAAACATTACACTGAAACCGCCGGCGCGGGGCGTGCGAAGATAGTAACGTAAGGGAGAGCAATCGCACTGCCCGCGCGACCGAAACGGCGGTGCCGCGAGCCACGCTCGGCCGAGCCCCTGACATTAGGCCAAGTAAAGGACGGCCACATCATGAAAAGTCGAATTCTGTTTTTCCTCGCGACGGTCTGCCTTCTGGCGACCTCGCTGGGCGCCGACGTCCTGATCGTGGAAGAAATCATCGCCAAGATCAATGGTGATATCCTGCTCCGCTCCGAATACGATACCGCGCTCAGCGAGCTGCGCGCGCAGGTTCGGGACGCGAAAGACTTCAACGAAGAGCAGAAAGAGGAGCTGCTCGCGAAGCGGGAAAAGGAATCGTTGCGCGATCTGATTGATCGACGCCTGATGGTGCAGCGTGGCAAGGAATTGGGAATAAGCGTGGAGGCTCAGGTGTTGCGCCAGCGTGACGAGATGATGAAGCAGTACAAGATCGAGACGATCGACGAGTGGGAGGACTGGGTCTTTGAGCAGACTGGAGCGCCGGCGGAAGACTTGAAGGACCGCATGAGGGAGTCGTTTCTCTCCCAGGCGGTGATGGGGCAGGAAGTCGGTTCGCGGATCGTGATTCCCCGCGCTCAAATCGAAGAGTACTACGCCGAGCACAAGGGAGAGTTTATCCGCAAGGAAGGCGTGCACTTGCTCGAATTCTTGATCTCAACTGCGGGCAAGAATGCCGAGGAACTCAAAGCCGCCGAAAAGAAGGTCGAGGACTTGCACAAGCGGCTCATCAAAGGCGAGCGGTTCCGGGAGCTGGCCAAGCGGCATTCGGAAAACCCACGGACTGCGCCTTCGGGAGGAGACATCGGCATTTGGCGGCGCGGCGACTTGCGCAAGGAAATCGAAAGTGCGGTTTTCGATCAACGTCAGGGTCACATCACCGATCCGCTCAAAACGCCGAACGGCTACCTGATCTTGAAAGTGGAAACGAAGTACCGCGAGGGACAAGCGGAGCTGTCGGAAGTGCAAGAAGAGATTCGTAACCGCCTGATGGCGCCGCGCTATGAGCCCGAGGTCAGGAAGTTCCTGACCCGGCTTCGCCAGGAAGCCTACATCGAGATTCGGCCCGGGTATGCGGACAGCGCAGCGGTAGCGGGCAAAGATACGTCATGGACCGACCCGGCGAAGCTGGCTCCGGTGACAACGACTCGCGAGGAGGTCCTCGCGAAGAAGAAGAAACGGCGTTTGCTTTGGGTCATCCCGCTCCCCGGCGGCGGCGACAAAGACAAGAAGAAGGACAAGAAAGACAAGAAGGACGAAGCCGACGACTAGCCTTCGGTCGTGTGGGCCGGATCCGGGCCGGCGCAGCTCCGGCGCCCACAACCTCAACGCAACAACCCCGGACGGGGCACAGCAAGTTCTGATTTCGTCCCTGCCGGGCGCGGTCGGGAATCACTCGTTTTCGAGCGCCGGCTGCATACCCTTCTGAGACATGTCCGCGAAAACCAGATTCGTCGAAGACCTCCAAGCGGACGAGAAGGTCACGGACTTCTTCTTGGTGCAAACCAAGGACGTGCGGCTGAAGAAGTCGGGTGATCCTTACCTTTCCCTCGTTCTGTCGGATCGAACCGGGCGGGTGGACGCGAAGATGTGGGACGACATCGAGGATGTCGTCGACACCTTCGGCAGCGGCGATTTCGTCAAGGTCGCCGGGTTCGTCCAGATCTACCGCATGAAGCCGCAGATCACGATCCAGCGGTTGCGCACGGCGGACGAATCCGAAGTCCGGATCAGCGACTATCTTCCTCACACGAAGAAGAACATTGACGAAATGTTTGCGGCGCTCAAGGCGCGCGTGGCGACTTTCGAAAATGCGGATCTTAAGCGCCTGCTTGAATCGTTTCTGAACGACGAGGAAGTAGCAGAGCGCTTCAAGCGTGCACCCGCGGCAAAGTCAATGCACCACGCCTCTATCGGAGGCTTGCTTGAACACGTCACGTCATTGATGGGGCTCGCGGAACTGGTCGGTGGCCACTACGACTTCATCGATGTGGAATTGTTGCAGACCGGTGTCGTGTTGCATGACCTGGGCAAGATCTACGAACTGCGTTACGAGCGCACGTTTCAATACACGGACGAGGGACAGCTGCTGGGTCATATTTCGATCGTCCTGCGGTTGCTGGATCGAAAGTGCGCGGAGCTGCCTGATTTTCCGCCCAAGCTGAAGACGCTCGTCGAGCATCTGATTCTGAGTCATCACGGGAAGTACGAATTCGGCTCGCCCAAGCTTCCGTCGTTTCCCGAGGCGCTGTTGCTGCACTACCTCGACGACACGGATTCGAAGCTCGAAAGCATGCGCGCGTCGATCGCCGCGTACCGCGAGGAAGACAGCGGCTGGACGCCCTACAACCCTTCGCTCGAGCGCAGCCTACTCAACAAAGAACGATTCCTGACGGGCCGCGGGCCCGACGCAGCCGAGGGCGCCCCCGCGCCGGACGGGGGGTCGCAACAAGTGCAAGGTAAGCCGCCGACCTCGGCCGCGCCGCCGGATCGGCCGAAAACCAAATCTCCGCGAACCTCGTCTTTGTTCGGCGAGCAACTCCAATCCGCGTTGGACACGCCGAAGAGCGAAGAGTAGCCTTTTGGTCTTGTGTTCCGCCTTCGCACGGGCGAAAATAGAGGAAATCCGCGCCGCCAGAGTTCCCTGCGAGATTCATGCCCCCCGCCGGCACCGCCGAAGCTCCCCAACGCCTACTCCCCCCGCTCGAATTGGCGGCCATGAGATCGCTTTGGGCGCTGGAGCGCGCCACGGTGGCCGAAGTGCGGCAAGCCATGGAAGCGGAGCGCGAGCTGGCCTATACGACGGTCTTGACTTTGCTCGACCGATTGGCTCGCAAAGGCGCGGTCTCGCGGCGCAAACACGGCCGCGGTTTTGTCTATGAACCCGTCCTCGCGCGTCAATCCGAACGCGACCACGCCGTCGGCCGTTTGATCCACGAGCACTTCGACGGCTCGCGGCGCGAACTCCGCGCTTATCTCGACTCCGAGCCGGGGGCCTCGGATTCAGCGTCACGATTGGAACCGGAACCGATCGATTCGGCGCTCCTGTAGCACTTGGCCCCGCTCGCTTGGGCGCCCCTTCCGGCTCGAAGAGACTAACCTCCGCGAAGGGCCTCGACGCCGCGGGTCCGCGGCTGCGGCGTGCTTGCTTGGCTCTCTTTCCGGCCATGGTTTGGAATAGGTGGCGCGAACTTCAGCTCATCTTAGCGTGACGCCCGGAAACTGTTGCAATGGTTTTGCGGTTCCTCGTAACTCGGTTCACGGTTCACGGTTCACGGTTCACGGCTCACGGCTCACGGCTCACGGCTCACGGACAACCTACCCCACCGTCACGTACCCCGGCGACACGAACCCATCACGCAAGCGTAGCGCAGGGCAGACCTGCGGCTTATTGCCGGCCCGCGAATTTGTCCGGCCCTCTCGGCTGGTCTCACGGCTCCTTCCGTCACCGATCTCCATACCGTTTTTCTCCCTCGGGCTCCGTCCCCGATCTCGCCGATCTCGTCGCCGATCCCTCCGATCCCCAGATCCCGCTCGAGGCTGGGTTCGGGCTCAGTCCCCGATCACCCCCCGATCACCCCCCCCGATCACCCTCCCCTGAGGCTCGCAAAGCACCCCGGCAAGACATTCATTGGCAGGATCGAAAAAGGCTTGACTTCCTGGGCTACCATTTCAGCCCACGGGGGCTGACGCCGGCCCGGCAGACGATTGAAAACCTTTTGGAGCGTGCTATCCGGCTTTATGGGCAAGAGCCGGGCGAGGAGATGGCTCCCGTCCGGCTTGGAGCGTACGTTCGGCGGTGGGAGGGTTGGGCGCGTGCAGGCTTAGACAATTGGATCGCCAATGAGCGGCCCATAGCCTTATCTGGCCGCTAGGGCAAGACGGCATTCATCACGTCTTGACAACCATCGCCTTTCAAAAATTTCTTCCACCGCGCTGCGACCTTCCCGGTTATCTGATGTGTATGGTTGTGATTTGGCGCTCCTCCGCAATTGATGATGCCGGTAGAACAAGATTTTTCTCCGGATCCGGCTTTCAGGAAGAGGCCTTGGAATTCGCACGCTGGACCTGCAGTTTGCGTGGCGATTAACACCACAGAGGGTATGCCACGCACGACAGCGCACCGTCTGAATATGATCCCCGTGGCGTTAGCTACTGAGTCTCGCATAATATACTGTCAATCGAGACAAAGAGAAGACTGTTTCCAGAAAGCGGTAATCAAGCGCGGTTTGCGGCGCATTCGCCGCAGCGCTTTGCGGGCGCGCTCGTCGAGTTCCCAGTAGTCCTTCGGGCAGACGTTGGGCAACTCGTGCTGCTTCCAGTACGCCCAAATGTATTCCACCGGGTTCAACTCCGGCGCATAGGGCGGCAAGTACTCCGTTGCGATGTGATCCTCGGAGAGCTGGATGAACTCCCGCACCAGGCGGCTGCGGTGCGCCGGCAGCCGGTCCCAGACGATCAGCAGTGGGCCGTCGATGTGGCGCACCAAAGCCTTCAGGAAGTCGATGACCTCCAGCTCGCCGATCGCGCCGGGATAGAGCCGGAAGTAAAAGTTGCGCAACGTCAGCCCGGCCGACACCGACAGCTTGTCCCAGTTGAAGTTGAACTCCAACACCGGTGTCTCGCCGCGCGGCGCCCAGGTGCGGCAACGATGCGGCTTCTGACTCAATCCGCTTTCGTCGATGAAGACGATCGTACGTTCTTCTTTGCGGGCTTTTTTTTAATGGCCGGCCAAGTCTTGCGCTGCCAGCCGCGGATGGCCTCTTCGTTGCGCTCCCGCGCTTTGCCGACGGGCCGTTGCGGGCTCCAACCGAGCGCCCGCAGGATCTTCCAGACATGGCCCTCGTGATAGCGCACGCCGAACTCGTCTCCGATCAGACGAGCGACCCGCGGACAGCTCCACAGCGGCGTCGGGAAGCCGTGCGCCTCGGGGCCTTCCAGCAGCAACGCCTCGAGGCGTTCGAGCTGCGCGGCGTCCAACAGCGGCTTACGGCCGGCGCGGCCGGCCTGGCGCAACCCGGCTTCGCCGTCACGCCGGTATCGTCGCAGCCACTCGCTGACGCTTTGCCGCGCGACCTTCAATCGCCTCGCTGTCTCGGACTGACTACAGCCTTGCTCGACCAACCGGATCGCTTTGAAACGGCGCTTCTCCAGGGCCTCGAAATCCCGCCGTACGCCTTTTGTATTTCCCATACATACAAAGACGTACGTACCCCAAAAAGGTGTCACTTTATTTTGCGAGATTCAATAGTATCTCATCGATGGTATCGTCGAAGTCATCTAAACATGTTGTTAACGGGGTCTGGGCAACTGTCGTCGGAAGGACGCTCATGTACAACAACCCGCCCAATAACATCATCGTCATCCTCATTTTTTCATCTCCTCAATCGATACTGTACCCAGATTTCACTCATGGTTCAACCCACCAAGTCAGGATTTTCTTTGGTGGTTGTTGGTGGATCGCTCGTCCACAACCCACAGAAGCCCTGAATTTTGCCGCTACCGAGGTTGGGGAATCTCGGAAGTTGCGGCGTCTACCGTCACGTTTGAGGGTGGTCCCGGCGCCGGGCCGGCCTATGACTTAGTCGTATTGACTTTACCCCCCCCACCGTCTAAGGTTTAGGCTTGAGTTTCTGTACTGGGGTCCTCAGGGGGTCCTCATTGGCTCCGGCAAATTGGCTGTAGGGGGAGAAAACTCATGAAATTCACTCGATATGGTCACGCAGTTCGTTGCTTGTGCGCTTTTGTCCTTTGTCTTGCGGTTCATGCCGCGGCGCCCCGGGCCCAAGGGGCCGACGCAAAAGTCGTGGTCGATCGCAGCAAGGATAACGTCGGCCAAGACACCTCCATCGTGCTCGACGGCTTGGGATTCCCGGTTGTCAGCTACCGGGACGCAACCAATAACAATCTCAAGGTCTTGCATTGTGCGCGGGCGAATTGTCGAGGGCGAAAGTCCATCACCTCCCCCGATACCGGCGGCAACGTGGGCCAGTACACCTCGCTGGCGCTCGATGGCGCCGGCAACCCGGTCATTAGTTACTATTCCTCAGGAAATGGCAACCTGAAAGTGCTGCACTGCGATGATCCCAACTGTGTAGGCGACGAGAGCGGCAACATCAACTCCCCCGATACCGGCGGCAACGTCGGCCGGCACACCTCGCTGGCGCTCGACGGCGGCGGCAACCCGGTCATCAGTTACTTTGACTTCACAAATCTGTATCTGAAAGTGCTGCACTGCGATGATCCCAACTGTGCCGGCGACGAGAGCGCCAACATCAACTCCCCCGATACCAACGGCGACGTCGGCCGGACCCCCTCGCTGGCGCTCGACGGCAGCGGCAACCCGGTGATTAGTTACTTTGACCAAACAAATCAGGACCTGAAAGTGCTGCACTGCGATGATCCCAACTGTGCCGGCGACGAGAGCGCCAACATCAACTCCCCCGATACCAACGGCGCCGTCGGCTCGTTCACCTCGCTGGCGCTCGACGGCAGCGGCAACCCGGTCATTAGTTACTTTGACGGCGGAAATCAGGACCTGAAAGTGCTGCACTGCGATGATCCCAACTGTGCAGGCGACCAGAGCGCCAATATCAACTCCCCCGATACCCGCGGCAACGTCGGCCAGCACGCCTCGCTGACGCTCGACGGCAGCGGCAACCCAGTCGTTAGTTACCGCGACCTCTCAAATCAAAACCTGAAGGTGCTGACCTGCGATGATCCCAATTGCGCGAAGTGAAGCTCGTGGGCCGGCCCCGCACCGGGCGTGGTCAGCGAAAGCTACCGGCCCACCGCTCTTGTGGTGAACGGTCCCGGTCTCACACCTTCGCCCACATCTTGATCCGCGTCGTGTTCGCGACGAAACAACAAGGCCCCGCTCTAGGGCTCCTGCCGCCGCTTCGCGGCTTAGGCAATTTGCGATCCGGCCGCGAACCGCCGGGGAGCGGCGACGTGGTTCGTCGAGGGCGAGCATCGTGCGATGCTCGGGGAGATGTCGCCCCCTCCCGAACCGCCCCCGGGGATGTCGCCACGAGTGGCGACACGGCACGCTGAGAGCGTGCGCCACGTCGGGTTTCGATTGAGCTTGGCCGCACTTTTCGCTCGGCGGGTTGGGGTGGTTGGCCGAGGGTTGGGTTTTCACGGCCCGACGGTTGAGGTTGGTTTTGGTTTTGCTGGGTAGTGGTCCTTTTGGGAGTCGCCGAGGCTTGACGGCTTAGCCGCTTGGGATGGAGGACAGGCCTGCTTCTACTTTGCGCCTGATACGCTCGTCGGGCGGGTCCGGGAACTCCTTATTCTTCAAGGCGTTTACTAAAGCATTGGCTTCGTTCAGTAGCTTTTCGCGCAGCGCGACGTGGCGCGGGTCGCTAGCGCTCTTCGACACGGATGCGGGACCTTTGCGGCCGGCGATCGGAGTGGGTTGTGCCTGATTGACCGGGCCGTAGTCTTCCCGCGGGCCGTAATCTTCGATGACTTCGTCCCAAGCCGGTTCGCCGGCGGAGCGTGGACTTCCGTCCACGCCTCGGTCTCTGTTGGTTGCATCTTGGTTTTCCGCTTCGCGGAGTTTTCGGTCTTCTTTGCGGATTTTCATCATCAGCTCGACGGCGCGGTGGAGGCGGCGGTTCAGATGGCCGTCGTAGCGGGCCAGTTGGTTGAGGAATTGCGTCCCGCCGTACATCGATGCGCCGAGCAGTTGGAGCTTGCCTTCGTGTCCTTCCCGCATGCGCTCCGGGCGGTATGTTTGTTGATGAACGCGGGTCCTTTCGATCCCGGCGGTCATGACGGTGGCTTCGATACGGGAGAGACGTCGCATTCTCCACGCCGAGTCGGCGATTTGGAGGACGAGTTCTCTTTCGACGCAGTTTCGGGGGTTGTAGGTGTCCTCGTAAAGAGTGAGGTGACGGTCGAAATCGGCGGGATCTTCGCCGGGGATGACAGAGTCTAGGGCGAGCAGGCCGTGCTTGAGAGCGTTTTTGGATGAACGCTGCTTGCCCTCGGGTGTACGCGGTCCGGTAGATTGTTTTGCGTTTTTGCGATTAGCATTGATTTGTGCATTGGTTGCCATGAATGTTTACCTCAATTTCCTTGAAAAAAGGGGGACAGCCAGCCGATTTCCGGACTCCGCCGGCGTTGAAAGCAACGCAGTTCGACAGGCGGAAATCGGTGGCAGTCCGCGATTTTCACTCCGGGCAGGTTGCCCGTTAGTAGGATACGGCCGGTAGGGCGACTGAGTGGGGGTGGGGAATCGGTAAGTTGTTGGAGTTAAGGGAGAAATATTTCTTGAGTTGACGTGATGGTTTGGTGTCGCCGGTCTCCGTTTGCCCTCGGGAGGGGGAACCGGCCGCCGGGCCGGCGGTTCCTTGGGCCCCGCCCCCGCTATCTGTGAACCGGGCTCGCGCCCGAAAAAGCGGTGTGAAAAATGGGGACTCTCCCGAGCACAGCCCCTGAGTCGCGCGGCCCGGTTTGGGTTTACGGGCGCTTCGGCACCAGCACCGTCCGCTTAAGGGTTAGTACGGTTTCGTCGCGTTGGTTGAAGCCGCGGGATTCGACGAAGACGAGGCCTCGATCGGGCTTCGATTTCGATTCGCGCAAATTGACGATACGGCTTTCGGCGTAGATCGTGTCGCCGTGGAAGACCGGCCCGACGTGCTTGATTTCCTTGTATTCGAGGGTGGCGATGGCGCGTCCGCTGATGTCGGCCACACTCATGCCGACGACGATGCTGAAGACGAGCGGGCCGACGACCAGCCGCTGTCCGTGCTGCAACTGTTCGGCGTAGTGGGCGTCGATGTGGAGAGGGTTTTGGTTCATGGTCAATAAGCTGAACCAGGTGTCGTCGGCCTCGGAGATCGTGCGGCCGGGCCAGTGCTTGAAGACCTGGCCGACTTCGAATTCTTCGTAGTATTTGCCGAATGCCATGGGCTCTCCTTCGATGGGTGCCACGGGTTACCAGGCGGTCATGGAGTCTTCGAACATAGCGGCGAGGGCCTCTGCGTCGGCGGGACGCGGCGAGAGTTTCGTCACCCGGTGCTGCGGCAGGGTGCCCTCGACTAAAGCGGGAATGTCGCCCGATGTGAAACCGATCGCCCGCAGACCGTTGGGGACGTTTAACCGTCGCATGAACGACGTAATCTGATCCGCCAGAACTTTCCCGGCGTCTTCGAGCTTGACGCCGGCAACGGACGCGCCCAGCACCTCGGCGGCCCGCAGATGTCGCTCGGGGCAAGCCGGGCCCGTGAAGCGGAAAACCGCCGGGGAGTTCAGAATCACCGAAGTCCCGTGCGGTATCAGTGGCCGATCGCCAGGATACCCCGCGGGCCGATAGGCTTTGACCATGCCCGAAACCGGATAGGACATCCCATGAGGTAAGTGGACTCCCGCGTTCCCGAAACCGACACCGGCGTAGGAAGCCGCCAACAGCATCATGCCGCGCGCCTCGTCATCACCCGGATCGGCAACGGCGCGAGGCAGGTATTCGCGCACCATACGCAGCGCTTCGAGCGACCAAATGTCACTGATGGGATTCGAGCCCTGGTAGGCGGGGCGAAGGATCGGGCGCTCGGGTCGCGGGCGGTCCGTGTAAGGAACCGCGGTATAGGATTCGACGGCATGGCTGAGAACGTCGAGTCCGGTGGAGGCGGCTACGTCGGAGGGCAGAGTGCGGGTGTTGTCGGGGTCCAAAATCCCCAGCGTAGGCTTGAGGCGGCGGTGCGCGATTCCGGTCTTGGCGTGGAGTTCGGCGAAGTCGAAAATCGCCACGCCGGTCGTTTCACTTCCCGTGCCGGCTGTGGTGGGAACAGCGAACAGCGGCTTGAGCGGCCCCGGTACGGGCAGGCCTTTCCCGATCGGAGGATTGACATAGTCGAGGAAATCGGCCGGGTAGGTTGTGTAGAGATTCGCAGCCTTGGCGGTGTCGATCGTGGAACCGCCGCCGACGGCGACAAAGGCTTCGAACTCGCTTTGCTCCGCGACGCCGATCGCATCGCGGAAAGATTCATCGGTCGGCTCGACGCGCACGCTGTCATAGAGGGTGTAGCGGATGTTGTTGTCGTCGAGCGATGCGAGGGCGGTTTCGACCGCCGGCAACTTGGCCAAATAGGGGTCGGTCAGCACTATGACGCGGCCGATCTTGCGGTCGACCAACTCGGGGCCAAGCTCGCGGGTCGCGCCCGGCCCGTAACGAATATTCGAAGTCGCCATTTCCACGGCGTATTCCGAGTCCATTGAATGATTCCTTTGTCCCAATAGTATTGCATCCGCTCGTGAGGGCTCCAACGAGGGAAGATCTCCTGTCAGCGGGACACGCAATGAAGTAGACCCTTGCCTATTTACAAAATCACGCGTTCGTCACCGACTCGGCGGGTCAGTCTTTGGCGGTCGAGATACTCGAGTAGAGGGATCGCGTATTTACGGCTAATCCCGGCGAGATCCTTGAAAACCGGGACAGTGAGCCGGTCGGATTCCTGTTTTTGCCGGGCCAGCTTGTTTCGAAGCCCATCGAGGGCTTCGCGGTGAAAAACCAGTTCGGCGGTCACCTTGACCAAGACGCCCTCTCTCAATAAGCCGTCGAGAATACGCCGCGCGCGCGGACCATCGACCGGCAACTTTTTGAGCAACTCGGGTAGGGCCGGCACCGCAAGCCCGGCTTCGTGGAACGCGGCGACGATCTTATCACGGGCGGCTGCTTCTTCCTCCCGCAGGACAACGCGATGCGTCGCGAGACGGACGATCTCACCCTCGACCGCGGCCTTTTTGTCGCGCGCAAGGTGGGCCAACAGTGCGTCAAGAAAGAACGGGGGGGCTTGGGGGAACAACGACGTTCGCATCGCTTCCTTGGCGGCTCCGGGCAGCAATGGATTGTCGTGGTGAAAAGCAGTCAAGAGGTCAAGTGTCTTGGTCATCGCGGCGCGGAAGTCATCGCGGTGAACGAAGTAAGCGGGACTTTCGTGGATGCGGACAATGCGGCCCCTCTGCTCAACCCCCCGTGCGGTTGTTTCCAATTCGGAGTCAAGCCAAGCCGTTCGAGCCGTGATTTCCCTCGCGCCCGTTCCATGAGCGGCGCCCTTCAGCAAGACTTCCAACACTTCCTCGGGTTCCCCGCGGTCCAGAACTTCGAGGCGCGGGCGCCACTCTTCGTCCACGCGATGCTTCGGTGCGTGGTTGTCGAGCACGACCCCGCCGCCGATCGTGATAACGGGCGAGAATCGGCGAATGATGAATCGGTCTCCCCGCCACAGCGGTAACGCATCGCGAAAACGCATTTGGGCGTAAGCACGCTCGCCGGGTTGGAGCACTTTTCGCCGATCGAGGAAGTAAACGCGGCCTTCCAGCTCGGCGGTGCCGGCGTGGAAATGGACCCGCGCGCCGTACTTGAGTGGTTTCGCCGAGCCCAGCAAGTCCACGGAACAATCGATGCGCCGGGTCGGCTCGAACTTCCCGGCGGCGGTCAGCACCATGCCGCGCGCCAGGCCGTCGGCCGCGATATTAGAAAGGTTGACGGCTGTGCGTTGCCCGGCGACGGCCTCGGGAACTTCCCCGCCGTGCACTTCGAGGCCGCGCACGCGCACCCGCTTGGCCGCCGGCAATACCTCGACGTCGGAGTCCGCCGAAAGCGTTCCGGAAACCAACGTACCGGTGACAACCGTCCCGAAGCCCTTCATCACGAAAACGCGATCAATGGGGAGTCGGAAGTGGTGATGGCTGTTTTTCGGCTCCGCGTCGACAGCCAACTTGCGGAGCGCCGTGCGCAAGTCATCGACGCCGCTTCCTGTTTTCGAGCTGACGGGACAGATCGGTGCGCCTTCGAGAAACGATCCGGCGAGATATTCCTCGGTTTCGAGCTTGACCAGCTCGACCAAATCGGGATCGACCAGATCGGTCTTCGTCAGAGCAACCAGCCCGCGACGAACGTCGAGCAAGCGGCAGATGTCGAAGTGTTCCCTGGTTTGCGGCATGATCGATTCGTCGGCCGCGATGACGAGCATTAGTAGATCGATGCCGCCGACCCCGGCCAGCATGTTCTTGACGAATCGTTCGTGACCGGGAACATCGACGAATCCGAGCTGTACACCGCCGGCAATCGGTAGATGCGCGAAACCCAAGTCGATCGTAATGCCCCGGCGTTTTTCTTCCTCCAAGCGATCGGCGTCAATTCCCGTTAGCGCCCGCACGAGCGCGGTCTTGCCGTGATCGATATGCCCGGCGGTACCGACGATGATGTTCTTTGTCAACGGCTCAACCTCGGACTTCCAGTTGCGCGCGCTCGCCGACCGTCACTCGCGTTCCTGAGCCAGCTCCCAAGCTTTCGCGGCGGTGTCGGGGACCCGTGCGCCGAGTTTGATGCCGGTCGCGGAAGCAGCGTTGCCGTCCAAAACCCTCTTGTATACGCCTTGCGCGATCGAAGCGGAACGGAACAGAGAAAAAGCGAGGTAGAAGTTCCACCGCTCGATTTTCGTTCCCGTTCGACGGCAATAGGCCGCGATGTACTCTTGCTCGGACGGAATTCCCGGCGTGCGCTTTTCCGGCGTTAAGCCGCCTGACGCACCGAGCGACAAACGATAGGGCAGGCAGTTATAAGCCAGGTCGGCCAGCGGATGCCCCAACGTGGATAGCTCCCAGTCGAGCACCGCCAGGATTATTGGCTCGGTGGGATGGAAGATCATATTCTCGAGCCGGAAGTCGCCGTGGACCACTGAAGTTTCATCCCCGGGGGGAATGTTCTCCGGCAGCCAGTCCATCAAGCGATCGACAGGCTCGATCTTTTGGGTTTGAGCCGCTACATAGTTGCGGCTCCAGCGGCTGATTTGGCGCGCGAAATAATTGCCTGGCTTGCCGTAATCCGACAGGCCGCGGGCCTCGAAGTCCGTCATATGGATTTTGGCCAGGCAGGCGTTCATCGCGTCGTAGACCACGGCACGCTCATCCGGGGCCATGTCGGGCAGGCCGGGATCACGCAGCACGCGGCCGGCGACGTAATCCATCACGTAAAAGGCTGTTCCGATGATCGACTCGTCCTCACACAAAAGATACACGTGGGGGACCGGCACACCGACCGTGCCGAGCGCTTTCATCACGCGGTACTCGCGGTCGACGGCGTGAGCTCGGGGTAGAAGTTTCCCCGGGGGCTTTTTGCGGACCACATACTTTCGGTCGTTCGTCGAAACCGTGAAGGTTGGGTTGGACTGCCCGCCGGAAAACTGACGCACCTCGGGTGGACCCCGGAGACCCTCGATGTTGCGCTCAAGGTAGGCGAACAACGCCTGCTCGTCGAACACGTGGGCCGGACGCACCGGGATGGTTTCGGGCTGGTGAGACACGGGCGCTTCCGATCGGATGACGTGGCGGCGACGAAGTGCTGATCGCGGAATCCGTCGCCGCCCGAGGACCCATTATAGTGCCCGTCTTGCTGAGGTAACCGACGCCCCGGATGCGTGGGTGGGGTACGCGAAAGGCTGTCGCGGAACCGGAGAAGAGCTAACCTGCATTTCTCACCACCTGGCGGTCGAAGCACGCAATAGGCCCGTCATTAGTTCGTTACGGTTGCCTGCCGTGCTCACCGTACTGTTGAAGTACGCCTCTTGCTTAAGAAATGGGGCGCCAAGGCGGCCCGTGCCTCGTACTGACAGCCCTCTCACGCACTTCGCCTCGCCAGGTGGTGAGAAATGCAGGCTAAGAACGCAGCGCCCGCCCCAATTGCTCGGCAATCTCCCCCAGCGCCTTTTTCGCGCCGGGAAGGGCTCCGGTTAGGGTGGCGAAGCCGTGGATCGTGTCCTTGTAGCAGGTGTAATCGACCGCGACTCCGGCTTGTTCGAGACGGCGGGCATACGCCGCGCCCTCGTCTCGCAAGGGGTCGAACCCGGCGGTTACGATTTGCGCGGGCGGCAAGCCGCCGAGGTCCGCGACTGCCAGGGGAGAAACTCGCGGATCGGCGGCATCTTCAGGAGCGGCCAGGTAGTGATCGCGAAACCATTCCATGCCCGCCTTCTCGAGATAGTATCCCTTGGCAAATTCCATGTAGGAGGGCGTGTCGAAAGAAGTGACGGTCATGATCGGATAGATCAGAAGCTGACGGCTGATCGCGGGGCCCCGCCGGTCGCGCGCCGACAACGCGACCGCGGCGGCGAGGTTGCCGCCCGCGCTGTCGCCTCCCAGGGCCATGCGTGCGGGGTCGGCTCCCAGGCGGGCTGCGTTCGCGGCGGCCCATTCGAAAGCGGCGTAGCTGTCGTCGAACGCGGCGGGGAACTTGTGCTCCGGCGCGAGGCGGTAATCCACCGAAACCGTCAAGCACTGCGCCCCTATGCACAGCGTTCGGCAGGCGTTGTCGTGGGTATCCAAATCGCAGAGCACCCAGCCGCCCCCGTGGTAGTAAACCAGCACCGGGAACGGCCCTGCGCCCGAAGGCCGGTACACACGAACCGGGATCGCCCCCACCGGCCCTGGGCAAAAGGTATTTTCGACGGCGGCGACGGGAACGGGGTCGCCCCGCAGTTCGACGAGCGCTCGTGAGTTGGCGCGCGCTTCCTCGGGCGTCAGAGTATTCAGCGGGGGGCGGCCGACTCGCGCAAATCGCTCGAGCAGACCGACGACATCGGGATCGAGTTGATTCATCGTCTCGGCTCGGACGGGGGCCCAATTTCACGCCGGCATTCAGAATTCATGAACCAGGTACGGGGCCCCGAGCTCAAGCGACGGGCCGAAGCCGCGTTGAATCTCATCAGCGATACTGCCGGTGATAGCCTTTCACCTTGAGCGGAATTCGGTAGAGACTCGTATCGACCGTGATGTAGAGAACGTGGGACTCCGCCCCCTTGCCGAACTCGACGTTGCTGGGCAGGCCCTCGCCCGTTTCGCCGGGGGGTTGCCCCGCGGGGCCTGTCGGAATGAAAGCAACCTCTTTGCCGTCTGAGTTGACGACCATGACGCCCGGCCGTCGCTGCATCCGAATCGTTAAGTAGAGATTGCCGTGTTCATCGACTGTCATACCGTCGCAACCGGCCTCTTCTCCGAAGTCAAGCAGCGTTCGGCCCGGGCCTTTGACGAGACCGTCGGCGTCCAACGAAAAGGCGAGAATGCGCATGATCTTCTTGTCGTTGTCGTGGTCGGCGACGTACAGGGTGCCGCCGTCGGGACTAAGAGCCAGGCCGTTGGGCTTGCTCACATCGCGGGTGATCTCCACAACGTTGCCGCTCTCGTCAACGCGATACACGGACCGATGATCGAGCTCGAGCGGCTCGTGCCCGAGGTAGCGCGGGTCGCTGAAATAGATCCGCCCGTTGTCGTCGAGGCAAACGTCGTTCGGCGCGTTGAAGCGTTTTCCTTGGAAGCGGTCGGCGAGCATGGCTTGGCTGCCGGTCTCGACGTTCCAACTTGCGATACGGCGTAATCCGTAGTCGGCTCCCTGGGCGCCGATGAGATCGCTATCGGCGTTGAAGATCAAACCGTTGACCTTGCCGCTATCATCCGAAAAGACGGTGGTCCTGCCGGTCTTCGGGTCGAAGCGCAAGATCATTCCCTTGTTGGTTTCAGGAAGGATATCGGAGAAATAAATGCTCCCGTCGGGAGCGACGGCCGGGCCTTCGGTAAGTCCACCCTCGACATCGACGGTGCGGGTGAACAACAGTTCGAGGCGAGTTTCGGCTGAGACGATTCTTTCGCCGGAAGGCGGGGGAATTTCAGCGGCCGAAGTCGGCGTGGCCATTAGGACCACTAGAAGAAAAATCACTACGAAGGGCATAGAAGCCTCCTTGTTCCGCGCGCCTCCTACAAACGCTCGAACGGGTGCGTCCGCTGCTTTAGCGGGAACTCGACTCGTCCACCGCTCTGCTGCGACTCGTAGATCCCAAGAATCATTTCGAGAGCCCAGCGGGCGTCATGGCCGCTCGAAGCGGGCTTGCGGTCCTGCTTGACGGCCTCAAACAGATCGTGAACCATCAACGCATTCGAAAGCGGGCGATCCTCAGCCGCCAAGTCGACGTGTGACGCGCCTTCGATCCACTCCCATGTGCGTTTCTCGCCCGGCATCCAGCGGTGAGTCCGTAGGATGCGCGGCTGCCCTTTGGGATAGGTCTGATTCGGCAGGTCGATGATGCCACGGCTGCCGTAGATACGGGTACCCCAGCGGCTTGATCCCTTGCGGTCGCTCGTTTTCGAGGCGAAATACGCATGCACGCCCTTGTCGAAGGCGAACATGGCTGCGATTTGGTTGCCGCCTACAGGGCCGACCGGTTCGGTGGGCTCGCGAACGTCCCCGGCGGTGAGATCCTTGCCGTCGTGGGTGACGTGGGAGAAGACCCAGCGCGGGTCGCCGAGAAACATTCTCGCTAAATCGAACAAATGCGTCCCGAGAACGATCAGGTCTTCTCCGCCGGCGCGGTGGTCTTCCTTGCCCCGCAGACGAACTTCCTGGATCGTGCCGATCTCGGCGGCATCGAGCATCTGTTTGACACGAACGGCGTACGGTGACATCCGCATCTGGTGCGCGGTCTGCACCTTCACGCTGTTTTTCTCGATGGCCGAGATCATGCGATCGGCCTCCTCGAGGTTACGCGCGAAGGGTTTTTCGAGATACATGTGCGCCCCGGCTTCGGCGACCGCGGTTACCATCTCGACCCGCTGGTCGAGCCAGCGCGGCCCAATGCTGACGTAGTCGGGCTGTTCACGGGCGAGCATCTCGCGATAGTCACGATAGGCGCGCTTGGCCCCGGTTCGTTGCTGGGCTTGAGCGCGACCTTCGTCGTCAGGATCGGCTACCGCTACCACTTCGACCGAGTCGAAGACGGTCCAAACTGTGTCGAGCCCGTGGCCGTACCCGCCGTGACCGGTGTCGCCGATAATCGCGGCTCTCGATTTCGCTTTGTCGTTGCCCGTTGCCATTCGGTTCTCCTGCCGGCTCTGTGCCGCGCGGAACAGCGTGGGATCGCTAGCCTGCATTTCTCACCACCCGGCGGTCGAAGCACGCGATAGGCCTGTCATTACTTCGTTACGGTTGCCTGCCGTGCTCACCGTACTGTTCAAGTACGCCTCCGCGCGCCAGGCAGCCCGTGCCTCGTACTGACAGCCCTCTCACGCACTTCGCCTCGCCAGGTGGTGAGAAATGCAGGGCTAGGGGTTGTTGTAGCACAGTCGAACGCAGCACATGGATTAACGTCAGCGCGTGATAGGCGCGGACGCCGTGCTGCTAAGTCCCGCAGCAAATCGGGGCGAAGAATTACCCACTGTTGCCCTTGCGTAGGGGCGCCATCGTGTTCCCGTAAATTTGCGCGTTTGCCGTCCTGAGCAATTTGCAGGCAACAACGTCGGGGCCGAGTCTACGCCTGTATTCGTCCGCGATTATCCAATCAGAAGCAATGTTGAGAACGCGTGCGACCCCGTCTGGGCACTGATGGCGATGGGTGATGACGGCGTTCGGTAGATCTTCGAGACCGGCGGCGCGAACGGCGTCGGTCGCAAGCACCGGTTTGCCGGCTGCCAAATAAATCAACAGCACCTCCTGCATCGCACCGACCAGGGTGGGCTCGTCCCGGAACGGAGCCCACAGGAAGGCCGCACGGGACAAATAGATATGCCATGTATCAGCCGGCCTCCCGGCGAGCACAATCAAGTTATCCTGCCGCTGAAGCCGGGCATCCCCGTCGAGTGCCTCAGAGTCCGAGCCGACCAGAATGAAATCCAGTTCCGGATGACGCTCCGCCGTCGACACGAGCAAATCAACGTCGAGAAGGTCGGCTCGCAGAGGCCCCGCGTAAACCGCCGCCGGCCGGGTGGACGAACTCAACTCGGGCACCGTGTAGCGGCTGCCACGAGCCTTTAGAGCTAGAGCCCCGCTGGGTCGAAAGGCGCCGCGGAAGGGGATCAGCAGCGAGGCTGCGCGGCGACGGTCCGCCGGCAGCGCTTCGAGGACATTGGTCGAGCCGCCCAGGAGCCAACTTTCTTCGGGTAGCTCCCGATCCGAACCGCTCATAGGTGCGAGCCAAGCACAAGAAAAGATCGTGTTGGCGTTGCTCGACGGCCGGAGAGCCGCGGTCCGCGACGGCTCGTTAAGAAAGGAAAGAAGCAACGTCTTTTCCCCGTGTTGTGCCGAGACCTTCTGTATCAGCGCGGCTGCCTGCTCCGTATCTTGCACATGGGTCACAGACAAGAACTCCGAATCTGCCCGGCCCACAGCTCCGATGCAGATGAGCGTAACCCGCTGACCTTGCTGCTCCAAGCTGCCGGCCAGGGCTTCCACCCATTCGTAGTCCGCCTCGCACCCGTCTTCATAGAAAACAAATACTCGAAACGGTTGCCTAACCCGTCGTAAACGCTCCAGGTGGCGCTCGCGAGCGATCCGCATGTTATCTCGGATCGCGCCATGGTCGTGTCTACCCGTCAGCGAACCATCATGGACGCGATACGCATAAAGGCACTCGTCGCCGTCGATGCGCCGGACCTCGCCAATCTCGGTGAGTCGCAGCCAGTAGTCGTAGTCTTCAGCGCCAAGCACCGAGCCGTCGTATTCCCCCGCCGCCATGGCCGCCGAGCGCCGGTAAAGAAAACAGGAACCGACAAAGTTGTCGTCTTCCAGCCCGAGGGCCTCGGTCGATCGAGGAAGGTCGAGTTGGTGGGTGACGTGGGGGCGCTGATGCATCACCCTTACATCCGAACCGGTCAGCGGGCGACCCCTATCGTCAATGAGTTCGATATTGGAGTACGCCATGCGAACCGAAGGCCGGCGTAGAAGATAACCCAACAAAGCCGAAAGCATCTCCGGTTTCATGAGGTTGTCTGCCGAAGTCCAGGTAAGGAAGTCCCCGGAGGCCTCTCGAAAGCCTGCGTTTAGCGCCGCGGCGATACCCTCGTGTCGCCGCTTGATCACTCGCACACGGGAATCTCCCAACCAAGGGGTTAGAGCCGAACTGAGGTCCTCATCCGACCCGTCGTCCACGACGATCAGCTCCAGATTTTCGTAGCTTTGAGCCAACACGCTACGGACCGAGCCTGCCAGAAACTCTGCCTGGTTCCAAACCGGCAGAACGACGCTGATCTTCGGCCGGTAGGTTGGGTGACTAGCGAATGGAAGACCGTCGCCGGCCTGTGTAGTCTTCGGACGTGCGCCCATGTCCGATGGGCCGGGATCCGCCGAATCGATAGCAAGCGCATCCGCTGAAGGAAGTGCAAGATCGGCGGATTGAAACTCGCGGTAGCCGTACGGGAAGAAGCGGTGATACCAGCGAAGGTACAGATCGCGGTACCGCTCGCGGAGGTGGAGCGGCGTTAGGGATTCGACGAAATCCAACGCGGCATGAACGCCCCGCCGCATCCGAGCTCGGGGACGGGAGTTATGGAAGCGGACGATCCACTCGTCTCGAACATGCTCGGCGACTCGAAGCCGCTGTTGAGCCACACGTAGGTCGTCCGCGAGCTGCCGAGCGCGCTGCTCCCAAGTGGAAGGCTCGCCGGCAGCGGCTTGTTCAAAGGGCTGTTTGACGCCTGGTGGCTCCATGTCCTAGGCCGACCCCATGCCGGAGACGCGAAGTCCTGAACCCGGACTCTGCAATCAACGCAGTAGTGAAATGCGAAGCCGCACGTTGCGGACGTCGAAGCGATCATACCATGATAACGGATGACTCGAACGGTGTAACTTTTTCTTTCTAAGGCACTTCGCAGTGATTTATCGGTGTCGGCGTCAGAGTGGTAGAGAGACGTGCGGAAGGTGGGGAAAACGAGATTCCGGCGAGAATCGGATGTGATCCGCGGGCACGGTCGAACCGAGCAAACCAAGAGCGACCTGTTCAGACGAGGACGCTTTCAGTCTCTTCCTGGCAGGCGACGCAGCGCGTCGCCCACGGTACAGCTTGCAGCCTGCGGGCCTTGATGGACGCGCCGCAGCCTTCACACCAGCCGTATTCGCCGGTGCCGATTCGCTCCAAAGCCGACTCAACGGCGCGCGTGGTCTCCCAACCCGATGCCATCACCTGCAAAGCCAGCTCGCGGAGGCATTGGGATTGCGCGTCATCAATTGGGTCGGCCGTTTGTTGAACCTGAATCTCACTCGCCTCAAGTGCGGGTTTCCGAAGCGCTACGAGCTTGTCTTGGAGCTGATTGCGGAAGGTCTCTATTTGTTTCTTGGTCATGGCTACTTCCCCGGCACGTCGCCGGATCCGATCAATGCCTAGCAGAGATTATTCCGTAGGTGCTGAAGAACCACAATGGACAGGCCGCACCATTTTGATTTAGGTAGTACGACCTAGCGCCGGTGGGCCGTTTGGTTGGTCCCGATTCCAGCCCCCTACCGCGTCGATTGCTGCCTCCAGCACTATCCTGCGTGCAACGCTTGACTCCCGGATCACCAGCCTTCATACTGGTTGGTATGTTTAGTGCGCGACCGCGGACTGTAGATTCCGACTTGTCGAAGAGCGCGAGGGTCGAGATGCGCTTCGAGTACTCTCGACCGCCGCAACGCCGCGAATCATGCCGCGCTCAGAGCGCCCGCCGGATTGCGAGCCGGACGAGCCCGGGTTTTGAAGTGCGTGCAGATGGCGTGTCCTGGAGCCTCCTGAGGTATTCTCAAGGCTCGTTCTTGGTGGCAGGCTACCGGCGCCCGGGCATCGACTAACTCAAGACCTCCTCTGGCGGCACTTTCCCGGTAACTCCGCCTTGTGCAGCTACAATGAAAGGCTTCTCTCGTCCACAAATAGGGGGACGGCTCAATGGCTTGGCGATTCGAACTTGTGGAAGGTCCGCTCGGCGGCGTCACCGAGGGACCGGCTTGGGACGGCGAGGCGCTTCTGTTTACCCACATCCCGGCCTCGCGCATCTTGCGCTACGATCCGGCCAGCGCGGGCTACACGGTTTACCGCGAAGGCACGGAGTGCGCCAATGGCTTGATGTTCGATGCAGGGGGCGCGCTCTTCGCCTGTGAGGGCAACACGCGTCGAGTGGTACGTTATGAACGCGGCGGGACAACGACAATCCTGAGCGACGCCTTCGAGGGCAAGCGATTCAACATTCCCAACGATCTCGCGATCGATCCGCGTGGACGAGTCTGGTTTACGGACCCTTTTTACGAAGGGGCGGCCGGGCCCTGGAGCGCGGACCGTTCGCAGAAGGAGCTTGATCACGATTCGGTCTACCGACTCGATCCACGAGAAACCGGACGCTGGGCGACGACGCGCGTCACCTTCGACACAACCCGGCCCAACGGTTTGCTATTTTCGCTCGACCATCAGGTACTATACGTCGCCCAGAGCGGCCGCCGGCCTGATGAGACGCGGCAGCTTCGCGGATATCCGGTTCTCTCCAACGGATCGTTGGGAGATATGGAAGTGCTGCACGATTTCGGCTCCAATCGTGGGATCGACGGCATGTGCCTTGACACCGAAGGCAATATCGTCGCCGCGGCGGGCTGGGAGTTGGGCGGCCCCGGTCCGATGATCTACGTTTTCTCGCCCTCGGGCGAAGTGATCGAAACCCACCCGGTCGACGCGAAACGGCCCACCAACTGCTCATTCGGCGGTCCGGATCTGACGATGCTCTATGTCACCAGCACGGAAGGGCACTTGTTCCGCGCACAGACCGAGCACCAGGGACGCCTTTGGTGCCCGCCGGCTCAGTAGCCCGTCGCTGCAACACGGTATCCATCCAGGGCATCGAGTCTCTTGGGGCATTATCTGTCTTGCGCTAGAATTCGAAGTGCGCCTAGCGGCTTTACGTTCCTCGAGGAGGATCCCGATGCGCCATCGACTTTCAGCCTCAGTTGTCGCCGCAATGGTCTTGACGGCTGTGCTCGGCACCTTCTCAACCGCTGCACAACCGCCGGAGGATTCGTCGACCGACTCGGCTTCCCTCCCCCGCACGGCCTGGGGCGCCCCGGATCTCCAAGGCACGTGGGTGAACAACTCGGCGACTCCTTTGGAGCGGCCGAAAGAGTTCGCCGGGAAAGAGAAGCTGAACGACGAAGAATTGGCGGCCCTCAAGGAGAAAGCGGACGCAGTGCGCGACGGCGGCGACGCCTTCTTCGGAGACGACTTCGTCAAAGCCGCCGTGGCCGAGGGTATCAACTACCGATCGTTCGATAACAATACGGGCAACTACAACCAGTTCTGGATCGTCAAGCGAGAGATCGAAAACCGCACGTCGTTGATCGTCGACCCGCCGGATGGACGAATGCCCGAGATGACCGCGGAAGGCAAAGTGCGAGTAGAGGATCGCGGGAAGAGATTCCGGGGCAAATTCCCGGCCGGGCCCGAAGACCTAAACCTCCCCGCGCGCTGCATCACTTACGGCATGCCGAATCTCTTGGCGGGGTACAACAGCTACTACCAGATTTTTCAGACGCCCGACCACGTCATCATTCACCAGGAGCTGATCCACGATGCCCGCATCATTCCGCTCGACGGGCGTCCGCATCTGCCCGAGAACGTTCGCCAATGGCACGGCGACCCGCGCGGCCGCTTCGAGGGTGACACGCTGGTGGTCGAGAGCAAGAACTTTTCGCCAAAGAGCTACTTCCGCGGAACCAGCGAGAACCTACATTTGATCGAACGCTTCAAGCGCGTCGACGCCGACACGGTTGCCTACGAAATCACGGTCAACGACCCGACGACCTACACCAAGCCCTGGACGGCGGTGATCTTTCTCGAGAGCACGAAAGACGCCATCTTCGAGTACGCCTGTCACGAGGGGAACATCTCGATGGAAGGCATGCTCAAAGGAGCCCGTGTGCTCGAACAAGCCGCGCTCAAAGAAGCCAGAGACCTGCCGGAGTGACCCCGGCGAGCCTCTCGACAGGCGTCCGGACGGCTCGATTGCCAATTGATGGGCCCGTCTAGGTTCAACCCAGTCAAGACCCTCGTGAACTAGATCGATCTCATGCGGGAATTCACGCTTTGGTTCAGCGACAACGGCGTCGCCGTCGGGGTCCTCGCCGCCTTCATTGGCCTGATGATTCTGTCGGCCTGGCGGGCCAACCGGCGTCATGAAAGCCGGCCCGGCCCGGTAGTGATCGCCGTTTCTTTTTACGCCACTTTCCTCAGTACGAATACGTTCCTCGGCCAATCGGGCTTCGGATACAAGGTCGGCGTCGCGTGGCTGCTGGCCGGGCTGGTGTTCTTGCTGTGCGCGATTGTCGCCTGGTTTGTCGTCGCCAAACCGATGATTCTCGACGCCCGAGCGGTGCTGGGGGACGACTTGGATTTGGATCGCGTCACCGTCCCGGCCTACTTGCGAAAAAAGTTCGGAGGGGACGCGATCGGGTACATCAGCGCCGGCGTCGTCTTTTTCGCGTCACTGCTTTACATGCTCGCGGTGTTTAAGGGAATCGGGCACATCGTAAGCCGGATCTTGAACCTCTCGTATGAAACGGCGGTCATGACGGTTTTCGTGCTCGTGGTGGCTTACACGTCGTGGGGGATGATTCGGGCAATTCTGCACACAGACACCGTGCAGGGCGGCATCATGGTCCTGGGTGTGTTTGCGCTATTCGCGGCCTGTGTCATGCATGCCGACTGGAACGCCGTCGCCGCGAGCCCGGATCTTGACGCCGCGGGTGCGCCGCTCGCGGGCAGGCTTCTTTCCTGGGACGTCCTGATGTCGCCGTTGTTGATCGTCGGGCTGTCGCTCAGTACGGGAATCAAGATGATGGTCGCGCCTCGCTTGGTGGTGCGCTTTTTGATGTTTCGACACGCCTCGGGCCGGCAGATTCAACAAGCGAAATGGCTGACGGTCGGCTTGATGGGAATCACCGTGCCGATGCTTTTTTCGCTCGGAATTCTCGCCCACGGAATCGTCCCACAAGCTGAGTCGCAGTTCTTCTTTCAGAATACGGATCAGGTGGTTCCCTACTTGGTGGACCGACTGTTCGGGAGTTTCTGGGGCGCGGTGTTGCTGGGGAGTTTTCTTTGCGCCGCGCTGTCGTCGATTGACTCCGTGCTCCACGTGGCCGGTTCGGCGTTGGTGGTCGACGGATGGGCTCAATGGCGTCGGTCGGCGACGGAAGCCGCGATCGACAAACTGCAGCGCTGGGTCATGATCCCCGTGGCGGCGCTCCCGGCTTTATTGGCGCTCGACCCGCCCGACGACGTGGTTCCGCTGACGGCGCTTTCAGGAGCGCTGTTCGGGGCCTGTTTCTTTCCGACTTTGGTCATGAGCCTGTGGTGGAGGCGAGGCCGGCGAGCAGTGTTGGCGTCGATCGTCGGGGGCGGAGTGGCGGTTACCGTTTGGTCGGCCGGGCTGGGCGCGGCAGTGGGTTTGCCGGCGATTCATCCTGTTTTCGCGGGATTGATTGTTGCGGCGGTTGCCTATGCCTTTACGCCCGGGACGGCAAGCGACGAGAGATCTCGGACCGGGGGCACGTAATTCGGCCACATGGAATGGACGACTTCACTAAACATAGTCACAATTAGTCATATGGAAACTGCGGTGAAAATCACCGAGTTGAAGGCTCGTCTAAGCGCCTATTTGCGGCTGGTTCGGGCGGGCGGCGCAATCATCGTCAAGGACCGCGATACGCCGGTCGCACGGCTGGTTCCCTATCAACAGCCGAAGCGCCTAAGAATTCGCCCACACACACGCTCGGTGCGCGAAATCGACGAAATGCTCAAAGCGCGAACGAAGGATGTCGACCTGCCGCCCCGCTCGACGGACGAAGTTCTGAAGGAAACCCGAAAGGATTATTTCGATAAATGGCCGGCGTCGCAGTCTACCTCGGGGGAAAACGGGGGGGGGGAACCGGGACAGCCTCGATTGCGATTGCTGAGAATTCAGTGGCCGCCCACTAGAGGCTTTCGATTCAGCAGATTAGCAGAGGTTCATCGGATATTTGCTGATGTCCGGCACCATGGTAGGAATCAGTCGAGATCAATGTAATCAATGAGTTGGGCAACCTCATTGATGAAATCGAGGCTGTCCAGGTTTCCGCCCCCCGGTTTCCGCCCTAACGGAGGCTCTAACACTCTTCCACGTCGAAAGTGACTTGCTCAATCCGTCTAACGGCCGTCGTTGAGTCACGGTCACTCATCTCGACGCCCTCGACAACTTTCTCGCTGTGTTTCCATAGGAACTTCGCGAGTGCCAAAAAGCCATTATAAACAACATGATTGCGAAAATACAGCGAAACGCTATCCCCGAACGCCCCCTCCGTTGTGGACTCTTTCGGGAGACCGATAACCACACGGTTGGGTGACGCCATGAGAATGTTTATGGGAAAGAACTGCTGTCTATGGTATATACCAATTTCCACATTTGCTTTTCCCGCAAATTCGTGGATTAACCTTGTAACGTGCGGCTTGTCCAAATCGCTGCGAAGAACCACAATGCGGCGATACGCGTCGAATCCGTCGTCTCGTAACATACGGATTGTTCTGTCAAAATAATTGTGGCGGTCGAGTTCTTGATTGTTATAAGCGGCGTACACAAAAACGCTCTCGCCTTCTGCGCTTTTGAGCACCCGGTCAAGTAGATCTAAAGTCGGACGGTAACCGCGTGCCAAGAACACTGCGTGGAGGCCTCTATCGGTGGCGACTATGATTGTTACGGTCAGACCAAACACCAATGCCCAGACCATAAAAACCAGGGAATCGTGGTCCACTGCTAGACTAGCTACCCCGGCAGCAGCGGTTGTTACAGCAAACGTTGCTCCGACTCGGGTTAGGATGGACACGACGTCTCAAGAAGCGGTATCTGACGGAGCCCCTAGTGGTTTGTTCCAAAAGTGCACGGTAGTAAATCGGAGAAACGTAGCCGAATGCCGACACTTTGCCCCCGATCCCAAGTGGTTGACGCCAAAGCTTTTCCGTGCCGCGACCGTGAGGGATCGGTTCTTCGATCGCAGCCTCAGCATCGTACGTGAATTTTCGAAAGAAAGCACTAGGGGGTCGGGGTAGGCCGTCCCTGATTATAGCCACGATTCCCGTTCCGCCGCGTGGACCGACAGCAAACCAGCCACTGTGACGTGGATTGTGGGGCGGAAACCGGGACAGCCTCGATTGCGATTGCTGAGAATTCAGAGGCCGCCCACTAGAGCATTTCGATTCAGCAGATTAGCAGAGGTTCGTCAGATGTTTGCTGATGTCCGGCACCATAGTAAGAATCAGTCGAGATCAATAGAATCAGTGAGTTGGGCAACCTCATTGATGAAATCGAGGCTGTCCCGGTTCCCCCCCTGGTTCCCCCGCGGTTCCCCCGGTTCCCCCCGACCCGATCTCCCCCCCAAGGACTTTTCAGGATTCTGTGTCTAGAAGTCGAATCACTGGAGGTGTTGCACGTTGAGGACAGACCAGAATGTGGAACGGCAGCACCTTCCTGAATTCGCGGTATGCCGTCGGAATAGCCGACAGGTCGCGAGACTCGGAAGAGAGAGCTGCCCAGCTCTGTGGCCGATTCGGGAAGCTGGAAACGTTTGTCCCATCTTTTGTCCGCCAGGTGAACACGTCCTCCGGTCGGTCTGGGGCAAACTCATTTTGCTCGCAGAATGTGACTTTGCGCCATTTCGCCGCAATCAGGTCCCGCTGGCCACGACGCACGAGCATCTCAATTACGCTTCGCAGAATATACGAACTACCCCTATAGCCTTCTAGGTCTTCATCCTGAAGACGGTCAGGAATCGAGGTCGCCAGAACGTCCTCGATTCCCAAATACGGACTGGGAAAGACCGCTCCTTTCTGCCCGGCGTTCGACTCTACAAGGGCCACGAACAGTTCCTCTAGGAGCTTTTTCGCGAGTGCCTGTTCCTTCCTGACCTCTAGAAACTTGATGATCCAGAAGATATAAGGGAAGGCCGATTCACCCCAAAAACCCCGTCTCTGAAAGTGATCGCGGATGAGCTTCTGAACGTCATCTGGCGACTTTTCGGACTTAGCTTTCCCGTCTGAAAGAAGCTCGTGACACGCAAGCGCCCCAAGCACGATGGTTGTTCTAGCGCGGAGCATCTGTCCGCCATCGGCCCGAACGTCGCCTTCCAAGAAATCCGTTCTGGTGAGAGCCGACTTCCGAAGGAGTGCAAGATTTGCTTCGAGCTCCGCCATGACCAGTTTAAGCGAGTCCCCCCAGTGGTCCGATGGTATCGAATGTTTAATCACGTAGCGGGCGATACACGCAGCAAGAATGGACCAGCCTTCTGCCATTGCGTAGTGGTTCGCGGTCTGTTCGAATGAGTTCAGCAGATAGCTTACGATTATGAGGCTGCTAGTGATGGCATCAAGGGCATCCGACTTCTTGCTTGGGGATTCACCAAAGACAGTGCCATCGAGCACGGCAAACAGCTTCGCCTTGGGAAGCATGCTCCGCCCGTCCTCGAGATACAATTCGAGGAAGGTGCGCATGTCCGGAAGAGCCCTTGGCACGAAACGCCCTTGCGCATCGACGAACGATTTCAGAAGTGAATCCCTGCCGATCACCTCCAGATGGGCGTACTGACGGTTCTTCCGTACGTTGTCCTCGTTGCGATCGCTGATCTGAACCCTGACCGGGTCGGTGATTGTGCCGTTCGTGACAAGGTAGGCCTTGTGCGTCTTAGATTTGTTCACGCCCGGATAGTTGATCGGTAGTTCCACCAACTCATCAATCTCTCCCTTGATGCTGCGCCACTCCCTCAAGTCCACATCGCCGGTTTTGGTCTGGTAGCCGTGATATTCGACGTCAGGACCCTTCGTAATGATGTCCTTGCCCTGTTCCATCGGCCCATGAGAGGAGGAGTAGAGTACGCGGTGACGCTGGTGTATGAGCACTTGACAGAACGCTGCCTGGTAGTTACGTTCGTTGGTCTTAGTCAACCAGTTTTCGATTGCTCTCTCGATCACGCCATTCCTCTCGCTTCTTGAGCATGATTTCTCTGTATCTGCGCTGAAACAATGGGTCGGACTGCGATTGGGTCATAAGTTGACGAACACGTTCTGCCTGGTCTGGGTGGACAACAAAACGCACTGCGGAAAGATCAGGCTGACCGGACGAATCGAAATCAATCTGTACCCTTTCAAGCATTTTGAAGAATAGCTCGGCGGAGAAGGGCTGTCCCGCAGCGTCGATTTGGTTGCCAACCCGTGCCGTCGCCTCGCTAGTCTTCCGAAGGATCATCTCGTGCATGGTTTGAATCTGAAGTTCGACAGATTTCCGCTGGCTCTCGATAAGCGCATCTACCCCACGCTCGATGATTGCCGACCGCTCAACCTCGCATGGAATCGCCGTAATCTCTGGAGTTGACTCCTCCACGTGCCCGTCGACATCACCCGAAGTGAATCTTCCTCCCTCAAAATACGGCGTGGCTTTGATCGCACCTATCAACGGGTCGGCGCGAACCTGCTGTCGAAACTCAAACTCGGCCAACCTTAACAAACGGCCTTTCAACGTGGGGAAATCGGGCAGCATCGTTCCGCGTATCGAACCAATCTGATTCTCGTCGAGTCTCCGACTGAGAGTAACAGACGGGGAAGTTGGAGGGTAGTCGGAAGGGAAGGTCGAGGGCGCCTTGCCCCGGCGCGAATTCTAAGCCGGCCGCATAAGCGGAAACCAGCCGGAATACGCGTGACGCGGTCCGGGAGGCTCACCGAGGTCGTTGACCCGGGCCGCTAGAGAGGAACCGGGACGGTTTCGAGGATTTCTTCGAGGGCTTGGGTGCTGCGCTCGCCGGCGTGGCCGCTTCCAAACCGCGTGTCGGGTGCGGAGCGATGGGCGAACACGGGAACAGCCAGCCGTTTCACGTGGTGCGGCGTGCAGTAATCCAGCCCCTCCATTAACGCCAGCGCCTGCGCGGCCCGGTAGAGCGCGATCGATCCTCGCGGGCTTACGCCCAGCGCCAGCCGTTCGTGATCGCGGGTTTTCTCTACGATTGCCATGAGGTAATCGACGACGGCGTCATCGACGCGCACTTGCTCGACCTGCGCCTGTAGCTCGGCAACGTCGTGCGCTTCGGCGACCGGCTCGACGCGGCTTGCGAGCTCAGCGTGGTTCGACCGCAGAATCTCGCGCTCGCTCGCCGGGTCCGGATAACCCATCTGAATCCGCATTAAGAAACGGTCCAACTGCGCAACCCTTGCCAGCAAGCGAGGATTCAGCCCCGCGACGACTTGCCTACGACCGGCAAACTCGAAAGTGTTGGTGGAATCGGGAACCCTTTTTTCACCACGACAGCGGTCGCGATACAATGTTGTCCTGCCCACCATTTCAGGCACAACTTCGACAACGAATCGTCACTGAAAGATTACTAGAATGTCCTCGTCATGAACTCACTCATCCGCACCGTTCTCCTGTTACTTGCCCTCACTGCCCTATCAGTGGCCCAAGACTGGCCGCCGAACGTGGTTGTTATTTTCGGCGACGACATTGGCTACGGCGACGTCGGCGTCTTCGGACACCCCACGATCCAGACTCCCAACCTGGATCGCATGGCACACGAAGGCCAAAAGTGGACCAGTTTTTATGCGGCGGCGAGTGTCTGTACGCCAAGCCGTGCGGGGCTGCTCACCGGCCGGCTCCCCGTCCGCAGCGGCATGATGCACGGTCGCATCCGAGTCCTTTATCCCGAGTCTTGGAGCGGCCTGCAACAGAGCGAAGTGACCATCGCGGAGATGCTCAAGCAGAAGAACTACGCAACCCGGCATGTGGGCAAATGGCACCTCGGCCACCTCCCAGACTATCTGCCAACGAAGCAGGGGTTCGACTCCTATTTCGGCATTCCGTATTCGAACGACATGGACGCGACCGAACCAACCGCGGCCGCAAGGAGACACGCGCTCCTCAACCCGACGAAGATCGACTACTGGAACGTCCCGCTGATGCGCGACGAGGAAGTAATCGAGCGCCCAGCCAACCAATTTACGATCACAAGACGATACACCGAAGCAGCGGTCATGTTTATTGATGCCAACAAGGAAAAGCCCTTCTTTCTCTACTTCGCCCACACGATGATGCACGTGCCGCTGTTTCGCTCGAAAGCGTTCGAGGGGCGCAGCATAGCCGGCATTTTCGGGGACGCGATGGAAGAGGTGGACTGGTCGGTCGGGCAGGTGCTCGACACCATCCGCAAGCACGGTCTTGAGGAAAACACGCTGGTCGTCTTTACTTCCGACAACGGCCCTTGGCTGACCTTCGGCACACACGGCGGATCGGCCGGTCCGCTCAAGGAAGGGAAGGGCTCGACCTGGGAAGGCGGCATGCGCGAACCAACGATCATGTGGTGGCCGGGCACGATCAAGGCCGGCACGACCGTCAACGAGATGGGCTCGACACTCGACCTAATTGCGACCATCGCAAGCATCAGCGGGACAAAATTGCCCGACGACCGTAAGCTGGACAGCTACGATCTAACGCCGGCGATGAAAGGTACCGGACCGAGTCCGCGTAAGGAAATGTTCTACTGGCGCGGTACTGAGTTATTCGCCGCCCGCATGGGTGACTACAAGGCGCACTTCTTCACGCGGACCGGCTACCGCGACCGCGGCGAGACGCGGCAGACCCCGCCGCTGCTCTATCACCTGGGCCACGACCCTGGCGAAAAGCATGACATTTCGCGCGAGAACCCGGACATCATCGCCAGGATCACGGAGATGGCTCGCAAGCACAAAAGTGGCATTGACGAGGTCGAGAACCAGTTGGCGAAGATCAATCGCTAGGATTCGCAACCCGGTCGGCGACCGACTTCGCGCCCAGAGGTGCGTCCATTATGCGATGTAGATCCGCCCGAACGGCGCAGCGTTTACGAAAGCGAGAGCTTGTATATCCGCGTCGCGTAAATTGACTCGGCGCAGTCAAATCAAAGCCGCCTCAAGTGTACTCTGCCGCAACTCATTGTCGTTCAGTCTTCGGCCCAACCAAGAGCGTCTGTATTCGCTCATAACCAGCTCAGGACTTCTTGGGTGCTCATTGTGAATCCCCAGACACGTCGAAACATGAGCATTGCGGCCTCGTGGCTGCCGGTGTCGATGGTCGTGCAAGCGTCCTCGGCGATGATCACGTGGAAGCCCCGGTCCGCGGCGTCGAGGGCCGTCGTGAAGACGCACATGTCGGAGGCAATCCCGGCGATTACAAGGGTCTCGATCTTCATGTTGCGAAGGTGGAGATCGATGCCTGTTGAGTGGAAAGCGCTGCTGGTGTTCTTATCGAGAAGCAGTTCATCGGGTCGAGGCTCGAGCCGAGTGTCGATTTGATGGTCGGGTGTGCCTGTCGCAGCCAAGTGACCGGATTGGCCGTGCGAGGCGGCGAGTGCAGTCTGCTCACGGCTCCGGCGGCGTTCGGCCAGATCCGAACCGTCAGGTAGCAGACTGCCGTGGCGGGTAAAGATCACGCGCCGCCCGAGACGGCGGAACTCCGAGAGGAGCGCCTGCGTCTGATCGAGCGCCTTCTCGGCCCGGCCACGATAGGCGTCGAAGAGCTCGGGGTCGTGCAACTTCAAACTGTGCACGAGCGCGCCGGTGGGAGCAATGCAGTAGTTCTGCATGTCAATGACGCACAACGCCGTCCTTTCTTGATCCAGCGATAGGTTGAAACCCAGGCAGGAGTTAGGCCATTGGTCGTCGTCCAAGAAACGGATGGTCTTACCGGGCATAAAGGTTTCCTTCCAGGAGCAAGGTTATCGGAAGGCCGGGCCGGGTAGCAAGAGCCGTATCTGCGGGGTCTCACGCAACTCTCTCTTGATCAGAGAATTGGACAATTGGCCCGTGTTGTCGCCATGACTCTTCGCTAGAGAGGGACCGGCACCGTTTCTAGAATCTCTTCGAGCGCTTGGGTGCTTCGCTCGCCGGCGTGGCCGCTTCCGAACCGCGTGTCGGGTGCGGAGCGATGGGCGAAGACGGGAACAGCCAGCCGTTTCACGTGGTGCGGCGTGCAGTAATCCAGCCCTTCCATTAACGCCAGCGCCTGGGCGGCCCGGTAGAGCGCAATCGAACCTCGCGGGCTTACGCCCAGCGCCAGCCGTTCGTGATCGCGCGTCTTCTCTACGATTGCCATCAGGTAATCGACAACGGCGTCATCGACGCGCACTTGCTCGACCTGCGCCTGTAGCTCGGTAACGTCGTGCGCTTCGGCGACCGGCTCGACGCGGCTTGCAAGCGCAGGGTGGTTCGTCCGCAAGATCTCGCGCTCGCTCGCCGGGTCCGGATAACCCATCTGAATCCGCATCAAGAAACGGTCCAACTGCGACTCCGGCAGCGGATACGTCCCGTGATACTCGATCGGGTTTTGGGTGGCGACCACCATAAAGGGTTCCGGCAGCGGGTACGAGCGCCTTTCGATGGTAACCTGACGCTCATTCATGGCTTCGAGCAGAGCGGATTGCGTTTTGGGCGTGGTGCGATTGATTTCGTCGGCCAACAGAACATTGGTGAAGATCGGACCAGGCTTGAACTCGAATTCCTCGCGTCCCGCGCTATAAACGGTAACGCCCAAGACATCGCTCGGCAGCATGTCGCTGGTGAACTGGATACGGTGAAAACTGCACGCAAGACTCTTCGCCAGCGTCTGGGCCAGCGTCGTCTTGCCCACGCCTGGAACGTCTTCGATCAGGAGATGACCGCGCGCGAGCAAGCAAACGACCGCCAGCCGAACGGCTTCCGGTTTCCCGCGAATCACCGAGGCAAGCGACTGCTCGATAGCCGCCGCCTTCTCGAAAACCGCCGGGACTGTCGATGGTTCGACCGCCATGACCTATTCATGATACTGAGTAGCGGCGAGCCGCCGGCTCACCCAAGCTCGACTCGCCCATAGCTTGCCGGCAGATGTTAAAGGTTTGCAAAGTAGGTTTTACTTCCATTTAACGGCCTCGATATACCCTTCCGGGTTATTCTGACGTCTCAACAAGTGAACGTCATTATCACTGACCGAGATTTCAGGAAGGAGAAAGCGATGAAAACGTGGATAGCAGTAGCGATGACCTGCCTCATCACAGCCGGGACCGCCCTGGCTCAAGACGGCTTCGGAGATCGGCCTCGGCGATCGCCGGACGCGCTGATAGAAGCCCTCAATCTGACCCCGGAACAGCTAGACTCGCTTCGAGACCTGCGTCGTTCGCAATTCGAGGCCATGCGTCCGATTCGCGGCGAAATGCGCGAGCTCGGTCGGCAGCTTCGCGAAGAGATGTCGAAAGAGAGTCCCAGCCCAACGGCAGCCGGGCAATCCCTGGTTGACATGAAAGGCAAGCGGGACGAGATCAAAGCCCTGATGCAGCAGTTTCAAGAGCAAGCTCGCGGCCTGCTCGATGAGAACCAAAACGCGGCTTTGAACGAATTAGAAAGTGGGCGCGAATTGGGCCAAGCCATTCGACAGGCCACGGGCCTGGGGCTTCTCGATCGCCCGGAGCGTGGGCTTCGCGGCGCCGGAGGTCCGGGTGGTTTCGGCGGGCGCCAGCACGACATGCGGCGCTTCTTTGGCGGACGCCGCGGAGGGTTTGGCGGCGGAGACGGTGAAGCTTCGTTCTAAGCCGACCTCACGTCGAATCAACCGAGTCGATCGCGCAAACCTCGGGTCCGGGACTCGTCATAAAGAGCGCCCGGACCCGATAGAGCCATAATCAAGTACTCAACACCCAAGGAGAACTCAACAAAATGAAACGCAGGTTACTCACATTACTCTCTTGCTCTATCCTTCTTCTCCCGGCCGCCGCATGGGCGCAAGCGCGGGACGGAGAGGGACCCAGGCCCGTGGACCCGCAACTCGCCGGTCTTGCTCCGCTAGTCCAGTTTCTGGAACTGGGTGAAGAACAGATGCAAGCCTTGATCGCCTTCCAGCGCGAACGCGGGGAGCAGCTCCAGCCCTTTTTCCGCGCTTTGGGGGAAAACGCTCGCGCCATGCGTGAGGCGCTTGCCTCGGACACACCGGACCCCACCACAGTTGGGCAACTTACGCTCGACGCTCAGCGCATCCGTCGCGAGTTGCAGGAAGCGATCGCGCAGCAGCGTGAGGCGGCGCCGTCGGCTCTGAACCTGGCCCCGGACCAGGTGGACAAACTACTGAGTCTCGCATAATATACTGTCAATCGAGACAAAGAGAAGACTGTTTCCAGAAAGCGGTAATCAAGCGCGGTTTGCGGCGCATTCGCCGCAGCGCTTTGCGGGCGCGCTCGTCGAGTTCCCAGTAGTCCTTCGGGCAGACGTTGGGCAACTCGTGCTGCTTCCAGTACGCCCAAATGTATTCCACCGGGTTCAACTCCGGCGCATAGGGCGGCAAGTACTCCGTTGCGATGTGATCCTCGGAGAGCTGGATGAACTCCCGCACCAGGCGGCTGCGGTGCGCCGGCAGCCGGTCCCAGACGATCAGCAGTGGGCCGTCGATGTGGCGCACCAAAGCCTTCAGGAAGTCGATGACCTCCAGCTCGCCGATCGCGCCGGGATAGAGCCGGAAGTAAAAGTTGCGCAACGTCAGCCCGGCCGACACCGACAGCTTGTCCCAGTTGAAGTTGAACTCCAACACCGGTGTCTCGCCGCGCGGCGCCCAGGTGCGGCAACGATGCGGCTTCTGACTCAATCCGCTTTCGTCGATGAAGACGATCGTACGTTCTTCTTTGCGGGCTTTTTTTTAATGGCCGGCCAAGTCTTGCGCTGCCAGCCGCGGATGGCCTCTTCGTTGCGCTCCCGCGCTTTGCCGACGGGCCGTTGCGGGCTCCAACCGAGCGCCCGCAGGATCTTCCAGACATGGCCCTCGTGATAGCGCACGCCGAACTCGTCTCCGATCAGACGAGCGACCCGCGGACAGCTCCACAGCGGCGTCGGGAAGCCGTGCGCCTCGGGGCCTTCCAGCAGCAACGCCTCGAGGCGTTCGAGCTGCGCGGCGTCCAACAGCGGCTTACGGCCGGCGCGGCCGGCCTGGCGCAACCCGGCTTCGCCGTCACGCCGGTATCGTCGCAGCCACTCGCTGACGCTTTGCCGCGCGACCTTCAATCGCCTCGCTGTCTCGGACTGACTACAGCCTTGCTCGACCAACCGGATCGCTTTGAAACGGCGCTTCTCCAGGGCCTCGAAATCCCGCCGTACGCCTTTTGTATTTCCCATACATACAAAGACGTACGTACCCCAAAAAGGTGTCACTTTATTTTGCGAGATTCAATAGGCGTCTTGCAGACGTCGTTGCGCGTTTTCCCGATCGCGGGAATCGCCGCCGGGTTGAATCTTATTGAGGGTTCGAGCGCCCTTGGAGGGATATTCGGAGGAGTCATCACGAGTGTCCCCGGTTTCGTCCAACGACCCGGTCCGGGTTTTGTCGAAGGAGACTTCTCCGATGAACTTATGATGAGCAGGGACATGGCACACGAACGGGCCGAGGAGTTTCAGATGCGCTTTGAAGGCCTCGAAGCCGAGGTCGATCGCATTGGCCGCAACGTCGATCGTGTGTCGCTTCGGATCGGACTGATTCCCATACGGGCGGCCGACGAGTAGCACTGGTCTCATCGCGGTCGGGCAACCGACAAGGTCCGATACTACGCCTGGGATAGAGGGGCGTGGGAGAAAACGGGTCGATTGCGTCGCGGCAGGCGCTCGAGCCGTCGTCTCCGGCGCCCTGAGGCGGTTTAGGGACGGCCGGGGCGCGGACCTGTCGGCACGAGTGCCGACACGGCACGCAAGAGTGCGTGCGCCACGTCGAGTCGTCGAAGTTTTGGGTCAGTGGGGCCACCGGCCGCGCCGGCTCGATCGACTGAGAAACTGGGTCGGTCGGCTCGCGGGGAGAAGACCGCGCCGCGAGGCGGCGCGGCTCGGGAGGTCGAAAACTTGATTTCGTTGCAGCCGGCTTTTGATCTCCTGTTGCGGATCCGCCATCACACGGCCGAAATTCGAAGTTTCGGGTCAGGCTAGGGAGCGTTTATGCGGCGCGAGAAAGTCAGCGCCACCGCCGTCCCCACCATCGACAGCCACCAAAACCACTCCCCAAAACGGCTGAACCAGGTCAAATCCGATTCGTAGCTGAAACGCCCGGTCAAGACGCCTTCCTTAAACGACGGCAGCCGGCCTTGAAGCCTGCCCGCCGGGTCGATGATCGAGGTGATTCCGTCGTTAGTTGCCCGCAGTACCCAGCGCCGATTCTCGAGCGCCCTCATCCGCGCAATTAACAAATGCTGATGTCGTGCCGCCGTTCGCCCGTACCAACTGTCATTAGATATGTTGACCAGCACCTCGGCGCCGCCGGCCGTGAACTCCCGGACGCCACCGGCAAATACCGACTCGTAGCAAATGAACGTTCCAACCGTATGGTCTCCGACCGGCGCCAACGCGAGGCCCTCCCCGGGAAGAAAATCGCCCGCTTCAACGGTGATGCGATCGATGAACAATGAAAACGGCCACGGCACGAACTCCCCAAACGGCACCAGAAAACGCTTTGAATAGTGCGCGATCATGTTGCCGTCCGGGTCGAGAGTCACGGCGGAATTCAACGGCCGCGTGCCGTCTTCGGTTCTTTGAAAGCCCACGCTGTTGAAGATTAGGTACGCCCCCGTCTTGCGCGCCAACTCGGTAATGAATAGTTCGAAATCGGGGTCGTCGAAATAGTACGCCGGGATGGTATATTCCGGCCAGATGATGATCGAAGGGCGCTCCGTGTCGAATTCGCCCTCGAATCCTTGCGACAGCGCCGCCATACGCGCGCGATGCTCGGCAGCGCGGCGGCGCGTCCAACGGCCTTCGACAACTTCGTCGGGATGGATATTCGGCTGGATCAGGCGTACGGTTTCCCGGCCCTCTCGTCGCTCGGGAACCGACGGCAAGGCATAAAGCAACGGCACGAGCAGCAACCAAGCCAACTGGCGTCGTGGCCGTCGCAGAATCGCCAGCGCCGCCGCCGTGTTCATCATCATCAGGACGAAAGACAGGCCATAGACGCCTGTATAAGGCGTCGCCCGCGCCACGACCGACATCCCCGCCGCGGCGTTACCCAGATGCAGCCAGGTGAAGATGAACTGGTGCGTCCCCTCGACGGCGACCCAGGCAGCCGCGACGGCGGGCATCGCCCAAGGCCGCTTCAGCAGTGGCGCCGCCAAGACAGCGAAGATACCTGTGTGCATCCCCTTGGCGACGAAAAACCCAATGAAAATTGCTGCCGCCGCCGGCGCCGACAAGTGCGCGTAGCGGTGCATCACGTCGTAGACCCAGTAGCAAGTCCCGCCCCAAAAAACGCAGCCTGCCAGGGCCCCAAGCAACCACTGTTCAGCGCGGCCGCGCGCTTGTGTCAGCGCTACCAACAAGGGAGCAACCGCGACGGCGGACAGCAGGGAATAGTTGACAGCGGGGAAGCTCAGTACCAGAAGGAGACCGCTGAGCAGGGCCAAGGCCCAAAGCGTCAAGTGCCGTAGACTCGCGGAGGCCGGCAGAGCGAACACGCTTGACTCCGATCCCTACACGCGGTTGATCAGCGTCGCGACATAGGCCGCACCGAAACCGTTGTCGATATTCACGACGCTGACGTTGCTGGAGCAACTGTTCAGCATGCCCAGCAGCGCCGCCAATCCGTTGAAGCTCGCGCCGTAGCCGACGCTGGTCGGAACGGCGATGATCGGCACGGCTACCAACCCCCCCACCGCGCTCGGCAACGCGCCTTCCATTCCCGCGCAACAAATGATCACGCGAGCGTCCTTGAAGCGATCGATATTCGACAGCAAACGATGGATGCCCGCCACGCCGACATCGTAAATCGTCTCGATCTCGTTGCCCATCACCTCCGCGGTGACCCGAGCTTCCTCGGCCACAAAAAGGTCGGCCGTTCCGGCGCAAATGACCGCTATCTTAGCCTTGCCCCGAATTTGGCGATCCCCCCAAACCCGAACCGCTCCCGAGCGCGGGAAGAACTCCGCCCTTTCATCGAGCTGTTGGAGCGCCGCGGCCGTTTCCTCGGAAGCACGAGTCACGAGCAGATTGTCGGAGCGTTCCAACAGCTTTCCCGCAATCTCGACGGTCTCTTCGGTCGTCTTGCCGCGCGCCAGAACGACTTCCGGCATGCCGTGGCGCAAGGCCCTATGGTGGTCCACCTTGGCGAAGCCCAAATCCTCGAAAGGAAGGTGCTGGAGATCTTCGAGCGCTTGGTCGGGAGAGCGCGAACCGTCTCGTACCGCTTCGAGCAGTTCGCGAAGTTGGTCAGTCATGTACTCGGAGGATAGCTAAAAGGCCGGCCGGTCGCCAACTTGCAGTCCGTGCGCCGCGGCCTGTCCGGCGGCCAACTCGAGCACGTACTGTGCCGCAAAGCCCTCACCGTAGTTGCGACACGCGGCTTGATTCGGCGACGGACACGGCGGGGTGTTCGCGGAAATGAAAACAATTCGGCGATCCGCATTCATCCAAATGATATCGAGGGGTATCAGCGTGTTGTACATCCAAAAAGCCCGCGGCCCCTCGTCCGGAAACATGAAGATCATCCCGCGGTCGGGTGCGAGCTCACTGCGGAACATCAACCCGCGGGCCTGCTGCTGGGGCGTCGTTGCCGGTTCGGCGTCAATGACGGCGCCGTCGGGCAAGCGCACCGGGATCGTCAACGCGCCGGAGCAGGAAGACGATCGCGTGCCGGTTGAGCAGCCCGTCGCAAGCAAGACAGCCGCGGCGGTTGAGAGCGCAACAACTCGCGAACACAAGTGCCGTCTTAATCGGGACAAGGCGGGCATTCTCCGAACAGAGTCAACCTTGGGGAGGCGGGACCACCACGTCGTCATAGGCGTGCCGACTGGTAATGGCGCCGCCGTATTCGAAGACGTTGAGAGCCTGCTCGTAGAGATCGCGTGGGATCGCGATGTCGCCTCTCCAAGTCCCGATTTGCTGATAGCGGCCGATCGTCGCGGCCAGGACGTCACGGTCGATATCGGGAAAGAATGAGGCTTCCCGCGCGGCGATTTCTTCGGGCGGGGCCTGTGCCACCCACTCACGGGTCTGTTGGTACGCTTTGGTGAAAGCCCGCGCGGCGTCGGTCTCCAAAAACTCGCGCGTCGCCAACAAGCTGCTGAAGGCGACTTCGGGCATCGCTTCGCCGACCGAGGCGACAACGTGGCCGAGACCCTCCTTCTCGAGCTGTTGCGGCGCCGGCCCCTGCTGGTGCACGTATTGGCCCAGCCCGGAACGAAACGCCGCCTCGATTTCTTCGACTGTCCCGGCATCGACGGCCTCGATTTTGTCCCAATCGACGCCCTGTGAATGCGCCGCGTAACGCAGCATCAGCAACGGTTGCCCTCCGTGGTCGGCGAGCAGGGTCGCCCCCTCGAGCTTGTTCCAATTAAACGCGCTGTCGGGTTCGCGGCCGGCAAGGAAAAACCCGTCGCGGCGGTTGATTTGGGCGAAATGGACAGGCAGATTTGTCGCCCCCTGGTCCAGCGGTCCCCAATTGGAGCCGACGGCCGACTGCATCACGTCGATCTCTCCATCCTTTAACAGGGAATGGGAGCGCTGCCCGGGCTGCAAGACGTCGTAGCTGGTTTCGAACCCCAGCTTTGACAACTCGTCGCCGGCGACGGTCGAGATGAGAGGGCTGTAGAAGGCCGAGTGGCGGGAAACCATCACTCGGATCAGACCTTCTGCCATGGCGAAGCCGGGCGCACGAGCCAAGAATGCAGCGTCAGTCGGTATTGGCTGCGGCGGCGCGACGCAGCACCAAGGATAGTGTTTCAGCCCGAAACTGTCAACGTCGTCTTGAGCCGACGTCACCGGCCTCGCGAACCGCCTCCGCCCGCTCCCGTTCAGCCGCCCCGGCCCGAAGGAGTTTCCCCCGAGCAGGTCAACGCTTCGGGCGAAATTGTCGGTCTTCCCGAGGGAGCCGCCGCAGAGCACGTCCTTTCCCACTACCGCCTGCTCGAAAAACTTAGCGAAGGCGGCATGGGCGTGGTTTACAAAGCCCTCGACACCAAGCTCAAGCGCCCCGTGGCGTTGAAGTTTCTGCGCGCCGACGTCGTTGAAGACGCCGAAGCCAAGGAACGCTTCCTGCGCGAAGCCCAAGCCGCGGCGGCACTCGACCATCCCAACATTTGCACCGTCTATGAAATCGACGAGGCCGAGGGACAAACCTTCCTCGCCATGGCCTTCGTCGCGGGCCGCACCATCAAGGACAAAATCAGCGATCGCCCGCTCAAACTCGACGAGGTAATCGACATCGCCACTCAGACCGCCGAGGGCTTGAAGGCGGCTCACAGCCGCGGCGTCGTTCACCGCGACATCAAACCCGCCAATCTGATGCTGACCGAAGAGGGCCAGGTCAAAATCATGGACTTCGGCCTGGCGCAACTCGCCGAGCAATCGAGACTCACAAAGACAGCGACGATCCTAGGCACACCGGCCTATATGTCGCCTGAACAGACGAGGCGGAAGCCGACCGATCGGCGCACGGATGTTTGGTCGCTGGGAGTCGTGATTTACGAGATGGTAACGGGGCGGCTGCCCTTCGCGGGCGAGCGGCAGGAGGCCGTGCTCTATGCCATCGGCAACGAAGACCCCGAGCCCATCACGGCTTTGCGGGCGGGCCTGCCGATAGAGTTGGACTTCATCGTCGGCAAGGCGCTCGCCAAGGCCCCGGCGGACCGCTACCAGCACGTCGAGGAGATGATCGTCGATTTGCGGGCCCTCGAGCGGCGGACGGAATCGGGCGGCGCCAAACCGAGCGGCAAACCCGTTACGGCGGCGAGCGGGGAAAGGCCGGAGCGAGCCCGGCGGCTACGCTTGGCATGGGTCGCAGCGGCCGCGGCAGTTGTTCTCACGATCGCCAGCACGGCCCTTTGGAACTTCTCCGCCCCCACCGAAGCCCCCCTAGAACCCATGCAGCCGGTTCCGCTCACCACCTACCCGGGCGCGGAGGCGGTCGCTTCCTTTTCCCCCGACGGCAATCAAGTGGCCTTCGGGTGGACCGGGGGGAATACGGAGAGTTTCGACATTTACGTCAAGGTGGTCGGGCCCGGGCCCCCGCTGCGACTGACCACCCATCCCGACCAGGATTCCGTCCCCGTCTGGTCGCCGGACGGCCGCTGGATCGCTTCTCCGCGGACGTCCCGAAGCCGGAGAGAAAATGGGCCTCTACCTGATTTCCCCTCTTGGCGGGAGGGAGCGGAAACTGGCGGAGACGCGGGTTCCTTTCATTTATGCGCTGGGACCCTGTCTGGCCTGGTCTCCTGACAGCCGTTGGCTGGCCGTGTGCGATTGGGCGGAGGATTCGCCCGGACGGTTGAGCGTATTCTTGCTCTCGGTGGATTCCGGCGAAAGGCGAAGGCTGACTTGGCCGCCCGAAGACTCGCGCATAGGCGACGTCATGCCCGCCTTTTCTCCCGACGGTCGCATGCTCGCCTTTTCCCGCTACAGCTCCGGGTTGAAAGCCGATCTCTATCTGCTGGATCTCGACGAAGATTTGAACCCGCGAGGCGAACCTCGACGCCGTACCTTTATGGAGCAGCTGAGCGGGGCCTCGCCACAAAGTTTCACTTCCGACGGCCGCGACATTGTTTTCACGGCGGGGTCTTTCACCAACTCAAGTCTTTGGAGAGTGCCGATATCGGGGACCGCCTCGCCCGAGCGGCTGCCGTTTGGGGAGAACGGACGTTGGCCGCATCTCTCCCGTCAGGGGAATCGGCTCGCGTATACGGTAGGTAACATCAACTCAAACATCTACCGCCTCAACCTGCCCGTCGCCGACGGCGTGACCGGCGCGGCGGTCAAGTTGATTGCTTCTTCCCGCTGGGACACACAGCCGCGATATTCTCCCGACGGCAACCGCATAGCGTTCGTTTCGCATCGCTCCGGGGCCGCGAAAATTTGGACGTGTGACAGCAACGGTTCGAACCCTGCCCAGTTGACTTCGCTTGGCGCGCTGGCGACCTACCCCCGCTGGGCTCCCGATGGGAAGAGTATCGGATTCAATTCCGATGCCGAAGGGCGGTTCCATGCCTACGTCGTGGACGCCGAGGGCGGCGCGCCTCGGCGCTTGACGAGCGACCGGTCGTACGGGTCGGGGCCGTCTTGGTCGAGAGACGGCGAGTGGATCTATTTCACATCGGACCGCAGCGGGTTTCCCCAGAATTTCAAGATGCTGGCGGGAGGAGGCCCCGCCCAAGTCGTTACAGCCGGGCGGGGACCAACCATGGAGTCGCCCGACGGCAAGTGGTTCTACTTTGCGCGCGGGGCCGCCATCTCTGTGTGGAGAATACCGGTTGAGGGAGGCAGTGGAGAGACGGATGAGGATGCCGAGCAGGTCCTCGAATCCTTGCACGAGCAACTCTATGATGTCGTCGAGGAGGGCATCTACTTCGTCCCCCCATCGAAGGGGTCCGATGTTTCCCTTCAGTTCCTCCGCTTTGCCACGGGCGCCGTCGAGCCGATCCATGAGTTCGAGAGACAGCCCGGCGGCACCATGAGCGTCGCCCCCGACGGCCGATCGATTCTCTTCGGCCAATTGGAGCCGATGGAGGCCGACATCATGCTGGTCGAGAATTTCCGGTGACCTGTCGCCGCCGGGGACCCGAAACAACCCCCGGGGCGCGGCAGGGCCTTGGTAAAGGCTTCGGAGACTAGCTCACGATCTCGTGAATGACTTCCCCGTGGACGTCGGTTAGGCGGCGGTCGATGCCGCTGAGGAGCCCCGACGCCCGACGTGGCGCACGTCTCCAGGCGAGCATGTGGCGGCATTCGTGTCGCCATGTCTCGCGTAGCGCTCCCCGCGGCCCCGCTTCCTACCCGAACAAGCGCAACTGCAACTCGCCGGTTGCAACCTCGGGCACGTAAACCCTCGGCGACGAGGCCAACCTGCAAGACCGCCGCACCTCGCGAACCCTGCGGCCGATCAGATCCGCGTAGTCCCCCCGCAAATACGGTTCCGCGCCGTAGCGACGTTTGTAGCGCTCGGCCGCACTGGGGAAGTTCTCCTCAAGAAACGGAAAAAATTGCCGTTGCGCACAGGGCATCAAGAACAGAGTCCCGCCGCCGAAATACCCCGCCCCGGCCTGCTTCGCCGCTCTTGCGACCGCGCCGAGGTTTTCGATCGAGTCGGTAATCAACGGCATTACCGGGTTGGCGAACACCCCCACTTCAATTCCGGCTTCGGCCAACTGCGTTACGGCTTTCAGTCGCAAATCGGGACGCGGCGCCCGGGGTTCAAGCTTGCGGGCGAGATCCCTGTCCATTGTTGTGACTGTCATGTTGACCGAAAGGACGTTCGATCGCGCAACTTCCCCGAGCAGCTTGATATCACGAACGATCAGATCCGATTTCGTCGTGATCGAGAGTTCGTAACCGCCCTCCGATCTAAAAACTTCGAGGATTGACCGGGTCAGCCCGAATCGCTTTTCCGCCGGTTGATAGGGGTCGGTCGCGGTCCCGATGGCAATCGCGCCTTGGGGCCTTCGTTTTAGGTCGTTTCGCAATACGTGCGCGGCATCTTGTTTCGCGAAGATCTTGGTCTCGAACAGCCTCCCGTCTTCCATCCCCATGAACTCGTGCGTATAGCGCGCGTAGCAATACTTGCACCCAAACTCACAGCCCCGATAGGGGTTGATCGTCCACGTAAAGGGCATGGCCGGATTGGACGAGCGATTGAGCAAGCTCCGGGTCGGCAGCTCGAAATACTCGATGGCCGATTTCGAGGCCAATTTCTCGCTCTCGGCTGCTAAACGAGCGATACCAACCAAGGGTACAGGAGGGTGCGGTAGCGTGTAGTGCACAGTCTATATTCGCTTTTTGTTCGCCTATTGTCAAGAGTCACGGAAGCCCCTCCCGCAATGCGAGCAACAGAAGCAGAGGCGCGGACGGAAGTCCGCGCTCAGCCTGGTTTACCGGGCTTGGGTTCGATTAGGCCGGCCCTTCAAGGGCCGGTTGAAAGCGCTCGCGCCCGTGCCGCCGATCCTCCCAAATTCAGGTCGCGTACCCAGTCGCGACCGAGACTAGGGTGCCGTACAGACCTCCCGATCCCCGTATCGCCCACCTGCAACGCTTGCGAGAATAGAGAGGCGGCCATGGCGGCTAAACAAAGTCTTCTCGAAGAGGCCATAGAGAGATTCCTCGCCTCGCTGCGGCGGGCCAATCTCTCTGCCAACACCATCCGCGGCTACGCCTCCGACCTCAAGGGCTTCGTAACCTATTTCTCCCCACCGGGAGAGACTCCCCCCTCCCCGGCCGATTTCGAGCCGCTCGAGATTCGTGAGTTCATGGCCGACTGCTACCGGCGGGGAAACACGAATCGCTCGGTGGCGCGAAAGCTCGCCGCCCTGCGCGCTTTCTTTCGATTCCTAGTACGAGAAGGCTCGGCGCCGAGCAGCCCGGCAGCTCTGCTCAACACGCCCAAGCTTCCGAAAACTCTTCCGCCGGTCATGACGGCCGAGCAGACGAATCTGCTGGTCGACTCGGTGGGCGCCGCGGCCAGCCCCGCAAACGGCGGTGAAGCCACGGACAAAGCGAGGGGAAAGCAAGCGCACTTCATCGCTGTCCGCGACCGATTGATATTCGAGCTGCTCTACGGCTGTGGGCTCCGCGTGGGCGAACTGGTGGGACTCGACCGAGCCGATTTCGACCTGGGCGAGCGCTGGCTTGTCGTCCGAGGCAAAGGCCGCAAACAGCGCCAAGTGCCTTTCGGCGGGGCCGCGGAGAAAGCTTTGGAAAAGTACCTCGATTTGCGAGACGAGGTTACGTCAATCCCGACCGAGCGTCACGTCGCAGCGCCGGGCCTTCCACCCGGCCGGCTGCGTGAGCGTCACGGCGATGCACTCCTTCTCAACACACGCGCCGGGCGCTTAACCGCTCGTAGCGTCCAAAGGCTCGTCAAACGCTACGCGCTGCTGTTTTCCGGCGACCCAACACTCCATCCGCACGCCCTGCGGCACGCCTTCGCCACGCACCTGCTGAGCGACGGCGCCGACCTGAGGGCGATCCAAGAATTGCTGGGTCACGCTGGTCTTTCCACTACCCAGAAATACACCCAACTCTCGCTCAAAGAGTTGATGGCGACCTACGACCGCAGCCACCCTAAAGCCTGACGACGCTCCCCTTGCCTTGCGCGCTGATACAGCCTGAGGTATTCTAGGTGCAGCAGTCGGTTCCGGGCTGTCTTCCCCTTACAACTTCGGTTGTTCCCCTCCTCCCGCCCGAATTGCTTTCATGACGATTTCCGAACTGAAGCACAATAACATCACCGAACTGACGACCGTGGCGCGGGATTTGGAAATCCCCGGCGTCAGCGGTTTGCGCAAGCAAGACCTGATTTTCCGGATCCTGCAAGCACAGGCCGAAAAAGAGGGGCTGATCTTCGGAGAGGGTGTCCTAGAGACCTTGCCGGAGGGGTTCGGGTTCTTGCGGTCACCTGACTACAATTACCTCCCCGGTCCCGACGACATCTATGTTTCCTCGACCCAAATCCGACGTTTCGACCTGCGCACGGGCGACACTGTTTCCGGTCAGGTGCGCCAGCCCAAGGACAACGAGAAATACTTCGCCCTCGTGAAAGTCGAGGCGGTCAATTTTGAATCGCCTGAGCAATCAAAAAAGAAGATCCTTTTCGACAATCTCACGCCGCTTCACCCGGACCAGCACCTCAAGTTGGAAAACACAAGAGAAAATCTCAGTGGCCGGGTCATGGACCTGCTGGCGCCGATCGGCATGGGGCAGCGCGGCTTGATCGTTTCTCCGCCGCGAACCGGGAAGACGATGCTGCTGCAATCAATCGCCAACTCGATTACGGCCAACCACCCGGAAGTGGATCTGATTGTCTTGCTGATCGACGAGCGGCCCGAAGAGGTCACTGACATGCAGCGCTCGGTCAAGGGCGAAGTTGTCAGCTCGACTTTCGACGAGCCCTACGTTCGCCACGTCCAAGTGGCTGAAATGGTGATCGAAAAGGCGAAGCGGCTGGTCGAGCACAAGCGCGACGTCGTCATCCTGCTGGACTCGATCACGCGGCTGGCTCGCGCTTACAACACCATCGTGCCGTCCTCGGGGAAAGTCCTCTCGGGCGGGGTCGACTCCAACGCGTTGCAGCGCCCCAAGCGCTTTTTCGGCGCGGCCCGGAATATCGAGGAAGGCGGTTCATTAACCATCATGGCCACCGCGCTCATCGACACCGGCAGCCGCATGGACGATGTGATCTTTGAAGAATTCAAAGGCACCGGCAACATGGAGATTCACCTCGACCGCAAGTTGGCCGACAAGCGCGTATTTCCGTCGTTCGATATCCATCGCAGCGGGACACGCAAGGAAGAGCTGCTGCTCGACAAAGAAGACCTCAACCGCGTTTGGGTGCTGCGAAAAGTCCTCAGCCCGTTGGGAGCCAGCGAGTCCATCGAGTTGCTGCTCGACCGGATGGGCAAGACCGGCAGCAACGCCGAATTCCTCGACTCGATGAAGAACTGAGCAGCCTTGGTAGTCAGCTGAGAGTCACGGATAAGATAGTGTCCGACTCTACCGGAAAACATCCAGCAGGCGACCGAAGAGACCCTTCTTCTGCTTAGGCGATTCCTCCTCGCGAGGCGCCGGAGGCCGCTCCGACAGCGGACCGCGCACACGTCCCATCGGGCGCCGGTTCCCACTACCGGCCTGCACGAGTTCGGCCTCCGATTCCCTTCGCCGCGGCGAGTTGTCCCATCCCGCCACGTTTGTCGCCAACAGCGTGCGCCGGCCTTGTCCGCCATGGAGGCGGCAATACTGCATCGGCTGAGAACCGGCGATGAAAACCTCGGTGCGCCGCTCCGGGCATTGGTAGGTCGCGATCTCCTGCGTCACCGGGTCCACGCCGAGCGTAACGATGCCCTCTACCGGCTCGAACTGCTCTGGGTTCCTGTATGCACGCAATTCGTGCGCGCGCTTCATGAATTCAGTCCAAATTGGAAGTGCCGATTTCGAACCTTCGACTTTGAGGTCGGTATTGTCATCGAACCCGACCCATACGATGCACAACAGGTTCGACGTGAAACCGGCAAACCAGCCGTCATCGTCGGTTCCGGTCTTGCCGGCGGCCGGTTCGGTGAAACCCATGCCCCGCACTCGAACGGCGGTTCCTCGGCGAATAACGTCTTGGAGCATGTGCGTGACGACGTAAGCAACCCGCGGGTCAATCACTTGCTTGCCTTGCGGCTGATTCCGCACCAACGGCAAACCGGTGCGGTCGCGCACGCTTCGCACAAAGTACGGCGTCATCATCTCGCCGCCGTTGGCAAACGCCGTATAGGCACCCGCGATTTCGAGTGGCGTTGCTTCGTAGGCACCGAGCGCTATCGCCGGTGTCGGCAGGATCTCCTCGCCCAAGCCCACCCGTCGCGCTATCTCCGCCACTCGGTCGAAGCCGACTAGCTCGCCAACTTTTACCGTCGCGATGTTCAACGACTTATAAAGTGCACGGCGAAGCGTCACTTCGCCGTAAATCTTGTTGGCGAAATTCGACGGCTCGTAGTACTGGTCGTCGAAGTGGAAGGTCGTGGGCACGTCGTCGACCGTTGAGATCGGCGTCAGTACGAGTTTCGGCGCGAAACCTTCGTGAAGAACCGGGATGACCTCCGCCTCAGCGGGTTCTGGCTCGGGCTTGGCTTCGGCTTCCCACTCCTCGCCGTCCTCCCAGTCCTCCTCTTCTTCGTCGATGAATTCGTCCTCGACCGCCGTTCCAACAGCCGCGGCGTACACAAAGGGCTTGAATGCCGAGCCGGGCTGCCTGTCGGCCAGCGCTCGGTTGAGCTGACTCAACCCGTAATTTCGTCCGCCCACGACGGCTTTCACCTCGCCGGTCTTCGGGTCCAGCGCCACGAGCGCTGCCTGAGCCTCCGGGGGCGTCTTGCCTCGAAAGCGCTTCTGCCTGGCCACCCGCTCATCGACCTCCGCCATACCGATTCGCACCGCTTCGGCGGCCGCTTTCTGTAACTCCGTGTCGAGAGTCGTATAAACCCAGTAAGACTGCGTAATCAGCTCATCGGAAGTGAACCAATCCTGAAGTCGGTCGTTTACCAGATCCACGAAGTAGGGCGCCGAACTGGACTCGATCTTGCCGATGGCCAATTGCAATTTCTCACGGTCGGCTTGCTCGAACTCCACGTCGTTGATGACACCGTCACGCAGCATCGCCCGCAGCACGCTGCGGCGGCGCGTCGTCGCGCGCTCGGGATGGCGATACGGATTCAAATAGCTGGGCCGCTGGATCAAGCCGGCCAGCAAGGCCGCTTCGCCCAGCGTCAACTCGCGGGTGTCCTTATCGAAATAAGCTCGCGCCGCCTCGCCCATCCCGAGGACGTTGAAGCTGCCGCGGCGTCCTAGGTTGACCTGGTTGACGTAAAGCTCGAGGATCTTTTCCTTGCTGAGCCGCGTCTCGAGTTGCATGGCGATCAGCAGCTCGGCCAGTTTGCGCGCATACGTCTGCTCCGGCGTTAGGAAGAAACCGCGGGCGAGCTGTTGGGTCAACGTCGAGGTTCCGCGCGGCCGGCGGCCTTGCACGACGTAGCCGTCATACGCCGCTTTTGCCGTACGGATGAAGTCGAAGCCGTAGTGGCCGTAAAAGCGATGGTCTTCAATCGCCACGACAGCGTCGATGAGCACCTGCGGAATCTCTTCGTGCGTCAAGATCCGTCGCTTGGAGCGGTCGTGGTCGAACAGGTTCGTGATTAGCTCAGGCTCGAGTTCATAGACCGTCTGCGGGTTGTTGTCGCTGAGCGAGACGATCCGCGTCACTACCCCTTCACTGAAGTACAAAACCGCCGGCTCTTGGCGGAAATAAGACATCGCGCCCGGATAGATCTCCAAACTGTCTTGCTTAGTCAGAAAATGACCGATGCGGTTGTGGCGCGATTCCGAGTACCCGGCTTTGCGCAACAGCGACAGGACCTCCTCGGGCGTGATCTCGTCGCCTACGTAGATCGCTTGCGGAGCGGCAAGAATCTTCGAGGTCCGATTGAAAGGCCCGCGCGCCAGTTTGGCGTCGATGACCTTCTCGTATTTCCAGTAGAAATGGCTGAACGCCGCCGCGCACGCGATGACGATGATCAGCATCAACGCGGCCGTAACTTTGCCGAAGGGGGTTTTGGCGAAGCGACCGACTCGCCTCAGGGTCGCCAAAAACCGGCCGCCCTTGCCCGAGCCGCGAGACCGTTTCTTGCGAGGCATCAGGTCGTATTCGGCCGCCGGCCGGGGAGAGAAGATAGGACCGAAGAAGTCGGTCTAGGAAGCTGCGGGAAGGGCTGCCTGGACCTTTTCTTGAACCTTGACGGCAGCTTCTTCGAGTGTAACATCGGTCGATAGACGTGTCGACCGCTCGCTCAGTTCCACCAAGCCGTCGCCGACTTTCTTGCCGATTGTGACCCGGAAGGGGATTCCGATCAACTCGGCATCCTTGAATTTCACGCCCGCGCGCTCCGCGCGATCGTCAAGCAGCACATCGAGACCGAGATCGAGACAGCTTGCGTAAAGCTTCTCGGCCGCTTCACGCTGCTCGTCATTCTTGAGGTTTACCGGAGTAATCACCACTTCGAAAGGCGCGATCGAGACGGGCAGCGCCATGCCGGCTTCGTCGTGGTTTTGTTCGATGACACCGCTCAAAATGCGCTCGAGGCCGATGCCGTACGATCCCATGATCGGCGCGACTTCCTTGCCGTCTTTGTCCAGGACGCGCAAACCCATGGACTCGGAATACTTGTAGCCGAGCTGGAAAATGTGGCCGACCTCAATGCATTTCTTGAGCCCGAGCGCCTTCCCGCATCGAGGACAACCGTCGCCCGGCTCGACCTCGCGCAGGTCCTCGAAGCGGGCCTCGAAGTCGCGACCCGGCGTGACGTTTTTCAGATGCCGGTCATCTCGATTCGCGCCCGCAATGAGGTTGCGCCTACCGTCGAGTGCTTTGTCGGCGATGACATCCATATCCGACACGCCAACCGGGCCGATCGAACCGACTCCCGCCCCGAAGCATTCCTGAACTTCTTCCGGTTGCGCCGGCCGCGCCTCGCCGGACGAAACCACGGTCGATAGCTTGGCTTGGTTGAGCTGGTGATCGCCCCGCAGCAGCAAGAGCAGGGGTTTCGGCCCGCCCTCCTGGGGAATGACCATGACGAGGCTCTTGATGTGTGAAGACTCGGGCAGCCTGTCGAAGGCCGCCACCTCGGCGATCGTCTTCTTACCGGGTGTTTCGAACTCTTCAGGAGGCCCGTCCCCCGCCGGGTCCGCGACTGCCGGGACCCGCGGGGTCGACTCTGCCTTCTCGAGATTCGCCGAATAGCCGCACGAACCGCAAACCACCACCACGTCCTCGCCCGCCTCCGAGGGCAAGACGAATTCATGGGACTTACTGCCACCCATCGCCCCGGAATGCGCTTCGACGGCGAGATAGTCCAACCCGCTGCGCGAAAAAATGCGGCAATAAGCCCCGTGATGCTTTTGGTAGCTGACTTCCAGCCCTTCGGCATCCATATCGAACGAATATGAATCCTTCATCGTGAATCGCCGCACGCGCATCAGCCCCGACTTAGGGCGCGGTTCGTCACGAAACTTCACCTGAATTTGGTACCAAAGCTGCGGCAGTTGCTTATAGCTGCGCAACTCGCCTCGGGCAATTGTGGTCATGACCTCTTCCTCGGTCATACCGAGACATAGATCCCGTCCCCAACGGTCTTGGAGACGAAACATGTCCTTGCCCATCGTTTCCCAGCGCCCGCTCTCACGCCACACTTCGGCCGGGTGCATCTCGGGCAAATGAAATTCTTGCGCCCCGATGGCGTCCATTTCTTCGCGCACAATTCGCTCGATCTTCAACAACGAACGCTTGGCCAAGAAAAGATAACTATAAATTCCCGCCGCGAGTTGGCGAATGTAGCCCGCCCTCAGCAGCAGTTGATGGCTCGGCGCCTCGGCTTCCGAAGGCGTGTCGCGAAGGGTAGGGATGAAAAGCCGACTCCAGCGCATGATCGTGACCGTTTGGACCCGGCACGCGGCCGGAAACAAAGAGCGGCGGGTGCCGGCCCGCCGTCAGTGCCCAAGATTCGCGAGCAGCCGATGAAGAACGTCCTCTCGCGAAAAACGCTCATTGTAGCACGCGGAAATTGCGAGCTTATGAACGTCTTCGCGGGACGCTCAAGGTGTATTATCATGCGGAAGTCTTCTGTCGGGGCGGGGCAACCGCGGGCTCTCTGAAAAACCGACGTCGGGCTCAGTAACGCCCTCCAGCCTCCAGCCGAAACAACCGCCATGGCCGCGCCGGAAGCCATTCGGGATCGCGTCGGACACGCACAGGGTTCCGCCAAACTTGAGTCTCCCATCAAGCCGGAAAAGGCGCCCCTGCGCATCGGCATCGACATTCGGCGCTTGGGCGATTTCGGTGTAGGCGCCTACATCAACAACCTCGTTCACGCACTCCGCCGAGCTGAAACCCCCTCCACAAGCTACGTTCTGATCGGCAACGAGGGCCAATTCGAACGATTGGGCCCCCTGGGCCCGAACTTCGAGTCACAAATCTACCCCCGCCGTTTCAACTCCCGCCGCAGTCATTTCGACTTTCTGCTAGGCCTACGCGGGCTCCAGTTGAACGTCTTCCATATGCCCCATCGTTGGGTGCCCTATTTTCTGCCGGGACCCTATGTGGCGACCCTGCACGATATCAACAACATCCTGTTCCCGGAAGAGGACCCTTCTTCGTCGCCCGAACGCGTACGGCGCCACATGTTGGCCCGCGGCTTGCGGCGGGCGGCGCGAGTGATCGCGGTCTCGGAGGCGACCAAGCGCGACGCCGTCACCCACCTGGGGCTTTCCCCCGATCGCATCGAAGTCGTCCACAACGCCATCGACGAACAGGTCGGCCGGCCGGTCACCGACAATGAGCGGATTGAGGTACTGCACCGCTACCAGATCCGAGGTCCCTTCGTGCTCTATACGGGGCGCATCCAGCCGCACAAGAACATCCCCCGCCTGATCGAAGCCTTCGCGGTAGCGAAAGCAGAGCTGGAGAAGCGGCCCGAATACAGCGAGCTGACGCTCATCGTCATCGGAGATCAATCCGATGCGTTCCCTGCTGTGCGCCATGCTGTGATGCGCTCGCGCGTTCAGCAATCGGTGCGATTTCTGGGATTTGTTCCGGTCGAAACCCTGCGTTGTTTCTACGAAGCGGCAACCGCCTTTCTGTTTCCCTCCCTGTACGAAGGTTTCGGTCTGCCGCCCCTCGAAGCAATGGCCCACGGTACCCCGGTCATCACTTCGAATCTTTCTTCGATGCCCGAGGCTGTCGGGGATGCGGCCGTGTTGGTGAACCCCGAAAACGTCTTCGAAATCGCGCGCGGCTTGCAACGTGTTCTGCTCGACGAAACTCTTCGAGAGCAGCTTAGGAGGCGCGGACGAGAACAGGTAGCTCGCTTTAGCTGGGACCAGTCAGCGCGTCGCGTGCTTGCTATTTACCATCAGGTCGGGAGGGATCAATATCACGTTCGAATTCAACGAGCGAGGGCTGAATAGGCAGCGTTATTGCATGCCCCTCATCGAACTCGAGCCCGGTCCAATGTGAAGTGGAGATCAGCCGGCAGACCGGCTGAGAGCCGGCCGGCCGGTACCGTTGACTAGGACCGGCACGAAAGGCCGCGGGCTGTTTGAGCCCTGCCCCGAAAATGGGGAGGACGCAGGTCTGGCGAAAAGCGCCCAGACCTGAGCTACCGGGGGGACCCGCCTTGGGTTGGCGGCCCATCTTCATGTTTTGTTGTGGCCTGAATGACCCTGAAAATGTAGAAACTCCTGGGACCGGCACGAGGGCCGGTCGTCACCCGCGGCTTACGTAGATTCGACGAAGTCGGAGACGTCCATCGCGTAGAGGGCGGGCTCTCCCTCACGATCGGTGACATAGTAAACCCATTTACTGTCGGGCGAAAAGATGGGTTCGGGGCAGGCGGCAAAGGGATCGTGGCGTTTCGAGCCGGCGATGGGGTAGGGCTTGCAGCCGGCGCCGTGCTCGGCCATCGTGATCTCCCGTCCCAATCTTGGAAAGAGCAGATAGATGTTCGGTCCGGTGATGCTGCGACTGGCGCCGACGATCGCCGAGCCGTCGGCGTTCGGGCTGAGCCATCCGAAGTTCGAGCAGCGAGACAGCGTTCGCTCGCGGCCGGTCTTGGGGTCTACGCAGCGGACCTCGGCTGCTCGACCCGAGGCATCGGGAAAGAAAGCGTAGCAGACCTCGCGTCCGCTGGGCGACCAATAGGCGTGGCCGATCTGCTCGTCCCCTTGCCGCGGCCGTAAGTTTCTCTTGTAGCGGCCGTCGAATGAGACATAGCGCAAGCGGCCGTCAACGCGGCCCCACGGGCCTTCACGGGCGTAGAGCAAGTCCCTCGAGCGCGGCCGAAAGCGGGGATGACTGAGCCAGTGGTCCTCCTCGGTTACGGTATGGGCCTTTTTGCTCGCGACTTCGACCACTTGAATGCGGCAGCGCGGGCGACGCTCGAACTGGGATTCGTAGTCATCGACTTGCCGGCCGGCCTGCATCTCGACGAGCGCCGCGAAGCGCTCGTCGGCGGACAGCGAGAGGTGTCCGGTAGCACGCCAACCGGAGGGAGTCCGATATAAGGTCCGTGCCCTTCCGCCGCGAGAAGAAGCCTCGAGCAGTGAATCTCGTTGTAGATAGAAGAAGTTGCGCCCGCGACGATCGAGAACGGCCGAATAGGAATGCACGCCGCCGCCTTCGGTGAGTTGGACCATGTCGCCGTCGGGAAGATTCAGACGGTAGATTTGCCGGTTTCCCGATCGTTCCGATGCGGCCAGCAGGAAGGAATGATTCCGTGCAATCGAGCGGTGGTGGTAGTGGGGCAAGTGGTGCAGGATCGACGGGTCGGAAAAGCGAATGATTTTTCGCCCGGTCAACGGATCTTCGAGCTCTACCTTTTCGGACGCAATCTTGAGGCCGCGCCGGGCCGGCATGACTGCAGCGCGTAGAGAAACGGCCGCGGCGAAGAAACCCCTGCGAGTCCATCGACTCATCGATTAGTCATGGTAGCATCGGGCTCACCGTGCCCCTGGTGTCGCGGAGGCCTCGCCTTGCCGGGATTAACGCAGCCGGCTCGGTCGACCATTTAACAAAACATGGTCGCTATGTTTTATCCTTGTTCACAGCGGATGAGAGTTTTTCCGAAGGTCCGGTTTCGGGAGGTGACGACCGTGCGCCTGCTTCGGCAGCTTCGATTCTTGCTTTGCTGCGGTCTCTTGCTCGTAGTTCCGGCGGCCGCTACCGATCTCCTCGTTGTCTTCGGCGAAGGCGACACGGCCGCGATCTACGACGCCGATACGTTCGCGTTGCTGGGCACGCCGACGGTCGGCGAAGGCGCGTTGCGGGCCTTAGGGATTCCCGACCCCGCGGATCCGGACAAGCTTCTCAAGATCGTAATCCTGACGGAGAGCTCGCTGGTCGTTCTCAGTCCCGAGCCTCCTTTCCCGGTGTTGGGCTCCAGCCTACTCGCGGACAGCGTGGTGAACCCACGGGCGCACGCGGTCCTCACGCCGGACGCTTCAAGATTGTTGGTCCTATCGGGGAGCTTTATACACGTTTTCGACACGGCAACCCCGGGCGCCCCGGCACCGCTGTCGCTTTCGCTACAAAGCGCAGGTACGGGCGTAGCCGTTCGGATCGACGGCGAGCGAGCGTATATCTCGCGCGCCGATTCGACGAAGTTGCGGCTCCTCAACCTGACATCTACTCCGCCGCAGTTTCTGAGTGGGCCGCCCGACCTTCCGGCCGAAGCGCTGGGGCTGGTTGGAGCTCCAAACGGTTTCGCGATCTATGCCTTAGCCAACGACTCCATTTTTGAAATCGATCCGTTTGCAAACAAGATCACGGCTGAAATCGAAACGCTCGAACCGGCTCCTGGGGCATTCCTGTTTGACCCTGACGCGCCGATCGAGACAGCGTTCTTCGAACAGGAAAGCTCGATCATCACGTACTCGATGCCCAATCATTCCCTGGAGGACGTCTTCTTCACGACCAGCGACGTCGTAGAGTCGATTTCCCCCGGTCAGGGCCTGATTCACGTCCTAACCGAATTCAAAGGGCGGCTTTTCAAGATCGATCGCGATGCGAAGCTCCAGCTGCCGATCGACAATCCCGATACGGGGTTCCCGTTCACGGGGGCGGCGGTGGATATGCAGCTTGGCGCGGGGGGACAAACCCTCTACGTCGCGTTCCGCGGCCCCGGCGCGATCATTCGTATGGATGCCGCGGCGACCACGATTCTGGATGATTGGGATCTTCCCGCCGCGCCGAGCGGCATCGACGTGGTTGTGCTGCCGGGCACGACCGCGACCACGCTCGAGGTTTACGGGGGCGATCAGCAGATCGGCGAAACCGGCAAGGCCTTTGCCATGCCTCTGGCCGTCCGTGTGCTTGGGGCGGACCTGAGGCCGGTGATGGGCCAGACGGTCGAATTCAGCAGCGACGAGCCGAGCGTTATATTCGATCCTGCTGAAGCGGTCAGCGATGCGAATGGCGTGGCGCACACGCGGGCGACTCCGGGGACCAAAGAGATCTTCGAGGTCGATGCTCTGATCGAGCCCGCGGATGAAAAAGTAACGTTTCAGCTCAATACAGCGCCGGCAGATCGAGACGGACTGATCAAGATTGACGGGGACTTTCAATACATCCTGCAGAACAGTCCGTTCCCGTTCCCGCTGGTCGTGGAAGCGCGGGAGAACGGCGCACCCCTGGAAGGTATCGACTTGATGATCAGCAGCACGAGCGGCTTCGGCCTTGTCACTTGTCCGGCTATGGCGACCACCGGCGATGACGGCAGGGCGTCGATCGAGTGCGACGCCGAAAACGCCGGCGGCAAATTGCCGTTCACGATTGAAGTCGAAGACGAGCGCGGCCGCGAGCTCGAAGACCCGTTCCATGCCGTCATCGTGCCCGACGAAACCGATCTGCCCGTGCAAGTCGTTCGCTTCAGCGAGAGAAATTTGAGTGGAGTTTCGGGAGAACGTCTTCCCGATGCGTTGGTGTTTCAAGTGGCGAGCGGCAAAGCCCAGGCGATGGACAACCTAGGTATTCGCTTTGAGTCGGACGGCGACGTTGCTTTCGATCCTCGAATGCCGCCGACCGATGAGTTCGGCGTGGCCCGCGCCGACGTCATTTTAGGCTGTGACTCGGGTGGCGATATCGTCGGCACGGTGCAATCCACGGACAAACCGGAAGTGGAAGTCAGCTATACCGCTTCGACAGGGCCGCCCACCGTTATCACCAAGACCGGCGGGGACAACCAAACCGGCGCTCCGGGCGACCAGTTGCCCCAAGCGTTACAGGCGGTCGTGACCGACGTATGCGGTGTCGGTATAAGCGGGCACCCGGTGGTTTGGGACGTGCAGCCCCCCGGGTCGGCGGAGTTGCTCGGAAACTTCTCGGCCACCAACCCCGGCGGGCAGATTTCGACGCGCGTGAGATTGGGCAATACCGCGCAGCGCATTTTGGTCAACGCCCAAGTAGGCGCAGTCGCGACGACCTTTCGCGTGACGGCGAACGTTGCTCCGACCCAGATCTTGATCATCGAGGGCGACGGGCAGAGCATAGCCCGCGGCCGCGAAGCGGCAATGCCGCTTACGGTCGAAACGCGCAACAGCCAGGGTGCGCCCTCGGGAGGCGTGCCCGTCGACTTCACGGTCGTCGGCGGCTCGGCTTCGCTGACCGGCAGCCGGCTCGTGACGGGCTCGGATGGCCGGGCATCGACGAGAGTCATCGGCGGCTCGGAATTGGGAGTGGTGGTGGTCGAGGCACGAGCGCTCGATCTGCTCGTTCAGTTTCGGCTGCAGGTCGTCGAGCAGGTTCCCGCGGTTCCCTCGAACGGATTCGTCAACGGAGCGAGCTTCGTATCCGGGCTGGTGCCCGGGAGCCTGGCCTCGATTTTTGGAACCGGGATCACGCAAAATCTTGATGGCATCGAGAAGGCGCTCAGCCCGCCGTTCCCGACGGTTCTGGGCGGCGTGCGCGTCTTCGTCGCGGGCCATGCGGCGCCGCTGGTTTCAATCGCCAATGTTAACGGCGTCGAGCAGCTCAACTTCCAAGTGCCTTTCGAGGCCCCGGCGCCCTCGGGGGATGTCGCGGTGATGATTGACAACAACGGGGCAACCGCGACTTTCCAAGGGGTTCAAACGTTGGCGGTCCAGCCGGGCATTTTCCAGTTCTTCCTCGATCCCAACTTGTTCGCCGCGGCGCTGCACGCCGACTTCTCGGTCGTCATGCCTTCGCACCCCGCGCGACCCGGCGAGATCATCTTGCTGTTCGTTACCGGGCTGGGGCTGACCGATCCGCCGGTGGGGACGAATGTTCCCGGGCCTGTACCAGCCGCGGTGACTGTGAACGATCCCACCGTGATCGTCGCCGGGGTGGAAGCGGAAGTGTTGGGCAGCTTCTACGCCCCGACGTTGGCGACCGCTTATCAGATCAACTTCCGTATCCCGATTATTCTGCCGAGCGGGAACGCGACGCTCCAGGTTTCGATGTTGGGGGTGGATAGTCAGCAATCGCTGATCGCGATCGAGGAGTGACTCGGCGAGCGGGCTGGGCCGCGCCGGCATTAATACAAGCACATTCGAATCACCACCCCCGGACCTTGGGCCCGCGGCCTTTGTGGGGAAACGAGGCAATGCGGTAAGCAGAGACCGAGGCGTGGACGGCAGTCCACGCTTCGACCGGCACTCGGTGCCGGTCCTGGCCGACCGTGGCGACTGGCTCTCAAGCCGGCTACGCTGCGATACCCCAAAGACTTCTCCTGCTCCTCTCACCGCCCCGCCGCTTCACGAAAGTCCTCGAGCACCAGCTGCCAACCCCCGTAGTAGGTGTCCGGCTCGACCGTGTACGCCACATCCAGGCGCGAATCGCGCGTCAACCCCCGCCCCTTCTCGGCCATACGCCAGCCGATGGCGCCCATCGATTTCTCTTCGGACGAGAGGAACAGCTTGAGGTGCTTCTCTTTGAAAATGCGCGGATCACCCGTCAACCGCAAATTAGCCGTCGAAAAGCGCGGCGAAGGGTTGGCGAGCCCGTGAGGAGCAAGCCACGCCAACTCCGCCATCGTACCGTCGTTGATCGACGAAAACGGCAGCTCCGCGTCGAGATCGAGGGTCGGGACGAAGTCCTCCGACTTGAGCACTTGTTTGCCGTGCTCACAGAGCCGACGGCGTAACTCGGGGACCCGCTCGATCGCCAACGTACAACCGGCTGCCTGACGATGGCCGCCAAAGCGCTCGAAAAGGTCGGCGACCGATTCCAGCGCCTCGAGCAAATGAAAGGCCCGAATACTGCGCCCCGAGCCGGTGGCGGTTCCCTCCGCCGGGTTCGCGCTCAACACCAAGGTCGGACGGTGAAAGCGCTCAACCACGCGGCTCGCAACGATTCCGATGACCCCGGCGTGCCAACCCTCGCCGGCTTCGACGATCACGGGCATTTCTTCGGGCGGCGGGATCTCCTCTAGTCGCTTGGTAATCTCGCGCAAGATCGCTTCTTCGGTCTGCTGTCGTTGGGTGTTCAGGGTGTTGAGCTTGTCGGCGATCGCCGTCGCTCGAGCCGGCTCCCGCGTCGTGAACAGCTCGATCACTTCTCGCGCCGTATCCATGCGGCCGGCGGCGTTAATGCGGGGCGCTACTCGAAAAGCCACCGAGCCCGCGCTTGGAGATTTAGCCGCTGAAAACCCGGCCGTGTCGAGCAAAGCCTTCAAACCCGGGTTGCGAGGGTCGCGCAAGCCTTCGAGACCCAGCTTCGCGAAAACCCGGTTCTCTCCGATCAAGGGAACAACATCGGCAATGGTTCCGATGGCAACGAGCTTCAGCAGCGACTCGACTACGCGCCTGAGCTTCGCCTGGGGCCACCCCAACTCCGAAAGCAGCGCCTGGGCCAACTTAAACGCCACGCCCACGCCGCACAAGCTCTTGTCGGGATAGCCGCAGCCGGGCTGGTTCGGGTTGAGCACGGCCAACGCCGGCGGAACGGCCGTATCCGGCAAGTGATGGTCGGTGACGATCGAGTCGATACCCAATTCCGAGGCGCGCTCGACGACGGCGCTTTCGCGGATCCCCGTGTCCACGCTGATCAGCAGCCTGACGTTGTCGCGAGCAGCTTGCTCGATCACGTCCGCCCGCATGCCATAGCCGTCTCGGACGCGGTGCGGAACATGAAAGTCCGCCTTGCCCCCGGCGAGCTCGATAGCGGCCCGCAGCACGACAACCGCGCTCGTGCCGTCGACATCGTAGTCGCCGTAGATGAGAATCCCCTCTTGCTTGGCGATGGCCCCCCGCAAACGCTCGACGGCGGCGCGCATGCCGAGCATGCCATAGGGATCGTGGAGATCGTCAAGCCGCGGGTTCAGAAAGCGTTGGGCGTCCTCGGGCCGCCGAACGCCGCGTTGGGTCAACAGCTTTGCGGCAAGCTCGCCGATCTTAAGTTCGGTGCGGAGTGCTTCGGCGGCTGCAGGATCGGAGTCACGGTAGTTCCATCGTTTCATCGAGTCGAGCACCAACGCGTGCGAAACGTCTAGGGTACCGAACTTGCCGCCGTGGGTACGTGTCGCCGATTTCGGTCAACATACACAACGGATAACGCAGATTCAGAGCCCCGAGCGAAAGCGACGGGCCCGCCCGCCGAGCCTCGGGCTCGACAACATGGATTCGGTAACACGTACCCCGGCAACACGGTGTACAATGCATCCAGCCGCAACTCGACCCGCGGATTCCACCTTGCCCTTCCTCTTAGCCCTTTGCCTCGTACTGTTGACGGCCGCGCCGCTTGCGCCGACGTTAGGGGCGCAGACCACCTCCGGCAAAAAGGCCGCCGCGTCCACATCGGCCAAGAAATCGAACCGCTCGAAATCCACCGCGAAGAAGCGACGGCGTTCACGCGGCTCCCGGTACATCGAACGCACCTACGCAAAGTCGCCGGCGGGAGACTATACCGCCGGGGAAGATCCATTGGTACGCCGAGCCGCGGTTGAAGCTCTCGGGAAGTTCAACGGTTCCGTCGTCGTCGTCGATACCGGCACGGGACGGATCCTAACGATGGTCAACCAGAAGCTTGCCCTCGCAAGCGGCTACATCCCCTGCTCCACCATTAAGCTGGTAGTCGGTTTAGCGGCGCTCAATGAAGGCATCGTGCGGCCAAAGCAAAAGGTTTGGTTCGACGGCTACTGGTTCATGACCATGGTCAACGGCCTGGCTATTTCGAACAACGTGTACTTTGAATATCTCGGGCGCAAACTCGGCTTCGACTGCCTCAAGCGCTACGCCAACCAGTACGGCTTCGGGGAGAAGGCGGGCCTCGGGATTCCCGGCGAACAACTCGGCAAATTCCCGAGCCAAGAGATCCGCTCGGGTGTTGAACGCATGAGTTCATTCGGCGAAGGCATTGCCGCAACCCCGCTGCAAGTAGCGGCCTTCGTTGCGGCGGTCGCCAACGGCGGGACGCTCTACTATCTTCAAGCCCCCTGGGGCACCGGCGAAGCAGCCGCGCTCGAGCCGCGCGTCAAGCGCCGCGTTCCCGGCGCCCGCTGGTTACCGGAAGTTCGGGCCGGTATGCTCGAGGCCGTCAAGCGCGGCACCGGGCGCAAAGCCCGTTCGGGCCGGCGCGTGTTATACGGCAAGACAGGCACATGCAGCCAATACCACCGTCCGGGCAAGACGCAATTAGGATGGTTTGCCTGTTTCAACGAGGTCGACCAAGACCAAGAGAAGCAGCTCGCCGTCGTCGTGATGCTGAGGGGAGGCCCGATGATGTACGGTCCACGTGCCGCCGAAATCGCGGGCAAGATCTACCACGCGCTGGACGAGCGCGACTACTTTACGTCGAACACGACCCCGACCGAAGTCGTCTCGCTCGGCGCGAGCGACTGCTGCGCGCCGTAGCCGAAGCCCGCCTTGCGGCCACGATTCCCAGGCAACCTTGCTCTCGCGCTCCGCACCCCGTAAGCTGATGAGACATCAGACGGCTTGGGCATCGCCGCCCGGGAATATCCCGCATGGGCCGCATTCGCATTCTTCCCGACATCGTCGCCAACAAAATCGCCGCCGGCGAAGTGGTTGAACGGCCGGCATCGGTCGTCAAAGAGCTTCTCGAGAACGCACTCGATGCCGACAGTACTCGTCTGCGCGTCGAACTCGAATCGGCCGGCAAACGCCTAATCCGCATCACCGACGACGGCATCGGCATGGGGCGCGACGACGCCATGCTGGCCTTCGAGCGTCACGCTACGAGCAAGTTGCGCGAGGCCCGTGATCTGTTTTCCATCGCAACGTTGGGGTTTCGCGGCGAGGCTTTGCCGTCGATCGCGGGCGTCTCGCGGCTGATCCTCGAAACGTGTTCCGAGGACGAGCCCACCGGCACGAAGGTCGAGGTTGCCGGCGGGAAGATGCTCAACGTCGACGAAGCCGCCTTGCCGCAGGGGACGACCATAAGCGTCCGCAACCTCTTCTACAACGTTCCCGCGCGGCGAAAGTTCATGCGCACCGAGAAGACCGAGTTGAGCCACATCTCCTCGGTCGTGATGCATTACAGCCTGGCCCACCTCGATAAGTCCTTTACCCTTTCGAACGAAACAGGCAGCCTGCTGAACGCATCGCCGGTCGAGACCCTCGAAGAGCGCGTCTACCAGATCTTCGGTGCCGCAACGCTGGACCGCCTGGTGGAGCTGCCGCCGCGCCACCGGTCGTTGGAGGTCGCCGGCTCCCCGGTTCCGCCGACACGGGCCGTGGAGGCGGCTCGCACGGGAGCTTCGGCCGCCGAGCACCATGAGTTTGCCGTTCACGGATTCGTCTCGACGCCGCAGGTGCAGAAGCTCAACCGCAACTCGGTCTACATCTTCGTCAATCGTCGCCTGATTCGCGATCGCTTGCTGCTCCGCGCGGTTGCGAGGGCTTATCACAACTTGATCCCGCCGGGGAATTTCCCTTTTGTGCTGCTGTTTCTGGAAATGCCGTTTGACGAAGTGGACGTGAATGTCCACCCATCGAAGACCGAAGTGCGCTTTCGGCATCCGGGATTCGTGCACGATTTCCTGCGGGACGCGATCCGCGAGCAGTTGATTGAGTCAAAACCGGTTTCGACGTTCCCTCTTCCTGACAGCGCTGCTCGGGCCGCTGCGCAAACCGGTACCGAGATCCCCTACTCGGAAACGAGTCGCGTGATCAACGAGGCGCAACTTCCGGCGACGGCAGAATTCTCTCTCTCCGGCGAGCAACCGCCTCCGGCACGACTCGATTTCGGTTCCGCCCCGCCAATCGACTTTCCAACGCGGGGGCCGGCTCCGCCTTCCGGTCCGCTGGTAGGGCAGACGGCCACGACGGACGCCTTGGCCCGTGCCGACTTGCCGAACTCCGAGGGCGCCGTGGCATTCGCGCCTGCCGAGGCCCCCCTTATCGAAGAGAAGCCCCACAGCCGGGCGCCCTTGGTTGACACGCCGCGGGGGTCGATGGCCGACCTGGGCAGCCTGCGATCGTTGGGCCAGATTCACGACAGCTTCATCGTCGCCTCCGCGCCGGGCGGGCTTTGGATCATCGACCAGCATGTCGCGCACGAACGTATCTTGTTCGAGAGGGTCCTCGCCGAACGCTCACGGGGCGCGGTCGAATCGCAACGACTGCTGATGCCGCTCATCGTGAGCTTGAAGCCGGACCAAGAGATCAAGTTCGCCCAAATTGAAAAGGAATTCGACGCCGTCGGTTTCGAGGTCGAACCGTTCGGCAACCGCACGCTCGCCGTGAAAGCCGCGCCCGCAGTCTTGTCGCCGCACCAGGTCGAGCAGTTGATGGAAGAAATTCTCGACACGCCGGAAAGCGAACTGCGCGCGCTTTCCTACGACGACTTTGAGCGCCGCCTCGCCGCCACGATCGCATGTCACGCGGCGATCAAGATCAACACGCCGCTTGACCCGGCCAAGATCCAGTGGCTGCTCGATGAGCTGGCGAAGACGGATTGTCCGATGTCATGCCCGCATGGGCGGCCGGTGGCGCTCCAATACGGCATGAGGGACATCCTGCGGGCCTTTCACCGCATTTAGTCCGGGCCGATACAGCCGCCGCAAGACATGGCGCACGCACTCGTGCGTGCCGTGTCGCCACTCTTGGCGACATGTCCTGCCTCCCACACCCGCCCGGGCGTGCGCGCTTCGTGGAGGTAGCGCGGCCCGTCTCAATCTCTGCCGTCAGAAAGGAGCAGCACGACACTGCCGCGCCTTGTGTACTCTTACCTCTCACTCTCCTATGGGAGAATGGGGGGCAGTAGTTTTTGCATGGCCGGCACTGATCAACCCACCGTTTCCGGCGAAGGCACGGCCGACGACCCACCGACCCGGAACGCCCCCACGCCGGCATCCGACGCGGCCTTGCCCCAGATGCCGGGTCTCCCCGACCCCAACGCCGCGCCCGACGACGATGACGGCTTCGATGCCGTCGGGATCGACGAACTTCTCAAAGAACTAGACAGTCGGGCGCCCGCCGCCCCAAGCGCTTCGGAAGGCCCGCTGACCGGAACCATCGTCAATGTCCGTGACGACGGCTTCTTTGTGGACATCGGCCGCAAATCCGAGGCCTTTTTGCCGCGTGAAGACGCACGCGAGGGCGATGCCGAGGCGGAGTTGGCCGTCGGCGAGGAGGTGGCGGTCAGCATCACCGGACGATCCGCCGACGGTTATTTGAATCTTTCCCGCGTGATCGCCGAACGCCCCAAGGATTGGTCGCAGTTCGAGGCGGCTTTCGAGGCCGGAACGCCGATCGCCGGCACGGTCAGCGAGGTGATCAAAGGCGGGCTGGCCGTCGATGTGGGCGTGCGGGCGTTTTTGCCCGCCTCTCGCAGCGGCGCGCGGGAGACCGCCGACCTCGAAAAGCTCGTCGGCGAGGAGATCCGTTGCCGTATCGCGCAACTCGATGTCGAGGACGAAAACGTCATCCTCGACCGGCGCGTGTTGCTCGAGGAAGAACAGGAACAAAAGCGCCGTGATCGCATTGCGTCGCTCGAGCCGGGCATGACCGTCACGGGTACCGTGCGGGACCTTCGCGAGTTCGGCGCCTTCGTCGACTTAGGCGGCGTCGACGCCCTGCTGCACGTCAGTGACCTCGCTTGGGAGAGGGTCAAGGACGTTTCCTCGGTTCTTAACGTCGGCGATTCGGTCGAGGTCAAAGTTCTCAAGGTCGAACAAGACGGCAAGCGCATCTCGGTGGGTCGCAAGCAATTGACCCCCGACCCCTGGACCAAGATCGGCGAGAAGCTCGAAGTCGGCGCGCGAGTGAAGGGGACGGTCAGGAAATTGATGGACTTCGGGGCCTTTGTCGAACTGGAGCCGGGCGTCGAGGGCCTGATCCATATTTCGGAAATGTCGTGGGCGCGGCGAGTCCGCCATCCCAAGGACTTGCTCAGCGTGGGCGACGTCGTCGAGGTTGTAGTCCTCGAAATGAAAATCGGCCAGCGGCGCATCGGTTTAGGCCTCAAGCAAGCCCTCGGCGACCCCTGGGCCGACGCCTCGAAGAAGTTCGCCCCCGGAACGACAGTGGAGGGAACCGTTCGCAACCTGACGAACTTCGGGGCATTCATCGAAGTCGAGGCGGGCGTGGAAGGCCTGCTCCACGTCTCCGACATGGTCGAGGACCGCCACGTCAACCACCCCGGCGAAATCGTCAAAGTCGATCAAAAGGTGCAGGTCGCCGTGACCGGCGTCGATGTCGAAAAGCGCCGCCTCCGGCTCAGCATGAAGGCGCTTCAGCCCGACGACAGAGACGACTTCATCGAAGAGCACCAAGTGGGCGACGCCGTGACCGGGCGAGTTGCGAAACTGTCGAAGAAGAAAGCGGTGGTTGAGTTGGGCGAGGGCCTCCAAGCCGTTTGTTTCCTCGATGCCGATGCCGAGGGGCCCGCCGAGACGGCCGATTCCGCGCCCGCGAAGGACGTTTCGTCGCTGGGCGCCATGTTGCAGTCGGCCTGGAAGGGCGACGGCTCGTCGGGAGATTTGGCCGATCGCCGCGGCGAGAAATTACAGCTCGGCCAAGTCCGCAGCTTCAAGATCACCAAGCTTGACGCCAAAAAACGCACGGTTGAACTCCAGTTGGTGTAAAATCACTCGCTGGAGGTTCGCCATGCTCAAGTTTTTCTCCGTTTCTCTCTTCAGTCTTTTTCTGCTGGGCGGCTGCTCCGCGCCGGAGCCGGAACCCGAGCCCGTTGACCACGGCGCCGGGACCGTTCTCCGTGCCGACCCCGCCGTCGACGCGATCATTCCCGAGGACTACAAGATCGAAAAGCTGCACGGCGGCTTCCAGTTCACCGAAGGACCGGTTTGGATCAACAAGGACGGTGGCTATCTGCTCTTCAGCGACATCCCCGCCAATGCCGTTTATAAATGGACGCCCGACGGGCAGGTGACCGATTTTCTCAAGCCCGTCTTCGAGGACGAGTACGACGAAGGTCGCTACGTCGGCTCGAACGGGCTGCTGCTCGACCCCGACGGCAATTTGCTGTTGTGTGAGCACGGCGGACGGCGGGTTTCGCGCATAGGCGCGGACGGCACGCGCACGACCGTCGTCGACAAGTATGAAGGCAAGGGTCTCAACAGCCCGAATGACGCCGTGTTTCATTCCGACGGCTCGCTCTATTTCACCGACCCGCCCTACGGTTTCGCGCAGCAGGATGACGACCCCGCCAAGGAACTCGATTTCAACGGGATCTATCGCTACAGCGCCGACGGCAAGCTGACGCTGCTCAACCGTGATCAGACGCGCCCCAACGGGATTGGATTGTCGCCTGATGAGAAAACTCTCTACGTCGCGAACTCCGACCCGAACAGCAAGCTCTGGATGTCCTACCCCGTCAACGACGACGGCACACTCGGGGAAGGCGCCGTTTTCTTCGACGCCACGTCCAACGAGGCCGATGGGTTACCGGACGGCCTCGCGCTGGACGCGCAGGGCAACGTCTACGCAACGGGGCCGGGAGGCGTCTGGATCTTCAACCCCGAGGGCAAGCATTTGGGGACGATTCAGCCCGAAGAAGTCCCCGCCAACGCAACCTTCGGCGACGCCGACGGCATGACGCTCTACATGACGGCGCGTACTGGGCTTTATCGGGTTCGGCTGAAGGCGAAGGGGCTGGGGCGGTAGGGCGCCCCCCGGGCGCGCCCGTAGCGCAACGCTGCAGCGGCGATTCCCTGGGGGTCCACGGGCGAAGCCGTCCGAACAATACGCCGGTCCGGCCGGGGCCGCCTAAACCCGGTTTGGCGGGCAGTTTGGTGGACGACAATATACTTTATCGTCTAGTAAATCAAGTTCCGCCTGACAAGTTTGAACCGCTCAGGTTTAGCTCAGCGGCCACCGGCGGCCTCGCACAAACGCCTCCAGCGTTTAGCCTTCAGCGATCATTTCGACGAGTTGAATCAGGTTGCCGCAAGTGTCGTTGAAGACCGCCATCTTCACGTCGCCTGCCGTCATCGGCCCCTGGGTGAACTCGACGCCGAGACCGCCAAGTCGCTTGAACTCCGCATCTAGATCATCGACCTGAAAGGAAGCGGCAGGGATGCCATCTGTCACGAGCGCTTCTTTGAAGGGGCCGACAGCCGGGTGCTCGCTCGGCTCTAGCAGTAACTCCGTGCCGCCGGGCTCGCCCTTCGCGGTTACGGTCAGCCAACGATGCTCGCCAAGGGGAATGTCTCGCTTCATCTCGAAGCCGAGCACTTTGGTGTAGAAATCCAGAGCCTTGGCCTGGTCATCGACAAGAACGCTGGTGACGTAAATCTTCATGCGCCCTCCTCAAATCTAGCGATCCAGCCGCCGAGCAATCGAGACAGCGGCGCGGTATTCAAAGAGTGGAGCTTGGTCGTACCGTGCCACTCCACTTCGACAATGCCGACTGTTTCGAGCACGGACAGGTGCCGTGAGAATGCCTGCCGGCTGTGACCGATTCCGTGCTCCGTGACGACCCGCGTGTAGAGCTCAAAGAGCGACTGTCGATCGCGAAGAGCCAACTTATCGATGATCCGGCGTCTAGTCGTATCGCTAATTGCCCGGAAGATCCGATTGAGGTCGTCATCAGAATCTGCCATAAACCAGTATGCAACATTAGTGTTGCATAAGCAACCGTCGTACCGCTGCAACCCTTCCCCCAGTCTGTTGGAGCGGGCCGCCCGAGCCGGACTCATCGAAGTCCCTATCGAGCTTGATACGGACGACACGGTTGCCCAGGTCGTGACGGGCTAATCGCGATCGTTCTCCGCTTCTTGCCGTTGTCGGCAAGAGACCAAGTTCCTGCCAGGTCGTCTTGCCGCCTGCAACCCTTCCCCCCATAGTGTTGCAGCGGCCCACCGCAGCCGGCCACCCCGGTTGAGTCCGCTTGCCGGCGATAAAGGCATTTTGTCATCAGTAACGAGAGCTACACCAACTCTAGGCGCACCTCGCTCCCGATCGCCGCGGCCGCCTTCTGCAGCGTTGCCAGCGTGACGGATTCTTTTTCGGGATCGAGCAAGCGATCCAGCTGAGAGCGGCTGGTGTGCATGCGCCGCGCCACATCTCAGCCTTTGACAGACCGTCGGCAGTCATTGCGCTTGGATCTGACGCGCCGGCACGCGTTTATGCGGTTGTACGTTGAGCTAATTGATTCGTCTGAGTACGAGAACGTCATGGACTGGGTCGACGAGAACGGCAACGAGGTTCAGCGGACATAAACGCGTGCCACGAAGACTGGCGGTCGAAGGGCGCAGAATTCCTGACTCCGCCAACCGACCGTGGCGCGGAATTACGCTGCTATAGCGGGACCCGACGGCTACCTGATCGAAGTCGGTCAGACGACCAGCTTGTTCGAAAATCGCGGTTAGGTGCTATGCACGGTAGACTACAAACGCATCACTATCCCCGCCTGATGTGGGATGAGCATTCGTGATGAGTTCGCCGGCGCATGCATCGATCGTCTCTCCGGAGGACCAGAGCGTCACCTTCGTGGAACTGTTCTTCGACCTGGTGTTCGTGTTTTCCGTCACACAGATCGTCGGACACCTCCATCACCACCTCGATTGGGTCGGGGTGGGGCAGTCGGTGCTCATGTTCTGGCTCGTGTGGTGGGCTTGGACACAGTTCACCTGGGCGCTCAACGCGGCCGACACAACCCACCCTGCCGTTGAGCTTGCGACGCTGGGTGCAACGGGTGTCTCATTCTTTATGGCGGTGGCGGTGCCGGAAGCCTTTTCTGGTGGAGCTGCCTCGTTCGCAGTCCCCTACGTTCTTGTACGCGTCGTCGGGCTTGCGCTCTACAGCCGGGTAGCGTGGGTAACCCATCCCACGAAACATGCCGCCGTCCGAACTTTTTCCTTGATGTCCGTCGGTGGACTTATGGCCGTGCTTGCGGGCGGATTCGCGGGCGGGGAAACACAATACTGGCTTTGGGCCCTAGCCATTGTTCTCGATGTCGTGGCAGCGCTGGCGGTAGGTGACCTCGAGGGCTGGGACCTTCACGCCGACCACTTTAGTGAACGCCACGGTCTATTTGTCATCATTGCGCTGGGCGAGTCCCTCATAGTGGCTGGCGGGGGTGTGTCCGGAGTACAGATCACAGAGGATGCTAATCTCGTTGCTGTCGGCGCTTTTGCGGTAGCGGCCACGTGTGCGCTCTGGTGGAGCTACTTCGCGTGCGCCAAGCCGGCGCTCGACCGAGCGTTGGCGGCGGCGGCCGGCGCGGAGCGTTCGAAGCTGGGGCGTGACATCTTCAGCCTGCTCCACTTTGTGATAATCCTCGGCGTCATTGGGTTTGCCGCCGCTGTCGAGGAGATTGTGACTCACCCGGCCGATCCACTGGCTCTCGAGGGTCGGCTGGCGCTTGCCTTAGGGTTGGCGCTCTTTATCGGAGGCATGGCGGCGGCGCTGTGGCGCGGGACTGGCCGGCTTCCAGTGGCGCCCGTCCTGCTCACGACTGCTACTGCTGTCGCCCTGGTCGCTGTGTACGGCGTCCGCCCGGCGGTCAGCCTAGCGATTGCGCTCGTGGGTGTTTCGCTTCTCGCCGGCCGCGAGCATCGAGAGCATTACGGCAAGGCCGCGCTCCATCGTTGACATTCGCTTAGGACGCTCAGCAATCTTGATCGCACGATGAGTCTATTGGAGAATAGCGATATGAAGCCGGCTCACCGCTCCAAACCCACCGTCGGGCTGTCGGATTGGCCCGAACTGCCGTACGGGGAGTGGGGTGACACGATCGCCACCCTCCACATGTGGTTTCAGATCGTCGGGAAGGTTCGCATGGAGCTTTCCCCCTGGGTGAACCACTCCTGGAACGCAGTGCTTTACGTCACCTCGCGGGGGCTCACCACCTCGCCGATTCCCTATGGCGCTCGCGATTTCCAGATCGACTTCGACTTCATCAATCACGCGCTCCGGGTAGCCGCGAGCGACGGCACAGTACGGAACCTAGAGCTCCGACCCAGGACTGTGGCCGAATTCTACACTCAGGTTCTGAGCGCGCTACGAGACCTGGGATGCGAGGTCGCAATCCAGCCGGAGCCTAACGAGGTGCCCGACCCGACCCCGTTCGGCGAAGACGAAGTGCACTCCGCGTATGACCCTGTGCACGCAAGCGCCCTGTGGGGTGCGCTGCGCAACACTGCGCGCGTCATGGGTGAGTTTCGGGCGCGTTTCATCGGCAAAGTGAGCCCAATCCACTTCTTTTGGGGAGGCCCTGACCTCGCCGTGACGAGGTTCTCCGGACGCGCCGCGCCCGAACACCCGGGCGGCATCCCTCACCTGCCGGATGAGATTACTCGCGAGGCCTACTCGCACGAGGTGTCGAGCTGTGGGTTTTGGCCCGGGAACGCCGGCGCCCCCGATCCCATCTTCTACGCCTACGCTTACCCAACCCCCAAGGGGTACGCCGAAGCCGCGGTCGAGCCTGGTGCGGCGTCCTGGCACAAGGACCTCGGGGAGTTCGTCCTCACTTACGACGCAGTCCGGGACTCCGATGCGCCCGACGAGACCCTGCACGCTTTTTTCCAGAGTGCATACGAAGCCGCGGCCGACTTGGCAGCCTGGGATCGTGAGGCGCTCGAACGACCTCGCGGCTTCAGGCCGCTGCCCGGGGCAGCGTTCTAGGGGGCCTCCCGCCGGGGCCGCAAGCCACAACGCTCCCGAGCCGCTTCCAGATATTCGTTGGAAACGTCGATACCCACCGACTTGCGCCCCAGCCGGTAGGCGGCCAGCATAGTCGTCCCCGTGCCGCAGAAGGGGTCAAGGACGATTCCCTCCGGCGGGCAGGTTGCTAGGATCGGCAGTTTGCAGAGGTCTTCCGGGTAGGGGGCGTAGTGGTCGCGGCGGCCTTGGGTGTCTTCGGGGAGGATGTCCCAGACGTCTTTGGGCTTGCCGCCCTTGGGGTGGTAGCGCAGGAAATAAAAGCCTTTGGCGGCGATTTCGGCGGCTCGTCCCGACACTGCTTCCGAGTCGGAATGAGTGGTCCTTTGTTGCCCTCGGATGATCATGCGGAAGTCAGCCAGGCGGCCGGCTTTGACTTTGTCGAGCATGGCTTCCAAGCCCTCGAACGCGGCGCGTTTTTCGGTTTCCGAAAGAGCCGTTGAAAGCTCGATCTGGCGGCGATAGCGCACTCCCGAAACTCCGGTCGCGGAAACGACTCGGCCCTTGACGACTTTCGCCGTTTGGGGGCGCGAGCGGATGGCGTCGATGTCGTAATAGTATTCGGGCGACTTCACCAAGTGAAAAACCGGCTCGTGAACATTGCGGAGCTTGTTTCGCGTGGGGTCGGGGCCGCCCTTGACCTTGTGCCAAACGACGTTGTTTCTGAGCAGCCAGCCCTGCGCGTCGGTCAACTCTAGTACGACGCGCCAGGGGATGCCGAGCAGGCTCTTTCGGCGATAGGCATCGCCGATGTTGAGCCACAGTGATCCCGAGGGCTTCAATACGCGGCGCACTTGGGCGAGGATGCGCAGCAGGTTGCGAATGTAGTCGGCCGGATCGGCCTCGAGGCCGATCCCCTCGCCCTGGTACTTGCGCTGCCCCCAGTAGGGCGGGCTTGTCATTGAGCAGTCGATGCAGCCGTCGGGCCAGGATTCGAGGATGTCCAGCGCATCGCCGGCGAAGAAGACGGGCTGCTTACGGGGGGATGCGAGGTACTTCGAAAGGCGAAGGCCGGGGCTGGGTCGCGCCACAGCAATATTGTAGGGGGCGGGGGGCGTCGGAGACTGCAGAGGCGGTAGACGGGCCAAGAGCCGGCCCGGGGGCGGGGCGGAGAAGACATGTCGCCAGGAGTGGCGACACGGCACGCAAGAGTGCGTGCGCCACGTCGGGGAGGGCAATACCTTCGGCGATTGGAAGCGAGTGAGCCGGCCCGTGGTGTGGCCCAAACCGGATATCCTCAAAGTTCATGTCCCAAACAACGCTCGTCCGCGGAATCGGCCTTGTCGGTGCCTGCGCGCTGGTCGTTTCCAACATGGTCGGCCAAGGAGTATTCACCAGCACCGGCTTCTTGATCGGGCAACTCGGCTCACCCCTCTTAGTCATCGGCATCTGGCTCGTCGGCGCGCTGCTGGCGCTGGTCGGAGCGCTCTGTTACTCGGAATTAGGGGTCAACTTCCAACGGTCGGGCGGCGAGTACGTCTATCTCACCGAAGCCTGGGGCCCGGCGTGGGGCTTCATCGACGGCTGGGTAAGCTTTCTGGCCGGCTTCTCCGCGCCGATTGCGACGGCCGCTTTGGCGATCTCCGCCTACCTTGCCTATTTCTATCCCGCGCTCGATGCCGCGGCGGGGCCGTCGATTTCGCTCGGCATCCTCACGATCCGATTGGGCGGCGGACAACTCGTCGCCTGCGCCGTGGTCGCTGTCTTGACCCTCCTCAATCTCCTTGGAGTCGAGCAAGTCGCCAAGATGCAGAACTTCCTGACGGCGACCAAGTTAGTTGTGATCGCGGCGTTTCTGGTGCTGGGATTCGGCGTCGGCACAGGCGACTGGAGCCACTTTGATCAAGTTGTCGAGCGGACAACGACCACGAGCATCCCGGCGCAATTCGCGATCAGTATGGTGTGGGTGTACATGGGCTACAGCGGCTGGAACGCCGCGGTCTACGTGGCCGAGGAGATCCGCAATCCGGAAAGAACGTTGCCGTTGGCGTTGATAGCGGGCACGCTGTTCGTGACGGCTCTTTTCGTGGCGCTCAACGTTCTCTACATCTACGCGGCACCGCCGGAAGAACTCAAGGACGTGTTCGCGATCGGGTCAAAAGCGTCGTTGTTCCTGTTTGGCCCCAAGACAGCCGGTATCTTCAGTGCGGCCATGGCCGTGTCGTTGCTGGCTACGGTCAACGCGATGTGCATGATCGGGCCGCGGGTCTATTACGCCATGGCCCAACGGGGAGCCTTCTTCTCCGCCGCGGCGAAGATTCATCCCCGTTGGAAAAGCCCCTGGGTCGCGGTGCTCTACCAGGGCGGCGCTTGCATCATTCTAATTCTGACGGGGACGTTTCAGACTTTGGTCTACTACGTTGGATTCACGCTGAGTCTCTTCTCTGCGTTGTCGGTCGTAGCGTTGTTTAAGTTCCGTAAGCGCCCGGGTTGGAAGAAGCTGCCGTGGGTGAGCTTCGGGTACCCGCTGCTGCCCGCCCTCTATACGGTGGTCAATCTTTGGATCTTCCTCAATTTCGCGCCGGGGCAAAAGTGGATTACGGCTTTGAGCTTGTTGACGATTGTCGGCGGGGCGCTGAGCTATCGGTTCTATCGGCCTCGAGAGGGTGCGGCGGGGTAGTGGCCGCGACGCCGGCTCGCCTTGTCCCTCGTCTTGGATTCCGCCCAATTCGCCCCCATCGCGGCCGATAATAACTCTTGAGATCGGGGTGAGGCCCCCTGAGTACATCTTAGGGGCTGTGAAAAAATGGGGACTGTACCGAGAGCCGACCGAATAAGTTCCGTTGAATCAGTAGCTGCATCCGGCGCGAAGTGGACTGTACCCGATTTCTTCACAGCCTCTTTGCAACCGGTCGAAAGGTAACGCATGAGTCAATACGATCTCGTCGTCATCGGTAGCGGTCCGGCCGGCCAAAAAGCGGCCATCGCCGCGTCGAAAATGGGGAAGAAGGTCGCCGTCGTCGAGCGCTCGATGTCGGTCGGCGGCGCTTGCCTCCACCACGGTACGATCCCGAGCAAGACCTTGCGCGAGGCGGTTTCGTACTTGTCCGGCGTGCGGCAACGCGAGCTCTACGGGGCCGCCTATCGCGTCAAGGATCAAATCACCATCCAAGACCTGTCTTTTCGAACGCAGCGCGTCATCGAACGCGAGGTCAACGTTGTCCGCGACCAGTTGCTGCGCAACTACGTCGATATCGTCGGCGGCACCGGTTGTTTCGTCGACCCGCACAAGATCCTGGTCACCACGGAAAAGAGCAGCCGCATTCTCGAGACCAAGAAAACGATCCTGGCCGTCGGCACAAAGCCGTCCCGTCCGTCGGGAATTGAATTCGATGACTGCAAGATCGTCGACAGCGACGGCCTGTTGAAGCTGGCGGAGATTCCGCGCTCGATGACCTTCGTGGGCGGCGGGATCATCGGCGTCGAGTACGCCACGATCTTTCGCACCATCGGCGTGCGCGTCACGCTTATCGACGGCCGCCAACGCCCGCTTGACTTCATTGACGACGAAATCGAGGACAACCTCTACTTCTACATGCGCGACGAAGGAATCACGCTGCGATTCGGGGAGACCGTCTCCGCTGTCCGCCACACCGATGACGGGCGCGTCCAGGTCTTCATGGAAAGCGGCAAGCAGCTGGAATCCGACGGACTGATGTTCGCCGCCGGGCGCGAGGGAGCTTCTAAGGACCTCAATCTGGAAGCGATCGGCCTCGAGACCGACAAACGGGACCGCATCCAAGTCGACGAATTCTATCGAACCTCAGTCGAGGACATTTACGCCGTCGGCGACATCATCGGCTTCCCCAGCCTCGCCTCAACGTCGATGGAACAAGGCCGCATCGCGGCCATGCACGCCATGGCGGACGAGGCAACGGCGATGGCGAAGCGCCTGCCCTACGGGATTTACACGATTCCCGAAATCGCCATGGTCGGTCCCACCGAGGAGGAGTTGACCAAGGACGAGGTACCCTACGAAACCGGCATCGCGCGCTTCCGCGAGCTTTCGAGGGTCCAGATCAGCGGCGGCAGCGTCGGCCTGTTGAAAATCCTCTTCAACCGAGAGGACAGAAAACTGATCGCGGTCCATATTCTCGGCGAGCAGGCTACCGAGTTGGTCCACATCGGACAAGTGCTGATCGACCACGGAGCGACGATCGACTACCTGCGCGACACCGTCTTCAACTACCCCACCCTGTCGGCCGCTTACAAAGTGGCGGCGCTGGACGGTTTCAACAAGCTCTAACCCCTAGACTGCACCAGTATGAGTGGCGCCCGCAAGAGCCGGGACGGCCTGCTCTCCCAACACGCCGTTATCCCCGGCGAAGACCCCGCCGAGTTCGACCGTCACCTCACCCTGTACGAAGACACCTACCTGCCCCACAACTGCATCGAAAGAGAACTGGTCCGTCAAATCGCCGACGCCGCCTGGAGAATGCGGCGCCTTTCGCGCATCGAAACGACCATCATCAGCGCCGCCATCGAGCGCACCCGCACCTTTCAACAACAGGTCCGCCCCGACCGCATGCGAGAGGGTCACGAGGGCGACCTGCAACTGCTCGGCGCATCGATGTACAGCGGGACGCAATTCCTCAGCCAACTAGCCCGCTACGACGGCCACCTCAACCGCCGCTTCCACTGCGCCGTCGAGCTGATGATGAAAATCCGCAAAGAAGACCGAAAACTCCGCCAAGCGGAAAACAAAGATGCAACCAACAGAGACCGCGGCGTGGACGGAAGTCCACGCTCCCCCAGCTCGCCGGTTGGCCGAGAAACCCACGAAGATCAGGCCCTGTCGCAAGACGAAGCCCCCAAAACCCCCATAGGCTTCCGTCCCGCAAACCCCCAAAACCAAGAACCGCGAAACGAAGCTGAGGACGACCTCACGCGCTCTTATACAACGAGTTACGAAGAAACCAAGGCCATAAGGCAAGCACCTCGTCGTGCATCCCGCGCCACCCGTCTTGCGTACCGTGCCGCCCGTCTTGCGTAGCGCAGGGCTCAAAGAGACCTGCGGCTTTCACTGCGGGGCCAGGAGTTTCTAGACGATCCTCAACGCTTCTGGGTGCATGAGTCCGACTACGTTGGGTCGCAAGCATGCAGCGGGTGCCACTCTGAGATTTACAAGCGCTGGCAGGGCGGCAATCACGTGCGGTCGCTTCGACCCGCGGGTGAAGTTCCCCAGTTTACGGCTCATCTTCCCCTCGAAAGAGCGGCCCGCGTGGGCGGTGCCACGCTGACGCTGCGGAAGAATTCGAAGGGCGACATTCAACTGAATGCGAAAAGAGGCGGCGAAGAAATTTCGGCCGTGCCGGCTTGGGCGTTCGGCAGCGGTGTGAAAGGTATCACGCCGATTGGTCGAACCGCCGACGGGCAACTTTTTGAAAGTCGCCTGACGTGGTACGAGAGCCTCGACGGTATCGACTTCACAACTGGGGCTTCGAAGTACGACCCCAAGAATGCGCGAGAGAGCCTGGGGCGTCAACTGACTCACAAGCGAGTCGCTGAGTGTTTCGGCTGTCACACGACGGGTTATGACAAGGAGCGCCAAGCCCCTGCCCGCAATGAGATGGGCGTGGGGTGCGAGCGCTGCCACGGCCCGGGACAAGCTCACATCCGCGCGGTCACGAGCGCCGAGCCGCCCGATCGAGACGTCTTTCATCCGGGGCGACTCGGCGGATTTGCTTAGGCGCAGATGTGCGGAGCTTGTCACGGTGCTCCGCCGGCTGACAACGATTTCGGCGCACTACGTCAGCTCGAAACCACGGTGCATAGCGTTAGGTTCCCGAGTCAGCGGATCGTCTTGAGTCGTTGCTTCAACGAGAGCTTCGGGGAACTGAAATGCACGACCTGTCACGACCCGCATGTCAATGTCAGGGATGAGGTCGCCAAGCGTGACAACTCTTGCGTTTCATGTCACAACACGGCGGTGCGGGAGGAGGCCAACGTCTGCCCGGTCGGGAAGGAGAATTGCTCGAGTTGCCACATGCCGAAAGAGCGGGTTATGCGGCATTCGCTGTTTAGTGATCACTGGATTCGGGTGGTGGATCCCACGGGGGGATAGGGTGGGATCGCGGATTCGACGGGGCCTACGACAAGCGATGCGAGTGACTCATTCGATGGCGAAAAGCATTGCGACGGCTGTATTGGTGGTGGTCTTGCTCCTGGCGGGCGCGCAAGCGACGCCGGCGCAACCCGCTTCGTTCAGCCCCGACGACGGTCGTAGTCGAACAGCGCCACGCCGGCACCGCGGGTCTCGATGATGTAGTCCTTTTGCGGTCCGCGCGGCCTCACCGGCGAGACTAACGAACTCTACCGTAATCTCGGCGACGGCACGTTCAAGGGTGTCACCGAGGCATCGGGTGTCGGCGCAGTTGGCGGTAGGTACTCGTTATCGGTGACGACGCTGGATTACAACCGGGACGAATGGACGGACATCTACGTCGCGGTTGACTCGCAAGCGAGCATTCTCTTTCACAACAACGGCGACGGGACGTTCGAGGATGTAGGAATCTTCGCGGGTGTCTCGTTTGACGACAACGGGAAGGTGCAGGCGGGTATGGGCTCGGCGGCGGGAGACCTCGACGGCGACGGGAAATTGGATTTGATTAAAACGAATTTCATTGAGGAGACTTCGAACATTTACGTCAACAACGGCGACGAGTCGTTCACCGCCCGGGTCTACTCTCAGGGGGCCGGCGTTAGCATGGAACACATGGGCTGGGGAGTGGGGTTCCTCGACTTCGATCGTGATACTTGGACCGATTTGGTCGTTGCGAACGGGCATGCTCATCCGGAGATGGAGGCGCTGGTTCCGAACAACGCTACCATCAACGGAGGCTGCTTTACCGCAATCTCGGTGGGAAGAAGCTCGAAAATGTCAGCGGGTCAGCGGGCCCGGGGATAACGACGCCGCACTCGAGTCGCGGCCTGGCGGTAGGGGACTATGACAATGACGGCGACGTTGACGTCTTCATCAACAACATGAACGAAAGCCCCAGCCTCTTGAGGAATGATACGGAGGCCGCGGGGAATTTCTGTCGTTGACGTTGGTGGGAACGACGTCGAACCGCAGCGCCGTTGGAGCGCGAGTGACCGTGACCGCGGGCGAACGCGTCATGGTGCGCGAGGTGCGGTCCGGTTCGAGCTTCATGTCGCATAGCGATTTGCGGGTGCATTTCGGCCTCGGCGAAGCCGAGACGGTCCGGAAAATCGAGATCGAGTGGCCCTCGGCGGGTTCGCGCGAAACGATCGAGAGCGTGAAGGGGAACCGGTTCATTACGATTACGGAGGGGGAAGGGATTACAGAGAAAATGGGAGTTGGGGAGTGAGAGGCTTGTGCGGCCGAGCGGACGCAACAGCGGCCTCTTGAACGAGGATTGGAAGGCTTTTTCGGGTCGCGTTGGGTTTGCGGACCCGTCGCTTTCGCTCGGAGCTCAGTTTCTTCGAGTCGAGTTGCCGGCGGCCGGGCCGCTTTCTTGAACCATCATGAAGACCGCTATTGTCGGGTTGCCGCAGGTCGGCAAGACTTCGCTTTTTACCATCCTTACAGGGTCGGCGCGGCAGACGCATATCGGCGGAACGCAGGCGCAGGTCGGCGTGGCTCGTGTGCCCGACGCACGGCTCGACTCACTGGCCGAGGTCTTCGAGCCCGAGAAAGTCATTCACGCTGTCATTGAGTATGTCGACATGCCGCCCACGTCGCGCGAGTCGCTGGCCGACCCCGGGTACGTCGGCAGCCTGCGTGTAGTCGATGCCTTCGCTCACGTCTTGCGCGTTTTCGAAGAAGACACGGTGATGCATGCCGAGGGCTCGATCAACCCGGAGCGCGACGAAGAGAACCTCGATCTCGAACTCATCATCAACGATCTGACGGTCATCGAGAAGCGGCTGGCCCGCGTCGAGAAGGACATGGGCCGCATCAAGAACCCCGAGCTGCCGCTCGAGCGGGACATCTTGGAAAAGGCAAAGGCGTTTCTCGAATCCGAGCGTCCGTTGCGCGAGATGGAGCTCGATTCCGACGAAGCCAAGCGTCTGCGGGGCTTCCAGTTTCTTTCGGAAAAGCCCATGCTGCTGGTCCTGAATCTGGGGGAAGCCCGGGCCGGCGATCTACACGACATCGAGCAGGAATACCGACGACGACGAGTCGAAGGCCGCCGCAACATGGAAGTCACAGCGGTGTGCGGCAGCGTGGAGGCCGAGATCGCGGAGCTCGAACCCTCCGAAGCGCGAGAGTACATGGAGGGTTACGGCTTAAGCGAACCGGGGCTGGACCGTTTGGTTCGGGCCGGATACTCCTTACTCGGCCTGATGTCGTTCTTGACGGCGGGCGAGAAGGAAGTGCGCGCTTGGACGATTCCGAAAAGCAGCACGGCGGTAAAGGCAGCAGGTGCGATTCATACGGATTTCGAAAAGAAGTTCATCCGCGCCGAGGCCATTCACTGGGAGAAGTTAGTTGAGCGCGGCGGGTACGCGGAGGCGCGGAAGCATGGTGAGCTACGGCTGGAAGGCAAGACGTATGTTGTCCAAGACGGCGACGTTTTAGTGATTCGGCACGGGTAGCATTGCGCGAAGCCGTCGAGCTACCTGATCCACCTTCCCTGCCTTGGACCCGTAGCGCAGGTCTAGGCGCGCCTTTCGCCGGACCTGCGTCACCCCTTTTCGCGAAACGTTGCTTCCGTAAACGTGAAGAGCTGCGACTGCCTGAGTTCGTAGCGGTGGTAATGTTCCTGGTAGTAGTTACGGGCAAGCTGGAGGCCTAACGCGCTTTCGACGTCCGTCGAGCCGCCCTTGCGCCGGTTTGCGGGGACGACTGATAGGCTGAGGATCGTGTTCCCTAGGAAGCCTTCCCGAAAGTCGCAGAAGATGTCTTGGACGTCACGGAACACGGCATGGACGATTTGGTTGTAGGGGTGAAACGGGGCCTCGCCGTCGGAGTAGTTGTAGTGGGCGAATTCGATCTCGACATCGAAGAGCCCCGTGCAACTTTGGCCGTGGTCTTCATCGATCACATCCCGCGAGGCGACGTCGATGCGTTTCATGAACCCGTCGTGGAAACCATTGAAGTAATCGAAGGCCGTAGCGGCTTCTTCGGGCGATGAGACGCGAAAGGTTTGCAGTTCCGGCATGGGAGCAGTCCTATTGGTGGTTTATCTTGCCGGCGGGTCCTCCACGATAGGTTTCACCACAGCCACGCCGATCTCGGATAGCCTTTCGATAAGCGCTTGCAAGTGCCCTTCGTCGCGGTAGGTTCCTACGATGGCGCCGCCCGAGCCGGCGAACTTCGCCGTGGCGCCGGCTTCACGGGCGGTTTCGACCATCTCCTGGTTACCGGGGCTGATGCGGTAGATCCGCGAGCGCAAGTCGTAATTGGCGTCCACCAGCCGTCCGAGGTTGTCGGTGTCGCCGTCGACGAGCGCTTTGCGACCCTGTTCGGCGATCTCGGCCCAAAGCTGCATGGCCTCGATGACCGACGTGTCTCCGGCGAGATAGCGCGCCCGAATATTGTTGTGAAAGATTTCCGTGCCTTCGCTCAGACTGGTGCGGTAGGCGACGTAGACGTTGGGCAGCAGGCCGGGGTCGAGTTCCTGGTAGTTGCCGTAGCCGTCGCGCTCCATGCGCTCTTTAGCGAAGTCCATGTAGACGAGGCCCTCGTAGACTTGAATGACACGATCCTGTAGGCCGGCCGTCACGCCTAATTCACGGGTCTCGGTTTCGAGGACCAAATTCACCTGGACGGGGCGCGGAATCTCGATTTCGAAGTGCTCAATCAAGGCGCGCAAGGTGGCCGTGATGATGGCGCTTGATCCGCCCAAACCCAGTCGCTGCGGGATGTTCGACTCGTACTCGATGGTGAAGTTGCTGTCCGAAAGCTCGATGCCCTGCTCGGCACAATAGTCGGTGAAGCGCATCAGCAACGCTTGGATAATGCGAACGCCGCCGTAGTAGCCCCGCCAACGGGTCGACGCGCGCAAGTCGTCGAGGCTTTCCCAGATCGGAAAGTCGGCTTTGGACGGCCGAATCTCGACGCGGGCGCTGGGGTAGAGTAGGACCCGGGCGCGGAAATTGCGAAGGCTGAACGCGATGGTCTTGCCGAAGTAGCCGTCACTGGGATTGCCAAGCAAGCCGGCGCGGGCATAGGCTCTGGTTTCAATCATGCGTCGCTCCGTGGCGAGTCGGCTCTCACACCGCCGCGTAATACCCGTCGCGGCGCACGACCTCGATCGGCATTCCAAAGAGTTCGGAGAGCCGTGGCGAGGCCAAGACCTTGTCTTTCGGGCCGTCGTGAAACAGCTTTCCTTCTTTCATCAGCACGATGCGGCTGATCTCGGGGATGATGTCCGGCAGATGGTGAGTGACCATCACGAGCATCGTCCCCTGGCGCGTGATCTTGCGCAGGATCTCGCGGAACTCGCAGACCGCTCGCAGATCGAGGCCGGCCGTGGGCTCGTCCAGAACCAGGGCCCGCGGATCATGCACCAGGGCGCGACCGATCAGCACTCGCCGCAGCTCGCCGGTCGACATTTCATCCGTTTGATGGTCGGCAAGGCGGGTGATTTCGAGCAGGTCGAGCACCTCGTCGGCTTTCTCTCCCATCGCGGGGGTGACTTCGTTGTGCGGCCAGATCTCGGTACTGCTGAAAAACCCCGACAGCAGCGCTTCGCGGCCGGTGATTTCGCGGGAACAAAGCTCCGCCCAGTCGGGCGAGACGATGCCGAGCAGCGGCCGCAGGTCGAACAAACGCCAGCGGTCTTGCCCGAAAATCGTCAGCGAGGCGTCGTCGCGGTCCAGCGGATAGCACTCGCGCATCAGCGTCTTGATCAGCGTCGATTTACCGGACCCGTTGGGTCCGACAATAGCCGTGTTTTCGCCGAGCCCGATTGAAACTGTCAGGCCGTCAAGGGCGCGGCGTCCGGCGCGGATGACGGTGATATTGCGAAAGTCGATAAGCGTTTCCGGCTCTGAATTCGACACCGTGGGCGACGGGGGATCTGCGTGCATGATGAAGCGAGATGGGGCGAAAAGCCAGGCTCTTTGACGTTGCTTGGGATGAATTGTTCAAGATAGCACGCGTTTGGCAAATGCCCCATCCCTCGGCCGGGACAGGTCGCCTACGCACAGCTGCGTCGGTGTGCCGATTCCGCTCTACATGAGTTTCGACGGGTCGGCCACAACGCCGCGGCGGACGCTACACTGGGGGCTGTCGCGCCGGAGAAATTTATGAAATTCGCCGTTGCTTTTGTGCTGGTAACCTCCTTGGCTGTCGAAGCCGGCGCGGGAGAGTGGTCGATGTTCCGGGGGCCGAACGCGTCGGGGGTGACGGAGGCGATAGGGTTGCCGGTTGAGTTCTCACCGGAGAAGAATCTGGTTTGGAAAACACCGTTGCCGCCCGGCCACTCTTCGCCGGTCTTTGGCGATGACGCGATCTTCTTGACCGGGTGGGAGGGCGACTCGCTGTTTACGTTCGCGATCAATCGTGACGACGGCAAAATCCTCTGGCGCCGCGAAATCAAGCGCGACCGCCAAGGCGAATTGCATGACAGTAACAGCCCGACGTCGCCGAGTGCGGTCACGGACGGTCGGAATGTCTATGTCATGTTCCAAGACGTGGGCCTGCTCTCCTACGGCCCGGACGGCAACGAACGCTGGCGAATTCCGCTGGGGCCGTTCAACAACCCGATGGGGATGGGCACGTCGCCGATCCTCGCCGAGGGCAAGATCGTTCAGGTGTGCGATTCCGAATCCGGCTCGTTCATCTTCGCGGCCGACAAGGAGAGCGGAAAGATCGTGTGGCGCAAGGAGCGCCCGCTGGCCGCGCGCGGGTTTTCGACGCCGCTTCTCTACACGCCTGAAAACGGCGGCGGGCTGCAGGTATTGGTCGCCGGGTCATTCCGGCTCGAGGCCTATGCAGTGGCGAGCGGCGAGAAGATCTGGTGGGTGCGCGGGCTGACCTGGCAAATCAAGCCGACGCCGGTGATGGACGAAGACACGATCTATGTCCAAAACTGGGCCGGCAACGCGGACCTGGGCAAGCAGGAGGACGTGCCGCCGCTGGCGGAGATTCTCAAGTCCCACGACAAGGACGGCGACGGCGGCCTGGCCCCCGACGAGGCCCCCGATCCGAAGATGACAAAGAGTTGGGAGGGTTTCGATCTCGACCGCGACGGTGTGATGGGCGCGCGCGACTGGGAATTCCATCGCATGAAGCGGGCGGCCGTGAACGCCGTGCAGGCGATTCGTCTCGGGGGCAAGGGCGATATGACAGAGGGGGCTTTTCGGTGGCGTCACTATAAGACGCTGCCGAACGTTCCGTCGCCGCTGCTGTACCGGGGCATCCTCTACACGATGAAGGAAGGCGGCATTCTGACGGCATACGACGCGGAGACGGGCGAGATTCTCAAACAGGGCCGTTTGAAGGATGCTCTAGGACGGTATTTTTCGGCACCGGTCGCGGCTGACGGCAAGATTTTCGCTACGAGTGAAGAGGGTAAGTTGACGGTGCTGCGGGCAGGGGCGGATTGGGAAGTGCTGGCTACGAATGATATGGGGGATTCTTGTTACGCTACGCCGGCGATAGTCGACGGCAAGATATATGTTCGGAGTACGGCGGGGCTTTATTGTTTTGCGGGGCGGTGAGTAAGGGTTGATGGTTTGGGTGGGCAGGCCTGGAGACCTGCCCCACCGTGGGGTTTGCCGGCGGGGTTGGAGGCCTTGCCACTGAGTTTTGTGCGCTCCTGGGGTTGCGGTGCGCTTGACCTCTCACTTCGTTCGGGGCTCTGTTTCTGCGTTCGGGCTTCTACACCACCCCTAGCGCCAGGACCGCATCGGCGACTTTGCGGAAGCCGCCGATGTTGGCTCCACGGACGTAGTTGATGCTGCCGTCTTCGATCCCGTAGCGAACACAGGTTGAATGAATCTGCTTCATCACTTCCTGCAGGCGGCGATCGACTTCGCCTCGGGTCCAGCTTAGGTACTGAGCGTTTTGGGTTCGCTCGAAGCCGGAGACGGCGACGCCTCCCGCGTTGGCGGCCTTACCCGGGGCGAAGAGCACGCCGGCTTGTCGAATGATTTCGACTGCTTCGGGACTCGTCGGCATGTTGGCGCCCTCAACGACGGCCTTAACTCCGTTGTCGACAAGCTGTTGCGCGGCGTCCGGTTGAATTTCATTTTGCGTCGCGCACGGCATGGCGATGTCGGCGGCAATTCCCCAGGGTTTCTCACCGGCATGATAGGCAGCGCCGAACTTCTCGGCGTATTCCTGGATGCGCCCTCGGCGCTTCGTCTTGAGATCGATCACCCAGCGGAGCTTTTCTTGGTCGAGCCCGTCAGGGTCATGAATGAAACCGGAAGAGTCGGACATGGTGACGACTTTGCCGCCCAGCTCGATGAGTTTTTCGGCGGCGTATTGGGCTACGTTGCCGGAGCCGGAAACCAAGCAGGTTTTCCCCTCGATGCTTTCTTGGCGTCGGCGCAGCATCTCGCGGAGGAAATAGACCGCCCCGTAACCGGTGGCCTCGGTGCGAATCAGGCTGCCGCCGAAGGTCGGGCCTTTGCCTGTCATGGCTCCGGTGACTTCATTACTTAGACGTTTGTATTGCCCGAACAAGTAGCCGATCTCGCGCGTGCCGACGCCGATGTCACCGGCGGGGATGTCTCGGTCTTCGCCGATGTATTTCCACAGCTCGGTCATGAACGACTGGCAGAAGCGCATAACCTCGTTGTCGGATTTGCCTTTGGGATTGAAGTTCGCGCCGCCCTTGGCGCCGCCCATCGGCAGCGTCGTAAGGCTGTTCTTGAACGTCTGCTCAAATCCGAGAAACTTCATCACGCTGATGGTGACAGAGGGATGAAAGCGCAGGCCGCCCTTATACGGACCGATGGCATTGTTGAATTGCACGCGAAAACCGCGATTGACGCGCACGCTGCCGGCGTCGTCCTTCCAGGTGACTCGGAAGGTGATGATGCGGTCGGGTTCGGTGAGCCGTTCGAGGATTTGTTGCTCGCGGTAGACAGGGTGCTCTTCGGTGTAGGGAAGAATGTCTTCAGCGACTTCGTGAACCGCTTGGTGAAATTCTTGTTCGCCGGGATTGCGGCGAACCAGTCCGTTCATGAACTGGTCGAGTTCGGAGGAGGGAGTGGGTTTGTCGGTCACTGGGCTATTCCTTTCGTGCCGGGGTGGACTAAGCGCCTACCTAGGGTTCCGCCCGCGGCTCCACCCTAGGCTATAATCCTGCCGCCGCTTCGCGGCTCCAAACGTCGTCGGAGCGTTCACCGCTCACCCCGCCGTTGCATCGGCCGGTTTCGGGCTCTCGACGCCGAAACGGCGGCCGATTTCGTCGAGTTCACGGCATGTGGTCTCGGGGAGCGCGATGCCGTCTCGGCCGCGTTGTTGTCGCGTCCGGACCTCGAATTCGCCGGGAATCAGAATTTCGTCAACGCCGTCGGCCTTGGGGCTTGCTTTCATCTCCTCTACCGTTGCGGCGACCTGTTGTTGGTAGTGCTCGGCCTTGCCGAAGACGGCGGGGTCGACGACAAGCAGAAAAACACCACCCATGCGCCCGCGCTGCTCGGCGTCGGGATCGTGGGTAGGGGCGCCGATGAGCGCCGGGTTGGGGTCGTCGATCATCCCCATCCCGCCCAGTAGAACCGCCGCCAGCGCCATGGCGTAGCCCTTGTGGCCGGCGACGCGTCCGCCGAGCGGCTGAATCGTACCACCGGCGAAGTAGTCGCCCGGATCGGTGCTCGGGTTGCCGTTGCGGTCGGTGATGCAGTCGGCGGGCAGCTCGACTCCCTTGTCGTAGGCGACTTTGACCTTGCCTTGGGCAACCGTCGTCATCGCGGCGTCGAACAGAAACGGCGTGCGGCCGGCGATGGGTACGCCAATGGCAAGCGGGCTGGGCGTGATGAATCGCTCGGTCCCGCCCCAGGGTGCCATTCCACCGACGGTGTGGCCCGCGGCGCCGGCGGTGACGAGGGCGACCAGGCCCTGTTCGGTGGCCAGTTCGGGGTACTCGCCGACGCGTCCGATGTGCATCGAGTGGCGGATGGTGACGGCGGCGATGCCGTTTTCTCTTGCGTGCTCGACCGCCCAGTCAAGGGCGAAGCGGGTCGAAAAGTGTCCCATGCCGCGCCCGGCGTCAACCACAGCCGTGGTGCCGGTTTCCCGGAAGATTGTGGGCCGTGCAGTAGGGATGAGGTCGCCCGCGTCGGTTTGCTTGATGTATTGGGCGACGCGCATCACTCCATGGGAATCGTGGCCGGAGAGATTGGCGCGGATCAGGTGGCGGGCGACCTCGCGGGCAATGTCGTCGTCGGCGCCGAGGGCGAGGAATACTTGGTGGACGTAGGGTTCGAGGGAATCGGGTGCGAAGTGAGTGAGGGCTGACATCGATTCCTATAGGATGGGTGACGGGCGCTGTCGGCGTCCACAGGGTATCAGAGGGACGGGGCTCAACGAATCCGGTTAGCGGCACCCGCGAAGCCGTCTTGCGTCCGTCTATTCGCTGTCAGTCATGAGCAAGGGTCTCGAACCAGCCCTCGAGGAGATCATCCGGCAATCGGCGGATTATTCGGCTTACGCTTTGCCTCCCGCGGCGTTGCGCGAGCTGGGGCGAATCCTCGACACGATGAATGCGCCCGAGACTGCTGAAACCGGTTGCGGCGTGAGCACGTTGGTCTTCTCGCAGTTCAGCCGGCGACATGCCGTCTTCGCCTTTGACGAGTTTGGGGTTTTCGAAAAAGTGAAGGCCTCTCAACTACGAGGGGCAGCCGAGCTGGAATTTGTGGAAGGTCCCACGCAGCAGACGTTGCCGGGACAACGCTTCACGGCGGAACTTGACGTCGTCCTATTGGACGGGCCCCATGCTTTTCCCTTTCCCGCGCTTGAGTACTTTCACTTTCTGCCGCACCTTCGTCCGGGCGGAATGTTGGTGATTGATGATCTGCAGATCCGGAGCGTGAATGACCTCTTTCGGTTCCTGCGCGGCGATGTGATGTTCAAGGTGGAGACTGTCATCTCTCGGACGGCGTTTCTGCGCCGCACCGACGCGCCAACCTTTTCGGGAGACGCTGACGGCTGGGAGGGTCAAGGCTACAATGCGCATCCGCTGTTGCGGTTCACGTGGCGGGAGCGGCTTCGGCAGTGGTTTCCGGAGCGGGTTCGCGGGAAAGGGCGAAAGTTCCTGAACCGATATGTCGCGGGGGTTCGCGACTGTTAGCGGACCCGGCAAGAGTTGCGGGGCGGGGGCCCGTTCATCATCGGCCTTGAAACCTTCTTGCGGCAAGGCCCATAATTCGTAGACGTTGCTGTTGGACCGCGTAGCGGCGTGACCCCCACCCCCGACCTGCCTTCTAGGAGAAAAATCTTGAAAATCACCGACGTGAAAATCTTCGAAACACAAGGCGAGCATGCCAATTGGCTCTTCGTCAAGCTCTATACCAATACCGGGTTAACGGGCGTAGGCGAGTGCAGCATGGAGCAACATCACAAGGAAATCGTCGCGGCGCTCGAGGCGATGAAGAACTTTCTAGTCGGTAAAGACCCGTTCCAAATCGAGCACATTTGGAACTCGCTCTACAAGCAAACGTTTTGGTATGGGCAGCTTATTACGCTTGGTGCGCTGAGCGGCGTCGAGCAAGCGCTATGGGACATCAAGGGGAAGGAGCTGGGCGTCCCGGTGTACGAGCTGTTGGGCGGGAAGCTGCGTGACAGCATCCGCGCTTACGCCAACGCCTGGGCTTTCCAGCAGTCGGTGACCGAACATCGCGCCGACGATACTCCGGAGACGATCGCAAAGGCGGCCGAGGCGATGGTCGCCGCCGGTTTCACTGCGATGAAGTGGGACCCGTTTCGCTTTGGCGGCCAGGTGATTCCGAAGGAAGAAGAGAAGTTCGCGATCGCCAGCGTCAAAGCCGTGCGCGAAGCGGTGGGACCGGATGTCGATTTGATGATCGAGTGCCATGGGCGCTTCAACATGTGGAGCGCGATCCGCATGGCGCAAAAGCTCGAACCCTTTGACCCGTTTTTCTACGAAGAGCCGATTCCTCCCGATAACATCGACGCGATGGCTGAGGTACAGCGGTCCATCAACCTACCGGTGGCGACGGGCGAAAGACTCTACACACGGTGGGACTTCCGACCGTTGTTCGAAAAGCAGGCGGCGCGGATCATTCAGCCCGATATTTGCCACGCCGGCGGCATTTTGGAATTGAAGAAGATCGCGGCGATGGCCGAGACGTATTACGTTGCCGTCCAACCGCATAATTCGAACGGGCCGATCGGCACGATTGCGAGTTTGCACCTGGATGCTTCGATTCCGAATTGCATTATTCAGGAGTTCTTCTATCCCTATCTCGATCACTACAACGAGATTCTGACCGAGCCGATTGAGTATGCCGATGGTTATTTGAAGATTCCCGACCGGCCGGGGTTGGGGACCGACATCAATGAAGAGGCTATTTTGAAACGGCCGCCGATCGACACGCCGGCCGAGGCCTCGTGGATCGGGTCGTATTGGTAGGGAGCGGACTGTACCTTTGCGGGCTAACCCGGCGCGCTAGAGTAGGATGCTGCCGTTCCTATGCCTGCGTCGCCTTCCCACGATCCTTATCGCCTAAGCTCTGACGACATCGAAGCGGCACCTGTAACCGCTTCCGGGATTGCTCGCAAGATCGGGCCCGGCCTGATTTTGGCCGGGATGATTGTCGGCTCGGGCGAGTTGATTGCGACCACCGTTCTTGGGGCGGAAAACAGCTACACGCTGCTGTGGCTGATTCTCATCAGTTGCGTCGTTAAGATCGTAGTCCAGAATGAACTGGGCCGATACACGATCGGAACGGGGGAGACTTCGCTCGAAGCCTTCAACCGCGTACCGGGTCCGCGGCTGGGTGTCTCGTGGGTGGTTTGGGTTTGGTTTCTGGGGCAGATATTCGTTCAGTTCGGCATCGGCGGGATGCTGGGCGCTATCGCCGAGGTGCTCGACAAGCTAATCCCGGGGTTTCCGCTTTGGATGTGGGTGTTGGCGGTCAACGGGCTGACAGTCGTCCTGCTGGCCGTGGGCAGTTACAGATTCGTCGAGAAGCTTTCGATGGTCTTGGTCGTCTCCTTTACGGTGATGACGGTGGCGTCGGCAGGGCTGTTGCTGGATCGGCCGGAGTATTTTTCGTGGGGGAAGGTTCTCGACGGGTTGTCGTTCCATATGCCGAGGGGCGGATTCATGACGACGGTCGCGGTGTTCGGCATAACGGGAGTCGGCGCGAGCGAGTTGGCGAGCTATTCGTATTGGTGCGTTGAAAAGGGTTATGCGCGGTTTACAGGTCCCTATGAGGAAACAAGTGCCTGGCAAGGGCGGGCGTTGGGGTGGATCCGCGTAATGGGGGTTGACGTCGTGAACGCGATGGTCATCTATACGTTTACGACAGTTGCGTTTTACTTTCTGGGGGCGGGGGTTCTGCACGGCATGGGCGTGATGCCCGAAGGCAGTCAGATGGTCGAGACGCTGTCGAATATGTATACCGAGACGCTTGGGCCGCGTTCGCGGCCGGTGTTCTTGATTGGGGCGGCGGCGATTTTCTACTCGACCGTTTTCGCGGGAGTCGCGTCGCGAAGCCGCATGACAGCGGACATGATGGTGTTGTTGGGGGCGTACGATCGCGCTGACTGGCGCAAGCGGCTGTTTTACACGCGTTGGCTCGTCGTGTTGTATCTCGCGGTCCCGACGGCGTTCTTTTTCTTGGTACAGGAGCCGGTTGTGATGGTGAAGATCGCGGGCCTGACGGAAGCGGCGATGTTGCCGGTGGTTGGGTTCGCGACGATTTACCTGCGCTACCGGCACTTGCCCAAATCGATCGCGCCGCGCGGGTGGATTACGCTTGCGCTCTGGCTTACGACGTTCATCATGCTGGTGATGACCGGTGTTTCGGTGGCGGACCGCTTGTTTGGGTTGGGGGGATAGGCGACTCTTTCGCTGTCACCTCCTGCCGGCTCGTTGCGCTATGAGCGGCGGGACGCGGGTTGATAGAATCAAGAGTCTTCAGCCCCGCCGGGGGCACTGATTTCGTTTTCGAGGAGGATAACACTGTGTATTTGCGATGGACTAATCTCGCTGTGTTTACGTTGAGCTCGCTTCTATTGGCCGGGATCGCGCCGGCCGGGGAAAAGAAGCTGATGCATTGTTTTGCCTTCACGCCGATCGAGGACGCGTCGGAGGCCGACTGGGAGGCTTTCTACAAGGCGACGGACGAGCTGCCCGACAAGGTCGAGGGCTTCAATAAGGTTTGGTACGGCAAGCTGCGGCGTCCGATGCGGCTGTACTACAAGACCGGCGGCGATGAAGCCAAGTATGAGCAACGCGTGCGCGAGTGGTCGGTTTGCATGGAAATGGAAGACATCGCGGCGCTCGAGAAATACGCCGATGACCCGGCCCACCGCGAATGGGAAGAGGCGTACTTCAAAGTGCGGCAGCGGGGGACTACGACTTTCGATATTTTGGGGCAGTGAACAGGAAGGAATAATGAACAGCCCGTGGCGAGCGGGTGTTCGGGCGAAAGAGGGGGACCGGCTGCGCCTTGCGGTAGCCCGGGGCCGACCATGACCGTCAGTCCGGCTCGGTAGCGACAAACACCGCGGTAGCGACAAACACTCCTGTTTGTCCTAGCCCAAAGTTGAGGCAAGCTCTCAGCTTGTCTCCCGCCGCACGCTCCCCAATCGAAGCTTCAGGTCAAGCCTGGTCGATGCGGTCTGGCCCGTGGATCCGGCGCATGTCGGGCAATTCCGTGGCGAAGTAATGCACCCAGATATAGGCGTGGTTAAAGGCCGCCGCCAGCAGGGCCGCTTGCGAAGCCGCGTAGAGCCCCGGCAGCCAGACGACAAAGAACCCGAACGTATACATCCCATTGCGCGTAAACCGGAAAATGCCTTCGCGCACCAGCGGCAGGTTGCGATAAGACGGGTCAAAATGATCCGCGCCCAACGCCCGCCGGAACCCGAAATAGCGCTTGACGGAATAGCCCAAATAGAGCGCCGGGATCAGCATCAACGTCGCGAGGACGCTTGCGGCGCCGCGGTTCACATCGAGTGTCCCTTGGTTGGCCGCGGCCAGGGCGATGATGACAAGAACCCTGCTCGGCCCCAAAACGGCGAATCCGCCGGCGTAGATGCGGAAGCCCGCGTCTCCAAAGTGCCGGCTCAGCCATTGTTTGTGCAGCTCGAGCCGCCAACACAACCAGACCCAGAGTTGGTGAACGATCGCAACTGCCACGGCGGCCCATAACCAGACCGGCGTGGTGATTCCCCACAGCGACCCTTCCGTGACACCTTCACGGCCGGCCGCCGCCGCGGTCAGCATCAGCAAACCCGCCAAAGCAACGGCGTGCAAGCCTTGCTTCTCGAAAATTTTCCGAGCAGACGACATTCCTGTGACTGTCGGTGTCGCCCAGGCTGAAGGCGTGCCCTACGGTAGCAGATCGCGAAATCAAGCAGGAGCGCGGCCCTCATCAGGGGTCGGCGTAGACAAGCGGGCTGCCGGGGCGCTATTGTCTTTAGGGTCCGCGACGTCCGTTTCGTTGCGTTAGGAGAATTCCATGTCAAGAATCATCGGTTTGTCGGCCGCCCTGGTCGCTCTTTGCTTGATGAGCTGCGCGGGCGCCCCTGAGCCGGCTCCGGCCTCGATGGAACCGCAAGGCTGGTATCCGCACGAAGGCGGTTTGCTGAAATACCGCGTCCAGATCCGGTTCGGGTTCGAGCCGGAAAACACGATGCCCAAGGGCTGGTATTTCGGCCGTGTCTCGGCGGTGGCGACCGACTCCTCCGGCGAGGTCTATGTATTTCAACGGGGCGAAGACGCCGACCCGATCGTCGTCTTCGACAAGGACGGCAAATACCTGCGCTCGTGGGGGCGAGATCTCGACTTCGGCAACGAGCACGGGCTGCGAGTCGACCGCGACGACAACGTCTGGGTCACCGACAACGGCAATCACCAGGTCATGAAATTCACCCGGGAAGGCAAACTGCTGCTGACCCTCGGCGTTCGAGGCGAGTCGGGTGAAGACGACAAGCATTTCTACCGCCCGGCGGATATTACGTTCGGGCCGGATGGTTCGGTGTATGTCGCGGACGGCTACGGCAATGCGCGCGTGGTCAAGTTCTCACCGGAGGGCGAATTCATTACCGCCTGGGGCAAGCACGGGACCGGGGAAAGCGAGTTCAATATCGTTCACTCGGCGGCGGTCGATTCCAAGGGGACCATCTACGTCAGCGACCGCGAAAACAACCGCATTCAGATCTTCGACGCCGACGGCAAGTTCCTCAGGATGTGGACCCACCTCGGCGCCACGCAAAACATCTTCATCACGCCGGACGATGAGATGTGGATCATCACGCACCGTGACAACATCGAAAACATTACTTACGACACGCTCGCCGGCCGCATCATGAACATCGACATGGCGACGGGCCGGATTATCGGTGCGATGGAAAGCCCGGGGCATTGGATCCACGTTACGCCCGAAAAATACATCTTCATCGGCAGCCTGAGCGGGAATGTCTTCCGCTGGTATCCGGGTTGGATGGAAGGGGCCGCGGATTCGGAAGAGGGTTTGAAGCCGGCGAACTGATTTCCACGAGGGTCGGGTGCCGTGAAAAATCGGGGCTTCGCCTAGCCCCGTTAGACAGGCTATACTTGGCCAATCGGCCTTCTGCGCGGTGGTTTCGGCGTGATGCTGAGCGCGGGAGGAAAGCCCCTCAAAACCCCTTTTTCGCGGTGAAAAATCCATGAGCACGAACGGAAACAACTATCCCAAACTTCACAATGGAGTCTGGTCCGGCGTGGTCGGCAAAGGCCCGGATTCCGAACCTCCGATCGACCTCGATACGATGCTTGATCTGACGGCGGCGGCCGATGTCGGCGGCGTCAAATTCGACGGCGTGGATCTATTTCTCTCCGATCCCCACATCAGCATCGACATCTCCGATGACGAGTTGAAGCAGTGGGCCGACAAGTTCGCCTCGCGCAATCTGGTCATTGGGTCGGTGGTGGCGCCGGTTTGGCCGCCGACGGGCGGCGGTTCGGCGATGGACCCCGGCGAAGGGCGCACCAAGTTTCTGGAGCAGGTTCGGAAGGGGTGCGCCATTGCGCGCAAGCTGAAAGAGTTTGGCATTAGACCGTACGGGGTCGTGCGGATCGATTCCTCCGCCGGGGTCGGCGAGTGGGCCGACGGTGACAGCGAGGCAAACAGCCGCGTGATCGCCGAAACGTTTCAACAGGCCGCGACCATCGCCGACGACAACGGTGAACGGCTGGCGGCGGAAGGCGAGATTTGCTGGGGCGGCATGCACAGTTGGCGGCAGATGGTCCACTTGCTCGAGGTCACCGACCGGCCTAGCGTCGGCTTCCAGGCCGACATGGCCCACACGCTGCTCTACTTGCTCGGTTACAATGCGCCCGGAGACGCGCTCGTGCCCGAGGGTTTTGACTGGGACCCCGGGGAACTCGACGACGCGCTGCGCAAGCTGACCGCGGCGTTGCGTCCTTGGACGATCGACTTCCATATTGCCCAGAATGACGCCACCGTAAAGGGTTCGGGCAGCCATGACAAGACCGGGCGGCATTGCCTTGCCACCGACCCCAACGGCAAACTCGACATCCCGCGTCACTCGGGCTTTTGGCTCCGCGACGAAAATGGCGAGTTGACCAAGACCTGCCGCCACATCTGCTGGGACGGCTGCATGTTTCCCAACGAAGTGATGATGCAGCCGGGAACGTGGAACGACATCCTGGCGACGATGATTTCGGTGCGCGAGACACACGGCTGGCGGGAGACCTAGGCTGTTCTCGGTCCGGGGCCCGCCGTTTCGCTTCACGGCGACCTGCTTTCCCACGCCCCCCATCCGATGCGGTCACGCGAGTGCGGGGTCCCGCAAGCGAGGTCCTCCTCGGGGGGCTCAAAGCTTCGCCTGCTCGCGCGTTCGTCCACGGCGTATTCCTTGCGCCGCCTACAATAATCCCCATGAACGTCGGACTGGTTGGGACCGGGGCCATCGCCCATAAGCACACGCAGAGCTATCGAGAAATCGGCTACACGCTGGCGGCGGTTTCGAATCGCGGGGTCGAGAAGGGCCGGGCTTTTGCCGAGCAATACGGCACGGAGTTCGTGGCCGACTATCGCGATCTTTGCCGCCGGTCCGATATCGACTACGTCGACGTTTGTTCGTTTCCGGATTCCCGGCTCGCCATTACACGCGAAGCATTGGCAGCGGGGAAGCATGTCCTCGTGCAGAAGCCGATCGCGTTGACGCTCGACGACGCGAGAGAGATGATGCGGTTGGCAAACGAGTCGGATCGCACACTGGGCGTCGTCAGCCAGCACCGCTTCGACGACGCGAGCATTTTCCTCAAACAAGCGCTCGACGACGGGCGTCTGGGAAAGATCATCCAGGCTGACGGCTACGTCAAGTGGCATCGCCCGCAGGCCTACTATGACCGGCCGGGGAAGGGGACCTGGGCCGTCGAGGGCGGGGGGGCGCTGATCAACCAGGGAATCCACACGGTTGATCTATTGCTCTACTTCGCCGGGGCGGTTGACGAGGTCACCGCGAACTGGCAACTCGCGGCGGCGCACGAAATGGAATCGGAGGACATGGTCAACGCCTTGCTGACGTACCGCAACGGGGCGACCGGGGTGATTCAGGCGTCAACCGCAATCCAGCCGGGCTATCCGGAGAGGATCGAAATGCACGGAACCAAAGGGTCCGCGGTGATTGAGGGGGATCAACTTGTCGCTTTCGATCTCACCGAGGGCGACGGAAGCGATGCGCCGATCGCCCGCAATCCGGATTCGGGGGCGTCGGACCCGGCGGCGATTTCGATCGAGCCCATCAAGCGTCAGTTTCTCGATTTCGGAGACGCGATTCGGGAGAGCCGCAAGCCGAATTGCGCGGGGGAGGATGGGTTTGCGGCGCTGGAGTTGGTGCTTGCTATATACGATGCGGCGCGTGAGGGGACGAAGGTTACCGTGGGGTGAGGGGTGCGCGGCCTCTCGATGTCCTGGCCGGGCCGCATCCAGTGCAGAATCGTGGCGGGGGTCGCCGCCTTCCTGTGGAGTTGAGAAGTTACTACGCATACCGCTCGATCAGGGGCCGTGAAAAAATGGGGGCCCCCAGAGCCTCCTCAATTTTTGCGGCGGCATACACAATTCACAACATTAGATACAGAGCCCAGAGCGAAAGCGACGGGCCAGGGGCAGGCAACCGCAACACGCCGCGGCGCCGCGTCTCCTCGAACTGTCGCGCACGCCGCATAGTCTTCGGTTTACTCGAACGGTTGTGCTCTCGGCCCGTCGCTTGCGCTCTGGGCTCTGTATCTGCGTTCTGAATGGTGTGCGCGGCCGGCGGTGCGGCGCTAGGCCGCGGGTCTCTTCGAGCCCCGCGCTACGCAGTATTTACAGCGCACACCGGCCGATTACTGTGGCGGCTGGGTTCGGGAAGTTGTTGCATCATTGCGCGGCGGTGGTTCGGAGGGTTTCCTCGAGATGTTCGATTTTGCGGTCGAGTGCTCGGACTGTTCGACCGGGCATGCGGGCGTATCCCGGGGCGCCGGCAAGCTGCTTTTTCTTCGCGTCGCGAAAGACATTCAGCGCTAGTTGATCTTCGCGGGCATCTTGGTACATCGAGCCCAGCTCCAGGGGAAGGACGTAGTTGCGGGGGAAGTCCCCGCGGAGAGCCTCTAGGATCTCGGCCGCCTCCATGGGGCGCTTTTCCCGACGCACCAGAATCACCAACAGCGATCGGGCGTGGTGTCGCGCGTACTTCCCGTTCTCGGCGACGCGGCGAACCCACGCTTCTCCCTTGACCTTGTCGCCGCGCATACCGCCAAAGGCGACGAGGACTTTGATCGGCCACGGCAAACTCCCCAGCACGTATTGTTGAACTCCGCTGACCAAATAGGCGTCCACGAAATCGGGGTGCTTCTTGCGAAGTTTCTTGCTGTATTTTTCGGCCCGGCGCCCGTTGCGTAGGGCAGGGAAATAGGCTTTGTCGACCATGAATTGATAGTTGGCCTGGAGCGCGTGATTGTTCGACAGGCTGTAGAGCGCTTCGGCGTCGGTCGGGGTAGGCTCCAGAGCGGCGAGCGCTCGTTCCTTGCCTTCGGCCAGCAGGCTCTCGAAGGCCTCCCTGACGGCGGGATCGGGCTTCGGCTTCTCGCGCTTCAAGAACTCGTTGTCGCCCTTGAAAGCGCTGGTTTCGAGCATGCCGAGCCGCAGCAATTCCTTGAAGAGAACTGCGGTGGCCATGTGGTTGTACGCACCGAGATCATCGGGATGCGCGGCGAGCAAGCGGCGATAGTCCTCGATCGCTTCGTCGTATTCGAGGTTGAAGTAGTGGTCGTGGCCGCGGGCGCGGAAATCGGCGTCGGGAGGAGCGGTGGGCGGCTGTTTGTCTTTCGCAAGGGCATCGTCGGCGGACCCACACAGGGCTGCGAGCATCAACACGCCGGCGAGCGCTTGATGAAAAACGGAGGATGCCACGATCGGCTACCGGACCTGTGCTAGCGCACCGCGATGACTTCGCGCAGGTTGTCGCGCGTGAGAAAGAACTTTACGGAATGGAAATCGCTGAAAAGCCGCTCGAGGTTGCGATTGCTGAACGTGCGCGGCAGCGTGCGCTCTCGGCGGATACGTAAGTTTAGGACGTCGGCGTCCTCGATCAGGTAGCGATAGACAGGGACGACCTCACCGCGGCTTTGGGTGTGGAAAAACGTCAACAAGCCGCCACCCGGACTCAAGATACGGCCTAACCAGGGCACGACCACGGCAAGTAGCTCGGCATCGAAATGCTCAAGGGTGTCCCAGGCTAGGATGGCGTCGAACTGTTCGGCGTCGAACCGCAGATGGCGTTCGACGAAGTGCTCCGCCGACGCCTCATCGAATTCGCCGGCCGGGAGGCGCTGGTTGAACTTATCGAAGTCGGATAACAGGTCGAGGGCGTGAATCTTGCAGCCCAGTCCGCCGAGAAAGTTGACGTTTTCCTGGCTAAGGCCGCCGAGATCGAGGACGGCGCCGTAGGATCGGTTCGCGGCGCCGTCAAAAAAATGGCCCAGTCCATTGCTCTTTCGCCGGTAAGGTTCGGGCTGGCGGTTTTGCAAGCGCGACTCCCTAAAGTGGACGGGGAAGGGATCTGTCTTCAAAAGGCCGCCGGAGCGTCCTCTACTCTGAACCGGACGCGGTTGGACGCCGGTCGAACTAACTGCTCCGGCCGGGCGCGGCGCCCGTGGCGCCGATACGCGGCGCCGGCTTGGCAATCGGGGCGGCTTCCGGCGGGGACGTAGGCGCAACGGGCGCGCGCGACGCAGGTTTAGCACCGCCCGCTTTAATGATGTCTATACTGCCTCGGAAAACCGCGCCGTCTTCGATCACGATGCGCGCCGTGACCAGATCGCCTTCGAGCGATCCGGTCTTGCGGATTTCGATGCGCTCGCCGGCACGTACATTGCCCTGCACGCGCCCTAGAATCGTAATCGAACGCGCCGTAACGTCGGCGTGAACCTTGCCGTTGGGGCCGACCGTGAGGCTGTTCTGTTCAAGCTCCACCGTGCCTTCGATCTCACCGTCGATATAGAGATCCTCGTTGCCGCTGATCTCACCCTTTACTTTAAGCAACTTGCCGATTTGAGCCGTATTACGGCCGCGCTCCAGCCCCACGCCGCCCGCGGAGGCAGACGATGCTCCGCCTAACGAGCGCGAGGGAGCAGGCAACGACGATTCGGGAGACGCACCGGGCGAAGACCCTTGCGGCATTGGTTCGTCCTTTTTACCCCACATGAAAAATCCTTTCCGAGTCGGATGAAACCTCTTTATAGTACACGGTTTTTTCGGCGGGTCGAAAGCAGTATGTGTTCCCGTGGACGAAATGGTGAAGGCACTTCGCGGGGAAATTCGCCGTCAGATTGAACAGCTGTGGGCACGACGGCCTGCTCGGCGCCGGCAAGATGCCGGCGCCGTTATTCGTTGACTTCGCCGGTGTACCGGACTACCGTATCGATGACACCGATTTCGACGCGGCGGTTCTTTTGCCTGGCTGCGGTGGAACGGCCTGTTGAGGACGGACTGCTTTCGCCGAAACCCTTGGCCTCTACGACGATTTCGGGAACGCCCGCGTGGACCAGGTAGTTGCGGACCGCTCGAGCACGGCGCTCCGATAGGTCGCGGTTGTAGCCGGCCGCTCCCACGTCATCGGTGTGTCCGTAAACGTACAGCCGGTAGCCGTGCGAAGCCAACAAGACACCGGCGATGCGACTGAGAATCTCGCGGTTTTCCGGTCGAATCGCACTCTTGTCGAAATCGAAGAGGAAGGAATCTTCCCCTAGATTCATGACCATCCCCATCGGCGTCCGTTCCGTTTCGACGATGCGGTTCAAGGCCTGCTGCATGCGGTCCAGCTCGGCCTCGCGTTGCCGGCGGATGCGTTCGGTTTCTATGCGGGCTCGCTCGGCTTCGGCTCGAGCTCGTTCGGATTCGCCGCGATAGCGCTCAGCGGTTTCCCGAACCAACTCGCGTTCCAGCTCGGCGCGTTTGCGAGCTTCGTCGAGGCGCTCGGCTTGGACTTCGGCTTGCGCCGCGCGCATTTCAGCTGAGTCAGTGGCAGCCCGCATGCCGTCGGCCCGAGAACGCGCGGCGGCGAGTTTCTGATCGAGTGATTGCCGCTCGCTCTCGGCGGCGCGAAGGCGATCTTCCAGTTCCACACCGCGGTTCCACATGCTCCACACGAGAACGAGCATCCCGACAAGTAGGATGGTGAGCAACGCGAACCCTATCCAGAGGCCGCGCTGAGCAACTGGGGGAGGGGCGGATTTGACCTCATCACTCATGATCGAAATGCTTCTTCAAACTTTACTGCATTGGGGGCTCGATTTCCTATGCGGCTCGAGCCGCAATCGGCGCCGACCGGCGAGCAGGAGCGCGATAGCCATGGGACGGCGGCATCTGAAATCGCCGCAGTACCCTTGGGAAATCGGCGGCTTCCTTCGGTACGGCCGCGTGTTCAGCATCCGCATCAACGACCCGTGGCGATTATGCTTCGAGCGGCCGAAGGGGTCTCGCGGGCCCGCGGATGGAAAGTGTGACAGCGACCCAGGGGACGTCCGCCACGGCCTGCTACGGGAAGGACGCTGCCGCGGGGGGTCGGTGGTTACCGCCGACCGCGGTGGGGCGCCATGGTGAGCGGCTCTGCTCAGTCTGTGTTGTCGCGCCGCAGAGGCACCAAACGTCGAAGCCGACCGTTGCCGGCGTCGGCAAAGAAAATGTTGCCGTCCGGGTCGATGTGGACGCTGCTTGGGGAGTCGAGCCGGGCAAGTGTCGCGATCGCTCCGTCGCCTTCGAAGCTCCCGTTTCCAACCCCGGTGGGCCCGCTGCCGGCGATGGTTTTGATCACGCCGTCAGGATCAACCCGGCGAATGCGGTGATTTCCACTGTCGGCAACGTAAAGATAGCCCCAGGTATCGAAGGCAATTCCCGTCGGCCGGCTCAAGCGCGCCGCATAAGAGGGCCCGCCGTCGCCGTCAAAACCCTCTTCGCCGGTTCCGACCGAAGAACGCACTTCGCCGTTGGGGTCGATGCGATGGATTCGGTTTCCGGCGGTATCGACGAAGAAAAGAGTTCCGTCAGGGTCGACCGCTACGCCGGCCACTTGCATCACAGCGCCGTCCGTCTGGTCGCCGGGGCCGGCAACCGTGTGAATCGTGTAAGCCGAGGAGACGACCGTGTCAACGGGCGGCCCCGGCCGTTGACCGCGAAACAGCAGCTGATAGAGAAATGGAGAGACGACAAGGACCGTCATGACGACGGCAATGGTGAGTTGGACTCGGGGAGATGCTAAGGCCCGTGAAAGACGCTTGAGAAGGGCGCCCCCGGGCTCCTTTCTGCTGGCTTGGGTGCCGCAGACATAGCAGTACTGTTTCTTACCCTTCAGGGTCGTTCCACAGTGTAGGCAAAGGAAGTTTCCGGCTTCCTCGGCGTTCTCGATGACGGCCACAGCGATGCCGCAGCCGTTGCAGAACTTATCAATGCTCTCCGTTACGTTGGCGCAGGATTTACAGGTCATCGGATGCTCCGAGGGCAGTCTCCGGCTCCGCGGCATAACGCCGCGGCGGACTCACCATCATAGATAGCAAGGGCAATTGTGACATATGTGACACCCGCGTATTCTTGCGAGGATGTGGCCTGAGAAGCACTCCGGGATTCCGGTCTCGATTTGGAGGCGAGGCAGAGGAGTACATTGCGGAAAGCTCCCTCTACCCTAGGCACGAGGTAGGGCGCCCAACCCGGCGTCCATGTCACGAGCGATTTGGCGGCCGTGAAAGCGGCCGTTCTCGATGAAGATTTCGTTGGTGTGCATGCCGGCAACGATTACGCCGGCGAGATAAATGCCGGGGCGATCACTCTCCAACGTGTCAGGGTCGGTGCGGGGGCGCTGGGTCTCGGGATCAAAGACGATGCCGGTCTCCCGCAAGAAATCGACGTCCGGTCGGTATCCGGTCATGGCGAGAACGAAGTCGTTGGGCAAGGTTTTCTCACCCTCAGGCGTACGGATGCGGATGGAGTCGTCGGTGATGGCCAGGACTTCGGATTCGGTATAGTGGGCAATTTCGTTGTTCTTGAGGCGATTTTGGATGTCTGGGAGGATCCAATATTTGATCTTGCTGCTCAGTTTCTTGCCTCGATGGATAAGAGTAACCCGGGCGCCGCAGCGGTAGAGTTCCAGCGCCGTGATCGCCGCGGAGTTCTTGGCTCCTATAACGGCAACGTCGGAGTCATAAAAAGGGTGCGGCTCACGATAGTAGTGCAGGACTTTATCCAATTCCTCGCCGGGGACATTCATCATCACCGGAAGATCGTAGTAGCCGGTGGCGATGATTACCTTCGCGGCCGGTTGGCACGCCTTATGGCCGCGACGGTCGACGGTGAGGAGCCGAAACTCGCCGTCGACGCCCTGAATCTCAGTGACCTTTTCGTACTGACGAACCGGCAATTGATAGTGCTCGGCAGCGCGGCGGTAGTACTTAAGCGCCTCCCCGCGGGTTGGTTTTTCGCGGACGGCGGTCATAGGCAGATCGCCGATTTCCAGCAGTTCCGGGGTGGTGAAGAACGTTAGGTTCGTCGGGTAGTTATAGAGCGAGTTCACCAGGCAACCCTTTTCAAACACGACGACGGACCGGTTGCGTTTCGCGATCTCGATGGCGCAGGACAAGCCGGTCGGCCCGGCGCCTACGATCGCCACGTCAACGGGGTCGGAGGACGGGGGAGAGGCGTCGGACATAGAGTGGACGAGGTGGGGAATGAGAGTTTCATTGTATCTTGGGAGATTGCGGGCGGCGGGCGGCGCCAACGACTATGTAGGTCGTTCGCGTTGCCGAGGAGGAAGAGCGGTTTGAAAATCGGGATTACGTGTTATCCCACTTACGGCGGCAGCGGCATTGTCGCTACCGAGTTGGGGATGGAGCTTTCAGCCCGCGGTCACGAAGTTCACTTCATCACCTACGCCAACCCGATTCGGTTAAGCGGCAACTTGCCTCGGATTCATTATCACGAGGTCGAAGTCAGCGACTACCCTCTGTTTCAATACCCGCCGTACAGCTTGGCCTTGGCGTCGCGGATGGCGGAGACGGCGGCGGCGGAAAAGCTCGATTTGCTGCACGTGCATTATGCGATTCCGCACTCGATCAGCGCTTGGTTGGCGAGCCGCATTCTCGACGGCAAGATTCCTTTCGTCACGACGCTTCACGGAACGGATGTGACATTGGTCGGTTCGGACCCCTCGTTTTTGCCGATTACGAAACTGTCGATCGAGCAGAGCCCGGGGGTGACGACAATCAGCGAGTATCTTCGCAAGGAGACGCAGCGCGTTTTTTCGACCGACAAGGAGATTCGGGTGATTCCGAATTTCGTCAATTGCAATCTATATCGCCCGGAGCCGGATGCTGAACTGCGACGGCGATACGCCGCGCCGGGTGAAAAGCTGCTGATTCATGTTTCGAACTTTCGTCCAGTGAAGCGGATTCTCGATTGCGTGCGGGTGCTGGCGAAGGTGAACGAGGGAATACCGTCTAGGCTGTTGATGGTCGGCGACGGCCCGGATCGGGTACCCGCGCAGGCGCTGGCTCGGGAACTGGGAATGGGAGAACGAGTGATTTTTGTCGGAAAGCAGCTTTCCGTTGCGCCGTTGCTTGCGATCGCGGACTTGTCGTTGCTGCCAAGCGAGATGGAGGGCTTCGGTTTGGTGGCGCTGGAAGCGGCGGCGTGCGGCGTGCCGACGATCGCCTCGGACGTGGGGGGACTGCCGGAAGTCATTGACTCGGGGAGCAACGGCTTTCTGGTTCCCGTCGGGGATGTGGACGCGATGGCCCGGGCGGCGCTTTCGCTCTTCGGGGAAGCGGAAAGGGAACGGGCTTTCAGGGAGGCGGCGCGGCGCTCGGCCGAAACGCGCTATTCGGCGTCTCGGATCATTCCGCAATACGAGGCCTACTACCAGGAAGTTTGTGGGGCGATGTAGAGGGTGCTTCGGCCGGTTGCGGACAATTTCAAACGGGCCGGGCAGAGGCGCGGACCGAAGTCCGCGCTCGCGCCGCCAGTTCTCCATTCGGTCGATTCCGAGGACCTCCTTTGGTTGCCGCCGGTCTTCATTCGGAGTGTGAAGAAGGCGGACCACTCGCGTAATGGGCTGATACGGCGGGCCGGCTGAATTCCGTGCACGGCAACCGCATTCGCGCCGGTCGAGCGGGGACTTCCGTCCCCGTCTCTGTTGCCGCTTTTCGCGGTGCGGAGACGTCGCTGCACGGGCTTCGGCGGTTTGACACTCTAAGGAGCGGAACCTACAATGAGGAAACTTTGGCCAGGTAGCTCAGTCGGTAGAGCGCGGCCCTGAAAAGGCCGGCGTCGGCGGTTCAATTCCGTCCCTGGCCACCATGTTTTCAATAACTTACAGCCACCCATTTCCTCCGATTGGTTCCATTTGGTTCCAATAACTAATTCAAGGCTCATCGGAGTTTGCCCCAACTGAATTGGAACTGATCACTCCCCCTAGCTCGGAACGCTGTGCTCGGCGAGTTGCACCAGGCCGAAGTTTGCGGTGGACCTACAAAGACAAAGCAGGGAACTTCCAGCACACGACAAGTTTCAATGCCAACGACATTCCCAAGGCAGTGCTGGCTTTGATAAAAGCGTATGACTACATGACTTCAGACAACAGGGTGGAGTGATTCCGTCCTCTTTTTCTCTTTCTCATGGGCTCTGAAGAACGGCTTGTCTCACTGCAGGAGTCCACCGCAAAAACTCTCGTCCCGCGACAGGAAGACCGCGAAAAAGCTGCTTAGAAAATATCACCGACAAATCCCATCGGACCTATATCAAAAGATCTTTGCCAACGGCGAAGCGGGTGGCGACACGGCTGCCGGGCACGTTCCGGATATCACAGCCGCCGGTGTAGCGGCCGAAATTCTCAAAGAAGACCACTTTGCGCGAGACGCCGGGTGTGCCGGTCCAGCTGGAAATGGAATGCCTCGCCGTTCTTAGTGGAGAGAACAAATGGCGAAACAGCGCAAGCACTACACCCGCAAGAGAAGGTGACCGTCCTGCGGAGGCACTTGCTGGAGCACGTTCCCGTGTCCGAGCTATGCGAAGAACTGAGTCTCCGGCCGACGGTCTTTTATCGTTGGCAGAAGGAGTTCTTCGAGAACGGCGCAGCTGCTTTCGGACGCCAAGCCCTTGCTGACAGGGGACGAGAGCAGCTGCGTGTCGCAGCCCTGGAGCAGAAGCTTCAAAGGAGGAACGAGATCCTAGCCGAGCTGATGGACGAGCACCTCGCCCTGAAAACAGTTAGGGGAAGCCCCTGAAAACTGGCCGTGATACCATCGGATCGATAGACCCTGATGCCTTGAAAATCCCCGCCCGCAGGGCGGAACAACCAACTTACGGAGGGCGGCCTCTCTCCAATTCCGGCTGAACCAGCACACGGGAAGCTGCTGTTCGTCTATCGCGACGGTGTGTACCTCCAGGAAGGGGAGGAGCATGTCAAGCGACGTGTCAAGGCCATCCTCGGCGACTGGGACAGTCTGGCCGACTGGGAGAGTCGCTTCGCCAGAGAGGTCGTCGAGTTCGTCAGGGTCGACGCGGCCGAACTCTGGGAGCGTCCGCCCCTGGACGTTATAAATGTGAAGAACGGGCTCCTCAACGTTGACACGCTCGACCTGCAGCCCCACGGCCCCGAGTTCTTGTCCGCTATACGGATCCCGGTCGAATACGACCCCAGCGCTACCTGTTCGCAAACGGAGGCATTTCTTCGGCAGGTCTATCCGCGCGGACTGGGTCAGGATCTGGCCTGGGAGATCAGAGGCTATCTGCTTGCGCCCGACACGTCCATCCAACAAGCAATCCTGCAGACAGGCCCGGGGGGAAACGGGAAAAGCACCGACCTGCAGGCGATCACCGCACTACTCGGTGCCGAAACCGTATCCAAGGTGTCGCTGCACGACCTTATGACCAACCGCTTCGCCGCAGCCGAGTTAGTCGGAAACTGGCCAACATCTGTCCGGATATACCGGGCAAGCGGCTCGCCGACACGGCGGTGTTCAAAGCGATCACCGGAGGCGACCGGATCCGAGGAGAGCGAAAGTATCGACGACCCTTCAGTTTTGCGCCATTCGCCCGACTTGTTTTTTCGACAAACTCGCTGCCCCACAGCCAGGATTCGTCTCCGGCCTACTACGACAGATGGCTTGTCATACCTTTTGAACGCACATTTCGCGGCAAGAAAACGGAAGTCACTCGACCCGTCCTAGACGCCCAACTGGCTGCCCCGAAAGAACTCTCGGGGGTCTTGAACAAGTCCCCCGAAGCCCTACGCAAACTAAAAGAGCGAGGCAGGTTCGTCAAGCCTGCCAGTACGCGACGCGCGCTAAAGGAGTTCCGTGACGCGACAGACCATTTCGCTCTTTGGTTCCATCGAGACGTCGTAGAGGACCCAGGTCGCTCAACGGCCAAGGGCCTGCTCAGAGACGCCTACAACCTGACGGCCGAACGCGATGAGTACCCCCCAATGTCCGACAGTCAATTCGGCAAGGCCGTGAGAAGGCTGCTGCCCAAAGTCAAGAGAGTCAAACGGGGGCCAAAGGGGAGGCGCCAGAACGTGTATGAGGGACTCGCGCTCAGAAGCGACGAGCCCACCTCGCCGGTGTCCCAGGTGTCCTAGGACACCCCTATGGTTTCGATTGGGGAATAGAGAAGGGAGAAAGGGAGGAGAGGGTAGGAGAGTAGGGTTAGGGTGTCCTGGGACACCTGGGACACCTGGCCCGCGCCGGAAGAGCGACTCCCGCCAAAATTGGCTTGGACGGCAGTGTGGTACGCGGACGCAGAGCCTAATTAGCCGAGATGGCGCGCCAACCCACAGCTCGCGGTATGCTATTCGGGTTCACTCAGGAGGACCTCGAGATGACCCGGCGCGCCAAGATACCGATTTTCAAGCGAAACGGCCTGTGGAAACTCCGATTTCGGACCGTGAGGATCGGACCGAACGGCACACCTAAGGAGTATCGCCCTGGGGAAAGCAATCGGCGCCGGAAAGATAACGGAGACGGAAGCCAAGGTCCTTGCCTGGAATCTCTATCTCAAGCACGAGCAATCGGGCCCGACCGCGGTCCGTACGCTACGCGAGTTCTACCAGCAGCGGTTTCTTCCCGAGAAGGCTGCGACGCTCAAGACCGGTTCGCGCAAGGATTACGAGACTCGCTGGCGGAATTGGGTGGGCCGCTACTAGGCGGCAAACAGCTTCACAAGATCAGCCGCACGGACGTTCAGAGTCTCATTGCCACCGTCCTGGAGGCCGGACGCAGCCCGCAAACAGCAAGACACGTCCAAAAGCTGGTTCAGGCTATCTTCACTCACGCGGAGGATGTCGGCTTGTACAGCGGCGCAACCCGGCTTCCCGCCTGAAGGTCCCCGACCATGCCGTCGAGTACGAGCCGCCGACGTTGACGCCGGAGCGGCTTCGGCTGGTCCTTGAAGCCCTGGAGCCGCCCCGCTGAGTGATCTCGTGTTGTTGGCGGCCTCCACGAGCCTAACGTGTGCCGAGATGCGGGGTCTGAGGCGGAAGAGGGTTAACCTGACCGATTCGGCTCTTCCCTGCGGACGCTACACTCTGCCGCCGCGCTCGCTCTTGGTTCTCGAAAACTACTACCTGGGGGAATACACGAGTGTCAAGGCAAAGAAACGGCGGCGGACTGTGCCGCTGGCCCGGAAGGTTGTCACGGCGTTGACACGTCTAGAGGGTTCATCGAAATTTACGAGCCCGGAAGATCCCGTGTTCGCTGCGCGAACTGGGGCTCCAATCGATACTCACAACGTATCCAACCGCGTTTTTCGTCGCCTGACCAAGCAGCTCGGGTTCAAGGTGGGTTGGCACGGGCTCCGAAATACGCATGCCACGTTGCTCGAAGCCGACAACGAATTGTCCGTGTTCGACCGAATGGCTCAAATGGGTCATGCCAGCTCGGCCATGACCGAGCATTACACCGGCACGGCCCTGGAGCGTCGTCGTGCCGCAGTGGAGCGCTTGGTCGACCCGCTGACACCGAGGGGAGCAGTGAAAACGGTTCAATGAACGCGGAAGCTTTCGAGGGGGTAAAGGCCCTGTTCCGGGACCTCCCGTCGGCCGTTTGGACGCAGAGCGGACGCAGCATATCTACAAAGGTCTTGTTTTCAACGGAGTACACGCTTCGCGCCACGGCCTTTTTAGCCGTGGGTCCTGGGTTCGAGTCCCGCCGCCTCACCAATTTCAACCGATTCGCTCAGTCGGCTCGGAACCCGCGGGAGGATCTTTCTTTCCAGGATTGTTGTCCGGGCCTTCGAAAGAGGACTCGAATTAGGTACCGCCTATATCCGGGCTGCTACCTCAATCGGACGGCGGTCCATCCTCGAAACGGTAGCCGACGCCGTGGACGGTGCGGATGATTCGGGGGCTTTTGGGATCCCGCTCGATGCGTTTGCGGAGCTGTGAGACGTGCTGGTCAAGCGTGCGGCTGTTCGCCACATGCGACAGCCCCCAGCATTCGTTGAAAAGTTTCGTTCGGTCGACAGCCTGTCCGCGCATTCGATGGAGAAGCTGGAGGATTTTCACGTCTCGTAGGCTGAGGTCGATTGCATGATCGCCGCGGCGTGCCCGCAGCTCGCCGGGAAGGATCTCCAGATCGTTCATCCGGAACGGGCCATGGTCGGTCTCGTCCCGGCCGCGCGCTAGACAGCGCCTGGTCACCGCCCGGATTCGCGCCAGGACTTCGCGCACACCGAACGGTTTGAGAATGAAGTCGTCGGCACCCAACTCCAGGCCCACGACCTTATCGATCTCCTCCGATTTAGCACTAATGAAGATGATTGGCACGGCGGGGTCGGCACGACGGATTTCTCGACAGACCTCGTAGCCGTCAACTCCGGGCATCATAATGTCGAGGCAGATGAAGTTGGGCGACTCGCTGCGGAACAGCGCGAGTGCCTGGGTTCCGTCTTCGGCGACCACGGTTTCATAACCTTCGTCTTGAAGGATTTCCTCCAGTCCGGCGCGGATATTCCGGTCGTCTTCGGCAATCAGGACTTTCATCGTTTCAATCAGCGGCTCCTACGGGCGGACATTGCAGCGTGACCCGAAAGCGCGCGCCAACCTCGGTCGGATCCAGGTGCAGATCACCCCCGTGAAGCCGGGCCAGGTCGCGAGCGATCGCGAGGCCGATCCCCGTTCCGACAACGCCGTCTGTCAGGGCGCTGCTTACACGGTAGAAAGGCTCAAAGATCCGGTGCCTCTCGCGCGCCGAAAGACCGGAGCCGTGATCGGTCACCGTAATCTCGACAACGTCACCGAGTCGACGGCTCGTTAGCTTCATGTACTTTCCTGCGGCTCCGTACTTCTCGACGTTGCTGATGAGGTTCCCGACGATCTGCTCCAACGCATCGGCATCGAAGGATACGGACTCGGAAGCGCCACGCTCGAACTGCACTTCAATCTCTTTGGCTTCCAGGGCAGGCTTGAAGTGATCGAGGACACTTTGCAGAACCTCATCCACGACTCCTGTTGTCCGGCGGATCTCAAGGGTTTGACGCTGCTTGCGACTAAACGTCAGTACATTCCCGATCAGGCGACTTAATCTCTGGCTTTCCGAGACGATCACGTCGATGTGGCGACGCAAACGCTGGTTCTTTTCGTCTGTATCCTTCTCGAGCAGCTCGGCGTACATGCGGATGTTGGTGAGGGGCGTCTTTAGCTCGTGGGATACCTGGTTGACGAAGCTGACCCTCTGAACGGCTTCGCGCATCTCGCGAGACTGCTCGCGGTAGAAATAGTAGGTTAGGCCGATGATGGTCGCGCCCAGCAGGGCGAGCCCCGCGGCCAGATTGATCAGGAAGCCACTCGTCAGTGCCGATCCGAAGACCGCACTCGAGGCATAGTATTCGAGACTCCAGGCACCGAGCGGCGCGGCAACGCTGAGTGAGGTGATGGGCCGGGAGTCCTCTTCCGCCTCAAATGTGCCCCATTGGTAAAGGGCGCGCCCCACGGAATCGACGAGCCGGATCCGCCCCTCGGTAAGCTCGGGAGCGAGCGCGTGCGTATCGGGCAACGAAGCGATCAGCTCAGCCAGTAAGCGCGTCCTATTGATCTCCGCGACGTGGGTTGTCTCGTCGGCCCGTACCCAGAGCATCAACTGCAGGCCGCTGCCCCGGTACCAGGCGTGCCAACCCTTCGACGAAGGCGCCCCGGACGAATCCGCGGACACATTCCGCGGAGTCGCAGACTGTGCCGTGTCGGAAGCAACGGAATAAGCGGAGGTCGACGCTTGTCCTCGGGACGAGGATTGCGCTGCGGAACTCTCTACGGCCGGCTCAGGATCGGAGAACACGCCTTTGTCCCAGATCTCGCGAGTGCGCTGGAGCGCGTCGCGCTCGGCCAAAGTAAGGAGCGGCGGCGCGCCGACCGGAGGGAAAGTCAAACGCCCGTCGGTGCCCAGCAAGTAATGCTGCAAGACGTAAGGAGACTGTCTCGTGCGCCGGCGCAACTCGGCATGATCGACCGTAAGGGGCTGCATTTCGTCCAGCACCGATTGCTCGTAGCTTTCCAGGGACCTCGTCAGGGTCTCGTCGACGGCACGCAATTGAGCGAGCATTAGTTCGCGGAGCCCAAGTTCGACGACAACCTGCTGATCTTGGACGATCCGCGCCCCCAGCCATCCGATGATGACTAGGGGCGCGATCACGATCAGCACCAGGATGAGAGTGAGCTTCGGTTTCAATGCTTATTTGGGCTTGGAGATAACAGCACGCTGCGTCTTCGTCTTGTACTGCAGCTCCCGCTGCTTCTTACGTTCGCGATTCCACTTCTCATCGTCAAGGTTCTCGCTTGCTTCAAAGTTGGATTGGGCGTCTTTCCGGAGGCGTGAATCGCCGAGCCTTTCTGCATTTCTCTTGAGGTACGCCGCGTTGGATTGGAAAAGCGCCCGGGCGTCCTCGACCTTACCGTCGTCCCGCAAGGTCGTTGCTAGTTCGTTGCGCTCGTTGCCGATCTGGCTCACCACGTTAGCCATAACGCCCTTGTTGGTATCTCGCTCGACCACCGTTTCGGATGCCGTAAATGTCACGGATGTGCCACCGCGAAGGGTAGCTTGCGAGGCCGTCAACATATCGTGATAACCGACGGTAACATCGGCGACCTGCCGAGCCCGCCCGGCCGCGGCCGGCGTTACGTCGACTTCAAGCACCAGGTAGCGAGTCTGGTCCCGGTAGAGCTGGTTCATAGAGGCGTGGACCCTCTGCCCCGTGATGTGCGCTTCGCGCCCGACCACGCGGATCGGGCGGACGCCGTTGGGGCAAACGATGTCGATCGTTACGCCCTGCGCCACCGTTGACAGTGCATCGCCGAACTCCGTGGCGAAGGCAGCTTCGAGGTCGGTCTCGTTCTCCACGAAAAAGTGGTTGCCGTCGCTCGCCATCGCCAGCCGAGTCATCAGGTCCTCGTTGTATTGCAGACCGAGGCCGATCGTCGTGACCGTGACACCCTGACGTGCCAGCGAGGTGCCGAGCTGCGCCAACTCGCCGGGGGAGCTTGGGCCGACGTTCGCCAGCCCGTCGGAAAGTAGCAGGAGTGTATTGACCCGGTTGCGGTTCAGGAACTTCTTCAACTCACGGGCTCCCTTGCTCACTCCCGCGAACAGAGCTGTCCTGCCCCCCGCGCGGATGCTGCGAATGGCGTTGCTGATCGCGTCGCGATCGTAGAGCTTGGTCGCCGGCACCAAGACATCCACCGTACTCTGGTAAGTGACGATCGAGACGATGTCATCGTCCCTGAGCTGACCGATGGCCATGAGAGCGGCGCGCTTCGCCTCCTCGATCTTGGTGCCTGACATCGATCCCGAGCGGTCAAGTACGATGGCGACGTTGACGGGGGCCCGGCGGCTCACACGGGGCTTGAGGCCCGTCAGTGCGATTCTCGCGAAGGCCTTCTGCCGTGCGCCGGTCAGCACCGTCGGCGTGGACATCTCTACGTCGAGCCTTACCGACTTCGCGAGTGCGGCAGGCATTACCGAAACAGCCAGTGCGGCCGGAAGCGCCATGCGCGCCCATTTCTTGATGATTGAGTTCATTGTCATTGCATTCTCCTTGTTTCCGTCGGCCGATTTGGATCTGTCCAGCGCCGCCGGTGTTGTTTCTGATTCAAGATTCGCCCGAATCGCGCCGCAAGTGGTCAGTCACTCGTAAGGAGATTGTAAGAATTGTGTAAGAGGGCGAAGTCCGACCGCTTCGATGAGTCTGGATCGACGGAAAATGCCCCCGATGTCATAATCTTTGGGTTCTTGGTGTTGCAGAGAAAGAGGTCCCATTATGAAGCCCAACCGAATTCTGAGACTCGCATTGGCAGCGGCGTTCTTTCTCCCAGCGGCGCACCTACCAGCTCAAGGCCCGCAAGGGGGATTCTCCGAGGCGAGTCTGACCGGTTCTTACGCCGCTCGCGAGCAGGGGGGACGGCGCCGTCGCTGTGGGTTTAGGCGTCTACCTCTGTCCCTCCAATGTAATCGCGGACAGGGGTTCCTGTTCAGCCGGCCCGCTCCCGCTGACGTCCTGACAACATCTTTACTGAAGTTGCCAAAGCCCCACCCACAAAACCGCCCGGCAAGCCGCGATTTGTTGGTCGCCGAACGGCCTCAACCCAAGTCTGGTTCAGAGCCGATCGGGCAGCGCAGAGGGCTTGGTGTGGGATATGCGCTCCTATACCCTGGTCATAAGCAGAATGCGAGTGTAGGTTGCGGCACGTTTGCTGATTGCGCCGAACCTCCGGGTGGATTTAACTAAAAGCAGCAGTCGTCGCGACGCCTACCTGGCGTCACGTGTCGGCGTCTATCTATCCGCTTTTTTCGGGAGGCCGGCGCCGGCCGCGGTCGACACCGCGCAGATTGAAATAAAATCGACGCCACCGGAGTAAGGCGATGAAAAGCGAATCCCCCCTGCGCTTGTTATTGCTGTTAGCGACCCTGTTCGGGATCGCGGCAACGGCTTTCACAAGACCCGCCGCGGCAGAGCCTCGACCTGGGTTCGGCGTTGGGCCAACCGTCCAAGCAAGCTCGATCGCCGGGCTGCCGCTTTCTTTCTTTGAGAACGACGCACGGCTCGATCCGCGAGTGGCCTTCCACGTCCCCGGCCGCGACAAGCAGATCTATTTCACACAAAAAGGAATAACGTTTCTTTTGACTCCCGGGCGCAAGGCCGCCGGCCGCCCGGTGCAAAGCTGGGCCGTGAAGACGGCCTTCCTCGATGCGGACGAGGACGTGCGATTGCACGGCCTCAACCCGGCGGATGTTCCGTTGTATCGCTGGAAGGGTGCTCGGCAAGGCGGCGAGCCCGACGTCGACGCGGCCGTCTTGAAAGCCTATCAGGGCATCCGCTATGACGGGTTGTGGCCGGGCATCGACCTGGCGCTGACGCTGGACGGCAAACAGCTCAAGTACGAGTTTCACGTTGCGCCCGGCGCCGACCCGAGCCAAATCCGCTGGGCCTACGAAGGCGCCGAAACAAGCATCACAACGGACGGCGGGTTACAGATTGCTACCCCAGTGGCGGGTTTCATCGACGGGCGACCCTGGGCCTTTCAGCGCAACGGCGATACCGTGCAGCCGGTTGAAGCGGCTTATCGTTTGGGCCGGCCGACGGCCGATGTGGAAGAATTCCCCGGGAAGAAGGCCCATCCGCAAGTGGCACTTGTCGGAGACGCAACCTCGGAAAAGGGCCGAAGCGGCGTCTACGGATTTCAGTTAGGCCCGTATGACCTCACGAAGCCGCTTGTCATCGACCCGGCTGTGTTGGTCTACGCCGGTTTCTTGGGCGGCAGCGGAGCAGACACTGCCGAGGGCATCACAATCGACGAGGACGGGAATGCCTACTTGGTGGGAACCACTCGCTCCACGGAGGCGGAGTTCCCCGTAGTCGCCGGTTCGCAAACCCACCTCGCCGGATCGGCTGACGTTTTCGTGGCGAAGCTCGATCCATCAGGTACGAAGCTGCTGTTCGCGGGGTACCTCGGCGGATCGGGATTGGACGAAGGGGCCGATATTGCCATCGACAGCCAACGCAACATCTACGTGACGGGGCTTACCTGGTCGGAAGACTTTCCGGTCGTCGTCGGGCCCGATCTCAGCCATAACGGCCGCATGGACGCCTTCGTCGCGAAGATCGCCCCCGACGGTAGCGAGGTCCTTTACTCCGGTTTCTTAGGCGGAGTGCAGCAGGAGGAAGGCATGGGAATCGCGGTCGATCGCGACGGCAACGCCTACCTGGCCGGCCGCACACAATCGCCCGCGGCGACGTTCCCCGCTATCGGCGGCCCCGATCTCACCTATAACGGCGGCAATGCCGACGGCTTTGTGGCAAAGGTGAACGCCGACGGGAGCGCTCTTGTTTATGCCGGCTATATAGGAGGGGCGCTCTTCGACATAGCGTCGGCGATTGCAGTCGACCGCGACGGACATGCCTACCTTACGGGCTACACGGGGTCGAACCAGGAAAGCTTCCCTGTCTCCGGCGGTCCGATGCAAACCTGGTCCGGCAGTGACGACGCCTTCTTGGCCAAGGTGACCCCCGACGGGACGGGCCTGGTTTATTCCGGTTTTCTCGGGGGGCTTGGCGCGGAGCGAGGGGCGGACATCGCGCTCGATGATTCGGGCAACATCTATCTCGCAGGCTTTACGACTTCCCGCGCAAGCTCGAGCCTACCGATCACGGTGGGACCGAGCGTTGAGCTCAGCGGGCAGAGGGATGCGCTGGTCGCCAAGATCGGCCCGGACGGCTCGGAGATTCTCTACGCCGGGTACATTGGCGGTGAAGCTGATGACCGCGCGACATCCATTGCAATCGACGGGCTGGGCAATGCCTATGTGGGAGGTACGACGCTGTCCGAGCACACCAGCTTCCCGGTTCTCGCCGGTCCTGACTTGACCTATCGCGGAGGCAGCGAGGGGTTCGTCGCCAAAGTTGCCGCTTCCGGCGCAGGTCTCCACTACGCGGGCTACATCGGAGGATTCGGCAACGAGTCTGTGAACGACGTCGCCGTTGATCGAGACGGACTTGCCTATGTGGCTGGCAGCAGCACGACGCCCAATCCGAAGTTTCCCATTGTCGGCCCGGACCTGACGCCGAACGGTTTGGGCGATGCGTTCGTCGCCAAGATTGGTGCAACGATTTTGGCGGAAGGCGGCGTAGTGAACGCCGCGAGTTTCGCGCCGGGGGCGATCGCGCCGGGCGAAATCGTCTCGCTCTTCGGCTCGGGCATGGGACCGGCGACAGGTGAGGTCGGACGGCTCGACTCGCTCGGCCGGGTCGCAACGGAATTGGCCGGTGTCGAGGTATTCTTCGACGGCGTGCCGGCGCCACTTTTCTTTGTGCGGGCCGACCAGATCAACGCCCAAGCGCCTTACTCGCTCGACGGCAAGTCGGAGACCGAGGTCCAAGTGCGCTTTCAGGGTCGAGCCTCCGAAGTAGTGGAGTTCGCAGTGGCCCCCAGCGCCCCGGGGATTTTCGCCTTTCTCAGTAACCCCGAGCGCGCCGTGGTCTTCAATCAGGACGGCACGGTGAATTCACAGACCAACCCCGCCCTACGCGGCGAGACCATTGTGTTCTTCGCAACCGGAGAAGGTCAAACCATCCCGCCGGGTATAGATGGGCAACTGGCGCCGGAGGATCTGGCGCGGCTGCCGCGTCCGGAGCTGCCGGTCACGGTGACGATCGGCAGGCGTGACGCGCACGTCTCCTTCGCGGGATCTGCCCCCGGTTTCTCCGGGCTGCTTCAGGTGAATGCGCGCGTGCCTTTTGACTTGGGAGCCAATACCGATCTCGTGCTCGAAATCGGTGAGGCTCGCAGCCAACGAGACGTGTCGCTCTTTGCTCGCTGAGGCTCGGAGCGCCGGGCGCCGCGGATTCGTGAAGACCCCGCCCTCCGGGCACGTTCCGTCGGCCCTCGGTTTGTACTACAATGCCCTGCGAGTCTCGTGTCTTCCATCTTCAATCGCAGGGAAGCGCTTAAGCAATTCGCTTTGTTCGCGGCCGGTTCGCCCTTCCTTCAAGGACAGTTCATCCCCCGCGAGGGACACCGACGGATTCCTTCGCTCGATGAGATCGCCAACGTGCTCGAGTTCGAGCCGATCGCCCGCGCCAAGATGAAGCAGACCGACTACGACTACGTAACCGGATCGGTTGAGGGCGAGTATTCGTTGCGGCGCAATCGCAAGGCCTTCGACTGGGTAAGCATCGTTCCGCGCGGCGTTACCCATGTCGAGTCAATCGATACATCGATTGTGTTGCTCGACCAAGCCATGGAGTACCCTCTGTTGGTCGACCCCAGCGCCGGCCATGAGCGCATTCACCCGGGGGGCGAACCCGAGACGCGCCGGGGAGCCAGCGCCGCCGAGGCGCCGATGGTCGTCAGCAACCAAGCCGGTATCCCGATCGGCCAAATCGCCGAGGCGGGCGAGGGCCCGATTTGGCAGCAACTCTATATCCATCGCGACCGCGATGCAGCTCGCGAACGAGTGGGCCGCGCCGTCGACGCCGGTTGCGGGGCTGTTTGTCTTACCGTGGACGCGCAATACAGCTCGTTACGCGAAAGATTGCGGCATGACCGCCACCTGTCGACGAGGTCGGGGAGTTCGCGTTCCCGACGGAGGTCGCGGCGGAGGCGCGGCTCGGCTGCTTCGACTCGCCGATCGAGCGTTTACGGGACGTTTCCGGAAAGTCCCGAAGAGACCTGGGAATTCTACGACACGCTGCGCTCATGGACGGACCTACCGTTGCTCGCTAAGGGCTTGTTGACCGCTGAAGACGCCGAGCTGGCGGTCGACCACGGTGTAGACGCCATCGTTGTCTCGAACCACGGGGCACGCTATCTGGAATACGCGCCTTCGACAATTGAAGTGCTGCCGGAAATCGTCGATGCGGTGGCCGGACGCATCCCCGTTTTGATCGACGGTGGGTTTCGGCGCGGCGACGACATTTTCAAAGCCTTGGCGATCGGCGCGGACGCTGTGTTGGTGGGCCGCCCGCCGTTGTGGGGCCTGGGCGCCTTCGGCGCTGAGGGCGTCGAGCGGGTTTTGCGAATGATGCAAGCAGAACTCGTCTTGGCGATGGCGCACACCGGATGTTCGCGCATCACGGACATTGATCGCAGTCTCGTACGCATGGATTTTCCGTGAGCCTCGGCTGTTCCCCCGAAACCGCCGCTGAAACGAAGCCGCATTTGAACAAGATCCGCGCAGCCAAGCCGATGCCGATCACTCGCCGCCAAGCCGTACGCCAATTGTCGATGTGGGCGGCGGCTTCGCCGCTGTTGGCCGCCCCCCAAGGGCCTCCGCGAGAGGTCTTCGAACCTGACCGCATCGGCCCGGTCGACGAACTTATCAACGCCTTCGAGTTCGAGGAAGTGGCCCGCAAGCGGCTTCCCGAGACGCTTTACGACCATATTGCGGGCGGCGCCGGCGCGGAGCGGACCCTACGCCGCAACCGCGAATTCTTCGAACGCATTACCTTCCGTCCCAGGATGCTGGTCGACGTCAGCGAAATGGACCTCTCGCTCGATCTCTTCGGCGATAAGCTGTTCGCCCCCATCCTGGTCGGTCCCAGCGCCGGTCACCGTCGCGTACACGCGGATGCCGAGGGCGCCACCGTCCAAGGAGCCGGGGCAGCGGAAAGCGCGGCCGTCATCAGTCGCCGCTCAAGCCTTCCGATCGGGGAAATCACCGCTCAGGCCCAAAGCCCCGTGTGGTTTCAAGCCGACGCGGAAACCGCGGCGGACGTTACGCGCGAGGAAGTCAAGCGCGCCGCGGAAGCCGGGTGCAAGGCGATTTGCCTTACGATCGGAAACAGCCGCCCCTCAACACTCGAGCGCGACGTACATAACCGGCGCCTAACAGCGGGCGACGCCGCGGCTTGGCCGCCGAACCCGGCCAAGCTCCGTGAACGCGGAGGCCCGCGGTTGGCGTGGGAGCTGATCGATCGCGTCAAGGAATGGTCGGGACTGCCGGTCATTCTCAAGGGAGTGATGAGTGTCGACGAGGCGAGTCAAGCCGTCACCAACGGCGTCGACGGCCTTGTGGTTTCCAATTACGGCGGCCGCACGATCGACGGCGTAGCCGCCACGATCGAGGTTTTGCCGTCGATCGCCGACGAAGTCGAAGGGCGGGTCCCGATTCTGGTCGACGGGGGTTTTCGGCGCGGTGTGGATATCCTCAAAGGCCTGGCCTTGGGAGCCAACGCAATTTTGATCGGACGGCCGATCTTATGGGCGCTCGCCGGATATGGCGCCGAGGGGGTCGAGAAGCTGCTGCGGATGCTGCAAATGGAGCTGGCGTTGGCCATGGGGCTCTCGGGCAAGCGCGACTTGGCCGCGATCGACCGCGGTCTTGTGAAGGTCGATCGCTGGTAAACAACTAAGGCCATTCCCGCCCGCCGCCGGATCGCTTTAGCCTATGCCAATCTAGCGGCGCCCTTCTTACGAAACAGGACTCGGAGTTCGCGCCGCCAATCGGCGCCCAGCCCCACTCGCTCGACTTCAATCTCGGGCGAGAAGTAGCGCAGGATGATTTCCGTGGTGGGGTGGAAAACGAATGCCGGTGCAACCAACAGGAGCCGCGGAGCCGCCGGTGACAGCTCGATGCCGGGGAAATAACCTCTCGCGGAGAACTCCCCCCGGTCCAGGTGCCATTTGGCGCGCATCCAATAGTCGAGGCTTTGCAGCGGCAGGTGGATGTCTTCTTCGACCTTGAGCTCCAGCACGACCAAGCGACCGTTGCGATCACAAGCGAGCAGGTCGACGATTCCACGATCAGCCCCGGCCACGGCGGGCACGTGACTATGGACGGGATGCGGGAGAAGGCTCCCATGGACGCGTTCGATGCTGCTTCTCACTTGCGATTCCAACCAACTTTCCGGGTAACTGCAGTAGAGAGGGTTCAGCGTATCCGCCGCGTTGGCGGACCGGAAGCGGGCTAGTTCCTCGGCCAATCGATCGATCTCGTCGAATGTACGGTCGGAAACGATTACCTTCTCGCTCAACCCATAGGTCACGGCCACCCCTGTTTGGCGAGCGAACTCCATTCCGTTAATGCGAAACGATCGGGCGCCGTCGGCCCTCTCGACGGTTTCGACACCGGGGCGGGCGCTCAGATCGGATAAGCGGGCGGCGGTCGCGGCGGCAGGTTCGGCGGTCGCGGCACGAACGGGTAGTCGCGTGGCCAGGTTGCCGAAGTCGTTTGGATCAGTTAGAGTTAGGCCCCCCTGAGGATCGAAACCGTAGAGTTCGAACTGGAAAGCGTCCCGATTCAGGAACGCCAAGCGGTTCGCCGTCGTTCGGATCGTGCGGTAAGGCAGAAAAATCTTAAGGCCGGCGATCACCCGGTGCTCGGTACGCCGGCTGACCCAATCAAGCCAAATCAACCCGAACGTCAGAATCCGATCACAGGCCGCCCGGTCGTCGCGGCATCCGATCACAGCCCACAATCGGCTGCCGCGCCGCAACACGCCGCGTGTGTAAATCGCTGAAAGGGAATTTTCGAGATCCGCGGAAGACAGCAGTTTCTCGATTTCCCAGTCGCCGAAGTCGCGCGTTAAGATCCTACGCAGAAACTCCCGAAATTCGATCTGTTGGGTGATACGGTGGCGCGCTTCGCGATGCGCCCCGCTGTCGCGTAGGGTGAGCGTCGAGGCCTTGGCGCCGAAGCGGCGGACGTTCAGCTCCAACCGGCCGACAGCTCGTGATCGCACGGAGAGAACACGCCGAACGATATTCCCCTCTTCACCCCAAACGTGCAAGACGCACTGCTTCCCATGAACTTCCACTGCATGACCGCCGTGTTCGAGCCGAATCGGCGCTTGTTCATCCTCGACCGCCGCGGGCCGGCGGCAGTCACGGAGAAAGCCTTCAATCATTGCGGCTATTTCGATCGGCGTGGGCTGCTGTTTGGATGAGGCAACAGACATCGGGAGGCTCGGTTGGTGCGAACACGCAAGGCCCAAGCAACGAGTTGCATCCGGCGAGTTGATGAACCGGCCGAAGATGAATCAAAGGAGTCAGGCCACTCCGTGGGAACCAATCCGTGACAGGAAAAGGGTGGAAGAGCGGGGCGCGGGGTCTCGTGGACGCTTCCTATTGTAGCAAGGGGTTAGGAAAGGCCATTCACCCTATTCGAAAGGATTGTGGCGGTCGAACCAGGCTTTGGTGCGAGCGGGAAGATTATGCTCGCCCGCGAGACGGCAGAGGTCCTTTTCAGTATCGATGTCATACCATTCGGGCAGTTCCCGGTAACGCAGACCTTCGCGGTCAAATGCCCGCTCGGTCTCTGCCCGCGTAGACCGCGTCGACCAGCTGACCCCGGCGAACATACCCGGTCGAGTTTCTCGACAGCCGACGGCGTAATAGCCTCCGTCTTCGCTTGGGCCCAGAACGGCATCGGCGTCGTTCAGCTTCTCAAGACCCTCTTCGAGATAAGCGGCCGGCAGCGTCGGACTGTCGCTGCCGACGATCAACACTCGGTTATGACCGCGCGCTTGGAGTTCATCGAAGCAGTGCAACATCCGCGCGCCCAAATCCTCCCCGTGTTGCAGCCCGCAATTCTCTCGATCGGCCGGCTCGTCCCCGTTGGGCCAGGCCTCGTCGCGGTAAAGGTGGAGCGAGATGTCTGGGATTGTCTTCAGCGCTTCCCAGGCGTCGAGGACAAAAGCCAGGTGGAGGTCGGCGGCTTGTTGAGCCGTAAGCGGCGGCTGCAGGCGGGTCTTGACGCGCCCGGCGATTGGGGCTCTTGCAAACAGCGTGATAGCAGCGGACATGGGTCACCAAATCGAGCCGCGCACGTCAGGGCTCTCTCGAAAATAGGACATAAGTCCTTTATTTTCATTGTTCGTTGTGGTCTGCACCGGACCATGATTGGCTGTGAAAAAATGGAGAGTCCCCCGAGCCCCCTCAATCTTGCGGTGGAATACACAATTCACAACATTTAGACACAGAGCCCTGAGCGAAAGCGACGGGCCAAGTGCAGGCAACCGTAACGCTCCGCGGCACCCGTCTCCAGAACCGTCGCGCACGCCGGCATAGTCTTCGGTTTACTCGAAACGGTTGTGCCCTCGACCCGTCGCTTTCGCTCAGCGCTCTGTGTCCGCCTTCTGAATTGTGTGCACGGACAGGCCGGAGCCATTTTTTCACAGTCCCACATCGAGCGGTATCCGATGCGGCTGCCGTGGCCTAGTCGCGATTGTACGAGGTTTCGCTGAGTGCGGGCTGAGCCGCGCCGCGCCGTCCCTAGCGCTGCGGGAAAATGCGCTTGACCTTGCCGGGAATCCGCAGCTTCACGGCCGATTCCTTCATGGCCGGGTTGCGCTTGACGTTCGTGTAGGTGTACAGGCGGTAGTCGCCGGGGTCGGCGCCGTAGATCTTTTCTTGCACCGGTTGCCAGTCGGACGTCGAGACCCACATCTCGAGCCGCGGCATATTCCCCCGCAGTTTCTCGGACTTGGGCACTAACGCTAGCTTGACGGCGTCCACGCCGGCGGCCTCCTCCTCGCCCTGCATCTCCAGATCATAGTTCTCCCGCAAGAAACGCCCGGCGGTACCGAACCCAAGCAGTAAAGCCTGCTCCAGCATGTCCCGCGACCTCGATAAGTCGTACTCTTCGACCGTCGCAATCTTAGGGCGGTAAATCTCAACCGTCGTACCACGCACCGAAACGAAATACGGATAGGGCTTTTGAAACTCGATCAAGAGGCTTATCTGCTTCTTCTTATCCCGCATGACGCGGATCACGCCCTCCTCGATGCTCTCGTCTTCCACGATGTCGGTGTACTTGAGCCAGCGGACATCGGCCTGCATGGCGCGAAAACCTTCCGAGGCCGTATCCATGCGGGCCAGTAATACGTCCATTTCGACAGCGGGCAGCACGGGCAAGAACAGCGTTGCCAAAGCCGGCAGGAGTATTCCACGCACATTCGGTAAGACTGGGCGGCTCAGCATCGGGTTTCCGTGAATTTGCCGGCGCGGCCGGAGGGTGCGATTACGGCCGGGCGTAGACGAGATAGGCGCGAACCTCGCCTTCGTCGTCGGTTGAGGGCCGCGTGTAGAGGATGCTTAGATCTCGGCCGGTCCTTTGGCGCAACAGGGTACGAAGCTTCTCGTCGACCTCGGCTGGGGGGGTCTCGTCGATGACAAACGGTTCCACCAAGAACACTTCGACGGCCGGGTCTTCGGAAAGCACCTCGATCTGCTGCACGCTCGGCGGGCGCGCTTGGTCGCGAAACAACTCCCTCGGAGTCAAGAAGATGAACATCAGAATCGCCACCGCCAAGACGTCGTACTGCCAGGAGCCGCGGGGGTAAGTCCACAGCAGGAGCGGACGTAGCAAGCGCCGGATTCCGCTGAGCATGGTGTCAGTTTATCGTAAAATAGAAAGAACCGCGGGAGATGCAATGATCTCGTTACGACACAAAATTCGCCGCTTTTTCCGCCTCGCGGCGCATGTGCAGATGATGCCCGTGCTCGAGAGCGGCGACGATCCGCTGATCGGCGGTCAAGCCGTCATAGAGGGCGTTATGATGCGCGCCCCGCACAGCTACTGCGTCACCGTGCGCAGGCCCGACGGCGAAATCGTCCAGCAAACCGGTAAGCTGCAACGCGTTTCGGAGAAATACCGCGCCTTCGATTGGCCGGTTCTTCGCGGCCTAGGCACCCTAGGGCAGGCTATGGGCTTGGGAATTCGCACTCTGCGATTCTCAGCCAACCAGGCGCTGGTCGAGGAGAAGGACGCGAAGGCTGACCATGCCGGCGCAGTAACCACCAAATCACCCGCCGATGAAACTCTCGAGCAAGAGGAGCCGAAAAAGCCTGTCGAGATTTCCGGTTGGATGATGGCGCTGAACGTGGCGTTCTCGCTGCTGTTCTTCATCTTCCTCTACAAGTTCGTCCCGCTGGTGGTCACGACTCAATTGCAAAGCTACACGTCGTGGCTCGACGGCAACTTCGGGTTCACGCTGGTGGACGGAGTTCTGCGTCTGGCGATTTTTCTAACCTTCCTCACGATCGTCTCGCGGATGAAAGACATTCGGCGGGTTTTTGAATATCACGGCGCCGAGCACAAGGTTGTCTTCAATTACGAATCGGACCGACCGCTGTCGATCAAGAACTCACAAAGCTTTTGCACCTTCCATCCGCGCTGCGGCACCAGTTTCCTGATGATCTTGATGCTGATGAGCATCATCGTGTACGCCCTGATTCCTGTCGACAGCTTTGCGTTGAGGTTGCTGGTGCGTGTGGCGATGCTGCCGGTAATCGCCGGCGTGAGTTACGAAATCATTCGCTTTGCCGCCAAGCGACAGGGGACGCTGTGGGCTTGGATGGTCGCCCCGGGATTGTGGCTGCAGCGCATCACGACGAAAAACCCCGACGACGACCAGGTGCAAATCTCCATTCAGTCGCTCGAAACAGCGATGGCCCTCGAGCAAGAGCAGAATGGCGAGTTGGTTATCGCGTAGCGTTGCCGACCGCTGCTCGCGAAACGCGAGCGTACGGTCGCAGTCGGGCGCGCCTCCAGGCCTGCCTGAACCAGGGTAGAAGAAGGATACGAGGATTCGGCGATGCAGTGGCAAAACAAAATGGACGAGCTGGAAGCCCGCTATGACGAGCTTTCCCGCGAGATGGCCGATCCGGCCGTGATGTCCGATCAGAGCCGCTACACCAAGACCGCCAAGGCCGCGGCGGAAATTGGCGAGGTCGTCGAGAAATACCGTTCATGGAAGAAGTCGCAATCCGAACTCGAGGAGACCCGCTCGATGCTCGACGATCCCGACGCTGAGGTCGCCGAGCTGGCGCGGCAAGAAATTGCCGGTCTCGAAGAGCACTGCAACGGTCTCGAAGACGAGATCAAGGCGCTGATGCTGGCTAAGGATCCCAACGACGAGAAGGGCGTCGTACTGGAAATTCGCGCCGGCACGGGCGGAAATGAAGCAACGCTGTTCGCTGCGGAACTGTTCCGAATGTACAGCCGCTACGCCGAGGATCAAAGCTGGAAGGTCGAAATGATTTCGTCAAGCGCTTCCGAAGTGGGCGGTTTCAAGGAAGCGATCTCGCTGATCTCGGGTAAACGTGTCTACAGCAAACTCAAATTCGAAGCCGGTGTCCACCGCGTGCAGCGCGTGCCGAAGACCGAAACCCAGGGCCGCATCCACACTTCAGCGGTGACAGTCGCCGTTATGCCCCAGGTGGACGATGTTGAAATCGAGATCGAGCCCAAGGATATTCGCGTCGACACGTATTGCTCCTCGGGGCCGGGTGGTCAATCGGTAAACACCACCTATTCGGCGGTCCGCATCACGCACTTGCCGACCGACCTCGTTGTTACTTGCCAGGACGAAAAATCGCAAATCAAAAACAAGGCTCGAGCCATGCAGGTGTTGCGCTCACGGCTATACGAAATCGAGATGGAAAAGCAGCATGCCGAGCAAGCCGAAAGTCGGCGCGGCATGGTGCGCAGCGGCGACCGCAGCGAGAAGATTCGGACCTACAATTTCCCTCAAAGCCGCGTGACCGACCATCGCGTGCCCGGCCTCACATTGCACCAGCTCGAACCGATCATGACCGGCGGGCTAACGCCCCTGATCGAGGCGCTGGCCACCCACTTCCAAGCCGAGTTGATGAAACAAGATTTGAACGCGGCGTAAAGCCGACCGACTTTTTCCGTCTCGTTCGAAGTTCGAGTTCGTCGAGGCCGCCTCGATTAGAGCAGAGACGTAACCATCGTCTTCATGTTGCTCAGACAAATTCTCATCTCCAAGACGTTTTGCACGGTGAGCCGACCAATCGGTAGCTCATACCGAACCTGGCGGCTGAAATGTTGAAGCTCTCGGTAGTCTTGGCATATGGCTGAAATGTTCGGGTCTCGTCCTACGGCGCTATCTCTGGTTCTGTGCATGCGGTGGGTCTTGCCGCGAGCGGCAAAATAAGCCTGGACGTAATGCAAGGCTGCGTAGAACAGAATCGTCAGCGCCCAGTCAATGTGGGCACCCGAAGAGAGGTCCATGCTTGAGGCGAATAGTTCGTTCTGCCGAGCCTTGGCAAGGTGCTCAGGGGAATTCAATTTGCGACGCCTGTGTCTTCTCGTAAGCCAAACGAAAAGAGGGATCAGCAAGTTCAGTTGTGAGTATGTCGAAATCGAAGTCAAGCGTCTTGAATTCGTTGATCAACTCCAGCTCTTTGGCGTAGATGCAATTGCGCACGCCCTTGTCTCGATCGTCGTCAACCACGACCTTAACGTAAAAAGCGTAGTCATGCTGAGCCGTGTAGACGTACTTCACTTCGGGTATCTTCCCGAAGCCATCGGCCGCAAAGTCGTTAACGGTCGGCGTAAGCGCCATCGGTAGTTCCTCAGCCCGCTGAGACATGTCGATTTGATCCAAAAGCTTGTCTATTTTGTCCTTACGCTACCACGAAGCATTGGAGCGCGCATTGCCGGTCGCGGGATGCTGCGCCGGGACGCTCAGGGAATCGTCGCCGCTTTCGGAGCGGCGTCTTGTCGGGGCTCGGCGAGAGCAACACAAATCTTGTCGACGAGATTACGAATGTACGACGCCTGCACGCCATAATTGTTGACCATGATCGAAAACGCCAAATTGCGGTCGTCAGCCGTGGCTACATAACCGGCGATCGCGGTTACATGCGAAAGGGTACCAGTCTTGGCTCGGATCTTTCCACGAACCGTCGATTGCGAGAAACGCCAATCGAGCGTGCCGTCCTCCCCGGCGATCGGGAGACTGACGAGGAAAGCTTCACGATTCGCCGACTGCCACATGTACGCCAGCAGCCTCACGGTCGCGGCCGGACTAACGAGATTCCGTCGCGAAAGCCCTGAAGCGTCCATCAGAACGAACTCTTGCTCGCCCAACCCAACGTCTTTCTCCAGAAAATCCTCAAGGTCTTCGAGACCGGCCTGGAAGCTGCCGACACCGCGTTGCCGCCGGCCTACTTCCCTGAGCAGCATTTCCGCATGCAGATTCTGGCTGACCTTGTTCACCACCTTGACGGTCTCGGCGAGCGACGCCGACCGAACAGCGCCTAATTCCGTCAGGTAGGTTTCGGTTTTCGGATCAGCGACTTGCTTGAGACTCGGGAACTCGTATCCCAAAGCATGGCGTGCAATCGCCTCCCCTTTGATTTCGACGCCCATCCCGCGGAGCACGTGGTCGAAGGCACGGGCGGCAAACAGCGCTGGGTCGTCCACCGCGACGGTTAGTTTTCGACCTCGCGAATGAATCGAAATCTCTCCCCAAAGCGCCAACTCGCGGGCCCCCGGCGCACGGTCGAGATTCAAGCCGCGCGGAACCATCCGCGAAGCCGCGGTTCGCAGCCGGTTGTCGATTCCGAAGTAGCCGATGTCGGGCCGAAAAGAGACACGCGCCCGCTCCCGCACGGCGCGTCCCGGCAACACCCGCATGGTGAGGGTATTGTCGTTGAAAGAGAGGGCACTGACCGGAGCGCCGTAGCCCCACATCCTGTCGTCGATCGACCAGCCGGGTGAATGCCGCTGCCAGACGTATCGGCGATCGTCGCCGACCACGCTCCCCGTGATCTTCTTGACGTCTGCGGCGGTCACTTGCCGCGCCAACTCCCGCAGCGGAGCCAGGCGGTCGGAATGAAATTCCTTCTTCGGGTTGTAGGGAATCAAGCGCGAGGAAAGGTTCGGGTCGCCGCCGCCCAACAACACCAAATCGCCCTCCAGGGTGCCGTCCGGGTCGAGCGCGGCCTTCGAAACAACAGCTGTCGTGTGGAAGTAGTCCGGCCCCAATCGAGAAAGCGCCAGCGCCGTCGAGAAAAGCTTGCCGTTCGAGGCCGGCAGAAATAGCTTGTGCTCGTGTTTCGAGTAGACGATCCGGCCGTCTTCGAGATCGACGACCTGAATTCCCCAAAACGCGCGTTCGGCGGCCGAAGTGCCCGTGATCTCGGCGATTCGGTCGGCCGGCGAGGCTGCGTTGAGAGAAAAGGAGCCGCCCGCCTGCGCCAAGACCAGCGCCGAGGCGAAAACCACTCTCTGAAGAATGCCCCCCAGATGACGCCTCCCACGCGCGCCCGCTACTGGAATCAAGCGGCTCACGGAACGACGACTACAGAAGGCGCACGGCATCTTTCGCAAAGTAGGTGAGAATCAAGTCCGCGCCGGCGCGCTTAATCGACGTCAGCGACTCCATCATCACGCGCTGCCGGTCGATCCAGCCGTTTTGCCCCGCCGCGACGATCATCGAGAATTCCCCGCTGACCTGATAAGCCGCCACGGGCAGATCGAATTCCTGCTTGGCGCGGTAGATGACGTCGAGGTAGGGCATCGCCGGCTTCACCATGATCATATCCGCGCCCTCTTCGATGTCGAGCTCGATTTCCCGCATCGCCTCACGCTGGTTGGCGGGATCCATTTGATACGTGTTGCGGTCGCCAAACTGCGGCGCTGAGTCGGCGGCCTCTCGAAAAGGGCCGTAGAAACCCGAGGCGTATTTGGCCGCGTACGAAAGGATCGGGAGATTGCTGAACCCATTGTCGTCGAGCGCCTCGCGGATTGCCCCCACTCGGCCGTCCATCATGTCGGAAGGAGCAATGATGTCGGCTCCGGCTTGGGCCTGCGAAAGAGCCGTTTTCGCCAACAACTCCAAGGTCGAGTCGTTGTCAACATCGTTGTCGACAATGCGTCCGCAGTGGCCGTGGCTGGTGTACTCACATAAACAACAATCGGCGATCACAAGCAGGTCCGGCACCTCGGCTTTGATCGCCCGCATCGCCCGTTGGATGATCCCGTCGTCGTCGTAGGCGCCCGAGGCCTCCACGTCTTTCGATTCCGGCAGCCCGAACAAGATCACCCCCGGAATGCCGAGCGACTGCACCTCCCGGCACTCCTCGACGATCCCGTCAACCGACATCTGATAGTTTCCCGGCATCGCCCCGACCTCATTCTTCACGCCTTCACCGGGACAGGCGAAAAGTGGATAGATCAAGTCCTCTCGCTCCACGCTTGTCTCCCGGACAGCACGGCGCAACACGGCGCTCGAGCGCAGCCGTCGGGGCCGGTTTACGGGAAACGGCATGAGTCCTATTGTAGTGGCGTGAGTAACCGGCAAGGGGTGCGGCTCCGCGGGACGATGCCGGCAGTAAACCTCGCTTGGCGCACCAGACCGAGGAGATCCCGAGCCTGCGGGGGGTGGCCGCTTGCGGGCCGGCCCGAATGCCTCTCGGACCTGAGTCTTCGCTGAGTCAGACCGTAAGTTTCACGCGGTCCTGCTCCAAAGACGACACCAGCCCTCTGCTCTCCAGCACGTCGATCGCCTGTGTAACGTTCTCCGGAGAAACCGGTCTTCCGGTCATTTCAACCAGGCAAATGCGAATTTGCAGCTTCGTCGCGTTGTTGAGTCGCCGAACGGATTCCAGTACAAGACATTCAATCGCTGTCATTCGTCCTTAACCTCCATCCTTCCCATAAGTAGTAGGGAAAACCCGCGCGCATCAATGGATCACAAGTACCAGATCCCACTCCCGCTGGACCTTAGACCCCGCGGCCGCCAAAAACGTCAGCTCCAAACAACCCCGACTGGTTTGCCGCTCCACGCGTTCGACTTCCACGGATGGGAGCCGAGACCGCTAAGATCGCTTATATCTTGAGCCGCGAAGCGGCCGCAGGAGCTGCAGCCCAGGGTGGAGGGAGGTGGGGGGGAACCCTGGGAGCATCCCCACCCGGAAGAGCCCTGAAAGGGCGGCAGCAACACCCCCACCCCCATTTTCATGGCGGTATTATGAATCTGCGTTTCATATCAACGAGACTGTACCCGATTTTTCGAGCTTGGCTCACGACTGCCCCCCCGGGGGAAAAGGGCTACTGCGATTCATAACTCAGAGGAAACCGCCGGCCGGCGAACGGCGAATGGTTCCTGAAAACCGGCCTCCAGTCCCCACTCAACGTCCCACACGTCATCTGTGTTTCTCACGTTGCACGCACCGCATATAGAATGTTACGGTCATAGTACTGATAATCACAGGTCATAGGTCGTGGTGTGTGCCGAGCTGTAGAGATTCTACAACGGGCCTGGAATCAGTCATGAGCAAGTGGGAATGTTGAGGAGAACATGATAAACAGCAAGCGCGGAATTATCGGTCTGGTAGCCGGTTTGGCCTTATCGGTCGGCGTCATGCAGGCGCAGGTCAGGCTAACGTTGGAGCGGCCGAGCACGGTACAGTTGCAGCAGGGCGACCAAAACCCCTGCGTGATCGGCGATAACTCCTGCAGTAACCCACCGGGTTTCCTTTTTACGCTGGTCCCCGCCAATGACTTTGACGAATTGTCGCCGGTCTACACTGTCGCGCAGGTGAAGACGGTGGCTACTGGTGGCGCTTTTGCCATGGGTATTGATGCCAACACCGCCGGAAACAACCCTGATCCGATGAACCTTTGCGGAGGCGAGAAGATCGCCACCGAGCAGCTGATCCTGTTTCAAGTAATTCGCGACCCGAACGGGAACAACACAGGCCCTGAGGTGATCTTTGAGTTTGACCGGGCGATCGACGATATCGCGGGGGCAGGCGCCCTGTGCACGCCGAACAACGGGACCGGAAGGTCCGACAATCGCCTGCTGACGATTGACATACAGGCTCTTGCCGACGCCGAGGAGATTCAGTTTCGGGCCAGTCAGACGAACGGTAGCGACGGCGACGAGAACTACTTTATTATCGCTGAGAATCTTGCGCCCCAGACCTCGAGCTTGACCGTCGTCAAACAAACAGATTGTTCCGGACAACGGCGACAACTTCGGGCTGGCAATTGACGGCCCTGATGCGGACGACGTCAGCGACCCTGCTGTGGGTCACAACGGTTTCGTCCAGGTCGCCGGTGTCCCAGGCCTCTATAGCTTCAGTGAAGCGAACGGCACGGGTGATTTGGCGGACTACACAACGACTCTCGCTTGTGTCGAGACGGGTACGATTATTGCCTTCCCGTTCAACGCCGGTGGGGGTAACGAAAGCGGGGACGTGACGCTGGCGGACCAGGACGACGTCACCTGTACGTTTACGAATACGATCATCCCGGCTACATTGACGGTCTTTAAGGACATCGTCCCGAATGACGGCAACGACTTTAACGTGAATATCACGGCCCCCGGGACCGGCAGTAGCGGGGACTTTGCGCTCGGCGACGGCGATTCCCTTCAGCACGCGGGTAACCCCGGCACCTTCACTGTCGTTGAGACGAACGGGACCGGTGATCTGTCGAACTATACGAGCTCGTTTGGTAATTGCTCCGGCGGCTCGGGCGTGGTCGACAATGGCACAAGCGGCGAGATTACTTTGGCTCCCGGTGACTTCGTCAGCTGCACCTTCGCGAATACTCTCATTGTGCCCGACACGGTGACGATAACCCTTATCAAGGACGTCGTTCCGAACAACGGAGACGATTTCGGGCTCGAAATTAACGGCCCGGACGCGGACGATGCCAGCGACGCGAATGTCGGCGACGGCGGCTCGATCCAGGTCGCCGGCGGCGCCCCCGGAACGTACGACCTCAGTGAAACCAACGGCACCGGGAATCTGAACGATTACACGTCCACATTGAGTTGCAACGGCGGCTCGGATTTCACCTACAACGAAGGCGACACCGTTGGTTCGATCACGTTGGCCGCCGATGACGACGTCACCTGTACCTTTACCAATACTTTTGTGGACATCCTGCCGGAGCCCCTCGGCGACGGCCTAATCACTTGCGACCTGGGCGCAGTGACGCCGTTGGTGAGGGCCGAGGGCATCGCGGAGCTGACGGGCGACATCATCATCGTGTGTCACACGATTCCGGCGGGCGCGGTGGTCGACCCTGACGGCTACATCGAGGTCAATGTGACGGCCTCGCTCAACGTCAGCATCACCAACAACCGCGACTTCAACGCCGGCTTCCAGGACGACACGACCGACGCGGTGTTGGTCATCAACGAGAATAACTGCGGTGCGCCGACGGATCGGGGCGCGCGGATGGACGCTCTCGGCGTGACCGATAGCGGTTTCGAGGCCGGTTGCTCGCCGCCGGACTCGCGCTTCCAAGACCCGCAGTTCGGTGTTCTGGTAACAAACAATCGGTTGGAGTGGACGGGAGTACAAGTCCCGGTTCCGGGATTCGAGGAATTCCCCGAATGGACGACGATCCGTCTGACAAGCATGCGGGGCAATGCCTCGGAGTTGGGGATTCCCGATGTGGGGGCCCCGGCGTTCGCGCAGATTCAGGCGACGGTGACGATCAACGGCGAAAGCGCCATCACGCTGAACAAGAACGAAGCGAACATCGGGTTGCCGTTGTTGGGGCTGATCAGCAGCGCAGACGAGGCGGCGAGCGGGCTGCAGTGTGAAGACGAAGGCGATCACGCGACGTTGACGATCAACGAAGGGTTCCCGACGGCGTTCAAGACGATCGGGACGGCCTCGTTCACGATCAGCGGATCGATTCAGGTGGAGAACGGCTATCCGGCGCCGGACTCGGGGACGACGACGGCGGCGGGCGACGGCGGAGCGACCGAAGGCGGGGCGACGCAGTCGACGCACTTCCTGTTGACGTTCTTCAACATTCCGGAAGGAGTGCGCGTGGGCGTCGAGGATAACCCCGACTGCACCGAAGACGATTTAGACAGTGATCACCTCGTTTTGGACGCGGTGGATTGCGACGTCAACGGCGACAATTGCGGCGGCGCTTCCCCGATCAGCGATGCCGACGATCCTCTGTTTGAGGCGGGCGGTACTGTCGAAGTGAGCATTGCCGGCGGATCGGGATGGATCGGTTACGAAGTGATCGACGACTGGACGACTGCCAGTGAAGACTGCGAAATCGACATCTGGTTCGCCTGGACGCCGGACACGGAGAACGATTTGCCGGCGCCGGGGACGGGACAGCTGGCGGTGAGTTTCGCGCCGTTGAGCACGGTGGGGACGTCGTCGGAAGACACGGAGCCTGTGCCGCGCTTCCTGGACGGGTCGGGATCGGATCCGGAGAACATCGTGACGGTGGTGCGCTGCACGTCGACGATCTTGTTCCCGTATGTGACGAACCAGCAAGGCTTCGACACGGGGCTGGTGATCTCGAACACGTCGGAAGACTGGCTGGGGACGCAACCGCAGGACGGGGCGTGTGAGATTCACTATCACGGCGAGACGACGGGAGGCGGAGCAGCGCCTCCGACGGATCCTTCGGCGGTGGTGTTGGCCGGCGATCAACTGGTATGGCTGCTGTCGAGCGGGAACGCGGCGATGGACCTCGACCCGGCGATGGAGTTCCAGGGATACGTGATCGCGGTGTGCGACTTCCAGTACGGACACGGCTACGCGTTCATCTCGGACGGCTTTGGAGCGATCCCGAGGCTGGCGCAAGGCTACCTGGCGTTGATCCTGAACGTGGACGACGAAAGCGTCCGCGCCCTGGTCGACGGCGTCGAAGCCTTGGAGCAGTAAGGACGACCAGTAAGGAGAGGTTTCCGGGAGAAGCTCAACAAGCTAGGTCGCCGGCGACCGTTTGACTGAAGACTTTTCTCTAAATTCCCCCGGCCGCCAAGCAGGTGTCCGGGGGAATTCTTTTGTTTGCCCGTTCCTGCGAAGCGGACAGGTTGTGCCGCCGGTTCCGGCGAACGCGGGATTACATAAGTCCTCTCTAATCGAGGCAACCTGAAGTTAATGTGCCCCGACTTACAAAATCTGCTGAAGGCACGACGCGGGCACTTCGAGCTGGAATCAGGCCATCACGGAGAACTGTGGCTCGACCTGGAATCCCTCTGCCGAAGACCGAACGTCGTCCGTCAGCTTGCCTCTGAGCTTGCGCATAGGCTCTCGCAGTATCGACCGGAAGTCGTCTGCGGCCCGCTCGTCGAGGGAGCGTTCGTCGGCCTGCTGGTGGCCGCGGAAATGAACGTGGAATTCGTTTACACGGCACCCCACCGCGACCCGGAGACACCTGGACTCTTTCCCGTGAGCTACCGTTTACCGGCCGGACTCCGGAACCTAGCGGGGCGCCGCACAGCTATCGTTAACGACGTCATCAACGCCGGGTCGGCGGTACGTGGAACGATGACCGATCTCGCCCGCTGCTCCGCTGAAGTGGTCGCAATCGGGACGCTCCTCACGCTGGGCGAAGCGCCCGCGAAACTCGCGGACGATGCCTCCACGCCCCTGGAAGCGCTCGCCGAGGAATCTACTACCATCTGGGCTCCCGAGGAGTGTCCGCAGTGTGCGATGGGTGTGTCGTTGACCCCCCATCGGCGGACTTAGAGAGATCTCGGAACAGGGTCGTTTATCCGCCGAAACGCGTGGCCCTTGCGGGAGGGGGGAGCAGGGCGGGGGGGATGCCCCACTCCCCTTCGGACAGGTGAGGGACCGACTCTGAGAACCGCCGTCGTGGACCGGAATCGCGCCCGGCATCGGCGCTTTCGACCCGGCCCTAACGGCGATGCTGGAACTTCGTTCCTCTGTCTCTCCTCCGACTCTACGGGACAATCGAACTTGGCGCAAGAAGATAATTCTTATCGGGCAAATTCAAAATTGTTAGCCTGGTTTTTCGTGGATCCACACCCGGATTGAGCACAAGTCAAGAGGGGCTCAGAGGAAGATCTCCGTCTCCGTCGCGGCCTCGTAATCGACCCCTTCGACGTCGAAACCGAATAGGTTGTTGAACTCCCGACGGAACCCGCCGATATCGGAGATCTCTGCGATGTTTTCCGTTGAAACTTGGTCCCATAACTGAACAACCTCAGCCTGTACGTCGTCTCGCATCTCCAAATCATCGAGCCGAATCAAATCATCGGTATCGGCGGAAATTTCGCGTTCCGCGGCCAAGTGATCGAAGGCCAAGCGGCTCATCTGCTCAATCGCACCTTCGTGAAGACCCTTCCGCTTCATCACCCGAAACAGCAGGCTGAGGTAAAGCGGCACGACGGGGATCGCCGCTGAGGCCTGCGTGACGACGGCTTTGTTGACCGACACCCAGGCCCCTCCTCCGAGCTTCGGCGCCAGGTCGGCGTGGAGTCGGCGCGCGGTTTGTTCAAGATCTTTCTTCGCCGCGCCGATCGTACCCCCGCGATAGATCGGCCAAGTCAGCTTGGGGCCGACGTAGGAATAGGCCAGCGTGCGCGCCCCTTCCGCCAGCAGGTCTTCGTCGCGCAGCGCGTCGATCCACATACGCCAGTCCTCGCCGCCCATGACGGCGATCGTGGCGGCAACTTCGGGTTCCGTCGCCGCCTCGATCTTCACCTCGCCGACCTCGCCGCGCGCGATGTCGACCGTCTTCCCGGCAAAAGATTCGCCGATTGTCTTCAGGGCCGAGTTGAATGTCTCCCCGGTCGCGGGATGCACTCGTCGGGGCGCGGCCAAGCTGTAGATCACCAAATCGAGCGGACCCATCTCCGCACCGACCTTTTCGAGGGTTTCCCTCTTGCATTCATTAGAGAAGGCGTCGCCGTTGATGCTCGCGGCCCACAGCCCTCGTTCACGCGCCAGACGCTCGAAGGCGACACTGTTGTAATAGCCCGCCGAAGCGGTCTTCTTCCCGTGCGGCGGACGCTCGTAGAAAACGCCCAGCGTTTTGGCGCCGAAGCCCCACGCGGCCGCAATACGCGTGGCTAACCCGTAGCCTGTGGAGCTTCCGATCACGAGCACGTTCTTCGGGCCGGTGACGCCCGCGGGCTTGGCGCGCTCGACTGTTGCGACTTGTCCCTCAACCCGACGGGCGCAGCCCTCCGGATGTGCGTTGATGCAAATGAAACCGCGGGTACGCTGTTTGACGATATGTTCGGGCATGGTTGTGGTCGGCCCAGGGTGATTCGAAGGGAAGGGACCCTCTATTATGGGCGGTCGGGTGGCACCGCGAAAAATAGGTGAGCCGCTCCAAGTTTGCGTCGGCGTACACCGTTCACAACGTATAGATACAGAGCCCGGAGCGCAAGCGACGGGCCAAAGGCACCGCGGTTTCGAGCAGACGGACGACTATGCCGAAATGCGCAACGGTTCGGGGAGGCGCAAGCGCCGAAAGGTGTTACGGTGCCTGGCCCCGTCCTTTGCGCTCTGGGCTCTGTATCCGCGTTCTGAATTGGGTCACGGATGGGGAAGGGAGCCTCGTCAATTTTGGTGCGGACTCCGGTTCTGCGAATCGGAAATACGAACCGATCAATCGGTTCGCCGTAAGCGTGGACGCTCACGCCACGTCGGCCCCGGCCGTGTTACACTACGCCGGTACGAACCAGGAGAAGTGCCGATGCGTTCATCCAGAAGAGGTTTTCTCGGCGTGGTCGCCGGCGGTTTCGCGACCTGGGCCTGCTCGGGGCCCGACCCGTACGCAGGCGTGACGCGCTACGTACGGTACGAACACGACGGCGCGGTCAAGTTCGGCATCCTGAACGGCGATACGATCGAGGAAATCAAAGGCGACCTGTTCGGCGACCGCGCCCCGAGCGGCAGTACGGTCGAAGAAAGCGACGTCAAACTGCTCTACCCGGTCGAGCCCTCGAAGGTGTTCGCCCTGGCGGGCAACTATCGCAGCCACCTCGGCGACGATCGGGCGGTTCCCGAACACCCCGAGCCTTTTTACAAGCCCATCTCGTCCCTCCAACACCCCAACGATCCCATCATCGTTCCCCCCGATTCGAAAGACCTTCATTTCGAGGCGGAATTCGTGATCGTAATCGGCAAGAAGGCCCAAGGCGTTTCAGTAGAGCAAGCGCCGGCCCACATTTTGGGCTACACCTGCGGCCACGACGTCAGCGAGCGTAACTGGCAGGGCGGCTCGCAAGGCGACAAGGCCGATATGCAGTGGTGGCGTGCCAAGGGCGCCGACACCTTCTCGCCGATGGGACCTGTCATTGCCACGGGTCTCGATTTCGAAAAATCGACGATTCGGCTCCGCCTCAACGGTGAGGTCAAGCAAGAGCAATCGCTCGCCGACTTGATTCACAAACCGGCCGAGACCGTCAGTTTCATCAGCCGATACGTTACGCTGTTGCCCGGCGACGTGATCTTTACCGGAACGCCCGGCGAAACCAGTGCCATGGAGGCGGGTGACACGGCCGAAGTCGAAATTGACGGCATCGGCGTATTGCGCAATCCGGTCGTCGCCGGTTGAAGTACGAAAGCGCGAGGCGGAAAAAAGATGACAACCACTCGCAGAACGTTTCTCGCCGCTATGGCGGCAGGAGGTGCAGCTATGGCCCGGTCGGGCTCATCCGTGACTCATTATGTCCGTTACGAGCAGGTGGGCGCGGTCTCCTACGGCATCCTCGACGGCAAGAGCATTCAGCCCATCGCCGGCGACCTTTTCGGCGCCCGCGAACCTGACGGAGACAAAGTAGCCCTAGACGACGTGACGTTGCTCTATCCCTGCGAACCGCCCAAGGTTCTTGCCGTCGGCCTGAACTATAAGAGCCACCTGGGCGACCGCGAGCCGCCGGCGAATCCTGAAATTTTCTACAAACCTCCGACAGCGCTGCAGCATCCCGGCGGCAACATCGTCATTCCGCCCGGCGCGAAGGATGTCCACTACGAGGCCGAATTCGTCATCGTGATGAGCAAGACCGCGCACAATGTTTCGGTAGAAGATGCCCCCGATCACATCCTCGGCTACACCTGCGGCAACGACGTCAGCGATCGCAATTGGCAAAACGGAACGAAGGGCGACAAGAAGGACGTGCAATGGTGGCGCGCCAAGGGTTCGGACACCTTCGCGCCGATGGGGCCGTCGATCGCGGTGGGGCTCGACTACAGCAAGTCCTGGATCCAACTCCGGCTCAACGGCAAGGTCATGCAGAAGCAACTTGTCAGCGACTTGCTCTTCGGCCCGCCCGAAGTCGTAAGCTTCGTCAGCCGTTATCTGACGCTGGTTCCCGGCGACGTCATCTACACCGGCACACCCGGCTCGACCAGCCCGATGAAGGCCGGCGATATCGTCGAAGTCGAAATCGACGGCATCGGCGTGCTGAGCAACCCGGTCGTTCAGGGGTAAGACGAAAACTTTCAGCTTGGCGCGAAAATCCGTTGTCTCCGCCGCTACACGGCGGCGGCCTGTGGCTTGGGATTTTCGCGGGGTTTCTTCCCCTCGGCGGAGTCAGGCCACAGCCGCCGCGCGAACCATCCCGCCAACAAGAGCAGCGTACTCCAGGCGCCGTTGAGGTGCTCGAGGATCTCCGAAAATCTGAACACCCCGGCGCTCTTCATACCTTGCGCGCCCATTCCCGCCTTTTGGGGGATGTAGTAGTCCACGATCGACCGATCGTTTTCGTTGTACACCAGAATGATTTCGTTGTCGTTGATGCCCCATCCCTCCCAGTACGCATCCACCTCTACCTTCTCTGCCTTGAGTTTTTTCTTGTCCCGTGAAGAAGCGACGGTGTAATCCCCCTTGGCTGGTATCTGATCAGCATCCGGCAGAGAAAACGTATTCCCCCCATCGGAAAGCACCATCCCTGCGAGGGAGTAGGGGTCGTCGGTCCTGTTGTAGAGCCGGACCCAATCCGCTTTGCCATCTGTGTTGAAATCTTTGATGACGATCGGCTGATCGAAGCTGGCCCGGCCGAAGTAGTGGACGGTCGATCCTCCGGCATAAAACACGACACCGAGAGCTACCAATCCGAGCAGAACAGCGTTTCTTTTCCTCATGACGTTCCCCGCCGGGGATTATACCAATCGTGACCGAACCCTACGTAACAACGTTGGCAGACCTTCCGCGGGGGCGTGCGACATAAATGTGGGACGTTACTTCTCGCAATGCGGGCAGTAGAAACAGAGGCGTGGTCGGAAGGCCACGCTCAGCCCGGTTCACGGGGCTTGGGTTGCAAGTAGGCCGGCCCTTGCAGGGCCGGTTTGACGGCTTCGTCTATATCGTCGAAGTCGAAATCGACGGCATCGGCGTGTTGAGCAACCCGGTCGTTCAGGGGTAGAACGAAGGTCTCCACCGCCGCGGACGGCGGTTGTCTCCGCGCAACCGCAACGTCAGCGGCTTGCGGGTGTCCTGAGAAATCGCGCCTGCAGTTAGCAACAATATCGCCGGTAGCAGCGCTCCGCCCCCCAGTCGACCCAGTCTTTCCTCCGGCAGTTGGATATGCTGCTTGAGCAGATCGATCTGCTGTAGTTGATCGTCGTTTCCGGCTTCGTCCTGCGTCTCCAAGGCAGCGGTCAGCCCGTAGATGCGAGGCCTACTACAATGAGAGCGCAAGCAAGTCATCTCGACGTATATCTAGGGTTGTACTGTGACCCCCGAAACAAATCGGGCGCCGTGCCTCGTCTCGGGAAAGGGCGCAAGCGAGACCAGGTTCCCTCTGGTCGACCGCACAGTGTGGACAGTCGGCCGCTCCCGACGGAGCGAAATCCTCATTGACTACGAGATGATCTCCCGAAAGCACGCTATGATTCAGCGGGCGGGTGTCGATTTCCTACTCGTCGACCTTGGCAGCCGCAATGGGTCTTTCGTAAATGATAACCGGGTTACAGTGCCGGTTTTTCTCAAGCACCAAGACGAGGTGAGGTTCGGCGGCCAAGAGTTTCTATTCCTTAACCCGGTGCAGGGCCCGGGAAACGAGGAAGGGTTGCCGGACCGTACGGTGGGCTCGGAGTCCACTCGACTTCTCATCTCTTTGCATGAAATCACGGTCCTCGTAGTAGACATTCGAGATTTCACCGGGCTCTCCCAGCAATTGGATGAAGACCGCCTGGCACAGACCGTCGGGAGCTGGATGCGAAGAGGCGGCGAGATTCTTCAAGCGGAGAGCAGTTGGGGGCAGAAGTACATAGGTGACGCAATCATGGGCATCTGGGTCCACCGCCCCGAGCAACCCTACTTGGACACGATCTACCATGCTTTCGCTGCCCTATCGAAGCTGACGGAGGCCACAGCCGAGCTGCAAGAGAAGTTTGACCTTCCTCGCGAGGTGCGGATCGGAGCGGCCATCAATACCGACGCCGCAGGGGTGGGAAATCTCGGCATGGGAGATAGTACGGATTTCACCGCCCTGGGGGACGGCGTCAACAGGGCGTTTCGGCTGGAATCCTCATCGAAGCACATCGGCTATGACCTTGTGGTCGGTGAGACCACGTTCGCCCATATCCAAGAAGCGGTGCCCGATGTTTTCGACCAGCACACCTTGAAGTTAGAGGGATATCAAGAGTCGAGTGTGGTCTACGCGACACGATACCCCAAGATCGAGCTGATTCTCCAGTCGCTTCGGGAGAGACTCGACGCGCGATGAGCCCCCGAACGGGCCGGCAACGTCGTCGAGCTTGTCGACGGTATCGGATTGTTGAGCGACGCGCTCACGCTGGGTAGAATTCAGCTTGCCTGTCAAGGGAAAGTTAAATATCCGAAACACGAGTAACAACTTCGCCGAACGATCGCCGAGCGAACAGAGGTACGCTTCTTTGTTGTTCCATCGGATTACCGAGACTCGTCGGTGGTGATCTTTTCCTGCGCAGTCAGGATGAGCTGTTCTGTGTCAGCGATAACTAGGCTGGGCCGGCCCCGCAAACGGGGATCGCCGGGATACGTCTACTCGTATCTTAGAGCGTCCGCCGGGTCGAGTTTCGATGCTCGGATGGCTGGGATGATACCCGCGATCAACCCAACGAGAAAAAGGACGCCCGTTGAAACCACCAGCGACGTCGCCGAAATGTGGAACTGGATGCTCCCCTGGTCGGCGGTAACCCCCTGGTCCTTGAACAACGGACCCAGTAGCGGCACCGAGCCGATGATTTCGGCGGCTGCGACGCCTACTGCCACACCCACTATTCCTCCGATCAGCACAATAATCAATGCTTCGGCGAGGAACTGAGCAAGGATACTTCGCCGCGGTGCGCCGAGCGCTTTCAATACACCGATTTCGCGAGTGCGGTCGATCACCGCGGCCAGCATAATGTTCGCCAGCCCTACCCCGCCAATCCCCAGCGTCAGCGCGCCCACGAAGAATAGTAATGCGCTGGTAGCCGCCGATAGATCGTCGACGATGCTGAGGAAGCGGCTGAAGGGGAGAATCATCACGGCTTTATCATCGGTTGGAGAAAAGCGGTGCACGCCCGCCAGCAAAGTCCTCACCTGCTTCACCGCTTTGTCGATTAACGGACGGGCCACGGGCGACCAAACAATAAACTCGGGATACCGCGTGTCACGAAAAACGGCCATCGTTTCATAGGGAATAAAGACACATTGATTGTCCGGTCGATTGTAGTTGGAAATTTGCACTTTGCTTTCCAAGAGCCCCACCACGGTAAAACGGATGCCGTTGATGGCGATGACCTCGCCGATCGGCGAGACGCTGCTGAAAAGATCCTTGGCGACTTTCGAACCGAGAATCGCCACGCGACGCCCATGGTGACTGTCGTCGGGCGCGATCCAGCGGCCCTGTTTGATTCGCATGTTGCGAATGCGACTATATTCGGGCCATACCGATCTCAGTGTGAAGGTCTTCTCGCGCCGGCCTCGGACCACAACGGCGTCGTGCAACATGCCTTCGGGTGACACTGCGCCGACGAAGGCTGCGTCTTGCTTAATTTTCTCCGCGTCTGTCGTGCGCAGGCGGACTCGGCGACCGGCCCGAATGCCCCCGGCCTGCTCACTCGTTTGGCCCGACGCCATCAGGACCAGATCGTGACCGATTTCAAGGAATGCGCTTCGCAGGGCTTGCCCGAATCCGCTTCCGTACGACATCAAGATCAGAAAAGAGGCCACTCCCCACGCGAGGCTGGTGATCGTGACGATCGATCGCCGGCGCCGGAACCTCAGTGAGTCGATCGCGTCGGCAAGGATACTGCCCCACCTCATTGCCTACCTCTCATAGCGCAACGCTTCGATCGGCGTCAGTTGCGCGGCCCGCCAGGCCGGCGGCATAGCCGCGCAGATAGCGACCACACCGAGCGCCGCCGCCGATATCAACCCAACCCGGGCATCGATGATCAGACCCGCGAACTGGGCCGGCATGGGCAACATGTTGACCGCCGCCGCTAGGAGGAGAACCCCGCAGATCCCGGCGGCGCCCGCCAGCACGGCGAGCAGCATTCCTTCCATGAAGAACTCGACCATGATGCGAAGCCGTGTTGCTCCCAAGGCCTTCTTCAAGCCGATCTCGTTCGTTCTTTCCGAAACGGTCATCAGCATCGTATTCGCGACGCCGATACCTCCAAGGCTCAGTGTGATGAGCGCGACGGCACCCAAAAAAATCTCCATCGAAATGAAAATGGCGTCGGTAAATTCAGCGCTTTGGACTGTGTCCCACATCCCCAGTGCCGATTCGTCTTGTGGATGGAAGCGGTGAATGCGTCCCAGCGTCCGTCGAACCTGCTGCTGCGCAGCCTTCCACTTCTCAAGCGAAGCTGGGCGGTAGATCAGCGTGTCCAGCAGTCCCTCGACGGCAACACCGCGGTTCGGCGGGCAATCTCGAATCAAGCTGCTTGCGGGAATCAGGACCTTCTCGTTGTCACGGCCGTCGTAGGAGCTGTTTTGCTCCTTGTCGCTCATAAGCCCGACGACGCGATACGGGTAGCCGTTGATTTGGACCCCGCTTCCCAGAACATCGAGTCGGTCTTCAAAGAGTTGTTCCCGCACCTCCGCGCCCAAGATACACACTCGGTGTGACCGTTCGAGATCCCCGGCCCGCACTTGACGGCCCTCCGCCGCCGGCAGGGTGCGGAGCTCTAAGTAGTCTGGTGTGACCCCTACAACGAGAAAGCGCCCTGAGTTGAACGCGCTAGCAACTGAGACGTTGTGGCGCTTGACCTCGCCTGCAACGACGTCCACCAAAGTGCACTGCTCGCGGATCGCCTCGACGTCGCTTTGGTAGAGCCGAATGCGTCGTCCGGCCCGCTGACCGCCGGCCTGCATCTCCGTACGGCCGCCCCAGACCATCACAATGCTGTCGCCCAACGCCGCCATGCTCTTGCGCTGACCCTGACGGAAGCCCTCCGCGAGCGAGGACATCAGCACCAGGGAGACAACTCCCCAGCCAATGCCGAACATGGTGAGGAAAGTGCGCAGTTTATTGCGCCACAGGCCGGAAACCAATTGGCGAATTACGTCCACGATGCCCTCAAGCGTTTCGACTTGCGGTGCCTGAGCTTCGCAGGCAGTGAAGCCGTTCTAAAAGGCTTCGGAACCCGTGGGTAGTGCGATGACCGTCAAGAGCGGCCGGGCTTCATTGCAGCACGACCTCGTCGCCCTCTTTGACCCCGGACAGAACCTCGGACTTCGTCCCGTTGCTGATCCCGAGTTCAACGGCGACGCGGCGCTTGCCGGACTCCGACCCGGGTTCGGGAACTTCAACGAACGTAGTTCGGTCCCGGTCGTAAATCACGGCACCTTCGGGAATGATCAAAGTCCCTTCGTGCTCTTCGAGGATGATCTCGGCGTTCGCCGACATGTTGGCCAGCAGCAATCCTTCGGGGTTTTCCACCGACACTCTCACCTCGAAGGTCGTCACGTTGTCTTCTTCCACTCCCAGGGGAGCAATCTTGTACACCTCTCCGTGGAACACCCTGTCCTTGAAGGTTTCCACCGTGATGCGGGCGGGCAACCCGATCTTGGCGAGGCCGATATCATTCTCGTTGACCTGACCCTTGACGTACACCGCGCTCATGTCGCCGAGAACCATGACCATCGTCGCTCCGGCACCCATCGTCGTGATCGACGACACCGCGCTTCCGACCTCCACCGCGCGCGACAACACCACGCCATCAATCGGCGACCGAATCGTCGTGTAGCGCAACTCCTCGGTAATGCGATCGATCACCGCTTGGAATTGCAGAACCCTGGCCTCTTTCTGGGCGATCGCGGCCTCGGCCGAGCTGATCGCCGACAAGGCCGCTCGTTGTCGGTTCAACGCTTGATCCAGCGCGCCTTCGGTGATGTCGAACTCGGATTTGGGAATCAGCCCGCCTTCATGAAGCTCTTGGCTGCGGGCGTGATTTCGTCGGGCCAATCGAACGTCGTAGTCTTCAGCCTGGATGCGATACCTCTCTAACTCCGCCTGCGCAGTTCGCACGTCGGCCTTAGCGGCTGCCAAATTGGCCTTGGCTTCCCGAAGTTGGGCCAAGAGCTGCTCGCGGTCCAGCTCGATGAGTCCCCCGCCCAGACGAACGCGGTCCCCGACGTCCCGGTAGACTTTCTCGACGATTCCGCTGGCCCTGCTGCGCAGCTCGACGCGGTTCGAAATGGGCTCGACGACCCCGGTGGCCACTACCGATCGCGCCAGGTTCCCGCGTTCGACGCGGGCCAGGCTGCCTTCGTCGATCTCCGCACTCACTGTAGAGAAAGACTGCAAAAGTAGCCCCGCCGCCGCAAGTACAACGAGCAAGACGATGACGACTACCCACTTACGAAGGCTTTTCTTTCCGGTCATACGTTTGCTGCCCGAATCGCCCTATTCCCTTAAACGCCTTTGCATACGAAAACGTTAGCAGGAAAGTTCCTGAGAGGTAGCGCCGCATCGCCGTCGGTGCCTAAAGCGAGCCCGAATCGCCGCCAACAAAAGTGCCCGGGGTTCGTATTGCTTCATGCAGGCCACGGGATCCTGTGCCGTCTCGCGGGGACGTTTCGGACGGCTCGCGGCCGTAACGGACCAGGCTTCGTGTATCATTTGATGGCCCGCATTGACTCGATCTAGGCGTGAATTCCTCATGATTGACGTTCGCAACCTGAGCTTCACCTATCCTTCCGCCCAAGAACCAACTCTTCAAGAACTAGAGTTCCAGGTCGACGTCGGCGAGGTCCTCGGTTTTTTAGGGCCCAACGGCGCCGGCAAGTCGACTACCCAGAAGATCCTTATAGGATTGTTACGGGAATATAGCGGCGAGGCATCCGTCATGGGTCGCTCGCTCGCCGAGCATGGGTCCGACTTCTACGAACAGGTCGGAGTCTCGTTCGAGCGCCCGAATCATTTTCTGAAGCTAACGGCCCTCGAGAACCTGAGCTACTTCCGGTCTCTTTATCGAGGTGAAACCGAAGACCCTCGGGACCTGCTCGCAACGGTCGGGCTGCAAGACGACACCGATCGCTACGTCGGCCACTTCTCCAAGGGGATGCAGGTGCGGCTTAACTTCGCTCGAGCCCTGCTCAACAAGCCGAAGCTGTTGTTTCTCGACGAGCCGACGACCGGCCTCGATCCGGTCAACACGCGGATCATCATCGAGAAGATCCGCAGTCTGAGAGAAGATGGAACGGCCGTCTTCCTCACGACCCACAACATGAACCTCGCCGACGACGTTTGCGACCGCGTCGCCTTTCTCGTCGACGGCCGCATCCGGTTGATCGACGCGCCGCGCGAGCTCAAACTCCAGTACGGCTCACGCCGTCTGCGAGTGGAGTATGGGTCGAATCCCGCTACGGAAAACCGGGAATTCCCGCTGCAGGGTCTGGGCGACAACGAGGAATTCCTGCGGCTCATTCGCCGCGACGATCTGCAAACGATTCACACCCAGGAGACCACCCTCGACGAGATCTTTATTCAGGTAACGGGGAGGCGGCTTTTGTGACCCGGCTGGTCTCGACGCTTAGGCACGACGTTCTGAACCAGTATCGCGAGGGTTTTTACTTCGCCTCCGTGATCGTTCTCATCACCGTGGGCGCGGTCATCAGTTTCCTTCCGCCCGGAGCCGCGGTGGTTGTTCCGGCGATTCTGCTGACCAACATGTTGGTGGCAACATTCGTGTTTCTCGCGGCGCTCCTGCTGTTGGAGAAAGGGCAGGGCACCCTCGAAGGTCTGATCGTCACACCGCTGAGGTCGAGCGAATATCTGCTGGCTAAGGTTCTATCTCTCACTCTCCTCGCTGTGGTCGAAAATGCAGCGATCACCTCGGTAGCGCTCATGAACGGGTTGTTGACGGAGGTGAACTGGGGCTGGGTACTAGTCGGGTCGGCTTTCAGCGGGAGCGTCTATACGCTGCTTGGCTTTCTGACAGTAATCCGCTATCAATCGCTGAGTGATTTCATGATGCCGATGGTTCTGGTGACCGCGCTCCTTGAATTGCCGGCGATGATCTGTTTCGGGATGCCGGAATACCTCGCGTTGTACCTGTTGCCCACGCACGGGCCGCTGCTTATGTTTCAATCGGCGTTGGAACCCATGCCCGCGATGCCCGCTTGGAAGTTGGTTTACGCCGTGGTCTACCCGTCGGCGTGGATCCTCGCTTCGTTCTTCGGAGGGCGGCGCGCGTTTCATAAATTCATCACGGTCGGGATTGGTAAATCCTAACATGCACTCGCTGACACTAGTCCGAACGCTGACGGGAGGCGAGATCCGCAACATTCGCCGCGATCCGATGCTGCGCTGGCTGGCCGCTTTTCCGATCCTCACGGCTCTGGCATTGCGTTGGCTGGTGCCGCTGATCGATTCGAGCATAGAGCTCGACCTGAAACCGTACTATCTGTTGATCATGAGCACTCACGCCGTCTTGGCCGCTCCGGTGCTGATCGGCTTTATTGTCGGGATCCTGTTGCTGGACGAGCGCGACGACAACACATTAACGGCGATTCGGGTAACGCCGCTTTCGATGCCTCGGTACCTGGCCTGGAAGCTGAGCTTGCCGGTCGCCGTGACTACCGTGCTGACGCTAGTCGGAATTCCACTTGCGGGCCTAATCCCTTTTCAACCGAACTACGCGATACCGGCGCTTGTCGGCGCACTTTGGGCGCCCATTCTCGCACTCGCCATGGTCGCGTTCGCCAAGAACAAACTGCAAGGGTTCTTGCTCATGCGCCTGACGAACCTTCTGCTTTTCATCCCGATGGGCGTGTGGTTTTTCGATGCACGCTGGGAACCGCTATTCGCTGTCTTACCGGCCTACTGGCCCCTGAAGACATTCTGGCTGGCTGCTCGCGGAGAGAGCTATTGGGTGTTCTTCGCCGTTGGAGTGGTTTACCACGCGGTTGTCATGGCTTGGCTCTACCGACGTTTCCAGCGGGTGCTGGGCCAGGAAGGGTGAGAGCATAATAAATCGGAGTTGCCTCGAGCGGGTTTAAAGACGAAGAGTACGATTGACGGCACTTCAGTGCAGTCCTGGAATTGGAGAGGGCCGATATTCGAACGACCGTTCAGGCTGCTTTCTTCTCAGGAGTCACAGCAGCTTTTAGCACTTCAACGGCCTTCTCAATGTAAGGATCTTTGCCGGCCTCGGGGTCGGCCCTCGGAGGCTCGGGTGGCGGAGGTACGTTCAAGTCGTCGGCATAGCGCGACTCGCGATAGCGTCTGACTTCAGCGGGGGTCAACGGGTGGCTGGGGGTGACACCGCCGTCCTGCAGGGCTTCACCGGTGGGCCGGTGATACTTTGCGATGGAGAGAATGAGAGCCGTTCCGTCGTCGAGCATGATCGTCTTCTGAAGGGCCGCCAGTCCATAGGTGCGCTCGCCGACCAACTGCGCCCGCTTATTGTCCAGTAGAGCCGCGGCGGCGAGCTCCGCGGAACCGGCCGTCGCGCGGTCGGAAATCACAGCTAAGGGAATATCGGTGACGGTTGACTCGGCATCCGCCACAAACTTCTCTTCGCTGTGTTGCCGGCCCTTCAGCGAAGTAATCGCTCCGGTGTCGAGGAAGAGGTTTGCGAGCTTGATCCCGTCGGGTGGTCGGCCGACGGAATTGCCGCGCAAATCGAGAACAATCTTCTCAGCGCCTTCGGCCTGTAGCGCTTTAACGGCTGCGGCAACCTGGCCCACGCGCTCGGCGTCAACCACGTCGAGATCGATGTAGCCGATGCCGGGTTCTAGAATCTTCCTACTTACCCCGGGCAAGTCCACTTCGCCGCGTATAAGCGTGTGTTCATCCGGCTCTTCGGAACTGCGAAGAGAGCGCACCAACACGTCGACGCTGGTCCCGGGTTTGCCGCTCAGTAGGGCGTGCAGATACGCCGGCGGCATCACTCGTGTGTTAAGTTCGTCAATGGCTTCGATCAAGTCGCCCGGCCGAATACCCGCCTTATCAGCGGCGGAGCCGGGTAAGACGGCCAACACGGTCGTGTACCCCACACGTTTGTGAATCACCAATCCGGTAGCCATTCCGGTTCCTTGGTCGGGATTCTCGCGGGTTTCCGTAAATCGCTCGAATTGCTCCGCCGTGAGGTAACTCGACAGCGGATCGAGATATTCGATCAATCCCTGCAACGCCCCGAGTGTAACCTTGCTCATGTCCGGACGCTCTACGTAGTTGCTCTTGATATGCCGCAGCACGTCGGAATAGACGCGCAAGGGACGGTAGGCGCCTTCTTCCGCGGCCGGTTCCTTGCCCATCAACGCGCCGATGACGAGCATTACCGTCAGCAGCGTCGAGCAAAAAACGATCGAAAACTTGATTCGCGCCGTCATCGGGAAGGTGTCTACAGAAAGGCCCCGTCGGCTCATCTCCATAATACACCGAGCCGGGCGGCCGCGCCGTGATCGTATGGACGCGCCGGGCTTTCCTCGCGTTACGATCGGCGGGAAGGCCCCAAGGAGGCTGCGGACGGGGCAGCTACTTGCTCTTCCGCTTCTTGCGACGTCCCGCCGGCTTTCCGCCCGGCGTGATCTTCACTAATCCGTTGAGTTGCTGTCGGGCGATTCCCGCCCAAGGGCTGCTAGAGTCGATCGCCAAATAAGCTCGCCACTGCTTGGCCGCGGGCATCGGTTCTCCGATACGTTCATAGACCAGAGCCAAGTTGTAATGCGCGTCGGCGTAGTGGGGTTCCTGCTTGAGCGCCTGGGTATAGTGCTCAACCGCCTCGGCAAGCTTCTCTTGTTCCTCGCAAACGTTGCCCAAATTGAAGTGCGCCAGAGCGTACTTGGGCCAGACGTTCAAGGCTTGCCGGTAACAAATTTCGGCCTGCTCCACCGCCCCCTGTCGGTAGTAAATGGTGCCTATGTTGACCCAGGCGCCGGCGGCTTTCGGATTGAGTTCAAGCGCCCGTTGGTAGGCGTCCGTCACCCGAGCCTGCGATTCACCGGCTTCCTCCAGGTCGAGCCCGCGCTGGAACCACTGTTCGGCCTCCCGCAGTTTCTCAGCCGTCGATCGGCCCGCGTCCTTTTCCAACGCGGTGACGGGCCGCAGCGACGCTACGTCAAAGTTGAAAAGCATTTGCCCGGTCAGGGCTTCCATCTTGCCGCCGGGCAGCTCGACGGCGACTTTCCGTCCGTCCGAGGTAATCTTCAACTCCCACAACGGACGCTCGATGCCGGCGAGTTTTTCCGTCAGCGAGGCCAGCGAAGCCTTGATGCGTTCATTGGGGATGCGATTCTCGCGCAGTTTTTGAAGCGTCTTGAGCGCGATCAGGTCGGCGAAGCCGAACTCTTCAGGGCATTCATAGAGCCCCTGCCTCTCCCAAGACCGCAGCCGGTTTTCAGTGATCTTGAGAATACGGCGAACATCGGCACGCGCAAAGGTGTCGGCCGCTTTGTCGATCGCCACGTCGAAATTCTAGCCGACGCGGCCTCAAATTGCCAGTTCTGACCCTACGACACACCAAAGAAAGGCGTCTTGAGCAAGGGAAAGGCGGAGAGATCCTCCTGTGTGCTCCTGCGTAGCGCAGAGCTCGTAGAGACCTGCGGCTTTCTCGGCAGTGGCGCTATCGGACACAGCCCCCCAGGCCCGCATCAACCAACGTCCCGTCATCCTCGACCCGCCGTCACAACACCCCCTGCATCACCGCGAGCACTTCCGCTTCGGAAAGCTCTTCGGCGTACAGTCGTGCTTCGTCGATGGCGAAATCGAGGTAATACGTGTCGGCCCAAGAGGCGCGGCCGAAGGTCGGCTGAACTCCGCCTTGCGAGTCGAACGCCGGAAACACCGCCGTGCGGTCGAGAAGGCCGTTGATGTAAATCAATCCGCGCCGCGTAGCGCCGTCGAGAGTGACCGCGATGTGCTGCCATTGGCCGGGAACCAGCCAAGAAGACGAGAGCAGCCAGGGGTTCGACGACGGCAACCCCGACACCGAGAAGATCACCCGACCGTCGGTGTTGACCCCCACATACCACCCCCGAAAGTCGCCACCGTAGTCAGCGAAAACGACTCCCCACTTGGAAGGCAGCGCGTCGATCTTCACCCAAGCCGCAAAGCTGAAGTCTGCCGGCCTGAGTTCGGGGTCCGTAGAGATCCAAGCGTAGTCGGGGAAGCCGCCGAAGCGGCGCGCGATGCCGACAACGCCGGTGACCGACGCGGTGCCGTCACCCGCGGTGGTCGCGACGTGCGCACCGGCGCTATCGGTCAGGATCGTTCCGGGGACGGTACCGGTGTCTTCGAACCGCCAGTCGGCGATTGGTGCGGGCGGAGCGGGCGGATTGGGGGTCGGGAACCCCGCGAAGAACACCCCGACGGCTTCGGCCGTCAACTCGCCGGGATAGAGCCGGGCTTCATCGAGCGCGCACTTCAGGTAGTAGCTGTCAACCCAGGAAGCCTTCCCGAAAATCGGTTGAATCGTCGCTTGGGGCGTGAAGGCGGGGAAAACCGCCGTGCGGTCGAGGTCGCCGTTGAGATAGATCCGCCCGCGGCGCGACGCCCCATCGAGCGTAACGGTCACATAGTGCCATTGGCCCGGCGTGACCGCCGTCGCTGAAAGCAGCCACGGGTTCGACGCCGGCGACCCCGAGACAGAAAAGATAACCCGGCCGTCGGTATCGAGACCTACGTACCAACCCTGAAAGTCACCGCCGTAGTCGGAGTAGATCACTCCCCATTTGTCAGGAAGGCTGTCGATCTTGACCCAAGTCGCAAAACTGAAACTCGACGTACTCAATTCCGCCGCCGGCGACAGCCAGGCATAGTCGGGACGCCCCGAAAAGCGCCGCGCCACGCTGACGACGCCGCTTACGCTTTCGGTCCCCGGCCCCTGCGTCGTTGCGTCGTGGCCGTTGCCCGAGCTGTCGGCGAGCACCACGCCCGGACCGGCGCCGTTTTCGTCGAAGGCCCAGATCGCGGCCGAATCGATGGGCTGATTCAAGGCGAAAGAGGCGAAGTCACTTTGGACCTCAGCAGCACTCCAGACCGCAGGGTCGATGCGCAGCTCATCGAGATCCATATTCATATAGCGACCGTTCGTCCATGAGGCCCGGCCCATCGCGAGGATACCGTCAACGTGGGGCGTCAGCGCCTGCGCGTAGCCCTCGGCGTCGAGGGTGCCGTCGAGATAGAGTCTGATGCGCCGAGTCGCGCCGTGATAGGTGGCGGCTATGTGATGCCAGGTGCCAAGCGTGACCGCGGCCTGCGAACTAACAGTCGTGAGGTGGGCCGGCAGCCCGGCGGCGGTGAATTGCACGCGCCCGGCGGCGTCGATCACCAAATACCACCCGTCGAACGCGCCGCCGTAGTTGGCCGCGACAACGCCCCAGTCGACCGGGGCGGAATTCAACTTGACCCAACCGCGTATCGTGAAGTCGGCCGGGGTGAGATCGGCGTCGGCGCTGACGGTGACCGAGTCGAAAGTTCCGTTGAAACCGCGTCCGTTTCCTTCGACGCCCTCGACGGTTTGCGTGCCGTTGAGCGAGCCCGTGTGGCCGTTGCCCGAGTCATCCGGAGCGCCGGTCTCGAATTTCCACTCCGCGACCGTCGAGAGATTTGCCGGGGGTGGGGGCGGACCGAAGAACTGAAAATCGGTGCTGATTTCCGCGGCGGTCCGCAGCGCCGGGTAGATTTCGGTCTCGTCGACCGCAAAGTTCAGGTAGTAGCCGTCGTACCAAGATGCGCGGCCGATCGTCAGCGGCATGGTCGAGTCGGCCTCGATCGAGGGAAAACGCGCGGAGGCGTCGGGCTGCGCGTCGATATAGATTGCAACATCACCCGATGTGCGATCAACGGTTACCGCGATGGAATGCCATTGATGCGCGTTGAGTTTGCCGTTCGACACTAACCACGGTGCATTCGACGGCGGCGACGCTCCCATGAAGATCACCTCGCCGTTTGATTTCACCGCCAAGTACCAGCCCTGGTAATTGCCGCCCCCGAACGCCGACAACACGACACCGAACTTTTCAGGAAACGACAAGACCTTGACCCAGGTTCGGATTGTGAAACTTTGGGGCGTCAGGGAGGCAGAGCCGGGAATCTCGACGTAGTCCGTTGAGCCATTGAATAGGCGTCCCGAACCGGCGACCGCCGGTACGCGTACGGCCCCAAAGCCGTTCGTCGTTCCATGATGCGTCGCGACACCGTCAACGACGGTTACACCGGGGCCGGAGCCTACGTTTTCAAAAGCCCAGGCCGCGATGGGGCCGGCGGGGGCGGCGAGCGCGAGCGCTACATCGACCGTCACGGGCGAACCAACGGCGTTGGAGGCGCTGACCGTGATCGTTCCCGCATAGTTCCCCGCCGGTAAACCCGCGGGATCGACCGAAACCGAGATATCAGCGGGCGCGGCGCCGCCGTTCGCCGAGAGCGACAGCCAGGGAGCGCCGGGGCCGACCGAGGCGCTCCACGTCAACGGGCCGCCGGATGGTTCACGGATCTCGAGCGTTTGCGCGGCAGGGGATGCCCCCCCCGCGACCCCGCTGAAGCCGAACTGCCCGGGCCAAACGGTCAACTCCGAAGCCGTCGTGGAAAGCGGCGAAACCCGCACGTTGTCGACGAACCATCCCTCAAAACCGTTGCTGTTACCGTCGATGGTGTCGAAGTCGAAACGTAGTTCGATCGTCGACCCTGCGAAGCGCGACAGATTAATCTTGTGACGTTCGAATGCTTCGGTTGAATTGTTGTGCGCCAGGTGCGTCAGCGTCTTCCAAGACCCGCCGTTGGCGCGGATCATCAAACGCCCGGCGTCCGCATTGAGATACGGCGCCGCGCTGCCGAAACCGAGATCGACGGACGGGCCGAAGCCCTCGCCGCGAAACATTTGATCCCATTCGACTACCGCGGCTGACAGGCCGCCCAGATCAATCGCCGGCGATGTAAGGCTCCCAAACGTCCGCGCGCCCGTGTCGTAGTCGGCCGTCGTCTCTTCGCCGAACCACCATGAATACGAGCCGCCCGCCGCCCGCCGCGTTGTACGATGCCACAGGCCGGTCCGTGTCCAACCGGCCGCGTCGTCTTCGGCGCCGTCATCGAAGATCGGATCCACCGGCAACGGCGCATCTCCCCCGCAGACTACCGGGAGATCAAACGCTTCATAGACGCTCAGCGCCGTGTCGTTCGGTTGCTCGATCTGCTTCGGATTGAGACCCGCCGAAGCGCCGAAGCCCCGCGCCGCGAAGGCCGCCCAAGCGCTGCACGCGTTAGCGCCGCCGGCGGTCAGTGCCACAGCAGCTTGTAAGACGGCGTCGCGCGCGTCGAGCATCGAAGGCCGCGGGGGCGTCAGCTTCAGCCCCGTGGTGACGACCTGTTCGAAGTCGGCCTCGCCCAACGCCGTCCGGAGCTCCCACAACACGGTTGCCCAAATTTCGCCGTCGCGGTGGAGTTGCGGCAAATCCAGCGCCAACGTTGTACCGGGAATCGCTTTGCGAAATAGCGTGCCGAACTGTCCGAAAGTGAAAGGCGATGCGTTGTAGGCCACCGAACGGAATCCGGTGGTCGGGTTGCGGGTAGAGTACTCTCCCATGACCGGGTCGCCCGTCAGCGAGATCGCGAATGCGTCGCTCCAACCCTCGGCCAACGCGCCGCTATGCCAACGCCACAGGCCCACCACGTTGGTCGGCCCGCCGACCAGCCGGTTCGTCAGCCCGTGCGCGTACTCGTGCGTGAGGATGTCGCCGTCGAAAGCGGTGTCGCGACGCAGCCCCGTGAACAACCCCAGCTCCAGGCGCGGTGCGATTCCGTCCGGCGGTGTGGTAAAGAAGGCGTTGTTCGTCGCGCCGCCGTCCTGTACGTCCACCCTTACCGCGTCGCCGGCCGCGCCTCCGCGGCCGTAATTGTCGTCTTGAAAATTGCCGGAAGGTTCGTTGAATCCCAGGCGGTAAAACCGGTCGTGCAAGGCGTTGACCCAGTAGAAAACGTTGACGACAGCGGCGCTGCGATCAGTGACGGGGTTGTTCGCTGTGTCGTAATCGTTCGTAAAGTCAAACAGGAAATGCGCTGTGTCGTCCTGCGCGCGGGCATCACAGAGGTTGTCCGCAATGGCGTCCAAGCAAACATCGGCGTTGTTACCCCGCGTCTGGTCACTTTCGACCCAGCACCGACCGGCCTGTGCTCCGGCTCGGAATTGCGCCGGGTAGATGTCGGTCGGACAGGAGCCGCCGGCCACCGGCCACCCAGTGAGCGGTTCATCGGTTTGGCGTCCGGTATCGGGGTGGGCGCGGTCAGGCGCGCGAAACACTCTTCCCAACGGCGAGGATTCCGACCTCAGGTTGCGACTGAAAAGGATTTCGCCGGTCGCGGCGTCCACGGCAACGAGGTAGGCGCGCCTGGGACTTTCCACATAGAGTTGCCAGGCCGCCAGGGCCGCCGGCTGGAGCGGAAACCAGACAAGCGAAATGGGAATGCGCCCCAATCCGGGGTACCGAAAAACCATGCGACGGTCAGCCCCCGATGGGTCGCCGATGCGAACAAGCGCGCCTTGCTGTTCGAAACCCAGTGTAGTAAGCGTTCGCTCGACGGCGGACCGAGCGTCGATCGCGGTCGTCAGGTCGGCCGGCGGAAATGGGTGCGTGTCGTGGTTGAGTCGCCAAACGCGGCCTTCGCCGTCGAGGTGAACCGTCATGTCGGCGTCGAAGTAGGGGATCCCGAGATAAGTCGGTCGAAAGACGATGTGCGTCAGACCCGCGGCCCGGCTTTCATAGCGAGAGACGGTTTCAAGGTCTAACCCGAGGGATCGAGCCGTCGGGAAACCGCTCGAGCTACTTTCCAAGAATCGGCGGGCAACGAGCTCGAGGTCGCCGGCCGCGGCTTCGGTTAGCGGACCTCGGAAATCGTATTCCGAGCGTCGACTGGGGACCGCATCGGCCGAAGCCGAAACGGCAAACGTTGGTCCGACGTGTGCGGTTCGTTCGAGGCGAACGTCGAAGTTCTCGTAGTCTCGAGGATTTGGTTGCGCGGCGAGGGAGGTGGCGCTCACCAGCAGAACACAGATCAGGCGCCCCGCCTTCGCGCAATCGCCCAAGCCGGCAAGGACCACCGAGGCGGCCCACGCTCCGATCTCGGTGCTGAATACTTGTGCGGGATGCGCTCGCGCCGGTCGAGACTTCGAAAGCAACATGCGGCTCGGGGGGGGGACGGGAGGTCCGACTCGACTCGCCCGAGGGCCGGGCAACGTCGGTTGCGTTGAACACCTAACTCCTCTGAAGCTACATCGTCCGCATCGTCGGAGAGCCCTATCGAACCGCAACCCACGAAGGCCCTACGCTTGCGGTAATTTGGGTCTTGCAGCCGACGCCTTAGAATTCGCCGCAAATCCCCTATGCTAGGGGAAGGCCGGGGGCTAATCTGTGTGCCGCGGCCTTACTCGACAGGCCCGCGAGACCGAGCTTTTCCACACTCCCCAACCGTGAACAAACTAGCCCTATACGGGGGAGCCCCCGTTCGCGAAAAGCCCTACCCTACCTGGCCAGCCGCCGGACAACTCGAGGACGAAAAGCTCGCCGAGGTTTTGGAGTCACGGGAATGGGGTGGTCACAGCGAAGTGGTGACCCGGTTCGAAACTCTCTTCGCCGGGATGCATGATTGCGAGCACGGCATCACGACGGCCACCGGTACGCTGGCTCTCGAGTTGGCCCTGATCGCCGCCGGCATCCGGCAAGGCGACGAAGTCATCGTTCCCGCGCATAGCTTCATCTCCACCGCGACCGCGGTTTCTCGAGTGGGGGCTGTCCCGGTATTTGTTGATATCGATCGCGACACTTACAACATCGACCCGAAGAAGATCGCCGCCGCCGTTACCGATCGCACGCGCGCCGCATTGGTTGTTCACTTTGGCGGCTTGCCGGCCGACATGGACCGCATTGGAGAGATCGCGCGAGAGAAGAAGATCGCGATCGTCGAAGACGCCGCCCACGCCCATGGTTCGGAATGGCACGGACAACGCGTCGGTGGTTTCGGTGTCTGCGCGGCCTTCAGCTTCCAAAACTCGAAGACGATGACCTCGGGTGAAGGCGGCATTCTCACCACCAACGACGGCGAGTTGGCCGCGCGGGCGCGCTCGTTCAGTGACGGCGGACGGCGAATGGGCGAAGGCTGGTTCGATCATTTCGAGCCGGCATCGAACTTCCGCATGACGGCGTTCCAAGCGGCCGTGCTTTCAGCGCAAATCGAGGAACTCATGGACCGCCTCCGCCTCCGCTCAGAGAATGTCGCCGTCCTGCGCGATGTCGTGCGGGCGCCCGGCATCAGCTTTCAGGCCCGCCCCGACGGCGCGAACGAGCACAGCTACTATCTGCTGATCGGGCGCATCGATGAGAAAGCCTTCGGAGTGAATCGCGACGAATTTGTTCGGGCGATGGAAGCCGAAGGCGTGCCCTGCCGCCCGTTTTACCCCCACACGCTTTACCAAAACCCGCTCTACACCGGGTCCGATGCCCCACCGCATCGTGTCGAGCCGTGTGCGGAGGCCGAGCAGGCCGTCAAAGACTCGTTTTGGATTCCCCACCGGGTCTTGGCGGGAGACAACGAAGACACCCTCGATATTTCACGGGCGATCTCAAAGATTCACGCAGCCTTCCAGCCCACGAAGTCAAAGGGGCGGACGCCGATTAACTAGAAGAACGCGGATAGATCTTCAGCCCAACGTCGTGCATCTCGAGCACCGAAATAGGACGGTCGGGAACAGGAACCCTAGCGCGGTGGAATCGGACGATTGTTCCTACGCCCCGTCCAGAAAAGCCGCAGGTTTCTTCGAACCCTGCGCTACGCTCTTGTGCGGGGACCCCGGGGGAAGCGACGGGGAAAATAGTCCCGGGCCGCCGAAAGCTCCTACACATTCCCCTTGCGCATTTCCTCAGCCAGATAATCAGAAGCCCGCCATGCTGTCGCCAGAATAGTCAGTGTGGGATTCTTCTCCGTAGCCGTCGGGAAGGCGCTGCCGTCGACGACGAAGACGTTCTTGATCTCATGCATTTGGCAAAAGCCGTTGAGCGCCGAACGCTTGGGGTCTTTGCCCATACGACATGTCCCATGCTCGTGAATGGCGCTACCCAAGTGATCGATGTCCCCGCGCTTGTAGGGTAAGACTTCCGCCTTCATCTCGTGGAGAATCTCCTCAGCGGTGTCGTACATCTTCTGAATCATCTTGCGTTCGTTGTCGCCGATGTCGTAAACGATGCGCGGGATGGGCACCCCGTAACGGTCGGTCGGCGTGCCTTCAACAGTGATGTAGTTGGAAGCCCGGGGCAACACTTCCCCGTAGGGGTGTAATTGAATCAACGCCGGGTAGCGCTTCTTGACCGTCGTCTTGAAATCGGAACCGAACCCGGGCAGTTGCTTCGCGAAGGCGGCGTTGTTCTGACAACCGATCCCCCAAAGCTGGACGCCGTACCCGCGCAGATAGTCCTTCTTGTCGCCTGGCCGGTCGAAGCGCGGCAAATAGATGTGCCCGCCGCTGATGCCGTCGTCATTCGATGCCTGGCGGCCCATCAACTCGGGAGCGCACGCTTGTAGGTGGAAGCGCACCTGCTCGCACAAGTACTTGCCGATCACGCCTGAGCCGTTGCCGATGCCCGCGGGGTATTGTCGCGATGTCGAGTTGAGCAGAATGCGCGTTGAATCCACGCACGAGGCGGCGACAACCACGCGCTTCGCCGACACGACCCGCTCCTTGCCCGTATAGCGGTCAAAGTATTGGACGCCCGACGCGAGCCCCTCATCATTGACCAGAACCCGCGCCACCACAGCGTTCTCGACGATCTTGAGGTTGCCCGTTTCCAGGGCATCGGGAAGCAAATGGTCGGCGGAGTTGAAGAAACTTCCTGTGTCGCAACCCCGCCCGCAGGCGCCGCAGTAATGACAGGCGGCGAAACCACGGTGATCGCGTGTGATAACGGCGCGGCGGCCGGCGACGATCTTATGTCCGATGCGGCCGGCGCCCTTCCTTAGCAGCATCTCGCCGCAGCGGGGATTGGGCGGCGGCATGTGATGGCGGCTGCCGGGAAGCCAGGGTTCGTTGTCGGCGCCGCCACACACGCCGATGAGTTGATCGACCTTGTCGTAGTAGGGCGCGATGTCGTCATAACGAAACGGCCAGGCGACTTCCCAACCGTCGCGTTCGGGTTCGGTGAAATTCAAGTCCGAATAACGCAACGAGACCCGACCCCAGATGTTCGTCTTGCCGCCCACACCCCAGACGCGCCACAGATCAAAGTATCGATCGTCTTCCCACTCGTAGGGTTGCTCTTCGGTCGAGAGAAGAAATTGCGGCGGCCGCTTCCCTTGCCGCCGCATCTCGCGGGCTTGCCAAGGCGAGACGTGAGTCCAAAAGTCGCCGCGATTGAATTTCGAGCCGGCGTCGAGGATCAACACCTTGGCCCCTTGCCGAGCCAGGTTCCAGGCCGTGATGCCGCCCGACGCCCCGCTGCCGATCACCAGCACGTCGTGATCGAAGTCGGCCGCCATTATTGGTGCTCCTCGTGGGTGCAGCCGGGGAACTCTTTGAGAAACGTATTGCCGCGGTAGCCCAGTTCGCGAACCATCCCGATTTCGGTGGAGTAATAGCCGTCGACCGTGAGGTCCTTGAGCAGTGTGAAGAACTTGCCCTTTTCCCCATCGCCGTTGCTGAACTCGGTCAGCAGGGCAACGCGCCCGTCCTCGTCCAGATCGAAAAACTTGTCGGCATCGAGCAGGGCAAGACCTTTTCGGAATCGCTCTCGGCTGTCCCGGTCCGCCGTCAACCGTTCATCAATGATGCGGTCGACACCGGCCGCCGCCGCGCCGGGCGTATCGGTCACCGGGATGATCATCTCGACCAAGGTGGTCACGAGCCGAAACTGGTCGTTGGAGAAGCTACGCGGCCGATAGGCGGTCGCGATCTGCACCATGGGTGCCGCGCCGCCAGCCGCGGGAACCGTGAGCCCGGCAGCCACCGTTTTGAGCACTTCGCGGCGCGTGGGTTGTTTCGCCATGGCCTCCATTGTAGAGCGTCGAATTGCCCGCTCGTCGGCGGCCCTGTTACATTCATAGTTGACTCTGCGGGGGGCTTCGACCTCTTACGGTCAAAGCCTTGGTACTGCTGTTCCGCTCGGCCCTCCCTTATCGGACTTGAGAGCAAGCCGCGCCTGGTTCGCGTGTTGCGCGGAAGTCTCGTGCGGGTCAGTGGAAGCCGCCGGGTGAAAGATGCAAAGGACGGATGCATGACATTCAATAACCTGCCGGTCCCCACCGACGGCGAAACCATCGAGGTGCGCGACGGCAAGTTCATCATCCCCAACAACCCGATCATTCCCTTCATCGAGGGCGACGGCACGGGACGCGACATCTGGAAGGCCTCGCGACGCGTCTTCGACGCCGCCGTCGAGAATGCTTACGGCGGCGACCGGCGCGTCGTTTGGTACGAGATCTTTGCCGGCCAAAAAGCGTACGACCAATTCGAGAACTGGCTGCCGGACGACACGCTGGCCGCTATCCGGCAATTCCACATCGCGATCAAGGGACCGCTGACGACCCCGGTCGGGGGCGGCATTCGCAGCCTCAACGTAGCCCTGCGCCAACTGTTGACGCTCTACGTTTGCATGCGCCCGGTGCGCTATTTCGCGGGCGTCCCTTCGCCGGTCAAGGAGCCCGAAAAGCTCGATGTCGTGATCTTCCGCGAAAACACCGAGGATGTCTATGCCGGTATCGAGTGGCGCCAGGGCACGGACGATGCCGCCAAGGTAATCGCTTTTCTGAACGGAGAGATGGGCAAGAGCATCCGCGAGGATTCCGGCATCGGCATCAAGCCCATCAGCATTACCGGCTCCAAGCGCCTCGTCCGCCGCGCCATTCAGTACGCCCTCGACAACGGCCGGAAGAGCGTAACGTTGGTCCACAAGGGGAATATTCAGAAGTTCACCGAGGGGGCGTTTTGCGATTGGGGCTACGAGTTGGCGCAGGAAGAGTTCGCCGACCGCGTCATCACCGAAAACGATCTCGACGGCGATGTACCCGAGGGCAAGATCCTGATCAAGGACCGCATTGCCGATTCGATGTTCCAGCAAGTCTTGTTGCGGCCCGCCGAGTACGACGTGATCGCCACGACCAATCTCAACGGCGACTACCTCTCCGACGCCTGCGCCGCCCAGGTCGGCGGGCTCGGTATGGCGCCTGGGGCCAACATCGGCGACGAATACGGCGTTTTCGAGGCAACCCACGGCACGGCTCCCAAGTACGCCGACAAGGACGTCATCAATCCCAGCAGCGTGATCCTGTCGGGCGCGATGATGTTTCGCTTTATGGGCTGGCGCGACGCCGCCGATCGCATCGAGGAAGGCATTACACGGACCATCGCCGCCAAGACCGTCACTTATGACCTGCACCGGCTGATGAAAGGCGCGACCAAGGTCAAGACCAGCGAGTTCGCCGAAGAAATTGCCAAGCAGATGGCAGCCTGATGGCCGCCGTTTCAAACCTGTGGCTTCCCGCCGACAAGCGTGGAGCCGCGTCTTTTCCAGGAGAGGAATCATGAGACCGAAAGTTACCGTCATCGGAGCCGGAAATGTCGGTGCCGGCTGCGCTCAACGGCTGGCCGACAAGGAATTGGCTGACGTCGTTGTCGTCGACATCATTGAGGGCGTACCCCAGGGCAAGGCCCTCGATATGCTCGAGTCGTGTCCGGTCGGGGGATCGGACGTCAAGGTCACCGGCAGCAACGACTACGCCGCCACGGCGAACTCCGACATCATCATCCAGACCGCGGGTTTCCCGCGCAAGCCGGGAATGAGCCGCGACGATCTGCTGATGAAGAATTACGAGATCGTCAAAGCCTGCGTCGAGCCGGCGGTCAAGTATTCGCCCAACGCGATCTTGATCGTGGTTTCGAATCCGCTCGACGCGATGTGCCAAGTGGCGTACAAGGTCAGCGGGTTTTCGAAGAACCGTGTGATCGGGATGGCGGGCATCCTCGACACGGCGCGCTTCCGGACCTTCCTAGCCCAGGCGGCCGAAGTTTCGGTCGAAAACGTCTCAGCCTTCGTGCTCGGGGGGCACGGGGACACGATGGTCCCGTTGGTGCGCTATACCAGCGTCGCGGGTATCCCCATCACAAGCATTCTCGACCAGGAAACAATCGACCAAATCGTCCAGCGTACGCGCGGTGGCGGCGCGGAAATCGTCAAATACCTCAAGACCGGCAGCGCCTACTACGCGCCGTCGGCGGCGGTTGTCGAGATGGTCGAGTCGATTCTGAAGGACAAGAAGAAGGTGTTGCCCTGCGCCGCTCTGCTCGAAGGCGAATACGGCATCGACGGCATCTTCGTCGGCGTGCCGACTAAGCTCGGGGCCTCGGGTATCGAAAAGATCTATGAACTCGACCTGACCGACGACGAGAAGGCCGCGCTGACGCACAGCGCCGAGGCGGTTCACGAGTTGGTCGATGTGCTCAAGCCGCATTTGGGCTGAGAAAACCGATGGGCGAAGCGTAACTTTTTACACATGGAGGAAGTTGCCCACCCATTGCCAAGGGGCTATAATGTCCCAATTGCACGAAGTTTTGTTTCCGAGACTACTCGTCTGATCTTAGGAGGATAGATACATGAAGAAAGTTGCGATTCTGATGATGCTGCTGCTGACCCTCAGTGCCGGTGTCGCTCTGGCCGACCATCACGAAAAGGTCGGCTGGATCGTCGATGCCAAGTGTGGCGCCAATGGTGCAAAAGAAGCCCATGCCGGCTGCGCCAAGAAGTGCGTCGAGGGTGGACAACCCCTGGTATTCGTGAACGACGCCGACAAGAGCGTCTACACGATTGACAATCAGGATGCCGCCAAAGGGCACGAAGGCCACAAAGTCACCGTGACCGGAAAAATCGACGGCGACAGCATCCATATTGATTCACTGAAGATGTAGAGACTGGTCCCGCATGGGACCATAGCGCTGTCCCGCACGGGACGCCGCTACAGCAACAGGTTTTTGAAGGTGGCGCCGCGCCTTGGCTCAAAGGCGCGGTTGCCGGCCTTATTCCCTCGAGACGTCCCCGTTGTCTCCTAACCCTCGGTTGTTACAGCTGTAACTGACCCGCCTTAGTATCCACCCGAGCCGGACGACCGCCCAACTGAAGCTTACTCGTGCCATGAAGTTGGTGCCGCGGTCTCTTTGCAGCCGCGATAGTAGGCAGGTGCCGCTCGACCAGCCGGCGCAACCAGCGCTTGGCGCCTTCGCCGGCGGGCGAACGTGTTTGACCAGAAAACCCGCCTCCCCAGAACAATGCGTTCCAGCGATTGCGCGAGGGCCGGCGCAGCAAGACCGTGTGCATCACGCGGTTTCCAATTCGAGAAGTACGTTCTAGGGCCGCCACGGTTGTACAGAATGCTTCTGGTTCTCTAAGGGTTATCCACCAAGACACCGACAAACTGGAATCGCGAAATCCCCTGGCGAAGCCGTTCCACCCAAACCGAGCCGCGAGAGTAATTGATGAAGACACGTCGCCAGGATTGGCGACGCGGCACGCAAGGATGCGTGCGCTACGTCGGGATTGTACGCCGAAGGCGGGGAGTGAAGGCCGCAGGTCTCGAAGAGGCCTGCGCTAGGCACGACGGGTGGGTCGCTTGCTCGCTGTGTCTGGTTTCGAAGTCGGGGCGGGAAGAGACACCGCGGGCGTCGCGTTGGCGGTTGTTTGGTCGACGGTGGGGTGTTGATTGTGTGGGCGGCGTTGATTCGCGGTTTGTCGGGGCGGTTGATTCTCCTTTCTTGGGGTTGGCTAGAGGCTTTGGGGCCGTCGGTTAAGGCCGCAGGTCTCTTTGAGCCCTGCGCTACGCAAGACGAGCGGCGCGGTACGCAAGACGAGGTGCTTGCAGTATTGCCTTGGTTGCTTCGTAACTCGTTGTCTCAAAGCGAGTTAAGTCGGTCTCAGCTTCGTTTCTCCGTTCTTGGTTTTGGGGGTTCGCGGGGCGGAAGCCTATGGGGGTTTTGGGGGCTTCGTCTTGCGATACGCCTTGATCTTGTTGGGCTTCCTTCCAGACCGGCGGGCTGGTGGAGCGTGGACTTGGGTCCACGCCGCGGTCTCTGTTGGTTGCATCTTTGTTTTCCGCTTCGCGGAGTTTTCGGTCTTCTTTGCGGATCTTCATCATCAGCTCGACGGCGCGGTGGAAGCGGCGGTTGAGGTGGCCGTCGTAGCGGGCTAGTTGGCTGAGGAATTGCGTCCCGCCGTACATCGATGCGCCGAGCAGTTGCAGGTCGCCCTCGTGACCCTCTCGCATGCGTTCGGGGCGGACCTGTTGTTGAAAGGTGCGGGTGCGCTCGATGGCAGCTTTGATGATGGTCGTTTCGATGCGCGAGAGGCGCCGCATTCTCCAGGCGGCGTCGGCGATTTGACGGACCAGTTCTCTTTCGATGCAGTTGTGGGGCAGGTAGGTGTCCTCGTACAGGGTGAGGTGACGGTCGAACTCGGCGGGGTCTTCGCCGGGGATGACGGCGTCTTGGGAGAGCAGGCCGTGTTTGAGAGCGTTTTTGGAAGAGCGGGCCTTGCCCTCAGGGCTGCGAGGTCCGGTGGACTTTTTCGCATTTTCGCGGCTGGCGCGAATTTGATTTGCTGTTCGCATTGTGAGATCTCCTGTTGGGCAGCATGCCCGGTAATGATGGGCTGTTGCCCAATAACAGGATACGGTGGGGGTGCAAGGAAATCGGGGGGTTGGGTTTGGTAAGTCGTTGAGGATTTAAGGGGATATACTTTTTGGGCTTACGTGATGGTTCGTGTCGTCGGGGTACGTGTCGCCGTGAGCCGTGAGCCGAGTGGGAGGAACCGGCCGCTTGGCCACCGGTTCTAGTCCCCGCCCCAAGCCCCCGAACGACCGTTTTGATCGGGGGGGGAATCGACTATGAATGCGGCTCGAAACCGAGGCGTTCGGGGTGGGGCGGGCGTCACTCAAACCGGCAGTCATGTCGCCATGGGTTCACCTTGGTCCTTTCGCGTTTTCGGTGAACCGGGCTCACTGCAGCAGACGCTCAGCGTTGCACCGATGAAAGGGCTGCCTCCGGCGGTGCGGGGCCGCCGCCCAGGGCTTCCTCGATCTTTTCGGCGACTGAAAGGGCGATTTCGTCCTCGAAGGGGCGGGCTACAAGCTGCACCCCGATCGGAAGCCCTTCGGCGGATTGTCCCGCCGGGACAACAGCACCGGGGTTACCTAATAGGTTAAAGATCTGCGAGTAAACAAACGGCTCGGGGTAGTGGATTTCTTCCCCTCCGATCGTCCAGGAACGTTCGCCGTGGCGGAATGCCGGAATTGAGGCGGTGGGACAAAGCAGGACTCGATACTCCTCCATTTGCCCGAGCAGTTTGGACCGCACGCGGTCGCGGCTGACCCAGGCATCGAGGAATCGCTCGTAGGTCATCGCCTCGGCCTCTTCCTGTGTTGCCATCAGCGACTTCGAGAACGGGTGCAGCTCGTCTTCTCGGCCGGCAACGATCGGCTTGAGGGCGGTCGTCGCGACAACGCCGAACAGCGTCCACCAGAGCTCGGGGGCTTGTTCGAGCCCGGTGATTTGGACTTCCTCGACGGTGAGTCCCTGGTCTTCGAGGGCCTTCGCGGCGCGCTCGACGGCCTGGCGGGTTTCGGGCGTCACCGGGTGGCGGCCATCGTCGGCGAACCAGCCGACTTTGAGCGATCGCAACTCTGCGTCGCTTGGGGCGCGCATCTCGACCGGCGCGGACGAGGGGTCGTGATGCTCGACGCCGGCGGTGACTTCGAGCAGAAGACGGACGTCCTCGACGGTGCGCGCCATCGGCCCGACCAATCCCAGAAACGCCGAGGGTCCCAGGCAGGCAGGCCAATGACCCGTGCGCGGGATGACGCCCGGCGTCGGCTTCAGGCCGCAGATGCCGCTGAAATGCGCCGGTACGCGGACCGATCCGCCGCCGTCGCTGCCGAAGCCTCCCGCCGAGCAGCCGGAAGCAATCGCCGCAGCCTCGCCGCCGCTCGAGCCGCCGGCGGTGTAGTCGAGGTTCCACGGGTTGTTGGTGCGGCCATGTATATAGTTGTCGGTTTCATAGGCCATGAGGAATTCGGGGGTGTTCGTTGTACCGAGGATGATCGCGCCGGCCTTTTTCAAGCTGGTGACCAGGGTCGCGTCGCGTTCCGACACGATTCCCTTGCGAAGCTTCGTTCCGCACTCGCAGAGAAAGCCTTCGACTTCGATCGAGCTCTTGATTGTGAGAGGGACGCCGTGCAAGGGGCCGATCGGCCCGCCGGACATCAATTGCTGCTCGGCTTGGCGCGCTTGGTCGCGGGCGCTCTCGGCTTGGAAGTCGGTGATGGCGTTGAGAACCGGGTTGACCTGCTTGATTCGGGAAAGGTGGGCCTCGACGACGTCACCGGGACTTACTTCTTCGTTACGGATGCGGCGGGCCAGCTCCGTGGCGGGTAGGCGGAACAGTTCGGTCATGGCATCATCGCGTTCCCTAGTTGGGAGTTTTGTCGCTTCACTTCCTCAACGCGGCCGTCACGGAGACGGACCACGGTGTCGGTGACCGCCGCGGCCTCCATGCTGTGGGTCGCCATCAGGATTGTGGTCCTTCTCTCGTCGGCGGTGCGCCGTAGGAGCGTCATGACGACTTCGGCCGCGGCGGTGTCAAGGTTGCCGATCGGTTCATCGGCGAGCAGAATTTTCGGGCCGTGGACCAGCGCCCGGGCGATCGCGATGCGTTGCATTTGGCCGCCGGAGAGCTGGTGGGGGAGACGGTCGGGGTAGGCCTCCATTTCCACCCAGCGTAGGCTTTCGATCGCGCGGTCGCGCCCGTTCGTATCACCCGCCAACATCAGCGGAAGCTCGACATTTTCGACGGCGGTCAAGGTGGGCAACAAGTGGAAGAACTGGAAGACGAACCCGACCTTCGAGCGCCGGATATGCGTCAAGCCGCGATCATCGAGCGATGAAGTATCGGTGCCGTCGAGCAAGACCTTGCCGGACGTCGGGAAATCCATGGCGCCGGCGAGGTTCAGCAGCGTCGTCTTGCCGCAGCCGCTGCGCCCTACCAGGGCGACGAACTCGCCCGCGCTGACGTCGAGGGAGACGTTCTCTAAGGCGGAGACGGTTTCCTGGTCGGTGCGGTATTCCTTCGTGACGTCTTCAAGGTGCAGGACGTTCAACCTCCAGAATACAGGGCGGGCGGGCTTGCGCCGTTCGCTATCGAAGTGCGCGACATCGATGTCACGCCTGGTACGGCCTCGCTCGCGTTTGCCGGCCGGGCAGGTTGCGAACGCGGTTCGGCTGTGGGCGTGGGAGGGAAGACATGTCGGCACGATTGCCGACACGGCACGCAAGAATGCGTGCGCCACGTCGGCGCCCCGCGCATCGAGGGTCGGTCCGCCTTGGATCGCCGCCCCGCGAGATCTCGCCATTCGGGAATACGAACCGATGAATCGGTTCGCGACAAGCGTGGACGCTCACGCCACGTCGTCGCCGCGCTGTCCCCCGCCGAGTTGTCAACGCCAAATCTGCGCAGTGGCTGCGCTTGGTCTCCCATACTTATGTCGTGCACTCTTCGCTTGGTGTCCGGAGGAGAGCATGGCAGTTGGTATTGTGAACTGCAGTGAAGCTTGCTCCCCGCCTATCGCGAATCGCCCTCGAACCGATTGGAAAACATCGATTGCCGTTGGTGTTACTCGTTCTGGTGATGTGCCTGCCGCTGGTTGCTCAGGCGCCGCTGCCGAAACCTACTGGATCCATCAATGACTATGCGGGTGTGCTCGACGCCGGGGTGGTGCAACAACTCGAGGCAATCGCAACGGAGCTAAAGCAAAAGACGAAGGCCGAAGTGGCGGTCGCCGTCGTCAAGTCACTGGAAGGCGACTCGATTGAAAACTATGCCAATGTCTTAGCCGAGAGCTGGGGCGTAGGCGACGCGGAAGACCGGGGGGCCTTACTCCTGCTCGCAATCGATGACCGTAGGATGCGCATCGAAGTCGGCTACGAACTCGAGCCGATCCTACCCGACGGGCGGGCCGGGGAAATCCGAGAGCAAATGCGTCCCGCCTTGCAGGCCGCCGACTACAATCGAGCCGTCGCAATCGGCTTGGTCGGAATCGCGCAAGTGGTAGCCGCGGACGCGGGCGTCTCGTTGACCGGGGTCGCCGCGAATCAGAGGCGCAACCCGCGGCGACGACGATCGCGCGGTATCCTCGGCTTTTGGCCGCTGATCTTTTTCCTGCCCTTCCTATTCGCTAGGCGCAGAGGCCGCGGCGGTTGGCACGGAGGCGCCATGACGAGCGCCTGGATGCTCGGCGGGTTGGTGGGCATGGGCCGCGGCCGCTTCTCGGGCGGAGGGGGAGGCTTCAGTAGCGGAGGTTTTGGTGGTTTCAGCGGCGGAGGATTCGGGGGTGGAGGGGCTTCGGGGTCATGGTGAAGCAGGGTCGGCCCGCGCCCGGACACGAATGACATGACAAACGATCAACTTCTGGAAGAACTCGCCAGCCGCTTGCGCGCGGTGTTGGGCGAAGACTTGGTGAGCGTGGTCCTCTATGGTTCGGCGGTGGCGGGCGATTACCAAGCTAAGGTCTCCGATTTGAATGTCTTGTGCGTGCTGACCGAGCTAGGGGTCGACGAGTTGCGCAAGCTGAACGAGCCCGTTCGCTGGTGGCTGAAAAAGAAACAGCCGGTGCCGATCTTCTTGTCTCGGGAAGAAGTCGAGAACGCCCACGATGCTTTCGCGATTGAGTTTCTCGATATTAGCGCCGCCTATCGCGTTCTCCACGGCGAGGATGTCGTGGCCGGCATCGAGGTCGAACCCGAGCACCACCGCCACCAAGTCGAGCACGAGTTGAGATCTCGGCTGTTGCGGTTGCGTGAACGCTACGTCGCCGCGCAAACGGACCGCCGCGAGCTGACGCGCTTGCTGGTCGAATCGCTGCCTAGTTTCGCGACTTTGCTGCGCCACGCCTTGATCTTGAAGGGCGATCAACCGCCCGTCACGAAGCATGAAATCTTCCAGAGCGCCGCGAAACAGTTCTCCATTTCCGCGAAACCCTTCGAAGCGATCCTGGCTTTTCGTCAAGGTACGGAGCGGATCGACGACCACGACATTCACCCCGTCTTTGGGGACTATCTGGCGCAAATCACCAAGGCCGCCGAAGCGGTCGACAAGCTATAATTCGTCTTGAATCGAAGGTACCGCCTCGCGGCGGGCACTCGGGAGGAACCCTTGAAAAAAGCGCTCATCATCGGGGGAGTTCTTGTCGGTCTCTTGCTATTGGTTGCACTAGCCGTCGGCAGCATGTTCATCGGGCATCGCAACACGATGGTCCAGCAGAAAGAAGCCATTACGGGCGCCTGGGCGCAGGTCGATACGGTGATTCAGCGCCGCCTCGATTTGGTGCCCAACCTTGTGGAAACCGTCAAGGGTATCGCGGCGCAAGAGAAGGAAGTCTTCTCCAACATCGCCAACGCCCGCGCGGCGATGGCGGGCGCACGTTCGCCCTCCCAGCGCATCGCCGCCAACGACCAACTCGGCGGTGCGCTATCGCGACTCTTGGTCGTTATGGAGAGGTATCCCGACTTGCGCTCAAGCCAGAACTTCATGCGCTTGCAAGATGAGCTGGCAGGGACGGAAAATCGGATCGCCGTTGAGAGGCGCAAGTACAACCAAACCGTTCAGCAGTACAACACCTATATTCAGCTCTTCCCCAACAGCATCGTCGCTTCGCTCAGCAGCTTCGAGCGTGAAGACGCTTACTTCCGCACCACCGAGGAGGCGCGCCAGGCACCTCCGGCGGTGAACTTCACGCAGGAGTAGCCGGAACGGTTGGTCGAGTCAGGGGCCTTCGGCGACGATCACAACGGCATCCTTTTGGGGATCACGTTCGGGGCTCGAAATAGCTCAAGCCCGAACTCAACGTCGACTAGACTTGACGAAGCGCCGGCAGCAGGCTCGCGAAAGCTCTGATGGGCCGGGCGCTCCAAGTTCTTCTCGCTCTCTTCGGAGCGACGGCTATTCTTATTTCGCTACTGCTTCCGGCCCTATACGTACCGGTTAAGCGTGGACTTCCGTCCACGCCTCGGCTGCTGCTCGCACCTCGGACGCGCCCAGGAGTAATCTTACAAACGGCCTGGGTGATTCGAAAGGGGCGCGGCTTTGCGGTGAGGGAAAAGCCGCGGGTTTCTTCGAACCCCGCGCGGCGCGTTCTTTGCTGAGCCACTACTTGCTTAGCGAATTCAGCATCTCTTCGAAGGCCGCTTCGGCTTTTCCTGCTGTCTTTTCGGGCGCGGTGAGTTTGAAGAAGACGGGCCCCACAGGCCCTTGCGCGATCGCGGCCAGCATCCGGTAACCGGGCTTCGGGGTGACCTTGGGCGCGAACGGCGCCGGCTTGAAGAGGTAGGTGCCGCTTACCTCCAGCCAAGTAACGGCGATGTCGCCTACGCTCTTTTTCGTAATCCTCGCTGACTCATCCACCGGGCCACCTTCGGGGGTACGGAATTGCCCCAACCAGCGTCGTATATTCGCCTGGACACTTCCGCCTTGACCGGGTCCGAAAAAGTATACCGCGCACTCGCCGTCTTCCGAATCGCCGGCAGCCGCGGGGACGACGTAGGTCGCCGCCCTCATTCTTGTCGAACCCTGCGACGTCCAGTCCGAGGGAGCGTTCCACTGAAGCCCGCCCGCGGCTTCGGCCTGTGCGCGGGATCCGCTCTGCTGTATCCAGAGCATCCCGGCCGCCGCGAGAACAGCGCCGGCCGTCCGAAATCGAGTGGCGCTTAAGGTCATTTCGTTTCTCCAGGCGCTCAGTATAGAACAACGATAGCGGCCGCCCGATTCGCGTCGAATCCGTCGGCAAGCGAACAGCACCTAGGTAAGGAAAAGGACGGCGGAGCCCTCCGCCGGCCGCGGCAGAGGCCAACCGTAGGAATATGGGGCCGCAATCAAAGCTAGTCGCGATCGGCCGGACCCACCGAGAAATCTCGACCGCTTCCGACGGGCGCCCGCAGCGGCGGCAACCGGACGGGCCTGGCAGCGGAGCCGGCCTGGAGTTTTTCGTTCCAACGAATTAGTGCTTCGAGTCCGGCTGTGTCAATCGAGGGATCCGAATCCTCTATTCGTGCCCTGCGCGCTTCCTGCTCCGCCGGCACGCGCTGACGACCGGGTACTGGAAACAACAGAAAGACCAAGCCCGCGAGGAAGAGCAGAGCTCCAACCCATGCGTCCCCCCCAAGAAATGGCGGCGCCCATGGCGTCGAATCACTGAGACGGTGGAACGCCAATACAGCCCCGCAGCACATGAGACAAGTAGCTGCGGCAAAACGGCCAAGTCCGACGCCTGACGGCAGTAAACTGGGGTGCGACTGTGACATAGATTGATTTTCTCTGCTTTCTCTAACTCTATCCCGGTCCCCTGGGAAGTAGTCGCTAGGTAAAACGACCGAGCTTCGTAATCAAACTGTTGTAAATTCAAGAAACGAACATCTTGACGGCTGGAAAACAAAATTCTCAAAAAAATGGCTGTTCACCCCGATGGATGTTGCGCGTCGACTCACGGGGCCGACGTAACCTACTGAGTCCCGCATAATATACTGTCAATCGAGACAAAGAGAAGACTGTTTCCAGAAAGCGGTAATCAAGCGCGGTTTGCGGCGCATTCGCCGCAGCGCTTTGCGGGCGCGCTCGTCGAGTTCCCAGTAGTCCTTCGGGCAGACGTTGGGCAACTCGTGCTGCTTCCAGTACGCCCAAATGTATTCCACCGGGTTCAACTCCGGCGCATAGGGCGGCAAGTACTCCGTTGCGATGTGATCCTCGGAGAGCTGGATGAACTCCCGCACCAGGCGGCTGCGGTGCGCCGGCAGCCGGTCCCAGACGATCAGCAGTGGGCCGTCGATGTGGCGCACCAAAGCCTTCAGGAAGTCGATGACCTCCAGCTCGCCGATCGCGCCGGGATAGAGCCGGAAGTAAAAGTTGCGCAACGTCAGCCCGGCCGACACCGACAGCTTGTCCCAGTTGAAGTTGAACTCCAACACCGGTGTCTCGCCGCGCGGCGCCCAGGTGCGGCAACGATGCGGCTTCTGACTCAATCCGCTTTCGTCGATGAAGACGATCGTACGTTCTTCTTTGCGGGCTTTTTTTTAATGGCCGGCCAAGTCTTGCGCTGCCAGCCGCGGATGGCCTCTTCGTTGCGCTCCCGCGCTTTGCCGACGGGCCGTTGCGGGCTCCAACCGAGCGCCCGCAGGATCTTCCAGACATGGCCCTCGTGATAGCGCACGCCGAACTCGTCTCCGATCAGACGAGCGACCCGCGGACAGCTCCACAGCGGCGTCGGGAAGCCGTGCGCCTCGGGGCCTTCCAGCAGCAACGCCTCGAGGCGTTCGAGCTGCGCGGCGTCCAACAGCGGCTTACGGCCGGCGCGGCCGGCCTGGCGCAACCCGGCTTCGCCGTCACGCCGGTATCGTCGCAGCCACTCGCTGACGCTTTGCCGCGCGACCTTCAATCGCCTCGCTGTCTCGGACTGACTACAGCCTTGCTCGACCAACCGGATCGCTTTGAAACGGCGCTTCTCCAGGGCCTCGAAATCCCGCCGTACGCCTTTTGTATTTCCCATACATACAAAGACGTACGTACCCCAAAAAGGTGTCACTTTATTTTGCGAGATTCAATAGAGTAAACCCCTCACGGACATAGCTCGGTGGTACCATTGGCAACGAATCCGATCCCATGCATCATTGGTCGTATCGTAGAGCGGCTCGCCGCCCGTGATCGAGCCGTTACGTCAGCGTGAAGGAACAAGACTCATTCATCGATTTCTACGAGGTACTCCAGATCAGTCCCGCCGCCGAAGAGGAAACGATTCGACGCGTCTATCGCCTGCTGGCGTTGCGATACCACCCCGACAACATCGAGTCGGGGAATACGCGGGAGTTTGAGCTCGTCTTTAGTGCTTATCGGACACTTTCGGATCCGGAAAAGCGGGCCGCTTTCGATGCGAAGCATCAGGAGCACCAAAAACTGCGCTGGAAGATCTTTGACCAGGGACAGGCGCTGACTTCACGCGAAATCGAGAAGCGGCAGCGCGACGGGATACTCTCGATTCTCTACGCCAAGCGGCTCCAGGAAAGCCAAGCTCCCGGGGTGAACATACGCGAGATCGAGCGACTGCTGAACTGTGCCCCGGAACACCTTGAGTTTTCGCTGTGGTACTTGCGGGAGAGAGGGTACATCCGCACCGGCGACAGCGGCACCTACTGGATCACCGCCGACGGAGTCGACAAGTGCAACGAATCGGCGGGAGGTTCGTCAGAACACGAGGTTGAGCATCGGCTGATCGAGGCCGGCCGGCGCAACGGCGCTGCCGGGGAGTCGGCCGCAACTAACGGCCGTCGATCACCGGAAAGCTCCGTCGTTACTCCGATCAAGGTCCGGTAAGCACCGTCGCCAGGGTGTTCGAGCACGCTATACCCCCCCAGGCAAGTGGTGGGCAATCGCCGCCCACGCAATCAAGGCCGCTCCGGCAACACCGTAACATCGACAATTTTGGTCGGGTTGAAATCACCCTGCGCGAGTGCTATCGTCTTGCTTCCGTCAGCTGTCGGCTGCTTTTCGAGTAGGGCGAGCGTTGGCTGCGCGGAACGCCGCGTCCTTCCAGGCTTCGGCCCAGCACAACGGACGGCGGCGGGACAGAGGAGAATCATGAATTCGAAAGCGTTGACGACGGAATTTATTGGAACTTTCGCCTTGATCTTTATCGGTGCGGGGGCGGGCGCCATTAGCGGCAGCCTGGTTGCCACAGCCTTCGCACACGGGCTAGTCGTGTTGGGTTTAGCCTATGCCTACGGGCACATTTCGGGCACGCACATTAATCCCGCGGTGACGATCGGACTGCTGGTCGGCCGTCAGATCGATGCCGGCACCGCCGTAGGGTACATCATCGCCCAATTGGCCGGCGGCGTTGCGGGCGCCGGCGCCTTGGCTTATGTGCTGGGTGAAAAAGCGGGATCGTTGGGCGCGACAGTCCCCGCCGAGGGTGTCGGGACAGCGCAGACATTTGTTATCGAGTTGCTATTAACGTTTTTCCTCGTGAATGCAATCTACAACACCGCCGTGAGCGGCAAGGCCGGCAACATGGCCCCGGTCGCGATCGGTTTGACGCTGGTGTTTTGCATTTTGATGGGCGGGCCGTTGACTGGGGCGTCGCTGAATCCGGCGCGCTCGTTGGGGCCCGCGCTCTTCGGCAATGCGCCGACCGCGATGTCGAGCCTTTGGATTTATTTCGTCGCTTGCCCGCTGGGCGGAATTTTGGCGGCGTTGTTGTACGGGTTCTTGAAGGACTCTGAGTAGGGGCGGCGTAAAGGAGCTTAAATGGAGGCGACACAGGTCCGGCGAAAGACGCGCCTACGCGTTACTCTCCTGCAGCGTTGCGGGCCCTATAGTGTCCGCAGCCGGAATCCGCCGTCGACGTCGATCACCTGTCCGGTCGAGTAATCGAGCATGCCGTCCGCGATCGCACGGACGGCCTTGGCGACATCGTCCACTTCTCCCATGCGGGGTTGGGGTAGCATTCCCTCGGCGATCAGTTTCTCGTACTTCGCCTTTACCGGCGTGATCAAGTCGGTGTGGATAATTCCCGGGCGCACTTCGAAAACCGTAATGCCCTCGCCCGCCAGGCGATGGGCGAAAAGCGTCACGGCCATCGCCAGGCCGGCCTTCGAGACGCAGTACTCGCCGCGATTGGGCGACGATGTGCAGGCCGACATCGACCCGATAAAGACGATCCGCCCCGACTGCCGCTCGACCATCCAGCGCGCTGCGGCCTGGGTCAAAAAGTACGGCCCTTTCAAATTGGCCGCCAAGACCTCGTCGTAGCTGTCCTCAGTCGCCTCGAGAATGTCCAGCCGCTGACGGGGGCCCATGCCGGCGTTATTGACCAAGAGATCCAGCCGCCCGAATTTTTCGCGGCAAAAAGCGAGCAGCGCGCGGCGGTCGTCGCCCGAGGCCGTGTCAACACGAAGGATTTCCGCGCCGCATTCTTCTCGCAGTGACCGCGCTGTATCTTCGCGGCTAAGGTAGGTGGCGATCACATTGTGCGTCCGCGCCAAATCCTTGGCGATGCCGCGGCCGATGCCGCGGCCGGCGCCCGTGACGATCGCGACAGGCCGATCTTCCATGACGTGCTCTCCTGGCTTCTCGGTAGGCATTTCGGGAGCGGCATGCATCCGCCCCAGTTGTCAGCGAAGCTCCGGTTATTGTAGGACGATTGCCCGATTCCTCACCGGGTGGCCGACATCAATACGACGCCGGTTAAGCCTCGCGCAAGTTTGCCTCGCGGAGCAGCTTGCTAACCTGGTTTAGCGGCGGGGATGGAAGGGAAGACATGTCGGCAAGAGTGCCGACACGGCACACCCGGAGGCGTGCGCCACGTCGATTCGGCACACCCTTACTCACCAACGCCCGTCCGCCCGGCCGTCAATATATGATAAGGTCTTGCGCCTTGGGCGCCGGTAGATCGAACGGAAGGCAACCTTTGAGTTCGGCCCCGCAACCAACAAGAAAAACGCCCGCTTCGACTCCCGTCCCGCTCCCGCGTCGAGTGCCGAGCGCTGCTAACGGCGCGCAGGAAGCAACCGCCAAGCTCTACGGTGTTGAAGACTGGGGTTTCGACTATTTCTTCATCAACGAAGACGGCAATTTGGCGGTAGCGCCGGGCAAGGACCGCGCGCGCTCGATTGATCTGTATCGGGTGGTCCAAGAGCTAACCGCCGCCCGGCAATCCATGCCCGCGCTGCTGCGCTTCCCGCAGATTCTCGACGAGCGGATGTCGGCTCTGCACGAGGCTTTCGCGGGCGCGATCAAAGAGTTCAAGTACGAAGGGCGACACCTCGCGGTCTATCCCACGAAAGTCAATCAAAAGGCAGGCGTCGTGCGGCGTCTGCTCGAATGTGGCGCCCCTTATCACTACGGCCTCGAGGTGGGCAGCAAGGCGGAGCTGGCCGCCGCGCTCGCGTCGCCGCTTGTGCCGGGCGCGCTCATTGTTTGTAACGGCCTCAAGGACGACTTGTTCCTGCGAGCCGCCGTGCTGTCGGAAAAGGTCGGCAAGCGGGCGGTCGTTGTGGTTGAGGAGACCGCGGACGTTCTCGCCGCTCTTGAAGTCGGTGACAAGTTCGGCGTAACACCGCATCTGGGAATTCGAGTGCGACTCTCGTCGCGCGGAAGCGGCAAGTGGGAAGAGTCGGGTGGCGAGTTCGCGAAATTCGGCATGAGCACGCCGGCTCTGGTCAACACGCTGCGGATGCTCCAACAGCGCGGTAAGGCGTCCGCGCTGAAGATGCTGCATTTTCACATCGGCTCGCAAATCACCGACATCCGCCGCGCGAAGCAAGCTTTCAAAGAAGCCGCCCGTGTCTACGCCAAGGTGCGCGGGATGGGCTGCGACGTCGAATACCTCAACGTCGGCGGAGGCCTCGGCGTCGACTACGACGGCAGCAAGACGGCTTCGGAGTTTTCGACCAACTACTCGGTGCAGGAGTTCGCCAACGACGTCGTCTACACCGTCGGCGAAGTCTGTGACAACGAGGACGTCCCCGCGCCGACGATCGTCACCGAGAGCGGCCGCGCCATGGTCGCTTATCATTCGGTGCTCGTCACCGACGTTAAGAAAGTCGTCGCGCCCGGCGCCGAGGGATTCCACACCGACGAGGCGGTTGAGTCCGAAGCCGAGCCCGTGCTCGAATTGACCGACCTGGCGCAAGATATCAATGCGAAGAATTTCCGGGAATCCTATCACGACGCCGTTCAGCAGCGGGAGGACCTCCATTCGCTCTTTGACCTCGGCTATCTCGACCTCCAAGACAAGGCCAAGGGCGAGTGGCTGTTTTGGAGGGTCTGCCGTCAGGCCGCCAAGCTATCTCGCGGCATGAAGCAGCGTCCGGAGGAGTTCGAGGAGCTCGACCGGCTGCTTTCGGCCAAGTATATTTGCAACTTCTCGATGTTTCAGTCACTGCCCGATTTCTGGGCTTTCGATCAGTTGTTCCCGATCATGCCGATTCATCGGCTCGACGAGATACCTACCGAACGCGGCGTGCTGTGTGACGTGACCTGCGATTCCGACGGGACAGTCGACAAATTCGTCGATGCGCGGCACATCAAGGAATCACTGGAACTCCACGCTGTCCGTGCCGGCGAGCCCTACTACTTGGCGTTCTTATTGCTGGGTGCGTATCAGGAAACCCTGGGCGACCTGCACAATCTGTTTGGGGTCGTCACCGAGGCCGCCGTGACGGTCGGAGAAGACGGGGAGGCAACGATCGAAGAGGTAACTCGCGGCGATTCGGTGCGCGAGGTGCTCGAATATAGCGACTACGACACCGACAACTTGCGGGAATTGGTCGCGAAACAACTTTCCGAGAGGAAAGATCGCGGGCTGATTTCCGACGATGACGAGCACGAGGTGCTGGCGACTTTTTCCCGCATGCTCGACGACTACACGTATTTGGAATAGCCGCGGGTTTCTTCGAACCCCGCGCTCGGCGTAGCCGGTTTGCGGGCGGCTTCAATCTTTCACTCGTCCGAGGTTGTTTCCTGCGTGGATTCGAACGTGTCCACGGCGGCCTCGCCTGAGCTTACTTTTTCGTCCCGGCTCTGGCGTCGCCGTCGGCGATCGGCTTCTTCCCACCGGGCGGAGTTCCTCGAGCGCTTGCTTGCGGCGGCGGGCGCAATACGCTCACCCGCAAGATCGTTGTAGGCGTTGGAAATGAAACCCATAGGCGTATCCGTTCCTACCAAATAGATCGGCGGAAAGAGCGAAAGGGTTAAACCCTTGAGGACGGAAACCGGGTTGGTGTGTGAGGGGCTGTAATGGAAACGTGAGCCCTTCAAATGTTTCCCGACATACACAATTCACAGCGTAGATACAGAGCCCCGAGCGCAAGCGACGGGCCAAGGGCGCAACGGTTTCGACCAGGCGGAAGACCAATGTCGGAAGGCGCAACGTTTCGGGATGACGCAGTGCCGAAGCGCGTGGCCGTTGCCTGCCCTTAGCCCGTCGCTTGCGCTCGGGGCTCTGTATCCGCGTTCTGAACTGTGTGCACGGATGGGTAAGGCTCTACCCTTCTCCCTCGTCGTGTATTTGCTGCGAGAGGTAGACGCCGATTCCCATCTCATCGATCATGCCGAGCTGGGCTTCGAGCCAATCGACGTGTTGTTCTTCGTCGACCAAGATCTTCTCAAAAAGGTCGCGCGACGCATTGTCGTTGGCGGCCACGGCGTGGTTGATCGCCCCATTGAGCCGAGGGATCGCGTCCAACTCCAAAGCCATGTCGTTTTCGATTTGGGTTTTGACGTCTTGGCCGATCTTGATCGGGAACATATCGGCCATGTTCGGCATGCCTTCGAGGAAGAGGATGCGCTCGATCAAAGCTTCGGCGTGGCGCATCTCATCGATAGCCTCTTTCTTGATGTAGCCCGCGAGTTTGCTGTAGCCCCAGTTTTCGCACATCTCGCCGTGACAGAAATATTGATTGATCGCGGTCAACTCGGCTTTGAGCACCTCGTTGAGATCTTTGATAACTTTGGAGTCGCCTTGCACGCTGCTTCCTCCCTGTTGGGACTATTGTACCCGATGGCCGCCGGCGTCCAACTCGCCCGGGCGATCGACGGGTATCGGGCACGGTGTTGCGGGTAGGGGGCCGTTTACACTGAAACGAATTCGCGTTGCGCAACAGCTTCGAATGAAGACATACCCGACGAGCGCCCTAGCGCTACCGGGATTTAGAATTCCTTGCCGGTGTACATTGAGGCCACGAATTCCTGGTAACCGTTGTAGGGCAGGGTCGGACGCTTTTCTTCCCCCCTGGGGCCCATGAAGCGTTCCGTCGCCTGGGACCAGCGGACGTGCGGTCTAGCGGGATTCACATTGGAAAACCAGCCGTATTCGTCACCCGCGGCCTCTGTCCAAAAAGTGCCGGGGCGCCTCTTGGTAAAACGAATTTCCGTGATGGACTTGATGCTCTTGAGTCCGTATTTCCAGGGCGTGATCAGGCGGATCGGAGCGCCGTTTTGCTTGGGCAGCGGTTTGCCGTACAGCCCGGTGACGAACATCGCCATTTCGTTCATGGCCTCGTCCATTCGTAGTGATTCGTAGTACGGCCAGGGGTAGTGGTCTTGCGAAGCAATGCCGGGCATCTCCGAGAAGCGCTGCACGGTCGTCATGCGCATGTATTTCGCTTCGGGTTTGGGGTCGACGAGTTTGATGAACTCGGAGACCGGAAAGCCCGTCCACGGCACCGCGATCGACCAAGCTTCCACGCAACGCATGCGGTAGAACCGCTCTTCGAGCGGGATGCGTCGGATCAGATCGTCGAGGTCGTACTTGCCGGGATTGTTGACGAGCCCTTTGACCTTCACTGTCCAAGGCTCGGTCTTGAAACGGTGAACCAGATCCTTGACGCGCCCCTTATCGGTCGTGAACTCGTAGAAGTTGTTAAAGCCGGTTACGATTCTCGGATGAGAAAGTGGGCGATCGAGCTTGTATTTCGGGTTGCGCTTGGCCGGATAGAGATCGGCGGTCGTGGCGGCCGATAGGTGCGAGGAAACCAGCGTGCCGAGTCCGGCGAAGCCGGCCGATTTCAGCAGCGAGCGGCGATTCAAGAAAACGCTCTCCGGCGTCAGCTCGCGTTCGGGAATTTGCCAGCCTTTCGGAACCTTGATCAGCATGGTCCACCCCCCCCCCGTGATTCCCTCTGATTATAGAAACATTCACGGGCCGGCGGCGGGTGAGGTTGACCCGGGTTCTGTACATGAATGTGGTACGTACCTCTCGCAACGCGAGCGATAGAAACAGAGGCGCGGATGGAAGTCCACGCTGAGCCCGGTTCACCGCGGTTCACCGGGCTTGGTTCGATTAGGCCGGTCGCTTCTTGGTGGTCTGTTGCCGGCGTTCGGGCAGGAGGGATCGAACCGTGGACTCTAACCCGGGTCGTGGCAAAGGTCGCAGTCGTTCGGTGCCTTGTGTTCGGCGTGGCAATCCATGCAGGCGATCATATTGGTCGGCTTTTCCTTGAATAACTGCTCGCGCCCGGCGACGGGTCCATGGCATTTTTCGCACGAGATGCCCGCGTCGCCAGCGTGCGATTCATGAGCGAACCACACGTAGTCCGGCACGCGGTAGATCCGGACCCAGGGCACTCTCTTGCCGGCGCCGGCAAACTCGGCCAGCTTTTGGACGTGCGGGCTCTCGGTCTTGATCGCCGTGTGACAGGTCATACACTTGTCTTCGGTCGGGAACTCCATCATGAAGCCGTCCTGATCGCCTTGATGGCAGTGGGCGCACTTCAAGCCGAGCTTGCCGACGTGCAGCTTGTGGCTGTAGGGAATCGGCTGTTCCGGCGGCGGCAGGGGTAGTTTTTCGACGGGAGAAAAGTAGTTCTTGTTGTCGAAGTCCTGTGCGCGCAAGGCGGCAAACATCGCCAGGCCGACGAGCACAAGAAGCGTACAAATTCTTTGCATGGATCCCATCGAGCGGTCAAGAAGGCATGTAGTCGAGCGCCCCCGGCGGCGACCGGCACTCTTGCAGGTCCTTGCGTTCAGTACGGCCCGCTCTCAGCCGGTGGTCGTGGGCACGCCGGTGGTCGCGGCCGAGACAAGCTGAGAGCTTGTCTTGACTGTCGACTAGGACAAACAAGAGTGTTCGTCCCTACTGAGGCTAGGACAAACAAGAGTGTTTGTCTCTACCGACGACCGCCCTATTTCCGGTCTTTCGACGGCCGGCGGTCGTAGGGCGCGCCCGTCCCCGACGACCCGGCGAAGAGACGCGTGCCGTCAGGCAGGGTCACATCGCGGCCGTTGGCCTTGTTGGTGCCGTCGATCGCTCGGTACCCCTCGACCAAGACCTCGACGCCCGGCTTCACCGAATCCTTGCGCCAGCCGCGCCGCACCAGGGCCCCCGGGGGGCCCGCTTCGATCATCCAATTCTGGGCCGCGCCGGCATCATTCTTGACTTCGATGTGCATCCAGGCGTGGGGATTGACCCACTCCATCCTCGTGATCTTTCCGCGCAGCCTGACCGGTTTTTCGGCGTCGAACTCAGACGAGAAGGCATGATGCGCCAGGACGGGGACCAGGGCGACAAAGACGCCGACGCAAAGCCCGACGCACGCGACTACTACCGTCCTACGCATCAAAAGCACCTCGCTATCGACCGGCTTCCGCCGCCTCTCTGTCTCTCGTCCGCGCAGCGCTCAGCATGTTGAACATGCCGTAGTTGCCCTCATGGCAGGCATACTCGACTAGCTCATACTGATCATTGTCCAGGTCGAAGGTAAACATAGCCGTCCAGGGCCGAGTCCATATCGTGGGATCGTCGACCGTGAACTCATACGCCAGCTTGGTCGGGCCGACCCGAGTGTAGAGCTCGGTCAACGTCATACTCGCAGTCGACCCGCGAAACGAATTCTTGTCGTTGAAGCGGCTCGTTTCGATGACGAGAGCGTCGCCTTCCCAGCGGCCCTGAGAATCGCCCAGCCACGAGGTCAGCTTCGCGCCGACCCGCTCCTGAGGCTTCGTCGGGATGGTGCGGGTCTCGTGAACCATTTCCTTCTGGATGGCCACGTACCCCGGTCCTTGCACGATCTGGAGGCCGTTGTTGTAGATCGAAGGCATCATCATGCCGGGCAGCCCGCGCGTGATGCAGCGCTCGTACGTGCTCAAATCTTCCGGACCGCCGGGCGGGACTCTCTTCCGTCGCTCCCGCGCCAGGCGAGCTTCTTCGGCCCTTCGCTTGCCCTCGGCGGTCAACTCGGGCAACCGGCCGTCGGGCGGATCGACGATCATGGCCACTTGAGTGGACGGGGTCATCTTGTCGTAGCCGAGGGTGGTGTCACGCCATTCGCGCTCGTATCCCCAGATGCTGCTGAGCGTGCGGCGCTCGCGGCGCGCGGCGGCTTCCTCGGGCGACAACTCCTCGATGTCGGCCAGATCGTCCGGTCGCTCGAGCGGGATGCCGTGCGCGGCGTTGCCGGTCCACACGCCCTGGAAGTCCGGCTCACCCCAGGGTGTCCGGGGCGTCGTATAAGGCTCGCGGGTCTCGCCCCCCGCCACCGATTGCGCCACGACTTCGACTCCGGCAAATCCTTTTTCAACGACCGCGACCGTGACGTTGTCGGGGCCGCGGACGAACGCGCGCTTGGCCGAGGTGCGGGCGTTCTGCGGCACTCTCGGCTCTTCGTCGAACTCGACACCGCGCTTCCGCATACGAGGCGCCGCTCGGTCAATATTCGACACGACGAATCCAATGTGACCAACGGCCCGGCCCTCCGTCGGAGCGGGCACGCCTTCCGGATGACGCGAGGCCAGCACCCAAATATCGCCGAAAAGCAGCCCGTCGATCCGTCCCTTCAACTTGCCGGGCTTACCGCCGAACGCCTCGCGATACCACGCCAATGTCGCCTCGGGATCGGCGGCGCTCAAATGAACGTGATGAAATCCAGTGCGCTCGGTGTCTTCGAGCAGCTCGATCCGCGTGCCCCATGGATCAAAGATGAAGCCGTGCTTGAACAGCCCCGGCTCGTCGCGCAACGTGGACCCGTCGTCGAAACGCTGCAGCCGAACGCCGTAGCCGCCCACGCCGACGGCTTCGAACTCAGTCATCTTCGCGGTCAGGTCGGCGTACGAGAAGCCCACATGGTTGACGCCCGTACCCTGCGTGCCTCCCATCGTCGGTTGCACGACGAAGATGAACTCGACGCCGTCGCAGTTGGCGGCGTCGTTGCGGCCCACTATCGGTTCGCAATCCAGATGCCTGGCGTACCAGGCCACGCCCTCGGACGGACTCGCGGTGGTGATTTGCACGTGGTGGTATTCGGCCGCCCAGGCGGGCGTGATCGCCGCCGCGGCGGCCGCGAGAACGATCATGAGAACTACGGGGCTTGCTGGAATCACGTTGTCACCCCCTCCGCGAACGCAGCGTCCTACGACGTGGCGCTCGCCTGCAGGCGAGCCCTGTCGGGCTTTCGAGCCCGACACCTGTTCCTCTTTCCGCCCTATTTCAAAGGGCCTCAACGAGTAGGCTCCCTCCGCAGATGCCCATAAACAAGGTCTTCCGCATACTCGACGCACTTGAACTCCAAAACCCGCGCATTCTCCTCGAGCCGCCGATAGAGCGGGATCCGAATCTTCCACGGCCGCGTAAAGACCTCCGGGTCCTCAATCGTAGCCTCATAAAGCAACGCGTCGCGACCCATCGGAGTATATCGCTCCTCTACCCGAAGAGCCGAGCTTGCGAAGTTACCCGCCCGATCGAACCACGCCTGGCCGTTAAAGCCCTCGACGTCGACCACCAGCGTCTCGCCTTCCCACCTCCCGTGCGACCGCCCCATCCAACTGTCGAGCGGCGGCGGCTCGGGATTCTCCTTATCCATGTGAATCGTCCGATTCGCCTCGGCAAACCCATAGACGATCATGATCTTCCTGTCCCCCTGGATGATCTGAAAAGGATAAGGAAGGTAAGTCGCGCGCGGCACCCCCGGGAGGAAGCATCTCGCTTCGGGGTCGTCCGTCATCCGCTTTTCGAAGTTCGTCCGCTTCTGTTCGCGTGCCGCGTCCTTATAGGGAATCTCGCCCCCGACGACCACCCCTTGCCCGGGCGGGATCGCCCCAATTGCGCCAAGGTCGGGATGGCCCGGCCCGGAGGGATGATTTTCCAAGTCCCAATGTGCCGTGCCGATCGCCTGCCAGATGCCGTTCAGGTCCGGCCGGCCGTCCCAAGCACGTGGCACATCGTCGTCCTCGCCGGCCGCGGGGCTCGCCGTCATCCCCAGAACCAACAGCATCGCGCCCGTCGCGAAGAGCATCCCCGTCCGGCGGTTCGTCCAATGCGCTTCTCCGTCGGTCTTCATATGCGCCTCTTGATCACAACACCGAAGGCGGAAAACTGATTCCGGTCGAGATCTCCGTATCAAAGAGCCTGAGCCCGCCCCCACCACGCTCTGGTCAAGCCAAAATGTCTTGAATCACGTGCCCATGCACGTCGGTCAGCCGGTAATCCCGCCCGCCGAAGTGATAGCTGAGGTTTTCGTGATCGAGCCCGAGAAGATGCAAAATCGTGGCATGCAGATCGTGGATCGTGCGCTTGTTCTCCACGACGCGGTAGCCATACTCGTCGGTTTGCCCGTGGATCAAACCCTTCTTGAGACCGCCGCCCGCCAGCCATAAGCTGAAACCCATCGGATTGTGGTCTCGCCCGTCCGCCGCCTGCACGAAAGGCGTCCGCCCGAATTCGCCCGAGAAGATCACCAGCGTTTCATCCAGCAATCCCCGCGCCTTGAGATCCTTGATCAGCCCCGCGACCGGTTGGTCCACCGTGTAGGCGTTCGCCGCGTGGCCGACCTTCAGCCCGCCGTGCTGATCCCACGGATTTCCAGAACTCTCGGTAAGACCCTTGGTGGGGACCATCGTCAATTCAACGAAGCGTACCCCGCGCTCGACCAAGCGCCGCGCCATCAAGCATTGCCGCGCATAGATCGACCTCGGCGTCATCTCGGAATCAAGGCCATAGAGTTTCTTCGTCGCCTCGCTCTCGCCGCTCAGGTCCACCAGCTCCGGTACCGCGCTCTGCATCCGGTAAGCGATCTCGTAGTTGTTGATCGCCGCTTCCACCGGCTCGTGCTCGCCCAGCCCCGCCAAAAACGACTCATCCATCCCGCGGACAAACGACAACTGCTTCCGTTGTAAATGGTCGGGCTCGCTCGGCGTGACGTTGCGCAATGGCTCCTCCCGCGCCGGGTGAATCATCGAAGCTTGATGCACCGATGGGAGAAACCCGTTGCCCATCATGTTGATCCCACCGTGCGGAATACCTCCCCCGCCCAGGACGACAAAGCCCGGGAGGTTTTGGTTTTCGCTTCCCAGCCCGTACGTCACCCAAGCACCTATGCTTGGGAATCCCGTGAAGGGCGTCCCGCAATGAATATAAAAGTTCCCCTGGGCGTGCTCCATGAATTTCGCCGTCATGGAGCGGATCACGCATAACTCATCCGCCACCGAACCGATGTGCGGAAAGATCTCGCTTGTCGGGATCCCGCTCTCCCCGCGTGGCGTGAATTCCCACGGACTCGGGAAGATGTTCCCATCCTGGTTGAACATCGTCCGCTCGGTCTTGAACGGCATCGGCTGCCCGGCTTCCTTCGCCAGCCGGGGCTTCGGGTCAAACGAATCGACCTGCGACATCCCGCCCGACATGTAGCAAAAAATGACGTTCTTGACCCGAGGGGAGAAATGCGGCGGCTTCGGAACCAACGGCCCTTCCGGCCCGCCCTCCGCCGGCCCCGCGTAGTTCCGGTCCGCCATCAAACCCGCCAGGGCAAGCATCCCAAACCCGGTCGAGCTCTTGCACAACATTTCACGCCGACTAAGCATTCGTCGCGCATCGGGGCGTCGCGAATAGAGATGACTCGGATCGTACATAACTTCCCTAACGAATATAGATGAATTCCTTGAAGTTGAAAAGCGAGTGCGCCACCGCCCGCCAAACCTTGGCGCTCCCCAGAATCGCGCTTTCCGAAACCCCGTGCTCTTTCGCCAAATCAGCCAAGTACCCGGCCGTGCGGCCTCGCTCTTCGGGTAACGGCCGCCGACCAAAGGCCTTCAAGAACATGTACTCGACCCGCATGTCCACCGAGTGCGCCTCGCCCCTCGCCAGGCGACGGCCCCATTCCTCGGCCAGCCCAGTCACGAAAGGGCTGTTCATGAGTGCCAGCGACTGGGCTGGAACATTCGTCACGTCGCGCTGCCCGCGGGTCGTTGCCGGGCTGGGTTGATCAAACGCCTCCAGCAAGGGGTTGTGGACGTTGCGTCGAACCTCTTGGTAAACGCTGCGGCGGTCATCCCCGGACGGAGACGGCTTCTCCTTGGCGGCGTCCTCAGCGAAGAAATAAGACCGCCGGCTGGAGATCGGCGCCCCGTACATGGTCGGATCCAAACGTCCCGAAACCGCCAACAGCGAATCCCGAATCGACTCCGCCTCGAGCCTCCGCGCCGGCATATGCTGCAGCAGCTTGTTGAGCGGATCGATTTCACGCGCCCGGTCGGAGGGCTTGCTGCTCATCTGATACGCCCGCGTCGACACCAACCGCTCAACCGTCTTCTTAATCGACCAGCCGTCCTTGATGAATCGATCGGCCAGGAAGTCGAGCAATTCCGGATGCGTCGGCCGCTCGCCCACCGCCCCGAAGTTGTCCGGCGTCCCCACAATCCCCCGGCCGAATAGGTAATGCCAAATCCGGTTCACCATCACCCGCGCCGTCAACGGATTCGCAGGGCTCACGATCTCCTCTGCCAACCGCACCCGTACTGTGCGAGGACTCTCAAAGAGCGAGCCGCCCACCGCCGACAAATAGCGCCGCGGCACCGCGTCCCCCGGTTGCCTATGGTTGCCGCGAACCAGCAACGGGTGATCCGGCGCACCCTCTTCGAGGACCCCCGGCGCGCGCCGCGGAATCGGAATCTCCGCCTCCAGCCGACGGTACTCCTCGACCAATCCGCGAAGACTCTCGAGCCTCTCGAGCGATCGAGGCAGCAGGTCTTTGCGAACAAAGTAATCCAGGAACGCCGTCTGCTCGTCATTCTCATGCTCATGGAGCCGCCCGTCCCGCCAAGCCTCGATCGCCTCGGCAAGACGCCGCCCCAGCAGTTCATCGAGCGCTTCGGCCGAGTCCGGGGCCGCCCCCTCGAGCAAATAGAGCGCCGCGCTCACCGTTTCCTTGGGTTCGTCTTCTCCGTCGTGAAAAGCGACAGCGGCGGCGCCGATCGCCGACCGCCCGTGCTTGGGACGTTTCGGCCGCAGCTTCTTCCGACGATCAACCGGATCGGGAAAGAAATTGGTGGAGTCGTCGTGCGTGGTGAATTCGACGTAAGCCGTGAAGCCCTTCCAGAAATCGGTCTTCCAACGCCACCATTTCATTTGGTCGCTTCGAGGGCTGTAGCGCTGCGAGTAGATCCCGGCCAGCGGAACGGCGTAATTCTCGACGATCAGGCGCGCGTAGCTCATGTCGCCGCCCAAAACCCGCACGCTGATGTAGCCGCTATCGATCTTGAAGCGGGGCGACTGCATCACTCCGTTGTGTTTCGTCGAAAGCAGATGGGTGTACACTCCGCCCGGATAGAGGCCTTCGACGACGCGGTCACCCTCGTGGAGCACTCGGAATTCCCCCGCCCCGGCGGGTTCATCGGGCAATCCCGAGCCGTGACCCACCCACGCCTCGTAATCGTCCCCGGTTAAATCCCAAATCTCGAACTTCTCTTGGTTGAACTTCTCGTGAGCTTGGGTAGTCTCGCGTCCGCGATCGAGAAGGTTTCGCCAGGTCGCGTGAAAGGCATCGCCTTGTTTGTCTCGAAGCTCGTTCCACACCTGAAGCGGGCTGTCCTGCTCGCACGCCGCTTCCCCGAAGGCCCTCCGCACCGCGGGAGTATCCGCCTCGGAAAGCCGCCTCCCCAAACTCTTCGCCGCCGACAGCCATTCCTTGGCTAGACCGGCCCGAATCTCGGCTTTCAGCTCGATCAGCTCGTCACGGTGGCGGTGGAGAGTAGCCGGGTCGTCAATCGCTCGCTGTGTCGGCCGCGCCCCGTAAAACATCCCAAACAACGCGTAATAATCCTTCTGACTAATCGCATCAAATTTGTGGTCGTGGCACCGAGCGCACGAAACCGTCAGCCCTTGCAACGCCTTCGACAACACATCAATCTGGTTGTCCACGACTTTGACGCGATCCTCCCAAGGGTCGACGGGCTGGTAGCCGTGCTCGATCATGCGGTAGTGAGCGGTGCCGAGGATCGATTCGTTGATTCCGTCTCTTTCGTTAATGCGAGGGTTTTCGAGCAGGTCCCCGGCGAGGTGTTCCCGGATGAGCTGGTCGTAGGGCACGTCGTTGTTTAGCGCCCGAATGAGGTAGTTACGGTAGCGCCAAGCCACCGGGATCTCGGGATCCCCCTCGCTGCCGTGCGACTCGGCGTAGCGCACCAAGTCCATCCAGTGCCGCGCCCAGCGCTCGCCAAAGTGCGGCGAGTCGAGCAATCGTCGAACCAACTTTAGATAGGCGTCCGGCGAGTTGTCTTGAACGAAAGCTCGGATCTGTTCCGGTGTCGGCGGCAGCCCGGTCAAATCGAAGCTCAGCCGGCGAATCAACGTGTAGCGATCAGCCGGGGAAGCCGGCTTCAACCCCTCCTCGTCGAGCTTCGCGAGCAAGAACCGGTCGCCCGGGCCGGCCGGCCAATCCTTGTCGCTGACCGCCGGCGGCTCCACGACCGCGACCGGCTGCCAAGCCCAATGCGAACTTTTGCGGGCTTCCAGATCAAAGTCGCCGGCTTGGGGCTCCGGCGCGGGCTCGTCTTCGGGCCAGGGCGCGCCCAACTCGATCCACTTGCCCAGCGCGGCGATGCGGTCCTCCGCGAGCCGACCCGTGGGCGGCATCAACAGCGGCTCCCCCCGCAGCAGCTTGATCAAACGGCTTTTCTCCGGATCCCCCGGCAGAATCGCCGCTCCCGATTCCCCACCCTTCAGCAACGCCTCGCGACTATCCACCCGCAGCCCCGCGAATGGGGTTTCAATTTGGGAACTGTGGCAGGAGTAGCATTGCTCCGCCAACAGAGGGCGAATTTCGCGCTCGAAGAACTCAAGATCTTCGGCCGACGGACGGGTGGTCTGCGGAACAGCCTCGGAGCTAAAGCCCGCCAGGAAGGCGAACGTAATCGCACTGACGAAGCTGCGAAACCAAGCGAACAAGCCTCTACTCCTCAGGAACGCCTCCCCACGCCGACCGCGTTGGGAGCGTTGCTCATTCTATCGATTCTCTACCTGTAGCCGCCAAGACGCACCAGGCCGAGACCCGACGGGGACCTCCCCTGGGTGCGGTCCCTCTTCCCTGCCTTAACTTGATGTCATGGGCAGCGCTCTCGACCCGCTAGGGAAACGAAATTTCAACTTGAACATCTTGACCGCTTCGGACGACAATAGTTTCGCTGGTTGATCCATGCCCCGTCGCGGTACATCCGATCTGATACTCTCCGGGAATTCGGGCGCCAAGTGTGAAGGTGCCCCGCGCGTCCGTAAGCCCTGCGATATCCGGAAAGGGTCCTGGGGCCGCTATCAAATAGACACGCGCATCCGCCACCGGACAGCCTTCAGAGTCTCGAACGACCCCCGCAATTACCATTCTCCGTCCTTCCGCAGCCCGGCCTCTCTATCCGAGAGGATAGACCGCGATTCGGCACTCGGCAACCCGTGCCTAACTCACGCGCTGACCACTAGGCTCTCCAGGCGACGAAATTATTGAAAACAGGTGTTGTGATCCGGGTGCCGGAATTCGTCGTGGCTCCGCCATAAGCGTGAACGGCAAAACCGTACCGACCTCCACTGACGATCCGGTAAACGGCGCTACCACTCTGGCCGCCCGCCGTGTCTATGTCGTAGAAAACCTTCCGGTTAGTGACCGAAGCAATTCTGTGGGCATCGTACCATTGAGTGCCACTCGGCTTGTCGCTGGGGTAGCCGGAGAGATTTCCAACCGACGCCCGGATGGTCGGGTCGGAATAAGCCCCGAACCCGAACCAGCCAACCGTATTTCCGAGATTCGTTGGCGTGATGATCGCTCCGTAGTCGTAGTTCTGATCCCCGTTGTTAGCCCATCCCACGACAGTGCGAAGGTTGCTACTCGTTACCGAACCGTAAGGAAGCGTGTTCCCGTTGCGCCCGGCCATGACTTGAATTCTTCTGACCCACCCATCTCTGCCCGGCACACCACTGTTCTTGATGTATACAACGTGCCCCGCGGTCGCAAGAGTGTGGGGCCCAATGAACCATCCCGTACCGATCCACATCGAATTATCCCTCGCCGTGATGAGCAGCGAGGCGTGAACCCTCCAAGGATAAGGCGAAGTGTTGTTGATCCGGACACGGTCATCGTCGCCGTGAACGATTTCGGCGATGGGAAGTGCCGCTTCGCCGGCGGAAGGGGGCGGTCCAAACGACGCCTCGCCAATGTCAGAGAGCTCGCTGACGTCCGGGGCCGCCAGCAAACTTGCCAGAGACGCCTCCGGTGGTTCCGTTGTCCGCAGTCTGGCAGGATCAAAGCCCTCCACTTCTTCGATGCCGCTGTCCCGGTAGGGCGTTGACTCCGCAGCCGACCCTTCGGACGGGGGAGAGGCCCCGCCCGTTTTCGCCGGCGTCTCATCAACTTCAGTAGAAAGCGGCGCGTGCATTCCTGTCGGCTTGGGAGGTCTTCGCGTTGCCTTCTTGCTCTGTTTTCTCGCCTTACGTTCAGTTTTTGCTGCCATTTTCGTAGTCCTCCAGATCTTAGTTCCAAATTGCTTGCGGTTTCTGCGAGCGACCCACAGTATGGGTCTCTACCCTTTTTGATACAAGAGTTTTTTTGCCTTCGGAAACGTCAATTGCAGGCAAGAGAGGGCCGAAGGGCGAGGGCTGGTCACTGGGCTGGAAAGCGGGACTTTGTGTGCTCTAAAGCGATCGCAAATGGGTGGTTCAACGATAGCGGCACTCCCTCCCCTGACTTCGGGTAGATTTCAGAGCACGCCGGCGGATACACTGCAATGACGGTCGAGAAAGGCCGCCGACATTGCCAGGTTCGATCCTACACAGCAAGCCGATACCTTCCCCCTCAGCCTGCAAGGACCCATAATCCGAAGAATTCGATGATGTCCCGAGCCCGATTCACCTGGACCACGTCCGTCGCGACGCTCATAGCCGTCACCCTATTGACAACAGCCTGCGCGCCCGCCGAACCCCCACCCGAGGAAACCGCCTCCGACGACCCAAAATGGGTCGTCTACGAAGGTGCCGCCGGATCCGGCGAAGGCAAGCACATCGTTCTCGTCGCCGGCGACGACGAATACCGCTCCGAAGAGGCTCTGAGCCAACTCGGCCGAATCCTCGCCGACCATCACGGCTTCAAATGCACGGTCCTGTTCGCCGTCGATCCCGACACGGGAATCATCAACCCCGCCCTCCGCAACAACATCCCAGGCCTCGAAGCCCTCGCGACCGCCGACCTGGCCTTCCTCTTTTCTCGCTGGCGGGCGTTGCCCGACGAACAGATGCGCCACATCGATTCCTACCTCCGCGCCGGCAAGCCCTTGGTGGCAATGCGCACGGCGACTCACGGTTTTGCGCCTCCCGAAGAGATCCACGACCAGGTAATGGCAAACGCCCGCAAGAAGCCGGAAGAGCGTCCTCAATTCACCGAAGAGCAATGGGGAACCTACGGGCACTATGGCGACGCCTACTTCGGGCCCAAACCGGAATGGCAGGGCGGGTTCGGCAGCTTGGTTGTGGGCGAGCGCTGGGTGGCTCACCACGGTCATCACAAGCACGAGTCGACTCTGGGAATCCTGGCGTCGGGAGTCGCAGACCATCCGATTCTTCGCGGCATCAAGGACGGCGATATTTGGGGACCGAGCGACGTCTATACCGTGGGTCTGCTCTTGCCCGGCGACTCGAAACCGCTTGTTCTCGGCCAAGTCATGAAACGCAAGGGTGAATACGTCGAAGACGATCCTTTCTACGGAATGCGCCCCGACGACGGCCCTCCCGTCGACGAAAAGAACAACCCAATGATGCCCGTCGCCTGGACCAAGAGCTATCAGCTTCCCGGAGGCGAAACCGGTCGGGTGTTTGTCACAACGATGGGTGCGTCGACGGATCTAGTATCGGAGGGCACGCGACGCCTCATCGTGAATGGCGTCTACTGGGCGTTGGGAATCGCCGACCAAATCCCCGAAGCCGGGAGCAAGGTCGATCTCGTGGGAACCTACGAACCAAGGCAATACTTCATCCACGACGGCGACTATTGGGTAGAGCGCCAACTCCGCCCTGCGCACTTTCTAGCGGAATAGCGATCGAAAGAATCGGGAGTGCGCCCGGGTTCCATGAATCCAAGTCGTTGGTGTGATTCAGCACAGGTGGCATCCCCGCGAAACCGGCTGTAGACTTACGGACAGTAACGCCGCACCGGAAAACTGCGAATCTTTGTTTGGAGGCGTGAGCGAAATGGAGCGCGTGGATGGGAAGATCGAAAGGCGGATTCCGGCGTGCGCGGTCCTGGCCTTCGCCACGGGCCTGAGCTTGGCTGCGACGCCTGCAGCCGCGTCATCGGCCGTGGGGGACCAGCTGCCGGCATTTGAACTCAAGACGATGGACGGGTCTCGCTTCTCCTCGCGGGAGTTGACGGGGAAAGTTGCGATCGTTGATCTTTGGTCCACCTGGTGCGGACCGTGCCTGAAAGACATCCCGCACCTGAACGAGCTTTCTCGGCAATACAAGAACGAAGACTTCGCCGTTGTTGGCGTTACCCTTCAATCGGGATGGGTGCAGGACATCAAGAAAGATATGGACACGCGCAACATCCAGGCTGACTATCCGATCCTCATTGGCAACGACGATGTTGAGGAGGTATTCGGGGGTGTTCTGGCTTTTCCCACAACGCTGCTGGTCGGCCGCGACGGGCGAATTTACAAGAAGTATGTTGGGTCGCCCGACGATAAGGCGGATGATCTGGAGCGTGAAATCCGGGCGCTGTTAGCGGAGCCCTCCGTTCACGACTAGGAGGTAGAGGGATCAGATGCGGATGCGAAACCTCCCCAAGCTGCTGCCCGCGGTGCTCTTGATGGGAGCGGGAGCGCTTTTCGGCGCAACCGAATTGACCACGGAGCAACAAAAAGCGCTCGACTCTCTCACGGAAAACTGGGGCGTCGACACGAACGTCTCTGGGATCGATCTGGCGATGGACGCCGTCGGTGGGAACTACTCCGACGAAGATCGCTACACCCTGGGCGCATACATTCGGGACCATCCGGAAGTACACCAGATCCGACGCCGCTTCGGGTGGGAGACGATCGCGCTGTCGCCTCCGGAAAAACGCATCGCAGTCGTCCTCAGCCGAGCCGAACGCGAGGGACAGCCGGCGCCAAATATCGAGACGTTGACGGGATCACTCGAGCTTCCACGCAAGCAGATTCAGGCCGGCCTGAGCATGCTCGAGCGCTTTGAGATCATCCGGACCGCTCCGAACGGTGGTTACCGAATGAGCAAGCCGCGCTACGTGAACTGGGAAGGTGGGATGAAGATCACATTTACGTCCCACCGAGCCGAGGTCCAAGGGGTCGGCCTTCTCGACACCTATTGAGCGATCGATTTCATCGTGTTGGTCAACGCGAAATGGAAAGACAAGCAAGTCACGGTCACGGATCATTCACAGCTGAGCGGAAAGCCGATTCGGATCGTTTTTGCCGACGGGAAGGTCAAGCAAGCGGAGCCGCCCGATCTCTGGGTTTTCCGCGGCGGCGGTTGAGGGGTTAACAATCTCTTCCGGTCGGAAGAGGAACTCAATACTTGGCTCGACATCCATCCGGAACTGAAGGGCAGACAGACGCTTCGGCTGCATGAGTTTTTGGACAAGGCGGCCGCCGGCGAAATTCAATAGTCGCTCGGGGGCGTTGGATCAGGAAGATCGAGGAAGATCGGTGACAGCCCACCGACCTGCGCGCCACCGAACCTGCTCACAGGCGCCGAACCTGCTCAAGTGCCCGCAGAGCGGTTGTTCCGCCGGAATGGATATGCGCCCAGGACCATCCCACTAAGCCGCTTCAGCGGGCCGGGGAACTCAAGTTACGCCTCGCCGCGGGAGTTGTATCCACTCCGCGCAAGCCTTTCCCGAGCATATCGCGTCGGCCGATCGGACCCGCCGGGTCCGCGTGTCCGCGAATACGAAGGACCTGCGCTGTGGCGCACGCTTTAGCGTGCCGTGTCGGCACTCGTGCCGACAAGTCTTCAGCTCGCCCCCCGCATGGTCCCTCGAAAGCTCAGCCCTACTCCCGCTCGCGGAACTCCTCGTACCAGTTCTCGATCACGTGGATCGACGGCGTCCCGGCTTCCTCGCCGTCCTCGCCTTCCACGTCTTCGACCAAGACAAACCGCTGCCCGTCGGCGGAGGCGTCGTACGTTGTGGAATCAACTCCGTAGAACCCGGGGTGTTCGAACAGGGGCGTCGCCTCGCCCGCCGAAAAACCCGCCGCGGTCGAAACGGCGACCGACATCAGGGTCGCCCCTTCCACATAAAACACCTCCTTGCCGTCCTTGCTCCAGCGCGGACCCGTACCGCCGTTCGCCGAGACCTGCCATTTCCCGCCGCCTTCGGGAAACGGCCGGACATAGACCTCGAACCGGCCCGACTCGTCGGAAATGTAGGTAACAAAGCGGCCGTCGGGCGATAGCCGGGGACCCCCCTCCCGGAAATCGGTTTGCAGAGAAGGCCGGGAATCAAAGCCGTCCCCCTGCTTCTTGCGCTCTAGGTACCAGATGTCCATGCTGGTTTCCGCGGCAAGAACAACGTACAGGAAGTATTTCTCGTCCGGGGACCAACCCGACGGGAACTCGGGCAACGCTGTAGAAACCAGCGAAACCCGTTGACCACTGCCGTCAGACGCCCGGCTGAATACGTCTGTGTTGCCCGATCGGCTGGAGCTATATACGACCTCCTCTCCGGACGGCGACCATTTGGGATACGATTCAATTCCGGGATCGAAAGTGAGACGCGTCGTGAGGGCGCGGTCCACCTCGTGGACCCAGATATCCTGACTCCCTCCGTCTGTGGCCGAAACAACCACACGCCGGTCATCGGGCGATAGCCACGGGTAAAGAATGTTCGCTTGGGGCCGACCAATGGCCCCGAGCTTGCGGCCGTTGCGATCGACCCAGATCAATTGCTGGCTTCCTTGAGTGGAATCCACGGAAACCAGCGTGCCGTCGACCGCCACGCTCGGCCGGGCGAGACCCTCGGCAATCGGGAAGGGCTCTCCCGTGGGCGTCAACGTCTCGATCGAGAAGGGCAGGGCCGATAATCCGCCACGCGCGTAGTCTGTCTGATAAAGGATGTGTCCTGTCGGGGAAAAGACGGGCTGAAACCCTTTGCCAAGCACGACGGACTCATTCGTGTCCAGATTCACGAAAGCAATATTCATCAGGGTGCCCGCGCTTCCCGTCGCGAAGAGAATGCCGGGCGCTTTCGCCTCGCCCGGCAAGAACTGAGGAAAGCCGCTGCCGAGCCCCGACTGCTCAGGTCCGAACGCCGGTTGCGGCTCTCCCCCCTGGGAAGGAACTTTGTAGATTCGATAGGGGAAATCGGCCCCGAAAGCGATGACTTTGCCGTCCGGGCTCCAGGTACCTCCGGCAAAAGCGAATCCGGGAAGCGAACAGAGGGTGATCGCCGTGCCGCCGCGCACGGATATCTTTTTCATTTCAGAGTCCGTTGCGAAACCGATGAATTGACTGTCCGGCGACCAGAACGGCCACCCAAAGGCGGCACCGTCGGTTCCCGCCAACCGGCGTGGTTGCTCTCGATCGAGATCCCGCACCCAAATCGACGGCTGGTCCGCGCCTGCGATGTATGCGATATGCTTGCCGTTGGGGGAAATTGCGGCCGATTGTCCCCATTGAGTCCGGGTGAATCCCCGCGGGGTGAACGCAAACCGGCGTATGGGCTGAGGTCCCGCCGGCCCCGGGCCGCCGAGCCACAGGGCTATGCTCACCGCCACCGCCGCCATCAGCAGCACCACCGCGGCGACGAGCGTCCGATCTTTCACACGCTGCCGCTGTTCGGCCTCCCGCGCGGCTGATTCCGGCACGACGTTGATCGTCACCGCGCGTTTGAGTTGCGTGTCTTCGGCGCGGTAGGCAACGCCGGCGCCCACGGAGGCCAGGTCTTCGATGACGTGGTATTTGACGAGCGGGTGATCGCCGGCGGAAACTTGCCCCGACTCGGCGGGTCGTATCTGCGTCGCCGCCGGCCGCGACGCGCCGGGCGCGCTCGGCATCACTCGCGACTTGCCCGACTCGAGCTTCTTGCGCAGGCTTTTCAAATCGACGGCGATGTCGGCGACGTCTTTGTACCGCTCCTCGCGATCTTTCGAAAGACACTTACCGACGATGAACTCAAGGTCCATCGGAACGCCGGTGCGCAGCCCGGTCAGCGGCTCGGGCTCTTCGTGGACAATCTCGTAGGCCATCGCCTGGGCGTATTCGCCGCGGAAGGCCCGCTGACCCGCGACCATCTCATAGAGCACGCAGCCCAGCGCCCAGACGTCGGTGCGGTGATCGACGTCGAGGGCCTGCATTTGCTCCGGGCTCATGTAGGCGGCGGTGCCGACGGTCGTGTCGAGTTGGGTGAGCTTGGACTTTTCGGTAAGCAAGGCCAGGCCGAAGTCGAGGATCTTGACGCGTCCGTCCGGGGTGATCATCAAATTGCCCGGCTTGATGTCACGATGGACGACGTTCTTCTCGTGCGCCGCGGTGAGGCCGTCGGCGACTTGTCCGGCGATATCGAGGGCGTCGTCGACTTTGAACGGGCCTTGGGCGACGCGGGGGTCGAGCGTTTCGCCGTCGATGTATTCGAGGGCGAGGTAGTCGCGGCCGTCGAGATCGCCGATCTCATGGACGGTGCAAACGTTGGGATGGTTGATCCCGGCGGCGGCTTTGGCTTCGCGCAGAAAGCGCTTGCGATTTTCTTCGTCGCGGGTGAGTTCTTGCGCGAGGAACTTGAGGGCGACGGTGCGCTCGAGGCGGGTGTCCTCGGCTTTGTAGACCACGCCCATGCCCCCCTCGCCGAGCTTCGAGAGTATCTTGTAATGAGAGACGGTGGAGCCGACCATTGTTAGAAAGATTGTACCGCCCGCGAGGTGGCGTGGAACTGGATCGAGACGAAGTTGCGATTGCAAGTGAACAAAACGAAGAGCGGGGCGGGGCGCCCTTGGGAGCGCAAGTTTCTGGGGTTCGCATCAACCGATGCAAGCAGCGGGAAGTATCACGGGAAAGTATCGCACGATTCAAGAAGAAGGTCCGAGAGATTTGGCGCGACGGCCGCGGATACGGAAAACCGTATGTCCGGTGGTGTGGGAGCGTGCCGGGGCGCAATCCCCGGCATTCGACCCAATCGTCGGGCGCTTACGTCGGGCGCCCCGCTATGCTTCCCGCGACTGCTTTGTGGAATCGGCCTCGTCCGTGTCGCTCTGCTCGCTGTCGGGCTCTTCCGCCGAGGCTTCCTGCTCTTCACCCTCGCCCAGCGCCCCGCGGCTCAACTCCTCGAGCTCCTTCAAGTTCGGAAGTTCCGACAGATCGCTTAGACCGGATTGGACCAGGAACTTCTTCGTGGTCTTGTACATCATCGGGCGTCCGATCACTCTCTTGCGCTCGGCCGTGGTGATCAACTTGCGGTTGAGCAAGGTATGGATGACGCCGCTGACGTCAAGCTTCAAGGGTCCGGTCTTCATTTTCGATCGGCTACGGAGTCTTGGTGAGGTGCGGATCGCCAATAACGGCCGCCTCCCCTTTCCGCGAGATCTCTCGGTCAAAGAATTCCAGAATCACGTCCCGTCGGGCCATCAGGCCGGTGATCTCGGATTCTCTCAGGTACGGCCCTAACTCTCGTTTTACATCGCTTTCACTCAGCTCGCGCAAACCATTGTAGAACCCGCGGTGAATCCGACTTAAGTTCATCGGGTGTCTTAGCTTCTTATGTGTCCGAAAAGCTCGGGTGAAGTCAATCAAGACGATCTTCCACTCGTTCGTAATAAGTAAGTTTCCCTGATTCGGGTCCGTATTGTAGACCAGCTCATTAAAGACGCGTACCTGATAGATTTGGTCATTCCAGCGTGCTTTGTCAGGCGGTTCAATTTTCTTCGCGTAGCGGCGTCGCTCCGTCATCTGCACGTCATCGACCCACCACGTCACCGCGGCCCGCTCCCCGGCGATCTTTCGTTCTACGGACACGGGAATCATGTTCAGTCCCAGGAGTTTGTCCAACCGGTAGGCGGCGACATTGAACTTGTAGCTGTCGCGAAAGTTTAGCTCCGTCCCGCTAGCGGTCGGGTAGGACGTCTTATGGATCTCAACAGTCTGGACACTGGCATCGTGAGTCAACCTTCCATCGGAGAGTGTGGCCCGTCGTGTCCCCGTGATACCGGTTGGGACACCCCTCATCTTGAGGACCTTCGCCTTGAGTAAGAATTCCTCCATGTCGGCCCGAGTCAACGGCGGCGAGACGTCAGCGGGGTGCTGTGCCAACAGCCGGGCCGGACCAGGCAGCAAGCGCGCCACCAACAGGAATAGAGGCAAGTAGATCCGGATGCGTTTCATTTCATCGCCCTCATCTCCTGGTTAAGGGTTCCCGTGTTCAGGCCTAATGTGCCGCCCTTGGTAGCCCATACCGACGCCGGTCTTTTCCGATCAAGAGGGGCGGAGTAGACGACTCTTCTCGATCTTGCTTGGATGTTTCATCTATCCTTCTCCGAAAACCTCCCACTTTGACCGGAACGGTAACTATGCCCCCAGAGGTATCTCCAAACGGCTGTCCATACTCTGAGCGCTGCAGGACCACCAGGATCTGATCGTCGATCGGCTCGGCGCCCATGCGAAAACTGTCCACGGCGCCTATTGTAGTACGGCCTTGCCCAAGGCGACCGGCGAGTCGATGGGGGCCTTGCGGGCGGCTTCAAAAAGCGCCGGCAATCCCAAGTCTTCGCCTAGGCCGTTCACCGCCTCGGTGAGTCCGCCCGTGTAAAGCACCAGCACGTCCCCGACGGCCGGCCGCACGATCGCCTGCGTGTAGTCGGCGCCGCGGATCATCCCGGCGGGCACACTGAGTACTTTCGTCGCCGCACGCGGCGTACGTTCCTCCAGCGGAAGCCACGTGTTTTCCAGCCGTCGGTAGCTACAAGGGGAGAGGGTGCCCGGCGTTCGTGAAGACCAATACACCGGTGCGGCGCTGGTGGCCCAACATGACGACTGACGCGTAATGCCGGCACCCGAAACTCCTGGTGCGCTGCGGGCCCCGGCCCATGGTTGTTTCCCATTCCCCGGAGTCCGTTGGGTTATCAACAGAGCTTCAAGAAGATTTGGGCGGTTACCTTGCGGCGGGCGGGTATTGCTCACTTTCGCATGCGTGATCTGCGCTCAACCTATGCCACTCGGCTCATTGCCGGAGGTGTGGTGGATGAGCGGGTGACCCAAATGCTCAGGCAGACGGATGCCCGCGTATTCAAAGAAGTACTCAGAGATGAAGTTGCAGGTGAAGCGTGAAGCTCTGGCAAGACTCAACCGGCATGCGGGCGACTCCCAAGGCAGTCGAGCTACAGTTCAACCCAGCTGAGGAGTTTTGTTACAGTTCTGTTACAGTACGTAGTCTCGGTTACACTTCGGCGTGAGCGGAAAAATTGGAACTTGTTTATAATCTATGGAATATACGCTCCGGGCGCGTAGCTCAGTTGGTTAGAGCGCCTGCTTCACACGCAGGAGGTCCCCAGTTCGAGTCTGGGCGCGCCCACCAATGCTTTCAACAACTTACGGACATGTTGCGGCCTTCCCAAAAGCCACTGTAGACGATTTTGTAGCTGTACAAAGCACCTCAGATCAACACATTGGTTCAGACAACAGGCGATCGAGGCGGACAAGTGCGTCGGTAGCCATGGAAATTGGGCCTGGCTCATCACCGATCGAAACGAAGATCAAGATGACCTGCGGATTACCAAACATAACCTCCTAGAAAGCAGAAGCGGAAGCTTTGACTTTGCCGTTCTGCGTTTCGGCGGCGTCTTGCCGGCGTCGCAGTTCTTCGATCGCCAGACAGGAAATCACAAGCGTTGTCGCCCGTGGCGTAGCTCTTAAGAGCGGCGATGTTGTCGTACATGCTCTCCGGGCGGGGCTCGACAACCGATTCTTCCCTGACAGCCAAAGACAGCCAAAGACAGCCCACCGACCCCGCTGCCGTTCAAGAATCCCGACCAGCTCGTAACCCTCTGGGAAGCCCACGCCGAGATCGTCGAGAGCCGAGATTCTATGGTCGACGATTCTAGAACGTAGGCGGGCGTTGGAGCAAATTGCTATGGCTTCACCGGCGGCGCACCCCAATACGACATTTAGTAGCCGGTGAGGCTACGCGCACTAGAGGGAAGCGTGTTAGTCCTCACCTCCTTCACGTGCTGCGCGTGGAACCTTTTCTCGGTCGCACGTGCATTGCCGAGTATGTTCAGCAGGGTTAAAGCCAAGTGGCCCTGCAAGGGTCGTTCAACGCGAAGGCAACGCAGATCACCCGCACCAGCGCAGGAGGAAGATCAAGACCAAGACTGCGATGGCCATCCACAATATGCCGATCTCCGGCGACTGAACCTGTCTTGTTGCAGGCGCGTCCTTGCCCAGCGAGAGATGAGTTCGAGAATGGTGATAGTAGTCGACGTATGATCGCAGGACACGTTTCAGCGATCGCTCGTTGAAGACGATCACATGGTCCAGGCACTCTCGGCGGATGGAACCGATCAGGCCCTCCGCGAAAGGATTCTGCCACGGGCTCTGCGGAGCGGTCTTGACCTCTTCGACGCCCATCGCTTTCACACAAATGTCAAGGGCGGAGTAAATTTGGACCACTTCGGCGGAGCAAAAATAGGAAAGTACTACGGCCCTGCTTTGCAACGGACCTCGATAATGCCCTCGGTCGCGAGAAGATCAAAGTACTGCGCCCAAGGTGTTTGAAGCGCTCCTGACATCTCGCCAATCATTTCGCGGAGGACCCCGTAGTCAATCAATTTGATCTCATAGCCGGCCTTCGTTAAACTCTTGGCGGACGCCAGGCTGCGGGCGTGATAGCTGAAATGATCAGCAGAGGAAACTACAACTCCCCGCAATTCACCCTCGGCCAACAACGCCCCTAGGAGAGATCGAACAGTCGCTACTCCTTCCACTGAATCTCCCGAACGCCGCCTCTTACACTGAACGAGCCATCTTTTGTTCTCAGAAACTATAAGAACGACATCAACACCGCCGTCAGCAGGACCGCCGACATGGATCACATCGACGGGTTTCCAGACTGCCCTGAAGCACTCAGCCACGAGCCGTTCAAACAATCGAGGGTCAAGGAGGCGAAGCTCGGCAGGGTGCGAGTTCAAATATGCGGCCAGTTCAGTTAAAGGAATTGCTGGCGACACTGGAGAGTACTTCCGCAGAACACCCGCACCCATGAAGTCCCGCCTTGAAGCGAATTCTGGAAGGTGTACCGACGCGGCCCAAAAAGCACAGGCGGTACAACGATAGAGGAATGTTTGGTCGTAATCACCGCCGCCCATCTCAAAAGTCGAGGGATAGCTACTCGTTTGATCGATAGCAGAAACGGTCGAGTCGCAATATGGGCACCGCACAACCGCCTCGCCGGCTCGATCGATTTCAATGCCTGTGGGGGGAGCAACATCCTGGCCGTTGATCCGATAGACAGTTATTGGTTTCTCAACACATCCCGAATACTCGACGCGATCAAAGTCAGAGTAACTGAGTATATCCAGCGCTTTGTGCTTCACAAGCGTTTGCGGCTCCTGGGCGAGAGTATACCCGCCTGGTCTGATAATGGCAGAAACCGGGGTAGGCTGTGGCTACCGTTTATTCCATCTGGACGAAATAGGGCCGACTCCCACGAACCTGTGGTTCGCCAAAACTTCGTAGCCGATCGAAAAGAAGACCGGACTCGTTTACGATCCGGTCTTTTGGGTGTCGTCGTGCTGGACGTTGCCGGCAATCTGGCCGGCCCGGCAAGCACAATCCTTGCTGTGCGCGCGGTCCCTGTACGTAGTTGAGCACCCCGCCGCCCTTGTTCCCATCGATCGAGCAATCGACACACCGGGATTCGAGTTCCTGACGCTGCTAGGCGGCGCGGCGCTCGGTCAGCTCTGCCAGGATCTGTTCTCGATCCGGTTCTGTCAGCGGTGATGGAGGCATAAGTTATTTAATTGTAACATAATGGTGTCAAGGGCGGAGTAACTTTAGACCAGTTCGGCGGAGCAACAATAGACCTCAATTTCGTGTATACTCTTCTATGACAACCCGATAAACAGCAACGTGAGGAGGTGATTATGCACCGGTGGCTTCTAGGTGGTTACGTAGTTGTTCTTACGCTGTGTAGTGCGCCGCTGGTAGCGCAGGACCCCAACTGGACGCTGAAGGTGCCGACGGACGCCCCGACTCCTCGCACGTTTCACGCGATGGCATACGATGCGGCCCGCGCGCAGGTGGTCTTGTTTGGAGGCATAGACAGCAACTTCGTCAGCCACAACGATACGTGGGTGTGGGACGGCACGAACTGGACGCAGAAGAGCCCAGCCAACAGCCCACCTCCTAGCTTAAGTAACTTCATGGCATACGATGCGGCCCGCGCGCAGGTGGTCTTGTTTGGAGGCAGAGACAGCAACTTCGTCGACAACAACGATACGTGGGTGTGGGACGGCACGAACTGGACGCAGAAGAGCCCAGCCAACAGCCCGACTCCTCGCTCAGGTAACGTCATGGAATACGATGCGGCCCGCGCGCAGGTGGTCTTGTTTGGAGGCGTGGGCAGCAACAACGTCCGCCTCAACGATACGTGGGTGTGGGACGGCACAAACTGGACGCAGAAGAGCCCAGCCAACAGCCCGCCTCTTATCGCGAGTCACGCGATGGCATACGATGCGGCCCGCGCGCAGGTGGTCTTGTTTGGAGGCTTAGACGGACAGATACTGCAGGACGAACACCCTCTTGAAAACCGCGACGATACGTGGGTGTGGGACGGCACGAACTGGACGCAGAAGAGCCCAGCCAACAGCCCGCCTCCTCGCGGGTATCTCGCGATGGCATACGATGCGGCCCGCGCGCAGGTGGTCTTGTTTGGAGGCATAAACAGCAACAACTTCGTCCGCTACAACGATACGTGGGTCTGGCCCAGCGATTCTGGCGGTGGCGGAACCATTGTCGTTTTGCCACTGTCGTTGTCATTCACGTATCAGGAGGGAGATTTTGGACCGATAGTACCACAGCCACTTGCGGTCTCCGGTACTGGCGGCCCTATCGGCTTCACGACATTTGCTTCCACGACTTCTGGGGGGAACTGGCTGTCTGTAACCCCAACCAACGACACAACTCCAAGCACGCTCTCAGTCAGCGTTGCTCCAGGTCTATTAGCGGGCACTTACAACGGGGAAATCACAATACTCTCTGGAGTTGCTTCAAACAGCCCGCAACACGTGGACGTCACCCTAACGTCCTTAGATAAGAAGGACTTTTTCTTAACAGCACCTGTTAAGAAACCCGATCCTACAAGAGAATATGCATTTAATCTTGGGGATGTTAGCGAAAGGTGTATAGCTAACTCTGTTGATTACTTTCACACTGGAATTGATTATGTAAACAAAAACATATTGAAAGACAAGAAGAAGCTACCTGACGTACTAGCAGCGGCAGCAGGAAGGGTGATCATCCCAAAGGAGGGCGGCTCCGCCTGCGATGGTCCGGTTCCCGAATCCGGATTCAAGAATCACGGGCTAGGGAACGTTGTCATTCTTGAACACAGCACTGGGGATGGGGTCTTGTATACGCTCTATGGGCATTTGTCAAAAATCACAGTCGCCTCGGGCAAGGAAGTCAAGCAAGGTGAAAAGATTGGTGAAATGGGCAATACATGCACGTCGGATATTCACCTGCATTTCGAGTTGAAATCTGAAGGGGTCCCAGAAAATCCAGATGATGCGCCGTGTGGTATTGGGACGTGCTATCCAGCAGCCGGACAGTCTTGTTGGGGATATACACTGGGGTGGCCGGATGCGTTCGGGTATTCTGATCCAGCGCCGTTCATTAAGTAGTCAGCACTGAGGGAGTATGGAAGTAGCTGGGATTGACTGGCCTTGCTGATACGGTGCAGTCCGGCAAGAACTGGAACGATCGTAGAATTAAGTCATAAGGGCTTGGCAAGGTCGCGGCGGTGGGGTAGTAAGCCTGGAGCACATAGAACACTCCGGCGTTTTCAAGCGGCACGTATAGTGTCGCCATGGTTTCTTCGACGTCTCCATAGCTCTCATACCCCCTAGGAAAGAGATAACCTCGTACTGCTTCGTCGTCGACGACCAAAGAGTCGACGACTTGTCCGATATAGATGAAAGCTTCAACCGGCACGGGAACTCTCACGCTGAAGTGCTGCTGACTGGCGAGTGACCGCACGCTTGTAACCCATGGAAGTATTAGGTTGTCAGAATCCAGCGGTGTCCAGGTTGACGGATACGAGAATTGAAAACACCAGATACGACTGGTGTATGTCGTCCAGCCTGGCACACCTGATTGTTGGATTACCTGAGGCTCTGTGACCGGTTTCGTCATTTCGGCGGGTGGTAAAGCTCGCTCTGGCTTTGCCTGTTGGACGATCACGAGTGCCGTCGCGACAATCGCCAGTACTCCAGCTGTCAAAAGGAGTTTTGTATTCATAGGTTTGTGAGAACTTTAAGGTTAAAGGGAGGCCTCTGCTCGGAGGACCACGGTAAGCATATAAGAAAGGTTGCGGGGGATCAAGGGGAGCAGGCAACTCAAACCACCGGAATCCGCTCGATCTCGTCAAGGGTGACTTCTTCGTCCGTGCGATCGTAGAGCTTGGTGGTGCGCGGCGACTCGTGCGCGGCTATGGCTTGAGCGTGTTCCACTTTGCCGCCTTCCCGTAATCATTCGGTGATGCCAGAGCCACGGAAGGTGTGGCAGGTCGTTGTCGTGGAAAGGCCGGCGGCTTTTGCGCGGCGTTTGATCATGGTCCAGGCTTTTTTGCGGTTCAGTGGCTCGTCGGTGAGTCTGCGGCTGCGATCGACGCTCGGGAAGAGGGGAGTCTTCGGCTGATCCCAGAGTTTTGCAGCATCAAGATAGGGATCGAGATATTCCTGCAGCTTGTGGTGCACTTCCAGCGTGTGCTCCTTGCCGCCCTTCTCGTGTAAGCGGACAAACCAGCGGCGGCCTTGCTGATAGTAATCTTCCACACGCATGTCAACCACGGCGCCGACGCGGCCGAAGGTGTAGAACATGACGGCGAACAAGGCGCGATCGCGGAGGCCGACGATGGTGTTGGTGTTGATTGAAGCGAAAAGTTCCTTGATCTCCTCGAGGTTGAGCGCCGGAGTGGCGCCTTTCTTGATTCTGTGCTTCGGTCCGCGCGGACCGACGATGCAGGATTGAAGGCAATGACACCTCCGGTGACAAGATAGTCGAACCAAACCCGGATTGCTGCGAGGTTTCGCTTGACGGTCGTCTTCTTCAAGAAAACGTCGCGGGGGTTTTGCGTACGATTCCTGGAAGGGGTTGTGGCCAGCTTCTCAACATAAGCGGCCACCATCACCGGATCGATTTCATGAAGCTCTCGGCCGCGCTCCTCGCACCAATCGAAAAAGGGCGCGACGGCTCGAGCGTAGGCTAAGCGCGTGTTGCGGTTGCGGATGTTGGCGGTGAAAAACTCAATGAACCGCCGACCGGCTTTCTCGCCGGCGTTCTGAATCGTTGCCGGCAGCTGCGGCCGCCCGGTCCGGGAGAGTTTCCAGGGTGGAATTTTGGCCAATTCTCGGCTCATGTCAAGATCGTGTATTAGGGGGACATAACGTCCTTTATGTACCTTTAATTCAACTACTTATAACCGTCCTTAGGGGCGGTTTTTCAATCTGCCGCCGATGAAGAACGCTCCTCGATCGAGGAGGCCAGGAGTTGATGCTAAACCCTAAATCTTTTCACTCAAGGCTATCTTTACCGGCCGTGAGACCGACCTCCTGCCACGCGCCGACACCCGAATACCGGCCTAGTGATGATGAATTCGGGTACGTTGGCCAGACTGCGACCACGTCTGCCTATAGACGTGGTCCCAGTTCGGTTACTAAGAGGCGGGATTCAGACGCAAGTTTTCCCGTTCTGTTTGACGTAACAATGCAGCTTGTCAAGATACCATCGCCGCCACAGCCGCGAGATTCGTCGTCAGGCAAGTTCGTTGCTCGGCCTAAGTGATCCAGACGCCCAACGTCTAACCTCAAGCTCAGACTTGGGGACGGTGACTCGTCGTCCTGTCCGCCGCACGGCTCGCATGAGCCGTTTTTCGTTGGGCGGCCAGCACGGCACAGCAACTCCCAGCGCTCCCTGTCGCCTTCCGCCTAAAAAATTGTACAGGGGACGACGTCCCACACGCCAGCTTGCTGTATTGGGTGGTGCGTTACCTTGAGATTTTATTTAGCGAAGCGAGCGGCGACACGTTTTCCTTCAGGCGTCGTTAGGGGCGTCCGGCCTGTACAGAAAATCGCTCTGAAGTCCGCACAGCCGCCGTCGGTGATGGGTGACAATTGAATTCGAGCATGAAGATCAGTCAGAGAACCGTCAAGAAGCTCGGCAAGCATGTGCCGGCGACTCGGGAATGACGCCGTATCGGTCCGGGCACAAACTCGTCGAGCTGTTCAACGAGTTCGGATTCGCTAGGCATCCCTTGTTGTAAATCGCACCTTCTGCGCGCCCTCGATCATCTGTAGTGCGAAATCGGCAGAAGTGATCTTAGCCCTCCCCGCGGCCAATCTTATGCTCTCGGCCAGCTCCTGAATAAGAATCCGTGAGTATCGATATGGAGTACCGTTAGGCAGATCGGGATTCCGGTCGATCGGCACCTCCACGGGTTCGTCCAGTTCATTGCCGGTTTCCAAATTGCGCGGGAGCTTGAAATACGAGTGGCCACCGAGGTGCGACGCATGCTCACTTACCCCAAAGTGCAGCCCTTCGGGCCTTTGGTGAATATCCACCGTGAGGGCTTCGCCCCGCCCGCCAAACAGACAGATCAGCACGTTGGCGGAGAGGCGCTCCATTCGCAGTAGTTTCAGCTTTTCGGTGGATGGTTCGGTATTCAAGTCCGGGTGAGGCTCCGCGTAGGCATCCACCTGCAAGTCAGGCCAGCCGGCGACGACATCAGAGCGGATCAGGATTCCGGAAACGACAGCGAAGGGGGTCCGGGGGACAGCGCCGGATGTCCGATGCGCTCGATCCCGCTCAGCCTCATGCTTGCTGATGCGACCTATGCTGAACGCGCCATCGATCAGGCATTCGACCCAAAGCTTGTCGATACAGAAGAAACGCAGTGACTCCCGGGGAAGCATGCGCTCATCCGGAACCAGGTAGTTGAACGGGACGGGCCTGAGCACCGTCAGATCTTCGAGCCAGGTACGAACCGTCTCGGGTATTTCGGGTGCATTCATCGCGGCGAAAGGTAGATGATCGATTTGATTCCGGAGGTTCTTGCTGTTTGCCGCGTGGGCGCGTTTCCAATGGTAGAGCGCCACCGAGGCTTTTTTACTTTGGAGCATGAGAAGGCGGCCGATTTCCCACGCGGCAGCGTAGGAGACGTCATACATACCGTTGGCCTCATTGAGCAGCACCAGCTCATCGGCCGAGCGAGCGGGCAAACCGATTTCTGCCTTCTTATTGTGGCCGCTGATCAGGGGTCCGTGATACCAGGAGACGGTTTTCTCGCCATTGCGCAGATAGTGCGGAAGGGGAACGAAACTGCGCCTGCGATAGACCTCCCCGGATCCGGGCGCCTCTATTGCCGGCTTGACCTGTGGCAGGCGCAGCTGATCGCGGTTCAACTCCAACAGCAAGCTCTTGAACCCGAGCTTTTTGTATCGGGCGGCGTGCAGCAGATCCGCCTTCGCGTCCGGCTTCGTGCGGAGCGCGTCGACAACCTGCGGCTGAGATAGGAACGCTTTCTCTCGGACGATCTCTTTGTTCAGCAATCTTCTCAATGCACCCTCTGGAACGCGCTTCTCTTTCAGTTTCTTCAACACCGACTCGGTGATCATGAAGCTTTTCTCATCGAGGCAATGAAAGCGCCAGTTCTTTAGGCTTACGAGGCGCTCTGTGGCCTTGCCCGACCACTGAAATAATCCGCTTTCATACCTTCCTTCCATCGAGACCAGGTGGGCCACGCTCGTGAGACCGCGGCCTGGCAGCCGATTGGCGATGACGACCGAGCGTTCGCTACCCACGTCATCCCCACCCTCCCCTTTCCACTGGCGCACATGAGCCAGCAGCGCCAATTCCTTTCCAATTGGGACGATTCTTTTCAAGAGGTCTGTCTGTACATCAATCACCGTCACTTTTTCGTCAACGTGCTCCTCGGGTTCGCGATCCAGGTGGATGCCGGAGTACAGCTCCGCGAGGGTGACCGTCTGTGGCGGGGGCGCTTCATCTTCATCGAACAGAAGCACGGCCAACCATGGCTCGTGTTCTTTGTTGGCCCGCTCCCAAGGGAGTGTGCTGCGGCGGAGGATGACGTGGGGCAACACATTGGAATGGTCGCCGCTGCTGCCCGAAGGCGGAAAAACGGAGAGGACTTCCTGAGGGTTGAGGACGGTCCGCTCACCACGAATGCTGAAGGAGCGTTCGGAAGCGAATGTCTGCTGAATCCGTTTCCCTAATTTGTTCTCTGCGTCCGCTTCGAGAATCTTGTCATGAGTGTCGTCATCCTTGAACTCATGCTCCGTCTCAGCCCAGGGAACAGTAACCGTCTGAGTGACCCCAAACCGATACAGCCCTGCTTTCACTTTCGGCAGGTGGCGTTGCAGGAACTCAATCTTCGTCTTCTTTTCGGCCATGGACAGTCTCTTGATTCTGGGTCTATACGGATATTGGCTTGGCTATCAGGTCCGAGGCCTCCACGTTTCCGGCCCACTCATGCAGCTTGACGTCAGCGGGCAAATCGAAGCTCTCCAGTAGGCTATTCCGCGCCTCAAGCTTGTCGTCTGTTGAGACGTTACTAGTCGGCACCAAATCGCCGGCCGGCATGAAATCGTCCCATTGGTTTTCCCACTTATAGGCATATTTGAGCAGGTCAGTGTCGAACGCCAGGTTTTCGCGCTCGATCTCGCGGCCTTCCACGCGAATCATCGGCCCCGCTACGAGCCTGAAACCAGTCAGGACATTCTTCACGACCGAATCGCTGTTGACGTCGGGTAGAAATTCATCGCCCCACATTCCCGCCGGAACCGATCTACGCACGGGATCAAACCTGAAGTCTTTAGTGACGTTGCCCTCTCCGTGGTGGTCTATCGTGAATGTGAGTTCCGAGGTGACATTCCTATTCTCCGCTTGCAGACCCATCGGTGCGATGCCAAACGCGGTTCCTGAGGATTTCGTTTTTCCAGGCAGGGTCCACGCGTCGGCCGGGATCATCGAGTTCACCGTCAGCGCAAATTCGGGAGCATTCATGACCCAGTGACACGCTTGGTCATCATTCTCGAATTCCCACGAGCCCTTATTCAGTTTGCGACCCTTCAGCGCCTTCACCAGGCCCGACTCCACGGATACCCCGAGGATGTCGTACTCCTTCTTCCGCTTCTTCTTCGGGAGAAAGGAATCGCAGAATTCACTCCATGAAAGCTTCTCCGAGCCTTTCGGACCTTTCCCGAAGGCAATGGTGAACGACGCGATCCAGATGTGGAGATGGGCCGTCCCGGAAAAATCCGGCCCCCCGAGGTGGAGATCCGCGCCCAGGCTCACCGTCAGATGGTGGCTGCCGAAAAAATGAATGGTGACCGAGGCGCCCACCTCGACGGAGATATCGGCATCGTAATGAAACGGTTTGTAGCGGACCAGAAAGTCGGCGTCGGCCTTGAACCAGGCGCGCAGGTCGCCGGAGTCCCAGTTCACATCAAGCGAGCCGCCGGCCATCAGCACGTGGCCGGTCATCGCGAAGTAGGCGCCGCCTTTGATGCTCAGCGCGTCATCTTTCTGCCAGTTGAAGCCCAGCCGCGGCACCGTCGGATAATCGGAGGGCACTATGAACTTGGGATGGTAGCCGCCGATGGTCAGGACGAACTCATCTTTGCGCGGCCCCGAGAACCAGCTGCGGAAGGCGATGCCGCCGGTCAGGTGGCAGTCCGGGTGGTAGAGAAAGGAGCCGTCCGCGATAAGCGCCTTCATATCGATCAAGTCATCGTCGGGCAGGTAGCCAGCTTTGATGTCCACCTTGATATTGGTGAGCGGGGTTCCGGTCTTATTCGTTCCCGGCGGGTAGGCGTAGGTCCCTTCGCCCAGCAGATTCAGCTCGAACCGATGGCCGAACGCGACGGTCAGCAAAGCGAATCCGTCCACGATTTCAAACGACGTGAAGTGGACCCCCACGGCAAGCCAGAACTCGCCGACTTCGGGCGGCACATAGTCTTTGACGGCATTCAGTTGCTCATTCAAGCTAGTCGCGATCGAAGCGGGGCCGGTGGGCGCCGGGCTGGGAGTTGGAGAAGGTGACTTCGCCTGCGCGATAAATGGAAACTTTTCTAGTTCCTCAACCGGCGGGATCTTAAGAGCGCGGTTAAACCCGATACCGCCGGCAAGTCCTGTCACGAAAAAGAAGGGCGGGCCACCCAGTGGTTCATCCAGCGTCATGTAGGTGAACATGGACGGATGACCTTCCGCATCCTTGCTGTAGGCACCCAGGGCCGAGAGAGAGAGGGATTCGAACTTTCTGCCCAGATTGAGAACTCGTAAGTTACTGATTCTTCAAGATGGCAGAAGGGCCAAAAAGGCCGAAAATGCGTATCCGTGGCACAAATTTGGCACACACCCCCTTCTAGCCGCCTGCTCTCCCCTCAATTCTAACCGTCCGTTCGGAGGTCCTTCATGTCCCGTAGCGTAAACCGCGTCCAACTACTCGGCCGCATCGGTCGCGACGCCGAGACCAAGCAAACCACCGGCGATCTCACGGTCAGCAACTTCACGCTGGCAACCAACCGCTCGGTCAAGTCCGCCACCGGCGGCTACAAGCAGCAAACCGATTGGCACAACATCGTCGTGTGGCGCTCGGAGAACCTCGGTCCGTACCTCACCAAGGGCAAGCAGGTGTTCATCGAAGGACGGCTCCAGTCGAAGGTGTGGACGGACGAGAGCGGGCAGAAGCGCAGCCGGGTCGAAGTAGTCGCTGAGAACGTGATCTTGCTGAGCCGCGACGAGCAGAACGGCAAGGCGGCGACGAAGGAAGCTCTCGGCGTCAGCGATGACGATACGCCGTTTTGAAAGCGACGAATCCCGCTCCTATGGACGAGGGAGAAGAACGGCTCAGCGGAATCAAATAGCTCCCCACCGCCGTCCTGGAGAAGCACCCACGCCTGTCGCCTTTCGCCTAAAAACTGCGACACGCGAGCGCATCCCCTTCGACGGGATCGGTTCTCCTGATCGTCCCTCGATAGAATAGAGCTGTCGGGGAAATATCTTTCCCACCACCTACCGGCTCCCTGAGTCCACTCAGCAGCTCGCCGGACGGCCGGAAGCTGGCCCCAAATCAAGCGTGTGGGTCGGGCTCCGACCGATAGCGAGTGACATCGATTGTTCTCACCAGCTATTCTTCTGGACCGAGGGAATGGATGAAACGTGCCTTCCGACCGCAACTGGGGGTGTGGTCTCGATGAACTCTCACGTTTGCCCGGGGGCGCGCCGTCAGACGGGAGTTACTGTAGGAATGAGTTGCTCGGTCGTAGTGCTATTGGTCCGAATGACGCGGCAGGATACGATTGCTGCGATCTGAAGTTCAACTCGGCGATCCGGATTCCAGGTCCCGCAACGTTGGAGCGCACTCGTGACGCCGCCCATATTTGCAGCGCCGAACATGCGTTGGCTCCGGTATACTCAGGGCTAGCGGTGTTCAGCTATAAGAGATTTATTGCGGTTGCAACGCTCGTCGCCCTAGTTGGGCTGAACGGAGGGGGCATTCTACTCGCCTACTCCGAGGCTGGTTTGGGTGAGGGCGAAAGTTGCGGCCGCTCGTGCTGCAACCTGGGTAAAGCTGGAGCCGTCTACGCATCGGCGTGTTGCCAGCTGCGCTGTCACGAGGATACCGGGGAGTCGAACTCCGAACCGGCTCGCGGGCAAATCTTACTAGAGAAAGCGGACACGCGGGGGGTGTTTCTCAGGACCCTCTCGAATCCGCTTCTCATCACACATACCTGCCGGCTGTCGCTTGACCGGGACAATCACTTTCCTGACGACGGCCAGCCGGATCTCCACGTCAAACACTCCGTCTTTCTGGTCTAGCCCCTCCTTCACAGGGATTAGTGCGTCTTGAATTCGGCGTGGGCCTTTGCCTGCGACCGGCGGCATGGTCCAAATGGAGGGAGCAAATGATCAGAGCACGTTTTTGCGGCGTCCTATTGACGCTTGTCCTGCTCGAAGCCCCAGTCTTCGGGCAGGTCGGAGGGGAACCCCTGCGGCTTGACCGCCTACTGGAAGAAGCTCGTTTCAGCAATCCGCGACTCAAGGCCGCGAGAGCCCGATGGGAGGCGGCGACAAAACGCCCGTCGCGAGAAGGGACGCTGCCTGATCCTCGAGTGTCGGTGCGGAACTTTGGTGTCGGCCGGCCGGTCTCGACGCTCAATACGAGCAATTTCTCTTTCGTGAGCCTCGCTGTCTCTCAGGAGATCCCGTTCCCCGGCACCTTGAAGCTACGAAAAAACGTGGCTCTGGAGGCGGCGCGGGCTGAGGAGCAACGCTACCGGCAGCTCGAACTCGACCTGCTGTCGCAGGTCAAGCTGCTCTACTACGACTACTACTACTTCGCGAAAGCTCTGGAGACTGTGGCGAAGGACGGCGGTCTGCTGGCGAAGTTCGTCAAGATCGCCGAAGCCCGATACGCCGTCGGAAAAGGAATTCAGCAGGACATCCTACGCGCCCAACTGGAACTGACGTTATTGCGGGATCGGGAAGAGGTATTCCTGCAAAAGCGAGAAAGCGCCGTTGCGGCGATCAACACGCTGCTCGACCGGTCACCCGACGGCCCGCTAGGGCCGCCAGAGGAGCTGGAACAAGCTCCGTTTCCAACGGACGTGACGGGACTGTATCAACAAGCTCAACTGCATTCACCGGCTTTGCGGGCTCAGGAGCACGAGGTGAGCCGCAACGCGGCTGCTCTCAACTTGTCTCGAAAGGGTTACCGGCCGGACTTTCGCGTGGGCTTTGAGTGGCAGCATACCGGATCGATGTTCCGGGACTACTACGTCGCGGCGTTCGAGGCGAAAATCCCGCTCTACTTCTGGCGCAAGCAACGTCTGGGCGTGGAGGAGGCTGCCTCGAAGCTAGTCGAAGCTCGGCATACCTACCAGGCCGGAACGCGTGACCTGCTGTTCCAGATCAAACACCACTACTTGATGGCCCGTGCCGCTGACCGGCTGGTATCGCTGTACAAGACTGCGATTATTCCGCAGGCGACGCTTGCCCTGGAGTCCGCGATCTCAGCCTACGAGGTCGGCTCCGCGGACTTTCTCACCCTAATCAGCGCGGCCACGATCCTCCTCGACTACGAGCTGGAGTACTACAAACAGCTCGCTGCGTATCAGCAAACGCTGGCCCGCATGGAACCCGCGGTCGGCAAGACGCTTATTCCTTAGAAGGGAGACGACGATGACCCGCAAACGAACAGTTCTGATCACGTTGTTGGCGGCGGTTTGTATCGCTGCCGCTTTCGGCTTAGGGTGGCGTTTGGGCAGAGGTGGCCACTCCGTGGACGCCCCTCTCCATGAGCACGACCTTCAACCTGTGAAAGCTGACGCGGGTGAGATCGAATACTGGACCTGCACGATGCATCCTTCCGTGCAGATGAAGGAGCCCGGGAAGTGTCCTATTTGCGCAATGGATCTGGTCCCTGTCCGCAAACAATCCGGGGGCGCGGGAGAGGGGCGCACGACCGAGTCCGCACCGGCGGTTCCTGAGAAGTCGCTGTTCACGGTCGATCCGCGACGGCAGCAGATGATCGGAGTTCGCACTGACGCCGTGGCGACGCGCAGGCTCGACCGCACGATCTCGACGATCGGGCGGGTCAGCTTGGATGAGCGGCGCATCACACACGTCCACACGAAGTTCAGCGGATGGATCAACAAGGTTTTCGTCGATTACACCTGGCAGCATGTGCGCAAAGGCGAGCCTCTGTTCACGATCTACAGTCCGGAGTTGGTTTCGACGCAAGAGGAGTATCTGCTCGCGGTCAAGGCCCAATCATCACTCGGCGATCACGCCATCCAAGAAGTCTCCGGCGGGGCACACTCGCTCTTGAAAGCCGCGCGGCGACGCCTGCTGCTGTGGGACATTTCCGAAGATCAGATCGAGAAACTCGCTCGAACCGGCGAGGTGCGGCAAGACCTCGTGGTCCACTCGCCGGCGGAAGGCCACATAACCCACCGCAACGCTTTCGAGAACATGCGGGTCGAACCAGGCACGGAGATCTACACGATCGCCGACCATTCCTCTGTGTGGGTTCACGTTGAAATCTACGAAAACGACATTTCGCTCGTGCGCCTCCGACAGCACGCCTCGATGACGGTCGAAAGCTATCCGGGGCGACAGTTCTTTGGCAAGGTGACCTACATCGAGCCTCATGTGATGGAGCAGACGCGCACGATGAGAGCGCGTTTGGAGTTCCCGAACGCGGATCTTACTCTCAAGCCCGGCATGTACGCGGAAGTGAAGCTGAAAGTGCCGAGCCGCACGGTCGTCGCGGTCCGCGAAAGCGCCGTTCTGCGGACCGGCGAGCGGGACATCGTATTCGTGGATCACGGCGACGGGCGCATGGAATTGCGTCAAGTCCAACTAGGCGGACGCGCCGGCGACTACTACGCGGTTCTGAAGGGTCTCAAGGTCGGCGAGGAGATCGTTGTTGCCGGGAACTTTCTGATTGACGCCGAAAGCAAGGTCCAAGGCGCGATCGCGAACTGGGAAGGAGATCCACAGCCGTGATCAACGCCATCATCGACTACTGCGCCCGCAACCGTTTTCTTGTCCTTTTGTTGGCCGCCTTCCTGACGGCTTGGGGCGGGTGGGCCATCTACAACATCTCGCTCGACGCGATCCCTGATCTCTCGGATGTGCAAGTAATCGTCTTCACGGAATGGCAGGGACGCAGCCCGGACCTGGTCGAGGACCAGATCACCTACCCCATCGTTACATCACTGCTGGCCGCGCCCAAGGTGCAGTTTGTGCGGGGGCAATCGTTCTTTGGGCTGTCGTTCGTTTACGTGATCTTCGAGGATGGCACGGACATGTATTGGGCCCGCAGCCGCGTCCTCGAATACATGCAGGGCTTCCTTGGAAACCTCCCCGAAGGGGTGACGCCGACGTTGGGGCCCGACGCTACCGGTGTCGGTTGGGTCTACCAGTACGCCCTCGTGGACGAGACCGGGCAACACAACCTGCAAGAGCTGCGCAGCTTTCAGGACTGGTATCTGCGCTACTGGCTGCAAGCGGTGCCCGGCGTCGCGGAGGTGGCCAGCGTTGGCGGCTATGTGAAGCAGTATCAGGTCAACCTCGACCCAGACAAGCTTCGTGGGTACAACGTACCGATTCGCCGTGTCATTGACGCCGTGCGGCGCAGCAACAACGATGTCGGCGGGCGAGTCCTGGAAATCGCCGCGACGGAATATTTCGTGCGGGGACGAGGCTACATCCAGTCCCCTCGGGATATCGAGAGCATTCCCGTGGGCGCCGACGGGCAAGGGACCCCGATCTATATCCGGGATCTGGGACACGTCACGATCGGGCCGGACATTCGGCGCGGTTTGGCCGAGCTCAACGGAAAGGGCGAAGTGGTGGGCGGAATTGTCGTCATGAGGTATGGCGAAAACGCCCTGGAGGTGATCGATCGAGTCAAACAACGGCTTCTGGAAGTCGAAGCGTCCCTTCCACCCGGGGTGAAGGTTGTGCCGACGTATGACCGCTCGGATCTTATCAAGCGGTCGATCGCGACGCTCGAGGACACGCTCACGGAAGAGATCGCCATCGTCAGCATCATCATCGTTCTCTTTCTGTTGCACATTCCAAGTGCGCTGCTGCCGATCATTGTGATCCCGATCGCCGTCGTCCTCTCGTTCATCCCGATGTACTACATGAACCTGACGGCGAACATCATGTCGTTGGGCGGCATCGCCATCGCCATCGGCGTGCTCGTGGACGCCGCCATCGTGGTCGTTGAACAGGTTCGCAAGAAACTGGAGCACTGGGACGCCGAGGGCCGGAAGGAACCGTACAAGCCGTTGGTCATCCAGGCAGTGAAGGAGGTGGCCGGACCGAGCTTCTTCTCGCTGCTGGTGATCGCCGTCTCGTTCTTGCCGATCTTCACCCTCGCGGCTCAAGAGGGGCGACTGTTCAAGCCGCTGGCGTTCACGAAGAACTTCTCGATGGCGTTCGCGGCGGTGCTGGCGATCACGCTTATGCCGGCGCTGATCACCTTGGTCACACGAGCAGAAGATTTTTCGTTTCGTCCCAGGTGGCTAGCGCGAATTCTGAGTGCCGTTTGGGTAGGTAAGATCTATTCCGAGGAGAAGCATCCTCTCAGTCGGCCGCTGATCGCTGCGTACCGGCCGGTCGTAGAGGTTGCCCTGCGATTCCGCTGGGCCGTCATTGTGCTTGCCGTTGTGGCTGTGGCGCTGACCGTTCCGATCTATCAGAGGCTCGGCTCCGAGTTCATGCCGCCTCTGAACGAAGGGTCCATCCTCTTCATGCCGACGGCTGTTCCCGGGATGTCAATCACCGAGGCCACTCGGATTCTTCAAACCCAGGACAAGATCTTGGCGCAGTTTCCCGAGGTCGAGAGTGTGTTCGGCAAGATCGGCCGAGCGCGTACTCCGACGGACCCGGCGCCGCTGAGCATGGTGGAAACGACGATCCTGCTCAAGCCGCAAGACGAATGGAGGCAGGTCGAGCAGCAACGCTGGTACTCCAGTTGGGCTCCGAACTTTACCAAAGACTGGCTGCGCGAGCTATGGCCCGAGGCACGCCCAATGACCTGGGACGAGTTGGTGGCCGACATGGGTCCGCATGTTCGGTTCCCGGGTATGGCGAATATTTGGTGGATGCCGGTGCAGACCCGCACGGAAATGTTAGCCACGGGAATGCGCAGCAACCTCGGGATCAAGGTCTTCGGGCCCGAGCTGCCGACGATCGAAGAGATCGCCGTCGAGATTGAAGAGGTGCTGCGGAATGTTCCGGGAACGCGCAGTGTCTTCGCCGAGCGTGTGACAGGGGGATATTACGTTGATTTCGACATTCGCCGCGAAGCCGCGGCGCGATACGGGCTGACCGTCGGCGATGTGGAAGACGTAATCGAGACAGCGATCGGCGGGAAGAACATCGCCCAGACGGTCGAGGGGCGTGAACGCTACCCCATCAACGTCCGTTACCTGCGCGAGTTCCGGGACGACGCTGAGAAGCTGCGCGACGTGTTGATCGCCACGCCGGCTGGGGCCCACATACCGATGTCCCTCGTCGCGGACATCCGCTACAGCAAGGGTGCGCCGCAAATCCGAGACGAGAACGGGCAGGTTGTCGGTTACGTGTTTGTCGACGTAGAGCACAAGGACTATGAAGGCTATATCCGCCAGGCTCAGCAGATTGTGCGCGAGAACGTGACGCTGCCTCCGGGCTATCGGATTGAATGGGCGGGCCAGTACAAATACCTGCTGCGGACGCGCGAGCACCTGAAGGTGATTCTCCCGCTGACGCTGTTTATCGTCATCGTGCTGCTGTACCTGAACACGGGGTCCGGCGTTAAGACGGCCATCGTCCTGCTGGCAGTGCCCTTCTCCGCCATCGGAGCCATCTGGCTGCTGTACTGGCTCGGCTACAACATGAGCGTCGCCGTTTGGGTCGGACTGATTGCCCTCCTCGGCGTTGCCGCGGAAACCGGGGTGTTCATGCTGCTCTACCTCGATTTGGCTTTCGACGACCGAAAAAAGAAAGGCCTGATGAGGTCGATGGGAGACCTCAAGGAGGCCATCATCGAAGGCGCTGTGAAACGTGTGCGGCCCAAAGTGATGACGGTTGCAACGACGTTCATTGCGCTCGCGCCGATCATGTGGTCGGAAGGAACGGGGTCCGACGTTATGCGACGGATCGCCGCACCGATGGTCGGCGGAATCCTGACGTCGTTCCTAATGGAGTTGGTGGTGTACCCGCCGATCTACCAGATCTGGCGGGGGTTCGAGGTTCGCCGGGCTCAACGGGAGGCTTCTCATGTGTAGAGTTGTTGCATTTTTGTTGGTAGCAGTTGCCGCCGGTCCTCTGGCTCGCGGCGAGTTCCGCTACGAGGTGAGACGAGACAAGTTTTGGGGAAGCGAAGCGGGGGTGCTGGCGATCGACCGCGGCGGTGTGCATTACCGGAGTGAAAACGAGAAAACGCTTCTTGACTTTGCATTTGAGGACATCCGTAAAGCGGACGTGTCCGATCCGCGGAAGGTGCGGCTTTTTAGTTACGAACGAGCGAAGAAGCGCCTCGCGCGCCCTCGCCTGTACCAGTTCAAGATTCTTGAGGGAACCACTGCCGAGGCGCTCGCGGAGTTCCTCGCAGAACGACTGGCTCGGCCTGTGGTCGGCGCTTATGGGACCCAAGAGGGGGCGACGGGGATCCCGGTTTTTCACCGTCATGTTCTGGGAGGATGCGATGGGAGCCTTCGTTTTGACAGGGACGCTATCCGGTTCGACAGCATGAACCGGAAACACTCAAGAACCTGGGTCCACGCGGACATCGAAACGATCGGAACAATGGACCCGTTCCATTTCCGATTAACGACCTATGCCGAAACCTATAACTTTGATCTGAAGGAGCGTCTGTCACCTGAGGACTACCGGTCGGTTTGGCACAGTTTGTACTCACAAACGAGCGAATCCCAGCCCGGTCGATCATCGCTCGACATCCCGACCAGTCAGAAAGTCGGGAAGCGATGCAACAAATTGGAAAAGGAAAACCAATACGGGTCGCGCTGAACTGGTACGAAGAGTTCCACGACCGCGAGCAGGACTAACTCCATGCACACCAGTCAGTTGCCGCTCTTCCCACACTTAGATGTCGCGAAATCCGGTTCGCATGAACGATCCGGCGGATAAGCGTCTTCACCGCCCCTGACGGACGCGGAAACCGAGCCGACGCAACGTCCCGGCCTGAAAATATTTGATTGTTGGACGGATCGATTGTTCTCGCCACCTATCAGTCAGCATCGTGGAAACCTCGTGTCTTGAGTACCTTGCAGACGCTGTTTGAGGCCCTCGCTGGTGAGGTGAGATGGATTGGCACTCATCCCTAGAGCGTGCGACTCCAGGACTGACGCGCTTACTTGTACGGTTAGGGCGTAAATACGGCCGACTGGATTGCTTTCCGAGTGGGCCGTCACTCAGGAAGAACGGGAACTCTCGAATGTCTGCATCGAGCACCCAGTTCACTTCCTTCCATTGGATGTCCACCGCCAGCAGTCGTCGAGCTCGTCTACTACAACGAGGCACTCACCAACTATCAAAATGTGGAACCCTAGCTGCCGTGCATTCCTGTCCTGGTTCGGGCAGCGTACGCCCGTTGATCTCTCGCAAAGGCAACCTTTCTAGGCCACTCGTTGTTCCCGGCAGCGCTCGAATTCCCCCATCTCAGCCTTGCTGCCGACAACCAGCGGTGTGCGCTGATGAATGTCTTTGGGTCGAATCTCAAGAATTGGTTTTTCCCCATCAGTCGCTTCGCCGCCCGCCTGCTGGGCGATGAAAGCAATTGGATTTGCTTCGTAAAGCAACCGAAGTTTTCCCTCAGGATGTGTATTCGTAGGCGGGTACAAGAACACGCCCCCTTTGAGAAGAGTGCGGTGAAAGTCCGCAACCAGCGAGCCGATGTATCGAGAGTTGTACTTGCGCCCCATCTCGCCGCTCCGCAGGCGCCTCAAATACCGCTGGTAGACCTCCGGATAGGTATCCGCGTTTGCTTCGTTGGTTGAATAAATGCTGCCGCGCTCGGGCATCCGCATGTTATCGTGGCTCAGCACATAAGCGCCCACGGCGGGGTCCAAAGTGAAACCAAATACCCCTTGGCCCGCGGTGTAAACCAAGATCGTGGACGACCCATAGACGACATATCCGGCGGTCACCTGCTTGTAGCCGGGCTGCAAGGCGACCTGGCTTGGGTCGTTGCCTCTCGGCTCTTCGGGCCGGCGAAAGATCGAGAAGATGGTTCCCACGCTGACGTTCACATCGATATTCGACGAGCCGTCCAACGGATCGAAGATGACGACATAATTCCCCGGTCCGACCGAACGCTTCAGGGGAACAGGCTCCTCGTTTTCCTCCGAGACCAGCATCGCCACGTTCTCCCTCACCCCGAGACAATGCAATAGCGCGTTATTGGCGTAGACGTCCAGCTTCTGCTGGACCTCCCCTTGGACGTTGATTTGGTCCGCCGCTCCCAACACATCCAAAAGCCCGGCCCGGCGCACTCGGGCCTGAATCATCTTGGTTGCCAAGGTTATGCCGGAGAGCAGCCACGAGAATGTTCCGCCCGCTCCGGGGAAGTGCTTTTTCTGCTGATGCAAGATGTGCTGCTGCACGGTGACAATCAGGTCCGAGGAACTGCCGCTGGGTTCAGCAACTGCGCTCATTTCTCAACTCCCTGTTCGTGCTTCGAAACACCAGGTTAGCGGTTTATGCGACGCCGGGTTGAGTAGGCTCCGTCGCTTACGGGGAACTGGAGGGGTCCACCGCAGCCGTCAAGCTTCGTTCATATCCGGTTACCACCAGGTAACGACAGGTTCAGGCCATCTGACCCATTTCCGGGCCTGCAAGTGAGTAGCCTAGAAGCTGAACTGCAACAAGAATCGAAATGTGCGTCCGTCGTTCAGCGTGTTCGTAATCTGACCGAAATTGGGCGATGTCAAAGCCCGGAGCGGCTTCGCAAACTGGGGCGTGTTGAGGAAGTTGATCGATTCCGCGCGAAACAAGAGTACCTGCTCGGTCCCGACCGACCATTTTCGCGATAGACTCACGTTGAAGTTGCCAATGGCATCCTTTCGGAACGTATTACGGCCCAGGGAACCATTCTGCTCCAAAGGAGCGATGAACGAAAACGCCGAGACCGGTAACTGACTGCGCGATGTGTCCGGATGGTCGATGGCGCGCCCGAGAATTGAAGGATCCAGCACGTGCGGCCGGTCCCGACCTGTGCCGTCGACGTTGCCGAAACCGGCGCCGTCAGAGCCGGATACGACCGTAAACGGAGTCCCCGACTTCAGCAGGATCACAGACGAAATCTGCCAGCCTCCCAAAACAGCTTCAGCCCAACTTTTCTGCCCACGGGCTTGAGGCAGTTCGTAGCTCACCCGAGTAAGTAAAGCGTGGGGCTGGTCGAATGTACTGAGCGCCCGCATTTCGCTATGAGCGTTGAATTCCGACTGGCTCTGAGAGGACCAAGCATCCGAACTCGTGGCGGTACTGGTATAGTTACTCTCAAGGTCGATCGCTTTACTGAACCAATACGAAGCGTCGAGCGTAAAGCCCCGCCAACGAGGGACTAGGAGCCTAAACTTGGCGGCGTCATAATAGCCTCGCGAGCTGTTGAGCACCCGCCGAATCTCGAAATAGCGCGGGTCGGGCCGCCGTTCGTTGACCGTGTCGGTGGTCAGTGGAATCCCCGGAACCGGCTGCGCACGGTTCATGTTCCACTGGTTAAGCAGCTTGATGGAGCGGCTTCCTACGTAGCCGAGTTCCACTCGCCAGTTCCCCGCCAGAGTCCACTCCCAAGAAAAGTTGTACTGGTGCGAGTAGGGCGAAACCAAGTCCGAGTCCAACTGAAAGACAGTGCTTCTGGCCCCGGGGTCCAGATCCCCCGGCTCCAGGGCGGAGAGAGGATCCGCGAGTAGGGGGGCTGGAATCACCACCGTCAGATTCCCCGGGGGATTGAAGCGCGCCTGGCTGTAGGTGACCGGAAAAATCTCGCCGTACTGGATGCCGTACGCACCCCGCAGCACTCCCCAACGCCTGCCCAAGCGGTAGGCAAACCCAAACCGAGGCGCCCAGTCGTTGCAGTCGCAAGCATAGGGAATCTCGCTCAGCCCGTTGACCTCATCGGGTGCGACGGCACGCTGATACCGCAGGCCGATATTGAGCGTCAGGTTGGTCGTCGCCTGCCAGCGGTCACCCAGGAAGAATTGGGCGTCCCATGCGCGGAAACCGCGATGGACTTCCCCCATGGCTTGAGCGAACCTGCTCGGACGCCCGAGCCTGACATTCGTGAGCGCGTCGTGCCCGAAGTCATCGCGGAACTCAAACTCCCCCCGGTGATTCGCGCTTTCGAATCCATTGACTTGACGCCGGATGAGCCTCACCCCGGCGTCAAAGCTGTGGCGGCCCTGGGCCCGACGAAGCCGGCCGCCATATTGGAAAGTATTCCTCGCCCTGTCGATGGGTACCATCGAGCCGGGCCCAAGGAAGTCAAGTACGGAAGCCATCCACATCAGGGGCCCTACAGAGGTGTCATCGGGAAGCAGGAGCGAACCAACGCGGTCGAAACCGGCAGAGAAATCGGTGATCGTTTTCGGGCTCCAAGTACGGCTCCAGGTCATGTGGGCTCGGTGGTTCTTGGTCGCGGTATCCGGGTTCTGGCCCCCAACGAGTTGGAACGCGTTCACCTCTTGACTTGTAAATCGGTAGTTGAGGGCGAAGTGATCCTTGGCGGTAAAATCAGTGTCCAAGCGCGAACCGATGACATCGTCGTTGATGGATTGCGGCGAGTTCGTATTCAACGCTCGCGGGTCGATGTCCGGACGGTTGGGGAGTTCTTCCGGATACGCCGCCATCATCCGGTTGATGAAGTCCTTTGTGGCCTGATCCACCGGCTCGCCCGTGATGGGATCGCGGTCGAGCGGCGTCCTCTCGTGTGGCTGTGGCACAAGGACGTTCCCGTTGACGTTGCCGCGGATCTTCTTCTGCGAACCATCGACACTGAGGGCCGCAGCGAGGCCTATAGGAATGGTGACCGCGAACCCGTAGTCGTTGGAGCGGGCGGGCTTCACGCTGCCTGCTTGGAAGAACGACCGGGCGCTGAACACGCTGTTGTTATGCATCTCGTAGATGCTGCCATGCAGAGATCGACGGCTGTTCGGCGTGAGATGTAGGGTTGAGGAGGGACTGCCGCCGAACTCCGCGCCAAAGTAGTTGCTCTCGACGCTGAATTCCCTGACGATGGTTGCTGAGGCGCCCATCCTCTCGTTGAGTTCCCGCTGGACGGCGTTGTCGACGAGAGTGATGCGAACGTTCTCGTTGCGCCGACTCTCCCCGGAGGATGAGTCCACTTCGCCGAGTAGGTTGAGCGCCTTGCGCTCCGCCCCCGCGCCCGAACCGGCGCCTTGAACACCCTCGTTGGGGGAGGGGGCCTCTTGTCGGGCCGGAGCGGAATCTTCGGACGCGGACGTTTCAGCGGACTCGGCAACCCGCGCGACCTGCACCTGAGGTGCATCTGCGAGTTCTTTGCGAGGGGCGGGCGCGTCCGCCCCGAGGCTGGGCGAACACGCTAGGGTCACGAGCAGGATGGTGGAGCGAAGATGACGCGGGTGCACAGTAACCGCCACGGCAAACCGCGATTGAGATATAGCCTAGCAAGCGTTGTGTTCGGTCACCGCGGTTCGCTGAGCCAACTAAGTGTGGAAGACCCTCCCCCCATTCTACTCCCCGGATACCCGGCGATCAGTGGGTAGGTTGGGCACTAGGTCCGAAACAAACTACATAAGCGCTGGTTCGCAGATAGCTGAACTGACGAATCTGAGTGTTGTAGCGCTGGCGACGTGAGAGGCAGAGCGCGGCCAAACGGGGGACTTGTCGCAGGCGGTACAACCCAACCCCTGTAGGCGACAGTCCTCCAGCAGGTGCAGATTGCACCGCCGACTTACGCGACCGCGAAGAGGACTAAGCCCCACGAAACGCACCACATAGCGCTCGTTCCCGGATTACTGTTGGGATATCCGGAACACACTTGTTTCCGCAACCTAGAGCACCCAGACCTTCATCGACCGAGTCCAAAGCCGAGCTGAATCAACGGCCCGTGCGTGGTACGATCGGATCGTTCAACGGATCGGTTGTTTTCACTAGTAGTCCCGGAGCGTCAGTTGAAGCAAGAAAGCCGACAGTCTGGATGCCCCCGCCGTGCGGGGGTATGAGTGCCTCCGACCTACAAGACTCGGATGTTCGCAGTACGATAGCTCCGCCGGATTTGAACTAAATGCGACTCAGCAGCTTTTTGCTCGTCTTGCTTTTGGTTCCCTGTACGCCTGCGGCCACCCTTCTTGCCGTGTTCGCACACCCTGACGACGAGACTAGCGTTGGCCGCGTTCTCGCCCGGTACGCGGCCGAGGGGCATGATGTTTACCTCGTTACCACAACGTCAGGTCAGGCCGGTGTGGCCAACACTGACATACCCGCCGGTCCGCAGCTTGGAGCCGCTCGAGAGAAAGAAGCGCGTTGCTCGGCTCAGAAGCTCGGGATTCACGAACCTATCTTGCTGCAGTTCCAGGACGGAAAGGTCTACGAGTCAGCCACCATGCAGGGGATTCGCGATCGGCTGCGCGACATTGTCGAGGAGCTCAAGCCGGACGTGATGATCACCTGGGGACCTGACGGGGCGACAGGGCATCGCGACCATCGTCTAGTCGGCGACATTGCGACCCAGGTATTTCTCTCATCCGACACGCAGCACCGAATGTCGAGACTCTACTTCGTTGCTCTGCCGGCGTCGCTCCCCGCCGAAGAGCCCGGTCAACCTGGGGTCCCAGCGCGAATGGCTCGAGTCGACGATCGCTTCATCACGGCCGAGATCGATGGATCGAAGTACGGCGCACAGGAGTTGGCCTCGATGCAATGTCATATGACTCAGTGGGCGCCTTTGGAGAACATCAACTCGATGTTCGAGTTGTTTGACGCCGCGACAGGGGGAAAGACCTTCTTCCGCGAGATGGGTCGGACTTTGCGTCCCGGCGAAGCGCGCGACACCACACTTCTCCCCAGCTCTCGGTAGGGTAAGTTCAGTCGATTCGCTGCTCAGTCTGTACAATTCCACTATCTTGGTCGGAACGACGATCGGCCACTACGAGATCCTCGAGAAGCTCGCCATGTCGGCCGCGGAAGCTGGTGGGCACACCCCAAGGCCAATGAAATCTTCGGGGAAACACAGGGTAGAGATGAGACTGTTTCCCGATTGGGTGCCGGAGGATGTGAAGAAAACGAGCCGACAGCTTACGGAAGAGGAGGCGATCTCCCAGTTGCCGGCGATCGAGATTGTGCTGACTGCGAAGAGTGTAACCTAATGGGGACCTAATGGACAGGTTCATGAGAGGAATCTCGACCACTTTCGCCCTGCTCGTTCTCTCGTGCTGCGACTCCTCGGAGCCGCTGCCGGCCCCTCTCGACGTCGCGATCGAAGTGGGCCGACCTTTCCCAAACTTGGTTCTGCCGTCGCTCGAAGACGGAAGTCCGTCTTCCATAGCTCGGTTCAGGGGCCAGAAGACGCTGCTGCACGTCTTCGCATCCTGGTGAGCGGGCTGCCGCAAGCACGTGCCCGGGTGGCACGAAGCGGTTAAGGATCTCTACGACTCCGGCAAGTTACAGCTCGTAGGGATCATTCAAGAGCAGCACGCCGACCGCTGCCGGCTCTTCATGCAGTGGAAGCAAATGGACTGGCCGATTCTGGTCGACTCGCTGAATTTACTTGAGGTCTCCGAGGTCCCCATCACGGTCGCCATCGACGAGTACGGAATCGTCCGAGAAACGGGGTTACAGCTTGGTAAGGCGGAAGAGTTTCGGGCCGGCTTCATGCGGACTGAGTTCTCGGCACCCACCTCGGCCGATACGGCCAAGCCGCTGAAAACGTGGCCTGCACCTATCGAACCCGCCGGCTCTGCCCACCCGCGGACTTGGCGGCAGTTTGGGGATCTGATTGTACGATCGAACAACCTCGATAGGATCGACGAAGCCGTTGCGGCCTATCAGCAAGTTCTCGATACGACGCCCCAAGACGGCTGGGCCGAATTCCGCCTAGGGGTGGCCCTGCGGAAACGCTACGATTCTGACCGCCGTCGCGACGGCGACTTTCAGGCCGCCGTAAACCATTGGCAGGCTGCGCTCGATATTGACCCGAATCAGTACATCCGGCGACGACGCATCCAACAATACGGGCCTCGGCTCGACAAGCCTTATCCCTTCTACGACTGGGTGCCACGGGCTCGCCTCGACATCCTCGCGCGCGGAGAGACGCCGGTCACGTTGACGGTCGAGCCCGGCGGAGCGGAATTCGCGGAGCCGTCAGAGGAGTTCACACGCGCCGAAACGGCTGTCGTCGATCCGCCGGACCCAGAGGGCCGCATCCATCGCGACGATGAGCAGTTCATCGCGCTGGAGACGACGGTCGTTCCACGCTGGATAGCGCCAGGCGAGGCGTCGCGAATCCACTTGAACCTCCGCCCGCGCGGGGAGATCAAGGCTCACTGGAACAACGAGGTAGACGGCCTCGAAGTCTGGCTGAACGAAACGCCGGGATGTCGGCTGGATGGGACCCACCGGAGCCTGCCGAACCCGCCCGAGGCTGTCAGTTTGGAAGAACGCAGGGCCGAATTCGAGATCCGATGCGATGAGAACGCAGCAGCCGGTCCCCGTTCGCTAAACGGGTACGCACTTTTTTACGTGTGCGAGGACGTGAACGGGACATGCCTGTATCGGCGGCGGGATTTCGAAAGCACCTTTGAGTTGCGGTAGGAGGCGTTCTCCGGAGTCTGATTCTTGCGATCGCTGGGATCTCAGAATCTCAGATCTTGGTATCTGCATCACGGTAGAATCGGGCTGTCATGGTCGGTCGGACAATCAGCCACTACAAGATCCTCTCCAAGCTCTAAGGACTCACTGCGCATATCCCAGGTCCTCGTCGCGGTATGTCAGCACAGGACGGCCAACTGTTTTGCCCGCAGCCTCTTCCTCATCAAAATCGCTCCGGACGAAGGTCTTTCCCGATGGCGGCATATACCCAAAGGTCTTGACGGATCTCCTCAGCGCCCGCTCAGTGGGATGAAAGCCCGCGGGGAGAGTTCGGAAGTGTGGGCGTACCAGGAACTTTCTGTCGAATCCATATCCTCCAGATCCTGATCGTCCACCCGAAGCATGAAAGCTCAGGCCCGTGGTTATGCTCCAAAAGCCATGCAAGGCAATGAACTCCTGAATTGCTGCAAGTGTCGACTGGAAACCTTGCGGTTCCAAGGTCTTGCCCGTGGTCAAGGTCGCATTGGGTTCCAACATTCGGTCTACGACAATTCTGACATCCAAGCCCAGCATGTCGATCCACAGGCGGGCACGAACCTTAGGAAATTCCGGCTGCGGGAAAAACTGCACAGAACGGCATCCATTGTCGCGCAGTGCCTTGACGTCGATCCGCAGCACATCTCTTCCGTTCGGCCGCAATCCATACTTGGCATCCGATCCAATATCCTGCCACATACCAGCAGCCAGACCCCGAAAGTCCTCTTGACGAACCTGGAACCACGACACCAAGCTGGTCAGCGCTTCCTGCTGGGGTTGAAATCGGCGTTGTCTCTCCCGGTAACGGCGATTGCAGACCGAAACACAGTCGTCCGGCGCAGGAATCCGATTCTCCCGGGGATGACCGGGATCATCTGTGAACACAAGGAGCTTCTCTGCCACCCTCTTCGCACCCTTATCGCCCGTGGCCCAGCTAAAGTCGTACGAGGAAACAGCCACAAACCTCGGCGCAATTCCAACAAAAAACCAGAGGCCAAGCAGCTTCCTGAAAGCCTCAGAGGCAGCCTCTCTCCCTTCGCGAACGCCCTCAACGAGCAGTGGCCAGCTCTGTAGGTCGCGCTGCCTCACTATGAGCATCGCCAAAATAATCAGCGATTCCTCAATGAAGTTGTATATCAAGGGAGCATGTGAAAATGCGGAATCCAGAACGAGGTTGTAGACGCGAACTGCATTCGAAACATCTCCAGGAGATGAGCTGAGTGGAAGAATCAACGCACTGGGGTCCGCCGATCCTGAGCGCCACCGTGCGAGTCCACATTGCACGAAGTCCGTAAAGCGCCGTGGACTCATACGGAGCGCCTGCTGCCGAATCTGCGGAAGGACTTTTTCGTGGCTCCACGAGTCCTCCGGTCGTTGGAGTTGAAACTTAACAAAAGCCTGAAGGAAGTCAACCGCGTGCGCAGAACTTCCGAACAGATGCCTAAAAAACTTTGGCAGCTTGCGCCGCTGGATGGATTCGAAGCACTGCTGTTGGCGCTCTGTCGTAAGGGTTAACGAGCTGGACCCCATAACCTCATCGCTTGAACGGCCCGCAAGCCTCGTGCGAACGTCCTGACTTCGATGCCCAGTGGAACGGCGGAGACCAACACCGCTCCAACTTCTGCTACATGCTATCAGATCCCGCACTAAGCTCCCGTGAGGGGCAGCCCGATTTGACCCATGGAGTAGCCTCCCAGAGATCCTCTCCTGAAATGGTCAACATCGTGGACACTTTGGGTAACCCGCCTGTTGAACGTTAGAGGACTATCATGAACCGGTGGAGCGGCGTGTCATGGTTCCCTCCAGCCCAGCGCTTTTGGGCTGCTCGACCGTCCACGTCGTGTTGAACTGGTACGCCGAGCTTTAAGGACCCGAGCAGGACTAAGCCCTTCAAAACGAACTACATAGCGCTCGTCCGCGGATAGCTAATGGTAAATCCGGTTCGCATGAGGTTCCACTCGTTGGAGCGGGCCGGGGGGCAGCGACAGGAGTCGCAAACTGCCGCAGACCAGTCGCCTGAGCGCAGAAAAGAATCTTTGTTCAACGGATCGATTGTTCGCGACAGTAATCTTGACAGCGATACAATGTCCCCACCTTGATCACGCAAACCATCAGCCACTACAAGATCACCGAGAAGCTCGGTGAAGGCGGGATGTCACATCATGATTCCCACTGAACTCGCCGACGGGGTTGTTTCCGCTGTCAACACCGACCGCCTCGTCGAAACTGCGATGTCGCTCGTCGAGGTGCCGAGCCCCACATGCAACGCCCGGGCGGCGGCCGATCGGCTGGCGGAGATCCTCCAAGCCGGCGGCTTTGCAGTGGAACGTCCGGAAGCCGACTGGCCGGAGGCGCCTGCCGTCGTCGCTCGCTTGGACAGCGGTCGTCGGGGACGCACGCTGCAGTTTAACGGTCATCTGGACACGGTTCATCTGCCGTTTGTGGCGCCGCGCAAAGAGAACGGCAATCTCTACGGCTCGGGCATATCCGACATGAAAGGTGGTGTGGCGGCGGCCGTTGAAGCACTCCGCGCGTTGAAGCAGACCGGGGTACTTGAGGGCGGAGGCGTCCTGTTGACCGCGCACGAGCTGCACGAAGGCCCCTGGGGCGACAAACGCCAGGTGCGTGCGTTGATCCGCGACGGTTTCATCGGCGACGCCGTCCTGCTGCCCGAGTACTGCGCCTCGCCCCTTCCGATGGCGGGTCGTGGGATGGCGATCTTCCAGGCCCGGATTCACCGTGACGGCGAGGCGGTGCACGAGGTGTTGCGCCCGCTCGAACAGCCGCTCGTGATTCCGGCCGGGGCGGAGTTGATTGTGCGTCTCGAAGAACTCCCTGAACAGGCGTCCGCGAACACCGACCCCGATGTCGGTCAAGGTTCGGTTTTCGTGGGTCAGATCCAGTCCGGCGAGATTTACAACCAGTCTCCGACCGAGTGCTTTGTCCGGGGCACGCGTAGGTGGGTGACCCCGGGGGGGACGGAGGCGGTGGAGGCGCAATTCCGGGAACTCGTGCAAGACCATGCCCGACGCACGGGCACAAGCATCGAACTCGATTACGACGTGCAGGGCGACGCGTTTCGCATCGCTCGCGACGACCCGTCAGTCGAAGCGCTGCAAACGGCCCATGAAATAGAGACCGGGAGCCGGCTGCCGCTCGGCCTGAAGCCGTTCGTCGACGACGGCAACTGGTTTTGCTCGCTCGGCGGTATCCCCGCCCTCACGCACGGCCCTAATGCCACCGGCGCACACACGGTCAACGAATGCTGTCCCGTGAGCGAGTTGGTGCGCGTTGCGCGGGTCTATGCACTGGCGGCGCTGGCGTATTGCCCCGGCGGGTAGTCTCGGCTTCGACCGGCCGCCCAGCGACGCTAGGAACGGACGACTTCACGTCCATGTGGACGGGATCGCTGATCACTAGGCCGTTAATGGGTTGATCCAGAGGCCTGGATCAAGCCTTCGCCGTCAGGGAGGATCTAGTGCCATATGGGCAAACGGATGCTTCACGGGATGGAGGCCTTCGTACTGCCTGCCCACGCTAGAATGATGGGCGTCACCGTCGGATAGATGTTGAGAAATGATTTCCCGTCGAGCAATCAGCCGTCAGATCCGCCGCGACCAGGCCGCCGCAAGGGCCGAAAGCGAGTTCTCTCAGGCGGCTAGCAAGCGTCGGGGCGAGTGACATCGATTGTTACCAACAGGTATCCGCGAAACGCTGGGATTGGACCGTCGTGGTCGGCCGGACCACCCTGCACCGCAAGATCCTTGAGCCCCTTGGAACGGGGAGCTTAGAGACGTTTGCCGTGGTCCGCTCGACACGATGAGCGGTTTGTGCTCCCCGAGCGTGGCGGACAAACTTCATGAGCCTGAGTTACCTAATCGGTTGACAACGGGCGTCTACGTTGTGAAATCATCGGAGCAATGACGGGCCTTCACCGCTTTGTGCTCATCTTCTCTGCCCTCATTCTCGCCGTCGTTATCGGACCCGCCTTCGCCGAGGACTGGACGCGCTTCCGCGGTCCCAACGGAAGCGGCATCACTACCGACTCCGGCTACCCGGTTACCTTGGGGCGGGAACACAATCAGCTCTGGCGGACGCCGGTCCGCTCCGGCAAATCCTCGCCGGTCCTTACCGAGAGCCGCGTCTTTCTAACCGCCGCCGAGGACGGCCACCTCTACACTCAGTGCTTCGACCGCGAAACTGGCGCGGTCGTTTGGGAAAGAAGCATCGTCCAACCGCGCGAAGAGGTTGCGCACAGGCTCAACCACGCAGCCGCAATTACGCCGGTCACCGACGGGGAGAACGTTTACGCATTCTTCAAGGATTTCGGTTTCGTCGCCTACACTTCGGACGGCGAGCGAATCTGGGAAACGCCGCTCGGTCCTTTCGTCAACTTGATGGGGTTGGGTTCCTCGCCCATCCTGGCCGGGGGCGACGTGGTCATGGTCGTGGATCAGTGGGAGGGGTCTTTCGTGGCCGCCTTCGATCGAAAGACGGGAGAGATGAACTGGAAGACTCCCCGGATCGAGAGCGAAGGCTTTGCAACGCCGCTTCTTCACCGGGGACGCATCGTGACCACCAGCCGCGGCCGGTTCGGGCTTCATGACGCCGCCACCGGAATGCGAATAGGGACCCACGGAGCGCTCGCGACCACGATCGTCGGCAGCCCGACTCTCGTCGGAGAGACCTTGTACGTGTTCGGCTATGGAAACGACGGCGGCCGGGTTCCGGGCTTTGCCGTTGTGCTGGGGCGACTTGACGAGAACGATGATGGCCGACTGACCTCCGAGGAATACGCCGACGATCCAATCCAGAACCATCTCGCCAACAACGTCGGCAACCGGGACGGCGTCGTGACGGCCGACGAATGGGAGTTGTTCCGAAAATTCACCTTGGGACCCAACGCGCTCGTCGCCTTGCGAATCAAAGAAGACGGCGCCGACGAGCTGTGGCGGCACGAGGCGAACTTCAACTATGTGATCCCCTCTCTGCTGGCTTACGACGGGGTGCTCTACATCGTGCGCAACGGCGGCATTCTCACGACCTACGCCGCCGCCACGGGTGAGAAGCTCCGCGTCGCTCGGTTGACCGGCGCGTTGGGCGGATACTCGGCCTCGCCCGTCGCCGCCGACGGCCGCATCTGGTTTGCGAGCGAAGAGGGCCACGTTGCGGTTATTCGCGCGGGCCGCGACTGGGAAGTCGAGCAGGTGAGCGAACTCGGTGAGTGGATCTTCGCGACCCCGGCGCTTTCCGACGGAGTGATCTACCTTCGAACCGACGATGCACTCTACGCGTTTTCAGACCTCCAGTGACGACCGTTGGAGGTAGCGACGGTCACATGCGTGTGAATCGTGCGTCACCGCGCTAAAAATGGCCCCATCTTGATCGGCCAAACCATCAGCCACTACGAGATCGCCGCCACTATGGGTCGGATTCTTGCACTTTGGGTGTTTCTGCTCCCAATCATGCCAGCAGCAGCGGCGAAACTCGACGGACAATGGCTGCTTGAGTTCCAAACGGAGGATGGCCAGGGGAGAGCTGATCTCCGCCTCGACACTGAAGAGTCCGCCCTCAACGTAGAGTTGAGGATTGACAATCACCGGCTCGTCGGAAAGGCGGCGTTCACGGCCAACGAGTTCGAAGTAGACCTGCGGCACGCGGTACAGCCTGGTTCACCGAATCACAGCTCGCGGCTCCTTCTCAGGGGCCGCCTCGTCGGGGAGCATCTCAGAGGAACCTGGGATGACGGCGAGCACCAGAGTGAATGGGTGGGAACCCGATACTGACCGAACGGCCTGGCCGATATCTACGAGGCCCGCGCGGATCACGGCCTCTCGGTGGACCCTCAACTCCCGCCGGGCAGTAGCCTGGACCAGAATAAAATCTTTGTTCAACGGAGCGCTTGTTGTCGCCAGCTATCCGCAAAGGGGTAGAATCGGACCGGCATGATCGCTCAAACCATCGGGGATGTAACGCAGGTAGGTCTATCCCATTCTAGAGTCTCTGTGACGCATCGAATCGCCAGCCTAGCGCTACCGGTCCGCCAACCAGGGGAGACCGACGGCCGCTAGCGCGAGGGCGTCCGACTTCCGGCTACTCCGACAGCCGCGGCCCGCGAGATACAACTCCCAACAAGAGGACACGTTACAGTTCGATCGAGTCTTGGGACAATACGGCGTGAGCAAAGGGCGATTCGGTCAATGAGTGAAACGCCAGGCGCTTCCAATCGATTCCTGTCGCTGGACGCCCTTCGGGGCTACACCATCGCCTTGATGGTGATCGTGAATGATCCCGGCTCGTGGAAACATGTCTACGCGCCGCTCCGCCACGCGGACTGGCATGGTATCACACTGACGGATGTGGTGTTTCCGTTCTTCCTCCTTATCGTCGGCGTGTCGATCACGCTCGCGTACACCAAGCGATTGGCCGCCGGCGCGGAGAAGAAGGACCTCTACAGGAAGATCGCCGCCAGGGCGGCTAAGATCATGCTTCTCGGGTGGTTCTTGTGGCTCTGGCCGACGTTTGAGTTCGACGGCCTCCGGTACGCGGGCGTCTTGCCGAGGATCGCCGTCGTATTCCTCGTGTGTTCCGTGATCTTTCTGCACACGAACTGGAAACAGCAGGTGTGGATTGCGTCCGTCACGCTGGTCGCGTACTGGCTGCTGATGGCTTTCGTGCCGGTCCCCATCGACGATGTCGTGCGTGATGCGTTGGCCACGGGGCAGGTGCGGTATAGCGGGGGGATGTTGGACATTGGTCCTCTCCGCCAGATGTCGGATGGGTTCATCGCGGCGAATTACGAGCCCGCCGTCAACATCACGGCGTGGCTCGACCGCCTCGTCTTACCGGGTACATTCTGGCAGGTGACCTGGGATCCCGAGGGATTGATGAGCACCTTTCCGGCCATCGTCAGCGGCGTGATCGGGATGCTCATCGGCAAGCTGATACTCTCCATCGAAGGCCCGCATCGGAAGCTCACATGGATGTTCTTCATCGGCTTTTCGATGTACCTCGCCGGTGGTGTGTGGGGATGGTTCATGCCGTTGAACAAGAATCTGTGGTCGAGCTCGTACACCTTGTGGACGGCGGGTGTATGCACCATGGGACTCGCGGCGTCGATCCTGGCCGTGGACATATTGGGGTATTCCAGAGTCACGAAACTCGGCAGGGTCTACGGCGCCAATGCCATCACGTCCTATGTGCTGGCCGGCATGCTCACGCTGGTGTTCTATTCACCCATCTTCGGCGGCACGTCGCTCAGTGGACTCTGGATGGCCGGCGTGACCGGCACTGGAGTACCTCCAAAGCTAGCGTCTTTGGGGTACGCCGTCGTCTACATGTTCGTCATATACGTCCCCGCTTACCTGCTGTACCGGAAGCGGATCTTCATCAGGGTCTGACGGGAGCCCGGTATCCCTCTTGAGGTCGTGCTCCTCGTAATATTGGCACGGCACGCGCTGTTTACATTTGCTTTATGGAAAGCCCACTAGGCTCGGCGAACCTCGACGCTCGACAACGCGGAGCCGGTGACTTCGCGAGATTCACGTCACTTGGGTTACGGGCCGGGAGGCATGGCCGTGGGCGCGGGACCTACACGCTCACCGCGTCAGCAGCCTTGTTAGACGGAGTTCCGCGGTCAGTCTGAACCGGTCAGATCGCGTAGCAAGGCACCGAGTGCGTCGTTGAAGCGGGCGGGATCTTCCGCCATCAGGAAGTGGCTGAGACCGTCCAGTTCGATGTTTCGCCGCTCCAGCCCATTGCTCAATATCGCACCGACCAGACCTGATGCCTGTCGAGCCCCGGAAGTCTGGACCACACCCAGCGGCACACTCAGCTCCCGCAGCGCTGCCTCCATTCGACGAGGTTCCCCGCACCGAATTGCGCCTGCACCCCGTCGAGGGGATGAAAACCTCCGCAGCACAACGGCCTGGACCCGAAAAAACTCTTTGCTCAACGGATCGCTTGTTCGCGACACCTATCTTTGGAGCGCTACAATGGCCCGATTTGGATCGGCCAAACGATCGGCCATTACAACGGATCTCAGGGGCCGACCCACACCAACAAGTCGGCAACCAACAAGGAACCGTTGGTCAAGTAAGTTGACCGCGTCAAGCGTCCGGCAAGAATAGTTTTTCCCGCCTGCGCGCGGCGTGCACAACCGCGAGGAGATACCTGTACGTCTTCACGGCCCCTTCCGCGCCAGTTGCCGGAAGATCATGACATGGGTCACCAACAGTGCCGGCACCAGGAAGGTCGGGATATACCAAGAAGCGCCCATCAGGGGCGCAACTTGCAGGAACGTTCCGAGAGACACGGCATAGGCCAGATCCGCCAAACCGAGAATATTGAAAACCCAAACCAGGGCTAGAGCCGACGTCCAACGGTTGCGCAAGGCGATCAGCGCGACGATCGCCAACACGCCCGCCACCAGATCGCCGTAGGCGGCCGGTTTGGCAAAGGCCCCCGGCAGAGGCTGGGCCACAACGCCGGGTACAAGAAACAGCATTCCAATGTGCCGAAAGGCGTGAGGCGAGAGGGACCAGCGCTTCCTCCCTCGGCCGCCCGGCGAGCCAAGGCGCGACAAACCACTTCGCCATCAGGCTGAACACGACCAAGCTCAAAGCGAACTGCAGGCCAAAGATAGCTAGAACATCCATGGATCGCCTTCAGAGTTGAAAGGTCCGCCACCAGTGTAACGCTTCTATGGCTGGAAACGGACGGAACCGGAAACCGAGCCGACGCAGCGCCCTCGAGCCGCGCAAAAAAATTGGTTGTTCATGACATCGATTGTTATCACTAGGTATCTGAATCGCGCTAGAATCGGTGTGTCGTGATCGGTCAGACTATCTCACATTACAAACTCAGGCTCGCACCCGACCTGGGTATCCCGTCGCGGCGAGACCCCCTGCAGGGTCATCTTGCATTGGACAATTCTACATCTCCCACCGCGGCTGTCGAGCTGTTATGGTGAAACTATTACTTCATTGGCCGCAGTCACGCGGCCCGCGGCGCACAGCAGGACCCCTTCCAGGATCGCGCCGTTTCTTTTCGTCTCTGCCTGTCACTGTTGTATAGGTTCGAATGATCGCGGGGCACGCGTACGTGTTCGTGCATCCGCAGGAACAATTCCTTCTTTATGTCACAGACAACTTTCGGCCCCGCTGCCGGGTTCCCCCAATTTTCCTTGGGGCCCCTGGTGCAGCGAGGCATTGCCGAGGCCGGTTTTTCCGAGCCGCGGCCCATTCAAACAGAAACCATCCCGGGGGCGCTGGCCGGCCGCGATATTCTCGGCCTGGCGCAGACCGGTACCGGCAAGACCGCCGCGTTCGCACTGCCGATTATCGAGCGTTTAGCGGCCGAGCGTCGGCCCGGTCCGCGCGCTCTCATCCTTGCTCCGACTCGGGAACTTGCCATGCAGATCCACAGCGATTTCGAAAAGCTGGCCAAGTTCACCCGCCTCAAGGCCGTCACGGTCTTTGGAGGTGTGTCCGAGCGCCCGCAAGTTCGCGCCTTGCGCGATCAACCGGATATCGTCGTTGCCTGCCCCGGCCGCCTTCTCGACCTGATGCAGCAGGGCAAGGCGATGTTGGCGCAGATCAAGATCCTTGTTCTCGATGAAGCCGATCAGATGTTCGACATGGGCTTCCTTCCCGACATCCAGAGCATCCTGGCGAAGCTTCCGCCCAGGCGCCAGAACCTTTTGTTCGCGGCTACGATGCCGGACGAAATCCGCTTCCTGGCCAATCGGATCTTGGATTGCCCCCATGTGGTCGAGCTGGCGCACTCGACCCCGGCTTCCACGATCGAACACGCCCTCTACAGAATCGCGGCGGATCAGAAGATCGGCTTGCTCAAGCACCTACTGGATAGCGAGGAGTTTACTTCGGGTATCGTTTTTCTGCGAACCAAGCATCGCGCGCGGCGGCTTGGTGTCCAACTGAGCAGGATGGGCCATAATGCCGTTGCCCTGCAGGGAAATATGTCTCAGGCGCAGCGGGACCGCGCCATGGGCGGTTTTCGAGAAGGACGCTTCAATATTCTCGTGGCGACCGACATTGCGTCCCGCGGCATCGATGTCGCCGGCGTCTCGCATGTAATTAACTTCGACGTTCCGAACACGCCCGAAGCCTACACACATCGCATCGGGCGGACCGGCCGCGCCGAACGGAGCGGCAAAGCCTTTACGTTCGTCTCGAAGGAGGACGCCGGAGCGTTGCGGGCCATCGAGCGTAGTCTGGGCGCGACCATCACGCAACACCGGGTACCCCGATTCGACGCGGTAGCCGTTCTTCCCACGGAAACGCCCTGGCCCCGTTCCCGCAGACGGAGTGCGGCCGGCGGTAGTGTGAAGGGTTCTGGAAAGGGAGATAGGCATCGCAGCCCGCGCAGTACCCGCAGCCGCAAGGGTCCGGGGTCAACCGGGGCGAGTCGCGGTGGCCGGGGCGGGTCACCACACGGCAGCTCGCGAAGATCTTTTTAGACCCTTCCCGGCGTACCGGGGGCACCCAGCGGGTTGTCGCATTGTCGTCTGTAGTTTGTGGAGAACTCCAGCGGCCTCGGCGGGATCCTCTCTTGCTACGGCGCTCTCGAGCAGCCCCAAGTTCGCTATTGGTACGCAAAGATGCTGATTGATCGTGGGGCGGTAAGCGACCGCGATGCAGCCAGAAGGCTGCTCGAAGAAGCCATCAGCAAATACGAGACGATCGGCATGCCTAGGCACGGTGAGATGGCGTAGCGACTGTTGGCGTCGCTCTAGCCGGTTGACCTCCTGACTGCGGCTGTGACCGAGTCCGAAGTGAACGAAGAATCCAAAACTAGTGCGAAGAGTTCCGCGACCGCGAGCAGGATTAAGTCCCACGAAACGAACTACATAGTGATAATTCCCGGATTACTGATCGCGGTAGGGATGCCGGTCACCCGGCACCCCCCGCACAGATCCGTGCGTGCGCTCCTAACGCACACGGCTCCTACCTTGGATGAGTAGCGCAGAAACGGTCCATCGGATAAGGATGAAGAATGCGAGGGACAGGAATCCAGCGGTCCAGCAGTCGGTTCAGCTTCTTCCAGGACTTACGTCCCTTCTGACTGCGACGGAATAAGACGTGTCGCCACAGCTGGCGCAGCCGATACTGGAACAACGCCAGTCGATCGGTGTTGCCCGGAACCGCGTGGTATTGGTAATAGCCCAGTACGACCTTCTGCAGCCACTCTCCGACCCGCGCCGTCGGCTCGTGCATCCAGCGGCGGAGAGCTGCCTTCAGTTGATGCAGCTTCGCCACCATCCGCTTCTTCGCCGTCTTACGCCAGACGATGAATGTGCCGTTGCTCTTGCGCGTCCCGCAGTAATGCGTGAAGCCCAAGAACGTGAAGGTCTCCGGCTTTCCCTCTCCACGTTTGTTCCGGTTCTGAGCGGCGAACCGCCCAAACTCGATCAACCGCGTCTTGCCCGCATGGAGTTCCAGACCGAACTTGGCCAAACGTTCCTGAAGCTCAGTCCAGAAACGCTCGGCTTCGGCTCGATACTGAAAGCCCACCACAAAATCGTCGGCGTAACGGACGACGATGACGTCGCCCTGGGCCGCGTTCTTGCGCCAGGCCTCCACCCATAGATCGAAGACGTAGTGCAGGTACACGTTGGCGAGCAGCGGTGAAACCACTGAACCCTGCGGAGTACCTACTGTCGTCTCCGACCATTGACCGTCTTCGGACACTCCCGCCCGCAACCATTTCTGGATCAGGCGAAGCACCCTCGGATCGGCCACGCGGTGCTTGATGAACTTGACCAGCCACTCGTGCGACAATGTGTCGAAAAATGACCGAACATCACAGTCAAGCACCCAGTTCACGCGCTTGGTTTGGATCCCCACCGTCAGCGCATCGAGCGCCTGATGGGGACTACGTCCCGGTCGAAACCCATACGAAAAGCCCTGGAAGTCGACCTCGTAAATCTGGTTGAGGATCGTCACCACGGCCTGTTGGACAATCTTGTCCTCCAGCGCCGCGATGCCCAACGGACGTTGCCGCCCGTCGGACTTCTGAATGTAGACTCTGCGCGAAGGCTGCGCCCGGTACGCTCCACGATGAACCCGGCCGTGCAGATCGACGAGTCGACCCTCCAGCCCGGTCTCGTACTCCCGCCACGTCACGCCATCGACTCCCGGGGCGGCTTTCCGCTGCAGAGCGTAAAAGCTCTCCCTGAGTAGATCGACGTTCAGATGGTGGAGCAAAGCGGTGAACTTCTCCTGCCTCCTTTCTTTGGCTGTTCTACGCACACCGGCAAGCCCTTGGGACACTCTCTTCCCGCTCGGTGTCGGGCTCGTGTTGGACCCTTCGGTGTTCTCCTTGGTCTGCGCCCTTTCCTCCCCAACCTCCGCCAAAGGTCGCCCTTCTTTGTTCGGCCGGTTCACAGGTACTACGGCGCAGTCAGACCCCTCTGGAACGTACATGTCCGCCGTTCGGCTCAGCGCCTTCTCGGACCGGTCTCCCCCCTTGCAGGGTCGAGACGTTCCAGAGGTCTCCCGGTTCTCGTGCATGTTGTTTCTCGACGTGCTCAGGTTCCTCGACTACGCAGGGCCGGACGCCCACTCGCGATCTAACGCAAACGCCCGTGTTGCCTTCCCATCTACCAAACGAGGTCGGCACCCTGAAACAGATTTTTCGAAGCTCAATAGCCCGGCCCGCCGATACCCCTGTCTACGCTTCGAACGTCGCCTCGCGACGCCGTCCGCAAGACTCGAGGTCAAGGTGGTTCGCTACTCCTTCCTTGTAGGACTCTTTCATTCCTGACAACATGCCGGTTTATCCCGGCGCTCTTGGTATATCTCGTTCCCACCAACAATCGGTGTGGCCGCCGACCGCCCGTCAGCGGTTATTTAGAAATGACCGTTCGGGAACGCGCGGCAAGTAGTCGACCCCTCGCGCGACAACCTACGGCTCCAAGAACGGCTCGCAACGGCCGCAGTAGCTCCCCGCGTCCAGGGTGTCCGGCGAAACAGTCTTTGCGGCGGGCCCTGGGTCGCCCGGAATGCCGATGGTGGCCGCCAGAAAAAGCAGGAGGAGCGTTTGGGCTCCGATGGCGGCAAGTCTGCGTGTGAATCGAGGCACGGGTCTCTTGCCTCCTATTCGCTCAAAGAATTCTGCTCGGCGGCGATGTAATTCTGCATCTTCCAAATCCGAAAGTCCGGCGAGCCCTCCGTGTAAACTAATGTCTTCCCGTCTGGGTGGACGCTGAGCGCATAAAAGCCTTTGCTTGTCAGTTCTGTCTTGCGGGGGGCGCTGCCGTCGACCGGGACGACCCACAGCTCAACGTAGGCATTATCCTTGTAATCCTCTTTGCCCCAACCGACGTGCCGGAGCAGCAACAGCGCTTTGCCGTCCGGGGTCCAGGAAAAGCCTCGGTCTACCGATTCCCCGTCCGGTTTCCACACCGTGCGGGGCGGGCCTCCTTCCGCTGAAATGATCTCGACCCGTCGATTCGGGCCAAGGACGCGATAGGCGATCTCATCGCGATCCGGAGAAAGGACCGAAAGAACGATCTTGTCCCGCTTGGAGACGTGAATTCTCTTGCCTTCGGATGCCCCGGGATCCATGCGATAGAACGCGTGCTCGGTTTCACCATCTTCCGCCAGCGAGTAAACGACAAGGTAGAAGAACGTTTGCCCTTCCCTCCCCCAGCCGACCGGCCGCAGACCCACCCGCTGGTCAGTGGGCGTCCTAACGAGCAATTCCAGTTCGCCGGTTTCGCTCGCCCCGCGCCGACATCGACGTCAGCATCAAGCGTTCCCCATCGGGCGACCACGACATCCGGCGAAACGAGTTCACCCGGATGTCGGGAAGAATTCCTCTCTCCCGACCCTCGGGCCAAGTTCTTAGGATGACCCTTACCTCGTCGCCGTGTCCCCCGATGGTTCCGGGAGTCGCCAGATAGGCCAGGGTGCGCCCGTCAGGCGACCAAATTCCTTGGACGTTCGAGCCTTGGTGGAGACCCTTGACCAGAGCCGGTTGCGAGAGCAGTCGGCCGGTTGCGAGATCGACTTCGACGGTGTAAACGTCTCTGGCTCCGATCGCTCTTGCATAGAACAATGACCCATCCCGCGCTATGCCGACGGGATCGACCGACCCGAAGTCCCGGTGCAACAGTCGTGGCTCGCCGGGTACTCCTTCGGAAATTGCTGCGGCCCATAATCCGTTAGAGCCGGTGCGGTCACTCGTGAACAAGAGCACATCACTGCCGGGAGTGAAGCCCACAACGACGTCATTGGCGCGATGGCCCGTGACCAACATTTCGCGCCTCCCGTCGGCGGCCAGCAGGTAGACATCGCGGTGGGGCTGATGTTCGGTCGAGGGGATGTCGTAACCGATCCAGCGGCCGTCGGGAGATAAAGGAAGCAGCGCCGGGGTCCGGTCCAAGGTCTTAATGGCCTTGAACTCACCGGTCTCCACCGCGACGAAACCGATGTCGGTGCTGCCGTCGTCACGCGTGCCGGAAATCAAGATCTCCCCCGACGCTGACCACCCCGCCGGGTCGAGGGAGTAGAACTCGGGATTGCTGTAGACAATGCGCGGCTCGGCGTCCGGATCATAGGCATCGACAACACGCAGATCGTCGAGCCAGTCTGTGTCTGTCTTATGGTGCCAGGAGTAAGCAACTTGCCGACCGTCTGGGGAAAAGATGGAATCTCCCGGTTCGCCGGGGCCGGCATTCCAGGAGCCTTTCTTTGTTAGTCGGCGCTGTTCCCCCGTGTCAAAATCATAAATCGCCAAGTCCCCGGAACTCCAGTCCGCCATGGACAGGTAACGCCCGTCGGGCGAAGGCGAGCCGCTCCAATCGCAATGGTCGCAGACCTCGATCACGCGGATTCCCGTCCCCGGTTCCTGGGCGTCCACGACAGGTCCCACGCCCACACCCCGCGCGAGCCAGAGCGACGAGCCGACAATCACCAAGAGGCTGGCGAAACCCCAGGCGTATCGCGGAAGTAGACCACCCGAGGCGGTCTTCGGTTTGCGCTTGCTGCGCCAGGCGTCGAGTTCCGAGCGATAGGCGTAGACACTCGATCGCGGCCCGCTGCGATGACGCCGTACTGGCAGCCCTTCGGCCTGCTCCCAACGGCGAGCAGTTCGGACATCGCGGTCCAGGTAGGACGCTATTTCTTTCCACGATTGCAGAGGTGTCTTGCCGACCGGATCGGCCTCTAGATTCGCGTGGTCGGGTAGTTCGGGATGGGGTTTCATGCGCCTTTCGCCTCCGTCGGCTTGGTCGCCGCTCGCAGACTATCGCGAACAGCCACGCCTTGCAAGCGGCAAAAAGGGGCATTCACGCGAAATCCCATCATGCCCCGTGACTTGAAGGGCGTCTAGGCCATTGGGCGCTAGGGAAGGCCAGGAGCTTCAGAAGACTAACTCTTCCGAAAAGAAACACATAGCCCTCGTCTCTGGATTACTGTCGCGAAATCGGGTTCGCATGAACAATCCAGCGCCTGAGCGTGCGCACGGCTCACGACGGACCCGGAAACCGATCTGACGCGGCGCCCTGGCCCGAAAAGATTTGGTTGTTTGTGACATCGATTGTTATCAACAGCAATCTGGCGGCGGCGATGGGAACCCAATAACACCCGGCCTAAAACGGGGTGCACACTATTACCAGCACGCAGTCTATTCGGAGTTGAGGGAAGCCCCGGAAAACCGACCGGATTCCGAGGACTGCTGCCCGAACCGCTCCAGTGTGGTGATACGGGGCTGTGGAATTTCTTGACCGAACGCGGCTCAGCGGTTGTGATTACTCTCAATCGCTTACTCAACACATCAGCGCTTTACCGGAATATAGGGCCCGCCGGGCGTCGATACCCCGTTCACGGTGATTTCAACAGTCCGAAACGACAGAACCTCGCCATCTTTGTGTCAGCTCGGAGTGCGTTCGGATTCACTTCCATTGGTCGCGCGTGTTTTGAGACAGTACGCGATGCTACGGAAAAACATGTGCTTCTCCGAGGAACCGGGGCTGTTCGATCCCGAAAACAGCGGGGCTCCGTTCCGCCCCCAAACTGACTCGCTCTTCCCCAGTTCGGTCCGCTCGCTCTCAGCGAGACACGTCGTAGCACCACAAGGTTCCCAAATCGCGAATGTACAGCCGCCCGTTCGCCACGACCGGATAAGACCAGGACATCTCACGCGGCCCCATCCGGTGTTCCGGGGGACCCGGCGGGGTAAATCGCCCTCTTTCGCGAAACTCAGCCGACATCGCCTCAACCAGCGAGACGTCGCCACCCTCCCAATGGACGTAAACGCGGCCGTCTGCGTAGAGCACCGAGCCGGGACCGCCCTCAGACTGCCAGCGGACCTCGCCGGTCATGAATTCGGCCGCGACCAAGCCTTCCTGGTTGGTCCCGTATAAGAATCCGTCGACCAACACCTGTCCGCCGAGCGTGTTGGGAGCATTGCGTTCGAAGTAGACCTCATCCGCCGAGACCCCGCCGGGGGTCGGATTGAGTTGGACCAACGCTGCGCCGAAGCGGCGGGAATTCGTGCTGTAGACGTAACCGTCGTGAGCCAGCGGAGAAGCGATATTCGCCGGCCCGGAGCTGGTCTTGGAGTAACGCCACAGGAACTGTCCGTTGTTCGCATCGACTCCGACCACGCCTTGATCGAGAAACTGTACGTACTGCTTGCGGCCCGCGCCCTGGGTGACGACCGCCGAGGAATAGGCCGCAACGTCGCCTCCGGGAACAGCGGACTTCCAGAAGACCTCGCCCGTCGACTTGTCAAGCGCCACCAGAGTCGCCTCGGCGCCGCCCGGGGTGACGACCACCGTGTCGCCGTCAATCAACGGTGACTCTGAATAAGCCCATCTGCCGGCCCGGCCGCCGAAATCGTCCGGCAGGCTCTTGTGCCAGAGCGTTTCGCCGGTCGCAGTTTGTATCGCGACCAGGTCTCCGTCGGAGCCCAGTGCGTAAAGGACGCCCCCGTGGACCGTGGGAGTCGAACGAGCCATGGGGTAGGAGGGCCTTTGATCCGGCGCGCCGACTTTACCCAGCGGCGCCGACCAGATTTGCTGACCGTCGCTGACCGAGCGCGCTTGGACGAATTCGCTCTCCATACCGCGATTGCCAACGACATAGAAGCGGTCGCCAACGACTGCGAGCGTCCCGTAACCGTCGCCGAGGTCGTCCACCCGCCAAACCAGCTCCGGCCCCGATTCAGGCCAATGCTGGAGCAGCCCAGTCTCCTGCGAGACGCCGCTGCGCTGCGGCCCGCGCCACTGCGGCCAGTCGGCCGCGCCTACCAGCGAGGCGAACAGGCAAAAAGCAACCATTGCGAGCGCGAATCGCCGTATCTTCATTCCAACCTCCGAGCTGTGATTCTACCGTAGCGCAAAGTATCCTCTACACTCAGACCCAGTCGTTCCGCGTGCCCCGACCACGTCTCCCAGGGAGCCCGGATCAGCGTTCCCGGCGGCTAGAGTAAGCCAGACGACAAGCGCCAAAGCGGTGGACGCAAGGGGACGGAAAAAAGTCATGGTTTGTGACATCGATTGTTACCACCAGTAATCCCGACGGCGGTACAATGTCCCCATCTTGATCGGCCAAACTATCAGCCACTACAAGATCACCGAAAAGCTCGGTGAAGGCGGGATGGGCGTTGTCTACAAGGTCGAGGACACCCGGACGGAAACACGGTACAATCTCCCAAAGCCTGTCCTGATAGTGATGATGGCTCGCAGCCGATGTTCGATGGGCCGCTGAAGATTCCCGAAGCCCTCGCCATCGCCCGGCAAATTATCAGGGGGCTCGAGGCCACAGCCCGTCGCACATTTGGCGGTGCCTGGATTTGACTCTTCAAGCCAACAATTCTTGCACCACCCGCCCATGCACGTCGGTCAGGCGGAAGTCGCGGCCCGAGTAGCGGTAGGTGAACTGCTCGTGATCAAACCCGAGCAGGTGCAGGATCGTCGCGTGCAGATCGTGGATGTGCACGGGTTTGTCAACGGCACGGAATCCGAACTCGTCGGTCGAGCCGTGGACATGGCCCCCCTTCACGCCGCCGCCGGCCATCCACATTGAAAAGCCCCATGAGTTGTGGTCGCGGCCGTTTTGCCCCATGTTGCTGCCGAAGGCGGTCAACTCGACCACAGGGGTGCGGCCAAACTCGCCCCCGCAAATAACCAGCGTGTCATCGAGCAGGCCCCGCTGTTTGAGGTCCTTGAGAAACGCGCCGATCGGTTGATCGCATTCGCCCGCGAGCCTGCCGTGGTTCTTTTCGATCTCGCTGTGGCTGTCCCAGGGTTGCCCCCGCCCGTGCCAGGTCTGCACGAACCGCACGCCCTTTTCCAACAAGCGGCGCGCGATGAGCATCTGGCGGCCGTGCAGGGTGTCTCCGTAGGCTTTCTTAACGTGTTCTGGTTCGCCGCCGATGTCGAAGACGTCCGACGCCTCCATCTGCATGCGGTAGGCCAGCTCGAAAGACTGGATGCGCGCTTCGAGCAACGTGTCTTCACCGCGCTTGCGCTGATGAGCCCGGTTTAGCCGCGCCAGAACGTCAAGTTGCCGCCGCTGGGCCGCCGGTTCTACATAGTGGTTCTTGATGTTGGCGATCAGCCGCTCCACCTCGGTCTGCGACGGATCGATATAAGTGCCCTGGTAAGCTCCCGGCAGGAAAGCCGAGCGCCAGTTGAGTGCATCCGCGATCGGCGCGCCGTTTGGGCACAACGCCACGAAGCCGGGGAGATTCTGGTTCTCCGAGCCGAGTCCATACGTCACCCACGAACCGAGACTGGGGCGCACCTGAATCTGCGCGCCGCAGTTCATCATCATGAGCGACGGAATATGGTTCGGCACATTCGTGTGCATCGACCGAATCACGCAGAGGTCATCCGCGCAAGAGCCGACGTTCTTGAAGATCTCGCTGACCTCGATCCCGCTCTCCCCGTACCGCTGGAACTCAAATGGGGAGGGGAATGCCGCGCCGGTCGACCGCTCCGTGCGCAGGTGGACGGGTAAGGCTTTCCCGGCGTACTTGGCCAGCGCGGGTTTCGGGTCTAACGAGTCCACCTGCGATAGCCCGCCGTTCAAAAAGATGTGGACCACCCGCTTGGCTTTCGCTGGGAGCGGAGGCGCCTTGGGCGCCAGCGGATTTACGCTAGACGAGAGGAGGGCGCCAGCCGAGCCGGCCGCACCCAGTAGCGGTTCGCACCCGATGGCGGCCATCCCCATTCCCACGCCGCGCAACAGTTGGCGGCGCGTCCAGGGCCTGAATCCGGCGGAAGGTTTAGCCATAAGCGATCAGTCTACAAAAGCGAACTCATTGGTCTCGAGCAAAATCTGCGCGTACTGCGCCCACGGATCAAGTCGCTTTGCTTGCGGTCCGCGGAAGTCGTCCTCGGCACTCCAGCGCCGCGGTTCCTTTTTCGATGCGCCTTCCTCGGCTTGCAAGATCTCCTCGATCACTGGGGCCCAACGGAATCTGTCGGACTCGTCATCGCCCCGCGAGTCCACGACAAAATCGAGAATCTCCCCTTTCTCCAAAGCGAGGCCGCTAAGGGAGGTTTCCGCTTTCAAATCCCGCAGCGTCCAGTTAGCCAGAATGCCCGCGCGGCTGGAAACAATCCAACCCCGAATACCGTTGCTGGAGTCGAACCGGGTGCCAAACGCGCCCAACTGATGGCTCAAGGCGCCGGTGATATTGACCTTGCCTTCAAACGGCGACACCCAACGCCGGATCACGGTATGCCCGAGATCATCCCCCGGCGCTCCGCCCTTCGCCGTCAAATGGGCGGCGCCGGCGTCCGTCGCGGGAAGCAGGGAAGCGTGCTTCCAGGCGAAAGGTAGGTCCTGCCCTAGGCCGACCTGCATTAAGGGCGCGAAATAGCCAAACGGAACGAACCTCTTGACGCGCCCCGCCGGTGGGTCCAGCTCGCCGAAGCCATATTGCCAAGCGCCGGCGGGAGCAACCTCGGACGGTTCAGTCGGTTCAGCCGATCGAGTGTTCCGCGCTTCCGACAAAAACCCCAGCCCGATTCGCACTTCATCCGGGGTCGGCTCTCTGCCGAAGATCCTTTGGTACGCGTACTGTATCCGGTCCTCATCCGATCCGTGGGTTTCCCGAGCTATGCTCGCAGCGAAAACGCGGGCCTGCTCGGCGACAAACGGGCTGTTCATCATAAACAAGGCCTGCTGCGGCACGGTCGTCACGTGACGCTTGGGCGTGTGCTGCGCGGGATCCGCCGTGTCGAAGCTGCGGAGGCTCGGCAAGGTCCTTTCCCGCTCGACCAATGAGTATAGGGTCCGCCGAGGGACGGATGGGACGGACTCCGCTAGAAACGAAGGGCCGCCCACAGTCGCGTCCAGCCGGCCCGCGACAGTCAGGAGCGAGTCCCGCTGAGCCTCGAAATCGAGACGCCGGCGGTTCATTCTCCAGAGCAGCTTGTTCTCCGGATCTTTGCTCAAGGCTACCGACTGTTCGCCGCTCGATTGCTGATAGACATCGGACAACACGATGCGACGAATGAGACGCTTCAACGACCAACCGTCCCGGATGAAGGTGGCGGCGAGGTGATCGAGCAACTCGCGATGGCTGGGGGCGGCTCCGCGGGCGCCGAAGTCGCTCGTCGTTTCCACGATGCCCTTGCCGAACAAGTGGTGCCAGACGCGGTTGACGATCACCCGGGCCGTCAACGGGTTGTCAGGATCGGCAATCGCCCGTGCCAGATCTAACCTCCCGCTGCCATGGGCAAATGGCTGCCGGTCGGACCGCGAGAGTACCTTGAGAAAGCGACGGGGCACCCTCTCTCCGAGATCGTTCTGGTTGCCGCGCCGGAAGACATGCACGGGCGCGGGATTCTCTACGTCCCGGAGTCCCATGGCATGCGGCGGCGCGACACGATAGGCGTAGTCGGCGGCGGCGGCTTTGTATTGGCGGACCAAGCCGTTGGCCGTGTTCTTGTCGCCTTCGGTCTGCACCAGCCAGAATTCCTCGGCCGGGACATCGGGAGGAGCATCGGGTCCCCGAAGCGTCAGGCGCAGTACTTCACGGTGCGGGTCCGCGTGGGGTTCGGGTGAATCGGACCGCTCTAGAAGTTCCGCGTACCGGCGTGAGAAGTCCTCTGGTGACGCCGGCGGCTTGCGCTTGAATTCATCGACCACGAGTCGGTTTGCATCGGATAGGTCGTCGTCGCCGTTCAGCGCCGTCCGAGCAGCTTCGGCGAAATCTGGCTCATCCAACGCCGCCAGTCGGTCCCACAAGATGAACACTTGATCGGCCGAGGCGCCGGCCCGGTTGAGGTAGCTTACCCAGCGGTTCAGCAAGTAGGAGGGCAGATTGCTCTCCTTGGCGAGGTTTTCGAGCTGAGGGCCCGTCATGCCTCTCGCCCGCCACGCGCCCAGTAGGTAGCGCTCGATGCTGTCGGCCTTTCTCGCGTCGGCTCGGTGCTCCTCCAGCCGTTCTCGCTCCCACGTCCTGAGCACGTTGACGCGGCGTGTCAGTCGCGCACGATACGCGTCTCCCAGGGGATCGGCGCCAGGGGTGTTCGCGATGGGAACGGCCTCCAGCGGTTCTTCGGAGTTCAAGAAGACGCCGTAGAGCGAGTAGTAGTCCTGGGTGGGGATGGGGTCGAACTTGTGGTCATGGCAGCGCGCACAACTGACGCTTAGCCCCATCAGGCCTCGGGTGACGACGTCGATCCGGTCATCGATCTTTTCGGGCAGGTCGGTTCGACGGAATGGATTCAAGCCCAGCGTGAGAAAACCCAACGCGGCCAGGTGACGCTTGTCCTCGCCGGGCAGGAGATCGGTCGCCAGTTGCCGTACGACGAACTTGTCGTAAGGCATGTCGTCGTTAAGCGCCCGAATAACCCAGTCGCGGTAGGTGTAGGCAAAGGCGAAGCGCACGTTCATCGCGCCGGCCTCCGCGTAACGGGCGGTGTCCAACCAGTGGCGCGCCCAGCGCTCTCCGAAGTGAGGCGAGGAGAGCAGGCGGTCCACCTCACGCTTGTACGCGGCCGGTCCCGGATCCGCGGAGAAGGCCTGGATCTCCTCAAATGTGGGCGGCAGGCCGGTGAGGCCATAGCTCAGTCGCCGCAGGAGCGTCCGTGGATCGGCCCGCTCTGACAAAGAAAGCCCTACCTCTCTTAACCTGCCCAAAACGAGGCTGTCGATGGCGGCGTCTCGATCGCCTTTGGATGATTCGTCGCCGCGTGCCGCCTGGAACGGCTGAAAGGCCCAGTGACCGTTGGCGGCGGTCGCGGATCCTGCTGACTCCGAAGTGGCAGCTGCTTCCGGCGCCGCTTCCGCCCGGGCGGCCTGCGCCGCCGGCCAGGGAACTCCGAGGGAGATCCAGTGTTCCAGATCGGCGACTTGATGATCGGCGAGCTTTCCGTTCGGGGGCATCACCAGCCCCTGGTGCCGCACCGCCTGGATCAAACGGCTTTCCGAGGGCTTGCCCGGGACGACCGCGGGACCGCGATTGCCTCCTTGGAGGAGCGCATCGCGTGTGTCCACGCGTAACCCGCCCATCGGCTGCGGCGCCTGCTCGCTGTGGCAGGCGAAGCAGTTTCCGGCGAGCACCGGCCGAACACGCTTCTCGAAAAAGTCAATCTCTTCGAGGGTTTGCGCGGAGGCGAAGGCGGGCCACACCAGCAGCCAGCACGTGAGTACACCGCTACGGAAACAGACAGGTCCCACTGGTCGTGAGATTACCACAGCGACCAGCCAATGGTGGAGAGCTTGTACGACGCGACTTCACAGGGGGTTCCTGCTAACCAGTAAACCGGAGTCGACAGCAATTCAGATTGTGTGACCGTCACGGCGGATCGACTTCGGTAGTCTCGTCAGGAGAAACGGCCGTTATCAGGGACAAAGAAGGCCACCGTGTCACTCTGACCGACACATCCGCCATGGGGAACCTCGGTCGTGCGCTAGATCCGCTATTACGGCGAAGGGACGATTCAGCAACGCACTGGGTCGTTCACAGGCTGTTTCGTGTCGGGCTCTGCGAGCGCAGACCAGCACTCTAAGTCACTAAAAAAAGGGACCTTAAGTCGCCGCCGCCGAAAGGTGTTGCGAAATCGGGTTCGCATGAACAATCCAGCCTCCGAGTGTGCTCGCCATCCCCCGACGAACCCGGAAACCGAGCTGACGCAGCGTCCTGGGCGAAAGAAATCTGTCTGTTTGTGACATCGATTGTTATCACCACGTATGCGCGAAACGGTAGAATTGGACCGCCGTGGTCGGGTCAACCATCTCTCACTACAAGGTCACCGAAAAACTCGGTGAGGGCGGCATGGGGGTCGTCTACAAGGCCGAGGACACCAAGCTCGAACGCTCGGTCGCGCTGAAATTTCTAGCCGCTCACGCCATCGAAGACCCCGAGCACCAGGCCCGTTTCCTCCGGGAAGCCAAGGCGGCGGCGCGGCTCGATCACCAGAACATTTGCTCGATTTATGAGATCGGCGAGGCCGCCGGCCGGACGTTCCTCGCGATGGCCTACCTCGAAGGCCAAACGCTCAAGGACAAAATTGCCGAGCGCCCGCTGAAACTTGACGAGGTTCTGGACATTGCCCTTCAGACCGCCCTCGGCCTCAAGTCGGCGCATCAAAAAGGGATCGTTCACCGCGACATCAAACCCGCCAACCTGATGCTGACCGAGGAAGGCCTGGTGAAGATCATGGACTTCGGCCTGGCGCAACTCGCCGAGGGCTCGAAACTTACCAAGACCGAAACGATCCTTGGGACGCCGGCCTACATGTCACCCGAGCAGGCTCGCCGTGAGCCGACCGACCACCGGACCGACGTCTGGTCGCTCGGTGTGGTGATCTACGAGATGGTCACCGGGCGATTGCCGTTCAAGGGCGAGCGGCAAGAGGCCGTCCTCTACGCCATCGGCCACGAAGACCCCGAGCCGATCACGGCGCTACGTGCCGGGCTGCCGATGGAGTTGGAGTTCATTGTCGGCAAAGCACTCGCCAAACAGCCCGACGAGCGATACCAGCACGTCGAAGAGATGATCGTCGATTTGCGAAGCCTGGTGAAGAAGCCGCCATCGGTTAAAGGAACGGAAATCCGTATGCCGGGGGCAGTTGCATCTCCAAGGGCGCGGCCCGCTTTCCTTCAATCCAATCCCCGCATGTTGGCAACACTCATTGGCGTCTTGATGCTCATTGCGGTGGGGTCCTATCTCCTATGGTCGCCTCCGCTCGCCCGGGTTCCGGGAAAGGCACGCGTTAATTCCCTTGCCGTCTTGCCTTTCCGGTCCCTTAGCGGCGCGGAGCCGGATGAATACCTTGGACTGGGAATCGCGGACACTCTGATCACGAAGGTCAGCCGGATCAAGAGTCTGACCGTTCGCCCCTTCAGCGCGGTCCGGAGTTACTCGGGAAGCGGCCTGGACGCATTGCAGGTAGCGAAGGACCTCCGCGTGGGGGCGGTGCTTGAAGGCACCGTGCAGCGAGATCGCGGGCGAATCCGCGTTAGCGCAAACTTGCTTCGCGCTGACGATGGACAATCTTTATGGGCAGAGACGTTCGACACTCCGCTGACCGATATCTTTGACGTGCAAGACCGAGTCGCGCGCGAGGTTGCTGCACGGCTGCGTTCGAGTCTGACATCAGAAGAGCAAACCGCGTTAGGCCGAAAAGCTACCACAAACCTGCAGGCGCAAGAGTATTTCCTAAGAGCGGCAACGATCTTCGACCGGAGGGAGCGGCTTTCATCCGCCAACGCATTAACGGAGCACAAATCGGCGGCGGCGCTTTTTCAAAAGGCTCTCGACCTTGATCCCGGCTATGCGCGAGCCCGAGCCCAGCTTGCCTACGTCTACGCGTGGACGGCCGTGTTCGTTGAGCCGGAGAATCCACAGTGGCTGGAACTCGCCCGAGATCACTTGCGCCGTGCCGAGGAACTCGATTCGCAGCCGGCCGACGTGCATATCGTGCGCCACCAACTCCTGAACAGCGTGTTCGAGGGGTATCGGAGCGAGCAGGCGGTCAACGAACTACTGCGGGCTCAAGAACTCGATCCCAGCGTGGCTCATACCGAACTCGGAAACCTATTTGCCCACATGGGACTTGAAGAACCGGCGATCCGCCACCTGAAGCGAGCCCTGGAGATTAATCCGCTCAGTGATCGTGGTCCAGACAGGTTGATTGCAGGCTATATCCGGCTCGGTCGATACGAAGAAGCGATGGCGGCCAACGAACGACTGTTTAACCGACCCGGGCCAAGCGACGCATTACTCGCGGCAGGACGGTTGAGTGAGGCAGAAGCCACCGTCCAAGCGGACCTGGAACGCAACCTCTACCCTGCCGCGGTGACCGGACAATCGGCGTTGTTCCTCGCCCTAAAGGGTAATTTTTCAGAAGCGCAAGCCCGGATTTCTGAGATTGCCGAGATGAAGAACGACTTTACCTATCATCATGGCGCTCACAGTGCCGCCGACGTTTTTGCACTTCAGGGAAAGCCCCAAGAAGCGGTTTACTGGCTCCGCGAGGCCTCCGAGAACGGGCTGCCCAGCTACCTCCTGTTTTCTCGCGACCCGCACTTGAACGAAATCCGGGAGGCTCCGGAATTTGTCGAGTTCATACGGGAGCAAAAGGCTCAATGGGAACGCTGGAGTCGGATGTTCCCCTGAAAGGGGCCGTACGATGGGCATCTCGAAAGAACGGCCCGGCGGTCGGGCGCCGCTTTCTCCAACCAGACTTATTAGAGCCGACCGGGAAGTAGCCGCGCACCCCGGGTGAACGTGACTGCATCAAGCCGGGGGAGAAGCGCCACGGTAGAATAGGGCTGTCGTGGTCGGGTCAACCATCTCTCACTACAAGGTCACCGAAAAACTCGGTGAGGGCGGCATGGGGGTCGTCTACAAGGCCCTCGACACCAAACTCAAGCGCCCGGTCGCGCTGAAGTTTCTCCGCACCGACGCCGTTGAAGACGCCGAAGCCAAGGAACGCTTCCTTCGCGAAGCCCAAGCGGCCGCGGCGCTGGATCATCCGAACATCTGCACTGTCTATGAAATCGATGAGGCCGAGGGACAAACCTTCCTCGCCATGGCCTGCCTCGAAGGCCAAACGCTAAAGGACAAGATTGCGGAGCGTCCTCTGAAGCTAGAGGAAGCCTTGGACATTGCCATCCAGACCGCACAAGGTCTCAAAGCGGCGCACCAGAAAGAGATCGTTCATCGCGATATCAAACCCGCCAACCTGATGCTGACCGAGGAGGGCCAAGTCAAGATCATGGACTTCGGCTTGGCGCAGCTTGCGGATCGCTCCAAGCTCACCAAGACAACGACCATGTTAGGCACTCCGGCCTACATGTCGCCCGAGCAATCCAAGCGCCTGCCGACCGACCGCCGCACGGACGTCTGGTCGCTGGGCGTGGTGATCTACGAAATGGTCACCGGGCGTTTGCCGTTTGAACCCGCGCTGCCCCGAAGACCACGTCTTTTCGTGCTGAATCCTGCACATCACCTCCGCCGGTAGGCGCGCCAGGGCTCGTCCATCCGCTCACAGACGTTGATTGAGCGGACTGAACGGCGCTCCGGCCGACACTGCTCCCTGCGAAAACGTTTTCGAGCCAAAAACTGTTGATCCTCACCAAGGGCAACGCTACCTACCCGGCACAGGCAGCGCCCAGATCCTCTGCAGCATGTCACCGAACAGCCGCCGGTTCAGATGCCCCTGCGCCGGGCAGCAACCAGTAGTAGCTCGGGTGCTTGACCAGCCGACCGCCGGTCTTCATCAGTCGGTGCTGCAAGCTCGTCAGCGAACAGCTCTTGATCTGCCGGGGCAGTATCTCTAACTCAGTGAATCGGCCACTTCCAGGAGTTCAACTTCTCCGAGTAGTCCAGCGTTTCCAGCGTCCGTTGCCAGCGTTTAATCGTTAAACGCCCGATGAAGCCGGAACTCCCCTTCGGTTCGGAGAATCTGTTCGAACCGTTCCGGAGTCATATTCCGCCAGTTGATCCGCTTCGCTATGGCCCTCTGCAGCTTGAACTTCCCAACCTGTTCCTCGCTCGACCGTCCGTATTTGTCCACGAGCTTCATATGAGGCTTGAGCAAGTAAATCTTGACGTTGCTCAGGGTGGGGTCGGTGCTCAGCTTCTGCATCAGCTCCATCGCGTCCGAGACTATGCCCATGCGAGTTAGCCCATTAGTTAGGTTCTCGTCGGGCCGGTACTCGATTGCGGCGACGTAGCCGCCCTCGTCTTCACCGCCGAACTGCTTGATGGTTTGAACCCGCCGTATCCGGAATGGATGTCCGGTCCAGTTTACGTTCTTGCCCAAAGCCTCGATCGCCGCCCGCTTGACGAGGTTTTCGAGGCTCTTGGGCTCGGTCGCTTCCAAGCGGACTGAAGCCGATGGTTCCGGATCTGTTGTCTCATTCGTATTGGGCTCCCCAGACTGCACCAAGCCCCAGACGAAGAGACCAACAACTCCAGTGATAATCCACTTCGATCCGGTGGAAAACTTTGAGTTCCTCCAAAGAGCGTACAGCCCCAACGGGAAAAAGAAGAGCAGCAGAGCCGTGACTACCGACTTCTCATGGAATCTCGCCAGCGGCCTTGGTGGCCGTCGTGCCGTCGGTGAACCGAAACTCGTACTCGTGCCGAAAGCCGTCGCTGGTCGAACGGCGGTGGTAGGTGACGGCTTGGAGGGGGCCGAACCGGCGCTCCGCCCAGTCCCAAACTCGGGCCATGCGAGGATGCTTGGCTTCCGGCGGTCGGGACCGGTAGGTTGTTCGTTTGGCCACGCACCATCATTGCACGGTGCGTGAAGGAGTTCGCCCGTGACATGCGCTGCAGGACCGCTGTGACCGCAAAGACCGGTCTTCAGAGGGGGGACGGGGAGAAAAAGGCGTGCCAACGTGTTTGACGAAGGCAAGGCTGTCGCATCATTCCCCGGAAAACAAGCACCAGCTAAGGGCGAAACAGATGAGTGTTGCTGAGGATCGTGTTCTTTACGTTGCTGCGCCTGGCGCTTAGCACGGCGCTGCATGTTCCCGGATTCTCAAATACGTACCCCTCGCGGTTGAACTGGTTCAGAATGCGGATTTCGGATACGTGCTGCAAGCTTCCCTCCTTCTGCAACAGATGACAAATCGAAGGAATAACCGCAAGATACATCCCTTCTGGGATTCGCCGTAGTGAGACCGACACGTTAAGCACCCCGACATCGTCCAGACGTACCGATCGGACCTCCCACGACGCATCAAGAAGTTCTGACACTTGGCGTTCCATCGAAGAGCGCTTTCTTGACGTGATAGCTGCCGCAGGCTTGCTTCGTTTCTCAGGCTTGCTAGGTTTCTGAACTGGTTCCTCTTTTTCTGGAACCGCACCAAGCTGAGCCGGTGCCGGGCGCTCCGTACGAACAGCTCTGATGGTTGGCTTTTCTTCTTCCGCTTCGGGCTCACTGATCAAACCCAGGAGAATGACCAACGCCAGGAAGCCAAAAACACCAAGCGCAAGTTTTAGTCGCTCAGGCATCTCATCCTAGACTAGACAAAGGCATGTTCCAGCGCAATGATTGTGTTGGTCGGTCCACAGCCACGTTCGACTCTTTCATCCCGCGCATGACTCTCCCTCCCAGGACCGGTCCCAGCGGTCTTGCGGTCCCCGGCGAGCACCCAGCGCACCTACGCCTTGACTCATCTTGAGATGAGGCACAGAATGGGGGCAGCCAGCCTCGTAGGAAGCGTCCCATGAGCACCGACCATCAACGGAACCCTAAGGTCTTCATCAGCTACAGCCATGACTCAAGGGCACAGAAAGAACGGGTCCTGGACTTATCGAATCGTCTGCGCCAAGATGGCGTCGACGCCACAATCGACGAATACGAACAATTCCCAGAAGAGGGTTGGCCAGTTTGGATGGAGCGGCAGATTCGCGAAAGCGCTTATGTGCTGGTCGTTTGCACGGAGAGGTATTTACGAAAGACGGAGAACCGTGAGCGGAGTTCAGGTGTTGCGTGGGAATCGACGCTCAGCCTTCAGGAAATATACGACGCGGGCAGGAACCGCAAGTTCGTTCCTGTGGTGTTTGAGGCAGGCGATGAGGAGTACATACCGCAACCGTTAAAAGCCTACACTCGTTACTGTTTAGACGACGAGGGCGGGTATGAAACGCTCTATCGTCAGCTCACCGGCCAGCCCTATGCGCCGAGGCCAACGCTCGGGGAAGTTCGTGTTATGGCTGCACGTGGCGAGGATGAGTTTGAAGAGGGTCACGACGTGACGGGTTCTCATCCTCACGGGAACGAAACCCCAGGGGATCGGGAGCGAACAAGACGCATCATGGCCCTCTTCACTGATTATGCCGGTAGCGATCCCAACGCTACCGGTCCCGCCCATGGCCTGCAGTGCGTGACGCAAAACATTGAAGACGGCGAAGTCGCAGGCAACCCGTCGTTTCACATTCGGTTGAACGAGAATTTTATTGGAGCTTTTACAAATGGCGCGAGGTTTCTTATCCGGTTCCACGACGTTCTTGACGGGGTCCGCCTGGGTGTGCGCAACAGGGTCGTGGCCGAGCCCGAGATCTCCCCAATAGGAATCTTTCGAGTCGAAGGCGCGGATGAGAACGGTGCCGGGGGTCAAACGGTAACGCCCGATGACTCGGTGTGGGAGGTACCAATCGACGGCTGCTCTGGTTACGTGGTCTACGAAGTAGTTTATGCCTCCCATCGGACCCTGAGCCGAATCGACGTTCCGGTAATCGCCGGGTGGCACTCAGATCCGGGTCCCTCATGTGGGGTCATACAGGCCGATGCGGTCATGTGTCCCATAAGTAGCGAGCGTCCAACTCCAGAAGGGGCATACCCAGATTGGGGCGCTTCCCCAGACGTTGTCCTATCAATCGTTGCCTGTACTACAAGCTTGCTTTTCCCGTTTGTAACCACTCGAAACGGGCTTAGCACGTCCGTCGTAATCTCAAATACCTCGGAAGAATGGTTGGGTGGAACACCGCGCGATGGCGAGTGCGAAATTCATTATCACGGCAGCACAAGTGGAGGTGGCCCGAGTCCGCCCACCCAAACCTCATGCGAAATCAGGGCGGGCCATCAGCTTACCTTTGACCTTGCGACTGGCAATCCTGCCCAAGGCATCGACCCCACGCCGGGCTTCCAGGGATACATCGATGTGGTCTGCGATTTCCAGCCTGCACACGGCATGGCTTTCATCAATGACGGTTTGGGCGGGCAACCGACCCAGAGTTACACATACATGGCAGTTGAAAGGCACCTCGACGATTGAATCGCCATGGCCCCGCACCGCCTCACCCCAACCGAACCAATCCCCACCTCCCCTCCACCACCATCGGCGACTTCTGGTCTTGGGCCTACTCCGACGTTCTCTCGAACGCCACGCCTCGCGCCAAAGCCAAGTTCCTAGGCCGTAATGTGCCCTTTCGGATCTCATCTAAGGCTTCATTCCTGGGGTTCTCGACGCTCTTACGGACTCCCTGAGGTACGCCTGAGGCCCTTGCCCTCGTTGAACGAATCAACGCGTCAGAGAACGCGTTTTGTAGGAACTCCCTGGGCTCGTTTGCCTGTCGTAAGATGGCGTTCATCCGGGACTCAACCCGGCCTAGTTTTGCTCCGCCACAACCTGGCTCAACACCTCCCGGTGGCCCGTTTTCTCTCCGCCGCTAACACCTTCAGCCGGGCGGTGCCAGCTGCCAGAGGGATGGGTCGCTCGTCATGGTGGAACTGGTGTGCCCTTGACGGCTAAGGGGGCAGCAGTGTATTTGTTGGTAGCCTCGATCTCAGGGGTTCGTCAGCCGGGGGGTGAACGTGGCGCGAAAAGGAAAGCGAAGCGAGGCTACCCATTGGCGTGCCGACGAGGGATCATGCCCCATCTGTGGTGCGGCCGGGATAGCTCCATCGATGGACCAATCGGAGGGAACCCGCTTGATCAAATGCCTGCGCTGCGGTACCTACGAGATCCGGGAATCTGTCGCCCAGGAGTTGGTTGACATCCGCCGGGGAAAGATTACACGTGACCGCCATCTAGTGCCGTATCTAAGCTGCTATACCCGACAGAGTCATGGCCAAGAGAAGATCGGTTCTGTCGACACCGGTTGGACAGAGAGGGCGAAACATCACCTCGCGCTCAGCAACCCAAACCGGCGCGACCACCTGCTGTTGCTCATCGAAAAGCGAGCTGGCCCCGACGGCTCTTCGGTAAGGATAGATCTTGAAAAAGATGGGCCACTAGTGGGAGAACCATCCTCTCGTGGGCTGCGCCGAATGCTTCACTATCTCTGGAAAAAGGATCTCATTGACGCCTTTGATATCCCTGCCAAAACGATCGACGACGACTATCCGAGACCTGGATGCTTCGCGTTAACCATTGACGGACAGGACCGATGCGACGAACTCAAGGAAGGCAGAGAGAGCAAGCCGGACAGCGGCATCGAACCGGAGATCCCTGCATCAATCGAAACCTTGCGACCGGGGGCCGTCGAGACCCTCATGGACAAGAAGGGCTGGAGCTGGTATCAACTGTCCTTGGAGGCAGAGTTGACCCCAAAGACGCTTTACAAATTTCGAGACGGCAAGACCAAGAGGCTACGACGTTCCACGCGCAACAAGATCGCCAAAGCGTTGGAATTGGACTTGGATCTGATTCCAGATTGATATTCAGAGCGGAGGCCTCCGAATTCCGAAACGAGCCCTCCCCCAAGGTGGCCTGCTCTTACTCCGCTGCTGTGGCCTAGTTTTGCTCCGCTGTTAACACCTCACTGGCCCCCAAAAAGTCTCAAAAAGTCTTAATGATTGTCCCTAGCAAGTCCTAACAGAGCCACGCGATGATCACCTCAGGAAACGAGGTGTTGATCGTGCCAAGCAAATCCAGATCTGTTCCCAGATCGCCAGCAGATTCAGTCCTTCCCTTCCCCTCGGATGTATTTCCCGAACCTCTGCAGCGGTACGTGGAACAGGTTTCCGAGGCCATCGGCGTCCCGGCGGACTTCGTGGCGGTCCCTTTGCTAGCTTCCCTCGGATCCGCCATCGGAACGAGCCGACGGGTCGAAATCAAGTCCAGTTGGCGCGAGTTGCCCACAATCTGGGTGGCGGTCGTTGGCGACCCCGGTACTGCAAAGTCACCCGCACTTGAGTGGGGAACAAGAGGCGTCAAAGAACGTCAGAAAGCTTGGAAATCCGAGAACGAGCGCCAGCGGGCGACAACACTACTGTCACAGGGCGACGAGAAGGGCAAGGACAAACCGAAACCGCCTGCACTCCGACAATCCTTCACCACCGACTCGACCGTGGAAGCGTTGGCCGATGTTCTTCAAGCCAATCCCCGAGGAGTTCTCTACTGCCAGGATGAGCTGGCCGGATGGGTGCGCGCCTTCAATCAATACAAAACCTCGGGCGGAGCCGACCGGCAAGTCTGGCTGGGCATCTGGAACTCGGCCACGACGTTGATCAATCGCCGCAATCGAACAGAGCCCCTTCATTTGGAGCGGCCTTTCGTCTCCGTGGCAGGAGCCATCCAGCCCGATCTACTCGGTGAACTGAAGGCTGAGGGCGGTCGTGACGACGGTTTCCTTGGCCGTGTTCTCTTCTCCTACCCCGAAGCGCAGCCTGCATTGTGGACTGATGCGGAACCTGACGCCGATGTAATCAAGCGCCATGACCGGATCTTCAAGAAGCTTTTTGACCTACAAGCCTCGTATAGCGGCAACCCACGAACCGTACGCTTCGCGCCGGAGGCTCGGAAACTCTTCGTCGAGTTCTACAACCGGAACGCGGTAGAAATCAACTCGCCCGGTTTTCCGTATTCGCTGCGTGGTGCATGGGCAAAGATGGCTGGCTATTGCGCCCGCTTGGCCCTCATCCTGCACATGACCTCCGTGGCTAGCGGGAATACCGACGACGAAGAAATTAATGAGGAAAGTATGGATGGAGCAATCCGCCTAATTGGCTATTTCAAGAGCCATGTGCGAAAGGTCTCTCGCAGACTGAGGCCCAATCCCGAAGGGGAGCGGTTGGAAAGAGCTGTTGACTGGATCCGGCGACACGGGGATAAGGCCACCCTCAGAGATATCTGCACCTACAAAGTCGCTGGCTGTCGGCAGCGAGAGCAGGCCCAATCGCTGTTCAGGGATCTCGAAGAGGCGGGGTTGGGAATGATCGAGACCCGGGCCCCAAAACGTGGGGGCCAGTCGAGTGTCATCTTTCGGTTGCATCCGACGAAGGGGATGTAGCGATGCACAGAGTACGCACCACCTTGGCACACACTCGCCACGCGAATGGCGACGACCGAACGCAGATCGATTGCAGACCGAATGCCGACCGCGACCCAGTGACTCAACACACTGAAACACAACAACTTAACCACTGCGAAGCCTCGATTGCCGAGTGCAGACGGGGTGCATAGTCTCGACGTACCTAGCTGTTAACACCTAATCGACTCCCGTGTCTGCTAAACTCCAACCCGTTCGGACCGACGAGCCGCCACCAAGGAGGTGGCGAATGAAGGCTCGCCGAAGAAGACGGGGGCAGAACCCCAAACCCTACGAGGAGAGAGGTAGATGGAAATTCAAGTACCGAATCGATCAAGCCCGACCGGATGGGTCCTTGCAACGCGTCCAGAAGACCAAAGTCTTGGGGCGTACGGACGAGATGTCGTTTTCCGAGGCATATCGAGAAACAAGAAAGTTTGTCACGCCGATCGATGAACTGAAACCAGGAGTCGAGCACAGCGAACGCACCATGGCAGACTTGATTCAACGTTGGCGAGACGCGATCGCACCGAACCTCAAGCGCTCCACTCGTGAGAGCTACGAATGGGCGTTCAAACGGATCGAACCCGCCTTCGGTGCATTCAAAGTGTCGGAGATCGAGAGACCGAATGTGCAGAGTTTCCTCACCGAGGCCGGTCGAAAGCTGGCCCCCGAATCTATCCATGACCTTCGGGCTCGGCTTCGAGGGCTTCTCAGCGTCGCTGTCGAGTGGGGATGGGTTGCGGCGAATCCCGCCGCAGGTCGGCTCCGTTTGCCGAAGCGGCATCACACAAGGAAGAGGCGGATTTTGTTGCCGAATCAGCTTTGGAAGCTTGTGTTGTTGCTCAAGGCGCGAAGCTTGTGTTGTTGCTCAAGGCGCCGTACAACGTCGTCGTGCTGTTGGCGACACTTGCGGGCCTACGCAAAGGTGAAATTGAGGCCCTGCGTTGGAATGACCTTCGAGACGACACCATCACTGTCGATGAAGCTTCGTACTTCGGGACGCTCGGCACACCGAAGTCTGACAAGTCGAATCGACTGGTAGCGATCGGCCCGACTATTCACAAGGCGTTACAGGAGTGGCGGCAGCAAGCACGTTTCACCGAATCAGATGACTTCGTCTTCGCGATTCGAACGAACACTCCGATCGACCTCCATAACGCGGCTCCTCGCCACCTGAAGCCGGGCTGTCGGCAGCTAGGTATCCCCGAGGTATCCTGGCACGACCTTCGGCACACCTATACAACCTGGGGACGCAAGGCTGGGGTCAATGCAGAGGCCATGAGGGACCTGCTCGGCCACGAATCGGTGAAGACAACCCTCGATATCTACAGCCATGTGGACGATCAACGTGCAGCCGCAATGGCGATCGAAGACTATGCCCTCGGCGGAAAGTTGTTACCCCTTAGTGTTACCCCTCTCGCCGGGGATCAGGAGCTAACTCATTGAAAAGAAATGGTAGGCGCGGCAGGACTCGAACCTGCGACCCTCTGCTTAGAAGGCAGATGCTCTATCCACCTGAGCTACGCGCCCTTTCAATGAGTTACGAGCGATTCAGTGGGGCCCTGGGCATCCACTTTGGGGGATTCTTGGGGGACCCCGTCTGAATCCCGAGCTTCGATCGCCGCAATAGCGTCACGCCGGGCTTTGGCCCGAATGTGAGAATACCGCCGCAACATCTTGGCGCTCATGTGACCCATCATATCAAGCATGGTGCTCTGGGGAACTCTGGCTTCGGCGAGTTTGGTGCAGAACGTATGCCGTCGGTTTCCGGCTCCTTCTTCTAGCCGGGCGGTCTGGTACTCAACGACCTTTTCGTCCGTCACATCGGGAAGCAGCAGCGACCCGAAAAGACGTTTGATGTGCGATCCGCGGTTGTCGACCACAAGTACGGATTTTGGTCGCTTGTTCACGCTATACCCGTTACTGTAGGACTTCAACACTTCGGAGACAGTCTTGATGCGCTGTGCGGACGGTTCTGACGGCAGGCCAGCTCTCGCTCTCTCCAGCTTGTGGCGATATTCGTTCTCGGCCGCGCGGGCGACGGTTTTTCGCGTGCTCTTCGCCGACTTGCAGATGCGTTTCCCGTCGTAGATGAATTCAAACCACCAAACCTTGGATTGAATGCGTTCTCCGGTTTTAGGGTCTGGGTACTTGGGCCGAAAAAGCGCCATCTGTTTTAACTCCCGTTGTTCGTTGTCGCTGCTTCGCGTCTCTCCACGCTGCGCGCAGTCCGCAATTGGAGCAATAGTTGCGTCGATTTGGGTTCGGGCGGCGTTTTGGTATATAGGCGTCGCCGCAATTTGAACAAACGGCAAGACCGCCGGTGCGACTCACCACCATCATGACCTGCAGCGCCAGATGACGAATAGGTCGGTGGGTGAGTACACAATCTTCGGGTTTCCCCACCAAGAAAATTCGGGTCCTACATCCCCGATCTTCAATAGAGAATTCACTTCGACAGCGAGCCATTGCTTGTGTTCCCGTAGGTTAGGTTTCGGTTCGAATCCAGGCTTGACCCGGTCCCAATCTTTCTGGTCGCCTCTCTCACCCCCGTGAAGACGGTAGGCAATATTGAGCAAATGCCGCAGGTAGCGGGCCAAGCCAAACCAGTTATCGACGGGTTCCCAGTATTCAGGGAACGAGCCACGAGGGGAGCACCCGGCATCGTTGGTCGAAATCGTTTGGCTGTGACTGGTCGGCAGATTGTGGTCTTTGCAAAGACGAAGCGGCCCCTGACAGGTGGTAGCGTCAAGCCCAAAGATAAATATCGAAAGGCAGGCGCAACATGGCGAAACGGCTGATAAACGAGAAGGAACTTGCGGAGTACAGCGGATTCAAGATCCAGACGCTTCAGAAGTGGAGGCTACTGGGCAAGGGTCCAGACTTCCTGAAATGTGGGGTGTCCGTGAGATATGACATAGCGGACGTCGATCGATGGATTGAGTCGTGTCGACAACAGGAGCAGTCCGCGTAACGGCCCGGGAGCTACTCGAGCGTGCGTCGATCACCGACGTGTGGACCGCGCTCCGCGGCGGCGACCTGCGCCACGGGCGCGGCGTCGCGTTTTGGCGCGCCGGCGACGGGTACAACGTCTCCGTCAATGAAGCGAAAGGTACCTGGCACGAAACGGCGACGGCGCAGGGGCGGCATGACTTATAAGGCCAGTGGGGCCCGTCATACGAACGCGCACCCGTCCGCCAACATTTTCCCGCTCATGACGGGACCTGAGTTTCAGGAGCTTTGCAACTCGATCCGCGAGAACGGACAGCGTGAGCCGATCAAGCGCCGTGATGGCCAAATTATCGATGGGCGCAACCGCTTCCGAGCTTGTCAATTGATCGGAATCGAACCGCTGTTCGAGACGAACGAAATGGACGACCAGGCGGTGATGGAGTTCATCATCGACGAGAACCTCCACCGGCGGCATCTCGACGCCACACAGCGGGCCGTGGTCGGCGTCAAGTTCCTGGAGTATGAGCGGGGGCTAGCTGCGGCGCGAAAGCTGAACGGTCAGCGCTCCGGTGGACGCGGGCGCAAGAAAACTATAGGGGAAAATTCCGCTGAAGTTTCTGGCAAGGCCACCGCCCGAGCCGCAAAGAAGGTAGGCGTTGATGAAAAGTATGTGCGCGAAGCGGCGAAGCTGGCCGAAGACCCCGAAGCTCTTTCGGCAATGCAATCCGGCAAGAAGACGCTTCAGCAAGTCAAGCGCGAGAAGGTTGAAGAGAAGCGCGCCGCCCAGCGCGCCGCCGACGCGAAGCGAATCGATGAAGCGCCGTCGCTCCGGGACGTGGTTGGAAACGCAACCTTCCCGACCATCGTCGTCGATCCTCCGTGGGACTACTCCGACGAAGGCGCTCCAGGAGATGTCTACGGCCGTGGACTCCCAACCTATCAAACGCTCAGCATGGAGCAACGTCTCGAACTCACGACAGTTGGGGAAGTCCCAATCCTGAAATTGGCGGCAAATGATAGTCACCTGTACCTGTGGGTTACCAATCGGTCGAAGCGGAAAGGGTATCGGCTCCTGGATGAGTGGGGTTTTCGCCACGTGACCTGTTTGACGTGGTGCAAGCCGTCGTTCGGCATGGGCAACTACTTTCGTGGTTCGACGGAGCATCTACTTTTCGGGGTGCGCGGATCACTACCACTGAAGCGGAAAGACGTGGGCACATGGTTTATGGCCAAGGGCGGAGAGCGTAGCGCTAAACCCGATGAAGCTTTCAGGCTTATCGAGTCTTGCAGTACCGGACCCTACCTTGAAATCTTCGCGCGCCGCAATCGGCCAGGGTGGAGCTGCTGGGGGGCCGGCCTGGCGGCGATGCGCCAAGAGTCTTCGGAGGCGGGATGACCGGGCGCACACGGACGGCGAGTTCGAGGCGGCGGGAGGCGCGCTGAATGTGCCGAAAGCAAATGGAGGCTGGACCATGCTAGCCCACGAGTTCGTCGACGTGCACTTGCCCGGCCTGACCCCCGCGGCCGCCGTGCTGGCCGTCTACGTCGCACGCCACACCATCGGCCGGGGTAATTCCGCGACGAGCATGCGGTTGGCGGACGTGGCGGCGGGAACCGGCTTGTGTGAGCGTACCATCCGTCGATGTGTCGCTGAACTCGCGGCTGTCGTCGCCGTTCACCAGGAGCCGGGCAAGGTTCCGATCTGGCAATTTCTGATCACACACCCGGAAAAAATGTCCGCTACCCCTGACAAAAATGTAGGGGGTATATAAGGAAGAAAGACCCTTCTAAAGACTTATGCTCATCTGGCGATGAGCAACGGTCGGCTGAGTTTGGTTTGTGGTATCAGCGCTACCCCCGGAAGGTTGCCAAGCGGGACGCCGAGAAGTCCTATCGCAGGCTCACTGCAGCTCAGCGCCGCACCGTGGCGGCCAACACGCCGGCTTGGATCGAGGAGTTCGCCAGAAGGCCGAGCGAAAAGGTGCCATACCCGGCAACGTTCATCCGCCGCGGCATGTGGGAAGAACCGCCGCCGCCAACAACCCGATCATCCCAACCCCTCCCTTCAGGCGCGGACGAGATCCTGGAGGCGTTGCGTGGTTAGCATGGAGGCGGTCTCGCGCGAGGTGGCTCGGCTCAACGGGCTCGACAGGCCCGCGAAGAGCCGAAGGGATCAAAGAATTGGCTCTTGCGTTCCAGCGCACGTTCGGCACTCACCCGGAGCTGGCCGCTGCCATTGGCTATATAGTCCGCACGGAGGAGACCTGCCCCAAGCCAAGCCACATCTACGGCGTGTCGCAGCGTGAACCGAAAGCAAGCGGCGTAGGCTGCGACACTTGCGACTACACCGGCTTCGTCACGCGGACAGACAGGCGCGAAACGCTGGACGGCGTGCGCGATGTCGAAGTGGCGTACTTCTGTTCCTGTCACCCAGAAGGGAGAAAGCTGTGAAACGATACCCGAACCGAGCGCGGCGGCGCGTGCAGTCATGGAGCGGCCGCATCGACACCCCGAGTTCATGGTTCAGTGGGAACGGAGTCCTTGCGCGCCTAGAAGGCCGCGCGGTGCAGCGGCCGTTGTTCGCCACGCCTGAACACGTTGATAAACAAGGAGCGACGGGGGGCGGGGTAAATCTCTAGAGCGAAAGGGCTTCTAGACCACGCGTTCCCTGCACGCAAATTTCCGCAGTTTGGAGGCTTTTCCCCCAGGATGACACCGAAACTGAGTATCCTATTGATACGGAACGATTTGCTGAGACGCCCCGTCTAGTTCAACCGGGTTGATGCGGCCTGCCCGTTGGTCACTACGGCCACGTTTTGGGCACTACACAGCATGGCTTTCGTCAGAGTCAAAGCGGTATGGAGCACATCGCTATTTCGCCTTGGTAAGTTGTCATCGCGAAGGCGGCAGAGTGCGGCAAAAGTTCCATGCCCATCTTGGTGAATTCGGGAGTGTCAAACTTGCCATTGCTGAACTCGACTTGTTGGTCAGGCGAAGTGAAACCGTTGCGGCGTGGTGCCGACAATGGGCAGCAACGGAAGTGGCCTGCGATCTGCCCGCTATGCGGCGTGCTCGCCTAGGGGAGGCCCGTGCCTGCAAGCGATTCGCCGAGGTCAACCGGGCCCGACTGGAACGCCTTCAGGGCCTGGACCGTGCCCTGTTCGATAATGAGGCAGATCCCGACTACCGAAGCCTCAGGCGCAGAGCTGACGACGAACTTCAGAGCGACCGAAGGGCTATCTGGGGTTGAGGCGTGCCCCGTGGTTCCAGATTGGAAATACCTCCGGCTGATCAGCCCCTCCGTCTGGCTCTACTCCCAGTGGTAACCCGTTAGACTGCGGCGGGCGGGATGAGCCAGCCAGTCAGCCTGAAGGCTTCACCCGGCCTCGATAGATGTCGAGAAATGATTTCCCACTCGACAATCGTCGGTGAGGGACCCCTCAGCAATCGGTCCGGCTGCCGGCAACCCAAGCCGTCCCAAGCACCTGGGGACGGAAAAATGTCATAGTTTGTGACATCGATTGTTCTCGCCATCTATCTGCAAAACGGTAGAATTGGACCGTTGTGATAGGCGAAACCATATCCCACTACAAGATCGCCGCCAAGCTTGGCGAGGGCGGCATGGGGGCCGTTTACAAGGCCGAGGACCTCAAGCTCAAGCGCACCGTAGCCCTCAAATTTCTGTCGTCTCGCGCCCTCGCCGACGAAGATCAGAGAGCGCGCTTCCTCCGTGAAGCGCAGGCCGCCGGGGGGCTCGACCATCCCAATATTTGCACTGTTTACGAAGTCGAAGAGGTCGCGGGCGAGACCTTCATTGCGATGGCCTACGTCGACGGCCGGAACCTGCAGGACAAGATCGCCGCCGGCCCGTTGGAGATCGATGACGCCTTAGACATCGCCCGCCAGGTCGCTCAGGGCCTGGAAGCAGCTCATCGGAAAGAGGTGGTTCATCGCGACATCAAGCCGGCCAATGTGATTATGACCCGCGAGGGAGTCGCGAAGATTGTCGACTTTGGCCTGGCTCAATTGGGCGGAGAGGGTCGTCTGACCGATGAAGGGGTCACCATAGGCACCACGGCCTACATGTCGCCCGAGCAGACGATGGCTGATCCGGTCGATCACCGCACGGACATCTGGTCGGTGGGCGCTCTTATCTACGAACTGGTCACCGGGCAGCCGCCCTTTCGGGGCTATTACGGCGATGCCATTGTCTACTCGATCGTCCATGAAGAACCCGAGGCGATAAGCGAGCTGCGACGCGACGTTCCGCCCGCGCTCGAACAAATCGTTACCAAAGCGCTCGCCAAGAGTCCTGATGAGCGCTACCAACAAATGGGCGAGATGCTGGCCGCCCTCGAATCTCTCGACACAAATGTTGAATCCGGAACAGGCGAAACCCCCGCGCCGCCGGTGATAGCCGTCGAGCGAAAGTGGAAGCTTGCTCTCGGCGGTGCCGCGGCGGCGCTTGCCTTGCTTGCCTTGCTGGTCACGGGTTCGCTCTTTCGTTCCCCGGGCCGGCAGGACGCAATCGATTCGATCGCGGTCTTGCCTCTGCGAAATCTCGCCAACGACCCTGACCAGGATTACCTAGTGAACGGGATGCACGAGGCGTTGATCGCCGAGCTGGCCCAGATTCGGGCGCTGGCGGTGATTTCGCGCACCTCGGTAAACCGCTACCGCAATACAGAAAAGTCCATACCCCAGATCGCGGCCGAGCTCAACGTCGACGCGGTGGTCGAGGGCTCGGTGTTGAAAGCCGGGCAGAATGTGCGGATCACCGCGCAGCTTATCGGGACCGAGCCGGAGCGACACCTGTGGGCGCAAACCTATGACGGTGATCTGCGGGACGTTCTGATGCTGCAGAGTCAAGTGGCGCAAGCGGTGGCGAAGGAAATCAAGGTGGCCGTGACGCCCGAAGAAGAAGCCCGCCTGGCAAGCGCCCGCGAACTCGATCCTACCGTCTACCAGCATTACCTGCGGGGCCGTGAATTTTGTAGTACGCAGGACGAAAGCAAGCTGTACCGAGGCGTCGATCAGTTCCGGTTGGCGATCGACCGCGACCCGAGCTATGCTCCTCCCTACGCCGGCCTGGCCAGATGCTATGCCACTCTCTCGATGTTCTTTATCCCTCCCGCCGAAGCAGCTCCCCGCGCGGAGGCGGCCGTGAATCAGGCTCTCAGGCTTGATCAAGAGCTCGCTGAGGCCCACGCGATGAAGGGCTACATGAAGCTGTATTTCAACGGGGATTTCTCGGGCGAAAAAGACTTCGGGCGAGCGTTAGAGCTTGATCCCAACAGTGTCACAGCCCTGCTGGATTATGCGTGGTATTTGACGGTGAGTGCGCGTTTCGATGAAGCTGTTGCGCTGAACAAGCGCGCCGTGGAGCTTGATCCGCTCGGGCCCACGACAGTCGCGAAACTAGGGTGGGTAAGCTTGATGGCCCGCCGCTACGATGAGTCGATCCTTCACTTTCAGAAGGCCTTCGAGTTAGATTCCGATCTCATCTATGGACCGGCTTTCATCGCGGTTAACTACGTAAAAAAGGGCATGGCCGCGGAAGCCGCCGTTGCAGTGGAGAAAGCCGAGGCTCTCGCCCCCTCGTCTGAAGATCACAATTTTCTCGGCCTTCTCGGATGGGTCTACGCTTCACTAGGCCGAAGAGTCGATGCGCAGAGGATCCTCAACCACATGACCGGATTGTCGCCACGCCGGTACGTCGGGAAAAGCCATCTTGCTACGGTTCATGGCGCTCTGGGAGATGCGGATTCCGCCTTCCGGCTGCTGCGCGAAGCCGCCGCGGCGGATGAGATGCTCGTGCTCCTCAAGACCCATCCGATGTCGGACCCGCTGCGCGCCGACCCGCGATTTGACGCGCTGGTGAACGAACTCGGGTTTGGAGACTGAACGGCCACCGAGCGGTGGGGATGACAGGCCCATGCTCAACCGCGGACTCCGGCCGCGGCTCTGTTCGGCCGGCTGAAGTTTTCGCCACGATCGCCTGACTCACTCGCGGAAACCGATTTGTCGCAGTAGGTTTTGAAAGCGCGGATCGTCTCGAAGCGGCTCCAGCCGGGCGTCGACGTTGAGCCAGGCCATCGATCGGGATCGGAGCCGATACCCTTCCCGGAGTTGTTCCATGGCCTTGTCCTTCTCACCTAGACCCAGATGAACAATTGCAAAGTTGAAAGGCGATACGTATCGCTCCTCGGCCAGTTCCTCCAAGTCGGCCAGCATGGCACGGGCGAGTTTCTCTTCTCCGGCCCGGCCATAGGTGAAACCGAGCGAGCCGAGGGAAACAGGGTTGTTGTCAGATAGGAACGCTGCCTTTGATAGCGCGGCAATCGCCTGCTTGTAGATCCCCTGTTCTTGGTAGATATCGCCAAGTATCCAGTGAGCCGCCCAGAAATTGGGGTTCAGCTCGAGCACTTTCTCCAACTGTTGGACGGCCTCGTCGTGACGCTGGCGCGATCATACTGCTGAGCAAGGTTCAGATTGGCGGCGAGGGAAAGGGGGTCCAAGTCTCTCGCACGCTGAGCTTTCGCGATCGCCTCGCCTGTTTGACCCGTGACTTCGTAATACAGCGAGTACCACAAAAAGCCCTGGGCGTAGCTTGGATTGAGGTCCGTGGCTCGGCGGAACTGTCTCTCAGCTTCTTCGAAGTCCCAGTCGTATTTCAAACTAATCATGCCTAGCACGCCATGGGCCTCCTCGACAGATTCGGAGAGTTCGAGCGCCGCTTCGGCCTCTTCGCGTGCTCGCGGTAAGACGTCGCTTGGACGTTCGACCTCCAACCCGTGGCCTCCCAACAAGCAGTAGCAGCCGGCCAATCCCGAATAGGCCTGAGCGAAGGCGGGATCTTCCCCAATCGCCCTTTCGAAGTACTCGATGCCTTTTCGAAACCCGCTTTCGGTGATTTGTTCGCGAAAGTATCGACCCGTTAGATAGGCTTCGTAGGCGAGGATGTTGGATGTGCCCGAAACCCGCGTGGGCGCCTCCGGCCGGTCGAGTAGCTTCAAAGCCAGGGAACGGGATATGAGATTGGCGACCTCGGTCTGCAGTTGCAGGACGCTGTCAAGACGTTTTTCGTAGTCCTCAACCCAGGTGTGAGTTCGGTCGCGAACATCGATCAACTGAACCGTGATACGAACACGCTCGTTTTCCCGACGCAAACTTCCCTCGACCGCGTAGTCGACCCCTAGTTCCTCGCCCATCAGCCCTATCGGCTTTGCGGAGGCCTTGTAACCGGCCGTCGACGTACGCGCGATTACTCCGAGACGCTCCGGGTTTAGCCGACCCAACTGGGAGATGACTTCCTCGGTGAGACCGCCGACAAAATAGTCCTGCTCAGGATCGCCCGTATAGTTGTCAAACGGAAGCACCGCCAACAAGATTCGCCCCGGGGGGGCGGGAGGTCTCGCTCCGGAGTCTTGTTCGTCGGAGCTACTGGTCAGTAGGTACGCAACAACCGCAATGGCCGCGGCTGCAAGTACCGCAACCCACCAGGACCTTGGGGATCGATCCGGTCGTTCGTTGTCGGCGCTGGGTCCCCGCGAAACATCAGGCTCAATCGATGCCGGCGCGACTGATGCGGGGTGTCTTGGAACCTCTAAAAAGACCGGCGAGTAGGTTCCTTTGGGAACCTCAATCAGCAGTGGATCGTTCGAGCCGGCGGTGTCGTAATATTCTCTTAATTTCGAGCGCAGTCGCCGCGCATCCACCCGCACAATGGCATCGGCGCTCGGCTCAAACGATTCGCCGCGATCATATACCTCGACCCCGATGGCGTACTCGCTGAGTTTGTCGGCTCGGCCGGCGAGTGTCTCTTCAACGATAAACCGCAAAAAACGGGTCATTCGCTCGGATGGAGCGAAGGGCCCGCTTCGGACAATCTTGTCGAGTTGGGCGCGGACGGCTTCCGGGGAGGTCTCGGACGAGGGTGACCCGTTCTCCTTATTTCCCGCGTCCCCTGATTGATTCCGGGCCTTCACGACCGCTGTCCCCAAGTAATGCGAGTTGTTACAGATCCACAGTTCCACCCCGACCGGCGATTCGGAGTATAGCATCGGATCCCGCTCCCCGGGCCGGCTTTGGGCTGCTCGGTGGACGTTCAGCCTGCAATCGAACGGCGCCCTACCGGCTCAAGTGCGCGTTTCACACGGTTAATAACTTGAAACGCGTGGCCGACCCCTGCATGATCGACTCTCATCAGCCCCGGGGAGCGACCCACAGGGCGATTAGTAACCGACGGCGGAAAGGGGATCAAATGACTTACCGAATCGTTGAAAAAGGCATCATCGTTTTGGCGGCGGCGATCCCGCTGCTGGTAATTGGGGCGTTGTTTGCACTGCCCGCGCCCATGCAGGACGTCCGATTCGACAGTTCAGGGGAACTTCTGCGGCCCACCGGATATCGAGAGTGGGTGTACGTGGGAACGCCCCTGACCCCGAACGACATGAACGGGGGGGAGGCCCCGTTTCCGGAGTTTCACAGCGTGTATATCAACGACTCGGCGTGGAACACCTACAAGCGGACAGGCAAGTTTGCTGATGGGACCGTGGTGGTCAAGGAATTGCTCAGCGTGGGAACAAAGCAGGCCTCCAGCGGCAAGGGCTATTTCATGGGCGAGTTCATCGGTTTGGAAGCCGCCGTAAAGGACTCCAAGAGATTCCCCAACGAGCCGGGCTACTGGGCCTACTTCAGCTTTGGCCACAGCTATCCCCTGGCGTCCAAGACGAAACCGCAGAAGACCGCCAGCTGTGCCGCTTGCCACCACGCTTTAGCCGCGGACGACATGGTTTTTACCCAGTACTACCCGGTTCTTCAGGCCGCAAAGGGGAAGAAGTAGGGCGACCCGTTCCAAGTAAAAAAAAACGGGGCGGCGGGAGGCGCAAACGCCCGGCTCACGAGAGCCGTGGCGCGCCAGGCAGATACAAGCTTTTCGTAGTACCAATCACACACTAAGTAGAACAAAGGAGAGAGAGAAATGGAAAATCTAAGACAGGTTGACAACGAACTGAATGAAATGACAAGCGCTGGTCAGATTCTTGAAGCCCTGGAGCGTTTCTATTCAGAGGACTGCACCTTCCAAGAAGGAAACAAGGAGCCTATGGTCGGACGCCAGGCCCACCACGACCACTTGACCGAATTCTTCGCAAGCCTGAAGGAGTTCAAAGGCGCGACGCTGCACTCTCAAGGAGTTGCTGAAAACGCCACGCTGACGGAGTGGACCTTCGACATGGTGGGTCCGGACGGCCCCATGGTCTGGAACGAAGTCCTGCGCCGCCAGTGGCGAGATGGAAAAGTCGTTTCGGAGCGCTATTACACCGCCGACTAGAGAAAGGCGGCGCCTAGTCTCACCGCATTCGGCGACAAGATCAGGCTCTTGAATTCTTTCGGACTTCGGGAGCTTGACCACTCCGGCTGTACGAATCAGACACCAAGCAGAACAAAGGAGAGAGAGACATGCAGAGTCCAAAAGATGTTGACGGGAAATTTACTGGAACGGCCCGAGCGGGCCGGATTCCTGACACCTCACAAACACAAAAGGAGAGAGACATGCACACCAACACAACAAAATCGAAGAGCTTTGCCCTTTGCGCGACGCTTGCCGCGCTCCTATTGATGCTCACATTGCCTGTGCCCGCGCAGGCTGAGAATAACGAGAAGTCCCTCTACGAGAGGCTCGGCGGGTACGACGCGGTCTCCGCGGTGGGCGATGATTTCGCGGCGAAGCTGTTCGAGGACGAGCAGGTAGGGAAGTTCTTCGTCGGGATGGGTACCGATACTCGTGAGCAATTTCGGCAAAAGAACAAGAACCTCGTATGTAACGTCACAGGCGGTCCTTGCAAGATCATCAGCCGTTCGGCGAAGGTCACGCATGCCGGACTGGGTATCACGGAGAGCGACTTCGACGTCGTTGCCAATCACTTAGGTGACACGCTGAACAAGTTCAATGTGCCGGAAAAGGAGCAGCAAGAGCTGTTCGCGATCATCAACACTCTAAAACCCGACATTGTCGATTGACATTCGTCGATGGGATGGGTCGGCCGGTCGGTGAACGGGTGCAGCCCGAACAGCCGTTAGGCCGCAGCCGCGGCAACAAGGTCAGGCTCCTGAATCTTTCGGACTTCGGGAGCTTGACCACCTTGGCTGGGGAAAGGGCGCTTGTTTAGTCCAACAACCGCAAACCTGGTGTCATGAACTCTCACACCATCTCCCACTACAAGATCGGCGACAAGATCGGCGAAGGCGGGATGGGCAGCATCTACAAGGCCGAGGATCTCACACTCAAACGCACTGTCGCCCTGAAGTTTCTCTCGCGTCGCGCCCTCGAGGACGAAGATCAGAAAGCACGCTTCCTGCGTGAAGCTCAAGCCGCCGCGGGGCTCGACCATCCGAAGCTCAAGCCGCCGCGGGGCTCGACCATCCGAACCTGCACGGTTTACGAAGTCGAAGAGGCCGCGGGCGAGACGTTCATCGCGATGGCCTACCTCGACGGCCGGAACCTGCGGGATAGGATCGCCGCCGGCCCGCTGGACATCGATGACGCCTTAGACATGGCCCAGCAGGTCGCTCAAGGCTTGCAGGCGGCTCATAAGAAGGAGGTGGTTCATCGCGACATCAAACCGGCCAACGTGATTGTCACGACCGAGGGTGTGGCGAAGATTGTCGACTTTGGCTTGGCCCAACTGGGCGGAGAGGGTCGCCTGACGAAAGAGGGGGTCACCATTGGGACGACGGCCTACATGTCGCCGGAGCAGGCGATGGCCGCCCCGCTCGATCACAGGACCGACATCTGGTCGCTTGGTGTACTGATCCATGAGATGGTCACAGGGCAGACGCCGTTTCGAGGGCATTACGCCGATGCCATCGTGTATTCGATCGTCAATGAAGAACCAGAGGCGATGGGCGAGCTGCGAAGCGATGCTCCGCCCGCGTTGCAACAGATCGTGACGAAGGCCCTAGCGAAGAGTCCCGGTGAGCGGTATCAGCACGTCGACGAGATGCTGGCCGATCTCCAGTCTCTCCGGGCGAATCTTGAATCCGGATCAGCCGAAGCCCCACTGCCCGACAAGCAACCGGCCGGCCGGAAGCGGAAACTGGTTCTCAGCGGTGTTCCAGCACTTGCGGCCTTGGTGACGGCAGTTACGGTCTTTCTCTCCACCGGCCACGAAGAGGCAATCAATTCTATTGCGGTGTTGCCGCTGGAGAATCTCTCCGGCGACCCTGAGCAGGATTACTTCGTCAACGGGATGCACGAGGCGTTGATCGCTGAGCTGGCCCAGATTGGGGCTTTGACGGTAATCTCGCGCACGTCAGTAAACCGTTATCGGGATACGGAGAAGTCGATACCTGAGATCGCGGATGAATTGAATGTCGATGCGGTGGTCGAGGGCTCGGTGTTGAGAGCCGGCGACAGAGTCCGCATCACCGCGCAACTTATCGGGACAGAGCCGGAGCGGCATCTATGGGCGCAGAGCTATGACCGGGACTTGCGGGACGTGCTGAGCTTACACAGTCAGGTGGCGCGGGCGGTGGCGAAGAAAGTCCGGGTGGCGGTGACGCCCGAGGAGGAAGCCCGCCTGGCGAGCACCCGCCAGGTCGACCCGGATGTCTATCAGCATTACCTAATGGGGCGTCAGCTATGTACCTCGCATATCGAAAGCGAGCTCTACCGAGGCGTCGATCAGTTTAGGCAGGCAATCGAGCGCGATCCCAGCTACGCCCCTCCACAAGCCGGCCTGGCCAGATGCTACACCATTCTCGCATTGTTCTTTCTGCCTCCCAGGGAAGCGGCGCCGCGCGTGAAGGCGGCAGTCGCTGAGGCGCTAAGGCTTGATGAGGAGCTCGCGGAGGCCCATGCGATGAACGGCTTCATGAAGCTACTCTTCGACAGGGACTTCTCAGGGCAAGAAGACTTCGAGCGAGCCCTGGAGCTTGATCCCAACAGTGTCACGGCCCTGATGGATTATGGGTGGTACTTGACCGCGAGCGGACGTTTCGATGAAGCCCGTGCGAAGTACAAGCGCGCCGTGGATCTTGATCCACTCGGGCCCACGACGGTCATGGTTTGGGGGTGGGCAAGCTTCGTGGCGCGCCGATACGATGAGTCGATCCTTCACCTTCAGAAGGCACTCGAACTACATTCCGATTTCGTATACGCATATGCTTTCCTCTCGGCCGGTTACGTACAGAAGGGGATGCTTCCGGAAGCTGCTGCCGCGGCAGAGAGAGCCGAAGCTCTCGCCCCTTCATCCGAAGATCAGAATCTCCTCAGCGTTCTAGGCTGGGTCTACGCTTCTCTCGGCCGGAGAGACGACGCTGAGAGGATACTCGACCAACTGACCGGACTGTCAGTGCGCCGACGCGTAGATCCTATGTCTCCGGCTCTGATCTATGCCGGTCTGGGAGATGGCGACAGCGCCTTCCCGTTGTTTAACGCCTCCGAGCAGGGCATCTTGTTCGCACTCATCAGAACGCACCCGATGTGGGACCCGCTGCGCTCAGACCCGCGATTTGGCGAGCTGCTGAACAAACTGGGGCTGGGAGAATAATCGGCCGGCCGGCGGTGGGAATATACCAGCATCCACGCTTGTTTCATATACGAAACGATGAACCCCTCTTCTTCAGCTTTGCTTAGATTCGCACTCGGGGTGTCGTTGACGCTGCTCGTCTGGGCGCCCCGCCTTTGGAGTCAGACGACGACGGGAGCGATCCTCGGAACAGTCGCCGGACCCGATGAGGTCTTGCTCCCTGGCGCTTCGATAACGATCATCAACACGGCCACCAACACCCGACGGACGACTGTCTCCGACAGCGACGGCAACTATCAGGTCACCGTGCTCCCTCCGGGAGGTTATCGTATCGAGGCCGAGTTGGCCGGGTTCAGCCGATCGGTGCGGTCAGGTATCCGCCTGCAGGTCAATCAAAAGGCTCTCGTTGACATTACGCTGGAGATCGGGTCGGTCGATTTCGAAGTCTCCGTTGTCGCCGACGCCCCGATGATTGAGGCGGTTTCCGCTGGCATCGGCACGGTCATCGACAACAAAAAGATTGTCGAACTGCCCCTCAACGGCCGGGACTTCTTCCAGCTTTCCACACTGGTGACGGGGGCCGCCCCCGCCGCCGAGGGTTCGCAGAACACGGCGACGGGGGGTGCGGTGAGCATCAACGGCGCGCGTGAGCAGGCCAACAACTTTCTCCTCGATGGTGTCGACAACAATGATCTGATGATCAACCAGATCGTGGTTCCACCCTCGATCGACTCCATCCAAGAGTTCAAAGTGCAGTCGAGCACCTACAGTGCCGAGTTCGGCCGCAGCGCCGGCGGCCAGTTCAACTATGTGACCAAGAGCGGCACGAATGCGTGGCACGGCTCGGCGTACCAATTCCACCGCAACGCGGCGCTCGACGCCAAGAACTTCTTCGACGATCCGCGGCGTGAAACCCCCAAGTTCATCCGCAACCAGTTCGGTTCCACCCTCGGCGGCCCGCTGAGGAAAGACAAGCTGTTCATCTTCGGCAGTTACGAAGGCACGACCGTCCGAAAAGGCTTCACCCGCGTCGCCACAGTCCCGCCGCTGCCGTGGAGAAACGGCGACTTTTCGAGCACCCTCACGGGCGTCAACGACCCGATGACCGGAATGGACGCCGGGCAGCTCTTTGATCCGCGGTCGGGCACGCCGTTTCCCGACAACGTTGTTCCTCGGTCCATGATTGACCCGGCGGGTTCGGGAATTCTGGCTTTCTATCCCGCACCGGACGACCCGAATGTCGCGGGACCGTCAGGGGCGACGGTCTCCCCGGTCGGGCGCAACACCGTCTATCAGTTCACGGTGCGGGCTGACCAGCCGCTGGGCGCGGAGGACCGCCTCTTCTACCGCTACAGCTTCTGGGACGAAGACCGTTTCAACCCATTCGACGCGCTACAGAATCCCACCAATGTGCCGGGGTTCGGCACGCTCACGCAGAACCGCGGGCAGAGCCTGGCCGTCGGGTGGACGAAGGCTGCAGGCCAGGGCGTTGTCAACGACTTCCGTTTCGGCTTCAACCGACTGCGAGCGCGGGGCCTGCAAGAGAATGTCGGTGAGGACTTCGCGAGCCGTCTGGGCATTCTGGGCTTGCGCACTGATCCGATCGCCGTCGGACGTCCCGGTGTCCGGCTGGGAATCACCGACGCCCTCACAGAGCCCACCAATCTGCCTCAAGGGCGCGAGGACACGACCTTCCAGTTCAACGAAACCTTGTCGTGGATCCGCGGCCGTCACAGCGTCAAAGCCGGCGTGGGGGGCCGCCGTATCCGGAATGACGCCTTCCTTGACTTCATTTCCCGGGGAAACTTCATATTCTCGGGTCTGAGTGGAAACCCGGTGGCCGACCTGCTGCTCGGGCTACCGAGCCTGGCGCAGCGGATGAACCCTACGTCGAGTACAGACCACGACCTTCGTACCTTCTCCGTCAGCGGATATCTCCAAGACGACTGGCGTGTTTCCAGCGACGTGACATTCAACCTGGGCGTGCGGTACGACTTCAACAGACCCGTCCACGAGGCTCAGGATCGCTTTTCCGTACCCGATGTCGGGAATCCCGAAGGCGGGTTCATTCCGGTCGGCACACAGGGAATCCCTCGGGCGGGCTACGGCGCCGATACCAACAATGTCGCGCCGCGGCTGGGGATGGCTTGGACGCCCCTCGGTTCGTCACGTACCGTTGTGCGCGGGGGATACGGTATTTACAACGACACGGGTCTTGCCAACGCCAACATTGTTTCCCGCTTCAACCCGCCTTTTTTCTCTCTGGACGTTGTGTCGGCCCCGGCTTCGCTGACCGACGCCTTCTCGGAGGATATTTTGCAAGCCGGTTTTGCGGCCCGCATCGACCGAGACTACCGCGACGGCCATTACCATCAGTTCAGCGCCGGAGTGCAGCACCAGCCGGCGCGGCACCTGCTGATCGACGCCGCCTACGTGGGGTCGAGAGGCCGCAACTTGCAGACCAGCCTGGATGCCAACCAGGGGCCTCCAGGCGGACCCGCGGTGCGCAACCCGGCTTTCGGTTCGCTGCTGCGGGTAACTTCCCGCGGGTCGTCATCCTACGACTCAATGCAGATCCGCGTCGAGCGGCGGTTTATTGATGGGCTCTCGTTTCTCAGCGCTTACACCTGGTCACGCAGCCGCGACAATGGCTCGGCTTGGCTCTCGTTCGCGACCGCGTTTCCCAGCAGTCCTCAGAACAGCTTCGATCTCGACGCTGAGTACGGGCCCAGCGAGTTTGATAGTCCCCACCGTTGGGTGCTCAGCTACATCTGGGAGCTGCCGTTTGGAAGGGGCAAGTCTGGCCTCAACGGCGGCGGGTTGGCCGCCGCGATTCTTGGCAATTGGGAGCTGGCGGGAATCACCACGTTCCAGAGCGGTCGGCCGTTTACCGTCTACTACGGCCCCTCAGCGAATTTCAGCGGCACGAACAACGGGGCCAACGGGGGGCGTGGACGTGACCGTCCGAATCGAATAGGCAACCCCCGGCCGGCGCGGCCCGACCCCGACCTCTGGTTTGACCCCACGGCCTTCACCCCGCCCGATAACACCTTTGGCAACGTCGGGCGCAATACGCTGCGGGGCGACCGCATTCACAACTTCGACACCGCGCTCTACAAGAACATCAAGCTGCGCGAAGACAAGACAATCCAGCTGCGCGTGGAATTGTTTAACGCTTTTAACACCCCCCACTTCTTCCTGCCGGTCAATGACCTGACGAACTCGAACGCGGGACGTGTCTTGGGAGCCAATGACTCCCGGCAGATCCAGTTCGGGCTGAAGTTCAACTACTGATAGGAGAGAAGGGATTCGCGTCATGGAACTCAATAAGAAGCAACTTGAGATGTGCGAAACGAGCAAGTGGGACTTCTCGGACTTAAAAGCGCTCTGTATCAACTGCACGCTAAAGCGGTCGCCGGAGATGTCGCACACCGACGGGCTCATCCAAATCTCAAAAGCGATAATGGAGAAAAACCAGGTGAGGGTCGAGGTGCTGCGCGCTGTCGACCATGACATCGCGTACGGCGTTTGGCCCGACATGTCAGAGCACGGCTGGGAGAAAGACGACTGGCCGGGCATTTCTGAGAAGGTCATGGCCGTTGTGTCCAAAAACTGGAACGAGTTCGATGCCGCCCATTGAACGCAACGGGTCAGCCCAAATCCAGCCGACATCCGACGCCAAGATGTAATTGCTCTGATCGAGAAAAAGGCCACCATAGCCCCGATCATGGCGAACCGTCTGTTCGAGTTGCTGCGGCGAGTCTTTAACTTCGCTATCCGCCGAGACCTCGTACAAGCCAATCCGTGCACACAAGTCAAGAAACCCGGCGCAGAACGTTCAAAGGACCGTGTTCTGTCGAGGGACGAGATCAAGGTGCTTTGGGAAGACCTGGATGGCCCTTCGTTTTCGGACTGCGTGGCGGGAGCCCTGAGACTTATCCTCGTGACGGCCCAACGGCCGGGTGAAGTCGTCACGGTCGAATGGGATGAGATCAACTTCGACGAAGGCTGGTTGACGATTCCCGCAACGAAAGCCAAGAACGGGCTGGCACATCGAGTCCCGCTCAACAGCACTTCACGCGAGATCTTGAAAAGCTTGCCTGAGGTATCAAGATTCCTGTTCCCGTCACCCCGCGAGAACCGGTCTATGCGCCGCGGGGCCTTGGCGCTTGCGGTCAGACGAGCAAGAAGGCGAAAAGACGGCCGCCTTTCGGTTGAGGACTTCACTCCGCACGATCTGCGCCGCACAGCCGCTTCCTGCATGGCCAGTTCCGGCGTCGACCGGTTTGTAATCGGTCGTGCGCTCAATCACGCGGAAGCGGGAGTCACGCGAGTGTACGACAGGCATTCTTACGACGAGCAGAAGCGTCGCGCCCTCGACACGTGGGACCGACAACTCGACTCGATCTTGGGTGGTGAGCCTGACGGTGGAGTTGTCGAGTTCAGGAGGTAGGGTGACGGGCACCGTGGAGGGATTCCTGTCGAGAAATGATTTCCCACTCGGCAATCGGCAGTCAGGGGTTCCTCAACAGAGGTCCGTCTGACGGCAACCCGAGCCACCTCAGGCACCTGGGGACGAAGAAATTTCATAGTTTGTTGGAACGATTGTTACCGACATCTATCGTTGAAACGGTAGAATTGGCTAGGGGTTGGAGGCGAAGAGCCGGTAACGTGGACACACACAAGGCCGCCGCCCTGCTCGGCGGCCTTGCGGATCCACTTGACGGCCTCGGCGTCGTCCTGCGGCGGGCCATACCCAAGGCCCACCGAAGCCCCCAGCGAGCCCCAAGACTCACTCGAGGGAGGAAACCAATCGATGTCGGTTTTGAAAAACACGGTGCTAGCTTCTATTGGTTTGTTTGAAATCACGAAAGCGCGCGCTGAAAGAATCATCGATGATCTCATCCAGAAGGGCGAGCTCAGTCGATCAGACCGCAAGGACGCCGTGCTCGAGCTCCTGGACAAGGCAGAGCAATCGAGTGCGCGTTTCAGAAAGAAGGTGCTCAAGGAAGTTCATGAGGCACAGAGTGGAATATTCCAAATGGCGGAGGACCTCGGATGGGCGCGTCAAACAGAGATGAAGAAGCTACAGAACAAAGTCAGTAAGTTGACCAAAGCGGTAGAATCTCTCCAGAAGAACACGGAAGAGACCAAGCAACCGACCCGAGCTAGAAAACGAAAGAAGAAGCAATGAGAAGAATAATCACTGGAGCGGTCCAAGCAGCAGAATAGCGGATACCGGCACCCGTAGAGGCGCCCAACGGAAGGAAAGGTTGAAGTCGGTGGCTCGGAGCACCGACGTTTCCTCGGGCCGGGTCTCATCCGGTGACGTTCTCCCGGGAGTTCCCTCCATGTCCCGAAAGAATCATAAAAGGGCATCGTAGTATATGATGATCGCGTAACGACTGCGATGAAGATGAACTCCAAGCAGTGGCTGTTGGCGATCGGCGCCGGGATTGTCGTCGGCGCGGGCGTGTACCTGATGCTCCCGCTGATCGTCGTTGCCGTCGTCAGCGCGGTCGTGAGCTCGCTCGTGGCGATTGGGGTCTACCGCTATTTCGACAGTCAGACCAAAGTGAAGGACGCGCCGGCTAAGACCGATCCGCGCCAAGAGCTGATGTCCCTGCTCGATCGCCTTGTTGCACTCAACATCGAGATCCGCGAAGCAGGGCTTGCTTCGGACGTGCTTCTCAGGGTGGAGACCATCATTGACAAGCTGCGCGATCTCCTTCCTGAGCTCAATGAGCGGTATCCTGGACATGAGTTGGCCTGGACTCTCAACCAGATGGCCAGGGCGTATTTGAGCAAGGTCGTTCGACCCTACGTGGCTTTGTCCGCGGCCGATCGGGCCGAGCGGAAACAAGAGCTGCTGAAGAGCCTGAACGGAGTGGAAGCAGAAGTCGACAACGTTGGGGACCTGGTTCAGGGTGACAAGAGGGGAGACTTCAGGGCAAAGGCGGCGTTCTTGCGCGCCCGTTTCGTTCAAGAGTCCTAGCGACCGAAAGAGGAGGATCGAACCACCATGAGCGCAGGCAACCCGACACAACCGGCAACCCCGGCCGAGGCGGCTCCGCCACCGCCCGCCGCTCTGATTCCGGTGAAGCCCAAAGGGCTGGCATCCGAAGACGAGACCCGGCTGCAAGAAACGGCGCTGCAGCTCGCCGGCGAGGTTCACAAGGACGCCGGCAACCGGCAGGTCGCGCGGCGGCTGAGCGCTCTCGGCGTGCGCGAGCAGCAGAAGGCTTCAAAGGAGATCGGCCTTCTGAAAACGCGCGTCGGCACGATGCTTGGCCAGCTCGAAGGCGAAGGCGCGGAGATCCCGAAAACGCTGATCGAGCTGCGCCACACAATGGACGAAATCAATCCGAACGTCCTCAGCCAGCCGAGCGGGATCGCAAAGTGGGTCGGCAAAGCACCCGGCGTGGGCAAGATCCTCAAGAGGATTGCGGTCAAGTACGAGTCCGTCCAAACACAAATCGACCACATCATGAACGGGCTGCGTCACGGCAAGGACAAGTTACTGCAAGACAACGCTGAACTTGAACAACTTTATGAGCAGGTGGGACAGGCGCAGCTTGGGGTGCAGGAGAGCGCTTACATCGGAGAGCTGCTGTGGCAGAAGATTGAAGACAAGTTGCCGGAAGCGACGGATCCGGCCGAGCGGCAGAAGCTGCAAGCGATGATGCACAGGGTCGCCATGCGGGTCCAGGACCTGCGCACGATGGAGCAGGTTAACCTGCAGTTTTTCGCCTCGATCGACATGACGATCCAAAACAACGACACGCTCTGCGAGCAGGTCGACCGCACCGTCATGGTGACGCAAAGCCTGTTGACAGTCGGGTTGGCCATCCAGGCGGCTCTGGCGAGTCAGAAGCAGATCGCCACCGCTGTGAAGAGTGTCCAAGAGAGCACCGCGGCTATGCTTGAAGCCAACGCAGCGGCGATCGGCCGACAGACGCTGGAGATCGGCGAAATGCAGAACAACCCCGTGATCGCTCTCGAAAGCGTGAAGAAAGCCCACAACAGTTTGATTGAGGCGATGGACAAGATGGAGGAGATCCGCGCCGTCGGCACCGAGAAAGCAAGAGCGGGTATCGCTGAGTTGAACAAGATGTCGGCTGCGCTTGAGCCGAAGGTCGAGGCGCTGCAAGCGGCTCGCGATCTTCCGCCGGCGCAACTCTGTGAGCCGCGCCGGTAAGGGCGCCGGCGCGCAGCCTGACGGCTGCGCCTCCGGCTCTGAATTTTCCGCCGGATTGAGCAAGGATTTCGCTCGGCAGGTGCTCACGGTCGCGGCTCTGTTGCCGTTCCGAGTACGACAAAGCTTTTTCGAGGACAGACGACTCACATGGCAGCCCTCCTCGATCCCGCCCGGCGCAAGCGCTATGACGCGCAGTTCGAGGCGATCCGTCAAATGCCGCAGCCGGCTCCACCCGGCGAGCGCCACAAATACTCGATTGAAGACGCTAAGAACGGGGCCTACATCCGCTTCGAAGGGAAGTCCTACCGTGTCGAGAGTACCAACGTGTATGAGCGAAGCGGCTATCGCTGGCCGGAGCTGGTCCTCTACTGCCTGCACGACGGCGAGACGCGGTATGCCGAATGGGAAAAGGAAGACGAGGTCTCCGTCTACGTCTCGCGGGAAAAGCTCAGCTTCGCCCAGGTCGGATTGCAAGGCAAGGAAGAGCTGTGGAAGATCTCCGAAGATGAAGAAGGCGTGGCGAGATATGGGGAGAGGCTCTTCCACTACCATGAGGACTCCGCGGTGACCTTCTACCGCGATGACGGCGGGCAGGGGGTGCCCTTCCACCAATACCTGTTTGCCGAGGAGGGAAGCAAGGCCTTTATCGGCATTGAAGAGTGGGGCGACGAAGATGACGGTTATGAGCACAACGTGACCTTGAGCGAATACTTGGATCCAAGTGCCATCGAGGTCTTGGTTGCCGAAGGCGGCAAAAGTGGCTGAGGTCGTTTACAAAGACAGGTCGGCCGGCGACCTGCGGCTTCGTCTATTCAGTAATCTCGTCGATCCGGCTCTGTTCACCGTAGTGTGCCAAGGCCGCGCGTCGGCAAACGGGATGCGGATCGACGCGTACATCCTTGGAGCCAGCCATATGATCCGTTTTCGGGCGGGGGCTGGTTGCCTGAGCGAGGTGCTGGTATGCTCGGACACCGCGTTGCAGACATGGCCTGGGAGCTGCGTGTCGCACAAGCCCGCCGCCGGAGCGCTGGATTTGGAGTTGGACAACGTCGTGTATCGCTTCACCGGAGAACTGCTGCGCCGCGGCGCGGCTGAAAGGCTGCTGGGGAATCTCAAGACCCGCGTTGCTAAGGCGCGGACGCGGCCGGACGAAATCGGGCTCTCGTTCGAATTTCCTACCGAAGTCCGGTTGGAGAAGCCTCCGGAGACGTTGCTGTGGGCGCGGCTGGGGGGCGCGGGGACCGAGATCGAGACGGTTCATTCTTATCCGTCGGAAGACTCCGTGGTGTGGACGCGGTCGTCGGCCGTCCGGACTGTGGGCGCGCGACACGTCACGTCCCCGATCCAAGAAGTGCGGCGGCCTGTTGAAATCGTGGGTTAGTGTCCGCGGCCCCGCGTGACGGGCCGTGTGTGGATCCGCTATGAGCAGATATCCGACAGCCACTCTCCTGGTTCTGCTGACGGCATGCGGGGGCCTGCCTGACGTCAGCGTCAGCCTCGCCGAAGCCCTTCACAAGCGAGTCGAGCAGACCAGGCAGGAGGTGGACGCGCAGGAGCAGGCGTACCGGCAGTTCCAGGAGTCGGCTCAATACGCCTCCCTCGCGCGATACGCCGAGAAAGAATCTTGGGCGCAGAAGTTCACCGCCGCTCGCAAGATTCTCGACTCGGCGGAAACTCTCTATCAGAAGACCGTCGCCCCGATCCTCGAAAGGGACGATGAAAAAGAGCTGCAAGCTCTCAACGAAAACCTCAAGAAGATCTCGCCGCTGATCGCCGGCGCTCGCAAGATGTCGCTGGAGTGGAAGGAGCGAAGCGATTTCATCACCAAGAGCCGCGAGAGCGCGCCTGCGCTGATCCGCGGCGCAAATGCAGACTTGCAAAAGCAGAGGGATCAAAATCAGGTTGTAAGCAAGATCGCGGCCCAGACCGCCCGCGAGTTTCCGGCTCGCAAAGAGGACATCGACAAACTCCTCCAGCCCCTGACGGCACTTGTGAACCAATCAGAGACGGCACACGAAGCGATCCGCGGTGAGTCAGGCAAAGTCGGGTCCGATGATGCCGACTACGCGTTGATCGGCGACAACCGTCAGATCCTCTCGGAGAACGCCACGAGATTTGAGGAGTCCGGCGCACAGGTCACCGCAAAGCTGGGCGAGCTTTCGCTGAGCTACTCCAAGACGCTGATCGACATGCAGGCCGTGTATACCGTGATCATCCGGCGGTACAGTTGGGATGACTCGCGCAACTCCCCGGCGGTGCATCACTACGACTATCGTCCGCGTCAGGTGGATCTGGAGACGTACAACAACCTCACCAGCAACACAGCCGTGGGCCTAGGGCAGTGGACGGCCGGCTGGTTCGGGAGCGGACTGAAGCTCTCCAGGCACCTCGACCCGAGGCGATGGGACACGCTACGGATCGACCCCCAAGAGCGTTGGCCCAACCGCTACGACAACGCTGCCGAGTATTGGGTCGAGGACGACAAGGTGAACTACTACCACAAGTACTTGGTGGTAGAGAACGGGGAGACCTCTGAGACCGGCTTCGTTGCGGTCAGCCTGGCCCTCTTCCTTGCCAACGTCGACAACCTGGGCATGGATGTCGAGGCGAAACCGTACGGCAGCTTCGAGGATGAAAAACTGGCCCACGCCGCCCCGCCTGGGATGGCCTACGTCGGGAACCCGAGATACGGTCACTGGGCCTCGGACGGCCGGGGAGGGAGCGTCTGGACCTGGGTAGGACCCTACTTGCTCTACCGGAGCCTGTTCGGGAGGCCCTACTACTACGGTCGGAGTACCTGGTCCACTTGGTCGGGCGGCTATCGGGGTTCACGCCCCTACTATGGCGGCACGGCGACCGCACCGTTGTACGGAACAAGAAGTAAGACGACCCAAACCTCTCCCAGGTATCAGAACTCCGCCTTTGGCCGAACGGGAGGGTTTCGGCGGGTGTCGGCGTCCGTTCGAGGAGCGGGACCGGGCGGCCGCGGGGGCGGTTTCGGCGGCAGCGGAAAGTAAGGCGAGGACGTGATGCAATTCATTGAGACCTTAGTTCACGGTGCGTTCGACACCCTTTTGGTCTTCTTGATCCTTCTGCTGGCCAAGAAGCTTCGAGACGCACGCTTTCGTGCCGCCGTGGCTCCGGCCGACGGAGGCGATTCCGTAGAATACACCGCCGACTACCAAATCGAAGAAGAGAGCAATCTGGCGGTGGCTCTGCGCCGCTGTGGCTTGAGCATTGGTTTCGGCTTCGGTCTGGCCGGAGTCGTCAGCGGAGGGGTCAGTCGCTTCTCGGCAGGCTGGGAAGTCGTGCTACGAGACACCGGAGAACTGCTGCTCTCCTGTCTCCTGTTGCTTGTCTTTCTGTTCGTGGCCGAGTTCGTTGTTGAAAAGATCATCTTGCGCCATGTTCACAACACTCGAGAACTCAAGAATCGCAACACCGCCGTCGGATTCGCGGAGTTGGGCAGCTATACAGCTACCGGCCTGATCGCATTTGGCTCGTTTCAGGGTGAGGGTGGAGCGTGGTACACAGCGGCAGGCTTTTTCTTCATGGGGCAGGCGGCTCTGATCCTGTTCGCGCTGATCTACGACTGGGTGACGCCGTTCAACATCGTCGACGAGATCCAGAAAGGCAACGCGGCCGCCGGGCTGATGCTTGGCGGCACTCTGGCTACGTTGGGTATCATCCTCAGCTTCGCTATCGCCGGTCCCTTTACTGGGTGGATGGAGGGAATCACCGGCTTCGCCATCAGCGCGCTGGTTGGGATAGCCTTGCTCATTCCCTTCCAGATATTGATCGACAAGGCTTTTCTGCCGCATACGACCCTCAAGATCGAGGTCGAGCGTGATCGTAACCTTGCCGCCTGTTCAGTGACCGTCTGCGCCCAGATTGCGCTAGCCATCATGATCGGCGCCTTGGTGGCGGCTTAGCGGCCCGGGGGCGTCAGTGACGGCTCGTGCTCGTTTTCGCCGGCTTCGGGACGCTCTGCTGCGCATCGTCCACAAGGCCGGCTGGGCATGGATCGGGACCCTGCTGCTGACACTCTACGTGCTTGGTGCGGCCCTGATGCCCTTCTTCGAGGGGCCTGACAGCCCGCTGGCTTCGATACAGGATTACACCTGGTGGTTCGTGGTGACCGCTACGACCGTGGGCTACGGCGATATCGCCCCCGGCTCGCTGGGCGGGAGGGCGACCGCGGTGGTCATCATGCTGTTCGGCATCGGCGTCATTGCCGTCGCCGTGGCAAAGTTGGCCGAGTCGGTTTTTGATTTTGGAAGGAGGCGCATGAGAGGTCTGACGCAGCTGAGCGAAGCAGATCACCTCGTGATCTTCGGCTACACCAAGGGAGAAACCGAGAGACTCCTCCGGGAATTAAGACAAGACAGAAGCGCGGGAGGCGTCTCGATCGTTCTTTGCTCCTACCGGGCTGAAGAGAACCCCGTACCGGACGAGGTGAAGTTCGTCCACGGTGACTTGACGTCGGACGAGGTGCTGGACCGCGCCTGCGTCGCACGGGCGGCCGGCATTCTCATCCACGGCCACGACGATAATGAGACGATCGTTGTTACGCTCGCGGCTCGCAGCGTCAACTCTCACGCCCACATCGTAGCTCTGCTGCGGCAGCCCGAAAACGAAATGCATCTGAGGCGAATTGACCCGAACATCGAATGTGTCACGCCACTTTCGGTTCCCCTCATGGTTCAGTCGCTTCAGGACCCCGGGGCGACGACGTTGATCGCATCCTTGTTGAGCAACTCGACCGACAACACGATCTACCGTTTGAGCGTTTCGAATACGAGCCGCACCTGGAACTTCGGCGCCTTGCAGCAGGCGTTCAAAGATCGCCTTGACGCCACGCTCGTGGCCGTGGCATCGGGCGATTCGGGTGGCGACGTGGATCTCAATCCAGCCTCGGATTTCGTGGTCAAGCAGGGAACGTCGCTTTTCTATATCGCCCGCCGGCGAATCCTGCCCCAGGAAGTCGCTTGGGATGAGCTCTGACAATCAGGCGTAGTCGAGATCCCGAAAACCGAAGCGCTTGAGTACGCGGTCCGCCGCTCGCACCCCACGATACTGCGCTTCTTCGAAGATCGAAATCCCGCTTAGGTCCGAACTCGCAAACTGGATCGGGCCGTCCCACTCTTCGAGCCGTTTTCGTGCTTCGGAGGTTATGAATCCGACGCCGGGACGAATCATGGCGTGTCCCAGTCGCATCACATCCATGCGGCGTGTGCAATCGCGGATGTCCGGATGGGCCTGCTCGAGATCGCGGAAAATCTCTTCTTTGCGTTGATCCCAGTTCGTCTCCAGTAAGGAGGCCCGTCCCACGCGGGGGGAAACCTCCGTCAGCGCCCGATAGTACGTCCACACCGTCTCCGCCCCGGCCGCCCGGCGCCCTTGGTGTGTCGCTACGACATATCCGAGCCCGGGGGAGTTGTGCAGGATGTTTTCCCAGGCCGGGGAAGCGCCGCTCTCCCGTGGAGTACAGTCAAGCGTCACATTGGCCGTATACCAAGGTGAGTATTCGTGCCGGGCCATCGAGGGGAAGCCAGGGCCGATCTCAGGAATGATGTAGGGAGCCAGGAAGGTCGGCGCTGCGAAGATGACAGCGGAGGAAGTGTAGACCGCGTCCTCGGTCAGCACCTCAAGGCCGCCGGGGGACCGAAGGATCCGATGGACCGGAGCCGACGTTCGCAGGTACGGCTGCAACTTCTCCAAGAGCCGCTTGACGATCCAACCGTTTCCCTCGGTCCAGGTCAGGACTCCGATGTCCTCCTTGGAGCGTGCCGCAAAGTAGTGGATGCCCGCCCAAGCCGAGGTGTCTACGTAAGACGCGCCATAATCGTCACGGCAGGCATAGTCCACGTACCACCGCAGGTGGGACGAGAAAAACCCCTGCTCGACCATCCAGGTCTTCATCGAAATATGATCCAAGCCCTCGGTTTGCCTGGGCCGCTGAATGGGGATCGTAAACTCGCCCCCTTGCCGATAGTAATCCATGCGGTCCCAAAAGCGATCGAACTGATCACGGTCCGATTTCGAAGCCTCAGGACCCGGTTCCAGCCCTTCCTGCCAGTGGCCATCGAGGAAGAGCCGCTGCTGAGGCTCTCTGCAGAAGTGCGCCGTATCCCAGCGGCCTTCCTGGATCACACCCAGCTCTTCGAACAGCTCCTGGACCAGTGGGATTCTCTTATCCGGTACCGGTATGTAGTGTGCGCCCCATGGATAGGCGCTTACTTCGTTCTCTCCCCAGCGGGAGTTTCCGCCGGCTTGGTCCTCCAGCTCGAGAACGACAAAATCCCGAAACCCCAGCCTATGCATGCGCCAGGCGGCGGAAAGCCCGGCGACACCGGCGCCGACCACAACCACGGGGGCGGCCACGCGTTCGGGAGGTGGCGGAGCAGACTGCGAGTCACGAATGCGGTGACCTGCGACGTGGCCGCGATCGACAAACGAGCCTTCAATCGCGCGGTCAGGGCGAAAAAGGAATGCCGTCCCTGCCGCGGCGACGCCACCCGCGGCGGCCGTTTGCAGCAGTTTTCGTCGCGAGATGCCGGGTCGGTTTGCCATCGCCGCTGGAGTCGGGGTGAAAACGGAACCTCAGTATACAGAACAAGTTGCCGGTCGCTGGCCGAGCTCCGGGGTGGTAGAATGGCTGGCACTCTGTGCCCGGTCCGATGGAGACGTCTCATTCGCAAACACTCTCCGCTTCGACAATCCACCCGCGCGTCGCGACCGCCCTGCTTGCTCTCTCGATGTTCTGTACCGGCGCGAGCGGATTCATCTTCGAGTGCGTCCTCAGCACTGTCGCCACGTACATCCTCGGCAATAGCATCGAGCAATTCTCGGTAACCATCTCCCTCATGTTGCTCATGATGGGCGTAGCGGGCTACTGGCAGCAGAGGCTCAGCGATCGTCGTTTGGTCGAGAAATTCCTGGCGGTCGAAGTTCTCTTGGCGATGCTGGGCGGCTTCGCCCCGACCGCGGCGTACGCGTCCTACGCGACGATGGAGAGCCACTTCCCCTTGGTGCAGTACTTCTTCGTCCTGGCGATCGGTTTTCTGATCGGCCTCGAGATTCCCCTCGTCTTGCGCATCAATCGACATTACGTCCCGACGCTCAAATCGAATATCGCAACGGTCCTCAGCACGGACTATATCGGCAGCTTCATCGGCGCCTTGGTGTGGGTGTACTTCCTCCTGAAATATTTTCCGCTGACCGAAAGCAGTTTCTTTGTGGCGGGAGTGAACTTTGTCGTCGCGGTGGTTACTTACCTGTACTTCATGCGCCATCGGGCTGTGGCACGACCGCTTGTTTCATTACTGATGATCCTGCTGACGGCCGCCGCGCTCGGCTACGGTTACACCCGAAACCGAGCTTGGAACCTCCTTCTCGAACAAAGGTTCTATGACTATCCGATTGTGTATTCCAAGACGACGAAGTACCAACATATCGTGATGACGGCCGGCCTTAACCCCGTCGACTACCGCCTTTATATCAACGGCAACTTGCAGTTCTCGAGCCGGGACGAACACATTTACCACGAACAGCTCGTGCACCCGGCTATGAGTTTGGCCGCCCGTCGCAATCGGATACTGATTCTGGGCGGCGGAGACGGCCTCGCGCTGCGAGAGGTGCTCAAGCATCCTGATGTGGAAGAGGTGTGGCTCATTGACATCGATCCCGACATGATTGCGCTCGCACGCGAAGATGACGTGCTCAGCGAGCTCAACCAAGGCTCCCTCGCGGACGCGCGGGTGATGGCGGCGGGTGCCTCCGGCGTCGCTTCGGAGACGTCCACGAGGCCCATCTACGACTACACCGACACTCTGCCCGATTCGGGAAAACCTATCCTCGAGGAGGCAGCTCGGGTATCCGTATACACGGTCGACGCGGACAAGATGGTCCAGCGCTTATCAGGATCATGGGATGTGATCGTGGTCGACTTTCCTGACCCCAACAGCGTCGAACTTGCCAAGCTTTATAGTCGCGAATTCTATTTGAAGTTGCGGCGTATCCTATCCGACGGCGGCATCATGGCGGTTCAGAGCACGTCTCCTTATCACTCAAAGGAATCTTTCTTGTGTATTCGGCGGACCCTCGACAGCGCCGGATATGAGACGGTCCCCTACCACGACAACGTCCCGAGCTTCGGAGATTGGGGCTGGATTCTTGCATGGCATTCTCCAAAGGCGGTCAGAGACGTTCGGAACGAGATCGCGCGGCTCGATCATTTTGGGATCCCCGAAGACCGACTGCAGTACTTGACGCCCGAGGCTTTTCACAGTGCCCTAACGTTCGGCAAAGGAATGCTGGACTCGCAATCCACAGAAGTGAACCGTCTCATGCATCCGGTTCTGCTTCGTTTCTATCTCAGCGAAAGCTGGCAACCCTAGGGCTCCTCGAGCGGGTGCGGAGAGGAAAATGGCTAACCCCGGGGGGAGAGTTCGGCTACGAGTCGAGCGCAGACGGGAAATATCTGGTGGGTTCCGGAGGGGAAAACCTGTGGTACCTGCGTGCGGAAGAGAGCGGCAGCGGCTCCGAGAAGGTGATGTTTCTCGACACGTCGTTCGATGCACTGTCTCCCGACCTTTCGCCTGATGCAGATTTCTGGCCTACGAATCAAACGACTCGGCCCGGTGTGAGGTCTGTGTCCGAATTGGCGGGAAGAGTTGCGGACCGCGAGCAGGACTAAGTCCCCCGAAGAGAAGTACATAGCGCTCGTTCGCGGATTACTGTTGGTATATCCGGTTCCGTCCATCAATCCCCAGCCAGAGACCCAGGGAATAGCCTCAAAGCAGTCCGAAGCACGCAGGCACCGTGGGAATTCGGTCTCACACCTACGGGATCTCGTCGGCGGGCTTAGTGGCCGTCGTGCCGTCGGTGAACCGAAACTCGTACTTATGCTGAAAGCCGCCTCTGGTGGAACGGCGGTGGTAGGTGACGGCTTGGAGCGGGCCGAACCGGCGCTGCGCCCAATCCCAGATTCGGGCAACGCGTGGATGCCTGGCTTCAGACGGCCGTGACCGGTATGTTCGCGTGGCCACGCCACATCATCGCACGACGTGTGGAGCCAGCACACATTCCCCCAGCAGTTTGCTTCGGCCCATGGGGGTGCGCCTCAGGTCCTTCACGGCTTTCACGGGATCCCCAGAATGTAACCATTCGTGTAACCATTCGGTGCGCTCCCATGCGTCTCAATGCACCCTCCGCCAGCCGTCGATCCCTTGAATGCAACAACTTGCGTCCCCATGCACCCTGGTCGTCCGAATTCACACGCAGGAGGTCCCCAGTTCGAGTCTGGGCGCGCCCACCATTGTTTTCAATAACTTACGGTCACCGACAGCCCCCTCCCAGTGGCTCTGTCCACACAGATGTCCACATAGACCCCGATTCATAGCCGGTTTGAGGGGTAGAGGTCTCCACTCGCGAACACGCCGCATCGTCGGCGTGTACGTGCTTCCCGACAACGAAACGCGAAGGGCGCAACTGCAAAAAGTTCTCCGGCGAAGCTGCCTGTGGTTGGTCGTTTGGCAATCGCGGCGAGTCGTGTCGGGTTGGGCCAACGAGGCCGGGTTGATCTTGTCTCATGATCTGATTGAGGGCTGCGGACCTTCGTCGAACAGTTTTGCCCACGTGACCGCTGGACTGCCTGAACGCCAAAACGAGGGGGGGCGGGTCAATCTATCGCGGGACTCCTCTGTCGGGCGAAGGCGATATACATTTCGTCTCGCTGGTGCTCGTGGAAAAGAAAAAAATGAAAAACAAAATAGGGCCACTGGTCGTCGGGGCTTTGGGATTTCAGGCCGCGCGGTGTGCACCTATTGACTCCCGCATAATATAGAGTAACCTTTTGAGGGTTCTGCTCGTCCTAACAGACATGGGGAACCCAAGAGGCGTAAGACGCGATTTTGATGCTCTCGAGAGGAGACGGTTGGAGGCCGTGCGGCTGGTCGTTGACGAAGGTTTGAGTCAATCCGAGGCAGCACGGCGGGTGAAGGCGGCGCAGCAAAGCGTGAGCCGTTGGGTCAGCGAGCATGGCGAGCGGGGTGCGGCCGGACTCCGCAAGGCCGGGCGTGCCGGTCGCAAGCCGCTGTTGGACGCCACGCAGCTCGAACGCCTCGAGACGCTGCTGCTCGAAGGGCCCGAGGCGCACGGCTTCCCGACGCCACTGTGGACTTGTCCGCGGGTGGCTCGTCTGATCGGAGACGAGTTCGGCGTGCGCTATCACGATGGCCATGTCTGGAAGATCCTGTGGGCGCTCAACTGGAGCCCCCAACGGCCGGTCGGCCAAGCCCGTGAACGCAACGAAGAGGCCATCCGCTACTGGCAGCGCAAGACCTGGCCGGCCACTAAAAAAAAGCCCAAAAACAAGGCCGCACGATCGTCTTCATCGACGAAAGCGGACTGAGTCAGAAGCCGCATCGCTGTCGCACCTGGGCGCCGCGCGGCGAGACACCGCTGCTGCAATTCAACTTCAACTGGCAGAAGCTTTCGGTGTCGGCCGGGCTGACGTTGCGCAACTTTTACTTCCGGCTCTATCGCGGTGCGATCGGCGAGCTGGAGGTCATCGACTTCCTGAAGGCTTTGGTCCGCCACATCGACCGGCCGCTGCTGATCGTCTGGGACCGCTTGCCGGCACACCGCAGCCGCCTGGTACGAGAGTTCATCGAACTCTCCGAAGGCCACATCGCCACGGAATTCTTGCCGTCCTATGCGCCGGAGCTGAATCCGGTGGAATACATTTGGGCGTACTGGAAGCAGCACGAGTTGCCCAACGTTTGCCCGAAGGACTACTGGGAGCTGGACGAGCGCGCTCGCAAATCCCTCCGCCGCATGCGCCGCAAACCCCGCTTGATTACGGCCTTCTGGAAGCAGTCTTCTCTTTGTCTCGATTAACTCTATATTATGCGAGATTCAATAGGACGGGGGGTTGTATACTTTCTTTCGAAAGGAGGCTTCTATGCCTAAATATCTCGTATCCGGCTCCTACACAGCGGAGGGCCTGCAGGGCCTGCACAAAGACAAAGCGTCGGGACGTCGGCGGGCGCTGAAGAAAGCCATATCAAGTCTCGATGGCAAGTTGGAGGCGTTCTATTACTGTTTCGGCGCAGATGATGTAATCGTCATTGCCGACATGCCTAACAACGTTTCTGCGGCAGCAATCAGTTTGGCTGCTTCATCGAGCGGTTTGGTGCGCACGCAGACCACGGCGCTTCTGACGGTGGATGAAGTGGATCAAGCCCTGGAGATGACGACGGCTTACCGCCCGCCGGGAGCCAAGCGCTAGATCCCAAATGAGTACAACGGACTACGGAATCTCGCCCGCAGCCTTCGTGGCCGTTGTGCCGTCGGCGAACTGAAACTCGTACTCATGCTGAAAACCCTCTTTCGTTGAGCGGCGGTGGTAGATGACGGCTTGGAGCGGACCGAACTGCCGCTCCGCCCAGTCCCAAACCCGGGCTACGCGCGGATGCTTGGCTTCCGGCGGTCGGGACCGGTAGGTTCGTTTGGCCACGCACCATCATGGCACGGTGCGGGTGGAAATTCGCCCGTAGCCTTGTGCTGCAAGACCGCTCGGACCGCAAAGACCGGTCTTCTGGGGGGAGGGGGAGGGGCCCCGGAACCCCCAAGCGGGTTTGCACCACCAGTCTGCTGAGTTCAGGTAGAGTAGGTGAGCATGAAGCCCTGTCGAGAATGCCATCACGAAGTCTCTGAACAAGCGACGGCTTGTCCGAACTGTGGGGCACCGTTCCCGGCAAAGGAGAAATGGGACGGATGGGGTTTCGAATACAAGACCGAGGCGACTTTCCTCGGCGTACCTTGGCTTCATATCTCCTTCAAGTACGGGCCAAGCAAACGTCCCGTTCCGGCTAGGGGCATCATTGCCATCGGTCAGTTTGCCTTCGGCGTTTTCACCCTGTCGCAATTCGGGATTGGTGTTGTCAGTGTCAGTCAGTTCACAATCGCTGGGTATGCGCTGGCTCAGTTTGCCGTAGCGTACTCGCTGATCGCACAATTCGGAATCTATTTTCAGGAAGGACATGGGAAATTCGTTAGGAGCGTCATGGAACTCATAGAGATGCTCTAACCAGGATTTCCGTTTTCGCCCTGGCACGGTCACAATATACGCCCACTCCGCTCCAAGCACCACGCCTCGCCCAACGCTAAACCACGACCCCCGGCTTCCCGCCCTACTCTCCCTCCCAAGACCGGTCTCAGCGGTCTTTGCGGTCCACGGCGATGCCGGTCAAGGTGCGCCGGAGGAAGACAGCCCGTTGCCTCACAATCCTCGCCTAGGCTATCCTACGGTCTCGTTCTTGGGGGGGGATTTGTGAAAGAAACAGGTTCAGTCAGGTGGTTCAGTGCGCCTACTGAGTCTCGCATAATATACTGTCAATCGAGACAAAGAGAAGACTGTTTCCAGAAAGCGGTAATCAAGCGCGGTTTGCGGCGCATTCGCCGCAGCGCTTTGCGGGCGCGCTCGTCGAGTTCCCAGTAGTCCTTCGGGCAGACGTTGGGCAACTCGTGCTGCTTCCAGTACGCCCAAATGTATTCCACCGGGTTCAACTCCGGCGCATAGGGCGGCAAGTACTCCGTTGCGATGTGATCCTCGGAGAGCTGGATGAACTCCCGCACCAGGCGGCTGCGGTGCGCCGGCAGCCGGTCCCAGACGATCAGCAGTGGGCCGTCGATGTGGCGCACCAAAGCCTTCAGGAAGTCGATGACCTCCAGCTCGCCGATCGCGCCGGGATAGAGCCGGAAGTAAAAGTTGCGCAACGTCAGCCCGGCCGACACCGACAGCTTGTCCCAGTTGAAGTTGAACTCCAACACCGGTGTCTCGCCGCGCGGCGCCCAGGTGCGGCAACGATGCGGCTTCTGACTCAATCCGCTTTCGTCGATGAAGACGATCGTACGTTCTTCTTTGCGGGCTTTTTTTTAATGGCCGGCCAAGTCTTGCGCTGCCAGCCGCGGATGGCCTCTTCGTTGCGCTCCCGCGCTTTGCCGACGGGCCGTTGCGGGCTCCAACCGAGCGCCCGCAGGATCTTCCAGACATGGCCCTCGTGATAGCGCACGCCGAACTCGTCTCCGATCAGACGAGCGACCCGCGGACAGCTCCACAGCGGCGTCGGGAAGCCGTGCGCCTCGGGGCCTTCCAGCAGCAACGCCTCGAGGCGTTCGAGCTGCGCGGCGTCCAACAGCGGCTTACGGCCGGCGCGGCCGGCCTGGCGCAACCCGGCTTCGCCGTCACGCCGGTATCGTCGCAGCCACTCGCTGACGCTTTGCCGCGCGACCTTCAATCGCCTCGCTGTCTCGGACTGACTACAGCCTTGCTCGACCAACCGGATCGCTTTGAAACGGCGCTTCTCCAGGGCCTCGAAATCCCGCCGTACGCCTTTTGTATTTCCCATACATACAAAGACGTACGTACCCCAAAAAGGTGTCACTTTATTTTGCGAGATTCAATAAGGGGTATGGATTCATCAAGCGCTCGGACGGGCAGGATGTCTTTGTGCACCACTCATCGATCGAGATGGACGGCTTCCGTAGTCTCAAAGAAGGCGACGAAGTCGAGTTTGAGGTCGCAGAGGGACCAAAGGGTCTGCAGGCTCATAACGTCACAGCGCAGGGGGAAGGAGCGACGGAAGAAGGGGTCTGATTGTCACGACTTCTTCTTCGCCTTCCTCCTCTTCGCCCAAATAGCCTTCATGCGCTTCGAGGCAGCTTCTCTCTGGGCTGCGGACATCGGAGGCCGACTGCGCTTCTTGGGGGCTTTCTTCGCCGTGCTTCCGGGGGGACGACCTCGACGCTTGGGACCTTGAAGGGCAGCGATGGCTCGGTCGAATTTGTCGCGTTCTTCAATGAGGACGGCTAGGATGTCGAGCATGGTTGGATTGTAGCATTGGTTACAGGGTGTCTTGGGTTGGACAATGTCAACGACCGAGCGCCAATCGGCCCCAGCAGTGAGACAACCAGACCCAGAACAGGCGATCGGTTTGGCGCAGGCGAGGTCGTTTGGCGCTTCGCTTGTAGACCGCCAATTGCCGGCGAAGCGCAAGATTCTCAAGGATGAGGCTCCGGCGGTTGGGGAGAGCCAGGTTGAGCAGTCGAACGAGCCAGAAAACGAGGGTGCGCGAACCGCGGACCCGGTTGTCAAGGGAGACTGGGCGCAAGCTCTTCAATCTAAACGACTACGTATTTTTGGCGAGGGACAGCCGTACCAACCTTCAACTATTGCTGGGACACCCTCCGGTTCCTGCCTAGTGGAAGCGGTCGTCGGCCAAGCGAAAAGAGCTTGACTTTGCTCATCAGATTGTAGTACAGTCCTCCGAGGGGCAGTTCAAAAAAAAGACGAGCGATGAACCTCGTTCATCGTGGGGAGCGCACCTGTCGCCAGTGTTGTGTAAGTTCCAGGAGAAGGAGAAGAATTATGTGTATCGGAGTTCGTAAGCATGGCTTGATTACCGGCGTGTTAGCCTTTTTCTGTATTACCTCAGCGCTGTTTGCGCAGGTGGAGCGCGGCACAATTGCAGGCACTGTCCTCGACAGCACCGGGGGCAGTATGGTGGGAGTCGAGATCGGCGTGTCAAACCTCGCGACCGGTATTGAGTTTAGGACGGCTACCAACGATGCGGGTCAGTTTGTCGCACCGAATCTGATCCCGGGTGAGTACCGGGTCGTTGCGACCTCTTCCGGCTTCAAAACGGTCGACCGCACAGGGCTCATTGTGCGTGCCAATCAGCGACTATCTGTAGACTTGGCTCTCGAAGTGGGAGATGTGACAGAGACAATCGAGGTTACGGGCACGTTGACCGCCTTGCTGACGAAAGAGTCCTCGACGGTGTCGACGGTGCTTGAAACTCAGCAGGTCACAGAACTTCCAACTCTTGACAGAACCATGTTCAACCTCGCCGGTCTGATGGCCGGTGTCACCATTTCCAACACCCAGGCCAACTCGATCAACATCCCCGACAACGCCCGTGTCGCGATGGGACTGAACGCCAACGGCCTGGGGAGCAGTGCGATCAACAACTTCACTCTGGATGGAGTCAACAACACCCAAGTCTCGGCGACCAGCTCCTATCAGGGTGTTCTACCCCCGATCGAGGCCATCCAGGAGTTCACGATCGACAGCAGCAATTCCTCGGCAGAACAAGGAAGGGGTGGAACGAGTATCCGGGTCACGCTCAAATCGGGCACCAACGCGCTGCATGGATCGCTTTTTGCGTTCCACCGCAATTCAGCCTTGAACGCACGCAACTTTTTTGACAGGAAAAATCCGGGGAGTACTCGAGAGAAGCCCAATTTTATTCAAAACCAGTTCGGGTTCACCTTGGGAGGCCCGATCAAGAAAAACAAAACGTTTTTCTTCGCAGATTACCAAGGGATGCGTCAGAGAGAGGGCCGCAGCTGGATCTCGAACACTGCCTCAGCGCCACTAAGAGGGGGTGACTTCAGCGGAACGTTGCAGACGATCCACGATCCTGCCTCGTATAATGCCAACGCCGGGACGCGCGACCCATTTCCGGGAAATCAGATCCCGACGAGCCGATTCAGTCCGGTAGCGTCAAAGGTAGAGAAACTCATGCCGTTCCCGAACGACCCGACCGGGGCCGTCAATGCTTTGGGCGTAGGTACCGTTTTCAGCACATCTACCATCAGACGCGACCAGGACTCTTACGATATCAAGATCGATCACCAAGCCTCGGACAAGGACTCCTTCGGCGGGCGCTTCAGCCAGGGTCGAGCTCACGCGTTTATACCAGGGGCCTGGACCGACCTTCCATGCTGTGCTATTGCCCAGGGAGGGGCGCTGCAGGGGGCTGGTGCTTCTCAATATCTGCCAGGTACCGTAAGCAATCCCGCTGCGAATCTGGGTCTCCAGTGGATCCGCATCTTCACTCCGACGACCATCAACGAAATGCGGCTCTCTTGGCTCAGGGCGGGAGCCGATGCACAGGTGCTGGGCCACGGGAATAACTATGGCGAACAACTTGGGATCCCCAACTCGAACCCCAGCGACACCAATAGTGGCTTCACGGCTCACTCTATCACGGGACTGTCCTATATGGGCGAGGGCGGGGCTTACCCGCTCATCAGCATTGAGAACGCGTACCAGTTTCTCGATAACGTCACGATGATTCGCGGATCTCACACCTTCAAAGTCGGGACAGACATCAGGATGGTGCGCCAGACGTTTATCCAGCTTCTCGGCGGTACCGTGGGGGGCAGGTTCAACTACAATCAATTCCTCACGGGGGATCCCTTGAATGTCAACGCCACGGGCAACCCGTTTGCGTCGTTTCTACTAGGGCTTCCATCTTCAGCCGCGTTGAAGCGCGTCTCCGGCTCTGCGGGGATGAGATGGCGGGAAGCTTCCTGGTACGCCCAGGACACTTGGAAGGCGACTCCCAAACTCACGCTCAACATTGGCCTTCGATACGAGGTTGTTTCGCCTGAAAGAGAAATCGGTGATCGGATGTCGAACCTTGACGCCGGTTCCGGGCTGCTAGTGGTTCCCGGAGGAGGGGGCACTCATGACGCGTTTTCGACGCGCGGCCTCGTTAAAATGCAGACGAAAAGTTTGGCGAATTTCCAGCCCCGCTTCGGTTTTGCCTATCAGTTGACCCCCAAAACGGTCATACGATCCGGGTTTGCTCTAGTATCCGCGCTGGGTGTGGCGAAAGCATTCGGTTTCATGAGCGGGAACGCGCCCTTCTCCGGAGGCGTCAACTTCTTCAATACCGCTAGTCCACAACAGATCAATCGAAGATTGGACGATGGGTTTCCGGCCACCCAGTCGTTCAACCCCATCGACGAGCCCGGCCCTCTCATTTGGGCCGCTGATCCAAACGGATTGAGTGGATACACCCAACAGTGGACGCTGGGAATTCAACGCGAGTTGACCACAGACCTTGCGCTTGAGGTGAACTATGTGGGAAGCCATAGTGTCCATATACTCGGGCTAGTGAATTTCAACCAGGCCGTTTTGGGCACTGGGCCGGTTCCAGAGAGAACCCCTCTCTTTGCAACACTTCCCAACGCCCCCACCGTATTGAGGTGGAATTGGCGGGAACAAAGAAAGTACAATGCGCTACAAACAACCCTGACCAAGCGTTTTTCTAGGGGCTTGTCTTTCCAAGCAGCGTTCACCTGGTCGCACAACTTGGGAACCCAAAACGCTCAGTTTCAACGCGACCAGACTTATGGCAATACAGGGATTAACGCGCCAGTGCGCTTTGTGGCAAACGGGATGTGGGAGATCCCGTTTGGACGAGGCACGAGCCATGGCAGCAATATCAGCCCGGCATTGGATGCATTTCTGGGGGGGTGGCGCATCGCAGGTGTCATGGCATATCAGAGCGGTTCGCCTTATACGGTCCGCGGTGGAGCAGGTACTCCTAATCGGATTTGTGACGGCCAGACGCCCTCCGAGGGCAGCACTGTCCTGAAGTGGTTTGACACCAGTTGTTTCGCCCTGCCTGACCAAGTCATAGATCAAGCGACTGGCTTGCCATTTACTCCCTACGGTAACTCGGGCTTCAATATATTGAGAGGCGACAGCATTCGCCAAAACGATCTCTCTGTGACAAAGTTCTTTGACATAATGGAGGGGCACACGCTTCAATTTCGTGCGGAGTTCTTCAACGTGACTAATAATCCGCAGTTTTTCCTGCCTCTTGCCAATATTCAGGCAGGCAATGCGGGAATCGTCACATTTGCAAATCCAGGGCGACAAATTCAGCTGGCTCTCAAGTACACCTTTTAGGTTGTTGAAGTTTGGCGTTTTGGTAGATCGGATTCGCTTGCGGCTCTCCGAGTTAGCAGAGCGAGCCTGGAGAGCAGCGTTGTTCATAGGCACTTGATCGTCAGCCAAAGGCCGTTTGGCGCGATGCCAAATGGACGATCCGTTTGGGGTTGCCTCAAAAGGACAGTGTCTACGAACTCCGACTTGCGTCGGCGCAAGTCGGCGTCCACCAGTTAATGGGCGCGGATTCCTCGGTAGATAAGCTCACTCCCCTTCCAGTAAGGCACCCATCGGCTTTTGAGGATGGTTCGATATCTTTTGTTGTTTTGTTTGAGTTCCTCCTATTGAGGGATGCTTACCTTCCTGTCTGAACGGCTATACTAGGGGTTCGAGGCCGGGCCTCACAGCGTGGCTTCCCATGTTGGTGCTGCAATCGCAACACCAATGGTTGTCGGCACCGTAGTGGCTTGCTTATTCGGGAAGGCTTGGCCCACTGAACAAGCTGTTTATGGCTCTGAAGAGGAATGCAGTCGTTGAGGCGCTTGTTGGGTTGCTGACCCAAGTATCAATTGTCGTGACCTGCCTGTCGCCTGGGAGCGTGTCGGCCGGCGAGAGATCTTCATCGTTCTTGGATGTAACTATCACTGCGGGGATCGATTTTGAGCACCAGCGCGGGGCATCCAAGACGAAGCACCTCATAGAAACGATGGGCTCGGGATGTGCCTTCCTCGACTACGACTCTGATGGGTTGCTGGACGTGCTACTAATCAACGGCGGGACCACTCCCGATTCTCCTCCCTCTGACCTCCATAGCCACGCGTTGTACCGCAACCTCGGAAATGGCAGGTTTCAAGATGTCACGGTTCGATCTGAAATAAGGGGAAATGGCGCCTATGGCACAGGGATCACCGTTGGAGACTACGACAATGACGGCTATCCTGATGTCTACATTACGAATTTTGGACCGAATATTCTCTACCACAACAATGGCGACGGAACGTTTTCAGACGTAACAGAGCAGGCGGGGGTCGGCGATCCTGCCTGGAGTTCTAGTGCCGCGTTCTTCGACTTCGACAATGACGGATATCTGGACCTGTACGTAGCCAATTATGTCAACTACCGCTACGACGCGAATCCTGTCTGTGCCGAGAAGAATATTCGGAGCTATTGTCATCCCCGCTTTTTTCACGGTGTCGCCGGCAGACTTTACCGGAGTTTAGGAAATGATCGTTTTCAAGACGTCTCTGAAAAGAGCGGAATCTCGCGTCTGGAGGGAAAGAGCCTAGGGGTCGTGGCTGCAGATTTTGACGGAGATGAGTGGCTGGATCTCTATGTGACCAATGACACTACGCGGAATTGGCTGTTGAAAAACAACGGAGACGGTACATTTGCAGATGTGACACTCATCTCAGGCACTGGTTACAGCAGTGATGGAGAAGCCGAAGCGGGGATGGGTGTTGACGCCGGCGACTTCGATGGCGATGGGTTAATTGATTTAGTAGTGACCAACTATGATTTGGAGACGAACGTACTCTACCGAAACGAGGGGCAATGGCGGTTCAGTGACCAGAGGTGGCCCGCCGGCTTGGCGAAAACGGACCATCGATTTCTGGGTTTTGCTACGGGTTTTTTTGATTTTGACAATGATGGAGATCAGGATCTTTTGATTGTTAACGGACATGTAATCGACAACATAGAACTTATCAGGGAAGGATTTTCTTACGCGCAACCCAACCAACTACTCGAAAATCGAGGCGGAGTCTTTTTTGAGGACCTTGAGTTTCTTCGGCACTCGTCTGTGTCGCCAAAGGTCGGTCGTGGGGCAGCTTTTGGAGATGTTGACAACGATGGGGATCTTGATGTGCTGATTAGCAACTCTGGTCAAAGGCCGACACTGTTGATGAACCAAGTCGGAGAGCGAGAACACTGGGTTCTCTTGAATCTGATTGGTACAAAGAGCAACCGGGACGCCGTCGGCGCAAAGATCGCTATCACCACGGAGAATTCAACTCAAAGGGACCAAATCACCGGAGGAGGAAGCTATCTCTCTGCCAGCGATTACCGCGTTCATTTTGGTTTGGGTAGTTCAGAGATTATCAAGACTCTCAAGATCCGGTGGCCCAGTGGAACCGAAGACGTCTTGCAGAACGTAAAGACGAATCAGATCCTGTCCATCACGGAAGGAGAAACCCAATCCGTAGTGGAAATGCCTGCAGAAACCCTTCCTTCGCCGAAACAGTGAGTAGAGCCCGGTCCACGGCACAAGAAGGCAGCACTCGCCGCTTGATAATGGAAGATTGCGAAGGGGAGTGTCGGTCGAAGCGTGAAGCCGCCCGCTCGATCAACGTTAGTGAACGGGCTGACGAGCCTTTGAGGCTACCGACGGAGGTGACGTGCAGGGTGCAATGCCAAACGACGGAGCAAGGGAGAGAGCGCGGGTTGTATACTGTGGCTGTGCCAGGGCCAAAAAGGAAATCCTGGTTGGCGGCTGTGCTGCTTGTCACCTCTCTGCTGGGGTTTGGCGTAAGGTTAGCCACTTCCCATGCTGCCCCCACGTCTGAAAAGTCTGATTCCAGCCAGGGCCACCAAAAGCACAAGCCCAAGGAGACGGGTCAAGAACCGGCCGAAAGGGGAGTTCCGCGGAGGGGACCCGGACATCAACGCATGCTTCAAGTGCTCCAGGAGATCTCAGTGCGCGGTGGTCATGAACACCCCTACATGGGCGATGGACGAGTCCAGGAACTAAGCCGCCAACTGGCTGATCTGGAGGCGCACTCTTCTGAGGTAACTACTCCGGCGTACCGGGGCGATCTCAACCGTTGGCAGGTCCTGCTCGATCTAGGAATCGGCGAACTTCGGCTAGGCAGGCTGGAGCCTGGGATAGAACATCTGCTGGCAGCCTATCGGCTTTTACCCAAGATCAAACCGCACGTTCAAAAGATGCTAGTCGATAAGACGATCTTCGAACTCGGAGTCGGTTACATGCGCTTGGGTGAGACCCAGAACTGCGTACTGCAGCACAACCCTGAAATGTGCATTCTCCCCCTGCGTGGGAGAGCGATTCATGCGCTGCGGGAAGGTTCCACCAAGGCCATCCAGTACTTCCTCGAGGTGCTCAAGAGTTCCTCTCCGGCAGGCGCCCACGGCTATTACTATCCGGCTTTGTGGCTGCTGAACATTGCTCACATGACCTTGGACCAATATCCCGATCAGGTGCCGGAACGATACCGCATACCCGCGTCGGAATTCGAATCCAAGGTTTCGTTTACGCATTTTCAGAATGTAGCTATGAAGCTGGGCTTGGACACCTTCAACTTGTCTGGGGGAGTCATCATCGAGGATTTCGACGGCGACCACGACTTGGATATCGTCACGTCGACCTGGGACCTTTCCGGGCCGATGCATCTTTTCATCAACAATTCAGATGGAACCTTCTCAGACCGAACCGCGGAGGCGGGACTGGAAGGTCTGCTCGGAGGACTGAACCTTTTACAGGCGGACTATGACAACGATGGAAGCCCAGACATCTTTGTGCTGCGGGGTGCCTGGGCGGGTAAGGCCGGCCAGTATCCGAACTCGTTATTGCGGAACCGGGGTGATGGAACCTTCGAGGATGTGACCTTTGCAGCCGGATTGGCCGAGGCCAACTACCCCACCCAAACTGCCGGCTGGGCCGACTACGACAACGATGGCGATTTGGACCTGTTCATTGGCAATGAGGCAGACGATTCGATCCGGGCTCCTTCGCAGTTGTTTCAGAATCAGGGCGATGGCACTTTCCGCGATGTGGCAGAGGAAGCCGGTGTGAAACTCTACGCGTACACCAAGGGAGTTTCCTGGGGAGACTACGATGGGGATGGTTTTCCCGATTTGTATGTCTCCAACTTCCAGTCCATGAATCGCCTGTACCGAAATCAGGGTGATGGGACCTTCAAGGACGTTACCCTCCAGGTGGGTGTAGCCTACCCGAAAGAGAGCTTTCCGGTCTGGTTCTGGGACTACAACAACGACGGGTCTCTGGACTTGTTTGTCTCCAGTTACGCCGGGAGTATCGCCCACCAGGCGCTATATCGCCTGGGAAGGCCTCAACTCTTCGAGAAGGCCTGCCTTTACGAAGGGGACGGCCGGGGAAGCTTTCGCGAGGTGGCCGATCAGTATGGATTGGGAATTCCGATCCAGCCCATGGGCTCTAACTTTGGGGATCTGAATAACGATGGTTATCTTGATTTCTATCTCGGGACTGGTGATCCCTCCTACTCCAGCATCGTTCCCAATCTGATGTTTCTGAACCTTGCCGGCCAGAGATTTGCTGACATCAGCGTGGTCGGGGGCTTTGCTCATCTGCAGAAAGGGCATGGTGTCGCCTTTGCCGACCTAGACAACGACGGAGATTTGGACGTCTTCGAACAGATGGGAGGAGCCTTTCCCGGAGACGCCTTCAGTGATGCCCTCTACGAGAATCCGGGAGTGGGAAACAACTGGCTGGCCGTCCAACTGGTGGGGCGCCAGTCTAATCGATCCGCCATCGGGGCCCGCATCCGGGTTCAGATTCAGGAAGACGGCCGGACCCGATCCATCTATCGGCACGTCAACAGTGGAGGAAGCTTCGGAGCCAACCCCTTGCGGCAGACCTTCGGACTGGGAAAAGCGAAAACCGCCGAGCTCCTGGAGATCTTCTGGCCACGGACAGGCAAGACACAGACCCTGAGGAACCTGCCTCCAGGCCAGTTCATACAAGTCGTCGAGGGTGAAGAGGGTTACACGGAGCTATCGTTGAAGCGCTTCAAATTCTGACCGGTGGCTAAGGAATGAAGTTGCAGTTTGCCCAGTTGAGGGAGGCCTCGAGTTGGCTCATCGCCCTGATACGTGGACCGCAGGATTGTTTCCTGGCCGAAGGACCTCAGGGGTTGGGAGCGGTATCAACCATCTTCAATGGCCTCCAGCGCTGTCGATTCCATCATGGCGGAGTCTGGCTTCGAAACGTGCCTCGTCAGACGACTTACCTGAACTACCGGCTAAGCCCGTTAGAGCTTCGGTTTCCAAAAGATCTCGCAGGCGCAGTGTCGGCCGAAGCGTCATGCAGCACGCTCAGTCAACGGCAGTGAACGGACTGACGAGCCTTTGAGCCTACGGGCGGAGATGATGTGCAGGGTTCAGCGCCAAAAGCCGGCGCAATCGCGACAGCGCGAGTGTATACTGTGCCACTGCCCTACCGCGACTGGGTTAGAGATTGCCCCGCATGACGTCAGGTACCGTGTGGGGAAGTGAGACTGTGTTCTCACAGCAAGGATGGGCGGGTTCCTGCCTGTCATTGCAGAGAGGTCGCAAATAGGAGAATGTTGGCCCGATGCACATGATGAGTTCTAATAGCCTCTTTAGATTACTCTTCGGAAATCACCTCGTTTGTTCCCTGTGCCTGTTTTTCCTCGTCTCACAAGCGTACGCCGTGGCCGGCCTTCAAGCGTCGGCGACTCAGCTTGGCGAGGTTGAGAAATTGGTGAGCGAAAGGAAATATGCAGAGGCTGAGGAATCGGTTCGCAAGTTGATCAATCGTCAGCCGTCAGCTGCCGCCTTCCACTTGCTGGGGTATGTGTGCGAACAGCGAGACAAATTGGATGAGGCCGCGGGCGCCTATACCCGGGCTCTCAAGCTGAATCCAGGCAGACATTCCTCCAAAGTCAGGCTAGGAATTGTCCACGGCAAGAAGGAGAGGTATCCAGAGTGTATCGCAATTCTGGAAACCGTTGATGGTGGCACAAGGAACGATCCAGAAGCGCTTTTCTATTTGTCTCGGGCTTATCTCGAAACCGGGAAGCAAGTCAAAGCCGTTGAAACCGCCAAACTGGTCGAACGCTGGGAGGAGAAGGATCCCGGTGCGCTTCTTTCTGTTGGCAGATTACTGGCATCGAAGAATCTGAACGAAGAGGCGGTGCCTATCTTGAAAAAGGCCATCAGCAGCCTGACGGATTCTTCGGAGGCTTACTACAGTCTCGCTTATGCTCTTTTCAAGATGCGTAGCCTCGATGAGGCTTCCCTTTATGCCGATAAAGCACAGAACCTGGATCCAACATCCACTAGGATCTTATTGCTTCAAGCGCTAGTATTGCTGGATGATCGGAAGTTTTCGCAAGCCAAAGACTCCATCCGAAAGGCCCAAGCGCTCAAACCGGACGACAAATCTGCAGCGTACCTCTGGTCTCGCGCTCTGATCGAAGAGGGAGCCTATGCTGAAGGAATAGAGCTACTCAATAATCTGATCGCCGGTGGTTACAACGATCCTGACGCCCATTTATCACTCATAATAGGCTTCAGGAGGAATGGAGAATTTCAGAAGGCGCTCAGCCACGCATTGAAAATGGTGGAAATGTTTCCTGGCAACCCGTCGGCGCACTTGCGTGCGGGCATAGAGTTGGACTTTCTCGGAGAGTACCAGCAAGCTGCAAAATACCTAAGAGATGCCGTAGCCTTGGCGGGCGATGATCCTGAAATATTGACTGTAGCCAAGTTTAATCTAGCTACGATCGCAGCCAAAGAGGGCAAGAATGCGGATGCAGTGCGACTACTTGAAGACGTGATTCGCGCCAATCCGAAGGACGTTCTGGCTCGAGTGAAACTTGCAGACATTTACCATCAGGCTGGGCAATACCAAGATGCTGCAAAAGTTCTGCAGCAAGCGTTGTCTTACGACTTTCGAAACAAGCGCGCCCACTTTTTATTGGGTACGGTCCTTTCCAAACTTGGCAACCTTTCCGAAGCCGAAGACCATTTCAAGATATTTGAGGAGCTGGAGAAATCCGAAGTTAGCCCAGAGCGGACCCAACCATCGGTCTACAAGCAGGACACGAACTAATTGACTAGGCGCATAATATAGAGTCAGTGTTTCCGATGCCGAACGTCTTATGCTGAAAAAAGGGTTCGCCGTTTGAGTGACGAATGTGAAGGCGATGCCCAGCGTCATTTATTGGATACTTTGAAAGCCCTTACAGACAAGCTCAGCCCCGCAAAAGCAAAAGAGTTTGCTACGAAGCTCGTCGTGGCCATGCTAGCCAGGAATCTTGCGATGGCATGGGGCTTCCCCCACCCATGGATTCGGTATTCATTATGATGACCTCCATTGTATTTAGGGAGCGAAACGGCAGTTCTTCACCGTCGGACAGGCGAACCGCACGCGTGTCTCCAAGCCTCCCGTACCGCTAGTGGGCGCCTTAGTCCAGACGCTGCACTCACCATTCTTCGTTCATTTCATTCGTCGGTAGAACACGAGGCTGCTTCCCGGGCGAGTCGCGACCGTAATCTCCAGGCCACCGTACCTATCGTAGGTTCTGATCAATTGCTTGGTAGTAGTGTCAGGGAATTCAAATTCGTAAACGGAATCAGCCTCCAATGACCGAGGATTCACAATAATCCTGGAACCGCTGCATCTCTCGCGGCGGAAAGCTTAGAAACTCACTACGCTGTTGCTCGCTCGCCGTCATGTAGTGCGGCTTGCGAGTGGTGGCATGAACACGCATGGGAAACTCGACCGTCTGGCAGGGGTTGACGACGAGTTGCTTCTTCTGCACAGCGACATTCAGAATGCGCTTTAGTACACGGAACTCTTTGTGCACGGTGGCAGGCTTGATCCTGCCTCGGGTTGGAATTCCGAACTTGGTCCGTATCCTCCTTTCCGAATGGAGACGCCGGTCGACGTACTCCTCGATGGCCTCGGTGGTGATCTCGGTGAGCACCATTGAGCCAAACGCGGGCCGAAGATTCTTGAGCACCTCCAGGTTGTCTCGGGAGCGACGACTCCGACTCCTTCAAACCTCTCGCGAAGTTCCTGAAGCAGAACGGTTACTCGGCGGCCCCCATCTGCTTAGGCGATTACATCTTGCTGCGCGACGACGTCAAGATCGACGACGTTGCCAAAGGCATGGAGGAAGTCGTCCGCGACAAGATGGCTCGACCCGCAGGCGCCCGCGGTTCAACTGAACGGGAACTTCGATCTGATCGTGCATAGCACCGGCGGCTTGGTGGCCCGGCGCTGGATCTCGATGTACTACCGCGAGCGGCCCTGCCCGGTCCGCAACCTTGTCATGCCGGCGCCCGCGAACTTCGGATCCCAACTAGCCCACGATCTCGACGACCGTGGGGCCGGCGGTATGAGGTCCCACGATCACCCCGGCCAGGATGTAGCCGACCAGCAGCGGTTGCCCCAGGCGCTGTGCCAGGAGCCCTCCCAGCAGTGCGGCGACCACAATGAGAACAATGTCAGCGGCTATACCCACAAGCGACGATTGTCCCATGCCCCGGCAAACTGGGTTGCAAGGGCCGATGAATGGACAGGAGGGGGGACCGGCACTTTCGGGCCGTTAGGCGAGCAACAAACGTGAGGTTTGCAGGCTTGCCGGCGAAGGGTCCCGCCGTCCGGCTTAGGTGGGGCCGAGGCTGCGCTTTGCCTCGTGTTGCGTGGAAGCTTCCCGTGCTCCTCGCGCGCGGCGACGTACCTAGGATGCTCGGCGCCGCCGGAATGAACCTGCACGCCGGCCAACCCCCTACTTGCGCCAGAACCAAGGCGTCAGCAGAACGAGCGCGGAGTAGAACTCGAGGCGACCGGCAATCATACAAACACTCAAGACCCATTTGGCTCCGGCAGGCAGCCAGCCGTAGTTATCGAACGGCCCAACTCCTCCAAACGCGGGGCCGATGTTGAATACCGCAGCAATGGCCGCGGTGAGCGACGTCAGGACATCCACACCCATTGAGGCCAGCAACAGAGATGCCGACAAAATGACGGCGGCGGCAATGCAAACCAGGATCAGCAAGCTCTGAACCGTCGACTCCGGGATGGCGCGCGATCCGAGACGAACCGCGAACACCCCGCGCCGCTCCACCATACGCTTGAATTCTCGGTCGATCACCTTGGTGAGCAGCAACAGACGCGCAACCTTGAGACCGCCCGACGTAGAGCCCGTACAGCCGCCGACGAACATCAAACCTAGAAGCAGCATTTGCCCGAGCGGATGCCACAGCTCAAAGTCGTCCGTCACAAGTCCCGTCGTGGTCGTAATCGATGTGACTTGAAAGAAACCGGCGCGCAGAGCGGGCTCCCAGGCATAGCCGTTGTGAAAACGGAGCAAAACCGTGGCGACGACGCCGGCGATGAGAAGGATGCTGACGTAAGCCTTAAGCTGGACATCCTTCAGGACCGCGAGAGGGCTTCGCTCCAGCCAAAGCCGGTAGTGCAGAATCATGCTGATTCCGCCTAGGAACATGAAAGTGATAATCGCGTATTCCACAGCTGGGTTCTGAAAGCTCGCGACGCTGGCGCTGCGGCTCGAGAACCCGCCGGTGCCCAAGACTGAGAACGTGTGGCACAGCGCATCGAAGTTACCCATTCCGGCCCAGCGCAGGGCGACGTACGAAGCGAGCGAAAGCCCCAGGTACACTTTCCACAGCGCCAATGCTGTCTCGGTAATCCGCGGCTTCAATTTCTCTGAGGTCGCGCCGGAGAACTCAGCTCGGTAAAGGCTTGCGCCGCCGTGGCCGACGAGAGGTAGGACGGCCACCCCGAGTAATATGATTCCCATCCCGCCTATCCAGTGGGTGAGGCAACGCCAGAACAGAATCGGCTTTCCGAGGCGCTCCACGTCATTGAGGACGGTAGCGCCTGACGCTGAAAACCCCGAGGCCGCCTCAAAGAATGCGTCTGCAAAGCTCGGAAACTCAGGCGAAAGGTAGAACGGGAGGGCGCCTAAGAGAGGCATCGAAGCCCAAGTGGATGTTACCAACAAGAGCGCTTCGCGCTGACAAAGTTCGCGACTGGGACGGGGCAGCAGAAAAGTCAAAAGACCGCCGGCCGATGCGCAGATGAACAACGAGATCAGCAACGGCCGAAGCGGTCCGGATGATGTCAACAATCCATACAGAATCGGCGCCGTCAGCGCCACCGCCAGAAACAAGAGGAACTGCCCTAAGACATGTCCGATTGAGTCAAACCGCAACACAGTGTCGAACCTGCTCGTTCAGGTGTCCGCAGCCTGCCGGAGACGCGATGCGAACGGCGGCGACAAGGCAGCCCAGGCGTCCCCGGAACGGTCGGAACCAAAACCAAGGCGTGAACGCGGCGGTCCCTTTTTTTGTCGTCCAGGGCCCCGGAGAGCAAAAACTTGAGTACAACGACCCGTGGGACTCGCGCATCCTCAGCCTTGAAGACCTCGCCCGTTCCGGCCTCGCCGAGCCTTTCGAGCATCTTGTAATGGCTGACGGTGTGGCCGACCACGACAGGCCAATTGTAGCGTTTCGCGGTTAGCCGGCGAAAACAACCGAACCCACTCGCTATCGGCCCAGAGTCTCGGTAGCGCTCTGATGGGACTCGATTTGGGCCCGCTCGGCGACCGATTGAGGAAGCTCTGACGTCTGGATCGCTCAATGGGAAATCGTTAGAACGAAGCCGCTCGCGAGACGGATGCTGCGCGTGGGGGAAATAGGGGCGGCACTTTCCTGAACGCAAACGGCGCTCCGTTGTCGCTGCGGATCCGCCGCGGCAGTCCGTATTCGAGGAACACCGTCGCCATCACCGCTTGCACATGGGCGAAATCGCATCCCTCCAACGCTTGGCAGCACAGCACGTAGCGGCTGTAGTTGTCGATCAACGTCAGCGGATCGATGCGCTCGCCGTTGCGTGCTCGAAACCACCCCTTGAAATCGATCGACAGCACTTCGTTCGGCGCGCCGGCGTGCGCCAGGGGCCCTTCATACGGCGGCGTGCGACGCCGTTTCTTGCCGGGCCGAGTGAGTCCTTCGCAGCGCAGAATTTCCCCGATCGTCGAAGCCACCGGCGGCTTTGTTTCCGGCTGTTCATCTTTGAGCAGCGCTCGAATCTTCGGCGCCCCACAACGGATGAGCGCGCCGGATTTCGAGAATCCGCTCGACCGTTGCCGGGCTGCTCCCACGCCTCCCGGCGGTATCACCCTCTCAATCAGGGGGGAGCAGCGGTGTTGGGTACATAAGACGGCCAACGTGTTGGACAAGCTGCCGCAGAGCATGCAGAGCAGGCGAAGCAAGCTTTGCACGACATCTATCTGGCGCCGAGCCGCGCGACGCCGAGAAAGCCTTCGATGATTTCGCGACGTTCTATGAAAAGAAGTTTCATCGAGCGGCCGAGTGTTTGAGGAAGGACCGCGACGAGTTGTTGACGTTCTATGATTTTCCGGCCGAACATTGGGCGCATTTGCGGACGACGAATCCCATCGAGTCGACCTTTGCGACGATCCGATTGCGGCAGCGCCGAACGAAGGGATGCGGCAGTCGCGAGGTGTCGTTGGCGATGGCGTTATATGTTGGCCCGCCCAGCCGAGCGCCACTGGCGACGCCTGAACGGCTCGGAAGTAATGGTTCACATCTTAGAAGCCCGTATCGCAGGGTTATAATTGTGATGGAGTTGTCGAGCTTGCGGAGAAGGTTTTGCGCGTCATGAGAAGATCCTGTTGGCGAATCGAATTGCATCTTGCGGTGGCGATGACGGCGGCCGGGATAGGAGTTGCCTCGGCAGCGGAGCCGGTGACGTTTAACCGCGACATCCGACCGATCCTTTCCGACAAATGCTTCGCCTGCCACGGGCCCGACAAGGCACAGCGCAAGACCGAGTTGCGTTTTGACAACGAAGAGGGCGCTTTCATCGATTTGAAGTCAGGTGGGAAGGCCGTCGTCCGAGGGGACGTCGAAAAAAGCGTTCTTTTCCAACGCCTGACTTCCGAGGACGATGTGCTCCGTATGCCGCCCGGCTATTTGGGCCAAGATAGGCTCTCCGACGAAGAGATTGATCTGATTCGTCGTTGGATCGAACAGGGCGCCAAGTGGGAAAAGCACTGGGCGTTTATCGCGCCACGCCGCGAGACATCGCCGGCTGTAAGCAACCCGGATTGGGCGCAAGTTGGGTTTGATAAGTTTGTCGTCGCGCGTCTCGAGAAAGAAGGTCTCAAACCCACGGCGGAGGCCGACCGGCGTGCTCTGATTCGCCGAGTTTCTCTCGACATCACCGGCGTGCCCCCGACTCCCGCCGAGGTGGAAGACTTCGTCAACGATACTTCCCCGAAGGCCTACGAAAAGGTGGTTGATCGCCTGCTCGTCTCCCCACGCTACGGCGAGCGCATGGCGATTCGCTGGCTGGATGCGGCGCGCTATGCCGACACGAATGGTTACCAAAGCGACGGCTACCGCCACATGTGGCGTTGGCGCGATTGGGTGATCGATGCATTCAACGACAACAAACCCTTCGATGAATTCACGATCGAGCAAATCGCCGGCGACCTGCTCCCCACCCCGCGCCGAGATCAGGTCATCGCGACGGGCTTCAACCGCAACCATCGAACCAGCGCCGAGGGAGGGCTGGTCGAGGAAGAGTTTCGCGTCGAGTACGTAGCCGATCGAGTCGAGACGACATCGACGGTCTGGCTCGGGTTGACGGTCGGGTGCGCGCGCTGTCACGACCACAAATACGACCCGCTTCTCCAGAAGGAGTTCTATCAACTCTTTGCCTTCTTCAATCATCTTCCCGAGCGCGGGCTGGTCTACAACTTTGGCAATGAAGAGCCTCTAATCAAAGCGCCCACTCCCGAGGACGAAACCAAGCTGGCCGCGCTCGACAAAGAACAGGCCGCCGCCGAAAAGGCCTGGAAGAAGCTCGACGGCAAAATCAACAAGACGCAACGAAGTTGGGAAAAATGGGTGCGAACCTCGGGCGCCCCCGATTGGGCCCCCGGCGACGGGCTGATTCTGCACTTCCCCTTGGACGGCAACTTGCGCGAGGAAACCGGCGTTTACCGCCGGCCCGTATCGCACAACCCACTGACCAACCCCAACCCGGACCCGCCGGTTCGCCCGTTCGTTGTCGAAGAGGAAGAGGACGAGGACGAGGGCGAAGGTGGCACGCTCTCCTTCGACAAAGGCCCGCTCGGCCAAGCAGCTCGCTTCGACGGCAAGAAACACGTCGAAGGCGGTCCGGGTTTCGAGTTCAGTTTTCTCGATCCGTTTACTTTCTCGGCATGGATTTATCCGACTTCGCCGAACGGGGCGATTCTCTCGAAGACGAAACCGCTCCCCAAGGAAGCGGGCCACGGGCTGTATTTGCGCGAAGGCAAGGTCTTTCTCTACATCAACAACCGCTGGACCGACATCAGCCTAAGGCTGTACGGCGACAAGCCGGTCGAGATGAACCGCTGGCACCACGTCGCGGTTACCTACGACGGCGGCCGCAAGGCCCGAGGTGTCCACCTCTATGTCAACGGCAAAGAGCAGGGCAAGGAAATCGATTGGAACGACCTGATCTTTCCCTTTGGGTCCGATGAACCGTTTCGTATCGGTGCCGGGGGCGGCGAACCGAACTTCGAAGGCTTGATCGACGACGTCCGCGTCTACAACCGCGCGTTGCCGCCGCAGGAAGCCAAGCTGCTGCCCGTGCGCGCAACGGTGACCGAGATCGCCCGTAAGAAGCCCATGAAGCGAACGACGCTTGAAGAGCGCAAGCTGCGCTCGGCGTTTCTCGACCGAGCGGCTCCTGCCGAGATCGCGATCGCGCGGAAGAGGCTCTACGATACACGCCGAGAACGGAACTTGTTCTATGCCGGCATCCCGACCGTCATGGTCATGATGGACACCGAGAAACCGCGCCAAGCGTACATCCTCACGAGAGGGTCTTACGAGGCGCACGGCGACAAGGTCGATGCCGGCACGCCGGCGATTCTTTCTCCCTTCAAACCGGAGTGGGAACGCAATCGGCTGGGTCTTGCGCGCTGGCTGGTCGACCGCTCGAATCCTTTGACCGCTCGTGTTACCGTAAATCGTTTCTGGCAGATGTTTTTCGGGGTCGGGCTCGTGAAAACGACCGAGAACTTCGGCTCGCAGGGTGAGAAACCGCCCCACCAGGACGTCCTCGATTGGCTGGCCGTTGAGTTCATGGAAAACGGCTGGGATGTCAAAGGGATTGTCAAGACGATTGTCACGAGCGCGACTTACCGGCAGTCGTCCAAAGTGACGCCGGAACTTGTCGAACGGGATCCGGAAAACCGCCTGTTTGCCCGCGGGCCGCGTTTTCGGCTGCCGGCGGAAACCATTCGCGACCAGGCGTTAGCGATTTCCGGATTGCTGAACGAAGAGCTGGGCGGGCCCTCTGTAAAGCCCTACCAACCCGAGGGGCTTTGGAAGGAATTGACATTTGCGGAAAATGGGTATATCCCCGACAAGGGCGACGATCTCTACCGCCGCAGCCTCTATACGTTTTGGCGCCGGACCGTTGCTCCCCCGTCAATGGTCACCTTCGACTCGACCGACCGCGAAACCTGTGCGGTAAGGGAAGTACGCACCAACACACCGCTGCAAGCCTTGAACTTAATGAACGACGTGACTTACGTCGAAGCTTCCCGTAAGTTGGGTGAACGCATGATGAATGAAGGCGGCGAGACACCCGCCGAACGCATCGCCTACGGGTTCACGCTGGCCACGGCTCGCCCACCGCGTTCTCAGGAAAGCGACGTCTTGCACCGGGTCTACAGCAGTTTTCTCGACGACTTCCAAACCGATCCGGAAACTGCCGAGGAGTTGCTAACCGAAGGCGAGTCGGAGCGCGATGAATCGCTCGACGCAGTAGAGTTGGCCTCCTACAGCAGCGTCGCCAGCTTGATCCTAAATTTGGACGAGACGATTACTAAGGAATAGCTCGGCTGAGCCGACTCGTGCTTAACACGGCTTCGGTAAACGACAACGGAGTTAACTATGGATCCTCGACTGGAACAGCAACAACTTTTGACCCGCCGACACTTCTTCGGTCGCAGCGCCGCGGGTATCGGTACGGCGGCTCTGGGATCGCTGTTGGCGAGCGATCTTGACGCTGCCCCGAAAGGGGAGGCCTCCGATCGGCCCTATCCCGGTCTGCCCGGCCTACCGCATTTTGCCCCCAAAGCTAAACGAGTCATTTGGCTGTTTCAGTCCGGCGGTCCCTCGCAGCTTGATCTGTTCGACTACAAGCCCGGCCTCGCGAAATTGCGCGGGCAAAATTTGCCCGAGTCGGTGCGCAAGGGCCAAAGGCTCACGACCATGACCTCCACGCAGGAGAGTTTCCCCATGGTCAACTCGATCTTCAAGTTCAAACAGCACGGGCAATCGGGAGCTTGGCTGAGCGAAGTGTTGCCGGAAACCGCCAAGGTCGTCGATGACATCGCGATCATTCGCTCGATGAAGACCGAGGCGATCAACCATGACCCGGCGGTCACATTCATTCAGACCGGCGCGCAAATTGCGGGTCGACCGAGCATTGGCGCCTGGATGTCTTATGGGCTCGGAAGCGAGAGCAGCGACCTGCCGGCGTTCGTGGTGATGGTGACGCAAGGCAGCGGCGGTCAGCCGCTTTATGACCGCCTGTGGGGCAGCGGTTTTTTGCCGACCGAGTATCAGGGCGTCAAGTTCCGCTCGATCGGCGACCCCGTGCTTTATCTCTCCGATCCCAAGGGCTTCAGCAAGAAGAGTCGGCGTTCCTACCTGGACGCGCTCGGCAAGCTGAATCAAATGAAGCTCGACGAATTCGGCGATCCGGAAATCGCGACTCGTATCTCGCAATACGAGATGGCGTTTCGGATGCAAAGTTCCGTGCCGGACTTGACCGATCTTTCGACCGAACCGTCGCGTATCTTCAAGCTCTACGGCGATGACTCCAAGAGACCCGGGACCTTCGCTGCGAACTGCCTACTCGCCCGCCGGTTGGCAGAGCGCGGCGTGCGGTTCATTCAGCTCTTCCACCGCGGTTGGGACCAGCATGGCAAGCTTCCGACCCTCCTCCCTGAGCAGGCCAAAGAGACCGACCAGGCATCAGCGGCGCTATTGCAGGACCTCAAAGACCGCGGCATGCTCGACGAGACGCTGGTCATCTGGGGCGGAGAGTTCGGCCGCACCGTCTACTGCCAAGGCCGGCTGACCGAAGACAATTACGGCCGCGATCACCATCCGCGTGCGTACAGCGTTTGGATGGCCGGCGGCGGGATCAAGGGGGGTGTCGTCCACGGGCAGACCGACGATTTCTCGTATAACATCGTCAACGATCCTGTTCATATCCATGACCTACAAGCAACTATTCTGCATTGTCTTGGGGTAGACCACACGAAGCTGACCTTCAAGTTCCAGGGACGCCATTTCCGGTTGACCGACATCCACGGAAACATTGTCAAGCCGTTGTTGGCGTAGGTGGCGGGCGGAACTTGGGAGCCTGTCCTTCGCCAAACTCCGTCGAGATCCTCAATGAACTTCTGACGTAATCGGGTCATGGCATGCTCCTTGAAGAGAAGAGATGCTGTCGATCTTGGCGCAACCCATCCACTAAAAGGCGCTGCCCATACCGCCAATGTCAGAGGTTCTCTAGAAGCGCTCCGAACCGCCTCGCGAAGCGAAGCTTCCACCCACCGCGTAGCGGTTAGGTTCAATGGGGATCGTCGGAAAGCGAGGTCCAGGACGCAGTTATCGCCCGGCAATCGCGGACAGTCGATCAAGAGGCCCACCGCTCCGATCAGCCGCTGGATCCGCCTTTGTCGGCATAGGCTGATCCAGCCCGCTGCATCGGGAGTCCGCCTTCAACGAGATTTGTCCCTATAGGACATGCCCATTACAACCCGCCTGCCCGCAATTCAGCGGGTCGGCCGTATCGCCTCGGACGGACGCGATCGATCGTAAGTTCGGTCAAGGAGCGACTGTGATCACAACCTTGCCAACGTGTTTGGCCTCGCCGAAACGCTGGATGGCTTGGGGCACGTCGTTCAATGGGTAGGGCCCGTCTATCACGCACTGCAGGCCTTTCGTTTCGAACAGGTCGTTGACGTAGGCGAGATCCTTGTTTGGCTTCAGAGCGACGATGTGAACGCGCTTGTCACTGAGACTGGAAACGAACGGCCCCATGCATAGCAGTTGAAGCAGGCGCGGCCAATGGCCGCCGACGGTGACGTATCGGCCGCCTGGACCGAGCGAGCGCAGGTACTTGAATGGGGACCGGTTGGTCTTGGTGTCGACGATCAAATCGTAGTGCTCGCCGTTGGCGGTGAAGTCTTGCTGCTGGTAGTCGATGACGTGGTCGAAGCCCACGGCGCGCAGCGTGTCCAACTTGTCGGCGCTGTCCACCCCGGTGACTTCGGCGCCGTACTGTTCGGCGATTTGCACGCCGATGATGCCGACGCCCCCGCCGGCGCCATTGATCAGCACCCTCTCTCCCTGCTGAATCTGACCGACATCGACGAGACCCTGCAGTGCCAGCATGGCGGCGTGGGGAAGCGCGGCGGCTTCTTCGAAGCTCATCTGCGGTGGCTTGTGGTGCAAGGCATCTTGCCGCACACACACGTATTCCGCGAACCCCCCGAAGCCCGCCTCGGAGATGTCGCCGTAGACGTGGTCCCCTGGTTGAAACTCGTTTGCGCCGTCGCCAAGGGCCTCGACGATTCCAGCGACTTCGGCGCCGAGCACGGTGACCTTGGGCTTGGACAACCCGAACAACAGGCGATAGATGAGGGGCTTGCCGCGGACGAAGCACCAATCCCAATCGTTGACGGCTGTGGCACGTACTTTAACGAGAACCTCGCTGTCCTTGGGCGTGGGTTTGGCCGTCTGCCCGACTTGAAGAGCGCTCGGTGGTCCGTACTTGGTGAGAACGATCGCTTTCATCTCGTGGTGGTGCCCATCTTACAAGAGCCGACCACCCAGCAGGCGGCGGATCTGCTCATCATCTCCGGCCGGTGCTTCGCTGTTCCAGAAACGCCTTCAGGCGCTCATTGAGGAAGTACTTCCAACCCCCCCAGATCGCGTTCCAAGCCGACTCGTCGCCGTCGGCGCCGGGGTGAGCAATCAAGCTCCGCCTAGTCCGCCGCCGTGCGGTCAATGCGTCCGCCTTGCGCAGGGCATCGGCGCGCCGAAATCAAGAGGTCGGTGGTTCGATTCCACCCGCCGGCACCAACCCCTCCCCTGATTCGAAGCGGCATCGCCCCGCGAAGACACAGGCCCGCGGTCGCCTGTAGCTTCCCGAATCCGTCTGTAATAATCTCCGCTGGTCCGCGACGTGGCTTTTGATTGACAGCCGGGGACGCGGTGCCGGAAACAGGTTTCGGTTTGTCTTATCGCTTACGGACGGATTAGGGTAGCTTACGTGCTCAAGTCGGATTGCCCTAGATCGAGGTAGACTTGGGCGGTTTCCTCGGCGGCGCGGCGGCTGTGAAAGTGCGCCAAGACGGCTTCGCGGCCCTGGCGGCCCAGAGTTTGAGCTTCGTCGCGGTGGTCGAGTAGGTGCTCGAGTTTCGCCGCGAGATCGTCGGCGTCGCCGGGCTCGTGCAGCAGACCGCCCCCGGTGGCTTCGATCAGCTCAGGGAATATGCCAATCCGGGGCTGAACCGCGGGCGTGCCACAGGCCATTGCTTCGAGAGCGTAGAGGCCCTTCGGGGCGCGGTAGGAAACCGGCACCGAAAGAACGTTGAGGCTGCCGAGAAATCGGGCTTTCTCGGCACGGTCGATCTCGCCGAGGTAGTCAAAGTCGGAGCCGAAGCTGGCTTGCTCGATCTTGCGGCGGATGCTTGCTAAGAACGGCTCGTGTTCGGCTCCCATCCATCCGGCGGCGAGCAAACGCGGGCGCGGAGTTGCCTCGCCTCGCCGTTGGCGAAGCTTCAGGAAAGCCTCGGTCAGCAGCCCGAGGCCTTTTTCCGGGCTGATGCGCGCCATGTAGCCGATGCGAAACTCTTCGGGATCACATGGCTGACCGGGCTGGAGGCCATCCACTTGCAAACCCGGCAAGACGACGTGGATGTCATCCACGTCAACCCCTAGGCGCGGAGCCATCGCCACGGCGTGGTCGCGGCTGGGCGAGATAAAGGCGTCGATTGAAGGGGCGCGAGAACGCAGGCGGTCGAACGCTCTTTCGCTGTACGCGGCTGGGAGGTGTTCGAGAAAGTAGTCCTCGCCTTGCAGCGAGCACACAACGGGTACGCCCAATGTCTTTTTGAAGGCCGGCGCCAGGCCGGAGAGCATGGAGTTCGTTAGGTGAATCACGTCGGGCGGATCGGCTTTCATCCAGGCGATGAGTTTGGCGATTTCCTTGCGCTGCCGTCCCTGGCTGCCGTCGAGCATCGAAACGGTCAGCGCGCCGAGGTCTTCAGGTTGGGTCTTGACGGCGAATTTCGAAACCCAGCGAAGCAGCGCGGGGTGATCGAACAGACGATCGAACCAGCCGGGCGTCGCGCGAAACAAAGCGTACTTCTGCTGCAAGAAGGCGTTGATGCCTCCCATGAAAACGCGGTCCAGGCTGACGTCGTCTTCGTCGGTCCTGATGGGCGTGTAGATCGGGATTAGGCGGACGTCGTGACCGAGTTCAAGCAGGGCCGCGGCTAGGGTATTGTCGCGCAAACAGTTGCCGCAGATCATGCCTCCGGCACCGGCGGTGATGTAGTCGATCCTCATGAAACTCGGTTCTATCGGACCGCGACGTGGCGCGAGCTTTCAGCGTGCCGTGTCGGGCTTTCAAGCCCGACATATCCGGCGGGCAGACCGTACCCGTCGCAAACGGCTATGCTCCATTCACCGGGAAGTATTTTCGCAGGGTTGGCTCCGAGGGCGGCACCGTCACCAGCGACACTCCGACCAACGCGACGAGCGCCCCCGCGAAGATCGTTGCCGCCGGCAGCATGTCGAGATACAAGTAACCCCGGTCAACGCCGTATCCCGCCTCACGGAACAACAGAGACCAAATCACTCCGGCCGCGGCGACCGAAGCCATCGCGCCCGCTTTGGTCGTGCGCCGCCAATAGAGAGCCGCGACGACCAGCGGGAATAACCCGGCGAAGCCGCTGAAGCACCAAACTCCCAACGTAAACACATCGCGTGGTTCGGCTAGGGAAAACAAATAGACCGCCGTAACAATCGCGACAATAAATCCGCGAGCGAGAAGCACCGTCGTTCGGTCGTCGAATCGCTCCTTGCCGAAGTGATGCAGTACGACGTCGTTGGTGAACATGGTTCCCAAGCAGAAGAACTGCGAGTCGAGCGATGACATGATGGCCGCGAGAATCCCCGCGCCCAACAGCCCTCCTAGCAGCGGCCCGGTCAGCTTGCGCACGATGACCGCCAATTCCGTGTTAGGCGCGGCTCCCGCGGGAACGACCGCCGAGCCATCGGGCATCGTCGCCGAGGTAGCCCAAACGCCGATCAGCACGCAAGGCAGCCAGACCAAAAGGATGAAAATCGGGTGCACAACCAGGGTCAGGCGAAAGGTCTTGGCTGACCGCGCCGTGAGCCAGTGTTGAAACACGTGGGGAAACATGCCCGCCGAAAGCGGAATGAAAAAGTAGGTCAGAAAATAGAGCGGCGGGACGGCTTCGCCGCGGATCAATTTTTCAGGTTGGGTCGTGAGGACGGTCTGGGTGGCCGCCTCCAGGCCGCCAAGCGCCTGAGCGATTACTCCAAAGGCAGTCAAGCAAGCGACAACAAAAATGCTGGTTTGCAAAGCGTTGGCCCAGGCAGCGGCACGCAGCCCGCCGACAAACACGTAGAGCAGGACGACCGAGCTGATCGCGAGTCCGCCAAGCCAAGGCGGCAGGCCGCCTTGGGTCGCGGGAAAGGCTTCAGGAAAAGCCCCGCCGGTCAACGAGCTGATCACCGCGCCGGCGCCCAACAGGCCGGTCATCAGGTAAGGAATTACCAAGGCGACAAGGATGGGGAACAGCAACCACCCTATGGCGGCGCTTTCAAACCGGTCCCGAAAATATTGGACCTGGGTAACGAAGCCGTATCGCTTCCCGATCGCCCAGAGTCGAATGCCGACGAAGAAGAAAACGCCGGCATGCACCAATCCGGACCACGATGCCAACATGCCGTAGACGCCGATGCCGACGCGGAAAGACTCACCCGTGCTGCCGACGAGGGCGAAGGCCGTCATCGTCGTTCCGAAGATCGACATCAGCAGCATGAACGGCCCGATCGAGCGCCCGGCGAGGAAGTAATCGCCGGCCGTTCCCCGAAAGCGGCGACCAGCGAACCAGGCGAGCCCGAGAAGCAGCCCTAGGTAGGCCGCCATGACGACGAGCTGAGTCATTGCTCGGGCGCCTCGTCGGAGTCCTGTCGGGCTTCGGCAAAAGTTTCAACGTCGGACGGCCAGGCATAGCGCACGGCTAGCGCCCAGACCGCGGCGGTGGCGATTGAATAGAGGACGTGGTAGGCCAACCCGGCGGGAAGGATCCCGAAAACCAGCGTGGGGTCGTCCCAGAGCCAGAAGTCCTGATGCAGGACGGTCAGCAGCAAGATCGCCAGGTAGACGAGTTTCTTTTTACTCACAGGGCCGGGGGAAGCGAGTCGATCGAAAGAAAGACTGACAGAGTAGCAGAATCACGGCGGGGAACGGCCATTAGCTTAGGGGGCTGTTAAGAGCTGTCAAGAAACGAAACACCCCACATTTCCCGCCGGTGCACACAGTGCACAACGCGGATGCAGAGCCCAGAGCGCGAGCGACGGGCCAAGGGCAGGCAACCGCAACGCGCTCCGGCACCGCGTCTGCTCGAACTGGTGCGCATTTCACAGTCTTCCGCCTACTCGAACCGATGCGCCCTTGGCCCGTCGCTTTCGCTCTGGGCTCTGTATCCGCGTTGTGAACTGCGTAGCCTGATGCGGATTAACCCCGCGCCCGTTGCGGCCGAGCCCGCACGGGCGATAGAATTCAGAAGCACTACCCAACGGAGAACCATCCATGGATTTGGAAAAAGAAGACCTACTCGACGTCTATCGCACGATGAAGACGATCCGCGAATTCGAGGAGCGGGTCCATGTGGAATTCGAGACCGGCGACATTCCCGGCTTCGTTCACCTCTATGCCGGTGAAGAGGCTGTCGCCGCCGGCGTCTGCATCCATCTCAACGACAACGACAAGATCGCCAGCACGCACCGCGGTCACGGGCACTGCATCGCCAAGGGATGCGATGTTCACGGCATGATGGCCGAGTTGTACGGCAAGAAGGACGGACTGTGCGGCGGCAAGGGCGGGTCGATGCACATCGCCGATTTGAGCAAGGGCATGATGGGCGCCAACGGCATTGTCGGCGGCGGTTCCCCGCTGGCCTGCGGCGCTGCGCTGGCGGCCAAGGCCAAGGGTGACAAAGGCGTCGCGGTCGTCTTCGTCGGGGACGGCGGGTCAAATCAAGGCACAACGCTTGAGAGCATGAATCTGGCGTCGGTGTGGAAGTTGCCGGTGCTTTTCGTGGTGGAGAACAACGGTTATGCGGAAGCGACATCGAGCAGCTACTCGGTTGCCGGCGCCGATGTTTTCGAGCGAGCGAAGGGTTTCGACATGCCGGGCGTCAAGGTCAACGGACACGACTTTTGCGCCGTTCATGACGCCGCCGAGGAAGCCGTCGAGCGCGCCCGCGCCGGCGAGGGGCCGACTTTGATTGAGTGCAAGGTGAATCGCTACTTCGGCCACTTCGAGGGCGACGCGCAAACCTACCGCGCCCCCGACGAGGTGAAGAACATCCGCGAGACCCGCGATTGCATCGTGAACTTTGGCCGTTCGTTGACCGAATCGTCGCTCATTACGCAGGAAGAGCTCGACAAGATCGACGAAGAGGTCAAGGCGTTGATTGACGACGCCGTGGCGAAGGCGAAAGAGGGCGCCGAGCCGACCGAGGAAGATCTTGAAACCGACGTCTACGTGGAGTATTAGCCCGCTATCTCTCTACGTAGCAAGCCGATCGGAGGAATCGAATCATGGCAAGAAAAATCACCTTTCAACAGGCCGTTTCCGAGGCCCTTACGCAAGAGATGGAGCGCGACGAGACGGTCGTCATTATGGGCGAAGACGTAGCCGGAGGGGCCGGGGCGCCGGGAGAGCAAGACGCTTGGGGCGGGGTTCTGGGCGTCACCAAGGGCTTGTACGGAAAGTTCGGGCCGAATCGCGTCTTGGATACGCCGATCACCGAATCGGCCTTCATCGGCGCGGCGATCGGCGCGGCGACGGCCGGGTTACGTCCCGTGGCCGAGTTGATGTTCGTCGATTTCATGGGTGTTTGCTTCGACCAGATTTACAACCAGGCGGCGAAGTTTCGTTACATGTTCGGCGGACGCGCCGAGACGCCGGTCGTGATTCGCAGTATGATCGGGGCCGGTTTCCGGGCGGCCGCACAGCACTCGCAATGCCTCTATCCGATGTTCACGCACATCCCCGGGCTCAAGTGCGTGATCCCCGCGACGCCCTACGACGCCAAGGGCCTGTTGATCCAGGCGATCCGCGATCCCGACCCGGTGATCTTTTTCGAGCACAAGTTGCTCTACACGCTGGAAGGCGAGGTTCCCGAGGAGTCCTACACGATTCCCTTCGGGGAGGCGAACTTCGTTCGCGAGGGCGACGATGTGACGATCGTGGCCTTGGCCCGGATGGTGCACATGGCGACCGAGGCGGCGGAGAAGTTGGCCGCCGAAGGGATCGATTGCGAAATTGTCGACCCGCGCACGACTTCGCCGCTTGACGAAGACTCGATTCTCGAAAGCGTCGAAAAGACCGGCCGGTTGGTGATTGTCGACGAGGCCTCGCCGCGCTGCAATATGGCGACCGACATCTCGGCGTTGGCGGCTCGCGACGCCTTTGATTCCTTGAAGGCCCCGATCGGAATGGTCACCCCGCCGCATACGCCGGTGCCCTTCAGTCCCACGCTCGAAGATCTCTACATTCCAAGCGCCGACAAGGTTGTAGACGCCGTCCGCGGGGTGATGAGCCACAAAGCGCAAGCCGCATGAGCACGATTCACAAGCTGATCATGCCCAAATGGGGGCTCTCGATGCAGGAGGGCAAGGTTGTCGCTTGGCTCGTCGAGGACGGCGAGCCGGTGGAACCGGGCGCCGAAATCGTCGAGGTCGAAACCGAGAAGATCAGCGGCGAAGTCGAGGCTTCCCAAATAGGCGTGCTGCGACGCGTGGCCGAGGTCGGCGATGTCGTGCCCGTGGCCGGACTACTCGGGGTGATTACTCCGCCGTCGGTTCCGGCGGCCGAGGTGGATGCCTTCATCGCGGAGTTCCAGGCGAATTTTGTGCCTCCCGAAGCTGAAGGGGAGGATGGGGGTCCGCAAACTGAGACCGTGGAGGTGGACGGCCGGACGCTGCGTTTTCTGCGTCAAGGTGAGGACGCCGGTGGCGACCCGGCGGTATTGCTTCACGGCTTTGGCGGGGACCTAAACAACTGGCTTTTCAACCAAGGGGCCTTGGCCGCCGAACGAACCGTCTATGCGCTCGATCTGCCGGGTCACGGGGGCTCGTCGAAACAGATCGGAAGCGGAGACTTCAAGGAGTTTCGCGGCGTGCTGGCGGGTTTTCTGGACGCCGTGGGCGTCGAGAAAGCGCATCTTGTCGGTCACTCGATGGGCGGCGTGATCGCGCTCGATTTTGCCTTGAGCTTTCCCGGACGTGTCGCTTCGCTGGTTCTCGTCGCAAGCGCGGGGCTGGGGCCGGAAATCGCGGGCGACTACATCGAGGGTTTTATCAGCGAGGGCCGCCGCCGCGGAATCAAACCACATCTGGAAAAACTCTTCTCGAATCCGTCGTTGGTCAGCCGGCAATTGATCGACGACATTCTCAAGTACAAACGCCTCGACGGCGTGGAGGCGGCGTTGCGCACGGTCGCTGGGGCGTTCTTCCCGGAAGGGCGACAATCCCAGGTGTTGCGCGAGCAAATCTGCGACTTGTCTGTCCCGGTCTTGGTCCTATGGGGCGAGAGCGACCGGATTCTTCCTGTTGTGCACGCGGAGGGCCTACCCGACAACGTACAAACCCGGATCTTCGAAGGCCGGGGTCACATGGTCCAGATGGAGGCCCCGGCCGAGGTGAACCGCGCAATCACGAAATTCTGGCGCTGACCTAAACCGAGCCGCGACCAGCATAGATACAGAGCCCAGAGCGAAAGCGACGGGCCAAGGGCAGGCAACCGCAACGCGCTTCAGCACCGCGTCTGCTCGAACCGTCGAGCATTTCTTAGTCTTCCGCCTACTCGAACCGATGTGCTCTTGGCCCGTCGCTTTCGCTCTGGGCTCTGTGTCTGCGTTCTGAATTGTGTGCACGGGCGGGAGGGGCCTCCCCAATTTTTCGCAGCCCCTAACGCGCGCTGCTCGGTCTGAGACCTCCCTCCTCCTCCACTGCATCCGATACAATAAACCGCAGTGAGCAAGCCCGAAAGCCCCCAAGCGACGCCTTCACCGGCATCTTCCCAGGAATCGATCGCGGAAACCCACGACCTTCCCCGACGCGGCGTCATCGCCGAGTGGACAGTGACGATCATCCTGCTGTTGTTCGGAACAACGACGCTGGTGCAGGCCTTTGTCATCCCCACAGGTTCGATGGAGGGTTCCTTGCTGATCGGCGATCACCTGCTGGTCGACAAGCTGGCCTACTCTCCGTCGGGCTCCATCAGTCAGTATCTGCTGCCCTATCAGGATGTTCAGCGCGAGGACATTATCGTCTTCCGCTACCCGGTGGATCTGTCGCAGACTTTCGTCAAGCGTGTAGTGGGCATCCCCGGCGACCGCATCCGCATCTTGAACAAACACCTGTTTATCAACGGAGAGATGGTTGACGAACCTTTCGTCGAACATAAGACCAGTCATATTGACAGTTATCGCGACAATTTCCCGTCGAGCCCCAATATGCAGGTCTACGAGCAGGCGCTCGACATGCTGGAAAATCACGTCGAGAACGGAGAAGTCGTCGTGCCCGAGGGCCGCTACTTCGCGCTTGGAGACAATCGCGATCTTTCGCTCGACAGCCGCTATTGGGGGTTCGTTCCGCGCGACAACATCATCGGCAAGCCGCTGATTATCTACTGGTCTTATGACGCCCCAACAGAGAGGCTGCAAGACTCCGGCGTGTCGCTCGCCCATATCAAAGACCTCGTATTGAACTTCTTTTCGAAAACCCGCTGGAGCCGCAGCTTCAACCTGATTCACGCGCACGAAGACGAAGAACCGGCCGCGCCATGAGCGCGAGCTCGTCTCCGCTGCCCCGTTTCCACGGTGTCATTCTCGCCGGCGGACGCGGCACTCGCTTTTGGCCGCGCAGTCGCGCGACGCTTCCCAAGCAGTTCCTTCCCGTCGTCGGAGAAAGCTCTTTACTCGAGCAAACCCTCGAACGTTTGAAGCCGTTGATCGCACCCGAGCGCATGTGGGTGTTGACAAGTGAGTCCCTTCGACGACAAGTCTTGAAACAACTGCCCGAAGTTCCGCGCCGGCAAGTCATAGCCGAACCTGTTCAACGCAACACCGCGCCCGCCATCGCGCTCGCCGTCCGCCTCTTGTTCCAGCAGGACCCCGACGCTGTGATGGGTGTCTTTCCTTCCGATCATGTGATCGCGAAGCCTCGGCGCTTCCACGCCGCGCTGCGCCGCGCGCGCTCGGCCGCGGACCGCGGTCGGTTGGTCGTGCTCGGCATTAAGCCCTCACGGCCGGAAACCGGTTACGGCTATGTCGAGTTCCCGCCGGGAACGGATCCCGGCGCGCCGGCTGCCTTGCCGGTCGTGCGCTTCCGCGAGAAACCGACACTTGCCGCTGCCCGGCGCTACTGCAAAGCCGGCAATTTCTTTTGGAACAGCGGGATGTTCGTTTGGCGTGTCCGCACGTTTCAAGAGGCCGCCGAGCGATTTCTCCCGCGAACGGCCGAAGCGCTTTCCCATCTTCCACCGGCTCGCTCGCGACGCTTTCGACAGTCACTTGCCGAACACTACCCGCAATGCGACTCCATTTCAGTGGACTACGGCATTCTGGAACGGGCCCGGAATATCTCGGGCATTGCCTGCCGAGATTTCGGATGGAGCGATCTCGGAAGCTGGGAGGCCGTCTATCAACTGGGACGTCGTGTGGTCGGCGAAAATGTCTCGCGTTCGGCCTTCCGGGCGCTGGCGTCGGAAGGCAATCTGGTCGATGTTCCAGGAAAACTCACGGCTCTGGTCGGCGTGCGGGATCTAGTGGTTGTCGAGACCCCTGATGCTCTATTAGTCTGCCGCCGGGATCAAACGCAGCGGGTAGGAGACTTGGTCAAGGATCTCGAACTCACCGCTCCCCGCGAGCTGCTTTGACTCTTCCGAAAATCGCCCCGCAATCTCCTCGATGCCGAAGCCCCCGACGTGGCGCACGCACTTCTGCGTGCCGTGTCGCCACTCTTGGCGACATCTCTGTTCCGAAAAATGGGCCGGCTGAAGCAAATTTTCATGGCGGTATTGTGAACCCGCACATCCATAGAAATGGAACTCGTTCTCGCAGCCCAAACCCTCTCACAGGCAGCGACTCATTGAGACGCTAACTCGCGCTCGATCTCCTCTTTCAATCGTTTGATCTTCTCGTGAAGCTCACGAGCTTGAGAGTCGAGCTTTTCGCCCGCCTCTTTGGCAAACTTCGTGATCCTTTCTTGCAGCGCCTTTGCACTTTCACGTGTCTTGTCAGCCCGGTCGGTAACTGTGTCCGTGCCTTGGGCCGCACCTTGGTTGGCCTCGGCGCGGAGACGTTGGTATTCTTCCTTCAACCCTTCGAGACGCTTGTTGAAGTCCTTGACGGCTTTCGAAGCGCTCTTGCGCGCTTCCTTGGCCTGCTTTTGGAGACGCTGCGATTCCGCCTCGAGGGTTTGCCGAACTGTGTCGTCCGAGATGGGGTAGTAGAGGAGCGCGGCAGCCCCGATAGCCAACAACGCGAGAGTGAACAGAATCAGCCGCATGAGAAACTTTCTCGCCTCCCGACCTCATTGTATGACCGGGGACGACATACGCTACACAAGGGTTGGGCTCGGAGCGGTCAGCAGGCATGTCCCGACAGCCGGAAGAGTGAATGAATTATGGCTATTTCTGCATTGGCAAAGAAGCTTCGTCTTCTAAATGCGCGCCGCGCTTTGATTCTCAACGCGCCCGCCGGCTATCTGGGGGCTCTGGGCGAACTACCCGACGGGGTCACCGTTACACGGAAGCTGGCGGGCAAGTTCGACTTTGCCCACCTGTTTGCCAGGGATCGAAACGAGCTGGAACGATTCATTAACCGAGTCCTCAAGGCGATCAAATACGATGCCGTCCTGTGGATTTCGTATCCCAAAGGCAGCTCCGGTGTCGAGACGGATCTGAATCGAGACAAGCTATGGAAAGCGCTGTCCGATAAAGGAATCAGACCGGTCACCCAAGTTTCGATCGACGCGACGTGGTCGGCGATGAGATTTCGGCCGCCTGAACAGGTGGGTAGATGATTCGCGGATTGAGACGGAGTGACACGACCAGTGCCTTGGCTACTCGGGGTGTCCGGATGACAACTCTCTGGACAGGATCGGGCCTCCATTGTTGCCTCATCGCGGTGGATTCGGAGGGATCTTGGCGGCTGCGGACGCGACGCGTAAGGGGATCACAATGGAGGAAAAGGCTGTCTTGAGATGCATTTGGGGAGACGCGTTCCTCGTATCCCTTTTCCAACTACTCCATAGAGATGTCCTTCTGTGGACCACTCTCTTTCACCGTCGCGCCGCCGAGCTCACCACCGGCGCGATCAAGTTATCCACCGGCGCATAATCATCCGTCAGCACCAGCCGGTTCGACCGTTTTCGTAGAACGGCTAGTTGCTGAGGTTCCATTAAGTGGCCCTCGTAGAGTTCGAGATCCATCTCGTCGATCGGAAGCGGTCTGGTCGATCCAACCACCACAAACGTATCGCGCTGGTCGTCATCCGAAGGCCCCCCGAAAACCGTACTCAGCACATACACGTGTGGAAAACTTCGCTCCATGGTGTTGATCATCGCCCCGAGGAATTTTCCAGAGCGATAGATGTCAATTACGTTCGCCAAGAATACGCCGTCGGGGCTCATCAGGCTGCGGACTTTCTCGTTAAATTCGAGCGTTGTGAGATGAAACGGCGGCGAGTAGTGACTGAAGGCGTCGCCATAGACCAGATCAAACTGCCCGACCTGCTCACCGTTTTCCCGCCGCTCGAGTAGATCTTCCACGTGATTCCGCGCGTCGCGATTGAATATTTTCATCGGCGTGTCGCGGGGAAGTCCGAACGCCTCAAAAGCGGCTCGCGTCACCTCCGGATCAATCTCCGCTACTTCGACATAGCTTTCCGGCCACCACCGAATCAGCCAACGCGGAAACACAAATCCCCCGCCCCCGAGCATGAGCGCACGCGGTGAGCGGTCGTCGGGAAAGTCCCGCAAGGCTGCCGCGGTCACGCCGGCATAAACGTTTTCGTACTCGTAGATCAACTCGTCGGGATTCTCCATCGAGACATAAGCGTGCACCAGATAATCGAGCGTCATCGATCGAACACCCGGCATCTCGGGCTCGTCCTCCACGAGAATCGAGGAATACTGCGACTCCGTGAGAAAGTGAACCAGTTCGTTGACTCGGTCGCGCACGCCCAAACGCTCGCCGGCCGTGCGTGTCCATTCCCAAGGGCCTAGGCGAGTCAACAAAATCGCACCGAAGACACCGACCCAAAGAAACGGCGCCAGGCTCCGGGCGCCGAAGAATAGAGCCATTGCGAGTAGAACGCCCGCGACACTAAGCACCACCGACACCGTCCCCATTTCGGCGATCAACAAATAGCCGGTCAAGAAAGTGCCGACGATGCTGCCGAGGGCGCCCCACGAATAGACGCTGCCCACAGTGCGCCCGGTTTCCGTGCTCAGACCCAACGCCATCTTCGCGGCTACGGGACTGATCGTCCCCATCAACGCCGCCGGCAGGAAAAAGACGAAGAAGACATGGAGAGCGATGCGCAATCCCCATTCCTGACTCCGCAGCACGGAAAGATAACCGATACGGTCGTTCAGCAGCGGGATCAACAAACACGCCGCCGAGGAAAGCAAGAACAACGTTGCCAGCGCTTCTCGCGCCTTATAGCGGTCGGCCAAAAGTCCGCCGATGTAGTTGCCGGCGGCAATACCCGCCAAAACGATGCCGATCACCGAGGTCCAGGTGTAGAGCGAGCTGCCCACATGCCGAGCAATCAGGCGGCCCGCGACCAGCTCGACCACCATGATGCAGAGACTCGATATGAAAACCGTGAAGTTCGGTATCAGCCACGCCCGGGAGGACTCAGCGCCTTCAGCCGGTGAACTTTGGGCGAGATCTTCGGCAGCCTCCGTTTCCGTCTCGAAAACGGTCCGGGCGTCGGAGTCGGAAGCCATGGTGAAACGATTCTTCCGGCAGGTTCCAACCGCGGGCTTAGACCCGACAATCGAACACAAAGGCGGGCGGAAGATTGCGCCAAACCGTTCGGCGGTCAATCCGACGAAAGTGCCGGCTGAGAAGATCGGCAATGTCGAAGCGGGAAAATCGGCCGTCGAGGTACTTCATTCGGTGAGCGTATTGGAACAGCGAGAACACACTATCCTTGTCCATAAACGGCGTCAGGCCGGCGAAGATTTCGTGCCCCTTTTCGTCGGACATGAAACCGAATCCCAACGAGGCGACGACCACGTCGACCCGGTCCCATCCTCGTCTTTGCAACTCGTCGCCCGCCGAACCCGCGCACGCTTTGACGATCTCGAGCCGCGGATCCGGCAGGTTCTCATGTAGGTAATCAATGAAGGTTGGATTGATCTCAAAGGCCAGGAGGCGGCCGTCGCCCGGCATCTGATCGAGCAGGTGTTCGGTGAAAGCTCCGGTTCCGGGACCGAGTTCGACAACGTGCCTGGCTCGCTCAACCGGCAGCGAGCTCAACATACCCTTAACAAGAAATCGGGAACTGGGCCGAACTGCGGCGGTTTGCTTAAAGTCCGCTACCGCTTGCGTCGCAAACTCGTTCAAAGGCACACACTCCTAAAGCTGAAAAGAGATCCCCGTTAGGCGGCAGGAAACGGCAAAACGTCGATCATAACACAGCGACCCGGTCGCGGTGGAACGATTGATAGGTACACGAAATCGAGCCGTGTAACGGCCTAGCCTGCATTTCTCACCACGTGGCGAGGCGAAGTGCGTGAGAGGGCTGTCAGTACGAGGCACGGGCCGCCTGGCGCCCCATTTCTTAAGCAAAGAGGCGTACTCGAAAAGTACGGTGAGCACGGCAGGCAACCGTAACGAAGTAATGACAGGCCTATTGCGTGCTTCGACCGCCAGGTGGTGAGAAATGCAGGCTAGAGATCGAACGCGGCGCTCGATCCCGTACATTCCCGTTCGCCCGGCCGGTCGATGCCAGGGGGGGCTTTCTCGAAATAGGGACTTATACCCTCTATTTTCAGAGAGTCCCTGGGGGTGACGGCTTGCGGTACGCTCCCGAGAATCCCCATTCGCGGAGTGGGCTCTGCCTCCGCCAAGTCAGGCTGGGCGAAGGAAGTGGAATCTAGAGGCCTCTACTTCTACTTTGTACAAACGTTGCCGCGCGAACGAGGTACGGCTACCCTGTGGGTTCGAGGGCGGTTAGAATGGAGGCACTCGGATGATGCGTCTTGCGCTATGGACTCTGGCCGTTTTAGCCGGCGTGCCGGGTCACGCTGAAGAGTGGTCACGGTTTCGCGGGCCCAACGGCTCCGGTCTCGCCGGTGACTCAGGGTACCCGATCGAGTTCGACAAGACGAAGAACCTCGTTTGGCGAACTCCCGTACGCAAGGGCAAGTCCTCGCCGGTCCTTACCGAGCGACACGTTTTTCTCACCGCCTACGAGGAAGGCAAGCTCTATACGCAGTGCTTCGACCGCTCGACGGGCGAGTTGTTATGGGAGCGCTTTGAGCCGCAGACGCGCAGCGAGGTTGCGAACAGACTCAACGAACCGGCCGCGAACTCGCCCGTTACCGACGGAGAGAATGTCTATGTCTTCTTCCGCGATTTCGGCCTGCTTGCGTACGACCCGGAGGGTGGGGTTCGATGGCGCTTGCCGCTCGGTCCTTTTGGGAACAGCATGGGCCACTCTGCTTCGCTGGTCCTTTCTGGTGAATCGGTCATTCTGCTCGCCGATCAGGAGGAGGACGCCCACATCGCCTCGTATCGAAGCAGCAACGGCGAGCTGAATTGGAGGCAGAGCCGCGGCGTGCTGTTCGGCTGGTCCACGCCGGCGTTGTACCAGCCTCAAGGCCGCGAGTTGCAGATCGTGACGGCCACGTCGTCGCAGGTGAACGCGCATTCGGCCGCCACGGGCGACTCGCTGTGGGTGTTCGCCGGCACCAGCCCGTCGGTGATCGCCAGTCCCTTTGTGGCCGACGACACGGTATACAGCTTCGGCTACGGCATCCAGACGGCCCCGCTTTTTTCGACGCAGTCGAAGTACGACAAAAACGAGGACGGCCAAATATCGCCCGAAGAGTACGGAGACGTCGCGCTGCTGGTCACGATAGGCAAGCACTTCGCGGAAGCGAACAGATACGTCACCCAGGAGGCCTGGGACAAATTCTTTCGCTCGCACGACAAGCCGTCAAATCTCGTTGCGGTTCGGCTCAACCCGGAGACCATGGAGCCTCGCGAGCTATGGCGCCACGAGATGAATTTCTTCGGCGTGGTGCCTTCGCCGATTGCGGTGGACGGCATTCTGTACGTCGTTAAGAACGGCGGCATTCTCACCGCCTTCGACGCCGAGACCGGCGAGGTGATCAAGGTGGGTCGCGTGACCGGGGCCATCGACCCCTATTCGGCTTCTCCCGTGTCGGCCGACGGCCGCATCTATTTCGCCACCGAGGGGGGCAACGTAGCCGTCGTCGCGGCCGGCAGGGACTGGTCGGTTGAGACGGTCAACTCGCTAGGCGAGCCGATATTCGCGACGCCGGCGCTTTCGCAGCGGCGTATCTACGTACGCACTGAGGCGGCTCTGTACAGCTTCGGAGCCCTACAGTAGACGGGTTACAGGGTTCACATTGCGTTGCCCGCACGGCCTCCCGAAACCTTCTCCTCTGACTGCTAGGCTTGAAGGCGGAACAAAAACGTCCGCGGCGGTCTAACAAGAGCGGTCACTAGTTGATCCGACGTCACCCCCTCCTGATCCCGGCTGCCGTAGCGGCGGGGAACCAATGGCGATACGATCAATGATCGTGAACGGGAAGCGGATGGAGGTCGTGACCGAAGTTGAAGTGAGGTCAGTCCCGATGACGACGAGAAGCACTGCCGGCAGGAGAACCGAGCCTAGTTGGCGGCCTTTCCCGGATGGGAAGCGGCATGCGATGAAACAGGGCGAGCGCGTAGTCCCGCGCTTTCCGATGTGGATGTGGTGGCGCTGGGTTGTGGGCGTGCCCACTGATTGCCGTGCCCATACCACGAAATCGCCACGTTGGTCCCAGGTCGCAGCTTGGCGGCGACCGGTGTCTCGTCGCAGAGATACCGCCGGCTCGCGTGAAGGGAGGATCAGGAACGCGCCGGATGCTTCTGAAGAAAGCCTCCTCTGGCCGGTTCACCCACTGGCCTTTGATCGTTTGCGATTCAGCGCCGAAGTGCCACGAGTAGATCGTCTCGCGGCCGGTCGCGGACAACGGAATGCTGGGAACATCCGGGGTAAAGCTACTCGCCCCAAGGCTGATAAAGGGTAATTTTGACGCTGGGCTGATCTCCTTTGAACGCTCTGGTGCTTTAATCGTGTCGTCCTCGCTGCCAGAGTCCGAACAAAAAATATTTGGTTTGAAGAACGGTCATGCGGACTGTCGCACGAATAAATCGCACCCGGCTGCGAGACAACTTTCGAGCTGTTTGCACGACGGCGGGTACACAGGTTGCCGTCCTCCCGGTGATCAAAGGCGACGGCTATGGACACGGCGCCGTCGAGGTGGCGAGGACGCTGGCCGAAGCTGGAGCGAAACAATTCGCTGTCGCTTCGGCCGAGGAAGCTTTCACCCTGCGTACCGCGGGTATCGCCGAGGACATCGTTATCTTGTGCGGCCTCCAGCCGACTGAAGAGGCGGATGCCGCTGCGCTCGGCTTGATTCCCATGGTGCAAACGCCCGGCCAGCTCGCCCGTTGGAGCAAGCAGGTTGAGTCGAGCGCCGAGACGCTTCCCTACCACCTCGAAATCGACTCCGGCATGACGCGTGTGGGATTCGACGCGGATCGACCGGCGAAAATAGCTGCCGCAATCAAGGCCGCCGAAGGGCCTCGGCTCGCGGGGTTGGCGACCCATTTCGCGTCGGCACAGGATTTCACGACCCCGCAAACCGAGCAACAACTGGAAACGTTTCGTGCCGCTATCAAGGCCTTGGCTGCCGAAGGCATCCGCCCGCCGCTGATCCACATGGCGAACAGCGCCGCACTCGCCTACCGCCCCGATCTGGCAGCCGATATGGTCCGCCCCGGCCTGGCGCTCTACGGCTATATCAGTCCGCCCCGCGGCAAAGCGCCCGCGCCACGGCTCAAGGTCCGGCCGGTCCTTGAATGGTGTGCGTCGATTCTGAGCGTTCGTGATGTCAGGGCCGGAGCAAGGCTTGGGTACGACGGAACCTATCGCGCCTCCGAGCCGATGCGCGTCGGCGTAGTGAGCGTGGGCTACGGAGACGGGCTCGATCGCCGTCTCTCCAACGGCGGGGAAGTCTTGGTCAACCGCCGGCGTTGCCCTATCGTCGGCCTTGTCAGCATGGACGTCACGCTCATCGATCTTCGCCCCGCCCCCGAAGCCGCCCCCGGAGACGAAGTGACCCTCATCGGCGACGGCCTCGATGCGCAATCCATGGCGGACCATTGCGGAACCATCGCCTACGAAATCCTGTGCCGCATCTCGCCCCGAGTCTCCCGCGCGTACGTCTAAGCTGAATGGGGGTTAAAGCCGATGAGAAGTCCCACGGCCCGGAAGACGTGCCTGTTCGGCGCTGTGGTAGCGCTGAGCGTCAATCCAACCTCGGCCCACGAGCCAAGCAAAGCTGCCTTTCTGGCTGCTCAACAGGTAGAAAAGGAAAGCTCGGCGGCGCGCTCACCGGACAAGAATCGCAAGCGTTGTCAGTTGACAATCGATCTGGTCGATGCGGAAAGTGGCCGCTCTTTGCCGGGGACGGTGCGCCTCACGATCCTACCGGAAGGCGAACCCTGGCCGCTCGATGAACTCATCAAACGCCGCAACGACTGGTACACCATGCCCGCTCGGGCCACGGTGGCGGTTCCCCAGGCAAAGCTCAAGATCGAGGCCATTCACGGTCTCGGAACGGAAACCGCCCAACGCACCGTAGATCTCACCGGCAAACAGAAAGCCGAAATTAAGCTGCCGTTGAAGCATTTTTACGATGCTGCAGCGAAGGGTTGGCGCTCCGGCAACACCCACCTGCACCTGATGAAGCAAACGCGGGCGGAGGCCGACCGCTATTTGCGCACGGTCCCAAAGGCCGACGGCCTTGATCTGGTTTTCCTTTCGCATCTCGAGCGGGTTCCGGACGACGAGACCTATATCTCGAACCGTTACAGCGCCGGCGATTTGAAGAAACTCTCCGAAGCCGGCGTCCCGTTCGGCAACGGCGAAGAGCATCGACATAACTTCGAGGCTTACGGGGAAGGCTACGGGCACGTCATGTTGCTCAACATCAACAAGCTGATTCAGCCTGTCAGCATCGGTCCCGGCATCATGAAGAAAGGAACGGACGGTATTCCACTGCAGCGCGGGATCAAGCAGGCCCACCGGCAGGGCGCCACCGCCATCTGGTGCCACAACAACTCCGGCCTGGAAGATATTCCGAACTGGATGGCGGGGATGCTCGACGCGCAAAACATATTTGACGGCGGCCCGCATACCCCCTACGACCGTACCTTCTACCGCTACTTGAACCTCGGTCTGAAGGTCCCGTTTTCGACCGGTACCGACTGGTTCATCTTCGACTTTTCGCGGGCCTACGTCCCTATCGATGCGCCCGTTTCAAGCAAGGACTGGCTGCGGGCGCTGGCCTCGGGCCGCTCCTACATCACGAACGGAACCTTCCTCGAGTTCCGAGTGGGCGACAGTGATGTGGGCGATACCATTGAGCAAACAAAGCCGGTCGGCCTTCCGGTCAGGGGACGCGCCGTCGGCCGCAACGATTTCCGGGAGATTGAATTGATTCATAACGGGAAGGTCGTTCATTCGGCCGGCAGCAAGCCCGTGGCAGGGCACTTCGAAGCCGAGATGAACTTCGCGCTCGTCGTCGACCGGCCGGGCTGGGTCGCCCTGCGAATTCCGTGGGAGAACAATGAGAACGAGCTAGGCCACCCCCTCCGCGCTCACACCAGCCCCGTCTACATTGAGCTCGCCGGCAAGCGAATCTTCGAGCCTGAAGTCGCCCGAGAGCTAATCGCCGAGATGGAAGAGGGCATCAAAACCATCGAGGCCAAGGCGACCTTCGCGAACGACCAGGAACGCAGAGCTGTCTTGAACGTCCACGAGGAGGGTATCGCGATCCTGCGCCGGCGGCTTGAGAAGAACAAATAGGGATTAGGCCGAGGTCCGGTTTCCGGACTCATACCGAACGAAATAGTCCAAGTACATCCTGAACACTTTCGAAGCTCGGACCTGGGCAAGACTCGGCGGCAGCCGGAAAGGGCGGGAAAGGGATGGAAGCGCGGCCGATTCCTTCCTACTCGGTGCGAACCAGCACATCGTGCCCGGTCCCGAGGTCAGCGGCGGCGGGCGTCACGATCGTATTGTTGTCGATGTAGATTTTCTCGTCCTTGTGAATCGCCCGGCGAACGTCGTCTTCACTGACGAACGGAACGACCGTAACTTCGGGCGCCGGTGGCGCGGGTGACGCCTCGGCTGCCGGAGCGTCCTGCGTCGATGCGGCAGCGGACCGACGCCCGCCCAGAAAGCGATCCACCACGGATGCGGCAGCGGTTGAGGAAGCGAGCGCGGCCGGCCGGCCGGCCGGGGCCGCTACCGCGGACGGTGACGAAATCGCAATACCGCGTCCCTGGAGATAACGCCCCACAGCATCGCTGATATCCGATCTACCCGCGCCGCCGGAAGAAGTTGGGGAGGCGGGCGCTGTAACAGCAGCCGGGGCCGCCGGTGCGGGCGTTGCTTGCGGAATCGGCTTGCCTGCGAAATAGGCCTTAGCTTCTTCGCTTTCAAAAGCCGTTTCGGGATCGCGCACGTGATAGGCGATCCGCTTGATGTTGATTAGGTGCATCGGCCCGATGTTGTCGCTGGTGACGTTGCCCGCGATCGCCCCGCAACCGAGCGTCATTGCAGGAAATAGGTTCGTCGTGATACCGGTCGACCCCTGCGGTGCCGGCGTATTCACGAGCACGCGAAAAGCCGGCATGCGGAGGCCGAATTCGCGAATGCGCTCGTCGTTGTGGGAGTAGATCACCGTAGTGTGACCCCGCCCGCCGAAGTTTAAGATGGTCTCGCAGGCATCGAGGCTCTCAGCGAAATCTCGGACAAAATAGACCGCCAGCACAGGCGAGAGCTTCTCGGCCGACATCGGATGCTCGCGGCCCACGCCGTCGAGTTCCACCGTCAGAATGCGCGTTCCCTCCGGGACGCTGAACCCCGCCATTTGAGCAATCTTGCCGGGCGCTTGCCCGACGCAATCCGGGTTAATCGCGAAGTTCGGCTTAATCAGGAGCTTCCGCAAGGCTTCTCGCTGCTGATCATTACAGAGAAACGCGCCGTTCGCCTTCAGCGCGGCCAACACCTTGTCGCGATTCGCGGCCTCGGCAACGACCGTCTGCTCGCTCGAACAAACCGTGCCGTAGTCAAACGACTTGCCGTCCACCACCGAAGCGACGGCTTTCTCCACGTCGGCCGAGGATTCGATCAAGACCGCCACATTCCCGGGGCCCACGCCCAGCGCCGGCTTGCCGCTCGAGTACGCCGCGCGCACGATTCCTGCGCCGCCTGTCGACAGGATCACGCCCGTCAACTTGTGCTTCATCAGCTCGTTGGTGCCCGGCAGGCTGGCGTCGCTCAGGCACTGCACGATGCCCTGGGGAGCGCCCGCCTCGACCGCCGCCTGCGCCAACAAAGCTGCCGACTCGCACGTACAGCGCACGGCTCTCGGGTGCGGAGACAAGACAATGCCGTTGCGCCCCTTGAGTGAAATAAGAATCTTGTAGAAAGCCGTCGAAGTCGGATTGGTCGTGGGCAGAATCGCCGCGACGATCCCCACCGGTTCGGCAATCTCGATCAGGCCTTTTTCGGGGTCTTCACGAATGATACCGACCGTCTTCAGCGGGCGGATCGCTTTATGTAACAGGTCCGAGTTCAGGAGGTTCTTAGCAACCTTGTCGCGAACGTTACCGTAGCCGGTCTCTTCTACCGCGAGACGCGCCAGAGGTTCGGCGTTGGCCCGCGCCACGGCGGCGACATGGTCGACGATGCTGTCGACTTGTTCCTGGGTATGGTTCTTGTATTCCAGAAATGCCTGATGCGCCAGCTCGATCTTGTGCCGAACTTCTTGAATCGATCGCAGATCTTTGTCTTCCAACATGGGCGACACTCAGCGGGGCGCATCAAAACAACCGGGTGGCCCGGTGGCCTTGGCGGACTCGGCGGTCCGGGTTCTTGCTTTACGACTGGAAACCCCTCTACTTCTTACCGCCTTTAGCGGGGAGGTTCTTCGGGGTGAGTCTTTCGGCCTCGTCATGCGGATTAGGAATCACGTGCACGCCGACCAACTCGCCCACTCGACGAGCCGCCGCCGCGCCGGCATCGGTCGCGGCTTTGACCGCACCGACATCGCCGCGACAAGTCACCAGAATCAGCGCGGCTCCGACGTTTTCTTTCCCTTCGAGGACCACATTGGCGGCCTTGACCATCGCGTCGGCAGCCTCGATGGCGCCGGTAAGCCCCTTGGTTTCAATCATGCCGAGAGCTTCCATCGGTTCTCCTTACTTAGCGGGCGTAACTCGTGACGTTACCATATCCGGAGGCCGGTTCTCAAATCCAATAGCGATCAAGCACCCAGAGCGGCGGCGCGCCCGAAATCATCCGCTATTCCAACTCGTAAATTCGCATGCGGCCGGTTCGCTCGGCGATGACCCGCCGGGTGCGTCCCGAGCGCGGAGCCAACAGTCTCCGCAGCGTCGCGGTGTCGACCGGTTCCCGGCCGTTAACCCACAAAACAACATCACCCGACCGCAGCCCGGCCTGCTCGGCGGAGCTGCCGCGAGCCACCAAATCGATCGCTACACCTTTCCGTGGGGCTCGAAAATCGAGTCCTGCCCCGTCCGGCCGCGCTCCCGAAGAAGGTACGGCTCCACCGCGCGCCGAGAGCGTGAACCCGACCGCGCGGGTCCCGCGCCTTCCCTTCAATTCAACGATTTCGCGCGCAACCGGCAGGACCAACGGAAGCAGGTCGTCCACCGCTTCCACCTCGGTCCCGTCGAGTGAGAGGATGCGATCGCCCGGCCTGATGCCGGCTCGGTCGGCTGCCTTCCCGATCCAGACTTCGGCTACCTCGACGCCTTGGGCGGGTCGCTCGGCGTCTTCGGGTAGCGCCGCCGGTTTCACGCGAAAACCGTATCGCGCTACCAACTGCGCTCCGAACGATGCCGCTTGTTCGAGAGCCGCCGGGACGTCGGCTGACGCCATCACCGCCAAGCGGTCTTCACAGCGTATGATCACGCCGATGAGATGGCCGTCGAGATCAAACAATCCGGCGCCCAGCATGGTCTCGTTGAAATTGACGTTGTAGGTGACCTCTTGAAAACTGAACTCGCCGCACGTTGTTGGTGCTGAGCCGCCATAGATGCCGGGAGCAAAGGCATAGCTTCCATCCTCCCTCCGCGCAACGGCCACGAGCCAATCTCCCGCCAACAAGACGTCAATCGGGACTCTCTGCACGGGTTGAAACGCGTCGCTGGCACCCACCCGCAACGACACGATGGGGAACAGCGGCGAAGCTACGGCGCGGTGAGCTTCGGCTTCCAATTGTTCCGCGGTCCGCACCAGCGTAATCGCGGGGAATTCCTCTGTCCCGGCAGCCGTAACGAGAGTGCCGTCGACATCCCAGATCAACGCCGTCGAGCGATTACCGGCGACCCACGTCAGATGGCGCGAGGCGTTGGCGGCCACCTCCGAAAAAAAGACCGCCATTTCCTGAACGTTGCGCCGCTGAGTCATTCGCTGCAAGCCCATCAACTCGGCGGGCGATGAGACGGGTGGTGCGTCGTCGCCGCGGCTGTCGGGGCGGGCCCAAATACCCAACACCAGGATCAGCCCCGCCGCTACGGCAAGCAGACCAACGTACTTACGATCGGCCGCTTTGCTGGACATAAGAAGGGGTCTGGAAACCGACTCACACGGATTCTGCGGCAACCGGCAGCCTGGTTGCCCGCGCTTCTCCGCGCGGCTTTCATTGTCCCACGACGCCGATATCGCGCCCACTCGACGTGCTCCGGCCCCGGCATCGAGGGTTCGCGTCACACCAGGGGCCGTGAAAAAATGGGAACTGTACCGAGCGCCGACCGAATAAGTTCGATTGAATCAGTAATCGCATCCGGCGCGAAGTGGATTGTACCCGATTTTCTCGCGGGCCCTCAGGGGTCGTCGTAGGTCAGAACGACGCCGCGAGCCTCGAGTAGCTCCCCGGTGGCTTGCAGCAACCGGATAACGCTGCGGCGGTAGGCAATCGACTGCGCAAGTAAATCGGCCTCCGCTTGCACCAGATCATCCTGGGCGTCGAGGACCAGAAATGCCGTGGTCACGCCGAGGTCGTACTTCTTCTGCTCGGCATCGAGCCGCTTCCGCGCGAAATCGCGGGCAACGCCCGCCTGATGAATCGCCGCCTTGCTCTGCTCCACTCCTGCAACGGCGTTGAGAGCCTCGAGCCGCACTTGTTGCTCAAGACTGCGAAGCGTATACAAATCCCGCTTCTTCCGGATTTGCGCATCCGACAAGTCGGCCGCCGCGCGTCGATTCCGCAGCGGGAGCTGAAGCTGCAACCCAAATGAATACGTCGGGAAATTGAACCCCAGCAACTGGTCCAAGGCCTGGCGATATCCGCCAGGGATGAAGGTCGTCGTTGGCTCGCCGCCGAAAAGCGTTCGCTCGAAGAAATTACCGCCCCGGCCCTGCGAGCTGTAGTTGGCGGTCAAAGTGAGATCGGGGCGCAGTTCATCTGTTGCCGCCCGGATGTTGAAGTCATCGATGTCAAGTGAATAGCGACTCTGTACCAACTCCGGCCGCATTTGCATAGCCTTGGCGACGGTTTGCTCGGGATCGTAGGTCGGCATCTGATCCGGCGGCTCCGCGGTCTCGGTCAAGAGTAGACGGATTTGGCGAAAGCGGGGGTCCAGATCAGCTCCGATCCAACGGCGTACGACATCCTCGGCCTGCTGCAAGCTGTATTGAAACTGCGTCACGGCGACTTGCGCGGTGGCGTATTGCTGCTCGGGCTGGTAGATGTCGAGCGGCGATATCGCGCCCAGCTCAAGCTCACGCCGGGAGCGTTCAAGAAACGCCCGCGCCAATTCAAGATTGTTCTCACGCACCCGCAGCGATTCGCGCTGATCTACAACGTCCCAATACGCGTTTTCAGCCTGTACTAATAGGCCGAGAATACGTTCCCGCACCTGTTCACCAGTCGCATCGAGCTGCGAGCGCGCTACCAAAATCGGGACTCGGTTGACGAACCGACCCCGACCACGCAATAGGGGCTGCGTGATCTGAAAATCCAAGTTATGCGTAATGCTGGGATTGAAATTCGTGAATTGGCTGTTGTTTGCATTCTTGACGCCCGTAAAGCCGACCGAATAGGTCGTCCCCGTATCCATCGTCTTGTTGTATGTCAAGCTGCCGCGCTGGTTCAAGTTCGTGCGGACTTCGGCGCCGTCGAGGACACCTGTGGAGGGATTATTGGAGCGGTTGGCGTTGAAGCCGGCAGAGACGGTCGGGTCGAATACGCCGAAGGCCCGCTGGACAGCGTTTTGCTGTTCATAAACTGCAAGCTTCTGCAGCTGGATGTCGGGACTGTTGGCGATGACCAACTCGATGTAAGCGCGCAGAGAAAGCTGGATGCGATCGTCGATATAAAAGTCTTCCAAACGCCGGACGGTTTCGATTTCGATGTCCAGGGGAGGTCGTTGCCATTGCTCCTTAAAGTAGTCACGGCCCGGAAAAGTGGAAAACTGCGCCGGCAACCCCATGCCGCCGATCAACATCAGACTGAGAAGTCGAATCCGCATTCAGTCGTTCCCTCAAGCCCCGAAATCAAGGTGGCGACCTGCACTCTTGCAGGTCCTAGCTCCCAGTTGGGACCGACACTCCTATCGCTCCCAACCCAGTGCGGCAGGTCTCCCCACCTGCCCTCTTCCACCGCTACTCGTACCGAATCGCCTCAATCGGATCCAGTTTCGCCGCCTGCACGGCCGGGTAAATTCCAAAGAGCAATCCGATAAATACCGATACTCCGAAGGCCACGAAAATCGACCCGGCCGTCACGATAGTCGACCATCCGGCAATCGCCGAAATGACTTGCGATCCCCCAAAACCCGCCGCGATCCCGATCAATCCACCGACAATCGAAATCAACACGGCTTCGATCAGGAATTGCCGCACGATGTCGCGCTGTCGAGCGCCGATGGCTCGCCGAATGCCGATTTCACGAGTACGCTCGAGCACCGTCGCCAACATGATGTTCATGATGCCGATGCCGCCGACCAGCAGCGAAATGCCGGCGATGCAAATCATGACGACTTCAAAGATGAACTGCTGTTGCTCGCGTTGCGCTAACAAGCCTGCCGGAACGAGCACAGAAAAATCCCCGGCGTCGTTGTGGGTCGCCGTCAGGATGGCGCGCACAATTTCCGCCGTCTCGATCGGGTCGGCATCGTTGCGGACCCGCACGAAGATGCCGTCGATTTCATCCTTGAGATAGCTGTTGCTGTCTTGAAAGCGGCGCATCGCCGAGTTCATCGGGCTCACGATAAGATTGTTGCGGTCGTCCGTTTCGAGACCCTCGACTTGCGACTCCGCGGTTGCCTGCGGCGCCATCACGCCGATCACTTGCAACCAAACCTCGTTGACCTTGACGTACTTCCCGACCGCCGAGCCATAGCCCAGCAAATTCACTTTGGCCCGTTCTCCGAGGACGCAGACCGGCGCCGATCGTAGATCCTCTTCTTCGGTGAAGAAACGTCCTTCGAGCAACGTGACGTTATAAGTCTCGATGTAATTCGCTTCGACGCCGATCAACGTCGGCATCTCTTGATCAGTGCGCGGAAGGATGCTTTGCGGCTGGAAAGTCTTACGGGGCGACATCGCCACGATGTTCGGGGTGTTGTCCCGAAGCGCTCGGAAATCGCGGAAGGTCAACCCGGGCGAGAGCTCGCGCACGGCCAGCAGCGAATCGCGATCTACAGCCTCGCGGGCTTCGACGATGATGTTGTTGACGCCGAGCAGGTCGATGTAGCGGATCATCTCCTGCTGTGCGCCGGCGGTGATCGACAACATCGCGACGACCGCGCCGACGCCGAAGATCATGCCGAGCATGGTCAGCAGGGAGCGAAGCTTGTGTGCGAGAAGGCTTCCGAGGCCCATCCAAAGCTCGGGCGCCATGTGGGCAAGATGGGTGAACACCTAGCGAGGCCTCCCGCGCCCGCCGCCGGGCCCACCACCGCCGGGGAAGGATGGTTGACCCGTCTTTCGCTCGGCCTTTTTCTTAGCACGCGTTCGCTGTGATTGACCGTCGGGCGGCGCAAGCGCGATCAAGTCCCCATCGTCGACCCCGCTCAGCACGACAACTTGCGATTCAGAACGCCTTCCCAACTCCACCCGCCGTGACTCGAGACGCGAGCCGTCCCAGACGTAAAGCACGGAATGGCCGTCCATTTCGAAGACTCCCTGGTAAGGGACATAAAGTGCGTCCTTGATGTGGTCTACGATAATTTCGGCGTCGGCCAGCAACCCGGGCCGTAACAGCACCTCAACGTCGGAGCCTGCTTTGGGAGGTTCGGGCAGTTCCGCCGCGGCGCGGTCAGCGGCCGTGAACTGTTGGCCGCCGGGTCGAGAAAGCGAAAGCGAGAGCACCGGCGCTGTCCCGGGAGATTCCGGAGCCGCCCGGAAATCGGCGCCGCCCCGCGCGACAAGCCCGCCGGCTCGTGATCGACCGGCTCCCGCGCCTCCCGCTTCGCCCATTCTTTGCCGCATCTGCCGGAACAGGCGTTGCCGTTCTTCTTGACTCAAGGACTGCATATCGCGCCCGCCGAGCGCCTGCTGGATCATGCGGCGCGCCTGTTGGCGTTGCTCGTCGGACAAACCAGTACCGCCGCGACCTCTCCTGCCGTCCCCGGCCTGTGACGGCCGGCCCGCCGGCCCGCCTGATCGCATGCCGAAACCCCCTCTTGGAGCCCCCCCGCTCCCGACCGCTTCGGTAGCTCCACCTTGTGCCGCCGCCGCTGCGACGCCTGGCGAGGGCATCGCGGAGACCCGTGCCGGGGGCGGGGAAGTGCCGGCCGCGGCCTTCGACATAATGCGCTCTATCTGCTGCCGGGTAGCTCCGACATGCCCGAGAAGTTGCTTCATGTTGATGGAGAGAATGCAATCGAACTTCTTCGTTGCTTCGCCCCGAAACACATTCGCCGATGCAGTATTGCCGAGTCGCCGCACGCGAGCGCGCACCATCTTGCCCGGCAGGGCATCGAGCCGAATCACCGCTTCCTGGCCCTCGTGGAGATTCGATCGCTCGATTTCTTGGACTTTAGCCAGTAGCTCCATCTCCGAAAGATCAAGAATCTTGACGACCTCCATTCCCGGGGGAATCTGGTCCCCCTCTTGGATGTCGGGGGTCGTTTGTCCGAAACCGCCCCGGCCGCCTGCGCGATTTTGTTGGATCGCCACCAATCCCGACATCGGAGCCAACACCCGTGACTGGTTGATGCGACGCCGTTCGCGGTCGGCGTCGAGACGCGCCTTCCGCAGTTGCTCGCGCAACACGGCCAACTCAGCCTCGCGCTGTTGGACTCGTGACTGGACGTCTTGCTCGAGTTTTTGTTCGCGCCGTATTGACTCTTCGAGCGTGAGAACGTTCTTGCGCGCGTCGATGCCGGAAATCAAGTCGTTCTTTTGGACTTCGAGTTCGGCGCTCTTGACGGCGAACCGCGCCTTGAGCAACTCGACTTCATCCTCGCTCTCGCGGATTTCCAGATCCGTCTCCGCTTCCTTCAGCAACTCGCCGACTCGCTCCACTTCGAGTTCGGCGTCCTCCAACGCGGTTCGGCGTTCGGAATCGTCGAGTTCGAAGATCAAGTCGCTCACCGACGCCAGAGACCCGCTCGGCGCCAACTTCGTGATCTGCGTCACCGAGCCGAGATTCGGCGCCGTCAGTGAAAGCGAGCGCACCGCGCGCAGCTCGCCTCGAAAATGAGTCTTTACGACGAGATCGCCCCTCCGCACCGGGGTGAGGACGAAATTGGTGCTAGGTCCCGGAATTCGGCCGACCAGGTAAAAGGCCGCCGCAACGACACTGGCGGCGGCGAGCAACATCACAAGCCGGACGGCTATTTTCTTCATGTCCCAGTTCGGCATCGTCGTCGCTCTATCTGCTCACAGCAGCCGCCGGCGCTCCACTAGCGACCGGCATTCTTGCCGGTCCTAGCCACCAGTCTGATCAGCACTCAGCCGGTCAACGCCGAAAGCACCCAAGCCCTCCGGCCACCCAACGCGGACCCGCGGCGACCCGTTGCGTCGTGGCTCGCGGCCCGGCTACGACCTTTTCTTTGCGGCCGCTAGTTCCGGGTTTTCCAACGCGACGACATCGCCTTCCTCGAGTCCGGAGCGAACGACGATTTGAGTCGGGTTGCGGGCAGCGATTTCGATCGTCCGGCGTTCATAACGGTTGCCGCGGCGCAGAAAAACCGTCGGTTGTCCGTCGATCTGAAAACCTGCTTTCGACGGTAGGAGCAGCACATCGGGCCGACGTTCGACCTCGATTTCCACGCTCGCGCTCATGCCCGGCCGCAGCCGCTCATCCACGACGTCGAAGGAGCACTGCGCGGGAAAGTTCTTGTCCGGCGGGAAACGACGAAAAATCAGCGTTGCTATCGGGCTCACCCATTCCATCTTCCCCGTCAGCTCCGCGTCAGGCACCGCGTCCACCCTCATACGGACCCGCTGTCCGAGGCGAATCCGGCCCCGATCGATTTCTTCCACGCGAAATTCAACGCGCAACGAATTCAAGTCGGGAATCTCGGCGATTGCGGCGCCGGTCCAGACCGTGTCGCCTTCTTGGAACGGCGGGCGTGTCTGGCCCCAACTGCCGCCCGCCCGAAAGTTTTGAAGCACGTGGACGATACCGTCGCCGGGCGACCGAATGATCATGCTGCCCAAGTAGCGCTTCGTGCGATCCAGGTCGCGGACCGCCTTGTCTTTGCGCTCGCCGAGTCTCGCCAGATCGGCCTGTTGTGAGAGATCGGTCGCGTCGGCGTTCGTCTTGGCTTTCGACAGCTCGCCGTCGCTGACCTTGACGTTGATCCAATTCTTCAGGCCTTCCAGTTCGGAGAGAATCTCCTGTTTCCCGGCTTCCAGCTTGGCGCGCTCGAGATTGTATTCGGATTGCATCAGCGCCATGGCGTTCTGTTCTTCGGCGATGGCGTGTTGCGCTTCGGTCTTGACGATTTCGCTGTCGATTTGGCGAACCTGGGTGTCCTGTTGGGTGTACTGGTCTTCCTGGGACGCGGCGTCGAACGCGACAACGATATCTCCCTTCTTGATGGGGCGGCCGTTTTCAGCGAGGCGGACAATCGTCAGGTTGGGCGTTTGAGGCGCATTGATCAGAACGGATTGAGTGCTCTTCAGCTCCCCGCGGGCACGCACCGTCGTCAGAAAATCACGTCGCTCAACTCGGGCGGTCGGTACCTGTGGGGGAGGGGGCGTGTAGAAATGCAACGCCGCGTAAGAGCACGCAGCGCCCGCGCACACTACGCCGCACCAAGTAAGAAGAAGCGACTTTCGTCCTACAATCGGCATCCTTGTTATCGTCGCTAAGCGAAAGAGAGGGGACTACCACGCGATTTTCGGGTGGCCCCTCCGCAAACAGCCCCGATATCACCGGGATGTCTACCGACCCCGACGTGGCGCACGCTTTCAGCGTGCCGTGGTGCTGGTCCTGGCGACATCACTACTCCAGAAATAGGCCGGCTGAAACGAATGTTCATGACGACAATACGAATTCGCGGAATCATAGAGACGAAACCATACCTCTTCTTCGCGTTGTCGGACTTGCACCGCCAGCGCCTACAACTCTACAGCTTCAGCGGCGGCCGGCGTAAAGCGATTTCTTCTCCCGCGTCGAGCCCCGCCGTCACCACCGTCGTGACATTGTTCCGCGCACCGGTTTCAATGCTTCTTGCTTCAAAATCGCCGTCGCCCGGCTTCCGGACAAAGACGATCTCTTCGCCGCCTTCGTCGAGCTGCACAGCCTCGCGCGGAACGGTGACGACATTGCTGTGTTCCTCGAGCAAGACGTCGGCGCCGGCTGAAAGATCGGGGATAATCTCGGGAGCCTGGGCCTCGATGGCGAAAGTCACCGGCACACTGCGCACATACTCAGCTCGCGTCATCGAGCGCGGTCCGCGCATCCCTCCGCCGCCGCCGGCAATAGCGGCCACCGCCGTCACTCGGCCCGGCCAAACTTTGTCGGGATAAGCGTCAAGCCGAATCTCGGCTCTCTGGCCGACCTGCACGCCCTGGCTGTCGACCTGATTCAACTGCCCGTTGACGATCATCGACGACGTGTCGACGATCTGCATGAAGAAAGCGCCGGAATTCACCTCGTCGCCTTCTTGCACCTGAGAAAACTGGCCGCCTCCGCGAAAGATCGTCTGCATCACGACCATCCCGGAAATACCCGCGCGCAGCACCATCTTGTCGGCGTTGATACGCGCTCGATTTTCGTCAATCTTCTTTTGATCTCGCGAGATCTCGAGCGAGCGACGCTTAGCGGCCTGAGCAACCTTGAGCAACTTGACTTCTTTTTGCAATTGCCGGAACGCAGCCTCAGTTTCCTCGACATTGAGTTTCAGTATTTCGGCCTCAATTCGTGAACGGACCTCGCCCGTCCGCAAATCGAGCATCGCTTTATCCCACTCAGCGCGGGCCGAACGCAGCTCTTGTTGAGTCGTCTCCCACGCGATTGCAAGTTCCGCGGCGTTCTTATCGATATCGGCCTGGGCCTGTACGACCTCGGCATGCTGATCATCGATCGTTTGCTGCTGTAGTTGCCGATCGAATTCCGCGACGATGTCGCCTTTCTTGACCATCGAGCCGGGCTTGGCCATGCTCAGCAGCGTTAGGCGGAAGCGACCAGAACCTCGTCGGCCTCGGAGCCGCGGAGCCACGACCGCGAATGATCGTCGGGCGGAGACCGTCCCGCCTACCCGCAATTTACGGGTCATCTCGCCGCGCTCGACTTTCACGGTGGGAACCGGTCCCCTCGCTTCGGCTCGGGTCTGCCGCTCTTGCTGTCGGTAAAGCGTGTAGCCGCCGAGTGCCCCTATCAAGAAAGGAATGATCAGCCAACGGCGCGAGATCTTCGAACCCGGCCCCGATGGATCCGGGTCTGCGAGTGGACGCGGTCCGCCGGGTGCGGAGGTCCCCGGAAACTCGGGTTGGGCGGGCAGGCCCGCTGCGAAACTGCTCTGCGCACCCCGCGGGTGTTGCGAATTCATGCGTTTCACCCTTATTCCTATCGTATGTCGCCTCGTAACAGTGCCGCCACCGATCTTTAAGAGTTTGTAAAACCGGGACCCTCCGGCGATACGCGCCGCTCCAACCCATATTTATTATTGAATCTCGCAAAATAAAGTGACACCTTTTTGGGGTACGTACGTCTTTGTATGTATGGGAAATACAAAAGGCGTACGGCGGGATTTCGAGGCCCTGGAGAAGCGCCGTTTCAAAGCGATCCGGTTGGTCGAGCAAGGCTGTAGTCAGTCCGAGACAGCGAGGCGATTGAAGGTCGCGCGGCAAAGCGTCAGCGAGTGGCTGCGACGATACCGGCGTGACGGCGAAGCCGGGTTGCGCCAGGCCGGCCGCGCCGGCCGTAAGCCGCTGTTGGACGCCGCGCAGCTCGAACGCCTCGAGGCGTTGCTGCTGGAAGGCCCCGAGGCGCACGGCTTCCCGACGCCGCTGTGGAGCTGTCCGCGGGTCGCTCGTCTGATCGGAGACGAGTTCGGCGTGCGCTATCACGAGGGCCATGTCTGGAAGATCCTGCGGGCGCTCGGTTGGAGCCCGCAACGGCCCGTCGGCAAAGCGCGGGAGCGCAACGAAGAGGCCATCCGCGGCTGGCAGCGCAAGACTTGGCCGGCCATTAAAAAAAAGCCCGCAAAGAAGAACGTACGATCGTCTTCATCGACGAAAGCGGATTGAGTCAGAAGCCGCATCGTTGCCGCACCTGGGCGCCGCGCGGCGAGACACCGGTGTTGGAGTTCAACTTCAACTGGGACAAGCTGTCGGTGTCGGCCGGGCTGACGTTGCGCAACTTTTACTTCCGGCTCTATCCCGGCGCGATCGGCGAGCTGGAGGTCATCGACTTCCTGAAGGCTTTGGTGCGCCACATCGACGGCCCACTGCTGATCGTCTGGGACCGGCTGCCGGCGCACCGCAGCCGCCTGGTGCGGGAGTTCATCCAGCTCTCCGAGGATCACATCGCAACGGAGTACTTGCCGCCCTATGCGCCGGAGTTGAACCCGGTGGAATACATTTGGGCGTACTGGAAGCAGCACGAGTTGCCCAACGTCTGCCCGAAGGACTACTGGGAACTCGACGAGCGCGCCCGCAAAGCGCTGCGGCGAATGCGCCGCAAACCGCGCTTGATTACCGCTTTCTGGAAACAGTCTTCTCTTTGTCTCGATTGACAGTATATTATGCGAGACTCAGTAAGACGGATTTCCCGCAAGAAAGTTGTCCACGCTCGACGGAAATTGGTCCCGCGGGCGTACACTGACTCTCATGAGCAAGCGGCATCCGGCGATCGAATCGCCCTCTTCTGAATTTTCCCCATTTCGTTCGAGGCTGCACGAGATCATCTTCGAAGCCGACACACCGGCCGGCAAGGCTTTTGACGTCGCCTTGTTGTGGGCGATTCTGATCAGCGTACTGACCGTGTTACTCGAGAGTGTCGCCGCTTACCGCGTGGCATACGGTCCATGGCTCCGCGCCGTGGAATGGCTGTTTACGCTTCTGTTCACGCTCGAGTACGTCCTGCGCCTCTATTCGGTCCAGCGGCCCGCCCGCTACGCCCGCAGTTTCTTCGGCATCGTCGATTTGGCCGCGATCATCCCCACTTACTTGAGCCTCGTAATCACCGGCACGCAGTCGCTGATCGTCATTCGGGCGATACGACTCCTGCGTGTATTCCGTGTTCTCAAGCTGGCGCATTACTTGGGAGAAGCAAACTTCCTGCTCTCGGCCCTAAAGGCCGGGCGAGCGAAGATCACCATATTCTTGGGGACACTGTTAACGCTGGTCGTGATCGTCGCCGCTTTGATGTACTTGATTGAGGGCGAGGAAAACGGTTTTACCAGCGTCCCGGCGTCGATCTATTGGGCCATCGTGACAATGACCACGGTGGGCTACGGCGACATCGCGCCCCGGACTGTCGCCGGTCAAACCCTGGCCGCGTTACTGATGATTCTAGGTTACGCCATCATCGCGGTTCCGACCGGCATTGTTTCCGCCGAATTGACCCGCCGATCATCGCGTCCGGTCAGCACCCAAGCCTGCCCATCCTGCTCGCGGGAAGGCCACGACATCGACGCGGTTCACTGCAAGTTTTGCGGCGTGAAGCTGTAAACCGCCGACAATCCTCTCGCCCCGTCCAAACCTCCATCAGCCTCGCCACAGGCGTGGCGCACGCACTCTTGCGTGCCGTGTCGCCACTCCTGGCGACATCTCTTTTCTCTTCCGAAAGTCCCCATCGAGCGAATTAGTCTTACCTTTGCGCTCGCCAAAATCCCCACCCGCGGGAGCCCTGAAAGGGCGGCAGAAGGGCCCTCGGCATCCATTTTCATGACGGCATTATGAACGCCCCTGATTCACGGAAACGGGCTGTTCTAGGGTGCCGGCCGGCGCAAAGTGATTCTTCTCCCACGCTGTTCCGAAGGGTACTCCGGTCTCCCCCGTCTCGCCCAAGATCGTCCACCGCGGGCCGATATGAAGAAGAGCGAGCGACTCATCGTGAAGCTGTGTCTACCCACCGACGCTAAGAGAGCTGTCAAAGTGGACCGCCGGCGCCGCAACCGATTGCCGCCGCGCCGGGAAGCCTTAATACCCGGAGACCGAGGCCTATGAAAACGAATTGGGCTACGCTGCTGGGCCTCTTTCTTGCCGTCGGGGGCATTAGCACGGGTCTGGTCCTCGAAGGAGGGTCGATCCTAGAGATCCTTCAACCTACCGCCGCTTTAATCGTCTTTGGGGGCACGCTCGGGGCGACGTTGGTCGCCCAACCCATGGGGACGGTCTTGGGCGCAGCGCGGCAAGCCTTTTACCTCTTCGCGGAACCGCGCTACAACCTGCGGCCGGTCGTCGAACAGATCGTCGACTTGGCGCAGAAAGCGCGTCGGCTTGGCATCGTTTCCTTGGATAAGGAAGTTTCGGACATCCCCGATCCCTTCCTCAAGAAAGCAGTGACAATGGCAGTCGACGGCACCGAACCCAAAGACTTACGTCAGATCCTCGAAAACGAAATCGATCTCGATATAGCACGCCGTGAGTCCGAGGCTCGGGTTCTCGAGATCGCCGGAGGGTTCGCCCCAACGATCGGAATTATCGGCGCTGTCTTGGGCTTGATCCAGGTAATGAAACATCTTCAGGACATCGACGAAGTCGGGAAGGGCATTGCTGTAGCATTCGTTGCCACGATCTACGGCGTCGGCATCGCCAACCTCTTTCTGCTTCCCGGCGCCAAAAAAATCGTTGGCAGGGCGCACCGAATCGAAACCGTCAAGATGCTCATGCTCGAAGGCGCCGTCAGCCTTGCCGAAGGGCTTAACCCGCGCTTGATCCGCGGCCGTTTAGAGGCCTACCTGGACCCCGCTGACCGCGACGACGAGGACGAATGAGGAGGACTATGACTAAATCCGCCCACAAAGGCCGCAAGCGCCGTGCGGGGCAGGGCGGTGACAACTCTGATCGTTGGCTGGTTTCTTACGCCGATTTCATCACCCTACTATTCGCCTTTTTCGTGGTGTTGTTTGCCGCCTCGAAGGTCAACAGCGCCGACATGGCGCGCCTTGCGGAAGCCTACCAAGACCACCTGGGAAGCGCTTCGCCAACCGACGGAGCGGAACAATTGCCGGCAGGCGGCGAGCCGGACGCTTCGCCGACCGACCCCTCCGAAGAGCTGGCGTTCGTTAGACAGCAGCTCGAAGAGAAGCTGTCCGCAATGGTCCAAGACGGCAAGGTCTCGATAACGCTTCAACCCCGAGGGTTGGTCCTCAGCCTGCGGGAGGCTGCCTTCTTTCCGATCGGAAAGGCCTCATTTCGGGTTGGATCCGACGAGATGCTCGCCGAGGTCGGCCAAGCCGTCGCCGCAGCGGGCGAAAGGCCGATTCGCCTCGAAGGTCACACCGACGACGTACCTATCCACAACCACGAATTTGCCTCCAATTGGGAGCTGTCGAGCTGGCGCGCTATAGAAGTAATGAAGCTGCTCACGCACCGATTCGGCATCCCCCCTGAACGGGTATCCGTCGTCGGCTACGGCGACCTGCACCCCCTCACTGCTAACCGCACCGCCCGTGGCCGCGCCCGTAATCGCCGCGTCGACATCGTGATTCTCAGCCGCTCCGCCGCCGCCCGCACCCCGCGCCAAAAAGCCGGATAGCCGCCGCACTCCACGCTCGGGACCCAGCGCACTTTCGCGGCATCTCGTGCTCGCCACTCCGAGTTCAGCGGCCGACTTTCATAGAAATTTTCGATGCCTCCCATCCGCGACAACGGGGTCGGCAAGCGGCCGACCCCCGCGTGGCGTTCTCCGACTCTGCGAAAACACCTGAATTCCGGGTTCGCCGTCGGTTTGCCGCCCCGACCCCATCAACCGATAAAAATTTTCAATGGGGGCCATAGAAACGTTCTTCTTGTTTCGTTCCCCGCGCCGTTGCAAGATAAGGTCGCTGACGCCGAAACGCTCGTCGTCTTTCTATACCCGCCCATCGTGGGGCGGAACGATTTTTTACCAAGGAGTGTGGAGATGAAAACTACTGCCCTGTTGCGCTTGATGATCATCGGCTTGTTGCTCACCGCGCCTGTCTTGGCGCAAGGCGGCGACGAAGTCGATTCGGGAGACAACGCCTGGATTCTTATGAGTTCGGCTCTGGTCCTGCTCATGACCGGACCCGGCCTGGCGTTGTTCTACGGAGGTTTGGTTCGCAAGAAGAACATGCTGGGGACCATGATGCAGTGCTTGGCGATGATGGGAGCCATCACGGTGTTGTGGGCGCTGGTGGGTTACAGTCTGGCATTCGCGCCGGGAAACCCGTTTATCGGCGGTTTTGACTACGCTCTACTCAACGGCGTCGGACAGGAGGCCAACGGGTCGATATCCCATCTGACCTTCATGATTTTCCAGTTGATGTTCGCCATCATCACGCCCGCCCTGATCACCGGAGCGTTCGCCGAGAGAATGAAGTTCAGTGGGATGCTCGTCTTCATGATGCTGTGGGCAATCATTGTCTACTTCCCGATGGCCCACATGGTTTGGGGCCCGGGCGGTTTGATGAATGCCTTTGACGGCGGGGCAATTCCCTCTCTGGATTTCGCAGGCGGGACTGTGGTTCATATCTCGTCCGGGGTTTCGGCCTTGGTCTGCGCGCTGTATCTTGGGAAACGAAAAGGCTACCCCGGAGAAGGCATGAAGCCCCACAACCTGCCGATGAGCTTTATCGGTGCTTGCTTGCTTTGGGTTGGCTGGTTCGGCTTCAACGCCGGCAGCGCCTTGGCCGCTAACGGTCTGGCGGCAGCCGCCTTTGTGAATACGCACTTTGCCGCGGCCGCGGCCGTTTTGGCGTGGCTGTTGGCCGAAAAGATGCGTGATGGCAAGCCCAGCACGTTGGGCGGCATCACGGGAGCGGTGGCAGGGTTGGTGGCGATCACGCCGGCATCCGGATTCGTGACCCCGATGGCGGCGCTGATCATCGGCGCGGCCGCCGGCTTCATTTGCTACTGGGCTGTTGCTATCCTCAAATCGAAGTTGGGCTATGACGATTCCCTGGATGCTTTCGGCGTCCACGGCGTGGGCGGTACGGTTGGAGCTCTGCTGACCGGAGTCTTCGCCAACAGCATGGTGCAGGAAGCCCCGGGTGGCCCTGGCGTCGCCGCGGGCCTTCTGGAAGGCAACACGCAGCAGTTCATCGATAACGCTCTCGCCGTGCTGCTAACCTGGGTGCTTGCCGCCGTCGGCACGATTATTATCCTTAAAGTGGTGGACGCCGTTGTAGGGTTGCGTGTGTCGGAAGCGGACGAACTCACAGGCCTCGACATCAGTCAACACGGCGAGGAAGCCTACAATCTCGACGGTTAAGTACGGAAGGAGTATGGAATGAAAAGAATCGACGCTATCATTCAGCCATTCAAGCTCGACGATGTTCGGGAGGCGCTCAAGGAAGCCGGCGTTAACGGCATGACGATCTACGATGTTCGAGGCCACGGACGCCAAAAGGGCCACAAGGAAGTCTACCGCGGTCAGGAGTATGAAGTGGATCTTCTTCCGAAAGTCAAGCTCGAAGTGATCGTCAGCGACGATCGCGTCCAGGAAACGGCCGAAGCCGTCATCCAGGCCGCGCGGACCGGTAAAATCGGAGACGGGAAGGTTTTTATCTACTCTGTCGAAGAGGCGATTCGCATCCGCAACAACGACACCGGCGAAGCCGCACTGTAATCCGCGGCCGGCCTTCTATCGGCTTTGTGGGAACTCGCCCGGCGCCCTAGGTACGGCGTGGGGCGAGCCCACGAAGTCGGCCCACCTGAGGACGACTGTTCGGGGTGCACAGCGGGCAGTCCGTCGGCGCCGTTGTTTTGTGTCTCTGCCTCAGGGCGGGGAAACTTCCCGTTCCCTATGCCCGAACCCGCGCCAACAACCGCCGAGTCCCTCGACACGATACGGGAACGCTTCTTCGCCGACGGCGACAGCTTGGCGAATGTGCGGACCACCTCCACCCTGACCGACCATATTGTCACCCGGTGTTTTAACGAAACGTTCGTCGATGCTGAGCGCAGCGGAGTCGCCCTTGTGGCGGTCGGCGGCTACGGCCGCGCCCAACTGTTCCCGCATTCCGACGTCGATCTGCTCTTGCTGGTCGAACGTCCCGGGCAGACGACCACCTACGAAGACCAGATCTCCAAGCTGCTTACCGAGTTGTGGGACGCCGACTTACGCGTGTCGCATTCGGTCCGTTCGCCGGCCGAGTGCACTCGCGTCGCGCCCGATAACGCCGAGCTGAATATCAGTCTGCTCGATACGCGTTTCTTGGCGGGCGACCAGAGCCTCTACGAAGATCTTCGTTATCGCCAACTCCCGCGCTTTTACCTGCGGGAACAGCGCACCCTGCTCAAGAACCTGGTCGAGCTCGCTCACCAGCGCCACGTGCTCTCCGGGCAAACCATCTATCATCTGGAACCTAACGTAAGACAAGACCCGGGTGGGCTGCGCGACTTTCAGCTCGCATGTTGGATTTCGCAGCTCACCGAAATGTCGGCGGTACGTCTGCCCGAAAGCGAGGAGTTTCTGCCGCCTGAAACGGCCGAGTCCCTCGCCAAGGCCAAACGCTTTCTTTTCTCGATCCGAAGCTATCTGCATTACTTCAATCGCCGCGACAACAACAAGCTGGACTTCGAACGCCAAGATCAAATCGCCGACGAGGGCTCGGGCAGGGCGTTTCCGCCGGCCCAAAGCACCTCGCAATGGATGCGAGATTATTTCCGCAATGTACGCGTCATCTATCGTTTGGCGATGCGCATGATCGAGGAGAATGCCACTCAGGGCCAATCGCTGTTCACCTTCTTCCGCGACCGCAAATCGCGCCTTTCTAACAACGATTTCGTCGTCCGTCGTGGTCGGCTTTATCTGCGCGGCAGTCAAGCGCTTACGACGCAGCCCGAACTCGTCTTGCCGCTTTTTGCCTTCGTAGCGCGTCACGGCGTGGCTCTGGCGCTTGAGTCCGAAAAACGTGTCGGACAGGCGATGGAAGCCTTTACCGACTACATCAATCCCGGACGCAGCCTGTGGCCCGTCCTCGCCGAAATTCTCTCGCTCCCCTTCGCTTACGAGGCGCTTACCGCCATGCACGAGACCGGAGCGCTGACAGCTCTTTTCCCGGAATTCGAGAACATTGACTGCCTGGTCATACGCGACTTCTACCATCGCTACACAGTCGATGAGCACACTTTTGTCACGATTCAGACGTTGCATGACTTGCCGTCGGAAGAAGATGACTTGACGCAGCGCTACGCCCGTCTGGCGGCGGAGCTCGACCGCCCCGAGGTTCTCTTTTTCGCGCTGCTGTTTCATGACGTAGGCAAGGGGTCCAGTAACGGCGGCCATTCCCAGAAAGGTCTCGAATTGGCCGACGAAGCGATGCAGCGCATCCAGATGGACGAGGAAGGTCGCGACACCGTGCGCTTCCTCATTCGACACCACTTGCAGATGTCGGCGACGATGAGCGGCCGCGACCTGAGCGCTCCGGAAACGATCGAACAGACCGCCGCCCTCGCCGGAACACCTGAACGCCTCAAAGCTTTGACGCTGATGACGTTCGCCGATATTAGTGCGGTCAATCCCAAGGCAATGACCGACTGGCGCAAACAACTGCTGTGGCAGCTCTACATCGCAACCGACCGCGCCCTCGGCCGGCATGTCGAAGAGCATCGGATCCGTGACGAGGCTTCCCAGACTCTGCTCGAACGGGCTCCTGATGAAGAACGCGACGCCCTGCGAGACTTTCTGGAAGGCTTTCCGCACAGGTATTTGCGAACACGTTCCCCCGAGCAGATCCTTGAGCAATTTCGCTTAAGTCTCACACTGGAAGAGAAATCCGCGGCGGCAAGCCTAACCCGGCGTGACTCGCTCTATGAAGTCGTCGTGATTGCTCGCGACCGGCCTTTCTTGTTCGCGTCCCTGTGCGCGACCTTTTCGGGTTTCGGCCTCAACATCGAGAAGGCCGAGGCTTTTGCCAATGAGAGCGGCCTGATATTGGACACTTTTGTCGTCTCCGACCCCGCGCGATCGCTTGAGTTGAACCCGGGTGAAGCGACCCAGGTGAAGAGGGCGCTGCTGGAAACAGCGAAAGGAAATGCTGACTTGGATGGACTGCCGGCCCGTCGGACTCCGTTTGGAGGCGAGCGCCGGCCCGGCTTCAAGCCCATCGTTTCCTACGACAATGAGACTTCTCCCAACGCCACACTGTTTCACGTCAACGCCGAAGACCGCACGGGACTCCTGTTCGACCTGGCGGCGAAGTTTTCGCAGCACGAGTGCAGCATCGAGGTCGTGCTGATCGACACCCAGGGCCATCGCGCCCTGGACGTGTTCTACCTAGTCGGACCCGACGGCCGCAAGCTGCCCGCGCCGGCCTGCGAAAAGCTCAAGACGGAGTTGGTCGAGGCGGTGTCTGCCAACTCCGTTTGACAGCGGATCGGGGCGTGCTGTGCCCCGGGAAGCCCTCGGGCTCGACCCCACCGCAGTCTCGAGTTTCGTAAGACACATTACCGCCCCCGTAGCGCAGGTCTAGGCGCTTTGGCCAGACCTGCGTGCAGCCCTTGCGTGGAAACGAAGCAATGCGATAAGCAGAGACCGAGGCGTGGACGGAAGTCCACGCTGCGCGGGACGCGAGGGCCCCTCGAGCGCCAAGCCAGAGTTACAGAAGCGTCGACGACAAAGTGCGTCATACACGGCGCCCTGGGTGTCGGACTTTCTTTCATTGGATGTACCCCAAGCTCCGCAGACGTTGCAGTTCTTCATCCGACAGGCCTTCGGTGGAGTCGGTTTCGGGGAGGGCTTGTTCTTCGGCGATTTTGCGCCATGCGGCGATCTTGTCGGCCAGTTCTTTGACGCGGTCGGGATGCTGGTCGGCTAGATTTTTCAGGTTGAGCGGGTCTTGGCGGTGATCGAAGAGTTCAAACTCGGGTGTGCCGGCTCTCTTGGCCGTGTTGTGGACGAGCTTCCAGCCGTCGAAGATTGCGGCGTAAGCCTCGGTGTCGCCCGGAGGCGGCGCCCCGAAACCGGTTGTCATAGGCTTTTCGGAAAACGCCGGCCTGTGACTCCATCCCGCGGCCTCGGCTTGGGCGATAAGTGCGTCCTCGTCGTCGGAGGTGGTGTCGCGCGCGGCCACCAGCAGCGGCAACAAGCTTTGCCCTTGCAGCCCGTCGGGCAGTGGAAGATGGCTCAACTCAAGCAGCGTCGGCATCAAGTCGATATTGCCGACGGTTTGCGAGATAAGCAGCCCCGCGGGGACCCGGCCGGGAGCGTGCAACATCAACGGCACGTTGGTGAGTTCTCCGTAGACCGTCTGGCCATGGAACATGCTGCCGTGGTCGAGAAACTCCTCGCCATGATCGCTGACGAAGGCGAACACGGTCTTGTCGGCCAATCCCAGCGTACGCAGGCGTTCGAACAGCCGCGCCACCTCGACATCCATGGCACGGATCGAGGCGTCGTACCAATCGATGTCGTGGTTGACGTATTCGTCGGGATCGACGCCCACCTGAGTCAGCTCGCCGCGGTTGGGCATGCCGAACCGTTGGCGTAGAGGATCCTTGATGACCTTGCGGACTTTCTCGAGCTGCTCTTCGTGATGTTCTTTCTTGGCTGGATCGGCCCACAACGAATCGTAGGGCCGGTAGGGCTCAAACGGATCGTGCGGGTCGAAGACGTGGAGGAAGACAAAGAAGGGGACATCGCGGTGGGCCTCGATCCAATCGCCCAGTCGGTCGATGTAGCGTCGGGCGGTCTTGCTCGGGTAGCCTTTGCGCTCAATGAAATTCGGCTCGTGGAGTTCCTCGAAGCCTTGGTGAAGATTCGAGAACTTGCCGGTGAACAGCACCGAGGGGTAAGAAACGGTCGCATATCCGGCGTCACGGTAGACTTCCGCCAACGTCGTCGCCGCCGCCGGGAGACGGTCCGGAAAGTCACGGACCCTATGCGAAATCGGGTAGAGCGACGTCATGATGGTCGGCGTCGAGACCTTGGTCCAGGTCGCCTGGGCGATGTTGTCGAGAAACAGAGTGCCGTTCGACGCCAGCTCGTTCAAGAACGGCGCCGTCTCGCGGCTGTATCCATAGCCGTCCAAGTGGTCCTTCCGCAAGGTGTCGGCCATCATGAGGATGACGCCTTGGGGCGGCTCGGCGGATGATCTGAGTTGCACCAAAGGCGGAACATTGGCGGCGGGGGAGCGGCCCGTGCGGTCGCGGATGACGGGGCTGCCCCAGAAGCCGATCGTCCCTTCGGTTTCGACGTCAAGTGAGAGCGAGAGAGTGACGGTGCGGCCGGCGTAGGCCGTTAGGTCGACCGCGGTCGCCTCCCATCGATGAGGCGAAGTCACCGTACGCTCGAGCAGGAGGTCGCCCTTGCCGCCGTCGGCTTGCGCGACATGCAGGGCGAACTTGACCGGGCCGTCTTCGACGGTTCCGACGTGCAGATCCAGCCAAGGCCGGGCCGGCACGTCGATATCCATTTGTATGACTTCGGGCGAGCGCGAGACGATGGTTTCCCGAAAGATTTGCGACAGCCCGTGCCAGCCGACGCCGGAGGGAACCTTGGAGAGATATTCGCGGGTGGAGACGAGCCGGATCGACTCGATCGCGAACTCGGCCCCGGCCGAGTCGCTGGGGCGCAACAGAATCGTTCCCGCCGAACTCATCGTCATCACGCGCTGAGGCCTCAAGGTGATCGTTTGGAACTCCTCCCCGGGGACCAGGGGCGTCATCATCGGCCAGGTTAGGCCGTCGGACGCGCCGATAACTTGTTGCAGTGGCTGCTCGGCCGGCGCGCCGTTAACGCTGAGATTGGCGCCCTTGTCGACGCGGACGCGAATCTCGACCGAGTGCAATTGGTCGGGGTCGGGAGCCGCCTCGCGCTGGACATAGAGGATCGGGGCGGGCGAGGTCGTGCGTCCGGTGAGAACGCCGTCGTGGACCCGCAGGCCGGCGACGCCGCGGCCGGCGGTCCAACCGAGCGTGCCGGAGTCGGTCTCGCGAAAGTTCCACTCGATGGGTTTGCCGGCCTTGACCGTTTTCGGGGCGCCGCTCACGAGTTCGGGGCTGAACTCATCGACGAGGCGAACCGCCGAAACGTCGGGTGAGCCGCCGCACGCGCCTAGCAAGCCGGCCAGTCCGGTGATCACCACCGCGACCGGGTAAACGGATTGTCTTCGGATACTCGGTTTCATGAAATTCTCGGACATGGCACCTGCTCTCAGGCCCGCGCGTCGTCGGCCTGCCAGTCGGTTACCGACTGCTTGATGGGTTTGGCTTCCTGAATGTTTTCGGCGAGAACCTTGGCGACTAGGGCGGGCATCTCGGCATCGGAGGCGAAACGCAGCCCGACCAGTTGCGGAATGGTGAGCTTGAGGATGTCGCCCTGTATTTCGGGCGGCAGGATTCTCTCCAGACGAAGCCGCATTTCCAGCCGAATGACGCGGTCTTGGACCTTTATGACGTAGCCTCGGGCGACGAAACCGGTCCACAAAGCGCTCATTCCGACGAGCAGGACCCCGGTTCCGATCAGACACAGCCCGACGGTCGTCGTCACCATCAACAGCCCGACGAACGCGGAAATGATACCCGCCAACGCCAACAAGAATGCAATGAAGATCTTCTTGGGGATGACCACGTGATTTTCGAAGTTCTGAGTAGCGTTGTCCGCCATGGTTGAGTAGCTCCTTCCGTTCGGTTCAACGCGCGTATCCTAGCAGATTCAATTTCCGACGCGATGATCGCCTGGAACCGGATCCCGAGGCCGCCGGAAGAGGGCCTCGATCGAAAGTTTTTATGGAGTGAAATTTTCCCCGAGGGCGGCCGGTTCGTGTGTTACGATTTGGGTCTCTTGTTTGAGAGCCGAGGGGTAGGTGTGGCTGCCTTTCGAGAAAACCATGTCGACCCGCCGTACACCGGAAGAAGTCCTTCAATTCGCAAGCGATAACGAAGCGCGCATGCTGGACGTGCGCTTCGCGGACCTGCCCGGACTGTGGCAGCACGTCACGTTTCCGATCGCGCAGCTCACCGAGACGACGTTCGAGGACGGCTTCGGCTTTGATGGTTCGAGCATTCGCGGCTGGCAAGCGATCAGCGAAAGCGACATGCTGATCGTGCCCGACCCGAACACCGCGATCATGGACCCGTTCACTGACGTTCCAACGTTGGTAATGATCGCCAACATCGTCGATCCGATCACCAAGCAACACTACGAGCGCGACCCGCGTTGGATAGCTCACAAGGCCGAGCAATACCTGCGCTACACCGACATCGGCGACACGGCCTATTTCGGCCCCGAAGCCGAGTTTTTCATCTTTGACAACATTCGCTTCGACCAGTCGTATAACTACGGCTTCTACTACATTGACGCCGAGGAAGGCCGCTGGAACTCTAGCCGAGAGCGCGACAACCTCGGATATCGACCGCGCTACAAAGAGGGCTATTTCCCCGTCCCGCCAACCGATCACCACCAGAACATCCGCACCGAGATGGTGACAACGATGCAGGACTGCGGGCTCGAAATCGAATGCCACCATCACGAAGTCGCAACAGGCGGCCAGGGCGAGATCGACCAGAAGTACGCTTCGCTTGTGGAGGCGGCCGACAGCTTGATGATCTACAAGTACGTTGTCCGCAACGTCGCTTTCCGTTACGGGCAAACGGTCACATTCATGCCCAAGCCGTTGTGGAATGACAACGGCAGCGGCATGCACGTTCACCAGAGTCTGTGGAAGGACGATGACCCGCTCTTTGCCGGCGATCAGTACGCCGGGCTGAGCGAGACGGCCCTCTACTACATCGGCGGTTTGCTCAAGCATGCGCCGGCCTTGGTCGCGTTCGCGGCGCCGACGACGAATAGCTATAAACGCCTTGTGCCCGGGTTCGAGGCGCCGGTCAACTTGGCTTATTCGCGCCGCAACCGCTCAGCGGCATGCCGAATCCCGATGTATTCGTCGGAACCAAAGACGAAGCGGGTCGAGTTCCGCCCGCCCGACCCCTCGGCCAACCCGTACCTGGCCTTCGCCGCAATGTTGATGGCGGGCCTTGACGGGATTCAGAATCAGATCGACCCGGGAGAGCCGCTCGACAAGGATATCTACGATCTATCGGCGGAGGAAATGCGGCAAGTGCCGTCATTGCCCGCTTCGCTCGAGGACGCCCTCGAGGCGCTCGAGCGCGATCACGAATTCTTGACTCGCCAGGACGTTTTCACCGAGGAAGTGATTGGAACCTGGATTGATTACAAGATGAAGAACGAAGTGGACGCTGTGCGGCAGCGCCCGCACCCCTATGAGTTCGAGCTGTATTACGACATTTAGATTTGACTTAGATAGGAATTTCTTGCAACGAAAAGGAGACACGACGTATGCCTAACACGCCAGAGGATGTCCAAAAGATCGCCGCGGACGGCGGCGCTCAAGTAGTGGACTTCAAGTTCATCGATCTGCCGGGAGTCTGGCAGCACTTCTCAATCCCGGTCGAAGATTTGCAGCCGGACATTTTCGAAGACGGTCTGGGCTTCGACGGATCGAGTGTCCGAGGCTTCCAGCCGATTCACGAGAGCGACATGCTGCTCATGCCCGACCCCGATACGGCCTACATGGACCCCATGCGGGAAGCGCCGACAATGAGCATCATCTGCAACGTGGAAGATCCGCTGACCCGGCAGTCTTATAGCCGCGACCCCCGTCATATCGCGCAAAAGGCCGAGACGTTCCTCGAAGGTTCCGGCATCGCCGACACCAGCTATTGGGGCCCGGAACCGGAATTCTACATCTTCAACGATGTGCGCTACAGCCAATCGGCCAACAGCGGCTCTTATTCGGTGGACTCGACGGAAGGCGCGTGGAATACCGGCCGAGAAGAAGAGGGCGGCAACCTTGGATACAAGCTGCGCCACAAAGAAGGGTACTTCCCGGTTCCTCCGGCCGACAGCATGCAGGACATCCGCACCAAGATGATGCTCGCGATGGCCGACTTCGACGTGAAGATCGAAGTGCATCACCACGAGGTCGGCACGGCGGGCCAGGCCGAGATCGACATGCGTTTCAACTCGCTCACGGCGATGGCCGACAGCGTGATGTATTACAAATACGTCATTCGCAATGTCGCCAAGGCGAACGGTCTTACGGTGACCTTCATGCCAAAGCCCCTGTTCGGCGATAACGGCAGCGGCATGCACGTCCACCAGAGCTTGTGGAAGGGCGAGACGAACGTCTTTTTCGATGAGGGCGGCTACGCCTTGCTGAGCGAGACGGCGATGCACTATATCGGCGGCTTGCTCAAGCACACGCCCGCGTTGCTGGCGTTCACCAACCCGACGACAAACTCCTATCGCCGGCTGGTTCCCGGTTTCGAAGCGCCGGTCAACCTGGCCTACTCGATGCGCAACCGCTCGGCGGCCTGCCGCATCCCGGTTTATTCGACGAGCCCGAAGGCGAAGCGGATCGAGTACCGCTGCCCCGATCCTTGCTGCAACCCCTACCTGGCGTTCTCGGCCATGTTGATGGCGGGAATCGACGGCGTCGTCAACAAGATCGATCCGGGTTCAGCGATGGATAAGGATCTCTACGATCTGCCGCCCGAAGAGAAGGCAGCCCTCAAGACCACGCCCGGCTCGCTGGGCGACGTGCTGAATGCCCTCGAGGACGACCACGAGTTCCTGCTCCGCGGCGACGTGTTCACGCAGGACGTGGTGGACACCTGGATCAGCTACAAGCGCGAAGCCGAGCTGGAGCAGGTCAACCTGCGGCCCGTGCCGTATGAGTTTTATCTGTACTACGACCTGTAGAAGCCGGTTGTAGAGAGTAGGAGATCCCGGGTTGTAAAGAGAGTACGATCTGCCGGGATCAGCGATTCATAAGTGAAACCCACGCGGGCTCGGCAAACAGCCGAGCCCGCTAGCACGGAAAGTCGTAGCCTGTCCCCGACTTCCCAGCAGCATAATTTCCCGCTTGACGTGTAGGCCCTTAGGTCGCGGAACCAAGCGAAGCTGCACATTTTGGGAGGGCCGTCTCCTACACAATTGATTTTCGTACGTCCGATCGGACTTATACAGACTTCCCTTTCTGCGCGGCTGCTCGTCCGTTCAAGCCATATCTCCCTCCGGCCGCGCAGACGAACTTGCGAAACGAAGTAGATCGTTGTAGATGGCCATTGAAATTCCATCTCTGTCGCCCATCACTTCCGCCGGATCCGTTCCCCTCAAGCTGAGCCGTCGCAGAGCAGTCTCCTGCTCCGATGCACGAATGTCAACCCTCATCAATGTTCCATCCCGAAAGACATCATTATTCCTTCGGACATAATCATCCAATGCTTCCCCCCGTCGACTCCAAGTAAGAACCCCCTTTTGGCGTCTCACTCGACGATTGTCCAAAACGTAGTGATTTACGAGACGAAATCGATCACGTCTATGTTCCCTCAGAAGGTCACTGGTTTTCGCTCCCCTATATGCACCTTCCTTTCGAAGAACCCTAACCGCCCCATCTTCGAACAGTTGATGATTAAGGCACCACACCGATACGTACTTTGAGGTAAGAGCCCCGCCTTCACAACCATCGAACGCAAATAAAAGCGCGACTGAAAGTGATTCGCTCCAGTCTAACAAGGCTGTCGGAAGCCTGTGATGCTGCGCGAGACTTTGCAGCACCTCATCGTTCACACTTCGACCTTTCCCGAACACCCTCTCATCAGCCACGAAACCGTTCCGAACGCACTCATTTCGAAAACGATCCAACATCAACTCGTAAAGCTCCTCGCGGCGGGTCTGACTTGCATTCTTGATCGCCCGCAACCGTGTGAACGAGGACGACAGTCCCCACTTGAAATCCTTTTGCCCTCTAAACACCACATCCGACGACGCCGTACCCATCCTCTCCAACAGCCGGACTGCAAAGTCAAACCGATAACCCCGTCCGTTGCCTGGCCTCTCGATAAACCCCCCCCATCACTAATCTCTATAAACTTCCAGAAACTTCTTCCCCTCCAGGCCCTCCGCTTCTCGAAACACCCGGTCACGCAAGAGTATGTCCCACTCCTCATCCGTTACTGATCTCGGAAGTCGTCCCTGTTCACGCAATACTTGAATCCTCTCCCCGTAAGACGTAGTGAGAACTGGAAAAAGTCGTGGCAGACGATTCACATTTAAGACGCTCTCAAACGCATCTGATTCCACAGACTCTTCGCAACTCGATGGATTACAAAACCATTTCTCATCCAGATGAATCTGCCACAAAAATCCTAATGTGGTATAGACCCGATTCAAGAAGTCGCTCGGCGCGAAGGAATCAGTCTGGACCATCTGGTTTCGAACAACTTCGTCGACGGGTGTCACCATTGCCAAGTTGTCCAAGTACGCTGGTTCGGTCACGAGTCTTATTGAATCTCGCATAATATAGAGTTAATCGAGACAAAGAGAAGACTGCTTCCAGAAGGCCGTAATCAAGCGGGGTTTGCGGCGCATGCGGCGGAGGGATTTGCGAGCGCGCTCGTCCAGCTCCCAGTAGTCCTTCGGGCAAACGTTGGGCAACTCGTGCTGCTTCCAGTACGCCCAAATGTATTCCACCGGATTCAGCTCCGGCGCATAGGACGGCAAGAATTCCGTGGCGATGTGGCCTTCGGAGAGTTCGATGAACTCTCGTACCAGGCGGCTGCGGTGTGCCGGCAAGCGGTCCCAGACGATCAGCAGCGGCCGGTCGATGTGGCGGACCAAAGCCTTCAGGAAGTCGATGACCTCCAGCTCGCCGATCGCACCGCGATAGAGCCGGAAGTAAAAGTTGCGCAACGTCAGCCCGGCCGACACCGAAAGCTTCTGCCAGTTGAAGTTGAATTGCAGCAGCGGTGTCTCGCCGCGCGGCGCCCAGGTGCGACAGCGATGCGGCTTCTGACTCAGTCCGCTTTCGTCGATGAAGACGATCGTGCGGCCTTGTTTTTGGGCTTTTTTTTAGTGGCCGGCCAGGTCTTGCGCTGCCAGTAGCGGATGGCCTCTTCGTTGCGTTCACGGGCTTGGCCGACCGGCCGTTGGGGGCTCCAGTTGAGCGCCCACAGGATCTTCCAGACATGGCCATCGTGATAGCGCACGCCGAACTCGTCTCCGATCAGACGAGCCACCCGCGGACAAGTCCACAGTGGCGTCGGGAAGCCGTGCGCCTCGGGCCCTTCGAGCAGCAGCGTCTCGAGGCGTTCGAGCTGCGTGGCGTCCAACAGCGGCTTGCGACCGGCACGCCCGGCCTTGCGGAGTCCGGCCGCACCCCGCTCGCCATGCTCGCTGACCCAACGGCTCACGCTTTGCTGCGCCGCCTTCACCCGCCGTGCTGCCTCGGATTGACTCAAACCTTCGTCAACGACCAGCCGCACGGCCTCCAACCGTCTCCTCTCGAGAGCATCAAAATCGCGTCTTACGCCTCTTGGGTTCCCCATGTCTGTTAGGACGAGCAGAACCCTCAAAAGGTTACTCTATATTATGCGGGAGTCAATAGATATGCTTTCACGACTCCTTTCCGAATGCGAAAAGGCCGTGGCATTTCGTTAGACCCGAGTTTAATCAGATAGCCCACGTAATAGTTGAGCGCTTCAAAGATTTCGTCCTGCCGGTACCCATATTGTTCCATTTTTTTGTCAATTGAAATATACGATGGCTGATCCCCTTTTTCTTCGTGCAAGATCTGCAACAAATGGTACCCAATCAAGAGATCCCTCGGCCGCCGGGAATCTGGAACAGCATAAAAAACGTTCCGCAACCTGGAGCGGCGCCTATGGTGGACTCTGTGATGACCAGTGATGAGAGAGTCCCAGTGGTCGTATATTCCGAAATGTTCTTTTCCCTTCGCTTGCAGATTCTCATACATCGACTCGCTCGCCAAAATCCCGTGCCAGTACCCACGAGCGTGTCTCAAATTCCCGCCGCACAACTCATGAACATCGTCCACAAAAGACGGTCTTGCAAAATCAAATGCCAATTTGATGAAGTCAAGGCACTCATCGTGATCGAGATCCAAGGCAGAATCATCTGTTCGACGGGAAGATGTCGGCGTCATGGTATCGAGATGCACTTTCCGACGTCGCGTTGTCATGTCCCCAGCGCTGACCACCCCAAGAGCTATGTGTTCGTGGTCGAAGGTTGGGGGTAAATCCTCGTCGGTCATGATGCGATGATAGGTTTCCGGCCACACCGGAACAAAAATGCGCCACAATTGTAACTTAGACTCTCCCAGCCAATCTCTCACCTGCTACTGAGTCTCGCATAATATACTGTCAATCGAGACAAAGAGAAGACTGTTTCCAGAAAGCGGTAATCAAGCGCGGTTTGCGGCGCATTCGCCGCAGCGCTTTGCGGGCGCGCTCGTCGAGTTCCCAGTAGTCCTTCGGGCAGACGTTGGGCAACTCGTGCTGCTTCCAGTACGCCCAAATGTATTCCACCGGGTTCAACTCCGGCGCATAGGGCGGCAAGTACTCCGTTGCGATGTGATCCTCGGAGAGCTGGATGAACTCCCGCACCAGGCGGCTGCGGTGCGCCGGCAGCCGGTCCCAGACGATCAGCAGTGGGCCGTCGATGTGGCGCACCAAAGCCTTCAGGAAGTCGATGACCTCCAGCTCGCCGATCGCGCCGGGATAGAGCCGGAAGTAAAAGTTGCGCAACGTCAGCCCGGCCGACACCGACAGCTTGTCCCAGTTGAAGTTGAACTCCAACACCGGTGTCTCGCCGCGCGGCGCCCAGGTGCGGCAACGATGCGGCTTCTGACTCAATCCGCTTTCGTCGATGAAGACGATCGTACGTTCTTCTTTGCGGGCTTTTTTTTAATGGCCGGCCAAGTCTTGCGCTGCCAGCCGCGGATGGCCTCTTCGTTGCGCTCCCGCGCTTTGCCGACGGGCCGTTGCGGGCTCCAACCGAGCGCCCGCAGGATCTTCCAGACATGGCCCTCGTGATAGCGCACGCCGAACTCGTCTCCGATCAGACGAGCGACCCGCGGACAGCTCCACAGCGGCGTCGGGAAGCCGTGCGCCTCGGGGCCTTCCAGCAGCAACGCCTCGAGGCGTTCGAGCTGCGCGGCGTCCAACAGCGGCTTACGGCCGGCGCGGCCGGCCTGGCGCAACCCGGCTTCGCCGTCACGCCGGTATCGTCGCAGCCACTCGCTGACGCTTTGCCGCGCGACCTTCAATCGCCTCGCTGTCTCGGACTGACTACAGCCTTGCTCGACCAACCGGATCGCTTTGAAACGGCGCTTCTCCAGGGCCTCGAAATCCCGCCGTACGCCTTTTGTATTTCCCATACATACAAAGACGTACGTACCCCAAAAAGGTGTCACTTTATTTTGCGAGATTCAATAAATGGCTCTGAGATGAAGATCCTCGGGTGTCTGATCGAGATTGTCTAAACAAAGCACGAGATAGCGGTACGGAAAAGATTCAGGAATCTGGTCCGGATCGACGAGTAAGTCTGATAAATATTGTAACGCCAGCTCCACCCACTTCTCCGTTGTAATGGTACTCCTCACTCGAACTACTTCTCTCTCTCTATATTGAGGATCTCCCTCTTCTGCGCGTTGAAACACGGCGGTGTTGAATCTCAAAATGGGATCGAACATTTGACATCGATCGTGTCCCTCCAAATCGAATCCGATACGATCACAAGCGTCAGTAAGCTGCTTTCTGATCGATCGATAAAGGCGCTTCTCAAAGTCAGGGACGGTCTTGACGCCATAGAAATTGACTCCGATTGCCAATTTTTCTTTGAAATGTTCTCGGCCTACGCCCAACTCTGGGCAATAATGAAACATATAGTACCTTAGAAACTTCGATTTACCGATACCTACGTCACCTTCAATGATCACCAATTGATGACCCGTTTTCTTCCAGAACAGTGGGTCAATATAAGCCTCGTAGGCGTGGTCGAAATGGTTGGGCGGGTTGGTGGTGGACGATTGTCGCCAAGTCCTCTTATTCGAGTAGAGCCGCAACTCAGTTTCGCTGAGCGGGCCCACAACGGCGTCGTCCGGTTCGGCGAAGACGGCACGGAAAGGCTCCTCGTAGTGAGTGGCGATTGCGTTGCGAGTTGGCGCAGTAAGATCGTCATAAGGGACGACGGATGTTCGGGTGTCGTCCCGAGCGGCTTGGCGTGGAGCTTGGGATGGTGGCATGACTATTGGGGAATTCGTGGGCGTTGTCTGATGCGAAATCGTCAGGAAGAGTGTGCGATTATATCGAATTGTGGCGTTTCATGCAACCGCCTCCACAACCCCCTTTCACCTTTCGGGACGGACTCCACAGCTTCTTTAGGCAAGCCGCTTTACGCCGGATTCAGGTTTTAGAGGGAGTTCAGGGAGTTCGGAGGGAGTTTGGGGGGAGTTCGGGGAGTTCGGCGGGGAGTTGGGAGTTCGGGGAGTTCGGCGGGGGAGTTCGGAGGAGTTCCGGAGGAGTTCGAGAGTTCGCGAGTGTTCCGAGAGTTCGGGAAGAGTTCGGGGACGGAGCCCGAACTCGGCCAAAACCGCCTTGACACTACCGCTATCCTAAGCACGGCGAGGCCGAGCCAAGGCTCGCCGGCGACAGGCCAAGGAGGACAAGAAAAGCCCACGAAGCGGCCTGAAAAATCATTGCCAAACGAACCCAATTTCGCGAATCCAGGATCGATCCCAGGTCCCGCATATCCAGCTGTGTCAATAACTTAGTGGATCTCGGACGCCGAGCGCCCGCGCTCCAATTAAAAATCTTCACCAAAGAGACGCCCCGATCCGACGATCAGCGATCGCGACCAGATGAGGCTCAGGCCGAATTCAGTCCCCACTCTCCGCATAGGCCCCACAGCCTGAGTGAAGCAAGCAAGGACGAGAAGGGCCGGCCCTGGCGAAGGATTTCGACGAAACAAAGCCAATTCTCTCAAAGAAAAGGCGTAAAACTTAAGCGATATCAAGAACTTGGACGCGTAATAGTCGGAACCGCGCAACGGGTAGTTCGCGGACCCGCGGCCGCCCCCGCCGCCCGCTCTACAGGCAAGCCCCGCGGGGAGATCGTAGACAGACAAGGCGTAAAAGGGGAGGTGCAAGTACAAGCCCCAGTCAATTCGACGAAACGAAGCCAATTTTCGATCGCATCCCAAACAATATCAATAACTTAGAACGATTGCCCGGAAGCGAAGCACGGGGGGGGTAATCCGGTTGGGGTGACCCGGGAAGATCGGGGAAGATCGGTGACGGGAAGATCGGGACGAAGATCGGTCACAGCCGCCGAACCCGTCCTAGGTTTTGCCGGATACACCTCCGGCGCCCCTGCGCCGTCCGGCATGGCAAGATCGGCTCGGGCGGACCCGCGGTTTTTTGGTCTCGCCGTGTGGGTTCGCGGTGCTATCATTCCCGCATGCGCCTCTCGATAACCCTTCTGCTTAGCGGCTGCCTGCTCCACGCCGCCGACAACCCCTCCGGCCCAGTCAAGTTTCAAACGCATGTCATCGAAGCCGAGATTCCCGGCGGCTATGCAGTCCTCGCGACCGACATGAATAAGGATGGCCGTCCCGACGTCATCGGGATGACTTCTCGCATTACAGAGCCGGCGTGGTACGAGAACCCGTCATGGGAACGCCACGTCTTGATTCAAGATATGAGCGGGCTGGTCAACATGGCCGCTCATGACGTTGACGGCGACGGCATCCCGGAACTTTCCATTGAGAACGAGTTCAGCATGGTCGCCGCCGAGAGCCGAGGGCTTGTCTGGCTCCTTCAGCATCAAGGTGATCCCCGCAAGCCGTGGAAGGCCATACCCGTCGATGAACTCGCCACCTCTCACCACGTCGCCTGGGCCGACATCGACGGCGACGGCAACAAAGAGCTGATCAACGCGCCGCTGATCGGAGCCAAGGCGCTGAAGCCCAAGTACGAAGACCAAATACCGCTGGTTTACTATCACGTTCCGAACAACCTTCAGGGCGAGTGGAAACGCTTGCTGATCGACGACCAGCTCACCGGGGTATTGCACCGTGTCCGGGTGGTTCAGTGGGACGACGACAAGCGCGAAGAACTGCTGACGGCCGGATTCAACGGCATCTTCCTGCATGATCCCGTCGGAACGGGCGACCAGGTGCGCTGGGAGAACACACAGCTGTCGAGCGGACACAAAGAGTTACCCACCACGGCCGGCGCAAGCGATGTCGCCGTCGGGAACCTGAACAAGACGCGCATGCTCGCGTCCGTCGAGCCGTGGCATGGAAACGAAGTCGTTGTCTACACCGAAGACAAGTCCGGCCGCCTGCAGCGTCGGATCATCTACGACCAACTTACAGAAGGACACGAAGTTTGCTTAGGTGACTTCAACGGCGACGGCCGCGATGATATCGTTGCCGGCGATCGCGCACGAGGCAAGGTCGCAAGCTCTCACGTCTTCTACGCCCAGGACGACGCCGGGGCCGATTGGCATCACGAAGTGCTCGACCATCTTGGGATGTCCGCTTCGGGATGTGCCGTAGCCGACATTAACGCCGACGGTCGGGTGGACATTGTGCAGATCGGCGGCGCCACCCATAACATCAAGTGGTACGAGAACTTGGGGCCGGCGGGGCGGTGAACGGTTGCGAAATCGGGTGCCCGACGCGATCAGCCTCCCGAACGCGGCTGCGCACACCCTGTTTCGAGGAAGCGACGACCCTCATGAGTAGGTTTCGGCGGGCGATCAAGACATTGATCTTTGGGGTGGTGCCGGCTGTGGTGCTGACCGCAACCGCCACGGGCGTTGTCATGGGCGCCCAGCGGAGCGCGGCGCGGAATGCTATCGCGGAGAAGTCAGCCGCCTCGTGCTCCACGCTCGCGGAACTCACGCTTCCCGAGACGACGATCGGCAGTTCCGAGGTTGTTCCGATGGGAGAATTCACGCCCCCCGGGTCGTCAAGTGCGCTCGACCTGCCGTCTTTTTGCCGCGTCACGGCGATGACCACGCCCGCGGTTAATTTCGAGGTCTGGCTGCCGATCAACGACTGGAACGGCAAATTCCAGGGCGTCGGCAACGGCGGAATGGCGGGGCTGATCAGTTATACAGCGATGGGTAGGGCGCTCAAGCGCGGTTACGCAACCGCAAGTACCGACACCGGCCACAAGGCCGGGGACATATCATTCGACGCATCGTGGGCGCTTGACCGCCCTGATCTGATCGAAGACTACGGGCATCGCTCGCTCCACGTGACCACAGTCAACGCCAAGGCGGTGACCGAGGCGTTCTACGGCGAGCCGCCGCGCTACTCCTACTACGTCGGCTGTTCAAAAGGCGGACAGCAGGGACTGATGGAAGCGCAGCGATACCCCGACGACTATGACGGCTTGATCGCCGGCGCCCCGGCCAACGACTGGACTCGCTTCTACGCCGGCGCGCATTTGTGGTACTCGCTGGCGATGCTCGACGACCCGGAAAGCTATCTGCCACCCGCCAAGCTTCCCGCCCTCGGTGACGCGGTCAATGCTGCGTGCGATCGGAACGATGGAGTCGAGGACGGCGTGCTCGAAGACCCGCGCACCTGCGACTTCGACCCCGCGAGTCTCATCTGCCCCGAGGGTACGAACGACAGATCGTGCCTCACCCCCAAGCAAGCGGCGGCGGTCAAGAAAATCTGGTCCGGCTCGACGAACTCCTCCGGGGATGTGATCTTCCCTGGGCTGGCGCGGGGCGCCGAGGCGGATCCGAGTGGCTGGTCGAGGTGGGTGACGGGCGACCGAGCGTTCCAATCGCTTCACTGGCGAGCCGGAGAAGGCTTCTTCCGCAACTTCGTGTTTGAAGATCCCGACTGGGACTTCCGCTCATTCGACTTCGACAAAGACCTGGAGTTTGCGCTCGAGAAAGTGGGTCAGGCACTGGATTCGAATGACCCCGACCTGCGGTCCTTACGCGATCGGGGCGGCAAGCTGATCGTCTATCACGGCTGGAGCGACGCGGACATCTCCCCGCTAGGGGCGATCGACTACTTCGAGAAGGTCGTCGCTGTCGTCGGCGAGTCGAAACGCCGCGAGGAAGCGTTGGCCGAGACGCAGGACTTCTTCCGTCTGTTCATGGCCCCCGGTATGGGGCACTGCCGCGGCGGGCCGGGACCGGACCGGTTCGACGCGCTATCGGCGCTCGAGCAATGGGTCGAACACGGCGCCGCACCCGACCGCATCATCGCGTCGAAGGCTAACGACAACGAGGTGACGAGGACGCGCCCGCTATGTGCTTACCCAAAGATGGCCAAATGGAACGGCAATGGAAGCACGGATGACGCCGCGAACTTCACCTGCGTAGCCCCGTGACGTCCGCCAAGACTAGCCAGCCCTACAAGAACTGCTTCGTGGTCGCGGCTGCCGGCCGACATAGGCCCGCGAAGAACATTGACTTCTCCTAAGGAGTGGACATGATGCGGAATTCGAGTTTGCTGATTTGGCTTGCGTTGGTTTTCTCTCCGGTCGGCCACAGTCATCCGAACCACGATGTAGATTCAGTCCGCCTTAACCTCTACATTTGGTCGAACGCACTGGTCAGAGACGACCCCGCAGCCTTCGAGCAATATCTGACCCAAGACTCCCCGTTGCGCGAGACCTGGTTGCCCCGTTTACGCGAAAGCGGAGAAGTTGACGATGTCGATATCCGCCACGCCACGTTCACTCCCAACGATGCGGGGATACTAGCGGCGCCGGTCGTCTTTAGGTCCGAGGTTGGCGCCACGGCGCACATGGCTCAGATGGTCAGCGAGGACGGTGTGTGGAAGGTCGCAACCCTCGTCCCTACGGCACTCCCGGCCGAGCTGGTTCCCCGTCTCCCCGAGCAGAGCCCGACCCGGGCTGTCCGGTTCTCGTTGAAGGACGCTGAGACGGGTAATCCGGTATACGGACGCGTCAACATTACCGCCGGCCAAGGTGAGTATTGGCCGCCGCGAGGTCACCAGAAGAACATTGCGATCGGCTGGCGCGACGACGTGGGCGGTGATGTGTTCATTGACGGCGCTACCTACGCGTATGTACGGCCGGAGTTCGTTGTCGATTTGCCCAATGATGACTTTACGATCACGGTTCTCAAGGGCACCGAATACCTGCCTGCCACAGCAAAGTTGACTATCACCGAAGGCCCTCCGGAGCCGGTCACGATCGCGCTCAAGCGCTGGACGAACATGAATGCTCGCGGCTGGTACTCGGGTGACACGCATGTGCATTTTCTAGACGACCACACTGCGCACCTCGAGATTCAGGCCGAGGATCTGAACGTGATCAATGTGCTCGCAACCAAGTGGGGAGAACTAATTACCAATGTCGAGCATGTCACCGGCGCGCCGAGCATACACTCGTTTCGGAACGGCCTGATCTACTTCAACGAAGAGACGCGTCACGGTTTTTTGGGTCACACAATTCTTCAGCGCATCAAGACGTTGGTCTATCCGCTCACTTGGGGCGGCCCTCGTACAGGAGTCCAAGGCCAACCGGACTATCCGCCGATGGCACATCAGGCCGACAAGGCTCACGCTCAAGGGGCATTGGTCACTTGGGCTCATTTCCCGTCCCCGAGCGGCGAGTTACCTATCGATGTGGCGTTAGACAAGGTTGATACTGTCGACCTCTTCACGTGGGGAGATGCCTTCAAGGACGACGTTCCGGGGAGCGAACCGGGCGCGTTGACTTACTGGTACCACTTCCTCAACACTGGTTTCCGGCTGCCGGCCACGGCCGGCACCGACAAAATGCTGAACACACAGGTGGTGGGTTCGGTGAAGACCTACGCCTTTGTTGGAAAGCCGGAGATTACCTATAACGATTGGATCGAAGCAATCGGCAGCGGACGAACATTCGTCACCACGGGACCGGTTGTCGAGTTCAGCGCGAACGGCCAACCAATCGGCAGCGATCTCGAACTCAAGAGGGGCGACACGGTCAAGCTGAGGGCCGAGGTTTCGGCCCCGTACGATCTCTATCCTGTCGACCGGCTCGAAATCGTTGTTGGCGGCCGTGTGGTCGCTTCGCGTGTCAACGACGCCGGCCTCGCAAGTTTGTCGGTAACGGCGGACATCACGGCGGAAAGCAGCACGTGGGCGGCCGCCCGGGCCCACGGAGATACGCTGCTTCCCTATCAAGTGTGGGCCTTTATTCGTCAACGCGGCGTGCCTCCGATGGCACACACGAGCCCTGTCTACTTAACTGTGAGCAAACAGCCTGTGTGGTCCGACGAGTCGGCCGGCTTCCTTGCGTCCCGGGTCGATGCGGCAATCGAGTGGGCACGTACACAAGCGAACTTCGAGACCGCCGAGCAGAAAGACGAGGTGATCGCCCTTTTCGAACGGGCGAAGCGAGTGTACACGAAGAAATAGCTCCCGGGGCTATCGTGTGGCTGTGCGACCGAGGGAAGAACGAAGTCGCTCAAAACAAACCAGCTAGCGCGTCTGAACCGATACGTGTTCGGAATCCGGTTCGTGCCGGCAATCAGCACCTCTAGATGCTACTCCGGCAAGTCTCAGGATTTCGTTCACAGAATGGACCTGCGTCTCACCCTCGGCAGTTGGGGAAGGTGCAAGGTGGATACGTGCGCCGCTCAGCATGCAGTCCCAAACCGAGCCGCGACCGTAAGAGAGCGGTGTCCGATGAGGTTCGCAACCCGAAGGAACGTGGTGGGAGCACAATGCCCGCAGCTAGACTCATAAGCGCAGTATCTGCAAGCAGGCCCCGAAAGCCCAGCCCCCGCCGGCCGGTCCCGAACCCCAACCCGCCCGCCTACCGACAATTCCGGAAGGTCCCCGGGGCTGGTTCCTTGGGCCCGCCACCGTTGCCGCACCCGATCAACTTCATCGCACACCGCTCCCTTACGGTCGCGGCTCGGTTTGGTCCTTCGTGCCGAACTCAACTTGCCGGCGAGTTTTCGTTGGGCCGTACCTGGGAAGCTATCGGATCCGATATAGATACAGGTCCCAAGAAGCGGTTCTTGACTCGCCCTCGAGCTGTTTCTTCTCGACAACTCGCCAGCCTGGAATCGGATCATTCACTGAGACGACCCTTACGCCTTTTCTGAGTTGACTCTCCAAGATGGGTGCGAGCCGTTCCCATGCCTTCGGCAGCAGATACCCTGTCACCACAGTAGCCGAGCTTAGGTCCTGGTTGAAGATGTCCCCTTGGATCACCTTGACTCTGCCTTCCAATCCAAGGCGCTGGATGGCCGAAGAGGTCTTTTCGCACAACGCTTGGTTCCACTCGATCCCTACCGACCTAGCCTGAAAGCTTTGGGCCGCCGCCAGAATGATGCGCCCGTCACCGGAACCTAGGTCGTAGACCAGATCGTTCTCGCCGACCTTCGCAAGCTCTAAGGCGGCGCTCACTACAGCGGTGGGAGTGGGGATAAAGGGGCCTAGCCAGTTCGGATGCTCGAGGTGCTCCTTGCCGGCATCGGTTTGAGAGGAGTGCCGGGCTGCCGGCCGGGAACCGCCGGGAGCCTGCACTGTTTGCGCGGCAGCCACGCCGGCAAGAGCCAACCCAACCAGGCAGGTCCGGATCGGATGCATCGATATCCTCTACTGATGAGCCCGCGTCAAACGTAGCGGTTCGGGCCGGACGTGGTCCGCTATCAAGCCCTGCGAGATCTCCGGAAACCTATGTTTACCGGCGGAGTGACTCGACTCCATCCGCCAGTTGGTGAAGAGCCCCGACCTCCTCACCCGTCAAGGCGCGGTCGAAGACGGCTAGATCGTCGAAGAGTCCCACGTAGTTAACACCCAGGCGAAGGGCTGCCTGCTCCACGTCCCACGTAAATGGTTCGCTGATCCCTTCAGCCGTACCTTGGAGTTCGCCGTCCAGGTAAAGTTTGGCGGTCCCGCCGACAGCCGAGTTTAGGCGGGAGTACGTGACCACGACGTGATTCCACTGACCGCTGCTAAAGGGTGGCTCATCCACCGCCACAAGGCGCTTATTGAAGTCAGGGTTTTTGTCCGGGGGGAGTTTCTCCGGATTCCATGCCTCGAGGTCGCCGAACACGCCCAACCGAAACTTACGCGGATTCTTGTCGGTAAAGTCCACCCACACAGCCGCGTCGTTGTAGGCGGCATCGGTCACCTGGATGGGATCGCAGTAGCCCGGCTCCAGATCAACGGCCGGATCGAGGCTGAGCCAGAATGATACCGTGCCCGTAATGTCCGTACCGGAATAGGCGACGTTGTCCTTGGCCTTGTAGAAGAGGGCTTGGGTGTTCTTCTTGCCGAACCGGAGAGCGTCACCAAAGCGGCCCGCTCCAGACACGACTTCGACATCGGGCACGCTGATCCCCGGCCTTGCTTGGTCTGCCTCGTTGAAGGAAGGAGCCGAGTAGATAGCGAGGTCACCGGAGGCGAAGTCCGCGTCCGGGCCGTTGTCGAAGGAGGCGTGGAAGGTTAGAGATTCCGCCGGCACTGCCGTGCCCGGATTCTGCTCTTCCGCTTCCGGGGCCGGCTCTATTGCCCCAGACGAGCAGCCGGCCACGACGAAGAGAGTCAGGACGTGTCCGAGGATGAGACAAGCGGTATTCATTGGCAGGTGTCGAACGCTGCCGGCAAGAAGTTCCATGGCACCGACATTCCACCTTGAGCCAGGGTTATTGTACATCACACGAAACCCTCCACCTCAGCGCTCACCAGCCGGCGCACGCTGAAACCGCGCCGAGGAGGCGTGGAGTCTATGCGTTTTCAATCGGGTTGGCGCGGGCGCTGCGACGAGAACTGGGGGTCGAAAGTAGCGGGAAGGGATCGCGGAAAGCGAGTCGGGTGGAGCGCAGCCGGATCGGAAGAGAGTTTCGCTTTGCGCTGCACCTGTTGGACTTGGGCACGGCACAGCTTTCCATTCCACGCTGATTGTCTTCGTTCTGCCCCCATGCGACAAGCACCCTCGTCCTGACGGCATCTTCCTTCGAATCTAATTCCGAGTATCCGAACATAAGCTAAGCTAGTTGCTGGAAGGAGGTCCCCACCGTGCTCAATCGACGCCGGTTTCTCGCCGCCGGCCTCGGTGTCGCCGCCGCAAAAGGCGCGAGGCCGTCCGGCATCCGCATCGCTCACAGCGGACACATGTGGCAGGACGGAGTGGAAGAGGGCATCCGTGACTGCGCCCGCTACGGTTTTGACGGTATTGAGCCTTTTCGGGAGAACATTCTCAAATATCTCGATAAGCCGCAGGCGCTCAAAGACCAGCTCGATGCCGCGGGCATCGCCTTGGCCACCTGTTCGAACGGCGGCCCGATGTCGACGAACTTCATTGACCCTCGAAAAGTTCCCCAAACCATCGAGGATCACGCCCGTTTCGCGCGCGACTTCATCGCCCATTTCGGGTGCACGCATTTCAAGCTGAATCTCGGGCGTCGTCCGGACAAGCCGACCACCGACGAACAACTGAAAATCATGGCGAACGCTCTCAGCGAGCTGGGCAAACGCACCGCCGACGTGGGCTTACGGCTTGCTCCCCACCCGCACATCTGGTCACCGCTCGAGCGCCCGCACGAGGTCGAGCGCGTTCTCGAGTTGACCGACCCGGAACTCGTTTATCTGACGGCCGATACTGCACATCTGACCCTCGGCGGCATCGATCCGGTGCGGCTCGTTCGCCGCCATTATTCGCGCGTCGCTGCTCTCCACTGGAAAGACACTCCGACAAAATACCACGGCCACCGCGGACCAACGCCCTCGCGAGACGAGCACAGCCGAGTTAATCTGTACAAGAATCTCGGTACCGGGGGCGTGGACTTCCCGGCGATTCTGGAAATCCTTCGAAAGAGAAACTTCCAGGGCTGGGTCACGCTCGACTTCAACCGGCCGCGACCCGGCGAAGGAACGATCGAAGAAAACATCGGGCACAACCTCACGTACCTGCATGACGCGCTGGGCATCAGAATGCAAGGCGCTTCCTAGAGTGATGTGAAGCCCTGAGCTGTTTCCCTTGCGGCCGCTCAAAGAGAAATAGAGATAAAGCCGCGAAGCAGGTGAAAGGACGGTTCAGATGAGCCATCGATGTTTCGCTTCAATCGGTGTTGTGGCAACCGTCCTCGCGATCGTGGCGCCGGCGCCCGGCGTTGCGCAGGCTCAGACCTCCGCGGTGGACACGCCGACCCCGCCCCGGACGCCGTGGGGTAAGCCCGACCTGCGCGGGATATGGGACTTCCGCACCATCACGCCCTTGGAACGCCCCCGTGAGCTGGCGGGGAAACAGCTTCTTACGGAAAAGGAAGCGCATGAACTGGAAGAGCAAACAGCGCAAAGCCGCATAGAGCGCGACTCGAGCGCGATCCCAGATCGCTGTATCGGCTCTCCGAACTTCGTCGATTGCATTGGCAGCTATAACCAGTACTGGTTTGACCGCGGAACAGAGGTCATACCGGACAGGCGAACGTCGCTGATTGTGGATCCACCGGCCGGCCGGATTCCTTCCTTGACGCCCGAGGCGCAGAAGAGAGCAGACGCCGTGGCGGAGATTCGGCGACGTCCTGCCCACGGCCCGGAGGACCGCGGTGTGGGTGCGCGTTGCATCGTGGGGTTCAACTCCGGACCGCCCATGAATCCAAGCGCCTACAACAACAACATGCAGCTTTTCCAGACTCCTGAATACGTGGCGATTCTCAACGAGATGGTCCACGACGCGCGCATCATCCCCCTCGACGGGCGCTCGCATCTCTCGCCCGGCATCCGCCAGTGGATGGGAGACTCACGTGGCCGTTGGGAGGGCGATACGCTGGTCGTCGACACGACCAATTTCACCGATCAGACGATGTTCAAAAAATCCGGCGAGAACCTGCACGTGGTCGAACGCATTACGCGCGTCGACGCCGACACCCTTCGCTACGAGTACACGATCGACGATCCGGAGTCGTTCACAAGATCCTGGACAGCGGTGTTTCCCATGAGGAAGACGGAGGGGCCGATATTCGAGTACGCGTGTCATGAGGGGAACTATGGCATGTTCAATCTCCTCTCTGGAGCGCGCGCCGAAGAGAAGGCCGCCGCAGAAGCCGCGAAGAAGGAATCGAAGGAGTCGAAACTCCCGTGAGGGGCGTCCGTCCGGCGGAATGATACGCACATCGTGTGTGGGTCGGGCACGCACCCCGGGGGCGAGGTGACGGGTGCGCCGGGCCACAACGCGGCCCAGGCGGTGCCCGGCTCGTATGTGATCGAGATGCGTTTTCGCCTGCAAGGTCATCCGTCCGTAGGGCCCCGTTTCAACAAGACTTCTTGAGCCGGTCCCCAGGGGTGCAGGTTTCGCGTTCGTCCAGCCAGGCGAGCAAATCGCAGTGGACAAACAACTGCTGCTGCAACAGAGCGACCAAATTGGACAAGCTCCAACCCCGACGCGCCCGCGGCTGCAAGTAACGCAGCAGCAACATCACGATCAGTACCGTCCAGATCTCGATCATCAGAGCGTTCGCAGAGGTGAGGGTCCTAACCTGCATTTCTCACCACCTGACGGTCGAAGCACGCGATAGGCCCGTCATTACTTCGTTACGGTTGCCTGCCGTGCTCACCGTACTGTTCAAGTACGCCTCCGCGCGCCAGGCGGCCCGTGCCTTGTACTGACAGCCCTCTCACGCACTTCGCCTCGCCAAGTGGTGAGAAATACAGGCTAAGGCCCGAACGGGTAGGAAGCTGGTGGAACCGCCAAAGCTGCCGTGGACAGATCGCGGTACCACGAGTTATCCCCGGGGGCGGTACAATCCCTTAGGCTGGAGCTGATCACACGAGGGTCCGGCGAGACAGCGAAGAGAGGAGCCGAGACATGAGGACGACAAGAGTGACACGGTTTACCCGCGTAGGCATGCCGGCGGTCGGCTTGGCAGTGTTTTTGAGCGCCTTGCTCGCATTGGCGGGTTGCGGACAACCGGGCGGCGAAACGGTCGCGATCGACGGCGACGACCTCGGCGGGGTTGTCAGCGGCGCGAAGGGACCGGAAGCCGGGGTCTGGGTGATCGCGGAAACGACCGATCTGCCCACCAAGTTCGTCAAGATCGTCGTGACAGATGATAGCGGACAGTACGTGTTGCCCGACCTTCCAAAAGCGAACTACGACGTGTGGGTGCGCGGCTACGGTCTGGTGGATTCTCCCAAGGTGGAGGCCGAGCCGGGCAAGATCGTGAACCTGACGGCGGTGGCGGCGCCCAATCCCGCCGCGGCGGCGGAATACTACCCGGCCGGTTACTGGTTTTCCCTGCTCAAGGCGCCGGACAAGAGCGAGTTCCCCGGCACGGGACCTAAAGGCAACGGTATTTCACCAGACATGAAAAGCCAGGCTCACTGGCTGCGGAACGTGAAGTCCGGCAACTGCTGGGCTTGTCACCAACTGGGCGCCAAGGCGACGCGGGAGATTCCCGAGAGTCTTGGCAGCTTCCCTTCCTCGGTGGAGGCGTGGGAGCGGCGCATTCTTTCCGGGCAAGCCGGCGGCAGCATGGCCGGCGGCATGGCGCGGATCGGCGCGCAACGTGGATTCGAGGTGTTCGCGGATTGGACCGACCGGGTCGCCGCCGGCGAGTTGCCGCCCACACCGCCGCGGCCGCAAGGACTGGAGCGCAACGTGGTCATCACCCAATGGGACTGGGCCGATCCGAAGGCCTACCTCCACGACGAGGTCTCCACGGACCGGCGGAATCCCACGGTCAACGCCAACGGTCTCATCTACGGGGCGCTCGAGGCGAGCGCGGACTACCTGCCCGTTCTGGATCCGGTGGGCCACACCCGGAGTCAGGTCAAGTTGACCGTCCGCGATCCGAACACGCCGCCGGCAGCGCCGCAGACGGTGCCGCAGCCTTCGCCCTACTGGGGCGATGAAGCAATTTGGACCAGCAAGACCAACGTGCACAATCCGATGTTCGATGAGAAGGGCCGGGTCTGGATCACCTCGACCGTGCGCCCGCGTGCCAACCCTGATTTTTGCAAGGAGGGTTCGAGCCACCCGTCGGCCAAATTGTTCCCACTTGAGCAGGCCGGCCGGCACCTCGCCGTCTACGATCCGAAGACCGAAGAGCTCACGCACATCGGCACGTGCTTCAGCACGCACCACCTGATGTTCGCCGAGGATGAGAACAACACGCTGTGGACGAGCGGCGGCGGCCAAGTCGTGGGCTGGCTTGACACGAAGATGTTCGACGAGACCGGCGACGAAGTGAAGTCGCAGGGGTGGACCGCGCTTATCATGGACACCAACGGCAACGGCAAGCGGGACGCTTATGTCGAGCCCGACGAGCCGCTCGATCCGGCCAAGGACAAGCGTTTCGGCGCCGCCTTCTACGCCGTCTCCCCCGCTCCGGACGGCTCGATCTGGGGATCGGTGTTGGGCGTTCCGGGCGCCGTCGTTCGACTCGATCCGGGGTCGAATCCTCCCCACACCGCGCTGGCGGAAGTGTACGAGCCGCCGTTTGCGAACCCCAACGTTTCTGTCCAGGGGTACTCACCTCGCGGTATGGATGTTGACCGAGACGGCGTCGCATGGGCGGCAATGGCGAGCGGACACATGGCGAGCTTCGACCGCCGCAAGTGCAAGGAACCGCTCAACGGACCGAAGGCCACCGGACAGCACTGTCCCGAGGGCTGGACGTTTTATGCTGAACCGTTGCCGCAGATCCAAGGCGTTTCGGACTCGGGCAGCGCCGAGGGCAGCTACTACACGTGGGTGGACCAGTTCGATACATTCGGGCTGGGCAAAAACATCCCGATCAACACCGGCAATGCGTCCGAGGGGCTGCTGGTTCTCAAGGACGGCGAGTGGGTCGTTCTCCGCGTTCCGTATCCGCTGGGGTTCTACACGAAATGGATGGATGGCCGGATCGACGACGCGGAGGCGGGCTGGAAGGGCAGGGGCCTGTGGACGACCGTGAGCACCCGAGGGCCCTTTCACATGGAGGGCGGCAAAGGGACGACGAGCAAAGTCATGCACTTCCAGCTTCGCCCCGACCCGCTCGCGAAGTGAACCGAATGCGTCTCATTCGCTCTGTTTCAAACTCCCGAGCCAAGGATGAAAGCGTTTGCAGCTTTGAACGGACGCCGCACACGCCGTAGCTTTCTCAGCCGCTCGCTGGTCGGCTCGTCGCTGGTATGCCGGTGGTTCGACGGCCCCGCGGCGCCGTTGCGGGCACAAGACCCAACGACGCACCGCTACGACCTCTTGGTGAAGGGCGGTCGGGTTGTCGACCCCGCGCAAGATCTCTCCGCGCCGCGCGACGTCGCTATTGCCGGACGCCGGGTTGCGAGGGTGGCCGAAAACATTCCGCGGTCGGAGGCGTTACATGTGCTCGACGCCCGGGGAAAGATCGTTACCCCATACGGGTCCGGATAGGGCGGTTCGGCGGGTTGAGCTACGCGCGAACCATCAATCTCGGAAGTCCCAGCCAGTCGAAGTAAGCATTGGGCAGCGCCATAGCCGGCGCTGGGCTGTGGGCGAGCCGCCACGGACCATGAGCGCTGCCCGCCGTTTGCGCGGCCAGGACTGACTCACTCCCCGTTTGTACGGCTCGCTAAACCGCACCGGCCCTCGCTTCCACTGCTTCCACATCGCGGATCGCAACCTACGTCGGACCCACCCCTCGGGGCTTCCCAACACCCACGGCGTGTCGCACTTGCCGTAGGGACTTTCACCCTCAAGCTGCCGAACATATTCGGCACATTGCCAAGACCCGCCCCGATGACTCGGGGCGCGACAAGGCTGGAGCCTCACGCCACGTCGGGGCCTTCGGTATCGAGGAGATTCCGGGCGTATTTTCGGAGGAGTCCCCTGGCGTCGGAAGCGGTTACTGGTTCAATGAAAGTTATTCGGTCGGCGCTCGGTACAGCCCCCATTTTTTTCCCAGCTCCTTACTTTCGCGGCCCGGTTTTGAGGCGCCGACGCAAAATGCTTCGTAGACCATCGATCTCTTCCGGCCCTTGCAGACACCTCTTGGGCACAACGTAGTAATCGTCGCGGCTCGCAAATAGCAAGAAACAACTCGGTAATTCCAGGGAGCTTTCGAAAGCATCCCATTCGAACCACCCGGGTCTCTCCAGCGTTTCAATCAGCACGCCGTCGGGACTGAAGTGATATTGCATGATGTGCACGCCGTCCGCGGATCGTTCAAAGTCGGCTTTCGCATTGCGGTAGACCAGCACGACCGCCAGGCCGGGCAGCAGGAGAGCCACGGCGGCGGCGGCCGCAAGCACGCCGACATCGGCCGACGAAACAGACGGACCCGGCGAGGCGAGGAAAACGATGAACCCCACGGCCGAAGCAGCATAGACGGCGCCGGCGACGCGGGCGCGACGGGAAAAAATCTGGAAGCCCGCCCGCAGCGTGTCCTCCACACGCAACTCGACGTGAATGTCGAGCCTCTCGGAAGGATCGCCCGCGCTGCCGCCGCCGGATTCGGTACAGGGATCGTTCGGCGTCGCCACGGCTAGCGAAAACTCCTGTGGCTGGGGTCGTGGCGCGGCCCCGCCTGGGCGTGGCGGATGATGCAAATGCCGGGCAATCGAGTCTCCGGTGGGGGGTTTTCCTTCACCGCCACCTCGGACCACGGGTGAGGTAAGGGAACAACGCGAAGTTCTCAGACTATCGTAAAGGCGCTGAATCACGCAGGTGGTAGGTTTTGAAAGTGCCGCGGGCTTCGCGCGAGGTCAGCGAGGTCAACGTGTTGCTGTTGGCGACCGCTTCCGCGGGTCGGGCGTTCGTTCTTCCTCGGGGCCGCCGGAGTTCACAATCAGGAAAGGCTGCAGCTTGTCGATCGTCTTCAAGGTAATCCGCGGCAGCGCTCGTAGTTCACGAATACTTCTAAAAGGGCCGTTGCGGGTGCGGGCTCGGACGATCAATTCCGCGCGGCCGCGCCCCACTCCGGGCAACGCTTCGAGTTCCGCCACGGAGGCGGTGTTGAGGTCGAGCGCCTCGGGCGCCGCCGCCGCCACAAGCAGGAGACCGAAAAAAACGGATTGCCGGCCACGACTAATCCGGATCCAGTTGAGAGAATGCTTCGCGGTCTCGACGCAAAATCGCCAGAGCCGCCTGTGCAGCGCGGCGATAGGCCTCCCGCAGAGCCGGGTCAAAGTCATCGAGTGCCGTGAGGTGCCGGCTGACCGTTTCCTGCTCGCCTCGCAAGAGCGGACCCGGGCGGCTCTTTCGTCCCGACCGCTCATAGTCCTTCAAGACGGCCTGCAACATTACGTTGGCCGCGTCCAGTGCTCGTCGCCTCGTGAAGCCGCCCGCCACCATCTGTTGAATGGCGGCTTCGAGCAGACCGGTCAAGAAATCGGACAAGATCGTCGCGGCAATGGAGTGATGGACCTTCTTGTGCGCCTTGATGAGCTCGAATTCGCCCTCGTAGGCACGCACGATTCTGCGCGCTAGATTTGTCGCCCTGGAAGATCCTTCCACGGTGAACAGAACTCCTTCGAAGGACAACACCGGTCGCTGAAAGACGTAGAAGGGGTGCATCGAGCCGACCGCGGCGCCCCGAACTCGAAGGGGCTCGAGCACCTTGCTCGACATCGTGCCGCTGGTGTGAAGAACAACTTTCTTGCGCCATGAAAAACTTACACGCGCCAATCGTTGGGCCACGGCTTCGAGCGCCGTATCCGGTACGGCGATCAAGACGGCTTTCGAGGAACGGAACTTATCCGGGTCGGTCGTGGGGGCGCCCGCGCCGATGAGGCGAACCGCACGGCGGGCGGAGGTCTGGGTTCCGGACAGAACGGGGCCCAACGAAAACAACTCCGCCGGCAAGCGCTCCGCGAGCGCACGCCCTACTTTTCCGGGACCTATCAGCCCGATTTCCGTCACGAGATCCCCCTGGACATCTCGCCTTTTCGGCGTCTCAATTCTACACTAGGAACGTTTCGTTTCCAGAACGTTTACGTTCTCTTAATGGCGGTGCGGCTTGGGTTCGAGCCGCGGAGCAGCGCTGACTGCCGGCCAATCAGGCGTTTACAACCGAGCCTGTAGGGTCTTCAGGGCCTCGATCGCCGCGCGGGCTACCCGTGGCTCGGGGTCGTGGGTGAGCTTCTCGAGATAGGGCAGGCTGTCTTTGTTGCCGCTGACCGAGAGTACGTGGGCGAGGTGCCGTTTTTGGTCGTTGGTGCCGGACGTGAGCGGGTCATAGAGCTTACCGAGCACCTCTGACTTACGAGCCAATTCCACTAAGAACGGGCGCGCCTCCATGCGGTGGAAGGTGGAATTGAGCGCGTCGAGTAAATAGTTGATGTAGCTCAGGTCGCCGAGGTGGACCGCCGCGAAAGCCGCCGAAAGCCGCGCCGACTCGTTCTTTTCGCGACCGAATGCTTCTGTGATGACGTTTAAGTCGCCGGGCTCGTCCGTGCGTCCGATGCCCTCGGCGGCCGCGGCACGGACCTGATGGTCCTTATCGCGGAGATAAAGCAGAAACGTCGTACGCTGACCGGAGTCGGGGATCTTTGCCAGCGCAATCAACGACTGGCGCCGCATTTTCTTGCTGTCCGCCGTTTTGACCAGACCGACCAGCTCAGGAATGGCCTGCCGCACCAGCAATTGCCCCACCGCTTTGACGACGGCGAGTTGTACGCGCTCGTCAAGGTCGCGGAGCAAAAAGACCAGGGAAGGGCCGACGCTGATTTCGCCGACCTTCTCGATCGCTTGGACCGATTCCACGATCAGAGTGGTGTCTTTCGACCGCAGGGCTTCGACCAACTGGGGAAGAGCCTGCTTGCCGCGCAAGATGCCCACCGCGCGTGCCGCGTTCGCCCGCGACTCAAGGGTCACGCCGCCCGAAACAAGTCGGCCCAGCGCGGCGATCACATCGGGAGAAACCTTCAAATACGGGTCAACAAGCACTTCGGCGGGTTGAGCGAAGCGGTTTTTCACTCCGGCACCGAATTTCTTCAGCGATGCGCCGAAGCCCTTTCGGACGTAGCCGGGGTGATAGAAATTCACCAGCCCGTCGACAGCCATGATTTGAATCGCCGGAATCGAGTCGCGCGTGGCGGAGATCAACGGCGCCAAACTGTGCTGCGTACCGATCGAAACGATCGCCGCCACGGCCTTCCCACGGACGTCGGCCACCGGGTCCGTCAGCAACTTCTCAAGGGCCGGGATGTGTACGGGATCTTTGAGCTGCCCAACCTTATCGGCGGCCCGCATGCGTTTCTTGGGGTCTTTGTGCGAGAGGTCCTGGAGTTGCGCCGAGGCGGCAAACGAAGACAGGGAAATTGACAGTGAAGCTACCAGCAGGGCGACGCGAAAGACAACGCGACCGGAGTTCATAGCAGACACCTTTGGGGGGTTTCGGTGGAGCGAAATCCCGGCTCCTGGAAATAATTATACGAACTCTACTTGGACGCGCTTCGAGATGATCCCGGTTTCATAGCCCTTGTCCAAAAGGATTTGGGCCGACTCGACGACCTCGGGCTGCATTTCGGTCGTGAAGTGGTTGACGTACATGCCGACGAACTGATCGGCGAGTTGGGTATCGAGTCCGCGGCCGAATTCGAGAGCGTAGCGCAATGCTTCCTCTCTGTGATCGAGAGCATATTGAATACTCTCGCTCAGGCAGCGCCGGCTCTCCTGTTGAACGTCCGCGGGCAAGTCGCGCAGAATGGCGTTCGCTCCCAGCGGTAACGGCAAGCCGTGAAGCTCCTTCCACCAGGCGCCCAAATCGACCACTTTGTGCAGGCCGGCGCGGCTGTAGAAGAGTTGGCCTTCGTGGATCACGACGCCGGCGTCAGCCTGGCGCGATTCGACGGCTTCGAGGATCTTGTCAAAGGGGGTGATTTTCGCTTCGAAGTCCGGCTCGAATAACCGCAGCGCGAGGTAGGCCGTGGTGAGCTCGCCGGGCACGGCGATCGTCTTGCCTTTCAGCTCGGAGGCTTCCATTCCACGATTCGATACGACGATGGGGCCGTAACCGTCGCCAACGCTCGATCCTGCCGAGGTCAATATGTAGCGGTCAGCTACATAAGGATAGGCGTGGTAGGAAATGGCCGTCATCTCATAGCGACTTTCGTGGGCGTCGGCGTTGAGGGTTTGAATATCCTTCAGCACATGCTCGAATTCCAGCAGCGGCGAGCGCACCTTGTCCGTGGCCAAGGCGTAAAACATGAAAGCGTCATCAGCGTCGGGGCTGTGCGCAATCGCGATCCGACGTTGCGAAGAGGACATAATCTTCCGAGCGGACAGGCGACGCCGTCCACTCGTTGAGGCCCCTCTCGAACGGCTCAGTGAGGGGGACGCTGTTAGAATTGACGGAGAGAAGGGTGTTTTCCCACCGCGAAAACCAACCCCTTTCTCCAGTGGTAACAGGCTGACCGGCGCCAAGTCAATGCCGGCGACGAAACACCGCGAAATTGTGGCGCGCCGATATGAGTGCTGAAGTTCCCAGAAAAGTTGTCGCCGTCGTGCCGGACCTGTTTTTCGCGGCCAAAATCGGGGAGACGGCGAGGCAAGTGGGCGCCGAAATTGACTTCGTGCCATCCGCCGCCGACCTGTTGCTCCGTGCACGGTCGAAACCGGCCTTGATCGTGATGGACTTGAATGCCGAGGGCCTCGACGCCATTGCAACGATCGAGCAGTTGAAAGCGGACGGGGCATCCGCGAGCCTGCCGTTGGTGGGCTTTGTGAGGCACGAAATGTCGGAATTGATCAACTCGGCCCGCGAAGCCGGTTGCGAGCGAGTGCTCTCGCGCAACGCTTTCTCCAAGCATCTGCCACAGATTCTGAGTGGCGAGAGCTACCAGGAAGACGGTTCCGCCAAGAAGTGCTGAGGGGCGGCTGTCCAGTTCGACGATTGAGCGTCAGGAGGTCGTTAGCCGGCTGCTCCCCGGGTTCAGCGCGATGCAACCCATGAAACGTCTCGGGCTTTGCATTGCGATACTCGCGTGTTTTCTTCCCGCCGCCTCGGCACAGCGCTCGCACGGCTACGCCTTCGTCGGGCCGGGCGGTATTAGCGGCGCCGACGTCGCGAGTCCGACGGTGCATTTCGGCGGAGGCGGCGAACTGGTGTTGCCCAGGGGCGTCGGACTGGGGGGCGAGATCGGCGCGTTGAGCCCGACAGGCGACATCGCGGCCTCGATCGGCGTAGCCTCGGCCAACGCTTACTATCATTTCGGCTCGAAGGGAAAGATCGACCCCTATGTGACCGGGGGATACTCGCTGTTCTTTCGCAGCGGCACCGGTAGCGGGGCGAATTTCGGTTTCGGAGTCAACCTATGGCTGTTTCGCAGCCTCGGCCTCAAGCTGGAGTTGCGCGACCACGTCATCTCCGCCGACGCCGGGACCAGCCAGTGGTGGAGCGGCCGCGTCGGTTTGAATTTCTAACACGGTCGCCGCGGGCGCCGCCCGGGGACGCCGGTGCACGAGATAGCTTTCTATTACTCGCGTTGCGCGGACGTTCGCCGGCGCTGCCGGGCTTTGTGAAACTTGGCCCAACTCGAGAGCCCGGTGAACCGGACTCCCTGTGACCCCGTTATTTTATGTCGCAAACCCGGCCGGCCGGCCTCCTGCCGACTGTGCTATCCTTGCGGTTTTCACCCGCCGAGGAGAGCCCACGCCTTCCCGCAGCGGCCGCTAAGCCCGCCTTTCCCCTAACGAGGTACCGCTTTGTCAGAACGAGCACATTGGGGTTCCCGCGCCGGTTTCATTCTGGCCGCGGCCGGCTCGGCCGTCGGATTGGGGAACATCTGGAAATTTCCCTACATAACGGGGATAAACGGGGGTGGGGCGTTCGTCCTTGTCTACTTGGCTTGCATCCTATTAGTCGGGCTGCCCGTGATGACAGCCGAGATTTTGCTGGGACGCTCGACCCAGAAGTCTCCCGTGGGAGCGGTGCGTGAGCTGAGCGGGCCGCGTAGCGCCTGGCAAGCCTTCGGCTGGCTGGGGGTGGCGTCTTCGTTCGTCATTCTCTCCTACTACAGCATCGTCGCGGGGTGGTCGCTCCACTATGCCTGGCTGGGCAATTACCGGTGCGATCAGCGGGGCTGATCCGGGGAGCTTGGAAGCGACGTTCGACGATCTATTTGCGTCGCCGGGCCTCAACCTTTTCTGGCACGTCGTCTTCATGGCCATGACCATGGCCGTCGTGGTGGGCGGGGTTGCCAAGGGACTCGAACGATGGGCGCGCATCTTGATGCCGGCCCTGTTTCTGATGCTCATCGCCTTGTTGATCAAGTCTTTTACGCTCGAAGGTTTCGGCAAGGGCTTCGACTTTGTCTTTGGTTTCCACGCCGATGAACTCACGGCGAAGGGCGTTCTGGAGGCGTTGGGGCACGCGTTTTTTTCGCTGAGTCTGGGCATGGGGTCGATGTTGACCTACGGCAGCTATTTGCGCAAGGACGACGACATCGTTTCGGCTTCGATCACGATTTCCTTTCTCGACACTTTGATCGCCCTTCTTGCCGCAATCGTGCTTTTCCCGATCATCTTTACTTTCGGGCTGGAGCCCTCGGCCGGGCCCGGGCTCGTGTTCATAAGCATCCCGATCGCCCTCAGCCAGATGACCGGCGGAGCCGTGTTCGCGTTCGTCTTTTTCGGTCTACTGGTTTTCGCGGCAGTAACCAGCGCGATTTCCATGCTGGAAGTAACCTGCTCCTATTTCATCGACGAACGCGGATGGAACCGTCGGAACGCGACGCTGATGGCCGGGGGGCTGGTGGGGCTGTTCGGCGTTCCATCGGCGCTGAGCGGAGGAACCGCGCTATTCGGGGACGACTTTGCGGGGATTTTCGGATTCAATTGGTTCAACGCGTTCGACTATCTGGCGTCGAACTGGATGCTCCCCCTCGGCGGGCTGGGCATCTCGCTATTCACTGCCTGGAAGATGGATGATGCCATCCGCCACCATCAATTCCTGAACGGGAGTAAACTGGCGTTCTTTTACAAGGGCTGGCTGCTGCTGCTGAAGTTTTTGGTGCCGGTGGCCATTACGTTTGTGTTCCTGCACGCGGTGGGGATAATCTAGCAATCCGCACCGAACCGCCCGCTGCCGGCTTCTCCGCCTTGGAGAATGCGCCCCGAACGCCGGGAACGATGCCTCGATCCGATGAACCGAGATCCCTTGAAAAGATGGATGCGCGCCGGTGAACCGGGCTGAGCGCGGACTTGCGTCCGCGCCTCGGTTTCCAGCGCTTGTGTTGCGGGAGGGACGTCGTACATTCATGTCGTGCGCCCGCGCAAAACAGCGCTGTGGTAAGCTGGAATCGCAAACTGGAACGCTTGCGCCCACGGGGAGGTCATGCGAAACGGAGTCCAAGTCGGCACGCGGGAAATGCTTTGCCTTTCCGGCCGCACGGCTCGCGTGACCGGCGTGGTGTCGAAAGCCGCGCCTGGCTCCGGATCCGTCGCCGAACATTCCTCCGGACATTCCGGAGCCGCTCTGGAAGGCCCGCATCCAAGCGGGGGATCTGGTGCGGGTATCGCGGCGTTTGTTGCTCTCACGCTGCTTGTTTCTTTCTCTACAGCGGGCGCTCAGAGTTCCGCCGTCCCTAACTCCGACGAACTCGGGCAGGCCGCTATGCGGCTGTTGCAAAAGCGTTGTCTCGCCTGCCACAACAGCAACCAGAAGACGGCCGGCCTGGACCTTTCGAGCCGATTGGGCGCGCTGCAAGGCGGCGAGCGGGGTCCGGCGCTCGTCCCGGGAGACGCCGAAGGTAGTCTTCTCTACCAGCGTGTAGCGGCAGGCGAAATGCCTTTGGGAAACCCTCTTCCCGACGACGAGCGTGATCTGGTGCGGCGCTGGATCGAAGCAGGCGGCACTTGGCAAGTGGACCTGGCCGGTCGGGACGAGCGTCCCAGGGGTGGTCCCGATTGGTGGTCGTTTCAGCCGCTCCGGAGTGTCCCCCTGCCCGATGCCGAACGGGCCGAGCCGGCCCGCGACCTATGGCGGAAGTCTCCCATTGATCGTTGGGTTTACCACAAACTTCGGCAAGCGAATCTTCGGCCTTCTCCGCGCGCTGATCGCCGCACGCTGATTCGTAGAGCGACGTTCGACCTGTTGGGGCTGCCTCCGACTCCGGAGGAGGTTGGCGCCTTTGTAAACGACCCGCGACCCGACGCTTACGAGCGGCTGATCGACCGCCTGTCGGCCTCGCCCCGCTATGGCGAGCGCTGGGCGCGCCACTGGCTCGACGTTGTTCGCTTCGCGGAAAGCGAAGGCTTCGAGCGCGATTGGCTGCGGGAGAACGCCTGGCCCTACCGCGACTACGTCATCCGCAGCTTCAATCAAGACAAGTCGTACCAACAATTTGCCGCCGAGCACGTCGCCGGAGACGTTCTGGAACCGGTCACGCACGACGGCATCATTGCTACGACCTCTTTGGTCGCCGGGCCTTACGATGCCGTGGGACTGACCTCGGCCGTCGAAGTTCAGCGCGCCCAGGCCCGCGAGGACCAGCTCGAGGAAATGCTGAGTGTCGTCGGTCAGACCTTCTTGGGGCTGACGGTTAACTGCGCCCGTTGCCACGACCACAAATTCGACCCGATCCGCCAGAAGGAATACTACCGGCTGAAGGCGGCGTTCGAGGGTATTTGGCAGGGAGAGCGAGACCTTCTCACCCCCACGGAGCAAGAGCGGCGGAACGCCGCCGTGAGAAGACTCGAGAAGCCGATCGGGGACCTCACCGACCGCTTGCAAATCCTGCACAACGAAGTTCGGGAGGGAATTCTCCAAACGCGCGGACAGGCGTGGCCCGAAGACCTTCCGCGACCTATAGGGCGTTGGACTTTCGACCAGAATGCCCGTGATATGAAGGGAGAACTTCACCTCAAGCTGCCGGAGCGTTATGAGGTGTCCCAGCGTGCGCTCATTTCGAATGAGCAACCTCCACCTAATGAGGAGCCCTCCTTAGCTTCCTCCGCGAAGCTCAGCCGTGATATTCGGGACAAGACGATCGAGGCTTGGGTGCGCGTTCGGGAATGCTTAGAGAAGCCCGTCCTGGTGGTGATGATCCGCAACACGGAGGGCTACCGGGGCGCTGCCTCCGACGGCATTCAATTCGCGGGCGGCCGAAACAAGCAATGGTCGGCCGCTTCCACGGCGAGCTTTCGAACCAAAGAGGTCGAGGGGCCGCGGGAAGACGCCGCGCCCGGGGACGTGATTCATCTGGCCGTGGTTTACACGGCCGACGACATGATTCAGCTCTTCCGCAACGGCAAACCGTACGGTCATGCGTACAGCCCCGACGCGATGACTGACGCGGCAAAGCTCCAGACCTACAACGCCGGCGAGGCGGAAGTCGTTTTTGGAGATTCGGCGGTCCTCGCTGTTGAAGAAGCCCGACTTTACAGCACCGCCCTGACAGTCGAACAGATTGCGGCGTCCTACCGGCAGGGGGCGCCGAATGTGGGGCTTGACGAGTTGGTAACCGCGATGTCGGACGAAGAACGATCGCGGCATGAGAACATGAGCACCCGGCTCGCGTCCCTCGAAGGCGAACGGGTTCTTATTCGGGAACCGGCCAAGGTCTTCGCGGCCATCGTCAAGAAGCCCGAACCCACTTACCTGCTTCAGCGGGGTGACCCTTCGCGAAAAGGCGAGCTGGTCAGTGTGGGGGCGTTAGCAAGCGTATCGACTCTCGACCCGGACTTCGGCCTCTCTCCCGACGCATCCGAGGCCGAGCGGCGGCGGCGGTTGGCGACCTGGATCACCCACCGCGACAACCCGTTATTCGCGCGCGCGATCGTTAACCGGGTTTGGCACTACCACTTTGGGCGCGGCTTCGTCGACAATCCCAACGACCTAGGCTTCAACGGCGGCGAACCCTCCCATCGCGAGTTGATTGACCGGCTGGCGCTTGATTTCATCGATAGCGGTTGGAGCCTGAAGAGTTTGCACAAACGGATCATGCTTTCTGAAACCTATCAGCAGTCGTCCGGGTTCAATGCGAAGGCCGCGGAGCTGGATGGCGATAACCGTCTGCTGTGGCGCTTTACGCCGAAGCGGCTCGAGGGCGAGGTAGTGCGGGACGCCGTACTCGCGGTGAGCGGCCGCCTGAATCTCACCATGGGCGGGGCCGGCTACCGTCCCTTTACGGACGAGCTTATAGGAGCGCTGCGGCACTACCACTTGATCGACTCCGACGATCCGGAGCTTCGCCGCCGAACGATCTATCGCATGAACGTAAACTCGGCCACTGACCCGCTCCTCGATGCGCTCGACTGCCCGGTCCCTTCCGTCAAAACACCCCGGCGAGTCACCACCACGACGCCGCTCCAGGCACTTAGCCTGATGAACAATACCTTGGTGAATCGGGAAGCGCGAGCCTTCGCTCAGCGCGTTATTGGCGAGGTGGGCGCCGACGTGCCCGCACAGATCGAGCGAGCCTTTCTGTTGGCCTTGGGCCGGGAGCCTGGCCCGGACGAAGTAGTCCGCAGCGAATCATTGATCGCCGACGACGGCCTCGAAGCGTTGGGTTGGGGGCTCTTCAACACGAGCGAGTTTCTCTATGTCCAATAACCGACTCATCGAGGGCGAGGGGAGCGGCACGGTGCCGGGAGCCGACCGAGATCTACTCCGCAGACGGTTTCTTCTCAACTCCGGAGCCGGTTTGGGGTGGGTCGCTCTACAGTGGCTGCTCCAGAGCGAGAGAGTCCTGGCGGCCGTTCCCGGCGCCAGTTCGCTGGAGCCCAAACGGCCGCATTCGGCGCCCAAAGTGAAGCGGGTGGTGCAGGTCTTCGCACTGGGCGGAATGAGCCATCTCGACACTTTCGACCACAAACCGGAGGTGCAACGGCGGGACGGCCGGCCCTTCGAGATGCAAACCTTCTTTGGGCAGGCGGGCAATCTGTTCGGCAGTCCCTTCGAGTTTCGGCGGCACGGGGAGAGCGGGCTCTGGGTCAGCGATCTGCTCCCGCACCTGGCGGGTTGCGCCGACAAGCTCACCGTCATTCGTTCGATGACGGCCAAGAGCGCCAATCACATGCCCGCCATCGCTCAGATGAACACCGGATTCGTGCTCAACGGCTTCCCGAGCATGGGGGCCTGGGTCTCGTACGGGCTCGGAACCGAAAACCAAGATCTGCCTGCCTACGTGGTGCTTCCCGATCCGCGCTCGCTGCCCTGGGCCGGCACCTTGAACTGGTCGTCCGCGTTTCTCCCGGCGACCTATCAAGGGACCGCATTCCGGACCTCGGGCGAGGTGGTACCCGATCTCGAAACCCCGGGAACTGCCTCTCCCGCAGCACGGAAAGCCCGAATGGATTGGCTCGATACGATGAACCGACGGTATCAGGAGGAGCACCCGGGCGACTCTACGCTCGAAGCTCGGGTGCGATCTTACGAGCTTGCCGCGCGTATGCAGTTGAGCGTCCCCGAGGCTGTGGACGTCGGCCGCGAGAGCGAGGCGGTGCGGCGGCTCTATGGCCTCGACGGAGAGCACACGGGCCGTCTCGCCAAGAACTGTTTGCTCGCCCGGCGCCTGCTGGAGCGCGGCGTACGCTTCGTTCAGGTGTTCCACGGCGGACCCGCCAAGAGCTGGGACGCGCACCGCGACCTTGTCGGCAACCACCGGGAGCTTGCGCGCGAGTATGATCAGCCCGTTGCGGCCCTGCTACAGGATCTCGACGCGCGCGGCCTGCTCGAAGACACGCTCGTCATGGGCGTTACCGAGTTCGGCAGAACTCCTGTCGCGCAGGGTCACGGGAAGAAAGGACGCGACCATTTTCCGGACGTTTTCACCTGCTGGCTGGCGGGCGGCGGCCTTCGACCCGGCTTTGCCTATGGTTCGTCCGACGAGTTGGGCAGCCGGCCCGCCGAGAACCCAACGACAATCTACGATCTCCACGCCACCTGCTTGCACCTTCTGGGCCTCGACCACAAGCGTTTGAGTTTCTATCACAACGGGATCCAGCGCCGCTTAACGGACGTGCATGGGCACGTTGTCAAGGGAATCTTGAGCTAGCGTGGGCAGGCGGTTCCGGCTGACCGACGTGCACGGAACGGCCGTGAACGGGCTGCCGGCTTAACAGTCCGAGAAGTACGGCCCCTCGCTTCGCGGACGGTCACCCTCTTTTCCGGTGGTGTCTGTGGTGAAAGCGGGGAACCCTCGTTTGTGCGAGGGATAGTACGCCGAGCCGCGGACCCCTCTTGACAGAAAGTCGGCGATCTCAGCCCTCCGCGTTGCCGAATCGACTCTTTCGCAATCGTGGTGACGGGACGTTCGCGGATGTGACGGTGGCAGCGGGCGTCGATGTTCTCGACCCGACGTCCATGTCACTTTTCACGGATTTCGACAACGATGGAGATCAAGACCTGATCGTCATCACCTGGCAGACCCCCTTGCTTTTCGTAAACGCCGGCGACGGGAAGTTTCGGCACACGAAAAGTGCATTCCAATTCACGCGTCCACCCCGCGGGGCTTTCACCTCGGGTTGCTTAGCGGACTTCGATCAAGACGGTGACGTCGACCTTTACATCTGTTCCTATACGTACTTTCTCGGACAGGGCGCCTATCGATTCCCTACTCCGTACCACGACGCCGACAACGGGCCTCCTAATGTTTTGTTCCGCAACGACGGGGCAGGCCGTTTTCACGAAGTCACCTCGGCGACGGGAATGGACCAGAACAATCATCGGTTTAGTTTTGCCTGCGCCTGGACCGATGCCGACCAGGATGGCCGGCCCGACCTCTACGTCGCTAACGACTTTGGGCGCAACAACCTATACCGCAATCGCGGCCGCATCGGCGGCGACGTACAGTTTCGCGACGAGGCGGCGGAAGCCAGCGTGGAGGACGTCGGGGCGGGCATGAGCGTTACCTGGTTCGATTACAACAACCGGCGCGAGTGCCGGTCGCTACCGGCCGGCCCGCCCTCCGGTTAAGCGAGGATCTCCTCCACCACGCGCGCGGGATACTGGTCGGTGAGCCGTTCGCTGAGGCCGTGGCGGTCGAAGACCAGGTCGCGGAAGTTCATCCCCAACAGGTGCAAAAGCGTTGCGTGGAAGTCATGGACGCTGACGCGGTTCTCGGCGGCCTTGTGGCCGATCTCGTCGGTTGCACCGTGTACATAGCCGCCTTTGATGCCTCCGCCCGCCATCCAGGTGGTGAAACCGTCGGGGCCATGGTCGCGGCCGGCGGACGCCGCCAGCCCGATTTGGGATAGAGGCATGCGTCCGAACTCGCCGCCCCAGACCACCAGCGTGCTGTCAAGCAGCCCACGCTGCTTTAAATCCTTCACCAACGCCGCGCTGGGTTTGTCCGTCTTCCCGCAACTGTAGGCCAGGCTCTCTTCGAGCTTGCTGTGTGCGTCCCAAATCTGGGACTCGATGAAGACTTGCACAAACCGGACGCCGCGCTCGATCAGCCGCCGAGCCATCAGACAGCGCTTCCCGTAGGAGTGCGTCCGCTCGTCGTTGAGCCCGTACATCTCTTTGGTCGCTTCCGACTCTTTCGAGAGATCGAGGGCTTCACTGGCGGCCAGTTGCATTCGCGCGGCCAGCTCGTAACTTGCGATACGGGCATCGAGTTCCCTATTACCGGGGCGTTTGGATAGGTGGGCATGGTCCAACCGCCTCAGCAGCGATCGTTCCGCCTCCATAAGAGAGCTTGGAAACGCCTCGCCGGGCTCCAGGTTCAAGACCGGCGAGCCCTCCGAGCGAAAGCGCGTTCCCTGATAGACCGGAGGCAACCAGCCGGCCTGCCAGTTCTGCACGGCGTTCACGGGCAACTGCTTGGGATCGTCGAGCACGACGTAACCCGGAAGATTTTGATTCTCCGTGCCCAGCCCATAGGTCACCCAGGATCCCAGCGACGGCCTCCCTGGAATCGTGCGGCCGGAGTGGAGCAGGTAAAGCGCCGGCTCGTGGTTGAAGTGCTCGCCATGCATCGAGCGCACCAACGTGATGTCGTCGGCTACCTCGGCCAAGCGGGGCAGCAACTCGGAAAGCTCCATTCCGCTGCGGCCGTGTCGAGAGAACTTGTAGGGCGAAGGGAGGAAGCCGCCGACTTGGTCCGCGAATTCGATCTGGTTGAGGATATCGCGCGGCGCTTCGGCGCCGGCGTGCTTCGCCAGCATCGGTTTCGGATCAAACAGGTCGACTTGGCTCGGCCCGCCATTCTGGAACAGATGGATGACCGCTTTGGCTTTGGGGTCGAAATGCGGGGGCTGCGGTTTCAGGTCGTAGGTTTCGCGACGGCCGGCTGACGCCGAAGCTAAAGCGGGGTTGGCTGAAAACAGGTCACCGCCCAGCAAATAGGCCAAGGCGGCTCCATGCAGGCCATCCCCCACACGCGAGAAGAAGTCACGGCGGGTGGCAAGGTTTTCGTTGGACTCAGGTCTCATATCGTGATTTCCAGGCTTCAATCGATATACAGAAACTCCCCCGAACTCATCATCCCATGCGCCAGCGATCCTAGAGCCGACCACTGCGCGGCAAAGGCTCTCGGGGCGGAGTCGTTTTTCATGTCAAGATGATTCTCCCATTCCGCGGCCAACCTGTCCAGATCCTGGAGCGCGAGCTTGATCTCCGTCTCGGTCGGGCGCCGGGAGAGCACTCGGAGGTAGAGCTCTTCGACCCGCGCTCTCGGGTTGTCAGGTTGCTCGTCGATCAGCCGGCCCGCGAGGTAACGGGCATGCCCGCGGACTAGATCACCGTTCCTCATTTGAAGCGCCTGCGGCGCCACGGTGGAAATGGTCCGCTCGGTGCAATTGGGGGACATGCGCGGCGAGTCAAACAACTCGAGAATCGTCGCCGGAGACTTGCGACGCTTCAGAAGGTAGATCGCTCTCCGGAAACCCGCCTCCGATCCCGTCGGCACGACTTCACCGCTATCTCGAACCTCCACGGGATCAGGCGGCCCAAAGGGCGTCGGGTCAAGGAGGCCCGCGGCACGCAGCACCGAGTCGTAAAGCATCTCCGATCTCATCCGCCTCAGCGGCATTCGCGAAAGCAACAGGTTATCGGGGTCCGCTTCGCGAACTTGCTCGGTCGCCTCGGACGTCTGGCGATAGGCGGTTGAGGTGACCATCAGGCGGTGAATGTGCTTCAGGCTCCAGCCGTTGTTCGTTAACTCGACGGCGAGCCAATCCAACAGCTTGGCGTGCGAGGGCCGCTCCCCGGTGTGACCAAAGTTCGCGGCGGTTGCGACGATGCCTCGGCCGAACCGCTCGGCCCAGAGGCGGTTGACGATCACCCGCGCGGTGAGTGGATGGTTCGGCTGTGTCAGCCAACGGGCCAAGGCCAGCCTCACCCCGGTCGATGCGGCCCCGGGGCGCGGTGGCGCCGCCCGATAAGGCTCGATGCCGATCCGCAGCACCGACGGCACTCCCGGCTGGACGCGCGCGCCGATCGAGGCAGCCTCACCTCGCCGCAGCACGAAGACGGGAGGCTGCTCGTTGCCTGCCTCGTAGAGAGCGCGGATCTGCGGGACAGCTTTCAGCGTCTCCTTGAGTTCCCGAACAGCTGTCATCGTGTCGGCCACCTCGGTTTCGAACTCAGGGAATCGCTTCAGGAGATCACTGTCGGTGACGGCGAGGACAGCTTTGAATTGCCGCGCTAAGTATTTCTGAACCTCTGTTCTCTCGCCGCCCCCGGTCTCGCGTACTAGGCGAAGGTCCTCCCGCACGTTCTCGGGTAGCTTGCCGAGGCGATCTTCGAGAATCCGCTCTCTCAGCGATTCCGCCTTTGCTTCGTGGGCTTCCTCGACACGTTTGATCTTGGCTTCAATCGGTGCGTTATGCTCGCGCGCCGCCGTGCGTTCCTGCTCCATTCCGATATCGAGCAGCCGCTCGGTCGGGTCCAGCCAGTCATAGGGGTTGTAAGCCGTCTGGAGAATAGCGCTCAGGCGATAGTAATCCCGCTGCGGGATCGGATCGTATTTGTGGTCGTGACAACGCGCGCAGCCGACGGTCAGGCCCATCACGGCCGAACTCAACACGGCGATCTCGTCCGCGATGATGTCGAACTTTTCCGGTAGAGAAGCATTGGACGGGGAGTCGGTTGCATCCGGGGTTAGCCGCAGAAAGCCCGTTGCGGCGAGCGTATTGACGATCTCCGGCGTGACCTCGGTGAGCCCCCGGTAGTCGATCAGCTCATCGGAGGCGAGCTGTTCGGTGAGGAAAACGTCGTAAGGCTTGTCCTCGGCAAGGCTGCGGATGACGTAGTCTCGGTATCGCCAGGCGTGAGGACGGATCCGGTCCGCCTCCTTGATGCCCTGCGAGTCCGAGTAGCCGGCGACGTCCAGCCACGATTCAGCCCATCTCTCGCCATACTCCCGCGACGAAAGAAGCCGATCCACCAACTGCTCGTAAGCATCGGAACGTTCATCCTTCAGATAGGCCTTAATCTCACCAAGGGTGGGCGGCATGCCGATCAGATCGAGATACAAGCGCCGCAGGAGAGTCAGCTTGGCGGCTTCCGGCGAGAACCCAAGGTTTTCCTCCTCGAGCCTGGCGAGCAAGAAAGCGTCAATCGGATTCCGCGCTTGATCGGCGTGTGTAACCCGTGGGACTATAGGGCGCTCCGGCGGCAGAAAGGCCCAGAACTGACGGTCCTCGGGCCGGACAAGCGGATCGTTGTCCACATCAAACGCCGGCTCGGGAGGGGCCGACCTTGCTCCGTCGGCGATCCAGCGCCGCAGCAGTTCGACTTCTTCTTCCGAGGGCGGCCGGACATTGTTCTCGTAGAGCAGCTCCGGCGGGGGCATCTCGCCGGCGACCACCTTCCGGTAGAGCAGGCTTTCCTCCGGCTTGCCGGGGACCAACACCGGGCCGGAGTTGCCGCCCTTGAGGCGGCCGGCCAAGGTTCGGAGGTCAAGTCCGCCCTCCTGGCGGCGCATGCCGTGACAGGTAACGCATCGCATCAAAAAAACCGGGAGTACGTCCTTCTCGGTGACCAGAGGAGCCTTTTCGTCGCTGCGTTGGATGTGATGGTCAATCCATTCCCGCAGGATGCCGATCTGGTCCTTGCCAAGCTCAGCATCACCGGGTGGCATGACTCCGGACGCGACCTTGGAAATCACAAGGCTGTGCTCCGCTGAGCCCCATACAACAACCGGCCCGGACTTGCCTCCCTTCAGGATCGACGCCTCAGTCCTCAGATCCAGCTCTGCCTGAGGATTCGATCCGCCGTGGCAGACGACGCAGTTCTCCTTCAGGATCGGGGCGACGGAGGAGTCAAAAAACCCGGGGTCCTCGGCGGAGGCCCCGGCGGCGGCTGCGATCGAGAACGCAACGACGGCGAAGGAACGATAGAGAGGGGCGCCCATTTTAGACCGACCCGACGGGGGCTGTCCTTTCTTGCCGGCTCAGTTCCAGTATACGCCCGTCCACCTTCCGAGAGCACAATCGTCAGACGGCAATTGTGAGATCAGCGTCTGAAGGTAGTCTCGCTCCGGACATATTTCGAGGTTTCCCTGGTGCCGAAATTTTTCGCCTGGTTCGGCTCGCGCCCTGGCCGCTAATTTCCCCTCTATTGATGTTGCCCATAGTGCTTGTCCTCATGACGGCCGATCCCGCCCCTATCGACTCAGCCAAGCGACTCGCGTGCATCGTAGCGTTCGCAATAACTTTCGAATTGCCTCAGGAAGAATTGCTTACGGTCTTGCGCCATGAACGCGTGCCGAAATCCGTTCGCCAACATCACTATGATGGCCGCTTCGCTGATTCCCATGTCACGGGCGTGCAGGCACTCGTCAACCAACGTCGTTCGGAAGAAAGTGGGATCGTCGGTGTTGAGTGTCATGGCGACACCGGCGTCGTGGAGAGAGCTCGCGGGGTGACTCTCGTAATCGCCGCAAACTCCCGTCCGGATATTGCTGGTCGGGCAAACCTCCAAGGGAATCTGCCGCTCAGCCAGGTGCGCCACCAAGGCCGGGTCTTCCATCGAGCGAATGCCGTGTCCGATTCTTTCGGCTCCCAAGACACGCAAGGCATCCCAGACGCTTTCTGGCCCTAGCGCCTCTCCTGCGTGAATCGTGAGTCGCAGACCGTGATCCCGCGCCAGTGCATAGACCGCTTTGAATTGCGCCGGCGGGTATTGGTGCTCGCTCCCCCCGAGCGTGATGCCGACAAGCCCGCGAGGTCGGGAGCGCAGAAGGTCTTCGAGGATTTCCGCGGTCTTGGTCGGCCCGATGTTGCGCACCAGATCGGCGATCCATAGCGTCTCGACTCCGGGCGCTCGCGTCCCTTCGTCGAGCGCCGCCGTCAAGTCTTCGATCGCGATTCCCTGGTTGAGATATTCAAAGACCGAAACCGTGATCTCGGCGTAAACGATGTTTTGCCGAGCAAGTCCGGCGCGAACTGCTGCGATGAGATTGCGGAAGTCCGTCACGTCGCGGCAGAAATACGAAGTGAAGAGGTAGGTCGCCAGGAACTGGTCAAAGGAGTGGTAGTGAAACAACGCATGGATCGGCGCTTTGATCGGGGACCGCAAGAAAGGGCGGATGTTGTCGTACTTCGTAAAGTCGTCGAGGAAGCGGCCCGGCACACCCTGGAGCGCTCGCTCCGGAGTGTACTTTTCGAGCAACCCCGCGAAGAACTCCGGAGGCATCGCGCCCCGAAGATGCACATGTAATTCGGCCTTGGGAGCGCCTTCAAGAAACCGGCGAAATCCGGAGCCGGTCGGATCTGCGGGCACGGCGCTGGTCACCTGGGCTGTGTCCGCGCGGATGTGATTCCGGCGATCGGTTCTTCGCTCTCCCTGCGAAGGTGTTGCATCGCCTGCTCGCGCGCGTACCCGTTGCTATAGAGAGCGGCAAGGCGGTCCGGCGTCGTACCGAGCCGGTCCCGAATCAAAATCGTCATATTGCGGCGAAGCTGGCGCCCGACGCCCACTTCCACAAATCGCCGCCCCGAGGTCACCACTGTCCGCCGAGACCGCGTCATGCGCCCCATCTTGGCCGCCTTACGCAACCAGTGAACGTCCTCGAGCAGGGCAATCTCGGGGAATCCTCCCGTCGCTTGAAAGAACTCGCTCCGCACGAAGATGCCCTGATCACCGAAACAGGTCCAAGGAAGGGCGAAGCGTGTGAAGAAGGCCAGCTTGTCGGGCAACCAAACCGCCGGGTCGAATCGGACACGGAACGCCCCAAAATCCGCGCGCGGACCGTCAAGCAGGCCGGGAAGTTCTTCGATCGCGCCCGAGGGCGGGTAGGTGTCGGCATGCAGAAACAACAACACGTCGCCGCTCGCGACAGTCGCCCCGGCGTTCATCTGGTGTCCGCGCCCGCGCGGGCTCTTTAGAAACCGCACCGACGGGTAACGCTGCTCGACTTCGCCGAACCCGTCCCTGCTGCCCCCGTCGACGACGATAATCTCCGGTACCGAAGTCTCACCGACCAACGTCGGGAGCAATTGCCCCAACGCGGCGGCGTCGTTCCAAACCGGAACAATAACCGAAACCATGTTGACAGCTTAAACGAAAACCGGCGGAAGGTTCCGCCGGTTTCAAGGTCTTGTGGTCTGAAAGAATCTAGTTGGATACGATCATGCGGCTGGTGCTGCTCATCGTGAGCGTACTGTACGTGAGTATGATTGGCGACGAGATCAATTTGAAGTCGTAAAGGAGTTGGATCTCTACGATGTCCTCGCGTTCGGCGTTTGCAGGGTCTGCCGTGGGCGGGTCGTTTACTGCGTCGGGAACTATGGGATACCACTGCGCGTTCAGCGTGAGGTCATTCGGGTTGAGGCCGTGGGCCCAACGGTCCGCCACCTGTTTGAGTTCAACCAGCGTCGCTACGCCGGTTATGGTTCCGCTGATTTGAGCGAACCGGGCGGTTTGCCGCGCCGCATGCGATAGCGTCGTGTAGGTCCAGATGCCGCGTCCGATTTCCATCAGCGTTAAGACGATAAGGAAGAACAGCATGAAGGTGAAGGCGAACTCCACGATCACCGTACCGCGGCGGCCGGAACCACTCAGTCGCTTGCTCAGCCTCGGCGCGATTGCTCGGCTGCATCTCATCATGCTCATCATTCCTTTGCCCTCTTATTGGACGCGAAAATACGACGTCCGGCTGACCGTGATCGGGTTAGGCACGCCGGGCCAGGGGAAGATCGGGTCGAACGCTTGTTCCACCGTAACTTCCGAATAAAACCGCGGGTTTCCGTAAGAGCCGCACGTGTCGTCATCGCAATGGACTTCATTAACACGACCCTGCGTGTTGCCCGGGCAATCGCAAAAGATCCTCGGCGTTACCACAACGTTCAGCAGGTCGGCGGCATCTTCTTCGGACACTTCCGTGATCTTGCCATACGTACCCGCTCGGACAACGCTGATCGATCCGAAATACGCCCCCGTACCGGAAGCGTTGACGACCTCCACCGCGTGGTAGAAGGCACGAGCAAAGTCCGTCGCGCCCACCATCATGAACATGAGCAAAGGCGCCGATAGTGCAAGCTCGACGGTCACTGATCCCTTATTGCGCAAAGTTCTCACGGTTCGCCTCCCAGCTACTCAAGTAGAGTGACAGTCTGAATCGGGTTTGGAATCGGGCTGTTGTTCAGACCCGACGCGGGAATGATTGCGCCGCCGGCGATTGTGAGATTGTTAACCACCAGCATTACCCAATCCGAAGTGGTGCTGGTTCCGCCCCAAAACAAGTCACGATCCGGGAAGGAGATAATCCCGACGATTTCGGAGTCGCTGGTCCCGACGATCCTGTGGCCCGGTGAGTTGTCGGGCGGACCCTCGCCCTCCCAAAACAGCCAGCCGGCGTAGTCCCCGGTGGCAGGAGCGTACAGTTTAACCTCGGCGTTACCGGTGATCGTTAGGAAATTCCAGGTACCGTCGCTGCTGGTGAGGAAAAAGCTGACCCCCGGATCACCGGCGCCGGTTGAAACATTCCCGGATCCGTCAACGATTTGTGTCAGGCCGCCCGTGATCGACATACCGCTGTCGAGAATGAAAACCCCGGACCGAAAATATACCGATCCGCCCGTGATCCGAATTGATTTATTGGAGACCCCGTTATAACGGCCGGGTTCCAGAATCTCGCCGTCGACAGCGCTCTTGTCATCCGCCCGCCAAATATCGAGGGCCGTACCCACCGGGTTCGGCGGCGTGTATTGATACAGCGGGTTGTCTGTGAAACCGCCGCTTCCGTCAGGGTGAAGGGGCGTATCCAGGTTCACGGCGATTTCCTGGTCGCTCATGCAACCCGCGTTGGCAACTCCATTATTGACGTAATCGCCGACGGTGCCGATATATGATGCGTTCAAACAAGCGGTGCCGTTGATCGTGATAGCCCTGTCGTGGTCCGAGTTGACCATCACCTCGCAATCCGAATCGAATTCGATGGTTCCCTGTGCCGTCAACGAACCTCGATCGTCTTCGTCAAGCACAAATACACAGCCGGTCGAATAATTGCCTAACCCGCACGCGGCCCGCGACCGCACGGTCAACTCGTCATACCCGACCACCCTCAGAAAGTAGGTCGGAACCTCCTGTTCCGTAATTACCGCCTCGACGCCACCGGCGCTGCCGCCCCAAGGGATGTTGATCGCGACGTCGATGTCGCGCGCCGTGTCAGCTTCGTCGAAGCCATTCACGGCTGCATCATCGTGCCCGGCGTCCACCGCCGTTGCTGTGTCGTTGCCGCGCCAAATCTCGGTCGCGGCGCCGATGCATGCCGCGTCGACCGCGCGCTGCTGCCGGCGTTTCCAATGGAAGATAAGGCCGAAGTCCAAAGACAGGCCCATGAACGCCACTAATACCGGGAACATGAGCGCCGCGATGATGATGATGACGCCGCTTTCGTCACGGCGAAGCGAACGGAATTTACCCAAGAACGCTGTCTTCTGCATCAGTTCTGACCCCCCCGGAGTCGTTGCCAGCGGCCGTTGCAGGGCCGCCGGCCAAAGTCAAACTGCACCAGCATCTCCTTTTATAACCCATCTATTGAATCTCGCAAAATAAAGTGACACCTTTTTGGGGTACGTACGTCTTTGTATGTATGGGAAATACAAAAGGCGTACGGCGGGATTTCGAGGCCCTGGAGAAGCGCCGTTTCAAAGCGATCCGGTTGGTCGAGCAAGGCTGTAGTCAGTCCGAGACAGCGAGGCGATTGAAGGTCGCGCGGCAAAGCGTCAGCGAGTGGCTGCGACGATACCGGCGTGACGGCGAAGCCGGGTTGCGCCAGGCCGGCCGCGCCGGCCGTAAGCCGCTGTTGGACGCCGCGCAGCTCGAACGCCTCGAGGCGTTGCTGCTGGAAGGCCCCGAGGCGCACGGCTTCCCGACGCCGCTGTGGAGCTGTCCGCGGGTCGCTCGTCTGATCGGAGACGAGTTCGGCGTGCGCTATCACGAGGGCCATGTCTGGAAGATCCTGCGGGCGCTCGGTTGGAGCCCGCAACGGCCCGTCGGCAAAGCGCGGGAGCGCAACGAAGAGGCCATCCGCGGCTGGCAGCGCAAGACTTGGCCGGCCATTAAAAAAAAGCCCGCAAAGAAGAACGTACGATCGTCTTCATCGACGAAAGCGGATTGAGTCAGAAGCCGCATCGTTGCCGCACCTGGGCGCCGCGCGGCGAGACACCGGTGTTGGAGTTCAACTTCAACTGGGACAAGCTGTCGGTGTCGGCCGGGCTGACGTTGCGCAACTTTTACTTCCGGCTCTATCCCGGCGCGATCGGCGAGCTGGAGGTCATCGACTTCCTGAAGGCTTTGGTGCGCCACATCGACGGCCCACTGCTGATCGTCTGGGACCGGCTGCCGGCGCACCGCAGCCGCCTGGTGCGGGAGTTCATCCAGCTCTCCGAGGATCACATCGCAACGGAGTACTTGCCGCCCTATGCGCCGGAGTTGAACCCGGTGGAATACATTTGGGCGTACTGGAAGCAGCACGAGTTGCCCAACGTCTGCCCGAAGGACTACTGGGAACTCGACGAGCGCGCCCGCAAAGCGCTGCGGCGAATGCGCCGCAAACCGCGCTTGATTACCGCTTTCTGGAAACAGTCTTCTCTTTGTCTCGATTGACAGTATATTATGCGAGACTCAGTAAGGCGTTCCGTCTATAGAGCAACGGTACTATTTGTTTACTACTATATAGTACTAGAGCCTTAAGGGCATTACAGCCCTTTTCTGGCCCGGCGATCTTCTCGACGTCGTCGGGCGGCGTCCGCCGCGCTCACCCCGAATCATTTTTAAACTGTATGTTATAATACATCACTTGCGACCGGCTGAGCCACCCCTCCCCAAGAGGAGCCCTGATTGGGGGCAGGAAACTCCCACCCGACGCTTCGGCCTGGCGACACCCATCTTTATGGCGGTGATGTTGAATCCCGCGCATTCATAAGAAACGGACGTGCCCTATCTTTTTGCCGCCCCTCAGTCCCCAACGGTGAAATAATGCACGCTGAAAAGGCGTTCGGCGTCAGTCCAGACCCGGCCCGGACGAAACCCGGCCTTGCAAGCCAGTCGATGAGTTTCTTCAATGCTGTACTTGTACGAGTTTTCGGTATGGATCGTCTCGCCTTGCCGAAACGCGATTGAACGGCCGTCGAGCACGACCTTCTGGTCCCGAAGACTCTCGAGATGCATCTCGATTCGCCCGAGTTCGTCGTTATAGAACGCTTTGTGGCGAAACGATCCAAGGTCGAAGTTCCCGCCCAGCTCGCGGTTCACTCTGGCAAGCAGATTCAGATTGAACTCCGCGGTAACACCCTCGGCGTCGTTATAGGCGGCGTGGAGAACGCCAAGGTCCTTCTTCAGATCGACGCCCAGCAACATAGCCCCGCCTGGCCCAATTACATTGACGATCCTTTTGAGGAACGCGACCGCCTCAGCCGGGTCGAGATTCCCGATCGTCGACCCGGGGAAAAAAGCAATTCGCCGCTGCCCGGCCGCCGATAGGTCGGACGGCAGCGAGAAGGCCTTCGAGTAATCGGCGCAGATCGCCACGACACGCAGCTCTGGGTAACGTGAAGCGGGCTCGGCGGCCGACTCCAGCAAGTGCTGTTTCGAAATATCGATCGGTACGTAGGTTCCGCGTCCTTCCAGAGCGTCCAGCAAAATCCGCGTCTTGCGGCCGGACCCGCTGCCGTATTCGATCAGGACAACGCTTTCCTCCGAGTCGGCGTCGAAGTCGCCGTTTGATGGGGTTTGAATCGTGGCCGGGGGGGAATCAGGCCTCACAAGCTCGGCAATCTCGTCCGCACGCTCGCGCAAGATCGCCGTTTCGGTCCGAGTCGGATAGTACTCGGGCAGCTCGCAGATCTTTTCGAAGAGGTGCGAACCCTCGCGGTCGTAGAAATACTTGGGAGGGATGCGCTTCGGCGAGGCGCTCAAGCCCGCGATCACGTCCTGCTGGAAGTCACCGAGATCCGGGTGGAAATCGTGAAATTCGACGCCGCCCACCTCGGAAGATTGCATTAATCGTCGGCCAATCGCAGCCCTGTAAATTGCCAACGGGCGTCGGGCGGGAAGAAATTCCTATACGTTGCGCGGATGTGGTCCTGAGGCGTGGCGCACGAGCCGCCCCGCAGGACGAACTGGTTGCACATGAACTTGCCGTTGTACTCGCCGACCGCACCTTCGGCGGGACGAAATCCCGGGTAGGCCGAATAGGCGCTCTGAGTCCACTCCCAAACGTCGCCGAACATCTGCGCGGGACTCTCCGCGTCCGCCGCGGCGGGTTCCGGGTGCAGTCGGCCTTGGTCGAGGAAGTTGCCTTCTCGCGAAGCGTTCACCGCCGCCGCCTCCCATTCCAACTCTGTCGGCAGGCGCTTACCACGCCAGGCAGCGTAGGCGGCGGCTTCGTAGTAGCTGAGGTGGCAGACGGGCTCGTTCTCGTCGAGCGGACGAAGGCCCGAGAGCGTCATTTGGCGCGGTTCACCACCGTCGAGGGCCCAATAAAGCGGCGCCTGCCTGCCCTCTTCGAGAATGACGGCCCAACCGTCCGACAACCAATGTTGCGGGTCGGTGTAGCCGCCGGCCTCCATGAATTTGAGATACTCTCCGCTGCTGACCGGCCGCGACGCGAGACGAAACGGCTCGAGGTAGACCTTATGCCGCGGGCCTTCATTGTCGTAGGCGAACCCGTCGCCGTCATGGCCGATTTCCGTCACGCCCCCGGGGTAGGAGATCCATTCCTCCCCGGATCTTGGCCGGCCGCCCTCGCTCTTTGCACTCTTGGAATCGATCGTGTGATACGCCGGACGCAACGGGTTCTGCGCCAGGATGTGCTTGATGTCGGTGACCAGTAATTCCTGATGCTGTTGTTCGTGATTGAGCCCCAGCTCGACTAGCGGCGCGATCCGCGCGAGCGTATCCGGCGAGGCTTCATCGATCAGCCGGATCATCCCGTTATCGACGTGCTCCCGGTAGCGGTAGATCTCCTCGACGGTGGGACGTGAAAGAAGACCCCGTCTCGGCCGTGGGTGCCGCTCGCCGACGGCTTCGTAATAGGAATTAAACAGGAAGCCGTATTCCGGATGGAAGGGGCTGTAGTTCGGCTGCTCCGCGATGAGCAGAAAGGTCTCGAAGAACCAACTTGTATGCGCTAAGTGCCATTTCGGCGGACTCACGTCATCCATGGTTTGGACGACATAGTCCTCCACGGCAAGAGGACGGCAAATCCGCTCCGACGTTTCGCGGACGTTTCGGTATCGCTCCTTCGCAAGCTGCTTCGAAGCAACGGCCCGCGGCGGCTTTACAGTGTCAACGGCCGACATGGGTCCCCAGAAGACTCTCCATTCTACACTAGGGTAAAATCCGGACCGTTGAATTCGGCGAGCGGTAGGACACATGCCCCACGGGCGGGCAACCGCGGAGACGGCCGGCGTGAGGCGTCCAGCGACGGCCGGTCGTCATGGGCGAAAAGTCGTAGCCTCTCCCCCGAGTTTCCCCGAGCCCATCGCCTCCGGTATCTTACCCTTCATCATTTGCTCGACCATCCGGCGCTGCTCCGGAGGCACGTTTTTCGAACACCGGCCTGCCCGGGCACGACAAGAGCCAAGAGAGTCATGAAGATCGATCGGATGCGCATCTTGCTCCCCCGTTCGGAAGTTGATAACTGTGAACTGTACGTGATTGTCGATTCGGATTCGAGCCCGATTCTCGATTTGACTGTTGCACGAAAACACCGGTTTCAAGTCTTGCACCAAGGCCGCCGTCTTGCTAGTGTGCACGATGGGGCGCAAGACTGTAACCTGCCCAACAGCGTATCGCCCTGTGGTTTGAACTGCTGACCACAAAGTCAATGCCAAAAGGAGATACCACGTCATGTTGTTCGCTCTGATTGCTCTTGTTCTTGTTTCCGGCGCGACGGCACAAGCAGCGCCGGTAGCCCTTGCCGCGGTGAATGCAGCCAGCTTTGCTTCGCCGGACTTACCCAACGGCAGCCTCGCGCAAGGTGGAATGTTCGCCGTCTTTGGGAGCGGGCTTGGACCCGACAAGATTGAAATCGTGGACGAGTTCCCGTTGCCCCTCGATTTCTTCGGCACGTCCGTACAAGTGACTGTCGACGGTACGACCGTGGACTGCATCATGATTTTCACGTTGGAAAGGCAGGTTGCCGCGGTACTTCCCTCGAACACTCCGCTTGGCGACGGGACGCTGACGGTGTCGTTTAACGGGGAAACCAGTCCTCCGATCCCGGTTACGGTCGTGGGACACAGCTTTGGTATCTTTGCGATCAACCAAGGAGGGAGCGGCCCCGGCGTCTTTACCGATCTGGCGGACGCCCGCAATACCTTGGTCCAGACGGCGACGCCGGGATCCCTCTGGAGCATCTGGGGAACCGGCGTTGGAGCGGTGGCCGGCGACGAGAGAGGCGGCGCCTTGCCCGGAGACCAATCCGACATCAATGTCCAAGTCCTTGTCGGCGGCATTCCGGCGGAGATCTTCTACCGGGGCCGATCGGGCTGCTGCACGGGAGCCGACCAGATCTTCTTCTACATTCCGGAAGGTGTCACCGGCTGTTATGTGCCGGTCGTCGTTGTAGTCGAGGGCGTGCCGAGCAACTTCACAACGATTTCGATTAGCGAGAACGGGACGGTTTGTAGCGACGTCGCGGGTGGGTTTACGGCCGCCGATCTTGCCGCCGCAGAGTCTAACGGCAGTATTCGCCTAGGGACGGTGAACTTGAGCCGTACCACTATTTCGTTCACTCCCCCGTTCGCAGCGCAAAGTTTCGACTTCACTACGGACTCAGCCTCGGCGGGCTTCGGCCGGTTCGACCTGACGCGGCTGATTGCCTCCCAGGGTATTGCCGGAATCTCAACCTTTGGGGCCTGCGTGGTGTACCAGTTCATTGGAAGCGGGTTCGAAAGCACGGATCCGATTCTGCCGGCGCCTTTGGATGCAGGGCCTTCGCTGATGCTTTCCGGGCCCGGCAAAACAGCACAAATAACCAAGAATGAGACGGGATTCTATTCGGAGCAACTGTCAGGCGGTCTGCCGAGTTTCCTGACCTCGACCATCAAAGGGCTGGGCCTGCAGCCGCAACAGCAAAGCTTGCCCGGTTTCCTGGACCCCGGTGACTACACAGTGGTCGGGTCAGGCGGCACGGACGTGGGTGCCTTCTCCTCCACGATCACGATTCCACCCGCCCTCGACTGGACGAACCGCGACCAAATCAATTCCATCCCGCGTTCGCAAGACCTGAAAATTAACTGGACGGGCGGAGGGGAGAACGAGTCGGTACAGATATTCGGATTCTCCGCGGCGAGCGTGCAGGACGAGGAGTTCTCGGGCGCGCTATTCTTCTGCCGCGAACGGGTTTCAGCAGGAATGTTCAGCGTACCTACGGTTGTCCTCCAAAGCCTGCCCCCAAGCACCCAAACGCAGGGCGTCGATACGGGAATCCTTGGCGTGGGGACGAATTCGGACGGCGTACGGTTTGACGCCTCGGGGCTCGACTTCGGTATTTTCTCGCACACGGATTTGAGCTTGAAGACAGTGGGCTTCGAGTAGGAGATTGGCTACAGCGGGCTTGTTAACGGGCGCCGCTGGAGGCCCGCGTCCGGCACGAATGATCACCCATCAGTTGAAAGGCCTCTTTGCGATCCGCGAGCGGGCTCCTCTTAGTCAAGCACGCGGTGGAGATGCATTCTGCTCAGATCGGTTTGTCGCGGTTAAGCGGACATCCGCGCTGATACTTGAGAGGGGAGATCGGGGAACAGCTCCCGAACTCGGCCGAAACCGGCTTGACACCACCGATATGCTGAGCATGGCGACCGCAAACCGAGACCGTCAAGACCAAGCCGGCGAGAACCAAAAAAGGCACCCATCCCCCGCCGGATCAATGACTTAGCGGAGCTACAAACAGGGCCGGATCGGGGAGGCCGGACCGGCGGGGGAGTTCAGGGGGGAACCGGGGGGGAAACCGGAGCCAGTCTCCTATGCGGCTCGGCAAGCGGGCCATCTACTGCAGGTCGACAACTCCCAGATCGAAGAACTTTGCATCGGCCGGTTCCAAAACATCCTTCGGGTAGGGGGGTATAAACTTCACTTTTACCGCCAGGTGGTTGAGCCCCTCGCGGAACGCCGCGGCGGCGTTCGCCGGTAAAGGCACGATGCTGACTCCCCGCTCCACCGTTCGGTAGCTGTTGAAAGTCATCACGCGTTTGCCGTTGACGTAGACTTCAGCTTCGCAGGGCGTCGAGTACGCCAACAGCGCCGGCCGCCGCGGCAGTTTCTCAATTCGCGCGACTCTCCGCAGGTAGAGTTCCTCGGCGTCGGGCGAGATCAGGCTCGGCGCCTCCGCGGCGACCGAGCCGAACGGAGCACTGCCGGCAAGCCACTTCGAATCCTCGAACGCGGGCTCTTGCCAGCCCTCGGGAATCTCAAGCTTCGGCTTGTCTTGCTTGGTGTACCAGCGCCACGCCGATTTGCCGGTCCGAGCCGTCGGCACAACGATTTCATACGTAGCCGGACTTTCGTAAAGAGGTTCATGGAGCGCTCGCAGCGTCGCTTTGTCGATCTTGCTGACGGAGCGGTCGTACGTCAGCCAACCGTTGATCTCATGCTCAACGTCGCTGATCTGCGTGTAGACTCCGGCGTTGAGGCCGTGCGCGCCGATCAGATAGCGAAAGCCGTCGACCCAGCGCTTGTAGTTCGGCAGCCACATATCGAGTGCGCCGTAAGCCTCGCGGCCGGCCTCACTGGCCGGGTCGGTCTTTGTCTCTTGCTTTTGGTCCTCGTGCCAGAGCTCGCCTTCGACAAGGACGTTGAAACCGCCGAATTCGCCCAGGACGACGGCTCGCTCATCACCCAACTCTTTCGTCCGGATCGTCGGGTAAAAGGAGTAGTCGTGGACGTCGGAGATGTCGCCGACACCGGGAACGTCCATAAAACCGCTGACGCCGGTGACCAGTCGAGTCGGGTCGTAGGCTTTCGTCCAGGCCGTCAGCCGCTCGGTGTCGTACTGACCCCAGCCTTCGTTGAAGATGACCCATTGAATAATCGACGGGTGATTGTGCAGGTGGTCGATCATGCGCCGCTGTTCCAGCTCCCATTGTTTGGCGCTCGCCTCGGTGATCTTGCTCTCAAACTTGCGCGAGCAGACCATGTCCTGCCAGACGATGATTCCGAGCCGGTCGCAGTGGTAGTACCAGCGATCCGGATGCACCTTGATGTGAACGCGGATCATGTTCGCCGCGATGTCTTTGAGGTACTGAATGTCAAACTCGGCGGCCTCGTCGCTTGGAGGCGTCAGCAGCCCGTCCGGCCAATAGCCTTGGTCGAGAGGCCCAAGTTGGAAGGTCAACAGTTTGTTGTTGAGGAAGAAGCGGGGAATGCCGTTTTCGTCGGCTTGGATAGCGATCTTGCGCATCCCGAAGTAGCTCTTCACAAGGTCGACGGACGACCCCTCCCGCAGCAGCTCCGCCTCCAGGTCGTAGAGAAACGGAGCTTCCGGGCTCCATAGTTTCGGCGACGGGATTGTTACAGCCAGGGGATCGCCCGAAGGGCCCTCGCCCGTTGCAATTTCCTCGCCGCCGTCGAGCACGCGCACCCGCAGGGTTCCCTTGGCTCCGTCGGACATAACCGAACCGACGACGATCGCTCCCTTGTCGACGTCCGGAACGAGCTTCAGCCGTTCGATGTGGGTTTCGGCCACGGGCTCCAGCCAGACCGTCTGCCAGATGCCGCTGTTGGGCGTAAACCGGAATCCGCGGCGCATCTCGGGCAGCGACTGCTTGCCTATGGTCTGATCGCCGGCGTTCGACGGGTCCCAAACGGCCACCGTCACCTCTTGCTCGCCGGAATCGCCGAGGGCGTCGGTAATGTCGAGCGAAAAGGGCGTATAGCCGCCCTTGTGCTCTCCGATGCGTTTGCCGTTCACAAAAACGACTGCGTGCCAGTCGACCGCCTCGAAACGCAACCGAACGCGGCGGCCGCTCCACTCGGCCGGGACGGTGAAGCTCCGGCGGTACCACAACGTCTGATCCGGCCTGACGATCTTGCCCACGCCCGATAGCGCCGCCTCCGGGCTGAACGGCACGAGGATCTTGCCGTCCCATTGCGGCGGTTCTCGCGTTGCGAGGTCGAGCAACAGGTCGGCCTTTGCGTTTTCCAGGCGGCCGCCCGTCCACTCCTTCGAGTCACCGACGATGGCGTAGTCCCAGAGGCCGTTGAGGTTCAACCAGTCCTCGCGGACGAGCTGCGGCCGGGGATGCTCCCGCCACGCTGTTTCGGGAGTGACCTGCTCAGCCCATCGGGTCATTATGCGGCCGGAAACCGGCTTCCAGGAGTTCTGGGCCGACAGCGGCCAAACCAGCGAGACGAAGGGGATAAGAACGGTGAATCGAGAAAATCGCATCAAAGGCCTCATCGCACTATCGTACTACTGGGACCGCGATCGGGGGACGAGATGGGTGTGCGACATAAATGTGGGACGTCCCTCTCTCAATGCGAGCAATGGAAGATGGGGCGTCGTCGGAAGTCCCCTGTTAGTCCCGGTTCACCGGGCTTGAGTTCGATTAGGCCGGCTCTTGTAGAGCCGGTTAGAAGGGTTTTTCGTCTGGTACGAGGCCACAACAACGATGAACAACCAATGAAATTGCGGGACAAAGCTGACCTCGAAATCCTGGTGGGGAGATCGGCCTTCCGGTCAACCCTAAAATGAATCGGCATGTTCTATCGACTGGCGCTGAAGGTCTTCGTCCACTTTCTCTCCTACGGGGCGGCCGAAGCGCCCGATCTCTGCTCACGGGCGTTCACTAGCGCGGCCAGGCGGCGAGCGATCTTGCCATGTCCGGATGCCCTGAGATGGCCATCGAGGACAAAGCGATCCTCGCGAGTTAGCGTGTCCGAAAGATCGACTGTTTCAATAGCGCAGCACTGCCGAAGGGTTGCGCTTTGTGAGAGTTCTTCATCCAACCGCTGCAGGAAGCTGAACCCGCCTGCAGGCTGCCCAGGCTCAATGACGTACGTTTGCACGCCTGACAACATCTCATTGAATTCTTCCAGAATCAGCCGGACAGCGTGCCCCTCGGAGACGCGCGAGCGGTCATCGCTGCCGGAAGAATCGCCTGCATCGCCGGAAAACGCAGCTTTCAACGGCGCTCGAATCACCTCAGTAAGGGAATACGCAAGATATTTGCCGGCAAAGTACCGTCGGTGACCCTGGTACCAGTTCACCCACAGTTTCCACCCCTTCTCTTCGTAGCCTGGCAGGGTCAATCCCTTCTCGATGTAGAACTGGTTCTCGACGTGGTCGTTGCCGGAGTACTGAAGTACGACGTATCGTAAACCGCTGCGGTCGACTCGCTCGAACAACTTAAACTCGCGTGGGGTCCCGTAGGACGATACTGACACGTTGAGAGTCTTTAGCCCTGTCAGGATCTCCAACTGGTGCGCAAAAACCTCCTGCTGCTCCACGCCCCAACCGGCGGCGGCGGAGTCGCCCAGCACGATGACGGCCGGCTTATCGAGCGAGGCGTCGTCGTCGCGCAACCCAAGTCTATTCACATGGATTCGTGTTGAGAACTCTACGTTTTCGAAGACGCACTCTCCGGGCCGCAGGGTATACAGCAATTCGGCGTCAAACCGGCTACACTCCGGCTCCCACTGCAGAACGCGCCGAAAGCGATGATATAGCTTGTCGGAAATGTTCCCAAGGACCGGCAGTTCGGCAAGTCTGGGCGAATTACCAATTGCAAGCAGCGCCAGCTCCGCCGGTATCAGCGTGACTCCTGCAAAAAAGCCGATTGTTAGCAAGCCTAGCAGAGGACGGGCGAATGCAACAGACAAGTGTAAAACCGCTATCCCAACCACGGGGACGCCCAAACTGAGCCGGCCGAAGTACGCGGGAATCAGCAGGGCAAGTAACAGCCCTTTGGTGAGGAGTAAATAGCGATTGGCGGTAATTGCTGATCGGACGCGCCCAGACCGACGAGTCACGGCGATAAAGACAACCACAGTCAACCAGACGACCAGAGCGAGTTCGGGCCACAGAACATCGGAGGGAGCCGGACCCCAACTCGGAACAACCAGAAACCCACCAAATACAGCTGTGATCAGAAGCATATGTGCATTCGAGAACCGGGGTAACGAGGAAGTAGACGCCACCGACCCAATCGGGACGCTCGTGACCCTATCGATATGCTCTCAGTTAAGACCAATAAGTCGCAAGAGTCAGGTGGATCAGGCGACAGCTCACGAATAAAGAATCTTCACGGGGAGAACCTACTGAGTCTCGAGCCTTCGAAACCGTGCGTCTTGCCCGGCGTAACTGCGGCAACCGAGGGCAGATAACCGCCGAGCCTGCCCCGGGGAAGTCTGGGGGAGAGGATCGGGGGAGAGCGGGGAGGATCGGCGGGAGGATCGGGGACAGCTCACGAATAAAGAATCTTCACGGGGAGAACCTAGCAGCACAAACCGACGCCGGGAGAACAGCCGGATTGACAGTATTACTATCTTGAGCGCGGGTACCCTCGGGCGCGGGATCACGGCGACGGCGGGAAGAGAACCGCGCAAGAACGATGAACGACCAGCAAGAAATTGCGAACAAAGCTGACCGTCGAATCCTGGTGAGTAAATCGGGGACCCGGTCAGCCGTAGAATGAATCAGGATGCTCTGCCGGGCGGCTCTCGAACTGACGGTCCTCGTCCATTTTCTGTTCATCCTCTTTGTCAAGTTCGGCGCATTATTCACGCACAAACACGCGCTGCTGAGATGGCTCCACTGGACCTCGCTTTCCTACGGATTGCTGGTGGAACTATTCAACTGGTATTGTCCGCTAACGCTTCTCGAATGGCGGCTTCGCCAGGAACTGGGATCGGAAGCCTACAAGGTGGGGTTCATTGAATACCACGTGCGACGGTTGATCTACTGGGATGTTCCGCAATCGGCCCTTGTCGTCGGGGCAATCGTGGTGGTTGGCGTTAACGCATGGATCTACGCAAACCGAACGCTGTCCCGACGTCCCAAGCAGTCACGGTCAGAGTGAGCCGAATCGGTTATTTCTGAGGGGTCCGTCGACAAGTTCGACGCAATAGCTTCCTCGCGGACGCAGCAGAACCGACAAGTTCACAGCTTGACCCTTCATCCACCGCAGGCGTGACAATGAAGAGGTGACACCGGACTCCCCGGAAGTGACAGAGGCGCAGGTATGAACGCCAAGCTTGCGGCGCTTTCCTTGATCGCAAGCTTTGCGCTCGCCTCAGCTGCCTCCGACCGCGCGGAGCTCGTGCTCCCTGACCTCTCCGGAGATCAGCAACGCCTAGAGCAGTATCGCGAGCAAGTCGTCGTGTTGAATTTTTGGGCGACCTGGTGTGTACCCTGCCGCGAGGAAATGCCGCTCCTGGTCGATATTCAGAATCGCTATGCCTCGCGCGACGTTGTGGTCGTGGGCGCTTCGGCCGATGACGAAAGCACCAGAATGCAGATCAGGCCGTTCGTCGAAGAGTTGGGTATCACGTTTCCGATCTGGACGGGAGCCACAACCGCGGATATGGACCGGCTCGGACTTGGAACAGAGCTTCCGGCAACGGCCATCATTGATCGAGACGGCCGAGTCGCCTTTCGCATCATCGGCGTTCTCAAGCGAAAGGACTTGGTTCGACGGCTCGACTACCTGATTTCGGGAAAACGCGGCAAGGCTCCCAAGCCGCTGATCGACACGCTCAGCGAAGCACCGGACGCCCACGAAGGTCATGAACATGCGGAAGAAGAGGAGCATGCGCACGGGGGCATGAGCATGGAAGGTGCGTCCCTCGTTCCTTCATGACCGCTTTGACCGGGTGAGGGCCGCGCCGTGAGCGGGGTGGAAGGTAGTAACAAGAACCGATTCGCGTTCAGCGCACGGCTCGTCCCCGGCGGCGTTCGCCGCGCACAGGTCCGAACAACCATGACCTACCGCCTAACACCGCGGTTGCAAGCGGGAATCGAGGTCAACCCTCGATCGACGGAGGAGCGGGCGAATCCACTGGCAAACTGGCTGGCCGTCCCAGAGCGCAACAACAGGCCCGCCGTGATTATCGGCACGAGTTCCGACCGCATCGGCACCCCCGGCGGCCAGAGCTTCTATGCGACCGCGAGCAAGAACCTCAAACGCGAAACGAAGCTGCCCATCGCCCCTTACTTCGGGGTCGCCTATGGAACTTATCAGGATCGGCTGCGCTATATCGGCGGCGTCAATATCGGGTTCACAGAAGAGTTCGGTGCTCTCGTCATCTTCGACGGCGTGCACGTACACCCGGTGTTGAACTTCAGCTACAAGCGAAACGTATTTTCGTTCCTCTTGGTGCGCGGGAAAGAGCCGGGACTAAGCTACAGCATCTCGTTCTAACCTAAGCTGCTATTCGTACGAGTGATTCGGGCGGAACTTCAGGGACGAGGCGGCATGTTTATGGGAACCGGGCGGGGGCGCGCAGTGGTCGGAAAACAATCGGATTGACAGCACTGCTGTCCTGAGCGCGGGGATCCCCGAACGCAGAGACAGCGTAGCGCGGGGCTCGCAGAGACCCGCGGCTTTCTCCGCGGTTTAGAACGCCTGTATTAGCATCGGGAATCGCCCGGCGGATAAGGCAAGACCGATCCGGCGGTCCACGGATTCTCGACTGAACGAAGCCAAAGGACGATCGCTCGCGATTGCAGTCTGAAGCGTTGCATCGCCGCCGCAGCCCGCCTATACTACCCCTGCCGGACGGAATAGAGAGGCCCGGCAGAATCATTTCCCATGGCCACGACGACATTGGACACACAGCGCCCGGCGCAAGGTCGCCGCTGGGGCCTGATCGCTTTGCTCGCCGGCGCCACGCTCGTGGGGCTCGTGTTCATCCTCGGTATCGCGCTGCCCTATTTCGCGTTGAACCAACAACATTTCGGGTCTTTCTGGCCGCGGCGCGGCTGGCTTCTGCTGCACATCGGAGGCGGCATGGTTGCTCTCATGATCGGTCCGTTCCAGCTATGGATGGGTCTGACCGGCAGGCGCATGCCGCTACACCGCGTCTTGGGCAAGGTCTACATGGCCGTGGTTGTGCTGAGCTCGATAGCGGCTTTCTATCTGGCTCTGAATACGGACAATGGGTGGGTATTCGGCGCCGGCCTTGCCGGGCTCGGCGTCGCCTGGCTCGTAACCACGGGTCTAGGGTACATCTCGATACGCAAGAGCCTGCTCGAACAACACAAGGAGTGGATGATCCGGAGTTATGTCGTCACATTCGCTTTTGTCTTCTTCCGTATGTTCGTGGGCGCAACGATGGCGGCAGGGGTCGGGACACTTCCCGAGCAGCTTGCCGCTGCAAGCTGGTTCTGCTGGGCCGTACCGCTGCTGATCAACGAGGCGATCTTGCAGGGCCGAAAGATCTTCTCCGCCCGTTCACCGCACGCCCGACCGGTCCGCTCGTAACTGCGATTGTGATGTTCCTTGAGCGAGTCCCTACAGCCCACCGCGGGTCTGTGGGTCCCGGCTGGTTGTTTGGGACCTTGACCGCGCCACCCGGGGAGAACGAGGGGGAGATCGGAAGGAGATCGGGGACGCTCCCGGATGAAGAATCTTCACGGGGAGAACCGGGCGACACGCACCGACGCCGGGAGAACAAAACGGATCGACAGCACTGTTATCCTGAGCGCGGGGATCCCCGAACGCAGGGACAGCTTAGCGCAGGCCTCGCAGAGACCCGCGGCTTTCTCCACGGTTTCGTTCGGGCAAGAACTGCCGTACTCGGATCGGAAATCGCGCGGCGGACAAGGCAAGGCCTCGATCCGGCGGCCCACGGAATTCCGACGAAACGAAGCTGACCATTGCACGTTGCAAAGAGAACAATCTCAAGCCATGTCAACAACTTGGAGGCCTGGGAGCTTGCGACAGCGCAGCGCGGCTCGTCGACACCGGAGGCATCTCCCCCGTTCGTCCAAGTTAAACCGCCCGCGCGTAAACAGCGGCTCACCCGCAGTTGATGCGCGCGGTTTCCCGGGTTCCCCTTTGGGACTCAATTCCGTCGGCTGACGGAAGAGATTGGCGGGAGCGACGGGATTCGAACCCGCGACCTCCGGCGTGACAGGCCGGCGTTCTAACCAGCTGAACTACGCCCCCGTTGTTGGTGGTGTCGGGCGGTTTCCCTCGGGGTGGAGTGGTCTAAGGGAGAGACTCCGCCGATCGGGCCGTCAACGCCTCGAAAAAGAGGAAACGTCCGCTTCAATTGATGCTATCACGCGTGCGGATTTCGGTGCAAGCGCTCCTCGAATCCGGCGAATCCGGGTGATGCCGGGCTGCTTGTGATCGCGTCGACGCAGCCGCGCGCACCGGCTGCGGTCGGGGGGCCGGTGACGCGCGGCCGGCGGTCGTTCCCACCGGCCTGCGTGTCAAGAGGTCGCAGATTCACTTCGCAGGCTTCAACGGCGTGTTGAGAAACCGCAGAAACGGCATCATTGTCGTGAAAACCTTTACGAGTTGGGAGTAGAGCATCGGCGTTTCCGCCACCGCCGGATCAAAATAGGTTCCCGCGAGGAATTGCTTGTGAACGAGCAGGTCCGCCGCAGGGTGATCCGGTGCGAAGCCCTTCGGCACCCGCTTTAGGCGCTCGCCGCTCATTTCGCTGAAGGTCTTGCGGAAGGTTCTGCTACCGAGGATCGCCCGCAACTCTTCGGCGCGGTCACCGATGTGCTGCCGTAGCGCCCGCAGCTCTGGTGGTCCGGGCGAGTAGATGCCTCCCCCGGTCAGGATTTCGTCCGGGCCGATGTGGAAATACGCGCCGGCCGCCGAGTGCTTCGGGAAACCGCGCGGACTGAAGACAGCTGCAATCCACGTCTTGTAGGGGGTCTTGTCTTTGCTGAAGCGCGTGTCACGGTAGATACGGTAGACGGCTTTTTTCGGGTCGGTGTTGAGTTCCGGCGCGAAGTCCCGCATGGCTTCTCCCAGTGCGAGTACCAGTTCGGTCATCGGCCCCTTGACAACTTCGTCAAAGGTCTCCTTGCGCGGCTGGAACCATTCGCGACGATTGTTGCGTTTCAGGTTGCGAAGGAATTTTCGCGTCTCGGGCGGGAAACCGGGGAATTTCGATTTCATGCGACCAAGTTAGCAAATACCCGACGTGGCGCACGCTTGCAGCGTGCCGTGTCGGCATTCGTGCCGACATGTCCTCTCCCATCCCGTCGGCATGCAAAAGGATGAGAAACGCAGGCCGGTCCGGTACAATCTCTCCATGATGCTAACCAGGCGCGATTTTGGAAAGGCGAACGGGACCGTGTCCGACCTGTAAGTCAGCTCTTGCTTATACGGTTGTTTCAGCAAGCCCCAAGATGTAGGGTAGGGCGTGGCCCGGCCGCCGTTTCCGAAGAGTCTGCGTCAGTTTCAGGTGGAGTTTGCGACCGAGGAGGCTTGCCAGAAGTACCTGGCTGCTTGTCGTTGGCCCGACGGGTTCCTTTGTCCTCAGTGTGGGCATCGGCAGGCCTACATTCTCGAGCAGAAACTACGGTGGCAGTGCGCGGCGTGTCGACACCAGGTCTCGTTGACGTCGGGAACGGTGCTCCACAATACGAAGACCCCGCTGACGGTTTGGTTTTGGGCTGCGTACCTGATGACAACTGATAAGCGAGGTGTGTCGGCGCTGCTACTGCAGCGTCAGCTCGGCCTGTCGCGCTACGAAACCGCCTGGATGATGTTGCACAAACTGCGACGGGCCATGGTGAACGCAGCTCGCGAGCCCTTGCACGGAGAAGTAGAGGTCGATGACACCTGGATTGGCGGCCCGCAAGCAGGTTTGCGAGGCAGCCGGCAACTGAAGGGGCGCCGTGCGGCCCTTGTGATGGTCGCTGTTGAGAAACGCGGGAAGCGCTCCGGGCGCGTTCGCATGTCCGTTATTCCAGACTTCAAGAAGGTGACGATCGACAGGTTTCTTGCCCAGAACGTTGTTCCCGGCTCGACCATCTACACAGACGGTCTGAAGACCTTTACCGCCCTCGAAGAGGCCGGCTACAAACACGTCTCTCGTCCGCAACCTCACCGGACTGACTTGCGGAAAGGCGCCAAGTCGGTGGTGCCGCTGGCGGATCGTGCCATTGGCAACCTGCAGCAATGGCTGACCGGAACGTACCACGGCGTGAGCCGCGCTCAGCTTCAGGTTTACCTCGATGAGTTCGTGTTTCGACACAACCGCCGCAAGACCCCAATGGCAGCCTTCCAAACCCTCCTTGGTCTCGGAACTCAACACGCTCCTACGCCTTACGCCCACATCCGCCGCGCGCGTGACCTGGACAAGACGCGATGACCTCCACCCCAACATCTTGGGGCTTGCTGAAACAACCGTATAAGCAGGAGTCAGCTAAGCCCGTTTGTCTGACGTGCGTTTCGGGAACGACGTCCACTTTTTCCCAATTATGCTGACTCGACGCCAATGGGCCCAGGTCACGGCCGGCACAGCCGCGGGTCTCGCCGCTTGCTCCCGACCCGAAGGCACCTTCGCGCCCGAGCAAACCGCGGTCGACGTAGCGCCGATTGACGGCAGCGTCCTGGCCCGCTCGATTGTTCTCGACCTCCACTGCGACACGCCGATGCGCCTTGTGGGCGAAGGTCTCGATTTGGGGCAGCGCCACGACGACGGGGAACTCGACATCCCGCGTATGCGCGAAGGAGGCGTGACCGGCGTCTTCTTTTCGATCTACACCTCGGCAACGGACCAGACACCGTTGGAAGCCGTCAAGAAAGCGTTGGAAATCATCGACGCCGTCGTCGAGGAAGTCCGCCGCAACTCTGACGATCTGATCCTGGCAACATCATCGGATGAGATCGCCGCCGCGAAACAGGCCGGCAAGATTGCCATCTTGATGGGCGTCGAAGGCGGCCATATGATCGACTCGAGTCTTGGCGTGCTGCGAAGTCTATATCGCCTCGGCGCCCGCTATCTGACCCTGACCCATAGCGCGTCGACCGGTTGGGCCGACTCTTCGGGCGGGTCGAAAGGGCTGACCGATTTCGGCAAAGACGTCGTTAGGGAGATGAACCGACTGGGGATGATGGTCGATATCTCGCATGTCTCGGACAAGACCTTTTTCGACGCCGTTGAAACGTCGAGAGTCCCAATTATTGCCTCGCATTCCTCTTGCCGGGCGTTGGCCGGCCACGCGCGCAATCTGACCGATGAGATGATCCAAGCGCTGGCGGCCAACGGCGGAGTGGTGCACATCAATTACTACAACGCGTTTCTTGACGATGAAAACAATCGCCGGGAAAACGAACTCGTGGACCTCGAAGAAAGGCGGACCGCGATCCGCAAACGCTTTGCCGGCGACAAAAAGCAACTGGCGACGAAACTGCGCCAGGTCAACAGCGAGCAGCGTGAACGTATCGGACGGGTGCCGCTGAGCCGGTTGCTCGATCACTTTGAGCACGCCGCGAAGGTAGCGGGCGTTGACCACGTTGGCATGGGGTCGGATTTCGACGGGGTGCGCGGTCAACTCCCCAAAGGCATGGAAGATATCTCGAAGATTCCCAATCTTGTCGCCGGGCTTTCCGAACGCGGCTTTTCGGACTCGGATATCGGGAAGATTCTAGGCGGAAACAGTCTCCGCGTGATGCGTCGCGTCGAAGCTTGGGCTGTCAACCCGTCCAACGCCCAAGCAAGGGAAACGGCGGCATCGTCGTGAGCCCCGTCTTCTACAAAGAAGGTCGTGTGACCGCCCCTCGGCGCCGCTTCGACGCGACCATGGCGGCGGGCACGGTGATCGTCGTTCTGGGTGTCCTGCTTACCCTCGACAGCCTGGAGATTTTCAATATCTCGGAAGCTAGGCGCTTTTGGCCCCTGATCCTGGTTGCCCTGGGAGTTGGGCGCATTGCCGAGGGACCCGGACGCCGACGTTCTTTCGGTTTCTTGATGGTCGGGCTGGGCGTCGCCTTTCAGCTCCACCAGTTCGGCCTATTAGCGGTCGAATGGAGCGACCTGGGCCGCTGGTGGCCGCTAATGCTCGTCGGGGCCCTGTACGCGCTGTTCGATTTTCGGTGGCAAGGGCGCGGTCTGCTTTTTGTTTGCATCCTTGTGGTGGGCGGGTATCTGCAACTGAGAGAGCTCGACCTGGTCGACTTTCCCATTCAGCGCCTGTGGCCGTTGGGTCTTGTGATGCTCGGTTTGTACATCATCTTGCGCCGAAGAAAGGGCCGGGCGCGTTAGGGCTCGCGGTGAGGGTCCGAATACGAGAATGAAGGGTACACGAAGGTGTGATGAGGGAAAGAGTCGTTGCCTGGGGCCCCGACCTCGCCGCCCGACGTCCCCGCGCGATGAAGATTCTTTGTTAGGAAGCTGTCCCCTGTTTTTCCGGGACCACCGCGGTGTCCCCGACTTCCCCCCCCCCGACTTCACCGCCTTCCCGACGAAAACATTGGGGCCGGCGTCATCCGCAATATCTTGTAGGCAGCGAACCCTTGGTGTAGGATCAGTTAGTCGAGGCGGACCAGCAGGTACTTTTTGGGCAACCTGGAGGAGTGCAATGGCAGTATCAGGAATGCAGTTCGGCTGGTTATGGGCTCGTGATTTCCACGATAACCCCATCAGCCGCAGCGTGACAGTACGAGTGCGCAACCGCGATGCCGTCGCAGACAGTGCTCGAAATGGGTAACAGGAGAAGAGGATCACGCCGCTCTGGCACATATCAGTCAGATTGTGAGTGATAGCGGCGTGGAGAACTTTCGGACCTCTTGGGATGGGCGACCGCCTCCAACCCTCTTTCGACGCAACGTGACAAGCGTGACGTTTAAGATCGAGGTCTTCCAGGCTCATGTAATGGCCAGGTGGATGATCTATCGTTGGGTGTAGGCGATTTTATGAAAGAAGCGACAGATCTACCTTTCGATTCGTCCCCGACGCAGACGTGTGTCGTGTACGATCAACGGACGGGTCGTGTGGTGCACGTCCACGACTTCGTTCCAGCGGAGCCCGGCGGCTCCTCGGCGCCCAGCGAGATGCGGGCGGCAGCGCTCGATGCGACAAGCTCTCTAGCGGAGAAGCAGTACCTAGCGATAGCTGAAGTCCCAGAAGATCTCCTAGGCTCAGAAGGTGCTTACCGCGTCAACGCCGAGACGGGGAAGGTCTACGCCGAGCCTTTGGATCCAGGTCCAAAGGCCAAAAAAGGGAAAGACCGAGGCAGCACCGGCTCTTAGTAGGAACACATACCTGAAAGAGCCTTCCAGCCCGCCGCCAGCTGCCGTAGCGGGGGGTTTCTTTAACGCCTCTCAACAAAGCGCCACACATGACGGCGCTTCGCCCTCCGGTGATAGCCAAGCTGCTAAAGTCCTCGACGGGGGTCACCCCGAACAGGTATCGCAAAGATCTCGGTCGCTCTGTGACCTTACGTTGACCTCGCCCGCTGGTGGTCGGCCGCGGTTATGCGGTTGCCTGAAGGGGCAGGAGTTCCCTTAGACTCGGCAGATAGATCCTCCCGAGTGGCTAGGACGGTAGATTGGCGGCAGATCGGGGACACAGCTCCCGAACCCGGGCAAAACCGGTTTGACACGAACGCTATCCTGAGCAAGGGAACCCCGAGCCATGGACCGCCGGCGGCAAGCAAAGAAGAAGAAAGAACAAGCCGCAAACGGGTCTGCGGAGAGTCTCGCGAAACGAACCCGAGACGCTACTATGTCCCACCATATCAACATGTTAAGAGACATCCTGCGAACGCCTTTTCGTCCGAGCACCTTCGCCGCCGAGTTGCCGGCCCCTGACAAGCACAACGAGCAACCATGAGCGACAAACATCACTTACCATGGGCCGCCGCGGCGATCATCCTACAGGGTTTCCTTGCCCCCGCCCACGCCCAGCAGTGGCCCTCTTGGGGAGGCGACCCGGGTGGGATGAAATACGCGGCGCTCGATCAAATCAACAAGGACAACGTCGGCCGGCTGAAGGTCGCCTGGAGTTATGACACCGGCGACGCGACCGACGGGAACGACCCGGAACGCCCCAACCAATCGGCGCATGAATCGACTCCTCTGGTTGTCGACGGCGTACTGTATCTGACGACGCCTTTCGCTCGTCTCTTTGCGCTCGACCCCGAGACGGGCAAGGCCTTGTGGGTCTACGACCCCAAGCCGGACCTCCGAGGCACCCGCTTCGGGCTATACATTCACCGCGGCGCTACGTTCTGGAGCGGCGGTGACGAAAAACGCATTCTGCTCGGTGACCAATCGGGACGCATGCACTCGATCGACGCCGCCACCGGTAGGCCTGATCCAAACTTCGGCGCCGACGGCGTTCTGGATTTGCGCTCCGGCGTCGCCGCCAAGTTTTCTCAGGCCCAATACGGCATGACGTCTCCGCAGGCGATCTGCGGCGACATCATCATTGCCGGCGGACGCGTTAGTGACGGCAACCCGCGGGGGCCGTCCGGCGACGTGCGCGGGCTCGACGTTCGCACCGGCGAGCAGCGCTGGCGCTTTCACACCGTCCCCCGCCCAGGCGAGTTCGGCCACGACAGCTGGGAGGGCGATTCCTGGAAAGATCGGGGCGGAACCAACGCTTGGTCCGTGATGAGCGTGGATGAGGAGAATGAGCTGGTCTTCTTGCCCCTCACCTCGCCGTCCTACGACTACTACGGCGGAGACCGCCACGGGGCCAATCTGTTCAGCGACAGCGTCGTGGCGCTCGACTGCAAAACCGGCCGCCGCAAATGGCATTTTCAGACGATTCACCACGATTTGTGGGACTGGGATTTACCCTCCCAGCCGATGCTCATATCGGTCGAGCGCGAAGGGAGGAAGGTCCCCGCCGTCGCCGTGATTACCAAGACCGGCTTCGTTTTTCTGCTCGACCGTCTGACCGGCGAGCCTCTGTTCGAAGTGGTAGAGCGCCCGGTGCCCGCCGGCGATACTCCGGGCGAGCAGTATTGGCCGACGCAACCACATCCGGTCAAGCCGCCGCCTTTCACCCGCCAGTCGATGACACGGGACGAGATCACCGACGTGACGCCCGAATCCCGCGCCGAGTGCTTGGCGCTGCTCGAGGACGCTCAGATCGAAGGCCCGCTTTTCCGGCCGATCGGTGAGCGGTTGACGGTGATGTTTCCCGGGACCAACGGCGGCGCCAACTGGGGAGGAGGCGCTTTCGACCCCTCGACGGGCCTGCTCTATATCAATTCCATGGATGTCGCCTCGCTGTTTCGCGTGGTCAAGCGCCCCGAGGACGCGCTGCTGCCCTATCGCATTCGCGGGACAGAATACGGCCGACTGTGGGACTCGAACCAATACCCCTGCCAGAAGCCACCTTGGGGCCACTTGACCGCTATCGATATGAATCGGGGCGAGTTTCGCTGGCGGGTGGTGTTGGGTGAATTCGATGAGCTGACCGCCCGGGGTGTTCCGCGGACCGGCACCCCCAGCCTCGGCGGCCCCATCGTCACCTCCGGCGGTCTCGTCTTCATCGCCGCCACCAACGACAGCCGCTTCCGCGCCTTCGACAAAGACACCGGCGAGACCTTGTGGGAAACCCGCCTGCCAGCCAGCGGCCACGCAACGCCGATTACATACCTCGGTCCGACCACCGGCAAGCAATATGTCGCCATCGCCGTCGGCGGCGGCAACAAATACAACAAGAGCTACATGGCTAGGGTGGCGGTTTTCGCGTTGGAGTAGAGTCGAAGGCGTCGAGCAAGTCGTCGGGGAGCGGCTCGAAGAACTCCGGGCCCACTTAAAAACGCCCGTGGAGTACTCAAAAACTCAGGTGCCCGTGCGGCTTCACAGACTCCTTGAGAACTTCTTCGGGGCGTGCCCTCGAGATCCGGAGCCTGGACACTCGGAGCCACAAGCCTCGGTTGCCTAGGCGTTCTCAGCGCGCCCCGAATTCAATGTCGCCCCGCCGCGGCCGATGGTAAATTAGGGAAGCCCTCATGAGTTACCAGCCCATCGAAGACTACGGCCTCATCGGCAACATGCGTACCGTGGCCCTGGTCGGCATGAACGGCTCGATCGATTGGCTCTGTTGGCCGCACTTCGACTCTCCGAGCGTCTTTGCGGCGATTCTCGATGATGACAAGGGCGGCCGATTCTCCATTTCGCCTGTCGAAACCCAGGGCGTCAACCGCAAGCAGCTCTATTGGCCTGACACGAATGTCCTCGTGACGCGCTTTCTTTCCGCGGAAGGCGTCGGCGAAGTGACGGATTTCATGCCCGTCGGCGGGTCCTCCCGTGATGTCCGCGAACGCCCCCTGATCCGGTCCGTCAAAGTCGTGCGTGGCACGATGTCGTTTCGCCTCGACTGCCTGCCTGCTTTCAACTACGCTCGCGACGAACACCAGGTACAGATTTCGTCCCACGGCGCCTGCTTTCGATCGCGCGAGTTGAGTCTGGCCCTACGGGCGCGCGTCCCGCTGCAGCGGCTCGGCCAAGGCGTGCGAACCGAATTCTCCTTGCTGGAGGGCGAATCCGCGACCTTCCTGCTCCAGCAAATCGACGAGGGTGAAGGCTGCGCTCCACCGCTGAGCGAGGAAGAAGAAGACCGTCTTTTCCGCCAAACCGTCGACTATTGGCGGCGCTGGATCTCGCGCTGCAGCTACCGCGGCCGCTGGCGCGAGATGGTCCAACGCTCGGCTCTGGCGTTGAAGCTCCTGACGTTCGAGCCAAGCGGTGCGATCGTCGCGGCGCCGACCTGCAGCCTGCCCGAGAGCGTCGGCGGCGAGCGCAACTGGGACTACCGATACACCTGGATTCGCGACGCCGCCTTCACGCTCTACGGGTTCCTACGTATCGGCTTTACGGACGAAGCGGCCGCCTTCATGGGCTGGCTCGAAAAACGCTCCCACGACCTCAACCCCGACGGCTCGCTGCAAATCATGTACGGCATCGATGGACGCCGGGAGTTGACCGAGGAAGTGCTCGATCACTTGGAGGGCTACAGAGGTTCAAGCCCCGTGCGCGTCGGCAACGGGGCCTACAACCAGTTACAGCTCGATATCTACGGCGAGCTGATGGACTCGGTCTATCTCTACAACAAGTACGGCAACCCCATCTCATCCGACCTTTGGAGCCACCTGCGGCGCCTCGTCAACTGGGTCTGCGATAACAGTCACCGCGCCGACGAAGGTGTCTGGGAAGTTCGAGGCGGGAAACAGCACTTTCTCTATTCGAAGCTGATGTGCTGGGTCGCGATCGACCGCGGCCTGCGCCTGGCCGATAAGCGCTCCTTTCCCGCCGACCGCGACCGCTGGATCAAGGCTCGTGACTCGCTCTACGACGAGATCCTCGAAAAAGGCTGGAGCGAAAAACGACAAGCTTTCGTCCAGCACTACGGCAGCGATGCCCTCGATGCCGCGAATCTGATCATGCCCCTGGTGTTTTTCATGTCCCCGACCGATCCGCGTATGTTGAAGACCCTCGACGCCGTCAACCGCTCGCCCGCCCAAGGCGGGTTGGTGTCCAACAGCCTGGTCTACCGCTACAACGTTTCGGAGACCGAAGACGGGCTCGGCGGCGACGAAGGCACCTTCAACCTCTGCACTTTCTGGCTGGTCGAAGCCCTCACTCGCGCCGGCCGCGCCGATCCCAGTCGCCTCGAGGAAGCCCGCCTGATCTTCGAGAAGATGCTCGGCTACGCCAACCATCTCGGGCTCTTTGCCGAAGAAACCGGGCACAGCGGCGAAGCCCTAGGTAATTTTCCGCAGGCCTTCACCCACCTCGCTCTCATCAGCGCCGCCTTCAACTTGGATCGGGCGCTGGGCTCGAAGGGCTAGCCTGCTTTTGTCACCACGTGGCGAGGCGAAGTGCGTGCGAGAGGGCTGTCAGTACGAGGCACGGGCCGCCTGGCGCCCCATTTGTTAAGCAAAGAGGTGTACTTGACCAGTACTGTGAGCACGGCAGGCAACCGTAACGAAGTAATGACAGGCCTATCGCGTGCTTCGACCGGCAGGTGGTGAGAAAAGCGGGCTAAGAGCCTCGGGCTTCTTTCTGCTCGGCTGGAGTCCAATCCATGCCGCCAGGAGCAACAGCGATACGGTCACAGCTACAAGCAACGGCACGGCGAATTTCACGGTCGTCGGCAAAGCTGCTACTGGCGGTGTCCCGCCGATAAGCGCATAGAGCAATAACCCGGCTAGGATGCTGAGGACCGCTCCCCGCAAGATCCTCAAAGGGGTCGGCGACCATACACGCCTCCCGGCCTGCCTCTGTCGGCGAAACCGCCGGGCGTACGCCGTCTGGCCGGCGAGCAATAGAACGGCCGCGGCCAAGAAGCCCATCGCCCAGTTGTCCGGCGACTCGGAACCGGCGGTGCGGCGGGGTTCCGGCAGATCCAATCCGGCCACGCGGCGCATGACGGCACGCGCAATGCGGTTCGCTCGATTGGTTCCGAGGTTGGTTAGGACAACGACTGCGGATCGGGTTCGCGGAACCAGAATTGCTGCTGTATTACCGCCCCAGATGTCGCCGCTGTGCTCCAATGCGAACTCGCCGTTCAACCAATGCGCCTCGGTTTCTACGTACCATCCCAGATCGTAGCCCCTCTCTAACTCCTCCCACCAGTCCGGCGAAAGAAAAGGCGCGCCGGTCTGCGGCGGGGAGAGCAGGAAGGCCAGGTAGCGACCCATGTCCGGCGCATTGGACTTGACCAGGGAAGCCCCGAACCACCCGAAGCACACAGACGGGCTGGCCCGAACGCGCCCCCATTGCCATTCGTGCGGATCGGCCAAGCCCCAGGCCTTGGCTCGCGGCCGGTCCACCGTTGTATTCGTCATGCCTAATTCAGCGAACACTTGTTTCTCCATGAAGTCAGGGAATGGGCGACCACCGAGACGTTCCACCAACGCCGCGGCCAAGATGTAGTTGGCGTTGGAGTAGGAAAAGACTGCTCCCGGGCGGCTCTCCAAACGTGCTCGCGCAATCATCGATACCGCGACCTGGAGATCGAACTCGCCGGGTTGGCCGCAACACGGCACGCGAAAGTCGTCCGCCCGACGTAGTCCGCTACGGTGTTGCAACAAGTGACGAGCAGTCACATCCCGCCATCGAGGATCTTCTCCCACCAGCAGATCGGGCAGGTACGTAGCGATGGACTGATCCCTTTGCAGCAAGCCCTCGCGTTCCAGTCGAAGCACCGCGAGGGCTGTCAGCGACTTGCTGACCGAGGCTAGTTCCATCAGGGTGTCCGCGGCAAGTGGTTCACCGATGGCAATACTTCGTACTCCGTAAGCTTTGGCCCAGGCGAGTTGTCCATCTTCAATGACCGCGATTGATAGGCCTGGAATGCCGTTCAGCTCCATCTCAGAGCGAATGTAGGCGTCGACCTCGACGTCGGCATGAAGGGTAAGCGTTACGCCGGCGACCAGAATCAGTCGCTTCAACCATAGGCGCGGCACAGCAATATTGTAGGGGCTGCGGATGAGTACGGCGGGTGACCCCCGGTCTTTCGCGGTGGGTCTCGATGTGGCGGCTTGCGAGGTCGCGCCAATACGGGGACACGAACCGACGAATCGGTTCGCTGCAAGGCTGGAGACTCACGCCACGTCTCCCGCAACGGTTTTCATTGGCCACGCCGCCCATGTCCTTCGTTGTCCGTTGCCATCGAGGAATTCCTGCCGAATGCTTGGGCTGCGAATCGAAACGAGGGCACACAAAGATGGCAATGAATCCGACCTCACCCGCCGCCGGCCCGGGCGCATCCGATCTCCCGGGTGGAGAAAAGCCGCTCCAGTCATGGAAGGAGATCGCCGCCTATCTCGATCGAGAGCCCCGCACCGCCCGCCGATGGGAGAAAACACAGGCCTCCCCGTGCGGCGTCACGGCGACAGCAGTCGAGCAAGCGTCTACGCCTATTCAGTGAACTCGACGCTTGGCGTGCATCGAGCAAACCTAAGGCCTCCGGCGAACCGTCCGCGACCCTGTGGGTCCGCCCGGCGCCTCTATTCGCCTTGGCGGCCATGGCATTGATCGCCACGTTCGTCGTCTGGCAAGGCCCCATCCTGAATCCCGTGGGCCCATTGGCCGAGGCGGCCGGTACGACTGTGCAATTGCTCTTCGACGACCCGGAGGGAGACGTCGGCGGCACCATCAGCGCTGACGGGCGCTACCTTTCCTGTAGCCATTGGGAAACCGGCAATGCCGGGATCTGCGACCTGGTCAGCGGTGAAAAGAAAGTGTTGACCCAGTACGGCGACTGGAAAGAAGACGACGCCTGGAAGAAATCGGGCTTTGCGGATACGAACATCGTCTCGCCCGACGGCAAACAGATTGCCTTCACCTATTACACGTCCTCCCACGAACCGAATCCGACCGTCGAGTTGCGCATCATCGGCTCCGACGGGACAGGCGCCCGAACACTCTACAGCAAGTCGCCCTACTCCATTAGCGGATGGATCACTCCCGATGCATGGTCATCAGACGCGGACTGTTACCCGTCGCCCGTATCTTTCGCGGAAAGCAGATTCTTGCCCGGATACAGTTAGCGGGCGAAGGTTGGAGGCCGCCAGGCCGAGGCAATTACGCAATCGTGCTGGTTTCGGTGGAAGACGGTTCCCTTCGAACCCTCAAGGAACTGAAATCGCCCCGGCGCTATCGCCGCCGAACTTTTCTGTCTCGTGACAGTCGTTACGTCGCGTACGATTTTCCTCCCGACCGGGAAGTTTCCGCCGGTGCCGTTTCCATCCTTCCGACAGCCGGCGGAGAGGCCGTGTCGGTGGCGCCCCATGCGGCCGATGACTATACGCTCGGATGGACACCCGACGGGGCACGCTCATTTTCGCGAGCAACCGCTCCGGCAGCTACGGGATCTGGGCTGTCACCGTCAGAGACGGCGAGCCGGTGGGAGAACCGGAGTTGGTACGGCCTCATGTCGGCGAAATCGTGTCGGCCGGTTTCGATCGAGACGGCTCCTTTTACTACTCACTCAAGAGCGAACCCACCAACGCCTATATCGCGACGATCGATCGCGAAACCGGCAAAGCTACCGGAAAACCTCGACGCGTGACCGATCGCTTTAGCGGGTCCAATGATTGGGCTGCCTGGTCCCCGGACGGCAAGCGGATCGCCTACCGCAGTTGGCAAGGCCCCTCCGACGAGTCCGGCATGAAAGTCTCGATTCGATCCCTGCCGACCAACGCCGAGCGCGACATCGTGCCGCAATTAGCTACTTTTTCGCGTTTGCGATGGCACGCGGACGGAAGATCCTTGCTGGTTGTCGGTCGGACGAGCAAAGCGCGCTTGCCGGGCCTTTATCAAGTCGACGCTCGAAGCGGCGAGACAGAGCTACTGCTTGAGGAGTCTTCCTCGGAGATCGCCGATTGGACCACCGACGCCCGGGAGGTCATTCTGCACCACCGGAAGCCTTCGCGCCTGGCGAGGAAAAATCTCGACGATGGAAGCGAGACCGAGTTCTATAAGCTTCCCGAGGAACACAGAGGGCTTCACGTTGCCGGCCTTTCCCCGGACGATAAGACGGTAGCCATCGCGCGAACTCGTCGGCCGGGAGGGACCTGGGAGCTTGCCGCTATAGCAACGGAAACGGGTGAAGTGCGTGAGCTTTTCCAGTTTGAGAAATCGTTTTATGGCCGTCATGAAGGGTTCTTTGCATGGTCGCCCGACAGCCGCGCAATCTATTTGGTGTTTCGCCGCGAGGGGCGAATCATGCGGGTTCCGACGGAGGGCGGGGAGCCTGTCGACACGGGACTGATTCGCGGCGTTTGGCCCGATAGGATCTCGGAAGACGAACCGTTTTCGCGCCGCATCCGGGCGGTCAGCACCAGCCCGGACGGCAAGCGGCTCTCTTTTTCCTTCCATGAAAAGTGGGGGTTCGGCCTTTGGGTGATGAAAGACTTTCTTCCCAAGTTGACGACGGCCAACCAAGGAGATCGCCCATGACGAACCCGGCCGATTCCTGCCGCCGCGACGTTCCTTTCATCCCTGCGCTGCTGCGCGTGACCGGTGGCAGCCTGTTCTTTGTTCTTCTCGCCGCCACGCTCGGCCTGCCCGCCGACAAGCGCTCGCCCCATCAGGCCGGGAATCGAAACAGCCGCGTGCATGCGGCTCAGCGTCATGCGAGGCCGACGGGGTCTCCGGCGCGGCAATCGAGCATGAAAGTCTTGGGTCGCCTTGCCGAGACGTCCGCTCAGTGGGGCAGGTCTCCAGGCCTGCCCTTCACAAACTCACTAAATGAGCCGCCACCGCATCTTCGTTCCACTCCAGCCCCACCCCGGGAACGTCCGGAATCACTAGGTCCCCGTCCACAACGTCGTAGGGCTGCCGCAGGATCGGGTTAGCCCAGTTTTGCCATTCCAGCCAATGTGCGGTCTCGGTCACGCGCATCACATGAGCCCCAACTTCCGGATACAAATGCGTCGACATCGGCACGCCCCAGGCCCCCGCGATCGCGGCCGAGCGCATCCAACCCGTTACACCGCCAATGCGCATGAAATCCGGCATGACCAAGTCGCAGGCGTTCTTTTGCAGCGCCTTGTGAAGTTCTCGAGGACCGTAGAAGTTCTCACCCATCTGAACCGGCGTCTTGAGATCCGCCGTCAGTTTTGCGTAACCGTCGAGATTGTCGTACACAATGGGTTCCTCGATCCAAGCAAGACCCAAATCGTCAATCCGACGACAGCGCTCCATCGCTTCGGCGAGGTCCAATCCTTGATTGAAATCGACCATCAAGCGCGTGTCGTCGCCTACCTTGCCGCGCACCTTCTCGATGGTCTCGATGTCCTCGGAGATCCGATCACGCCCAAGCCGCAGCTTCAACCCAGTGAAACCGCCTTCTTCACGTAGCTCGACGGCCTCATCGGCCGTCTCGACAGGCGTCTTCAGCCACAAGCCGCTGCTGTTGTAGGCCTTCACGGGCCCGACCGATCCTCCCAGCAGAACGCACAACGGCAGGTCGGCGGCCCTTGCCAATGCGTCCCAGGCCGCCATATCCACACCTGCGACGGCGATCATTGATATTCCCTGATAGCCGACAAAGTGCAGACTCTTCCGCGCCGCCTCGTACAAATCTCCGGGCGCTATCCGCCGCCCCTTGAACATCGCTCCGAGGTCATGGAGGGCGGGCACCAGGTGCCTCATCGTCTTCGGTGTGTAGGGCTCGAGATAAGTGCGTCCGACCACGCCCTCTTCGGTCTCGAGGTCAATCAGGATCAACGGCCAATCGGCGATGGTGGCGATGCGCGCAATGACCGGTCGTTCCAGCTTCAACAGCACCGGCCGCGCGGTGAGGCTCTTGAATGTCAGGGAAGGAGTCATCGTCGAAAGCGAGAAAAACGCCGGCTCGCCGCCGCAACAGCGTGGTGCGGGGTTCGAAGAAACCCGCGGCTTTCACCGCGAGCCGCTGCCGCGGAGAGAACCGGACTCTAGTACCACTCCCGCAAGCGGATCTCGATGTCGGACTCGCCTTCGAGCGCGTTGACGAAGACCTTCAAATCCGACCCACGGTAATGGTACGGGTAAACGACCTTTGGTCGGAAGCCTTTCACGCCTTCCGCCGCTTCCTCGGGAGGCATCGTATAGGGAAGGTTCATCGTGATGAAAGCAACGTCGATATCCTTCAAGGCTTTCATCTCCGTATGAGCTTCGGTGTCACCCGAAAAATAGATGCGTTTACCGCCGATGTTCAGGACATAGCCGTTACCGCGGCCCTTGTCGTGATAGAGTTTTCCGGCCTCGGGTCCACGCTTCAGGTTGTACATCGGAACCGCTTCTACGCGCACACTGCTCACCGTGATGTCTTCGCCGTTGGCGATCACCTTGGCTTCGGTGACCGTCTTCGCCACCGCGGCCGGCGCGACGATAACGGTCGAGCTCTTCTTGACGATCGCGATGGCCTTCGGGTCCATGTGATCCCCGTGGATGTCCGTAATCAGGATCACGTCGGCTTTCGGTAGCGACGAGTAGTCCCCCTGGCTCCAGGGGTCGACGTGCCAAACCTTACCGCCGATTTCGAGCATCACGCTGCCGTGATGAACCGGCGTGATCTTGACGTCTCCCGCCCCAGTGGAAATGACGTCAGCCGGCGCGACCGAAGCTAAGCCCATGACCAACAGAAAGGGTGTGAAAAAGCGCATCTCGCGATCCCTCCTCGGTGAATGCAACCGCCCATTACAGCATCCGCTAAACAAGCGCGCAAGGCCGCCCATGCCAACCCGCCGTTTCGCAACGTTGGCCCTCAAAGGCTTGCCGGGTGGCGCGATCGGTTGGATCGAGGAACAATTACTACTGCCACAGGGGCGTCAGGGGCTGGATTTGCATCTTAGATAACGCCCCGGCGGCCGCCGCTGCCGACAAAGCGGGGGTCTTCGACCTCGCGGTCGTCCTTGTGGAAGATCCGCCAGCTATCGTAGACCAAATCACCGACATAGTAAGCGTCACGGTTCAAGCTGTGCTTATCGGGCAGCTCTTCTTGGCTCGCCGGATGCTTGAGTTCGGAGAACATGACGAAATCCAGGTAGGTAAATGCGTGGAAATACGTAGCGTCAAAAGCGATCTGGGAGAGCACCTCCGGACATTGCCGTCGCATGACATCCGCCCCCTCCTCGGCCGTCGGGTCGTCGGGCAACTCCGCGATCCGCTTTTCAATCTCCTCAAGCTCAGCCCGTACGGTGTCCCGCCCCGTCTCTTTCCAGCGCCGCGCGCGACGCAAGAACCGACGCAAACGAAACGAAGCAAACGACACCAATATAAGAGCGAAGCAAAGCAACCCCCAGCGGCGCAAGAAACCGGCCTGCTCCCAACTCGTGCCGGCCATTTCCAACCACACGGCGAACAGAACCAGTCCGGCAACACCGAGTCCCAGCGCCGGCAACAGCGTGCGCCCCACGACGTACCGGCTGAAGAACCCCCGCAAACGGTCCCTCGTCTCCCGCAAACTCTCGCCCGCGCGAGCGCAGGCGTACACCGACTTCTCCCACTTCTGATGCACCATGGCAGGGGGGTAATAAAGAATGAAAAGCTTTTCAGCCGGGGTTTCCCTACCGGAGAAACAACACTTCATAGGGGTCAATGCTTCGTGACTTGATCAGCCGATCGGCCGGCGAATCCAGCAGCGGGCAACGCTTTTGCTAGCAGGATATCACAAGCATCCGATTCCGCTTAGGGTAGCGGAATGCCGAACAGCGCCTCCACCAGAATCGGCTCTTCCCCGCGAAAGGCCGGCAGGAACTCCCATGACTCCAGGTGCGCCAGGATCGTGTTGTCGGTATCGGGGTCCGCGCCGTGAACGACACGCAGGTTACCAATTCCACCTTCCTCATCAACGATGGCGTAAACCACGACCTCCAAGGGCCGCTCCAGAGACAGCGGGGTCGACTCTAGACGCAACGGCTTCTGCTCACGCGGGAAAGGGGGTGCCACCTTCTTCTTGGGAAGAATCCGAATCACTCCCGTCGAAGTATCGAGTTTTCGCGAGCCGGAACCGGGAATACAGAATTGCAGTGTCCATTTCCGCGGCGCTTCCGGTACGTCGAGATGGATCGTATAGATCGGGTTGCCCTGGAGAATGCCCGCCGTGTTCGTCAGCGTCGTTTGGGCATTGGAGACCAGAATAATGCCGTACTGCTTCCTCGGCAAAGGCTTTAGTGAACCGCTGCGCGTTCCTGTCCCCTTGCCGTCTCCTTCGTTTTTCTTCGGTGATTCCCTGCCTTGCCCCTCGCCTTCGTCACCTGTGCCGGGTCCTCCCGAACCCGGTATTTCTAAGACTGTCGGCCCGCCGACACTCGGGTCCCCTGGTCCCTCGCCCACTCGTACCGATGCAACCTCCACTATCTCCGTAGCGGCGGCGTCCTCGCCTTCACCTTCCGTTTCGGCGCCGCCACCTTCGCCGGCCGTTTCCGTGTCCACCGTTTCCTGCGTGTTTTGGGCCAGGTCCGTTACGCCCTCGGCAGCGAAGAGATCAAAGTCGGCCGGGAAAGGTACGACCTCTTCGCTCGTGGCGGCGGCATCACTCGCAACGACCGCCGGCGCGATCTCCGCCACTTCGGTCGCGGGATCGGCGGAGTCTTCGGCGATGTCGACGGCCGACTCCACGGGCTGCTCCTCGATCCGTTCCGGCTCCGCGGGTGTCTCAGGTTCTTCTTCCTCGGGCCGGCCCCCAATGGGGGAATCCTCGGCTTCCTCGACCGCGCTGTCGAGCGATCCCAAGCGCAGCCCCACTTCGAGCAGAAATGACGGGGTAAGAGGGTTCGGCTCTTGACTGAGCGCAATCAATGTCGTGAGGGACTCGCCGTCCGCCAGCGACGGCAGTTCCGGTTGTACCGGCTCGGGCATCTCCAGGCCTGCCAGTGGGACAACATTCGCGGCGGGGACGGGCAATGCCGGGTTCTCTACAAGCACCGGCGCCGGCGCGACGCTGAGTTCCGCCAAGATCGTTTCTTGATTCGGGGCCGCGAGCTGGGACACTTGCTCGGGCAGCTCCCACCGTTCGATGGTCTCTGGCTGTTGGTGTCCGGGCTCGACAACCATCCCGCTCTCGAGCCGTCGAGGGTCCGGCGTCCACGCCAAGATCGGCGGTAATTGCGGCGCGTACTCCGGAGGCAACTCGATCACCACCTCGGTTTGTAAGATGATCTCCTTGAGCGCGCGGTCCTTCCCAACAATCTCCGGCAATATGACCTTGAAGACCTGCTGAAACACTTCCGGTTCGGGCTTGGGCGGGTCCGGCGCCGTCGCGATTTCAGGTGGCGCCGCGGGATCTTTCTGTGCGGCTTTGCCCTTTTCCGGAGGTTGCTCGGCGGCGGGTTCGGCCGGCTTGGAACTTGCCCCTTCCTTTTCGCTTCCTCCGTTGTCCCGCTCGTCCGAAGTGTCCTCATCCTCTTCTTCGTATAGGTCCTCGGGGGCAACCAGAGGGATGTCCGGGATTCGGTAGTCCAACTGCACTACTTCATGCGCTTCCGGATCAGGCATCGTGACGCGCGGCACGGCAAACTGCATCCACGGGACCAACGAAAAGCCGACCATGTGGCAAAACATCGATGCGATGAAACTCAATCCGCGATTGGATTGAGGCAGAAAGACATTCTGAAAGACGACGGGATGCTCGTGCCGCCGTGGCGCCCGCCGAATGCTCTCAAACGGCTGCGGCCTTTGCCTGGCTACATAGACGAGAGCGAGCAGCAGCAGAATGGCGGACAAGAGTCCGACAAAGACATCCAGGGTCGGGACGTCGGGCAGGTTGCGCATTCCACCCATTCGGCGAAACGGACGGCTCGCGCGGTTCGGGCAACCACAGCAAGCCTAAGGGGAATCGGATCACGTCGGAGGCGCGGGAAACTTCCGCCGAAATTCGACAGACTGCAATTTCAGTATATAGGGTTAAGCGCCTCAAAAACTTAGGCTGAGTTCCGGGACCGGCGACGAAGCGAGGGGGCGATTTTTTCACAGCCCCTCACCGGGCGGCTTTCACACCAGCCGTTTTCCGAAGCGGTTTGTGGAGTTTGTAACCGAGGGATGCGGGGGGTGTGCGAGAAAACAGGGACGCGAAGAACTGGGCTGAGACTCCACCCTCGGCGTCGGAACGGAACTAGCGGCCCGCAGCCTTGCCGTCCGACGCCGGCCGTTTAGGATCCGAGCGCCGGCCCTACCGTTGTTACCGAAGACGCCCACGGTTCCGAGGTTGGAGTTTTCAACAGGCCCCACCTGTGTTCGCCTTCGTGCCGCAGTTCTCCAATTGCTCCGCTGAGTCGCAGAAGAGACGATCGAGCGGCGGACAGGGAACCGAAGCGGCAATCAACGATCAGAATGGCGTAGAGCATGTGGAACAGCAGGCTCCGCCTGGCCACGACCACTGCGAATCCCGGATTACCGCTATGCGGAGCCAACTGACGGCAGAACCCCGAGAAGACGTCGAAATCGCGGTGCATCTGCCGCAAATAGGTCAATGCGGTGCGACGCCGCTCTCGAAGAAACCGATGCTCGAGACCGGGATGGAATCCATTCTGCCTTCGGAGGTACACCAAGTCCGCGTTCGAAAGGACTCGCTGCAACGGGAGGTAACTCAGTTCCCGATCCAGGGATTGCATCAGCACCGACAGCGCCGTGCCGTTCGCGCGCTCGGCTCGCCGGCCGAGACTCTTGACGATTCTCCATGTGAGCAACGGGAGAGCCGCGAGAATCGCGGACAATACCAATACAGTCGTCATGGCTTTAACACCTTCAGCAGCGTCCGGTTCAAACCCTCCAGCTTCTCCGCCAAGACCACTTCGGTTTGGACGCCCGCCGCGGATAAGACGCGGTCGCCGGCCTGAATCTCTTCACCCCGCCGCGAGAACCCAACGGCACCGCCCAACAAGCAGGCTCCGTGCAACAGCGGCAGCACAATATCCTTCAGGCGCACCAAACTCCCGAAATGGTCCACCACGGTCAGGACGAGAGCTTGCCCGGCAAAGAGCGCGCCGAAAACGGCGAACACCACAACAACATTCCTTCCAACGTGCACATGAAAATAGGCGCCGAAACCGGTGAGAAAGACACTCAACACGCAAAGACCGAAATAGACAGACCTCTCTTGGCGGAACCAAAAGCTTCTCCACTGCCCCAACGCCCCGTCGGGCTTGTCCAGCAACAGCAAGAAAGTCAACACCACGGCCAGCGCACCCACCGCGCCATACATCAGCAGCTGCCCGAAACGATGCAGCCCATCGTAGCCGTCTATCATGCGCTGGTAGACTTCCAGCACCACGCAGAGGAGCAAGGTCCAGCCCACCGGCTGCGTCACGACAAACAACCATCCGTAGGCCTCGCTGTCGGCGCGATAAAGGTGGGCCGACAGCACAACCGCCGAGCTGACAATGGAAAAAAGAAGGTATAGCGCCAGGGAGGGATACAGGCTCAATAAACGGAGGTCGCGGAGACGTGCCGCCCAAACCAGCTGCGCCACCCCCGGCAGCAGGTACAACCCGTAACCGACAAAGGCTGTCATCTCGGCGTCAAGTCAAGGAGGGCTTGCGGCATAAGGCACGGCCCCGGCCCGTCAAAAGACACCGATATACTACCACAATGGGACAGAAATGTAACATAAATTTCCGTCCCATTGTCCGTTAATTTTATTTACATCGACTGCGCTCGCACTTGGTGAGGATTCTCAACACCAACAATCGCCCGGAAAGCAGGTCGGCGTCGGACAGTACGGGCAATCCGCTTCCTCACTGACAGCGGGCTGCGGAGCAAGCCCCACAACAGCCAGCTTTCCCAGCAGCACGCCAACAACAAGTAGATTCTTCAGCATTGCGTTCTCCTTTTCTCTAGGGAATACGACCGTGACGTCACCAATCGTACTGCTCTTATCGATAAATCAAACCAAATATGATAGTTTTTTTCAAAGATGGAACGCTGGAGCGCCTAAAACTCCTTCACCTTTCGTTCGACATGTATCGCGGCTGGAAAAGCCGCGATATTTCCTCAGGCTGACCGTCGGACCGCCAACCTTTCAGGAGCATGCGTTGGGGGCCTGCGTCGGCGGGCGCCCTTCGGCGCATCCCTCGGACTCCGCCCACGCGCAGCAGGCCGGCCTCCGCGAAGGTACCGCACACCGCGTCGGAAGCTGAAGCTCTAGAGCGCCTTCGCGGGTGACATCTGTCGTGTGACATCTGTCGTGATGATCCGGGGCGGAGGCCGACATTAGCCGTTGACCGGCAGACCGGTTTGTGCGTCCGCGTCTTTCGTTCCGATCCTCAACGTCAAATAGCTACGCGAGTCGATGAGTGGGTTCGGGGTCAACCGTCGGTAGGCGTAAGGCTGTGCGGCGGCGGGACGATGGATGTCGCGTCGAGGCCCGCCGGGTCAAAGGTGCAATGACAGACAAGGACCGACAGGCGTTGCGATTGGAGTGTGCGACGTAAATGTGGGGAGGTAGGCCTCGCCGGCGTGCGACAATCTTGCCGATGCACCTAGCGGCGCCCGAGGTGGCGCGCGCCTCCAGACGCGAGCCGTGTCGCCATTTCATCGCGAGATTGTCCCGCTCTTCGCCTTTGTGGTCGAAGCGCGTCCGCGGACAGACGGGCCGGCCCCGATTGCCCCCGCCCACTCGCCCAAGGTCCCCGTCCCCTCTTTGATGTCGCACACCCCTAGCAATTGTCTCCAGCCTCATCGGGCGTTAGAATTGAGAGGTGGGGTCAGACGGCTTCCAACCCGTTGTGCCGCCGAGTAATTCGGAACCAGATCGCGCGATGGACGATCTATGGCGCCGGACGCTCGCGCAGATTTCAACGCTTTTCGGGAAAATCGTCTACCTCTCGGGATTGCGAGACGCCAACTCAGGCGCCTACCAGCACTTCGGGTTGGCGCAACGTTATTCCACCGGCGAGGCGGACCGGATTCTGCGCGAAAGTCACGAGCGCGTTTTTAGTGAGTGGCTCAATTCTCCCTTGGAACAACAGCGGGACGATCTCGAGGAGTACCTCGGATCGTTGGAAGATGACCGGGAAACGATTCTGCGGACCTGGCTCACGCTTGCCCCCTACAGCAATTTGATCCCGATCAACACCCGCGAGGCCGAGCGTCTGCTCTACATCTCCGACCTGGAACTCATCTTAGACGTACTGCGGAACGAGCTTTCTCCATAGCTTTGTTTTCCACACGGTCGTAGCTCAGATGCATCGCGACGCCGACAACGCGTCCGATCACGTCCACTTCATTCGGGTATTGCAGCACGATCGGTCCGCATGGCGAACCGGGATGAGGCTGAAGTATGAGGTGGTCCCCACTCAAGCTGCACCACGAACAAGCGTAGCTGTCCCGCAGCTCGAAGAAGTAGATAGGACGCTCGAATTCATTGGTCCAACCGGTTTTGCGGATTTGGGCTCGGGAATCGTCGATCTGCACCAACGAGCCCGGACGAACCAATGGGTACATCATGAAGTCTTCGGTGCCGATGAAACCGTAGCGGTGATCTTCGAGATCCAAGGTATCTAAGAGACTCAGCGGAACTTTGCCCCACTGCTGGATCATACGGCTCAAATAGGTGCTTTCGCGAAAGTCGAGACCCGGCTCGAGCTTAAGAGGCATGGGGACTGACCCGCGCGCGCCGTCCCGGGTTCGCACGAGATGGGTACTTGGAGGCGCCACCGTCTGTGAATCTTGCCACATGCCGGCAAGGGAGACGCCGTACCACTCGAGCACTTCCGAGAAATCCAGCCGGTAAATTGCGCAGAGACTGTAGAACCGATGAAGGCTCGGTACAACGCCCTTGTTTTCGATGTCGGCCAGCCGACTGAGCCCGATCACGTAATCCAGGTTTCGGTGACGCTGGGCGATGAGGTTGCTCGCCTGCTCGACCTGGCGGTACCGCAGACCGAGTTTTTCGCGAACTTTCTTGAGCTTGAGGCCCGGATCCATGCTAAAACAAGCGTAGAAAACAGCACGGAACGTCCAACCGCGACGCACCTTGTGATTATAGAGGTTTCGAGAACGACAGGATTTAGCGGTTTTGTTCTGTTTTCAGAACAAAACTGTGAGGGCTGTTCCGTATGGCGGGGACCGGAGGGAGCTTGAAGCGAATTGTGATCGGACTCAGCGGCGCCAGCGGCTCGATCTATGGTGTTCGGCTCCTGGAGTCACTGCGTCATCGAGAAGACGTCGAAACTCATCTCATTGTTACGCGCGCCGCCGAAAAAACCCTTCACCAGGAAACCGGCGCGGTCCTTGAGGATATCAAGCCGTTGGCGGATACCTGGTACTCAAACGAGCAGATTGGTGCGGCCGTCGCGAGCGGGTCGTTTGCAACCGACGGGATGGTGATCGCGCCTTGTTCGATTCATACGATGTCGGCAATCGCGACGGGGATCACGTCGAATCTGCTAGTGCGAACCGCTGATGTAACCCTCAAGGAGCAACGTCGGCTGATCCTCTCGGTACGCGAGACGCCGCTCCACTTGGGCCACCTTCGGACCATGGCGGCGCTGGCGGAGATGGGCGCCGTGATCGCCCCACCAATGCCGGCGTTTTATCAACGGCCCAAAACGGTCGACGACATAGTCAATTCGACCGTCGAGCGGCTCTTGGATTTGCTCGGCCTCCCCGATCCGGAGGCCAAGCGATGGCAGGGCATCTAAGGAAGCCGGCGAACTTCCGAGTGGCCCAAGGCCAAGGTGAAAAAATCGGGAGCCCGGAGCCCCCTCAATCGTGCGACGGCATAGACAATTCACAACATAGAGATGCAGAGCCTAGAGCGCAAGCGACGGGCCAAGGGCAGACAACCGCAACGCGCTTCAGCACCGCGTCTGCTCGAAGAGGTGCGCATTTTCACAGTCTTCCGCCTACTCGAACCGATGTGCTCTTGCCTGTCGCTTGCGCTCTGGGCTCCGCATCCGCTTCTGAATTGTGTGCACGGGCCCGAGGGGGCGATTCTTGACAGCCCCCCGCTCCCGTGCGCTAGTCATCGGGGAGCGCACCCCAGTCGGCGAGCAGTTGGCGGGTCTTTTCGGCGTTCGGGTCTTCGGTCTCCTCGCGGATCGCTAAGGCGGCCCGGGCGTCGGCGATTCCCTCTTCGCGACGCCCCAACTCGTCAAGCGACAGTGCACGATTGTTAAGGGCATCGCCCTCGCCGCGGCGGTCGCCGGTCTCGCGGGCGATGGCGAGGTCCTGCTCGAAGTACTCGATGGCCTTGCGCGTCTCCCCCAGCACGCCATATGCGACGCCCAGATTCCCCAGCATCATGCCCTCGCCGCGGCGGCTGCCGGTCTCGCGGACGATGGCAAGAGCGCGTTTGTAGTACTCGATGGCTTTGCGCGTCTCCCCTAGGTCGCGATAGGCAACGCCCAGGTTCCCCAGGGCCTCGCCCTCAGCCTGTCGGTTTTCCAACTTCAGAGCGGCTCGGACCGACGTTTCGAGCCAGGCGATTCGGTCGCGGGCGTGCTGTCGCAGGCTAAGTATCTGGGCCGCCCGAAGAGGATACCCCTGAGCCGCCGCCGCTGCTCCATCATCACGTTCCGCGTGGCCGGCGGCCCAAGTCTGTCCCGCCTCGATCTGAACCCGCTCTCTGTCGAAAACCCGCAGCCCTTCGAGCACGCCCTCTTTGCCCTGGACGAAGCGGTCATTGGATACGGTCGCGACCCTCAAGAAATGCTCAGCATGGCGCTTCGCGGCGGCGTATTCGGCGGCTTCGGATAAGCCCCCGCGGGCCAGTTCTCGAAAAAGATCATGCAATCGAAATCGCTTTTCCTTCGTGTCGTAAAGAACCAGACTACGGCCGACCAGATCTTCCAACTGCTCGCCTTCGAGTTCACCGACCGCCTCCCCAGAGACGTCAAGAAACGGTGCCGGGAACACCCCCAGCGAGCGCCATTTCTCGACTAGTTCAGGTTGATCGCGCTCCAGCGCCTCGACGCTTTCCGCCAACACGGCCATCACCTCCCGGCTCTGAAACCTCAATTCACCCCGGTCCTGCTCCAGCTTCTCGATGTAGATCACTGCCGAGAGGGACTTCGACGCACGCAACCGATCGCCGGCCACGCGCGCGGCCAGTGGCAAGTAGCCGCACAACTCCGCCAGTCGGGCGATTTGCATCTTGTCCGCTCGACCCTTGCCTACAATCTTTCCGAGCAAGCCCTCGGCTTCGGCCGGCCGGAGTTGATTGAGGTCGACCGCCTCGATGTCTTCGACTTGAATCGGCTGCCGGGACGTCACGAGCAATGCCGAAGGCGATTTAGGCTTCAGCAAACGGACCTGTTCGCTGTCCCTCACGTTATCGGCCAAGATCAGCACGCGCCGCTCGGCCAGCAGGCCCTGGTATCGAGCGGAGATTTGTTCAGGCTTTTCGGGCAGTTTCTGTTCCGGTTCGAGAGCGGTTAGAACGTCCCGCATGGCCTCCTCGGACGCGAGCGGTTGGTCGTGAAGCCCTCGGAGATCGACCCACACTTGGCCGTCGTGATAGCGGTTCCGCACCTTGCGCACGACGTAGTAAGCGAGCTCGGTCTTACCCACGCCCGCCTGTCCGCTAATGGCCGCTCCTTTCCCGCGCTTTAGCCGCGCGACCAGTTGCTTGATCTGGTCGCTCCTGCCGGCAAAGTCGTCTACCGGGTCGCGAAGCTGAGGCAATGTCGGGCCGGACTTCGTTGACTGTCCGAAGCCGAACGCCCTCCCGAGCCGTCGAAACAGGCCCTCCCAGAATCTCTTTGCGGCATCTGTGAGAGCTTTCTTGGCTCCCCACCCGAGCACCAGAATCAGGAACCCGAATATGACCCAAAGAATATCTCCCCAATGCTCCGCGAACTTGCTGCTGAGATCCGGCATTCCGGTCTCGATTGTAGACGAGATCCTCGCTCTTGTCCGCAAGTTGACCGCCGAAGATCGTGAACGCGGCTTGGGTGGCCTATCGGGCCGCTCGGCGACACGGTGGACGCGTCTTGTAGAATTCTCTTCATGCGGAAACTGCTTTTCTTGACGGTCTCGGTGATCTTGCTTGTGGTGCAAGATGCAGTGGGGGCGGATTCCTTGCGTGGGTTTTCCAAGGAAGCTTCGAAGGCCCAACGCGCTCTCGAAGAGAAGATCCGGCGGGTTCCCAAGGCTGCGAACTTGCGGGAGTACATCCGTGTGATGTCGGAGGAGCCGCATCATACCGGCAGCGAGGGCGGTAAGCGGGTTGCCGCCTATGTGCTCGAGAAGTTCGAGGAATGGGGGCTTGATGCCTCGATCGAAGTGTTTGACGGGCTGATGCCGACGCCGCGAGAGCGGCGTCTCGAGCTGCTCGAGCCGGAATACTTTTTCGCCACGCTCAAAGAGCCCGCACTTCCCGAGGACAAGGACTCTTCCGATATCGGCCAGTTGCCCACCTACAACGCCTATTCCGCGGACGGAGACGTGACGGGCCAGATCGTCTATGTCAACTACGGCATGCCGGACGACTACGAGGTGCTTGAGAAGCTCGGCGTCAGCGTCAAGGGAAAGATCGTCCTGGCGCGGTATTTCGGGGGCTGGCGAGGCATCAAACCGAAGCTCGCCGCCGAGCACGGCGCGATCGGCTGCCTCATTTACTCGGATCCCAAAGACGACGGCTATTACGGCGACGATGTTTATCCGCTGGGACAAAACCGGCCCGAGGACGGTGTGCAGCGCGGCAGCACGATGGACATGCCGATTCATCCGGGCGACCCGCTTTCGCCCGGTTGGGGATCAGAGCCGGGGGGACGCAAGCTGGAGATTTCGGAATCGAAGACGCTGCCGACAATTCCGGTCTTGCCCATTTCCTACGGCGAAGCGTTGCCGCTGTTGCGCAACCTAGCCGGGCCCGTCGCGCCGGAGAAGTGGCGGGGGGCGTTGCCGATCACCTATCACGTCGGCGCGGGGCCGGCGAAGGTGCGTTTGCAAGCGGCGTTCGACTGGAATATCACGCCGGGCGAAAACGTGATCGCGAAGATTCCGGGCAGCGAGTTTCCCAACGAATGGATTCTGTACGGTAACCATCACGACGCCTGGGTGAACGGGGCGACCGATCCGGTCAGCGGTAATGCCGCTCTGATGGAGACCGCGCGGACGCTCGGCGAGATGGTCAAGGAGGGATGGAAGCCCAAACGCACGATCGTCTTCGCGAGCTGGGACGCGGAGGAATGGGGGTTGATCGGCTCCACGGAATGGGCCGAAAAGCACGCCGACGAGCTGCGCGAAAAGGCCGTCGTCTATTTCAACACCGACAGCAACCGCGCGGGGACTTTGAGCCTACAGGGGTCGCATACCTTGGAGCGGTTTCTGAATGGCGTTGCCCGCGACGTGCATGACCCGCGGACCGGGGAGAGTGTTTGGAAAATCGTCAAGGACAAGCGCCTCGAAGACGCCGAAAATGACGAGGAAAAGAAGAAGATCGACAGCCGCCCCGATTTGCGTCTTGCCGCACTGGGGTCGGGCTCGGACTACACGGTTTTTCTCGATCACTTGACGGTTGCGTCGACAAACCTGAGTTTTCGCGGGGAAGGCGGCGGCGTCTACCACTCGATTTACGATTCTTTCGAATGGTACCGACGTTTCGGCGACCCTCAGTTCCTCTACGGCAAAGCCTTAGGTGAGTTGCACGCGATCGCCATCGCGCGCCTCGCCGACGCCGACGTGCTGCCGTTCGAGTTCACGAACCTGTCGGACACTTTGAGCGTTTATCTCGATGAGATCGACAAGCTTTACGAGGGGATCAAGAAGAAGCACCCGGACACGCCGTCGCTTGGGCTCGACAAGTTGCGTTCTCCGTTGAAGCAGCTCACTGCGGCGGCTGATCGCTATGAGAAGGCTCTGGGCGCCGCGCTTTCGGGAAGCCCGGGGCGCGATTTCACCACCGCCAATGGAATTCTGCGCAAGGTTGAGCAAGCGATGGGGCGCTCGGAGGGCTTGCCGGGGCCCCGGGGATGGTACCGCCATCAAATCTACGCTCCGGGGTTCTATACGGGGTATGGCGTGAAAACTCTCCCGGGGATTCGTGAGGCCATCGAGCAGCGAGATTGGAAGACGGCTAAGGAGCAGATCACTGTCATCAAGGACGTCTTTGAAGCGGTGACAAAACAGATTCGGGCGGCCGAAAAGGCGCTGCGCGAGTCGTGAGCCGCGAGCCCTGAACCGCGCCAATGCGACAAGCAGAAAAGGACCTCCCTCGTCAGGCACATCACCCCCGTAGCGCAGGTCTAGGCGGCCTTTCGCCAGACCTGCGTCACCCCCTCAAACAGACCGCGGCCTTACGGTGGAAACGAGCCAATGCGACAAGCAGAGACCGAGGCGTGGACGGAAGTCCACGCTCCCCGGGTGAAGCAAAGCGGAACCCGTGGTCAAGTCGACAACATCATGGAGAGCTCCGGATGGGGCGTAGGAAGGTCGGTCGATTCACATTCCTCAAACCGGGGCATGCCTTCCCCCGGCATCACGGAGGCCGGTGCCCGGGCCGACATCAAACCCCATCACAGACCAAGTGCCTCGCCGGGTCTACAATCTCGGCACGTCGTGGCCGATTAAGGTGTTTTCGAGTGCGTCTTCCTAACGTGAGGCGGCGAGCGGTTCAGTCTTTCTGGAACGCGTTTGCTGCTTGATGGACTCGCGCTAAGGTCAACGTAGTGGCGAATTTCGGAATCGGAGTCGATTTGGGTGGAACCAACTTGCGCACCGCCGCGATTTCGGCGGACGGCGAGATTCTCGACGAGTTCCAAATGGCGACCCCGAGCGAGGGACCTGAAGAAATTATCGCGGGGATGGTCGAAGGCATCCATCGCGTGCGCGACTCACAAGGTGAAAGTGGGTTGGCCGGAATCGGCGTGGGCGTTCCGGGGCTGATCGAGCTCGAAAAAGGCCTCATCAGAAAAGCGCCGAACTTGCCCGGATGGGAGAACCTTCCGCTGCGCGACGAGTTGCAAGACAAGCTCGGCTGCCCGGTACTGCTCGAAAACGACGCCAATCTCGCCGCTCTCGGCGAGTATTGGCTGGGCGCGGGGCACCGCGTCGATGACCTCGTGATGGTCACGTTGGGGACCGGTATCGGTGGCGGCATCATCAGCGGCGGGCGCATTCTCCACGGCTTCTTGGGAATGGCCGGCGAGGTCGGTCACATTACCGTCGAACCTAATAGCGGCATGCTTTGCGGCTGCGGCAACAATGGCTGTCTGGAGGTTCACGCGTCAGCAACGGCGATCGCCCGTATGGGGAACGACGTGGTTCTCGCCAACCGCTCCGACTTGATGGCACGCATGAAAGAGACCGAGGGGAAGATGACGTCCCGTTTGGTCCATGAAGCGGCGGGGCGCGGGGATGCGGAAGCGAAGAGGATTTATGACCGTGTCGGGGTGGCGCTCGGCCGCGGACTGGCGGCGCTAATCAACACCTTCAACTTTCCGCTCTACGTTTTGGCCGGGGGCGTGCTGGCGGCTTGGGACTTGTTTGCGCCCTCGATGTTCTACGAGGTCGAACAACGCTCGGTCACCTTCCGCGAAACCGACACACGGATCGATAAGGCCAAGCTTGGCAACCAAGCGGGTTTATTCGGGGCGGCCTACCTCCCGCTCCAAAACGAATCGCGAAAACCGCAGCCGGTTGCCTGAGCAGCCCCCGGGAGCGACTGTGTCGAAAGTCAAGGAAAAAGTGAGCTCGGGACTCACCAGCGGGAAGGGTTCCTCCCGCCGGCCCGCCGTCGCCAACGCAGGGTGAGCGACGGACGGCTCCGGCGGGAAGACCCCTTCCCTTTAGCGGTTCGCGGCCGGCAACATCCCCGGATCATACGTCTTCTCGTGTTTCGCCATTTGGTTCAACACGCACAACAACAACCGCACAATCGCGATCAAGGCCGCCTTCTTCGCCTTCTCACGACCCACCAATCGCAAATAACAACCCCGAAAATATCCGTCTCGGCGCACCGCCCCCAACGCCGCCATATACAACGCCCGGCGCACCTGACTTCTCCCGCCCTGCGTCCGCAATTGACCGCGGTAACGTCCGCTCTGCTTGATCAACGGCGCGACTCCGACCAGCTTGGCCGCCTGGCCCCTCGACAACTCCCCGAGCTCGGGCAGCCACGCCACCAGCTCCGCCGCCGTCGTCTCGCCCACTCCCAGTGCGCTTTGCAGCCTCTCGAAAAGCTGCTGCAACTTCGGCGTCGCTTGGAGTCGACGCCGAATCTCCTGCTCCACCTCGTCGATCTGGTTGCTGCAACTCTCGATCATCCGAACCAAACTGTCGCGATTGAATTCCAACGTTTCCCCGCGTAAACGCGTGCGTTCCACCTTGCGTTGATCGACCAATTGCCGCCGACGGGCCGTCAACTGCGCCAACGTTTCCACCTCCGGATCCGGCGCCACGCGCGGCTCGGGACGCCGTTCCAGACCATACGCGGCCAACATCGCCGCATCGATTCGGTCGCTCTTCTCGAGCAGGCCGCGGCTCAACGCGTAGTGCCGCATCTTGGCCGGATTCTCGACTACCACGCCGACGCCGACCGCTTCGAGCGCCACATCCCGAAACCGGCGCTGTGCCACCATGGGCGGAAGGTGAGGGTGGCAGGAACACCGCCGACATCAGTTTTCAAGGCGGTATCATGAATCCGCGCGTTCACTAGAAGCGAGACTGTCCCACCGTCCACGGCTCACAATTCACGGTTCACGGCTCACGAAAACATGCTCTCCGCTCTCAACATCTCGAAGCTCTACGAAATCTACAACCGGCCGGCCGACCGGCTCAAAGAGGCACTCTGGTTCGGTCGCAAAAACCTCCACCAGGATTTCTGGGCCCTGCGTGACGTTAGCGTGACCGTCGAGCCGGGGGAAACCCTCGGCATCGTCGGACCCAACGGCTCGGGCAAGAGCACGCTCCTCCAAATCCTCGCCGGAATTCTACAGCCTACAACCGGCTGGGTCTCACGGAGCGGCCGGGTATCGGCGCTGCTCGAATTGGGTGCGGGATTCAATCCGGAATTCAGTGGCCGCGAAAACGTCTTCATCAACGGAGAGTTGCTGGGACTGTCGCGCGCTGAAACTCAGGCGGCGCTGCCCGCAATCGAAGAGTTCGCTGGCATCGGTGACTTTGTGGATCGCCCCGTCAAGACGTACTCGAGTGGCATGTACCTACGCCTCGCGTTTTCAACGGCGATTCATGTCGAGCCCGACATCCTGATCGTCGACGAAGCGCTGGCGGTGGGCGACGCAGCCTTCTCGAGCCGCTGCGTTCGCAAGTTCGAGCAACTGCAGCAGCGGGGCGTGACAACGGTTCTCGTCTCGCACGACCTCGGGCTGGTCAAACAGGTCTGCAGCCGCGCAATCTTCCTGCAGCGTGGCCGCATCGACACACAAGGCGCCCCCACCGATGTCGTAAACCGCTACGTCGGCAGCGTCCTGGAACTGCCCTCGGACGCGAACGGGGCCGGCGCGGACGTGCCCGAAAGGTCCGCCGCCTCAAGTGCCGGCCATCGCCACGGCGACCGCCTCGCCGAGATCACAAACGTCGAGCTTTACGATTCCGAAGGACTCCCACGCCGCAGTTTCCAAGCAGGCGAGCCGGTGCGGCTCCGTGTCACGGCTCGCTTCCACAAGCCTCAGCCCGAACCCATGATCGGCATGCTGATCCGCACTCGCACCGGCATGGACGTTTTCGGTACGAATACGCGCCAGGAGAACGTCGCACCAATTGCTTGCGAAGCCGGCGAATCAATCGAAACCGAATTTGCCTTCGATTGCCGCCTTACGCCCCAGGAATACACACTCACCGTCGCCGTTCAGCACCCCGACGGCCACAGCCACGATTGGCTCGACGACGTCCTCACGTTCGAAGTCACCGCCACCCGCCGCCCCGCTGGCGTCGCCGACCTGACGCCCAAAGTCACCTTGCGAAAATCAAACTCGTAACGGTTTGTGGAAGCAAGCCCGACGCTTACTTGGAAGGGGCACTCAGCTCCTTGAGCCGTTCGGCGACGTGCGGAGCCAAGTCAGGATCGCTCTCCAGCGCCTTCGCAAAGGCCTTGACCGCGTCGTCCTTGCGGTCCGCCCGCTTGAGGGCATCTCCAAGCCGCATATGAGCGCCAGTGCGCTCAGGATGGTCGCGAGCGGCAATCTGCAGAACGGCAATCTCTGCCTCGGTTTGTTCGCTGCGTTCAAAGTAGTCCGCCAGGAAGAACAACTGACGAGTACTCATGTCGAATTCACCCCCGTCACCTTCCTTCAGTTCCTTGTACCGAGCGAGGACTTGCTCAGTCCCGCCCTCACCGAACGAGTTGAACAACTCGCGAGAAAGGGGTTTGAGGGGCGACCGCGGCTTCTTCCCATAGAGAACCGCCCGAATCCCGTCCGCCATCTTTCCAAGGTCCGCCCCGGGAGTGTTGTTCAAAATCACGATTAGGTAATCGTCCTCTCGAAAGCGCTGGATCAGGGTATTGAACCCGTTGATACCGCCGTTATGGCCGACCATCTCGAGTTTCTCGCCTTCTTTCCCGGGATGGTCCACGTCTTCGATAGACCAACCGTAACCATACCGTGGCCCCCGACTGTCGCTGGATTCCCTCACCTGTGGCGCGAACATCTTCGCACTCAATTCCTCCGGCAGAACCTTACCCGAGGCCAATGCTCTGTCCCATATGAAGAGGTCTTCGACCGTCGAATATAGCGCGCCGGCGGCATAAGGCAGCGACATGTCGAGGTACCGGGCGTTTCGATAGCCTTCCAGCCCGTATTCGTATCCGGTCGCGCGTTTCGCGATTAGCGCATCGTGGGTGTCGTAACCCGTCGCGTTCATATCCAAGGGCCTTAGAATCCGTTCTCCCAGGGCATCCGCAAAGGCTTGGTCGGTGACCTTCTCGACAATGACGCCGAGCAGAAAATAGCCCGAGTTGCTGTATCGAAAGTTCTCGCCCGGTTCGAGGTCCAGAGGTTCGTTCGCAAAGAAAGGGAGAAACTCGGTCGGTGTGTAGGGGTCGCGTGAGTGGTCGGACCAGAACTTCGGTATTCCGGTATAGCTCTTGATTCCCGAAGTATGCGTGAGCAACTGATGGACTGTGACGCGCTTCGCAACATCTTCCGGGTATTCAGGGACGTACTCGGCAAGCGACGCATCAAGACGAACCTTGCCCTCCGCGACAAGTTGAAGAATCAGCGCCGCAGTGAACTGCTTCGTGATGGACCCAAGGCGAAAGCGAGTGTCCGTTTGATTCGGGATACCCCACTCCCGGTTGGCGAGCCCGTAGCCCTTCTTGAAGGTGACCTCGCCTTTCGCGGCTACCAGCACCGCGCCGTTGAACGTGCCGAACTCGTGGTATCGCGAGACAAGCCCATCGATCACGGCGGGGTCCGCGGCAATAAGCGCTGGCAACGACGCAAAGACAGCCAGGATGACCAAAGCCCTGCGCATATTGATTCGAATGAATCCCGAGCGGGCACAATCGCCCGAGTGGTCCAACAGCTACGCCCGCGCCGCCTCCCGAACTCCCTCTTGTTCGCCGATGACTCGATCATAGGCCTCAAGCGCAACCCCGCCAAGCCGCTTCGCCAAACGCCGAAAAACCTCCGGCCGAAAATGGTCCCGGCTGCGGGGAAACTGCTCCAGCCGCTCGCACAGGTGGATAGTACAGAGGTCTTCGAAGTCGTCCGCAGCGATCTCGACCTGTTCGCCCGTAAAGCGGTCGGCCATCGTGTAGGGCGGGTCGCCACGCGCAACGAGCGCATCGAACGACGCGTAGGCAATCGCGCAATTCAGATAAACCAGCCGTTCGGCACGTGCGCCGATGAGAGCCCGCACCTCCGAACGCTTCTCTAAAGGCAGCGTGAAATCCCGAAAGATCTCAGTCCCGTAGATAGAGTGGAATAGCCCGGCATGGCAGATCTCGTCGGAACACCCCCAACTCTTCAGATCCCGATGAACGCCCGCCGCGTGCCCCAAATAGCTGCCGTCGGAGTGTTCAACATTCGCCGCACCGATCTGCCGAATGTATTCGATAAGATTCTCGAAGCTAGCGGGGCCGATCATCCCTCTAGATTAATGGAACGGCAACCCAGTGCGATTGTCTTCCGGTTCGTCGAGCTCGTCGAGAGGGGCTGAGATGAGCTATCGCAGCTTGGACCCGGAGATATTTGCGAGACAGCCACTCCGCAACCTAAGGCTGCCCGGTTGCCTGCTGGTGCAGCGTGACCAGTTGAGCGGCTAGGCGACTTGACTCAACTCTTCCATTGCCGCCAGATCGAGATCGCCACCACCACCAAGTTCTTCAAGATGCCGGAGATTCGAAATGTTGCCAGGCTGCGGACGGCTGGACGCCACCCCACTCATGTTCCGTCGCCGTTTGCCATTCCTTCCGCCCGCTCCTCCAGCAGTCGCCCCTCCGGCAGCCGCCAGGACTCCCGCTGCGCCTTGAAAGGCATCTCCAGAACCTCCTGCAACACAACATCGTCGGCCCGCGAATACGCCGGCACCCCGATTGTGATTTGCTCGCTCGGGATGTCGAGTCGTAACGTCCCGTGAAGCCGGTCCCAGAGCGACAAGCCGCTCGACCAATTCGAGTCCGACTCCTCGTGCACGTTCGAGTGATGGATCTCGTGCATCCGCGGCGTGATCAACACGCGCCCTAGGAGCCGCTCGGTTCGCTCCGTAAGGCGGACGTTCGAGTGGTGGAATAAGATCGAGAGAATCAAACCCGTCTGCCACACCGAATAGGAAAGCGGCGACACACCGATCACGACGACTTGTGCGGCGCGCCAGCCCACCGAGAGCGCCACCTCGCCGAAATGGAACCGCAAAGCCGTGGAGGCGTCCATGTCGCGGTCGGAATGATGGGGCTGGTGAAAACGCCACAAGAAGCGCACACGGTGATTGAGCGCGTGCCACAAATAGAGCGTATAGTCGAGCGCCATGAACGCCAGCGGAACCTCCAGCCAGACGGGCAGCCCAAGAAACTTGATCAAGCCGAACCTACTTGCTTCGACCCAGGCCGCAAGCGGCCGCACAAGCGGCATCTCGGCATACTGGACCGCCGCGCCGGCAACCGCCGCCACAGTCAGATTCCGGGCACTGCGAACCAGTTTGGATTCCTTCGCGGCGCGAGCCGGCGCCTTCAACTCTCTCCACAACAGCCAGCCACACAGGCCGATCACCAACGGAGCCTTGATCCAACCGGGAACTTCCTTCATAGACGGGCCAGGGGCCTCCAGCCTTCTTCCAGCCTAACGCGGATCCGCTGCTCGAGACTTCGAACTCTCGGGAGTTCAATGGCACGGAACGCGGTTCTTCATCCCCGTCCCGCGGGATACCAACTGTTGTTGTTTCAACACGCTTAGGGACCTCCCACCGTCGGTCCCGGCCTACGTGGTCCCGATCGGCCCTCCGCTAAGGCGTAAACCCCACGGCGGTACAGTCAATTGTCTAATAGGCCTATTCCCCATCTCTTCATACTCTGTAGGGGAACCCGAGAAGGGTGTGTCAATCCAACTCTGTTCCCACGGGGTTGTAGTAGGAGCCATGTCGCCCAAAACCGCCAGCCGCGCCGACCAACAACGAGCTCGACTTGCGTCCCCTCCCGGCGAATTGAACTTGCTCGAACCCGTCGTTTTCAGCCTCGGAGCCTTCTACACGCTCGTGGCTCTCGCCACCCTCCTGCGGCCCGAGGCCGGCGAAAGCGCACTCGTCGCCGGAGTCTCGGCAGCCGCGTTCATCTGGCTCGCTGTCAGGCTGCGGCGCGACCCCTCGTGGGAGCTCGATCGACGGATCTCCGCGGCCTTTGTCGCGGCCGGCGTCGCGCTCAATACTGTCGCCCACCTCCTACTAGTTCCTTCGCCCTGGCAGGCGGTTCATCCGGTAGTGCTGACTCTAGCGGCGGGCTGCCTGTTTTCGGGATCGCGCGCTCTTGCGGCCGTGCTGGCCCTCTCGATGGCGAGCTGGGGCGTCACCGCGTGGTTCGTACTTCCGCGCGAGGATTGGGTCACCACTTGTCTTGTTGTTTGGGGAGTTACGGTGGTTGCGGTCGCAATCCGTCGACTTTTCTATAACTTACGGGCCTCAACGCAGGCTCTCCTCGAAGGATATCGAGGTGCTGAGGAAATCCACGAAGAAACGCTGAACGCCATCCCGAGCCCGCTGGCGGCTCTCGACGCAGACGGTGTTGTGATGTTCGCCAATAAGAAATGGAACCGCTCTCGCGAAACTCACATGTTCGGCGCCCCGCCCGAGGGAGCGGAAGACAACTACCTATCCTGCCTCGATCGCGCGGCCGGCAAGGGCAATCAGCACGCACGCGATATCGCCTTCGGAGTGCGCTCGGTGGTTCGAGGCGAGACACCGGAATTCCTTTACAACTATCCGAACCGCTCGCGGGAACTGCGCATACGTGCGACTCGCCTCTCTAACGGTGCCCGGTCGAAGACCCTAGTGGTCGTCGAAGACATCACCGATCTTGTGCAAGCAAAACAATCGGCGCAAGATATGGAACAACGCTACGCTCTGGCCTTTCGCACCACTCATGACGGGCTTTGGGACTGGAACCTGGAAACCAAGGAGATTCATCTTTCTCCGAGTTGGAAGACGATGCTCGGCTTCGCCCAGGACGGTCGCGTGGGAGTGCATTCGGAAGAGTGGCTGGGCAAGATTCACGCCAACGATGCCCGCGGCCTGCTCGCAAAACTTTCCGATCACCTCGACGGTCGCACCGGAGAATTCGACGGCGAGCACCGCATGCGGCACCCCGACGGCAATTACCGCTGGATTCACACCCGCGGCGTCGCCATCCGCGACGGTGAGGGCCGTGCGGTCCGCTTGATCGGGTCCCAGGCCGACATCACCGCACACAAGAGAGCCGAGAATCTGCGCCGCCTCGACTCGATGTACGACCCGCTCACCGGCCTACCTAATCGCAGCCACTTTCGCGGAAAACTCAAGCTGGCTACCGAGGACACCGGTTCCCGAACCAAAGTCTTGTACGCGGTCCTGTACCTCGACCTCGACCGCTTCCAGCTGATCAACGACAGCTTAGGGCACACTGTCGGCGATCATCTTCTACTGGGTATCGCCGATCGCCTCAAGAAATGTTTGCGACCCGGTGATTCGATCGCGCGCCTCGGCGGCGATGAGTTCTCCATCCTGCTCGAGGATCTCTCTGACGTTTCCGAGGCGACCGAAGTGGCCAACAAGATCCAAGCCGAGGTCGCACGACCGTTCAAAGTCGGCGGGCAAGAGGTCTACACTGCTGTTAGCATCGGCATTGCGGTCGGGTCTTACGGGCGCGAAATCGCCGGCAACCTGCTAAGGGATGCGGACACGGCTCTCAACAAGGCGAAATCTCACGGGCGGGCGCGCTTCGAGTTGTTCAACCACAGAATGCACGCCGACGTCCTGGACCTGCTCAATATCGAGACCGCACTACAGCAGGCCCTCGAGCGCGACCAATTCCGCCTTGATTACCAACCCATCATCTCGCTCGAAACGGGGCGCATCACCGATTGCGAGGCCCTTATACGCTGGCATCATCCCGAGAAGGGCGTCGTTTCCCCCGGCGAGTTCATTCCCGTCGCCGAAGAAACCGGCCTCATAACCCGCATCACCGAATGGACGCTCCAAGCCGCCACCCGCCAGGTCAAGCAGTGGCAGGACCAAGGGCTGCCGCCCATCCGCGTCGCTGTGAACATCTCGCCTAGCATGCTCAAGGTCGCCGACTTTTCAAAGCTGGTAATGGATATATTGCGGGAGACGGGCCTCGAACCGAAGTTCTTAGAGCTCGAATTGACCGAAAGCGTCTTGATGGAAAGCGATCCTTCAACAATCCACCCGCTGGTCGACCTTTCGTCCAACGGCATCGAGATCGCCCTCGACGATTTCGGTACCGGCTATTCCTCACTGGGATATCTGCAGAGAATTCCCATTCACGCTCTGAAGATCGACGAGTCCTTTACGCGCCACGTCTCGGTGAACCCGGGCAACGCGGCGATCGCCGCGGGGCTCATCGCGTTAGCGCACAGTCTGAATTTGCGGATCGTTGTCGAGGGTGTGGAGACACAAGACCAGCTCGATTTCTGCATCGCCAAAAAATGCCAACAGGCTCAAGGACGCTTGATCAGTCCCCCGGTCGACCCCGCGGCCTTCAGCGAATTGCTCGAGAAACCGGTTCCCTGCCCGGTCCTCGAAACTGCATCGACCTAAACGCTCGGGTCTCTTGCGGGCGACTTTCGGCCCGACTCCGGGCAAATTTGCGAATCCCTCCAGCCCTCGTTCCCCACAAGCCGCTTCAGCTTGCGCACCGCGGTTCGGGAACTCGTCAAGATCCGCGGCTTCGTGCGGACGGGAATCTTCCCTGCCGCGCTCGACATCGAATGCTGCGCCAGCAGCAAAGCGTCGCACTTGGTAATTCCCACCGCGGCCTCGACGATCAACTCGTCGTGCCGCGCCAAGTCTCCGCCCTGTAGGGCGTCAAAAGCCCCGTCAACAAGATCAGCCTGCAGTGCGAAAGTCGTCGATTGCCGTTGTGCGTACCCCTCAATGTCTTGACGAACGGCTTCGATAGTATCAGGAAAAGTTGCCAGAAGAGCCAATCGGCGTCCCGCCGAAAACGCCGCCTCAATCATTGCCTCATAGGCCGTAAGGACCGGAACATCGAGGCCTTCCCTCCCCTGTTCAACCGCTCGCGAAAACAGCGACCCCGTGAAAAGGATGCCGCGTGCTCCGGCATCGGCGCTGTGACGCAGCAAGGCGCCGATGCGGTCCCGAATTTCGTCAGTCACCTGCCCGTGCTTGCGGTAGTCCGAATAAAGCGAGCTGTCGTAAAGATGTAGAGCCTCAGCTTCGGGCCATTGATGTTGCAGTTCTTGCTCGATCGGCGCAATCGACCCTTCCAGGGCATGAACGAGGCCCACTCTTACAGACATGGGAGTCATTCCGCTGAAATCCGGGCTTTAGCTTGCCGCTTCCTTTCCGCGACCGCCGGTGCCCGCGGCTTGGAGAGTAATTGCGACGACTTTCGGCACGCTGTAGATCGTCGACGCGTAGTGCCCGCATTCGTGGGTGCAAAAGCAACCGTCGGCGGCGGCGCGGGCAACCTCACGCGCGTGGGGACCAAACCAAAGCTTCCGAAAATCGTAATCTACATCGCGCAGATTCCCCAACTTACTATTCTTTACCTCGCACTCGACAACCTCGCCGTCACTGTAAATCACGCAAGCCAGCCGGCCGGAAACACACGAAAACTGCGGCTGCTGCTCGGCCACCGTCCGATCTACGCTCCGTCGAACATGCTGATCCAAAACGTGATTTGCCGGGCCGAAAGCGCTGTCGCCCGATTGCGCGAACTCGCCCGACGCGAAGTCGTCCTCCATGCGGCTAAGCAGCCGTTCATAGATCCGCCGGTCCACCTCCGTCTGTCCGGGGTCAAGCGGATTTCCACGGCAATAGTTGAACGACAAGCCGTCCGGCCGAAAACGCCGTTTCAGCTCCTCGTAGATCTCGAAGATATCGTTTTGGTTCTCCTTCATGACCGTCGTCAGCGTGTGGACGACCAGGTTCCGATAGCGACGACGCAAGGGGCCGATAGCCTCGAGTGTGCCCAGCATGCGGCGGTAGGCATGTCGCTTGCCGCGAATGACATCGTGCTTCGCTTCATCGGTGTGATCCACGCTCAAGTTCAAATGAAGGCGCATTCCCGGCGTGCCCGAGAGCGTCTTTTCCAGAACTTCCACCGTTCGTTCGGTGTGTTGCCCGTTCGTGGGAACGTAGACATTCGCAACCTGATTCTCCTCGGCGGCGGCAAGCAGGATCTTCGCTAGATCGGGACGTAAGAACGGCTCGCCCCCTCCAATGAAAAGGTTGTAAATCTCCCCCATCGACCGGAAAGTTCGCTGAAACTCATCCAGTGAAAAATCGCGGTTAGGCGTCGGGTTGAGCTCGTCCCAGTAGTAGCAATGGATGCACTTTTCGTCGCAGCGCGTCGTCACGTAGAGAGTCACGAAGGGCGGCGTTGCCCGGCGACCGAAAGCCGTCTTGCACTTTGTTCTCAACAGGTGAGAGACAAAGGAGCGCGGAGTACTATCTGAAGCCAAAGCAGCCATTCCCGGGTTCACGAGATCTCTTGCTGTTTCCCGACCCTTTACGACGCCGGATTATGTGTCGCCCGGGCCGGGTGCCGCCGACCTACGTGTCACCGTGCGGCGGTTCGCCGACAGGCTCCCGCGTGACGCCGAGGCCGCGGAACCGCGCGAGCCGCGATCACGCGGCTTCGCCTCCCTATACTAAGCCGGTCGTTTTACGGCCGGCAGGCAGCTCTCGCCGACCCGGTCGCAAGCCCGTTTCAACGGGCTTCTCCAACAGCCGGCCCTAGACCGCAATGCACTTGACGCACTACACCAGGATAGCGAAGATCGCGACCGGAGCCCTGTCAGCAAGATCGCAAATCCTCGGCGCGATTCACATTCCGAAGCAAATCTCCCGTCTCATCGAAGCTCGCATACTCGCGTGCGGGCACTCGCTCCACACCCAAGTCTTCAAACGTCCGCGTCAACTTTCGTTCGCCCCTGAGAACGGCTGCGTGGATCCCCTCGCGCGCCGTCGCCGCGTAAACCGCACAAAGCGGCTGCGGCAGGCCGTTGTCATCGAGCGGCAAGATCACATCCGCGCCCGATTCGGCTGCCCTGGCCAACAGGAACCGTAGAAACGCTTCGCTCAAGTGAGGCATGTCGCAAGCCGCCACCAGGTTCCAACGCGCAGTGGACGCCTCGAGAACCGCCAACAGCCCACCCACAGGTCCGATTCCCCACACCGCATCAGGGATCACCGGTAACCCCAAAGCGCTGTACTTTTCCACCTCGCCAACCAGCGTCACCGACCCCGCCGCCGCCCGCACCACATCCGCCACGTGCAAAGCAAGAGACCGACCGCGCCACTCCACTAAAGCCTTGTCCCGGCCGAACCGTGAACTCTTGCCGCCAACGAACACCCATCCCGCCGTTTCGAGCATCAGTCGATTGTATTACGCCGCCGCGGTGTTTTCTGTGCAACGCGTAACGCAGGGCCCAAAGGGACCCGCGGCTTTCCCGCCCCTATGAACCCTTGCCCGCTGCTGCGCGGGCGGGCATCCAACCGACAAGCGCGTAGCACAGGGCTCGAAGAGACCTGCGGCGGTTCCCGCTATACAAACCTCTACCACGACCTCGAGGGCGGGCGTCCAATCGACAAGTTGTTATCCTTGAGTTTTCCCGTTGATCTGTCAATGGATTCCCCGTTTCGATCCCTTTCCCGCTCTCGTCGGTTCCCTCCGTCGGGGGCCGTTCGAGGCTTGGTCCCCGTCCTCTGCTTTGCCGTCCTTCCGCTTACCGCCGCTATTCGCGGCAAGGTCGTCAACGCCACCACGGGCAAACCGGTCCCGAGCGCAGCCGTCACGCTGATCAAATTCGGCGGCAGCCAAGGCATGGCGCCGGCCGCCGAAATGTACACCGAATCTGACGGCGGCTTCTCCTTTGACGAGAAGACGCTCGGGTCGGGAAATAGCCCCGTCCACGCCATGCTGCGCGCCGAGTACGAAGGCATTTCCTACAGCAAGATGATCGTCCCCGACAGCCCGCTCGAGAACGTCGTCGTTGAGGTCTACAGCATCGCCAAAGGCGAAACGCTCGATCCTCACATGACTGCGCTGCTGTTCGAACCCGGAGACGACCGACTCGTCATCAATCAGTTTTTCCAGTTCTCGAACGAAAGCGATCCACCTCGAACCTACAGCGACCCCGACAACGGAACCCTGCGGTTCGAACTGCCGCCGGGCTCGAACGGCGAGGTACAGGTGCGCACGACCGGACCGGCCGGGATGCCGCTGAGAAGCTCCGCCCGAAAGACTCCGGAAAGCAATGTCTACATGGTTGATTACCCGCTCAAACCGGGAGACAACCTGATTGAGCTCACGTATTCCTTTCCCTACGAAAGCGGTGAACCACATTTCGGCCGGGTGCTCTACAAGGGCCTGGAAACGAGATTCGTCGTTCCCGAGGGCGTGACTCTGGAAGCCGACGACGTCAACCTGATCGGCAATGAGCCCCAAACCCAGGCTTCGATTTATCGGTACGAAGGCGCACCGGAATTCTCGATCCGGTTACGAGGGCAAGGAGCGCTGAGCGAAGACACGCCGGGGGGAGGCGGGGGCGGTACCGAAATCACGATTGCTCCGGCCCTGGTCGCCAAGGAGCTGCCCTGGATCTTCGCGGTAACAGGCATCATTTTGGCGTTGGGCTTCTATAACCTGCTCGTCTCCCGGGTCTCCCGTGACAATAACGCCGACGCCGACGAGCCCGCTCAAGCCCCGACGAGCACTTCTTCAATCAATCCTCCAATGACCGCGGGCAAACGGCGCCCCTCGAGAGCAGCCCGGCGGAGACGATGAGCGAAGCAGCCATTTCCCTCGACGGAGTCTGGAAATACTTCGGCCACTTCGCCGCCGTGCGCGGCGTTTCGTTCGACGTGCCGGAGGGTTCGATTCTAGCCCTGCTCGGACGCAACGGTGCCGGCAAGACGACCTTACTGCGGATGATCGCGGGTCTCCTCCGTCCCTCGAAAGGGGCAATCCGCCTGCTCGAAAACGGTGATGGAAACCCGGACCCGCAACGAACCGGCGCAATTGGAGTCGTCGGTCACGGCGAGTGGATCTACGAAGATCTAACAGCCCGAGAAAACTTGGAATTCTTCGCGAAGCTGTACGCCGTTCGGAACCCGGCCGAAACAGCCGGTCGCTGGCTCGAAACCGTGGGGCTCGCGCGATTCGCCGACTTCCGCGCAAACGAGTTTTCACGTGGCATGCGCCAACGCCTCACGATAGCTCGCGCCCTGTTGCACAATCCGCGCGTCCTGCTTTTGGACGAGCCTTGGACGGCCTTGGATGATCGCGCCGTCAGCCTGCTGGCCTCGTTGCTGCTCGACGCCCATTCACGCAATTGCACGGTTGTCGTGTGTTCGCACCAACTCCGGGAAGCTCTCCAGCTCGCCACCGATATCGTTGCAATCGATGCCGGCAAAGTGATCTTCCAAGGCCCCAACAGCCCCGATATCAAACAGCAGCCCGACGATTTCTACGAGACAATATCTTGATCCGTTATCTCCAACAGACGCTCACCATCGCGGGCAAAGATCTGCGTAGCGAGTTCCGCAACAAAGAGGTCCTCAACGCCGCCGCGGCGTTTACCCTGGTCGTGCTTCTGCTCTTCAGCTTTTCCTTCGATCCGATCATCAATACGGATGTCCGCGATCTAGCAGGCGGGCTCTTGTGGATCGTCTACTTGTTCGCCGGCATCTTGATTCTCAACCGCAGTTTTGCCCGCGAAACGGCCGGGGGCTGTCTGGACGCCCTGGTGGCATCGCCCATTCCCGCAAGCGCGATCTTCGTCGGTAAGCTCCTTGCGAACGCCCTGTTGCTACTCGTCATCGAGCTAATCTCCCTATTGCCCTTCGGCTTTTTCTACGACATCGCCTGGTGGGGAAAACTCGGGGACCTACTTCCCGTCCTGGTGCTGGGAACGTGGGGCATAACGGCCGTGGGAACCATCTTCAGCGCGGTGACGGCAGGCAACCGTTTGCGGGAGCTAATGCTGCCGCTCTTGGTCTTCCCGATGACGCTCCCTGTGCTGATGGCTTGCGTCAAACTAACCACCTTGATCCTCACCGGTGAACCAATCGGAGATTCCATCATCTGGCTCAAGCTGTTAGTTGGCTTCGCCGTGATCTTCACGCTACTCGGCGGCGTCCTGCTCGAAGCCGTTCTGCTCTCTTGAGCCTTCTGTAACAACAACCTAGGGCTGTGCGACATAACTGTGGGACGTCCCGCTCCCAACACGAGCAGCAGAAGCAGAGGCGTGGACGGAAGTCCACGCTCAGCCCGGTTCACAGCGGTTCACCGGGCTTGGATGGCAATTAGGCCGGTCCTCTAGGGCCGGTATGAAACGCGCCGGCAGGCTGCCAGGCCGCTTCAGCGGCCTTTTCTCCTCAGGCTTTAGCCATCGTGACATCAAGCGGAAAATTTCGGCCATGGAAGCGCTCTCGTCGGGTCGCTGACTTTCCCATATTCACGTCGTGGACCCGCGACCTAAACACCGATTGCGCACATCCCATCCCTCGTTCACACTAAAGGAGATGCCCCCAACCGTTCGCACAGCCATCTTTCCCGCCGCGGGACTCGGAACCCGCTTTTTGCCGGCCACCAAAGCGCAGCCCAAGGAAATGCTGCCGCTCGTCGACAAGCCGATCATTCAATACGGCGTCGAGGAAGCGCTAGCGTCCGGCATCGAGAACATTATCATCGTGACCGGCCGGGGCAAGGCGGCCATCGAAGACCACTTCGACATCAGTTTCGAACTCGAACACACTCTCGAAACCCGCGGCAAAGACCGCGAACTCCAGTTGGTGCGCAAAATCTCCGACCTGGTCTCGATCTCCTATACACGCCAAAAAGAAGCCCTCGGGCTCGGCCACGCCGTGTCGGTTACCAGGGAACTGGTCGGGAAAGCTCCCTTCGCCGTCGTACTGGCCGACGACGTCATTTACTCCGACACGCCGTGTCTAAAGCAATTGCTCGATGCGCACGAGAGGTTGCAGGGCGCGGTGATCGCCGTCATGGAGGTACCCCCGGAGCGCATTTCCTTATACGGCGTCGTGGATGCCGAACTTGTCGACGAAGAGGGCTCCGACGGGCGCCTCTACCGGGTCAAGAGCCTGGTCGAAAAACCCCCGGCCGACGAAGCTCCCTCGAACCTTGCCGTCATAGGGCGCTACATCCTACCGCCGGAAATCTTCCGCCACCTTGATGCAGGCGAACCCGGCTCGGGAGGCGAGATCCAGTTGACCGATGCAATCAACGACTTGGTCAAGAGCGTCCCCGTCTACGCCTACCGATTCCAGGGAAAGCGATACGACACCGGCGACAAGCTCGGCTTCCTGGAAGCAACCGTGGAATACGCCCTCCGCCGCGAAGGCCTGGGCGACCGTTTCCGAGCCTACCTCAAAAGCCTCGATCTGTAGTTTGGCCACACTCCCTGTATCGGAGCAGATCGCGCCCATTGCGTTTGGATTGCGTAACGCAGGGCTCGAAGAGACCTGCGGCTTTTTCGACAGCCGGCGGACCACAACCGTCCGAAGACGCCACCCCCTTACCCGGCGGCGGAAAACAGGACGAAATGGCCCCATTTTCGCGTGAATCGCGCCTAAAGAAATGGGGAACGCCATTCAGGTCGATGCCTTAGCTGCTACGGAAGGGGAAATTCCAGATGCCCAAAAAATTCTTAGTGACGCTGACGCGTCCCGATGACTCGACGACCATCAAGGAGTCTGGATGCGAGGTCTTGGCTGAGTACCCGGACACGGTGCTCGTTCGTTTGGAGGACGAAGGACAAGAGAGGGACCTTCGGTCTAAGGGACTCGAGATCATCGAAGCTCTGACCCCTCCCGTGCGCGTTCTTGGACTTAGCTTTGCCATGGCGGATGCCGTGTCCACCGAAGCAGCGATGCCGCCTCCTGACGCCACGCGCCCAAACTATTACGTCGCGCAGCTGGTCGGACCGGCAAGCGGGGAGTGGCTGAAGACATTAGACACCCTCGAATGCACGGTTGTTGGATCACTGCCCGGTGAAGCTCTCCTCTTGAAGTGTTCTCCCGAGAAAATCGAATCAGTTAGAAACGAGACATGGGTCGAAGGCGTGGCTTCCTACCGCCCGGCGATGAAAGTCTCCCCGAAGTTGCGCGGGGATCAGCATGCGTCCCTTGCCGTTGCCGAGTTGACCATGACCCCGGAGGCCGTCCTCGGCGGGCAGCCGCAGCTTGTCGAGGTGACCCTCTTCCCGGGGGAGAACGTCGAGGAAGTCTCCGCGAAAATTCAGGCCGCCGGCGCCCGGATCATCTCGCAGTCGGGTCAGGCGATCAGAGCCATTGCGACGCAAGATGCCATCCGCGCGGCGGCTGATGACCTCGGCGTCGAGGCCATCCAGCCATTCGCATTCCCTGAATTTCATAACGACGTCTCGCCCGCGGCGTCATGAACGTCCCCGCGAACGGGGCCTTTAGCCCCGGGACATTGCAGGGAGCCGGCCAGATCGTCGCGATAGCCGACAGTGGTCTCGACACCGGCGCCGTCAATACCGTCCATGCGGATTTCCAAGGGCGAACCGATGACATCGTAAGCTTCGGCACCAGTTTTCCACCCCAGGTCGCGGATCTGGTTGATGGTCCGCTCAACACCGACGACGGCGCGGCCGATACCAACAGCGGCCACGGCACGCACGTGGCCGGCTCGGTGCTGGGGAACGGTGCGGCCGCCGTCGCCTCGAACGCAGGCAGCGTGCCCGCCGGCACGGCGCCGCAAGCCCGCCTCTACTTTCAGGCGGTCGAGCAGGAGGTCGATTTCAAGTCGGTCGCTCAACTCATTCAAGAAGGGATAGCGGTGCCACCGAATTGGCCCCCTGGAAGGGTTGGCTTGTATGGCCTTCCCGACGACCTTGAGCAACTGTTTACCCCCGCCTACAACGCGGGGGCCCGCATTCACACAAATTCATGGGGAGCCCCGGTCTTCGGCGTTTACAACGAAAGTTCTCGCGACGTCGACCGCTTCATGTGGGAGCATCGTGACTTCCTGGCTATCTATTCCGCCGGCAATTCCGGTACGGACGGGAATGGCGACGCCCAAATCGATGCCGACTCCATCGGCTCTCCGGGAACCGCCAAGAACTGTCTCACGGTCGGAGCGAGTGAAAACAACCGACCCAACGGGTCTAACCCCGCCCCGGGAGCGAACGTTACATGGCCGAGTTTCAATTTCACTCGTTTCTCGCAGATGGGCGCCGCCGGTCATGTGTCCGACGACCCGGACGGTATCGCCTGTTTCTCGTCGCGCGGTCCCACCGACGACGGCCGTACCAAGCCTGACGTCGTCGCACCGGGTACAAACGTCCTCTCAACCCGCTCCTCGCTCGTCGGCCCGGATCCGTTATGGGGCGACGTGACGCCGAGTTCCGATCCCCTCAACGGCGATTATTGCTGGAGCGGGGGCACGAGCATGTCCACGCCGCTTGTCGCCGGCCTGGCGGCCTGTGTGCGTGAACATCTCGTCTCTCAGCGCAACCATTTACAGGATGGAGTTCGCCCTTCCGGTGCACTGATCAAGGCCTTCCTTGTCAATGGTGCGCAACCCGTGAACGGCCAGTTCCCAGGCGAAGTTCCTAACGGACTCAACGGCGTCAGCGGTTTCGGCCTCGTGGACGGCGTCGGTACGGTCGCGCCCGGCCAACTGGGAATCGCGGCCTTTGATGACGACCCGAACAACGCCGTGGAAACCGGCCAAATCCGAACCTTTCCCGTGGAGGCCGCGAACCTCAACGAACCACTTAAGGTCACCATGTGTTGGACGGACCGGCACAGTCCCGGCTCCGGTGGATTGCAGAACAGGCTCTACCTCCAGGTCGTCGATCCGAACGGTGTGGTGCTGCAGGGTGACGCCGCGCCTTTCCCGACGGTAACCAACAACGTTCAACAGGTCACGATCGCCTCACCCATCCAGGGCGCATACACAATTCGCGTTCGGGGTGTCTCCGTGATCGAACAGGCGCCGGGGGCCACGCCGGGGGCCAATCCGACCCAGGACTTCGCACTGGTGATGTCGAACGGCATAGGCCTCAACGTGGCTCCCCAACCGAGCGCCCTACCGGGCGGAGTCGTCAGCGCCGCAAGTTTTCAGTCGGGCAACGTATCTCCCGGCGGAATCTTGTCCATCTTCGGCACGAACCTTGGACCCGCACAGCCCCTCGACCTACAGCTCGACGCCAACGGCAACGTGACGACCCAACTCGGCCCCACTCGGATTCTCTTCGACAGTCAACCCGCTCCCCTGACTTTTGTCTCTGACCGTCAAGTCAACGTAGTCGTACCTTTCTCAGTCGCCGGCGGGCAGTCAACCACGATGCAAATCGAAGTGAACGGCGTGCTGTCGCCGGCCGTCAATCTGACGGTGGCGGCGTCGAGACCGGGCGTCTTTTCCGTCGACCAGAGCGGCGCGGGCCAGGCGGCGGTGCTCAACCAAAACGGCAGCGCCAACAGTCCCCAGAACCCCGCCGCTCAAGGCTCGGTGATTCAAATCTTCGCCACCGGAGGCGGGCAAACAACTCCGGCCGCCCAGGACGGAGCTATTGTGCCCCTACCGCCCCCGCTACATCAACTCGCGGCAAGCGCTCGCGTGGAAATAGACGGCATCGACGCGCAGGTTCCGTTCGCGGGCTCAGCCCCCCAGCTTGTTTTCGGCGTCGTTCAGCTAAACGCTGTGATCCCCACGGGAGTATCCACGGGAAACGCCGTCTCGCTCCAAGTCTTCGTGGACAACGTGCCGGCTCAAAACGGCCTCACTGTGGCCATCGCATAGCAGGGAAGAAATTCCTCCACGACCCAGGGCCCAAAGAGACCTGCGGCTTTCCGCCGACAGCCCAAAGTCCCGAGGCGACCCGGCGCGCAGCCGACGGCGGAACCCCAGGTTCGGAACAAGATCGCACTAAGCCCGGCAGGCCCGGCAGAAATACCTGCCCGCAAGCCCCCACCGTGAAAGTCAATGCCGGCCCTGGGCGCAAGCCCAGGGAACACGCCCACCCCCAACCAACTCCCTCTCTCGGGCGAACGACCGCTCTTGCGGTCGTTCGGGGGCTTGGGGCGGGGACTAGAACCGGCCCCCAAGCCGGTTCCTCCCACTCGGCCAACGGTTCACGGTTCACGGCCAACGGCGACACGAACCATCACGTAAGCCCAAAAGAAATATCCCCGTAAATCCTCAACAACTTACCAAATCCGTACCCCCGATTTCCTTGCACCCCCACCGTATCCTAATACTGGGCACCAGCCCATCGAAAGGCAAAAATCATGCGAACTGAACGACAAACTCGCGCCAGCCGCGAAAATGCAAAGAAGTCCACCGGACCTCGCACCCCTCAGGGCAAGGCCCGCTCATCGAAAAATGCTCTCAAACACGGCCTGCTCGCCCTAGACTCCGTCATCCCCGGCGAAGATCCCGCCGATTTCGACCGTCACCTCACTCTTTACGAGGACACCTACAACCCCGCAAACTGCATCGAAAGAGAACTCGTCCTCCAAATCGCCGACTCGGCGTGGAGAATGCGACGCCTCTCCCGTATCGAAGCCACCGTTATGACCGCCGGGATCGAAAGGACCCGCGTTCATCAACAAACATACCTCCCAGAGCGCATGCGGGAAGGACACGAAGGCAAGCTCCAACTGCTCGGCGCATCCATGCTCGAGCGAACGAAACTGCTCAACAACCTGGCCCGCTACGACGGCCATCTCAACCGCCGCTTCCACCGCGCCGTCGAGCTGATGATGAAAATCCGCAAAGAAGACCGAAAACTCCGCGAAGCGGAAAAGCAAGATGCAACCAACAGAGACCGAGGCGTGGACCCAAGTCCACGCTCCGCCAGCTCGCCGGTTGGCCGAGAAACCCACGAAGATCAGGCCGTGTCGCAAGACGAAGCCCCCAAAACCCCCATAGGCTTCCGCCCCGCGAACCCCCAAAACCAAGAACCGCGAAACGAAGCCGAGCCCGACCTAACTCGCTCTGAAAAAACGAGTTACGAAGCAATCAAGGCAATACGGCAAGCACCTCGTCTTGCGTACCGCGCCGCCCGCCTTGCGTACCGCGCCGCCCGTCTTGCGTAGCGCAGGGCTCAAAGAGACCTGCGGCTTTCTCCGAGACCCCAAAGCCCCCAGGGCGACACCAAGAAAGGAAACCAACCACCCGAAAAGCCACCCACAACCGCCGCCGACCCCCACCGTCGGCCAAACGACGCCCGACCGCAAGCCCGCAGTGTCCCTTCCAGCAACAGACCAGGTTCTAACGCGATACCCGAACTCAAGCTTGGCGACATGTCTTCGCTACTCAGCCCATGCAACCTGCCTTTACCCCACGCCACATTGTTTGTAGCGCCCCCTGCGACACTTGATCTCACAACCAACCGGCGCTACTCTACGAATGTCCACCCGCAACAACCGAGGCACCCACACCATGACGCGCCGTCAACTCGTTCTATCCGCTTCCGGTTTACTGCTGGGCGGCCGCACCGCCTACCCGGCCGCGCCGATACTGAACCGCCCGAAGCTTCCAGGCGCGCTCCGCCTCCAAGCACGCTCGCGGATTGAGCACCCACCCAAGAGCGGTCAACTCAAAGTCACCGAAACGACCCTGAACTGGAAGACCTCGGAGACGGCGATCATCATCTGCGACATGTGGGACAACCACTGGTGCAAATCCGCGGCACGGCGCGTCGCTGAAATGGCTCCGCGCATAAACCGGGTGATCGGGGCCGCGCGTGACCACGGGGTCATGATCATTCACGCGCCCAGCGCGACGGTCGATTTCTACAAGAACACCCTCTACCGCCAACGCATGGCCAAGACTCCGCATGCCGAGCCCCCGGTGCCCATCGCGAGCTGGTGCTACCTAGAACCCGCCCGGGAAGTCCGCTTGCCGATCGACGATTCCGACGGCGGCTGCGACGACACCGCGCCGGGCGAGGAACGCCGCGCCTGGAGCCGTCAACACGCGGCCATCGAGATGGCTCGCTACGACGGCGTTACCGACCAAGGCTCGGAGGTCTACAACTTCTGCCGCTGGGAAGGCATCACGAACATTGCCCTAATGGGCGTGCACACCAATATGTGCGTCCTCGGGCGCTCATTCGGCATTCGCCAAATGGTTCGCCTGGGAATGAACGTGGCGTTGGTTCGGGATTTGACCGACTCGATGTACGACCCGCGCGACGAGCCCTACGTTAGCCACGAGCGCGGCACCGAGCTTGTCATTCGGCCTTGAGCCCTCCCCGCCCGTAAACATCTACGCGACCAAATCTTGTGGGCTCGACGTGCCGTATGTCGACCACCAGGGCTGGGCCTGTTCGAGGCAGCTATTCACGGCGTCGATGTTGCGGACGCCGTCGCCGCGCAACCACTCCTCGAGCGCAGCCGGACCTTTTTCACCGTACACGGGGATGCCCTCTTTCCAAGTCGCGCGTCCACAAAGCACGCCGGCGAAGGCCGTACCGGCTTCGGCGGCCCACCGCAACGACTCCGTGAATTGGTCGTTGCTCACGCCGGCGCTCAGATAGATAAAAGGCCGGGACGCAACTTCAGCCGCCTCTCGATAGATGTCGAGCGCTTGCCCCTTGCTGTAGGCCTTTTCGCCCTTGTAAACTCCCGCGCCTTCAGCGAAAGCCAAGTTAACCGGGACCTCCACCTTGAGGACATCAACCTGATAGCGGTCTTTCGAAAACTCCTTCATGCTCTCGATCACGACCTGAGGCTTCTTCTTGGCGAATTCGAAGCCTTTTTCGTTGCCCCCCGCCGGGTCGTAACCGATGAATTCCAGGAAGAAAGGAATCCCGACATCGGCGCATTCCGAGCCAATACGCTCTACAAAAGCGTGCTTCTCGTCGTTGACCGCCTGGTCTTCAAACGGGGTGTAGTAAATCAGGATCTTGACCGCGTTTCCGCCAAGCTCGAGAATCCGCCGCGCCGAGAGAGTGGGGAGCAAGTCGGCCCGGCGTCCCGGACGCGTGTTGTCGTAGCCGCTGGCCTCGTAGGAGAGCAACAGGCCTGTGCCTTCCTCTCGCGCGGCGGCCGCCGGCAGGCCCCATTGCGGGTCGAGCAAGATGGCGCTCGCGTGAGGAGTCAAGACCGCCGACACGGCCGTCTTGAATTCGCTCATCATTTTATCCGTTACCGCGCCTTTTTCGATGCCTTTGGCCGCGGCGATCGAGCTTTGCAGCGATCCGCGCTGATCCATCGCGGCAGCGGCAATAACCCCTCTTTGGTTGGAAAGTGCATTCATATGCTCCACTTTGGCCGACGATAATTTGATGCTCATTATTGTCCTCTTATCGTGAAGTCGAATCACGAACTTTACAGCCCGTCGCTTCGGGCCGATCCACGTCTTCTCGAACTCGTAAAGGGCTGCGAGGGGTAGCGCCGCACCGGAACCGGGCGGACACTGCAATCTCGAAAACAACGGGGTAGCGGGGATTGCCGCTGAGACTCACCATTGTAGTGAAATTGAAGATCGCGCTCCGGTCTCGGGAATCCGACGCTGCGCAATAGGCACGGGCTCGCTTCTATAGCTCCTTTACGGCCTTGTTGCGAGCCAGGTAGCCCAGCGCGATGATCCCGAGCAAAGCGCCGTTCACCGCGACGATCAGCGGCGCCCCGAAGCGGCCCGCCAACGACCCGGACGCCAGGTTGCCCAGCGGCATCGCCCCTCGAAACGCCGTGTTCTGAACGCTCATGATGCGACCGCGCATCTCCTCAGGAGCCAGAAGCTGAATCAGCGAGTTTATCATCGCGAAGACAGCCAAGATCGCCCCGCCCGCCAGAAACAAGAAGAACAACGCCAGGGGAAGCGAAGTGCTGAGGGCGAAGCTCACCGTCGTCACCCCGAGCACCAGCTGCATCAGCAGGGCTTTCCAGCCCTTGCGAGGTGTGTTGCCCAGCCAAGCAACGAGTAACGCACCGGTCACCGCCCCAGCCCCGAAGACCGCGCCAATCAAGCTGTACCCCTGCGCATCAAGACCGAACGTCTCCACCGCAAAGATCGGCAACAACGTCATCAGCGGGATTGCCAGAAATGCGGTCCCGAGTGACAGAATCATCAACGAAAACAAGGCACGATGGTGAAAGACAAATCCGAGTCCCTCCTTGATGCTGTGCCATACGTGCACTTCCGTCTTCTGCGGCACAAACCGAATCCGCACCATCAACAAGACAGCAACCACAGCCAAGAAAGTCACCCCATTGACGGTAAAGCAGGCTGCCGCGCCGAGTCGATCGAAGATGAACCCTCCGATCGGGCGCCCGATGACAGTGGCCAAGTTGAACTGAATCGACATCAGGGCAATGGCGTTGGGCAGGTCCTTCTCTTCGACCAGCGAGGGGATCAGTGCCTGATACGCCGGCCCGCCGAAAGCCTGCCCCACACCGCTGACGAACGCCGCCGCCATGATGTGCCACACCTCGATCACGTCCATCCAAAGTAAGATCGCCAATGCCAACGCGCTTGCCATCTGAATGTACTGAGAAACAGCCAGCAGCTTGCGGCGGTCCATCCGATCCGCCGCCGCACCGCCCAGCAACGACAGCAACAAGATCGGTGCGCCCGCCAGGAACGCCGTCAGCCCCAGCAAGAATGCCGACTTGGTCATGGTATAAACAAGCCAACTCTGGGCTACCTCCTGGACAAAGAAACCCGTCGTCGAGGTGAACGCACCGGCCCACATTAAGCGAAAATTCCGATATTGGAACGCGCGGAATGTGGTACCCAGGACTCCGGACTTACGAGCAGACGGAGCGAGGTCGGCTTCAGAGCGCGAGTCGTTCATCTGTTGTCGGTGCTGCGGGGCGGGCGCCGGATGGGAACGGCCGATCGGGCGGGGAAACCTAATCTTCGCACAGGCGCCGTCAAGGGTGAAACCTGCCGGCCACCTAGAAGCAGTAGTCGTTCCCAGGTGTCGGTAAAGGTCACAACGGGACCGGCGATCTCACGAATGCGCGTTAAAACGGTGCATCGCCTTCGTTCGGTAGGGCCCCCGGATCGTCGGGGACGTCTTCAGAAAGGTTCTCGAACTTGACGTACTTGTGGAGGAACGCCAGCTTGACCTTGCCGGTGGGGCCGTTGCGCTGCTTCCCGATAATCAGCTCCGCCACACCGTGTAAGTCTTCGCGGTCGGGTTTGTAGACTTCTTCACGGAAGATGAAACCGACTAAGTCGGCGTCTTGTTCAATCGATCCGCTCTCGCGAAGGTCACTTAACTGCGGTCGATGGTCGCCGGTACGAATTTCCGGAGCACGGCTAAGCTGAGACAGCGCGATCACGGGAACCCCCAGATCTTTCGCCAGCAATTTCAACCCTCGAGTCAAGGCCGAAATCTCTTGCACGCGGTTGTCATAGCGGCCCTTGACAGACATCAACTGCATATAGTCGACAATGATCAACGCAAGTCCGTGTTCCGACTTCAGTCGCCGGCATTTGGCGCTAATGTCCATCATCGTCGTCCCGCCCGAGTCGTCGATGAACAGTTTCGCGTCGACCAGTTGACTCAGTGCGGCGCTGAGCCGCCGGCGTTCCTCCTGGTTCAAGTAGCCTCCCCGAAAGCGGTGGCTGTCAACTCGCGCCGCCGCGCAAAGCAGTCTCGTCAGCAGCGATTCCTTCGACATTTCCAACGAAAAAATCGCTACGGGACGTCCCGGCTTCTCGGGCTGGTCGGAGGAAACGTGATGCGCGATGTTTAGCGCAAAGGCGGTCTTACCCATCGCCGGGCGCCCGGCCAAGACGATCAGCTCGCTCGCATGCAGCCCGGTCGTGAGCTCATCGAATTCCAGAAAAGGCGTTGACAGGCCGCGTACCCGCTTGCTCGGGTCAAGAAAAGCGCCCACGCCCCCGGCGTAGTCTTCGACGATTTCCCGCGGATTCGACAATCCCGAGCGCAACTGCGCATCGCCTACGCGCATGACCGCCGACTCGGCTTCGGCGATCAGATCCTCAGTTTCCTCGCCGCCCTCGATGCAATTGTTGATGATGTTCTGGGCGGTGAAGATCAGATGCCGCAGCAGTGATTTGTCTTTGACGATCTTGAGATAGCTGTCGATCGAATCGAGCCGTGGCAACCCGTCCGTCAGCGCAGAGATGTAAGCAATGCCGTCGACCGACTCGAGCTGCGTGTGTTTTTCCAGCTCGTTGACAAGCGTGAGATACTCAATTCTCTCACCCCGCGTATGAAGATCCGCCATACGCAGGAAGATGCGGCGGTGCTTTTCGACGTTGAAATCACCCGCATCCACAACCCCGGCGACCTGAGGGAAAAGCGTATCGTCGAGCAGCACCGAGCCGAGCACGAATTGTTCGGCTTCGAGGTTGGTTGGAAGACCTCTTTCCAGGGCGAGAGCTGTACCGTTGGAAGCCATGGGGTGCGCTAATACGTTCGGGTAGTATGCCATTCACGCGTCGAGACAGAGAAGATAAATTTCATTCGGGTAAAGCCCCGTTTGTTTTCTATGGCTTACGCTGTGGATAACTGCTCTGTACGGGCGCGCATGGATAGGACTCGTTGCAAAGCCTTGATAAAAAATGACTTACCCCCTGTGGAAAAGATGTGAATAAGCACTGCATCCAGCAGCGTGGAACCTCTGCAAAACAAAGGCTTCTGTTTGAGTCGCTTACAGCTATCAGAACCAAAACAATTTGAGCCTCTCTTGTTTCCGCATTGTGTCACAAGGGCGAAGAAAAGGCAAATCTAGTGCGAATTGGCCGCGCGGGTCAACCGGGACGGTACGGTTCTGCTTAGAAGGAGCCGGCTAGAGAGGGCGGAAGAAGTCAACCGGTTCGAGGGCCGTGATTTTCCATCGTTTCTTGGCCTTGCCGGATCGGACGACGACAAACCGAATGTCCGCTCGGCGGTTCTCGACCTGTCCCGGCGCACCAACCAGCGTCAGTTGCAAGATCCAATCCAAGGTTCCGCGAAAGCCGGCGCCATGGGGTACGAAATCCGCAACTCGGATTGACGAAGCGATGTCGGCCTGAGCAGTGAGTGCGGCGACGTGAGCTTGGAGCCGCGCGAATTGCGGCATGCTTGGTTTCTCGAAGTAGGAAAGGAAGCGAGCGGGATTGCGAGCACTCAGCGCGCGACTCGCGTCGTTCAGCATGCGCCTGACGGCGCTTCGATCTTCGTCGGGGCCTTGGGAGATCAGGGGGCCGGGGATTGCGAGAAGCAAGGCCAAGGCTGTAACGGCCCGAAAGACACCCGTGCCGAACTGCATGCGTCTCCGACAACTGACGACCGGCGCGGAAACAGATGACCCGTGAAGTGCAGGCGAACCGGATCGGCAAGACATGTCGCCAGGATTGGCGACACGGCACGTCTCGCGCCGGACTCCTTGCTTCAGTCCGCCTTGTACGTGACCGGTGGGCGCGCCTGGTCTCCCATATTTGTGTCGCACACCCGACCTCATGTGCGGTACTCGGCGTTGATTTCGATGTAGTCCTTGGTGAAGTCGCAGGTCCAAAAACGTGCCCGGCCCTTCCCTCCTCCGCGGATGTGGAATCGCAGTGTCGATTCGTCGAGTTCCATCGTAGCTTGGACTTCCGCTTCGACGAAGTTCGAACGCACGCCCCGCCGACAGATCAAGTGACCGTTGAGGTGGACATCCACTTTCGCGGGATCGAACCGAACGCCCGCCGCCCCGGCCGACGAGAGGACGCGGCCCCAGTTGGGATCGGCGCCGGCGAGGGCGGTCTTGACCAAGGGCGAGTTGGCGATCGCGCGGGCCAAGCGCACCGCCTGAGCATTCGTCGTCGCGCCCTCGACTTCGATGGTAAGAACCTTCCGGGAACCTTCGCCGTCGCCGACAATGCCTACCGCCAGCTCCTCGGCCAGCTTGTTCAGCGCGTCTTGGAATCGGCGGCGGTCCCGGCGGCCGGCGATTCGGACGCCCGATGCGCCGTTGGCGAGCAACAAGACGGTGTCGTTGGTCGAGGTGTCACCGTCAACCGAGATACGATTGAAACTGTTTTCAACCGCTTTGCGCAGCATCTTTCGCAAGTCAGCCGAGTCGATGTCCGCATCCGTAAACAGAAAGGCGAGCATGGTTGCCATATTGGGGTGAATCATGCCCGCACCCTTCGCCATGCCGGCCAGCTGCACGGTGCCGGCGGCGGTTTCGACCTGAGCGGAAGCCGACTTCGGGTAGGTGTCGGTCGTCATGATCGACGCCGCCGAGGCTTCGAAGCCTTCCGGGGCGAGGTTCTGAGCGAGTTCCGGCAGCGCGTCGAGAATAAGCTTCTCGTCCAAAGGTTCGCCGATCACCCCGGTCGAGGCGACTTGCACTTGATTCACCGGAGCCTTTAGCAGCCGTGCCACCGCGCGAACCGTCGCCTTCGCGACCTTGGTCATCGTCGGTGTGGCGCAGTTTGCGTTACCCGCGTTCGCGACGATAGCGCGACACACACCGCCGCTCTTCTCAAGGTGATTCTTGGAAACCGTCACCGGCGCGGCGCACACCTGATTCTGTGTGAACACGCCCGCCGCCGCGGCCGCCGGCTCCGAAACGATCAGCGTCAGGTCGTCGTCGGGATGTTTGCGAATGCCCGCATAGGTCGCGGCGAATCGAAAGCCCTGAGGAATCACGAAAACTATTCTCCTAACTTTTCACCGGCCGCGGGATGGTACCCGCGGACAAATTCAGCGGCCGAAACACGATTCTTGCCTTCGAGCTGCACTGTCTCAACCGCGAGAGAGGTAGTGTGACCGCAACCGACGCGAAAGCCGTCGTCCGGTAGAGTGATTTCGCCGGGCTCTCCTGCTGTGTCGTCGAACGGGAGTGCCCAACGAATATGCATTCGCTTTCCGCGAAAGCTTGTGTAGCTGCCTGGCCAGGGCTCGAAACCACGCAGGCGATTGAAGATCTCGTCGGCCGAGAGACACCAATCAATAGCGCCGTCCTCACGCTTCATCATGGGAGCGTAAGTCGCTTCGTGCTCGTTTTGGGGCGTACCCGTGATCGCGCCCGCCGCCAAGCCGCCGAGCGTTTCCAGCAGCAGCTCGGCTCCCATCGGGGCCAGCCGGGCCGACAATTCGGACCCTGTTTCGCGCGGCCCGATGGGAGTTTCGCGCTTCAGCAGCATATCCCCCGCATCCAGCCGCTTGGCGATCCGCATCGTCGTCACGCCGGTGATGGTTTCTCCCCCCACGATCGCCCAGTTGATCGGTGCGGCCCCACGGTAGCGAGGCAACAGCGAGGCGTGAACATTGATGCATCCCAGTCTCGGGAAGTCGAAGATCGCGGCGGGGATGATTTGGCCGTAGCCCACGACCACGATCGCGTCGGGATTGATCTGTTGAATGCGCTCGACGGATTCGGTTTCCTTTACGCGCGCGGGCTGCAGGACCTCCAAGCCCAACTCCAGCGCCCGAGCCTTGACGGGCGGCGGCGAGAGTTTTCGACCGCGCCCGACGGGCCGGTCCGGTTGGGTGAAGACCGATGTGACGTCATCGCCGCGCTCGTGGAGGGCATCGAGTGCGGCTACCGCAAACGCGGGGGTTCCCATGAACACGACGCGCATGCGGCTAGTCCCACTCGCCGTTTCGCCGCAATTTCCTGATCTTCCGAAGGATAATCTCACGCTTGAGGCGACTGACGTGTTTGAGGAATAGGATCCCGTTCAGATGGTCGTTTTCGTGCAGAATTGCGCGGGCCAATAACTCGTCGCCTTTCGTCTCGAACCACTCGCCCTTTGCGTCTTGCGCACGAACCCCGACCTTGAACGCACGCTTCACGTCTTCGCGGAAGCCGGGGATGGACAGACAGCCCTCCTCGCCGATCTGTTGGCCTTCCGACCCCCCGATTTCCGGGTTAATCAGAACCAGTTGGCGATCCCGGTCCTCGCCCGCCGAAACATCGATCACCGTAAGACGCTTCGAAAGCCCGATCTGCGGCGCGGCCAAGCCGATGCCTCCGGCGTGGTACATGGTCTCGAACATGTCCGCGACAAGTTCTTCGAGCTCGGGCGTGTTGAAGTGGGTGACCGGTTCACAAACCGTTTCCAGAACCGGATCGCCGTACTTGATTATCTTGCGGATCATGATACGACGCCAGCGTTCGCGCCCCCGTTCAATTCAATTTGACCGGACTCCGAACACCAAGGGGCCGGAACTTCCGACCCTACTAATTATCTTAGCCGCCGCGAAGCGAGGTCCATCAGCGACGCGGCCGGGGCTCTGCCGATCCGGCCATGGGCCGGGAGCTGAAAAAGATACGTGAATTCGCCCGTCTGATCGCACAGCGCCGTTCCGGTAGCCGATGATGAGATTAAACACCGTGCGAACGGCGATCAACCTACCCAAGCATCAAGTCGATTCGCTCGACGAGGTCTGTCACCACGAACGCATCTCACGCGCCGAGGCCATTCTCCGAGCCGTCGCCTTGTATCTCGATGACCGAGGCTTCGCTCAAAGCGACGCCTTCGGTTTGTGGCGGCACCGTAGAATCAATGGGGTCGCTTACCAGCGGAAGCTCCGCCGAGAGTTGGTCGCGATGAAGGTTGTCGTCACTCCTTGCAGTCGTCGGCTGACCACCGCATCAGCGATTGAGGAACGAATCCAACAACCGCTTGGCCTTGTCTTTGACGATTCGCCCAATGTCGGGGTAGACCTTGGGTGAGTCGACGGTTCCGCGTACCTTCACAGGAACCGTCGCCTGTTGCTTGCCTTCGGCGTCAGGACGAGCGCCGAGCGCGGCGGCGAGACCGCCTTCGACTGTGGTCTGTAAATCGAAGCTGAGGGCTTGGTCAAAAGTGACACTCCCTTGACCCCGAATCACGGCAGCCGGACTCTCGATAACCAGGCCGTTGACCAAAAGTCGTTGGTCGCGAATTTCCAAATCGCTTTCCAAGCGCGTAAACTCAGTTTCACCCTCCTCCGATTCTTCGCCACCAAACAGTTTGCTCGCGTGCTTCTCGAGCGTCACGAGCATGTTGAACAAGCTGATGTTGCCTTCTTCGAGCGTGAGGCGGCCGGAGCCCCGCAACGAGTTTCGCAGACTCTCCGCATCGCTGCCAGCGAAACGCACCTCGAATTGCGGCATCGCCACCCTGCCCGAGATCTTGTCATGGGCCGTCGTAAGGGCGCTGACCAGCTCGTCAATCTCGACGCCCGAAATCGAGCCGCCCAGGCGGCCTTCGACGTGCCCGCCCGCATAAGAAACTTCGGCCGGTCCCTTCCACTGTCCGCTGCCCAGTGAAATCTCGCCGCCCGGCACGTTGACCGTAAAGGCCGGATTGGTAATGAGTCGGCGCGAGGTAAGTTTCAGGGGCACTTCGCCGTTGAGCGGAAGTTGATGGTCAGCGTCGTCCCCCACGGCGAAATCCGAGAAAGCGATTTGCCCCTGCCCCGCGAAGTCGGCCATCAGGTCACCTTCCATCCGCGTCGTAAATGTAACCAGGCTGCCGGAGGGCGACTCTCGTAGCAGCTTGCCGGAATAGGCCTCGCGCAGGCCGGCGGGGATCTCTGCGGGGGCGACTTCGATCGACAACTCACCGGCCGCCGGCATCCGATCGGCGCGGAAGGGTCCGCCACGGCCTTCGAATTCGATACGAGACCGGTCCCCTCCGAACAACGACGCCTCCAGCGACAGACGACCCGTCGCGTCAGCGGCGAAATCGAACACCTGAAGTTGAATACCCTCGAGGGTGACGGGCTCGTCGCCCCAAGCCGGATCGTAGTAGCGAATCTCACCCCCGTCGAGATAGAAACCATCGATTGCGAGAGATCGCCCCTCTGCCGACTCGGCCGAGGACTCTTCGTCTCGCCCCTTAGCGGCCTGGGCCAATTGTTCGGCAAGCACCTGCAGGTTGGTTCTTCCCCGGCCGTCCTTTTCCATATGAATCACAGGGTGCGATACGCTAATGCTCCGCACCTCGACGCGTTCACGAAAAAGGGAGAGGAGAGACACTTGAGCCGTGACCGCATCGGCTTCAAAGACATTCGGCGCGGTGAAACCCTCGGGGTTGCCAATCGAGACATCGGCCAACGAAATCGCCGGGCGCAACAGCAGCCATTGCAGGAGGTCGAAGTCGCCCTCGCCCAGCGATACCGGCACCGGGACGTTCTCTTCGAGTTGCGATCGGATTGTGTCGGAGGCGGATCCGGAAACGGCGAATTGAATAACAAGGCCGCTGCCCAGCATCAGGACCAGGTAGGCCCCGGCAAGGATCAAAGCGACCTCTATTGATTTGCCCACGGGCACAGCCTACAAGTTTTGGCGGGCTTGCGCACGCTCAGGGAATTGGGCATTAGACGGGGCGAGGCGGCGTTCGGTAGCTTCGGGCAGATCAACCGTGCCCGAGGTACATCACCCAGCCCAGCCCAAAGATAATCGCAACGAAATATCCGAACACCTTCAGGCCGTAGTGCAGTCGCTCCGGGTCCGAATTGCGACCGACGACCCCCATCACGATCGAGGTGAACAAGGCAAACAGCAGCGACGCCTCAAAGTGGGAGAGCGATAGATGCATCAGGATTTCTCTCCGATCGAAATCTCAAACGCGTCGACAATAGCCAGGATGTTCAGCAACCCGGCGCAAACCAGAAACTTCGTGCCGTAGTCAGCAGCGGCCGTTGCCAATTGCTCCTGATGGTAGCCCAGCCATCGCGCGAGAAAGTAAAGCGCTCCTGTAGCGAGGTCCCCGATATAACCGCCGCAGTTGACGACCGTCGTAAACAGATCGCCGACCTCCGGCTCGAACATTCGCCCGCGCAGCAGCAAGCCGAAAATGAACATTCCCGCCACCGCGAAGAGCAGCAGCCCACCACGATTCCAGCGCTTGAGATAGAAATGACCACCGCCCGGGACCAACCACGCCAGGACGACAGGCGCCGCCCAAAGCTGAGGCGGGGGAACGGAAATCAGTCCGCGTTTTTCGTCAGCCATCTTTCGCAAGGCGGGCCACAACCCGCCCGAAAATCTATTCTGAACTTATCACACCGTGCGGCAGGCGGGACCCCCATGCGAGATTGTCCTCGCGCGTGGACGTATGTTCGATTACCGTCGCCTCACCTACCTTCAGCGCTTTCAGCCTGCCGAAGGTTTCTCGCTGAGCCGGCGCGCCCGGTCAGTGGCGGCGATGATAGACTGTGCGTGATTTTCCTCGCCGACAGCCATGAAACACTATCAGCTCCGACCATTCTCCGACAACCTCACACGCCGGCGGATCATCACTAAATTGGCGGCGGGCGGCGCCGCGATGGCCTCGGCCGTGCGCTCTCACGCCGCAAGTCCCCTTGCCGCCCAAGCCGCGACCGCTCCTTTGAAAATCACCTCGGTTCGCGCCTACCCGGTACGTCTTTGGACAAAGACCGAACAAGGCAAGCGACCTGACTTCACCTCCGACTTCGACCCTCGGCGGCGACGCTATTTCGGCCCTTTCGCGCAACTCGTCGGGGCGATCGTTGTCGTTATCCACACCGACCAAGGCATTACCGGTTACGGTCTTGGCGGCGGGGGCCGCGTCGCCGCGGAAATCATCCACGGCCATCTGCGGCACCTTCTATTGGGGACCGACCCTCGCAACGTCGAATTGCTCTGGGATCAGATGTACACATCGGGCCAGTTCTATGGCCGGCGTGGTGTCTTCGTGATGGCCCTCAGCGGCATCGACAATGCGCTTTGGGACATCGTCGGGAAACACGCCGGGAAACCCGTTCACGCCCTGATCGGCGGACTCGCCAAAAAAAGGGTCCCCGCCTATTTCACGAGCAGCGATCCCGAAGCCGGACTGCGTCTCGGCTTCCGCCATTTCAAGATACCGGTTCGCGAAGGAGTGGACGAAGGACCCGCCGGTATGAAACGCACAGTCGAGATGCTCACTCGCGCCCGGGACCGGATCGGCCCCGACAATTCCCTGATGATCGACTGCCTAGGGCGCTGGGAGACCGTCGACTACGCCATCGAAATGGCCCGGCGCCTCGAACAGGTTCGCCTCCGGTGGATCGAGGAGCCGTTATTGCCGGACGATGTTATGGGCTACGCCCAACTGGTCCGGGAGGTCGACAGTACCCGTATCGCTTTTGGGGAACATGAGTACACGCGGTTCGGTTTCGCCGACTTGCTACGTCACAAAGCTGTCGAGATCCTGCAGCCCGACATCACTTGGTCGGGCGGGTTGACGTCGCTGCGAAGGATTGCGACGATGGCCGCCGAGCACTCCTTGCCGATCATTCCGCACCGCGGGGGCAGCCTTTACGGGTTGAGCCTGGTCTTCGCGACTCCTCATTGCCCGCTGGCGGAAAGTTTCGGCACGGGCGACAACGGGACTGAGCTGATGGAAGCCATGAGCGGTCGCTATCGAGACGGCTACTACTACCCCTCGGAGAAACCCGGGTTCGGTACCGCGGTGACCGAGGAGATGGTCAAGAAGCACGCCCTCTGAGGGGTTGCGGCTCAGAGTCGAGTGTGCGACATAAATGCAGGACGTCTCTCGCTCACTGCGAGCATTGGAGGGTGATGCGTCGTCGGAAGTCGACCGTTAGCCCGGTCCACGGCGGTTCACCAGGCTTGGATTGCTCGATTAGGCCGGCCCTTTTAGGGCCGGTTTAAACCGCTCTTCGTCCGGGTGCGAGGCCGTTTCAACGGCCTTTTTCTGGAAGGCTTTAGCCTTGGCCGAACCGAGGGAAAATCTCAGGCCTCGAAGCACTCGGGACCGGGGTGCTGATTCTTCCATATTCATGTCACGCACCCTTCAGAGCCCCTGTTCGAAAACTACATCCACGGGAATCCCCTCGGTTTCGAGGCGATCGAGATCGGCTTGGAGGCCCGGCCCGATACGCCCCATCTCCTCGACGAAACTCCTTGCCCCGTCGTAGTCGCCGTCACCTTGCAGCACGAGAATCTTCCGCGACAACGCGCCGACGGCCTGCTCCATCTTTTCAAACTGCACGCGATACGCCCCCGTTTCTTCGTCCCGCGAAAAGGCTTCGGCCTGCTGGAAGAAATGGAAGCGCAACAAGTTCGCTACGCCGTGCGCGCTCGCGGTGCCGAAGCGTATCGACCGAAAAATGCCGGCAAGAAACGTAACGTAGTTGTCCATTAAGTCAGCTTCGCCCAACTCGGCCCGCGCGTGCAGCTTCGTCACCATATACAGCCCCAGGATGTCCGCCTTGCCTTCTTCAAGAGCGGAGGCATGTTCCTTCATCGCCTCGCGAACCGTTTCTTCGCTGTCGAGAGTGGTCTTGATGCCGAGTCCGTGCGCGACTTCATGAAACATCGTGTTGGCGAAAAATGCATCGAAGGAAACATGCTTGCGCTGGTCCTCGGCGATGAGAACGTCGGCGATGGGCACGAGAATCTTGTCGAACTTGGCGCGCATGGCGTTCTTAAGCTGCAGGCGGCGGGCGCCCATCTTTAACTGAACTTCTTCATCGTTGGGAAGGTTGATGGCGATCGTTTTCGACCCGGCATTACAATCGCCCGCGTAATAGATAACGTCGTATGCGTTGAGGTCGGAATCCGTCCCGGGAGTCTCGCGCTTGTACGCCTCCGGAACGGGCAGCCCTCGTTGCAGCTCTGGTAGAAACTGGGTGTACTTCTCGAGCCTCTCGCTCCATCCCTTGTCTTTGATCAAGACATAGGCTTCGTAAGCCGCTTTGTAGCCGAAAAGTCGATCTTCGTACGTCTCGATGGCGCCAATCACAACGTCGATCGTGTTGTCCTTCATCTCCATCCAAGCGAAGTCGCTCGGTTGATAGTCGTCGCTCTCGAGAGCATCGGCGCGTAGTTCGAGGTAACGCTTCAGGCCCGGGTCTTCGGCGAGTTCCGCCGCTTGACGAAGTTTGCCGGCGGCGGCTTCTAATTCCTTCCCGAACACCTCGTGATAGGGCACGGCGACGAGGCCACCGGCGTCATCGCGTCGCACCCGCGTATAGAGGCTCCGCAGGGCCTCGCCTTTGTCGGAAGAGGAGGCAACGGCTGCGTCGAACTCCTCTTTCGTCATGTCCGCGGGATAGAAACCGGCGCCGAGCGGCTTCGGCCCCACGCCCTCGACGAAGGGCTCGTTGCCCGCCAGCCGGTCCCACGGACCGTAGTTGATCTCGACGTAGCGGCGGAGCGCGGGGTCGCCGATGCGTGAAAGCAGTTCGGTCATGTCGCCGTAGGCTTGGCGTTGGAAAAGGCCGTCCATGATGTCCGCGGCTTCCATCAACAGGGGCAGCATTTGACGTTGCTTTTCGGTCAAAGAGTCGAGGTCCGCCTCCAGCCGAAACGTAGTGTAGTTATCGAGCCGATCTTGGATTTCCATGGATTTTTGAGGAGAGTCATCACCGCCACAAGCAGCGAGGGTGGCGGCGACGACCGCCCGCAACAAACCAAACTTGCTCATTGGAGTTAATTCCCCAACACGATCAAATCTCAAACCAGGTTACCAAGCAAGCAGGCCCAGGCACGCCGAACGCAGCCCGCGCAGCGATGCCCGTAGAGCTCTTGCTTTGCGTCGTGCCATGTGGCCTGGTGGGACGGATCACCCTCGTGACGTTACAGTAGAAAGAGCTGTCGCGTTCGTCTACACCAAGAGAGGCGTTATTATGCCGATGCGGAGTTACATCGCCCGCCAATTCGTCACCCTGGTATTTCTCTTCGTGCCGGCAGTCGGTATCAACACGAGCTGCGGCGCTCGGCTCGCCCCGGCCCCGGACTTCGTCAACCTGGATCTGATGATCCGACTCTTCGGTCAGGATGGGACCGACTCGTGCCTCTCGTGTTAGTCTCGTCTTTCTCATCGAAAGGAGACCGATCGATGCCGATCATTGACATTACGATCGTGGAAGGGCGCAGTTACGAGAAGAAGGAGGCCTTGATGCGAGAGGTGACCGAGGCGGCGGTGCGCACGCTGGACGCTCCCCCGGAAACCGTGCGTGTGATGGTGCGGGAAATTCCGAAAAGCCACTTCTCGGTCGCGGGGGTTCCGAAAGCGCGTCCGGACTCAGGCGGCTGAATACTATTTTCGAGCCACAGCGAAAAGGCCGCGGGCCTCTTCGAGCCCCGCGCTACGCGTCGAGATTGCGCTTTCCACTGGAGCGGATGCTGGGTTCCGCGGCTCCTGCCTGTTCAGCGCCCGCTCTTTCTACCGCGGCTCCGGCGGGACCTTCTTTTTCGGCAGCTCGCGGGTAGCTAAATTCATCACCGGCAGGCCCATTTGCCCACCCAATTCCGAAAGCGCTTCGAAGTCCACCGGCCCGACAATGTTGATCACCGTCAACTCCTGCGGCTCTTCGGAAACCACCGTCACTCCGGCCACTTTTTCGTCCTCTACATACGAGTAGACTGCCACGGTCTCGGTCTTCCGCCGGTCTCGCACATCGATCATCGGCACCCAGCCATCGTCTTTGAGTTGTTTGCGAATCGGGTCGGTGTCTTCGCGTGAATACGCCTTCTTGCGGGAGAACCAAAACCGCCGCAGATAGACTCCCTTAAGGCCTTTCACGAACTCTTTCACCGAACGGCTCACGCCTTTGCGCACGATCAACAGTTTTCGTCCTACGTCGAGCGAGCGGCCCTCCAGGTTCACTTCGACAACCTCGTCGGCGCGCTGTTCCAGTTCGGGCAGATCAATCGTGAGCTGCGCCGGGTCCTGGGCCGCCGATTGACCCCAACCCGGCACCGCCAACAAGAACGTGCTGACCAGCAATCCCGCTGTTATCGTCTTCATCGTTCATTCTCCTGGAATGCACTCTTCCGAGGCGGACGCAACACCGCATCCCTCGCTTTATTAAGTTTCTCTCCCGCCAATTGCAGGGAAAGCAACAGTTGCGTTTCCTCCTCGGTCTCGGGCGGCGGCGTGCGGAACACGCTGTCTCGGGAGACGAAAACCGCTGCCGCGAGCGAAGCCGCCAGGGCACCGGCCACCACCCAACCAGGCCTGGGGAAGGTTCTCACTGCCGCGGGAGCCTTCTTCCCGTCCGTCGCTTCCCGCGCGACCGCGGCCATCACGCGAGCCGTGAAATCGGCGGCCGGCGTCTTTCTCGCAAGCCGAGTTCGAAGCTCGTAAGCCAGTGAGGCATCGACGGACAACGGGTCGTTCACCGGCTTATCTTTGCGCGGCTCCATAAGATACCTCCAGTTCCAAGGCTTGCGATTTCTCCCGCAGGCGAGCCAAACCCCGCCGCAGGGTCGTCTTGACCGTATTCACGGGCATATCGAGAGTTTCCGAAATCTCGCTCAGCTTCAAGTCCTCCTGAAAACGCAGGATGATCACCATCCTCATCTTGTCCGGCAGTGCTCCGACTTTTGCCCACAGCGTTTCGGCCAAAAGCGGATCGCGCGTGACCGGATCGACGCCCGGCTCCTCAACGTCTTCCAACGGTCGATAGCGGCGATGCTTCAATCGTCGGCTGTAATCGATGCACTTGCGCGTCGTCGCTTGCCGCAGCCAAAACGATAGATGGACGTCGGAAACGATTCGCCCGAGGTTTTTATACAGCTCCAGGTAAACGTCCTGCGCAATATCGTCCGCGAGCCCGCGGCTCTGAAAGAAATGAAACACGAGACTATAGACCATCGCCTTGTGACGATCGATGATCCCCCCAAACGCCTCCGGATCGCGAAGCGCCGCGTCCACCAAAATTCGTGGCGCCTTCTCCATCGGCTCCTGCTTCCTGTTACGCATCTTAGTCCGTGAGGGGTTCAAAATCCTGGTAGAAAACCGAGGTCCTCTCCCAGATCATTTCCAACGCATTGAGTAGTTGGTGATCGGAATCCACAAGCTCCAGCTCGACGTTCGGACGCCCCCAGGAAAACTCCACGGAAAAGTGTGGTGGGACAACATCATCCACGTGTCCATGATAGATCAAAGTCCGCTGCGTAATATCGGGGAACTCCTCATGCTGCAAGGCGTCTTCGTAGAGCCCGTAGCCGATAGGAACCGAGCCCATTTCCCCATGGTGGTACACCTCGCGCGTTCCGCTTTCCTTCCATCGAGCCATTTCTTCGGCCCCGAGATCTTCGGCCAGTCGGCGGGCACACGCGAAAGCGGGAGCCAGCAGCACCAGCCGCCGAATTGTTTCCGGGCTCTTCGCTGCGTACAGTGCCGCCAGGTAGCCGCCCATGCTCGACCCGATCATCATCATCGGTTCGAGCTCGCGCACGGCCTGATCGACCACCTCGAGCTGACTCGTGATCGTCATCTTTTCGAAACCGCCGGCCGCAAGATCGGGCGTGTGCACCGTGCCGCCGATCAGGGCGAAGTTACGGTGAAAATAGCGCGCCTTAGATGATTCCGGGCTCGACGCGAACCCATGAAGGTAGAGGATGTTAGCCATCACAAGACGGCTGGGCCGCTCGCCCTTAGAGTAGAGGTTTTCGAAGGCGGCGCGTCTTTCTTGCCTGTGTAGCGCAGGGCTCGAAGAGACCTGCGGCTTTTTACTTCAAGGCGAGCACAGGCAACGACTCAATTCGACCCCAGCAGTCCCCAAGACGCGTTCACGCTACATCGCACTCGCCCCAGCGTGAGTGCCCGTCGGCCCCCTCAACCCCCGTCCGCCGCGATGATCTTCGAAAGCCGCCTTTGGTGCCGCTCTTCGCCGCTGAACTCAGCTTCGAGATAGGCCTTCACGATCTCTTTCGCCAACTCAATCCCGATGATGCGAGCGCCCAAGCAAAGCATGTTTAGATCGTCGTGCTCGACCCCCTGACGCGCCGAATAGGTATCGTGGCACAGCGCCGCCCGGGCTCCCTTGACCTTGTTCGCGGCAACTGATGCCCCAACGCCGCTGCCGCACACCACGATGCCCCGCCGAGCCCCGCCGGCGGCCACTGTTCGAGCCACTGCTAGGGCGAAATCCGGGTAATCGTCCTGGGAATCGTATTGATGGGCCCCCAGGTCTTCGACCTCATGTCCCGCCTTGCGCAGGATCTCGGCCAGTTCTTCCTTCAATGGGAAGCCGGCGTGGTCAGCTCCGATCGCGACTTTCATGAACGCCTCGATTGTAACGGACCCTCCCGCTCAGGTGCAGGCGGCCGCGAACCACCAATCAGAGTAAGCCCAAGCGAATACGAAATTTACGGGCCCTTTTGGCGTGATCGGCGGTTTTGCTTTATTCTTGAGCTTGGGGCCTGTGGCAAGACTTCTTTTGGGACGGAGACTCCCTGCGCGCCACCGAGCAGGGTTTCCCGGCCTGCGGGCCTGCCTCCTGCTCGCGGCCTTGTTGCTAACCCCTCTCTCGCTACTCGGCCAAACCGCCACCGGCCGCCTTTCGGGCACCGTTCTCGACCCCACCGGCGCAGCTATTCAAGAGGCAACAATCACCGTTCGCAGCGACGCATCGGGCGCGGTCTTCACCGTAGCGACTGCGCCCTCGGGCGGCTTTTCGGTAATCGACTTGCCCGCCGGGACCTATGCTGTCGAAATCGAAGCCCTCGGCTTCCGCCGCCACGTCGCCACACAAGTCAAAGTCGACATCGCGGGTGAAACCTCGCTCCCGCCGGTCCGACTCGAGTTGGGCGAAATCACCGAAGCGGTCGAAGTGGTTGGCGGCGTCAGCCAAGTTCAAACCACCACCGCTGAGTTGACGTCGACCGTGACTAAGGAGCAGATCCAACACCTGCCGCTGATCGGCAGGAACCCCCTGTCGCTGATTGCCCTCGAAGCCGGCACCGCTTCGGCCGGCGCCAACCCGACCGTCATCAACGGAATGCGAACGTCTTTCAGCAACGTCACGCTCGACGGCATCAACATTCAGGACAACTTTATCCGTTCCAACGCCCTCGACTTTATTCCAAACCGTGTGCTGATCGACCAGATCAGCGAGTTCACCATCACCACGCAAAACGGTAGCCCGGCCGTCGGTGGAGGCTCTTCTCAAGTCAACTTCAGTACGCCGTCGGGAACCAATGACTTTCACGGCAATGCCTATTTGCACAACTTCAACTCGAAATTTTCCGCCAACGAATGGTTCAGCAATAAGACCGGCCTGCCCAAGCCGTTCCTCAATTTGAACCAATTCGGCGGCTCGATTTCCGGGCCGATCGTGAAGAACAAGTTGCTGTTCTATACGAACTACGAAGGCTATCGGAAACGCGCCGAAAGGCTGGAAAACAGCATTATCCTGACGCCCGAGGCGCGCCGCGGCATCTTTACATACCGTGACGATCAAAACCGCGTGCAGAAGATCAACGTCTTGCGCGCCGTGGCCGTCGATGAAGACCCCGAGGTGACGAGAATCCTGGCCACGGTTCCCGGCCCCGATCAGATCAACAATTTCGACACCGGCGACAGCGATCGCGACCTGCTCCGTAATACCGCCGGCTATCGCTTCAACACCCAAAACAACGGCGACCGCGACGCTTCGCTCAGCCGCCTCGACTACGTTGCCTCATCGAACCACTTCGTCAGCGCGACCTACCAATACTCGCGGGACGAACCCGACCGGCCCGATGCGGGCATCGGCTTCCACCGTGTTCCGGTCGTCAAGGAATTCAGCCACACCCAATTGCTCTCGCTCGGCTGGCGCTGGAGCCCAAGCCCGCGATGGTCCAACGAGCTCCGCGGGGGCTTCAATCTGGCCCCGGGCGAATTCCGCAGCTTCGAGCAACGTGGCTCGCCGTTGATCGGCGGGTTCTCTTTCACGAACCCCGTCGTCAACTTCGAGCCCGAGGGCCGTTTCACCGACACGTTCAATTTCATGAACAACACGTCGTACCAGCGCGGCAATCACAACCTGCGTTTCGGCGTCTGGTCGCAGCGTGTCTATGTTGAAAGTTTCAACAGCGCCGGGACGACGCCCGGCTTCGGCCTCGCCGTCAGCCTCGACAGCCCCTTTGCCCTGAGCTCTCGCTTTTTCCCGGGCGGAATTGCCGAGGTCGACTTCGCGGCGGCGGAAAATTTACTGGCAACTCTGGCGGGCCTGGTTGACAATGGCTCGCAGACCTTCAACGTCCTTTCACGCGACCAAGGCTTTGTCCCCGGCGCCGAACTGCGCCGAAATTTCCGGCTCAACAGCCACGCGTTCTATCTCACCGATTCTTGGCGCATCCGCCCCCGGCTGACCGTGAATCTCGGAGTGCGCTGGGAAGACGTTGGGCGCGTCGAGGAACGCGACGGGCTTACGCTGAGCCCCGTCGTCGGTACCGGCGGAGTCGTCGATACGCTGATGAGTGACGCGACAATCGATTTCACGGGCTCCGCGGTCGAGCGTCCGCTCTATGGAAAGGACCTCAATAATTTCTCCCCCAACATCGGCATCGCCTACGACCTGTTCGGGGATGGCAAGACGGCCCTGCGCCTCGGCTACAGCATCAACTACGTAGTCGATGAGTTACTGGGGACCACCGACAACGCCACGAGCGCCAATGAGGGTTTGCAAGCTTCTCCGATTCTGCGGAATCTGAACCTGAGGTTGAGCGACACGCTGCCGTCGATTGAAACGCCCGTGTTCAAAGTTCCCCGCAGGTCGAGCGAAAACCTGGCCGCTAATACCCTTTCCGCGCTCTTTGCCGTCAACCCCGACCTGCGCACGCCCTACGTGCAGCAGTGGAACTTCGGCCTCCAGCGCGAAGTGATGCGCAACACCGTTTTCGACGTCCGTTATGTCGGCAATAAGGGGACCAAGCTGTTGCGCGGCTTCGACTTCAATCAGGTGATCATCCGGGAGAACGGGTTCCTTGATGATGTGATCCGCGCACGGAAGAACGGGTTTCTGGCGCTCGAAAGGTTCGGCGAGTTTGACCCCGAGTTCAACCCGGCGATTCTCGGAAGTCGGCCACTTACCGTCTTTCCGCGGCTCGATCAAGGTGGGCTGCTTTCCAACCCCGGTATTCGCTCGCTCGTCCGCTCAGGCGAGGCCGGCGCGCTGGCCGGCCTCTACGTCATCAATCCGGACCTGTTTCTTGAGGGGAGCGACGTGCGCTTCCGCCGCAACCCGGATACCTTTGTCGCCGACTTGATTACGAATTTTTCGAACAGCAGCTACCACGCCCTACAGGTCGAACTCCGTCGTCGCGCGGCGAGCGGCCTGCAATTCCAAGCCAACTACACATTTGGAAAAGTCCTGACGGATTCGAGCGGCACCGGTGTTCGTTTCGATCCCTTTCTGGACTTTGCTCAACCGCAACTCGAACGCGCCCGCGCGACCTTCGACGTCAACCACGTCTTCAACGTCAATTTCGTTTGGCCGCTGCCGTTCGGCGAGGGGCAATCCTGGAACCCTGCGAAGGCCCGGTGGCTCGTTGAGGGCTGGACCCTCGCTTCGATTCTGACCTGGCAGTCAGGCGCGCCATTGTCGATCCTTTCCGGCCGTGGAACACTCAACCGCTCCGCACGTTCCTTCAAGAACACCGCGACGACCTCACTCACGAAGGATCAACTGGATCAGCTCGTCGGATTTCGAATGACGGATGATGGGCCGTTCTTCATCGACGCCTCGGCTATCAGCCCGCGCGACAACAGCGGCGTCGCGGCGGACGGCGACGACCCCTTTCCCGGCCAAATCTTTTCCCACCCCGGCCCTGGGGAGTTGGGCAGCCTGCAGCAAAGGCTGTTTTCCGGCCCCTCGGCCTTGGCTTTCGACCTAGCGTTGGACCGAACGATTCGTTTCAAGGAGACCCAATCGCTCCTGCTCGGGGTCAAAATCGCGAACGCCCTCAACCACCCGTCGTTCTTTGCGGGAAGCCACGTCATCGGCTCGCCGCAATTCGGCCGGCTGACAGGGGTCCTGGTAGGCGCCCGCGTGATGGAATTCCAAATGCGGTATAGCTTCTAACTTCGGGGCGACGCACGTGCCGCGAACCTGGCGGGCAATCCACAACGCAGCTACAGAGCCCCGAGCGAAAGCGACGGGCCCAACCGTCCGCCGCAAGCCGGCCGTCCTCGCTGGAATACCCCATGAAAAACGGCCCGGTGTGCGACCGAGGAAGGAACTCGCGTCGGAGTCACACACCGGACCGATCGAGCGCAGAGGCTCATCGGGACGTTCCTCCGCAGCGGCGGATGAGAGTGCCCGCTCATACTTCCCGGCCCCGTCCGCGTCTGAACAACAGCCGAAAAGTCACCCGCCGCCAACGGATTCTACGTCCCCTTGGGGGAAGCAAACCCATCCATCGCCTCCGCCGAACCCGGCCCGCGCAACGCCGCGCCTCGTCTACCGGGTATCCACCGCCCTGCCGAGCGATTTCACGAGCCGTGCGGCCTGCCGCGTCGAATCCGGCGGAGTCGAGGTTTGAAGAGGCAGAAGAGGTGTCATGTTCACCGCTTCGCCTCTTAGAGCTGCATCTCGGTGGCCGAAGACGACACACTTCGGTTCGCCTGTGCAATCAATAACTTGGGAGAAGTCAACAGCGCCGTCACGTGTCCGCGAACCCCGCACCCGTGTCGGCGCGACCCATCGGTTGAGCCGCAACGAACCGCGGCGATGGTTCCAACCACCCCCGTCTTGAGGGACGAGCGCACGTGTTGGTCGGCCCAATCCAAAGTAACGAAGCGTGGGGTCTTGGCCAAACCAATGATCACCGGCTTCCCTTGAGGCCGCGCGGTCACAAATCTTTTCCGCTGATGTCGCCCCGGCGGCGCTTCTTACGCAAAGCAAGGTGTAAGAGAAAATGCGCCTCGACTTCGCTGTCCGGCGGCTTGCCACGAAGCTCCGCACCCATTTCCCAAAGGACGAATCCATGGAGACCACAATGCCCGCCCCTTCGCCGGCCGCCGCCCAAGACCGCGATGCTCTGCTCGATCGCTTGGTGCAAGCGGCGTCGAACACGTTCATGCTCTTCGGCGTTCATCTGGGAACCCAACTGGGCTTCTACGACGAACTCGCCTGGGCCGGCCCCACCACATCGACCGGGTTGGCGCGGCGGACCGCTACGAACGAGCGCTACGTACGGGAGTGGCTCGAGCATCAGGCCGTCACGGGAATCTTGCGCGTCGCGAATCCAAACGACCCGCCTTCGCGCCGCCGCTTTTCACTGCCTGAGGGGTACCGGGACGTGTTGGTTGATCGCGACAGCCTCAACTACCTCGCGCCGCTGGCCCAACTCACGGCGGGGGCCGTCCATCCGCTCGACGCGCTGCTCACCGCCTTCCGCACAGGAGACGGCGTACCGTACGCGGACTACGGCGTCCATCTGGTCGAAGGTCAAGCCGGTATGAATCGGGCCGCGTTCCTCTACCAACTCGGCCGGCAATGGCTCCCCTCGATTCCGGACATCCACGAACGCCTGTTGGCCGATCCGCCGGCTGTTGTCGCCGACGTGGGGTGCGGGGTCGGGTGGTCGAGCACCGGCATGGCGAAAAGCTACCCGCGGATCCGAGTCGACGGGTTTGACCTCGACGGCTTGTCCATCGGAATGGCCCGTGTTCACGCCCGGGAAGCCGGGTTAGAAGAGCGCGTGCGGTTCCACGAGAAGGACGCGGGCTCTCCTGGTTTCGCAGGCAAGTACGACCTGGTCACCGCCTTTGAGTGCATCCACGATTTAGCGGACCCCGTCAGCGTCCTCGCCGCGATGCGGCAGATGGCGGGCGATGACGGCCATGTCATCGTCATGGACGAAAAGGTGGGCGAAACCTTCGCGCCGAACGGAGCGGAGGTCGAACCGCTGATGTACGGCTTCAGCGTTTTTCACTGCCTACCCGTGGGCATGGCGGAAAAGCCGTCGGCGGGCACCGGAACCGTCATGCGTCCCGAAGCGCTGCGAACCTATGCCCGGGAAGCAGGTTTTGAGGACATTGAAATCCTTCCGATCGACAACTTCTTCTTCCGCTTCTACCGGCTACGGAGCTAATGGGCCGGCCTTGCAGCAACCCCGAATTGACCCGGAACGTCCAATACATAGGCTGACACGGTAGAATTTGACTGGGCGGCTGTCCGCGACGCGGGGCGGCTTGCCCCGCACTCGAGGCCGAAAAGGATTAAGAAAATGCAAGACGCCGTCATTGTTAACGCACTCCGCACACCGGTCGGAAAAGCTCCTCGCGGGACGCTCCGCACGACCCGCTCCGACGACATGGCCTCCACTGTGGTTAAGGAACTTCTCCAGCGGACCCCAGAGCTCGACGTCAACGAAATCGACGATCTGATCCTCGGTTGCGCCGTGCCCGAGGCCGAGCAGGGCGCGAATATGGCGCGTATCGTCGCCATGCGATCGGGCTTGCCGGTGACGGTGGCCGGGATGACGATCAACCGGTTTTGCAGCTCGGGCTTGCAGGCGATCGCTCTGGCGGCGGAAAGAATCCGTAGCGGCGGCGGGGACGTGATGCTCGCCGGCGGCGCGGAGTCCATGAGCCTGATGCACCGCGGCGGCTCGAAACCTGCCCCCAACCCCTCCCTGGTCGACACCATGCCCGAGATCTACATCACCATGGGGCTCACGGCCGAAAACGTCGTCAAGAAATACGGCATTTCTCGAGAAGAGCAAGACGCGTTTTCCTACCGCAGCCATCAAAACGCCCTAGCGGCACAAACCGGAGGAAAGTTTGACGACGAGCTTGTTCCGCTCGACCTCGAATTCGTTTGGGCCGACAACGGACACCCCAAGAGCCACAAGATGCGCTTTGATAAGGACGAAGGAGTCCGCGCCGACACCAATCTCGAAAAGCTGGCGGCTCTGCGACCCGTCTTTCACGCGCGCGGCACGGTAACTGCGGGGAATTCTTCGCAGACCAGCGATGGAGCCGCCATGGCGCTGGTGATGTCGGAATCGAAGGCCAAGGCGATGGGGCTCAAGCCCATGGCTCGGTTCGTGAGTTTCGCGACCGGCGGAGTGCCGCCGGAGATCATGGGTATTGGCCCCGTCATAGCCATTCCCAAGGCGTTGAAGATGGCCGGGTTGAGCCTCGACGACATCGGCATCATTGAGCTGAACGAAGCCTTCGCCGGGCAAGCCCTGGCCGTGATCAGGGAAGTCGGGCTGAACGTCGATATCACCAACGTGAACGGCGGCGCCGTCGCTCTGGGACACCCGCTGGGCGCGACCGGAGCCAAGCTGACCGCGACCATCCTTCGTGAAATGGAAAGACGCCAGGTGCGCTACGGGATGGTCACCATGTGCGTAGGCGGCGGTCAAGGCGCGGCGGGGATCTTCGAAAGGATCCAGTAGCCATGTCGACGACCACCTCTCCCGCCGAAACGCGGGTAGCGGTGCAGCCCGGGGGCGGCTTTTTGCTCGAGGACGTGGCGGCGGCGGAAGTCTTCACGCCCGAGGATTTCTCCGAAGAGCATCGGCAAATCCAAGCCACAGCCTCGCGCTTCCTCGACGAGGAAGTGCTGCCGCAAGTGGAGGTGCTGGAAAACAAGGAAGACGATCTGTCGCGCCGGCTGGTCGAAAAGGCGTCCGAGTTGGGGCTGTGCACGATTCTGGTACCGGAAAAGTACGACGGACTCGAACTCGGCTTGACCTCGCAGTTGATCGTTGCCGAGCAGATGGGCCGCTACGCTTCGTTTTCGACTACCTACGGAGCCCAAGCCGGTATCGGCCTGTTGCCCTTGGTGTTCTTCGGCAATGAAGAACAAAAGCAACGCTATCTGCCGAAGCTGATCTCCGGCGAATGGATGGCTGCCTATTGCCTGAGTGAGGCGCAGGCCGGCAGCGATGCCTTGGCGGCGCGAACGCGAGCCGAGCTTTCAGCCGACGGGAAACACTACATCCTCAACGGCGAGAAGATGTGGATCTCGAACGGCGGCTGGGCGGACCTCTATACGATCTTCGCGAAAGTCGACGGCGAAAAGTTTTCGACGTTCTTGGTGGAGCGCCAAATGGAAGGCGTCAAGCCCGGCGCCGAAGAGCACAAGATGGGCATTCGCGGCAGCTCCACGACGCCCGTCGTACTCGAGAATGTCCACGTGCCGGTCGAAAACGTGCTCGGTGAAATCGGGCGCGGGCACATTATCGCCTTCAACATCTTGAACCTCGGCCGCATGAAACTCTGCGTCTCCTGCGTCGGCGGCTCGAAGGATGTTTTGGCGGAAACGATTCGCTACGCCAAGCAGCGCAAGGCCTTTGGGAGCGTGATCGCCGAGTTCGGCCTGATGCAGCACAAGATGGCCGAGATGGCGGTTCGTATTTTCGCCGCTGAGTCGATGGTTTACCGCATTTCGGGGATGGTCGACGAACAGCTGGCCGACCATTCCTGGGATGACGAAGATGCCGCGAAGACCGTTCTCAAGACCGTCAAGGAGCGCGCCATCGAGTGCGCCATGGCGAAGGTCTACGGCTCGGAGATGCTCGATTACGTAGTCGACGAAGGCGTGCAAGTCCACGGTGGCTACGGTTTCCACCAGGACTACATGGTGGAGCGAGCCTACCGGGATTCGCGGGTCAACCGTATTTTCGAGGGGACCAGCGAAATCAATCGGCTGCTCGTCACCGGCCTGCTGCTCAAACGCGCGGCCAAGGGGCGGCTTGACTTGCTCTCGGCCGTCAAGCAAGTGCAAGCGGAAGTCGAGGCCGGGAACTTAACGGCCGACCTCGGTGAAGGACCGTTGGCCGAACAGCGCCGACTCGTCGCCCAGGCGAAGAAGGTCACGCTGCTGACGCTGGGCGTGGCGTACCAGCGTTTCGGCGCGAAACTCGAGGACGAGCAAGAGGTGATGGCGGCGATCAGTGACTTGCTGATCGACACCTATGCCGCGGAGTCGGCGCTGCTGAGGGCCGAAAAGCTTGCCGCACGAGGGCGCGGCGAACAGGCGGCCGACATGGTTCGCGTGCTGGCGGGAGAAGCGATCTCGCACATTCGCAATTACGCCGCTATGGTGCTGGCAGCCTCCGCGGAAGGTCCCGCGCTCGATATGCAGATGAAGATCCTGCACCGGCTGACGCGCTTCACTCCGGCCAACGAGATCGCGCTGAGACGCAGTATCGCCGAGCGCTTGATCGAGGCCGAGAAGTTTATCGTGTGACCGGGGGGGCGGCGATAAAGGCTGACATTGCGGCCTCGGAAAAGCGATACGAGGATCGCCTTGATCGTATCGAGACTCGCCTTAATGACGAGATCAAAGACCTCAATACCACCTGGCAGGTACACTCGGAACAGGCCGCTAGTCAAATCCACACCGCTGTTACACCGCGCAGGAAACTAATCTTCCGCCAGCAGCCGCTTCAGCGTCGCCACTAAATCCGCACGCGCCACTTCTTGCTGCCCGAAACGCGCTTTCTTCCATTCCTCGTGCCCGCTGACCTCGCCGGCCTTCTCTCGCCCGATCTCCATTTCCTTCAACGTAACAACGCCGCGCTCGGCTTCGTCCGAGCCCATGATCACGACATAAGGAATCTCCAGCCGATCCGCCCTCTGGATCTGCTTCCCCAAACGCTTCGGCCGGCCGACATGAATCTCGGCGGGAATGCCGGCCCGGCGAAGCTCATACGTGATCGCGAGATACTCGGGCATCAGGCTTGCGTCCATGGCCGTGACCAGCACTTGCGACGTGCTGCGCTTCTGTCGCACACGACCCAATTCCACCAACGCCGCCAAGAGCCGATCGACGCCCAGCGACGCACCGGTCGCGGGAATGCGTCGCCCGGTGAACCGCGTCACCAGGTCGTCATAGCGCCCGCCTCCAAAAATCGAACCGAACTGAGGCGCGTCGACCAAAACGGCCTCGAAGACCGGGCCGGTGTAATAGGCCAGGCCGCGCGCGACGCTGACGTCGATCGCCACCCGGTCGCTTCCATACCCCAAGCGGTCGAGATACGACGAGATGCGGTCGATCACCGCCAGCTCTTGCTCCGACCCCTCGACACCGTGGAACAGCGCCCCCAGCTTCCCAAGAACCTCTCCGCGGTCGCCTTCGATCGCCAGAAACTCGTCGATCTGATCCACCTGGGCCTCGCTCAGCCCCACGCCCGCGATCGGGTCGCCCGATTCGTCGACATAACCGCTGGTCAACTCTTTACGAACCTTCTCGCGGCCGGCTTTCTCAAGCTTGTCGAGGACTCTAAATACGTCGCCCGCCTTCTCCTCTCCAATACCGGCGTGGATCAGCAAGAGATTTAGAATCTTGCGGCTCGAAAAACGGACGCGATAAGGTCCGACTTCGAGAGCGTCAAGCGTGTCGCAAATGCCGGCAAGGATCTCGGTATCGGCAACCTCCGATTCCGCCCCGACCGAATCAAGATCGAATTGATAGAACTCCCGAAACCGCCCCGGGGCGGGCTTATCCGCACGCCAAACCGGCGCGACCTGATAGCGCCGAAACGGAAAGACGAGGTCCTTGTGTTGGGCAACGACCCGCGACAGGGGCACCGTTAGATCGAAGCGCAAACCGAGCGGTTCTTTTTCGGGGTTGGTGACGCGAAAGATCTGCCCTTGAGCTTCCTGGCCCGCCGATCCCGAGAGGACGTCGAGGTATTCCACCGCCGGGGTTTCCAGCGGCGTAAACCCGTAGAGTTCGTAGACCTTGCGGGCTGTATCGATTACATGTTGGCGGGCCAACAGATGGTCGGCGCGCAAGTCGCGCAGCCCGCGCGATAGCCGAGGTTCGATCATGTTGCGTGGAAATCAGGCGGTTCGCGGGTAAGAACCGCCATAACCGCCTCAGCGTAGCATGACCGGCGAAAGGGATCGGCAGCCGCCGTCCGGACGGCAACCCCGCGGCAATTTTTCATCATAAGCGGGCTCCGACGGGGTACAAACTTGCTCAACACCGGCTATTCGCGGCGCGGCGCCAAGGATAGTGTTTCCGCTCGGAAGTGTCAGCGTCGCAGTGACCGGATCAAGATCGAGAGTTGCGAGACCCGGTGCCGGCTTCACCACCTGCTCACCGCGCTATAGTTTTCCTAGACGGTGCCGCATGGTTGGTTCCACCATTTCTCACTACGAGATCACCGAAAAACTCGGTGAAGGCGGCATGGGCGTGGTCTACAAGGCCCTCGACACCAAGCTTAAGCGTCCGGTCGCGCTGAAGTTTCTCCGCGCCGACGCCGTTGAAGACGCCGAAGCCAAGGAACGCTTCCTTCGCGAAGCCCAAGCCGCGGCGGCACTCGACCATCCCAACATTTGCACCGTCTATGAAATCGACGAGGCCGAGGGGCAAACCTTCCTCGCCATGGCCTTCGTCGCGGGCCAAACCGTCAAGGACAAAATCAGCGATCGCCCGCTCAAACTCGACGAGGTAATCGACATCGCCACCCAGACCGCCGAGGGCTTGAAGGCGGCTCACAGCCGGGGCGTCGTTCACCGCGACATCAAACCCGCCAATCTGATGCTGAACGAAGAGGGCCAGGTCAAAATCATGGACTTCGGCCTGGCGCAACTCGCCGAGCAATCGAGACTCACAAAGACAGCGACAATCCTAGGCACGCCTCTGGGGTTCCGGCGGCGCACGGAAATTGCCCGCTCGGCGACGGTCCCCAACGCCGCCGAGCGTCAAGCGATCGAGGCGTCGGGAACACCGCAAGCCCGCGCGCTGATTGGGCTGCTGCCGAGCGCAACCGAAGGTAACACCCTCTTCAGCAATCTACAAAGCGACCTCGATCGCGACCAGGTCCTGTTCAAGATCGATCATCATTTCAGCGCGGCGAATCGCCTGGCGATCACGTATTTTCGCGAAGATTCGGCGGGAATCAATCCTTCGCTTGGAGTTACCGTGCCGGGTTTCGAATGGTCCGATTTGTTTCGAACCCAAAACCTGATCGTCCGCGACACGCACTCGTTCGGCCCCAATCTGTTTCACGAGTTCCGCGTAGCGCTCCAGCCTGTCAACCAGGATATCTTTAATCCCGCCAACCCGACCCCGCCGGGCAGTTTGGGGCTGGACGCCATCGTACCCGACCTTCCCGACAAGGCATCAGCGCCGCTGGTCATCATCGCGGGCTTCAGTCAGTTCGGAGACTTAGGGTTTCCCATCGTGACCGACGAGGCGACCTTGCAATTCATCGACAATGTCAGTTGGACCCGCGGTCGGCATGCCCTGAAATTCGGCGGCAACTTCACATCGAGGCCGCTGGATCGCGCGACTTCCGTCTTCAACAACGGGTTGTTTGTTTTCGACGGCAGCGGCACCGCGAACGGCCTCGTTCCCGCGATCGAGGGGCTCTCGCCCGCGTTGAACGACCTGGCCAACGGTTTTACGACTTTCTATCAGCAGGGATCGGCGGCCGTTGTCGAAGGCCGTACGTCCTCCACGAGCCTGTTTCTACAAGATGACTGGAAGGTCAAGAGTAATCTCACTTTGAATCTGGGGCTGCGCTGGGAATTCAACAAGGGCCTGACGGAGACGAGGGATCGTGTGGGCGCCCTTCGGCCGGGGCAGCAGTCCGTCATTTTTCCGGATGCGCCGGCGGGTTTGGTCTACCCCGGCGACGAGGGGATTTCGCGCTCCACCTACGACGAGGACTGGAACAATTTCGGTCCGCGTTTCGGCTTCGCCTGGGACATTCTCGGCAACGGACGGCTTGCCCTGCGGGGCGGCTACGGCTTGTTCTACGCCCTGCCCGACTTCGCCCTGCAATTCAATGTTTCAAGGACGGCCCCGTACACGGTTAACAAGGGTGTTTTCTTTACGCAGCTTGCCAACCCCTGGGAGGGCGCGCTGTTCAATCCGACGTCGCAACCCTTCCCGCATGTTCCCCCTGAGCCCGGCGGGAGTTTCGATTTCGCTTCTTTGGCCCCGATCACCTTCTGGGGAATGGACCCCAACCTGAGTACGCCTTACGGCCAGCAGTGGAGCCTGCAAGTGCAATACGAGCTGCTGCCCAACTGGCTGTTGGAAGTGGGCTATGTCGGATCCAACGGAGTCAAGCTCTACAGCTTGCAGGAGGCCAACCCGGCCGTACCCGGTCCCGGCGCCAACACGGGCAACAGCGACGCCCGCCGCGTCTTGAATCAGGGTCATCCTCAGAGCGAGCAGTTCGGGGGCACGCCCTTCAGCAATATTCTGATCTATCGAAACGACCGCAACTCCAACTACAACAGCTTGCAGATGAACCTCACCAAGCGATTCTCAAGCGGATTTCAAATGACCCACGCCTACACTTGGTCCCACGCCATCGACTCGGCGTCGGACCAGGGGGTCCGTGACCGGCCCGATGACGGCCGCGCGCGGCGGGGCCACGCCGACCACGATCGCCGCCACGTCTATGTGGGGACCTATGTCTACGAACTCCCGTGGCATCAAAGCCAGACGGGGCCGTTGGGCAAGCTCTTGGGGGGCTGGGGTGTGTCGGGGATGACCATGTTGCGCAGCGGCGCGGCATTCAACGTGTTTGAAAGCCAAGACCGCTGCCTCTGTAGCGGCACCTTCATTACTACACCCGACTACATCGGCGGCGAAGTCGAGTTTTTCAACCCACGCGCGACGAATGCCGTTCCCGGCCGGCCGAATTCCTGGTTCGACGGCACCGGCGGCGGGACGCCCACCGCCGGTGCCAACCCGCATTTCCGCCGGGTGGGATCCGCGCCGGTTTACGAGCTGGGAGCGGGGCGTCACGGCAACTTCGGGCGCAACGTCTTGCGCGGCCCTGGGTTTGTGAACTGGCAGCTTGCCGCCTTCAAGCGCACGAAAATCACCGAAAGCCAGAGCCTCGAGTTTCGCGCCGAGTTCTTCAATCTCTTCAACCAGGCCCAGTTTCGAAACCCGGTGGGCGACATCGGATCGGTGAACTTCGGCCGTGTGCTCGAGACGTTTGATCCGCGCCTGATTCAGTTTTCGCTGCGGTATCGGTTCTGAGCTCTCGCAATGCGAGCGACAGAGAAAGAGGCGTGGACCCAAGTCCACGCTCAACCCGGTTCACCGCCGGTTCACCGGGCTTGGATTGCAGATAGGCCGGTCCTTCGAGGGCCGGTTCAAAAGGCTCCACACCAAACCGACACCCAGTAAACTGGAGAATCCGACGTGGCCTGGAACCGGCCACGCGGCGCCCTCGGTGCGCTGTTGACTCAGATGGCGGATCAGAAAACCCTCGACGGTTTCCAACCTCGGCACGATTTCTTCGTCGGGCTCGATTCCGATGGCTGCGTGTTTGACTCGATGGAGATCAAGCACAAGGAGTGCTTTACTCCCCAATTCATCAAGCATTGGAACCTGCAAGCGGCCTCAAAATACGCTCGGCGGGTTTGGGAGTTCGCCAATCTCTACTCCGTCGATCGCGGCATGAACCGCTTCCCGGTCTTGGTCAAGTGCCTTGATTTGATTGAAGATTGGCCCGAGCCGATGGAGCGCGGCCTGCGCATTCCCGACATCAAGCCCTTGCGCGATTTCGTGACCTCGGGCCTGCCGCCGAGCAACGCTTCACTGACCAAGCTGGTCGAGGAAGCCAACGACCCGATCCTGTCGCAAACTCTCGCCTGGAGTCTCGCCGTCAACGACGCCGTGGCCGATATCGTCAGCGGCGTCCCGCCTTTTCCCAAGGTCCGCGAAGTACTCGACCGCGTCATCGCCCGGGTCGATCTGTGCGTCGTTTCGGGAACCCCCGGCGAAGCACTCGAGCGCGAATGGATCGAGAACAAGATCGAGCATTACCCCGCCTTGATTGCCGGACAGGAGCTGGGCAAAAAGGTCGATCACTTAGGCACGATGACCCGCGACAATCGCTACGCGCCCGACAAGATGCTGATGATCGGAGACGCGCCGGGCGACCTCAAGGCCGCGCGCGCCTGCGGGCTGATGTTCTACCCCGTCAACCCCGGCCACGAGGAAGATTCCTGGCAACGCCTGCATGACGAGGCGCTCGACCGCTTCTTCGCCGGCACCTACGGGGGCGAATACGAACACGCCCGTATCGCCGAGTTTGAGAAACTATTACCTTCGACGCCGCCGTGGAAACGGTAGCGGAAACACTCTTGTTTGTCCTAGCTCTCAGTAGCGACAAGCACTCCTGCTTGTCGTGGCGACTGTCTGAAGAGCCGCCTCCAACCTGTCAAGGATGACGACCCATGATTCACGTACCAATGCTCCGCTGGGGTGAACCCTACACCAGTCTCGACACCGATAAAGTCGTCCATTTCGACACCGGTGAACCCGTCGCCGAGGTCAGCCAAGCCGTCGCCGGCATGGTTCGCCGCGACCTGCGCAAGGCCCAATCCGCCCGCGACGCCCTACGCGAAATCCCCTGCACCGAGCTGGTCAAGATGATCCAGAAAGCCGGTGAGCTCTTCATGACCGCCGAGCTCCCGGTCGGTGATGACCCGCAAACGCCCGACGACTTCGCGCGTCAGCAGTCCTCGACCACGGGTCTGCCGGTTCACATGTGCCGCAAAAACATGGACAAGATCGCCTTTGTCCTCAGCCAGATGGACCGTATTCTCGACGCCCTCACGCGCGGGCTTGACCTGAGCATCCTCACGGCCGGGCACGGAGTGGACGCTGACGGCCGCATTCTGAGCTATCAGGCGCAAACGCCCGTTCTGGGCATGGTGCTGCCGAGCAACTCTCCGGGCGTCCATACCTTGTGGATGCCCGTTGTCCCGATGCAGATTGGGTTAGTGCTCAAGCCCGGCCCGCAAGAGCCTTGGACGCCGTTTCGGATGGCGCAAGCGATGATGCAGGCGGGCGTGCCGCCCCAATCGATAGCGCTCTACCCGGGCGGCGCCGATATCGGCGCGGCCGTGCTCGAAAGCTGCCCCCGAACGATGCTGTTCGGCAGCCAAGCTACGGTCGACCAACACGGCGGCAACCCGCGCGTGCAAGTCCACGGCCCCGGTTACAGCAAGATTTTGATCGGCGACGACGAGGTCGACAACTGGAAAAGCTATCTCGACATCATGGAAACCAGTGTCTTCCTCAATAGTGGACGCGGTTGCATCAATTGCAGCGCGATCTATGTTTCGCGCCACGGGCGCGAAATCGCCCAAGCCCTCGCCGAGCGCTTGGCGCTGGTGCAAGCGCTGCCGCACGACGATCCCGAAGCAGCCCTCGCCGCCTTTACTGTCCCCGGCGTGGCCGAAGCCATCTCAGCCTCGATCGACGCCGACCTCGAAGTAGGCGGCGCCGAGGATCTGACCGGGAAGATCCGCGGCTCCTCGCGCCTGGTCACGCGCGAGCACTGCTCATACTTGTTGCCGACGGTGGTTCATTGCGAATCGCCCGAGACGCCCATCGCCTCGAAGGAGTTCATGTTCCCCTTCGTCAATGTCGTCGAATGCCCGCAAGCCGAGATGCTCGAAAAGATCGGCCAAACGCTGGTCGGAACCGGCATCACCGAAGACCCGGCTTTCCGTGCCCAATTGCTCGACAGCGAGGAGATCGACCGACTCAACCTAGGTCCGGTCCCAACGGTAAAGCTCGACTGGCTGCAGCCGCACGAAGGCAACATCGTCGAGTACCTCTACCGCCCCCGCGCCTTCCAAAGCCAACCCGCGGCCTGAAGAATCAGAGCCCTGAGCGAAAGCGACGGGCCAAACCCGACGTGGCCGGGCTCGAGCCTCGAACGCATTTCGGCGCTTCCGTGCCACCAGCCCCAACGGCAATGCCGGCTCCCGGACGACGTCTTCGGTAATCTCCGAAGACACGCCGGACGACTTCTTTGGCCACGACATACGATGAAGCGCTTCATGAAACCATCCCAACAAGCCGCTGATCGACCCCTCAGCGCGGCTTGAAACGCGGATAGTACGAGCGATACCCAAGCAGCCGCGCCGTCGGCCCGATGGCTCCGAAAAGCAACCGCTGGGCGAGTAGCGGCGGCCCCGCCAACCAAGAATCGTAAACCGGCGAAAAGCGCGACATCTGAAGCAACTCTTTGGGAGCCTGCTCATTGGCGGGGTCTTCGTCAAAGAAACCGTAAACTTGCATAAGAAAAACGCTGAACGGCTCCGGAATCCCATACTCCTCTGTCAGCGGCCCGCGCACAACAACCGGTTCGTTCGTCCGATTGAAGGGCTTGTGAGGCCTGCCCGGCGTAACAAGAAACGACTCCGATGGTCCCAACTCCTTGACCTCGCCGTTGACAAGTAAGCTCAGCGTGCCCTCGGCGACCATGAACCGCTCCGAAAAAGAAGTGTGAATGTGCTCCGGCGGCCCCGCAGCATTGGGTCGCAAAGTCAACTCCAACCAGAACAATCCCCCGTCCCGTTTCAGAATCCTTTGCTCGAACCCCTCCGTCTCGCTGACAAATTCGTATCCGACCCGAGGATAGTAGGATTCATCCGGCGCAGCTTCGGGAAAGATAAGCTGGTCGAGCACGAAACCACCTAACAAATAGAGAACGACTACGGCAAACGAAGCTTTGAGCGTTCTCAACATTGGATTGCCAATTCATCCTGCATCAGACACTTCCCCCGAGCCGCCGTCAAAGGGTTACCGCACCGCCGCCATCGGCAAGTGGCATCTAGGCCGCGGGTAAGCCGCAAAGCAGCAGAGAACCTGGACTTACCGAGCCTCAGTTGTTGCCACAAACGACCCCCTGCGAATAGATCACAACTGTCCAAATTAGCGCCGCGAGTGCCCTAATGGGCCGAGCCCCAACAACACAAGCAGCGCGCACTTCATCGCTGTCCTTCTTCTTGATGGAAGCAGCGCGCACTTCATCGCTGTCCTTCTTCTTGATGGAAACGGTCCCAACACGCGATCTCGAATAAGACCCCCGCAAAGGGTGGTAACAACCTAGTCCTGCTCGCGGTCGCGGAACTCTTCGTACCAATTCTCGACGACGCGAATCGAGACTTTCTGCTCGGCCTCTTCGTCTATCGGCACCGGGAACACAAAGCGCCGGCCGTCAGCCGAGACGTCGTATTGGGCAAAGGGCCACGCCGCTTGCCGCGTCAAAGCGCGGTGCTCGAATAGTCGGGTCACCGAACCCACCGAAAAGTCAGGGCGGGTCGATACCTGAACGGCCACCAGGGTAGACCCCTCCACGTAGAAGATCTCGGTGCCGTCCGTACTCCAGCGCGGCTGGGTGCCCCCGTCGGTCGAAACTGCCGTTCGGCCGCCCCCTTCGGGAAAGGGCCTCACGTAGATTTCGTCCCGACCGGACTCGTTGGACTGGTAAACCACAAGCCCACCGTCGGGGGATAGTTTGGCATTTCTCTCGCCATACGGGGTTTGCAAATACGGGTGCTGCTCCCAGTCGGCGCCATCTCCCTTGCGTTCTAAATACCGGATGTCAATCCCGGTCTCCGGATCGCGGTTCCCGTAAACAAGATATCGGCCGTCCTGGGACCAGTCGGTGGCGAACTCATTATGCGGACCGGCCGCCACGGGTCTCGGTTCGTCGCTGCCATCGGCCTTCCGCAAGAAAATGTTGTAGTTGCCCGTCCGGTTGGACATGAACGCCAACTCGGCGCCCGTGGGGGACCAGACCGCGGCCCTTTCAGTAGCCTCCGAAAAGGTCAAGCGGTTCTTCACCCCACGGCTGACTTCCCAAATCCACACATCCCGATTCCCGCCTTCCAATGTCGAGACCGCCACGCGCTGATCGCGCGGTGACAATTCCGGAAAGTGGTAGCCCAATTGTGGCGAGCCGATCTCCCCGATCTTCTCCCCGGCGCGGTCGAACCACGCGAGCTTTTGGAGTTGCTGCCCGAGGCCGTCGAGGTAAACCAAAGTTTGGTCGGTCGCCACCGTGGGCCCACTGCCGTTCTGTGTGATCGGAAACGCTTCCCCTACCGCGCTCAAGCTGCTCAACGAAAAAGGCAGTGCCCAGAGTTCGTCGGCACCAAGATCCGACTGATAGATCAGGTGCCCGCTCGAGGAGTAGAACGGATGCGAGCCCGGCCCCAAAACCTCTCGCCGTCCGCCGGCAAGATCTTGGACCATCAGGGTTCTTCCAGGGTTCCCTCCGAACGAGTAAACCAGCAAGCGAGGGCCTGCTTCGGCCGGCAAGAAATGCGGTCGAGCCAAGAACCCGGTTGGGCCGTCCTCCGTAGAGTCGGATTCCTTCGCGATCACAAGATTCACCTCGTCCCCGCGGGCAGGTACTTCGTAGATGTCCCAGTCGCCGGAACTGAAAACAATAGATTGGCCGTCGGCGCTCCACGACCCGCCGGCAAAGACCGAGGAAGGAAGCGGGCACAGCCGGATCGGGATACCGCCGGCGAGCGCGACCTTCTTCAACTCGCCTCCCGCCGCAAACCCGACGAAGGCGCTGTCAGGGGACCAGAAAGGCAGTACTGCCCCGTCGGTACCTTCCAAAACTCGTGGCTGCGATTGATCGAGGTCCCTGATCCAAAGCTTGCCCGCCGCGCCCGCCCCGGTGTAAGCAATGTGCTTTCCGTTCGGCGAGACGGCGACGCCGGCCTCGGTGGCGCTCGTCGGAACGTCAACCGCTGGCGTGATGGCAAATCGGCGCAAGGGCGCTTCCGGAGCGGGCTGCCGGAAATAGGCGAACGCAAGCGCCAGCGAAGCGATCACGGTGACGGCGAGCAGCGCCTGATAGAGACGCAGATGTTTGTTCGGGGCTGCTTCCGCCGCGGCGATCGGCGACGCCTCGGCCTGAACAGAACCCTGGGCAGTCACGGCCGGCTCGGCTGGTGCTTGACTCGCCGCGGACGCGACCTGGGAGCGCAGGATTGTCGACCGTCCCGACTTCAGCTTCTCCTGGAGCGTCCCTAGATCCACCACCAACTCGTCGGCGTGCTGGTAGCGTTGGCCGGCGTTTTTGGCGAGGCATTTGTTGACGAGTAATTCAAGTTCGACCGGTATCCCCGTTCGCAAGCCGGTCAGCGGCTCCGGCTCCTCGTGCATGATTTCGTAGAGGAGCGCCTGATCGTACATACCCCGAAAAGGCCGCTGCCCGCACACCGTTTCGTAGAGCACGCATCCCAACGCCCAAATGTCGGTGCGGTGGTCGACCTCGGCTCCCTCGGCCTGCTCGGGCGACATGTAGGCCACCGTGCCGAGAGTCATGTCGAACTTCGTGAGTTTCGATCCCTCGGTCAGCAAGGCGAGCCCGAAGTCCATCACGGTGACGTGGCCTTTTTCGTCGATGATCACATTGCCGGGTTTGATATCGCGGTGAACAATGTTCTTCTCATGAGCCGCGGCCACGCCCTTGGCGATTTGTTGGGCGACGTCGAGGGCCTCGGGGATCTTCAGCGGCGCCGACTCGATGCGTTTGTCGAGGGTGTCGCCTTCGATGAAGGCCATCGCGAGAAAGGTCCGCCCGTCGGCCTCGGCGATCTCGTGGATGGGGCAGACGTTGGGGTGATGCAGCGCGGCGGCAGCCTGCGCTTCCCGGTCGAAGCGTTTGCGCGCCTCTTCGTCCTTGAGCAGGTGGGCGGCGAGAAACTTCAGCGCCACGGCGCGCTTGAGCTTGGTGTCCTCGGCTTTGTAGACTACACCCATCCCGCCCTCACCGAGCTTTTCGGTGATCTTGTAATGCGAGATGGTTTGGTCGATCATTGACTCGTCAGTGGTCCCCGGTAGCCTGTGGAGATTGTACCGTTTCAGGGCCTCAATACGGCAGGCGACGCCGAATTGGGTGTGAGACATGAATGTGGGCCGATTCCTCTCGGAATGCAAGCAATAGAAACAGAGGCGTGGGACGGAAGTCCACGCTGAGCCAAACGAACAGCGTCCGCCTGTCGGCTCCGCCGCCCCGGGTCCGTCGTTTTGAGCCGCTTCATCCCTCTCGCGGCTGTCAGCCGCACTGACCAATTCCCACGAGTCTTGAGACAATAGAGCGGTCCGTGCCCGATGTTGGCGGCGGGTGCATCTCGCGCAGAACGGCCGGCAAGGAGTGAATGATGACCAGATCGACAATCAAGCGGCTCACTCGACATGGTTTCAGCGCGGGGTTCGCCTTCGTCGCGCTCGCAACCCTCTGGACCTTCGCGACCCAGTCGTCCGACGCTTTGCCGGCCCCGGCTCCAAGGCCTCAAGCGGACGCCGTCGAAAAGGGCTCCTGGCTGAAACTCGCCGACATGCCTTTGGCGCGCTGGGAGTCCGGCACCGTCGTCATCGACGACGCCCTCTACCTGTTCGGCGGGTACACCATGGGAACCAAGTCGAGTAAACGCGCCGATGTCTACGATCCCGCCAAGAAAAGCTGGCGTCGGATCGCCGATCTACCCAGTGCGATCACCCACATCAACACCGTGCTCGACGGTCGGTCGGTTTGGATCGCCGGGGGTTTCAAGGACGGCTACCCCGGTAAGGCGATCACCGAGGTGTGGAACTACGACATCGACGAGGACGCCTACACCGCCGCGCCCGCGCTACCCGAGCCTCGAGCCGGCGGCGGCCTTGCGCTGCTGGGACGCCGTCTGCACTACATCGGGGGCCTCATGGCGGATCGCGACACCGATTCGGCGGACCACTGGGTGATCGACGCGGACGGCGCTCTCGACGGCTCCGCCGAATGGACGAGCGCCGCGCCCATGCCCGCGCCCCGCAACCAGTTCGGTGCGGTTACTTTCGGCGGCAAGATCTACGCGATGGGCGGCCAGTTCAACCACGACAGCGGCCAAACGGACCAGTCACGGACCGACATCTACGATCCCGCGACCACCTCCTGGAGCACGGGTCCCGATCTGCCGAGGCCGCACTCCCACGCCGAGGGAAGCACCTTCGTGAGCGGCGGCCGCATCTTCATGATCGGCGGCATGACGGGTGGTCCAAACGATAGACAGATCGAAGCCTCGATATGGGCGCTCTCTGCTGACGGCAAGTGGAGCGAGCTCGGCGAGCTGCCGAAGCCGTTGGGGTCGCCCGCCGCCGCGATCATTGGCGGGCGGCTTGTTGTCGCGGGCGGCTCACCGGACGGAAAGGATCCGCAATCCGGTGTTTGGGTGCGCGACGCGCCGTGAATCCTGCGCATCGGCGAGTCAGCGGCGTGGACAGCTACTCCTTCGGCGGACTGATCATGATGTGCGCGCCGGCAGTTCCGGGGTACATCAACCAAGGGCCGGGGCCGGGTGTCGCCGGGATCCCTGTTGACTCCGGCGTGCCGTAGGCTGTGTAGACTACCCAGCGCAGGTAGGGCTCGATCACCTCGCCCTTGGCCGCGTCGAAACCCTTGCCGCTCAGCACGTAAAGTATACGCGCTTCGCGCGGCATCGTGACGCGTCCTTCGTCCACGTCCTTCCAGCGGATCTCATGCCGCTCCTTGCCCTTATATCCTTCTGCGGCGAGCTCACGCCCGCGAGCCATGAAAGGCTCTAGGTCCTTGTGATAACACGCGACGGAAAAATTCTCATCGCCGGGCTTGTCGGCGAGGCATATCAGATTATTGGACCCTTCGCGCAAAGTGATCAGCTTGCCGTCGGAGTTGTAGCCTAACACGGCGGCCTCTGCACGGCGTTCTTCCGGAGCAGCAAGCACGACGGCCGCGATTTGATCGGCCTTGGAGGAAACCTCGGCAACAAGGGCTGATGCACCGATCAGCAAGCAACAGAAAACCTTTCTCATGACTAGACCCTCCCGAGTTGAAGCCCGACGGACCCCGTCCCGAAAGGGCCCTGACGATCCCCTATCTTAACTCTGTGAGCCCTTAACAGGAATCGACCACTATTCTTGCCCTTCCGCTTGCCAACCGGAACTACCACCGTGGCCTCCGGCGCCCGCACTCCTTCCCATGAGGGATTCCGTTGAGGGAGCGTACTGCTTCGCCGTGGGTGTGCGACATGAATGTGGGCCGGTTCCTCTCGCAATGCAAGCAATAGAAACAGAGGCGTGGACGGAAGTCCACGCTCAGCCGGTTCACCGGGCTTGGATTGCAAAATAGGCCGGCCCTTGGAGGGCCGGCTCAAAGGCCTTTCCCGTAAGGCTTTAGCCATGGCCGAACCAAGAGCAAATTTCAAGCAGGGAGGCGCTCGCACTCTGCCGCCGATTCTCCCATATTTATGTCGCGCACCCGCCGGCCGTTGAGCCGAACTTGACACCCCGGTTATCCTCAAGCTGGGGGTCCCACCGCGTGGCCGGCCCGAAAAATAGGCACAAAGTCGCAAGATCCGCGGAAAAAACGACTGGACGAAGGGTAGGCTCCCTCCCGTCCGTGCACACAATTCAAAACGCGGAAACAGAGCCCTGAGCGAAAGCGACGGGCCAAGGGCACATCAGTTCGAGCAGACGTCGAAGTTGCACGACCTAATTCAGGCCGAATACCGGCAGTCCGGGAGGCCATTGCCGGATCCTTGACAGTGTTCGCTCGGCCACCCCGGGCGTGTCATTGTCCATCCCGAAGATGACCACGTGATCGCGTAAATATTCCGTTCCGCCAAACTTTCCAGCACGGGTTGATGCGTTTCCGGCTTGTTGAAGCTCTTGTTAACGTCCTCAGGTTGGCGTCGTCGATCGACTCCATGCCGATAAACCAAGTACGCCTCAGAAGGAATAGGAGTTAAGACGGCCGGCAACAAAGACCAAAGTCACCTCGGAAAAGACCTCGTCCTCCCGAGCGACCTCAATTTGGTAGTTCCAGAACACACCGTCCGCCTGCTCGGCGATCCGGTCCGGCTCCCCAATTGACGCTCGGACCTCTTCCGGCCCGCGCAGCCAAACCAGGTCCTTGAACGCGCTTTCCTCGAAAACTTTTGCCTCGCAGCAAAGCTCGACGTCTACACTAACCCCCTTCTCCCCGCCACCGGAGCGACATTCGACCACGCGTGCCTCGAGCACCTTCCTCTCACGAGTCGCCCGAGGAACCGCCGCCGTACACGCCTTGCGGTAGTGCATGCTTCCCAAGGCGTTCTCCGCCTCCGCGAGAACCGCTTCACAACTTCCGGCCTCCGGATAGTGCAGCTCACTCACTCCCGTCCGCGTATACCGAATCGCACACTCCGGGCTGGGCCGGCGCATCACATCCGCGGGCTCAACGACCGCCTGCTCGACAGCATCAGGACAGCAAACCTCGACATCTAGAAAAACACCTCGGCCGTCAGTTGGTCGGCAATCCGTCACCCTTGCCGACACGACGCTCGGCGGCTGCACTCCGTCGGGATCAACCCCTTGACAGGCCCTGCGATAGTGCCCGCTATCGAGCTGCCCCTGGGCATCGATAGTCGCCTGCCTGCAGTCTCCCCCTGGGAAGTTCAGATCCGTCACGGTCGCGACGGCAAAGGTCGGTGGACACGCCGGGGGCGCCGGCACCGGTTCGGGCTCGGTCGACTCATCACACCCGACCGCGGCGATAAGGGAGACCAGAGTAAGCGCCGAGAGGATTGCCGTCTTAATCCGGACAAGTTCCACGACGTGGGTCAGGGCGAAGGAATTCGAACGCCCGTGCCGGACGGCCCGGCTTCCGCCGGCGCGACAGTCGCCGGTCGAGGACTCTTCCACACTCGAAGCTCCTTCGCCAGGTCCCACGCGAGGCGCCAATTTTGGCCGAACGCCTTGAACCATTGGAAGCGACTGACCTGTGGAAAATAGATCCCCCGAAAAACGATGCGCGCCAACAGGTGGGTGATCCGCTCGCCGACGGGCTTATTCGCCAAGTAGTCGATCGCTTCCCGGTTCCTCTCCGGGCTGTACGACGCATGCCAGGCGTGGTCAACCTCGTCGCGCGCTTCGGTAATTGTCATCTTCAGCGGCTTGTGGCACATCACGAACGGAGCGAAATCCATCCAGTGTTTCGGCCGCTCCAACCGTCCCGCCGCCAGCAGCCGGTCGTAGAGCGGCGTCGCCGGGAAGGGCGTCAACTGACCGAACACCGGCAGTCCGGGAGGCCATTCCCGGATCTTCGACAATGTTCGCTCGGCCGCCCCGGGCGTGTCATTGTCCATCCCGAAGATGAACGACGTGATCGCGTAAATATTCCGTTCCGCCAAGCTTTCAAGCACGGGCTGATACGTTTCCGGCTTGTTGAAGCTCTTGTTGACGTCCTTGAGGTTGTCGGCGTCGATCGACTCCATGCCGATGAAGATCCACTTACCGCCGGCCTCCTCGATCAAGTCGACGAGTTCGGTATCTTGCAGCAGATTAGCGCTGATCTGGGCTATCCATGGCATTTGGGCATCGGCGGCGATGATGTCGCGCAGCAGCGACTTGGTCCGCACGCGGTTGATCGCGAAGTTGTCGTCCACGAAGAAGATGGCCGCCTGCCCGCGCTCTTCGCGAGCACGGCGCTTGACCTGGAGCATCTCGTTGACCACGCTCTCATTCGAGCGGAAGCGCAGCGAGTCCCCGAAGAAGCCCGTCACGGTGCAAAACTCGCAGCCGTAGGGACAGCCGCGGCCCGACTCGATCGGAATCACCCGGAATGATCCCCACCCGCCGGCGAATTTGCTCAGCCGCGAGCGCAACATCTTGGGAACCATATTGAACTGGTCGAGGTCAAGGTCGGTCCAGCCGATGTCAGGGTAATCGTCGAGGCTGGGCTTCACCTCTTGGCCTGCGGCGTCGACCGGCTCGTAGACGTCCTTGAGGCAACCGTTGGCGGCGTCCTCGACGACTTGCGGCCATGTATTGTCGGCTTCACCAACCGCGATGGCGTCGGCGTAGCGCTTGCCGCCGTCGCGGCCGAGCGGTTCGTCGGGAACCTCGGTCACGTGCGGTCCGCCCATCACGACCGGCACCCCGATAGCACGTATAGCCTCGGCGAACTTATAAGCGCGGGCGACCATGCGGGTCATGGCGCCGATGCCCACCAGCCCGATATCGTTTTCCCGGATGTAGTCGCAGAGCTGCGCTTCGGTCATCGGTCGGGCGTTGCCGTCAATCAGAAAGACCTTGTGGCCGGGCGGGGTCAGCCTCTGGAGCAGAAACATCCAGAGGTGCGGCATGAAGTTGCGCGTGATTCCGTTGTCGGGGTTATAGAGAAGGATGTTCATAGGTCGGCTTCGGCCCCCGGATTGACATATAATTCTAGGTCCGAAGCCGGCTCATCCGAGCCGAGGGACGAACTCACGTCACCGCTACGCCTACTTTACACCATTCGCCGGCTCAGTGGACCGACGCGCACTCAAACGGATCGGGCGGCAAGGTCGATTCCACTCCCCGGACGCCGGACTACTTGACGGACCCTTCGGCGTCCTCGCGATCTTCTACCGGCGATACACCCGTCCCGGCCTTCACCAGGCTGAACAGCGTCTGCCCCGCCTGGGGCCTAGCCGAACTCTCCACCGTTACCACCGACAGCTCCCCTTCCTCGCCGATCACAAACATCGGCACCGCCGACTCCCCATACATCCGGCGAAACGCCGCGTAGTTGAACTTCTCCGTGATTCGGGTCGTCTTGACCGTCGCCCCGGCATCGAACATTCGCGACAGATGATCGTAGGTCACCGCTTCACCGAATAGGAACCGGCCGGCCAGATGCTCCGGCGAAGTGGATTTCCTGCCGCTCGAGTCGCCGTTGCCCGGCGAGATTTGATACACCTCGGCCCTTCCGAAGATCTCCGCGAAATGCAAGGCGGCGAGAGAATTGGCATCATCGTTCGATGTCACCGCCAATAGGCGGCTGATGCCGTAAAGGTCGATCTCGTCGAGCACTTTCTCGGAAAGGATTGCGCCATAGCGAGCCGGCAGCCCAGCCAAGTTGGCCGCCGCGACGTGGGCGCGGTTGCTGTCAACCAAAGTGACGCGAACGCCTTCCCGCTCGAGAGCTTGACCAATAGCGCGGGCCCACGAGTGCGCTCCCACGATCAGCGCTCCCTGAGGATCCAGTTGCGCCACCCCAAGCCGCCGGGCAACCGGAAACGCACCCAAGCCGTAAATCGTTACGGTCCCGATGATCACGAGAAACGTCACGGGCAGCAGTTGCTCCGCCTGCGCAACACCGGCTTCTGTCAATCGGACGGAGAAAATCGAAGAGACGGCCGCCGCCACGATGCCGCGCGGCGCCATCCACGCCAGGAATTTGCGCTCCGCCGAGCTAAGCCCCGACCCCATCGTGGAAATCGCTACAGCCGCCGGCCGCGCCACCATCATGAGCACCGCTAGAAACACAACACCACTGAATCCCACCTCCGCCAAATCGCTTATCCGGAGCCGAGCCGACAAGATGATGAAGACGCTTGAGATCATCAGCACCCGAAGGTTCTCCTTGAACTCGACGATGTGCTTCACCGGACAGAACTTCTGATTCGCCAACGCGATCCCCATCACCGTCGTAGCCAGCAAGCCCGACTCCGCCTCCCAGATGTTCGAGACGGTGAAGACGCTCACGACCATCATTAGCGAGAAGGCGTTGTGCAGAAAATCGGGAATCCAGTAGAACTTGAGAAGAACCACCATCAACGCGGCGCCGACGAAACCGACCGCGCAGCCCACCGCCACCGAAGTAAAGAACTGCTCCACAATCGCTCGCGCCCCGCCGTGAAACCCTCCTGCCAGGATCGCTTCGTAGACCAAAACAGCCAGTAGCGCGCCCACCGGATCGTTAAGAATGCCTTCCCACTTGACGATGCTTCCGATCCGCCCTTTGGGCCGAACATGGCGCAACAACGGAATAACCACCGTCGGACCCGTCACCACCAAAATCGCGCCGAGCAAAAGCGCTAAGGGAAAATCAAAGCCCAGGATGAGGTACGCCGCCCCGGTCGTGATCACCCATGTAACCAGGACCCCCAGCGTCACCAGATTCCGCACGATGGATCCGATCTCCCGAAGGTCAGAGAGACTCAAACTCAACCCGCCCTCGAAGAGAATTACCGCAACCGAAATCGATACGAGCGGAAGCAGCAACTCCCCAAAGACTTCATCCGGATTGAGAAAGCCGGTGACCGGTCCGATCGCAATGCCGCTAAGCAGTAGCAGCAGAATCGAGGGAAGGTGCAATCGCCACGCGATCCAGCGCGCCGCGATCCCCAACACGAGAATCAAAGTCAGGCCGACGAGCAAATGCTCCGACAAGGGTTTCCTCCAACAGGTCCTACCGCAAGGGACGAATGGCTGCCCCCAATTCTAACCTGAGAACCGCGGTCTGTCCCAGTTCGCTCACGCCCCAAACATTAGAATGAGCACGTGCCGTCACGCTCCCAGCGCTTCGTCACGAAGATCCTCAAGCAGGGTCCCAACCCCTACGTCGAGGTGCCTGCCAAAGTATCGAAGCGGTTCGCAGGGTACGCCGAAAAGGGCCGCATCCGTGTTTACGGTACTCTCGAAGACACCGAAATCCGCGGCAACCTCGTCCCGAGAGGCGACGGCCATTGGCTTTTCCTCCACGCCGGAATGCGAGTCTTCGCCGCCGTTGGCGTGGGGGACGCCGTCGAACTCGCGTTACGAGCTGTACCGTGGGATCACGTGCCGATCGCAAGCGACTGCAAAGCAGCACTCAAGCGGGCCGGGGCGCTGACAACCTTCGAGGCGATGTCCCCGTCCCAACGCCACGAGCTATTGCGTTGGATCGACGTCGCCACATCCGCCGGCCGGCGAGCGAAGCGCTTAGCGGCGACGGTGGATCAGGTCCAAGGCCGCTCGAGTTCGAAGAAGCGCCAACCCGCAAAAACACGCAAGCCCCTGTGGGCCTGCCCTAAATGCGGCCACGTTTTCATCAACCCGAATCAGTGGCACAGTTGCAAGCGCTACACATTGAAACAAGCCCTGAGCAAGGGCAGCCCCCACGTGCGCCGCCTATTCGATCGGTTGCGCGTAATTGTTTCGTCGACGGGGCCTGTCCGCGTGCAGGCGTATCAAGACCACGTCGCCTTTCTGGTTAGGGTGCGATTCATGCAGGCGACGCCGAAGAAGAAATGGCTCGATGTCGCGTTCTGGTTACCCCGACGCATCGACAGCCCGCGCTTTCGAAAAGTAGAGACCTTGACCCCCACAGACCACATTCATCTTCTCCGCGTCACCGAAGAAGACCAACTGGACGACGAAATAACGGTCTGGATCCGCGAAGGCCGCGAGGTGGGGGAACAGCGACGCCTGTAGTCGAGCCGACTGTCCTTCAAGACCGGAACGCCTTCTCCGCCGCCGCAACAACTCTATGCGACAAACCGGAGCCGCAACATCCCCGAAGGAACCAGGCGATAGATCATCTCAGGCCGTCCTTGCAGGCATATCCGCCCCGGGAATGGTCAGCGTCAGCCGCCCGCATCATCCGCGGCCGACCGCGACAACTCCTCCACAACCTTCCGAGCCGTTTGGCGCGCCCGCTCGATCTCGCCCGGTCCGAAGCTGATGGCCCCGACCCGCGGATGCCCTCCGCCGCCAAAACGTTCACACAGCGTGGCGAGATTGTGTTCCGGAGGCCGTGGTGCCCAGGGATTCGATCCGACCGAGACCTTCGTGCGAAAACCGGCGTCGGCGACCGATACGGTGTACTGACTCTCCGGGAAGAGATAATACGGAATGAACTTGTTGTAACCACCCAGTTCCGTATCCCCCAAGTCGAAAAAGAGCACATCCCCCTGCACAACTGAATGGGCGCGAATCGTTTCAATCGATTCAAGATGCCGCTCAAACAATTCTTCGAAGCAAGCCCGTATCTCGGGCCTCTCGACGATCTTCTCAAGCGGTTCGGAGCCCAACAGCGGGATCACGTCCTTGGTCCGATTCTCCGTCGCGGCCTCGAAGACCAGTGTCAGCTTCATCGCCGGCTCGCCCATCAGGACAGCGTCCTTCGCGCTTTCATAGCGCGCGCCGTCGATCACATCCGCCCAATGGATCAACTCGGTCAGATGTGAGGCGTCATAGCCGAACTTTTCGCCGGCAATGTCGGCGATCAACTGCGTGCAAGAACGGTAGTTGGGGTCGTAGAACTTGTGCCCCGAAGCATCACGGCGATAGTGAGCTTCGTCTTCCGAAGAAAGGAAGGCGCTTTGGTGATGGTCGAACCACCAAGTCAGTTTGTCCGACGCGCAGTACTTGAAATCGACGATGGCGTTTTCATCGCCGTCGAACAGGCTCAGGTCGAATTGTTGATTGGGTCCGTGAAACAGGCCACTCCATGCAAACTCGGCGTCGGAGGCCACATGACGGCGGTAGAAGTCCGCGAAGATTGCCGCGGACACCGCACCGTCAAAACAGCGGTCATGGTAGAAAATACGAACTTGCATGGGGAAAGCCAACTAGAATGCCCTATTTCGTGGTCAAAGATCAACCCGGCGAGATCCGCCGTGCGAAGCCCCGGGCATCAGTGACATAATGAGGGGCACTTTACCTCAACCCCCTTTTCCAAAGGAGTCGTTATGCGGTCTGAATGGGTAGCCCAACGCCAAGACGATCCGATTCGAACTCAAATCCACTATGCCCGAAAAGGCATCGTCACCCAGGAGATGGATTACGTCGCCCGCCGCGAGAATCTGTCGCCGGAAACCGTGCATGCCGAAGTTGCCCGCGGACGCATGATCATCCCCGCCAATGTGCGGCACACCAACCTCGAGCCGATGGCCATCGGCGTCGAGTCGAAGTGCAAGATCAACTCGAACATCGGCAATTCCGCCGTCACTTCCGAGATCGACGCCGAGCTCGAAAAACTTCGTTACTCCATCAAATACGGCGCCGACACGGTCATGGACCTTTCGACCGGCGGCGACATCCCGCGCATACGCGAAGCCATCATCAACGCCTCGCCCGTTCCGATCGGTACCGTGCCGATCTACGAGGCCTTGACGCGCGTCGACGGTAAAATCAACGACCTGACCTGGCCCGTTATGCGCGACGTGATCCAGGAGCAAGCCGAGCAGGGCGTCGACTACATGACGATCCACGCCGGCGTGCTGATTCAGTACGTCCCCATGGCCGTCAAGCGCCTCACCGGCATCGTAAGTCGCGGCGGCTCTCTGCTTGCCGAGTGGATGGTCAACCAGCACAAGCAGAACATGCTGTATGAGAACTACGACGAGATTTGCAAGATCTTCCAGAAATACGACGTCAGCTTTTCGTTGGGCGACGGCCTGCGGCCCGGCTCCCTCGCCGACGCCAGCGACGAGGCCCAGTTCGCCGAACTCGAAACCCTTGGCGAGCTGACGAAGAAGGCTTGGGAGTATGACGTTCAGGTGATGATCGAAGGCCCCGGGCACATCCCGATGGACGAGATCAAGCTGCAAGTCGAAAAAGAGAACGAGATCTGTCACGAGGCGCCCTTCTACACGCTCGGCCCGCTCGTGACCGACTTCGCGCCCGGCTACGACCACATCACCTCTGCCATCGGAGCAGCCATGATCGGCTGGCACGGCGCGTCGATGCTCTGTTACGTCACCCCCAAGGAACACCTCGGGCTGCCCAACAAGGAAGATGTGAAGCAAGGTCTGATCGCCTATAGGATCGCCGCCCACGCCGCCGACATCGCCCGACATCGCCCCGGCGCGCGCGACCGCGACGACGCTCTTTCGAAAGCCCGCTACGAGTTCGATTGGAACCGCCAGTTCGAGTTATCCCTTGACCCGGAGACCGCCCGCGAAATGCACGACGAAACCCTTCCCGAGGAAGGTTACAAGTCGGCCCATTTCTGTTCGATGTGCGGCCCCAACTACTGCTCGATGAACATTTCGTCGAGAGTCGCCGAGTTCACCGCCGAAGACGCCGAAGCCGTCCTCAAGGAGCAAGAACAGCTGGTAACGCTGGGGTAGGGCCGTGTTGCCGAATTACGTTTCGCCGGGGTACATGTCACCGGGCGACGTGGTGCACGCACTCTTGCGTGCCGTGCCGCCACTCTTGGCGACATGTCTTCCCGCTCGACGGAACACACGCTATCCGATTCAGTAGCGCTCGGCCCGAGAAACCCCGTAATTCGGCGTCACGTAAATCGGAGACACGTAAATCGGAGACAGGTGATTCGGCGACACGTCTCGTGATTTACCCTCCCCACCTCCAAAAACGCTACGCGGCCGAAGACCGCTTGCGAGAGTTCTTCAATAGCCGCGTGGAAAATACCTCGGCCCCGGAGCAACCCGGCTCCTCACCGCCCGCCCTCAGGCAAACCATCGAACGCCTGGGCCTCTGCCGCGACGATCGCGTCCTCGATATCGGCTGCGGCGACGGCTCGCTTTGCCGCACGCTTTCCCCGCTTTGCCCGGAAGGCTCCGTTGTCGGCCTCGACATCTCCGACGGCATGATCCGGCTCGCCCGCGAACGATCCGTCGGCTTTGAGAACATCCTCTATGCTCCAGGCGCCGCCGAAGAAATCCCCTGGGCCGAGGACTACTTCACACGCATTGTCGCCGTCGAGTCGGCCTACTATTGGCCTTCCCCCGAGGCCGCCGCGCGCGAAATGTTTCGCGTGACCAACTTCGGCGGTGAGATTTTTCTATTGTTGAGCCTCTACGAGGAAAACCCCCACGCCCACCACTGGAGCGCAGCCTTCGATCCGCCCTTGCCCATAAGAAGCACCGCGGAATGGGTGAAAATTCTCGAGAACTCCGGCTTCGAGCGCGTCGAGAGCGAACAACTCGCCCACCCCGACGCCGCGCTCGATGACTCTGCCGCGGACGACATTGCCTGCCACCCCTGGCCCTCGCCCGAACAGCACCGGGAATTCCGGCGCGTCGGCCCCCTGCTCGCGCGCGCGGCGAAACCGAAGCTTTCGCCGTCGGGCCGCATCACCGTCGACCCCGACCCCGACCCGCTACGAATCCTCGATTAGGCCCGATTTAGGGCATCGCCCACCGATGCGGCGCACGCTTTCAGCGTGCCGTGTCGCCATTCGTGGCGACATCTCCGCTCCCTAAAACCCTCAACGGAAACAAATCTCTATCACGGCGACATCAATCCCGCGCGGTCGCGGAAACCGAACTAGACAGCCCTCGAATGTGGGTCCACACCACACACCTCTACGGAATCATTACCCGACCGCCACTAACGACGATCGTCTGCCCCGTCATGAAATCCGACAGGTCGGACAGCAGGAAATACACCGCGTTGGCAATCTCCTCGGGTTCTCCCAACCGCGCTAACGGCGTGGCCGCGACGATTTCCTTCGTCTTTGCCGGCCCCAGAACCGGCGGGCCCAGCTCGGTATCAATCAGGCCCGGCGCGATTGCATTGATGCGAATCGTCGGCGCCATCCCTTCGGCGAAACATCGGACCATCGCCTGTACGGCCGCCTTGGAAGCCGCGTAATCGATTTGCATCTTGCGCGGCCTCAGTGCGGCGACCGACGATAGACAGACGATGCGGCCCCACCCCTTCTCGAGCATTTCATCCTTCACCGCCATGATGGAAAGAAACGTCCCGTCGAGATTGACGGCCATCGTTCGCCGATAGCTGTCGTATGTAATTTCCGCATGACTCTTGATGAAACCGATGCCCGCGCTCGCCACAAGCATATCGATCGAGCCGAAGGCCTCGCGAGTCTGAGCAGCCATACGCTCGACTTCGGAAGGTTCCGAGACATCCGCCTTCACGAGAATCGCCCGCGCGCCCTCCCCCTCAACCATCGCCTTAGTCTCCTCGGCGTCGGCGTCGCGGCTAACGTAGTTGATGGCTACGCCGGCGCCCTCCCGGCCCAACTTGACGGCTGTCGCGCGCCCCAGCCCGCGCGCCCCGCCGGTAATCAAAACGGTTTTCCCTGCAAATTCTTTTTCAGCCAAGATGTTTCCTCCCTATCTATGCAACAACTCTATACGACAAACCGGGGACTGACCTCGGGCCCCACCGGCCGTGAGAACTTGGGTTCCCGGTCTTCGCGCGGTATACGACGCCCATCGACATCGTGGGCCGCTGGCGCTTGGTCGACTACAATGTACCGATCAAAATTGGAGCGGTGGGGATCCGCCCCGGGCGATTACATCATCGGCGACCGCGACGGCGTCATCGCTGTTCCGTTACCGGCGGCGGAAGATGTGCTCGTGAAAGCCGAGCAAGTCGTGAAAACGGAAAACCTCGTTCGAAGGGACATCCTCCAGGGCGTCGATCCGCTCGGGGCTTTTCACCGCCACGGTCGCTTCCAGCCCGGCGGCATCTCCGCCCCGATAGTGGCTCGTAATCTCCTCGATACCGAAGCCCCCGACTTGGCGCACGCACTCTTGCGTGCCGTGTCGCCACTCCTGGCGACATGTCTCTTCCAGTCCCCTCCCGATCGCATCGGGCATTACGTTTGCGCCCGACGAAATCACGATCACCAACAGCCGCGAAGCGGCGACCGGAATTTGGCCCAGGGTGAAGCGAAGCACTACCCCGGGTGACTTCCAAAATTACGGCAAGCCCCGGACTACGAACGGATCATCCGCATCGCTTCGCGTAGCCCGCCATCCTGCCCAGGCCCGTTTTCGCCATCCTCCGGAATCTCGTCTCCCTCGCCGGGCGCCAGGAAGAGATTCGCTTCGAGGCCGTGTTGTTTCGTGTAGAGGTCGTAGTAGCGTCCCTTAGCCTCGTAGAGAGATTCGTGATTTCCGCGTTCGACGATGCGTCCGTCTTCGACAACGAGGATTTGATCAGCGCGCCGTATTGTCGAAAGCCTGTGAGCAATCACGAACGTCGTTCTTCCCTTCATCAGGTGCGCCAAGCCGTGTTGGATCATTTCCTCCGATTCCGAATCCAGGCTTGATGTCGCCTCGTCGAGGATCAGAATTCGCGGCTCGGCCAAGATCGCCCGCGCGATCGAAACACGCTGTCGCTGTCCGCCGGAGAGCTTCACGCCCCGCTCACCGACAATCGTCTCGTACTGATCGTCAAACCGTTCGGTGAACTCATCGACGCGAGCGATGCGGCAAGCAGCCAACATTTCCTCGCGGGTAGCTCCCGGGTTCCCGAACATCACGTTTTCCTCGATAGTCCCGTCGAACAGAAAGTTTTCCTGCAGCACCACGCCGAGCTGCGTGCGGTAGTCCTCGAGGCGTGCTCTAGAAAGATCCACTCCGTCGACAGTGATTTTCCCTGACCCCGGTTTGTGAAACGCCGAAATCAGACCGATGATGGTCGACTTACCCGACCCTGACGGCCCGACCAGAGCCGTGACGGTACCGGGCGCGACGTCAAAGGAAACCTCTTCGAGAACCGGCTTGCCCTCTTCGTACGCGAAGGAAACATCCTCGAACCGCACGTCGCCCCGAATCGGCCCCAGCGCCTCGGTGCGTTCCGGATCGTCGTCTTCCCGCTCTTGGCTGAGCACCTCGCGAGTTCGTTCAAGCCCGGCAAACGCCTCGGTCACCTGCGTGCCGATATTGACCATTTGGAACAGCGGCCCGATCAAGAACGCGATGAACGCCGTGAACATCATCAGGTCGCCCAAGCTCAACACGCCCGCCGCGATCTGACGAGCGCCCATGTACATGACCAGGGCTCCGACGATTCCCAGCAGCATCGTCGCCGAAAGGCTCAGCAGCGCCGTCCCCGTCAGTGTCTTCAAAACGTTGTCGAGCAGTCGCTGCACACCGCCGGAAAACACGCCGGCTTCGCGATCCTCGGCGTGATATCCCTTGACGACCCGAACCCCGGCCAGCGTTTCCGACAGCCGCCCGGTTACCTGCGACCGAATCTCGCCCCGCTCCCGAAAAATCGGCCGCAGGGTTGTAAAAGCTTTTTGGAGAACGAAGACAAAAACCAACACGACAACCATCGCCACGCCGGTTAAGGTGGGACTAATCGTGACCAGCACAATCAACGCGACCGCCGCGCTCAGCAACCCTCCGACCAACCCGACCAGCCCGGTGCCGACCAGGTTGCGGACGCCCTCGACGTCGCTCATGATTCGTGACACCAACGCGCCCGTCTTGGTGGCGTCGTAGTAGGCGACCGGCAGGCGTCCGACATGGCTCTGCACTTTCCGCCGCAGCTCGGCAATCAAGCGCTGCCCGGATTTCGAAAGCAAGTGGGTCAGCCCGTAGTCCGTCGCGCCCTGGATCATCGTGGCGGCGAGGACGGCCAAAATGAGTGGTCCGAGCAGATCAAAGTTCTCGGCCCCAATGATGTCGTCGATGAGGTATTTCGTTGAAGCCGGCAGCACCAGGCCCGACGCCCGGTTGACCGCGATCAACGCCAGCCCTAGGACTAAAAGGCGCTTTCGAGGTGCGATGAGTGCACGTACTTCGGGCCAGATGGCCTTGAGGCTCGGGGGCTCTTTTTTGGCGTCGCCGGCGTCGCCCCGGTGGGGCCGACCGCGTCCGGATCGTTCGGCATGAGCGAGCATAGCGCTCTCATGGTAGTGGATGGTGCTAGAGCCGGCTCACTTGAGGGCCTGACTCGCCGGCCCTCGTCAAAAGAGCGGTACCGACGGCTGAAGGCGGAAAGCCGGCCGCCTCTACTGCGCCACCGACTTCGGCGTCGGCACGATCCTTGTCACCTGCGCCGCCGACCGGTCGTTCAACTCGGGAACCCGCGGGGCGATCTTTTCTTTCCATTCGTCGCTTTCGTAGACGGCCTTGTAGAGCTGCTCGCGCTGCTCTTCGCTTTCAAAACGACGCATCCATACATAGATGCTGTCGTCCTCCTCGCCGCGATAGCTCCCGGTGACGACCATGCCTTTGGAAATCTGGAAGGGAAGAATTTCCTCCTCCATAAACTGAATCCATTCGTCCATCTTGCCTGGTCGGATCTTGTATTGTCTGAGTTCGTAAAAAGCCAAGTTGAAATCTCCTTCCTGCTAAGAACCCCGCGTACGAGGCTCGCTTGAGGCCCGCTACTCCGCCGCCGCTACTTCCAAAACGGCGTACCAGAGAAACTGCACCAGCTTCGTTAGCGCCTCCTTCGATATCCGTTCGTCGTCGCCGTGCGCCCCCCGCCCCGCCGCGAAATCCTCAGGGTTGCGAATCGGACCGAACCCGTAGGACTGAATCCCCTTCGCGCGGATCTGCGCCATATCCGTCGCCCCCGTCAGCATCACCGGAAGCGTAATCGCCCCGGGGAACAGTCGCTCCGTCACCTTTTCGAGCGCATGAAACATCTCGTTGTCCAGCCGCGAGGGGTCAGCGGGCGGGCGCGTCCGCGTGTAGGGAACCAGCTCGACGTCGGGGTCGTTCACCACGCCCAACAGGTCGGCGTAAAACTCGTCGATTTTCTCGTCCGGCAACGCGCGGATGTCCAGTCCCGCTTCGGCTTGCGAGGGGATCACATTGATGCGAAATCCTCCGTTGACCATCGTCGGCACGACCGACGTTCGCAGCATTGAATTGTGGAACGGCTCGTGTTCGGCGAGGTAGCGTTCGATTTGACGCCGGCGTTTCGGATCGACGAGATGGTTGTACCGCGAGGCGGCGTCGGGCGCGCTCAGCCCTGCCAATCTCTCAAAGTACTCCCGAGTCGTGTCGTTGAGCCGCATCGGCGGCTGCCAGGCCGCGACCTTGGCGACCGCCGCCGAGAGCTTAGCCACGGCATTGTCTTGACGAGGAATCGACCCATGCCCCGCCGTTCCGCGGGCAATCAAACGCGCACGAGCCGGGACTTTCTCTGTCGTGGCGATGGAGACGTACTCCACGCGCCCATCTTTTTCCGAAACGAAACCGCCTTCCGCGAGACAATACTCGGCTTCGATCTTTTCCCAATGCTCGGACACCATAAAGTCAATGCCGACTCGTGGGGTCGCTTCCTCACCCGATTCAGCCAAGAAAATCACGTCGCGAGCCAACGGCACGTTGAGCCTCTTGAGCATCAGTATCAGCATCAACCCGGCCGTGACATTGTCCTTGTCGTCGAGGCTGCCGCGGCCGTAGATATAGCCGTCTTTCCGCACCGCCGCAAACGGATCGACGCTCCAGCGCTCTCGCTGTGCCCCGACCACGTCGGTGTGGCCCATCACGAGCAAGGGGCGTTTCGAGCCGTCCCCCTTCAGGCGCGCGACGAGATTGGCACGGTCCGGCTCGAGAGCGAACAGCTCCGAATCAATGCCTTCCGAGGCGAGAACTTCCTGTATGTACTTCGCGGCTTCGGTCTCGTTGCCGGGTGGGTTACTAGTGTCGATCTTGAGTAGTGCGATGAAGTGTTCGACGGTCTCGGCGGCGACCTTGTCCCAATCGACCTGTTGGGCTTGGCCGGAGGGCCGAATCAAACCGGCAAGGATCAAAGCAAGCAAGGCGATACGCATCTCGTTTTCCTCGAAAGCGGCTCGAAGCCGTGCCGTTGCCCAGATCGATCAGCCATCCCCGATCCCGGCACGCTCCGTCAAGTCCGGCACACGAAACCCCAAACCGAGCCGCGACCGTAAGGGAGCGTATGAGACGGCGCCGACGCAACCGAAAGGACTCCGACGGACAAAGAGGAACGATAGCAGAACGCCGCCAGGCTCGGCGTTTGCTTCCGCCCGTGGGATCAAACGCCTGTTTCCATGTCACCATTCCGGCCCCAACCGCGTATTCTCTTGTAGAGACCCGCCGCTATCGATCCGCGGAGAATCTATATGCTCGTTTGCGACTATCGCACGTTTCTGCTTGCCTTGCTGCCGTTCCTCGTCGCTGTCCCCGACACCTCCGCGCAGTGGCCGGCACGCAGCCGCACCGTCCAGTTGGCCGAGACACCAATCTACTTCCCGCTGGCGGTCGGCAATATTTGGGCCTACGAAATCGATGGACGCGCGGTCACCGGATCTCGCACCGTCACAGTCATTGCACAGGTCGACGTAGGTGGGGTCATCTACTACCGACTGGAAGGGTACGCGTTCCGTTCCGCTCTGGTAAGACGAACGCCGCAAGGCCGACTGGTCGAATACCGCGCCGACACCGGCAGCGAACATCTCTGGTATGACTTTGGTGCCGAAGAAGGGGGCGTTTGGACTCCCGAGCTGCCTTTCGACTGCCTCGGCGAGGCAAAACTGGCTTCCCGCAACGCCCAAGCCGATGTTCCGGCGGGAAGCTTCGATCCGGCGCTTTCCATCCAATACGGCTCTACGTTTTGCGCCGACGCCGGCATCCAGGAAGAGGTCTTCGCCCCAGGCGTGGGCTTGCTACGCCGCACCGAGATCACCATAGCGGGCCCCCGGTCGCTGGTTCTGGTCGAGGCGCGCGTCGGCGGCTCGGTCATCTCCGCACAGGAGGTGGCGTTCAATCTCTCGATCGACCGACCCGTCTACGTACCTGACCTACTCCCGCCAGTCGACCCGGAACGCGCGATTCCTGTGCTGCGGGCACGGATGACCGTTCGCAATTCGACTACGGAGCCGTTGGTGCTGAATTTTACCAGTGGTCAACGCTTCGATCTGGTGATCCGCAACACAAACCGTGAGGAAGTGTTTCGGTGGTCGGCGAATAAGCTGTTTACGCAAGCGCTGGGGACGATCGAGTTGAGTCCGGGCCGCCGCAGCTTCACGGCCGAGGCGCCGCTGTCCGCCGGCGAAAACCAACCGTTGCCCCCGGGACCCTACGTCGCCGACGCTTGGCTGACGACCGAAGGTCTGCAAGCCTACCGCGCCTCGGTGCCTTTCGATATCGCCGAACCGATTTTCTGAGCTTCTTCGCGCCGCGACCCCAATAGCCGATCAGAGCGCGCGAGGATTCTGAGAGTTTGTGGTTTCATAGCGCCGCCATGAAAAATCGTTTCAGCCGGCCCATTTTTCGGAGCAGAGATGTCGCCAGGAGTGGCGACACGGCACGCTGAGAGCGTGCGCCACGTCGGGGGCTTCGGCGATGGCGGAATCCGCGCGAAGGATTCCGAACGCGGGCCGGAGGTTCAACTCCGCAATCCCGGCTCAAGCCCGCGACCGGCGTCCCGTTGCGTGCGTCTTCGTGCGCCGGGAATACCAGCCCGCCCTACCGAAAATTCTCGACCAGCATCAGGTCCGCGCCCAATTGGTCAATCCGATCGTAGAGCAGGTGCCGCCCGTCGGGAGAGACGCTCAGGGCCACGAACGGCTGCACTCCCGCGGGCAATTCGGTGACGACGGATTCCTCGCCGGTAGAGGGATCAAGAAAGACAATCGAGTAGGCTGACTCATCCCTTTGCGTGTCCCTTCGAATGAAATAGATCCCGCGCTCCGTGACCGCAAATGACCAACCAGGCACATCGCTCGCCACCGGCTCCGGCTCGCCGCCGTCGATGGGCATGCGCAGGAGACTTTGAACCGCTTCCTCTTGATGCGAAAAGTAGAGCCATTTGCCGTCCGGGGACTCGATGGCGTATCTAGAGAAGCCCGCAATGTGGGTTATCTGTTCCGGTTCGCCCCCCGCACCGGAAACTTTCCAGATGTTCCTACCCTGTCTCGTGAAGTAAACCCACCGCCCATCCCTTGACCAGGTGCCGATAACGCTGATCCCCGGATCGTGGGTGAGCCGCAAGGGCGGTCCTCCGGCTGTGTTGACGACGTAGACTTCCGACTGACCTTCCGTCATGGCGTCGAAAACGATGCGTCGGCCGTCGGGGGACCATGCGGGAGCGCCGGCGGGCCGGGCTTCGTCCATGAACACAGCCCTCGCGTTGGAGCCGTCAGCGTTCGCGACCCAGATTCCCTTTGTGCCGCCGCGGTCGGATTCAAACAAGATGTGACGGCCATCGGGGGAGTAATGTGGAACAGCATCGTACAGGGTCGACGAAAGGAACCGGCTTCCGCCATCCGTCGCATTCCCGTTGGGAGGCATTTCGACGCGCCAAATATTGAAGTCCACGCTCCGTTGCGTGAAGACCAGTCGGCGGCCGTCGGGAAACACAGACGCGCAGGAGGCATTAGGGCCCAACGACTCGAGTTGGCGAGGCGGATCGGGTCGCGACGGCGAGACCCGCCAGAGACCTCGCCCCAGCACGTTCCCGGAGGTGGCAAAGATGAGCTCCTCGCCGTTAGCAGTCCACGCCGGGCACCATTCCCAGCCCTCCAAGTCGCGGCCCGCCGGTTGCGGTTCGGAAGAGAGTGTGCCGGCGGGGGCGACGGCTGCCGTGAACAAACCTGAACTACCGGCTCCTCTGACGAAAGCCAAGGTCCCACCGTCCGGCGACAACGCCGGATCATAGATCGCGGAACCCTCCGGCCCGCCGGTAGTTAGTATTTCGATCTCGTCGCTGTCGAGCGATACGCGGACGAGTTGGAAGGGGCTGTCGGTTTGCTCTCGATGGCCGACGATCAAAGCCCTTCCGTTCGGGGCCCAGACAACACGGGGGGGCAGCGCCGAGGCTATCAACTTTTGGGGCCGCACCCCGTTGATAACCCGGGCGGGACCGCCAACGGCCGGCATAACAGCCAGGGCGCTACGCCCGCCCCATAGGACGCCTCCCCCTCCCTGGGGGGTCTGCACGAAGGCGATGGAGGCGCCATCCGGAGACCACGCCGCGCTTGTCTCGTGCTGCAGCGTGTTGGTCAGTTGTGCCGGCTCGGTCGCGCCAAGCTCCAGTGTGTATATATCGGCGGCGTCCTCACCCTCTCGTTGCCAACTAAAAGCGACGCGTTTCCCGTCGGGCGACACCGCCGGGGAGAACTCTGAACCCGGATAGCTCGTCAGAGCCCGCGCGCGGAGCGGCTCGCTCGGCTTCGGGTCGCCCGGCCCCAGCGTCAAATAGGCCACTGCGGCCACGGCGACCACCGCAACCACCGCCGCTGCGTAGAGCATGCCGGGAGCGGATTTCTTCGGCTCCGCCGGCGCCGCGTGGACAGCCGAACGCTCCGACCCCTGCTCCCGCTCGAGTGCCTCCAAATCCACCAGCAGGTCCGCGACGTGCTGGTAGCGCTGCGCGGGCGTTTTCGCCAACGCCTTCTCGACGATGCGTTCCAGCTCTTTGGGGACGCCCGTGCGAACCGCCGTTAAAGGCTCCGGCGCTTCGTGCATGATCGAGTAGAGCACCGCTTGCTCATACTCACCGTAAAACGGCAGACGGCCCGCGACCATCTCGTAGAGCACCACGCCCAGCGCCCAGATGTCGGCTCGCTGGTCGACCTTTTCGCCCGACGCCTGCTCGGGCGACATATAGGAGGTCGTCCCGAGCGTCGTGCCTTCCTTGGTGAGTTGGGTGTTGGCATTCGTCAGGTAGGCCAGACCGAAATCCATCAACTTGACCTGGCGCGCCCGGCCGGTCTTTTCGGGCACCACCATGATGTTGGCGCCCTTCACGTCGCGATGAACGATCTCGCGCTCATGGGCCGCCGCCAGCCCGCGCGCCGACTGAATCGCGATGTCGATCGCCTCGTCGAGCTTGACCGGTCCGGCCGCCACCTTTTCGCTGACGGTGTCGCCTTCGACGAACTCCATCGCGATAAAGAGATGTCCGTCGCAGTCGTCGACTTCATGGATCGTGCAGACGTTGGGGTGGTTGAGCGCCGCGGCCGCCTGCGCCTCCCGCTGGAAGCGAGCGCGGTGTTCGCCCTCGCCCACCGCGCGCGCGGCGAGGAACTTGAGCGCAACCGTCCGTTTGAGCCGGGTGTCCTCGGCCTTGTAAACAACCCCCATCCCGCCTTCACCGAGCTTCTCGGTGATTTCATAGTGCGAGATGGTTTGGCCGACCATGGCGGGGTCTCCGACGGCTCAATTGTACACCGGAACGGGCGTCGACCCCCGATGCGTGGAAACGAGGCAATGCGATAAGCAGAGACCGAGGTGTGGACGGAAGTCCACGCTTGGGGGTGGTGTTGATTAGCGGGTTGTCGGGTGGTCGATTTCTTTTCTTGGGTTGCCTGGCTTTCACTTCCAACCAAACAAATCCGAGATCTCCAAGATGCCGAACCCGGACCTGAACCCGACCCGGCGCACGCATTCTTGCGTGCCGTGTCGCCAATCCTCCTACATCTCTTGCGGCCACGGCGTTGTAGAATCGATAGGTGTTTGGGCGCCACCAAGTCGCCGTGAGGATCGTCTACCTGCTCACTCTGGGCACGGGCGGCCTTTTCACGGCAAGCGCGATTTGGAACAGCATTACCGACTACGAGCCGCCCCCGCCTATAAGAGGTGACCTGGCGAAGGGGCCGGCACTCACCGATCGGCTGGTCCTCATCATTCTCGACGGCATTCGCTTGGATGTCGTTGAGAAAATGGAATTCCTCAACGGAGCCTCGGCCCGAGGGGCGTCGTGGACCCTCCAGACCGTCCAGCCGTCGCTGTCTAATCCCGCCCGCGCTGTGTTGTCGACCGGAGCTTGGCCCGAGCTTAATGGGGTTACCAACAACGGGAAGTACTCCCCGCCGGCAGTCGATTCGATCTTTTCGCTCGCTCGCGCGGCCGGCCTCGCGACCGTTGCCGCGGGTTCGAGCTTTTGGAAACGCGCTTTCGGAGACCATCTAGGCCAACTTGTTACGAGTCAGGCCAAAAGATTGCACCACGGTGCGTCGTCCGGCGAACTCGTCGCGTGGCAACAAGGGCTGTGCAATGACTACACCGAAGCCCTGCGCCAACACGACGCGGGCCTGTTGGTCGCCGGGCTGTTCGCCGCCGATGCGGCCGGGCATGACTTTGGCGGTGAATCAGCGGAATATGTCGAGGTCGTGAAGGCGGTTGACGGTTGTATGAAGTCGCTCGTCGAGGCGCTTGACGACGGACGCACCACTTTCTTAGTGACCTCGGACCACGGCCACATTCACTATCGCGGCCATGGTGGCCATGGCGGCCCTGAACCGGTAGTTACCCGCGTGCCTTTCGTCGCCTGGGGCCCGGGTATCCGCGCGGTCACGGGAGGCTCGGCGGAGCAGGTCGACGTGGCGCCGACGATCTGTGCGCTGCTCGGCTTGCCGTTGCCGGCCTCGGCACAGGGGCGAATCTTGATGGAGGCTCTCGACGCGCCCGACTCGGTGCTTGGCCGACTGCGTTCGCTCCAAGAACGGCAGCGCGAAATCGCCGCGGGCCAAGTTGTCGACCCCATCGAGGGACGAAAACTCGAACGACGAGAACGCAGCCTCCGCGCCCTTGGGGTGCTGACTTTCTTTTCCGCGGTCGTATTCGGAACCGGGTTTCGTCGTCCGCGTAGCTTTCTGTTGGCGTTAGCCGGGTTGATTGTCTACTACCTGCTCTACTACGCCGGTTTTTGGGCTATGGGGTTGGGCTATTCATTGAGCGTCGTTGGACGAGAAGAGTATCTGGTGAGCTTCTTCGGCCGCAACCTAGCGGTCGAAGCCGTAGCGTTCGCGATCGCCGGTTACCTGATATCGCGCCGAGCGCACGCCGGCGCGTCCGCGAAGCTGTTTCTCGATCTAGGCATTCTAGTCACCGCAAGCATAGCTCTACAGGTCGTGGTGCTCTACTTTCAGCACGGGCTCTTCATGGAGCGTTTCATGCCACCGTTGGACATGGCATTCAAAGCCTGCCTCGACCTCAGCGGGCTTGCCGCTGTTGCCGCGACAGCGACGATTGGATTCACGGTTCAGCGGGCTATCGACGCTCGGGCTGCCTGCGGGGCATCGGGGTAGAATCGGTCCATGCTCAAGCCCAGGGCTGTCTTAAGTAGATCCATCCGTGCTGTCATGCCCGTGCTCGCCGCGTTACTCGCTGTTCTGCTGACGGCCTCTTGCGGCCCGCGCGCCGAGCGGCCCAATGTCGTCGTCATCTATCTCGACCAGATGGCTTTCTATGCACTCGGCAGCTACGGCAACGCGCTCGCCGCGACGCCCCACATGGACCGTTTGGCCGAAACCGGTGTTCGCTTCGAGTTGGGAATAACGAACCACCCTCTTTGCACGCCCGCTCGAGCGGCATTGCTGAGCGGCCAATACAGCCGTACCGCTCTCGGCGCCGTGGGCAATGAGCCTGCCGACGAATCATCGCTCCGCGAGAGGACCTCGCTACTCGACCCGACGTTGCCCGAACTCTTTCAACAAGCCGGCTATCACACCGCCGCCATCGGTAAGTGGCACATGCCGTCCGACCCGTTTCTGCTCGGGTTCGACTACGCCCTCCATGCAGCCGATCCCGCGGAAAAATACTACGGTCGCACTTTTCTCGAAAACGACAGAGCCAACTCCGAGCTGTCCATCGACAACGCCCGCGAGACATTTGTCGAGGGCTTCATCTTCGATTTCATCAGCGACAAGGTCCGCGACTACATCGACGCGCATGCCCGCGACGATGCACCGTTCTTTCTCTACTACACGATTGAGCTTCCGCACATGCCGATCGGCCCCGGCAACCTGCCTGACAAGTACGTCACGATGTACGATCCCGAGACCGTTCCGCTGCGATCCAATGTTTTCATCGACGGCGTCCCGGCCTACGACGAGTGGTGGTTCAAGGTCTACACGATCTGGGATTACATCTTCCGGAACGTCCCCAACCCGGTTCCCGACCGTGAATCGGACAGGCTGCCCGACGAATTCAACGTGCGCGACCTCACCGCCTACTACTACGGCGCGGTCACGGCTACCGACGACTTGGTGGGCGGAGTGATGGACGCCCTCGAGCAGGCGGGCGTCGCCGACAACACCGTCGTTGTTCTATCCTCCGACCACGGTGAGAATCTCGGAAGTCATCACTGGTTCAACAAAGATCTGTTGCTCGAGGAGTCATACCGGGTGCCGATGATCTTTCGCTATCCGGCGGGCTTCGAGGCGAGGGTGAACCGCGGGCAAATCGCGTCGATGATCGACGTCATGCCGACGCTGCTCGACTTGGTCGGTGTCGAGGGGCCGGAGACTATCGACGGGCAAAGCCTGCTCCCGGTCTTGCGCGGCGAAACCGAAACCTTACCCCGCAACCACGCCATCATCGAGACCGAGTTCTATCACATCGGGATTCGCACCCCAACGCACCTCTACGGGACGGAGATCCGCGACACGGAATTCATTGACGAATGGCCGTATTTTTCGAATGAACCCGGAGCTGAGCGGATTTGCTTGTTCGACCTCGAAGCCGATCCGTATCAGCAACACAACCTCGCGGGGAATCCTGAGCACGCCGTTGTCGAAGCGGCCCTGCGGGAGCAGCTGACCAACTGGAACGATGCGACGCCGTGGTTGCACGGGGGACCGCCGGCGTTGCCGGACTGGATGCGGAAGTGATAGTCATCGGCGGCGCGCTGGGGCTGGGGCAAGGCGAGCCTGACTGATGCTGATAGGCACGAGACGATCGGGTCGAGTGCCGAGGATTGTGCCGCGCCGTGTCGGCACCGCCGGAAATAGAGCCCAGCTGCGAAGCGGCGGCAGGAAAATAGCGTGGGTGGAGCCGAAGGCGAAACCCTAGGCAGGAAAACGCAGTGAAAGTGAGCCCCGGAGGGCGGCGGTAGCCTGCGCCACAAACCTGTCTGACGGTGTGGGCGTTTCTGCGTGATATCGACCTGTCGGCGGCTTTATAATCAGGGCTGTGGTGAATCAACGATTCCTTGGCTTGTGGGCGCTGATCGGGGTCTTCCCGCTCTTGCCGGCCGAGCCGGCCGCGGCCGAAACCGAGGTCAGCTTCGAGCAACAGGTTCGGCCGATTTTCGAGAGCCGTTGCGCGGTTTGCCATGGTTCTGAGAATGGGCAGGGCGGGTTTTCCTTAGCCGCCCACGTAGGTTTGATGAAGGGCGGCAAGAGCGGTCCGGCGGTGGTGGCCGGTGATCCGGACAAGAGCCTTCTCGTGCGGATGATCAGCGGGCCGAAACCGGCGATGCCCAAAGCGGGCAGTGCGCTTAGCGACGACGAAGTTGCATTAGTTCGGCAGTGGGTCTTGGAAGGCGCGACCAACGACGCAACCGAGGAAGACGAGGGAGAAGGCGAGATCTGGTGGTCGTTTCGTCCCCTCAACACGAGTCCGGCCCCGGAGAGCCTCTCGCCGTGGATCCGGACCGACGTTGACCGCTTCATCCTGGCGAAGTTCGGGGAGAAGAAGCTGACGCCGGCGCCCGAGGCCGACCGGCGCACGTTGATTCGTCGGCTTACCTACGATCTACACGGACTGCCGCCGACGGTCGACGAGGTCGAGGCGTTTGCTAACGACAGCTCCGAGCGTGCCTATCAAGATCTCGTCGATCGACTGCTGGCCTCGCCGCGTTACGGCGAGCGCTGGGGCCGCCATTGGCTCGACGTCGTCCACTACGGCGAGTCCCACGGCTATGACAAGGACAAGGCCCGGCGGCATTCCTGGCCCTATCGCGACTGGGTGATTCACGCCTTCAACGAAGACAAGCCGTATGCGCGGTTCGTGGAAGAGCAGCTGGCGGGGGACGTCCTGATTCCCGATTCGCCCGCGGGCGTGATCGCAACGGGCTTCATCGCGGCGGGTCCGTGGGACTACGTGGGGCACGCGGAGTTGCGCGAGGGCACCAAAGACAAGAAGATCGCCCGCCTGCTCGACCGCGACGATATGGTGACGGCGACGATATCGACCTTCGTCAGCTTGACGGCCCATTGCGCGCGCTGCCACGACCACAAGTTCGACCCGATCCGGCAGGAAGACTACTACTCCCTGCAAGCCGTTTTTGCCGGCGTGGATCGCGCTGAGTTGCCCTACGACCACAACCCCGAGGTCTACAAGAGGCGCCGCGAGTTGTGGGAGCAACGCCGCGAGACCCAGACCGCGATGCAGCCGCTGCTGGCGATCGCCAAAGAGGTCACCAGCCCGGCCATCGAGGCGCTCGATGCACGGAAGGCGAAGCTCGGCGCGGAGTTCGCCGACCTGTTGCCGAAGGTCGGCGAGGTCGAGACCGAGCAAATCAAAAAGCGCCAGGGCGAAATCTTCAAGGAGCAAAAGGCGGTCGCCGCGCAAAGGAAGCCGCTTGTCCGGGCCTTGCTCGACGCGCCCACGCGCGAGCGCCTCGAAGCACTCGAAGCCCGGCTCACCGCGATCGACGCCGCGTTCGATGAGATGCCCGACCCCCAATGGGTCTACGCGGCAGCGAACTATTTCAAGACGCACGGCAGCTTCACCCCGGCCTGGGAGCCACGGCCCGTCCACCTGCTGGCGCGCGGCAGCGTCGAGGCGCCAGGTAAGCGAATGTCATCGGGAACGGTGGCGGCGGTGAGTCATCTGCCCGCGCGTTTCGAGCTTCCCGGCAGCGCCAAGGAAGGCGAGCGCCGGTTGGCGCTGGCGAACTGGATCACGGACCCCGCAAACCCGCTGGCGTGGCGGTCGATCGTCAACCGCGTCTGGCACTATCACTTCGGCCGCGGGATCGTTGATACGCCGAACGACTTTGGGAAGATGGGCGGCCGTCCGACGCATCCGGAATTGCTCGATTGGCTGGCCGTGTGGTTCCGTGACACGGGCGGTTCGCTGAAGAGCCTGCATCGGCTGATTGTCAACAGCGCGGTGTACCGGCAGGCGTCGGCTCACAACTCGGATCATGAGGTTGTCGACAGCTCAAATCAGTTCCTATGGCGAATGAACCGCCATCGGCTCGACGCCGAATCGTTGCGCGACTCAGTGCTGGCGGTGAGCGGCCAACTGGATCCGACGATGGGTGGTCCCTCGGCGGAACACTTTTTCTTCAAGGACGATCACTCGCCGATTTACGACTACTCTCGGTTTGACTTCGAAAGTCCTCAAGCACGTCGTCGTGGAGTGTATCGCTTCCTGGTTCGTAGCGTTCAAGACCCCTTCATGGAGAGCCTCGACTGCGCCGACCCGTCGTTGCTGGTGGACAGGCGAAGCAGCACGCTTACGGCGGTGCAGGCCCTGGCGCTGCTCAACGATCCCTTGATGGTGCAACAGTCGGAGCACTTCGCCGCCCGTATGCGGGCCCACAGCAGAGACTTGGGTCGGCAAATCGACTACGCCTACCGTGTTGCCCTGGCGCGCCCACCAAACCCGGAAGAAGCGCGTACCTTGGCGGACTATGCGACCCGCCGCGGGACGGCCAATTTGGCACGGCTGATCTTCAACAGCAACGAGTTCATGTTCGTCGACTGAGGGAGCGCCCGGTAGCGACCGCCACTCGTGTCGGTCCTAGTCAACAGTCAAGACCGGCTCTCAGCCGGTCCTTGTGGAAGGTGAGGGCCGAGATCCAAGCGAGGGACGAACAATTCATGCGCGAAGCCCTGGCGCGGGCCGACGAGGCCGAGGCGCATGGCGAGGTGCCGGTCGGCGCGGCTGTCGTCGTCGGCGGCGAGGTTGTGGGAGCAGGGACCAATTCCCCGATCGCATCGCGAGACCCTACAGCCCACGCCGAAATCATCGCGCTGCGAGAGGCTTCGCGGCGGATCGAGACGTATCGGCTAACCGACGCGACGATGTACGTGACGATGGAGCCCTGCGCAATGTGCGCCGGCGCGCTGGTCAACGCGCGGGTAAAGCGCCTTGTCTTTGGGACGCGGGACTTGCGCTTTGGTGCCGTGCGCAGCAAGTTTCGCATCGCCGATTCCGACTTGCTGAACCATCGCGTCGAGGTTGTCGAGGGTGTCTTGGCCGACGAGTGCCTGCGTCGTTTGAAGACGTTCTTCGCGGCGCGGCGATAGCGCTGCCCGGGCCGACGGATCGTCGCGTCGCGCTGTCTGAAAACAAGCCCGGGCCTTGCGTCTCACGGTATACTGGCCGCAAACGGCACAGGATCGTCGATCTTGAGCGTGTCGTTAAGCAAGTTGACTAAGACGACTTGAGCGAATAGAACGGGAGCGGAAACCGATGCCTTTTTGCACCCAATGCGGAGCCGACGTTAGCGGATCAAAGTTTTGCGCACAGTGCGGTGCCCCGGCACCCGTGGCGGATGCGGCCGGAGCCGCATCGCCTCCGGCTGAACCACCGCCGCAAGACCCCGCCGGAGAACAGTCCGCGGAGAGTGGAAGCGCAGCCGCCGGGCAGGCTCCGGGGACTGAAGCGGCGGGGGCCGCCACTTCGGCGCCTGCCGCGGGTACTGTGCCTCCCACCGGCGGACCTGAAGAGCAGGCACCTCTCGAAGCTCCACCCGCAACGGGATCGGTAGATATCGCGGCAGCGCTCGCCTACATCACACCGCTGGCGGTGCTGTTCTTAGTGATCGAGCCGTTTAGTAAGGATCGGCTGGTACGCTTCCATTGCATGCAATCGCTGCTGCTCTTCGCGGTCTTGATGGCGGGCTACGTCGGCCTGTGGATTCTAGACGGGATTTTCAGTGTGATCGGCGTGGGTTTCGTCTTTGCTCCTTTCCGCTGGCTGCTGGTGCTGGGGTTTTTCGTGCTGTCGGTCCTCGGCGCCATCAAGGGGTTCCAGGGCGAGAAATTCCATCTGCCACTGGTAGGCGAAATGGCGGCGCGGAAGATGTAGGCTGCGTCCGGAGTAGGCCGCCTGGTCTGGGCCAAGCTTTCAGCAAGCCGGCTAAAAACCAACTTACACACCAAAAAAAGTCCCGGTCCACCCCTTAGACCGGGACTTTGAAACCCCATATCGCGGGGTTGAGGTAACCCTCCAAAGCGGCTCAGACCCTCAGAAAATCCGAACCTCCGGGTTTCCCCTAGAACGACTGGTTGCAAGCAGCGTGCCGGCTTCGACGGATTTCGTCGAGGCGGCGCAAGCTCTTGAAACGGCAGGTAGTTGCTGAACCGCGATTACACAAGCGTGACCACCGGCTATGAGATTTCACAGATCTCGATTGGGCCGAGTCCATGAAACCGTATTTCGGTTGGACGGATAACCCTTGATAGAATGCACGGGTGATTCAGTACCCGCGCCAACTTTCCCTTGATTCAGCGCGCACGCCCGAGCCCGCCACGGTTCGAGGGGCGGCGTTCGCGGCTTTCCTGTTGGGCGCCGAGCTGACGCTGCCGGGCATCGTCTTCACACTTTGGTCGTCGCAGTCGAATCTGGATAGCGGTTTGGCCGGTCAGGGCATGCTTGCATTCGGCGGCGGGGTGGTTGTTGGGCTGGCGGCCCTCACCCGGCCGCTGCGACAGCGGGCGCTTGCTGACTTCGCGGTGGTGCTGTCGGGGCTGTGCGCGTCGCTAAGCTTGGCGGCGCTGTCGGCGGCCTATTCGCCCGGGGGCGTCTTGCCGTCGGCCGTAGGGCTGGGGATCGCTGTCGGTTTGCTGTTGGCTACCCAACCGCCCTTGGTAGTGAGCGTCATCTCGCGGGCCGAGACGGCCGCCGGGCTGATGGGGCTTGCTTGGGCTTGGGGCGCCATAGCTGTGAGCCTTTTTGTGTGGGTGTTCTTCAGGGTCCTGACACTTTCGTCCATGATGCTGTTGCTTGCCGCCTTGCTTGCGGCGGCGGCCTTGTTGTCGTGGCTGATCGATCCTCCGCGCCGGTCTCCTCCCGACGTGGTTGGGCCCGGGTGGAAATACTTCTTGACTCCGGGCGGTGCTGTGTTGGCGCTGGTAGTTGTGCTGTTCGGTGGCGCACACGGCACAATGGCCGGTCTGCTCTCGATCTATGTTGGCGGCAAGCTGGGCTCGGGGTACCATGTCAGCGGTGCCGTGCCGATCGTCTATTGGTTGACCATCGTTACGGCCTTGTTGGCCGGCAGGCGGATCGCGGCGCTCGAAGAACGCCCGAGTCGCATGGTTCTTGCGCTTTCCGGCTGTGGGGTGGGCGTCGCGTTTCTGCTGCGCGCGACCGAACCCTCGGGCATTGTCGCGGGGACGGTCGTCTTTGGCGCCTCCATGGGCGTCCTGCTTTCGCTCGTGTTTAGTTGGATCAGCAGACAAGCCGGCCTTCAACAAGGGTCGCTGTTGAGGCCTCTCGTGGCGCTGTTTGTTGGGGGCGGCGTCACTATGGTGTGGGCGGCGACTCGGGTGACCGCGGTGGTCGGCATCGAATCGGTGGTTTGGACGGCGGGCGGGTCGGTGCCGGCGGCCGTGCTTGCGATGGTGGTTCTTTTGATGGAGGCTCGGTTCGCGGGGGCCCGGGCGGCGGCGGGGTAATGAGCGAGACTTTGCCGGTATCCGCGGGAAATAAGAACGTCGCTTCTTGGAGCTCCAGAGCGGGGAAACGGCGCAGGCCCGAACCGGCCCGCGCTAAGCAGGTTGTCGTGGGCCGTTGCCACGCTCAAATGGGTTGCTAGGATTGGGAGTTGATCGGCACTGTTTGGGCGGTGAGTCAGCGGGCCTTGCTTTAGGAAACCGGTTTCGCTTACTTACCCTTGACAAGACATGAATGAGCTTACTTCACTGGGAGTCATTCTGTTGCTGGCCTTACTGGCCGGGCACTTGGTGAAGTTTCTGCGTGTACCGGAAGTCACCGGGTACATCCTGGCGGGGGTGGCGCTCGGACCTTCGGTGCTCGGCTGGGTGAGCTCGGAGAATCTGGCGGCGCTCGCGGTGCTCAGCGAAGTAGCCCTGGGCCTGATCCTGTTTTCGATTGGGTCGGTATTTGAGTTTGCCCGCTTTGCAGCAGTGGGTCGACAGATCGTTCTTATAACAGGGGCGGAATCCGCGCTGGCCGCGTTTCTGGTCACCGGTTGCATGTTGGCGGCGGGGCAACCGTGGCAAGTGGCCGGCTTACTGGGCGCGGTGGCGATCGCGACCGCTCCGGCCTCAACGCTGATGGTGATTCGCGAGTGCAACAGCGACGGGCCGTTGAGCAACACCTTGCTGGGCGTCATCGCGGTCAACAACATTTTCTGTTTGGCCGTTTTCATCCTGGTTTCGTCAGTGATTGACTTCTCGGGGAGCCTGGCGATTGGTGAACCGTTTTGGGACACGCTGTATCGCTCACTGTTCCCGCTTGTGTGGCAATTGGTTGGCTCGGTCGCACTCGGGTATCTGGTGGGTCTGTTGCTGGCGGGCTGGGCCAGGCAAGTCACCGAGCACGGCGAAGTTCAGATTCTGTTGGCGGGATGTGTGCTGCTCTGCGTCGGCACGGCCCTACTGCTTGACCTTTCCACTCTGATCGCCAGCTTGGCGGTGGGAGCCACGATGGTCAACCTGTCGGCGAGCAGCCATCGGTTGTTCGATACGTTAACCCGCACGGACCCACCCTTTTACGCCATCTTCTTCGTCATTGCCGGGGCGGACTTGGACGTCCAACTGATCGGCTCGATCGGCGTTTTGGGATTTCTGTACCTAGTTGCGCGTGCCGGAGGGAAGTTCTTCGGCGCCATGTGGGGGGCTCGACGGCTGAATCTCGAACCGGTTGTGCAGCGGTATTTGGGGTTTGGTTTGATGGCGCAAGCCGGGCTCGCGGTCGGCATTGCGCTGGCCGTCGACCGCCGTTTTCCACTCTACGCCGAGGTCGTTACTACGGTCATTTTGGCGTCGGTTGTGGTCTACGAAATGTTTGGGCCGATCAGCACGAAGTTCGCGATCGTTCGGAGCGGGGAGGCCAGACCACACGAGGACATCGCGGCGGAAGCGGGTTAAGAGGAGAATGCGATACCCGAGGAGAGTGCCACGCAGCCTGCGGCCTTGACCACCCGCGGATGGTATTCGGGCGGTTATCCGTAGATCCGGGGTTGCTATTTTGACTGACCAATCGGTTGCGGCCCATTGTGGAGGTTCGGCTGCGACACGCGTACCGCGGGCTCCGGCCTTCGAACGGGGTTTCGCGGGAGAATCGCGCGATGAGCTCGCAGAAAAGGGCACATCGAGGAGGCTTGGGAGGGTCGCGTCAGCTCGCGGGCGCCGGCTCGCTAGCCGAGTTTCCGTCGATCCGCTCCGGTGACCAACACCGCCTGCCGATCCGAAGAGGGCGTCGACGTGTGGGCGGCGGCGGGCCGAAACGGGGAAACCGCGGCTTCGGAATCACCGGCACGAGACCGAAGTCTAGACGCCTCGTGCCGCTCGCAGGCTTCGAACCAATCCGTAAGAGCGTCGATGTTCACGGTCTTTGGGGCGGGCTTTTTACGAACGGCCGACAGCAACACGGACGATGAAAGGAAAATGCCGGCTGCGACCAGCACAGCCGCAACGATGCCTACCCACTCGCCCTGACCGGGAGCAGATGAGTCATCCGAAAACAAGAAAGATATTCGGGAGACCGCCAAGCCCCCGAAAACACTGAGGACCCCGAGAGCCAACCGAACTACGTAGCTTCCCTTTTCCATCTGCGACCACCCGTCCCCTCAGCGCCCGATTTTGAGCAAAATCGGCGACATGTCGCTAGATTCATGTTTTGAGTCTTATGTCTTTCGTATACCCCTTCGGGCGAGGAAGTCAAGGCCCAGTCGGAAAATGTAACGGAAGTGCCATCGGTACCGGTACGGCCAATTCTGACTAGTACGTCAGCCATCAAGCTGTCTGGAGTTTGGGGCGTTTCGGGGGCAGAAAACCCGTTTTCAGCCTCGACCAATTGCGGCTCACTATGCGGCCCCGAGGCTCACGCAAACCCGTGCACAGCTCAAGAACTTTGTGCCTACGGGCGAAAGAAGCTACTTCGAGCGAGAACGGAACTCATCGTAGTGGAATGTGTTCAAACGAGCCTGGCGATCGGCTTCGTGGCGGTCACAGTCCTCAAACCAGTCGAGGAGTTCCTGAACATCAATGGGGTCTTCAGACTCTCCTGCCGGCGGGATAACCGAGAGGGTGACGAAGACGCCGACGTTAAACAACAATACGCCTAGGACAGCGATTCTCTGGGGGTCGCCCAACTCCGTCATTGGGTCCGTCAGAAGACTTGGCACCTGAGATATGACGAACCCGCCCAGCGTTGCCGCCAACCCTACTGCGAACCGCACGGGATGCTGTCTTATGGTCGTCATCGTCGAAACCCCCGCACCTTCGGTCGAGATCCACCCCAAGTAATAGTACCACAGTCATACACCTACTTACCACAGTTATATATCTTTGTGGCAGATCGGAACCCCAACGGGAGCCGAACTCAACAGCTGTTACAGAGAAAGTTCCGGTACGAAATGGCGATAGACCACCGTTGTGATCGGAGGCGAAGTAGGTTCGGTAGACGGAGAGGTCGGGCGGCCGGCATCATGTTGCCAAACGTAACGGCGCGGGCACCTCGAAAGAAGACGGGTTGAGCCAACCGCCTTCACCCGGGTTGTGTCAGAGTAGGTTTCGACGCTGACCGACGCCGAGCAACCTCGAATTCTCGGCGATACTGCGGCCGAAGCCTTTAAGTTACCGCTTCGATAGCAGCGAGGCGACGTTATGAAGAAAACCCTACTCGTTGCCCTGATGCTCTCGATTGGCGTCGGGGTCTTGTCCGCCGCGCGCCCGAACATCGTGTACATGATGGCCGACGACCTTGGCATCGGCGACGTCAAATACTACGGCGGCGACCGCTGCCAAACCGAAACGCCCGCGATGGATTCGCTTGCGCGAGACGGCATGTTGTTCAGCGATGCTCATGCGACAGCTTCGATTTGCACGCCGTCTCGCATCGCGATCATGACCGGGCGCTACGCCTGGCGATTCCAGAGGCCCAAACAGGACGGCCCTTGGGGATTCTTGAATCCGCGCCTCAAGACCGACGCCTTTACCATTGGCCGAATGTTGCAGGGGGCCGGCTATAACACCGGTTACGTCGGCAAATGGCACCTCGGCACGCTGATGCAGACGAAGGACGGGAAAAATCAAGGCCTCGATAACGTCGACTACGATAGTCCCTTGAAGGTCGGCCCGAATGATTACGGGTTCAACTTCAGCTTCATCGTCCCGGGATCGCTCGACATGTACCCCTACGCCTTTGTCCGCAATGGGCACTTTCAAGGGAATGTCACGGCACGGAAAGGCTGGAGCGCCTTTAACCGCATCGGGCCGGCGGAGGAAGACTTTGAAGACTACAAAGTACTTGACACGTTCGCAACCGAAGCGGAAGCTTTCCTCAGCCGCAACGCAAGGAATGCCAAAGACGGAAAGCCGTTTTTCCTCTACGTCGCGTTGACATCTCCTCACACCCCGACGAGTCCGAGTCGGGGGTTCGAGGGCAAGAGCAAGCTCGGGCTCTACGGAGATTTCGTCGCCGAAACGGACGACACGATGGGGCGTGTTCTGCGCGCCCTCGAAGAATACGGGTTAACGGAGAATACTCTCGTTCTCGCGACATCCGATCACGGGCCCGCGTCGTACGCCGGGAACATTCGCAAGGCGACCCCCGGACAGATTCACGACCTTGAGGAGATGGGGCACTACTCCGGCGGCATCTACCGAGGTTTCAAGTTCACTGTCTACGAGGGCGGCCTGCGAGTGCCCCTGCTTGTGCGTTGGCCTGGAACCGTAAAGGCCGGCTCGCGATGCGACAGGTTGGTCGGCCTGAACGATTTGGCGGCGACCCTCGCCGATGTCGTCGGTATCGACTTAGAGACCAACGCACCGGATTCGATTAGTTTCCTCCCGCTGCTCAAAGACCCCACATCGATAGCGACCCGCAAGACGATGGTTATGCAGTCTCCGCAGGCTTTTGTGGTGCGCCACGATAGTTGGAAGCTTGCTCTAACGCCGAGCAGCGGTTCGACGGGCAGGTGGGGAACGAAGCCGGTTCCCGAACAAGCATGGGGCGATGCTTTGCGCTCATTCGACGGCACGCCTACCGATGCCGATCTGCGGCGCGCACCCTTCGTGCAGCTCTACGACCTAGCCACCGACATTCGAGAGACCAAGAATCTGGCAGCCGCGAACCCCAGCGTCGGGGCCCGAATCAGCGACATCCTTGACGAGCAAATCGCCAGTGGGCGCAGCACGCCGGGGCCGGCACTCCGAAACGATGTCGCTAATGTGACGGTACACCGGAACGCACGCGTCTGGATCGAAAGAGCGCGATAGGAATGCCGCGTGCAGCCCGGGAGACTCCGCCCGACCGTCGCCTACGATTTGTCGCGTGCAGACATGGTCTATGAGCAATTCGGTGATGCAGCCGATCTCGTGCGCAGGGGTCGCTCCTAGCCCGCATTTCTCACCGCCTGACGAGCAAAGCACACGATAGGCCCGCCATTACTTCGTTGCGCTTGCTCGCCGTGCTCACCGTACTGTTCAAGTACGCCTCCGCGCGCCAAGCGGCGCGCGCCTCGTACTGACGGACCTTTCATGCACTTTGCCTCGCCACGCGGTGAGAAAAGCGGCCTAGTCCAGGAAGGTGATCTTACGAATGCGAAAACGGACCGGCCGACGGCCCGGAATTTCCACGCGCAGAACATTGCGCTTAACGGTGTCGATCGCGCCGGGCTCGATCCGCGCGCGGTAAAAGCGCTTGGCACGAACTCGAATCTCCGGTTCTTCGGGTGGCAATTCGGCAACCATCTGGGCGTGATGTGTTGGCAGCAGGAGGATGATTTCGCCGCGTTTGTGGTCGACCGAGAGGACCTTCACGCTCAGCCCGAATAGACTGGGGCAGAGCAGCGCCGCCGCGACCGCGAGTATCACGCGTTTCAACATGGTGTTGAGAGAGAGGGTTGAGCACTAGCTGCATCAGGCCGGCGGGCGAGGGCTACTCACGACGTTTCTCGCCGCGGCGCATCCGTCCGCCACCCAGGATCTCGGCGTAGATCTCGAAACGCATCATGAGGCGACCCGCGTACATCGAAACGCTGCCTGCCCTCAGTCCGCGGCCGGCTGTCCACAAACGGGCCAGGACCACGAGTTGCCCCGGTAATTCCAGGTCGTGGTCAATGCAGTATTCGTCAACCAGTCGGTTGGCCCGCTCAAAGTGGTCACGGGATGCCGCTAACTCATCTAGCGAAATCCCCCACCGTACGGCGTGAATTCCCGCCATGAGTGTAAAGCCATGAAATCCTGCTGCTCCGCGCAGCAACGTCTTTTCGTCGTCGAGGTGTGAATAGGTGTCAAGCCAAATCCGTAACGCTTGCTTGCTCACGGAGGCGTCCAATGACTCTTCGCCTTCCAGGACCCGCGATAAGGAGTCCAGCAGGGTGGGCGAGAATCGGCATGCCGCCGCGGCGCCGCCAGACCCGTTGGCAGTCAGAGACGCCAGCACCGCCGCTCTCACCTGGTCGCCCGCAGTCGCACTTTCGATCTCTTCGCCCAAATCCTCGAAGATTGACCACATGAGCGGGTAGTCGATGTGGCGTTTCATTTCAGCGGCCGCCTTGAAAATAGCTTCTGCGGACTCCCTCGCTCAGCGGCAGGGGGTAACCGATCATTGAAAACTGATCGAAGGCCCAAAGGACAACGTGCTCGACGCCTTCTGCTCTCGAGAGCCGCCGCTCCCAATCCCACGGTTCGGAAGCATTGAAGACCCCCACGAGATGGGCTGATTCCTCGACATCGAAGCCTTTGGTTTGCGGGAATTGAATAGACTCGACAGCTTTGTTCATGTTGCGTGAGCTTGATTGGTCTTGCGGATCGTCCCGCCGGAATAATTCCCCGACTCGGTTATCCACGCGCCCGTGTAATTCACATTGGCGTCGTCCTCGAAGCGTCGGCTCTTGGGGTCGGCAACGGAGTACGCTCGATTTGTGCCGGTCACGGTCCAGTTCGAAATCACGACATCAAAGTCACCGCGCGTGTACGAACCCGGCTGTATTGCCGCCGCGTAGGTCCAGCGCATCTTGCGGACATTCGACGTTGGCACGGAGATGGCGTTCTCGTCCACCAAATTGCCGAAGTCGATGTCGACTTGCCATTGCGTGGGGGAGGCGCCGCCGCTCATGGTTTGGCTGGTGAGTGCCCACTGTTCGGTCTGAAGCCCGCTCACGTTGGCGATAATTCCAAGGTTGTTTCCTTCCTCTCCGGCTGTGAGGTTGGTCAGAGTGATCGTTCCGTTGGCGACGGAGAACTGTGCGGAGAGGGTTCCCGACAAAGCATTGATGTCGTCGCTCAGCCGTTGCACGACCGCGGCAATCGTGTCGCCCGCTTGAATCGTTTGGAAATAGTTTTCGCCCATCCACGCCAGTTCGACGACGTCCCCGGGCGTGAGGGTGCCCTGGAGAGTGAAGGTAGCTTGAGCCGCGACGAAATTGCCCTGCGTCCCGGTTGCGTGGTCGCGTAGGCGGACTTTATACAGTTGCTCACCGCTTCCGTCATCCGCCCAAATTCGCAAGAACGGCCAGTCCACTGTGGGAAACAGCGCCGAGTCCATCAAGATGCAGTTGTTGCGCGTCTCTCGGTAGCTCAGCGTTAGTCCGCTTAAGTCCCCGTCGGGTAGATTCCGGAGCCAAGGATGTTCAAAAACGTTGTTACGATGCCACTCAATCACCGCCCAATCGAATTGCTGACGCCAGCTTCCCGAGACCGTGAAGCCCGCGGCGCTGCAGCTGCTAAGGGCGGCGATCGCCGAAGGCCGGAAGAAATAACATTGGAGGTCTCGATCGGGACGTAGTTTGTCGATCGTTTCAGACACGAATCGTCACCGTCAGGTCGCGTCCGGGGAAGGTCGTACCGACTGCAGAAATGTCGAGGCTTAGGTTGGACCCTGATTGCAAGACAGGAAGCCCGGCTCCGTTCACCGGGGTGGAGGCGACCTGGCCGTCGAGGATCGAAAGTGAGGCAAGCAAGATGCCGCCTTGATTGATTTGGAGCTGCAGGTCGGCCCCCGTGGGCGCTGACTTCACGGACGCGTAGATGTCACGAATAGAGAGCGTTTCCTGAACCGACACCGCAGGCACCGCGTCGTTGAGAATCGCGAGCAGACCTTCGACCTGAAAGTTGAATTGGCCTCCGCGCAGCGTCCGCAACCCGCCGTCGGCCAGTTGCGAGTAGTTGTTCGTCCCAACGGGGCTCACGCCGAACGCATTGGTCACCCACAGGTCGGCGCACGCGAGACGAATGTTCGGCAGCCATTCACTATGGCTCCAGTTACCGGCGGCGGGTGTACCGAAGAACGATTCCTCGAAGGGAACCACAACGGTACGAGTTTGTAAGTGGAATAGCGGTGTGTTGAGGGCGTGTGTAGCAGCCGTGCTCAAACACTGGCCGCGTTGCACCGTGTACTGCGTGCCACCGCCCTGCACGTCATCGACCACCATGATTTCGCCCTCGACCTGAACGAAGTCGCCCACTTGCGCCGAGCCGGCTTGGCTTAACGTCAAGGTCAAATCGGCCACAGAAATCGCGGACGCCAGGAGTGTGCTACTAGGGCCTGACAGCTCGTCCCGGTAATACAGCAGAAATGTGCCGGTCGAAACCGATTGGGTGTTCTGCAGGTCCAGGAATCCGATGCTCGAGAATTCAACCATGCCGTCCGCGTGGACGGCGGATGCGAAGCCGGGTACCGGCGGCACATCTGTATCCGCAACCCCGAGTCCTCCGCCTCCTATGCGCCATCGCGTTACCAGCCCCAAGGGTTCAAGCGATTCCACGTTGTGAGCGTTTGCTGACCGGCCCGTGATCTGGACAACTTGATCGCGGCGATTCGGCACTTCGAAGCGTGCCGGGCTGGTTCGCGCGCGACCACCGAAGTGCCATGTGTTTTCGGAAATCACAAAAACACTGCTTACGTCGGGCTCGGTTTCCCAGTCCGGCTCGACCACCGCCGTCGTCGCCGTATTGCTCGTCACCGCTCGTTCCTGCCCGGCTCCTTTGCCCCGAACGATGCGCACGACATGACCGACAAGCGCGTCCGTCGTCATTGCCAGAAGAGTGCTTCCCACCGAATTTGATGAAAAGATATCGGCGAACTGCTCGTCGGTGTCCTCGAGCCGCCAGTAGAAGTTCGCGTGGTCATAGTTCGGGTCCGGTGCGCCCGTAAGATCCGCCGCCAGCCCGGTGTCGACAAAGCTGGAGGCGATGGGCTGTGCCGTCGCAATTCGGAACAGTCTCGAAGGCAGCGGACCGCGGTAAACAGCGAAACTTGCTGTCCCGGATGTAAAGCTCAAGCCGTTGATTTCGACCGTATTCGTGGAGGTCCCTGCCGGAATCTTAGCTCTTACAACAAAGGATGGATTACTCTCGATCCCGTCTACGTCTACAGCGCTCAGCGCGTAATAGAGGGTCTGTCCGCCATCGAGAGTTCCTCCCGTCGTTTGGGTGTTCGGCTGCAGATTGACAATCGGAATGCCCGCTACCAACGACCGGCCCGCTTGCGGCGGGGTGAAACTCACCTCGACTTCCGTCAAGATCGTGCCGTCGGTTCTGGGGACCTGATACTCGACCACACCGAACTGCTCATCACCAAACGGATCGAATTCGAATCCGTACAGCGGATCGGGCACCCGAGGCTCGGCTTCCGGCTGGCGCCTGGTCTCAGGGATCAGGCTGAGTTGGCCGTTCGTGTCGTTGTACCAAGCGTCGTCGTGAATTTGTGCCGTGATGCGGACCGAGCGGTAGTTCATAGCGGGCTCGAGCTTGATAATGCGAAACGGCCGGTCGACGAAGCCTTCCTTCACATAGGTGAGCGTGATAATGTCGCCGACCTTTTGCCCCATCGCCTTGACGCTCGTTTCGAAGGTGACATAGCGGTTCCCCTTGAGGGATTTGTCCAAGAAAAATTTCAGGCACCGCGCGGCTTGATCGAACGTCGGCAAACCGTCGGACACCAGTCTGCCCGTAATCTCCTGGCCCGTTTGGTTGATGTCCTCGGCGTCAACCATGGCCAAGCTGTCTTGCTGGTATTCGTTAAAGCGATCCGCGAACTCAATCACGAACCGATTCGGAGTGTCGGCCATCGGTCGTGACCGGAGTTGTAGCGCTATCGAATCGTCCTCGTTCCGGAGAATTCCCGACTTCAGCCCGGGAACCGACCCATCGACGTACGCATAGGCGGGCCAGCCCCCGTTGACCATGTTCGGCGCGTTAGATTCCGCCGGCTTTGTCGGTTGCTGGAGCGACAGGGAGTTCTCTACATAGACCGCCAGTTTGCCGTCCGGTCGGTAGGTCAGCTGCAGCCGTGCGTTGTTGCGGATTCCTCGGATGACGTCGGCTGCGGTTCTGCGAGACCGAATCGGCATGTTGCACTCGAATCTCTTCACCGAAACGGCATTTCCGTTGTTGTCCGTCGCCGCGATCGTTTGGTCGCAGAACGAAGCGGCGCCTTCGAAACTCGGCAAATCGATTTCGTCGAGCTTCCATCCCGCCAAACGCAGCATGTCCAGGAGGGTCCACGCCGGGTTGGTGCTGAAAGCGGTTCCTTGAGAGACCCCGTTACCGTCGAAACTCTCAACCTTTCGCCCTTCCAGAAGTACTTTGACTCGCGGCAACACGGGGCTGTCGTTGATTTGGTTCGGCACGACAACCGACAAGCAGGCCATGCTCCCGTAAGGGTCTCCCTGCGGATTCCCGCTCGGGTCCACAAAGTTGAGATTGAAACCACCCGATCGATTGCCGTCCGCAAACAGGTTCCACCAACCGCTGCTCGTCAAATCCAGCCCCGTGACACCGGCCGGAATTTCAACGTTGTTGACGATTACTTTGACGACTTGATTGATGCTCCCCTGGCTGAGCAGAACCTCCATCCGCGTCAGGTTCCCGTCGTTGCGCGCGAACACGACTGGAGGTTCAACCCAGACTGTGCCGTATAGCAAAGGCACAAAATCGTTGTACCGCGCTTCGTTCGCGACTGAAACAGCGTCGTGTTGCTGGCGCTGACCATGGCTGCGAACCCGAATCGTCCCGGGAACGAATTCGATTCCACCGAAACGGCGGGTCGTGTTCGTCGACGTGTCCTGGTCAAACATCCCCCGCTCAACACAGTCGGACTTGGTGAAATTGCAAGTCGCAAACGGATTACCGGCACCGTCAAGATCACCCAGCCCTCCAGGCTCTCCGGCCGAATACCCGCAACGAAAGAAGCGTGAATGGAAGCCCTCCACCCCTCCGCCCACGGCCTCTTGTCTCTCCGCTTGCGTTGACGGAAAGGCCCAAGGGCAATAACGCTGAATCCGCACGGGAGGCAGCAAGACCCGCTGCATGCTCATCCGGTTGACGGCCGACAGTCGAACCGTCTCCTCCCGAATTTCTTCCGGCGGGTTCATGATTCCCTGAAACACGACCATCGATTCACTGTCGGGCGCGTCGAGAATCAAATCGTAGAAGAGAAAGGTCGCCTTAATCTTGGCTCCCTTGAAGCCGATGGCGGATTCGAGCTGCGAGATCTGCGAATCGGCGTTCGCCACGGTCAGAGAAATCTTGGGGACCGCGTCGATCCCGTGGTCGCTCGCCGAACGAATTTCGAATAGGTTGTGTCGTAAGACCCGCGCTTCGTAGGCGTCTGCGTTTACAGTGACCGCGTGTGAGCTCCAGCGCTCTACTTGGCCGTTCGCAAGAGTTAACTCAAACAGGAGCAGCGGGGTCTGCGCTACGGTTTGCTCTTTTAGATTGGCGATTGTGTCCATACGATACGAATCACTCCGGAGTGTCGGTTCAAGCCGGTCGCCCGGTCAGTGAGAACGTCGTCGGTAAAGCGGGCATTTGAATAGACCCCTGCTTGTTGCACGGTTTTCTTGTATTGCGAAGGGGCGGGTTGCGCCTCCAATTGAGGTCCGTAGATGTCAACAGTTCCGCCGCTTGGCACAACGATCCGAAAGGAAACCGCCTCGAGTCCCGATGAGAGGTTGTATTTCGCTGAATACCGCTTCCACTGATTCGTGTTGTCGAAAGGAGCGGACGCGACCTGTGCCGCCCCGTCGCTCACTTCAAGTGATGCCCCGGTTGAAGCCGTCCGCGCCCACACACTGCCTGCATAGCGATAGGATGCCGGCGCGTTGAGAGCCTGCGACAACGCTCCCGGGCTGCCGCTGTTCGAAACTGTTCCGCCCCGAGTTCCGCCCATCGGATCGGCTTGACCGTCAGTTACCGTAATCGCAGCGTCTTTGGTCCACACTGGGTCGGCCAGAGTCTCCGACCATGAGAGTAGGTTGTTGCCCGGTTCCAAGAACAGGAAGGTCAGTAGCCGGCCCTCAGTCTGAACGTGGAGATCTTCTATGGCTTGCCACTCCGGATCGCTGAGATGATGTGAAGTCAGTTCCCACCGGCACGATTGAAAATCAACGTCGCCCGCCTTGATCTCTGAGCCGTCAGCGGCGCCGTTGACGAATGTGCGAAACCGGGTTTCTCTCCGAAACGGGAACTGTGACACCGCTCCGCTCGAAAGTTGAGGAAAGGCCAACATGGAAACCTGCAAACTCGCGGTGACGTGCTGTGCCCCCTCGGGGGAGGGCCCCACGCAACGAGGAAACTTCCAGGTGCGCGGCAACGGGGGATCACCGACGCTCGGGCCGGCCAAAGGCAAACTATTGGGGCTCAAGCTGCTTACTCAGGCGGCCGGCCCCAACACCACGATCACCGCACTGCTGGCAAACTCCCCATCCACGCGAGCTGTTAACGAATCGTGTTCGAACCGGCAGCCAGTCACGACAATGCCGCTCCAGGGATCTTCGAAGTCAAACGTCCCCGATCGCCCTTGCTCACCCTTGTAAAACTCAAGTAGCACCGCTCGCTCCGCCTCTTCAAGCTGAGAAAAGCGGACCACCCAGCGCTTACGATGACCACGAAAGTCACGATAGCGCTGCTCTCCCCCGTCCACGAATCGGCGAACCTCCGTTGAGAATCGAAACTCGCGATCCGACGGATATTGTGCCGTCACACCCGTCTTTAATTTCGGAAACGCAGCCATACTAGCTTTCCTGGTGTCCCGCTCTCCGGGCCGCCGATCACGGGACTATCGCCAAAAAAGACGCGAAGGCTCGAAGAGCCGGAGCACCCGGGCGGGACTTACAGAACCCCGCGCGTCCCTACACAGATGCTCCGCCGACATTCGGTGAGCAGTCCAAGCCCGCTCAGCGCCGAACTCGCCTGGGATACAAGTTAAGGAAGCGAGAATCCCCTGCTCTGCAGCAACCCCTTTACAGATCGGTAGACCCGCCGAATCTCCCCGTCGGAAAGATGTCGGTCGTAGACCAAGCCATGAGTAATCTCCGCGCTGCTCGGATCAAGGCCGCTAAACGTCGCACCCATTCCGATCTGCTGATTAGTCGCTCCTGCATCCGCACCGATTGTGAGCGTGGCCGACTGCGAGAAGTCGTTGAATATAACGTCCAGACTTCTTCCCTGAGCGCGATAGCGCATCGTTCCTACAAAAAAACCACTTTGTGAGCCGATGGCAGACCCGATATCCGCGGTCCACCCGGAGCCCTGAAACCCGGCGGTCAAGTGGTCGACTGAATCAACCATCAAGTTGGGTGTTGCGCCGTCCACCCCGCTCCCGTAGGAAAGCAGGACACTGTCCGCGGTGAGTCCCGTCAGCTTTGCCGCGACCATCATCGTTAGGTCGGCGTTTCCGGCCGGTAATTGGCTGGTAGCGCTGCGCTGTGCCAAGTCGCCGCCGTCAAAGACAAGCCGATCCTTCCCCCAGGCCGGGTCGTCTGCTTCGCTGAGCGTCGACGCACCCAGCGTCAGGTCGTTCCCCTGTCCACTTGTGTCGAGCAAGACTTGATTGTCTGTCGTTCGCTCGTAGCTGGCAGCAGTCACGCCTTCGTTCACCTGGGCCGCCCAAGCATGAACATCCTCGCCGGTGCTCCAGCTCGATCCACCCCCGAGCAAGACTTGCAAAGTCGTATTAGCTCCTGAGTTGGCCGAAACCTCAAACCGCTGCCAGCTGCCTGTCACGGTGATAACGACGCTGTTGATCGGCGTTAGGCTCCCATCGAAGATACCGATCAGCATGTCCAGATCTGCACCCACCGACTTCAGATAGACACTGAACGCGTAGTCTGTGCTTTGCTGCGTCGTCACGAATTGCCGAATAAAGGCATTCGAGCTCGTCGGAGCCAACAGATCAGCCGTGGACTCCCCATCGGGCGCCGTGGCTGCATCCGCTGTCACGGTGGCGTTCGACGTGCTCCAGACCGCCTCATCAAACGCCTCCGACGCAGCCAACAGGTTCGTCTTGGAGAAATCGTAGTGCGCGACCAACCCCACTCGCACGAGTCCTTCATGCTTCGACAGCAGCAGCGACATCACACTACTCCAGCGTCCTGAACACAGGCGTTAAGATCCGTTCGGCGGATTGGGTGACCGCCGCCCCCCCGCTCTCCGAGCGAACCTTGATATACGCGGCTCCCACGAACTTCGTAAAGTCCAATGGAATGTATTGACCCGCCGCGGCCTGTGCATTCACCGCCGAACCGAACTCATGGATTTCGGAGAAACTCTGGCCATCGCTGCTGGCGAGGAACGCCAGGTCAGCCGAGTCCCATGCCGCAGGCATGTAGATGCCGACTAGAGTCTCGCTGACAAGCTCAAGCGCGGAAGACTCGCTCTGCCCTGACGTAATTGTGATTCGACCTGTCTTCGGTGACATTTAGGCAACCTCCTCCTCGGATAATGACTCCTTCGGCCAGAATTGCGGCGGCACAAAGGGATGCCGTTTCTCGGGCACGAATCCGTGATCGAGCGCCCGGAGCTGGTAACCGGCAATTACGTTGTGCGTCGCCCGAATCGCTCCCCAAGCGGTTGTCTCGAAATCCCTAACCAAAGAGTCCGGGAATCGAACCATGAAACCGTATCGTCCCTCGTAAAACTGCGGCTCGCCCATTCCCCAGGCCTGAAAAGTCCTGGTCGTTGCGGCAGACTCCTCATCCGTCACCCACTCGGGCCGGCCCGCCTGCTTGAAATAGCGCAGGTCCTGTTCCCACTGCAGAGTGGCAATTTTCCACGACCGACTCGGGCTCGACGTGTTCAGGTAATCCGCCAGGCGCGGCCGAGGTCCGAAGATCGCAACGAAGCCGACGGGCAGTCGTTCGTTGGGCCGCTTCTGGTTCTTCCATGGCTCCGAGCCTGTAAACGGATTCACCATCCACCAATCGCCACCAAACTCCTCCGGTGCTTGACGATACGGTCCGACCGGGTGCTTCCAGTGATCAGGCACCTCGTTGTAATGCGGTATTGCCATCGATAACCTCCTTCACTCCCTCAAAAACTACACCTCGCCGATCACATCGTTGACCGGATGCATGTGCAACATTGCGTCCCGCAGGGCGCTTGCAATATCTTGGGACCGGTCGAGGAATGACTGGCTGTCCATCGCGCTGACGTTGACGAGGACTTGTGGTTGAGCCGGGGTCGCCTGCTCTTCGATGAGCCGGACCTGCCCCGTCTGACCTCTCGTGGTCCGCGGGAAACCATTCAAGACGTTGTCCGTGTTCGCGACTTCAAGCGATAAGCTGGGCGGAAGGTCGAATGGCGAGAACGTCCGTGCCTCCCCCTTTTTTTCGCGAAACAAACCGGCAATCTTCAGCCCCAAAGGGACGAGCCCGAAACCTCCTTTGAATAGGTTTCCGAACCCTCCTCTTCGGGCCAATCCGGCTGCTAGGCCGGACACCAAGCTACCACCCGCTGCCGGAGACAGTCCGTTTCGGACGATCGCTTCCGTATTCCGGCGAAGCGCGTCGCCCAAACCCCGTACTGCCAGTGCCGTCGTTCGCAGCACTTCGCCCGCATTCTCGTCTCTTTGTCCACGCCGGTCGGTCCCGGACGCAGATCTTGCGGCAGGAAACAGAACCGTCGGTCGTCTCGAAAACGACGGAGACGTTTGGATCTCAGGAGTCTGGGACCGCTGCCTATTCAAGGACGGCCGTATCAGTCGCCGCAACTCATCCCCGAAGGAGGCGGCTACAGGTCGCGCCGCCGCTGTCAAGTGCCGCGGTCGAACGATGGGGGTTCCAGTCTCACCACCGGATCCGGCAACACCGCCCTTCCGCAGTTGCACCAACAATCTCTGGAGGGCTTGTGCAGTTCTCCGCTGTGCGTCCACCAAATTGTCGAAATCAAGGCTCGGCACGTTCCTGCCTTTCTAATTTCTTCACTTCAGCCCACAAGACCGCCGCCGCGTCAACGCGGCGCGCGGGCCACGCCCAAACGTCTGGCTCTCCCCCTAAAATGCGAGACGCCAGGAAATCCTCGACCGCCGCCGCGCTGTCGCCTGTGATGAAGCTCACTGGGCACTCATTGAGAGACAATCGCGGTTCTCGAAACGTACGAATGGAGCTAACCCAAACGACGGTTTGATCTCCTGAACTTTGCTCGATCCATCCGCAACGGCGCTTCGTCTCCAGCCCTATGCGCCGGCATTCGTCGCATTTCCACCCGGCTTGATTTCCTTGGAGGAAGTGGAATACGACTCGGAGTTTTTTCTCTCGTCCTCACTCAAGCCCGCCTCTCGATAAATCGCTTCCAGCACTTCTGCAACCAGCGGCTCAGGCCCCTTTTCCATCAGGGTTTGAGGCGTCGCCTCTTCGCCGTCAATATCGAGGCCCTCTAGACCGGCCAAACCCCAGGTACCGTACTCGCGGTCGATCTCTCCGGTCAGTAGTGCCGCCTCAGCTTCATCGGTCCCGCCCGACTCGCCCGCGGAAAGGAACTCCAGCCGCGCGAGTCTTTCCTTGACCTTGCGGGTCAGCTCAAGCCTGCGTCCAAAGGACATCCGCCGCACCGTAAACCGGACACCCGGGCACTTCGCTGATTCCAGAGTGACTGTACTTTCGTAGTTCATTTCTTATCCAAAGGCCACATAGATTTCGTCATCGGTTTGCCCCTGTGCACGGGAATTATTGAAATCCCACTGCAAGATCCGTTCCTGGTCGTTGAACTCTGGAACCTGCGGAACCACGTTCGGCATATACACACCCATTAGCTGTCCGCCGGCTTCGCCTAGTTGAAACATGACGCCGATCGGGGTCTCCGCTCGCGCGGCCGCGTATAGACCCCTCGTCGCTGCGTCGTCTGCCTCGAAGAGCTCGAAACTGGCCGTGACATTACGAATGCCCGCTGCCAAGCACTGTGGTACGGTAGTCCCAAATTCCCGACCCCGCAAATCCAAGTCGTTGTCCAACTCGATCAGGGCACTCGTGACCGTCAAGAACTTATTGGTCGGCGTTCCCAGCCACGCTTGACCCAAGTTCCCGGGAACCGGGGCCGCCAAATTGCCCGTCACCGCCGGTTCGGCCGGGAAGCTGGACAACCCGCCCTGGCCGGTGGCGAACGACTCGGTGTCGATCACGTCCTGCGCTTCGCCGATAAACTCCACCTCGTGAAAATCCGCGTTGACTTTCACCTGGAAACGCCCACAGCTCCCGCCGACCAGAATCCTATCCACGGCCCCGGCCGGATCCCAGTAGTCAAACACCGAAACGCTCGGCAGTTCCGCCGCGGGGAAGTAGGTCACCGTCGCGGTTAGCGTCTCTCCCGAACTCGGGGCCGCGGCGAACGGCGGGTTTACTTGGACCGTCGTCGAGTTCACGACCGAGGCCACGAAGCGAATCTCTCCGCCGAAGGCAATCGCTTGGCCCTCTACTAGCCCATGGCTGCCGCTGAAGACCACCTGTGTTGTCGTCGAACCAGTCCCGGCGGTCAGGCCCGCGAAAGACACTGGTGCGCCTCCCAGCGAAGCCTCCACGAGCGGACCAAAGACCGGCGGCGAACTCGGCGTCGCATTCTCAATTAGATAGGTCTGTAGGTTGAAATCCGTGACCTTGCGTCCCCCCGGCGCTACCCCGCTGTAAGTGCGGCTCCCGGTCTTGTCTCTTCGTTCTCGCTGCTCCAGGCGTTGCCGGATTCCCAGCTGCACAGCGGCAATCCGGTTCGCCGCCGTGATCGCCGGCACGTTGCCGAAGCTCCCTTCCTTCTCCACATAGAACCGGTTTTGACTCGAAAGTACGCAATTCGGCATCTTGATTCCCTTTCACGCGAAAAAACAAAAGGGCACGACATGTCGTGCCCGTCCCATCCTATTCCTAGCCACCACAGGTGACAGCGGAGGCGGCTTTCATTTGCCCGTGACCGATCGAACTGTGATCCTTACTCGTGCGCCAGCAGCTCAATCTCAACCTCGGCGCGCTGTAAGAAATTCCGACCTCCCTCTTCGGCCCCAATAAAGCGAACCTTGTGAACACCGCTGTAAGCTACGGTCTCATTCCACTTCCCTACACGCCCCTCAAGCACCTTCACCAGGGCTTCGACATAGCGGGCTACCATCGCCTCCAAGCCGATAAATCGCTCCCCGCTGACTCGCACATCGGCAACGACCCAAATCCGTCCCGAAAACTTTCGGAACTTCTCGAGAAGTTGGTTCTCCATTCGTCCGCAATGCAGGTACACTGCCGGGTACATCGTCGGCTCATTCTCGTCCGCCAGCTTGGCCGGCACGTGTTGCAGCAACGCCGTCTCCCCTCTGATCGGAAGGAGGTACGTCCCATCTCGAGCGGCAATCTCGGACAACGCGGCGTTGATACCGTCGTTGTCCAACAAGTAGTCGCGCAGACTCGTCAGGGCCGCTATACAAAGATTCGCCACGCTCGCCTGTGCTCCTTATCCACGTGCCACGCGGTCAATACGCGCGGTGTTCGCGGACCTACCCGCGCTGCAAGAATCGCGGCACGGTCTTGAAGACCTCGGGCAACTGCCCTTCCTCGATAGGACTTCCCGAGACCAAACCCGAATCCGGTAATACCCACGTGGTCTCCAGATCTAGTGGGCCCGCATTCTGCAGGGTCGCCTCTCCACTCGATGGGCCGACATACACGTTCCAACCCGTCACGCCGCTCGGCGCGCTTTGCGGCGTGACCCGGAGTGCATTGCCTGCGGGCACGGTGATCGCCTGTTCGACGCTCCCGGACCCTTCCGCGCCCTGGGTCCCAACCCACGTCATTCGCACAAACAGCACCAGGTCGCCCAAAGTCGAAGCCACCCAATCCAGCGTCGGCTGTCCCGGACGCGGAACGGGTTTCGTGGTGATCCCGATGCCTGTCTGGAGCAACAGGTCGGAGGCCCACTTCCCCAGCTCCTTGTACTCTTTCCACTTGGGCAGATACTTGTCGTTTAGCTTGCGGTTGTACGCGTCTCGGTAAATGATCGCCAGCGCCTGAAAGGTATGCCATAGCTTTAAGGGCGGCGTCACTACGACCTGATTGAGGGCAAAGCGTGACAGGTTGGTCTCGCCGCCTGTCGACTGCCAACCTGCCCCTTGCGCGAAGTAGACGTTTCCCGGACGTTGCGACGCCGCTTCCAGGTGTGCCGAAAGCTCGGTCTGCGCCAGTCGGATTTTTGTCTCCAAATCTATCCCTTCGGCGCCTGAAATCTCCGGCAGGTTCGCCTCATAGGCAATCAGATCGGAGATGTCCGACACGCTTTGGTCCGTAAATAGAGCCATGCCCTAGTCCTTCCGATCAGAACGAACGGGCCGCTGTAGCGCCCGCAAATCTGCTTCCGAAATGACGGTAAATTGCACCAGCTCGGCGCGTCGGCGCTTCTCTTCCTCTTCTCGCGCTTCGGCGACACGAGCACGCAGCCCCTGCGTTTCCTTCGCCGTAGCCTTCTTTGCGATACCATCCGCAATCATCCGTGCTGCTACCGAGCGCGTAACTTCGGCCAGTCGGCCGTCCTTGCCGCCGTCTTCGGTTGCCACACTTTTGATGACGGGGTATTCGTCTTCCAGCGACGTTTCCACTTCTCGAATTCGCCGATAGTATGCCCGCAAGTCCATTTCGTCTCCTGTCCCGCAACAAGAGAACCCGCCCCCTGGAAGGAGGCGGGTCCAGCTTAACTACGACTCCACTTGCACACCGAACTCGTTGCGGATCACCGCCGCGCCGTATAGGACGTCGACCGTGAACTGCTGAGCCAATGTGTTGGGTTGGTAGCTCATCACCACGCGCATGCCGAAATTGCCCAACTCGGCGTGCTCGGCGATGGCGCCAGTACCCGGCAGCGGTTGCGGCAGTCGGCGAATCACAAGGCCGATCGAGTCCCGTGCAAACGCCAAGTTGTGCGTCGTCACCGGCGCACTTCCGGTCTTCGGGACAAACTGCGAACGGAAGACCAAGAAGTCCTTCAACCGCCCGACCGTACCGTGGATCAAAGCATTCACACCCGCGTCCCCGGCACTCTGAAACTCGCTGAACCGCGGAATCTGTCGCAAGGCCGAATAACTGTCCGGATCCGCGACCAGGTATTTCGGCTGGCTTTGCGGCACCTTCGCTTGGAACAGACTCGTCTCTGCCTGATCGATGACCGCTTCGGTCAACGCCGTACCGGCCGTACCCACGGTCGCGTTCGAGGTAAACGAAGCGTACAAATTCAACAAGTCCGTCTCGATCTTTTCCGCAATTGCAACCACTGCGGGCTCCATATAGATCCGCAGCAGATCTGGGACCGCCAACACCTTGGTCACGTCCGGAATCTGGAAAGTCGCCTCGGCATGCGTGTTAAGCACGATCTGCGCGTTGCCTAAACTGGGGTTCTGCGTCGTCACCGTGCCGCCTTCGGCTATGTTGTTCGCCACCATGCTCGGGACAATGGGGATATTGACCGTGTCACCGGCCTGACCGAGAACCGGTTCGTAGTTCCGGCTCACGAGGTTCCCCATGATCAGGTTTCCCATCAAAGCGGGCAGCGCGTCGGCTGCCACTAGTTTCACGATTGCTTGCGCAACGTTCGCGGATGTAATTGCCGCCATTGATTTCCTCCCTTGCTATCGAAAAAATGGGGCTTCCGCGCCCCGCTGCTACTCGAAACTCTTTACGAGCCCTGCACGCACGCGGTCGCTTCGATCCGGTGCGCAGGTGTCCCTGTGCGAGGAGGCCGCTCCCCGGCGGGACTGCTACCGCTGTCCGGTCAGCCGAGCGACCTCTCGCCACGCTTGAGCCGTGTCTTCGCGGCTCATTCCCGGACGAATTCTGTTCAAATCAAAACCCGGCCCCATCTGGCCGTCGGTGCCGGCCGCCGCGCCGGCCCCGCCCGCAATCCGCGGCGGTAAGAACTCCGGGTTCTCGGTGACAAAGCTCGCGATGTAGTCGCCGCAAGAAACCTGCTTTCCGTCCACGTTGGCGTAGAGATCGCCGTCCTCACCCCGAAACACGTCGTCCTTCACTAACTTGAAGGCAAGGTCCACCTTGTGGACACCCAGCTCCTGGAGCACCGACCGGATCTGCGAGTGGCGGTCGATCTGATCCGATTGACGGCGCGTCCTGCGGTTCTCCTCCTGCGCCTCGTTCAGCTTCCGCTCGAGACTCTCTCGCCGCCGGCGTTCTTCACCGAGCTTGTTCTTGAGCGCAGGTTCCTCGCGCTCCGTGCTCTGTCGCATGTACTCGCCGATCGCTTTGCGCACCATTTCCTCGAGATCAGTGTTGTTCTCTCCCGGCAATTGCGACTCCTGTGTGTTCTTCAAAAAGCCCATCCGAGTTCCCCACTAAAAACAAAAGCGCCGATCGAATCGCTTTCCTAGGCGACTCTGTCGGCGCAAATCCAGTCCAACCGCTAGTGCCCTCTAGTTAGCCAAGATCCTCCCGGCCGCATCGCCAATCGATCTGCAACACCGTCACGCAAGTCAATTGCCCGGCGCCGCCGACTGCCCTTCGATCTCCCGAACGACCTCATTCTTCGTGTCTTGCGTCGCTCCATCGAGATACTTGAGCGCAACCCGCTTCTGAATTTCCTTCTCCAACCGGGCCGAACCGATACCTAGTCGCAGCAGCCCCTCGGCATGCGCTAGCTCGTCGGAAAACTCCGGCACGTCGAACTGATCCATCCCTGTGACTTCGATCTCCACGTCGTCCTTGCGCGCTGCCCGGATCAGACCCAGCACCCGCCGCAGGAAATCGTTGATCAGCCGCCCGTAGGTCCGAAGAACCTCGTGGGTAACTGCGAAATCGCGCTGCTTGCTCAGTCCTGACTGCCCCAGATGACGCGCCTCGCGGCCGCCGGCCTGATTCATCAGGTAACAAACCCTGTAAATCTCGTCCTTGAGCCGATCCAGATTATCAGCCGCAATCTGGAAGACATGCCCCTCCGGTTCCGTCCACCCGAACCGGTCATTTGGACCCAGTTGAATGTAGTAGGCCTCACCGACGATTTGCTGCCACTCCCGTTCCGAGTAGATCACCGGCATGGCGAACAGTCCCATATGGAGCGCCCACGAAAGCGCATTCGACTTGTTGAAATGCTCCTGTTGCAACAACGACGCTTTGTTCGCCAACCACAATCCGTCGGTCACCGCCATCTTGACCAACGGAACCCGTCGCAAATCCGCCAGCCCGTGCCGGCCCTGATCGATCAGCTCAACGCCCTCGATGACGCCGCTCGATCCGTTCATACTTCCGGCACCCTCGTGCCTCTTTCTCGAATAGAGCTGAAAGTTCTCCCGGTCGAGATAGAGCCACCGTTGCTCGGTGATCGTGTCTTCGTCGGTCAACTGCTCTTGGTAGTTCGCCTGGGTCCGCAACACAACCCATTCGAATTCGCCCTGCTCGTCCGTCCGCCAATTGATCAACTGACGGGGAGAGTAAGGAACTAAGTACGCCCGCGACTTCCCGACCGCGTCTTCCTCCGCCTGGTTGTTGACATCCCTACCGACCCTTGGGAAATCGATCAACACAAAACCTTCCCGGTACACCAGCGTCTCAATGAACACCTTGCGCACAATCTCGAGCAACGACTTCCCGCGGCGGTCGCCATCTTCCAGGAACTGCGCGTAGAAGTCCTCTACTCGTGCGCTGCTCGACCGAAATGTGGTTACCGGCTGGCTGCGGAAAAGTGCCGACGCATACCAGTCCACGCACGAGCCCAAATAGTTCTCATAGAAAACCCTCGAAAGCCGCTCCGCGTAAACGTCGTTAGGTTCCTTCTGACGTCGGACAAGGTACAAGCTGGCGTTCCGTCGCAACTGCTCGCCGCCAACGTAGAAATCCCAATACCGCTTCCACATCTCCTTGCGGTCCCTGTATTCGGGATGTTCTCGATTCAGTTGCTCAATCACAAAGTCCCCCAAGTCACATCAGCCGCTCAGCTCGCTCGCCGATCTTTTCCGAAGCTCTGTCACGACTCCACAGCAAATACCCGAGCGCGTCGGAAAGGTGCGTCCGCTGTGAATTCCGCTCCTTGTCGATCTGTCCGCTCCCAGGCTTGTAGCAAACCTCCTCCAAGTCCTTGATCAACTCTTTGCATCGTGGGGCAACCACCAACCGGCGCTCGCCCTGTGCGTTCCGTAAACGCGAATTCGTCGCGTTGATTCTTTCTCGAACCCGAGGGTTCGACCGAGGTACAACCAATTCCCCTCCCAATTGCCGATGGGCGCGCAAGAACTTTCGAATCAAGTCATAATCCGACGATCCGTTCACGGTGTGAGTTTGCTCCCCGCTCGCGTCCCCGTAAATCGTCAGGCCCGCCCGGTGTGTGCCGTAACGATCCAAGAACTCTTCGCACACTTCCGGAGTCGATGACGTACCCAATACAATCTCATCCACGACCGCGACCTTGCCGTCCCGCTCCTGACAGATGACTGACGCCATCGGATTGATATTGAAATCCCACGACCACAGCAACGGCTCGCCGGGATCGACCTCAGCTTCACCCACGTTGTGTCGCCTGTCGAAGGCGTAGTACACCTGCCCCGACCGACGATTGAGGTATTCGCCCAGCACCTCCTGCCGGAAAAAATTCTCGTCGTAGCTCTCACCCAGCCGCTCGTAATAATCCGGTGTCTCTTTCAACAAGTAGACGTTCTCGAACGGCCGAGCTTCGATCAGTTCGTAGCCCTTCACGCGCTCCGCCCGAAAACGCCGATGAACCCAATCAAATCCGTTCGGCGTCCAAACACCGAAACCCTGTAACCGGTTCGCCTTTGGATCACGAAGTCGTGCCTCCAGTCGAAGCCAGGCCTCCTCTGCCGTGTACGTCATCTCGTCGACGCCGAACCACGCCAGATTCGACCCACGCAGCCTCTCAAAATCGTCCACCGACCGAAACAAGATACGCGATCCAATGTCCGTCAGCGTGACTGTACTAGTCGACTTGTTCAGCCGAAACGGTAGCCCGCTGGACTCGCACAAGTCCGAGAACGTCACTATCGTCGCGTCCCGCAACATGGGGTACGTTGGTGCCCCTATCAACCCTGTCCGTCCGATGTTGCAGTACGCTGCGCGGACCGATTCGTAGCACAGTGCCGAACTCTTGCCGCTCCCGACCGGCCCTGAGAATCCCTTGAATCGAGCATCGTTCGCGTGGAACTCTTCCTGGGACGGCAGCGGCTCGTACGCCATTCCCCGCTTGATTTGCAGCCATTCCTTTGTGTCGCCCGCCATAGACTCTGATCTCGCCTGCCAAACCTCCTTGTTCGATCATGTCGTGGTCGACCTCATACCCAGTGGCAACGGTTCTTCCCGGCCGATCTCGCAAACTTTCCGATGTCTTACGCTGGGCGCCCTTCACGAAGGCTAACGTCTGAATTGCTCCTCGTTCAATCGGCCGAAGTTGCCCGTCGGTCTTGATTCCAACAAAAAAGGCCCCCTCCGATCCGCAATCGAAGAGGGCCCCAACCATGGCCTGAAAAACTATCTGGCACCAGACTATCACGCCTCAGCCCGCTAAAGACCCCCGGGCATCGCTAAGTCATAGAAAGGAAAGCAGCAAAAAATTTTGAACTCGTGTGATACCCCTTTAACCGGCATCTCGTACACAACGAAATCCCAGGTTCGTCGTCGCGCTATCGGGCGAGTTCGACGTTCGTGCGGCGAGGCGGTACCGATTGCAATACGACTCGTGACACAAGTAAGACCCACCCCGTATGACCTTTGACAGGCCCGACGGCGGGCCCACGGGATTCCGCCTTGTCCCTAAAACGTGATAGTTCGGATCCCACCAATCCGAGCACCACTCCCAGACATTCCCCGTGACCGAAAAGATTCCGTATCCGTTCGCCGGAAACGCCTCGACCGGACACGGCCCGGCGTACCCGTCCTCAGCCGTGTCGTCCTCTGGGAACGTCCCCTGCCATATGTTGCACAGATGCCGTCCGTCCGGGGTCAACTCATCGCCCCAAGGATACATGTGCTGCTCCAGCCCGCCCCGAGCGGCGTACTCCCATTCCGCCTCGGTCGGCAGGCGCTTGCCCGCCCATCTGCAATAGGCTGCGGCATCCTTCCACGAGACATGCGTTGCGGGGTAGTCCTCCCTCTCTCCGACATCGGAATCCGGCCCTTCCGGATGCCGCCAATCCGCGCCCGATACCTTACACCACCATTCGTGTCCCGCCACCGTGTCATCTACCAGCTGGCCGTATTTTTCTCGAGGCAATTGCTTGTGAAAAACGAACGACCAACCGAATCTCCCTGCCTCCGTCCGATATCCGCTCTTCCCGACGAACTCTGAGAACTGCCGATTGGTTATCGGGTGGACGTCGATATAGAAAGGGTCGATCGTCACCCTACGAACCGGACCCTCCCCATCTGCCGTGAATGCCGCGTCCGATTCCGTCCCCATCAAGAACTGGCCGCCCTCGAGTAGGACCATCCCCTCCTTCGATCCCTTGGTGGTACATGGTCTTGCTTCGGAGCACCACCGGGATTCCGCCAACCGGTCGGCTCGCTCTTTGCTCGGCACGCAGCAGGGAGTTTCCGTGCTCATTGTGGACCGACCTCCGCCGTGTCCGGGTCGTCATCCTCGCGAATATCTGCCTTCACCCGCAATGCATCGACAAAGCGCTCCACCGCCCTCCGCTCTTTTTCCTTCCCAAGCTGCGCGCAAATCTCTTCCCGAGCCTCCGCCAAAGTCTTCGTGTACTCTGGGAAACGTTCGTAGACCTTTGCGATGTGGAATCCGAGAACAGTCTGGAACACGGAACTGATGGCGCCCGCCTCGAGCGCAAAGACCACGCGATCGAACTCCTCGACCATCTGCCCGCGAGGGAACCGGCCTAAATCCCCTCCTTTCCCGGGACAGTCGGAGTACTGGTCCGCCAGCGTTTCGAACCTCGCCCCTGCCTTTAACTGCTTCTGTATCGAAGCTATCGCCGAGGAGGCTTCCTCTTCGGACACGCCGTCCCCAACGTTCTTGACAATATGGGCGGCATGAACTTTACCGGGTTCTTGAAATCGCTCCTTGTTCTTCCGGTAAAAGTCGGCGATCTCTTTATTTTTGGGGGCCGCCGCCCGAGCCGTGATCTTCCCCAGTAAACGATCCAACCTGACCCGAGTTTCGATCTCGCGGCGAGCAACTTCTTCGTCAAGAGAACCGTCTTTCGCCCCGCTGTTCTTCCGATCGGTTCTCAGTTGCGCCAGCCCTTTCTCGACCTCGTCACCCTCTATCGCCTCGCCTTGTCGCTCGGCTTCCTGCCGCAACAACGTTCTTTCGATCACATTCTCGCGGGACCACTCGAGTGCGGTCCTCTCTATTCCTTCGGGTTTCAAACCGTACTGTGCCCGCTCCTCCTCCGGCATCCGTTGGAACGAGGCACTCAGATCTTCCGCCTCACGCCGAATGACGTCCTGCTGAATGCGCTCACCGTTGACAATCAAACCCATAACGGCATCCCGGTCATGAACAATTCTACAACGCGCTTGCGATCCCGTCTCTCCACCCATGAATGTAGATATACAGTCAAATATCCACGGGACGAGGAGGTAAAGGTAACGCGTCCGCTCGGAGGGCACGTGTCATGTCGCAATCGGCCCCGCGGCGTTCGCTGGCGGCTGCTGTGGGTTGAAGTCTCTCGAGATCCGCCGTGCTGGTTCTGAACCCAGCCACGACCTGCAAGAAGACATGGACAAGGCCAGGGAGGTGGCCCGACCCAACCTAGACAACCTGTCAAGCCCAATACGTACGGTCGAGACTGCGGTACTGCACCGCCTCTGCCAGGTGCTGCACATGAATATCCGGGGCGCCTTCCAAGTCACAAATGGTTCGGGCGACCTTTAAGATCCGATCATGCGCGCGGGCTGACAATCCCATTCGCTGTACGGCGGCTTCCAGAGTCTGCTCGCCAGAGTCGTTCAATCCGCAGAACTCCCGAATCTTTTTCGACGGCATTCGCGCGTTGGAAAACCCGCGGGTAAGCTGCACTTCCCGCGCGCGCTCAACTCGACCGCGAATTTCCCCGGAAGACTCCGTCGGCTCTGACGACCGCAATTCGCGGTACTTCACCGGTGGCACTTCCACGTGAATGTCGATTCGGTCCAGCAACGGCCCACTGATCTTTGACACATAGCGCTGAATCATCGGGGGCGTACATCGGCACTCTCGATTAGGATCGCCGAAGTATCCGCAGGGGCACGGATTCATCGCCGCCACCAACATGAAAGACGACGGGAACGTCAGACTCAGTGCCCATCGGGCAATCGTAATGTTTCCATCCTCAAGAGGTTGTCGCAACAGCTCCAAGATGTTGCGAGGAAATTCCGGAAGCTCGTCCAGAAACAAGATGCCGTTGTGCGCCAAGCTCACTTCTCCGGGACGCGGCATTCCGACTCCGCCCCCGACCAACCCGGCATTAGAAATACTGTGGTGAGGCGCCCGAAAGGGCCGTTCCGCCAGCAAGCCTTGGTTGGACTCCAACACCCCCGCGACACTGTGAACCTTCGTTGCCTCCAAGGCTTCGTCAAAGGTCAGGCGCGGCAAAATTCCCGGTAAGCGCTTGGCCAACATCGTCTTTCCGGACCCGGGAGGGCCGACCATAAGAATGTTGTGACCGCCCGCAGCCGCGACCTCGAGTGCCCGCTTCGCCGTAGGCTGCCCTTTGACATCTTGAAAATCGAAAAGCGGCCCCCGCGGGTCATCCGCCGGTGCCGAGTTGTTAGCACGCACCGGCACCGCCGAGTCGCGTTGCTCGATCAAGGAAATCACATCACGTAGGTGCTTGACTCCAAAGACGTTGACACCCTCGACAACCGCAGCCTCGGCGGCGTTCGCCGTCGGGAGGATAAGATTGGCAATCCCTTCGCTCTTCGCACAAACCGCAATCGGCAACGCACCGCGCACGGGACGCAATCCCCCATCAAGCGAGAGTTCTCCCACGATCAGATATTCCTCAAGCCCCTCGACCGGGATTGTTCCCATCGCGCCCATCACCCCCAGCGCCATTGGCAAATCGAATCCCGCCCCCTCCTTGCGCAGATTCGCCGGAGCCAGGTTCACCGTGACCGCCTTGTTCGGAAAGCCAACACCGGTATGAACCAACGAAGACTTGATCCTCTCTCGGCTCTCTCGAACCGCCGTATCCGGCAGTCCGACCGTAATGAAGTCCTTGGGAGACCCCATATAAATGTCCACTTCAACATCAATCAACCGCGCATCCACGCCGTAGATTGCCGCGCTACGCGTCTTGAATAGAGCCATAAAGATACTCCCCGGTGCCGAGCCCACAAAGAGTCAGAGCCGGCGGGGACGCGGCCTGTTCAACAGGACCCGAAGGGCGGAAACCGTCATAGATCGACCACACCCATAGCAGGCCTGCGGGCCGTCGCCACGCTGACAACGCATTCCATCAACCATATTCGTTCCCGATCCGGCTTAATCGCCGTCAGGCAAACTTAACTGAAAATTGGAAAAGAGGGCCGCGGACAGGACCCCGGAAAGGCTCACGGCAGAGTGACTTCTCGCTTGATTATACGCGAATCGAGATCGCGCATCGACGTTCCGGCGGAAGGGACCGGAAGGGACACACACAGCTCAGCGACACGATGCTTGAAACACGCTGGCCTCTTCCGCCGATACTTATAATGAAGGGAATCGCCCTGGAGGCTCGCCCGAATGGTTGAAATTGCTCCTTCGATTTTGTCGGCGGATTTTTCGCGTCTCGGCGAGCAAGTCGAAACGGTCAAGAGCGGCGGTGCGTCGATGCTGCACGTCGACGTGATGGATGGGAGGTTCGTCCCCAATATTTCGATCGGGGTACCGGTAGTTAGGTCATTGAGAGCCGCGACGGATCTGATTCTCGATTGTCACCTGATGATCGAGGAGCCGGACCGTTATGTTCCGGCGTTCATCGAAGCCGGGGCGCAAATGATTTCGGTTCATCAGGAGGCTTGCCCGCACCTTGATCGTAGCGTGCAGTTGATTCGGGACCTTGGCGCCCAGGCGGGCGTCGTGCTCAACCCGGCTACGCCGGTGCACCTGCTCGATGACCTCCTGGGGTCACTCGATTTTGTGCTCATCATGAGCGTCAATCCCGGTTTCGGCGGCCAAAGGTTGCTGCCCTACACGCTCGATAAGGTCCGGCGACTTGCCGAGTTGCGGGAAGAGAGGGGCCTTAGCTATCGAATCGAAATCGATGGCGGTGTGACTTTAGATAACCTGTCTGCGATCGTCGAAGCCGGCTGTGATATTGTGGTGGCTGGGTCGAGCATTTTCGGCACGGTGGACGCGCGGGCGGCATTTCAAGCGATGCGTCGAAGGGCCGAAGAAACCAACTTCGTCAAGGTCTAGGAGTTCCAGGGAAGAGGTGAAAGCGGTGCAGTCTAGGTATTTTCGAACCGCGGTTCTGTCAGCGGCATTGGCGATTGTGATCGGTGTTGCCGGTTGCGGCCGAGATCCGTACGACAACCCCATCGCCAATAACTCCGAGCAGCCCGACAAGATTCTGTTTGACAAGGCGGTTCGTGACATCGAAAAGCGCAGGTACGAGTTAGCGCGGCTGACCCTACAGACCCTAATCAACACCTACCCCGACAGCGAGTACATCGCAAAGGCCAAGTTGGCGATCGCTGACAGTTGGTATCGCGAAGGACACCGCTACGCGCTGGCCCAAGCCGAAGCGGAGTACAAAGATTTCATCACGTTCTTCCCGACCATGGAAGAGGCGGCTGAGTCGCAGATGAAAGTCTGTGAGATTCACTACAAGCAGATGCAAAAGGCGGACCGCGACAACACGCACGCTTTGCGCGCCGACCAGGAATGCCGGCAGCTGTCGATGCAATTCCCCAACAGTGTTTTCATCGAGCCGACCGAGCAGCTGCTGCGCGACGTGCAGGAAGTGATCGCCGACGCCGAATACCGCGTCGGGTCTTTCTATACCAAGAAAGGCAGCTTCCGCGCCGGCGTTAACCGGCTCCAGACCGTGACCGACCACTACCCTCTCTTCAGTCAGAGCGATCACGCCCTTTGGTTGCTTGGCGGAACCTACGAAAAGATGGGGTCGGATTTTCAGCAGAATGCCGCCGACAGTTATACCAAGCTGGTACGAGACTACCCGTTGAGCCCCTTTGCCGAGGAGGCGAAGGAAAAACTCGTTGCCTTTGACCGGCCGATTCCCGAACCCGACGCCGAGATGTTCGACTTGATGAAATACAATCTCGAACACCGTGTCGAAAGAGGAAGATTCGGGAAAACGTTTGGGGTCTTCAGCGGCAAGGCGAACGTGCGATACGCGGCCAAGCGCGGCAAGCCCGCCACGACGCCGTTGATCCCCACCGTGCCTCCGGGTATCCGGCAGGCGACCAGCCTCGGGCCGGCCGAGCCGAGCGCGGAAGTTACCGCCGAGACGATCGACGGTCCCAGCAAGCTCGACACCGAGCCGGACGCGCGCCGGAGCCGCCAACAGCAAGGGGAACCGCAACAGCAGGATCAGTAGCGCAGGCCGTTGTCGACCCCTTGCCGGGCGTGGACGCGATCATGCTATCATCCGTCGTTTAAGGAAGATGCCGAGCAGCAGGATGGGTCTAAGCACCTGGCCGGCATGATCGGAAGGGGACGGTCGCAGTCATATGACGAAAGCGGATTTAGTCGAAGAAGTTGCCCGAGTTGTCGAAGTCACCCGTAAGGACTCGGAAGTCATCGTCGAGACGATTTTCAACAGCATCGTCAAGTCGTTGCGCGGCGGCGACAAGATTGAAATTCGAGGCTTCGGCAGTTTTCGAACCCGCCAACGACAGGGCCGAATCGGACGCAACCCCAAGTCCGGCGAACAAGTTCAGGTTCCGCCTAAGACGATTCCCTTCTTCAAGCCCAGCAAGGAATTGCGCGATGTCGTGAACGGCGGCCCACCCCCGCCGGCGGAACCGGTTATTCGCTAAGCGAGACGTCAGGTCCTAAGAGGCGCCCGCTCAACCTTCCATCTCGCGACTTGTGATATCTGCAGGCCTTGATTCTCCATGGATTACCTCTGGACTCCCTGGCGCTACCGGTACATTACCGAGAACGCCACCGAGTCAGGGTGCGTCTTTTGCCGGATCGTCGAGTCGGACGACGATGAAGGCAATTTGGTCGTCCACCGCGGTGAAAAGAACTTCATCGTCTTGAACCGTTACCCCTATACCAGCGGGCACGCCATGGTGCTGCCCTTTGAGCACACCGCGACTCTCGAGGCGCTCGATGAGTTCGCGGCGGGGGAGATGATGCGGCTAACGCAAAGACTCGAGGCCGCGATCAGAAGACTCTATAGGCCGGAAGGCGTCAATATCGGCATGAACATCGGCAAGGCGGCCGGTGCCGGCATCGCCGGTCACATCCACATGCATGTGTTGCCGCGCTGGACGGCCGACAGCAACTTCGCCACGGTGATCGGCGAAACGCGCGTGCTGCCGGAGGAGCTGTCCGAAACCTGGAAGCGCCTTCGGGCGGAGTTCTAAGTCCGCGTTGGGGCTGCGAAGGCCGGTCTATTGGGTCCCGCTATTCGGGCCGCCATTTGACTGTGGTGCTTGGTCGAGTGCGATGGTCAGGGCACGGGCGGTTTCGGCGTCGTCCGGGTCGTCGCGCAGAATTGCTTGCAGCTCCTCAATGCCCTCTTCCCAGCGGTTGAGGCGGCAGAGTACGAGCGCCATGTTGCGGCGGGCAACTGCGTTGAGCGGCTCGAACTCTAGGACCGTGCGGTATTTGTCAAGGGCTGCCGCGTAGTCGCCTGACTCTTCCAAACGAACAGCGTCACCGTGTAGCCGCGCCGTATCGAGTTCATTCTCGCGCGCTTTGTCGGCGGCTTCGATCATCCGGGTCAGCTTGATCCGATAGCGGGCGTACTCGTCTTTGCGGCCGGCTTTATGCAGCGCCCTCGTGAGGTTGTAGACGATGGATTGCTCTTCGGGCTCTAGTTCATGGGCCCTGAGCAGATGGTCGGCAGCGCTTTGTGAGTTCCCACGACGCAGCAGTTCGAGCGCCAACTGGTAGAGAGCCATCGCGTCTTTAGGAGCCAAAGCGACGGCCTTTTCGAGCAACGGATACGCCTCGGCTTCGCGCAGGAGCCTCTTCCAGGTCACGCCCAGCGCAAGGTACGCTTCACCTCGTTGCGGATCGAGTTCAATGGAATGTTCGAACTCCCGAGCGGCCTCGTCGAGACGGTTGCGCTCCGTGTACAGCTTGCCGTTCAGGAAGCGAAGACGGGCTTGCTTGGTGGAATCCGTTTCGAGCTCGATCGCTTTCGTCATATGTCGGGCCGCGCGGCCGAGTTCCTCCTTGCCCGCGAGAATCAGCGCGAGGTTCAGGTGGGCGTCCCCGAGTTCAGAGTCGAGAGTGACTGCCCGCTCGAAGACGTCGAGGGCCGCGTCCTGTTCACCCAAGCGAGCAAGAGCGGTTCCCGCCGCGGCGTGACTGGGTGCATGATCAGGACGCAGTTCGATGGCGCGCAGCAAAGCTTCGACGGCCTCGTTGCGGCGAGGGACCATGGACAGTGCAGAGCCCAGCAGCAGATGTGCCGCGGCGTCGTCGGGGCGAGCCGACACAACGCTACCGAGAATGTTGACGGCTTGGTTGAGCGACCCCTGCTGGATCAGCCTCGCGGCCTCGGGGATGCGCGGGTCGCTGTCGGGCTTCGGGGCTTGGGCAAGCACGGCGACCGCGCTCAATAGCGTGAGAATTGACTTTGCGAACCCGTGGCGAGTCATTGGTCTCTTTGAGAATAGCGGGAGTGCATAGCGGGAAACGCCGAACAGCGTTCGTGCGGACAGGTATCTCATGTGCCGGCCCCGGAAGTTTACGGATTGGGAACCGGCGATCGCGACACGAAAAAGGGCAGGCCCGGAAGCCTGCCCCATTTGTGAAAGGTTGCTGTTGCTACGGGACCTCGGCGCTGGTCCGAGGCCCCGTAGCCCGCGTTCAGAATATGATCTTCAACCCGAATTGCACCTGTCGGATCGGGATAACGGTATTGAATACCCTCCCCATGGTCGGGGAGAGAAGGGTCGTATCCGGCGGCCCGTAATTAACCATGTTGAAGACGTTGAAAAACTCCGAGCGGACCTCTACCCAGCGTCCCTCGCCCCATCCAAATCGCTTGAACAAGGAAAGATCCACGTTGTAGACGTTCTCGGAATACACGTCGCCCCGACCGGCGCTGCCAAAGCTGCCGAACGCGGGCGCCGCGTAGGCGTTGGGGTTGAACCACTGGTTCGAGGAGCGAGCACCGGAATTCGGGTCGCCGACCAAATTCGGGCGCATGTAGCTCCACCAGGCAACTTCGTTCCCTAAGTTGGCCACATCGCCGTTGGCGACCATGTTGAGCGGTTGGCCGCTGCGCAGTTGGATCAGGCTGTTGACGTGCCAGTTGCCCAGGATCCAGGCGGCCGGACCTTTGTTGAATATGCCCTTGCCCTTGCCGGCGGGGACTTCCCAGACCGTGGACAGCGAGAGGAAGTGCGGGACGTTGAATCCCGCTGGGCCCTTGTTGCGGTCCAGATTGTAGAAATCCTGAACCAAGGAACTTCCGCCCACGCCGTTCTCGGCGGTAAAGAAGCCGCTGGCGCCATTGTCGTTGACTCTCGACCATGTGTAGGACGCCAGGAACGACAGACCGTCGGAGAAGCGCCTATCCGCTTTGAGCTCCAGGCCGTGATAGTCCGAGCGGCCTCGGTCATCGCCCCAGAAAACAGTCGGCATATGCGGCTGCGGTTTTCTGGCTTGGACTTCCGCCGCCGTACCCGCACCCGGGCTCGGCGATAGGTTGCCAAGGCCCGTCAGCTGCAGGCGGCGGCTGACGCTGCCGACATAGCCGCCCGACAGAACCAGGTTTTGGCCCACCTGTTTCTGGAGCTCTATATTCCATTGGTGGGAAAGAGGGTTCTTGACGTTGCGATCAACACACCAACACGTGTTGCCCCAAGGCTGCGGGCCCGGTAGCGTGCTGCCGAGCTTTGTCCGAAGATCGTCGATGAAGCGTACCGGCTCGCCGACGGCGTTTGTTGGTTCAAAGAAGCCGCTGTTGTCCGGCCATCCTCCGGTACCTTGCCAGGACTGGTTGACACCCGTCAACTGATCGAACACGAGGCCGTACCCGACGCGCAGGACGGTGGTGGGATTCATGCTGTAGGCAATCCCAAAACGTGGCTGCCAATTGTCCCAAACAGGGACCGGCCCGATACTATTGTGATCGGCCAACCTGATGAACTCGCCAAAAGGCACGTCCTGCAAGCCGTCCCCGGGAATACAGGGGGCGACGCCGGCTTGGTTACACGGTGGCGGCATCGAGTCCAGGCCGATCAAGAACTCTCCGGTCCCTAACTCATAATTCGTCTTGAGCGTATCCGTTTCGATATCCGGCCACATCAGGTGGTCGAAACGCAGGCCGATGTTGATCGTCAGGTTCGGTTTCACCCTCCACTCATCCTGGACGTAGGCCCCAAACGTCTGGTAACCGAGGAAGACGCTCCGAGGCAAGCCGCCGGAGACTTGCGAAGGGATTCCCAGCAACGACGACGCCACGGGGTCGCCGGTCGACCCAATCTGACCCGGCCCAAGGCCTTGTGTCGGGACCTCGGTGAAGTTGAAGCTGATCGACCCTTGGGGGTTGGGAGTCAGAGTATGGCGCAAGGTTTGAAAGCCGAACTTCAGGGTGTGGTTGCCGCGGATCCAACTCAGGTTTCCTGTGTAGTGAAACTGCTCGTAATGGAATTCCAGCGGCCCTTCCATGCGCCGCAAGGCTCCGGTATCACCGCCGGCGAAACCGCCGCTCCCGATGGCGATCGAGGGAATCGCCCGGACGCCGGGTATCGTGCCGAATCCGGCCGCCAGCGCGGGCCCGTCCCCAACTGCGTCATCCGGCAGCGTTCCTTGCCGGTAGGGCTCCTTGGCGTAGCCGAAGCTGTGATCCATAATCAAGGTCGGCGAGAAACTGTGGAACCATCCTCCTCCGTAGTTGAAGAAGGGGAATTCACCGACTTCATTGATCAGCTGGGTTGACGGGGTGAGTTGCGCGCCGTCGATCTTGCTGTAGCGAAACCAGGCGCGATCGTTTTGGCTGAACTGGTGGTCGCCGCGAATCTGGAAGTTGTCGGCGTCGTTAGTCGCCGCGTCGCCGTTGATGACGTTGAACAGGGGATCGCCGGCCAGGTTGGGTCGATCGTAATAGCCCCTCAAATAGGTCTGCATCGACTGGTCAAGGCTCGATGAAGGAATGACGTTGTTAGGGAATTGATCTCGGATCATCGCGCCGCTGTTCGGGTCCGTCCGGGTGGTGAGAGGATCGAAGATGTTCCGGCCCGTGGGCCAGTTGGAGAAGTCACCGCTCAGTTGCGCATCCGTCGGCACGTAATAACGATTCGACCTGGGATTGCTGAAGCGCCAACCCTCATAGGCGAAGTGGAAAAACGTCTTGTTCTTGATGATCGGGCCGCCTACCGAGGCGCCGAATTGGTTCTGCCGGAACACGGCCGGCTGCTCGTTGAACTCATCAGCGAACGGATCGCGCGCGTTCAGCGCGTCATTGCGGATGAACTCCCAAACGGAACCGTGAAACTGGTTCGTTCCGGTCTTGGAAATGACGTTGATGACGCCTCCCAGCACGCCGCCGAACTCGGCCTTGTCGTTGTGCGATTGGACCTTGAACTCCTCGATCGCGTCGATGATCGGCGGGATGACGTACATGTTGCCGATGTAGTTGGTGTTGTTGACCCCGTCAAGCAAGTGGATGTTCATACGGTTCCACTGGCCGTGGATCGAGGGGTTCGAGAACGACGCGCCCGGAACACCCACGTTGGCGAGGTCGTGACTGCCGATGCCGTTGCTCTGCGCCGTGCTGATTGGCGTGGCGCCCGGGGTTAGGGTTAACAGTTGTGTGAAGTTCCTACCGTTGAGCGGCAGGTCCTCCACGGCCTTCACGCCGATGACGGTACCCAATTCCGATGTGGATTGCTGCAGCTGCTCGGCTTGCGCCATCACTTCGATGGTTTCGGTCACCGCGCCGACTTGCAGCGAAAGATTCTGGGTGACGGTTTGGTTGACGCCGACGTTGAACGTCGGCAAGACAGCCGTTTTGAAACCCGACTGCTCGGCCACCAGAGTGTAGTTGCCGGGTTGAACGTTGACAAAGACGAAGAAGCCGCTGGCATTCGCCTCGCTGTTGATTTCGACGCCGTTCGCCACGTTGGAAAGCGTGACCTTTGTGCCGGGAACAACGGCCCCGGAAGCGTCGGTGATGGTTCCGTTGACGCCGCCGGTCGTGCTCTGGGCAAAGACGGGAGCGGCGACAAGGACGCACGCTAGAATCAGACGCAACGACAGTGCGGCTGAAAGAGAAGTCTCTTTCATTGCAAGTCCTCCTTACTTCACTTCTAAAAACGGTATCGCTGAAACCCCTGAGAGTGGAGACAGACTCCCATTGTACCCGAACGAACCGGCCGGGGCATCACTTCCGGAAGCGATTTAGAGTACATTTTTGAGGGCGAACGGCAGCCGTGCAATGGACGGAGCGTAGGGCGCGGTACGTTCCGCGGCGGGTGGACAACCGGTTTGGGGGCGGCTTCTATAATGAGGCTGTTGGTCCCGACTTGCCGATGCCGGTTCTGATTCTGCACTACCACGAAATCTGGCTGAAGGGCCGCAACCGCCACTTCTTTCTCCAAAATCTGAGGCGCGCCTCGAAACAGGCCCTCGAGGGATTACGCGTCGAGAGCACCGCCTGGGAAGACCACCGCTTACTGATCACATTTGGGGACGAGGAAACCGCGCGGCAGGGCGTCGAGCGCTTGCGGAAGGTCCCCGGGATCGCCTACATGGCTGTGGCCGAACAGACGGCGCCGGAGCTTGACTCCATTGTTGAGACGGGTGCTCGATTGATGCGAGACGTTGAGTTCCGGAGTTTTCGGGTACGGGCGCGGCGTTCGCAGAAATCGCTCCCGTTCCGGTCGATCGACATCGGGAGGGAGCTCGGCGGGCGCATCTACGAGGATGCTGTCGCGGCCGGGCGAACGGTGAAGGTCGATCTCGAACAGGCCGACGCCACTTGTTACGTCGAGGTCACGCCGACTCGCGCGCTGCTCTATCGGGAAAAGATCCCCGGAGTCGGGGGGCTTCCGACTGGCTCGGCGGGGAAGCTTACATGCCTGCTTTCGGGCGGGTTCGACTCGGCCGTCGCCGCGTACAAAGTCATCAAGCGCGGCGTGAGGCTGAGCTTTGTGCATTTTTGGGGGCCTCCGGCGCGCCCCGGCGAAGAGAGCCCACCGGTTGCCCGTGAACTGGTTCGAGCGCTGACGCCGTATCAGGGGCGTTCGCGGTTTTACTTGGTTCCGTTTGGCGAGATTCAGCGGGAGATCGTCGTCTCGGCGCCGGAGAGCTACCGCATTTTGCTTTACCGCCGGATGATGCTGCGGATTGCCGAGCGCATCGCCTACCGCGAACACGCCCACGGTCTGGTTACCGGAGACAGCATTTCGCAGGTCGCGTCGCAGACGCTGAGGAATATGGAGGCGGTGGGGTCGGTGGCAACGCTGCCGATTTACAGGCCGCTCGTTGGCGACGACAAGCAGGAGATTCTCAATTTGGCGCGGCGCATTGGAACGTATGAAATCTCTTGCGAACCTTTCACCGACTGCTGTCCGATGTATCTTCCCAAGAGCCCGAAAATTCACGCGCGCGTCGCGGAACTAGACGACGTCGAAGCGAGTCTACCTATTAAGGACTGGGTCGAACGCGGTGTTCGCTCGGCCGAAAAAGAAGCGTACGAATGGCGCGCGGGTGAAGTGCGCCGCTTGACGCGCAATGATCATGAATCCCCACCCTCGGACGGTCGCGGATCCCGCGAACCACTTCCCGTGGCAGGCTAGCCCGCTGGCAGCGCTGCTGACGGCGGTGTTGACCCTTTCGGTCAGCACGGCGTCTTTGCGCGCCGCCGACGAGGAGCCTAAGTTTTCGATCGTTGGCGCCGGACTTCTCGACGGCGAGGACGGCTATCCAATTCCCGACGACAGTATTTTCTATCCCGGTGAAACGGTCCATCTGGAGTTCAAGCTCGCAGGCTTTACAGTGAATGACGACTATCGGATGCAGGCTGATTATCGGGTGGACTTTCTGGGGCCCACAGGGGTTCGATTTGCGTTGTCTCAGGCCGGCGAGATCAGCGAGGAGATCTTTCCGCAGGACGAAGATTGGCTGCCACTGGTGCGCGTGTCGCCCAAACTGCCGCAATTTGCGGAATCCGGCGCCTACAAGATCGTATTGACGGCTGTGGACCGCCTGGTGGGCAACGATGAGATTACCCTGGAGTTCCCCGTCTACGTGCGGGGCGAAAATGTCGAAACCAGCAAGACGCTGATGATTCGCAACCTGGCCTTTTCGCGTGAGAAGGGCGCGAAAGCAATCGCCGAACCTGCCTACGAGGCGGGTGACACGGTTTGGGCGCGGTTTCACATTACCGGCTACTCGCTGGCCGAGGATAATTCTTTCGACGTGGAGTCGACGTTGGAGGTGACGGCGGTTGAGGAAGACGAGGGCAAGGTGCTGTTCCGCTTTGAATCCAGCGGCGAACGCGGCCGTCCGTTTTACCCTCGGCGCTGGCTGCCTGCTGAGTTTCGCCTGGATCTCGATGACGATCTCTCGCCGGGCCTGTACACGGTTTTGATTTCGGTGCGCGACAAGCTCGGCGATGTGACCTTTGAGTCAAGCCGGCGGTTCACGGTGAAGTAGCGTCAGCGCATCAACCCGTTGGTTTTCTGTAGACCTTCTCGCCGGCTTTCACAGCGGCTCGAATTCGATGCTCGGGTGGCGGCAACGGACACGTTGCGTACGGGGTAAAGACGCAGGGTGGGTTGTAGGCCTTGTTGAAATCGAGCTCGATCGCTGCGGCTTTCGGGGGCAGGTCAATCTGCAAGAAGCGTCCTCCAGCGTAGGTGGCGCTTCCGTTGGTTTCGTCCGCGAAAACGAGCAGCCGGTTTGATCCGTTGTCCATTGTGTCCATGCTGTAGGTTTCACCGTCGATCGTGAAAACAATCGCTCCAGGGGACTGCTCGTTGAAAACCGTTCCCATGATGTTGGGGATTTCGATGGGCTTTGGTTCGGGGTAGGGCTCATAACGCGCATCGATCTTCCACGAAGAGGCCGCTGGATAGTATTCGAGGCCGGGGAAGCCGGCGAGCAAAGGGCTCTCGAGATCCCGAATGCGTACCCCCAATCGGCCGGCACGTTCGATCACGTAGAGGCGCAGCGAACCCAGCTCGATCGTTGTCGGCTTGCCTCCGGCGTCGGTCTTGAGGCTCCGCGGCGGATTGGGTTTTCCGTCGAAGAGGATCTCGAGGCCCACGGCGGAAAGGAACGCCGCTTGGCCGTCCGCGACGACGAACTTGCCCGCGTTGGCCGGCGCTTTGCTCTTAGGCAGGACGACACGATTTTCGGGCGCGGCTCCGGCGGGGTTTTCACCCTCTTCGAGCCAGGCGAGGCCCACGAGGGTCAGCCAACCTTCAGGGGCGAGCAGGGCTTCCTTACGGGAGCGGCGCCAGGTTTCTATTTCTTGGTCGTAGGCGGAGCCGGTGATCACGGTGGGAGGACTCGCTGCACAGGCCACTAAGGAAACGATCAGGCCGGGAGTGAACCAACGCCAATGTGGCCAGTGCGGTGCTGTCATCGTCTTCTTCAGTTAGTGTCCTCCCTAATATAGTCGGGCGGTCCTTAGCGGCGATACAGCCGACCGGATGAAGCTACGCCCATTCTCATGCTCGGAGATCACTCCGCTCAGAAATTCACGATCCGGACATTTCCCTGTGGGGCTTAGGCTGTATAAGATGGAACATGCGCCGCGTGTGCGAGAGGCGGAACGAATTGGTTTTGCCGCGGCAGCTGTGACCCGGCGCAGTTCGCACAAGGAGGATGTCGCTTGAAATGGGTTGAATACGAAAGTCCGCGGACGGTTGAGGAGGCGGTCGAACTCCTCGCCGGCAATGCGCGTGCCAAAATGCTGGCCGGGGGCACGGATGTTCTGGTTCAGCTACGGGCCGGGTACGGTGACGCCGACGTCATTGTCGACGTCAAGAAGATCCCCGAATTGATGGAAATCACGCTCGGCCCGGCCGACGGGTTGACGCTTGGGGCGGCCGTGCCGTGCCATCAGGTTTATGAGAACGCGGACATCCAACGGATTTATCCCGGCTTGATCGACAGTACATCTTTGATCGGCGGGATTCAGATTCAGGGTCGTGCGTCGGTCGGCGGCAATCTTTGCAACGCCGCCCCGAGTGCCGATGCGATTCCCATTCTGATCGCCTATGGGGTGACGTGCCGGATTGCGGGCCCAGGCGGACGGCGTGAGGTTGCGGTCGAAGACTTTTGCACGGCTCCGGGACAGAACGTACTCGGGGACGGTGAAATCCTCGTCTCGCTGCACTTCCCGTTGCCTGAGGCAAATTCCGGCGCGCGCTACCTTCGTTTTATACCGCGCAATGAGATGGACATCGCGGTGGCCGGCGCCGGCGTAAGCGTTGTGCTCGACAACGGCAGTTTCAAGTCGGCTCGGGTGGCGCTGGCTTCGGTAGCGCCGACGCCTCTGTTCGTCCGCGAAGCGGGGGAGGCGCTGGCCGGTAAACCGGTGAACGATGAGAGCATCGCGGAAGCCGCTCAACTCGCCAAAGCCGCAGCCAAACCGATTACGGACATGCGCGGTACGGTCGACTACCGCAAGCATTTATGTGAAGTTCTGACTCGGCGGGCTCTTCACACCTCCGTCGCCCGAGCCCGAGGAGAGCAATCTTAGATGCCAAACAAAGTACGCGTACAGACCACTATCAACGGCGAGGAGGAGGAGTTCCTTTGCGAGCCTCGCCAAAGCTTGCTCGAATGCCTTCGCGACATCCTGGGCCTGACGGGGACGAAGGAAGGGTGTAACGACGGGAACTGCGGTGCCTGCACAGTCATGTTGGACGGGCGCATTGTTACCTCGTGCTTGGTGCTGGGTGTTGAGGCCGAAGGCGCGGAGATAATGACGGTCGAAGGTATCGCCGCCGGACAGGAGCTTGACCCACTGCAGAATGCATTCTTGGAAGGTGCGGCCCTGCAATGCGGCGTCTGCACTCCGGGGTTCTTGGTTGCCGCCAAGGCCTTGCTCGACAAAGAGCCTAACCCGAGCGAGGATCGGATCCGTTTCTGGTTGGCCAACAATCTTTGCCGCTGCACCGGCTATGACAAGATAATCCGGTCGGTTCAAGACGCGGCTGCGCGCAAGCGGGAGGTGAACGCATGAGCACCCAGAGTTATGAACCCAATATGGTCATCGCGACGAAGCACTACAAGGTGCTGGGTACCCGGCCGGTGCGCCACGACGGGGCGGATAAGGTCACCGGCCGCGCCCTGTACGGGGCCGACATCCAACTGACCGGGCTGCTGCACGGCGCGATCTTGCGCAGCCCGCATGCGCACGCGCGCGTCAAGTCAATTGACACGTCCAAGGCCGAGGCTCTGCCGGGCGTCAAGGCGGTTGCAACATCGAAGGACTTTCCCGAGGCCGGCGACAAGATGGCCGTCACGGGGGAAGGGCCGTCTCCGCTGAAGTGGGTTCAAGGGAACATGCTGGCGATCGACAAGGTGCTTTACAAGGGCCACGCGATCGCGGCCGTGGCGGCGACGAATATTCACGTCGCGCAGGAGGCTGTCGGGCTCATTGAGGTCGAATACGAAGTGCTGCCGCCGGTCTTGAATGCTCCCGACGCGATGGCCGACGACGCCCCGATTTTGCTCGACGATTTGAAGACGACCGAACTCGGGGAGAAGACCGACAAGGTCAGCAACGTGTCGAGCCATTACCGGTTCGAGCTCGGAGATGCCGACAAGGGCTTCGAGGGAGCCGACATCGTTGTCGAACGCGAATTCGACACCTCGACGGTTCACCAGGGTTATATCGAACCGCACGCCGGAACGGCTCTGTGGAACAACGACGGCCGCGTCCAAGTATGGTGCAGCACGCAGGGCTCGTTCACCGTGCGGGGGGTGACGGCGACGGTACTGGGGTTGCCGGAATCGCGGGTCAAGGTGACGCCGACGGAGATCGGGGGCGGCTTTGGCGGCAAGATTCCGGTTTACTTGGAACCGGTCGCGGCGATTCTTTCCAGGAAGTCGGGCAAGCCGGTGAAGATCGTCATGAGCCGGCAAGACGTGCTCGAAGGGTCGGGCCCGACGCCGGGTTCGCACATCAAAGTGAAAATTGGGGCTACTAACGAAGGCAAGCTGGTGGCGGCTCGGGCTTCGTTGGCGTACGAGGCGGGAGCCTACCCGGGGGCGATGGTTGTTCCCGGCGGCATGTGCGTTTTCGCCGCTTACGACATCGAGAATGTGACCGTCGACGGCTATGACGTTGTGGTGAATAAACCGAGCACGGCGGCGTACCGCGCCCCGGGCGCGACCAACGCGGCTTTCGCGACCGAAACAGTCATCGACGAAATCGCCCAACAGCTCGGTGTCGACCCGATTGATTTCCGCCTCCAAAACGCGGCCAAGGAAGGCACGCGGCGCGCCGACGGGCCGAAGTATCCGCGCATCGGATGCGTGGAATTGCTCGAAGCCATGAAGGCTCACCCGCACTATCAGACGCCGCTCGAGGGGCCGTATCGCGGCCGAGGCGTAGCCATCGGCTTTTGGTTCAACGTGGGTCTCCAGTCCAGTTGCGCTCTCAGCGTCAACCCGGACGGAACCGTCGCGCTCGTCGAGGGCTCGCCGGATATCGGCGGCACTCGTACGTCGGTGTCGATGCAGGCGGCCGAGGTTCTGGGCCTGCGGGCGGAAGACGTGAATCCGACGGTGGTGGACACCGATTCGGTGGGATACACGGATCTGACCGGCGGTAGTCGCGTTACGCACTCGACCGGCATGGCCGCGATTCAAGCCGCCGAAGACGTCAAGCAACAAATGATCGTCCGCGTGGCCAAGTTGTGGGAAACCGAGCCGGACCAAGTCGAGTTCGAAGACGGCGTCTTCCGCTCGAGGTCGGACGCCGAGAAGCAGATGAGCTTTAAGGAAGTGGCCACGAAGGCGGCCTCGACCGGCGGCCCGATTGTAGGACGAGCGAGCGTCAACCCGAGCTCGGTGGGCGGGTCTTTTTCCGGCAATATCGTTGATGTGGAGATCGACCCGGAAACCGGCAAGACCACGGTCCTGCGCTTTACCGCGTTCCAGGATGCCGGCAAGGCCATCCACCCGAGCTACGTCGAGGGACAGATGCAGGGCGGCAGCGTGCAGGGTATCGGCTGGGCGCTGAACGAAGAATATTACATGACGCCGGAAGGCGTGATGGCGAACTCGAGCTTGCTCGACTACCGCACGCCGACCAGCCTGGATTTACCGATGATCGACACCGTGATTGTGGAGGTTGCGAACCCGGGGCACCCGTTCGGAGTGCGGGGCGTGGGCGAGGCGAATATTGTTCCCCCGCCGGCAGCGATCGCCAATGCAATTCACTCCGCGCTGGGCGTAAGGATGCGCCGGCTGCCCATGAACCCGGTGCGCGTGATGGAATCAATCTGGGCCAAGAACGGCTCCGCCTAGGTCCGGGGACGAAAATCTTCGGCGCGCGGGTGCTCTTTCTTCGTCAGGGCCGGGGGAAGCCCGCTTCTTGATCCGGTCGTTAGCCTGCCCGATTTTCCTAGGAGGCAGCATGTCCGCGGCACAAACCGAAGCGACTCTCTTACATCACCTGACAGCTTTCGGCGGCGGAGATGTCGACGAGATTCTGGCCGACTATACCGAGGAAAGCGTCGTGATCACTCAGGACGGCGCGTTGCGCGGGTTGGCCGACATCCGTCCGTTTTTTGAAAACTTCGTCAAAATCCTGCCGCCCGGATCGGACTTTCAGATGATCAAGCAGGTGACCGAAGGAGAACTGGCTTATATTTTCTGGAAAGCGGAATCGGACCACGTTAGTATTCCGCTGGGAACGGACACGTTCATCATTCGAGACAGCAAGATTGTCTTGCAGACCTTCGCCGGAACGATCGAGACGAAGGGGTAAGGCAGGAGGCGCGAACCCTCAATGCGCCGGACCTGCCGCCGAGTTCGACTTCCACCCATGCCGACGGTTTTCATTCCCGCGATGATGCAGAAGTTGACCGCCGGGGAGGCGAGCATCGAACTCGACGGGACCAACGTCCGCGAGTTGGTCAACAATCTCGACAAACGCTACCCGGGATGCCGCGATTGGCTGGTCGACGGCACGGAGTTGAAGCCGAACATTTCAGTTGCCGTCGACGGAGCCATCGCGCCGATGGGCCTGCTCGAGGAAGTCGACCCAGACAGCGAAGTCCACTTCGTGGCCGCTTTGGCCGGCGGTGCCGACTCGGCCGTGGTTCCCCGCTGATTGAGTAGGTTCGGTGCCTCTCACGGATCTATCCTCCGATCTAACTCCGTCACCGATCTATCCAACCCTTTCTTCCGTGCCCCGCCCGCCCCTCGACGAGTGTCACCCTGCCTTGAGCATAGCGGGCGTGGCAAGCGACCGGGTCCGGAGTGGTGCGTGACATCAATAAGGAAGAAATGGCGGCGTGGGCGCGAGCCTCTCGGGGGTCTTCGGATTTGCTGCTTCGGTTGGGCCGTGGCTGAAGCCTGAAGGGGAAGGCCGCTGAACTAAAGCGGCCTAGTTGTCCGGGGGCGCCGTTCACACCGGCTCTGAAGGACCGGCCTATTTGGGCACCCAAGCCCAGTGAACCGGGCTCCAAGTGGCGTTGATTCCAATAGCGTTAGGCTGTTCTTGGGTTTGTTTCGCATTGATCTGACTGACCGCGCTGTCATCTCTGACGGGTTCGGAGATTACCTCGCGATGGCGCGTGAAGCCCTGCATTCGACTGGAACCGTTTTCGTTTGGACGGTTGCCGGGGTCTGACCTGGGTGGAGTGATTGGCAATGCAACTGTACGGGCGGGTGAGGCCGTGGGTTCTCTATCGGGCCCACAGTACATGATGCAGCACATTGATTCCAATATCTTTAGGTTGGGCTTAGGTTCATTTCGTATTTTTCTCTTTTGGTCTTGAATGGCCCCATTGGGTGTGCTGTTGAGTGGCATCTCCGGCCGGCGCTCGGAGCGGGGCTTCTCGGACTCGGGATGCTCAGAGCCGGGGTATTTGCAACTAAGTTGTTGATATAGCTTGCGATGGGAATTCTTCGACCCGCGGGCTGTTGGGTTCGTTTGGTCGAGTCTGTTGGGCTGAGGACTCGGGTTTGACAGCTTCGGGCGAGGCTCGGGACCGGGGCGAAAACCGGGAGATCTTGGCGCGGCTTGGGGGGCATGGCGGCGAGGTTGCGAACGGCGGACTCGGGGAGCCGGTTTAGCGAGGATTTCTTATGTGAGGCCGGCTGCCCGATTTGTCCGGCTTCTTCTAAAGTATTGATATGGTGTGACATGCCGGCTGGATCATCTTCGAGAATCAGCTTCGTTTCGTAGGAATTTATCGGGCCTTTTGTCGGCTCTTTTTTTCTCCTTGGCTCGCCGCCGAAAGTCTTCGACTTGGGGTCCCCGTGCTCAGGATAGCGGGCTTGTCAAACCGGCTTGGCTCGGTTCGGGACAATCGGTGATCGGCAGGGAAGTCGTTGCCTGTGTCCCCGATCTCGCCCCACGATAACTGGCTTGTCAAGCCGCTTTTGCCCGAGTTGAGAACGGTAGTGTCGGACCGGGTCAGGCCGAGCTCGAGAGCTGTCCACGATCGTGGACACCGGCCCGCCCCAGGCCCCCGAACGACCGGCTTGCAGGTCGTTCGCCCGGGAAGGAGGTTGCGGGTTGGGACTGGTGCCAGCCGTTACGGACCGGCCCAGTTATTAATTCGAGACGCGTGAACGGTGTCTGGAGGCTTTCTACTACGACGCTTGTTCGCGCTGGCCGGGTGAAGATTCCTTATTCGGTGGCCGTCACCGATCTCACTGTCACCGATCTCACTCACCGATCTCACTCACCGATCTCACCGCCCGATCTCACCGATCTCAGTCGTCACCGATCTCAGTCACCGATCTCCAACCGATCTGCACCGATCTCCCGATCTCCGAAACTTTCGCCGATCTCTTGAGAAAGTCGTAGCCTGGAAGGTGTGAGTAAATAGTGATTTGGAATCGGGGAAGGTTGAAAGAGCGGCGGCGCGAGCGAGTTCGAGGATGTTGGCTGTGCCGGATTCGGCTTCCGCCTTCCGCTGGGCGGTCGAGCGGTCGGTACCGCGTGGGGTGACCCGCCGGCGTCGGGTCTGTGGCTATCCCGTCGGCACCGCCTCGGGGGCTAGCCGGAACATTTGCTGCAAGGTGAAGGTCAGCGCCGCCCAATACGCTTCGCATCTCACTTTGTCCAGCCCGCGGGTAGCGAAGCGTCGCAACTTCAGTTTGTCTTTGATCCAGGCATTGGGGAATTCCGCCAGCGGCGCCCGTTGTTTGTAAAGCGCTTGCGCTTCGGGCCGTTGCATTTTCTCGTCAAACTTCTCGACCGCGGGATGCATCGTACTCACCGCAAGACTGCGTCCGTGCTTGCTCAGATCAATCCCCGGACAACATAACGACTGCGCTTCGCAGCCGCGGCAGTCTTCCGCGGCGGCGACCCAGACATCTTGGCGGCGCGCTTTGCCCCAGCTCCGCGACTGCTTGTGCCGTAACCGCTTTCCCGCCGGGCACACAAACTCGTTCGCCGCTTCGTCGTGTTCAAAACGGCTGTGGTGATAGTCCTCGTGGCGTTGCACCGCGCGGCCGCTCGGCTGGGGAGTGCGGCCGGAGAACTGTCCGTAGAAATCCACGCCGCGCTCGGCCCTCTCCAGCACCGATTCGTTGTTGGTGTAACCGCCGTCGGCAAGCATCTGGTGCGGGTAGCGCCCGAACGTTTCGCGCAACCGATCCGTCGCCGGCGCGAGTTGCTGCGCGTCTTGGGGATCGTTGATGTCGGCGATCAGGCCGTGCTCGGCATCCGAAGACACTTGGACGTTGTAGCCGGGGCCACGCCGGCATCGGCGGTCAACATGAAGCGCGCCGTCGGATCGGTTGTCGAGGCTTGCGGTTCTTTCTTGTTGTCGTGTTTCTTCTCGGCCTGCAAACGTTGGATCTCCGCCAACGCCTCGCCTAGCCGTTGCTCTTGGTCGTGTGCCGCGCGCCGGCGGGCCGCTTGTTGTCGCTTCGTCGTCGCCTCTTCGGCTTCGCGGCGTTCGAGTTCGGCGATGTGATCTTGCGCCAGTTTCAGATGCCGACGGATTCTTTCCGCCCGCGAGAAGCTTTTCTTGTTGACATGGGCTCGAATCTTGGTGCCGTCGGTCGCCACCCGCTCCAGCGTGATGAGTTTCTTCATCGTGAGCATGGTGAGCACTTGGGTGAACAACTTCCGCAGCGCCTCGCCCTGGGCGACGCGGAAGTCGGAGAGTTTGTGATGGTTGACCGTGCGCAGTCCGGCGAGCCATTGCAGGCCGGGCTCGTAGCACATCTGCCGCTCGATCTCGCGCGCCGAATGCAAGCCTCTTGAATAGGCGTAGATCCAGATCGAGATCAACAGTTGCGCCGGAAGGTGTTGCGGCCGGCGCGGCCTTCGACGGCTTGGATGAGGTGCTCGAAGCGGCTTAGATCGAGTTGTCCTAACGACGGCCCAAATCTTGCGGACTGGGTGGTCGGCGGGGATCAGGTTTTCGATATCGAGCGGCTGAAGAACTTTCTGATTGCGGTTGATCGGAATGTAGCGGGGAGCGGAGGTTTCGTCCATGTCCCAGTCTAAATCGACTACGACAATTCCTAACCAAAATGTTTCGGGAATTTACTCACAGCTTCCGGTGCGGGACCTACTTTCTTGTCGCAGCGTGCGGGCCGGCTGGTCACTTTCATGGAGATCCGCATGTCTGGTTCGCGAGCCAACTTGTCGAGCTAATTCGGCTCTTGGTGTCACGATAACCCGTTTCGATGAACCCTTCCCAGCGCTGCAGGTCCCACTGAAAACAATCCCGGATCGTGCCCAACGGGCGCGGGTGGCCGACTCGCAACAACCGGACCTCCGCAAGTTCTTCTTCCGTGGGTTCGGGCCGTTCGCGTCGCAGAAAGTTACGGGTCCAGGCGGCGCTGCGTACAAGTCGGCGAACAGTTGCGCTGGAGGGAACGGCGAGCACATCGATAGCCGCGATCTCCGTTGCCCCGGCAATGAGCGCTTGGCGCAGCGGCAGCCGGCAAAACGTCCCGCCATCCATGTAGAAGCCGCTATCGACTGAAGTCGGCGCCGATACTCCGAGCAGTGCACAAGAACCGAGCAGGTGCCTTTCCGTTATCTGGGACCCACGAGCAACGCTGATAGCGCAGGTCGGCAAATGTGTGAGAGTGATTTGCAGGTCCCGTACGAGAGGACGGTTGCCATATCGGCGCGCGACTTCACGAACCCAGATCCGAAATAAATCCGCCTTCTCCCACACTGGGATCCGTCTCCCCCTTCTGCGGTCGGCATGGATGGTCCTGGGAAGATCGAGCCATGTTTGCCGTAGCTCAGCAATGCTGGTGTCGTGGCCGATCACATACGCGTTAACCGCTCCAATCGAAGCGCCAACGACGATGTCAGGCTCCCACCCTGCTTCTTGGAGAGCTTGCCAAGCACCCACTTGGTAGGCGCCGAAGCCCGCACCTCCCGACAGTACCAGCGCCTTCATATTGCAGCTCCAGGGTAAAACCGATTTTCATTCTAAGAGGGCGGCGACGATGATTGAGTCTATTCGGGTGTCCTGGTAGATTTAACCTACATTTCTCACCACCTGACGGTCGAAGCACGCAATAGGCCCGTCATTACTTCGTTACGGTTGCCTGCCGTGCTCACCGTACTGTTCAGGTACGCCTCCGCGCGCCAGGCGGCCCGTGTCTCGTATTGACAGCCCCCTCACGCACTTCGCCTCGCCAAGTGGTGAGAAATGCAGGTTAATCGACAAGGCCGGCCTCCGCGGTAGATCGACTCGCGAACGCGGCACGCTGGTTGGTCTCAAAGACTGCCGTACACCGGCACGGCAAGCATCACGTCGCGGCGTGTCGTTTCTTCGGTTCCCGCGGAAATCCCACTAAGGTTGCGGCAGGAGCGGGCCAAGCTGTGAGTCCTACTCTATTGTTCTTCTTGCTGCCGCTTCAGAAGCGGAGCAAAGCCCCGGCTCTACCTTGTTGGCCACACGACACCTTGGTCTTTTTGCGTGACCGGTCGCAGGCCTTTGTAGACGAACTTTTGCAAGCGCCTACCTTCGTAGGTCTCGGTGGTGTAGAGGTTGCCTTTCGAATCGGTGGCAACGTTATGTACCCCGTAGAATTGACCAGGCTGACGTCCCCCATCGCCGAAGCTCGTCAAGACTTCGAGCGTATCGCGCAGCAGGATGTACACCTTCGAGTTCTGTCCATCGGCTATATATATGTACCTTTGCTGTGGATCCTTCGAGAAGGCGATGTCCCACACCGACCCGGAACCGAGGGTGGCTTTCGCGATGAACCCTTCCTTCACAAAGGTGCCGTCCTTGTTGAACACCTGGATCCGGTCGTTCGTGCGGTCGCAGGTATATATCAGCCCGTCACTAGAGATTTCAGCACAGTGCACCGGAGTCCGAAATTGTTTGGCCGGCGGTGCGTTCGGGTCGTAGGGGCCGAGGTCGGTATCGTCGGGCTTGTTACCGTAGGCCCCCCAATGCCGCCTGTACTCGCCGGTGTCCGCGTCGTACACAATCACGCGTCTGTTGCCGTAGCCGTCGGCGATGTAAACCTCGTTGGCCGTCGGGTCCACCGAGACTTCTGTCGGCCTGCCAAGGTTCTCAAGGTTGTTGCTGCCCCCGGCGTTGCCGTAATGACCGATTTGCAGCAGGAACTTGCCGCTCTGGGTGAACTTCAGAACTTGGGAATCCTGCTCGCCGTTGCCGCCGAGCCAGACGTTCCCCTTGTAATCGATCGTGAGCCCGTGGTTCGACTGCGGCCACTCATAGCCTTGGCCGGGACCACCCCAGTGTCCCATAAGGTTGCCTGCCTGGTCGAACTCCAGAACCGGCGGCGCCGGAACACAGCACGAGCCGATAGGGGGAGTCAGCGACGCACCGCTTTCGTTGTTGGAGAGCGATTCCGGCCGATGGAGAATCCAGACGTGGTCCTGAGCATCCACCGACACGCCTATAGTCATGCCAATGACCCAATGGTGCGGCAAAGGCTTCGGCCACAGCGGGTCCACTTCAAACATTGGAGCCTGGACGGCGGCGGCCTCCACTGCGGACCTCCTCTCCAGCAAGGTGGACCCGACTCCCAGCAAAAGGAGAACACCGAGAAACCCCGCACCCACATAGCGACTGCGTTTCATACCTCTCACCCTCCCGCTCTAAGTTGCGAATGATTATACACGATACGGGTTTCCAACCGATTGTTTCATTTTCGCTTGCAGCTCGCCCGGCCTGAGCGATTGCTTCCCGGCTTTCAATAAATCGTCGTGGGCTTTTCCGCCGCAAGGGGTCCCTCAGCTCGTCGAGGTTGAGGGAATCCCCCCTGGACTCCGGCGGTATCGACTTAGTGTGCTTTGGCCATTTCCCCCTCTCTCACAGGCACTGACTGACTCCCGCTCTGCCGGCTTCGGAGCCAAGCGTAGCTCAGTCCGAGGATCGCGCCATAGATGGAGATGACGGACCAGGCTGGGAAGCATTCGGGAGGCCGAGCAATGTCGATCCGAAATGAGCCCATGTGCGGGCGTTTTCAGTCGCGCTGATATCCCAACTCCACTTCCGGACTTTTCGCAAGCGAGTACTAAATCGTCGCAGTGATCTCGCCCAGCTTCTTGGTGAGCAACTGATTCTCACGATAGTCAATGGGGATGATTACCAAGCTGGGGCCTTGTTCCAAGAAGGCTTTCTCCAACGTATCCTTCAATTCCACACTGCGCTGCACCCGGTGGCCCCGCCAACCGAAGGCATGCGCAAGTTCGAGCCAGTCAGGATTTCCGAAGTCCAGGTTCGTACTGCGCCCGAACTGGTTTTCCTGTTTCCAGGCGATCAGCCCGTAGCCGCCGTCCTCCCAGAGCAGGACGACCAGATTGCTGTTCAATCGCCGCGCGGTCTCCATCTCCTGCACGTTCATCAGAAAGCCACCATCGCCGGCGATCGCCAAAATGCGCCGATCGGGAAATACAAGGTTCGCCGCGATCGCGCCCGGCAGTGCGAAACCCATCGAACAGAAACCATTCGGAATCAGGCAGGTGTTCGGCTCGTGGCAATGGTAGTGCCTCGCTATCCACATCTTGTGCGCTCCCACGTCGGACAGCAAGATGTCGTAAGCGCCGAGCACTTGGCGCGCGTCCCACACCGCTTTTTGGGGTCGGATAGCACTCTCCGTATCGTCGTCCTTATGTTCTTCGAACTCGGCCTTCATCTCCGCACGAATCCTGCGCTGATACGAAAGATCGAACTCCGGCAACCCGTAGCGATCGAGCCGCTCGTTGAGCATCCACAGGGTGTGTGCCAGATCGCCGATGAGTTCGACCTCCGGATGATAGTTCGCGTCGATCTCAGCCGGCAGGAAATCGGCGTGAATGATCGGCTTGTCTTGCTTTGGGTTCCAAAGCCGCGGCTGGTACTCGGCCATGTCAAAGCCCAGCGTCATCACCAGATCGGCGTTATCGATCGCAAAAGACACTCGATCCTTTGTTCCCAGTCCGATCGTGTAAAGACAGTACTCGGCGTCCACGTCGACGCAGCCCTTGGCCATAAAGGTGCTGATCACGCCGATGCCGGTGCGCCCGCAAAACCGCCGACGCTGCTTGCTGGCGCGTTTGCGGATGGCGCCATTGCCGGCGAGGATGACCGGTCTTTTCGCCTTCTTCAATTGCTCGAACGCACGATCAACGATCTTGTCGTCCGGGACTGACCGGCGGAAACGCTTCGGCTTCAAGGGGTGGGTAACCGCCTCCGCCTTGGCAATGTCTTCGGGAAGCTCGACGTGGACTGCACCGGGCTTCTCCGTACGCGCCAGCCGGACTGCTTTTCGCACCACCTCCGGAATCGTGTTCGGATGCAGAATGCTGGTAGCCCACTTCGTGACCGGCGTGAACATCGCCACGACGTCCATGATTTGGTGCGATTCTTTGTGCAGCCGTTGAGACGAACCCTGCCCCGTCAGCACCAGCATGGGTGCACGATCCATGTTGGAATCAGCCACACCGGTGATGAGGTTCGTCGCCCCCGGGCCCAGCGTGCCCAGACAGCCGGCCGGATTGCCCGTGAGACGCCCGTAAACCTCGGCCATGAAGGCCGCCCCCTGCTCGTGCCGGGTGAGAATGAATCGGATCTTGTCCGACTCCGCGAGCGACATGACGAAATCCGCGTTCTCCTCCCCAGGCACGCCGAAGATATACTCGATGCCTTCTTCTTCCAGACATTTCACAAATAGATCCGAGGTTTTCATCTGAATGAACGATGTCTGCTTGGCCGCAAACTTTTGGGCTTCAGTCTAACAAGCCCCCGGAGCAGGTAGTGAATCGCGCCGTAAACCGGGAGAATTCGTTGAGCCTGTGCCGCCGATTCGAAGCGACGCATTTGGCGCTCCTGCCGAAGACTAGATCTTCCCCTTGTGAGGACCGATGGGCTCTGTGGGCAAACCTATGCTTCACGAGTAGCCGAAGGTCCCTCGTGCCGCTTGCCCACACTAGAATGTTCGACGAAGAGGCATCAACGTCGTTCAGGGCGAAGATTCATCCGTGCCCGAATCACGGGGAAGGCGGGTTTTTCGAGCGTGGCTGCGCCCCAGGGCCGGAGGTCCCGACCTTTCCAACACCCTCTTCCAGGTAATAGATCCGGTCTGCCGCAAGGTTCTCGAAACTTTCTATCGTGCCGCTGGGCCAGCGAATTTCCAGTTGGTCGATGGTCCGCGCCGAACCTAGGCCGAAGTGAAGACGGAGGTCGTTTTGGGAAATATAGCTGGAGCCGCTCCGCACTTCGTCAATCTGGGAGTGGTCGCCGACGACGACTCGGACACGCGCGCCGATGGCGCTCCGATTCGAAACGGTGCCGATACATTTGACCTTGATCCAGTGCCCGCTTGAAGTCCCGTCGTTGCGAAGCAAAGTCGGAAGATCGTTGATGTTGCTCACCACGACGTCCACATCGCCGTCGTTGTCGAAATCGCCGAATGCGCACCCGCGGGATGACTTTTCCAAGAGCAGCCCCGGTCCTGCTTGCAAAGAGATGTCCGCAAATCGCCCGTTGCCCAAATTCTTATAGAGAATCTTGCGCTCCTTGTACTTGAGCCGTGGAAACCACTGGTGGATTTCCGGGTAAATGTGACCGTTGGCCAGAAAGATGTCTTGCCGGCCGTCGTTGTTGACGTCCACGAAACCGGCGCCCCAGCCTAGGAAACGCGTATTCGCCCCGATTCCCGACTTGTAGGTCGCATCTTCGAAGAGGTTGTCGCCGACATTGCGGTACAGACTCGCTGTATCGTCGGAAAAGTTGGTTTTGACGATATCCAGCCGGCCGTCATTATCGTAGTCGCCCACGCCAACTCCCATGCCGCCCTGCTCGACCCCGTCTTCGTTATAAGCACAGCCCGCCTCGACACCCATCTCGCGAAATGTCCCATCTTGGTTGTTGCGGTAAAGAAGGGACGGTGCGGAATCGCAAGCGACATAGATGTCCGGCCAGCCGTCGTTGTCGAAATCGGCCGCGACCGCCGCAAAGCCGTAGGATCCGCGCGGGCGCCAGTCCTTATCCACAAAAGACGCCGTCTCAGGGCCTTTGGGACGGTCGACGCCGGCCTTCACGGTTACATCCTCGAAGGTGCCGTCACCGCGGTTTCGATATAGCAAATTCGTCCCGCCGTTGAAGCCCCTCGGACCGCAGGGAGTGGAAACACCGTTCAGCTGACAATACTTACTGCCTCTGCGTCCCGGATCCTCTTGCGGGTCGAATTGGATGTAGCGGGCCACAAATAGGTCGAGGTAACCGTCCCGATCGTAGTCGAGAAAACAGCAGCCTGTATTCCATTGGCGGCTGTCCGTGCCCAGCCCGGTTTCTTCGGTGACGTCGACAAACGTGCCGTCGCCTTGATTGCGATAGAGGATGTTTTGTCCCCAGTAAGTCACAAATAGATCATCAAACCCGTCGTTGTCGTAGTCGCCGACACAGCAACCCTGTCCCCAGCCCGATCGCGTCAGGCCTGCCTTGACCGTGACGTCGGTGAAGGTCCCGTCGCGGTTGTTGTGGAACAAGCGATTGCCGGCCCGAGGGGTTGCGTCATCGAAGTCGAAGGCGCTGCCATTGACGAAAAAGATGTCGAGCCACCCGTCATGGTCATAGTCATAGAAGGCAACCCCGCATCCCGTCATTTCCAGCAAGAAATCCTTTTGCTCGGGCTTGCCGCAAACGATCGGGACATTCAGCCCCGCGTCCGCCGCAACGTCGACGAAGTGAGCCGCGGGCCCAGATGGCGATTGCAGCATAGCGGCCAGCGCACGGTTGGGATGTCGCGAAGCACACGAGGCAACGATTTGCTCGGCGACTACTGTGAAACTCGAGCGGTAGATCGACCGAATGAATCGACGTCGTGACCACCTCATTGCAGCGGGCCGACTCTACGCGACTGTGAGGGCTTTGCCGCGCCGGCGTTCAGCGTTCTGAAGGTCTCTAGCGCAGCTCGGGATTCCTTGTGTTTCCCGAGCCTCCGGTAAGCCCCGGAAAGCACGTAAAAGAATTCCGGAATCTGGTCGTTAAGGGCGATTGCGCGCTGCAACGACTGCACACACTCATCCCAGCGCTCCAGACCGCGGTAGGCCTTAGCTTGCTGAAAATGGGCCTCATCCGATTGCGGGTTGTAAATCGTCGCCTGTTGGAGTAGTTTCAGCGCTTCCGCGAATTCTCCACGACGATTATAAAAGGCCCCAAAGTTGATATAGGGCCATGCGGAAGGACTGGGCTGCTTTTCGTTAAGCTCGATCGCCTTGACGAAAGCGTCCTTCGCATAAGAGATCTGAGTGGTCGCCTCGTAGGCTAAGCCGAGATTATGGTAGGCCTTTACATAGACAGGATCTAATCCAATAGATCTCTGAAGGGTCGTCACTGCGCGACCGTACGCTCCTTGTTCATAGTAGACGCGGCCCAAAGCATAATGACTCTCGGCCGACTTCGGGTTCAATTCGACCGCCAATGCCAGTTCTTTGGCTGCCAAATCGAGGCGATTCACAATGGTGAAGTCCATGCCCAAGACCTTGTGGGCCTCCGCATTATTGACATTGATGGAAAGCGACTTGGACAGCAAGCGGATCGAGGGCCAGATCTTGTGGAGGCGAAAATAGACGTAACCTAGTTGATAGAGCCCTTCCCACGATCGCGGGTTTTCTGCAAGGTAGCTTTCGAGACGGTCGCCCGCTTGCTCGTAGTTCCCCGTGCTAATCAGCCGATCGAACTCGGCGATTTCCGTGTTTGGCGCGGCTGATGTCGGGTAAGTTGCGATGGCCCACGATACCAGGCACAACCGGAAGGCTCGGTTGAACACCGGGGCCTGCCGCCGGTTCCGTGCCCCCCCAGCTCCACGAGTGAACCGATACACCATGAGTCGGTAGAAACTCTCAACGCGCCGGCACCGGAGCTCGACGGGGGTCGACTCCGGGGACGCAAGTTAGTGTAGCAGCGGCAAGAAAACGTATGGTAGTCTGCTGATATGTCGGGTTTGCGCGTCGCGTTGCTCGTTGCCGGTAGTCTCGCACTCCTGTCGGCTGAACCTCCGCCAGAATTTGAAAGGGACGTCGCTCCGATCCTCCAGCAGCGCTGCTGGTCGTGCCACGGTGCCGCCGCCCAGACATCCGGTCTGGATCTGCGCACTCTCAAGTCAATGTTGAAGGGGGGCAGCCACGGGCCTGCTCTCGTCAAGGGTTCAGCGGAGCAAAGCTCCATCTATCGACGAATTGCCGACAAGTCCATGCCCTTCGGCGGGGAGGGCCTCAGCGAAACAGAGACCCAAATCATCCGTGAATGGATCGACGCCGGGGCTCCGGGTCCTCGGGAAGAATCGGCGGCTTCCACATCGGAGGCCGGGCAGGGCCACTGGGCGTTTCAGCCGCCTATGCGTCCCGAGATTCCCAAGGTCAAGAATGCTGCTTGGGTCCGTTCGCCGGTTGACGCGTTTGTTTTGGCTCGACTCGGGGAAGAGGGGATCCGGCCGGCCGCGCCCGCGGATCGCGCAACGCTGCTGCGCCGGACGTATCTGGACGTCATTGGCCTGCCGCCCACGCCGGAGGAAGTCAGCAGCTTCGTAAATGACAAATCAGCAAATGCCTACCAGGAAGCCGTGGATGGCTTGCTGGCGCGTCCCCAGTATGGGGAAAGATGGGCGCGACACTGGCTCGATCTGGTGCGTTACGCCGAATCCAACGGCTACGAGCGAGACAGAACGAAGCCGCACGCCTGGCGTTATCGCGATTACGTTATCGATGCATTCAACCGCGACAAGCCCTACGATCGGTTTCTGACCGAACAACTGGCCGGGGACGAGCTTGCGGATTCCAACGCGGAGGCTCAGATCGCGGCCACCTTCTTGCGTTTGGGCACGTGGGACGATGAGCCCGCCGACCCCAAAGTGGACCGCTATGACCAGTTGGACGACGTGTTAGGCGTAACCGCGACGGCCCTCATGGGCCTGACGCTCCGCTGTGCCCGTTGCCACGATCACAAGTTCGAGCCGCTTACGCAGAAAGACTACTACCGCCTGTTGGCGGTCTTCGAACCCCTTAAGCGTCCGCAAGACGGGCAAGCCGATCTTGATCGGCTCGCCGGTACCGAAGAAGAGCTGTCCGACTATCAAATAGCGACGGCCGAGGCGGATGATCTGATCGCTCCCTTCCAGCGGCAAGTCGAAGACATTGGAAAAACGATCCAGAAGCGGTTGTTCGCCAAGTCCGAGGTCCGGCAAGATCTTAGCTGGCTGGACCACGCCGAAACAGTGCTGGCTTTTCGTACCGACCCCAAGAACCGCACCCCGAAGCAGAAGGAGCTGATCGAAGGGTTCAACGAACGATTGGACCTCGAGACCCGAGCGGAAGCGAGCGGGAAGGAGAAGCTCGAGTTGGAGGGCTTGCAAGAGAGAATCAAGGCCGGCAACGACGCTCGTCCCCCGGAGCCGCCGCGGGCTTATGTCTGGTACGAAGACGACCCGGAGCCTCCGGTGAGTCGGGTGTTGCTCCGGGGCGACGTCAGTACCCCGGGCGACGAAGTGCAGCCCGGGGTGCCGACCGTTCTGGCAAGAAGCCAACTCGAACCGCCTCAAGCGACCAAGAAAACGACGGGGAGGCGGCTCTGGTTGGCTCGCTGGGTGACCGCCCCGGACAACCCTTTGGTTGCGCGAGTGATGGTCAACCGCCTTTGGCAGTGGCATTTCGGCGAGGGGCTGGTGGCCAGCGAGAGCAACTTCGGCTTAATGGGGAAGAGGCCCAGCCATCCGAAACTTCTCGACTACTTGGCGACGGAGTTCGTGAGTTCCGGCTGGAGCGTGAAGCACATTCATCGCTTGATTTTGAATTCCAGTACCTATGGGCTGGCTTCGAGTTGGAACGACAAAGCCGCGGGGATCGACCCCGAGGGCGAGTTGCTTTGGCGCTGGACACCGCGCCGTCTGGAAGCCGAGGTCATTCGCGATTCCTTGCTCGCCATGGGCAAGCGCTTGAACCTCAAGATGGCGGGACCGAGCGTCTACGCGTCTCTTCCGTCGGCTGTACTGGAAGGCCAGTCGAGGCCGGGCGAGGGTTGGGGTAATTCCGATGAGAACGAAGCGGCCCGTCGCAGCATTTACATCTTCGCCAAACGAAGCTTAGCCGTCCCGGAGTTGGAGGTGCTGGATGCTCCGGATACGACGTCGAGCTGCGAGCAGCGCATGGTCTCGACGACAGGCCCGCAGGCGCTCACGTTCCTGAATGGGGACCTCACCAACGAGCAGGCTCGGCATTTGGCCTCCCGTTTGCAAAGCGAAGCGGGTGCGCAAATTGGTTCGCAGGTGGAACGCGCCTTCCGGTTGGTCCTGAGCCGGCCGGCGACCACCAAAGAGCGCAAGGCGGTGCTGGCTTTCCTCAAGGCCCAAGAACGGAAGATCAAGGCGGACCCCGGAGCGGATGAGCTTGCCGACGACGAAGCGGCGCGCCGGGCGCTCGAAGCCTTTTGCCTGGTATTGTTGAACAGCAACGAGTTTTTCTATCTGAATTGAGTTTGGGAAGGAGGTTCCCATGGGAATCCGGAGCGACGACATGAAGCGTCTTACGCCCTGTGGCCGAACGCGACGGGAGTGGCTGTGGGAAGCGGGCGGCGGTTTCGCCGGCACCGCGTTGACCTATCTGCTCGCCGGCGACGGTTTTTTCGGCTCGTCTGCTCAGGCCGCGACGGGGGGTGTTCCGTCGCTGCTGGCGCCGCGGGAGCCTCACTTCCCGGCAAAGGCGAAGGCTTGCATTTTCCTTTTCATGTACGGCGGGCCGAGCCACGTCGACACGTTTGACCCCAAGCCCGAACTGAACAAACGGCATGGCGATCCCATACCGGCCTTGGACAGCGATCCGCTGCTGAAAGTGCGGAATCCGGGGACTCTGCTTGGCTCGACACGCAAGTTCTCACCCCATGGGGAATCCGGCATCGAAGTGTCGGACCTGTTTCCCAATCTGGCACGCCGCATCGACGACATCGCCATGATCCGCGGGACCTACTCCGACAGCTTTGCCCACGGTTCGGGACTGCTGCAGATGAACACCGGCTCGATCCGCCAGGGCTACCCAAGCTTAGGTTCCTGGGTGACCTATGGGCTGGGGACGGAAAACCAGGACTTGCCGGCCTACGTCGTACTGCTGGATCATCGCGGCGGACCCATCTCGGGAGCGCCTAACTGGGGTACGGGTTTCATGCCGGCCACCCACCAGGGCACTCGGTTTCGGACGACGGGCGCTCCGGTGCTCTACCTGGAGCCTCAGAAGGGCGTAACTCAGAGTCAGCAGCGCGGGCAGTTGGACTTGCTCTCGAAATTGCACGAACTGCGCGGCGCTCCCGGGCCCAATGAGCAGGACGAGCTGATGTCGCGCATCGCCAGCTACGAACTGGCATTTCGGATGCAGTCGGCGGCCCCGGAAGCCGTGGACCTCTCCCAAGAAACGGGGGCGACCCGGCAACTGTACGGGCTGGACGATCCCACCGCGGAGAAATTCGGCAAGAAATGTCTGATCGCGCGCCGGCTTGTGGAGCGTGGCGTTCGGTTCGTCCAGGTTTATTCCGGCGGCGGACACGGTGACGACACCTGGGACGCTCACAGCAACGTGGACTCGAACCACGAGTTGCACGCCGCCGAGACCGATCGATCCATGCACGGCTTGTTGACGGACCTGGAGAGCCGAGGTCTGCTCGACGAAACGCTGGTGGTTTGGGCGGGCGAGTTCGGGCGCACGCCTACCAGTCAAAACAGCGTGGGCCGGGATCATAGCCCGCGCGGATTCACGACCTGGATGGCGGGTGGCGGAGTCAAAGGCGGCCAGGTCATTGGCGCTACCGACGAGTTTGGCTACGCGGCTGTGGAGAACAAAGTTCATGTGCACGACCTGCATGCCAGCATTCTCCACCTGATGGGGCTGGACCACACCAAACTTACCTACTTCCATGCCGGCCGCAACATGCGTCTGACGGACGTCCACGGAAAACTCATTGACGGGCTGGTCGCTTAGCCCGCTTTTCTCGCCAGGTGGCGAGGCGAAGTGCATGAGAGGCCCGTCAGTACGAGGCGCGCGCCGCTTGGCGCGCGCAGGCGTACTTGAACAGTACGGTGAGCACGACGAGCAAGTGCAACGAAGTAATGACGGGCCTATCAGGTGCTTCGCCCGTCAGCTGGTGAGAAATGGGGGCTAGATGAGCGACAAAGAGTTCGCCGGCAAGACCGCGCTTGTGAGCGGCGGGTCCAGGGGGATTGGCCGTGCTGTGGCCATCAAACTGGCGCAGCAGGGCGCCGACATCGCCATCAATTTCTTGAGTCGCGACGAGGATGCGCAAGCCGCCAAGGAACTTGTGGAGCGGGAAGGGGTGCGGTGCGTTCTCGTCAAGGGTGATGTCTCGAAACCGGCGGACGTTGAGGCGATGGCGCAAAAGGCTCGCTCCGAGTTGGGGCCCATCAGTCTGCTGGTGGCCAATGCCGGCCTCAGCATCATCGAGAGCCACGAGCAGATTTCTTGGGAATCCTGGAGGAAGACGATGGCCGTCAATCTCGACGGCGCCTTCCTGCAGGTCATGGCGGTAAAGGACGAAATGTTGGCAAACCGCTACGGCCGGATCGTCTGCATCTCGTCGATCGCGTCGTTGTTGCCGCGCAAGATGCAGATCCACTATGCCTCGAGCAAGGCCGGCGTCAACGCCATGGTGCGCTGTTGCGCGCAGGCCTTCGCGCCCCACGTGCGCGTCAACTGCATCACCCCCGGGCTGATCGAAACCGAGATGGCCGCGATGCTGGGCCCGGACGCCACCGAGCAACTCATCGCGGCTACCCCCTTGGGCCGACTGGGTCAGGCGGAAGAAATCGCCGGCGCGGCCCATTTTCTTCTCTCCGACCAATCGAACTTCATGACCGGTCAGACCATTACGGTCAGTGGCGGGCGGCATATGATGGGCTGACCACGGCCGATTTCTTCCCTCCCCGTGCCCGCCTACACTTAGGTCTCCTTTTCTTTCTTCCGACCGTCTCGCGCCTCGACAGCGTTTCCCGGCGTGTCCTGTAGCACGTGGCCGGCCGGAATCGGGCGCTGACCCCCAATGGGAATTGACGCCTTGAGCACCGATTTTCGCGTGCAGCCGGACGTCACGCTTGATAGGGTTGGCGAACAGGAACTTCCGCTTCCCCTGCCACCTCTCAGGACATGGCCACGACGGGTTCATCACGCATAAACTCCTTAATGACAGCAACATAGTTGCCCATCGTCGTACAGGGTGAGTGCCGCGTTTCGTAGATCGCCAGGCGACCGCCTCAGAGCGTCCGCCACGCCATACGCCCGGTCCGCGGGCTTCCGAGTAGTCCCCTCGCCAAGCGACCTGTTTTCCCGAGCGGTATCTGTCTCAAAACGTGGGCAATGTAACGAAGTTGGCGTTGACTTCCAGATACAGGAACTGATACCATGGGTTCGTTTTGGGGCTACGCGGACATCTCTTCGTTCTGCGTCGTTCATTTCAGGGGAGAAAACATTCAGATGAAAAACGCTAAAGCTTTTGCAGCACTAGTCTTGTGCGGTCTGCTGGGGACCGTCATGCTCTACGCCCAGGCCGACCGCGGCACCATCACCGGGATTGTCACGGACCCGCAAGGCGCCGTCATTCCCGACGCCGAGATTCAAATAACCAACGTCAACACCGGAGTCGCCACAACCGTGCGGACCTCCGGTACCGGGAATTACACCACGCCGCCGCTCATCATCGGCATGTACGAGATGAGACTGGAACAATCCGGATTTCAGGTCTTCGTCGCCGTCGGCGTCCGGCTTGATTCCGGACAGACCTTCCGGCAGGACATGACGCTGCAAGTGGGGGCCGTAACCGAGACCGTGGAGGTGTCGGCCGTCGGCATCCAAATCAACACGTCCAACACCGAGGTTTCCTCGGCGGTCGATCAAAAGTACTACGAGGACTTGCCGACCGTCACGACCTCGGAGATGCGCATTCCCGAAAGCCTGCTCTACGCCGTGCCGGCGTTCATGCCGTTGAAGGCCACCAACACGTTTCCTTCCGGCACGCAATTCATGGCGCGGATCAACGGAGGCCAGCGTGCCGGGTTTGAGAATTATCTGGACGGCGCCTCCTATGGAGAAGTCAGCGGCCACAATCAAACCCAGGAGCGCTCGGTTCCCTACGAGTCGGTTGCCGAGATGCGGGTCATCGAGAACACGTTCAGCGCGCAGTACGGACACACCAGCGGCGGATTCGTGGAGTATACGACCAAGTCCGGGGGGTCGAAATTGCACGGACAAGTCTACGAATACTTCCGCAACGACAAACTCGACGCGCGCGGCGCGGTGGCGCCGAACGCGCCGGTTGTGAGGAAAAACAGCTATGGCTTTACCGTGGGAGGCCCCGCCTACATTCCCAAAGTTTACGACGGCCGCAACAAGACGTTCTTCTTCGGCAACTTTGATCAGTTGAAGTTCCGGCAGGCGGTGTTCCAGGATTTCCTCACCATCCCGATAGACCCCTTCCGGCGGGGAGATTTCTCCCAGCTGTTGGGTGGCTCAGCGGGCGCGGACGCCTGTGGAACGCCTGTCTCGGTAGGACAGATCTTCGATCCGGCGAGCGGCCGTGACGCCTCGACCTGCGGCGGGCCCGCGGGGACCCTGGTCAGGGATCCCTTCCCGAACAATCAGGTGCCGATCCGCAGCTCCGTGGGGGGCGCCGTAGCCAACCTGATACCGGCGGTCGATCGGCCGGGCATCTTGCGGAACCACGCCAGGCAGTCAACCGACGCATTTCTCGACGTGCGCACGATTTTGACCCGAGTCGATCACAACTTTACGGACCTGCTGAGAGCGGCGTTCACATTCAATTACAATGATCGTCCCAGAATCACCAACTGTAATTCTGTGGGAGGTTGCAGCCCGGATACGCGCACCCTTGGGAATTCCATGGAGCAGCGGATCAGTACGAAGCTGCTCCACATTCAGCTCACGCACACTCCCAAGCCCAATTTCTACACCCATTCGACGTTCGGATACGATCGTTGGATTCTCCCCTCCACGAGCCTGGAAGCGAATAAGGGTTGGTCGAGTCAGATCGGCCTGAGCGGCCTCATCGATGCCGACACGGGAGGGTTTCCCGAGATCAATTTCGATCAACGCTATGATCGCTTCGGAAGGCCTTTTGAAACACAAGGGCAAGCCACGGACCGCTGGCAGTTTCTCAACGACACGACCTGGCTGAAGGGGAGGCACACCATTAAGATGGGCATCGAATACCGCTGGGAGAGATGGGCGGTCTTCAGCAAGGGCGCCCTGGCGGGCCGTTACAATTTCAGCTTTCGCAACACCGGCGCGTTCGATGCGACGGGGTCCGCCATTGCCAATACCGGCGATCCCTTCGCCTCGCTGCTGCTCGGCGAAGTTTCCAGTTCGAACTTTGACATCACGGTTCGTCCGATCTTTGACCGTGACTACTTCGCCCCTTGGATCAACGATGACATCAAGGTCACCGACCGGCTCACTTTGAGCTTTGGTTTTCGCATGGATTATCAGCTTGGGCGGAAAGAGCGACACGATACGTACTCCCACTTCAACCCCACGATCCAGAACCCCCTCGGAATTCCAGGCGGCATTGAGTTCGCCGGCTCCAATGGGACCCGCCGAGTTTTCAACGACACCGACACCAGCACTTATGGTCCGCGGCTCGGCTTCGCGTACCGTCACGGCGAGGATACGGTGATCCGGGGAGGCTATGGGATGTACTACGCCGGTGTCGTGATGAGCCAATTCCTAGCGAGCCCGACTTTCGGTTATAGTTCCAACCCCACCATCACCGACCTCACCAACGGGCGGCAGGCGGCATTCAACTGGGACAATCCCTTCCCGCAGGAGAACATCATCCCACCGCCGTTTATCAACCCCGGCACGGCAAACGGAGCGAGTGTCGTAACGCTGAATCCTGAGAGCGTAACGCTTCCGCGATACCAGAACTGGACGCTGTCGTTCCAGCGCCAACTGCAAGACAATCTTCTGTTCGACATATCCTACATCGGCAACAAAGGAACACGGCTGATTGCCAGCCGCGGTCTTGCGGACCTCAACCAGAATAATCCGGCGATCCTGGGGCAGTTTCCAGGTCTCAATCTCGGTGCCGACATCAACTCGCCGGGGGCGCAGGCGGCCGGAATCACGGCTCCTTATGCGGGGTTTCAAGGTTCGGTAGCTCAGGCGCTTCGCCCGTTTCCCCAGTACCAAGACGTCACCAGCTATAACGGGGCTAACGGCACGAGTTCCTACCATGCTTTGCAGACCAAAATCGAAAAGAGGTTTTCCGGCGGATTCCAGGCGCGTTTTGCCTATACCTGGGCGAAGCTGATCAACAATGGCGCGGAAGGCGGTCTTTCCGGAATCGCGGACGCCAGGCCGCAATCTGTGTTCGTGCCGGAGAACGGCCTCAGTGTGGACCATATTCCACATCGCGTGACGCTCAATTACTCCTTTGCATTACCCTTTGGCAAGGGGAGGCGGTTCCTTGGCAACCTGGGCGGCGCCGGGAACGCTATTCTTGGCGGATGGCACGTCGCCGGGGTCCATCGTTACTTCGCCGGCAGACCGCTGTCGATTTCTAGTAACAACATCTTCGGGGGAATTCTGTTTAACGGCGTCCTGCGTCCGGACCGCGTCGCCGGCGTTGACGGGTACGGCAACACCGACAACTCGAATTACGAGATAGTCGGCGACCGTTATCTCAGCCTTGGAGGCTGGCAAAACCCGACCGACAATCGACTCGGCAACGCCAGTCGCGTCGACCCCGTTATTCGCGGCTGGGCGAACTACAACGAAGATATCGCCATTTTCAAGGACACCTTCTTTACCGAACAAGCGAAGGTCCGCCTCGGAGCGAATTTCTCGAATATGTTCAACCGGCATGTCTGGTGCGACGCGAACACCAACTTCAGTGATCTAGATAACTTTGGCTTAGTCAGCGGTCAATGCGGCGAAGCCCGCCGCATCGAGTTGTATCTGAAGATCGTCTTCTAGCCAGGCGCGGCGGAACGTGATAGGAGGGGCGCGAGCGTGATGCTCGCGCCCCTCGCCGTCTCAGGACCTTGTCCTGTCTCCGCAAGGCGGCCAATCGAAACAGAGGCGTGGACGGAAGTCCACGCTCCGCCGTGTCCTACGGGTCTCGACGAAAGCCTTTTTGAAAAGCCCGCGGGCAAGCGTGGACTTCCGTCCACGCCTCTGTCGCGACGACTCGCATTGCGGCGTTGAAACGTGCTACGGTTTGGGTCGAACCGTGCCTGGAATCGACGAGGCCCCGCGCCCCGGGAACGGGCCGTGGGCTTACTTCCTCACATTCGCCTGCTACGGCGCTAGACATCATGGTTCCGAGAAAGGCTCCGTGGACCGGGATCACAACGCAGTTGGGTCTCCGCTGCTGCCCGCCAACGCGCCGCGGGTGCGGGCTGAACGCGGCTGGATGCGGCATCCCCCGGCACGGTTGGACGCAAGGCGCCCGTGCGATCACGCTAAGGGCGATTCAGGACACATGCGTCTTTCGAGGATGGGTCCTGCATGCGGCGCATGTACGCGGCAATCACGTTCACGTGGTTGTAGAGGCTGGAGAGGAACCGTCCGAGCTTTTGCAGAAGCTTAAGGGACGAATCAGCCGTGCCCTCAACGACAAATTCGGGAAACGCCGATGGTGGGCGCGGCATGGCAGCACGGTTCCGCTTTGGGATCCGCATCGGGTCGACGACGCCGTGGCGTACACATGGGATCAAGGCGTGCCGATGGCGAGGTATCTTAATCCGAACCGTTGGCGAGAGTACGTCAGCGGCGACATCTGAATGCGCCAAGTTGGCGCTCAAGTTACGCTAGCTTGAAATAGAGGCGTGGACGGAAGTCCACGCTCCCCCGCGGGCATTTCAGAAAGGCTTTCGTCAAGACCCTTGGACACAGCAAGCGTGGACTTCCGTCCACGCCTCTGTCTCAAGTTAGCGTAACTTGGGCCATGTATTCGCCACTGCGTCGGCACCCGTCCGCTTGCACCGCCCGCGACCGTTACAAGACAATACAGAACAGTGGCGATAGGGTTTCGATCGGGGGCTCGGTGGGTGGGATCAAGCCTGCTACTTCCCCTTTGCTTGCTGTTCGTCCTTGCCATGGTTGGGGTGGCACCCTTCGCGGGGCTCCTCGCGGCCCAAGCCCCTTCCATTGAGAGGGCGGCCGAACTCTACGTAGCGGGCGATCTGAGCGGGGCTAAGCTGGCGGCGCGGCAGGTCGTCGAACGGGAACCTGAGAATCCCCTTGCCTTTGTGATCCTGGGGACCATCGCGGTTCGCGAACAGGATTTCCAGACGGCAGAGAAGAATCTGGTGCGGGCGATCTCGCTGGAGCCTAATCTGATCGGCGCCCACTTGACGCTGGGTCAAGTCTACGTGCGGCGCGCCAACAGCGAGCAGGCGGCGCGGACCTATCGCAAGGTCCTCGAACTCGATTCCAAGAACGTCAAGGCACTCTGGGCTCTTGCAACAGTCGAACAGGCGCGGGGCCGGCTCACCGAAGCGGAGCGTGTCCTGGAGGAGCTGCGGGCAACCGATCCCAACAATACCGCCGGCCTGCTTAGATTGGCGCGCATCGCCAATCTGCAAGGGAGCAGCGAAAAAGCCCTCTCTCTGCTGTTGGAAGCGAAAAAGATCAGCCCGCAAGACTTCCGGGTCTTGTACGCCTTCGGCGTCATGTGTCTCCAGATGGATCTCATGGAAGACGGCACACAGGCCCTGGAGCAAGCCGTCGCGATGCAGCCCAGCGATTTCAGCGCTTCCTACGCGCTCGCAACAGCCCGAGTTGCTAAAAAGGATTACTCGGCCGCGAAGGAGATCTACCAGCGTTTGATGGAGAACCACTCCGGCAACGCTCAGTTGCACTACGCATTGGGTACGGTCCTATTCCATTCCGGGCAGCTTGACGAGGCGGAGCAGCGGTTCGCCCGAAGCGTGGAAATCCTACCGGAGCAAGTCGAGTCGCTCCATTATCTGGCGCAGATCGCCGCTCAGAAAGCTGAGCCGGAAAAAGCCGTCGATCTGTTCAGCAAGGTTCTCGAGAAGCAGCCGACGCACACCCGTGCTCATCTGGAGTTAGGCTTGATTTACAGAAAGCTCCGGAAACTGGAACCGGCGCGCCACGAGCTTGAGGCTGCAGTCCGCTTGGATCCGAATTTCCAGAAAGCTCAATACCAATTGGGTCTCCTGTTGGCAAGGTTGGGTGAGAGAGAAAAGGCCAAGCAGCACCTCGAGATCGCATCGACGTTGAGGAAGGAGGATGATAAGGGCGTGAGTTGGAGGTTGCTCCTTCCCGAAGAAGCCGCGGGGCAAGCGATTCCCCGAGACCCGCCGCCCGAGGCTGCAGGCTCCTCGGAGGGCCACAAGTAGTGAGTTTCTTCCGACCACGGCGGTGGGCGCATCACAGCAGGAGCGAATCCTCATGGCCGGCTTCACCGATTGGGCCCTTTTCGCCGCCGCTCAGCAGTTTCCGGAATCGACACGACGGGGAGCAGCTCTTTCGTATCGGCCCCCCAGGGCCCGGCCCGGAAAGTCGCGAAAAAGCTCGCGTCGGGTGAAACGACGCCGGGGGACAAGGCGCTCTTTACCGACCTCTCGGAGCAAGTCGGGATCCGCTTTCAACACTTCAACGGTATGTCGGGCGAGCACTATTACGCCGAGATCGTCGGCTCGGGATCAGCTCTGTTCGACTTTGACAACGACGGCGACCTCGACATTTTCTTCGTACAAGGAAACATGCTGGGCGCCGGCAAGACCTTGGCGGACGCACTCACTCCGCCCGCGGCCCCCCTACCTTTGAGAGGCCGACTCTATCGAAACGATCTCACCTCGGATTCAGGTCGACCCCCCTACTTTGCACTTCACCGACGTAACGGATCGCAGCGGAATCGACGCGCAAGGCTACGGCATGGGGGTGGCCGCGGGCGACTTCGACAACGACGGCTGGGTGGATCTCTATGTGACGAATTTCAGCTCCAACCAATTGTGGCGCAACCAGGGAGACGGTACATTCCGTGACGTGACGCGGAAAGCGGGCGTCGACGACACGCGTTGGAGCATTAGCGCGGCCTTCCTCGATTTCGATCGGGATGGGTGGCTCGATCTCTATGTGGCCAACTACGTGGAGTTTGACTTTAAGAACCGCAAGCAATGTTATTCGCATGCCGAAGCCGGATATTACTGCGGTCCGATGAGCTACGAGCCGGTACCGGAGCGACTTTTTCGAAATCGCGGCGACGGGACGTTCGAGGATGTTTCGGAAAAGTCGGGGATTGCCGGAGAATACAATGGCGCGCTCGGCGTCAGTTGCGCCGACTTCAACGGAGACGGGTGGATCGACATTTACGTCGCGAACGATGGGCGACCCAATCATCTATGGATCAACCAGCGCGACGGCACGTTCGTGAACGACGCCATGACGTCGGGCACGGCCTTGAACGAGGATGGAGAGTCGGAAGCCAGCATGGGGGTGGACGCGGGCGACTTCGACAATGACGGCGACGAAGACCTGTTCATGACCCATCTCGTGGGGGAGAAGAACACGCTTTACCTGAATACTGGAGATGGCCTGTTTGAGGACCGCTCCCTAGATAGCAAGCTCGCCGCGTCGAGTTTGCCCTACACGGCCTTTGGTACTGGTTTCTTGGACTACGACAACGACGGCCGGCTCGACCTTCTGGTCGTCAACGGGGACGTCAGAACGAATGAATCGATGGCCCGGGCCAAGCGCGCCAACATGAACTATCGACTGCATCAACCCAATCAGCTCTTTCGTAATCTGGGCAACGGGAAGTTCCAAGACACGACGGCCCTAGCCGGCCCCGCTTTCCAGGCGACCGAGGTGAGTCGCGGCGCGGCCTTCGGCGACGTGGACAACGACGGGGATACCGACGTTCTCGTGCTCAACAACAACGGGCCGGCGCGATTGTTGATCAACGATCGCGGAAGCGAAAAACACTGGATCGGCCTGAGGATGGTGGGTAAAAAGGAAAAACGGGATATGTTGGGAACCCGCGTCGCGGTCCTGCGAGAGAAGGGCCCCACCTTATGGCGCCGGGCCCGCGCCGACGGAAGCTACTGCTCGGCGAACGACCCAAGAATCCTAGCGGGCCTCGGCGATTCGACCGAGATCAGTCGGGTGCGCGCGTATTGGCCGAGCGGCCGCGTCGAAGAGTGGACCAGCGTGGTCGCCGACGGCTACAACACGCTCCGCGAGGGTACCGGAGAGGAAGTGGCGGGTTCAAAGGCGCACGTCGGATCTCCGGATGTTGGGCCCAAGGTGAACAGGAAGTAGGTGCGCCCCGGAGCGTTGGATCTCTACTTACGTATTTTTCTTGTTTTCCCGGCGGCAACGCGACTCGGGCTCTCGTTCTCACGCGGCAATGGCTCCCTCTGGGAGTAGAGTATTCTTATGAGACTAAGACGCCGTGACCTCCTCAAGGGTCTGAATCCGGCTGCCGCGGCGGTAGCCTTAACGCCATTCCCCGCGCCGAGCGAGGGACGGGCTCAGCAGAGTAATTTCGCCGGGGCGCCGAGGATCATTAACCGCACAGCGATCCAGGGAGTCTGTGCCTGGCCGAACCTTCAGAGACTGGAAAACGGAACGCTGCTCGCACTGATTTTCAACCAGCCGTGCCACGGCCTCTGGGAAGGGGATTTAGACTGCTGGGCAAGCGAAGATGACGGCAAGACCTGGCGTTTTCGGGGAAGGCCGGCCGAGCACGAGCCAACGACCAATCGGATGAATTGTGCCGCGGGCATTGCCGGCAACGGTGATGTTGTCGTGCTGTGCAGCGGTTGGGCCGACCGCAGCCCGAAAGGTCAGTTGAGCGGACCCCACCGGAAGGTGCTGCGTCCTTGGGTCTGCCGGTCTTCGGACGGAGGACGAACCTGGTCCGTCAGCAAGCAATTCCCGGCGCCGCCCGAGGAATCCATCGGCATCGGCAACGAGTTCATCCCGTTTGGGAATATCCGCGCTGCCGAAGACGGATCCCTCTGCGCGACGGTTTACCTGACTCCTGCTTATACGGTTGTTTCAGCAAGCCCCAAGATGTTGGGGTGGAGGTCATCGCGTCTTGTCCAGGTCACGCGCGCGGCGGATGTGGGCGTAAGGCGTAGGAGCGTGTTGAGTTCCGAGACCAAGGAGGGTTTGGAAGGCTGCCATTGGGGTCTTGCGGCGGTTGTGTCGAAACACGAACTCATCGAGGTAAACCTGAAGCTGAGCGCGGCTCACGCCGTGGTACGTTCCGGTCAGCCATTGCTGCAGGTTGCCAATGGCACGATCCGCCAGCGGCACCACCGACTTGGCGCCTTTCCGCAAGTCAGTCCGGTGAGGTTGCGGACGAGAGACGTGTTTGTAGCCGGCCTCTTCGAGGGCGGTAAAGGTCTTCAGACCGTCTGTGTAGATGGTCGAGCCGGGAACAACGTTCTGGGCAAGAAACCTGTCGATCGTCACCTTCTTGAAGTCTGGAATAACGGACATGCGAACGCGCCCGGAGCGCTTCCCGCGTTTCTCAACAGCGACCATCACAAGGGCCGCACGGCGCCCCTTCAGTTGCCGGCTGCCTCGCAAACCTGCTTGCGGGCCGCCAATCCAGGTGTCATCGACCTCTACTTCTCCGTGCAAGGGCTCGCGAGCTGCGTTCACCATGGCCCGTCGCAGTTTGTGCAACATCATCCAGGCGGTTTCGTAGCGCGACAGGCCGAGCTGACGCTGCAGTAGCAGCGCCGACACACCTCGCTTATCAGTTGTCATCAGGTACGCAGCCCAAAACCAAACCGTCAGCGGGGTCTTCGTATTGTGGAGCACCGTTCCCGACGTCAACGAGACCTGGTGTCGACACGCCGCGCACTGCCACCGTAGTTTCTGCTCGAGAATGTAGGCCTGCCGATGCCCACACTGAGGACAAAGGAACCCGTCGGGCCAACGACAAGCAGCCAGGTACTTCTGGCAAGCCTCCTCGGTCGCAAACTCCACCTGAAACTGACGCAGACTCTTCGGAAACGGCGGCCGGGCCACGCCCTACCCTACATCTTGGGGCTTGCTGAAACAACCGTATAAGCAAGACCTGACTAAGAACAACTCGCGAGATTGCTACTTGCTCCGCAGCCGCGACGACGGACGCACCTGGGGCGAGCGCGCCCCGATGAACCTCGACGGCAACGAAACCGACATCCTGCATCTCGGCGGAGGACGCTGGCTGGCGGCTTCCCGAGAGTTCGGCCCAAGGCGCGACGTGCACTTGGAGCTGTTCGCTTCCGATGACGACGCACGCACTTGGAAGCGGAAACGGCCGCTCAGCCTGCCGATGCAGGTCACGGGCAACCTGGCTCTCTTGGCCGATGGACGCATCTTGCTCAGCTACGGCAATCGCTGCTGGAACAACTTCGGTGTGGACGTACGCCTAAGCGACGATGAAGGGGAGACTTGGAGCCCGCCGATCCGCATCGCCGATTGTCCTCGCCCCGACTGCGGCTACCCGAGCAGCGTGCAGCTTTCCGACGGACAGGTCGTCACCGCCTATTACACGAGAGTGTCAGACGACTTTCACTACGAAATGCGCGTGGCCGCCTGGAACCCGAGCGCGTTTTCGGTCGAAGGAAGACCGGCGGGGTGAAGACGAAATCGCGACGCGCAACAGCGCCGCGACGCGTTATGGCCGGCTCCAACCCGGCCCCCGCACGAAACGGCCCGGGGTGGCGCCTGTGTGCTTGCCGTCGCGCAGAACCTGCAAGCCGTTGACGAATACGTGCTTCACTCCGCTGGCGTACTGGTGAGGGGTCTCATAGGTCGCGTGGTCTTGAATCGTCGCGGGGTCGAAGACGACGACGTCCGCGAAGTAAGCTGTCTTTAGTGCGCCGCGCCGATCGAGCTTGAGCGTGCCGGCCGGCAGCGAAGTGAGTTTGCGGATCGCTTGCGCGAGCGGGATAAGCTCTTCCTCGCGGACGAATTTGCCGAGCAACCGAGCAAAGCTTCCGTAGGCACGCGGGTGCGTGCTGCTTTTCAGAAACACGCCTTCCGGTGCCATCGAGGCCGAGTCGGAGCAGAAGCTCACCCAGGGCAGCTTAATTTTCTTGCGCAGGTTCTCTTCCGATTGCGTGAAATAGACGGTCTGTACCCGGCTGCCGTCCTCGAGGATCAGATCCATCGCGGTTTCCTCCGGGGTGCTACCGCGGAGCTCGGCGGCCTCAGCCAGCGTCTTGCCGGTGAGGCTCTTTAGCTCCGGATTCTTGAAGCCGACCAACAGAATCTTCTCCGGCGAGCCGGCTTGCAGATACATGTTTTCCCACTCATTGGACCAGCGGTTCATCTCCGCGATGATGCGCTTACGCGTGGAGGGGTCGCGCATGCGCTCGAGGGATTTTTCAAAGCCGCCGTCCTGAACCCAGGGCGGCATGGCGGCGTTCAGCCCTGCCGAGCCGGCCGTGTAGGTGTATACGTCGGCGGTTACATGCAAGCCCTCGCCGCGTGCTTTCTCGATCATTGCAATCGCCTGGTCGAGCTTCGGCCACGCCGGCTCTCCCGCCGCCTTGAGATGATAGATTTCCGTGCGCACGCCGGCGGCGCGAGCGATGCGCAGCGTCTCCTCCACCGCTTGGACGAGCCCGGCGCCTTCGCTGCGCATGTGCGTGGCGTAGGCGCCGTCGAACTCGCCCGCCGCCTTCGCGAGGGCGATCAGCTCTTCCGTCTTCGCGAAAAACGCGGGTGGATAGACGAGCGACGACGCCACGCCGAGCGCTCCCTCGCGCATGGCCTCGCGCACCAAGTCCTGCATGCGCGCAAGTTCTTCGGGAGTCGGCTCACGGTCGTCGTGGCCGATGACATAGATGCGCGGAGTTGTGGCTCCGATGAACGAGGCCACGTTGGGGGAAACGCCCTTGCGCTCGAGGAACTCCAGATATCCGCCCAACGTCGTCCATGCGATGTCGTAGCGAATGTCCCCCTGCGTCTGCTGCATCCGCCGCTTCATCTCGTCGTTGAGCGGCCCCATGGAGTTGCCCTCTCCCATGACTTCGAGCGTCACTCCCTGGCGGATGTCGCTTTGGGAGCGCCCGTCCTCGATCAGAGATTCGTTCGACCAGCACATCATGTTGATGAAGCCGGGGGCGACCGCGAGGCCTCGGGCGTCGACCTCGATCTTGCCTTGAGCGGAAGCGAGGTCGCCGATTTGGGCGATCTTGTCTCCCTCGATGGCAAGATCGGCCGTTCGCGGCGGCCCGCCGCTTCCGTCGTAAACGGTTCCGCCGCGGATCAGCACGTCGTATTCGACAGCCGTGGTACAACCGCCGAACGCGACGATAGCGGCAAGCGCCGGCAGAATCCGCATGGCGATCCAGTCTAGCCGACCCTCACGTCCGGCACTGCGTGGCTCATGTCGCACGATCTTGTCCTCGGCCACAACGGAAGTCGGCGGCGGACGCACCCGCTCACGTCATACGCTAAGGGGCTCGAGCGCCAGTCGACCTGTAGCATCCCCGAGCGCCTCGGTGGGAACACCCATCTTGTCGAGCAGGCTCAGATGTAGGTTGGCCAGCGGCGTGTCCTCGTCGAACCTGGTGTGGCGTCCACCCACACCCGCCGCGCCGCCGGCAAGGAGGATCGGCAGATTATAGGAGCCGTGGGAATTACTGTCCGACATGCCGGCGCCATAGACGATCATCGCGCTATCGAGCAGCGTCCCGTCGCCGGCGGGCGTCGAGCCCAATCGCGCGATGAACTTCGCGAACAGCTCCACGTGGTAGCGGTTGATTTTCCTCAGCTTTTCGAGCTTTACGGGATCCTTTTGGTGATGCGAGATCGGATGGTGGGCGTCGGGCACGCCGATCTCAGGGTAGGTGCGGCCTGTGATCTCGCGGCCCATCATGAACGTAGCTACACGGGTGAGATCCGTTTCGTAGGCCAGCGCGAGGAGATCGAACATCAGTCCGGCGTGCTCTCCGAATGTGCTCGGGATTCCCGCCGGTTGATCGACTACGGGAAGCTCTCGATCGCTCTGCTGCTCGGCCACCTGAATCCGCCGCTCGATGTCGCGGACCGCCTCGAGGTATTGGATCAGCTTGGCTTGATCGCTCGACCCAAGCTCGCGTGACAGGTCGCTCGCCCGCTCGGTGACTGAATCGAGCAAACTCGCATCCTTCGCGAGCCGCGCTCTGCGAACGTCCGGGTCGGTGCTGCCACTGTCGCCGAAGAGCCGCTCGAACACTACCCGCGGGTTGATCTCCATCGGGAGCGGTGTCGTCTCGTTCGCCCATGAAATGGTGTTCGTGTAGGCGCAGCTGAAACCCTCATCACACGAGCCGGCAAAATCACGCCCATCGAGCCCCAACTCGAGCGTGGCCAGCTGCGTCCGGCGACCCAGGACACGACCCGCGACCTGATCCATGGAGATCCCGGCGCGCAGACTCGACCCCTCATCTCGATTCGAGGCCACTCCGGTCAGAAAGCGGGTGGATGAGCGCGCGTGCGGTCCCTCGGCGTCCATGCCGCGCATCCCCGAGAGCACCTGCACGGAGTCTCGGAACGGCTCGAGCGGTTCGAGGATCGTCGGGAAGTCGAATCCGGTACCCTCGGCGACAGGCGTCCAGTGATCCATCATCATCCCGTTCGGGACGTAGACGACGCCAAGCCGACGCACGGGTTTCGCCGCCGTTTTCCGGAGCGGCACGGCTGCCGGAGCCATCGCGTCAAGCAGCGGCAACGCCAAAGACGCGCCAATCCCGCGGAGCATCCTGCGGCGTGGAATGGCCTTTTTCGTGATGATCATGGCTTCGACCTCCGCATGCGGAACGGCGTACTCTGAACGATACCAATAATAATAGACGACCAGCGGTAGTCATCGACGGCCGCGGCTGCGCTGATGCGCCGTACGCTCGACCGGTCGTAGTGCTCCAGACCTCGCCCCAGAGCATACGCCAACAGTTTCTCGGTTACGGTGCCGACGAACTGCCGGCGGCGCTCGAGCAGAAGCGTGCGAAGGCCCCGCGGCCCGTCAAACCGAGTGCCGTCGGGCAGGAGTCCCGAAGCGTCGAGTGGTAGACCCGCCTCCCCGGTTGTGCGCCACTTGCCGACAGCGTCATAGTTTTCGAGGGCCAGCCCCAGGGGGTCCATCGGCGCGTGGCAAGCCGAGCAGGCGGGGTCCTCTCGATGCCGTTCGAGCCGGTCGCGCACCGTGGCTGCTTGGCCGGCCTCGCCGCGGTCCGGTAGATCCGGCACGTCGGCGGGCGGGGGAGGAGGCGGCGTCCCGAGGATGTTCGTCAGTAACCACTTGCCGCGCAGCACGGGCGACGTCCGGTTGGGATACGAAGTGACAGTGAGCAGACTTCCGTGCCCCAAGAGTCCGCCCCGTCGTCCGGCTTGCTCGCCATCGAGTCGAATGCGGCGGAAGTGACTGCCATAAATACCGGGAATGCCGTAATGAGCGGCCAGCCTTTCATTGGCGAAAGTGTAGTCGGCGCTGAGCAGATCGAGCACGCTTCGGTCGTCGCGAATCATGCTCTCGAAAAAGAGCTCGGTTTCCTGTCGGAAGGCCTCGCGAAGATTCTCATCCCATTCGGGAAACGCGCTCGCGTCCGGCACGACGCTGCGAAGATTCCGCAGATAGAGCCATTGGCCGGCGAAGTTGCGCACCAGCGCTTTCGCACGGGCATCGGCCAGCATCCGCCGAGTCTGCTGCTCGAGCACCTCCGGGTCCTGGAGAACACCGCTTTCGGCGACTTCGAGCAGCTCTGTGTCCGGAATGCTGCTCCACAGAAAGAACGACAGCCGCGAGGCGAGATCAAGGGCACTCAACTCGTAGGCTGTCCCCGGAGCGATGTCGGCCGGATCCCGCTCGATGCGGAACAGGAAATCGGGCGAAATCAGCAGCCGCTCGAGCGCAAGCTGGATACCGGCGTCGAAGCCGCCGGCGCCGCGGCCCGCGCGGTAGAAATTCATAAGTGTGTTGACGTCCGCCGGCTCGGCCGACCTGCGATACGCAAGCCGCGCAAGCGACGACAAAATCTCGCGGGCACACTCTTCTTCGTCCGAACGCGCGTTACTTGCCGGCCGGCAAGCAAACAATCCGCGCCGGCTGGGCGTGTCGCCCGGTCCTCGGCTCTCATACGGTCCTGTGATCGCCAAGTGCTCTACGGCCGCGTTGCCGTCGCGCCTCTCGTTTACCGCCGAAGCGAACACGCTCTGGCGGGGCTGAAGTACTCCTTCGGGCTCGGTAAACCTTCGAACGAATGAAACGCCGACGGAATGCGGCCCGGCCTTCGCCTGAATCCGCAGGCGCAGGTTGGAGTCGGCGAAGAGCATGTATTCTTCCCACACCGGATCGCCGAACTGGTTGCCGGCGTAGCTCACCGGAGCCCGCACACCTTCCGGCTCCTCGCCGCCGAAGGTGAACGTCCGCACGAGAGCGCCGTCGAGCCGTACCTCCAGTTCGTGGCGCGACCCCAGGCCGCGAACGTAGTTCACATAGTTCCTTTGCAGTCGAATCGCCAGGTCGTACTCGCCTTCGACCGGAAAAAAATGCCGGACGCCGACCCCGCCCCGCGACCCGAACGGGAGGTCGTCGCTCATCCGGTCTTCCTGCCGGAGGAGAATCGGTACGTAATAGTTCCGCGCCGCCGGCGCCGGCGGGGTCTCGCCGACCGCCAGGCGCGCGGTTTTGCGCGCCGCCGAGAGGTACCGCTCCATCAAAGCGGGCGAAACCGTCAATACGTCGGCCATGTTGTCGAAGCCGTTTTGGTCGATGTCGTCCGCGGGCAAGAGCGCGTCTACGTCGACTTCGAGTGCCAACAGATCGCGGACGGCATTGGCGTATTCGGAGCGGTTGAGGCGATGAAACGTTTCGGTTCTGCCGGGATTCGGACCGGCGGCGGCGAATCGATCGATCTGCGATTCGAGCCAAGCGGCAACGGTGTCGTAGGTCTCATCCGCCGGCCGTGGTTGGCCGACCGGCGGCATCGTTCTCGTGCGAAGCTTTCCGATAACCTTCTCCCAGATTTCGGATTGCTCGGCGACCCGTGAAAGGTCGAGGCCCTCGACGGACAGGTCGGCCGTGCGGAGTTGTGCGTTATGGCAGGCGCCGCAGTACTGATGGAGAGTCGCCTGATGGCGTGCGGCTTGGGCGTCCGGCTGCGCTTGACCGGTGGCAGTGTGCGGGCCCCACGTGAACGCCGCGGCAAAGAGCGTTGCCGTTCCGAACACGAACCGCATGGACAGGTTTCGTGACATCGACTGCCGGTCCCCTGTTGATTTTAGGCGAATCCTATTCATGCGGGTGCCGAATGCGGTAAAGTCGGTGTGAAAACGCTGCGGAACGTCCGCCGCAAGCTGCAATCCGGAACGTAGCGTTATCTTGCGATGTAACGGCGTTGCGTGCGGCGCCTGCCCGAATGAGCCTGCTGTATCGAACGATTATGCCACCGAGTTTCATCACGCGCATGGCCTCGCTTGCCGCCGTCCTCGGTTGGTCGGTTGCCGCATACGCGCAGTCCGCGCCTGCTGTCATCGAAGCTGTGAAAGCGGGCGACCGCAACGTGGTGGGCAAGCTGATCGAGGAGGGAGCCGACGTCAACTCTTCCCAAGGCGACGGGGCCACGGCTCTCCACTGGGCGTCGCATCGGAACGATCTCGATGCGGCCTCGTTGCTCATCGCGGCAGGCGCGGACGTCAACGCGGCCAACGAGCTCGGCGCCACTTCGCTGTGGCTGGCAGCGATCAACGGCAGCGCAAAAATGGTCAAGCGGCTGCTTGAAGCCGGCGCCGACCCTGACGCTGTGCTCAAGATGGGCGAAACTCCGCTGATGGCCGCCGCCCGGTCGGGCAACGTTCGCACCGTCGAGCAGCTTCTCGCACACGGTGCCGACATCGACGCGAGAGAGCACGAACGTGGTCAGAACGCGCTGATGTGGGCGGCGGCCCAGAAGCACACGAATGTCGCACGGGTGCTGATCCGACATGGGGCGGACCTCCATGCCCGTAGCAAGGTCTATTACCAACTGGAGAACACAGCGGGCAACACGAACCCGAGCGGAAATTTCCAAATGGCTCGCGGCGGCTCGACGCCGCTGCTTTTCACGGCCCGTAACGGCGACGTTGAGACCGCCAAGGTACTGATCACGGGCGGCGCCGACGTGAACGAAACGTTGCCTTCGGGGACCTCCGTGCTGGTGGTCGCCGCCCATAGCGGGCACGGACCGTTTGCGATCTACCTGCTCGAGAAGGGCGCCGATCCTAACGCCGGCGGGGCCGGGTACAGGGCGCTTCACGCCGCGGTCCTTCGAAGCCAAATCGAGCTGGTCAACGCGCTGCTCGACCACGGTGCCGACCCGAACGCGCTCGTGGAGCACGGCACGCCGGGCCGGCGGTTCAGCGCCGACTACAGCATCCGCGCTCAACTGATCGGCGCGACCGCCTTCTGGCTGGCCGCGAAATATGGTGAACTCGAGATTCTCCGGACCCTCGCGGAGCACGGCGCCGACCCGCACCTCGTGCCCAAGAGCGGCATGTCGGCACTACAAGCCGCGATGGGCATGCCGGTCGGATCCTTGGAGAACCGACGTGACCGCATCGGAAATTCACAACCGGATCCGGCCGAGCAGGAGCGGCTAACGCTCGCACTGGCGCGCTTCGTCCTCGCGCTCGGCGTCGATGTTAACGCGGCTGACGTGAAAGGCAACACCGCGCTCCACCATGCGGTACTCTTAGTCGGCCAAAGGCACACCAAAGACTTCGGTGCGGTGATTGAGTTCCTGGTGGCGGGCGGCGCCGACGTCAACCGAGCGAACAAGCACGGCCAAACACCGTTGGAATTGGCCGAGACTCCTCAGATGATCCTCGGCACGAATGCACTCAAAGGCACCCGTCCCAAGGTCGCGGCACTTCTGCGTCGACTCGGTGCTAAGGACTAAGAGATTCGGGCATGCGGCGGATTGCGAAGGCGTTCGGGCTCCTATCGCGGATCTCGCGAGACGGCCAGGATTTCGGTCCGGCTCTACAACGTTGCCGAAGCGTCGGCCCGGACGAGATCTTTGTGTGTAAGGGCGTGAGCTTGACAAGGCTCCACCTCCAATCCTAGGAATCCATGGCTGGCCACGGACGAATGGGATGTCGCAAGCCTCGAGTAGCCTTCGGCCGGAGTCGGAAGAAGGCCTGTCAGGCCAAGATCCCCTCAATCACCCGCGCCGGAAACTGGTCTGTCAAGCGCTCGTCCAGCCCGTGGCGCCGGAAGGTAAGGTTGCGAAAGTTCATTCCGAGCAGGTGAAAAATCGTGGCGTGGAAGTCATGCACGCTGACCGGGTCTTCAGCGGCCTTGTGCCCGAGCTCGTCGGTGCTCCCGTAAGTGATACCGCCCTTAACGCCTCCTCCGGCCATCCAGATGCTGAACCCGCTGGGATTATGGTCCCGCCCCGCTTTGGACATGTCTCCGGTCACCTGAGCCATGGGGAGCCGTCCGAACTCGCCTCCCCAGATCACCAAAGTCGAATCGAGCAACCCACGCTGTCTAAGGTCCTTAACGAGAGCCGCCGACGGTCCGTCAGTCTTACCGCAGCAGTAGCGGAGCTCTTTGTTTAGTTGGTGGTGGTTGTCCCAGATTTGCCCCTCGATGTAGATCTGCACCATTCGCACACCGCGCTCCACCAGCCGCCGGGCCAGCAGACAGCGCTTGCCGAACGAATGGGTGATCTCGTCGTTGAGACCGTAGGCTTCCTTGGTCTTCTCGCTTTCCTGGGAGAGGTCTAGGGCGTCGGTAGCCTCGAGCTGCATCCGAGCGGCCAGCTCGTAACTTGAAATCCGAGCATCAAGATTCGGCTCGTGGGGCCGCTCGGCGCGGTGGGCCTCATCGAGCCATCTCAGCAGACCACGCTGGGCTTCAAGCACCGGGACCGGCCATTCCGGTCGCGGCTCCAGGTTGAGCACTGGGGCGCCTTCCGAGCGGAACCGCGTCCCCTGATAAACCGGAGGCAGGAAGGCCGATTGCCAGTTCTGAATACCGTTGATGGGTATGCCCTTGGGATCGTCGAAGACGACGTACGCCGGAAGGTTCTGGTTCTCGGTACCGAGCCCGTAGGCGACCCATGCTCCCAGTGACGGCCGGTTGGGCGTAATTCGCCCCTGGTGCATCATGAACAGGGCCGGCTCATGGTTGATGTGCGTGGTTTGCATCGAGCGAATCATCGCGATCTCGTCGGCGCATTCCGCCATATGGGGCACCAACTCCGAGAAGTCCATGCCTGACTCGCCATGCTTCGAGAACTTGAAGGGCGACGGCCACACGCCGGCGGTTTCCCTCGAGAAAAGAATGTCGTTGATCAAGTCACGCGACGGTATCGTTCCCTCGTATTTGGACAGAGCCGGCTTGGGATCGAACATATCGACCTGGCTTGGCCCGCCGTTCATGAACAGCTGGATGACCGACTTGGCTTTAGGTTCGAAGTGGGGAGTTTTCGGGCTGAGATCGTAAATGCGCGGTTCGCCCGATGCGCCCGCGGCATGTTTGGTTGAAGCCGCGTAGAGATCGGCGCTCAATAGGGATGCCAGCGCCGCTCCATGTAAGCCGTCCGATATGCGATGGAAGAACTCGCGGCGCGACGGCTTCGGGCTCGCCGGCGCCGGCCTATCCCTTGAGCCGGTAGATTTGTTCCGTGTGACTCGGTTATTCATCGGCTGCCTTCAATCGACAAATACGAACTCGGCGGAGTTTAGCATGGTGTGGCAGAGGCCCGCCAGCGCCAGCCAACGGGAGGTCCATTCGAGCGGGGTCTTGGCACCCTCCTGGTTCAGCCTGTCAGGCCAATGCCGGGCCAGTTCGTTCAGTGTTTCCACCGATTTAGCAATCTCGACTTCTTTGGCAGGCCGGGAGAGTACTCTCAGAAAGACTTCCTCGACCTGGCGGCGAGGATCAGGGCCTGCGTCATCGACGATTCGTCCCGCCAGGTACTGGGCGTGCTCCCACGTCTGCTCGCCGTTCATCAGATGAAGCGCCTGGGTCGCCACGGTTGACTCACGGCGCTCCAGGCAGTTCGGGGTCATGTAGGGAAGATCGTATGCATCCATCAAACTGACGCGAGTGGTGCGCCTTTGAAGAACGTAGAGGCCGCGGCGATACCCCGAATCGGTTCCCTGGGGTACAACCTCCTTGTTCTCCTTGACTTCGACCAACTCGGGTCGTCCGAAGCGCTTGGGGTTCAGCCGTCCGGTAACTTTGAGGATCGAGTCATAAAGCTGTTCGGCGTCCATGCGCCGCAGCGGCATACGACTCAATAGGGTGTTCCCCGGGTCCGCCGCCACGAGCTTCGGGTCCTTGCGCGACGTCTGCCGATAGGCCGTCGAAGTGACCATCAAGCGGTGCATATGCTTCAGGCTCCAACCGCCGGCGACAAACTCGGTGGCCAGCCAGTCAAGCAATTCCGGATGGGATGGCGGGACTCCCGACCGTCCGAAGTTGGAAGGGCCGGCGACCAACCCACGTGCGAATCGACGCATCCACAACTGGTTCACCATGACGCGCGCGGTGAGCGGGTGGTTGGGCTGAGTCAGCCAACGGGCCAGAGCAAGGCGTCGCCCACTGCTGTCGGCGCCCGGCCAGGGAGGCGTTACCTGATAAGGTTCGAGGCCCACTTGCAGCACCGACGGCACGCCCGGCTCAACTGAATCCCCAAGGGAATGCGGTTCACCTCGCCTCAGCAGGTATTGGGTGGAGGGCACTTCCCCCATGTCCGTTAGCGCCCGGATGTAGGGTTTCGGCCGAAGCTTCTCCTTGGCCTTGGTCAGCTCCTCGATCAGGGGTTTCGCGGCATCCTCGAAATCATCGAACTTCGCAAGCAAGGTGGCTTGCGTGACTTCCAGGATATCCTCGAACTTCTTAGCCAAGTAGCTCTGGATCTCCGTGCGCTCTTCTTTCGCCGTTCCCGCAACGGTCCTGAGATCCCGCTGCAGTTCTTCGGGCAAGGACGCGAGCTGCTGCTGCAGCAGTTTTTCCCGGAAGGGCTTTTCGAGTTTCTCAATGGCTGCTTCAAGTCTCTTGACCTCGGCCTCGATCGGTACGTTGAACTCCGCCGTTTCGGCCCGCTCGCTCTCCAAGGCGATGTCGAGTCGGCGGTCCTTGGGTGCACGCCAATCGTAGGGATCATAGGCTGACTGCAGGATGGAGCTAAAGCGGTAGTAGTCCCGCTGCGGGATGGGGTCGTATTTGTGATCGTGACAGCGCGCGCAGCCAATCGTGAGACCCATCACGGCCGATCCCAGCACCTCAACCGTTTGAGCAATCACGGTCATCCGCTCGGGGATGTAGGCGAATTCGTATTCATAGGTCGGGTCCGGCGTGGTGCGTAGAAATCCTGTCGCCGCCAGCCGATCGATTAGCTCTTGGGTGACCGGCTCCTTCTTGTAGTCGGATAGCTCGTCGCCGGCAATCTGCTCGGTAAGGAACTGATTGTAGGGTTTGTCGGCCTCCAGCGAGCGGATCACGTAGTCGCGGTACCGCCATGCGTAAGGCCGGATCACGTCCAAGAAGCCAATACCTCGGGAATCGGAATAGCCGGCCAAGTCGAGCCAATGCCGCGCCCAACGCTCGGCGTATTCCGGAGAATCGAGCAGGCTGTCAACAAGCTTCTCGTAGGCATCCGCCCTGTTGTCGTCGAGATAGTCCCTGACCTGCTCAGGCGAGGGCGGCATGCCGGTCAAATCGAGATAGATACGACGCAGCAGTTTCACCTTGTCCGTTTCGGGCGAGTAGGACAGACCTTTTCCTTCGAGCTTCCGGAGCAAGAAGGCATCGATGGGGTTGCGGACAAGGTGGAGATTCTTTACTGGGGGTGCACGGGGGCGCTCGGGCGGTCGGAACGACGAGAACTCGCGGTCCTGGTCGGTTACGGGGTCAACGACCGTGGGTTGAGGCGTCGCCGGTGCACCGGCGGCGATCCACTGCTTTAGCATTTCGAGCTGCGCCTGAGTAGGCGATTTGACTGAATTCTCGTGGATCAACTTCAAGGGCGGCATTTCGCGCGCCTCGATCTTCTGAACCATCAGGCTCTCCTCGGGCTTGCCGGGTATGAGAGCCGGTCCCGATTTACCGCCTTTTAGCCTGCCGGCGTTGGTCCTGAGATCCAGCCCGCCCTCTTGCTTACTCTTCCCGTGACACGGCAGGCAGCCGGCCTGAATGATCGGCAGGATGTCTCGTTCGGTGACCTGGGGAGCCGTCGGATCCTCGATACTTTTGGGCGCCCCCGCATCGATCCAAGCGCGGATCACGTCAATCTCGCGTTCCGTTAACTTCGGTTCGACCGGCGGCATTTGGCCGGAGATGATCTTGGCAACCAGCAGGCTATCCGCCGCCGAGCCGGCCAGGGCAGCGGGGCCTGTGGCGCCGCCGCGGAGGAGCGATTCTCGGGTGCGTAGGTCCAGCTCCTTCTGGGGCGAGTCCGCACCATGACAGGAGACGCACTTGGACTCAAGGATGGGGAGGACGTGTGATTCGAAAGCGGGAGCCTCGGATGCGGCGGCCCCGGTCAACGCAGGCGCTAAGCTGCTAAGCAGGGCCGGCAGGAAAACAGGAAAACTGCCTCGACGCCGGGCGGGGTTCAGGAGAATGCAACGTCTCATACCGCATCTTTCGGCACAGTGACAAGGAGGCGCCCCCTCACCCTGCTATTGTAACCGGCTGAAGCCCTACTTCAGCGACTTCGTCGTTCACGAGGGCCATGCCTACGGCTTCGATAGCAACATCCTCGCGTGCATCGACGTCGAGGACGGCAAGCGCAAGTGGAAAGGCGGACGCTACGGCAGCGGGCAGCTCGTCCTGCCGGCCGACCAGGACGTGCTGCTGGTGCTGTCGGAGAAGGGTGAGCCGGCGCTGGTTAGCGCGACCCCCGACCAGTTCACGGAACTCCCCGCCTAATCCCAATACCCTTCACTTAACGATCACTGATGCGCTTCTCGATATCCGGAACCTGGTCCGAAAAGATCGCGAACACCTTGAGCCGCGAAGCGGCGGCGGGAACATAGCCCAGGGTGGAGCCGAAGGCGGAACCCTGGGTAGGATCCCCCGCCCGCGCGAGCCCTGAAAGGGCGACAGGAATCCCGTATTATGAATTGCCGCGCGTTCATGGAAACGAAACTCTTTCCGAAACTCAATACCACGAAAATGTTATTAAGTGAAGAGCATTGCGCCTAATCCGCGCTGCCGAACCGCACGGCGCATCTTTTTCGATTGGCGTTCAGCAGTCTCGTTCTCTTCGATGCGCCGGCCCCCGGACGGGGGCCAGGATAGTAGCCCACGGTGCAGCGAAGCGGAACCGTGGGTCAAACCGACCACATCATGGAGAGCCCCGCATGGGGCGTAGGAAAGGTCGGTCGTCCTCTCGAACAACGATCCCGAGCTGCGCGAGAAGCTACGTGCCTTCCGGGCCGAGCAAGCCGATAGCCCACACCTGTCGCCTTCCCCCCAAAATGGCGACAGGAGGCCCGCTGACATCCCCGCAACTCGTTGATTCTTGGTCCCGCAGATAGATCGGATTGCGTCGCCCTGTCGCAATGCTTTCACAGATCGCGGCGGGGAACCTGTGCTCCTCAGAGGGCTTATGATGAGATGCAAATGCGAAGTCGTGTAGTGACGGGAGGCCTTTTCATCTTGCTCGTGTTGTTCGGACAGAAGGTGCTCGCTCAGGAACCGAAGAAAGAACCGTTCTATCAACAGATTGTTCGCGCGGTGGTTCGTATTGAGAAACACCAGAGCATCTGTGTCCCGGGACTGGAGTGGGCAATCGAGCAAGATGTCACGGTTGGCACTGGCTTTTTTGTCAACGATCGAGTCGTCAAAAACGGCAGCGCAGCGCGTCGCTTTTTTCTGGTCACCGCCCGCCACCTCGTAGAGAATCAAGGCGACCTATTTGCCCGCGTAGCGATGAACGAAACCGGGGATGACACAGCTGTGTTGGTTCTGCCCCGCGACCGCTGGGTGTTTCACCCTGGACCGAATCCTCCTGGAACATTTCCCATTGATGTGGCCGTGGCACGGGTGGAGCGGACGGAGTTTATCAAGGCCTTCTTGCACTGCCGCGAAGAGGACAATCCGGAAGATTGTGGCAAGAGCGCAAATACAGACAAGCAACGCATCAGCCAGCTCAAAGGTCCTCCCTCGGTGACCGAGAGAACGATCTTTTTTGGCTTCCCGGCGGGCGACATCACCAGGCGAGCGTTAGAGCCATTCGCAAGAGCTGGCGTCGTTGCTTATACGGAGTCGAACCCTCAGCTCCGGATCGGAGGTAGGGTTAGCGCAGATTCCCAGTTGTACTTGATAGATGCACCGTCATTCGCAGGGAACAGTGGCGGCCCAGTGCTTCGCGAGCTTCTCCCATTCATGGGCCCCATTGAGGTCAGGGGTTTGGTGACAGGAGGCCATAGCCGTGGACGAGACTATGCGATCATCACGTCTGTAACGCGTATACAGGAGACGGTCGTTTATGCTCGCTCCCGCGCCAACCGGAATAGAGATGGTTGGCAATCGAACAGCCCAACGCTGCCGATACGCTGTACACCAGATCAGTAAGCCCCTCAAGACGACCAATAGGGCAAAGGGGTCACAGACAAGGGGGAGAAGATATCAGCTGGCCCGGGCCCCTCTGTCGGCTCGGTGCTGAAGTACTTCATCCTCCCTTTCCTGCTTTTGGCGCTCACGCTCTTGGGGAGCTGACTTGGATCTCCCTACTGCCCTTTTCAGTGAGACTCCCCCACCCTGGCGGAGGGGTCGGGGACGGAGCCCGAATAAAGCAGCGTAGCGCAGGGCTCGAAGAGACCTGCGGCTTTTTGCCGGCCCCGCGATTCTGTCCGCCCCCTCCCAACTCGCTCACGGCGTCACGGACCATCACACAACCCCAAAAATTATTTCCCCTGTATCCCCAACAACTTAGAAAATCCAAACCCCCAAAACCCTTGCACCCCCACCGTATCCTGGTATCGAGGAACCCATGACAACCGAAAAGCAACTCCGCGCCAACCGCAAGAACGCAAAAAAATCCACCGGGCCCAACACCCCCGGGGGAAAAGCCCGTTCATCCAAGAACGCCCTCAAGCACGGCCTGCTCGCAAGGGACGCCGTGCTCCCCGGCGAAGACCCCGCCGACTTCGACCGCCAACTCACCGCGCTCGAGGACTGGGCCCTCCCGCGAAACCCGCTGGAGCACGAAATCTGTCGCCAAATCGTCGACGCGCAATGGCGAATGCAACGCCTCTCCCGCATCGAGACGGCCATCATCACCGCCGACATGAACCACGTCCTCCGCAGGGACCGGGCGAAGGGCGCCGCAGCGCCCGAGCCCGGCCGCGAAGGCGACAACAAGCTTCTCGGCAGAGCCATGCTGATGGGCGGCGCCCAATCGCTCGTTCAACTCTCCCGCTACGACGCACATCTCACCCGCCGCTTCTACCGCTCCGTCCAACTCCTCACCGAAATCCGCCGCGACCAACGCAAGGCCCGCGAAGCCCTCAGCAAGGGCGACGACGCCGGCTTCGACGTTTACAGCACTGTCGGCCCAACCGGCCTTCAACATCGCTACGTCCCCGCGAAATCCCCCATCCAAACCGTAATAAACCGAGCCGCCCCAAACCGAGCCGCGAACGTAAGTGAGCGGTGTCAGACGAACCCCGACAACTCCAACAAAGGTGGCGGACCCGACGAATCTCACAACCGCGCCCCAAAACAAAATCGTATCCCCGCCGAAACCCGACCCACAATCAACACGAAAGCCCCGCCGTCCCCACGTTAGCCGCCCAAAGCGGACCAAAAAAACCGAGCGCCCCACCCCAACGCCACAGCTCCATCCAAAATCCCCCGAAAACGCCCCAAACCCCACTGCCAGGCAATCTCCCGCCCCAAAACCCTCTCCAAACGCGCCCGGCCCACCCCACCTCGCGTTTCTGCCATGCCGTTGGCCGCACCGAGACCACCCACAAGCACAAAAGACCCGTGATCACTGGCCGCGACAATCAAACAACAAGATTAAAATAAACAACTTAACCCACTAAGTGTCGCCCCGTGGCCCCTCCCTAAATCAACCATACGAACCCATTCCCTCGGGCGGGATCGGGAACCGCGCGAGTTCGGTTTACTGGGACGGTTGGGCCCGTCGCTTTCGCTCGGGGCTCTGAATCCGCTAATCGAGCGTTGCCTGCCATCCTCGCGCCGGCGATGAAGCAGAAGGTGGCCGCCGAGATGCTTCGGGTCGTCAAGCCGCAAGGCCTCATCCTTTGGTACGACTTCCGCTACAACAACCCGCGAAACTCCAACGTGCGAGGCATCGGGGCGGCCGAATAGTTTTCACGTCGCGGATCCCTTCGTGTCAGCATAGTGTCAACGCCGTCCCAAATCTGTTTCTTCGTCTGACGCGGAAGAACCAGCGATCAAGGGCCGGCAATCAAGGTAATGAAACGGCCCCGAATCATCCCCCGGCTTCGAGCGGCCTGTTGCGTTCTCGCCGTCGTCCCCTCTCTCTTCGCGCAACTGACCCAAGCTGCCAAACAGCAAGCCGTCGCGGCACACTTCGAAGCGGGGCAAAAGGCTATGCAGGCCGGGCGGTTCGTCGTCGCCGAATCGGAGTTCAAGAAGGCTGTAGAGCTGATGCCGGAGGTCGCCGAGGCCCGCGCGAACTTAGGTCTGGTTCTCTACCTTCAAGGCAAATATCAAGAGACGGTCGCGGAACTCGAGACGGTAGCGAAGCAACGACCGGACTTGCAGGCGACGAATGTTTTCCTGGGACTGAGCCACCTGAAACTGGGGGCGCCCGAGAAAGCCGCCCCGCTGCTTGAAAAGGCCCTGCGAGCCTCGCCGTCGAATCTGGAGGCGCGCCGCGCCCTATCGGCGTGCTATCTCGCCGTCGGACGTTACAGCGACGCGGTAGTACAGTTTCGAGCCGTTTTTTCTCACGAGCCCGACAAGACCGAAGCCTGGTTCCGCCTCGGCCGCGACTACATGGCTTTGATGCGGAACCTGGCAGGGCTGTTGGTCAGCGGCCGACCTGACTCAGCTTGGACATCGCGGCTCGGCGGAGACATGCTGGGGCTGAGCGGGCACTGGGACTCCGCCATCCCCTACCACGAAGAGACCCTGAAAAAGGTCCCCGGCTTGCGAGGAGTCAACGGCTCACTCGGCGCGGCTCACCTTCAAATGGGTCGCCCGCAGCAAGCGGAGAAATGTTTTCGGGTTGAGCTCGAGATCGATCCTTGGGATGAAGCCGCGCTTGTCGGGCTCGCGGAAGTCCACCTCGCGCGGGGCGAGGCCGGCGAGGCATTGGAGCGCCTCACTCAAGTTTGGCGCTCGTCCCCGAATTGGCTGTTCCGGCAAGTGAACTTTCCAGTCTACGAGGTACCTCGGGAAGCAGCGCTTGCCTTGATTAGCCGGCTCCCGCCCGAGACCGCTGACGGGCCGTCGCATTTCTTGCGGTCGGTCCTCCACGAGGCGGCGGGCCAATCGGCGCAAGCCGCCGGGCACCGCGCCGCGTTTGAGAAGGCGGTTCGCGGCGCCAAGATTCCCGAGGAGAACGCCGCGACAGCGGAAGAGCTTTTCCGACGGCACCGCTATGCCGCCCTCGCGCAATTGCTTAAATCGCGCTCGAAGCTCGATGCGGCGAGCTACCTGATGCTGGGGAAGGCCCAACTCAGCCTGCATGACTACGATGCGGCGTCGTTGGCCTTCGCCGAAGCCATGGGGCCGGACGACGATTCCCCCGAGGCTGTCTACTGGGCGGTGAAAACTTTTCAGATTCTGGCCGATCTCAGCTTTCGCCGGGTCGAAGAACTTTCACCCAAGTCGTGGCGTGTCCATCATCTGCGTGCCGAGGCTCATCGTCAACGTCAAGACGACGAAGAGGCGGTCAAGGAGTATCGGCTGGCGATCAAGCTCAAACCCGACGAAGCCGAACTCTATCGGAGCCTGGGGCTGCTCTACTTTCTCGACAACACGCTGGACCAAGCCCAAGAAGCGTTCGCGAAGGCGCTCGACCTCGATCCCGGCAACGCTCGCGGGCTCTATTTCATGGGGCGACTGTTTGTCACCAAGCAGCAGCCCGACGAAGCGGTCCCTTTTCTCGAAGCCGCCCTGCGGCTGGACCCCAACCTCGTCGAAGCACGTCCCAATCTAGGGAAAGCCTACCTGCGGTTGGGGCGCTTCCAAGAGGCGGCGGTCCAGTTGGAGAAGGGCCTGGCGCTCGACTACTACGGGGATATTCACTATTCGTTGTTTCAAGCTCAGCGCCGCTTGGGCAATAAGGAACTCGCCATGAAGGCGCTCGAACGCTCCAAGGAAATGCGCAAGAATTCGTTCGCGCGGGACCGCGCCAAGTTTGACCGCTGGCTGAAAGATGAGTGATGCGGATCTCGATCCGACCGCTTGCGCGTTTTTCGGCCCTTACAGCCGCGCTCGCGGCTGCGTTTATCTGTGGAGAACTTCGAGCACAATCGTCCATCGTTTTCCGCGACCGCGCCTGGCTAGCCGGCATCGACTTTGCCCTCGAAAATCATCCCACCGCTGATAAGCACATGATCGAAACGATGGCCGGGGGAGTGGCGGCATTCGACGCCGACGGGGACGGGGCCGTTGACATTTTCTTTACGAACGGTGCCGTGATTCCGTCGCTGAAGAAAGAGTCGCCCAAATACGCCAACCGGCTGTACCTCAACGACGGCCGAATGCATTTTACCGACGTGACTGAACGAGCCGGTGTCGCCGGACGCGGCTACTCCATGGGGGCCGCGGCGGCCGACTATGACAACGACGGCGACGTCGATCTATTCGTGGCGGGCGTTTTTGAGAACATCCTTTATCGCAATGAGGGTGCGGGCCGATTTGAAGACGTCACGGCAGCTTCCGGCATCCGGGAGGGCGAGTGGTCGGTCGCCGGTGGTTGGTTCGATTACGACAACGACGGCTTTCTCGACCTATTCGTTGTCAACTACGCGGACTGGGAGCTTGGCTCCGATCCGTTTTGCGGCGATCGCGAAAAGAATCTGCGCGCCTATTGCGGTCCGGAACATCTTCAGCCGATCCCGAACCGCCTTTACCGTAACCAGGGAGACGGCACTTTCAAGGATGTCAGTCGCGCTTCCGGAATTGCCGACCATGCCGGGCGTGGAATGAGTGTCGCCTTCGGTGATGCCGACGGAAACGGAACGCTCGACGTGATCGTAACGAACGACAATCTCCCGAACTTTCTTTTCGTCAACCAAGGCGACGGTACTTTTGAAGAAGGCGGTCTGTTTGCCGGCGTCGCGCTGCTCGAGCACGGCGATCCGGTGGCAAGCATGGGGGTCGATTTTCGCGATTACAACAACGACGGGCTGGCCGACATCGCGGTGACGGCGCTTATCGCTGAGACCTTTCCTCTGTTTCGCAACGCCGGCGACGGCTTTTTTGAAGATGCAACAGGCATCTCGGGACTTGCAAAACTTACGAGCCGGCGCAGCGGCTGGGGCAACGGTTTGTTCGACTTCGACAACGACGGCTGGAAAGATTTATTCACCGCCAATTCCCACGTCAACGATCTGATCGAAACCTTCGAGGAGACGACGCCCTACAAGGAACCGAACAGCGTTTTCGCGAATCGCGGCAACGGAAAGTTTCATGATGTTTCAGCGCAAGCGGGCTCGCAGTTTCAGACCGCGCGGGTGCATCGTGGCGCGGCGTTCGCTGACTTCAATCGCGACGGCCGCATTGACGTCGTTGTCAGCTCGCTAGGCGGACCGGCCGAGCTGTGGGAAAACATCAGCCCCGGCGGCAATCACTGGCTGCATCTCCGGCTCACCGGAACCAAGAGCAATCGGGACGGCATCGGCGCACAGGTTCTCATTGACGGGGGCCAACACAATACCATGACGTCGGCGGTGAGTTACGCCTCTTCCAGCCACGACGGCGTCCACTTCGGGCTCGGCAAAGCGGCTTCGGTGAAGAAGGTCGAAATTCGCTGGCCGAGCGGAACGGTTCAGACTTTAGAGGATGTTGAAACCAACCGCGCGGTAGAGGTTCGCGAGGAAGACTGACAAGGCTCTATCGGGGCGGCCCGATTCCCGGGGCGTTAGAGGTGCCGCGCTGCCTCACTGGCCCGCGTTGGCGGCGTCGATCTTGCGAAGCAACTCCCGGATCTCCGCGTCGTTGGGGTGGAGCTCGACATGGCGCCGAATGGTTTCCTCGGCTTCGGGGAAACGCTTGAGTTGGATCAACGTGAACGTTCGCATCCTCGACAGACGACGCGAAAACGGAGCTCGATCCAACCCTTGATCGACAATCTCGAGAGCCTTCTCGCCTCGACCCGAACGGTTAAGGATTTCGGCCAGATCGTTGTACACGCTGTCGATATTACTGTTTGCTTCGGCCGCCTTTGTTAGATATGCAATCGCCTTCCGGTCCCCTTCCGGCGTCTTCTCCAGCTTGGCTTGATGGCCAAGACCGGCCAGCACCATCGGGTCCGTGGGATCACCCTTGGCCAGCTGGGCCAGCAACTCGAACGGCTGGGTCTTGTAGGCCGGCTTCTTGATCGCGATTTCCGCAAACGCTCGGAAGCGCGTAACCAAGGGCAAGTCGACCGTTTCGCTATCCCCTGGCGGATTGAGCAAAAGCAGGCCGGCCAAACCCGGCGTCTCACGCTCGAACACATCGTCGGGAGGCGGAGCGTCGGGACGGCGTGGAATGCGGTGGTTGGTCAGTGCCGTGTGACGGATGCGCTCGAGATCGCTGCGCGGCATATGGCAACCGGTGCAGTCATTCGCCGGAGTGCGCGCCTGCCTCTCGGCGACCGAAATGCCGCAGGCTTCGTTCGTATGGCACGTAAGGCATTGGTCTCGATAATAGGAGACCTTGGCCGCCGGTTCGGGCGGGTTGTGAACCTCATGGCAGCTAAAGCAACTCAGCCTTCCCTCGCTTGCGCGGAAGCAGCGGCTGGTTTCCATCCCAAAGTGATGTTCGAGCAGCACACTTGTACCCGCCGACCGTTCAACGGCGACCTTCAGAATCGCCAATGTGTCGACCAGATACGTTCCCGGGCGGAAATCGAAGTGCGTCTTACCGGGTAACAAAGTTCGTGCGTCACCCCATTGGTGGCATTGCATACAGACGTTCTCACCCAGCCGGGCGGGCGCCTTCGAAGGGTCGAAGATCGTATGATCAACCGCCGTGGACACTTCGAGGCTCTCGAGCCGGGCCGCGACATGAGCCTCGCCGGGGCCGTGGCAATTTTCGCAACCGATCGCCGCTTCCTCGAAAGCAGGATCTTCATAGAAGCCCGGCTTGCCTTCCATGGGATTCGGACGACCGACGTGGCAGGCAATGCAACTGGCTTCGATCTGACGACTAAAGCCCAAGTCGTCCGTCTCGTAGCCGGGTGAGAGTTCCCATGAGCCGCTGGTCGTGTAATACGAAAGCGGCGCTTGAAAGAGGTGACGCCCACGGCGGACCAAGTAGCTGATGCCGTGAGTGCCGGAACCCATGGCGTATTCAAGCTTGTGGGTTGTCCGAAAGACCTCATTCCCGGACGGGTCGAGTTCGTATTCCGTTTGAAATAGCTCGTCTCCGCGGCGCGCAACCTCGTAATGGCGGTTGAAGCGCGGATGCTCGACCGTCACCGAGGACGGCACGAGCTTCAGTTGTGCCTTATCGGCGGCCGAGCTGGTCGAACGGCCCATGGCGGAGTTGAAGTAGGCTTCGTAGATCGGCTGGTGGCATCCACGGCATGCCTTCGATCCGAGATAGGCGACATCGGAGCGGGTGGTTTCGTAGCGGAGCGGCGTGGCGGCGCGGCTCGAAAAGATCGGCAATCCAGTCGAGAAAAGCGTCAAGAGCGCACCGAGGAGTAGCCGTCGGCGAGCGATGTGTGAGTAAGCCGCCTGACGGCCGACCGCTAGTTCGGGAACCGCGGCTCCGGCGGAGAGCGTCGAAAGTTGCGGCCGCGGCGTCATGGCGATTCGGGATCGGCGTTTGCCGCCGGTGTTGATTATCCCATGGGCCGGCCCGGCAGTCAGACCCTTGGCAAGAAGACCGGGGGCCACTCCCGGGGGAGACTTCTTGCGGATCGTCACCCTTCGTAACTTCCGGGCCCTCACGTTGGATGCCGCTCGATGCCTCACAGGCGCTAACTTAAAGGATTGCTCGGCTTTCGCGCATAGATTTTCAGCCCAAGATCGTGCGCCGACAGGTCGTAAGAAGACGGTTGCGAACATGGACCCGGGGCGAGGTGGAATCGGACGATCTTTCCTACGCCCCGTCCGGGGCTTTTCGTCAATTGCGTAAGGGACCCCGGGTTTCGCTTCGCTCACCCGGGGCTACTATCCCGCGCCCCCTGCCGGGGGCTGACGCCGGCCAGGGGCCGGCGTTGGGGGAGCATTCGTTCGCTGACACCACCCGAGGCAGGAAATCCGTCGTCCTTAAGTTGGCGCTTATGGGGAGGCCCGGGGAGGGGCCGCCTCTCGCGGATCGGTTTTGGGGGCATTTCAAGCCGACGCCGGCGTGTATGGAGCAACACAATAAACCTTGCAAACTCTCCGTTTCGGGGTTGCGGCGGTGTTCGGTGGTATGAGACTTTAAGAGCACTACGGACTGGGGTCGGTAGTGTCTATATTCTTTTTAGGAGGAAGTCTCATGAACGCAAGAGATTCGCGTGCGTTAGCGTTGACGTGTGTCTGCGTGTTGCTGCTCAGCGGAGTCGCAATCGGTCAGACGTTCTATGGTGCCGTCGTCGGAACCGTCCAAGACGGCACCGGCGCCGTCATTCCGGGCGCAGAGGTGACCATCATCAACCTGGCCACCGGTGCTCAATTGACCCAAGAGACCGGCGATGCCGGCCTCTATCGTTTCGTCGCCTTGAACCCGGGGCAGTATCGCCTCGAGGCGACGTCCGCCGGCTTCAAGCAGTTTGTCCAAGAGCCGATCGCCGTCGAAGTCGAGGCGAACGTTCGCATCGACCCGATCATGGAGATTGGTGAAGTCACTGAAGTCGTCGAGGTAACGGCGGAAACGCCGCTGCTGCAATCGCAAACCTCGTCGCTGGGCCAGGTCGTCGAAGCCAGAAAAGTGACCGAAGCGCCTTTGAACGGGCGCAACGTCCTCAATCTGGTTGCCCTGGTACCGGGCGTCGTCCCGCAGGGCCAGTCGATGCAGAGTCCGACCGGGGTTAACATCTTCGCTTGGGGCAACTATCAGATCGGCGGGGGGCAGTCGAACCAGAGCGCGACCACGATCGACGGCGCGCCCGTCAACATGAGCTACGTCAACTTGCTTGCTCTCGTGCCGACGCAAGACTCGGTCCAGGAATTCAAGGTGCAGACCAACAACCTGGGCGCCGAGTTCGGGCGTTTCTCCGGCGGCGTCATCAACATGACGACCAAGTCGGGCGGGAACCAGTTCCACGGAACGGCCTATGAGTTTCTGCGCAACAAGGCGTTGAACTCGAACACGTTCTTCAATAATGCCAGCGGCATCGGGCGTCCCCCGTTTACCCAGAACCAGTGGGGCGCGAACGTCGGCGGTCCGATCTTGAAGGACCAGTTGTTCTTCTTCTCCTCCTACGAAAGCTATCGACAGCGCGCGGGCCGGTCGTTGTTGCTCGACTCGCCGACGACTTTGATGCAGGGCGGCGACTTCTCGGAGCTCGATGTTCCGATCCACGATCCGTTCTCGATTGCGAGCGCCGAAGACATCCCGAGGACTCCGTTCCCCAACAACAAGATTCCCTCCTCGATGATAGACCCGACGTCGAAGACGCTGAGCGGCTTGTGGGCGCAGCCCAATCTGCCGGGGCTCAGCCTCAACTATGCCGGCAACGCCAGCGATGGCGGCAACAACGACCAAATCACCGAAAAGGTGGATTGGAACGCCAGCGATAAGCACCGCATGATGGTGCGCTGGACCTGGTGGGACAACTTGACCTTCGGTGTGGATCCCTACGGGACCGGCGCCCACATCGACGCGGGTCCGGAAGATTTCACGACGAATCAAATCGTTCTGGCCGACACCTATATGATTTCGCCGACAACCATTTTAGACCTTCGCCTGAACTGGGTTCGGTTCCGTTATAACCGCTCGCCGGCGAGCCAGGGCATTGACCTGACCCAATTCGCTTGGCCGACGTCGCTCGCCAACTCGATCGCGGAGCCCTTGCGCCATATTCCCACGCCCTGCGTGGAGAGTTACTCGCTGTTCTGCGCCCAGGGCACGGGGAGCACGATTATCGCACGGCAGGAAAATTACTCGATTCTGCCCAGCATGACGATGATCCGCGGACGCCACACGTTGAAGGTCGGCGGCGACGCGCGGCGGCTGCCGCACAACTATGCGCAGAGCAACACGCCGAGCGGCATCTTCAGCTTCAACGCCAACTTCACGGCGGACGACCCCTTCAACCCCGTGGGAGGGTGGGGTTATGCTTCGTTCCTCCTGGGTACCGGAACCGGTGGCGGCATCAACACGCCGGGCCTCGTCGCCAGCCAGATGCTCTACGGCGCCGCATACGTCAACGACCAGTGGCAGGTGAACGACAAGCTGACCGTCAACATCGGATTGCGCTACGAGAGATCCGGTAACTACTCCGAGCGTTACGACAACATCGTGTTTCTTGCCTTGGACGCGCCCAATCCGTTGGCGCAAGAGACCGGACTTGACCTGAAGGGTTCGTTGGGCTTGGTGAACTCGCCTCTTCGCGACAGCAGGACGGCGATCGATGACCGTAACCAATGGGCGCCTCGGTTGGGAATCGCCTATCGGCTTAACGAGTCGACGGTGATCCGCACCGGCTACGGCATCTTCTGGCTGCCCAACGATGTCGCCTTTTCGACGGCGCCGAACATCATGATCATCAACACGATCCAGACGCCATGGGTCACCTCGCTCGACGGCGGCGTGACGCCGTTCCGGCTCCTTAACAACCCCGCCCCCGAGGGCATCTTGTCGCCTCCGGGGCGCGATCCGGAGTTCCTGAACACTCTTATCGGCGGGTTGGGAATCCTCGCTCCGGTCCCGGATCAGCCGCTGGGTTACATGCAGCAGTGGAACCTCAACATCCAACACCAATTCAAGAACGGGTTGCTGGTGGACGTGGCCTATGCCGGGTCCAAGGGGACCAGCCTTCCGGTATCCGCGCAAACGATCAACCAGTTGCCCGATCAGCATCTCTCCCTTGGAACCGCCCTGAACGATCAGGTTCCGAATCCGTTCTTCGGGAGTTCCATTGCGCCCGGCGGGCTTTCTCAACCGACCATTGCCCGCGGGCAACTATTGCGGCCTTTCCCGCAGTTCACGGATGTCTCCATGGCCGGGCCAACGAACCGCAGCTCAACCTGGCACTCCTTCCAGGCCAAGGTGGAGAAACGCTTCAGCGGCGGCGGCAGTATTCTGGCGACGTACACAGCCGCCAAGCTGATCACCGACGCGGGAACGTTGACCGGTTGGCTCGACGGCCTCGAGGGCTTCAGCGCTCAGGGCTGGGCCACGGGCGGCAACAACAACGACCTCCGCTCTCTCAAGTCATTGGCGGCCTTCGACGTCTCACAGCGCTTCGTGCTCAGCTACGTCTTGGACCTGCCGTTCGGCAAGGGCCGGCGCTACGGCAACAGCATGTCGGGTGCGGCCAACGCGATCCTGGGCGGCTGGGGCATCAACGGCGTCACCACCATCCAGACCGGTTTCCCGCTCGGCGTAACCGCTTCGCAGAACCTGTCGAACTCGTTCGGCGGCGGCCAGTTCCCGGACAACAACGGGCAGAGCGCCGCCTTGACCGGTGATCCCCAAACCCGGCTGAATCGGTACTTCAATACCGATGTATTCAGCCAGCCCGAGGCCTTCACCTTCGGCAACAGCGGCCGCATCTTGCCTGATGTACGGGGTCCCGGCCTCAACCAGTGGAGCTTCGCGCTCTTCAAGCGAACCAACGTCACGGAGGGGGTGGGGATCGAATTCCGAACGGAATTCTTTAATCTCTTCAACACGCCGCTCTTCCGCCACCCAGGGACGGCCTTGGGGACTCCGCAGTTTGGGGTCATCACCGGAACGCGCGGTAATCCACGTCTGGTGCAGTTCGGTTTGCGCGTGCGGTTCTGACCGCCTGACCAGGCTTAACGCGTAACTTTACAGGGCGCGGTATCCGTCAGGATGCCGCGCCCTTTCCTGCCTCGGCTTTTTCTTGTGGTTTTCGGGTCTTGCGGGAGTTGCCTCGCTGAGCCCGCAAGGGGTTCATTCAGGCGCCGGCCGAAGGATCGACCACGGTAAGAGCAGGGCGAAGTACTTTTCAGCGCCGTTTCGGCGACCACGCTCAGGGAGCGAATTGGAGTATACGGGGCAACCCGCAACTACCCCGCATTTCTCACCAGCTGACGGGCGAAGCACTTGATAGGCACGCCATTACTTCGTTGCGCTTGCTTGCCGTGCTCACCGTACTGCCCAGACCGCTTGAAAAATTTAGTTTGGCGGCAAGGCACTATTCCTGAGTGACCGCATCGTGTGGCGATGCGGCTCTGTTTGGCAAGTGGTTTCCTCCGCGCCGGCAGCTCGACGCCTTCCCAACAAGGTCGGGGAAACGTGTTTTTTCACATGGTCTGAGTACTAACTTAGGCCAAAAGCCCTTTCACCACCGTTCCGTGCACGTCGGTCAGCCGAAACCGCCTGCCTTGGTATTTGTAGGTCAGTTTGGTGTGGTCGATGCCCATGAGGTGCAGAATGGTCGCCTGGATGTCGTGGACGTGCACCGGGTTTTCGACGATGTTGAACCCGTAGTCGTCCGATTTGCCGTGCACATGTCCACCTCGGACTCCGCCGCCGGCCATCCACAGCGAGAAGGTTCTCCCATGATGGTCCCGCCCATAATCGTCAGGCTTTGGCTTACCCTGTGCGTAAGGCGTGCGCCCGAATTCGCCGCCCCAGATGACGAGCGTATCTTCCAGCAGGCCCCGCTGCTTCAGGTCCCGCACCAAGGCGGCTGAAGGTTGATCGGTGTCGCGGGCCAAGACGGGCAGCTTCTTTGGCAACTCGCCGTGGTGGTCCCAGCCGCGGTGATAGAGCTGGATGAAGCGGACGTCGCGCTCGGCCAGGCGGCGCGCCAGTAAGCAGTTGGCCGCGAACGTGCCGGGAGTCCGGGACGCCGGCCCGTAGAGGTCGTAAACGGAGTCCGGCTCGTGGGTGATATCCATCAGCTCGGGCACGCTGGCTTGCATCCGGAACGCCATCTCGTATTGCTCAATGCGGGTTTCGATTTCGGGATCCCCGACACGTTCGTAGAGCTTGGTGTTGAACGCGGCGATGCCGTCGAGCATCTTCCGACGCCGGTCGCGTGTAATCCCGGCCGGATCGGAGAGATAGAGGACGGGGTCGCCGGAGCTGCGAAACCGGACGCCCTGATGCCGGCTGGGCAAGAATCCCGCGCCCCAGAGCCGAGCCAGCAGCCCCTGCCCCGCGGTTCCCTCGCTCGGAACCGAGTTCAGCACGACAAACGCGGGGAGATTTTCGTTGGCGCTCCCCAATCCGTACTCCAACCATGCGCCCATACTGGGACGCCCCGGCAGTTGACTTCCCGTTTGCAGGAACGTGATGGCGGGGTCGTGGTTGATGGCCTCGGTATGCGCGGAATGGATGACGCAGATGTCGTCGACGATTTTCGCCGTGTGCGGCAGCAGATCGCTGAGGGCGATTCCGGATTCTCCGTGCCGCTGAAAACCGTACATTGTGGGTACGACGGGGAAGCGGTCTTGGTGGGCGACCATGCCGGTGACCCGCTGACCGCCGAAGATCGACTCCGGGATGTCCTCGTCAAAGCGGCCCTTCAACGCAGGCTTGTCATCGAACAGATCCAGGTGGGAAGGCCCGCCTGACTGGAATAGAAAGATCACGCGCTTGGCGCGCGGCGCGAAGTTCGGAAACACGCCGCTCGCGGCGCCTTCGGCCGTTCCCGAAAGGCAATGGAGCGCGGCCGCTCCCATGCCGTACGCCGACTTCGCGAGGAAGTCGCGACGAGAAACGTAGCTCGCGAAGTTTCGGCAACTCATCATCGCCTCCTTGTCCAGCCTGTATTTCTCACCACCTGGCGGTCGAAGCACGCAATAGGCCTGTCATTACTTCGTTACGGTTGCCTGGCGTGCTCACCGTACTGTTCGAGTACGCCTCTTTGCTTAAGAAATGGGGCGTCAGGCGGCCCGTGCCTCGTACTGACAGCCCTCTCACGCACTTGGCCTCGCCACGTGGTGAAGAAATGCAGCCTAGCTCTTCGTGATCACCTCATCCAGATTCAAGATCACGCTCGCAATCGCCGTGTAGGCCGCGAGTTGCGGAGCGGGGATGCCCGAATCCGGAGCCGAGGCGCCGACGGCCAACAGTCCGGCCGCGGCTTCCTCATCATCAATATAGGACCGCAGCATTTCGTTCAGCAGGCCTTCCGCAAGGGTTCTTTCATCGGCGTCGGGGGAACGCCCCGCCGCCAACCGGAAGCCGAATTCGATGCGCAAATCCGCCGTCTTCCCGCCCTCACGGATCATTCGCTCGGCCAGCTTTCTGGCGGCCTCGACGAACGTAGGGTCGTTCAGCAAGGTCAAGGCTTGCAGAGGCGTGTTCGTGATCGAGCGCCGGGTCGTACAGAACTCGCGGTCGGGCGCGTCGAAAACCGTCATCGTGGGATGGGGCAGAGTCCGCTTCCAAAAGGTGTACACACTACGGCGATAGCGGTCGGCGCCCTCGCTCTCATCCCAAGTCGTTCCCGGATAGTCCGCCCCGACCACGACCCCGTCATACAAACCCTTCGGCTGATAGGGCCGAACGCTCGGCCCGCCTACCCGATGCTTGAGCAAGCCGGCAAGAGCGAGCGCTTGGTCGCGGATGATTTCGGCGGGCAGACGAAACCGGGCGCCTCGGGCCAGCAGGCGGTTTTCCGGGTCGTGCGCGACGGACTCGGGCGTGAGATCGGAGGATTGGCGGTAGGTCGCCGAAAGGACGATGTTCTTGAGCAAGGCTTTCGCATCCCAGCCGGAGTCCGTGAACTCGCCCGCCAGGCGGTCGAGCAGTTTCGGATGACTCGGCGGCTCGCCCTGAAAACCGAAGTCCTCGCTGGTCTTGACCAGCCCGACGCCGAACAGCTGCTGCCAAAAGCGGTTGACAACGACGCGAGAGGTCAAGGGATGGTCGGGCTGAGTCAACCACCGAGCCAGACCCAATCGGTTTCGCGGCGCGCCCTCGGGCCAGGCCGTCGGCAGGGCCTTGGGTACTCCCGGCTTGACCGGATCGCTTGGAAGGTTGTACATGCCCCTGTTGAGAACGTAGGTCTGCCGCGGCGCGGCCATCTCGCGCATGACCATCGTGGTCGGAGCATTGCGCTTCGTCGCGAACAATTGCTCGCGGCGGGATTCCAGTTCCCGCGACTTTGTTCGGAAGCCCTTGTTGGACGAAGCCCGCAGAGAGTCCCGCAGCCACGCCGTCTCGATCGGGGAAGCCTCCCCTTGTTGCTTTCGCACGAGCGCAAACGGGATCGCCTGACTCCGAAACAGGTTCGCTACTTCAAGCTGCCTCAGCGCCCGCGGCCAGGCCGCGATTTCGTCAAGGCGCCCGTCGAAACGCGCGCCGGCTCGGCCATTGTCCCAACCCACTCGGAAAGTCGAATCGAATTTCGGCGAGGGAAACCCCAGGTCATCATGGACAAGTCGCGTCACCGTTTCGCGGCCGTCGACGAACATTCGCACCCACGAGGCCCGAGAACGCATCGCGCTTAGGTCGGCCGCGCCCTCGTAGATCACGGCGACGTGGCGCCACTGCCCGGGTCGAATCTCGGCCCCTTCCGACCGGACGGTGATCGAGTACCCGGGATAGCGAGCGCTGAGCCGAAACTCGATTTCGCCGCCGGCAAGGCGCAGGCCGACGCCTTTGCCGTACTCGGACGAAGCCGGCTCCTGAGAGTAATCGATCGCCGAGAACAGCGGCGCGTCCTCGTGGACCGTCGACGGGTTGAGCCAAAGAGTCAGCGTCAAGGCGCCGTCATCGCAGAGTTCGACCTCCTGCTCGGTGAACTCGGGGAGCGGGGCGTCCTCGCGCGAAACGCAGGCCCGGCCGACGACACCGGTGCTGAAAGTTCCCGCGCGGGCCGTCTCATCAGGGAACTCCCCCTCGGACTCACAGCGCAAGCGGAAGTCGGCGTCGCGAGGCACGGCGGCTTGAGCGGTTCTCGCAAGGTCTCGGGCCGATGCCGCGGCGGAGGCTTTCCAACGCCATTTCGAGCCGCGGCGATCGACCTCGCGGTTGAGTTCGGCGACCGCCGCGGAAAGTCGGTCGATCCGTTCCCGTTCGGCATCGGTCGGGGCGTGGATGAGCGGCGCGGCGTTGGCCACTCGACCGTCCTCGCCCAGCTCGGGAACAGTGTTGAAGAACGCGAAGAAGCGGTAGTAATCGCGCTGCGTGATGGGGTCGAATTTGTGGTCGTGGCAGCGCGCGCATTCCAACGAAAGACCGAGCCACGCCATGCCGAGCGTACGCACGCGATCCGCGACGTATTCCACTCGATACTCTTCCTCGATGATTCCTCCCTCCGAGTTAATGACGTGATTGCGGTTGAAACCGGTGGCGATCAGTTGGTCGAGCGTCGGGTTCTCCAGCAGATCGCCGGCGAGCTGTTCGGTGATGAAGCGGTCGTAGGGCATGTTGCCGTTGAAGCTGTTGATCACCCAGTCGCGCCAGCGCCACATCGATCGCGCGGAGTCGTTGTTGAAGCCGTGGGTGTCCGCGTAGCGCGCCACGTCGAGCCAATCCATCGCCATGCGCTCGCCATAGCGCGGCGAGGCGAGCAGGCGGTCGACGGCGGCCTCGTAGGCGACCTCACCGAGTGAGCCCGCCTTGCGGCGGAAGGCGTCCATCTCTTCGAGAGTCGGCGGCAGTCCGGTCAGATCGAGCGAAACTCTACGGAGCCAGGTTGCGGGCGAAGCCTCGGGAGAGGGCCTGAGCCCTTCCGTGTCCAAGCGCGCCAGCACAAAGGAGTCGAGCGGCCGCTTGACCCATGCGGGATCGGAAACCGTCGGGAGGACCGGCTCGGCCGGAGCGACGAAGGCCCAATGCGCCGAGTACGCGGCGCCCGCTTCGATCCAGCGCCGGATCAGGCTGATCTCCCTGTCGGACAGCCGGTCGTGTCCCAGGTAGGCGGGAGGCATCCGCAGCGCCTTGTTTTCCGACTCGATTCGCTGGAGGATCGCACTGCTGTCTGGGTCGCCCGGTTTCACCGGCGTCGCACCGCTTTGCGAGGTTCCAAATGTGCCCTCGCGGGTGTCCAGCCGCAAACCCGCCTGCCGTTTATTCGCGTCAGGGCCGTGACAGGTGAAACAACGGTCGGAGAGAATCGGCTGGATGTCGCGGTGGAAATCGGGTGTGGAGAACGTGTCTTCAGAGTGAACCGTCGGGGGCAACAGTAGCGCGGCCGCCACCGCCGGCCCGAGGGTAATAAGAACTCTGAGCGTCATTGAGAAGGCTAACTCTCTTTAGAAGTATAATACCCAAGCTGGTTGCCATGACCCGCGGTCGAGAGCGGGTGTACGACATCAATATGGAGGAATCGGCGGCCCGGACCCGAGCGGTTCCCTGTCTGAAATTTTTGCTGGGTTCGGCTATGGCTCAAGCCTTACGGGAAAAGGCCGTTGAAACGGCCTCGTGCCGGACGACGAGCCCTTTCAACCGGCCCTGGAAGGGCCGGCCTATTTGCATCCAAGCCCGGTGAACCGACGGTGAACCGGGCTGAGCGCGGACTTCCGTCCGCGCCTCTGTTTCTACGGCTCGCACATCCCCTATCTATATCGCACGCTCGTCGAGAGCCGGCTCCTCGACCCCGCGATGATGTATCGCTTTCGACTTCGTTGCGGTAGAGTTGTCGCAGCGAAGAATGGTTGCCTGGAGGACGATTGTTATCTCTAGTTCTTGAGGCTCATTGATAAGATCCTCGCTCAGCAACGGGCGAAAACGACATTCATGAAAAATCAGCAATCAGGTCGGGCACGGTCGGCGAACAAAGGAGCATCCGGTGTCCCGGTCAGCACATGACGCTCCCGCAACGAGGCGGGCGCTGTTCGGAATTCAATCGCTAGACCAGGTTGCTTGCCGCAATGAGCCGGCGCGAGCAATTCAGTCCGCGCGGCCAAACTTTACTTCCAAGCGGGCGGGATCGATGATTGTGGCATCGACCCAGAGGGTCTTTCCGTCCCAAGCGTAGCGGTCCTGCGGCAAGGCGCTTCCGTCAAGCAGGACCTGCACGGCGCCTTCCGGCGCGCCGCTGAACTCAAAGACCGGATTGACGGTGCGGAAGTTCGGAGAGATCCGCAGGGAAACCTCGCTCCCTTGGACGCGGACCCGGATGGCTCGACGCTCTTGGGCGTGGGAGGGATGGTCGAGTTCTCCTCCCTCCACCCCGACCGAGGGCGGCCGGCTGAAGCTATGCGCCCACTCGAGCAGTCGGGCGTCGGAGGCGTCCGACATTCCGATAAGCCAGGCCCATCGCTCCACCGTCATCGTCTTGGACGCCCCGAGGGTATCGATCATTTCGATGTCGGCCCTCGAAATGGGTTCGGGCCGATTCGTCGTGCCCCAAGTCAGCAGGCTGTTGTGAGACGGGCTATGGTGAATCCGGTCGTCGACGGACCAGCCGGTCGTCTTTCCGCGCGACAAAGGCCAATGACTGCCCCAGTAGGCCGGGGTAACGAGTTGTCCCGGTCGTAGAAGGGGCCAAAGGGACCCCGCGGGTAGTGCCCCTTGTCGGGATGGAAGTAGATCGCGGCTTGGGTTTCGTCCTTGTGGAGGCGAATGCGATAGACGACCGGTAGGCTCCGCTCGGCATGAAGCGGATCCGGAAAAACGGAGTTGAAGAGGGCGTGGTCGGGGAAGCGAACCTCATACTTCCCGCCGTCGAAATAAAGGAAATCGACCATGTTCTTGGGCAGAACATCCAAAGGGTACGCCGACTGAGGAGTCAAAACGATGAACTCGCTCAATTCATACTCCGTGCCCGGCTTGCGGGTCAGGCTGAGGACGCGGGTGCCGAATCCATCGGGGTAAAAGTAGAAGTCTTCGACCGCCTGGTCACCAAACACCTGGTAGGTGAAATCCGTACTTTGGTAGGTCCACCTTACATGAACGCGGGCCGGGGTCGATTCGATAATCTCCACGCGACCGAAGCGCAGCTCCTTATCCATCAGCGGTTCAATGGAGTCGACGAAGGCGCCGGGAGGAGGCGTCGTCTCAGCCCACTCGTAACACATGCCGGTGTTGTTTTCTCCCATCCAGAACGGGATGTAGCTCGAACCGCGCCAGAAAACGAACCTTCCACCGGTGGGAAGGGTCACCACGACGTCCTGGAGTGATTCATCCCAGGCCGTGTCGTAGTCGATGAAATCCAACTTGCCTCCGCCGGCCGTGTTGACGGAGATCGGGGGGTCGTAGCGAAGCTTCAACTTGGTGGCTCCGAAGGGAGGCAGATTCGGCGCCGAGGCGACGTACATCGCATTGATCTTCTTGTGCCAAAGTTCCTTCCGCTGGGAATCGAGCAGCGCCACGTGAAGAACATCATTTGCACCGGCCGGGCGGACAGCGTCCAACGTCAACTTCGCTTCCGAGCGCTTTCTGTCTTGCACTTCCAAAGCCGCCGAGACCCTGCCCTGTTCGTCGGACTCGAACCACGCGACAAGTCGGCCGTCGGGAACAGATTGTCCGTAGGCAATGGCCGCCGCCTCCACTTCCGTCTTTCGTCCCGGAGCCAGCAGCAGCCAGTCGTGAGGCACGAAGATCGTGCCGAGATCCACCGGATTCACCAATCCGGCGGGCCGTGCCAAGGCCTCGACTTGGATCGGAGGCAACGGTACCTCCTTTCGGGCCAACTCCAGATCCTCTCCCTCAAAGCGACAACGAGAGTAGAGGGCGATTTCCTCGGGATGGGTTTCGAGGATCGCCTTGGCAACGCCGCCGTGCAGGGCCTCTGCCGAGGTCTTGCGGCCGAAAGTCCGCCTGATGACGCTCAGTACCTTACGCTCGGTTTCTTGCCCGTTGACGTATCCGGCCAGATAGTATTCCCTCAATAGGCGCTGGTCGGATTCGATTTCGACGCCAACAGTGATCGGCCGTCCGAGGCGGTCGAGGCCGAAAGGAGGACGCCATGCATGCCCTTCCTCGATCGTTACAGCGACCGCCTTGACGGTCTCGTTACACACGCCTTCGGCGGCCGCGGCGGCGGCGGGCAGGCACAAAGCGACCAACGCGAAGATCAGCGCGTGAGGGGGCGGCGGACACCGCGGCAGCCGCCGGGCCGCGGGCGGGGCCCATGTCGCGGTGAGTCTTTATCGAACAACATTCATCGCCCTCCATTACCATTGAATCGGCACCACTGCATACTCTCGCAGGTCGATCCGGACTGTCAAGGACCCGCCCATCGGTCCTGCGACTGAGAACCTTAGAGAGCGGGCGGCGGAGCACAAATGGGTTGAACCGCCGTTGGAGTTGCGCTCCCCGCCATAATGTCTCTTATGTCCGGCATGCCGATCTCTTCGGAAAAAGCGTCGCTCGATTCGGTCTACAAGCTTGTCGCCCACCAAGCGCGGCGACAACCCGACCGCCCGGCGCTGGCGAGTCTCAGCGGTCCGCCGCTGACTTATCAAGGCTTGCTGACGCAGATCAACCGCACGATAGCGACGTTAAACGCGCGCGGGATCGGGCGGGGAGATCGCGTGGCTCTGGTCCTGCCGCAGGGCCCGGACTTGGCCGCGGCCTTTCTGTCGATTGCCGCCGGGGCGACTTGTGCTCCGTTGAACCCGGCGTATCGGCGCGAGGAATTTGAGTATTATCTGACGGACCTTCGGGCCAAGGCGCTGATCGTAACCGCCGGTTCTGATTCCCCCGCGGTGGCCGCCGCCGACGCAGCCGGCGTAAATGTGATCGAGCTCGAGCCGAGTGAATCGGGTGAGCCCGCCGGAACGTTCTCTCTTCGCGGACCGGACGGCGGCCGCGGCCCCGGGGCCGGGCCCGCTCGTGCAGCGTTTGCGGAACCGGCGGACATCGCGCTCGTGCTCCACACGTCGGGGACGACTTCGCGACCGAAGATTGTTCCCTTGAGCGGGGCCAATGTTTGTGCCTCGGCGCGCCACATCGCCCATACCCTGGCATTGCGGCCCGACGACCGCTGCCTGAACATCATGCCGCTGTTCCACATTCACGGGCTGATGGGGGTGGTGTCGGCTTCGGTCGCGGCCGGGGCCGAAGTCGTCTGCACGCCCGGTTTCGACGCGATGCGGTTTTTCCCGTGGGTGCGCGACTTCGAGCCGAGCTGGTACACGGCGGTACCGACCATGCACCAGGCTATTTTGGGACGTGCACTGCGCAACCGGGACATCGTGGACAAATCGCGATTACGGTTCATTCGCTCCTCATCCGCTTCGTTGCCGCCGCAAGTGATGGCGGAGTTGGAAGACCTATTCAAGGTCCCCGTGATCGAGTCTTATGGGATGACCGAAGCAGCTCACCAAATGGCGTCGAATCCGCTGCCTCCCGCGGACCGAAAGCCGGGCTCGGTGGGCCCGGCCGCGGGCCCTGAGGTCGCGGTGATGGACGAGCGGGGGAAGCTGCTTGCATCGGGCGGCGTGGGGGAAATCGTTATTCGCGGTCCGAACGTGACGGCCGGGTATGAGAACAACCCCGAGGCCAACGCCGAGGCTTTCACCAGGGGCTGGTTTCGAACCGGCGATCAGGGCTTCCTCGATCAAGACGCCTATTTAACGATCACCGGCCGGCTCAAGGAGATCATCAATCGCGGCGGCGAGAAGATTTCACCGCGCGAGGTGGACGAAGTTCTGCTCGATCATCCCAGCGTCCAACAGGCGGTCACCTTCGCCTTGCCGCATCCTAAGTTGGGAGAGGAGGTTGCCGCGGCCGTCGTGTTGCGTGAAGGCCGGGGGGCCGGCGAGCGAGAGCTACGCGCGTTCGTCGCCGAGCGGCTGGCGGATTTCAAAGTGCCGCGCAAGATAGTCTTTCGCGATCAAATCCCGAAAGGCCCCACCGGCAAGCTGCAGCGAATCGGCTTGGCGGAGAAGCTGGGCATATCCGATCGAAGCTGAGCGATCGTGGGTGTGAGGGTTTTCCGGAAGAGAGCTTTTGTTTGACACCCGGAAAAAGCGCCCGATACCATGAATGGACCATCTTCCCACGGGCCGGAGTAGCTCAGGTGGTCAGAGCGAGGGCCTCATAATCCCTAGGTCGGCGGTTCGAGTCCGCCCTCCGGCACCATCATCTAGAAGAGGTGGCCCGTATTCCGCTAAGATGGGCGCATGAGCGCCGAGCAGTCGAACGAATACGTCCACGGCGCAACCTCGCTGCAGCTCAAGAGCGTTCGGTACCTGATCGCGTTTCTGCGTCAGACGCGAGCGATTGAACGCGCGATGAAGGGCATGCCGGGGCTGGTCGGCTACGGACTACGGGCCAAGTTTTTGCAGTTACAGTTCGATACCCGAAGCGTCTGGGAAGACCGTGAGGCGCTCGAGCGCTTCCTGTCGCTGCCGGAGCACGAGGAGGCTGTTCGGCGTTTTGCTGTGTGGTCGGGCGAGGGTTCGAAGACGGTTCACTGGATTGGGCCAACGGCTGAGTTGGATTGGGATGAAGCCGAGCGCCGACTCGCCGAGGTCCGGGCGATTCCGGTCAACCGTTAGTGGTATATCGCTCTCTCGCGAATCGCAAAAAAAGGCCGACTCCGAAGAGCCGGCCTTTCGGACATCACTGAAGTTGTCCCCCCTGCGGACTCCAGTGAATCGTCCCTGGTACGAGATCAATTTTGCCATCAGATCGGCTTCCCAACAATAGAGCAATGGATTCATTTGGCGGGGGTACAGTTGTACCAGCTAGATAGAATTGATCGTGCAAGACCACCCCGACTAAGGTCGTATTACCATTCGGAAGAAGCTTTGTTTGCGTAGAGTTAGCAGGTTCACTCCGTTGTCCCGGCCGTCCCTTACGGCGGCTCAAAACCTGGCGGAGAGACCACCATCCACGACCAGCTCGGTCGCGGTCACGTATTTCGCTTCGTCGGACGCCAGGTAAAGCGAAGCGTAGGCGACATCCCAGGCATCCCCCATCTTGCCGGTGGGGCAGTGGGCGTCGCGCTCGCGGATCATGGCTTCGACATCGCCGGCGCCGTATTGGCCGGCAATCCGGTCGGCCACAAGCGGAGTGTGCATGAGCCCGGGAATAACACAATTGGCGCGGATGCCCTGCTTGGCGTAGCGCATGGCGAGCGCGCGGGTGAATTGGATCAGCCCGCCCTTGGCTGCGTAGTACGCGGCCATATCGCGACCTACTGAGTCTCGCATAATATACTGTCAATCGAGACAAAGAGAAGACTGTTTCCAGAAAGCGGTAATCAAGCGCGGTTTGCGGCGCATTCGCCGCAGCGCTTTGCGGGCGCGCTCGTCGAGTTCCCAGTAGTCCTTCGGGCAGACGTTGGGCAACTCGTGCTGCTTCCAGTACGCCCAAATGTATTCCACCGGGTTCAACTCCGGCGCATAGGGCGGCAAGTACTCCGTTGCGATGTGATCCTCGGAGAGCTGGATGAACTCCCGCACCAGGCGGCTGCGGTGCGCCGGCAGCCGGTCCCAGACGATCAGCAGTGGGCCGTCGATGTGGCGCACCAAAGCCTTCAGGAAGTCGATGACCTCCAGCTCGCCGATCGCGCCGGGATAGAGCCGGAAGTAAAAGTTGCGCAACGTCAGCCCGGCCGACACCGACAGCTTGTCCCAGTTGAAGTTGAACTCCAACACCGGTGTCTCGCCGCGCGGCGCCCAGGTGCGGCAACGATGCGGCTTCTGACTCAATCCGCTTTCGTCGATGAAGACGATCGTACGTTCTTCTTTGCGGGCTTTTTTTTAATGGCCGGCCAAGTCTTGCGCTGCCAGCCGCGGATGGCCTCTTCGTTGCGCTCCCGCGCTTTGCCGACGGGCCGTTGCGGGCTCCAACCGAGCGCCCGCAGGATCTTCCAGACATGGCCCTCGTGATAGCGCACGCCGAACTCGTCTCCGATCAGACGAGCGACCCGCGGACAGCTCCACAGCGGCGTCGGGAAGCCGTGCGCCTCGGGGCCTTCCAGCAGCAACGCCTCGAGGCGTTCGAGCTGCGCGGCGTCCAACAGCGGCTTACGGCCGGCGCGGCCGGCCTGGCGCAACCCGGCTTCGCCGTCACGCCGGTATCGTCGCAGCCACTCGCTGACGCTTTGCCGCGCGACCTTCAATCGCCTCGCTGTCTCGGACTGACTACAGCCTTGCTCGACCAACCGGATCGCTTTGAAACGGCGCTTCTCCAGGGCCTCGAAATCCCGCCGTACGCCTTTTGTATTTCCCATACATACAAAGACGTACGTACCCCAAAAAGGTGTCACTTTATTTTGCGAGATTCAATAGGTAACGAATGCCCGCGATCGAGCCGACGTTGATAATCGCTCCTCGGCCCTGTTGCTCCATGACCGGCAAAACGAACTTGCAGGTGAGAAACACGCTCTTGAGGTTGAAGGTGAGTTGTTGGTCCCACTCTTGCTCGGTCATCTCGACAGGCCCGCCCGGCGCGGAACCGCCGACGTTGTTTTGGAGGATATCGATGCGGCCGAAGCGCTCCAGGCAGACGGCCGTCATCGCCTCCACCTCATCCGAGCGAGTGACATCCGCCTGATAGGACTCGCATACGCCGTCTGCTTCCTCGATCAGGCGGCGGGTTTCAGCAGCGGCGGAGGCATTGACGTCGACGGCAAAAACGTGCGCGCCCTCGCGGGCGAACAGCGCCGCAGCCGCTTTACCGTTGCCCCAGCCTTCCGCGATGGATCCGGCACCCGATACGAGAGCAATTTTTTCGCGTAGTCGGCCGGCCATAAGGAAGCTATCATTCTTTCACACGGTTCAGGTCTTCACACGTTTGCTAACGGCGAGACGTTTTATCCAACCCTGCCGGAGCCAAGCTAAGCTGAAACAGGGGCGCATCCTCGCGGCCCGCCGGCAGTGGAGTTTCCGTGAACCAATCAGACTACGTATCGGTTGCCGCCGAAATCGCTCGCGAAGCCGGCGCGGTCATTGAACATTATTGTGAGCGCCGCCCGGAGATCGAATACAAGGGGGCATCCGATCTCGTCACAGCCGCTGACCGAGCCTCGGAAAAGCTCGTCGTCGAAAAGCTGAGGGCACGTTTTCCGAACCACGGCATCATCGGCGAAGAAGGCAGCAATCTCGATAGCGACGCCGATTATTGTTGGTATGTCGACCCCGTCGACGGAACGACAAACTTCGCCCATGGCTACCCGCTGTTCAATGTGAGTCTGGGGCTGGCTTATCACGGCGAAGTCATCGCCGGCGTGGTCTATGACCCCATTCATAAAGAATGCTTCGCGGCCGAAAAGGGTTCGGGCGCCTATCTCAACAACCGCAAGATTCACGTTTCCTCCGTCAACGGGATCAAGGAAGGGCTTTTCGCCACTGGGTTTCCCAGTGCGCGGCGACCTGAAGTCGGCTTGAACCTCTATTTCTTCCACCAGGTTTCGATGCTCACTCATGGCGTGCGGCGGGCCGGCTCGGCGGCACTCGACCTCTGCTTCGTGGCCTGCGGGCGGCTGGACGGCTTTTGGGAGTTCGGCCTCAACTCTTGGGATGCCGCAGCCGGGATTCTAATGATCACCGAGGCCGGCGGCACGGTCAGCGATATGCGCGGGGGGCCCTACACGCTTGGCGGGGTCGATTTGGCCGCTACAAACGGCCTCGTACACGACGAATTGCTCGATCTCTTCGGGGACCTGTTTCAAGGCAACTACCGGGTGCCCGTGCCCGTCGCTGGAGCGTGGCCTAATTCAGGGTAAGTGGTCCGCTCCAGCCGCAAATAGTTGAAATTGCGCTGGAAGCGCCGTCTCTTCCTTGCGCCGCCCACGGCCGAATGCTAGGCTGAACGGTTTAAGTACAAAAGGATCTTCCTGCTTTTCTAACCCAAAAGCACGGGGAAGTGTGTGTCTATGGAGCGAATTGTCGACCTCGTACGCCGCAAACGCGACGGCGAAGAACTATCCTTTGAGGACTACGAACGCCTTATCAGTTCGTATGCTCGCGGCGAGGTCAAGGAATACCAGATGGCCGCCTTTCTTATGGCGGGCTGCTGCACGGAATTCACGGATGATGAAGCCACCGCGCTGACTTCCGCCATGCTCAAGTGCGGTGAGCGGCTCGACTTGAGCGGCATCGACCGGCCCAAAGTAGATAAACATTCGACCGGCGGAGTCGGCGACAAAGTCAGTTTGGTCGCTGCGCCCATTGCGGCGGCCGCGGGCATCGCCGTTCCGATGATTTCCGGACGCGGCTTGGGACACACCGGCGGCACCTTGGATAAGTTGGAGTCGATTCCCGGCCTACGAACGACTCTCAGCCCGGTCGAATTCCAACAACAAGTCGCGGAACATGGCTTGGTCTACGCGGGCCAAAGCAACGAGATCGCGCCCGTTGATAAGAAGCTCTACGCCTTGCGCGACGCCACGGCGACCGTCGATTCGCTCGCACTGATCGCCTCTTCGATCATGTCCAAAAAGCTGGCCGAGGGTCTCGACGGTCTCGTGCTGGACGTCAAGGTCGGCAGAGGGGCGTTAATTTCCGGCCGCACGGAAGCACGCCGCCTGGCGCAGTTGATGATAAGTATCGGCCGCCGCATGAACATTAGCGTACAAGCGTTGCTGACCGATATGAACGAGCCGCTAGGATTCACGATCGGTAATGCCTTGGAAGTGATGGAAGCGGCGCAGACGCTTCAAAATCAGGGTCCGCCGGATCTCGTCGGGCTCTCGACGGAAGTCGCCGCCCGGATGATTTACCTGGGCGACCCGACTCGATCAATCGACAGCGCTCGCGACCAGGCACAGCAACTGCTCGCCGACGGTTCGGCGTTGGCGAAGTTCAGCGCGGCCATCACGGCCCAGGGCGGAGACGCCGAGGTGCTGACTGACTTCCAACGTCTGCCTAACGCCACCGGCGAACAAATCATCACGTCGCCTCGCGCAGGCTTCATCAGCCGTATCAATGCCGACGACATCGGCCAATCCGCTTCCATGCTGGGTGCCGGCCGCGACAGCATGGACGACGAAATCGATCACGCTGTGGGCGTCGTCTTGCAATGCAAGGTCGGTGATCAGGTGGTGGAGGGCTCGCGGCTCTGCGCGCTCTACTACACCGACGAAACCAACTTGCAAGAAGCCGTGCAGCTTGTCGAAGACGCCTTCCGACTTTCAGCCACGCAGCCGGAGTCTCGCGAGTTAGCGCTTGATCTGGTACAGTAGCCCCTCGGTCCGCAACCGTTCGGGCGGGCCGTAATCCGGACCCGCCATGGGAGTTGTGGGGCTCATCGTTCTTCTTGCCGCGGCCTACGCACTCTCGTTGGATCGCAAAGCCATCCGCCTCCGCTTGATCGCGTGGGGGCTGGGGCTGCAGCTGCTGCTTGCCTTTCTAGTCCTCAAGACGCCCTTCGCCAAGGTGTTTCGCGCAGTCGGCGAAGTGGTGAACCGCTCCATGACCTACGCCGAGCAAGGCAGCGTGTTTGTCTTCGGTGATTTGGCGAAATCGGACGGCCCGGCCGGCACGGTCTTTGCGTTTCAGATCCTGCCTCTGATTCTGTTCGTCTCGGCGCTGTTCGCGGTGCTCTATCACCTGCACATCATGCAGTTCGTCGTGAAGGGTATCGCCGTCGTAATGCAGCGCACCATGGGGGTAAGCGGTGCGGAATCGCTGAACGTCGCGGCGAACATCTTTATGGGCCAATCCGAAGCGCCCCTGACGATTCGCCCTTACCTCAGCCGGCTGACCCAATCCGAGCTGATGACGCTGATGACCGGTGGGATGGCGACGATCTCAGGAGCCTTGTTGATCGCCTATGTCCGCATTGGCGGCGTGCCGGCTGAACATCTTCTGACGGCGGTGGTGATGACCGCGCCGGGTTGCATTCTACTCGCGAAGATGATCGTGCCCGAAACTCAAACCCCCGAGACGTTGGGTAGTGTTCCCGACAGCGACCAGCAGGACGATGTCAATGTTATCGACGCCGCCGCCCGCGGGACGACTGAAGGGCTTTACTTGGCGCTCAACGTCGGGGCGATGCTGATTGCCTTCATCGGTCTGATCGCCCTTTCGAACGGATTGCTGAGTTGGGTTGCCGAGTTGCCCGGTTTGAGCTTCATGCCGACGAGCCTCGAGAGCTTCTTGGGAACGATCTTCGCCCCGGTGGCCTGGTTGTTGGGCGTGCCTTGGAAAGATGCCTCTACCATCGGCAATCTGCTCGGAACGAGGATGGTGCTCAACGAATTTGTAGCCTACGCGCAACTGGGACCGATTCGTGACGCTCTCGACCCGAAGTCCGCCTTAATAGCGAGTTACGCGCTGTGCGGCTTCGCCAACTTCGGCTCGATCGGCATTCAGGTAGGCGGGATCGGATCGCTGATTCCCGACCGCCGCCATGAGCTCGCGAAACTCGGCCTGCGGGCCATGTTGGCGGGGACGATGGCGAACTTTATGACGGCCTGTATCGCAGGTCTGATCGCGGGTTGAGGGAGGCCGTATCCTCCCGCGGCCGGCCTGAGCAAGCCAATCGCCCAACTATTTCCCTCTTTTCTAAACACGGCAGTCGGCCGGGACGATTAGTAATCAAGCACCGGCTGACGCCCTGTGGATTCCAAGGACAACACGACCGTTGTAATCGTCGATGAAGACACCGGCACGCGGGACGGGCTGGCCGAAGTGCTGCGCGACGAGGGCTATGACTGCGAGTGTTTTAGTCAGAGTCTGGCGGCGTTATCCTACCTGAGCCGCAGCAGCCGGCCCGCCGATTTACTGGTCACTGATTCACAACCGAAAGGCATGGGCGGCATCGAGTTGCTGCGCGAGGTCAAGTTAATTAACCCGCGGTTTCCGGTTATTCTCCTTTCTCACCTTTGTGAAGCCGCGTTGGCGATCGAAGCGGTGCGGGCGGGCGCCGATGATCTGCTGCGAAAGCCGGTTCCGCCAGGTGAGGTCGTGCCGCTGGTCCAAAAGTGCTTGCGCGCCGACCGCCTCGAGCAGGAAGGAAGGGTGCGGGAGGCCTTGCGGCATTACATCAGCGCGCGCCGCCACCACGGGCCGGCCTCGGGACACTTGCGCGAGCTGTTCGGCAAGCTCGGCTTTAAGCGTTTCGAAACCCTGCAGCATTCTAAGCGTGTGGCGGCCTACGCTCGCCTTTTCGGACAGCACTGCGGGCTGGCAGGTCAGCAGATCGAGCACCTGGAGTTAGGAGCTCTGCTGCATGACATCGGCAAGATCGCCATTCCGCACAACGTGTTGATGAAGCCCGCAGCGCTGAACGACGAGGAATGGGAGGTCGTTCGCACTCATCCTCAGATCGGGCATCGATTGCTTTCCGAATTTCCGGTCCTGGCCGAAGAGGCGCAAATCGTGCTGGCGCACCACGAGCGCTTCGACGGAGACGGATATCCAGGGAAGCTCGCCGGAAAATCCATTCCCCTTGGCGCTCGAATCTTCAGTATCATCGATACACTCGACGCCGTCACTTCGGATCGGCCCTACCGTCGCCGGCAAGATTGCAACGCCGCCCGCTCAGAGATTCGGGGTGCCCAAGGCACGCAGTTCGATCCGGAACTCGTCGCTGTGTTCGAGCGAATTCCTGACGACAAGCTGGAAGAAATTCGGGGGCGTTTCCCCGACTAAGCTAGGACCGGTTTGTAGCGGCGTGAGATGCGTCGATTCCGGGTAACGGCGCGCTTAGGTTACCGCGCCCTCTGCTGCGGAAGAGACTAACGCCGCGTACTTTGCGAAAACGCCGCTCGCATAGCGATTGGCGGGCGCCTTCCAGTCAGCCAGCCGCTGTTGGATGGCCGCATCGTCAAGTTCCACGTCAAGGCGGCGCGCGTCCACATCAATGACGATTGTGTCGCCGTCCTGAAGCGCCGCGATCGGGCCGCCACGAAACGCTTCCGGCGCCACGTGGCCGATCATGACGCCGCGAGTCGCTCCGCTGAACCGACCGTCGGTCATCAGAGCGACGCTCTCTCCGAGGCCCTCGCCGACAATCGCAGCCGTGACACCGAGCATTTCCCGCATGCCGGGTCCGCCGGCCGGGCCTTCGTAGCGGATCACCATCACGTCGCCGGGTTGAAGTTGCTTGCCCGTCACGGCCTGCATGGCGGCCTCTTCGTTGTCGAAAACGCGGGCGGGACCGCGATGTTGGCTGCGTTCGTGACCGGCGACCTTCAACACGCAGCCATCGGGAGCGAGATTGCCCTTTAGAATCACGAGGCCGCCCGTGGACTTGATGGGGTCTGAAATGGCGTGAATCACGTCTTGCCCCTCGCTTTCCGTTGCGTCGGCGGAGGCGTCGGCAAGTGTTTTGCCGGTCACAGTCATCTGCGACCCGTCGGCGTACTCTCCCTCGACCAACCGCTTGGCGATGAGTTGGATGCCGCCCGCCCGGTCGACGTCGGCGGCCACGTATTTTCCGCTGGGTTTGAGATCGACCAGCAGAGGCGTGCGGCGGCTGATTTCGTCGAAGTCGTCAATCGAGAGTGCGATGCCCGCGTCACGCGCGACGGCCAACAAATGCAGCACGGCGTTGGTCGATCCGCCCGTGGCCGCTACGCTCGCAATCGCATTTTCGAAGGCCTTACGGGTCAGAATGTCGCTCGGGCGGAGATTCGCGCGCAGGGCGTCCATGACGGTCTGCCCGGCACGGTAGCCGATATCGTTCTTGCGCTCGTCGGTCGCCGGCACACTGGCGCTGCCCATCGGCGACAGCCCGATGACTTCCATGACGGTGGCCATCGTATTGGCCGTGTACTGGCCGCCGCAAGCGCCAGCGCCCGGGCAGGCAACGTTTTCGAGCTCCAACAACTCCTCGTCGCTCATTTTGCCGGCGGCGTGACGCCCCACGGCTTCGAAAACGTCTTGGATCGTCACATCTCGGCCTTGAAAACGGCCCGGCATGATCGATCCGCCGTAGAGCAGCACCGAGGGAATATCGAGCCGCGCAAGCGCCATCGCCCCGCCCGGGATGGTCTTATCGCAGGCGACCAGCGCAATCATCGCGTCGAACATGTAGCCGCGCCCGGCGAGTTCCATGGAATCGGCGATCAGCTCGCGGCTCACCAGCGACGCCTTCATGCCCTCGGTGCCCATTGTGATGCCGTCGCTGATGGCGATCGTGTTGAACTCCATCGGCGTGCCTCCCGCGGCGCGAACACCTTCCTTGACCTTGACCGCCAAATCGCGAAGGTTGAAGTTGCAGGGCATCGTCTCGATCCAGGTGTTGGCGATTCCGACGATCGGCTTGGCGAGGTCGTCATCGGTAAACCCGATAGCCTTCAACATCGAGCGCGCCGGGGCGCGGTCGCGGCCGTCCGTAATGGTGCTGCTTGCATGTTTCAACGGATTCGACATGGAAAACTCCTGCGCGGAAAAAGACTCATCATCTTAGCGTAGTGACGGGTCGGAAACCGAGGCGCGGCGCTGCCGCACGGGTTTGCGGAAGTGCCCCGGAACGCGTGCCGCCTCGATGCTACAATCAGGTCGGGTTCGCCGGACGGGCAGCCGCCGCGTCTTTCGGGACGGGGAGGAAAGTCCGGTCTCCACAGGGTAGCGTGCCGGCTAACGGCCGGGGGGCCGCTCTCAAAGGGGCGGTTTACGGAAAGTGCCGCAGAAAACATACCGCCTCGCCTTCGGGCGCGGTAAGGGTGAAAAGGTGCGGTAAGAGCGCACCGCGTCCGGAGTAATTCGGACGGCAGGGTAAACCCCACGCGGAGCAAGACCAAATAGGGAACCAGCGGCGACCCGTCGCGACCCCGGCTGTCGAATCGGACCCTAGCGTCTTTGGAAATTCAGCGGAAATTCGCGCTGGAGGAGTCCGCGATCGGGCCCGGGCTCCGGCCTGCCTGTGGGATTTCTCAGGCTGCTAGGGTTCGTGCGGACGGTCGTAGTTCCGGGTAGGTCGCTCGAGTCCGCCGGCGACGGCGGATCTAGATGAATGGCTGCCGCCCCGGCTTCGGGCCGGGAACAGAAACCGGCTTATAGTTCGGCGGACCCGTTAGATTCTACTCCGGCAAGTCTCAGGATTTCGTTTACAGAATGGGACCTGTGGAAGGCGTCTCACCCTCGGCAGTCGGGGAAGGGCAAGGGTCGTACGCGCGCGGCTCTGCCTGTAGTCCCAAACCAAGCTGCACACGTCAGGGGCTGCGAAAAAAACGTGGGCCCATCCATTTTTTGCGCCGGCACACACAATTCACAGCATAGATACAGAGCCCTGAGCGAAAGCGACGGGCCAAGGGCAGGCGACCGCAACGCACTTCAGCACCGCGTCTGCTCGAACTACCGCGTATTTCACAGTCTTCGGCGTACTCGAACCGATGTGCCCTCGGCCCGTCGCTTTCGCTCTGGGCTCTGTATCTGCGTTCTGAATGTGTACACGGACGAGCCGGAGTCTACTCCCTTTTTTGCAGTCCCTGACGTGCGCGGCTCGGTTTGCCGTGCCCGAAACCGACGCGAGAGTCATCGCCACTCGGTAAGAAACGAAAAGATCCGAGCGCCCCTGGTCAATATTGGAGGACACCACGACGGGCCCGGGATCGCGCGCACGAAATTTCAAATGTTTTGGCGAGACCTACCTGTTTCACTTTCCGCCAAGCGCTGGATGTGGCGCAACACCCGGAGATGAATGCGGTGGATGATCTCGTCCGACCACAGCTTCCAATAGCCGGCCGGCCACAGGGTGTGACGGTACCAGGTAGTTCCTTCCAGCCGGGTTCCGCCCCCCGGCAGCGGCTCTAACAAGAACTGGCCGCCGTTTGAGACCAAGAAGCCGTCCAGATGTGGCGGGTTAACGTCTTTATATGGTGTCCACTCTTGCATCGGCGGCGGGTTCGACGTGACCGAAAACTTCAAGAGGCGCGGTTCATCCCAAACCTCGATCGGCTCGACAAACGACCCCGTCGAAAAGACGCAATGCCGCTCGGCGCCCGCACCTCGGCCGAAGATCTCGGCTCTCTCCGGATAGGCTATCCCCAAGCGAAACAGCCAGTCCGACGGCTCGGGTAGTTCGCTGAACGCAACGACGTGGTCCCAAACTTGTTGCGGGTCGGCGTCGATCTCGACCGCTGTCCGGACCGCGAAAACCGGCGGCTCGGGCAGCACCGCGGATTCAACGGCCATCAGCGACGGCATTGCCAGCATGAGCATCGGATACACTTGCGCGACGGGTCGACCGCCGGGCCTCGCCAATTGCACGAGGTAACCCACGAAACCGCCGATGAACGCAAGCGGCAGCGCTAATGGAGCCGCCATGACCAGGCAAATCACACCCTCGATTGCCAACCCGAACAGCATCAGACATGCGCAGGCGACAGCAAGGGTCGCCTCGACCAGACAGAGGGCCAATCCCCGCCGCTCGTGGTAAGAGAAGATCAGAACCGATATCAGGCCAAGCGAGAAAGGAATGCCCACAAAAAGGCCGAACCCATAGTGGGAAAAGACCAAAGTGGCCACGAGCGCAAAAGGTAGCGCCAACACATTCGCCGCCACCACACCCATGGCCATGCTGCCGATGTCCCTTTGGGGAATCAGCCGGTCGAGCTGACTCAGCCCCGCGTCAAGTTGCTTGGTTGCGGCTTGTGCGATGTGAGCGGGTAGAACCGACAGGATCAGGAAGAACAGCACGTTCAGAAACGGTAGGAAGAAAAAGCACACGCACCAGCTCGGCAGCCCCACCGACCGCAAGCGCTTCAACGTCAGGACCACCCCCACCCAGATAAAGGGCAGCGACGCGGCGACCATCGACAGCAGAAAAATCGCCTCCTCTCTCGGCAGAGACGCCAGCGAAAAGACCTTGAAGGGTGAAATCCAGTAGTTGAAGAAATCCCACGGCTTGTCGAAAACGAACGACGCCACGGCTCGGTCGATGTTGTGCTTGACGGCAAAGCCGATCAGCCCGACGAGCACATAAGGGCCTCGGTCAATCGTTCCGTTCCAACTCCACAGGTCCTGGAACCGCATAATTCTTTCCCTCCAAAGATCAGGCCGCGTCGCTCGTCGTCAATCTTTTCTGAAAGGACCGAAATCCGAGCGCAACAAAAATCACCCTCCCAGCAACGCATTCACCAACTTCCGTGTTTTGGCCTTGACGCGCAGAACGCCGCGGAGAGCCTTCGGAGGCATTCTCTTGAACTCTTCATAGAGAGATAGGCTGCCCTCGAAGAAGTCCAGCATCTCCTTGAGTCGCAGCTTGGTGCTTGGGTCGGCCGCCGGATCTTGCTCGAGTTCAGCGACGCTTTGCCGCAGCATCTCGAGCGTGGGATCGATTTCGCGGCGCTTGCGCTGTTCGAGCACCACTCGAAACATCTCCCAGACGTCTTTCATCGATTCGAAATGGTCGCGACGGTCGCCCATCACATGAACGACCCGCACAATGCCCCAACCTTGCAGCTCGCGCAAACTGGTCGACACGTTCGAGCGCGCGACCGAAAGAGTCCGCGCAATGTCCTCGGCGTTGAGCGGATTGGGCGACAGGTAGAGAAGAGCGTGAATTTGCGCCACCGTGCGGTTGATTCCCCAACGGGTCCCCATCTCGCCCCAGTGGAGGACGAATTTCTCTTCAACAGCGGTCAACGTTGGCATCAGATATTTCTGTCTATACAGAAATTATCGCATCAAAGGGTATTTTGTCAAGGGGGACAACCGAGAGAGCAGCGATTTCGCAAAGCGGATTTGAGCCTTTGCGACGCACATGCCGCCGCGTAGCGCAGGGCTGGAACAGACCTGCGGCTTTTTCCATCTCTCACCCGCCAGGAGAAATTGCGAGGAGGACGCCGATGTTCTGTGTGGCCGTTGCAGCACCCGGACACAGCCCGGTTCACGCGACCCTGCCGTCTTTACCGACGGATTAGGCTCGATCGTCACACCCGCGCCGGCGTCCCAGCGGGCTATGGTATTAGAGAGCCTGGGAGGTTACAGATGAGGAATCAATTTGTCACCGTGTTGTTTGCAATAATTGCCGCCCTCTTGCCGACGACGCCACCCGCGCTCGCCCAGGCCGAACCGGACCGTTGGGCTCCCCCGCGAACACCCGACGGCAAGCCGGACATACAGGGCACATTCACCTTCCGTACCATCACGCCCTTGCAGCGTCCCAAAGAGCTGGCCGGGAAGACAACACTGAACACCGAGGAAGCCGCGGCCTTCGAAGAGTATCGCAATCGCCGCCTCAATCGCGATCTGTTCGATCCCATCACCGGGGCGCCGTGGGCCGGCTACCAACCGAGGTCCGAAGGCGGCGTTTTGTCCTACAACAATTTTTGGTACGAACGGGGAATCGAGCTCACCAAGGACAAGCGCACGTCGCTGATCATCGATCCGCCGGACGGGAGAATCCCCTTCAAGAAAGAGACGATACAAAAGCGCGCCGAGCGGAGAGCGAAACTGATTTCGGGCTTCGGCGATTCTTACGAGGATCGAAGCCTGTCCGACCGCTGCATCATGGGCTTCAACTCCGGACCGCCGATGGTTTCCGGGTCCTATAACAACAACGTTCAAATTCTGCAGGCTCCCGGATACGTGGTCGTATTAAACGAGATGGTGCATAACACTCGCATCATCCCTACGGACGGGCGTCCGCATGGAAAACTCCGTCAATGGGCGGGCGACTCGCGTGGCCGCTGGGAGGGCGATACTCTGGTCGTGGAGACCATCAACTTTCTCCGCGAGACGAGCCTTCCGGGATCGAGCGCCGGCACTCACCTGGTCGAACGCTTCACGCGGGTCGACGCCGACACGGTCATGTACGAGTTCACGGTCGAGGATCCGAACTCTTACATGCGCCCCTGGACCGCGATGATGCCTCTGAGAAGGACGGACGGCCCGCTCTTCGAGTACGCCTGCCACGAGGGGAACTACGGCCTCTACAACATCCTCGCCGGAGCGCGTAAGAAGGAGAAGGAGGCCGAAGACGCGGCGAGAGAGCGATAGCGCCCGCTGAAAGCGCAAGCCCTCCGGCGGCTCGGGAGTTCCAGCCGACCCGCTCGATTCCGGCTGTCAAATCTCCGCCCCGCGACACACCTTTGAGCTGGATCAACCGATGGCGACAAGGGGGGATCTAGGCCAGCGACAACTTACCAACGACTGGCATTCGAAAGCGACCGAAAAACTTCATTACCACCAACAATCGACACGCCTGAGGCGATCACCACGTTCCACAGAGGCCGGAAACCGCCTGACCTCAACGCCCGGAGCCGAAGAAAAAGGGATTGTTGGACGGAAGTGCTTGTTACCACCACGTATCTGAATCACGGTAAAATCGGGCTGTCATGGTCGGTCGGACAATCAGTCTCCACAAGGTCCTCACGAAGCTCGGCGAGGGCGGCATGGTTGTCGTCTACAAGGCGGAGGACACGACTCTGGAGCGCACTTGCCCCTGAGCGGCTCGTTGAGCCTGTTTTTTCTGCGCATCTGCACCGCGGAGCGGCTGCGGCGCTAGCTGTCGCCCTCCGCAAAAAAATTGCGACACCCCCGCCTGCATGCCGAATCAATGGTGTCTTGCAGGGGTTTATCTATCGGCATCCTCGCGCCGTAGCACGCCGTTTGCGGCGGCGATGCGCTTAATCAGGTCCTTGAGAAAGACCAACTCCCCGCTTAACGTGTCCACTTTCGCCGCGAGCTCCGTCAAATCGAGGTCATCCTCCAGGTCCGGATCCATCTCGGGGACGCAAGGTGTTTCCGCGGGAGGAGGCACGAAGGTCACCAGGTCGGCGCCGACCGGAGCGATAAACACCATAAGCGCCTCGGCGGTTTCAGTCGCGCTGGGATTGACGATCTTGTGCACTTGACCCAAGGATTCGAAGAGCACGTCGCCCGGTTCGAGCAGAGCCACGCAACCATTGCTGAGATGTTCGTTGATCATCCCTTTGGTCGTGGCGGCGATGGCGACGCCGGCATTGACGTGCCAGTCGAGCGAGGCCCCCGCGGGCAGCGAAAACTTGCCGAAAATGATACTGAAGGGACCGTCTTCCGCCTCGAGCACAATCTCACGTTCCGGGCTGAACCCCGGCGGCCCAAAGAGGTCGAATGTGGCTCTTCCGGGCAAGGTCAGCTGCGCACTCGCCGGCTGCACGGACATCAGTAAGCCGGCTGGCACAGCCGCCAACAAGAATAACTTGAAGTTCCGTTTGATCATTGATTTCTCCTTAAACGGCGATGGATTGGCCGGGCACCGGCCTCGCCGACCCAGTCAGAATGCACCCCTGCTACCTAAGAAGTCTTGCGTAATCTCCTCAGATCTTCTAAAATCTCCTCAGATTGACCTCAGACGATTGAAAATGCTGGAGTTCGGTTCCTTTCGACTCGACCCAGATCGGCGTGAACTTCTTCGCGACGGCAAGCCCTTCGCTGTTCAGGCCAAGCTCTTCGACACCCTTGTGCTCCTCGCCCAGAATCGCGACCGGGTCGTCGAGAAGCAGGAACTCCTCGACTCCGTCTGGCCAGACACGCACGTCGAAGAATCAACCCTCTTCCAGACTGTCTCGGCGTTGCGCAAGGTGCTCAGCTGCGGCAAGGCAGACGGAGACCGTCACATCGCGACAGTCCCGGGTCGAGGCTACCGGTTCGTCGCTGCGGCTAAGCCAACGGTCCCCCTCCAACTCCCCCAATCGACCTGGGAGCAGAACAGCGTAGTCAGGCACCACGCCGAGGTCGTCTCGATCGAACAAGACTCCGCACAGAGATCGACGCAAGAGATCACCGCGTCCGAGCCCTCCAATGATCCGCATCGAGGACGCCGAACGCCCGCCGCCGGCACTCACCCGACGAGAGTCTCCGGAGCCCCGCGCGAATGGGTGGCGCAAGGCCTCCGCGGGCCTCGCCGCGGCCGTGATGATGCTCGTTGGCGTAGCCCTCTGGCGATCCTCCGAAAGCGCCCGGCCCGAGCCGGCGAACCTGCGTATCAAGCAGCTGACATCACTTGACGGTATTGAGTGGCAGCCGGGCTGGTCTCCGGATGGACGCTCCTTCGCCTATGCCGGAGCTGCGTTCGGAAGCACGGATATTTTCGTGGCCGCTACCGCAGGCGGCGATCCTCTGCGTCGGACCTTCCATCCGGCGGACGATCTGCACCCGCGGTGGTCCCCCGATGGCCGCTACATCGCCTTTCTGTCCGACCGCGGCACAGGTGCAAGCGTTTACGTCGTATCGCCTTATGACGGCCCCGAGCGCAAGCTCGCCGGCACCAACCTGCACCGAGATGTGATGCTCCTTTCGGGCTTGGGCGCTCAGCCCTGGTCCCGCGATAGCGATAGCCTGCTCTTTCCCCGGCGGCATGCGGACGGCACTATCGCGGTCTGGAAGGTGGATCTGAGCTCGCAAAAGGAAACGCAGATCACCTTCCCCCCGCCCGGCGGTGAGGATCGGGAAGCCTCTTGGTCGTTTAGCGGGCGGCAGATTGCGTTCAAGGGCAATCGCGGCGGCAAGCGTGGCATTTGGATCGCGGGTGCCAACGGCCAAATCGACAGGCGAGCCGCCGATAGCGGAAGATGGCCGGCTTGGTCGCCGGATGACCATAGTCTGTACGTCAACTCCGCCCGCGGAGGAGCCGGAAACATCTGGCGCGTCGAGGTGGACTCCGGCGCCTGGTCCCAGGTGACGAGAGGGCCCGGACAGGACATGTACCCGTAGCGGCGCAGTCGCTTATTCGAGCTTCAGCCACACCCTGCATCTCTACCGTACGTATCTGTCGAACGGCCAAAGCGAGAGGCTGATCGGAGGCACCAGCAAGCACCTGGATCCCCGGGTCTCGCCCGACGGCACGCGAATCGCCTACCAATCCGGGCGGACGGCTGACACTGAAATCTGGGTCCTTGACGTAAGCACCGGCGAAGAGCTTCAGCTCACGCACTCCCCCGGCCCGGACACTCGTCCGGACTGGTCGCCGGACGGCAAGCAGATCGTCTTTCGGTCCGCGCGCGACAGTGCGTCGAGACTGTGGATCGCCGACGTGCAAAGTGGAGAAACGCGGCGCCTGTCGCCCCAGAGCATTCCGGTTACTTACATGAGGACGGCTGGAGTCGAAACCAATGCCGCGCCAAGATGGTCGCCGGACGGCGGCCGGATCGGCTATATCGCGCCCACCGAAGATGGATTCGCCCTCTGGCTAGCCTCGCTCGACGGCAGGGTGGAGCCGATCGCCTCCACTGTGGGAGCGATCAATTTCGGATGGTATCTGGACGGCGAGCGCGTCATCTTGAGTCGCATCGCGAAAGACGGTGCTCGCGAAATGTTTGCTATGAACCTCGCGAGCGGCAAACAGCGAATCCTGCACCGCGGCCCCCACTACGAGCTGGCCGTAGCCCCTGACGGCAGCGCAGTATCGTTCAGCCACAACGAAAGCCACATCAATCAGAATCTCTATGTATTACGGCTGACCCCGCCTGGCCCGGAAGAAGGATTGCCTCGTGCTCTCGGAGAGGCAGAACAACTCACCGAAGGCAAAGGAATCTGGCACGTGCACAACGGCGGATGGTTCCCTGACAGCGAATCGGTCGTCTACACACGCGACACCGATCAGGCGGACATCTTCCTCGTCGAAACACGCTGAACCCGGCGTGGGGGTTCTCACCAATGCGCGTGGGCTAACCGCTTGCGATTCCTCTACCGTGAAGCCCTCCGAGGGATTCTTGGTGTGAGATCGCGTTCGGTTGAGTTTCCAACCGCCGCACAGGTCCGAGCCGTTCAGGTCCTCGTCAGTGAGATCCGCCCCGTACATATACGCGCCGCTCAGGTCCAAGCCGTCAAGGAACCTGAAACTAAGTTCCGCGTCCGTCAGGTCCGCTCGGAAGTTCTCGCCTTGCGCTTCGCGCCACTCATTCCAAACGCCCTGATGTAGGTTCCCCAGGTGCTTATCGTCAGCTCCCGGCAGCGACGCGACCAAGGCCGGACGCCGAGAGGGACAGCCACCTTAACTCTCCTTGATGCTGCCAATTTGCTGACACCAAGCGAGTTGTTGTCTCACGCATTCGTGAGCTCAACTGACAACTAGGCACAAGCGATCGATACACCGAAGGCTGGGTGGTTTCCGTAGGTGAGTGGTCAATCAGTAAAGGAGTAAAGGTGCCTGTCCCATGCGGGCTCACCCAAGGACCCAAAACCCGAAAGTTGAGACGAGGCGAAATTGAGGATTCCGCAGCTTGGACACGCTAAGTCCGGACTGACGGGGAAGGGTTGATTCAGGAGTCTCGGTCGTCCGGAGACGATTTTTTCACCGGTTCCCGAGGCGATCGGCTCTCGGTTCCACGCTTGACACGCCCTGCCATCACGGGCCGGCAGGCTTTCGAGGCGCTGAGCGCGACAACTGCCGACGCCGACCCATGCCGAGCCAAGGATACACCGGTGGTACGAAACCGGCTCACACCGCGAGCAGCGGCTCGTCCCCGCGATCCAGGCGGTAGTTGTTCGCAGCGCTGCCTCCGCTGTTATGTTCTAAACCACCTCAAAATCCCAACCCAGACCCGGCTCCTCGGAGGGCCTCTCGTAGATGCCTTCGGGGCCGCGGGTTAGATGGTTGTCTTCTTCATAGCGTTCGTAGACCTCGGCGGGCCCGCCGGGAGCGGGCATGAACATCTCGGCCCATGGGCAATTGGTGGTCGCCATGACGTAGTGGATGGCGTCTTGCTGTCCGCCGCCGTGCGGGATGACCGGAATATCATAGGCCGCCGCCAGCGCTCCGATGCGACGCAGCTCGGTCAGCCCGCCGCACCAGTGAATGTCGGGCTGCCAAATCTGCGCGGCCCGGTGCTCGAGCAATTGCCGAAAACCGTATCGCGTGTACTCGTGCTCGCCGGTGACAATCCGCGTTGAGGTGATCTGTTTGTTCAGACGGCCGAATCCGGCGTAGTCGTGCGGTTGCAGGCACTCTTCCATCCAATAGACCCGATAAGGCTCGAAGGCCTCGGCCAACTCGAGCGTATAACGCTCGGTCAACGCCATCCAGCAATCCATCATGATCTCGCCGTCCGGGCCGAGCGCCTCGCGCGTTCGCCGCACCAACTCGACGTTCTTTTTGATTCCTTCGCGCCCATCGGCCGGGCCGTGCGGCAGTGCCAGCTTGAGCTTCGTAAAGCCGAATTGGATGTGCTGCTCGATGTCGTTGCCCGTGCAATAGGCTGGAATGCGCGGTTTCGTCTCGCCGCCCAGCAGTTTATAGACCGGCAACCCCCAAGCCTTTCCGGCGATATCCCATAACGCCAAATCGACACCGCTGAGGGCATTGATGACGGCGCCCATGCGCCCGTAATGCATCGACGAACGCCACAACATATCCCACAGCCGCTCAATATCGAGTGGGTTCTTGCCCATCAGAATCTTGGTCAGGTGACCCTCGACGACCGGCCCGCCGGCTGGCCCGCCGCGCCCGTACCCGGTGATTCCCTTGTCGGTTGTGATCTCGACGGTAAAGCTTGTCACACCGCCCGGATCAGGGAAGAACAGCGATCGGGTGGCCTTATAGGCCGGGTAGACGGACATCGGGTTGGCGACTTCGACATCTCCGGTCGACCAGGACCCGGGCGTCGGCTTATAAGAAGGTACGGGTCTTCGCGGACGGGTCTTTACCAGCCGCACGCCGGTAATCTTGAGATCGCCCTGGGTGGGGCAAGGTGAGTCTTCAGCGGATGACGCCGCCGCGGGCACGGCCGACGAAAAAAGGCCGGCAGCGGCCGGTAAACCTATTCGGAACAAATGACGACGGTTCATGGGGGCCTTGTACCGCGATCGAGGCCCGATGTCAAGGCGGGCGGAGCCCCGGCCGGATCAACCGCGATCTCAAGCGTGCCGGAATTTACGGTTGCGAGGGGCCTTGTGGGTGGGTTTCCGCTAGAATAGGGGATTCCGCGTAGCTTTCGGGGGCTTAGGCGGGTGAAACCGTGCGCTTGCGGCGTGCGTACAATTCCCAGTTGGCTGTGAGAGTAGCATCTTGGTTTGGAATCGCCGGTCGCCCCCGCAAAGGTCGACCTCTGTCCAGCCTATGGTGCGCCGGACGGGCGTCATTTGCTCGGGTCGCGGTCGCATGTCTGTTGACCCTCGCCGCTCAACCCGCGGCGTGGGGACAGGCGGCCGGGCAACAAGATAAACCCCCTTCACCGTTCGAAGACGTCCCCGACAGCCAAGCTCAGCAGCCCCGGCAACCCTCCCCGTTTGAAGACGTTCCTCAAGAGGCTGACCCGCCTCAACGCACGCCTTCACCCTTCGAGGACGTCGAAGACGCGGAGGAAGATCCCGAAGCGGCTCCCCAGCGTCGTGCCGCCGACATCATCGAGCGAATAGAGTTTCGCGGCGCGAGGCGAATGACCCGCGACAACCTGCTGGCACGCATTTTCACCAAACCCGGCGACGCCTACGATCCCGCGAGCCTGCGCCGCGACTTCATGGTGTTGTGGAACTCGGGCTTCTTCGACGATCTGCGGCTTGAGGTCGAAGACGGCGAACGCGGCCGCATCGTACGCTTCGTGGTCGTCGAGCGGCGAGTCGTTCGTACGATTCGGTACGAGGGTAATAAGTCCGCGACCATCTCCGACATTCTCGAACGGTTCAAGGAACGCAAGGTCGGGCTGACAGTGGAGGACCGCTATGACCCTACCCGCGTTCAGCGGGCCGTGGTGGTCTTGAAAGAACTGTTAGGCGAACGCGGCCGCCAGTACGCCAAGGTCGAGCCGCAGGTTCGTCAGATCCCGCCGTCTTCGATCGAGGTTGTGTTCAACATTGAGGAGGGTCCCAAGGTCAAAGTCGGCAAGGTCGAGATCGAGGGCAATACGGTCATCTCCGATAAGAAGGCCCGCGCTTTCATGAAACCCTTGAAGCCGATGGGCATCCCGTACAGTTTCTTCCTGGAGAACCTCTTCGCGAAGACCTTCGACATCCGCCGACTCGAAGGCGGCAAGGAAATGCTCCGAAACGGCTACCAGACCGAAGGGTACTTCAAGGCAACCGCCATCGACCACGAGATCACGATGCGCGAGCCGAAGGGGCGATCGTTGTTCCCGATTCCCTTCCTGCGCAAGAGAAAAGCGAAGAAAGCCGACATCAAGATCTTCTTCGAAGAGGGTCCGCAGTATTACCGCGGCAAGCTGAGCTTCACCGACGTGAAGCTTTTCCGCACGCCCGATTTGGTCTTGGGCAGCGTTTTCGGTATGCCGGACGGCTCGGTGTTCAACGTCGAAAGACTCCGTAAGGGCCTCGAGAGCATGAAGAAGCTCTACGGCGAGTTCGGACACATCGACTTCGTCGGCGAGCCCAACTTCGAGTTTCACGACGACGAAGATCCGCCGACGATCGATCTGAACATCACGGTTGACGAGGGCAAGCAATTCTTTGTCCGCCGTATCGATTTCTCGGGCAACACGACCACTCGCGACAAGGTGATTCGCCGAGAGCTGATGCTCGATGAAGGCGACATGTTCAACACCCGCCTATGGGACATGAGCAAGCTGCGTCTCAATCAGCTCGGCTATTTCGAACCAATCAAAGAAGAGGAAGAGGGCGAGACGACCGACATCCGGCGCGACACCCGGCAGGGTTTGGTCGACCTGACGTTGAACGTCAAGGAGCGCGGCAAGAACACCGTCAGCTTCAACGGCGGCGTCTCGGGATTCGCCGGCAGCTTTATCGGCTTCGGGTATTCGACGAACAACTTCTTGGGGATGGGCGAAACCCTTACATTCGAAACCCAACTCGGCAGCCGCGAGCGGGTGTTGCTGTTCGGCTTCACGGAACCCTACCTATTCGACCGCCCGATTCAAGCCGGGTTTACTGTTTTCACGCGTCGCTTCAACTTCAACCAAGCCCGGGAGGCGTCGATCTTCTCCGGCCGCAACGTCATCCCACTCTTCGAAGCCCTCGGCCGAGACAACATTCTCGACTATCGCCAGAACAGCACCGGCTTTAACGTGTTTGTCAGCTACCCGTTGAGGAAGCGCGCCTTCACGCGGCTGAGCCTTCGCTACAGCCTGCAAACCGACCAGTTGACGACCTTCAGCCGCTCGGCGCAGAACTTGTTCACCTTCCTCAACTTCGAGGGCGTCACCGGCCCGAACTCGTTGGAAGGTATTCTGACGAGCGAAATTACGCCGGGTATCTATTACAACACCGTTAACCACCCGATCACCCCGTCGAGCGGCAAGAGTCTGTTCGCCAATGTCAGCATCGCCGGCATCGGCGGCAGTACACGCTTCATCCAGCCGGTCATCGAGGCGAAGTACTTCAAGCAGGTCAGCCGCCGAGGGAACGTGCTGGGCATGCGCCTGTTGGTCTCGGTCTTGAGCGGCTACGGCGGCAAGGTACCGCCGCCGTTCCGGCGATCGTTCATGGGCGGGGAAAACGACATTCGCGGTTTCCGGATCTTTTCGGTCAGCCCGATGGCGTGGATTCCCGATACGGCCAACGTTCCGGTCCTCAACGGCGACGGCACGCAGCGCGAACAGGTCTTGGTCGTCGAAGGGGTTGAGCAGCGTGTGGGGATCACCACGACAGTGCCGATCTTCCGGCTGGTGTTTCCCGGCGGCGACACTCGGATGGTCTACAACCTGGAGTACCGCATACCCTTGTTCGGTCCGGTCACTTTGGCGCCGTTCTTTGACTTCGGATTCAACAAGATCATCTTCAAGGATCAAGTCAAGCTGAACCCGGACCGTGTCGCGCAACTGAACGCCCAGTTCCCCCAAGCCGGGTTTGAAGAACGAATCAGCGTTATTGCCGCCACACAGAAAATGCGCGCCTCGACCGGTATCGAGTTGCAGGTCATGATGCCGGTCGTCAACGCGCCGTTTCGCTTCTACTGGGCGTACAATCCGCTGCGCGTGCAGACCTTCCTGCAGCCGCCTATCGTGGCAAACCGCTCGCTGTTCCCGAACCGTACTTCCTTCATCGGCGCGGTGGCGCCCTTTGGACGGGCGCTGCCCTTCTTTGAAAAACTCAAGACCTTCCGCTTTACGATTAGCCGAACGTTTTGAGGCGCATGGCCCGCCTTCCCTCGTGTATGAAAGCAAACACGTTGTGAGATAAGGAAATAGCCCGTGCCTATGCTAGACTGACGAAAAAGACCTGTCTGCTTGTTTGCCGAGGTTCCCATGAAAACGAAGATTCTTTCCTATGTAGCCGTGCTGTTGTGCGCCCTGGGGGGCTCGGCGGCATTCGGCCAAGGCGGAAGCAAGATCGCGATCATCAACATGCAAGACGCTGTTATGCGGACGCAGGAGGGCCAAAAGTTGGCTCGCGAACTCCAGGGAAAATACGGGCCTACACAGCAGCGGCTGGAGACGCAGCAGCAGGAGATTGTGAGCTTGCGCGACCAACTCTCCCGCGGCGCCAACACGATGAGCGACGAAGCGCGCCGCAAGCTGACGCGCGAGATTCAGACCAAGGAACGAAGCATGCAGCGGGACGTCGAGGATGCTCGGCAGGAATTCAATGACACGCAGCAAAAAGCATCGGGCGCGATGTTCCAAAAAATGGTGGCCGTGATCGACAAGCACGCCAAGACGAACGGTTTTTCGATCGTTTTTGATATTTCCGCGCCGCAGAGCCCCGTCCTGTTCGCGCTGAACGAGATCCTCATTACGAACGACGTGATCGCGCTGTACGACCAGGAAAACCCGGTTGCCGCTGCTCCGGCGGCCCCCGCGGCCGCGCCGCCGGCTGCCGAGTAGAGGCGAGCGCCCCAAGCACCCTATTAGAGGACCGGCCCCACCCAGGCTTAGCTGAGGAGCAGCGGTGGGCGCTTCAGGAGGAGCGGTTGGACCGTCTGGAGCAACACCTGAAGCCTCTTAAAGACTTTTCTGAAGACGTAAAAACGCTGGTCGAACGAGGAGCTGAATCTCAGGCTAGAGGGCATACTGCCCCCAAGTAGTACCCGCCGCCGGACTACAGCCGCCTCGAGGGCCTTCCCGGGACGTTCGGCGGTGAATAGCAGGTCCACCGATTTCGTCGGGCCATATCCACGTGTTGTCTCTATTGCCTGTGGACCACGTTGTCGGCTTTTCAGCCGCGCTCCCGCCCCGCGAACTCGTCCTCTCGAACAACCCCGGACGTTGACCCGGCCGGCCCGCGACTGCTACGATCGTTGCTTTACGACCCACTGGAACCTTTCCCGTACGTTGCGGCCTAGGGTGTTCTCGTGGGTTCCTTTTTTGTGGGTTCATTCGTAACACTGCGGCTGCAGCGAGACGACCGCACTCTCGTGGCGGCGATTGCGGTTTGGACAGCGTTCGCCGCTTGCGGCGAGCGCGAGCCGGTCGCGCGCATAACTCCCCCACCGGCCCCTCAACCGGCTGAGTCCGGGGCTGTTCCGACCACTCCTGACGAAGGATTCATCGAGGTTACGGAAGGTGCCGAGCCCATTGTGGCCGCGGAAACGCGCATCGAACCCGCGGCGCTGATCCCCGACGGGACCCTTGTTGCGCGCCTTGCGCGGGAAACCGAATTCGATCGCCGCTTGCGGCAACTCGAATTCGAAGCCGTCCAAAACGCACCGCAATTCGGCGGTCCGGTCGCGGAAGAGGGCAAAGAGGAGCCCGCCGAGCCGGCGCTTTTCGATGAGCTCAACCAAGCGGAGATCCCGGAAGATTTCAACATCGCCGAAAATCGCGAGGCACGCCTTCGGGCCACTGAGTCCGACCTGCCCTTGGTCCTCAACAAAAAAGTCGTCCGGCTCATCAACTACTTCACGGGCCGACGAGGCCGCAACACGTTCAAGCGAACGATCGAACGTTCAGGTGCTTACCGCGCGATGATCGAGCGCGTTCTGGAACAAGAGGGCGTCCCGCTCGAAATATTTCACCTCGCCCAAGCCGAGTCGGGCTTTCGCCCGAAAGCCGTATCCCGCGCCCGGGCCAAGGGGATGTGGCAGTTTATTTCGTACACCGGCAGACAGTACGGGCTGCGAAGCAACAAATACATAGACGAGCGCTATGACCCGGAACTGGCAACCCGTGCCGCGGCCCGTCATTTGAAGGATCTGCACATCGAGTTCAACGATTGGTATCTCGCGATGGCGGCGTACAACGGCGGTCCGAACCGGGTTCGCCGCGGCATCAAGTCTTCCGGTTCGCGCGATTACTGGGAGCTTTCTCGCCGTCGCTTCCTGCGTCGAGAAACCCGCAACTACGTGCCCATCATCTTGGCCATGACTTACGTTGCCAAGAATGACTGGCTCTACGAGTCGACCGAATTTGATTGGGCGCCGCCGTTACGCTACGACACCGTCGAAATCGAGTCGGAAATTCACATTGACCTCATCGCGGAAATCACCGACATCAACCCGGCAACGATCCGGGAGCTGAACCCTGCTTTGCTCCGGTCAGCGACGCCGCCGATGGACTATAGGCTGCGGCTGCCTCACGGTTCCGGGGCCGCGTTCGAAAGGGAAATTGCGCTAATCCCGCACGACAAGCGCCTGGCTTGGAGGCGTTATCAGGTCAAGGCAGGCGATACCGTGGCGGGCCTTGCCGGGAAGTTCAACGTCAAGTCCGCGGCCATCGCGGAGCTGAACGGGCTCGAGGGCGATATCGTCCCCGCCGGGCTGCGCCTGACAATTCCCGGCCGTAAGCGGGCGGTCAAGTATTATTATTCGGGCGCCGGCGGTTTTCTTGTCGGCGGCAGCGGCCGATACCAGATCGCTCGCGGCGATACGTTGGGTGGAATCGCCCGACGCTACGGCGCTTCGGTCGCACGACTGAAACAGTGGAACGGGCTGAGCAATAGCCGCATTATCGCGGGACGCTACTTGATCGTTGCACCGGAGGGCCTCAAACCCCGCGAGCAGCGACGCCGCGCCGGGTCGCGTGGTTCGAGGACAGGCGGCGCGGGTAAGTATAAGATTCGCCGTGGTGACAATCTCAGCGTGATCGCCAATCGATTCGGTGTGGCGATCCACCAGCTTCGCGATTGGAACGACCTGATCGGAAACCGGATACGCGCCGGGCGCTACCTGATCGTTCGGGATCCTTCAGCGAAGACCCCGACTTCGGCGGGTACGCGCTCAGCCAGGTCGAGGACGACGGCCGCCGCACCCCTTCCTCCCGGCGGCCGCTATCGCATCCGCCAAGGCGACACGCTGTCGGCCATCGCCGATCGTTTCGGGGTTTCGGTTGCGGACCTGCGGAATTGGAACGATATGCGCGGCAGTCGCATTCGCGCGGGGAAGGATCTGATCGTCGGCTTCCCGCGGTCCGGCGCCGCTCGGCAAAAGGCGCAAGCGCCCTCGGAGGCTCCAAAGGTCCGCACACAAGCGGCCGCGAAACCCGCTGCCGGCAACGGGCAATACCGCATTCGACGCGGCGACACGTTGGAAGTCATCGCACGCCGGTTCGGCGTTACCGTTCAGCAGCTCAAACAATGGAACGGGCTGCGTTCGAGCCGTATTCGCGCAGGCAAATACTTGACCGTGCGACCGGGGGGGCCGGCCGCCGCTTCGGTGGACAACGCCACTCGCTACAAGATACGGCCAGGGGATACGCTGGCGGTCATTGCGCGCCGGTTCGGCGTTACTATCGCTGAGCTAAAGGCCTGGAACGGGTTGCGGACCAGCCGCATTCGCGCCGGAAAATACCTCACGATTTATTCCCGCGACAACCCCAAGGCTTGATCTAAAACCGCACGCCGCGACGGTTCCGACCCGCCCTCAACACCAACCCTTTTAACGGCGCAAACCTGTGCTTTAATAAGTTTGGACGTCGGGCGGTCGGGCGCTGTTTTCGTCGGCCGACAAGTCCGGCGAAGCGCCTAGCGCTCAAGGTGAGCCATGCAGGTCGCAATGCTCTTGTTGCTGGCCTTGTTGCCGCAACTGGTCGACCGGACGAAAGAGCCGTTACACCTCGATCCTCCTGATGAGGGCCTCAGCGCCGAGCGAAGGGGCGATGTTTTCATGGTCCGCAAGATGTACCGCGAGGGCGTGGAAACTTACGAGGAAGCGTCGCGGCAGCAACCCAGCGCGCGCCTGTACAACAAGATCGGCATCGGATACCATCACCTCGGCCGGTTCTCCCGCGCCCGACGCAATTACGAGAGGGCGGCGAAGATCGACGGTACTTACGGCAGCGCGATCAACAATCTGGGAGCTCTGCATTACGCAATGCGGCACTTCAAGAAGGCGATTCGACATTACAGGCGGGCCCTGAACGTTGCGCCCGCCAGCGCTTCGATCCACAGCAATCTCGGAACGGCCTACTTCGCCCGCAGGAAATACAAGAAGGCGGCGGAAGAGTATCAACGGGCGCTCCAGCTTGACCCGATGGTTTTCGAACGTCGGGGCACAGCCGGCACCCTGCTGCAAGAGCGAAGCGTGCGCGACCGGGCGCGATTTCATTTCTTCATGGCCCGCACCTATGCGATCGCCGGTGTGATGGACAAGAGTCTCCTTTACTTGCGCAAGGCCTTTGAAGAAGGTTACAAGAAGCGCAAGAAGGTGGCTGACGATCCTGTATTCGAGCCCCTTCACGACGACCCGATCTTTCAGCGTCTTGTCTTCGGGGAGCAGACCGCACGGCTCTGAATGGAAGACAGACCGGCTTGAGAGCCGAGCTATACGGTTGGTCTGTCAGCCCGCAGTGAAAGTCCGACTACGCGAAAAAAGGGTACAGCCATGTACAGCTACTGATTTTCGCCATCCATCGGTGTTGGAAACAAAGCGGTTCGACGAGCGAAAATCGAATGACAGTCCCCCTTTTTCGCCCAAGCACACTTTGCCACGGGCTGCCGGCGCCGGCACGAGTGACCCGGGCGCATTCGCTAGGCAAAATAAATCAACATCCCCACGGTGAGTGCCCCCAACAGCAGGGCCCAGGGGCGTTCACTGCGCCAGAAGCTGCGCTCATGCTCTTCCGACTGGGTGCGACGATTTTCCCACCAGGTATAGCGCTCGACTTCCGGGTCCCGTCGCTTACGGTCGAGGCGGCTACCACACCACAGAACAGAGGCGGCGAATAGGCTCGTCAAGGCCGTCCGGTGCAGGAAGTTCAACTGGGACCCGAGCAAGGGACGAAGCGTGTCCGCTCCCGGAAGCGAGGCCGCCAGCCAGGCATTGTAACCCCACTCAAGCACAACGGAGAAAAACGGCGCGGCCAGAATCGCCGCAAAGGCCGCCGCGGCCGTCCCTCCTCGCCAAAGTACGCCGAACAGGAAAGCGATCAAGACCCCTGGAACCAAATGGCCGGTTTGGGCCGGCACTTTCAGGAAGAAGTTATCGGCTTCGTTTTCGGTATAGATGAACCCGGCCACGAGAGCGGCTGCCAGAACCGAGACAAGAATCGCGACGCGGCCCGCCAATACAAGCTCTCGGTCGCCGGCATCGCGGTTGAAATAGCGTTTGTAGAAATCAAACGTAAAGAGCGTCGCGCCGGAGTTCATCATCGAATCGATGGTCGAAAGGATCGCTCCGATCAGTCCCGCCGTAATCAACCCCGCCAGCCCGTAGCCCGCGGGCACGATCAATCGCACCAGCAATGGAAAAGCGTCATCGGGCTGGGGAAGCGCCGCCAACTCGCCGGCCGCCAGGCGTTGCTGAAACAAGTGCCCCGCCGCGATGCCGGCCGAGATCGAGACGAAGGGAATCAGCAGTTTCAAAAAGCCCGCCGTCACCAGTCCCATGCGGGCGTCGAAATCCGAGCGCGCCGCCAGCACGCGTTGTGCAATGAATTGGTTGGTGCCCCAATAGAAAAAGTGCAGCAGCAGCAGCCCGCTGAAAACTCCCGTCCACGGGAGTTGTGGATGGTCGGTTGGCAGATAAAGATGGAACTTCTGCTCGGCTTCCGGCAACGCAGCATCGAGAGCGAGCAAGCCGCCGAAGCCGCCGATTTCCGGTGATGCGAAGACTAATACGGCGACGAAAATACCCGCGGCAAGTAGCAAGACCGATTGCACGACATCGGTCCAGATGACCGCCTTTAAGCCGCCCCAAATCGTGTAGGCGCTGGTGATCACGGCCAAGATGACGATACCCGTCGTGTAGCCGACTTCGAGCGGCGTCCCCGCCAGTAGATAACCGAGCGCCCGCGCCCCGATGTAAAACGCCAGAGCCATCCGCACGAAGACGATCGTGACGATCGAAATCAGCGAAAACATCACGCGGCTGCGCTCGTCGTAGCGCCGCCCGAGATATTCCGACAAGGTGTAGACGCCCATGCGCCGATAGAGCGGCAGAAAAACGAAGCAGAGCATCATCAGCCCGGCAATCGCTCCGTACTCGAAATGCGCCTGTGCGAAACCGATCGAGTATCCCAGCCCCAACATGCCGACCAGGTGCTCGGCGCTGACGTTGGTTCCGAAGACCGATCCCGCCACGCCCCACCAAGGGATGTTGCGGCCGGCGAGGAAATAACCCTCGGCGTCCTTCTCCCGGCGGCCGGCCCAAAGACCGACTCCCATGACCAACGCGATGGAAGCCAAGAAGACAACGATATCCAGGGAGGTCAGGGCAATAGGCATGGGGAACTCACGCCCGTTGGGGCCGGCCTACGAAGAGCCGAGGACCGGAAAATGGCCGGGCGCAGCTAGTCCTCTTCCTGCTGGCCGGCCAGGCGATTGATGACCGAGAGGTCTTCCAGCGTCGTGATGTCGCCGGTGACCTTGTCGGTGGTGACGATCTCGCGCAACAGGCGGCGCATGATCTTGCCGCTACGGGTTTTCGGCAGTCCGTCACTGAAACGGATTTGCTCGGGACGCGCGAACTTGCCGATCTCGTTCGCCACCCATTCGCAAAGTTCCGCGGCCAGGTCGTCGCCCGCCTCGTAGCCCTGTTTGGGCGTCACGAACGCAACGACGGCTTGCCCGGTGATCTCGTGAGGCTTGCCGACCACTGCCGCCTCGGCGACCGCTTCGTGCCGCACGAGCGAGGATTCGAGCTCGGCCGTGCTCAGGCGATGCCCGCTGACGTTCATCACGTCGTCCACGCGCCCCAACACCCAGATATAGCCGTCGGTGTCGCGTCGCGCCGCGTCGCCGGTGAAGTAGACGCCGGGAATCTGGGACCAATACTGCTGTTGGAAGCGTTCGGGGTCGCCCCAGATGGTGCGAATCATCGACGGCCAGGGCTCTTTAATCACGAGAAAGCCTTCGCCGCCCGGCTCGACCGATTCGCCGTCCATCGTCACCACATCTGCGACGATCCCCGGCAGTGGGAACGTCGCCGAACCCGGCTTCGTCGGCGTCGCCCCCGGCATCGGAGACAGCATGATCGAGCCGGTCTCGGTCTGCCACCAAGTGTCGACGATCGGGCACCGCTCGCCGCCGATCACGCTGTGATACCACTCCCATGCCGAGGGATTGATCGGTTCCCCAACTGACCCGAGCAGCCGCAGGCTTGACAGGTCGTGCTTGCCGGGCCACTCGTCGCCGAATTTGATGAACGCCCGAATCGCCGTCGGCGACGTGTAAAAAACGTTCACGCGGTACTTTTCGATAAGGCGCCAAAAGCGGTCGGGCTCGGGATAATCGGGTGCGCCTTCATAGATCACCGTCGTCGCCCCGGCCAGCAAGGGCCCGTAGACGATATAGCTGTGGCCGGTCACCCAGCCGATATCGGCGGCGCACCAGTAGGTATCTTCGTCCTTGATGTCGAAAACCCAGTCGAGCGTCGCGCGGACCTGTGCTTGATAGCCTCCCGTCGTGTGAACGATCCCTTTCGGCTTGCCGGTCGTGCCCGACGTGTAGAGCACGTAGAGCGGATGCTCGGAATCGAGCTCCTCGGCCGGGCACACGTCCGAAGCCCCGGCTTCGAGTTCCGACCAGTCGTGATCGCGGCCCGGCTTCATCGTGATTTCGCTATTCGTGCGGCGATACACAATGCAATGCTTGACGCCTGGGCAATCTTCGAGCGCATCATCGACGGCCCCTTTGAGGGGCACTTCCTTGCCACGCCGGTACCCACCATCGGCTGTGATCACCGCTCCGGCATCCAAATCGAGAATCCTCGTTTTCAGGGCTTCCGCGGAAAAGCCACCGAAAACAACGCTGTGCGTCACGCCCAGCCGTGCGCATGCAAGCATCGCGATCGGCAACTCGGGAATCATCGGCATGTAGAGGATCGTGCGATCGCCGGTCTTGAGCCCCAGGCCTTTGAGGACGTTCGTAAAACGGCAGACTCGCCGATGGAGTTCCTGGTAGGTGATAACTTGCGTGTCGCCGGGCTCGCCTTCCCAGATGATCGCGGCCTTATTCTTGCGCGCCGTCGTCAGGTGGCGGTCGATGGCGTTGTAGGACATGTTCGTCGTCCCGTCGACGAACCACTTGGCGAAAGGCGGCTCCCATTCGAGCACCTTCGACCACTTGCTGAACCAGTGCAGGTTGCGCTCGGCGTAGTCCGCCCAGAATTGTTCGGGCGTTTCGACGGCTTCGCGGTTGAGGGCGTGGTAGGCGCCCATGCTCCCCACATGGGCTTGGCTCGCAAAACCTTCAGAAGGCGGATACATCTTATCGGCTGCCATGTAATCTCCGAATGATTCACGCCCAGACCGAGCGAGCGCGCCGGTCTCAGCAAATCATTATTGATACCACACACGGCGGGTTGCCTCGGGGCTGCCGCCGTAGTAGCGCCAATCTTGGGAAACGGCGCCGGATGCCGCGGAGGCCGACGAGGCATAGACGGCGGCGGAAGAGAGGGCGCCGTGCTTGAGAAATGCTCGGCGGGTTTGACGATTGGGCATAGCGGGGCGTCAACCTTGATATACGCGGCCCGCTTGTTCTCGCCCTGGGGCGAGGATCACCGGTAAGCGGAGCCGGCTGAGGGTGGACTTTCGTACTCGACTACATGGGGCGAGACAAGCTGAGAGCTTGTCTCAACTGGGCTGGGACCGGCACGAGTGCCGGTCGCTACCCGGGGGCGATCCGCATGCGCCGGCTAGCGTTCCAGTTCCGCCTGCCAATCCAGAACAATCGTCACGGGTGTTCGCTCCGTGTCACCGGCGACGACGTCGATGAGAAAACGCCGGCCGTTGTCGGCAACGTCGTAATGAAAGATCGTTGCCGGCAAGATAGAGTTCACTTCGGGGGCTTGGAACAGCATGCGCGGTACGCCGGCCCGGAATGTTTCTCCGGCCTGAATGTCCGCGGCCATCACCTTGTTGTCAACGGTTAAGTAGAAGAGCTCCTTGCCGTCGGCTCGCCAACGCGGCTGCGTGCCGCCGTCCGCGGAAACCTGCCATTTGCCGCCGTCCGCGGGATACGGTTGGACGTAGATTTCCTCCCGGCCCGATTCGTTGGAGACGTACGCTACCCACCGGCCGTCCGGCGAGAACTGCCCCAGCGACTCGGTGAATTCTGTTTCGAGATACGGGACCGGTTTTCTTTCGCCCTCCAGCGGTAACACCCACAAGTCCCAATCCGTCTCGGGGCTCTGTTGGACAAAGAGAAGCAACCGTCCATCGTGAGACCAATCGCGGGGGCCCTTGTCGTTGTCATTCTCGAGCAGCAGTTCCGATTCGCCCGCCCCGCTCGTGGGTTTCAGGTAAAGGTCGAACGCAGAACCGCCCCGCGATGCGCTGAAGGCTAAATACCGGCCGTCGGCCGACCAAGTATGACTAAAGTCCATGTCTGGATCGAACGTAAATCTCGATGCAACTTTGCGTTCCAGATCGTGAATCCAAATGTCGCGGTTGTCATCCGTGCGGGAAACGGCGATCTTCGTCTTGTCCGGCGAGACCGAAAGTGCCGTATGGGGGCCCGGCTCGCCGACCGCGTCCAGACGCTTGCCGGATCGATCAAACCAAACAAGCTGATACCCCCGCGAGCCCACGCTCGAGCGATAGGCCAGGACTCCGGTCCGTGACACCGAAAAATCACTTGGAAGTGCATTCGACGAGTTGGCACTAACGCCGCCGGCGACCGGGAACGGTGGGCCGGTCGCTTCCAATCGGTTTGCATCGAACTCCCGAGCCATCAGGCTGTTCTCTCGCGCGAACAATAAATACCCTTTGGGGTGTTGGGATGACGGAGGTGCGTAGCGAACGGGCGTATCGTCCCGGAGTAGGGGTGTGCCCGCTTTCGATCCGGGCGCCTGCGCCGGCTCGGAATCAAGGCTGCCGAGGTTAACCGACCGGTTGTTGCGACTCCCCCAGACGGAGTAGAGGAGATTTCGTCCATCGGGAAGAAAATGCGGATAACGATGGGTTGTCTCTCCGGCTGACCTGTCGCGAATCATGACCGGCGCCGGCTCGCCGCCGGCAGCCGAAACCCGGAGCAGACTGCTCCGCTGGGTTGGCGCGAAACAATGACGCCCTCACCATCATTCGAAGCGTCCGCCCAGGTTCCACCGACGCCGACCCGTGCGTCACACAAGGTCTGCGGGGGACCGCCCGCGACCTCGATCTTCATGAGCTGGCCGGCGGCGAAAAACCCAAGGAAGCGGCTGTCGGGCGACCAGAAGGGATGTTGCGCCCCATCGGTGCCCGCCAAGGGTCGCGCCTCAACCGAATCGAGAGAGCGCACCCAGACTCGCCTTGTGCCCTCCGAAACCCCGATAAACGCAAGGTGGCGACCATCCGGGGAAATTTCCGCGGCACGCATGCCAAAGCGAACGCCCTCGGGTTCGTGGATCTGGAAGCGGCGAGTTTCAAACGGCGGCTCCGGCTCGCTGAAGTGAAGGACGGACAGCGCGATCGAAAAAGCGCCGGCAAGGACGGTGGCCGCAAACAGAATGCGTTCCCGTTGCTTGCCGGCCGGCCTTTCACCGGCGGGTGCGGGTAAAGGATCACGCGACTCGATGCGCGTACCGGCATCGAGCTGAGTGTGGCGAGGCCCGGTGCCCGAAGGAGCGGCGGGCGTCTGGGCCTGCGCGGCATCTTGCGCGGCCACATCGGAGGCGAGAGCCGGGGGGCGCGTGCGCACGACCGTCGAACGTCCCGATAGCGGCTTCTTCCGCAATGTCGTCAGGTCAAGAATCAAGTCCTTGGCGCCGCTATAGCGTTCCCCGACATCCTTCGCCAGGCACTTTCCGATGATCCACTCCAACTCCATCGGCACGCCCGCGCGGACCCCGGTGACCGGATCGTAATCCTCGTTGAGAATTTCGTACACGAGGGCCTGATCGTAGAGGCCCTTGAACGGACGTTGTGAGCACACCATTTCGTAGAGCACGCATCCCAGAGCCCACAGGTCGGTGCGGTGATCGACCTCCGCACCCTCGGCCTGCTCGGGCGACATGTAGGCCACAGTGCCGAGAGTTGTGTCGAACTTGGTGAGCTTCGAGCCTTCGGTGAGCAATGCCAAGCCGAAATCCATCACGGTCACGTGGCCCTTTTCGTCGACCATCACATTGCCCGGTTTGATGTCGCGATGAACGATGCCCTTTTCATGCGCGGCCTCGAGGCCCATGGCGATTTGATGCGCGATGTGGATGGTCTCGGGAATCTTGAGCGGACCTTGCTCGATGCGTTTGTCGAGGCTGTCGCCTTCAATGAAGGCCATGGCCAGAAATGTCTGGTCGTCGACCTCGCCGATTTCGTAGATGGGACAGACGTTTGGATGATGCAGGGCCGCGGCGGCCTTGGCTTCGCGATGGAAACGCTTGTTGGCTTCCTCGTCTTTCAACAGGTGCGTCGCGAGGAATTTGAGGGCGACATGGCGGTCGAGTTTGGTGTCCTCGGCCTTGTAGACGACTCCCATACCGCCCTCGCCGAGCTTCGAGAGGACCTTATAGTGGCTGATGGTTGCGCCGACCACGACAAGACGATTTTAGCGCGCGGCGTCGGCTGGTGTTTGGCCACAAGAGGGAAAAGCGGGACATGTCGCCAAGAGTGGCGACACGGCACGCTGAAAGCGTGCGCCACGTCGCGCGTCAGCAGCTGCATCTCGCCTTGCCGAGCGATTTGCCGGCGTCCGCAACTCAGTCTCGGTTATCGCGTCACAAGAGTCTTCGAAACCGGTAGAATCGACAAGAAGCATCGCCGCTCCCTTGTTATCCGGAGGAAGACCATGGCTCAGCACGTGAAGATTCTTGCCGTCCTTCACCTCGTGTTCGGTGGAATCGGAGTACTCATTGCTTGGCTAATTTTAATGCTGTTCGGAGGGATCGCCGGGGTCGTGGGAATGAACGCGAATGACGCCGATGCTTGGATCGCGGCGCCCATCCTGATTGCGATCGGCAGCTTCGTCTTTTTCGTGATCGCGGTACTTTCGGTGCCGCGGGTGATCTGCGGGGTGGGCCTGTTGAGTTTTCGCCCCTGGGCCCGCGTTCTGGGAGTCATTATCTCGGCGATTAGCCTGTTTGATGTCCCCTTCGGAACGGCACTCGGAGGATACGGACTGTGGGTCTTGCTTGCGGATCAGTCTCAGTCGCTGTTCCAGCCCGGTTCGCCTACGCGCTGAAACTTGCCGGCCCGCGGGTGCCGGCTCACCGGCGTTTGTCCCCGTGTCGATTTGAGATCCACACCCGCGAGCGTTACGATGACCAAGTCCCAACTGCAAGTCCCAAGTGAGAGAGGCCCCCGAATGCGCCGCCTAACCCAGCTGATCCTTTGCGTCGGTTTTCTATCCGCTCTTTGGCCCGCGATCGCTGCCGGCGAGCCTAAGACAAAGATCGTCGTGATCGCCGGCCACAAGAGCCACGGATACGGCGGTCATGAGTTCAACGCCGGGTGCTTGCTGCTCAAGCGCTCCTTGGATGAGAATGTGCCTGAGGTCGAGACCGTCGTCCATCTCAGCGGATGGCCGAAAGATCCGAAGGCACTCGACGACGCCGACAGCATCGTGCTGTACATGGACGGCGGCGACGAGCACCCCGTCAACACGCGCCTGGCCGAGGTCGATCGCTTGATGAAGAAGGGCGTAGGCCTGGTGGGTCTTCACTACGCCATCGAGGTTCCCAAAGGCGAGTCGGGCAACCGCTTCCTTGATTGGATCGGAGGCTATTTCGAGACATTCTGGTCCGTGAATCCGCATTGGACGATGAAAAAGCCGCAACTTGCAAACGACCACCCGATTACCCGTGGAGTGAAGCCGTTTATAGTCAACGACGAATGGTACTACCACATGCGCTTCCGCGAGGCGATGGAGGGCGTCACGCCGATCATCACTGCCACTCCGCCCGACAGTACCCGCCGGGAGGAGCCTTCCATTCGGGGCGGCAACCCGGCCGTGTTCGCTCGAAAGGGAATGCCCGAGGTAGAAGCTTGGGCCCGGGAGCGGCCCGACGGCGGGCGCGGCTTCGGCTTCACCGGCGGGCACAACCACTGGAATTGGGCCCACGACGACTTCCGGAAACTCGTGCTCAACGCCATCATCTGGTCTGCCGGTGTCGAGGTGCCCCGAGACGGCGTGCCGTCCCGCACTCCGACTCTCGAAGAGTTAGAGGCCAACCAAGACTTCGATCCGCCGCCGGACTTCGATCGCGACCGCATCAAACGAATGCTTGTGGAGTTCCGGGCCGAATCCGAGGGTCAGTAGGACGTCATCGCTGGGACGCACAGGTCTGCGGGGAATCAGCGTTTCACCCGTACAGCGAGTTGGCGATTCTGACTAATCCGTCAGAGGACATTTCTCCACTCGCGATCAAGTAAAACATTTCAGCATCATGCCAGGTCACGACCGCTGGATTGCGCTCGTCGATGTCATCGGGCTCCGGTTCCGGTCCGAGTTCGTACACGTGCGCCGCGTGGCCTGCAATTTGTGCCTCGCGCGGCGCTTCGCCATAACGGACGTCCAACGCCCAGCGGCGAGCTTCGCGTTTGCCTTTCCGTGACTGAGTCACCACAAAGGCGTCGTAGTGAGCCTCGAGCGTTCGATCGTCAACGGGCAGCTCGCGCATCTTGTGGTCGCGAACGTGGATTTGAATCGACCGGCGGCGGTGTCCGGCAGTGTGTTTCGGCTCGAGCGGCTGAAATCTGAGCATGGCGTGCGCCGCTTTCCAAGAGGAAACAGTTTCGAAGCAGGGGTTGCTCGTCATGTCGGGCGGCGCGGCGCTGCTCGCAACTTCACCCTCACCTTCGCCCATTTGTCGTTGATGATTCAATGACTGATGGCGCAGTAGCTGATGGTGAAGACTCCAGTGCCGCCATTCTACCGATGTGACGGAAAGCTGTTGGTCAGTAGGGCTTCTGTTGTATTCTTTCTTCTACAAGGAGGGTTCCATGCCCAAATATCTCGTATCCGCCAAGTACACGGCGGAAGGACTACAGGGTCTTCAGAAGGACAAGGCATCGGGCCGGCGCCGGGCTGTGAAAAAAGCTTTGTCAAGCCTCAATGGCAAGCTGGAGGCGATGTACTTCTGTTTCGGCGCCGACGATGCAATTATCATCGCGGACATGCCGGACAATGTTTCAGCAGCCGCCATCAACCTGGCCGCTGCGTCGACAGGTCTGGTACAGACCCGCACGACCACGCTGCTGACGGTGGACGAAATCGATCAGGCATTGGGAATGACGACAGGCTACCGCCCGCCGGGGGGTTAAGGCGTAGATTGTTCGGTGCCTGCGCACAGGTGGGACAGCCCGCTTCGCGCCGGACGCGGCTACTGATTCAATGGGACTTATTCGATCGGCGCTCGGTACGGTCCCCATTTTTCACAGCCCTGAGTGTTGCGGCTTGGCTGCCGTCTTGCGATCCAGCCGGACCGACCTGGTGCTACTCGCCGTACTCGACCTTCACAACCCGGCCGGTCTCATGCGACCGTACCGCCGCATTCGCCAAGATCAATGCTCGGCGCCCGTCTTCGAAAGCCGGCGACGGCAGCTCGCCCTTCTCCACGGCGTCGACAAAGGCTCTGACCTCTGCCACGTAGGACTCGTCTTTGCGCTCGGTGGAGAAGCAGGTTAGCGGACCGTGGGTTGCGGTCCTGTTTTCGCCGTCGATTACGGCCGTGGTTTGGTTGTTCTCGATCACCATCCCGTTCGAACAGAATGCTTCCACCCGTTGGTCACGTCCGTAGACCGCACGGCGGGAGCAATTGATGTGACAAAGCGCGCCCGACTCCATGCGCATGACGACCATGGCGGTATCGACGTCGCCGGCGTCACCGATTTCCTCGGAAATGATCGCCGAACCCATGGCCGTTACCTCGACCGGCTCCTCGCCGGACAAGAAACGAGCCAGATCGAAATCGTGGATCATCATGTCGCGGAAGAGGCCGCCCGATACTCGAACGTAGTCGAGCCACGGGGGCTCCGGATCCCGACTTGTGATGATCAGCTTCTCGAGTCGCCCAACCTCCCCGCGGGCGATCGTCTGCCGGACCGAGAGATGATGCGGGTCGAATCGGCGGTTGAATCCGATCTGCACGTTGTGCCGTGCCTCGCCGATCGCTCGCTCACACTCGTCGACGCGCTCGATATCCAAATCGATGGGCTTTTCGCAAAGCACCGCCTTTCCGGCCTTGACGCCGCGCTCGATCAGGTCGCAGTGCGTGGGAGTAGATGAAGCGATAACGACGGCGTCGACTGACGAGTCGCTGAAGATCTCGTCCGCGGTGCCGGCAACCGTCGCGTACGTCTCTTCAGCGGCGGCGCTCGCCGACTGCTTCTGGGTGGCATAGATGTAGGCAAGCTCCGCGCCGGGTACCGAAGCCAAATTCCGCGCATGTAAGCTGCCGATGCGGCCGGCACCGAAAAGTCCAAAACGTAGCATCGTTCTAGTTTGACTTCTTGGGAGGCTGGTCGGCGGACTCGTGCGACTCGCAATCCCGGGCGTTCAAAAAAAAAGTCCCGTAATCGCGAACCCTTTTCCGGCCGTCATTCATGGCTTGCCCCACCGAAGGGTCGAGTAGAATGACCATGTCCGCGGGCCGACCAATCGCGGTCGAGTCCGGTATAAGGAGGTCTCGTCATGGATCCTTTGGGTAACGCCGTTCTCGGTATTGTCTTTTTGTTTGTCGGCGGTGGCAGCACATTCTTGATGTTTCATCTATGGGGGTATCCCTTTGACCACGAAACCCACACGAGCAAAGCACCACGCTCGCTGATGTTGCTGCACCGCTCACTCGGCTGGGTGTACCTGTGCATCTACCTCTATTTCATGTCACAAATGGTGCCGCGTCTGTGGAGCTACCAGATCGAATTCCCGGCCCGCACCGTCGCTCACATCATTCTCGGAATGACGATCGGCACGATTCTGGTCGTCAAAGTCTCGATCGTGCGCTTCTTCAAGCACCTGGAATCGAGCCTCGTGCCGGCTTTAGGAACCGTTTTGCTGGTCTGCACGGTTCTGTTGATGGGGCTCTCGGCTCCGTTCGCTTTTCAGGAAGCCTACTTGCGTGGAGCGGCGGTCGAAGGAACAGTCTTCTCCGAGGAAACACTCGAGCGAGTCGAGCACCACTTGGGCGTTGCCGGCGTCGACGACCCGAATGACCTCGCGATGCTTTCCACCCCTGAAGCGCTGCACGAAGGACAACATGTTCTGTCACAGAAATGCGTGACATGCCATGATCTGCGAACGGTCCTGGCCCGACCTCGAACTCCTCAGAGTTGGCGTGCCACCGTTCGCCGCATGGCCGAACGCTCTTCGCTGCTGTCGCCTATCACGGAGGACGAAGAGTGGCAAGTAACCGCGTACCTAATCGCTATCTCGCCTGAGCTGCAACAGTCGGTCAAGGAGCGCCGCGCGGAGCAACGGGAAGAGGAGGCGTCGCAGGAGATGCTCACTCATCTCGACGAGGAGCCCGCCGCCGCGGAGACCGCCTACGACGCCCAACAAGCCCAAGCTTTGTTCGAAGAACGTTGCTCGCTTTGCCACGGCCTGGACAGCGTCGCCAATGCGCCGCCGACGACCGAGCAAGAAGCCCGCGACACTGTGGCACGCATGGTGGGCTATGGGCTGTCGGCACCCGAGGCGGAGCTGCGGTTGCTCATTCGTTACCTTGCCGAGACCTATGCCAATTAATGCGAATGACCGCTCGGGCCGAACCGCGCCGGCGGGGCAAAACGAGTGGAACTAGAGAGCCGATCTGCGGTCGGTGCCCCAACCATACCGCCCGCAGCGGCGCTACGATGAACACATGAAGATCGTTGCGGCTCTAGTCCTTCGAGGGCCGCTATTAAGGGCTCACCGTCAAATAGGAAGTCGTTTCAATTCAACGGCCTTTTCCCGTAAGGCCTTAGCCATGGTCGAACCCAGGAAAAATCTTCAGGCAGGGAAGCGCGGGGCCCCGTGCCACCGATCCTCCCATATCGATGTCGCGCACCCCTGACCCGAGCAGCGGGGCAGCCGCCTCAGGGTCAATTGTCCGTGGGGGCACGTAGTTCGACAAATCATGCCGGGGACATGGTTGACGGATTTACCCTTTCGTACGGAAAGGGCGATTGAGCCAAATGCCGATTCCGTACGCGAGGTCGGCAATGCCGGGCGCTGGTCTGAATGCGGAAGGTCGGCTCAGCGACGCGAGCCGATTCGAATGCCCCGCCCGTAGGATGGGCGCGTTCCCGACTGCCCGTTACGCGCTAGAAAGGCTAGCCCGTTAACAAAACGGCGGTTTGAATAGGGTCTTATACGATTGGCTTTAGCGAGGACTTGATCGCGCTGCTTGCCCCAATCGTCGAGCACATCGGGGCGGGAGCGGTCGAAGCTTTGCGGTGCGGTGGTTGCCGAGTCGAGCGCCAGCGATTGCCCGGTCTTCGGGTGCAGCTCGATGCCACCGCGAGTGACCGTCGCCAAGCCCCTCATCACTCGCAGTCGGTGTTGCCCACAAGGCTCGGCGTCCAGCCGATAAACACCGCGTTCGGCCAGGCGGATTGCATTCTCACCCAACCAAACCGTCGTGGACGATCCCTCGGGCTGATCACGAAGCTTGATCAGCAGCGAGCCGGCGATCAGCCGTAGCTCGACACGTTCAATTTCATCGGACAGCAATTGGAACCGCGTCGCGTCGTCGGCGCGTAGGATGCTCGACGGGCTGAGGATCAACTCAATGCGGCCTCGAACGGTCTGTAGGGTTCTGCCGGGCTCGAGGTGAGAGAAAGGGCCGGGGTTCACGTCCAGCGCGGCCCCGTCAACCCGGACTTCACCCTCCACGTGGTGGATCAGCCCGGCACGGGGCGAAATGGCGATTTGTGCCTGCGCGACGGCGGCGCTACACAGCACCGCTGCACACAGCAGTAGGCGTCGGTCCATTGACGCTCTCCCCCCCGGAAATTCGTCGTGGGATCTCCGAGTAGGATTCTACGCTTCCTTTACTCGGTTTTCAAGGTACATTCTCGATCTCGGCATAAGCTTTGATCGATTTAAGGGGATCGCCTCAGCGGGGGATTAGCGCGACAATTCGACACGGCGCCCCCGACCCGGCGGCGATTTTCATAGGCAATGCGAAGACTGTGGCACCAGTCGAGGGCACCTCGTCCAGCCGTGCGACGTTTTCCAGACACGCGATGCCGGCCCCGGCGAACACCTGATGTGCACGGAAATCGGTGGAAGCACCGCGATCGATGCTTGCGGTGTCGATGCCTACAACCGCTATCTTGCGCTCGACCAGCAGGCGCGCGGCTTCTTCCGAGACGCCCGGGAAATGGAGGTTCGAGGCATCGCCCGGCACGTCGCTACCCAGGTATTTCGCGGCTTCGGGCCAGTGGCGTGCCCAGCCGGTGCGCACGAGAACGGCCGCATCGGCGCTAATTGTCCCGTGAGCGGCTTCGTGGGCCTCGATGTCTTCGACAGACAAAAGGGCGTCCGGGTCGGCGGCACACTTTTCGACAATGTCGATGACGACTCCCGGAGCAATCAGGCGCTCGAGTGGTATGTCGCCAACCGCGGGAGCGCCTTCGGCGAAATGGATCGGGGCATCGAGATGAGTCCCGCCGTGCTCGCTGCTCGTGAAGCGGTAGGAACTGTACCAGTAGCCTTTTTCGTTGATACCCCAGGCCGTTCGCTCGTGCTCGAAACCGCCCTCGGTGGGCCAGTAGAGCGTCTTCTCGTCGTAGGCGTGGCTGAGGTCGAGTAAGCGGTAGTCGTCGAGACGGAATGGCACGGGCTCGGGCGGAGGGGTGGAACAGCCGGCGAGAACGGCGAGGGACAAGGCGAATACGATGGCGCGCATAGAAGAACCTCCTTGGCGGGGTGGAAAATCGGGCGCAGCGGCGGCAGAGCAGAGATGTCGCCACGAATGGCGACACGGCACGCTGAAAGCGTGCGCCACGTCGGGGGGCCGCCGTCTTTCCGTCAATCGTACTTGCGCAGCTCGAGCTTCGCAACCGTTTCGCGATGGACTTCATCGGGACCGTCGGCCAGCCGCAACGTACGCGCGCTCGCCCACCATTTGGCCAATAGGAAGTCGGGACAAACGCCGCCGCCGCCGTGCGCTTGAATGGCGCGGTCCACCACGCGCAGCGCCATATTCGGAGCCACGACCTTAATCATCGCGATCTCCGCCCGCGCCACTTTGTTGCCGACCGTATCCATCATATGGGCAGCTTTGAGCGTAAGCAGCCGCGCCTGCTCGATCTCGATGCGAGAGTTGGCGATGTCGGCGCGAATGGTCCCCTGCTCGGCGATCGGCTTGCCAAAGGCAACACGGGCTTTGGTTCTCTTGCACATCATCTCCAACGCCCGCTCGGCCAGCCCTACGAGTCTCATACAGTGGTGAATCCGCCCAGGCCCCAAGCGCCCCTGCGCAATCTCGAAACCACGTCCCTCGCCGAGCAGCATATTTGATGCGGGGACGCGAACGTTATCGAAGCTGATCTCGGCGTGCCCGTGCGGGGCGTCGTCGTAGCCGAAAACGTGCAGCGCTCGGTAGACGGTGATCCCTTCGGTGTCGAGCGGGACCAGAATCATCGACTGCTGCTTGTGGCGTTCCGCCGACGGATCGGTCTTCCCCATGAAAATTGAAATCTTGCAGCGGTGATCGGGAGCCCCGCTGCTCCACCACTTGCGCCCGTTGATGACGTATTCGTCACCGTCTAGAACGATGCTCGAACAGATATTCGTCGCATCGGAAGACGCCACCGCCGGCTCGGTCATGCAAAAGCACGACCGGATCTTGCCCTCGAGCAGGGGTGCCAGCCATTGCTTCTTTTGCTCTTCGGTGCCGTAGCGAACCAACACTTCCATGTTGCCGGTATCCGGCGCGGAACAATTGAAAGACTCCGACGCAATCGGCGAGCGACCCATGATTTCGCAGAGCGAGGCGTATTCGACATTCGTCAACCCGGCGCCATGCTCGCTTTCGGGAAGAAATAGGTTCCACAACCCCTGTTCGCGCGCTCGGGCCTTCAACTCTTCCATGATCGCCGGCGCCGCCCAACGGTCGCCCTCGTTGACCTGGTCGGCGTAGGTTTGCTCGTTGGGATAGATGTGCTCGCCCATGAAGGCCGCGACGCGCTGCTGGAGGTCCTTGACGCGATCGGAGTATTCGATGTTCATATGCCGTGCCTTGGCCGAAAAACGAGAATGTGGCGACAGACAATTCTAACAATTCGATGCTCAACGCAGACGTGGGCTACAGTAATCGGATGCCGCACCATACGCACGAAATCACCTTCAGCACGCGCGGGAAGGGTTTCTATGAAGTGACCTCCGAGGTTGCTCGCTGGGCCGCGGGCCTCGCCGTTCGCGAAGGGTTGCTAACGGTCTTTGTGCAACACACTTCGGCTTCCCTGGTGATTCAAGAAAACGCCGATCCGGACGTCCTTCGGGACCTCGAGACTTTCTTCAGTAAGCTAGTGCCGGAAGATTCGAGCCTCTACACTCACACCATGGAAGGGCCGGACGACATGCCCGCTCACATCCGGGCAGCGCTGACGCAATCGCAACTTTCGATTCCAATCATCAACGGCCGGCCGACGCTTGGCACCTGGCAGGGTATCTACCTTTTCGAACATCGCCGGCACCCTCATGACCGGCGTCTGTCGCTGCATGTGTCGGGAGACTAGGCTCAGCGGAGCGGCACTGGGCCGTTCGCTTCGTTGAGAAACGACGGGGGTCGAGATCGGCGCCAGGCGGGAGCCCCACATCTTTTCACAGCCTCTGAAAGGCGATCGATACCAAAGCAAGCTCAAGCGGGTCAAGCGACAACCGGTAAGTTATCCTTGGGGCATGCGAGTCTCGACGCTACTGCTGCTTTCCACCCTTCTGAGCGTGCAAATTGCGGGGCTGCCCGTCAGCGCGCAAGTCCCCTACGAACGGCTCCTCAAGGCCGCCGCCGAGCCGCATAACTGGCTGACCTATAACGGCACTTACAGCAGCATCCACCACAGTGCCCTCGACGATATCACGCCGGACAATGTCGGGCAGCTCGAGATGGATTGGGTCTTTCAAGCGCGCTCACTCGAGAAGTTCGAAGCGGCGCCATTGGTCGTCGATGGGGTCATGTACGTTACCGAGGCGCCCAACAATGTCTTTGCGTTGGATGCCAAGACCGGCCGCGTGTTTTGGATCTACGCGCATGACCTGCCCGAAAAGGTCGTGCCCTGTTGCGGCCGCGTCAACCGCGGCGTGGCGATTCTCGACGACACGCTCTTCATGGCCACGCTGGACATGCGCCTGGTCGCCCTCGACCGAGCGACCGGCTCCAAGAAATGGGACGTCACGATCTTCGACTACACCCAGGGCTATGCGATGGCCTTGGCTCCGTTGGTCATCAAAGACAAAGTGATCGTCGGTACCGCCGGCGGTGAGTTGGGCATTCGGGGATTCCTGGCCGCCTACGATGCCGAAACGGGTAAGGAGGTCTGGAAGTTCAACACCATTCCCGGCCCCGGCGAGCCCGGGCACGAGACCTGGGAAAACGACGGTTGGAAGACCGGCGGCGCGTCGATTTGGCTGACCGGCTCCTACGACCCGGAGTTGAATCTCACCTACTGGGGCGTCGGCAATCCCTCGCCCGACTGGAACCCCGACGTGCGCCCCGGCGACAACCTCTACAGCGACTCCGTCATCGCCCTCGACGCGGACACCGGCAAGCTCGCCTGGCACTTTCAGTTCACGCCCCACGATGAATGGGACTTCGACTCGGTCCAAATCCCGGTGCTCGTCGACCTGCCCTGGGAGGGCAAAGAGCGCAAGCTCATGCTGTGGGCGAATCGCAACGGTTTCTATTACGTTCTCGACCGTGAGACCGGCGAGTTCCTACTGGGCAAACCCTTCGTTAAACAGACTTGGGCGGTAGGACTCGACGAGGCCGGCCGCCCCATCAAGGCCCCCGGCCGGGGGCCGAGCAAGGAAGGAAGCCTCACGTTTCCCGGCGTTCAGGGAGCGACGAACTGGTACGCACCGGCGTTCAGCCCGCTGACGAAGCTCTTCTACCTGGCGGTTTGGGAAGGCTACTCGAGCACCTATCACAAAACAAAAGCCGTTTACACTCCGGGCGCCTTGTACACTGGCGGAACCGTCAAGTCGACGATTACGGCCATCCGCCGAGACCGAATTCACACTTGGGACAAGGAGTCGGGCTATGGTGCGGTGCGCGGGATGAATCCGTTGACGGGCGAAACGGCCTGGGAGTTCGCCATGGCCGATGTGACCGACAGCGGGTTGCTTTCCACCGCGGGGAATGTGCTTTTCTCGGGAAGCCGCGAGGGGTTCTTTTATGCTCTTGACGCTAAGACGGGAAAACTGCTGTGGAAGCGTTATCTGGGCGGGCAGATCGCCAACTCGCCGATTACCTACAGCGTTGACGGGAGGCAGTACGTGGCGATTGCCTCGGGTAGCGGGTTGTTTGCGTTTACAGTGCGTGAGTAGAAAGCCGCAGGTCTCTTCGAGCCCTGCGCTACGCGCTACCCGGCAACGGGGCAGCGTACCTTTTCGAGGATTTTCGCCTCGGCCTCGCCCGGCGGCTCGCTCCTCCCGGCCATGTGCCGCGCGAGGAATTCCTCCGCGGCGGCGTAGAACGCCATGCGATTCTCAGGTCGCGCGAATCCGTGGCCCTCGTCTTCGTAAAGCAGGTACTCGAAATCCTTCCCCTTCGCGCGTAGCGCGTCGACGATTTGCTCGCTCTCGGCCTGTTTGACGCGTGGGTCGTTGGCCCCTTGAGCGATCAGCATCGGGATATTGATGCGGTCGGCCTGAAACAGCGGCGAGCGGGATTCCAGGAAATCCCGCTCGGTTTCCAGATCGCCGACGCGGATCCGAAAGATGCTCAACAAGGGCTTCCAGTAGGGCGGCACCGATTCGATCAAGGTGCAGATATTCGAGGGCCCGACGATATCGACGGCGCAACAGAAAACGTCGGGCGTAAACGCCGCGCCGACCAGTGCCGCGTAACCGCCGTAGCTGCCCCCATAGATGCAAACACGCTCGCGATCGGCCACGCCTTCGGTCACCGCCCAGTCAACCGCGTCGAGCAGGTCGTCGTGCATCTTGGCGCCCCACTCGCGATTGCCCGCATTCATGAACTTCTTGCCGAAACCGGTCGAGCCGCGATAGTTCACCTGCAAAACCGCATATCCGCGGTTGGCCAGCCACTGGGCTTCCGGGTCATATCCCCAGGAATCGCGCGCCCAAGGCCCGCCGTGAACGTTCAGCACCAGCGGCAGATTCTTCGGCTCCGCGCTGGTCGGGACGGTCAGATAGCTGTGCATCATCAACCCGTCGCGAGCCGGGATCTCTACCGGCCGCATCGGGGCGAGCGTGTAGTTGCCGAGATCGCTTCGGTTGCGGAAAAGGAACGTGGCTTCGCGCTTCTCGCGATCGTAGGCGTAGTAAGCAACTGCCTCCTGGTCGGACGTATAGGCAACGAGCCACATGTGGTCCGCCAAGTCACGGCTGACGAGATTCAACTCTCCGGGATGGACCTTTTCAAGGGCGACGAAGTCGTCAGCAATCGATTCATCGAGCACTTCCCAGCGAAGCTGATCGAGGCTGCTGCCGACCGCCTGAACATGGTGACGCGTCGGGTGGACAAGCACCGGCCCCAGATCAACGCGTTCGTCGCGGCTGAGAACCTCTTTGCCTTGGGCCTTGAGATCGATCGTGTAGAGTTCGGTGGTGTCGCTTTCCAGACTGTCTTCGATGTAGAGATGCGCGCCGTCGGGGGTAAAGCCGAGACAGCCGCCATTGTCCTCGGGCCCCCATGTAAGGCAAGGTTCGAATTCGGCCCCAGGTGCGGCACTAACCAGTAATTGAAACCCACCTTCGGACAGAGCCGCCGTCGCGCCTCTCACCCGAAACTCGTTGTCAGTGAGCCAGGCAATGTAGTTCCCTGGGTTTTCAGCTTCGAGCTCGACTTTCCCGCTCGCCAGCCGCAATCGGTGCAGATCGAAGACTTCGGGGTTGCGGCGGTTGAGCGAAAGCAAGACATCGTCTGGGAAATTTGGGTCGGTGAAAACTTCGTTGATGCGGACGTTCTCAAACGGCGTTAGGTCGCGAATCTCGTCCGTCTCGAGATTCACGGAAAACAGGCCCCAGTTCTCGTCGCCGTCGGCGTCTTGGAGGTACAGCAAGTGGCGGTTGTCATGCGCCCAAAAGAAGGTGCGGATGCCGCGTCCGCGATCATTGGTAACGGCGCGGTCATCTTCGCGGCCGACAGTGCGCACCCAACAATTCAACACGCCCTCATCGGGCGCCAGATAGGCCATGCGCGCCCCGTCTGGAGAGAGGCGCGGGCCAGCGCGTTCCGGGTTGCCGAACAGAACTTCGCGAGGAATCAGGGTAGGAGTATCAGACATATCAGCCAAACAGCCATCTTAACCAAGCCCCGCCGCCGACAAGCACGCCGAACCGAGCCTCGGATCTCGAGGGCTGCAAAGAAATGGGGACTGTACCAAGCGCCGACCGAATAAGTTCCATTGAATCAGTACCTGCATCCAGCGCGACAGTAAGCCGTTTCCGATCGTGCCCGGAGACGTTGAAAAGAACAATCTCTACAGCAATTCGCCGGGGCGTGCCGCCAGGCGCGCGCGCTTGTAGAGGTCACGGAGGTTCGGCGTCGCGACCCCGACTTTGTCGGCCAACTCGATGACCGCTCCGACGATCGGCTCGATTTCGATCGGACGGCCGGCTTCGATGTCCTGCAGCATCGACGTCTTGTGGCTTCCGATCCGTGCCGCGCCTTCGAGGCGTTTCTCCAGAGAGATTCTGATTCTCACGCCGACTCCGGCGGCGGTTTCGATCACTTCTTCCATCACGCCGCGGGCCAACTCGCGCGTCGGCGGATCGGCCAGCATCTCTCCGAGTGTTGCGCGCCGGATGACGCTGATGGGGTTGAAGGCGGCGTTACCCAGCACCTTGACCCAGATGTCGTGCCGCATGTCGTTGCGGATTGGTGATTTAAGGCCGGCTTGGCCGAAGATTTTCGAGAGGAGTTGGATCCGTTCGCTGCGGGAACCGTCGGGCTCGCCGAGCGGGAAACGAACGCCCTCGACATGTTCGATAACGCCGGGCTCGATCACCGAAGCCGAGCAGTAGGCGAGACATCCGATGACGCGCCGCGCGTCGATCGAGTCGGCGATGACGCCGCCGGGGTCTACCGATTCGAGGCGCTCTGCGGCGAGAGGTCCCTCTATACCGTTGAAATACCACCAAGGGATGCCGTTTTGCGTGGTCACGACGATCGTGTCGGGGCCCAGCAACGGGGCGAGTTTCGGGGCAATCGCGGTTATGGCGTGGGACTTCACGCCGAGCACGACGACGTCGACCTCGCCGATGTCTGCCGGGTCGTCGGTCACCGGGGCCTTCGACGAAAAGTCACCCACCACGGCACTGCGAACGCGCAGGCCGTTCGATCGGATGGCTTCCAGATGCGGCCCTCTGGCAATCAGCGAGACGTCTTCGCCGGCGACGGAGAGGCGAGCTCCGAGAAAACCGCCGATGGCTCCAGCTCCGTATATTGCGAATCTCATGCTCTCACCGCCGCTTCGCGGCTATGCCGCCGGAGTCCCACCATAACCTCGGAGCTTGTCTGCCGCCGGCCGCCGTCGAAGCCGCGGGCTGACCGGCTGATAGCCGGTCGATACTGTTGGCTGGGACCGGCAAGAGTGCCGGTCGCTACTTTGCCGGTCGCTTCGTTACTCGCTGTAAACCTTCTCGGCCGCTTGCGCCCCGCCGCTTCCGACGGGTCGGCCCAGGTCCGCCATGACACTTTCGAGCGCGTCGAGAAACAGCAGGATGTTGTTGCGGGTCGACGAGGCTCCCATCAGCCCGATCCGCAGGATCTTGCCGGCCAGCGGGCCGAAGCCGCCCAGCACTTCGATGCCGTAGCGCTCTAACATCGCTTTGCGCAGCGCGCCGTCGTCGACGCCTTCGGGGAGGCGTACTGTGTTGAGCATCCAAAGGCGGTGCTCGGGGGCGACGTGCATTTCGAGCCCGATGGCCTCGAGCCCGGCGACGAGCGCCCGGTGATTGAGCCGATGCCGCGCGTGGCGCGCTTCGAGCGTCTCTTCATGGATGAGGCGCAACGCTTCGTGCAGGGCGTACAGCAAGCTGATCGGCGCGGTGTGGTGATAAACCCGCGGCGGATGCCAATAGCCGGAAAGCAGTTTTAGATCGATGTACCAGCAGACCGATTTGCTTTGCCGCGCCTCGAGTCTCTCAACCGCTCGCGGCGAGAGAGTGATCGGCGACAGACCGGCCGGGGCGCCGAGGCATTTCTGCGTCGCGCTATACGCGATGTCGATGCCGTTGGCGTCGACTTCAACCGGCATGCCGCCCAATGACGTCACGCAGTCGCCGATCGCCAGCGCGCCGACTTCATGCGCCGCGTCGCAAATCGGTTTCGAGTTTTGGAAAGCGCCGGTCGAGGTCTCGGCCTGGACATGAGTGACAATTTGCGGTCGCTCGCGGCGAATGAACTCGGCGGCTTCGTCGGCGTCGAAAACTTCGCCCCAGGGCTTTTCGAGCCGCACGATCTCGGCCTGTTGTCGGCTGCACATCTCGATCAGGCGTTCGGAGAAGAAGCCGTTGGCAAGAACGGCGACTTTCGTCCCCGGTTCGACGAAATTGACGACGGCCGATTCCATCCCCGCCGAGCCGGTTCCCGAGACAACGAGCGTGAACTCGTTGTCGGTCTGAAAGGCGTACCGCAGCAGCTCCATGATGTCGTCGAGGACCTCGAAGCAAGCCGGGTCCATATAGCCGACCGCCTGGGACGCCATAGCCAGATTGACGCGCGGATCGACCATACTCGGCCCGGGCCCGAGCAAAATACGATTGGGAGGCTGAAAGTAGGAGTAGTGCTTGTCGCCCATAGGCTGGAATCTTCCATGATAACGGGCGTTCCCGGCGGTTGGCCGAGCGCGGACTTCCGTCCGCGCCTCCGTTGCTACGGCTCGGATTGCGAAGAAAGCTGCCTACGACCAATTCGTTGTGCTAGAGTGCCCCTGGTCCCCCGGTAACTTGGCGGCAGTCTTCGCGCTGCCGACCAGGGAGGAGCTTCTATGGAAACTCGCCGGACCATCGTAGGGGTTGATTTTAGTCAAAGGGAGCACACACGCGGCGAAGGTGATTCACTTGGGGGGCGGCGAACTCCCCTTATCGTGTTGTTGTTCCTTTGGGGACTTCAGCCAGCGTTCCTTGAGTCATCCGCCTCGGCGGCGACCATCAATGTCGCAGCGGGGGAGTCGATCCAGGCGGCTATCGACGTGGCCGGAGCGGGGGACGAGATCATCGTCGCTCCCGGTACATACTCCGAGACCATCGACTTCCTGGGCAAGGCGATCTGGTTGCGCAGCTCCGGCGGACCTCTCGCCACGATCATCGACGGCTCGGGAATCGGCGGGTCGGTCGTTCAATGTGTGAACGGCGAAGGCCCCGACACGATACTCGAAGGCTTCACCATCACCGGGGGCAATGCCGACACTGGAGGCGGGATGCGCAATGTCGGCAGCAGTCCCACCGTCCGGCAATGCATTTTCACAGGCAATACCGCCTCTGACCGAGGCGGCGGCATGTACAACCGGGCGGGCGCGCCCACGATCGTCAGTAGTGTGTTCAGCCAAAACTCCTCCGGGGAGATGGGCGGCGGGATGTTCAACTTCGATGAGGCCACCCCAATGATCGACGATTGCCTTTTCACGCAGAACAGCTCGAACAAGGGCGCGGGCATGCGTAACTACCTCAACAGCCATGCCACCGTGATGAACTCCGTCTTCAGTTACAACACAGCGGGTGAGGAAGGCGGCGGCATGGACAACCGTAAGAACAGCAATGTCCTCGTGTTGAGTTGCAAGTTCATTGGCAATACGGCCGTTTCCGGCGGTGGCGGCATGCACAACTACGTCGGCCGCGCCGTCGCCACCGGCAATCCGACGATCATCAACGGCCTCTTCGACGGAAACAGCGCGCCGTCGGGATCCGCCATGCGCAATAACGATCCGAGCCCCAGGATCATTGGCGGCACCTTTGTGAACAACCTCGGCGGAGCCGCCATCCGAAGCCGCAACGGCAGCATTCCCGAGCTCATCAACAGCATCGTCTATGGCAACCCCGGCGGATCGCTGGGCTGGGCCAACGTACACAGCATGCCGGTGGCGTCCTACAGCAACATCGAGGGCGGTCATCCCGGCGTAATGAATTCCGACGTCGATCCGCAGTTCGCCGACCCTGCCGGGCCGGATGGGAATCCCGCAACCTTGGACGACAATGACTATCACCTCGGACCCGGTTCGCCGCTGATCAACGCCGGGACGAACGCGGTCCCTGAGCTCCCGCCCACCGATCTCGACGGCAATCCGCGCATCGCCGGCGGGACCGTCGATATGGGGGCCTATGAGTACGGAGGCCCGTGCGCCTCGGCTGATGATTGCGACGACGGGAACATCTGCACGACCCACAGTTGTGAGGACGGCCTTTGCAGGAATACGGCGTTGTGTGACGACCAAAACGCCTGCACGATGGACTCCTGCGATGCGGGCGGATGTATCTTCGAGCCTATCTTCTGCGGCGACGGCGACGCCTGTACCATCGACAGCTGTGACCCGGCGATTGGCTGCGTGACACAACCGGTCGACTGCCCGGCCGGGCAGATATGCGCGGAAGGTTTGTGTGCCCCGGAGTGTAGTCTCGCCGCGCAGGGCGATCCCTGTACCTCCAACGGAGACTGCTGTTCAAACAAATGCCGCGGGCCGAGGAACCGGAAGACTTGCAAGGGGTGAGCGGCCGGGGGGATTGGGGGGCTGGTTTCCGGGTGCCGTTACCTTCTTGGGTAGGGGGTTGGAGGGTAGAGGCCGAAGCGAAAAGCCGCAGGGCTCGAAGAGACCTGCGCTACGCGTTCTCATAATAGCGTTGGCCGCGGACGGGGAGCCTTTTGGCGTGGTTGTGACCCGTGACCCAATTGTGGCTGAAGCCGTGGGCTAAATTCCAAGGCCCCTGCCGGGGCCTCGGACCGGCACGAGTGCCGGTCGCTACCTGGATGCCGGTTGCTACCGCCCGGCGGGCTAGACGTCGAGCGGGAAATTGTGTTGCTTGCGGTGGTGCGGGCCGTCGAAGCGATTGGTTGACTTGAAAAGCTCGTGGCGACCGTCGCCGCCCTCGGCCGCGGCCATCGAGAGCAAACGCTCTTTCTCGGTGTCGGGAAGAGGCTTGAACCCGCGCGCAATGGCGACGTCTTGCTTGAGGTCTTCCATCGACAGGATGCCGCAGCACAAGGTCGAAATCGGCAGGCTCAGCGCATAGCGGATACACTCTTCCGCGCTGATCTTCGTCTCGGTGGGGATGCGGCCGCGCGGCCCCCCGCCGGCCAAACTCTTCATGCCAATGATGCCGACGTTCTTCTCAAGGCACACGGGCACGACGTGCTTTTGGAAGCTGCGGTAGTGGGCGTCCATGACGTTGATCGGCATTTGCGATGTCGCCCAGTCGTAGGGTTTGGCGAGCATCTTGAGGTGGATGCGGGGGTCTTTGTGGCCGGTGAAACCGACATAGCGAACCTTGCCCGCCTTGACGGCTTCCATGGCGAATTTGAATCCGCCCTTTTCGAAGACCCAGTCGGGGTCGTTGTCGTAGACCATCTCATGGAACTGCCATAAGTCGAGACGGTCGGTGCGCAGGCGGCGGAGACTGTCTTCGAGGCAGCGTTTGCTGCCCTCGTAGTCGCGCTCGCAGTTTTTCGTCATCAAGAAGACTTTGTCGCGGCGGCCTCCGGTGGAAAGGGCCTCGCCCATGACGTCCTCGGCGAGCCCGTCGCTGTAGTCCCAGGCGTTGTCGAAGAAGGTAACGCCTTCGTCGATGGCGGCGTGCATGACGCGAATGGCGTTCTTGCGGTCCTTGCGGGCGGCGCCGCCGATGTGACCTCCGCCCAACGAAATGATCGAGACCTGTTCGTCGGTGCGGCCCAGTCGGCGCGTCGGAATGCCGTTGGGGCTGTCTTTCTGGGCAAGAGCTTGCTGCGCCAAAGCGGCGGTCATCGCGCTGCCGAAGGCGGTGCGGAAGAAATCGCGTCGAGAGCTTGCGTCGGCCATGAGAGGTCCTCCTCGTCGAGAGTCGCCCCTATTCTACTCTTCCCAAACGAACACGTAAAGCAGTTAGCCCAACGGCGGCATGCGCCGGGGCCCCGCGGACCCGGCGTTACGCTTCTTCGCTGGGGAAAGTTCGTCGCCCGCGGCGCCTAGTTCGAGGCCATCTTGTCGGTTAGGGGCACGGGACTGAAGTCTTTGATCAGTTTGCCGGTCGCCGGGTCGAAGATGCGGATGCGTCCGTCATAGCCCGCCACGGCGACTTGGCCGCCTTGGGGGTGAAATTCGATGGCGAAGACTCCCTCGGTAATCTCAGCCAAGGTGGTGATTCGATTGCCCGTCTCGGTGTCGTAGATAGGCACCTCGTCACTCATGCCTCCGACAGCGATGCGGTTGCCGTCGGGGCTGAAGGCGAGAGCGTAGATTTTGGCCTTTTGCTCCTCGAATTCCCGGACGAGCGTTGAGTCGTCGGCAATCTTGAGAGCCCTCGGACGATCCATCATATAGAGGTACGGCACGCGGTCAAGCCCGCCGACGAGAACGTAATCCCGGCGCGGGTGGCGCTTGATCGCATAGAGCTGGTCGCGCAGCAGGTTGACGTTCTCGAGAAACGCGCCCGTCTCGGCGTTGGCCAGCTTGGCGGCACGGTCGCGCCCGACGGTCACGACCCTCTTGCCGTCGATGCCAAAGACAGCGTCAAGCACCCAATCTTCGTGGTGGCCGGCTTTAAAGAGTTCTTTGCCCGTGGCGATTTCGAAAACGCGCACGCCCTTATCGGCGCCGCCGGCGCAAACGAATTTACCGTCGGGCGAGACGGCCCCGCCGAAAAGCGTGTCGGTTGTCGACATAACGGAGTGGATTTGAGTTTTTGTCTCGAGGTCCCAAACTTGTACTTCCCCGAAACGTGCCGGCGTGCCGCCGACCACTACCAGCGTCTTCCCGTCGGGGGTAAAGCCAAGGCCCGTAATGCGCTCCGATTTGCCCAGCAGACGCGCAACAATTTCCGAACCATCGGACTTGTGCACCAGCACTTCCTTATAGCCACCGACGGCGAGCAGCGAACCGTCGGGCGAATAGGACAGCCCGTCGACCGCCGGGGGCTGAGTATAAGTCGGAGGCTCGGTTGGAGCTTGCGGCCCCTTCTCGGATTCAGGAGTGTCATCGTTGGCGCCCTGCTCGATCCAGCGGCTCAAGAGCTCGATTTCAGCCGCCGGCAGGGGCTCGCCGCCCATCGGCATCTGGGGCTCGATCTTGCCGCTCAACATCCCGATCAAGCGGCTTTCCGCGGGGGCGCCGGCGGAAAGCACCGGGCCTTTCTGTCCGCCCGCCATAATGGCGTCGTACTCGGTGAGGATAAGCCCGCCCATCTTGGTGGCCGGTTGATGGCAGCCCGAGCAGGCGCGCTGAATGACGGGCTTGACGTCGTTGGTGTAGCTGACGTCTTGCGCGGCAAGCGGGCCGGCCGCGGCCGCTAGAACACAACAGATGCTGAAAACGAGAAAGTTGTCGGGAAGTCGCATGGTCAGGCCTCTCAAGAGGCGAAGGAAAGGGATCGAAGAAGCAAGCGCATTATACCCCAGGGGACGACAGGATGGTCTTGTCATGGAGGGCACACATATCGCAAGAGCCGAAGGAGGTCCCAAACTGAGCCGCACGCGTCAGTAAGCGGTATCAGATGAATCCGGCCCGGAGCCTCGGAAGGTGATGATCCCAACAAGGTCGCCCCAGGACCTCCCTCCCCGCCGAGTCATCGAAGCCGATACCCCTGCTGATTCCTCGCCAAAGAGATTCCTGCGTTGCTGGCGCCACGCTCCCGCCACCGTCCTTCGCGCGGAACGGCCTAATCTCATACCGCTTACTCACGTGCGCGGCTCAGTTTGCAGTTGCGTAGCGCAGGGCTCGAAGAGACCTGCGGTTTCTTGACTAAACCGAAGTGAGAGTCGTTGCGGCTCGGTTAGCGCGCCGGGCTCTCTTACCCCGGCATCACCTCCACAGACCCCGAGCCGCAGATTTCCTCCACTTGTTCGCGAAAGCCTCGATCCGCACAAACGCGGTCGGGCAGGTCATAAGAAACAAGAAAGTCTTGCGCCTTCATCAACCGCAGCCGAACATCCGTATCCCCCGGACGGCTGCGAAACAGCTCATGCAACCGCTCGGCTCGCGAGGATCCATTCGCCTTTCCGTTGACTCTCTTGCCGTCGCCGAGCCGGACCGTGATCGCGATCTGTTTCGGCAATGCCACCCGCGCATTGTCGAGCGGAACAATCTCCGTCACGGCAACCTTGGGCGCGGCGTTTTCCTCGGCTCGTACACTGCCTCGCAACATCACCGCCTTGTCCTCTTCCAATAGCGGTGAAAGCTCTTCATATGAATTCGCGAAGACCAGCAGGTCGATGCTGCCCTTGAGATCCTCCAATGTTCCCGCCGCCCAGGGGCGCCCCTCGCGATTTCGCTTGCGCGTGATCGACGCCAGCACGCCGCACAGGACGACCTGGGCGCCCTGATCGACCCCGGCAAGGCTCGCGCTGTCGTTCGTAGCAAGTTCCGCGATCTTGTCGCGGTAGGCGTTGAGCGGGTGCCCGGTTACGTAGAAGCCGAGCATTTCCTTCTCGCCGGCGAGCTTGTCTTTTTCAGGCCATTCCGGAACTTCGGGGAGTGCATCGTCGGAAGCAGATGCCTCTTCGGCGAACGCGGCGAACAACCCCCCTTGCCCGGTCGAGCGGTCGCGAGTCGCTTTCTGTCCTAATTCCACCACCCGATCGAGTGCCGCGATCAACTGCGCGCGATGGCCGCCCAGCGAATCAAACGCCCCGGCCTTCATCGCGGACTCCATCATGCGTTTGTTGACATGGGTCCAGTCGACCGATTCGGCGAAATGGTAGAGCGAACGGAAACCACCCTCGCTTTCGCGGCCCTCGATGACCGCCCGGACAGCGTTCTTCCCGACGTTCTTGATCGCGCCCATTCCGAAGCGAATCGCATTTTCTCCGGCCGGGGTGAAGTTCCAGTCGCTCGAATTGCAATCCGGCGGCAACACCTCGATGCCCACATCGCGGCACTCATTGATGTACTTCACGACCTTGTCGGTGTTGTTGGTTTCCGACGACAGCAGCGCCGCCATGAAATAGACCGGGTAATGCGCCTTCAGGTAAGCCGTCACAAAGGCCACGAACCCGTAGGCGGCGGAGTGCGACTTATTGAAGCCGTAACCGGCGAATTGCTCCATCAGGTCGAACAGCTTGATGACCTTACGTTTCGGGTAATCACGCTCCAGCGCGCCGTTGAGAAAACGCTCCCGCTGCGCCGCCATTTCTTGAGGTTTTTTCTTCCCCATCGCTCGCCGCAGCAGATCGGCCTCCCCAAGCGAGTAACCGGCTACCCGGTTGGCAATCTGCATCACCTGCTCTTGGTAGACAATGACGCCGTAGGTTTCTTCGAGGATGTCCTTCAAAACGGGTAAATCGTAGGTGACCGGTTTGCGTCCGTGGCGGCGATCGATGAAATCGCTGACCATGCCGCCCTGAATCGGCCCCGGCCGGTACAGCGCGTTAAGGGCGATCAAGTCTTCGAGACGCTCGGGTTGATAGCGCCGTAAAATATCGCGCATGCCGTCGGACTCAAACTGAAACACGCCGCTGGTGAGCCCTTTGCCGAGCAGTTCGTAGGTCTCCTTGTCGTCGAGCGGCAACTGTTCCGGCCGTAGCTCGACGCCCCTGCCCTCCTTGAGCAGCCGTAAGGCTTCCTCGATCACGGTAAGCGTTGTCAGTCCCAGAAAATCCATCTTGAGCAACGACAGCTTATCGAGGCTCTTCATGTCGTACTGGGTGACGATTTCGTCCTTCGCGGTCTTGTAGAGCGGCACCAACTCGCGTAGCGGCCGCGGGGCGATCACAACGCCGGCAGCATGCACCGAGGGGTTGCGCGAGACGCCCTCAAGCCGCTGGGCGGTTTCCATCAAGCGGCCGATCTCGGGTTCCGTCTCCGCTCGGACCGCCAACCGCGGCTCCTGCTTGAGCGCATCGGCCAGCTTGATGTTGAGGACGTTGGGAACCATCTTCGTCAGCCGGTCGACATCGGCAAAGGTCATATCCATTACCCGGCCGACGTCCTTGATCGCGGCCTTGGCCTGCAGTGTGTTGAAGGTGATGATTTGCGCCACCTGCTCGCGCCCGTATTTCTCAGTGACGTATTGGATCACCTCTCCCCGCCGGTGCATGCAGAAATCGATGTCGATATCGGGCATACTGACGCGCTCGGGATTCAAAAACCGCTCGAACAGCAGACCATACTGGAGCGGATCCATATCAGTGATCCGCATCGCATAGGCCACCAGCGACCCGGCCGCCGAGCCGCGGCCCGGCCCGACCGGAATTTTCTCGCCCCGGGCGAAACGAATGAAGTCCCACACGATTAGGAAGTAGCCCGAGTACTTCATCTGCTGGATGATGCGGATCTCGTGATCGAGCCGGTCGTTGTATTCGGCGAACTCGTGCTTGAGCCGGCCCGCGGCTCGGAGGGTTTCGAGCTCCCCTTTGCGCTCTTCGAGTCCCTGACGCGCTACCCACTCGAAATAGGTGTCCGCGGAGTGCCCCTCGGGGACTTCAAACGCCGGGAAGGGGTCGTCGACCTTATCAAGCGTCAGGTCGCACTGCTCGGCGATCTCCCAAGTGCGGTCGAGCGGGCCCGCCTCACCATCAAACAGCGCCAGCATTTCGTCGCGCGACTTGATGTAAAACTCGTCGGTTGCAAAGCGCATCCGATTCGGGTCGCTGAGCGTCTTCCCGGTTTGGATGCACAGCAAGGCCTCGTGCGCGCGGGCGTCATCCTTGGTCAAGTAGTGGGCGTCGTTGGTCGCGACCAGGGGGACGCCCGTTTCGCGGCTCAGACGAAATACATGCGGCAACAGTTGTTTGTCGAGATCGAGCCCGTGGTCCTGGACTTCGAGATAGAAGTTATCCTTCCCGAAAATGTCGAGGTAGGTGTAGGCGAGGCGTCGGCCTTCCTCGTAGCCCTTGTCGAGCAGGGCTTCGTTTAAGTCACCCCGCAGGCAAGCGGAAGTGCAGATCAGGCCCTTCGATTTCGAGGCCAGTAATTCCTTGTCGATGCGAGGTTTGTAGTAGAAGCCTTCCAAGTAGCCGGTCGAGACGAGGTCAATCAGATTGCGGTAGCCTTCGAGGTTTTTGCACAGCAGCAGCAGGTGATTGTAGCGGTCGGACTCGTCGCGGACATGGCGCCCTTTTTGGGAAACGTAGACCTCGCAGCCGATGATAGGCTTGATCCCCTTGGCCCTGGCGGCCTCGTAGAATTCGACCGCGCCGAACAGGTTCCCATGGTCCGTCATGGCGACGGCCGGCATCTCCTGCCGCTCGGCGAGGTTCATCAATTTCGGGATCGAACAGGCCCCGTCGAGCAGCGAATAGTCGGTATGGCAGTGGAGATGAATGAAAGGCGGGTGAGCCATCGCTGTCCAGTATAGGAGGGGTAGGTTGAGGGGTCAAACGGACCTGTGTCGAACAATTAGCCGACCCGCGATACCGGCGCGTGCCCCCAAGAACGCCGGACCCACCAACGAGGTCAAACTCGATACGCGTGGGGTAGACTTGTGACTACTCGTTCGCCGGCAGGTCGGCGAGATATATCGCAAGCAGACCTCCCGTGCAACGCTTGACTGAGCTGGAATCTTTCCCGTCGATTGTCATGACCACGGCGGTCAGCCTGCTTCTGGTCGCTGTCTGGGTGACATCGACCGATTCCGTGATCTCGCGATACTACGGCGGGATCGGCCGCCTGCTGGGTTGGATTTGACGGATTGGATTCGGGAGCGCGGGCGCGAGAAGCCTTGCTACAATCGCACTCTGCCGAGAGGGAACCAGCCATGAAAGCCATACGAATCTACGAGCACGGCGGCCCGGAAGTCTTGCGCTATGAAGACGCGCCGGACCCCGTACCCGCGCCCGATCAAGCCGTCGTCAAGATCGGAGCCGCCGGGATCAACTTCATCGACATTTACTTTCGCACCGGGCTCTACAAGAGCGAACTACCTTTCACAAACGGGCAGGAAGGGGCGGGCGTCGTGACGGCGGTCGGAGCGGACGTCACGGAAGTCGCGGTAGGCGATCGGGTAGCCTACACCGGCGTCGTCGGGTCCTACGCCGAACAAGCGGCGGTACCGGCGGCGCGACTGGTGAAGGTGCCCGAGGGACTCGACACGGACTTGGCAGCGGCCGTTCTGCTCCAGGGCATGACCGTACACTACCTGACCCACTCGACGTTCCCTTTGGGGCCGGGCCACACCGCGTTGGCGCACGCAGCAGCGGGAGGCGTTGGGCTCCTGTTGGTCCAGGTGGCGAAGATGCTCGGCGCTCGCGTCATCGGTACCTGCTCGACCGAGGAAAAGGCGGAAAAAGTCCGCCGTGCCGGAGCCGACGATGTCATCCTCTACACGCAGCAAGACTTCGAGCCCGAAGTGAAACGCCTAACCGATGGCGCCGGAGTTGACGTTGTTTACGATTCGGTGGGAAAAACCACTTGGGAAGGGAGCCTCAACTGTCTTCGCCCGCGCGGCATGATGGTCTTCTTCGGCAATTCCAGTGGGCCGGTGCCGGCGATCGCACCGCTAACGTTAGCCCAAAAAGGTTCGCTCTTCATGACGCGCCCGAGCTTGCTCCACTATGCCGCTTCAAGGGAGGATCTCGTGCAGCGTTCCTCGGATGTATTCGAATGGGTGAGTTCCGGGAAAGTAAAGGTCGAGATCGGCGAAACGTTCCCACTCTCGGAAGCCGGCGAAGCGCAACGCAAACTGGCCGAGCGGCTGACAACGGGTAAGTTGTTGCTGAAGCCTTGAGACGGCGTGGAGGTTTTCCGTTAGCGCCGCACCAGGTCGGCCGAAGCGACCCTCGTTTGTCTCGAGCGCGGTACGCGAACCACGCCGAGCCCGCTTCACCGGGCTTGAGGATTCCCTTTGGGCCGGCCTTTTAGGGCCAGTGCGGATCTCAATCCTCAGAACTCGGAGGCCGTTTCAATTCAACGGCCTTCTCCCATCTCCACCTCGCATACCGCCGCCGCTTCGCGACCCTCCATTCGCTGCCGCTTCGATTCGAGCCTGGATCCGTTCAAGGGCTATAGTCTCAGATGCCCGCGTTGCGGGATTGACCGGCTTCCAACAACCGCTGTAAGAACATGCTCCCTCCGAGCGACTATCTACAGTAGAAGGCCTGACCCCGCCCAGTGGAGACCGCCGACAAACTGTACGAAGAGGCGATGGAAGCACACGGGCCGGCGCTGAGCCGCCTCGCAAGAGGCTACGAGGCCGACCCCGACAAGCGGCGTGATCTGCTCCAAGAGATCTACATTGCGCTTTGGCGGAGTTTCAGTTCGTTTGACGAACGCTGCAGCTTACGGACCTGGGCTTATCGCGTAGCCCACAACGTTGCGGCCTCCCATATCGTGCGACGCAAGCGTACGTTAACTCGACTCGTCGAGCTGGACGCGCTCGAAGCCGAACCCGGTGCCGTCGACGGCGAGGCGAATGCGAATCGGCAACACTCGCTGTCCAGGCTGCTCGAACTAATCCAGCGACTCAAACCATTGGATCGGCAGATGATGCTGCTCTATCTCGAAGGCGAGCAGGCGTCGTCGATCGCCGAAGTAACGGGATTGTCCGCCGTCAACGTCGCCACAAAAATTCATCGAATAAAGAAACTGCTGAGCCGACAGTAGTAATATCTCCACCGTAACTCTTTAGATTGCAATGCTTTCCTCCCTGTTGTTGACTTAAATATATTGTTTACAATAGTTTATTCGTTGACATCCAGTGCCAGTCGGCGTACAATCAAAGCCAGACCGTACCCATCTGTCTGTTGACACTGAGTTGACATAGAGTCGGTGCCGTTGCCCGCCCAGTGAATGCCGTAAAGCTCACCGAGAGAAGCATCAAGGGTCTGCCGAATCCCTCGGAAGGCAACAAGGTTACATGGGATTCGGAATTGTCGGGCTTCGGCATTCGGATCACCCGCAACGGTGCAAGGAGCTTCATCCTCAACTACCGGAACCAAACGGGCATCCAAAGACGCCTGACGATCGGCCGGTTTCCAACGCTAAGCGCTACCGCGGCGCGGCGTCGGGCACGGGCATTGAAGGCTAAGGTCGAGTTGGGAGGCGACCCGCTCGAAGCGAAACGAACCCGCCGCGGCGAGGTTTCCTTCGCGGAATTGGTAGACCTGTTCTCCAGCCGCTTGTTGGTCAAGCAGAAGCGTGGATACGAGCCAGAACGCCTTCTCCGTCGCGACGCGATCCCGCGGTTCGGTGCGAGGACCAAGGCGGTGGATGTCAGGCGCCGTGATGTCATCCACCTCGTCCAGGAAAAGGCCGTTACCGCGCCGGTAGCCGCCAATCGCCTTCTCGGGGCGATTCGCCGCCTTTACAACTGGGCAATCGAGCAGGACATACTCGAATCGAACCCGACCACCCTCATCAAACGTCCCGGCGTCGAGAAATCACGGGACCGCGTCTTGTCCGACGACGAGATCGCGGAATTCTGGGAGAAACTCCCATCAACCCGGCGGATGAGCGAAGGCGTTCGAGTTGCCCTACGTCTGATGCTGCTGACAGCCCAACGACCGGGCGAATTCTGTTCCATGGAGTGGGACGATTTAGACCTGAAAAGCGGCTGGTGGACGATCCCTCGGGAAAAGACAAAGGGAGATCGGGCACATCGGGTGCCGCTTAGTCATCTTGCGCTTGAAGTACTCGCGGGGTGGCCGCGGGATGGCTCTTGGGTATTCCCTTCAAGACAAGGGCAACCGTTAAAGGTCATCACACTCTCTCACGCCGTTCGATTCAACCGTGAACACTTCGGTTTTCCGGCATTCACGCCGCATGATCTGAGGCGTACGGTCGCGTCGCAGTTGGGGTCGTTGGGTGTGGACCGGTTGGTAATCAGCAAGGTCCTCAGCCACGCGGAAGGAGGCGTGACGGCTGTTTACGATCGCCACAGCTACGACCAGGCGAAGCGGGTCGCATTGACAAGGTGGGAAGGGAAGCTACAATCCATTCTCACGGGCGAGACCATCCGTAAGGTGGTGCCCATTGGCTAGGAGCCGGAAGCCGTCAAGACCGCTTGTCTGGGAGCGCTACGACTACGCTCGCGGGCATCCTGGCATGATCTCCGACGGGGTGCGGATCGACGCCGAGGGAAACATCACTATCAAGAGCGAAATGTTACGGGACTTCGACTCAGAACTTGGGCATTTGGAGCGCCGGGTTGATGACAACCTCAAAGAACTCGGCTATCCACATTGTCTTAAGACTCTTGAAAACGTTCAAACAACGGAATGGCGTCATCTATTCGGACTCAAGCAGACCATTCATCTCATCCGCAAACACCGAGACCAAGGGGACGATGTCTCTCCGCTGATTTTCGATCTCGGGATACAAGTGGGGCGAGCGCGGACTGCCGTTCGAGTCAGCGACGCCCGAAGCGCCAGCGGGAAGCTATCGGGCCGGAAGCGAAGAGAAGACATCGCCATCCTAAAAAGGGAAGCGCGAAGGGCCTTTGATGCCTGCCTGAAGCGAACCAAAAAGAAGGAGCAGTCCTATCTCGCGGCGAAGAACAAGGTCGGGACGAAGTATGGGGTCCACCGAAGCATTCGGACCATCAAGCGATGGCTCAAGGGCGAATAGCCTACACCCGCCTACAAACCCAAAAACCTATGACATGAACAACCCGTTCGTGTCACGTTTTCCTGGTTAATTTAAAGGTGAGATGAATGACAGCAACCAGGATTCAATTCACATCAAAAGCGTAACGCTGCCTGCTTCGGACTTGCTGAGTGAGCGCGAACTGGCGCACCTCTTGGGCAAGAGCTTGCGAACGATCCGCCGCTGGTCCGTCGAACGGCGCGGTCCGCGAAAAGTCAAGCTCGGGAAAAGCGTGTTCTACAGGCGAGAATCACTCCTTGCGTGGATCGCCGCGCAGGAAGAGGCTACCGAGTCGTGACCGCTGCGGCACCACAAGGGCGGCGACCATCGCTGCTCTGTTCGCCGATTCGCAACGCTTGAAATGCAATGCCCCGCGCGGCGGCCACCGGCGGGGCGTTTGATCGTAAAGCAGTGACTTCCATTATAGCTAGCCGAATTGTCGGCGGCGACATACCGGATGCCCGGTTCGTCCGCGAGAAGGTACCCATAGCGGAGGTTGCGTCTGCCTTGGGACTCGAAGTGTTCGACGCCAAGATGATTCGCTGTTGGCACCCGGAAGACCATCACCACGGCGACCGGACACCATCGGTTGGGATCGCGAAGCGCTTCAATAAAGTGAAGTGTTTCGGCCACGGCTGCGACGGGCAGCTGCGGGGACCCATCGACCTCGTCGTGGACGTTCGAGCATGCACTGTTGCAGAGGCCATCTATTGGATCGCGAATCGCTTTCCCGTACCCACCATCCCCAACGGCAAGCATCTCGTCAAACCGAAGGGCCGCGTCGCCCGGTACGGGTTCGAGCGCCCTATCGAGTTGCTCGTGCGTTCCGGGCTTTGGGCTAGGATGTCGCGGTGCGCGCAACTGCTTGCGGTGGCGTTCGTCGAACTACCCTTAGAAAGCCAGCGAGACGAAAGTTGGGAGCTGGAAATCAGCTACCGGGCCCTTGCGCGGTACTCAGGATTGAAATCTGACGCGAGCATTTGCAAAGGGCTTCAAGAACTCGAATTCATGGGCTGGCTGCGCCGCAAGCAGCCGTGTTATCGGGAGAGGGACAGTCCGGTCCGCGAGACGGCGACCTACGTCGTCACCCCCTATTCCGATGCAGTGCGAGAACTTGCCAACGCAACGGCTGCCGACCTGCGACAAGCTATCGACGAAGAACGCCGGATGCGAGCCGAGAAACGCGCCCGGCGAACACGAGCTTGGAGGCAGGCGCAGGGAGGCTCCTGAATCAGTTTCACGCTTCATTCAGTGAAGCGATTAGTTGATTCACGCTTCAAGAACTAAAGAGATTCTGTACTCAGTAACCAGTCGCGGCCGTGGGCGAGCGTGGAAGTCTTCGGTATCAGGCCGCGAGTTCAATAGGAGCCTCGGCGGCCGTGTGGTCTGCTCCACAAATCGCGCGCGTCATAGATCGCATGAGAACGCTTAGAAATGATGGCCTAGGGTTTGATAGAGTAGCCGCCCAACTAAACGACGAAGGCTTTCTGACCCGCAAGGGTACTGCTTGGCATGGGTTCAGCGTAAGTCGTATCCTGGGCCGGGCCGAGCAAGAGTGAACTCTTGAGTCCCCTTTCGCGCCGTTGTTTAGAATTCTCCCACTGGCTCGGCGTCGCTGGTATCGACAGCAATGGACGGCATTAAAGAGAAAAAACCCTCGGCTTTCTGGACTACGTCCTCAAGAGCGTCGCAGCGAAAGACCTCCGTGTGTAGCTGCTCGAGGCTGGCGCAAAGGTACACCGAACAGACGTACCCAACGAGCGGTCGAACTGCTCGAAGAGCTAGGCTGCGATCCTATCCGCGGCATGGCGGAGATCGCCGTGAACACGGAACATCCCATCGAGCTTCGGGCCAGGATGTACTCCGAACTCGCCCACTACGTCTACCCCAAGCGCAAGGCGATCGACATGTTCCATGACGGAGCCGACCAGCCAATCGAGTTCACCCTCGACCTCGGGGACAGCATCCGCCCGCTTGACACTCCATCTCACGGAGCGTAAGCTTCCGGAAGGCCGCACCGCGTGCACGGTTGAGTTCTCGACCGAGGAATACGCATAGCTGTCGCGAAAACAGGGAGGCTTCTATGTCTAAATCTACTTCACTGTTGTCTGTGTGCTCGATTATCCTTGCCTTGTGTTCCTGCCGTTCCGTAGATCCCCAGAGTGAGCAATATCTTCTGTCGATGGAGCAGCTTTCTTCGCTTTTGCCTTATGCAGTGGGTTTCAAAGAGCTAGGCGAATCAGTAGTGTCTGAAACTGAAATCGTGGATCCAGACTCTGGGGCGATTTACTGCGTCACATCGACCACACAGCCTTTCTCGTTCTCAATCTACACCGATGATCAAGGCAGGCCGCTCATGCCTGAGGAACAGACTGAGACGGCTCTAGCAGCCCGGCGACCCATAAGAGTAGGGGGAGTCAAGGGTTGTTCGGGTGGTAGTTGCACCAAGATCTCGCAAGACACAACGTGTGAACCGTGTGACGATGACGAGCGACTTGGATGTACGGACAACTGCGATATTCTTGGCGGCTGTAGTCAATTCAACCATTGCGCACCATCGGCGTTTGGTTTCTCAAACGGCATCATAATCTTCTAAACGTCAATCCCCGTAGCCAGGGTAGCGACCAGATTGCTGTTCTAGGGCAGCGAATCACAGGGTACCGGGTGTTCACCTCTGGATGGACCTCTAACGATACCGCAGTTAGAGGTACCCAAGCCGAATGCTGGGGCCTGTCTAAAGTAGACTGAAGTAGCACGTGCCACACGGACGAAAGACGGGCGGTCGACGCAAGGGGACGCCGAGCGTACCCAAATGCGGCCGAACTGCAAGAGTTAGGACACCTTTTTGGGGTACGTACGTCTACCCAATGGCGGAGATCGCGGCCGAATGCTGGGGCCTGTCTAAAGTAGACTGAAGTAGCACGTGCCACACGGACGAAAGACGGGCGGTCGACGCAAGGGGACGCCGAACAAGCGTACCCAACATGCGGCCGAACTGCTCCAAGAGTTAGGCTGCGATCCCATCCGCGGCATGGCGGAGATCGCCGTGAACACGGAACATCCTATTGAGCTTCGGGCCAGGATGTACTCCGAACTCGCCCACTACGTCTACCCCAAGCGCAAGGCGATCGACATGTTCCATGACGGAGCCGACCAGCCAATCGAGTTCACCCTCAAACTCGGCGATAAAGTCGTCAACGAGGACTACGTTGACGGCCAGTCCGGCGGCGCTGTTTAGTTAGGCTGCCATCCCAAGACTTTTAATCGGTACTTCGAGCGGTGCCCGCCTCTCAGGGAGGTCCTGTCCGAAGCCCCGGGAGACTACGCTTGATCACGTCGAGTCGCAGCTCATGAAAGCGATCGACAGGGGCAACATCACGGTGATCATCTTGTTCCTGAATACCCAAGGCAAGTCACGGGGCTACAGCGAACGTCCCGAGCACGACGTCAACTCAGGAGAGCGGCCGGTGGAATTCACGCTGAAGCTGGGGGACAGGGTTGTCAAGGAAGCCTAGCGAAAACGCCCGCCCATGACGGGTGACGGAGTTGTACAATCGCTCATTGCCAGCCGCGGTTGGCGACTTGCACCTTCAATTCTTCCCACGTCTTCGGCTTCCACTCGCGGGCGAGTCGCTGAGCTTCGGCGATCTGGGCGGGCGTCATCTTTTCAGCAACGGTGTCTCTAGCCTTTCTACTCTTCTCGGCGTCCTGCCCGCTGCTGTAGCGCGATGCCGCCAAGTTCCACCATTTGTGGGCGAGCACATAGTCATACTGGAGCTCGGCGGGGAGGATATTACGGAGCGGGACACCTTGGCCGCGGACGTACATCACGCCCAGGTTGAACTGCCCGTTAGTGTTTCCCTGTTCCGCCGCCATGCGATACCACTTGACGGCTTCTGCGTAGTCCTGCGGCACGCCTTCGCCTTCGGAGTACATCAGGCCCAGGTTGAATTGCGCATCAGCGTTGCCCTGCTCCGCCGCCTTGCGGAACCACTTGAGCGCTTCGGCGTAGTCTTGCGGCACGTGTTCGCCCGTGCGGTGCAGGCTGCCCACGAAAAATTGAGCGGTAGCGTCGCCTTTTTCTGCCAGATCCCGAAGTACTTTCAACTCGCGGGGCGTTAGTTCTTCGAGGTCTGGAGTGGGTTCTTCAACCCCAGACGACTGCTGCACTGCGCCGCAACCCGCGAATAGCGTAACGAGCGCAAGGGCGTAAACCCGTTTCATGCCTGAAAGCATACCGCAGCGGCTTCAGCCGATAGAAGTTTCGGCAGGTCTGCCGTTTGTAGTAAGTTCGCCGGGCGGGACATCCCACGTTACAGGGATGCGTTGGCGCGTCGGGGGGTTGCGATAATGGTTTGGCCGGTGCACGAGTCGTCTCTCGTGTGGCGGAAGTCCCGGCGGGGTGTTCCCTCACCCCGTCGGGGGCACCGGGCGGAGCAATGCAAGGGGTTCCGTCGGTTTCTACCGGGCCGAAAACGATGACGCTGCCGGACACATATGAGGCGATCCGCCCGGCAATAGTGGCGTTTACCTCCGGCGTAGTTGGCCGGTCTCCAGCGGTCCCTCAAGTCATCGGAACCGGTTTCGTTGTCGATTCGAGAGGCGTTGTCGCCACGAACCGGCACGTTGTGGAATCTCTCGCAGAGTTGCCGCGCCACCCAAGGACAGGCAAGACGACCGCAGCGGCTTGGCTCTTTCTCGGTGTTCAAACCTCAGCCGCAAGCTACACGAAAGAAGAAGTGATGAACTCAGAGATTGTGAGCGGCCCAAAGGACTACCCTGCCCCTCGCCGCCGGGTCGCCGACCAAGGCCCCGCCTCGCATGTACATCTCCTCGCACGGGTGTTCCCCCCACCGGGCTCGGACTATTTACCTACAGTCCCGACCGCCCTGCGCGGCTTTCGCTGCTCAGGGGAACACTCAGATGGATCCAACAATGAGCCGGTACGACCCTTGGGTGCCGATTTCCTCGACGTTGTATTCCATCAACAATTCTGACTTGGTTCAATCTGTCATTGGATTCGCGGGTCTCGGAGTCCAGTGGCCGGTTTGGCGCGGTACGCATAGAACCACGAAGTGGTCAAGCGGAGTTTCCCCTCGTTTTCGACTGTCAGAGCTTCTGGTCAGGAGAACTAGTGTTCAATCCGTTTTTGAGCGTCATCGACCTGTGCCAAATATTGCCGCGTGACGTGCTTAATTCGGCACTGACCCGAAAGGCGATGATCTTCTTTGGAATCAAGAAACGGTAATGGTAATAAATCGTTTCTCCGGGTTCGATGGCAGAAACGCTTAGGGGTGCCACAGCCGTCTCGATCTTCTCGGGCTTGCCGTATGTCGGGAACTCTTCGTCGGAAGCCAGGTGCCGCGCCCGAACTCCGATCTTGGGTATCCAGATTGTCGTCGATCCTCTATTCTCTATGGACACGTCGCCGGCATGGAGTAAAGCAGCTTGTTCGCCGTCCGTTTGGTCGTGCTCCGACAGTTCATTTCGGTCAAGCTCGCAGACCGGGTGGCTCGACAGATCCAGTTTCGCCCGCTCCGAGAATGTTCTTCCTTTGAAGAACCGGCGATAGCCTGCGATCGCAGCAATGCCTCCCAAAAAGATGCCAAGGACGACGGACGCCAACTCAACCGTGGTTTTGATGTGAGTAAGTTCGCTGAGGCTCGACCACCTTTGGTAGGCGCGCCCCGTCGCCAGGAGAACAAAAATCACAAACAGCGCGATCGTGACATCGCCAACGTGCTCATGTACGAAGCGCTTCAGGTGCTCAGGGATCTGTTTCATCAGCGTCGCGTAGTAGGTCAGGTTGAGGGGCCAATGGCTCCACGTTGAACCATGGTGTGAAGACCTGTTGGCCCGCAGCGTTGATGCGCACCAGGCGGTAGGAGATCTTCTGTCCGGTGCGCGCTTCCGGTGAACTGTCGACCGCCTCGTATTCCGATTGACCTGGGAGAGAGTCTCGCATCGTCAAAACAACAATAAAAGGACGATACCCAGGGCCAAGGCCGCCATCACGAACCAGATACCTTTATAAAGCCCAATAAACCGACTTCTCGGCACAGCCGGGTCGGGCGGCATGGTTTCGGCTGGGGCGGCAGTGGGTCGGGGTGGGGCGGCTTTTTGGATCGTGTCCCGAGACTCGACTGCTAGCTGAGCATCTGTGAGGTCCTGGATCAGTTGGCGGAAGGCCGGGAAGGACTCGGATTGATCCCAATCGGTGAGGTCCGCTGCCGGAATATCGATAAATAACCAGGGTGACGGGGCATCCATACGAACCGGGAAGAGTATGTCTCGCTCGCGCCCAGCTCGAGCCTCTTCGAGCACCCAACGACTCTCGACGGAAACGCTTGTCCAGACCACCACGACACTGCGGGCGTCCGATAGCTGCTCGTCGACGACTTCGCGAAAGGTCTTGCCAGTCGGGATATCTCGGTCCCACCAAACCGACCAGCCTTGCTGGATGAGCGCTTCGGCCAAGGGCCGCACACGCTCGCGGTCTTCACTGGAGTAGCTGAGGAAAATGTCGGTCATCGGGGCGTCTCGTCGAATGACGCTCAACCACAATCGTAGACTAATCCGCAGAGGGGTAGAAGCAAAAGGTCGGCAGGTGTCACAATTTTTAGGCGAAAGGCGACAGCCGTGGGTTCTTCGAGATGGGGAGCCATTTGATTCCTTTGAGCCACGCCCAACGCTGCTGCCCGCAGGTGTCGCTGCCGAATAGTCGGACGTGCGTTTCACCCAGGCTAGTTCCCTTGGCTAGGTCCATACGGAACTTCGCAAAACAGCCTAGCGACAAACCTCTTTGATGTCGTGGAAAAACTCCGTGTTTGTCGTCCATTATGTGGAACCCGCCTTTGGCAGATCCGTCTTCGCCACAGTAAACCACTGCTTGCACGACGTGCACTGGAATGACACCTTGCCAGAGGGGAGAAGGGCAATTACCCAAAAGACGACGGCCGCCACGAAGAAAAGTGGCGCTAGTATCCATCCGATGACTGGAATCCAGATCATGCAGCCGCCCATGAGAAAGGAGATGAAGCCCTTAAGCCCTGGACCAATTCGCCGAGTGTTTGAACTGCCGCATTTCGGACACGGGACCCAATCGGCCGTCTTCGTCCGGGTTGGGGCCGCTGCACCACAGTGAGGGCAGGTCGCTGCCTCCGTTGAGACTTCTTTCCCGCATTCACGACACGGCTTCAGCGGCATCAACCCCTCCCGTCCCTCATCCACTCGCCCTCACCAATCCTCCACCGGCCGCCCGTCCACCAGCAGCCGCTTGACGATCTTATCCCTGTCCACCGCTTCCTCGACCTCGGCAGTGTGAACGCCGCACTCCACATGGCTGCCCTTTTCGAGCAGCTTCAAAATCTTCAGCCCGTCGGCGCGTAGCTCATGCGCCAGGGGGATGCGCGCGGCATTACAGCTCGCGCGTCGCACGAACAGCGTAGCACGGCGGACCCTTCCGTACCCCTCGTGTGTGTAAAAATTCGCGCCTGAACCTTCAGGGCTTGCGGTCACGGAAGCTGGAAGCCATTTTGGAAGCCAACTTCTGGTGGGGCGGGGGGCCTGTCGCCGTCGCGACGTGGGTGGGGTTCGACACGCCCTGGCTGACGCGATTTCAAGAGTCCCCGGCGCCCCTGGTCGTATTCGCGCTGATACTGGCGGTCAACTGGGTGGGCGGCGGGAGGCAGGCGCGGGATATCGGGAGTGAAATTGAGAGGCTGGGAGGGGATTGAGCGGCGTCCGAGTTGGAAAGCCGCGGTGGAGGAACCGACGAATTTCATGGCGGTCGTATGAATGCCGCGCGTTCATAGGAAAGGAATTTCCTCGATGTCGAGCGTCCCCGACGTGGCGTGAGCCTTCAGGCCGGCCGTTGGTGCCGGGCCGGGGCGACATCTCGGCTCCGAAAATGGGCCGGCTGAAACGAAGTTTCATGGCGGCTCCGTCGATCGCCCGGACTCCGATTACAATGAAGAATTCATGAGCAAGCAAGTTGTCCTGCACCCGATTTCGATCAGCCTCTATCCGACGCTGTACCTTTTTGGGGCGCACTACGATTTCTTTGAGCCGGACGTAATTGTTCGGCCGGGGCTGGTGAGTTGCGGCTTGTTTGTGGGCTTATGGCTCGCCGTCGGCACACTACGAAAGGAATACAAGCACACAGCTATTTTCGTTTCGGCGGCGATCCTACTGTTCTATTCTTTCGCGGCGCTCCAGGAAGCGGCTGCGAAGGGCGGGCTCGACAATGTACAGGCGGGCAACAAGATCGTCCTCGGAATCGTTGCCTTGGTCGTAGTCGCCGTAGTTCTCTACATCAAGTTCCGCAAATATGTCGACCAGGTGACTTATCTCCTGAACGTCATCGGGATCTTCCTATTGATAACCCCCGTAATGATGGGCGTCTTCCAGTACTTTCGCGGCGCCACGGCGGCAAATCTGCTCCCAGATCGTAAACCCTTGTTCGCAAGCGACGCGGCCCTCACCCTGCCCGAGCAGCCGCCCGATATCTACTACCTGGTCCTCGACGGGTATGGGCGTGGCGACTTCCTCGCCGAGGAATTCGACTTCGACAACAGTGCCATGCTCGACTTTCTCGGTGAACAAGGCTTTTACGTCGCCGAGCGAAGCCGCGCGAACTACCCCATGACGCTGGTGTCGGTGGCGTCCAGCCTCAACTACGAGTACCTCGACAAGCTGCTCGGCACCCAATTCGGCGGCTTCCCCGATCGCTCATTTGCGCGCGCCTTGGTCCGAGACAGCCGCGTCGTGAAGTTGCTAAGACGGGCCGGCTACAAAATCATCTCCGTCGAGAGCGAGTATTACGAAGCGAACATCGCCGGCGCCGACGTTGAGATGAAGTCCTGGTGGCACCTAAACATTTTCGAAGGCACGGTCTTCGGGATGACGCCGATCCCGTGGCTCGCGACGAAAATGGGCACGCCGCTTCTGTACAACATGCATCGCAACCGGATTCTCTATGCGTTCGATCAGCTGCTCGATGCCGCCGAGCAGCCCGGACCGAAGTTCGTCTACGCCCATATTTTCGTCGGCCATCCGCCTTTCGTCTTCGGTCCGAACGGGGAGCGTGTGAACCGTGCCGACGCCTATAGCTGGGATGAAGGCGAGGAGTACACGGAGGCCCCGGGCCGCACGCGGGAAGACTACATAGCGGGTTATCGCGACCAGGTGACCTATCTCAACGGCAAACTGCGCTTGGCGCTGACGACGATTATCGAGAAGGCTGCCCGGCCGCCGGTCATCGTTGCCCACGGGGATCATGGACCGGGGTCCCGCCTGCGGATCGACCGCCTCGAAGGCACAGACATCAAGGAACGGTACAGCATTTTCAACGTGTACCACCTTCCTCCGGCCCCCGAAAACGCGGGGTCGGCTGTGGAACTCTATCCTTCGATCAGCCCCGTCAATTCCTTCCGCGTCATTTTCAATCGCTACTTCGGAACGGATTACCCGCTTCTCGAAGACAAAAGTATCTACACGCCGTTCCTCGAGCCGTACCGATTTATTCCGGTGCCGGACGAAGAAAGGGAAGACGAATCAGAAGCTCCAACAGGCGCAGCGGCCGCTTCGGGGCTGTGAAAAGTACGGGGGCTGTCCCGAGCGCCCAGCGAATAAATCACGACCGCTTCGGCTCCGGCAAGCCGGGAAACCTCCATCCACTAAATCAACAGCGCGCGCGTCAGCAGGACCCCAGCCCGAGCTCAGAGTGTTTCGCCAACAGAAACTTGTCCGTCATGCCGGCAATTTAATCGCAAACCACGCGATGCGGCGGCTCTTCTTCGACCCGCGTTTGGTAAACCTCGGGCAAAAGCGTTGGGCGGTGCATAAACAACCCGAACAACTCGGCGACTTGACGGTCCGTCTCCGCGCGCGCGGCTTCGAGCTCGGGGGCGTGGTAGACCTCGCGCGTCAGCACAGTCTTGAGCTGCCGTGACGCAGCGGCCGCCTGCTCTTCCAGCCGCGCGATCCGCGTGTTCGTATGCCGAACATCCTCGGCCCCGCGGACTCCGGATTGTCGGCCGCTTGACAGGTCCCTTCGATCAACCCCGAGACCGAGATGTCGAGCAAAGTCCGTAACGCTTCACGAAACCACAGCGCAGCGGAGGCCGAGCGATGCCGAGCCTCCGCTTCGCTCATGCAGCGATCCAACAACGGAACCTCGCGGCACACCAACGCGGGGTCAAGCAACCCGGCGTCGACCGCGTCGTTCTCCGCAAAGGAAGAACTCGTCGAGCCGTAGCCGCCTTCAACGCCCTGGGGCGGCGACTCAGCACGGCCACTGACCGGGATCGTGCGAGCCGGCGGACACCTCCGGCGTCGCGCAACCCGCCCCCGACTACAATGGGAAGCTCATGAACAAACAGGTAGTTCTGCACCCGATTGCGATCAGCCTCTATCCGACCCTTTCGGTGTTCACCGTGCAGTACAACTTCTTCAGTCTCGACGTGGTGTGGCGGCCGGCGCTGGTGAGCTGCGCCCTGTTCGTCGGCCTATGGGTGGCCATAGGCGCCGTGCGGAAGGAATACAAGCACACAGCCGTCTACGTTTCGGCGACGGCCTTTTTGTTTTACGCATTCGCGGCGGTTCAAGAAGCGACTTCGCGGCGCTACTTTGAAAACGTACAATCCGGCAACATGATCTTGATAGGCTTCCTGGCATTGGTACTGGTCGCCGTAGCTCTGTACGTCAGGTTCCGCCGGTATATCGATGAGCTGACCTACGCGCTCAACGTCATTGGGATCATCCTCTTGGTAACGCCGATCATGATGAGCCTCTTCCTGTACTATCGCGGCGTGGACGCGGCGAAGTTGCTCCCCGACCGCGAACCGCTCTACGCGGCCGACGCCACGTTCAGCGCGCCCGAGCACCCACCGGACATTTACTGCCTGGTTCTCGACGGCTACGGGAGAGCCGACTTTCTCGCCGAGGAATACGGCTTCGACAACAGCGCCCTGATCGACTTTCTCAAGCGACAAAACTTCTACGTCGCCGAGCGAAGCCGTGCTAATTATATGGTGACGCTGGTTTCGTTGGCCTCCGCACTTAATTACGAGCACCTCGATAAACTGCTCGGCAGTCAACTAGCCGACTTCAAGGACCAATCCTTGGCCCGCGTTCTGATTCGACACAGCCGCGTTGTGACCATGCTCAAGCGCGCCGGGTATACGATTGTGTCGATCGAAAGTCAGCATTCTCCGGCGAGAATCGCTGATCCCGACGTGAACTTCACGAAATGGCGGCACCTAAATTATTTTGAAATCGCGCTCCTACGGATGACGCCGGCTCCCTGGCTGGCAGGGACAATGGGCGTGCCAATCCTGTACGACCACCATCGTGACAGGATCGTCTACTCGTTCGATCGGCTACTCGACGCAGCCGAACTGCCGGGGCCGAAGTTTGTCTATGCCCACATCTTTGTCGGCCATCCTCCGTTCGTCTTCGGCCCGCGCGGAGAACGCGTCTATCGCGCCGAGGGATACACCTGGGACGAAGGTGAGAAGTACACCGCGGCCGCCGGCCGCACGCGGGATGACTACATCGCCGGCTATCGCGATCAGGTGACTTATCTCAATGGCAAGCTGCGCCTGGCACTGAAGACGATTCTTGAGAAGGCTGCCCGGCCGCCTATCGTCATCGCCTTCGGTGACCACGGCCCCGGCTCTCGGCTGATGTGGGACAGCCTTGAAGGTACCGACATCAAAGAACGCTACGGCATTCTCAACGCCTACCACCTGCCCGCGATCCCCGAAAGCCCGGGCTCCGCCACCGAACTGTATCCTTCGATCAGTCCCGTGAATACGTTTCGGGTCATTTTCAACCGCTATTTCGGAACAGACTATCCCCTTCTGGAAGACAAGAGCGTCTACACTCCGGTTTTCAACCCGTACCGATTCATTCCCGTGCCGGCCGAGGAATGGGAAGACGAACCGGATCCCGATGAGGGCGATCCCGCCGCATTCGCACCGGTCCCGGACAAGGACGTCGCGACACACCAACAACCCGGCTCTCGTTCCTCACCCTCAACCCAGCCCGACCTCGGCGTGCTTCGCCAATAGAAACTTATCCGTCATTCCCGCGATGTAGTCGCAAACGACTCGGTGCGGCGGTTCTTCGTCAATGCGCCTTTGGTAGCCGTCGGGGAGCAGCGCCGGCCGGTCCATGAACAACGCGAACAGCTCGGCCACGTGGCGGTCGGTCTCGGCGCGGGCGGCTTCGAGCTCGGGCGCATGGTACACCTCGCGCATCAGTACGCTCTTGAGTTGCCGCGAAGCGGAGGCGGTTTGTTCTTCGAGCCGCGCCATCCTGGTGCGGGATTGCCGCACATCGTCGGGCTGCCGCGCGCCGGATTGTCGGGCCGCTTGATTTGTTCCGTTGATCAAACCTGTAACCAGGGTGTCGAGCAAAGCCCGTAAGGCATCACGGAACCACAGTGCGCTGGAGGCGGAACGGTGCCGCGCCTCGGCTTCGCTCATGCAGCGATCAAACAGCGGAACTTCTCGGCGCACCAACACGGGGTCGAGCAGCCCCGCATCGACGGAATCGTCCAGGTCGGCGGCGTTGTAAGCAATCTCATCAGCCGGGTCGATCAATTGGGCCTCGAGTGGCGGCCGCTGGTCAAGCACGTATTCGGCAAGTTCGGGACAGGACACGGCCTGATAGTCGCGGGAGTGCTTCACAATGCCTTCCCGTACTTCGAACGTCAGATTCAGACCCGAAAAAGCCGCGTAGCGTTGCTCGAAGCTCTCGACAATCCGCAGCGCGTGCAGATTGTGGTCGAAGCCCCCGCCGTAACGCTGCATCTCGCGATCAAGGACGCGTTCGCCGGAATGGCCGAAAGGCGGGTGCCCGAGGTCGTGACAAAGTGCCAAGGCTTCCACGAGATCCTCGTTGAGCTCGAGCGCCGAAGCCACCGTGCGGGCGATCTGCGAAACCTCGATCGTGTGCGTCAACCGATTCCGAAAATGATCCGAATCAGGCGCGGTAAAAACCTGCGTCTTGTGCTCCAGGCGACGGAAAGCGCGCGAGTGGATGATGCGGTCGCGGTCGCGCTGATACGCGTTACGGTAGGCGTGGGACGCCTCGGAATAACGCCGTCCGCGGCTTCGGCTTACCGGAAAACGGAGCGGGGAGAGCATGACGCAGCGGTGCCGCTCCCGGTCGCTTGTCTAGGATCCCTCCAGTTGCTGGAGTAAAGCCGCCGCGGCCGCGCTCGCCGGGCCCGCGCCTGCGCGAACTTCTTCGAGCAAGGTCTTCGCGGTTTCCGGATCCGTATCGCTCAGCAAGTGAGCGTAGGCGAGCTGCGAGCGCTCCTTCGGCACCAACCGTGTCGGATGGTCGATGAGGTGCTTGTAGTGCCGCGACGCCTGCTCCTGCTGCTTTTCCTGGGCGTAAAGATCAGCCAGTGCCAGCCGGACCAGTGCTACATACTCTCCTTCACCTCGGCTTGCTAACGCTTCCAAACGCGTCTTGGCGTCCTCCCGCTTTTCTTGCTCCACATCGAGCAGCGCCAAGTAATAGCCCGCGGCGATTTCCTGCTCGCCACCCGGATAATCGGCAATCACCTTTTCCAGTTGCTCGCGTGTGTCGCGAAAGCGCGCGATCGTGGTGGGAAACGTGATGCCGCCGAGTTGCTGCTGCGTGTCGACCTTGCCGTGGTAGAATCCGATCGCTTCCTGGAGCGCCGCGTGCGCTTCCAGGCGGTTCGTTTGGCGGTAGCCTGTCCAAGCGAGCAGGCCGACCAGCAAAACAATGCCTCCACCGCCCCCTAGCAGCAATTGGCGCCTGTGCGACGAAACGTAGGCAACCGATTGGCCGACCTCTTCGGCGAAACGGTCGTGTTTGAGTTCCTTGCGAGAGATCTTAGCCATGAGTCAGCGAGGCGAAAGAGCCGTATCCAGGGCGAACAAAGTGCTGAGGGCGCGCCGATGCGGAAAAACCCTTGCCCAGCCGATCATGCTATCAACGAGCGAAAACCGTGTCAATTCGCGCCAAGCCACCAACGGATCCCCGGATCAGCCTATTGCCAAAATAAAGTGACACCTTTTTGGGGTACGCGTCTTTGTATGTATGGGAAATACAAAAGGCGTACGGCGGGATTTCGAGGCCCTGGAGAAGCGCCGTTTCAAAGCGATCCGGTTGGTCGAGCAAGGCTGTAGTCAGTCCGAGACAGCGAGGCGATTGAAGGTCGCGCGGCAAAGCGTCAGCGAGTGGCTGCGACGATTACCGGCGTGACGGCGAAGCCGGGTTGCGCCAGGCCGGCCGCGCCGGCCGTAAGCCGCTGTTGGACGCCGCGCAGCTCGAACGCCTCGAGGCGTTGCTGCTGGAAGGCCCCGAGGCGCACGGCTTCCCGACGCCGCTGTGGAGCTGTCCGCGGGTCGCTCGTCTGATCGGAGACGAGTTCGGCGTGCGCTATCACGAGGGCCATGTCTGGAAGATCCTGCGGGCGCTCGGTTGGAGCCCGCAACGGCCCGTCGGCAAAGCGCGGGAGCGCAACGAAGAGGCCATCCGCGGCTGGCAGCGCAAGACTTGGCCGGCCATTAAAAAAAAGCCCGCAAAGAAGAACGTACGATCGTCTTCATCGACGAAAGCGGATTGAGTCAGAAGCCGCATCGTTGCCGCACCTGGGCGCCGCGCGGCGAGACACCGGTGTTGGAGTTCAACTTCAACTGGGACAAGCTGTCGGTGTCGGCCGGGCTGACGTTGCGCAACTTTTACTTCCGGCTCTATCCCGGCGCGATCGGCGAGCTGGAGGTCATCGACTTCCTGAAGGCTTTGGTGCGCCACATCGACGGCCCACTGCTGATCGTCTGGGACCGGCTGCCGGCGCACCGCAGCCGCCTGGTGCGGGAGTTCATCCAGCTCTCCGAGGATCACATCGCAACGGAGTACTTGCCGCCCTATGCGCCGGAGTTGAACCCGGTGGAATACATTTGGGCGTACTGGAAGCAGCACGAGTTGCCCAACGTCTGCCCGAAGGACTACTGGGAACTCGACGAGCGCGCCCGCAAAGCGCTGCGGCGAATGCGCCGCAAACCGCGCTTGATTACCGCTTTCTGGAAACAGTCTTCTCTTTGTCTCGATTGACAGTATATTATGCGAGACTCAGTAAGCGACGCGTCTTGTAAGGTAGCCCGCTTATGCCCTCGTCCTAAGGGCTTCCGGAGTACCCTTGATACTATGGTTGGAGGAGACCTTACTAAGGTAAACCCCTGAATCTTAAGGGAAAAGCTTGGTGATTTCGCCTCAGGCATGTATACTCGCATTCAGTGATGCGTGACCTGGAACGCACACCGGTACTTTCACAAGACGTCGTAGTCTTAAGTGAAAAGCAGAAGGCGTATATCCGACGTCTCGCGGGCAAGCTGCATCCGAAAGCGGCTGCCGTCGAAAAACGCTGGGCCCGGCGGGTCGAGCGAATCTTCGGCGACGAACTCGACGCGCCTCGCCGCAGAGCTTTGGCTTCGATCAATCCCGGATCATGGGCTGAGGTGCTCGCCAAGGGGAAAATCAGCGAATTCCTCGAACAAGTCGAATACCACGGACGCCGCTTGGCGAAGCTCGACGTGTCGCCGAATGACGTGTTGGCGTCTCTCGAAGAGTACGAAGAAGCGCTCCTGCCCGACCTGAAGCGCTTTTACCCGAAGGACTACAGCGAATACATTGCCGCGCTCGACCACCTCTATTTTTGCGTCAAGCTTACCCTCAACAACGCCTACTACCAGGTTCGCGATTTAGAGGCGGAAGCCTTCTATCAGATGTTGCAAGACCAGCTTGAATCACTGAGCGTGCAAGGCCTGCTCGACCGTGTGCTCGAAACCCTGATGCGCACATTCAAAGCGCAAGGAGGAGTAATTCTGCTGCGCGATGCGGGCTCGCGGCGGCTCCAGGCAAAGGCCTGGAAGGGGATGAAGAGCGAGTTGGCGGCATGCTTCGAGAACTCCATCGGCCGCGGGCTGGCCGGAAAAATTGCGTCGTCGGGTCAACCCTTGCTCGTCGTCGACGCCCAAGAAGATCCGCGCATCCAGAAGGCGGAAATCCGCGACGCCTTCTGCAGCTTATGGGGAATTCCTCTTAGCATCTCGGGAAAACAGACCGGCGTATTGCTGTTGGGCTTTTCGCGCGAGTACCACTGCCTGCCGCGCGAGCTGAAGCTGCTCGAAGCCGTCGGCGACCGTTGCGCTCACGCCATCGACAAGGCCCAATTGCTCGAGGAGCTCCACGATCGCGAAGAGCAGATTCGCAAACTCGGCGAACACATGCTTACCGTCGAAGAGGAAGAGCGCCGCCGTATCAGCCGCGAACTTCACGACGAAGTCGGCCAGTCAATGCTGGTGATTCGCCTCTACTTGGAAATGATCCAGAGCGACCTTCCCGAGGCGGCCAAGCACTTGAACCCGAAGTTGGAAGACACGCGACAGCTCACCGAGCAAACCATTCGCGAAATGCGGCGCCTCATCGCCGACCTGAGTCCGAATGTGCTCGAGCAGCTCGGGCTGCCTGCCAGCATCCGGCAGTTCGTCAATACTTTCAGCCGCACCTTCTCGGGCAAGGTTCGCTTGCGGATGACGCGACTCGACAAGCTGCCGCGCAGCTCGGAGATCATGCTCTACCGCCTCGTCCAGGAGTGTTTCTCGAACGTCATTAAGCACTCGCAGGCTGAAAATGTCGGGCTGCACCTGAGCCGCAAGAACGGTTTCGTGAAGCTGAAGATGGATGACGACGGTGTCGGGTTCGACGTCCAAGCGGCGGCCGAAAAGAGAGATTCCTTCGGTCTCGCCGGTATGAGGGAGCGAGTCGCCCTGCTCGGCGGCAACATCAACATCAACTCGTCGCCCGGCAAGGGCACGAAAATCGATATCGCCCTTCCGGTCTAAGGGAAGGGACGAAGTTTGGATTGAAAGTCTGAAAAGGAAAGTGGGAAGACAAAGAGAGGTTGAAAGGAAACAGAGGATCACGTTATGTCGAGAATACGAATCTTGCTGACGGATGACCATACCCTGTTCCGGCAGGGCATCAACACATTGCTGTCGGAGGAAAGCGACATCGACGTCGTGGGCGAAGCCGCCAACGGCACCGAGGCGGTCGAGAAAGTCACCCCGCTGCGCCCCGACGTGGTGTTGATGGATATCGGCATGCCCGGTTTGTCGAGCTTCGAAGCCACGCGCCAGATCAAGAAGATTCGTCCCGAGACGAAAATTCTGTTCCTCACGATGTACGACGACGAGGACTACCTGGTCGAGTGCATGGAGGTCGGCGGTAGCGGCTATGTGCTCAAGGACAGCCCGGCGCCGCAGTTGTTGGCGGCAATTCGCGACGTCCATCGGGGCGGCAGCTACTTAAGTCCCAAGATGCTTTCGCAACTGGTCGACGACTTCCGCTCGCGCATCAAGACAACGCATCGGCAGCCGCGCTTCGCGACGCTGACGCCGCGCGAGAAGGAAATCTTGAAGTTCCTCGCGGAAGGCCAGTCGGTGAAAGAAATCGCGACGCACCTGAACCTAAGCGTGAAGACCGTCGAGGCGCACAAGTTCAACTTGATGCGTAAGCTCGATATTCACAACAAAGCGCAATTGGTTCAGTACGCCATCCAGAAGAAGATCATCAAGATCCCGGTCGGCCCCTAGGCCCGCCTACGTATCTTCCAACGGGCGCCGCTCCTCCCCCCGGGGCGGCGCTCGTAGGTGGCGTGTATCTCCGATGGGCGTGCGGCCTAAATGCCACCTACAGGCTCCAGCCGGGGTCGAACGACCCGCTCCGATTCGGGGTCCCGCTCCAGTGCCGCCTATGCTCCCATGTTAATGTCGGACGCGACCGCCCTGCCCGCCACATTTTCTAAAGAGAGGCACGAACCCGCCGATCTCATTAACCGCCCTCCGGCGTCCGCGAATTTACTGTATTCCCCGCTCAAACGCGCTACAATCAGGAGTTTCCGGAGGGAGAGGTATGTCCTACAACCCGAAAGGGGTAAAGTTCGTTCTCACGGCGCCCGACACCGAAAGCACCGAGCAGGCTTTCAGCCCTTGGAAGCAGATGGTTTACGCTTCCGTACCGGCGCGTTTCGCTCCGCGTTGGACCTACAAGAACAAATTCGACCAGCCGCGTTACCCCGACGGGACAGCTAGAGTCATGCCCTACGGCGTGCGAGTCGTCGAGGAGGTTCTGCTCCAGAACTACCCGGCCGAAGACGTCGCCGTTTGCTATCCCGACGACCTGGATCAATTCGTCGGGCCGCGCACCGTCGCCGTCGGCGTCGGCGCCCACAATCCCATCGGGACCGCCTTTTCCACCGGCGTCTACAGCAATATTTTCGGCAGCACCGCGCGGCCGATTAATGCCGCCGAAAGCGAGCGGATCTACCTCCACCCGGCCATCCGCCAACACAAGCCGAAGGTAATCGTCGGCGGCGCCGGCGCCTGGCAGATCGACAAGACCGATTCGATCAAGAGACTGGGCGTCGACTGCATCATCAACGGCCGCGCCGAGGCCGTTGCGCTCGACCTGTTTCAAAAAGCCGAAGCCGGCGAGGAGTTGCCGAGTGTTGTGCAGGCCCCTGAGCCGGCACTCGACCAGCTCGTAATTCCCAAGAAGCGCTCCACCTACGGCATCGTCGAGATGAACCGCGGCTGCGGCCGCCAATGCGCCTTCTGCTCGCCGACGCTCGAGACGCGCATTTCCGTCCCTCCCGACCAATTGATGCGGGCCGTCAGGGCCAACACCGACAACGGCGGACCGATCATTTTCCCGGTGTCCGAGGACGTCTTCATCTACGGAGCCGCCGCGCCCTTCTATATTCCGAACGCGACTCGGCTGCTCGACTTTTACGGCCAGGTGGCATCGGTTCCGGGCGTCAAGTACCTGCCGCTTTCGCACGCCACGATCGCACCGGCGGTCGTCAATCCCGGTTTGATCAAGGACATGTCAAAGATTCTGCTTCCGAAAAGCGCCTTGCAGAATCGTTTTTCGTCGCACCCGGATAAGCGCTTCTTGGCGCCGCTGATCGGCATCGAGACGGGGTCGGCTCGCCTGGCCGCGCTGACCATGTCAGGGAAATCCTTGCCTTTCGATATTCACGATTGGCAGGAAATCGTGGTCGAGGGAATCAATATTCTTAACGACAACAACTGGTTCCCGGTTTGCACCTTTATCGTTGGGCTGCCGAACGAGACGGAAGACGATCTGCGGCAAACGCTCGACTTACTGCACCGCCTCAAGAACAACAGAATCCTTTACGTGCCGTCGATCTTTACGCCGCTCGAAGATACGCGGATGGCCAATGACAAGGCGCTCAAGGCCAAGCAGTTGACCAAGCTCCAGTGGGAGTTCATCATGACGGCCTGGAAGCAAAGCCGCGATTTCGGCGAGATGCGCAATCGGTCGCGGATTTACTTCCGCTGGGGTACGAAGGCTTTCTATTACGGGCGCGGGCGCTGGGTACACGGTCAGCAGTTCAAGTGGCCGGCCATGCGCTTCGCCGGGGTTCCCGAGGAGAAGATCGGAGACAACCTCTACTTGGATTGGGACAAGGACAACACCGTTCCCAATAAACCGCCGCGCTTGATTCCCAAACACCGCAAGACAAGCCTCGAGGATCTGGCGAAGGTCAACGAGCACCAGCCGTTCAGCATCTTCGGGACCAGCCGCGACGCCGAAGTCGACAGCGCGCAAGCGGCGAAGTTGCCTCCCGCCGGGACGAACGGGCAAGCACATGCCGCGACGGCGGGTCAAAACAGCAGCTCGAAAGAACTCGATCGGCCGGTGGCGGGCGACTAACTCAGGTCAGTCCGTCGCCGGGTCGATCAACGAATGCAGAGGAGTTCCGAACAGTAGCAACAGAGGCGTGGTCGGAAGACCACGCTCAGCCCGGTTCACCGGGCTTGGGTTGCAAGTAGGCCGGCCCTTGAGGGCCGGTTTTTGGGGTCTCGTCGTCCGTTGCGAGGCCGCTTCAGCGGCCTTCTCCCCGTAAGGCTTTAGCGACGGCCGAACCAAGCGAAAAAATTTCAACCGGGGGAAGCGCTGGCGCTCGTGCCGCCGACTCTCCCACATCTGATGTCGCACACCCCGGGCTCGCCGTGAGACCGGCGATGCCGTTGATAGAATGAAGCATCCGAATGGACTTCCTTGCTGCGCTGAATCCCCAACAAAAGGAAGCTGTCCTCCACACCGAAGGCCCCTTGCTGATTCTTGCCGGCGCCGGCAGCGGCAAGACACGGGTCGTCATTTCACGCATTGCTTATTTGGTCCGCGAACGGGGCGTCCCGCCGTCGGCGCTGCTCGCCGTCACCTTCACCAACAAAGCCGCCGAGGAGATGCGCAACCGCGTGGCGGCCCTGCTCGACCTCTCGCGCGCCGCGGCGGATTCGCTGCCGACGGTTTCCACCTTTCATTCCTTTTGCGTGCGGCTGCTACGCCGCTATGGCGGGCCGCTCGGTGAGGTACGATCGGGCTTTTCGACCCAATTCAACATCTACGACGACAGCGACCAATTGACCGTCGTCAAATCGGTCTACAAGCAGCTCGGGCTCGACGAGCAGTTCATGAAATACCGCGCGGCCCTGGCGACGATCAGCCGGGCCAAAAACCGCGGATACAACGCCAACGAATTCTACGCTTCCGCCACCGGCCCGCAAGCCGAAAAGTTGGCCGTCATTTTCGAGCATTATCAAGAGGCGCTGCTCAAAGCCAACGCGCTCGACTTCGACGACCTGCTGCTCGAAGGCGTGCGGTTACTGCGCCACAGCGAAGAGGTACGGCAGACCATCAACGGGCGATTTCGCTACCTCACCGTCGACGAGTACCAGGATACGAACCGGCCGCAATATGATCTGATGCGGCTGCTCGCCGCGGGATCGGGCAATGTCTGCGTGGTGGGCGACGAAGACCAATCGATCTACAGTTGGCGCGGGGCCGACATCCAGAACATCCTCGATTTCGAAAAGGATTTCCCCGGTGCGGAAGTCATCCGCCTGGAACAAAACTATCGGTCGACCAAGAACATTCTTGCCGCGGCGAGCGCGGTCGTCGAAAACAACATCGAGCGCAAGGGCAAGACGCTTTGGACCGCCGGGGACGAGGGCGAGGCGATCACCTTCTATCGTGCCCCGGACGGCGAAAACGAGGCCCTCTACGTGGCTGACCGGATCCACCGCTATCTGAACGAAAATCCCGATCGCGGCGCCGCCGTGCTCTATCGCACCAACTCCCAGTCACGGCAAATGGAAGAGGCTCTGCGGCGTTACAACCGTAAATATGTCGTCGTGGGCGGCGTGAGTTTTTACCGCCGCGCGGAAGTCAAAGACCTCATTGCTTACCTGAAGGTCACCGTCACGCCGAGTGACACGGTCAATCTACTGCGCATCATCAACACCCCCGCCCGCGGCGTCGGGCGCGCCACCGTCGACCAAATCGAGGCCTACGCGCGTCGGGAGAATATCTCCCTGTGGGAAGCGATCGGACGCATGCTCGAGGAGGGCGCTTTTTCCAAACGTGCGCACAATGCGATCAAGGGATTCAAGAAGCTGATCGATCTCGCTCGCGAGGAGTTGACCCGCCTGCCGGTGCAGCAATTGCTGGCTTGGTTGTACGAGCAGACGGGCTGCCGGGCGATGCTCGAAAACGACACCTCCGTCGACGCGCCGGGGCGCGTGGAAAATATCAGCGAACTGCTCAACGCCGCGGCCGAGGCTTCGCAGCGCGGCGAAGACGTGCATGCCTTTCTCGATCACGCCGCGCTGGTTTCAGACACCGACGACATTGACAACAAAGCGGCCGTCCTGCTGATGACGCTTCATAGCGCCAAGGGTTTGGAATTTCCTTTCGTGGCCATGATCGGCATGGAGGAGGGGCTGTTCCCGCACAGCCGCACCCTCGAAAGCAGCAGCGAAATCGAAGAAGAACGCCGCCTTTGCTATGTCGGGATGACGAGGGCCCGCAGCCGCCTCGTGCTGACCTGCGCCCGCACCCGCAGACGTTACGGCGCGGGAACGCCGCAGCACATGACGCCTTCGCGGTTTCTCAGCGAAGTCCCCCGTAAATTGATCGACGACCGCTCCCCGGATGCCGCACTCACCTGGGACGAGGCCGATGCGCTCGATCTCTTCGCTGAGCGCAACGATGTGCGGCAAACCGTCCAAAACCGCATGGCGGGTGAGAAAACCTACGACTCGGTCGAGAATATCGCCGACTTTTTCTCCGAGCGCGGCGTCGCGTTTTCGCCCGGAGGAAAGACGGCCAAGCGCTCGCCAGCGGCGAAGAGGGGACCGGCTGAAAACCGAGTACTCGAGTTTCCCGGACCGGGTCGCCCGGCGGCCGGCTCACCTTCGAACCGCGCCCGCGTCGGTCCGCCCATGCGGTCGTCCGGTAGCCGCAACCCCTACCGAATCGGCGCCCAGGTCCGGCACACCAAGTTCGGCGTCGGCACGGTCCTGCGCCGGGAAAAAACCGGCGACGACGTCAAATTGACCGTCCAGTTTCCCCGCCACGGCCTGAAAAAGCTAATGATGAAATACGCCGGCCTGCAACCGGTGTAGGCCTCCGGTGGCACTCCTCCTGGCCGGCTCCCCCAAACTGAGTCGCGCGCGTCAGGGGCTGTGAAAAAATCGCCCCCTCGCGTCCGTGCACACAATTCAGAACGTAAATACAGAGCCCAGAGCGAAAGCGACGGGCCGAGAGCACAACCGTTTCGAGTAAACCGAAGACGATGCCGGCGTACGCGACGGTTCGGGAGACGCGTGCCGCGGCGCGTGGCGGTTGCCGGCCCCTGGCCCGTTGCTTGCGCTCTGGGCTGACTCCGCGTCACGACATAGCACGCCAATCCCGCTTGCCGCTAAGCTGAAAGTTGCCCGCGCCGCGGTGACCCGCACCCGTCACGTTCCCTATCAGCCTTTGGAAATTTCCTGTATCTCGATGCAGACTGCGTCTATCCGCAACATTGCGATCATCGCTCACGTGGATCACGGCAAGACGACTTTGGTCGATGCCATGTTCCGGCAGAGCGGGGTCTTCGGTGAACGCGAGGACATCGCCGATCGCGCGCTTGACTCCGGCGAGTTGGAGCGCGAACGCGGCATTACGATCCTGGCCAAGACCACCGGCGTGTGCTACGGCGACTACAAGATCAACATCGTCGACACCCCGGGCCACGCCGACTTCGGCGGCGAAGTCGAGCGCGCGCTGAAGATCGTCGACGGCGTGATGCTGCTGGTCGACGCGAGCGAGGGGCCGCTGCCGCAGACTCGCTACGTCCTGATGAAAGCGCTCGAAGCGCACTTGACGCCGATCGTTGTGATCAACAAGATCGACCGCCCCGACGCGCGCATTCAAGAGGTCGTCAACGAAGTCTACGACCTCTTCATCGACCTCGACGCCGACGAAGAGCAGCTCGAGTTTCCCGTGCTCTACGCCGTCGCCCGGGACGGCGTCGCCAAGCTCGACCCCGACGACTCGTCGCAAGACTTGCGACCACTGTTCGAAACGATCATCGAGACCGTCCCCGCGCCGACCGGAGACCCCGACGCCGTATTGCAGCTGCTCGTGGCGAATCTCGATTACAACGAGTACCTGGGCCGCATGGCGATCGGACGCGTGTTTTCAGGGACGCTGAAGCAAGGCGACGAGGCTTCGATCTGTAAGCTCGACGGCTCGATTGATCAGACCCGCATCACCAAGATGTATTCGTTCGAGGGATTGAAGCGCATCGAGGAATCGGAGGCTTTGCCGGGCGATATCGTGGCCATCGCCGGCGTCGAAGGCATCACCATCGGCGAGACGGTCAGCGACGCCGAGAACCCCCGGCCGCTGCCGAAGATCCAAATTGACGAGCCGACGATCGCCATGACCTTCGCCGTGAATACTTCGCCCTTCGCGGGGCGTGAAGGCAAGTACGTGACGTCGCGCAACCTTCGCGACCGGCTGGATCGCGAATTGCTGACCAACGTTTCGATTCAGGTCGAGGCGGGCGACGGTCCGGAGTCGTTTCGGATCTCGGGTCGCGGTGAGCTGCAACTGGCGATCTTGGTCGAAACGATGCGCCGCGAGGGCTTCGAATTGATGGTCGGCAAGCCGGAGATCCTCACCAAAAAGATCGACGGCAAGCTGCACGAGCCCTTGGAGCACCTGACGGTCGATTGTCCCGAGGAGTTCGTCGGCGTCGTGATGGAGACGATGGGATCGCGCAAGGGCAAGACTGCCAAGATGGTCAACCATGGCTCGGGCCGGGTGCGAATCGAGTACGAGATTCCGTCACGGGGACTGATCGGGCTGCGCAGCCAGGTGCTGACGCAAACCAAGGGCACGGCGATCTTGAATTCGCTCTTCGCCGGGTACGTCGCTTGGCGGGGAGATATCCCGATGCGGCCGACGGGGGCGCTGATTTCCGACCGTGCCGGCAGGACGACCGGCTACGCGATTTTCAATCTGCAAGAGCGCGGCGAGATGTTTGTCCGGCCCGGCCTGGAAGTCTACGAAGGCATGATCGTGGGCGAGAACGCTCGCGACCCCGATCTGAACGTCAATATCGTTCGCGAAAAGAAACTGACGAACATGCGCTCGTCCAATGCCGAGGAAGGGATTCGGCTGGTTCCCCCGCACCTGATGAACCTGGATCAAGCAATCGAGTTCGTAGGGGACGACGAATGGGTCGAAGTGACGCCGGCGGCGATTCGTTTAAGGAAAAAGGTGCTCTCCGCAAGTTTCCGCAAGTAGGGGACGGCGATCTCACCCCCAGATCTCACCCCCCCGAGTTCGGGAGCTGGAAGGTGTGAGTAAATTGAAAACCGTCGCTTTCCGCCAAGTTGCTTACGGCGTAAGCCCTTTTGATTCAGTAGATCATTAACGAAAATGTGGCGGTTCGAACGTCTGAAATCAATTTACTCACAGCTTCCTGTCCCCGATCTCCTTCCGTTGGTATGGCGTGGGATAAACTCGGCATGGCTTTGGCAATTGGGTTCGTTCCGTCGATTCTGCGGGTCAGTGGTGGGTGCTCCTTGGTCGCTTGATTGGCCTGCGTTGTGGAGAGCGGGGCGGGCGGCGGACTAGGCCGCGGTGGACCGGTCTCGGCTTGTCGGCTCGGGTTGTGTTTCCGTAAAGATTCCTTTGCGCCCGGGTGTTCGGGCCTGGGGGATTCGGCTAAGTCATTGATCCCATGGGGCATGGGTGCCGGGGTTCGGGAATTGGCTTGGTTTGGTAAGAATCTGTCGGGTCGCTTCGGGCCCACTTTCGGAAGTGCTAGGATGGTGCCATGTTTGTGATGAAAAAACTCACCAGAAGGCGGCCGGCAGCGGGATTGGCGTCGACGCTGCTGTTGTCCGTCGCTCCGGTTTGGGCGGCGTCCGGCATGGTCTTCCCGGGCAGCCAGTGGGAGAAGGCGTCGCCAGAGTCGCAGGGGGTAAACGCGGCGCGCCTGCGGGAAGCGATCGCCTATCTTGAACAGCATGCTCCGCGGGACGGGGTGGGGACATTGGCCATCCTCCGCCATGGCCGGCTCATTCACGAAGGATCGCGGATCGACAAGATGTACGGCATTCAGTCGTGCACGAAGTCGTTCACCAGCACGGTTCTCGGCCTGTTGATCGATGACGGCCGCTGTACGTTGGAGACGCCCGCCAAGGACTTTGTCCCCGCCATGAAGGCTCACTACCCCGACGTCACCCTGCGGCACTTCACGACCATGACCTCGGGCTACCAGGCCATCGCCGACGAGCCGCAAGACGACTATCATCACGGACCGAGCCTGAGGTCTTTCGAGCCGAATCCGCGGCCGGTATTCTCGCCTCCCGGTTCAAAGTATGCCTATTGGGATTCGGCGATGAATCAGTTTGCGCACGTGCTGACGCGCATTGCCGGAGAACCGATCGAGGAGCTGTTCCGTCGCCGCATCGGGGAGCCGATCGGCATGAACCCGAAGAAATGGGATTGGGGCGACTTCGGCGAGATCGACGGCGTCGTCGTGAATGGCGGATCGGGGAACCACGACCAGCACATTTACATCTCCGCGCGCGAGATGGGGCGGTTGGGACACTTGTTCTTGAATCGCGGCAACTGGGACGGCAAACAGTTGATCAGCTCGGATTGGGTTGCCCAGGCGACGCAGACGCAGGTGCCCGCCTCGACCCCCTTTGGGTACGCCGGCATCGAAGGGCCCGGCGTGTACGGCTACAACTGGTGGGCGAACGGCGTCAAGCCGAACGGCGGGCGCAAATGGCCGGGCGTGCCCGAGGACGCTTTCGCAGCCTACGGATACGACAACAACAAAATGTTCGTTATCCCCGGGTGGGGAATGGTCGTGGTGCGGCTGGGGAAGGATCAGACCGGCGACGGAGGCTTCAGGATCAGCGACGAAACCTGGGCCGCCTTTTTGGGTCAGGTGGGTGAGGCAATCGAGTAAAGCGGCAGGCAAGACCGTAGGAACCCAGAAAAAGACCCGGACCTTCAAGCCCGGACCGACGCTGCTGTTGAGGAAGCGAAAGAGTCTGGTGCCGGAAAGGATCTGGGCACGCAACTATGCCTGACCGAACGCCGAATCTACTTCATCGAGCCGCCGGCCGAACAGCAAGGCCTTTTCTCGTTCAAGTTCCTTGACTCGGCAAGCGGCAACATCCAGACCCCCGCCAAGCTCCCCCTCGGCGTGACCCCGGCGTGAGCCAGGGGCACACCCTCACCGTCTCACCCGGCGAGCAAGCGATTGTCTACACTTAGCCCAAAAACATTTGAAATTTCGTTCGCGCGACCCCGGGCTGGTCGTGGTGTCCTCTAATCTTGCCCAGGGGCGCTCGGATCTTCGTTTCTTACCAAGTGGCGATGACTCTCGCGTCGGTTTCGGCACAGCAAACCGAGCCGCGACCGTAAGGGAGCGGTGTGCGATGAAGTTGATCGGGTGCGGCAACGGTGACGGGCCCAAGGAACCAGCCCCGGGGGCTTGACGGAATTGTCGGTAGGCGGGCGGGTTGGGGTTCGGGACCAACCGGCGGGGGCTGGGCTTTCGGGGCCTGCTTGCAGATACTGCGCTTATGAGTCTAGCTGCGGGCATTGTGCTCCCACCACGTTCCTTCGGGTTGCGAACCTCATCGGACACCTCTCTCTTACGGTCGCGGCTCGGTTTGGGACTGCATGCTGAGCGGCGCACGTATCCACCTTGCACCTTCCCCAACTGCCGAGGGTGAGACGCAGGTCCATTCTGTGAACGAAATCCTGAGACTTGCCGGAGTAGAATCTACACTGCGGCTCCGGCACCGATGGGCGGAGCCCCCAGGGTCCTAAGAACGCGTAGCCCGGGGTTCGAAGAAACCCGCGGCTTTTCACTCGGCGGGAGAGGTTGACGGCAGGAACAGAATGCTTTTCCAAAAAGATTCCCGGACGGATGAATCCAATGCAACGTGTCGTTTCGTACTCATTCGGTAGATGGGAACTTCCGTAACGGCGCCGAGGGCGCAGGCCGAGGGTTCGCGGGCAGACAAGTTGTGGGCCGAGCTGCTCGCCCGAACAGCCCGGGGCGACCGGCGTGCCGTGGCGGAATTCTACGATGTGACGGTCCGCAACGTCTTTGGCCTGGTATTACGCATTCTTGGAGACTACGCGAGTGCCGAAGAAGTGACGCTGGACATTTACGTTCAGGTCTGGAAGCAAGCGGGTCGCTATAACCCCGAACGCGGCAGCGCTTCGTCTTGGCTGCTGAACATTGCCCGCGGCCTGGCGATCGATCGGCTACAGTCCAGGGGTCGCGGGCAACGCACACGGAAGGGCCCTCCGGACGCTGTCGGGGAAGTGCCGGCTTGCACAGCGACACCCGCCCAAAACAGCGTACTCCCGGAGCGTCAACCGGCTCTTCCGGCTGCGATGGGAGCGCTTCAGGCGCCGCAGCGCGAAGCCATCGAGTTGGCATACTTTTCAGGATTTGGCCACTCCCGGATAGCCGAGCGCCTCGGCGAACCGCTCGACACGGTCAAGACGCGAATCCGCCTCGGCATGGTTCGTCTTCGAGAATCGTTACAGCCCCAGGTCGGTGCACTATGAACGAACAGCACCAGAATCGTTCCGGCGAAACCTGCGAGTGGGCCGCACTTGCGGCGCTCGACGCATTGACTTCCGAGGACAAGGCGGCTTACGAACGGCACCGACGGGAAGGGTGTGCCGTCTGCGAGGCCGACCTTCGTTCGTTTGAGGAAGTGCTCGGCCGGCTGGCGTCGGGGATCACACCCGTCAGCCCTTCCGCCTTGCTGAAAAGCCGGCTCATGGGCCGAATCTCTGAAGAGGCGGCCTCGAGCGCTTCCCGGCGTCCCGGGAGAGCAAACGAGCAGCGGCGGGGAGGCCGGTTCGTCATTTCAACCTCGAGCACGGGCGAGGGCCTAAGGAGGTCCGAGGCTGAGAGCACGTTTGTTTGGGGCCGCCGACTGATAGCCGCAGCCGTCTTCTTCGTGGTTTGCTCCGGCGTTTGGATGGCCGTGCAGATCAGGACCGCGCCTCATGAGCTTGACTATGCTGCTCAGGAGACGTACATCGATTCGCTCTATGCTCAAGTAGCCGCCATCATCCGGGTTGGTCTGGGCGACCACCTGCACTGCACCGTTTTCCGAAAGCTCGCGAAGACCCCTCCGACCTTCGAGCAGATGGCGGATAAAATGGGTCCCGAATGGGTACGCTTGGCGCCGCTCGTCGAGGAAAGGATGCCGCGGGAGTATCGGGTCGTGCTGGCCCATCGCTGCGGATACCGAGGGCGAGAATTCGTTCATCTCGCCTTGAAGAGCGACACGAAACTTCTCTCGGTGGCCATCACCGAAAAGAGGGCGGGCGAAGACTTCTCGGCAGAGAACTTGATGTCCGTTCTCGATCGATCGGGCATCAGTATCTACGGTCAGGGGGTAGAAGGCTTTCAGACGGCCGGGTTCGAGAGCCGCGATCATCTAGCGTTTGTCGTGTCCGATCTGACGAAAGAAGGGAATCTGGAGTTCGCGGCGGGTCTTGCACCGGCCGTACGCCGGTTCTTAGAGCAGAACAAAGCGTGAAGCACCCGCGGAGGAAGAACCGCTCGTGTCTTCTATCCCCGCACTACGCGCTCTTCCGAGAAAGATCACCCCGGGTCAACCGACTCGCTGGATGCGCCGGAGCGGCGGCGGGCCTTTTTCTCTAACAGCCCTTACTGCTTCATGTAGCGTTGAAACTCTTCCGGGCGGAAGCAGTGCTTGGAGGCTGTCTCGTAGGTGATCCGGCCGCTGCGAACGAGTTCGGCGAGCGATTCCTCCATCATGACCATCCCCTCGGCGCGGCCCAAGCTCAGCTGCGACCGCAGCATGTGGTCTTCGGCCTTGCGGATGAGGTGGCTGACGGCGGTATTTGCCAACAGAATCTCAAGCGCCGGGTATTGTCCGCTGCCGTCAGCGGCCGGGACCAACTGCTGCGCGATGATTGCGAGCAAGCCGAGTGAAAGCTGCTGGCGGATTTGATTCTGCTGCGTCCCGGGGAAGGAATCAACGATGCGCCCGATCGCCTGGATCGAGTCGTTCGTGTGCAATGTCGAAAAGACGAGGTGCCCCGTCTCGGCGGCGGTGACCGCCGCGGCGATCGTCTCGGGGTCCCGCATTTCACCGACGAGGATCACGTCGGGGCTTTGGCGCAAGATGCTGCGAAGGGCGTCGGCAAAACTGTTCGCATCGTGGCCGACTTCCATTTGCTCGAAGACCGACCGCTCGTTGGCGTGGTAATACTCGATCGGGTCTTCGATCGTGGTGATGTGGTAGGCGTATTCGCGGTTCAAGATTCCGAGCAGCGACGCCAGGGTCGTCGACTTCCCGGAGCCCGTCGGCCCAGTGACCAGCACCAAACCCTGCTTGCGTTCCGTCAACTTCCGCAGTGACTCGGGCAGATGGAGCCCCTCGATCGTCGGAACCTTGTCGGGGAGCAAACGAATTGCCGCGGCCAGCGTGCCTCGCTGATAGTGGACGTTGGTCCGGAAACGCCCAATGCCTTCACGAACAAAACTGAAGTCGACCGAGCGCTCGCGATCGAGTTCCTGACGACGGCGCCGGTTGAGCAACGGCAGCGTCAGAGCTCGGATGCTTTCATCTGAAAAAGGCGCACCATCGGCCTGATGCAGGTTCCCGTTGATGCGCAGAATGAAGCTCGACCCGTTGACGAACAGCATATCCGAAGCACCACGGGCGACCGCGTGCCGCAGCAGTTGATTGAGCGCGTTGTCCGGATCGGCCGACTCGGGTAGATCAACAACTCGCGGGCCGGGAGCGTCCGAGGCGGGCTTGGCCTTCTCGTTCAGCTCATCTACGATGCTCTTTAAACTGGGGTCGAAATCGCTCATAAACGTACTTGTATTGTAACCGCGAGCGCGGCGAGGGTTATAGGAGTTTTGACTTATTCAACGGCCCAAAGTGCTTCTCCACACCGGCTCAAATTACTGAGCCGGCGTGAAGGATACGGCGGCTTTTGGTACCATCGTTTGCGCTTCGGGCTACCATCGGATTGAATCTCCAAGGCTTAGGCCGTTGGCCTCCACTGCGCCGGCAGCCAATTCCAGAACAAATTGCGCCTCGGCGCCGCCATCAAAGAGAGGACAGCCCCCGCCGGTCGTGTCTTCGCACAACGGCGTTCGCTCCGAAAATCCGACGATCCGTCGGTCCGAGTCAAGCCACACAAGGTCGAGCGGGATCAAGACGCCCAGCATCCAAAAGCTCAGCCGGCCGGGCTGCTCGAATAGGAAAAGCATTCCGCGGTCGTCGGCCAACTCCGGACGCCCCATCAGCCCGCGCCGCCGCTCTCCGAAGCTTGTCGCCAACTCCGCCTGAATCACCCGTCCGTTCGGCAAGGTCAACGGTGTGCTCGGCAGCTCGAGCGGGCTCAACAGCACATCGCTCACGTCATGGTGGAGGGCGCGCACCCTACCTTCGTCAATGCCGTCTACCATGAAGCGGGACTCGCGCGGCGCGAACGTCGCCGAAAACTCCAGCCGTTCGCTCCCACGGGGCAGGCGTGCGGAAACCGGTAGATTGGTCAAGATCGCTGCAGGCACTATCGCCAACCCCGCCGCGCCCGCTCCGCGGCAAGTCAGGCCCCATCCACCCGAAAGGGTGAGAAGGATTTCGCTGCGTTCCGCCGCGCCCCACGAAACAGCGAAGCCGCGATTGCGCGACACGATTTCCGACGCGGGAGGGACAGCCAAAATCGGAGCCGAGGGGATCGAGAGGGACGCCGAAAAGGGACCCACATCCGCCCCGCCCCCGCCGACGAGCGTGTATTCTCCAGGGCCAAGAAAGGGCGGCGCCGGCGGCGAGGTCACCTGATAGACCGGTGCATCGCCGCTTGGCGTGGCGGGTAGAAGAATTGCGCCGATGGGAGTCGAAAGCGACAATTCGGGCCCCGCGTCGAGCGTGGGCAAGACTCCGAGCTCAGGTGCGAGAAGCCCCGGCAAGCAGGTGCCCGGCGCCGGGAGGCGACGAAAAGCCCGTGCCGTAGGCCCGAAGACGGCCGAAGCTTCGTCGAAAACCTCCCCATCGACCGACGATCGCGACAGCACCGCCAGGCCCGCGGATTGTGCTACCGCGGGCGGGTCAGTGGGCGGCAGGTCGGCGCAACGGGAACCGTCTTCGCTGATTGAAAGGGCCTCGACGTTGCTGTAAACCGCGCCGCGCAGACGGACCGAGAGGGGCACAAAGCATCCAAGCGGGGCGTTGGACGGAACTCGGAGCCGAATCTGATCGACGCCCGGACAGCACGGCGCGGGTCCGGCGGCTTCGATCTCAGCGGACCGGCCGCCAATGTCGACTTCGATATCGGAAAGCTGTGTTGCCGCCGTTTTTGGACGGGCCGCCGAGCGCCCCAACCCGGTACCCCACACTAGGATCGTGCCTCCCGGCGCTGCGGGCGACACCGGCGAGTTCAACACCGTGCGACCGTCAGCCCGAATGTTCTGGACCAGCGCCGCAACCGGCCCCCCTTCCTCGAAACCGGTTTCCTCAGCCGAGAGCGGCCGCGTGAGAATTCCAAAGCTGCCCGCAACAATCTTCACGGGCTCGGGCGGCGAGGTCTCGTCGCTCGTCGTTACGGTGACGAGATAAAGCCCGGCCGGAAGATCCTTCGGCAGTACGGCGTTGATCTGGCCCGAACCCGCGAAAAGCAACCGCGCCGGCTTGGCCACTCCCGCCCTATTCCACACCGAGACCGATACACCGGCAAGCTCGTGCGGCAATGGAATTCCCAAAGCCGCGAGACCGGACTCCGGGCCCAGCTTCGATCCGAAAATACTGAACACCGATCCGGAGGCAAGCGCCGAACCGGGCAGCGGCGGCGGAAGAAACCCCGCCCCATTGACGACTCCGCCCGGATAGATCAACGGAAGCGCGGACAAGGTCAAGATGCTTGCCGGCAGTATCGCCCCGACCGGCACTGCCCGTCGCCACACGCGGATCATCCAGGCCACCAGCACTAGGCCCGCTTTTCTCACCAACTGACGGGCAAAGCACATGATAGGCCCGCCATTACTTAGTTGCGCTTGCTTGCCGTGCTCACCGTACTGTTCAAGTACGCCTCCGCGCGCCAAGCGGCCCGCGCCTCGTACTGACGGCCCTCTCATGCACTCTGCCGCGCCACTTGGTGAGAAAAGCAGGCTAGGCCCCCAACAGTTCCAGATAACGCCCGACCGCCGCGATCCCGCTATAGAAATTCGGCAAATGAAACTTCTCGTTCGGAGCGTGGATATTGTCGTCGGGCAAGCCGAAACCCATCAGTACACTGGGAATCCCGGCATACTTGTCGAATTCGGAAACAACGGGAATCGATCCTCCCGAGCGAATGAACACCGTCTTACGCCCGAATGTCTCGCGCAACGCGCTTGCCGCCGTTCGCACGAACGGATTCTCAGGATCAACCACCGATGCGGGCGCCGCGTGCAGGAGCCGCATCTCGACCCTGGTTCCCGGCGGCGCAAGTTCCTTGACGCGTTGCTCGAACTTCGCATAGATGTCGTCGGGGTCCATGGACGGAACCAAGCGCATGCTGACCTTCACCGTCGCTCGTGCCGGAATGACGGTCTTGGCGCCCTCATCGACGAACCCGCCTCGAATGCCGTGCACATCAAGCGTCGGGCGGGCCCAGGTTCTCTCCAATACCGAGAAGCCCGGCTCCCCGGTCAGAACCTCCGAACCGACTTCCTCCCGCCGATAGCGCTCTTCGTCGAAAGGCAGTTTCCCCCAAGCTGCGAGCTCGGCCGGGGCAGGGCGGTCGACCTGATCATAGAAGCCGGGGATAAGAACGCGTCCGGCGTCGTCCCCAGCGCCTCCCTGCTTCAGACCGCCGACAATTTGAGCCGCGGCTTCAAGCGCATTCGGGGCCGCGCCGCCGTAGACACCCGAGTGCAAATCAGTCGCTGCACCCGTAACCTTAATCTCCGAGTAGACCACGCCCCGCAGCCCAACGCACAGCGTGGGCAACCCTGGCGCGAACATCTCGGTATCGCAGATCAACACGGCGTCCGCGGGCAACTCTGCGCCTTGGCGCTCGAGATAAGTGGTAACGGCTTGTCCGCCGCATTCCTCCTCGCCCTCGATGAGAAACATCACATTGACGGGCAGCTTTCCGGTGCTTTTGAGAAGCCCCTCCACCGCCTTAATCAGCAGATAGATCTGCCCTTTGTCGTCGGCCGCACCGCGCGCAAAAAGGTCGTCGCCGCGCACTTCCGGCTCGAACGGCGGCGAGCGCCACTCCTCGAGCGGGTCGGCGGGCTGAACATCGTAATGTCCGTAGAAGAGAAGCGTGGGGCGACCCTCGGCCCCGCGCCATTCAGCGGTCACAAGCGGGTTGCCGAAACCCTCGATCAGCCGAACACCTTCCATTCCGGCCTTTTTAAGGTCATCTACGAGAAAGTCAGCGGCCGCCTTGATATCCGCCGCGTGCTCGGGTAGCGTGCTGATGCTGGGGACGCGTAAGAACTCGATTAGTCCCGCCAGAAAGGCCTCGCGGTGGGCTGAGCAGTAGTCTGAGGCTTGGGAGGCCACGAAATTGGGCAATCGGCCGGCCGGCGCGCCGGCCGCTCCCGTAGCGTAGCAACTCGTCCCTGATTATCAAACCCAGCCGGGGACGTCAGGGTGGAGTGAAAAGTGGAGTGAAAAAATGGGGCGCAGTCGGTTTCTAAGAATCCGCGGGTTCACAATACCGCCATGAAAATGAGGTTCGGCATCGGTGTCGAGTGCGTGTTCCTGGTTGACTCCCCGGTGATCGCCGGCCTTTCGCCGGCCCGGCGACCACGTGGTGTGAGCGTCCACGCTCTGCCGCGAACCGATTCATCGGTTCGTATCCCCGCATTCGCGTGAATTCGCCTCGAAATCGATTTGGGCCGCCCGCCGTGACGCCATTGCAAACCGAGCCGCGCACGTAAGTAAGCGGTATGCGTTGAACCCACCTCGGAAGCAAGAAAGTGATCGGCCCCCAAGAAGGCTTCTCCAGGACCTCCTCCCCCAAATGAATCACCAAAGCTCACAAAGCCGTTCCCCCCGCGCGGCAGGACGTGACCGCACACCGCGCTCCCGCCACCGGCCGTCGCGTTGAACGGCCTCATCTCGTACCACTACTAACGTGGCGGCTCGGTCTGGCCCCGGCACACAGCCTGCGGGCGCTGAAAGCCAACGACCACACACAACAGCTCATCCAGTACTTTTGACTCAGCACCTAAGTTTCCACAAAATTGAATCTTGACGGCACGGCGAAGCCGGGGTTAGAATAGCTTTCGTAAGGTGAATTACTGACTTTCTAGGAGGTAACGCTCTAGAAAAAGGGCTCTAACCGTACCAGAAGGGATGTGCGCCGTTCCCTCCTGGAAAATGCAAGAAGGCGTCTCCCCCTTTCTCGCGGTCCGGCCGACCGAACTCTGAGCTTCAAGCTGAACGGGTGAATTTCCGACATGGCGGCCGAGCGGCCTATCTCTCGGAACGCCGAAGACGTATGTCCATAGAACTATTGAGTTTCACGGTCCGAGTGACGTAGGATAATCAAAAGTACTACTGAGTCTCGCATAATATACTGTCAATCGAGACAAAGAGAAGACTGTTTCCAGAAAGCGGTAATCAAGCGCGGTTTGCGGCGCATTCGCCGCAGCGCTTTGCGGGCGCGCTCGTCGAGTTCCCAGTAGTCCTTCGGGCAGACGTTGGGCAACTCGTGCTGCTTCCAGTACGCCCAAATGTATTCCACCGGGTTCAACTCCGGCGCATAGGGCGGCAAGTACTCCGTTGCGATGTGATCCTCGGAGAGCTGGATGAACTCCCGCACCAGGCGGCTGCGGTGCGCCGGCAGCCGGTCCCAGACGATCAGCAGTGGGCCGTCGATGTGGCGCACCAAAGCCTTCAGGAAGTCGATGACCTCCAGCTCGCCGATCGCGCCGGGATAGAGCCGGAAGTAAAAGTTGCGCAACGTCAGCCCGGCCGACACCGACAGCTTGTCCCAGTTGAAGTTGAACTCCAACACCGGTGTCTCGCCGCGCGGCGCCCAGGTGCGGCAACGATGCGGCTTCTGACTCAATCCGCTTTCGTCGATGAAGACGATCGTACGTTCTTCTTTGCGGGCTTTTTTTTAATGGCCGGCCAAGTCTTGCGCTGCCAGCCGCGGATGGCCTCTTCGTTGCGCTCCCGCGCTTTGCCGACGGGCCGTTGCGGGCTCCAACCGAGCGCCCGCAGGATCTTCCAGACATGGCCCTCGTGATAGCGCACGCCGAACTCGTCTCCGATCAGACGAGCGACCCGCGGACAGCTCCACAGCGGCGTCGGGAAGCCGTGCGCCTCGGGGCCTTCCAGCAGCAACGCCTCGAGGCGTTCGAGCTGCGCGGCGTCCAACAGCGGCTTACGGCCGGCGCGGCCGGCCTGGCGCAACCCGGCTTCGCCGTCACGCCGGTATCGTCGCAGCCACTCGCTGACGCTTTGCCGCGCGACCTTCAATCGCCTCGCTGTCTCGGACTGACTACAGCCTTGCTCGACCAACCGGATCGCTTTGAAACGGCGCTTCTCCAGGGCCTCGAAATCCCGCCGTACGCCTTTTGTATTTCCCATACATACAAAGACGTACGTACCCCAAAAAGGTGTCACTTTATTTTGCGAGATTCAATAGTAACATCGATTTTCGGGTTGGGTCTTGGAGCCTCTGTTCCACCCAGCCTCTTCGAAGAGCGGAACAGAGGCGATGTATTGAGTCCAAGAAGAAGGAGAGATTGACAATGACAAAGCTAATCAAATGTATCGTGCCGGTGTTCGCGCTGGCGCTTGTGATGACCGTGCCGGGGTTCGGGGTCGGGGGGATGGAATGCGACGACAGCCCACAGACAATCGTTCTACCTGACTGTTCGGAGATCACCATTACGACCTGTTACTGTGAGGTCTCTAGCGGAGGCGAGAGTCTCGCGGTCACAATTATCGACGAGAACACCGATGCTGCGGGCGGCGATACGGATTGCAACGGCAACGCCTGTGTTAATACCGGCCCCAACCTCGCCGACACCGTCGAAATCGACGACTTCCAGACGCGGAACGACAAGGAGAACAACGCTACGCCTGCCAAGAATGGAAAGGGGCACACCGGCATTTCCTGTACCGGATGTGATGATAAGTCAGCCACTGCGAACGTCGGTGCCTCAACGCGAAAGAATTCGCATTTTGACACCCTCTTGACTGAAGAAGATGAAACCTTCATCTGCAAGGTTGGCTTCAACACTCACACGAAGGCAAACGCCTGCGACTAAGCGAAAGCAGCGTTGGCGGTCAAACCGCTAATTCCCGAACGCCTCTCGAAGTTCTTCGAGAGGCGTTCCTCGTTCGGGATCACCAGCCAATACACCCGATTCCCGGCCGTCGTGGACTTGGCGGTGGCCGTTACGGTGACCCGCAAAAGTCATCGCGCAGCATGCGATGCCCAAACCGAGCCGCGACCGTAAGGGAGCGGTGTGCGACGCACTTGATCGGGTGCGGCAATGGTGGCGGGCCCAAGGAACCAGCCCCGGGGGCTTCCGGAATTGTCGGTAGGTGCGCGCGGTTGGGGTTCGGGACCGGCCGGCGGGGGCGGCCTCGCGGCCTGCTTGCGGGCGTTGAGCTTGCGAGTCTAGCCGCGGGCATTGTGCCCCCACCACCTTCCTTCTTGTTGAGCGGCCTTATCGGACACCGCTTACTGGCGTGCGCGGCTCGGTTTGCCATACCGAGGCCCGCCCGAGTCACTGAACGGTGCGCGATTCCCAAACCGAGCCGCGACCGTGAGGGAGCGGTGTGCGACGCACTTGATCGGGTGCGGCAACGGTGGCGGGCCCAAGGAACCAGCCCCGGGGGCTTCCGGAATTGTCGGTAGGTGCGCGCGGTTGGGGTTCGGGACAGGCCGGCGGGGCGGCCTGGCGGCCTGCTTGCGGGTACTGCGCTGACAAGTCCAGCCGCGGGCATTGCGCTCCCACTACCTTCCTTCTTGTCGACCGCCTTCATCGGACACCGCTTACTGACGTGCGCGGCTCGGTTTGGCATTTCGAAGCTTGCGTGATTTCCCAAAACCGAGCCGCGACCGTTGCCGCACCCAATCAAGTCCGTCACACACCGCTCCCAAAGGAACCGCGCCGGGGCAAGAGAAACCTAACAACACTTCTTATCTATGACTTACGAGCGGCAGGCTACCGGGAACTTTGAAGCCGCGTTAGGATGATCCTAGGTAAAGCCTCGGCCTTTATGTCTCCTGCAGCGGCCAAGCGTGGGTTCCTCCTGTTGATTGTGGCGTTGTTGCCGGCTCTGCCGGCGGCCGGTGCTTCCTCCTGGGTCCAAGGAACGGTTTGGGCGCACCGCGAGGAAACCCGGCGCCCTCTCTCCAAGGTCTACGTGGCAGCTCGTAGCTTGCGTGGGAGACTGTTGGCTTCCACGCGCACGTCCGCGAATGGGACTTTCCAACTGCAAGGCGTGCCGCCCGAGAGAGTGATTCTGACCGCTTGGAAGTCCGGCTATTACACCGACCGGGCTGCGCAGCGGAGCGGCAAGAAAGTCACCCTGGATTGCACCTTGGGCTGCACCCAAGAAGCGATAGATTTTGAGCTGGTTCGAGGCGCGGTCCTCGAAGGAGTGGTCCTCGACCGCCGGCGCGAGCCCGTCGAGCGAGCGCAAGTTTCGGCGCGGCGAATCGGGTACGACGTAGCGGTTCGACGGCGCGATCGACCACGCGCCTCGACTGACGACCGAGGGCATTTCCGGCTGGCCGGCTTGCCCCCCGGCTCGTACTCGCTCACTGTACGAGGGAGCGCCGCGGGTGCGCCGGACGAAACAGCCACTCTGGTTGTTGAGCCCGGCGAAGGCGAAGTGATCGACGACTTGGCGATCACGCTGGGCGAGCAGTCCACCCACGACGTTTCGGGGCGCTTGATCGGGGTCAACCTCGATGAGGCGAGCCGCGTCCAGATTCGGCTCCAAATCGCCGCGAGCTCCGCGCAAACCTATTCGGCAAACGCCGACGCGGAGGGCCGTTTTCATTTCGCCGGAGTCCCGCCAGGTCGCTACCTGGCCAAGGTCCTGATATCAGAGCGCGGGGCCGGCCGGCGCCATCGTTTTCTCGACATCGTCAACATTTACGGAGACGTCCAAGGTCTGGTCTTGCGTCCCGGCCGCGCGGGGGCGGTTGAGGGTGTGGTGCGATTAGCCGAGGAGGCCCGGCCGAGGAGGATTCGCTTAGAACTCCATTCGAATGAAGGCTTTGGGGGGCGTTCAGCAGCGGTCGACTCGGCCAACGGCCGCTTTCGGATCGACGATCTCATACCCGGGTCGTACCGCCTCGGCGTCCGTCCTTCCCTCGTCTACGTCGAAAGTGTACAGCGGGGCTCCACGGCAATTCCCCCGTTGGACCTAACGGTCTCCGAAGGCTTGAATCGCTTCGAAGTGACCCTCGCCGCGGACCATGGCCAAGTTTACGGGACAGTCCTCGATCCAACGACCGGCCGCCCTCTGCCACACGGCCGCGTGGCCCTCGACGGCGACGGTGGACGGCTGCGCGTGCAATCCGACCAAGCGGGCCGTTTCCTATTCGGCAAAGTCATCCCCGGCGAGTACCGCATCTGCGCCTGGGCCGACATCGCCCCCGAACGAGTCGCCGACGAGGCCGAGTGGGAGCGTGCCGGATGCGAAAACAAGATCATCCCCATCGACCCGGACAGCGAAGTCGAAATCGATCTGACCGCCGCGCCGTGAGCGGTCGCATCCCCAAACCGAGCCGCAACCGTTGAGGAGCGGTGAAAAAATGGGGGGGCCCAGAGGCCCCCTCAATTTTGCGGCGGCATATACAATTCACAACATTAGATACAGAGCCCGGAGCGCAAGCGACGGGCCGGGGGCAGGCAACCGCCACGCTCCGCGGCAACCCGTTTCCCGAACCGTCGCGCACTCCGGCATAGTCTTCGGTCTACTCGAAACGGTTGTGCTCTTGGCCCGTCGCTTGCGCTCTGGGCTCTGTATCTGCGTTCTGAATTGCGTGCACGAGCGCGAGGCGGCGATTTCTTCCCAGCCCGCTTACTTACGCGACTCGGTTCCGCTACCATGCAACCGACCGTCATGAAATTCTCCGCACTCCTACTCCACGCCATCGAACAAAGCGAAATCCCGCTCCGCTTCGAGCCCGGAGCCGAAGAATCCGTCGCTCATCCTGTCACGGAGATGCTCAAGATCTGGGTTGCCGCGCACGACCCCGACCCGGCGCGCAACGATTTCGACTACGGCCAAAAAGCCCTGGTTGTCCAACTTCTAGACGAACTACAGGATCAAATCGAGCTGCCGGAGGACCCGGAAGAATAACCAACCCGAAACCCAGCGAAACCAAGATCTCCAGTCCCCGGGCCAACCCCGCAGCCACAGCAGCGCCAGAGGAATCGCACCGTTCGGAGGTGCGTGTCCGCAAACGGGCCGCGCATTTCGGGACGGCGAGATCTACAGTTGCTTCTCCGACAAACGTTCAATCTTGGCGGCCATGACGAAATCGCTCTCCGTCAGCCCATCGATCTTGTGGGTCCACAACTGCACGCCCACCTTCCCCCACGCCAGATAAATATCGGGATGGTGGCCCTGCTCTTCGGCCAATTCGCCGACTTGATTGGTGAAATCAAGCGCTTCGCGAAAATTGCCGAACGTGTAGGTCCGATCCAGATGATGCCCGTCGATAACGCTCCACGCCGGGATCTCCCCGGCCAGTGGCGCAATTTCGTCGCCTGTCAACGGAGGAACGCCTCCACGGCAGGGAATGCATTGCTTTTCGGCCAATTCAGACATGATGTGCTCCCCATGGTCTTCGGCTATCGTAGCAACGGTGGAGACGGGGCGGCACCCTACGCCCGGCGTGAGCGGCATCACACTTCAGCGGTTGCGACGGGTCGATGATGCGACCTTCTTGGTACGATGACTCACGGAGGACGTTTCCACGATGCGACGGACGATTCGACACATTCTTCTTGTTGCCGCGATCTTGAGCTTGGCGGGGGTGATGGGAGCGCAGCAGCAGCGCAAGAGCCCTCACGAATCGACATCGGCGGTGATTGCGGGCAAGACCATCACAATCGAGTACGGCCGGCCTTATAAGAAGGGGCGAAAAATCTACGGTGGCCTGGTCCCCTTCGATAAGGTCTGGCGAACCGGGGCCGATGAAGCCACGACCCTCACCACCGACGCGGACCTGATGGTCGGCGACATCCATGTCCCCAAGGGAACCTACGGGTTGTTCACGATTCCCACGGAGAAGGCATGGACCCTGGTGCTGAACAAAACGGCCGCACAGTGGGGCGCTTTCAGCTACGACGCCGGCCAAGACCTGGGCCGCACGGCGATGAAGATCTCTGATATGGGCGCACCGCTTGAGCAACTCACCATCACGATCGAGCCGACGGAGGGGAACCAAGGCACGCTGAAGATTGCCTGGGCACAGACAGTCGCCGCGACGGACATCGTGGTTCACTAGTGTAGTGCCACATAAATAACTGGACAATAAAACCCTTTTTGCGGTAGGAAGGTTTATGTGGCCATCCGCTGACGCTCTACCCCTCACCGCTCCGCAGCGAAACGCTCTTCGTCGCCTCGTTCGAGGCCGCAATACGACGCAGAAAATGGTCTTGCGAGCGCACATTGTTTTGCGCTGTGCGCAGGGGTTGGCGAACCACGCCATTGCCCGCGAACTCGGCGTCAACCGCAAGACCGTCATCCTGTGGCGAAACCGCTTCGCCCAGTCCGGCCTCGACGGACTCCGCGATCAGACGCGCCCCGGACGCAAACCGGCGCTCGCCGCGGAATTCGTCCAAAGCATCCTCGATACAACGCTTCACGAGAAGCCCCGGGCGGCCACGCATTGGAGCACCCGCACCCTCGCCAAGCACTTGGGCGTCTCCAAGATGGCCATCCAGCGCGTCTGGAAAGCGCACGGACTGCAGCCCCATCGCCTCGAAACTTTCAAGCTCAGCCGCGACAAGCAGTTCGTCGAGAAACTCCGCGACGTGGTCGGTCTGTACTTGAATCCGCCCGAGCACGCGCTGGTGCTTAGCGTCGATGAGAAAAGCCAGATCCAGGCCTTAGACCGCAGCCAGCCGGGACTGCCCCTGAAAAAGGGTCGTGCCGGCACCATGACCCACGACTTCAAACGACATGGCACAACGACGCTGTTCGCCGCCTTCAATGTGCTCGACGGCAAGGTGATCGGGGAGTGTCTGCCGCGACATCGGCACCAGGAATTCCTCAAATTCCTACGCAAGATCGACCGCGCAACGCCAGCGGCGCTGGAGCTGCATCTGATCGTGGATAACTACTCCACGCACAAGCATGAGCAGGTGAAGAAGTGGCTCGCGAAGCACCCCCGCTTCCACTTTCACTTCATTCCCACGTCCTCTTCTTGGCTCAATCTCGTCGAGCGTTGGTTCCGCGAGCTGACACAGAAGCGCATCCGCCGCGGCGTGTTCCGCAGTGTTCCCGAACTCGAGGCCGCCAGCCACGAGTACCTGGAAGCGAGCAACCAAGCGCCTAAGCCCTTTGGACAGCTCCGGCACAAGATATCCTCGCCAAAGTCGAGCGCGCCGCCAAAACCCACGCCATTGTCCAGAACCGTTAGTGGCACTACACTAGAGACCTCCGCGCAGTCCTTGTTTTCGTCCGAGATGTGAGGGCTGGTTGTTGGGTCGCCCCTCAGGACTTGCCCTGTGACGCTTCAACGCTGTCCCAGCTGCCCTTCATCTCTCCGCCGGTTACCTCACACTTGTGGGGGAACTGCAGGCTGCAGTCGTTGAGCGGCTTACGGAGCTCAGGGTCCATCAGCTCATGGATGTCAAGCTGCATGGCCTCCCTTGAGTAAGCAGCTAGGTCCAGGATTCCTGTGTCCATACGAATCGCGTCCTCGGGGCATACTTCGACGCAATACCCGCAATAGACGCAGACCCCCAGGTCGATATCGAAGCGAACCGGGTATTTCTCGACGTTGGGGTCGGGATGCTCCCCGGGCACGATGGTGATGCACTTGGCCGGGCAGACCGTCTCGCAGAGCATGCACCCCACGCAGCGCGGGGTGCCATCCTCGCGCACGGTGAGCCGGTGGCGGCTGCGGAACCTCGACATGAGGGGCCTGAGCTCTTCGGGATACTGGATGGTGGCCGAGGCGGGAAGGTGCTTGAACCGGCCCAGAACGTGAGCGATGTGAAGAAAGAGGTTTCGGAAGAAGTGGGCGGAGGTGATCTTGAGTCCGCTCACGATCTGGGGGAGGTAGGTCTTCTCCCAGAAGGTCAACTCCGGTCTGCGGACAACTTTTACAGCCATTACAGCGTCTCCCCGAGAAGGATCAGCACCACGGCTGTCACGACGACGTTGGCCACCGAGATCGGGAACAGCCCCTTCCAGCCCAGTTTCATGAGCTGATCGTAGCGAAAACGCGGCAGCGTCCAGCGTATTTGCATGAACAGCCAGCAAAAGGCTAGGACCTTGATCGAAAAGCTCGCCACCCCGAGCCCGACGTAGACCAGATGAGGAACGAGGAGCTCTCCCCCCCACGGGAAGTGAAATCCGTCCGGCATGAGGAACGGCACCTGCCACCCGCCGAAGAAGAGGGTGGTGGCCAGGCAAGCCACCATGATGGTTTCCAGGAAGTCTGTGAGAAAGAACATCCCGAATTTCATTCCGCTGTACTCGACAAAATAGCCTATGATCTCCGATTCCCCTTCCGGCAGGTCAAAGGGAACCCTCTTGGTTTCAGCCAGCGCCGCGGTCACGAAGACAATAAAGCCCACGGGCTGGGCGACTATTCCCCAGAAAGGGATCCAGCCGCCGATCATTTGGCCCTGGGCCCGCACCAGCTCGCCCAAATCCATGGTTCCGTAGACCATGATTACACCGATGATGGCGACACCCAGAGCGATTTCGTAGGAGATCATCTGTGCGGTGGCCCGCAGTCCTCCCAGGATCGCGTAGTTGTTTCGCGACGCAAAGCCGGCGAGGATCACGCCATAGACACCGAGCGAGAGCATGGCGAAGATGTACAGCAGCGCTACGTCGATCTTCGCGACTTGGAGTTCGATGACGCGGCCCTCGCCCAGAATGAGGCGGTCCCCAAAGGGAATCGCGGCGAAGGCCACCAGGGCGAAGAAGACCGAGAAGAAAGGGGCCAGGGCGTGGAGGGTCTTGTCCGCTCGGGCCGGGACGATGTCCTCCTTGGTAAACATTTTGATCGCGTCGGCCAGGGCGTGAAACAATCCCAGCGCGCGAAAGCCGAAGATGTCGGCGCGGTTGGCCCCGATCCGATCCTGGATCAGGGCCGACTGTTTGCGCTCCACCCAGGTATGCAGGCCCGCCAGGTTCAAGACCCCGAAAAAGACCACCCCCGCCAATGCGAGCTTGATGAACAGGTCTTCCATCACGATTCGATCGCCTCGGGCGCGAGATTGGCCGTCGCCACGTCAACGCCTTGCGCGCCGATCGCCTTATAGCTCAATTCCGTGAAGGACGCCTCGGCCTCGGCCAGCGCCAGGAAGATCCGCTCCGGGTCAAGCCAATCGAACCCCAGACCGAGCCGCCCGGCCAATTCCAGCAGAATTCGCCAGTCTTCTCGGGAGTCCCCCACCGGAGGAAAGGCCCGGCCGATGCGCTGGAGGCGGCCGTGGCAATTTACGAAGGTGCCGTCCTTCTCGACGTAGGCTGCGCTTGGCAGGACCCAATGAGCGAGTGGGGCGGTCGCGTTCTCGTTCGTGCCCGAGAAGACGAACAGGTCGACTTTCTCTCGAAGCTTTCGGACGTTCTCCTCTCCAAAAAGCTCCACCAGGTCATGACCGGCGACCCACAGGACGTCAAGATTCCCGGCCAGCGCCTCGTCCACAATGTGCTTGGTGTCGGGCGCATCCGGGCCGGCCAGGCCCAGCAGAGTTGCTCCCAGCGTGTTAGGGTTCTTGTCCGCCTTGATCAAGAAGTCGTCCGAGGACCCGGACGTCTCTGGAACGGAAGCGCTGACCTGAGCCCCCAAAGCACCCCTGAAGATTTCCCGGATCAGAAAGAGCTCTTCGTTGGTGAGCTGGGCCGAGGCGATCACGCCAATCTTCTTCCCGGTCCCGTTCAGGCCGCCTTCCCGTGCCTCGGTGGCCGGCCCTCCCAAAGCCGTTGAGATGGCGTCGAGGGCCTGCTCCCAGTTTGCGTCCGCGCCATTCCGACCATTCGCCGACGGCCCGCGTACATTGATGAGACGACCCCGATCGACCCACCCAAAGCCGTAGCGCCCCTCGTCGCATAACCACCATTGGTTGACATCCGGGTTGTAGCGGGGCTTGATGCGCACGACCCTTGCCCCGTCGTTCAAGTAGGGCCTGTCGAGCACATAATGCATATCCACGTTGCACCCCTGGCTGCAGCCGTTGCAGACCGTGGGGGCGCTGGAGAGGTACCAGACTCTCGCTTTGAAACGGAAATCACTCTCGGTCAGGGCTCCCACGGGACAGATGTCCACCACGTTGGCCGAGTAGGGGTTGTCGAGTACGTCGCCGGGGTAGAGTCCTAACTCAGCCCGGTCGCCGCGGCTGAAGATGCCGAACTCGCCGGTTTTGGTGATCTCGTCGGTAAAGCGCACGCAGCGGGAACAGAGGATACAGCGCTCCTGATCCAGCATCACATGGGGACCGAGTTCCACGGCCTTTTGCTTCTTGACCTTGTGCTCCCTGAAGCGCGGGTCATAGAGCCCGAAGTTCATGTAGAAGTTCTGCAGGTCGCACTCACCCGACTGATCGCAGACCGGACAGTCGAGCGGGTGGTTGGCCAGCAGAAACTCCAGCACCGCGCGCCGGCCGTCCTCGGCCTTCTCGCTGTTGGTGTGGACGGCCATTCCCTCGCTGACAAAGGTGTTGCAGGCGATCTGGAGTTTCGGGAACTTCTCTACTTCCACCAAGCAGATGCGGCAGTTGCCCGCGATGGAGAGCCCGGGGTGGTAACAGTAACGCGGAATGAAGATGCCCAACTCCTCCGCCGCCTGGATGACCGTGGTCCCCTCGGCCGCATTCACCGCACGGCCGTCGATGGTCAGGCTGGGCATGCCACCGCCTCCTTTTCCTCGGCGCTGTGCCCGGTGCGGATGTACTCCTCAAACTCGTGCCGAAACTTCTTGATGTAGGACTGGACCGGCCAGGCGGCCGCGTCCGCGAAGACGCAAATCGTGTTCCCTTCCATGTCGCCGGCGATGGCGAGGAGATCGTCCAAGTCTTGGACACTGCCTTTTCCGTCGATGATACGCCGCAAGATGCGATGGACCCAGCCGGTCCCTTCCCGGCACGGCGAGCATTGGCCGCATGACTCGTCGGCGAAGAACCGCGCCGCGGAATCGAGCGCCTGGAGCATGGAGGTCGTCTCATCCATCACGATCACGCCCCCGGACCCCGCCATGCTGCCCGCGGCCATCAAGGAGTCAAAGTCCATGGCGACGTCGACCTCGTCGGCTGTCAGGATCTTGGCGGAGATACCTCCGGGGATGACGGCCTTGAGCTTGTTGCCGTCGCGCACGCCGCCGGCCTTCTCGATGAGTTCGCGCAGGGTAATGCTGACCGGCTCCTCGTAAACGCCGGGCCGGACCACATGTCCGCTCACACAAAAGAGCCGCGTGCCGCCTTGCTTCTCGGTACCGATTTCGGCAAATTGTTCCGCTCCATTGCGCAGAATGAAAGGGACACAGGCCAGGGTCTCCACGTTGTTCACGATGGTGGGGGAGGCGAAAAGCCCCGAAATCGCGGGGAACGGGGGCTTGAGCCGGGGAAAACCCTTCCCGCCCTCGAGCGAAGTCAGCAGCGCGGTCTCCTCGCCGCAGATATAGGCGCCGGCGCCACGGTGGATCACCACATCCAGGTCAAAGCCGGTCCCCTGGATGTTCTTGCCAAGCCAATTCTGACTGTGAGCCTCATCGATGGCACGTTGCAGGCGCTTGGCTGATTGGAAGTACTCGCCCCGAATGTAGACATAGGCCTTGTGACTGCCAATGGCGTAGGCTGAGATGATCATCCCTTCGAGCAGCGCGTGCGGGTCCCGCTCCATGATGTAGCGGTCCTTGAACGTGCCGGGCTCACCCTCGTCGGCGTTGACCACGAGGTATTTGGGCTTGGTTGTTTCCTTGGGAACAAAGGACCACTTTCTTCCGGCCGGAAACCCCGCGCCACCCAGCCCGCGCAAATTGGCGCGGGAAACCTCCTCGATCACTTGCTCGGGCGTCATCGAGGTGAGAGCTTTGCGGGCCGCGAGGTACCCGCCGTCAGCGACGTAGGCTTCGAACCAGGTCCCCTCCGGATCCTTGAAGCGCGTGGAGAGCACCGGCCCGTCCGAGCAGATGAAAGGGTCAGGCTCAGGCGTCGATTCCGGGTTGCCCGGTTCCGTGAGCGCGTCCCGGACGAGAGTGTCGACCGTCTCGCCCACGAGAGGGCCGACAAAGCGTTCGTCGAGCTGCGCCATGGGCGACATCTCGCAGGCGCACAGACACTCGACCTCCGTGAGGGTGACTTCCCCATCGGGGGTTGTCTCGCCCGGGCTGACCTTCAAGCTCTCCTTGATCCGGTCCAGCAGATCCTCCCCTCCGCGCAACAGGCACGGCAGACTAGTGCAAACCCGAAGCTCGCGCCGGCCTACCGGCTTGGTGTGATACATGTTGTAAAAGGACACCGCCTCCCGCACGTGCGACCGGGACACGCCAAGGGTACGTCCTACCCAAGCCTCCGCTTCCTGGGAAACATAACCTTGATTCTCTTGGACGAGCCACAAGAGAGGCAGCATGGCTGCCTTCGGATACTCGTAACGCCCGAGGATCTCCCCGGCTTTACCGTCAAGTTCCGAGAAATTCACCGGTCGAGTTCCCCACCGATCATGTTGACGGACCCGAAGGTGGGGATCATGTCGGCGATCATGTCGCCGGTGAGGAGTTTGGACAGAGCGGACATAATGGCGAAGCACGGGGGACGGACCCGCACGCGGTAAGCGCCACTGGCTCCGTCGCTCACCACGTAGAAACCGAGCTCCCCATTGGCCCCTTCCACCGGGAAGTAAGTCTCGCCTTGGGGTGGCCGCACTCCGTGGCCGAACATCACCAACTTGAATTGCTGCATAAGGCCTTCGATGTTGCCGTAGGTATCCTCCTTAGGAGGGAAGAAGACCCGCTTTTCGTCCGTCGCGATGGAAGGATGTTGGGTATGATTCGCGCCCTCCAGAGTTGGACACGTCACTGCGCTCGCGCCTGAAATGGAGACGATGTTGCCCATTTTCGCCTCGTCTACCATCTCCGCCGCAGGGATGGGCCGCCCAGTCTCAGGGTTGACGAGGACCGGTCCGGGCGGCATGTCGGCCAGCGCCCTCTCCACAATGCGCATGGACTGTTCCATCTCCTCCATGCGCACCAGATAGCGGTCCATATTGTCCCCGCGGGTACCGACCGGCACGTCGAAGGGCAGCCTATCGTAGACGGCGTAGGGGCAGTCCTTGCGCACGTCATAGTCTGAGCCGCTGCCGCGGAGAAACGGTCCCGTGATCCCATAGGAGATGGCGTCTTCGGCGGAGATCACTCCCGTTCCCATCATGCGGTCCGCGAAGAGCCGGTTGCGGGTGAGCAGCCCATCCGCTTCCTTGAGCACCTTGCGCGTCTCCTCAAAGGCTTTGGCGCAGGGTTCGGCGAAATCCTCGGGCAGGTCGCCCTTCACCCCGCCGACGCGGCAGTAGCTGACCGTCAGGCGGGCCCCGGTTACCTTCTCTATGAGTTCCCAGAGATATTCGCGGGCCTTGATCATGTAGAGAAAGACGGTGAAGGCTCCCAACTCCATGGCGCTCGCCCCCACGCAGGTGAGGTGGTCCGAGATCCGGGAAATCTCCGAGAGGATGACCCGTACGTAATGGCAACGCTCCGGAACCGAGATCCCAAGGAGCTTCTCCACGGCCATGCAATAGCCCATATTGTTGATGAGCGGGGAGACGTAGTTGAGCCGGTCGGTGTAGGGAATAACGCCGTTGTAGTCGACGGTTTCCGCCATCTTCTCAAAGCCGCGATGGAGGTAGCCGATCTCCACGTCGGCCTCTTGGATCTGCTCCCCGTCGAGCTTGGCCACGATCCGGATGATGCCGTGCATGGCCGGGTGCGCGGGGCCGATGTTGAGCATCATGTCCCGGCTCTCGAGTTCAGCCGGGTCGCTCTGAGGTGTCTGGGTCGTCGTCTCCATGGGCATGTTAGTTGACCGGCCCAATCAGGGGCTGGCGTTTGTTGACGGGATAGTCCTTGCGCAGCGGGTGGCCCTCAAACTCCGGGTACATGAGGATGCGCCGCAAGTCCGGATGCCCCTTAAAGCTGATCCCGAACATGTCCCAGACCTCTCGCTCGAGCCAGTTAGCTGCAGGCCACAACGAAGTCAGGGAATCAACCTCGGCATCGGCCTCCTCCACGGGAACCACGATCCTTAGCCGGTGCTTGTGGGCCACGGAGTAGAAGTGGTAGACGACCGCGAAGCGCGACTCCGCCGGTGGGCCGGGCCAGGGGTCCTCATCGGGGATCTGAGAGGCCGGCTTCACCGCCACGCCGGAGGAAGCAAAGAAAGCCGGCGTGGGCCCCTTCCCGAAAGCGGAGTAGTCAACGGCCGTCAAATCCATAAGGAAGTTCATTTCGAAGGCCGGGTCCTGCTTGACAAACCGTGCCACCTCGAGCAGCGATTGCCGCCCGACAACCACGGTGGCGTCGCCCCGGAAGGTGTGGGAGCTCAACACTGCGTCGGGGAAACGTTCCCTGACGGACTTGATCAAATCGGAGGCATTCATACTTCAGACGATTTCCGGGCGAACTTCGGGCGCGGGCCGGGTGCCGCTTGTCTGCCGGCCTTGGATTTTGTCCTGCAGCTTCATCAAACCGTCAAGAACCATCTCCGGCCGCGGCGGGCATCCCGGTATGTAAACATCCACCGGCATGATGGTGTCGATACCCATCACAGTCGCGTAGTTGTCATAGAAACCGCCCGTGCATGTGCAGACTCCGAAGGCGACCACCCACTTCGGCTCGGCCATCTGCTCATGGATGCGTATCAGCACCGGCGCCATCTTGTGACTGATCGTGCCGACTACGAAAAGTACGTCGGCCTGACGCGGAGAAAACCTAGGGAGGCCCGCTCCGAAGCGGTCAACGTCGTAGTGCGAGCAGGCGGTTGCCATGTATTCCATCCCGCAGCAGGCGGTCACGAACGGGTACTGGAAAATCGAGTATTTCCTGGCCCAGCCAAGCGCCTCATCGAGGCGGCTGGTGAAATACGATGGCTGTTCGTTCTCTATATCGGTTCCAGGCATAATCACTTCCAATCGAGAGCGCCATTGTCCCATGCGTATACGTAGCCGACCATCAAGATCCCCAAAAAGACGCCCATCTCGACCAAGCCCAAGGTCCCTAGGGTACGGTAGATCACGGCCCATGGGTAGAGGAAAACGAGCTCGACGTCGAAGAGAATGAACAGGATCGCTGTCAGATAGAATTTGATCGCCAGCCTTCCCATCGGTAGTGAGAAAGGGTCCTGTCCACACTCGAACGGCGCCAGCTTTTCGGGCGTGGGCTTCTTTTTCCCCAGCGTGGAGCCGAGCACCACCATCGCGCCCGCGATCCCGGCGGCCAGGACGAAAGTGACGACGATTCCGATGTATTCGTTCACAGGTCGGCAACCTCGCTACGGTGTCGGGTCCTACTTAGAGCGCTACTGTATATCATTTTAACCATCACGGCGACACCGCCCACAAAGTAAGGCTGCCGGGAGAGATTCCGCCGATCAGGGTGACCAGCGCCGCCACGCCAAGCGCCGCCGACACCGCCATCGGAAAGCGCGACGGCGCCGGGTCCCGCGGCTCCCTCATATACATGAAGACGACTACACGCATGTAGATGAATGCGGAGATCACGCTGCAAGCCACGGCCAGCACCGCGACCGCCATATGGCCCGCGCGCACCGCGCTCAGGATCACGACGAACTTGGCCACGAATCCGGCTGTTGGAGGGATGCCGGTCAGAGACAGCAGGAACAACAGCATGAGCGCGGCTGTTCCAGGCCGCTGCGCCGCCAGGCCTTGATAGCCGTCCAGGTTCTCGCCTCGCTCTCCCAGAGCGATGACCACGCCAAAGGCCCCGAGAGTCATGAACACATAGAAGAAGGCGTAGGTCATTGTCGCCTCGACCCCTTCGGGAGTGCCGGCGATGAGGCCCAGAAGCGCATAACCCGCATGCGCAATGGAAGAGTAGGCCAGCAACCGTTTCATGTCGGTCTGCGACAAAGCGACGACGCTTCCGACAAGAATCGACAGAGCCGCAAGCCCCAGCAGAACCGCGGACAGAACGTCAGCTTCAGAGCCGAACGCGACCAGGCCGACACGTCCAAGGGCGGCCAGTCCGGCCGCCTTGGATCCGGCCGCCAGAAAAGCTGCAACCGGAGCGCTCGCGCCTTGGTAAGCGTCCGGCGCCCAGGCATGGAGCGGCACCACCGCGATTTTGAAGGCTATTCCTACCGTCACGAGCCCGATAGCCGGCAACAGCAGGGGGCTGGAGCCCTGCTCGACAAGAGCCGAGGCAATGCCTGCGAAGTCCGTCGCGCCCGTGACTCCGTAGGTCAGGCTGATCCCATAGAGCAGCAGGGCCGAGGCAAAAGAAGCAAGGAGGAAATACTTGATGGCAGCCTCGTTCGACGCCGGCCTTTCCACCCTGATCCCGACGAGGATGTAGGAGCAGAGCGTCATCAGCTCCAAGCCCAGGTAGAGGGTCAGCAGATCAAGGGCTGAAACCGCGAGCATCATTCCCGTCGAGGCCAAAAGGAGCAAGGCATGGTATTCGGCCCGTGGAATCCCGTCCCTGTCGATGCTCCTCACGGCCAGAAGCGCGGCGAGAGCCAGAGTGGCGGCGATGAGCACCTTGAAGAATTGCGAGTACCCGTCGACGGTGATCATGCCGCTAAACCCAGTCTGGGCGCCCCCGGACAAGGTCCAACCCGCGGCCACGGCGGCGGCCAGCGCGGCGAGGACAGTCCCGACAGTGGCCACGGGCGTTTTCTGAATCCGGCGCGCTGTCAGAATGAGCAACAAAGCCATGCCGACGAGAATCAGCTCCGGGACCAGCAGGGCCACGTCCGATAGGGTCGCGGCCCCCTTCATGGCGTAACTCCGGCTGCCAGAAGCTCGGCCACGGGGACGCGAAGATAAGAAAGGACGCCCTCAGGGTAGAGGCCGAGGAACACGGCGAGGAAAGCCAGCGGGGCCAGTGTTGCCACCTCACGGGCGTTCAACTCGAGCTTCAGCCCCTCGAGCCCCGGGTTGATCTCGCCCATGGCCACGCGGTAAAAGAGCCAAACCAGGTAGGTCGTTCCCAAGGCGACACCCCAGACGGCCGCGGCCCCAAGCCAGGCCTGGGTTTTGAAGGCGCCGCCGATGATGAGGAACTCGCCTACGAATGAATTCAATCCCGGGAATCCCGCCGCCGCCAGACAAAACAGCGCCAGCAGGGTGGAGTAGACCGGCGCGATCTTGGCGACTCCCCCGTAGTCCTTGATCTCTCTCGTGTGGGTGCGCTCGTAGATCATGCCGACACACAAGAACAACGCCGCGGAGACGATCCCGTGGTTGATCATCTGGAGAATCGCGCCCTCGACCCCGCTGCGGTTGAGCGTGAAGATGCCCAGCGTGACGAAGCCCATGTGGCTGACGCTCGAGAAGGCGATGAGGCGCTTGACGTCTTTCTGAACCAGGGTCACGTACGCGCCGTAGACGATCGCTACCACTGAGATCACCAACATTGGCGTGAGGAAGAGCTGCACGGCGTCGGGAAGTATGGGCAGCGAGATCCGAAGGAAACCATAGGCGCCCATCTTGAGTAGGATCCCGGCAAGGATCACGCTGCCCGCCGTAGGAGCCTCGGTGTGGGCGTCCGGGAGCCAGGTGTGAACGGGGAACATGGGCACCTTGACCGCGAAGGCGGCCAGAAAGGCGACGAAGAGCCAGGCCTGAAACCCCGGCTCAATCGTCTCCCCGGCGAGTTCCTTGAAGTCCATCGTGCCGAAGGCCTGGTAGACCGCGATCATGCCCACGAGCATTAAAACGCTGCCGGCCAGCGTGAAGAGCAGGAACTTGACCGCGGAGTAGACTCGCCTCGGACCTCCCCAGACGCCGATGATCAGGAACATGGGAATGACCATCAGCTCCCAGAACACGAAAAACAAAAAGAGGTTTGACGCGGCGAAAAGCCCGATCATCGCCGTCTCCGCGACCAGAAGAGCGGCATAGAACTCCCGCACCCTCGTTTGAATCGCGTTCCACGATGCACCGACACAAAGGACGCTCAACAGCGCGGCGAGGAAGATGAATGGAAGGCTGATACCGTCCACTCCCATGCCGTAGGCGATGTTCCACGATGGAATCCATTCGCGTAACTCGACGAATTGCAGAGCGCTCGAGCCCTTGTCAAAGTACAAGTAGAGCGGAGCCGAGACGGCCACGGTTGCCAGGGTCACAGCCAGCGCGATCAAGCGCGCGAGCCGGTCGCTGCCAACGAGCAGAATCAGAACCGCTCCCGCCAGCGGCAGGAACGTTGTGGCGGTAAGGACCGGGTAGTCAGTCATAGGGCAAGCATTGCCAGAGCCAGGAGCACGACGATTCCAACCGCCATGATCAGGCCGTAGTGCTGGGCGTGGCCGTCCGCTGTCGTCTTCAGCACTTGGCTGAAGTTCTGGGTCGAGCGTCCCAGGCCCACGAATGCGGAGTCGACTACAATGCTCTCGACTCTGCGCAACAGATCCGCCGCGCCCAGCACCGGCCGCCGGATCACAAACTCGTAGATCTCTCCGACGAAGCCGTACTCGAGGCGCGACAAAGGACTCTGCACCAGGGCCAAAAAGCCGGCCGATCCTCGGCGGTAGAACCAATCCGTGTCGAGGCTGATCGTGGACTCGGGGTCGAGGTGCTTGAGCAGCAGGAAGAAGCCCAGCGCTGTGAAGCCCAACATCCCAAGTGTGCTTGTGACGTGCTCCAACGTGTAGGGGACGTAGGCTACGGCGTTTGGAAGGTGCTGGTACAAGAGCCCCGGGAAGACCCCGATCAAAACACACGCGGCCGCCGCCAGGCCCATCGCCACGAGCATATTCCTGGGCGGCTCCTGGGCGCGCACGCCGGAATCCTTGCCGAAGAACATATAGTAAGGAAGCTTCAGACCGGTGTGCAGGAACGTCCCGGCCGAGGCCAAAGTCAGCAGGAGGAAGGCTACCGTCCAGTGCTCCTCGCCCGCGGCGGAGACCACCATGGACTTGCTCACAAAGCCGCTGAACAGCGGCACCGCTGAGATCGCAAACGCTCCGATCATGTAGAGGCCGAGAGTGACCGGCATGGTCTTGTAGAGCCCGCCCATCTCACTCAGCTTTCGCAGCCCCGTCATCTGCAGAACGGCGCCGGCTCCCATGAACAGCAGCGCCTTGTAGAGGATGTGCGCAAAGGCGTGGGCGCTCGCCCCGTTGATAGCCAGGGCGGTCCCGATTCCTACCCCGCACACCATATAGCCGACCTGGCTGATGATGTGGTAAGCCAGCAGCCGACGCGCGTCGTTTTCCAGCACCGCGTAGACCACGCCGTAGACCGCCATCGCCGCTCCCAGCCACACAAGGAGTTCCGTCCCAGCGAAGCCGCGGATCAACACGTAGACCGCGGACTTCGTCGTGAAGGCCGTCATGAAAACCGCGCCCGTGACCGTGGCCTCGGGGTAGGCGTCCGGAAGCCAGGCCCCCAGTGGCGGGACAGCCGCGTTGAGGAGAAATGCGACGAGGATCAGGCCCCAAGCCATGCCGCCGGAAAAAGCTCCCATATCGCCGAAGGCAAGCGAACCGGTCTGGGACCAATGGAGCACGATCCCTGCCAGGAGGAGGAGCCCCCCCACTATGTGAACTAGAAGGTAGCGGAACCCGGCTGCAATCGCCGATGCTTCGCGGCGCCACCATACCAAGAGCACGGAGGAAACCGCCATCAACTCCCAGAAGATGTAAAGCGAGAGGAAGTCCCCGGCAAACGTCACCCCGAGCGCGCCCCCCGCATAGGTCAGGGCAGTTACGTGCTGATAATCGTCGTCGACATGGAGTGCGTAGACCATGCCTAGGAAAGCCATGATCGAGAAGACATAGGAAAAGACCAGGCTCAAGCTGTCCACTCGGCGCAACACGAGGTCTTGCCCTAGGAAACTCACCTCGCCATAAGTGCCGGGCGACATGCTCCCGCAGACGGCCAGCGCCGCGGCAGGCAGAATCAGCATCACCGCGTGCTTGAGCCGGCCTTTGAGGAACGGCAGGACCCAGGCGCCGAGGATGAGCACGAGCCCTGGATGCACCCACTCAAGAGTCATAGTGGTCCTCGCGGCGCATGAGCCACACTTTACCGATAAGCTTTGATCCGACGATGATCACAGCACAGGAAACCAGCCCATAGATCGAGCCCCACGCGGGAAAGCTCTCGAACGAGAAATGGTGGTGGCCGCCGTAGAAGATACGCGGCAGGACGATCTCGGCGAGAGCTATCGCGGCCAAGACGGCATAACAGCATCGCTTGATCCGGGTGAAGCGGACGGGGTCTTCCAATTGCTTCTCCAAAAAATTCACGGCACCGCCCTCCCTGCCAGCTCCAGGACAGGGCCGGAATAGAGGCCCAGGAATAGGCTTGCGGCAGCGCTGATCGTCAACGGCGCGACCATCCAGGGCACCTCGCGGACCTCCTCGTTGGTGGGCGACTCCTCTTCGAAGTAGGCCTTGTACACAATCGGGCCGAGGTAGGCCGCGCTCAACAACGAGCTGACCAGGAGTACCCCTAACAAGGCAAAACGGCCCTCGCCCTCCACTGTGCCGAGGGCCAGGTGCCACTTGGAGACGAAGCCGCTGGTGAGGGGAATGCCCACGATGCTCAGCGAGGCAAGTGAAAACGCGCCCATGGTCCATGGCATGCGCTTGGCCAAGCCCGACAACTGGCTGATTTCGGTCTTATGCGCGGATACATAAATCGAGCCGGCGCACAGGAAGAGCGTGATCTTCGACACGGCGTGGTTGGTGATGTGAGCAATCCCGCCCATCACACCGTCGGCGTTCAATAGCGCCGCCCCCAGAATGATGTAGGAGAGCTGGCTCACCGTGGAGAAGGCCAGTCTGGCTTTGAGGTTGTCCTGGCCCAGCGCCAGCAGTGATGCGACCAGGATGGTCACCGACGCAGCTCCCAAGGCCAGCTGGTCGGCGCCCAGCTCGCGCATGGCGTCAGCACCGAAGACGAAGAGAAAAACTCGAAGCGTGGAGAAGACTCCCGTCTTGACCACCGCCACCGCATGCAGCAATGCGCTGACCGGAGTAGGGGCGACCATGGCGGCGGGCAGCCAGCTATGTAGCGGCATGACTGCGTTCTTCGCGAATCCGAATAGGAATAGCGCGAAGATAACGAACAGCAGCGTGGGCTGCTCCGTGAGCTGCGCCGCCGGCAGTATCCCGCCACTGCGAAATTCCAGCGTCCCGGCCACGTTATACGTCAGGATGATCGCGGACACCAGGAACACCTTGGCGGCGCCCAGTAGATAGATGACGTACTTGCGCGCACCTGCCTTCGCCTCGGCCGTCTGGTGGTGACCCACCAGGGGGTAAGTGACCAAGGTCAGGGCTTCATAGAACAGAAACAGGGTGAAGAGGTTGGCGGAGAAGGCCACCCCAATGGTGGCGGAAAGGGCCAGAGCAAAACAAGAAAAATAACGCGTTTGCGCATGCTCTTTCAGCGAACGCATGTAGCCGATCGAGTAGAACGAGGTCAAGACCCACAGCAGCGAGGCCCCCGAGGCGAAGAGCAGGCCGAAGGCATCCGCCCGAAAAGCCAGTTCGATGCCTGGGAGGAGCCGGAACAGCACGCACTCCGGCGAGCGACCGGCCAGAACATCCGGGACCATGGAGGCCGCCAGAACGAACATCACGACACCGGCGGCAACGGACCAGAATTCCCTCAGATTGGCGCGGCGCTCCCCGGTGCACGCAATCAGGATTGCGCCCAAGGCAGGGACCAGCACCGTGAGCAAGGGCGTAAGCGAAAACATCACCATTTGAGTTCGGTCAGGTCCGCCACGGCCGCCCCAGGCTTATTGCGGTTTAAGGCGATTACCAGCCCCAAACCGACCCCTGCCTCGGCCGCTGCCACGGCGATCACGAACAGGGCCAGGACCTGACCACGCGCGTCTCCGAGGTGATAGCTGAAGCCGACTAAGCTGACGTTGACTGCATTGAGCATGACCTCAACGGAGACGAGCATCAGGATGATGTTACGCCGGGCCAGGAAGCCGAAGACTCCGATACCAAACAGGACCGCGCTCAGTCCCAGAACTGTTTCCACGGGCACAATCATGACTGGACCGGTCTCTTCCTGGCTAGGACGACGGCCCCGACGATGGCGGCCAGCAGCAGGAGGGAGGCTATCTCGAAAGGCAGTGCGAAGGGACCGAAGAGCGCCATACCTACCTCGGCAAGGCTTCCCATGGGCAACCCTTCGTCCGCCATGCTGGCCGGACCGAACATCCCGACTTGGGCGAGCCAAGGCACCGCCGTCAAAGAGAGCCCCGCGGCGGCGGCTAGGGGCCAATGTTTGCCGAACCGGGGCCCAGCCTCCTCGTCCGGCAGGTCGAGCAGCATCACGACGAAGAGGTAAAAGATCAAGATGGCCCCCGCGTACACGATGACCTGGACCGCGGCCAGGAACTCCGCGGCCAGCAGCAGGAAAATGCCTGCCACGTGCATGAAGAGTGCCAGCACCCAGAGCATGCTGTGAACGGGGTTCCTCCGCGTCACGGCCAAAAGCGCGCTCACGATGCCGGCGGCTGCCATGTAGTAGAAGGTCGCGGCAAGCAAGGTCATTCGCTGGGGTGATTGCAGGAGCTGTAATCCACGATGCGGCGGATTGTGAGGTCCTCGGTCGTCATCCTGTCGACAACGGCACCGAGAAACCTCCTCATGATTTTGTCGGGGAGCGTATCGATCGTCAACGCCCGTTCGTGGCCTTGGGGTTCTCGAAGTCCTAAAGTAACATGTTCCACGAAAAGGTACAAAGACGCAAAGCATTCGGTTTCGGCTCTTCCGCGTTTCGATTTGCTCAAGGTGCCGGATCGAGACCGCCACGGTGAAGTGGAGAGCGATGCTGAAGTTGCGTCGATTGCGAAACCAGCGCGACGACTGTCTTTGCGCGCAGGCTGTCTCCAGCAACGTGCAAAACGCTGAGGACTGGGACCAGCTGTTACGACTACTGGTTGCTGCCGGCCGAGGGTCAGCGCGCCTGCAAGCTGTTTGGAGACACGTACTGGGCCGGATCTGAGCGTTACACTGTTCCGGGCGCCCAACACCCGGATTGAGGGTCCATAATCTGCGTGCCAAAGCGGGGAAAGTCGGGGCGGTGTCGGCAAAAGCGGCTCGGCTGGAGCGGATGAAGGCCGACAGGCCCGTTCGAGGGCCGCGAAAGACGAAATGTTGAGGTAGAGAAAGAGGTCCGTCCGAGCGCAAACTCGGCCCGAACCGCCCGATGAAGAGCAAATGAGCCGACCGGGAGCGCGGACCGCGAGCCTCGGTCCTGTTGGGACACGCCAGTGTGAGAATGACCGAAGACCACTATGCGCCGTGGGTACGGGCCCGGCAGGAGCAGCTGGAGGCCGATGTTAGGCGAAGGTGGGGAGAAAACCCACTGGTGCTCTCCCGAACGAAGGGTACACCAGAGGTACACGAGAAATTTCAGTCCGTTAACTAGTTGAAAATAAAAGTATTAAGTTTGGTGGAGGCGGCGGGAGTCGAACCCGCGTCCGGAAAAGTCTATCGCGAAGAGCCTACATACTTAGTCCGCTCGAAAGTCTCGGCCGGCTCCTTGGAACGGACAAGAAAGACCCGACCCAGTCCGATTAATTTCAGCTTACGGCTCCGAACAGAAGCTTGCGGCCAATCCCGCGAAATGACGCCCTTCCCCGCCGTGCGGGCCCGACGGAGAGAGCGGCCGACCTAAATTAGGCGGCGTAGGCTAACTGCGTGTTGTTATTGGCAGTTGTTGTTTTCCGATCGTTTAACGGGAGCTCGGAACCCGGTATGCCTCTTCACGACGGTGCAATCCCGTCGAATCCGTTACGCCCCCCCTTCTTCTTTCATGATAGCGTGTGACGCAACGTGTCTCGGGCCCGTCATGACAACGACGCTGGCACGCTCGATCGCGGGGACGCCGGCAAAGGCGAAGCGGACCCGGAAGAGCCTGTCTTAGGACCACCGCAAGTCCCAAGTGGCTGTGGATTCCAGGGACTACCTCGGCCGTTATGGGGCTGCGATGTCGCCGAAAAACGGCGGTGGGCGGCCGTACGCCTAACCCTCGCGGCGTTCACGTCGGTTCAACGGGCGTGCACCCGCCCAACGATTCCGCCGGAGCGCCATCGTTCACGCCAAAGCGATGTCCCGGGGCAACCCCAGCATCAAGTCAGGCGCGCAGCACGAGAGAGAAGGCAGCGCGGCGTGTCTCTAGCCCTGATAACCAAGCACCAACAGCGTCAAGTCGTCCCGCTGAGGCGCGCCGGCCGTGAAAACGTTGATGTCGTCGCGAACCGCCCGAAACAGTTCGCGAGGCGTCGCTTGGACGTTGCGGGCTACCACTTCCTTGAGGCGATCTTCTCCGAACTGCTCCTCGGAAAAGTCTTCGGCTTCCGAGACACCGTCGCTATAAAGGACAACCTTGTCGCCGGGAGTCAAGCGGGCTTCTTCCTGGGGAAACTCGGCGTTGGGGAACAAGCCGATTGGAAAACTTGTTGCGTTGAGACACTCCACCTCGCCCGACGCCCGAGCAATAATCGTTGGGCAATGTCCCGCGCTCACCCAGCGCATCAGACCGTCTTTCTGCAGCAAGCAGTAGAAGACCGTGGCGAACTTGGCCGACCGCGAGCGCTCGCAGATGTAGTTATTGATGCGAGCCACGATGTCGGCCAGGCTCGCATCGAGATCAGCGGTGGCAAAGAACGCGCCTTGAATGAGCGAGGTTAGTAAGGCAGCCGACACACCCTTCCCGGAAACGTCGGCCAAAACCGCGCCCCAATGATCGGGCGAAAGCGGCATCACGTCGAAGTAGTCGCCCCCGACTTGCTGGCACGCCTCACTACTGCCGTCGGCGATCAACCACCCCTCGGTCGGCAGCTTCGCGGGCAGCATCGATTGCTGAATGTCGCGTGCGATTTTCAGTTCCTGCTCGATGTCGTGCTTCTTGCGCTCTTCCTCTATGAGACGGGCATTTTCGAGGACAGTCGAAATCTCGATCGCCAGCGTTTGCAACAACTCCCGGTTGCCGCCGGCAAGCTCACCTTGCTTGGAATCGGCGTAGAGCACACCGAGCGTATCTTGCCGCGCTGAGAGCACGCTCGTCTCGTGCTGTTGGCCCACCCGAATTCTGACTAAAGGGACGCACACGACGCTACGCAAAGCCAGCGCTTCGACCGTGCCCGTGTCTGCCGCCCCGGTATCCTCGAGATCCGACGGATCAAAGACCATGGAAAGCAAGTCGCGGCGGCTTTCCAGCGCCTTGCGGATAACCGTGCGCGGAATCCGCAAATCGTCTCGGCTCAAAATCTTGCCGTCGCGGTCGCGGGCCACTCGGATCTTCAGCTCACCCTGCTCGTCGGTCAGCATCAAAAAACCGCGTTCTGCGTGAGTAACCACTAATGCTGCGTCCACCGCGGCCGCCAACACATCATCAACAGCCAACGACGATTGCAGAGCCAATGCCACGTCGAGCACGGCACTAAGCTGCCCCAAGTTCCCCGGGCTCTTCTCGGTAGGTAGCGCGGCAACCTTTTCCATGAGTGGGGCGGAAAAACCCGGCTCGGCGCCGACAAGAACTTGGTAGGAATCATCGACGCCGAACTCGATATGGTCGCCGGAGGATAGCTGGTGGCGCTTAACCTTGAGGCCGTTAACGGTTACGCCGTGACGGCTGTCGAGGTCTTCAAGAAAGTGCTTTCCGTTCTCAAGCAGAATCTGAGCGTGGTTGCGCGAAATACGGCTGTCGCGCAGAGACAGGTCGCAGTCAGGCAATCGACCGATGCGGAAAGGGCTGCGGTTGACTTGGACTTCCTTACGTGCACCTTCGGAGTCGACGACGCTCAAATGGAGCGGAGTCGGTGAAAGCGCGGGCTGAAAACCGGAAGAACCGTCGGACGGCATCGCCGTTACCGGGCGCCGGCCGAGCCCTGGGATCCCCGGCGGCGTTTCGGCGCCGCGTCCTCGGCCGGCTGAGGAAGCGCCTCGGTCTCGTCCTCGACCGACCCCTGACAATCGGCGCAGTAACCACCCACTTCCGTGCGGGCCAAGAGAATTTTGAAGCCGAAATCCGACTCGATTTGTTCTTTGAGGCTCTGGAGCGGCCGTCCGAAAAACTCTTGGACCGCGCCGCAACGCAAGCAAACGACGTGGGCGTGCTCTCGCTTGAGCCGGGTTTCGTAGTAGTGTTGATCCCCTTCGTGATGGAGTAAATCCAGCTCGTCAATCAAGCCCTCTTGTTTGAGAACCTTGAGGGTTCGATAAACCGTGACACGGCTGATTTTGGGATCGCGTTCCTTGGCAAGCCCGTAAAGCCGGTCCGCGTTCAGGTGTGCGTGCGAGTTGTGGATGATCTCAAACAGCAGCTCTCTCTGGCGCGTCAACCGCACGCCGTGCTTGCGGAGAGGAGCCTTCAGAGAAGCCGTTGCCTGAGCCATTGGAGCCCCGCCAAGGGACTCCTTATCCTAGCACAGGGGTCGATTTTCTCCCGCTCAAAGAGCTCACCCCGGGGCGCGCGCAAAGCCCAGTCGCTCCAGGGAGTAACTTTTGATAAAGATCCTTTACCTCGACCTGTCTACTCGGACCCCCGGAGCTCTCGTAAGCCATTGATGTAGCGTTAGTTGAATCCGCCAAGTCGGAGCTCAGCTTCGTTTCGCAAAACATTAGGGCCGCTCCGGTTCGGTGCCCGCTTTGTGTCGGCTCGATGTCTAAGCACGAGCTATGCCGGTACCCGTGGCACCGCACTCGGAGTTGTTGACTCGATGCCGGATCTGTACGATCGTCTTCCCTTTCCTTTCGAGGAGCACGAGGTGGAACCGATTGCGGAACCCGACGAAAGAGCGCCCGCGGCGCGGTGCCGCGGGCGCTGTTGAAATAACGAAATTTCGGTGCAGTCGGTCTACCCGATCAGCCGACCCACAGATCAGTCAGCGGTTGGCCTTTGACCAAGGTGCGCGGCTGGTTGAGATGATTGTGGATCTCCTGACCCGGATCGATGCCTAGGGCGTAGTACACCGTAGCGAGCAGATCGTTCGGGTGGACCGGCTTTTCTTTCGGGGAAGAGGCGGTGTCGTCCGATTCACCGTAAAGCCGTCCCCCGGGTATGCCGGCGCCGGCAATCAGAGATGTGTAGCAGTACGGCCAATGGTCGCGGCCGTCGGGCGAGTTCGTGTTGCCCGAGGTGCTGACGCCCAACCGCGGTGAGCGCCCGAATTCACCGACCGCGACGACGAGCGTTTCGTCAAGCAAGCCACGATCCGACATGTCTTCGAGCAGCGCCGACAACGCTTGGTCGAGCTTCGGACAGTGGAGATCCTTGAGAGGGCCGAAATTGGAAGCATGCGTGTCCCAGGCCGTCGTTTCCGGGTTGCCGTTGGCAACGGAGGGCCAGTTCAGCTGCACGAAGCGCGTGCCGGCTTCAATCAGGCGGCGTGACATCAGCGCGCCTTGCCCGAACGTGAAGCGGCCGTAGCGGTCGCGCATCGCGGATGATTCTTTTTCGAGGTCGAACGCATCGCGCGCCTTGCCCGACAGCACTAGGTCGAACGCTTTCTCGTAATATTTGTCGAGGGCGTAAGAGTCGACGGCCTTTTCGAGGTCCTTCATCGAGCCGTTGATGCCCTTGAGCAACTCGAAGCGGTCTTGCAGCCGCTCCTTGGGCGTCTCCTTGCGCAAGGATAAGTCGTCGAGCTTGATTTGTTTGGCCGGATCTTGGTAAAGCCGGTAGGGGTCGTATTCCTTGCCGATGAACCCCGCGGCGCCACCTTTGCCAATAACGTTCGACTCTTGCAGCGGCCGTGGCATCTCGACGAAGGGCAGAACCGGTTCCGTCGGCGGCATGAATTTGCTGATCCAGCTGCCGGCGGTCGGGAAGTCGATCGGCGAGGGTGGCTCGAGTTGGCCCGACGGTGAAACCTTGTCAGGCGGATAACCGGTCAGCATTTGGTATATGGCCGCCGTGTGGTTAAACAGCCCGGCCGGCGTGTAGCTCATCGAGCGAATCAGCGTGGCCTTGTCGATCGCCTGCCCAAGCTTCGGCATCGTCTCACTGAGCTCGATGCCCGGGACCTTGGTCTTGATCGGTTTGAATTCGCCGCGAACGTTTGAGGGAGCATCGGGTTTGGGATCCCAAATATCGATGTGGCTGGGACCACCCTGCAGAAACAGCACGATCACCGATTTCGCGGAGCCGAAGCCCTGCGCACCGGCGAAACGAGGAGCCGCGGCCTTGGCGGCATCCTGCATTGCCAGGACCTGGGACAATTTCATCCCCATCAGCCCTAACGAGCCGACCTGAAGAAAATCGCGGCGGGATACGCCTTCACATGTTGCCGTCAAGCGGCCGGGAATCCGCAACATAACCGAGGCCTCCTATTTGTGGGTGCACCAGCACCCGATCCCATTATACGCGGGTCGCAAGCGTTTGTAGGCGAAGTTTTCAATTTTTTGAAGTCCCGCGTCCGGTCTTCCGGCGGCCGCCCTCCTAACCCGTCCGCTTCACTTTCTTGAACCTTCTGGCCACCGTCGCGTGCTCATCCAACCCGACCCCGGTACTGGCTCTTATGAACCCGTCTTGGGGCTCCAGTTAGGCTCCTGTCGCCGCTTCGCGGCTGCAGTGGGTGCGGATTGTTCGGGCTACACCGTAGGCTCGCAAAGCTATTTTCGGGAGAGGCTTGACTCCACCGAAACCGGCCGTAGCGTGGGTCACTTCACGCGGATTCCGATGCTTAAGGCGGCTCCGCCGCCGGGAGGTACGTTGACGCCCCAGTGCACGCGGCGTTGTTTCGCGTCGCGGTTTCTGGTGACGGTTCTTCCAACGATGTAACCGAGGGTGGCGCCTGCCAGGACGTCCGTCAGATGGTGCTTGCGGCTCTTGAGACGGCTGGCGCCGACATACGCGGCCAGCACGTATGCCGGCGCCCCCACCTTCCACCCGTAGTGCCGGGATACGACCGTCGCCCACAGGAATGAGTTCGAGGTGTGGCCGGAGGGGAAAGAGACCCTGTTCGTTCCGTCGGGACGCATGCGGTGCGTTGCGGCCTTTAGACCGCCGGTCAGCGTGTTGGTGATGATGAATCCCTGCGCCAGCGAGTAGGTGAATCTTTGGTAGTCGGTATTCGAGGTCGCTCTGCCCACCAGGAACGACAGGCCGATCGCGGGTCCGATGAGCTGCCCCTTGCCGATCTGCCTGCCCAGGCGGTCGAATCCTTCCCAGCGGGTCGAATCTCTAAAGAAGTTCGTGACGTTGTCGTCGGCCGGACGCGCGCCCGCGGTGACGGCTGTTCCTGAAAGCAGCGGCACGAGATTATCGCCGGACCAGATGCGGACGAAGTTCTTGGCGATGTCTTTCGGGAACTGCTTGAGGGGAATCTTGGTGTCGGCCGGCGGTGGTGGCGAGGGGTCTTTGGCCGGCAGGGACCCGTGGCCGATAACCAAGACGACAACTAGGAGAAGGATACGCTCCGATCGGAATCGGAGCCGGCTGATGGGAGGATTGCGAACCGCGGGCTGTCGGCCTGGTGCCGGGATCAACGTGCGAACATCCACCTTTGAATTGCATCAGGGAATCGTGAAGGTTTTCTGAACGGTGCGGCTGAGCCGGGTCAGATGACATTGACGATGTCTAGTTCCGCACCGAACAGGCAGCGATTGAGCAGATCCTATTCGGCGTCGTGCGCTAAAGTACGGCCGCTCTCAGCGCTTGAGAAAACCTTCAGACTTTGCCGTTATGGTGAGGTCTGTTGGCACCTCTGGTACCGGACAAAGGGGCGATTCAAATGGAACTTCCCAATAAGATTCTCATGGCGGCGGTGGCAATGGTTTTGGTCCTGCCGGTAGTCGCCTTCTCTCAATCCGGGGCAAAGCCCGGAATCGAACTGGAAGGCACGATTTCGAGCGTGAGCGGGACGCAGATCCGGCTGTTCGACGGCCTCGTGACCGTAGAAGCTCGGGGAGCAAGGATCGAGGCTGAAGACGAGGACTTTACAAACATCTCCGACCTCAAGCCCGGCACGGCCATTGAAATTCGCGCAACGGAGAATGCGGATGGTTCGCTTCAGTCGACCGAGGTTGAGGTGAGCGATGAGAAGGACGACCACACCGAGGTGGTTGGTGTGATCGGCACGGTCGATTTGGCGGGTCGAACGTTCACGATCGGGCCGATTACTATCACTTGGCATGACCGGACGAAGTTCAAGGATATCTCGGCTCCGGCGGCGGGTCGGCTTGTCGAGGTGGAAGTGGAGATATCGGGAGGCCGGTTGATTGCGCTTGCGGTCGAGAGAGAAGAAGCGGACGACTAGCCTCTGAGCGAGCGGAACGAGCGAACGGTGTTTCCTACGCCCCTTATATGTTTAGAAGTGTGGGGAGCGAGTGGGTCGCCTCTTCCGGGGCTTGTCGTGATCTATCGGGTGACCCAGGGTTTCGCTTCGTTTTCTACGGCGTCGTGAGCGCGATCGAGATGCCGTCTTGTGATCGCAGCCCGGCGACTTTCGCCACCACGAGCACGTCGCCTGCCGGCACGTCGGGGACGGTCACGACAATCTGGTAGACGCCCACAAAGCTCGAGAGGCCGGCGAAGATAGGCTCCACCTCGACGTCGCCGAAACAGATTTTGACCGGTTCAACCGTGTTGGAGAAGACTCCCGCCGCCAGGACCTCCCTTGGAAGCGTGCCGATCGGCACGGGCGGCATGGTCTCCCCAAAGCCCGTGCCGAACAGTGAGATGATATCGCCCGGCTTTGCCGGACGAATCGCACCCCCCGGACCGAAAAGGTCGGAAGGTCCGACCAGTGATCCATCGAGATGCACCGCGGCGAGCGCTTGCGGGTCTCGATCCGCGGGCAGCGGGAAGAAGGTGGGGGACAGCGTCTGGCCCATCACCATCGCGGGAGCACTGCGGCCGCCGGCTGTCTCTACTTCGATCGTCACCATTCCCACCGCATCGCTGTCGGGCACGACGAAGTTGATCTGGTCAGCCGCCGCGCCCCGGTCACCGACGAAAGAAATAAACGCCGGTTCACCGTTGTACAACACCCTCACGCCGCCCAGCGTGGTCGGGCCCACACCGTCAACGAACGCGTCCGCCCAGTCAAGAGTGACCTGGGTGAAGTCGGTGCCGAACACCGAGCCAAACGTGTTGGGCGAAAAGCCTTGGTCCGCCGAGAAGGTGTTGCTCTGAACAGCGCCGTCCTCCAGGATCGTCGGAACCCCCGGGGCCGCGGCAGGGTCCACTTCGATCGTCTTCAGATGGATCCGGCTACCCGTTCGGCCCAGATTCCCGTTGTCCGCGTCGGCGGCAACGTACATCATGATTTTTCCGACATCCGTGGACGGAGGCAGCCACTCGAAATCGAAGGTTCCTTCCGTTTTGGGAGTGATATTGTGGCCGAGATACTGAACGCCGCCGGCCATGTTCACACTGGTTGAGGCGTCGAGGGCCGCGAGATTCCCGGCCTGTCCGTTCTCGCCGTTCCGTGCGCTGAGCTGAAAGCCGAAGACGACGCCCATCGGGTCATCGATCTCCAAACGCAGCATCTGAGGTACGCCGGGCTGGTACGTCGGCCCGTCGGGGAAATGGATCGCAAGCGAGTCGGAATCCTCGAACAGAGCGCCGGAATCGGTCATGTGGCAACCGCTCGTCCAGCAGGTGTCTTCTCCCGGGGCGCCGCTTGTCATCGGCGGGGGCGCCGAATTGAACCCCACAATCATGAAGGGGATAACGCTAAATGCGACCAGCAGCCTGACAAATGTTGACAAACCTTTGCGACGTTTCATGGGCGATTCCGGTGGTGACTTTCGATTGCACCAGCGAGCAGAAACGCAGGCCGATAACCCCGTTGCCGTGTCGGCTCGGCCCACCCGATCGGGCGTTTTCCATCATAGAACAAATCCCCGCGGTTTCGGACAAAGATGCGATAACGATTCCCTCTAAGGGAGTCCGCTCAGTGTTACGATTTAGGGGATTGAGTCTGCCGCTGGAGCGATGATCTCTCCATGCGCCGGCCCGAGGAGATTCGGCATGAAATCGCGGACTATGCTTGTCATCTTGACAAGCACTATCGCCATCGCCGGGCTGCCGTTCGGTTCTGCCCTCGCTTCAAGCCACCGCGAAGCCCCCGGCATCGCCCGGCTACCGCAAGTGGACGGCACCGACTTTTACATGTTCCGCAGCTACGAGGATGGGAGCGGGGATTTTGTCACGATTATCGCCAACTTTTACAACCGAGGATGGGAGCGGGGTTGCACGGACCCGTTCAGGATCCCTTCTGCGGACCGAACTACTACCCTCTCGATTCCGACGCCCTGTACGACATCCACATCACGAACGACGGCGACGCGCTTGAGGACCTGACCTTCCGCTTTCAGATCCTCGAGACGCGGAGACACGAGGGCGGTTTCTTGGGAATTCTTGTGGGCCCCCCTGACAACCGGCAGCCCGTCGCCATTCCGCTTATCAATGTTGCCCCTTTCGGGGTGGATGACACCAGGTTGAGGACGAACGTGAAGCGGGAGTACTACGCGCGGGTCATACGCGGTGAGCTGGACGACCCCGGCAGGGAGCTGGGCTTCATCACCGAGGCGGGGAACGGCGCCGCGAAGTTCGGGATGCCTCTTGATTACATCGGCGAGAAATCGATTCCGGACTACGACGCCTACGCGGCACAGTTTATTTACGACATCGAGATCCCAGGTTGCTCCCCGGATGGGCGCATGTTCGTCGGTCAGCGAAAAGAGTCCTTCCAGGTGAACCTCGGTGAAATCTTCGACCTCTTCAACCTGGATCCTCTGGGTGCGCCTGATGGCGAAGAGTCCGCCACAGCCGGGAAGAACATCACGACAATTGCGCTGGAGCTGCCGATTCCTTGCGTCACCGCCGGCAACGGCACGGTCATCGGCGGCTGGACGACGTCCCGGCTGCCGCGCACCCGCGAGCTGAGAGGGGACAATGCGACATTCGACGAGCCGGAGGACAACAGCGGAAGCTTCGTCCAGGTCTCGCGCTTGGGAAACCCCCTCGTGAATGAGCTCGTGATCGGCATGACCAAGAAAAACCTCTTCAACGCTGGCCGGCCCAAGGACGATGTTCAATTTGCCCGCTACGTCACCAATCCGACCCTGCCCGAGCTACTGGAGATCCTTTTTGGGGATGCAGGCGTGACGGCGCCGAATGTGTTTCCGCGGACCGATCTGGTTCAAGTGTTTTTGACCGGCGTCCCGGGGCTGAACCAAGACGGCTCCAACGGAGAGATCATGCGCCTGAACACGGCCACGCCCCCCGTACCGTCTTTTGCGCAAAACAACCTCGGCGTGATCGCGGGCGACTTGGCCGGTTACCCCAACGGCCGCCGCCCGGGCGACGACGTGGTCGATATTTCGCTGCGGGTCCTGATGGGCGTACTGCTGAGTCCGGCGGAAGCCCCTTCCGGACAGTTGCCCTTCACCGATGGCGCCCGGCAGCACGCCGACCAGTTCGACGACACGTTTCCGTACCTGAAATCGCCGATTCCCGGTTCGCCGGGCGAGTAGCTGGAGGAGATGCCGACGATGCGACAGCGAGCGATTCTTTCGATCTTCATCACGGTGGGCTTGATCGCCGCGGTTGGGGTGATGGAGTTCTTTCCGGCCGGCGCGTCCAGCCATCGCGAGGCGCCGGGCATCCTGAGCACGCCCCAAGTTGATGGAACGGATTTTTATATGTTCCGCAGCTACGAAGAGGGCCGCGACGGGTTTGTCACGCTGATCGCCAACTACATCCCGCTGCAAGATCCCGCCGGCGGGCCGAACTACTTCCCACCTGATCCCAACGCGGTTTACGACATCCACATCACGAACGACGGCGATGTTGAAGAAGACATCACGTTCCGGTTTCAATTTCAAACGGAACTTCGGTTACCCTCGCTCCACGTGGACGTCGGCGGCGAGAGCGTGGATGTTCCTTTGGTGAACGTTGGCCCCTTCGGAGCACAACTAGGCGAAGACGCTTTAACCCAGGGACGCTCCTATTCTCTTGAACTCATGCGCGGGAACGTAAATGACCCCGATTCGATCGAGTTCGTGACGAATGCCGTGGGGGGGGAAACACGATTCGGGATGCCCTTCGACAACATCGGCGGCAAATCGATTCCCGACTATGATGACTACGCGAACTCGTTCATTCACGACATCACTATTCCCGGTTGTGAACCGGGCGGACGGGTTTTCGCCGGTCAGAGAAAAGAGCCGTTCGCCGTCAATCTCGGCGAGGTTTTCGACTTGGTGAACATCACGAATCCCGTCGGCAACCCCGATGCCGAACGTTCCGACACCGCGGACAAGAACATCACGAGCCTCATCCTCGAGGTGCCGATCGACTGTCTCACCGCCGACCTCGACCCGGTCATCGGCGGTTGGACGACCGCGAGCCTGAGGCGGGATCGCATACTCATTGACGACCCGACCTTCGAGGCTCCGGACGAAGAATTCGGCAGCTTTGTTCAGGTTTCGCGGCTGGGCAACCCGTTGGTCAACGAAGTAGTGATTGGCTTGCCCGACAAGAACCTGTTTAACGCAAGCCATCCCCGCGATGACGGCGATAACTTTTCTCGGTACGTCACCATCCCCACTCTGCCGGCACTATTGCAAAACCATTTCTCGGACGAGCTGGCGGAGCCGGATTTCTTTCCCCGCGAGGATCTGTTTCAGACTTTCTTCACGGGCATCCCGGGTCTCAACGAGGACGGCTCGACCGGCGAGATCCTGCGCCTGAATACTTCGACCGCGCCTGTACCTCGCGGTCAGCAGAACCGTTTGGGCGTTATCGGAGGCGACTTGGCCGGCTATCCCAACGGCCGGCGCCCCGGCGACGATGCGGTCGATATCTCGCTCCGGGTGCTGATGGGCAACCTCTGCTACCAAGGCGGAGGTGGAAGCTCCGACGAGTTCACGGTCATGCTCAACGGCGACAACGTGGTCCCGCCGACGTCGTCCAACGCCACGGGCGAGGGCACGTTTACCCTGGACGGAAGCCGACTTCTGGGCGTGGTCAATCACAACGTTTCGAACGTTTTCGAGGGCGGCATCCGCCGCGGTGCACCGGGTCAAAACGGCGACCGCGTTTGCCGAGACGATACGGGGCCGACGCCGATACGCTGGGATTGTCTGCTAAACCCGAATGAAATTGCAGAACTGCTTGAGGGCGATCTTTACGTCAACGTCCACAGCATCAACTTCCCGGATGGCGAGATTCGAGGCCAACTCGTTCCGAGCTCCGCGGGCATCGGCGGCTGCACGCCGAGTGACGCGCCCTCGGGGGGGGAGCCCCTTACCGATGGAGCCTACCAAGGGCCCTTTCAGTTTGACGATACGTTCCCTTACCTGGCGACGCCGATCCCGGGGGCGCCTAACGAGGGGAGAAGCTTCCGTGCCAACTTGATTGACGACAACTTGGAGCTGGTCGAGCCGTTTGAGCCGACGGACGCTACCGGCGAATGCGAGGCGGTGCGACACATCCAGGAGATAATCGGTGACATCATAATTGGGTTTGCCTGCGACCACAACCTCCCGAATCCGTCGTCGGTCACAATTACAAGGGACGGCCCCGACGGCGAAATTCTTTGGGTTTTTGATCTTGTTTCGGATCCCCCGGCCTCGCCCGGAACCCTCGAGAAGGTTCTTGACGAGACGAACTACCTCGGAAACGACCCTCTGCCTATCTTCGCCGATGGTTTCGAATCGGGAGACGTCAGCGCATGGTCCACGGTCGAAGGGAATCCGAGCAGGATCGGCGGACCGTTACGGTAAGGATTCGAGCGAACGCGTCGGCCTTCAGATCGGAACTTCCGGTGAGTGGCCGCTGCCTGATCGGGGACGAGCCGCCAGCTCTGACGGGGACGCCGTAGCAGCAAGATCCCTATGAAGAGGACCCCGCGGCACGCCGTTTTCCTTCTGCTTTTCTCGGCCCTTCCGCTCTTTGCCCACGACTTCTGGATCGAACCCTCGTCGTATAACGTTGCGGTCGGAAGCAAAGTTACAATCCGCTTCCGAGTAGGGGAGCGCTTTCGGGGTGACCCGCTGCCGCGCGATCCCGGGCGGGTCGTCGTTTTCACGCAATTCGGCCCGACCTCGGAGAAGCCCGTGCGGGGTATGGCCGGCTTCGACCCCGCGGGCTTCGTAACGCTTGACGAGCCGGGGCTCCATCTAATCGCTTACCGCAGCACGTCGGCGTTTTTGGAACTCGAAGCAGCGGAATTCGAGAAGTACCTTCGCGCCGAGGGGCTGGAGCGCGTCATTGAGGAACGGAGTCGACGCAGTGAAAGCGACGCAAAGGGGCGCGAACTCTATTCCCGCTGCGTGAAATCACTGCTGCGGGCCGGATCGTCGGGCGAGGAAGGCAGATTCGATCGCGTGCTTGGCCTTCCCCTGGAGCTTGTCCCCGGCGTGAACCCCTACGGGCTCAGGGCCCGGGATGAGCTGCCGGTGCGGATCTTACGAGAGGGGAAGCCGCTTGCGGGAGTGCTCGTAACGGCTTATCCCCACGCGGAGCCGTCTCAACCGCTGCGACAGCGTTCCAATAAGGACGGGTGGGTGAGGCTGCGACTTCCCGAAGCAGGGCCGTGGCTCATTACGGCGGTCCACATGGAACGGATAGAGCAGGGCGAACGCGCCGACTGGCAAAGCTGGTGGGCGTCGCTGACGTTCGGGCGGGCCGCTGAATGACGGCGGGTCGGCTTGTCGAGGTGGAAGTGGAGATATCGGGGAGGCCGGTTGATTACGCTCGTCGTCGAGAGAGAAGAAGCGGACGACTACCGTGACTCTGGTCCCGGATTAGAGCGGAGGTCGCCCCGGATCGGGATTCGCTTGCATTACCCAGGGATACTTATCGGTCGCCTCTTGGAAAGCCCGGGTGGGCGCGAACCGTGGATGAACTCGTGCTCGACCCAAGCCGGGTGACCGGTCGAGCGTGGACTTCCGTCCACGCCTCTGATTCTGTTGCTTGAATTGCATCGCACGTTTGTATTGCCACACCTACACACCCACCTTCATAGAACCTTCAGAAACTTCCCGATACGATAGTTTTGGGGGACTATGGAAATCCTTGTCGTTGAGGACGACCCGCGTATGTCCGCTTTGCTGGCGCGCGGGCTGGAAGGTGAAGGCCATCGTGTTTTCGTCGCTTCCGACGGTCGGGAGGGGCTCGACTACGCCCGGTTGCGTTCCTACGACGTCATCGTTCTCGACGTGCTGCTTCCTCACTTGAACGGTTTCGAAGTCGTCAAGCGGTTGCGCCAAGCGAAGAACCGGACGCCGGTCTTGATGCTGACCGCAAAGGACACGCCGCGCGATGCCGTCGAAGGGCTCGATTGCGGTGCGGATGACTACCTCACCAAGCCCTTTGCTTTCGACGAGCTTCTGGCGCGCATTCGAGCGGTTTCCAGAAGGGGGCCTATCCCTAAAGGAGTGCAGCTCGAGATCGAAGACCTCAGCCTTGACCCTGCTTCCCATGAGGTGCGGCGCAGCGGTCGCAAGATTGCTCTGACGCCGCGGGAGTTTCAGGTGCTTGAGATGCTGATGCGGCGCGCCGGGCGAGTGGTTCCGCGCGATTCACTGATCGAGACGGTCTGGGGAAGCGACTCGGACGTCGGCTCCAACACGGTCGATGCTTTCATCAGTTCTCTCCGGCGCAAGCTCGAAGGACCGGGAGAGGGCCGGCTAATCCACACCGTTCGGGGGAGCGGTTTCTCACTCAAGGAGCCGGAAGCATGAGGTTCCCCCGCTCGATCGAGTTCCGCCTTGCCGCCTGGTACTCGCTTCTGTTGATGGTCGGTCTGGGGTCGCTGGGGGCCGTGCTGTGGGTTGGCGTCGACTACAGCATGACCGCAGCGGTTGACGATCTGTTGACCGCCAGGGTCGCTCGCATCCTTGACTTTGTTGATGCTGAGTTTGGGGAGACCACTTTGGACGGCGGACCGGAAGACGGGGAACTCGAGGGATATGTCGAGCATGTCGGTTCGCCGCCGGCAGCGGTTTCGCTCGAAGCCGGCGTGTTTGGAGAGCTTCGAGAGGAGTTGAGCGAGTATGCGTACGGGGTGCCCGATGGGTCGCTGATCCACATCCAGTCCGACGACGGTCAAACGCTGCTGCCCGTCGGCGCGTCCTCCAAGGCGGAATCGATTGTGGCGTGGCAAGAGCCTCCGGGCGACGGAAAAGCCTTCTCGACGCTCGAAACCGCGGCCGGAGCGTTTCGGGTTCTCAACAGCCCGGCCCTGTTGGTCGGCCGATCCTATCGAATTCAGGTTGCATCCTCGTTGGAAGCCGTTACCGCGACTCGCGAGAGATTGCTGTGGTGGCTACTTTGGGCCGTGCCGGCCGGCGTGTTGGTGAGCTTTACGGGAGGTTATTTGATAAGCCGAGCGGCAATGCGGCCGGTGGAAAGAGTCGTCGATGTCGCGGCCAGGATGGATGTCGGACGTCTGTCGGTGCGGATTGAAGTTCCCCCAAGTCGGGACGTCGTCGAGCGGCTGGCCGAAACCTTTAACGGCATGTTGGCTCGGCTGGAAGGATCGGTGAACAGGCTGGAAGAGTTTACAGCCGATGCCTCGCATGAGCTGCGCGGTCCCGTGGCGGTGATACGCACGACAGCCGAGCTTGCCATACGGCACGCGCGGACGGACGAGGAACTGCGAGAGGACATGCAGGAGATCCACGATGAGGCGGCGAGCCTGACGGATTTGATCGAGGACCTGCTGGCGCTGGCTCGGGCCGACAGTGGCGCGGATTCCGAGCCGATGACCGATGTCGATCTGGGCGCTCTTGCCCGCGACGCCTATGAAAAGTACCGCCGCATGGCTGGTTCCAGAACGCTCGACCTGCACCTGGGGGAACAGAATGCGGTCGTTCGCGGGCACGCCGGCTCGTTGCAAAGGCTGTTGGTCATCCTGCTCGACAACGCTCTGCGGCACACGGCTGCGGATGTTTCAGTCAACGTGTCGGTTCGGGCGGACCTCGACCAGGTGACTCTGTCCGTTAGTGACACCGGGGAGGGGATTCCCGTGGACAAGCTGAACCGTGTATTCGATCGCTTTTACCGCGTCGATTCGTCCCGCAATCGTTCAAACGGGGGATTCGGGTTGGGGCTCTCGATCGCGACTTGGATTGCCGAATCCCATGGCGGCAGCATCACGGCCGAGAGTGAAGTCGGCCGGGGCTCGACGTTCTCGGTCTTCCTACCTCGGGCCGGTGAGGAAGTAGCCGGGGTCAATTGAAATCGGGCCGGCCTACCGCGAGAAGCGCCGGACGTTAGGGCAAAAGTTCGGCCCCGAGGCGTTCGCCCCGGGGCCGATAGCGGTAAGCCGCTATGGGAGAGAGACCGCCCTAGAGGAAGATTGCTAAGACGTCAAATGATCCGGAGTCGTCCCCGATCGTTAGGCTGACGGTTACCGGGTCCGCCGGGACCGTGTCGTCGAGGTTCACGTTGGCGAGCGATCCCTTGAACGTGAAGCTGTCGCCTCCCAGCACGTCGATCTTGAGTTCGATGGCAACGCCGTCGATTACGCCGTCAAACTTGAAGAACGTCTTCGCGGGGTTGGTCTTTACCACGAAGGAACCCGCGGGAATGGTCACCGAGACGCCCGGGTCGCCCATGACCTCGATCGTCAGGTCCTCGGTGTCGAGGTCGAAGCCGTCGTTGTCGGTACCGAGGGTGAAGGTGGTGTTTAGAGCTACCGTGTCGTCGTCGGAGCCCTCGCCCAGAGTGATCTTGACGGTACCGTCGAAGTCAGCGAACTCAACGTTTCCGCTATCTCCGACGCTGCCGACGCAGACGCCGGTCGGGGCGCCGATGGCGGTGCTGGGCGTTGCTCCGCCGGGCGTGTCGCTGAGCGGGCCGATGAGGGCGCCGGTGGCGGTGTCATAGACGTTCACGGCCGCCGGAGGGAGCTGGTCGGGTGGAAACCCCGCGTGCTCGGAAACAAAGAGCTTGGAGCCATCGGGATGCAGCGCTATCGAGTCAACCCCGAATGCCCCGGTCTCGACGAGAACAGGGCCGATCGTGAGGGTCGGTGGGTCGTTCACGGCCGCTGTGGCACCCAATTGGGCAGTCGTCGAATCAAAGTCGTGTACTTCGATCAACCCGCAAGCCGGCCCCCCCACGGGGCAGAGCGGATCGAAGAAGGGAAGAAATGAACGGACGTACACACGATCGCCCGCGGCATTAATAGCCGAAGCCTCACCAAAAACGGCCGCCGAACCGGCCTGATTCGTCAACGCCCCACTGTCGACCGGGGTCATCGAAGCGGTTGTGAATGAAACGAACTCCGGCGCACCGAATATGCCGTCGAGTACAACGACACCAGTCGCGCCGCCGGGTCCGCAGAGCACATTTTGTGGTTGGGCGGCAAGGAATAGAGATGCTCCGGTATCGGTTAGAGCGCCCGTCAACCCATTGAGAGTCAATCGACGCACCTCTTCGAACGACCCTGTGGTAACCAGGACGTCGTTGTTGTCGCAAACCGCTACGGAGTTGCAAGCGACACCGGTGCCGCCCGCGCCGGTCAACTGCAAGGTCGAGGTTTCCATATTGGTAGCTGTATCCACCACGGATATCGGCGGCGTGCTGACCCCCCCGTCACAGATCACAAGGAAACTACCATCCGCGCTCAAAGAGGTGTCGAGCGCGGGGTCGGTAGCGACCGTGGGGGCCGTCCCCAGCATAAAAGGGCTGGTCAAGTCGACGACCTGCACTACATCGTTCATGCCGTTCGTCAAATACCCCGTCGAGCCGTCGGCGGAAATCGAGCAGTCTCCGGTATCGTTGGACACAAAGAACGAATCGAGCACCTCGCGAGTATCGGCGTCGAATACATGAACCTGGTTATTGCCCAGTTCGCCATAAAAATCTAAATCAGCGTCGACCACCATGCCGATCGTGGTCTGTGCCGCGGCCGGCGTCGGCGCCGCTACAAGAACGAGCGCGAGCGCCCAATAAAGGATAGAAACATTCCCCTTCAAGGTTATCGTCATTGTCAAGCTCCTATTCGTAGTAATGCCAAAGCAGTAAAACAGGCCTATTGGAGGGGGATGCCTAATCTCTTTTTACCCGTAGCTGCTTCCGCGGTCCATGACCCATCCGTCCTTATTTACCTCGGGCTGCGATGTATGCCTCTCCGGGCTTCGTCGTAAGAGAGGTAGGGGCTCCAACCTACAAGGCTACGGGGTTGCCCCGAGGCGTTTCCGTAGAAAAGATCGCCGTCGGGCGCCGTTGCGGCAGGCATTCGGGTGGGGGAAAACGGTCAGTCGGTGCCAGGGCTTTTGGTCCACGCACAAAGGGAAAAACCCTAGGGGACCTAGAGGGTTTTCCTAGGAACAACTGTACTAGAGTTCCATGGACGGGGCTCGTTTTTCGGTCAAGAATAATAACTTGAATGGTGACTACGGAGAGGTGACCAATGACTAAGCAAACTCGTCGTTACAAACACGCGGCCCGCCGGCTACGACTCTTGGCAAAGGATTCCCGAGGAATCGTTGCCGTCGTCACGGCACTGGCGTTTCCGGTGCTGTTGGCATTTGCCGCGCTGGCGCTCGATGTTGGATATCTGCAGGACATGAAGCGTCGCCAGAAGAACGCCGCCATTGCGGCCGCGCTTGCGGCCGGACACGAACTGTGGCTTGTCAACGGGGACGACGAAGCCGAAGTCCAAGCCAAGGCCGAAGCCGATAGGAACAATTTCGGCGAAGATGACGGCGTTACCATCACGGTGAGCATCCCGCCAATCAGCGGCACCTACTTCGGCGTCGCCAACCACGCCGAAGTCGTCCTTTCGCAGACCGTCCCCACCTAGTTTGCGGGCGTTTTCGGAGAGGACACCGCCACGGTGCGCTCTCGGGCTGTCGCCGGGCTGATCCAATGGGGCGATGCCTGTGTAATCGCCTTGGAGGAGACTCGGCCTCGAGCACTTGAGGTCCAAGGGACGGCGACGTTGCGCGCAGGATGCGGCATCCAAGTCAACTCGACCGCCAATAACGCGCTGTTCTTGGCCGGCAACCCGTTGTGCATTACCTCGACAACGATGATCGGCGTCACCGGCGGCGTCTTCGGCGCGGGGAACTCGCCCTGCGTGAGTCCGGAACCCGTGCAGGCGCCGGCGGTGCTCGATCCGCTTGAATATTTGCATGCCGCTGCGCCGTATTACAACGGGACGTGCGACTTCAATGACGTCTCGGTGAACGCCGGCGACCCCCCGGTGACGCTGAACCCCGGCACCTACTGCGCCGGACAAAAGTTCGGGTTCTACACCGACCCGGACACGGGAATCACCAGGGGAGGTCAGATTCCCATTCCGGCGATCAGAATATCGGGTGGCACAGTGGATTTCGCCGCGGGTGTTTACACGCTCTTGGGCGGAATGCAGATTACCGGTTCGCCTACGGTTACCGGCGATGAAGTGTCCTTTTTTAACACCTCCAGCAACCCCGCCCTCCGGCGGTTGTGGGGTGAGTTTGACATCGCCGGGACAGCCACGGTGACGTTTTCCGCGCCCAGCAGCGGTGATTACGAGGGCATGCTGTTTTGGGACGACTATCGAGCAGTCAACCGACAACCCTCGCATACCATTGTCGGAGACGCGAGCTCGACTTTCTACGGCGCCTTGTATTTCAAAGAGACGAACGTGACCTGGGCCGGAGGCAACACCTCGCCCGACTGGAACATGATCATCGCGGATACGATCACCGTGACCGGCAACGCCGAGGTCGTCGGCGAGGGCAGCTTCAACAACGGCACGATATCGCCGCCCACACGAAAAGTGACGCTGCTCGAATAGCAGACAAGAGTGGCCACGCCGACAGCACATAGACACTTTCACGAAAGGATTGAAAATGATGACCGCGAAACAAGCAGGAGGCCGAAATCGTCGGAAGGGTTCGACCATGGTGGAATTCGCCCTGATCTCTTCGGCGCTGTTTCTGATCATGGCCGGCGCGGGAGACTTCGCTCGAGTCTTCTTCCATGCCATCACGGCCGCAAACGCCTCATCGACCGGGGCTTTTATGGGTACCTATAACAACATCTACGCGGCGCAGACCGACGTCCAGGAAGATACTGCTTTGGATGACGCTCACAACGTTGGGACCGGAACGACGGCGACCTCGACGATGTATTGCAAGTGCACCAACGGGAACACGGTGAATTGTCTGACCGGGAATTGCGCCGCCAACGGCCCGATGCGGATCTATGCGACCACAATGGTCGAACAGTCGTTCGAGACTTTCTTGCCCTGGCCCGGCGTTCCGACCGGTGTCGTGGTCAACCGCGAAACGCACTACCGCGTGCAGTAGCCGGCGACTTAGGAGAACGATAATGATCAACGCCCGTTATTCGAATTCAGTTCGCGCGCGACGACTGGCAGACCGTCGCCGAAGCGGTAACCAGATCGTCGAGTTCGCGCTTGTCTTCATCCTTTTCTTTGTCGTGGTCTTGACCATCACGGAGATGGGCCGCGGCATGTGGGTCTACACGACAATCGCCACGGCCACAAGGCGTGCCGGTGACTATTGCATGGTCCGCGGGAGCCGAAACCCGGGTTCACTGACCGATATAACCTCGATCGTCGAGACCTATTGCCATGGGTTGGATGTTTCGAACCTGACCATAAGCGCGGTCTGGAACCCTGACGACACCCCCTATTTCGATCCCGCCGACGTGTCGCGAAACGATATCGCCGAGATACGGGTCACGTATCCGTTTCATCTGCTGACAGGAATGGTCATTGCCGGCAACCACATTCAGATGACGAGTACGACTCGGGTGGTTGTGGCCAATTGATTTGTGCGCTGCTTGGGTTCGAGCCGCGGCCGCTGCTCTAAAAAGGCACGTCGTCGTCGGTGACGCCTTGGTTCCCTACAGGTTCCGCCCCGGCGCCGGGCGCTGCCTCTGCCGATGCTTGTTGCGGTGCATAATCCGTGGGCGGAGGCGAGCCCGTGTCGCCGCCGCGGCTGCTGAGCAAGATGAGGTTGTCCGCGACGACTTCGGTCCGGTAGCGCTTGTTGCCGCTCTGGTCTTCCCAACTGCGCGTCTGCAGCCGCCCCTCGATATAGACTTGCTTGCCTTTCAAAAGGTAGGGGGCAACGTTTTCCGAGCGCCACAGCACGATGTCGTGCCAGTCGGTCTCCTCTCGCCACTCGCCGGTTTGCTGGTCTTTCGTCCGCCAGCTTGTCGCCAAAGTGAAGTTGGTAACAGGAACTCCCCCCTGAGTGTGCCGCGTTTCGGCGTCTTTACCCAGATGCCCGATCAGCATAACTTTGTTGAGACTGCGGGATGCCATAGGAATCAAGGTACACCCAACGGCCGCCGATCGCAAGCCGCCGCGGCGGGCACCGCATCCATGTGCAAAATCGGGCGTCGCCGCCCGACGTGGCGCACGCTTTCAGCGTGCCGTGGTGCCGGCCCTGGCGACATGGCCCAAGACCCGCCCTTCGATGAAAAACGTACTCAGCGGTCCATCGATTCCGCCGCCGGCACACGCCGGTACCCCCTCGCTTCGAGCCAAGTTTGCACTTCGTCGCTGAGCAGAAACGTCGCGAACGCCTCGGCGGCGTGCGGACTTGGCGATCTCGCGACAATGCCCAACGCCTGGTCGAGCGGGGCGTGCAGACGGGAGGGAATCACCAGCGCATCAGGCGCTTCCGAAGCATCGCCAGAGAGGACCAACGAATTCGCTGTAAACGCCGCGTCGGCGTTCCGCGACTCGGCGAATTGCTTCGCCATGGCGACATTTTGCGCGTAGACGATCTTCGGCTCGATCGCCGACCAAAGCTTGAGCGCCTTGAGAGCTTCCACCGCGGCAAAGCCATACGGGGCGACTTCGGGCTTGGGGACGGCGATGACTTTGAAGCGCGGCGAGGTTAGGTCCCCGGGACCGGCGATAGCCCCGGAAGCCGACCAAACGACGAGCACGCCGCGTGCGTACACGCGCCGACTCTCGGCGGCAATCAAGCCTTGCTCGACGAGTCGATCCACATGCTCGGTGTCGGCCGCGAGAAAGACGTCGAACGGCGCACCGTTCTCAATCTGGTGCGCCAACGACGCCGTCGATCCCATGCTCACCACCGCGCGAATACCCGTGTGCTCTTCAAAGCGCTCGGTCAGTTCTTCGACGACGGCAGCCAGATTCGCCGCTGCTGCCACGACGACCTCTCGCCGCGAAGCGGTCGATTGAGCGGAGGGCTCGCCGCAACCAAGGGTTGCCGCGAGGAGAGAAAAGACCAAGCCCGACAAGAAACGGCGGAGCATCATCACATATCGAAATCGCAAGGGGCACGGCAGCCGACGGTAACTTATTCTGCCACGGCCGCGCCGCACACTCGCGCGCCCCACCCTCTCGCAGCCGCTGAGAGGTCGATTGCCTACTCGACCCAACCCAAAGCGCTACAATCCAGCATTCACGCCCGGCTCGCCGCGGCGCCCGCCTTTGCCTGCACAAGAAAAACGAGGTTCACCGCGAATGAAGAGCAAGACCTTCTACGGTTGGTTCATCGTGGGTGCGTCGTTCTTCACGATGATGCTGACCGTCGGCGTGACGATCTACGGCATGCCGTTTTTCTACGAGTTCTACAAGGACGAGTTCGCATGGACCGACGCCGAAGCTATCCGCGGCGTATTGATCGGAACCCTGCTGGTGCTTCCGCTCGGCGGCCTGGTGATCCATCGCTTTTCGCCCCGCAAGCTGATCATGTGCGGCGTCGTACTGCAGTTGATCGCCCTCAACTGTTTCGGGTTAATGGAGGGCAATCTCTACCTCTATTGCTTTATCTGGTGCGTGCTGATGACCGGGTTCTTGTTCTCGGGGTTGATCCCGAACCAGGTCATCCTGTCGCAATGGTTTCACAAACGCCGCGGCGCGGCCTTCGGAGTGGCTTACCTGGGCCTCGGGTTGGGAGGAGCCATTTCGCAAAAGTACGTCGCGCTGCCGTTGATCGAGGCTTATGGCTGGCGCACGGCGCTGCAGTTGATCGGCGGTTTGCTGCTGGTTCTGTTTCCCGTTCTGATTTTCTTGGTGCGCGATCGCCCGTCGGATAGAGGGCTTTATGCCGACGGCGACGATGAACCGCCCCCGGAAACCAAGGTCGAATCGCTGCCCTTCAGCGCCATCCTGCGGCAGAAGTCGTTTTGGCTGCTGGCGCTGAGCAGCTTCTGCAGTATCGGCGCGATCGGGTCGATGGACCACAATTTACCCCTCTTGATACGCCGCTCGGGTCTGAGCCGGGTCGTGGTGGCGAACACGCAATTCCTGCGGCTCGGATCCAGCCTCGCCGGCCGGCTGGTGATGGGCGGGTTGGCCGACCGCATCTCGAAAAAATACGTCATGATCGCAGCGTATCTCTTGGTGGCTCTCCCGATACCGTTGCTGTTCTTCATCGACCGGCCGGGCATCCTCGAAACGTTCGCCGTGATCTTCGGTTTCGGCATGGGCGCCGACTTTATGTTGATCCCGCTGATGGCCGCCGAAATCTTCGGGGCTAACTCTCTGGCGCGGACCATGGGTATCATCTGGCCCTTCGATTCGGTCGGACAAGCCATTTGCCCGAACATCGTCGCCTACCTTCGCGACCGCTCGGGTAGTTACAAGTTCGGGCTGTTCTTGGTCTTCGCCCTGGCGATGATCGGAGCCGCGGGGATCGCCTTCCTACCGAAGAAGCGAGCCGATGAAGCCAAGGCGTAAGGTTGCTTCGCGGGTTTCGCGATCGCATTCGGCCCGGGCCGAGCCTGAGCGGGCTCGCGTTGAAATGCGCCGCGCGGAATCGTGACACTCCCGAACCGGCGAAACGGAGGCGTGGACGGAAGTCCACGCTTTCCCGCCGCCATCCGCCGCGCCCCGCCATCCGCGGTGCCCGGCTCAAGCTTGCCTTTGCCGCGCGGCTCCCTGCTCAGGACGGGTTTCGGTGCCTGGCCGGAAGCGTGGACTTCCTCCACGCCTCTGTCTCTAGCAGCTTGCTTACGGGCGGATTATCGCCGATTCCGTCCGGCCGATTCGCAGTATACTCCAATGTCCGAAAATGATAAACGTCGGAGACGCTGTTCAATGGCGCGAAACACCGGCTGGTCGGCTCACGGTTAACGGCTCACGGTTTACGAAACATGAAATTCACCGAGTCCGAACGCATCCTCGACCGCAACAGCAGCTTCATCCCCGGCGGCATCTCTTCAACAAACCGCCACACCTCACCAACGATCTGCTTCGTCAGAGGCAAGGGCTCGCGTCTATGGGACGCCGACGGCAACGAGTACATCGACTACCACGCCGCTTTCGCGCCGCAGGTCTTGGGTTACCACCACCCGCGGGTTGAGCAGGCAGTCTCCGAGGCCGTGGAGGGAGGCGCGGACCTGTTCGGCTCAGGGCCGAGCGAAGCGGAAGGTCTTCTAGCGGAGCGAATTTGTTCGCATCTAGGGTGGGCCGATCGGGCGGCTTTCCTCAACACCGGCAGCGAGGCCACCGCCGCCGCGATTCGGCTGGCAAGGGCGGCCACAGGGCGCGACCACATCATCGTCATGCAGGGCGGCTACAACGGCTGGCACAACGACGTGGCCTGCAACTTAATGACGCCCATCGAGCAACTCGGCCCGCGCCGTTCGCCGGGGGAATACGAGTTTCATGCGATCAGCGCCGGGATTCCCGAGGCACATCAAAAACTGGTTCACCCGGTGAATTTCAATGACCTTGAATCCGTTCGATGGGTCGCGGAACGACACGATTTGGCGGCCGTGCTCAGCGAGCCCATTCTTCAAAACGTTGGTCTCATCAAGCCACTGCCGGGCTATTTGGCAGGGCTGCGCAAGCTGGCCGACGAGCTGGGTTTTCTGTTGATCTTCGACGAGGTGAAAACCGGCTTTCGCCACGCGTTGGGTGGCTACGCCGAGATCGCCGGCGTCGCCCCCGATCTGGCGGTCTACGGTAAGGCCGTCGCGAACGGCTACCCGCTGGCCGCCGTCGCCGGCCCGGCCCGCTGGATGGACTACTTTTTCCATGAAAACGCAAGCAAGCGAGTGCTGCTCGCCGGTACATACAACGCGCACCCGATCCCGACGGCGGCCGCCCTGGCAACAACCGAAGTCCTCCTCGAAAACGGCGGCGCGGTATACAAGCACTTTGAAACCCTCGGTGCGCGCATGGAACAGGGCCTGACCGAGATCTACGCGCAAGCTGATATCGAAGCGACGATCGTGCGCCAAGGGTCGGCCTTTGTCACCTATTTCATGGACCATGCTCCCGTCGACTGGCACGACCTAGCCGCCGGCCATGATTACGGCTTGGACGAAAGATTCCGCCGCGCGCTGCTCGACCAAGGGGTCTTCTTGTTCCCGCTCCCAACCAAGCAGTGCTCCATTTCGGCAAGCCACAGCGAGCGGGATATCGATGAAACGCTCGAGGCGGCCCGCCTGGCGCTCCCCGAGGCGGTGGGGAGCGAGTGAAGTGCGCGGGAGGTGGGAGCTTTCTATAGAACCTGGTAACATCGCTGCTCGTACTCATCCACGGTGAGAAAAGCCCACTAACGGCTCACCCAGGAATGCGAGGAGGCACCGACGTGACGGCGGCCGCAGCCAAGACCCGGCGTAGCCTCTACTATCTAGCGAGCTACCTCTTGCTGGGCGGCATCGGCCTAGTCGCGGATCCGCGGCTTGCCCTTCAACTCTTGATGGCCGAGGGAGACTACGGCCAATTCATGCCCCGGCTCGCCGGTGGTCTGATGATCGCGCTGGAGATTTTGATCGTACAGATAATTCGGCTGCGCTTGGAGGCCCTCTACCCCTGGACTCTCGTTGCTCGTGTCGTTCTCATCACAGGGCTTTATGTCAGTAGCGACGATCCTCTCTTTCTGATGCTGCTGGCGATCGTGGGATTCGGCTTCCTGCTGACCGGCGTCACGTATCTCCATGACCGCAAGCAAGGGGCGCTGGGCCGATCCAACGGCTAGCATTGCCTTGAACCGGCCGGCGGCGAGCGGCCGTTAGGAGTGCTCTTCGTTTTCGGACGACCTTGGAGACACCCGCCCGCTTGTCTCGCTTCCGGATGATCCACTATCATCAACGGTTCGAGGTCGATCGATCCGCGATGGCGAAAACGATTCGAGTCGGCGTGGTCGGGTTTACCGGCTATAGCGGGGCGGAACTGGTCAAGATTCTGCGGGGGCACCCCGCGGTCGAGCCCGTTCTGCTCGAACACCGCGCCCAGTCTCCCGACGAAGGCCCGCATTGGCCGGACGACCCCGAGCGAATGCCCTGGGTCCCGGAAAACCTGCACGATGCCGGCATCGAGCTCGTCTTTCTCGCGACTCCTCACGAGGTTTCGCTGGAGTTGGTTCCGGCCGCGCTCGATGCTGGCGTCAAGGTCGTCGATCTCAGCGGGGCGTTTCGTCTCCGCACCGTCGATAAATACGACCGCTGGTACCAGATGGAGCACAATCGGCCCGACCTGCTCGAGGAAGCAGTCTACGGACTGCCCGAGTACTTCCGCGCCGTCACGAAGGTCGCCCGGCTCGTCTCGAACCCCGGTTGCTACCCGACCGCGGCGAACCTCGCGATTCGTCCGCTGATCACCGCGGGCGTGCTCGAACGCGAAGCCGGCGTCATCTGCGACGCGAAGTCGGGCGTCAGCGGGGCGGGCAAGAAGGCCTCGGGTTTGACTCATTTCTGCTCGGTGACGGAAAACTTTTCGGCCTACGCCGTGCTCGAGCATCGCCATGTGCCCGAAGTTTTGCTCGCCTCCGACCTCGAGGAGCACGAGTTCAGCTTTACCGCGCAACTGCTGCCCGTCTACCGCGGCATTCTAGAGACGATCTACGTGCGCACCGAGGAAGAGATGACACGCGAAGACCTTGAGGAGGTCTACCGCAAGGTCTACGAAAACGAGCCGTTTGTCCGCATCTACCCCGACGGGGCCGTCCCGACGCTCGAATCGGTGAATCACACCAATTACTGCGACTTGGGCATCCGCGTCGACCCCCCCACCCGGAGAGCCGTCATCGTCGCCGCGATCGACAATTTGGGTAAAGGGGCGGCCGGCCAGGCGGTGCAAAACATGAACCTCGTCCTAGGCTTCCCCGAAACCCAAGGATTGCTCTAGCCGGCGCACAGCAGCGCCCGTTTCAACCCGTGAAACTGCTCATCAAACTCGGCGGCACGCTGCTCGAAAACGAAGATACCCGGCGCGCCCTAGCCGCCCAAATCGCCGCCCAAGCCTCGGCCGGACATCGCACCGTCATTGTTCACGGCGGCGGCAAGCGGCTCAGCCGTTACCTCGAACGAGGTGGTTATCAAAGCGAATTCCGACAAGGATTCCGCGTTACGCCACCCGAGATCATGGACGCCGTCTTGCGCATATTCGCCGGTGAAGTGAACCATCATCTTGTCGCCGAACTACAGCGCGAAGGCGCCCAGGCGGTGGGCCTCTCAGGAATCGACGCCGGCCTTGTCCAAGCGGTGCAACTTCACCCGGACCTGGGCGCCGTAGGCCGCGTCGAGCGCGTCGATGCCGCCGTCCTCGATCTCCTGACCGGCGAGGGTTTTCTGCCGACGGTAGCCTGTATCGCCGGGGGAGAAAACGGAGAGATTTTCAACGTCAACGCCGATCAAATGGCGGTTACTTGCGCCGCCGGTTTCGCCGCCGACCAGCTAATTTTCCTCACCGATGTCAACGGGGTCCTTGACGAAAACAAGAAATTACTCACCCGTTTGACGCCCGCCAACGCGGAAAACCTGATCGCAAGCGGCGTCGCCCAAGGCGGCATGGAAGCCAAGTTGCGCGCCGCGACGGCCGCCCTCGACCAAGGCGTCGCGCGCGTCCGAATCGCCGCCGGGAAAGAGCCCGACGTCGTCGCCCGCCTACTGGGCGACGAGCCGCTCGGAACCACGCTGGAGCTCGGCTAGAAGGGGTTTGTCCTCCTTTATGCGGGCATAACCCGGGCCCCCGACCCACACCGAAGCAATAGCCCGCGGAAGTCCGACCCGCCTAGGTGGGCGGAGTCTTTCGACACCCCGCACCCGAGGCTCCCGCGACGCCCGGAGGCGCCGGAATTCACACGCAGCGGCCCCGGGGGAATTAATCGGTATCTTATTAGGAAATATTTATAGACATATCGAGATAAATTTTGAATAAAATTGTCTCACTTATGTTCTCCTTTCTGTATACTTCTCTCTGCTGAACAAGGGTCGTTTTCGGTTTAGGGGGAGAGCTGTGCGAACGCAAGTCATCGAAGTCGAAAGCGCCATAGGCATGTTGCTTTGCGCGCCCATCTTTCATCCATCAGGCAAGAAGCTGCTCGCCAAGGGACATCAGATCAGCGAGGAAGACATCCGGCTTCTGGGCCAAGAGGGTCATCGCCGCGTGTCCGTCGCGGTGCTGGAAGACAACGAGATTCCAGAGGACGAGGCTTCCAAGAAGCTCGCGGCGGAAGCGGCGTGTGGGACGATGGAAATTCGTATGAGCGCGGGCGGCCGGGCGAATCTCTACGCCACCGGCGACTGTTGTCTGTTGGTCGACGAGCGGCTCCTGCAGCGCGTCAACGCTTCGGGAATTGTCACGATGGCCACGGCCCCGAACTTTTGCCACGCCGCCGCGGGCCAACGCGTCGCCACCGTCAAGACCGCGCCCTTTGCGGTGGACCGCCCTGATTTCGAAGCCACTTTCCGGTTGGTGAGCGAAGAGGGCCCTATCTTGCAAGCCCGGCCGATAGGAGAGCCGAGCATCGCGGTGCTCTACTGTGACCTCAACAACGCCGACCGCGCACGGCAGCTTTTCGAAGGGATCATGCGAAATCGCCTGGAACGCTTCCCGAAAGGGCCGGGGTACGTGCTGTCCTGCCTTGAGGAAGAGGCGACCGTGGCGCGCGCGCTCAAACACTTGCTACACCCCCGCCCGACCGTCGTTTTGGTGGCCTCGACCACCGCGCCCGCCGGGCCCGACGACGCCGTGGGCCGTGCCATGTGCCATATCGGCTGCGAGATCGAGAGCTTCTTGGCCCCGGTTGAGCCAGGTAATTTGTTGCTGCTTTCCTATGCCGGCGGCACACCGGTCGTTTCGGCGCCGGGTTGCTTCCGATCCCCCCGGCCGAACGTCGTCGATTTGATCTTGCCCCCTTTGTTGGCCCGCTACCGTATTTCCGCCGCCGAGATCGCCACCCTCGGTCACGGCGGACTTTTGCATTAGGACGTCGGTAGGTCGCGTGGGTCGGCATCCGACCGGCCCGCTAACGGTTCGGAGCCTGCCCGCCGATCTTTCACCTGAAAGGGTCTCGTTCGTCGCCTGCGCGACTCGGCCCTCACGGACTCGATAGCGCGACGGACGATGCGCCGATACGACCAGGCGAACCCCGGCGACCCGGTATAGAGATGCTGGTAAGTGAAGAAATTCTCTCCTCCCCGACTCGGCCCAGCGCCTTGCAGATCCGATCGGCGCTCGGGCGCCTGCAAGAATTGCCCGGGTGGTTTCCGACCGTACAGCGCGTGATGACGCTGGCGGTTGACCCTCGCGTGGACGACTTCCAATTGGAAGTCGGCCTCTCCGTCGACCCCACGGTTTCGGCGCGGGTTCTCGCCTTTGCCAACTCGCCCTATTTCAAGCTGCCCGAACCTGCCGACGACATTCGGCGGGCCGTGGCGTTGCTCAGCCATGATCGCCTGCGCATCCTGCTGCGGCTGGTCTTGATCTCGGGATTCCTCGACTCGCTGTCGCAAGACCTCGCCCCCGCCGAGGACTTGCGCGGCCTAGCGATCGCCGCCGCCGCCTCCGCCTACCTGCTCGCCCAACGTGGGAACGACCCGAAGCCGCTGGAGTTGCTTGGCGTCGCCCTGCTCTACAACGTGGCTGACTTCGCGATGGCGCGCCTCTACCCGCGGTCCTACGCCGCGCTGGCGGACGACGCCCAGGGAGTGCCCGCGACCGCGCTCGAGCACACGGCGTTCGGCATCGATTTTCCTACCATCGCCGGCTGGGTGATGGAGTCGTGGTCTTTCCCCCGGTTTTTCGTGACGGCGGTCGCCCACCAGCGCAACCCGTTGCATCGCGACCTCGACGGGGCAGTGCGGTCGCGGGTCGCTCGAGTAGCATTGGGAATCCGCCTGGCCGAGTGCCGCCGCACCGGCTTGGGCGTCGAGGCCCTGCGCCCCGAAAGCGAGTTGATTGCTGCGGCCGGCTCGTCGCTCAACACGGTGGCGGAAATCGACGCGGCGCTGTCGGCGGAAGCCGGAAAACTGAGAGTTATTCTCGAAGCTCCCATCCCCACCGAGGAGCAAGTCTCCGAACCCGATTCCGAGTCGGCGGAGTAACAGGAGATAAAATGCGCTGCCCGAGGCCGCGGAAAAACCGACGGACGAGCCCCTGAAGCGTCCGCCTGCCGCCTTCCATTCAGTCGCTTGCGACTCTTGTCTTGACCGCCCTGCGTCACCGCCTTCCCATCACTGACACAACGCTTGACACTCCATGTAATCCGGGTTCAGCCCACAATACATCGCACGAACCAACGAGCGCGGGTCATTCTCAATATCCCCGCTGAACTCCCAAAACATCACGCCGCCCAAGTCGAAGTCCGGCACGTAATCGGTCTTGTGGCCCACCGATTCGTCGTCGTAGGTTATGAAGCCCAGACCGTTGTTCTTACCGAGGTTCCATGTAGCTGTAGGCACCTGGGCGCCGCCATCAAACGCTTGAACGGCACTCGATTTGGTCAGAATATTCTCGAGAAGGTCCTGATAATCGAATACCCCTGTCACGCCCCACTTACCGCCGTCCCAGGTGCCTTTTGGGCACACCGTCATACTCTTGAAATCAGCCCGCGAATAGCCGGATTGCCTTCCGCCTGGTCGACGACCTTAGCGAGGCGGTTAAGTTACAAGAGGGTGAGTGGATTGCCTGAGAGCGCCGCGGACGCTATCGAACTACCTTGACCCCACGCCCGCAAAGCGGATCCCCGCCAAATCGGCGGTCTCGCGCTTCCAGGAGCAAAGGTCATTCGGTGCGAACCCTCGCAAGTGATCGTGCCCGCAAGCCCGCGCAAGAATGCGCATCAAGTCAACCGTCGATGTGAAATACCGCTCGAGGCGTTTCGCCGACTCCTCGACGATTAACCGCGCGCGCAAATCCTTACGTTGCGTGGCAATTCCGACCGGACAGTTATTCGTGTGGCAAGCGCGCATACCCAAACACCCAATCGCCTGCAGCGCGCTATTCGAGACCGCAACACCATCAGCGCCCAGAGCCAGCGCCTTGACGAAGTCGGACTCCGTGCGCAGGCCTCCGGTAATGATCAAAGTCGCCCGACTCTTGCGCGCATCGAGATGTCGTCGAGCCAGCGCCAGCGCCGCAATCGTCGGAATCGAAATGTTGCTCTTGAACAAATTGGGCGCCGCGCCCGTGCCGCCGCCACGCCCGTCGAGAATGATGTAGTCCGCGCTCGCTTCGAGTGCAAAGTCGATATCGTCCTCGATGTGCTGCGCCGACAACTTGAATCCGATCGGGATTCCGCCTGACGCTTCCCGCACTTCGTCGGCGATTTGCCGAAAATCGTCCGTCGTATGCAGGTCGGCGAACGTCGAAGGACTGATGGCGGGCGTGCCTTCCTCGAGCCCACGAACCTCGGCGATTTTCCCGACAACCTTCTTCCCCGGCAAGTGTCCGCCGGTGCCGGTCTTAGCGCCTTGCCCACCCTTAAAGTGAAACGCCTGACACCGCGCGGCCTTATCGAGGCTCCAACCAAACCTCGCCGACGCCAGCTCGTAGAAGTACCGCGAGTTGGCCGCTTGCTCTTCGGGAAGCATGCCGCCTTCTCCCGAACAAATACCGGTGCCTGCTGACTCGGCGCCGGTTGCTAAGGCCACCTTGGCTTCCTCGCTCAAGGCTCCAAAGCTCATATCGCTTACGAAAAGAGGAATCTCCAGCCGCAGAGGTTTCTTCGCGTCGGGACCAATCACGAGTTCCGTTCCCACGGGGGTTTCGTCGAGCAGCGGCTTACGCGCAAATTGCCCGGTGAGGATCTGAATGTCCTCCCAACGCGGCAACTCAGTCAGCGCAACTCCCATCGCGGAGACGGCGCCGTGGTGGCCGACTCGGCTCAGGCCATTCTGCGCCAGGTCCTGAATGTGTTTGTTATAGGGCTCTTCCGGACCCCCGTGAATGTCGGCGTAAAGCCCCTGGTAAACGTCCCGATTATAGGGCTGGGGATTCGCTCGCTCCCACTCACGAACCTCGTCTTCGTCCGTGAAAACGGCATCCTGTTCCTCGTCTACCCAGACACGAAACTTCTTTAGCGCTTCCTCGTTGTTGTACTCACTGATACCCGTGTCGACCCGGTAGTCCCACCCATGAACGCCGCAGATGAGGTTGTCGCCCGCAACCGATCCGTCCGAAAGCAGCGCGCCGCGATGCAGGCAGCGCCCGTAGAAAGCGGAGACCTCATCTCCATAGCGGATCACAACCAAATCAACGTTCGCGACCAGCGCATACGCCGGTTTGCGGTCTTCGAGCTCACTCCAAACTGCGACCTTCGCGGCCGTGGCCTCTACGTCCGGTGCGGCGGGCGTCATCGACATGGTTTCTCTCCTTGTTTCGTTTGGAATCTCGATCAGACCAGTTCGGCGTCGGTCGTAATCTCAACCAGGCTCGGTCCATCATGCGCCAACGCGCGAGCGACGGCATCGTCCAACTCTTCGGGCCTCTCGACGCGGAAACCCGCTGCGCCACACAGCTCGGCGTACGCAGCAAAGTTCGGGTTGTGCAACGAGGTTTGCCAAACATCCCACGACCCGGCGCGCTGTTCTTTCGAGATTTTCCCCAACTCGCGGTTGTTGAGCAGAATATGAGTAATGTTCATGTCGTACTTCACGGCCGTCAGTAGTTCGGCCATGTATTGACCGAAACCGCCGTCGCCTGAAACCGACACCACCGGTCGTCCGGCAAAGCCGCCGTCCGGCTCTTGGGTTGCCGCCCACGCGCCCATGGCCGCGGGTAAGGAGAAACCGATCGACCCGAGATAGCCCGACATCAAAACCGCCTGTCGACTGCACTCGAAATAGCGGCCGAACGAATACGTATTATTGCCGACGTCAACCGGCATGATGGCGTCTTCGGGAACCAATCGATTCAACGCGGCGAAGACGGCACCCGAACTCAATCCCTTTCCGCGATCGTCCTGCTCGCGCCGGTTTTTTTCCGCTCGCCACAATCGCCAACGCTCAGCGACGTCCGGCCGTTGATCGACCGCGCTCGTGCCGTCCGCAAGCCTCTCGGTCAGAAGGCTCGCTGTTACGCCGATCTCTCCCCACACCGGCACGTCAACGGCATGGAACTTACCTAGCGTCATCGCGTCGAAATCAACCTGGATCGTCGGCTTCTTCGGCGTGATACCAGTATGGTTGCTGAAGCTCGCCCCTAATACAATGAGCGCGTCCGACTCGTTCATCAGCCAACTCGCGATCGGCGTGCCGCTGCGCCCCAAAACACCGCCGGCCAGCGGATGCGAATCCGCGATCAGCCCCTTGCCCTTGAACGTTGTGATGATCGGGGCGTTCAATTTCTCCGCGAGTGCAACAACCGCGGGCATATGAAAACGAGCGCCATGCCCAACGATGAACACCGGCCGTTTCGCCTTCGCGATCATCGCGACCGCCTGCTCTAATGCTTCCTCCGGCGGATGGATCGTTCGCGGCGTGATTCGCCCCCCCGGCCCGCCGACCCGCGCCTTGCCGACGAGCAAATTCTGTACCTCGTCGGGAAAGATCAGGTGCGAGACTCCTCGATTCAGCAAAGCACTCTTACAAGCCAGATTCATCAGCTCCGCGTGTCGGCTCGAGTGCAGCACCGACTGACTCCATTGGGCCACCTTCCCGTAGGCCGCCTGCAGATCAACTTCCTGAAACGCGCCGGGGCCGAGTACTTGCGTGTCCACCTGACCGGTCAGCGCGAGCACGGGCGCGCGGTCGACATTGGCGTCCCACAGGCCCGTGAGAAGATTCGTAGCGCCGGGCCCGGCGATACTCAGACACGCCGCCGGCCGGCCGGTGAGCTTGCCGTAGGCCGAAGCCGCGAAACTCGCCGCGCCCTCATGACGAATCCCGTAGAAGGAAAGCTTCCCGCTCTCTTCCAAGCGCCGCACCGCGTCCGCCAACCCTAGGTTCGAATGGCCGACCATCCCGAATACCTGCTTCACACCCCACTCGACCATCGTCTCGGCCATGACGTCGGACGCCGTCCGCGTATGAGGCGATTCCGCATCGAAGCCGACATACACGCCGTCGTCGCGAACCTCGACCGGATAGGTTTTCACACCATCGTCGTATCCGCCTGGCGGCTTGCCCGTCGTTGGGTCGAAATCCCATCCATGCCAAGGACAACGCAACAACCCGTTCTCGATCGAGCCTTCGCCCAGCGGCCCGCCCTGATGCGGACAACGATTATCGAGGGCGGCAAATTTCCCCTCATGCCGCGTCATGCAGACCGTCTGCCGGTCGCAAGTGACGGATTTAACCCGCCCCTCCCCCAACTCGTCCGCGGCGAGGGCTCGCCTCCAAACTCGATCCGGGCTGACGGAGTCCTTCTCTTCCATCTATTGCCTCCACACTAGCGATGTAGTTTCGGCCACTGTCGATCCGCGGCGGCAATGCGTTCGCTCGCCTCCCGACTCCACATGCGTCGCACACGTTTGCTGTAGTTCAAGTAGAGTTTCCCATCCCGCACCGTCCAAGCCCGCGGATCAATGTCGGCGGTAGAGCCGGTGCTGACGGCCCAGGCGCAGTAGCCGCCATACTGCGGGCCATAGCGTGCCGCATCGGCGTCGAACTTGGCCTTGTTTTCGGCCGAAGCGAATCGCCAACGGGCGCCCATCCATTCGCTTTTGAATTCCGCCGACCCCTTCACGGCCGCACTCTCGTCGAAATAAGCGACCGGATCAAAACCGTGAATCGCAATGCCTTTACCGGTTGGCATCGACGGGGTCAACCGGCTTCGCACCCCATAGCAGCGTAAGAGCCGAGACAGCCATCATAGCGACAACCGTGAGCACACGGTTCGCAGAAACAGTCATAAGGGTCACCCCTCCTCTCGAAAAACGTCGCTAACGCCTAGGCTATTCCCGGGGCAATGCTAATGGCCCAAACAGTGTGCCGGCGGATAGCCCGGAAGCGATCCCGGCCGTCTAGCGAGATGACCTCACGAAGCCCTCTTGCCCTTGGCGCAGGACGCGATCACGACCCTTGCGGGAATACTACAGCCGGCCGATCCGTTCCATCACCGGGAAGCCGGCAGCCCATCGTGTAAGTTCCCACTACGTGAATAATGGGTACAGCCACCGATTTTCGCTTACCCACCGGCGTTGGAAACATAGCAGTTCGGCGAGCGAAAATCGAATGGCAGTCCCCTTGTTTCGCCTATTGAATCTCGCAAAATAAAGTGACACCTTTTTGGGGTACGTACGTCTTTGTATGTATGGGAAATACAAAAGGCGTACGGCGGGATTTCGAGGCCCTGGAGAAGCGCCGTTTCAAAGCGATCCGGTTGGTCGAGCAAGGCTGTAGTCAGTCCGAGACAGCGAGGCGATTGAAGGTCGCGCGGCAAAGCGTCAGCGAGTGGCTGCGACGATACCGGCGTGACGGCGAAGCCGGGTTGCGCCAGGCCGGCCGCGCCGGCCGTAAGCCGCTGTTGGACGCCGCGCAGCTCGAACGCCTCGAGGCGTTGCTGCTGGAAGGCCCCGAGGCGCACGGCTTCCCGACGCCGCTGTGGAGCTGTCCGCGGGTCGCTCGTCTGATCGGAGACGAGTTCGGCGTGCGCTATCACGAGGGCCATGTCTGGAAGATCCTGCGGGCGCTCGGTTGGAGCCCGCAACGGCCCGTCGGCAAAGCGCGGGAGCGCAACGAAGAGGCCATCCGCGGCTGGCAGCGCAAGACTTGGCCGGCCATTAAAAAAAAGCCCGCAAAGAAGAACGTACGATCGTCTTCATCGACGAAAGCGGATTGAGTCAGAAGCCGCATCGTTGCCGCACCTGGGCGCCGCGCGGCGAGACACCGGTGTTGGAGTTCAACTTCAACTGGGACAAGCTGTCGGTGTCGGCCGGGCTGACGTTGCGCAACTTTTACTTCCGGCTCTATCCCGGCGCGATCGGCGAGCTGGAGGTCATCGACTTCCTGAAGGCTTTGGTGCGCCACATCGACGGCCCACTGCTGATCGTCGATTTTCGCTTGGGACCGGCTGCCGGCGCACCGCAGCCGCCTGGTGCGGGAGTTCATCCAGCTCTCCGAGGATCACATCGCAACGGAGTACTTGCCGCCCTATGCGCCGGAGTTGAACCCGGTGGAATACATTTGGGCGTACTGGAAGCAGCACGAGTTGCCCAACGTCTGCCCGAAGGACTACTGGGAACTCGACGAGCGCGCCCGCAAAGCGCTGCGGCGAATGCGCCGCAAACCGCGCTTGATTACCGCTTTCTGGAAACAGTCTTCTCTTTGTCTCGATTGACAGTATATTATGCGAGACTCAGTAAGCACACCTTCGCTATGGGCTGCTAGGCTCCGGTCCCTTCCATGGAACATCTAGGAATCACGCTGCTCGCGCTCTTCGTGCTGGCCTTCGGGTTGGTCTCCCGCCGACTGCAGTCGACGTCCCTGACCGCGCCGATGGTCTTCTCCGCGACCGGCATCATACTCGGGCCAATCGGTTTCGGATGGTTCGAGCTCGACCCCGAAAGCGACTTACTTCAAAGCCTCGCGGAAGCAACTCTGTTGCTCGTCCTGTTTGCCGACGCCTCCGTGATCGATCTCCGCGCACTCCGACGCAATTTCGCGTTGCCCGTTCGCCTTTTGAGCACGGGACTCCCTTTGTGTATGGGACTCGGGACCCTAGTCGCCGTTGCGCTGTTTCCAGAACTGACCTTCTGGCACGCCGCCCTCATTGCGGCAATCCTCGCACCGACCGACGCGGCCCTCGGTCAAGCAGTCGTCTCCAATGAAGGCGTCCCCGCTCGTATTCGCCAGGCCCTGAACGTCGAGAGCGGCGTGAACGACGGGATCTGTCTGCCATTCGTCATGATGTTCATCGCGTTGGCGGCCGGTGACAACTCACGCCCCGGAACCTATTGGGCGGACTACGCGCTCGGCCAGCTCGTCCTAGGCCCGCTTGGCGGGATTGCCGTCGGATACTTCGGCGCCAAAGCCATCCGGCGCGCAGTCGACAACTCCTGGATGAGCGCAGCGTTCCAGCGGCTGTCCTCGGTGATTCTGGCGATGCTCGCATTCTGCTTTGCCGAGAGTATAGGAGGCAATGGCTTCATAGCCGCTTTCATCGCGGGGATCACTTACGGTAACACTGTGGGCACGAAGGCCTGCGAGCGTTCCCTCGAATTTGCCGAAGCTGAAGGGCAACTCATAGGCTTGCTCGCGTTCATGGCCTTTGGGGCAACAAGTATTGCGCCGGCGTTGATCAATGTCGGCCCAAACGCAATCCTGTACGCCGTCCTGAGCCTCACCTTCATTCGGATGATTCCGGTCGCGCTTTCCCTGATCGGCAGCGGGCTCAGCTTCCCGTCGTATCTGTTTCTGGGGTGGTTCGGACCTCGTGGTCTGGCCTCGATCCTGTATGTATTGCTGGCGGTCGAAAACGAGTCGTTGGCGGGAACGGAAACGGTCTTTGCCGTTGTCATGTGTACCGTGTTGCTAAGCGTCCTACTCCACGGTGTAACGGCGGCTCCGGGAGCCGTCGCATACGGAAACCTGGTTGAACGGCGGCGGCTGGCGAAACCCGATTGCGCTGAGCACAGGCCGGTCCAAGAAATACCCTCTCGACAACCTTTTCGGGGGTGATTGGGTCTCGTCCAGGACTTGAATGACCAGCCGATGGTCATCCCCACTGCAACGACAGACGCCGTGCGGTGCAACGTGGTGGGACCGATTCCCTGTGCGCACCGAGGATTTGCCGGTCAAGGATTGTTCCGGGATGCCGTGCGCCCCCAAAGGAAACTGACACTCCGAATACGACAAGTCCACAAACTGGCCCTCGCCGGTGCGCTTGAGATGTCGCAACGCCACGAGCAGTCCCGCGAGACCGTTCAACCCCGCCACAACATCGCCGAGCGCGATGTGAACCATAGTCGGCGGCCACTCCGGGTGACCAGAAAGATGCGGCAGGCCGGACGCCTGCTCGGTCGTCGAGCCGTAGGCGCGATATCCGCGCCAAGGGCCGGTGGTCCCGAATCCCGGCAGTGAGGATCCGCGAATACACTCTATGTAGTAATTCGAGGAGCTTAGTTTTGATCGCAGTCGCGGAACGCCTCGTACTAATTCCGAGTGGCGCGAACGCCTCCCGGGTCGCTTCCGGCCCGGATATTCCGCCAGCTGTCGAAGCGAAGTACAGCAACGCGACTTGCCCCGGCATCCAACGCCGCCTTATGCTGGGAACCTGCGGCGACAGTTCCCCGTGAGAATCGCGACGATAGTGACGATGGCGTTCTTGCCCGCAACGCCGACGCTACTGCCGGCCCAAGACGCAAAGCCGGCCGAAGCGCTTTCTTCTCTGTCCCAAGCCGATATTGCCGAAGGAGCGATCCTTTACCAGGATCACTGCTCGAGCTGCCACGGCGTGGATGGCTCGGGCGGTAAGGGGCCCAATCTGCGCCGTCCCACTTACCGCCGCGCGGGAGATGATGAAGCCCTGCTGAACTTGATCCGGCGGGGCATCCCCGGAGCCGGCATGCCCTCCGGGTGGATGATGAACCCCCAAGAGCGTCGACAGGTTGGGGCTTATCTGCGATCGATCGGGCGGAAGGCGGCGGCTCCGCTTCCAGGCGATTCCGAACGGGGCCGGGCCGTCTACGAGAAGCAGGGATGTTCGTCGTGCCACATCATTCACGGCGAGGGAGGAAGCTTGGGTCCGGAGTTGAGCGAGGTAGGAATGCGTCGCGGCCCGCCGCACCTGCGGGATTCCATTGTGAACCCGGGCGCCGACCTGCCGGAAAAAAGTGCGTTTATCGAAGCCGTTTCCGAGAGAGGCGCCGAGATTCGAGGGTTGCTTGTCAACGAAGATGTCTTCAGCATCCAGATTCGCGACGCTTCGAACCGTTTCCACTCGCTGGACAAGCGCCGGCTCCGGGATTTGCGTCGTCCCAAAGATCAGAGTTTCATGCCCGGCTACGACCTTGCCGGCGTGGTGTTGGACGACTTGGTCGCCTATCTCGCCGGATTGCGAGGTGACGAGTGAACGCTCTGAAGGTTCCGATTGTTCTAATTGCCGCGGGCGGACTGCTCCTGGCCGCCTCGATGTTGCCCGCACAAGTTCCCTATGAGCGGCTTGCCAATGCCGAGCAGGAGCCCGAAAACTGGCTCACATACTCGGGGGACTACAGCAGTCGGCGTTTCTCTCCCCTGGCCCGCATCAACCGAGAGAATGTTGCCCGGCTGCGCCCCGTGTGGGTGTATCAGATCAAGGAAGCCGGTCGAATTCAGGGGACGCCCATTGTCGATTCCGGAGTGATGTACGTGACCGAGCCGCCGGCCCGCGTCACGGCGTTGGACGTCAAGACGGGCAGGCCGCTATGGTCCTGGAGTCGCCCAATGTCCGACCAGGTTCTCACGGTGGGTTTTTGGCGTACCAACCGCGGCGTCGCGATTCTCGACGAAACGATATACGTCGGAACCATCGATGGTTACCTTGTCGCGCTGGACGCCAATTCCGGCGCGGAACGCTGGACAGTGGAAGTGGGTGAAAATACGATCGGCCATTCCATCACGGCCGCGCCGCTTGCGCTGGACGGTAAGATCATTGTCGGCATTAGCGGCGGCGAGGCGGGTATTCGTGGTTTTCTCGACGCCTACGATGCGAAGTCGGGGAAACGTCTGTGGCGCTTCTACACGATTCCGAGCCTCGGTGAGCCGGGTAACGATAGTTGGGGCGGCGATAGCTGGAAGACCGGCGGAGGCGCGACTTGGCTAACCGGGAGCTACGATCCCGAGCTTGACCTGCTCTACTGGGGCACGGGCAATCCCGCGCCGGATTGGAACGGCGACAATCGTCCCGGCGACAACCTCTACACCTGTTCGCTGGTCGCCCTCGATCCGAACACGGGCAAGCTGCGTTGGCATTTTCAGTTCACGCCCCACGACGTTCATGACTGGGATTCCAACCAGATCCCGGTTCTAGTGGATTTCGAGATCGCCGGCCGCCCGCGCAAGCTGGTTGCGATGGCGAACCGCAACGGCTTTTACTACTTGCTGGACCGCGCCACGGGAGAGTTCGTCCTCGGAACGCCGTATGCGAAGCAGACTTGGGCGCGTGGGCTCGACGCCAAGGGCCGCCCTATCCTCATTGAGGACAAGGAGCCGACGAAAGAAGGCAACCTCGTCTACCCGAGCCTGCAGGGCGCTACCAACTGGATGAGCCCCGCCTACAGTCCCCAGACGCGGTTGCTCTATGTTCCCGTGCGCGAGATGGGCGCTCACTATTTCAAGAGCAAGGTGGAGTACAAGCCGGGTAAATTCTTCGGCGGCGGGGGAGAACGTCCTTTGGCGAAGGAGTCGTGGGGCGCCGTCCGCGCTCTCGACCAAACTACGGGTCAAATGGAGTGGGAGTTCCGCACGCCGACGCCGCTTTGGGCCGGAGTCCTGGCCACCGCCGGCGGGCTGGTCTTCGGCGGTTCGGACGAGGGAAACATCTACGCCTTGGACGCCCGCAACGGCAGGCCGCTATGGCAATTCCAGACAGGAGGAAAAATCCTCAGCGGTCCGATGTCCTTCGCCGCCGCCGGCAAGCAGTATGTTGTCACCGCGGGCGGCAACGCGTACTTCGCTTTCGCGCTGGAGTAGTTTGTGGGTGCGGGTATAGAAGCGAGAGTAGATCTTCAAGCGAACCCTTGACGGGTCCCGACGCCCTGGGTGTACTAACGCGAAACGCGCTCGCAACAGCTCGGGTGGAAACACGGCACCGCGACACGCCGAGTCCGAGGCGTGGACGGAAGTCCACGCTCCAGGCGTTCTCCGGGCCGCGACCATCAGATTCGCTTGGAAACCCACTGCGGGCTTCAGCCGCCGCGGAGTAACGCAAATCGTTCCGTGATCCGCTTCAGTCACCGCACCCCATTCGTCGAGTAGGCGTTGAACACGTACTGCATGACCATACGCTGAGTATTGAAAAACGTCCCGTTGAGAGCGATAGCCGAGCGCATAACCTTCGCGAAGTCGTCGGGCCGGTCGTAATACATCGGCAAGATGACGTTCTCGAGCTTGTCGTAAAGCGACGCCGCTTCGCTGTCCGGGTCGCCCTCTTCGTCGTCGATCGACCAGCCGGTGATCCCTTCGATGTGCCCTTCCAGCCACCAGCCGTCCAGCACGCTAAGGCTCGGGACCCCGTTGAGCGCCGCCTTCATCCCGCTCGTTCCCGACGCCTCGCGGGTCTTCTCCGGCGTGTTGAGCCACAGGTCGACGCCGCTGCAAATGCGCTCGCCCCAGGTCATGTCGTAGTTTTCGACATAGACGACCTTGACGGCGCCGGCCAGCACGCGCGAGGCTTCGAACACACGCCGAATCAAGTCTTTGCCGCCGACATCTTTCGGGTGCGCCTTGCCCCCGAAAACGATTTGCAACGGACCCGCCGTCGAAGCGATCTTCTTCAGCCGCTCGAGGTCCGAAAAAACCAGGTCAGCCCGCTTGTACCCGGTAGCCCGCCGCGCAAAACCGATTGTCATGACGTCGTGCACGAGTGCCGTGCCGGTGTTTTCCTCAACCGCCTGCAGCAGGGCGCGCTTCGACCGCGCATGCGCCTCCTGAATCGCCGGCAGCGGAATATTCCTCGCGTAGCGCAAGTAAATGTTGTCGTGACGCCATTCCGGAATCTCGCGGTCGAAAACTTCCTGCATCGGTCGCGCCGTCCAGGTTACCGCGTGTACGCCGTTGGTAAGCGCTTTGATGCGGTAATTGGGAAACATCTCGCGCGAGATCTCGCCATGTCGCATCGCGACCCCGTTGACGTAGTTCGAATGATGCAGCGCCAGGTGCGTCATGTTGACCTTCGCCGCGCCGGTAAAGCCCGTAGAGTACAGAAGCGTCGTGCGCTCGTCGCCCAGCACGCGCCGCACCAGATCTTCGGGAAACGCGTCGTGCCCGGCCGGAACCGGCGTATGCGTCGTAAAAACGCATTGCCGGCGGACGGCCTCGAGATCTTCCTCGCCCGGTAAACGCCGCCCGCTTTCGGAAAGCTGCCGCTCGAGCAGACGCAGAACCAAGAAAGCCGAGTGGCCTTCGTTCATGTGAAAGCTCTCGACATCGGTATGGCCCAGTTGGCGCAGCATCTGAACGCCACCAACCCCGAGAATGAACTCCTGACTTAGGCGGTAGTGCTCATCCCCTCCGTAAAGTTGTTGGGTCAACCCACGATCCCATTCGCTATTGGGGCTCACGTCGCTATCGAGCAAATACACCGGAACGATGTGGCCGTTCGCGCCGTGGACCTGGAACCGCCAACAACATACGTGAACCGGGCGCCCTTCCATCGTCAATGTAACGAGGGGATCCATGCGCTCGAGGTGCTCGGCGGGTTCCCAAGTCACCGGCTCCTCGGTCTGGTTGCCTGCGGCGTCGAGTTTCTGCTCGAAATACCCCCTGCGGTGGAGCAGCGTCACACCCACCATCGAAATGCCCAAATCGGCCGCCGAGCGCAGCATGTCACCGGCCAGCACTCCAAGGCCCCCGCTATAAGTCGGAATGGCGGAATCAAGGGCCGCTTCCATGGTGAAGTAGGCCACGCTCGGCGGATGCAGCAGCAACGGTCTCCGCGCATTTTCACCGCTATCGGACACCGCTCGCGAGTTGTTCTCCCTAGTCATGTCTTCTGCAACTCCAGTATCGGCCATTCCAACTACAACGATTCGCCCAAATCGCGCCGATCCCGACAATGCGGGAGTCGGGGAACGCCCAGTTCGATCCGTAGCCAAGGAGCGGCGAGACGGGGGCGCTCTGCAGACGCGTCGCCAAGAAGACGACCCCGCGGCGAAAACCTCGGATTATACCGCCCCGTGCCCGCAGAAAGCCAATACCGACGACGACATGAAGCCGGGCAGTCCGCCGCTAAACGCTCTTGCCCAAGAAGATTCCGGCCGCCAAGAAACACTACGCCGCTGGTGAGGATCTATCTGACATAATCGACGTGTTCCTGGGAAGGGCGAGCACGTTGCCACCGCCGTGAAAGCAGCGATTCCGGCCCTAGCCTCTTCGATCAGCCTCAGGGGAATGCCCTGGGCTCCCCAGTTGGGGTAGTGGGCCTCCATGCGCGAGATCTGGACGGCCGCTCCATTCCGTCTTCCGATTTCCATAGCCTCCTCGATGGCCGGCCGCCACGTCGCGGCATCTCCTCTGATGTTGAGACGTGTAGAGGGCATTGTGCTTTGCCAGTACTCGGCTGAGTCGACGAGCTCATTGGTATCTGAGTAAATCCCTGGAGCATACCCCAGCCCGGTGGACATGCCCGCGGCCTAGTTCCGGTGCCTTTACCAACGCTGGATTCTCTAGAGCCTTCCGTAGCGGAGCAAATCAACTCTATTCAAAAGTCCTACTCGGCCTTGGCGGCCGGCCCGCGAGTTGCCGCGGCTGAACTGGCGGCAGCCTATGGAACGCTGGGACAGGTCTACCACTCCTACGAGTTCACCGACGCCGCGCAAAGCTGCTATCTAAATGCCCGCCGTTTGGCGCCGCGGGACTATCGCTGGGCCCACCTTCTGGGCCGGCTCAACCAGGAGGTCGGGCGGCTGGAAAAGTCCCTGGTCCACTATAAGGCTGCCCGCAAGATGAACGCCGAGTACGTCGCGACGGCGGTTAACCTTGGCACCATCTACATCCAATTGAATCAACTGGAAGCGGCCCGCACGGAGTTTGAGGGAGCGTTGAAATCAGCTCCCGATTCCGCAGCCGCTCACAACGGATTGGGTGAGGCGGCACTTGCCGAACGACGTTACTCTGAGGCTATTCCACACTTTCAGGCAGCTCTAAAAAACGCCTCTCAGGCCAACCGAATCCACTATTCCCTGGCGATGGCTTACCGAGGATTGGGCGACCTCGAGAAAGCACGAGCGCATCTACAACTGCGGGGGCCTGTCGGAGTTCGACCCGAGGATCCGTTGGTCGATGGCCTGCGGGGCCTACTCCAAGGAGAACGAGTGCACTTGATTCGGGGCCGGCTTGCATTCGGCGCCGGGCGTTTTGAAGAAGCTGCGGAAGCGTTTGCCAAGGCCGTCGAAGCGGATCCCAACAGCACGCGAGCCCGCGTGAATCTGGGCACGGCTCTTGCAAAAATGGGCCGCCCTGAGGGGGCGTTGGAGCAGTATCTGGCCGTGCTGCGAATGGACCCGAAACACCTGACTGCTCATTTCAATGTGGGTACGATGATGGTAAGGAAGGGGGAACACTCACGGGCAGTGGAACATTTTGAGTCGATCGTCAAGGTCAACCCGAACGACCTGGAAGCGAACCGCGAATTAGCCAAGTCGCTGAGAAAAGTGGCGCGAAACGATGAAGCCCTGCCGTATTTTTCCCGCGTGGTCAAGCTCGCTCCGGACGACGAAGCATCGCTTATCAGCTTGGCGGATTTGTTGGTTGGGAAAGAGCGCTATAGCGAAACACGGGACCTACTCGAGCAAGCTAACCGTCGGTTTCCCAGCCGTGTGCGGACGGCCGTTGCGTTGGCACGGCTCTTAGCTGCCTGTCCGGATCCCGACCTGCGTGACGGCGAGCGGGCGCTGGAGCTGGCGACACGCGCCTACAATGCAACAAAGCTTCTCACGCACGGTGAGGCGGTTGCACCGGCATTGGCTGAGCTTGGCCGATGTGAGGAAGCGGCCGCATGGCAGAGCCGGTTCGTGGCGGCCGCGGAACGAGCGCAGGAACTGGAATTAGTCGCCAGGCTAAAGCAAGGACTAGACCGGTACAAGGGTGGACGCCCGTGTGCCCCCCCGGCGCGCCAAGGGGTTGTCCCGCCCTAACATCCTCGTACTGTTCCAAAACACGAACGATCAATCCCGAGGGAGGCAAACCGGGCTGACGCGAGGAGGGCGTAGCGAGCTACTCCCTCCCCTTGGTTGGATCAGTTAGAACCTCAGCCGCAACCCGAACGTGAACTTGCGCGGGAGCAGCGAATTTGTCGATCTGCCGAACAGGCCCGACGTGAGGTTGTGGACCGTCGGCGTCAGGTTGACCCGGTTGAAGCCGTTGAGGGCCTCAATGCGCAACTGCATCTCGGCTGTTTCGTTAGGAAATGGGATGGGGAACCTCTTTAGCAGCTGAAAGTCAATCGTGGCATAGCCGGGGTGATCGAACGTGTTGCGGCCCAAATCCCCCTGGATACCGTCAGCCGGGAGCGGGAAATCCGAAGCGCTGAAAAGCCCCTGCCGGAACCTGTCCTTCGACGCTCCTGAAATATGATTCCCAAAAGCCGGGGCATTGGGAACGTCGTAGTTTTCCCCGTCCGCGTTGAAATCGCCCCCGGCCCCAAAGCCGGCCGTCGTGTGAACCGTGAAAGGGATGCCCGTTTGGAACACGCCGGTTGATGCGAGTTGCCAGCCGCCGAGCATCCTCGCCGCCAGCGACTCACCGAACTCCGGGAAGTCATAAATGGCGTTAAACACGAAACGCGACCGCGCGTCGAAGTCCGCCCGGCCTCGCTGACGGCTCATGTCCGTCGCGTCGATGACCAAGCTGTTCGGTACTTGTGCCTGCGGTAACCCCGTCGTGCTGTAGAAGTCGAGGGTTTTGGCATAGGTGTAAATAGCGCGATAGGACCAATCCCTCGAGAAGCGCTTGTTCAGCATGAAGGAGACCGCATGCCCGAACGCGCTGCCGCTCGTACTGGCATAGTTGATCCCACCGAAGTTGGAATTCAGCCGGTCAAGCCGTCCGTCGAGCAGGTCGCCGGGGATGCGGTTGGTATTCGTGTTCACGGTCAAGTGAGTTGACTTCGCTCCGCTGTAGGTGAAATCAAAGACCGTGTCGTCCGACAGTTGCCGCTGAACGCTGAACATATAGCTGTGAACCGTAGGGGTGTCCAGGAAGGGATCCGAAGAACTAATGTTGTCTTGCAACCCGGCCAACCCTCCATCCTCGTCAAACTCGAACTCGATCGGAGGCGCGGGCCAACCGCTGCCGTCAGGCGGCCCGGCGCCGAATCCGTAGGTAATCGGATCGTCGTTGAAGATCGACAGCGCCGGAGTGGTAAGGGTCGGAAGGCCGCCGAACTGGACCGTCCAGTTGTTGGGAATCCGGTCGTGGAACATGCCGTAGCCCGCCCGGACGGACGTCTTGCCGTCCCCGAAAACGTCCCAGGCAAAGCCGACTCTCGGCGATAGACCATTCAATCGGTTGAGCGAGGAAACCAGATTCCCGCCGACCTCGCGGGGGCCGATTCTCCCGTCGGCGAAGCGTTCCGCCAGATTGTTGCCCGAGCCGGGGTTGAAGTAGTGCACGATGGCCGACTCTTTCTCGTACTTGAGGACATTGCCGTAGTCGTTGTACCGTACACCGATGTTGAGGGTGAAACCGCGGGCGATCTTCCAGTCATCTTGGAAAAAGAGCGAGTTGTACTTCAGGCCGTCCTTGGTAAGCGTTCCGCGCACCTCGCCGGTTTGCGGATTCATACCGGGCCCGCTCTGCAAGAACGGCTTATCCTGAGCAAAGTCAAGGATATTGCCGAAGAAGAACAGCGGCACCGTATTGGTGTTTTCCCAAGGCGTAAGATCGAGCACACGGTGATGCTCATAGCCGAACCGCATATTATGGTTGCCGCGATTCCATGAGATGATGTCGCGAAACTCGGTGGTCGGGCCGTTCCAGCCGCCGGGAGCCCAATGGCCGAACCGGGCTACGCCGGTTACCGAGATCCAGGGGACCTTGGAATTATCGCCGGGAGAGAACAAACCGGCGCCGTCCCGCTTGCCTCGAGCGAAGGAGAACGTGTTCATCAGCGTCGGGCTGAAAATGTGCGTCTGCTGGGCCTTGAAGAAGTAGTTCACCGAGATATTCGGTCGCGTGAGCCCGGGTCGAATAAAGCCGGAATCGTTGCCGCGCGTGTCGGAAGTCGACCGGTAGTAGTAAAGGAATATCCGATCGTTGACCTCATTGAAGTGATGATCGCCGCGCAGAGTGAACTGCTCTCCATTGCGGGGGCTCGAACTCGACACGACCGTTGTCCCCACGGCGCGCAAATCGTCCGGGAACACGTCGGTGTTAAAGAAGGCCGACCCGGCGGCTTTGAGATCGCCCACCGTCTGGAAGTTCGAGAACGGAGCAATGGCAGGCGCCTGTAACCTGAAGATTTCAGCCGCCATCGAGTTCGGGAATTGGCTGCTCACGAAGTTCACGAATTCCGGCGTTTCGACCGTGTTCACCGCGGTTGCGGTCTGCGAAGACCGCAAGACGTCGAGTCCCCCGAAGAAGAAGGTCTTATTCTTGACGATCGGACCTCCCCCGGTCGCCCACACTTCATTACGGCGGAAGACCGGGATGTCATTTTGGACGATGTTGCGGCTAAGGAGTTTGTTATTCGTATGCCACCAGGCTGCTGTTCCGTGGAAGTCGTTCGTGCCGGCCTTGCTGATGACCTCGATGAAGACGCCCGAAGACAAGCCCTTGTCGGCGGAAAACTCGGCCGCGCGGACATTGAAGGATTCAATCGTGTCCGGGAAGGGCGAAACGAAGGCCGACCCGGCTCTGGAATTTTCGTTGATATAGCTGCCGTCGAGGACGAACTGGTTGGAGTCCTGCCGCTGGCCGACCGACATCACGCGCAGGCCCAGCTGAGGCTCGAAGTTGTCGACCTCGCCACCGGCGGTGCGGCTGGCGCTCTGCGACCCGCCGGTCAGGCCCGTACCGATCACGCCCGGAACGATGGCGGCTTGGCGCCAGACCGTGCGGCCCGGCAGCGGAGCGTCCTCGAGCATTTGTTCGTCGAGTTGGACGCTGGTTTGTGCATTGGCCGTGTTGACCGAGGCCAGCGTAGCGGCGACGGTCACTTCGGTTGTGACTTCGCCGATCTCGAGGACGGGCGCCAGGGTACGAACCTGTCGGGCCTCGAGGTTGAGGTTGGTTTGCGTCCAGGTGTTGAAGCCTTCGAGCTTGACTTCGACTTCGTAGTTGCCGGGCGCGAGATCGGCCATACGGAAATAACCACTGGCGTTGGTGAAGACCAAGCGCGCGACGCCCTGCTCCACATGGGTGATTTGTATTTCGGCATCGGGGATGACGGCCCCGGAGGCATCCGCGACGGTGCCCTCGATAGCGCTGTCAAATTGAGCCGACGCCGGGTTCGGCAACGCGATAAAGAGCGCGCCGACGAACAGGACTTGCAGTAGTCTTTTGCTGGTATTTGGCATTCTCATTAGTAATTCTCCCAGTCTCGTCCTGGTTTGCGGCGATGCTCGCCGTCTCCGCCGGGATTTACGTTAAAGTTTCCGCTCTAATATAGCAAAACTCCCCCCCCCCCCCGGCGGAAGCTCCGCCACTTACAATTTTGGGAGGCTGGCGCGGCCGACGCCGGGCCGCGGTTTGCGTTCCTGTTCGAGTTGCTCCGCCTTGGATTGCCTTACTTCGGCCATCAATCGCCGGCCTTCGTCCCGCCGGCCCGCCTTGATATAAAGCCGCGCCAGTTGATATTTCGACGCTTCGTCGCCGGGGTCGAGGCGAAGCGCGGTTTCAAAGCTTTCCGTTGCTTTCGCTTCGTCCGTTTCGGCCAGGATCTTGCCCAGCCGGTAATAGGAGTCGGCAAAGTCCGGGTTGAGTTCGATCGCCCTCTCGATCGCCGCACGGGCCTGTTGTTGAATCGCGGTCTTCTCGCCTTCCGCCGAAGCCAGCGACCCAAGCAGGGCATACCCTTCGAGGTAATGCAAATAGAAATCGTCGGGAAAGCGTTTGGTCCCACGGCGCAGCTCGTCGAGGGCCTGCTCGATTTCCTCGTCCAAAAGCAGCGTCGTCACCAGCCCGGCCACGGCCAGCTGATGCTCGGGATGAACGGCGATCGCCTTGCGAAACGTCTGCTTTGCTTCCTGCTTCCTCGACGCTCGCTCGTAGATCGCCCCCTGCTGGATCAACAGCCGATAGGAGTCCGGCATCTCGGAGAGACCGATCCTGAGAATCTCTTCGCCCAACTCGTCGTTGCCGCGTTTGACGCACAACAGACTCAGGTCCAGGTAATGGTCCTCGACTTTCGGCTCCAGCGCGATAGCGGCCCGCATCGACTGGATCGCGGTTTCGAGCTCCCCCTCGTCTTCGGCGAGTTGCCCGAGCAAGTTGAGAGCGCGGCCGCTTTGCTTTGTCGCCTCGCTGCTCTTGAGCAAGTCGAGGGCCTCGGTGTTGCGTTCCAGCCGCGACAACACAACCGCGCGCTGGTAATCAATGTTGGCCGGCTTGGGCTCGGCGTGGGCGGCGATATTCAGGTGATGGAGCGCGTCTTCGTGGCGCTTCGATTCCGAGAAAAGAATAGCGGCTTCCACGTGGTCGGGCGGCGCAAGTTCCCGAACGTTTCGAATCTTAAAAAGCTGCGTGGCAACTCTCTCTTTCTCACCGCTCGCGCTATAAGCCCGCGCCAGCAGCAAAGGCGCGCGCGGATGTTGCCCTTCGATCCCCGCGAGGCCCCCCAATTTCGCAACGGCTTCCCCGTATCGTCCTTGCTCGGCCGCGATCATGCCCAGGAACAGGCGGGCGAGCGGACCAGCCTCCGAGGAAGACTCCAGCTTTTTCCAATGAACCGCGGCTTCGTCGAAGCGCCGTTGCTGAAAGTAGCCCAACGCCAAATTCTTGCGCGCCGGCTCGAACGAAGGGTCGTTCTCCAGCACGCGGCTCAGGGGTTTTTCAGCAGCCGCGAAATCGCCTTTCTGCGTGTAAACGGCCCCCAGCGCGTTAAGGATCAACCGATGATTGGGAACCAGGCGGCGAGCGCTCTCGAGGCTCTTCAGGGCGTCGTCGAATTCCTCTCGCTGAGCGTAGGAAAGGCCTTCCTTGTAGTGCCGTTCAGCAGCGGCGCCGGGAGTTTCGGCGATAGACTGCGCTACTAGTCCTACTCCGAGAACCAACCCTAAGAGACGCGGGTTCAGCACAACCTCCGGTCGAAGCTCGCCAGCGAGTAGTGCCATCCTATACGAAGTCAAGATGACGGCGCAAGGGTTGATCTTTGAACTGTGAACCCGCGCCCGAGGGCTGCTTCGCCGCCGCAACGTAGGGATCGCGGGTCTTATTCTGGCGACTAACCTGAAACTTCAAATCCAGTTCAATTTTCACCCATCCAAGCCGCGCCGCCTCGCGGCGCGGTCCTCCGCGAACCGTCGCCCAAGTTTCTTCCTGATCGACCCGGCGCGGCCGGTGGCCCGACTAGTAGGAAACCGCCCTGCTCGCGTGAGCGAAGCCGGACACGGTAGGCTTATCACAATAACCCGCCGGCACAAGTGAGCCGCGAGCATCGCTGAATCTGTTCCCTGTAGCGCACACTTGGGCCCCTATTCGTCTGCGGCCCATAAGTTACGATGGTTCGAGTGCGGCCGCTCCTTGTCTTTCTCTGTTTGCTCTGTCTGGTTTCGATCGCGGCGACACCGGTCCCCGGCCAAGGTTCGGCTTCCCGCGGAGTCAAGCCCACGCCTCGCGGTAAACCCTCGGGGCTGGCTTTTCACGCCCGCTTCGTCGATGTCGCCGAGGAGGCCGGCCTTACCGCACCGATTATTTACGGCGGCATCGCAAACAAGGACTACATCGTAGAAACCGTCGGCTCCGGCGCGGCCTTTGTCGACTACGACAACGACGGCTGGGTCGATATCTTCGTCTTATCCGGAATCCGGCGGGATGACTCGGCGCCTTCGGCGACTAATCGTCTTTACCACAACAACCGCAACGGCACGTTTCGCGATGTCACCAAGCGCGCCGGGTTAGAACGAGCGGGCTGGGCGTCTTCCGTGGCGGTGGGCGATTACGATAACGACGGTTTCGACGACCTGTTCATCACGTACTGGGGGCACAACGTGCTCTACCATAACCGCGGCGACGGCACGTTCGATGACGTCACCAAAGCAGCCCGTGTCGGCGGAGACGAGGTGCGATGGGGGGCCGGAACCGCTTTTCTCGACTACGACCGGGACGGTCTGCTCGACCTATTTGTCTCCTACTACCTGAAGTTTGATTTCAACACGGCACCCGGCAAGGGCACAGGCGCGAACTGCACTTGGAAGGGAGTTGCGGTCAACTGCGGTCCGCGCGGGCTGCCGCCCGAGACTCCCCGCCTTTACCACAACGAAGGGGACGGCAAATTCCGCGATGTCACCGCCGAGTCCGGCGTCGGCGAGGCCTTCCCCGGTTACGGCATGACGGCGGTCGCGGCTGATTTCAACGGCGACGGCTGGACCGATATTTTCCTCGCCTGCGACAGCACGCCGAGTCTGCTGTTTAACAACAACCACGACGGCACTTTTACCGAAGAAGGGCTCGAGCGAGGCGTGGCTTTGAGCGAGGACGGCGTCGAGCAGGCCGGCATGGGCGTGGGAATCGGGGACTACGACGCCGACGGCGACCTGGATATTCTGAAAACGCACTTCATGGAAGATACGAATGTGTTGTATCGCAACGACGGCGAGGGGATTTTTGAAGACGTGACGGTGGAGTCGGGGTTGGGCGTGGAAACCCGGTTTATCGGATGGGGCGCGGCCATCGCGGATCTCGACAATGATTCTCTGCCCGAGCTTTTCTATGTGACCGGAAACGTGTATCCGGAAGTCGAGGCTGAGCTGGGCGAGTTTCCGTACCGTACCCCTCGTGTGATCTTCCGCAACCTCGGCGGCGGCAAGTTTGAGGAGTTGATCGAGGAAGCCGGCCCCGGTGTCTCCGACGCTCATGCCTCGCGGGGATCGGCGCTCGGCGACTATGACAACGACGGCGACCTCGACATCCTGATCGTCAACCTCAATGAACCGCCTTCGCTGCTGAGAAACGATTACAGCGGCGAAGGCAACTGGCTCAAGGTAAAGCTGATCGGAACCGAATCGAACCGCGCTGCGATCGGCGCCACCGTAACGGCGGACTTCGGTGACCGCCGCCTGGCACAGGCCGTGCTCAGCCAGACAAGCTTCTATTCGGTGGACGAGCGGCGGCTGCATTTCGGGTTGGGCGCGGCCGACGAGGTTGCTATCGAGGTTCGATGGCCCAACGGTGGAGTCGAAACATTTGAAGGTCTTCCCGCCAAGCGCGTCGTCACGATTGTCGAAGGGCAAGGTTCACCGACGGTTGCGACGCTACCCGCAGAATAGTTGCACTTCCGCGAGGGAACCCGATCAAGACGATCCTGGAGCCCACTTGTGGCGCCGAGCCGGCCGGGCCGGCTATTCTGCCTTGGCGCCGCTGATGCTACGATGAAGATCGGAATCCCGCCCATCCGGGGAGAGCGATAAATGCCTGTAACCATGAAAGACATCGCCGGTGATCTCGGTGTGTCGATTGTGACGGTTTCGAAGGTGCTTCGGAACCACAGCGATATTGGTCAGGCAACACGTAAACGCGTACTGAAACGTGTGAAGGAACTCAACTACCAACCCAACTGGGTTGCCCGCAGCCTCGTTACTAAGCGAACGCATATGGTTGGATTGGTGGTCCCCGACCTGGGCAGCCAGTTCTTCGCCGAAATCGCCAAAGGTTTAGGGCGGAAGATTCAGGCCAAGGGATTCCATCTGATTACGTCCTCCTCGGAGGAAGACCCCCGGCGTGAAGAGCAGGAAATCGATTGGCTGGTTTCTCGGCGTGTTGACGCTTTGGCGATTTGCTCGGTACAGACGGACGGCGAGGCGGAGATCTTCCAACGGATCGTGGAAAACGAGGTTCCTTACCTGCTTGTCGACCGACCGTTCGCGAACCTCAGGGTGCCGTACGTGGGCGCCGATGACGAAGCCGTGGGGCGGACAGCGGCAAAGCATCTCATTGACGCCGGCTGCTCGTCGATTGCGCACATCCGCGGACCGCTACATCTGGCCAGCGCAACGGCTCGGGAACGCGGCTGGCGTAACGCGATTACGCGCCGGGGACTTGCGTTGGCGGACAACTACGTGGTGAGCGCGGGCCACGCGTCGGAAACCTCCGCTCAGGGCGGCTATCTCGCGGCGCAACAACTGTTGGCTCTCAAGCCGCGCCCCGACGGCATCTTCTGCTTCAACGACGCGGTCGCTATCGGTGCGATGAAAGCGATTCAGGAGGCGGGTCTGGACATGCCCGCGGAGATCGCTCTGGTGGGGTCCGGCAACCTTCGTCACTTCGATTTTCTGTCGGTGCCTCTTTCAAGTATCGATCAGCACAGCGTCGAGATCGGCGAACTCGCCGGTGACATCGTCCTGCGCATGATTCGTGCCAAACGCACTCCGCCTGCCCGCACCGTCCTTGTCAAGCCGGATCTGGTTGCGCGCGCGTCGACACAACCGGAATCAGCCTCGTAAATCTCGCGGCCGCCCGCGAAAGTCGAACGATCGAAGAGACCCTTTGGTCCTCCGACGCCGTGCCCCGAAACAATCCTTGGCGAGAGATTGCTCGGAAAAAGGGGGACTGCCGGCCGGTTTTCGGTCGTCAAACCGCTTTTTCCCAATGCCGCTGGACCGCGAAATCGGTGGCTCCCGTGCCCTGCTCTCGCGGAGTCGGACTCGCACTACGGACTGCTAGTGGTGGTAAGAGGCAGGACGAACGACTAGTCGTCCAAGTGCTTCTCGGTCAGGTAAAGCGGAACCGGGGAAAGCGACATCGCGACCCGGGCTGAAACCGTATTGCGAATCGATCGGATCGTTTCGATCGTGCCGTACAGGATCAAGCCCCAAGTATCGTCGTTACCCGAAATGGTTGCGCGGCTAATGAGAGCCGACTCGCCTTCGTCGGAGAAGAAACCGACACCGCCGCGTTCCAGCCGCGAGTCTTTCCAAAAGTCGACGCCCCAACCGTTAATGAGGGTGGTCACTTGGTTGTCGCGGACGCGCACCGAGATGCGGTTGAAATCGTCCGGGCGGGTCAGGTGACCGGGCACCGGAATCTCTACGGCGGCCTCATCCGCGACACGCTCGCCGTTTAGGACGACGTAGCGGAGCATGTTATAGGAACGGGAAGCGCGCCGGCGAGTCTCAACGAGCTTGAAGGCGTAGTAATTGTCCAGATCGGGTGCCCGGACAACCCAGCCGATGGCGTCCTTTTCGACCTTGGCGTCGAAATCGTAGCGATAGTTTTCCAAACCCAGCGTGTCTTCGCGAAGCGCCAAACCGTCGACCCGGCCCAGCCCGGCGGCATCGAAGTTCATCGTTCCGGCGCTAAGCCAGGTGTCGGCCGATGTTGCGTCAAAATCGTCCACGATAAAGAAAGCCGCTCGTTCCCGAATCGGGCGCGTAACCGTGTTGATGGCAACTTCCACGGCGTCCCGGGCCTTTTCCAGGCTGGCCCCGATCCAGGCCCTCGAAGCGTCGTGAAGAGTGCCGAAGAAGACAACGAGCAGCGCCAGCGCCAGCGCTTGCGAAAAACGACGTCCGTGTAGGAAGTGCCGAATCCCCTGCATCAACGACTGTGAGCTCGAAGCGGCATAATCCCGCAGCGAAGCGGGTTCGTCATAAAACGGATCGTCTTCCAGCTCCGCGCTTTCGCCGAACTCAACGCCGGCTTCCACTCTCGGAACCGCCTGCTTGTCGCTGCCGATCAAGGGCCATAGGCTCGCCGCCGATGTAGAGTTCGGATCCGCACCGAGTTCAGTCGAAGCTGTAATCGGTTGGGTGTCGCCTACAAACGTAGGCGCTTCCATCAGCGGGGCAAACGGCTGGAAGCTGTCGTCCATGTCTGACGCAGCCGCCGCCGATGGGGTGACCTCCACTTCAGCTAACAGGTTCGCCGGCGGTGGGTGGTCGATTGCCTGTACCCCGAAGGTCCGCAACGGCTCGAGCGTCGTCGTGAACGATACCGGCGCGTCTGACCGAATCAGGTTCAGATCGGCTTGGTACAGACCGTCGTGAGTCGCTTCTTGAACGGAGGGCGCGACCAAAGTCAAAGGCGCCAGTTTTTCAGTCGACAATTGAGTCGACAATGACGTGTCGATTGGGGCAAAGTGGCAGGCGTCAAGACTTCCCAGGTCGAGGATCTTCCGAGGCTCCAGCGCGGTGGTTCGGAAGAAAGCGACCGGGTTGTCGTGGATCGGCTGCAGGAGATGAAACGCCGTTTCCGGAAGAGGAAGAGGATGAACTCCGTTGGCCCTCGGTTCCACCCCAAACAAGACGCGTACTCCTTGAAAACGAAAGCGGTTTCTCCGGGTCCGCCGACCTGGCGACGTTGGACACGGTACGGATTTGACAATCGGCATCGGTGGAGCGTCCACGCCTGATCGCCCGCTGAGCGCCGGACCAAGACCGGGATTGTGTTCGGTGCGCTCCACTCTTCGGCCGGCTCCTATCAGTCTTTCTTGCAGCTTCCGCGGACGGCTCGCGAGCGCGCCTCGGGGAGTAGCTCTTATAGGCTGCGTTACTTGACGATAATAAGTGGCGAAAGCATCCTGGATCAATAAGATAGATACCGTACGACCACCCGGTACCAGGGTCATCCTCTCAGCGGTATGTCGGCAGTTTAGGGGTTCCCGCCGGACTCACTCCGAGAACATTATATTGTTAGCGGCGGGTTGCGGACGGCGCCGGGTGGGGGGATGCTCACCGGTAACATCGACCATACCTCGTTTGGAATCAACAACTTATCCTATTCCTGGCGGCCATAAAGAGTGCCCCTAGCGGCTCTGATTCTCGATGAGGAAGACTCCAGTCTTGCCGGCCACGGCGAAGTCCAGGTCGCCGTCGCCATCGTAGTCTAGAACTGGGATCTGCATTCCGGTTCCGATGCTTCCTCCAAGAAAAATTACGTGACGGGCCCAAATCCATCGATCGGCCTGCCGAAAGTACTCATACCAGTACAATCCGAGGGGCTCTCGGCCCCCCGGATCGTGGCCATTGTGGGCGAAAAATCGCTTCCCGGTGAGCAGCTCGGGGCGCCCGTCACCGGTGAGGTCTACGAGGGCCGAGGCGTGGGCCTGTGACCAGGCGTCGTCGATCAACTGCTGGTCCCATTCGCGCTCGCCGGCCCCTGATTTACTCTGCCGCAGCCAATGAATGCCGTAATCGTGCGCTTGCGTGGCGATGATGTCGTTGAGCCCGTCACCATCGACATCGTGAACGTAGAGAAAGCCGGTGCTGCCGAGGTCGAAGTCAGCGTGACGGGTCCAGTTTTTGGTGCGAGGGTCGGCCGGGGCCTCAAGCCAGCCTTTGGGGGTTAGGATGTCGGCTCGCCCGTCGCCGTTGACGTCGCCGGCGCCGATGCCGTGTCCCCAGCTTTCAGGACTGACCTGGTGCCGGACCCATTTCGCCGCCACGCCGCTGCCCTTGACCTCGAACCAAGCCGTGTCCGAACCGTCGCCCGCGAATTGGGGCAGCAGCTCGCGCGCCTCGCCGTCGTTGTCGAGATCGACCAGAAAGGTGAACTCGACGTTCGAGCCGCGATCGATCGAATGCTCGGTCCATTCGCCGATGCCTTTCCCGGGGTTCTTGAACCACGCCACCCGCTTCGCACTCCACGCGGAGCTGATAATGTCGATCGCACCGTCGGAATCGACATCGAACGGCAGGTCGGTGAAATTGTCGATGTAGTTGTTGAAGAAACCGAGCGACCGAAAGCGGTGCTTTCTCCACTTCGGCCCCTCGAACCAGTTCTCGCCGGCAACGATGTCGACATGGCCGTCGCCGTTGAGATCGGCGAAGGTGGAACTCTCATTTCTGCCTGAATCGAGTGTGTGGGCCTTGAACGGGATTTCGTCGGAGACTTGGCCGACGACGGGGTTGCTCGCGATCAGGGCGAGCAGAAACAGGATGGATGTGTTTTTCATGGTTTGAGCCTCGGCATTATAGCTTTGAGAGCGTTTCGGTCTCGCCCGGTTGTCGACATTCCTCGTTCGCTGTCGGGCGAGTCTTCCCGTGAAGTCGTAGCGGCTGATGGTTTGGCCGATCATGGGCAAAGAAATTGTACCGCTTGACGCTTGCCGGAGGCTGTGAGGCGGTGCGCCTCTCGCGGGCGTCGTGGCGGCACTCGTGGAGCATTGGGCCTACGGCCTGCGGTGCTCTTCGATCCAATTTTTGATGACACCCCGGTTCACCGGGCTTGGGTTCGCAAATAGGCCGGCCCTTGTAGGGCCGGTTCAAGAGGCTCGTCGTTCGGTACGAGGCCGTTTCTACGGCCTTTTCCCGTAGGGCTTTAGCAACAGTCGAACCAAGGCAAAATTTCAGACAGGGAAGCGCTCGGGCCCGGGCCACCAACTCTCCCACATTGATGTCGCACACCCCCGAGAATGCTCACGGAGCACCTTCCACGCTATGGTTCGAATAGCACCGGCAGATTCACCGGCGGATTCCGGCTGCCCTCGAAGTCGATCACCAGGGGCATGGTCGGACCTGTTGTCGCCAGGCTTTCCGACAGTTGAATGGGGCGACAAGCGCCTGGAATTGCGCCGCGTCCACCCGAGCCGCGCCGCCTCGCGGCGCGCTCTTCCTCCGCGAGCCGCTGGCCAAGTTTCTCGCTCGGAAGGAACCGGACGCCCGGCCGGTTCCCATCCCAAACCCCGGCCCCCCGCCACCAAACCGCGCATTCCGTCACGGCAACTAAAAATATATTTCTCCCATGAAGCCAACAACTTACCCATCCACCACCCCCGCTAAACCGGCCCACCGACCGTATCCTATTCTCGGGCAACCTGCCCCCAATCGAGGTACACCAATGGCTACGAATAAACAAATCAACGCTAATCGAGAAAACGCGAAAAAATCCACCGGACCGCGGACACCCGAGGGCAAGGAGCGTTCTTCCAAGAACGCCCTCCGACACGGCCTGCTCGCCGCCGACTCCGTCATCCCCGGCGAAGACCCCTTCCTGAGTCAGTTTTGACGATGACGAGGCGAGCAGGGCCAGTCCGAAGTCCATCAGAACGGCTTGACCATTTGTGGTGTCCATGATGTTGGCCGGCTTGATGTCGCGGTGGACGACGCCCTTGCCGTGCGCCTCTTGTAAGCCCCGCGCTACCTGGATGCCGATATCGAGCAAGCGCTCCACGCTCAAAGGGCCTTCTTCTATGCGCTTAGTCAGTTCTTCGCCCTCGAGGAACGCCATGGCGATGAACATGCGCCCGTCGACCTCATCGATCTCGTAGACCGGGCAAATGTTGGGGTGCTGTAGGGCCGCCGCGGCTTTGGCCTCGCGCTCGAAGCGTTTGCGGACATCCTCGCTACCCAGCAGGTGGGGCGGCAGAAACTTGAGGGCGACGGGGCGGTCAAGCTTTAGGTCCTGGGCCTTGTAGACAACGCCCATGCCGCCTTCACCGAGTTTTTCGGTGATGAGGTAGTGGCTTATCGTTTGGCCGATCACGATAAGGAGATTCTAGCGCTTGACAGTAGACCCGGGTCGCCGTCCGTCGAGAAGTCACCAGACGCGAGCTACAGTGAAGGGCGTGAAGCGGAAGGAGCTGACAACCGGGGACATCATCCTCATCGTCGAGGTGATCTGCCTGGCGGGGGCTCTGTTCATGCCGATCACGCCGGCCCGAGGTGGCCGAAGCATGGGAGAGTTGGCGGGGCTTCTTGTGGTGGAATCGGACGATCTTCCTACGCCCCACCTCGCTGATTAGTGCCAGGAAGGCGCCAAGCCCTTGGTGTGGTGCAGGCAAAGTTCGCGGGCCGGCACGCATTTTTCGGATATGCCGCTCGCCTGCACTGTCTTGGTTGCACTATCGGAAGAGCCTACCTCGAAACGGCCGCGGCTCGGGGAGGAGACGCCGGCCAACACATAAGTCTGTCGCTCTCGGCAATGCTCAAAGATCAGCTCAGGTTGCTCAACCGATCCGGCTGAGGACGTCAGCACCCCAGTGGGAACGGAGACGCAATAGACGCCGTCCTCGCAGATTGCAATCTCACCGCGAGTTTCGTCGTGGCGCACAATGTATTCGCCCGCCTGCATGGTTTGTCCGGCGGCGACAAACTGGAAGGGGATCGAAACCGCGATGTCACCGCTCATCGCCGGGAAAATACCGCCGCTGCCGGAGAGGGCGAAACCGCCGGCGAGGACTGTAAGTTGAACTGTCCGCGTCAGCAGGGCTGTTAGGCCGGTTCGGTTGTTTGCTCTGTGGTTTTTCATGATGCCTTGGAGTTAGCACTTGGGCTGCCAAACATTTCTCCACGGCGGAATATCAACTCTTTGCTCGCTTCAACTCGTTGAAAAAAAAGGCCCCTAGTCGCAAGAGATCAGTGAGAGGCCGGGTGCCGTGGCGAACCTTGTGGTGGGTTTAAGCTATCCGTTTCGACCCGGGCTCTATCCGAGCGGATAGGGCACCCGTCGGTTGGGCGGAGCTCTGAAAGGGCGGCATTCGGGTTTCTATGCAGCTGCGGTTCGACAATACCGCGATGATGGAGTCGCGCCGGCGTGAAGCGTCGCCCGGTTGATTGGCCCGATGAACAGAGTGGACAGTTTCGGAAAAACACCTTGCCTGATCGTAGGGCTCGTGGTATGATAATTAACTATCCTGTTAATTATTAAGGAGTCGCTCGATGACCCGTCTGAAGTTTCTAGCTTTGCTGATCGCTCCCGCCGTTCTGTTTGCCGATTCTCACGCCGGAGGCGGCACCCTTTCTTCTGAAGAAACCGCCGAGATTGTCGCTCTTTTGCAAAACAGCCGCGCCGATGCCTTGACCAAGCTCGCCTCGCTGAGCGACGAACAATGGAAGTTCAAGCCGGGGCCGGATCGCTGGTCGGCCGGCGAGGTCGCCGAACACCTTTTGCTGACCGAGCGCGGATTTCACATGCGTATAGACCAGCTGATGGCGGGGAAACCCAACACGGACTGGAAGAAGATGACCGAGGGCAAAGACCAAATCATCAGCCAGGCCATCCCGGATCGCACAAACCGGGTTCAAGCGCCTCCTTTCGCCGTGCCTCAAGGCATGATGAGCCGTTCCGAAATCATCAGCGAATACGCGGCCGCTAGATCGCGGATGATCGATCGTGCGAGAGATCGTTCCAAGGCCTACAAAGCTCATGTCGCCGAGAGCGGGACGCCTTTCGGGCCGCTTGGCGCTGCCCATTGGATTCGATTCGCGGGATTACACAACCAACGTCACAACAAGCAGATCGCCGAGGTCATGGCGGACCCGAAGTTTCCCAAGTAGACCCGGGCCGGACCTGTTGAACATTGGGCGGTGCGATCCCGCCGGCCCTGACAGGTTCCTGTTCGTGTGCGGATTGGCTTACACTATTGACCCAGCAGTACCAAAAACGGAGTATCCGAAATGCCTATTAATCCAAATCCTGTGAACTGGTTCGAGATTCCTTGCAACGACATTGCACGGGCAGCGACATTCTACGAGTCGGTCTTTGGCGTAGAACTCGCCCAAACCGAAATGGGTGGGAGCAAGATGGCGTGGTTCCCGATGGAGATGGGAGCAACCGGCGCCGCGGGAACGCTCATTCAAGGACCAGGTTACACGCCGTCCTATGATGGCTCGCTTGTTTACATCCACGTCCCGGAAATCGATGCCGCACTCGCCAAGATTGATACGGCGGGCGGCAAGACCGTGTTGCCGCGGATGAGCATCGGTGAGCACGGCTTCATTGCGCACTTCGAAGATTGCGAGGGCAATCGAGTCGCGCTGCACGAAGCCCCGGCGGCGTAGAGCCGGCCTCACGGGGAGTGGCACCGGCCGCGTTTCCGGCGCCTGTGGGATTATTTCCACGTCACTTCCATAGCGAAGAAGTGATCGAACACTTTTCGCCCGGGGCTGTTGCGTTCATCCATCTCGGGGCTTCGGATGAAGAAGTCAAGCTGCTGCATGGTCGGGTTCACCGCCCCCGCGCGGCTTTTCTTGTTCAGAAGAGGGTAGTTGACCTTCAGGGTTTCACGGTCCCGCATCCCCTGCGTGACCATGAAGTGGATTTGGTAGTCCTCGTAGATCTTCTTGCCGTTCAGTAAGGCGTGTCCGTAGCCCCAACCGGCTACGTAGAGCAGCGACTTGGGCCAGTTGGTGTCTCCGCAGCCGGAGTCGCCGTGCTCGTAAATGAAGGCGGCAATGCCTCCGTCTTGGCATGGACTGAATTCGTGGAAGCGATCCATGACGATTTGGAAGCGGCCCTGGGGTAGTTCAAGTTTGGCCGAGAACTTGCCGGTGTTCTTGATTTCATCCACGTCAATTTCAACTACGCCTTTGACCGGGTGAGCGTTCTCGGCGTCGTTCCCGATGTGGTCCCAACCCGGTGGATCGTTCAGGCTGCCAACTTGGTAGATACGGCCGGCTTCCAGCACAAAGCGGCCGTCGTAGAGGTCGTGTTGTTCGGGGGCGTAGATGGTCATCGCGGTGCCGGGTTGTGAACGCGGGCCGGCTTGGGCCTGGGTGGGTTGGGAAGCGGGCCCGGCAAACAACAACGGAACGACAACGGCAACAAATAAATTGAAGACGGGTCTGTTCATGGTGATTTCTCCTGCAACGAGGTAACAACGACCAGGGCGCAATATGTGTAGGGCATCATGGCACGGCACTCGCATCCTGCAATCCAGCGGAAGCGTCCCGTTGCCGGACGGGAGAAGCAGTGGACCGCAGGCAGGGCTACTCCATTGTGACCGAACGCATCAACTGCCCGACGTCAAGGGGTCGGGCGGCAATGCCCGGCCAAAAAAATTGGGAACACCCGCGACGTCCGGGCACTCGCACAATGGAGTTCAGGGATACTCCTGTGCATTCGCCTCTTGATTGGTGGATTCTTCATCCTCGTGTGGGTATAGCCGCTCTGACATTGTGGTTGATACCGGGCGTATCATAAGAGCCAAAGAAAAGGCACCAAAGAATTGGGGACTAGAGAATAGGAGCCGCATCAGCTATGCCAGTCCTTGGAGTTTTGCTCATGCTTTGTTTGTTGCCCATGGCGCCGGCGCAGCGCAACACGCGTTTGCCGAACGGTAAATCGCGCACCATTGCGATCGTCAAGGCGGACGTGAAGAGGTCGAAACGCGATATCGCCGAAGTCATTAAGCTGGCCGAAGACCTTCAAGAAGAGTTCGAGGCCGGCAATGAATTCGTTGTTGATGTACAAAGTGTACGCAAGGCCGAGAAGATCGAGCGACTGGGCCGAAAGATCAAGAACCGGCTGATCCGGTTGCAGTAATCCGGCGGCGGATCGTGGAACGTTCATGGAACAGCTAGGCCTGGATTTTGCCGCGCTCATCGAGCGCAAGGTGTTCACCGTCGCGGAAATTACCTCGGCGGTGCGTGACTTGCTCGAGGGGGAGTTCTTCGACATTCGCGTCGAGGGGGAGATCTCGAACACGCGCAAGGCGCCGAGCGGCCATTACTATTTCACTCTCAAGGACGAAGACGCCCAGATCCGTTGCGTCTGTTTTCGTCAGCATGCGCTCTACCTGAAACTGAAGCCGAACGATGGATTGAAGGTGCTGGCGCGCGGACGCATCAGCGTCTATGAGGCGCGCGGCGAGTATCAACTCTACATCGAATCTGTCGAGCCGCAAGGGCTCGGAGCCTTGCAGCTTGCCTTCGAGCAGTTAAAGAAGAAGCTGGCCGCCGAAGGCCTGTTTGACGACGACCGCAAACGTCCGCTGCCGGTGTTCCCGCGACGAATCGGCTTGGTGACGTCACCGACAGGCGCGGTGGTCGCCGATATGATCCACGTAATCGAGCGGCGCTTTTGGGGTGTCCATATTGTGCTGTATCCCGCGCGCGTGCAAGGGGAAGGCGCGGCGGGGGACATCGCTCGGGCGCTGGACTATTTCAGCGCGACGGAATCGGTCGATGTGGTCATCGTCGGCCGCGGGGGAGGCTCGTTAGAAGATCTTTGGCCCTTCAACGACGAAGAGGTCGCGCGGGCCATCGCGGGTTCAGCCGTCCCGGTGGTCTCCGCGGTGGGGCACCAGACCGACTTTACGATCGCGGACTTTGCGGCGGATGTCCGTGCTCCGACGCCTTCGGCCGCGGCGGAGATGGTGATCCGGCCGAAGGCGGACTTCGAAGAGATGCTGCGGGGGTGGCGTGATCAGCTTGGTCAGGCGATGCGCTTCCGAATCGCGATGTGGGATCGCCGGATGCACAAGACGGGGCTGGAGCGGACAGCCCGCCTGTTGCACGGCAGGTTCAACGATGGTTGGCAGCGCTGCGACGAGCAGGGATTCCGTTTGCAGCAGGCGGTCGGGGGACGGCTGCGGAGTGCGGAAGGTAGGCTGCGCGCCGCGAGCACTTCTTTGCTCGCGCGAGACATAAGGCTGTCGATGGCTCGCTCCCGCTCGCGGCTGGAAGGGCTGGACGGGCGCCTGGAACCCGGTCTCCGACGACGCTTCGAAAGGCTGGCTGCTGGGCTCGACTCGCTCGACCGCCAACGCGAGAGCCTAAGCCCGCTGAACGTGCTGGAACGGGGCTACGCGATTGTTCAAGACCAGGCCGGCGCGGTGGTTCGCGAGTCCGCACAGACGGAGGTGGGCGATCCGTTGCGGGTGCGGTTGCATCGGGGTGGGCTGCGAGTTCGGGTTGATGAGCGCGAACAGCAGTAACTCGTCATCGGGTGTGTCCGAATAGATCAATAGAGAGTGCAGCAGTTGCCGGGCTTCGTGAGGCTCCGAGGAGGGCGGATCGGCCCGCGGCCTATAATCAGAGAGAACGTTGGAGTAGGACATGAAAAGGATTTTCGGAGTGTCGGCTTTATTGGTTCTCGTCGCTGTCTTCGCGGCGGGTTGCGGCGATGTCTCGAACGATGCGTCGGCCCGAGTGGCCGCGGCGACCGGTCCTCGCGACCCGGCTCCCGACTTTACGCTCAAGGACATTGAAGGTCGCGACGTAAGGCTATCCGACTACGAGGGCAAAGTCGTGCTGCTGAATTTCTGGGCGACCTGGTGCGGCCCTTGCAAGATCGAAATGCCCTGGTTCGTCGAATTCCAGCAGAAATATAAAGATCGGGGCTTTTCCGTGATCGCCGTCTCGATGGACGAGGAAGGCTGGGACGTTGTGCGGCCCTTCCTCGACGACCTGAAGCCGAACTTTCCCGTGGTGATCGGCAACGACGAGATGGGCGACGAATTCGGCGGAGTGGTGGCGTTGCCGACGACCTTCATCATCGACAAGGAAGGCAAGATCGCCTCAAGCCATCAAGGTCTGGTCAGCAAGGGTGATTACGAGGACGAGATCGAGGAACTGCTCTAGGGGTTTGGCGGCCGATCGGCGTCAGCCCGACTCCAATTTCACATGGCGTTGACGAGGATTGCGGTATGTTTAGCGGCGGCGCTGCTCTTTGGCGCCCCGGCGGCGGCGCAATCGTTCCGGGGTTTTCAGGCGCTTTCGGTCGTGCCGCCGGAACCCGTGTTTCTCGAAACCGGTAAGGAAGTGGTTGTTCCGCTAACGCTGCGCATCCGTCCCGGATACCACGTCAATTCGAATCGCCCGGCCGAAGACTACCTCATTCCGACCAAGCTCCGTTGGGACGCCGCTCCGCTCGCACTGAAGTCGATCGACTACCCCGCCGGCGAGCACGTCACCTACTCGTATTCGGCGAAACCATTGTCCGTCTACTCGGGGAAGGTTCGGGTTGTTTCTATTTTCACGGCGCCGAAGTCTCCCGCGGCGGATCTCAAAGCCCTGACGGGCAGCCTGCGCTATCAAGCCTGCAACGACAAGGCTTGTTTTCCACCTCAGACGATTGCGGTCAAGGTTCCGGTGTTGCGGTAGCGACACGAACCGGCCTGTTCGACCGTGCGCCGCCGCTACTGGTCCTCAGCCGGTCGCTTTCGCTTACCCGGTTTCCGGCGGCGGACGGCCCAAAATCGACTTTCGTCCGACTTAGCGGCATACCGCTCGCCGGAGCAATCGTCGATGACGTCGGCCCTATCGTTCGTCCTGTGAAGCTCTTGCGACGCCGGCCTCCCGCGCCCGTCCGATCAGGCCTGTTAGGTGCTTGGTGCCGAACATGAGCCAGAATCCCAGGCCCAACTGAACACCCAAGGTGACGCAGGAAGCCACCAGACTCGGCCACCAGTCAGACAGCATCTCAGCCTCATTCCGCGCCGCCACGAGCACAATCGCGTTCGTAGCCTTCGGGAAGGCTTCCGAAACAACGTAAACGCCAATCAGAGAGACGCCTATTCCCAGAATACCGGCACTGTCGATCTCGGTTTCCTCGCCAGTGGATTTGGATTGAGGGACAACGTCCAGCATTAGGTCGGCAAGCCAGTCGGCCTTGAGCCAAAGCCAGAGCACTAAGGCGGCGTATCCGGCTGTGAGCAGGACCAAAGGGGCGATAGACCATATTTGGTCTTGCGTACTTCCGAAACGGACCGCCGTAATAACGTTCATCGGGACAACGTTCAGCATCCCGATGAAGAGATAGACGGCCATCGCCCTCGAAAAGATGAAAGCAAGCTCCTTCGTTGTCATTGCCACGCTCCTTCAGCGCTTGCCCGGCGCCCCGAGTCGCAGGCCAATCAAGTTACTTGCGAGCCAGCGCGAGGCGGCCGCTATCGCCCGGGAGGCTCTGCCAAGCGAGTCGTTTGGATTTGACGGCGGGGCAGGTCTGAGTTCCCTTTGGTACACATCATACATGTGTATAATCAGGTTAAGCGAGGCCCCGTTCCCGGATGAACAAGAGAATCAACATCACCTTGCCTGCCGAAACGATCCAGTTGATAGATCAAGTCACGGCCAAGGGCGGTCGGAGTCGGTTGATCGACCATGCGGTCAAGCACTATGTTGACAGTCTTAGCCGCCGGCGTCTTCGGCGGGAACTCGAACAGGGAGCGGTCGCGCAAGCGGAGCGCGACTTGAAACTCGCGGAGGATTGGTTTCCCCTCGACGAGGAAGCATGGGCAAGCGAGAAGGGTAACACGGCCCAGGCGTGGTGAGGTTTACCTCGTTTCGTTTGACCCGACTGTCGGCTCGGAAATCCGGAAGACTCGACCGGCGCTCGTCCTGCAAAACGACGTTTCAAATCGACTCAGCCCGCTTACGATCGTTGCCGCGATCAGTTCCAAGTTTCGTGACCCACCCTACCCGACCGATGTGCTTCTGCGGCCTCCCGACGGGGGACTCGATATCCCGTCGGCTATCCTGCTCAACCAGATACGCTCGGTAGACAAACGACGCCTGTTGAGGCACCTGGGAACAGCCCATCCCGCGACGATGGAGCGAGTGGACCGGGCATTGTTAATCAGCTTGGGTTTGATCGATCTGTGATTATCCGGATCGCGAGCGGTTCCAAGGGACGGGTAAGGCCGCCCCTACAATAACTAAACGCATGCCGGACAGCCCTACGCCGTCCCGCGCGCCGAGCGCGGAGTATTCGAGCCGCTTGGAGTCGCGCCGCGCTGCTCTGGCCGACCACGAGAAACAGCATCGGTCGTTGGGCAACTTTCGAGTGCTGGTGCTTGTTGCCGCGGCGGCTACGGCCTATGCGGGGTTCGGCCGCGATGTATTTTCGGGCTGGTGGCTGATTGTTCCGGCGGTCGTGTTCTTTTGGTTGGGGTCGCGACTGCAGCGGGTCGAGACCGAACGGACCGTCCTAGCGCGCGCCGTCGCATTCTACGAACGTGCGCAGGCACGCCTGGAAGGTCGTTGGCAAGACCACGGCCCCGACGGTTCGCGCTTTCTTGTTGAGCATCACCTTTATGCCCGCGACCTCGATGTTTTTGGGGAGGCGTCGCTGTTTCGGTTGCTCTCCAACGCCCGAACCCGTATGGGGGAAGAGACGCTGGCCGCCTGGCTGAGCGCCCCCGCGGCCCCCAACGTCGTCGAAGAGCGTCAGCAGGCCGTTGTGGAGCTGGCACCGAGCCTCGACCTGCGCGAAGACCTGGCCGTGATGGGCGAGGACGTGGAAGCCGGCGTTCATCCCGCAGCTTTGGCGGCTTGGGGCGAGAGAGAGCCTTTGATCGAGAACGGTCCGTTTCGCGCCGTCGCCCGCGTGTTGTCGCTGCTGGGCGCGGGAGCGATTGCGGCCTTTTTTGTCTACATTGCGGCGGGACTGAAAGTCATCGAACCGGCACCCACGACCCTGGTCACGGTGGTCGTCTACTTCGCGGTCGCCGCCGTCACTCTGGTGGGCGTGATGCTGCGGTTCAAGAGCCGTACCGACCGTATTATCGAAGAGGTCGACGCGGCTGCCGCCGATCTCGCGCTACTCTCCGGCGTGCTCGCCAGGCTGGAAGCCGAGCAATTCACTTCGCCGCGGTTGCGGGCGCTGCGGGCCGAGTTGGACGTCGAGGGAAAAGCGCCCTCCTATTGCATTCGACGGCTGAACTTTCTGACCGACCTGGTGGATTCCCGCCATAACCAGTTCGTCGCCTGGATCGGGCCGTTTCTGTTGTGGGACCTGCATCTCGCCTATGCGCTCGAGGATTGGCGTCGCGGATCGGGGCCGGCCCTGCGGCGTTGGCTGAACGCGGTGGGAGAGATGGAAGCGCTCTCGTCGCTTGCCGGTTATTGCTATGAGCACCCCGACGACGTGTTCCCGGAATTCGTCACGGAATCGCCCGTTTTCGACGGCGGGGAGTTGCAACACCCGCTACTCGCCGAGGATGTTGCGATCGCGAACGACGTGAAGATCGGGAGCGACTTGCGAGTCCTGGTCGTCAGCGGCTCGAATATGTCGGGCAAGAGCACGTTGCTGCGTACCGTGGGCCTCAACACGGTGTTGGCGCAGGCGGGCGCGCCGGTGAGGGCAAAGCGATTGCGGCTTTCGCAGCTGAGCGTGGGGGCTTCGATTCAGATCCAAGATTCGCTCCAGGAAGGGACCTCGCGCTTTTTCGCCGAGATCACGCGTCTAGGCCGGATCATGGCGAAGGCCCGCGCCGGGTCCGGCGTGCAGGAAGCCGAGCCGGCCGCCACGGAGCGCGAAACCGACACGCCGCCGGTGCTGTTCCTGGTCGATGAACTTCTCCACGGTACTAACTCGCACGACCGCCGCATCGGGGCCGAAGCGATCGTGCGAGGCCTGGTCGACCACCGCGGCATCGGGCTGGTCACGACGCACGACCTCGCCCTGGCGCATATCGCCGATGCCCTGGGTCCCGCCGGCAGGAACGTGCACTTTGAAGATCACCTCGAAGATGGCCACATGCGTTTCGACTACCGCTTGCGCCCCGGCGTCGTCGAGAAGAGCAACGCCATCGCTCTGATGCGCTCGGTCGGTTTGGACGTGTAAGTTCGATAATCCGATGCCCTGTCCGACGGGCGTTTCTTGTCCTTGGCGGACGCCGCGAAGGCCCGCTCGCCCCACATGCCGGAGTCGGGGAGCTACTGCGGCCGTTGCGAGCCGTTCTTGGAACCGTAGGTCCTTCTACTAGGGGGCGGCGACACGGCGCACGCGACCTCGAATTGTGATCCTCCCTAGGCTGCTGTAACGTAGCCCGCCGCTCCGCGTTGTCGGGCCGCGAGAACCCGGATTTTTCCCTATTGACTGGCTCGTTCGGGAGCGCTAGGCTGAGGGTGAATTGAGGCCGAATCGAGGCAGAGGCGCGCCGCGAACCGTACTTTAGGAACAGGTTATCCGGCGACACGTACCATGAACCGCTACCACCCGGCGAGACAGCACCTTCCGGCAGGCTTGGTCGCCGCCGGACTAGGTCTGTTCTCGACGTGGTGTGGGATGAGCTGGCCGCCGGCGTTCATTCCGGCCGGTGTGTTCATGGGTTGGTCGGTGATTCTCTACTACCTGTCCACGCGGCCTGTGATCGAGATCCGTGAATCCGGCTTCCGGATCGGCTCGGAAATGTTCTATTGGCACCATGTTGGGCGCCTCGATTCGACGGTTTGGAACTCCCCTTTGTTGCTCCGCATCACCCTGCGCAGCGGCCGCAAAGTCCGGTTGCTCTACCCGGGCGACATGGAATCTTGTCGTCGTCTCCTGCGCCAAATGAGGCGCATGGCTCGTGACGCGGTCATCGACGGTTTGCCCTACCGCGAGTATTGGGGCGAGACTGCGCCGGCGCGCGTTGATCACGAAAAGCTGACCGCCCCGAAGCCGCGCATTGTGCGTCCGGAAGACGAACAAGAAATCGAGCAGCTCTTTCAGCAACTAAGAACGGCCGGAAGCTTGGATTCGAAGACTTCGGCGCAAGATCGCCAAGACTGACCGATCCGCGGCGTTGGTATCGGTCAGATCGGTTATCGAGGGAAATTCCCTTGGGTGGGACGCGGGAAATCCGCGGCGCAACGAAAACCGATCGTCGGACTCCGCTCCACGGCGCGCGCGAAACTGCGAAACGAACAGGTCAGATACTTCGGCGGATCTAACCACGAACCGCCGCGCAAAACGCGGTACAGCCCTTCCTCGGGCCCGGCCGGATTCTGCTCCGGGGCCTGCTCGTAGTATTCCTTCGCATACCAATCCGAACACCACTCCCAGACGTTACCGACCATGTCACAAAGCCCGAAAGCATTTTCCGGAAACGCGCAGACATCGCCGGGGCCGTCGATGCCGTCGTAACGGGCAAGCTTGTCCTTCTCGGGATCCGCGTCCCCCCAAGGGTACCTCAGCCCGTCGCGCAGCCCCCGGACAGCGCGCTCCCACTCCGCCTCGGTCGGCAACCGCCTGCCCGCCCATTCGCAATAAGCTGTCGCCTCATCCCAGGTAACGTTCACCACAGGGTGGTTTTCTTTGCCGGAAGGCGGCTTCCCTTCCGGCCAATAGTAGGGCGGCTTGCCGCCCGAGGCGGCGAGAAATTCCGCGAACTCGCGGTTCGTCGCCTCGTGCTTAGCAAGGTAGAAGGGATCGACGATGATGCTGCGGACGGGGCGCGAGTCCTTCAGCAAGGTAGGGAACCAGATCAAGCCATCGTCGGGAAGCGAGTGTGAGCGCCCCCGCAAGAAGTCGCCGCCCGGAATGAAAACCATATCCGGCTCGGCGGCCGCAGCCGCAAGTGCGAAGCAAAGAAGCAGCAAAACAACTCGCATAGGATCTTAAGATGCCGCGAGGCTTGCTGCAGCGCTTTCATCCGCGTGATAGGAACTTCGCACCAATGCGCCCGACTCGACGTGGCGGAACCCGAAGGACAGTGCGGCCTTCCGATACGTGGCGAATTCTTCGGGGGTGTAGTAGCGCTCGATAGCCAAATGATCGCGCGAGGGCCGCAAATACTGACCCAGCGTCAGGATGTCCACACCGTGGTCGGCCAGATCGCGCATAACTTTAAGTATCTCTTCGTGCCGCTCGCCCAACCCGAGCATCATTCCCGATTTCGTGGGAATCTTCGGCGCCAAGCGCTTCGCCGTCACCAACATATCGAGCGAGCGCTGGTAACGCGACCCGACACGCACTGTCCGGTAGAGGCGCGGGACGGTCTCGATATTGTGGTTCAGCACATCCGGCCGCGCCTCCAAAACGGTTCCCATCGCGGCCTGGGAGCCCTGAAAATCGGGCACCAACACTTCAACGCGACAGCCGGGGTTGCGGTCACGAATGGCCTCGATCGTCCGTGCGAAAATCTCAGCGCCGCCGTCACGGCGATCGTCACGGTTGACGCTCGTGACCACGGCATAGCGTAGACCCATCACAGCCACGGCATCAGCAACACGGCGTGGCTCGTCATAGTCGATCGTCAGCGGCGCGCCCTTCTGAACGGCGCAAAAACCGCAACGCCGCGTGCAAACATTCCCGAGAATCATGAACGTCGCCGTCCGCCGATTCCAGCAGTCGCCGACATTGGGACAAGCAGCGCTTTCGCAAACCGTATGCAAACCCAACCGCGTGATCAGCGACTTGAGCTCACGGTAATTGGATCCGCCGGGGGCGGCGACTTTGAGCCACGAGGGCTTCGGTCCGGCGGGATTCGGGAAAAGGCTCGGACCGGCCGAACCGTTCTCCTCGCCTGCCGCTCCGATCTGAACTAAAGGGTCCATGCAAATAGACGCCGAACGAGCCACCCCAAATCGATGTCGCTATCGCGTCGACGTCGGCGTGTCGGCGCCTCCTAGTCTAACGGTCCAACCAGCGGCCTTCAAGCTTGCGCACAACACCGCCGGGCCGTCGATACACGACCGCGAAGACCAGTCGGTCATGCTACAGTTCAAAAGGAACGCTTGAGATTGGAGAGCAATATGACGACGAGTTTTTCAAGACGCGACGCCCTTCGTTGGGCCGGTGCCGCCGCCATGGCGACTACCTTCCTGCCCGGCAACGGACGCCATCGCGCTTGGTCCCACCCTGCAAAGTCCGAGGGCAAGAAATTGGCAACCCGCGTCCTCGGGCGCACAGGACGCGAGGTGACGACCTTCGGCCTCGCCGGCGGCAACAAGGTCATGTGGGACCTGCCGGGCGACGAAGCCGTCGAGATCGTCGTCAAGGCCGTGCGCGCCGGTATGACCTATCTCGAGACGGCCAACATCTATCAACTCAGCCAGCTCAACTACGGCAAGGCATTCCGCATTCTGAACCTGCTTCCCGGCGAGTCGGGGTATGACTCAGGTCTCCGAAACCGCCTGTTCATCGCGTCAAAGAGCATGCTCCGCTATGCCGCGATCCGCGACGGGTCTCCTCGAATGGGCAGCTCCGACGGCGACGGCGAAACCTGCATTGACGATCTCAAGCGCACGATGACCCAGATGTTCGGCGACGGAAAGGGCCACATTCCCGAGGGTGCGTACGTCGATCTCATGCAGATCCACGCGTTGACGCACGAAGCCGAAGTCGACGCAATTTACAAAGGCTTCGATAATCCCGGCGACAAGTCGCTGCCCAAGATCGGCGCCGTGGCGGGGCTTGTCGACTACCGCGACGGCACCAATCACACCGGACTCAACCCCGGCCATAAGAAATGGATCCGCCATCTCGGCATCACGGGCCACGAAAACCCGACCGTCCACATGGCCGCCATGCGCCGCGACACGGCAAACAACTTCGAAACCCTGCTCGTCGCCGTCAACCCCAACGACCGTCACTATTTCTGTCACCAGACCAATTCCTTACCCGTCGCCAAGGCCAAGGGCATGGGCCTGATCGGCATGAAAGTCTTCGCCGACGGCGTGATGTACGGGTTGGAACGAAAATACGCCGGCTCGCCGGGCCAAAGCGTCCCGACCGTCGGCCGGAAAGACAAAGTGCATTTCGAGGATTTCCTGCGCTACACGCTTTCGGCGCCAGGCATGAGCACATTAATCTCGGGTATCGGCCTCAGCGACAAGAACGACGATCCGGAAGGCGATCAACTCGTCGCCGACCTTGCCGCCTGCCAAGCGGGCGAGCCGCTTGTCGGGGCCGAGCGCCGGCATATCGAAGATCGTGTGGCGGCGTTGCACGGAACCGAGACGAACTTCTTCCAGCGCACATCGAGCGGTTTCGTCGCGCCGCGCAATGTTCGCTTCGGATCCGCCGCGGATAGCCGCGCCAAACTATTGTGGGATACCGCCTTCGCCGGACCCGATCCCATCGAGCGTTACGAAATCTACCGTCGGGAGGAAAGGATCGCAAGCCTGCCCTTCGCGCCGCAAACGAGCAACGAGTCCTTCTCGTTCGTGGACAAGCACGCTCCCGACAGCCACGAAGGCGGCGTCTGGTACCGCATCCGCGCCGTCGACGCGGCAGGCAACGCCGCCGACTCCGTCTCCGTGCGGCTAGCGTAATCCGCCCACCCGACACTCCTGCCGGCCGGTTCGCACTGCGTAGCGCAGGGCTCAAAGAGGCCTGCGGCCTTTTCGCGAAAACGAGGCGATGCGATAAGCAGAAACAGGGGCGTTGAGGGAAGTCTACCCTCAGGCCGTCTGTAATACCCGTTCAGCACAAACTTGGCCACGGCCCGGAATCCACGTATCCTTGGGCCGCCGCGGAACAGCCCACCAACCGCGGCGGTCCGTAGTGGGGCAGGTCCCCAGGCCTGCCTCCCCTAAGCCCGGCATAATATAAGTTCCACCCATGAAAGATCCGAACCCCGCTCAACCCGCCCACGCCGGACGCCGTCCCACCGGACCGATGCCTCCGCCGGCCGTGCCCCTCACCCTCGACGGCTCGGCTCTGCTGCACCAAATGTTCCGCGTCCGCTGGTCCGTATGGAAGGCCCTTGACGCAGCCCGGCAAAAGCAAATCGTCAGCGAAGCCGCCGGTGTTTTGGGCGAAATGGAAAGCGGCGAGGAAGGCGGCAGCGCCCTATTCTCCGAACTGGGTCACAAAGGCGACCTGATCCTCGTCCATTTCAGGAAAACTTTCGACGCGGTCAACGAAGCCGAACTGCGGCTCTCCCAACTCGCCCTCGCCGACTACCTCGAGCCGACCACATCCTACGTTTCCGTCGTCGAGTTGGGACTGTACGAAGCCTCGGTGCAGCTCTACGAATCGCTCGTCGAGCAAGGCGTCGAGCCCGGCAGCGAAGAGTGGCTCAAGGCCGAGCAAGACAAGATGGAAGAGTCGCGCCAAGCCCAGGCCGGCCGCCTGTGGCCGACCGTTCCGTCGAATCGCTATCTGTGTTTCTACCCCATGGACAAGAAGCGCGGCGAGGTTCATAACTGGTACGACGTCGCGATCGCTGAACGCCGTCGCATGATGCGCGACCACGGTATGATCGGCCGCCGCTACGCCGGCAAGGTGAAGCAGATCATTTCCGGCTCGATCGGCTTCGACGATTGGGAATGGGGCGTCGATCTGTTCGCCGACGACCCCTTGGTCTTCAAGAAGCTGATCTACGAAATGCGCTTCGACGAGGCCAGCGCGCTCTACGCCCTCTTTGGGACCTTCTACCTCGGCCTGCGCTTCCCGGCGGCCGAACTAGGCGCTTACCTCGACGGCACACTCCCCGATTTCAAACCAGCCTGACCGGAACCCACAGGCAACCGGCTCAACGGAGCAAACTTGTGGAAACTTCGATCCGTCTCCACCAGCCCTCCCTGTGGACACCCGCGCCGCTTTGTGCGAGATTCAGTAACTGTGTCAGCCTTCACCGCGCTACGCCGGACCTTCGAGCGCTCCCTGGAACTCGTCGTTTTGACCCTGATGACCTCGCTCGCCGGCGTGGTCTTGGTCGGCGTCATTTTCCGCAAGGCCGGGGCGTCTCTGGTCTGGTACGACGAGGTTGCCTCCATCCTGCTGGCCTGGCTGACCTTCTACGGAGCTTCGCTCGCAGCTCTCAAGCGGGCTCACATCGGCTTCCCGAAATTCGTCGAAGCTGCCCCTGACAAGCTGCGTGTGGCGCTGGTCATCCTTCGCGGATTAATCGTTGTCTCCTTCTTCCTGGTGGTTGCCTGGGCCGGAGCGCGACTCTTGGAAGTGCTCGAAGGAACGGCCTTGGTCAGCCTCCCGTGGGTTCCGGCCGCCTTGGCCGAATCCGTCATTCCGGTTGGCGCGATTCTGTTCATCGCCGCGGAAATCGTTAGTACGGTCGAACTGTTGCGCGATTCCTCGCCTCGCCGCGAGGTCGCCCCGCCGTGACGGTCCTTCTCCTGTTTCTCGGCTTGATCGCTCTGATTCTGCTGGATGTTCCCATCGCCGTAGCGCTGGGCGTAGTCGCGGTCGTTGCGATGGCGTCGAGCGGGGGCGCCGACGCACTGCTGAACATCGGACCGGTATTGTTTTTCGGCGCGACGAAATTCACTCTCATCGCGATTCCGCTCTTCATCCTGGCCGGCGCGATCATGAACGTCTCGGGTATCTCGCGCCGTCTAATCGCTTTCGCGTCGTCGCTGATCGGCTTCGTCAAAGGCGGCCTCGCGATGGTTACGATCGCGACGTCCCTCTTCTTCGCCGAGATTTCCGGATCGGCCGTGGCCGATGTCGCCGCGCTCGGCTCTATCCTCATCCCCGCGATGCAGCGGAGGGGCTACCCGAAGGCCTTCGCCGCGGCCGTCACCTCCTCAGCGGCAACGCTGGCCGTCATCATTCCGCCGTCGATTCCGATGATTCTCTACGGCGTGATGTCGGGCAGCTCGGTTGTCGAGTTGTTCGTTGCCGGCATCGTCCCCGGCGTTCTGGGCGGGCTGGCCATGATGGCCGTTACCTACCTGTTGGCGCGTCGCCGCAACTACCCCGTTGAAGAGGTATTCGAATTCCCGCGCGTGGTCTCAACCGGCAAGGACGCCGCTTGGGCCTTACTGCTGCCTGCCATTATCCTTGGCGGCATCTTCAGCGGTTGGGTCACGGCCACTGAAGGCGCCGGGCTCGCCGTTGTCGCCGCGGTCCTCATCGGCGGCTTGGTCTATCGCGGCCTAGACCGAACTCACCTGCGTTCCGCCATCCTCGAGGGCGGCGGGCAGACCGCCGTCGTCATGCTGCTCGTTGCCACCTCGGCCCTGCTCAGCGACTACCTGACAGCCATCCAAGTGCCTCAGCAAGTTGCGCAGGGCATCGTCGAGCTGACCGACGATCGCTATCTCGTCCTGGCGCTGCTCAACGTCTTCTTCCTGATCGTGGGAATGTTCCTCCACTCGGCCGCTGCCATCATCCTCGTCGTCCCAATCGTCATGCCGCTGGTGCACGCGGTAGGCATCGACCCCGTGCATTTCGGCTTGGTCATCACCTTGAACCTCGGCATCGGACAGCAAACCCCGCCAGTGGCCAGCGTATTGGTCACCGCCTGTTCGATCGCCAAGGCCGACATCTGGGAAGTAAGCAAGGTGAACGTCTACTTCGTCGGAGTGCTGGCCGCGGTGCTGCTGCTCGTGACCTACGTCCCCGCTATCCCCATGGCCCTAGTCGAAGCCTTCTATCGCTAGGGGTCTGCCATCGCCCCGAAGTGAGTTTATCCTCAACACCGAGCTCACCGACATGGAGGGTCTGCCCGACATGAAACCCGGCGGCGATTATCCGCAGGCCTGGTTCCGCGAATACGGCAAGGGCCGCTCCTTCTACACTGCTCTGGGGCACCGCGACGATATCTGGAGCAACGATCCTGTCTTCCGCGCCCACATCCAAGGCGGCATCCGCTGGGCACTGGGTTTGGAGGAGTAAACAACAGCTACTCCGAGACGGTTTGCTATCGAATGGCGTAGGCGGGTTGGGTGCCGGAGCCGGCGTCAACGCACGAGGCGGACGTTCGGGAACTGGGCGTGCCAGCCGAACCAAAAGGCACGATGAGCGGCGAGGCGGTCGTGTTTTTTTCCATCCGGGCCTTGGAGGGCGTCTTCGGTGACTTGCCATGCCACACCCTGTTCGTCAGTGAGATTCGACTTGCCATCCCAGTTTTGGAACTTCATGCCGCTCGCATCATAAACGCGGTTGGCACCGGACTTGTCCGTCAGGATGACGACCGCCCGACGCCCCACAGTATCGTGATGGAGAGGGTTTTTGCGGAGAAACTTCGTATCGAAAGCCGCGGGCGTGCGGTCGAGGACAACGGCTAGGATTTCCTGCTTGTTCTTGAGCCGATCATCGTCAAACGGCACAGGGAACATGATTTGATCGGTCGCAAAATATTCGCGGTAGGCCACCCCTTCGCCATAGTCGCGCCGATGGCCGGTTTCGAGCGAAAGGACCGTCGTGTCGGGGTGTCGCCGACGCCACTCCTCCCAAGTCGTCGTGACAATCGGCAACCGTTTCAAAACGAGATCCGCCCCGGCCAACTTTCCAGTAACCGGCCGACCTTCGAGCGCCGACCACAGAGACCGCGTTTCGCGGTCGTACATCAGCTTGTTCGAACGGTAGAGGAAGCCGCTTGTCCCGAACACGAAGCGGCGCTCCCCGATGTGCTGATCGTAGAGAATGGCCGATCCGCATAGTGTGCAATAGACCAGCGTGACGTCGACGCCGCCAACCGTGTCGTTCGCCATCTCATGCCAGGCCAGAATGCGCTTCGGGTAGGCTCTTGCCTCCCCGTCGACGAAGACCCCGAACACGATGTTCTTTTTCCCCAGATAATCGGCCTCGGCGGCCGGAATGACCTTGGGGCGTTCGAGCGGCGGGATGCCGTCGACCTTGACCCCGCCCCACATGATCTCGTCGACTCGGATGGTGTGGGGCATGCCGCGGAAGAACCACCAGCGAAAACGCCGGTCGACGGAGGAGTAGAGCGCCGCCCGGAATTCGGGGAAGTCCGGATGCATTGTGTACTCTTTCTTCCAGAGCCATTTTTGCCAGACCCGCCCGTCGCGGGGCATCGATTCTCCGGCCTTCTTCCTGAGGAGCTTCCAGAGAACCGCATGGCGCGGATCCTGCTGGGGAACGAAGGTGAGGCTGTCAAGAATGAAGGGAACCAGGTTCGTTTCCCAGTGCGCTTCGAAGGCTTCGAGGCTTTCGATTTTCGGGGGCACGCCGCGATTCAGAAAGCTGACGAGCGCTTGTGTGGTCGCGGCGGAAGCGTCTGCCTCAGGGGCGCCGGCGGAAGCGAGGTCACTGCCTGAACCGCCGGCCTGTTGCGCGGTCGCCGAAACGCCGGTCAACAGCGCGAGTGCGAGCAACGAACCGACGACGCAGGACGCGACACGAGCGGGATAACCGCGTCGGCGATGAGGTTGCCGGACCGGGACCTGTGTCGTGCCGACCGGCCGAAGCAAAACGTGCACCATACTTTTCGTCGTTCGATGCAAGGTCCACCCCCCTGCTAAATAGTTCGAGCTTGAGCGGGGTTGGTCACGGCCGCGACGAAAAAACTCGACCTGTAATTGCGGCCCCCAAGACAAGGAGTCTACACGGCGGCGTGATAGGATAGGGAACTCTTTGCAGCCGCCAGGGATGCCCCACGCCGCCCAGCAGAGCTCCGCCGGTCCCTACACCTTCAAGTCTGAGTCTTTCAGTAGCCACTGCTTGCTGTTGGCCGCGTTTCCGTCGCGAGGCGACGGCCTGCGCGTGCTGGATGTCGGAGGCGGCGAAGGGTATCTGGCCGCTGCATTGGAGGAACGCGGGTTTGAAGTCGTGTGCGTGGCGGCCCCGGGGACCGTGGCCCCCGATTTCCCGGCCGGCGTCGAGGTTTTAGAGGCCGATCTTGATCTGGATCCGCCGAAGCCGGCGGGACCGTTCGACTTTGCGCTGTGCGGGGACGTGCTCGAACACTTGCGGCGCCCGGAGAAAACTCTTCGGTGGATTCGTTCGCTGCTCGGCCCGGACGGCAAACTCGTGGCCTCGCTGCCAAACAGCGGCCATGCCTGGGTGAGATGGAACGTGCTTTGGGGGCGGTTCCCCAAAGACGACCGCGGATTGTTCGATCGGACCCATCTCCATTTCTTTACGCTGCGGGGCTGGCGGGAGCTGCTGACCTCGGCGGGGTTGCGGTTGGAGAGCATTCAGCCGACGACGACGCCGGTGGGGCTGATGTTTCCCCGCCGGCGGCACTCGGCGCCGGTACGAGCCGCCGAGGGGCTGGCGTACGTCCTGGCGCGTATTCGCAAAACGCTGTTTGCCTACCAGTTTGTCGTTATTGCACGGTCGGAGTGACTACGGCGTTCAATAGTGGCTCGGAACTGAGACATTACCCCGCCTTCCGTTTCGCCGCGCTATGCAACAATCAGCGTATGGGTGAGGTCGGGAACAGACCCAAGGTCGTGGTCGTCATGCCGGCGTATAACGCGGCCAAGACGCTGGAACTGACGTACGCCGATTTACCCCGCGACAAGGTCGATTTAGTGATCGTTGTCGACGACGCTAGCGGCGACGAAACGGCGAAGATCGCGCGGGACCTGGGCCTGCGGCTGTTTGTCCATACCCGCAATTACGGCTACGGGGCGAACCAGAAGACGTGCTATCGCGAGGCGATGCGGGCGGGCGCCGACATCATCGTGATGGTCCACCCCGACTATCAGTACGACCCGACGCTGTTGCCGGAAATCATTCGCCCGATCGAGCAAGACGAAGCCGACGTCGTCTTCGGGTCACGCCTGATGGGAATCAACCCGATTCGCCAAGGCATGCCGTGGTGGAAATACCTCGCCAACCGAGCGCTGACAACGCTCGAGAACATAGCGTTCGGCATGAAATTGAGCGAGTACCACACCGGCTACCGCGCCTATCGCCGCTCGGTCCTCGAGAAAGTCAATTTCGAAATGAACTCCGACGGGTTCATCTTTGACCAGGAGATAGTGGCGCAACTCGTCGAGCTGGAGGCACGCTTTGTGGAAGTGCCCGTTCCAACTCGCTATTTCGCCGAGGCGTCGTCAGCATCGTTTTGGCAAAGCTGCCGGTATGGGCTGTCGATTCTGCGTGTCGTATCGCAATACAGCCTGCATCGAATGGGCCTGATAAGGCAGAGGCGGTTCGACAGCCTGCGCCTGCGCTATCGGTCCGACGCCCGGCCGCTCGAAAACGCCCAGCGCTAAAGAGCCGGCTCGACCCAGCGGGCTGAGAGGCAAGCTGCCCGCCGCCCGCCCGCGAAGTTTCCGACGCGTTCAACGTCGCCGCTCCGGAATTGTCCTATGAGCTTCTAGTGGCCAAAGAACCACGCCGGCTTTCTCTCCACGGCGCGGCGGGTCAAAGACAATCCATTCGAAGTTAATTTGTTTCCGACATCCGACTGAGTCGCACCCCGGCGGGGACCATATTGATGACAAACAACTCCAAACGGTTCCGACCCTCTCTGAATCGGGTTTCCGGCACTAAAGCCCCAAAGAGCATTTCCCCGCTGCCGTCAACAAACGTTTTCGTGGTCGCGGCAAGTGTTCCATTTAGTGCGACCGCAAGCGGAACAATGGGATTGTCAGCGCTAGAGGCGCTGCACCGATCGGCGCTCCGCCCCTCCGGTCACCCAGCCGCCCGCCCCTCGGCCCGCCTCACGACTGACGACTTGCGACATTATTGAGTTGACACCACTGCCGCTACCGCCACAACTCCATCGCCGATGGCTACGCCGAATCTGTGCATAATTCGATGCGGCCCCGATGAGATGCGGCGATCTGAGAAACAGTCGATGAGACCGCGGTCCGCTCTGCACCCATGTCACGCACTTAAGCTATTGAGGTTTTATCGGGGTCTAGGGTGTGGCACCCCAAGCCGGAACGAATACCACGGCCCGGCATGGTCTTTGGTTGACTCGAAGCGGTGGAGCCCTTTGGTCCGTCGCTTGCGCTCTGCGCTCTGTATCCATGTTCTGAATTGTGCGCACGGGCGCGAGGGGCGAGTTTTTCACAGCCCTCCCACGCGCGGCTCGGTTTTGGGCCTCGTCCCCGGCGGGAGGACCTTCGGACCGCGGGTCTCCGAGAGGTGGAAGCAGCCTGCCCGACGCGATATACTCCTGCTGGGAGATGCGTCGTGAGAAGGGAGCTTGCCTTATGCCGCAACATCGGCGAACCATCCTAAGACCCGAAGAGTGGGTGCGGTCGTACTGGGCCGCGACCTTGGTTGCTTCTCTTGCGTTGGCTGTCGCGCCGGCCGGCTGCCAACCCGAACCTGAGCCCGAACCGCCGAAGGCTCCCGAGCCGATTCCCGAACCGGTCGTCGAGGCGCCCCCTCCTCCGCCCCCAAAGCCGCCCGAACCCGAAGTCGGCGAAGCCCACTACATCAATGACACACCGTGGGCTCCGGGCGCGGAGGGCAAATTGATGCAGGGGCTCGACGGCGGACGCTACGAGCCTTATCGCGCGCGCCTGGTTCGAGATGCTCAACGAGCCCTATTCCGCCGGAAACTCTATGACGGCCCGGTCACCGGCGTTTCGGATAAGCACACGATGGAGGCCGTCGGCGAGTTGCAAAAGCAAAACGGCCTCAAGGCCAGCGGCGTGCTGACCCCTCGGACGCGCGACGTGCTTGACAAGGGGCAAGGCGACGGGGAAGGGCCGAACTAGCTGAGTTCGTCGATAAGACCGTCCTTTGGCGTTAGTCGGGGTTGAATCGAGCGGTTCTTCCTACGCCTCTCCTCGGGGCTTGTCGTGATTATTTTCGGTTTTCCCCGGGTTACGCTTCGCTTTGCCCGGGGCTACCATCCCGCGCCCCCTTTTGGGGGCTGAGGCTTCGCCTTGCTTGGCGGTGGGGCTATGCGGGCTGGGCGGGCTATGCGACTTCGGCTGTCGGCCCCGGTGCTATTCTGAGGATTTTCCGCTCACGATCCTCATGTCGTCCCTCGATCTCGATAAAGTCTACGAGCCTTCCCAATTCGAGCCCCGCTGGGCCGATTGGTGGGTTTCCGAACAACTGTTCACGCCCTCGAATAAGAGCGACAAGCCCATGTTCTCGCTCGCAATCCCCCCGCCTAACGTCACCGGCGCTCTCCACATGGGCCACATGTATGAGAACACGCAGACCGACATCACGATGCGTTTCAAACGCATGCAGGGGTTCAACGTCCTGTGGCTTCCCGGCACCGATCACGCCAGCATCGCCACCGAGATGCTCGTCACGCGCTATCTCGCCGAGCAAGGCATCGACGCCAAGGAAATCGGCCGCGAGAAGTTCCTCGAGCACGCCTGGGCCTGGAAAGAAAAATACGAGGGAACAATCGTCAACCAGCTTCGGCGAGTCGGTGCCAGTTTGGACTGGACGCGCGAGCGTTTCACGTTGGACGAGGGACTCTCGAAGGCCGTGCGGGAGGCTTTTGTTCGACTCTACGACAAAGGCCTGATCTATCGCGGCGAATACCTGATCAACTGGTGTCCGGGCTGCGGCACGGCCGTTTCCGACCTCGAAACGGTTTACAGAGAACAGCAAGGGCACCTGTGGCACATCCGCTACCCGGTCACCGATTCCGATGAATTTGTGACTGTCGCGACCACGCGTCCCGAGACCATGCTCGGCGACACGGCGATCGCGGTCAACGAAGCCGACGAGCGGTACAGGCACCTATGGGACAAGACCGTCACGCTGCCGCTGGTGGGGCGCCGCCTGGCTGTGATCCGCGACGAGCTGGCCAACCCGGAGTTCGGGACAGGCGTCGTCAAGGTCACCCCGGCACACGACCCCAATGACTTCGCGGCCGGGAAACGCCACAACTTAGAGTTCATTACGATCCTCGACGAAAAGGCCAAGATCAACGAAAACGGCGGCGAGTTCGCCGGTATGGATCGCTACGAGGCGCGCAAGGAAGTCGTTCGGCGTCTCGAAGAGGGGGGCCTGATTGAAAAGATCGAGGACTACACCAACAACATCGGCAGTTGCCAGCGCTGTGGATCCGTCGTCGAGCCGCGTGTTTCCACGCAATGGTTCGTTCGGACCAAAACGCTCGCCGACGCCGCGATCAAGGCGGTGGAGGCCGGCGACACAGAAATCATCCCCGACTTGTGGCGGCGCAACTATTTCGAGTGGATGTACAACATTCGGGATTGGTGCATCTCGCGGCAGCTTTGGTGGGGCCATCGCATCCCGGCTTGGTATTGCCCCGGGTGCGAAGAAATTATCGTTTCCCGCGAAGATCCGACGGCGTGCCCCAAGTGCGGCGGCAGCGAGCTGACACAAGACGAAGACGTTCTCGATACGTGGTTCAGCTCGGGGCTGTGGCCGTTTTCGACCCTCGGTTGGCCGGAGCAAACCGAGGACTTGAAGACCTTCTATCCGACGTCTCTGCTCAACACCGGCTCCGACATTCTGTTCTTCTGGGTTGCCCGCATGATGATGCTGGGGATCGAGATGACGGGTGACGTGCCGTTTCGTCAAGTCTATATTCACGGGCTGGTTCGCGACGCCGACAAGCAAAAAATGTCGAAGACAAAGGGCAATGTCATCGACCCCGTCGAGGTCACGGAGAAATACGGCACCGACGCCGTGCGTTTCGCGTTGGTCGTCGCGGCGGGACAAGGTTCCGACGTAGTTCTTTCCGAGCAACGCATCGCGGCGGCGCGCGATTTCGCCAACAAGATTTGGAATGCCGCGCGCTTCGTCTTCATGAGTCTCGAAAAGTCGGGCGCCGAGCCCTGGACACCGGAGGATCTCGACGCGTTTGAGCCCCAACCCTCGGCTGAGACAGGGCAGGTTCCGCTCGAAGACCGCTGGATCTTTTCACGCCTCAACGAGGTCGCCGCCAGGACGGGGGAACATACCGACAAATACCGATATCATGAAGCCGCGAACTTGCTTTACCACTTCTTCTGGCATGAGTTCTGCGATTGGTATTTGGAGTTGAAGAAACTCTCCTTCCGCGAGGGGTCGGGGCTGACGGCCGAGTGGAAGAACATGTTGGCGGCGATGGAGAAGGCGTTGCGGTTGCTGCATCCGATCATGCCTTTCATTACCGAAGAGCTGTGGCAGCGAATGGCGGGCAACACCGAAGGACGGGCGAAATCGATCGCCATCACCGCCTACCCGGGCGCGCGGGCCGAGATGACAGACCCGACAGCCGAACGCGACATTGCGCTATTGCGGGAAGTGATCACGTCAGCGCGCAACCTGCGAGCGACGATGAACATCGCCCCGAAAACGAGCCTGGACGGCATCTTCTATGCGCACTCCGAATCGGGTACTGCTGTTGTCGAAGGACAAGCGAGCGCCCTTGAGCGCCTCGCGAACATTTCACTGGTCGCGAAACTCGGCGCCGCGCCCGCCGGCACGGCGATGCACCACACCGCCGAGTTCGATTTGGTCCTAAAGCTGCCCGCCGCTGAAACAGCGGCGTTGCACGACCGCCTCAGCAAGCAACTCCAACCACTGACGAAAGCCCGCGACGGCTCGAAGCGCCAGCTCGAGAATGAGAAGTTCCTCAATAAGGCGCCGACCCACGTGGTCGACTCGATCCGCACGAAGCTAGCCGACTACGAAGCGCAGATCGCGAAGATCGAAAACACGCTGTCGAACCTAGGGTAGGCACTGCGAACAGCAAGAGCGGAGGCGTGGACGGAAGTCCACGCTAAGGCAAACCGCCTGCCAATCCCGCCCTGCGACACAAGTCGAAACCGCGATCTACACATCCCGCCGCGCTTTCTCTTCACGAGCCTGCCGGATTAGCAAGTAATACCGCGCCAAATGCGGCGCAGCCGACCATTTCTTGCACAAGGCGCCGCGGCCGCATTCGCCGAGTTGCCGACGTAAGTCCGGATCACGGGCCAACTGATCGAGTTGTTCCCCCATTTGTTGCCGACCCTGGTAAACAAGACCCCCAGCGCTCTCTTTCACCAGCTCGGGTAGGGCTCCGAGGTCGTTGACGATCACCGGCTTGTTGTGGGCGAAAGCCTCGATGACAACGATGCCAAAGGTCTCATAGGTCAACGACGGGACGACGACACCGAGTGCGTGACGGTAATAGTCGCCTCCTGCTTATACGGTTGTTTCAGCAAGCCCCAAGATGTTGGGGTGGAGGTCATCGCGTCTTGTCCAGGTCACGCGCGCGGCGGATGTGGGCGTAAGGCGTAGGAGCGTGTTGAGTTCCGAGACCAAGGAGGGTTTGGAAGGCTGCCATTGGGGTCTTGCGGCGGTTGTGTCGAAACACGAACTCATCGAGGTAAACCTGAAGCTGAGCGCGGCTCACGCCGTGGTACGTTCCGGTCAGCCATTGCTGCAGGTTGCCAATGGCACGATCCGCCAGCGGCACCACCGACTTGGCGCCTTTCCGCAAGTCAGTCCGGTGAGGTTGCGGACGAGAGACGTGTTTGTAGCCGGCCTCTTCGAGGGCGGTAAAGGTCTTCAGACCGTCTGTGTAGATGGTCGAGCCGGGAACAACGTTCTGGGCAAGAAACCTGTCGATCGTCACCTTCTTGAAGTCTGGAATAACGGACATGCGAACGCGCCCGGAGCGCTTCCCGCGTTTCTCAACAGCGACCATCACAAGGGCCGCACGGCGCCCCTTCAGTTGCCGGCTGCCTCGCAAACCTGCTTGCGGGCCGCCAATCCAGGTGTCATCGACCTCTACTTCTCCGTGCAAGGGCTCGCGAGCTGCGTTCACCATGGCCCGTCGCAGTTTGTGCAACATCATCCAGGCGGTTTCGTAGCGCGACAGGCCGAGCTGACGCTGCAGTAGCAGCGCCGACACACCTCGCTTATCAGTTGTCATCAGGTACGCAGCCCAAAACCAAACCGTCAGCGGGGTCTTCGTATTGTGGAGCACCGTTCCCGACGTCAACGAGACCTGGTGTCGACACGCCGCGCACTGCCACCGTAGTTTCTGCTCGAGAATGTAGGCCTGCCGATGCCCACACTGAGGACAAAGGAACCCGTCGGGCCAACGACAAGCAGCCAGGTACTTCTGGCAAGCCTCCTCGGTCGCAAACTCCACCTGAAACTGACGCAGACTCTTCGGAAACGGCGGCCGGGCCACGCCCTACCCTACATCTTGGGGCTTGCTGAAACAACCGTATAAGCAAGAGTCGCCTAGTTGATCCTGGTTCTTCCAACCAACAAACCGGACCCGGTCCATGCCGCGGGCTAGCCGGTGAAGCTCGGCCTGATAGCGGCCGGCGCCGACGACCAGCAAATCATAGTCGCCGGGCGCTTTGAAATGCGGCAGGATCTCCTGGACGCCCTTGATCTTTTCGAGCCGACCCACGAAGAGAAAGTAGGGCCGAGCATGCGGAGCCCTGCCGGGAGCTGAGCCGTTTTCCTCGGAGGCCTGTGATGCCGCCTGTCCCAAACTTCCGTTCGAGCCGCCGCCCAAGGGCGATGCGAAATAAGGCAGAATCTGCATTTCCCGCTGAAAACCGCGGCGGCGATGTTCCTCCCGGCTGAAGCGACTGGGGGTAAGAAACAGGTCGACGTGGGAGGCGGCGCGTTCGAGCAACGGCGTATAGCGCCACAGTTGTGGCGGCCGCGCCGAGCGTAAGGTGCAGGAAAAGCAGGTCGGGCTGTCGCACGCCCCACTGCCGTTCTTCCAAAGAACGTTGACCGGGCAGACGAGCCAGTGCTCGTGCGCTGTGTAGAGCTTGACTGTGGGATACGGCGGGTTGATTTCGAGCACCCGAGGACCGAACAACGAGATGTTGTGGTAGTGGATGACGTCGAAGCGTTTCGATCGGAAGATGTCAAGAATCCTGCGTGTCTTCAGCCAAGGACGGCCGGTCTGATGTGACAACAGCGGCGAAAGCATGCCCACGCCGCTTTCAAGCTGATGGACCCTGACGGACTTACCGGCCGGAAAGGCGTCGGGATCCACCGTCGGCACGAACATGTGATAGGAGTCGGCGCAATGAATGACATCGACTTCATGTCCTTGGTTGACCAGTTCGTTACAGAGCCGATGCAGATAGATCGCATCCCCGCCGAACCCGTAGGGCGGGTAGTAGATCGAAACCATGCAGAACTTAAGCGGTCTGCTCATGGCGCAGGGGGGTGGGACCGGTCATCTCGCGCAAGAGATCGCGGAGCGCTCTCGCCTCACGCCGCGAGCTCAAACGGCGAGCGGCGGCTAGCGCTGCGCGGCCGGTCGCAGCACGAAACTCGTCGCTGTCCAACAGACGAGCTATCGCTTTCGCAATCCCGGTTTCGCTGAGGGGGTCGACAGCAACTGCACCGTCGCCGAGCAATTCCGGAAGCGGACTGTTGCTCGTGACGACGGTGGGGATCCCGCAAGCAGCGGCTTCGAGGGCCGGTAGCCCGAGGCCTTCCATCAACGACGGAAGCACCAGCATGGAAGAGCGATTCAACAACGCGGCTAGATCGTCGTCGGCAAGGAAACCGGGAAAAATGACTGCGGACTCGTGCGGCCGGCCGCGCAGACTCTCCCTGAGCGTTTGGTATTCAGACGAGAAAGAGTCATTCTCGTGATCCCCCACGACAACAAGGCGCAGATCGTCGTAACGCGGCTCGACAACCAACTGAGCGAAGGCTTCGAGCAGACGCGGCAGGTTTTTATGCGGCCCAAAGCCGCCGACGCACGCGATAAGGCGGTGGTTTTTGGTGATACCGAGCCCCCCGACGGGCACGGGAAGTTGCGCCTCCGGGCGTGGGCGGAAAATGGAGTCGGGCGCCTCGCCGGCAACGGCCACGCGCTCGGCCGACAAGCCGAAGTGCTCGACCAAGCCGCGACGGGAATAGTCAGACACCGTCACCAACCGGTCGGCTTGGCCGCGCGCTAACGCCGATTTGAGCCGCCAACGGATCCGCTCCGCGCGGCCTGGAAAAACGTGTTCGGGGAATCGCTCGGCGATGACGTCGTGGATGATCAGTACTTTCGCCGCCGAGGTCAGGACCGGGACGTAGCTGTAAACCGTGGGAAACAAGAGGCAGTCGAGTCTTGCCGATGAAAGTGCGCGGCTCATCGCCCATAAATCAGCAAGAGAGCGGCGCGAATCAGCCGAGGCAGCGGAAAGAGTGGGTCGGCTCGACACAACACGGACCACTTGGGCCTCGGCGGGCAGTGGGTAGAGGTCGGTTCCCGAGCCGTCGAGGAACACGATGTATTCGTCGCGGGGCTCGGTTTCGATTAGGGCAGGCAGTAAAGAGCGTAGGTGCCGGCCGTAGCCTCGGCGTTGATTCCAGCAGGTCGCCTCGACGCCGATCCGCACGCTTCACTATAACGTGAGGCGTCCCCGAGCTGTTGATTGTGCGGCGGGCCGAACAGAGTTTCCCCGACGCCAATGTGGTACCGCCGATTCGCGGCACGAGCTGCCCCGGGTCCTGCAAGGTGTGCTCGCAGTGGTACTTTTTGGGAAAGAAGGTACTCAATACGTAATCTATGCTACATTGATATCTTCCAGCGAGGAGAGAAGGATGGTTAGGCGACGCCCCGGCGAGCGGCACGATGGGCCCTACCGACCGCCCTGCTCCCGATAAGCTCGGCAATCTTGGTCAGCAAAGCAGCGATTTCGACCGGCTCAATCAGCACGTCGTCGGAATCCAGGAGCCGGAAATTCCGATCCGAAGAGGTCGTTAAGACGGCTGTCGCAGGTCGGTAGTCTTGCATCCGCGCCAAGCGGATTGTTTTCGGGGTCGCATCCGGCGATTCATTGTGTAAGTTACACAAAACCAAGGCATATTGGCTGGATTCGATCTTTGCCATGGCCTCGGCGGAAGAGGCCGCTGAATCGACGGCGTAGCCGCTTTTTTCCAGCACCGCCTCTAAGGTCAAGCGAGCGGGAACGTCGTCCGCGGCAACAAGGACGCGAACACTTCCCGAGGCTTGTACATCTTCCGCGCCCGGTGAGATTGCCGTCTGCATAGGTACTCCCAGACCAATTGTACCCCGATTGGGCAGAAATTCGGAAGTAAAAATTTCAGTTCTAGTACTAGAAAACGTTTAGTTTCAACACTTAGAGGGCCTTAGGCGAGCTTCTCCGTGCGCTGGGGGGCCGGACATCCGGCTAGTACTTGTTGCCGAAAACTCTCTCGAAGATGTAATCGACATGCCGGAGCTGCCGCTTTAGATCGAAGGCCCGCGCTATATCGTCGTTGGACAGCGCACCCCGAATATCGGAGTCCTGCTCCACCATTTCGCGGAAGTTGCCGTCCTCTTCCCAAGCCCGCATGGCGTTGCGCTGGACCCAACGGTACGCCTTTTCACGAAGGACTCCCTTGGCGGCCAGTTCGAGCAGCAACTGCCCGGAAAATACGAGGCCGCCACCGCTTTCGAGGTTGTGCCGCATGCGCTCGGGGTAGACCAGCAACTTGGAAACCAGATTGTTCGTCTTGGCCAGCAGGTAATCGATGAGGATGGTCGAATCGGGCAGGATGACACGCTCGACTGAGGAATGAGAGATGTCACGCTCGTGCCAAAGCGCGATGTTCTCGAACGCCGTCGATGCGTTCGAACGGACCACGCGGGCGAGGCCGCAAATCTGCTCGCACGTTATGGGATTCTTTTTATGCGGCATGGCGGAGCTGCCTTTTTGCGATTTCGAGAAATACTCTTGGGCTTCGCGAACTTCCGTCCGTTGCAGGTGCCGTATTTCCAGCGCGATCTTTTCAAGCGTCGCGGCAATCAGGCCCAATACGCAAAGGTAATGGGCATGGCGATCGCGCTGGATCACCTGCGACGAAATCGGCGCTGCTTCGAGCCCCAGCTTTTCGCAGATGCGTTCTTCGGCTTGTGGGCTGATGTGGGCAAACGTGCCGACCGCGCCCGAGATCTTCCCCACGCGAATTTGCTCCGCGGCATCGCGAAAGCGCGTCAAGTGGCGGTTGACCTCGGCATACCAATTTGCCATCTTCAACCCGAATGTCGTGGGCTCGGCGTGGACCCCGTGTGTACGCCCAACGGTGACGGTATCGCGAAACTCGTGGGCGCGTTCGTCGAGCACGTCGCGCAGCTTTTCAAGGGCGGGTTGGATCAGGGCGCTCGCCGCCTTGAGCTGCAAGGCTTGCGCTGTGTCAACCACATCGTTCGACGTAAGGCCGAAGTGGAGCCAGCGAGAATGATCGGCGGCGCCGGCCTCAGCCATCTTTTCGGCGACGGCGGTTGTAAACGCGATTACGTCGTGCTTGACCTCCTCCTCGACGGCCTGAATCCGGGCCACATCGAAATCGGCATGTCGGCGGAGAGCTTCGGCCGTCTCAACTGGTACCTCGCCGCTCTCGGCGAGAGCTTCGGAGGCGGCCAACTCCACTTCGAGCCATTGACGGTACTTGTTCTCATCCGACCAAATGCGGCCCATCTCGGGGCGGGTGTAGCGGGGGATCAAAACGTGAATACCTCCGTGGGGCGATCTTGCGCCGCGACTACTACCCGGGTGTCGCGGGCTCCGGCCTCGTCAAGTGCGCCGGTGGCGAACAAACGGGCTATTGCCGGGTGATTGTTGTTGTCGCTCAAGTGGGCCAGAACAACCGTTCGTGCGCCGCGGTCAAAACCACCGCTGAGAAAATCCGATACGGCTTGATTGGAAAGATGTCCCATCCGGCTCATAACACGTTGCTTGACGAACCAGGGGTAGGGGCCGACCTTGAGCATGTCGAGATCATGGTTCGATTCAAGGACGAGTAATTGGCAGCCTTCAATTTGCAGCCGGACGGAGTCCGGCATATATCCAAGGTCCGTGACTAGGCCGAGCTTAACGCCTTGCGAACGAAAACAAAACGCCACCGGGTCGACCGCATCGTGTGGAACCGTAAAGCTATCGATTTCCACGTCCCCAATCACGAGCCGTTGACCGGCCTGAAAGATCTCTCGACGGGGCCGGGCCTTGTGCCAGTCGATCGCGTCATCGGTCATCGCGGTCAGGTGAATGGGGATCTTCAACTTTTTCGCGGCTTGCGGAAGGCCTCGCACGTGATCCGAGTGCTCGTGCGAGATCAACACCGCATCGAGGTCTTCCGCCCGCTCGCCGATGGCGTCGAGGCGCTTGCCGATTTCGCGGAAGCTGAAGCCGACATCGACTAGCAGACGCACTTGATCGGTGGCGATCCAAGTGGCGTTGCCGCCGCTGCCGCTTCCCAACTGACAGATACGAAGGCTCGTGGAAGGCTCCTGATCGAACCGGATTCGAGCTCGGAATTTGAGGTGACTCCGGGACGCCGAAAGGCCGCTTTCGGCCCACAAGAAGACGCGCTCGCCCCGGTTGAATATTCTTTGTAGCAGGTACGGGCCGCTACAACAAGGAAAACCTCGCGTCACCCTGCCGTTCACGGCCGAAAAAGTTGAGGATCACGCCCCGCCCCGGCTCCGTTGGCGCCGGCGCTCGCGGCCCGCAAATCGAGCTGCGCACGTGAGCCCTTCCAATTTTGCGCCCGCATACCCAATTCACAGCGTAGATACAGAGCCCCGAGCGAAAGCGACGGGCCAAGGGCAGGCAACCGCAACGCGTTGCAGCACCCGTCTGCTCGAACTGTTGTGCGTTTCACAGTCTTCCCACCTACTTGAACCGATGTGCCCTCGGCCCGTCGCTTTCGCTCAGGGCTCTGTATCTGGGTTCTGAATTGTGTACACGGACGGGTGGCAAGATGCCCGCGGCACGGCAGGACGACGCCCCCAATGCAGCAGGGCATCCATGAGCCGCTTGGTTGCGCATTGCGCAACACCGACACGCAATTTGACGCTTTCCGGCCGCCAATGGTCCAATGGGGACGTGAATGACGCCGCGTTGTCTGAAAGGCTCCGAGCGCTGCCCTCGGTAGATGAGGTCCTGGGACATGGCGAGATGCCGACGGACTTCCGGCCCTTCCCGCGTGAATTGGTTGTCGAGGAGGTGCGGCTTGCCCTCGACGAATTGCGCGGCGACATCCGCCGCGGCACCGGCGCGAATGGGTCAATCCCGTCGACCAAGGCGGAGCTTAGCGGCGAGATTCGGTCCCGCGTTTTGGAGCGTCTTGCCCGGATGGCGGAGCCGTCACTACGTCGCGTCATCAACGCCTCGGGCGTCATTCTCCACACCAACCTCGGGCGCGCCCCTTTGTCCGCAAACGCTTTGGCCGCGGTTCGCGAGACCGGCGTCGGTTACAGCAATCTTGAATACGACCTGAGCGAAGGCCGCCGGGGCAAACGCGACGTTCATGCCGGAGCGCGGCTCGAACGGTTGCTCGGCGCCCCGGCCATTGTCGTGAACAACAACGCCGCCGCCGTCTTCTTGGTGCTCGAAGAGTTGGCCGACGGCGCGGAAGTGATCGTCTCGCGCGGAGAGTTGATTGAAATCGGCGACGGCTTCCGCATTCCCGACATCATGGCCCGCGGCGGCGCCCGGCTGCGCGAAGTGGGCACAACCAACCGCACCCGAATCGACGACTACCGCGACGCGGTCGGCGAGGATACCGGTGCTCTTCTCCGCGTACATCGCAGCAATTTTCAGATCGTGGGCTTCACCGAGCGCCCAACGCTCGAGGAACTCGTAGAGCTGGGCCACGAGACCGGGTTGCCGTTGGTTGAGGATCTGGGAAGCGGCTGTATCTACGACCTCTCGCCGCACGGTTTCGCGAACGAGCCGCGGGTCTCTGACAGCCTGCGCTGCGGGGTCGATATCGTTACGTTCAGCGGAGACAAACTTCTCGGCGGCCCGCAGGCCGGCATCATCGCGGGCAAGCCGGAGTGGATCGATCGAATCCGACGCAATCCGCTGTTCCGCGCTCTCCGCGTCGACAAGATGACATATGCCGCGCTCGATGCGACGCTGCGGGACTATCAACTCCAGCGTTGGGATGAGATTCCTGTATTGCAGATGTTAAGGATGTCTGTCGACCAAATCCGTGGGCGCGCCGAGAATTTGGCGGAGGCACTGGGCGAGATGCCCGCTGAGATCCGGCTCATCGAGGGAGAATCAGTCCCCGGGGGCGGCGCGACCCCGGAACAAACGCTGCCGACCATCGTCGTCTCCATTCGCCCCAATTCGCCCGCCTCGGCCGAGTCTCTTCAGCGCCGGCTGCGGCGCGGCGACCCTGCCGTCGTCGGTCGGTGCGAGAACGACAGGCTGCTGGTCGATTTGCGCACGGTATCCCCGAGCGAAGACGAGGATCTGCTCGAATGTCTGCGGGTGGCTTTCGAACGGGACGGGGTTTACTGAGTCTCGCATAATATACTGTCAATCGAGACAAAGAGAAGACTGTTTCCAGAAAGCGGTAATCAAGCGCGGTTTGCGGCGCATTCGCCGCAGCGCTTTGCGGGCGCGCTCGTCGAGTTCCCAGTAGTCCTTCGGGCAGACGTTGGGCAACTCGTGCTGCTTCCAGTACGCCCAAATGTATTCCACCGGGTTCAACTCCGGCGCATAGGGCGGCAAGTACTCCGTTGCGATGTGATCCTCGGAGAGCTGGATGAACTCCCGCACCAGGCGGCTGCGGTGCGCCGGCAGCCGGTCCCAGACGATCAGCAGTGGGCCGTCGATGTGGCGCACCAAAGCCTTCAGGAAGTCGATGACCTCCAGCTCGCCGATCGCGCCGGGATAGAGCCGGAAGTAAAAGTTGCGCAACGTCAGCCCGGCCGACACCGACAGCTTGTCCCAGTTGAAGTTGAACTCCAACACCGGTGTCTCGCCGCGCGGCGCCCAGGTGCGGCAACGATGCGGCTTCTGACTCAATCCGCTTTCGTCGATGAAGACGATCGTACGTTCTTCTTTGCGGGCTTTTTTTTAATGGCCGGCCAAGTCTTGCGCTGCCAGCCGCGGATGGCCTCTTCGTTGCGCTCCCGCGCTTTGCCGACGGGCCGTTGCGGGCTCCAACCGAGCGCCCGCAGGATCTTCCAGACATGGCCCTCGTGATAGCGCACGCCGAACTCGTCTCCGATCAGACGAGCGACCCGCGGACAGCTCCACAGCGGCGTCGGGAAGCCGTGCGCCTCGGGGCCTTCCAGCAGCAACGCCTCGAGGCGTTCGAGCTGCGCGGCGTCCAACAGCGGCTTACGGCCGGCGCGGCCGGCCTGGCGCAACCCGGCTTCGCCGTCACGCCGGTATCGTCGCAGCCACTCGCTGACGCTTTGCCGCGCGACCTTCAATCGCCTCGCTGTCTCGGACTGACTACAGCCTTGCTCGACCAACCGGATCGCTTTGAAACGGCGCTTCTCCAGGGCCTCGAAATCCCGCCGTACGCCTTTTGTATTTCCCATACATACAAAGACGTACGTACCCCAAAAAGGTGTCACTTTATTTTGCGAGATTCAATAGGTACGAACAGGGTGGGCCGGAGAGTCGGGATCCGAGAGGGCGAATCAGCCTAATTCGTATTAGGTTGCGGCCGGTCTCTCCTCAGTGTTGTTGGGATTCGATACGGTTCCCCTTCGGTTTGTGATTGAGGAACAGAACGAGCACAACGAGAAGCGCGGCGACGGAAAGTACGATCGGCATCAGTGAATCTCCCTGTAACTAGTAGTGCGTAGGGGGCTTCAACACTTCCGATTATGCCACCGATCCCGGCGATGAACAATGGACCAAGTGTACGTTTTTGCGATGGCATAAGAGTACCCTTCTCCTAAGGAAAACCGATTAGGTTTTCGCCAGGGAAGAACCTGAGGTAGCCCTTCAGGGGACCCCACTGTCGAGGGAACCCTTTGGAACCTGGGAACATATTTCCCAACACGCCCGTCGCCGAGACGGCTCCCGAGGCAACGGCAATCTCGGTCCGTAAGCGTTAGTTGCCGGCGGGCGGGCCGCAGGAGAATCGAGTCAGGCGGTAGTGGTATTCGGGCGAGTCCGGGCGCCCGGTCCAGGCGAGGAAGCGGCGCTCGAGCGCGGAGTAGGGCAAGTAGGGCGTTACCTCGGCGCGGCATAGACGGTGAAGTCGTTTCTCGAGGCGCTCATGAAATCGGCCGGGCGATATATCGTTGGAGCTGCGTAGGTACCAGACGGTCTTTGGCAAAGGCGCCCGCAGCTTTGTGCGCGCGCGGCGCCGGGCTCCGCGAGTGTTGACGACCACCTTGTCGATCGAGGTGCCGAGCACCGCGACGAACGGCCCGGGTTCGCTGTTAAAGCCGTCGATGACGACGAGGGATGACTCAGGGTCAGGGGCGGTTTTGACTCGCTCCGCCATTTCGTTGAACGGAATCAGATAACCCTTGTTGAAGAAGTGGGTTTTGTGGAAGTAATTCGTTAAGGAAACGACGCTGATGACTAGAATCGCGCCCCGCACGGCCACACCGAACATAGGTCGGGCAAATCCTCCGGCGGCGATGAGGAGCAGATACACCGGGAGCAAGAAAACAAGTCGTCCCGGCACGGCCGCGAACGCAACCCAAGCCGATGCCCCGAGAAACCCGATCACCGCGGCAACGGACCACACCGCCAGGCCGGGATCTCCTTTCCGAAAGCGCTCGGCAAGTCGTTTGCCGATCATCCAGCCGGCAGCGGGGGCAACGGCCGCGGCTACCGCGAGACCCCACCCCGGCAACGTCTCTCCGAATGTAAACGAGCAGAACCAGTAAAGCACTCGCACCAGGGCTTCGCCCCACCAGGTGTCGACCAGCGAATACGACCGTGCGGACACGACCTGTGTGATTGCGCCGGCCAGGGTAGTCGCCCACGGAGCGTAGAGCACCAATACGGCCGCGTGAGGAACGAGCAAGGCCGTAAGCAGTCGACGCCGGCGCTCTCGAAGGAAGCGGACAACGAGCCATACCGCGGCACCGGCCATCAAGGCAAGGCCGGGCAAGTAGTGGACATAAAGGAGCGCGGTTGCGGCGAGAACATAGCCGCCAGCGGCGCGGCGGTCGCCGGGGTCTCGAACGAATCGCGCCGCGAAATAGAGGAGCAGGCAAGCGAGAAAGAGCTGGAGCGTGTACGATCGGCCGATACGGGAGTAGAGAACGAGGGCAGGCGAAAGCGTCCACAGCGCCAGAAACCAGAGCCGCGTCGCGCGAGGCCGCTCCTTCACCCAAAGTGCGTAGATAAGAAGGGTAGCGAGCAGAGCCCACAGACCCGAAAAGGCTCGCACGCGGCTGATCAGGCTGCCGTCAAAGGGCAGTTCAGTCCATAACGCAACCAAGAAGTAGTAGAGGGGTGGATGAATGTCGGCGCGCAAGGTGGCGAGGGCCTGCCGGGTGTCGAGCCCTATTACCTTGAGCGTGAACTGCTCGTCGCCCCAGGTCGGCAACAAGTCCAGGTTCGAAAAGACCAAGACCGCCTGCACCGCCAGAAAGAGCGGCAGACCGTCGCTGAGGGCTTGGCGCAACCAGGGCGGTCGAAGAGTCATGCGCGGAGGTCCGTTCCCTATCGTCGCCGTTGAGCCCGCAAGGAGGCAAACCCTGCGAGTTGGTAAGCCGTCCGGTTCAGTGGTCGGCGGAACGGCGACTCGGCCTTCGACTACACTGGACGGAAAGTTCGGCATTCGATCGGGCGCGGGTTTCGGCGCCGGAGGCGGCAACGATTCGGCTAAGTATTCCACAGCTTCACGCACCCGTCGCCCGCTATTTTCGCGGTCGTCGATTTCAGTGGTTCGCGCACGCCTTCCGGATCGAGCCTCAGACCCGCGTGCTCGACCTTGGCGGGTACGAATACTATTGGAGTTATTTCGAACAGCCGCCGAGAGTGACGATCGTCAACCTGGACCGGAGCCCTCCGCGCAGCACGGACTTCCGCTGGGTTGCCGCTGATGCGCGAGCGCTTCCATTCGCTGATGACGCCTTCGATGTGGTGTTTGCCAATTCGATCATCGAGCATGTCGGAGACGAAGCGAGCCGTCGCCAATTCGCGCGCGAAGTGGAGCGGGTCGGGCGGCGCTACTACGTGCAGACGCCGAACTACTGGTTTCCGGTCGAGCCGCACTTGTTGACACCGTTCATTCACTTTCTACCGTCAAAGTTAAAGCGGCGCCTGTTGCGGAACTTCACGGCATGGGGAGTCTTGGTGAGGCCCACTCGGCAGGGCTGCGACGAATTTGTGGAAGAGGTGAGGTTGCTTGATGCTCGCGAGCTGCGCGGGCTGTTCCCCGGAGCTCGGATCCGGCGCGAGCGTTTCTTGGGCTTGACGAAGTCGTTGATCGCGGTTTCGGAGGAGTCCGTTTCTATGAATGCGCGGGACTCATAGAAGCCGCCATGAAATTTGGTACGACCAGCCAGTTTTCGGAGCAGAGATGTCGCCAAGAGTGGCGACACGGCGCGCTGGTAGCGTGCGCCACGTCGGGGGCTTCGGCGTCGAGGAGATTCCGGAGCCCATTTTCGGAGGAGTAATGCATCACAGCAGACGGCTCTATCTCGTGACGGCCCTTGCCGTTGCCCTCGTCGCGCCGGCGGGGGCGGAGACGGAGCGGAAGCCGCTTCGGCTCGAGGAGATTTTCTCGAAGCACGGTTTGATGGGGCCGCAACCGAGCCATTTGCAATGGAGCCCGGATGGCCGCCTGCTGACCTACATGCTCGAGACGGCGGACGGTGGTCGAGACCTTTGGTCAGTCGACCCGGTTTCGGGCGAGAAACGGATTTTGGTCAGCCGTGAGATCCTCGGCGAACTGGCGCCGACGACGGAAAAGGCGACCGACAACGAACGCGAGCGGGAACGCCGTAAGCGGTACGCCGTGGCAGCCTATCTGTGGGCGCCCGATTCAAAGGCTATTCTTTTCACGAGCACGGGTCGGCTCTACCTCTACGACTTGGCCGCCGAGCGAGCCAAGCCGTTGACGCCCGAGAAATCGGCTGTGCGGAACCCACGCTTTTCGCCCAACGGGCGTTGGGTTTCCTTCGTTTACAAACACGACTTGTGGCTTGTACCGCCCAGCGGCGGGGAACCGCGGCAACTGACATTCGACGCAACCGATCTCGTTTTGCATGGCGATCTCGACTGGATCTACCCCGAGGAATTTGCGCTTCGAAGCGGCTATCATTGGTCTCCCGACAGCCGCCGGATCGCTTTTCTCGAGCTGGATCAAACCGAAGTCCCCAGCTACCCGATTTCCGATCTACTGGGTGTGCAGCCGACCATCGACAACCAGCGCTATCCGAAGGCAGGCGATCCGAACCCCCGTGCACGGGTCGGCATCGTCGAGGCTAAACCAAACGCCGATTCGCCGCCCCCGATCGTTTGGGTGAACAAGCGAGCGGAATACATTCCACGTATTCAGTGGGCGAACGACGGCCGGATCGCGGTGCAGTTTCTGAACCGAGCACAGACCGAGCTTGAGCTGGTCTTGGCCGACGTCGCCGACGGCAAAGTGACGCCGCTGATGAGGGAACGCGATCGGCATTGGATCAACATCACCAACGACCTTAGCTTTCTTAAGGACACGAAGGGTTTTCTATGGACCTCCGAGCGAGATGGCCTGCGCCGGATCTATCGCTACGGGCCGCACGGACGGCCCAAGAAGATCCTCACCGGCGGTGACGCTGAAGTGGAACGAATCGTTCGTGTTGACGAGGAGGGCGGATGGGTCTACTACACCTCGAATAGAGACAACCCCTTGGGCAGCGACCTCTACCGAGCGCGGCTGGACGGCTCGGGTCGGGAGCGTCTGACCGGCGGCAAGGGCACGCATCGCGTGTCGATGAACAAGGCGGGCGACGCTTATGTCGTGCGCCATTCGAGCCTTCTCCAACCGCCGATCACATCGGTACACCACCTGCCGAGCGGGAAGAAGACAGTCGCGCATCGTTCCGCGTCGCCGGCCGGTTATGGGTTGGCGGAACCCCGCATGATCGAGCTCAAAACGCCCGACGAGGCACTAATTCGTATCCAGTTGCTCGAGCCCGAGGCTCGCGAGGCCGGGCACAAGCATCCATTGCTGGTCTACGTATATGGCGGGCCTCACGCTCCGACGATTCGCGATAGGTGGGGCGGCCGCGGGCGCTTCCTCTTTCACCAATATTTGACACGCAAGGGATATGCCGTCGCGATGATCGACGACCGGGCGTCGTCGATTCGCGGGCATCGATACGAAACGGCGCTCTATCGCAAGTACGGGCCGGTGGCGGTGATGGACTATGAAGCCGCGGTGAAGCATCTAGCGGCTCTCGACTTCATTGACAAAGATCGCATCGGAATTTGGGGTTGGAGCGGGGGTGGGTTCAGCACCTGCCTGGCACTGACGAAGAGCAAGTTGTTCCGGGTAGGAATCGCGGTGGCGCCGGTTACCGATTGGAAGCTCTACGATTCGATCTACACGGAGCGCTACATGGGCCTACCTTCCGAAGAGCCGCAAGCCTACAGCCAAACCTCGGCCGTCGAAGGCGCGAAGAACCTGCACGGGCGGCTGTTGTTGGCGCACCCCACATCGGACGACAATGTGCATCTGCAAAACACGATGAAGATGGTCCACGCTTTGATTCAAGCCGGGAAGCCGTACGACTTGTTGCTGTATCCCGGGAAGACGCATTCGCTTTACGGAGGCAAGGAGCGGCTGCATTTGTTTCGAAGGATCGAGGAGTATTTGGACCGGAATCTGTAGCGGATCAAACCGAGCCGCGACCGTCAGGGAGCGGTATGCGATGATGCGGTCAACTACGAGCAGAGTGGTGGACCTAGGGATGTTCGGGGGTGCGTGGGCCCGTGTCCGGCGGGTTGTGAAGGTGAAGGCAGGCTTGGCCTACCGGCTTGAACCCGAGCCTTGCTGCGTGTCGTCCTCGGGTATTTTGTAGGTCCGCCACTTTTCTTGAGGGTTGTGTTGCTTCATCGCATACCGCTCCCTGACGGTCGCGGCTCGGTTTGGGCTAAAAAAAGGCGGGGGTCGGTTTCCCAATACCCCCGCCTTCATTAGGAGGGAATGACTATTCTGGGAATCGTTGCTCAATAGGAACTAGCTACAGCCCGACGTCGATCCGCAGTTCTCGCACTTGTAACAACTGCCGTTGCTGGTCATCAGCGAACCGCACTCCGAGCAAATCGGGGCGTCCATAGCGGCCCGGAAAGGCAACTCTTTTTGCGGTTCCGGCTCGGTCGGCTTCAGGTCGGGTGACTCACCGGCTTCCGAGACACGATAGTCCTGCGAGATGAACTTCGTCCCGAGCCACCGGAAGATGTAATCCATGATCGACTTGGCGTAGGGGATGTCGGTATTGCCGGTCCATCCGCTGGGCTCGAAGCGTACGTGCTGGAACTTGTCAACCAAGACCTGTAGGGGCACGCCGTACTGCAACGTCATTGAAACCGCCGTTGCAAAGCTGTCCATCAGGCCGGAAATAGTCGAGCCTTCCTTGGCCATGCGGATAAACAACTCGCCGGGAGCGCCGTCGTCAAACATGCCTACGGTGATGTAACCCTCGTGTCCGCCGACCGAGAATTTGTGCGTCAGCGACTGTCTCTCGTCAGGCAGTTTGCGGCGCATCGGCCGATAGACGATTTCCTCACTTCCAGCGCTCTCCTTCTTGTCACTGGATTTCCCGGTGTTGAGAGGCTGCGCGCGTTTCGAGCCGTCGCGGTAGATCGCCACGGCCTTCAGCCCTAGGCGCCATGACTCGATATACGCGTCCGTGATGTCGTCGACCGTGGACTCCTCGGGCATGTTGATGGTCTTCGATATCGCTCCGGAAATGAACGGCTGCACAGCGCCCATCATGCGCACGTGTCCCATGTAATGAATGGATCGCTCACCGTTCTGGGGCCGGAAGCTGCAGTCGAAGATCGGAAGATGCTCGTCCTTGATGTGCGGAGCACCTTCGATCGTCCCGGTGGAATCTATATGGTTGACGATTTCGTTGCCCCGCTCGGGCGTGTAGTCGAGTTTCAAGAGCGCTTCCGGGACCGTGTTGTTGACGATCTTGATAACGCCGCCGCCGACCAGCTTCTTGTATTTCACGAGCGCCAATTCGGGCTCGACGCCGGTGGTATCGCAGTCCATCATGAAACCGATCGTCCCGGTCGGAGCGATCACGGTTACTTGCGCGTTTCGATACCCGTTGCGGGCTCCGAGCTTATACGCGTCCTCCCAACACTCTGTCGCTGCACTGTGCAGCGAATTCTCAACCTGCTCGCCGTTGATATCCCGCGATGCATCGCGATGCATGCGAATGACCTCGAGAAAGGGCTCGCGATTGTGCGAGTATCCGGCGAACGGACCGGTCGTGCCGGCGATGCGCGCGCTTGTCAAATAAGCCTGTCCGCACATCACGGCCGTGATCGCCCCGGCGACGGTGCGGCCCTCGTCGCTGTCATAGGAAGTGCCCATCGACATCAACAGGGCGCCGAGATTCGCGAAGCCCAGTCCCAGTGGCCGGTAGTTGTATGAGTTTTCGGCGATCTTGGCCGTCGGGTAGCTCGCGCTGCCGACAATGATTTCTTGCGCTAAGATCAGCGTGTCGACCGCGTGCCGGAACGCCTCGACATCAAACTGCCCCTGGCCGCTTTGGAACTTGCGCAGATTGAGCGACGCCAAATTGCAGGCCGAATCATCGAGGAACATGTATTCCGAACAAGGGTTCGAGGCATTAATGCGAGCGGTGCCCTTGCACGGGTGCCAACGATTGACCGTCGTGTCGAACTGCATCCCCGGGTCGCCGCACTGGTGCGTCGCCTCGGAGATTTGTCGCAGCAGGTCGCGCGCTTTGTAGCGCTGCCTCGGTTGGTTGTTGACAACCGACTTGGTCCACCAGTCTTCGTCGTTGACCGCCGCCAACATAAAGTCGTCGCTTGCGCGAACCGAGTTGTTCGCGTTTTGGAAGAAGATCGAGCCGTAGGCGTCGCCGTCGATCGAGGCGTCGTAGCCGGCTTCGATCAACGTCCAGGCCTTCTTCTCTTCCTTGGCCTTGCACCAAATGAACTTGTCGATGTCGGGGTGATCGGCGTTGAGGATGACCATTTTGGCCGCACGCCGCGTTTTGCCGCCCGACTTGATGACCCCGGCAAAGGCGTCGAAACCTTTCATGAACGAGACAGGTCCCGACGCCCTGCCGCCCCCGCCCAAAACGGCGTCCTCTTCGCGAATCTTCGAGAGGTTGGAGCCGGTGCCCGAACCCCACTTAAAGAGCATGCCCTCGGTCTTGGCGAGGTCCATGATCGATTCCATTCGGTCATCGACGGAAATAATGAAGCAAGCCGAACATTGGGGACGATGCGCACCCTCGGCCAGTGCATTGACGTCGCCGGTTGCCTCGTCGTAGTGCCAGCCGTAACCGCGTGCTTCCTTGACGCCGACGTTGAACCAGACCGGCGAGTTAAAACTGGCCTTCTGGGTGAGCATCAAGTGAGCTAGCTCATCGCGAAAGTTTTCGACATTGTCGGGCGAGGCGAAGTAGCCGCCCGCCGCGCCCCAATCGGCGATCGTGTCGACGACGCGATGGACGAGTTGCCGTAAACTCGTCTCGCGTTCGGGCGTTCCGGCTCGCCCGTGAAAATATTTGCTGGCGACTATGTTGGTCGCGGTCTGTGACCAATCGCGCGGCACCTCCACGTTGGCCTGCTCGAAGACGATCTCGCCTTTTTCGTTGCCGATCGAAGCCGTGCGCTTTTCCCATTCCAGAACGTCGTAGGGCGTCCGGCCGCGTTCGAGATCTTTGGTAAAGTATCGTGGGAAGGACAAACCCGCCGGTTGCTTGGCGGGAGAGGACAACTGATCGACTTTCGAGGCTAGATCGACGCTAATTTCGCCCATAGCTCACTCCACAAGAAATTGCCCGATCGTACTACATTTGACCGGAAAAAACGACTGTTCAACGGGGGTCCGCAAGCGACGTTTGGACCCGAAACCGGGGGGTGCTACGCTTGCCGACGTTCAATTAGTGTACACGATCTAGTGGTCGTGTCAAGGGTTAATTCAAGATATTGGGCAGATGTTCTAGGAGACACCTTAGCTCACTCTATTGGACCTTCAGGGCAAAGTAGAACACACCGCCAAGTGGTGCTTCCTGATCCAGATGGAACGGCGCCGAAACCGTCCGAAGCGCCGTACGAGTGACGGCCCGAACCAGCCCGACTCGACTATCCTGATGCCGAGGGCCCTTCCCTGGGCTAGAGTAAGCGGATCAGGACTAAAGTTATGTCCACGTTTCAATATCAGCCCATGTTCGAGCACGGTGCCGACGAAACGGAGTATCGGCATCTCACCTCCGAACACGTGACGGTGGCACAGCTCAGCGGCCGCGAAATCCTGGAGGTCGCCCCGGAAGGCCTGGCGCGCCTCGCCAAGGATGCGATGGACGACATGGCCCACCTGTTGCGCGCGGGACACCTCGCCCAACTCAGCAAGATACTCGATGACCCGGAAGCCTCGGAGAACGACCGCTTCGTGGCGCTCGAACTTCTCAAGAATGCGGCGATCGCCTCGGCCCGCGTGCTTCCGGGTTGCCAGGACACCGGTACCGCAATTGCCATCGGCTACAAGGGCCAAGCCGTCTTCACCGAAGGCGATGATACCGAAGCTCTGTCGAAGGGCATTTATGAGGCCTATGCCGAGCGGAACCTACGCTATTCTCAACTCGCGCCGCTAGACCTCTACACCGAGAAGAACACAGGAACGAATCTGCCGGCGCAGGTCGAGATCTACGCCGAGCCGGGCGACGAATACCGGTTCCTGTTCATCGCCAAGGGGGGCGGCTCCGCCAACAAGACCTTCCTCTATCAGGAGACGAAGGCACTGCTCAATCCCGAATCCCTCTTCGCTTTCCTGGACGAAAAATTGCGCTCGATCGGCACATCCGCCTGCCCGCCCTACCATTTGGCGTTGGTGATCGGCGGTACTTCGGCCGAGATGACGCTCAAGACTGTGAAGCTGGCCAGCACGCGCTATCTCGACGACCTGCCGACGACCGGTAACGAGCTGGGCCGGGCTTTCCGGGACCGCGAGTTCGAAGACAAGGTCCTCGAGATTGCCGCCGCGACCGGAATCGGGGCGCAGTTCGGAGGGAAGTACTTCGCGCATGACGTGCGCGTCATCCGGCTGCCGCGCCATGGGGCATCGTGTCCGGTGGGGCTGGGTGTGTCCTGTTCGGCGGATCGCCAGGTTCTGGGAAAGATCACGCGAGACGGGCTGTTTCTGGAGCAGCTGGAAACCAACCCCGCTCGCTTCTTGCCCGAGGTGACCCACGAGGAGTTGGGCGGCGACGTCGTGCCGATCGACCTTAACCGCCCGATGCCCGAAATCTTGGCGCAACTCCGGGAACACCCGGTCGCCACGCGCCTGTCGCTGACGGGACCCCTGATCGTCGCGCGCGATATCGCCCACGCCAAGCTGAAGGAACGCCTCGATGCTGGCGAAGACTTGCCGCAATACTTCAAGGACCACCCGGTCTACTACGCAGGACCCGCGAAAAGGCCCGAAGGATACGCTTCGGGCTCGTTCGGGCCAACGACCGCCGGTCGTATGGACCCCTACGTCGACCTATTTCAAAGCCATGGCGGCAGCCTGGTCATGCTCGCCAAGGGCAACCGCTCGGCGGAGGTAGCCGAAGCGTGCGGCCGCTACGGGGGCTTTTACCTGGGCTCGGTCGGCGGCCCGGCCGCGCGGCTTGCCGAGCACAGCATCAAGAAGGTTGAAGTTGTCGAGTACGCCGAGTTGGGCATGGAAGCGATCTGGCGGATCGAGGTAGAAGACTTCCCAGCTTTCACGATTATCGATCACCAAGGCAAGGACTTCTACGCCGAGTTGGTGGCGAACCGCATAGTCCAAATCACCGAATGACGCTGGGGCTTCGCCTCGTCCGGCTGTCGCGGGGCCGGTTGAGCGGGGCGACCGGGACCCGCCGTCACGTACGCGGCGCCGGCGCCCTGTATCGGGTAATGAAAGCCGGCTTCAAACAGGGTGGCACCGACGGTCCTGTGAGAGCCGGACCGTACCGTGCCCGCAAGCGGAAAGGAGACGGGTAGAGCCATGCATCACACGAGGCGACACGTATTAACTGCGGCCGTCTCTCCGGCCTTCATGCCACGTATCGGTGACGCAGAAGAAGCCGAGCGCGTGCTCTTCGACGACCCCTTCCAAAATGAACTCAAAGAAGGCTGGGAGTGGGTACGGGGTGGATCCATGGACCACCGAGTCCAATCGGGCGTGCTGCAGATGCGAAGTCTGCCTGGTGGGTTATGGAAACATGACAACAACGTTCGTAATATGGTGCTCCGTCCTTTACCGGGCACCTCCGGGGAAACTTTGGCCGTCGAAGTTCATGTAAGCAACCGACCCACCGCAATATACGAAAACGCCGGGCTCATCCTGTATCGCGATGACGACAACTACGTGGCTGTGATCAAAGAATTCATGCGGGACGAGTTCGTCGTCGCCATTTCCCGCGAGGTCAAGGGCGAGGGAGAAGTCCCTGGTCGTCAAGCGTACGAAGCAACCGACGTCTGGCTGCGTATGCAGGTCTCTCGTCGAGGCGTCAAGTCTTATTACCGCCCCAGTAAGAAAGATCGCTGGGATGCGCTCGGGGAATGCGCGTTACCCGGCAATGCCGATGTGAGGATCGGACTGCTGGCCGCCTACGGGGACGCCGGCGTCGAACGCTGGGTCCGGTTTCGAGGCTTTCGTATATTGGAACTGCCATTCTAGTCGGGATTCTTCGTTCGGACGATTTTCGAATCCATCCGGCGCAGGCCTTGTGAGTTTGCCGACTGGGAAACGGCGCGGGTCAACATCGACTATCACGTCGAGACAGGCGCCACCAAACCCTATCGGCAAGGGACAGTCCACGAACATCGCCCCAAGCCGTGCTGCTTTACCGGCCGATGCCGGGCACTCCGGCGATGTTACCGGCCCACCTCTTCGCCCGTGCTCTCCGGTAGAGAAAACGCCACGTAAGTGCCTCCCGAAGGTCGGCCCGACTTACCTCCGCCCGCCCCAATCACGACGAACTGGCGACCGTCGACTTCGTACATCGCGGGGGTGGCGTTGCCGCCGGCGGGCAGGGTCGTCTCCCACAACAGCTTTCCGGTGAGCTTGTCGAAGACGTGGAACTTGGCGTCGTGGTTCGTGGCGCCGATAAAGACGAGACCCCCGGCGGTGACGATGGGGCCGCCGTAGTTCTCGCTTCCCGTGTTGCGGATTCCTTGTGCAACTAACTCGGGAAACTCGCCGAAAGGAACCTTCCAGGCGATCTCGCCGGTGTCGAGGTTGATTGCATTGAGCGTCCCCCAAGGAGGTTCGACCGCCGGGTAGCCGTCCGGATCCAGGAACTTGTTGTAGCCGTCGGTCGTGTACTGCAAATCGATCGGCGAAGGGCCCGCTGTCTTAGCGGTCTCGGAATCGTCGCCGTAGAGTACGTAGTCGGCCACCGCCTTGACGGCGTCCAAGCCCAGATGCCGGAAGGCCGGCATTCGGCCGGCGCCCCTGTAAGTGAAGCGAACGAATTCGTGGCGGCTTAATTTGTCACTCGCGTCAATTAGCGAAGGAAACTCCGGCGGGCTGCCGCTGAAATCGTCCTTGTGACAGCCGGCGCAATTGCCTAGATAGAGGCTTCGACCACCGGCCTGCTCGGTCGCCGGCGGTTTCTCTACCAATCGCAGGATCCACGGCATTTCATTCGCATTGACGTACAACAGGCCCGTTTCAGGGTCAAAAGCGGCGCCGCCCCATTCCCCACCGCCGTCATAACCGGGAAAGATCATCGTGCCGGCCGTGGAGGGAGCTGTGAATTGGTCGCCGCTGTTGACCATCCGGAACCTTTTCAAGACGGCTTCGTGAGCTTCCGGCGTGCGGCGGGTGATCATCTCCTCGGTGAAGATCTGGCGGGCGAAGGGCGGAGGTTTCAGCGGCAGGGGCTGCTGTTTCGCAAGCACTTCGCCGTCGACCTCAGACGGGGGGACATCGCGGTACTCGATGGGGAAGAGCGGCTCGCCGGTCTCGCGATCGAAGACCCAAACATGGCCCGACTTCGCGATCTGCGCTACGGCGTCGACGAAACGGCCGTCCCGCTTGACGCGGACGAGATTGGGTGGCGCCGGGAAGTCGCGGTCCCAAACGTCATGCTTGACGTTTTGGAAGTGCCAGATGCGCTTGCCCGTCGCGGCGTCGAGCGCCAACAACGTGTTCGCGAACAGATTGTCACCCAGCCGGTTGGCACCGTAGAAGTCAAAGGCCGCCGAGCCGGTCGGGCAGAAGACGATCCCGCGCTCGGCGTCGACGGTCATCCCGGCCCAGCTATTGGCGCCGCCGATATACTTCCAGGCGTCCTTCGGCCAAGTCTCGTAGCCGAATTCACCGGGATGGGGGATGGTATGAAAGCTCCAGCGCAGTGCGCCGGTACGGACGTCATAGGCCCGGATGTCGCCGGGCGGGGACGGCAGCGACTCGCTCAGTAAGCTGCCGAGAATCAACAGATCCTTGTAGATTACACCGGGAGTGGCGGCGGAGATTGAGATGCGCCGCGGGTCGCGTTCAAACGCCTCACGGAGATCGACACGACCCTTCCTGCCAAATGAAGCGATAGGCCTGCCGTCAGCGGCGTTCAGGGTATAGAGAAAGTGACGCGCTGTGAAAAGGATGCGCTGGTCGTCGCCGTCTTCCCAATAGACCAGGCCGCGATTACGGCGTTGGACGGCGACTCCGTCCTGGTTTGGGTCAAAGCTCCAAATCGGTTCGCCCGTCGCCGCATTCAAAGCGAAAACACGGAGCTTGGGACTCGTGGCATAGAGAACACCGTCGACAACGATGGGGTTGCATTGCATCTCCGAGCCGTCGAAGACGTCGCCGGTATCGTAGGTCCACGCGACTGCGAGTTGCGCGACATTGCCGCGGTTGATCTGATCAAGCGTCGAGTAGCGCAGGTTTTCGGGTCCGCCGCCGTATGCTTCCCATCCTCGATACCCGCTTTCGGGGACGGCCCGGTGCTGTCCGCAGGAACTTGTGAGGAACAGCAGGATAAACAAGCCCGCAGAGGCGCGCACACTGTTCATGCCGCCTCCAGTCTCGCACAGGCATGGTGTCGTCATTGACGTTCCTCTGAGAGCGGCCGAGCCCGGTAGCCTGTAATCGTAAAAGTAAACTGTAACTTTGGGAGGTGGTGGAGCGACTTCTTTAGTGAGGAGTAAAAAAACCAATGTTTGAAACGAGCGTACAGGAAAAGGATCACGCAGCGAGATACGGCGTCGCAGGCGGTGTAATCGCGCTACTGTGCTTGCTGGCGGCGGGCTACCTGGCAATTGTCTGAACGTTGGCAGGCTCGGGAGTTGAGCACAACCGAGAAGATTCCTTCAGAAACCGCCCCGGCTTCATGGTGGAAGTTTACATAAGGCTGGGGATCGACCTACCGTTTGATGCTGTCCCCGGTCTTCCGGGATGACAAGCAACCACATTAGCCCGGGCTCGTGGGTTCAAATCGGCCGGTGGAGTGTGCGCCGCGATCTCGGTCATGGCATAATCGGTTGTCGAAATAGAGGCGGCACCGAGTGTGATGGTTCGAGCTGTCTTGCGGGAGGAGAGGGAATGAAGTTTGGCGTCAACACGATGATCTGGTCCGGGGCAATCGATGATTCGATCCCCATGGAGGCGATCAAGAATGCCGCCGTGGACGTGATCGAGGTGCCGGCATTCAGCGCATCGGACGTTCCTGTCGAATCTCTCAAGAAATCGCTCGATGAGTTCGGGCTGGAATGCACTTTCTGCTCGGTTAACCCTCCGGGCAAGAATCCAATCAGCGACGATGAGGCGGTCCGCGCCGAGACGGTCGAGCACTGGAAGGCGCTGATCCATAAGGCGGCCGAGGTCGGCGCCGAGCTGATCGCGGGGCCGACCTATGCGCCGGTCGGATTTCTCCCCGGACGGCGACGCAATGAAGAGGAGTGGAAATGGGGCGTGGATTTCCACCAGCAGCTTGCCCCGCTGCTGGAGGAGTCGGCCATTCAGTTGGCCATCGAGCCTCTTAACCGCTTCGAAACCTACTTCCTTAACACGGTCGACGACGCTGTTCGATTTGTCGAGGAAGTCGGCAGTTCTAACATCGGCATCCTGGTGGATACATTCCACTCGAATATTGAAGAGAAAGACGTCCCCGGGGCGTACCGCGCTTGCGGCAAGCATCTTAAGCACGTCCACACCTGTGAAAACGACCGCGGCGTCCCCGGCACCGGACACACCGACTGGGTGGGTGTGCTGACGACGCTCAAGGAAATGGGCTACGACGAACGGCTGACGATCGAATCGTTCAACTCGACGATTCCCGAACTCGCGGCCGCAACGGCCATCTGGCGTGATCTGGCGCCGGCGCTCGACGACATCGCCTTTGAAGGGACGAAGTTCGTCCGCGAACAGTGGGCCGCGCTCTAGCCGTTCGCTCGGCCCGGTCATGCCTTCGAAAGCAGCCGTCATTCTCAACCCGCGGGCCGCCGGGGGACGAACCGCCAAGCAACTCCCCCGCATCGAGCAGGAACTCAACCGACGGCTCGACCGTCCGGTGGAAGTGCTGCTCACCGAGCACCCGGGCCACGCGGCCGAGTTGACGAAACATGCTTTGCGGGACGGCTGCGATCTCATCGTCGCGGTCGGCGGCGACGGCACGGCCAATGAGGTTGTCAACGGTTGGTTCACCGAGGACCACCTTCCTATTCACCCCGAAGCGCGGCTGGGGTTCATTCCCATGGGCACCGGCGGCGACCTACGACGGACGCTCGAGACTCCCCACGATATCAGCGAGGCTGCCGACGTCATCGTGCATGGACGACCGTGGACAATCGACGTGGGGAGAGCATTGCTTGTCTCCGAAGGGGGCACGCCCGTCAGCCGCTATTTCGTCAACCTCGTGAGCTTCGGCATGGGCGGAGATGTTTCGGTGCGGGCCAAGAACTTCCTCAGCGATCTCAGCGGCAAGGCGGCCTTCCTCTACGCCACGGTGGCGGTGTTCCTTACTTATCGCGGCAAGCGGGTGCGGCTGACACTGGACGGTCGACCGTTGCCCGAGGAGCTGCTCGTTACCAACGTCGCGGTGGGCAACGGGCGCTATCACGGCGGTGGCATGCACCCCTGCCCGCGGGCGGTGATGGATGACGGACTGCTCGAAGTCACAACGATTCGGCAGCTGACAACCTTTGAGTTCATTCGCGACCTGCCGGTGCTCTACTCCGACGATGTCTACCGGCACCCCAAGGTCGATCACTATCACGCGACGAAGCTTCGCGCCGAATCGGAGGACGTTACGAGAGTCGAGGTTGACGGCGAAGCGTTGGGGAGATTACCGCTTGAGATCGAGCTGCTGCCTTCGCGGCTGCCGGTTTTGGTTTCGGCGGACGACCCTCCGGCTGCCGGCGGCAAGTCTATTGCTTGATTTTGGGCGGGCCCGGAACGGAAAGACATGTCGCCAGGAGTGGCGACACGGCACGAAAGAATGCGTGCGCCACGTCGGGGTTTGTGTCGAGGGCGGCATCGCGTAGAGCGTGGAGTCTGTTGGAGGAGACACCCCGGGCGTCACGTAGAATGTGGTTGGTCGACGGAGCCGTCGATGGTTTTGGCAGTGTTGACTCGCTGTTTGTCGGGTGGTTGATTTCCTTTCTTGGGGTCGGCTAGAGGCTTTGGGGCCGTGGGTGAAGGCCGCAGGTCTCTTTGAGCCCTGCGCTACGCAAGACGGGCGACGTGGTACGCGAGGCCGGGAAGTAGCGATAGCAGCTCTGAGCGCGGGCTGAGGAGCCAAGGGTTACTCCGGCCGGGACAGCAGGGCCGCGGGTAAGGCGCAAATCCTTCGTTATCTACTGTTTTCGCCCAGGCTTGTCGCGGGGGTCCCGCCGGTTTTCCCTTCGACAACGGCGTGATAGACTTGCGGTATAGGCTTTGGGGACAACGCTGTTTGGAAAGAATTGGAAGAGTAGGCATGAAGAAAACAAACCACTTGGTCGGACCGACGCTGTTGCTTCTGGTGTTGGTATTGGCGTCCCCGCAGCCGCTCGCCGCCTACATCGATCCCGGGTCGGGGAGCTATCTATTGCAAATCCTCGTCGCCGGTTTGCTGGGCGCTTCGTTTGCGGTGAAGCGTTTTTGGGGCAACATCGTCGCGGTCTTCCGCCGCTCCGAGTCCTCGGACGAAGATAACCCGTCTTCCTCCGAATAAGTTCTCTCATGCCGGAAGGTTCCGAGCGTAGAGTCGCGGGTTCGTTTCGCGACCCCAGCGGATTTGTGTTCGAGCGAGACGGTGTCCTCCGCCGTCAAGTCAACCGGGGCTATCAAGCTCACTATGACCGCCTGATGAGTTCGGGCTTGTACGACAAGCTCGTTGGGAACGGTTTGCTCGTCGCCCACGAGGAGGAGCCCGCGGGCGAGGCTCCCGGGGCCTACAAGCGGATCCGGCCCGAGCGCGTGCCCTTCATCTCCTACCCCTACGAGTGGTGTTTTAGTCAACTGCAAGACGCGGCGTTGGCCACGCTGCGAATTCAGAAAACCGCGCTCGATTTCGGCATGACGCTGAAAGATGCGAGTGCCTACAACTTGCAGTACTTCGAAGGGCGTTGGGTGCTGATCGACACGCTGTCGTTTGAGACATACGCAGAGGGAGAGCCGTGGGCGGCCTACGGCCAGTATTGCCGCCATTTTTTGGCGCCTCTGACGCTGATGGCAACGCGGGACTATCGGCTTTCGTCGTTGCTCAAGCATCATATCGACGGGCTGCCGCTTGACCTGGTCGCGTCGTTGTTGCCGGCCCGGACGCGTCTGAAACCGTCGCTGCTAATTCACCTGCATTTGCACGCCCGTAGCCAAAGCAGACATGCGGAGGCTCAGATCAAGCCCGGGGCCCATAAGAAGATGTCGAAGCTTGGGTTGATGGGCCTGATCGACAGCTTGGAATCAGGGACGAAGTCGCTCAGTTGGAAGTCACACAGTGATGTGTGGGCTCACTATTACGCCGAGACCAACTATAGCGACGACGCTTTTGAAGCCAAGAAGCAGTTGGTGACGGAATTCCTCGATCAAGCGGCAGCGGCCGATGTTTGGGATCTCGGCGCCAATGTCGGCCTATTCTCGCGTCTGGCCGAGGAAAGGGGCATTCGCACGGTTTCGCTCGATTTCGACCCGGCCTCGGTCGAGGCGAACTATTTGGAATGCCGTAAGGAAGGACGTAAGCTGGTTCTGCCGCTGGTGATGGACCTGGTCAATCCCAGTCCGCGTCTTGGTTGGGCCGGTGCGGAGCGCGAATCGCTTGCGGACCGCGGACCGGCGGATCTCGCGATGGCCCTGGCACTGATCCATCATCTCGTGATCGCGAATAACGTCCCACTCGTGGACGCGGCGCGCTATTTTGCGAGACTGGGGCGCAAGTTGATCATCGAGTTTGTGCCGAAGTCGGATTCGCAGGTTCGGCGGTTGCTGGCGTCGCGGGTCGATATCTTTCCCGATTACACTCAAGAGGGCTTCGAACAAGCGTTCCGAGGATGCTTCGGGATTGAGCGGAGGGAGCCGATTCGCGGGTCGGAGCGGCGGCTGTATCTCATGCGCGCGCTTTAAGCGGCCGCGGCCGGCGCGGTTGTTTCGCGGTCGCGCCGCCGGCTCGCGGGTTTCGGAGCAGAGATGTCGCCAGGAGTGGCGACACGGCACGCTGAAAGCGTGCGCCACATGGGGCTTCGGTATCGAGGAGATTCCGGGCCTATTTTCGGAAGACTCCGTTTTTATGAATTCGCGGATGCATAATACCACCATGAAAATGGGCGTCGACAGGTCGAACGTCAGGCGGGAGTTTCCTGGCGCCCTTTCAGGGCTCTAGTTCGTTTTGGTTCCCAACCTGGGGTTCAGCCTTCGGCTCCACCCCCGGCTATATTCCTGCCGCCGCTTCGCGGCCGAGGTCGAAACAAGCCAAGGCCGCGATTCCTATGAGCAAGTACTTCGGCAGACGTTTCATTCCAGGCTCATGACCGTTTTGGGCGCCTCATCTTAAGGCTGTTCAGAGTACTTTGTCAGGTATAGTAACGTAGGACATTGGTATTAGGGAACCATTTACACCGATAGCTCGCCCGGCCTACTATTACGCTCGTAGCGGTTTGTCCGCGATCTTGCGAGGTGGCGCCGATGAGTGGCAGTATCGGGAACGTACAGGCCATGAAGTTCGAGGTTGGGCAGACGGTTGGGGGCTACGAATTTCTGGACCTGCTCGATAGCTCGCCGACGGGCGTGACCTACAAGGTTCGCAACGTTCTGGTGAAACGCCTCGAACTGCTCAAGATCCTTCCCAGAGAACTGCAGGAAGATCAAAAACGGGTCGACCGGTTTTTGCGGGAAGTCAATATTCGCGCTCGGCTAACTCACGCGAATATCGTCGGTTTCTACAATGCAATGCCGCTTGACGACCAGTTGGTGATGACCACCGAATTGGTCGAGGGGCCGACGCTCGAGGATGTGATCTCGCGCGGCCCGATTCCGCTAAAAGAGAGCGTCGACTATGTTTGTCAGGCCCTCTCCGCGCTGGTTTACGCGCATGCGCAAGGCGTTGTCCATCGTGACATTCGGCCTGCAAGCATGATCATCACCTCGTCGGGGAAGCTGAAACTGGGTGACTTCGGACTTGCCAAGATGTACGCCGATCCGCAACTCACGCAACCGGGAACAGTCCTTGGCACGGTGTACTATTCGGCGCCGGAGCAGATCAAGGGCCGGACGGACCTGGACGAGCGGGTGGATGTTTACTCCATGGGCGTGGTGCTTTATGAGTTACTGGCGGGACAGAAACCATTCGCATCGAAGAGCCATTTTGAGGTGATGCAAGCGCATGTGCAGACGCCGCCGACGCCGCCGAACGAACTGCAAGAAGCGCTGTCGAGCGACTTGAGCGACGTCGTCGTTAAGGCGCTTGCCAAGGAGCCTGAGGGGCGGTTCTCCTCCGCGATGAAATTCCGGTCGGTGCTGCAAACAGTGCCGCTGACGCTTGTCGAGGAGCGAGAGCAACAGATCGCCGCAATGGGTCGGCCACAAGATCCGCCGCCCCCTCCCGCCGAAGTTCCCGTCGATGTGCCGGAAGCTTTCGCGGCAGGGGAACCTTCGAATTTCGGCTCCGAGGCTCGGACTCCCGCGCCTCTTGAACCGCAGGCGCACCACGGATTGGATTTGGGGGTCGCGCCCGTTGCTTCGGCTCCGCCATCGGGCGACTTGCAGGCACAACGGCCTTCGGCCGTGGATCAATCCACTATGGAACTCCAACAGATGCGCAAGGTGGCCGGAGCGGACGCAGCGCGGAAGCTTCCGGAGTTGTCTCCGGATCTCGACGAACGGCGCGCTCCCAAACCGCAGGGTGACACGGATATTCTTCTCATTGCTGCGGTTACGTTCGTGGGCGTGGCGCTGCTGTTTTTTGCTTTCCTGACGCTGGTGGAGCAATAGGCGGCCCGCTCTTCGCCGGCCGACTTCATTTTCTGGTCATCAGGTAGTTGGCGGAGCAGAGAGTGCGTGCGCCACGTCGCGGGCTTCGGCATCGAGGAGATTCCAGCCGATTTTGGACGACGTTCCACAGCGAGATGTGTCTACTCGTCGCCGCCGCGCATCAGAATCGAGACCAGCTCTTTGCCGCCGAAAGTGGTCTCGGAAACCGTGAGGCCCATCAGGCGAAAGCCCTCCTCGCCGGCCTGGTTGAGTTCCTTTTCCATCGTCTTGGTTCGTTTCGTGGCGGCAAGCTTGTAGGCGTAGGTCCTGGCGGGATGGTCGATCTCGCGCTCGAGGATCACGACAACCTCTTTGCCTCCGAAGGCGGTCTTGGCGACGGATTGTCCGCGGTAGCGAAACCCCTCGGCGCCTGCCTCGCGAAGCTCCTTCTGCATCGTTGACGTTTTGTTGGTTGCGAGCAGCTTGTATTCACTGCGCCGATCCGGCGAGGCATTCGCGAGCTTGCTCATCACAACGACGACCTCGTCTCTGCCCAAGGTCGGGCCGGTCATCGTGGCCGAGAACTTGTAGCCGTGCGCAGCGGCCTCGTTCATCTCCTTACGGATTGTCTTGGTCTTGTTCGTGGCGAGCAACTTGTAGCTAACAGCATCGGCGTTGTCCGCGACCGGAGCGGGCGGCGCCGCCGAAACCACTGAAGCAAGGAGTGTCGGAATCGCGAGTCGAAGGGCAAATCGTTGAAGGGCCATGAAAACCTCTTGAGCGTGAGAACCTCTTGAGATGACGCGCCGCGGACGAGGAGGGTTTCGTCTAGAGGCGGTCGCTTCGTCGCCCGTACCGAAGCGGAGGGGAACACCGGCCTCCGGCACGGTACAATTCGACTCCGAGTTGATTTAACCATAAGTTAACAATGCTCTCGTAACTCCGTCCGTTCCTGGTCGTCCCTACCTGCATGAACGTACGACGACGCCGGCCTTTCACACGAACCGCCCTCCGCACTGCTGTCCCTATCGTTTGGCTGTACGCCTGGGTTGCGCCCGGTCAGGGCGCTCCGCCGATCATTGCCCAGGGGGGGCTCGTCAACGGTGCGAGTTTCATGAGCGGTCCGATCGCTCCCGAGTCTTGGGTGTCTCTGTTCGGAGAGGAACTGGCCGGGACGCTGGTCGTCGCTTCCACGACTCCTCTTCCCACTTCCCTCGACGGTACCCAAGTCACTGTGACTGACTCACTCGGCGCCGAGCGCCCGGCCCAATTGCAGTTCGTCGCCCCCGGACAATTGAACTTCCTGGCGCCGCCGAACATGGCTTCCGGGCCCGCGGATGTCACCGTCACCAACGGCGATGGGGAAAGCGCGAGCGTGGAGGCGCAAGTTGCAGCCGTGGGCCCGGGGATTTTCTCCGCCAACTCCAGCGGAATGGGTGCGGCCGCCGCGACGTTCCTCATAGTGCGAGCCGATGGGTTCCGCGTTGAAGACGTTACGTTCCGCAGCGACCTCCCCGAAGGCAGCCGCACCAATATTCCCATCGACTTGGGAGAAGCCGACGACGAAGTATTCGTGAGCTTCTTCGGGACGGGCTTTCGGTTCCAGTCGTCCGTGTCGGTTCTCATCGGCGGGGCCGATGTGCCGACCCTTGCGGCCGTGGCCCAGGGACAGTTCGCCGGCCTCGATCAGTTGGATGTCGGCCCCCTGCCGCGCAGTCTCTTAGGCCGCGGCGAAGTGACTGTGCTTGCCAGTTTCGATGGAGTCCCGGCCAACGAAGTCACCATCAACATCGGGCCTTCCGAAGCGCCGCTGGAGCTGAGTGGGCTCAGGTTCGACGGCACAAACGACCGCGTCACGGTTCCGTATAGCCCGACGTTCCCGACCGAGGTCTTTACTCTCAGCGCCTGGATCAAGCTCCTGCCGCCGCGTAGGCGGGCGGCGATCATCGCGCGAGGCGAAGACGACAACTCTTTCAATCTGAGCTGGCAGCTCTACGTCATTCAGGACGGGACCCTCGAAATCATGCTTGAGGACTCCCGCGAGAACAACTATTGCTATCCGTTGAATAGCTGCAGGCCGCTCGGCTCGTGCAGCATCGAGGGCGACCTCTTCGTGGCGGACGACGTCTGGCGCCATGTCGCCGCCACGCGTGAGCAGTCGGGAGACTTGAGTCTCTACGTCGACGGAGACAAAAGAGCAAGCTGTGAGGGGACGGGCGTGCCTTCGTCGAACAACTTTCAGGTGCTGTCGGTCGGGAATACCTTCGGCACGATCGGACCGCCCCCTGGGGGCGTTGAGCCTCCCGTCTGGTTCTTCCCGGGGCTCATTGACGAACCGGCCGTCTGGGACGTCGTTCTGACAGACGCCCAGGTTGCGGCACTTCGCATCTCGGGAGTGGATACGGGCTCCCCCGGTCTGGTCGGCTATTGGAACTTCGACGAGGGTGAGGGCCAAGTGGTCACCGACCTCTCGCCTGTGGGCAACAACGGCTTCCTGGGAGGGAGCCCGGAGCCGGACGAAGCGGATCCGGTATGGGAGGCCGGAGTTGCCCAATAGACACGATCCTTTAGGTCGCGCCCCCCGGATCCAGACGTTCGTCCCGTCCCGATTAGTTAGTCACCCGACGGCGCGTCGGTGTTGGGTGGAATCTCGCCGGTCAAGGCGTTCATGAACGCTTCGAGATCATCGCGGTCTTTGCGCTCTAGATGATCGAGCTCGAGCAGGTCTTTGTCTCGGTGGTCGTTCGAGTTACCGGCTCCGACGTAGAAGTCCACGACTTCCTTGAGGGTCTTGAGGCTGCCGTCGTGCATGTAGGGGGCGTTGAGGGCTACGTTGCGCAGGGTGGGGGTCTTGAAAGCGCCCTGGTCGCCGTCCTTTTGGGTGACTGCGTGGCGGCCTAGATCGGTCAGGTTGCCTTCGTCATCGACGCCGACGCCGAGGTTGTGATACTTGTTGTCGGTGAAAAGCGCGGAGCCTTCCTGCATTGAGTGGCAGACTTCGCAGTTGCCTTTCTTGGGGTCTTTGAAGATCTCGTAGCCGCGCTTGACCGCATCGTCGACGGCTTCCTCGTCCTTGCCGTAAAACCAGCGGTCAAAGGGCGAGTTGCCCGCGATGACGGTGCGTTCGAAATTGGCGATGGCCTTTTCGACTTTCTCGTACGTGATCGGGCCGGGTCCGTAGACCTTCTCGAATTGCTCCACGTAAGAATCCTCTTGCGAGAGGTATTGTTCGACGCCTTCGAGGGTGTTGGCCATCTCGACGTCGGCTTGCACCGGGCCTTCGGCCTGATTTTCGAGGCTGGGCGAGCGGCCGTCCCAGAACTGAGCGCCAAAATACGCCGCGTTCAAAACGGTGGGCGCTTGGCGTCCGCCGCGCTGTCCACCTACTCCCGCCGAGAACGGATCGGGGTCGGCGAACCCGGCGTCGGGTTTATGGCATGAGGCACAAGCGATGGTGCCGTCGACCGAGAGATTGGCGTCGTAGTAAAGCTGCCGGCCGAGCGCGACTTGGTCGGCGGTGATCGGGTTGTCGGCCGGGATGGGAACGGGAGGCAGGCCGAGCGGTATCGGAACTTCCATCGGCTGTCCGATGGCCTTTGCGGGCCCCTCGGGCGGCGGCGGCTCGGACTCGCACGCGGTCCATAACAACAAACTCGCGGCGGCGGCCGTCACGGTCAAAACATAGAAACGCTTACTCACGGTATCCTCCACTTGTTCGCACTCGGGCAATTGCTCCCGATCCGGACAAGGTCTCATGATCGTGACCCGTGAAATAATTGTCAACTTTGGAGCGAGCGAGCGCCGTAAAAGTAATGGTGGGCTTGTCGTGAGCTTTGCCCGTCAGACGGGAAAAAATGTGGGTGCCGGCTTTACGTCACCAGGGCATTTTGCGCTTGGTGTGCTTGCGTCCCTTGGCGGCGGCTTCGGGGCCGCCACCGGAGCCGATCATCACGCCTTCGTCGAGCATTTCGATCACATTGTTGGGACGAAGCGTATTGAGAAAGGCGATGTTGGCGGCCTTGCACGCCGCCATGACACGCGCGCGCGCCGCGGCCATTTCCTTCGGATAGGGCGGGTCGTGTCGGTCGGGATAGCCGAATGACATCCCCATATCGCCCGGGCCCCACTCGGCGAAACCGATGCCGGGGATTTTCGTACTCGCTTCGGCGTTCGGGAGGGCGTGGCGATCTTCGATCTTGAGCCCGAGCAACAACTCGCCGTCCGGGTTCAGCGGCCACGTATCGGCCTTCTTGAAGTAGTCGCTGACGGAAATTCCCCAGATCTTTGCCGCGGTTCCTTGGCCGCCGTTTCCTCGCAAGCCTTCCTTGAGGCCCTTGCCCACGGCTTGTTTATGAAAAGGGTAGCGTGACGCCCTTACGAATTCCCGCACGGCATCGGGCTCTCGCGCGTGCGTCATCAAGATGCCGTGGACGCCGGTGGCGAGAACCTGTTTCATCATCCAGGCATTGGCGTGGACGGCCGCTTCGCTCAACCCGTCAAGGGGCAGGACGGGAATGACGGCGGGGGTGCGGTGGCCGCTCTTGGTCGGTCCGCCGTCGGCCAGCCCGCGCATGAAAGCCTGGAGCTTGGCGATGTCGTAGGGGTGGTGCTCCATGTCGTAGTTGATGTAGTCGGCCCAGGTTTGGGCCATCTTCTTACCCTCTTCATAGCCGCCGTGGCCGCTGGTGTAGTAGATTGGCTGACCGGCCTCGAGCAACTCGATGGCTTTGTTAACCCGTTTCGGCTCCCAGGTGAGTTCGGCGGAGTCGAGAACGGCCACCCCCGCCGCCCAGGCGACGAGAGCCACGACGAGAAAAGCAGTGATCTTTTTCATGAGTTCCTCCATTTGTGTGTCAGCGGCGGTCGGCGGGATTTCGCGACGAACTTGGAAAGTTGACCGCCTCTATCGTACTCAATTCCGCAGAGGTTTTCCGGTTTTCAGAATCGCCTCCATGCGCTGCTGGGTTTTCTCTTCGCCGCAAAGGCTGACGAAGGCTTCCTTTTCGAGGCCGAGCATGTACTCTTCCGACACCAGACTCGGCTGCGTTAAATCCCCGCCCGCCACCACATGCGCCAACTTTTTTCCAATATGACGGTCAAAATCGCTGATCCACTCGGCCTCGCGCATCAAGTACGGGCCCATCTCGAGCGCCGCCCGGGCGCCGCGGCCGCCGACAAGAATCTCGGGGGCCGGTTGCGGCCGATAGCCCATCGCGGCCAAGGCCACAGCCGTTTGCTTGGCGTCGGCGAGCAGGCGTTCGCGATTCATCGTCACCGAGTCGGACTCGCGAAGCAACTTGCGTTGCTTGGCCTCGGCGGCAGAACCGGCGACCTTGGCGGTTCCGATCGTTTCAAACACGGCCTGTAGGTGCGGAACGACGTTGTCGTCCGTGCGGAAGCCTTCGGTGGACCGGCGAACCAACTCCTTGCAGCCTCCGCCGGCGGGGATCAGCCCGACGCCGACCTCGACCAAGCCCATGTAGGTTTCCGCGGCCGCGCGAACGCGATCGCAGTGCATGGCCACTTCGCAACCGCCCGCCAGCGTCTGCCCGAAAACGGCGGCGACGGTGGGTTTCGAACAATCGCGAAACGAGAGAAAAAGCTCCTGAACCCTCGCTACGGCTCGCTCGACATCGTCCCACTTGCCCGCCCGGCTCAACCCGAGCAACATCATCAAATTGGCGCCGACCGAGAAATGTTCGCCTTCGTTGCCGATCACGAGCGCTTCGTAATTCGCCTCGACCTGCTCGATACTCTTCGCAATCATGTCCAACACGTCTTGGTCGAGCGAGTTGGCCTTGGAATGGAATTCGAGGCAGGCTACGCCGTCGCCCAGGTCGAGCAGACTCGCGCCGGCGTTCGATGTGATTACGTTGTCGCCGCGACGGACCGAAGCCAGGCGCAGCACTCCGGGAGGATCGGCGAGGCGCTGGTGCGCGCCCGAGCCGGCGTCAAAGTATGTCCTTCCGCCGTCTTTCTCGGCGTAGAAAGATTTTTCGGGCGACGCCAAGACCGCTTCCACAAGGGGCGGCAGAGCCAAGCCGGCCTCGGCGGCGCGCTTGGCGGTTTCGTTGACCCCAAGCGCGTCCCAGACTTCGAATAGGCCCAGATCCCAGTTGAACCCTCCGGTCATCGTCTGATCGACGTCGGTGATGCTGTCGCTGATTTCGGGAATGCGCGCGGCGCTGTAGACCAGCAGCGACGTCAGCGTCTCGAGCAGAAACGCCCCTGCCGGCCCGTCGGATTGGACGAGGAACTTGACGCGCTCTCCGCTATCGGCGATCGCCTTGGCCTCGGCCAACACCGGCCAATCGGGCTTGCGCGCCTCGCGGTATTCGAGCGAATCGATGTCGAGCACGAGGCGGCCGCCGGGGGCCTTGCGATCCTTCTTATAGAACCCCGCCCCGGCCTTATCACCGATGAGGCCTTTTTCGGCCATCTTGCGCAGGAACTCCGGCGGCTGGTAAACGTCGCGCCGCTCGTCGTCGGGCACCAGGTCGTAGAGGTTCGACGCGACGAACAAACAAACGTCGATGCCCGTAAAGTCGGCCAGACGAAACGTCGCCATGCGCGAGCGGCCGATCAGAGGACCGGTCAGCGTGTCGACCTCTTCGACGGTCAGGCCTTGCTCGACCATCGTCTTCACGGTGTGCATCACCGAGAAGAGAAACAGCCGGTTGGCGATGAAGTTCGGGCGATCCTTGGCCGGGACGACGACCTTGCCCAGGCGTTCGTCGCAAAATTCGCTTACGAACCGAGTGACCTCGGGATCGGTATCGGGCGTCTCGATGATCTCGACCATCCGCATGTGGCGCGGCGGATTGAAGAAGTGCGTCCCCAGCCAATGCGTCCGAAAATCGTCGGAGAGCCCCTCGGCGAGCTTGCCGACCGGCAGCCCCGACGTATTCGTCGTAACGAGCGTCCCTTCGCGACGATGTTGGTCGACTTTCTTGAGAAGGTCCTTCTTGATGTCAAGGTTTTCGACGACAGCCTCGACGATCCAGTCGGCCTCGGCGAGCCGCGCTAAGTCGTCGGCGAAATTGCCGGCCTCGATACGGCGTGCATGATCGGCCGTGAAAAAAGCCGGAATGCGGGCCTTGCCGAGTCCTTTCAGAGCTTTTTGGACAACGCCGTTGCGGGCCGGGCCCTTGGCGTCCTGGACCGGGATATCGAGCAGTAAGGAATCGATGCCGACATTGGCGAAATGCGCCGCGATGCGGGACCCCATCGTTCCCGCGCCCAGCACGGCCGCCTTGCGAACCTCTCTTGACATGAACCTGAGCCTCTCCGGAGCGGTTTCAGGGCGCGATCAACAGCGTCACAACGAACCGCCGGAACCGCTTAAACGAAGGAACGGCGTCGCGTCTTTGCGCCGGCCCCCGCATCAATAGGGACGACGATAGCATAGTTGATGGCGGGGCATTCCGGAGCCTTTGGCGCAGCCCCGGCTTACATGGCCGGGCGTAGGCAACACCGTTGGCTCCCGCTAGCGCAGACGCTTTACGAAGTCCAGCAATTCCCTCAACACTTCGGTCTCGTTTGACATGTAGACATAGTGGTTGGCGCCGGGCCACTCCAGTACCCGGGCGCTGGGTACGGCGTGGCGGATGCTTTCCATGTAGCGGTGGATGGAGCCCATCTCCATCTGATAGATCTGTTCGATGGTGGCGCGCTCGTCGTCGTCGTCGGGCGGCTCCAGTTTGAACTGCTCCGCCGGGGGCAACTGGGTGGCGAAAATCGACAGCACCGGCACGCGAATGGCGGAGTAATCCCTTTTCTTTGCGCCGGCATCAATGGCGTTCCGGACGCCTTGCGGCGTGCGATATGGGCCGACCGAGCCGTCCGGGTTGAAATCGTAAATGTTACGGAGTTCCGATTCCGGGAAGATGACGCCGTGCGCTCGCTTCTGCCATGCCTGGAATGCCTCCGCTGACTTGTTGTCAGCCTCCGATCGAGGTGGCGGGCCGGGACGTCTGCGCTGTTTCTGGACGAGCGCGCGGAAGGCAGGGTTGCTCCAGGGGAAGTCAGCGGGGTCGGCGCCGGCATCGAGATAAACGAGGCCGGACAAGCGATCCGAATGTTGCGAACCGAGCGTCGTTAACTCCGCGCCGGCCATGGAGTGACCGACGAGGACAGGCGACGGGACTTTGAGCGTTTCGATGACCTTCCAAACGTCATCGGCGAGGCGCTGGTCCGTGTAGCCCGACTCCGGGTGGCTAGAGAAGCCGAATCCGCGTCGGGTGACGGCGTAGACGTGGCAGCAGCGGGCGAGCTTCGGGGCGAAGTCGTCATAGACGTGCGCCGTGTTGCCGGAACCGGTGAGGAGGACCACAGGGCGGCCCGAGCCCGGCCACTCCAGGACCTCCAGTTTCACGTCCTCTTCGACGGTGATGAAGTGAATCTTGTGGCCGGATGGGTCACGCCAGGCCACGGGTTCTTGCGCGCATGCCGACAACGATGTCAGTACGAGGGCAATTAGTTGGAACGTCCGATGCCGGCTCATCTCAGATTTACCCTTTTCAGCCTTTCATGATCGCCGGCCGGCCGAATGGAGAAAGTCGTGGAGCGGTCCGAAATGGAGACGCTTATGCGAAGTCGGGGAATCGCCCCGTCAATCCCTTTCGGCTGCCGCCAGTTCCTGACGCGCGGCGGTCCCGAGCAGGTGCATGTCGTTGATCAGATCGATGAACTGGAAGCCCTCTTGGATGCGCCGACGAGCGGCCACCCCATCCATCACGGGAATGCCCGAGGGCTTGCCCCCGCGGACGCAGCCTTCGCGGAAGCTTTGCAGGGCGGCTTCATGATCGGGGTGCCCGGGCTCGACGCCCATCGACATCGCCAGATCAGCCGGGCCGAGAAATCCCACGTCCACGCCCTCCACACGGGCGATCTCTTCGGCGTTTTCGATCCCTTCCATATCTTCTATCTGGGGAACGCACAAGACGAGATCGTCGGCTACTTTGCGGTAATCGGGAGCGATCGTCAAGCAACGCCCCATGCCGACCGAGCGGCCGCCGCGCGGCGGATAGCGCATCGCGCGGGCCACGCTTGCGGCTTGTTCGGGCGTGCTGATGTGCGGGAAAACCAGTCCCCACGCGCCGGCGTCCAACAAACGCGCGATCGTGACCGGGTCGTGGTCCCAAGAGCGAACCAGCGGAACCGCCCCGCGGGCCTCGATCGCGCGAATCGTGTGGGCGATCAGTTCCATGTCGTAATAGGTATGCTCCGCGTCAACGGCCAGCCAGCCGAAACCCGCGCTGACCATGACCTCGGCCGCCATCGGCGAGCCTAGATTCAGCCAGGAACCGATGCTCGGTTTGCCGGCCGCCAGAGTTTCGCGGATCGGATTTTTCATCTGCTATACGCCTTTCGAGGGTCGTCGCGCTGACCGCGGCTATGCGCCAACCGACGCGTCCTGGTTGAGAAAGCCTCGCACCCGGGGGTGTTCGAGCACGTCAGGATTAAGAATGTGCTTCGGCTCTCTGCCTTGCACGGCGTCGGTCACTTGCTCGAAGGTCTGACGATCGAGCCGGATCGTCGACTCGACGGTGATGCCGCCATTGTGGTTGGTACAGATAATGCGCGGGTGATCTTTGTGGATCTCGCGCGGCCCGTTGACCGGGTCGTCGACCACGTAGTAGTACAGCCGTTCTTCATCGATCGCGCGCCTCACCGCCTGGTCGTCGACCAGATTGCCGCGCGAAGGGTTGATCAGCGATGCGTGGGGCTTCATCGCGCACAACTCCTCGTAGCCGACGATGGTGTCGTCGCCCGAGACATGCAGGGACACGGTGTCCGATCGCTCGAACAACTCGATCGGACTCGCGACGGCTTCAGCTCCGAACTGTCGTGCCAGATCAGCGATGTCCGGTCGCACGTCGTAAACCAGCAGCCGGCCCTCGTCGCCGAGCAACGGCCGCGCGCGCATGGCCGTTTGTTGCCCGATGCGGCCGAACCCGTAGAGCCCCAGCGTCGACCGTTGCGCCTCCCAGGTGCGGATGATCGAGAAATCGCCGCCGTGCGAGAGGCGGTTGAGCGTGTAGACCCGCTTGAGAGTCGCCATCCATTGGGCAATGGCGTATTCGGCGACGGTATCCATGTGTACAGGTGTGATAGTGATGATCACACCCAGCTCGGTCGCGATATCGACGTTGACCTTGTCATAGCCGACCCCCCAACGCGCAATGATGCGAAGGTCCTCGGCTGCTTCGTAGAAGCTGCGTTCGAACAACGCTGAGTTGGCAATCACGGCGACCACGCCAGGCGCGTGTGCGGCCGTGAAGATCACGTCCGTGTAGCCCTCGACCTCAGCCAACTCGGCCAGGGCGGCAAGTCCGCCGCTACGGGCTTCCGATGTGAATTCCTTGTTTCGGAAAATGGGCGCTACGAGAATCTTGTTTCGCATGAGCGCAGCTTGCCGGGACCGGTGGGTGACCTACAGTCATACCATGACGGGCGGCCCACGCGGACTGGGACGGGGTGGGTGTGCGCAACATGAATGTGGGAGAGTCGGCGACCGGCTTCAAGCGCTGCCCTCGGCTGAAATTTTCCCCTTGGTTCGGCCATGGCCAAAGCCTTGCAGGCCGGTCTATTGGCGTCCCAAGCCCAGTAACGGGGCGGAGCGTGGACTTCCGTCCACGCCTCGGTTTCCATCGTTCGCATTGCGGGAGGGACGTCCTACATTTATGTCGGACACCCAAGTTTTAAGATCACAAAATTTGATCCAAGAGAGGCCGGTTACCGACAGCACTGCGGCGCGGCCGCTGTGATAAATATTGTCCCCAGGCCGCCGGACAGGTTGCCCCGGCTCCCCGCCCTATGTATTCTAGGTAGCTGGCATCTTCATTTCATTTCGTAGAGCTTTCAAGGAGGGACTATGGCTTCGAATCGGGGAGTCGCTTATATCGAGCCCGGAAAAGTCGAGATCCAATCAATCGACTTTCCGGAGTTGGCTCTGGGCGACCGTAAATGTGAACACGGGGTGATCCTCAAGATCGTCTCGACCAATATTTGCGGCAGCGACCAGCACATGGTTCGCGGACGCACGACCGCACCGGCGGGCCTCGTTCTCGGACATGAGATCACCGGTGAAGTGATCGAGGCGGGCAGCGATGTCGAATTCATCAACGTCGGCGACATCGTGTCCGTACCGTTTAACATCGCTTGCGGCCGCTGCCGCTGTTGTAAGGAACGCAAAACCGGCATCTGCCTGAGCGTCAACCCGGCCCGCCCGGGCGCAGCCTACGGCTATGTCGACATGGGTGGCTGGGTCGGCGGACAAGCCGAGTACGTGATGGTCCCCTACGCGGACTTCAATCTGCTGAAGTTCCCGGATAAGGACCAGGCCATGGCGAAGATCCGCGACCTGACCATGCTGTCCGACATTTTCCCGACCGGCTATCACGGTGCCGTGACGGCGGGCGTGACGACCGGCTCGACCGTTTATGTCGCCGGCGCGGGCCCGGTCGGGCTGGCCTCGGCGGCTTCGTGTCACTTGTTGGGCGCGGCGGTCGTCATCGTCGGCGACCTGCAGGCGGACCGCCTGGCGCAAGCGCGCAGCTTCGGTTGTGAGACCGTTGACCTGAGCCAAGACGCGACGCTCGAAGACCAAATCGCCAACATCATCGGCGAGCCGCTGGTCGACTGCGGCGTCGATTGCGTTGGCTTTGAGGCGCGCGGACACGGTGCCGACGCGGGCACAGAACATCCCGCGACGGTTCTCAACTCACTCATGACCGTCACACGGGCCGGTGGGGCGCTGGGGATTCCCGGCCTCTACGTCACCGAAGACCCGGGCGGCGTCGACGAGTCGGCGAAGTTCGGGCGGCTGGTTATCCGCATCGGGCTCGGCTGGGCGAAATCGCACGAGTTCACCACCGGTCAGTGCCCGGTGATGAAGTATCACCACGGGCTGATGATGGCGATCTTGCACGACAAGGTCAAGATTGCCGACGCGGTGAACGCTACGATCATCTCGCTCGACGATGCGCCGCAAGGCTACAAAGACTTCGATAAAGGCGCGGCCAAGAAGTTCATCCTCGACCCGCACGGGATGGTGGCGGCGTAAGTCCGTCTTTTGCGAATAGGTGTTATCGAGCCGGGTACGGACGACCGCCCCTACCCGGCTTTTTTCTGGAAAGTGCAGCGTTTGCTTGAGTCTAAGCGCGGCGAGCCGGACTCTACATCCGGATATTCCGATGTTAATGCCGGCGCGGGGCGTGAGCCCCGCGGACCGCTTGCCTGACCCACCCTGTTGACTCGGGACCTTGGGTCCGTCGGACCCAAGCTCCCGCGTTGTGTGTTCTTGACGCTTCCCGGCGCTGTCGCCCCCGGGCCAACACCAACCAGCCAATCGCGGCCCGGCGAACGAAAGCGGGCAACAACAAGCTTTATGCCATCATGGAATTTGAGGGAGTTCTCGCTCCGCTTGACGCCCCAACACCCGCAGTTTGCCTGCTTCCGCGCTTGATGCGGAACGAGGCGGCCTCGCGCGCTTTTCGCTCGCCTTCTCCATGCCTCTCGACGCCATGCCCGACTACGCTCTGATGAACCAGCTCCTCTACGAGGGGAAAGCGCCCAAGGTCAAGGAGATGACGGAGCAGGCGCTGGCCGACGGTAGGGACGTGGACGAGGTCTTGCAAAACGGCCTGATCGCGGGAATGAGCGTCGTCGGCGAGGATTTCAAACACAACCGCCTGTACGTCCCGCAGGTTCTCGTCGCCGCGCGCGCCATGAAAGCCGGCATGGCGGTGCTCAAGCCGCTCCTAACGCAGTCCGGCGCAGGCACCTCGGCGGGAACGATCGTGATGGGTACGGTCAAGGGCGACCTGCACGACATCGGCAAGAACCTGGTCTGCATGATGGGCGAGGGTGCCGGGTTCAACATGGTCGATCTCGGCGTCGATCAATCCGCGGACAAATTCATCGCCGCGGCTCGTGAACACAAGGCCGACATCGTCGGCATGAGTGCGCTGCTAACCACGACGATGCCCTACATGAAGGTGGTCATCGATGCCTTCAAGCAAGAGGGGCTCGACAACGTCAAGTTGTGCGTAGGCGGCGCGCCGGTGAGCGAAATGTTCGCCGATGAAGTCGGGGCCGACGGCTACGGGGCCGACGCATCGAGCGCGATCGACCTGTTCAAGGAACTGTGCGCGGTCGGGGAGCACGCCAAAACCGAACGGTAGCCGCGCGGGCGCACCCAATTCATGAACGCGGATACAGAGCCCAGAGCGCCAGCGACGGGTCCATCGCCAACAACCGCCACGCACTCTGGAACAGCGACTCCCCGAACCGTCGCGCATTTCGGCAATATACCGTGTCTGATCGAAACCGCCGTCCCCCGCGCGCCGGATCAGCCCCCACCCCGTTCACCCGCCACGCAGAGCATGTTGTCGATCAAACGCGTTTCCCCCACCCAAACCGCTGTTGCCGCCCGAACGGGGCCCTGGATTGTCTTAACCGGCTGCATATCATCGGGGTCGACGATCTCGAAATATTCGACCCTCGCTCCCGAGTACTTCCGAAACTCTTCCCTCGCGATGCGAAGAACTTCCTCGGCGTTCCGCTCGCCCCCCTCAACTGCCTCTTTGGCCGCCGTCAGTGCCTGATAGAGGACGGCGGCCGTCTGGCGGTCTTCTGCGTTCAAGTGTTGGTTGCGGGAGCTCAGCGCCAGCCCGTCGGCTTCGCGCACGGTGGGAACCGAAACGATCTCGGTCGGGATATTGAGGTCCCTGACCATGCGCTTGATCACGGCCAATTGCTGAGCGTCTTTCTCACCGAAATAAGCTCGATCCGCCAGAGCGATGTTCAACAGCTTGGCAACGACTGTCGTTACGCCGCGAAAATGGCCCGGCCGGTACGGGCCGCAAAGATGATCAGTCAGGTGGGTGACCTCGACAAAGGTTCGTTCCCGGCCCGGATACATCTCCTCAGCAGAGGGAGCAAACAACACGTCGGCCGAGTGCTCCTCACACACGGCCAGGTCGTGCTCGATCGTTCTCGGGTAGCGCTTGAAATCGCCCTGCCGGCCAAACTGGGTAGGGTTCACGAAAAGCGTCACGATCACCATATCGCAGTCTTCGACGGCCTGATCGATCAATCGAATGTGGCCCGGGTGTAGGGCGCCCATCGTGGGCACGAGCCCGATCGTTTTCTGCGAGCGCCGCGCGACGGCCACACGCGAACGAAGTTTTCCAATGGTGGAGATGAGTTGGACGCTCATGCGCCGCGTTTTCGGACGTCATTGACGGCGACCGGCTTGTCTTGCTCGGGAAAGCGGCCCTCCCGCACATCGTCGGCGTACTCAGCGGCGGCGGCCGTGATTTCGCGCCCCAGCTGAGCATATTGCTTGACGAAAGGCGGCACGAACCCGTCATAGAGGCCCAACGCGTCATGGCTGACCAACACCTGCCCGTCGCAATAGGGGCCCGCGCCGATTCCGATCGTCGGGATACGGAGCCGGCTCGTGACCTCGCGAGCCACTTCCTTCGGGATCGACTCGAGTACCACTGCGAATGCGCCGGCCTTTTCGAGCGCATGGGCGTCTTCCATCAGAGCTTCCGCCGCTTCCTCACTCCTCGCCTGTTTGCGAAAACCACCGAGCTGATGAACGGACTGCGGCAACAGTCCCAAATGCCCCATCACGGGGATGCCGACGTCCACCAAGCGCCGAACCACCTCGGTCACGGCCCGGCCGCCTTCCATCTTGACAGCCGAGGCCCCGCCCTCTTGAATCAAGCGCCCGGCGTTGCGCACGGCATCCTCGACGCTGACCTGAAACGTCATAAAAGGCATATCGGCGACGACCAGCGGCCGCGACGTTCCGCGCGTGACGGCCTTGGTGTGGTGCAAAATGTCGTCGAGCGTGACGGGAATGGTGGTGTCGTGTCCCAACACAACCATGCCGACCGTATCGCCAACTAATAGGACGTCCACGCCGGCGCCATCAAGCAGCCGCGCCATTCCGGCGTCGTAGGCCGTCAGCATGACGATCTTCTTGCCGTGCCGTTTCATTTTCTTGAGGTCTGGGGCACGGACCTTTTTGAGTTCAGCCATGGAATTTTCTACCTATCAACATTGTCTCTAATTCCGCCGCCGTGGCTCCACTCAAGCCGCGTCGGCGCGCGATTTCGAGCACTCGGCAGCTCGCGGCCGGAGTACTATGAATTCCGCGGATTCATAGAAACGGACCCTCCGAAAATAGCCCCGGAATCTTCGCGATGCCGAAGCCTCGACGTGGCGTGAGCCTCCAGGCTTGCCGCGCCCCGAGTCATCGGGCGTTTCCCGGATCGCCCCCTTGCTAGATCTCGCGCATTCGGGGATACGAACCGATGAATCGGTTCGCGGCAAGCGTGGGGGCTCGCGCCACGCCGCCACGGGGACGGCGAAAGTCCGTCGATCGCCATAATACGCCCCCTCGCCGACACCCATTCTCGGCGGTATTTACGAATCCCGCAAATTCACAGAAACAGACTGCGCTAGACTGCGCCCTTTTTCGCGTAGCCGAACCTACACTACGGGCTGCTATGGCGTAGGGTCGGCGTTCGGCATACCTCAAGCGGCGTCGCCCGCCAGGTAGTCCAGCGCCGCTTGCACGCCGCCGCGAGAAAAAGGAACGCCGGCACAAGCGAGCCCCATCTCGACCGCGCCCAGCGTACCGGCCAGCATCGCTTCGTTGAAATCCCCCAGGTGACCGATGCGGAAAACGCGGCCTTTCAGCTTGCCAAGCCCCGCGCCGAGAGCCACGTTGTAGCGTTCAAAAACCAGCCGCCGGTAGGCGTCGGCGTCATGACCCTCGGGCATGAAAAGCGCGCTGACCGAATCGCTGTACTGCCGCGGGTCGGCGCAGACCATCTCAAGCCCCCAAGAACGCGCGGCTCGGCGGGTTGCCTCAGCCAGCCGGCGGTGACGAGCGAAGACATTGTCGAGCCCTTCTTCGGCGAGCATGCGAAGCGCCTCACGCAACCCGAACAGCAAATTCGTCGCCGGCGTGTAGGGAAAATAATCCGCCTGGTTCGTGGTCAAAATCGCTTCCCAATTCCAATAGGATTTCGGCAGACCCGCTCCCTTGGCGGCCTTCAGCGCCTTTTCACTGACCGCGTTGAACGCGAGGCCGGGCGGCAACATCAAGCCCTTTTGCGAGCCGCAAATCGTCACGTCCACGCCCCACTCGTCGTGGCGCAGGTCGATGCAGGCCAACGACGAGATAGCGTCGACGAACAGCAGCGCCGAGTGCTCGGCGCGGTCGATGGCGCGGCGAACTTCCGCAATGTCGCTCGTCACCCCGGTCGAAGTCTCGTTGTGAACCGCCAGCACCGCGTGGATCTCTCCACCGGCGTCCTCGCGAAGTTTCGCCTCGACCACCGCCGGGTCCACGCCCCGCCTCCAATCGGTCTCGACGAAGTCGACCTCGAGCCCAAGCTCGATCGCCATATTCCGCCAGCCCGTCGCGAATTGCCCGGTCTCGAACGCCAGCACCTTGTCGCCCGCCGAAAGCGTGTTCACGAACGCGGCTTCCCAGGCCCCCGAGCCCGAGCCCGGGAAGACGATCACCGGGCCGCGCGTCTTAAAAACGTCTTTGAGGCCACCGAGGATCTCGCGAGTTAAGTCCTCAAATTCCGGTCCGCGGTGGTCGATCGTCGGAGCCGACATGGCGCGCAGAATCCGCCCCGGGATGTTCGTCGGGCCGGGGATTTGCAGAAAATGACGTCCGGGTTGTGTAGGCATATCTTTCGAATCCAGCAGCTTCAAGGTTAGGGCGCCCGGGGCCGTGAGCCCGCGATAGATATGAATAATGAGCCCAGCTTACCGGGCTTTGGGTGGAATAGGCCGGTCTTTCCAGGGCCGGTTTGAACGTCTCGCCCCTCGGAAGCAGGCCGCCTCAACGGTCTTCCAAATTTCGGCTTTAGCCATTCTAACTGAGCTAAGAATCGCCCGCGGATCGTTTTACCGCGCCAAACTCGTCGGTCTTGACTCTACCTTCTCCTTCACGGACGTGGATCAGGTGGTGGCCTCTACGTTAGGAAATGACTCCGTCTCGCCGGTCGCCCAGCGAACTTCCATCAAGTCCACCCGCTCCCCTATCCGAGGAGTGCCATTGCCTGCTGCATGGCTTCGACCGTCTTCGAGCACGCTTGGTGGTCATCCATCGCGTTGAGTTCGGCGCTGAAAGGCTCGGCTCGAACAGGGCCGTCGTATCCGATTTCGATGAGACCTTCCAGAAAGGACTTCATATTGATCACGCCTGTTGAGACCGGTAAGGCTCGCTTGGAATCTTGCTGTTGTTCCTTAGGAATACCCTTTGGGGCATCGTTCAGATCACATGAGACGACGTCATTGTTGTCAAGCGTCAGAATGTCTTGCTTCGACTCGTCGGACGTCCACCAATGCCAAGTGTCGAGCACGAAACCGACATTCGGCTTGTTGATTTCGGCGAGCAACTCCTTGGTTTCCGCCATGGTGTGCACGAAGGGGTATCTTCGGAGGGTCCACAGAGTTTTGGTCCCAACGTACTCGAGTCCCAAACGAAGCCCGTGGTCGCCTGCGACAGCGGCGGCTTCACGTAACCTGGCGGCGGTCTGCTTGAAGTTCTTGAGGTAGGTCAGTGAATCGTGGGTCGGCATCAGCCAGGTACCGACACGCGTTCCACCGGCGCGCTCGAGCGCATTCGCCAACCGCGGCCAGCTCTTCATGTCCTCGGCGAATTTCGCCTCGTCGTTTCGGAAGTCGATGGGCAACCCCGCGGCCGCCCAGGCCAGCCCCTTTGCCTTCAGCTCGCCACGCAAATCGTCGTTCTCGCCGTCAGAAAGCGCAGCCAGCTGATTCGGGAACGGTTGTACGGATTCAAAGCCGAAATAATGCGCTAACTCGATCGAGCGGCGCTGGTCGGCCTTGACGCCGATGCTGCCGGGCGTCATCGCGATCGTCATTTTGCGTGGAGTCTCTGCCAAGGTAAACCTCCCGTTACTCGCTATGGGCGGTCCTCAGCGTATCAAGATCGGGCACTTTTCGAACGTCCGCACTTAAAGATTGCCGCCCGCCGGGACGATTTTCTTGTTTGGACCCGCGCTGATGCGGGGATCCTTGGGTGCCGTTGCGCCTTCGCGCGCCGGAGCAATCGAGGCGCGGGATCGCCGACGGTTCAGCGTCCCTGGGGTCATCGATCGCGGGAAACGTCTCAAACAAGAAAGACGATGCAACCAACAGGACGAGATCTTTTTGGTTCCGCGCTCGAAGCGCGACAACAACGAGGCGCAGGATTAGGCGCAAGTCTTTTTCTGCACGCAGCAGGCGTAACCCTGCTTGTGGCGCTGCCGGCGGCGAAGGTCGAATTCTTGGGGGAACGGAGATCTGTCTTGATCGCGCAGCTACCCGAGCACAACGTCGTCGAGCTGGTCGCACCGCCCCGGCGGGCGCGGCCGAGGCCTACGACGCTACCCAAGCCTCCCGGCGCCGCTCCGCCGAAGGCGCGGTTCGTCATGCCAATCCAGCCCGCGTCGCCTCGCCCGAATCCGCGGGCGATCGAAGTGCGGGCCCCGGAAATAGCGCTGTCCGCTCCCCGTCCAAACCCGCCGAAGCAAACACGCCCCGAGGTCCGGGCGCCCGCCCCGGCGGTTCGCACCGGCCTACTCGTAGATATTCCGGAGGCGGCGCTTCACGAAGAACCGCCTCGCTTATCGGTCAGAGCAGGGAACTTCGCCGAGATTCGCATAGCCGATGACCAAACGCCACGCGTGCGGACGCACCGACTCGACAGCTTCGCCGCCGTCGGTCTCGTGGCGGAGAACAACGATCCGCCCCGTCCCTCCCCTACCTCCACGGGAGCGGCATTCGGCCGCACAAGCCTCGGGCGAACGCGCGAATTGGTCACGAACGGCGCGGTCAACGCCGGCAGCAACTTCGAGAAGGCCCGGGCCTCCACCGCGCTAGGGAAACGGGCGGAGATCCGCGGCGGCGGCTTTTCCCAGGTTCGCGCGGCGAAGGTCGACGCGCTACCGCCCGAACCGAACGTCCCCACTCCCCCCATCACTCCGGTTCGCATTCTCGAAAAGCCGCGGCCCGCCTACACCGAACGCGCCCGCGACCTCCGCATTGAGGGAAACGTGTTGCTTGAGGTCGTCTTCAAGGCCTCCGCCGAGGTCGAGGTGCTGCGGGTCGTGCGTGGCTTGGAGGAAGGCCTCGACGGCAATGCGATACGCGCAGCTCAGAACATTCGCTTTGAACCGGCCCGACGCAATGGCGTGGCCACAGATGCCCGAGCGCTGGTCACGATTCAATTTCAACTTGCCTACTGAACGGACTCGACATGACACATTTGCGATACCACATTCTTCCGGCATTGCTCTGCCTTGGCGCAGCGGCCATTCTCGCCCCTACACCCGCACCGGCCAACGATCGAATCGAGAGCTTACTCAACCGCATCGTCGAAAACGAGCAGGCATTTCTAGCGCGCCTGCAAGAGTACTCGCCCGTGCTCGAAACCTACATCCAAGAAATCGTTGAAGACCGTAAATCGCGCGAACCCTTCGTTCGGGACCACTACATGATCGGGAAGCTCGACATCGGTGGGGACGTTGAGCACGAGGATTTCTTCGCCAGCGCCGGTTTTCGCAAGAGCGACACGACGGTCTTCTACGCGGCCGGGTTCGCGCAAATGGTCATACCCGACGCTTATGAGTTCGACCGTCGCACTTACAATTTCGACTACGTGCGCCGTGAATTCGTCGGCGACATTCGTACCTTAGTCTTCGACGTGACGCCGCGGGATCGCTCCGCCTCGGGCAAGTTCATTGGTCGCATTTGGGTCGAGGATCGCGACTACAACATAGTTCGCTTCAACGGCACCTACACGATGAGTAAGGCGTCGTCGTTGTTTTTCCACTTCGACAGCTGGCGCGTGAATGTCGCGCCCGGCGTGTGGGTACCCGCTTATGTCTACATCGAGGACGGCGGCAAAGCCGTCTCGAAGAAAGGCGCCGAGATGCGGTTTCGCGCGCAGACGCGCGTGTGGGGCTACCAGCCGATCCACAATAACAAGCTCGATGAGCTGACAGCCATCTTGATCGAAGCCGAAAGCGAGGTTAAGGACGACGCCGAGTCGAAACACATCTCGCCAGTCGAGGGACGCCGCATCTGGGCGCGTCAAGCGGCCGATAATGTCATCCACCGGCTCGAAAAGAGCGGCTTGTTGGCGCCCGTCGGGGAACTGGACGAAGTTCTCAACACGGTACTCAACAATCTGCTCGTGACCAACAACATTCGTCTCGACGCCTACAGCCGCGTTTTGCTGACGACACCGCTCGAGACGTTCTCAGTCGGCGAGGCGATCTTGGTCAGCCGTGGGTTGATCGACGTGCTGCCGGACGAGGCAAGTCTGGCGGCGGTGCTGGCGGCCGAACTGGCGCACATCGTCCTGGGCCACGGCACCGAGACGATGTGGGCATTCAGCGACCGCACGATGTTCGAAGACACGGAAGTCTTGCGCGAGCTGGACTTCACGCGCGGTCCGGAGCAGATCGAAGCTGCGAACGCGAAAGCGCTCGAGATGCTGCGCAAGTCTCCATACGCCGACAAGCTCAGCCAGGCCGGCCTTTTCTTCAAGGCGCTGGCCGCGCGCGCCGCGAATCTGCCTCAACTGACGCAGCCGAACCTGGGAAACGCCCTCATCAAAGAGGGCCGTTTGGCCCGGCTGACAGCTCTGGCCGAGCAGGCCCCCGAGCTCGACGAAGACAAGCTCGATCAAATTGCCGCCTTGCCGCTTGGCTCGCGCGTACGGCTCGACCCCTGGAGCAGCCAATTGACGTTGATCAAATCCAAGCCGGTCAGACTGCGCACGGCCGAGGATAAGCTCGCGTTCGAGGTGACACCCTTTGTGATTCACCTCACTCGACGCGACGAGGCCGTCCATGACACTGGGTCACGTGATGCCGAAGCACGGGATACGGCGGCCGCTCGCTAAGAACCTTTCTCCTCGATCACGCAGCGACCTGGTGGCGCTTCGAGAACCGCATCGTCGCCCCCTCCGCGTCCACCTCCACCCGCACCACGTCGCCTTCCCCGAATTCCCCATCGAGAATCTTCAACGCCAGCGGATCCTGAATCAGCCGCTGAATGGCGCGCCGCATCGGCCTGGCGCCGAATTCCTCCTGGTAGCCGTCGCGCAGCACCAACTCGCGGGCCGAGTCGGCGATGTCGATTTCGATGCCCTTGTCGGCCAGCATCTTGCGCAGCCGCACCAGCTGCAAACCGAAGATTTCGCGCAGGTGCTCGCGGCCGAGCCTGTTGAACACAATGATGTCGTCGATGCGGTTGAGAAACTCCGGCCGAAACGCCCGCCGCAGCTCATCCATCAGTATCCGCCGCATATCGCGGTTCGACTCGCTTTGATCGTGCGTCAACGAGAAACCGATCTTGGCGCTTTGGATGTCGGTCGAGCCGATGTTCGAGGTCATGATGATGACCGCGTTATTGAAATTCACGGTCCGACCCTTGCCGTCGGTCAGCCGCCCGTCGTCCAGCACCTGAAGCAGTACGTTGAACACATCCGGGTGCGCTTTTTCGATTTCGTCGAGCAGAACGACCGAATAAGGTTTTCGGCGAACATGCTCGGTCAACTGGCCGCCTTCGTCGTAACCCACATAGCCGGGAGGCGCGCCGATCATCCGCGAGACAGCGTGCTTTTCCATGTATTCGGACATGTCGATGCGCACCATCGCCTTTTCGTCATCGAACAAAAACTCGGCCAGGGCCCGCCCCAATTCGGTTTTGCCGACGCCGGTAGGCCCCAGGAAGACGAACGTCCCGATCGGACGGGACGGATCGCTCAGGCCGGCGCGGTTGCGTCGCACTGCGTTTGAAACATGCGCCATCGCCTCGTCCTGGCCGATGACTCGGTCGCGGAGGCGTTCTTCCATGTGGACGAGCTTTTGGATTTCGCCTTCCAGCATTCGTGTGACCGGGATGCCGGTCCACTTGGCCACGATGCGGGCAATGTCTTCATCGTCCACCTCGCCGCGCAGCAAGCTGGAGTCGCTCGGCTGTTCTTCGAGCAGACGCGTGGCCTCGGCGAGCTGCTTTTCGAGTTCGACCAGTTCGCCGTAACGGATTTCGGCCGCCCGCTCGAGATCGCCGCGCCGCCCGGCGTCTTCCTGCTCGGCGCGTAGTTTCTCCTGGCGCTCCTTGAGAGATTGGACCACCGAGATCCTCTTGCGTTCCTTCTGCCAGCGGTCGCGGAGCTGCGTTGCTTCAGAGCGCAACGTTTCGAGTTCGTCCTCGATCGCACGCAGGCGCTCTTTCGACGATCGGTCAGACTCCTTCTGCAACGCCTTCTTCTCGATTTCCAACTGCATCACGCGGCGGTCAAGTTGGTCGACCTCAACCGGGACCGAGTCAATTTGCATGCGTTGGGTAGCGCCGGCCTCGTCGATAAGGTCGATCGCCTTGTCAGGCAGGAAGCGGTCGCTGATATAGCGGTCCGACAACGTGACAGCGGCAACCAGCGCGGAGTCCTTGTAACGCACGCTGTGATGGATCTCGTAAGTTTCCTTCAGTCCGCGAAGGATGGCCAGGGCGTCTTCGACGCTCGGCTGATCGACCAGCACGGTCTGGAAGCGTCGCTCGAGTGCAGCGTCCTTTTCGACGTGCTTGCGATATTCGTTGATTGTCGTGGCGCCGATGCAGCGCATCTGTCCCCGGGCCAGCGCCGGCTTCAACATGTTCGCGGCGTCGATCGAACCCTCAGCCGACCCGGCGCCCACAAGGGTGTGCAACTCGTCGATAAAGCAGACGACCTCGCCTTTCGACTCTTCGATTTCCTTGAGGACGGCCTTGAGGCGGTCTTCGAATTCACCTCGGAATTTCGTGCCCGCCACCATCGAAGCCAGGTCGAGCGCGACCAGGCGCTTGTTCTTCAGGCTTTCGGGGACATCGCCGGCGATAATGCGCTGGGCGAGGCCCTCGACAATCGCGGTCTTGCCAACCCCGGGTTCGCCGATCAGGACCGGGTTGTTCTTCGTTCTGCGGGAAAGCACCTGCATGAGCCGCCGGATCTCTTCGTCGCGTCCGATCACCGGGTCAAGCTTGCTCTGCCGCGCTTGTTCGGTCAGGTCGAGGGAGTAGCGTTCAAGCGCTTGGTATTTGGCTTCCGGATTCGGGTCGGTGACTCGCTGTGAGCCTCGCACCGAGGCCAGCGCCCGCAGAATCGCTTCATGATTCGCGCCGGCCCGCGCCAACAAGTCCGCCGCCGGGTCGTGCTTGAGGCGGCTCACCGCCAGCAGCAAATGCTCGGTCGAAACGAACTCGTCGTTGAACCGCGAGGCTTCTTTCTGCGATTGCTCAAATACTTCGTTGAGCGACGGGGAAAGATACACTCCGCCCTGGGCTTTGTCGCCGGAAACTTGCGGAAGCGATCGCAAACCCTCGCGCGCATCCAACGCAACCTGCCCCGGTTGGGCGTCTAACTTCGCCAAGATCGTGCCGGCGATACCCTCCTCCTGCTCAACCAAAGCAATCAGAAGGTGCAGCGGGAACAGTTGCTGGTGTCCGCTCTCGGCCGCGAGAGTTTGGGTTTGCTCCACCGCCTCGCGAGCCTTCTGGGTGAATTTGTCAAAACGAATCATGAGCTACCTCGCGTGGACTATTTGTCATGGCTCGCCGCCGTTGCCGGCGAGATCCAGTCGCTGCCCAGGAGAGCAGCCGGCCACTTCTCATCGGAACGGCGGGCCGCCGAAAGCCGGTCGGCCCGCTCCCGATTTGACCAACGCCGGTTTATTGGACGCTGATCTGCCGCATCTTCTTCTGCTTCTCGGGCCGCTTCGGCAGAGTGACCCGCAGCACGCCTTTGTCGTATTTCGCCTTGATCTTGTCGACGTCCACGCCTTCCGGCAGACCGAAGCTTCGATGGAAGGAACCATACGCCCGCTCTAGGCGGTGGAAGTTCTTCTCCTTCGATTCCTTTTCGAACTTGCGCTCGGCCTTTAGCGTGAGGACATCTTCTTCGACCTTGACGTCGAGATCCTTTTCAGCTACATCAGGCAAATCGGCCGTCAGGATAATCTCCTTATCGGTCTCCTCGATGTCTACCGCCGGCGACCACGTGGTCACGCCGTTGGTCTCGGGCCAAGGTGCCGTGAAAAAGCGATCGAAGACGCGATCGAAGTCGCGCCAAGGAACTAAGCCTTTAGGGTTGTATCGGATCAAGCTCATTTGTATCCTCCTTGTCGAGCTGTTTCTGTAACCATGGTACACGTGGATCTATGATCTGTCAAGTAAAAAGTATATTATATGATGGTATATCACTAAGATTTTATTATGTAAATAATATCGATACGACCTCGAACGCCCTTCGGCGGTCTCGTTTTCTTGGCAAAGAAGAGTGTGATTTTGTCATGTAGTATCAGTAGTTTACAAACTATTTCGGACCCAGATCCGCCCACAGTCGTCCCTTGAATGCCCCTCAATCCCAGTTCTGAGAGAAAACTCACAGATTGTGGTTCCGCACCCAATTTTTCGCCTTCAAATCTCCTCTGGTCGCCCCGAGGCCGCTAGAATAGGGATCTTTGACCGGTCCTCGGGACCGAGCGTCAACACCTTGCAATGACCTTCGTCGAGACCCTGCATCGCCTCGAACAGGAGGTGACCGGTTGTAACCTGTGTCCCCGGCTGCGGGCTCATTGCCGCGAGATCGCCCGAGTCAAGCGCCGGGCCTACAGGGATTGGGACTATTGGGGCCGTCCGGTCCCTTCGTTCGGAGACCCGCGAGCACGCGTGCTCATCATCGGATTGGCGCCCGGCGCCCACGGAGCTAATCGGACGGGACGCATGTTCACCGGCGACGGCTCCGGCGATTTTCTCTACGACGTCCTCCACCGCACCGGTTTTGCCTCTCAACCCGAGGCCGTCTCCCGAGACGATGGGTTGCAGCTCAAGGACTGCTATATCACGGCCGCGGCCCGTTGCGCGCCTCCCGGCAACAAACCAACCCGAGAGGAGTTCGACGCCTGCCGCCCTTATCTCGAGCGCGAGCTCGCGGTTATGGAACGCATTCGCATCGTCGTGGTACTCGGTCGCTTGGCTCTCGATGCCTATCTCACGGTGCGGCTTCGTGAAAATTCGATAAAAAAACGTTCCGACTACCCCTTCGAGCACGGAAGGGTGTATAATCCAGGCAACAAGCTGCCAAGTCTGATCTGCTGCTACCATCCCAGCCGACAGAACACCCAAACCGGCCGCCTGACAAAGCCCATGATGCTCCGCGTCTTCCGCCAAGTTCGACGCAGGCTTGCGGGTATGTCGTAAAAAGTCTCGCGTTTGCGCATTTCTTGGTAACCAAAGGAAGCGCGAAGCGTCAAAGAATTTTGTGCAACCACCACTGAGTGGGTAACATCTATAGAGTGTCCGGCAGAGGTACCGGACTGGAGAGAAGCCATGAAAAAGCAAGAACAGGAAAAGGTTCAAAAGCAGTTGCTGCGGAAGCTGGCTGAGCTGCAAGGCTCGACGTCCCGGAAGGACGACTTGATCGCTGAGCGTCTGAGCGACCCGATGGACCAGATGCAGTCTCGGGCCGACCTCGACCTCGCGGTAACCACGATCAATACCAGCTTCGAGATGGAGCGTGCGGTGGAAACCGCGCTCAACGTGCTCGAGGCGGGCGAATACGGCATCTGCCGAGACTGCGGAGAGGACATCAATCCTAAGCGCCTTCAGGCGGTTCCGTGGACGACGCTCTGTATCCTCTGCCAGGAGATGCACGATCTTGAGCGGCAGTTCGCGGGCGACGATTCCAAGCCGCTGCGAGCCGCCTGAGCCGACGCGACGCCGCGCGGCGTGATGTCGGCTCCAAAGAACAACATTGCATTGGACGAGGGCGCGGGAAACCGCGCCCTTGGTGATTTCACGGGCCGGCGGCCCCCGAAAAGCAGCGGCTAGAATGAAACCAACCGTTGTTTGAGGCTGGGCCTCATCACCTTTAGGGAGCCCCATCGGCGACGCCCATACCGTGAGCCCTTACATTTCACGTCGAGCGATTCTATTGAGCTTGCTCGGCGGGACCGGTATTCCGGCTGCCGCGGACCGCATCTCCGGCCTTGGGTCGATGATGTGGGAGTACACGCTCGACTACGTCGAGCTGCTCGACAAGCGGCGAAAGCGCCGGCTGCAAGCCCTTTCTTCGCCGGCCGAGTTGGCACGGCTTCAGGAACGTGTTCGAGAGAAGTCGGTCGTGGCCGATGGCGCACAGCCTGACCGAACTCCTTTGAATCCACGACATGTCGGGACGCTCGAAGGACCGGGTTTTGCCATCGAGAAACTGATCTTCGAGAGCCGCCCGCGGTTTTACGTGGCAGCGAATCTGTACCGGCCGGCTGATAGAACCGGGCCGCTGCCGGCTGTACTCTTCTCGCCGGGTTCGGAACCGGAGGGGAAATCCGCCGAGCCTGTTCAACGCTTCTGTGCTCGGATGGCCCGATCCGGCTTCGCCGCCCTAACCTGGGACCCGATTACCGTCGGCGAACGGCCGCAAATGTGGGACCCCGGCGCGAAGGCCTCCCGCGTGGGTGGGGCGGCAAGGGAACGGCGCGTGCTCGGCCGCCAATGTTACCTACTGGGCCTCAACCTGATGCACTACGGCGTCTGGGATGCCCTTCGCGCAATCGATTATCTCCAGACCCGCCCCGACATCGACCCGCGCCGTATTGCTATGGCAGGCAGCTCGCGAGGTGGCGACGAAACCCTTCGAACGGCGGCATTGGATCCGCGAATCCAAGCTGTGGTCTGCATCTCGGCGGCGTCCACTGTGCGCCACAAGACCGCGGCGCGCCTTGCGGGGGACCCCGAACGGATCTACTACGGGACCCTCCAGGACGGCATCGATCACCCCGAGCTGTTGGCTGCCCTGGCGCCCCGTCAGTTGATGATCGCTTCTCCGGCTGAGTACTTCCTTCCTATCGAAGGAGCGCGCGAGACCTTCCGCGAAGTCTCCAGGATGTACTCGCTCTTCGGTGTCGGTGACCGGCTCATGTTTGTTGAAACCGGGGGATTCCACGCCCTCAACCCGGAGCTGCGTCAAGCCGCCGCGGGGTGGTTGGTCAGCCGGTTGGGTAGAGATGGTCAAGGCTTGGCCGAAGAACCCAAGGGCGTCTTCAAAGCAGAAGAACTTGACTGTACGCCGACCGGCAACGTCGCGGATCTGCCCGACGCCAAGACCGTCCTTTCGATCAACCGCGAACGCGCCCGTGAGATCACACCGGAGTATTCTCTCCCCAACAACCGCCACTCGCTCGAGATCTACCGCAACCAGGTCAGGAACAAGGTCCGACGGGTTACCCAAGTCGGCCGCTTCCGAGGGGAGGCCGGCATCCTTGTCCCCGACCGTGTGCATGACGTTGGGGCTTTCGCTCGCGGCGTCGCATTCGTTTGCGCCGACCGCGGCAAGGATGATCCGGCTGTCCGACGCGGGGTTATCGATCCTCTGATGGCGGCCGGTTACAGGGTGGTGGCACTGGATGTACGTGGCTGGGGCGAAAGCGAACCGCATCTGCCCGGGGCCGCCCCACCATATTCTTGGGAAGACTTTTTCGCTTACCGCGGTATAGAGACCGGTCGACCGCTGCTGGGGCAACGAATGAAGGACTTGCTGGCTTCGGCCCGCGATCGCGGCGGGCGTCTGCCGTGGCTGGTTGCCGGGATCGGGGCAGGCGCGTTGGTCGCCTCGCACGCCGCCGTCCTTGACCGGCGGATTCGCCGGTTGGTCGCTGTCGGTGGGCCGCTTTCCTTCCGCGGGCTGGCGGACGATCCGTTGACGAAGCATCCTTTCAGCAGCTTCTTGCCGGGAGTCATCGGCGAATATGACATTCACGACGTTTACGCCGCCTTGGCGCCGCGCGAGGTCCTTGTGCTGAATCCTCAGGACTCGCAGGGGGCTCTCGCACCCCACGAAGAGATCGACGCAGAATTCAACTGGACGCGGAGGGTCTACGAAATCGCCGGTGCCGGCGGGTCGTTCTCGATTGAGACCGGCTTGGACGCGGAAAAGATGCGCCGTCTGCTCGGGCAATGGCTCAAGAGTTGAAGGGGTCCGACGGTGGCCTCTCCGCGCTGCAACGAATAGTAAGCCGCCGCCGAATCGATTGGATATGCCTGACAACAGTTCTCCCAACCCCCTCCTCACCAAAGTCTTCCGTATCCCCTTCGACCGCATCCGGCCCGAGCATGTTGAGCCGGCTATCGAGCGGTTATTGAAAGACGGGCAAGCTCGCCTCGATCGATTGGCCTCCGAAAACGGGGAGCGAACCTATCGAAATACTCTTGCCGCCCTCGAGGACGTTACAGCGGACGTCGAGTACGCCATGGGCATCGTCGGGCATCTCGAGATGGTCACCACCGAGCCGGATCTGCGCGCGGCTTATAACGCCGTGCAGCCGCTGGTCAGCGAGTTCTATTCCTCGATCGCATTGAACGAAGGCGTCTGGAAACAACTCCAAGCCTACGCGGCCGGCGCGGAAGCCAAGGCGCTCGACGCCGCCCGCGCTCGCTTCTTGGAGAAAACACTCGACGGGTTTCGTCGAAGCGGCGCCGAGCTCGATGCCGCCGGCAAGAAGCACCTGGCCGAGATCAATGTTGAGCTGACCAAGCTGACCACCAAGTACTCCGAGAACGTTCTCGACGCCACGAACGCGTTCGAGCTTCTGATCACCGATGAGGCCAAGCTTGCCGGTCTGCCGCCCGGAGCAATCGAGGCCGCCCGGGAAAGCGCCAAGAGGAAGGACCAAGATGGTTGGCGATTCACCCTCCAGATGCCGAGTCTGCTTGCCGTGCTGACCTATCTCGACGACGCGGCCGTTCGCGAGCAGGTGTATCACGCGCAGAGCACGCGAGCCTCGCAAGGCGAGTACGACAATCGCGAGATCATCGCCGGCATCCTCAAGCTGCGCCGCGAAAAGGCCGTGCTGCTCGGGTACCGCGACTTCGCCGACCTGGTCCTCGAAGATCGCATGGCCGGCAACGGCGACCAAGCGAAGGCGTTTGTCGCGTCGCTCAAGCAAAGGACTGAGCAGGGCTTTGAAGCCGACAAACGCGATCTCGATGCTTTCCGCAAGAAGATCGAGGGCCCCGACGATGGTCCGCTTGAACCCTGGGACGTCGTCTACTACGCCGAGAAACTGCGCAAGGCCGAATACGACTTCGACGAAGAGGATCTGCGTCCGTATTTCCCCTTCGAAGCTGTTCTCGAAGGGCTCTTCCGCTTAGTGCGTAAGCTCTACGGCATTCGCGTTGAGCCGATCGAGGATGTCCCCGTCTGGGACCCTTCGGTCACCTCCTACTCAATAGTCGACAACGACGGCGGTGCGCTTGGGTCTTTCTACGCCGACTTCTTCCCGCGCGAGAACAAACGCGACGGCGCCTGGATGGACTCTTTCATCACCGCCGAACCCGGCAGTGATTTCGAGCAACACTTAGGGTTGATTTGCGGCAATCTCACCCCGCCGCTCTCCGATAAGCCCGCGCTGCTGACCCATCGCGAGGTCGAGACGATTTTCCATGAATTCGGTCACCTGCTGCATCATTTGTTGAGCAAAGTCGAGATTCGCAGCTTGGCCGGGACCAACGTCGCCGTGGATTTCGTCGAGCTGCCGTCGCAGATCATGGAGAACTGGTGCTGGGAGCACGAAGCGCTGGACTTGTTCGCACGTCATTGGGAAACGGGCGAAACCATCCCCGACGGGTTGTTCGAGAAGATGAAACGCGCCCGAAACTTCCGCGCCGCGACGGCGCAGATGCGCCAGCTCAGTTTCGGCACCGTCGATCTTGCTCTCCACATCGACTATGACCGCGAACGCGACCGCGATGTGATGCAATACGCCTTCAACATTCTCGATTCGTTCTCCCCCGTCCCGCTGCTTCCCGAGAACGCGGTAATCGCGGCGTTCACGCATTTGTTCTCGAGCTCGGTCGGCTATGCGGCCGGCTACTATTCCTACAAGTGGTCGGAGGTGCTCGAAGCCGACGCCTTTACGCGTTTTGCGGATCACGGTATTTTCAGCCGCGAGGTGGGGACGGACTTCCGCGACAAGATTCTCTCGCAAGGAAACAGCCAAGAGCCCGCCGACCTGTTTCGATCGTTCATGGGCCGCGAGCCCGACCCCGACGCCCTACTCAAACGGCTCGCCCTGGCAAGCTGAAACCCACGGTAGAGACAAACACTCGTGTTTGTCCTAGTCGACAGTTGAGACAAGCTCTCAGCGTGTCTCGGCCCAAAGGCCGTGTTACAAGATGGGCAACTGTAGACACGGCTCGATGGGATAGGCAATAATGCTCAGCCATGGAGATTCACCCACTTCTTGTCTTGCTGATCGCCGTCGCGATCGTCTTCCTGCTCATCCTCCGGCTCAAGATCAACGCGTTTATTGCGCTGGTGACGGCGGCAACCGCCGTGGGCCTGCTCTCTTCGAAAGTCGCGCTCGGCGACGTGATGCCGGAGGTCGCCACGAACTTCGGGCGTGTCTGCGGAAGCATCGGCATCGTCATCGCCCTTGCCGCTCTAATCGGGCAGTGCCTGATGGAGAGCGGCGCCGCGGATAAGATCGTGCGCGTTTTCGTCCGCATGTCGGGCGAGAAAAACGCCTCGGTTTCGCTGGTATCGAGCGGCTATGTCCTCTCGGTTCCGGTCTTCTTCGATACAGTCTTCTATCTTTTGGTCCCGTTGGCGCGCGCGATGCGGGTTCGCGCAGGCAAGGACTATGTGCTGTTCCTGATGGCGATCTCCGCGGGAGCGGCGGTGACCCACAGCATGGTCCCTCCGACGCCCGGCCCGCTGGCGATGGCCGCAGCCCTCGGTGTCGATCTGGGATTGATGATCATCGTCGGCGCCTGCATCGCGGTACCGATGTCGTTTGTTGGGTGGCTTTTCGCTCTGAACCGCAACCGGGCCATGAGCGTGCCGTTGCGCGAGACGCCGGGTTTGTCGTTGAACGAGCTCGAGGACCTGGCCGCCCGCGAGGAAAAGGAGCTGCCGAGCTTCTTCATGTCCATGCTCCCGATCGTGCTGCCGGTTGTGTTCATCACTTCGAACACCGTCGTCAACGCCGTGGCAAAAGGCAGCGAGATCTCCAACATCACCGGCTTTCTCGGCAACCCGAATTTTGCCCTGCTTGCCTCGGCGGCGGTCTCGCTCTACTTGCTGGCATCCCAAAAGGGGTACACCCTGGCACAACTGGCCAAGCCGGTCGAAACAGCTCTTGCCAGCGGCGGATTGATCATTCTCATCACCGCCGGCGGCGGGTCGTTCGGCGGCATGCTGGTCAAGGCGGAAGTCGGCAAGACCATCGGCGGGATGTCACAAGAGTTCGGCGTCCCGATCTTGTTGCTGAGTTTTCTTCTGGCGGGTTTGATCAAAGTGGCGCAAGGATCAGGCACCGTGGCGATGATCACCGTCTCATCGATCATGGCCCCGATCGTACTTTCCTCGCCCCCGCCGTTCCACGCCGTCTACATCGCCTGCGCGATCGGGAGCGGCTCGGCGGTCGGTTCGTGGATGAACGACAGCGGGTTCTGGGTCTTCAAACAAATGTCGGGCCTCACTGAGGTCGAAGCCCTAAAGACCTGGACGCCGCAACTGGTCATCATGGGAATTACGGGCTACATCATCACGCAGGCAGCGGCGATTTTGATTCCGTTGCGGTAGGTTCTGTCCTGAGGACAGGGGCTGCGCGATACTCTAGGCAGCCGCGCGGCTGGGGGTTGCCGGGTCCGCAGACTATGGAACGGGGATCGCGATTGTCTTGGCTCGTTTCGAGCGCCGTTTCGGGCGCCCGATCTACTGTTCGCGCGATCCCGAAACTCTTCAGCCAGTCGCTTGAGAACGTCGCTACCTACCAAGAAAATTTTTGGCATTGGGAAACGCGTGCGCGACGGGAGTCGGACCCGGCAAAGCGCGAGGCAATCTACCGGCGGGGAATCGCAAGACTCCCGGATGACGCCACGCTGGCCACCTTCTTCGCGAATTTCCTGGCGGAGGTTCGCGAAGACTACGACCAAGCAGAAGAACTGTATCGCCGGGCGCTCGAACGCGCCCCACACGATGAGTGGGTAGCGGTTGCTTATGCCGAATTTCTTCGATTGCGGCGCCGAGAGTACGCTAAGGTCGAACAGTTTTATCGCGACACACCGGAGATTGGGGCCGGTTTCGTGGCTTCGCACGCCATGTTCCAAGAAGAGATCCGCCGCGATTTTGACCGGGCGGAAAGGCTCTATCGTAGGGCGCTTGAACTGGGACCGGGAAGCATCGCAGCTCTGGTTCCCTTCGCGAATTTCCTACGCGTCGTTCGCGGAGATCTCGAGGAGGCTGAACGTCTCTATCGAAAAGCCTACAGGGCCGATCCGAACCAGTTCACAGCCAATGCGGATTTTGCGAGTTACCTGGCGGCGTATCGCAGGGATTGCAAGGAGGCCGGGCGCCTATTTCGGCGGGCTCTGCACCTGGAGCCGAACGAGCCGGGACTCATTCGAAACTACGCCGTTTTTCAGCTCTTTTGCGACAAGAACCTTGACGAAGCGGAATCTCTCTACCGAAGACTGCTGGAGCTGACTCCGGCAGACAATTTCAACCGCGCGGCGGTCGCGGGCTTTTTCCAGTTCGTTCGCAAAGATTACGACGAGGCGGAGCGGCTGTATCGCGAAACTCCCGATCTCGACGCGGACGGGCTATCTGCCTTTGCGTTTCTGATGGAGGACGTGAGGGGGAACTATGAAGAAGCCCAGCGGCTCTACGATCGAGCGCTCGAGAAAGACCCGGAAGACGTCGGTGTGATCGTGCGCTACGCAGGATTCTTGTGGGATGTCCACAAAAACTACGCTGAGGCCGAACGCTGGAATCGAAAGGCATTGGAGTTGGCACCGAATGACCTTTGGGTGGCGGCGAATCACATACAGTTCTTGCTGAGACGCGGGCGTTTCGAAGAGGCGCTGACCTTTTCCGAAGGGCCGTGGAAATTGCAACAGGGCTGTGTGGGAGGCGGAGCGGCTTTGACGGCATACTTGCGCGCGCTGGTACTTCGGGTTAACGGCCGCGATGACGCTGAGGCCTTGCGACGATTGAAGGGGCTCATCCCGAAAGGACTCGAGATCCTGGCAGGCTCCTTCGAAGAATTGCAGGAGGGGGTTTCCGGCGTGCTTGACGAGGAGGACCGGGATTTCTACAAGGTGTTGGGGACCGTGATTGCGGAGGCTCAGGACGAGGACGTACTCGATCGTTTTGAGCGGTGGCGGCAGTTGTGACAGGCCGGCGGGCGAAGCGTCCGGGTTGCGGAGGCATGTGGGAGCACAGGTCTCCGGGAGATCTGCGTTCGATTACCCTTGCGGCTCGGTTTTGATTTGTTGTTCGATACACTGAACGTCATTTGATGAAGATCCTCGTTTCAGCCGGCGAAGCGTCGGGGGACCGCTACAGCGCCGAGCTGGTTGAAGCACTTCGCACGCGGCTTCCCGATGCCGAGTTTTTCGGCTGCGCGGGCAAGCGATTGCGCGCATGCGGCGTGCGCCCGATTGTCGAAAGCGAGCAGATCGCCGTTGTCGGGATTTTCGAGGTCATCGCCCACATCCCGCGCGTCTTCGGCCTCCTCAACCGCCTTGCACGGATGGCCCGGCAAGAGCGCCCGGCCCTGGCGATTCTCACCGACTCGCCGGATTTTCATTTGCGGCTGGCGCGGAAGCTGAAGCGGCAAGGCGTGCCGGTTTTCTACTACGTAGCCCCACAGGTGTGGGCCTGGCGCAAAGGAAGGCTGCGGGTGCTGCGCCAAGTCGTCGATCATCTCCTTTGCATCTTCCCGTTCGAAGAAGGGTACTTTCGGGAGAACGGGATCAAGGCGACCTTCGTGGGTCATCCCCTGAAGGGAAAAGTGAGGACCACGGTTTCGCGTGAAGAATTTTTTCGCGATCACGATCTTGACCAGGGGGCGCCGCTGGTCGCATTGCTGCCGGGCAGCCGGCGGGGCGAGGCGCAGCGCCATCTCGAACCGTTGCTTGGGGCAGTCGAGCGCTTGGGGCGAAGTCGGAAGCTGAACTTCGTTCTGCCGGCGTCGTCGACCACGGGCAGAGAGTTTTTCGAGGAACGCATTTCCGATTCCGCCGTCCATATAATTGAAGGCAATACGGAAAACGCGCTGGGCCATGCCGATTTGGCGTTAACGGCCAGCGGGACCGCCACGGTCGAAGCCGCGCTGTTGGGCGCACCGATGGTTGTTTTCTACCGCGTGACCACCCCGTCGTGGCTGGTCGGCAAGCTATTGGTGGACGTACCCTTCTACAGCATGGTAAATCTACTCGCGGGGCGACGGATTGTCCCGGAGTTGATTCAAAGCGATTGCACGGCTGAACGTTTGGCAGCGGAAGCGGAGAGGCTCTTGGATGACGATCAAGCGCGCGAGACGATGCGGAGAGAGCTCACCGAGATCGGGAAGGGTCTGGAAACATCGCGGTCCGCGGCCGAACGGGCGGCGGAGGTGATATGCAGAGAGTTCACATCCCTTGGAGAGGCGTCGGCATGAGAATGCTGCAAAAGGTCGGCCCGTATCGGCGGATGAACCGCAGTTTCCTGTCGGCACTCCTAGTGCTGACAGCAGCCACGACAATCTTCACCGCCCCGGCCACTCCGCAGGTTGAGCGCCCCCATATCGATGTCGACTTTTACGACATCGAGGCCGACATCGACCTGGCTACCAGGACGCTCGAAGCGCGAGTGGACGTGCGTTTCACGCCGCGCGAGGAAACGGAGACGGTCGTTTTCGAGCTGCACAACGCATTGAACGTGAGCCGCGTCGAAGGCGAGGACGGGTCGGAAATCTCTGCCGTCCGGTACGGGCAGGATTTCACGGTGCGACTGAGTTTCCTCGAAGTCCTTCCGCCGGAGCAGGCAGTGACCGTCACGTTTTTCTACGACGGGCAACTCGAGGGAACCCGCGACTCACCCGTGGAGGGCTACGACCTGGCGACGATCGAAGCGGATCGCGCCTACCTGCTGTACCCGGGACGATGGTTTCCCGTGAACGGCTATGGGGCCGATCGGTTCGCGGCCAACATCCACGTCACGGTCGACAGGGGCCTGAAAGTGATCGCCAGCGGACTCACGACAACGGCAGACAACGACGACAAAGTCACCCACTCGTTTGAGTTCAGCCGCGCGGCGTTTCCCGGAAGCATCGCGGTCGTCAGAGGCGACGCGGTCAGTGTGCAGAGCGAGGGTGTGACCACGGACGTTTATTTCTCCTCCGCGGACCAGGAAACCGCCGAGGCTTACGGTGAAGCCGTCGGTCCAATGGTGCAGTTCTTCACCGATCGGTTCCTGTCACCCTACTCGAGTTCCCTGACACTCGTGGAGATAGGCGAGCTCGCACCGGCCGGCTACGCCGCGCCGGGCATCGTTTTCCTGAGTTCCTATTCCCTGACCCCGGAAGTGAATCGGCAGTCGTTGGGTACCCAGGTAGCCCACCAATGGTGGGGCGTGGTAACCTCGCCCGGCAGTCGAAATCACAGTTGGCTCAGCGACGGCATGGCGCTCTATTCGGCCATGCTTTTCGTCGAAGAAGAAGACGGCGAGGTGGGATTCGACCCACTTGTCGAGACGGTTCGCATTAATGCGCTGACCTACGACGACGTGCCGCTGATTCAGACGGGTCGACTGGGCGAATTCTCGCAAGAGGTCAACGCCCTGGCGGGTTACAAAGGCGCGATGGTTCTCCACATGTTGCGCTGGGCGATGGGTGACGACGCGTTCTTCCGGACGTTGACTAGTTTCATCGAGAAGCACGCTTGGCAAACGATGTCGACCGACGACTTTCGCGAGACCGCCGAGGCCGTCAGCGGCCAAAGCCTGGAGCCGTTCTTCATCCAATGGACCGAGTCACAAGGGACGCCGGAATTCTCGCAGGAATACACGATCTACCGGCTCGGTGAAGGCGAAGGATTTCGCGTGATCGGTAAAGTCAAGCAGGACATGGACACCTTCCGCATGCCGGTCGAGCTGAAGATCGAAACCGAAGGCGAACCCGAGTTTGAAACGATCGACGTGAGCGGAACATCATCCGACTACGTGATCGATACGTTCGGGAAACCGCGGCGTGTCGTTCTCGATCCGAAGAACCGCATTCTGCGCTTCGACGAAAAGATCCGTGTGCGTGTCGAAATTCGCAAGGGCGAGCAGCTCGTCGAGCTCGGTTACTACAACGAAGCGCTCACCAACTACCAGAGGGCCCTTGACATCAATCGCTACAGCTCGCTCGCCCATTACCGGGTAGGCGAGGTGTTTCTACTGCAGAACAACTACCAATCAGGGGCCAACGAGTTCCGCGAATCGTTGAACGGCGATCAAGAGCCGGAGTGGACGCTGGTCTGGTCGCACATCAACCTCGGCAAGATCTTCGATGTCACCGGGCAGCGAGAGCGCGCCGTTAACGAATATCAACTTGCGATCCGAACTCGTGATAACACCCAGGGCGCGCAGGATGAAGCGCGCAAGTACCTCGAGAACCCCTATCGCAGGAAGCGCCGCGAAGAGCGCCTGTTCTAGCTCGTTGAGCCGTGAACGGTAAGCCGTGAACCGAAATCGGCGCCTACTGACGATCGGCGGTCCCAGTCGGCAGGCCTTGCTCCGGAGCATCCACCTTCCTCCGCCAACGATCAGTTATCTCTCCGAAGTGTTACGCTATCGGCGGCGCAAGGAGGAGACTTATGGTTGTTCGAGGAATCGGGGCGCTTTCGCTGGCGAAAATCTTGGGCGTGCTGTACGCGGTTTTTGGTTTGATAGCGGGGTTCATCTTTACCACGGTTTCGTTGGTGGGTTTGGCGTTCGCCGAAAAGAGCGGCATGGAAGGCCTTGTGGCAGGGCTGTTTGGGATCGGCGCGGTCATTATTCTGCCCATCTTCTACGGCGCGATCGGCTTTGTCGGCGGACTGATTACCGCCGGCCTCTTCAATTTAGTAGCACCATTGGTAGGTGGACTCGAGTTGCAGACGGATTCCGCGGGCCCGGCCGCGCCGACCGGTGGCGTCGGCTATCCGCCGGCGAGTAACCGGCCCACCGCAATGTGAATCGGCACTAACCTTTGAGCGGTAAACAGCGATATGGCCGGCCGGCTGCGGGGCGTTCGTTATTGCCCGTCGGCGGTCTGTGGTCGGCGGACGACAGCCTTGCCCGCGGCGACGTTGCCTCGGCTATCGCGGATGCGGACAGCGACAGTGTGCTCGCTGCCATCGACCTCGGCGGTTTCGAAGTCGAATGACAGGCTGCCCGAGTCAAACAGACGCGTCGTGGGTATGACGGCGGTCCACTCGCCTCCATCTATCGAGTATTCAGCCCGTCTAATCTTGGAAGCATCGTCGGCCGCATCCAACCGAACACGGAGTCGCGTGCCAACTCGTTCGGCGGACAGGTTGGAAAGAGCCGGCGCGCTATTGTCGATCAGGAACGGCTCACTCGTGCGTGAATCGGTCTGCGCTTGGCCATGGGGATTCGATAGCCGGTCGGAAGCCGTCACGCGCACGCGGTACCGGCCGTCAGCGAAAGCCGTCGAATCCCAGCTATGGTAATCGCTTTCCAGCTCATCGTCGAGAACCTTCCACTCTGACTCGGACTCACCTCGTATTTCCAGCCGATACGTCAATTTGTCTTGATTGGCGTCGCGAGCGGCCCAACGGGCGCCTATGTGGCCGTTTTCCCGAGTTACGGCATGGGGCTTCTTAGGCCGCACCGGGGGCTTGGCCGGGGGCTTTGCGCCGAGCGGCGGGAGATTCCGATTGCGAACCACATTTGGCTTTGGCGGTGTCACAAAGCGAAGGTCGGGCCCGACCATCTCCAGATGAGTAAGGCGCGGAGCGATATTCTTGGGCAGATAGTACAAGCGAACCGATTCCACCAGAGGAGAGTCACCTCCGGCCGTCGGTTTGAGCGTCGCGCGCCATTGAACGAAACGGGAGGCCGGGGAGCCTGCCGGGCCGCCGTCCGCCTCCGTGATCGGCGCCGACCAGTCGCTCCAGTTGCGAGCCGTTCCGCGTAGGTTGCCGCTGCGCGTCGAGACGGTAACGCCTGCGGAGCGGGCGTCGACTCCGCGCCACTCAATTCGGCCCCATTCCGAAAAAATCTTCGCGTCGAAGGGGTCACTGGTGAAAGTCCCTTCGGCGGCGGTCGCTGGGCCAAGCTCGTAGAGTGCGCCAACATTGGCGGTTGCTGTGAAGAGTCGGCCGCTGGGGCCGGCAGCTAGAGCAGTGATCTGCTTGGACGTGGTCGAAAGCACTAGGGACCACACGGTCTCCGAATCCAGCCGCAAAAGGCGGCCTCGATCGCCCGAACCAATCACGAGTTTGCCGGCCGGGTCGAGGGCAAGGGCGTACACGATCTCTTTATCGGAGCGCCAAACGACTTCCGGTTGGCCGTCGGAACGGATGCGATAGACTTCGCTTCCGCCTTTGATCTTGGTCTTCGCGGCAGCTGTGGGCGGGACCGAAGGACGGGGTTGCGCCGTTACGGTGACGGTTCCCGGCATCAAGGCAGCCCCTCGGGCCGGAGCCGCGGCGGGCGCGGGGACAGCCGTCGGAGGAGGTCGTGGTGCGGCGGACTTACGATTTCCCACGCCGGCTGCATAGACGGTCCCGTCCGGTGCTCGGACGAGCGCGGTGATCTCTTTCTTGGCGCTCTGGTAGAGGACGAACCCCCGCGGTTCGGCGTCGGCGGAGTCTCGGGAAACCCGCAGAATCAGGCCCCCGGGGTCGGTCCCGACGACTAAAGCTCCGTCGTCGGCGACCGCAATCGCGCGCACGTGGGTTTGCTCGGTATCGAAATAGAGCGCTCCCTCGCCGGAGGGAGGGACTCGAAAGATACGTCCCTTGGAACCACATGCTAGAAAGAGGTTGCCTTCGGTGTCGAAAGCCATGTCCCATATGTAATCGACGTCGGGATCGAAGAACACCGAAGCGTTGCCTTCCGAGTCAATCTTGAACACTTTGGCGTCCGGGGAAGCGGCGGCATAAACGTGGTCGCCCGGTCCGACGGCGAGAGCGTGGATTGTTACCGCCTCGGTCTCGAACAGTGTCGTTGCCTCGCCGTCGGGCGTGACGCGGAGGACTTTGGCTTCGGGACCGGTGCCGGCGTACAGGTTGCCGCGGCTGTCTACCGCCATTGCCTGAAAGTAAGAGGACGGTGCTTTGTGGAGTTCGCGCAGCTGCGGGGCGAGGAGCAGTTTGCCGTCGCTGCGGATTGAGATACCTTCAGCCCGTCCTTCTTGGAAGTGAGCAAAAGTGGTTTGATCCCAGGTCTTGGTCGTTTCTGCGAGGGCTGCCGCACCGAGCAGGAACAAGCATGCGGCGGTCAGGCCTTTAACAGTAGTCTTGCCAGGGACCTGAATTGCGAAGTGTCTTGTCACTGGACCTCGATGTCGATCGTTTGGCGGCCGCTGACAATGGAATCAAACGACATGACGCTCTGATCGAGCATCGACTCGCGCTCGACGAAAAGCCTGCGGCTCGCCGTGCCTTGCATCACGTTGAGCACCGTCTGTGGAACGTTCGGCAGCGTCTTATCGTCGAGGTAACCCGTGGCTTCCGGACGCCGCAACGTCACGAATAGCTGATGGTTGCCGTGTTCCTTGTTCAATAAAGATACGGTTTCAGACAGAGACATCAAGCGATTCCGAGCCCCGGCCATGCGTGTGCCGCGGTCCAGGGTTTGGGCGTCGCTGATGAGAACGCGCAATCGGCCCTTCGGTGCGCTGGCGGGAATACTGACTTCGAAAGAGCGTTCGATGGGGTCCCCGCGATAGGGACGCAACACGACGCTGCCCTTGACCTGCTCACCCGGGCGCACACGCGTGCGCTCGAGCCAGGCATTTTCGAGAAGAGCCAAGCGGCGCTTCGGAAGCAAGTCTACGGTCAGGTCAACACTCTCGATCCGCGGAGTCTCTCCAGTGCCGGCAAACACGCGCTGCACTTTGTTTCCGACCCAACCGGCGAGCAGCAGGGGCGGCGGGACGGGCTGTGGGGACGAAGTCCGCATGGTCTCGAGCGAGACGCGGTGCGAACCCTCGAAATTAATCTCGCCGCTGAGTCGGAAGGTGCTCTCATCGGCGAAGTCGTTGAGGCCGTAGATAGAGTTGAACAGGGTGAAAACGATTAGGGGCGGAGTCCAGCGGCGGTTTTGAAAAACGTCACACGCAATGTTCTTCTCGCGAAGCAATCGCCCGTTGTCGTCAAAGCGCCGAACGCCGATCCGAATGGGGATCATCGGCGCTTCCTCGCCCATCACGCCGAGGATGCCCGATTTGCGATCTTGCCGCAACGCGCCGACAATCTCTCCGGCATTCGCGATCTTGACGGGATTCAACTGCGACGCTAAGACGGTGATTACATCCGCCGCGGCCATCGGCATGGCTACAGGGCCCAGCTGGAACATCCCGTGACCGAAGGCGAGCACGCGCTTGCCGTCGTTGTAGGTGACCGTACCGAGGCCGCTGGCCGATAGGTCACCCGAAACCAACACAGCGGCAATCGGGCTGCCCGGATTGAGGTCCCTCGAGCCGTTGCCGCTAATCGAACCTGAGCTCCCGGTCGAACCGCCCTGCATGACGGCTACACCCGCACGTCGGAAGTAGCCGCGAAAGATATCCAACACGCCTTGATGAAAGCCGGAAAAAGTCAGCGGGGTCTCGATCGCGGTGATGTAGGAGTCAGCGGGTGCCTCGGCGTTCCGGGCATCCCAGATTGCGCGGGCCAGATCGGGGACGACCGCGGGTAGAGCTTGGGCGAGATGGGGGTCGGCGTCCGGGTTCAATTCGGAATCGAATTCCTGCTCGGGTGCCTGCGCTTGGATCGGGCGCCCCTGGTCGAGCTCATCGATTTGCAGCATCAACTCGATCGGGGTGATCCCGGCAATCGAGTCAGGCGAGAAGGTGCTGAAGCGGAGCGAGATCGCGCCCATCAGCTTGCCGTCGAAGTACACCGGGCTGCCGCTCATCCCGCCCGCAACATTGGTGCGTTCGGCCTTGCCGCCCAGCTTGGCCATGATGATGTGCTGCCCCGGCCCCCAGGAATTTCGCATGATGCCCAAGACCTTGACGGGGACCGATTCGGCTTTATGCCCGGTAAACACGGTCCACGCAACAGCTTCCATGCCGGGGGTGACTTCGTCGAGGGGAAGGATTTCGACCGGCCCGGCTTTGGGCGGTTCCGCCGCCGTAGCGCCGACGGCCGTGAGAAGAACTAGGCCGATGCAGAGGCGGAGCGATCCGCGGGCTGGGGCTCTTCGATTGCGATATCCAAAAGACTCAAGAGTCATATACGGGCCATTCTTTCCCCCATTAGGTATAACACGCGGATAGGCGGTCATTACGTTCCGAGAGTAGCTATCGGCACGGCCGGACAGCGACCCGAGGGTCAGGGGACGACTTGCAGGTCTTGGCGCAGTTGATTTAGCTCGGCGTGCAGGACGGATTGGCCGTCTTGATAGGCGTGCAAACACGGCGAATTAGAGACCGCGCTTACGCCTAGGGTGACTTCGTGTGAAGCGATGTGCAAACCCTCTAGTCGCCCGAAGCCGGTTGCGGATGCAAATCGACGTGCGCCTGTCGGCGCTCGGCGGCTTTTTCGGCACGCTCTTCGAGCATCATGTAGATCACCGGCATGATGACCAGCGTGATGAGCGTCGAGGTGGTCAGTCCGCCGATGACGACGCGGGCCATCGGGGCCTGCATCTCGCCTCCCTCGCCGAGGCCGAGGGCCATGGGCGTGAGGCCGAGAATGGTCGTGATTGTTGTCATCAGAATCGGGCGTAGGCGGCGCCGTCCGGCGGTCACGACGGCTTCGCGAAGGGAGTAGTTGCTCTCCCGCCGCAGCAGGTTCGTGTAGTCGATCAGCACAATCGCGTTGTTGACGACGATACCCACCAAGACGATAATGCCGAGGAACCCCTGAATGTTGAAGGTGGTCCCGGTAAGCAGCAAGATCAGGATCACGCCAATGGCCGCGAGCGGAACCGAGAAAAGAATGATGAAGGGGTCGCGCAGCGATTCAAACTGCGAGGCCATGACCATATAGACCAGCACCAGGGCTAACAGAGCGGCGAAGAGCATGGCCAGGAAGGCCTCTTGCTGCTCTTCCCATTCGCCGCCGAAACGAATCTCATAGCCTTCGGGCTTGGGAAGTTTCACAAAAGCCGCTTGCAAGTCGCCGACGATGCTGCCGAGGTCACGGTCGGCGATGGTGCCGCTGATCGTGATGATGCGCTGCTGGTCGGCGCGGTTGATTTCGATCGGGCCTTCCTGGCGCTTCATTTGCACGATGCTCTCGGCGGGCAGCGTGCGGCCGCCGGGAGTCGTAATCGGAATCTGTCCCACGTTTTCCAGCGCCAGGCGGTCTTTTTCCTGTAGGCGCACGACAATGTCGTACTCGTCGCCTTCCTCGCGATAGAAGGACGCCCGCGTGCCTCCGATGGCGGTTTCGAGCGTGTCGGCGACCTCGGAGACCCGCAAACCGAGGCTCGACGCCTTGGCGCGATCAACGGTGACGACCATCTCGGGTTGGCCCGGACGCAGGCTGACTTGCGAGCTGGTGACGCCGGGGGTCGACATCATGATATTGCGGACTTGATTCGCTAGGTTTTGCGCGACTTCGACCTGATGTCCACGAATTTCGACCGAGAGTCGATCACCGTCTCCGCCACCGAAGCTGGTCATGCGGCGGATGAAGCTGCCGCTGACGCGGGTGCGAACCATCATGCCGGGCCGGGGCCGGACGAGGGTCCGAATTTGCGCGGCGACCTCTTGCGCCGAGCGATCGCGCTCGGCGTGGGGGACGAGCTGGATACGCAGCGACCCCCTATTCATGCCACTGGGCCGGAAGGGGCTGGGGTTGGTGCCGGATTCGCTCGAGACCGTTTCGACTTCGGGGATCTCGCGGACGGCTTTCGAAATCTCCTGCACGATGGCGTCGGTGACGTCGACGTGGGTGCCGGGTTCGAGCTCGAGCGAAACGCGAACCTCGCCCTCGTCGGCCTCCGGTTGTAGCTCGACGCCGACATAGGGCGCCAAGTAGATCGCGCCGGCAAAGACCGCGGCGGCGGCGGCCACAACGGTCTTACGGTGGTCGACGGCCCAGGAGATGACGTGCGCGTAGCGGTCTTCAAGCGCTGTGTGAATCCGCCCGATTAGCCGGACTAAGCCCGAACGGCGCTGCTCGTCGGAGGCGGTGCCCAGGAACCGGGAGCACAAAGTGGGCACCACGGTCAGGGCGATGACCAAAGAGCAGAGCAGCGAGAACGAAACGACATAGGCGAGCTGCTGGAAGTTCTGCGCCGCGATGCCGCCCATGAACAGCACGGGAACGAAAACGGCGATCGTGGTCAGCGTGGAGGCGGTGATCGCCGTGCCGACTTCGCGGCTGCCGTGCAGCGAGGCTTGTTGCAGGCTCTTGCCTTGTTCGCGGTGGCGGAAGATGTTTTCGAGAACGACGATGGAATTGTCGACCAACATCCCGACGCCGAGCGCCAGCCCGCCGAAGGAAATGATGTTCAGAGTGAAGCCGTTGAAGTACATCAGCGCGAAAGTCGTGATGACCGAGACCGGGATCGCCACGCCGATGATGGCCGTGCTCGAGACGCTGCGCAGGAAAAAGAACAGCACAAAGACCGCAAGCCCGGAGCCCATTAAGGCCGCGTCGCGGAGATTCGAAATTGCGCCGCGAATGAACTTGGACTGGTCGAACATGGCGGTGACGTGGATGTTCGGGTAGTCGCGGTGGATGCGCTCGACCTCTTCCCAAACCGCGTCGGACACCTTGACCGTATTAGCCCCGGACTGCTTGTAGACCATCATGTTGACGGCCGAGCGTCCGTTGACGGTGACGTAATAGCGAATGTCCTCGTACGAGTCTTCGACCGTGGCGATGTCGCGCAGGTAAACCGGTACGCCGTTGCGGGTGGTGACGCTGACCTTGAGAATGTCGCCGACGTTGGTGAATTCGCCGTTGGTGCGCAGCAGGACTTCGTAGCGCCCCTCGCGCACCGGGCCGACCGGGCGGTTCAGGTTTTCGTTGCGGACCGTGCGGACGACTTCGGCGACCGAGAGGTCGAGGGCGCGCAGTTTCTTGAGGTCGAGATTGACGTGAATCTGGCGTCGCAGGCCGCCGCGCACGGTGAACTGCGCCACGCCGGGAACGCGTTCCATGCGGTATTGCAGATTCTTTTCGGTGTAGTGCCGCAGTTGGCGGGAATCCATGTCGTCGGCGGAAACCGCCATATACAAGATCGGGAACTGCGTGGCGTCGAACTTGAAAATCGTCGGCGGGTCCATGTCTTCGGGCAGAAGGGCCCGACGACGGTCCAGCCGCGTACGTAACTCATTGGCGGCTTCGTCGAGGTTCGTGTCGAAACTGAAACGAACGCGAATAAAGGAGCGGCCCTCGGTGGAACGGGAAGTGACTTCCTCGACCCCCGGGGCGGCGGCGAACGCTTCCTCGAGCGGGCGGGTTACGAGGGTTTCAATTTCCTCGGGGGCGACGCCTTCGTAGTCGGCGCTGATGCTGAGGGTCGGGAAGACGATGTCGGGCATCAGATCGACGGGGATCTCGACGAACGCCACCGCCCCGAGCAAAGTGGCCATCAAGCATCCCATCAGCACCGTGACGGGCCGACGGACGGAAAAGTCGGGCAGGTTCATAACCGCTCCCTCTCCCCATGTTTAGATCTGCAATCCCGCATGCCGGCGAAACCCATGCAGGCTAATCCCCGGCGGATTCCACCGGGGCGAGGCCGGCGGCGGCTTCGCGCCGAACCGCGGCCCTTTCCGCTCTCTCCTCGAGCGTCATGTAGATGACCGGGATGACCACCAAGGTAATCAGCGTCGAGGTGGCCAGCCCGCCAATGACAACGCGCGCCATCGGCGCTTGCAGCTCACCGCCCTCGCCGAGGCCAAGGGCCATCGGCGCCAGGCCCAGGATGGTCGTAATCGTTGTCATCAAGATCGGCCGCAACCGCCGCGAGCCGGCCGTAATGACGGCTTCGCGCAAGTCCCAGCGCTCGTCGCGACGCAAACGGTTCGTGTAGTCGAGTAAGACGATCGCGTTGTTCACTACGATGCCGACTAGAACAATCACCCCGAGAAAGGCCTGAATGTTAAAGGTTGTCTCGGTCATGAACAGCATCAGTACGATGCCGATCAGCGCCAGCGGGACCGAGAACAAGATGATCAGCGGATCACGCAAAGACTCGAATTGCGCCGCCATCACCATGTAGACCAGGATCAGTGCAAGGATCGCCGCAAAAGTCATTTGTTGAAAGGCTTCTTGCTGCTCTTCGTACTCGCCGCCGAAAACGAACTCGTACCCCCTGGGGCGGTCGATGCGCCCGATGGATTCCTTCAAGTCGGCGACGACGCTTCCCAGGTCGCGGCCGGCAATTACGCCGCTCACGACGATGATGCGTTCCTGATCGGAGCGCGTAATTTCGAAGGGGCCTTCTTGACGGCGCATGCGCACGATGCTCTCGGCGGGAATCACGCTGCCGTCGGGCAAGGTGATGGGCACCTGGGGAACCTGGCCGACGTTCAAGCGGTCTTCTTCGCGCAAGCGCACCAGAATGTCGTATTCATCGCCTTGTTCGCGATACATTGAGGCGCGCGTGCCGCCGATGGCCGTTTCGAGGGTCTCGGCGACTTCCGAGACCGCCAAGCCCATCGCCGTCGCCTTGGCGCGATCGACCGAGATCAGCATTTCGGGAAAGCCGGGCTGTTGGCTGACGCGGGAGTTGCGGACGCCCTCAGTCGCCATCATGGTTTCGCGAACCCGCTCGGCCAACCCGCGCATCACGAGCATGTCGTGACCGCGCACCTCGATGGTCAGCCGATCGTCGTCGCTGAAGCCACCGCGACGATGAAAGCCGCCGCTGACACGGGTGCGGATCAGCATACCCGGTTCGACGTGCATTAGGGGCCGCAGTATCTCGGCAATGTCGGCGGCTGAGCGATCCCGTTGGTCTTGATCGACCAACTCGATCCTTAACTCGCCTTCGTTGGTCCCCTCGGCGCGCCAAGTGCTCGCGCTACCGGCTTCGGTCATGATGTGCTTGACTTCGGGAACGTTGTCGCGCACGATCTGAGCGATACGCTGAACGACCCCGTCGGTAACCTCGACGCGGGTCCCCGGTTCGAGGTCGAGGTTCACGCGAATCTGGCCCTCGTCAACTTCGGGTTGTAGCTCCACGCCGATCAGCGGAACCAGATAGACCGACCCGGAAAACAGCAGAACGGCGCTAGCGATGACGGCGAACCGATGGTCGAGGGCACGGGCAATGACGTTGCCGTAGCCCTTCGCCAGCCCTTCCTGGAACTCTCCGATGCGGCGGCCCACTGCGTTCCGCCCAATAGCCTTGCCGGACCCCAGAAAGCGGGAGCACAGCATCGGCACGACGGTAATCGCAATCACCAGCGAGCAAAACAGCGCGAAGGAAATCACCCAGGCCAACTGCTTGAACGTTTGCGCCGATACGCCGCCCATGAACAGGACCGGGACAAAAACGGCTATCGTCGTCAGCGTCGAGGCCGTGATGGCGGTGGCGACTTCCTTGCTGCCCATCACGGCGGCCTGCTTGATCTCGCGGCCCTGTTCGCGGTGCCGGAAGATGCTCTCGAGCACAACGATAGCGTTATCCACCAACATCCCCACACCCAACGCCAAGCCCCCGAAAGAGACGATGTTCAACGTGAAGCCATTGAAGAACATCAGCGCGAACGTCGCGATAACGGAAACAGGAATGGCGATGCCGATGATTAGGGTGCTGGTGAGGCTCCGCAGGAAAAACAGCAACACGACCACGGCCAGCCCGCCGCCGGCCAATGTCGCCTGCCGCACGTTACTTATCGCCGAGCGGATGAAGTTAGCCGTATCCCAAGGCGCCCCGACCGAGACCGTCGGATAGTCTTCGTGAATGCGGCCGATTTCTTCGTGAACTCCCTCCGAAACCTTGACCGTATTCGCACCCGATTGCTTATAGACGAAGAGTCGAACCGCCGGCTTGCCGTCGGCGGTAACAAGGTAACGCACGTCTTCGTGGGAGTCCTCGACCGTGGCGATGTCGCGCAGGTAGACGGGAACACCGTTGCGATTAGCGACGCCGACGTCGAGAATGTCGCTGACGTTTTCAAATTCGCCGGCGGTGCGGAACAGCACTTCGTAACGGCCTTCCTTGACCGGGCCCACGGGCCGATTGATGTTCTCTCGCCGCAATGTGGCTACGACCCGGGCGGTGGAGAGGTTAAGTGCCCGCAGCTTTTCCAGAGACAGATTGACGTGGATCTCGCGGCGCAGTCCGCCCGAAATCCGGGCCTGCGCAACCCCGCCGACGCGCTCAATGCGGTACTGGATTTGTTTCTCCGCGAAATGGCGCAGTTGCTTGGGATCCATCTCGTTCGACCCAATCGTGAGCGACATGATCGGGTATTGCGAGATGTCGTACTTGTAGACGGTTGGCGGGTCGATGTCGTCGGGAAGCATCGTGCGTCGGCGGTCGATGCGGGCGCGAATGTCGTTAGCCGCTTCGTCCAGGTCGGTGCCGTACAGAAAGCGGCAGCGCACCCCCGCGCGGCCTTCCGAAGCCGAAGAGGTTATTTCTTCCATGCCGGGGGAGGCGGCCAATGCCTGCTCAAGCGGACGCGCGACGAGCGTCTCCATCTCTTCGGGTGCAACACCCTCGTAACCGACGTTGACGCTGATCGTGGGGTATTCGGTCTCCGGCATCAGATCGACCGGGATCCGAACAAAGGCGATGCCACCAAGCAACAGGGCGATCAGACAACCCATCAGAACGGTGACCGGCCGGCTGATGGAGAATTCCGGAAGGCTCATGCGGAGTTAGCCCCTGGGCGCTTTGCGGCCGGCGGGTTGCCCGGCGGCGTCCGTTGACCTTTTGCCCGCGGGGGATCCCTTCTTTGCACCGCCCTGGGAGGCCGTCCCTGCGGAGCGGATGCGGTCGCCCTCGCGGAGCATCGTGGCGCCGCGGCCGACGATCTTCACGCCCGCGTCGAGGTTCGCCAAGACTTCAACTTGGTCTTCGCGCGTCAAGCCGGTTTCGATCGGGCGGAATGTCGGCAGGCTCCCATCAAGCACATAGACACCCGGCTGCGTACCTCGATAGACCAAGCCGGCACGAGGGATCAGCACAGCTTCGCGGGAAGTGCCCAAATCCAACTCGATGCGTGTGAACATCTCCGCCTTAAGAACATTGCCCGGATTGGAAATATCGATTTCGATTAGCGCGCTGCGCGTCGCGGCATCGAGAACCGGTGCGATACGCGCGATGCGGCCCTCGAAACCCCGCTCGGGAATGGCGTCCACTCGAATGACAGCTTCGTTGCCGACGCGGAGCCGGCCGATGTTTCGTTCCGGAACGTTGCCCTGGGTAACCATAGTCGAAAGATTGACGATGCGCATCACCGGCGTGTTCGGACTGACCAGCGCGCCGACATCGACATAGCGATTGGCCACAATGCCGCTCATCGGAGCGTATATCTTGGCTTGAGCCAGCCGAATCTTCAACTCGCTCAACTCGGCTTCGGCCTGTTGCTGTTGCGCTTTGGCGAGCTGCACTTGAGCATTGACGACCGCGACCCCGGTTTTGCGAGCGTCATAGTCTTGCGGAGACAGAAGCTTCTCGTCAAAAAGCCGTTCGGCCCTTTCGAGTTCGGCCTTGACGTTGTCGCGCTCGGCCCGGCGCTGCTCGAGGGACGCTGTCGTTACCGAGATACTGGCGACTGCCCGGTTGACCTGCTGCCGCAGCTCGTCGTCATCGAGTTCGGCGACCAGGGTCCCGCTCTTGACGGAGTCGCCGACATGGAAATAGAGTTTCTCGACACGGCCCTGAGCCTTCGGGCTGACGTCGACTGCTTCCTTTGCCTTTAGAGATCCGGTGAGCAAGAGATTCTCGCGGACCATACCGACGCGAGATTCAACGACGTCGACGCTGACGACGCGCCCGCCGGGCCTTTTCTTTTTCGCCGCCCTGTCCGCATCCTGGCGGGCCTCATAGACCCGCGTGCCGATCAGGAAAACCAGCGCGACGCCGATCAGAATTCCGACGATTCTCTTGGCCCAGATGTTCACAGAATATGTCTCAATACTGCCAGAGTTCGGCCGATCGGGACCAAACTAACCCACTCAACCATTCTCATTATCGCCTCTACGGCTTCAAGACGCGTTTCGGACACAAACCCGTCCGTCTAAGTAGGCGGTGAAAGAAGAACGATGGTTACTGGCGAAAATCGGACGAAACGGTCTCCACAGGCAGCGGCTACCCGTCCGCGGATCGCCGTCGAATATAGTCGATCGTGTCACGCAGCGTATCTATCGGATCGCGGGTCACAAGTCCCAACTCCTCGCGTGCCTTGGCCGAGTTGCAATACCAGTAACAGGCCGACATCTTGATCGACTCGTCATCGAGCTTGAACTGCCGCCCGATGAGGGGCATTGTGGCCCGTAGGAGCCTTGCGCTGCCGAGAGCGAGCCACAGAGGGGGTTCGATCGTCGGGGGCTTCAGGCCCGACGCTTGGGCGGTACGCGCGATCCATTCGCGAAAGGTCCAGTTTGCACCACCAAGCAGGTAGCGCTCGCCGAACCGCCCGCGCCGCATGGCCTCGATAACGGCAGCGGCTGTGTCGCGGACATCCACCAGATTCAGCCCGCCGGTCGGAATCGCCATGATTTGGCCTTCGAGAAACAGCGCCACATCGCCGGTCGACGAAAGACGGTCGTCGCCGGGCCCTAGCAGTAGGCTGGGGTTGACGATCACAATTGGGAGCTTTTCGTTTTCTACAAACTGTAGGGCTAGTTTTTCGGCGTATATCTTGCTCGTGTAGTACGGCCACGCACCGACCGTGTCGATGGCGTAGCCGGCCGTCTCATCGCGCTCGACGGGCGTGCGGCCGACGGCGACGGTTCCCGACGTGGAAACGAAAACGGCCTTCGATACGCTGTGCCGCCGCATGGCCTCGCAGACGTGCCGGGTCCCCTCGACATGAGTCTTGTAGAGCAAGCCGGGGTCCTTCGGTTGGCGCTGAACGATCCCCGCGAGATGGTAGATCTCGGCGACGTCCTCGGCGGCGCGGTCAACGTCATGTTGCGACGTGATATCGCCCGGGACGATTTCAACTGACTCCGGGGGGTCGCCGGGCCAAGCGGAGCGGCAGAGCAACCGCAGGCGGGTTTGCGGCTCGGCTCGGCTCAGTTGCGCTACAAGATGCTTTCCAAGAAACCCGGTTCCCCCGGTGACCAGAACGGTCTTCATGCCGCTCCGACGGTCTCTCTTTGCCCGCTAACATCCACCATCCCGATCGGAGGGATGTGCAAATGAGTCACGGTGGGCTCGCGGCCGACGTGCGAATGCGCCATCTCGAGCGCCTCTTGCATCGTCGCAGCCGTTTCCCAGCCCATCACCTTGGCCGTATTCGGATCTTCGGCGCCGACAACGATGACCTTGCCCACGTGCGCGCGTCCGTTCTCTCCCCAGTACCACATATAGAAAGGATGCACGCCGTGGTAGGCGTGGCCGGTGCGGTACATCTTGATGTAGTCGGGGTTGTGTGCGAACTCTTCTTCGTACTTGCGCTGTAACGTGTGGGAATCGTTGGTTTCGGGCAGGATGCGGTTGAAGAATTCGATGTAAGACGGATGGTGTCGCGGATCGAATTCGTTATAGAGCGGATGCGTCACAATCAACACGCCGTTCTTCTTAACGATCGGCATGCCGCGGTACATGTTGAACAAATACCCAAGCGCCATGACCTGCACCAGCAAGGGATTCAAGATCGAGTTGACGTTGTAGGGGCAAATGAAAGGCATGCCGAACACAACAACGTCGGACTGGTCCTCAACCGGGACGCAGTATTGCTGGTAGCAGTAGGCCAGCGTCTTGGCGTGGGTCCCATGGGTCTCGCCGGCATGCACCGCGATCAGGTCGTACGGGGCGGGGATCGAAAACAGCACCTTCCGCTTCATCGAGCGCGAGAGTTTGCTCAGCGCGAACTTCGCCGCACCGAAGGCCGTCTTGTCGAGGCCGTTCCAGTGATCTTCGTTCTTAACGAAGAACTGCAGGTTCGGGTCGAACATGGCATTGTTGACGACCGTCTCGATATGGAGCACCTTGAGGTGTTTGTTGAGGACCTCGCCCATCCGGTCGGCTGAATTCTTGAGGGCCGAGCGCTTGTCGTCGAAGTAGGAATCACTCTGGAGAATCGTGTCGGGGTTGTGGTGGGCCTGGAGCGAGGGGTAGTCGCACAAGCCGATGGTGGTGGACTTATTGCCGCCGTCCATGGGGACGAGGTTGATGTTCACATAGATCAACAAGTCGGACTCTGCCGCCCGGCGATTGATGCGGACGCGCTCACCCAACTCGGTTTTACCGAGTTCGACCATGCCGTCGGGATCTTCGCCGTCGTGGTTATAGAGGCTGTGCGGATAGTAGGCGCTGAAAATGCGGTTGCCCACAGCGTGCCGAATCTCAAAGGGCTCCATTCGGCGATGAAACGAGGTCGCGATGATGATGTGGACATCGGTGACGCCACGAGCGGCCAGCAAATCGAGCACGATCGTCAGAACCGACTCGCGCAAATCGGGGCGCTTCATCTTCGGCAGCGGCAGGGAAATATCGTCGATGGCGATGGTGACCTTCATGCCGGGCCGCAGCATGGCGGCGAAGGGCTCCATGCCTGAGCAATGCCCCAATGCATAACGGATCGCCCCGGCGCGGTCGGGCAGCCCTGGAATCGTCGGCTTGGGGTAGACCACCCGCGTGCCGGGCGGAAACTTGACCGACATCAAGTCTTCGCCGTACCAAAGCATGCGTTCGGAAGAAGTGTGGTCGAGATGGACAACGCAATCGTCGTACGGCACGAGGGCGTTGCGGCCTACGGCGTTCGGACGTGGGTCGCCGAAGGTGAAATCTTCGACAACTTGGGCGTTCATGTTCACTGGCCGAACCCTCCACCCCCCGCGGGGCGCTTGCGGATTGGTACAGCCGCGAAGCGGCGGCAGGAAGATCGGCTAGGGTGGAGCCGAAGGCGGAACCCTAGGTGACGTCCCCCCTCTACCCTCAAGCCCTGAAAGGGCGGTAGGAACGAGTCCGCCAAACCCACGGGGCGCCGCACGCCGTCGAAGGCCATTCCTAAAGCCGCATTGTGAATTCGCGGATTCATGGGTTCCGACTTCCGCATTCCCTTCCGTTACCAGCCAGTCTTCAAGTCAAAAACCGGCCAGCCCCGCTCTAAGGCGACTTTCCTGAGCGGGGGGTCGGGATTGACGGCCGTGGGCACACCCACGGCTTCGAGCATCGGCAAGTCCGAAAGGCTGTCGGAATAGGCTTTCGAGCGCACCGTGTCCACATTATACTCGCGGCAGTAGCGCTCAATCGCCGCCACCTTCTCTTGCTCGGCCAACAGAGGCGGGGCGATTTCGCCGGTGGCCGTCCCGTTTTCAAAAACCAAGCGATTGGCAATGACGTCGTCAAAGCCGAAGTAATCGACGGCCGGAGCGATAGCGAAATCGAGACCGCCACTGACCAGCACAAGGCGGAATCCTTCGGCGCGGTCGGCTTCGATCAGCGGCTTCGATCCGGGGTAAATCTTCGGGAGAATGTCGCTCGTGAACATGCGCTGTGACTGTTCGTCGAGCATGTCCCGCCGCATTCCGCGGTATTCCCGGTAGAACACCTGGTTAAAAAGGCGCCGCGAATAAGCATCGAGCGCCAACCACAACGGGACGGTTACCAGCAGCTTCGAGTAGCGCAGGCAGGCTTGCAATCGGGAAGGATGGTTCTTAGCGAAAAAAGCGTAGCGCGTAACAACGTTACTCGAAACCAGAGTGCCGTCTAAGTCATAGAAGGCGGCTCGAATCGCTTCCTGCATTGATCGGAACTGATTCTATCATCGCGATGATCAGCGACCGGCACTGGTCCGCAGTGGAGCGACGGAGGCGTGGACGGAAGTCCACGCTACAGCTCAACTATCGAGACCTCCTCATCCCGTGGCGTGATTCCGGCCAAATCAGCCGGTTAATAAGGGGGTTCGGCTTCCGTAACAGGCCCTCGAACCGCCCGGCCGGGCAGCGCTCCATCAACAATCTTCGAATCCACCAACACGGCGGTCCCGTTCACCACGACATGACGGATGCCTTCGGGCTGTTGCGCGGGATCTTCGAACGTTCCCTTGTCAATGACCGTGTCGGGATTGAAAACCACCAAGTCCGCATCGCCCCCAACACGCACCCGCCCCTTGTTCTTCATCGCAGGCACGCGGCGCTCCAGGCGTCGGGCCGGGCGCAGACTCATCTTGGCGAGGGCGTCCATCAATGTCAGAGCCTTTTCCTCCCGCACGTAGCGACCCAATATGCGGGCGTAGGTCCCAAAGGTGCGAGGGTGCGCTCGCCCCTTGTCAAGCCACATACCGTCGCTGGCGATCATGGTCAGCGGGCTTGCGATAGCGGTTCGCACCATCTCCATCGAATAGGCGGCTTGGGTGATGACCAAGCCCTTCTGCTTTCGGTACCGCGCGAAGGACTCACGGTTGAGATGCTCGCCGGTTTCGACGAAAATGTGTTGCCCGATCTTTTCGTCCGAGTAGGTTTCCCAATCGTCGAACAAGTGGGACTCGATAAAGGTCGAGCCTCGATTGTAGGGATAGGCCTCGGTAGTGACGTCGACGCCGGCTTGCTGCGCCTTTTCGATCGTTTCGAGGTAGAGCGGAATCAGGTTCGCGCCGCTGCTGTTGATGTGGACGATATGGAGCGGCGCTCCGGACTTCTTGGAATATTCCAGAACCTCCTCGACGTTCGAGGCATCGGTCGTCGAGGTCCGAACATGCACGTGGCAGTTGGAGTCGTACTCCGCGGCCAGCTTGAAAATCGCGAGCACTTCGTCGGGCGTCGCGCCCGGGCTGTAGGCCAACCCGAAACCAACGCCGACGGCTCCGGCGTCGAGAGCGGCGGTGATGTGTTGCTTCAAGGCTTCCAGCTGTTCCGGCGTAAGCGGCTGTGTCAGAGCTTCGCCCTCGAGCCCCGGGTTCGCCCCCGTCATGACGATGTTCCGGGAATAAGCGAACCCGATCGATGCACCGTAATTGAGCACCGACCTGCCGTCGCGTTCGGCATAGAAGCCCGGGATATCATCAACGCCGAGCTCGAGCTCGAGTGTGCTCGTAATCCCATCATGGATCTGGGCGCGGTAGTTTTCGGCGCTATGCCCGTGCCGGTGCATGTCGATGAAGCCCGCGGCGACGACATGCCCACCGGCCTCGAGCACCTCCGTCCCGCTGATCTCTTCTTCGCTGAGAACGGCGATTTTCCCGTCCTGGATTCCCACATGGCGCACGGCATCCAGACCGGATTCGGGGTCCATGACGCGGCCGTTCGCGATGACGATGTCGTAGGAGGGCGACGAGGAGCAGGCAAAAAGAAACAACGTCAGGCTGAGGGCAAGAAGGGTGCTCAACATCGGGACCAGTATGGCAGCGAGTCTTGGGGTGTACAACTCGTATGATGGGTGCGGCGGTGAAGCAAGGTCCCGGTAGGGCTACTCCCACTCAATTGTTGCCGGCGGCTTGTGCGAGAGATCGAGAAAGACGGCGTCGACGTCGGGCAGCGCCTTAATTTGCTTCGCCAGTTTCAGCATTCGCGTGACGGGCAGTGGTGCTACTTCGGCCGTCATGCCGTCGACCGACGTCACAGGGCGCAAGGCAATGGTTTCGCCACCCCTGCGAGTGAACGGCAGCGAAACCACCGGACATTGCCAGACATGTTTGTAGAGCCCCTGGCTGTGTAAGAACTTCGTGACGATGCTGTCGGCTTCTTGCAACAGCGCGATGCGCTTCATGGTCACAAAGGCCTGGCGAATCTTCCATTCTGACGGCCGCAGCCTTTTCGGCGCCAACAAGAAGACAACGCGATTGGTCTTTCGGAACTGATTCGTGATCGAGGTGGCTAACGGGAGCAGCGCCCGATAGTCGAGATCGCCGTTGTGCAGCACTGTTAAATTCGCATAGCTGCGGCTGTCGCCCTGGACGCCGACACTGCGCAACGGCAACAGGAACGCCCGGTAGCCTCGTTCGCGGGCAAGGTCGTTGATTTCGGTGTCGGCTTGCGGTCGAGCGATGCGCGGCGCGCACAAGCAGCGTATCGCCAAACCCGGCCCGGGAAAGGGGTGACGTTGGATTAGTGTCGGCGGCAGTCCCAAGACCCTCCCCAGCACGCGCACCTCGTCCTTGTAAAACTCCGTCAGCGGTTCGAGAACGCGGTCTTGCGCGATCAGCTCTTGAATGCGCTTGACGCGGTTGTGGTGGGTCTTGATGACAGCGGCGTTCTGCGAACCACCGGATTCAATCGTATCGGGGTAGATCGTACCTTGCCCCAGCATCCAATCCTGACCCGCAAACTCTTTGCGTTTGAGAACGTCGTCTTGTAACTCGACGAAAAGCTGCCCGATCACCTCGCGTTTCTTTTCCGGGTCGGCGATCTTGCGGAGCCCGCTGAGGAAGCGACCACGGGCTGACAATACTTCAACGGAGCCCAAGCCGAGCTTACGGAGGGTTTCTCGGATTTGAAGCGTCTCCCCTTCCCTCATCAGCCCGGTATCGACGTAAACACCGTGCACTAAATCCGGCCGCAACGCCCCCACCGTGAGCGCGTATGCGACCGCCGAGTCTACTCCGCCGCTTAGAAAGAACAACACCCGGCGGCCCTTCGTCTTGTGGTAGATCTGTCGCTGTAGTTGCGCAACGCGGTTTTCCGGTCGCCAATCCATGCGGCAGCCGCAGACATCGGTGAGGAAGTTACTTAGAATTTCCGCCCCGTGAATCGTGTGGATCACTTCCGGATGAAACTGCAGCCCAAAGTACTTGCGCTTAAGGTTGCCCATCGCCGCGACGGTGCACTGGCGGGTGTCGGCCAGGGTTTCGAAGCCGACAGGTAACTTCGCCACCTGGTCGCCGTGGCTCATCCAAATCCGCTGACGATGCACCAAGCCGGTGAACAGCGGCGCTTCTCGGCGAACGCGCAAGTCCGCTTGGCCGAATTCGTGAGTCTCCCCGGGTTCGACCACGCCTTCCATGCAGTGCGCCATCAGTTGGTGCCCGTAACAAATCCCCAGTAAGGGTCGGCGGATCCGAAATAGATCCTTGTCGGGCCGCGGGCTGCCCGCCCCGAAGACGCTCGACGGGCCGCCCGAGATGATGATCCCTCGATAGGGCGCCAAGCTCTTCGGAGGGGCGGCAAGGGGCAGAATTTCGGCGTAAACGCCCAGATCGCGGACTTTCCGGGCAATCAGATGACAATATTGTCCACCCGAGTCGAGAACCGCGACCTTTTCCATAACTTCCCGGTTATCAAACGATTAGCCGGATTCTCGTGCGAGCCGACAGGCCTCAACCGCGATGCCCGCCAAGTGCGGGGCGTTCCCGAGACTGGAAAATCCCGGCCGTTGCCGCGGTTCTGTCTGGGGCTGCGTCCACGCCGCGAACCCGTGCAGAACGGGATTCACGTAAGTCTCTTCGAATCAATGAGCTAGTCCGATGTGTCGCGGACTCTCCCGGATCGTTTCACAGCCTTTCGGGTCCCGGCCAATCGGTTCAACAAGAAGGAATCGGCTGATGTCGATTGATCTTCTTCAGAATGTGCGCTTTAGCGTAGATCACCTAGTATATCATTAAGTAGTGATTTCCTCGGAAGCCCTCTCGGAACTGCGGCAACTGTTGGGTGAGCGCGGTGTTCTCGACCGCTCCCAAGACCTGTTGCTGTATGAATTCGACGCAAGCATCGAGAAGGGACGGCCCGAATGCGTGGTCTTCCCGACCTCGACCGACGATGTCGTGGGCATCGTAAAAGTCGCCCAAAAATACAGCTTGGCGTTAGTCGGACGTGGGGCCGGCACGGGCCTGAGCGGCGGGACGATCCCGACCGAAGGTGGATTGATGATCGCCTTCGCTCGGATGAACAAGATTCTCAAGATCGACCTCGAAAATGAATACGCCGTCGTTCAGCCCGGAGTAGTCAATCTCGACATCACGACGACGGTTAAGGGAGCCGGCTACTACTACGCGCCGGATCCGTCGAGCCAAAAGGCCTGCACGATAGGCGGAAACGTCTCGGAAAACGCAGGCGGTCCGCACACCTTGGCCTACGGCGTGACGACCAACCACGTTCTCGGCATCGAAGCCGTGCTGCCCGACGGCACGCTGATCGAAGTCGGCGGCCCGGAGACCGATAGGCCTGGCTACGACCTGCGCGGCTTGCTGACCGGCTCGGAAGGAACGATGGTTCTGGTCACCAAGGTCATCGTGCGGCTGATGAGATCTCCCGAAGCCGTCAAGACGCTGCTCGCCGTCTATGACGAGCCCGAGGACGCCGCCGCGACGATTGCTTCGTTTACGGCCCGGGCGATTATCCCGGCCGCGGTTGAAATGCTCGACGGCGTGATGCTCCGCATGGTCGAAGAAGCCACGCACGCCGGCTTCCCGATGGACGCCAACGCGGTTTTGCTGATCGAGGTCGAGGGCCTCACCGAAGCCGTCGAAGAGCAGGCGGAGCAGATTCAGGAAATCTGCCTCGAGTCGAATGCGCGCGAAGTGAAGATCGCGCAATCGGAACAGGAACGCGAGCTGTTGTGGAAAGGCCGCAAGAACGCTTTCGGGGCCGTCGGCCGCGTCAGCCCGACGTACTACGTGCAGGACGGCGTCGTGCCGCGCACAAGGATTGCCGACACCCTACGGTTCATTTACGAGACATCGGAAAAGTACGACATCCAGATCAGCAACATCTTCCACGCCGGCGACGGCAACATGCACCCGATATTGCTGTTTGACGAGCGCGACCCCGATCAGCTCAAGCGTACCAAGCAGGCGGGAGCGGAGATTCTCCAATATTGCATCGAGGTCGGCGGCGCCATCACCGGCGAACACGGTGTTGGGATGGAAAAGAACGACCTGATGCCGATGCTGTTCAGCGAAGACAGCCTGGGCATGATGGAGCGCCTAATCAAAGTCTTCAACCCCGACCGGCGACTGAATCCTGGAAAAATTCTTCCCACAGGCAAAGGCTGCCTGGAAATCCGACCGATCCCCAGCCGGCATAAGGAAGTGGTGTGGTAGCGGGCGGACCCGGAAACACCGGGAGAGGGTCGGAGCCGGCCCCCAACGTGGCGCACGCTTCAGCGTGCCGTGTCGCCACTCGTGGCGACATCTCCGCCCCGAAAATACGCCGCGCAAGCGCAAATACGAGCTAGAGTAAGACGCTCCACGCGGCGTGAGAGCCTCCCGCCCCTTCCTTGGCCTACGACCAGCTCAAGTCCGTCTTCGAGAGCGGAAGCTCGCGCACCCTCGTCCCCGTAGCGGCGAAAATCGCGTTCGTAATCGCCGGGGCGACGGGCGGTACGCCGGGTTCGCCCACGCCCGCCGGCGGCGCGTCGTTTTCAACGATGTGAACGTTCGTTTGAACCGGTGCTTCGTTGATGCGCGGCATCAGGTGGTCCATGAAATTGCTCTGGACGACGGCGCCGTCCTTGACCGTGATTTCGCTCATCATGGTGAGCCCGGCGCCGAACACGGCCGCGCCTTCCATCTGTGAGATCACGCGGTCTTTGTTGACATAGAGCCCGCAATCTACCGCCATTTCGACGCGCGGAATGCTCAATTTCCCGGCCTTCGACACATCGACCTCGACGGCCGCCGCCACATACGTCAGAAAGCTGCGGTGGACCGCCAATCCCAGCCCTCGGCCCTTGGGAAGCTTGCGCCCCCAACCGATCTTGTCGGCAGCGAGCTTGAGTGTTGACGCCAAGCGGCCGGTGTCGACGGGATAGATGTCAAGCGGCTGATCGTAGTTGGGGTATTCCACCTTGCTCATGTCGACATGGCGCGGCTTACCGATCAACTCGAGCATGTAGTCGAGCGAATCACGCCCCGCCAAGTGTGCCAACTCGTCGGCAAACGAGTGAATAGCGAAAGCATGGTAGATATTCGCCACCGAGCGCAGCCAGCCGACCCGGACATGGGTTTTCGCGTCGCCGACTTCTACGCGCAGGTTGGGCACTTCGAACGCTACGTCCGAGAAGCCGAGGCCCAATTCGCCCGCCCCGCCGTGAGCGCTCTTGTCGTCGAAGATCCAGCCGATCGTCGGGAAAACAGTGCGTTGCCGCCAGGCCGTCGGTTTTCCCTTGGAATCGAGGGCGGCTTTCAAGTTGAGCGCCGCGCAAGCGTGGTAGTAGTCGTGGCGCATGTCGTCTTCACGCGTCCAGATCACGCGCACCGGCACATCGCCCAGCTTCCGCGACAGAATCGCCGCCTCGGCGCAATAGTCGGGTTTTGACTTGCGTCCGAAACCGCCTCCGAGCAGAGTGACGTTGCAGACGACGTTCTTCTTGTCCACACCGAGCGCCTTGGCCATCTCATCCCGCGCGGCTTGCGGATTTTGCGTCGGCGCCCACGCCTCGCACTTGTCGCCGCTCACCTTCGCAAGCGCCGAAACCGGTTCCATGGCGGCGTGCGCCAAGTGCGGAGTGTAGTATTCCGCCTCGTGCGTCTTCGCGTCGGACGAAAAAACCTTGTCGACATCGCCTTCCTCGCGAATTACCGTACCGGGTTTCCGGGCGGTTTCTTCAATCTGCTTGCGGAAGGTGTCTGAGTTGTAGACGGTGTTCCCACCCTTGTCCCACTCGATCTTGAGCTTCTTACGTCCTTGAAAGACCGCCCAGGTGCTGTTGCCAATGACTGCCACGCCGCCCAGCGCCTGGAAGCCGTAGGGAGGCTTCGCCGCCGGGATCTCAACGACCTTCTCGACGCCCGCTACCTTGAGGGCGGCTTTCCCGTCGAACGACTTTACTTTGCCGCCGACCACCGGGCAGTGCTCGATGCTCGCGAACTTCATGCCGTCGAGCTTCACGTCGAGGCCGAACTTCCCCCTGCCGGTGACGATGTCGCCGAGGTCCGTGACCGACATTCCAGTTCCGACGTAACGCCAATCCTTCTTGTCCTTGAAAGTAAGCTCTTCTTCCGCCGGAACAGGCAGAACCGCCGCGGCCTTGGCCAACGCGCCGAAGCCCAGCTTCTTACCCGATTTGTGGACGACAAAGTGATTCTTGGCCGTGCACTCGTCGGCGCTGACGGCCCAGCGTTTGGCTGCAGCGCTTTCGAGCATTTGGCGGGCCGAAGCGCCGGCGACGCGCATGGTCTGATAGAAATTGCGGACCGAGCGCGAACCATCGGTGTTCTGCGAGCCGTATTTCTCGTCGCCAATGGCTTGCTCGATCGAAACCCGCTTCCAATCGGCTTCCATCTCATCGGCGATGATCACCGGCAGACTGGTACGGCTGCCGGTACCCATCTCGGAACGGTGCGCCACAATCGTAAGGTCGCCGTTTTCTTGGATGGCGAGCCAAACGTTGGGCTTGAATAGCGAATCGGCGTGCGACCCGCTCTCGGCGGCCGCCGCGCGGAGCGGCTCGGGGATGATCTGCATGCCGAGCACGAAGCCGCCCGCGCCGGCAAGACCTTTGAGGAATCCTCTGCGACTGACGTTTTCGATCCTATTCATGCCAATTCCTCCGCCGCTGTCTTTATCGCCGCGCGAATGCGCTGATACGTTCCGCAACGGCAAATATTGCCGCTCATCGCGCTGTCGATCTCGTCATCGTTGGGTTTGCTGTTGTCGGCCAGCAGCGCCGCCGCGGACATGATCTGTCCCGGCTGGCAGTAGCCGCATTGCGGAACATCATGTTCCATCCAGGCCTTTTGAACGACGTGGCTGCCGTCTTTACTCAGGCCCTCGATCGTGGTGATCTCAGTCCCCTCCAAACTGCCGACGGTCGTAATGCAAGAGCGCACCGCCGCGCCGTTTTGGTGGACGGTACACGCGCCGCAAAGGCCGACGCCGCAACCGAACTTCGAGCCGGTCAGCCCGAGTTCGTCGCGCAGGTACCACAACAAGGGTGTTTGCGGGTCGCCGTCAAATTGCCGAGCGACGCCGTTGACTCGAAGTTTAATCATGGTGGACACCGTAAAAGCGGAATAGGGGTGATTGTAGCAGGGACGCGGGTTTCGGAGTTGGCCGCGGACGGGAAGAAACAGGAACAACGCGGGAACAAGCCGTTCGTGGGCGTTTCTGAAGATGGCCGCTCGGGGCGACGAGACGACGGGTCTCTGATTTGGTTCAGCAATTCTTGGTAAACTTCACGGCTGCAACCCGCTTCTTCTCTGGGTGGAGGGAGTGACGTGAGGGAATCCAGGGGGTCCACCCGTGCCATGAGAACGCGGTCAGCGGCTCCTTTGTTTCCTTGGGCCATCCGGCCCCCGAACCGGACTCCGCACCCGAGTCACCGCTTCCGGCGCTAGCGTGTCGCCTTTCGCCTAAAAAAGGCGACACGCCCTGGCCCGGCAGTGCGAAAACCATTGCATCGCAGCCGGGGGGCGGCTATCCTATCCGTGCCAGGATGTCCAAAATGGAAATCTTGGCAAAACCCAACCTGACGAAAAGGAGAAGTAAGACTATGCGAAGAACCACAATACGACCAAAGCGGTTAGGCCTCGTCGTCGTCTTGACGCTGGCGCTCATCGTGGCGTTTTCTGGCCTTTGGCCGGACCCGGTTAAAGGCGACCAGATAGTGACCGTCGAGATTCGCAGCGGGTCCATCGGCGTAGGCCCGGCTCAGTTGATGGAGTTCGTCGTGCTCAACCCCTGTGAAAGCTCGGCTGCTACGGTCCTCATGCAGTTCATCGACGCCGTAACTGGGGAGGTGCATAGAACCTTCGAGGGTGAGATTCAACCGGGAAAAGGTTTCAGGCGGAAAATATTCGAGGGTGTCGGCAATCCTGCGGAGAGGCGAAATATTCGCGTGACAGTAAAAATAACCTGTGAAGGGAAATTCGCCAAAGGATGCAATTTTCTCTCATTATCGCTCGTCGGCGACGATATATTAGAGGTTACCGTTACGAGTAACAGTGACTTTAGTTATTCGGGGAACGCGCCTTTTTCGTGTCGTGTACCACTGGAACAGTAAACAGAGTCGTCGGCACATATACCTGTGCATAACCAGGTCCCTATCCACCGGACCCAGCGTTGCACGTACACGCCAAGCCGGGCGGAGCGCAAGTTCTGCTCCACCGGCTCTTGCTCGTGGAGATCGTGGAGATCGGGGGGGGAGATCGGGGGAGATCGGGGGAGATCGGGGGAGATCGGGGGAGATCGGTGACAGGCAGCTAACTATGCTAAGAGATCGGCAAGAGATCGGTCAGAGATCGGTGACAGAGATCGGGACAGAGAATCGGTAAGAGAATCGGTGACAGGCAGCTAACTATGCTAATCTGACCTCACCACCACATGTCACGCCAAGCCCGGGTGGTGGCGGAGGGCGTTCCGCACCACATCACCCAACGGGGCAACAACCGCCAGGACGTCTTCCTGCTCGACGAAGACCGGCGGTTCTACATCGAAGCTTTACGCGCGCAATCCGAGCAGCACGGCCTGGCCATCTTGGGCTACTGCCTGATGACGAACCACGTCCATTTGGTCGCCATACCGAAGCACGCGACGTCGCTCGCCCGAGCGGTCGGCCGCGCCCATTGGCGCTACTCAGTTCGCTTCAACAAACAATACGGCCGAAACGGTCATTTGTGGCAGAACCGGCTTTATTCCTGTCCCTTAGGCCCCACACACCTTGTCACGGCGTTGGCCTATGTCGACCTGAATCCGGTCCGCGCGTGCATAGTCGGCGAAGGACCCGAGTACCCTTGGTCGAGCGCCTCGGCGCATTGCGGAGACGCCATGAGCGACCGCCTGATCGACCCCGGGGAATGGCACCGGATGGGCTTGGCGAGCGATTGGGAACAACGTTTGCGAGCCGAGTCGACGGGCGAGGGCGCCGCCGAAGTGCGGCAAGCGACCTATTCCGGGCTGCCGTTGGGCGACGAGCAATTCATCGAACAGATGGAAGCGCGACAGGGCAGGCGCTTGCGGCCGCTCCCTCCAGGGCCCGCGCCGAAGGTGCTGAAATCCGCCGCCGGAGGCATGTGACCTGGGTTACGTGGCTGTCACCGATCTCTGCTCCCTCCAGGGCCCGCGCCGAAGGTGCTGAAATCCGCCGCCGGAGGCATGTGACCTGGGTTACGTGGCTGTCACCGATCTCTCCGCCGATCTCTCCCGATCTCTCTCACCGATCTCTCCCGATCTCTCACCGATCTCCCCTCACCGATCTCCCCTCACCGATCTCCCCTCACCGATCTCCCCCACCGATCTCCCCACCGATCTCCCGTCCCCCGATCTCCCGTCCCGATCTCCCACCGATCTCCGCCGATCTCCGGACTTTCTCCGATCTCGGTCAGCAGGTCTCTGCGAGCCCCGCGCTGGGGAACTCTGGCTCACTCCATGAGCCTAAACCAATCTCGGACGGCAAGCCGAAGGCGCATCACCTCATCCTCCGCCAAGGGACTGCAGTGGGCAATTGGGGCTCTCAGGGCATTGAGGCTTGTCATAACCTTGTCAAAGGCTTTGCTGCTGTTGAATAGGTCGAAGCTAGCCCAATTCGCTCGCACTATCTCCCCGAGTTGGCCAAAGGTCGTGTAGTCGATTTCCTCCGTGGAGCGCGGGGTCAGACCCGCATCCAGCTCGCCCTGCATCGTTTTCTGGACTTTGTCCTGAACCGCATCGGGAACCTGCGTATCCCACCAAGTCGAACCGTGGTCTTCGTCAAGTCGAGCTGCGATGAGAGTCCGGATCCACGTTTCAAGACAGTAGAACAGCTCGTAGTGCATGCTCATTGTCGCGGCTTCCGCTCGCACTGACTGGGGAAACTGCGGGTAATAGGCTTCGTCGCGGTCAGTGGACATCTCGCCAGAGTCCCGCTCCAGGTTAATGTTGAACCGCTTCTCGACCGCATCGAGATCGCGCTCGGCCATGCGGTTGGATATTTCGAAGAGCTTAATCTGATCAGCAGCAGTCATTTTCGTAGGAGGTTTTCGCGTAAGCTTTGAAAAATTGCGTTGAAGACCGCCCCATCGTCGGTCTTGGGCAGCACGAGGTTAATCGTATATGACAGATTCACCTTCATGTCCTGATCCGAAAGAATTGGGGGCTTGTCCATGACAGCGCCGCGCTCGGGTGCGGCCACCTTTTTGGCGGGCTTCGCTGCCTCGAAATCGGCGAACCTCTTCAATGCCTCGAAGGTGCTACAAATGCGTTTTACGGTGACGTTATCGCTCTTGAGACCGGTAATCTGCATGACCAGGCCCTTTAGATCTGCCCTGGCGAGCTTGTGAACGTATTCGTTACGCGCGTAGAGTTCCGGATAGGCCGCCCTCATGCCTTCGGCAACCGCGTGCTTAGACTGTTGGGGGTTTCGGAAGCGACTGTGGCGGTCCGTTGGCTTACCGTCGCTGCTTAGCAAGCCGAGACGTTTGGCGACGGGAATGAACGCCAAAGCGCTCGCTGTCTTGAATCCGAGAACTGTCTTGAGAAAGTCCTGCGTGAAACGTTCGGGTTCCTGAGCTTCCTTCACTTTGTTGAGGATGTGTTCCAACATCCCGTACGAGGCCATATAGAGCGGAGTCTCGGATTGTCTTGCCATTTGATGTTTATTGTAGTCCTCTCACCAAATTATGGCTTCCTGTGAGGGTTTTGGTGAGTTCGGGCCCACACAAGACAGTCCTGTCGGGAGATCGGGCTCCGGTTTCCCGGTGTTTCCCGCCGTTTTCCCGGGTCCGGTTTCCCGGTTCGCATTAGGGTGTTGTTGAGGCGGAAACGTTGCGTGGGTTGCTCAGGAGTCTAGGCCGTCGTCCCGCGTAATCAAGTACACGGCAATCTCAGCCCGCAGGTTGGGCAGCAGCCGCACCGGCCGTCCTCGCAACAAAAAGTAAGACCGCTCGATCTTCAGCCCAAGCTTCCGCAAGGTCTCCTCGAAGTCGATGATCGTCACGAAGTGAATATTCGGCGAATCGTACCACTCGTAGGGCAGGTGGCGCGTCTTGGGGGCGCGGCCCGAAACCATCAGAGAAAGCGGAACCGACCACCGCGCGAAATTCGGAAAGGCGACGATCATCCGCTTGGCGACCCGGCCCATCTCTTCGAGAACATCGCGCGGACGAAGAGTCTCCTGCATCGTCTGGCTCAGGATCACGTAGTCGAAACACTGATCCGGGTAGTCGGCCAGCCCCTGATCGATATCACCTTGAAAGACGGAGAGCCCGCGGGCCACGCACTTGCGGACTTCGTCGGGCGAGATCTCGACGCCGCGCGCCTGCACGTTCTTGCGCTCGACCAGCCAATCGAGCAACTCGCCTTCGCCGCAACCCAGGTCAAGGACTTTCGAGCCTTCCTCGACAAGTTCGCCGATGATTTCGTAGTCCCGGCGTCCGAGAACGTCGGGGACAACGCGGCTCAATGTTGCTTCAAGCGTGGCCATGGGAAACCTTACGGGCCATTCTCTCAATTATAGTTGCGTGATTGCGGCCGACGAGCGGACACAGCTCGTTAGGGGGTGTCGGCGGGCCGGCGCGACGATCGGGCAAAACAATTTAAAGCCCTGCTTTGCTACGATTCCGACAAATGCACAACCGACGATTGCTCCCTCGACTTTCTGTAATCTTGACCGCCATTCTTGCGGCTTTTACCGCAGGGACCTGCGGTGACGGCTCGCTCGGCCCCGAGCAACCTTCCCCGCCGATCACGATTCTCGGCGCCAAGCTGATCGACGGCACCGGCGGACCGCCAATCGACGACGCGGTGATCGTCGTCCGCGGCACCCGCATCGAAAGCGTCGGGCCGCGCTCCCATGTGCCCGTCCCCAAGGGCGGCGAAATCATCGACGGCCGCGGCCGGGTCATTATGCCAGGTCTGATCGACCTGCATTGCCACTATTTCGGGGACCGCGCCGCGGTCGAACGCCAATTCCGAGTACAGCTTTCGGTAGGGGTGACGGCCGCCCGCAGCATCGGCGTCGATACGCCCGAAACGCTGGAGGTTATCGCAGACGCTCTATCGGGCAAGATTCCGGCTCCGCGGATCTATACGGCGGGCCTCGGGTTCACGCATCCGGAAGGGCATCCGGTCGATCAACCATCCGTGTATCGACCGGCCGACGAAGAAGAGGCTCGCCGCCAGGTCCAACAACTGGTCGCCCACAAGGTTGATTTCGTCAAGATGTGGGTCGAGTCGCGCGGTGGAACGACGCCGAAGATCAGCGAAGCCGTTCAAGCGGCGATTGTGCAAGAAGCAGCCCGCCACGGGATTCCCTCGGTGGCGCACATCTCCGATCAAGCCGACGTCGAGCGATTGGCCGAGCTCGGAGTCACGGATTTTCTTCACACTGTGACGGACCGCGAAACCATCGAGCCCTCGTTCATTCAAATGTGCAAGACCCGCGGCCTATCTTTTACGCCCACCCTGGCGATTCCCAACGCCGGTTGGTATTGGGCCGAAAACCCCCTTCAGCTTGACGCCCCCGAGATCAAGGAGGCGTTCGACAAGGCGACCTTCGAAGCTCTCTCCGACACCGATGCCCGCAAAGCATTGCTAGCCGACCCCGGCCTCGCCGAGCGAAAAGCCGCTTACGCGCGGGCCGAGGCCTTCGTCTTGCAAATGCAAAGGGAGGGGATTACCATCGCCGCCGGTTCCGATAGCGGAGCCGGAAACGTCGCCGTCGGCTGGGGAACCCATCACGAAATCGAATTGCTTGTCGAGGCGGGTCTGACGCCGATGGAAGCGCTCAAGGCTGCAACCGGATCGGCCGCGTCTCTGCTGGAGAGCGGCAAGAGCGAACGCGGCGTTCTCAAGGCCGGACACGTTGCCGACCTTCTGGTCCTGGGAGCGGACCCGCTTGAGGACATTCGAAACACGCGCAAAATCGAGCGCATTATGCAATCGGGCAACTGGATCCGCTGAGAACGCGAGTCGGTGCATCCCCGCCCGCGCCGGCCCATCGGGCGTGGCCGTTTCAGGGTTGTCAGGGGGCGGGTCTGTCGGGCCCGCGGGCCTCCAAAACGCGAGTAGTGGAAACAGTGGCGTGGACGGAAGTCCACGCTTGCCCGGTCCGCCCCGTCCGGCAATCGCGTATCGGAAAAAAGCGCAGGCGCCACGCCGCCGGAGCGATAATGAAACCGTCCGGAGTTCACCAACCCATAGCCTGCATTTCTCACCACCTGGCGAGGCGAAGTGCGTGAGAGGGCGGTCAGTACGAGACACGGGCCGCCTGGCGCGCGGAGGCGTACTTGAACAGTACGGTGAGCACGGCAGGCAACCGTAACGAAGTAATGACGGGCCTATTGCGTGCTTCGACCGTCATGTGATGAGAAATGCAGGTTGGCAGAAGCGGCCCGAAGTCCCGCGGCCGTCCACACCCTAACGAATCGGCCCATGAGAACGACGAGAAAGGGAAATCGCCTCAGCATTCTTTCACCCGGTGAGGGGAGCGACAAGCCAAAGGGCCGATTGAAACCTCGGGGCGCCCCCCTGGCGCGGTGTCTCCTCGTCGGAGGTCTCGTAGCCGCTTGCGTCGCGGTCGGCGCCCGCGTCGCCGCTGCTGCCGGTTTGACGCCCAAAGATGTCGCGCGAATCCGCACAGTCTTCGAGGTCAAGATTTCACCCGATGGCCGACACATCGCCTACACGCTGACGGTCCCCCGACGTCCCTTTGACGACAAGGACGGCCCGGCTTGGAGGGATCTCCACGTCGTCGATCGGGATGGACACTCTCGGCCTTTTGTCACCGGCAAAGTCAACGTCAGTGTTGTCCGCTGGACCCCGGACGGGAACTCCATCTCTTTTCTCGCCAAGCGCGGAGACGATAAAGACAGCTCGCTGTATGTGATCCCCATCGACGGCGGCGAGGCGCGCAAGGTATTCGGGCACGACACCTCAATGCGCTCCTACGTATGGAGCCCCGACGGCAAACAGGTCGCGTTCACCGCCGTCAAGAAAACAGACAAAGACAAGAAAAAGCTCCGCGACCAAGGTTTTAATCAGGTGGTTTTCGAGGAAGATCCTAACCCGGTCAGGGTGTGGATCACCGAGCCCGAACTCAGCCCCGATACCGAAGAAGAAAAGCCCGAAGCACGAATGCTTGAGCTGGAAGGTTCGGTTTCCACGGTTGCATGGAGCCCGATGGGCGATCGGCTCGCCGTGGCGACGGCACCCACACCCGGCGTAGACGATCAATTTATGAATCGCTCGATTCAGATTGTCGACCCCGAAAACGGAGAGCTGCACGCGAAGATCGAGCCCCCCGGGAAGATGGGGCCGTTTGTCTGGAGTCCGGGCGGCAAAACTTTGGCACTGTTGGTAGCCGAAGATCGTAGCGATCCCGACCCGGGCCGACTCGCGGTAGTGTCGCCTTCCGGCGGCGAGCTGCAATACCTGTTGACTGATCTTGATGGTCGCTTTTCGGCGCTCCGCTGGCGCGATGCGGATACCATCATTTACGTGGCCGATCGGGGAGTGGTTTCAACGGTGGGCCAAATCGGCCGCGAGGGCGCCGGTTTCCGTGAACAAATCAGCCGCGAGGCAGGAATCGTCCTGGGAGGCCTCGACCGTGCCGAGGACGGCACAATCGTCACCCGGCTACAATCGGCGCGGCATCCTGCCGAGGTGGCCGTTTTCGCGCCTGGGGAGACGAAGCCAACTCGGCTAACGAACAGCAACCCCTGGCTCGACGAGGTTGACTTCGCTCCGCAGGAAGTGATCTCGTACAAGGCGCGAGACGGACTGGATCTAGAAGGTATTCTTATGCGCCCGCTCGGTGGGGAACCTGGGCAGCGCTATCCGCTGATCGTAATGGTTCACGGCGGCCCGGAATCGCATATCAGTAACGGTTGGTTGAGCACCTATTCCCGGCTGGGACAAACGGCCGCCGCGCGGGGTATGGCGATCTTCTATCCCAACTACCGAGGCAGTACCGGCCGCACCGTCGCCTTTTCAAAACTTCATCACGGCGACCCGGCCGGCAAAGAGTTCGACGACCTGGTCGACGCCGTTGATCACTTGGCGAAGCAAGGCTTGATCGACCCGAAGAGGGTGGGCATTACAGGGGGCTCCTACGGTGGCTACGCCACGGCTTGGGGGTCAACGTACTATTCGGAGCGCTTCGCGGCGGGTGTGATGTTCGTCGGCATCAGCGACCTCGTTTCGAAAGCCGGCACGACCGATATCCCCCAGGAGATCTTTCTCGTCCACCACCGCAAGCGAGTTTGGGATGAGTGGCGATTCTTTCGGGAAAGAAGCCCCATCTATCACATCGACAAGGCGCGGACGCCGTTGCTGATCTTGCACGGCCGAAATGACACCCGCGTGCCCCCCTCTCAATCAATGCAACTTTACCGGCTGCTAAAGGCGCAAGGGAAGACCGCCGTGCGGCTAATTCTCTACCCCGGCGAAGGCCATGGGAACCGCCGAGCCGCGTCGCGTTATGACTACCATCTACGAACACTGCGTTGGATGGAGCATTATCTGAAGGGTCCCGGCGGCGATGTGCCTCCGCTCAAGATCGACTACGGGCAGGAAAAGGACGATAACGACAAGAAAGAAGAAGAAAAGGCCGAAGAGCAGGCCGCGGAGGAATAGATCACTCTTTGGATCACCTACTGTCGAATCGCTTCAGCTCGACTTTTGCCTTCAAGTCCGCAACCCCGGCGGTATAACGCGTGTCGGTCACCGTGAAAGCAATTGCGTCCTCCAGCCACTCGTGAGCCGTGCCGTCGGGGTCGTGGGACGCCGCGGTCAGCGTGTAGTCTTGGCCGCACAAATCAGCATTGAACTGAAAATTCAGTTCAATCTCATCACCCGCATCGCAGGGGCCGATAGCGACGTTTTCCAGTTCAGTATTGGTCCCGTAAACATTGACCCCCACCCGGGAGCGAATCAGTATGCCGATCACCGGGTCGCTAACACTTTCCAGGTAACGCACCTTCACGCGCGCCGCCACCGCGTCCCCGTTTCGAATCAGCCCGACAGCTTTTCCCGCCGAGTCGATTATCTGAATAGCCGCTATTTCCGCCCGCCCGTCGCCGTGGCGCGAGGAAGGCTGTAGGGTCGAAGCGCCGGAGGCCGTTCGACGACCCGAATCGATGCGATCACGATAGCCCTTGAGAACGATTCGAGGATCACCTCGATCCACCACGCGCCCGGCGTCCATGAGCACGACCTCATCACAATGCCGCTCGGGCAAAGCGAAGTCATGGGAAACCAAGACAATGAGTGCACCCCGACGGCGCGTAGTATCAATGGTGGCTAGCGTCTCGGCCCGATAGGCGGGATCGGTGAGCGCAAAACCCGCCCCGATGAGCAAAACATCAGGGTCACGGGCCAGCGCTTCGTCGATCGAGCGGCGAATGTCTTGTGGATCTGCCGAATCAAGCGAAGAACAAGCGACTTCCAACCGGCCGGAAACAACGACTTCCCCGGACTCCGGTTGCCGCAACCCGCCCGCGATCTCGAGCAAGGCCCTTTTCCCCGATCCGTTCGGACCCGCAATAGCGACAAGCATCCCGCCGCGCAGCGAGAGATCGACATCCAGCGCGAGATCGCCGACCCGGCACCGAATCTCACGAAGGTTGAGAGGCATCATTCGCCTCGAAAGGCCAATTCGAACCGAAGACTCGGACGAAGTTAAAATGCGGAGCTGTGGCCTATCTGCAGGCCCGGGCTAGAGGGCTTTCTGCAGCACCTGGCCGAGGTTGCCTATGTTCGCTTCCGTGGCGGCACCTGACGCGGCGGCTGCCGTGGAGTCAGGAGCATCGGCCGTTGGGCGCTTGCGCCGGCGCGGCGTGGACTTCTTAACCGTCGGCCGCTCTCCGCGCGGACGCGCTTCCTTCGCTTGCAACAGACGCCCATCGATGGGCGCACGGTGAAAGCGCTGGATAATCGACTCCATTTCTTCCTGATTCGGAGCCTCTACAAAAGCGTATCCCTTGGACTCTTGCGTCTCAAAGTCCCGGATCACTCGGACTGCATCACAGACAAGATCATTGCTGTCAAACCAAGATCGGATATCATCAGCCGTCACCCACGTTGGCAGGTTTCCTAGATAGACGCTATGGGGCATGCAAACACACTCTTTCTCTCAAGATTTCTTCCGGTTCGCTGTTTTCCTAAGGGACGCGCGGGAGAGATGCGCGTCGGCCGGGAGGGTCAGTTATCGGAACAAACTTAGTATAGCATAGGCTTCGAAAGCGTTTGTTTTGAGCGGAGTTGCGAGTTCGAGAGAAGGGAGGAAACGGCTGCCTGTGTCCTCACCGCTGATCGCCGACGTCCCGCTCGCGAACGCCAATGCTATAGTAGTCACCGTAACAGCGAGGCGTGCGCGGCGGCCGTTCGAGGCGGCGTTCTTCGTGCGTGATCGCCGGGCGGAAAAACACCGGGGGGACGAGGGCGCGACGCGAAGCGGCGCCTTCGCGTGTTGTTGTGGATTTTGACCAACTGCACACATTTTTGGAAATTGTTCGGCTGAAGAGCTTTTCGAAAGCCGCGCAGACCTGCTTCCGAACCCAGCCGGCCATCAGCGCCCAAATTCGCCAGATGGAACAAGAGTTGGGCACCCAGCTCTTTGAGCGCTTCGGCAGCCGCATCTCCCTCACTACCGCCGGAAAAACTTTCGCCGACTACGCGCAGCAGCTTCTCGAACTGAAGCGGCAAGGATTCGACGCCGTCCGCGAGCTCGACCGCATTCCTAAGGGAGAGCTCTGCATCGCCGCTAACGAAGCGACGTGCGTTAACGTTCTGCCGCAAGTCTTCGCCACGTTTCGCGAGCGCTTTTCCGAAGTCCAGCTCCAGGTCATCCGCTCCTACAGTTCCCAAACCATCCAGTCGGTGATGGACAACTCGGTCGATTTCGGCATCACGCAGCTCCCGGTCCGGGAGAAGCGAATCGAGGTGGTCCAGATTCACTCCGATGAGATTCGGCTGCTGGTGCCGCCGGGCCACGCCTTCGCCCGAGCCACCTCCGTAAACGCCGAACAGATCGCGGAACATCGCTTGCTGTTACCCAAGAGTGGCAGAACGCGAAGCCGCATCAATGAATATCTGGACTTGGTGGAAGACGATTTGAAGATCGCGATGGAGCTTGAGTCCTCCGAGATGACCAAACATTTCATCATGGCGGACCTGGGAATCGGTTTCATGGCGGTAACCAACGCCCAAAACGAGATTCGCCGAGGACTCTTGCGGGCGATCCGGCTCGCACCGCTACCCATGATGCGGACGGTCGGTTTGATCTATCGCAAAGACAAACCGCTGTCGAAGGCGGGACTTGGACTGATCGAGGTGGTCGCCGACTTCGCACGCGAAGCGCAATCGAAAGGCAGCAGCCACGAAACTCTCGGCAAGACCTCCAAGGCGTCATGAAATGGGTTCTGAAAACTTCGTCGGTACGCGTCGCCACATCAGACGATGACCGCGTCTACCGGTCGATCCGGGACGCGCCCGCCGACCTGCGCGACCGCATCCGAGAAGCCATCGAAGGTCCTGACGCCCGCACGATCCTGATCACGAATCAAGAAGCCTACGACGAAATCCTGAAAGAAGGCGACGAGTCGAGTTTCGATATGGAGTACGAGTCCGCTGCAACGCCCCCATCAGCGGTCACGGAGGTCGTGCGCGCGGACGTACGGAACGAGGACGACAGGCGTCTGCCCATCGGCGCGAGACGGGTGCTGATTACTATGTTCGCGGCGATCGCGGCCTTGTGGACGATTTGGGCCCTGCTTATCCAAATCGGTAGATAGTCAGCCCGGCAAGCAACTTAGGGTAGAAGTCGGTCGATTTTTGCGGCATCACCCCACCTGCGAACGAGATTTCCGCCACTTGCTCAACTGCGACCGGTCGCAACAAGAAGGCGACCTGCGCGCGCCGGGAACGGACCTCCTCGACAGCTGCTTGAAAACCGCGCACGTAGCGAATATGTTTCAACTCCGTGACGTCTTTCTCTGAAATACCGAGCAAGCGATCGATGACAACCTTGTGCAGGACGCCGACGTCAAGTTGCGATCCCGGGCCCGAATCCTGCGAGGCACCACCGACTTTTCCGGTGAGCAGATAGTGTTGCGCGTCTCCTGCGAACACGGCGCCGATCGCGACTTGGTTGGCCGAGGCATCGTCCATAGTGCGTTGAAGAGTGTCCGTGTCGTTAAAAGAGTGAACTTCGAATTTTTCACCTGCTCGGTGGAGGAAATCGGCAGCGTCGAAACCCGGCAGCTGATCGAACACTCGATGTGTTGCCAGCACGACCAAGCCGGGGGCACGCATATTTACGAAAGTCATCATGACTCGGTCGGCGCCCGAAAGATCGGGATGCTCGTGCGCATAAGCCAGCGCCGTTTCATAGCGGTGATGCCCGTCGGCAACGAGCAACTTCTTCGAACCCATCAAAGCTTGGATCCGAGAGACGACCGCGGGCTCGGCGACTCGCCACACCCGGTGGGTCACACCGTATTCATCGTCGACCTTAGTCAGCGGCGTTCCCTCCGAGGCCTGGTCGAGCAGTGAGTCGATCTCCGCCTCGGGGTCGTCATAGAGCATGAAAAGCTGCCCGAAGTGAGCCTTCGTGTGGCGGGTCAATTCCAGCCGGTCGAGTTTGGGGCCGGAGTGCGTCAGTTCATGGCGATGGACAACACCCGCACTATAGTCCTCGACCTCGAGTAAGCCGATAAAGCCCTTGCGCGTGAAGACCCGGCCGCTGTCGGGGTGACGAAACTCTTGGAAGTAGGCGTAGAAGCAGGGCTCTGTGTCCTGCTCGAGAATGCCCTGCTCGGTCCATTCCCTCAGCGTCTCGGCCGCGCCTTCATAAACAGTCGAAGACCCGCCCTCTCCAGGCTCTTCTTTTCTCTTAACCAGACGAACGAAGTTGTAGGGATTTGCGCTGTAATAGCTTTCCTGCAACTCGGGCGGGATCTTGTCGTAAGGCTGCGTGACGAGGTCGGCGGGCGGCCCGGCCTTTTCGGCATAACGCCAGGCCCGAAAAGGAAAAATCTTCGTCATCGAAGCTGGACAGACGCGCGCGTCGCTACCCGCCCACTGCGCTGCGATCCGGGGGGTTATGCTCGCTGTGCGGCGGCAGGTTTAGAACTTCCGATGGGAAATACGAAACGATATAGCCGACGATGTCGCGCATCGACAGCAACCCGACCGGCGCGCCGTCGGCGTTCATAAGAGGAATGTGGCGGTACCCGCCCTGAATCATACGGTTGAGCGCAAACGCGATGGAATCGTGAGGCGCGAGGCAATCCGGATTGGGGGTCATGAACTCCCGCACTGGGCGGCCGATGTCGTCGCAGCGATAGATATGCTTGATGAGGGTATCTCGTTCGGCGAAGATACCCACGATCTTGCCGTCCTCAACAATCAGCACCGCACCGATGCGCTTACTTGCCATGGCGTCGAGCACGTCTCCTAACGGCGCGTCCAGGCCGAAACTGACGGGTTGCCGAGGATAACGCGTGTCGCTGATCGGGCGCAGCAGCGCGCGATTGTCGAGTTGTTTCCGTTTGGGCCCCTGGGCCTCCTCGTACATTGCGAGATCTTCTTCGTAGCCGGTATTCATAATGACCTCCCCAATCAAGGTCTGCTCCACGCCGAATATCCTACCGTGTCCGTCCGCGCGGAACTGTAAGAGTTGGCGGCCGCCTTGTCGGGGCGGTTTCCGCTTTAGCGATACGCCCTGACAAGACGTAGTCTGTACGCGGCGTAGGCAAGCCGCAGTGCGATTCGCGCGACGATCAGGGAACTTCCCAAACGTCTCCCGACCGCAGCATAGTTTCCAAATCGGCGGCAGGCGTATTCTCGCGCGCCTGTTGGATTTGGCGGTGAACAGCTCCCTCGTAGGTTTCTTCCTCGACTGCCCGGAAGACCCCCAAAGGCGTGGGGAACTCGGGCGGCCCCATCCGACTCAACATGTAGGCCAAAGTAGGGTCGGCGGTTTTTTCATCGTGGCGCAGCAAGTCGTCTTCCGACACGCCGTCCTCGGAAAGATTCGCGATCTCGGGACGGAAGCCTTCTCCTACTCGAATGCCTTTATCACGTTCCGAGCCGAAGATCATCGGCTCGCCGTGCTGAAGACCAATCATGTGATCGTCGCGGCTCTTGCGGTCGGTCAGTTCCGCCCAAACGCCGTCGTTGAAGATATTGCAGTTCTGCAGGATTTCAACGAACACCGAACCGCGGTGGTTCGCCGCGCGCTGGATCACGTCTCTCAGATGAGCACCGTGCACGTCGACACTTCGCGCCACAAACGTAGCTTCCGCGGCGAGGGCAATCGAAATCGGGTGCAAAGGCCGATCGATCGAACCGTAAGGCGACGTCTTCGTCTTCTTCCCGACCTCGGAGGTCGGCGAATACTGCCCTTTGGTCAGCCCGTAGATACGGTTGTTGAACAGCAAGACCTTGATGTCGAGGTTGCGCCGCATCGCGTGCAACAGGTGGTTGCCGCCGATCGAAAGCCCGTCGCCGTCGCCGGTGATTACCCATACCGACAGGTCAGGCCGCGCCACCTTCAAGCCCGTGGCGAATGCCGGCGCCCGCCCGTGAATCGTATGGAAGCCGTACGTGTTCATGTAGTAGGGGAAGCGGCTCGAGCAGCCGATTCCGGAAACGACCACGAACTTTTCGCGCGGTATTCCCATGGTCGCGAAAGATTTCTGCACGGCGTCGAGAATGGCGTAGTCGCCGCAGCCGGGACACCAGCGAACCGTCTGGTTCGAGATGAAGTCCTTCTTGGTGTAACTGGGCGCCTCGCCGGTGGGGAGGTTGCCGTTCGAACCTAGGCTCATTGCTCACTTCCTTGAACAGCGTTTTCAATAGCCGCGAGCACTTCGCTCACGCCGAAAGGCTGCCCCTGTATCTTGTTCAACTTGATCGTGTCAACGAGAAAGCGGGCCCGCAACAGCATGTCAAGCTGACCCATGTTCAACTCCGCGACCAGAACGTTCTTAAACCGCCTCAGCAATTCTCCCAGATTGGCGGGGAAGGGGTTTATGTGCCGCAGGTGCACATGCGACACCTTCAGGCCTGTCCCCCGGGCCCGATCGACCGCGGCGTGCAGTGCGCCGTAGGTCCCACCCCAACCAACCACGAGTAAATCCCCTGAGTCGTCGCCGAAGGGCTCGATGAGCGGGATGGATTTCGCGATTCGCGCAATCTTCTCCGCCCGGCGATAGGTCATCTGTTCGTGGTTTTCGGGGTCGTACGACACGTTACCGGGACCATCGGTGTGTTCGAGTCCGCCAATCCGATGCTCCAGACCCGGCGTGCCCGGTTTGACCCATGGCCGCGCCAGTGTTTCCTCGTTCCTGCGGAAAGGCTGGAATCCTTCGGGGTCGGTGTAAAACTCGACCGGCAGGTCAGGAATCGAATCGACGCTGGGAATCTTCCAGGGCTCGGCGCCGTTGGCCAAATATCCATCGGACAGCAAAACGACCGGCGTCATGTGTTGGACGGCGATGCGGGCGGCTTCAAAGGCTGCGTAAAAGCAGTCCCCAGCGCTGCAGGCTGCCACTACGGCGATCGGCGATTCGCCGTTGCGACCGAAGAGTCCTTGCAACAGGTCGGCCTGCTCGGTCTTGGTAGGTAAGCCTGTGCTCGGCCCGCCCCGTTGAACGTCGACAACGACAAGGGGTAACTCCGTCGTCACGGCCAGCCCGATCCCTTCGGCCTTCAGGGCCAAGCCGGGACCACTCGTCATCGTGATGCCCAGGCTGCCCCCGAACGAACTGCCGATCGCCGAGCAAACCGCCGCAATCTCGTCCTCGGCCTGCATGGTCACGACGCCCTGCGGCTTCATTAGTGCCAACTCCGCCAGAATGTCCGAGGCGGGAGTGATCGGATAAGAAGCGACGAACAACGGGACGCCGCTCTTCACCGATGCGGCATAGAGGCCCAGCGCCAGCGCCTTGTTGCCCGTGATGCTGCGATAGACGCCGCTTTCCTGCGGAGCGGCGGGAACTTCATATTGGGTGTGAAACAGTTCGCTGGCTTGCGCGTAGGCGTAGCCGGCGCGCAGCGCCGTCAGGTTCGCGTCCACGATGTCGGGGTTCTTCTTGAATTGGCGTTCGATCCACTGCTCGGTAACTTCGAGCGGACGCGAATAGAGCCAATACATGATGCCCAGCGCGTAGAAATTCTTGCAGCGCTGCTTACCGCGCTTCTGCAGCGGCGAGTCCTTCAGGACCTTGAGCGTGTTCGTCGTCAGCGCGACCGGAATCGATTGGTAGCCATCGAGCGTGCCGTCCTCGAGCGGATCGTTTTCGTACCCTGCTTTGGATAGGTTGCCGGCGTCGAAACCGTCCGTATTGACGATCACCGTGCGGCCTTTCCGCAGCGTCGGCAGATTGACCTTCAGCGCCGCCGCGTTCATAACGACCAGCACGTCGGGCTCGTCGCCGGGCGTAAAGATTTCCTGGGAAGAAAACTGGACTTGGAAACCGCTGACACCGGGAACGGTCCCCGCGGGCGCGCGGATCTCCGCCGGGAAGTCCGGAAGAGTCGCGATGTCGTTGCCCAGCAGTGCCGAAGTCGTCGTGAACTGGTTGCCCGTCAACTGCATGCCATCGCCGGAGTCTCCGGCGAAACGGATCACGACAGCATCTTTCCGCTCGCTTGCAACTGCCTCGGCCTCAAGGACCTGGCGCGCTTCCATCAGTTTTTCTCCTCCTAGTCCCATTAGATCAGAGCGTACTCCACCTATGAGCGCAATTCGTCCGAAAGGGGGGTAATCTTTGGCGCGCTGAGATGAAAAAGACTTACAAATCGGTCAAAGCACCGAAACAAGAACGACTTGCGAGCAGTGGACGGCTTCCGCCGGAGCCGGGATGAACAAACCTCTTTTTATCTTAACCCGGTTTCCTCGTTCTTGAAAGGGCCCCCGTGTGGGCTTACGCTCTTTTTCCGGCCGCGGCGGCCGAATCGACAGGCCGAGCACGTCTCAGTCCCGGGTTCCGCCACTCGTCCGGCGGTTTCGCGGAAGCCCGTTGACAGGACCGAAAACCTAGGGTAAGCTAGAAATTTAGGGAAGCCTAAATCTAAGTTTCACCATGAAGCCGATTACCGAAGCGGTGGACGACTATCTCAAGGCGATCTTTGAAATCGCCGGTGACGAGGGCCGTGCGAGTACTGTCGTCTTGGCGAAGCGCCTGACTGTGGCGCCGGCGTCGGTCACGGGAATGTTGCGCAAGCTCGCCGAGCAAGAGCCGCCTTGGGTGCAGTACGAGAAGCACCGAGGCGTGAGGCTGACCGAGCGCGGGCGGCTGCGGGCGCTGGAAGTCATTCGTCACCACCGGCTGCTCGAGCTTTTCCTCCACGACTCGCTCGGGTATAGCTGGGATGAAGTGCATGCCGAAGCCGAGAAACTGGAACATGCAATCTCGGAGACTTTCGAAGACCGCATCGCCCAGAAGCTCGGCGACCCGGAGATCGACCCTCACGGCCATCCAATTCCGCGCAAGGACGGCACTATCCCAGAGCGCAGCGAGATCCCGCTCCTCGATCTGCCTGTCGGGACCGAAACGAAGGTTTCGCGCGTCTCCGATAATGACGCAGAGATTCTGCGCTACCTGTTCGGCCTGGGAATCGTACCGGGCGCCCGCATCGAGGTGACTGAGCGAGGGCCGTTCGACGGGCCATTGATCCTGCAAGTGGAGGACCAACCGGACGGGCGCGCGCTGGGAACGCGGGTGGCTCGGCGAATCCACGTGTTGGCTCGCGATTCGGAAGGTGAAGGCACGCCCGAATCGACAACGACGGAAGCCCGGCAAGAAACAGAGGCGAAAGCCGTTCTCGAGGGAACCGGGTAACGAGGCGAGGATGGAAACCCCCTGGTCGGTTTGGCTCGCCTTGGCCGTTCTCGTCGCGGCGGCGGGAGTTTTGTGGCCCGGCTCGGGGCTATTGGCACTCTCTCGTCGCTGGAAGGAATTGCGTCGACGCGAGCGCTTTGAGGACGCCCTGAAGCACATCTTGGCCTGGGACCAGCGGGCACAAGACGCAACCCCGGAATCTCTCGCCGGAGCCTTGGGGATAAAGCAGAGCCGCACACTCGAACTGATCACCCACATCGAGGAGCGCAATCTGATCCAGTCGGCGGGAGGCGCACTGCGGCTGACGGCTGAAGGGCAACGGCTGGCGCTGCACGTGGTGCGGGCGCACCGGCTTTGGGAACGCTATCTAGCCGATGACGCCGGAGTGCCCATGGCCCGCCTGCATCAAGCGGCCGAAAAAGCCGAGCACCAACTGAGCAGCGAGCGCATCGACGCCCTGGACGCTCACCTCGGCCACCCCGAGCGCGACCCTCACGGTGACCCCATCCCGCGGCCCGACGGCTCAATCGAAAAGGACAACGCGGTTCCGCTTACCGACTGGCCGACAGCGAGAGCGGCGCGCGTAACGCACATCGAGGACGAGCCTGACGTGATTTTCCGACAGATACTTGCAGCCGGGCTGCGACCGGGCAAGAACGTTCGCGTGCTCGAGAACACGCCCGAGCGACTGGTCATCAGCGACGGCGAACAGGAACACAGCCTCGCGCCGGTGGTAGCGGCGAACATTCAGGTCGCGGCGGTGCCGGCGGGACCGGAGCGACCCGCCGGGTCGAAGCGTTTGTCGGAGTTAGCGGAAGGAGAAGCCGCCGAAGTCGTCGAATTGGACGCGCTGTGCCGCGGGTTTTCCCGCCGCCGGTTGCTCGATCTAGGTTTGACCCCTGGGACCCGCATCGAGGCGGCTCTCGACAATCCGTTCGGGGACCCGCGAGCCTTTCGGCTGCGGGGAACGTTGATCGCCCTGCGCAAAGACCAAGGGGATCGGATTTGGGTTCGCCCGGTAGGACCTACGCCCTCCCCGACGGGAGCGTCCGCGTTTACCGCAAAAGCTAAGGGCGTTCACAACGGCTCGGCAAACGAAGCTCGCGGAGTAAGCGGATTATGAGCGCCATACCGACTTCTCACAGCGATTGTGAGACCTGCCCGGCCCACGCCCAACTGGCGCAAATGGGCGTCTCGATCGGCAAGTACGATCACTTGGTCGCGTTGGCCGGAAATCCGAACACCGGCAAGTCGTCGGTATTCAACGCGCTCACGGGTTTGCGTCAGCACGTCGGCAACTGGACCGGCAAGACCGTCACGCGCGCCGAGGGCGGGTACGAACTTCAGGGAAAGCGCTATAAGCTGGTTGATCTCCCCGGCACCTATTCCCTGCTTTCGGCCTCCCAAGACGAAGAGATCGCCCGCAACTTTCTGCTGTTCGGCCAACCGGACTGCACCATCGTCGTCGTCGATGCCACGGCGCTCGAACGCAACTTGAACCTGGTCTTGCAAGTACTCGAAATTACCGACAAGGTTGTGGTCTGCGTGAACTTAATGGACGAAGCGCGACGCAAGGGCCTCGAAGTCGATACACGCGCGCTGGCCCGCGATCTGGGAGTCCCCGCTGTCCCTACCGTCGCGCGGACAAAAGAAGGCCTGCATGATTTAGTGCGCATCGCCGCCGACGTCATCTCCGGTGAAATCGCAACCCAACCGAAGCGCGCCCAGCCGCCGCGAGACGTTCAGACGGCTCTCGACGAGCTCGTGCCGATGATCCATTCAGTGGCCCCTGAACTTCCGAATGCCCGCTGGGTCGCGTTTCGCCTCCTGGACGGCGACCACAAAGTCCGCCAAGCGCTACTGTCGGGTGAGCTCGCCGGGATCGAAGCCGCTCAAGCCGCCCCGGGGGAGCAGTTCAGCAGCGTCATTTCGATTCAGGGGTCTCAATGAGCACGCCCGCCACACCCCAGAGCCTCCTCGACCGAGGTGACGAGTTGCGCCGGGGCTTGGAGGGCGATTTTCGCGACCAGGTAGTCTCCTCGCTGTACGGCGAAGCGCAACGTATCGCCGATCGTGCCGTGCGGCGTGGCACGGGCGGCAAGTGGGACTTCGACCAACGCATCGACCGCATCGTGACTTCCCCGCTGCTCGGGCTGCCCATGATGCTGTTGATCTTGGCCGTGATCTTTTGGCTGACGATCCTCGGCGCGAATTACCCCTCGGCGATGCTCGCTAACGCTTTTTTCTGGTTCGAGGGACAAGCGGCCGCGGCGTTCACTGCGTGGGGGGTGCCGGGCTGGATCACCGGCTTTCTCTGGCACGGGACCTTTCGCGGTTTGGCCTGGGTGGTGAGCGTGATGCTGCCGCCGATGATGATTTTCTTTCCGATGTTCACAATCCTCGAAGACCTCGGGTATCTGCCGCGAGTGGCTTTCAATATGGACTGGCTGTTCCGCAAAGCCGGGGCGCACGGCAAGCAAGCGCTTTCGATGGCCATGGGCTTCGGCTGTAACGCCGCCGGGGTAATCGCGACGCGCGTAATTGATTCCCCGAGAGAACGGCTGATCGCAATTTTGACGAATAACTTCGTTCCCTGTAACGGACGCTTCCCGACGCTGATCATGCTGGCGACGATTTTCGTCGCGGCAGCCTTCCCTCCGGCTCTCGCATCGGTCGCGGCCGCCGGAGCCGTCGTCGGCGTCGTGCTGATCGGCGTTGCCTTTACGCTGCTGGCCTCGTGGCTGTTGGCACGGACAGTGTTGCAGGGTGAGGCCTCCGCCTTCACTTTGGAATTGCCGCCGTACCGCCGACCGAGCATCTTCCGGATTCTCTACACCTCTCTAATTGACCGCACCATCTTCGTGCTTGGCCGAGCCATCATGACCGCCATTCCCGCCGGTGCGGTGATCTGGATTTTGGCGAATACCGATGCAGGCGGCGCCAGCCTGGCGCAACATTCCGCTGCCTTCCTCGACCCGCTGGGCCGCGCCATCGGTTTGGACGGCGTGATTCTGTTGGCCTACGTCATCGCCATCCCGGCGAACGAAATCGTCGTGCCGACATTGATGATGGTCTACCTAGGCGTCGGTATGATGACCGAGCTAACCTCGTTCGACGAGATCCGTGTTTTGTTGATCGACCAACAAGGCTGGACGCTTCTAACCGCCGTCAACCTGATGCTGTTCTCCGTCCTCCATAATCCCTGCGCGACAACAATTCTTACAATCTGGCGCGAAACCCGCAGCGCCAAATGGACCACCATCGGCGCCCTGATGCCGCTCGTTTTCGCCTTCGTAGTAACCTTCCTAGTCGCCACCCTCTGGCGCGCCCTCGCGTAATCGACGTCGCCCCAGTCGCTAACTGCGCACCCTTCGGCAGTGACGAACACTCGTGTTTGTCCTAGCCCACAGTTGAGGCAACTTCTCAGCTCGTCTCGCTTAAGAGCATGCCCGCACCAAGTTTCCGACTACACAAGGCCTTCAGATCCCCACCGTTCTGATACCCTAGCCCCGATATGGAAAGATCCTGCGCCCGCGCCCCGGTGCGCGTTGACCCTGCCGGTGGAGGCAGCGACGCTCCGCCGTTCTCGGTCGAGCACGGCGGCATGGTCGTCAACATTGGCATTGGTCGACACGCCTTTGCTTCGGTTGGCCTGTTGCCCGAGGGCGGCGGCGTCATCATTTACTCCGAGGATCTGGGCGTCGGCGTGACCGCGCCGTCGGTCGATGAGCTTTCCGGAAAACTCGAGTTCCTCGAGGCTTTCGTGCGCCGCCTAGCGGATCCCGGAGACTCGCTCCTACTCGTCACCGAATCCGACGTCCCGGCCGGCGCCGGACTCGGCGGCAGCGGCGCGATCGGAGTCGCCGTGGCCGCGTCGATCGATCGTGCTTACGGCCGACAACGCTCGCAAGCCGAAACCGCGGCACTGGCAAACTCAATCGAGCGCGACGACCTAGGCTACCCCGGTGGCGATCAAGATTCCTTCGGTGCCGCGCTCGGGGGAATCAACCGGCTCGAATACGTCAAAGGCGGCGGCACCCGTCCGCATCGCATCGCGGTTCCCTACGACGCTCTTCGCGCCCTCGAACACCGCTCGCTGCTGATCTACACCAGCGAAGCTCACGTCTCGGGCAACATTCATCAGGACATCAAGGATTCCTACGCCCTCGAAAACTCGCCCACGGTCGCCGCAATGATTCGCCTCCGCGAAGAGGCCGTCAAGATGGCCGCCGCGCTCGAAGCGGGAGACCTTGGCGGCTACGTCGATTCAATGAACGCCTCGTGCCGTAATCTCTACCGCCTGCACCCGAGTTGCGACAGCGATGCTCACCGCCGCTACTTTGAAGAACTCGACGACGTGATTCTAGGCGGCAAGACCTGCGGTGCCGGCGGTGGCGGAGTAATGCTGGTCTTCACGAAAACCGGCCGCCGCCGCGAATGCTTGCGGCGGGCCGAGGAAATGGGAGCCCTGGTGTGGCCCGTGACGATCGACTTTGACGGGGTCCAAACGTGGTCCGGCCCCGCGGTAACCGAACGAGAGGTCGAGCGGTATCGGAAGTTGGCGGCGGGGCAATGAGACGGAGACAGACGGAAACGCCCACCAACCTCTTTCCATACGGGGCTAAGACAGCGATTACAAGGGGAGATCCATGCACTACGACATGATTGTCATCGGCGCCGGCGCGGGCGGCCTCAACGTCGCCGTCCCTTGCGCGAAACTCGGCCTAAAGACTCTGCTGATTGACAAGAACCCCGACCTCATCGGGGGCGAGTGTCTTATCACCGGTTGCGTCCCGAGCAAAGCTCTGCTCCACATCGCCAAGCGAGCGCACGACGCCGCCGGGCTGGCTCAATTCGGAATCAACGCTACCGGGGAAGTCGACTTCCGCAAGGTTTTCGAGGCCGTGCGAGAAGTCCAAGCGGAGATTCGCTCGCACGAGACGCCGGAGTTTCTCGGTGGATTCGGCGTTGAATTCGCGTTCGGCGAGGCGCGTTTCGTCTCCCGCAACAGCGTGCAGGTCGGCGATCAGACCTATTCCGCGCGCCGCATTGTGATCGCCACCGGCGCCCGGCCACGCATCCCCCCAGTGCCCGGCATCGAGCACGTCGCCTACGTCACGCACGAGAGCCTTTGGAAGCTGGACGAACTTCCCGGCGAAATGCTGATCGTCGGCGCCGGTCCGATAGGCATGGAGATGTCGCAAGCCTTCACGCGCCTGGGTTCCAAAGTAACCGTCCTCGAAAAGGCCTCGCGGCTGCTGCTGCGTGACTCCGAGGAAGCCGGCGAGTTGATCGGCCGCCACCTCGGCGCCGAAGGTGTACGCTTCATCTGCAATTCCGAATTGACGCGCTTCCCAACACCCAATACCGCCGAGATCACGACACCCGACGGCGTCATCGAGCAGCGTTTCGACAAAGTCTTGATCGCGACGGGCAAGGAGCTCGTCCACGATTCGCTCGACGTCGAAAAAGCCGGAATCGAAGTCGACGGCGGCCGCATGAAGATCGACGCCTATCTACGAACAACAAACAAACGCATCTACGCCTGCGGCGACGCCGCGGGACAAATCTTTCTAACCCATGTGACCGAGCTGCACGGCTCGGTCATTCTTTGGAACCTGTTCTCGCCGATCAAGAAGAAACTCAGTTACGACGATTTGAGCTGGGTTACCTTCACCGATCCGGAAGTGGCGACCTTCGGCCTGTCGGAAAAGCAGCTCCAAGACCGCCGCATCCGCTACCGCCGCGTCGTGCAAGGCTTCGAAGACGTCAATCGCGCGACGACCGATCGCTACCCCGAGTCGAAGCTGACGGTCTACTTGAAAGGAGACCGCCTCTTAGGCGGTACGATGATCGCCCCAAACGCCGGCGAGCTGATTCAAGAACTCGTCCTCGCCAAGCAGAACAAGATCCCCCTCCGAAAGCTGCTCGAAAAGACCTACGCCTACCCAACCGCGAGCCGTATCAACCGCTGGCTGGCCATCTGGGAGTACGATCGCAAGACCACCAACATGGTCAAGAAAACCCTCCAAGCCGCCTTCCGCGTGGCGGGTTAGGCCCGAGCGCCACCCACGTCCGGGTCGGCGCACAAAACCGCTAACCCAGATTCAGAGCCCTGAGCGAAAGCGACGGGCCCACGCCCGGTATCCTTCGAACACCGAACAGAAATTCACAACGCGTGCTTCCTGCGTAGCGCAGGGGTCGAAGACACCTGCGGCCGACGTTACCGCACCACACGCACGCGATGGTTCTCGCTATCGCCGATGTAGACCGCGCCGTCCACAGCGACGAAAACCCCGTGCGGACGCGCCAGCCGACACCCGAGCGGGTCGCCGTCCGGCCCGTCATGGCGGCTGCCGTCGCCGACGAGGGTTTCAATTACACCGCTCACCAGATCGATCCGGCGGATGGTATGGCTTTCCGTATCGGCAATATAGACGCCTCCATCGGGACCGACGGAAATACCCTTGGGCCCGGAAAGCAAGGCTTGCTTGGCGGGCCCGCCGTCTCCGGTGTATCCGATTTCGCCGGTTCCCGCGATGTGGTGCAGGGTCTTCTCTTTCATTGCAATGCGGTAGACAGCGTTGCCTTCGCGGAGCGCCAGAAGCATATCACCGTCGGGGTCGAAGGCAATCGCGCGCGGTCCGTTAAGTGGCGTGCCTTCCAGCGTTGCGCCGTCGGGCGTGGGAGCCTGTTCACCCGTACCGGCAAGAGTCGAAATGACGCCGGTAGCTAAGTCCACTTGGCGCACGCGATGGTTTCCGATGTCAGCGATATAGAGCGACCCCTGCCCGTCAAGCTCGATGCTGTGGGGGTCGTGGAGTCGCGCCTCTACCGCAGGGCCGCCGTCGCCGGAATAGCCGGCCTCGCCGGTCCCCGCCACTGTCGAGATCGTGCCCGTCGCGGCGTCCACCTTGCGCACAATGCTGTTGCGCATCTCGACGAAATACATGTCGCCATTCGCCGCGAATCGAATTTCATAGGGCTCGTTGAGGTCGGCCTCGAGCGCCGGGCCGCCGTCGCCCGAGTAGCCCTTGCGGCCGCTGCCGACGACCGTCGAGATCACATTCGTCTTCAAGTCCAGACGGCGAACCCGGTGGGTATCCACCTCGCAGATGTAGAGCGCGTCGTCGGGGCCGATGACCACGCCGAAAGGATTGCCCACCTGGGCTTCGTCACCCGGGCCGCCGTCGCCCGCCGAGCCGCTGACGCCCGTTCCCGCCAGGGTATCGACCGTCTTCGCCGGGGGCGTGGCGCTCCCGGGGTCCGAGGGTTCACCGCCCGGAGCGCAGGCTGCGAGGGTGAACAGAAGGGTCGTGACGAGCAGCCGGATCATGGTAACCGCCTTTCCGAGCATTTCGGGGCGCCCGCCAACCCGGTCGCGATCGGCGGCCAAGGTGCGCCAAGTGCTCTAACGGTATACCACGAAACGGCTCAAAGTCACTTCCCGGCCACCGCCGCCACCCGCGCGGGGACCAACTCGATTCTCTCGCCGACCGACTGGCGTATCCGCTTCACCTGCTTGCGCGTGAAATGCAGCCGACCGGCCCCCGCCAGCTTCAGCGTCCGTCCGGCGACTTCCGCGCTCATCAGCCCGCTGTGCGAGTGCCCTCGACCAAGCAGCAGGTGGCCCAGCTCGTGCGCCATCATGTGTCCCAACATGACCCCCAGATCCGCGAACGGCTCCTTTTCGATGAGGTCCGCCACCTTGTTTACGAAGACGTAAGCCGTTTCGCCGTGGGTTTTGCCTTCGGGTTGCGTCAAGGCAAAGCCAAGAGCGGTTTTCGGTAATCCGAGGTATTTCTTCATTTGAGGATAGGCCGTCTCGGCGGGAAGAATCAGGTTCAAGGGAAGCACGGCGCGACCGGCTGCGTCATAGGCCGACGGAGCTTCCGCGCCGGTCGAGCGAGAAAAGCGACGCCACTCCACATCGATTCCGGCTTTGGCGAAAATCGTCGCCGCTTTCTGTTGCGCCTCTTCGAATGTCGCGGCGCCGACATTGGTGTGGTTGAAAACCAGGATGGAAAGCAGGTAGGGAGCCTCGGCCGAGCCGAGAGATTTCGGTGAGGTCGCCGCCGACGTGAGAGTAGCGCGCTCGGCGATCCTCTTTTGGTTGGGTTGGCCGGCCAGTAACGAAATATTGGAAAGAAGGACGAGACCAAGGACTGCGAACCGTGTAATCGACTGATTCATTGCTCTCACCTCCAGGTGGTTGGTGAGAGCAGAATGAGCCGGATCAGACGGTAGCTCAATCGACTCGAAGTTAACGCGCTGCTAACTGTTGGTAAACAGGTAAACTACTGAAACAAAGATTCTTAGATGGACCAAAAAGCCTTAAGGACGGTACCGTTTTGGCGCTGAGAACTCGGGTGAGCGGGGTGAGCCCAGTGGGCCAGGTCTCCAGGCCTGCCCGGCCCAGCCGGCAAACACGCCACGTCGCGGTGGCTGCCTTCTCAAAGCGCTATAATTCCCCTGAATTCCAACGGCAAGCGGTGAATCGTGATCGGAGGTGGGGGCGCGCGGCGTTTTCATGCAAGATCTGATCCAAATTTCGAGGGTGGCGCGGTTTGAAACCTTCGAGCTGAATCTCAAGACCGGCGAACTTCGCAAGGGCGGGGTGAAGATTCGGCTGCAAGAGCAGTCGTTCCAGATACTCGCCGCGTTGCTCGAACGGCCCGGCAAGCTTGTTACCCGCGAGGCGTCCCTGCCGCTGTACAATCTCTTCAGGCTAGTGGGGCCACCGGCGGGGCCCGGTCGTTCAGGGGAGAAACTTGGTCGAGGGGTGGCGGAAGACCGCGCCGTGGGACGACGCGGCTCGGGTGGCCGAACGCTCGATCGAGATTCGAAGTTTCAGGCTACGGGCAGGCCATGATCGACCAAACCATCTCTCACTACGAGATCACCGAAAAACTCGGCGAGGGCGGCATGGGTGTCGTTTACAAAGCCCTCGACACCAAGCTCAAGCGTCCCGTCGCGCTGAAGTTTCTGCGCGCCGACGTCGTTGAAGACGCCGAAGCCAAGGAACGCTTCCTTCGCGAAGCCCAAGCCGCGGCGGCACTCGACCATCCCAACATTTGCACCGTCCATGAAATCGACGAGGCCGAGGGACAAACCTTCCTCGCCATGGCCTTCGTCGCGGGCCGCACCATCAAAGACAAAATCAGCGATCGCCCGCTCAAGCTCGACGAGGTGATCGACATCGCCTCCCAGACCGCCGAGGGCTTGAAGGCAGCTCACAGCCGGGGCGTCGTTCACCGCGACATCAAACCCGCCAATCTGATGCTGACCGAAGAGGGCCAGGTCAAAATCATGGACTTCGGCCTGGCGCAACTCGCCGAGCAATCGAGACTCACAAAGACAGCGACGATCCTAGGCACGCCGGCCTATATGTCGCCGGAACAGACGAGGCGGAAGCCGACCGATCGGCGCACGGATGTTTGGTCGCTGGGGGTCGTGATTTACGAGATGGTAACGGGGCGGCTGCCATTCGCGGGAGAGCGGCAGGAGGCCGTGCTCTATGCCATCGGCAACGAAGACCCCGAGCCGATCACGGCCTTGCGGGCGGGCCTGCCGATAGAGTTGGACTTCATCGTAGGCAAGGCGCTCGCCAAGGACGCGGCGGACCGCTACCAGCACGTCGAGGAGATGATCGTTGATCTGCGGAGGTTGGGCAAGGAGTTGAAATCCCCCGAAACGACTTTCCCACGGCAGGGCCGCGAGCCGGACTCGAACCCACCGCAACCCGCAGATCCAGAGCGAACGGCACTGGTCCCGAAACAGAGGCTAAGACTCCATCAGGCGCTGCTCGCACTCACCGTTGCAATCGCACTAGCACTCGCGTTCGCCTATTTCCGCCAACCTGTTCCCGAACGCCCGGTGCGCCGATTCGCCTTTACGCCGCCCGTACCCGTTTCCCAAGGGCCCTCCAAGACCGACGTCATCATCTCCCCGAACGGAGAGCACATCGCCTTCACCGCTGCCGGCACCGAGGGACGGCTGTGGGTCCAGGATCTCGATCAGCAGGAACCGAGGGCTCTGGAGGGTACCGGAGACGCCCGAGCGCCGTTTTGGTCGCCCGGTAGCGATTTCATTGGGTTTGCCACCGCAAAAGAAATCAAGAAGGTATCCGTTCAGGGCGGTCCCCCAGCCCGGCTCTGCCAACATCCCTGCTCTTTCTTCGGCGGAGGGAGCTGGAGCGCCGACGGCGAGGCAATCGTCTTCGCTTGCGGCATGCCGACGCGGGCGCTCTATGAAGTTCCCTCCGTCGGGGGCACTCCCAAACGGCTCACCCTTCCTGACGTGCCGGACGCAGCATCGATGGGAACGACGGAAGAAGTTTTGGCGCCGCATTTCCTGCCCCTTGAATCCGGAGACCGTGTCCTGGTGGCTGAAGAGGCCGTGTCCGCTCGACCACCCGATATGGTCATTCTAGACCTCAAGACCGGCCGGCGAGGGACCCTCGGAACGGGATTGTTTCCGTTCTATGCTCCGAGCGGTCATCTTGTTTACCGGCCGACCTTTTTCTCTTACGAGCTTTGGGCATTGCCCTTTTCTCTTGACACCTTACAAGCCACCGGGGAAGCTTTTCCCATCGTTCGGAACGCCCGCGATGCCAGCGTTGTATCCGATGGAACGCTGGTTTACCTCGACGTGTCGGGTTCGACCCGACAACGGCTGGTTTGGCTAGACCGAATGGGGGAGAAAACGGGAGAAATCGGTGAAGTATACGAGAACATCCATTCACCTAACCTATCCCCCGCCGGCCGACGCCTGGCCTTCGCCGCGACGGAGAATGCAAATCCGGACCTGTGGATTTGGGATATCGAACGTGCGGTGAGGACTCGCCTGACTTCAGACCGGGCACCCGATATTTTTCCCATCTGGTCGCCTGCCGGAGACCAAGTGGCGTTCACTTCAAGCCGGGCGGGCAAATTCGACATCTTCCTGCGGCGGGCCGACGGGGGTGGGGAGGCGGAAGTGCTCGCGTCCACTCCCCACAACGAGTTCGTAACAGACTGGTCCCGGGACGGAAAATATCTGATCTACACCGTGGCCCATCCGGAAACCGGGGACGACCTTTGGTATTTGGAACGCAACGAGGACGACAGCGTCTGGGAGGCGCGTTTGTTCCGCCGTACCGCTTTCCGAAACGCAGGCAAAGTTTTCTCCCGACGGCCGCTACGTCGCTTATGCGGGGGACGAGTCGGGTCAATGGGGGGTCCACGTCCTGGACTTTCCCGAAGGCAGCCGGCAGTGGACCGTGTCGGCCGGCGTCGGGTTCCACCCGCGCTGGAGCCGAGACGGCAGCGAACTATATTATTTCGAGGGGAACACGATGGTGGCGGTACCGGTGTCCACTGACCCGAGCTTTTCGGCCGGCGCGGTGCAGCGCCTTTTTCAATATCGGGACCAGGTGGCATCGCTGAGCCAGAACTACGATGTCTCGGCGGGCGGGCGGTTTGTCCTCGTCGAGCCGGCGGAAGACAATCCCGAGCCAACGATCCGCGTGGTCCAAAACTGGTTCAAGGAATTCCGCGACCGCGAGTAGAGCTATCCCTAGCCGAATCGATGCTGCGTCAGCGCTGAATAGGCAAGCCTGCCGCCGCCGCGCCTGCTACAATCCTCGGTCAAGCGGACAATATGCTGCTGATCGGACCCCCGGGCAGCGGGAAAACTCATTTCGTTCTGGAGCAAATCGAAGCCGCGATCCGAGAAGGGCGCGCGGACGAGGCGAGGCTCGTCGTGCCCACCGCGAGCATGGCGCGCCACACGCTGCATACCCTCGCACGACGCGGCTCGGCCGTCCCGGGCGATACCGTCGCCACCCTTGCCGATTTCGTCACGCGGCTGACCCCCGAAGCTCGCGAGCCCTCCGCCGCGCTCAGCGCTTGGTTGCTCGCACAAGTGATCGAGGAATCGGGCCGCGCCGAATTCGCCGCTCTCGGTGACACCGCCGGGGCCGCAACCGCCGCGACACGGACCATGCGGGAGTTTTGGGCCGCCGGGTGCGACTCGGCCCGGGTCACGCCGTTTTGCTCATCCCCGGCGCAACAGGCTTTCGCGGAGGTATTTCGTCGCTACGAAGAGCGGCTTGAGGAACTGGGGTACGTCTCGCCCTGGGGGCGTTTTCAGCTTGCGGCCGCGGGCATTCGCGCCGGGGCCTTGGGCGGGTTGCAGGAAGTCTATTTCGACGGCTTTTTTCACCTCACCGCCGGCGAGCGTGAACTGATCCTAGCCGTCGCGGACACCGTCGACAAACCCGTCGTCACGCTGATCGAAGACCCGAGCCCTGCTCTCGACGGGCTGCCGGTCCAGCGGCTGGAAACGGTCCGCCGTCCCGCAGTGACTCCGATCGTTTCCGAGGCCGCGACGCCAACCCAGGAGATCGAGGAAATCGCGCGGGTGATTCTGAGCGACTTGGCGTCGAAGGGAGACGCTGGAAGCGGCGCCAACCCCAACGCGGGCAAAGGCCCGTCCTTCGCCGGGTACGGTGTTGTGCTGCGTTCGCCCGAAGCCTATGCGCCGATCATCCGCCGGGTTTTCGAACGCTTCGGCATCCCGTTTCGTCTGCGTCGAGCCGAGCCGCTATCGGCCCACGCGAGCGTCAGGTTCTTGCCGGCTCTGTTCGAAGCCGCCGAGGAAGGCTTCCCGGCTGAAAAGACGCTTGTGGCGCTGCGGCATCCGGCTTGTGCCGCGGGCGATCCTGATGAGCTCGACGGGTTCGACTTCGAGGTTTGCCGCAACCTGCCGGGCCGCGGGTTGAGCTTTCTCGAACTCCACGCCAAGCGGTATCGTTCCGTCACCAAGGGGCTCGCCAAGCTTCGTGAGTTCGCCTCGTCGGCGCGTGAATCGCGGCCGCCCGCCAAATGGGCCGAGCGCGTTCGCGAGTTCCATCACGATTGGTGGCGGCGGCCGGACGTCGGCGATGGGGTCGAGGAAGAAACCTTCTACGACCGTGTGCTCACCTTGCGTTCGGTGGCGCGCGCGGTTGTCGCCTTCCGGGCCGCCGCCGAGGAAGCCGCCGCCTTGCTTTCGGTTTCCGGAGAGCGAAAGGTCCCCCTGAGCGGCTACCTGCGGGCTCTCGAGTTTGTCCTGCGGCGCACGTCGGCGAGCGCGCCGGACAACCGCCGCGACGTCGTCCAAGTGCTCTCGATCTTCGAAGCCCGTCAATGGGAGCTGCCGGTGGTCTTCGTCCCCGGTCTGGTCGAGGGGCAATTCCCTCGCCGCCCCGAACGCGATCTCTTCTTCAACGAAGCCGACCGCGATCGCCTGCGCCGGCAAGGCATCCCCATGCGCTCGGCCGACGACCGCGAGGCCGAGGAACGTCTACTCTTCCGCGTAGCCTCGACCCGCGGGCGCGAAAAGTTGTTCCTCAGCCACGCGCGGCTCGACGAGCAAAGCCGCCCGCTGTTGCGGTCGTTCTTTCTCGAAACCCCGAAGGAAAACGACCGCGTCCTCGCCCCGATCAGGCTGCGCGAGCCGGCGCCCGACTACTCCGTCCCGAGCGCCGCGCGCATTGGCTCACCCGAGCTGAGGCTGTGGATCGTCGCCAAGCACGACCACTTTTCGCCGACCTCGCTCGAGAGATTCCTGCAATGTCCGTTTCAATATTTCGCCCAACGCACGCTGAGGCTCGAAGAGGCCCCGCCCGCCCCCGAGGACCGGCTCGACGCCTTGGTCGAAGGCAACATCGTCCACCGCGCCATGGCGATGTGGAGCCAAGGTCGCGACAAGCCGATTCTCGAGATCTTGCAAGAAATTTTCGAGTTGGAATTAAGCCACAATCGCATTCCCAAGACGTTTCGCACCCTGGCCGCGCTCTACCGCATCGAAGACGATCTCGAGCGATTTTGCGCCGAGCGAGCCGCAGCGGGCATCCCGGGCGCGACCGGTCAAGGTTACGAAGTCGACTTCGACTACCTGGCCGAGAGGGACGAAGGAGACAACCTTCTGGTGAAGGGCCGCGTCGATCGCTACGAAGTCTTGGGGGAAGAGCACGCCTTCGTGGTCGACTACAAATACTCAGCGAAGCAGCAGATCGGCAAGCTCGTGAAGGGCCACGACGAAGGACGCTATGTGCAGGGTTCGCTCTACCTGCTCGGTTTGGAGAAAAAGTTGGGGCTGCGCCCGGCGGGTATGCAGTTTTGGGGGCTGCGCGGGGAGACGACGCGGCGAGGCTGGGTGGTCGAAGGCCGTGTCCCCGAGGAATTCATCCAACGAACCGACATCCGAGTGACCGAGAACAATTTCCGGGGGATTCTCAACCAGGGGCTCGAACGGGCCCTCGATGCCATGGATGAAATTCGCGACGGGCGAATCGAGGTAGCCCCGCTGGATCGGGAAGAATGCAACTCACGCTGCAATTTTCGGGATCTGTGCCGGATTCAACTCTGACCGAAACGGCCGGACAACGCGAAGCCGTCTCGAGTTGGGGCCGCGGCGCGGTCTGTGTCACCGCCGGACCCGGGTCGGGCAAAACCTACGTGCTGGTCGAACGCTTTCGGCGGCTGGTGACCGAAAGAGGCGTCGACCCCCGCCGCATTTTGGCGGTGACCTACACCGAGAAGGCCGCGCAAAACTTGGTCGAGCGCCTGGCCGCCGGGGAAGCGGACCCGGCCCGGCGGCAGGCCTTCTTGCGGGCGCCCGTCTCCACGCTCCACGCTTTCTGCGCAGGGTTGCTTCGCGAGCACGCTTTCGAAGCCGAACTCGACCCCGAGTTTTCCGTGATGGAAACCTGGGAAGAGACGATCGAGCGCCAACGAGTGATTCGCGAAGTCCTCGAGCAAGCTCGTGCCGACGACCCCCAAGCCGCCGAGCGCTTTCTACGAGCTTTCGCGGGCGTCGATCTCGAACCGTATTTGGAGGAAATGCACCGTGCCCGTTGCGCCTCCGACACCGAAGCCTTCGCGCGCACGATCGACCCCGAACCGGCGCTGCGCGACCTCATCGCGGCTCTGGAGGACGCTGCTCGCCGGATCCCCGCCCCCGACCTGATCGCCGAGGCTCAACACCTACGGGACTCGGCCGGCCGAGACCCGCTCGAATCCCTCGCCCGGCTTGATGACCTGGCCGAGCCCTTGCAAACATCCGGCCGTCCCCGGGGCGCCGGCAAGGTTCTCAAGCCCATGCGGGACAATCTGGCGCCCCGCTGCCGCGCGGCCCTTTCCGGCGTCGTCCATCAAAGCTCCCGGGAGTGGCTCGCCGAGACGTTGCGAAGCGTCGAGGAACGCTTTCAGCAATGGAAGCGATCAGTTTCGAAATGTGATTACTCTGATCTCGAACGCCGCGCGGCGCGTTTGCTCGAAAAGCACCCTCGCCTCGCTTCCCGCTTCGATCATGTCTTGGTCGATGAATTCCAGGACACCAATCCCGTCCAGGCCAAATTGATGGACTTGCTGCAATCGGGCCGGGAGCACGGCGCACGGACGCTTTTCGCCGTCGGCGACATTAACCAATCAATCTACGGATTTCGCTATGCCGCCCCAGAGGTCTTTCGGCGCTTTCGCGGCGACATCCGAGCACACGGGGGTCACCTGGTCGAGCTGCCGGAAAACTTCCGCAGCCGCCCGGAAATCCTCCGCGCAGCCGAAACCATTCTAGGAGAGGCCGAGGGCATCGAGGACCGCCCGTTGCGGGCCGTGCGCAAGTTTCCACTGAAGACGGCCCCGAGCCTGGAAGTCTTCGTGGCGCGAGCCGATGATTCCCGCGACGCCAAACGGCGTGAGGCCCGTCACTTGGCCGCCCGAATCTTCGAACTGCGGCGCGAGTTGCGTCTCGGGGAGAGCTCAAGGGAGCCGCGGTGGGGCGATTTCGCGATCTTGACGCGGCGGCGCGTGGATCTCGAGACGATCGCCGCCGAGTTGCGGCCGGCCGATATCCCTTACGAAGTCGCTTCGGGAAAGGGGTTCTTCGACGCCGCGGAAATTCGGGACTTGGTTCACTTGTTACGCGTTCTGGTGAACCCGAGGGATGAGATCAGCCTGGCCTCGGTCCTGCGCTCCCCTTGGGTCGGCATTAGCGACGAAACGCTGTTGGCCCTCAAGACCGAAAAAGTGAACTTGGCCCGTGCCGTTACCGGTAGCGACCGGCACACGCGCCGGTCCGTCAACAGGTCCGACCAACCTGCCGAGGCTGCCCCGTCTGACTCGTCGCTGCTTTCTCTCATCGACCCCGCCGACGCCGGTCGCCTGGCGGCCTTTCGAAAACGCCTCGACCGCCTCCGACGCGCCCGCGACGAAACCCCGATCGATCTACTGCTCAGCCGTGCGATGGCCGAAACCGGTTACGAAGCCTATCTGCTTTCGCAGCCCGACGGCCGGCACCAAGTCGCCAATGCGCGCAAGTTTCTCGAGCTTGCTCGTCGACAGGCGGAAAGCTCCGGCGCCGCCTTCGACGCGCTGGTTTCCCGCATCGAGGAAATGCGGGCTTCCAAATCCCCCGAAGCCGAGGCCCCAGTACTCGATCAGTCGGTTGATGCCGTCCAGTTGATGACGATTCACGCGGCCAAAGGCTTGGAGTTCCCCGTCGTCATTTTGCCCGTCCTGCAAAGCGGGTCGCGGTCCGACTCGCCGGCCGCCGTTTTCAGTCCCGAGTACGGCGTCGGAGCGAAGTGGAAAGACCCGGCCGACGGTTCCGGCCGTGCCGACGAAGCTCTCGTGGCCGCCCAAGCCGACCGGAAACTCCGAGAAGCCGCGGAATCGAGCAGGCTCTTCTACGTCGCCATGACGCGGGCCGAGGATCATTTAGTGCTGAGTTGTTCTTTCGGGCGAAACAGCCGGGTCGGGCATTGGGCGAGCGTGCTGCAAAGCAAACTTGGGATTGACCTCCAGTCCGTGGACGACGAGCCCCAAGTCAAGATCCTCGCCGGCCTTCGCTTTCGGCTCTTTCGAACCGACGCCGACCCAGCCGCCGAGCCGAGGGCCGACGCCGACAACGCCGTCTCGGCGGTCGAGTGGGTCGAGCCGGTGCAAGCCCCGATCGATCACTCCGACTCGGCGACAGCGGTAACGGCGGTCGCCTTGTTCGCCGAATGCCCCAGACGGTATTACCTATCGCGGTACTTGGGTTTCCCGGAAGATCGAGGCCCGGGGGGCGGGAGCGCGCCCGCGAGCCTCGCGAACGCTTCGGAAGAAGCCCAAGAAACCGCCGCCGAGCGCGACAAGCCCGACCCGGGCGAGCTGGGCTCACGAGTCCACGCCGCGCTGGCCGGCACCGTCGAAACCGCGGCATCGGAGAGCGAGGTCATCGAGTTGGTCCGGCGTTTCCGGGAAAGTGAACTGGGCCGGCGAGTTCCCGCCGACGCGAAGCACGAGCAAGACCTGCTCTTCTTGCTCGACGGCCGATTGCTGCGAGGTCAGATCGATCTGTGGTTCGACAACGGCGACGAACGCATTCTGGTCGATTACAAGACCGATCGGGTCGAGGGGGAACAAATCGCCGAGCGCGCTCGGCACTACGCACCGCAGCTACAGCTCTACGCCCATGCGATCGAACAGGCCGCCGGCCGGCCCCCCGATCGGGCCGTGCTCTATTTCCTCCGGCCCGACCAGGCCGTCGAGGTGGATGTGGGCAGCGAGGCGCGGCAGGCAGCCGCCCACACGGTCGGCCGGTTCTTCGAAGCCCAATCGAAACTCCGCTTTCCGCTCGAAACCGGCGACCATTGCTTCCGCTGTCCGCACTACCGAGGACTCTGCCCCGCCAAGCTCGGTACTGAGTGAAAAGCCGCGAGTTTCTTCGAACCCCGCGATACGCGTCCTTTACCCCGCCAAGCCGGGCGACGAGGAGTGGGCCGAGGCGTCTGGGACACAACGCAAGAGGGCAGGCCTGGAGACCTGCCCCACTTTTCGGCCGGCCGGATCCGTTGAACCAGCGTCCTGTGTTCGGGTGAAGCGACCGGCTTGCGGAGATCGCACCTGCATCTCGCCCGCGGCACGCCTGCTACAATCCCCAAAAAGATTGAACCCGATGCCCGCACCCGCCCTCGCCTTCGCCGATGCCCGCCGCGTGATCACCGAACAGATGACGCGCCCGACCGCGCCGCCGACCGAGACGGTTTCTCTCGAGGACGCCCTCGGCCGCGTCTTGGCCGCCGAAATCCGCGCCGATCGCGACTATCCACCCTTCAACCGCTCGGCGCGCGACGGTTTTGCTGTGGCGGCGCCCGACGTAGCGGCTACCCCGGCGCGGCTCAGGGTCATTGGCCAAACGCGCGCCGGTGAGCCTTCCCGTTTCCGCCTGCAACCGGGAGAGGCCGTCGAGATCATGACCGGCGCCCCCGGACCCGAAGGCGCCGACGCCGTCGTGATGTGGGAATATTCCAAGCGCGAGGGCGACTGGGTCACACTCGAAAGCGGCGTGCCGGCCGGAAAGAACCTGATCTATCGGGGCAGCGAGACGCAGGCCGGCTCCGTAGTCCTCAAGCCCGGTATGCCCATCGATTACCCGCAAATCGCTTTGTTGGCCTCCACGGGGCATGCCCAGGTCGAAGTTTACCGCCGGCCGCGAGTCGCGATTCTTTCGACCGGCGACGAAGTGGTCGAGCTCGACAGCACACCCGAGTCCTTCCAGATCCGCAACTCGAACGCTTATTCCCTCGCCACCCAGATCCGTCGCATCGGCGGGGAACCTCGGATCTTGCCTATTGCCCCCGATCAACTCGATCGCACCCGCGAGCTGGTCGAACAGGGGCTTGAATCCGATCTCCTGCTGCTTTCCGGCGGCGTTTCCATGGGCAAGTACGATTTCGTCGAGCAAGTGCTGGCCGATCTGAATGCCGAGTTCTTCTTCACGCAGGTGAGGATCCAACCCGGCAAGCCCCTGGTCTTCGGTCGGGTCGGGTCGGTCCCGGTTTTCGGGCTGCCAGGCAACCCCATCTCGACCATGGTGACCTTCGAGGTTTTCGCCTCAATCGCGGTCCATCGGCTGGCGGGAAGGCCCGAATCGTCGCTGCCGTTCTTCCGTGCGCGACTGCGCTCCGATTTCAAACACAAGCCCGTGCTCACCCGCTTCCTGCCGGCGCAAGTGGAAGGGGAATATGGGGAAGCAACGGTTGATCGGGTAAAATGGCAGGGGTCGGGCGACCTGGTCGCGCTGGCGCGGTCGAACTGCTTCCTCGTCGCCACGCCCGAGCGTGACTCCTGGGCGGCCGGCGACTGGATCGACGTTTTGCCCCACGTTCTATCTCGATGAGCCGACTTTCGCATTTCGACGACGCGGGCGAGGTCCGCATGGTGGACGTCAGCGGTAAGCCCGACACCCGCCGAACCGCTCGTGCTCACGCCTTCGTCAAATTGTCGCCCGAGGTGATCGGGAAGTTGCCGAAAAACCCCAAGGGGAACCCGCTTGAGATCGCGCGCATCGCCGGCATCAGCGCAGCGAAACGTACCTCCGAGTTGATTCCCTTGTGCCACCCGTTGATGCTCGCCAACGTCGATGTCGAAGTATCGTTGGCGGATCAAGGAATCGACATCGAGGCAGCGGTGGTGACCACCGGGCCGACCGGCGCGGAAATGGAAGCCCTGACTGCCGTTTCGGTCGCGGCGTTGACGGTCTACGACATGACCAAGGCGCTCGACAAATCGATCGAGATCAGCGATGTTTATTTGATTGAAAAGACGGGCGGAAAGAGCGGAACTTATAGACGATCAGCAACCCGCTGACTGGTTGATGCGTATTCTAGTTCTGGAAGTCCTCAGAGAACCCGGGCCGAGCCAATATCCCATGAACCCGTCCTCGAAAATCCGTGTCGCCGCCCCGAGAGTCTGTGAAAAAATCGGGGACAGTCCACTTCGCGCCGCGCGGATTGCTGATCCGGTTGCACTTATGCGGTCGACGCTCGGTACAGCCCCCATTTTTTCACAGACTCTCGCGCTCGCGGCTCTCGCCTTGTCGGCGGCCGTTTTTCTTACCGCTCCGGCCGCGCCGGCGCAAACCGAATCCGCCGCGGACGAGACGAAAGTCCTCACGGTCGAGGATCGGCCGACCTTTGTCTCCGGCGTCGAAGTCGTCACGGTTCCTGTCACAATCACCGGTCCCGACGGAGAGTACGTCACCGCGCTGGAAGCCTACGACTTCAAGATCTTCGACAACGACGCCGAGCAGAAAATCGACAGCTTCGAGGTGAGTTTTCTGCCGATCTCGATGGTGATCTGCGTGCAGTCGAGCGATCGCGTCGAGGCCATCCTTCCCGACGTCAAGAAGACCGCCGTCTTATTCACCGACATGGTGCTCGGCCGCTTCGGCGAAGGCGCGTTGCTGGCTTTCGACAGTCGCGTGCGGTTGATGGAGGACTTCACTAACGACACCGACAAGATCGACAAGGCGCTCAAGAAGATCACCATCGGCAGCAGCGCCGTGCGCCTCGCCGACGCGGTTTATGAGGGGATTCGTATGTTGCGGCGGCGCCCGGAGAACCACCGCAAAATCGTGGTTGTTCTGTCCGAATCACAAAACAACGGCAGTGAAGTGGGGATGGGAGAAGTCCTGCGGACCGCCCAGCTGGAAAACATCATGGTCTACCCGGTGCGGATCTCCACCTTGTCGGCGCGCGTGTTGCGCGGGCAACAGCCGATCCGCGACCCGTTCCCCGCCGGCGTGCAGGCGCGGCCGATCGCGCCGGGCCAGGTCTCCACGCCCACCACGATGGCGCAAAGCCGCGTGGACGTTACCGGCAACGTCATTCCGATCATCATTGACTTGATACGCGGCGCGAAAAATCTGATCTTCAAGAACCCTCTCGAAGCCTTGGCCAAGGCAACAGGGGGCAAGGACTATAGTCCGCGCACCGAAGACGGGCTGCAGGAATCGATCGTCCAGATCGGAGAAGATTTGCGCAGCCAATATCTGCTGACCTACCGGCCGAACAACCTCAACGACCGCGGCATTTATCACCGTATTCGGGTCGAGGTCCCCTACCGGGCACTGAAGGTGCGTGCGCGGATTGGGTATTTCCACGGCCCTCAGGCGGTTTTGCAAACGGAGCCGGCGGCAGTGAGCCGTTAACCGTTGACCGTGAACCGACAATTTTGCTGATGCCGCCGGGCAGTTTCACAGACCTCGAAGACCGTGTAGCGCAGGGGTCGAAGACACCCGCGGTTTTTCTACGAAATCACCGTCTCCCCGGCCTGATACTTCTCTCGGTAAACATCCTCGTCCACTGAAATACCCAGGCCGGGCTCGTCCGATGTTGTGTAGGTGCCGTCGGCGTATTCATAGCCCTTCGCGACAACAGCGTCGCAGGTCGACCGATCGTCTTCGGCCGCTCCGACGGCCTCCACGGCTTTTGACAGGTGCAGACCCATGAAGAGCCCGACCTGCGAGCCCCAGTTGTGCGGAATCGAAACCGCCCCGGCCGCTTCCGCCTTGCGAGCCATCTTCATCCCTTCAATGAATCCGCCCCGCCGGATGTCCAACTGCACAATGTCCATCAGCAGCCTCGGCTTCAGATACGGATCGAACGAACTCGCGTCGGTGAAATTCTCTCCGTCAGCGACGATCGTGCGCAGTCCGGCCTGTTTCATTTGCCCGCGCAGCTTGGTATACAGACCGACATCCTCGGGGAAAATCTCTTCCATGAAATGCAGATCAGCGGCTTTCGATCCTTCGAGCAATCGCCAAGCCCGCTCGTAATCGTCGCGATAGCCGTTGTTGGCGTCGGCGTTGATTCTTAAGCGCGGTCCGGCGGCTTCGCGTACCGCCAAGAGGACCTCGATGTCGCGCTGCAAACCCGCCTCGGCCTCCATCCATTTCGACCCACGCCCGACCTTGATCTTGACGGCGGGGTATCCCATCTTTTGCGCCTCGAGCGCTTCCTCGACGACGGCCCGGACGCCGCGATCCCGAAACCATAGATCGCTGAAATAGAGTGTCCCGTCGTAGAGGTCGGTCCTGTCGCGAACCGCCTCACCTATCAACTTCCAGCAAGGGACACCGAGCATTTTTCCGATCAGGTCGAACAATGGCCCGTCGAGATGCTTGTAGCGAGCGAGCAACTCGCGATGCGAATCGGCTCGATCGGTGATGCGACCGTCTTCGAATCGGTAGAGCGCAGTCGGGTTGTGGACCAGGAGTTGCCGCAGAGCCGCGTGGAATTTCTCGTCAGGCAACGCGTAGGCCATCACGCCGACGCCTTCCACACCTTGATCGGTGGCAATGCGAACCAACGTATTGGTGTAAGTATGGCCCTTGGGCGCTGTGTCGTAGGAATTCATCGCGACGAACTTGTGAAAGCGCCCCTGCACGGGGGCCAGCGTAATCTTCGTGATCCGCGCCGAAGCTTTCGCCGCCGCGCGGACCGCGCCCCGGGCCGCCAACGAAGTTCCCAACGAAATCAAGAAACGCCGTCTTTGCATCGGTTGTCCCTCCCGGTCTCCTCGTGCCGCGGCGATCTCCTTGAGTTCCGAGGGAAATCCCCGCGAAGACATGTTCGACCCCCGCTCCCGCAAGTAGCATAGCGAAACGATCCAAATACGATACACACGGGGGGAAACCCGGGTGCGCGACACCCGCTGTGGTCACGTTGGCAATTGGACGATAATATAGCCTTGATGGGAATGTTTTTTAGCCGCTTCCACGGCGAGCGGTTACGCCTTTTGATAGGGATCGCCCTTTTGGCGCCGGCCTTGGTCATGGCCCCGCTCCCCGCCCAGGACGAAAACCCCGACGACATCGTTTATGACCGCGTGATCCGGAAGCTGGTCAATGACCCCCAGCTCAAGACCAACGCGCTCAAGGTGGCGGTCAACGAGGGTGTGGTCACCGTAACGGGCTTGGTCAAAAACGAGAAACTGCGCCTGCGGGTCGACAAGATTGTAAAGAAGGTCAAGGGCGTGAAGAAGGTCGTTAACCAAGTGCGTGTGCGCCCGTAGACGCGCGAGGAACGCACCGCGGGCGTTGGGGTTAGGCGGGCCGGGCGACTTCGGCGACCTTTTCGGGGTAGTCGCTAATCACGCCGTCGACGCCGAGATTGATCAGCCGCCTCATCTCACTCTCGTCGTTGACCGTCCAGGGAATCACACGAAGACCTTCATCGTGGACTTCCTCGATCAATTCGCGCGATGCCAAGCGAAATTGCGGCTTCACGACATCGACCGGACAATTATGGCGCGACTCTTCGTCCTGAGTGCGGTTGTAGATGAAGCCCAGTTCGATTTCCGGAAAGAGATCGTAAACCTTCGTGAGAGCTTCCAGATGAAACCCCGAAACGAGAACCTTCGCGGGGTTGCAGTGTTTGCGGATCAAATCGACCGCGGCTTGCTCGAAACCGGGCGTCTTTAGCTCGATATCGAGGAAGGCCTTGCGGCCGAACTTCTTCAAGACTTCTTTCAACAAGGGAATCTCGAAACCCTTGGGGAGTTGCCTGATCTGCTCGTACGAGCTTGCCTGCACAGCGAGCGTGCCCACCACCGCACCGTGAACCACGACCAGCTTTTCGTCCGCGGTTTCACGCACGTCGAGCTCAAACCCGTCGGCACCCAAATCGAGGGCCTTTTCAAAGCTCGGGACCGTGTTTTCGGGCAGCTGGGCCGCGCCGCGGTGTCCGAGTATTAACAAGTCACCCATCAGCTCTCTACCTGTCCCCGCCGTGACCGTTTCGAACTAGAGCAATCGCTGCACCTCGGCTCTCTGCAAAAAACCAACTGCGGATTGCTTGCCGGAATTAACGGCGGGACGCCGGCGCTGTGGTTCGTTCTATTGACACAAGCGCTCCATGATCGGATTCTCGGCGGGGCGTTTCGTACTAGCCCAGTTGGGCTATTGCGATTGCCGGACTTTTTACGGTATCACGAATGACGGCCCGACGGGGAAGAAATTTTGTATCTGACGCGGTTGTTGTTTCTGCTTCTGTTGACTGCCCACGCCGTGTGGGCACAGGTGGCGATCGCGACCAAGGCCGGTCTGTTGCATCGGGTCGAGGGGACCGTCCTGCTCGACAAGGAAGAACTGCGCATCGACGGGTGGCGATTCCCGATGCTGCGTCCCGGAAGCACGTTGCGGGCCGCGGACGGAAGAGCAGAGTTGCTGCTGGGTCCGATGGCGCTGCTTTGGTTGGATCATGACAGCGAATTGAAGCTTCTTTCGAACGATCTTGCCGACGTGCGGCTGCGGATCGGCGAAGGATCGGCCGTCATCCATCTCTATGACACTCCGAGAGTCTTCGATAGAGAGCGGAAGCCGGACTCTCTCTCGGTGGAATGCGGCGATGTCGTCGTGCATATTGGCCATGCGGGTCGCTATCGCTTTGACTGTTCGGTTGACCGGCCGGGGCTGCGTCTGGCGGTGCGTCGAGGAAGGGCGACAGTGGCAACCTCCACCGGCGGGTTCGAGGTACGCAGGCGGCACGCAGTTTCGCTGACAGGGCCGCGCCCAGCGGATATCGAGCCCCTCGACCGCTCGGCGGACGGCGACGCGTTCGACGAGTGGAGTCACCAAAGAGCATCACGCCTCAGCAAGACCCACAAGCGCATGCGGCGGCGCGTGATTACCGCTTCGGACGAGCCGGAGAGGCCGAAGCCCCGGCCTGCTTCGTTGGTGCTGGTTTCTCATGGGGTTGCACTACGTCGGCGGCATGCATTCTCATCAGATTACGGCAGGTCGAAAGGTTATGGCGGTCGGGCGTGGCTTCCCTTCGGTCTCCCCCGCGGGCGCGGCGGGCGACGGCTTGGCCCGCCTGCCGCTCGGGTTTTGTCTTATCTCCAACACGGTTCGAGGCCGGGCCGACGAGCTCTGCGTTAGAATTTGGAGTGCTCTCCTGGGCGCTCCGACCCGGAAACTACGAACTTCCCGTGCCCATTCTCTTCCGCTACATTCTTCGCGAAGTCGTTGTCAGCTCGCTGATCGGCACGCTGCTGTTTACGTTTGTCCTCTTCCTCAAGTCGGTCGGTCTGTTGATGGAACTGTTAATCCGTCCGAGCGGCTCGGCCGAGGACGTCGTGTATCTTTTCCTGCTGGCGGTGCCGCAGACGCTGCGCTTCACGCTTCCGATCGGAGTGCTGATCGGAGTTCTGGTCGGGCTGGGGCGCGTTTCGAGTGATGGCGAAGTCATCGCAATGCGCGCCGCGGGCATTCCGGGTCGTCAGCTCATGGCGCCCGTTGCGGTGTTGGCGCTGGTCGGGGGCGTGATCTGCGCGGCCACAACGATTTACTACAATCCGCTGGCGCTGCAACAACAAAAGAGAATCGCTGAATCGCTGAAGATCTCGCAGGCAAGCGCCGAAGTACAGCCGCACGTCTTCATTGAAACTTTCCCCAACACGATTCTCTATGTGCGAGACGTGATTCCCGGGCCGGTAGTGCGATGGAAGGGCGTTTTTATCGCCGACGAGCGCTCGCCGGAAAGTCGTGGATCGTTCGGGGGAGCGAGCGCGGCGGTCGACGGCCCTCGGATTACCGTCGCCGAGGAAGCGGTCGTGGTGCCGCGTCCGAAGCAGGACCGACTGCAGGTCCGGTTGCCGCATGCTTTCACCTACGAACAGTCCTACGACGCAACTCAATATCACAGCTTCGAATTTCACGAAAACGATCAAGTACTCCAATCCGATGCCGGTGCGCCGGAGCTCGGCAAGCAACCTTTCGAGCAGGCTTCGACCGAAGAACTGATCTCGCGCTTCCAATTCGGTGAGAAGAAGATTGACGCCGCGATCGAATTGCAGCAGAGGTTAGCGCTGCCTGTGGCTTGCTTCGTTCTGCCGATGGTGGGCGTGCCGTTGGCGATTTCGTCGCGGCGCTCGGGCAAGTCGGTCGGCGTGGTGTTCAGCCTGATCCTGGTGTTCATCTACTACATGATTCAGCTCGGCGGCATCGCCCTGGCCAAGACGGAACTCCTTGCGGTCGAGCCGGCCATCTGGATGGCCAACCTCGTCTTCGCGGCTGCTGGTGCGTGGCTGCTGTTTCAGCTTGACGCGCCGAATCGTCGTGACTTTACGGCCGCGATCGGAGGGTGGATCGGGGCCTTGGTGGCGAGGTTGAGAAAAGAAAACGGGGAGGCCGCGGCGTCCAACGGTCCCGCGCGTGAAAGGCGCGGGGCGTTTGCCCTAGGAACTTCCGCGGGCGCTTCGCCGGCGTTTCGCATCGTCGACCGTTATGTCCTGCGGGCGTTCTTGTTTTATCTGTTGGTGTTGGTCGCGTCCTTCGTGATGATCTGGTTCGTGTTCAGCTTCTTTGAATTGCTCAGCGACATGCTCGAGCGCGGCAAATTGGGGCTGTTCATTCCCTATGTCTACTATCTGACCCCGTTCTTGGTTTATGAAACGGCTCCTCTATGCGTCCTGGTGGGGACGCTGGTTTGTTTCGGGATTCTCGCAAAACATCAAGAGCTGACCGCGTTTAAGGCCTGCGGTGTGAGTTTGTATCGGTTGACGGCGCCGATCTTGGCGGCGGCGACGGTGATGAGCGGGTTGCTGTTCACGTTGGATTACTACTACCTACCGGAAACCAACCGCAAGCAGGACGCCATTCGCGACGAAATCAAGGGGCGGCCGGCGCGGACGTTCCTGCGGCCGGACCGCCGTTGGATGTTCGGCAAGGGCGAGCGCATCTATCACCACCGTTTCTTCGATTCTCGGGAGAAGGCCTTCGCGAAAGTCAACGTCTACGATTTCGACGAGGAAAGTTTTCGACTTGTCCGCCATATCGCGGCCGAGCGAGCCCACTGGAATGAATCGGAGAGTGCCTGGGTTTTTGAAAACGGCTGGGTGCGGGAGATCGACGGCCATCGCGTGTTGAACTTCGAAGAGTTCGACGAGCGCCCGTTCGCCGATCTTGAAGAAGAGCCGGGTTACTTCCTCAAGGAAGAACGACAGCACCAGCAAATGAACTGGCGCGAGTTGCGGGCCTACATTACGGACTTGACGCAAAGCGGGTTCGATACCGTGCGCCTGCAGGTGCAATTGCACAAGAAGTTGGCATTTCCTCTTTTCACCGTCAGCATGGCGGTTTTGGCGATTCCGTTTTCGCTGGTGGCGGGACATCGCGGGGCGTTGACGGGGGTTGCGCTCAGCATCGGATTGGCGATTGCCTACTACGCGGCGAATGCATTGTTTGAGCAACTCGGCCGGGCCGGGCAGTTGAGTCCGGCGGTGGCGGCCTGGGCGCCCGGCGCGATTTTCGGGTTGACGGGGGCCTATTTGTTCTTGCGCGTGCGGTCGTAGGTTCACTGCTCTGCAATGGTCGAATCAGCGTGGACGGACGTCCACGCTCATCCGGCCGTGACTCCCTCGGCACAGCTTTCGGCTATGACACTCGAAGCGATTCGCGAAGCGCGGCGGCGCCTGGCTGATTACTTGCGGCCCTCTCCGCTGGTTCTCTCTGATTCGCTGAGCCGTGACCTGGGCCGCCGTGTTTGGCTGAAGCTCGAATCGCAACAACCGACCGGGGCGTTCAAGGTGCGCCCGGCCTTCAACAGCATTCTCAGCCACCTCGATCAGGCTCGGCGATCGGGCGTGGTGACGTCGTCGTCGGGGAACTTCGCGCAAGCAACGGCCTACGCGGCCCGTGAGTTGGGCGTCAGCGCGCGGATCGTGATGATGAAAAACTCGTCGTCCTTCAAGCGTGAGCGGACGGAGCATTTCGGGGGCCAGGTTGTCCCCTGCGAGAACACCTTCCAAGACCGTTGGGATACGACGTTTCGCATCCAACAAGAAACCGGGCGTTTGTTGCTGCATCCCTATGATTCGGACGAAACGATCGCCGGTGACGGGACGATCGGACTCGAGTTGCTCGACGAACTCGACGGCGATTTCACGGTCGTGGTTCCGATCAGCGGCGGCGGGTTGATCGGGGGCATCGCGTCGGCCCTCAAGCCCGAGCGACCTGGATGCCGCGTTTTCGGGGTGCAACCGGCGGCGAACCCGTCAATGAAAGAATCGCTTGCCGCGGGACAGCCGGTCACGGTCACCGTAGGACCGACGCTGGCGGACGCCTTGGTCGTGGCGTGTCCGGGTGAGCGGGGCTTGCGGATCGTCGAGCGTCTGGCGGACGACGTGGTCGCGGTCAGCGAGGACGAGATCGCGGTGGCGGTGCGTTATCTCGCCGAGCACCAAAAACTGGTCGCCGAGCCCGGAGGTGCCGCTGCCGTGGCCGCTCTGCGGGCCGGCAAGCTTGCCCCAGCGGACCAAGACGTAGTCTGTATTCTGAGCGGCGGCAACGTCTTGCCGGCGACTGACGGCGGCGGATAGGTCCCAACGCTGCCCGAATAAGTTTCCTTGAATCAACAACCTCGTCGGGCAAGAAACGGACTCCGCCGGGGTAGGCTCCCTCCCGTCTGTGTATGCAATTCAGAACGTAGATACAGAGCCCAGAGCGAATGCGACGGGCCAAGGGCACATCGGTTCGAGTAGGCGGAAGACGGTGAAATGCGCGACAGTTCGAGGAGACGCGACGCCGCAGCACGTTGCGGTTGCCTGCGCCTGGCCCGTCGCTTTCGCTCTGGGCTCTGTATCTTGTGTTGTAAATTGTGTATGCCGCCGCAAATTTGAGCGGGCTCCCGGGGCCTCCCGATTTTTTCACAGCCCCTAACGTGCGCGGCTCGGTTTGGGACGCCGGTATAATGAATTCGGTAATGTTTTTCGAGGCCGGGCCATGCTCTTTGACGTCGCTGTATTGGAACGCCGTCCGATCCGGTTCGACGAAACCTTCGGCCCCGGAAAGCTGAACTTCTCCGGTAGCGAGTGGGAGCAGGCTGGCGACCTTCAGGCCGTCGGCCTCGCGGAACTGCTCGACCCGGCCGGCTCGAGGACCATTCGGGTCCGCGGTACCGTTCGGGGCGAGATGCAAAGTACTTGCGCTCGTTGCCTGGAGCCGGTCTCGACCCACCTGGAGGGAAAGCTCGACTTTTTCTACTATCCGATGAGCGTGATCGCCCGGAAAGAAGAGGTCGCGATCGGCCGGGACCAAACCGATGTCGGGTTTTACGAAGAACCCGGCCCCGCACTGCGCGAGGTCTTGCAGGAGCAGGTCATGCTGTGGCTGCCGATGCGCAGCCTCTGCGGCGACGATTGCCGCGGGATCTGTACACAGTGCGGAACGAACCTAAATAGAGGAACCTGCGAATGCGCTCCCGCGACGACCGATGCGCGCTGGGACGCGCTGCACAACCTGCAGCTCAAGACGGGTTCGTAGCCAATTGCCGGCTCATCGAGACTGTTGGACGAACAGGAATAGCTATGCCCAACCCGAAACGTAAACACTCGAAAGCCCGCAGCCGCAAGCGCCGCGCGCACCACAGTCTGCGAACCGAATCGCTTGGCCTATGCCCCAATTGCGGCGCCGCCAAGCGGTCTCACCGCGCTTGCCCGGAATGCGGTCAATACCGCGGCCGGGAAGTCGTCGAGGTCGAGAGCGAATAATTTTCTGCCGCATCCCCGCAGTCCACGCTTTTATTTCGACGCGCGGTTTCGCTAGCCAACTCGTCCCTAGTACAATCGTGAGCCAGATGACCACGATCAGTGTTGATGCGATGGGCGGCGACTCGGCCCCGGCGGTCGAGGTCGAAGGGGCTGTCTTGGCCGCTCGCGAGTATGACGTCGGCGTCGTGCTCGTCGGCCGAGAAGACGTTCTAGCGCCCGAACTCGCCCGTCATGACACGACCGGCCTGCCGATCGAAATCACCCACGCCTCCGAAGTCATCACAATGGGCGACCACCCCACCCAGGCGTTGCGTAAGAAGCGCGACAGCTCGATTCGGGTGGCGGCGCGGCTGGTGCGCGAAGGCCGCGCGCAGGGCCTGATCTCTGCCGGCAACACAGGGGCCGCCATGGCCACGAGCAAGATCGTGCTTGGCGTTCTGCCAGGCGTTCACCGGCCCGCGCTGGCGCAGGTTTTCCCGACGCTCGAGGGCACCTGGGCGGTTTTGATCGACGTCGGCGCCAACGTTGACTGCCCGGGCGAAATGTTGGCGCAGTTCGCCATCATGGGCGAGGTGTACTCACGCGTGCTCTGCCACCGGGACAACCCTCGAGTTGGGCTTCTTTCCATCGGCGAGGAAGAACACAAAGGCAACGAACAAACCCGCGCCGCCACGCCTTTGCTCAAGGAGCTGCCTCTGGACTTTATCGGCAACGTCGAGGGCCGAGACCTTTACAGCGGCCAGGCGGACGTCGTGGTTTGCGACGGATTCATCGGCAACGTCGCCCTCAAGGTCAGCGAGGGTTTGGTAAAGACCATCAAAGCGATGCTTCGGGAATCGCTCGAGGCCAATCTCACCCGTAAGATGGGTTACGTGCTGGTGCGCAACGCCTTTGAGGATTTTCGGGAGCGCGTTGATTACTCCGAATACGGCGGGGCTCCTCTACTGGGCCTCAAAGGTATCTGCATCATCTGCCACGGCAGTTCCAATACCAACGCCATCAAGAACGCCATACGGGTCGCCAAGGAATTTCACGAAGGTGGTGTCAACGACAAAATTGAAGCCGCGATGGTGGAGAGCCTTAACGGCGTCGGCACTGCGCGCACCGCCTAGTGCGGTCAGCTCCCCGATTTGAACTGCCCCATAAAGATAAACGTCGATTTCGGCTTGTCGACGAGCGTTATGTCGCTCAAGATCTTGAGCAACTGAAAACCCGAAATGCTGACGCTGACCGAAATCGGAATACCGCCGCCACCCTGGATGGTGGTGACGACGACTTTGTCGGTCGAAAGTCCGGGAACCAGCGGGGGCTCTGTATCAGGGCTGGGCGTACCGTAGACGACGACGTTCTTCACCGAGTCGCTAAAGTCGGTACCGTCGGGCGCGTCGAAATCCGCCACGGAAGCATAGCGAGCGCCGCCCCGTACGACCCCTTCGAGAGCGTTGTAAACCAGGAAGGAATGCCCGAGCTGAAATAGCGAGCCCATCATGAAGATCAATGCGGGGAACGCGATAGCGAACTCCACGACGCCGTTCCCGCCCCGCTCCGAAGTGGCTCTCCTTGGCTGTCGGCTTGTGATCCGCGGCAAATCGATTCCAAGCATCTTTCCTCCGAGTCGTCCGGTTCCTTTCTAAGGGCGCTCGACCAGCCTCCTATTGAAACAGCACAATGCGATAGCTTCCGGTCCCCGAGCCCGCTCCCCCGCCACCGTTGCCGCCCGAATTAATCACAGATCCGACGTATTCCGCGCAACAAGGCTCATAGGTGTGGGCGCCCACGGTGATTTCGGCGCACGGGTCAGGAGGCAAGAAGAACCCGGCGAAGCCCAAGACAAGCCCGCTTTGCTGCGGGTCGTTCACCGGCGTGATCACGAGGCGGCGACCGTTGCCGTTTGGCGGCCGCGGCAGAGTGAAGGTGTTATAGGCCGACCGATAGTTCGCTTTCATGTCTTCTACCGGCGGTGCGTTTGTCGCCGTTTGCGCGGTCGTAAAGTAAGTCGCCGTCGTTGGGTCGGTGTCTTCCGCCACGCGGTCCGCCATGGCGGTAGTTTCGGTTTGTTTTTGTCCCGGCTCGGGATTGATGTAGTAGTTGAGCGGCTCAATCGGAAGCTCGAAGGAAGTGCGTGTGAGGATAGCGTCGCGAATCAGCGCCGCCCCACCTCCGCTATCTATCGGCGAGCGGTCGGAAAGATCGATGTAGCCGCGTTCACTGCCGTCTTCGCCGGGTTGGAACCCCGAGGCCGTCATGTCCGCGTCGCACCCCACCAACTTCGCGCCGGTGAGGCTTTCCCTGAAGAGCTCTGTTAAGGCGGGGTTGCCTACGTACTTCGCCCACCGTAAGGTATATTGACGTCCCAATAAGAACCCGTAGTTCGGGTCGGCGGCGTCATGGACGTCAGGCGAATACGGGAAGACACCGTCCGTGATCGTTGTTTCGAGTTGCTGGCCGGCAACCGACCGAGCACTGACGTCTCGTGTCCAACCGACACCGGGAAAAAGCGGCATGAAGAAGAGCGGTACCGGCTGCGTCGTCTCGACCTGCACGAAGCGGTAATCGATAGCGGTTGCCGGATTGGTGATGAAACCCGAATTGTAAAACTGCGAGAACTGCACGTCGACGTTATCGACTGCGTCGGTTCCGAACGTCCATGTATTGACGTCGTCCTCTCCCGCGGTCGTCGCCCGCGTGATACCGGCATCGGTGGCGTCGAGATTCCTTGCCGCCGAAAGCGCGGCGGCATCGGTGTAGTTCTGGAGTTCCCCGTGCACCACCTGCATTCGGCCCAAGTCGAGAGACAGGCCCAAAATGCCGACCAACGCGAAGGCCGCCAGCGCGACCACGATCAGCACAATTCCGCGCTCCGCGCAACGGCTATCCGTCGGTCGGTCTTCCCGCTCCGATCGATCCAAGCTGTGACCATTCCCCGGTTGCTGGTTCGACTGCACTAACACCTCCCAGACGACGATTGGCGCCGCGGCCGCAGACGGGCGGCGACGGGTCCGACGCCCAAACGCCGATACGCACGACTTACCTACCTCTTCGGCGGAAGCAGCGGATGTCTGACCATTTTTCTTGGTTTAAGGGGCAGCCTCTCCGGGTGGTGAAGAGCCGTGTTCTTGCTGAGTCAGCGGCGGCAGATCCCGCGTTCAGATCGTCGAACGAAATCTACCAGGTGGCGGGTATGCTCGTCGGGAATCTCTTGCTCGATCTGCTCGAGCGCGGCGTCGATCGACAAACCCGAGCGAAACAGGATATGAAACGCTCGCTTCAAGCGCCGGATTTGATCCGCGTCGAATCCGGCCCGGCGCAATCCGACCAGGTTGACGGCACGAGGCCGAATCTTGAAATCCGAATAGATGAAATAGGGCGCTGTGTCTTGATGTACCCGGGTATGGCCGCTGATCAGCGCCAGTCGTCCGATCTTCGAGTACTGATGAACGAGGACACCGCCGGAGATAAAAACGCCGTCTTCGATTTCCACGTGACCGGCAATGAGGGAGCAACTGCAAATCACGTTGTCCGAGCCGATGCGGCAATTGTGGGCGATGTGGCCCGACGTCATGATGTAGTTGCCATCGCCGATTTCGGTGGTCGACTCCGGGTCGGTGCCGCGGCTGATGGTGTAGTGCTCGCGAATGCGGTTGCCGTCACCGATCTTGAGGTAGCTGCGTTCGCCCGAGAAGGTCTTATCGAGCGGATCGGTCCCCAGCACAGTGCCGGTGGAAATCTGGTTGTCGGCGCCCATCGTGGTCCAGCGCTTGACGACCACATGGGGCTCCAATTTCGAGCGGGGTCCGATCGAGACTTCGTCTTCGACGATCGAGAAATGGCCGATTTCGACATCCGGGCCGATCTCCGCTCCGTCGGCGACACGAGCCGTCTCAGCAACGCGCGCGCTGGGATGAATCGCCACAGGTACGTATGATACCGAGCGCGGTAGCGGGGGCGACCCGTCCCCCGCAATTCGAGTAGCGGCAACAGAGGCGTGGACGGCAGTCCACGCTCGAGTACGGGCTTCAAAAGGGCTTGATCTCAGCTTTGAAAAATGGCAAGCGTGAACTTCCGCCCACGTCTCTGCTGCGTGCTGGAGCGGCGCTTGTTGGAACGCGAAGCGCCAACCGTCTAGGCAAACATCTCCCGGTAATGGCGATACCAATCGCTCTGGAATCGCTCATCGGGGTCGTACTTCCTCTTCAACGCCAGGAACTCACCGAATTGCGGGTAACAGGACTCCACCTGCTCGCGCCGGGCATATTTGTGATAGGTCAAAAAGTAGCTCCCCCCGCGCCGCATCGCCATATCGATGAGACGCCGAAAAGCCGCCGCCGAATGCTCGATTCCCTCTGGCGTGTGAAGCGTGTGCAGGTTGAAAATCGTGCAGGCCCAAGGCTCTCGCGCCCAGGCTAGAAAAGCATCGTCGTCGGGCTCAATGAGCCGGATCGTCCCGTAAATCACGTTGACGCCGTTACGTCGAAAGTCCTCGGCAGCCTCGGCCAGAAAGCCCGTCAGGCCCGATCGAGGCACGTAGATTTCGGTAATGATTTCTGTCGACTTGTCGTCCGCTTCAAGCCGCCGGTCAAGCCCGATGTGATAGTCGTCAAGGTATGTGCTGAGTTGATGAGTATCGGACCAATAGAGCTGACCCGTGGTTGACAGATAGTACTGCGAATAGCGTTCGAAAACCGCTGCCTTGTCGGAATGCGCCAGGTAGAGCAATTCGTCCCAGTTGTCGGCCGAGAGATGCTTTTGCTCCTCGGGCATCGACGTATCCGGATCGACCGGCCGGTAGCAGGAAAAGACCCCACGCCGTAGAAAGTCTTCGGAGTTCTCATCGATAGAGAATTGAAAATCGCCGTAAAGGTAGCCGTCGGCAATCCGTTGGTCAAAGGCTTCGATGAGGTCGTCGGTAACTCCGATTTCGACGACTCGCTCGATCTTGCGTCGCGGAACCAGCCGTAGCCTCAAGGACGTCACGATTCCGAACAGCCCATACCCGCCTGCGACCAATCCGAACAGTTCGGCGTTCTCCTCGCGGCTGCACGTCTTGACTGCGCCCGAGGCGTCGACCAATTCGATCGATTCGACATCGCTTGAAAACGGCTCCATGGTCAGCCCCCGGCCGTGGGCATTGGCCGCCAGCGCCCCGCCCACGCTTAGCCGATCCGCACCGGTCTGTTTCTGCGCGATTCCCCAAGACTCAGCCTTGCCTTTCTGCGCGGTGACCAAGTGATCGATCAACTTCGGCCACGCAATCCCGGCTTCGACCTCAACGACGCCCCTGCCGGGGTCGAGATTCAGCACCTTGTCGAGCGGCATCATGTCGAGCATCAGCGTGTCGGAGCCGAACGCCTGCGCGCCCATCGCATGGCGGCCACCGGCGATCGAGACGGCTCGTCCCTGCTCGGCGGCGCGGCCAACCGTTTCACGAACCGCGTCGAGCGACCGCGCGGGAACCACTTCGCTAACGCGTGTGCTGGTGAGTTGCGAGTGGATGTCGTTGACGAGAACGCCTTCAAACTCGGGCTCGGGTTGTGAACAAGCCCAGGGCGCGAGGGCCAGCAGCCCGGCCGACTTAGAGAATTCTCTTCGCGTGGTCTTCATGGGTCCTCCTCCGAAAGTAGCCTTTCAAGCGTACTGTGGACTGCGGTATAACCTGAAGAATCCTCTACCACTGCAGCCGCGAAGCGGCGACGGGAGCCCTAGCCCAGGGTGGAGCCGATAGGCGGAACCCTGGGTAGAACCCCCCAACCAAGCGAGCCCTGGAGGGGCGGCAGGAACGCCGCCGCCCCCCCATTTTCACGGCGGTATTATGAAACCGCGGATTCACGGAAACGAGACCCCTCTTAGTGCTCGCCGGGAGCCCACGGCCTGAGTCCGCCGGCATTCGGCCAGACGACCGAATCCTCGCGGGCCGACCCAAAAGTCACGGCCCGCGGCCCGAACGACCCGCCGAATTTCCCCCACAACCTTAACCTGCTGCGCCGGCTCATGCCAATCGCTGAAACCGTTGTGGAGGCTCACTTTCCAGGCGGCGTCTCGTGTCGTGGCGCCGCGTTTCTTGACGGCACGCACATGCAGCGGATCTCCGATAATGTCGCCTTCGGTCGCCTCCAAAGCCCGCCGCGCCAACTCTTCCGGATCGCACGGCAACAGTGGCGCCAACGTCGCGTAGACATCGAGACCCGCCGACCGCAGCTGCCGAATCACGTCGAGCCGCTCCGGGATCGGAGCACAGTGCGGCTCATACAGTCGCCGCACTGCCTCACGATTCGTCGTAATCGAAAAGCTGATGCGAACCCTCGTGCGCCGCGCCAAGGCAACGAGCAGGTCGCGGTCGCGCAAGACCAGCGGCCCCCGCGTCTGGACCACAAACACCCTTGGCGGCCGATCGATAAGCGCTTCGAGAATACCGCGCATCAATCGCTCGCTCTCTTCACCTGGTTGATAGGGATCGACCAGGGGCGAGCAATAAATGATCTGCTCGGGCCGAACCTGCCGCGCCAGCAGCGTTGCGGCATTCTCCTTGAACGTCGTGAACTCACCCCAACGGCGCCAATCGTCCGGTTGCAGACCGGCTTGGACGCGCATAGTCGGAACGTAGCAGTAGGTGCACCCAAACAAGCAGTTGCGCGCCGGGTTAAGCGAATGCGTGAAACCGGCTTCAACCAGGAACCCGGACGTCTTGCTCAGAATGCTCTTAGCCGTCGTGTGCCGAACGAGGCCGGGAGTGAGGCCGTTGGCGATCCGCGTCGGATCAGCTTGATCGATCGTCATCTCTATTCAGCCGAATCTGTCCCGCAACACATCCTGGCGAAAGGCGAAGACCTTTTCCAGATCGCGAGCAACCAGTAAACGATTCACCAGCGCTCCGCCCGGCACGGCGTAGTCGACACGGTCACCCGCCAAGGTCCCGCCCTCACGTTCGTCGAACGTGTGCTCATGAATCCACTGCCGATAGGGCCCCCGTCGCTGTTCATCAACAAAACGGTAGGGCGGCTCCCAAACCGTGATTTCACTCCGCCAACGGATTGGAATCCCGTGGAAACGGAGTCTGTAATTGATGAGCGTCCCGGCGGCCATGGGGATTTCAACTGCGGTCAAGACCTCGAACCGCAACCACGGAGGCGTCAGCAGCGACAAGTTGCGCGCGTCGGCAAAAAACAGGAAGACTTCGTCCCGCCGGCCGGGAAGCCATGTCTCGGTTTCAAAGCGGAAGATCTTCATCGTTCCGGGCTAACCGAGCTGCGTTGGGTCTTGGTTCTCGACTCTCCCCGTCGGCCAGATTCGATTTTTGACCGGAGCGACCAGGGCGGCAATTTCTTCGAGCAGCGCCGCATCATTTTCCGTTTCAAGCACGGCGAGATTACTTTCGACGTGGCGTTGCTTCGACATGCCGACGAGAGTGCTCGCCACCGGTCGGTAGTCGAAACAGAATCGCATAGCGACGTCAGAGATGTTCGTGCCGCGCTCCCGGCACAGCTCGGCCAGCTTGACGCCGGTTTGCTTGATTTCGTCCGACGCCCCGTGCCAGTCGGGCGCTCCCCGGTCAGTCAGGATCCGCAAATGCAGCGGCGAGGCATTGATCAGGCCAACGCCGTTTTCCTCGCAAAAGGGCCGTAGCAGATCGTCGAGGTCGGTGACCATCAGGTTGTAGCGGGCGTAGGAGAGGATCGTGTCGACCGGCACTTCGGAGGCGACTTCGCGCAGCATGTTGAGCGGAAAGCCAGTGATGCCGATGTAGCGCGCCTTGCCGCTCTTTTGCACCTCGCGGACGGCGGGAACGGCTTCCTCGATCACTTGTCGGCGGTCGCCGAATTCAATGTCGTGAACTTGGAACAGGTCGATGTAATCGGTGCGCAGCCGATCGAGGGATTCATCAATGCTTTCCAGCACACGCTTGGTGGAAAAGTCAAAGCCGTCGACATCGTAGCGGCAACATTTGGTGGCCAGCACAACCTTGTCGCGGCGCCCTTCGAGGGCCTTGCCGAGACGTTCTTCAGCGAGCGTTCGACCGTAATAGGGAGCGACATCGAAATAGTTGATGCCGTTGTCGATGGCGGTGTGTACCGCGCGCTCGCCTTCCTGAATGTCAATCGTCTCGAACTCGTTGCCCAGAGGCGATGCCCCATAACCCAAGACCGAGACTTCGAGGTCGGTATTGCCGAGTTGTCGGTATTCCATGGCGAACGGAGTCCGGACCGATCGCTTGCGTCCGGTCGGTCCGAATTGCGGATTTTCAGCGTACCAATTTTCCGATTCCCTGCCGGCTTATTCGCCGCCGAGCATGGCGTCCAAAGTGCCTTTGAGGTCTTCGGGGAAGATGCGGTCGTCGACCGCGTCGCCCGATACCGTCGCCCAGCGTTGTCCCGCCTGGTTGTAAATCACGATAGCGGGAATTCGCGACAGGTTAAGGGCTTCGATCGCTTCGGTGAAATCGAGTCCAAGCAGGTAATGCTCTCCACCCGTCCCTGCTTCCCGCAATCGACGCTGTGCTTGTTGAACTGCTGCCTTGTCCTGCCCGTCGTCGAGGGACAAAGAGATGAACCGGACGCCCTCGCTCTCGTAACCGCTCTGCAGTTCGGCGAGTCCCGGCAGAGCCTCTACGCAAGGGCGGCACCAGTCCGCCCACACAAACACAACAACAATCTCGTCGTGACGCGAATTCAGCGCTTCTTGCCACTCGCGGGCCGATACCAGTTGAAGTTCGGGTCGGAAAAGCGAGCACGCGGATCCTAGCGCCAGCAGTGTTAGGGTCAAGGCGCGGAACCGGCAAAGGTTCACGCGGCTTCGAGGAGGAACAGATTCGGACGAGTCGCCGCCGAGCGCCATGCGGCCTCTCAAGCCCGGGTCAACACCGTGAGGCGCATGCCTTCGACGATATCCTTGACGGTTTCGCGGAAGCTCGCCATGTGGGGTGCTTGCAAATGCGTTTGGAGTGCCTCAATGCTTTGCCATTTTTCTACCACGGTTACGGTATCGGGGTCGGTTGCTTGAGCTGACAGGCCCGACTCCGCATCGACCGCCGGATAGTAGTCGATGCAGCCGTCTTCCGCCAGAACAGCCGGAAGATTGGCTTTGAATTTTTCGATGAATTCATCCCGATGTCCGCTCTTGATGCGGATCGAGGCAATCACGTCGATCATGAATCAGTTCCTTTCGTCTTCCAAACCGAGCCGCGAGAGTCATCGAGCGGTATCCGATAAGGCATCGCGAGGCGCGCGGAAGGTGGCGGGCCTATTACCGTGCCGTGGAGCGAGCGCGTTGGACGTTTCGGCGGCTGAAAACCTGTGCTTTTGACCATGGCGGTCATCGAACGCCGTCGGTCCGCCACCTTTTCCGCGGTCGGCCGCGTCACTGCATACCGCTCGATTACTCTCGCGGCTCGGCTTGGGGCAACCACACCAGCGCCCGAATCTCACCAAATTCACGCGGCAACTTGTCCCAACTCCCGCCCCCGTCCGTCGTGCGATAGACCTGCCCGCTCACTGTGTAGGCGTACACAAGCGCCGGGTCAGACGGATGCAGGGCAAAGTCCCAGATCGTCGAGTTGGGCCGTCCGGGCAGTGCCGGCGATTCCCACGCGTTGCCGGCATCGCTCGATCGCCGGATCGCCCCGGCAAATCCGGGAGGCCCCTCGCCGTTGCCGAGGAAGATGACCTCGGGGCGATCCGTTTGCTGCGCGATGCCCCGGCAATAAGGCCATTCAAAGCGGTCACCGACTCTTTGCGGGACCCAGGTTCTGCCTTCGTCGGTCGAGATATTCAGGTCGTTGTTGGTCGCCGCGACGATCGCGCGCGGTCGCCCGTTGCTCGCCGGCACAATCGCCAGGCCGTGAATGTCGGTCGACGACAGCCCGGACGATCGCTGCTCCCACGTTTCGCCGTCGTCGTCGCTGACCCAGACCGCGTCGATCTCGACGCCCGCCCACAGCCGTCGTGTGTGCTCGGGATCGACCCGGATCGTGGTGACGCGGTTAAGACGCAGGAGCGTGTTGAAGCACTCTTCGGCGAAAGGTGTATCGAGTTTGCGCCAGTTTCGGCCACCATCGTCGGAGCGGTACAAACGCGCTGGACGCGTCCCCGCAAGAATCGTGTCAGGCCGATCCGGCAAAACCAGCAATGACCACACCACGAGGTCGTCCATCGGGCTGTCGAGCGGCCGCCAGTTCTCACCTCTATCGTCGGTTCGATAGCAGCCTTCGTTGGTTCCCGCGTAAAGGACATTTGAGTCTCGCGGGTCAGCCGCGATGGCCCGCACATCGCATTCGACGAACATCCCGACTGCCCGGCGTTGCCAATGCGCGCCTCCGTCATCGCTGCGCCAAAGCCCTTCGCCAACGGTTCCGAGGTAGAGAGTCGGCTGCGTCATGAATGTGACCAACGTGCTAAGCGACACGCCGCACCGACCACGATATCACGGTCGACAAATCACTCGTGACGTTGATTCGGGTGTGCGACACAAATGTGGGACGTCCCTGTCGCAATACGAGCAGCAGAAACAGAGGCGTGGTCGGAAGGCCACGCTCAGCCCGGTTCACCGGGCTTAGGGTGCAAGTAGGCCGGCCCTTGCAGGGCCGGTTTTAAGGGCCGCATCGTCCGGCGCGAGGCCGTTTCAACGGCCTTTTCCCGGAAGGCTTTAGGTGAGCCGACAACAATAACGAACAGCCCCGTAGGGGCGTAGGAGAGACCGTTCGATTCCATTCTCGCCCTGGCCGAACAGCGCCTCCGGACCGGATTCGCAAACCATCTAAAGCCTGAAACAGCAGCACTCTCCATGTTTATGTCGCGCACGCACGTTGATCTGTTCAGAAATTGTAGGCATTCCTCAAATCCGCGATCGCACCGACTCCCGCGTTACAATGGCCGTACCGGGCTGATATTTCACTCTTTTCCGCACGCCCGGCGGTTTCGGCGAACCCCCGTGATCGGCCGACAAATCTCCCACTTCCAGGTCACCGAAAAGCTCGGCGAGGGCGGCATGGGCACGGTCTACAAGGCCGTCGACCTCGACCTCGATCGCCCCGTTGTTCTGAAGTTTCTGCTGCCGAATCTCTCGACCGACGAAAACGCCAAGCAACGTTTCGTCCAAGAGGCGCGCGCCGCGTCGGCCCTCGACCACCCCAACGTTTGCACCATCTACGAAATCGGCGAGGTCGACGGCGGGCAGGTCTTCATCTCGATGGCCTTCTATGAAGGCGAGACGTTGCTCCAGAAGATCTTCGAGGGTCCCCTGTCTGTCGATGAGGCGCTCGATCTCACCGCCCAAGTGGCGCGCGGGTTAGCCAAAGCGCACGGACGGGAAATCGTCCACCGCGACATCAAGCCGGCCAACGTCATCGTCACCACCGACGGCATCGCCAAGATTCTCGATTTCGGACTGGCGAAACTCAGCCGCTCGCCCGACCTGACCGCCCCGGGTTCTGTTGTCGGCACGCTGGCTTACATGGCGCCCGAGCCGCTGATGGGCCAGCCGACCGATCACCGGGTCGATATCTGGTCGCTCACGGCGGTACTTTTTGAATTGATCACCGGCCGCCCGCCCTTCAAGGAGGAATACCCGCAGGCGTTGGTCTATTCGATCACGAACGAAAAGCAGCCGCCGCTGTCCGATTTCGTCGAGGGTGTTCCGGCCTCGGTCGAAGCCCTCGTCGCCAAGGGGCTCGAAAAAGAGGCGTCCAATCGTTTCGCGAAGATCGATGAGTTTCTCTCCGCCGTCGAAACCTGTCGCTCGAACCCTGAGGCTCCGCTCGCGGTAGCTCCCGAGCCTACCGAACCCGAAAGCGTAGACGTCGCCAAAACGGTGGTTTACCAACCTGACGCGTCGAGCGCGGCCCCGCCGCCAGCCGCCCCTACCTCCGCAGCCCCAGCGGCCCCGGCCCCCGACCCTGCTCACGAGACTCCTCTTGAAACCGGCGAGAAACGCCCCGAGATGGCCTACGTCTTGTTTCTCGATCTGGTCGGCTATTCCCAGATGACGCTCGACGACCAGGCCCGGCTCGTCAAGCGGCTGACCGCCGTCGTCGAAGAAACCGAATGGTATCGCCAAGCGAAGAAAAGCGACGAGCTGATCGTCTTGCCGAGCGGCGACGGTATGGCACTGGTTTTTCTGGGCAGCATGCGCGCGCCGGTCGAATGCGCCGTGGAGATTTGGAGGGCACTGACATTAAGTCCCGATATCCGGCTGCGGATGGGCGCGCACTACGGCCCCGTCGTCGTCATCGAGGACATCAGCAAGCGCCGTAACGCCGCCGGGGGCGGCATCAACATGGCGCAGCGAGTGATGGACAAAGGCGACGAGGGCCACATACTTGTCTCCGGCGCGGTTGCCGACGTTTTACGGCAGCTTGGCGATTGGAAAGACGCGCTCGAGGACTTGGGAATCCAAGAGGTCAAGCACGGTGAAAAGCTGCACCTGTTCAATCTCCATCGGTCGGGCGAATTCGGAAACCCCGAAAGACCGAGCAAAGTCGGTCCCACGCCGACGGAAGAAACAGGCGGATCAAAGAGGCTCTGGATTGCGACGGCCGCGGTTGTGCTGGTCGCGGCGTTGGCAGCCGGCGGATTTCGCTGTGAGCTTTGGTCGGGAGCGCCGGGTTGTGCCGTCGCTCCGGCCACGGAGCCTCTGAATCTGACCTATTGGATGACCGTGCAACGCACCCGCGACAACAAGCTGCTCGACCCGATTCGCGTGCCGGGCGAGATGATCTTCGAGGCGGGTGACCTCCTGGCGCTCTATCTCAGCAACGCCGAGGCCGGGCATCTCTATATCGTCAACGAGGGGCCGACGCCGAGCGGCGGCTTGCCGCAATATGTGTCGCTATTTCCGAGCAGCACCATGAACCAAGGCCGAGCGCTGCTCGAAGCCGGCGGGGAGGTCCGCATTCCACAGCGGGGCTCCTTCATCCTCGACGCCGAACAGGGCACCGAAAAGCTTTGGGTCGTCTGGTCCCGCGAGCCGGTGGCGCGACTAGAGGCCATTGGACTCGACGATGAGGCGAACCTAGGCGAGGTCCGCGATGTCGACACGCGGAGAGAGTTGGCGGCGTACTTCGGCAATTGGGATCCCGAACAAGTGACGCAGCAGCGATTGGAAGACGCCAAGCAGACAGTGCTTGAATCGGCCGGCGAAGTCTTGATTCATCTAATTCGGCTGGAGCATTTGTAGCTCCGGCCTATCTATCGGCGTTAGTTTGTTCCCCGCTAAACTCGTCGAGCGCTATCCGCGTCACGTCAACATCCTCCTTGCGACCTTCACCCACGGCCCCAAAGTCTCTAGGCGACCCCAAGAAAGGAAATCAACCACCCCGACAAACCGCTAATCAACGCCGCCAACACAATCGACGCCCGCCGTCGACCAACCAACCGCCAACGCGACGCCCGCGGTGTCTCTTCCCGCCCCGACTCCGAAACCGGATACAAAGGGAAAGCGACACACCCCGTCTTGCGTAGCGCAGGGCTCGAAGAGACCTGCGGCCTTCACTACGCCGAAATGCGCGACGGTGCGGGGAAACGCTGTTCCGGTGCCCGTGGAGGTTGCTTGCCCTTGACCCGTCGCTTTCGCTCGGGGCTCTGTATCTGTGTTGTGAGCTTGAGTACGCCGATACGGAATGCGTAGCTACGGAACGGGTCATTCTACCGGCTGCGGTGCTCTTCGATCCAGTTTTCGACGACGTGGATGGCGGGCGGTTTTTCTTCCTGCTCGCCGGTTTCGATGACGAGGAAACGCTTGCCGTCGGGTGAGACGTCGTAGTTTGCCGCCGCAAAGTTGCCGAAGCCCGAGTATTCGAACAGCGGCCTGGGCTCGCCCGCGGAGAAGCCGTTCCGGGTCGAAACCGGGACGGCGATCAAGGTCCTGCCTTCGACGTAGAACAATGTCTTGCCGTCCCTCGACCAGGTATGTTGTCGGCCGCCCCTGGGGGAAATGCGCTGTTTGCCGCCGCCTCCGGAAAACGAACGCACATAAATATTGAATTGGGTGCCGGCCTCGTTGGACATGTAGGCGGCAAACCGACCGTCCGGTGATAGTCGAGCCGTTTGCTCGGCAAACTCTGTTTGCAGAAAGACGTGCTCGTCATAGCCGTCACCGGCCGGTTTGCGCTCTACTGAGTCTCGCATAATATACTGTCAATCGAGACAAAGAGAAGACTGTTTCCAGAAAGCGGTAATCAAGCGCGGTTTGCGGCGCATTCGCCGCAGCGCTTTGCGGGCGCGCTCGTCGAGTTCCCAGTAGTCCTTCGGGCAGACGTTGGGCAACTCGTGCTGCTTCCAGTACGCCCAAATGTATTCCACCGGGTTCAACTCCGGCGCATAGGGCGGCAAGTACTCCGTTGCGATGTGATCCTCGGAGAGCTGGATGAACTCCCGCACCAGGCGGCTGCGGTGCGCCGGCAGCCGGTCCCAGACGATCAGCAGTGGGCCGTCGATGTGGCGCACCAAAGCCTTCAGGAAGTCGATGACCTCCAGCTCGCCGATCGCGCCGGGATAGAGCCGGAAGTAAAAGTTGCGCAACGTCAGCCCGGCCGACACCGACAGCTTGTCCCAGTTGAAGTTGAACTCCAACACCGGTGTCTCGCCGCGCGGCGCCCAGGTGCGGCAACGATGCGGCTTCTGACTCAATCCGCTTTCGTCGATGAAGACGATCGTACGTTCTTCTTTGCGGGCTTTTTTTTAATGGCCGGCCAAGTCTTGCGCTGCCAGCCGCGGATGGCCTCTTCGTTGCGCTCCCGCGCTTTGCCGACGGGCCGTTGCGGGCTCCAACCGAGCGCCCGCAGGATCTTCCAGACATGGCCCTCGTGATAGCGCACGCCGAACTCGTCTCCGATCAGACGAGCGACCCGCGGACAGCTCCACAGCGGCGTCGGGAAGCCGTGCGCCTCGGGGCCTTCCAGCAGCAACGCCTCGAGGCGTTCGAGCTGCGCGGCGTCCAACAGCGGCTTACGGCCGGCGCGGCCGGCCTGGCGCAACCCGGCTTCGCCGTCACGCCGGTATCGTCGCAGCCACTCGCTGACGCTTTGCCGCGCGACCTTCAATCGCCTCGCTGTCTCGGACTGACTACAGCCTTGCTCGACCAACCGGATCGCTTTGAAACGGCGCTTCTCCAGGGCCTCGAAATCCCGCCGTACGCCTTTTGTATTTCCCATACATACAAAGACGTACGTACCCCAAAAAGGTGTCACTTTATTTTGCGAGATTCAATAAGTAGAGGAGGTCTAAGCGGGTTTGCTGACTTTGGCGAGAGAACACGAAATGCTTTCCATCCGAGGACCACCCGCCGGGAAAATTCGGTTCCGCCGAACCTACAAGCAATTCCGGGGCGCCCCTGCCGTCCGCGGACCTCTCGAAAATATCGCCCCGCCCGCTTCGGTCGGAGAAGAAAGCGATCCTGTCGCCCGAAGGCGACCACTTCGGGGACCTGTCGTAACCGGGATCGAATGTCAATCGGGTCTTGATCGAGCGTGCCAGGTCATGGATCCAAATATCGTAGTTCTCCCCATCTTCGCCCTGGACGGCCACCCGCTTGGCATCCGGCGACAGCGCCGGATAACGCATGTAGGTCTGGGGCTGACCCACCAACTCCAGCCGCGCACCCGTTTCGTCACGCCATCCCAGTTGGTGTGTCTCGCCCTGGAATGAGTCGATTGAGATCAGTGTCTCGTCGGCCGCAACGCTCGGGGCGCCCTGATGTTCCGAAACAGGGAAAGCTTCGCCGGAGGATTTCAATATTGCAAGCGAAAACGGCAACGCCCAAAGCCCGCCTTCGTAGCGGTTAGTCTGGTAGAGAATGTGTCCGCTCGGGGAGTAGGCCGGGTACGCGCCCTCTGTAAGAATTTCCCACTCTCCGGTTGCGAGGTCCCGCAAGGCGATATCTTTGTCCGAGGCGCTGCCGGTCTCGTAAAGGATGACGCGGGCGGCTGGATCCAGAGGCAAGAAACACGGGTAGGTGGCGGCGGGGCCTTTCTCGGTACGCTCGGGTTCGAAAAGCAATTCGGCTTTCCCGCCACGCGCGGGCACCTCATAAAGCTTCGCCGGCCCTCCGGAAGCGAAGACGATCGACTCTCCGTCGGGGCTCCACGTTCCGCCTTGAAATACGCCATTGGGGAGGGGGCAGAGCGGAGTTGCGGGGCCGCCGTCGACGGAGATCTTCTTCAACTCGTTCCCTGATACGAAGCCGATGGACCGGCTGTCGGGAGACCAGAAGGGCCTTTGCTCGGTACCGGCGATGCTGAGCTCGCGAGCCTGTTCCTGATCGAGGTCGCGAACCCACAGCGACAGGTTGTCCGCGCCGGCGATGTAGGCGATGTGTCGGCCGTTCGGGGAAACGGACTGTCCTCCGCGATTTGCGACCAGGTCCGGCGGCGTGAAAGAAAAGCGGCGGACGGGCGGTGGCGGCGGTGCTTCGGTGAAATGCAGCGCCGAGACGGTGATCAGGGCTAGGAGCAGGGCGGCGGAGATGAGCCAGGGGAGGAGTGTGCGCCGGGCCGGTGCTTGCAGCCCGTGTGGGGCGCCGTGAGCGCTGACGAATTCCGCGGTGAGCGGGGCGTCGGGCGTGGGCGGGACTAGTGCGCCTCCCGGCGGTGGGGCGTCGGTCGTTGCCTGTGTGGGACCGCGTTGAGAGCCGGTCGCCGTTGGAGGGCGTGTCCTCAGGTGCTTTGGCGGGGGCCGCGGCGGGACCGAACCCGAGGCAGCCTGCATCACGGTCGCCGAGCGCTCTTTGAGGCCGTCGGCCAGATTCTCGAGATCTACAATCAAATCCGCAGCAGTCGAGTAGCGCCGCTGAGCGTCCTTGGTCAAGCATTTGCCGACGATGCGTTCAAGTTCCATCGGGACGCCGGTTCGCTGCGCGGTCAGCGGCTCGGGCTCCTGGTGGACGATTTCGTAGAGCAGAGCCTGGGCATAGAGGCCCCGAAAGGGCGGCTTCCCGCAGACCATTTCATAGAGCACGCCGCCCAGCGCCCAGATGTCGGTGCGGTGGTCGACCTCCATGCCCTGGGATTGCTCGGGGCTCATGTAGGCGGCGGTTCCGAGCGCCGTGTCCAGTTCGGTGAGCTTCGAGCCCGCGGTGAGCAGCGCCAGCCCGAAGTCCATGACGGTGACGTGGCCCTTGTCGTCGACGATGGCATTGGCGGGTTTGACGTCGCGATGAACGATGTCTTTTTCGTGGGCCGCTTCAAGGCCGCGCGCGATCTGGCGAGCGATATCGAGCGCCTGGGGGACGGGAACCGGGCCCGATTCGATTCGCTTGTCAAGGCTTTGGCCTTCGATAAAGGCGAGCACCATGAAGGTTCGCCCATCGGCCTCGGCGATTTCGTGAATGGGGCAAACGTTGGGATGCCGCAAAGCGGCGGCGGCCTTGGCTTCGCGCCGGAAGCGCTTGCGGGCGTCCTCATTTTGGAGAAGATGCGACGCGAGGAACTTCAGCGCCACCGGCCGCTCGAGTTTGGTGTCCTCGGCCTTGTAGACCACGCCCATGCCGCCTTCGCCGAGCTTGGCAGTGATCTTGTAGTGGTTGATGGTTTGGCCGATCACGGCTCAATTGTAGCGCCCGACAGCGACTATCAGTCCGGTTTAAACGCTCTCGGCAGGAGTGCGAGAACCTCGTTGCGCACCTGGATCGCCATGTCTACCTGCTACCAGGTCAGCTCTTTCTTTCATAAAGCACCTTGCCCTCTCGAATCGCAGTCGTAACGAATGCTTGCGGAACGGCTCGCCAGTCGTCTATTTCCTTGGGCGTGTACACAACGACTTCAACGTCGACGGGCAAATCCGCGAGCTGCGTGTAGATCGGTGCCGGCCGGGCGAAACGCGGTGCGGTGGACCTGTCGACAACGAGAATGTCGAAATCGCTCCGGTTGGTCTGAGAACCTCGAGCTCGGCTGCCGAAAAGGACAATCCGGTCCGGATCGGAGACCTTGCGGATCTTCTCGACGATCTGATTCAAGATGGTTGGGTCGTCCATGAAATGCCCTCTTCACTGTGGCCCGGGATGTGCGGCGCGGGCAAGGGGCCGCAACGGCCACACAGAGCATCGGCGTCTTCCCCGCAATTTCTCCTGGCGGGTGAGAGATGGAAAAAGCCGCAGGTCTGTTCCAGCCCTGCGCTACGCGCCGGCATGTGCTTCGCAATGGTTTACGGGTTGCTTACGGTCGGATTATGGGCGTGGCGGAGCTTCCGGGGTCCGCTGGTATGATAAAACCTGACGCTCGGCAATGCCGGATTGCGTTTTTTCGGCGCGAAGACCGCACTTGCCCCTTTCCCCCGGAGGATTTTCCGTTTGGACGTTCAGGCAACCCAACTTCGCCCCGGAATGCTGATCAAGTTCAAGGGCGACATGTTTACCGTCTTCAGCGTGGACCACCGCACGCCGGGCAACAAGCGTGGTTTCGTGCAAGCCAAGATGCGCAGCCGTACCAGCGGCGCCATGATCCAGCACAAGTTCTCGTCCGAGGATTTCACCGAAAGGGTCGAGCTCCATGAACAACAGATGGAGTACCTCTACGAAGACGGTGACTACCATTTCATGAATACCGAGACCTACGAGCAGATCTCGATGGCCAAAGACGAATTAGGCGAGCAGGTCAACTACCTCGTTCCCAACACAACGATCAAGGTTCTCTTCCACGAAGGCAACCCTTTCAGCCTGAATCTGCCGGCCTCGGTCGATTTGGCTATTGTCGAGACGGCTCCGTCGATCAAAGGCGCCACAGTTACCAACGTGACCAAGCCCGCCACGACCGAAACCGGGCTCGTCGTCCAGGTGCCCCCTTTCATCAAGGAAGGCGAGAAGATTCGCGTCAGCACCGTCGACGGCAGCTACCAAAGCCGCGCATAGCAAGCTCCGCCGGGATCTCTTGGTGGCTTGCGACTTGGTCCGACGCCTGCGTTGGAGTGAAAGCCGCAGGTCTCTTCGAACCCTGCGCTACGCTTCTCGTTGCGGTTTCGCGGCGCTACTATCGTTGCACCCGCCGGGGGCCGGCGCGGAGGTCGAATCTAAGGCCTTGCCTGTTCGTCGGCGAATTCGAGGAACCAGTTTTCAACGAGATGGATTGAAGGAGGTCGGCGGTTGGCTTCGTCCGGCTCGAGCGTGTTCACCAGGACGAACGAGTTTCCGTCCGACGCGACGTCGTAGTTGGCAACGAACAGCGACCGCATGATCAGACTGGGGTCTTGGAACAACAGCTCCGGTTCACCCGGCGCAAAGTCGGGACTGGTGATCACCGGAACCACGACCAGCCGGTCTTGCTCGACATAGAAAAGTTCGTGGCTGTCACGCGACCAGCGCGGTGCGCAGCCGCCGCTACGAGACACCTGCCGGCTGCGAGTGCCGGAGGGGAAGGCCCGCACATACACTTCGTACGCACCCGACTCGTCTGAGCAGTAGGCAAGGAACCGCCCGTCGGGAGAAAGCTGCGCACTCACCTCGTTAAACCGCGTCTCCAAGAAGGGGCGTGCCTGAAAGCGATCGCCCTCGCCACTGCGTTCGGCAAACCAAATGTCACTGCGGTTCTTGAGACTGGTGACGGTGTAAACCAAACAGGAACCGTCCGGACACCAATCGTTGGGACGCTCGGTCAGCTCCGTGGCGATCAGCGCGCGCGGTTCGCTATCGCTGTCGACACGACGGTAGTAGATCTCGGCATTGCCTTGACGGGTTGTGCGCCATGATATTTCGTCGCCCGACGGCAGCCAAACCGGATCCGCGTCAACGGCCGGGTCGAAACTGACGCGGGTCTTGATCTCACGCCCGACCTCATGAATCCAAATGTCGTGATTGCCCTGTTCGGAACCACGCGCGGCGACGCGACGGCCGTCGGGGGCAATCCGCGGCGCGCGTATCCAGTTCTGCGGCCGACCTATCGGAGACAGCAACTGCCCCTGGCGGTCACGCCACACGAGTTGCCGCGGACCCGGCGGCGCCGCGTCGATATACACCAACGTGCCGTCATCGGAAACGGATGCCCGTGATCCGCTGTCCGCGATCGGGAAGGGCTCCCCGAAGGAATCCAGATTCTTACCGCCAAACGACATCGCCCAGATGCCGCTTCCCGCGCCGACTCCCTCGAAAATCACGTGGCCGCTCGACGAGTAGACGGGCCAGCGCCCCGGACCCAGCTGCACCTGTTCGCCGCCGTCCAGATCACGGGCGAAGAGTTCACTGTCGCCCGGTCCGCCCACTCCAAAAACCACCCATCGCAATCCTTCCGGCGCCGGAAGAAAAATAGGCCGGGAGTTTCCCCCGCCGGCGTCAGTGACGATTTGATCGATCAGGGGCCGAGGGTCGCCGCCCGCGGCGGGCACTTCGTAGAGAACGGGGGGCAGCCCGGTGCTGAATACGATGGTGGATTCATCCGGGCTCCAGGTGCCGCCGACAAAAAGCGAACTCGACAAGCGCGCAATCGTCATCGCCGCGCCGCCGCGCACCGAAATACGTTTCAGGTCCGTGCGGTTGCCGAAGACGAGGTACTGGCTGTCAGGCGACCAGAACATCCCGGTTGCCCCGACGGTTTGCTCCAGCACGCGAGGCTGCTCCTTCTCGAGGTCGCGAATCCAGATACGCGAAACAGGCACGCCGCTCAGAAAAGCGACATGACGCCCGTTAGGCGAGATCACCGGCACACGGAAGGGAGGCCGGCCCGCCGATTCGGGCAGGTTTTCCGGAGTGACATCGAATTTCCGCAGTCCCTGCGAAGCGACCGGTTCGGAATCGCGCGCCAACGTTGCTGCCAACACCGCAACCACAACCAGCGCTGCGGTGAACAGGATATTTCGTTGGCGACGAAGCTTTTCCGCTTCCTCACTGCTGACCGAACCCAACTCCGCTTTTGCACTTGAGGGGCCGACTATCGGTGCGACAATCGACCCATTAGTTGCCGCCCGAGCCGCCCCGTTCCCTTCCGGATGCCCGACCGGAGCGATGAACCGATAACCGCGTTTCGGCAGAGTTTCGATGTAGCGGGGGTGGGCGGCCGAGTCGTTCAAGACCCGACGCAGTTTCTTGACGGCCGTCGTCAGTGCGTGATCGAAGTCCACAAAAGTATCGTCGGGCCAAAGCCGCTCGCGCAGCTGGTCGCGGGTGATGACCTCGCCGGGACGGTCCAACAGGGCAATCAGCACCCGAAAAGGTTGATCCTGGAGACGGACCCGCACCGATCCGTTGAAAAGCTCCCCGCTTTCCCGATCGATCACAAAAGGACCGAAGTTTTCCGACACTGTCCCCTCAGTGTACGCCTTGAGATTTGACGGTGCAAGCCCCCTGCAGGCTAGGCCACATCCTGCATCAAGTATAGCGTAATCAGTCTGTTATTGGGCCACATCATTTCTGCATTCAAATCACCTCCAAGCTCTTCGCTTAAGGGCGGGGTGCTGGTAGAGTCGCAATGTGAGCCACCGGGATTAACGCAAGATGGATATCGACCCCACTCTGATTAGCGACGCTCAGTCGGGAAGCGCTGAGGCCTTCAACGAAATTGTGCGCCGCAAACAGCGCCGTGTTCTGGGAACGGTGTATCAGCTCCTCGGCGACCCCGCGGACGTCGAAGATGTGGGGCAAGAAATTTTCGTGCGGATGTTTCGCTCCCTGGCCCAGCTCCGCTCGCCGGAGGTTTTTGAGTCGTGGCTCTACCGCTTGACCGTCAACACCGTCTATGACCACCTGAGAAAGCGCCGCCGCAGGCTCGACACCCCACTCAGCACACTGCAGGAGGAACAACTCCACCACGTGGACGCGGCCGAGAGCAGCCGCTCGTTCGAGCGGGACGAGCAGTCGAAGGAGAACCGAGAATTGTTGAACCGCTTGCTTGACGACATTCCGGCCGGCGACCGGAGTCTGTTGTTGCTCAAAGAAGTAGAGGGGCTTTCTCTCAAAGAACTGGAGCAAATCTACGGTGTCCGAGCCAACGCGCTGAAGGTGAGATTGTTCCGCGCCAGGAAGAGGGCCCTGCAAGCGTTTGAGCGTGTCGAGATGAAGGCGCCTGGGCGGCGAATCGCGGACCGATCCCCAACCGCAATGCCGACCACTACCCCCCAGCCGGCTCTCGCCGTGAGCTGACCTGCATTTTTCACGAGCCGAGCCCCGAAGCACCCGTCCTTCCATTCTTTTTCGCACGTTCCTGTCGGCCGGGATTGCATCGAACGGTTGTTCTCGCGCCCCGTCCGGGGCTTATCGTGATTTGTGACGGGGACCCTGGGTTCGGTTTCGCTCCACCCGGAGCTACTATCCGCGCCCCCTTGCGGGGGCAGGAGCCTTGAGACATCCCGGCGACTCGATTTCCGGGCGCTGTGGCAAGATAGTCCGTGATGTCTCACATGCTTCGAGAAATCGAACAACAGCCCGAGGTGCTTCAGAGGACCTTTGATCGGTCCGTCGGACCGATCGAAACATTCAAGAAGAAGATGCAGCGGCGGCGTCCGTCGCTGATCGTGTTGGTCGCGCGCGGTACCTCTGACAACGCCGCGCTGTTCGGCCGTTACCTGCTCGAAATGACCACCGGCATTCCGGTTTCCCTGGCCGCGCCGTCGGTCATGACGATTTACGAGGCGCCGCTCGACTTGAAGAACGCTTTGGTGATCGGAATCTCGCAGTCCGGCGAATCGACCGACACGAATCTCTTCTTGGAAGCGGCGCGCAAGCAGGGGGCGCTGACCGTGGGTGTGACGAATCGTTCGCGCAGCTCGATCACACGTATCACCGAGGAAGTTTTCTTGGTTCGCGCCGGGCGCGAGCGAAGCGTTGCCGCGACGAAAACGTACACCGGCCAAATCCTGATGCTCTATCTATTGGCCTACGCGCTGGGTGCTCCGATTCCTCCGCGTGCGGTCGGGCGCTTGCCCGGCGCGGTCCAAAAAGTTCTCAAGCGCAAGGATTCGGTGGCCGCGTTATCGGAGCGATACCGCTACATGAGCAATGCCGTCGTCGTCGGACGCGGCCTCAACTATGCCAATGCCTTCGAGTTTTCCCTGAAGCTCATGGAGACCTGTTACGTCGTCGCGGAGCGGTTTTCCGGCGCTGATTTCCTGCATGGTCCAATCGCGTTGGTGGAGAGAGCTTTTCCGGTTTTTGTCTTCGCCCCGCCCGGCCCGACTTTCCCCGGCGTCGTATCGCTTTGCGAAAAACTGCGCTCCTTGCAAGCCGAAACCGTTGTCATCGGCCCCGCCGACGGCGGGATACCTGCGTCGCTTGCTACTCGAAGCCTCCAAGTCAGTGCCCGCATTCCCACCTTGAACGCAATGCCGGAGGACCTCTTCACGCCGATTCCCTACGTAATTCCCGCACAACTCTTTGCCGCCTTTCTGGCCGAACAGAAGGGGCTTAACCCCGATCGGCCGCGAACCCTAACCAAGGTGACCAAGACGATCTAGGTTCTCGATCTGCTCAAGATGCACGCCCTCATACGGAGGGTCGACAGCGTCAAACTCGCTATACTGTTGCGGTTCCCGAGGGTTTGGGGTCGTTGCAAGGGATCTGAGTAGTGCGGATACGCAACATCACCGCAATCTTCGCGCCGGCGTTCGTTTTCGTTACGCTGCTCGGCGCGCAATCACCGAACTACGGTATCGGGCGCGTCGCAAGTGACGAAGAAATTCGCGCCTGGGACATTTCCATCCCTCCGGACGGAACCGGGCTGCCTCCCGGGAAGGGAACCGCCGTCGAGGGCAAGGAAGTCTACAAACTGCGCTGCGCCGAATGCCACGGCGAAAACGGTGAAGGCGGCGACGCCGCGGCGTTGGTCGGCGGACGTGGGACCCTGCGTTCCCCAAAGCCCCTCAAGACAGTCGGCAGCTACTGGCCCCATGCCACGACACTCTGGGACTACGTCAACCGTGCGATGCCCTTCGATCGCCCCGGAATGCTGACGAACGCCCAGGTCTACGCCGTCGTCGCCTACGTTCTCTTCTTGAACGAGATCATCGAGGAAAAAGCCGAGATGAACGCCGAGAGCCTGCCGAGCGTTAAAATGCCCAACCGCGACGCCTTCGTGCCGGCCTCGGAAGTCGACGCCGAGGTCGAGCCCTCGCGGCCGGGCGGCCCCGAGAAATAGCTGCCGGCGGGCCGCTAACCCATCCCCGTTTTCTTTATCGCGAAGTCGATTGCTTCTTGGGGCACGGTGTATTCGGATAGGGCATCATTACCGACGTAACCGACGTCCTTCACGCCCGCTTCGCTGGTGTAGTAGGCGTCGATCGACATCTTGCGCACCCAGTCGAAAAAGCGGACGCCTGGCGCGAGATCGGACTGTTCTTCGATCCCGTAGCCCCGAAAGTCCGCGTACTCGGAGTCTCTCCAAGCATGGTCTTCATCGCGAGCGGCTCGTTCGGCTTCTACGAGTTGATCGAGCAGAGCGGTTTGCTGAGATTCCGAAGCACCAACAAACGTCGTGCCGTACTCGTGCCGCATGCGAGCGTCAATCCAACCGAGGCCGCCGGTGTAGATTTTTGCCAGCACGTCGTTTTGACTGCACAGCAAATCGATGAACTCCGCCGCGCCCGCGTCGGTGGCGCTGGGTCCTTTTTCATCCGCCGGCACAATCAACTCGGCGAGGCGCTTGACGGTGTTGAACTCATGCTCGGTAAGCAACTGAGGCGTATACGTACCGTCCGCCGCCCTGCCGCGCTTGACCTCTTCGTGAACGTGTTGCGCCGACACCGGGTCGAGCGACCCTACCCCCGCAGCGGTCAACGCCAGCGCGATGCCGCGCAGCATCTCGCGGCGGGAAAGGTCGGGTGCTGCGGTATCGTTGATTTGAATCAGTTCAGACATTGCCTTTCCTCAGTTCCTCGGCCATGAACTCGGCGGCGCGCCAGGAAAGCGCGTTGATCGTCAGCGTGGGGTTTTTGTCGGGATTGGTCACGAAAACCGAACCGTCGCAAACGAACAGATTCTTGACGTCGTGGGCCTGCATGTGCGGGTTGAGGACCGAGGACCGCGGGTCGCTGCCCATGCGCGCGGTGCCGACTTCGTGGATGATCGTGCCGGGAACGCTGATGCCTTGCTTTTGAAATTGGTTGCCCATGCCGGTCACGCGTCCGCCAACGGTCTCGATGATGTCCTTGAACGTCGCCTCCATATGACGAGCTTGCTTCCACTCGTAGTCAGTCCACTTGAAGTGGAACCTCAAAACCGGGATCCCGAACTTATCGACTACATCGGGATCGATTTCGCAGTAGCTGTTCATGTTGGGTATCATCTCGCCGCGGCCCGAGAATCCGATCGACGAGCCGTACTCTTCTCGGATACGCTGCTTCATCTTCTTGCCGTATCCATACTCTCGTCCCGCTCCGTGGAATGAGCCGACGCCGGGCATGCCGAAGCCGCCGCCGAACTCGATGTGGTAGCCGCGCGGGAAGCCGAGCTTGGCATGGTCCTTCCAGCCCCACCAGGGGGCGTAGAGGTGCGCTCCCCCAAAGCCGTCGGTGTTGTAAGGCCGCATGCCCTCAAGCGAGGGGACACGCCCGCGGACGCTGAAGCCGACCGTATCCATCAAGTTGCGCCCGACGTGGCCGGAGCTGTTCGCCAGGCCGTTAGGGAATAGATTCGATTTGGAGTTCAGCAGGATGCGAGCCGACTCGCAGGAGCCCGCCGCGAGGACGACGATACGCCCCATGACCCGCTCTTCCCGGCGCGTCTTGCGGTCGACGTAGATAACGCCGCCGGCCTTGCCGCTCGAATCCGTCAGCACCTCGCGCACCATTGCGTCGGTGAACAGCTTCACGTTGCCCGTTTCGATCGCGGGAAAAATCTCCACCTGGCTTGAAGCGTAGGCCGAAGCCGTCAAACAACCGCGGCCGCATTGACCGCAGTAGTGGCAGCCGGCCCGGCCGTTGTGATTGGCGGTAATAATCGCGCGTCGATTGGCGATGAAAGGAATGCCCAGCTTCTTCCCCGCCGCGCGAATCACCTGCTCGTGCGCTTTCGGCGTCGGAGCTTTCTGGAAGACGCCGTCCGGCGCTGTGGGAATACCCTCGATGGTTCCGGTGACGCCGATGAACTTTTCGGCTTTGTCGTAGTAGGGCGAAATGTCGTCGTAGCTGATAGGCCAATTAATGCCCAAGCCGTCGCGATCGTAGCCGCTGAAGTCGATCTGCGATAGCCGGAACGACATCCGGCCGTAGTGATTGGTCCGTCCGCCCACGATCCGCGACCGGAACCACTCGAATTGGCTGCCCTCGCCTACCGTATACGGCTCGCCGTCGAGTCGCCAGCCGCCGCTGGTTGTCGCAAAGAAGCTGAAGGCCTTTTGGTTTCCGAAATAGGCTTTACCACCTTTTTCCGCGCCCCGGTGGTCCCAATCACGGGGCCACTGGTGCTCTTTGAACTCGGTCGCCGGATCGAGCATCGGCCCTGCCTCGATCAGGGCTACCTTGACGCCCATCTCGGCCAGGACTCGAGTAGTTGTGCCGCCGCCGGCGCCCGAGCCGACGACGACGACATCATAGGTGTCGGGACTTTTGGTTACTTGTGCCATGGAATGACCGCGTGTGCGGAATCTAGGAACATTCTAACGAACGGGTGCCTCCGACGGCTCCGAGGAGCGCGATGAATCAAACCGAGCCGCGACCGTGAGGAAGCGGTGTCCAATGAGGTTAATCACGCGTGGGGACGGTGGCGGGCCCGAGGAACTGCCACGAGGGGGTTTACGGAACTGGCAGTTGGGACGTGGGGTTGACGTTCCGGGGCGGCCGGTGGGGGGCTGGGCTTTCGCGGTTTGGCATATGGGGTTGTCCTCGGGGCCGGCTTGTGAGGATAGAGCTTTTGAGGGCTGGTCGCGAGGACTACGCTTGGGGGTCAGGTGCGGGCGGTGTGCTTGGGGGTCTAGCTGCGAGCACTTTGCTTCCGCTACCTTCCTTCTTGTTGATCGGCCTCATCGGACACCGCTCCCTTACGGTCGCGGCTCGGTTTGGATTGCTCACCTTTGGCCTTCCGCACCGCGCGCGTCCATCCTTCAAATAGCTCCTCCGCGCGCTCAGCGGACATTTGCGGCTCGAATCGTCGGTCGACCTTCCAGAAAGCTTCCAACTCCGCCGTGTCCTTCCAAACGCCTACCGCGAGACCGGCGAGAAAAGCCGCTCCCAGGGCCGTGGTCTCGATGTAGGAAGGCCGCACGACGGGCTTGCCTAACACATCCGCCTGGAATTGCATGAGAAAATCATTCGCGGCCGCGCCGCCGTCCGCCCGCAGTTCGGTCAACGGCGCCCCGGCGTCGGACTCCATGGCCTCGACCAACTCGCGCGTTTGGTAAGCAATCGACTCGAGGGCGGCACGAACGATGTGAGCGGTACCGGAAGCGCGCGTAAGGCCGGTGATTACGCCCCGGGCGTCGGAATCCCAGTGCGGCGCGCCCAAGCCCACAAACGCCGGAACTAAATACACCCCCGCCGTGTCGGGGACGGACGAAGCGATCTCCTCGGAATGAGCGGCCGTCTTGAGTAGACCCAGCGAATCGCGCAACCATTGTACGACCGCCCCGCCGACAAAAATACTGCCTTCCAGCGCATAGCGCCGTTGCGCGGATTCCGACGCCGCCATCGTCGACAGCAGCTTGTTTCGTGACTCCGCGGCGTTCGCGCCGGTATGAAGCAGCATGAAACAGCCGGTTCCATACGTGTTCTTCGACAGGCCCTCACGGAAACAGGCCTGCCCGAAAAGGGCCGACTGCTGATCGCCGGCGATGCCGGCAATCGGGATCTCCGCTCCCAGGACCGACGCGTCAGCCGTCGTCGTGACGCCGCTCGAGGGCACGACTCGGGGGCGCATCGAGGTTGGGATGTTCAAGAGTCGAAACAGATCGTCGTCCCACAGGCCGCTCTTGAGGTCGAGCAGCATGGTGCGCGATGCATTCGAGAAATCGATCAGGTGGCTGCGCCCTTCAGTCAGCTTGTAGATCAACCACGAGTCGACGGTCCCGAAGAGCAGATCGCCCGCTTCGGCGCGCTCGCGAGTCCCCGGGACGTTGTCGAGAATCCAGGCGATTTTTGTCCCCGAAAAATAGGCGTCGATGACGAGCCCGGTGCGGGCTGTGACGTCGGGTCCGTGCCCGGCCTCGATCAAACCACGGCAGGCGTCAGCTGTCCGGCGGCATTGCCAAACGATTGCGGGCGCGACCGCCTCGCCTGTGTTGCGATCCCACACAACGGTTGTCTCTCGTTGGTTGGTGATTCCGATCGCGGCGATTTCCGGGACGGAGATTTCAGCTTTTTCGATCGCCCCGCGGGCTGCCGAGAGCTGCGCCCGCCAAATCTGCTCGGCGTCTTGCTCGACCCAGCCGTCGTGCGGAAAATGACACGGAATCGGAACCTGGTCGATCGCAATCTCGTTCGCATTGCGGTCAAATAGAATTGCCCGCGCACTGGTCGTACCTTCGTCGAGCGCGAGGATATAGGACATACGAAGTGCCTCCAACGGGCGGCCGCCCGGGGGGAGAGCCGACGCTCTTGAGTTCTACCACGATAGCGTGTTGCCCTTGTCGCTATCCGGCGCTGCGATACAGTGTTGCTGTATGGCGCGACGGCTCGAATCGACTTTCCTCCAAGGCCCGGCCGGACGGATCGAGGCTCTCCACGAAACCCCCGACGACGATGTTCGTATTGAGCGAGTGGGGGTGATCTGCCACCCGCATCCGCTGCACGGAGGCTCGATGCACAACAAAGTCGTCTTCCGCCTGGCGCGTGCTGCACGAAGCGGAGGCGCCGCCGTGATCCGATTCCAGTTCCGCGGCGTGGGCTTGAGCGACGGAAGCTACGACGAGGGTGTTGGCGAGCAAGACGACCTGCGCGCCGTCCTGCGCCACGCCTCGGACCGCTACCCGGGATTGCCGCTCGCCTCCGCCGGGTTTTCCTTCGGCTCGCGCGTCGGGCTGAAAGTATGCTGCGCCGATGCCGGGGTCGAGCGCTTCGTGGCGGTCGGTACTCCCGTCGATCATGGCGACTGGAGTTGGCTCGAGCGCTGTGCCTGCCCCAAATTCTTCTTGCACAGCACCCAGGATCAATACGGCTCCGGCGAAAAGATGGAAGCGGTCTTTGAGCGCGCCGCCGGCCCCAAACAGCTCACATGGATCGAAGCGCCCGACCACTTCTTCAGCGACGCGTTTGACGCCCTCGAGGAGGCCGCGTTCGAGGCGTTTCAAGCTCCATTGCCCGCAGTATAATGCCGGTTCGAGCCGGCTCAACGGGGGAATTTTTTTCCGGTCACAAGCGCATTTCTTACCTTGTCGCTTGACCTGTTTGGTTTGTCACATCGGACTGTATTCCCCTCACCCTCAACGACTTACACCTTCTCCCTTCATTTGGCCCGAGGATTGCCTCACGAGTCATTAACCGCAGCCGGGCTCAACCCTCCGGTGGCGGCCGACCGGAAACGATCGATTGCATTTACAAAACAAGGAGGGCATTTGGATGAATCACGAACAACCAAATTTCGAGGTCCCATCGTCACCGAAACGCAAGACAGTAGCGGGCGTCGTCGCACTGCTGTGCTTGCTTGTAGGGAATTTCTATCTCTATTCGAAAGTCAACCGCGCCGAAGTCAACGCTCATACGCTCAAGCTGACTCTAGAGGAGAAGCTGGCACGGATTGAAAAACACTCCAACTATCAGTTGGGCAACGCACAGCAAGAGATCCAACACCTAAGGGCAAGCCTCGACGAAGCACGCTCGGAAGCATCGAAAAAGGCAAAGTCCGAAGCCCGACGTCAAACCGACCGGCTCAGCAAGAACATCGCCGCGCAACAGCGCACAGCAAAGGAAGCGGTGATGGGCGAGATGCGCACCCTCGGAGACAAGACATTCGAGACCGCGGGCAAGGTCGAGGGAATCGAAGGGGAGCTGGGCGGCGTCAAGAGCGAACTAGCAGGCACCGTCGAGCGGCTTGAATCTACTGATCGAGTCCTCAACGACACCAAAGCCCACATGCGCTCCATCGGAGACTGGGTCGCGGGCAACGCATCCGAAATCGACAAGCTCAGGGAGAAGGGAAGTCGGCAGTTCGTTCGCTTCCAACTTTCCAGGAGTGAAGAGATGCGGAGGGTCGGCGACGTTCGAATGCGTCTGCGTAAGACCGATCCGAAGCGCAACAAGTACACCGTGGAAATCTTGGCGGACGACAAGAAGATGGTCAAGAAAGGAATGTACGCCAACGAGCCTGTCGAGTTCTACGTGGCCGACTGCACCGAACCGTACGAAATCGTCATGACGGCGGTGAAGAAAGATCAAGTGATGGGATTTCTTTCGCGGCCTAAAGACGCCGGCGTCCGACGCTAGACGATGATCGCAACCGGCACTCCTCCCCTGGGGGCGGGTGCCTCCCGCCCGCCCCTTGCCGGGGACGAAGCAAGAAGCTTCGTCCCCGGTGACCCTTTCATCTCGCAGCCGTTCCCGCACTCGTCGTCCGCGGGCGACGAAAATGTGGGGATGCGCCGAGTTTGCGGCACCCGGGGTGCATGATCTTAGCTGTGACCGTGCTTCCTCATCACGCCATCTTTGGCTAACAAGAGCGCTCGTGTATGACGCGTGTTCGCCACTACCCGCCCCGATCAAGGCCCCAGCGCCATTACCAACGCATCATCCGACGGATCGCGGTAATAGTCCGTCCGCTGTCCCGCTTCCTCGAAGCCGAGTGTGCGATAGAAAGCCTCGGCGCCCCGATTCTTCGACCGTACTTCCAGGAAAACGTACCCTCGATGCTCCACGAGCGAATGCCGCACCAGCTCAGTCCCGATCCCCCGTCTCCGCAACGCTGGATCGACAGCCAAGTTCAAGATCTCCAACTCGTCAGGGACCGGTCGACGAAACACCAGGAAACCAACTACGCGATTGCCTTCGAGCGCGACCCAACCGCCCGACAAACCCTCTGGCGCCGACAGGAAACCGCGATACGCCGCCGCGTCCCATGGGGATGCTCCCGCCGAAGTGTGCTGGATCTCCATCATCCGCTCAATATCCCCGCCCACAGCCGTGCGCAGCTTCACCGAAGCCATGGGCACAGTCTACGGCAATTGGCGGCGCCGTCTCGCGGCTTCGGTGGGAATGAAACGCGATCGAGAACCGTTTCGTCTTTGAGAGCAGAAGGAAGGTCGGAAGTCTTGTCCGGCAAGCGGGTATGTCCTTCGATGCCGGTTAGGCCCGTATAATCTGCACAAGGCCTTTTGCATTGGACACTCCGCGACGCATCGGTTCATCGCACTCGCTGCGCCGAAGTGAACTCATCGAAAGCCCAGGGGAGAAATGCCTATGTTGATCAAAATCCCGCGCGGTTGGGAGATTCGCGAACGCGAAGCGACGCCGGAGTCGGTTTTCCACAATCGTCGCGAGCTGCTGAAGGGCATGGGCTTCGTCGGCTTGAGCGCCCTGCTGGGAGAAGCCGCTGAGGCGGCGATCGGCGCCGAGCTTTACCCGGCGAAGCGGAACCCGCGCTACAAGCTTGACCGTCCCATCACGCCCGAAGGCCCCGCCACGAGCTACAACAATTTCTACGAGTTCACCACCAACAAAGAGCGCGTCAAGTCGCTGGTCGGTAATTTCAAGATTGATCCCTGGACGGTCGAGGTCAAGGGCCTGGTCAACAAGCCCGGCAGGTACGACCTCGACGACCTGCTCCGCAAATTCCCATTAGAAGAGCGGCTTTATCGCATGCGCTGTGTCGAGGCTTGGTCGATGGCGGTTCCGTGGACCGGATTCCCCGTCTCCGCGCTGATCGAGCACGTCGAACCGAAGCCCAAAGCGAAATACCTACGGCTGGTCACCGCCAACCGCCCCGACGAGATGCCGGGCATTCGTTCGCAGCCCCACTACCCTTGGCCGTATTTCGAAGCGCTGCGTCTCGATGAAGCGATGAACGAGCTGGCGCTTTTCGTGACCGGCATCTACGGCAAACCCCTGCCGAAGCAAAACGGCGCGCCGATTCGTTTGATCGTCCCGTGGAAATACGGGCTGAAGAGCATCAAGTCGATCGTCACGCTCGAGTTCACGAGCAAACAACCGCCGACGCTGTGGAATCAAGCGCAGGGACTCGAGTACGGCTGGTATTCGAACGTCAACCCCGCTCGCCCGCACGCGCGTTGGTCGCAGGCCTCCGAGCGCGTGATCCCCACTGGCGAGAGGCGCAAGACGCTGCCTTACAACGGGTACCAGGAGTTCGTTGCGGGTCTTTACGGCGGCAAAGAGTTTTAGCCGCGACTCAGCCGTTCTCCCGGGATGGGAGCGCCGCCGAATTCAATCAGACGGCGATCGCGGGCCTTAGCGATCGGTTGTCTCCCGGGCCCGGCCCCCGGACGGGGGCAAGGATAGTAGCCCACGGTGAAGCGGAGCGGAACCGTGGGACACCTTTCCAATATCAAGAAGAGCCCCGGACAGGGGCGTAGGGAAAACCACTCGCCCTATCCCGGCCACAGCGGCGAATCAATTCCCGAGGGCTTCCCAGTCACCTTCGTCCGTCGCCGGGGAGATGATGTCTCCGGTGATACGACCGGTGCCTGCCATGCATCCCATCCAATCGGCGCGCTTTTGCGGTGTGGGAGGAACTACTTCAGCGATTGGTTTACCGAAACGAGTAACGCGCACCGGCTCGCCGGTTTTACGAACCTGTTCGAGAATCCGCGGGCAGTCGGCTTTGAATTTCGAAATGGAGATTTCTTTCATGACGGGCCCGTCTTTATTCTGAAGGTGGCTGGTGAAAGGGTCAAACCTCATACCTGCTTGTGACGTAGGTAATTGCTGGTGGGCAGGCCTGGAGACCTGCCCCACCTGCCGGCCCGTCAAGATCCGGAAGGGCTGATGCCATTGCTCGGATCTTAGGACCACCGACGCCCTACAACACCAACTCAGCCATGACCCGCAGCGATGCCATATCCCGCACGCCGCAAATCAGCGTCGTGACGTCGCTTTCCTTCCAAGCTTCCAGGCGCTCGGCGATGCGCTCTTTCGGGCCGCAGAGAGCGACTTGGTCGACCAACTCGTCGGGTACCGCCGCGGCGGCTTCTTCGCGCTTTCGTGCCAAAAACAAATCCTGGATCTTCCCGGCGGCTTCTTCAAAACCGTAGCGACAGGCGATGTTGTAGTAGAAATTCTTGCTCCGCGCCCCCATGCCGCCGATGTAGAGGGCCAAGTTGGGCTTGACACTGTCGCGACAAGTTTGCGCGTCATCGCCCAGCGCAACGGTCACGGTCGGAGCTATGTCGAATTGCGAACGGTCTTTTTCCGGGGCGAGCGCAAATCCCTCGTCCAGAAACTCTCGATACATCTCTTGGTGGGCGGGAGAGAAAAACACGACCAGCCACCCATCGGCGATTTCGGCGGCGAGTGCGACATTCTTCGGCCCCTGCGCGGCGATGTAAATCGGGATCCGGTTTCGCAGCGGATGCAGAATCAACTTCAGGGGCTTCCCGAGCCCCGATCCTTCACTCGTCGGAATATCGTAATGGCGCCCGTGGTGTTCGAGCGGGGCTTCGCGCGCCAACACCGTTCGGACGATCTTCACGTACTCGCGCGCACGAGTCAGAGGCCGGCCGTAGGGCACGCCGTGCCAACCCTCGACCACCTGCGGCCCGGATGCTCCAATGCCCAAGCGCATCCGCCCGCCGCTGAGCCAATCGAGGGTCGCGGCGGTCATTGCGGTCACGGCTGGCGCCCGCGCCGTCATTTGCATGATGGCCGAGCCGACGGCGATCTTCTCGGTCTTCGCCGCGATCCACGTCAACGGCGTGACGGCGTCAGAGCCGTAGGCCTCGGCGGTCCAGACCGAGTCATAGCCAAGCCGTTCGGCCTCGGTCGCGAATTCCACCAATTGGGCGGGCTTCGAACCCCAGTAGCCCAAGTTCAATCCCAGTCGCATTGATTCTCCTCTCCGTACCGGACCCTGAGTTTACGAAAACCGAGGAGTCGACTCAACCGGGGCTTGTGCCGCACCACATGAGCGCGGCGAGGCTGAAACGCTCCCGGTCGCGCCCGCGGGAATCCGTGCGGCATAATGAATCCTTCCCGCTACGGAGGTCTTTCCTTGCGAGCATTGGTATTGGGATCGGGCGGCCAACTGGGAACCGAGATCGTCGCCGAGCTGCGTCGCCGCGGCATGAGCGTCGTCGGCCTTGGTCGCGGCGAACTCGACATCACCGACCCCGAAGCCGTCCAGGCCTGCTTCCAACGTCACGCGCCGGGCTGGGTTATCAACACCGCGGCGTACAACCACGTCGACTTGGCCGAGAAAGAAGCCGACCTCGCGATGCGAGTCAACGGACTGGCCGTACATTACCTCGCCGCCGCGTGCCGTGAGCGTGGCGCCACGCTGATGCACTTCTCAACCGATCACGTTTTCGACGGCAAGGAGGTGCGGCCCTACACCGAAGAGGACATTCCCAATCCGCCTTCCGCCTACGGCGTTTCGAAGCTGGCCGGAGAAATGTATGCGCGCGCCGCGCTCGAGAAGCACTACGTCGTACGAGTGGCGGGCGTTTTCGGGCCGGCGGGCCGATACACTAGGCGCGGCAACTTCCCCGAGTTGATCTTGAAGAAAGCCGCGGAAGGCGGGTCGCTCACCATCGTCGAAGATTTCTTCGCCACCCCAACCTATGCGCCCGCCCTCGCGAGACGCTGCGTTGATCTCTTCGAGCGCGGCGCCTTCGGGCTCTATCACATCGGCGGCGGCGCGAAAATCTCGTGGTACCACTACGGACTGAAGATTCTCGAAGTCGCCGGCCTTGAAGCCGATATCCAACCGACGAATCACCGCGAATTCAAGACACCCGCCCGTCGCCCTCGCAACGCCGAGCTATCGAACGCCAAGGTGGAAAGCTTGGGTATCGAAAAAATGCCGTCCCTCGAGGACGCCCTCGCCGAATACATGGAACTGCGCAAGAGCGTCAGGCCGCCCAAGCGACACGGCTAAACTCTGAAATCCGAGAAATGGAAACAGAGGCGTGCACTTCCGTCCACGCGGCGCGAGTCTCTTCGAGCCCCGCGCTACGCAAGACGGGTGGGTTGCCCATTGCCCTGGCTGCTCATAACTCGTTTTCTCGGCGGGTAGCCGTTTCAGCTGGGGTTGCCCGGAGCGCCGATTTAACGCGGGGAGAGCAAATAGCTCATCTTGACGAAGATAATCTTGATGGGCTCGGCAACTCCAGGGATCACGGCTCCAGCGGCTGCGGCCGGAATTCCCGCCGGCAGCGCATACTCGACTAGGTCCTGACCCTGGCGGGCAAGCTCCAACCGACGCAGACGACCGGCGAGCCTGCGCAACATCTTGGGTACTTTCTTGCAGCACCCGCCGGTACGTCGCAAGAACTTTTCAATTTGTGTTCGAAAAGTCGGGTCGAAAAGGGTTTGATCGCCCCACACTGACTTGACCGCGGTTATGCAGCGGGCTAAGCTGACCGGGTCTACGCCTCGCCGGCTGTGCGAGGCACCTTCTTCACGACTAAATGCGTGCAAGCAAAATCATGCCCGCGGCCGAGGCTGCCGGACTGGTTTCCGACGGCGTCACGGTGGGTGTCACCGGCGCCGGCGGGGGGCTGATTGAGCCCGACACCTTGCTGGCCGCGATCGAGAAGCGCTTTCTCGAAACGGGATCTCCGCGGAATCTCACTTTGGTTCACGCGCTGGGGCTGGGCGACCGCGCGGTGCGGGGGGTCAATCGCTTTGCCCACGAAGGCATGGTCAAGCGGGTAATCGGCGGGCATTGGGTGTGGTCGCCGCGGATGCAGCAACTGGCTCTCGACGAAAAGATCGAAGCGTATGTATTTCCCGCGGGCGTGATCACCCAACTGATGCGCGAGATCGGGGCAGGCCGGCCCGGCTTGCTGACGCATGTGGGGCTCGATACGTTCGTGGATCCTCGGATCGACGGCGGCAAGCTGAACGACAGGGCGCAGGAGGACTTGGTCGAGTTGATGGAGATCGACGGGCGTGAGTTACTGCGCTACAAACCGTTTCCGGTGGGCGCGGCTTGTATTCGGGGAAGCTTCGCCGACGCCGACGGCAATATCAGCTTTGACCAAGAGGGCGCGCATCTGGATGTTTTCTCGTTGGCGCTGGCGGCGCGCAACAGCGGCGGGAAGGTGTTGGTGCAGGTTCGCAGCGAGGTCGAACGAGGCGAGCTCCCGGCGCGGTCGGTCCGAGTACCCGGGGCGTTCGTCGACGCTGTTGTGGTTGACCCTTCGCAATCGCAGAGCTACAAGACGGTCTACGACCCCGCTCTGTCGGGTGAGACGCGGGGCGAGAGGCGCGAAACGCCGCCGCCCTCGACGCCCGAGGATCGGCCGGCGTTCAACGAGAGGCAGGCGATCGGTCGGCGGGCGGCTGAGGAGCTGCGCGAAGGTGCGGTGATTAATTACGGATTCGGGATTCCCGACACCGTGGCGAAGCTCGTTGCGGCGCGGGGGGACTTAGATCGTTACCGCCAGACCATCGAGCACGGAACGTATGGCGGTAGCCTGTTGGACGGGGCTCTATTCGGTTTCGTTCGTAACCCGGAGGCGATGATCGACTCGCCCTCGCAGTTTGATTTCTATAGCGGCGGCGGGCTGGACATTGCTTTCTTGGGGATGGGCGAGGTCGACGCGGCGGGCAATGTCAACGTCTCTCGGCTGGGTGGGGTCCCGGTGGGTCCGGGCGGGTTTATTGATATCGCGCAAAACGCGCGGAAAGTCGTTTTTTGCGGGACTTTCGAGGCCAAAGGGGTGCGCCTGAACTGCGGCGGCGGGAGTTTAACGATCGAGCGCCACGGGGATGTTCGCAAACTTGTGGAACAGGTCGGGCAGATTACTTTCAGCGGGAAGAATGCTCGTCGCACGGGGCAGGAAGTTGTGTACGTGACCGAGCGGGCTGTGTTTCGGCTGACCGGCGAGGGGCTTGTACTCGAGGAAATCGCTCCGGGGGTGGATCTTGATCGCGACGTTCTCGAACGAATGGGTTTTCGCCCGGTGATGAAGGACCGGCCGCGTGTGATGTCGGCGGATTACTTCACGGCGGATGTGTAGCGGGCGGAACTTTGTCTCATGGCCGGCGCAGACACTCTTCGTCTTGCCCTGATCGGTGCGGGTGTAATCGGCGCTCGTCATTTGAAGTCGGTCGCGGCGGAGCCTCGTTGCAGATTAGTGGCGCTGGCCGACCCGGCTCCCGCGGCGCGGGCAGTTTCCGAAGCAGCTGGAGTCACTTACTACACCGACTACCAAGAGCTGCTCGATCGTGAGCGGCCGCAGGGTGCTATCGTCGCGGCTCCAACGCCGTTGCACGCTCCGATCGGGGAGGCGTGCGCGAGGCGGGGCATCCATATCTTGATGGAAAAGCCGGTGACCGACACGGTGGATGCCGGGCACGGGTTGATCGCGGCCGTTGAGCGACATGGGGTGCGCGTTCTCATTGGGCATTACCGGCGCTTTGACCCGGCCGTCGAGGCTGCCGGCGAGATCATCGCAAGCGGTGAGATTGGGCGGTTGATCGCGATTTCGGGCCAGTGGGCGGTGCGTAAACCGGATCAGTATTACGAAATGGATTGGCGGTGTCGGCCGGGCGGCGGTCCGATCCTGATCAATTTGATTCACGACATCGACATGATGCGGCTTTGGTGCGGCGAGGTGGAGAGTGTGTACGCGGACACCGGGAACACCGAGCGGGGTTTCGCGGTGGAGGACAGCGGGGCTTTGCTGCTGCGGTTCCAGAGCGGGGTTCGGGCGACGATTACGTTCTCGGATGCGACGCCTTCGCCTTGGGGGTGGGAGAGGTCGAGCGGGGATAATCCTCATACGCCGGCGTCAGGGGAGAATTGCTACCGGTTTTTCGGGACGGCGGCTTCGTTTGAGTTTCCGAATATCGCGGTTTGGCGCACGCCGGACGGGGCCGCGGCGAGTTGGGAGCAGCCTATTAAGAAGGAGGCTCGGCCGTTGCCCGAGCGCGCAGCTTTGGCTGCGCAGTTGAGGCATTTCTGCGAGGTCGTGCGGGGGGAGGCGCAGCCGCGGGTTAGCGCGGTTGATGCGCTGGCGACGCTGTCGGCTACGACAGCGGTGTTGGAGTCGGCGCGGCTGGGGCGGCCGGTGGAGCCGGGGTTTCGGTTGGGGGCGGCGGGTTAGATTCGGGTGAGGACACGCACAACTTTCCTTTCTGGGGTCGTTTAGGGACCATGGGTATCGGTGAAAGCCGCAGGTCTCTTCGAGCCCTGCGCTACGGAACTTATGGTGTCCCATGCACTGGAAGACAACCATCGATACCATGTCCAATGCCGCCTCGAAGCGGCATCCCGAAACGCGGCGGCCACCAGCAGCCCGCGGTGCAAGTCCAACTACGCGAAAAAAGGGTACAGCCACCGATTTTCGCTGTCAACCCGTGTCGGAGACAGAGCAGTTCGGCGAGCGAAAATCGGATGGCAGTCCCCCTTTTTCGCCCGACCAGACTCTTGCCACGGACGGCTAGTCTAGGCCAGGAACGCTTCGACCGGCATTAGCGGGGGTGGTTCGGGCATGGCTTCGAATGGCGTCTCGGCGTAGAAGAGGGTGCCGGCGGCGGGGGCTTGGGTGCGGGTTTGCTCGTCCATTCCTTCAACGGCTGTGGTGAAGATTAGGCAGACTTTGCCGTCGAGCTTGACGAACTCAGGGCAGGTCACGCGGGGCGAGCCGGGCACCGTCCATTCGGTAAGTATCGCGCCATCGGATAGCCGAATCTCTTGGGCAAGGCCTTTGTCGATCGCGCGTGGGTCGTAGAACGCCACGACGATGCTCGACCCATCCGCGGTGTGCCGCAGGCCGTCGGGGAAAGCCTCCATGGAGTCGGGAGGGACGACGAGGGAGCTTTCGACAGGTTTGGTGAAATCGCGATCGAAGCGATAGCGGGTGATGGTCTTGGGGTCGGAATCGATGTCGATGATGGTCGGACCGTCTTCACCGGGTTGGAAGAATTTGCCGTTCGAACAGATTTGCTTGTCGACTAGTTCGATCACGTCTCGTGTCTCGCAATCGAAGCGGTAAAGGGCGGCGACGGTTTGGTTGAATTCGACGTGCTTGGTGCCGAATAAGAGCCCGCCGGGGATCGGGATGCCGTCGTTGATGAGAACGCGCTCGTCTTCGGTTACATGGATGCCGGTTTCGGAAACGTCGCCGGTTTTCAAGTTGAGCAGGACAAGACGGCGATCGATGCCGACGACGACCAGGCCTTCACGTGTGGTTTCGGCGAAGAAGCCCGGGCTCCCGGGCAGATCGAAGGTTTTGTTGTCGCGGGTTTCAAGGTCGAGAACATTGAGACTGCCGCGCGGGATGTCGGCGCCGTGCTGGATCGCGATCCAACCGAGGAGCGGGTGATCGCCCCCGAAGTTTTGGAGAACCCTAGGTCCCTCGGGAAGGAAGCGGAGGGCTTCGGTTTTGGGGTCGAAGAACGGGCGGCTGGTGTAGGTGCGCATAGAGGGATTAGTGTACGCGGTGGGGGGAGGGACGTGTCTCGGCGACGTTCTGGGGCTGCGGGACATGGATATGGAAGAATCGGCGGCACGGGCGCGAGCGCTTCCCCGGCTGCAATTTTTCGCTTGGTTCGGCCATGGCTAAAGCCTTAAAGAAGAAGGCCGCCCCTGCCGGGGCTGGCGGCATGTTGGAGCAATTTCACCCCGGACTTGCGCCCGGGGCTACTGTCCTCGCCCCCTGCCGGGGGCGGCCGGCGACGGAGTGGAAACGCCGGCAGACGAGATCAGGATCGTTTCTCATCAGCGGTTGGACTAGGGCCGACGTGAGTGCGCGTCGCTACTGTATGGCAGTCGCCAGACGATGGCGTTAACAAGATTGACACGGCGAAATGGCCGGCTCTCTCTTGACAGCCTTTGTTGGTAGGCGTAGGCTGGTGAACGGATAGCTCCGGGCCGTTGTTTTTCGACGGCGGGAGGGTGGAAATTTATGACTGCGAATAACGGGAAAGTCGATCGGCGAACGCTGTTGAAAATGATGAGCGCGGCCGGTGCGTCGGCGGCGGTGATATCGGGCTGCGGACCGTCTTCGATCAGCGGCCAAGGGCTCAGCGGCGCGGAGTTCGACAAATCGGTTCCGCTGGCTACCGCAGGGCCGGGCGGCGGAAACAAGGACTGGAAGCCGGGGTATGCGCTTCGATTCCTGCCGCCCGAAGACATACCGACCAGTGGTCCGTCTTCGGATGCGCTGGCGGCGCTGCCCAAGGAAAAGCTGCTCGAGTTCTATCGCTTGATGAACTCCAGCCGCAAGTGGGAAACGACGCTGAAGGACTTGTTCCTCGCCGGTGATGACGGGCTCTACGGCTCCTGGCATACCTATGTGGGCGAGGAGGCGATCGCGGTGGGCGTGATGGGCGCGCTGAACGAAGACGACTACATCGCCAGCACGCATCGCGGTCATGGGCACTTGATCGCCAAAGGCGGGGACATCAATAAGATGTCCGCCGAGATCTTTTTCAAAGAGTCGGGCTACAACAAAGGCTACGGCGGCTCGATGCACATCACCGACATGTCCAAGGGCATCATGGGCATGAACGGCATCGTGGGCGCGAGCTTCTATATGGCCGCGGGCGCTGCGTTGCGCGCCATGGTACGCGGCACCAAGCAGGTCGCCGTGGCGTTTTTCGGCGACGGGGCGGCCGCCTCGCCTTATTACTTCAGCGCCGTGAGGAGCTGCAAGAACCACAACATCCCGGTGATCTTCGTCAACGAGAATAACTTCCAGTACATGTCGATTCCCATGGCGGACACCGCGCCGACGAAGTACATCTCCGAATACACCAAGGGCCTCGACATCCCGCACTATCTCGTCGACGGCAACGACGTCTCGGCCGTCTACGCCGCGACGCAAGAAGCGGTCGAGTGGGGCCGCGCCGGCAAAGGGCCGAGTATGATCGAGGGCCTGACCTACCGCTGGTACGATCACAGCGGATTCGCGGGCGCGCGAGTCGGTAAGGAAGGCGCGATGGGTTTGCCGTATCGCACCGATGAGGAGGTCCGCGCCTGGATGACGCGGGATCCCCTCCCGCGCTACAAGCGTTGGCTGTTGGCCATGGGGCGGGCGGGCGAAGACGAGCTGACCCAGATCGAGAGCGATGCGCAGGCGGCTGTCGATGCCTCGGTCGAGTTTGCGCGCTCGGGCCGCGACCCCGATCCGGAGGCCGGCGTGTTGCACACGCACGCTGAAGGTCCGGTCGTTGCCACGCAGTTCTACAACCGCAAGAGGATCGTAACTACCTAGCCCGAATTCTAGGACGGGGAGTTTTTGTCATGGCGAAAAAACCTTACAACTATGCACAACTCGAGGCGGTTGCCCAAGAAATGCGGGCCAACCCCGACATGGTTTACTACTACGAATACCAGCGGCCGGTGACGACGTCGGCTACCGGCGAAATACTTGATTTGGTTGCCGAGTTCGGCGATCTACGCACGTCGGGCCGCGGCTGGCCGATTGACGAAAGCTGGATTGCCGGGGCGGCGATCGGCGCGGCGGCGGCGGGATCGAAAGCGATCGCGCGGTTGCCGTCGATGGCCCAGATTTTCGCGCTCGAATACGTCTACAACCAAGCCGGCAAGCTGCGCTCGATGACGGGCGGTCAGGCGGGCATGCCGTTTGTCCTCTGGGTTGACGGCTCGGGTCGACGCCGCGGCAGCGCGGGGCAGCATACCGACGTCGGGGCCGAGGCCATGTTCGCCAATCTGCCGGGCATCAAGGTCGTCGTGCCCAGCAATGCCTACGACGCCAAGGGGCTCTTGATTTCCGCGATCCGCGATCCCGACCCGGTTGTTTATATGGACTACCCGGAGGTCAAGTCGGGACAGCAGCCCGACGTGCCGGATGAAGCTTACGAAGTTCCCTTTGGCAAGGCGGAGATTCGGCAAAAGGGCCGTAGCCTCACCTTGGCGGCCTGGGCGCCGGCTACCGTCGATGTTCAACGGGCGTTGCCGGAGTTGACCAAGTCGGGGATCAGCGCGGAGTTCATTGACCTGCGGTCGCTAAAGCCGTTGGATATCGAGACGTTGGCGCAGTCGGCGCGCAAGACACGGCGTTTGCTGGTTGTCGAGCACGGCCATTACACGGCCGGCTTCAGCGCGCATGTGGTCTCGGAAGTGGTGCAGGAGGTGCCGGGTGTCAGAGTCCGGCGGCTGGCTTTCCCCGATGTGCCTGGTCCGGGCGCGGCGGGTATGATGTCCTGGTTGCGTCCCGACGCACCGAAGATCGTCGATGCGGCTAAGCTGCTGATGAGGGCATAACGCGATTGGCTCCTCGGTTTCGGTCGGTTCCGGCCGGAGCCGGGGAGGTTGCCGCCGGTCGAGACATCCCCTATGTCCTCGGAATCAACAACCGATCCCGTAGTGGTCTGCCCGCGCTGCGGTGAGGCCATGACGGCCGCGACGGTACGGACGACGGTTTGGCGCGAAGACCGCGTGGCCATCGTTGAGGATATCCCGGCTCACGTCTGCGATTCTTGCGTGGAGCAGTTTTACGATGAAGACGTCAGTGACGCTTTGCGCGGGCTGGTCGAGCAAGGGCTGCCGGCCGAGGAAGCGGCGAGAGAGATCACGGTGCCGGTGTTTTCGCTCGAGGGGCGGATTCGCAAAAGGAAGCCGATTCCCGAGGATACTTATGTGGACTAGCTATTGCCCGCGGCGACCGTTGCGTATCACAGAGAAGATGTCGCCAAGAATGGCGACACGGCACGCTGAAAGCGTGCGCCACGTCGGGGCGTCCCGCAGCGAGGAGATTCCGGGGATTCTCGGAGGAGTCGTTTTCCTTTTCGTCTGCGGCTTGCTTTGGGGGGGGTGTTCGCGGACCGAGCCCTCCGCCACCGACGACCAGCCCGCAACCGAGCCCGTGGCCGCTGTCGAGGAAGCGCCGATGCCGAAGAATCTCAACGAGCTGTTGCCCGAAGGTCTGGGGAAACCGCTGGTTCTCGAGACCTGCGGCTCGTGCCATGCCATTGCTTGCAGTGCAATCGGGCAGCGCACCGAGGGTAGGTGGAAGAATCTCAAGGAAGACCATCGCGACAAAGTGGCGAGCCTGAGCGAGCAAGAGCTGGAGACGGTCTTCGGCTATCTCAGCGAGCACTTTAGTGCGGGCCGGCCCGAGCCGAGAGTACCGCCGCATTTCTTAGAGGGCGGGTGTACGCCGTTCTAGCAGCCTGTGGTGAAAGTCCGACTACGCGCAAATGAGTACAGCCACCGATTTTCGCCGTCCATCGGTGTTGGAAACAAAGCGGTTCAACGAGCGAAAAGCGAATGGGCGTCCCCCGTTTTAGCCCCAGGACTTTTTTCAACGGGCTGCTGGGGGCAACGCCCGTAGAGCGTGCGGGCGGGGCTCGTCGGGACCCGGAATTTTTCCAGGCCGGCAGCTTCACAAACGATCCTTAATGATCCGGACGATCGATCATTCGCGCCGTTGCCTGGGGCCGCGGCTGTTGCTCGGCGCTGTACTCATTGCGGCCGTGAGCTGCGGAGGTTCGGGGGCTTCCGAAGCGTCGCCGGAGCCTCCATCGGTCGTCACCAAGCCCGCGCCGACGCGGGTCGATCTCGATGCAATATTCCCTCCCGGGCCGGGTCGTGACCTGGTCCTGAATAACTGCCAGAGCTGCCACGTCTGGGTGCCGATCGTCATCCTGCAAATGGACAAGGACGCTTGGCACCGCAACAGCCTGGAGCATCGCGGGCGTGTTGAGGCGCTGAGCGACGAGGATTTCGAGGTGCTCTATAAGTACCTGTCCTCGACCTTCACTCCCGAGCGCCCCGTGCCGGAATTGCCGGCGGGGTTGCTTGAAGCCTGGACGACCTATTGAATGCGTAGTGTCGGCACTTAGCTGGGGACTCTTCCGCACGTGCGCGACATGAGTATGGATAGGAGGATTGGCGGCGCGGGCGCGAGCGCTTCCCAGGCTGAAATTTTTCGCCTCGTTTGGCGATGGCTAGAGCCTGCGGGAAATGGCCGTTGAAATTGAACCGGCCTCGTATTTGACAGAGAGCCCGATCAACCGGCCGTGGAAGGGCCGACCTAATCGAACCCAAGCCCGGTGAACCGCGGTGAACCGGGCGGAGCGTGGACTGCCGTCCACGCCTCGGTTGCTACTGCTCGCATTGCGAGAGGGATGAACCGCGGTGAACCGGGCGGAGCGTGGACTGCCGTCCACGCCTCGGTTGCTACTGCTCGCATTGCGAGAGGGATGTCCCATATTTATGTCGCACACCCCTTGCGTACCCCACCCGCGACAGCGCTGATCGAGATGTCCTACAATACCGTTCTTTGGCTCAATTCAAATCCATAGTCCGCGAGACGTACGCCGGAAGCGCTTCCCGTCGGCGCCCTTTCTCTCCGACGGTGATTACACCTTCGACTGCTCCCGTAAGAAAGAGATCTTCGCTCTTATGGATGTCACCAAAATCATCAGCGAACTGCGCAAGGAATTAGACCGGATCGACAAAGCGGTCCTCGCGCTCGATTCCATCGGCGCCGGGAAGCGCCGCGGCCGTCCGCCGAAGCTGCTGCAGGAGCTGCGCGCTGAAGCGGAAGCTCAGAAGCGGAAACCGGCCGCGAAAAGGAAAGCACGCCGGGCGGCAAAAAAGGCGGGTTGATCCAACAGTCACCGAAAGCCCGCGAGGGCAGCTCTCGTGCTTGGCCGGGTCAGCCGGTAGCACGCACCTGGATCTGTTTGGCGATTGCGCGGCTCCGGCGAATGCAATCGGGGATGCCGATGCCTTCGTAGGCGTTCCCAGTGAGATAGAGGCCCCCAATACGGCTGAGGCGCTGCTCGATTCGTTCGATGAGCTTGCGGTGCCCGACTTCGTACTGCGCCATGGCGCGCCGCCATCGGGCCACCCGCCAGGCCGCGGGCTCGGTTTCGAAACCCATGATCCGACTGATTTCGCCATGAACCCTGCGCGCGATCTCGGCGTCGGGGACGTCGAACGACGCCTCGGCTTGGCGGTCGGCTAGGAAAGCGCGTAGCAGGGCGTAGTTGTTCGTGGCGCGGTGCGGGAACTTCGTGTTGACCCAGGTGCAGGCCGTGATTCCGGCCTGCTCGACCTCGGGCGCCAAGAACCCGAACCCCTTAAGGGCATGCTCGAATGGGGGCCGCCGATACAGCAGATTGACTGTAATCGATGAGGAGTAAGGAATGGCCTTGAGTTGATTCGCCGACTGCGGATCAACGGCCATGAGCAGGGCGCCGGCATCGTAAGCCGGGACGGCGATCACGGTATGGTCGGCCGAGATGGTTTCGCCGTTTACCGCAATTCGAAAACCGTCGTCGTTGCGGGCAACCGATTCCGCCGAGCCGGTGAGTCGTCGAACGCGGCCGTGTAGGTCATCGACGAGACGATCGGTCAGTTGCTGCATGCCGCCCTCGAGGCTGAGAAACAGCGACGGAGGCTTGGCGTCTTCGTCGGCGTTGGGCCGGCGCGTAGCAGACGCGCGCAACATACCGCGACTGACGCTGCCGTACTTTTCTTCGAGTTCGACGAAGCGAGGCAGTACTGCATTGACACTGAGTTTCTCGGGCGAGCCGCCGTAGACACCCGCGAGCATCGGCTGGGCCAGGTAGCGGTTCGCTTCTTCGCCGAAATGTTCTCGTACGAATGCGGCGACCGAGCGTTCTTCGCGGGGCTTGCCGGGCTGCCGAAACCATTCCAGTGCCATCTTGGCCTTGGTGCCCCAACCGAGCAGGGGCGTGGCGAGCATCGGTGCGATCTTGGTCGGGACCATGAACTGAACGCCTTCGGGAAGCGGAACCAGGTTCCCTGCCCGCAGCACGAACGTCTTTCGGAGGTGGTCGTTGGAACCGATGATTTGGTCTTCGATTCCCAGTTCGCGGATGAGTTCGAGCGCCCACGGTTTCTGCGCCAGGAAGCTGTCGGGGCCGTCTTCGACGATGCAGCTTTCGACCCTCGCGGTTTGGATCACTCCGCCCAGACGCGGGCGGGATTCGATCAAGGTGCAGTCGAATCCGGCTTTCGCCAGGTCATAGCCCACCGTAAGGCCGGAAATGCCTCCGCCGATGATCGCTACGCGTTTCATGACCTTGTGCGTGCCGGGATGGGTACACGACACAAATATGGGAGCCTGGGCGGCAATGAAGCGAGGCCCCGAATCGGAACGTGGCGTTCGACCATGGCTAAAGCCCCAAGGTGGAAGGCCGCTGAAGCGGCCTGCATCCGAACAATGAGCTGTCCCTACCGGCCCTACAAGGACCGGCCTATATTAACCCAAGCCCGGTGAACCGGGCTCACTCTCCGTATCTACGTCGCGGGCCCAGCCGGGATCACGGCGCGGCGAGGCCGACGTTCAGGCGGCAAACTCGCGCACCATCTCGACGACCGCTTTCACGTTTTCCACCGGGGTTTCGGGCAGGATACCGTGGCCCAGGTTGAAAATGTGGCCCGGACGTCCGCCCGCGCGCCGGAGGACATCTTCGACCTGACGACGTATTTCATCGAGCGGGGCGAAGAGCACGAGCGGGTCCAGATTGCCCTGGACGGCGGCTTCGTGGTTGATCGATGCCCATGCTTCGTCAAGCCGCACTCGCCAATCGAGTCCCAGCACGTCGCCGCCGGCTTTGTGCAGCAGGTCGAGATACGACCCCGCGCCCGTGCCAAAATGGATCACGGGGACTTTGGTTTGTTGAATCGTCTCGATCAAGCGTTTCGAATGCGGTAAGACGTAGGTCTCGTAGTCTCCCGGTGAAAGTGCTCCAACCCAGCTGTCGAACACCTGCATGGCGTCGGCACCCGCTTTGACCTGCGAGGCGGCGTAGGGCGCGAGCACGTCAACGATCTTTGTCATCAGAGAATTCCACGCCGCGGGCTCACCGTACATCAAGCGCTTTGTGTGAGCGTATTGGCGCGAGCCGCTGCCTTCGATCATGTAACTGGCCAAGGTAAACGGCGCGCCGACGAAACCGATTAGAGGTATTTTGTCGTCAAGGTCGCGCTTGACGAGCGAGATCGCTTCGGGCACGTAGCCCAGGTCAGCGCCGTTTCGCGTGTTCAGCTCCTCGACTTGGGAGAGGCTACGGATCGCGGGCGTGAGCGCGGGGCCTTCGCCGGCGAGGAATTCCAGCTTCATTCCCATCGGCTCGACCGGCAGGAGCAGATCGGCGAAGATGATTGCGGCGTCGACATCGAGGGCTTCAATAGGCTGGAGTGTAACTTGGGCCGCCAGATCCGGGCTTTTGCAGAGTTCGAGGATCGTGTGACCCTTGCGGAGAGCGCGGTATTCGGGCATGTAGCGGCCCGCTTGGCGCATGAACCAGACCGGGGGGCGGGGCAGGGGGCGGCACTTGCAGGCGTCGAGAAAGGGCGCGGACATCCTTTGAAATGATATCAGGGAGGTGCGGGTGAACCGTGAGTCGTGAGCCGAGTGGGAGGAACCGACTGCTTGGCGGCCGGTTTTGTTGGGCCCGCCCCAGGCCCAGCACGACCGGCGTCGCCGGTCGTTCGCCCGACGGGTTGCGGTTGAGAGACCTGATCTTCCCCGGGCTTGCGCCCGGGGCCGGGATTGACTCGCGCAGCCCGCCCTAGATGCGACGGCGTGGAAACGCTGGTGGCTTGAACCCGGCGTGAACGTGGCTGGGGGACGACATTCGGTTGGGTGGCCGGCTCTTAGTGGTTGACGACAAACAGGAGTATTTGTCACTACCGATACCTTGCGCAGATGGGGGAGTGGCGCAGGGGGCGGGAAACATCGTACGTATCCACGCCACTCTCGATGGGCCGTGCGAAAAACCACCTACGGACTCCCAAGCTGATGTAGATGTCGCGAAGTCCGCTCGATCCCGACTCGCCGAGGCACGTTGGTACGATCGTAGGTTCCGTTGATGGCCGACCATGCCGAGCGACGATTCTATCGGGGCGGTTGTGGGCGAGGCTCTTCGCTTGGCCCAGGCTCGCCTTAAGAATTGCAACGACGCTTCGCCGCGTTTGACAGCCGAGGTGCTGCTGGCTCATGTGTTGGGGGTGGACAAGGCGTTTCTCTATGCGCATCCCGATGAGCGCCTTGACGGGGGGTGCCGGCAACGTTTGCAAGAGCTGGTGGAACGTCGCTGTGCGGGGGTGCCGACGCAGTACCTGACGGGCGTGCAAGAGTTTTTCGGGTTGGAGTTCGAAGTCACGCCCGATGTCTTGATTCCTCGTCCGGAAACGGAGCACTTGGTTGAAGCGGCGCTGGAGGTCGCCCGGCCGGGAGACCGCATCGTCGATGTCGGGACAGGGTCGGGCTGTGTTGCCATTGCGCTCAAGAGCAAGCTGCCGGACGTCTACGTTGGGGCTTGCGACGTGTCTCCGGCGGCCTTAGAGGTCGCGGGTCGAAACGCAAAGCGGCTCGGCGCAAAGATCGAGTTCTTCGCCGGCGATCTCGCGGAGGCATTGCGTCCCGCGAGCGTGGACCTGCTGGTCTCGAATCCGCCTTATGTGCCGCTGGCCGACCTGCCGGGATTGCAGCGAGAGCTACGCGCCGAACCGTCGACGGCGCTCTTCGGCGGTGAGGATGGCTTGGAGGCTTACCGGCGATTGGCGCCCCAAGCCGCCGTCGTCCTGCGCCCCGGCGGGCGCCTGCTGTTGGAACTCGGTTACCACATCCGTCCCGCCGTCGAGGCTATGCTGCCCGACGCCGAATGGGAGCCGGCCGAAGTGAAACGCGACCTGGCCGGGTTGGACAGGGTTCTGACGGCGCGAAAACGCTAGCGCCGCCGCTCGCGGTTGTGCCCGCATATCCTAGCGGGTCGAGGCGGCCCTGACTTAGGAAAGCCTTTCAGACAGCGGTCGTCGGGGTTTTCCGGATTAATGTCGAGGCCGGAATGGCCCTCGATGCTGGACTCGTTGGCCCGTTGCCGCGATAAGGATGAGACGTCGATTGCGGGCCTTCAGCCGCCCGCCGTGAGGCATTTTGTGACTATCGTCTAAAGTTGTCCTTGCACGGTTCCACCCAGGGGCTCGAACACCCAGAGCAGTGGTCCCCGGATCGAAGATACATCATTATCCGGGAGCTACGTCGGCAACCAACGCCGACCTCCGGCATCTGGAGCGCCTCGAAGACGGCGGTTGGTCTGAGCCCGACTGTGTATTTACAAGCGCTCTTGATGCAGAGCGGGCCTCAGTTCTCTCCCGACAGCCGCTATCAGGCCGGTTCGAGGTCTACGCGCAGCCTTTTCTCAAAGGCGACGGCAAACGGCAAATCTCCCACAATGGCGGGGGGCAGCCGCGCTGCAGCAAGGACGGCACAGAGCTGACTCTACGTGGAGGGGGATACGATCATCGCGGTGGAGGTCACGACGAGGCCCGCTTTTTCGTTCGGCTCGGCGAAGCGGCTCTTCTCCAGTCCAAGTCTTGTGGAGCAATGGCGTCACCCCGCCTGGGATGTGTCGGCTGACGGCGAGCGGTTCGTCTTGATCGAGCCGGTGGGAGACCCTCTACCGGCGGCTATCCGCGGCGTCCAAGACTGGTTCGAGGAGTTCCGCGACCCTGAACAGGACTGACCCTAATCAAGTCTGCAAAATCGGGTGGTGCTGTCCCGTTCTCCCCGAAACGCTTGTGGCCCCCGGCGGAGACGCCTTAATACGTCCGCTGCGAGGTGAAAATCCTTGCCGAACGCCGCCAAAAACTCATAAGGTAACTACAGAGCCCCGACCGCCAGGGAGGGGTCCGCCCCGCCCACGCAGCCCGGGTCGGGCAAGTGCTTGCGCACCATTCCAAGCCCCTCGGCTCACACAGCGCCTGATGAAAAAACCGAAAGACGAAAATCACGCCCCCCGGCAAGCTGCTTCTCCGCGTAATCCCGTCAACCGCCGAACGTTCATGGCGGGTTCGGTTGCCGCCGGGTTGGCGGCTTGCAACGACTCCGCCGAATCTCCCGCCGACAAATCCGCCGCCGTGACCTTGAGCGACGCGCTTGCCCACGACGCCCTCGGGCAGGCCGAACTCGTGCGACGAGGCGACCTGAAGCCCATCGAACTGGTCGACGCCGTGATCGAACGCATCGAACAGCTCAACCCCCGCCTCAACGCCGTCGTGACGAAGATGTACGAACAAGCCCGCGAAGCCGCAGCAGGGCGCATTCCCGAGGGGCCGTTTCAGGGCGTCCCGTTCCTGCTCAAAGACCTGGGGGCCGCTTACGGAGGAGTTCGGCGGACGTCCGGCTCGAAGGCTCTGGAAGACTTCGTACCCGAGGAAGACAGCGAGCTGGTCGTGAGACAAAAACAAGCCGGGCTGATCATCGTAGGCAAGACGAATACGCCGGAATTCGGCTTGACGGCCACGACCGAACCGCACCTTTTCGGTCCGACGCGCAATCCCTGGAATCTTGAACACACACCCGGCGGATCGAGCGGCGGATCGGCGGCCGCCGTCGCAGCCCGTATTGTGCCCATGGCGCACGCCAACGACGGTGGAGGCTCGATCCGCATTCCAGCCTCTTGTTGCGGCTTATTCGGGCTGAAGCCGGCGCGGGCGCGCAACTCACCGGCGCCGTCGATGGGCAGCATTCTTTCCTGCGAGCACGCCGTGACTCTGACCGTCCGCGACAGCGCCGCGTTGCTTGACGCGACGGAAGGCTACGTACCGGGCGATCTTTATGCCGCGCTGTCCAAGCAACGGCCCTACATCGAGGAATTGCAAGTCCCCCCAGGCCGTCTGCGCATCGCTTTCACTCGCATGGAACCCATCGAGCGACCACTTCACCCCGACAGCGTGCGGGCCGTCGAACAAGCTGCCCGCTTGCTCGAGAGCCTCGGCCATGACGTCGAGGAGGCTGCCCCGGAAATTGAGATCGAGCGCTACAAGAAATCCTTTATGACACTTTGGTCGTCACGATTGGCTCGAGGAATCGAGTCCATCGCGTTGGAGACCGGCAAGCCCGTCTCGCCGGAGCTTTATGAACCGGTGACTTGGCAGCTCTACCAGCAGGGTCGACAATGGTTGGCCAAGCAATATCTCGACGATGAGAACTATGTCACCTCACTCGGCCGGCTCTTCGCGGATTTTCTCGGCGAGTATGACTTTTGGCTCACGCCGACGCTCGGAGAGCCGCCGCCCAAGCTTGGGGTGCTTTATCCGCCGCCCGACCACCCCAGGCCCGATGCCGCCGCCACGATTGCCCGAAACTTCGATTTCGTTCCCTACACCCACCTGGCCAACGTAACCGGGTTGCCGGCCATGTCTGTCCCCTTACATTGGAATGAAGCGGACCTGCCCGTCGGCGTCCATTTTGTGGGGCGATTCGGCGACGAGGGGTCACTTTTCCGCCTGGCCGCGCAACTCGAGCAAGCGCAACCGTGGATCAACCGCGTGCCGCCGGTTGCCGCCACAAACGGCTAAGCTCCCCCCGCGTGGCCTTCGCACACCTGCATGCCCGGTGGGCATCCGTCACCCTTGCGCAAAATCTAGATCTCTCCCCAGCCAAACAACTCGGCCCTGTACCACATCCAAGATGTCGGATGATCCGCCTATCGGGATCGGATTGATTCCCCCTCCTGTCTCCCGAGCGTTGTCCATCACCACGACGAGCATATCCCCCACGCGTCGGCACCGCCCGATGAAACTGCCGCCACCCCACGACAGCGCGTAGACCCGATCAAACGAGGGCGCTCGTCGGTCCGGCGACGAGCGGTCGAGCAAGACGACGTCATGCGGCCAGATCGCCGGCCACATCGAGCGCTCCTCCCCGTCAAGCACAGCCAGCACAGGAGTTACCAGTCCGGCGATCCGTCCGGCGGACAGCGGTCTTGTCGGTCCTGCCTCGTCGAGTTCGGGAAACGGCTGCCCCCCTCCCAGGCGGCCCGACAACAGTGGCACGGGCAACGCACCGCCTGCGGCGGGTGGCACGACCCCGGATAACTCCTCCTGCGTCAACAACGAGAGCAGCGGAATCGCCATGCGCTCCATCACCGAATCGGCAAGTTCCGGGTTCATCCCACGCGCCCCTTTCAGGACATTGTGAATGTGGGGCTGCGAATAGCCTGTAAGCCGCGCCAAACCGCGTTCGCTGGCCTCGCCCCGCCGGACGAGTTCGTTGAGATAGCGGACAAGCCGGGAGGCCAGCTGCTGAAAGCTTAGTCGGCCGCCCATATAGCTATGGGGAATAGACTTAGGCTGCTTTTTCGGCAGCGTATTCTGTACTGAAATAAAAAACCGGTAACGGATAAGCCATTGAATTTCCTAGGTAGCTGATCTGAGGAAACTTCCCAATATTGCCGCTGTTTTTCAAAACGGATTTTATTTTCTGAACAAATCATTTTAAAAAAGGCGTTGACCTGACGCCGGCGTCCGCTACGGTAGATTACGATCCCTTCACCGAGAGGAGAAACCAATCTGTATGGAGTGGAACCAAACCGACCTGTCCGTGTTGGCGAAGGGCTCCTGTAGGAGTTGCGGTGGAACCGGAGTCCGCAAGGAAAGCGAAACCGGTATCGTCCCCTGCGGATGCAGCCTGCGGAATATCTTTCGCGCCTGCTACGAACGATTCCGGCATTGCGCCGCCCGCCGCGAGAGAATAAGCCACGTCCACTACGAACGGGCGCCCGGGGGCAAAAGCCACCGCGGAACCTGGTCCCGCAAGGAAGAAGAGTATGTTGCTGATTTTGAGCTTGTTGCACGGAGGACTCTCGATCAAGTGCACTACAGAATATTCCGTTATCACTTCCTATTGCGGGCTGATTGGAGGCTTTGTGCTCGCAAACTGGGAGTCAGCCGGGGCAACTTCTTCCACGCTGTCTACCGCATCGAACAGTGGCTCGGCCAGGCCTTTTTTGAGGTGAAACCTTATGCTCTTTACCCTCCTCGTGACTACTTCGCCCTTCGGCTGACCGAGCCTGTGCGGCCGTGCGATCCGCCGCGGCAACGCGGGCCGATCACGTTCCGGTCGAGGGGCCGGGGTGAATCCGTTACCGCGCGGGAAGTCGAGCCCGTCTCCGTATGAGCGCGTCGGACAACGAACAGGGATACCGTCGGGACGACTCAGGCCGTCGCCCGCGAACGTGGGCTCATATCCGGTGCCGATTGGGCTCGCGGCGAACGTCTTCCTGATCGATGTCACCGTTTCCGACCGATTCGATCGCGGGCGGTCCCCCGTCGGAGCCGCCGGAAACTACTTTGCCTGGCTACTCCTCGACGCTTTCGCCGCCAGTTTCCGGACGCGCTCAATCTCCTTGGTCAGCCGACTGAACGCCTTGCGGTGGTGCGCGGCTTGCTTCCGGTCTCCCTGATCGCTGTAAAGATCGGCCAGCCGGTGGTGCACCAAGGTCCGGGTTTGAATGTCGATGTCCCTCTCCTCGAGCGTGGACAGAACGGCGGTGGCGCCATCGAATTCTCCCTGTTGGGCCAGCCCGTTGCTTAACTCGAATGACTGTGCGATCAGGGAAGGATCCAAGTCGAGGGCGCGGTCGAAAAATGACAGCGCTTCTTTGAGGCGACCCTGGCGTAAGACCGCCTCAGCACAGCGAAAATGTGTCTCGGCGTGCTCGGGACGAAGGTCGATCGCGGCGCGCAAGGCTTGCTCGGCGGCTTGTGGGTTGTTCAACTCCGCATGTAGAGCGCCGAGGTCGGCCTGAACCTCAGCCAAGCTCGACTCGGCTTTGAGCGCCGCCTCGTACTGCTCGATAGCTTGTGCGTACAGACCCGCCGCGGCTGCCCGGCGTCCCTCGGCGTGATGGAATTGGGCCGACTCCGGAGCGGCGGCAGCCAGCAGGTCGCGGGTCTCTTGGGCCGCCTCGGCGTAGGCCTGCGTCAAGTAGTACAGCACCTCTGGATCCTCGGCCTTCGACTGACGCGCGGATTCCAAGCGAAAAGAGGCCTCCGCGAACCTTCCCAACTCAAAATAGGTCCTCCCGAGCCATAGGTTGACGTTGGCGTCGCTCGGAGCGGCCTCGTAAGCCGTCTCCAGATGCCTCAATGCTTTCCTGACTCTGCCGGACTTCAGCGCTTCGAAGCCCAGAATGGCTTGGGCCGCCGTCAATTGCGGTTTCAACTCGACGGCCCTTTGTAACGCCGCGAGCGCCTGCACCCGATCGCCTCGTCGCCGAAGAGCGAGGCCCAGGTTCATATGCCCTTCGGCGAGGTCGGGATCCAACGTAACGACGGTTTCAAACGCCTTGATCTCGTCCTCGAGCCGATTCTGACGACGGGCTTGGAGGCCGGCCTGGATCTGCTGAACGATTCGGGGCTGAAGGTCGGAAGACTGCGGCGGTGCAGCCGAAAGGGGTGCTCCAAGGATTAGCGAAGCGACCGTGATTGCTACTGTTTTCATTCGTGCGAGGGGATAGCAATGCCGCACAAACCCCAATGTAACATGTCCCGGGCGGGCCGGCGGTCGCTCCGCGAGGCTCCGCCCCATGACACGTGAAGACTTCGTAACGCCCAGACTCCCAAGGCGGAAAACAATAAGCCGGTTTGCTGTCGCCGGCCTCGGAGGGTACACTCGTAACTCGGCCTCTCGTGCAATGTGCCCGGTTTGCGGTCAACCTCTGGTCGCGTTCGAGCTCGATGGAATCGAGATCGATCGCTGCGTGGAATGCGGCGGCGTCTGGCTGGATGCCGGAGAACTGGAGTGGATCGCGGAACGAGCCGGCGTTCGCCCGGGCGGCCTCACTCGCGCCCTCCAGGAAGCCAAGGGCCGGCGGCACGGAAAGCGCCACTGTCCGCGCTGTCGACGCCGACTCCGCGTCATTCACGTCCAGGGCGACAAACGGGAGATTGAGCTGGACCGCTGCCCGGTAGGTGACGGCCTGTGGCTCGACCCCGGCGAGATTCAGGCGCTCATCGCGGGGTTCGGCCCAGACGGCCAAGGCGACGAGCAGACCGCCGTGGCGGCGTTCTTTGCCGACTTTTACGGCAAGAAGCCGAACTCGTCGCTCCCTCGTGGATAGACGCTCTCGGCGGAAAGCGGCCCCTCAGGTGGGACGGCACGCTGAATAGGGACCGATTTGTCAGGAGGATCCAAATGCAGACCGCATTCATCTTGGGGCTGGTCTTTCTAGCCGTCGTCGTCTTAATCATCGCTTGGCTCGTGGGCATGTATAACACCCTCGTCACGATGAAGAAACGCGTCGAGAATGCTTGGGCGCAGATCGATGTCCAACTCAAGCGCCGTCACGACTTGATCCCCAATCTCGTCGAAACCGTCAAGGGCTACGCCGGCCACGAAAAAGACACTCTCGAGAACGTTACCCGAGCCCGCGCCCAAGCCGTTTCGGCTGACGGCGTCGGGCCACAGGCCGAAGCCGAGCAGGCTCTGACCGGGGCTCTGGGGCGTCTAATGCTCGTTGTCGAACAGTACCCCGATCTCAAAGCAAACCAGAACTTCCTTGCGCTCCAGGAAGAGCTGACTTCGACCGAAAACAAAATCGGATTCTCCCGTCAGCACTACAACGATTCGGTGATGCAGTACAACACCAAAACGCAGGTGGTGCCGACCAACGTCATCGTCTCCATGTTCAACTTCGGCGAGATGGATTTTTTCGAGATTCAGGACGAAGCCGTCCGAGAAGCCCCGAAAGTGTCCTTCTCCTATTGAATCTCGCAAAATAAAGTGACACCTTTTTGGGGTACGTACGTCTTTGTATGTATGGGAAATACAAAAGGCGTACGGCGGGATTTCGAGGCCCTGGAGAAGCGCCGTTTCAAAGCGATCCGGTTGGTCGAGCAAGGCTGTAGTCAGTCCGAGACAGCGAGGCGATTGAAGGTCGCGCGGCAAAGCGTCAGCGAGTGGCTGCGACGATACCGGCGTGACGGCGAAGCCGGGTTGCGCCAGGCCGGCCGCGCCGGCCGTAAGCCGCTGTTGGACGCCGCGCAGCTCGAACGCCTCGAGGCGTTGCTGCTGGAAGGCCCCGAGGCGCACGGCTTCCCGACGCCGCTGTGGAGCTGTCCGCGGGTCGCTCGTCTGATCGGAGACGAGTTCGGCGTGCGCTATCACGAGGGCCATGTCTGGAAGATCCTGCGGGCGCTCGGTTGGAGCCCGCAACGGCCCGTCGGCAAAGCGCGGGAGCGCAACGAAGAGGCCATCCGCGGCTGGCAGCGCAAGACTTGGCCGGCCATTAAAAAAAAGCCCGCAAAGAAGAACGTACGATCGTCTTCATCGACGAAAGCGGATTGAGTCAGAAGCCGCATCGTTGCCGCACCTGGGCGCCGCGCGGCGAGACACCGGTGTTGGAGTTCAACTTCAACTGGGACAAGCTGTCGGTGTCGGCCGGGCTGACGTTGCGCAACTTTTACTTCCGGCTCTATCCCGGCGCGATCGGCGAGCTGGAGGTCATCGACTTCCTGAAGGCTTTGGTGCGCCACATCGACGGCCCACTGCTGATCGTCTGGGACCGGCTGCCGGCGCACCGCAGCCGCCTGGTGCGGGAGTTCATCCAGCTCTCCGAGGATCACATCGCAACGGAGTACTTGCCGCCCTATGCGCCGGAGTTGAACCCGGTGGAATACATTTGGGCGTACTGGAAGCAGCACGAGTTGCCCAACGTCTGCCCGAAGGACTACTGGGAACTCGACGAGCGCGCCCGCAAAGCGCTGCGGCGAATGCGCCGCAAACCGCGCTTGATTACCGCTTTCTGGAAACAGTCTTCTCTTTGTCTCGATTGACAGTATATTATGCGGGACTCAGTAGGCCGCTGCTCGCGGGCGTTGCCGGCCGTTTATGTGGGAAGCCATCGCCGCCAATCGCCGCCGCTCTATCTTGCTCATTGGTTCGATGGGCCTCGTGCTCGTCACCTTCGGTGCTTGTATCGGTATGTACTATGTCGCGCCTTTTTTCCAAATGGGCGCCTCGGACCGCCGAATCGAAGCCGTTGTCACGGGAGGTCTTTCCGGTGCCGGGTTTGCCGGCATTGTCTGGCTGATCTTGTGGCTGACCGCTGTCTCTAAGGGCGACAAATTCCTTCTGCGGTCGGCCAACGCCCAGAGAATCCACAAACACGATGACCCGAGGTTGTGGAACGTCGTGGAGGAAATGACAATCGCCTCCGGGCTGAGCTCTCCGCCCGGCGTGTATCTGATTGAAGATCACGTCCCCAATGCCTTCGCCGTCGGTCGCACCCCGGAAAAGGCCGCTGTCGCGGTAACTTCCGGCTTGTTGCGGCTGTTCAACCGCGATGAGCTACAGGGGGTCGTCGCCCACGAAATCGCGCACGTCAAGAACCTCGATATCCGCTTCATGACTCTTGCCGCCGTTCTGGCCGGCAGTGTCGAAGCGATCAGCCGCGGCTTCTTCTACGGTGCCGCGTGGTCAGGGGGCCGTCGCGGCGGCCGCTCAAAAGGCGGCCACCCCTACTTGCTGCTGCTGGTTTTCGTCGTCGCGATCTTCGCGCCGATCGCCGTGCGGCTTCTTTATCTCGCCTGCTCGCGTCAAAGAGAGTATTTGGCGGATGCTTCCGCCGCCCGGTTCACTCGATTCCCCGAGGGGCTCGCCTCCGGTCTTGAAAAGATCGCGGTCCACAGTGCCGGCACCAGCTCAAAACTGATCAGCGGCGCGCTCGTCCCTCTCTGCATCGTCAATCCCCTTGAAAAGGTAGCGGCTTCGGGTTGGCTTTCAACCCACCCGCCGACCGAAAACCGAGTCAAGATCCTGCGGTCAATGGGCGGAGGAGCGAGCTACGTTGACTACGAGGCCGCGCTGCGCAAGATCGAAGGCCGCAAGACGCGCTTGGCTGCGCTGGCGGCCGCTGCGAAAGCCGACGAAAATGTAGCTATTCGTGATGCCTTTGTCGAGCCGGAGGCAACCGATTCGTCCGTCGGACGCGCCCGCCATGTAGCCGACCTCCTCGATCGCCTCGCGGCCTTTACGCTGTTGCCCTGCGCCTGCGGCATGCGCATCAAGATCCCGCCTGAGTTCGGCCACGCGAGCGTGATGTGCCCTCGTTGCGACCGTAACAACCTGGTGCCTGTCGCCGAGCCGGTCACCCCCAAGACCAACGGCGGGTCCAGTGATACTTCGAAGAACGAACCTGAGATCCCACAAGTCACCGAATCAGGCGAGATCTTCGAGTACACTCGCCGCAACGACGGTTGGGATGCGTTCCGCTGCCGCTGCGGCCAAACCATCCAACTGGGCCCCAGCTTTCCCCTCGATTACACTGTCTGTGTTCGCTGCGGCGAACGTATCGAACTACGTGGTGAAGTCACTTAACTGCTCGGTCGCATCGTCGCCTACCCGAAAAAACGCAAGGGCACACAGGATTCCTCGCATCCAGCAGGGACCCCCAACCTGCGACAGCGGCCCCCGTAGGGCGGGTCTCCAGGCCTGCCCTATTCTCGACCCCTCGTTGAGGCGGCTGACAACGTTCATGCGGCTAAGTTAATACCGGCCCTGGGCGCAAGCCCAGGGACCGCCACGCCAACCCGCTGCTTCCCTCCGGGGCGAACGACCGTCAAAACGCTCGTGCGGGGGCCTGGGAGAAGCTCGTCTAGAATCCAGATCTTGCAAAGTATCCGGCACCAATCAGGGCCGCCTGCCCCATTGCCGCCTCCGCCCAATTGACGCCGCTGACGGTACGCTGGCGTGGATCACGAACGACGACCGCACCGACCAATCACCCGCCCATCCCCTTTGGGGCGCCCTGCCAGAATGGAGAGATGGCCGAACCTCCGCGGCTTTGCTTGTGGTCGGGACCAAGGAACGTGTCGACTGCTGTGATGTACTCGTTCCGGCAGCGTAGTGATACTCGGGTTGTCGACGAGCCGCTCTATGGACACTATTTGAAGGTTTCTCCTGCTCAGCACCCTGCCAAGGCCGATTTGCTTGCGAATCTGGACTGCGATGGCGAGCGCGTCGTCCGGGACTTGATCCTTGGGCCTTGCGACCGCCCGGTCCTGTTCATGAAACACATGGCGCATCACCTGGAGAGCCTCGATTGGGGCTTCTTGTCTCGCACATGCAATATTCTGTTCATTCGCGACCCGAGGCAAATGTTGCCGTCGCTGGTGAATCAAGTGCGCCAACCGATGCTGCGAGACACGAGCCTGGCCATGCAAACCCGCTTGCTCGAGCACCTGCGCGGGCTGGGTCAGAATCCCCCCGTCATCGATTCAAAGGAATTGCTGCTCGACCCCGAGGGAGTGCTGCGGCAGTTATGCGAGCGGGTCGGAATCGAATTCGAAGAGGAGATGCTTCACTGGCCCGCTGGACCCAAGCCCGAAGACGGAGCTTGGGCGCCGCATTGGTATCACAACGCTCACCGCTCGACCGGATTCATGCCCTACCGCGAAAAGACCAAACCCTTGCCGGCCGAGCTGGAAGCACTGCTCGAAGAGTGCCGTCCGCACTACGAGCTGCTCTACGCCGAGGCGATCAAGGTGTGTCCGGCGTCGCCGTAATCGTCTTGACGACATCGAGATAGAGGTTTTCGACGCGGCGAATCCGGAAGCCCGCCTTGCGAACGTTGGTGACTGTATCGCGGTTGACCTCGGGGCCGAAACGCCGGCTGACGGGAGTCATCGCGTGGAGCAAGACATTGAAGGGAAACCAACGGCTGCCCGTGTGCTCGAACATCCTCAACTCACCGTCGGGCTTCAGAACCCGCCGTAAGCGAGCCAAGCCCTCGATCGGCTTCGGGACCGAACAGAACGTACACGATGTGTAAATCTGATCAAAGGTTTCAATGGGAAACGGCATCTGGTGGACGTCCATCTCGCGCAGATCGATCGTTCCGTTGTACTCCTCGGCGCGCGGGCCGGCCCTCTCGATCATCTTGGGGCTGATGTCGATTGCCGTGACGTCCTGCCCTGGCGGGAAGAACTGAAAATCGAGGCCCGTACCCGCGGCGAGAAAGAGTACCTTCCCCCGCATAGGAGCGAAGAACCGGATCTTGTACGGCGCCCAGCGCTTCTCCGCGCCGCGGGCGAGAAGGTCGTAACCCTTGGACGCGGCGTCCCATTTCGCGCGCGTCACGAGGTCCATCGTCTTACCTCGCCCGTAAGGCAGGCGTTCATCAGGTGGGTGAATACGAAGACACCAAAGCCCAGCACGGCGCCGACCCGGGCCGCCTCCGTGATGGAGATGCCGCCGGTAGCCTGCATGGCGACGATCATGCCCGCCGCCATGCCCGTCAGCATCACCGGGATCATGATTTCAAACGCGCCGAACAGGATGCCGAGCAGAGTGTTCGTGACGAATCCGAGGACCATCCCCAGCAGCATGCCGAGGACCATGGCGAGAAATGCGTTCCAACCCTCGTCCACGGCGGAGGCACAGAGAACCGCCGTCAATACGCCGGTCCCCGTTGTGGTGATGAGATCGCCGAAAAGATAGTAAGGTCGCTTTTCCACGAGCCCGGGTCGCGATTAGTCAGCGAGGGTTGTGTGATCCGACCCCGAATCGTGGGCGAATTGTTGATAGTGCATGGCCAAAACGTCGCGACCGAAGTCGCCCTCATAATCACGCCATACGCTGTGACTGTGGTTGTTTTCGTTTTGGGTGTTGTCGTATTCGACTAGGAAGGTCGGGGCCTGCACTCGATAGTAGTCGCCAAGGCCGCGTTCGATGCCTCCCGCCCAAGCGAAGAAAACCTTGTCGCGCGGCGTATCCCGCATGGTCTTGCGGCGCTGTGCCGCCACTTGCTCGGGCATATTGTCCGCGTACTCGTCGACAAGCGCCAACAGCATCTTGAATTGGTCGGCGTTCATCTCCGCCGCCGCCAGTCCGGGGGGCTGATCTTCGAGCTTGGCGCGGGTATCGGCGCTGGTAAGAATGTCGCGCGGTGCTTTGGCGGCGACCAATGCTTTCTTGCGTTGTTTCGGCTCGAGCGACTTGACGAGCGAGCGAGCCAGGTCCTCTTCGCCGGCCAGAGTGCGCAGGCCCTGACGCGGACCGTCAAGAACCTTGTGCGGGTTCGCGCCGAAGAATGTCGGGGTCGCCGCGATCAGCCGGCCGTCGCGGAATGTGTAGTGCAGAGAGAGGTGATGCCCCTCTGCCCGCCACCCCCATGTCCCTTGAGCGGCGGGACTGCCGTAAATCGAAAAGTAGTACTTGTCGGGGTCACGACGACCAGCCGTGTCGTTTTCTTTGATGCGCAGGACCTCTTCGAGGCTCATGACCGTCATCGCTTTCAAGAAACCGGCATTGCTTAAGCCGGTGCTCAGCAGGGCTTCGGCGAGCCGCTGCTGTTCGGCGTTCATGCCCTTGAAGTTGAGGCCCGGTCGTGCGAACCCGTGCGTGTCCTTAAAGTTCTTGTCGGGGACGAAGTGCCACAACGTTCGTTGCTTGGCGTCGAAGTCGTATTGAACGACCGTCTTCTGTTCGCCCGACAGCGAACTCAGGAAACGGCCGGCCATTTCCGTCATCGCGCTTTCGGTCTTGGTGACGTGGTGAGCGGCGGTAAGCGCCGCGGCGCACAGCAGGACTCCGGCGATCCGGATTTTGGTGTGTCGTGCGGCGCGTGCAGGACTGTGACGGGACATTAAAAGCCTCCCTGTGGAATACCCCGGCAATTATAGCCCAGATTCCCATGCTGCCGGTGGGGTGGGTAGGGGCACAGGGACACACGGAAGGGACGATCACCTCGGCTCCGCGGATTGCCGATCGCCCTTCGGCCGTCGCCTAATCCGTCATCGGGCGTTGGGCGACGATATAACCCAATTCCTTCACCGGCAGAGGGCCGGCCCGCAGCGCCTTGTCATGGAAGGACGACAGAATGAAATCTTGTGTCTCGGTTTGGTAGTGGTCCCGCACCTTCGACCATCCCTTCCAACCTACGTAGTGAGCCGGAAGCTGAGCTGAAGTCAGTTTGGCGCGCCGCAACTTGGCATCGGCCTCCTCGGCTTCTTGGTAAGCCTCGGTTCGCAAGAAGTTAAGGGCTTCTTCATCGCTCATATTTTTCGTATGCATGCGAATGTCGACAATGGCGTTCGCCAAGACACGAAGAGCGATTTTTTGCCAAACCATCTTGAAAGCGTTGTTGTTTTGCTCAAGCCCCGCGGTCATCATCGCTTCGGTAACGTAGGTCGCCCAGCCTTCGACATAAGCGCTATTCCCAAAAACGGCGCGCAACACCCGTCGGTACGGCTTCTCGATCTCGTTAGTGAGTTCGACCTGCGCGTAGTGTCCAGGCATTGCCTCGTGCAGCGAAAGCAGCTTCAACGCGTGCCGATTGTACTCGCGCAGCCAAGACTGCAGCCTCTTCCGCGACCAATCTTCCGGAATCGGCGTCACCCAATAAAATGCCCCCAGCCTAGGTTCGAGCGCCGGGGCTCCCAAGAATCCCGCCACGGGATACAACCCGCGCATGAATTCGGGTGTTTCCACGACCCGCAAGTTGTCGCGCGGCAGGTCAGGGATTATGTTCGCTTCCTTGATGGAGGTCCTTAGCTCATCGAGGTCTTTCTTGATTTCGCTCATCAAGTCCGTCGTCCGGCGCAACTTATTATCTTCTTGCACGACTTCCAGCACACCGTTCATCAGCCGACGCTTGTCGCTCGGTGGACGGGCGCTGCCGTAGATTTCCTTGTCGAGATCCTCGGCCACTTTGATCGTCTCGGCAATCACGACTTGAAACTCTTGCTCGGCCTGCGCCAATACTTCATCCGGGGACTGATCGGTTGCCAGCATCGCCTTGAACTTTGCCTCGTAAAGCTCGGGCCCCAGCCTCCAGTCGTGGTTATTTCGTCCGGCGAGATCGTTCGCCAGATAATCTCCGAATCCCGCGAGAGCACTCAAAGCAGCTCGGGATGCACGGTCATGATCCGCTTTCAGCTCCGCCGGCAGGCTCGCGGGGATCACGTTTTCGATCCAGCTGATCAATCCGGCATTGCCTTGTTGCGCAACTTCCGTCCAGATCGCGGGAGAAGACAGCAGGTTTTGTTTGGCCTGTTCGACGAATGCGGGGACTTTATCCAGCCGCGCGATTAGGTGTCGGTACCTCTCCGCCTTGGGAGCGTATTCGTGGACAAGCGGTGTATAGAGGGCGGTACCCAATAGCTGGACATAGAGGTTAGGGTTGTGCTCGTGACTCCGAATCCGCTCGAGTTCAACGAGCCGGCGCTCGATATGGTTGTTGACAACGGCGTAGTCCGCCCAAGCGTCACCCGACAGCTCGTCGTGCACCACCCGTTCGTGCAACTGCTTGCGGAAATCCTTGTAGAAGCTCACTCGCTTCTGAACGCCGGCCGCGGAGTAGTCATCGAGCCGTTCGTCCAGCGAGATCGTGTTCCCGCCCTCGCCTTCCTCATCCGCTCCCTCGATGTGCTCGTGATAGCCCGCGGCCGTGGCCGCGATCGGGGTCATGGCTAAGGCCTGGAAAGGAAAAACCTCCGCGGCCGCTGCAAAGACCTGATCCGGAGGTTCGCGCGTAGAGCACGCATCCGTGACGGCCAGCACGAGGATTCCAATCATGAGCAAACGGAGTTTTGTCTTGAAGAAAAGAGCCATGGGGTTGGTACCTACTCACCAAACGACACCCGGCGCCTGTCGCGCTACAGGGGCCGGAGTGACTTCGGCAAAATCATCATCTTAAAGAAGATTAGAGTGCCAAGGCAACCGGTCGGCAATCAATAGTCCAGTGTAGCGAGCGGCGGCGTTCCGCTACACCGGCTGGGCTCGGAGCTTACGAAGACCCGCCCGAGCGCCGCAAAAAGCTGGGAACCTCTAGGTCATCCGGGTCGGCGCCGGCTTCAACGCTGATTCTGCTCTGCTCAAATTCCGGCCCGGCCTCTGAATCCTCGTAGGTGCCTGCGGACTCCGACTCCGACTCCGGCTCTGGCGCGACAGGAGGCTCATCCCCACCCCTATTCCGCGACGCGGCTGCTTGCTGCAACGCTGGCCTCACCTCGGCGGCCGATGCGGCAGCGGCATCGGAGACCTTCTTGCTAATGCCCACACTTTCGCTGTGGAAACCTGTCGCGATCACTGTGATTTTGACCCGGTCTTCCATCGAATCGTCGAGCACCGCCCCGAAAATGATGTTTGCTTCCGGATCCGCCGCTTTTTGAACGATCGTCGAAGCCTCGTGAACCTCGTGGAGTCCCAATTGAGACGAGCCCGTCACATTGATCAGAATCCCGCGCGCTCCCTCGATGCTGGTGTCCTCGAGCAACGGACTCGACACGGCCCCGCGAGCGGCCTCCACCGCCGCACTGCTTCCACCCGAAATCGCGGTGCCCATCACGGCGTAGCCCATACCCTGCATAATCGTGCGCACATCGGCAAAGTCGCGGTTGATGATCCCCGGGATGGTAATGATATCGCTGATGCCCTGCACTGCCCGCAAAAGAATGTCGTCAGCGATGCGGAAGGCTTCGAAGAAGCTCGTTCCCCGCTCGATGACTTCGATAAGTCGCTCATTCGGAATTGTCACGACGGTATCAACCGTCTCGGCCAATTCCGCCAAGCCCTGCTCAGCAACTGCCATTCGCTTGTTGCCCTCGAAGGAGAACGGTTTGGTGACCACGGCCACCGTCAACGCACCCAGCTCGTTTGCCAACGAGGCCACAATCGGCGCCGCCCCCGTCCCAGTGCCGCCGCCGAGGCCGGCGGTAACGAAGACCATATCGGATTCACCCAACAATTCAATCAACCGTTCAGTGTCCTGGAGAGCAGCCTCACGACCGACTTCGGGGTCCGAACCCGCTCCCCTGCCGCTCGTCAGGCGAACGCCCAATTGCAACTTAACTTGCGCGTTAGATGCTTGCAGGGCCTGCTCGTCTGTGTTGACCGCCGCGAAGACAACGCCCTCTACACCGGCCTCAATCATGCGGTTGACAGCATTGCAGCCGGCGCCACCGACACCAATCACCTTGATGCGGGCGTTCGTGGCCGCAGTCTCATCGAACGTAAATTTGACGATGTCTTGATCCATGTCGACCTCCCCGAGCAAACCCGAGCTGACACTGCATTCTATCGATTGCGAACGTCGACCCGTCCTACGACTCAATCAACGACTTCAGCCAGTCCGCCAGCCGGTCTCGCCTCTTCTGTTGTTGGACATGAAGCCGCTGCCCGTACAGCATCAGGCCGATGACCGTTGCCCAGGCCGGATGGTCCAGCCCGTCCGGCATGTCCTCTAACCGAGGCGGAAGCCCGATCCGCGTCGTCGTTCGAAGGACGTCTTCGCCTACATCGCACATGCCGCCAAGCCCCGCGAGTCCGCCGGTCAGGACGGCACCTGCGACCAGGCGGTCCCCCAGTCGCGCACGACGAAGTTCCGCGGCGATCAGCTCGAAGGTTTCCCGCGCTCGCGCCTCAAGAATCTGGTTCAACAGACGTCGCGGCTTTGGTTCGGAAAAGCCACCGGCAATGGCCGGAACCTCGATCATGACATTGTGTGGCGTTTGCTCCGCAACCGCGCAACCGTACTGCTCGACTAGACACGCCGCTTCCTCTCGCGGCGTCCGCAGCACAGTTGCCACATCGCTAACGAAGTGACCGCCTCCTACAGGAATCGAGCCGGCTAATCGCACCTGATTCTCGAGATAGGCGACGAAGTCCGTCGAACCGGCGCCCACGTCCACGACGATAACGCCCATCTCGCGCTCTCGCTCTTCGAGCACCGCCTGCGCCGCCGCGAAAGGCTCGAAGACGGTTTCCTGGACGACTAAGGAAGCACGGTTTACGACCGCACAAGCATTGCTGTGTGCCTGAGCCTGAGCCGTAACGACATGGACGTGGGCATCCAAACGCCTACCCGCCATGCCGACAGGATTCTGCAACACCGCCTGTTGATCAACAGCAAAGGCCAACGGAATCAGCTGCAGCACGGTGCGATCTCCGCCCACCGCCGTTTGCCCCGCCGCCTTGACGACAGCGTCGACATCCTGCTGCCGCACTTCGTCTTCCTCGTCCGGTAGGCTGATGTAGGTGTGGCTTGTGTTTCCAACAACATGGCTTCCCCCGATGCCCACCACTGCTGCTTCGATTGCAGTCCCGCCCGCATCCTCAGCTTGTTGCACGGCCTGTTCAACCGAGCGCAGCACCAGATCCTGGTCCGAGATCACTCCCCGCGACCAGCCGTTCGAACGGACACAACCAGAACTGATAAATCGCAAGCGCGAATTCTCTTCGACGCCCACCACGCACCGGGTCCAATGGCTTCCCAGATCAAGTCCGACGATGTAGTTGTGGCGTTTCCGCATACTCTACTTGGTCACCACGACGCCTTTGTATCTCAGATCCACCGACCTCACGCGCCCGAATTCCTTCTTCCACGTCTCAAAATATTTCAGGAACACCTGGAATCGATGGCGGAAGTTCTTCTCACCCATTTGTAGCTCGATCATTTCACCGTCAAACGCTGTTTTCACCTTGGCGTTTCGCGGATCAGCAACATCGACCTCCGAGATCCGTGAACTGTAGAACGGCTCCGAGGCGTCGAGCCCCGACAGCAACGCTTGGTAAAGTTTCACCCGCCTTGTGCGATCCGTCGGCGGCATTGAGGGGTTGATGCCCGTCGCCACGGGAAAGACGAATCGATGGCCCTCCGGCACGTCGAGAAAGACTCCCTCGCTATCGATCAGCATTGGAGCAGAACCCCGATTTTTCTTGTTCGAGCGGGGAAAGCGAACGAAAGCTACCGGCACCCTTTCCTCCACCTGTACCCAAAGCTCCCTAGGCCAGTTCCGACGCAGCGCCGCTTGTTTGACCCAGGTAAGCTCTTCGATCTGACGCCGACGGTCGTCAAGCGCAACTTCGTACAGGCTTCGTCCCTCGTCGCGATCGAGGATCGCTCGGACTGCCTCGGGTTTGGCGTAGCGCAGGCCGCTGATTCGTACCGGTTGTTCGCCGGGTAGACGGAATGTCGAGGCCTCCCGAAGGTAGGTGTCGACGGACAAGGCGGTAGAAACACCGACCGTCACCACGGCAATGGCTATGCCGGCTCGAATCAGCCAAGAGCCTGACTTTTTCCAAACGTTCCGACGAACCTGCACCGGCTTCTTGCGGCGCAAATACGAGGCTTCAGAAGCGTCGCTGCCGGCTAATCCAGTTGCCCGTTTTGGCATACCTTGCTCCAATCAGTACTTTCAATCATTTCCACATTGCGAGTCGAAATCTGTACAGGCTAAGCCTTTTCCGCACCCACGCCTTCACACAAGAGATGAAGCAGGTGCTCACCCGCCCGCCAAATACTCCCCGCGCCCAGGGTGATGAGAACATCACCGGGTCCAGCCGAGCCGGCTGCTGCCTCGCACGCCTCCTCTATTGATGAACAGTAGACCGCGGACGGGTGGCCCGACGCGCGCATTCGCTCGACCAATCGCTCAGCGTTCACTCGTTTTACGGGCTCTTCACCCGCGCCGTAGATATCGACGACGAAGAGCCGGTCGCAATCCTCGAAGCAGGCGCCCAATTCCTGAAACAGCAACTCCGTCCGCGAATATCGATGCGGCTGAAAGATCACATGGACCCGCTCGAATTCGCAGTTCCGCGCCGCCGCCAGCGTGGCCCGAATCTCGGTTGGATGGTGGCCGTAGTCGTCGACCACGGTGACGCGACGCTCCACACCTCGCACTTGAAAACGTCGATCCACGCCGCTAAAGGCGGCGAGCCCTTTGCGAATAGATTCGAGCGGCGCCTCCATTTCCAAACCGGTGAGCACCGCCGCCATAGCGTTTAGCACGTCGTGACGCCCGGCCCCCCGCACTTGAAAACGACCCAAGTCCTCACCGCGATAGCGAAGCCGAAACCGGCTCACCAAGTGCGCGGACTCAACCTCGGAGGCAGTCAGATCCGCTCCCCCGGCCATACCATAAGTCCGCACTCGCCGTTTAACTCGCGGCAGAATTCCACGCACCTGCGGATCATCCAGACACAGGATCACGGATCCATAGAAGGGCACCTTGTTCGCAAACTCCACGAAAGCGTCGCGCACACTCTCCAGCGAGCCATAGTGATCGAGATGCTCCGCGTCAATCGACGTGACAACAGCAACAATCGGAGCCAACTTGAGAAAGGACCCGTCGCTCTCATCCGACTCGACGAGTAAGAAATCACCGCTTCCCAATCTCGCATTGGATCCCAGCGCATCCACTCGGCCGCCCACCACAACAGTCGGGTCCATTCCCGCCGCGGCCAGGACCGCTGCAGTGATCGAAGTCGTGGTCGTCTTGCCGTGACTCCCGGCGATCGCAATTCCGTATTGCAGCCGCATCAACTCGGCCAACATTTCGCCCCGTTCGATGATCGGAACCTGGGCTTTCTCGCCGGCCTCCCGTTCGGGGTTGTCAATGGGAATCGCCGAGCTGACGACAACTGCGTCGGCACTCGCGATGTTCTCCGCTCGATGGCCCTCGAAGACTTGCACCCCAAGCGACTTCAAGCGTTCCAAAGTCAAAGACGGGCGTAAGTCGGAGCCGCTGATCTCATAGCCGAGGTTCAACAGAATCTCGGCCAGGCCGCTCATACCGATGCCCCCAATGCCCACAAAGTGAATGTGGCGGTGGCGAACGGCCATGTGCTTGAAGAACATTTTGCGCTTCGCTACCTGAGCAGCCCGACCTACGACTTCACGCCGGCCACCTTCTCCAACCGGTCGGCTACAATTTCGACGGCGCCCGCGCGCGCTCGTCTCCTGGCGGCTTTTTCCATGGCGGTCAATTCATCCGGCCGATCCATTAGGGCCTCAACCTCACGAACCAAGCGTTTTCCGTCCAACTCGCGGTCCAATACCAACCGTGCCGTGCCCGCTGCTTCCATCGTTTGCGCGTTGATAAGCTGGTGCTGGTCTGCTGCGAAGGGGTACGGAACCAACACCGACGCCTTGCCTGCCGCGCTCAACTCGGCCACCGTCGATGCTCCTGCACGACACACAACGACGTCGGCTTCAGCGAAGGCGCCGGGCATGTCCGGAATGAATGGGGCGAGTTCCACCGCAAGCCCGTGTTCGTCGACAGCCGCGTGGACATCCTCGTACTCCCTTTCACCGGTCTGATGGACGATTCGCATCCGCGGTAAACGCCCGGAATCGCGCCAAATCTCGGCCGCTTCGACCGTCGCTCCGTTCAACCGTCGCGAACCCAGACTCCCGCCCGTCACCAAGACTGTAAAAGGCGATCGAACGCCGCGAGCTCTTACTCCGAAAAACTCCCGGCGAATCGGAACGCCGCTCACATCGCACCGGGCCTTTGGAAAACAGCGCGCGGTTTCTTCGAATCCGACCAATGTCCAGCTTGAAAATCGACCCGCCAGTCGGTTCACCATCCCGGGCTTCGCGTTGGGCTCCATAACGACGAGCGGAACATGCTTTCCCAAGGCTGCCGGCACGATTGCAGCGGCGGCATACCCACCCAAACTCAGCACCGCTGCAGCCTGCTTCCGCTTCAGGATCGAAGCCGCCGCAAAAAGCCCGGGAACCAGTTCCAGTAAGGTTCTCAGCCGTCTAGCCGGCGAAGCGCCGTTCCAAGGCCCGACGTCGACGAATTCAATCTCGAATCCGGCCTCTGGCGCTAACCTTCCTTCCAAGCCTCGGCGGGTCCCGACAAAAACGCAGCTATGGCCTCTTGCCCTCAACTCCTTGGCGACGGCGATCCCCGGAATGACGTGCCCTCCGGTGCCGCCGGCAGCGATCAAGAACGTTCGTTGTTTCGTCGGCTCCCTCACCTCGCTCTCGAGGTCGACCCGAGCGCGCCGCTCAGGTCGCCCCGCCTCTATTCCGCTTGCTGACTCACGTTCAATAGAATTCCAGACGCCGCCAACGCGGTTGCAACAGCCGTTCCTCCGTAGCTAATGAACGGCAACGGCAATCCCTTCGTGGGCAATAGCGCGAGTACGACACCTAGATTAATCATCGCCTGGCAAACAACCATCGCCGTTATTCCGACGGCGAGATAGCGTCCCATCAGGTCCGGCGCCCGCAAAGCGACCACGATCCCGCGCCAAAGGATCACCAGAAACGCGACGATAACCGCAAAGCCGCCGAAGAATCCAAGTTCTTCGCAAATAACCGCAAAGATAAAGTCGTTGTGAGCGGCGGGCAGGAAATCCATTTTCTGTTTCCCGGACATCAGGCCCTGACCGACCCAGCCGCCCGTGGCTACAGCGATTTGCGACTGTTGGATCTGGTAACCTGCCCCGAGCGGATCCCTCCCAGGATCCAAAAAGGTCGTTACTCTCACCAAGCGGTAGGGCTCAGTGATTATCGCCGCTGAAACCACTGCGACCGCCGCCACGCCTGCGATCAGGAAATAGCGTGGATTCAAACCCGCCACAAAGAATATCGCCGCGGCGATCACCATCAGGAGCACCGCCGTACCGAGGTCCCTGCCCCCCACGATCAAGACGCACAAAGTCGCGATGACCAAACCCGCCGCGCCCATTGTCCGCCAGTCATGGAGCCGCTCCCTTCGCTTGGCCAGATAATAAGCGAGGAAAAGCACGGCCGCCACTTTCGCAAACTCCGAAGGCTGTATCGAGAAGAAACCCAGTTTGAGGAACCTATTGGTATTCGCTGTCTGACCCGCGAACAACACCAAGCACAACAAAGTGACCACACCGCCCAAGAAAAAGAACACAGCTCGCGGAACTCCAAGGCGGTGGTAGTCCAAGAACATCAGCACGCGCATCGCCAGCAGCCCCACCCCAACGGCGATCGCTTGCCTGATTACGAACCGCATTGAACCGTCCGCGCTTCCCGTCGTAGCGCTGAACACCATGACAAAACCGAAGAACGTCAGCCCAAGGATCACCGTGCAGAGTATCCGGTCACATTTGAGTGGTTTCGGCATAAACGGTCGCCTACAGGTTCTCTACAAGTTCCTTGAATCGTCTTCCGCGCTCCTCGTAATTTGCGAACTGATCGAAGCTCGCGCACGCCGGCGCGAGCAAAACCGTGTCGCCCGGCTGGGCCTGTTCCTTGGCGCGCGCCACCGCTCGTTCCAACGTTTCGACATGCTGAGTCTCGACCGCTCCCGCTAACTGCCGGTCGATCTTCTTGGCGCCTGCGCCGATCAGCAAACCCGCTCGGGCCTTCGCCGCCATCGGTTCCTTTAGCACGCTAAAGTCACTGCCCTTGTCCTTGCCCCCGAGAATGACCCAAAGTCCGCCGTCGAACGCATCGATCGCTTTCGCCGCCGCGTCAACATTCGTAGCCTTCGAATCGTTGTAGTAGGCGACACCCCCGATTTTTCGTACAAACTCCAAGCGATGCTCGACAGGGCGAAAACTTCGCAATCCGTCGGCGATCTTTGTCAGTGGTGCGCCGGCCTGTCGACACGCCGCCACCGCTGCCAACGCGTTCTCCAGGTTATGGTTGCCTCGAATCGGCAGCTGTGTCTGCGCTACGCGCGTCCCGTCATAGACAATCCACCCGTCGCGGACCCAGGCCCCATCGGCAATCTCACTTATCCGGCTGAACCATGCAACACTCCCGTGCGCTCGCTCGGCAAAGCGTCGGCAGACTGCATCATCTTGATTCACGACAAGCACATCGTCCTCGGCTTGCGCGTCGACCATTCGCTCTTTGGCCGCGCTGTACGCCTCGAAGGTTCCGTGACGATCCAGATGATCGGGCGTCACATTGAGAACGACGCCGATGTGACTGCGAAAATGCGTCATGGCCTCGAGCTGGAAACTCGAAAGCTCAAGAACATTCCACGTTTCGGCGGTCGAGTTCTCGATCATCGACAACACCGGCCGACCAATATTGCCGCCGGTCAGGACCTTCTTGCCGGCCGCTTCGAGAATGTGCCCGATCAACGCAGTGGTCGTCGTCTTGCCATTGGTGCCGGTCACGCCCACGACCCGGCCCCGCAAGTAGCCGGCCGCAATCTCCAGCTCACCGGCGACGACTGCACCGTTTTCTCGGGCCTTCACGAGCTCCGGCAAATTCCACGGCACGCCGGGTGAAGGAACAATCAGATCCTGGCCTGCAAATAACTCGCTCGGATGCCCGCCGCCGTGGACGGCGATCCCCAGCCCCCTTAACGCTTCCGCAGGCTTTCCAAGTAGATCCACCGGTCTTTCATCCACCACGCTTAAAGTAGCGCCTCGATCGTGAAGAAACCGTACGGCAGCCTCTCCGGTTTTCCCGAGCCCGACGACCAGCACGCGTTTGCCTTCGACGTTCATCGGAGTTTCAAGGTGCTCAGCCCCAACAGCGCCCAAACCAGCCCTGCAATCCAGAAGCGGACGATAATTCTCGATTCCGGCCAACCTAATTGCTCGAAGTGATGGTGCAGCGGAGCCATCTTGAAGATTCGTTTTCCGCGCAACTTAAAACTTCCCACTTGCAAGATTACCGAAAGCGCTTCTGCGACAAATACGCCGCCCACGAAAAGCAACAGAATCTCTTGCTTCACTAACACCGCAACAGTCGCCATTGCACCGCCCAATCCGAGGGAACCGACATCTCCCATGAAGAACTCCGCGGGGTGGGCGTTATACCAAAGGAACGCCAAACTCGCTCCCACCATGGCTCCGCAGAAAATCGTCAACTCGGCCGCTTGCGGCACGCGCGCGATATCCAAATACTCGGCGAACTCACGATGCCCGGCGATGTAGGCCAGCACCGTCAGCGCGCCGGCGCAGATTACCGTTAGCCCGATCGCAAGCCCATCCAACCCATCGGTGAGGTTTACCGAGTTCGATGCCCCCACCAAGACCAAGAACAGGAACGCGAAGAAAACGCTGAACGCGAGCGGATACGTGTAGGCGTTGCCCAAGAACGAGTCGATTACCGGGTCAGGCCGCAAGTTCTTGAAAAACGGTAGGACGATCCGGGTGTCGTACCCCCCTTCGGCATGAAGTCCTACGAGAACGTACGTGATACCCAGGGTCACGAGGACCTGTAGCGCGATTTTGCTTCTTGCCCGTAAGCCCAGATTGCGTCCGTTCCGCAGTTTCGCGTAATCGTCTAGGTAACCTATTCCGGCAAAGCCCACCAATCCGAACAGCGCCAGCCAAATGTAAAGATTGCTTAGGTCCGCCCACAACAGAGTAGGCACAACGATCGAGACGCCAATCAGCAATCCGCCCATGGTCGGTGTCCCCGCTTTTAGCTGATGAGACTCTGGTCCCTCCTCTCGAATATGCTGCCCAATTTGAAATTCGCGCAATTTCCGTATGAACCACGGCCCCAGAATCAGCCCCAAGCCGAGTGCCGTCATGCCCGCCACAGCGGTCCGAACGGTGATATAACTGAACACTCGAAACGGGCTGAACAACGGAAATAACTGCTCGTAAAGCACGTAATACAACATCTGAATCTACTCGCCTTCGGCCTTCCCGAGACGCCGCTCCAATGCGTCCAAGGCTCGCTCCAAGCCGACGCCTCGCGAACCCTTCAGCAAAACGGCATCTCCGACCGCGACAACTTCCGCCAAAAAGGATCCCGCCGATGTCGCATCATCGAAATGGAAAGCTGAGTCCGGCGAAAAACCGTTGCCCACCGCACCGGCAACGATCTCACGCGCCCATCCGCCGACTGAGATCAGAAGATCCGCGCCACTTTCGACGAACTTACTCCCAATCTCGTAGTGCATCGCAGCGGATCCCGAACCGAGCTCTAACATCTCGCCGATAACAGCCACCCGCCGACTCGCCGGAGTCTCGCGCAGTACCGTCAACATTTCCGATAACGCTTTCGGATTAGAGTTGTAACAGTCGTTGATCACCACCGCTCCGCCGATTTCCCGCACGTCGCCTCGCATGCTGGGTTGCTGAAAACCCGCAATTACGTCGCGAGCTTCTTTAGCGTCCACCCCGAAAACCGATGCCGTCGCCAGCGCCGCCAAAACGTTTGAGACGTTATGTCGCCCCGGAAGCGCAATGTCGAATCGCGGCCCGCCGGCGCCTAGCCGAAAGCGAACGCCTTTTGCACCGAAACTCTCAACATCAACAGCCCGGAAGTCAGCCTGTGCGTTGAAACCGAACGTAATGCTGGGACAGGGACAAACCTCCTGAAATGCCGCCACTCGCGGGTCATCGCCGTTCAACACCGCCGTTCCTTCAAGACGCAGTTCCTCGACGAGCTCCTGCTTCGCCGACGCGATCTCGTCCACCGAGGAGAAATTTTCCAAATGCACCGCGTTGACAGTCGTCACCACTCCCACTGTCGGCGCGGCAATACCGGCCAAACGCCGAATCTCGCCCGAGTGATTCATGCCCATCTCAACAACACCGACTTCCGCCGTCTCGTCAAACCGCAGCAGAGACAGCGGCAGACCCAACTCGTTGTTGAGATTTCCCGCTGACTTCGCAACCTGGTATTTCGTCTTCAAAACGGTCGCAATCAACTCCTTAGTCGTCGTCTTTCCATTGCTGCCTGTAACGGCAACCAACCGTTGTCCCCAGCGGTGACGTGCCCGAGCGGCCAATTCACCAAGGGCCTGCAAAGGGCTGCCCACAACCAAGGTCCGGCCGGCGGCCTCGTTTGCCGCCTTCCCCGCGGACCGCACCACCGCCGCGCAGGCTCCGCGCTCGAACGCCGCGGCGACATAGTCGTGTCCGTCCCGCCGCGAGCCGCGAATAGCAAAGAAAAGCTCGCCCGCGCGTATCGTTCTGGTGTCGATCGAATATCCGACTACCTCCTGATCCGTTGCCGATGCCTCCGCTCCAAGCCAATCGGCGATCTGCGAAAGCCTGAACTTCATTCCTTATGTCACGTTGGTTGAGCAAGCTTCACGCCATAGTCGCTCCGCTCGGTCATGCCCGATAACCCATCTCTTCCAGCATTTTCTGGGCCGTTTCTCGATCGTCAAATGGGACTTTCTTGCGGCCAACCGCCTGATAGGCTTCGTGTCCCTTCCCGGCCAACAGCACGACATCGCCATGCCGCGCTTCTTTCAGTACCTTCCGAATGGCTTCGTGCCGGTCCGGCTCCAGCTCATATCGAACATCCACCCTTTTCAGCCCAACCAAAACGTCGTTGATGATGTTCAACGGGTCTTCACCTCTTGGGTTATCGGATGTAAGAATTACAAGGTCACTGAGCTTTCCGGCAATTTCTCCCATCATCGGCCGCTTGCCGCGGTCACGATCACCTCCGCACCCGAACAAAGTCAAGATCCGACCGCTTCTTTGTTCGGCCTGCAATAAGGCCCTTGCTGCACCGATTAAATGCTCCAAAGCATCCGCGGTGTGGGCGTAGTCGACGACCACCAGAAAAGGCTGGCCCGCCCCAACGGTTTCAAATCGGCCCGCGACGGATTCGCACGTCTTGACCCCGTGCGCAATTGTGTCCGGAGAAATCCCGTGGCAAAGAGCCGCGCCCGTCGCAGCCAAGATATTCAGCACATTGAACTCGCCGCGCAGCGACGACACAACCTCGAATTCGCCCTGCGGCGTTGCGACCTGCATCGTCAGTCCCGAGAAATCAGCTGTCACGCGCTCCGCCCGAACCGCGCAATCCGGCGATCTTCCGTAGCTCAAGGAAGTGGACCTGTTCGCCTCCAGCAGACCTGGCCCCATCGGATCGTCCCGGTTGATCACCGCGAAGCGAGGGATCGCGCCTCCGGCCCCGTCGAACAAACTGCGCTTCGCCTGCCGATAGGCTTCCATGTCCTCGTGAAAGTCCAGATGGTCGCGGGACAAATTTGTAAATACCGTAGTGTGAAAATCCATCCCGTAGACCCGTCCAAGCGCTAGCGCATGCGAGGACACTTCCAGCGTCGCGTGCGTGCCGCCTTCTCGGAGCAACTCGTCCAAATAACGCACCAAATCAAGCGACTCCGGGGTAGTATTCACAGCCGCCGCTTGTCGCCCGGCGATTGTGTGATCAATCGTGCCAATCCGCGCCGTGGTTACGCCCGCCGCACGCAGGATCGCGTCAATCAAATACACCGTCGTCGTCTTCCCATTGGTTCCGGTCACGCCCGTCAGCTTCAATCGCCGATCAGGACGCCCGTAAAACTCAAGAGCCGCCGCGGCCAACGCAGTGCGGCCATGCTTGACCTGAACCCAACGTCTCGCCAATTCGTCCGGAGCGGCGCGCTCACTCACAACCGCCGCGGCACCGGCGTTGATCGCCGCCGCTGCAAACCGATGGCCGTCCACTTGCTCGCCGGCGAAGGCAAAGAACAGCTCGCCCGGGCGCACTTGCCGGGAATCGTAATGCAATCCGGCAACCGCTCGATCGCCGCAAGCCGATCGCAGCACGTGGTCCCCAAGCAATTTCCTTACAGTCATTTGCCATCTTGGGCTGCTATCAAGGAGGGCGAAAACCGGATCATTATACGTTCACCGGGTCGGGCAGGCCTACCGGCGGCGGGGCGCTGCCGCCGCGCGAAGCCGCTGCCGATGAGATCGATCTCGAAACCGTCCTCGGCCGAGACCGCGACGGCCTCGCGGACCGTCATCCCTCGAAAGTCCGGAACGACCCGGTTGGCAACCTGCACGGCAACAGGTTCGGCGAGCTCAATATCAACCGGCTCGTTGCTGCCCGCGTCCTCCGCCCCCTTTTTCACTGGGCCGCCGCCGGGAATCACCACATCCCGGAGTGGCCGCGCCGCTGTCGATGCGAGATCGCCTCGAACCTTGTGGTCATCCAAAACCGGCGGCGGGGAAGCCGCAACCCAAACCACCCCTTTCGGCGACCCATCGACGGCAGACCGCGTCCTGCCTTCTTCCCGATCAGCCGGCGGGAGTGGCGCGAAATCGGCCAAGACATCTTCAGCGACGGATACAACTTCCGGCCGCGTGGGCGAAGGAAGCTCAGGAGGTACGTCACGAAAACGAAGCGCTTGCATAACGATGGAAGGGAATAGTGGCGCGGCAACGCTGCCTCCGTAATACTTCCCGACCGGTGAATCCAACACGATGACGACAACAATCGAGGGGTCGTTGACGGGCGCGAAGCCTACGAAATTCGGCAAATAAGCGGTTCGGGAATAAGCGCCCGTCTCGGGGTCTACCTTTTGTGCAGTGCCTGTCTTCCCGCCCACTCGGTACCCTTGCGTCTGGGCCAACCGCCCCGTTCCCCCTTGCACGACGTCTTCCATCATCGCCCGCATATTGGCCGCTGTCTCCGCTGAAAGCACGCGTGTCGGCGGCGGGTGCGAGACTTGCTCGCCTCGCCCTCCGGGATGCCGGACCGACTGTACAATCACAGGTTCAACCAGCATCCCGCCGTTGGCAATCACCGAGACCGCCCGTGCCAACTGTATCGTTGTCACGCCGATCTCTTGACCGATCGGAACCGAGCCGATTGAGTCGGCGGTCCATCGCTCCGGCGGGCGTAACAGGCCGGTCGCCTCCCCCGGCAGGGGCAGCCCCGTTTTCTCTCCGAACCCGAATTTCCGCGCGTAGGTGTAAAGTCGCTCAGGCTCAAGCCGCTGCCCGAGTTTGATCGTGCCTACATTGCTCGAGTACACAAGAATCTGGCCCACCGAAAGGATGCCGAAGGGCTTATGATCACGCACTCTTCGCGAACCCACAAAGATCCCGCCCATTTGGCAATCCAACATCTCTTCCGGTGTCGCCACGCCCTCCTCGATCGCGGCGGCGATAGTCACAATCTTGAAGCTTGACCCAGGTTCGATAAGATGACTCAGCGCATAGTTGTTTCTACGCTCCAGTTGTTCCGGATTGCGAACTCGACGGTTGGGGTCGAAGGTCGGCTGATTGGCAATCGCCAGTAGTTCCCCATTGCCGGGGTCCATGACCACGACTGATCCGGCGACCGACTGCGTCTGTGCCACAGCGCGGGCAAGCTCACGCTCGACCAATACCTGAATGCGGTGGTCGATAGTCAGAACTAGATCCGCCCCGGGTATTGGCTCCTCGATCACCCGACCGGCGTAGAAACTGCGCCGCGCGTCGTATTGCACGAGCCGCAAGCCCGGCCGGCCCTGCAGCACGTGGTCGAAAGATTGTTCCAGCCCCGCCTGGCCCGTGTGGTCGACCCCGACGGCCCCCAACACGTGCGACGCCACCGTGCCGTGCGGATAGTGACGCTTGCTTTCCTTTTCGAAATGGATGCCCGCCGGATTAAGGCTTCGAATCCGGGCCGCCTCCCCGGGCTCGGCTAATCGCTTGATCCACTGAAACCGCGTCCGGGTCAACTTCTTGTAGATCGCGTCCTCATCAGCGTCCAGCACTTCTGCCAGCAACGAACTTGTCAATTGCGGATTCGGGACGCGTCGAGGAAAAACACCGATCGAATCGGCCGGCGTGCTAAATGCAAGCTTCTCGCCCGAGCGGTCAAAAATGACCCCGCGGGCGGCGCGGATTTCGATGGTCCCCTCGTGTTGTCTCTTCGCCTTGTCAGCGAACTGTTGAACTCGTATGACTTGATAGTCCCACAAGCGAAACAGAGCAAGACCGAACCAAAGGGTTGATAAGAGGCCAAAGAGAAGCAGCCGAAAAGACGGCCGATTTTCGAATCGATTATCGGCCGAAAAGATCGTAGGAAACCAAGTTGTCCTATTTGTCTTCCTGGAAGAGCGTGTGTTCTCTGTCTGACCGCTGGTTCCCATCGTCGACCATCTTCCGGCCCTTCCGTGATCTCGTCCGGGTAGAGCTTTGCCGTCCGACCCGCCTAGCGTTGAGGAGTCGGGTGATTACTAGCCAGCTCAGCGCCGTCCGACGGCGGCATAATTGTGCGATCCTGCCACGCGTAGCGCTCCGGAGGAGGAGCCGCCAATCCGCGGCTCTCGGCCAAATCGGTCACGCGCCAGACATCGCTCAGCATCGCACTGTGCATCTTGAGCTGGCGATTGACTTCCAACAGCGATCGATGCCGGCGGTTCAAACTCTCCAACCGATAGCCGGATTGCCTTAACCCTGCCACAGGACCGAATGAAGTCAGGCAAAACATGACAGCAAGAACACCGAGAACAACCAGCCGCCCCAACATACTCTTGTCCGCGGGATCGACCTTACGGCGTCGCCCGGAGTTGTCAACATCCTTCACGTAGAAGCAAACCTCTTCCATAGGCAACGGCCTCACCGCCGCTGACCGGCGGGAGAGCCCGGCCCGAACGTCCCGTCCCGCGCGAACCCCGTCATAGACGAAGCCGGCGACCCCGAATCTATCGGTCGGTACAGGGTCAGGGCTTGTCTTTCGGGACAAGGGACAATCCGGGGCGAACTCCACCACGCCGGTTTGCTGCACTTCCTTCACCAGGGGAACAGGCTCGTGTATCCGTGAAGAACGGGAGAGCCCGGAAGTCATCCATTCTGCTGTGGCCATTCGAGTTCGGTCCTTTCGGCTGCCCGAAGCTTTGCGCTTCGGCTGGCCGGATTCTGTTCGATCTCTTCTTCAGATGGACGCACAACGCGGCGCGTCAAAATCTCCAGAACTCCCCGCTCCTTCCAGCGTCGCAATCCCCGCTTGATTGCGCGGTCTTCGAGCGAGTGAAAACTGATCGCGGCAAACCGGCCGCCCGGCGCCAACAGAAGGGGCGCCGTTTCAACGAGCCGCTCGATTTCGCCAAGTTCATCGTTGACGGCAATCCGAATCGCTTGAAAAGTCCTCGTGGCCGGATGAATCCGGCCCCCGTGACTCCGCCGCCGAGGCGTCCGGGGAACGACCTTCTCCACGACCTCCGCCAAGTGGGTCGTACTGCGGATAGGCCGTTCCCGGACTATGGCTCTAGCGATTCTGCGGCTCCTCCTTTCCTCCCCGAACTGATAAATCAGATCGGCGAGCTGTCGTTCGTCGTAATGATTCACAAGCGTTTCCGCCGTCAGGGCCTGCCCCGCGTCCATTGTCATTCGCAGGGGGCCTTCCCACTGAAAGCTGAATCCTCTGTCGGCGTTTTCAAGTTGATCGCGCGAAACACCCAAATCGGCCAAGACGCCTTGGACCGGCTCCTGGACGATCTCGGCAACCGAGCTGAATGCGGCGTGTACCAATTGCAATTTCCTCGTCTCACCTGCGAAACGGCTCCGCCCGGCGGCAATCGCCTCTGCGTCCCGGTCGAAAGCAATCACTCGGCCCGTCGTCAACTTGCCCAAGAGTGCGGCGGTGTGCCCGCCACCGCCGAAAGTCAAATCCAAGTAAACGCCCGCCGGATCGACCCGCAAGTACTCGATCGCTTCTCGCAATAGGACGGGTTTGTGCCGCAATCATCAAACCCCCAGATTGGCGGCGTGGCGAAGGTCCGCGGCGGTCAGCGCCTTGATCTCGGCCCCTTGTTCGAACCGGCTCGCGCTCAGCACGAAGATGTGATTCGACTGCCACACCATCCTTACCTCGCCGCTCATACCCGCGGTTTCCCGCAAAACCGCGGGTACAAGCATGCGTCCTTGGTTGTCCAAGGTCTCTTCAGAGCCGTACTTGTTGGCCTGAAACAAAATCTTGTCCTTCACTTCGCCGTCAATTTCCTTGCTTTCGGTCGACTTTTCCGATAATCTGGCTTCGACGGCTTCCCACTCCGTAAGCGGAAAGACCTTCACGGCCGCGCCGTCCAAACTTGTGACGAAAACATCCCGATCCGCGTATGCCTCCTCGAAGCGCTGTCTCACGCGAGCGGGCAGCTTCAGCCGCCCTTTGGCGTCGACATTGCCCGTTTGTGTGCCGCGGAACAGAATCATCGCTCATCGACATGGGTCCACGTAGAGATTGTGATCCACTACAGACCACTTTCGACCACTGGTAACCATTACCAAGATTGCTCCTAAACACTTGATTTGTCAAGCAGAAAAGCCCATTTCGAGGGAAAAATTCGCAATCGCAATAGACTGCACAAGATAGTGTACCCTTAGTCTTATTAGGCCCATGATCTTGTATCTCCGTTGCTTTTGAGACGCTCTCCAGCGGCGATAGCGGGCTCCTCATGTCGGCACAAGACCTGGACGCGCAAACGGGGGCCTCTCGCCCCCGCAACAGCGACAAAGCCGGCAGCCGGCATGCCTGACCCTGCGGTACGCTAGTGGATTCGGGCGTCGAGAGCCACGGAAAAGTGGGAGGAACCAATGAGCGGAGAGCTGAGCGGAAAGCGAGTCGCTGTTCTCGTCGACAACTACTATCAAGAGCTCGAAGTCTGGTATCCGCTGCTGCGGATGCGCGAAGCCGGTGCGGAAGTCTTCACCGTGGGGCCCGAGGCGGGCGCCACCTACAAAAGCAAACTTGGTTACCCGGTGAAGGCCGACCGGGCCATCGCCGATGTTGGCGCGGACGACTTTGACGCACTCGTGATTCCCGGCGGATGGGCGCCCGACCACATGCGCCGCAATCCACGCTTTGCGCGCTTGATCGCCGACGCCGACCAAGCCGCCAAACCCATCGGCGCCATCTGTCACGGCGCCTGGATGCTGTGTTCCGCCGGCATCCTCAACAACCGCCGCGCCACAGCCTTCTTTTCCATCAAAGACGACGTTGTCAACGCCGGAGCTGACTACGTGGATGAGGAAGTCGTCGTCGATAGGAATCTCATCACATCCCGCATTCCCGACGACCTGCCGGCATTTTGCCGAGCGATGATCTCGGCCATTGAATCCGCGAGTGTCTCCTCCGAAAATAGCCTTCGAGATCATCGTGCATTACGTTAATGTCCGGCAAGATCGCGAACACCTTGAGCCGCGAAGCGGCGGCGGGAATATAGCCCAGGGTGGAGCCGGAACGGCGGAACCCTGGGTGGAACCCCCACCCGCGCGAGCCCTGAAAGGGCGGCAGGAACCTCGCGCCCAACACCTTCGGACCGCCGACACCCATTTTCATGGCGGTATTATGAATCCGCGCGTTCATAGAAACGGAACTCCTCGGAACCGGCTGAGGAGCCGCGTCCCGCGAGCGTAACCCCATGAGCAAACCGCGCGCAAAACAATATTGGTTGGTCAAGTCCGAGCCGTTCAAGTATTCCTGGGAAGATTTCGTGCGAGACGGGTCGACCTACTGGGACGGCGTCCGAAACTATCAAGCGCGGAACAACCTCAAGGCCATGCGCAAGGGCGATCTCGTGCTCTACTACCACAGCAACGAGGGCAAGGCGGTCGTGGGAATCGCCAAGGTCACGAAAGAGTTCTACCAGGACCCGACCACCGACGACGAGCGTTGGGTGGTGGTCGACCTGAAACCGGTCCGCGCTCTGAAAAAGCCCGTCACTTTGGGCGACATCAAGGTTGACGAACGCCTCCGGGATATGGCCCTCATCCGCCAAAGTCGCCTATCGGTCATGCCCGTCGAGGAGGGGGAGTTCGACGTCATTGTCGCCAAGGGCCAAGGCAAACTGTGACCTGCGGTGAGGACGAGATTGAGTAGATCGCCCGGGGTCGGTGCAATCGGTGGCCGTCGCCGTCGAGCCCATGCGCACGCCGGTCGCGGCAGCCGGTCATCGGATCGGCCGGGAGCGAAGCGGCGCTGTGCCGGAAGCGTCCGTCGCCGTGCTCAAGAGAGCGGACTTGTCAGAAAGGGTTTGGCCTCAGTTCCGGACGGTCGCCGATCTACCAGGAAAGTCGTTGCCTTCCCCGACTTTCGGGGTTGTGGCGGCAAGTGTGCCCCCGCGAGGACTGGGCAGATGTGGTTCGCAGGCAGCAGCCCGGAGAGCAAACGCTGGGAAAGTTGCGGGAAGCCACCAGGAGCGGGCGCCCGTCGGGCGAAGCCGATTTTGTCAATGAGTTGGAAGGAAACTGGGAAAGAAGCTACGCTGCGGCACCGTGAGTCGTCCCCGCAACGACGGCTCTCTCGCCGCCGCTGCCGCAGGCCGAAAACAGGAAGCTGTCCCCGGTTTTCTCCGGAGTGAGTCAGCGCTTCCCGCGCCAGGTGTCGCCTTGGCGGGGGGGGGCGGGGGGGGGTCGGCGACGGAGCCCGAATAAAGAATCTTCATCCGTCGGGAGATACGTCGGTTCAGCGGGCTTGAGAATCCTCCCCTAGGGCGGTCCTTCAGGGCCGGTTGCCAACCGCGGCGTCGATATCACCGGGCGAACGATCGGCTTGCCGGTCGTTCGGGGCCCGGGGCGGGGCCAAAACCGGCCCCCGAGCGGTTCGGTTCCTCTTAACTCGGCTCACGATTCACGGCTCACGGACAACCTACCCCGCCGTCACGTACCCCGGCGACACGAACCCATCACGCAAGCGTAGCGCAGGGCTCGAAGAGACCTGCGGCTTATTGCCGGCCCGCGAATTTGTCCGGCCCTCGCGGCTAGTCTCACGTCTCCCGGCAAGCGGTCACGTGGCCCAAGGGGTAACGGTCACGCCACTCGAATTAGTAATAGCCCGGTCCGCAAGGGCCGGGCACCCCCATCCAACCCGCATCTCCCACGGGCGAACGACTGCGGGAGCGGTCGTTCGGGGGCCTGGGGCGGGGCCCAAGGAACCGGCGGCCCGGCGGCCGGTTCCCCCTCCGGAAGCAAACGGCGCCCGGCGACACCAAACCATCACGTCAACCCAAGAAATATTTCTCCCCTAGCTCCAACAACTTACCGATTCCCCACCCCCGCTCAGTCGCTCTACCGGCCGTATCCTACTAACGGGCACCCGGCCCCAAAATTGGAGGTAATCCGTTATGGCAACCAACGCACAAATCAATGCAAATCGCAAAAACGCAAAAAAATCTACCGGACCGCGTACAACCCAGGGCAAGGAGCGGTCTTCCAAGAACGCTCTCAAGCACGGCCTGCTCGCCCTAGACTCCGTCATCCCCGGCGAAGATCCCGCCGAGTTCGACCGTCACCTCACTCTTTACGAGGACACCTACAACCCCGCAAACTGCGTCGAAAGAGAGCTCGTCCTCCAAATCGCCGACTCGGCGTGGAGAATGCGACGCCTCTCCCGTATCGAAGCCACCGTCATGACCGCCGGGATCGAAAAGACCCGCGTTCATCAACAAACATACCGCCCAGAGCGCACCAGGGAAGGACACGAAGGCCAGCTCCAACTGCTCGGCGCATCCATGTACAGCGGGACGAAATTCCTCAACGACCTCGCCCGCTACGACGGCCACCTCAACCGCCGCTTCTACCGAGCCGTCGAGCTCATGATGGAAATCCGCCGCGAGGAGGCCAAATCCCGCCAGGCTCGCCCGGGCCCCGAACCCGACAACGGCTTCGCCGTCTACCGCTTTCCCGAGGACGGGTCTGAACCGACAGTGGAGTACGTCTCCGGGCCTGCCCAAGCAGAGCACCCAGCCGGCCCACAACCACAAGCCCCATCAAATCAATCAAGTAGAGTCACGAGGTCGACCGAAAAACAGCGAAACAAACCCAAGTCCACCACCCGAGAACCGCGTCAAAACCGCGAAACCATCCGCGATCTTCGCCGTCGCCTCACCCAACTCGCAGGCCTAGGAGACGATTTGCAGCCCTAGCCACCGCCCACCACCAAACGAAAGAGCACCCACAAGGCAAAACCTCGCCCGGAATCAAGACCCGGCAACGGCGTTCACGCACCGTTCACGCGGGGGGGGACCGGGGCGGGGGCGGGGGGAAACCGGGGACAGTTTCCTCTTTCGAGCTGGACGGAGCCGAGAGTTCCAGTCTTCACAGGTTCGGCTTCGCCTTCAACTTTAGGTCGCCGGACGGGGCCGGTAACGCGCGACCTTGATCTGATCCTCGCGCGCTTGGGCCTGAGCGAGATCGTACGCCGCTTGCATCCTGATCCAGCTTTCCGGCGTCGAGCCGAATGCCTTCGATAGCCGAATGGCCATTTCGGAGGAAACGCCTGCCTTGCCGTTGATTAGGCGTGAGAGCGCGGCGCGGCTGACGCCGAGTACTTTGGCGGCTTCGGTCACCGACAGACCGAGCGGTTCCAGACAATCAACGCGAACCGAAAGACCGGGATGGGGTGGATTTTTCATCGGCATGGCGGGTGTCTCCTCTTCTCTACTAGTGGTAGTCCAGCAGATCGACGTCGAACGCATCGCCGCCCTCCAGGCGGAATATGATGCGCCGGCTAGCCCTGACAGTCACCGACCAGTAGCCTTTTAGGTCACCCTTCAACGCGTGGAGTCGGTAACTATCGATACGCATGTCTTGGATCCTCGCCGCTGTATCCAGACACCCGAGCATCGAGCAGATCCGGTCCAACAAATCGGGGCGAACTTGGCCGCTGTCACCACGTTCGTAGAGCCGTTTCAATCCTCGATGCCGGAAGTTGCGCATCATTCTGGATTGTAACCTGTAACGCTCCACGCATCAAGGTGTTTGTTTCGTTCGTAGCGATGTGTTCTTGAGATGAGACTGTGGTGCCGAGGCAAGCCGGAAAGAGAAGAAGACATGTCGGGTTCGAAAGCCCGACACGGCACGCCAGGAGGCTCACGCCAGGTCAGGCCGACGGCCGGTCTTTCTTCATCCTGTTGCCGACCCCCAGCGAATGCGACAGAAATAGCCCGTCGTTATAATGATCGAAAGGGTGCAATCTCTATCTGGATAGTAGAGATTGTGCCGAGGAGGGAGATGCCATGGCCACAACAGTAACCGACGTCAATAGTGATCGCTGGTCGCACCTGCCCGAGGATGTCCGGAACGAAATCGACGTCTATGAAACGGAGCTTCGGAGGGTGCAGGCGGGGCAGATGCCGGAGAACATCTTTCTCGAATTTCGGCTGCGCCATGGGGTTTACGGACAGCGTCAAGAGGGCGTTCAGATGCAGCGCATCAAGATCCCGATGGGCTTGCTCGACGACGCCAAGATGCATGCCCTCGCTGACTTGTCGGAAGAATACGCCGACGGTGTCAGCCATGTAACGACGCGGCAGGACATCCAATATCACTTCGTCGACATCAACGACACGCCGAATATGATGCGTCGGCTGGCCGAGGCGGGTATCACGACCAAGGAAGCCTGCGGCAATGTTGTCCGCAATGTCACTTGCTGCCCGGATTCCGGGGTTTGCCGGGACGAAGCTTTCGACGTCACGCCTTATGCGCAGGCGATGGCGTATTTCCTGTTACGTCACCCGGATGCGCAGAACTTCGGACGGAAATTCAAGATCGCTTTTTCGGGCTGCGAGGACCATGCATGCGGACTGGCGATGATGCATGACATTGGTGCCGTCGCGAAGATCCAAGACGTGGACGGTCAGCCCGTGCAGGGCTTCAAGGTCTTCCTGGGCGGCGGTCTTGGTTCGTTGCCGCATCTGGCAACCCTCTATCAGGATTTCGTCCCCGCGGACGACATGCTTCCGCTGGCGCAGGCCTGCGCTCGCGTCTTTGCCCGCTTGGGCGAGAAGAAGAACCGCGCTAAGGCGCGCATGAAATTCCTCGTCGCGCGGTTGGGGATGGCGGAGTTCTCGCGATTGCTCGAGGAGGAAATCGCGCGCCTTCCCGAAGACGAGCGATGGAACCGAGAGTTCGAGCAGGCCAAGGCATCCTACGCCGATGCGCCGCTCAAACCGGGGTCGGAACTTGAGGTCCCGGCCGATGCTGATCCGGAATTGTTGCGCTGGCTCGACGTGAATGTGCGGCCGCAGAAACAGCCCGGGTACTCGATGGTGGAGGTTTTCCTACCTCTCGGCGACATCTCAGGGGATCAACTGCGCGGGCTCGCAAGGCTCTGCGAGAAGCACGTCAAGGACACGGTGCGGACGACAGTAAGTCAGAACTTTTTGGTTCGCTGGGTGCCCAACGGCGATTTGCCGGCTTTCTACGAAGGGCTCAAGGCCCTTGAAATCGCTGCGATCGGCGCGGGTCGGCTGGCCGACGTCACAGCTTGCCCCGGTACCGACTCGTGCAAGCTTGGGATCACTGCCTCGCGAGGCATGGCCGCGGTTCTGAAAGACAAGTTCGCTAACGGCATGAGCGATATCGCGGACCGTGATGATTTGAAGATCAAGATCAGCGGTTGCTTCAACTCTTGCGGACAGCACCATATCGCGGACATCGGGTTCTTCGGTTCCGTGCAGCGCAAGGGGAACAACATCGCTCCGGTCGTGCAGGTCGTTCTCGGCGGCACAACGAAGAAGAACGCAAAGTCGTTCGGGCTGACGGTCGGCAAAGTCGCGACCAAGAATGCTCCCGATGTGGTGCGCAAGCTGAGCGATTTCTATAGCGCCCAAAAAGACGGCGATGAGACACTCGCCGATGTGGTTCACCGGGTCGGCAAGGCGCGACTGAAGGCGGAGTTGGGCGAACTGGTCGAACTGCCGACGCACGACGAGAACCCTGATTTTTACCGTGACTCCCGCCAACCTTGGGATTACACCAAGAACATCGGCGTTGGTGAATGCGCCGGCGCAGTCGTCGACCAAGCCGAGTTCATGCTCGAGGATGCCGACCGTCTGAATTTCGAGGCGTCCCTGAAGCTTGAGGAGGGACGCCATCAGCAGGCGGCGGAACTTTCCTATCAAGCCGTCACGAAAGCGGCCGACGGAATCCTCTTCACCCGCGGCCTGCTGCTTTCCGACAAATACGACACAATCAAAGAGTTCCGGTCGCACTTCTACGAAACCGGTGTCTTTTGGAAGCCGTTTGCCGAGAACTTCTTCCGGACCGAGGAGGAGGGGGTCGAGGGCGTCAGCCCGGAGCGCGCGCGGCAGCGGGTTGAAGAGGCAACGCTGTTTATCGAACAAGCGCAGACCGTCTACAGCCAGTCGTAGGGCGGGGAATCGGGCGCACCAGTCACGCGGTGCCGCGTTGCATAGGAAAGAAGAAGACAGCCGCGTTTCTATGAATCCGCGGTTTCATGATACCGCCATGAGAATGGGGGCGGTGACCGACCGGTCAGTAGGGTTGATGGACGGCCTTCCTGCTGCCCTTTCAGGGCTCCCGCGGATGGGGGTTGTCCCCCGGGGTTTCGTCTTCGGCTCCACTCCGGGGCTATATTCCCGCTGCTTCGCGGCTGTATAGCTTCGCAGTTCACGAAGAGCAACGTAATACCTACATACACTTGAAAGGGGATTTTCGGAGAGTCCACTTCCCGCCCAGCGGGATTATTGATTGGATGGGACTTACTCGGTTGGCGCTCAGAACAGCCCCCATTTTTTCAGAGCCCCCTTTAGTCCGCGGAGGAGTTCCGCGAGTTCCGAACGAGATATGGAAAACCTGCAGCGAATCCACGTCAAGCTTCTAGCCGAAGCGCCGGGGGGCTTCAGCCTCGATCCGTTTCTCGCCATCTTCGCCCGGTATCGTCAAGACGCGGAGAATCCTGAGAATTGGGTCGATCTGGCCGATTACGCCCACATGCCGAAAGGCGCGGGGATGCTTCTTGCGGGTCACCGCGGGAACTTCTCCGTTGATCTTGGCGAGCCGGGCCCGGGTTTCCTTTACGCCGGTAAAGGAGGCTTTGCGGGGCCCTTCGAAGAACGCATTCTCGAAGCGTTCCGGCGCTGTCTGGCGCTGGTGGAGCCTCTGCTCTCCGAGCCCGAATACCCGGCGGGACTCCACCCATCGTGGGGGTTGTGGGAGCTTGTCATCAACGACCGCCTGAGTGCTCCGAATACAGACGAAACCGACGCCGCGCTGCGTCCCTGCGTCGAGACGGCCCTCACTCGACTCTTCGGCTCCGGCGCCTACTCAGCGGACCGTGAGTCCGACTCTAGGCGACGTTACGGATTCTCCATCCGGGCGAAAAATGCGGCGACACTCGACGATCTCAAGGGCGAGTTAGGCTGAGTCCTAAAAGGACGGAGTTCCGAAGGCGTGGACCATTTAATACTAGTACTATTTATAGATAGTACCAAAACATAACCTCCTTTTCTGTCAACCCGAAGTACTGTTTTCGGCTGTTTTGACTATTCCGTCCAAATAGGCCTTGCCCCAAAACCCGTCTAGAGGCAGAATGAACTAAAGATCTTTGGGCTGCCGGTCCTGCTCTGTGACCGGGCCTGAGACGAGGACGAGAATGAGTTCGATTCTAAGTGGCGGCAAAGGTGCGGACGCGAGTGGTGGCGCACCAAAGCCTTCAGGAAGTCGATGACCTCCAGCTCGCCGATCGCGCCGGGATAGAGCCGGCGGGCTCTTCGGACGATGCGGCTTCTGCATCGCGGACAGGATCTTCCAGACATGGCCCTCGTGATAGCGCACGCCGAACTTCCCGACGCCTCGAGGCGTTCGAAGCGGCTTGCCGTCACGCCGGTATCGTCGGACTCGCACGCTTTGCCGCGGACCTTCAATCGCCTCGCTGTCTCGGACTGACTACAGCCTTGCTCGACCAACCGGATCGCTTTGAAACGGCGCTTCTCCAGGGCCTCGAAACGACTTTGTGGAAACCGTTCGTGCGATGCCTCGCCCGGCGTTTTGGTGGCGTTACCGGATCGCGCAAACCTGGCGCAACCGCCGCTTCCGCCAGATCGGGCTGGTTGTTGTGGTTCTGCTGTTCGCCGCGAGCTTTCGGTTGGAGTTGTCGGGTCTGACGACCCGCACCTTCGAGAGCCTCAAAGAGCCCGCGGCTGTTTATTTTCAGACGTTGCAGCAGCCCGTCCAAGAGCGAGCGGCATTCTTCATTCGGGATGAATTCGCAAAAGGTCTGAAGCGATGGAGCGGTGCCGGCGCCGCCCTCAGCCCGGGGGGCTACTTGCATGTCGACGGTTTCGCTCTCCACAACGCGACCATGAAGCTGCACGACTATCGGCTCGATTTCGATTTCCGGATCGATTCGGGCATGTTGGGATGGGCTGTGCGGGCGACCGATGCCAAGAACTACTACGGCTTTGAATTGCGCCGCGACAACGCGAGTGATAACAGCGGCTACCATTTGAGCCGTTACCTATTGTCGAACGGGGAGCGTGTGGCGTCTTCGCTCGCCGAGCACCCATTGGGTCCCGCGAAGAACGGGCTGAATCACATATCCGTTCAGGTGAACGGCGGTACCATCCAAACGCTTTTCAACAGGTATGGGGTCGATCTGTGGCAAGAAGATCGATACACCCAAGGCGGTGTCGGATTTTTCGGCGGTTCCCAAGATGCGGCCTTTGTTCGCCGCGTTGCGGTCCGCGGAAATGAAGATGGCCTCGGGCTGTTTCTCTACGGCACGATCGAGACGATGCGCTCGGTTCGCGAGTTCCTGGCCGCGCCTCTGGCTTTCACTCTGAAACCGGTTCCCAGCGGCCCGGCTTTTTAGCGCCCAACTTTTTTGAATGCTCCGGGGACAGGGCGGGATCTTGTGCCCGGTCCGCTTTCCTTTAGGGGAACTTTTCGGTTCCCGTTGGTGTCTCTGGTACCAGGGGATTGTAAGTCGTTGGCCGCGGCCGGAGCCGGCTGATAGGCTAAGAATAGTCCCCTCCGTCCGAATGGGAGAGACGGATGCACAACTTCGCGATTAACTCGCTGTGTCCGAGCGAGGATGCGGCATTGATTCAAGGGTTGCGGCTGGGTTCGCCGCGTGCCTTCGAAAGTCTTCTGGACCTTTACGAACAGCCGGTCTACCGGTTCGTCTATCGGCTGCTTCAAGACCCCTGCGAAGCCCCCGACGTTACGCAAGACGTTTTCGTCAAGGTCTTTCGCAAGATCGGTGAATTTCGCGGCGACTGCAATCTGAAGACTTGGATCTATCGCATCGCCGTTCACGAGGCCTCGAACCGCCGCCGCTGGTTCGTGCGGCATCGCAATCGAGAGGTATCGGTTGAGGCGCTACTGGAGGGCGACCTGCCCGCCGCCGAGTGGCTTATTGACCGTCGCGGCACCCCATTCGATGTTGTGACGCGCAAGGAAATCGGGGCGGCGATCAGCAACGCTTTGGGCGAGTTGGACGAACGGTTGAGCGTCGCGGTCATTCTCCGCGACGTAGAAGGCCTTCGTTACAGCGAAATTGCCGATACGTTACAAATATCGCTCGGCACGGTAAAGTCCTGCATCTTGCGCGGCCGCGAGGCTTTGAAGTCGAAGCTGCAGCGCCGCCTCGCAGTCGATCTGCCGGGCGGGTACCTAGTACAGGCGGAGTAAATTATGAATTGCCGTTGGGCGAGTCGACATATCGCGGCCTACGTGGAAGGCGACTTGCCCCCCGTCTCCGCGTGGTTAATGCGAAGCCACTTAGGCGTTTGTGAGGCTTGCTTCCGACTAAACGAAGGCGAAGACAACCTCGTGCCGGAGATGCGTCGCCTCCAGGCGGTTGCCGTTCCTTGCGATCTGCGTACGCGCCTGCTTGTCGCGCTGTCTCATGCCAATGAGAGTTCCTGGATTCGCTGGAAGGTTCGTCTGCGCAACGCTATGCGGCCGATCGCCGTTCCGGCGACCGGCGGTGTGTTCGCGGCGGTGATTCTGTTCCTGGGGCTGATGGCAAACTTCCATTTTGTCCCACCGAGTCTCGACGCTGATATTCCGTTGACCTATCTGACGAGAACGATCGTTACGGCCCCGAGTGTCAGTATTGCCCCTTCGTTTGTGCCGGCCCGCGACATCGGCGTGGAAGCGTTCGTGGACGGAGAGGGATACGTCTACGATTTCCGCATCATTCGGTTGCCCGACAGCTATCCGGAACCGGACCGGATTTTGCGCGCGCAGCTGGCTCAGGCCTTGCTGAGTGCCCGGTTCGACCCGGCCACGCACTTCGGGCGTCCGACGCTGGGCCGAGTCTTGTTGAGCTTTCGCCCGGCAACCCAAGTATATGTGCAAGGGTGATCGGCACCCCCGATCTTACCTTCTCACGCCGATAGTTTCGACGGCGCGAGGTGACGAAACGTCACCCCGTGAAGCTTCGCGGACATTTGCATCCAACCCCGACAGGCTCGACACGTTCCTGTCGCCGTTTTGTGCGGCTGCCCCGTTGGCGCGCCACCAGCTTTCGAGCTGGTCCGGTGGTTGAGGCTTACTGAAAAGCCAGCCTTGGGCCTGCGGACATCCCAGCGACCGAAGCAACGCCAATTGGCTCTCCGTCTCGACACCTTCCACGATAACGTCCAGCCCCAATCCGGATCCAAGGCCTGTCAGCGCGGCGATGACTTGGCCGGTTCTTTCGCGGTCATCGCCGAGGCGGACTACAAACGAACGATCGATCTTCAGGGTATGAACCGCGAAGCGGCACAGGTAGCTCAGCGATGAATAACCGGTTCCGAAGTCGTCGACGGCGATACGGATTCCCAAACTCCGGAGCTTCTCGATGACCTGAGCGGCGGCCTCGGGGTTTTCCATCAGGACACTCTCGGTAACCTCCAGCTCGAGGTACTTCGCCGGCAATTTGGTCTTTTTCAAGGCCTCGCCGACCACATCGAGAAAGTTTGGGGCGTGCAGCTGTCGCGGAGATACGTTCACGCAAACACGCAATCCCTTGAGTCCGGCGGCATGCCATGCCTGATTCCGGCGGCAAGCTTCCTCAAGCACCCACTCCCCGATCGGCAAGATCAACCCGGTTTGCTCCGCCGTCGGAATGAACTCCAGCGGGGAAATGACTCCGCGCTTGGGATGGCGCCACCGGATCAGCGCTTCGCAGCCGGCAATCCTTCCGCTGTTGAGCTCCACAATCGGCTGATACAAGAGCACGAACTCATTCCGTTCCAATGCACCTCGCAAATCTTCTTCCAACTGTAAGCCGGAGATCGCGTGGGTATGTCGACGGATGTCCGTCAACTCGTTATAGCCCTTGCCCATGGCCTTGGATCGATACATCGCCGTGTCGGCATCGTGCAAGAGATCTTCGGGCCGCTGATAGCCGGTCTCGCTGTAAGCGATACCGATGCCGGCCGTCGTGGCGACAACCTCACCTTCGATCCTCAAGGGCTCCGCCAACTTCGTCTTTAACCGACTTGCGATAGTGTCCGCTTCCGCCCGATTCTTGATGTTCTTGAGAAACACACCAAATTGATCTCCTCCGAGGCGGGCCGCTATGTCTCCGGGGCGGATTCCCTCCTGCAACTTTCGAGCGGCTCGGATTAGGAACGTGTCCCCCGCGGTGTGACCGAATCTGCTGTTGAGCGTTTTGAAGCGATCGAGGCCTATCGATAACACCGCGAACGAATGTCGCCGTCGGCGAGCGCGCCTGTGAGCGCGTTTCAGGCCGTTCATGAAATAGATGCGGTTGGGCAACCCGGTAAGCGGATCTTGCAACGCTTGATCACGCAGCCGCTGTTCGGCGATCCGTCGCTCGCCGAAGATTTGTCCAAACAAAACAACAGTCAGGCAAAGTAGCAGGCTCACCGAGAATTCCAAATGCGAGTGTCCCAGGGTCATGACCCAATCGCCGGAGAGTAGGGCAATCGTCTGATAAAGGGTTACGACGGCCAGGAGCCAGCGGACTACAGAGCCGCCCCACCATCGTTCTTTCCGGCGAACGACGACGGACAGCATGCTCACGACCAATACGGTGAAAACCGATACCTGCACCACCAGCGAGTCTGTCTCGGAGAGGTGAGGAATCATGGGCTGCACTGTCATGATCAACAGCATCAGCGGGAGGAAGATGAGCCGCCAGTCACGCGAACGGACCACCATGAGAATAGTCCACGCCATCGCCAACAGACGGATCAGAACCGACGGGATTGTGAGAACGGAATCCATGTTTCGGGCAGACGCCGACCGTTTACAGATTCGAAACTGTCCGACATGACGTGAGCGGATGCCGGTGTCGGGCTCTCCGCTGCGCGCCGCGAATAGGGTTATTGTGGATGACTAGGTCCTCTGACCAGGAGATTGCGTCCTTAACGCCGGCAGCTCCCTCGTCCGCGCCGGGACAACGGTCAGGCTCCAACGAACAAAGTCCTATTCAAGCCGATAGTCCCAGCGTGATTGAATTCGAGCTCAGGTCAATGGCCCTGGAGGCATAAACTGCCTCCGTGGAATCTACTACGCTCCTAGGGGTTCCCACAATTGAATTCGAGCTCAGGTCAATGGCCCTGGAGGCATAAACTGCCTCCGTGGAATCTACTACGCTCCTAGGGGTTCCCACGTACGACCATCCCTGTGGGATCCGCAATGTGGCTTCCCCCGAAACGGCGCCGGCCCGGCGCAGAGCGCACCTGACACCCACCGATGGATGCCCGCCGGCACCGTAATGACGCGAAGCACCGCCACCGGCGGTGCGCGACGAAGGGTCCGGTCGCCCTCAAAACGGGGAACACTTTTGGTGACTGACTTCCGACGCTGCGCACCCGCCCTGGAGGTTAACGAAAATCTTCCACCAGCATCAGGTCGGCCGTTCCGGGCTCGTCGCGGCTTGTCAGAACAAGCCGTCCGTCAGGGCTGAGCGAGAAGTCGCGTGGGGAAGGGGGATCTACAACCCGACCCACGTCAGTAGTCTGACTCGTCTCCGTGTCGAGCAGCTTGAGAGCAACCAGCGAGTCCTCCGACCGCTTCTTGCCCGGATCCAGGAAATACAATCCCTCGTCCCGAAAGCTCAGCGCCCGTTTGCTAAAAGGACTCAATATCTGTTCCGCTTCGCCTCCCTCCACGGGAACACGCCAAAACGACCCGAAACCCTTACCCCCTTCCCGCGCCCCGCAGAAATAAAGGTATCGACCGTCCGGCGATTCCTGATACGACCACGAAAGCATTTCATTGACGGGCACTCCGTCCGGTGTACGTCCGTCCGACAGCGCTCGCCAAACTTCGGGTTGTCCCGAGCGGTTGGTTTGAAAGTAGATGTAGAGACCGTCGCGCGACCAAGCCGGGTCCGACTCGTCATCGCCGACGGTAACGCGTTGGGGAAGCCCGCCCTCGACGGAAATCGTGTAAATGTGGGAAGCGAAGTCCGCGGATGTGGAGGCTCGAAAGGCCACTTGGAGGCCGTCGGGCGACCAAGCCGGCCCCGCCCCATCACTCACTCGGAAAGCGGAAGGAGTGAGCTGCCGAGCATTCGATCCGTCGCTATCGGAGACCCAGAGCGCGCGGTCGCCGTCGGGTCGGTCTGAATAGAATGCAATCTTCCGCCCATCGGGAGAAAATCTCGGGTAGTGGTCGATGCCGGGGGAGTCGATCAGCTTGCGGCGTGAGTCCGGCGAACCGGCTTCTTTCCGAAGATCCGTTACCCATATGTCAACGTCGCGGACATAGCGGACAAAAGTCATGCGGGTCATCCCGTTGCCCGCGAGTCGCGCGGACGACGGGAACATAACCCGCCCCGACATCCCGTCGGAGTAGAGGAATTCGAGTAGACCGGGTTGCCGTCCGCCCCAGGCGGGGATGCGATACATTCGCCCGTCCATGGCATAGATGACCTCCCGAGAATCCGGTGTCCATGCCAGGCCCGAGAGGGCATCGTTTTGGAACGTCAAGCGCCGCGGCTCTCCGCCTTCCATCGAGCGCACAAACAAATCACAGCTGTCCGGCAGCCGACACCCCCCAAACGCCAGCGTCTTCCCGTCGGGGGAAACAGCCGCTCCGCGGTAGTCGATCTTTAGGTCTTCCCTGGCTATCAGATCTTGTTGCTCTCGCGTTGCGAGTGATGTAATCGAGATCTTTCCATTGGTTCCGATCAGCGACTTTCCGTCCGGGGTCCACGCGGGCGGGTGTGTACTCACGGTGCCCATTCTCGTCACCGAGCTGTCGACCAAGGAAAGGACGTACAGGCCTCCTCCCTCGGGTGGATCGTACCTGGTGAAGGCGAGCCGTCGGCCGTCGGGCGACCAGGAAGGGAAACGATCCCTGCCCGTGCTGTCGGTGATTCTTTGGGGTGCTCCACCGTCCAGGGCCGCGATGTGAATATCCGTCTCGTCGTGGTAGGCGACCGACTTGCCGTCGGGGGAGATTGCCGCGGCCCACCCGTGCGCCCCCGGGATGGTTCGAGCTTGAAAGCGTAGTGGGCCGGCCTCGGCCGAAGAACCCGAGGGTGGGGTGCTCGACACGCGAAGCCAGAGGATAGCGGCCAGAACGATCAGCAATGCTGCCGCCAAGGTCGTAAGACTTCGGAAATCGCTCTGCTTTGCGGGTGCGGGCGGCGTGGATTTGGCGGTTTCCGCGGAGTCCGCTCTGGCAGTCGCGGCGGCGCCGTTTTCTCTTTCGACCGTTTCAGTCTCATCCGCCCGCACCGCGGCCCCCCGTACGGCGTCGGACTCGACGATCTTAACTGTCGCGATGAACAGATACCCGCGCTTGGGGACGGTCTCGATGTAGCGCGGATCTCGGGCCGCATCGCCGAGAGCGTCACGCAGTTTCTTCACCGCGCTGTTCAGACTGTCGTCGAATTCGACAAAAGTGTTCCCCGGCCACAGCAGCTCGCGCAATTCCTCACGGGTCACCAACTCGCCTGGTCGCTCGATCAGCGCCGCCAGAATCTGAAACGGCTGCTCACCCAGGCGGATGCGGACGCCGTGCTTACGCAACTTGCGGGTCCGCGGGTCCGCTTCGAAGGGACCGAAGCTTAACGCCTTGGCGGCGGGGGGTATTCGCGGAGATTGGCCTTCCGAGCCCATAGTGCCGACACCAATATACAGCTATTCCAGCACGCGTACCTCTCTCTATCGCCGATGGACCAGTTCTTGACCGCTGGACGTGAGGCTGCGATCCCCATAACTTCAATGGATTCTATTTATTGCGTGGTTAGATGCAAATCGGTTGATAACCCTTTGCATCCTTCCCGGAGTTGTCTGATACTCGGGTTCCAGAAAGCCCGAGAGACCCTCGCTGACATGTTCGGCGGTCACGAAGCTTCGCCCTTCCGGGCGAAGCGTTGTCGTGGTTGCGCCCACGACACCTTGTACCGATCACTCTGCTGATGACCTTCGGTTCGGCTTCGGGGTGGACCGCCGAGGGGTTGGAGCCGAAAGCGAATCCGTTGGCGACCATCCTGGTCTACGACTACGCCGAGTTGCATCCCGGGACGCAGGAGGAAGCCGAGCAGGAGGCCTCCCGGATCTTTCGACTCGCCGGCATTGACACTCTCTGGCTCCATTGTGCGTTGACGGAAGAAGGGGTCGGCGATCGCGCGTGTGAGAGAGACTTCGGCGCGGACAGCCTCATCATTCGAATCATGCCTGAGGCAAGGACCCGAATTCTGGCCCCCAACGTTGCCGAGTTCGGTATTGCGTACCAATCCGAACGAGGTGGTTTCGGTACGGACGCCGCGATCTACCATCACCGCGTCGCCGAGCTGGCCGAAGCCGGCGTCACCTCGGAAGCAGTATTGTTGGGTCACGTAATGGCCCACGAGATAGGCCACCTGCTCCTTGGCACGGGACACCACTCCCCCAGAGGTCTCATGACGGCCAAGTGGCATGTCGAGCAACTTCAAGCCGCCTCGGAGGGCCGCTTCCTATTCACCTCCAAACAAGCCGCCCGCATGCAGCGCAACGTCCTCAAGCGCTCCAAAGCGGCCGCCGTTTCCCAAACCCAAATGGAATGAGAGGCCGGTCGCCGGCTGCCGGAACGGCCCCTGACGCGAGGCTCCAAGCGGCCTCAGAAAATATACTTGATGCCGAACTGAATCTGGCGCATCTCTCTGGCGGCGGGAACCCTGCCGAAGACGGGGCTTCTCGCGTCGAAGAAAAATCCGATCCAGTTGGGGTGGTTCGAGAAGTTAAAGGCTTCGAAGCGGATCTGAAGCCGGTGACCTTCACGCAGGGTCACGTCCTTGAGGAGTGAGAAATCCCAGTTCGCGAGCCCGGGAAGACGCAGCACAGAGCGTCCGACGTTACCTTCGCGGACACGGAGTTCCGGGTTGTTGGTATCGAATGCCTCCACATTCCACAGCCGGTCCGGGGTCGGGTTGTCCAGGTTGGGGCTTATCCCCGTGGCATCGGGGAAAGTGGGTAAGCCCGTGTTGTTGCGGTCACCGATGTGGCGGATCGAGGCGGGCCCGCCCTCCGCAAATGTGAGGATGCTCCCCATCCGCCAATCGCCCAGGACTTTACCGGCCAAACTGCCGCCGCTTAAGAAGCGTTTCCCTTTGCCAAAGGGCAGGTCGTAAAGGAAGGAGGCCGTGAGTCTGCGACCAATGTGGAAGTGCGAGAGTCCCTTCTCGGCGCTCAGGTCGTAGTGGTTGCCGGGGAAGCGGTCGCCAAAGTCTGCTCCGATCGTGCTGCCCGAATCGATCGCCTTCGCCCAGGTGTCGCCGACGAGAAAATTCAATCCTTGCCGATAGCGGCTCTCCAATTTCAAGGTGAGGGCGTTGTACGTGGAGTTCACCGCGCCGTCGACTTGTGCGATTACGTTGAGTTCGGGCCACGGTTGACGCTGTTGAAAAGGGGTTGAATCCGACGGCCCGGTTCGGTGGACGGCTTGACCGTAAACGCGGAGCCGTTCCAGCTTGTGACCGGCATTGCCTTGGTACCCGGCCGAGATTACGACGCGATCGCTCAACTCTCGCTGGACATCGAACATCCGTTGCCAGACGTAGGGAGTGCGCCGCCCGAAATCATTTGAGTTGATGTCGGGCCGACCAATACAAAACCCTTCCCATCCCGTGCAGGTAAAGGCTTGACGGGAGAAGGCCCAGGGGTCGCTTAGATTTGAGTTGGGGCGTTCCCGGTCCGCCGTGAGGAACTCACCACCGATGAGATTGCGTGCCATGTCGAAACGGGCGTTGCCGATGTCCTGGGAGTAAAACACGCCGGCCCCGGTGCGGAGGGTCCACCGGGCGAGCGGGCTCCAGGCGATGCCCAGGCGGGGCGCCCAGTCATTGCGGTCCGTCCCGACCAGCCGTCGGCCCAGGAACTCGTCCCCGGCTTGAACGGCAACGCCGTCCGCGTAGCGGAAGTTGAGGCCTTCGTAAAAGTCACCGTCGCCCGGCCGCGTGATGATGGGATGGCGGGTATCGGGCTTGAGGCCGCCCGGGCCGACGCCGGGATCGAATAGCTGCACATTGAAGATGCCGCGGAAGGGAGTGTGGAAGGGCGGAGTGTACTCGTAGCGTAGGCCCAGGTCCAATGTGAGCCGGGAGGTCACCCTCCAGGTTTCCTGGACGTAGAAAGAAGACGAGACGGCCCTCAGCCGGGCGTCGGCGATATGCGTGGATCGGGCCGCCAGTTCGTTCTCGCCCAAGAGAAAATCGGCGAACGAGTGACCCGTGCGTCCGTGTGACTGAGGGTCCGCGGTGGCAAATCCGGAGAAAATGAAAGCCCCTCGCGCGAACTCCGCGCCGAGGTGGTTGTAGGAGTCGCGCCGAACCTCGCCGCCGAACTTCAGGGTGTGATTCCCCTGAACGACAGAGACATTGTTGCGTACTTGAAAGATGTGGTTGCGATTGACCCAAGGGCCGAACACTTCCGTCCCAAACCCAGTCAGCCCGTCACGAGGGAGAACCGTCGGGATGCCCCAAACCGAGGGGTCAAACGATCGCAAGCCTACGATCCCCAGCTCGGAAACGACGTCTCGCCGATTCGCGAAAAGTCCCACGAGATCGTTCTGAAACCGGCTGTAAGAGAGCCTGAGTTCATTCAGCATCGTCGGGCTGTGTGCCGAGCATGTTCGGCAGCTTGAGGGTGAAAGTCCCTTTGACAACCTGATGGAGGTGAAGTCATAGCGAAGCGCAAGGGCATCGTCGCGAGGCGGGGTCTGAAGGAAGCGTGGAGCAAAGGCGCGAGCCGATGAACAAGAACCGGATAGGAGGCATACGACGCCGGAGGAGCGGGCGGTCAACCGCGAAGTCCCTATCCATCAAGGGCGTTGGTTGTAGATCCGGCGGTTGTGCGCTGAAGGCGGTCGAACTTACCTCGGGAGATCTGTCGTTCGTCCGGGATTCCCGGACTGGGGGTGGAGCAATCCGCCCCGATCAGACGGCAGAAGTCAGCAGAGGGCATAGTAGTCACGCGAGTGATGAAGGCCCGAACGGTCCCCGCAAGGGGATAAAGGGAGTGGCCAGTAAGCGGCGCGACTCATGAGCGACAAGCGGCGGAAAATCCAGCTGGAGTTGGCCTTCGCCGAGGAACCGAAGGGTGAAGCCCCGAAGAACCTCAGGCCAGGGATCGAATCGCTCGCGGCGAAGCGCACAGCCGAAAGCCCGGCTATCGACGAACAGTGGATGGAGGAAGTCTGCGAGCGGGAAAACTGCAAGCGGGCATTGGCACGAGTCAAGGCGAATCGGGGAAGCCCGGGCGTGGACGCCAGGAGCGTCCGCGACCTTCCGGGATACCTGAAACAGCACTGGCCGGCGATCCGCGAACAGCTGCTGAGCGGAACCTATAAACCGCAACCGGTGAAGCGGGTGGAGATCCCGAAACCGGGCGGCGGGGTGCGCAAGCTGGGCATCCCCACGGTGTTGGATCGATTCATCCAACAGGCGGTGATGCAGGTGTTGCAACGCAGTTGGGACCGGACGTTTTCCGAGCACAGCTACGGGTTTCGTCCCGGGCGATCAGCGCATCAAGCGGTGGAGCAGGCCCGACGGTATATCACCGCGGGTTGTGGCTGGGTGGTGGACGTGGACTTGGAGAAATTCTTCGACCGGGTCAACCACGACCGACTGATGGCGAAGATCGCCGAGCGGGTCGGCGACAAGCGCATGCTGAAGCTGATCCGGGCGTTTCTCACGGCCGGTGTGATGGAAGACGGGCTGGTGAGTCCGACCGAAGAAGGGACGCCGCAGGGCGGACCTTTATCGCCGTTGCTGTCCAATATCGTGCTCGATGAGTTGGACCGGGAGTTGGAGCGACGCGGGCTCGGGTTTGTGCGGTACGCGGACGATTGCAATATCTACGTCCGCAGCCAACGAGCCGGGGAACGAGTGATGGCCGGGATTATGCGGTTCATCACGACGAAGCTCAAGCTGCGGGTGAACCAGCAAAAGAGCGCGGTGGGGCGGCCATGGAAGCGAAAGTTTCTGGGCTTCAGCTTCACGAGCGGACGAAAGCCGAAACGGCGGATAGCGCCGGAGGCGATCGAACGCTTTAAGAAGCGGGTGCGGGAGCTGACGGGTCGGACGCGAGGGGTGAGCACGGAACGAATGGTGGAGGAGTTGACCCGCTATTTGCGGGGTTGGCTTGGCTATTTCGGGAAGTGCGACACGCCGAGCGTGTTGGAAAGCCTTGAGGGGTGGGTCCGACGCAGGTTGCGATCCACGATGTGGAAGCAGTGGAAGCGAGGGCCGGTGCGGTTTGGGGAGCTGTACCAACGGGGAGTGGGTCGAGACCTGGCCGCGCAAACGGCGGGCAGCGCTCACGGTCCGTGGCGGCTCGCCCACAGTCCGGCGCTTGCTATCGCACTGCCCAATGTTTACTTCGACCGGCTGGGACTTCCGAGATTGACGGTTTGCCGTTAGCTCAACCCGCCGAACCGCCGTATACGGACCCGTACGTACGGTGGTGTGGGAGGGGTGGGGCCGCAAGACCTCCCCCTATCCCGATCAAGATGTGTGTGTTGGAGACCATGCCCTGGTGGACTCGCGTTTCGACCCGTCCGTTCTGAGTGGGAAACGAGCCCCTCGGTCTCTCTTCCCGTTCGTTTCCCAAGCTGAAGCGGCCGAACCAACTCGAACGGGAACTGTGTTGGTAGTCGATACGCTGGAGGAACTGCTCGAAGTGTCTTCTGTTGATGGCTTGCCAGCGGAAATTGTTGAAAATGTCGTCTCCAGGCCGGGTCGCGGTCGGATAGAACTCGAGTAGCTGGAGAGCGACAGGGCTGAAGCGATGTTGGGGAATCATATCGTTGGGGAAGCGGTCCGCGGCGCTAGCGCTTTCATTCCCGCCGTTATCCACTGCAAAGACTCGGGAAAGTGGATCGAAGATCGGACGCCCCTGGTCGGCAAGGTTGCCTGCCCGCATCGGATCGGTCGCAACGTTCGCGGGCTGCTCGAAGTTTCTGAGCTGCCGCAGGATCTCGACGCTGCTCAGGAAGAACAGTTTGTCTTTGACGATGGGTCCGCCGAACGTCGAGCCGAACTGATTTCGGATGAACGGATTGTCCTGGCTTTCCGAATTCCACGGGGCGGCATCGAATTTTCGGTTTCTGTAGAATTCGAAAACTGTGCCGTGAAACTCATTTGTCCCCGATTTGGTGGTGACAATGATTTGCGAGGTAGCGCGGCCGTGCTCCGCCCCATAGACGCCGGTCTGCACCTTGAACTCGCGCAGGGCGTCTAATGGGGGTCTGACGAGATAGGTGTTGAAGTTCACGTCGGTGTTTTCGACCCCGTCGAGGCTGAAACGGATGAACTGTAGCCGCTGCCCGCCCACGGAAATCGGTTGCTCTGTGCGCTCGCCGCCTTGACGTTGGTTGTGGGTTCCGAAGGATCTGTTTTCCGCGGCGACGTTCGGCGCGGGCGCGGTCCTCGACCTGCAGGACGACGCCGCTTCTCAATTGAGATTTGAAACCCTGCTTCTCGGCGAGCACGGTGTAGGGGCCGGGTGGCAGGGAGGGAATCGAGTAGCTTCCGCTCGCGCTCGTCTCGACCGTTCGGAATTGATTGGTGGACTCATTGGTGGCGCTAACGCGGGCACCCTGCACCGCGCCGGCGGAAGCGTCGCGCACAAAACCGGCGATCTCTCCGAAAGTCTGCGCCGGCAGGTTGGATGCCGAGTAGACCAGAGCCGCAAGGCATAGCAACCGCGGGCCCCAACAGACATCCCGACGGGGTCGCGCAAGCGGGGCCTCAGCGCCGGGAACTATTCCACAACGATGAATTGGTGGGCTTTGCGGTATGGAATCCGCGAGATGCAGTAAAGGACTGTCAAGCCTCCCGTAGGACAGCCCTGTGTACGTCAACGCAACGGCGGCGCTGCGTGTAACGAGCAGAGACAACGTCACGATTACGAAAAGGGACACGATCGCAAGCATTCGAGGGTTCCTCCTCTAGTGCCGGGAGCACTACCCGCGATAGTCTATCCCGCGGAAGCATCGAGGACCACGAGAAGCGGAGCCGACACAGATTTCTGAGGCGAGCCCTTGACACCTAACCGTCTGGGAGTCGTTACTTCAGGTCTCGTCGCGTCAAATAATTATGAGCGTGCTCACTTTCCCTTGACAAGAGCTTCGACCCGCAGTATTATGAGCATGTTCACAATATTTTTATCGTCTCATGAGGGTGACGGCCAAAGTCAAGAAACAAACCCGTGAACGGATCTTGAGTTCCGCTCGTAAGTTATTTCAGGAGAAGGGCTTTGACGAAACGACGACCCGCGATATCGCGGGTCGAGCCAAGATTGCGGCGGGAACCCTCTTCAATTATTTCCCAACCAAAGAGGCCCTCGCTTTGTCTATCGTCTCAAGCTGTTTCGACGACGCCGGCGCGGAGTTTCAGGAGCGGTTGCGAGGCGAAGAGGCGCTTGACGAACGCCTCTTCGCGCACGTTGCAACCGGTCTTCGTCACCTCGGTATTCATCGAGGGTACATCGAAAATCTTATGGAAAGCACTCTGAGCCCGTTCGCGAAATCCTCGGCGGCGGAGGAAGCCGAGGAGATCCGACTGCGTCACCTCGAAACGGTGCGGGGGCTGATCGTTTCTAACACTTCTAACAATGGTTCAGCTCAACAATCAGAGCCGCTGTTCGTCACGCTCCATTTGTACTGGACGCTCTTTCTGGGCGTTCTCGCCTACTGGGCCCGAGACGAATCGCCGCACCAAGAAGACACGCTGGTCTTGCTCGACCAATCGATGAAGCTGTTTGTCAATTCGCTTTCCGCTGAACCAATCGAAGCCGTGGAGGTAACCGATGGAACCACACGTAGCTGACCTAATCGACGCTCTGCCCGAGGACTTGCAAGGGGCCGAGTCCCCGCCGACGGGCGCACCCGTGTCGGGCCTGTTGCAGAAGCTGGGGCCGCGTCCGATTCCCACCGGGCGCTGGAACCGAGCGCGTATTTTCGGGACGCTGCAAGCGAAGATTGCCGCCGCCTATTTCGCCTGCTGGATCCGCGGCGGCTACAAGGGTATCGACGAGAAAGAGCAAATCAAGAACGAGACCCACCTGCGAGCCGCGCTCGAAGTTTTGAGCGGCATGACGTATATGCGCGGCGCTGTGATGAAGATCGGGCAGATGATCGCGAACTATCCGCTTGTGGCGCCGGATGAGTTTGCCGGGGTCCTGAAGCGGCTCCAGTTCGAAGCTCCCCCGATGCATTTTTCGCTGTTGCGGGAGTTTGTCCGCAACGAGTTGGGAGATGACCCGGAGCGGATCTTCGACGACTTCGAGCCGAACGCCTTTGCGGCGGCCTCGCTCGGCCAAGTCCACCGCGCGCGTTTGAAGGGCAGCGGTCAGGAAGTGGCCGTTAAGATCCAATACCCCAACATCGGCCGCACGATCCGCGACGACCTGCGGAATTTGCGCGCGGCGTTGTTCCCGATGAGGCTCAGCGGTGATTGGGACAACATCAAGCTCCAATTCGACGACATCCAGCGGATGCTCGAAATGGAGACCGACTACGAGCACGAGGCAGCGAATCTCGAAACCGCCCGCGGCGCTTTCTCAGAGGACGAGGGAATTGTGGTGCCGAAGGTGTATCGCGAGTTCTCGACCCGCCGGGTGCTGACGATGGAGCACATCTCCGGCGTCCATCTGCCGGAGTTCATGGCGTCCGAACCCTCTCAGGAGGTGCGGGACACCTTCGGAGACAAGATCGTGCGCAGCGCGGCACGATTGTGGTACGGGAAACAGGTGCTCTATGCCGATCCGCACCCGGGCAACTACTTCTTTATGCCGGACGGACGACTCGGGTTGGTCGACTTCGGGTGTTGTTACCAATTCACGGCCACGGATCTAGAATTTGTCGACGCCGTGGAACGGGCCGCGCACACGTCGCGAGAGGCTCTCCGCGAAGCTCTAGTGATCGGAACCGACATGACGCCCCAACAGCGCGAGGAGCCGGAGCGGATGGAGCTGCTTGAGCGGGTCTGTGATTGGCTTTGGGAACCCCTGCTTCACCAAGGAAGGTTCGATTTCGGCGACCCGGACTACTTCCGGCGCGGTGTCGATCTATTTGGCGAGGTCATGAGAAACCGCTACTTCCGTGTGATGCCGGTCAACATATGGCTGGACCGCAACTTCCTGGGGCTACGAGCGCTTATGTATAAGCTCAAGGCGCGCGTGGAATGGGGTCCGATTCTGCGGAGCGAAACGACAGTGGAGCCGGTGGAGGTCGAGTCTTAGTCCAAGGAGCATAGCGATGACGGCCACAGTGGAAATCCGATGGGACCCGACACCCTCCGAAGGCGTGACAAGCGGACAAGATCCCGTCGAAAGGTCTGCTGAACAACCGGGTCCAGTCGGCTGGGCGAAGGTCAGCTACGCCGGCGCCTCGTTTCTCGTGGTTACCTATGAAGCGTCCGGGTCAACGAAGAAGTCGAAGGGGTGACCGGCCCCGTCGTGACATATGGGAGGACATTGTGAAAACCTTCAGGGAGATCGGTGGGGAGATCGGTGACAGCCACGAACTGTGGCAACGTAACTGTGGGTATCTGATCCCACCGAGGGATGTCATGCCAGGCTCGGGCTGTGGCGGAGAGCGTTCCGTATCACATCACCCAAAGGGGCAACACCTGCTGGGATGTCTTCCTGCGCCACGAAGACCGGCGGTTCTACATCGAAGCTCTGCGCGCGAAGTCCGAGTAGCACGGCCTTGTGGGTCCCCGAGTGAAAAACACGCCGCTGTTTCGGGCGCTTTGTAGGCGGCCCGCTCGCCGGCTCGAGCCCGCTCTGCCGAACCAGAGCAGGGCTGCTACTGATTCCCCATCCCGATCGAGAAGACGCCCAGCAGCACGAGCATCAGCCCCACAACCTTGTGGCGGTTGAACGGCTCGCCGAAGAACATCCTAGACCAGAGCAGCGTCCAGACGTAACCGAGAGAGATCATCGGATAGAGGACGGTAAGGCTGCCGTCCTTGAGACCCCAAACGTAGAGGATCGACGACGCCGCGAACAGCGCGATGCCGCCGGCGAGTTTGCCGGCCCAGTTCTGCCAGGGTTCTTTCAGACGATCAGCGCCCGCCTTGAGAAACACGGCCGCCACCGACCCGATCAGGCTCGCCGCCAACACCAACATCATCGAGGAAAGGGGAGTCTTCATGACCGGCTCCCCAGTCCAATGAACGAAACACCAAGCACAATCAGCCCGACGCCTACGACTTTGTAGATGTCAATGATTTCTCCAAAGAAGATCGGGGATAGAATCGTGACCCAAACGTAGGTCAAAGCGATGATCGGGTAGAGAACAGAAAGCTGCCCGTTCCGCAGCGCCAGCACCAGGAGGCCCGTGTTGATCGCCAAGCAGCAGTATCCGCCCAGCACAGGCAAGTTCGTCAACACTCCGATCAGACCACCGTCGACGGCGTCCGCGGCTCCCCAGCGCAGCAGCAGTTGCGCCGCGGCGCCGATCACAGTGCACAACAATACCAACCCGATCGAGCTCAGCGACGTCTTACGGGCGTCCTCATCGGCCCGGGGCAACGCGCGCGGTTCGTCGAAATCCATGATCGCGGCCGATGCGGCCACGCGGTCCGATTCCAGCATAGAACTCGATGCTAACGGCTTCTGACCACGCGACACCATGCGCAATACACCTTAACAGCCGAAGAGGCTTTTCTGAAGCACCTTGGTGCGACTGGGACATCGTCGTAGAAGGTGTCTCGTACCTTCCCATGACATAATTAGGGGCTTACGCTTGCCGCCGAACGAGCCCCGCGCGCTTTGTGCCGGCGATCCCGCGAATGACGGAACCGGCCTCCGCGCAACAGACTTATCGGATCATTCGGGAGGATCTGAGACCCGTTTTCCCGCTGCTGGAACGTTGTGGGTCGACTCGGGAGCTCGAGTCCGCGCCTGCATACCAAGCGATTGAGCACCTCGCCAGGAATGTCCTGGAGTTTCCCGACGTCGGCGATTTCACCGCCGGTACGGCGCCGGCCAACGATCGGTATCGCTTCGCCGCCTGGAATTTGGAGCGGGGAATTCACTTCGGCGGCCAACTCGCGGTGCTGCGTGACCACCCTTACTTGAGTAAGGCCGATGTGTTATTGCTTACGGAAACCGACTTGGGCATGGCTCGCTCCGCGAACCGCGCGGTGGCGCAGGAGTTGGCCGCGGCGCTTGGTATGCATTACGCTTTCGTCCCTTGCTATTTGAACTTGTCGAAGGGGGCTGGGGTCGAGCGGGAGTCAGGCGGCTTGAATGACTTAGGTTTGCACGGCAACGCTATTCTCAGCCGCTATCCGATCGGGAATGTTCGGCCTGTCCACCTCAAGAATGGCAAAGACAAGATGTCAGGCCGAGAAAAGCGCCTGGGGAGGCAAACCGCGATCGTCGCTGATATCGGATTCCCCAATCTGACAGTGACAGCGGTTTCGGTTCACCTTGACGCACAGTCCACCCAGCGGCATCGGCGCGACCAGATGCGGGACGTTATCGAGGGCGTCGGCGAGGGCCCGGCCATCATCGGCGGCGACTGGAATACTACGACCTACAATTCCTCGCGGGCTTTTCACGCGATCATGGGGTTTTGGGTACGGGTTTTCATGGGCGTTGACAACGTCATCCGGAATCACTACTTGCACCCGTATAGCCACTTTGAGCGGGATCTATTCGCGCTGCTTGAGTCCAAGGGCTTCGACTACAAGCGCTGCAACCGGCTCGGAGAGCGGACGTCATCGTACGATGTCGAGGATGCAAGAACCCACAAGAACCTCCGCGAATGGGTGCCGGCTTGGTGTTTCGCTTTCATTCGCTGGGCCTTGCGTAACCACGACGGGAAGTGCCCCTTCAAGATCGACTGGTTCGCTTCGCGCGGGCTGCGGTGCGAGGAGCCGACGATCGTGCACGATGTGCGGGAGGGGCGCGAGGTAGCTCTCTCGGACCACGACGCAATTGGGATCGACGTCGTCGTGGAGTGACTCCGCCGCGGCGCAGTCGCTCATTCCGGCGATTCAGCTTATTCCTGATACGATCAAGAAACGGTTGCGCGGAGGCGAAACATTCTTGGCTTCTACTCGTCCTGTTTGGGGTGATCACACGCGGCGCAAGATGCGTGGAGATTGGGACCGGCGCGCGCGAGAGAATGCGTTTTACTACATTGCGTCGTCAAAAACCGATTGGGATCCGGACGAGTTTTACGCGTCGGGAGAAGCTTCTGTTGCTGAAATCATAACGCCTGATTTGGAACAGATCTGCCGCGGCCGGTCCGCGAAGAGCCTGCGGATACTCGAGATCGGGTGCGGCGCGGGGCGAATGACCCGCGCGCTCGCGCAGGTCTTCGGCGAGGTGCACGGCGTCGACGTGAGCGGTGAAATGGTGGCCCAGGGCCGGCGCTTGTTGGCGGACGTTCCGAATGCCTACCTTCATCACAACAACGGCACAGATCTGGTCGTGCTCGGCGACCTGCGTTTTGACTTTGCGTTCAGCTTCATCGTCTTTCAACATATACCCAGCCGGGCAATCATCGAGAGTTATGTGCGCGAAGTCGGGCGTTTATTGCGGCCGGGCGGCTTGTTCAAGTGTCAAGTTCAGGGAAGCTCAAAGGTCACGGTTTCCGAGGACGACACCTGGTTGGGCGCGCCGATCTCCAACGGCCTCGCGGCCGATATGGCCGAGCGCAACGGGTTTGTGTTGCTTCGGTCGGAGGGAGTGGAAGAACAGTATTTCTGGCTGTGGTTTAAAAAGCCCAGCCTCTCCGCGATGTGGTGTCGGGCAGCCGACCGGGGAGGCTGGTTCGAACGGCAGCGCTTGCGCTAGGAGCGAGGCCGGCATCTCCGGGTGACGGACGGAGCGACCTCGGGGCGTTATGGATTTCGAGCAAGACGAGGCAGGAGTGTCGCGGTTCCAGCCCTGGCAGGAACGACCGGGTTTGGTTCACGGCTTCACGACGCGCCAAACGGGCAATTTCCGGGAGCTGCGGTCTCTGGGTTTTCTGCATTCCGTGCTGGGGCTTGACGGCATGAACCTGTCTTCGCTCGAGCAAGTTCACTCCAGCGACGTTGTTGTGGATGATGGAGAGGAGAAAACCGACCGCCCACGAGCGGACGGCTTGCTTACCAACCTCCGGGGTCGCGTGCTGAGCATTCGAACCGCCGACTGCTTCGCGATTCTTTTGGCGGATCACGATGCCGGGGCCGTGGCCGCCGTGCATGCGGGATGGCGCGGAACGGCGGGGAGGATCGCTTACCGCGCTGTGGAGAAGATGGTGGACGAGTTGGGAGCGCAACCCGAGCGAGTCGAGGCGTTGATCGGCCCCGGTATCGCGGGTTGCTGCTTCGAGGTCGGTTCGGAAACGGCCGCGCGGTTCGACGCCCGCTTCGTGCGTTCGGAGCCTAAGCCTCATGTCGATCTCGCGGGCGCCAACCGCTCGCAACTGCTCGAAGCGGGCCTTCGGCCGCGGAACATCCATGCCGTCGGGCAATGTAGCTATTGCGATAGCGAGCCCTTTTTCTCATACCGCCGCGAGGGCGAATCCGCCGGGCGCATGCTGGCCTTTATCGGATTGCGGCCCACCGGCGGGTGAGGAGCCTACCCCTTTTTTCACAGCCCCCTAACCTTGGCGGGCTCGGCGGTTGCAGCCGTTGGGCCGGTGGGCCGGTGTGAAAGAATGCAGGAACGGTTGGAAATGTCGGTTAAGACGCTTATGCGCAGCACGAAGATCGTATGCACTCTGGGCCCCTCCTCGAACAGCACCCGGGTTATCGATCAATTGCTCGAGGCAGGCATGAGCGCGGCCCGGCTGAACTTCTCTCACGGAACCCGCGAAGGTCACACGAAAACGATCGCCAACATCCGCCGAGTTTCGAAAAAACGCCGCCGCTTCTTGCCCATCTTGGTCGATCTGCAGGGGCCGAAGATACGTACTGGTCGTCTCGTGGGCGGCGGACCGGTCGAGTTATCAACGGGTGAGACCCTGCGCTTGTGCGCGTCGCGGCTCCTGGGCGATGAGCGGGCCGTGTCGGTCGATTATCCGAGACTTGCCAAGGATCTTCGCAAGGGTGACCGCGTCTTGATCGACGATGGTGCGATCGAGCTGCGTGTCCGTCGCGTTGACGGGCCGGATGTTGTCACCGAAGTGGTGCATGGCGGCACGCTGGCCGAACGCAAGGGTGTCAATGTTCCCGGCGCTGCGCTGCGCTTGACTTCGCTGACCGCGAAGGATAAGCGGGATCTCGATTTCGCTCTCCAACAACAGGTTGACTACGTGGCGCTTTCGTTTGTGCAAACGGCAAAGGACGTTCGCAACCTGAAGAAGCTCATCGCCGCGGCGAATTCCGCGGCGCATGTTATCGCGAAAATCGAGAAACCGCAAGCACTCGAAGTGATCGACGACATCTTGGACCTGGCCGACGGCGTGATGATCGCTCGCGGTGATCTCGGAGTTGAACTCTCGCCTTGGCGGGTGCCGGTCGAGCAAAAGAAGATCATCGAGAAAGCTCGATTGGCGAAGAAGCCCGCGATCACGGCGACTCAAATGCTGCAGTCGATGATCGAGAGGCCTTCTCCGACCCGGGCCGAGGCCAGCGATGTCGCCAACGCCGTGTTGGATGGCTCCGATGCCTTGATGCTTTCCGGTGAAACCGCGGTAGGCCGCTACCCGCTGGAGGCGGTGCGGATGATGAGCCGCATCATCGAGGCTGCCGAAGCGACCGCACCGCTCCCGAATCGCGCCAGCTCGCAAGTCTCTTCGCAAAGTGACGATTTGTCCGAAGCCGTGGCCCGCAGCGCAACGGTTCTCTCCGAAGACCTCGGGGCCAAGTACATCGTTGTCTATACCGAAAGCGGTTACACGGCTCGGTTGGTCTCGAAGTACCGGCCGCGATGCGGTGTGTTGGGCCTCTCGCGCCACGAAGCGATTTGCCGCCGCATGAAACTGCTTTGGGGTGTCCGCGCAAAGCAACTTGAGCAGGTACGCGACTTAGACAGCCTCGTGGCGAAGGCCGAGACTCTTCTGTTGAAAGCAGGCTGGGTGGAGCGAGGCGACCTGATTTCGGTGGTGGCGGGAACGCCCTTCCGGGTTGCCGGCAAGACCGATTTGATCAAACTGCACCGCATTGGGGATGCGGCGGGAGGCGGCAAGCGCGCGAAGCGATAGTGCACCAAGGACGAGCGGGGAAAGGGCCGATAGCGTACTGAAGGCCTCCGTGTTTCTCACGCAACCGCTACAGTAGAACGAAGAAGAGCAAGCCATGACGCAGGTCAAATTCGCCATTCCCAAGGGCAGCCTCGAAAAGAAGATGTCCGCGTTCTTTGAACGCGCCGGGTTTGGCATCAGCGGATACGCCGACGGTAGCCGCAGCTACCGCCCGCAGGTCGACCTACCGGGCGTGGCTGCCAAGGTACTGCGGCCCCAGGAAATCCCCTACATGCTCGCGGCGGGTTTCTATGACATCGGTATTTCAGGGCTCGATTGGTATCTCGAAAGCGAATGCGCCTCAAATGTCACCGAACTCTTGGATCTCGGCGTTGGGCGGGTCGACATCGTGCTGGCCGTGCCCGAGACGTGGGAAGACGTCAACAACGCCGAAGAGCTCTTCGAAAAGTTTGTAAACTCGACCGGCACGCATCCGTTACGGATCTGGACCGAATATCTCAACCTAACCGAAGCGCTGGTTCGGAAGCATACTGATCTCGAGCCATCGCTCTATACGCCCTATTCGCGCCTTCACGTCGAGCGACGCAACTCGTCTCCCGTGGCTATTTTTCACTCGTTCGGGGCGACGGAATCGAAGCCGCCCGAAGACGGCGACGCCATTATCGACAACACTGAAACCGGCCGTACGCTTCGGGCCAATGGTTTGAAAATTATCGGCAAGTTGTTGCCGAATTCGACGGCGCGGTTGCTGGTCAATCGACGCTCGCTTCGCAATCGCGAAAAGCAAGCCGTTATTCATCAAGTGCGCGATGTTCTGATGGGGGCGGCGCCGGCGAGGCGAGAAGAAGAGCCGGTCTTCGGGCATGTTTGAGGGTCACGGCGACCCTAGCAGCCCGTTCGCAGCCTAGGCCGGATATCCGCGTAACACTCCTCGAAGCCCGAGACGGATGCGGAGGACTGAATGACACCTACAACGGGCCTGTTGCGCAACCCTCGGGGTGGAGATTCCAGCCGCAGAGAGTTCATCCACATGACGGCGGCGGGGGCGGTTCTCTTGGGTGGTGCGCACCGGATCGGGGCGCAAGGTTCCCCTGATGCCCACCGTTTTCTCTCGATGCTCGGTAAAGACGAGCGGTTAATCGTGCATAATTCCCGACCCGGCGTGATCGAAACGCCGATGGAGTTGCTGCGACAGCATGCTCTTACGCCGAAGGAGCTGCTATTCATTCGCAACAATCAGGTGCTACCGGGGTCGCTGACACTCGATCCGCATTCTCCCGAGGGCTGGGAGACGGTTCTCACGGGAATGATTGACCGGCCAAGAACTCTGCGATTCGAGGACTTGGCGAGTTACAAGACGACCGAGGTAGAAGCGGTTCTGCAGTGTTCTGGCAATGGGCGTTCTTTTTTCGCCGGGTCGGTCAAAACCCGCGGGACACAGTGGGGTCGGGGCGGCGTGGGGAATGTTCGTTGGCGAGGCGTGGCGCTTCGTGACGTGATCGAGCGGTTGAACATCAACGTTGACCCAACCGCGCGGTTCGTCGCGGCCGAGGGCGCCGACCCCCCGGCTACACTTGGCGCCGCGGATTTCGAACACAGTCTGCCTCTGGGTGACATGTTGAAGAACGCACTGCTGGCGACGCACATGAACGGTGAGCCGATCCCGGCCCTGCACGGCGGCCCGTTACGGCTGGTTGTACCGGGCTACTACGGCACGATGAATGTCAAGTGGCTTCAAAAGCTGAGGTTTGAAGCCGAGGAATCGAACAACCGCCATCATGCAAGCCGCTACCGGACGTTTGACGACGTGATCGAGCCGGGCAGTGAAACCAAGATCGACCCGCTCCGCACCACTCCAACTTGGCGCCAGACAATCAAGAGCATCGTATGGGACCCGATTGAGGGCGAAACGGTGAAGGTGGGGCGGCGCGAGATTTCCGGCACGGCCTGGAACGACGGCCGCTCCGAGATTGTGTCGGTCGAGATGTCGATCGATCAGGGTGCAAGTTGGCAGAGGGCAGAGGTGGCGAAACCAACCTCGCGTTACGCTTGGCGCCCGTGGAAGGCGTCGGTGGAGTTCCCAAGCGGTCCTGTTGAGATTTGGGCCCGGGCTACGGACGCGCTCGGCAACACGCAGCCCCTCGACGGGTCGATCTATTGGAATCCCTCAGGCTACGAGTGGTACGGTGTCGACAAAGTTCGGGTGACGGCTGGATAACGATTTAGATCCGCCGGCAACGAAAATCGCTGCCTACACTCGCGTTCATAGCCCGGCGGGCGTGCCCTGTTCAGAGTGACGACCGTATTGAGACTCTCGACCTGTCTTCTTTTCCCCGCGATTCTGTCTTGCGGAGCAACTCGCGCCGCGGCCCAGCCATCGCTTCCCGCCGGAGACGGGGCCGCGCTGGTCTTGGCTAAATGCACCCCATGCCACGGGCTCGAAGTCGTTACGGCTTCCGCCGGTATTAGCGGCGAGATGTGGGAGCAAGTCCTGGAAGATATGCAGGGCTTGGGCTTTTCGGCGAGCGCGGACGAGAAGGTGCAGCTGCTCGAATACCTGGTGGTTTTCCTGGGCCCGGACGCTCCAAAAACGCCCTCCATACAACCCCAATCAGCAACAAGGAAATTGACACCGACGGCGACCGAACTCTATCGCAACCATTGTGAGCCTTGCCACCTGGAGAACGGGCGCGGCGTGGAGGACCGGTTTCCGCCCCTTGCGGGAAACCCTTATCTGCGTGGCGATCCGCTCTATACGGTCCGGGTGATTCTCTTCGGCCTCGAAGGAGAAATCGAGGTAGCGGATCAGAAGTTTCATGGCCGCATGCCGGGCTTTCCGCAACTTGTCGACGCCGAGATCGCGACGGTGGCCGATTATGTTAGGCGTGCCTGGGGAAACGCATCAAAAGGGTCGACAACCGCGGCAATAGTGGCGAGGGAGCGACGGACCCGGTTGGAGCCGAAGCAAGTGCAGCGCTTCCGGCAGAAGTGATCGCGTCACGACGGCGAAGCTTTCGGGCGGTGGACCCTTGCGACCAGGGCAAGGCATGCATCAACGGGCCGCATAAAATCTTAGCGATTGACGCTAAAGTTTGGTTGCACTCGGGACTTCCTGTGTTATGCTACGATGAAATGGGCTCGCCGCTACGGCGGATGCCTGTGTTTCCGGACGAGATTTCGACGACGATCTTTCTCGCGGGAAACAAGGAAATACGCGACGTCATCTTCGGCCGCGATCTTTCCGAGCAGCTTCAACGCGAACGCTACGATACGGTGGCGGATGGAAAGTTCCGATTGGTCCGGGGGTAAGATGCCGTGAGTTTGAATGCTTATTAGGAGGACACTGGAATGAAACTACGACCCTTGCACGATCGCATCCTGGTCGAGCGTGTTGAAGAAGAAGCGCAAGTCAAGGGGGGGATCATCATCCCCGATTCGGCTAAAGAGAAGCCACAACAAGGTAAGGTGATCGCCGTCGGTAACGGCAAGCGCCAAGAGGACGGCAGCATCGCTCCTCTGGACGTGAAGGCGGGTGATCGCATCCTTTTCGCCAAGTACGCGGGGACCGAGGTCAAGATTGACGACACCGAGTATTTGATCTTCCGCGAGGACGAAGTTCTCGCCATCCTTGAAGAAAAAGAAAGTTCGAAGAAAGCGGCTTAAGGAGGGAAAACGATTATGGCTGGAAAGCAAATTGTATACGGTGAGGATTCGCGCAAGACGATTCTGGCCGGTGTGAACAAACTCGCCAACACAGTTCGAATAACACTGGGGCCGAAGGGCCGCAACGTTGTTCTTGAGAAGAAGTTCGGCGGGCCGACGGTGACCAAAGACGGTGTCACCGTCGCCAAGGAAATCGAACTCGAGGACAAACTCGAGAACATGGGCGCGCAGATGGTGCGCGAAGTAGCCTCGAAGACCAGCGACGTCGCCGGCGACGGTACGACGACGGCAACGATCTTGGCCCAGGCGATTTATCGCGAGGGTGTCAAGAGCGTCGCGGCCGGGACCAACCCGATGGCGATCAAGCGCGGCATCGAGCAGGCGACCGTTGAGGTCGTTAAATATATCGAGTCGATGGCTCGTCCGGTTGAAGGCGACGCGGTTTCTCAGGTCGCGGCGATCTCGGCAAACAGCGACTCCACTATCGGCAACATCATCGCCGAAGCGATGGAGAAGGTCGGCAAGGATGGCGTCATCACCGTCGAAGAAGGCAAGACGATGGAGACCGAGCTGGACGTGGTCGAGGGAATGCAGTTTGACCGCGGCTATCTGTCGCCTTATTTCGTCACCGACCAGGAGGCGATGGAGTGCGTGCTTGAGAATGCCGTCATCTTGATTCACGAGAAGAAGATTTCGAACATGAAGGACCTGCTTCCCTTGCTCGAGCAGGTTTCTCGCGCCGCTCGTCCGCTGCTGATCGTTTCCGAGGAAGTCGAAGGCGAAGCCCTGGCGACTTTGGTGGTCAACAAGCTGCGCGGCACGCTCAACGTCGCCGCCGTCAAGGCGCCCGGCTTTGGCGACCGCCGCAAGGCAATGCTCGAGGACATTGCGATCCTCACCGGCGGCAAGGCCATCATGGAAGAGACCGGCATCAAGCTCGAAGGCGTTCAGATGGACGACATGGGGCAAGCCAGTCGCATCGTCATCGACAAAGACAACACCACGATCGTCGAAGGCGGCGGCGGCAAGGAAGCCATCGAAGGCCGCGTCAAGCAGTTGCGGGCGCAGGTCGAAGAAACCACCTCCGACTACGATCAGGAGAAGCTGCAGGAGCGGCTGGCGAAACTGGTCGGCGGCGTGGCCGTGATCAAAGTCGGCGCGGCGACCGAGACCGAGATGAAGGAAAAGAAAGCTCGTGTCGAGGACGCCATGCACGCCACCCGCGCGGCTGTCGAGGAAGGCATTGTTCCCGGCGGCGGCGTGGCCTTTCTGCGGGCGGCCGGTGCGTTGGCCGATCTGAAATCCGATGTCGAGGACGAGCAAATCGGAATCAACATCGTGCGCCGCGCGCTCGAAGAGCCGGTTCGCTGGATCGCCCAGAACGCCGGTCAGGAAGGCGCCATCGTCGTGGCCAAGATTCGCGAGAACGAGGAAGCGAACTACGGCTTCAATGCGCAAAATGAAGAGTACGGCGATTTGGTCGCGGCAGGCGTCATTGATCCCGCCAAGGTCTCGCGCTCGGCTCTGCAGAACGCGGCTTCGATCGCCAGTCTGATGCTGACGACCGAGGCTACAGTCCACGAGATTCCCGAAAAGAATCCGCCTGCGCCGGAGCCTCCGGGGCACCACGACTTTTAGTCAAGTGAAAGGCCGCGGCGGTTGAACCCGCAGCGGAAAGTCTACCTACACCGGGCCGGGAGCAATCCCGGCCCGTTTTTCCGCGAGTCATCCATGGCCTTGAGGGCCATAAAGAAACACAAAAATGGCCCGCCCGCGCAAGGCATGTCCCCCCCGCGGCGCAGGTCTATTATTCCCCCCGTAGCGCAGGTCTAGGCGCGTCTTTCGCCAGACCTGCGTCGCCGCTCGACATCGCAGTCTGTCGGGAGTCAGTCGTATTTCCCGAGCCAGTCGTTCTTTCTCACCCGAAGGATGTCGAGGAAAGCGTCCGCGCCTGAGAAAGCGGCCACCTTCGTGCCTTCCACGTCGTTCCAGCGGACAGGGACTTCGGCAACGCGGAAGCCGAACTTGCGGGCCAGGTAGAGGATTTCAACATCGAAACCGAACCGCTCCAAGCGTTGCGCGGCGAAGATGCGTTCGGCGGCTTGCCGAGAAAACAGCTTAAAGCCGCACTGGGTGTCCGCGAAAGGCAGGCCGGCTATGAGCCGCACCACGATGTTGAAAGCCCGTCCCATCGCCTCGCGAAAAAAGGGCTGATGGACGCCGATGAGCGAGCGGTCGAGGGCACGTGAGCCGATTGCCGCGTCGAAATTGCCGCCCGAGACTGCCGCGAACAACTTGTCGCACTCTTCGATCGGCGCCGACAGATCGGCATCGGAAAAAAGCACCCACTCTCCTGACGCCTTCATTGCGCCGTGGCGTACGCTATAGCCCTTTCCTCGATTTCCCGGATTATCGAGCACGCGGATTTGCAAATGATCTTGCGCGAGCGTCGCCCCGATATCGCGAGCGACTTCGGAAGTTCGGTCCGAGGAGCCGTCGTTGACGACCAGGATTTCAGCCTCTCGGTAAGCACCGGACCGTAGATAGTCCGCTACCCGCTCCAAAGTCGGGGGAAGCCTTTTTTCTTCGTTGTACGACGGGATGACGACCGAAAGGGAGGGCTGCAAGTGCGGGGTCCGTTCCGAGAAAGCGATTATACCGACTTTGCGGTCTCCGTTATCCTGATCGTTCTCTTCCCGGAGCAAGACACACGGCAATTTCGCGGTCAACGATCGACAGCGCCCGACCATCAAGCTCGATCGAGGCGCGAGCAATTATCTCATTGTGGCGAAACCGGACCCGTCCCGAAGCTGAGCGCCTGCTCGACCGGACGCAGTTGAAGGCAAGAACCCGGCCCGGTTTGGAGTACGGTCCGCTCAGCGAGATCGAGCCTCTTCGCGAGCAGGTGGAGTTAGGTTCGCTCTGATCCAGCCGTCCAGGTCGGCGCACAACTTGTCGAGCCCCACGCGCGCGGCGCGGCTCATCTCGGCCACTACGGCACTGACTTCCCCGACCGCGACTTGTCCCTTTTGCTCGCTGACACCCTGCCAGACGGCCTTGCGTTCATCGAAGGAAACCAGTTCCGCGGAAAGCCGCACATGAACGGAAACCCCACCGCCGAAATCCACCTCCTCGAGTTTTTCGATTCGACCGCGAAGAATGTAGTCGGCTTCCGTGCGACCGTCAAAGGGAACGACGGTTTCGAAAGTTCGGCGCGCTCGCAGGCGCTCGATGAGAGTCGAGGTGATGGTTTGGCGCGGGTCTTCGGCCCAGCGGTGATATTCGTAGAAGCCCACCTCGCCCGCCGCCGGGCGGTAGACAATCCGGTCCTGCGTCAGCATCTGCGACGCGCGGAAGGGCATCACAACCACGCTCGCGGGGAACGGGTCGACCTGGACAAGCGGTGCCGGGGGAAATTCCAGCACGTAGTAATTCGTCGGCAGGATTTTGCCGCCGCAGCCTGAGAAACCGGCGGAGAGGAGCAGTGCGAGCGCAAGACACATCGCGAAATTGCTTCGGGTGGAAAGTCGACTAGGGATCATCATGGGTATAACGTCGGCGCCGTAGTTCTCGGCGTTGTCTCTCACCGTCGCGCGTAGCTGGGGCGCGCGTTGAACAACTTCGCGGACTAGAGTATTCTCGATCGTATTATGACCAATGTCGTCATGGCCTGCCATAACTGCGGGCAACCGGTTCGCCTGCTGCCGGGGCAAAAGATCATGCGGCGGGACACATGTGCTTCTTGCGACTCCGATTTGCATTGCTGCCGCAACTGCCGTTTTTTCGACCCCGGGAAGCACAACCAGTGCGCTGAAACGCAAGCTGAATGGGTATCAGAGAAGGATCTGGCGAACTTCTGCGATTACTTCGAGCCGCGGACGTCGGTCGATTTGGTCAATCGCGGCAGTGCAAAGGCGCCGGATGTGGGATCCCAGTTCGACGCGCTTTTCGAGAAGAAGCCGTAGCGACGGCAATCCGACCGCAAGCGTCGTCGAGTCGCATCCAACCGAGCCAAGCCGCGAGCGAGCCCTGTCCAAACCGAGCCGCGACCGTGAGGGAGCGGTGTGCGATGAGGTTGATCGGGTGCGGCAAAGGTGGCGGGCCCAAGGAACCGCCCCGGGGGCTTCCGGAATTGTCGGCTGGTGCGCGCGGTTGGGGTTCGGGACCGGCCGGCGGGGGCGGCCTCGCGCCCTGCTTGCGGGCGTGAGCTCACGAGTCTAGCCGCGGGCGTAGCGCTCCCACCACCTTCGTTCTTGTTGACCGGTCTCATCCGACACCGCTTACTGACGTGCGCGGCTCGGCTTGCCATACCGAAGCCCGCGTGAGTCGCCGAGCGGTTCGTGATTCCCAAACCGAGCCGCGACCGTGAGGGAGCGGTGTGCGATGCAACTTCTCGGCCCTGGGGAAAGTGGTGGGATCGGGCTGTTCTCGACCGCGCTCAAGCAGCGTCGACAGTCTCGGTTCTTGGGCAGCGTCTCGCGGAGGCCGCGGCGGCTACGCAAGGGCCGCTACGTTCATCGTTCCTTTGCGGCCTCATCGGATACCGCTCTCTCATGGTCGCGGCTCGGTTTGGGCATTTTCGCCCAATGGCAAAAGGCGGGGCCTTGTGGCTGCGCCCTGGCCGAGGCGCGCTCAGCGGCGGGAGCCTTCCCCCTGCGAGTGGCTGGTGCGCTGCTCCCGCACAAGAAAAAGGGCGAGCCGGACTCTCCGGCTCGCCCGTGATCCGCTGACCTGAAACGTTGGTCTAGTTGCCCCTGCAGGTCCCGTTTCGGCAGTTGTTGGAGCAGCAATCCGAGTTGCTGCCGCAGGCGTCCTTGTTGCCGCCGCAGGTGATGCAGGAATCGCTCTGCCCTCGTCGCAGGTCTCCCCGACGCCACAGAGATCGCCGCTGGACTGGCACGAGCCGCTGACGCAGGTCTCAAAGCCGGTGCAGAACAGGTTGTCCTCGCATTCGGCGTCCGACGTGCACCCCTGGGGGGTCTGGTCGCCGCAGGAGAACCCGCCCTCGCTGCAGCGCGCGTCGCCGCAATCCGACGTGATGTCCCCGTCGCAGCAGTACCGGCTTCTCGGGTTGCCGTTTACCTTGGCAGCGCAATCCGTCGGGCAGTTGTTGCAGTCCTCGCCCGGCTCGCAGGCCCCATCGCTGTCACAGGTCGGCAGGTCGCAGGCGTCGGTGGCGTCGTTGCAGGTCTCCCCGGCGACACAGGGATCGCCCGCGGACTGGCAGGAGCCGCTGACGCAGGTCTCGTCGCCCGTGCAGAACAGGCCGTCGTCGCACTCGGCGTCGGTGGAGCAGCCTGCCACGGGATCCAGAATGCTCTCGACCTCGTTGAAGTAGTCGGCGAAGGCGCCGTCGATGGTCCAATTGTTCGCGGAGTCGCACTCATTGGCGCAATTGAACCCGCAGCAGCCGGTGAGTTGGCCCACGATCTCGCCGGCGGCGTTGACCACCGGCGAGCCGCTGCTGCCACCCATGGTGGCGCCGAAGTCGTCCTTGCTGTAGATCCATGCGCCGCGCGGGATGCCGCCGCACGTGGGTGAACCGGTGTCCACGCTGTGTGCCGAGTAGACTTGCGGCCCGAAGTTGGCGTTGCTGATGCGGAAGAGATCGAAGTCGTTTGTGAACGCTACGGGGGTGCTATTCCAGCCCAGGAACACGGCCCCTGCCGGCGCCGGTTCGCTCAGCGTCATCAGCGTGTAGTCGCTGCTGCTGTTAGTGGCGTCGACGGTCATCCCCACGGTGTCAGCCGCGGGCGGTGTGCCGCCGGTGACCAGGCTGTCGGGACACGGGCCATTGCACGAGTCTGTGGTGTAGTTGAAGAATGTCTCCAGGTTGCTGATGTTGCCGGAGAAGCAGTGGTTCGCGGAGAGCATCAGCGGGATATCAGTGGCGGTGTCGGTGTCGGCGATCAGACCGCCAGTGCACGTGTTGATGAACTGTCCCGTGATCCACTCCAGCTTGGCCACTGCGTCCTTGGCGTCGTTCACCGCCGGGTCAGTGCCGGGACACATGGCGTCCTCCACGCACAGTTCGTTGTCGGAGCAGGGCCAGTCGTCGTGACTCTGCAGATCAGGGCGGGGCCGCCGGCCGCGGATGTGCCCGAGCTCGGTGACCTCGAAAGTGGTCCGAGCCTTGTTGATCGCCGGTCTGGCGCCGGTGTACCTCACGACGATGGTGCCGGTGTCACCGGAGATCGAGCGGGTCCAGAAATCGCCGTCGCCGTTCCTGCCCAGACCGACGTACGGTCCGTCCGCCTGACCGTCGGCGCCGAGTAGGAAGAGCTCGGCGTTCTCGGGAAGCGAAAAATTCTCGATGTGAAGACGGATGGCCTGGGCCTCGGGAGACGTGATGGTCACGGCCCAGACGAAGCTGTCATCGCCCTCCTCGCTCACGCCTAGTTGGAAACCGGGGCTGCCCACGGGCTTGCCCACGGCCTGCGTGATCTGCTTGACGACGCCGATGCGCTGAGGCGCGCGTTCCGTGGTGACGGGGTTGTCGACGGAGTCCCGGTCCGCCTGCGTGATCTCCACGAAGACAGGCACGTTGTCATGGCCCACGGGAAGCCTGGTGGAGACCTCAGCGTGGATCACCTGCATCCGGGCGATTCTCTCCTCCTTGGTCAGCCCACCCTGGCTCCGCTCTGGGGCCTTGCGGGCGGCGAACGCCGGCACGAGGGCGGCGGCCAGCACGAGAACGGCGGCGGTGGCACGGCCGAAACCGGTGAGCCAACCAGCTGTTGAGAGAACGGTCGTCACGGACATCTCCCTTGATTCGGAATTATTTGAGACTCAGACACAAGATGACCTAGAGACCCTCGTCTGCAAGGTTCAAGAAAGGCTGACTGCTCGAATCGTAACACGGATTGCAGATTCAGTCTAGATACCAAAGGTAGTAGTACTGAAGTGCTCTCTGGTGCCGAAGCCAGGCTCCGCGGGACCGCAGCCGAACACAGCCCCTAAGATTCTTATCGGCGAGGCTCCGCCCCCGGTAAGTTAGGTTGGCGCAGGTTCAACGCATAGGACGCGACCGCGAGAGGGGCCGACATCCCGGCCGGCGAGACTTGAGCTCCCGGCGGGTACCGCGAGACAGCGCGTCAGTGCTCGAGACACCACTTGTGACGCAACTTACAACAGGACGTGAAAAAAGGGGCCGTGATTCGTCTTATAAATAGAGGCCGGCACGAGAAGGGAAGGGCACCCGGCAATCAGCGCCTGTTGCCCTCCGTCGGCACGGTCCATTCTAAGTTCTTCCGTGCAGCGAACCCACACGACCCGGCGCGGGAGGTTTTCTCCTCCTTTTTCCCTCCCGCGCCGGCGGCCTGAGAAGGCGTTGGATTCTCGAACACTTCCTCGGTACGCAGAACGCCACAATCGAATCCCAAGCCGTTTGAATCGCCCTCGTCGACCAATGAATCGGCGATCGCGTCGTTTTCATCACCTTCCGAACAGCTTCTCCAGGTAAGATTTAGCAGATGGCAATTGGTGGGGAAAAACCAGCGCTGAAGCGGTTGATCGCCGGCGTGGTGTTTGACATAGCGGGCGCGGGACTGATCGCATATTCGTTTCTTCAAGAAGAAAACGACGTCCTGTGGGTCGGCGTGGGGCTCATGGCGATCGGTTCGATTCTGGTCGTTCGGTGGGCCCGAGATCAATCGCGTAGTGAAGAGATCGAGCAAGCAACGGGTCAAGTTGGTGACTGGGTCCTGGAGCCCGAGCTTGCGCTTGCACCTCCGCGGCGGGTCGAGCTCACGACGACCGGCCGCTTGCGTCTTTGGTTGTGGGTGGCGGCTGTGATCGCCGCGCTGCTTTATACAAACGGCTACCCTCGTCGAGACCAACCGTTGAAAGCTGTCTTCGGCGAGTTCGGTGTAGAAACCCAGGCCGTGATCCACGATAAGCAGCAACGTAGCGGTGCCGACGGTGAACCGCGGTACTACCTCTACTACAACTTTCGAGACCGGCACGGTAAGCAGGTTCGGGCGTCCCTAGCAGTCGGCCTACGCGCCTACTCCGCCTCCAAACGAGGCGATGGGATTCCAGTCGTCTACCTTCCCGATGACCCTCTCTCGCACGAAGTACTCGCTTTTGAAGACGCCCGTTTTCGGAGGGAAGGGATCGTGGCATTGGTCGCCCTGTTGGCCGCACTGGCAGCGCTGGAGTTGCAACGCCGACGGCACAAACGCCTGGCCGAGGTGGGATCCGCGGTCGGGGGCACCGTGTTGGATGTCAAGAGGAGCGGAGCCGCCACTAGCTATTCAGTTCGAGTGGAGGCAGGCGGAACCGAACACAGACTGCGCCACTCCGAGCGCGGTTGCCGGCTCCGGCCCGGCGATAGGGTTACAGTGTTGTACCTCCCCGACAAGCCGCCCGGCGTGCTGCTCTACCGAGCTTCCGTCTATCGCGCATTGCGGTGACGAGGGAGCACTCGGTTCGGTCAACGCAAATCCCCTCCAGAACAGCCCGAGGGATTACATCGATACCGGCGCTAAATGATTGCGTATCACGGGTTTGATGATGCATAGTGAGAGCGATGCGCGTCGTCCTCGGCCGATGCGCGGCTTACCGACCATGAGTTCCAGACGGTTGATAGGCGATATGGACGATGGAGACCCCCAGAGTAGACGCACCCATCGTCTACCTCACGGAGCTGACCGGCATGCGCGTAGACGGCCCCACGGGCCGGCGCATCGGACGCATCCGCGAAGTGGCGATCGCCCCGGGCGAGCATGCGCGACGCGTGTCTCGTTTCCTGCTCGGTGGCGGCAGAACGGCCTTCATGGTGCGTCACGATCAGGTGCGTTCGATTTCCGCCGAACGCGTTGAGCTCGCCGACGACCGCTTTGTTCCCTACTATCCCGACGAAGGGCTGTTGCTGCTCGGGAAAGACCTTCTCGACCAGCAAATCGTCGACGTCAACGGACGCAAGGTTGTTCGCGTCAACGACGTGGCCCTGCGCATCGTATCGATCAACCGTCACGACGAGTTGTGGATTGAAGAAGTCGGAGTGGGACTGCAGGGGGCTTTCCGCCGCCTGACCGAAGGGGTCTTGCCGGTAACGCTGATCCGGCGGCTGCAAAAGAGCATCAAGCCCAACTCGATTCCCTGGGATTACTGCAATATCGTCGAGCCCGACCCGCAAAGGCGGCTCAAGCTGAAAATCACCCACGACCGCATCGCGCGTATTCACCCGGCGGATCTGGCCGACATCGTCGAAGACCTCCCGCCGGCCGAGCGTGAGGCGCTGTTTGAAACCCTCGACGAACACGTCGCCGCCGAAGCGCTGAGCGAAGTCGATCCGAAAATTCAGGTTTCGATCGTCGAGCACCTCGATAAAGAACGAGCCGCCGACATTCTCGAGGAAATGGCGCCCGACTCCGCCGCCGACGTTTTGGGCGAATTACAGGAAGAAACAAGCCTGGAAATTCTTAAAGACATGGAGGACGTCCCGGCCGCCGAGGTTGAGGAACTGCTCGAGTACGAGGAAGACACGGCCGGGGGGCTGATGAATACGCAGTTCGTGGCGCTCCAAGAGCACGCGCTGGTGAAGGACGCGGCGGCGGCGTTCGAGGACCATCAGAACCTTCTGCCCACTTTGACGCACATCTTTCTGACTGACGCGAAGGAACACTTGGTCGGCGTTGTGCCGGTGGCTCGACTTACGGTCGCCGAGCCGCGCACGCCGTTGCGAGAGTTAGCGGTGCTGGACGTGGTGACGGTTGACGTCGACGCGGACGACGAAATGGTGGTCGAGCTTTTCGACAAGTACAATCTTTTCGCGCTTCCGGTGATCGACGAGGATGAGGAGCTGTGCGGTGTGATCACGGCCGACGACGTGATCGGCGTGCTGACGCCGGATCGCTAGGGGGGCTTGGCGAGAGTCCGACTAGGCGAAAAAGGGGTACAGCCATGTACAGCCACCGTTTTTCGCCCGTGATTACGCTGTTTGTTGTTTTGGACCAACAGGAGTGTCGGTCCGGATTTTGGGCTGGGACCGGCACGAGTGTCGGGGGCTAATCGGGTGTCGGTGACCGCGGGGCTGAAGTTTCATGTTGAAGAGCTTGCGACAGCGGATTGCTGTGTTTCTGGCAGTCTTGGGCCCCGGGGTGATCACGGCTGTCGTGGACAACGACGCGGGCGGGTTGCTGATGTACTCGGAAGCCGGTGCTCGCTGGGGCTACGTCACGCTGTGGACGATGATTCCCGTCACCTTGATCTTGATCGTTACCCAGGTGATGTGCTCTCGGATGGCCGCGGTGACAGGCAAGGGGTTGTCCGACCTGATTCGAGAAGAGTTCGGTCTGCGGACGACGTTCTTGGTCATGCTCGCGCTGTTGATCGTCAACCTGACCAACGTCACGGCTAATTTCGCGGGGATCGCCGGTTCGCTGGAACTGTTCCACGTCGACCGCGCGATTTCGGTGCCGCTGGGGGCGCTGCTGGTGTGGACGTTGGTCGTGCGCGGGACCTACCGCGTGGTCGAGAAAATTTTCCTCGTCGCAAGCTTCCTGTTCGTGGCGTATGCGATTTCAGCTTTCCTCGTGAAGCCGGATTGGGACGAAGCTTTCCGTGCAACGGTCACCCCGGTGGTGCATTTGGATGGCCCTTATCTGGCAATCTTGATCGGCTTAGTAGGGACGTCGGTCGCGCCTTGGATGCAGTTCTATCTGCAAGCCTCGATTGTCGAGAAGGGCGTGGACCTCAAACAATACCCCGAGTCGCGGGCCGAGGTGATTATCGGCTGCGTGGTGATGGCGTTCATCAAGTTCTTCGTCATCGTCGCCTGCGCCGGGGCGATTTGGGCGCACGGGCCGCGACAGATCACCGACGTTTCCGAAGCCGCGACGGCCCTGCGCCCATTGGGGGAATACGCCTACATCTTGTTTAGCGCGGGGCTATTCAACGCGTCACTGCTGGCCGCGAGCGTTCTGCCGCTTTCCACGGCGTACTCGGTTTGCGAGGGGCTGGGATTTGAGTCCGGCGTAAACCATCGCTTTTCGGAAGCAAAGGTTTTCTATTGGCTCTACACATTGCTGATCGTCGTTGGGGCGGGTCTTGTATTGCTGCCGTCGTTTCCGTTGGTGAGGATGATCCTGCTGTCGCAAGTCTTAAACGGGCTCCTGCTGCCTTTGATCCTGATTTTGATCTTGATTCTGGTTAATCGGCGCGAGTTGATGGGCGAGTGGGTGAACTCCGGCGTCTACAATCTCGTGGCGTACGGCACCGTGGCTATGATGATTGTCTTGTCTGCGACCCTGGCGGTGGTTTCGATCATGGGGTAAAAGCCGACAAGACGGAACTCTGCCGCGCTTATCTCGCGGGCTGCTTGCCCGCCCCTGGCGTGGGTTCAGTTTATGGAGTATCTTGTCGTCGGGCTCGTGTCGTTGGCGGTCGCGGCCCTGACTTTGTTTTCGGGATTTGGGCTGGGGTCGCTGCTGATGCCGGCGTTCGCCGTCTTCTTCCCTCTCCACGTTGCCGTCGGCGCCACAGCGATCGTTCATCTCGCGAACAATCTATTCAAGCTGGTCTTGGTCGGCAGGCACGCTTCCCTGCCGGTTGCTCTACGATTCGGCGGTCCGGCCGTACCGGCAGCCTTCCTAGGAGCTCTGATTCTAGGATCGATCGCGCAGGGAGATGCCCTGCTGGTCTACACTCTCGTCGGCCGTTCGTTCTCGGTTACAGTCGTGGGCCTCGTAATGGGGCTGCTGATCCTCCTCTTTTCTCTGGCCGACTTGTTGCCGGTTTTCGACAGGCTCAAGTTGGGAAGGCCTTGGCTGCCGCTGGGCGGCGTCCTGTCCGGCCTTTTCGGGGGAATTTCGGGACATCAGGGCGCCCTCCGCGCGGCGTTTCTAATCAATTGTGGATTGGGTCGGGAAGCATTTATCGGAACCAACGTCGTCTGCGCCGTGATGGTCGACGTTGTTCGACTAACTGTGTATGGCACCACGTTTCTTTCCGCAGGCCTGGCTGCAACCGACGACACCGCGATCGCGAGATTGGTCTTGACAGCCACCGCCTCGGCGTTCTGCGGCTCTTTTCTGGGAGCACGGTACATGAAGAAAGTCACCCTGGGAACCGTGCGCCGCGTCGTCGCGGCGCTGTTGCTGTTGCTGGGATTGTCCATCGCCTCCGGCTGGGTGTGAGCGCCCGGAGAGTACCGAGAGGACCAGACTCGCCATTCAGCCCCAAAAAGTCCGTCTTCAGGGGATTTTTTCACCCGCTTAGGGTGTTTCTGTTGGCTTTTGGGGATTGTGTCGTGCTAGGCTGACAGTGTCTACAAAGCAAATTTGGTTTCAAACCTTGGTCGGGCAGCCGCTTTGCGATTGCCCGACTTTTTTGTGGCGTGAAGATTTTCCGATCCTCGCCCCCTGCCCGGGTAGGTCCCAGGCTTAACTCAAGATGTCGTGGATAACGTGCCCGTGCACGTCGGTGAGGCTGACGTCGCGACCGCCGAAGCGGTAGGTCAGTCGTTCATGATCGAGGCCGAAAAGGTGCAGGATCGTGGCGTGGATGTCGTGCACCGTCGTGATGTTCTCGACCGAGTGCATGCCCATCTCATCGGTCGCGCCGTAGACAGTGCCACCCTTGATTCCCGCGCCGGCCATCCATATGGAGTAGGCGGTCTCGTGATGGTCGCGGCCGTGCGCGTTACCGGTGTGCGGCGTGCGGCCGAATTCGGTCCCCCAGACGATAAGAGTCTCATCGAGCATGCCGCGTGAGCGCAGGTCTTTGATCAGCGCGGTGACGCCTTGGTCGGTGATGAAAGCATTGTTCCAGTGGTTTTCCTTGAGATTGGTGTGCTGGTCCCACGTGCCGTTGTTGCCGCCGTAAAGGTCGGGACAGGTCACCTCGACGAATCGCACGCCGGCTTCGATCAGGCGGCGGGCGCGAAGACACTGCAGGCTGTAGTGGCGTTTCGGCTTGTGGGTGCTGTCGAGCCCGTAGAGCTTTTTCGTCGCCTCGCTTTCGCGGTCAAGATCCAGCACGTCGGGAACCAGCGATTGCATGCGGTACGCCAGCTCGTAGTTGTGGATCGCCGACTCGATCGCGTCGTTTGTGCCTGTCGAAGCAAGAAACGAGCGATCTTGGGCCAGCAGAGCGTCGAGCTTGGCCCGCTGCACGCGCGGGTCTTCATCGGAGGGAACGATGTTGTCGATCGGAATTCCCTCGGCCTTCACCGGCATGGCCTGATATGTGGCCGGCAGAAAGCCGTTCGCGTAGCTTTCCAGCCCTCCTGGAGGGATGGTTCCGCCGTGCAACAGGACGTACCCGGGCAGGTCCTTGTTCTCGCTGCCGAGGCCGTAGTTAATCCATGACCCCAGGCTTGGGTGACCGCCCACCGAGCGGCCCGTGTGCATCAGGATATTGCCGCGCGGATGCAACGGAAAGCCCGTTTTCATCGAGCGGATCACCGCCAATTCGTCGGCGCAGGTCGCGATGTGCGGGAATACGTCGCTGATGGGGATGCCCGATTGGCCGTGGTTGTGAAACTCAAAGGGGCATTTCTTCCATTTACGGCGCCCGTCGGGGGTCTGGTTTTCGCCGTGAAGTTCCGCCAGCTTCGGTTTCGGGTCGAAGGTATCGACGTGCGAAACCGCGCCGGGCATATAGCAAAAGATGATGTTTTTGGCCTTGGGCGCGAAATGCGGGCCCGTGGACCCGGAGAGCCCAGCGTAAGCGTCCTCGGCCATCAGCGAGGAAAGCGCCAGCAGACCGAAACCGTTCGAGGCGTAGGTCAGCACCTCGCGCCGCGTCATGGGGCGCGCGCCGTACCCGGGACAAGAATTTCCCTGCTGTCTGCCCATGGCGACGATCTCCTCTACCGTAACTTTAGCGTAGGTAGATGAACTCCTTCAAGTTGAAAAGGGCGTGAGCGATGTCTTTCCACACAGCCCGTGATTGAAGCAGATCTGCGCGAGCGACGTCGTGCAGGGAACCCAGCTCAGCCGCCAAGCCGCGCAGGCGAGCTAATTCCCCGGGTGCGGGCGGCCGCGCGAGCGCCGTCTCAAACATATCGGCAATCCGTTGCTCAACATCCGCATCGGACTCGGACATTACGCGATCGGCCCAAAAGCTCGCCTGTTCAATCACAAAGGGGTGGTTGAGCAGCGCCAACGACTGCCCGGGGATATTCGTCACGTCGCGTCGGCCGCGACTGACGCCGGGATTCGGGAAATCGAACAGCTCGAGAAAACGGTCGCCCTCGTGACGGGTGACCTTGATGTAAAGGCTTCGCCGGCCGCTGCCGTCGAGCGGCCCGGAGTAGAGCTTGCGGTATTCCTGCGGGTCCTTTCGGTAGGGATGCACACTGGTTCCGAACATCTCGGGGTTCAACGTCCCGGCGGCGCTCAAGATCGCGTCGCGCACCAGTTCAGCGTCCAGCCGCCTCACCGGGTAGCGATGCAGCAGGCGATTGCTCGGGTCGCGCGCCGTTCTGCCTTCCGAAAGCGTGCTCGACTGACGAAACGTTTCGGTCAGCACCAGTTGCCGGATCAATTTCTTGATCGACCAGCCTTGTTCGATGAACTGTCGGGCCAGATGATCGAGCAACTCCGGATGCGAAGGCTTTTCGCCGACGCGCCCGAAGTTGTTGACGGTCGCGACGATCCCGCGGCCGAAAACGTAGTGCCAGATGCGATTGACCATCACGCGCGCGGTGAGAGGGTTTTCAGGGTCCGCGATCGCCTCGGCGATTTCGCGTCGTCCGCTGCGTTCTACGTCAAAGCCGTTGGGCTCTTTCGTGATCAACTGCAGAAAACCGCGTGGCGCGGGCTCGCCTAGGTTCTTGGGGTCGCCGCGCTTCATGATCGGGTAGTCTCGGCCTTCCTCGAGATCGGCCATCCCATAGACCACACGAGCCTCGGGGACGTCCGACTCGATAGCCCGGTATCGGCCGACCAAATCCGCCAGCCCGCGGTCGACATGCACGGAATTGGCGACCAGTTCGTTGTCCACCAACCAGTCAACCCAGCGGGCATCGTCGTCGTCAGCGCGGCCGGCGGCCCAGGCGTCGATCGCCTTGGCGCCCTCGGCGGCAAAACGTTGAGCCAGCTCTTCGAAGCTTTTCGGCGGCGCGCCTTCGAACAGACGTTTCAGATGAGTTAGTTCGTCCTCGGGAACGGCTTCGCAATCGTGAACGACCACGCGAGCAATCCCGAAATACGAGCGCGGCTGGTCGAGCAGAGAAAGGTCGAGGCCCTCCATGCGGCCGGGCCGATCCGGGAAGCGCGGGTTGTCGTGGCGGGTCGCCATTTCGACATAGAAGGGGTAGGCGTGCCGCTCGAAGCGAGTGGGAATCCGCACCCATTCGAGATTGTTGTTGTCGATCGGCTTGTAATCCTCGGCCAACATGCAGTTGTCGAGCGTCGCCCGCCAGGCGCCGAGCTTGCCGCCCATCACCTGCATGCTGACGAAGAGCTTGTCTTGTGGCACAAAGGGCGATCGAATCGCCGCGTTGAATTTTTCAGAAAGTGCATGAGTGTACAGGCCGGCCGGAAAGACCCCACTCAGCACTTGGGGGCCTTCGGGTGCGATCGTGAATTCGCCTGGTGGCGACGAGGCGTCGCTCAGGGCTTGACCCTCGCCCGACCAATCGTGCAGCGAGCCGTCACGGAAGTCGACGAAGTCTTCGAAATAGACTCGGTTGAACTCCGAGCGCGAGGCCGCTTCCTTGTGGTAGCGGGCGGTGAGGCTCTTCCAGTTGTCGAGGAAATTTTCGGCGCCCTCTTCGGCCAGTCGAGCAAGCTCGACCCAGAGATAGAGAGGATCGTCCCAGGTGATTTTCTCGCGTGCGAAAAGGACGGGCGGGGGCGGGTCTTCTTTCTTCGCGTCGGTGGCATCCTTGTCGGCCGGGTTGTCGGCGTCGGCCGCGGGCTCGTTATCGGCATCCGCGTTTTCGGGTTCGGCGTCAGCGGGCTCTTTGTCCGCCTCGGCCGACTCGGCGTCTTTCGCCTGTGCTGCCTCGGCCTCTTCTTTCTCCGGATCAGAGCGGGGCCGATCTCTCCACGAGACGTACGCCTCGGTCAGCCGTGTCGCGACTTCACTGTTTTGGTCGGTCCACAGCGACGCCAAGGTTTCGCGGATCTTGGGTTTGAGTTGCCGCAGCTTCTCGCGCCGGGCTTCGTTGAGCTCCTGCGTGTCGAGCGTCCGTGTCACCAGCCGCGAGCTGCTCAGCACGCTGTAGAGCCCGTAGTAGTCTTTCGTCGGGATCGGGTCGAGTTTGTGATCGTGACAGCGGGCGCAGGCAATCGTGAGCCCCTGAAAGGCCTTGCCCAGCACATCGATCTGATCGTCGACGACATCAGTGCGAACCTCTCGGAAAAGGATGCAGTCGTCGTGCCCTTGTTCACCAAGGCGGTAGAAATTCAGCCCGGCCAGCGATTCGTTGATGCCGTCTTGCTGGTTGATGCGGGGCTCGTCGAGCAGGTCGCCGGCGATATGCTCGCGGACGAGCTGATCGTAAGGGACGTCCTTGTTGAAAGCGCGAATCAAATAATCGCGATAATGGGACGCACCGTTCAGCTCATAATTCCAGTCGTTGCCGAAGGTCTCGGCAAAGCGCACCACGTCCATCCAATGCCGCGCCCAGTGCTCGCCGAAATGGACGGAGCCCAATAGCTCATCGATGGCCCGCTCGTAACCGGCAGGCGAGGGGTCGGCGGTGAATCGGGCGAGTTGCTCGGGGCTTGGAGGGAGGCCCGTCAGCACGAAACTCACGCGGCGGAGCAAGGTCGCCGGATCAGCGGGACTCGAGGGCGAAAGTTCGGCCTCGGTGAGCTTGCGGCGAATGAAACGGTCGACGGGCGAAAGCGTCTTTCCTGAGACGTCCTGTTCCGGCGGCTCAACGTTCTTAACAGGCTGAAATGCCCAGTGCTCTCTCGTGATCTGCTCGTAGAATTCCGCGTCGCCGGATTGCAGGGGTTGCTCCTGCTCGGCGGGCCAGGGCGCGCCTATCGAGATCCACTTTTCGAGCGCCGCGATTTGGGTATCGGAAAGCTTCCCGGCAGGCGGCATTTGGAAACCCTCATGCCGGACAACTCGGGCCAGAAGACTGCTTTGCGGATCGCCCGGAATGATCGCCGGTCCGCGGCTGCCGCCCGCCAAAATCGCCTCACGCGAGTCGAGCCGCAGGCCCTTCTGTTGCAGTTGCGGGCCGTGGCAGACGTAGCACCGCTCGGCCAGAACCGGCCGGACTTCTTTTTCGAAAAATTCGAGGTCTTCAGGAGAAGCGTCAGCCTGTAGTGTGGAGCCCCAGGCCGCGACGAGGGAGACTAGCAAGACCGCGCCGAAGGGGGTCGGTGAACCGTCTTTCGGCTGGAAGCACATGCTGCTTCAGTGTAGCGCTCCCGTTGAACAGCGGCCTAGCCGATGACCTCTGCTTTGACACCTGTCCCCGGAGCGCGCGTTATTGAGCGTGGTTGGGCAGTTGTGGGCTCATTGCGAAAGCAGGTCACGGGTATTGCGCTTCCGCTGCCTTCCTTCTTGCTGATAAGGTTCATCGCACACCGCTCCCTCAGGGGCTGCGAAAAAATCGCCCCCTCGCGTCCGTGCACACACTTCAGAACGTAGATACGGAGCCCAGAGCGAAAGCGACGGGTCGAGAGCACAACCGTTTCGAGTAAACCGAAGACGATGCCGGCGTGCGCGACGGTTCGGGAGACGCGTGCCGCGGCGTGTTGCGGTTGCCTGCCCGTGGCCCGTCGCTTTCGCTCTGGGCTCTGTATCTTAATGTTGTGAATTGTGTATGCCGCCGCGAATTGAAGGGGGCTCTGGGCCCTCTTCCGAAAATCCCTCCGGAATCTCATGGATACCGAAGCCCCCGACGTGGCGCACGCACTCTTGCGTGCCGTGTCGCCACTCCTGGCGACATCTCTTCCAACCCCCTCCCGAGCACGACGGGCCTCGGACCTCCGCCCCTGGAAGGGGCATGGATAGTAGCCCCGGGCTTCAGCCCGGGGTCCCCGCTGGGGAGTCGCGGGATGCGGAAAAGGCCGGCCTAATGACACACAAGCCCGGGAACCGGGCTCACTCTTCATAGTCATGTCGCGCTAGCCGCCGAGCTCCGACCACGATCGGTCGTCCCTCACTCCGGGTCGGAGTCGGACCGAACCTGTTCGACGACTTCTCGAATCGCATCTACAACCAGCCCCGGTTCATCGTGCTGAATGTAGTGCCCGCTCTTGTTCGCCATGACCTGGCGACCCTTCGAGGACAGCTCCCTAAGTTCTGTGTGGAGTTCCAGCCAGACTTTGCGTATGTCGGCTCTTACTGAGTCTCGCATAATATACTGTCAATCGAGACAAAGAGAAGACTGTTTCCAGAAAGCGGTAATCAAGCGCGGTTTGCGGCGCATTCGCCGCAGCGCTTTGCGGGCGCGCTCGTCGAGTTCCCAGTAGTCCTTCGGGCAGACGTTGGGCAACTCGTGCTGCTTCCAGTACGCCCAAATGTATTCCACCGGGTTCAACTCCGGCGCATAGGGCGGCAAGTACTCCGTTGCGATGTGATCCTCGGAGAGCTGGATGAACTCCCGCACCAGGCGGCTGCGGTGCGCCGGCAGCCGGTCCCAGACGATCAGCAGTGGGCCGTCGATGTGGCGCACCAAAGCCTTCAGGAAGTCGATGACCTCCAGCTCGCCGATCGCGCCGGGATAGAACCGGAAGTAAAAGTTGCGCAACGTCAGCCCGGCCGACACCGACAGCTTGTCCCAGTTGAAGTTGAACTCCAACACCGGTGTCTCGCCGCGCGGCGCCCAGGTGCGGCAACGATGCGGCTTCTGACTCAATCCGCTTTCGTCGATGAAGACGATCGTACGTTCTTCTTTGCGGGCTTTTTTTTAATGGCCGGCCAAGTCTTGCGCTGCCAGCCGCGGATGGCCTCTTCGTTGCGCTCCCGCGCTTTGCCGACGGGCCGTTGCGGGCTCCAACCGAGCGCCCGCAGGATCTTCCAGACATGGCCCTCGTGATAGCGCACGCCGAACTCGTCTCCGATCAGACGAGCGACCCGCGGACAGCTCCACAGCGGCGTCGGGAAGCCGTGCGCCTCGGGGCCTTCCAGCAGCAACGCCTCGAGGCGTTCGAGCTGCGCGGCGTCCAACAGCGGCTTACGGCCGGCGCGGCCGGCCTGGCGCAACCCGGCTTCGCCGTCACGCCGGTATCGTCGCAGCCACTCGCTGACGCTTTGCCGCGCGACCTTCAATCGCCTCGCTGTCTCGGACTGACTACAGCCTTGCTCGACCAACCGGATCGCTTTGAAACGGCGCTTCTCCAGGGCCTCGAAATCCCGCCGTACGCCTTTTGTATTTCCCATACATACAAAGACGTACGTACCCCAAAAAGGTGTCACTTTATTTTGCGAGATTCAATAGTTCATCCGTCATCCCTGGGGGCTGTGGACCCTTGCTCTCGTCACCCGCAGTGAGAACAATCAGGGGCAAATCATCGAGCGGTCCGGTCCCGCGGGCTTGCTCCATACTTTCTTCAATGGCTCCCAACTCGTCCAACACCGCGGCGGTCGAACGAGATCGAAGCGCCAAAAACGGCGCGCGCTCCTCTTCGGTCGCCCATTTGGGGGTACCCATCCCGCTCACCCAAACGATGAAACGTTGCACACCGCAGGCGACAGCAGCCTTCATGAGGTAGCGAAGCGCCGCCGGCGGCGGCCCCGCGAGCTCTCGCATCTTTTGGGGCATGCGCGACATTTGGTCGGGATGAGAGGAATCCACGAAAACCATGCCTGCCACGTCAGCGGGATATTGTTGCCTGAAGACGCGCGCATGGGGCCCGCCGACGGAATGTCCCACCAAGACCAGAGGATCGTCCACGCCGGCTGCATCGACCAAGCCGTGAAGCTCTTCTGCGATCCGCCGACTGCTTCGCGGTTCCGGACCCGGCTCGCTCCACATGATGCCCGCGCGGTCGTAGGAACAAGCGCGGGTGAATTTCGAGACTTCCGGTTGAACCAGGAGCCAGCTGAGCGACCCCATCTGATCAAGCCCCGACTCGAATACGACGGTGGGGCTGCCCTCGCCCGTGCAATGGATGTGGAGCGAATGCTCGCCGATGTCCAGCAACCTCCCGGGTGGCGGATAGTCCACCGCGGCGAAGCTCTGCGCCGTTTGCTCGTACGCGAACCCTACAAGAGCCAAGGCAACTACGCCACAAATACCGATCAAGACCAACCGCTTGGTCCACTTCCACAGCTTCGTTCGAAAACGCACGGGCTTCTCGGCACGAGCCACTCTGTTCTCATCCGCCATGGCAATGCCTCCTTGCCCAAGAGCCTAGCGTATTACCGTGCGCCCAAGGCTACCCTGGGGCCCGGTTCTTGACGCGATGTTGCGACTGGGCGTAGGAAGTAGAATGGTTGGTACTCTACTTCCCTAACCACCTATTCGTAGAGCACCATGTCTCATAAATTCCAATTCCATGTTCTTCTATGTTCGTTGATCCTTTGTACCGGGGCCTCGCTCGTTCGTGCCGCCGATATCGCAACCGACGAACTGCCCCCGGCGGCCGACCGCGAGATCGACTTCGACGCCGACATCGAACCTATCTTCCAAAAGCGTTGCTACGCCTGCCATGGTGACGATGTCGAGATGAATGGCTACAGCCTTTGGCGCAAGAAAGAGGCGATGCTCGGGGGGTACTCAGGGCAGCCGGCCATTCTCGCGGGCGACAGCGAACACAGCCGCTTGATTCACCTGGTCGCGGGACTGGAAAAAAACCTCGTGATGCCGCCCGCCGGGGGGAAATTGACCAGCGAGGAAATCGCGGTGCTGCGGGCTTGGATCGATCAGGGCGTGAAATGGGCTCGCGATCCCGACCGGGAGAGGCGCCGCGCCGAAGAGACGCAATGGCTTGAGATGGATTACGGTCCCGTGATTTCGGCAGCGATCACGGTGCGCGAGCCCGAGGATCCGCGCGCCGATAAGGGCCCCGGCGACAACATTAGCTACAAGTCGCATGCGGTTCGACTTCCGATTGATAGTGAACACGGCGCGGCAAAGGGCGGCATCATCTTCGACACCGAACTGCTGCGCTACTCGGCGGGTTGGCAAGGCGGCTTTCTGACTTTGACGGGGACGGTCTATGACTGGAGCCACGGCCCACACCCTTTCATTGACGGCAAGCCGATTTTTGAAACCCCCGTGGGGCCGGGTTGGGCGCGCGACGGCAGCTTCGTCGATCCCCGCGAGGAGGGCTTCGGTCCGCTGCCGACCGATTGGGCGAAGTATCGAGGACGTTACGTTCACGGGAAGAAAACGATTCTGTCGTATACGGTGGGCGAAACCGGTGTTCTCGATCTGCCCGGTTGGCTGGAATCCGAGGGCCTCGAAATCATTACGCGAACGCTCGAGATTGAACCCTCAAAACGAGACCTCCATCTCGAAGTCGCCGCAAACGCGGCTGGCGAAGCCCGGGCCGTCGCCCTCGGTGATTTGACCCCGAGCGAAGGCGCGGCGGGCGAAACCATTGCAATGCTCGGCAAGACGATGCCTTCGGTCGCGGGCGTGGTGGGAGCCGGGGGATCGGCCCGTTGGGTCTTCGACGATGCGAATCACATTCGGCTACAGTTGCCCCCCTCGAACGAAACTCGGCGGTTGACCCTGCTTTACGCCAAAGTGGGTGAGGATCAAATTGCGGCGTTCGCTCGCGCGATGAGTCTCGCCCCGAAACCGGAAGCGCTTAAGCCCTACACGCGAGGCGGCCCCACGCGCTTCCCCGAAACCATCGAGTTGGCGGGCAAGTTAGGCCGGCAAAGCGACGCCTACGCGATCGACGAGATTACTCTGCCGTTTGAAAATCCTTGGAAGTCGTGGATTCGCCCCGGTGACTTCGCCTTTTTCTCGGACGACAGGGCGGCGATGAGCACCTGGAGTGGCGATGTCTGGATCGTCGACGGCGTCGATGACGATCTCGACAAGCTCACCTGGAAACGTTACGCGACCGGCTTCCACATGCCGATGGGACTCGAGGTGGTCGACGACGTTCTCTATGTGCTCGATCGCGACCAGATTACGCGCTTACACGATCTCAACGGCGACGGCGAGCCTGACTTCTACGAAAACTTCAACAACGACTTTCACGTCACGCACCACTTTCACGAGTTCACCCTCGATCTAGACCGTGACCGCGACGGAAATTTCATCTTCGCCAAAGCCGCTCGGCACGCGCTTCCCGCCAAGGTCAAACACCACGGGACGATCATGAAGGTCGACCCTGAGGGCAAGAACCTCGAAATCGTCTGCACCGGGTTTCGCGTCCCGAACGGGGTGGCCGTCGGGCCGAACGGCGAGATCACAACCTCGGACCAAGAGGGCCACTGGATTCCCTCCACCCGCATCAACTGGTGCAGCCCCGGCAGCTACCACGGCTATAAGTGGGGCGGCAGCATTCCCGACCGCAAAGACTACGACAAGCCCATCACCTTTCTGCCGATCAACTTCGACAACTCCGGCGCCGGGCAAGCCTGGGTGCCGAACGATCGATGGGGACCGTTCAAAGGGCATCTCGTGCACACCTCGTTCGGGCGCGGCAAGGTATATCTGGTCCTCATGGAAAAAGTCGGCGGGCAGATCCAGGGCGGCGCCGTCGAATTTCCCGTCCTGACCGATGCAGGCCTGATGCGGCCCGATTTTCGCGAAAAGGACGGCCAACTCTACCTGACCGGACTTTGGGGTTGGGGTACCAAGCGCCCTGATGCCGGCGGTTTCTACCGCATGCGTTACACCGGCAAGCCTGTCTATATGCCCAACGCTCTGAAGGTGAACAAGGCCGGGATCGCCGTCACCTTCACGCAGCCGCTCGACCGGGCGTCCGTCGAGGATCTCGCGAACTACACCGTCCGCCGCTGGAACTACAAGTGGACCACTCGATATGGCTCGGATCTCTTCAAACTCAATGGAGAGGAAGGAACAGACGAAGTTACCGTGAAGGCCGCGAGCTTGTCGGACGATGGAAAGACGCTCCTGCTAGAGGTGAAAGATCTCCGAGAGGTCATGCAGATGCAAGTGAACTTGCGTCTGAAAGCCGCGGACGGAACCCGGATCGAGCAGGTGCTGTACCACACCATCAATACGCTTTCGAAGGAGGCCGGGAAGCCAGTGACGGCGAGTTTCCAATGAGCGGGGGAAACGGAGTTGCGGGGTATGACCGCTTACTTACGTCGCGGCTCGGTTTGGGGTTCAGTCGACGCGGCGATAGAATTGAGACGGGATGGATGTTTGGCTGGGCTCGTGCGCCTTTTCGTCTTGATACTCGCTGTCTTCTTCAAGTTTGCGCCTTTCGATAGCTGCTTTTCTTTTGGCGTCGCGGACCGCCTGGCGGTATTCGAAACCGTAAAGCCGCTCGCGGATCCATTGCTTGCGCTCGGCCGCCGTCATCACGATTGCCGGCAGTTCTAACTGCGCTGACCGACGTCTACCCATAAATCAACCACTCGCTACCCTCATTCTATGGCGGCTGTCAACTCCATCCGCGGCCTCACCGCTCAAACAGGCCTGTTTCAATCCTTGTCCCACGACCTCAGCGTGCCTTGCGTTGCCCAACCTTGCTGTTGCGCGAGCTGTTGCAAGCGGCGAATCCGATCCTCGCTCAACGGGTGCGTAGAAAGATAGCTCGCAGCGCGGGATTCCCACAACGACCCTTCTTCCGCAATATGCTCGAAGAAATCGTCCGCCCCGGCGACGTGTCCGTACTCGCGGTGGACGATCTCAAGGCCGAAGCGATCCGCGGCCATCTCCTGCTCCCGGCTGAATCGACGGCTGGTGACGTGCTGCGCAATCGACACAAAATCGGTCACGCCCCCGCCGCCGGCCGCCACTCCGACGATTGCCGTCGCGAAGAGCGTCGCTACTTGTCGGCCGAGACCGCGTAAGTGGTCGCGGTTGCGAAAATGCCCTAGTTCATGCGCGAGAACAAACGCTAGTTCGTTTTCACTCTCCACTCTTTCGAGAAGCCCGGAGGTTACCAGGACCACACCACCCGGCACCGCCAAGGCATTGGGAATCGACTCGGGAATCACTCCCGTACGAAAACGATAGGGAACTTCGGGCCAGTGAACCGTCAACCGATCTGTCAGATGTTGGACGGCCTCGTCGGCGACATGCTTCTTGGCCCCCGCGGCCTCCATCATCTCGTCATCCCAACCGCTGAAGACCCAAGCCTCCCACGAGTACGGAACCCATCCCATTATCAGGTCGACGGAGAAGGCTATCAGGGCAAACGCGGCAACGAGGCATACCCCCACGCCGGCGACTAAGACGACAGCTTCCTTGCGTGGGTCGGTTTCGGAAACGTTGATGCGGTCGGTGGGAAGCCGGGCGGTGTATCTCATCGATCCGACTCAAAGCCGTCGTACGCTCATCATTGTTCGGCCAGTTTCACGGCAGTGCCGAAAGCCAGGATCTCGATTCCGGCTGTGCCTTGGTTAGCGGATCCCGCCATGCGCGATGTTTCCAACCGCACGTTAATGATCGCTTGGCAGCCTTGGGCGACGGCTTCGTCTTTCATGCGCAGCAGTGCCTCACGGCGGCCACGATCCAGCAACGATTCATAGGATTTCAGTCTTCCGCCGGCGAGCATGCGCAATCCGGCCAGAAATCGTTTGAAATAATCCACGGAAACTACGACGCTACCGGTCACCAACACACCGGATTCAATGGTCCAGCCCTCCGGCGGCGAACGGAAGTTCACCGCGGGCAGCGAAAGCATCTCCTGCTCGCGGGCGCGTATCCGCCGGTAGTGCCCTTTTTCCAGGTAGGTGCCCGCAAGATACCCAAGGAACAACAGGAAGAAGAAAATACCAAAATTAATCGCCAACTCGGTCATCGAAAGCCCGCTCCCTATTCCACACGAACAGCCGTTCCATAAGCGAACAGCTCCGCGGCGCCCTGGGCCACCGAGCTAGTCGAGAAGCGGATGTTAACCACCGCATTGGCGCCCACGGACTGGGCCTCGGCGGTCATTCGCTGAATGGCCTCTTGCCGCGCTTCATTGAGAAGCTCTGTGTAGCTGGTTAACTCCCCTCCGACGATGTTCTTAAGCCCGGCAAGCAGGTCTTTGCCAAAATGCTTGGCTCGCACGGTACTGCCGCTAACCACACCGAAAAACTCGACGATCTGTTTCCCCGGTACTTCTTCTGTGTTGGTAATGATCACGTCGCCCCCGTCTTGCTGTCGGAGTCGGCCTCCGGCGAAAGGCCGGAGCGGTACCCCGGTAGTGCTACCTTACCACAGCCTGGGTGACGAATTCCCATAAGGGAAACACCGTAAATCTTTTGAATTGAACAAGTTCTAAATTGGTAGGAGCATGCCTTCGTGTCTCTTATTTCATTGGCGTGTCCGGTCCGGAGCCCAAACTCGAACCGGCCCCTCTGCCGTATTGCGCCTCGTCGAAGGGGAATTTCCGTCCCCCATCAGCCCCGTCCTAACATTCCGGACTCTGATCCGGTACCATGCAGGGCAATCCAATGCGCAAGGACAATCGACGAAACGACGAGGCTCGCCCCACTTCCATCCAGCCCGGCTTCCTACCGACCGCCGAGGGCTCTGCTCTGATCGAAGTCGGTAACACGAAGGTCATCTGCTCGGCTTCGGTCGAGCAAGGGGTGCCCGCGTTCCTTAGAGGCAGCAGGCGAGGTTGGGTCACCGCCGAATACGCCATGCTGCCGCGTGCAACATCCACGCGCACCCAACGGGAAGTGACTCGCGGGCGGGTTGGCGGGCGCACCCACGAGATCCAACGGCTGATCGGGCGGTCTCTGCGGGCCGTGACGGACCTCGAGAAACTCGGCGAGCGAACGATCCACATCGATTGCGACGTGATCGTCGCTGATGGTGGAACGCGGACCGCCGCGATCACCGGCGGCTGGGTCGCGCTGGCGTTGGCGGCAAAACAGATGATGGATTTCTCGATGGTCGGCGCGATGCCCGTCAGCGACCACGTCGCCGCCACCAGCGTCGGCATCATCGACGACACGCCTCTACTTGATCTTTGCTACGAGGAGGACTCCCGCGCCGGCGTCGATATGAACGTCGTCATGAACTCAGCCGGCGAATACGTCGAGGTGCAGGCGACCGCCGAGGGGCAGCTTTTTAACGGGTCGCAGCTACAAGACCTGCTCGATCTCGCCGGCACGGGCGTCCGCGGATTGATGGAATTGCAAAGGGAAATCATTTCGCTGTGAGCGTGATCGAGCTCTATTGCGCCACGGCGAACCCCGGCAAACAACGAGAATTCCAACGGGCCGCCGGCGAGGAGATCGTCATCCATCGCCTCGACCCCTGCGATTGTCCTGAGGCGGGGCAAAGCTTCAAGGAGAACGCCGTTGCGAAAGCGATTTGTTACAGCCGCGTCCGCAACCCGAAGGATTTGTCGGGTGACGCCGCGATGGTATTCGCGGATGACTCCGGGCTCGTAGTGGACGCCTTGGACGGAGCTCCGGGAATCTACTCAGCGCGTTACGCCGGTCCTGACGCGGATGATGATACTAACAACCGCCGACTAATCGAAGAACTCTCGGAAACCCCGGCAAGCGGACGAACGGGGCGTTTCGTGTGTTGCATCGCCCTGGTTCGCGGCTCCCAGGTGGTGGGAACCTTCCACGGAAAGGTGGCGGGGTGTATTCTCGATTCGCCCACAGGCGAGGGCGGGTTTGGGTATGACCCGTTGTTCTTCTATCCGCCGCTGGGCGTGACATTTGCCGAGCTTGCCGCGGAGACCAAGTGGGAACACAGCCACCGCGGCAAAGCGTTTCGAGCGATGTTGGAAATGCTCGACAGCCAAACGCTCCAGGTCGACTAATCGCTAATTCTCCGCGCCTGCCGCCGAAGATGGACGCCTCCGGACGTGGCGCATGCACTCTTGCGTGCCGTGTCGCCACTCCTGGCGACATCTTTCTCCTAAGAAAATCCGGGTTCAAGCGGGCTGCTATTCCTCGCCCTGACTCCAAGGCGGCAGGACGTTATTGACGCGCGCGTAGGCGATCGATTGGCCCAAATGCTCGCTGAGGTGCTCGAGCGACGCCCAAACGGCTTGCCGCATCGTCATGTCTTGGCCGAACATCTTCACGTCGTCTTCGGAGTTATCGGCGGTCAGCTTTTCAATGGCGCCGCGAATGTGCGCAAAGGACTCCTTGACTTTCGGAACGATCTCGGCCTTGTCGGTCGTCTGGGTGTCGTAGCCTTCGAAACTAAAACCCTCTGGCGCCGGGGTACCGAAATAGTTCGGTATTCCATAATTCGCGGCGGTGATGTGTAGGTACACTTCGCTGATCGAGCGGACACCCTCGCCCGGACGCCAAGTGTAGCTCTTGGCGGGAACGGCTTCCGCCAACCCCACGACCTTTTCTTCAATCGAACTTAACCTCGCCAGGGCTTCATCGCGATACGCCGGGCTCGCAGGCTCAGCTTCGGCGGCCGGGGGCGGCGCGGGCGCACAGGCCGCGAGGGCCGCAAGGCTGAGAAGCAGTAGAAACTTGTGCATGATCTTCCTCCTATTTCAGTCGCACGAACCAAAGCATAGCTTAGATGTACACCGCCTTGCTCCCGGCGATCGATTCCGCGGGATCTGCCCTGCAGCGCTTCCCCCCTAGGTCTTCCATGTAGGCGTGGGTCAGCCGGCCGATTTATGTCGGCTCTTTACAATGAACGGGTGCTGCTAGGCGAGTTCGACTACGACCTGCCCGAAGACCGCATCGCTCAAACGCCGTTGACCAACCGCGCGGCGAGCCGGATGCTCGTAGTCGATCGCGCTTCCGGGCGCCGGGAAGACCGCCATTTCGGTGATTTGCCGGCCTACCTTCGCCCGAGCGATCGCTTGGTTCTCAACAATACCCGCGTGCTGCCGGCGCGACTGTTCGGACGCCGGGTTGGGGTCCACGCCACGACTTCAAAAAGCGAAATTCGCGGTCTTGTCGAAATTCTGTTGCTGAGACAGGTTCAACAAGACCCGGCGCGTTGGCAGGCGCTGGTTCGGCCGGGCCGGAAAATGCGGACGGGCGAGCGAATTCGGTTTCCCGAGGACATCGAAGCCGAGATCACCGAAGGCGGTGATTACGGTTTTCGGGTTATTGAGTTCTCGCTCGGCGGAGGTAGTTTCGCGGCTTGGCTGGAAAGGGTGGGCCACATGCCGTTGCCCCCGTATATCAAGAGGTCCGACGACATTACCGACCGCGAGCGCTACCAAACGGTCTTCGCGGAACGGCCCGGCGCCGTGGCCGCTCCGACCGCGGGCTTGCACTTCACGTCGGAGAGCTTGACCAAGCTGGATCAAGCCGGAGTGCGTCGCGTAGAAGTAACGCTTCACGTCGGGCTGGGGACGTTCCAACCGGTACGAACCGGCAAAGTCGAAGACCACCCCATGCACGCCGAATGGTACGAGATTCGCCCACGGGCTGCCGAACAATTGCGGGGCACGGGACGGCGCGTCGCCGTGGGCACGACTGTGGTTCGTGTACTCGAGCACGTCGTTCGCGCATCGCCGGACGGAAAAATCGAGGCCGGCCAGGGTGAGACGGACCTTTTCATTCTTCCCGGCTTCGAATTTCGCGCGGTCGACGCTTTGTTGACCAATTTTCACCTACCGCGATCGACCCTGCTGATGCTGGTCTGCGCTTTTGCAGGCCGAGAACTGACGCTGGAAGCCTACCGGCACGCGGTTAAAGAACACTATCGGTTCTATTCCTACGGTGATTGCATGTTGATCATTTGAACACGGGCGTCGTTCGCCTGAGCTTCGGCTACAATGTGTCGTTGCGCGGGTGTTCTTATCGGCCTCGCGGCTGAAAGCGCCCCCGTCCAACAGGCAGAAGCCCCTCTTATGTCCGCCGCGTATGGTATTCACTCGGCCGCTCAGCTCAAACGTCTAGGGGTTTTGTTCGACGAGATCCGTGACACCAACCGTTTTCAATCCGCCCGGCTCGGACCTCTCACGGAAATCGACAACGAGGCGTTTGTCCGGCTGCCTTTTCTGACCAAGCGAGAGTTAGCCGCCGATCAAGCGGCCCACCCGCCGTTCGGCTCCAACCTTACCTATCCCTTGGACCGCTATAGCCGCTACCACCAAACGTCGGGGACCACCGGCGAGCCGCTGAGGGTGCTCGACACTCCGGAGACCTGGGACTGGTGGGGACGCTGTTGGCTGGAAGTGTTGCGCGCCGCGGGCGTGACCGACCGCGATCGCGTCTTCTTCGCGTTTTCGTTCGCGCCCTTCATCGGGTTTTGGTCGGCCTATCACGGCGTCTCGATGCTGGGTGCGATGACGATTTCAGGCGCTGGGGCTGATTCTCTCCAGCGGCTTAGATTGTTAGAAGAGACCGGCTCCACCGTACTTCTTTCAACGCCGACTTATGCGTTGCACCTCGCTGAAATCGCTGCTCGCCAAGGCGTCGACCTGGCTTCATCGACCATCGCGAGGACCATTCACGCTGGAGAGCCGGGTGCCGGAATCCCCGCCACTCGCCGAAGAATCGAACGAGCATGGGGCGCGAAGGTCTTTGATCACGCGGGGGCTAGCGAGGTTGGGGCGTTCGGCATTGGCGATAAAGACGGCTTAGGGATGTATGTGAACGAAGGCGAATTCATCGCGGAAGTCATTAACCCGGACACCCTCGAACCCGCCGCGTCGGGGATGGACGGAGAACTCGTGATCACAAACCTAGGGCGCGGCGCGTGGCCGGTGATCCGCTACCGAACCGGTGATTTAGTACGAGTGCGCAGAGTCGCATCCGGGACGACAAAAGACCGGCTCTTGCTCGAAGGGGGCATTCTCGGGCGAGTCGACGACATGGTCACCGTGAGGGGCGTCGGCATCTATCCCTCGGCAATCGAAAATATAGTTCGCTCCGTCAGCGGAGCGGGCGAGTTTCGAATCGTCGCCTCGAGGTTCGCCGAAATGGACGAGATCGGAATCGACGTGGAAGGCGACGTGACCGTTAGCGAGGAGGTGGCGCGCCGCATTCGCGACAAGATCGGACTTCGAGTGGATGTGAAGCCCGTTGAGAAGGGCTCGTTGCCGCGATGGGAAGCCAAGGCGCAGCGTTTCGAGGACCGGCGGGCGACGACCCGAAGACCGGACCGACGAAGAAAGGGGGATCGAACGTAAATGCGGTGCGAAGAACGTTGCGTCGCAGCCGTAGCTCGACTCTCCTACCACTGCCGGGTTGAGGCAGCCCTCAGTCGTGTCTATTCAACGACTGTTCGCGAATACGCGCGGATGTAAACCACGGCTGAGAAGGTAAAACATGACCACTGAACAACGTCTCAAAGCCCTGGAAAACCAAACCCTTCAACTCACCAAACGTATCCGTGTTGTGTTGGTGGTGGCCATCGTGCCGCTGCTGATGCTGATCGGACACTTTACGCTACACGCGCTCGGTCGCTTATAGCCGCACCTTGCCGCCGTTCAACGGCGCGGTGAACCCGGACGATTAAGAATGGACAAGTCGGAAAGGTTCTGGGACAGGGTATCAAGTCGGTCCTTCTCTCAAGACTATTGAAGCCACTCTAGAGTATCTGAACAGTGAAGATGTCGTTCTTGACTACGGATGCGGGCCGGGGTTGCTGACCACGAGAATCGCCGAACGGGTGGCCTTCGTCCACGCTGTTGATATATCGGCCGGGATGATTGATGTCGCGAAGTTGGAGGCGGATCAACGCGGGACTAAGAATATCGAATTCGCGCATTCGGACATCTACGACGATAGATACCAGAGCGGCTCGTATAACGTGGTCGTGGCCTTTAACGTGCTTCACTACGTTGAGGACGTGGAGGAAGACTCCCGAAGAATATCCGGACTTCTAAGGCCCGGCGGTTTGTTCATTTCCTCGACCGCTTGCTTGGCCGAGAGAAGGACGCTGCGGCTTGTCGCCCTCATCATGACTACGTTGGGCATCGTTCCGGACATGAAGTCTCTTAGAACCACCGAGCTCGAAGGGTTGATTGCTCGTGGCGGGTTTGATGTTGTTGAGTCTGACGGATTGTCTGGCTTGCCCGACCATTTCGTCGTCGCAAGGAAGATCTAGATTCGAACCCATCTGAAAGGACAAGCACCCTGGGCCGGAAATTAGCTCGGGCCTTTGCGGGCGAACAAAAAAGGGGCCGCGGCAGCGAGCGTCTGTGGCGGCGCCGGCAGGGTGGGTCATGCCCTCAGTGGGGCAGGTCTCCAGGCCTGCCCAGAGCCTGTTCCAGGTCGGCGATGATGTCCTCGGCCGCTTCGATGCCCACCGAAAGCCGCAACAAATTGTCGCCAATGCCCAAGCGGCGGCGATGATTCGGCGCAAGGTTGCGATGCGAGCTGATTGCCGGATAGGCGATCAGGGAGTGTACATCGCCGAGGCTTGTCCCGCGGATAATCAGTTGCAATCGATCGAGAAAGTCGAAGACCTCCTCGCGCCCGGCGTCGCGTAGCGCAAAGCTGAGCATAGCGCCGTACATCGATTGGCCCGCGGAAGACAAGGAAAAGTGCCGCCGCGCCGTAGCATGGTCGGGATGCGACGCCAAACCCGGATAGTGGACTCGCTCGACCCGAGAGTTGCCCGCCAGCGCCTCGGCTACCTGGAGAGCATTGCCGCATTGCCGCTCCATGCGCAATGGCAGCGTCTTGATCCCCCTCATCGTTAGGTACGCTTCGTGGGGACCGAGGTTCGCGCCGAGATTGCGCGTCAGCGCGAGCAGAACTTCGCGCCACGGCTCGTGGGCGACGACGACGCCTCCGAGCACATCACCGTGACCCGCTAGATATTTTGTCGCGCTATGGGCGACCAGGTCCACGCCGAGGTCAAGGGGTCGCATTAGGACCGGCGTATTGAAAGTCGCATCGACGACAACAAGGGCGCCTCGAGCATGGGCCGCCTCCGTGATCCGATCAAGCGGCGCGACCCGCAGGAGGGGATTAGAGATGCTCTCGACAAAGACGCAGCCCGGATCGACTTGCTCGATCACACCCTGGAAGGCGTCCACATCGCAAGGGTCCGCGTAGGTTACCTCGACCCCCATCGGCTCGACGATCTCGTCCAGCATCCGAAAGGTGTCGCCTAACAGGGCGTTGCCGGCAACAATCGATTTCCGCCGGTCGGTCAACGCCGCCGACAAGGCCACATACAGTGCCGCCATTCCGGAAGCTGAGGCACACCCCGTGTCGCCGCCTTCCAGTGCGGCAACCAGTTCTTCGAGGGCCTCAGTGGTTGGATTACCGTAGCGTGCATAACCTTGCCCGACCGTTTCTCCCGCAAACACCTTCTCGATGTCTTCCATCCGACGATAGAAGTAACTGGACGCAGCGTAGATCGGCGTCGTCGCAGGTACAAATGTTCCGCCGGGCTTGCGATCCCCCGCATGGACGGCTCGAGTGGGGAGTTTCATGAGTAGGCGGACTCGAAAGACCCGGCAGCTATTGGTTTTCCAAACCTCCGACCAGAAGCGACCGCACGCGCTTGAACAGCGCCTGAAACATCGAAGGCGTCATTTCCGTGTGGTCTTCGAGCAAGTCGAAGAAATCCTGCCCTTCGATCTTGAGCAACCAACTTTCTTCCACCGCCGTGGCGGTTACGACACTAGGCTGGTCATCGAAAAAGGCCCAATTGCCGACCGTTTCGTCTTCACCGACGGAAAACATCGCCTGCCCGCCGCGGCTCATTTCGACCCGGCCCGCGAGGACCACGAACAAAGCGTCTGAAGGCGCGTTTTCGCGAAACAGGACGTCGCCCGGTTGCTGCTGGGTTTGCGAGGCAATCGACGCCACCAGCGCCAGCTCGTCCGTGCGCAAGTCGCTGAACAGCTCGACTTTCTGGAGGCGAATAGCCCTTTCGAGCGTGGTGAGGGTTTCCATAGTCGGACGTTGTCGGAATCCCGGCACTACGTCGCGCTGTTACCCGAACCCGCGGTGAGCGGCAACCTGCTGTAGGCTTTCGCGGCTGTCTCGGCGAGGATGGGATCAGAGCTTTGGGCTAACCTGACGATTTTCTCACGTAATCCCCTCATCACGGCATCGGCGGCGGCATGGCAGGCACAGGCTTGCACCCATGGGTCCCGCGATTCCAAGAGTTTCCAGAGCATGTTGGGGAAGCTCACCGGCCTCAGCGCGAAGAGCGTCCGGCTGGTATCGATCATGCGTCTCTGACCCCACTTTTCCAGCACCGGCAACAGCATTTGACGGAACGGGTTCGTCAAGCGGCTGTCGAGAAACTCGACCGCATTGGAGCGTAGGTCCGCTCTCCCGGAGGCGATCCAATACCGCGCGTCGAGAATCTCACGTTGGGGGTAAATCAAGCCCAACAAGACAAAGACGGCGTCGAGCCTCTCTTCAAGCCGTTCCTCGACCGTGCGACGCAAGAATTGCACGCCGGAGGTTGCCTCGCGTTCGGGAATCGAGTACAGCGAAAGCTTATCTTCGTAGTAACGGTGTAACTCCTCTTGGAGCCTCCCGGCTATGCTCTCGGCCGGGAACACGATCGAAGAATCCTTGGCGCGCATACGTCCCAGCACGCGGAGTATTTCCAAGCCGATCTGCCGATCCGAGCCGTGAAATCGGTCGATCAAAAATTCGACGGCCCGAGGCCCCCCGATCTCGCCGACTACACGCGGCAGCCGGCGGCGCGCGGCAAGAGGAACCGAGGAGTCATCCATTGCCGCGATTAGGCGATCGAGCGCGGCCGGTCCTAACGCAATCAGGGCGGCGCGCGCCTCGCGGCGTAGGCGCCGGCGTCCGAGGGCTTCGATCAGCAGCGACGAGGCACTGAGCGGCCGAATCGCCGCGGCGCTTAATAAAGCCGCTCGTTGAACCTCGCTATCGCTGTCGGCGAGAAAACTAGCTCTTTTCGCCGATCGGCGGCCGACGGCGACGGCCGGCACGCCGGGGCGCCTTCGCACTGGGGGCCGCCTCGAGATAGGCGGTGAATACCTCGCGAGCCGCTTCGGCTTCCGGCCCGCCGTGTCCGACCAAACGCGCAGCAACGGTTGCGGCCAAGTCGCGGTCTTCACTCACCAGCAACTTGGACATGGCTTTGCGTGCCGCGGGAAGATCTTGCTCTTCCAAGTAGTCCAACGCCGGCCCCCGACCGTCGATGTCTGTTTCGAGTTCGAGGAAGCGCAGTGCGTCAGCTTCGTAACCGGGAATTTTTCTGGAAGCCGCCGCGGCCATGGCTTTACGGCGAATCGCTTCCGACTTGTGCGTAATCAGATTCGATAGGTGCGCCTGGGTCGCGGTCACGCCGCTGAACTGCATCCAGTCCACCGCGGTTTCAATGGCGCGCAGGTCCGAGCCCTCGAACATCTGGTCGAGCTGTTCGGGCGAAGCGGAGCCGGCCAATCCCTCCATGATCTGTTCGGAGCGCAGGTCCTTGCGCCCGATAGTGTGCCGCAGATGGGAAACGTATTCCTGCCGCAGCCACGCCACCGATACCAACCAAGGAAGCACACAGAGTACGCTGATCAGAGCGACTTGCGGCAAACCGAATTCGAGCACGCTTACCAGCAGCAGTAACACCACGCTCGCCAGCCCGTCAGCCGTTCTGCTCACGGCCATATCCAGGAAACTCTTCACCCGTTTCCGAACCTCGGCGGCCATCGGCACATAGAGCAGTTCCACCGATGCGCGATCGAGCGAGTGGCGCAACCCTAGGTCACATCCTCGCGCGAATACCGCCGAAGCCAACAGCGGCGCTGAAAGCAACATCGCGGTACCGGCCAGCATCGAAACCGGCAAGAAGAAAAGCGCCATTCCAAGCCCAATCCAACGCAGCAGACGCCCGGTAAACAAGGTGTGCAAGAGAAACGAAAAGACAGCGATATAGCCGTAAAAGTCCCCAAAGAACTGCGTCATGCGCGCCGGATCGTCGATGAAGTGCGCCTGCGTCACCGCCTTGAACTGATACTTCACCAGCGTGCTTGCCAAAAACGAGAGGAACAGGGCGGCTGTGATTAGAGACAGATATCGGGTGCGCCGCACGAGTCGAAAGCTTTCGAAAAACGAGGCTTTTGCCGGCGACCGACCTGCGTCGCCCCGTCTCGTCTTCTCGTCGCCCCAGGTCAATCGGCCGACGATCACACCGGACGCCGTGACAAAGCCCGCCGCGGCAAGCAAGATCGATTCCGTGTCCAAGTTCCGTCCCGCCCAGCTCGCAAATTGCCCTCCCAGAGCGGCTCCCAGAATCCCACCCGCACCGATCAGAGAAAACAAACGTTTAGCTTGACGTGTATCGAACAGTCCGGCCGCCAGCGACCAGACTTGACTCGGAATCAGCACGGCAAACAACCCCACCCAAACGTAAAACACACCCCGGGCTGCGAATAGGTCGAGTTGCAGCATGTACCACATCCCGATCAGATTCAGCACCAGGAAGGCCTGTGTGAGCAGCGTCAGCCGCTCGAGCGAGATGCGGTTGCTCAGCCGCAAGTAGAGCCCGACAACGCCCCCGACTAGGACCGTCACGGCCAAATCGACTACCGGGAGCCTTTTGGCGTCGAACTCGCTAAGGAAAAGGGAGTCAGCCGCGGCTTTAAGGGAGATAACAGACGCGATCCCGAGAAGAAGGTAGAGGCTTATCCCCAAGGTGGGGCGAACTTCCTCCCGCTCGATGTTGAAGTAGTCGCGGACCCTTTCGGAAAGAGTCGGCTTGAGGGACGGGGAAGCCACGGGGAATCTGCGGCCGGCCCGGGGACTGGGCCGAGGCAGCCTCCATTATATGGGGAGCCCGCCGGTAGGGACGAACACTCGTGTTTGTCCTAGTCCACAGTTGAGACAAGCTGAGAGCTTGTCTCGCCCCGATCGAAGTTTGGGGTCAAAGCATGGTGCCCGGAGACTCGCAACCTTACCAATGATTATGGTCGCGGACGGCGCAGCCGTCAGTAACTCCGCGAGCCGCCCGAGCGCCTGCTTTGCAAAAACGACCCGTTTCTTTACGTTCCTTCCAGCCAGGTTGAAAGGTACTTCACCTGCTCAGGCGTAAGCTCGTCGATGCGAATGCCCATCGCGCCAAGCTTGCGGCGGGCGACTTCCTTGTCGATCTCCTCCGGCACCGTATGAACGCCGATCTCAAGGTTGCTCCGATTCACGACCAGATGGCGAGCGGCCAAGGCTTGGTTGGCGAAGCTCATATCCATCACAATCGCCGGATGACCTTCGGCGGCGCTGAGGTTGACCAAGCGGCCGTCGGCGAGAATGTAGACTTTCCGGCCTTCCGGGAGCGAGTACTCCTCGACGAATTCGCGCACGAAACGGCGGCCCGAGGCCATCGCGTCAAGCGACACCAAGTCGATCTCCACGTTGAAGTGACCGGAGTTGCAGACGATCGCCCCGCTCTTCATCGCTTCGAAGTGATGTTTGGCAATGACGTGCTTGTCGCCGGTTACGCTCACAAAGACATCGCCGGTCGGCGCCGCCTCGGCCATCGGGAGAACCCGAAAACCGTCCATTACGGCCTCAAGCGCTTTGGTCGGATCGACTTCGGTGACGATCACGTTGGCGCCCAAACCTCTGGCTCGATTGGCGACGCCGCGGCCGCACCAGCCGTACCCGGCGACCACCAAGTTCAGCCCGGCGATCAGCACGTTCGTCGCCCGAATAATGCCGTCCATCGTCGATTGGCCGGTCCCATAGCGGTTGTCAAACAAATGCTTCGTCATCGCGTCGTTGACGGCGACGATCGGGTATTTCAGAACGCCTTGATCCGCCATCGCACGCAGGCGAATGACTCCGGTCGTCGTCTCCTCGGTTCCGCCGAAAACTCCTTCGACTACATCTTGACGATCGGTGTGGAGCGCGTGGACCAAGTCCGCGCCGTCATCCATCGTGATGTGGGGTTTGTGATCGAGGGCCGCGGCGATGTGGGAATAGTAGGTGTCGTTGTCTTCCCCCTTGATGGCATAGACGGGGATGCCGTAGTCGTTTACGAGCGACGCCGCGACATCATCCTGCGTCGAAAGCGGATTCGAAGCACACAGCACGACATCTCCGCCGCCGTCACGCAGCGCAATGGCCAGATTGGCCGTCTCAGTTGTGACGTGAAGGCAACCCGAGATACGGACGTCCTTGAGAGGCTGTTCGCTGATAAACTCCTCGCGGACCGATTTCAGCACCGGCATCCACTCGCCGGCCCATTCAATACGCTTCTTACCGGTTTCGGCTAGATCAAGATCCTTGACGTCGCCGGGCGTCGTCGTTGCAGTAGACATAAGAGTCCTCAATTCCTGTCGATTGGAAGAGCGCCGATTGGCTGCTCAGGCTTTGGCCGCGGTCACACCGGCCTCGAACTTCAGCACTTCCGCCTTGTCGGTCTTCTCCCAGGTGAAGCCTTCTTCTTCGCGCCCGAAATGCCCGTAAGCCGCGGTCGCTTTGAAGATCGGCCGCCTCAGGTCGAGGTAATCGATGATCCCTTTGGGAGTAAGCGGGAAGGTGTCACGGACGATGTCGGCCAGCTTTTCTTCGTCGACCTGGCCCGTTCCGAACGTGTCGACCATCACCGAAACCGGGTCGGCCACGCCGATGGCATACGCCAACTGCACTTCGCATTGGTCGGCCAACTCGGCCGCCACGATGGTCTTCGCGATGTGACGCGCCATATAACAGGCGGATCGATCGACCTTCGTCGGATCTTTGCCCGAAAACGCCCCGCCGCCGTGACGCCCCATGCCGCCGTAGGTATCGACGATGATCTTGCGGCCTGTCAATCCGGTGTCACCGTGCGGACCGCCGACAACGAAGCGGCCTGTCGGGTTGATGTGGTATTTCGTGTCGGCGTCGACCATCCATCCCGGTATGACCGGGCGGATCACGTGATCCAAGATTTCCCGTTGAATTTGCGCTTGCTCGACGCTCTCGCCGTGCTGGGTCGAGATGACCACGGCGTCGATGCGGGTCGGTTTGCCGCCCTCATACTCCACGGTTACCTGGGATTTGCCGTCGGGACGTAGGTAGTCGAGCTCGTCGGTCTTGCGCACTTCGGTCAATTTCGCGACCAGCTTATGCGCCAGGCTGATCGGCAGCGGCATCAATTCCTCGGTCTCGTTCGAAGCGTAGCCGAACATCAGCCCCTGGTCGCCGGCGCCGCCCGGATCCACGCCCATGGCGATATCGGGAGACTGCTCGTCGACCGTGCTGACCACCGCGCAAGTGTGGCAGTCGAAACCGAAGTCGGCCTGCGTGTAGCCCACGTCGCGAATCGTCTCTCGCGCAACTTTGGGGTAATCGATCCAACCCTTCGTCGTGATTTCTCCGGCGATCATGCACAGCCCGGTCGTGACCAGGGTCTCGCAGGCAACCCGCCCGGTCGGATCCTGTTCCATAACGGCGTCGAGAACGGCATCGGAAATCCGGTCAGCCAGCTTATCGGGATGCCCTTCGGTGACGGATTCCGAGGTAAACAGATGCTTGTCAGTGCGTGCCAATCCTAGTCCTCCGGTGCAGATTGTCCGTTGTGGGCTCGCCGAGGAACTCCCAGGCGGAAGTGAAAAAGGGGTGTGCGAGTGAGCCTTGTCATGTCAACCTAACAAAATCGACCGAGACCCGTCAAACGAGCATTCTCCGATCGAATCAGCGGCCGGTCGGACGTCGCGGCGGTGGGCAGCAACCCGACGGACAGAAGTCCGGCCGGGGACCAAGACTTCCCACGGCAAGCCGCTCGGAGCCCGGCCTCATCCTTTCGATCACCAGTTCGCGCACCATCTTGACGAACAAGGGATGCACCCCGACCGTTGACGCACGCACCATCTTGAAACCCAGCCGATTGCAAAGCTCGCGGGCTGCAGTGTCCAGGTCGTAAAGCACCTCCATGTGATCGGATACAAAGCCGATGGGCACGACAACAGCACCGGGCGCACCGCTACCGTGCACCTCACGAAGATGGTCGGTAATGTCGGGTTCCAACCAGGGTTGAGAAGGAGGCCCGCTGCGGCTCTGGTAAACCAGGCGCCAATCGCCGCGCCCCACGCCCTCGGCAACCAGCCGCGACGCCTCCTCAAGCTGCTCGACGTAGGGCGAGGTCGATGCCATGGACAGTGGGATGCTGTGGGCGGTAAATACCAGCTGGACCTCGGCTCGAATGGATTCCGGAAACTCATCGAGCGCGCCGGCCGTGTTTTCAATCATCGGGCGGATGTACCCGTGATGGTTGAAGAACGGGCGGATCTTGTCGACAACCGGCGCGCCGGGTCCGACCTCGGCGCGGGCTCGAGCAACGTCGTCGAGGTATTGCCGGCAACTTGAGTAAGAGCCATAAGCGGACGTCACAAAGCCCAACGCGCGCCGTATCCCGTCGTCGGCCATCCGCCGAAAGGTGTCCGCCAACGACGGATGCCAATTCCGGTTGCCCCAATAGACCGGAAGCTCCGGGCCGTTCGCGGCCAACTCCGCTTCCAGCGCTTTGATGAGCGCACGGTTCTGATCGTTGATCGGGCTCCGGCCTCCGAAATGATGGTAGTGCTTAGCGACTTCCAGCATGCGTTCGCGCGGGACATTGCGACCGCGCAAGACGTTCTCGAGGAACGGCATCACGTCGTCAGGCCCTTCGGGGCCACCAAACGAGATGACAACGAGAGCGTCGTACGGCGTCGAATCATGTACATCCATCAACGGTTCTTCCCAGTATGACTTCGGACACCATGCCACGGAATCAAGGTGCCCGCCTTCGCCGCAATGCACCTCGAATCCAAGAGGAATCCGAGCCTGCAACAGCACCCCAGTGGGTCAGGTCTCCAGGCCCGCCCTCCTCTCGGCCCGTCCTGAAGCCGGCACCAGCGTTCAAACGGCTGAGTTAGCACCAGCCCGGTCCGCAAGGGCCGGGGAACCCTGGCCGAACGACCCTGACGTGGCGCACGCACTCTTGCGTGCCGTGTCGCCACTCCTGGCGACATGTCCCATCTTCCGAAAATGGCCTTCGAGAGCTGCCCAGCGCAGGGCCCTTCGACCCCGGCCAGACCGCCATCACCCAAGCAGCGTAGCGCAGGGCTCGAAGAGACCTGCGGCTTTTTGCCGCCCCCGCGATTCTGTCCGCCCCTCCCAACTCGGCTCACGGTTCACGGCCAACGTACTCCGGCGACACGTACCCCGGCCAAAAGGACCATCACACAACTCCAAAAAATATTTCCCCTTAATCCCCAACAACTTAGAAAATCCAAACCCCCAAAACCCTTGCACCCCCACCGTATCCTGGTATCGAGGAACCCAAATGGCAACCGACAAACAACTCCGCGCCAACCGCAAGAACGCAAAAAAATCCACCGGGCCAAACACCCCCGAGGGAAAAGCTCGCTCATCCAAAAACGCCCTCAAACACGGCCTGCTCGCAAGTCGCCGCCGCGCAACCCGCCCATCAGGACGCCGTGCTCCCCGGCGAAGACCCCGCCGACTTCGACCGCCAACTCACCGCGCTCGAGGACTGGGCTCTCCCGCGAAATCCTCTAGAGCGCGAAATCTGCCGCCAAATCGTCGACGCGCAATGGCGAATGCAGCGCCTCTCCCGCATCGAGACGGCCATCATCACCGCCGGACATGAACCACGTCCTCCGCAGGGACCGGGCGAAGGGCGCCGCAGCGCCCGAGCCCGGCCGCGAAGGCGACAACAAACTCCTCGGCAGAGCAATGCTGATCGGCGGCACTCAATCGCTCGTTCAACTCTCCCGCTACGACGCACATCTCACCCGCCGCTTCTACCGCTCCGTCAAGCTCCTCACCGAAATCCGCCGAGACCAACGCAAGGCCCGTGAAGCCCTCAGCAAGGGCGACGACGGCTTTGACGTTTACAGCCCCACCGCCCCGCCCGATCGTCAGCATCGCTACGTCCCCGCGAAATCCCCCATCCAAACCGTAATAAACCGAGCCGCCCCAAACCGAGCCGCGAACGTAAGTGAGCGGTGTCAGACGAACCCCGACAACTCCAACAGAGGTGGCGGACCCGACGCGACGGACGACCGCACCCCCAAGCACCTCGATGCCTCCACCACCGCCCCCACCCAACAAACCACCGCCGAAACCCCACCCACAATCAACCCAAAAGCCCCGCCGTCCCCACGCTAACCGCCCAAAGCGGACCAACAAAACCCAGCGCCCCACCCCAACGCCACAACTCCAACCAAAATCCCCAAGAACGCCCAAAATCACACTGCCCAAGCAATCTCCCGCCCCAAAACCATCTCCAAACAACTGCGACGCACAAAACTTAGCGGTCTGCCGTGCCATCGGCCATCCAAGACCATCCACAACCACACAAGATCCACGATCGCCAGCCTCGACAATCAAACAACCATATTAAAATCAACGACTTACAAAACTAGGTATCGCCCCCTTGCTCACCCCAGGTCGACCATACGAACCCATTCTCTCGGACCCCCGAATGACTGTTCTGACGGTCGTTTGCCCCGGTTGTGTGATCGTCGTTGGATGGTTCCTCGGCCCTTGCGGACCGGGCTGGTGCTAACTCAGCAGTTTGAACGCTGGTGCCGGCAAAAAGCCGCAGGTCTCTTCGAGCCCTGCGCTACGCTGCTGCACCGCTTCGCTGCTGTCGTGGTTCGTGATTTCGGAGGGCGCAAGCGTTATTCCCGATGCGCTCGGGAGGGGACGTGGCGCACGCACTCCTGCGTGCCGTGTCGCCACTCCTGGCGACATCTCTTCCACTGGGGGTTCGGTGATCGAGGAGTTTCCGGGCTTATTTTCGCGGTCGATTGATGCTGGAAGCAAGGCCGTTCAGCAAGGGGAGATCGGATGATAGTCCCTCGTTTCGCCCGAACACACTTCCGCACCGGCCGGCCGAGCGCATCGCAGGCCGGAAATGGTAGCCTGTTACTTCTGAATCACTAGTCTCCGACACCCTTAAAGTCCGACTGCCCCCGGCGGTCTCTCAACACTCCAACCGGCCAAGACGCCGGTCCAGCCATACCTTGTGGCTCCGACCATGGACGCTCTGATACCTCTAACTCCGATCATCGGTCTCTGTGGCCTCGTCTGCGCCCTGATCATTTTCATCCTCAATGACCGCCGCTCGCCAGGCAACGAAACCATGCGCGAGCTGTCGCAGGCCATTCACGACGGCGCGATGGCGTTTCTGAAGCGCGAGTACAGCATCCTGCTGGCTTTTGTGATCGCGGTCGCCGCCCTGATCGCTTGGCAACTGAACCGCGAAACCGCACTTTGTTTCATCACGGGCGCGGCTTGTTCCATTCTCGCCGGCTTCATCGGGATGAAATCCGCAACACGCGCCAACACTCGGACCACCGAAGCGGCGCGCAGCGAAGGTGTTGAAAGCGCGCTGATGACCGCCTTCCAAGGCGGGGCTGTCATGGGACTCGCAGTGGCCGGGCTGGGGCTGCTGGGAGTCGGCGTGTTTGCGCAGGTTTTCGCCGGTCTTGAGGAAGCGGTCTACATCAACGGATTCGCAATGGGCGCCAGCTCAATCGCCCTGTTCGCGCGCGTAGGAGGGGGCATCTACACGAAGGCCGCTGATGTCGGCAGTGATTTGGTCGGCAAGGTGGAAGCGGGTATTCCCGAAGATGATCCGCGCAACCCGGGCGTGATCGCCGATAACGTCGGCGACAACGTCGGCGACGTGGCCGGCATGGGAGCGGACATTTTCGAGTCTTACGTCGGATCCATGATCGCGACGATGGCCATCGCCGCAACCTTGGGCTCGGAAACGTTGGCCATGCTCGGCGGCGAAGCGGCACGCGGAGCGTTAATGGCTTTGCCATTGGTACTCGCCGCGGTCGGTTTGATTTGTTCGGTGATCGGGATCATCTCGATTCGCGTCATGAGCGGCATGGGGCCCGCCGCGGCTTTGCGCTACTCGGCTTGGTTTGCCGCGGCGCTGTTCTTGATAGCAGCCTATCTGATCGTCGGAAGTTCCGTAATCACCAACGGCGTCTTTTGGGCAATCGTTGCCGGAACCGTCGGCGGGGTCGCGATCGGCTACATCACTGAGTACTACACGTCGATGAAACCGGTGCTGGGCATCGCGGAAGCATCGAAAACAGGTTCGGCAACGAACATCATCGAAGGCTTGGCCGTCGGCTTCCGGAGCTGTACTTGGCCGGTTCTCATGATCTGTGCCGCTATCTACATCGCGCACGATGTCGCGGGCCTCTACGGCATCGGTCTGGCGGCTGTCAGCATGCTGGCGACCGTAGGCATCACCATGAGCGTCGACGCCTACGGACCGATTGCGGACAATGCCGGGGGCATATCGGAAATGGCGGGCTTGGGACCCGAAGTTCGCGCTATTACAGATACTCTCGATTCTCTCGGCAACACAACCGCCGCCATGGGCAAAGGGTTCGCGATAGGATCAGCCGCCCTGACGGCTCTGGCTCTTTTCTCGGCCTACACACAGGCGGTCGATGCCATTCGTATCAGCAGCGGCCTACTGCCGGTCAATATTCAAGTCAATGACGCGCGCGTCGTGATCGGCTTGCTCATAGGCGGAAGCCTGCCCTTTTTCATCGCGGCTCAAACGATGACGGCCGTTGGCCGCGCCGCCGGGAAAATGGTCGATGAAATTCGCCGCCAGTTTCGTGAGATCAAAGGCCTGCTGGCCGGCGAAGAGGGCGTGAAGCCCGACGCCGCTCGTTGCGTTGACATCGCGACGTCGGCCGCCCTCAAGGAAATGGTCGCGCCCGGGCTCGTTGCTGTCTTGGCACCGGTGGCTATGGGCTACCTGCTCGGCCCGGAAGCCCTGGGCGGTATGTTGGCCGGAGCGACCGTGACCGGCGTCCTGCTTGCGCTTTTCATGGCCAACGCGGGGGGCGCGTGGGACAACGCCAAAAAACTGATCGAGAAGGGCGAGATGGAAGGCGAGCAGAAGGGTTCCGAGGCTCACAAGGCAACCGTCGTCGGGGATACAGTCGGCGATCCTTTCAAAGACACGTCAGGCCCGTCGATGAATATCCTGATCAAGCTGATGTCGATCGTCGCTCTGGTCATCGCTCCGCTGATCGCCGGCTGATGGAAGCCCCCTCGAACGTCGCGTTCAAGGCGCCGCGCCAGACCCCTACCTGGGCACCTGACCTGTCGCCGGCTTCCATCAAGTCATAGGCCATTGGTAATATAGGGACAACGATCGGGTGGTCGTCGAGAACTCCCACGCTGTGTGCCGGAGGTGGTTACCAAGCCTGGTTGGGAGAAGTTCCGGGAACGGCCTGAGACGGATAAGCTAAAACCCTGTAAGTAGTTAGGTGAATCCCCGATTCCCCCATGATGGTCTTACTGAGTCTCGCATAATATACTGTCAATCGAGACAAAGAGAAGACTGTTTCCAGAAAGCGGTAATCAAGCGCGGTTTGCGGCGCATTCGCCGCAGCGCTTTGCGGGCGCGCTCGTCGAGTTCCCAGTAGTCCTTCGGGCAGACGTTGGGCAACTCGTGCTGCTTCCAGTACGCCCAAATGTATTCCACCGGGTTCAACTCCGGCGCATAGGGCGGCAAGTACTCCGTTGCGATGTGATCCTCGGAGAGCTGGATGAACTCCCGCACCAGGCGGCTGCGGTGCGCCGGCAGCCGGTCCCAGACGATCAGCAGTGGGCCGTCGATGTGGCGCACCAAAGCCTTCAGGAAGTCGATGACCTCCAGCTCGCCGATCGCGCCGGGATAGAGCCGGAAGTAAAAGTTGCGCAACGTCAGCCCGGCCGACACCGACAGCTTGTCCCAGTTGAAGTTGAACTCCAACACCGGTGTCTCGCCGCGCGGCGCCCAGGTGCGGCAACGATGCGGCTTCTGACTCAATCCGCTTTCGTCGATGAAGACGATCGTACGTTCTTCTTTGCGGGCTTTTTTTTAATGGCCGGCCAAGTCTTGCGCTGCCAGCCGCGGATGGCCTCTTCGTTGCGCTCCCGCGCTTTGCCGACGGGCCGTTGCGGGCTCCAACCGAGCGCCCGCAGGATCTTCCAGACATGGCCCTCGTGATAGCGCACGCCGAACTCGTCTCCGATCAGACGAGCGACCCGCGGACAGCTCCACAGCGGCGTCGGGAAGCCGTGCGCCTCGGGGCCTTCCAGCAGCAACGCCTCGAGGCGTTCGAGCTGCGCGGCGTCCAACAGCGGCTTACGGCCGGCGCGGCCGGCCTGGCGCAACCCGGCTTCGCCGTCACGCCGGTATCGTCGCAGCCACTCGCTGACGCTTTGCCGCGCGACCTTCAATCGCCTCGCTGTCTCGGACTGACTACAGCCTTGCTCGACCAACCGGATCGCTTTGAAACGGCGCTTCTCCAGGGCCTCGAAATCCCGCCGTACGCCTTTTGTATTTCCCATACATACAAAGACGTACGTACCCCAAAAAGGTGTCACTTTATTTTGCGAGATTCAATAGATCGCACTATGAGCCTTGGAAGCTGATATGATCGGCCGACCCCCCCCTTGCGCCTCAACGTCCTTTCTGCGTCTGCTCACCCTCTTACTCATTGTCTCGGTGTCCCCGCTCGCGGCCGCCACAGCACTGACTAATGGACACCCGATCTTTCTCAGCTTTCCCAGGATCGAGGAGGAGATGACCCTCCTCAACGGCGACGACAGCTTTACCATCTTTGTCCCCGAGGGAGCCACGAAACTGGTTGTGGAATTTTTGACATCTCCCGAGGCAGCCGTGGAGTTGGCCGTCGAACCCCTCCAAGACGTTGGATCGGACGGCTTGGGAAACTTCCTCGCCGACTTCCGTGAAAAGCCCAATCCCCGAGGCGTAGCCCGCATCGAGGTCGACTTGGTGCAATTCCCAAAGCTCGTAGCCGGCACCTACTTCATTGCGTTTTATTTCAACAACATAACCGGCCCTATCCAGGGCCACCTCACGGCGACCGTCTCCGGCCCTCTAATCGAGCTTGTGCAACCGATTGCCGAGTCTACTTTCGACGAAGACCTCGATGGGTGGACCCGCAACGACACGCCGAGTCCGTACCCCGGGACCAACGTTGGCGACGATGCCTCGACCATTGAATTTGTCCCGACCGGCGGTAATACAGGGGGCGAAAACCCCGACGGTTATGCTCTGATCCGAGAAACCCGCGATCCGGCCAACGAGTGGTTTGTCGCGCCTGACAAGTTTCTTGTCGACTTTCTCGCCCTGAACGAACCCCGAATTACGTTTGACCTCACGCTGTTCACCGCTTTCAAAGACGGCAATTTCTTCGTGGAAGCGCGCCTGTTCGGCGAAGAGGGCTCTTGGCGCTGGATCGCTCCCATGGGACCACCTGACCCCGACGGCAACTGGGTGTCTTACTCGATCACCATGAAGGAGGAAAGCTGGCGGGTCTTTGAAGGCAATTTCATGGCTTTCGAGCAGGTCTTTTCCGATCCCAAACGGCTTGAAATCCGTGCCAGCTACACCGGGCTTGGCAACCAGACTGCTCTTGATAATGTCAGACTTTTTGCTCGCGGCGATATCGCGACTCCTGTCTTGTCCTCCATCACATCATTTTCGGCCGGTTTGGACGGCTGGACCCGCAACTATCCCGCTTCCGAGCAAACCGAACTCGGGACGGAAGGTGACAAGACCGCGCAGCTGATCTGGAATGAATTCGAAGGGAACCCGGAAGGCTTTGTACGCATTGTCGAAAACGGCGGTTCCGCGCCCGACGCTTTCGTCGTGCCCGACCTTTATTTGGGGAATTATCACGGCCTGGACTCCCCACGTCTGGAGTTCGACTATCGTCATAGCTCGCTTTCAGGCTCGACGAAACCGGTCGAGATCCTGCTGATCGGCATTGATACATCGTTTCATTGGACCGGCGTGCTGCCGGGAGACGTATGGAGTCGCCAGACGGCGTTCCTGGAAGAGAGCCAGTGGACCCGCGTCGAAGGCGACCGCTCCTTCTTCTCGACCCTCGGTTTCGTCAAGCGCATTGAAATCAGCGCCGATTTGGCGGATGGGGCGGAGCTGAATTCGGTTGACAACTTTTCGCTCCTCACCGCCGACACGCCTCCGATCATTCAGAGCATCAGCGCTCTGCCCTCGACCCTCACATTTGCCGGTGTTGCGACCGGCCCCAATCCCGAAGGCGCGGAGTTGAATATTAGTGCGTCGAACGGCGAACTTCGCTGGGAAGCGACGGTCGAAGGTTCTCTCGCTGATCGTATTTCACTTTCCGCCGCGGAAGGCGACACACCGACCGAGGTCACCGTCCAATTCGACACGCAAGGCTTGCCGGCGAGCATTGGTGAAGTGGCGACGATCACCTTTACCGCTGTGGGCGTGACAACGGATACCGCGATTGTTCCGGTGACGCTCATTCTCGGCGATCAACCCAACCCCACGCCGGTGATTTTCGACGACGGGATCGTGAATTCGGCGAGCTATACCCCCCATTTCGCGGGCGGTGTACTGGGGTCGATTTTCGGCGAGTCCCTTGGCGGGCCTCCGGAAGGCGCCTTGCCCTCCTTCATCGGACGCAACAATGACACGCTGCCGACACACATCAACGGAGTTCGTGTTCTGGTCTTCACGCCGGAAGGATTGATGATCTCCGAGGCGCCCCTGACTTACCTCGGCGACAACCAGATCAACTTTCAACTGCCCTTCGCGGCCGCGGGCATGGGTCTGGTCAAGATCGCCGTTGACAACAGCGGCGCTCGTAGTGAAATGCAATCTATCCCGGTGACGAACGCCGCCCCCGGCATCTTTACCGACAACAGCGGCCGAGCCGTTGTGACCGATCAGAACGGAGATTTCATCACCCCGAACAACCCGGCCGATCGCAATACGATCGTCACTGTTTACATGACGGGCCAAGGGCCCGTCGCCCCAGCGCTGGCAAGCGGGCAAGCCGCCACAGCCATCCCGCTGATCCGCGCACCGCTGAGCGCGGGTGTCCAAATCGCGGGCCACGATGCCGAAATCCAGTTCCTCGGAATGACGCCGGGGCTGGTCGGCGTCTTGCAGCTCAATGTGCGTCCGAGTTTCTTTACCCCGAGCGGCGATCAGTCGCTGCTCGTCACCGTCGGCGGTCACGAATCAAACATCGCCACCATCGCGATGGAATAAGCCGCCCTCTTTCGAAAACCTGCGTTCTTCCGCTTCCCGGCTGAGGCCCTGCCCTCCACTTAGCGCAACTCCCGGTTGAGACAAGCACTCGTTTGTCGTCAATCCCGCACGCCAACCCATCGCCGGCAGCGTCACGCCGGTTCGCGGTTCAGATCGGCGAACGTGCCGGCCGCCACGAGCTTCCTGCCAATCCGTGTGGCCCATTGGGATAAACCTCCCCCATTAGTACCGGCTACGAAATGTGGCCTGTGCGTCATGTGTTTCGTCTAGGACTTGCCCCAAACTGGCTCTATCAAGCGACGCGCCGGCGGCCGTGATGAATGGGTCGAACTTGAACCGGCGGGATTGCTCAAGGAGCCCCCATGTTCGTCAAGTTCCTCTGCACACGGAAGTTCTTCCTTGGTTTCATCCTCGCCATGGGCATATCCCTGATGATGCCTGCTCCCGCGACCGCAGCCAACCCCGGCGTCGCGACGGCGGCGCCGTTCGATTTCGATCGGGATCGCACCTACGAAGCCCCCGTGGTGCGCTATAGGCCCTACTTGTCGTCGAGGCCTATGCCGGACTCGCGAGAGCGCGGAAAGAAGCGCTGGAGGAAAGCTTGGATTGCCTCCTGGATCGCTTTCGCCGCCGTGAACCTACTCGACGCCCACTCTTCGCTGGGCCGACGTGAGCTGAATCCGCTGTTGCGCAATGCCGACGGGACTTTCAGCGGCCGCAAGGCCGCGCTCGTCAAGGTCGCGGCCGGCGGCGGCTTCTTCGCTTTCCAATGGTGGACACAGCGGCGCAATCCACAAGCGAATCACTACAAAGCTTTCACGATCACCAATAGCGCAATGGCGGTGGGGTTCGGGGCGGTAGCGATGCGGAATTACGGCAACGCCAAAGTGAGCGGGAGTTCCGGCCACGCCGGAGCGGTTGAATACCTGCGCAACCCGGCGGCTGTTGATTTACGGCCTTGATTGGGGGACGCTGACGCAAAACTTCGATCGGGGCGAGACAAGCTGAGAGCTTGTCTCAACAGTGGGCCGGGACAAACACGAGTGTTCGTCCTACCGGGGGCGGGCCGAGCGGCCGGCGGCTCGCTACACCCCCCAACAATAGTCTTCGACCGTCTTGTCGAGGCTCTTGTCGGTCTCCGCCAGCCGCAGCAACTCCAAACGAATCGAGTCCACCAGAGCGTTCCAGCTGGCTTCGAGAACATCGTCAGAAACACCGACCGTAGTCCAAGAGGTCTTGTGGTCGCTCCACTCAACCAGAACCCGCACCTTGGCGGCCGTGCCGCGATTCGGTTCGAGCACGCGGACCTTGTAGTCCTTCAAGCGAATGTCGGCGATTTGGGGATAGGTCTGTGACAAGCACTGGCGCAAACACCCTGCCATCGCGTCGAAAGGCCCGGAAGAGTCCGCGGTCGCCGTATGCAGTCCGTCGCGCGCGCGAACCGTCATCTCCACCTTGCATTCGGTGCGCCTGCCGTCCTTCTTCTCACTAACGAGCCTCATGTTCTCCAGCTCGAAGAAAAAGTGATCGGGTTGCAGCACTTCCCGTACCAGCAACTCAAAGCTGCCCTCGGCGGATTCCAACTCGTAGCCTTCATATTCGAGCTGCTTGATGCGATCGAGCAACTGTCGTCGCTTGGCGTCGTCAAGCAACTCTTCGAAGCCCTTTTCCTGGAGCTTGTAGAAGATGTTGCTGCGTCCCGAAAGGTCGCTGATCAGCACTCGCCGGCTATTGCCGACGCTTTCCGGCTCGATGTGCTCGTAGGTGGAGGCTTCCTTCAACACAGCGCTCACATGGATTCCGCCTTTATGCGCGAAGGCGCTGCGGCCGACGAAAGGCCGGTCGTTGGGAAGCGACAGGTTCGCCGTTTCACTGACGAAGTTCGCCACGCCGGTAAGAGACTCGACCTTCTCCTTCCCGACGGTCGTGTGGCCCAGCTTCAGCTCCAAAATCGGGATGATCGAGCACAAGTTGGCATTGCCGCAGCGCTCGCCGTAGCCATTGATCGTTCCCTGGACGTGCGTCGCGCCCAACTCAACGGCCGTAACCGTGTTAGCGGCCCCCAAGTCGGAATCGTTGTGCGTATGAATGCCGACAACTCCGTCAAAGCGCTTCCGAACCTCGGCAAAGATTTCGCCCAGCCGATGCGGCAGCGTACCACCATTCGTATCGCACAGAACCAGCGCGTCGGCGCCGGCTGTGTGAGCGGCTTCAAGCGTGCGCATCGCGAAGTCCGGACTCGCTTCGTAGCCGTCGAAGAAGTGCTCGGCGTCGTAGAGGACTTCGCGGTCGTGGGTCTTCAGATAAGCGACGGTTTCGGAAATCATCGCCAGATTCTGCTCTTCGTCGACCCTAAGGGCGTGGCGGGTGTGCAGCTCCCAACTCTTGCCGAAGATCGTGATGACCGGTGTCTCGGCTTCGAGTAACGCAATCACATTCGGGTCGTCCTCGACGCTGTTGCGCGTATAGCGCGTCGAGCCGAACGCAGCCAAGCGCGCGTGTTTTAGCTCCAGGTCCTTGGCCAGCCGAAAAAACTCTTTGTCACGCGGATTCGATCCCGGCCAACCTCCCTCGATGTAGTCAATCCCCAACTCGTCAAGCTTTTGCGCAATCTGGAGTTTGTCGTCGACAGAGAAAGAGACGTTCTCCCCCTGCGTGCCGTCCCGCAGCGTGGTGTCGTAGGTAAACACTCGCATGACCTGATCCTTTGGGCCTTTCGGCCGGCAATAGGTTCGACTAGTTCGACGCGCCCTTCTTCTTTAGGAAGGACATCATTTCGCGCAGGTTTCCGCCGACCTGTTCGACCAACTGATCTTGCTGCGCCTTGCGGGTGTCGAGAAACTTCTGCCTTCCGGCTTTGTTTTCAGCGATCCACTCTTTCGCGAACTGACCCGACTGTATTTCCGCAAGCACTGTCTTCATGTTTTTGCGGACGTGATCGTCGATCACTCGCGGGCCGCGCGAATAGTCGCCGTACTCGGCTGTGTCGCTGACCGAGTAACGCATGTAGCTGAGGCCGCCCTCATAAATCAAATCGACGATCAACTTCACCTCGTGCAGGCACTCGAAGTACGCGATCTCGGGCTGATATCCGGCTTCAACCAACGTTTCAAAACCGGCGCGAATCAGTTCCGCGGTTCCGCCGCACAGCACCGACTGCTCCCCGAACAAATCACTCTCGGTTTCTTCCTTGAACGTCGTCTCAATCACGCCCGCCTTCAAGCAACCGAGTGCCATGCCATACGCCAACGCCTGTTGCTTGGCTTTGCCCGACGGATCCTGATGAACGGCCAACAATCCCGGCACGCCGACGCCCTCAGTAAAAAGCTCGCGGACCCGATGACCCGGCGCCTTAGGCGCGATCATCGACACGTCGACGTCCGCCGGCGCTTCGATTTGCCCGTAGTGAATATTGAACCCGTGGGCGAACATGATCGTATTGCCGGCCTCCAGCCCAGGCTCGATTTCGTTCTTGTAGAGATCGCCCTGAATGTGGTCGGAAACCAAAATCATGATTACGTCGGCGGCCTTGGAAGCGTCGGCAGTGGTCATCACCTTCAATCCTTCGGCTTCGGCTTTGGGCCACGAGCGACTGCCCTCGTAGAGTCCTACGACGACATCGACGCCGTTGTCCTTGAGGTTGAGAGCATGGGCATGCCCCTGGCTGCCGTAACCGATAACGGCCACGGTCTTGTCCGCAAGATCATCGAGATCGGCGTCCTTTTCGTAGTAAATAGTTGCCATCTATTGCTCCTGTTCTGTCTATCGTCGTGTCGCACGCTCTCAGCGTGCCGTGTCGCCGCTCATGGCGACATCAAAAACTCTTCGACCAACAACCTTCACGGCATCTTATGAACGCCCGCGTTCCAAGATCGACTTCTCCGCAACGGCTAGGCCTTCAGCGCCTCCTTGGTATTGCCATTGCGGCCGGTAACCTCCATGAACGCTTCATGCGACTTCGTCATCGGCGACCGCGAAATCGCCATCGACCCGGATCGAATCATTTCGACCTCGCCATAGTTATGCAGCAGCGAGATCAGCGCATCGAGCTTCTCGCCGGCGCCGGTCACCTCGAGCGTGTACGACGAAGGCGACGCATCCACGACGCGGGCCCGGAAAATATCGGCTTCCTTGAGCAAAGCCGGGCGCATCTCGGGCGCAACATCGATCTTGATCAGCGCAATCTCGCGGCATACGGATTGCGAGTCGGTCAAATCAACCGCCTGCACCACGTTGACGAGCCGCTTGATCTGCTTGATCAGCAGAGACTGCATCACCGGATCGACATCGACCACGATCGTCATGCTCGAGAGCGTCGGGTCGAGCGTCCGCGCCACGGTCAAACTCTCGATGTTGTACCCGCGCGCGGTCAATACTCCGGCCACCCGCATCAAAGCGCCGGGCTTGTTTTCCACAAGTAGGGATATCAGCTGATTCATGGTCAATCTCCCACCGTCACCGGCTTCGGCGGTTCGAGAATCATCTCATTGACCGCGCCGCCGGAGGGAATCATCGGGAAAACATTTTCCTCGGGCGTCACCTTCACATCGAGTAAGAAAGGCCCCGGCTCGGCCATGGCTTCCTCGAGGGCGCCGTCGAGATCGCCCGGCTTGTCCACCGTGCGTCCCTTGATGCCGAACGCCGCGCCGAGCAATTCGCAGTCCGGGAAGCAATCCAATTCAACCGCGCAGTAACGCTTGTTGTAGAAAAGCTCCTGCCACTGCCTCACCATCCCGAGAGTGCCGTTATTGAGAACAACTATCTTCAAGGGCAGTTTGTTGCTCGCGATTGTCGCCAGCTCCGGCAAGCTCATCATGAACCCACCGTCACCCACCAGCGCGAACACCACTTTGTCCGGCCGACCGAACTGTGCTCCGATCGCCGCCGGCAAGCCGAACCCCATCGCGCCCAGTCCGCCGGAAACCACCCACTGCCGCGGCCCGTTGAAACGCATATATTGCGCGGCCCACATCTGGTGCTGGCCGACATCGACGGACATGACGGCCTCGCCGCCTGAAATCGCGTCGATCTTTTGCACCAGTTGTTGCGGCTTGATTTCCTGCTCGGAGGCCTCGTAACCGTAGGGGTGCTCCCGCATCCAACCGGTTATCCTCTCTCGCCACGCGGCGCGGGAGACCTCGTTCTCCCCGCCTCTCTTGCCCTTGGTCTCCTTGAGTCGCGCGATCAGACGCCGCAGGACGTGCTTCACGTCGCCGACGATCGCGACATCGGGCTTGCGATTCTTGCCCATCTCCGCCGGGTCGATGTCGACATGCAACACGCGAGCATTGGGCGCAAAAGCGTCCGAACGGCCGGTGACGCGGTCATCGAACCTTACCCCAAGCGCGATCAGAGCATCACACTCGGTCACGCCCATGTTGGCTGCGTAGCTGCCATGCATGCCCAACATGCTGATGAAATTCGGGTGGTTGCTCGGAATGGCGCCCAAGCCCATCACCGTCAATGCCACTGGTGCATCGAGCGATTCCGCGAAATCCGCCAGTTCGGCGGAAGCGCCGGAAGCAATCACGCCGCCCCCGGCATAGACGTAAGGCCGCTCCGCCGTCCAAAGAAACTCGACCGCCGCGTCGACCTCATCGTCATCGGCGTCGAGCCGCAGCTCGTAACCGCGCATCTCCTCGATTTGCTCCGCCGGGCGGTACTTGGCCTTGGCGAGCAGAACGTCCTTGGTCGTATCGACCAACACCGGCCCGGGCCGCCCCGACGACGCCACGTAGAAGGCTTCGTGAATGGTGTCGGCCAGCTCGTTGATATCCTTGACCAGATAGTTGTGCTTCGTCGCGCCTCGTGTGATGCCGAAGGTGTCGGCTTCTTGAAACGCGTCGCGCCCGATCAACTTGCTGGGGACTTGGCCGGTAATCGCGACGATCGGAATCGAGTCCATCAGGGCGTCCACCAGCCCCGTGGTCAGATTCGTCGCACCGGGACCGGAGGTGGCCATGCACACCCCAACCTTGCCGGTCGTCCTTGCATACCCTTCGGCGGAAAAACTCGCATTCTCCTCGTGCCGCATCAAGACGTGTTTCAGCGGATGATCGTAAAGCACGTCGTAAATCGGCAGCGTTACGCCTCCCGGGTAGCCGAAGATTACCTCAACGCCTTCCCGCATCAAGCTTTCCAGTAAGATTTGCGCACCCGACATCAACGACATGATTTTCTCTCCCTACCGCGGACCGCGTGAGAAGGCAACAAGGTGTTCTTTCATCGCGGCCGAAAAACAAAAAGACCACACAACCGGTTGGCTCGCCCCGGTCAGTGGCCCCCTGAATCCTTGTCTTCAGAAGCCCTTAACCGGGGCTGCATACAGCGACAAGAATAATGACATTGTTAATGCGAACAATCGCTAGGCGGGGTTTGTTGATCGAGAGATCGGCGGCGGAAGTCGATGAAGAATCACTAGGTCGAGGGGCGACCGCGCCGTGTCGACACAGCGGCACCCGGCCCTCTCTTTGTTCCTTGAATCCCTTCACGGCTCGGACTTCCCCGTAGATACACTCTCGCTCTACAATCATCAGTTTACCCGGGTACCCGAGTTGGGTCAAGAGCCGATTCACGTGTCGCCGGGGTACATGTCACCGGAGTTCGTTAGCCGTGAACCGTGAGCCGTGTCGGAGGGGACCGGCCGCTCGGCGGCCGGTCTTGGCCCCGCCCCAGCCCGAATGACCGTCTGCGACGGTCGTTTGCCCGTGAGCAGGGTGCCGGCACCGGGTACCGGCCCTAAAGGACCGGTCTATAGGGGAATTCTTAAGCCCGGTGAAACCGGGCTACTGTCGCCGAGACAGGTGTCGCGGCTCACGGCTCACGGCTCACGTACTCCGGCGACACGTAATTCGGCGACACGGATCCGGCACCTCCCCTCGACATCCCGAACCCGGTTTGCTATCGTCTCCGCAACGCGCTCCTTCCCGCGCGCCTCTGTTTCAACCGTCGAGGAGTAAGCCCGTGTCCGAGCCAATTCAAGCTTCCCCAATGCCCATCGTCGGCGCGGGCGACTTCCAATACCGCCCCGTCCCCGCCTGGGAGACGATGCCGGAAGACTGGAAATTCATTGACGTTGCCGGAATCGCCGTCGATTCTCAAGACCGCCTATTCGTCTTCAATCGCGGCGGACACGCGATCATTGTGTTCGACCGCGACGGCAATTTTCTCAGCAGTTGGGGCGAAGGGGACTTCGTTCGGCCCCACGGGCTGCACATCGGCCCCGACGACATGGTCTACGCGACTGATGACGATGGACACACGGTGCGCAAATACACGCCCGAGGGCGAATTGGTGATGGCTATCGGCGACGGCACCCCGAGCGACACCGGCATGCGGGATTTCGACTACCGCCAGATCACCCACGGTGGAGATCCCTTCAGATATCCGACCAACATCGCCTTGACGCCGGACGGGTCGATCTACGTCACCGACGGCTATGGCAATGCCCGGGTCCACAAGTTTTCGCCCGAAGGGGAACTGCAACTATCCTGGGGCGAGCCCGGTGACGGCCCGGGAGAGTTCAATCTGCCCCACGGCATCGCCCTCGACAGCGCCGGCCGCGTCTACGTTGCCGACCGCGAAAACAGCCGTGTGCAGATCTTTTCGGCGGAAGGCGAATTCATCACCGAATGGACGCATGTATCGCGTCCCATGCAAGTATTCATCGATTCCGACGACAACGTCTTCGTCGCTGAAGTCGGCCGTAAAGCCGGTCTGTTCCCGTGGCTGGAGGCCGGGCCGAATCCTCCGGGAGGCCGCGTCACCGTCCTCACCACCGACGGCGAGATCGTCGCCCGCTGGGGCACCGGCGACAATCCCGGCTCACCCGGAGACTTCTTCGCGCCGCACGACATCTGCGTCGATTCGGAAGGCAGCATCTACGTCGGCGAGGTCGTCTGGTCGGCCGGAGGACGGGATGGCATGGTCCCGTCGACCTGCCCCGCCCTGCATAAGTACGTGCGGGTCTGAGCCCGATTCGTTGTCTGGGGACGGCTCTGCCCTATCGATCCGCAGTTCCGGCACCAACCCGAGCCCCGCGGTGCAATTGCCTGCTCAACGAACTCCTCTTGAAGAACGATGAGCCGCGGCGGATTCTTGAGCGCACCCGTCTAGCATCAAAAAACCGTTAATAGTAATTCTCTGTCTCCGCGCAGGGTCCGGGCGCTTCGGCTTCGATGCCTTCGTAGAAGACCCTTGGGTTGTACTTGTCGCTAGTCAACATCTCTCCGGGGTCGCGAAAACGGTCGCCGTAGGTGGTCCCGCTGATGCGCACCAGGTAAGCAGCCTCGACATCCGCCTGGATCAGAGCCTCGAAGGCTTCCCGTGAGTTCGGCCAGTTGTTCGCGTTCGGTTCCACGAAACACCTTCCGAGTTCTTTGGGCCTTCTCTTGAAGTAAGTCGGAGCCAGGTCGAACGTAAACTGATAATCCACGTTCTTTTCGAACCGCAGAGAGAACGCGCCGATGAAAAACATGTCCTCCCCGCGGTCTGCATTGAGCGCATGAGGGTAGGGCTCGACGGATTTGGCGATCGGTTCCAGGTTCAGCGGGTTTGTACGGTGGACTCTTTCCGGCAGGCGATCGAAGATTGTTCGATAGAGCCCGTTCGGTGGCTGCAGGTGGGGCTCGATCCAGTAGTAGTCTTCCTTCGGGAATCGAAGCTTGAAACGCAGCCGGACACCGATCGGATTCCCTTGTTCGCTGAGAAGGAGCTCGTTCGTTACATCAGAGACTCCGGTGTTGGTCAGCTTATATTCCTCGATCGCGCTATCGACGGCATGAGGCACCGCCCCGGCGCCAAAGCCTAAAGCGATCAACCCGACGCCCCCCAGTAGCGTGTAACCTGAATTATGCACAGATTCGGCGTAGCCATCGGCGATGGAGTTGTGGCGGTAGCGGCAGTGGTGTCAACTCAATAATGTCGCAAGTCGTCTTTTCTGCGGTTTCCCTCCCCGTTTGAGCCGCCTCCCGATCCCGGCGGGCAAAAGCGAGCTGGCAAGCGGCGTGTTCCCAGTACGTTGCGGCGAGTGCATAAAATTTTATGCATAGCGCCCCTCAACTCAGCGCACCCTCCACCACCGGCGCGAAGCTCGATCCCGGCGGCGCCATCGCCCGCAGCCGTCGCATCAGCCGCTCAAACAGGCCCTTCTCCTGGTACTGATCGCTGTAGCTGACGCCCGTTCGTCCGGCGTGTCGCCAGATCTTGGCCGCCAGGAACAGAAAGCGCAGCCGCGCCGTCGCCAGGGTGGTGTGCCGCAGCTTCTCCGGGGTGGCGTCGGCTTCGCGTTGGAACAGCAGCAGCCAGCAGTTGAGGTTGTAGGCCAGCATGACCAACTGAAAGTGATTGCGGTTCATGTCAAAGCGGCGCGAAGGATGGGCCGCCAGCCCGGCGTCGTTGTTGGCTTCTTTGATGAGGTTCTCGGCCCCGGCCCGCTGGTTGTAAAACCACACCACCGCCGCGATTGGCTCGGCGAGATTGGTCACAAACACGCGGTAGGTATAGCTGCTGGTGGCGAACAACTGATATTGCTCGACCTCGTCGGTTTCCGGCTCCTTCTCATACCGCAGCGCGACAAAGCGGCAAGCATGGGCCCAGCCCTCCGGCTGGTAGAGGAATTCGCACTCCGCTTCAGCGTCGCTGTGGGGCGAGGGCTTCCATTCGGCTTGCTGCAACTGCTCGACCAGTCGCCGCGTCTTGCGCGCCACGATGACGAACTGACAACGCGCTTGCTCGTAGGCCGCCACCGCCTCCCAGCAATAAAAGCCGGCATCGGCCCGCGCCAAGATCTTCTTCACGCCGGCCGGCAAAGCCCGGAAAGCGCTCTTCAGGTGGGCGGCGATCTGTTGGCCCGTGGGCCGGTCGCCGCCGCGCAACCCGCCCATCAGGTACTCGCGCGTCTCGGCCAGGAAGGTCAGTATCGGCTGGTAGCTGCGCTTGCCCTTGTTCTTGGGGTTGTAGCTCTTGCGCCCGCCCATCTGGCGGCCGTAGAGCGTGTGCACGGTGGTGTCGGTGTCCAGCGTCACCGTCTCCAATTTCACGTGGGCCGCGGCCCAGACTCGTTCTCGCAGCTGGCGCTGGATGGAAAGAATCTGCTGGGCCACGTTGAGGTGCAGCGAGGCCAGAAAGCGCCACAGCGTGGACTGCGGCGGCAGCCGTGTCACTTTTAAGATGCCGGTCAGGATGGGATCGCGAGCGATGAAGCGGAGTTGGTTGAGCCGCGCAAAGCCGACATAGAGGCCGAGCACGAGGGCCAGCACAAACTGGTAGGGGCTCATGGCTCGGGTGATTCGTTTGGTCGTGATGGTTTCTTCCAGCAGCGCTTGGAAGTCGAGTTTCTCGAGCAGGGTGGCGACGGGCAGCAAGCCGCCGTAGGGAGTCAGATTCTTGCCGCGGAAGTGATAAGGCGTGGAAGCCCCGATTTTATTGGGCCGCGAGGCCCTCGCGCCCCGGCCTTGTTTGACGGGCCTTGGGGAGCTATGCTGTTTTCGTTTGGTAACCATTTGGGTGACCTCCTTGGGGTCGGTTGGCGAAGCGGGAATCTTCGCCAGCCTACCTTTTTACCCCATGTTTTCGGGGGTCCCCCAATGGTCCCTTGCGGCACAGGTCTCCTCAGGTGCACCCCGGTGCACCCCGCAGTGCATAATTCAGGTGTAATACAGCGGTGCGCCGCTTTTCTGAAAGCGTGTGAAAGCCCACCACCAAATCGTGTTGCCGATGAGAAAGTAGGCAAGGGCGAAGGCGGGCGCGGACTCCGGTCCGTGGATCGCCATAAGCACAATGCCGAGGGATATGACAATCGACCCCACCGTAAGGAGCACGGTAAACAGCAACCGCAAGACGTTCTTCTTGGATTCCACCACGTCGCAACCTGCCACTTCGTCTAGCAGACTACCGTAGCTAACAGCCCGCCATGTCGTCCCTCGCCTTCATCGACTACTTCCTGACCGGCGTCTGTCTCGCCGCCGTCGCCGCCATCGGCATCCGCGCGAACTGATGAATCGGTTCGCGGCAAGCGTGGACGCTCGCCGTTCGCGTTACCTGTCGCTCTTGGCTCCGCTACCCGCCGTGAGGCCTGTGAGGTCCGGGCGCGCGCCGCCGAATAACACACTCACCACATAACCGACCACGAACAAGATCCCGTGGCTGAACAATCCAATCAGCTTGAGAAAAGCGGCCCTAGCCCGAAACCCGGGCGCGTCGCAGACGCAGACTGTTCGTTACAACCGACACGCTCGAAAGGGCCATGGCGGCCGAGGCGATAATCGGCGAAAGCAGCCATCCGGTCCACGGATAAAAGACCCCGGCGGCGATCGGGATTCCGACGACGTTGTACGCGAAGGCCCAGAACAAATTCTGGCGAATCGTCCGCATCGTGCGCTTGGAAAGCTCGATGGCGGCGCGGACTCCGCTCAGCTCGTTGCGCACCAAAACCAAATCCGCCGTCTCGAGCGCCACATCGGTTCCCGCGCCGAGTGCGATACCTAGATCGGCGGCAGCCAGCGCCGGGGCGTCGTTGATGCCGTCGCCGACCATGGCAACAGCCCCACCCGGCCGCCGAAGTTTTTTGACTTCGTCGGCTTTGCCCTCCGGCAGTACCTCCGCCAAGACGTTTGTGATGCCAACCTCTGCCGCCACCGCTTCCGCCACCTGACGGTTGTCGCCGGTGATCATGACGGCCTCGACACCGTCTGCGCGGAGGGCGGCGATCGTCTTGGCAGCTCCGGGTTTCACGGGATCGCCGATGCCGATCACGCCGACCAGGACGCCGTCGGCGGCAACAAAGATCACAGTCTTGCCCTCGCCCGGCAGGCGCGCTCCCGACTCGGCTGCCGCGGAGGTATCCATGCCGCGTTCGTGCATCAGGCGTTCGTTGCCGAGCAACCAGTCACGGCCGCCCATCTTCGCTTCCACGCCGTAACCGACAAGCGCGGCAAAGGACTCCGTCTTCTCCAACGCCAAGCCACGCGACTCGGCTTCCCTCACAACGGCCCGGGCCAGAGAATGCTCCGAGAGATTTTCAATCGACGCGGCGGCGGCGAGGAGGGCTTCTTCCGGCATGACCCCGAGTGCGACGACGTCGGTCACTTGCGGCTTGCCGGCCGTGATCGTGCCGGTCTTGTCGAACACAATGGTTCGGATCTTTTCGGAAACCTCCAGTGCTCCGCCGCTCTTGATCAGAATCCCGTTTTCAGCGCCTCGACCGATGCCGACCATGACCGCCGTTGGCGTCGCCAGCCCCATAGCGCAGGGGCAGGCGATGATCAAGACGGCTACGGCATTGAGCAATGCCATTCTGAGCGCCTGTTCAGGAGGCGCGGTGAAATACCAGACGAAAAAGGTTACGGCCGCAACGGCGATTACGACGGGCGTAAAGTATCCGCTGATCACATCGGCGAGGCGGGCAATCGGGGCCTTGGACTGCTGCGCCTGTTTCACCAAAAGGATGATCCGGGCCAGCGCCGTATTGCTGCCCACGTGCCCCGCTTCAAAACGGAAGCTGCCGGTCTGATTGATCGTCGCTCCGTAGACTTCCGACCCCGCCTGTTTTTCAACCGGCAGGCTTTCGCCCGTCAACATCGCTTCGTCAACCGACGAGGCGCCCTCGGTCACGATGCCGTCCACGGGGATCTTTTCGCCCGGCCGGACGATCACCGTGTCGCCCACGACGACTTCATCGAGGGGCACGTCGATCTCGGCCTCGTCGCGCACCACCCGCGCCGTCTTCGCCTGTAGGTCGAGCAATTTGCGAATGGCCGAGGATGTCCGTCCCCGGGCCCGTGCTTCGAGAACGCGCCCCAGCAAGATCAGCGTGATGATCGCCGCCGCCGTTTCGAAATACACCGGTGCTTGGTGGGTGCCCGGAGCAGCTACCCAGGAAGGCGCCGCCGTCGCGGCCGTCGAGTACAGAAACGCCGACCCGGTTCCGACCGCGATCAGCGTATTCATGTCGGACGTAAAGTGACGAGCGGCGGCCCAAGCTGCCCGATAAAAGCGACTGCCTCCATAGAAGAGCACCGGCAGGGTGAGTCCGAATTGGACCCAATTCATCCCGGCAAACGAGATCGCGCCGTGCGACATGGCGAGCACCAACAAGGGCACGGTGAAGATCGCCGAAACGATGAATCTTCGCGTCCACTCGCGGGCCTCGGCCTCTTCCTGCTCGCCGGCGGGCGTTTCTTCCGCCGCCGTACGGCGCGCGGTGTAACCGGCTTCAACAACCGCCTGCGTCAACCGCTCCACCGTAATGCGCGACGGATCGTAACCGACCTTCGCGGTGCCGGTGGCCAGGTTGACCTCGGCGCTCTCGACGCCATGCTCGGCGAGAAGTTGTTTTTCGATCGTATGGACACAGCCGGCGCAGGTCATGCCCGTGATGGCGAGGTCGGCAACGGCGTGTTCGTCGGTTGCCGGCGGAACCGGCTCTGAGGGCGCGGCCTGCTCGGGGGCTGGTGCTTCGACCGGGCCGGGGGCAACCGCCCCCCCCAAGGTCACCGTCGGCCCATCCACCGGTTCAGCCATGACGGGTACACCGTGAGGGGGTGCCTCGGACGCCGCGTTCAAAGGTTGATAGCCGGCACCGCGAACGGCTTCGGTGAGCTGCTCGAGCGTTACTCGTTGGGCGTCGAAATTGACCGTGGCGGCCCCTTCGGTTAGATCAACATCAGCGCGAGCCACCCCGGGGACAGCGAGTAGGCCGCGCTCGATACTGCCGACGCATCCTTGGCAGGTCATCCCGCCGATGCGCAACCGAACGGTCGCGGCCAATGGTGTCTTTGATGGTGAAGTCGGTGCCGACATGATTCACTTCCCGCGCCCGGGCGCACGGCGGCTCCTTGTAGAAGGCGGATGCAGCGTACCTTCTTCCAAGCTCTCGATCAGGCCGCAGATCATGCCCTCTTGCTCGCCGCGGCGATCCCAGGCGTCCACGGTTTCCTTCAGCTCGTCGCGATAACGCCGAAGCTCGAGCAGTTTGCGGTCGAGCTCCGCCAAGCGCTCGGCCGCGATGTGGCGAACCTCCGAACAGGGCCGCTTGCCCCGTCCGGCCTCGGAGATAATGCGGGCAATCTCGTCGAGAGAAAAGCCCACTGCTTGGGCTTTCTTGATAAACGACAGGCGCTCGAAAACCGACTCGTCGTAGATGCGATAGCCCGATGCCGTGCGCCCCAACGGCCTAATGAGCCCTCGGTTTTCATAGAAACGCAGGGTCTCGACGCCGGCCCCGGATCGGCGGGCGACATCGCCGATCTTGAGCGGTTGAGAGAGTCGATGAGTGGTCTGCGGGCTTCCCATGCTTTCAGTATATACTCTGTAGTGGACTATAGAGTCAAGCCGACGTAATCTGCCCAGTTCCCAAACCGAGCCGCGCACGTCAGTAAGCGGTATGAGTTGAAGCAAAAATGGGGAGGCCCCCTTTCCGTTCGTGCACACAAATTCGGAACGCGGATACAGAGTCCAGAGCGCAAGCGACGGGCCAAGAGCACAAAGGTTTCGAGCAATCCCCTTGAACAGCGTTGACTCGCCGGGCAGTCACTTGCTCCGCGGCCCTGGCCAGGGCTCCTGACGGAGCTGAGGGGTAAGCGTCAACTGCCGCTCCGTCGATCAGCATCCGCCGTCTCGCGTGGAGTTTCGCTAGTCCCGCTCGCGGTTGCGGAACTCTTCGGCCCAGTTTTGGACCACGCGGATGCTCGGTTTGGGGGCCTCGTCGTCCGTGACGGGCTCGGCGAGCAAGAAGCGGTCGCCGCCGGGAGCCACATCGTAGCGCGGCCGGGCGAGTCCCGTTCTGAAAGCGGCATGACTGAACAACGCCCGCGGCTTGCCGGCCCGAAACTCGGGCTCGGCCGTTACCCCCACGGCGTAGAGCGTGTCCTCTAAGACAAAGAAAAGTTCCTTCCCGTTCGGGTTCCAGCGAACTTGCGTTCCGCCCTCCGGCGTAATTTGCACTTGCGGGCCGCCGTCGGGAAAGGGCTGGACAAGAACGTCCCAGCGGTCCGTGACTCGCGATGAGTAGGCGACATGGCGCCCGTCGGGCGAGAGCTGCGCATCCACCGTCTCGAAGGGGTCGGCGAAGAACACCTTGGGCTCGGAGAGACTGCCGTCCAGGCTGCGCTCCAAGTAGAGGATGTCATAACTCGTGGCGAAACCGTGACTCCCATACAGGACGGTCCGCCCGCCCGGGTCCACGTCGCACGCAACGAGGCCCCCCTCGGCGCCGCCCATCAGCGTCTCGATCTCACGGCTGCGATCGAGGGGGCGGAAGAGCAGTTCAGGATCCCCGCGGGCGAACACAGCGCCCCACGGCGCCCAGACTGGAAATAACTCCGGCTCGGCCGTGAATGTGAGCTGTGTCGATACGCCGCGCTCGAGGTCCTCGACATAGATGTCGCCTTCAACCGAGACGACCGCTTGACGGCCGTCGGGCGACATGTCGAAGGAATCAATTCCAGGGTGAGGCCGGCCTACTTCTTGCCACCGCTCGCCCGAACGGTCACGCCAGGCGAGCCTCTCTTCCTGACTCCCGACGCCGTCGAAGTAAACCAGGGTTCCATCCGCGGCGGCGGTTGGGTCGCGAGCGCTCTGGGCGATCGGAAAGGCTTCACCCACGGCCATGAGCGTATCGAGCGAAAAGGGCAACGCCCGGAGATCTTCGGTGTCGAGACTCAGCTGATAAACGAGATGACCGGCCGAATAGAACGGCTTGTGCCCCGGCCCCAACTGCTCTCGCCGGCCGCTCTCGAGATCCTGGAGCATCACGGTCTGTTGAGCCAGAGTGCCGAATGTGAAAACCAGGACACGGCGCCCGGCCTCGGCCGGTAAGAAATGGGGAGATAAGATCCATCCCGTCAGTCCTTCCGACGATGGTTCGGACGCCTCGGCGGAGATCAGCAGGTCGGGCGCCCCCCCGCGCGCGGCGACTTCATAAAGTGTCGCGGGGCTGCCGGAGCTGGAGCTGAAGACAATCACTTCGCCGTCGGGGCTCCAGGAGCCGCCAAAGAGATTCCCGCTGGGCAGCTCGCAAACGCGAATGGACGCCCCGCCTTGTACCGACACCTTCTTGAGTTCGCCGCCGGCGGCAAAGGCGATGAAATTGCTGTCGGGCGACCAGAAGGGACCATGGGCTCCCGCGGTCCCCTCGATCGCTCGCGGCTGTTGTTGATCGAGGTCTTGGATCCACAGTCCTTGGCGGCCTTGGCCGGCGATCGCGATGTGTTTCCCATTGGGCGAGATCGCGACGGGAGCAGTAAAGAGGCTCGACGGTAAGTTTCCCGGAGATGCATAGGCAAAGCGGCGTAGGGGTAGGGGTTCCGCCGGCCCCGTGCTTCGCAGCCATAACCCGACCACGGCGGCCAACGACGCGACAAGCAATACAGCCGCCGCCGCGAGCACCCGGTCTTTCACGCGTTGGCGCCGTACGGCTTCCCGCGCCGCCGATTCCGGCAGGATGTTGATCGTCACCGAGCGTTTGAGTTGAGTGTCCTCGGCGCGATAGGCCGATCGGTCGCCGGCGGTATCCAAGTCTTCGATGACGCGGTAGGTATCGAGAAACGATTCCTCCATGGGGGAGAGATCCCTGGCGGCGGGCCGTACTTGGATTGCGGCGGGTGAGACGGTGGCAACCGCGGCCGCGCTCGCCATCTGTCTCGACCGCCCCGATTTGAGCTTTTCGAGCAGGTTCCCCAAATCGACGCCGATGTCGGCGACGTTCGGGTAGCGTTTCGCCGCGTCCTTCTCAAGACACTTGCCGACCATGAACTCCAACTCGATGGGCACGCCGGTTCGAAGCCCGGTGAGCGGCTCGGGTTCCTCGTGGACGATTTCATAGGCCATCGCCTGCGCGTATTCGCCTCGGAACGCGCGCTGAGCGGCGACCATTTCATAGAGCACGCAGCCAAGGGCCCAGATGTCGGTTCGGTGATCGACCTCCTGGGCTTGCATTTGCTCGGGGCTCATATAGGCCGCCGTGCCGACGGCCGTATCGAGTTGGGTGAGCTTTGATTTTTCGGTGAGCAGGGCGAGGCCGAAGTCGAGAATCTTGACCCGGCCGTCGGCGGTGATCATCAGATTGCCGGGTTTGATGTCGCGATGAACGACGTTTTTCTCGTGCGCGGCGGCGAGTCCGTCGGCGACTTGGCGGGCGATCGTGAGAGCCTCTTCGACCTTGAGCGGCCCCTGCGCAATCTTGGCATCGAGGGTTTCACCGTCGATGTATTCGAGCGCGAGGAAGTCTCGCCCATCGAGGTCGCTGATTTCGTGAACGGTGCAAACGTTGGGGTGATTGATTCCGGCGGCGGCCTTGGCCTCGCGCAGAAAGCGCTTGCGGTTTTCTTCGTCGCGCATGAGGTCTTGCGCGAGGAACTTCAGCGCGACGATGCGATCGAGACGGGTGTCTTCGGCCTTGTAGACGACGCCCATCCCGCCTTCACCGAGTTTTTCGGTGATCTTGTAATGGCTGATCGTTTGGCCGATCATTCTGGTCCATTCTAGCGCCAAACGGGATAGCCGGCGAGAAGCCAAACTCCGTTCACCTAATGAATCGCGGACTCTCGGGCTCCGAGCCGGCACGGTTGTCGGCGCCCTCGGCCCACGCTCCGATGTCCTCTGGGCACGTCTATTCGGCGGTTGGTTTCTATGAATTCGCGGGATTCATGATACCGCCATGAAAATGGGTGTCAGTGGGCCGAAGAGTCAGGTCGGGACTCCCGCCGCCGTTACCTTCTCGCCATATGGCACGCCGCCGCTTTTAGGGTAAGGTTCTTATTGGCCGGAGTTGCATCGCAAGATTGTTCCTGCGCCCCGTCCGGGGCTTCTCGTGATTTGTGGCGGGGGACCCCGGGCTGGGGCCCGGGGCTACTATCCATGCCCCCTTCCGGGGGCGTGCGCGGTATCCGGCTGTCGATAGTGCGGCCCGAAAGGCGCCGGGCGGGATGGAGGTTTCGCCGGTTCCCTAAACCGACCGTTTACTCTCAAATCGTCAGCGATGTGATGGGGATGGGGGAGCGGCGCCCGGCAACGACGACGATGCCGCTTTCGGTGACGTGGTGGCTCTCTCGGTCGCGCTCGATGTCGAAACCGATTTCAGTACCCGCGGAAATATGGGCGTTCTTGTCGACGATGACTCGTCGCAGCTTGGCCCCGGCCCCGATCAAGGCGTTCTCCATGATGATCGAGTCGCTCACGCGAGATCCGCGCTCGGCCACCACGCGGCGTCCCAGCACCGAGTCGGTGACATCCGCGCCCAGGACGCGGCAGCCCTCGCAGATGATCGAGTTGGTCGCCGTGCCTTTTTCGTTCCCGTCGGTGGCGAATTGTGCGGGCCCTACGGGGTATTCGGCCGTCCTGAGGGGCCAGCGATGGTTGTGAAGATTCAGCGGCGGGTGCTCGGAACGCAGGTCCATCGTAGCTTCGTAGTAGGCCTCGATCGTCCCGACATCGCGCCAATAGCCACGGTTTTGGAGTGTCTCCCCCGGCACAACATTGCTGAGGAAATCGTAGGCGTAGATTGGAAATTCTCCGATCATCTCGGGCAGCATGTCGCCGCCGAAGTCGTGGCCGCTGTCGGGATTGTCCGCGTCGCGTCGTAACTCGTTCAACAACACTTCGGCGTCGAACAGATAGTTCCCCATCGACGCCAACATCCAGCCGGGCCGTCCGGGAATTTCAGGAGGGTTCGAGACCTTCTCGTGAAAACCGATGATGCGCCAATCCTCGTCGAGCTCGATCGTTCCGAACCGCGCGGCTTCCTCGATCGGAATCGGCAGCGCCGCCACCGTGCCTTTGGCGCCTTTCTCATCGTGGTAGGCGACCATCTGTGTAACGTCCATGCGATAGATGTGATCGGCTCCGAAAACCGCAACCAGATCAGGGCTCGCGAGCTCAATCAAATGGATGTTCTGAAAGATCGCGTCGGAAGTGCCCTCGTACCAACGCTCGCCCTGACGCATCTGCGCCGGGACGGGAATGATGAATTGATCTTTCAGCAGATTCGCGAATTGCCAGCCGTCCCGCAGGTGCTGCAACAAGGACTGGGCCTTGAATTGGGTCAAGACGTAGATTGAATAAATGCCGGAGTTAATGAGGTTGCTGAGGACGAAATCGACAATCCTGTATTTCCCCCCAAACGGGACCGCCGGTTTCGAGCGTTCTTTCGTAAGGGGGTGGAGGCGACTCCCTTTCCCGCCGGCCAAAACCATCGCCAAAATATGAGCCTGCACGACTCTTCGGAGCGTAGCACACGAGGTTCAACGCAACCGGTAACCGTGAGATACTGAAGGCCTTAGCGGTTTCCCGGCGTCCTAAAATTGTGGATTTCCTCCGTGCAAACCAGTGAACTGACCGTCCTTGAGCAGATCATCGTTCGCAAGCGGGCCGAGCTGGCAGCGCAACTGACACTCGTCAAGCCGGAGGTTCTAGCCGCCCGGAAACAGCCCGCCCGCCGGCCATTTCGCTCCGCGCTCGAGGCCAAAAAGCCCGCTGTTATCTCCGAAATCAAAAAGACGTCACCGTCGGCGGGCGTGATCGCGGAAGAGTTCGAACCCTCCGCCATCGCCGCACGCTACGAAGCAGCGGGTGCGGCGGCTCTTTCCGTTCTCACCGACAGGCAATTCTTTCAAGGCAGTTTGGATGACCTAGCCGCCGCGCGCAGCGCGACGAACCTGCCGGTCTTGCGGAAGGACTTCACGCTCGACCGTTACCATCTGCTGGAAGCGGCCGCCTGGGGCGCGGACGCCGTCCTGCTTATTGTTGCCGCCCTGAGCGACACGAAACTTCGCGACCTGCTGACGCAGGCCGAAGAGTTCAACCTCGAAGCGCTCGTCGAGGTTCACGACGAGCGGGAACTCGAGCGAGCCTTGGGCGCTGAGGCTGACTGGATCGGGATAAACAACCGCAACCTGAAAACTCTCGAAGTCTCGCTGGAAACATCACTCCGTCTGGCCGAGCTCGTCCCGCCGCACGTATTCTGGATCAGCGAAAGCGGTATCCGCGACTCCGAACAAATGCGACAACTCATCGACGCCGGTTGTGGCGGCTTCCTGATCGGGGAAAGTCTGATGAAGCGCACCGACCCCGGCCAAGCCCTGGCCGACTTGATCGAAGGAGCGAAAACCGTTGGCAGTTGACATTATCAAGGTCTGCGGCATCACTTCCATCGCCGATGCCCTCTTTGCAGCGCAAAACGGGGCAGCCGCGCTCGGGTTCGTTTTCTTTGGCGGCAGCCCTCGGTGCGTCCGCGTAGACACAGCCGCGATGATTGCGGCAGTGCTTCCCAAGGATGTCCTGCGCGTCGGCGTCTTCGTCAACGAATCCGCCGACCAAGTGCACAACACCGCCAAGGCGGCCCAGTTGGACGTCGTTCAACTTCACGGCGACGAAACGCCGGAATACTGCACGGCCCTGGGCGACCTGCGTGTCTGGAAGGCCTTCCAGGTTCGAGAGTTCTTCAAGCCGGACATGATAGAGCCCTACGATTGCGAAGCCTATTTGTTAGACGCGGCTGCGCCGGCAGGGAGCTTCGGCGGAACCGGCCGCACGTTTCCATGGCCCGTCGCTCGCGACGCGAAGAGTCGAGGACGTATTATCGTCTCCGGCGGCCTCGACGGCGACAACGTCGCCACGGCGATTCGCGAAGTGCACCCTTGGGGGGTCGATTCCAGCTCGAAACTCGAGCGAACACCCGGCGTGAAGGATCCCGACAAGGTCCTCCGATACCTCGAAGCGGCCAAGTCAGCGGCGGAAATTAAGTAGGCTAAGGGGAGCATGGCCGCACCCTCCGCACTGCCCGACGACCGGGGTCGGTTTGGACAATTCGGGGGCCGATACGTCCCTGAAAGCCTTATCGCCCCGCTTGAAGAGCTACAGGAAACCTACGCCCAGGCCGCAAACGATAAAGGCTTTGCAGCCGAGCTTGACGAGCTTTCGCGACAGTACGCCGGCCGACCCACTCCTCTCTACTACGCGCCTCGCCTGACCGAGCATCTGGGCGGCGCGCGGATCTATCTGAAACGTGAAGACCTGCTCCATACCGGCGCTCACAAGATCAACAATTGTCTGGGTCAGGCGCTGTTGACGCGGCGTATGGGCAAGAAACGGATCATTGCCGAAACCGGTGCGGGTCAACATGGAGTCGCAAGCGCCACGGTCGCGGGCTTGTTCGGGTTCGAATGCCGAGTCTACATGGGCGAAGAGGACATGCGGCGTCAGGCTCTCAACGTCTTTCGGATGCGTCTGCTGGGCTCGGAAGTCGTCGCAGTGGATACCGGCAGCCGCACCTTGAAAGACGCCATCAGCGAAGCGATGCGCGACTGGGTCACCAACTTCGAGCATAGCTATTACATGCTTGGCTCGGCCCTGGGGCCTCATCCCTATCCTCTGATCGTGAGAGATTTTCAGACGGTTATCGGCCGCGAGACTAGGGAACAGTATCTCCAACTCAATGACGGCCGGCTTCCCGACGTCTTGATCGCGTGCGTCGGAGGAGGGAGCAACTCAATCGGTTTGTTTCACCCCTTCTTGCAGGACGAAAAAGTACGCATGATCGGGGTCGAAGCCGGGGGGCGCGGTCCGGCGCTGGGCGACCACGCAGCAAGATTCGAAGGCGGGCTGCCGGGAGTCCTGCATGGAACTTATAGTTACGTGTTGCAAGACGATGACGGGCAGATCGCGTTGACGCATTCGGTCTCGGCGGGACTCGACTACGCCACGGTCGGCCCCGAGCACGCTTGGTTACGCGAAACCGGTCGGGCCGAATACGTGTCCTGCTCCGACGAGGACGCCCTGGAAGCCGTGCGCCTGCTTTCGCAACTCGAAGGCATCATCCCCGCGCTCGAGGCCGCCCACGCCGTTGCCGAGGCAGTCAAGCGCGCGCCCGCGGCCAAGGGACAAACGTTTGTTGTGAACCTATCGGGGCGAGGGGATAAGGATATTGGCATCTACCGGGAGAAGATGCCCGATTTGGGATAGGTCGAAGGCGAGCCCTCCAGCCTCACCGATGAGGACCGGCAACGGACTTCCACGATGAGCCGTATCAGCAAGACCTTCGAACGCCTCGAAGCTGAACGGACACGAGGGCTGATCGTCTATCTGACCGCGGGCGACCCGCACCCGGACAGGACAACGGATCTGATCTTGGCTTTGGAACGAGGCGGGGCGGACATCATCGAGTTGGGGGTTCCCTTCTCCGACCCGATCGCCGACGGTCCGGTGATTCAGCGTGCGAGTGAGAGGTCGCTGCTAGCGGGCACAACCCTCAAGAGCGTACTCAATATACTCCGCGGGGTGCGGGAAAAGTCGGAGATTCCGCTTGTCGTCTTCAGCTACCTCAACCCCGTCTTGCGCTACGGCTTCGACAAGTTCACCGCGGATGCCGCGGCAGCGGGAGCGGACGGCGCGCTGCTGACTGACCTGAGCGTCGACGAAGCCGGTCCCTACATGGAGCAGATGAAGCTGCACGGTCTTGATCCGATCTTCTTGGTAGCGCCGACCACCCCCAAAGAGAGGCTGCGAAGATTGTCGCAATCGAGCCGTGGTTTCGTCTATCTTGTTTCGAGGACCGGAGTCACCGGCGAGCGGGAATCGATTTCGGAACGCGCCATGCCTCTTATCGAAAGGGCCCGCTCTGTCAGCGAATTGCCTTTGGCCGTTGGCTTCGGGTTATCCAAACGCGAACACATGGAAGTCTTGGCGCCTCACGTGGATGCTGCCGTCGTGGGCAGCGCCATAGTAAGATTAATCGGCGACCACGGAGACGACGAAGATTTGCCGGCGCGGCTGACCGCGTTGTGCGCTGATTTGAAAGCCGGACTGACATTGAAGATGTCCGCCGTGTAGGCCTCGAAGGAAGCTCTTATGGACCTTGCCGACTGGCGGGAACGAATCACTCAGGTGGACCGCCGCATTCTGGCGTTGCTCAATGAGAGGGTAGGTTACGTCTTGGGCTTGGTGCCGCTTAAGCGCAAACAGGGCATCCCGGTCCACGAACCCGGCCGCGAGCGTCAAGTCCTCGATACCCTTAAGAATGAAAACCAAGGCCCTCTCAGTGACGATGCGATTTGCCGCATTTTCGAGGCCGTAATGACGGAAATGCGGGCGATCCAGTCCGAGCTGAAAGAGGCCCGGTCCGAGGACGGCGCATCCGAGAAAACTCCCGGTGAAACCCGGAAATCCGTTAGCATCTGACGCATTTCCTGCGCCGGCGCCCCATGCCGATTAGAACCGTTGCCATCCTAGGAGTCGGCCTGATCGGCGGCTCCTTCGGGCTTGCCTTGCGACGAGCGGGGTTCACCGGCCGTCTTCTAGGCGTCAGCTCGGAGCGAACCATCCGGGCCGCCCTGGCGCGCGGAGCTATCGATGCCGGAGCGCCCCTCGAAGAGGCGGTTCCTCAAGCGGATCTGGTTTACCTGGCGCAGCCGATTTCTCGCATCATTGCGATGCTGCCGGAAGTTCGACAGCATGCCGCTGACCACGCGCTCGTCACCGATGCCGGCAGCACAAAGGGTGAAATCGTTCGGCGCGCATCGGAACTCTTTGACTCCGGACCCCTTTTCGTCGGCGGGCACCCGCTAGCCGGCAAAGAGGGCCGCGGAGTGGAGAATGCCGACGCCGAGCTGTTTCGCGGTGCGGCTTATGTGCTCACTCCACTCGAGGACGTCCTCCCCGACATGGAAATCCTCGATTCTTTCCGCGACTACCTCCGCAAGTGCGGCGCGGAAATCCGTCTCCTCTCGGCGGATGAACACGATCGAATCGTAAGCTGGACATCCCACCTACCGCAGCTCGCTTCCACAGCGCTCGCGGCATCTATTCTCGAAGCTTTGGAAACCGGCCAGGGACTCCAACTCGCCGGGAGCGGCCTGCGAGACATGACGCGCCTCGCCGACAGTCCTTTCGAGATCTGGAAGGACATCTTCGACACAAACCAGCACAACCTCCAAACCGTCCTTTCGGCCTATATCCGCCGTTTAGAAAACTTGCGGGAGAAGCTTGTTGCGCCCGAACTCGCCGAAGAATTCCGACAGGGCAACAGTTTTCGCGCAAATTTGTGCTGAGATGTATTTTTTCGGTCCCGGACGTTGGTTTCGCCGATGGTACTCTGGTATTATTTCGTAGTACTTTCTTCTCTCCACGGAGTTGTTATGTCCGTCGCGCACATTCCCCAAGTCTCGTTCGCAAGGTTACCGGCTCAGCTGGCTGCCCTGAAAGAAACTACCGTACCCAAGCAGATCGGGCGAGGCACTTGTCTTTATTCGCAAGGAGAGACCGCCGATCAGCTTTTCTTCCTCGGCGCGGGCCGCGTCAAGATATCAGTTCCGGCAGAAGGCGGCAGGCAGTGTGTCTTGCGAATCGTCGAGCCTGGGGAAGTGTTCGGCGAATGCGCACTATTCGAAGACGGTGTCCGGCACGCACAAGCCGAAGTCATTGAAAAGGCCTCGATCAGCGTAATCCAACGAGCCGATGCCATGGCTCACGCCGAACGAAACCCGGAATTCTGGGCTGCGTTCTCGATGGACCTTGGCCGGCGAGTCCAAGAGCTCGAAGAGCAGGTCCAATGGCTGACCCTACTTGAGGTAGAGCAAAGAATCGCCAGGCTCTTGCTTCACTGGGGCAAGAGCCACAAGAACGGCGGGGCGGGAATCGAAATCCGCCTCTCGCAGCGGGATGTAGCGGGGCTGATCGGCGCAACCCGCGAGACCACCTCCGCCGCGTTGAACCGGCTCCGTCGAAAAGGGTGCATCGATATTCGTCGACGCCGTTTGGTGGTCAAGTCTACCGAGAAGCTCAGCGCCCACGCGGCTCCGCGGCGGGACGAGAGTAAGCGGCCCCCCTCGCCGGTACTCTCGAACCAGGCTGTCGCCGGCTGACCGCAATTCAAGACGCAAGCTTCCCGTCGGAATCTGAAGCTCGATCCGGCAAAGGGAGTTGCTCGTCGGCCCGGCACCTTGCGCGAACGCCGACATCAACTGTAAAATTCAATCCGGCTCCAGCCTTGGAGCCGTTCGCCACAATTTGTCCTACACCGCCGAATCGAGGAGTGTATTACCTTGTCTAAACCAATCCCCCGCAGACAGTTCCTGCAATCTTCCGCCGCCGCGAACCTCGCTTACGCCGCGCCGCTGTTCGGGGCATCTCGGACCAAGAAATACCGCACCGCGCTGATCGGAAGCGGTTGGTGGGGGATGAACATTCTCCGCACCGCGCTGGCGTCAGGCCGCGCCGAGGCCGTGGCCATGTGCGACGTCGACGCTAATCAACTCGATCCCGCCGTCGTAGAGGTCAACAAGCTCTCCGGCGATCAGCCCAAAAAATACAAAGACTATCGAGAGTTGATCGCCACCGAGAAACCCGACATCGTGATCGTCGGCACGCCCGACCATTGGCATCCGCTCATCACCATCGCCGCGATCGAGGCCGGGGCGCATGTCTACGTCGAGAAGCCGATCAGCCACACCGTTCATGAAGGCTGGGCGATGGTTCAAGCGGCACGTAAACACGGTCGCTCGGTGCAGGTCGGCACGCATCGGCGGGTCTCGCCGCACAACATGTCCGGCATGAAGTTTCTTCGCGAAGGCAAGGCGGGCGATATCGGCATGGTGCGTTGCTTTGTCCATCGCGCCGGCGGACCCGGCAAGCCTACGCCTGACGCCGACCCGCCCGCGGGGCTCGATTGGGACATGTGGTGCGGCCCGGCACCGTGGCGGGCGTTCAATCCCGCGATTCATCCCAAGGGCTTCCGCAATTTCCTCGATTACGCCAACGGCACAATCGGAGATTGGGCGATTCACTGGTTCGACCAGGTGCTTTGGTGGAGCGAGGAAAAGCACCCCAAGCGAATCTCTTCAACCGGGGGAAGACACATCGTCCGCGACAGCACCGAGACACCCGACACCCAGGTCGTTACCTTTGAGTTTGAATCGTTCACCTGCTCCTGGGAGCATCGTTGGTACGGCCACAACTACGCGGAGAAGTCCAATATCGGCGTTAACTTCTACGGCACCGAAGGTATCTTCCATATGGGTTGGCTTGACGGCTGGACGTTCTATCCCAGCGATAAGAAGAAAGAAATGCTGCACGAAGACCCACAGTTGAACGAACCGGACCAACAGAATATCCAAGGGCTGTGGGACGACCTGCTCGAGAGCATTGAGACCGGTCGGCGTCCGGTTTGCGACATCGAGGTCGGGCATCAAGCCACTGTCATGAGCCTGCTCGGCATGGTGTCGCAGAAGCTGGGCCGCGGCGTGGAATGGGATCCCAAGAAACAGGCAATCCCTGGAGACCCGCAAGCCAACAAGCTACTGCGCCGGGACTACCGCTCCCCATGGAAGTACCCAGAGGCGTAAAGGGCGAAATGCGCAAGACAAGTGGAGCTGAACACGGCGCATGAGTCATCGCATTCTGTTGGTCGAGGACGAGGAAGGCCTTCGCATTACGTTGCAAGATCGGCTTTCCGGCGAGGGCTACGAAGTCGAAATCGCCGAGGACGGCCGAGTCGGTTTCGATCGAGCCGTCGCCGGAGGCTTTGACCTAATCCTCCTTGATGTAATGCTGCCCGCTAAGAGCGGCGTTGACGTGTGCCGCGATCTCCGTCGACAAGGCAACCAAACGCCCGTTCTCATGCTTACCGCGAAGAGCCAGACCATCGACAAAGTCCTCGGGCTAAAGATCGGTGCTGACGATTACCTCACGAAACCCTTCGAGATGCTGGAGCTGCTCGCCCGCATCGAGGCCCTGCTGCGCCGCTCGCAAGGCTCGCCCAAGGCCTTGCCGGAAAGTTACGAATTCGGGTCCGTCCGCGTCGACCTGCGAGGAACCCGCGTCTTCCATGGAGACGAGGAACTAAGCCTTTCCGCCAAGGAATTTCAACTGCTGCGATACCTCATCGAGCACCGCGGCGAGACCCTGGCCCGCGACAAACTACTCCAAGACGTCTGGGGCTACCACTCCGCGCCTTCCACCCGCACTGTCGATGTACACGTCGCCTGGTTGCGCCAAAAGATCGAGACCGACTCCAAGAAACCCCAATGGATCGTGACTGTCCACGGGCTCGGCTATCGATTTACGGGATGACGACTGGCGCAGTCCGCGAATAGCTCACCGGCCCAAACTGTTAAAATCAGGGCCGTAAACGACGCACCGCCTTTGCTCGGAGCAGACAATGCCAAACAGGCTAACTCCGGAACAAGTCTCGGATTATCAACAGAACGGGGTCCTTTCGCCAATCCCGGTTCTGTCCGCCGACGAAGTTCGCCGCTTTCGCACCGGCTACGACGAACTCCTCGCCGCGTTCGACCGCAAGCCGAAATCGATTGAACTCGGCGTGACTCATCTCCACTTCCGCTGGGCCTGGGACCTCGTCACTCATTCGAAGGTCCTCGATGCCGCCGAAGATGTTCTCGGCCCCGATTTGCTCGTGTGGTCGTCGTCGATTTTCGCCAAGCCCGCGCGCGACCCGAGCCACCTCACCTTTCACCAAGACGGAACCTATTGGGGCCTGGACTCAACGCTGGTGACCACAGCTTGGATCGCGCTCTCCCCCAGCACGGTCGAAAGCGGCTGCATGAGGGTCGCCCCCGGCACCCAGAAAGATCCGATTCATCCGCACAAGGAGACTTGGGCGGAAGACAATCTGCTCTCGCGCGGCCAAGAGGTTCAGGTGGATGTCGCCGACGAGGACGTTGTGGACATCGAGCTACATGCCGGTGAAATGTCGCTGCACCACGTCAACATCATTCACGGTTCCGGCTGCAACGCCTCCGATCAGCCGCGCATCGGGTTCGCCGTTCGCTACATCGATCCGCGGGTCAAGCAAGTCACCCCGGATCACCCCGTCATCCTCGCACGTGGGGAAGACCGCTACTGTCACTACGAACATATGACCGAGCCACCGCCCGAAACCGACGCCGCCGAGGCCTTGGCGAAGCACCTCGCGGCCGCCGAAGTCCACGCAAAAGAAATCCTCTCGACCCAAGCCGCAACCGAGAAGTAGAAACTCGGGCAAACAAGATCGGTTCAGGTTCACGGTTCACGGCTTACGGTTCACCGTGCAATGACCCCCCTCGACTGGCTCATCGTCATCGTCGCCAACGGCGCGATCGTGGCTTACGGACTCTACCTGGCCCGAGGGACCACAACTTCCTACGAATGGTTTCTCGCCGCCAAGGGACTGCCTTGGTGGATCGTAGGCCTTTCCATGTTCGCTACCGCCGTCGATAGCGGAGACTACGTGGCCGTCGTCGGGGGCGCTTACACCTTCGGCCTATCGAATCTGACGACCTGGTGGCTGGGAATTCCCATCGGCTGGTTCGTCGTCTCCTACTTCGTCTTCCTGCCGCTCTACCGCGGCGGGATGTTTACCAACGCTGAATACCTCGAGTACCGTTTCGGGCCTTCCGTGCGTCTGCTCGGCGCGCTGATCCAAGTGCAATATCGCACCAACGTGCTAGGTAATATTGCCTTTTCTCTTTACTTGACGTTTTCGATCCTAACCGGTTGGGGAACCGGAACCTGGTGGTTGGTGGGCGGAATCGCCCTCGCCTCGGCGGCCTATACGGCGGCTGGCGGTCTGAAAGCGGTCGCCGTGACCGACGCGTTGCAATCGATCGCAATGTTTCTCGCCGCGCTGATCCTTTGGGTCGTTCTGTGGAACTTCGTCGGAGGCTGGAGCGGTCTGGAAGCTCGGCTGACGGCCATCGACCCCGCTCTGGTCGACTCGATGATGCACGTCGGCGGACGTTCCGAACCCGGCGTGCCGGCCGTTATGGTGATCTTCGGTTGGATCGTTTCGCTCACGGCCTATTCGGTTGTGAATCATTCCCAGGCCATGCGCTTGCTCGCTGCCCGCTCGGAGTGGGACATGAAGATGGCGGCTTTCTTCGCAAGCGTCGTGCTGGTCGTCGTGATGTGGTTCAACATAACGTTGGGCATCCTCGGCAAAGCTGTCTTTCCGGATCTGGCGATGGTTGACCAGGTCTATCCCAAGCTGGTCGAAGACTTCTTGAGCCCCGGGCTGATCGGGATTGTCGTTGCCGGCGTGCTGGCGGGCGGCATCTCAACCTACGATTCGATAGGCTCGTCGATCGCGGCGGTTTTCACGCGCGATATCTACGCGCGGTTCTTCGTGAAGACGCGGGAGGATGCGCACTACCTGACGGTCTCTCGCTATGCGACTTTCGGCGTAATCGCCTTGTCGTTCGGTTACGTTCCGTTTCTCGATTCCGGGATGGTGGCGCTTTACTTGCGATTGACGAGCGTGGCGGTCATGCCGCTGTTTACCGTCTACATGATGGGAACGCTCACCCGAGTTCATCAACGATCCGGTGCGGTTGGATTGCTGACCGGCATCGCCTACGGAGCGAGTTCATTCTTGGGAGACCGATACGGACTGGACCTGCCGATCTGGTGGACGAACACCTGGTGGGCCTATCTGTGGAGCATAGTATTCACCTCGTCGGCGATGGTAGCCTCAACGCTGTTTTGGGGCTGGGCGAAGAAAGAAGATTTGCGGAATCTCGTGTACGCGAGCCGGGAGCAAGCCGAAGCGGACGAAAAGCACGCCAAGCCCCGCCCCGCTCCAACTACCTGGCTCGAGCGCACACGCGAGGAGGTCCGACCCGTATCCGAATACCCGTTTGCCGTACCGCCCGGGGGGCTAAGGTGGTATCGCCGCCCTGCAACTTGGGCGGTTGTTTTCGGGGTGATAGTCGGATTCGTGAATCTCGTGGTGCTGTGGTGAGGGCAGGTCGCGAGGCCTTCCCAAGCGCGGACTTCCGTCCACGCTTCTTTCCGCCAATTTGCCCCAACCCTCCATGCAGAGGTATTGAGCGCCCCGCGCCGCGTTACGGATCTGAGCGAAGTGGCGTCGCAGATTCGAAGCTTCCGGTAACCGGACTTATCGGAAGCAAGCTGTCAGCACCTGTGGCCCCAGCACTGCGGATGTATGATTTGTTGGGGTGAGTAGAACCATTTTGTTCCGTCCTGGCTTGCACGCGCCCGACTGGGCAGTGATGTTCGCGGTCCTCTGCGTCCATGTCGTGATTCGGTTCCAGGGCTTAACGGACGAAAAGTTCTTTCCCCTCTCCATGCTGGTTTTGTGGCCGATCCCCTGGATACTGGCAAACCGAGAGGGGCGTAGACTGATCGGCCTCACCACTGCTCCGTCACTGTTCACCGGACTATTCTGCGGACTTACTATCCTCGCGGTGAGCGCGGCTGTAGCGTGGGGTGTGTTCGGGCCCGGCCAACAGAATTGGTTTGTCCAACATGCCCGATCGCTCACGCCGACCGTTGATCGCCTTCCGGCCGAGACGGCCTGGGGGCAAGTGATCCTGATCGCCGTACCTTCCATGTTGTTCAGCCCACTGGGTGAGGAGTTCTTGTTTCGCGGCTTTCTGCTTACAGCGCTCAAGCCGCGTCTCGGCCCCATGGGATCGAACGGGATTCAATCCGCGGCGTTCGCGCTCGCCCATCTCGCGCATTTCGGACTCGTTCCATTGCAGCCCCGACTGCTGTTGGTCTTCCTCCCGTCGATGTTCGCTGCGGGGTGGGCCTTTGGGTGGCTGCGGATCCGCAGTCACTCTCTTTGGACGTCCGTTGTCGCCCACATGGCATACAATCTCGGGCTCAGTCTCATCGCTGTCTGGCTACTCGGCTAACCGGGGGTCACTTCCGCGTATGGGGAATCGAGGAAGTAGAAGTCCCCAGGCCCCGATCGGCTCCGGGAACCGGACTTGTCGGAAGCAACGACCCAGACGTTCCGCGTGCACATAATAGAGTCGAAGAGGGTCATCGCATGCACATCTCCCGGCTGCTTACTGTCTTTTGGTGGGCCGCATCTTGCTACGCCGCGGGGACGCCGGCCCCAGCGTTTGTATACGTCGGAACCTACGAGAAGGTCGAATCGGCTACCGGCGAGCACTGCAGTGGCTATTCGGTAGATCTGTGGAAGGACAGCGACGTGCTGTTCGGTTTATTGCATCACCATCGAGGCCTTTGCGGCGATCCTCCTTGCGGCGTGCTCACCGATATCCGACACGATTCAGAGTCAGGCCGTCTTCGCTTCAACGCGGATACCGCAGAAACTATCTTCTCCTTCGAAGGATCACTGCGAAACGAGTCGCTCAAAGGAACCCTTACCAGGCGTTGGCCTGGGGCTGATCGGTACTCGAAGGAGGCCATCCAGTTGCCCAAGCACCGAGAAGTACAGGCCAAGAGATTCGGCTCCCTGGCAGAATGGCATAAAGTCTACGATTCCATTCAGCGCTGCCGCGGCGTACCGACCTACATGCCGAGCAGATAGCGCGTACTCGTATCTACCCAGCCCGTGACCTGGGCGGTCGCTTTCGGAGTTGTCGTGGGATTTGTGAATCTTGTGGTGCTGTGGTGAGAGGGCTCGGCTTAGAATGGTAAAAGGGTGGTTATTGCCTCGAAATCGTCGCTTCGCGTACTCTAGCCGTAACAGGTAAAACGAAAAAGGGAATCCCGGCTCAACCTGATATTGGGTGCGATCCTATGTGCGACATAGTCACGGTAGCAGTTGACCGATCGAAGTCGGCGACCATTCAGGGGTTTCGATCTGAAGGGTTTGACGTTTCTACAAACGATGACCGGGCCGGCTTATTCGGACCGGAGAAAGCCGCTTTTGACGTGACGATTGAGGGATGTTCTTGTGCCTTCTACCTGGACAGTGTGGCGATGGATATCGACGCTGATCGACTGCGGCGAAAGTATCGAAAAAAGGGCTGGTCAGAGGCGAAAATCCACCGTGCGCTCAGCCAGATGCAACATACACCCGCCTTGCTCACGACACAGCGCTTGCGAGAGAGTTTTGTAACTGCTGTAGAAACGGTCGTCATGGAAGCAGGAAGAATTCAGCTGTTCTCGCACTTCTATGACGGTCCGATGCCGGACGAACTCAAGAGTTTGAAGAATTGCGGGCGTCAATCGATATCGCTTAGGGAACTCGGAAGCGAGCCGGGCTATTTCCCCCAAGATTGTGTCTTGTCTGTCTCTTCGGAGGATAAGCCCCTTCGCGTGCGCTAGGTGACAGCCTGGCGGGCCTTGCTGTCGCTCCTCCAGGGCTCGCTTGGGTGGCGATTCTTGGGGCTACACCGTAGTCCACTGAACACTCGAAGGGAGATTTTCGGGATGAGCCACCTGACTGTCGCGATCCGCCGTCGTTGGAAACAAAAGCGATTCGACGGCCGAAAATCGGGTGGCAGCCGCTGTTCGCCCGAGTACGGGACTGCGGGCCGCCGGTCGCCACTTTGGGGATTTATAGCCGATTGAAGAGCCGCCCCCGATTGAGCAGATTGTTCGGATCAAGGTCATCCTTGATGCGTTTCATTATGGCGAGTTCGGAACCGGGGTCGGCCCATTGCTCGAGTTCGGCCTTTTGCCCGACCGGCGCATATTCCACAACCGCGGTCAGGCCCTTTTCCCGCGCTACGCGCAAGCAGACCCCGGCATCGTCTACACCGGAGGCATACACATATCCCACGGCGTTTCCGGCCCTGATCACGGCCGGCCGTTTCAGCCCCCCCGCCTCGGCGACCTCGAAGATTTCCGCCGTCCGAGTCGGCAGCGTCGAAATGCGAATGACGTGGGAGTCGGAGTCGGCGGCAGCGGCCCGCGCCGTGGTTTCTTGGATGTTTCCCCAAAGCGCTTCGACTTCGTCATCGGCAAGCGCTTTGAACTCAACCCCGGAGTGATTCTCAGCCATCACGCCGAATTCCCGGCGGCAGCGCTCGATCGTCGCCGGGTTCCCCGTTACTTCGATCGCCAAACCATACTGCCCGCTGACTTGCGACAAACCGCCGCTCCATCCAGTAGCGGCCTCGGTGTTGAACAAGTCAATCGCCACGGGCTGGATCACCCCGCTCAAGATTTCTGTGCGTAAGCCCGCCAAGGGTGCGATTTCGGCTGACGAGAAAACAACGCTCAGCCGCCCACGTGGAATCGGGAAAACCTTGAAGTTCACGACGCTGATCGCGGCCAGCGTCCCGTACGCCCCGATCATAAGCTTGCCCATGTCGAGGCCGGTAACGTTCTTGACGACCATCCCGCCCGACTGCACGGTCTTGCCCTCGATCGTCACGAACTTCATGCCGATCACCATGTCGCGCGCCGTTCCGTAGCAACGGCGCCGCGGGCCGCTTCCATTCGTGGCGATGATGCCGCCGATCGTCGCGTCCTCGGCAAATGGCGGGTCAAGCGGAAGAAACTGGTTGTTCTCCGCCAGAGTACGACGCAGGTCGCTATAACGCATTCCCGCCTCGACGCTAACCGTCAAGTCCCGGGGCTCATACGCGATTAGCCGGCCCAGATTGCGCGTCGATAGAGCGACATCAGCGGGACAAACCTCCCCGCCGGCGGTCCGTTTAGAGAATCCGCCCCCGATTTCGACGGTCCGCTGCGTCTCGCCGCAATCGCGCAAGACTTCAGACAGCTCCTTGGCGTCGCCGGCTGCAACTTGATCGGACATCGTTCTATGGTACGCCGCAAACGACTGTGGCACCGCGCTAAGCGGTGCGCATCGTCTCTTCCCGACCCTTTGACAGAGCTGCCTGAGCAGCGGCCAGTTTGGCGATCGGAACCCGATATGGTGACGCGCTCACATAGTCAAGCCCGGCGCGGACGCAGAACTCGATCGACTTGGGATCACCGCCGTGTTCGCCGCAAATGCCGACCTCGAGATCCTTACGGGTCTTGCGACCTTTCTCGACGGCGATCTCAATAAGCTGACCGACACCGCCTGCGTCAAGCACCGCGAAGGGATCGTCGTCAAAGATGCGGCGCTCTTTGTACTCCTCGATGAAACCGCCCGCGTCGTCGCGCGAGAACCCGAACGTCGTCTGCGTCAAATCATTGGTACCGAAGCTGAAGAACTCCGCCTGCTCGGCGACCTGGTCGGCGGTGAGCGCCCCACGGGGCACTTCGATCATCGTCCCGACCATATACTTGACCTTTTTGCCTTTGGCGGCGAAAACCTTCTCCGCCGTCTCCACAACGATCTTCTTCTGGTTTTCGAGTTCCTTGACGTTGCCGACAAGAGGAATCATCACCTCGGGAATCACCTTGATGCCCTTCTTGGCGCATTGTACGGCGGCCTCGAAAATCGCTTGCGCCTGCATCTCGGTGATTTCAGGAAACGTAATCCCCAGACGGCAACCGCGATGCCCGAGCATGGGGTTGAACTCGTGAAGCTCCTCGACTCGCTCCAGAAGCTTTTCGAGTTCCCGCACATGCTGCTTCCTCTTGTTGAGGGCCTTGAGCTCGGCGATTTCTACCATCAGTTCTTCGCGTTTCGGCAGAAACTCGTGCAACGGCGGGTCGAGGGTACGAATGATAACCGGGTAGCCGTTCATCACTGTAAACAGAGCGGCGAAGTCCCGACGCTGGACCGGAAGCAACTTGCGCAGCGCTTTACGACGGTCCTTCTCGTTATCGGCGAGAATCATCGCTCGCATATGGTCGAGGCGTTCGCCTTCGAAGAACATGTGCTCGGTGCGGCAAAGCCCGATGCCCTCGGCGCCGAACCGGCGTGCCATCTTGGCGTCGCGCGGCACTTCGGCGTTCGCGCGGACGCCGATGCCGCGAAACTGGTCGACCCACTTCATGAACCGCGCTAAGTGCGCGCTCGAGGGGTCGGGATCGATGGTCTTCGCTTGCCCGGCGAAGACTTCTCCGGTTGAGCCGTCAAGCGAAATCCAGTCGCCTTCCCGAAGCGTCGTCCGGCCGGCCTTCATCTGCTTCTTGGCCGGGCTGACTTGCACGTCGCCCGCACCCGCGACACAAGGCGTTCCCATGCCCCGCGCCACAACCGCGGCGTGGCTGGTCATACCGCCGCGCGACGTCAAAATCCCGTTCGCCACTTCCATACCGTGAATGTCGTCCGGTGTAGTTTCCCCGCGAACGAGAACTACAGGACCGTTCGCGGCATGCGTCACCGCATCGTCCGCCGAAAAAACGACCGTGCCCACGGCGGCCCCGGGCGAAGCCGGCAAGCCTTTGGCCAACTTGTTGAGCGACTTCTTCGAGCTCGGCTCGATCACAGGGTGCAGCAATTGATCGAGTTGCTGCGGCTCGACGCGCATGACCGCTTCTTCTTTCGAAATAAGCCGCTCTTTCACCATGTCGACGGCGATTTTGATGGCCGCTGGGCCGGTACGCTTGCCGTTGCGCGTCTGCAACATGAAAAGCTTCGAGTCTTGAATAGTGAACTCGAAATCCTGTACGTCGCGGTAGTGCTTTTCAAGGTTTTTCGTGATACGGCGCAACTGCTTGTAGGCCTGGGGCAGGATGTCCGCAAGCTCGCTGATCGGCCGCGGCGTTCGAATACCCGCCACAACGTCTTCGCCCTGTGCGTTGATCAGAAACTCGCCGTAGAATTCCTTGCTGCCGGTAGCAGGGTTGCGCGTAAAGCCGACGCCGGTGGCTGAGGTATCGCCGAGATTCCCGAAAACCATGGCTTGGACGTTCACCGCCGTGCCCAGATCATCGGGGATCCCGTTCATGCGGCGGTAGAAAATCGCACGTTGGTTGTGCCAGGAGCGAAACACAGCGTCGCGCGCGCCGCGAAGCTGATCGTGTGGATCTTGTGGGAAGGGATTCCCGGTTTTCTTCTCGACGAACTTCTTAAATTCAGCGACGACCTCTTGCAGATCTTCCGCCGTCAAATCGGTGTCGAGTTTCGCTTTCTTCTTCTTCTTGATCGACTCGAGAATATGCTCGAAATCGTCTTTCTCCAGATCCAGAACCACGGCGCCGAACATCTGGATGAAACGGCGGTAACAGTCATAGGAAAAGCGCGGATTGCCTGAGTTTCCGACCAAACCTTCGACAGTCTTGTCATTGAGACCCAGGTTCAGAATGGTATCCATCATGCCCGGCATCGAGAACTTGGCGCCTGATCGCACACTCACGAGAAGGGGGCCTTTGGCGTTGCCCAGTTTTTGGCCCATCTTCTTCTCAAGCTCGGCAAGGGCCGCTTTCATCTGCTTCTCAACTTTTGCGGGCGTCTTATTGCCGGCGTCGAAGTAAAGATTGCAGACCTGGGTGGTTATGGTGAATCCGGGCGGCACCGGAACGCCGGCGAGGCTCATCTCGGCCAATCCGGCCCCTTTGCCCCCGAGCGTGTCCTTCATCGTGCCGTTGCCGTCGGCTCCTCCCCCGCCGAAACCGTAGACGTACTTCTCCATATTTCTCATTCCTCTCCCTGGTGATTGTTGTATTGATACGAGACGTAAAGAATTCAGTTGCGAACAAAAACTGTTGAGATCAAACGAGGGGCTGTGGCCTGGTCTGGCCGGCACGGTTCTCCGGCGACGGGGCTGCACACCCCAACTTCAGCCGTCGCCGCTCACAATTTCACTAAAATCCGCGATCGTCGAGAACTCGTTCCGGAGTCGCGCTAAAAAGGCCAAGCGGTTGCTGCGCACGGTTTCGTCTTCAGCCATGACCATGACGTCATCGAAAAAGGAATCAACCGCGGGCCGCAACGAAGCGATCCGGATCAGGGCTTCCTCGTACTGCCCATCGTGCTTGAGTTCCGCCACACTCGGGCTCAGCTTCTCAAACTCGTCAAACAGCTTCTTTTCCGATCCGTCTTCGAGCAAGGCGGCGTCTACATCGCGGGCGGCAAATTGGTTAGCTCCTCCCGCCTGACGCAAGATGTTGCTGATACGCTTGAAACCGGCCGCCAACGGTTCGAAATTCCCAGTCGGTCGAACCTTAGCGATCGCCTCGGCGCGCGCAGCGATCTCGAGCGGTTGCTCCGATGACGCACTCAACACAGCTTGGACTTCGTCGTGGCGATACCCGCGCACTTCCCGTAGGTAGTAGCGAAGCCGCTCGACGAAAAACTCTTCCAGTGCCGCGGTATTTTCGCCGGCCCCCGCCATTCCGCATAGCTCCGGCAGCGATAGCGCTAGTTCGCCCTCCACCAAAATCCGGATGATGCCGTAGGCCGCTCGCCGCAGCGCGAAGGGATCTTTCGAACCCGTCGGCATCATGCCGAGCCGAAACAGCCCGCCCAAGGTATCCAGCTTGTCGGCAATCGCTACCAACCTCGCAACGGCGCTCCGCGGGATCGTGTCTTCCGCGCCTGCCGGGCGGTAATGGTCGTAGATCGCGTCGGCGACCTGTTGGGGCGCGCTCTGGTGCTTGGCGTAAAGCCCGCCGACAACCCCCTGCAGTTCGGGGAACTCGCCCACCAATTCCGTTGTCAAGTCGCACTTCGCCAACTCGGCGGCGCGACGGGCGTGTCCGGTCTGCTCGTCCGACAGTGCCAATGCCCGCGCCAACGCCTTCGCGATTTCCTGATTGCGCTCGGTCTTTTCGAAATACGACCCCAGTTTGGCCTGGAACGTCACGGCCTTGAGGTCTTCGACGCGGGCGGCGAGCGATTTCTTTTGATCGGCGTCCCAAAAGAACTGCGCGTCGTTGAAACGCGCCCGCAGAACGCGCTCGTTTCCCTGCCGAATGATCCCGTCGGGATCGCCGTCAAGATTCGCCACAGCGACGAACCGCGCCTGCAAACGCCCGGCCTCATCCTCAACGGCAAGATATTTTTGGTGATGCTCCATCACCGTTTCGAGCACTTCTTCCGGTAGCGTCAGGTAGCTTTCCTCGAAGCCGCCAAGGATAGGCGTTGGGTACTCCGTGATGTTGACCAGAATCGACAGCAGCCGTGGATTGGCACGCACCCGCAGCCCCCCGGGCATTAGGGCATCGATCTCGGATTCAATCTTGCGGCGCCTCTCGTCACCTGAGAGAATCACATGGCTCGCCGCCAACTTTTCGCGCAGGTCGGCCCCCCCCGAAACTTCGATCGTTCCTGAAGCCAAGCGGCGGTGTCCATAGCTCACCGAACCGGCGGTAACCCCGGCGATTTCGAACGGCACAACAGCTCCGTCATAGAGCGCCGTCAGCCAACGAATCGGTCGAATGAACCGTGGACCCGACTTCCCGGTCCAATACATCGTCTTAGGGAAGTGAACAGCTATGACAATCTCAGGCAACATCTCGGCAAGGATTTCAGCTGTCGGCCGCCCCGCAATCCGGCGCGTCACGGTGAGGCGACCGTTGTCGTCAGTCCCAAGTTCGTCCACGCTGACGCCGGCCCGTCGAGCGAACCCTGCCCCCGCCTTGGTGGGCTTGCCCGCATCGTCGAACGCTATCTTGCGCGGCGGTCCTGTTAGGGTCTCTTCACGATCGGCCTGACGATGGGCGAGATTTTCGGCGATGAGCACCAGCCGGCGCGGCGTGCCCTCGGTGGTATAGCTCACTCCGCCGACGAGATCATGCTTCTCGAGGCCTTCGCTAAAGCGCCGTTCGAGGTCGCTCAGCGCAGTACCGATCATCCAATCCGGGATTTCTTCGGTGCCGACTTCCAGTAGAAATTCCGCCGTTTTCATCAGGCCGAAACCTCCGCGGTCTCAGTCTGCTGATCGAGCCAAGCTTGCGCCACCCCCACGGCGAGTGTGCGAACGCGTGCGATCACACCGACCCTCTCGGTCACACTGATCGCCCCCCGCGCGTCGAGTGTGTTGAACAGATGCGAGCACTTCAGCACCTGATCGAACGCGGCTAGGAGCGGAAACCGCCTCTTTTCACCTTCGTCCTCGAGCGCGCCGTATTCATCGAGCAACCGGGCGCACTCGCCCTCGTGCAAATCAAACTCATTCCCGACGAAAGCGATATCCGCCTTCTCGAAGTTATAGAGCGAATATTGCTGCTCGTCGGCGAAACGAACATCGTGGTATTTCCAGGACTCGTTCCACTGAATGTCGTACACGCTATCAACGTTTTGCAAGAATGCCGCCAACCGCTCGAGCCCATAAGTCAACTCCGACGGCACAAGCTCCAAATCCACCCCGCCGCACTGCTGAAAATAGGTAAACTGCGTGATTTCCAACCCGTCGAGCATCACTTGCCAGCCGATACCCCAAGCGCCCAGCGTCGGTGATTCCCAGTTGTCCTCCTCGAGCTTCAAATCGTGCTTGCGCAGGTCGATTCCGATGGCTTCCAGGCTTCCTAAGTACTGCTCGATGACATCTTCCGGAGCAGGCTTGAGAATCACCTGCAGCTGCATGTGTTTGTAGAGACGGTTGGGGTTCTCCCCGTAACGCCCGTCGGCCGGCCGTCGACTCGGCTGCACGTAAGCGACGCGGTACGGCTCGGGTCCCAGCACACGCAGGAACGTCTCGGGACACATCGTCCCAGCGCCTACCTCCACGTCGAAGGGCTCTTGGAGAATACACCCCCTCTCGGCCCAATACGACTTGAGCCGCAAGATCATCTCCTGGTAATTCTGCATCGATAAATTGGGTAGGATCGGCCGACGTCGGGAAAGCCTACGACGAGCTTTCCGTCTCGCGCGTTTGCAGCGAGTACCGGCTCAAGATCTGGCGGAATTCGTTGCCCTCGTTCACACTCAGGCGAATTGGCGCCTGACGGCCCATCACGCTGATAGCCATCCCGCCGTCCTCGGTCATCTCGGCGCACGAGATCGCCTCGAGATTGATGAAGTAGTTACGAAAGTTGATAAAGTTTCTGTTCATGTTACCCTCTCGTCCCGGCCGACAGGCCGCTTGGCTCGCAGTGGATCAGGCCCTTTCCAGCTCCTCCAACACGCTCGCCGTCTTGAGCTTGCCTTCGACCTGATCTTCGAGGCGCTGCTTGAGAAACTGCCTCAGGTCCGCGGCGGTCGTCGCACTCCATCCGCCGGTCTCGATCCCACGCAACGACGTCTTCAACATCTGATTCGCAATCTGTCGCGAAGCGGGCGAAATAGCCCATGCGTTCGGTCCGCGGAAGTCCGCGGAAAACAAGCCCGGGTGGGCCCGCTCGAAGTACGCCGTCTCCGACGGCGCCAATTCTGCTCCACTCTGAATGCAGACATCAAGTGGTGGCAGCCACCCTCCCAGCCTCACGGCCCACAACGAAAAGTACGTGAGGGCCGCCCACAAATGTGCTTCGCCGGCTCCTGTCCCGCTAGTCGCTGTCCCACAGGCCGGCAACCCTGTCGGGGTCGCCGCGCCGTTCGAAGCGGTAACCACACTATTCTTACTTCCTTGTTCCCCGCTGGTGCCTTCCAACCCGCGTCGAATCCGCTCGAGAACAAGCATCACCAAACGAAAGAATGCGTCGTTCGGTTCCTGTTCCGGCAGCAAGCGGTCACAAACTTCCGCTATATAATCCAGCGCCACGCCCGATGCATAATCTGCTCGCAAAAAAAGCGGCGGTTCGAGCAGCTCCGAACGATCCAAACGCACGAGGTCGCGATTTTCCCGTTGGAAATAGAACAAGCGAACGTGGGCCAGCCGCTCCAGCCCCGAACCAAAAGAATTCTTGGGACGTCGTGCACGACGGGCGACGCCTCGCAGCTTTCCCTGGTCCCTTGAAACGAAGCTGACGATCAAGTCGGCTTCTCGGTAAGGGTAAGTACGCAGAACGAAGGCTTCGCTCTCCCGGGCCGACATCGAACGCTAACAACCGTGCACAAAGGTTCAGAATAACACGGCGTCGTTACATCGGAACGCGCGATGCGTTGTTCGACAGCCAAGCCTCAAAGGCCTGTAGATCCGGACACAAGCCCCTCGCGATTTCCGGGTCGCGGGCGCCGCGAAACACGTCATGAAAATCGCGCATGAACTGGAACATGTTGCCTTAGATCCTCGGCCCCCGGGAAGCCGAAGCCGCGCTAGACCTCCGCCGGTACGGCGTTATGACCGACCTCTTGTCCAAGCGCGCTGGAAAGCGCCGCCGCCGGGAAGCGCGACTCCGCCACCCGCGTTTAGTCAGTTCGAGACCACCATGCGGGTGGTACTGCTCAACTGAACGGTGGTGTCCGGGGCAACCAGTTGCCCGGTAACAAATTGGAAGGGGTAGGTGAGAGTGATTTCCAAGAAATCTCCCCGCTCGATGCTTGCAGGAGCCGGGTCGTCGTTCCAGTACGAGTAGACGCCCATGATCGTGCCGTCCAACCCATTCGGCGGCGCCTGCGCTTCGACGATGTCGTGAATCTGCCCGTGGCTGATCGGGTACAAGCTCCCTCTCACCACCGAAATGCGTGCCGTCTGCCGGGTCACGTGGGCCAGCGTGGAATAGACCCACATCATGCGGCCGAACTCCAACAAGGTCATCACCACGACAATGAACAGGACAAAAGAAAGCGCTAACTCGACAATCGCCGCGCCGCGCTGTGCCCTCCTTCGACCCGTTACTCCGCTTGACAATTGTTTTCCGTGAGACATGAAGTTCTCCTGTTCGACTTGATCGAAACGCTATCTGACGCGCATGTAGGCCGTGTCGCGAATCACGACCGGATTCGGAATGCCCGGCCACGGCAACAAAGGCTCAAAAGTCTGCTCCACCGAAACGACCGTATAAGACCGCGGCGTGCCGTAAAGACCGGTCCCGCCGTAGAAACCAGTGCACTTGCCGTCGAAACAATTCACTTCCGTCTTATTAGGGCAGTCACAGAAGCGATCCGGAGTCGCGCTGACCGCGTCGAGATCTTGGGCGTCTTCCTCGGCAACAAGTGCCATTCCGTCATAGTCAGCCGAAAAAACGACGTTCTGCGCCCCGTAGAACGCTCCGGTGCTCGACGCGTTGTCCAGCGTGATCCCGTGATAAAACAGCCGCGCGAAATCGGCCGCGCCCGCCATCATCAGCATCAGCATCGGAACCGAGAGGGCAAGCTCCACGGTGACTCCCCCACGACGACCTCGTTTGTTTCTTGAAAGCTTGTGCGACATTGACGGTTTCTCCTTCAACTGACAGAATCCAAATTGCCGAACGCGGGCCGACGCGGTCATTCGAGCAAGGTCACTCGATAGACGTCCGGGGTTCCGACCGTGCCCGGGTCGGGACCATCCAATTGACTGACGCCGGCCTCTCCATGGACGTCAATCGTATCCGCGATCAGGTAAGTCCATTCTCCAACCGAGTTTGTGTTGCCGCCGTAGTCAAGGTGTTGCGACGGCATGTAGATCGTTCCCGTGAATACCATGTCGGCGTGTCCGATGATGTGGTTGCCGGCGGGGATCAAAGGCTGATCGCCGTCAGCCCAAAACAAAATGCCCTTCATTGGGTCGGCCGTTGGGGCGGAAAGTTCACCTTCCACTCCCGAGCCGATATCGATTGCCCGCCAGTTGTACCCGGTGCCGAGGTCGGTGTTGTAGAACCCTACCCCGATTCCTGTGACCATAGTGTTATTCCCGGTGATCTTAAGACCGCTATTGAGAATGAAGATGCCGGGGTCGAATACGTGGGTCCCGCCCTGAATCTGGAACAGATCGTCATAACGTCCGGCCGGCCAATGGTAGGTACCGTCGGCATCGCAAGTGTAGGGTGGCCAGGTGCCGGCACGAAAGCGGATTGAATTGCGGACCAGCCGGAGGGCTGGGCCCATTGCGGATTCTGATTCTCGTTGTTGCAGTCCGCAGCGTTGATCCGCACGCCCGAAGCGTAGGGATTCTCCGGAATCGGAGGCGGCGTGGTGCCCGCCATCGGGTCGTCCATCGGAAGCGCTCTGGGCTGGATAGACGGGTTGACACAGGTACTGTTGGCCACCGAAAGGCCTGCGGTCCCAATCCATTCTGAACTCTCGAGGCACGTACCGGGCGTGGTGTGAATCGCCCGTTCGTCGTCCGAGTTCACCATGATGCCGCAGTTCGCCGACAAAACCCCGTTACCCACAACGGTCAACGAGTCTCTCGCCGTCGGGTTTAGCGTGATCACGCAGCCGTCGTAACCCTTGACCAGCCCCGCCACAGCGCGAGACTGCACCGTAGTGAACCCCGCGCCCACGACTCCGAGGAAATAGGTGGGCACATTTAGTTCCGTGACGACTACTTCGACATACTGGGCGCCGGCGCCCAGGTTGATCGGGTAGCCGGTGTAGTTCGGGTCCGCTGTTATCGTTATGTCGGGATCGCCGCCGTTCAGTTCGTGGTGCACGAAACCGTTGATCGCCGCGTCGTTGCGGGCCGCCATGGTGACGAGATCCGGTCGTCCCCGGAGCAGCTCGTAGGCGGCCCCACGAGCGCCTCCGTCGGCGGCTTTCTGCTGTCTCCGTTTCAGATGGTAAATGGTCCCCATGTCCAGAGCCAGCCCGAGAAAAGCCAACAAAGTCGGAAAGAGCAGGGTCGTCACGACCAAGATGATCCCGGCCTCGTCATTCCTTAGCCGATTGATCCATTTCTTGAGTCCTTGCAACATGAGTCATGCCTCCTTGTAACCGCCCCCATCAACTTGCCGACAAGCATCAAAAGTACCGGGACTATTCTCGTTGAATATATTACAATTATTAGTACAGATTTCCCTTTGCGTCCATGGAACCAACGGGGCATTCACCCTCAGTGGACATCCCGATAAATCGGCGCCGGAATACACCAAGGGAGCGCGGAGATCTTACGTAGTCCCCTCGGGCCTGCACAGCGGCATACAAAGAATTCCAGACCAAAGCCGGTCTGAATGGACCGGCTTCCACTGCTCTATGTCATTTTTTTTCATTGAGTTGCGCTCCCTCCTGTAACAGAGGTGCTCGCTCGCGTACCCCGAAGGTCGGACGTAGGTATAGGACTGGATAGGCCTGTTATTGGAAGGCAGCTGGTCCGAGGGGCCTCGGCTGCGTCTGCGGCCCGTCAGGCCGTAATCTGGGGAATCAACTCACCATGCACATCCGTCAAGCGCATGTGGCGGCCGTTGAAGAAATAAGTGAGGCGTTTGTGGTCGAGACCCAGCAGGTGCAGGATGCTGGCGTGAATGTCGTGGTAGGTGACGACCTGCTCTTCGGCGCGGTATCCGAACTCATCCGTCGAACCGATGACTTGCCCGCCTTGGATGCCCGCTCCGGCCATCCAGACAGTCATCGCGCCGGGATTATGATCGCGCCCGACACCGCGTTGCGAAATCGGCATGCGTCCGAACTCGCTGTGCCAGATCACCAGCGTGTCGTCGAGCATGCCGCGTTGCTTGAGGTCGCGGATCAACCCCGCGATGGGTTTGTCGACCTCCTGGGCGTGCTGGGTGTGGTTTTCGACTAAGTTGGCGTGGGCGTCCCAGGTATCGAGGTTCTGATTGACCAAGGCGCCGTTATAGAGTTGCACGAAACGTACACCGCGCTCGACCAAACGGCGCGCCAGCAGGCATTGCTTCCCGAAAGGTTCCGTCGTCGGGTCGTCCATGCCGTAGAGGCGCTTGGTCGCCTCGTTCTCTTGACGAATGTCGACAGCTTCAGGGGCGCACGTCTGCATGCGGTACGCCAGCTCATAGGAGGAGATTCGCGCGGCCAGCTCCGAGCTGCCCGGGTATTTCGCGGAGTGGCGCTCGTTCAGCTCGGCCAGATGATCAAGACGCGCTCTCTGTTGCTCCGGTGCAACGTGCTCGGCCGGAGGCCGCAGATCGAGAATCGGGTCCCCGGCGGCGCGAAAAACCGTGCCTTGATAAGAGGCGGGCAGGAAACCACTGTTCCAATTCGCCGGGCCGCTGAAGGGCCCGCCGCGCTTGTCATAGACGACTACGAAGCCGGGTAGGTTTTGGTTCTCCGAGCCTAACCCGTAGGTCACCCACGACCCCACACTCGGGAATCCCATCAAGCGCGACCCGGTGTTCCACTCGTAGTGAGCCAGGACGTGATCGTTCGAGCGTCCTTGGCAGGAGCGAATGAAAGCCAGGTCGTCGACCATCTCGCCGACGTGCGGGAACAGGCCGGATACGTCGATACCCGATTGCCCGTACTTCTTAAATCCGAAAGGCGTGCGCATCAACGGCCCGGGATACCCCTGCCTGACGCGTACTCGCCCCTTTCCCGTCAGCGGCTGCCCGTGATACTTATCGAGCATCGGCTTCGGGTCAAAGGTATCGACATGACTGACGCCGCCGCTCATGAAAAGGGAAATGACGGCCTTGGCGCGAGGTCGGAAATGGCTGTCGCGGGGAACAAGCGGCGAGTCAATCCCGGTGGAAGTTAAGCAGGCGTCCGCCGACTCTTCCAGGCCTGCCCCGTCGGCCGCCAGCAGGCCGTCTTGTGCCAGAAGCCAACCGAGAGCCAAGCCGCTGATGCCTTCGCCGGCTTCAAACAGAAAGTCCCGGCGCGAGACGAAGGGTTTTTTCGTCGTGGTGCAAAGAATGGTTGGACGCTTGGCCATGCTGGTTCCCGTTCAATCCTTCGCCTCGGAAGCTAATTCACGTATACAAACTCGCTCAAGTTGAAAATCACATCGCACAAATCAAGCAGCGCCGCCCCGTCCGGATTCGTGTCCCCGCGGTCGCGATGATATTCGGCCTGCTTCGCGAGAAAGTCGAGATTCCGAGCCAGATCATCCCGATCAGGTTCCCGGCTCAGAGCAATCTGATAAGCCCGCTTGATGCGCGCCTCCGCCTCCTCACCCGCTTCCGCCGCCACACGCTTGGCGAAATACTTGGCCTGTTCCAGAACAAACTCGTTGTTGAGCAGCGTCAGCGCCTGCGTCGGAACCGTTGTACGATTTCGGCGCTCGCAGGTCACATTGGGGTCGGGCTGATCGAATACTTCAAACATCGGATAGCGCAGACCGCGTTTCCAATACGAATAAATACTGCGCCTCCAAACCGCCGGTCCCTGCTCGGTCATCTCCCACTTCCCTTTCGGGAACGACAAACGAACGGCCTCGGGGATCGGCGGGAAAAACGGCTCGCCGCCCATTTCACGATTCAGTTTCCCCGAGGCATCGAGCACCAAGTCGCGGATTACCTCGGCTTCGAGTCGCCGCTCGGGAAAGCGCCAAAGGTGCTTTTCAGCGGGATCCTTCTCGCGATTCCCCGGGTGATCGAAAACCGAGGCCAGTTGGTAAGCCTCGCTATTCATCAGCAATCGGTGCACGCTCTTGACACTCCAGCCGCTGCGAACAAACTCTGTCGCCAACCAGTCCAACAATTCCGGGTAAACCGGCGGCTCACCGGTGCGCCCGAAGTTGCTTGTCGTCGCGACGATCCCGCGGCCGAAATGAAAATGCCATAGACGGTTCACCATCACACGAGCCGTCAAGGGATGAGCAGGCGATGCGATCCACTCCGCCAGCGCGCGCCGGCGTCCCGAGCTGATGTTCCCCCCGCTCGGAGGAACCGTCGTCGGCTCGTCGCCTCTCGCCAATACCCGCAAGAATCCCGGCTCGACCGGATCGCCCTTCACGCGATGATCTCCGCTTGGTAACAGATAGGCGGTAGGCGGAACAAACGGCTTACCGGCCTCCGGAAGAAAACTACCCTCCATATCTCCGTAATCTTCTCGTTGGCCCTTACCCGGAAGCTTTTCGTCTCCCAGTCCGTCCGGAGCAAAGCGGTAGTCACCGTCGCGGATCGCCATGGCCCGCGGCAGTTCCGGCGGCATCCGTTTCTTGAGTTCTTCGATCTGCGCGTTCAGACCGTCGATCGCCGCTCGGTCCTCGGGCGTGATACGATCCGCCACGGTATCGACCTCCACACGGATCGACGTCACCTGGTCCGCGAGCAGCTTCTGGCCGTCCGTCCGCTCCGCCTCGGGCGTCCGGACGGCGATTTGAATCTCTTCGGGAAAGCTCTCCAGCTTCTTTTCAAGAGCCAACTTGCGGTAGGGCTCTTCCAGACCGGCGATCTTCTCTTTCAGTGGCTCGATCTCGGTATCGATTTCCGCTTTACGAGCATCGAATTCCGCGACTTTCTCCGCCGGCGCAAGCGGGAACTCGTAGTTCACAAACGGGAAAAAGGTCGCCAGCATACTGTAGTAGTCATGCTGGAGGATCGGGTCAAACTTGTGATCGTGACACCGCGCGCAGTTTACCGTCAGGCCCATGAAAGCGCGGCCCGTAGTGCCGATCATGTCGTCGAGATAGTTGTAGCGGTACTGCGGATTGTCCTTCTCGCGAAACCCGACCGTCGGCCCGATGCGGTTGAATCCGGTGGCAATCAACGACTCGTTCGTAACTTCATCCAGCTCGTCTCCCGCCAATTGTTCAAGAATGAATTGGTCGTACGGCTTGTCGTCGTTGAAAGCCTGTATTACGTAATCGCGGTACCGCCAGGCATGCGGGTAGTCGTAGTCATGCTCGTAGCCGCCGCTGTCGGCATAACGGGCTACATCGAGCCAATGGCGGCCCCACCGCTCGCCGTAGTGCGGCGATGCCAGCAGCCGGTCAACGAGCGTGGCAAAAGCATCCGTAGAGGGATCGTTGACGAAAGCTTCTACTTCCTCGGGCGAAGGCAACAGACCCACTATGTCCAAATAAGCCCGCCGGATCAGCGTGCGCCGATCGGCCCGCGGAGCCGGCTCGAGGCCCTCCTTGTCGAGTTGCTTCTTCAGAAAAGCGTCGACCGGACTTCCGTTCCATCGAGCATCGTCGTGTCGAGGGACCGTTCCGCGCAGCGGTCTTTGGAACGCCCACCATTTTCGATCGACCTCGGTGATGGTGCCTTGTTCCCGATCCGCCGCCGGGACGGGTGATTCGTCCGTTTCAGGCTGTTTCGGTTGTGGATCGAGCCGAGCGACGTCCCATGAAGCACCCTCGTTGATCCATCGTTCAAGAGTCGCAACCTCCTCATCGCTCAAACGGCCGCCCAGCGGCATCACCGGGGCCGCGCGTCCCGAGATCAACTGGTAGATGCGGCTTTCCGAGGCTCGGCCCGCAACGAGCGCGGGCCCGCGCAAGCCGCCGCGCAGCATACCCTCGCGCGTTCGCAAATCGAGCCGCGACATCGGCTCGCCCTCTCCGTGGCACGAGAGGCATTTTTGTTCCAGGATCGGCGCGACGTCTTGGGAGAAAGTAAGGTCCGCCGCCGAGGCTGCGGCGCTGAATAGCAGCGATGCCGGCAAAGCGACCGCGAGGCCGTAGCGAGCCGAGCGCGCCCTCCGCCCCATCCGAGGGCCTTGCGAGGGTCTGTTCATGGCCGAACTCCAAAGCACGATGGGTGCTAAGGCCAGTGTAAGTACCCGCCTTTGGGATGTCAATTTTCCGCGGGGCACATCGGTCCCGTCCGACGCGTCCTATAGGCTGATGAAATGACCGCCTCGCCGAGAGTACGTATCCGCGACGCCCGCCCCTCTGACATGCCGGAGATCAGGGCTCTCATCCGTCGTTACCCCGAAAAACTGGTCCAACAAGACTTGCCGCGCGCGCCGTCTTTCTTAGCCGCGTTCGTCGGGCGGCGGCTCATCGGTTGTTGCGCGCTGCAGGTTTATTCCCGTCGGTTGGCCGAGGTCCGCAGCCTGGCGGTGGAGGACGAACTTCAAGGACAAGGAATCGCCCGCGGGCTGGTCAATCGCTGCTTGGACCGCGCGCGAAAGCGAAAGATCAAACAGGTTCTGGCAGTGAGCGGAGACGTCGATTTCTTCCGACGCAGTGGATTTGAGACCTTCTTTCGGGAGCGTACGGCCCTGTTTTACGATGTGCCCCGAAAGTGAACAGGGCGTTCCGGGACTAGGGCCCTACCAGGCTGCCGCGTAGCGATAGGCGAAGGGGTCGGCCCCAGCTTCGATTGCGCCGCTCGGATGCACCTTGACGGCCGTTGGGGCCGAACCGCTGTTCCAGCGGCTGCGTCTTTCCAAACGATGACCCAGCAAGCCGAGTCGCTGAATCACGTCCGCCGGGATACGCTCGTCGAGCAATAACAGATTGCGCTCAATGGCGTGATCGTCAAAACTTGCCACCATATGCTTGGTTTGAAAACGGGGCGCCTCGATAGCGGCTTGCGGATTCAAACCGAATTCGATGACGGCTAGCAAAACCTGAAGCAAGGCCTGGTCCTGCTGATCTCCTCCCGGCGTGGACATCGCCATCCAGGGCCGGCCGATCTGTGTCACCAGCGTCGGAGAAAGCGTGATCCGCGGCCTTTTGCCCGGCTCAACGACGTTTGGATGATCCGGAATCATCACGAAACTCTGGGCTCGCTGCGTGAGAGGAATCCCCGTATCTCCGGCGATCACCGACGGCATCCACGCGCCGGACGGCGTCGCGGAGAACATCACGCCGTCTTTGTCGATGACGTTGATACAGGTCGTATCCTTCGACGCCAACTCATCGGTAAAAGGGCGTAGTTGTCCGGCAAAGCGCGCGGGGTGCGGAGGCTCGGGGTCCCCAAAATCTCCCGGCACGAATTCATTTGACGCTGCCAGCCAATCGATCGCTTCACGGCGCTTCGCTCCATAGGCTTTGCTGAGCAATTGCAGGGGAACGTCGGAAAACTTCGGGTCGGCGTAATACGTGTCCCGGTCGGCATAGGCCAGCTTCAGCGTCTCGACCAAAGCATGGATGTATTCGTCCGAATTCCACCCCATTTTCTTCAGGTCGAATCCCTCGAGGATGTTGAGCGCCTCGATCATCACCGCGCCCTGGGTCCAAAAACCCGCCTTGTACACCTCGAAGCCGCGGTAGTTCGTCTGAATCGGAGGCTCGACCTCAGCCCGGTACGCCGCCAAGTCTTCGTATCGCAGTAGACCGCCGTTTTCGTGTACGAAGCGTCCTATACGCCGGGCAATTTCACCGCGATAGAAGTGGTCGCGCACGGAATCGATGGCGCCGTCTCGACCACGTTGGTCCGCCAACGCCGCCTTTTCCGCCGCCGCCATGGAACCGAGCGTCGCGGCGAGATCGGGCTGGTGGAACAAGCGTCCCGGTCGCGGCGCGCGGCCGTTGGGAAGAAAGACGCGCTGGGAAGTCGGGAAACGCTTGAAGAAACGCGTAGCCTGCAGAATCGATCGCGCCCGTATTTCGTCGAGAGGCATGCTGTCAGCGAGTTCGATAGCGGGTTGGATAACTTCGGCAAACGACATCGTGCCGAAGCGCTTGAGGGCAACCAAGCCGCCGTCAACCATACCCGGAACCAATGCCGGCAGCAGCCCGTACGAGGGGATCGGACCGCTGTTGCGCCCCCGGCGCCGGATTTCCTGCTCTTGCTCGGCGTCCATCCGCAGGCCCTGGAAGAATTCCCGGGTCATCAGTTTCGGCGCCGGTCCAAGGCCCGCAATCGAATACACCTTCCCGTCCGCGGTGCGAATCAGCAAAGGCGCCTCTCCTCCAAAGCCGAAATGCGAGAACTCGGAAACCGCGCCCGCGAAGAGTGCCGCGACCCCCGCATCAACCGCATTCCCGCCCGCATGGAACATGCGCATGGCGGCGTCGGTGACGAGCGGCGTACCCGCGGCCACGGCGGCCCGCGTCCCGCGCACAACGGGGCGCAGCAAAGGCTGACGCATGGCCTTCCGGACTTGGCTTTGGCGGGTGGAGCGCTGGGGCTTGGCGCGGGTCGGACCGGGACTTTGCGAAGTTGATTGGGACTGTAACGCGACCGTCAAAAACGCGAGCAAGCCGAGGACTACAAGCTTGAAACGGGCGGAGGGCATACCTGAGGCGCTTACCGGGCGGCCACTGTCATGATACCAGCGGCCACTCGCCGCACCGGTTGCGTTGGAGCGGCATGACCCTCAATCGGGACCAATTGGGTTTCTTTGCTCACAAGCGCCTGACTTAGCCCCCGGTAGGGGACAGGATAGTAGCCCACGGTGCATGCCCTCGGCCGCCATGCGGTCGAGGAACGGGTGTGTGGATGCTCTCTTGGCCGTAGCAGCCCAAATCGCCGTAACCGAGATCATCGGCGACGACCAAAACGATATTCGGCGGTCGGCCCGGCGCGTCGACTAGTACTCTGACCACGTGAAAAGACACGTTTCCCCGACCTGGTTGGGAAGGCGTCGAGAGGCTATCGCGGAGGAAACCACTGGCCAAACAGAGCCGCATCGCCACGCGATGCGGTCACGCAAGAATAGGGCTTTGCCGCCAAACAAACTTTTTCAAGCGGTCGTGGCACTAGAGGCGACGAGCGGCAACCGCCGGCACATAATAAGACAAGCAAGAGCGCTGAAAACCGCTTCGGCCCGACTGTAACGCAGGGCGGGTCCTCGCCCCCAACGCAGTTCGCAATGATCCCTGATAGAAACAATACTCGTGCCGTTCTCTGGGACCTCGACGGCACTCTCGCCGATACCGAGGAGTATCACTGGCTTGCCTGGCAACAAGTGATGAGCGAAGAGGGGCTTGCCATTACCCACGAACAGTTCCTGGAAACCTTCGGACAACGCAACCACAACGTCCTCGTCAACTGGCTCGGCGAGCAAACGCCCATCGAGCGGATCGATGCGCTGGGAGACGCCAAAGAAGCGGTCTTTCGAGAAACCGTGCGTACCCGCGGCTTGGAGGCATTGCCCGGCGCAGTCACCTGGACCGCGCGACTCCGCGAACACGGCTGGCGGCAAGCGATAGCCACCTCCGCCCCGCTCGCCAACGCCGAAACCATGCTGGACGCTTTGGGAATCGCCCACTGCTTCGACGCCGTCGTCTCTTCCGAAGACGTCAGCGTGGGCAAGCCCGACCCCGAAGTCTTCCAAAAGGCCGCCGCCCGGGTGGGCGTTCCGCCCTCCCGCTGTATCGTCGTCGAGGACGCTCCGGCCGGTGTCGAAGCCGCCCGCCGCGCCGGCATGGCAAGCATCGGCGTCCGGCCCGCCGGCGAACCCCTCGACGCAACCCTGTTCACGCGCTCGCTGGAGGCCTTGGAACCCACTGCATTCGAGCGCCTACTGTCGTCTTTCGCCTAAAGATTGCGACACCCCTGGAGCTGACCGTTCCAGATGGGCAAGTTGCAGTTTGGCCGGTGGCGCTGCGTTAACGCGTGTGGCCCCGGGGTAAAGCAGCAGAAAATCAACGGGCCACCTTGTTACCAACGGTAATCTCGCAGCGGTATAATTTTGGCATCTTGATCGGCTCTACCAAGGGCTCAGAGACGGTCCAGGGATGTATCTTTTACTGAGTCTCGCATAATATACTGTCAATCGAGACAAAGAGAAGACTGTTTCCAGAAAGCGGTAATCAAGCGCGGTTTGCGGCGCATTCGCCGCAGCGCTTTGCGGGCGCGCTCGTCGAGTTCCCAGTAGTCCTTCGGGCAGACGTTGGGCAACTCGTGCTGCTTCCAGTACGCCCAAATGTATTCCACCGGGTTCAACTCCGGCGCATAGGGCGGCAAGTACTCCGTTGCGATGTGATCCTCGGAGAGCTGGATGAACTCCCGCACCAGGCGGCTGCGGTGCGCCGGCAGCCGGTCCCAGACGATCAGCAGTGGGCCGTCGATGTGGCGCACCAAAGCCTTCAGGAAGTCGATGACCTCCAGCTCGCCGATCGCGCCGGGATAGAGCCGGAAGTAAAAGTTGCGCAACGTCAGCCCGGCCGACACCGACAGCTTGTCCCAGTTGAAGTTGAACTCCAACACCGGTGTCTCGCCGCGCGGCGCCCAGGTGCGGCAACGATGCGGCTTCTGACTCAATCCGCTTTCGTCGATGAAGACGATCGTACGTTCTTCTTTGCGGGCTTTTTTTTAATGGCCGGCCAAGTCTTGCGCTGCCAGCCGCGGATGGCCTCTTCGTTGCGCTCCCGCGCTTTGCCGACGGGCCGTTGCGGGCTCCAACCGAGCGCCCGCAGGATCTTCCAGACATGGCCCTCGTGATAGCGCACGCCGAACTCGTCTCCGATCAGACGAGCGACCCGCGGACAGCTCCACAGCGGCGTCGGGAAGCCGTGCGCCTCGGGGCCTTCCAGCAGCAACGCCTCGAGGCGTTCGAGCTGCGCGGCGTCCAACAGCGGCTTACGGCCGGCGCGGCCGGCCTGGCGCAACCCGGCTTCGCCGTCACGCCGGTATCGTCGCAGCCACTCGCTGACGCTTTGCCGCGCGACCTTCAATCGCCTCGCTGTCTCGGACTGACTACAGCCTTGCTCGACCAACCGGATCGCTTTGAAACGGCGCTTCTCCAGGGCCTCGAAATCCCGCCGTACGCCTTTTGTATTTCCCATACATACAAAGACGTACGTACCCCAAAAAGGTGTCACTTTATTTTGCGAGATTCAATAGGTCACATAATTCTGCGTCACAACACGCAAATAGGAGGAGAGTTACATGCGAATCTTGATTCTGACAGTTGGGTTGTTATTGCCTTTCACACTGGCGGCCGATACGGTAAACACCGTCTACCTCACAGCCGCCCTCAGCGCGATTAAGCAGGTCCCCCCAGTCGCGGGCGTCGACGCCGGCGGCGACCCCACGATTCAGGTCCACTACCGCCGTGACGATGACGGCAACGTCCTGTACGCATTCGTCACGTACACTGTGAACTTCCGGATCCCCCCTTCCGATGCGATCGTTGCCATGCACATTCACGAAGCTCCTGCCGACCGGAACGGTCCGATCCGGATTGGTTCGGGGCTTGAATTCGGCGGCGAGCCCGTGTTCCCGGAAGAGGGTACCGGCCGAATCTGGCGTCAGGCGGAAATCGAAATCCCCGGTCCCGGCCTGGAGGCGCTGGACCGGATGCTTGCGGATCCCCGCGGCTTTTACGTCAATATCCACTCCGAGAGCCACCCACCGGGGCTGCTCCGCGGACAACTACGCGCGGTCGATGCGGACATGATTTCGGATCTACAAGCCGACATCGCTGCGCTGCGGGGCCAACACGAAGCGTCCGCGACGTTATTGCGTCGCATTGGTCTGGTCCATGGTGTGGTGCGGCGCGGCGAATAGCCGCAGGCTGCGGTCAGAACATGCGCCGTGACGGGCTGCCAAGGGGGCAAGTTTGCTTGCCGCCGTAGGGCACCGAAAGGCGACAACGAAGACCTGACGGCATCGAGGCGGGGCAGACAAGGGAAGCCCGCCTCGCCTAATGCCGGAGAGCCCCGTCCGCTAATCGAGTAGGTGCACTCCAGTCTCCCGGTTTTTTGGCTTTTAGTTTTCGAGAGATCGGGAGATCGGGGAAGGGAAGCTCTCGAACAAAGAATCTTTACCACGACGACCCGCACGAGCGCCGGAGCCGAAAGGCCCCCCAAACACGTTCACGCGGCTTCAATCGGGGTAAACCGGGTGCAGTGCACTGTAAGCAGCGGATAGTCGCCACACTATCAATATCAATATCAATAACATGGCTGGGTCTCCGAGAACAAAGGGGTAGGGGTTGACGCTCGCACAACCCTTTAAAATCAGTGAGTTGGGTTGTACGTTGAGACAATTTAAGGCTGTCCCGGTTTCCCAAACGGTTTCCCAAATAGCTTGGTAACCACACCCGAGGCACGACCCGCCTCGCGAGACAACCGGCGCGGCGGAGACCCCGAGCTGTTCTCGCCGCCACCGTCCCCCGGGTCTCCAGCCGACCCCGCAGCCCGATTTCCACGCTGCTGTAGAATGGATTCCGAAGGCTCATTTCGCGGAGGTCGCTGTCTTTCCCGACTGTCCGCGAAATACCCATATGCCCGTGAGATTCATGGTTGTTGGGCTGCTGTTGGCGGTTTCGCTCACAGGCCAGGCGCCGTCTGTCCCGCCGCGCCCCGCCGACTTGCCGGATCCGCATATGCCCGAGTGGGGCGCGGAACTCACGCGCGGCGCGGGGCTGGCTGATGCGCCTCTTGGGCTTGGGCATTTGCGGCCCGCTGATGGAGAACCGAACGCCGGGCACGAGTGGTTGCGAACCACGCTTCTGCCGCTCTATCGGAGTCCCGCCGGTCCGCATTGGGGCTGGCTCGCCCATGGGTGGTTACTCTCCACCGACGGCTCGAAGCGGCCGTTTCCCGCTGCTTGCCTCGTCGAGACGAGTTATGAGGCAAGTTCGATCACACTCGGCGCGCTACGCGACGACGGCTGGTTTCGTCTGGCGGTCGACCCGCCCTGTAACACGGCGGAGGAGCCTTTCTGGAGTCATCGCACTCTGCTCGCCTTCGGCGAACACAAACTGACCGCGGAGTCCTGGGGGGATTTCTTCTTCCGAGACGACATCTCACCGCTGTGGTTCCGTCAAAAAGAAGTCCCTCACGCTCTGCGCGCCGGCCCAGGATCAGACACCGAGCGGATCACATGGATCGACGCCCATCACACAATCACGCCGTTGGAAGTGCAAGGCGACTGGATGCGCATCCGCGTATTCTTACCGGGCAACTATTGCATCGACGAGGAAGATTGGCGCGGGCGGTCACACGAAGGATGGGTGCGATGGCGCGATCAGCCGAAAGGCCCGTGGCTATATATTTGGTCACGGGGGTGCTGACACAGGCCGGTCACGGGGCCTGGTAATCCTGGCAGATCGGTGAAAGGGCAGATCGATGACAAGGACGGAAACCGGCGGCAGTTTTCGGGGGGGAAACCGCGGGGGGTTCGGGTGTTCGGGGGGGTTCGGCGGGGGGTTCGGGGGGGGGTTCGGGGGCGGAGCCCGAATAGAGAATCTTCATCCGTCGGGAGATACGTCGGTTCAGCGGGCTTGAGAATCCTCTCCTAGGGCGGTCCTTCAGGGCCGGTTGCCAACCGCGGCGTCGATATCACCGCGCGAACGATCGGCTTGCCGCTCGTTCGGGCGCCCGGGGCGGGGCCAAAACCGGCCGCCGAGGGACCGTGAAAAAATGGGGACTGCACCGAGCGCAGACCGAATAAGTTCCATTGAATCAGTAGCCGCGTTCGGCGCGAAGTGGACTGTCCCCGATTTTTTCACAGCCCCCGAGCGGTCGGTTCCTCTTAACTCGGTTCCCGGCTCACGGACAACCTACGCCGCCGTCACGTGCCCCGGCGACACCAGCCCATCACGCAAGCGTAGCGCAGGGCTCGAAGAGACCTGCGGCTTATTGCCGGCCCACGAATTTGTCCGGCCCTCTCGGCTAGTCTCACGGCTCCCGGCAAGCGGTCACGCGGCCCAAGGGTAACGGTGACGCCACTCGAATTAGTAATAGCCCGGTCCGCAAGGGCCGGGCACCCCCATCCAACCCGCGGCGAACGACCCCGACGTGGCGCACGCACTCTTGCGTGCCGTGTCGCCACTCCTGGCGACATGTCCCTCTTCCGAAAACGGCCTTTCGAGAGCTGCGTAGCGCAGGGCCCTTCGGGACCTGCGTCCTTCACCGCCACGCCGCGACGCAAGGTCGAACCGAGAGCAACCCGAGCCTGCGACAGCACCGCAGTGGGGCAGGTCTCCAGGCCTGCCCTCCTCCCGAGCGGTCGGTGAAGCCGGGTACCAGCCTCCAACGCCCGAGTTAATGGCGGCCCGGTCCGCAAGGGCCGGGCACCCCCATCCAACCCGCATCTCCCACGGGCGAACGACTGCGGGAGCGGTCGTTCGGGGGCCTGGGGAGGGGCCCAAGGAACCGGCGGCCCGGCGGCCGGTTCGCCTCCCGAGGGCAAACAGCCCCCGGCGACACCAATCCATCACGTCAACCCAAGAAATATTTCTCCCCTAGCTCCAACAACTTACCGATTCCCCACCCCCGCTCAGTCGCTCTACCGGCCGTATCCTACTAACGGGCAACCTGCCCCAAAATTGAGGTAATCCGTTATGGCAACCAATGCACAAATCAATGCAAATCGCGAAAACGCAAAGAAATCTACCGGACCGCGCACACCCGAGGGCAAGGAGCGATCATCCAAAAATGCTCTCAGACACGGCCTACTGGCCCAAGATTCCGTCATCCCCGGCGAAGATCCCGCCGATTTCGACCGTCACCTCACTCTTTACGAGGACACCTACAACCCCGCAAACTGCGTCGAAAGAGAACTCGTCCTCCAAATCGCCGACGCGGCGTGGAGAATGCGACGCCTCTCCCGTATCGAAGCCACCGTCATGACCGCCGGGATCGAAAGGACCCGCGTTCATCAACAAACATACCGCCCAGAGCGCACGAGGGAAGGACACGAAGGCGAGCTCCAACTGCTGGGCGCATCCATGCGCAGCGGGACGAAATTCCTCAACGACCTCGCCCGCTACGACGGCCACCTCAACCGCCGCTTCTACCGAGCCGTCGAGCTCATGATGGAAATCCGCCGCGAGGAGGCAAAACCCCGCCAGCCTCGCCCGGGCCCCGAACCCGACAACGGCTTCGCCGTCTACCGCTTTCCCGAGGACGGGTCTGAACCGACAGTGGAGTACGACTCCGGGCCTGCCCAAGCAGAGCACCCAGCCGGCCCACAACCACAAGCCCCATCAAATCAATCAAGTAGAGTCGCGAGGTCGACCGAAAAACAGCGAAACAAACCCAAGTCCACCATCCGAGAACCGCGTCAAAACCGCGAAACCATCCGCGATCTTCGCCGTCGCCTCACCCAACTCGCAGGCCTAGGAGACGATTTGCAGCCCTAGCCACCGCCCACCACCAAACGAAAGAGCACCCACAAGGCAAAACCTCGCCCGGAATCAAGACCCGGCAACGGCGTTCACGCACCGTTCACGCGGGGGGAAACCGCAGCGGGCGTCGTCGAGGTCTCCCGGGCTGATCGGGGACGGGGAGATCGGGGGGCTGATCGGGGGGGGCCGCGCGCCGCGCCGGCATGGCGAGCATAGGCGTCCGAGCCTCGGGTGGTCCCCTCGACGCGACACTCTTCACGCGCTCGCCGGCGACCTTGGGATGGGATGCGTTCGACCGCCTGCTTTACCACGGGGCTCCCACGCGCTAGTTTGTTAGATAGCCATGAACGTAATGAAATTCGGCGGCAGCTCGCTGGCCGATGCCCAGGCCATTGCGCAGGTTGCCGGAATCATTGTTTCGCGGGCGCAAGACCCATTGGTGATCATCGTCTCGGCGATGGGCAACACCACCGACCGCCTCGTGGAGATCGCCGACAACGCGGCGGCCGGGCGTCGAGCTGATGCCATGAAAGCGGCGGAGGAGTTGGAAGTCTACCATCGGGAAGAAGCTGAAGCTGCCGTTGCGCCCACCGCTCACCCGGAATTGGAAAGGTTCTTGAAAACCCACTTCGCCGAACTCCGCGAAATGATCGGCGGACTGGCGACCCTGGGCGAGCTCACTCCCCGCTCGAGCGACGCGATCACGAGCTTCGGGGAGCGCCTCTCCAGTTTCGTCGTCACTCTGGCGCTGCGGCGCAAGGGACTGCGCGCCGCGAGGCTCGATTCACGTGAAGTGATCGTCACCGACGACCGCTTTACACAAGCCGCGCCGAATTTCAACCTGACGAACGCTCGGCTGCGGGACGTCATCCCGCCGCTCCACGAAGAAAACGACGCCGTCGTGATGGGCGGTTTCATTGCCGCCACCGAAGACGGGATTACTTCCACGTTGGGACGGGGTGGCTCGGACTTTAGCGCGTCGATGGTGGGAGCCGCTTTAGAAGCCGACGAAATCCAGATCTGGACCGACGTGGACGGCGTGATGACGGCGGACCCGTCCATGCTCCCGAACGCCCTTCGCTTGCGCGTCATGTCATTCGCCGAAGCGTCGGAGCTGGCCTACTTCGGCGCGCGAGTGCTTCATCCGAGCACCGTCATTCCCGCCATCGAAAGCGATATTCCCGTTCGCGTCTTGAATTCGCGCAAACCCGAGCTCGAGGGAACCAGAATCGTCAGCCAATGCCCGCCGTCGTTCTCGACGGTCAAGTCGATCGCCTACAAAGAGCACATCACCGTCGTTGACATCCGCTCGACCCGCATGCTGATGGCGCACGGCTTTCTGGCCAAGATTTTCGAGGTTTTCAATCGCTTCGAGACGGCGATAGATATGGTAAGCACTTCCGAGGTCGAGGTTTCGTTGACCATCGACTGCATCGATCGACTGCCGGAAATCACCGAAGAGCTCGAAAAATTCGCCGAGGTCACTCACGATTCCAGGCAGGCGATCGTCTGCCTCGTGGGAGACAATCTGCGCTACACTCCCGGCACCGTCTCCAAGATTTTCTCCGCGATCGAAAACGTGAACATCCGCATGATTTCGCAAGGCGCATCACGGCTCAACGTGAGCTTCGTGATCGATGAGGACGACTTGCAAACGACCGTCGCGGGTCTCCACAAGGCCTTCTTTTCCGAGGTCGATCAAGAGGTATTCGCCAGACATGAGTGAACCCGCCGCGACGACAACGAAATTGGCCCTGGTCGGCTACGGCAAGATGGGACGGCTGCTGGAACAACTCGCGCCCGAGTTCGGTTTCGAGATTGCACTGAAGTTGGACGAGTTCAATAACGTCGACGGCGAGGGTATCACCAAGGAAAACTTCAACGGAATCCCGGTTGCGGCTGATTTTTCGATCCCGCCTGTAGTCCCGCCGAATGCCGAAAAGATCGCCGCGTTGGGGGTCAACCTGGTCATCGGTACGACCGGTTGGCTCGACGAACTACCCCGAGTCCAGGCGGCGGTCAGCCGGCACGGTACCGGACTCGTCCACGGAGCGAACTTCTCTGTCGGCGTCCTGGCCTTCTACGGCATCGTCGAGGCCGCGGCCGCAATTCTTGCCGCCCAGCCCGACTATGACGCCTGGGCCTACGAAGTGCACCACAACATGAAAAAGGACGCCCCGTCGGGCACGATGTTGAGGCTGCTCAACGTCATCGAAGAAAGCGGTTACTCACGCAACATCGACGTGGCGACCAATAGGGTGGGCGCCATGCCGGGCACGCACGAGATCGGCTTTGACTCCGAAGCCGATACCATACGCCTCTCCCACACCGCCCGCAGTCGAGTCGGTTTCGCCCGCGGCGCCTTGCGCGCCGCACGTTGGGTGGTCGGCAAGCAGGGGCTCCACGAATTCTCCTCCATCTGGAAGCAAGTGGAATAGTGACGCTTCCGCCCCTGTCTGGTAGAGTAAACTGCGGTCCGCCGGGCGCTTTCCGTGGCGGAGAAACGCTCCAAGGCGAAGCCAAAGGAGATGGTCATGTTCCGAGGATGCGGCACAGCCCTAGTGACTCCGTTTCAGTCGGACGGCTCCCTCGATGAACAGGCCTTGCGACGTTTGACAACGCGGCAAATCGAACAAGGCATTCAATTCCTGGTTCCGTGCGGCACGACGGGTGAGAACCCCACCCTCAGCAAAACGGAGCACCTGCGCGTAGTCGAAATCGTTATCGAGGAAGCAAAGGGCAAGGTCCCGGTGCTGGCCGGAGCCGGCGGATACAACACCCAAGAAATCATTGGGTTGGCGGCAACACTTGAAGCCATGGGCGCGGACGGTCTGCTCTCCGTCACGCCCTACTACAATCGTCCAACACCCGAGGGCCTCTACGAACACTATTCAGCTATCGCCGAGACAACCCGATTGCCCATCGTCGTCTATAACGTCCCCAGCCGCACGGGGACCAACGTCACGCCCGAGACCCTCGGGAAGCTCGCTTCGATCGAAAACATTGTCGGCGTGAAGGAGGCGTCCGGCGATATCGGGCAGATGGCGGCCCTCTTCCATCATGTCCCCGACGATTTCGCTGTCTTGTCGGGCGATGACTCGGTGACCCTGCCATTGATGAGCCTCGGCGGAGTTGGAGTGATTTCCGTCGTGTCCAATGAAATCCCGGCCGAGATGGCCAAGCTCTGCGACCTGTGCCTGGAGGGAAACTTCGGTGCCGCCCGTGAGATCCATCGACGGTATCACGCCCTGATGGAAATTAACTTCGTAGAGAGCAACCCCGGACCGGTTAAAGCCGCGCTAGCCATGATGGGGTTGATCGAGATGAACTACCGACTCCCGATGGTGCCGCCACGGCCCGAAAGCCAAGAAAAGATCGCAGCGGTCTTGGACGCCGTGGGACTCACCACGCCCATAGCCGCCTCCGCGGATTAATTGTTGCTCTGGTTTCCCACACCGCAAATACCTTGAATTGCGCCCACCAGAGGCGCCGGCTGTGAGAGCAGCGCAAGGTGCAAGCCGCCATCTATAAGGATTCTGAACGACATCATGCTCGAAAACCAAATCGACACTCTCTTCGAAAAGAATCCCGAGGACTACACGCACCAAGACATGGAGACCTTCCAGGAGTTCAAGCTTGCTCTAAACTCCGGGCAGGCCCGCGCAGCCCAGCCCGACGCCGACTCCCCTCTGGGCTGGACAGTCAACCCTTGGGTCAAGCGCGGAATCTTGGTGGGCTTTCGCATGGGCCACACCGTCGACATGTCGGACGACGGACGCTTTTCGTTTTTCGACAAATCGACCTATCCGCTCAAGAGCCTCGACGTGGCGAGCAGCGTCCGGGTCGTCCCTGGCGGCTCGAGCATTCGTGACGGCTGCTTCCTCGGCAAGAGCGTCACATGTATGCCTCCGATGTATATCAACGTCGGAGCTTACGTCGACGACGGTTCCATGGTCGACTCGCACGCACTAGTCGGTAGCTGCGCTCAAATCGGAAAACATTGCCACTTGAGCGCTGCCGCCCAAATCGGCGGTGTCTTGGAACCAATAGGGGCGCTGCCGGTTATTGTCGAAGACAACGTGCTGGTCGGCGGCAACTGCGGTGTTTACGAGGGGACCATTGTGAAGAAAGGCGCCGTGCTGGGGGCCGGCGTCATCCTCACTCGTTCAACGCCCGTTTACGACATCACCCGGGAAACGGTCCACCGCGCATCGGACGATCAACCCTTGGTCATTCCCGAGGGGGCCGTCGTAGTAGCGGGGTCCCGCCCCATCGCCGCCGGCGCCGGCAAAGACTGGAACCTGTCGCTCTACACGCCGGTCATTGTCAAATACCGTGACGAGAAAACCGACGCCCGCATCCAATTGGAAGATTTATTGCGCTAGCCGCCAGGGGCAACCAACACTCCGAACGCGCAGCGCCGATGGGTAGTGCGGCACGAAGAGACCCGCGGCTTTGTACTTCCGCTCGTCAAACTTCGGCCCGCCCGCCCCCATTTCTCACAACCCCGTCAAGAACTCCCGCCAACGCCGTTCGCCCTCGACCGCCGAGAAATATTCGCGCCTTCTCACCTGCCCCGCGAGCACTTGCTCTCGCCGGCGCATATCCACCATCACGAGTTCGGCCGTTTCCGCCAACAAAGGCCAATCGGCATTGTCAAACAGCACGCCCGCACCTCCGAGAACTTCCCGTGCCGCGTCCGATGCACGGGCCAACACCGGCAAGTCCATCCGCATCCCTTCCACCAACGGCACGCCAAACCCTTCGTGTTCGCTCAAGAACAGCAGTGCGCCGGCCAACCGATAGTAAGCCGTCAACTCGCTCTGCGGAACCGAGCCCGTGAAAACGACGTCCTCTAAACGCATTTCTTCGATAAGGGTTTCCAGAGCCTCGCGATAGGATTCCGCATACGCACTGCTCCCCACGACGAAGAGCCGCCGATCGCGATTGACGTGCCGCTTCAAGTAATCCAGCACAAACAACCCGTCTTCGATCTTCTTGTGAGGAACGACGCGTCCCACCATCAGGAGATTGCGCTTGCCGTCCCCGCTGTAACGTTCGAGGATGCCCGGATCGGGTCGTGATGAATACAGATCTTCGTTCAGCAGGTAGGGAATGACCTGAACGTCCTCGTACCCGGCGCGACCCAAGTCTGAAGCGCTGAGTTCGGAATGAGCGACGACTTTTCCTGAAACGCCGGCATAGCTCGGCAGCTCCGCGAAGCCCTGCCGAGCGGCCCTCGGAACGCTTTCGTCCAGGCCCACCATGAATTGGATGGGGGCGTTGCTGTGGTAGAGCAAGATGCTCTCGGGAGCTGTCCTGAACAAAGGTCCGTAGGCGTCTGATCCGTGCGAGTAGTGAACCAACAGCACGTCGCCCGGGGAATCGGCGCAGCGCGCCCAATTCCGAATTCCGCGATCAACCGATGATTCCTCGGCAAAGATGCGCGTTTCATAGCCAAGTGACCGCAGGATCCGATCGAGCGCGATTACCTCGTGGCCGATCGCGTCGCGCTCCGGGACGCTGGGAGAAAACTGATCGACGCGCCGCTTCCTCAATCCCCTTCTTCCCCTCGCGCGTCGATGCCGGCGCGTCTTTCTAAATTCCGGAGGCGCTTCTCAAAGGCCGCCGCGTCCGCCGCGTATTTTTCCCGGATAGCCGTCACGCGTTGGTGTTCGGACCGAAGTGTCTCATAGACCGCTTCCATAGCATGTGTGTGCAGATCGAAAGCGCGTAACAGCCACCAAAGCGCTCGGGCTTGTCCGCGCACAATCCAGTGACCCACACGACCGCGAAGCGTCCGGGGCCTCGGCGGGTAGATTGCCGACGGGCTCCGTAATTCCAAAACCGCTTGACGGAGACCCAAGGCGTCCATGCTCCGCTCCTCTTCGAAGCGTTTCTGCAAAAGGGCATAGCGCATGCGGGGATCGACCGGATGCTCGCGAGAACGCTCTCCCGAACGGGCGGCATCGAGCAAGTCGGCGGCCGGCGAACAAAGGGAATTTTCCGGATCGGATTCGCGCATTCGGTCAGCGACGCCCAAACACGACGTACGGGGCCGCCGCGCGCATTATACCCGACGTGGTGGTCCACGTCGGAACGACACCGGAAAACGAATCGACCGTCCTCGCGGCATGCCTGCCTACGACACTCGCCGGATTCGCGCCCCGGCCGCGGATAGTTTTCGCTCGATCCCCTCGTAGCCTCGGTCGATGTGGTAAACGCGGTCGATAACGGTTTCTCCGACCGCCGCCAGCGCCGCAATCAGTAGGCCGGCGCTTGCACGCAGATCGGAGGCCATCACGGCGGCACCGCTCAGCGCGGTCTTGCCGCGGACTGACGTTCGGCTGCCGGAAAGCGAGATGTCCGCGCCCATCCGCACCAGCTCCGACACGTGCATAAATCGGTTCTCGAAAATATTTTCGACAATGCGCGACTCGCCGTCGGCTTGGGTCATCAGGGCCATCCACTGCGCCTGCATGTCGGTCGGGAAGCCGGGGTGTTCCTGGGTCGAAACATCGGTCGCTCGCAAAACGGCCGGAGCCTCCGCGCGAATCTCTCCCGCGCCGGGATAGGAGACCTCTGCTCCCGCCTGGCTCATCTTTTCAAGCAACGCCTCCAGTTGGCCGGCATCGGCGCCGGTTACCGTAAGTCCGCTACCGGCGGCAAGCCCGGCGATTAGGAACGTGCCCGCTTCGATGCGGTCGGCGATGATCGAATGCGTTGCGCCCCGAAGCCGCCCGACCCCTTCGATACGAATCGTCGGCGAACCGACCCCGTCAATGGAAGCGCCCATCTTCGTCAGCAACGCGGCCAAGTCAACCACCTCGGGCTCGCGCGCGGCGTTTTCGAGAACCGTTTCACCGTCGGCGAGCACGGCCGCCATCATGACGTCTTCGGTCCCGGTCACGGTAATGCGCTCGAATCGTACCTGACCGCCCCGCAACCCGTCCGGGGCCAGCGCCTCGACGTAGCCGTGTTCTTGGGAAATGCGCGCTCCGAGGCGTTCGAGCGCGCCTAGGTGCAAATTAATCGGCCGCGCTCCGATGGCGCAACCTCCCGGCATCGAAACCCTAGCGCGCCCGGTCCGCGCAACCAGCGGACCCAGCACGAGGCTGGACGCCCGCATCGTCTTTACAAGGTCATAAGGGGCTTCCGGCTCGGAGATCGCACCGGCGTCGAATTGATAACCGCCCGCCACCCTCTCAACGCCGACTCCGATATGCGTCAGCAGCCGAATCATCGTGCGAATATCACGCACCTCGGGTATCCGGCCCAACTCGACCGTCTCGTTGGTCAGCAGCGTGGCGGCCAGCGCCGGCAAAGCGGCGTTCTTCGCGCCGCTCACCGGGATTTTCCCGGTCAGCGCGTGGCCGCCTTCGATCACAAACTTATCCATGAATCAAAGCTGACATGGTGCACGGCTCCGGGCGTTGGGCCGGAGGCCCAACGCAGGGCGATCAGCCGAGAAACCGCGATCATCCTCTCCTCAACTGCAGAACAGGACGTCCATTAGACTACCGCCGATTCACCGCTTCGCTACGCCTGCTCTCCGCGAAGCAGCTGCCACAAATTGTCGCCGGCCTTACGCAACGCCGTCTGAGCCTCGGCGGCACTCAGTCCCCGTTTCGCCATGACGACCGCTACCCGCACTGTTCCTCCTGAAGCCTCAAGCACTTCCCGCGCCCGTTCAGGAGTGCAGCCAGACACCTGTACGACTATACGTTCGGCCCGCTGCCGGAGCTTTTCGCTCTTGAGTTGGACGTTCACCATGTGGTTGCCGAGTACATACCCCATCCGCACCATCACAGCCGACGAAATCATGTTGAGCACTAGTTTCTGGGCGGTCCCGGCCTTCATCCGCGTCGAGCCGGTAATCACTTCCGGCCCCACGACCGGCGTGATCGCAACGTCCGCCAAACTCGCCAACTCGCTGCCCAGGTTGCAACTGATACCCGCGCTAAACGCTCCCAGTGACTTCGCGAAGCGTACCGCGCCCAACGCATAGGGTGTCCGGCCGCTCGCCGAGACGGCAACCAGCGCGTCGGCTGAGCAAAACCCTCGCGCCGTGAGATCTACCTCCGCCGCGGCAGCGTCGTCTTCCGCACCTTCTCGAGAAGTCCATACGGCCTCGGGCCCGCCCGCTAAGACCGCCTGCACCCGGTCCGGAGTCACGCCGAAAGTCGGCGGACATTCAGCGGCGTCAAGAACGCCCAGACGTCCGCTTGTACCCGCTCCGGTATAGAACAGACGCCCGCCCTCGCCGAAACGCTCGACAACGGCGTCAATCGTGCGCGCGATTTGGGGAATTTCCTTCTCGACCGCCTCCGCGACCTGGCGGTCTTCGCGGTTAATGATCGCAAGAAGTTCGGGCGTGGATACCGTGTCGATGCGTGCGGAGGAAGGGTTCGGTTGTTCCGTCAGCAGCGAATCGAGCGGCGGCACACCGAAGTATACCAAGGGCGGAAAACGCCGAAGCCCCAACCTCCGTGGCGCTGGTTAACCCTGCAATTCCATCTCACTAAAGAAGAATTTCAGCTCGATCGCCGCAGTCTCCGGCGCGTCGGAGCCATGAATAGCATTGCGCTCGATATCGGTCCCAAACCGATTGCGAATCGTCCCCTCGGCCGCTTCGGTTGAGTCGGTCGCCCCCATGATCTCACGCAACTTCGCAATCGCGTCCTCGCGCTCGAGCGCCATCGGCACCACCGGACCCTCCGTCATGAACGTTACCAACGACTCAAAAAAGGGCCTCTCGCGGTGAACCTGATAGAAAGCCTCGGCGTCGCCGCTCGACAGGCGCAATTTCTTGATCCCGAGAATGCGGAAGCCTGCACCCTCGATGGCGGCGATGATCTTTCCGGCGTTTCCGGCGGCGACGGAATCGGGCTTGATAATAGTCAGGGTTCGTTCAATTGCCATTTCTCTGTGCTCTAAATCCTTCGATAGGGGTAGTGGTCGAGTCGAAACCAGCGCAGACCGTCGGGGCAAATCAGACCGTCAAGAAAGGCGCCTACAACAGGCCCGCCAGTGTCGCACCCATCTCGGCAGGCGATTGAGCAACGGCAATTCCGGCCGCCTCCAGCGCTGCGACTTTCTCAGTAGCGGTCCCTTTGCCCCCCGAAATAATCGCGCCCGCGTGTCCCATCCGACGCCCGGGCGGCGCTGTGCGACCCGCAATGAAAGCCGCCACGGGTTTCTTCACGTTTTTCTTGATGAATGCCGCGGCCTCTTCTTCAGCCGTGCCGCCGATCTCGCCAATCAAGATGATCCCGTAAGTATCGGAATCTTCACTAAGCAGCGCCAGCGTATCAATGAACGACGTACCGATGATCGGGTCGCCACCAATGCCGATGCAGGTCGACTGCCCGATACCCAACGCACTCAATTGGCCGACCGCCTCGTAAGTCAACGTTCCCGAGCGAGAAACCACAGCGACATGGCCTTGCTGATGGATATGCCCGGGCATGATGCCGAGCTTGCATTTGCCGGGAGAAATAATGCCGGGGCAATTCGGTCCGATCAGCCTTGTTCCGCGGCCGCGCAGGTAGGACGCTACGCGCACCATATCCTGCGTCGGAATACCCTCGGTGATCGCTACCACCAATTCGATGCCCGCCTCGGCGGCTTCCATCACGGCGTCGGCGGCACCCGCGGCCGGGACGAAAACCATCGAGGCATTCGGCTCGACAGCCGACACCGCCTCTCGCACGGTGTTGAAAACCGGAACGCCGATCTGTTGCTCGCCTCCTTTGCCCGGTCGCACGGCGCCCACGACTTTCGTACCGTATTGCATGCACTGTTCGGCATGAAATTGTCCGGCGCGTCCAAAGCCTTGGACCAAAACACGGGTGCTTTCGTCAACTAGAATGCTCATGCGAAGTTCGTATTTCTTGTTCGCGCCAACGCCGGCACGCCGCTGCTAACCAGCGGCCGCGACCACCTTTTCGGCCGCTTCCTTCATATTGTCTGCCACGATGAAATCCATCCCCGACTCGGCCAAGATCTCGCGTCCCAACTCCACGTTGGTCCCTTCCAACCGCAGCACGATAGGGACTTCGATCGCCAATTCTTTCGCGGCTCCCACAACGCCCTCGGCCAGCGTATCGACCTTCAAAATCCCCCCGAAAATATTGATAAGGATCGCCTTCACATTCGGATCCGAAAGGATGATCCGAAATCCTTGTTTCACCTGCTCCGCGCTCGCCCCGCCGCCGGCGTCAAGGAAATTCGCGGGCATACCGCCCGCATATTGGATGATGTCCATCGTCGCCATAGCGAGCCCGGCTCCGTTGACCATGCAACCGATGTTGCCGTCGAGCTTGATGTAGTTCAGCCCGTGATCATGGGCCTCGGTTTCGAGCGGTTCCTCTTCTCCAAGATCGCGCAAGTCTTGAAGCTCACGGTGGCGGAACAGCGCGTTGTCGTCGAAATCCATCTTGGCGTCGAGCGCCACCGCCCTCCCGTCGCTAGTGAGCACGAAGGGGTTGATTTCGACCATGTTGGCGTCGGTGGTTTCGTAGGTTTTCGCCAGCGCCGCCATCGCATCCGCCGCGGCACGGACCAAGTCGCTGCGAATCTCCATCCCAAAGGCCAATCGCCTGGCTTGAAAGGGAGAGAGCCCCAAACCGGGCTCGATCGTCTCTTTCAAGATGAGTTCCGGCGTATCGGCGGCAACCTGCTCGATTTCCACCCCTCCTGCCGACGAAGCCATGAACACCGGTTTTCCCAGAGCACGATCGAGAACCACCCCCAAATAAAGCTCTCTTTCGATCGGAAGCGTTTCCTCGACCAGCACTCTCTTGACGAGCCGTCCCTCCGGCCCGGTCTGGTGCGTGACTAACGTCATTCCAAGAATCCGTCCGGCAAGTTGGGCTGCTTCATCCGCGTTTTCCGCAATCTTGACGCCGCCCCCCTTGCCTCGTCCGCCGGCGTGAATCTGTGCCTTGACCACCACCCGGCCACCCAGTTCTTCGGCTGCCGCCCGCGCCTCGTCGGCCGAGAACGCGACCTTCCCCCGAGGCACCGGGACGTCGTGTTGACGCAGGATCTCCTTCGCCTGATATTCGTGAATTTTCATGGAGTGAGAAACCCCGTGGTACGATCGGGGAATCGCAAAATTAGACCCCTCACTATAGGGGATCATCCGACGCGAAGGCAATGAAAACCCGGGGGAGAGGACCGCAATGAGCGCCGCGCTCGCAGCCCTGCATAAAGCAGCCGAAAAGACCAACTTGACCGCCGATGAAGCCTCGGCTGCCATGAACGAAATCCTGGACGGGGATACCGACCCAGCCTTGATCAGCGCCCTACTCCTCGCGCTCCGCATGAAGGGAGAAACCGTTGACGAGATCGTCGGCTGCGCTCGCGCAATGAGGAGCCACGCAGCCTCAGTGCCCCTAGCCTCCGTCGATCGGAACGCGCTCGTCGATACCTGCGGGACGGGCGGCGACGGGGCGGGCACCTTCAATATCTCGACCGCCACTGCGCTCGTTGTCGCCGGCGCCGGAGTCCCCGTGGCAAAACACGGCAACCGCTCCATTTCGAGCCGCTGCGGTAGCGCCGACGTGCTCGAGGCGCTGGGAGTTCATGTCGCCCTCGGCCCCGAACAAGTCGGCCGTTCCATCGAGGAGGTCGGAGTCGGCTTCATGTTCGCGCCGCGCTTTCACCCGGCGATGAAATACGCGCAACCGGTCCGGGCGCAACTTAAAATGCGAACCATCTTCAACGTCCTCGGCCCGTTGACGAATCCGGCCGGCGCCGGAGCGCAGATCGTGGGCGTATTCGCCGAGCATCTCGTGCCGATGGTCGCCCAAGCCCTCGCCGGACTGGGCCTACGCCGAGCTTTCGTGGTTCACGGCGAAGACGGACTCGATGAAATCACGACTACCGGCGTCACCACGGTCGCCGAGGTCCGTGAAGGTCAGGTGACACTCAGCAAGGTCAAGGCCGCTGATTTTGGATTGCCCGAAGCCCGCTCACAGGATCTGGCGGGTGGCGATGCCGAAACCAACGCAGCCATTGTCAGGGAAATCCTTGAAGGCCGCCCCGGCCCTCGCCGCGACATAGTCGTCGCCAATGCCGCGGCAGCCCTCGTCGCCGCGGGCCGGGCGGAGAATTTTCGATCCGGAGCGGAAGCGGCCGCAAACTCAATCGACTCCGGCAAAGCCGCCAAGCGACTCCATCACCTCGCCGAACTCACAACAAGCCTAGCCGAAGCGTGAGTAAAAAAAGGCGACCGGGGCTCGAGCTGGTCAACGCAGGACCCGTAGCGCAGGTCCCTGGGGGACCTGCGGCAGTTCTTCTTCCACGAATCCGCCTCAACTCACACCGAAGCAATGTCTCGATACGATTGCTTGAGCGCCGGGTACAGCGTCTCAAAGACCTTGTATCTCTTCTGATACCCCGCACTGGCCCCCGCATCAGGCACCACCCGCTCCTGCTCGCGGATCGAAGCCTTGCAAGCCTCGCTCACACTCCCGTGATGACCGCTACCCACCATCCCCAACAGCGCCGCCCCATACGCCGAACCCTCCTGCGTCTCAAGCGTAGCGATAGGCCGTTCAAAAACATTGGCCAGCACTTCACGCCAGAAGGGACTGCGAGCCCCTCCCCCTGATGCACGAACAACCTCGACGTCCACCCCCAGCGACTCGACGATCGCAAGACAATCCTTGAGGCTGTAGGAAACACCTTCGATCACCGAACGAATCAGATGCGCCCGAGTATGCTTCGCGGTCAAACCGACCCAACCGCCGCGGGCTTGGGCGTCGAGATGCGGGGTACGTTCCCCCATCAAATAGGGAAGCCAGAACAGACCCTCGCTCCCCGCCGGCGCACCCGCCGCCTCCTCGATGAGCAAATCATAGGGATCGACGCCCTTCTCTTCGGCGGCAGCTACCGCGTCGCGTCCGAGTTGATTGCGAAACCACTGCAAGCTCAGTCCCGCGCCCTGCGTCACACCCATCACGTGCCACTTCCCCGGAACCGCATGACAAAAAGTATGAACACGCCCGCGCGGATCGTAATCGACCTTGTCTAAATGTGAAAAAACGACGCCCGACGTGCCAATCGTGCAGGAAACCAGCCCCGGATCGACAATACCGGCGCCCACCGCACCGGCAGCCTGGTCCCCTGCCCCGGCAACCACGGGCGTGCCCGCCCTGAGGCCCGTCTTGGCAGCGGCTTCGGCGGTGATCGTGCCGGCGACTTCCGAGGACTCGACAACGGGCGGCAGCACTGAACGATCGATGCCTAGCTTTTCGATCAACGGCTCGGCCCAGCGGCGGTTTACGACATCAAAAAGCGCCGTGCCCGAAGCATCCGAGACATCACCCGCGAATTCCCCTGTCAGGCAAAAACGCACATAGTCTTTCGGAAGCAAGACCTGGCGCGTCTTTTCGTAGCTTGCGGGGTCATGATCGCGAACCCAAATCAGCTTCGGCGCCGTGAACCCGGTCAGCACCGGATTTGCGGTCTGTTCCAGGACCATCTCTTTGCCTGCGACGGAGTTAATCCAATCCACCTGTTCCTGGCAACGCTGGTCGCACCAGATCAATGCCGGCCGCACAACTTGATTGTCGACATCGAGCAGCACCAACCCGTGCATCTGCCCGGAAAGCCCGATCCCGGCGATGTCATCCCCTGTCGCGTGGGCCTTAGCGAGAACCCCTTGCACGGCTTCGACGGCGGCGTCCCGCCAATTTTGCGGCCGCTGCTCGGCCCACAGAGGCCGGGCCATCTGTATGTCTTCATGAGCGGCGGTGACGCCGGCGGCGATTCGCCCTTCTGCGTCCACCAGCAGAGCGCGCGACCCGCCGGTTCCGATATCGATCCCGAGCCAATATTTCATGAGCGTCTGCTTCCTCTGTCGGCCTCAAGCCGATTCGCGCGCCGAGCAACCCAGTCCCCAACTAGCTCCGTAGCGCAGGCCCGTAGCGCAGGTCTAGGCGCCGTTTCGCCAGACCTGCGTCACCCCGATTTACAGGGAAGGGCCCCGGGGGCCCTGCGGCTTTCTCTCCACATCGATGTCGTGCACCCTACCTCACCTCGAAGCCGTGAATCCCCTCCCGGCCTATTCCGGGTAACCCGACGGATCAATCCCGGGGACCAGCCTCAAAGCGTTCTTGTAGTAGATGTGCTTAAGGGTTTCATCGGGAAGATCGAGCCCGTAGAGCTTCCAATGTGCGTGCCGCCGGCGGTAGTAGTCGAAATATTCGTCGCGAGTTTCCAACACGCGCCAGTAGTAGGGAAACTCGGAAGCGCGGTACGTGTCTTTGCCAAAAAGCACCCGCTCCTTGTAACGGATCAGGAACTTTCGAGCCGTGAAGGGCTGCCGACCCAATTCCGCCAGCACGGCCGCGGGCTCCGAGTAGAAGTTCGGATACTTGTCAAACAGCCGGCCGAGACGCGCCAAATCGTTTCCATGCCAGCCAAGGTGGGCAATGATGAAGTTCACGTCGGGATGGCGCGCAACCAACCGGTCGCGTTCGCCGTTCAGTTCCTCGAAGCGCGGAAACTTGTCGGGCGGGCGCCGACGCCGGGGAAACATTTTCAGTTCGAGCCAGCGTTCATTCTTAGCGTCCACTGGTTCAAAAAAAGGAGCGGGCTCGGCGACGTGGATCAAAACAGGGATCTTCAACTTCGCGCACATCCGCCAAACCGGGTCTATCGCGGGATCATCAACCGGCACGCGGCGGCCGTCTTTGTAGAAAACGCTGAGGCCCAGATTTTTGTAGATCTTTAAGCCCTGGGCTCCGTTTTCGACGTCGCGCTCGAGCTGTGCCGCGGATTTCGAGCCCCAGTTCTTGTCGTCAATGCCGGAAAAATCCACATTGGCAAAGATGGCAAAACGCCCCGGATAGCCCTTCGTATAGTTGCGAACGAATTGCTTGAGCCTTTCGCCATTGCCGCCGCTCAGATTGACAAGCATGCGGAGATTCTGCTCGTCCATTTCCTTGACGACGCGATCCAGCCCTTTCCCTTCCGCATCGCGGTGATGACTGTGAATATCGATCACCGGGAACTTCGCTCTGGGCGTCGGATGTTCCGGAACGACAAGCGTCGAAACCGGCTGATACTCCTCGAAGGTCAGCGATTGAGACGACGCGATCGAGGTCGCGGCGACCGCAAGAAGCGCGTAGCCGACCGCGAATCGGCGCGCCAAACACCTTCGCGGTGTAGCGCCGGAATCGCGGTACAGCCGGCTGGGCCTATGGGTTGAATACAGCATATTCCAAGTCGGTTCGCAGTACGTTACGCGCATTCCCTGCGCCGCCGTACACCAACCAGAATAGCGAAAGGCCCACCCCCGTAGCGCAGGTCTAGGCGCGTTTTTCACCGGACCCGCGTCCCTTTTCGGCGGAATCATCGGATCTGCGAATTGGGTGCGCTTCGTTATCCTCGGCGGTCGCCCGACGTTCTCTGTTTTGGGGGTCCTCAATCCTGCATCCGGTCGCCAAACTGCGCGGATCACCGTACGCCGACGCAGGTCTGGCGAAAAACGCGCCTAGACCTGTGCCACGGGGGTTCTGTTCGCGGCCATCGCTCGCGGCTGACTTGGTAGGCCTTGGTAAACTGTGGAAGAGGCAACATGGCGGCGCTGAAACCCGGCTCGAAGGCCCCTGATTTCTCACTTCCCGATCACAACGGAAACACGCAATCGCTGCGCGCCGCCCTCGAAAAAGGGCCGGTCCTGGCGACATTTTTCAAGGTCACCTGCCCGACGTGCCAATACGCCCTGCCGTTTTTCGATCGCCTCAGCGCTGCAACCGTGGAGAGCCCGGTCACGTTCTGGGCCGTCTCCCAGAACGACCCGAGCGACACAGCGGCCTTCAACCGCGAATTCGAGGTTGACCTACCAGAGCTCTTCGACTCCGAGGACGAGAATTTTCCGGTTTCGAACGCCTACGGAATTACCCATGTTCCGAGCAGCTTCCTGATTGAACAGGACGGGACGATCTCGGTTTCCTCAGTCGGCTGGGACAAGGCCGAATTCGAGCTCATCACCAAGCATCTCGCGCTCGCCGCCTCTGCGCCGGACCTTGACGTGTTCAACCCCGGAGAAGACGTTCTCGACTACCGAGCCGGTTGAGGATCGAGGAATTGAGTCCCGGTCGGGACTCGCTACAACGCCGGACATCGTCCCAATCTTCATTCATGCGCCGGACATCTTGAGATGAAACCGCTCGGTCCCGGAAAAGACCGAACCGCGTCAGCCCGTGGAAAGACCACGCGCATCCGGACCATCCATCGAGGACGCAGCCCTCACGCTTCCGCGGCGGCTTTGAGACAATCTTCAAGTCGATATGGGGCTGCGGCAAGAAGGTCCGACACCGTCGTTCGATGACGGAATCTCCCAGGAGGACGACACCTCCTTTGATCGAGCGCCCGGCAAGGGTCCCCGTTGGCGGCGCCCTGTTGCCGCGCTGAGTCAGGTTGGCTTATTTACCCTGTTGACCATCTCGCTTTGGATGGCAAGCGGGTGGCTATTATCGTCGCTCCCCGTTGACCGATTCACGGTCACGCTGTTTTCACTGTTCCCGGCGGTCGCGGCCTCCACCTATCTGCTGCTCCGTTTCCCGCGACGACGCTCATTAGGCGTGATCGGCGCCGAGCCGAATCGCACAGCGTTCGCCGCCGCAAGCTGGGGCGTGGGAGTGGGAGCCGGGCTCGTCGTGCTCATCCTGGGAGTGCATTGGGCACTCGGTTGGGTGGAAATCTCGGCTGGCGAGCTTGAAGACTACGCCGGGCGTCTATGGGAACCGACGCTCCTTGTCGGACTGCCCGCAATTTTTATAGGCTCCGCCGGCGAGGAGTTGCTGATCCGCGGCTACGGTTTTCAACAACTGGCCCGAGCGACGCACCGTTGGGCGGCTGTCGCGGTAACAGGCGGCATCTTCGGATGGGTTCACTACGGAAACCCCGAATTCTCCGGACCCGCGTTGGTCAACACGGTCCTGTTTGGCGCCCTGTTCGGCATGGCGCTTGTGCGGCATCGTACGCTGTGGTTGCCTTACGGCCTGCATGTGGGCTGGAATTTGGCCCTCGCGGTCCTCGGAGCCAACCTCAGTGGGCTTAAAATCAAATTGACGGCGATCCACGTGAATGCGGTCGGACCGACGTTGTGGACCGGCGGTTCCTACGGACCCGAAGCAGGACTCTCGGCAACAATCGCAGTTGTCGCCGCGGCGTGGATAATCTGGAAACTGCCAATCGCGAGTAGCGGTGAAAAACTGTTGTCGGAAGAAGAGTAAGGAATTCTCTCGAAGGGCTCTCGAATCTGAGAACGTGAGAAGAGCGGCAAATCGTCGGCATGGCGTAGCGCAGGGGTCGAAGACACCTGCCGCTTTCTGCTGCAGTCCGGCGCTCGCGGGAGCGATACTTCGAATATCTTCGGCTGGGCATTCCATGCGAAGGCATCTGAGTTTGGCATCCGTTCTGTTGATCCTGGCGACCCCCGCTACGCTCCAAGCCAAGATCGGCATCGAGCAGCGCGCTCGTATCGTGCGCGAGATGACGGCGGAATTCGGCACCGCCAAGGTCATCATCCCGCGCTCCAAAAAGCCCCTCGGCATTTCCACCAAGGGGCGCTACGATCCCGACGACTGGGGCGACGCGATGGACAAGTTCGGCCCGGCGGCTCGCTTGGGCGACTTGGTGCAAATCACGAAAGTCGAGTTCAAGAAGGACCGCATTATCATGGTCCTCAACCACGGCATCAAGGGTGGACGCAAGTGGTGGCACCGGGTCCAACTGGGCGGTACGATGAACCGGGGAACAACGCTCGGCCAAGGCCAAAGCGTCCACGCCCCGGGCGGAACGAAACTAGCACTCGTGTTCGAGGGCGGGATCCCGGAGCTGGAGCCCGACAAGCTCAAGGAGATGATGGGACCGATCATCGACTTCACGCAACGCTCCGCCACGGAACTCTACATAGAAAAGCTGCCCGAAGAGTTCCAAGAAGCGATCAAGGAGAAACACATCGTCGAGGGAATGGACCGCGAAATGGTCCTGCTCGCCAGGGGCCGCCCCGACCGCAAGGTTCGCGATTTCAAAGAGGGCATCGAAACCGAAGATTGGATCTACGGTATACCGCCGGGCAACATCACCTTCATAACATTCGAGGACGACAAAGTGATCGGCGTACGCGACAGTTATGCCGCCCCCGGAGGCACCGTCGGAATCGCGCAACCGCCTGAAGATAAGGAATAGAGTCGGGGCGCGCTTGCGCTACGACCCCAACGGCAGGAAGTACTGAGTGCCCTGAACCGGTCGACTCAGCTCCTCCAACAACTCCTCCAAGTCCTCTTCCCGGTGCACGAAGTCGGACTTCGACGTGTCGACAACCAGCACGTCCGAGGCTTTGTAGTGCGCGAAGAAGTGGTCGTACGCCCGCACCACCTCGTCGATATACTCGTCGGCAATATGCGCCTCATCCGCAACGTTCTTGCGTTCGATCCGTTCTCGCAGCACGCGAGTCGGCGCTTTCAGATAAACCACGAGATCGGGCGTCGGAATCTGGTCTTTGAAATGACGATAGTAGCGGTCGTAAACCGCTACTTCGTCATCGTTGAGATTGATGTAGGCGAAAAGCTTGTCCTTCTCGAAAAGATGGTCGGCGACAATCGCAGTGTGGGAATGCGCGATGTCGGCTTCATGGATACGCTGGTACCGCGACATCAAAAAATACATCTGAGCGCGAAATCCCGAGCCGGCCTCGCCACGGTAGAAGTTGCCTAAAAAGGGGTTATCCTCGGTGTCGAGCAAGGGCCGGGCGTGAAGGCGTTCCGCCAGAGCACCCGCAAGACTGGTCTTGCCGACACGCAACGGTCCTTCGATCGCAATGTAACGGGCGGCGCTCATCTTGTTCTCAAATTCCCCTAGTCTCGCTGTCCGTGTACCGAAGGTGTGTATACGAGTCCGCGCCTAGAATCCCAGACTCCTCTGCGGTCCACGCGGCAACTCGATTTCGAAATACTCGAAAGCGGGCCGCGTGCCTACTCTGCCGCGCGGCGTGCGGTCGAGAAAACCCAATTGCATCAAATAGGGCTCGTAGACCTCCTCGATCGTATTGGCGTCTTCGCCGATCGAAGCGGCGAGGGTGTTGAGGCCGACCGGTCCGCCGCCGTATTTTCCCAGAATCGTTCGCATCAGTTTCTGGTCGACTTCGTCAAGACCGTAGTTGTCGACGTCAAGCAGGTCCAGCGCGGTTTGCGCGATCTCTCGACGAACGAGGCCGTCCGCCCGAACCTGAGAGTAGTCCCGCACCCTCCGGAGCAGCCGGTTGGCTACGCGCGGCGTCCCGCGACTGCGCTTCGCGATCTCCTCGGCGCCTCCGTCATCGATGTCAACCTCCAACAACCTAGCCGAGCGGTAGACGATTTGCTTCAGCTCCGCGGCCTCATAAGGGTTCAAACGCAGCGTCAGGCCGAAGCGGCTGCGCAGCGGCCCGCTGATCAACCCGGCCCGCGTTGTCGCACCGATCGCCGTGAAAGGCGCCAGCGGAATCGAGTGAGTTCGGGCGCCCGGCCCCGACCCGACCATCAAATCCACGCGGTAGTCTTCCAGCGCCGAATACAGCATTTCTTCCACGTCGGCGAACAAGCGGTGGATTTCATCGATAAAGAACACTTGCCGCTCTTCGAGCGTCGTCAGCGCGCCGGTCAGGTCTAGCTTCTTCTGCAGAACCGGTCCGGAAGTCAGATCGAGCCTGACTCCCAGTTCGTTAGCGATGATGCCGGCGAGCGTCGTCTTACCCAGCCCCGGCGGGCCGTAAAGCAACACGTGATCCATCGCCTCGCCGCGCCCCTTGGCCGCCTCCATGGCGATTCCCAGGACCTCCTTCAGCCTCGGCTGGCCGATGAACTCAGCCAACGCTTGCGGCCTCAGGCTCAGATCGAATTGGCGATCCTCCTCTTCGGCCGTTCCTGAAACGATGCGCGTCTCCGACATCGAACAACCCACCAGGACCCGGCCCGGCTAACGTGAAATCAACTCGAGGGACCGCCGGAACAGAGGCTCGAAGGCTTCCTCGCCGCCTTCCCGCAGCGCCTTGCCGACCGCCTTGCGCGCCGCGTCGCGAGAACAGCCGAGATTAAGCAACGCCGAAAGGACTTCCCGCTCGACGGCGCTGCCGCCCACCTCGCCGCCCGCTGCGGCGTCCACACCCTCTGCATCAAGTGCGCCGAGTTTCTCCCGCAATTCGAGGACAATACGCTCGCCGGTCTTCTTTCCGACGCCGGGGATGCGCGTCAACCGGTCGACGTCACCCGTTCGGATAGCGCCGGCCAGCTCGTCCGCGGGCAATCCAGATAATATCGTAATCGCCAATCGCGGGCCGATCCCCCCGACCGTAATCAACTTCTCGAAGATCCCCTTCTCTCGGCGCGTACTAAAGCCGAAGAGGGATAGCGCATCTTCTCGGACGTGGGTATGAATTTCGAGCGAAACTTCCGCGCCGGCCGGGCCCAACTGGGAGTAGGTCGAAACCGGAATGATTACGGCGTAACCGACCCCCGCGACATCCACCGTGACGAGGTTGGGCTCTTTGTCGCACAGCTTGCCCCGCAGGTGGGCAATCATACCTCCATACTCGCCTTCACGGTCAGCCGGGCTCGAACGTAAGGCAAATTATGGCAACCCTCCTGAGGGCTGTCAAGCAAACGGGGGTTGGGCCGGCAGGACGCTATCATAGAGGTCTTTTTAGGCAACACTGAGGTTGAAACGACGGCCGAGAGCCCCTGAAGATCACACCGAATCCATGTCCCTTCGTCGAGTCTTCGTAGATCGCGTAGCCGCCGGGAAAGCGTCGGTGAGCGGCGAGCGCGCGCATCACCTGGCGCGCGTTGCGAGACTTCAACAAGATGAACACGTCGAAGTCACGGACCATGAACAGCTTTTCACGGCTCGGGTGGTAGAGGTCGGCGGCGATTTCGTGGAGTTTGCGATTGAAGCCGAGATCGAGCCTCCCCCCCTCGGCAGGCCGGTTCGTCTGCTGCTTTCACTCATCAAGTTCGCGCGTTTCGAATGGGCGATCAAGAAGACAACCGAAATAGGGGTAACCTCGATCGTGCCCCTTTTGGCCGCCGGAAGCGATCGTGGGCTCGCGGCCGCCGCGGGAAAGCGCACCCGTCGCTGGGCCCGCATCGCGGCCGCCGCAGCGCAACAGGCTCGCCGCATGGCACCACCCATTATCGCGCAGCCGACCGACCTGGCCCAGGCCCTTGCCGGCGACGACGGGGCCGCGCGCTTCATTCTCGATCGAGAGGGTGAGCCGCTCGCGCAGGCAATGGCGGATCCGAGCGTGGACCCGGCTCAAGAGGTCGTTCTCATGGTCGGGCCCGAGGGCGGCTGGAGCGACCGCGAAATGGCTTCGGCCCAAAGTCACGGTTTCGTTGTCGTCGGTTTGGGGCCGAATGTCCTGCGGACTGAAACCGCGGCGGTCGCGGCCATGGCGGTAGCGACCGGTACTCATGCCGGCCCGGTTCAGTAGTAGCGACCGACCCTCGTGTCGGTCCTAATCCAATCGTTAAACCCTTCCTATCAAGCTTGCCCCACATCCCTAGACTGGCGCTCACGATAAGCTCGTAGTCAGCTCCGGCGCGGTCGATCCGTATTGAGTGTCAACCGGCACGACCCAAGGGGCGGGAGTCCTTAGGTTTGCTACGGTTGGAAGACGACCTCCTCCAAGGGCCTACCCATTCGCCCCGGGTCATGCTCGCACGTCCCCAAATCCGAACCCTTGTCGTCGATTCGTTGCTGTTGATCCTCATCGCGGCGGCGCTGATCCACCCATTGTTCACTCTTGTCTACATGAATAACTGGGCGTCGATCGAGGCCACTTTCATCGCCGACGCACGGTTCTTAGCTGAGCATTGGCCGCATCCTCGATGGCAGCCGCTTTGGTACGGCGGAACCCGCTTCGACTACATCTATCCGCCCGCTTTGCGTTACGGGACCGCGGGTTTGTCTATGCTCTTCGACATCCCGACGGCGCATGCCTATCACATCTACACGGCCGTCTTCTATTGCATCGGGATAGCCGGAGTCTACCTGATGGTTCGGGCGCTGAGCGGCTCGCGCGGCATGGCCTGGGCGGCAGCCCTGGCGACCATGCTGATTTCCCCGACCTATTGGCTGATGGAGGACATTCGCATCGACGCCGCGACCCGTTTCATGACGCCGTGGCGTTTGCATGTTCTCGCCTTATGGGGAGAGGGCGCGCACACCAGCGCGCTGGCACTGGTCGGCCCTGCTATAGCTGCGTCGTGGCTCACCCTGACGCAAAACAGCCGACCCGCCCTAGTCGTCGCGGCAGTCCTAAGCGCACTAGTCGTGTCCAACAACTTTTACGGCGGGGTAGCGCTCTCGATCTTCTTTGGCCTGATGCTGTGGTGCCTTTGGGTGACGAGACGGGATCACAGTTTATGGCTGCGCGGGGCGGCGACAGCATCCCTCGCTTATGGGTTGACAGCGTTTTGGCTGGTCCCTTCCTACCTGACCACAACGCTGGCGAACCTCAAAGTGGTCCGCGCGGAAAGCAATGTCCAACACCTGATCGGCGGCTTGGCCGCGGCGGCCGTATTCTTCGTCGTCAGCTATTGGTGGGGCAGGGAACGCCGTGAGCGCTTTTACCCGCTTTTTCTGAGCGGCACGTTTTTCATCCTTGGCGGAATGATTCTGAGTTGGGACTGGTTCGGAATCCGCATCGTCGGCACGCCGGGGCGGCTGATTCCCGAGTTGGACTTGGTCCTTACCTTGGCGTTGCTCGAAATCATGCGCCGGGTCTGGAATCGCGCGCCGGCTTGGTCTCCCTCTCGCCCTTGGTTGGCGCGGGCGACGCTGATCATACCTATCGCCGTCGCCCTACCTAATAGCTTGAGCTACGTATCTCACGCCTGGGAAATCTTCCCGGAAGATCGCGAACCCGAGCGCCGCATCGAATATCGCCTTAGCGGATGGATGGCCGAGAATCTACCCGACTCGCGTGCCTTCGTGGCCGGCTCGGTCCGTTTCTGGTACAACGCCTGGCACGATTTGGCCTATCTCTCCGGAGGCTCGCACCAGGGAATGCTCAACCAAGGCATTCTTCCCGCGATCAATGAGATTCGCACCGGCACCGACGGCGAATTGGCCGCCAAATGGGCGAAGTGCCTCGGCGTTGACGCAATCATCGTCAACGACGAGACCTCCGCGGAACTCTACCACGACTACCCTTACCCGAAGAAGTTCGACAGCGTCCTTCCAGTGCTGCGGGACGAAGGCAAGGGCGACGTCATCTACAGTGTGCCGCGTCGCTATCCGGGCCACGCACGCGTCGTGAGAATGCGAGACGCGGACGCCCTCTCCGAAGAGCTGTCCGAGGACTGGGAAGCAGGGGAACTCGATGCCTATGTCCGCATGGTCGAAGAGGGCCCCGATGAACCCGCCGCAATGAACTGGCGCGGTACGGACAGAATCAAAGTCCAGGCGGAGTTCGACTACGGCGAAGCGCTCCTACTGCAAGTCGCCTACGATCCCGCGTGGACCGCCCTAGCGGGTGACCGCCGCCTCCCGATCCATCGCGACCCTCTTGGCCAAATGCTGATTCAAGTCCCCGAAGGTCGATGGGATATCGAGTTAACTTTCGACTTGCCCCTGGAAAACGCCGTCGGGAGAATACTGACCACGATCTCCGTGGCCGCCCTGATCTGGGTCCTCATTGCGCACCGCAGACGTCGAGTGCCCCCGAATCCCGCCTAGCTTGGACTAGGTTGTTTTGGATCCTGCCGCTGTCAACGCAAATGCGATGCGCATATTGCGAAGCGCAGGGCTCGAAGAGACCAGCAGCTTTGACCGCCTTCGCGGTCGTAGAAACCTACGTCATGCTGAGCAACCGGCCCTCGATTCCGACGATTCCGACACGCGTTGCCTTTCCCGTCCTGACCCGTCTACAATCGGCGCGTGCATCAATTCCTTCTCGTCGTCGCGATTGTGATCGCTACCCTCGGATTGACGGCATGCGGAGGCTCTTCGGAGTCCGAGCCCACCCCCAAGAAACCCAACTTCGTCATCTTCCTCGTCGACGACCTCGGCTGGAGCGACGGCGGCGTCTTCGGCAGCGATCTCTACGAAACCCCTCACGTTGATCAATTAGCTGCGGACGGCCTCCACTTTCGCACCGGCTACGCGGCCTGCACGGTCTGCTCCCCGACACGCGCCGCCCTGTTGACCGGCAAGTACCCGGCCCGCACTCACGTGACCGACTGGATTCGCGGCCACCAACGTCCCTTCGCCAAGCTCAGCGTGCCCGACTGGACCATGAAGCTCGAAGCCCACCACCGCACCCTTGCCGAAGCGCTCGGCGACGCGGGCTACCGCACGGCTTCCGTAGGTAAGTGGCACCTGATGCCCACCGGCGAAGAGGACATGAATGAATACTTCCCCGACAGTCACGGTTTTGACGTCAACATAGGCGGCAACCAATGGGGCCAACCGGGAAGCTATTTCCACCCCTACGAACACCCGACGCGAGAAGGGCGGGGCATAGGCCCCATCCCGCCCGGTGGCGTCGACGGCGACTATCTCACCGACCGGCTCTCAGCGGAGGCGGCAAAGCTCATCGAGGGCTTTGCCGACGACCCGTTCTTGCTCTATTTCCCCTTCTACTCCGTCCATACCCCGATTCAGGCGAAAAACGAAGACATCGAGCACTACCGTGCCCGCGTAAAGCCGGGAATGGTCCACACCGACCCCACGTACGCCGCTATGGTCGCCGGCGTCGACCGCGGCGTCGGGCTGGTTCGCGCCAAACTCGAGGCGATGGATGTGGCCGACAACACCGTCATCATCTTCACCGGCGACAACGGCGGCCTGGATCGCGACGGCATCCCGACCGAGAACGCCCCTGTCCGTGAGGGCAAGGGCTCAGCCTACGAAGGCGGCGTCCGTATACCCGCCGTGGTCTATTGGCCCGGCGTCACGCTCGCCGGAGCCGCCAGCGACGAGCCCGTCATCACGATGGATTTCTACAGCACGATCCTGGAGATCGCCGACATCCCCGGTGAGAGTGATTCCGATAGCCACGACGCCGAAATCGACGGCCTTAGCCTGGTCCCCGTTTTACGCAACCCCGCGGCCCGGCTCGGGCGGGAAGCCCTCTATTGGCACTACCCCCACTACCACACGCAAGGCGCGACACCCTATTCGGCGATTCGCGCGGGCGACTGGCGTCTGGTCGAGTTTTTCGAAGACGGCCGCGCCGAGTTGTACAACCTCACGGAAGATGTAGGCGAAAGCAACGACCTAGCGGCTGAGCTGCCCGACAGAGCGGCGGAACTCAAGGCTATGCTGTCGGCGTGGCGCACGGAGGTGGGCGCGCAACTACCCACCGATAACCCCAACCACGACCCCGCCAAAGACCGCGAAACCAGGCGAGGTCGGTAACTCAGACCGAATTTCTCAAGATCTGTAGCCGCTAAGCGGCGGCCGGAATATAGCCTAGACTGGAGCCGAGACGGCGGAACCCTAGGTATTGGACGGGCGCAGATGAACCCTGAAAGGGTGGAAGGAACTTCCCGATTGACCGACCCTACACACCGGCCTGGAACTCTTCATGGCCGCTGAACGCGCAGCGGCGCTGGGCCTACCGCGCGGCGACGACCCGGTTTCGCCGCTCGGGAATCTCATTCCTCATCAAAACCATCTTTTTCAGCAGCGGCCGGATCTTCAGGTCGTTCGCTATCGCGAAATCGTAAAGCTCTCTATACTCGTCGCGCTGGTCTTCATAGACGCGCAACTGCCGGTGAAACAGCATGTCGTGGTGCAGATTGACGAACGTTCGCACGAACCGCTCTTCCTTGACGACCTGGCCGGCAAATGCGCTCAGACCCTTGCCTTTGAAGGGATAGTCCGGCACGACTCCGCGATCGCTATCGTCAATCGGCTTCTTCTCTCCGTCCTCGGTGCGGTAATTCCCCTCGACATCCCATCTTGACGCGTTACGCTCAACTCATGAACTGACGATACGCTGACCTACCATGTGGTCATTCGCGCGACTCCGTAGGCACGCCAACTGGAGGAACAGCCGCGGGTCTCTTCGAGCCCCGCACTAGGCAAATGTGCGAGCACGCAAACGCACAGTCACGCAATTGCAGAAGCGGGCGGCGTCCAACGCCTCGTCGTTCGCTTAGGCGTTGCCGCCGAACACGTTTGTCAGCGAGCCCCCCGAACGTGGACCGGAGTAAAATGGATTCGGCTTACCGCCTGCGGACGGTGACGTCCAAAACGGCCATTTCACTCAGCCGACCCGAGTTGATCTGTCCGAAGATTGAACCAACCAGAGCGAGCCGCTCACCCAGGAAACCGCCTGAAAGGACTTGACCATGTCGAACGAACTGACGCGACGCGATGCGATGAGAGCCTGCGTAGGCAAAGGATTGATCTCGGCCATTGCTCTCTACGGACACAACAGGTCCCAACTTTTCGGGAAACCGGGAGAGAAGAACTTTATTCTGAACGTCGGCGCGCTTGATGTTACACGGAGAGTCCAACTCCTTTCTCCCGATCTCTCCGCGGAATGGTGGTACCTGGCACCCGAAAACGTCTGCTGCGAGAGAGGGTTGCTGATGATCGACAACTTCGACGTCGAGTGGGATGGGCCGGATTCGGAAGGTGTCCTGGAACATACTTGGGCGACCAATGAGGCATACCTTGCCGTCATGCAAAGTCGCTACAAGTTTGTGGATGAGCAGGGATCGATCCGCTATCGGGTCCGACTGACGCCGCGAGGCAACGGTATCGATATCGACTTCCGCGTCCGGAACACAGGACAGAGTCTGCTCGAGAATGTGACCGCTGATTTCTGTCTGATCAATCACGGCTACCCCGTGTACCCGTTCATGAATCCCAAAGTCTTCACATTGGATGTCGAATCACGATGGGGCGGCCTGGGCTTTCTGGATACGGATTCCAGTCGTACTTGGGTTTACTCGGGCGGCAAACTCGTGCAAGCCAACACCATGAGCGCCCAACAACCATGGAAGTGGATGGTAAAAGGCGCCACCGTGCCGAAGTCGCTTCTGGCGTTCTATGGCGCTGAGACGGCTATCAACGATCGTGTGGACAAGTCGGTAATCTGCCGCTCGTCGGGTGGCGACTGGTCGCTGGTCTACGGTTGGCGACGGGGGTTCCTGGTTTGGCAGAATCCTGCTCTTCAATGCATCCACGTGGATCCGGAATTCGGGACTATCTCGGCCGGTGATGAAGTTTCAAATCGCGGGTCGATTCGCCTGTTTAAAGCCCCACCCGAGGAAGCATGCAAGATGTTCATCGATGAGTTGTTTGCCTAAGGCGGTTCTCATCGATGAAGAGCCTGCCGGATTCGCCGGACCAGCGCACTGCCGGCCCTTCCGAAAATAGCCCCGGAGCCTCCTCGATGCCGAAGCTCCCGACGTGGCGCACACTTTTAGCGTGCCGTGTCGCCATTCTTGGCGACATCTCTGCTTCGAAAATGCGCCTGGCTGAAAGGAACGTTCATCGCGGTATTATGAATGCGGTGCGTTCATAGAAATGGAAAAAGGGCGGATGGAACGACGCTATCGCGTCCTCGAATGACACAAATCCGACCCCACACGAACCGGTTTTCTATAATGGCTCCCGCGGAGAAATGCAACAAATCGCCCGCCTGTGCCGTCTCATAAGGAAGGGAGCGGCGGCGCCACTCCTGGCGGCCCCGAAACGTCCAATGAGCCACAGCAAGCGCCCAAGATCGCCCCGTAATCGCAGCGATCTCAAATCGGTTGCGGTCATTCTGTGCACCGCGGCGGCCCTGACGCTATTTGCCGGCACCTTCCGGCCCGCCGCCGCGCAAAGCCGACAAGAAAAGGCCAAGCAACTCCTCGATAAAGCCCTCGTCGCCCTCGGCGGCCAGTCGTTCTTGAACGTTCGGACGCTCAAGAAAACAGGCCGAGCCTACTCCTTCTACCGCCACAACCTGCGCGGTTTGGCGGTTATGACTCTCTTCGACGCGTTTAGCGAATTGCGCGAACACGACGACCCCGACTATCTTCCGGTGAGCCGCCGCGAAGTCTACACCGAAAAAGGCGATTACTACACCCTCTTCCGCAATGGACACGGCTGGGAAGTGACCTACCTCGGCGCGCGCCCGCTACCCGAGGACACTCTGTATAGCTATCGCATTTCAGCCCGCCGCGACATCTTCTACATCTTGCGCTACCGCCTAGACGAACCGGACATGTATTTCTACTACACCGGCACCGAGATCGTGGACAACACTCCCACCCACGCCATCGACATCACCGACGGCAACAACGACACGGTGAAGGTTTTCCTGCGGATGTCCGACAATTTGCCGGTGCAGCAGATCTATACCCGTCGCGACCCGAAGACCCGCATCCCTTATGAGGAGAAGTCGATCTTTTCGAAATATCGAGAAGTGGGCTGGGTCACGCTGCCCTGGAACATTCAAAAGCAACGCGACGGCGACAAGATCTTCGAGTTTTTCGGCCGCACCGCCGAAGTCAACGGCAAGATCAAAGCCGACACCTTCAACATCGGCAAGAAAGTCCAAATCCTGCCGCCGATGGAGTAGGATGCCGGGCTGCCGAACTCCACCTATAGCGTCGCCCTCTGCCTTTCACTTCCCAACCAGCCGCTCATACTCCCCCGGCGTATCTACATCCCGCAGAATCCCCGGGTCCTCAACCTTCACAAAGACCGTCTCGTCGCTGTGCGCGCGAATAACATCCTTGGGCGAAGCCTCCGCGGGCAGCCGTGCGATTTCGTCCAGTACCGGCCGAGCGGCGATGACGGGATGACCTCGGCGGCCACCGCTTTGCGGAATGATCAGCGGCGCACCTGTCTCGCGGTATACGGCGAGCATTCTATCCAGCGTCTCCACCTCGACATCGGGGTGGTCAACCAGCGTAAACATCGCTGCCTCCGCCGATCCCGGCAGAGCGGCAATCGCGGTCTGCAACGACGACAACATACCTCGCCGGTAGTTTGGATTCACCACAACCCGGACCCTCTCCCGGTCCGCCTCCGGGAATGCCGCCGAGTCAATCGACTCCCGGATGAGTTCCGCATGGCAACCCAGTACCACAATCAGCGGGTCCAACCGCGGCAAGAAAACGCTCAAGATGTAGTTGAGGAAGGTGGAGTTGCGATAGGGCAGTAACGCCTTATCGCGGCCCATTCGGCTTGATTCGCCCGCCGCGAGGATAATGCCCGCGGGCTTCACTTCGTTTCAGCCGGGACTTCTCTCTCTGGGGCGGGTCCTTCGTCGCTGCCGCTCGCCTCGCCTTCAACGATCGCCGCCTCCCGTTCACCCTTGGCGAACAGCGCCTTCGATATGGCGTTCCACCCCGCGTCGGGCTGGCGCCGCCAATGGATCATCTCGCCGACCACCGACACGGCGATTTCCTCGGGCGTGACCGCGCCAATGTCGAAACCCATCGGCGAATGCACGCGATCCAATTTCTCCGGCGCGATTCCTTCGTCGGCCTGGAAGTTCTTGACGATTTCGATCAGCTTGCGCTTGCTGCCGATCATGCCGATGTAACGCGCCGGTTGGTCGATGGCCCAACGCAGAATCCGCATATCGTCCTTGTGGCCCCGCGTGACGATGACCACATAGCTCGATTCGTTGATAGCGAGCTTGGGGAAAACGTCCTCGTATTCCTCGGCATGAATCTCGACAGCCTCGGGGAAGCGCTCGCGGTTCGCGTAGGCTTCGCGGTTGTCGATGATCGTGGTGCGGAAGCCGGCCAACGTGGCGACTTTCGAGAGGCTTTTCGAAATATGCCCGCCGCCGAAAATAAAGGCGCTGGGGATGGGGAGAATGGGTTCGATGTAAACCTCCAATTGGCCGCCGCAGATCAGCCCCTGGTCGTAAGCGGCGTCCTGGCTGAGATCAAAGCGCAGCCGTTGCGGGCGCTCGTTTTCCATCACCTCGCGAGCGGCATTCCAGACCTCGGCCTCGGTGCAGCCCCCGCCGATGGTTCCCACCATCGAGCCGTCCTCGCGCACCAGCAGCTTCGCGCTCTGTGCGCTCGGGATGGAGCCCTGCACCTCGATAATGGTCGCCAGGGCGGCTTTCTGCCCGCTACGGCGCAGATGCACCAACTCTTCGTAAACGTCCATGGGCCGAGGCATAGGCGTGGTTCCCGACTGCCATTATAATACGTGACTTATCGATTCCCGCCCGCCGGGTGTGGGTGACACAGATTGTGGGACGTCACTGTCGCAACGCGAGGAATAGAAACGGAGGCGTGGACGGAAGTCCACGCTCAGCCCGGTTCACCGGGCTTGGGTTCGATTAGGCCGGCCCTTGTAGGGCCGGTTGAAAGCGCTCGGGCTGGACCCGCCAATTCTCCCACATTCATGTCGCGCTCCCCGCGCAGGTAGGCCCGTAACAGGAGAGTTCCCCATGAAAGCAGTCCGCATCCACGAGCATGGCAGCCCCGAAGTTCTGCAATACGAGGACGCCCCGGAACCGAAGATTCGCCCCGATCAAGTGCTGGTCAAGGTCAAGGCCTGCGCCCTCAACCATCTCGACCTGTTTATTCGCGGCGGGCTGCCCGGCTTAAAGCTCGACATGCCGCACATCCTGGGAAGCGACGCCTCGGGCGAGGTCGTCGAGGTCGGCGAGGCGGCCGGGCCGGCGAAACCGGGAGACCGGGTGCTGCTCGCCCCCGGGTTGAGCTGCCGCCATTGCCCGGAATGCGTGTCGGGCAACGACAATGCCTGCCGCCGTTACGGACTGCTCGGCTACATGCACCCCGGCGTCAATGCCGAGTACGTCGCGGTCCCCGGCGTCAACGCGATCCCGATTCCCGGCGAACTGAGTTTTGAAGAAGCCGCGGCCGTGCCCCTCGTTTTCCTCACCGCCTGGCACATGCTCGTCGGCGTCGCCAAGATCAAAATGGGCGAGGACGTCCTCGTCGTAGGGGCAAGCAGCGGCGTCGGCACCGCGGCCATCCAAATCGCCAAGCTGTACCATTGCCGCGTGATCGCCACCGCCGGGGGCGACGCCAAGATGGCCAAGGCGAAAGAACTCGGCGCCGATGAGGTCATCGACCATTACGAACAAGACATCAAGTCGGAAGTACGCCGCCTAACGGGTAAGCGCGGCGTCGATATCGTTTTCGAACACGTCGGGGCGGCCACCTGGCCGCATTCCACGGCGTCGCTCGCCAATCGCGGCCGCCTCGTCACCTGCGGCGCGACCACCGGCGGCGAAGTCAGCCTCAGCATCCACCACATGTTCTTTCGCCATCTCAGCCTCAACGGAACCTTCATGGGTACGCTCGGCGAGCTGCACGACGTGCTGAAGTTGATTGGCGCGGGCAAACTCAAAGCCGTCATCGACCGCACCTTCCCTCTCGCCGAGCTGGGAGCGGCCCACGAACACCTCGAAGGCAAGGGGCAATTTGGGAAGGTCGTGATCCTTCCCTAGCGATAACAACCGCGTCGATGGGAGATCCGCCGCCGAAGACGAAGAAGGCGGCCAACAAATCAGATTTTCTATATCCCGAGCCGCGCCGCCTCGCGGCACGGTCTTCCTCCGCGAGCCGCCCGGCTCGGTTTCTCGATCGGAACAAGCCGGCGCGGCCGGTGGCTCCTGCTAACCCCGCACGTGCGCCGGGGTCGCCGCGGCGGGCGCGCCGCGCAAGAGGCCCGCGGTACTGAGGTCCTCGTCCAGATCAGGCCAGTGAATGCCGTAACCCGCGCCACTGATTTGCCAATTACGCCGCTGCGCCGACGTCGCGCGCAACAGTTTCGGATACCAAACCAAAGGAACCGTAATCGTCCGCCCATCCGCGAGGTCTACGATCAGCGTGTCCTCGCGAAAATCGACGGCCTTAACTCGTTCGCCCGGGCTAATCTCCGAATCTTTCATGCCGGCTCTCCGAAAGTATACCCTCGTTTTCCTCGAGAATCCGCTGTATTCGCCGTAGCTCGACAGGGCTGAATCCGAAGTTACGGGCAAGCTCCGGCGGAGCCAACCAAAACTTGGCGGAATCGTTGTCGCGATCTACGTGAACATGCGCCGGCCGCGTCGGTTTCTTCGTCGCGCTCGGCCCAACACATTCGCGATAGAATTGGTCAAATCCTACCACCACCAAACCTGACGCCCATGATCGGCCAAACCATCTCGCACTACACGATCACCGAAAAGCTCGGCGAAGGCGGGATGGGTGTCGTCTACAAAGCCGAGGACACCAAGCTCGAACGCACCGTCGCGCTCAAATTCCTGGCCTCGCATCTGATGGCGAACGAAGAGGCCGGCAAGCGCTTCATTCGCGAGGCCAAGGCCGCCGCCGCGCTCGATCACCCCAATATCTGCACTGTTCACGAGATCGACGAAGTCGATGATCACACCTTCATCGCGATGGCGTACTTGGAAGGGGAAACCCTCGACAAGAGAATCGCCGCCGGTCCCGTGCCGCTCGACGACGCGCTCGACATCGCGCTCCAAATCGCTCGCGGCCTCGAAGCCGCTCATCGCAAAAGCATCTTCCACCGCGACATCAAGCCCGCGAACGTCATGCTCCTCGACCAGGGCTCCGAGCGGCTCATCAAGATCATGGACTTCGGGCTCGCGCAACTCGCTGAGCGTTCCAGGCTCACCGATCTCGACACGACTCTCGGCACGATGGCCTATATGTCGCCGGAGCAGACCGAGGGCGCCGGAACCGACCAGCGCACCGATCTATGGGCGTTGGGCTGCGTGATGTACGAGATGATCTCGGGACAGTTGCCGTTCCGAGGCGACTACAACCAGGCGGTGCAGTATTCGATTCTCCACGAGGCCCCCGATCCGCTGACAGGTCTGCGGACGGGTGTCCCGATGGAGCTGGAATGGATCGTCGACAAGTGCCTGGCGAAGAATCGCGAAGAGCGCTACCCCGAGGCCTCGGCGCTGATCCTCGACGTGAGCACGTTGCGCAAGAAGCTCGAAGCGGGCCGCTCGACGGTGGCGCGGGCCGACCGACCGCCGCTGCCGAGCGAGATGGGAACACGGGCCGCCGCATCATTTGTATCTCAGCAGGCAGCGACTCCGTCTCTCCAGGCGGCATCCGCCCCGGCGCCGGCGCAAGTCCCCGCCCCCGCTACGCAAGTCGAAGCCACCGCCGATCCGGGCCACCCGCTGGTGAAATATCACGTCATCGAGAACCTCGATTCCGGCGGCGACAGTGTCGTCTATCGCGCCGAGGACACGCAACTCAAGCGTTCGGTGACGATCAACGTGGTGCCGGAGTCGGCGGCTCGGGAAGCCGTACAGCGGCAGCGCACAAAAGATCGGGCGCTCGTGGCGGCGGTTGTCTTGTTCCTAGCGGCACTGGCTGGGATGGTCGCGTTATGGCTGCGAACGCCGGCGGCCGAGCCCGCGCCCTTGCGTCGTTTCGCCTACGCAACGCCGGAAGATTTCGTCCCGGGCGACTCCTTCATGCTACCCGCCGCCATCTCCCCTAATGGGAAGCACATCGCGGTCGCCGGCGGCAACGCGAACCTGCGGTTGCGGATCCAAGATCTCGATCAACAGCAGCCGCGAGAGATCGAAGGCACCGAGGGGGCAAGGTCGCCCTTCTGGTCGCCCGGCAGTGACTTCATCGGATTTGGCGCGGGCAATGAACTCAAGAAGGTGTCGGTGCAGGGCGGGCTGTCCGTTCGCCTTTGCGAGTTGCCGGGCGAGGAGTACTTCGGTGGAGCTTGGAGGCCCGACGGCGAAATGATCGTGTTCGGCAGCGGTCCACCGTACATGTTGTACCAAGTTCCCGCCCGGGGAGGGGAGCCTGAATTGCTGATCTCCGCCGAGGAAGAATCCGAATCGTCTTCGGAGGGTCCGACGGGCGGACTCGCAGCTCCTCATTTCTTGCCGCACGAAGCAGGGCCCCGGATGTTGATTTTCACTTTCGGCACCGTGAGCGAGAGGACCATGATGCTCCAGGACCTCGATAGCGGGCGACGCGAAACGTTGAGGCCGGGACATCAGCCATTCTATTCGGGCGGTCATATCGTTTACCAATTAGGTCCCATCGACCAGGATCTGTGGGCCTTGCCTTTTTCGCTCGAAACACTCACGCCGACCGGCGAGCCTTTCCCCTTTGTCCAGGCCGCTCGCTCACCCACCGCGGCCGCGGACGGAACCCTGGTTTACTTCGACCGTATCCGGGCCGTTGAGCAACTAACGTGGTTTGATCGGCAAGGCACTCGCATCGGAGAGGTCGGTCAGGGGCAGGTATTTCCGCGCGACCTATCGCTATCGCCGGACGGCCGGCGCGTCGCCGTTTCCGCCCGAGAGAACGGCAACCAGGACATCTGGGTCCACGACATGGAACGCGGAGTAAAGACCCGCGTAACAACGGATTCATCTACTGAGTACCGAGCGATCTGGTCGCCCGACGGAGAGGAGATCGCGTTTGTCCACACGCGCTCAACCGGTACCTTTCGGCGACGGGCGGATGGCGGCGGAGAAGAAAGAAAGCTGATAGAGACAGCCGCCGACCCCGGCTGGATTTCCGATTGGTCGGTGGACGGGAAGTATATCCTTTACAGCATTTCCGAACGAGGTTTTGACTTATGGTACGGGGAACGTAACCAAGACGGCGACTACGAGCCCCATCTTTTTCTCCAGACGCCGTTTTCGGAGCGCACCCCGAAGCTTTCCCCGGACGGTCGCTTCATCGTCTACACGTCGGACGCATCAGGCCGGGACGAGATCTACGTGCAGCCCTTCCCGGAGGGCGGGCGGCGGACGACCGTATCGAGCAACGGCGGTCAGAACCCGCGCTGGAGCCGAGACGGCAGGGAGCTTTTCTACACCGAGGGGAGCACCTTGGTGGCGGTAGCGGTGGCCCCGGGCCCGACATTTTCGGCGCGCTCCAAGGAGTATCTCTTCGAGCACCCGATGTTCGCCTGGCCTTACATGCCTCAATACGACGTTTCACCCGACGGGAAGCGGTTCATCATCCCTACCCCCGTCGAAGCCGACCCCGACGCCAAGCCGATGATCCGCGTCGTGCAGAATTGGGTAGAAGAGTTCCGGGAGCACAAGCCGGATTGACCCGCCCCCCGCCGGCGGCCCCCGACGTGCCCCCGTGACGTGGCCCTTTGATGTGGCGCACGCTTCAGCGTGCCGTGTCGCCACTCATGGCGCCATGTCTTCCCGGCGCATAACCACGCCCATCGCCGGCGGCCTCGATCATCCTGAAATCTCCGAAGACGTCAGAGTGTTTATCTGAATTCCCGGCGGGCGGCCTGGGCGTGGGCGGCAAGTTGGGGGAAGAATTCCCGGAAGTCGGACTCCAGACCGGCGTAGTTTTCTTCCAGCATGCGGACGGCGTGGGGCAAGGGATTAACTCGCTTCAAACGTCCGGCGAGTCGCTGGAGAGTCTTGTCGATTGCCTCTACGTCGTGGTATGCGGTGAGCCAATCCTGTTCCGCCATGATAGGGACGATTCGCCGCAGCCGCGGAGGCAGCAGCGAGTGATGGTCGAGCAGGACGCGATAACGGTCTTTTGCAAATTCTTCCAAGCGCGGGCCCTCGGTGAAGTTCTCCCATTCGCGGGCGAGGAAGTGGTCGTAGAAAATGTCCGTCAGGACCGCGCCGAAACGGCGATACGGGGCCCGCATTCGGGACTTACTGCGCGCGACGACCGGGTGGGCGTCGGTGAAAACGTCAATCTGAACGTGCAGGCGGATGCCCGCTTGGATGGCGTCTGAATACTCGGGGATTTGCCGCGGCCGCACGAAGTCGCCGAGCAGCGCCCCGACGATCAGACCGGGGTCGTCGCCGGCGAGTAAGAGGTGCGCGAGGTAGTTCACGGGCGGGAGGGATTAGTTTAGCTGCCGGCCACCGCTTCCGGTAAACTGGAAAGCCGGCCGGTTTGACCGGCTAATCGGACCCCGGCAATGAAGTTCTACCAATTCGCGTTAGCCGGCCTAGGGGGCGCTTTGGTTGTCGTCTGGCTGATCTATCTTGGCGGGGCCGGCCGCATGGCCGTGCTCGACGGGGAGATCACCCAAGTGCGCACCCTGGGCGTCGAGCGAACCGCCTCGGTGGCGATCGTCGATTTCAGAGCCACCAATCGTTCGGATGTTCTTTTTCAGGCCGGAGATCGCAGGATGGTCGTGGTGGGCGAGCGCGGGGGCCGCTTTGACGGGAGGATCAGCGGTTCTTTCGACGTGAAGCAGTTGTTCAAGTATTTCCCGGCCTTGGGCACGATGAGTCACGAACCCTACATCCGGGGGATTAAGCTCGAGCCCGGCCAATCGGTCGCCGGGATGTTGGCGGCGCGCTTTGCAATGTCGAAGGAAGATTTGGATATGCGCCGCGAGATCATCTTGCAAATTCATGATGCCGACGGCAGCTTGACGGAGTTGCGAAAGGTAGAGGAGACCCGGTAGGCGACGAAAAAATGCTCGAACGAGGCGACAAGGCTCCTGAATTCGAAGGGTCGATCGATGGCGGAGGAAGTCTCTCGCTGAGGAGTCTGCGGGGTCAAAAGGTCATTCTGTACTTCTATCCCAAGGACAATACGCCCGGCTGCACGCGCGAGGCGTGTGAGTTTAGGGACCACTCCACGACCTTCGAGAACGCCGGCGCGCAGGTTATCGGCGTGAGCCCCGACAGCCCGGCTTCCCACGACAGGTTCAAGGCGAAGTTCGATCTGCCTTTCCCGTTGCTGAGTGACCCGGATCACAAGATCGCGCAAGCTTACGGGGTGTGGAAGGAGAAGTCCATGTACGGCCGCAAGTTCATGGGGATTGAACGGTCGACGTTTGTGATCGACGAGAAAGGGAGAATCGCGGCTGTTTACCGCAAGGTCAAGGTCAACGGCCACGTGGAGGCTTTGCTGGAGGGTTTCTAACGCGGCAGGTCGGACGAAACCCAAAAGGGCCCCGAACCTCGGTTCGGGGCTCTTTTTGTTTCAGGTTTCGTCGGATCGAACGGGTCGGTGCGGCGCGTCCGCTTTAGCCGCCGCTTGCCGCAGCAACCGTTCGTCGGGGCTGCGCTTTCGGCGTGGCCAGATAGCCGACAACGCGGTTCTTGTCGATCTTGTTGACCACGATTTCGTAGGGCAACTTCGACCCGATGACGTAGAACTGGACCGGTTCAAGCAACGTCTTGTTCTTCTTTTCGATTCTCTTATCGTCGGCCCAGATGTCAAGAGTGTAGCGGTTGCGTTTGCGGTCGGTCTTGCGTAGCCGCATTTGAATCGAGCCTATCCGCTGGGGTTGTTTCGACTTGGTCAGGTCGAACTCGTAATAGTTCCGCTCGCCGAGTTCGCGCAAAACCTGCAGTTCCCCGGCGTTCGTGGCGATCAGACCGCTTTGAACGCCCATGTCGCCGCGGACGGTCTTCAGATCCGTGATGGCTTGCTGCAGTTCGGCTTTCGTCTTCTCGACTTCTTCCTTGACGGTGTCGACTTCGCCGCTGAGGGACCCGAGACGATTATCGGTCTTGCCTGTGACCTCGCTGAGCTTGGCCAGTTCGCCGCCGACTTCGCTGAGTTTGGCGTCGCGTTGCATTTTCTCCTCTTCCAATTGCTTGGCGAGAGAATTGGTCCGGCCCAAGACGCGCTGTTCGACTTCTTTCGCGGCTCGTGCAATGCCCTTTTCCGCGCCGGCCATCGCCCCCTGCAGTTCCTTTATGCCTTCGTCCACCGAGCGGCTGGCGCGGTTGACGGTGCCTTCGAGCTGGGCGATTTGTTCTTCGTGCTGCTTGAGCTGCTGCAAGGCCTCGGCTGTTTCGGATCGGGCCGAACGCAACTCGAGAAACATGTAGACGCTCATGCCGACGAGCAGGGCGAGAATCGAGAGCACGACGATGGGCAGGACCCTAGTTAACGTCGAGGATTCTTCTACGTCGAAATTTAGTTCTTCATTGTCCATACTGGTCTATCTCCCGGAAAAAACTACCTGTTGCCATTCTCTAACATCTTTGGGACGTTTTCAAGCGCTGATTTGGTTTCGGAAAGTTGTGCCGGCTCTAGGTAAGTCTCTTGGAATGACCAAATAGCTGACCCGGATGGGTCGGGCGATGTGAGCCGACGCCATGGCGGTGGGGTGCGATTGCCCGGCGGCGACCCTAGTTCATCTTTGGTATCATCGGGCCTCTGCCATGCCGACAACTCCGCGCATTTCGGTCGTTGTCCCGGTTCGCGACGAGCAGAAGAGCGTCGCCGAGCTGACTCGTTTGCTGGAGCATGTGCTTGTCCGTTGGTACGAAGTCATTTTTGTCGACGACGGTAGCAGCGACCTGACTTGGGAGAAGCTAAAAGTGCTCCACGATCCCGGGCGCATCAGGCTCTTGCGCTTGAGCAGGCCTTGCGGCAAGACGGCGGCTCTGATGGCGGGTTTCAAGGTAACCCGGGGCGAGATTGTGATCACGATGGACGGCGACCTTCAGGATGATCCCAAGGAGATCCCACATTTCCTCGATCGACTGGCCGGCGGTGCTGATCTGGTTTGCGGCTGGAAGAAGAAGCGCCGTGATCCGGTGACCAAGGTTGTGGCGTCGCGGATTTTCAATTTAGTCGTTGGCCGACTCACAGGGCTGGGGCTGCACGACATGAATTGCGGGTTCAAGGCATTTCGCGGAGACGTCGCGCGCTCGCTCCACTTTTACGGCGAGATGCACCGCTTTCTTCCCGCGATGGTCGCGGCCCACGGGTACAGGGTCACGGAAATCGAGGTGACGCACCACGCCCGGAAGTACGGCCGGTCGAAGTACGGAGTGGGACGTCTCTTAAAAGGGTTTCTTGACTTGGGCACGGTGTTGTTACTGACCCGTTTCGAGGAGCGGCCCGCGCACGGGTTCGGGCTGATTGCGGCGACCTTGGCAACCCTGGGGGGGCTGCTTGGGGCCGGCTATCTAGTGCTTGCTTCACCACTTTGGTTGGCTGCTTCGGTCGTCTCCTGGATTGCTGCGGCAATCTTTTTGGCATCGGGTTGGGTTGCGGAAGTTCTGCTGGCCGCCGCCCCCCAGGCGGCTCGCTTTCCCTACGCGCCCATTGCCGAAAAGTTGGACTAGCAGCCCATGGCAAAAGTGTGTTCGGGCGAAAAAGGGGGACTGCCATTCGATTTTCGCTCGTTGAACCGCCTTGTTTCCAACGCCGATGGACGGCGAAAATCGGTGGCTGTACCCCTTTTTCGCGTAGTCGGGCTTTCACCACGGGCTGCTAGGGAGCCGGTGAGGGTCCGCGGTTTGTTCGCATGATCCGAAGATGAAGGCCCAGCGGATCTTTCGAATCCTCAAGCCGGTTGTGCCGCTGGGGGTCGCCTTTTTCATCGGCCGGGCAATTTACGAAAATTGGCGGCATGTTCGCGAGGCCCCCTGGGACTTCGAGGGGCGTTATCTCTTTCTCTCCTTCTTGCTTACGGTGGGCTGGTTCGTGCTGCGACCGCTGGTGTGGGCTGTGATTCTGCGGCGCTTCGGCCACCGGATTTCGTTTGGGGCGGCGTATCGCACAGTTCGTCAGGCGGAGTTGAGTCGCTATGTGCCCGGCGGGGTGTGGCAGTACGTCAGCCGCGTTTATTTGGCGGATCGTTGGGGCGTGCCGGCGGCGGCGACTGTGGCGGCGACGCTGGTGGAAACCGTTCTGCTGATCTTGGCCGCTGTGCTTCCGGCTTTGTTCAATTTTCGTGAGGCGTTGCCGAACTTGGCGCGCTTTCAGATTGTGCTGTTGATCTTGTTTCCGCTTGGTGCTTTGGGGATACTGCACCCCCGGTTCTTGAATACCTGGGCGGGTTTTCTGGCACGGAAGCTCAAGCAGCCTTATAGCCGGCTGAAGATCAAGTGGTCGGCGATTGCCGGAATTTGGCTGGTGTACGTGTTCATGTGGCTGGTGGTCAGTCTTGGGATCGGATTCTTCGTACGGGGAGTGATGGAGATTCCAACAGACCGTGTTCCCGCCGTGGGCAGTTTCTTTGCCGCGGCGTGGTTCATCGCGATTATTTCGATGATCGCGCCGGCCGGCATGGGGATCCGCGACGGCGTTTTCGGGTTGTTGCTGAGCCAGATAATGCCGTTGGGCGCCGCGTTGACCGTGGCCGTTGCAACGCGGTTGTGGATGACGCTGCTGGAGTTGTTTTGGACAGGACTGGGGATGTGGTTCTTCGAGGGTCCGGGTGATGCCGCGTCCGAAGCGGCCGGCACGGAACCGTAGTGATCATCCGTCAGGTGTCGGAGCCTTGGAACCTTAGGGTTCGGGCTCGCCGGCAGGTTGGGCGCGGTAGTAGACTTCGTACTTTTCGAAACGATCGGGCCGGTCGCGATTCCACCAGCTCTTGCGCCGTACGTAACGGTGTTCCCAGACCAGCTTATGTTCCGGGGTCAGACCCTTGGGTCGTTTGCCCCGAGCACTCCACACGACGTACCAATCTACCCCAGGATAATCGTCGAACTGGTCATCGGGAAGACGCCCTCGGAATTGCCGGTTGTGCGGGACGTCGCTGTCAAGCAGCGCGACCCAATTTATCTCGGGCAGGTGGAAGAAAACAGCCATACCTTTGACATTGCGGTAGAAAGCGACCTTCTCGTGTGGACGGACGTTCTCCCGGAGAAAATCGACTAAGGGTCCGTTCATCGAGTCGTCGTTGCGGAGTTGTCGCGCGACGATTCTGCCTCCCTGGACCGGGAAATCAAGATTGGGCCAGACTAGCAGCCCCCCTAGCAGCAGAGCCGCCGGCACACGGCGTCCACTACCGGCCGCGGCGGACGTCGCCAACCCTCCCAGCAACACCGCCGCCGGGATGATCTGGTAGTAGTGGCGTTGGTTGGCTTGGTTCTTTCCGAAGGCTATGGTGAACAGCGGCGACACCAGCAAAACCAGCCCGGCCAGCAATGCCGCTTGCGCAAACACGCTTCGTTCGGACCGGCGCCAAACAACGAATAGCGTGCCCGGGACAACAATCCAGAGTGCTGCCCATATCCAAGGGAGCCCCCCCATCTCGCGGAGCTCGCCCTGTGTATAAGGTACAAGCAACGGGCTCGCGGCGACGACAATCGAGAAACCCATAGCGGCTTTGATCGGGAGCGACAATGTTTGGCCGGAGCGCCAAACGAAATAGAAGGCCGCCGGGAGCAGCAGCAACAGCGGCACCGTTCTCCAATAGTCCCGACCGCGCGTGAAAAGTACTCGCTGGTAAAGGTCCAAGCTGCTCGCGCCGGTTTCCGGCGGCCATTGAGCCGCGAACTCAGAATGAAGGATCCAAAACTCCGCGCCGAGGATGACGCCCAGAATCGCTGAGAGCGAAAAGAATCCCCGCAACAGCCGGCGGTCGCCGCTCAACAAAACGAACAGGCTGAGCGCTCCCCACATGCCGCCGAAACTTACGTAGTTCGCCTCGTACAAGAGTACGCCCGCCAAAGCGAGCCGCAGGTAAAAGCCGCGTTCGCCGGCAAGCGCATTTTTCTTGAGGTAGCGGCAGAATTCGAGGAGCAGCCACGCAGCGATCAAATAGACGAGCGCGTAATAGCGGCATACCCTCGATACATACAGGAAGTGGATTGAAAACAGGCCTAAGAACGGCAGCACGAACGGACGCAAGCCCGGCCCGAACAAGAGCACACCCAGCCTATAGAGCACCCATAACGCCGCGGCACCGCAAAGAACGAACGGCAGGCGAGCCGTGAAGGCATTCGTGCCCAGCAGCTTGAAGGACGCTGCGGCCACGTAGAACTGCAGGTAGGACTGCATGGCCGGCAGCAGCTTGGAATTGATGTCGTGTCCGTCCGCCGCCTGCACAACCAGTTGATCGCCGTCCGTCGCCCGGGGTAGCCACGTGCCGTTTTCGACCATCAAGCGGCCCCAGTTCGCCGTCGTGCCTTCGTCACGCCAGAGCTTGACGGCGTCGAGGTGCCAAAACAGCAAAAAGGCGGCCGAAACGACTAACAGGGCGGCGAGGGCTGCGCGCATGGACGATGGACTTCGGGGAGCCGCGGGTAGGGCGGCGACGGGTGACGGGAAGCGGGCCGTCGTTGAACGCTCGATCCTTCCGGAGTTCCGTTCGACCAGTATACAGGCGGCTTAGTAGTCGGCGACGGAGTTCCCGTGAGGTCCTTGCAACCCGTGGCAAAAAGTGTGTTCAGACGAACGAGGGGGACTGCCGTTAGATTCTCGCTCGTCGAACCGCCTTGTTTCGAACGCCGATCGGCGGCGCGAATCGGTGGCTCTCCCCGAACAGCCCGGAACCTTCTCGATGCCGAAGCCCCCGATGTGGCGCACGCTTTCAGCGTGCCGTGTCGCCACTCATGGCGACAAGTCTGTGGAGTGAACCCCTGAAATGAGACAGTCGGAGTTGCGACACTTTGCAGGGGAAGGGAACTTCGAGTGGCAAGCACACGAGTGTATCGATATCCGGACGAATTCCGGAAGATGGCGCTCGAGTGGCTCAAAAGCTGTGAGAGTGTGAAGCGCTGTCGAAGGAACTGGGAATTCATCGCGCGCTGCCGTACGAGTGGCGCCAACGGATGGAATCCGCCGCCGACGGTGAGATCCTTCCGAGACGTCCCGCCGGCGCGACGGCCGCGGATACGGAAAACCGCATGTCCGGCGGTGTGGGAGGGTGCCGGGGCGCAATCCCCGGCACTCGACCCAATCGTCGGGCGCCCCGCTATGCTTCCCGCGACTCCTTTGTGGAATCGGCCTCGTCCGTGTCGCTCTGCTCGCTGTCGGGCTCTTCCGCCGACGCTTCCTGCTCTTCACCTTCGCCCAGCGCCCCGCGGCTCAACTCCTCGAGCTCCTTCAAGTTCGGGAGTTCCGACAGATCGCTCAGACCGAATTGGACCAGAAACTCCTTCGTGGTCTTGTACATCATCGGGCGTCCGATCACTCTCTTGCGCCCGGCCGTGGTGATCAACTTGCGGTTGAGCAAGGTATGGATGACGCCGCTGACGTTGACGCCGCGAACCGCCTGTAATTCGGGAATCGTGACCGGCTGCTTGTAGGCGATTACCGAAAGCGTCTCTAGCGCCGGGAGAGACAGCTTGAATTTCGGGCGCAGCGTTTTCACAAAGCCGCGCACGGCGTCGTGGTGCTCAGCCTTGGTGAACATCTTGTAGCCACCCGCGAGCACCCGCACCTCGACGCCTCGATCAGAGCACTTGTACGCCTCGATCAGAGCAGCCAGATCGGCCTTGACGGTGTCGAGAGGGAAGCCCAAGCCGTCGCTGATTTGAGTCGGAGTCAGCGGCTGCTCGGCCACATAGATAACGGCCTCGAGCAGGGCGCGGCGAACGCTTTCTTCGGGCAGCGTTCCAAGCAGAGCCGGTTGCTCGTGGTCACTCACTAAGCGGGTTCTCCTTCGAGTGCGGGGTGGACGTGGTCGCCGCTGAACACCACGTCGAACATCTTGTGTTTTCGAATCACGATCTCGCCGAACAGCTTATCCTGCCGCAAGACAACGGCTTGCATGCGGACCATTTCAAGCACGGCTAGAAACGTGGAAATCAGGGCGCGGCGGCTCTGTTGCCTCTCGAAAACGTCGCGCAACTGAATCGCCCGCCCTTCGCTTAACAGCATGTTTTTGAGATAGGTGATCCGGTTTTCGACCGAAACGTCATCTTCCGGCACATCGAAGCGAGGCCGATTCTTGGCGCGCTCGAGAACATCCTGAAACGTTTGAACCAGATCGAACACCGAAACCGCCAACCCGGGATCTTCATCCTCGTCGAGAAATGCCTCGAGTTGCGGGTTGGACCAGGTGTTTTCCTCGATGACGCGTTTTTGCAGCAGCATCTGTGAGGCTTGTTTGAATTTCTCGTACTCGATCAGGCGCTGGACCAGTTCTTCGCGTGGGTCTTCCTGCTCTTGTTCGGGAATCGTCGGATCCCGCGGCAGCAGCATCTTCGACTTGATCTGAATCAGCGTCGCCGCCATGAAAACGAACTCTCCGCCGAGGTCGACGTTCAGCTCATCGGCGCGGCGAATATGGTCGAGATACTGGTCAGTGATCTCGGCGATCGGGATGTCGAAAATGTCGAGCTTATGCTTGCGGATCAGATCGAGGAGCAGATCGAGCGGGCCCTCGTAGCGCTCGATTTGGATCGTGAAATCGGAGGCCGGGCGGTCATCCTCGACCGCGGCGGGCGCGGTTTCCGAGTCGCTGACGGGGTCGTCGGGCGCGGGTTGGGAGGAGCCGGATTCGTTCACAGGCTGACGGGTGATTCTCACTGTAGCACGGGGTGATGCGGCTCACGTGCCGGCCGGATCGCCCGTCTCGTTGCCTCCTGAGCTACTTAGTTGCCGGCGATCTTGCCGTCGAGCATATGCACTGTTCGGGCGCCACAGTAGGTCGCGGCTTCCGGGTTGTGCGTGATCATCAGGATCGTCTGGCCGAGTTTCTTGTTGAGGGTCTTGAGGGTTGAGAGCACAGCTTCGGAATTCTGTGAATCCAGATTCCCGGTCGGCTCATCGGCCAGCAGAATCGGGGGGTGGTTGACGATGGCTCGGGCGATGGCAACTCGCTGTTGCTCGCCGCCCGATAGAGCGTAGGGCTTGTGATGCAAGCGGTGCTCGATGCCCAGCAGACCGAGGACTTCCTGGAAGCTTGCGTCCTCCCCGCGATTGCCTGCGATGTGCTTCGCGATTTCGATGTTCTCGGCGGCGGTGAGAGTGGGCAATAGGTTGAAGCGCTGAAACACGAAGCCCACGCCGGTGCGGCGCAGGGAAGTCCTCTCGCCGTCGGTCATCATTGTCAAGTCTCGCCCCGCGACTCTTACCTTGCCTGCACTGGGGGGGGTGAGGCCGCCGATGATGTGGAATAAGGTCGATTTTCCCGAGCCCGACGGCCCGAGCACGGCCAAAAATTCACCGGCCTTGGCGCTGAGGTCGACGCCGCGCAACGCCGGCACGTCGACCCCTCCCATGTGGAACACCTTCGTCAGCCCTTCCACTTCGATGATGGGTTCGTTTGCCACGTTGTTGTTAGTCGTAGGCCAGAGCCTCGATCGGATCCTGTTGCGCCGCCTTCGTCGCGGGATAGAACGAACCCGCCAGTGACCCGATCACCGCGATCACCGCTCCCCAAAAAAGCCACGAAGGCAGAATCAGAACTGTTACCAGCGGGAAGTATGTTTCGACCGCCGTCTTCGCTCCATAGGCGAACAAGTACCCGAACAAAATTCCAACGGCACATACGGCCAGCGTCTCGCGCATGACGATCCGTGTGATGTAGGCCTTCGAAGCGCCCATGGATTTGAGAATGCCGATCTCGCGGGTTCGCTCGAGGATCGAGGTATACATCGACAGCATCACGACCAGGAAGCCGATGATCACGGCGATCCCGATAATCACGTTGATGAATTGCGACGACAGCGACCGCAGGTCGGCGGCCGCCTGAGAGAGCAAGTCCTCCATCGCGTATACGGGATAGGATGGCAGCAAAGCTTTGAGCTTATCGATAACGGACCGGCTCGCCGCCGGGTCTTCGAGCTTCAAATAGAGCTGGCTCAAGCGCCCCTGCCAACCCATTAGTTCCTGCATCGTTTCGAGCCGGATGAAGATCCGCGACATCTTGCCGCTCTCGACCACTCCGGCAACGCGGAAGTCGTTGTTGAGCAGACTTAGCGTGTCGCCGACGCCGACTTTCTTGTAGCGGGCGTAGACTTCATCAACGATCGCGTCGTAGGGGCCTTCCATCGGCCCGCCCTCGAAATAACGAATGCCGTCGGCCATTTCGACAAAGCGGTCCCATTCGACACCGGTTATCGTTTGCAGGTTGCCAAGTGTTGTCAGCGTACTGCCGGTCGCAACCCGAATCTCGGGAAATGTCCCGACGAGACGGTCGAGCAGCTTCTGAGGGATGTCCGCCGTCGCGAGGCCCTGCGCCGCGCTGCTCGTCGAGGGGCGAATGACGATGTCCGCGCCGACGCCTCGACTCCTACGCTGAGACTCCCACAGCAATCCTTCCGAGAGGCCGACGATCATCAGGATCATCGTCACTTCAACGGCCACGGCCAGGACGCTGAGCCCGGTCCGAATGGGCCGGTGCGTTAGATTGCGCGCGATCATCTTATTAATCATGCCCGTCCGCCCGGCCGAGTTCGGCCTCGGGAGTATCCCCGATTCGCTCGATTTCGACGCCCTTGGGAGCGTTCAGCTCGAAGCTGCGCTCGGAAAGCGATTCATTGAGCCCGGGTTTGACGATGCGGAGCTGTATTTCGTAGCCATCCTTGGGACGAGACAAGAAAACTGTCCTCGGGTAGGGTAGCCCCTTCTCTTCCGACCATTCGGTGTAGAACGCGTCCGTCACCAGGTCGGCGCGATCGTCGAACGCCTGCATGCGGGCGATGTGGAAACCTGTGCGGTCAAACCAGATCTTGCGCGACAGCCTCAACTTGCCCTCCACGCCACTGCCCATTAGATGAACAACTTGATAGGCGCGGTCGCCGTAGAGCACGTTTTCGAGCATGTGGTGCGGTTCGCTCTCGCGCGGCGGGCCGATCAAGACGGCTTCAAGCAAATGCTGCGGACGGACTCGGTCAATACGTCTTTTCGAGGATCCGTTCGTCGCCGCGTTGCCGATCAGGAAGCGGTTCTTCGGCGGGATGTGGACTTTGAATTCAGTGCCGTCCGAAACCATGTCGAACGCCTTGCTTTTCAGGACCGGCAGCTCGGCGATCGTGCGGATCTTGGCCGGTCGTTCAATCAAGATGAAGCCGCGGACTTCGGTGAACTCCTGAACGCGGCGGAGATCGCCGTCCGCTTCGCCGCCCTTCCTCCTCGCTGCTTGCTCGTCGGTGACGACCGAGAGCCGCAGTTCCACGGTCGCCTTCATCGTGCGGATGGCGCCGAAAGCTTCCAGTTTTTCGGTGAGCTCCTCGATTGTAGCCGTGGCCTGAGCGGAAGGCAGCGCCCGCTCGACGCGCGTGCGCACTAAGCAGCTCGTACCTGCCCCAACGCACACTACGATCGCCAGAATGAGCGGAGACCTAGCTGTGAGGGGGAAAAACCGAACCCGGTGAGGCAATTCTTGATTATATCAATCGCGTTTCGAGCGGCTGTCGCGGGCGTGAACATCCGGCACAAGAGGCTGCCGGCATTCCCCCCGGGCGCGGATCGAACCAGTGCGCCGTGAATCTCAAAAGAGCTCGACCGCCGCGTCGTGGGAGCGCGAACCGAAGGCCGCATCTCGTGTGATCAGAGGAGCCGCCAAGCTTTCCGCAAGTGCAACGTAGACGGCATCGTAGGCGGTTAAGTTGTGCCGCAGCTCCCAAATCCGCGGTAGAAATTGTTCGTGCGGATACCGAGTCACCGCCGGCTTCGCCAAGCTGTCCAGCGCGTCGTTTCCCCGTAGTGCCGGGATATCGCCCCGCAAGACAGCACGGCGTACCACTTGCGCTACCTCTAGATCAAGCAGATGGGGAACGTGAATTCGGCGGCCTGGAAGATTCGGTCGGCGATCCGTGGTGCCGATGGAGTGTTCAACAGCACTTCCACGACGGCGGAGGCGTCGATCACAGGCAGCTATCGGCCCCGGAATTCCCGGATTGTCTTGGCCGGAGGCTCAGTAAGAATCGTCTGTTTTCCCCGGGCCGGCTTCTTTCGTAACTCCTCGTTGCTCGGCCCTTCGGCGATCAACCGTAGCTCTTTCTTGAGAGAGTCAGAGAGGTTCATTCCCTCCGCGGAAGCCCGTTGCTTCAGCTGGCGGTGCAGCGAGTCCGGTACGTGACGAAGCTGGACCATCTTGGACACGACCTCAGCCTAATCACGTGTGATAAACATGTCAATCGATTGAATCGGCATACGAGCGCATACTGGCGGCTTGCCCGGCGTCCCGGTGAACCCCTGAACCGTTCAGAATGTCGCCGGTGTGGTCGTGCGCCTCGCCTGCCGGCCAAGACCGGACCGGACCTTCCGCCGTACGGTAATGTAAAATACATTTTTCATTTGCGGGTTGCCTCAGTTTCCGGAATCTGGTATAACCCATTGGCAACTCGATAGCTCTTCTCATACGAGATTTCCGACCGTGTGCATAAGAAGGCGAGCGGGACCACTCTGTCCGCTCACGCTAAGCTCCGTTATTCCTGTGGCACTTAAGGCCAAAAAGAAAGCCGCTAAGCCTAAGGCGTCCCGTCCTAAGAGAAGCGCCAAGCGGAAGACGGCATCGGCGCCCTCCACTGCAGCGAAGACGCGCAAGAAACCCGCCAAAGGAAAGACGAAAACAGCTCCTAAAGCAGTGAAGAATCGGGTAAAAAAGAGCGCGGCAGCAACCAAGACGGCCAAGAAGAAGCCGACCGGCAAGGCGGCGAAGGGGACCCCGCGATCGAAAAAGAAGACCGTCCCGGCCCGATCGGCGAAGTCCGCCCAACCTGCGAGCAGGAAAGTGCCGAAGAGAATCGTCGCCAGGCGAACAATTTCCCATGCTTACGCCGAAGCGATCGCGGCCCGCAAACGAGCCGAGGCCGAACTCGCCGCGCGCATGGCCGCCGAGCGGCAGGCCGCCGAAAAACAGACTCAGCATTACGAGAAGGCCGTCGGCTTTTTCAACAACCGCAAGTTCTCTCGCGCCCTGCAGTGGTTTGAGAAAGCGGCTGAAGGCCCTGAATCGACGTTGCGGCATCGTGCGCAGGTTCACGCCCGGATCTGCACCGAGCGGGTTAGCGCCACGAAGCTTAAACTCAAAACCGCCGATGATTACTACAATTACGGAATCAAGCTGATCAACGATCGTGAATTGGAAGAGGCCGGTCGATGCCTTGAAAAGGCGTTGCGATTGAGCGCGGATGGCGATCACATCCATTACGCGGCCTCCGTGGTTCACGCCCTACGGGGCGCCGCGGTCGCCGCGGTCGAGAGTCTACGGCGGGCTATCGAGTTGAACGAACGAAACCGCTCGCTGGCCCGGACCGACGCCGACCTATCATCGCTGCGGGATCACCCCGCCTGGACCGAGCTCATTTCCCCGAATGCGCCAAGCCGGCCGACCCTCTAAGAAAGCCTCTTCGCCGGCTGCGGGCCGGACGTTGCGGATCGTATCGCTGGGTGGCGGCACCGGTCTCGCGGCCCTGCTCGAAGGGCTTAAACACCATACCGGTACCGGCGCGAACCGGTCGCGCGAAACCAACTCGAAGCCATCAGTAGACCTTTCCGCGATCGTGACGGTCAGTGACGACGGCGGCAGCTCGGGGCGCCTGCGACGTGCCTTCGATATCCTCGCTCCGGGCGACGTTCGCAATTGCATGGTGGCGCTGGCGGAAGATCAAGCGCTGCTCTCGCGTTTGTTCCAGTACCGCTTTGCGGACGGCAAGGGGCTCGAGGGCCATAGCTTCGGGAACCTTTTTCTCACCGCGTTAACGAACGTCACGGGAGACTTTCACCAGGCCATTCAACTCTCGAGCGAGGTGCTTGCCATCCGTGGGCGCATTTTTCCATCGACGCTGACCAATGTTCGACTGGAAGCCCAGCTCGAAAGCGGCCGTTCGCGCACGGGCGAAACTCGCATTAGCGGCTCGCCGGAGCGGATCAAATCGATCCGTCTGAAACCTCGCCGTTGCCCTCCGCTGCCGGAGTCGCTCGAAGCCATTCGCCGCGCCGACGCGATTACGCTCGGCCCCGGATCGCTCTATACCAGCGTGATTCCGAACCTCTTGGTCGACGGCGTGGCCGAAGCGATCTCTCGTTCGTCGGCGGTTAAGATCTACGTCTGCAATTTGATGTGGCAGCCCGGCGAAACGCAAAGCTACACGGCCGCCGATCACGTCCGAGCGATCCAGGAGCACGCCGGGGTTGGGTTGATTGATTACATCGTGGTAAATTCAGGCAACCCCGCCGCCGCCGCCCTTCGCCGGTACGAGGAACAAGACGCTTGGCCGGTCGATACCGACTCCGCTGAACTCGAGAAACTGGGCGTCGACGTAATCTCCTCGAACCTGCTGGCTCCGGGAGAGGTCGTCCGACACGATCCGGTGCGACTGGCGCAATTGATTGTCGACCTCGCCGCAAGGCGGGGCTAGGCTGATGCGCTGGACGGCTCACCGCCGCGTGAACGCGTTTGACAGCTAGATGTCCGCCGTCACAAGCGGTTGTTTTCTGAAGGCAAGTCAGCTGACGGTTCACGAACACGAAGCAAGCGATCAACGTGTCGGCTCGGCCGGCTTCGCGCGATTTAGTGGGACCCGCCTTGGCCGGGCGGGACGTAGTCGGGCGGCAGTTGGGCGCCCTCTCCGAAAAAGAACTGGTCCATCTGTTTGAGGATCAACTCTTGGCCTTCCATCGTTCCCGGGTTTAGCCGGTATTCGTTGATCACCATCTTGAGGTGTTCAGCCCACATCTCCCAGGCCTGCTTGGAGACGTTCTCGAAAATCTTCTGTCCGACCTCGCTGTCAAAGGGAGGCTCATCGAGTCCGGGTAATTCCTTGCCGAACTTCGCGCACTGGACCATTCGTTCCGCCATTTCGTCTTCTCCAGCCCCTATTCTACGGCATACCTCTCAGCTGCTCCACAGCGGTTGAGATCTTTTCATTTGAGGGTGGTTAGCAACTGGTCGTCGGCCGGGGACCGCAACGACGGGCCGGTACAATGAAGCAAGGTTAGCCGCACCGGATATTCCCAACGAAGAGATCGGACGTCCGGCGGACTCGGGCCGAAATTGCGTCCCGGCATACCGCGCTTCGTTCGTGACGAGCGCGGTCTTGCGCCCGCCAATCTCAACGACCGACAGATGAGCGTTAGACAAGAAATCAAGCCGATGCTGCGGCTGGCTTGGCCGGTCGTCGTCTCGGAGCTCGGCTGGATGGCGATGGTCGTCGTCGACACGATGATGGTCGGCCGCATCAGCGCCGAAGCGATCGGTGCGGTTAGCCTTGGTGCGGCCGCCGTCCATGCCGTATCGGTTTTCGGTGTCGGGCTGTTGCTGGGACTTGATCCGCTGGTTTCCCAGGCCTGGGGCGCCCGAAGGGTTCGGGACTGCCATCATTTTCTCGTTCAGGCTCTCTACGTCAGCGTGGCGTTGTCCCCGCTGCTGATGGGTCTGGTGTGGCTGTACACGCCTCTGCTTGAGACCTTTGGGGTGGACCGTCAGATCGAAACCCTAGCGCGACCTTATATGGAAGCCGTGACCTGGAGCATTCTTCCCCTGATGCTCTTCACGGCTTTGCGGCGTTATCTGCAAGGCATGGGCCTGGTCGGTTGGGTGATGGTCGTGCTGGTTACCGCCAATCTGATCAACGTCGCGGCCAACTGGATCTTCATCTTCGGGAACCTCGGTTTCGCGCCGATGGGCGCCACGGGTGCGGGCTGGGCGACTTTTGCGTCACGAACGTACATGTTCCTGGCGTTGGTCGCGTACGTAGCAGTTCGCGAAATCCGCCTGCCAACCGGGCTCAAAGAAGCGCCGCTGGGCTTGGCAACGGCTGATATCCGCCGTATCGCTCGGCTGGGATTCCCGGCTGCGATGCAAATCGCCCTCGAGGTCGGGGTCTTCGCGGCGGGCACAACCCTCATCGCAAAGTTGGGCGCGGTTCAGCTTGCATCGCACCAAATCGCCCTCAATTGCGCGGCGGTGACCTTCATGGTGCCGCTTGGCGTTTCGTCGGCCGGAGCCGTTCGCGTCGGCCAGGCGTTAGGTCGAGGGCGCCCCGGCGAAGCGCGGGTAGCGGGATGGACGGCGCTGTGGCTGGGAGCCGGCTTCATGAGCTGCGCGGCGCTTGCGTTTGTGCTGTTTCCCGCGGCCATTCTGCGGATGTTCACGTCCGACACCGAAGTCCTATCGGTGGGAGTGTCCCTTCTCTACGTGGCCGCCTTGTTTCAACTTTCAGACGGCCTGCAAATCGTTGCCACTGGAATCTTGCGCGGAGCCGGAGAGACCCGCATTCCGATGATCAGTACACTGATCGGTCATTGGCTGTTGGGGTTGCCGGTAGGCTACCTTCTCGGTTTCTCGTGGGGCTTGGGAGCGCCGGGAGTGTGGGCAGGCTGGGTGGTGGGGCTGACCACGGTCGCCGTCGCTTTACTATTCGTCTGGCATAGGAAGTTGCCGACGGAGCCCGAACCGGTGCCGGCGTAGGGAGTCCCGCGCGTCGAACGTTGTAGTTCGCTGCCGCCGACGTTCCACGGACGGTCCTGCACGCCCTCGAACCCAAAGTGAGGCCGGCGGCGAAGCCTGCCGAGGTTGCTGAACAATACCGCGGGCTGCTTGCGGCGAAGCAAGTTCTGATCGTCGCCGACAATGCCCGCGACGCAAGGCAACCGGAAGCTCTGAAGCCGCCTGAGCCCAATGCTCTCCTCGCAACGGAAGCCCGCGTCTTGTTCGAGGAGGCCCTGGCGTTCGAGCAGCTCGGTACGGCCGATCACGCGCTGTCAGAAGCCGCCACGCGTTGACCATCATGGAAGAAATCGGAGACCCTAAAACCGACGAAGTAAGGCGTCGAATCGAGAAATGGAAAACCGAGATCGAAGCGGGATGACCGCGCCGCGACGGTCCCTCAGTCCGCCGCCGCTAGGTCACGGAACCAAAACCGCTTTTCGAGGGGCTCGACAGACTCACCGTCCACTTCGGCCCAAGGGTAGATGAAGTAGTTCAGCGGCTCGCCCTGCCGGTCGTCATCCAGCAACAAGTCGCGGCCTGTCGTGAAATGCACACGATGTTCATCGTGCGCGCCAAAGAAGTAATCCTTGCGAGCCGGATCCTTCCATGCTTCGGAGGCGTCCACCGGGACCCAACCCACGCCCTCTAAGGAGAACTGCGCCCAGCAGTGATACCCCCCGATGTCGCCCGGCCCCTTTTCGGCCGGCAAGGGGAAACCGATCTCGAACCGCGCCGGAATCCCGGCCGCTCGCATCATACCGATAAGGAGCGCATGAAAATCAGTGCAGTTGCCCTTCTTCACGTCACAGGCAAAGAGCGCATCGCCGCGCCCCCAGCCTTCACCGCTCTTGTCGTAGCTCATCGTCGACACGACGTAGTCGTAGATGCGGCGGGCCTTGTCGAGGTCGGACTCCGCTCCGGCCGTCTGCTTTCGCGAAAGCTCCCCGATCAACCCGTCGAGCGGGACTAAGCGATTTGATCGGAGGAATTTCTCCAGGTCTTCGGCGGCGTGGGCAACTGTCGTCTCCAAGGAAGTCCGGCGGGCCTCAAGATCGACACGGTTCTCTTTGCGCGTCACTTCGAACCCTAACGTCACCGACAACGGCCCGGGATATTCCTCGGGCTCGAGGTCGATATACACGTAGCGGTTACCATAGACGTCCTCGACCCTCTGCTCGTACCGCACCGGGCTGACGATCTTTAGGTCGTGGATCTGCTGCTCTTCAGTCTCCGCGGGCAGTGGAATCCAAACCCGATAGGTCTTGGCGCCCTCGGGCATTTCGGGCATCCGCACCTGGTAGTGGAACTCAAAACGCCGCTCGCGCCCTTCGGGCTCGGTCGGCGGCTCACCGCTCGGAGTACAAGCTGACAGGGCAAGGAGCGCAACCGCACATGCGACCGCTTGGCCGAGGCGTGAGTGAAAAGTCCAATTACACAGCATTCTCTATCGATCCGTTAGCCATTGGGGGGGGTCGGCCGTAAGAGGCGGGGGGCCTCCCCGCCCCCGGGCCGCTGTCAGAGCAGGTCCGAATTCGGGCAAACCCTGCTAATAGAACAAGTACTTGCGCCAGCTCTGCTGCCGGCCGCCTAGGAGCCGCATCAAGCTGCGGCTCGTGTGCAGAGTGAACGGGCGCGGGCGCCTCATCAACGCCATCCCGGCTTCCTCGGGCAATCGGTCACCCTTTTGGTTGTTGCAGCGCCGACAGCAGGCCACCAGATTCTCCCACGTGCTCTTGCCCCCGCGTGAGCGCGCCACCACATGGTCGAGGGTCAGTTCGTTAGCCGAATAGGTTCTGGTGCAGTACTGGCAAGTATGGCGGTCGCGCACCAGAATGTTCTTACGGGAAAGCGCCCGCGTCTGGCGCGGAATGCGACGGTATTCGAGCAGCCGAATCACCGACGGCACACTCACCCGACGCGTCGGCGAATGGACCGCAAAAGTACTCGGCTCTTCTTCCGCCGCCACGCCCTTCAGCAGCAACACCAGCGCCCGCCGAGCCGCGCAGACGTTGATCGGCTCGTAGGTTGCGTTGAGCACGAGCACCGGCGCTCGCAATGTAGCTGTAGTCACCATCGCTAAGTAACCGCTCCAGACGCCGCTTGCCGAGCCTGAACTCGCGACCCCGTACCGCCTACCTCAATCATACGTCGCCTCGCGCGCGCGGCGGTGACAGCCCCGACATACTCCGCCCCGGCTCGCTTCAACGCCTTAGCGCAGGCGTCCAAAGTCGCTCCGGTCGTCATTACGTCGTCGACCAGCAGAATCCGCCGCCCTCGAACCTCCTGCGGCCTCGGCGCCGTGAAGGCGCCGGCAACGTTCAGGCGCCGTTGGTGATTCGATAAACCCGCCTGTGACTCGGTTGCATGAGTGCGCCGCAGCAGTCTAGGCCTCGCCGGGATCCCGGTCGCGCGTGACATCGCGGCCGACAACAACTCAGCCTGATTGAACCCGCGTCGCCACCACCGCCAACGGTTGAGGGGCACGGGAACGAGAAAGTCCACTTCGTCGAAATCGACGAGCGTGTCGGCCAAGCGCCGGCCTAATTCCTTCGCGAGCGGCCTCATGCCGTCGTACTTCATCAGGTGAATGAGCTTTCTCAGGTCCCCTTCGTAGGTCCCGAAACTGCGAGCGCGGTCGAAAGACGGGGGATCCATACGGCAAGCGCCGCAACGATCGAGCGCCTTTTCGCCGTCATCAAACGGATGGCCGCAATGGATGCAACCGGAAGCGACTCGGCAGCTTTCGAGCGCTTCCAAACAGCTACCACAGACCGGCGCCGCGCTGATGCGCGTCAGCGCACGCTCGCACAAGCGGCACTCGTCTGGGAAGAAGGCAGAGAAAAGCGCATCCAGCGGCCGGCGCAACGCACCGACGGGCCGGACTCTTGAAACTGCGCTGGATAACGTACTGGGGAAGGCAAGTCCTCCGGGAATCAGTTCTTTAGCGAAAAGGCGCGGCGAGGCTCGGCGGTCTTCAACTCTTCCGCTAGTTCCTGGCAAGCGCGGCAGTGCTGTGTCCAGGGTACCGCATTGAGGCGCTTCGCCTCGATCCTGGCGTTGCACGAGAGGCAGCGGCCGAACTCGTCGCTGTCGATGCGCCGAAGAGCGCCCTCGATCAAGTTGAGCTGCGAAAGGTTGGTGTCGCTTTGGTGCGAAAGGAACTCCTTGGAATAGGAATTCGCCGCCTGCGCCGCGCTGTCTTCCGGCTCATCCTCTCGGGTGGTGCGGATGGCTTGCCCGCTACTCGCGATCAAAGCGCGCATGTCGTCCTGCTCCCGCTCGAGCCGACGGCGATACCTTTCCAATTGCACCTTCCGCATGGCCTACGGACACGTTAACGTTAAAGCTAAGCGCTGGACTCCGTAGCAAGTATTCTAAGGACGCCTCGGTATGGTGTCAACCGCGATCGTATCCGGCGTCACCAAGCGCACCCGCCCCGCAATCCGGCCGGCTGCGTCGCCACCTGCCCCGGCGCCAAGTGATTCGCGCCACGCCCGTTTCGGGGACTTTACTCCTGCTCGCGGTCGCGGAACTCTTCGTACCAGTTTTGAACGATTTGGATGGGGTAGATATCACCGAGGGTTTCGACCACGAAGCTGGCACAAAGGTATCGGTGGTTGTGCGCGACATAAATATGGGACGACTCTTCCGCAATACGAACAGCAGAAAAAGAGGCGTGGAGCCCGCGGTCAGCCTCGCGCACATTCGCGCCTTTGGACCCAGCGCTCACCAGTGGCGACCGGCACGAGTGCCGATCCTAGCCAACAGTTGAGACAAGCTCTCAGCTTGTCTCACCCTGATCGCAATTCAAGGGTAGGAGCAAACCATGAGCAAACTAGCGCTAATCAGCAAGTTCGTTCTCCTTCTCAAGGAGAACAAGAAGCTCTGGTTGCTGCCGATCGTGATTACTCTGCTGCTGCTGGGAGCCCTGCTCGTTTTCGCCCAAAGCTCGGCCTTGGCGCCTTTCATCTATACGGTGTTTTGATCGCCGGCCGGCGTGTTGTGTGATCAGCCTTGTAGAATTTATCCTGCGGTCATGAATCAGAGCCCCGAGCGCAAGCGACGGGCCAAGCCGGCCAGGAGCCAGGTCCGGGCTGCCACTGCCGTGCACCAACGAAAAATCCGCCGCTGGCCTCAGCGGAAATTCTCGACCAGCATGAGGTCGGCCTCGAATGGCTCCGCTTGGCCGAAGAGAATCGATCGGCCGTCGGGGGCCACGCTCATGGGGCCGACCGGTCGTCTCTCGAAATCATGGATCGGTTCGACGGCGCCGGTGGCAAAGCGGAGGAACTGAAGCGAAAAGTCCGACTGCTTCGATGGGGGGACGAAATAGACGCCCTCCTCGACGACATCATAGAGTGGTTCGTGCAAGGATTCGAGGACCTGCTCGGCATCCTCTTCAGTCTCTTCACTGTCTCCCTCGACCGGCATTCTCCACACAGAGTGGTTGGCGCCGCGGATAAAGTAAAACCACTTGCCGTCGGGCGACTCCATGGTTGGTCCCCGCCCGGCTGTAACGACTTGGGCGGGGCCTCCTCCCGCCGGCATCTTGAAATTCTGCAAATTTCCATTCCTGTTTGACGTGAAGTAGATCCACTCGCCGTTTCTCGACCAAGACGGCGCCGATTCCATCGACGGATCGCTCGTCAAGCGCCGCGGCGTGCCGCCTTCGGCGTCCACGACGTAGACATCGTAATGCCCTTCGGAATCGGAACTGAATCCGATACTCTTCCCATCGGGAGCCCAGCGGGGGTCGCCGCTCAGCGCACCAAGCGAAGTCAACTGGACCGGGTTCGAACCGTCGCTGTCACACGTCCAAATTTCCGAGGCCCCGGAGCGAGTCGAGATGAACGCGATACGGTTGCCGTCAGGTGAATGTTGCGGCAGTAGGTCAAAGCGGGAAGAAGAAATGAACTTGACCGCCGCGCCGGTGACGCCGTCGGCGACGGGCGGGTTCAGGCGGTAGATGTTGATGTTGACGTTAGACACTGTATACGCGAGCCGATTCCCCTGACGGGAGAGATGCGGCCAAAGTCCGTTCTCCCCAAACGGCAGCCGCTCGGGCGAGGCGGTCCCCGATACCGGCACTCTCCAAACACTGTAGTTGGTCATAGACCCCGCCCAGAAAACAATGTCGCGGCCGTCGGACGTGAAACTTTGTGGCGTGGCCCCGGTCAGCAGCTCCATAAAGGTTCGGCGTCGAGGTTCGCCTCGCGGGTTCAAATCTTCGTCGAGATCCAGCAGATGGAGATCGGCTTTGAACACGGAACTGTAGCGGGAAAAGGCGAGCGTGCGGCCGTCGGGAGAAAAGGCGGGCAAGACGTCGCCTATGATCGAGTCTTCGGGCGGCCAAGTCAGCCTTCGCCTTTCGCCGGAATCCACCGAGAGCAAGAATACGCTCAACCGCCCGGGCGAATCCTCCTCCCAATCGCACACGGCCAGCCAAGTGCTGTCGGGAGACCAGGCCAGACAGCTCCCCAAACGATAACTCAAAGGAACCCGCGTCTCCGCCAGTTTCCGCTCCGTCCCGCCAAGAGGGGAAATCAGGTAGAGGCCCATTTTCTCTCCGGCTTCGGGACGTCCGCGGAGAAAAGCGATCCAGCGGCCGTCCGGCGACCATTCGGGGCTGCCATCCATGGCGGGATCGGTAGTGAGTCGCAGCGGCGGGTCCTGCCCAACGACTTTGACGTAGATGTCGCTATTGTCCTGCTTCTCCCCGTTCCAACCGAAGACCACTTGGCTGCCGTCGGGGGAAAACGAACCGTAGCCCTCAAAGCCCGGGTAACTGGTGAGCGGGACGACCCGCGTGGGTTCCCCGGGCGGCTCCGCTGTGGGCAGGAAGTTCCAAAGGGCCGCGCCGGCGATCGTCAGAACGACTGCCGCTGCCGTGGCGACCCGTGCCTTGGTCGATTTCTTCTGTCGGCCCCGGAGGCGGGGCCGAGTTGTGCCGGGAGTGGTTCGAGCGGGGTCCATTCCGCTCGATTGCTCCTTCTGCAATCCGCGCAGGTCGACCAGCACATCGTCGACGTGCTGATAACGCTCGTCGCGGTCCTTCGCCAACGCCTTGTCTATTAGATAGTCGAGCTCAATCGGCAGGCCGGTTCGCAGGGCGGTGAGCGGGTCCGGGTCGGCATGCAAAATCGAGTGCATCATCGCCTGTTGGACGTCGCCCCGGAAAGGCAATCGTCCGCCGACCATCTCATACAGCACAACACCCAACGACCAGATATCGGTGCGACGGTCCACCTTCTCCCAGCGAGCTTGCTCGGGGGACATATAGGCCGGCGTGCCCAGCGTCGTCCCGGTCTTTGTTAGGTGCTCGGGATCGGCAAGCTGTGCCAGGCCGAAGTCGACGATCTTGACTTGTCCGCCCCCGGTCAGCAGGATGTTGGCGCTCTTGATGTCACGGTGCACCACGGCGTTCTCGTGCGCGGCTTGCAGTCCCTGGGCGGTTTGGGCCGCGATGTCGAAGGCTTCGTCGAGCGGTAGGGGGCTGCCGCCAATCTTTTTGTCGAGGCTGGGTCCCTCGATGTAGGCCATCGCAATGAAGATTTGGCCGTCGACCTCGTCGATTTCATGAACGGTGCAGATGTTGGGGTGATCGACCGCGGCGGCGGCCTCGGCTTCACGCCGAAAACGCTTCTTGGCCTCGGGGTCTTGGGTCAGCCGAGGGGCCAGAAACTTGAGCGCTACGGTGCGGTTGAGGTTGGTATCGAGGGCCTTGTAGACAACGCCCATGCCGCCTTCGCCCAATTTTTCGAGCAGGCGGTAATGAGAAATGACGTGTTCCGCGGCGGCTCCCTCGGGCAGTCCGACGATTTCGCCCGAAGCGTTGACCTGCTCGACCGCGCCGATGAAGCGATACCCCCGCCGCGGCAGGGTTTCGATAAAACGCGGCTCTTCCGCGGAATCTCCCAACGCTTGCCGTAATCTAACGACGGCACTATTGAGGCTTTTTTCGAAATCGACGAAAGTTCCGTCGGGCCAAAGCCGCTCGCGAAGCGCTTCCCGCGTGATGAGCTTGCCGGGACGTTCGAGTAAGGCGGCGAGAATCTGGAACGATTGCTCGGGCAGCCGGATCTTGACGCCGCCCTTGCGAAGTTCCCCGGTTTTGAGATTCAGCTCGAAGGTTTCAAACCGCACCACCCTCGAAATTTGGATCGCATCTTGCATGAAAACGCCGGATGCCGTTCGCGATTCACGACTTGCAGCTGGAATGCAAGGGAATTATAGCGCTTTCGACACGCCCTGAAACTCTACGCCGCCGGCCCAACGAAAGCCCTCCGCACAGCGCGCGACGAGAGGTTGCAGGCGGTCAAGGCACTCTCCGAGTGGGAAGACCGGGGGGCGGCCCGGCCGTCTTCACTCCGGGTACCATGCGCCCAACATTGCGACCTTCCTACGCAAGCTTCCGCGGGTCTCTTAAATAGATTGTTTTCAATATCTTACTGTGTAGTCGAGATGTAGCTCCACCGTAGTCTCGAGTCGGTTGAGCTGCCGGCGGATTCGGTTGATTCTGCTCTCACCAACCATTCGGAGGTGAGAGCAATGAAGGGATCATTCAGAAATCGCCTGGCCAGAATTTGCCCGGCCGGAAATTGCCTGGCTGTGAGTGCGCTTATGGCCGGCAGTTCGGTCGGATTGGCCGGGACGCAATCCTCGGTCAAAGAGGGTTCGGTGAGTCTCGACCGGGCGCCGATCCGTCGTGCGCGGGGCATTGAATCCCAGACCAGCCTGACGGTGCGCATCTACAACTACGCGCGGGTTTCCGAGCAGACGCTGAACGGGGCCGTGAAACAGGCTCAGCGCGTCTACCGCCAGGCAGGCATCGAGACCGAATGGACGGAGTGCGCGACAACACTAGAGGGTGCCTCGAAGCATGCCAGCTGCCCAAACTCCACGAAGTCCTCGACCGTGGCTGTGAACATCTTGCCTCGGCGGATGGCTGAGCGGGAGGGGTTCGCCAGCCAGGTCTTCGGCGCCGCCATTCCCGAGGCCGGCATCGCCAAGATCTTCTTCCACCGAGTCGAGAAACTAGCGCGGACTTCGTGGCGCACGGTCCGAGTCTCCGTCGCCGCCGTGCTCGGGCACGTGATGGCCCATGAAGTCGGCCATCTTCTGCTGGGCCACAACAGCCATTCGCTCGACGGCATCATGCATGTCCCGTGGGACCAAAGCCGGCTGATCATGGCCTTGCAAGGGCGACTGCTGTTCGACTCGGCACAGGTCAAGAAGATTCAAAACAACGTTGCTCGGCGGAATCGAGGTCTCAAGACCTCGTCGGCAAGGCCGGCTGCGGATGTTCGGTAGCGTGTAGAAAGTAGAGGCTCTCCGAGCGGAAGGTCGTTCCTCATCAGCATCGCGTACCCCGGCGTCACGTAATTCGGGTCGCGGCCCAGCCCGTGCTACGATGGGAAAAGTATCGCTTCGCTCAGCCTGTCCGCCTTCCGGCGGGTTTTCACGGCGTTTTCGAGAAGCCCGAAGGAGATTGACCATGGCGAAAGTTTGCGTGGTAACCGGGAAGAGACCCATGTCGGGCAATAACGTCTCGCACGCCAACAACAAGACAAGGCGCCGCTTTGAGCCTAACTTGCATGTCAAGCGCTTCTGGCTGCCCAGCGAGAAACGTTGGGTCAAGATGAAGGTTAGCGCCAAGGCGATCAAGATCATCACCAAAGTCGGCATCGAACGCGTCATCGCCGATATGCGAAAGCGCGGCGAGAAGATCTAGCTCCCGCTCTGATCCGCGTCCTCAACCCTACATTCCCGTAACGCAGGTCCAGGTGCTTGGTGCCGGACCTGTGGCTGCGGTGTCAATCCTCCCGACACGAGGGCGGGGCAACGCTGCCCTCGTCCGCACCAGTAGCGCAGGTCCAGGCGCTCGGGCCGGACCTGCGGCGTCCGCGATGCCTCGCAAGCTCCGACGTCCCCGCGTCCGAAGCCTACCGCTCTCGTCTACACTTGTAGGCGCACGCCGTTCCAAACCGGCCCCAACTCATCATGAAAATCACTCGTATTGATACCGCGCTTTATCGCCTTCCCGCGCACCGCAAAATCGTCGACGCCATCCAGGAATTCTCGTCACTCGAAGCCATCACTGCCGAGATTCACACCGAGGACGGTACCAGCGGGTTCGGTTTCGGCTATACCATCGGCCGCGGCGGGCGGGCGGTCAAAGTGCTCTTCGATACGGAGATTGTCCCGCTGTTGCTCGGCGAGGAATCCGACGACATTGAGCGCCTTTTCGAAAAAGTCTGGTGGCAACTGCATTGGATCGGCCGCCAAGGCCTGGTGCCCGTCGCCTATGCCGCCGCCGACATCGCCCTTTGGGATCTCAAGGGCATCCGCGCCGAACAGCCGCTTTATAAGCTTCTCGGCGCGGCCCGCGAACGCATCCCGATCTATGACACCGATGGCGGTTGGCTCAACCATTCCGAGGACGAGCTGGTTCGCAACTCGGCCGAGAATATGGCCCAGGGCTTTGCCGGGATCAAGATGAAGGTCGGCAGGCCCGACCGCGCCGAGGACGTCGCCCGCATCCGCGCTGTTCGCCAGGCGATCGGCGACGGTACCAAGCTGATGGTCGACGCCAATCTCCATTGGACGTCCGCCGAGGCTCTTGCCCGTGCGCGCCTTTTCGAAGAGTTCGACCTTTTCTGGTTGGAAGAGCCCATCGAAGCCGACGACGTGGGCGGTCATGCGCGGCTCTCGCGCGGGACCCCTATTCCGATCGCTATCGGCGAAAGCCTTTACAATCGCTATGCCTTCAAGGAATATCTGGCGCAAGACGCCGCCGGGATCCTACAACCCGATATCGGCCGCGTCGGCGGCATCACCGAATGGCTGCGCATCGCAAACATGGCGAACAGCTTCAACGTGGTCGTCGCGCCCCACTTCCTGATGGAGTTTCACACTCAGGTGGTCTGCGCGGTTCCCAACGCGATCTTCGCCGAACACATCCCTTTCCTGAACCGCTTCGTGACCGAGCCGCTGCGGGTGGAGGACGGGTTTGCGTATCCGTCGCAGCAGCCCGGGCATGGGGTGCGGTTCGACTCGGCCAAGGTCGAGCCTCACCTGATCGAGAGCAGCTCCTGGACGTTGTAAGAGGCGTCTGCACACGACGTTGCGCGCGCCTCCAGGCGAGCCGTGTCGGGCTTTCGAGCCCGACATGTCTTTGCACAAAACTACCGATCTCGCACGGTCCCCGGCCGCGAAGCGACGACGGGAATACAGCCCCGGGGCGAAGGGAAGTGGAGCGGAACCCTGGGCCCGCCAAACTGAGCCGCGACCGTGAGGGAGCGGTGTCCGATGAAGCCGTTCAACACCGAGGAAAGCGGTGGGAGCACGATCCAACGCAGAGGCATCCCGGCATCCGAGCCGCGCCGTCTCACGGCGCGGTCTTCCGGGGACCTCTCGACCTGGTTCCTCCCCTGACCGGTCCGGCGCGGCCGGTGACCTCACCATCCCGGAAGCACCCTCAATCACCCACCCGGTCCCTGACGTCGAAAGATCAACGAATGCGGCACGTCCGCCGACCTGCCGCCCGCGCCGGTTGTTGAATCCCCTGCCCGTCTGCGCGACAATCTCTCTTTCGCGAATCATCAAGGAAACCACTCGTGGCGGCTGAAAGCTATCTGGCGATGGACCTCGGCGCTGAGAGCGGACGCACCATTCTCGGCACTCTCGAGAACGACCGCCTCTCGCTGACCGAACTGCACCGCTTCCCCAACCTCGGCGTGCGCACGCTGGGGGCGCTCCATTGGGACGTGCTGCGATTGTTCGACGAAATGAAGACCGGCCTCGGCAAGGCCGCCGAGCACAAGCCCGCCTCGCTCGGCGTCGATACCTGGGGAGTCGACTACGCCCTGCTCGACCGCGACGGCGAACTGGTCGGCAACCCTCATCACTACCGCGACTCGCGGACCAACGGCATGCTCGAAGCCGTCACCAAGATCGTCCCGCGGGAGGAGATCTTCGAGCGGACGGGCGTGCAATTCATGGAGCTGAACACGCTCTTCCAGCTCTATTCGATGAAAGACTCGGCGGCGCTCGAGCGGGCGGACACGCTGCTGATGATGCCCGACCTGTTTCATTACTGGTTCAGCGGGAACAAGGTCTGCGAATTCTCCGACGCCTCGACCACGCAGTTTCACAACCCCCGCGAAGGGGACTGGGCGCGCGGCCTGCTCGATAAGCTCGGGTTGCCCTCAGGCATCTTGCCCCAGGTCGTGCCCCCGGCGACCGAGGTGGGCCGCCTCGTTGGTCATGTTGCCGAGGAGTGCGGCGTCGGGCCCATGGCCGTGACCGCGCCGGCTTCGCACGACACCGGGTCGGCCGTCGCCGCCGTTCCCGCCGGGAAGGGCGAGTGGGCCTATTTGAGCTCGGGAACCTGGTCGCTGTTGGGTGCCGAGACCCCGCAGCCCTACGTCACCCCCGTCGCCCTCGAACGCAACTTCACCAACGAAGGCGGCGCTTGGGGGACCACGCGTCTGCTCAAGAACATCTGCGGCATGTGGCTGCTCGAAGAGTGCCGCCGCGACTGGGCCCGCCGCGGCATCGAGACCACCTACGACGAGCTGCTCGCCGCCGCCCGCGCCGAAGCACCTTTCCGCTCGCTGATGCACGTCAACGACCCCGGCTTCGTCGCGCCGGGAGGCATGCCCGAGCGCATCGCCGACCACTGCGCCGCGATGGGCCAACCGCGACCGGAAACCGTCGGCCAATTCGCCCGAACCATTTTCGAAAGCCTGGCCCTGGCCTACCGCCAAGTCATCGACGACCTGGAAGCCATCACGGGCCGCCGGGCTGAGACCTTGCACGTCGTCGGAGGCGGCTCTCGCAACGAGCTGCTGTGCCAATACACCGCTGACGCTGTCCGCATTCCCGTCGTCGCCGGCCCGGTGGAGGCGACCGCCATCGGGAACGTGCTGCTGCAGGCCATGGCCCTCGGTCGCATCAGCGGGAGCGAAGAGCTACGCGACATCGTGCGGCGCTCTTTCGAACCCAAAACCTACGAACCCGCCGGCCAAGGCTGGGACGAAGCGGCGTCCCGGCTGGGGAAGCCCTAACCAGAAACTTCGGATCCGATTCTCACCCACCCGAGCCGCGCCGCCGTGCGGCGCGGTCAACGCGCAACCTGCTCGACTCCGGTTTCTCCTCTGATCGATCCGGCGCGGCCGGTGGCCCTACTAACCTGAAACTTCCGCCAAACCGAGCCGCGACCGTAAGGAAGCGGTGTCCGATGAGGCCGTTCGACAGCGAGGAAAGTGGCGGGAGCACGATCCGGCGCAGAGCCACACCACGCAACCTTGACCCGTCGCGCCGCTGTCCAAGTTTTACCCCTGAACGACCCGGCCCCCGGCCGCTGGCCCCGCTAACCTGAACCTTCCCTTTACAAGGACTCAGCCGAGGATGGTAGCGACCGGCACTACCAATAGACCGCACTCTCAACCAACCCGAGCCGCGCCGTCTCACGGCGCGGTCCCCGCGATCTTTCCACTGAAACTGAATATGGCGCAGCCGCGGAGCGGCGACGAGAAAGTAGCCCCGGGCTTCAGCCCGGGGTACGAACCACAAAAACGGCAAGCCCCGGACGGGGCGTAGGAGCAATCGCCCGCTGCGATCTCGGCCAACCGAAACGTTCATCTCGGAGGCCCTCGCCGTCATTTTCAGGGCGGCATAATGAATATTTTCGCGTGGAAGGACTTACACGACGGGCTGCTAGGCGTCACGACCCAACGCCCGGTCCAGCGTCGGCCGGTGCCGGTTCAGGCACTGTTCGTACTCGGCAGGCTCCGCGACGTTCTTCAGGACGGCGAGATCCGCCTCAACCCCGCGCTTCGCAATTGCCACATAACGGCCGGCTTTCCCCTGGGTAAACACTTCCCAGCCCGCGAGATGCGCCCCCAGAGCATCGCAAACCAACTCCGCATCCCTGCGCCGCTCCCCGAGGCTCGAAAGCGTGTTGCCGAGGTTGTTCTGCGTCATCGCCCAGTCCAGCGGCACCTTCTCCCGGGTCCGCTCTTTCAAAGCGTCGCGGTAGGCGCCCACGGCTTCCTCCAGCCGCTCAGTCCCGCTCTCCCGCTCCCCGAGGCTCCGAAGCGCGTTGCCGAGGTTGTTCTGCGTCGTCGCCCAGTCCAGCGGCACCTTCTCTCGGGTCCACTCTTGGAGCGCCGCGCGGTAGGCCCCCACCGCCTGCTCGAGCCGCTCAGTCCCGCTCTCCCGCTCCCCGAGGCTCTGAAGCGCGGCACCGAGGTTGTTCTGCGTCATCGCCCAGTCCAGCGGCACCTTCTCCCGAGTCCGCTCTTCGAGCGCCGCGCGGTAGGCCGCCACCGCCTCCTCCAGCCGCTCAGTCCCGCTCTCTCGCTCCCCGAGGCTCGTAAGCGCGGCACCGAGGTTGTTCTGCGTCGTCGCCCAGGCGAGCGGCACCTTCTCCCGGGTCCGCTCTTGGAGCGCCTCGCGGTAGGCCTCCACCGCCTCCTCCAGCCGCTCCGTCCCGCTCTCCCGCTCCCCGAGTGTCGAAAGCGCGCCGCCGAGGTTGTTCTGCGTCGTCGCCCAGTTCAGCGGCACCTTCGCCCGGGTCCGCTCTTGGAGTGCCTCGCGGAGAGCCTCCACGGCTTCCTCCAGCCGCTCGGTCCCACTCTCTCGCTCTCCGAGCCTCGTAAGCGCGCTGCCGAGGTTGTTCTGCGTCGTCGCCCAGTCCAGCGGCACCTTCTCCCGGGTGTACTCTTGGAGCGCCTCGCGGTAGGCCTCGATCGCCTCCTCCAGCCGCTCCGTCCCACTCTCCCGCTCCCCGAGCCTCGTAAGCGCGTTGCCGAGGTTGTTCTGTGCCATCGCCCAGTCCAGCGGCACCTTCTCCCAGGTGTACTCTTGGAGCGCCTCGCGAAAGGCCTCGGCCGCTTTCTCCAGCCGCTCCGTCCCGCTCTCCCGCTGCCCGAGGCTCGTAAGCGCGAGGCCGAGGCTGTTCTGCTTCCCCGCCCAGGCGAGCGGGACCTTCTCCCGGGTCCGCTCTTGGAGCGCCTCGCGGTAGGCCTCCACCGCCTCCTCCAGCCGCTCCGTCCCGCTCTCCCGCTCCCCGAGTGTCGAAAGCGCGCCGCCGAGGTTGTTCTGCGTCGTCGCCCAGTTCAGCGGCACCTTCGCCCGGGTCCGCTCTTGGAGTGCCTCGCGGAGAGCCTCCACGGCTTCCTCCAGCCGCTCGGTCCCACTCTCTCGCTCTCCGAGCCTCGTAAGCGCGCTGCCGAGGTTGTTCTGCGTCGTCGCCCAGTCCAGCGGCACCTTCTCCCGGGTGTACTCTTGGAGCGCCTCGCGGTAGGCCTCGATCGCCTCCTCCAGCCGCTCCGTCCCACTCTCCCGCTCCCCGAGCCTCGTAAGCGCGTTGCCGAGGTTGTTCTGTGCCATCGCCCAGTCCAGCGGCACCTTCTCCCGGGTGTACTCTTGGAGCGCCTCGCGAAAGGCCTCGGCCGCTTTCTCCAGCCGCTCCGTCCCGCTCTCCCGCTGCCCGAGGCTCGTAAGCGCGAGGCCGAGGCTGTTCTGCTTCCCCGCCCAGGCGAGCGGGACCTTCTCCCGGGTGTACTCTTGGGCCGCCTCGCGGTAGGCGTCCACCGCTTCCTCGAGCCGCTCCGTCCCGCTCTCCCGCTCCCCGAGTCTCGAAAGCGCGTCGCCGAGGTTGTTCTGCGTCGTCGCCCAGTTCAGCGGCACCTTCTCCCGGGTCCATTCTTGGAGCGCCTCGCGGAAGGCCTCCACCGCTTCCTCGAGCCGCTCCGTCCCGCTCTCCCGCTCCCCGAGTCTGGTAAGCGCGAGGCCGAGGTTGTTCTGCGTCATCGCCCAGTTCAGCGGCACCTTCTCCCGGGTGTAATGAGTCAAAACCTCGCGGTACCGGTCGATGGCTTCCTCAAGCGGCGGATTCTCTCCCGACTGCTCGCCGAGCGTCGAAAGCGAGTCCGCAAGCACAAGCTCCACTCGCGCCGATGCGTCCCCGGTCCAACCCTGCCCGCCGCCGGTCAGCAGGCTTTGCACTTTTTCGACGAACGGGCCAAGCCGATCAGCCACGAAATGGCCCTTGAGCGAGTGAAATTCGGCGTTCCGGGTGACGACGAGAAGCCGCAAAACATCCACCAAGTGCTTCCAGAAAACCTCTGGTAGCGCTAGGTCTTCCGTTGGGTATCGATCCGGTTCCCTTGGCCGATCTCCCTCCCCAGCCGTGGTCCAATACAATTTCGGGGTGCTTTCTTCCCCGCCTCGAACCACTGTCCCCCAAATCAGAACATCCGCCCCGGATTTGGCCAGATAAGATCGGGCCGTCTTGTGGCCGCCAGCCACGACCGGCTCAAGGTCCTGCGGGACGCCTATTTCAATCGTCCGATCGAATCGCAGAATCTGGACGACGTTCTTGTCTTCGCCCCTGAACCCTTCGTTCAAGCCCTCGAAAATCAGTTTTTCGTGCTCTTGCTGCGGGTCATTCTCCAAGTGGGCAAGGGCGACCGTGAAGCGCCCCGGGTCGACCGTCGGCAATGGAGCGGGTTGAGGTTGGGGGAAGATCTTCGACACGAACGGCTTCTCGAGTATTTCCTTCCAGTTCCACCACACCCAGCGGCCGCCCAAAGCGACGAAGAAGACAAGGGCCAAGACAATCAGGCCTGCGAGACCGAAGTTCTGGAAGACCCAGCGCTCGAATTCTTCACCAAGTTCAGGTACCTGCTTGTCCGCTGACCCCGCGGCCTCGCCTGCGTCGCTCTCCGCCGCAGGTGTTGCTTGGGCAACAGGGCGGTAGCGAAGGTCGTCACAGTTCCACCCTGACAACGCAACGCCGGCCGCAAGCGCAAGAGCCACGAGCCTAATCCGCCGCAACGTTTCCTGGGTAAGTGGAATCATTCCCTGCGGCACCGCCGCTTCAGCCCGTACCACGGGTTCGCCTTTCCCGGAAACCCCTTTCCGATGATTTTCCCCGTTATTCATATCCACCCTGGGAGAACGTGGTCACAATATAGCGCTAACGGCTTTCTTCATGGAAGCGCCGCGGGTGTAGGCGTGGCGGTGGAGCGCCGCGAACCGCCGGGCGCGGCGACAATGGCTCCTCGATTGAGGGCATCACACGATGCCCCGCGGAGATGTCGCCACGAGTGGCGACACCCCACGCAGAGAGCAGCGTAGACCATGGCTCGAAGAGACCTGCGGCTTGTCGCCGGTCCGCGAACTTGTCGGGCGCTCTCGACTAGTCTCACGGCCCACAGCCAACGCCTCCCTGCTCACGGCTTCCGATTTTCGGCAATGCGTCGCCGAATCAATGCCGGCCCGGGGCGCAAGCCCCATAAGCGCTAACGTAAGGACGACAAACTTTCTACCCATGGGTGGTGTCAGCGAACGGATTTTCCCCCGCGCCGGCCCTGGCCGGCGTCAGCCCCCGGGAGGGGGCGCGGGATAGTAGCCCCGGGTGAAGCGAAGCGAAACCCGGGGTCGCATCCCCAACTAATGAAAAGCCCCGGATGGGGCGTAGGAAAGATCGTCCGATTCGACTGAGCCCCGGATTCATTTCCACGGTCGTCAGTTTGCGGCACCCGGGGTGCATGATCTTAGCTGAAAATCCACGCACAAAAAGCTGAGCAATCCTTAAGTTAGCGATTATGGGGCGCAAGCCCCGGGCAGCTCCCACAACCCCTCTACAAACTCTTCCTGAGGGTGACCGACCGTCAGAACGGTCGTTCGGGGCCCGGGGCGGGGCCAAGGAACCGGACGGCCGGCGGCCGGTTCCCCTCCCTCGGCCAACGTACCCCGGCGACACGTGAATCGGCGACACGGAAACCATCACGGCAACCCAAAATATATTTCTCCCCTAAATGCAGCAACTTACCGATTCCCCACCCCCGCTAAACCGGGGTACCGGCCGTATCCTACTACCGGGCAACCTGCCCGGAAATTGAGGTAAACATTCATGGCAACCAATGCACAAATCAATGCAAATCGCGAAAACGCAAAAAAATCTACCGGACCGCGTACACCCCAGGGCAAGGAGCGTTCATCCAAAAACGCTCTCAAGCACGGCCTGCTCGCCCTAGACTCCGTCATCCCCGGCGAAGACCCCGCCGATTTCGACCGGCACCTCACTCTTTACGAGGACACCTACAACCCCGCAAACTGCGTCGAAAGAGAACTCGTCCTCCAAATCGCCGACTCGGCGTGGAGAATGCGACGCCTCTCCCGTATCGAAGCCAGCGTCATGACCGCCGGGATCGAAAGGACCCGCGTTCATCAACAAACATACCGCCCGGAGCGCATGCGGGAAGGACACGAAGGCAAGCTCCAACTGCTCGGCGCATCGATGTACGGCGGGACGAAATTCCTCAACGACCTCGCCCGCTACGACGGCCACCTCAACCGCCGCCTCCACCGCGCCCTCGAGCTGATGATGAAAATCCGCAAGGAAGACCGAAAACTCCGCGAAGCGGAAAACAAAGATTCAACCAACAGAGACCGAGGCGTGGGCGGAAGTCCGCGCTCCTCCGGCGAGCCGGCTTGGGACGAAGTCATCGAAGATTACGGCCCGCGGGAAGACTACGGCCCGGTCAATCAGGCACAACCCACGCCAATCGCCGGGCGCAAAGGCCCCGCATCCGTGTCGAAGAGCGCTAGCGACCCCCGCCACGTCGCCCTGCGCGAAAAGCTACTGAACGAAGCCAATGCTTTAGTAAAGGCCTTGAAGAATAAGGAGTTCCCGGAGCCGGCCGACGAGAGCATCAGGCGCAAAGTAGAAGAAGGCCTGTCCTCAATCCCAAGCCGCTAGCCGGTCGGGTCTCACCAAACTGCCAAAGAAAGGAACCAACACCAACCGAAACCCGAACCAACTCCAGCCAAGCCTCACAAGAACCCAATCCTCGGCCAACCCCCCAAAACGCCGAGCCCAAAGTCCATCTCAAGGCCCGCCCGAATCTCATTCCGACAGCCCTCGAAAACAACACGACGCCGGAATCTCCACTATCCCAACCATGACGCCGCGAACGTTGCGGCGCCCCTCGGTCTCCTGGATGCCCGGTTCGTCTTGCCGCGACAGGGAAGCCAATGATGGAGAATAGACTCAGCCGGCAAACTTCCGGCAAACACCCCGTCGCAAAGGAGCCCTGACCATCGTGAAAACTGCGCCTGCAGGCACGCCGGACCAACTGTCCCGCGTTCGGATAGGTATCGTTTGTCTGATGTTCGGTCTGAGTGTCATCAGCTACTTTGACCGAACCATCATGTCGATTGCCGGCCCCGGGATCATGAAGGAATTTCAGCTCTCAGAAACCGGGATGGGGACGGTTTACTCGGCTTTCACCTTGGGCTATGCGTTGCTGATGATTCCCGGCGGGCGTTTCGCGGATCGCTTCGGCCCGCGTCGGGTGCTCACCTGGATGGCTCTAGGTTCCGCTCTATTCACTGCACTCACTCCACTGGGAGGCCGACCCGGGCTTGGCGCGTATTGGGGAGTTATCCCCTCGCTTATCATCATGCGTCTGGGGTTTGGATTCAGCACCGCTCCGCTTTATCCAACTTGCGGCAGGATGAACTTAAACTGGATACCCCTGCAGCAGCGGGGTCGCGTCCAGGGCGTGGTGAACGCCGGATCCGGTTTCGGCGGCGCCGTCGCGCCGGTGCTGTTTGCCTGGATGATCGCGTCCATTGGATGGCGCATTTCTTTCCTCGCGGCGGCGGCGGTGACGGCCGCGTTGGGGGCCACTTGGTTCTTCTATGCGCGCGACCGGCCTGGCGAGCATCCTTCAATAGGAGAGTCATTGGATGTCCCGCTTCCCGCAGTGGCCGATCGCGTCGAAACGCACAAGCCCACCCCCTGGAGAGCATTGCTGACCGACAAGAACTTAATCCTTCTCACGCTGGGATATTTCGCGGTTGGGTACTTCCAGTACATCTTTTTTTATTGGATGTATTATTATTTGGGCGAAATTCGCGGCCTGGAGTCGAGTGAAAGCGCGGTCTATACCACCACGCTGTTCCTGACGTTTGGAATCATGATGTCGATCGGCGGCTGGGTCTGCGACCGCATGGCGGCCCGCTTTGGACGTAAATTGGGCTTGCGGTTGGTCGGGGTAGCCGGGCTCGGCCTGAGCGCAGTTCTTCTGTACGCGGGCGCCAACACGAATGACACCCTGACAGCGGTCGCACTGATGTCTCTGGCGCTTGGGTGCTCCGGAGTTTCCGACGTCACATTCTGGGCTGCCACGATCGATGTCGCGGGTGAAGAAGTCGGGGCTGCGTGCGGCATCCTGAACGCCGGCGGAAATATCGGGGGTCTCATCGCGCCTGTCTCGACGCCCTATATCGCGGCACAAGCCGGATGGTCTTGGGGTTTGTATTTCGGGAGCGCCGTGGCACTGTTGGGGTCTCTCACCTGGCTTGGCGTCGACTGCACCCGGACCATTGACGTGCCTGGAAAGGCCGGCGACAAACAAGGGTAGAGATGGGGTGGTTAGCCCGCTTTTCTCACCACCTGCCGGTCGAAGCACGTGATAGGCCCGTCATTACTTCGTTACGGTTGCCTGCCGTGCTCACTGTACTGTTCAAGTACACCTCCGCGCGCCAGGGCGGCCCGTGCCTCGTACTGACAGCCCTCTCACGCACTTCGCCTCGCCACGTGGTGAGAAAAGCGGGCTAGAACTTCGAGCTCACCGTCAGAGGGCGAAATAAATCTTAAACCCGGACATCTATAATTCCTCCCAGAGAAGGTAGCCATACGCCGAAGCCTTTATCTGTCGTTCATCGTTGCGTCCGCGGTTGCAGCGACTCTTGCAAGCGGGCACGACGTCGATTGGCAAGATTTCAAGTAGCCACATCCTTCACGCCGGCTAGGATATACTGACTTCCCGCTTAAGGAGGAGGCTCCCATGAAACGACGCGACTTCCTAAGAACGACTGTGCTGCCGGCCCTGGGCGCCTCGGGGCTGAGCAGCTCCCAGCTGGAGCAAGCCGCCGCGCAAGGCCGCAAGTTGCGCGCCATCCCGCCGGTTGAGGCGCCCGCGACCAAGCGCATCATCGACATGCACGTTCATGCCTGGTTCCAAGACGACAAACCCGACGAGCCCCGCTTTGCTCCCGTACTCAACAACAGCCGGCCGGATGCCACCTATCAAATCAACGCCGGCTGGGAACAGTTTCAACACGACCTCGACGTGGTCCACAAAGGCTGTCTGCTGCATATAGCCCTCGGAGATTCGGGCAAGAAAGGCAACGATCGGATCGCCAAAATCACGAAGCGATGGCCGGAGAAGCTGATCCCTTTCGGGTCAGTCAACCCGCTCTTCGCCGACGCCCTGGATGAGTTCAAGCGCGCGGTTGAGGTCCTCGGCATGAAGGGTTTTAAGCTAAGCCCGATCTACCAGGGCTTCCGTCCGATGGATCCCCGTGCTGTACGGATTTACGCGAAAGCCCAGGAATGGGGTATCCCGCTCATCTTTCACACGGCCACGGCTCAAGCGGCGAACATCCCTTTGAAGTGGGCCGATCCGATACTGTTTGACGATGTCGCCCACGCCTTCCCGGAATTGAAAATCATCATGGCCCATCTTGGACACCCCTGGCAAAAGGAGTGCTTCGTCATGGCGCGCAAGCACCCCAACGTCTACCTGGAGCTATCGGGGAACTTCTACCGCTCGTGGAACTTCTACCAGGCGATGTTGTTCGCCGTGGAATGGGGCCAAACCTACAAGATCCTGTTCGGCAGCGACTGGCCGATCACGACGCCGCGTGAGACGATCGAGGGCTTGAACAACGTGAATCAATTCGCCCAAGCAGGCCTGCCGAAAATCCCACAAGCAGTGATCGACAGCATCATCTACCGTGACTCCCTGGCGCTGCTGAATATTGAGACCTAAGTGCATGCCGACCCTGAGTGGGTTGGTGCGACCACGACGCGTCGAGCAGTGCAAGGAACTCGTGAGGACAGGGTCTGGTCTATTCCGGCGGGCCGGCGCGGGAACCGGCTCGGCCGCTGAAGCGCCGGCGCATCTCTTGCATTTCCCCTTGATCGATGAAGCCATCGTTGTCGGCGTCCATCATCGGGAAGCGCTGTTGCATCCTCTCGGGGAGTTCGTCTTTGGCGATTTTGCCGTCTTCGTTGGCGTCGAAACGTTCGAAGAAGCCTCCAGGGCCGCCCGGGCCGCGAGCAAAACGTCCGGGGCGACGACGGCCGTCGTTTTGCTCGGCCGGCGGTGCGGCGCCGGCTTCGTCGATCTTGGTGGCTTGAATGTTGATCGAGATATCCACATCGTCGCCTAGGACCAAGCCACCGCCGTCGAGGGCACGATTCCAAACGATGCCGTAATGTTTCCGGTCGAGGGACACCGAGGCCTCGAAGCCCACCTTGTGATTACCACGGTTATCGGTGATGGCCCCCAAAAAACCTACGGGGAGAGTGATCTCCTTTGAGACACCGTGCATGCGGAAGGTCCCCTTGATGTCGTAGGCGTTGTCGCCGGTCTTGACGACCGCGGAGCTTTCGAAGGTGATCTCGGGATACGTTTCCACTTCAAAAAAGCTGTCGCTGCGGAGATCCTCGTCGCGTTTGTCGTGATTGGTGTCAATGCTTGCGGCTTGGATGGACACGTTGACCGAGGAGGCCTCGGGCTTGTCGGGGTCGAAACGAATGAGTCCCTCGAAGTCGGAGAAGCCGCCGCGGACTTTCGTAAGCAAATGTCGGATCTCAAAGCTGACGACCGAGTGGACCTTGTCAATCTCGTACGTTTCGGCCGAAAGGGGAAGCAGAGCGAGCAGCGCGGAGAGCAGGAAAGGGGTGCACCTTCTCTTCATGACGGACTCCTTAGCGAGTGAGGCCGGATGGAGCCGACCACGTAGGCATTTTCGCATGCCCGCCAAGAACAGGTGGTGGGACGGCGGCGAACCGGGCCAAGTCTCCGTCTGCTTACCAACATACGAGGGCCGGTCTGTTCGCAATCCGAGCTCGGTCAACCGACGGCGAACCGGGCTGATTGTGGACTTCCGTCCACGCCTCGGTCTCGACGGCTCGCATTGCGGGAGGGACTCCCACGTTTATGGCGCGCGCCCGAGTCGTGCTGACGCCTTATACGGCTGTGCCATATTGAATTGACGGGCCGAGCCCCGCTCCCGATTCCTTATGGACGAAGCCCTTGCACCTCCAGTTGAAAAGGCGGCCGACGGCATTTGGCTGATTCGGCTGCCGTTGCCTTGGCCGCTTGCGATTGTCAATGTTTACCTGCTTAAGCGGGATGACGGCTATGTGCTGATCGACACGGGCCTGAAGACCGAGGATTCGTTACAGGCGCTTGAAGAAGCATTGGGGCAGTTGGGGCTTGGGTGGGGGTCGATTCGGGAGATTGTGATTAGTCACATGCACCCGGACCACGTTGGAGCGGCGGCGGAAATCCGACGGCGTTCGGGAGCCCCGGTTCGGATGCATCCGGTGGAAGCGGCGCTTGTGGCGCCGCGAAACGAGGGGGATTTTTTCGTAGCAGCCGAAACGTACCTAAGCACAAACGGTGTCCCGGAGGAGCACATCGCTGCGATGAAAAAGGGCGCCCGGGCCGCCTCGAACGATATGGAACGCTTTGTTCCGAATCTGGAAATCGCCGATGGCGACACAATCTCCTATCAGGGTGGGAGGTTTGACGTTCTTGTTACTCCGGGACACTCCCCGGCGTTGCTGAGTTTCTACAACTCCGACGCGAAGCTGCTGATTTCGACCGATGCTTTGTTGGAACGGATCACGCCGCACATCGGTATCCACCCTTTTTACGGAGGAGACCCGTTATCGGAGTACCTGGAGTCGCTTAGGCGGCTGGGCGAGCTGGAAGTCGATCGAGTCTTACCTTCGCATGGCGACCCTTTCGAGGCACACGCCGAACGCGTCGAAGCGGTAGAACAACACCACGAGCGGCGGCTCGACAAGATTCACGGCGTAGTGGACGGAAGCCGGTTGCACGCCTACGCGGTGGCGGGAGTCGTTTGGGGCGAGGAGCGGTCGCTGATTGATCGACGATTCGCTATGGCCGAGGCGCTTTCTCACCTGGAACACTTAAGGCGTCTGGGGCGAGTTGAACGCTTCGAACCTGACGGCGTCGCATACTGGTCGGCGAAATCGTAAGAGGCGGTAGGCGGGGCAGGGCGATTGAGGATCAGCAAAGCGCCGGGATAAAGTCGTTCTACCTTTCGAGTAGGGGGAGGGCATGCCTGATTTCAACCATTATGAGGTTTACGCTATTCGCTACGCCGAGGCGGCTGAGCGCACGCGCGGCGATTCCTTCATCTTTGACACGACCCACGATGTCCCCTACCCGTTGGACTATTTCATCTGGGTTGTCAGGAACGAGGAGCGGACGGTTCTGGTGGACACCGGATTCGACGCCGGCGAAGGAGCACGGCGAGATCGGCCGATCTTTTTGGAACCGGCCGAAGCGTTGGCCGAGATCGGCATTTCGCCCGAGAGCGTGGATCAGACTATCATCACGCACCTCCATTACGACCACGCGGGAGGCCTCGATCAATTTCCGAATGCCCGCTTCCATCTGCAAGAGGCGGAGATGATCTACGCGACGGGTCCCTGCATGTGCCACGATCGGCTGCAGAAGCCTTTTACCGCGGAGCATGTCTGCCAAATGGTGCGGCGGGTTTATCAGGGCAAGGTGGTCTTTCATGACGGCGACGCGGAGATTGCGCCGGGCGTGAGCATCCATAAAGCGGGCGGGCATAGCCGGGGATTGCAGGTCGTTCGAGTGGAAACGGCCCATGGCCCGTTGGTTCTTGCATCGGACGCGGCGCATTTCTACGAGAACTATGAGGCTCGCAATCCGTTTCCGCTGGTCGTGGATGTGGAAGACATGCTCAAGGGGTACGATCTGCTGACGAAACTGGCGGGGGAGCGGCGGTTGGTGATTCCGGGGCATGATCCGCTGGTGAGGCAGCGGTTTCCGGCGGCCTTTGAGCAAGCCGGGGCGGATGTACGGCGGTTGGATTTGGGCGTGGTGTAGCGTTTTGCCCCGGCGGCGGGCAAGGGATTTGTAGGCGAACGGCGGTGTCGGAGAAAGCCGCGGCTTCTTCGAGCCCCACCCTACGCAGCCGGCGACCGCGGTTATGGTCAACGGACACCTGCAACGAAATCCTTGACTCAAATGTTCCGGTGGTTTATAAAGCGAGCATGCCGGACATCAAAATATCCGATAACATTTCACTGCCCATCGACGTCAAACCGAACGGTTCTCTTTCGAAATACCTCAAAAATCCTCTATCGCTTCTCACCGCGTTTTCCCTGGATACGCCGCTTCTGAAAACTCCGCTGAAGTCTTTGCGCGGCGGCCTCAAGCTGAAAAAGAGCGTCGATCTGCTCGATCAGGGCGCGTCGAAGGCGGAGTTAAAGCTGAAGGCTTCGGTGGAACAAAGCGTCGGCCTGCGGTTGTTCAAGGCCGGCGATAATGTCTTTGACGACCATTTCGGGGGACCGGCGGTATTGCGGGGCTCGGCGGCGAAGGATTTGTCGCCGCTGAAGGTTCCCCAGGGCAAGGCCGTTCTGGCTTTCGACCTGCGGCCGGAGGTTCAGGTGGGCGTCGAGGGTAAAGCGGGACCGTTGAGCTTTGGGGCGGCCAAGAGCAAGACACTGACGTTCGCCAATTACAGAGAGTTCGATGTCACGGACACAACTCCCTCGGTCGGGAAAGCGATTTCCGAGACGGTGAAGGAGTTTGTGATTCCGTCAAAACTTGCGGACCTGAAGAAGATCCCCGGAGCAACGACGGTCACGGTGGATTCCGCCGGCGAACTGAAGTTTGAAGGGGGACTCAGCTTCTCGGGGGCTCCGAAGCCTTTCGCGAGCCTTAACGTCCCGCGGTTACCGGATCCCATCGAAGTGAAGGTGGGGGCCAAGGTAGGAGTCAGTGGGAAGTTTCGGCTCTTCAGTGAGTATCAACTACGCATTTGGAGAGACGAGAGGAGCCACAAAATACGGCTGGGCTATTACAAGATGAAGGGCCGCGAAACCACGGTCACGGTGACGGCCGAAGCGGCTCTGAAGGTCGGGACGGGGAACCGGAGCGCGACGGTTGAATTGTTGCGGCTGGCGGGCGGCAAGAAGGCCGTGAACGAGAAGCAACTCACGGACGCCGGGCTGCGGCCGGCGCGGATTAAGGAGATTGCCAAAGTTGTCGAGAGCGGGATGAGCCGCAAAGTGGAGGCGAGTCTCGCCGCTTCGTTCCGGAGGCTGAAGAAAGGCTCGGCCGCGTTCCTGTTCGAGATCGACCTGGAAGCGTTGGACTCGGCCGGCAAGCAGGCCGTGCGGCGAGCGCTTCGGAAGGACATCTCCGGGCTCGGGGACGGCGACCGCGTCAAGTCGCCGAACGGAGTCAAGGTTCTACGGAGCATTTTCCGAGAGGTCAGCGAAGAGGAAAGGTCGGTAAGGATCAATCTGTTCGGGATCTTCAACTACATCTCGGTGAGCAAGCTTCTCAAAGACAGCCAAATTGTGAATACTCCGGGCGGCGAGTTTGCGATTGTCGACAAAGTAACCTCGACGCAAACCAAAGCCAACTTGAACAACCTCAAGAAAGGCGACAAGGCGCTACGTCACTTGATGGACGAGGCGATGCTGGTGACGGCGATTTATCGAGGCGCGCGCCATGCGGTCGGGGCACCGGACTTGGACTCCAGTTACACGTATTTCGAGCTGCATCGCAAGACGGGCCGGCAGCGGATGAAGGACAACCTGGACGTGGCAGCGGCTCTGGGTCTGATCACCAAGCCGAAGCAGCGGGAACTGCTGGGCGAGGAGAAGAACTTCGGAGTCTCGACGTTCTATATAGAGAGAACCTTCAACGACAGCGAATTTCGGTCTATGTTTGTCAGCGAGGGTGTGGGCAACAACGGCAAGACGAGAACGGCGTCGCAGTTCGACAAGGCCGGTCTACGGGCTCTCGGGGCCTTGTACGCGGGAGACGAGAATAACGAGGATCGTTGGCGCGTGATGAATAAGAACTGGCTCGCACTCAAGACGGCCCCGGCATTGGGGGCCGTGGAGGCAGTGGGGAGACGCAAAGGCCTCAGCGAAACCCAAAGCAAGCTGATGGGGGTGGAGGTGAGCAAAGTCATCACGTGGCGAGAGGCCATGCTCGATCTTGCAAAGGTTCTGCAGGAGGCCGAACCGTACTTTCAAGAGGGCGCCAAAGACCCCGACGAGGAAGAGTTCAAGAAACTCCAAGGGAGCCTAAGAAAGAAGGTCGGGGAAGTGGCGAAAGAGGCTCGCGCGCAATGGGGTGATCCCTGGGGAATCGTGGCCTTTCATTTCCTGGCGGGCGGGAAGGGTTTCAAGAAAGTCAAGGTCACGGGCGACAAGTTGGAGCTTGGGGTCAGTAAGGAGCGGGCAGCGTAAGTCCAATCTGAGTGCTCGGTTAGGGAGCGTTCTCGGGCACGTCCTCCGCTCGGGTTATGGGTGAAACGGCGACCGGCTACCCGCAGCCGCCCATATTGCCGAATTGGTCACGGTCCTTGCTCCAGCCCAAGGCTCCATCTTGCGTCCTGACCTGGCCCCACCAAACTCCCCAAAGGGCTTCCGGAGTCGGAACGGGACGGAGATACTCGCCCCAGCAGCGCTTGTCGGGAAACGGGCAATGCTCGTGAATGTCGCCCGAGACGCTTAATTCGAACACCTTTCCCTTGACCCAAACTCGCCCGATGCCTTCCCCGAGACGGTCCAGAAGGAAAACGATGGAACCCGCTTTGATCTCGGAATACCCGGGCGGGTGGCGAACAACCACGGGAATGGGTCTGATGTGTACTTCGCCGGTGAGTCCTTCGACTTTTTCCCCTTTGCGAATGTGTCCAACGACGGTTTGACTGTTGGGTTTGTCGAAAAGCACGGTATCGGCGAGGACGTCCCAGGTGCGAAACAGACAGCATTCGAACGGACAAGCGTCCTTGGCAATGTACCGTGATGGAGGTTTCCGGTTGGAGGGCATGCCGTCGAGCTGTTGTTGAAACTGTTGTTTTCGCTCAGCCAGGCGGGTCCGGTCATCGGCGAGGGTTTTCGCGAGCGCGGACTGTCGGAACGTTGGAGTCTTGGTCAGCGGGTGAAGGGCGTTCCCCTCGGTGCGAAGCCGCCGATCGATTTCGTTGTTCTTTTTGTCGTAGAGATATTCCAGGATCGCGACGGCCTCGGTGTTGCTGCCGATTTCCACGTAGAACTCGGCCAAGTAAAACCACAAATGGCGGCTTCGGCATTGGCGCCGAATCATCTCTTTGCGGACGGCGATGACGCCGTCATGATCGCCCGCCTTCATGGCATCATCGTTTCGGCGGTTGAGCGCGCGCTGGGCGGCCATGAAACCGGGGGTGAGTTGAGTGCGGACTTGGCAGGGACCGCCGATGAGTTTCTGTTCCAGGCTAAGGTGCGCGGGCTGGGCAGGAAGGGAAGGCGCGGTCGCGATGAGTAGGGCGGCGGAGGGGAGGATTCCGGAAGGCTTGAGCATGACGCAGCTTTAGACGCATATTCCGGAAGATGCGTTTCCGGTCGGCTGTGGGGAATTTCTTAGCGTGGGGTTTGGCCCGTCGCTTGCGCTCAGGTGCCCTGTGGCCGCTTGCTGTGATCGCAGCGGTTGGATGGCATCCAGGAGGTCAGCGTCAAGGCGACCGCCTATCAAGCCGAGTGCGGGCGCGTGCCGGGAGCTCGAGTCTTATGAGCTAGTGATCAGAGGATGTGAAAAGACACGTTTCCCCGATCTTGTTGGGAAGGCGTCCAACCGGAACTGCTCCAGGGCATCATCGGCCGCGCTTGAGTCCTCTCGCTCGCCCGAGCTTCGCTTGGCCGAGTCGAAAATGGTACTCCGCCCGATTCGGATCCTTGTCCAGCGCCTTCTCCTATTCCGCGATCACTAGTGCCACGACCGCTTGCAAAAGTTTGTTTGGCGGCAAAGCACTATTCTTGAGTGACCGCATCGCGTGGCGATGCGGCTCTGTTTGGCAAGTGGTTTCCTCCGCGATGGCGTAAAGAACAACTCGAATCATACATCGGCGGCGTTTCAGGCCGGGGCTCTCGGACCGCGAGCTACTCGGTGCCGTGCGGGGACGGTTTCCATGCCGCGGCCACGGCCGCGGCTACTCTCGCCGCCACGCGACGGTCGAGCGGGTCACTGAGGACGTGCTCGGCATCGGGGTTTTCCACTGCTCCCGCGAGAGCGCGGGCGGCGGCGGCTTTCATTTCTTCCGTCACCGATGTTGCGCCGGCGTCGAGCGCGCCTCGAAAGATCCCCGGGAACGCCAGGACGTTGTTGACCTGATTGGGGAAATCGCTGCGGCCTGTTGCAATGACGGCGGCTCCACCTTTTCGAGCTTCGTGCGGCATGATTTCGGGAATTGGGTTGGCCATGGCCATGACAATGCAGTCGTCAGCCATCGAGGCCGCATCCTCGGCCGTGAGGAGGTTTCCCTTGCTGACACCGATGAATACATTGGCCCCGACGAGCACGTCTTTGAGCGAGCCGTCGCGATTGTGGCGGTTAGAGTGGGCGAGCAGCTCTCGTTTGTAAGGGTTGAGGTCGTCGCGCCCGCTGTGGATCGCTCCCTTGCTGTCGCAGACGATGACGTCAGCTACGGGCTCGCACACGTTTGGATCAAGTCCCACGCACTGGAGTAGCCGTGCGATTGCCGCACCGGCGGCGCCGGCCCCGCTGATCACGACCGTCAGCTGAGTCAGTTCGCGGCCGGTGACCTTAGCGGCATTCATCAATGCGGCGAGGACGACGATGGCAGTTCCGTGTTGATCGTCGTGAAAAACGGGGATGCCGAGGTTTTGGAGGCCGCGTTCTATCTCAAAGCATCGCGGCGCGGAAATGTCCTCCAGGTTGATGCCGCCAAAGACCGGCGCGATTGCGCGGACGGTGGCGATGATCTGGTCGACGTCTTGGGTGTCGACGCAAATCGGCCAAGCGTCGATCTGAGCGAACTCGCGGAACAGCAGGGCTTTGCCCTCCATGACCGGAATCGCGGCATGGGGGCCAATGTTTCCGAGACCCAGCACGGCCGAACCGTCGCTGACGACGGCAACGGAGTTTCCTTTGATCGTGAGATCGCGGGCGCGGGAGACGTCCTTGGCGATCGCCTCGCAGGGCGCGGCGACTCCGGGTGTATAGGCGATCGAAAGGTCATCGCGATTTCGGAGGGGCAATTTTCCGGTGACGGCGAGTTTGCCACCTATTTGCTCGTGGACGATCAAGCTGCGTTCGAAGTAGTCGGTCATGGATGGGTTTGCGGTTGACGTCCCGAGCGTAGCCGAGGCGCCGGCCGCAACGCAAGGTTGACTTCCCGGCCAAGTGCGTTTAGGTGCGAAGGTTGATCAACCGGAAAGTGTTTGCGGCGAGCGGAGCGGTCAGCCGGGCTTACGAGCTGCGAAACCGGTCAGGCCTGTCGGGAACGGCTTCTCACCGTAACGAGAGAGGTAGCGGGTGCGGAAGCCAACCTCCCGGAGCTCGACGGCGACTTCGGCGGGCGGATAAAGGTCGAGTTCGTGAACCTCCTTGCTGCGTCGATAGGTCTCGCCGATTTTTCGAAAGATCGTGATGTCGCGTGTCAGAATTCTGCTGTTCGCGGACGCCTTATAGTCGACCAGCAGCGCCCAGTCGTCGCCGGAAAAATGTCGCTGCGCGGGGGTTTTCGGTCGGGTGGGTGTGGCGATGTCGAAGATGAAAAGCCCTCGTGGTCGAAGCGCCCGGTAGATCCGCTTGAACAGCTCGGGTAAGAGGGATCGACCTCGCCGGTCGAACCGATAGTTCAGGCATTCGCCAAGCGCCGTTAGGGCGACACACGAGGGGAGCGCTGTTGTGTAGGCGGAGCCGTGCTTGAAGCGCGCAGTGGGGACGCGTTTGTGGGCGATCTCGAGCATGGAGGCCGATAGGTCGATCCCGAGCACGTCGTAGCCCGCCCGGCACAGTGCTTGGGCCCAGATGCCGCTGCCGCATCCCAGGTCGATGACCCTGCCGTCGGTGATTCCCGCTTCTTCCAGAGTCTTGAGCAAGCCCGAGGAGGCATCGCGGGCGAACTCGCCGAAGCCGACGTCGTGGATGTATGCAAGATCGCGTTGGTAGGACATGAGTACTCTCGGAGGTTAGTACGTGCCTGGCCACACTCCCGGCGTGACGAGCTCCAGTGAATGGTCGTCGGGGTCTCGAAAGTAGACGCTGCGTCCGGATCTGTTTGGAATGTGCCCTTCCCACGGCACTCTGGCCCAATCCACGCGGCTTTCAATGGCGACATCGTGCTCGCGGAGGTGATCCTCCCATAGGTCGAGTTCCTCCTCGGCCACGCTAAAGGCGATATGCATCCGCCCATCGGCACCGTCGGGCGGGATCGTCCCGCCAGGTGTCTCGATCGGTTCTCGGGATCCCCCCTTTCGGAACAGCAGCAGAACATGGCTGGAGTTGACGCTCATCGCCACGATTCTGGGATCTCTTCCGATCGGATCGAGGCCGAGGACTCGCCGGTAAAACTTTTCCGACTCGATCGGGTCTTCAACGTAGAGTGCGGTTTCGATCACGGTTTCGATTTTCATAGGCGTGGTACTCGGTACGCGGCGCTCCCCAGGACATTACATGCCCCATAATGCCAACCGGCGGTTAGTAGACCACCGGCGGGCCGATTTCCGAAACGATGATATCGTTTCCAGCGGAGGATTTGCCGGGGGGAACGGAGGCGCATGACGTGCGACAATACCTTGGAGGAAACTTAACTGTGTTGTTAGCTATCTTGAGCACGGTTGTGTCGATTCGAGGAGGGGAACATGTCCAATCACAAAGTTGTTTCGGCTGACGAATGGCTGGATGCGCGGAGGGCGCTACTTGCGAAAGAGAAGGAGTTTACGCGTCTGCGGGATGAGCTGAGCCATGAACGGCGGGAGCTTCCCTGGGAGAAGGTCGGGAAGGAGTATTCCTTCGATGGGCCGAACGGGAAGGAAACTCTGCCGGACCTATTTGACGGCCGGAGTCAGCTGATCGTCTACCACTTTATGTTCGATCCGGAGTGGGACGAAGGCTGCAAGTCGTGTTCGCTGTTGGGGGATCACTACAACCCGGCGATCATTCACCTCGAACAGCGTGACGTGACGATGGTGACGGTGTCGCGGGCACCCTTGGCGAAGCTCGAAGCTTTCAAGAAACGCATGGGGTGGAGCTTCAAGTGGGTGTCGTCGTTCGAAAGCGACTTCAACTGGGACTTCGACGTGTCGTTCACGCCGGAGCAGCTTGCCGAGAAGAAGATGTATTACAACTACCGCGAGGGATTCTTTCCGTCGTCGGAGGGGCCGGGCATCAGCGTTTTCTCGCGGGACGCGGACGGCAACATTTTTCACACCTATTCGTCGTTCGCTCGGGGGCTGGATATGTTTCTCGGTGTGTACAACCTGCTCGATATCGCTCCCAAAGGCCGCGACGAGCAAGATCTGCCCTACGGGATGTTCTGGGTGCGGCACCGCGACAAGTACGATGATGCGTCGGCCAAGGACCCTTATGTAGAGCTGCTGCCGGCACCGAAGGCGGCAGAGGGCGACTGAGTCGATCGGGTTCGCGCGAGTTTCCCATTGGGGCGTCGGTAGGCCTCGGGGGACCGCGGTGGTTACGCGCAACCCATCCATGTCGCCGAATTGTAGTCGTCTTTGACCCCGGCAACGGTACCGTCGCCGGTTCCTACTTTGCCCACCACGTTCCCGATCGGTCCGCGTCGCCGGCCGAGGCTTTCCAAACGTGGAAGCGGGCGGCTACGCTTAGGGGAAAGTCGTGATCCCTTAGAAGCCGTGCGGAAGTATCGAATCGCCAAGGCTGCGTCGACCGGGGGCGCTGGTTGCGGACCTTTCATTCGCAGCTCCGAGAAGGCCGCGTCCCAAGGTCTTTGAGGTTGAGAAGAAAAGTGTAATGAAGCAAGTTTCGTTGTCTATCTTGTTGTTCTCGACGGCGGCGCTACCGTGCTTTGCCGGTGACTGGCCTACCTTCGCTTACGATCAGCGGCGTAGCGGCTGGGCGCGCAGTGAGGTGATTCTGAATCGTGACAACGTCACCAACTTGACCCTGAAGTGGAAAAAGAAGGTGGAGAACACGACGAAATCGCTGACGGCGCTCACAGCCCCGATCGTGATTACAGATGTGCGCGTCGGGACTGATCAGAAGGATCTGGTCTACATCGCCGGCAGCGGCGACGTCTTCTACGCGATCGACGCGGCGAACGGCGAGATCGTTTGGGAAAAGAAATTCCCGAGCCAAATCGCCGCGAAATCCGACGGCATGTGGCTGTGCCCGAAGGGTCTTAACGCAACACCCACGGTCGATGTCGGCAAGAACACGATTTACGTCATTGCGACCGACGGTAAGTTCTACGCCCTGGACCTGGCGACGGGCAAGGAAAAGTATCGTGCCCAACAATTTGTTCCGGCGTTTGCCAAGACCTGGAGCCTGAATCGCATCGGGGATACGATCTATACGCCGATTTCGCAGAACTGCGGTGACACACCGTCGGGTGTGGCGTCGATTGATGTCAGTGACCCGGGGGCGATCGTGATCCGAAACTGGCGAGCGACAACTCGTTTCGGCGCCGGCGTCTGGGGTCGCGCCGGTGTTGCGATTGGGAAAGACGGATCGATCTATGCGGGTACGGGTGACAGTCCGTTCAACGCGGTCAAGGGTGTTTACGGCAACACGATGTTTCGGCTCAACCCGGAGACGCTCAAGCTCGAGGACTATTTCACGCCGGCCAACTGGGATTACGTTTATAAGCGCGATTTCGATATCACGGTGTCGGCAACGGTTTTTGAGTACCGCGATTACGAATTGATGGTCATAGGGGGCAAGGAGGGCGTTGTTTACCTAATCGATACCAACAACATGGGCGGTGCGACGCATCACAAGAACCTGTATACGACGCCTTTGCTCTCGAATGACGAGGAGTGGTTCGAGGCCAAGGGGCTGTGGGGCGCGTTCACCCACTACGTTGACGATCAGGGGCGCAACTGGATTTATGTTCCGGCCTGGGGGCCGGTCTCGAATCGAGCGCCCGATTTTCCGATGACCAACGGGCCGAACCCGAACGGTTCGGTCATGGCATTCACCGTCGCCGATCATCCCGACAACGGTAAACCGTATCTCAAAGCGGCGTGGGTTAGCGGTGATTTCGCCGTTCCAGAGCCGGTCGTGGTCGCGAACGATGTCGTTTTTGCTCTATCGAACGGCGAGAACGCCAGGCAGTCGATCAACGCCGGCATTATGCCTTTTGGGAAATTCGACTCGGACGAACTGCTCGAGGACTCGACCCGCGCGGATAACAAGAAGACTGCTGAACTGCGCGCTCTCGACGCGCTGACCGGCAAGACATTGTACGACTCGGGCCCAAGCGTTTTTAACTCCTGGGCGCACTTCAGCGGCATCGCGGTGGCCGACGGGCAGGTGTACGCTGTTGACTTTTCATCGACGCTCTACTGCTTCGGTTTGAAGGAAGAAGAATAGAGGAGACCCGGCCCGGGGGTGGAACCCTAGGTAACCGGCAACCCTCGCCGAGACTGGGGGGAAGTGATGCGGATGCGCGGGCGTTCCAGATCGCCTTTCGGCGGCGTGTTCGGAGGAGGACGGGTTGCGCTGTCTCTTTTGACGGCAGGGATCACGGCGCTCTTGGGGGTGACGTTGCCGGCCGCACCGCCCGCCGAGGACACGGCCTCCAAGGGCCGAGTGCCGGTGACATTTCGAGAAGTTCCTCCGCCGGAGAGCGGTATCACTTGGGTACACGAGAACGCGATGTCCGAAGAGCGGCATCTGCCGGAAACCGTGGGAGCCGGATGCGCGTTCTTCGACCACGACAACGATGGATGGATGGACATCTACCTGGTGAATAGCGGCCCGGCCGACTTCTACAAACCGCCAGACGAACTCCGCAATGCCCTCTATCGCAATAACCGTGACGGCACGTTCACGGACGTGACAGCTAAGGCGGGGGTCGAGGGCGGGGAATTCGGAATGGGGGTGGCCGCGGCGGACTACGATGGCGACGGCGACACCGATCTCTACGTAACGAACTACGGACGAAATCTTTTGTATCAGAATCGCGGAGACGGGACTTTCGAGGAGGTTGCTGAGTCGGCGGGGCTGGATGTTTCGGGATGGTTTACGCACGCGGTGTGGTTCGATTCCGACAATGATTCGGACTTGGACCTGTTCGTATCGAGCTTCGTGTCTTACAGCCTCGGCGAAGCCAAGTATTGCGGCGATAACAGCATCGGGCGGCGGCACTACTGTATTCCGAGATCTTTCAAGCCGACGCCGAGCCGGTTGTTTCGAAACGAAGGAGCCGGGAAGTTCACCGACGTGAGCGCGGAGTCAGGAATCGCGTCGGTGGAAGGGAAAGCGTTCGGGGCGGTTGCGACCGATATCAACAACGACGGATTGCTGGATCTTTTTGTCGCCAATGATACCGTCGCGAATTTCTTGTTCGTTAATCAGGGGGACGGTGCGTTTGAAGAAGAAGGCCTCCTTTACGGCGTGGCGTACAGCGACGCCGGTAACGCACGCTCCGGCATGGGCGTCGACGCCGTCGACTACGACGGTGACGGTTGGCAGGACCTATTTGTGGCGAACATCGATCAAGAGATGTTCAGCTTGTATCGCAATCTGGAAGGGGCGGACTTTCAGGATGCATCTCTCGAAGTGCGGCGCGAGACGCGGCTGCTGAGCGGTTGGGGGCTGAAGTTCTTTGACTACGATAACGACGGCGACCCCGATTTGATCCTTTCGAACGGCCATCCCGACGACATGATCAACATCTTCAAGCCGCTGGTTACCTACAAGGAGCCGCTGGTGCTTTTTGAGAACCTCGGCGAAGATTACAAGAACGTAAGCGCACGTTCGGGCTCCGTTTTCAAGAAGAAATTCGCATCACGCGGCCTTGCGGCGGGCGACTACGACAACGACGGAGACCTGGATATCCTCGTGTCGAATAATGGCGAGGCACCTCTGCTGCTCGAAAACACCGGGGGAAGCGCGAATCATTGGATCGGGCTGATTCTCAAAGCCACCGAAAGCAATCCGGACGCCGTTGGAGCGATCATCACGTGGGAGGCAAGCGGCCGCAAACGTAGGCGCCTTAAAGCAGGCGGCGGGAGTTATCTCTCGTCGCATGACCCCAGAGAGATCTTGGGGATCGGGACCGCGTTGTCGGTGGATGCGGTGAGGATCGAATGGCCCAGCGGTCAGGTGGACGAACTAACCGATGTTTCCATCGACAAGTACTCTGTCGTCGTCGAGGGCAAGGGGATCACTGAGTAGATAACGACATCGGCATTCAAAGAGGGACTGATCATAAACAGAAGACGGTATTCGGCCGTTTCGCTTCGAATCTCGCTCCACCGCTCTGCCGGTTGAGAGCGACGGTCATGAATGAAACAAGATGAAACACATCACCGCGCAGGTATCTTGTCACCTAGCCTGCGGCTTTCCATCCGTCTCTAATGTGACGGATACCCATCACGGCGACGTCCTCTTCCTTCTCAAAGAACGGGCGCCATAGGTGCAAAGGCTGAATGAGTCCGGGGACTTTCAGCCCGAACGACTCGATGGTCAGCCAGCGGTCATAGCCCGATTTGCGCAGGCTCTGAAACACGTCGGGCCGTACCGCTTGTCCCTGACCGGGGACGCCGCGATGGTTCTCGGAGATGTGGACGTGGAAGATGTGATCGGCAACCGCGGTCCAGGCGCGGCCGGTGCGGTTTTCTTCGATGTTCGAGTGATGCGTGTCCGCCAGTAGCCCTACGTTCGACATGTCCACGTCGCGGCAGAAGCGGGCGGCGGCGCGGACGGTGTTCGTCAGAAACATTTCGAAGCGGTTCAGGGGTTCCACAGCCAAATCGACGTGCATCGATGCGGCGTGCTCGGCGGCTTCACGAATCACTCCGACACCGCGCTGCCACTCGTCTTTTGTTGGACCCGCCCCGGTAAAGCGCCCCAAACCCGCCTGAAAAGGTCCCACCAGGACGCGCGCTCCGAGATCGCGCGTCTTGTCGATGCTGCTCTTGATCAGATCGACGGCGGCTTGGCGTAGCTTCGGGTCGGGGCTTAGAGGATCGGCTTGGTCGGCGCCGTAGGCCAGCAGGGTTGTGCGTCCAAGGCCGAGATTGTCCAAGAGCTTGGCGGAGTCACGGACTTCTTCATCACTCATCGCGATGACGGGATATTCCACGCCGTCGAATCCCCACCCTTTGATCCTCTCGACCAGCGGGGCGTCGTTGGCGGTCGGGTGATCAGTCCACAGTAAGAGATTGATTCCGATCTTCATGATTCTCCTCCGAGAATAGCGTTTCAAGCGTACAGTGGACTACGGTGTAGCCCGAAAAATCGCCAACCACTGCAGCCGCGAAGCGGCGACAGGAGCCTTAGCCCAAGGTGGAGCCAAGCGAAACCCTGGGTACCGAATCAAGCGAAATCGAGCCCTGCCAGGGCGAACGGAACGAGCCTGTCATCCGACCTGCCTCGTCACCGGCACCCATTTTCATGGCGGTCTTATGAATGCGGCGATGCATGGAAACGGAACTCCTTCGATGGGTCCAAAAAATCGGTGCGTACCGGGGGCTATTGGCAGGATCCGCCGTCCGAGCTGATCGCGGCGGTCACAACGTTGCTGGGCACGCTGTCGATTACAATCTGCACCTCGATCGAGCAACCAACAGATGCGTCGGAAGGGATTTCTGCGTTGGCCTGGTAGAGGTGCGGGGAGTCGGGGCTGAGTCCGACAAAGCTTGGGTTCACGGATTGTGATCCGATTCGAACCTGGGCATCGTTCGCAATGCGATTGACGCCGCTGGCGGCGAACCCATCCGCGACAGGGGTCTGAGTGGGGCCGAACCCCGTGCCGAAGATCGTGACGAATTGTCCCGGCATGGCGGGCGACTGGAAAGTGTTCGTCAGCACGGTACCGTCGCCGGCGACGTTCTGAATGGCTCCCGGCCCCGTTCCGTCTTGCGATTGGGAGAACAGGACCGGGCGCACAGTGGTTACGCGGACGGTTTCGGCGGGACCGGTGAGACCATTGGAAGTCACGACGACGTCAGCCGTGGGCCCTTCGACTGCTTGAGGCACGACAATGACGAGCGGGCTGGGACTTGACGAAAATTATCGGCGCAGGAAGGCCGCCAACTGTTACGGAGGTTCCGCCCAAAGAAAGCGGGAAGGGAACTGTAGAGACCGAGTCTTCGCCGGAGGCGAGGCTTTCCCCGAAAATCGAGACAAACATGCCGCCAGCCAGTTCGCCGCCGGGGCGGTCGTTGCCGGTAAAGTCGGCGGAATTGACGACGCCCTTGGAGAAGATCAGGGGTGTGCCCTCGACCACGATGCTCATACGAACCGCGACGACAGTGGGAGGATCCGACGATCCGACGGTTTCGATCGTGACGGATCCCTCGTGCAGGCCCAGGCCGAGGCCGAGCGGGCTTATGGTCACAAGAATGACTGACGGCGTTTCCCCCGCGGTTTGAGAAAGCTGGAGCCACGGCACGTTGACCGAGGCCGTCCAATCGGTTTTCTCGCCGTCGGAGTTGACTTCGATCATCTGAGCGGGCGGGGGCGCCAAACCCGATACAGCGATGAAGGAGAGTGCGTCGGGTTCGATCAAGAGTTTCGAGGTGACCGCCGGAGTTGTTACGAGGTGAAAGTTGTCGAGCCCGGCGGTTTCGCGCCCCGGGGCCTCATCGGCACTGACTTCGATGCGTTGGACAGCTCCAAGGGTTTCCTCAAAAGAAAGCACACCGCCTAGGTTTTCCCATTCCAAGGGGTCGAGCGGTGCGGCGTAACGGGCCCAGCCGGTGGCCGGGAGCGGGCCGCGGAAGCGGTAGGCGGCTCCAAAGCCGACGATCCGTACCTCGATTTCCCGTTTTGCCGCTTGGTCAGACGAGTGGAGACGGTCGAATTCAAAGCGGGCTTCCGGACCCAGGTTCGCCAGATTGCCGAGGAACTTTCGCGGGGCTACAAAGAAATCGCGTTTTTCCTCGTCGAAGTCGAGAAGCTTGATATAGCCTCCCGGGTTGCCGCCTGGGCCGGCAGGGCCAAAGTTCTGGGAGGCCCGCACTTCGCCCAGCGTCGCCCCGGGAGTACGGGGAATCAAGAGGGGCGAACCCGGGAAGTTATGTTTCCATCCGTCGGTGGTCCCATCCTCGAAATCGGAGACAACCGGAAAGACCGGCACGGGCACTTCGCCCAGTAGAACGAAATTGTCGAGCGTAGTCTTACCAGGACCGCCGTCGAAGCTGCCGCGGATCTCAAACCGCTGCACTTCGGCAAGGACCTCTTCAAACGAGGCCTGCCCGCCGAGCCGCTGCCAGCCCGATTCTTCGAAGAGCGCGGAATAGGTTACAAAGTTTCGCTTGGGAATCAGGGCCCGCCAACCGAAGGCACTGTCGCGGCCTAACATTTTGACTTCAACGGCCGTCTTGGCGAAGCCGTCGTCGGGACGATGTTTCAGGTCGAATCTGAGGCGGCCGCGAGGACCCAACAAAGCTAAGTTGCCTCCTGCTTATACGGTTGTTTCAGCAAGCCCCAAGATGTTGGGGTGGAGGTCATCGCGTCTTGTCCAGGTCACGCGCGCGGCGGATGTGGGCGTAAGGCGTAGGAGCGTGTTGAGTTCCGAGACCAAGGAGGGTTTGGAAGGCTGCCATTGGGGTCTTGCGGCGGTTGTGTCGAAACACGAACTCATCGAGGTAAACCTGAAGCTGAGCGCGGCTCACGCCGTGGTACGTTCCGGTCAGCCATTGCTGCAGGTTGCCAATGGCACGATCCGCCAGCGGCACCACCGACTTGGCGCCTTTCCGCAAGTCAGTCCGGTGAGGTTGCGGACGAGAGACGTGTTTGTAGCCGGCCTCTTCGAGGGCGGTAAAGGTCTTCAGACCGTCTGTGTAGATGGTCGAGCCGGGAACAACGTTCTGGGCAAGAAACCTGTCGATCGTCACCTTCTTGAAGTCTGGAATAACGGACATGCGAACGCGCCCGGAGCGCTTCCCGCGTTTCTCAACAGCGACCATCACAAGGGCCGCACGGCGCCCCTTCAGTTGCCGGCTGCCTCGCAAACCTGCTTGCGGGCCGCCAATCCAGGTGTCATCGACCTCTACTTCTCCGTGCAAGGGCTCGCGAGCTGCGTTCACCATGGCCCGTCGCAGTTTGTGCAACATCATCCAGGCGGTTTCGTAGCGCGACAGGCCGAGCTGACGCTGCAGTAGCAGCGCCGACACACCTCGCTTATCAGTTGTCATCAGGTACGCAGCCCAAAACCAAACCGTCAGCGGGGTCTTCGTATTGTGGAGCACCGTTCCCGACGTCAACGAGACCTGGTGTCGACACGCCGCGCACTGCCACCGTAGTTTCTGCTCGAGAATGTAGGCCTGCCGATGCCCACACTAGGACAAAGGAACCCGTCGGGCCAACGACAAGCAGCCAGGTACTTCTGGCAAGCCTCCTCGGTCGCAAACTCCACCTGAAACTGACGCAGACTCTTCGGAAACGGCGGCCGGGCCACGCCCTACCCTACATCTTGGGGCTTGCTGAAACAACCGTATAAGCAAGAGTTGCCTAGATATCTTGAAGGCGTGACGAACGCGTCCACTCCTCTCCCTTCGAGCACGAGGGCTCGCGACTCATCTCTATTGGGGGGTGTTACCGAAAGCACCGAGTCGGGGTCGCCAACGGTTCTGAGCCGGATTTCGGGTTCCGGCGCCGGGTAGTTGATGGTCCATCCATCTATCCCGGATTCGAAGTCGGACCTAGCAAGCGTCGCGAGACCCGCAATGTCGTCGTTGCTGACTAGGGTTGCGACGATTGTGCCGGTGGCTGCTTGGTTTCCGTCAAGGCCCAACGTGGCGATGAAATAGGTTCCTTCTTCGAGGGGTGGGACGCTGCTGTCGTCAATGACGATTTGCTCGGTGCCGCCGGCGCCCGTGGAGCTGTGGTCGGTGAAAACGAACCCTTCCGGATTGATTTCGACGTCTTCGTCAAAGCGCGCGAACAGGTCCAACTCCGTTTCCGGCGGAGACGCCGCAAGGTCGATGACCAGCCGAGCGGTGTCCGGAGGAACGACGATTACGAGACTACTATCACCGTTGAAAAGAGTGGTCTCTTCAATCGCCGGATAATCAATGACGGCGGGTTCTCCGGGAACCAATTCAACCGGTTGCGACCACACCGGGAGCGCGGCGAAACCCGCAAGAAAAAGCAAGCGGCGGAAGATTGAGTCGGTCATAACCAAGAGGCGGTAACAGCGAGGTCCCCCGAATTGTATCCAATGTTGGGGCTCCGGGTAAATGTATCAACTGTACTAGCTGTACCAGTGAGCCCGACTTGGACCGCGAGGATCTCCAGGCCGGCGATCTAACGCAGATACAGAGCCCAGAGCGAAAGCGACGGGCCGAGGGCACATCGGTTCGAGCAGCAGGCAGACTGTGAAATGCGCACAAAGTTCGAGCAGACGCGGTGCCGAAGCGCCTTGCAGTTGCCTGCCCTTGGCCCGTCGCTTTCGCTCTGGGCTCTGTATCTATGCTGTGATTGCCGAATCCGGCCGATTGGGAGGCGAGCTTCACTCGAAGATCAATTCAACATCAACGGATTTGTCTTCTTCGTTGATGCTTGTTTTCGAGTCCGTCTTCGATAGGTTGTCGAACATACCGCGTACTCGTTTGAGGAAGGCATTGGGGTAGCTCGCGTTAAAGGGGTCGCCCGATGCGAAGATCCAGCGCTTCTTGACCGCGGCCTCGCCTTCGATATCAAGCCCGGTGATCTTGAGTTTGCCAAAGCGATACAGCGCTCCGGGGCGAACCTCAATCACCACGTCGACCTGACGATCTTGCTCGCGAACCTTGCGGTCGTACCGTGAAAACACGCGCATGTATCCGACAGCCTTCATTCTTTGTTCGATGTCGGCCAGGGCTTTTTCGACCAGCGACATGTCGGCCGTTTCGCCACTGCGGAATCCAACCAGTCCGGCGAGTTCGTTGGTGTCCAACGACGAGTTCTCCGCGAAACCGATGCCGCCGAACTGGTAAACGGGTCCTTGTTCGACGTGAACCTTGACCAGGATGCCCGCGGTTTCCGGATCGGGTTCGGCGGTACAGGGGCAGAAGGCAACGCCGAGGCGTCCTTTGGCTTCATAGAGCGGCCTGACGTTATAGCGAAGGAGCTCTTTGAGCCGGGGTTGAGAGAACGGAACACCCATTGCCGCTTGGTTGAAGCGTCGCTGCAAGTCGAGAGGGGAAAGGTCGCCCGCGTTATCGAATGTCACGAACGCAATCGTCTTGACGGCGGAAGGCGGTTGAAACACCAGGTCGAACTCCTCCTCGCTTTCGGCACGGGGGACGAGCCGACCAACGACCTTGCGTTCCTTCCCTTGCTGCACCCGGTGGTGTTCGAGGATGCTGCCGATGAGCCTGATCATCGGACCGTCGGGCGGCGCCTTGCCGGTGTAAAGAGGCACCTTTTCGCGCAGCACCTGATGCAGCTGTTCGTGGGGTTCATCCATGCCCTCGAAACGAACCGGGTAAAGCTCTTTCACTTCCGTCACCTGGAAAGTGACCTGGTAGCCGTCCCCTTGGGCGCCGTATTGGAATTCGAGCGACTCGAAAACGCCGCTGTCGCCGAGCCGCTTCAAGCCTGTCTGGAGGTCGAGGGGTGTGACGGTTTGGCCGATTTCCAGCTCCGTCGCGGCGAGGACTTGTTCGTCGGAGAAGGTGTTGTTGCCGATAATGTGAACCGCGCGCAGCGGAAAGGAGTCGCTTGCCGGCTCACTTTGCTTGTCCGCGGCCGAGGCGATCCCGGTGAGGACGCTAAGGCACCCAACCGCCGCCGCTGAGACGAGCAACGTTGCTGATCGGGCCCACATCGGTCTTCAGTATCTCAAGAACGGCCGGGGAACAAAGGCTCCAGCCCTCTCTCGTAGGACGTAGGTCGCGCGGTTGCGTTGCACCTACGAGTGCACCGCCACGGCGGATGCATGTCCGGTCGGATCGTCGCAAACCAGAACGTCGTCCCGCGACGATCTTCCGGGCGGGCCGGATAGGCCGGCAGCCGAACGGCGTCGTCGTCCGGCCGGGACGCCGTGGTGTGCTAGGATCGAAAACTGTCAGCGATCCTCCAATGCACCATTGACCGTAGAACAACTTGCTATTCAATAGCATTGAATTTGCCGTCTTCCTGCCTATCGTAGTCGGCATCTACTACAGTCTCGAAACGCGACTCCAAAATTTCTTCCTCGTTGCCGCCGGATTTTTCTTTTACGGCTGGTGGGACTGGCGATTTTGCGGCCTGCTGGCCTTTTCGATTGTTCTGGACTACACCTGCGCCTTGCGCATGCGCGGTGAGCCGGAGCGCGCGAAAGTGTATCTTGGGCTGAGTCTGTGCGGCAATCTCGGTGTCCTGGGCTTTTTCAAGTACTTCGACTTCTTTGCCGCCTCATGCGCGGAGTTGCTCGCCTCGCTCGGGTTGGGGGGAGAACTGCCGCTGCTGGGCGTGATCCTGCCGGTTGGCATCTCGTTCTATACGTTCCAGACGCTGGCTTACACGATTGACGTCTATCGCGGGAAGATCGAGCCGAGCCGCGATTTGCTCACCGTGGCGCTCTATGTGAGCTTTTTCCCGCAGCTCGTCGCCGGGCCGATCGAGCGCCCGGCACGGCTGTTGGGCCAATTCGAGCGGCCGCGCCGGGTCGACGCCTCCAAGATCGCGAGCGGAGCGTTCTTGATCTTATTAGGGCTCTTCAAGAAGATGGCGATCGCCGACGCGGTAGCGCATCGGGTGAATGTGGTTTTCAGCGGCGCGGCCGACGCGTCGTGGGTGGTGCTGCTCGAAGGGGCTTGGCTGTTCTCGTTTCAAATCTATTGCGACTTTTCCGGGTACAGCGATATCGCGCGAGGGGCAGCGCGGCTGTTCGGCATCGAGTTGATGCGCAACTTCAATCAACCTTACCTGGCCGCCAACATTACCGATTTTTGGCGCCGTTGGCACATCTCCCTGTCCAGCTGGCTGCGCGACTATCTGTACATTCCGCTTGGAGGCAATCGTAAGGGTATCGTCACGACGTATCGGAACTTGCTGTTGACGATGATCCTGGGCGGCTTGTGGCACGGCGCGAATTGGACTTTTGTGGTGTGGGGCGCGCTGCACGGGGTCTATCTTTCCGTACACAAGCTGATACTCGAAGGGTGGGGTAGGGTTTCGACGGCCGAGCCGACCGAGGAGATCTCTGCAGCTCGCCTGGCCTTGAAAAGGCTGGTGACCTTTCATCTCGTTACGGCGGCCTTGATAGTCTTTCGCGCTTCGACAGCGGCTTCGGCTTTGCAGTATCTCGCCGGGATTGCTTCTTTTCGTGGCGGTGTCGGAGCCGTGTTACGAGATCCATACGGGACTTTGTCGCTGTTGCGCCGAACCGCGACCGTGGCGTTCTACGGATTGCTTGTGCTGGCCGTGGATCTTCCTCAGCATCGCAGCGGCCGGCACGAAGCCATCCGCGCTTGGCGGCGACCGATTCGCGGGGCTGCGTATGCGGGGATGGTGTTACTGATGATTTTGCTTCAGCCCGACAATGAAACTCCGTTTATCTATTTTCAGTTTTGAGACGCTGGCCGAGAGGCCTCGGGTGTCCCGGACGGTCGCGATTGCCATCATCCTGCTGGCGGGTCTTGAAATCGGCGTCCGGGTTGGTATTACTCGAGGTTTGATTGAGCCGGACTATTCACTTCATCGGCTGACGGAAGAGTACTTGGACCGGCTGGACCGAGAGCGTCCGGAGATCTGGCTGGTCGGCAATTCCGTTGTCGGCCGCGGCATCGACGCGGGGATTATCTCGCGGGGCGGCGCCGGCAAGGCGGTCGCGCTGGCGCACGGCTCGGCGTCGCCGGCCGGGTCGGAGGCTATGATGCACTTCTACCTCGATCGAGCCCCGCACCCGCGCGAGGTCGTCTCCCTGTTCAGTAAGGACGATTTCAACCGCAACGGGCAACGAGCCGGCTTTTCCCGACGCTACTTGGAATGGGCCGAGAGCGGCCCGCCGTTCGACATCGATAGGTGGTTGGCGCTTAGCGCGGCGCGCGGTGCGATCGTCAATCGCGCGCAACTGGGCTTGGCTCGTCTTCTGCTGCCTTTCAGCGATCCGGCGCACAAGAGTCGTGCCGCCTGGTATGACGGCAAGCCGATCCGTCTGGATCACGCGGCGTTCCTCGATACGGCGAGAGACTACGAAATGGATTTAGATGTGGTGCGGCGGCTGGCCACGTTTCGACGGCGCAGTGGAATAGCCGTCAGGGTGATCCTGATGCCGGTGACCGACCGCTATGTGGAATTTCACGACGCGTTGTTCCCGTCACTACCGTACCAAGCAATACGAACCCGCCTGGCCACGTCGTGCGGCGCGCATGATATCCCGTTCTTCGACCACGGAGACCCCACTGATCAATATCACTTGTTCAGCGACCCCTACCATTTGAACGATGTGGGGAAGCAGGAGGTCAGTGAATTCCTTGCGCGAGAGATATTTGGCGCCCCCGATCAGCGGGCGGGGATGTAACGCCTCCCTTGTCGTCGATCGAATACTCGTCTTGAATGAGCGTGATGTCGGTTCGGCGCAGCACACGCGTCTTGCCGACGAGGGCCGCCTGTTTCCAGAGTTCGTCGCGTTTCCGCGCGGTCAGCCACACGTTGATCTGCTCGAGGTGCTTGGCGCCGTCGTGGCACGAGACGGACTGTAGGTTGAGGCCCATGAAGTGCTTGAAGAGATAGACCGTCATGTCGTCGGCCGTATCCTCGTGCATCGTAATCTGGCGGGCGTCGCCGCAGACCACCCACCGCACCAAGTACGACGCCGGCCCGACGTCCCACATCTATGTCGCACACGCCGTAATTCAGTGGTGCCGGGGCAATTGGCGCTCCACCGGCAAAAGACATGTTGGCCGCCTTTCGATAGAACGACCCTCTGGTAGAGTGTTTACGTGTCGGGTCCGTCTCCATTGCTTGATCAGGCGTCGCTTGAGCGTCTCGAACGATTAGCGATTCGCTGGGATCAATCCTTCAACGGCTTGCTGGGCGGTAACAATCTGTCGCGGTATGCCGGAGTCGGGCATGAGTTTCTCGATCATCGGCATTTCCAACCGGGCGACGACTTGCGGGCGGTGAATTGGCGCGCCTACCTGCGCTTGGAGCGCGTCTATTTGAAAATGTTTCGAACCGAACCGCGGACGCCGGTTCGCTTGCTGTTGGATTGCAGCGAATCGATGGCCTGCGGAGCCCCCGAAAAAGGGCCGGGAGAGGCGAAGTTCGCTTACGCGCGCCGCCTGACGGCAGCGCTTTGTTACGTGGGTCTAGTGCGGCTCGAAACCGTATTCGTACAGCCTTTCGGGGCGGATTTGCAAGAGAGCTTCCGCGCCGACGGGGGGCGACACCGCTACGCACGCGTGGCGGAGTTTCTCGAAGGATTGTCGACTTCCGGCCGGTCGGATTTCTTCGAAACGGTGCGACAGTTTCTCGCCCCCGCACCGTCGCCGGGTTTGACGATTATCCTGTCGGACTTTCTTGACGAAAACGGATGCGAAACGGCGTTGCAGCACCTCTCCGATTACGGGCATGAACTCTTGCTGTTGCACGTGGCCGGGCCCGACGACCGCACGCCGTCGTGGCGGGGCGAATTGGAGTTTGTCGACGCCGAAAGCGGTGCGTTGCGACGTATGAACGTGGATCAGAAGACCGCCCGGGAATACACCGCGGCGTACGACGAGTATTGCCGTCGCTTAGAGTACACAGCCTTGCGCAGCCGCGGACGCTACATTCACTTAGGCACGGAAGTTCCGGTTGAGAACACGCTCTACGGCTCCCTGACAAGAGCCGGCGCCGTCACCGTGCAGTAAAAGAACCGGCCGCCTTCGCGTCGTCGACCGGCCGTGGGTCCGGGAGTTGCGGGTCGAAACGCAACAGCAACTTCGCCGCGTTGCCAATGAGTTTTCTCAACCTCACTATCGTCGAGTTTCTTGCGATCCTGCTGCCCGTGAGTGCCGCCATCGTAGCGCTTTATTTCTACGACCGCTCACGACGGCGCCGGATCGTTTCCACACTGCGGTTTTGGCCCCAGCGCCCGGACCCTCCGATGGTAACGCGGCGGCGGAAGCTCCAGCAGCCTTTGTCGCTGTTGCTGCAATTGCTTGCACTACTGCTTCTGCTGTTGGCTATTGCCGACTTTCGCTGGGGCGAGCAGGCGGGGATGGTACGACGGCACGTGGTCATCCTTGATACGTCAGCTTGGATGGGCACTGTGACGGCGGGCGGCCCACGGCTGATCGATTTGGCACGGCAGAGGGCGCGTGCCTATCTGAACGCCGTGCCGGCCTCGGAGCCGGTGATGTTGATTCGCGGGGACGCGAACCCCGCGCCCATAACCCCTTTCACAACAGACAGACAGGTGCTCGAAGATGCCATCGCGGCCTCGGAGCCGAGCTGGACTTCGATTGACCTCAACGCGGCGTTCGAAGCGGCGCGCTCGGCCTTGGCCCTGCACGTGCCCGGCGGCGGCGAGTTGGCCGGTCATTCGGTTGTCGGTGAGGTCGCATACGTCGGCAGCGGTCGTGCCGCGGAGTCTCCCGGAGCGGCGTCGAGGCTCCCACGCGTGCGTTGGATCGAAGCAAGAGAGCGAATCGCCGATCTCGGCGTGTCGGAGCTTATCGCGCGGCGGCTTCCGGACGACCCGGAACGCTGGGAAGTGCGTGTCGAGCTCTTCCATGCAGGGGAACCTGAGCGGGAAATCGAGGCGGAATTCTTGTTTGCGGGCAAGATGCTCGGTACGAAAACGCTTCTGTTGCCGCCGAACGGGGCCAAAGATCTGACGTTTCGATTGCGGACAAGGCGAGCCGGTCGTCTCGAGGTACGGACGGGGTCGGCCGATCGTTTTGTTGCGAACGATAGCGCCGCGCTGGATTTGCCGGCGTACCGCCGTCATCAAGTCGATGTCTACTCAGCCGCGTCAGGCGGGCTGCGAAGCTTACTCGGCGCCAATCCTAATCTGGACGCTCGTTTCCACACCCCACGGAATTACGAGGGAGCAGCGGGGATGGTAGCGGTGTTCGAAGGGTTTTCGCCGGCGCCGGGGCCGCAGTCGGACCTCGTCTATTTCAGCCCGCCGCGTGAGAGCTCGCCGGCGGTGATTGCGCGGATCGCTCGCCAACAGCGCATAACGCGCTGGAACGGGGATCACCCCTTGGCGCGGGGGTTGCGCACTCGCGATGTCGTTCTTGAAGAGACGGCAGTGTTCGATCCGGAGCCCGACGACGTAACGATCGCGGAGTGCGCGGCGGGTCCGGTGGTCATCGCCCGGCTGGAGAACGGCCGCAAGCGAGTGTTCTTTGGTTTTAACTTGTCGGATCCGGGTTTGCGAGGTCGACCGGCGGCACCGCTCTTGTTTGCCAACACGATGGCGTGGATTTTCCCGGATAGCTTTCGGTCTTCCGAATTACGGGTACAGAGTCCGGGGCTGATTGAAATTGAGGTGGGCGAGGCGGCCGAGGAAGATATTTTTGTTCATTCAGAGCAAGACCCCGATTTGCCTTGGAGTTATCGCGACGGCAAGGTGCGGTTGTTCACGTCCACGCCCGGCAACGTCGATGTGCGTACGCCGACGACGGAGACGCACCTCGCGCTGACGTTGCCGGACGTTGCGAGCGGGGAGTGGAGCCCTCCTGAAGACATCTTGCGTGGGGTCCCTCCGCGTTCGGCCGGCGGAGGTGAATCTCTTGTCTTTTGGCCTTGGCTCGCAGCATTCGCGATCATGTGCCTGTTTGTGGAGTGGAAATTTTTCGGACGGGAGTCGCGGGGTGGGCCGGCTACGAGTGTTGAGAGCGGTAGCTCGGAGCGTTTCGGACTTGGTTTGAGTGCCGTCGGGCCGGTATCAACGGTGGGACCCGGAGCGAGAGATCGTAACATTGCAGCGCGCGAAAAAGAGGCGGTGCGGTGAGCATCGCCAACCCTTGGATTCTAGGTCTGTTGCCCTTGGCCGTGGTGTGGGCGGCTTGGGAGTGGGGACGCACGAGCCGCAGAGCCGGTGTCCTGCTCAAGGCTTTCGTATTCGCGTGCATCATCACGGCCCTCGCCGAGCCACGGGTGACGTTTTTCGAGACGAAGGTGGCAGTTGCCGTGCTGTCCGATACCTCGCAAAGTATTCCCGAGGAACAGCTGGAGCGGCAGCGGGAGATTCTGGACCGTATGGACGGAGCTCGGGGCCGTAATCAACTGCGGGTCTTTTCGTTTGACGGATCCACTCGGCCGGGCGCAGTCGCTCGGGATAGCTCGGCGGCCGGAACGAATATCGAGGCCGCATTGCGGGCCGGCCTTTCCGCGCTACCCGCGGATCTGGTTCCGAAGATCGTTTTGATCTCCGATGGCTGGGAAAACCAAGGAGCCGTTGAACGCGTGGTGGATCCGGTGCGCCGGCGCGGTGTTTCGGTCAGTACGATTCCTCTCGAGGGACGAAGGCGTCCTGAGCTGCGCTTGAAAGTCCTGAGCGCGCCGACGCAGGCGTTTCGCGGTGAACGTTTCTCGATCGATACGGTGATCGAGAGTCCGGCGGCTACCGCCGTCGAAGTTTCCCTCAAGGCGGAGGGGAAATCGATCGGGCAATCGAGCGCTCGGCTCGACGCCGGTGAGAACTTCCTGCGTCTTAACGCGCGACTCGATCTCGCCGGGTCGGCGCTCGTGAGCGGGGTGATCACGTCGGCGGAGTTGGGCGATTTGCGTTTCGAACACACCGTCTCTTTGGCGCAACCGCGGGTGTTACTGGTATCAGGCGACACCGAAGAGCGGGACTCCCACCTGCTCGGTGTGCTCGGCGCGGCCGGCTTCGAGATCGAGCGCACGCAGGATTTTTTCCCCGCGGACCTGAGTGATTTTCAAGTCGTCGTCGCCAACAACACCCATCTCGAAGGGCTACCTCGGAGGGCCAAGGAGCGTATCGAGGAGTTTATCCAGGGAGGCGGCGGCTTTCTGCAAATCGCCGGCGAGAATTCTCTCTATGTCGAGCAGGAGGCAGACGCGGACGATCCGTTGCGGCGAGCCCTGCCGGCCAATCCCGCTCCGCCTCGGACGCCTGAGGGGACGGCCGTCGTTTTGATTCTCGACAAGTCGTCTTCGATGGAAGGCCAGAAGATGGACCTGGCGCGGCAGTCGGCGCTGGGAGTCGTCGAGAATCTGCGGCTGATTGATCAAGTCGGAGTGCTGGTCTTCGACAATTCCTTTGAGTGGGCGGCGACTTTACAAAGGAACGAGAATCCGAGTGCGACGAAGGACCTGATATCGAGCATCATTGCCGACGGCGGAACGCAGATTGCCCCGGCGCTGACTGAGGCCTTCGAAAAGATTCGAAGTTCCGAGGCGACGTATAAACATATTCTGCTGTTGACCGACGGCATTTCCGAAGAGGGAGACAGTATTGCGCTCGCCAAGCAAGCAGCGAAGCTGAAGATTACGATTTCAACGATCGGGCTGGGGCAGGACGTCAACCGTGCCTACCTCGAGCGCGTTGCCCGCACCGCGGAGGGTAAGCCGCATTTTCTCCTCGACGTCTCGGGTCTGACCCAGCTTGTTCTCAAGGACGTTATGGAGCACACGGGGTCGTCGGTGATGGAAAAGGACGTTCGGGCCAGGGTTGTGCGGCAGGTTGAGATTCTCGACGAAGCGCGGATCGGGGAAGCCGGAGCGTTGCGCGGTTGGGTGAAGTTCGATGCGAAGCCGGACGCCGAAACCATTCTGGAAATCGACGAGGTGGATGAGGAGAACAGCGAGGAAGACCCTCTGCTTGTGCGTTGGCAATATGGACTGGGGCGGGCCGCCGTCTTTACTTCCGATGCCAAGCAGGTGTGGGCCGCGAATTGGGTTGAGTGGGACGGGTTCGATGTGTTTTGGACGAATCTACTGCGCGATGTCTTGCCGCGCTCGCATCGGGTGGAGACGCAGGCGGAATTCGATGCCGCCGAGAGTGAGATCGTGGTGCGTTACGAATGGGCTGAGGCAAGCGGCAAGGAAGAGCCCGCAACCCTGCCGGAGCTTTATGTGCTTGGGCCGGACGGTTTTCAACACGCGGCGACGATCGAGCGCGTTTCAACCGGCTCTTATGAGGCCCGGGTTCCCGTTGATGATAGGCAGGGACTGTTTCGGATGCGGCCTTCCTCGGCACTCGACCTGTTCCCTGAGACTGCGTTCTATCGCGTCGAGGCCGAGGCCGCCGACTTCGGCTCGAATCCGGGGTTACTGCGGAAGATTGCCGCTTGGACGGGTGGCGAATTTGATCCGGAGCCGGAGAGCGTGTTTAGGTCGGGGCAAGCAAGGCAGGCGATGATGGACTTGTGGCCGGGGTTTCTGGCTTTGGCGGTTTTTTTCAATTTGTTTGAGCTGGTGGCGCGCAAGGGTTGGATTCCTTGGTTGCGCCGCTGGGCGTAACGCTCCCCCCGGGTACCGACCGGCCAACCGACCCCGCCATCTGCCGCCAAATCGCCCAGGGCCCAGCCAAGGCAACGCCCCGCCGGCCCCAAACCGAGCCGCGACCGTGAGGGAGCGGTGTCCGATGAAGTTGAATTGGGTGCTGGGAAGGTGGCGGGCCCCAGGGACGCGCCCCGGCCGTCCCCTCTTGTGTAACGGAACTCTCAAGCGTGCGCGCCGGGTCCGGATCTCCGGGGGGGGCCGGGGGATACTGATTGCGAGTATTGCGCCCTTGGGGTTGGGTTGCAGGCATGGCGCTTCCTGGTTTGGCTGCGAGTATTGCGCTTCCGTCACGTTTCTTCGGGTTGACAGACTTCATCGGACACCGCTTCCTTACGGTCGCGGCTCGGTTTGCGAACAAAGGCCGGCGTTGGAAACTACGCGATCAGACAGCGGGCCGGGGCCGCAGTTCGTTGTGGATGATGCGGGCGCATACCGCGCATACGACGAGCCAGGTGGCGGCGACGATTGTTTCGCCCAAAAGTAGTTTTCCGACGCCGAATAAGGCGCCGTAAATCAGTCCGCAGCCTGCCACCCAGTGGAGCAGGTCCCGGCCGGGTCCGTGCTGCGGGCGGGCGTCGCCCGCCGCCGCGGGGATTGGTCCCCAAAGCACGGGATAGGGACGGACGCGGTTGTAAAACGAGATGAGTTTGTCGCGGGGTTCCGGTCCGGTGAGATACGTAACTGCCACCCAGCTGACGGTCGTCAGCACGACAGTCCACAACATCACGATTGCGAAATCATTAGGGTCGTCGGTGTGGTATCCCATCCCCAACTGCAGGGAAATCGAGACGACGAACGCCGTGATCATGGCGGCGACCTCGCTCCAGGCATTCACCCGCCACCAGAACCAGCGCAAGATCAAAACGCCGCCGGTTCCGGCTCCGGTGGCTAGCAGTAGTTTCCAAGCACCGGCGATGCTCTCCATGTAGAAGGTGATCCCGGCGGAAGCCAGTGCCAGTAGGACCGTCGCCGCGCGGCCGGCCGTGACCAATCGCTGCTCACCGGCTTGGGGGTTGACGAAGCGCCCGTAGAAATCGTTGATCAGATAACTCGCGCCCCAATTGAGCATGGTGCTGATGGTCGACATGAACGCGGCGGCGAATCCGGCGAGCATCAGACCGCGCAAGGAGGGCGGCAGGTAGTCGACCATCACCAGCACGTAACCGCTTTCCGCATCGGCTAGGTCGGGGTAGGCGACCAGCGAGACCAGCCCCACCAGAATCCACGGCCAAGGGCGTAGGGCGTAATGCGCGATGTTGAACCAAAGTGTTGCGAGCAGCGAGTGTCTTTCGTCGCGTGTCGAGAACATGCGTTGGGCGATGAAGCCGCCGCCGCCTGGTTCCGCGCCCGGATACCAGGTCGCCCACCAGTTCACCGCGATGTAGACGAAGAAGGTCAGCATCGGCATCCAAGGCGAGTCAAAGTCGGGGAAGAATGCCAGCGCGCTTTCGCCGCGGATTTCCGTGACGCGCTTGGTAAGCTCGCCCATGCCGCCGACGCTGCCCACGGCAAAAACCGCCAGGGCGATTGCGAGGCCGATCATCAATACGAATTGCGCCAGATCGGCGATGAGCACGCCGCGCAAGCCCGCCAGCGTCGAGACGACGCAAGTCAGCGCGGTCAGCCCCAGCACCGCGAGAATCGCGGTGGGTTTGTCGAAGCCCATCACGAGCATCAAGACCTTGACCATCGCCAGGTTCACCCACCCCATGACAATGCAATTGATCGGGACGGCCAAGTAGAGTGCACGAAAGCCGCGCAGGAAAGCGGCGGGGCGTCCGCTATAGCGAAGCTCGGCGAATTCCACGTCGGTCACCACGCCCGCTCGTCGCCAAAGTCGGGCGTAAAGGAAGACCGTCAACATGCCGCTGAAAACAAAGTTCCACCACAGCCAATTGCCCGCGATGCCGCCGGTGGCGACCATCCCGGTGACGGCCAAGGGCGTATCGGCGGCGAAGGTCGTGGCGACCATCGAAGTGCCCGCCAACCACCAGGGCGCGGAACGGCCGGAGACAAAATATTCGTCAAGGCCGCCGCCGGCGCGACGACGATAGTAGAGGCCGATAGCGAGGTTGAACAGGAAGTAGAGACCGACGATGAGCCCGTCGAGCCAGGTGAGCTTCATGCGCAGGCCATTATAGGCAACCCGTGCACCACCTCGGTAGCGACCGCTGTGTCGGTGCGTCCGGTTGGGGAGAAAGCGGCGTCGGCAGCACCGCGGCTCACCGGCAGCGCGTCAAAGGGCGTGAGGCCAGCGCGCGGTGGTCGTGTAGCCGCCGTCGGAAGCGATGACTTGGCCGGTGATGTATTCCGCCGCGGGGCCGGCCAAGAACGCCGCTAAGCCGGCGATGTCTTCGGGAGTGCCGAGGCGGGGGTTCGATTGCACCCCTTTGATCCATTCGTGCATGTGCTCGGGTTGCCACATGTCCTGGTTCATGTCGGTGAGGATGAATCCCGGCGCGATGCAATTGACCTGAATGTTGTACGGCGCCCACTCGACGGCCAGACCACGCGTCAGACCGGCCAGGGCGCTTTTGCTGATGGTGTAGATCGATAGATAGGGCAACCCCAAAGTCGATGTCAGGCTGCCGATATTGATGATCTTGCCGCCCTTGCCCTGCGCGATCATGTTACGGCCGACGTGCTTGGTGACTCGCGCGAGTCCGTGCAGGTTAACGGCCAAAATGCGGTCGTATTCCTCGTCGGTGTAGTCCTCGAATTTCTTGCGTAGATTGGTGCCCGCGACGTTGGCGAGAATCTCGATATCAGGGTGGGCGTCGGCCAACTCCGCGATGCCTTTCGGCTGCGTCACGTCAAGAAAAGCGGCTTCGGCTTGGAGCCCTTTCTCGCGCAGCGTAGCAGCCTCGACTTCGAGTTTTTCGATCGACCTTGAAGCGAGAATCGCATGGGCCCCGGCGCCCGCCAGGGCCTTGGCAATTGCCAGACCGATCCCGCGGCTCGCACCGGCGACCAGGGCTTTCTTTCCGGCCAACGAAAACATGGACTCTAACAACATGGTTTCTTCTTCTCCAAACCGAGCCGCGACCGTAAGGAAGCGGTGTGCGATGAAGCCCTGGGACAGCAACCCGAGTGGCGGATCCACCCTGCCCCGATAACCCACTCACAACAACCCGGAAAGCGTAAGAAAGCCCTATGCGATGAAATGCTACGCCGCAACCGGAAGCACCGCCTACAGCGACTGCAAATCTTTCCCGGGTTTAAAGCGAACGGCTTTGCCTGGCGGGATAATTACTTCTTGGCCGGTGCGGGGATTGCGCCCTATGCCGGTCTTTCTGGGGCGGATGTTGAAGACGCCGAAACCGCGTAGCTCGATACGGTCGCCGCGTTCCATGGCGCGCTTCATCGTCTCAAAAACGGTCTCGACCGCAATCTCGGCTTTTGTCTTGCTTAGCCCGGTTCGGTTGACCACTTCGCTGACGATGTCGTGTTTTACCATGTTAGTTGCCTGCCGCGGCACCAGGCCGGGTCACGAGATTATGCTATGCGAGGTTCGAAGGCTTTGTCAAGCAAAGACTTAGCGGTTTTTCGAAGATCGATCGCCGAACCTGAACCGCGACAACCCAGGCTGCATTTTGCCGGCTCCCCGCTCTTGACAAACACGCGTTCGTGGTACTATACAGATCGTAGATGCAGGGGAACGGCACCCGTTTCCCAGAGATTTTGCTTGCTGGTTCGTTCGCATTCAAGAAACGCTCGCTGACGCCGGGATTGGGAGCCTCAAGGGTTCCGAATCCCTTTTTGCTTTTAGGGCCACGCCGTTTCTTGTGATCAGCCGCGGTCAGGCGTGAGGCGCCGCGCGGCGGCGAACCGAGGAGGAAGTTATTCGCAGACCGTTCCGACCCTTCCGACGGGCTCGTAAGACCAACGTCAACGAGTTCATCCGCGCGCGCGAAGTTCGGGTTGTTTTTCCCGACGGCCGAACAGAAGTGCTCTCCACCCACGAGGGCATTCGTCAGGCCAAGAGCTTGGGTCTTGATCTCGTCCTGGTTTCACCGACGGCCCACCCGCCGGTATGCAAAGTCATCGACTACGGCGAGTACACCTATCAGGAAAAGAAAAAGAAATCCGAGGCGAAACGGAAACAGCATCGGATTGAGGTCAAGGAAGTGAAATTTCGGCCCAACACCGACCAGCACGACTACGACTTCAAGAAGAAACATGCCATCCGCTTCTTGGAAGAAGGCAACAAAGTCAAAGCGACCGTATTCTTCCGGGGCCGGGAAATCACGCACGCCAATCTCGGCGAAAAGCTGATTCGCCGCCTGGCTACCGATGTCGAGGAGTTAGGTGAAGTCGAGGGCCGTCCCCGTCTCGAAGGCCGCATGATGCACGTCATCATCGCGCCGCGCAAGAAAGCGTCGTAGGCGGAAGGTTGGTCGTTTTCCGTAAAGCGGTGCAGTGCGCCTGCGTGCTTCCGCCAGAGTCGTGAGTTCAAAATTTATTGACGCCCACCAGCAAGTCAGGTAGAATACGGTCATATCCGGTACGCTCGTAGGCGAGCACGTATTTTCAAAGCCCCTCGGGAACCCCCGGGGGGCTTTGCATTTCCTCTTCCAAATGAAGAGAATCGCTATCTTGATCGACGGCGGCTACCTCCGTGTCATCGCGAGACAGTCAGCGATCGATTTCAACCCGGACCTTATCGAAGCGTTTTCGCAAGGCTGCCGGGAAAGCAGGGAAGAAATCCACCGCGTCCTCTACTATGACTGCGCACCGTACAATGGCGAAGCCAACCGCCCGATTTCGGGTACCAAGCAGGTGTTTAGGGGATCGGATGACTGGCTTCAGCAATTGGCGAGGAAGGACCTGTTCGCTGTCCGGCGCGGGGTCCTCAAGTTCCGAGGTTACAAACCGAAACGCATCCCCATGCCCTCGCGGCCGGCCTTGAAAGATGAAGATTTCAAACCGGACTTCGAGCAAAAGGGAGTCGATATGAGAATTGGGCTCGACATTGCCTCATTCTCTGAAAAGCGTTCCGTTGAGCGGATCTTGCTCGTATCAGGGGACACTGACTGCGTTCCGGCGATGAAGTACGCTCGCATTGCCGGACTTCAGGTCGTGCTGGCACACTTACCCGGTACGCGGCTGGCAGCCGAACTGCTTCATCACAGTGACTATGTGCGCACGGTGCCCTGGCCGGCTAGGGCCACGAGTTAGAATCGGCCTCCTGACCATCACCGATATTCGTGGTGACGGAGCCACCGACAGTTCCGGAACACGTTAACACGCGGATGCCGCCGCCCTGACGGCCCGCTCCACCTCTTCCGCGGCCGCGCGATAGTCAGCCACATCGCCTAGATCGAGAGGCGCGCCAAATTTCACCCGCACCGACCCGGGCTCGGGCCACTCATGATGTACGGAATAGATTTCGTGCAGCCCCTCCAGGAAAACCGGCACAACCGGAAGTTCCAGCTTCAGTGCCATCAAACCGATACCGCTTTCGAAACGCTGTATTATGCCGTCCGGCGATCGGCGGCCCTCGGGAAACACTAAAGGACAGAACCCCTCGTCGGCCAACTCTCCCGTATAGCGCAAGGCCCGACGTGTTCCGGTCATGCGCCGGGGCAGCGGATAGGCGTTCACCAGGAAACATGCAAGATAGTACTGGACGGTGCGCCTGAGTAGCTCGATCGGCTTGGTATGGCGCCAATCCCAGTAGGCTATGAAATAGTCCTGCGACATCGCGGGCGCCAACCGCCGACGTAACCGCGGCGGCAGCGCGGCCAGGATGGCAATGACGTCAAAGTGGCTGTTGTGATTGGCCGCAAACAGCACCGGTCCATCAACTCCCGCGAGATGCTCCAAGCCCTCCACGTGAAACCGAACCAGCATCTGCCGAAACATCGGTAACGCCAGACCACGAAGCGCCGCGTTCCGGAGCCATCGTACGAAGAACCCGCGGTTCCAGCGCGGCAGTCCCGGTTCGAACGACGCGTCGACTTGCCGCTCCCGTCCCGGGCGATCCGGTTCGCCCCCATGAACGGTTAAACGCCGAGCCTGCTCGTCCACTCGCGACGAGGCGACCCTAGTTTCGTCGCGGGCCTGCCGCAACACGCTTTCAAGTTCCCCGATTGTCCGCGCGGAGGCAAAATCCGCCTCGTCGAGCTCGACCCCGGCCGGCTCTTCCAACTGCGACATCAGTTCAACTCGGTCCAAGGAAGAAAGGCCGAGGTCCTCGCCGAGCCGCGCGTCCACAGGTAGGTCCTCGGCTAAAGCCCCTTTTAAACCCGCAATTGCGGATCGTACTCCGACAGCCTCGGCGGGCTGATCACCTTGCGGAACGGCTGCGCCCCCGGGTATGATCCGGCGCGCGATCTCAGCCCGCTTCAGCTTTCCTGTTGATGCCGTGCGAGGCAGCTCCGCGGCCCGCCAAAGCGACCAGCTCTGAATACGTTGGTGGGCTTCGAGCGCGCGGTTGGCCCGGCGCACCACTTCCGCGACCTCGACCGCGGCGCCGGCCGGCAGCAACACGGCATGAACCTGCTCACCCCCTTCGGCCACCGCGGGCACGACGGCGCAGTCAACAACTTCAGGAAGCTGATTGAGAACCCGCTCGACATCGTCGGGGTAGACGTTCATCCCCTCGGCGGTGACGATGACTTCCTTCATCCGCCCCTTGTAGAAAATCCGCCCCTGTTCGTCGATCTCGCCGATATCGCCGGTATGCAGCCAACCGTTGTCGAGCCCGGCGCTCACCACCCGGCCGTGTTCGAAATACTCACTCACAACGGCCTCGCCTCGCACCAGGATTTCCCCACCCGGCCCGATCTCGACCTGCTGCCCTCGGACTGCCTGTCCGATGGACCCGCGCCGCGCGCTGAAAGGGTGATTCAACGCCACGACGCTCGACGCTTCGGTCAACCCATAGCCCTGAACCACAGCTATCCCCAACCGGCCCCAGAACCTCTCGAGCCCTTCATCAAGCGCCGCGCCCCCAACCACCATGGCCCAAAACTTCCACCCGAGAGCCCGGTGAATATGCCGGTAGCGCCACCAAGCCTGCGCCGCGCCGGCGAGTCCACCTCCTCCCCGCGGATCATACGGGATATCGAAATGGCGGCAGGCCTCCGCACGGAGACTCCGCAAGACGGCCGGCACGGCGGCCAAGACCGCCACCCGCTCTCGCCGCAAGGTCTCGATCACGGCGCCGGGCCGCAACTGGGTGGTGAAAACCGCGGCGCCTTCAAGCAAGACCGGGATATAGACGCCAATCGCCTGTCCGAACACATGGCTCAGCGGCAGCAGATCCAGCACGCGGATCGGCCGCACCAGGCGTATCGGAGTTCGAAACCGGTCGATCTCCTTTTGAATCACGCCCAGGTTGGCGCATAGATTACGGTGACGGTGGATCACGCCTTTCGGCTCGCCCGTCGTGCCCGAGGTGAAAATGATTTCCACCACATCGTCGGGCGAAATTCCCGACGGCTCGAACTCCGCCCCGCCCGCCAGACGCGCAACCTCCCGGAGCGACAGCCGGTCTACGGCGAGGCTGCCCGGTGCGGTACGGTCCCCATGGACCACCAACCGCGCTCCGACCTGCTCTTGAATCCGCTCTACAAGCTGCGCCGACGAGTGGAAATCGATGGGGACGACTTCGACGCCCCGTGCCACGCAGGCCCAATACACTGCAACCCATTCGGGTCGGTTTTCACCCCATAGCAGAACGCGATCACCCTTGGTAATGGCCTTGCCATCGAGATAGGCTACGATAGCGGTCAGGCGCTCGTAGAGAGTGCGGTAGCTCCATTTCGCCGTGCGGTAGCCGTTGTGAAAGCGGACCGCCTCGCGCCTCCCCAGGGCACGAATCAGCGGCAGAAAATCGACCAGCGTCCGCACGATCAACGTTCTCGGAGTCCGCCTCGGATCGGCCCGCGAAAAGTGCGCGAGACGGCGTGCCTCGGCGGCGCGGGCATCTCGCGCAACCGGATCGCCGGCGGATTCATTCGTTTCGAGTGCAATTGTAGCGCCGGCCCGCTGTCATCGTTCAATGACGCCATTCCAACTCGCATCCACCTACACCCCGCGCGGTGATCAAGGCGAGGCCATCGCGCAACTTTCGCGCGGCTTCCGCGACGGCGAGCCGCACCAAGTTCTGCTCGGCGTGACCGGCTCGGGCAAGACTTTCACCATGGCCAAAGTTATCGAGGAAATCGGTCGGCCCGCGATCGTTCTGGCGCACAACAAGACGCTCGCCGCCCAGCTCTATCACGAGTTCAAGAGCTTCTTTCCCTCCAACGCAGTCGAATACTTCGTCAGCTATTACGACTATTACCAGCCGGAAGCGTATCTGCCCTCGAGCGATACGTACATCGAAAAGGAAGCGACTATCAACGACGAACTCGACATGCTACGCCTTTCGGCCACACGGTCGTTGTTTGAACGCCGCGATTGCGTCATCATCGCCAGCGTCAGTTGCATCTACGGGCTCGGCTCGCCCGATGCTTATTACGGCATGCTGTTGATGCTCGAGAAAGGGCAGCGCATCTCGCGTGAAGAGATTGCCCGGCAACTCGTCAAGATTCTCTACGAGCGCAAGGACGGCGAGCTGAAGCGCGGTTCGTTTCGCGTCGTAGGCGACGTGATCGAAATTCTTCCCACCTACGACGACAATGCCTATCGCATCGAGCTGTGGGGCGACGAGATTGAAAGCCTTTCGCAAATCGACCCGCTGATGGGGCAAGTCCGTCAGACCTATCTACGGCTGCCGATCTACCCGGCCAGCCACTACGTCATGTCCGACGAGACCCGTAACGATGCTATCGAGAACATTCTTGCCGAGTTGGATTCGTGGCTCCCGGAACTCGCCAAAGAAGGCAAACATCTTGAAGCGCAACGTCTGCGCCAACGCACTCTCTTCGACATCGAGATGATGCGCGAGATCGGCTACTGCCACGGTATTGAAAACTACTCGCGCCACTTCTCGGGCCGCCTGCCCGGCGAACCCCCGCCGACCCTGCTCGACTACCTGCCGCAAGACTCCCTCATGTTCCTCGACGAAAGCCATCAAACCGTCCCCCAGGTGCGGGGCATGTATCATGGCGACCGCTCGCGCAAGGAAGTGCTCGTCGCCCACGGGTTCCGTCTGCCCAGCGCGCTCGATAACCGCCCGTTGACGTTCGAGGAGTTCGAAAATCGAGTCAATCAAGTTACCTATGTTTCCGCGACACCAGGGCCCTATGAGTTGACGAAATCCTCGGGCGTGGTCGTCGAACAGTTGATTCGCCCAACCGGTTTGATTGACCCTGAAGTCGAAGTTCGTCCCGTGAAGGGCCAGGTCGACGACCTACTCGAGCAAATCCGCCAACGCGCGGAGAGGCAGGAGCGCGTGCTGGTCACCACGCTGACCAAACGCATGGCCGAAGACTTGGCCGAATACTACGCCGAAACCGGCGTCCGTTGCCGCTACCTGCATTCGGAGATCGATACTCTCGAACGCGTCAGACTACTGCGGGATTTGCGGCGCGGCGAGTACGACGTGCTGATCGGCGTCAATTTGCTTCGAGAGGGCCTGGACTTGCCCGAGGTCTCGCTTGTCACCATCCTCGACGCTGACAAAGAAGGATTCTTGCGTTCAGCAGGCTCGCTGATCCAGACGATCGGTCGTGCCGCCCGCCACATCCGCGGCAAAGCCATTCTTTATGCCGACCGTATGACTGACAGCATGACTCGTGCCATCGATGAGACCAATCGCCGCCGCCAAGTCCAGCACCAATACAACGAGGCCAACGGCATCACGCCCGAGAGCATCACGAAGCCGGTCGACATGAGCCTGGCGCGCATTGTTGACGCGGATTATCTGCCGATCCCGGCCGAGATCGATGACATCGAACTGCCGGACAGCCCGGAAGAGATGGCCAAGCTCATCGAGGGCCTCGAAGCAAGCATGAAAGACGCCGCCCAGAAGTTTGAGTTCGAAAAGGCGGCCAAACTGCGCGACCGCATCAAGGAATTGAAGACGGGCGCCGTGCCGCAATAGGTCCCGCCACTATAGATTCAGAGCCCAGAGCGCAAGCGACGGGCCAAGCGCACCGCAACCGCCACGCCTTCGAAACCACGTCACCCCGAGCAGTCACTTACTTAGGCACGCCTACGGGGCGGCGAGGGGCCGCGCACCGGCGAGGGGCCGTGCCCCGGCCCGTCGCTTGCGCTCTGGGCTCTGCATCTACAAACGATGTGAGTTGCTTGCTATCGTGAAATCAACGTGGGGGAAGCCTCCTTGCCCAGACGGCCCGGTGCCGGCCCCTGGGCGTATTTCATTACTTTCACCTGCCGCGGTGCACGACTTCACGGAGACGATAACGGTTCAGTCGACCGTTTTCATGACGCCTGGAGAACTCCCATGCTCGACCCGGATCCACGCCGGGCGGACTATGAGAGCCGTTTATCTCCAGGCGGCAAGGTAACGCTGAACACTCCACAACGACGAACTGTTCTCCGATCGATTCGCCAACACACTGCCTATCGTGGATGGACTCTCCACCCCGCCCATGTGCGGACGAACCACGTTCATCTGGTCGTGGAGTCGGAGGAGGAGCCCGAGACCGTGCTCGCTCAAGTGAAAGCCTACGCAACGCGCGCACTCAACGAATTATTGAATCTCGCAAAATAAAGTGACACCTTTTTGGGGTACGTACGTCTTTGTATGTATGGGAAATACAAAAGGCGTACGGCGGGATTTCGAGGCCCTGGAGAAGCGCCGTTTCAAAGCGATCCGGTTGGTCGAGCAAGGCTGTAGTCAGTCCGAGACAGCGAGGCGATTGAAGGTCGCGCGGCAAAGCGTCAGCGAGTGGCTGCGACGATACCGGCGTGACGGCGAAGCCGGGTTGCGCCAGGCCGGCCGCGCCGGCCGTAAGCCGCTGTTGGACGCCGCGCAGCTCGAACGCCTCGAGGCGTTGCTGCTGGAAGGCCCCGAGGCGCACGGCTTCCCGACGCCGCTGTGGAGCTGTCCGCGGGTCGCTCGTCTGATCGGAGACGAGTTCGGCGTGCGCTATCACGAGGGCCATGTCTGGAAGATCCTGCGGGCGCTCGGTTGGAGCCCGCAACGGCCCGTCGGCAAAGCGCGGGAGCGCAACGAAGAGGCCATCCGCGGCTGGCAGCGCAAGACTTGGCCGGCCATTAAAAAAAAGCCCGCAAAGAAGAACGTACGATCGTCTTCATCGACGAAAGCGGATTGAGTCAGAAGCCGCATCGTTGCCGCACCTGGGCGCCGCGCGGCGAGACACCGGTGTTGGAGTTCAACTTCAACTGGGACAAGCTGTCGGTGTCGGCCGGGCTGACGTTGCGCAACTTTTACTTCCGGCTCTATCCCGGCGCGATCGGCGAGCTGGAGGTCATCGACTTCCTGAAGGCTTTGGTGCGCCACATCGACGGCCCACTGCTGATCGTCTGGGACCGGCTGCCGGCGCACCGCAGCCGCCTGGTGCGGGAGTTCATCCAGCTCTCCGAGGATCACATCGCAACGGAGTACTTGCCGCCCTATGCGCCGGAGTTGAACCCGGTGGAATACATTTGGGCGTACTGGAAGCAGCACGAGTTGCCCAACGTCTGCCCGAAGGACTACTGGGAACTCGACGAGCGCGCCCGCAAAGCGCTGCGGCGAATGCGCCGCAAACCGCGCTTGATTACCGCTTTCTGGAAACAGTCTTCTCTTTGTCTCGATTGACAGTATATTATGCGAGACTCAGTAGGCCCCCGCCGTGAGCGCCGTTGGGCGCACCACGGCAGTACCCGCTATCTGTGGAATCCGCATGAGGTGGATGCCGCCGTTCAGTACGTCCTCGAGCAGCAAGGCGTGCCGATGGCCATCTACCTAAACCCGAACCGTTGGCCCCCGAGATGAGATTCAGAGCCCAGAGCGCAAGCGACGGGTCGAGCGCACCGCAACCGCCATCCTGCAAAACCCACGTCACCCCGAGCAGTTGCTTGCTTAGGCATAGGCAGGGTCGCAGGCCGGCGCTGGGCCCTGTGCCGGGGTGTCCGCCAGCTCCGTTCCCGACGACTCGCTCACTCGTGGCTGAACTACGAGTCGGGTCCACGCAAATGTCAGGGAACCCAACGGCCGTCGGCGGTGTCTGTTTCTAGTGAGGCCGCTCGTCCCCGGTTGAAGTAAATGACGCGAGTTTTGTTGTTGCTGTGCGCGGCATCCTGCGTACTCGGGGCCGCGGAGCCTGAGATCATATACGGCACTTACGTTGGCGGCACCAGGAAAGAAGGGGCGTCGGCCATCGCGGTCGATGCGCGTGGCGAGGTTGTGATTGTCGGGTCAACCCCTTCTGAAGATTTCCCCGTAACCGCCGGCGCATTTCGTACAAAGAACCACGTTCGGAACGATGACCACGTAGGTTTCGTCTCGCGACTCCGGCCGAACGGTAGCGCGCTGAGATATTCGACCCTCCTGGGAGGGAACTTCCGCACGGTGGCGCACGCCGTAGCCCTCGGTCGTGATGGTGAGGCTTACGTTGTAGGTAGCACGTGCTCGATCAACTTCCCTACAACATCAGACGCGCTGATCCCAAAGGCGCCCGGTTCGGAGTCCGCGGACAACTGCGACGGTTACTTGGCGGTCCTAGGTCGAGACGGCGCGGCGCTGCAGGCGAGTACCTTTTTTGGGGGTTCAAGTTCCGATACGGTTTCCGCCCTGGCCCTCGGCCCGGCCGACGACGTCGTTGTCGCCGGCTCGACGGTTTCGATCGATCTGCCGGTAACGCCCGGCGCGCCTCAAAGCCGAGCTCCCGCCGGGGCCAACGGCTTTGTCGCCGTCGTAGACCGAGAAGCCCGCGCGCTTCGATTCGGGACCTACCTAGGTGGCACCGGAGATGAGTACGTCGTGGCAGTTCGGTCGGGCAGGGACGGGTGGATTTACGCTGCCGGCACAACCGACTCGCCCTCGTTCCCCGGTTTCCGTGAGCGCGTTCTCGGGCGGCCGCGCGAAACGCATCCGTTTATAGCGTGGTTGGACCCGCTTGGAAAGCGGCCGGCGACTGTCATCCGACTTGGCGGAAGCGGAGCCGATGCCGCGGAAGCATTTGACATAGATGAGGAAGGGGACCTGTATTTGGCGGGAACAACTTCGTCGTCCGACTTCTCGGTCACAACGACGGGTTCGCCCCGCTTGCGGGGTAGCAACGATGGCTTCGTCGTGAAGATCTCCGCGGAGCTATTCGAGTCTGACCGCGATCCGGTTCTGTGGAGCCGATTCGTTGGCGGGTCGGAAGACGAAAATCTGTCCGCCATTTCGGCGGGAATGACGGGCTTTGTATTTGTGGGCGGGCGAAGCGGATCTCGGGACTTCCCGATTTCGATCGATGCGCTACGCAGCAGTCTTGATAGAGCGAATGATGCGGTCCTGGTTCAGTTGCATTCGCAGAGCGGCGACCTGAAGTACTCCACCTTTATCGGTGCAGCGGACGCTCCCTCGGTGAGTTGGATGAACGATCGAGTGACGGGAATCGCAGCGACTGATACCGGGGACGTTTACGTGACAGGCTGGAGTAAGAGCATTAGTCACCTCGTCAATGCCGGAGCGTTCCAGCCGAGCCCCCGGGGGAACACCGAGCCTATCGTGGTTCGACTGCGCTTTCGTCTGCGGTAGGCGGGCCCCATTGGTGGATTCGGCGTCGTTTCGCGCGGCGAGTGGGCACCCCACTCCTCCCGCGTACGAATACCTACCGCAAGTTAACGTTCAACCTGGTAAAATATCGGCCAGCCGGACGCTTTCGTCCCGGAGGCACATCCCATGCATCGATTCACCCCAATAAGCGCAGTCATGCTCCTGGCGGCACTCGTTGTCTTCGCCTCGGGCATCGCCCCCGCGCAGGAGGTCATCTCCGTTCGTGCCGGGTTCTTACACCACAGTGAAGGCGAGGTCTTCTTGGCCGACAAAGCGGTCAAGCACGATCCCGCTCGTAAGCTGCACGTCGAAATGAACGAGCATCTACGCACCGGCAAAGGCCGCGCCGAGATGATGTTCGCCCTCGGAACAATGATTCGCCTCGACGAGAACTCCGAACTCGAGGTGATCGACGCCGGGATGACCAGCGCCTCGTTGCGGATGATTTCCGGTTCGGCGATCATTGACGCCGCTCACGTTTGGGATCCCGACTCTCTTTCGATTCTCTCCGACGAAACCAAGATTGAATTCCCCGTGAACGGCTACTATCGCCTCGACGCTCGCTCCGACCAACCGATTACGCTCAAGGTTTTCGAGGGCAAAGCGGTCGTCTCACTCGCCGACCAGAAGAAGGACGTGAAAAAGAAACGGGCCATTACCATCGCCGGCAATCCCGCTGATTGGGCGGTTGCAAAATTCAAGCACAAGAAAAAGGACGATGACGGGCTGGACCTATGGAGCAAGGATCGCGCCAAGGCAATTGAAGAGCGCGCAAGCACTCTGATGGCCTCCGGCGCCGTTGTGCAGCAGAACGATGCCTCGCAAGAGATGTACCGCATGTACATGCGAGCGCAACAAAACCGCAGCATGAACAGCATGAGCCGCAGCATGGGCGGCCGCGGCCCGGGCACGTCGCAAGGCGGCAGCGGCGGCGGAGCGCGCGGTGGCGCGGGCGGCGGCGGCGGTGGCGGCGGAGCGCGCGGTGGCGGCGGCGGCCGTTAAGCCCCCGAAATCCAGCCTTCGAAATTCATATGTAGAGTCCTGAGAGGGCGGGCGATATTTCCGTCCGCCGGCTCAGGGTTGGCATATCCCACCTAGGCGCGTTACTCTGACGCCGATGGATCGGCTTCAACAATCGGCGCCCCACCGACTTTCCGGTCTCTTCCTGATTGCCGCCGGGTGGCTAGGCATCCTCGCGGCGGCCGATTTCCCCCATGCCGCCGAGGTCGTCGCAGTTGAGAAACTCACCCACAACGTCAAGCGTGTCAGCTTTCGGATCCGGACCGGCAGCGGGTTCTCTTTCGAACCCGGACAGTTTCTCCTATTGCAAATACCGGACGACTACGTGGCGCAATGGAACGAGCGCTATGGAACAAACCACAGCGAAGTAGCGCGACCGTATTCGCTTGCTTCCGCCCCGCATGGTCTGCCGCGGTTCGACTTGATCATCGGACACCAACGGGCGCCGCGCGGCAAGGACGTTCCCCCCGGGTTGGCGTCCACCTACGTGCATACCGCGCTACGGCCGGGCGACGTCGTTCGTTTCGGTAACCCGGCCGGGAATCTCTATCCGCGCGACTCCGCGGAAGCGTTGACGAGCGAGCCGATGATCCTCGTTGCCGGCGGAACCGGCGTCGCGCCGTTCGTGGGGGTCTTAGAGCACTGGTTCGCGAGCAAGCGCCGGCCCGAGCGCAAGATCTATCTCTATCTCGGCGTTCGTGCCGCAAGGGATCTGCTGCTTCACGAAAAACTTTCCCGGTGGGATCGGGAAAACGAGAGTTTTCGCTATGTTCCGGCGTTATCTCGACCGCGCGCCGACGACTCTTGGACAGGCGAGACGGGGTATATCAATATCGTCCTCGACAGCCATTTCCCGGCCCCCCTCTCCGCCGACGTTTCGATCGCGGGGTCGCCGATTATGATTCGGGAAACGATCAAGGTTCTGCGAGCCAAGGGGCTCGACGAGGCAAGGATTCGTCACGATCCCCCGCCCGAGCGCTGACCGAGTCAAGCGGCTTCCGTCGCGCCACTCGAACGCATCGCGGACCAGCTGCCAGCCAACGCCGCCAAGGAGACGAAAAACAGAATCATGAATTGTTCGAAGTGTTCCGGGCCGCTGAAGCGGTAGGAGGGCCGCGCGAGAGCCCACAGCAGCAAGGCCCAGACGGCAAGGTTCCAGGCAAACAGCATCGATCCGCCGGCCGTCCCCGGGCCGCTAAGCAGCAGGATCAGCGCGATGAAGCAGAAGGCACCGATTCCGATCAACAACAATGGCATCCATTCCGGCTCCACGCCGGGCACCAGCTCAAAATAGAGTTCCTTGCCGGTCACCGAACCAACGAACCCTATTGCGAAGAGAAACAGGCCCGCGGCAAGACTGAACAAATAACAAATGAGCCGAAGGACTAACCCAACCACTTTCATCCCGAAACCTCTGGGGTGGAGAGTTTCCGCATTGTACAGCAAGGGGCAGCTTACTGACGGCATCCGGGCGGAACGGAACGGCCCAACCACGGCATTTGTTGCTGCTGTGTTTCGACGGCTTCTTCCGCTCCCCTTGGGCCGGTCCTGCCGCGAGCCTGTTTTCAACGGGTTTCTCTCCCCCATCCCCACCGCTCACGAAGTACGATTGGCCAACTAAACTAATATGCTTGTCCCGGAAGGCAGCATCAGAATCGCCCGGCCTATGGTGGGCGCAATGCTCCACGTCCCGATCCATGCATAGCCGGCTTCTAACGATCCACAAGAATCTTATGCATTGGGCAGGGAGCGGCTTTTTACTAATTCTTGCGGTCGCTTTGCTCCCTGCGTCCGACACGGAAACGCCGAAGGTCTACCTTGCTCGGCGTGAGATGCTGGCTCAGAAGCATGCCGACGGCCCGATCGTTGTGTTTGGGTACCGCGAACACGAGGCGCAGTCAAGCCGCTCGGGGTTCCGGCAACAAAACGACTTTTACTACCTGACGGGATGGAACGAGCCCGGCGCGACTCTGTTGATTCTGCCCCAGAAGCGCGCCCGGCGGTACCGCGAAATCCTTTTTCTCCCCAAGCGAAACGCTCATCGCGAGCAATGGACTGGATCGAGGCTCGGTCCCGGCGAACCGGGTGCGGGCGTTGCGGTGAGTGTGGACGATCTTCGCGACATCGAAGAGCTTTCTAAGGTTCTCGGCATGGAATTGCCGCGTCATCGACGGCTCTACAGCGTCTTGCCCTCCCGTAAGGGTTACGCCGAACAACCCCTCCCCGATCGCAGGGAGCGCCTTGGGAAGCTTGCTCCCGGGTTCGACCCCGTTGATGTGAGCAACACCTTGGCCTCAATGCGAGCCGTTAAGTCCGCCGAAGAAATCGAGTACCTTCGAAAAGCCGCCGAAGCGACAATGGCCGCCCACCGTGCTGCCTGGCACCAAATTCGGCCGGGCATCGCGGAGCGGGAAATTGCGGGCCGCATGATCGCCACACTGATGGCCCACGGTTGTCAACGTCTCGCCTACACGCCGATCGTCGGCGCCGGGCGAAACACGACGATCCTCCATTACGACAAACTAGCCGGACGGCTTCGTGCCGGCGATTTGGTCTTGGTCGACGTTGGCGGGGAATACGAGCAGTACGCGGCCGACATCGCGCGCACAGTACCTGTGAGCGGCCGCTTCACCTCTCGACAGCGCAAACTCTATGACATCGTGCTCGGCGCACAGCGGGCCGCCATCAAAGCCGTCAAGCCAGGCATGCGATTAGCGGGCGACGGAAAGAAGAGCCTACACCGCGTCGCTAAGCAATACTTCGACAAACAGACCTGGGAGGGCGAGACCGAGCTGAGCCGTTATTTCCCTCACGGACTCGGACATCACGTCGGGCTGGCCGTGCACGATCCGGCTGATGCCAAGACAGCGCTCGAGCCGGGCATGGTGATTACGATCGAGCCGGGGCTTTATCTGCCCGACGAAGGGCTCGGGATTCGCGTCGAAGACATGGTGCTGGTCACGGAGGACGGCGCGGAAGTTTTGACGAGCGCCCTGCCGAAAGAGGTCGACGAAATCGAAAAGATCATGCAGCATCGCAGCGCAGGCGCCCGCGTCGCCCGGCCGGTCCCCTGACCCGCCCCATGCCCTACTGTTCCATGACCTGCCACTTGACCTGTAGCGACGATCTTCAGGTCCGCGTCCCGGTTTTGAAGTTGGAGAATAATCGAGAGCTGATTTGGCCGTCACTCAAAGGGAAAGCTTCAGAAAAACCGCATCAGGTGTCGGACTCGAGGAGTACGCCGCCACCTCCGAAAATCCGATTTGAGTGTACAGTCGCAAGGCCGACTTCATGGACTTCAACGTGTCGCCGTACATCTCTTCGTACCCTTCTTCACGTGCTTCTTGCACCAATCTGCCGAGAAGGGCTTTGCCGACGCCATTGCCTCGAATCTGGCGGCGAACATAGAGCCGTTTGGCTTCGCAGGAGCGGCCACGCAGAGGGCGTAACGCGGCGGTGCCCGCCGGGCGGCCGCGGATCAGGGCAAGCAATAGACGGCCCTTCGGCGGCGCGTAAGCGCCCGGAAGGGACTCGCGTTCTTCCGTGAAACTTTGAAAGTCGGCTGGAAGCTCCAGGGAATCCCAGTACTCGCTCCAGAGATCTTTGACGGCTTCGATCTCCTGAGAGGAAGCCGAAATGATGTCGGCTTCAGGGCGTTCGGGCATGGAATCAGCCTAACACCTACAGCTTTCCATGCATTTCGCCTCGACACTTGGTGAAATATCCGGGTAGCCTGGGTTAGGCTAGGCCGGCCGCCGTCAAATGGCAAGAACGGCAGGACGGGTCCAGAGGATTCCCAATCGCAAACCGGCACAGCCATCTCCATGAAACAAGCCATCGAACGCTACTTCGAATTCGGCAAGCTGGGGACCGGCTTCCGCACGGAAATCCTCGCGGGTGTGACGACGTTTCTGACGATGTCGTACATCATCTTCGTCAACCCGGCGATTCTGCGCGAGGCCGGCATGCCTCCGGCGGCAGTCGCGGCGGCAACCTGCTTGGCGGCGGCGCTGGGAAGCATCCTGATGGGCGTCTACGCTCGCTACCCCATCGCCTTGGCGCCGGGGATGGGGATCAACGCTTATTTCACCTACACCGTTGTGATCGGCATGGGCGTCCCATGGCAAACGGCGCTGGGAGCAGTGTTTCTGTCGGGCTTGGTCTTTTTGGGGCTCACGCTCGTGGGAGTGCAGCAGGCCATTGTGTCGGCGATCCCGAGAGATCTCTACGCCGCGGTGGGCGGCGGCATTGGATTGTTTCTCGCGCTGATCGGGCTACGGAACATCGGCCTGATCACGGCCCACCCGGCCACGCTGGTGACCCTGGGCGATCTCTCCAGCCCGGATACCTTACTCGGAATGTTCGGCTTGCTGCTGACAGCCGGTTTGCTGGCCTGGCGCGTGAAGGCGGCGATCGTAATCGGGATCGTAGCAACGACGGGCTTGGCGGCCCTATTCGGCCGTGTGCACAAGCAGACTTCCGCCGGGCTCGCGGAACTCGGCGCGGCCTGGGGGGAATTGGATATTGCCGCCGCGATGAGCCTGGGGTTGCTCGAAATCGTGTTCGTGTTTTGGTTCGTCGATCTGTTTGACAACATCGGGACGCTGGTCGCCGTCGGCAATCGGGCGCGTCTGTTTCCACAAAAGGGCGAGATCCCCCGCATCCGGCGCATCCTGCTTGCCGACGGGGCGGCAACTACGTTTGGGGCCGTCTGTGGGACCTCGACCGTCGTGAGCTATATCGAAAGCGCGGCGGGCGTCGCCGCGGGCGGCCGCTCGGGGTTGTCGGCGGCCGTGGCGGGCCTGCTATTTGTCCTGTCGCTGTTCGCAGCGCCCTGGGTCGGCGTAATTCCCACCGCCGCAACTGCGCCCGCTTTGATCCTGGTCGGCTGCTTGATGATGGCGACCGTCCGCGAGATCAATTGGGACGACATGGTTGTCGCCGTCCCGGCCTTTCTCACCATCGTGATGATTCCGCTCAGCTACAGTATCGCGAACGGGCTGGCAATCGGCTTCGTCAGTTTCACGGCACTGAAGGTTTTCCGCGGCCAAGGACGCTCGATTGGTTGGCTGGTCTACCTGTTGACCGCGCTGTTCATCGCGAGGTTTCTGTATTTAGGGGCGGAGTAGGGTGGGCAGCGAGCCGTCGAGTTCCCAAACGGTCTCCGCGGGCGCAACAGCCTGCCCTGTTCCGAAGTCCCGATCAACGTCCTTTTGAGGCTCGCGTCCGAGCGTGGACTTCCGTCCACGCCTCTGTTTCGACCGCGTGAAAAGACACGTTTCCGCGACCTTGTTGGGAAGGCGTCGAGCTGCCGGCGCAGAGGAAACCACTTGCCAAACAGAGCCGCATCGCCACGCGATGCGGTCACTGAAGAATAGTGCTTTGCCGCCAAACAAACTTTTTCAAGCGGTCGTGGTACTAGAAACCTGAACTCCTGTCCGGCTCCACTCCGGCATCACTCTCGAGACCCTGAAGCGGCTTCGTTGGGTTGCCAGAGCACCTCTTCGGCCCCCAGTTTGACGCAGGCCCAGCGGCTCCACACGAACAACGCGTCGCTAAGGCGGTTCAAATAGCGCAGCGCCGTGCCTGGAACCTCTTCCGCGCGGCTCAGGGCGACCAGGATCCTCTCGGCGCGCCGGCAAACCGTGCGGCAGACGTGCAATTCCGCATTGAGGCGGCAGCCGCCGGGCAGCACAAACGACGGCAGCGAGGCCAATTCGACATTGGCGCGATCGATCTCGCGCTCGAGCTGCGCGACGTCGGCCTCGGCGATTTGGGGCTGCTGCGGGCGCACCTGCTCCGGCTCGGTGGCGAGAATCGAGCCGAGGTTGAAAAGCTCGTGCTGCACGCGGAGCAGAATGCGTGATAGGTGCTCCATCGGCTTGCAATCCGCCGCCGCTTCGTCGGCCGAAACGCGCGCGATACCGATGAAGGAATTCAACTCGTCAACGGTCCCGTAGGCTTCGATGCGGAGATGATCCTTCGGGACGCTCGTGCCGCCTACCAAACTGGTTTCTCCGCTGTCGCCGCGCTTGGTGTAGATCCGGCTGAGGTTGACGGCGGGGTCTTTGTAGGCGGGGTCGGACATGTTGGAAAAAGCCGCGCGTAACGCTTGGGGCCTTCTACGTAAACCCGACCGCCCCATCACAATTATACCGGCCGAAGGACACGCTTTCCGCGTGCCCAGGGCGCCATTCTTGGCGACGAAATCCAAAGCGAGCGCGGCGTTCCGGCTGCCGTCAAGCTGCGCACGGCAGGCTCGAAGAGCCCCGCAGCCTTGGCCGGCGCTCCAAGCTCTCTCGCCGGCGTTCGACAGCCTGCTTGGCGAGCGCCGCCCCGTCCTCACTGCCCCGTCAATCGCACGACCAACTCCGCCAGCACTTCGTCCACCCGCTGCTCAATCTCCTCCCGAGTCTGGTCTTGAATCGGGTGCCGCACAAAGACCGCCTCATAGTCAGCGCGCCCTAAAGCCGCCGCCTGCGCGCGAGCCGCCGACGCGAAAACGTCGGTCGCGATCGCTGCCGTGGGAATGCCGAGGTTTTCGAATGTCACCGCATCGTGCAAACTGCACGTTGTGCAAGACCCTCAATCAGCCAGCGCCTCGATGACAGCATCAACGCCTGCCTGCTTCAAGCGATTCACGACGTTCTCAGGCGCCGGTTTGGCGAAAGTCGGCTTGGCGTCGCGCACAACCCGTTTGACACCGTGATCGTCCACAAGCCGTTGCTCGAGCCGATCAAGAAAGACGCTCCCACCGGGCTTGCTGATATCGAGCAGCCCAACGGTCGCGCCGTCAAGGCGCGTCAACCGCGCGGCAGGCGAGCGGTTCGGCCGCGCGGTTTCATCCAGTGGACTCACCAAAATCGTCGGCATGATATTCCTCCCTAGTTCGGGCCCCGTTCCAAAGCCGCGGGAAATTTCATCACGTAGCTACAGAGCCCCGAGCGAAAGCGGCGGTCCCGGCGGCCCGGCGCAACCGGGAAGGGCCGACCCCCATTCGGTTCTCTTCGTCCGGTCGGCAAAACCCGGGTGTCTGTCGCACCACGTCTCGGCCCTATCTACCGCTGTCGAATCGGGTACGTCACCATTTGGCTCCCCCGCGGCCCCGCGGCCCACGAACCCAACACGGCCGAAAACTTCCCCGCGTCGCCGCCCGCAACCATGAGATGAATCGCCTCCGGGCGACCGAACTTCCGATAGCACGGCTCTCCGTCGATCACGATCTCCTCGTAGCGGGCGGTTGCTTGCGTTCCCTCGCCGCCGTCGTCGTTGTTATACGACCGCAGCGGAACCCCCGTATGGTCAAACAGAAATTCGCGCACATCTTGCTTGGATAACCCGTCCCGCGCAATGGTGGCCGCGTGCTCGAGCCCGACAATTACTAAGGCCTCGTGGCTTCCACACGCACGCAACGTCCACACCGTGGCCAACGTGTGGCAAATCGTGCGCAAAACGGCCCGGGCGTCGCGCGCCGTGTGCTCGCTGACCGACCGGGGCGGCTCGGCAGCGTACATCGTGACGGCACTTTCGTCCGGATCGATGCCGCGCTCGATGTGCAGCGGCTCCCAAGGACTGTTTTCTTCGTTCTCGGCGATACAGAAACTAAAGCGGCCCGGGGTGCCCAGCGTCGACATGTCGATTTCGCCGGGGCGCGCCCCCCCGATATGAGTCAGCACCAGCTGAAACGCGCGGCCCAGGCTGCTGTTGGCGTGCGCGGTATTGCTGAAAACGCCGCTCCCGGAGACAAATCCCAGCTCTCGCCGGACCGGTCCATTGATGATCATCAACGGTGCCGCGATATGGGTGGTCCCTTGCACCCCGTGCAGGTTGAACCGCTCGTCGCACGCCGCCCGCAACGCACTCATCAAGACCGGCATCATCTCGGGGCGGCACCCTGCCATCACCGCATTAGCCGCAACCTTCTCGACCGTCGCGAAGCCGTAGTTTGGCGGAACCTGGGCGACCACCCGGGTCGGCGGGAGCCCCGCGGCTTCGATCATTCTCTCGACACGCGCCATCGTCGGCGGAACAACCGGCAGCGGATCGCTAAAACCCGCTTGGACGCAGATATCGAATAGGTCCTGTCCCTCGCTCACCTCTATGCGCGACGCGGGCGGCCCGTCCAGCGCATACAGATCGAGCGCCGAAGCCGCCTCGCCCTCGGTCACCTCCTCGCGATGTCGCGATACGCAACCCGGCTTGTTTTGAGGAACACCGTCGAAGGGGTCAGCGATCTCGACGGCTTCTTTGCCGATCAGCCCGCCGAGCACGACTGCCCATTCATTAAACGCCGCCTTCTCGAATCCCGTGTGCTGCCGAACAATGCGACCCTCCGCATCCACCAGGAAAAGAGTCGGAACCGCAAGCGGGTCATAGAGACGCGAGACCGAAAGATCCGTGTCAAGTACAACCGAAAAATCCATGCCCAAGCGCGAGACGATCTCGCGCGTAGGCTCGACGGGGTCTTGAGAGATACCGACTACGGCTGCCCTGTCGCCGAGCCAATCGGCAAGCCGTTTGAAATAGGGAACCGAAAGCCGGCACGAAGGGCAGTCGGTTTCGAAGAAAAACAAGATACCGGGTCGACCCGCGGTTTCGTCCGTCAGATTCCACGCCGTCCCGTCCAAGCGGCGCAGGGAGAATGGAGGAGCCTTTGTATCCAGGGCCGGCATCGCGCAACTGTATAGCCAGTTGCGTGCGATTATATCGCAGCCGAACCAAGTACCGATCGAAAGATGACTGTCGGCAACCGTATCGAGACAATCGGCGTGCGGCCTCTCATCCCGAACACGCAGCGACAGGGTTCGAAAAAACCCGCTGCTCTAACCGCCCAGCAAGCCGGCGACAACACAACCTATCGCTCTTTGTACGACAAGCTAGGAATTTCCCTTCGTTAATCCGCGAAGCGCCGGAAAAGTTTCCGAGAGGTCCCGCATCGGACGGCCGGCTGCTTCCGATATGGGGGATTGTCGGAAAGCACTGGCCTATGCAGGGGATCCGCACGGTGGAAGCTGAGCCTGGGACACCCGCTGCCGCGAACCGAGACTTGGCGGAAGTAATCGTAGACCCCCGTCGGTCGGACTCACATCCAAGAGCTTGTTGCTGACCGTGGTGAAGGGCCAGCCCCCCGCCTGCGTTGACACTGCGCCGTCAGGGAGGATCTAGTGCCATATGGGCAAACGGATGCTTGACGGGGTGGAGGCCTTCGTACTGCATGCCCACGCTAGAATGATGGGCGTCACCGTCGGATAGATGTTGAGAAATGATTTCCCGTCGAGCAATCAGCCGTCAGATCCGCCGCGACCAGGCCGCCGCAAGGGCCGAAAGTGAGTTCTCTCAGGCGGCTAGCGAGCGTCGGGGCCGATAGCGAGTGACATCGATTGTTATCGCCATCGATCCTCAAAGCGCTTCCGGTACCGGCATTAGGTCGGACCCGCTCTGGTCGGCGACCGGCATCTGGAAGCGAAATTGCCACGATTCCTGCAGGCGTGAGCACCGGCCGAGGTGAAAGCGCCCGAAAGGCCGATCCGGGCCTCGTACTCACCAAGCCGTCGTTTCCAGGGCTGTCGAAAAAGCAGAGCCGCTTCCGTGTCGCGATGATCGATCCGAGCGTGGGATCACGGCGGACTGACTGGAAAAACCTAAGCACGGGACAGGGCCTGTGTTTCTAGTGGAGGCACCGCATGACGAAATCTTCCGGAATCTCTTGGTTGCTCGGGATTGGGGCGCTGCTCGTCGCGGCTGAACATCCGCTCGCTCTGGCTCAAGAAGGGAACGAAGCAGAGCATGAAAACAGGGGCGTTCGCGGGGCTGAGCCCAAAGACGAGAAAGAAGGGCTGCCCCTAAAGCCCGAACGCAAGATCGAGTTTACGACCGACGAGGGCACGTGGATATCACTCGACGTCTCCCCCGCCGGCACAACCATTATTTTCGACCTGCTTGGAGATCTTTACAGCTTGCCGATTGAGGGAGGCGAGGCCGCGCTGGTCGCCGGGGGCATGGCCTTTGAAAGTCAGCCCCGCTATTCGCCCGACGGTTCGAGAATCGCTTTCCTCAGTGATCGGGAGGGGGCCGAGAACGTCTGGATCGCCGACGCGGATGGTTCCAATGCCAAGCGACTGAGTAACGATGACAGCAATCTTTTTACTTCACCCGGTTGGACCTCCGACGGCGACAATGTACTCGTCTCGCGCAGGACGGAAAATGGCTTCGAGATTTGGATGTATCACGTCGGCGGAGGCGCCGGCATTCAGCTCGTCAAGGTCACTCCTCCGCCCGGCACGCCAGGCTACGCGACACAGGGTGCCCTGGGCGCCATCGCCGGCCCCGGCGGGCGCTACGTCTACTATGCCAAAGGGGTTGGCAAACCGGCTTGGATGCCTGCCGGCAGTTTTGGGCGATGGCAGATCGCGCGGCGGGACTTGCTCACGGGCGTCGAGGAACTGATTACGGAGGCGCTCGGGAGCGCCATACGGCCGCGGCTGTCCCCCGATGGGACGAAGTTAGTCTACGGTACGCGCTACGACGCCGCGACAGAGCTGCGCATCCGGGACTTTTCGACCGGGGAAGACCGCCGGCTGAAGTATGCGGTCCAGCGAGATGATCAGGAATCTCCCGCCGCACAAGACCTCCTTCCCGGCTACGCCTTTACCCCAGACGGGAAAGAGGTCGTTCTTAGTTACGGCGGCAAGATTCATCGGGTCGATATCGAAAGCGGGGACACGAAGACCATCCCGTTCGTGGCCAACGTCCGGCAAGACCTGGGTCCGTTACTCGACTTTCCTTCGCGCGTCGATGACGGTCCGGTGCGGGTCCGCTTGATCCATGATCCCTCGCAGTCTCCGGACGGCAAGCGATTGGCATTCTCAGCACTGACCCATCTCTATTCGATGGAGATTCCGAGTGGAACGCCTCGGCGCGTTAACTCAGGAGACGATCGCGAATTTCATCCCGCGTGGTCGCCCGACGGGCAGTGGCTCGCCTACGTAACCTGGTCTGCCGACGGAGGAGACATCTGGAAGGCGCGGGTTGACGGCCAAGGTTCGCCGCGGAAACTGACGCAAGTTCCCGGATACTATCGACACCCGATCTGGACCCCCGACGGCGCCCGCATCGTGGCGCTCCGCGGACTTACCGGCGTGCGAGTCAAGCGGATCCGAGACTACGGCCCCTACACGGGGACGCCAAGCGGGGACGACATCGTATGGGTGCCCGCCGGAGGCGGCGAGGCCCGGCTCATCGTACCCGCTCGCGGTCTCGGGCGACTGCATTTCGGCGAAGAGAAGACCCGCATCTACGCAAGCTCGAAGGCGGATGGGCTGGTTTCGTTTCGCTTTGACGCGACGGAACGCCGGAGTCACCTCAAAGTTACTCGTAGCTTCGATAATGACACGCGACCGACAGGGGAGATCATTGTCAGTCCCAACGGCCGCTACGCCGCGGCTCGAATCCTCCAACAACTGTATGTGATGGTTGTTCCGCGCGTGGGAGGAGATGCCCCTACCGTGAACGTGAGCGCTCCCAGCGTGCCGGCAAAGATTGTTTCCGAGGTCGGGGCCGATTATATGGCGTGGGCGGATGACGGCTCCGTTTTAACGTGGGGGATGGGTTCCTCGTTCTTCCGTGCGCGAATCGATGACATCTTCGCCCACGGCGTAAAGCAATTGGAGACAGGCGCCGACACCGACGGGACCGTGGAGCACGACGCGCTGCCAATCGAGGAAATCGATGTGAAAATCGAACTGCCTCGCCATCGTCCGCGGGGGTCTATTGTACTTCGCGGAGCGAACGTTGTCACGATGCGAGGCGAGGAAGTCATCGAGAACGCCGACATTGTCGTGAGCGACAACCGAATCACCTTCGTGGGCCGCCGCGGCGCCGCGGATATTCCCGATGGGGCGCGCGTCTTCGACGTGAGCGGCGCAACGATCATGCCCGGCATCATCGACGTTCACGCGCACTGGTTCGAGATTCGTCGAGGCTTGCTCGACATGCAAAACTGGCCGTTTCTAGCGAATCTGGCCTATGGCGTAACGGCCGGTCGAGATCCGCAAACCTCGACGAACGACACGTTCGCTTATCAAGACCTGGTCGACGTTGGCGAAATCCCGGGTCCCAGGGCGTTTTCGACGGGGCCGGGAGTATTCGACATCCGGTCGGCATCTGAAGCCTCGAACGTGGTCACCAGATACAAAAAGTACTACCGAGCGAAAACGATCAAGAACTACGCTGTCGGGAACCGCGAGAAGAGGCAGTGGTTTGTGCAGGCCGCGAAAGAGCACCGCATCATGCCGACGACCGAAGCGTGGAATCTGAAGCTGCACATCACTCACGTGATTGACGGCTTCAGCGGGAACGAGCACAGCATTCCAGTCTTTCCGCTCTACCGGGACGTGGTCGAGTTGATCGCTCGCTCGGGACTGACCTACACGCCTACGCTACTCTTGGCGTATGGTGGCCCGCACGCCGAGAACGTATTCTATGTGAACGGCGAAGTCCACGACGACCCCAAACTCAGACGCTTTATTCCTCACAATGTACTTGACTTGAAGACCAGGCGGGGACCGTGGTATCGGGAAGACGAGCATGTCTATCGCAAGCTTGCTCGGTCCGCCGCCAAGATTGTTCGCGCCGGCGGACGAGTCTGTGTCGGGGGGCATGGACAGTTGCAGGGAATCCAATGCCACTGGGAGATGTGGGCGCTCCAGAGTGGAGGCATGACGAACCTTGAGGTGCTCCGGGCGGCGACGCTGCACGGAGCTGAGGCGATCGGCTACGCGCAGGATCTCGGGAGCATTGAGGAGGGAAAGCTGGCCGACCTGATCGTCCTGAACAGAGACCCGCTGGAAGATATTCGGAACACCAATACGATCAGGTACGTGATGAAGAACGGAGAGTTGTTTGAAGGGGACACCCTCAACCAGGTCTGGCCGCAGCAAAAGGCCTTGCCGCCTCTGTGGTGGTGGAACGACGAGCCTTAGCGAGTGCCCTTTAGATTCGGGCGAAGAAGCGGGAGCGAACGGCTCATTTCTCAGAGAAGTTTTCGGCAGTGAACAGGGCTAAGCCATTCAAAAAGAACCACATAGCCCTCGTCCGCGGATTACTGTCGCGAAATCCGGTTCGCATGAACAATCCAGCGCCTGAGCGTGCTCAGCGCCCCCGACGGATCCAGAAACCGAGCCTACGCAACGGCCTGGGCGAAGAAAGTCTCTCTGTTTGTGACATGGCTTGGTAGGGTCGAGAACTGGCGCGGTGGCCCGTCAGGACGCCGGCTTGGCTGTATCCGGGGTTTCCCCCTTCGTGCCCGTTTAGCCGTGTCCGTAGCTCCGTCTCCAGCTCCCGCCACCTCGCACGCAGCGTGCGGATTTCCCGCACTACGCGCTCCTGCACACTTCGCGACAAGATTTATGAGACCTATCCGGTTGGAGTTGCTTTCGACGATGGCCCTGGAGCCGTCACCCAGATTCAGGTGTCCGCTCCCACCATCGACTACTCCACCCCTTCCATCCGAAGCCTTGGCACGACGCCAAGGCCATTCAGCCTTCCTCTTGCCGTATAGTCCTGATCGCAGATCCTGCAGACTGCTGGACGCTTTTATCATTCGTCCCTGCCTCACTGTTGTTGACCAAGACTTCACGTGCAGCAAGGTCCCATCGCTCCGCAGGCGTTACCCCGCTTCACCGCTACTACGAACCTAGCCGCCACCCTCTCGCCTTCCACCGACTTCCTGGTTGTCGCCAGTTATACGGCTTTCGTGCTCCGTCGATTTCGCGACGGGACGAGGAGGGCTTCTCCAGTTGCTTAGCATGCCCTTGTCACCGTGCTGTCCCTACCACCCCGCCGGAGTGACCTGGCGCCGCAGTCAGTTTGCGCCAAGTCATGCTGCCTTCGCCCGTGATAAGGGGGCTCGGCCTCCGGGGTTTTAGCTTTTCGAGGCCACCTGTGGGTTCACTTCCGTTACGGCCCGGTGACTCGCTCACCATCCCAAGGATGGCTTTGTCGATTGGCTTCATCGGCTTCGTTTCCTCCACCGATGCAACTCAAGCTACGGGGCTCTGACTCTTACCCCGGTGGGACTGCCTCCCACTGAACATGCCAGCCTTCGCTGGACGCACTTATCACCAGGTATCATCTGTCAGTACAAACCACGGCGTCTCGTTATTGAAACGCGCTCTCCGATGTTCACGGCGACGATGAGAACAAAGAGCGTGGTGTCTTCGTGAGGCCCGGCCGGGATGCCGGTCAGTCGGGCAGCGGATGTGACAGAGAGGAGGGGCCTACGGGGGCGCCATGCCGCCGGATCGCACCTGGGAATCCCTTATCGTTTGGCGACGGCGATGGCGGGCGAGGACGGCACGACCTCTTTCGGCTTTACCGTTCCGGATCAGAGCGAGTCCGAAGGAATAGTAAGCTTCGCGCATCGACGGAGCAAGACGGACGGCTTTCTCGAGAAGTTCCTCGGCTGATGCATAGCGCTTTTCCGAGCGCTCGCTGGTCTTTCGCGGACAACATTCGAACGTCGCCGCAGTCTTTCCCGGGCCGCGAGGTGGAGATGTTCAACAACCTGGCCGTGAGCGACACGCATGTATTCAACCCCACGAGCCGACTTGCATCGCGATTTCGATGCGCACGGATTGCGGTAGGCGGCCCGGCGACCCTTTTCTTGATCGTTTTCGTTCACGTCAGTCGAGCTGCCGACCCCGGTCGGCATTGTGCCGCGACGAGGCGTGTTCAGCACGTTGGGCGATTCTGTTTTGTGATAGAATTCAGCTGGAGAAGTTCTCGCTTTCCGGGAGCCGTGTCATGTGCGCCGACCCGCGTTTTCCGACCGGCGGTTTCGAATTGTTCCGCAACGTGTGCGCGGCGGTTTTGTTAATTGCTCCAGCGTATCTCGCCGCCCAAGCCCCCTCGGCGCCCCGCTTCGAACCCGACATCGCGCCGATTCTGATCGAGAATTGCGTCGTCTGCCACGGTGAGAGTTCGCCGCAAGCCGAGCTCGACGTGCGAACCCGCGAGGCTCTGCTTGCCGGAGGAAAATCCGGGCCGGCACTGGTTCCGGGAACCCCGGTGGAAAGCTTGTTGTTGCAGAAGACCGCTTCCGGCGCGATGCCCATGGGCGACAAGAAATTGGCGCCCGACGAGGTTGAGCTCATTCGCCGTTGGATCGAAACCGGCGCTCTTCTCGAAGGCGAAGACGCGGCGTCGGCGGGCGGCGGCGCGCATGAGCAGGTCAACCCGCGCGAGATCCTCGTCACCACGATCAACATCAAGTGCCTGCTGTGCCACGGGCGCCGCCGGCAGGAAGGCGGCCTCGATCTGCGCACGCGCGCGTCGGCGCTGAAGGGCGGCGCCTCGGGACCGGCTATCGTACCCGGCGATCCCGACGGAAGCCTGATGATCAAGCGCATCACCGCCGAGGAGATGCCTCCCGAGGAGCATCAAGCGCGGCTTTCCTATCGCCCGGTCACCTCGGGGGAACTCGAAAAGCTGCGGCGCTGGATCAGCGAGGGCGCGCCTTGGGACGACGAAGAGGCGGCCGCGGTCGACCCCGCTTCCGACCCGATGGTCAGCGACGAAGACCGCGGCTTCTGGTCTTTCCAACCGCCGCGGCGGCCGTCGCCGCCCGACGTACGGGATCGTGATCGCGTTCGCCAACCGGTCGACGCCTTCTTGCTGGCAAAGCTGGAGGAAAAGGGCCTGACCTTTTCACCCGATGCCGAGCGGTTGACGCTGATGCGGCGAGCCTACTTCGATGTGACCGGGCTGCCTCCTTCGCCCGAAGAAGTGGAGGCCTACTTGGAGGACGAGAGCCCCGACAGCTATGAGCGGCTTGTCGATCGTCTGCTCGAATCGCCGCGCTACGGGGAACACTGGGGAAGACGCTGGCTTGACGCGGCGGGCTACGCCGACTCGGAAGGCCAAGTGGACTTCGACGCGGTTCGCCCCCACGCTTGGCGCTATCGCGATTGGGTCATTCGAGCCCTCAACGCCGACAAGCCCTACGACCGCTTCCTGGTCGAACAGATCGCCGGTGATGAATTGTTCAACTACAAGGAAAAGCCGCTGCCGCTCGAGCGCGAGGACAGCGAAAAGCTCACAGCCACCGGGTTCCTGCGAATGGGGCCCGACGGCACCTACAGCGTCTCGCAGGGCTTCGTTACCGAGCGGCTCATTGTCGTAGCGGACCAGCTCCAGATCTTGACCTCAACGGTCATGGGTCTGACCATCGGTTGCGCCCGCTGCCACGACCACAAATACGACCCCATCCCGCAACGCGACTATTACCGGCTGAGCGCCATCCTGCGAAGCGCCTACGACCCCTATGATTGGCTCTCCCCGAACGAAGCCGACATCGGACCTGACGCGGATTGGAACGAGACGAACAGCCGCCTGCTGCCGGGCGCCCCGGCGAAAGAAGTGGAAGAAGCCGCGCGGCACAACGTACCCATCGAGGCGGAAGTCGCGCGCCTGGCGGGCGAGCTGGGGGCGTTGCCCGCTCCGATGCGCAAGAAACTTCTCGAGGAAAAGGAACCCGGGGTGCCCGAGGCCGTGAGGGTCGAAGTCCGCAAGGTCTTGGGCAAAACGCTGATCGAGGACCTTGCCGCGGCGGCCGAGAAGGGGACCGACATCGGGGAAGAGACCCAAGTTTCGACCTCGACGGCCTTCGCACTGCTTGAATCTTTCGTCAAGGCGAAGATGAGTCTTCGCACCAAGCCGCAAGTGCGCGCGCTGTTCGACATGGGAGGGGATCCCACCCCGGTCCACATTCTTTATCGCGGTGAATTCCGCAATCCGGGGCCACCTGTTGATCCCGGTGTGCCGTCGGTGCTCAGCGTCGGCCTTGAACCCTACAGCCTGGAGCCGCTCGATTGGTCGAGCGGACGGCGATTGGCGTTGGCGAAATGGTTGGTGCAGCCGAATCACCCCTTGACGGCGAGAGTGATGGTCAATCGCGTTTGGCAACATTACTTCGACCGCGGGATTGTGCCGAGCGAGGCCAACTTCGGCCGCACCGGTTCTGCGCCGACGCACCCCGAGTTGCTGGACTGGCTGGCTGTGGAATTCGTCGAGCGCGGCTGGAGCCTGAAGGCCCTCCATCGGCTGATCCTGACCTCGACCGCCTACCGTCAGAGCTCCCTGTTCGACGAGACCAAGCACGCGGCTGACCTCGATAACGTTCTGCTCTCTCGGTTCCCGCTGCGGCGACTCGACGCCGACGCGATCCGCGACGCGGTGCTCAAAGCGTCGGAGCGGCTCGATCTGAAGCCCTTCGGCCCGGCCGACGAGATCGACGTCAAGCCCGATGGAGAAATCGTCGCCAAGGATTCGCCGCAAGGGCAACGCCGCGGCATCTATTTGCAGCAGCGACGGTCGAAACCATTGACCCTGTTCGAGGCATTTGACGCGCCGCAACTCAAGCCCAACTGCCTGCGAAGGACGAAGTCCACGGTGGCGTCCCAGGCGCTCCAGATGATGAATAGCGAGATCCTCCGCACCAACTCACGCTACATGGCCGGGCGCATTATCGATGCGGTTGGTGAAGACCCGGCGGCGCTGGTCGAACGGGTCTACTTGACGGCGCTGGGCCGCCCGCCGGCCGCCGAGGAGCGGACCGACGGCGTTTCCACGCTAACCGAAATGACAAAGGCCTGGGGACGCCGGCTGGAAGAGCAGGTACCGATGGAACCGAAACGGATGAAGGCCCGTTGGCTCGCCTTGGCGGCGTTGTGCCATACGGTGCTCAATTCGGCCGAGTTCCTTTACGTTGATTAAGACGGGGACTGAGACGAGGAGAGCGATCATGCCGGCTCCAAGGAAGCAAAGAGAAAACGCACAACGCCGGAGTGCGAATCCGTCGCGCCGTGATTTCTTTTCGCGGGTCGGCGACGGGCTCCACGGCGCGGCGCTGGCGTCGTTGCTGGGTAGCGACTTTTTGTCCCCGCAAGCGGCAGTCGCCTCGACCGCCGGCCGCCGCGCCTACGATCTCAAAGAGCGTCAACCGCACTTCGAGCCCAAGGCGAAATCCGTCATTCAGTTCTTCATGAACGGCGGACCGAGTCAAGTTGATTTGTTCGATCCCAAACCGGCTCTCGCAAAGTACGAGGGTCAGCCCCCGGGCCGCGACCTGGCCAACGATATCGAGTTCATCAACGAAGCCGGCGGTTTCATGCCCTCTCCCTACCGCTTCGCCAAGCAAGGTCAATCGGGGGTGGAGATCTCCGAGATCCTGCCGCATCTCTCCGAGCATGTCGACGACATCGCGCTCGTCCGCTCGATGTTTACAACACACTTCAACCATGAACCGGCGATTTTCATCATGCAGGGCGGCAGGCAGTTTTCCGACCGGCCGACGGTCGGCTCCTGGATCGTTTATGGGCTGGGTTCCGAGAATCAAAATCTGCCCGCCTATGTTGTGCTGGACGACCCCAAAGGTCTGCCGGTCAACCACCTGCAGAACTGGCAGTCGGGATGGCTGCCGCCGGTTTACCAGGGAACACGTGTCCGCTCCGAGGGCTCTCCTCTGCTGAATTTGAAAGCCAAGCAGGAGTATCCCGCGCCGGTCTTGGACCTGGCCCGCTCCTTGCTGGCGCGCATGGACCGCGCTCACCGCGATCGCCGACCCGGTCAACCCGAACTCGAAGCCCGCCTCATGAACTACGAGCTGGCCGCGCGTATGCAGCTGACAGCGAGCGACGCTCTTGACGTTATGCAGGAAAGCGAAGCGACGCGGGAAATGTACGGACTCAACAACGAGCAGACGGCGTCCTACGGCAAGCGTTGTTTGATGGCACGCCGACTGGTCGAGCGCGGCGTCCGACTGATACAGATCTACATCGAGGGCCAAATCTGGGACAACCACTCCGATCTCGACAAGTCGCTCCGCTACGCCTGCGGCAAGACGGATCAACCGATCGCGGCGCTCATCAAGGATCTCAAGCGCAAAGGCCTGTTCGATCAAACGCTGCTCGTCTGGGGAGGTGAGTTCGGCCGGCTTCCATTAGCACAAAGCCGCGAGGTGGGCGTGGCGGGCCGCGACCACGGGCCGACCGGTTTCACGGTTTGGTTGGCCGGAGCGGGCGTCAAGGGCGGCGTCGTTCATGGAGCCACCGACGAGATCGGCTACAAGGCCGTGGAGAACCGCGTGAGCGTCCACGACCTTCACGCGACCATCCTTCATCAGATCGGGATGAACCACCGCGATCTGGTCTACTCGCACGATGGGCGCAGCGAGCGCCTCACCGACGAGTTCCCCGCCCGCGTCGTGACCGAGATTCTCAACTCGTAAGAGGCAAGTGCCTCGCCACTTCACGGATCCAGCGATGGCGTCGCGGAACACCCCGACCACTCGGGGTATCCGCCGCTTTGTCGACGGATCCGGCCCCGCCTCGTAGATCTCGCGTTGAACGCTCAGGGCTAATCGCCTCCTGCTTATCCGGTTGTTTCAGCAAGCCACTAAGATGTTGGGGAGGCGGTCATCCAGCGCTTTCTACAGATCGCGTGCGCGGCGGATGTGGGTGTAAGACGAGCGATTTCGCGTGGAGGTGGCTGATCCGGTCCACCCCATTACGGAAGGCGTGATCGACTTCACAACCGCCGACGAACAACATCCTCCTGTCATCTACGACGAGAGCAAGGTCCATCGCATCCTCAACAGCCGTATGGACAACGGTACCGTTGTGCCGGCAGGTTGGGTGCGGGAAGTGGGCCGCGGTCGAGTGTGTCATCTGGCCGGGGGCCACCCTAGGGAACCGCTTTGGCACCCAATGTATCAGCGGCTTCTACGAAACGCCGTCGAGTGGTGCTTGCGGCAGAGATGATTCTGCTCGAGGAGTAGATGGCATGGAAGCGCTGATCTGGATAGATCCTGCCTGACGGCGAACGGTTGTTTCAGCGAGCATGGGCTACAGATCCGCGGCTCGCGGTCGACTTCTGGTGCCAACGGTGGCCCGGGTGATCGCTTGTTTCAAGCAGTTGACGAAAAGGCACTTAGGTCGATTTTAGGGATAACTGTTGCGATATCCGGTTCGCATGATCGTGGTCGGCCGGACCATCAGCCATTTCCGCATCACCGAGAAGATCGGCGAAGGCGGCATGGGCGTCGTCTACAAGGCCGAGGACACCAAGCTCAAACGCCAAGTCGCTCTGAAGTTCCTCCGCCCCGACGCCGTCGAGGACCCGCAAGCCAAGCAGCGCTTTCTGCGCGAGGCCCAAGCGGTCGCGGCGCTCGATCATCCCAACATCTGCACTATCCATGAAATCGACGAGGTCGAGGGGCACCGTCGCTGCGCACTTCGCCGCGACGGCCTTCTCCCGGTAGCAGTGATGCGCCTCATCGTTCAACACGGAATGTTCTTGATGCCCATCAGACCGGGCACGAGCCTTTGCAGCATTTGTCCCTCGGTTTCGAGGGTATGCAGTGCTTCACCACGCCCTTGAAGCAGGGATCGTCCGCCCTTGGAAAGATCGAGGCGCTCGCGAAGCCTGAAGCCGTGGTAGTTCGTGATCACGATCTTGGCGCGTTCGAGATCGCCAAACATGTCGTTGGGAACGAGTTCCCGGCTGGCGTAGTAGCTGTCCGGGTCATTGGGTTGAAGCACGCGAAGCCGGTCACGGATGGTCAGGCCGGGTGTAACGACCAGAAAGCCGCGTGTGAACTTTGTACTGCCGGGCCGACGCACGGCGTTGATGGTTTGCCAGGCAATGATCATGGCCATGACGGTGGTCTTGCCTGCGCCCGTAGCCAGTTTCAAGGCTAGGCGCAGGAGATCCGGGTTGGCGTCGTTGCTGGCATTGGCGAGGTGCTCAAGGAAGCGCTTGCGGGCCTTCGCAACCTTCGGGGCGACCTCGGTCAGCCAAATGGCCGTCTCCACCGCTTCGATTTGGCAAAAGAACGGTCGAATATCGTTGAATCTGTGATGCCGCCAATGCTGGAGAAGACGGGCGGTTTCAGGTGTGACCTGCCAATCGTTCGGGTTCGGCCAGCTTCGCCACTGGTCCACCTGATAGCGGAGTTCATTGATGATGGAAATCGGATCGTACCGCTGCTGTTCGGTTGAAAGCCCTTTGCCTTCGTCGAAAACGATCTCTTTCTGATCGGCCTTCCTCTTGCGCTTGCGCGGCTTGGGAATCGGCGTGATAAACTCCGCACGGCGGCGGCTTTCGACCGTCCGCTGAGTTGGCTGACCCTGGTCGTCCAACTCCCAATGACGTTTTGGGTAGTCATACGGAGAGTTGAGTACGGGCTTTTCGAAGAATCGATTGTCCATCCTTAGCTTTTCTGAGGGCCACGCTTGCGGCTTAGGACTGCCTCCCGCCGGCAGTGCTTGTAGTGGGAGCTGTCGATCTTCCCCCGAAAAATGCCGGCGGCTTCCCAAAGGAGGCGTTCGAGCCAATCCAGGGTGAGCGTTTCGGGCGATTCGGGCTGGGGTATCGGCTGTGCTTGGGCCAAAGGCGACGGCCTCCGTTGGACTCTTTTACCACGAAACCAGCCCGCGGCGAGCATTCAGCGGCGCGCCGAAGCCCCAGCCGAAAATTTTTGGGGAGGGTAAAGATCGCTTCAGAAGCGCTTCACCTCCACTGGGACGACCGCCTTCTCCAACTATCTGCTAGGTCCTTCCGTATTCCTCGGCGGCCCAGGGAGAAGGGCCGAATTCCCTTTCGGAAACCATGAGCACCTCCAGGTGTATCTTTGTCCCGCCAAAGGGACCCGTAAGTGGCACAGTCACAGTCTGGGCCGAGGTTCCAAAAGTTTTTGTTTTTCCGGACTTGAAAGCAGGCATGTTGTAGAGTGCCGTGTGATGTTGACTGACCGCACCGATTTCCCTGCGCGGCGAACCGTTGCGCGAAAATCAAGACATGTCGGAACTGGGGCCAGAGTACCTCCGCGCGATGAGAGAAGCGCTGTCCAGCTTCTACGACGAGATTAGAAACTTCCACACTGACCAGGGCCCCAATCCTACCCCCGGCTCTCTGGCTGTCAATGAGCAGGATGCATTTCCACGCCCTGAGTCG
>CBDCHL010000004.1:0-100000 GCA_965217195.1 Bryobacterales bacterium
GTTGAAAGGCGTCGCCGGTGGGCACGAGAATGCCCCGTTGGTCAGTTTCTACGGTATGAACCAGCACCAAGGGCTTGAGGGCTGTCCGGCCGGCGCTGCGTTGCAAAGGGGCGGGCAAATGAACGTACTCCGGATAGCCGCCTTCCCACAACACCGCCACCAACGACGACCGCCGCGGACCTGCCCGCACCGCAACGCCCTCCAACCCGCGCTTACCGAATTCGCTGAAGGGAGCGCCGTAGGTCGCCACAACGCCCGTGGAGCACAGCAGCATCCGCAGCCGTTCCGAAAGCACGACGACCCGTCCGTCGTTCAATACTTCGATTGACTCCAGATCGCTGACAAAGGGACTCGATTGGATGGAAACTCTCTGTACTTCAGCGCCGCCAAGAGGAATCGTTGGACCCTGCCGACCGTCCAACGGGATCCGAAAATAGACGCCGGGATGTCCGTCGTCGACAACCAACAAGGTGTCGCCCCGGCGCGTAACGCCCGAGGCTTCCGCAAGTGACACTGAGTCGCCCGCAGCCGCTCCAGTCAGGAGCGCACACAAACCGATCGCCATCGATGCGAGAAGGGGGCGCATATCGGCTAGTTCTAGTCTAGTCAAAGACGTTGGGGGCCTCGCGAGCGTTACGAACCGCTACCCCGCGCGCTCTGCACCGAGCCGGCCGGAGTCAGGGAACGGCAACTAATCGATCGACTCTTTCCACTCCTCTTCGAGCATCTTGGTGTACTCGCCCGAGGCATAGAGAGCAAAGGGAAATTGGGCGGCGGGAATGATGACGTATTTCGTGCCGTCGCGCCAGCACGAAAAGGCGTAGTCGGCGTAGCGGTAATACGAGCGCAAGTGGTCGGGCTGGAGCAAGTCCTGCGGGGGCGGTTCGCGGAACTGGTTGAAGACGCCGATGCCGCGCGCGAAGATGCGAGCGTACTCGATGACACCCCAACTGCGAAGCTTTTCGGCCACGTCGTCCGGCGTCTGCTTGATTAACAGATGAGCGAAGGTAGGCGGCGTAATGCCCTTATCGCTCAGTGCCGGATCGCGCTTGCAAGCATCCATGCATTGGTCGACCCAACGGAAAACGTCCTTGCCGACGTAGAACAGCATGCGCAGTTCGGCGTAGCGGCCTTCGAGAACATGGCGCTCCAGTTCCCGCTGGTTCTCGGCATCGTGGCCGTCTGTCCTCATCAACGATAGAGAGGCCTTAGCGCTTTCGAGAACTTGAACCGTCGAAGAGGATTCAGTGAACGGGTGGAGAATGAGCGGCGGCAGGGCATAAACGCCCGCAAGTTCCAGCTTCTTGGGTTGTGACATCCGATTGACGCGTCTATCAACTTATCGACAAGCAATCAATGAACTTGGCGGGGGCGGGTCAACGTTGCTTCAGACTGACTCACAGTATCGACGCCCGCCGGGTTTGGCGTCAAGTTGAGTGGTAGTTGGAGTACTATTACCAGCGATAGATGGCCTCCGCGGGAGGTAGTGGGTCGGTTATTGGTAAAAGGTGCTCGCGCCGTAAGAGGCCGTGCGGGCTGTGACCCGCGGGACTGGAGGCTGCATCGTCCTCGGAAACTTGAAACCACCGGCCGAGGGTGATCTCAGAGGAGCAAGGGCGGCGCCGTTCGCCGGCTGAGTTGGCTTGGGCTTGAGAGCGCGCCAAGACTCGCAAATCTGAGAAGGGTTGCGCCCTAGGGCCCTCCAAGACCAGCTCGGGTGACCCGTTACACCCTCCAAATTCCCGCGAAGCCTGCCAGGTACTTCGCGGTTCGCGGTTTCGCTTGCGGCAGGTCCGGACTGGACCTATACTAGACACAGTTAATTCGCCCCAACGAACGGACCCATCCGGGTCGGCCCATGCTCACGATTAAGAAGGACAACAAGAAACTCGTACCCGTTGAACGCCTCGAGCTGGCCCCGCAATTGCTCGATGACTACCTGAACCTGCGCGATCTGATTTGCAACAGTCCCGACGAATTTCTGGAGGAGATCGGCGAACGGCTCTTCGTCATCGGCACGCGTGTAGCGGTGGCGCAAGCTTCGTCGCTGAGCGCTGACATCGTGGCGCTCGACGCGGAGGGGCGAGCCGTTGTCGGCGTGATTGACAACGGCACGAGCGAGCAGCCGCCGCTATTCCGCGCAATCACTTGCGCCGGGCTTGTTTCGTCATGGAAGGAACAGGACTTCTTCCGTTCTCTGAGTCGCGAGCAGGTAAGGCGGCTCGAGAACTTCCTGTCGGAGGGGAAATCGGTCAACCACGCCCAGCGGGTTCTGATGATCGCGGAGCAGTATAGTTTTGACGTGTTGGCGGCGGCGGAGTGGCTCGGATCGCGCCATGCAATTGACATCAGCTGCGTGCGTGCCGTGGCGTTTACGGACTCCCGATCCGGCCGCACTTTCTTTACCGGGCAGAGGGTGATGCCGACGGCGGAAGTCGTGACTGCTCCGACGATCACTTCCCTTGAGGGCCAAGACGTGGAACTGAGTGAGTCGAAGACGTCTTCGGAGTTGGAAACGCTGACGCAGCGGCTGGTGCACGAAACATCGAACCGCCAACGCGCCGAGGAGGCCTTCCAGGCCAGCGAAGCCCGCTACCAGATTCTTTCAAGGCTTTCGCCGGTCGGGATTTTTCACACCGACGCATCAGGCAATTTTCTCTACGTCAACGAGCGCTGGTGTGACATCGGGGGTATTGACGCGGATACAGCACTTGGGCAGGGGTGGGCCCGCGCCATTCACCCCGACGATCGAGGCCGCGTACTGCGGGAATGGGCGGAAAGCACGGATCAGGGTTCTCCTTTCAGGTCGGAGTACCGCTGCCTAAGAAACGACGACGGCACGAGTTGGATACTCAGCGAGGCCTCGGTGCAGGCCGACGAAGCAGGAAAGGTGATCGGCTATGTCGGTACGATGACCGAGTTGCACCGAAGCGAAAGCGAGAATCATTCGAGCTCGACCGCGGCTGACACTCGGGCAGTCGCGCACGATCGCAGCGCCTAGCCCGCATTTCTCACCAGCTGACGGGCGAAGCACTTGATAGGCACGCCATTACTTCGTTGCGCTTGCTTGCCGTGCTTAGCCCCGTTTGTTCTTCAATGCTACGTCGGTCGCGCTCGGGTCGTCGTCGGTCTTCGGCTCCTCTTCCCACTCCTCGAAATCTTCCCGCTGTTGGTTGCGCGCACCGCCTTTCAGTGCGCGGCGATCGTGCATCACGCCCGCGCCTGAGCGCTGCTTAGCGGGTGCGACGTACGGGTTGCGGGGGCGGATCTTTTTTTGACTCATCAGAAAGTCCTGATCACATCAGCGAAGCCGGCAAACCTGGGTCTTAGCTCATCATAGTAACCCGGCCGGGTGAGCGACTGAACGCCGGCCTGTTGCGGACGGTCGTTACAACCGAACCGGCCGTTCGCGATCCATAAGTTACGATGGTTCGAGTGCGGGCGCTTCTTGTTCTTATGTGCCTGGGCTTTTCTAAGACCAATACCATGAGTCAAAAGTCGGAAAACATCCGGCAAGCCGCCCGCAAACACTGTGAGGAAGTCATTCTTCCTAACGTCGATGCCTGGGAATCAACAACCGAGTATCCCCGAGAGGCGGCGGCCGCCGCGGCTGGGGATGGTCTGCTGGGGCTGTACTGTCCCGCGGAATACGGCGGGCAGGGTTTATCTTTTTCGGAAGGTATTCCGGTCTACGAAGAACTCGGCAGGGGGGCGGCGCTCCATGGCTTTACCCTATCGATGCAGAATGCGGTGGCGCACGCTGTCTGCGGTCTTGGCGGGACGGCATTGCGCGATGCCTGGGCATCTCGCTTGACTTCCGGCGCCTCCCTCGGAGGCTTTGTCATCACCGAGCCGCAGTCGGGGTCCGACGCAGCCGGTTTGCGAACCCGCGCCGAGATCAAGCCCGATGGTTCCTACACGATCAACGGCCGAAAGGCCTGGGTCTCGCTGGCGAACGTCGCGGATATCTACCTGGTCGTCGTCAAAACCAGCGACGAACCGGGACACAAAGACATCGCCATGGTGGCCGTGCCGAAAGATACGCCCGGGGTACGATTTGGTGAACCGTACAACAAGCTCGTCTCCCCGTTTCTGCCCATCGCCGATATGTTCTTCGAAAACGCGACTGTTCCGGGAGATCACGTGATTCTGCCTCCGGGGAAAGGGCTCAGCGGCTCTCTGACGGCCATCGATCTGGCGCGCACATCGATTGCCGCGGGGTGCTGCGGTCTGATGTCAGCCGCGCTGGATACGGCGTTGAGTTATGCCAGGGACCGCCGGATGTTCGGCCGGTCGGAGCTGGATTTCCAGGGCATCCAGTGGATGCTGGCCGATGTGGCAACCGATTTAGAGGCGAGCCGCCTGCTCTACAGGGACGCCGCGGCGAAGCTGGGCACTGCGGAAGGTCGTGTCGCGGCGGCCCATGCCAAACGATTCGCCCCCGATGCAGCGGTGAAAGCGACCGCTACGTGCATGCAGGTTCTCGGCGGCTCCGGCCTGTTGGCGCCCTATGCCCTCGAGCGGATGCATCGTACCGCGCCGGCGATGAAAGTCGTGGACGGCACGACCGAGATCCAGCGCGTTGTCATTGCCCGCGCACTGCGAAAACGCGCCGAGGGGCTGCCCGCACTGCCGATCCCGGGCGAGAAACGAGGGCCGGCCCTAGAGTAGATCCATCCCGACCCCTCAGGGTTCAGCTTCATGGTGAAAGCGCTGGCGTTCGCAGCCTGTTCCCCGCAGCAGTGAGCGGGCTGATTCGCCAGCGCCCACCACTGGTCGGCGGTGAGTTGGTGCTTGTTGATATCCTTCCGCCTCCAAGCTGTGCCGTCCGGTTTCGCCGGCAGGGGCGAGCGCCGTCCCCTGCGCGTTCAGCTTCAGCACGAAACCATCTGAGTGAAACAGATCTCGCCGTCCAATCCGAGTCGTCGAACTCTTCATCTGAGAAGGTAACGGTTTGTGCCGGTGCGTTGAGGCCGGTGACCACGAGTATTGCTGCGAGCCAGGCAACCTGTCGTTTATGTTTCACGATGGTCCCCTCTCCTGATCGATCCGCGGCTGGTCGAGCTTGGTCGATCTCGTAGATCTTGCAGATGTTCGGGTGGCTGAGTGAGGCTGCCGCCAGGGCTTCGCGCCCAAACCGCTTGTGGGTCCCTGGGTCGGAGACCAGGTGGGGGCAGAAACTTCAGCGCCACGTGACGACCCAGTTTGAAGTCCTCGGCCTTGTAGACGACACCCATGCCGCCTTCGCCAAGCTTCCCGGTGATCTCGTAGTGGCTGATGGTGGAGCCCACCACGACAGCCCAATTCTACCGTGCGGCGATAGTTGTTGGTAACAAACTCTTGCGCCGGCTACCCGATCGTAGCTCCACCAAGCCCCTGATGGGGAGGCGCTTTCAACCTTCCAGACGGAACTTTAAGCCGCTTGAAGGTCTCATTCTCGGTCGGAATAAGGTTTCTCGGAAAGCTATTCGCCTTGGATTATCACATCAACGTCCTTGTCCGCGAGGCCGGCGTCGCCCGATGCGGTCGTTAAACCGCGCCTGTAAACGGGCCCCCCGAACAACTCGCTCTCGAAGCGCGTGCCGAGGTTCCCTGACGGTGCGACGGAAGCGGCCGACCGCCGTGCACAGCGCAGGGAACAAGGATGTTTTGCCTTGATCAACCCAATAGGACGCGAGGCTTAGTGTGCGAAGCAATGAAGATAGAATGGAACAGATGAGGACGCTGACCCGGCTCATGGCCACCGCCGGCCTGGTTGTCTGGGCCGCCTGCTCGGGCGACCCCGGCAACGAGTTTGTCGCCGAGGTGAACGGCTATCGGATTACCGAGGCGGAATTCGCCCGCTATATCGAAACCCAAGTTCCCGACCTTTCTACGCCCGGCTCGCCCGATCAGGCTCGGATGCTGCGGCTGACGGTGCTGCGTGAGGTGATCGACCGCCACATCATGTTGCAGCGCGCCGAACGACTCGGTCTTCGGGCGGTCGACGCCGAGGTGGGGGCTCGGCTGGACGACTACCGGGCTCCGTACGCGACCACCGATGAGTTCGAGCAGCATCTCGAGGAGAGAGGAATCAGTCTTGACGAATTACGGATCGAATTTCAGAGAACGTTGACGATTGAAAAGCTGTTGGCGCGAGAAATTTCTTCCAAAATGTCGGTCACTGAAACGGAGATGCGGGAATATTACGAGGAGAATAAGGCTGGTTTTCATTTACCCGAGCAACAGATTCACCTGGCGCAAATCCTCGTTACCGCGACGCCGGAGATCCCCGTTCCCAACCACCGCAACGACGACGCCCGCGATCCGGAAACCGCGCAGGCCAAGGCGGAAATGCTGATTGAGCTTCTCCAGGGAGGCGAGGCTTTCGATGTCGTCGCCCAGAACTATTCGGAGGACCCTGATTCGACGGGCAATGGAGGAGACTTGGGCTTTATTCCGCAGTCGTTTATCGAGGAAGCCGACATCACGCTGCGCCGCGTAGTCGCCTCGCTCTCCCCGGGAGAGATTTCTCCCGTCATCCGCTCCGGCCCTGAGTTTCGCATTCTTCGTCTGATTTCCCGAGAACCGGCGGGGCAACGCGAGTTTTCCGACCCGCGGGTGCAGCAATCGATTCGCGAGACGTTGCTCAACCGTAAGGATCAACTCTTGCGGACGGCTTACACCGAGACCCTGCGGAATAAAGCGGATGTGAAGAATTACCTGGCTCGGCGCATCGCCGCGGATTTCGGCATTTCGGATTAGGGTATCGACATTCGCTAGAGCCGCGACGATCCTCCCGTTTGGCGGCGTCTACTTCGTGCTCAAGCGTTGACGCCGGCTGTCAGCCCGTGGTGTCAGTCTGACTACGAGCAAAAAGGGTACAGTCCGGTACCGTGCTCACTGTACTGTTCAAGTACACCTCCGCGCGACAAGCGGCGCGTGCCCAGCACTGACCGGTCTCTCGCGCACTTCGCCCCGCCAGGTGGTGAGAAATGCGGATTAGCGCTGGACTAGCGCGGGACTAGCGCTGCTCGAAGATGTCCAGGGGCAGAATCGCGGTGACGCCCACGTTGGGCATGTCGACGAGTTGGCCGATTCTGAGATCCACGGCGACCGAGGCGATGATATAGGCCTGCTCTCGGGTATAGCCGCGAGTCTCGGAAATGTAATCGATCATCTCCAGCAAGGCATTCCGCGCGGCCAGCGATATGTCCTTAGACAAGTTTTCCAGTTTCGCCACTTTCTCGGCGCCGAGATACCGCATGTCGGGAGGGACTTCGCCCTTGGCCTTGATCGGGAAGCCGGTGGTCGCGTAGAAAGTTCGGGACGGAATATCGAGTAAGGTGGAAGGCCCCTCGTAGTGAGGCCCGCGACCCAGGGTCGGGCCGTCTTTGATCAGCTCCGTCGTTAGGGTTACGGTCGCATCCATTTCGAGAGCGGTGCCCGAAACCTCGCCGTCACCCTGCGCGAAGTGCAAGTCTCCGACGGCAAGCCCGCAACCGGACACGTAACAAGGGAGATATACCGAAACCCCGACCTGCAGATACCGGATATCCAAATTGCCCCCGTGCTCACGAGGGGGGATGGTGCGCAGGCACTCCCCGGCATGGCTGCCGCCCTCCCCGCACACTTCTCGGGGAGAGGCGTGTGTCACATAAGTGGGCGGCATGACGGCGCCTCCTTCCTCGAGTAGCGCGGCCTCTCGCGCCAACATGCGGGCGTGCTGCTCCGGCCCCGGCAAGACCGTCACGATGCCGGGGAAACTCCGATTGGGGATGCGCACGCCCGGCAGGTCATCCGAGACGGCATAGTCCCGGTTTAAGCGCCATACGACGCGCAGCGGCCCCTTGATCTTGTCGCTGACAAAGCCGATCGGCGAAATGACCGTTATGGCCCACGGGCCCGGCGCGATGTCGAGGAGTCGGACCTTCAGCACGTCGCCGGGCTCCGCGCCCTCGATGTGCACCGGGCCGGTGAGGGAGTGAACCGTGCCGAACCCGGCGTCCCCTGCTCGAGGATCGGGCGGCGCTTCCGGGTCGAGGTCGAAGTCCGTGGCGTTGCGAGTGTGGAGCACGATTGTGTCTCCCGGCCGCGCCCGCGCAGCCGCCGGAATGGCGGGGTGAAGTCGATTGAAACAAGCGGCGTCCTGGTGACAGTTAGCCGAGCGATCGCCAAGCTCGACAATCTCTTGGGCCCAGGCATTGCCCGGCCGACCCGCCGGCAACAGCAGAGCAAATCCTACGATCCACGTTCGGTTTCTTAGCCTCCGCGTCATTGCTACCTCCGTTTCGTTGCATGCACACGACGCCCATCCCTTCGCCGAGCTTGACGGTCATCCGCTCGCGGGGGAATGTCCGGCCGACCATGCCGGTCCAATTTTACCGCGCTCGCGAGATGGAGTTGATACTCCGGGACAGGGACCACCGCTTGCTGGTGAAACCGCACACGGGCACATCGGACCACCCCCGCTGAAATCGGATAGGATCCGCCGGCCCCCGGGAGGGTAGCCTCTACGAAAGCCTCGCCTACTCCGAGATCGCGATCGTCACACCATTGGACTCAATCCCGCCAATCGCCAGCGAGAGATCGACGGGCTCTCCTGTCGCCGCCCCCTGCGGTATCTGAGCGTTCACTTGATAGAGCGCGACGAAACCGGGCGCCAGTCCCCAGAAGGACGTTCGCGCATCCAAGCCGTCGATGGTCACGGTTGGCCTTGTTTGGGTCCACGCCAGCCGGTCGGTCCAGGCGCCGACGCCGCTGGGTGGTGGATCGTCAACCGGGCCCAACCCGGTGCAAAAGATCGAAATGTGGTCGCCCCTGGCAACCGGCCGCGAGCCGCGGAACATACCCGCGGGCGCCGCCAGCGACGCGGTATTGGCGATCAGGATCGCTCCTTGACCGCTGCCGCTTTGGTTCGTGGTATAGATTCCGGGATCGTAGGGAGCCACTCGAACGAAGAACGGCATGGTCGTGGCGGCATGTACCTCGACCCTGACTTCCGCCAACGTATCGCGGAGCAGTTCCCACGGCGCCTGGAAGTTGATTTGATTGCCGGCGACGAAGACGAGCGGCGCGGGGATGCCGTTGAGGCGAACCTTGACGCCTTCTAAATGGATTGGCAGCAGCGCGGCATCTTCGGCAAGTCGCACGGTGGACGAAAATCCCGCGCCCCAAACGGTGTGGCCGCTGCCCGCGGAAACCGTGTCGAAATTGAGCCCGGCGGCGCTGTTGGTCACCGCGGCGGGCGGGGGAAGGATCGGGACGGGCTGATCGAGAGTCTGTAGTTTCGCCGACGGAGAGCCGACGCCCAAGGCGACTCGCGTAAAGACCTTCGGAAGCGGCTGCTGAAAGTTAGAATGATTGTTAGTGGGGTCGGGGTCTGGCGGACCGCTTGCGGCCGCCCGGAAGACAATCGAAATGTTTTCCGCGTTACTGTTGAACCTGAATTATGCACAGATTCGGCGTAGCCATCGGCGATGGAGTTGTGGCGGTAGCGGCAGTGGTGTCAACTCAATAATGTCGCAAGTCGTCTTTTCTGCGGTTTCCCTCCCCGTTTGAGCCGCCTCCCGATCCCGGCGGGCAAAAGCGAGCTGGCAAGCGGCGTGTTCCCAGTACGTTGCGGCGAGTGCATAAAATTTTATGCATAGCGCCCCTCAACTCAGCGCACCCTCCACCACCGGCGCGAAGCTCGATCCCGGCGGCGCCATCGCCCGCAGCCGTCGCATCAGCCGCTCAAACAGGCCCTTCTCCTGGTACTGATCGCTGTAGCTGACGCCCGTTCGTCCGGCGTGTCGCCAGATCTTGGCCGCCAGGAACAGAAAGCGCAGCCGCGCCGTCGCCAGGGTGGTGTGCCGCAGCTTCTCCGGGGTGGCGTCGGCTTCGCGTTGGAACAGCAGCAGCCAGCAGTTGAGGTTGTAGGCCAGCATGACCAACTGAAAGTGATTGCGGTTCATGTCAAAGCGGCGCGAAGGATGGGCCGCCAGCCCGGCGTCGTTGTTGGCTTCTTTGATGAGGTTCTCGGCCCCGGCCCGCTGGTTGTAAAACCACACCACCGCCGCGATTGGCTCGGCGAGATTGGTCACAAACACGCGGTAGGTATAGCTGCTGGTGGCGAACAACTGATATTGCTCGACCTCGTCGGTTTCCGGCTCCTTCTCATACCGCAGCGCGACAAAGCGGCAAGCATGGGCCCAGCCCTCCGGCTGGTAGAGGAATTCGCACTCCGCTTCAGCGTCGCTGTGGGGCGAGGGCTTCCATTCGGCTTGCTGCAACTGCTCGACCAGTCGCCGCGTCTTGCGCGCCACGATGACGAACTGACAACGCGCTTGCTCGTAGGCCGCCACCGCCTCCCAGCAATAAAAGCCGGCATCGGCCCGCGCCAAGATCTTCTTCACGCCGGCCGGCAAAGCCCGGAAAGCGCTCTTCAGGTGGGCGGCGATCTGTTGGCCCGTGGGCCGGTCGCCGCCGCGCAACCCGCCCATCAGGTACTCGCGCGTCTCGGCCAGGAAGGTCAGTATCGGCTGGTAGCTGCGCTTGCCCTTGTTCTTGGGGTTGTAGCTCTTGCGCCCGCCCATCTGGCGGCCGTAGAGCGTGTGCACGGTGGTGTCGGTGTCCAGCGTCACCGTCTCCAATTTCACGTGGGCCGCGGCCCAGACTCGTTCTCGCAGCTGGCGCTGGATGGAAAGAATCTGCTGGGCCACGTTGAGGTGCAGCGAGGCCAGAAAGCGCCACAGCGTGGACTGCGGCGGCAGCCGTGTCACTTTTAAGATGCCGGTCAGGATGGGATCGCGAGCGATGAAGCGGAGTTGGTTGAGCCGCGCAAAGCCGACATAGAGGCCGAGCACGAGGGCCAGCACAAACTGGTAGGGGCTCATGGCTCGGGTGATTCGTTTGGTCGTGATGGTTTCTTCCAGCAGCGCTTGGAAGTCGAGTTTCTCGAGCAGGGTGGCGACGGGCAGCAAGCCGCCGTAGGGAGTCAGATTCTTGCCGCGGAAGTGATAAGGCGTGGAAGCCCCGATTCCGCGGCAGATCATCGGGGTATCCGAGTCCTCTAACGGCATCTCGGAAATCTTCGCGACCTCAGCCAGGCCGTCTATGGCCCGATCCAGGTGTTCTTCACTCGTGTAGATTCGTTCGTTGCGATCGCCTTCGGTCAGGTCGATTCGCACACCGCGCATCCGACGATTTCTCTTCCCCGTCACTTCGACCGTCAGGGCCGTGACGACCGCGCGGGCTCGATCGGTGTCTATCCGGCCGGCCTCTTCCGACCAAATCACGCGAGCGGTGGACGTTTCGGCGAAGCGCTCGAAAGCTTTGAGCTGTGCCTCCGTGGGGTGAGGGGATTGGCCCGCCGCGAAGCCGACGAAGCACGCTGCGAGCGCAGGGAGACACAATGGAAACTGCATCTCAGATCCTCCTTCCGTCCCGTGCGCGGGCGCGAAGCCCGCTCGGCAGACCCGGAGGCGCGCTCGCCGGCGGTCAGTCGAGGATCGCCGGGCCCCAGGGGTTGTCGATCACCATCTTCCAACTACCGTCGGATTGACGCCGGATGATGTCAACGGCAACGCCCTCCATGGATACGGGAGCCCCATCCGGTCCGGTTCCGGTCATGGTCCACTTTGAGTAGTTGGTCCCGATGTCGCCCGCAAGGATCGTCTCGAACTTCGTAATCGTCAAAGTGGGCTTCATCGCAAAGAACTTGCTCATGGATTCCCGCAGAGCGTCGGTTCCCTGAACGATTTTGCCTGGCTCGTCGACAAAGGCGGCGTTCGACTCGTAGTGAGCCAGAACTCCTTCGACATCGTTAGCGTTGAACTTCTCTAGGAAAGCATCGAGCATTTCTTGTGGTGTGTTTGCAGCCATGAATGGTTTTCCTTCCTGTGCATGATTTGGGCCGGGCCTAGACCGGGTCAGCCGTTATACGCTGTGTTGCGAGGTCCAGTATACAACGGCGGTGCGGCCGGCTCGCCGTAGTGTCGAGGACGCGCGGCAACGGCGCGGTGCTGAGCAAAGCGTCAAGACACGTCGCCATAACCAGCACCGCGGCACGCTCTGAAAGCGCGCCACCGTGATCACGGACTTCGCGGAAGTTAGCTCACCCCAAGCTTCGGCACGGGGCCCGACCCGGCTTCACGCCGGTATCGTGCAGCCACTCGCTGACGCTTTGCCGCGCGCAGCCGGACTGACTACAGCCTTGCTCGACCAACCGGATCGCTTTCGCTTCCAGGGCCTCGTCCCGCGTACGCCTTTTGATTTGGGCCGGGCCTAGACCGGGTCAGCCGTTATACGCTGTGTTGCGAGGTCCAGTATACAACGGCGGTGCGGCCGGCTCGCCGTAGTGTCGAGGACGCGCGGCAACGGCGCGGTGCTGAGCAAAGCGTCAAGACACGTCGCCATAACCAGCACCGCGGCACGCTCTGAAAGCGCGCCACCTTCACGGACTTCCGGAAGTTAGCTCACCCCAACTTCCACGGGGCCCGATACTCGTAGTGCAGCAGCCGGTTCGCTTCGTCGCTGTTGGTGAATCGCTCACCGGCGGCGTTCCAGCGAAGATGGGTGCTGGTCTTGTGGGCGATGTTGCCGATAATAGCCGTAGTTGTTGAGCGGTGGGCGGTCTCGACATCGCAGTTGCATTTCGCTCGGGATTTGATGCAGTCCAGGAAATTGCGAATGTGAAAGCGGGGATCGGCTGACCCCTTACCCGCTTTGGCCTCCATCGCGGGACGAAAAGAATCCCGGTAGGTGCGCTCAAGAGTCCGGTCGACCGGGTTGTTGGCGGCGGTCGGAAGCGAGGCGTTCCGCTCGGGTACGATCTCATAGCCATCGAAGTAGACGTACATTGTCCCCTTCGTGCCGCGAAACTCTGCGAGGAAGCCTCGCTCCTTGGCGATGATCGGGGCCGCGTTGCAGTCGAAATGGGAGAACGTGACCAACGTCCCGTGCGGGTATTCCCAGAGCACTTCCATCGTATCGGGAATTTCGCGGTTGTCTTGGAGTGCGTACTTGCCGCCGATCGCCGTCACCGAGAGCGGCCGGTCCTTCCCTAAGCCCCATTGGATCAAGTCAAGAAAATGAACTCCATTGTCGGTAAGCTGTCCGCCGGAATAATCGTGGAACCAGCGAAATTTGAAGCGGCCACGGTTCGGATTGTAGGGGTTGGCAGGCGCCGGACCAAGATATAAATCCCAATCCACGCCCGCGGGCGGATCGGCGTCGGCCGGGTTGCCGATTCCCAGCGGCCATTCGTTGGCGATGCGGCCGCAGCGCGCGACGGTAACGTGACCGATGCCGCCCTCGCCGACAATCTCGGCCGCCTCGCGGCAGTAGGGCGACGATCGCCGGTGAATGCCCACTTGAACGACGCGCTTGGTTTCTTCCGCCACTTCCACCATACGGCGACCTTCGACGATGGTTCGTGAAAGAGGCTTTTCGACGTAGATGTCCTTTCCCGCCTGACACGCATCGATCATCTGCAATGCGTGCCAGTGGTCGGGTGTCGCCACAACGACCGCGTCGATGTCGGACTGCTCGAGAAGTTTCCGATAGTCACCGAATCGGGCCGGCTGTGTTCCCGCCGTTTGGACGGCCTGGTCGAGGTGGTCCTCCCGTATATCGCAGACAGCGCCAATGTGCTGGTCCGCGAATTCCTGCGTCGCCCGAAGCAGTTTGTTGCCGCGGTTCCCGACCCCGATAAAGCCCAGCCGGACGCGATCATTAGCGCCCAGGACGCGCTGATAGCCCAGCGCCGTCAGCGCCGCGGCGCCTTTCTTGGCAAAAGCTCGGCGCGTGGGTGCGTCATGCAGAGTGTCTCGATGCCGGTGCTTGTTGCTCATCAAACGAACCTGTGAGGCGCGAAACCGGCACGATGAATCCAACTCGAAGCTGCGAGCTGCATCCAATCCTATGTCTTCATCGCGGGTCAATCTCTATTGCGGGTCAATGCTCCAATGTCTTCCGCGAGGAAAGCCTCTAAACCGTCGCTGGAATAGAGCTGTGTAGCGCTGCTCGATCACGCGTCGCAACCACGCATGACAGCCGGCTGGATCCAGGACTAACGGCGAGTCGGCCCCGCCTTACCAATTCAGGCTGTCGTGTGCAGAATTCGGACTGGCGCCTAATCCAAAGGTGCACTAACCTGCGCAGGTTTCATTAGTCATCGTAGCCAGGATTTCCATTTTGGCGCCGGCACGGCGACAGTATACACCCGGGCTGCTCCGAATACCACATCTTTTCGAGCTGAACCCCGTACTGGGCATCGTCAAGTTAACAACGCAAGGGCGGTTTTGCCCGGAGATGGTCCCAGGTTTCTCCCTCTCAGCAGCCACAAGTCGCCGTCTTCCAGTCAGAGAAAGCTTGAAAGGCGGTTCGTTATGCTGGCGCTGCTATACTACCCTCCGCCATGGGCACCCCGGTTGCAATCCTCGGGTCCGGCAACATCGGGACCGACTTGATGATGAAAGCCCGCTCGTCGGAGACGCTCGATGTCCGCGTTCTGGTCGGCATCGATCCCGATTCGGACGGCCTGGCGCGAGCTCGTTCTCTGGGGATCGCAACTACCCACGGCGGCCTCGATGATTTCGTCTCGATGCCCGAATTCTCCGAGGTCGAAATCGTCTTCGACGCTACGTCGGCGAAGACCCACAAGCACCACCACGAAATCCTCAGCGACCGGGGCAAGCGCATCATCGATTTGACGCCGGCCGCGATCGGTCCCTACGTCATCCCCGTCGTCAATATGGGGGAACATGTCGACGCGCCCAACTTAAACATGGTCAGCTGCGGCGGGCAGGCGACCGTGCCGATCGTCGCCGCTGTTAATCAAGTGACGCCGGTGCATTACGCCGAGATCGTGGCCTCGATCGCGAGCAAATCGGCGGGCCCGGGGACGCGGGCGAACATCGATGAATTCACCGAGACGACGGCCCGGGCGCTGGAAGTCGTCGGAGGAGCGCGCCGCGGCAAGGCCGTCATCGTTCTCAACCCGGCCGAGCCGCCGATGGTCATGCGTGACACAGTGTTCTGTTTGACCGACTTGGCTGACACCGCTGCCATCGCGCGCTCGATCGAGGCCGTCGTCGACTGCGTGCAGCAATATGTTCCCGGGTATCGGCTGAAACAAGAAGTGCAGTTCGAGCCGATCGCGCCTGACCAAAGCCACGCACTGCCCGAGCCGCTTCCGGGCGGCGGGCTGAAGGTTTCGGTCTACCTCGAAGTGGAAGGCGCGGCGCACTACTTGCCCGCCTACGCCGGCAACCTCGACATCATGACCTCGGCGGCGCTGGCGACCGGTGAGCGGCTGGCCGAGCATCTCAAGCAACAAGGAGTTCCGGCATGAGCAGCCAACCGCAACTCTACGTGCAAGACGTCACGCTGCGCGACGGCATGCACGCCATCCGCCACCAGTACACCGTCGAGCAGGCGGCGGCAATTGCCCGTGCGCTCGACGCGGCCGGAGTCGACGCGATCGAGATCAGCCACGGCGACGGCGTGGCCGGGTCGAGTTTCAACTACGGCGTCGGCGCTCACACCGATTACGAGTGGATCGCCGCCGTGGCCCAAAACGTCAAGCGGGCCAAGGTCACGGCGCTGTTGCTGCCCGGCATCGGGACGATCGAAGACCTCAAGGAGGCCTACCAGGCCGGTGCGCGTTCGGTGCGGGTCGCGACGCACTCGACCGAAGCCGATGTCGCCAAACAGCACATTGAATGCGCTCGCGAGCTGGGGATGGACGTAGCGGGCTTCCTAATGATGGCGCACATGACGCCTCCCGACGAGTTGGCGCGCCAGGCGAAGTTGATGGAGGCCTACGGGGCGCTCTGCGTCTACGTGACCGATAGTGCCGGCGCGTTGCTGATGCACGAGGTCGCGGAACGATTTCAAGCTTTTAACGATGTGCTCAAGCCGGAAACCCAGCGCGGCATGCACGCGCACCACAATCTTTCGCTGGGCGTGGCGAACACGCTTGTCGCGATCGAGCATGGCGCCCGCCGCGTCGACGCCTCGCTTGCGGGCATGGGGGCGGGCGCAGGGAATGCGCCGCTCGAAGTTTTCGTCGCCGTGGCGAATCGGCTGGGTTTCGGGCATCGCTGTGACTTATTCGCGCTGATGGATGCAGCCGAGGATTTGATTCGGCCGCTGCAAGACCGCCCCGTACGGGTCGACCGCGAAACGCTTTCACTGGGATACGCAGGGGTGTACTCGAGCTTTCTGCGGCACGCCGAAAAGGCCTCCGAGCAATACGGCATCGATACACGGGAGATTCTGGTCGAGTTGGGCCGGCGCCGCATGGTGGGCGGCCAGGAAGACATGATCGTCGACGTGGCGCTTGATCTGGTCAAGGCCAAGCAAGCCGAAGAGAACGAGGCCGCGAACCAAGACCGCGCACCGGCCGGCTCCGCGCAGCGCTCCTGATCCCAACGAGACGGGGTCGCTCAGGGGCCTGCACACTCGTGTCGCTGAAAGGGGCCAAACCCGACAAACACGACAAACACTCGTGTTTGTCCTAGTTAAGCTAAGCTAGACTGCCGGAGCGGCCCGCATCGGAGCGGTTGCGCATCGCGACCGACAAGTGTTTTCCACTGATCTGACAACCTCCTCTGGGTCTGCCATTTCGCCACCCGGACCCTGCGAAACGTTAGTTGCGGCGAACTTCGGCTGCTGACCCGATCCCGTTTGCTTGAATAGTGCTAATCCGCCTCACATCGCCATGTTGTACGGCACAATAAATCGCATCCTCAACCGCAGACAGCTTGCCAGGCGGACATCGGCGGGTGTTGCGGGTTTGATAACGGGTTCCTTGTTGGACCGCGCGTTGTTTGCCGCCGACGGATCGAACAACTCCGACCACCGCCTGATTCTGCTCGGTCTCAATGCTCTCGCCCGATCTCCTGAACGGGACTATTTCGCCGACGGACATCGTGGCGCGAGCCTGGTGGCTGCCCATTTGCTGTGCCATGACAATGGACTCGATGATGCCGCCCGAGCACGAATCGTGGAACTGTTTAACCTCAACTGGGGCGCATCGCCGCTGTGCCAACCGTTTCCGGAGGCTGATGCCGATCCGACCCAGATCAAGCGGATCGGTGACGCCCTGGCCGAAGGCGGTGGCGTGCTGCGGCAGGTCGGCCACGATGCGATTTTCGCGATGCTGGCAATCAAGGCTTTCCGCTTGCTGCCCAGCGCAGCCACACCGCGGCGAATTGACGGCGTTTGTCGATTGATCCGCTCGTTTACGGCCTGGAGGGATGATCCTCCCGACCCGGAAGTCGATCCGCCGCCGTTTGAGGATTCCGAAGCAGCATCACGATTCATTCTGCGCGAGGCGATTGCTGCCGTCGACAAGTTTGTAGGGTTCGGCCAGGGCTTCGCGGGACATATGCTGACGTTTGGCCAGGCACTCGTCGAGCTCGCCGCGATGGGAGATGTGGAATATGCCGAGAGCTGTCGCACGGCGTTTCGCAAGTATGTCACCGTTACGCGCCGTGGACCGGATGCGGACGACCGAAGAATTCCGGATCACAAGCCAAGTTCTCTGCGGCCCCGAGACACGAAGTATTGGCAGCAGCGCGGGGACAAGGCCCTCGGCATTGGGCACGTGTTCAAGTATCCCTACAGCTACTACGACCTGCTGCGGCGTGCGAATGACCCGGATCTAGGTCGCCAGTGGGACGAGAAGGCGTATCACCTCTTTTGATTTTTGCTGTACAGGCCCTGGGGTTTTGGCAACGGCCTCGGGGTAGAATTGGAGCGGCGTGCCGCAGCGAGTCGGGGCCGCGAGCCGGGGAAACCACGAAGTGCACGGTACGCTTTCGCCGCGCGGCAAGCTGGCGCACCCCAGACGCATCGAAACAGCGAATTTGCACCGGAAAGTAGTTAATAGTCAAGGTAAGCTCTCAGCTTGCCTCGGCCCGGTCGCCTCATACGGGAGTTTCAGGGTGTGACCGGCTGAGAGCCGGTCGCTATTGTTGCCCCGTGCCTCAATCGTTTCCGTGTCAACCACCGCCATGCATCGCGTCAGTGCCAAAGCGCGCCTCAGGGAAAAGGGTTTTCTGCTTGGCTGCTTTGTCGAGATGTCGGCACCTGAGGTCGTCGAGGGCCTCGGGCTGGCCGGTTTCGACCACGTCATTATCGACCGCGAGCACGCGGCCTTCTCGGGGGAGACGACGGCGCACCTGATTCGCGCCGCCGAGGCCGCCGAGATCGCCCCGCTGGTTCGAGTTCGCAGAAACGACCCCGGTGACATCTTGGAAGTTCTCGACCTCGGAGCGGTCGGCTTGCATATCCCCCAAGTCGCATCCCCCGAAGACGCCTCGCGCGCCGTCGCGGCAACAAAGTTCCCGCCGCGAGGCATACGCGGTTTCAACCCCTTCGTCCGCGCCGCTCATCACGGCGGACGGGACGTCGGCGAGTTCCGCCAAACGTCGGACGACGATACGCTGGTCGTGCTGCACGTCGAAGCCCAGGAGTCGCTCGACCGGGTCGAAGAAATCCTGGTTGAGGACGGCATCGACGTTGCTTTTCTCGGCCCCTACGACCTTTCACAAACTCTCGGAATTCCGGGCGAAGTCACCCACCCTCGTGTCCGCGAGGCCATGCGATCAATCGCGGCGGCGGCCGGGCGTCACGGCGTCGCCGCGGGTTGTTTCGCGAATTCCCTAGAGCAGGCGAAGTTGTGGATGGGCGAAGGAGTGACCTACCTGGCGTATTCGGTGGACGCCCAAATCTTTCGAAGCCGCTGTGGAGAGATCCGCGCCGAGGTGGATCGATTGCGCGAGGGGCTGGGATAAGGTCAACACATGGCTGGGGTGATCGTGCGACGGGGCGTGCCCTTCTGTCCCCGATCTCCCCGATTCCCACCGCGGCACGGGCATGTCGGGGAGTTGTTGCCAGGAGCTATGTTCGGCGGAGACCTGCGGGCTCGGAGTCGGGGCCGGCCGAACCTCCGACGACCGGGTCGCGAACGACCAGAGCGCTGCGACCGCGGCGAGGATGAACCCCGCTCTGAAGCCGTGTCGAGTAAGCCGATTGTGTGTCGACATGATCATTCATTCCTTGCCGGTCAGTGCTAACCGAGATGCGCCCGCCGCCAATATGGAGCGCGGAACCGCTCCATTGTCTCAACCGTGATCGGGATTGGGCAGCGCTGTTCACAGCGGCAGGAGGGACGAGGCGTTTCAAGTTTCTGCATTTTGATTGAGGTTCGCAAGACTGCAAGGTTTGCGTTGCATCGGGTCGCAACAAAGGCCAAGGGAACTCTTGCTTATACGGTTGTTTCAGCAAGCCCCAAGATGTAGGGTAGGGCGTGGCCCGGCCGCCGTTTCCGAAGAGTCTGCGTCAGTTTCAGGTGGAGTTTGCGACCGAGGAGGCTTGCCAGAAGTACCTGGCTGCTTGTCGTTGGCCCGACGGGTTCCTTTGTCCTCAGTGTGGGCATCGGCAGGCCTACATTCTCGAGCAGAAACTACGGTGGCAGTGCGCGGCGTGTCGACACCAGGTCTCGTTGACGTCGGGAACGGTGCTCCACAATACGAAGACCCCGCTGACGGTTTGGTTTTGGGCTGCGTACCTGATGACAACTGATAAGCGAGGTGTGTCGGCGCTGCTACTGCAGCGTCAGCTCGGCCTGTCGCGCTACGAAACCGCCTGGATGATGTTGCACAAACTGCGACGGGCCATGGTGAACGCAGCTCGCGAGCCCTTGCACGGAGAAGTAGAGGTCGATGACACCTGGATTGGCGGCCCGCAAGCAGGTTTGCGAGGCAGCCGGCAACTGAAGGGGCGCCGTGCGGCCCTTGTGATGGTCGCTGTTGAGAAACGCGGGAAGCGCTCCGGGCGCGTTCGCATGTCCGTTATTCCAGACTTCAAGAAGGTGACGATCGACAGGTTTCTTGCCCAGAACGTTGTTCCCGGCTCGACCATCTACACAGACGGTCTGAAGACCTTTACCGCCCTCGAAGAGGCCGGCTACAAACACGTCTCTCGTCCGCAACCTCACCGGACTGACTTGCGGAAAGGCGCCAAGTCGGTGGTGCCGCTGGCGGATCGTGCCATTGGCAACCTGCAGCAATGGCTGACCGGAACGTACCACGGCGTGAGCCGCGCTCAGCTTCAGGTTTACCTCGATGAGTTCGTGTTTCGACACAACCGCCGCAAGACCCCAATGGCAGCCTTCCAAACCCTCCTTGGTCTCGGAACTCAACACGCTCCTACGCCTTACGCCCACATCCGCCGCGCGCGTGACCTGGACAAGACGCGATGACCTCCACCCCAACATCTTGGGGCTTGCTGAAACAACCGTATAAGCAGGAGGGAACTAGGGCTCCGGCCTAGGGTCAGATGTCGCCATGAGTGGCGACACGGCACGCTGAAGCGTGCGCCACGTCGGGGGCTTCGGCGTCGCGGAGGCGGGCGGGCTTGGTAGATGGATCTTGGGCTTGGGGGTTTGGGAGGGGTGGCCGCGGGGCGGGGGTTCCCGGGTGCGTGGATGAGGTTGGTTCTTGTTTTGGTTGGTGTTGGTTCCTTTCTTTGTGGTTTGCAGTGACCCGGTCGGCTAGCGGGTTGGGGTTGCGGTCAGGTCTTCGGTCATTTCAGACCTCAGGCTTTCATCGGTTGGCTCGGGGAACTCCTTATTTTCCAGGACCTTGACTAAAGTATTGGCTTCGTTTCGTAGCTTTTCGCGCAGGGCCTCGTTGCGAGGGTCGCCGCCGCTGCTCTCGACCGGAACAGGACCCTTGCCGCCAGCGCTCGGGGCGGATTGTGCGCGATTCAGCGGGCGGTAGTTTTCGTCCAGGCCGTAGCGCGCAAGGTCCGCGTTCCAGGTCGATTCGTCGTCGGAGCGTGGACTTCCGTCCACGCCTCGGTGTCTGTTGGTTGAATCTTTGGCTTCGGCGTCGCGGAACTTTGCTTCCTGCCTTCGAATTTTCATCATCATCTCGACGGCGCGGTCGAAGCGCCGCGAGAGATGGGCGTCGTAGCGGCCGAGGTTGTTGAGCAGCTTCGTGTCGTCTAACATCGAGGCGCCGAGCAGTTCGAGATCGGCCTCGTGCCCCTCGAGGGCGGACTCTTGTCCGTAGCGAAGCCGGTGTTTGCGCCGACGGGCCATGGCGACAGTGATCGCGGTGGTTTCGATGCGCGAGAGCCGTTGCATGCGCCAAGCGGCGTCGGCGATTTGACGCACGATTTCCCTTTCGATGTAATTCTTGGGGACGTACGCGTTCTCGAACAGAGTGAGGTGACGGTCAAACTCGGCGGGATCTTCGCCGGGGATGACGGAGTCGGCGGCGAGAAGGCCGTGCTTGAGGGCGTTTTGGGAGGAACGCTGCTTGCCCTCGGGTGTGCGCGGTCCCGTGGAGTTTTTTGCGTTTTCGCGATTAGCGTTGATTTGTTTATTCGTAGCCATTGGTGTACCTCGATTGGGGGCAGGTTGTGCCCGTTTATAGGATATGGCCGGTACCCGGCTTTAGCGGGGGTGGGGAATCGGTAAGTTGCTGCATTTAGGGGGGAAATATATTTTGGGTTGCCGTGATGGTTTCCGTGTCGCCGATTCACATGTCGCCGGGGTACGTTGGCCGAGGGAGGGGAACCGGGCGCGGGGTGGCCGGTTCTTTCCGAGCGAGATACTTGGCCAGCGGCTCGCGGAGGAAGAGCGCGCCGCGAGGCGGCGCGGCTCGGGAAAGCGAAAATTCAAGTGGGTTGAACGACGTATGTTGCCGGCCCTACAAGGACCGGCCTCGGGGATTCTCAAGCCCGCTGAAGCGGGCTGCCGGTATCGCGCCGCAAGCTCGTTCGGCCGGGGTGAGGTGCCGCCCTCACGGGGCCACCGCTTCCCGATCAGCTCGCTCGGCGCGGTAAAGATTGTTAATTAGGAAGGGTCTCCGGCTCCCCCCACTAAGGAAGCCCGGGGAGGATCAAGCGGGATGCTAAGCGGAGCGTTCCGACGTCGGATCGGAGTCGAGAAAAAGTTTCTCATCCAACCCCCGGGCTTTCGGTGTGGCGGAGCGAATGTCCGGAGACGGGAAGACAGCGTGGGTTAGGGACTTGGCCACCAAAATAATTCCATGCTGGTGACATCGATTGTTTCCGCCAACTAACGACGAGAAGCTCGAAGGCGCCCGGTTGGCGCGCTGAATCAACGCTGGACGACAAGGAAGGATCTAGCCGCGACTTCCTGTACTTCGAGGCCGCTCGAGAGAAAGAGAGCTCACCTGCCCCGAATTGCCGACCAGACGGCCAAGTTGGGCGGTGATTCGATCTAAGTTCCTTTGAGTACGGCTTGCCGTATTCTTGAAGTTACCCCCGAAGTCTATGACGAAGCGACCCGAGCTCGTCGCCATCCTCCTCGTCGGCGTCGGTTTCGTCGCCTTTTCGCCGGCGGCCGAGGAGAATCCGCCCGTGCGGGGCTCGAAACGATTCGCCAAGTCGGTCGTCGTCTCCCGCCTTGCCAACCCGTGGGAGGTCGAGTGGGGACCGGACGACTGGCTTTGGGTCACCGAGCGCAGCAGCGGTCGAGTCACGCGCGTTCATCCGAAGACGGGCGAGCGAAAACCCGCCGTCGTTATCGAGGAAGTCCGCACTCCGGGCGGCCAAGAGGGCCTGCTCGGGCTGACGCTCCACCCGAATCTGCTCGAGGGCGTGGACCGCGACTATGTCTACGTCGCCTACACCTACGACGATCCCGGGGAGGGGGCCGACTCCAATGCCGACGTCGCCGCGCCGGCCTACCGCTACCTCTACATGAAGGTCGTCCGATTCCGCTACAACGCCAAGACCGGTAGGCTGAGCGATCCGGTCGACGTCATCCGAGGCTTGCCGGCCGGCAACGACCACAACGGCGGACGCCTCAAGCTCGGCCCCGACGGCAAGCTCTACCTCACGATCGGCGATCAAGGCCACAATCAGCTCGGCAACTTCTGCCTACCTATCGAGTCGCAGCGCCTGCCGACCCAAGCCGAGGTCGAGGCCGTCGACTACCGGGCCTACGTCGGCAAGACCCTGCGGCTGAACCTGGACGGCTCCATCCCCGGAGACAACCCCACGCTTGCCGACACCGTGAGCCACGTCTATAGCTACGGCCACCGCAATAGCCAGGGCATCGACTTAGCTCCCGACGGCACGCTCTACGCTTTCGAGCACGGGCCGCACACCGACGACGAGGTCAACATCCTCCGCGCGGGAGGCAACTATGGCTGGCCCCACGTCGCCGGCAGGCGAGACGACAAGTTTTACGTCTACGCCCGCTGGGCCGACTCGCGCATCGCCTGCAAAGATCTGACTTACGACTTCACGCGCATTCCGGACTCAACGCCCTTCGCGCGGGAGTCGGACTACGAAGAGCCGTTCATCGAGCCGATCGCGTCGCTGTTCACCGCGGCGGACGGCGAGTTCGAAGACCCGCGCTGCGGGGGCGTCCACCACATTTGCTGGCCGACCATTGGCCCGTCCAGCATCGAGTACTACGAAGCGGGCGAGAGCGGTGTCCCGGGTTGGGAAAAGGTTCTGTTCGTGACGGGCCTCAAGCGCGGCTCGCTGTACACCGTGCCGCTGGACGATTCCGGGCAGAGGGTTTCCGGCCCGATCGAACGCCATTTGCAAAGCGAAGACCGTTTCCGCGACACCGCGGTCAGCCCCGACGGCCGCACGATCTTCGTGGCGGCGGACTTCGGCGGCGTGGCGGAGGCAATTGGTGGCGGGGCGACGAACTCGATGGCCCATCCAGGCGCGATTCTGGCGTTCACGTACGAAGGAGAGGCGGACGGGCCGATCGAGCCTGTCATGCTGACCAAGTCGGAGCGGTCCGAGACGCCGTCAGCCGAGTCCGGCCCGGACCAGGGCCCGCCGCCGCACTTCACCGCAGCGCAGGCGGAAGCCGGCAGATCCGCATACGTAAAGTACTGCGCCGTTTGCCACGGCGGCAACCTCACTAACGGCACTTACGGCACGCCGCTGGCCGGGCGGTACTTCGACGAGAAGTGGTCGGGCAAGAGCGTCCGCGCGCTTTTCGAGCACGCCAAGAAGATGCCACCCGACAGGCCCGGTTCGCTCGAGGACCAGCTCTACCTGAATGTGCTGGCGTACGTCTTCCAGATGAACGGTGTGGAGCCGGGCGACGCACCGCTGCCCAACAACCCGAGCGGCCTGACGCAGCTCACTATTCGCTGATATCAGCACCGACCGCGCTCACGTTCCGCATCGCGCCTCTTCTAGAAGAAGCAACTTCAAGAGTCGGTCGGTTTCCCTGCCAGCCTCTGTGACCATGATCCGAGAGTTGGAGCATCCTCTAAAGGAGCCACTCGCGAAAGTACCGGTAGACTGCCTTAGCCTTGGGCTTCCATCTGTAGGGACGCTTTGCAAAGTCCGCGGAGGCAGTCGGCGAGTGCGCGGGGACGGCGTGCGATGGATAAGGGCGTTTGAAAAGCGCTCCTAGCACGTCGCATGCGGGGAGCCATGCACGAAGCGATTCGCTTGAGTCCCAAATCCCACCTAACGGCGAAGTATCAATCCAAGCGCCTGGACCAACGCCAACTAACGCCGCGGAGGCGCGCCTCCAAGTCACAGACCGAAGCAGAGGATATTCGGGCCGGCGGCAACCGCAACATACTGCTTGCCGCCTACTGTAAAGGTCATCGGCGAGGCCTTCATACGTACGTTGGTCGGGAATTCCCACAGCGCTTTGCCGTTGCGTTCATCCACAGCTGCGAAGCCTCCGTTTGGACGGCCGTCCTACCTCACTTCACCGAACGGTGACCAGTGCCTCACTCACGGGACCTTGGGAAATCCCGTCGATGCACACCTCTGCTGTCACAAGCCGGCGAGTCTGATCCCCCTCGGGCGGCGCTGTGGCAGACAAGGTGAGTTCGTGCCGTCCCTCCGGTTCGAGGCTCACGCTGACGGGCTCCGCGGACACCACCCACCCTGGCGGGGGCAGTAACCGGACGGAGAACTTTGCAGGCCGCTCCAGGTTGTTGCGTAAGAGGAGCCGGTAGCCGACGGATTCCCCCGCTTCCACGACCGCGACGTAAGGCAGCAGTCTCACCCAGAAAAGATCGATGTAATGATCGGCTGGCGAATTCACCAACTCCTCAAACACGCGTTCCTTGCGAGCGATGAAATCGCAGTAGTAGTCCAGCTCCGGCTTGAAGCACGACAGCACGTCGCGGTGACCGGGACAGATCAGCTCCGGTGCAATCTGCCGCATGACTTCGGCGCACCGCCGGTGCATCCCTAGCTGGAAGCTGTTCCGCAGCACGGTGGTCTGGTACGGATGGACCTCCGTCTTACCGCCAACCACCACCTGCTCTACAAAGTAGTTGTCACCGGTGAATGCCACCTTGCGTCCGTCGATCATGCCGGCGTAGACGGAGTGGAATTCGGTCTGCCCAGGAGCGTGGTAAATCTCAAACTCGTACTCCTCCCATTGGAAACGTTCACCGTCCTGCAACCAACGGTCGATTCGGATCGGTTTGGGAAAGGTGCAGGGCGTGCTGGCCCACGCCGCTGGGTCCGCCAGCACCTGCCCGACCTCCTGCAGAGCCCAGCACTTCGTATCGTGGTGTCGCTGAAGATAGGGAATTCCACAGGTGTGGTCGTCGTGAATGTGAGTGGGTACAACCAGATCGAAACTCGTAACTCCATACTCTTCCCGCAACTCGTCGAGGTGATGCTCGACGAAGCGCATCGTTTCCAGACCATCGTGGTCGGACCAGACATGCATGTGGGGCCAGTAAGCGTGCCCATAGTCGACAAACATGGCCTTGCCGCTGTCGCTCAGAATCACGTAGAAGTTCGAACAAGTCCAAACGCCACCCCACAGCAAATGACGGGACAGAGGAATCAGCTTTGATTCGGGTAGGAAGAGCTGTTCAGGTATGCTCTCGCGACCGGCTACTCGCATGCCTCGTCCTAGCTCGACCAAGTCCATCAAGCGCCTTTCGAGCCGCTCAATGTCACCCGCCACATCGCTGATCGGTTCTCCGTGGGAAGGAAAGCAGACACCCGGCGCCTGTTTCGCCAGTGCCCGAGCCGACTGCACGGTGAAGACGACCCCCTCCATCGACCCGTAGGTGTACTCCATGGCGTGCAGTTGATACAGCTTGCCGCCCGCCGCTAACAGGTCGCCCGTGAAAGCTACCAGCTTCCCATCGACCCTGACCAGCAAAGCGCTGGAGCCGAGCGTGTGTCCCTTCGCAGGAAGGACGTAGAATTCGTAGCCTCGCCAGGAGAACGTCTCGTAGTCCTCCAGGATGGCATCAACCGGGATGTTCTGACCTACCGCAAAAAAAGTGTTGCGGTCGTTGTAGTTGTCAAACGTTCGCCGCTGCTGCCAAAACAGCTCGGCTTGGTCAAACAGGTGCCGCTCGTATTCCGGGACCGCGAGTTGCGCTCCGTGCTCCTGCAGGCGCGGTGTCCCCCAACATTGGTCGCGATGATGGTGAGTCTGTAGCACCCATTCAACACGTTTCACCCCTATCTGGCCTAGACGCTCCAACACTGCTCCGGAGCCAGCGTCGATCAGCAGCGCCGCCTCGCCGTCTACCAGCACATAGACGTTGCATGTGTCGCGAAAGCGGTACAAGTGTTCTGAGAGCTGTGTCAATTCTTCGGCCATCGATTATCCTCTCCCGATACGCTGACAACCGCGGTTCGATTCTACCGCTGCGCAGATTGATCGTGAAAACAACTGATCCGTTGAACTATGAATTCATTTCGGCAGGTGCCTCAGACTGCTTTCCGGGGCCAATGACCTATTGAATCTCGCATAATATAGAGTTAATCGAGACAAAGAGAAGACTGCTTCCAGAAGGCCGTAATCAAGCGGGGTTTGCGGCGCATGCGGCGGAGGGATTTGCGAGCGCGCTCGTCCAGCTCCCAGTAGTCCTTCGGGCAAACGTTGGGCAACTCGTGCTGCTTCCAGTACGCCCAAATGTATTCCACCGGATTCAGCTCCGGCGCATAGGACGGCAAGAATTCCGTGGCGATGTGGCCTTCGGAGAGTTCGATGAACTCTCGTACCAGGCGGCTGCGGTGTGCCGGCAAGCGGTCCCAGACGATCAGCAGCGGCCGGTCGATGTGGCGGACCAAAGCCTTCAGGAAGTCGATGACCTCCAGCTCGCCGATCGCACCGCGATAGAGCCGGAAGTAAAAGTTGCGCAACGTCAGCCCGGCCGACACCGAAAGCTTCTGCCAGTTGAAGTTGAATTGCAGCAGCGGTGTCTCGCCGCGCGGCGCCCAGGTGCGACAGCGATGCGGCTTCTGACTCAGTCCGCTTTCGTCGATGAAGACGATCGTGCGGCCTTGTTTTTGGGCTTTTTTTTAGTGGCCGGCCAGGTCTTGCGCTGCCAGTAGCGGATGGCCTCTTCGTTGCGTTCACGGGCTTGGCCGACCGGCCGTTGGGGGCTCCAGTTGAGCGCCCACAGGATCTTCCAGACATGGCCATCGTGATAGCGCACGCCGAACTCGTCTCCGATCAGACGAGCCACCCGCGGACAAGTCCACAGTGGCGTCGGGAAGCCGTGCGCCTCGGGCCCTTCGAGCAGCAGCGTCTCGAGGCGTTCGAGCTGCGTGGCGTCCAACAGCGGCTTGCGACCGGCACGCCCGGCCTTGCGGAGTCCGGCCGCACCCCGCTCGCCATGCTCGCTGACCCAACGGCTCACGCTTTGCTGCGCCGCCTTCACCCGCCGTGCTGCCTCGGATTGACTCAAACCTTCGTCAACGACCAGCCGCACGGCCTCCAACCGTCTCCTCTCGAGAGCATCAAAATCGCGTCTTACGCCTCTTGGGTTCCCCATGTCTGTTAGGACGAGCAGAACCCTCAAAAGGTTACTCTATATTATGCGGGAGTCAATAGGTGCCTGACATGGGCCGTTGTTGGTGAGAAAGGAACCTCTCCTACAGTTCACCCGCAGCCCTCAAGTCCGCTGTAACGGCGTGAGGTTTATTTAGCCCTTGCCTTGGCCACTCACGGAGCCGATCGAAGGCCATTCTCGTGCACATAGCGGAGACGGCGGTGATCTCCTAAGTTGAAGCAAAGACTAGCCTTGAGTCGATTTCGACACTTAGGTGATCGCGGTAGGGATGCCGGTCACCCGGCACCCCCCGCACAGATCCGTGCGTGCGCTCCTAACGCACACGGCTCCTACCTTGGATGAGTAGCGCAGAAACGGTCCATCGGATAAGGATGAAGAATGCGAGGGACAGGAATCCAGCGGTCCAGCAGTCGGTTCAGCTTCTTCCAGGACTTACGTCCCTTCTGACTGCGACGGAATAAGACGTGTCGCCACAGCTGGCGCAGCCGATACTGGAACAACGCCAGTCGATCGGTGTTGCCCGGAACCGCGTGGTATTGGTAATAGCCCAGTACGACCTTCTGCAGCCACTCTCCGACCCGCGCCGTCGGCTCGTGCATCCAGCGGCGGAGAGCTGCCTTCAGTTGATGCAGCTTCGCCACCATCCGCTTCTTCGCCGTCTTACGCCAGACGATGAATGTGCCGTTGCTCTTGCGCGTCCCGCAGTAATGCGTGAAGCCCAAGAACGTGAAGGTCTCCGGCTTTCCCTCTCCACGTTTGTTCCGGTTCTGAGCGGCGAACCGCCCAAACTCGATCAACCGCGTCTTGCCCGCATGGAGTTCCAGACCGAACTTGGCCAAACGTTCCTGAAGCTCAGTCCAGAAACGCTCGGCTTCGGCTCGATACTGAAAGCCCACCACAAAATCGTCGGCGTAACGGACGACGATGACGTCGCCCTGGGCCGCGTTCTTGCGCCAGGCCTCCACCCATAGATCGAAGACGTAGTGCAGGTACACGTTGGCGAGCAGCGGTGAAACCACTGAACCCTGCGGAGTACCTACTGTCGTCTCCGACCATTGACCGTCTTCGGACACTCCCGCCCGCAACCATTTCTGGATCAGGCGAAGCACCCTCGGATCGGCCACGCGGTGCTTGATGAACTTGACCAGCCACTCGTGCGACAATGTGTCGAAAAATGACCGAACATCACAGTCAAGCACCCAGTTCACGCGCTTGGTTTGGATCCCCACCGTCAGCGCATCGAGCGCCTGATGGGGACTACGTCCCGGTCGAAACCCATACGAAAAGCCCTGGAAGTCGACCTCGTAAATCTGGTTGAGGATCGTCACCACGGCCTGTTGGACAATCTTGTCCTCCAGCGCCGCGATGCCCAACGGACGTTGCCGCCCGTCGGACTTCTGAATGTAGACTCTGCGCGAAGGCTGCGCCCGGTACGCTCCACGATGAACCCGGCCGTGCAGATCGACGAGTCGACCCTCCAGCCCGGTCTCGTACTCCCGCCACGTCACGCCATCGACTCCCGGGGCGGCTTTCCGCTGCAGAGCGTAAAAGCTCTCCCTGAGTAGATCGACGTTCAGATGGTGGAGCAAAGCGGTGAACTTCTCCTGCCTCCTTTCTTTGGCTGTTCTACGCACACCGGCAAGCCCTTGGGACACTCTCTTCCCGCTCGGTGTCGGGCTCGTGTTGGACCCTTCGGTGTTCTCCTTGGTCTGCGCCCTTTCCTCCCCAACCTCCGCCAAAGGTCGCCCTTCTTTGTTCGGCCGGTTCACAGGTACTACGGCGCAGTCAGACCCCTCTGGAACGTACATGTCCGCCGTTCGGCTCAGCGCCTTCTCGGACCGGTCTCCCCCCTTGCAGGGTCGAGACGTTCCAGAGGTCTCCCGGTTCTCGTGCATGTTGTTTCTCGACGTGCTCAGGTTCCTCGACTACGCAGGGCCGGACGCCCACTCGCGATCTAACGCAAACGCCCGTGTTGCCTTCCCATCTACCAAACGAGGTCGGCACCCTGAAACAGATTTTTCGAAGCTCAATAGCCCGGCCCGCCGATACCCCTGTCTACGCTTCGAACGTCGCCTCGCGACGCCGTCCGCAAGACTCGAGGTCAAGGTGGTTCGCTACTCCTTCCTTGTAGGACTCTTTCATTCCTGACAACATGCCGGTTTATCCCGGCGCTCTCGGGATATCCCGATACCACCATCAATCCGCGCCTTGAGGACCTCGGAATGTGGCTCGAGGCGTAAGCCACTTCAGCTCAAGAGCCTTCGTAATCGGCGGGACCATTTCGCACCACAAGGTCACCGCCAAGCTCCGCTGGCCTCAGCTGCTCGGCCAGACGGTCCCTTGATCCTTCTTGGTGACCGGTGCCAGACCCTTGTAGACAAACCTCTGTACGCGCCGGCCATGGTAGGTCTCCGTGGTGTAGACGTTGCCCTTGGAGTCGGTCGCGATGCTGTGGACCGCGTAGAATTGCCCCGGTTGGCGGCCGCCGTCCCCGAAGGTCGTCAACACCTCTAGCGAATCGCGGTCGAGGATGTGAACCTTGTGGTTCGCCCCGTCGGCGACGTAGAGGTACTTCTGCCCGGGGTCGCGGGAGAGCGCCACGTCGAACGTCGATCCGTCGCCGAGCGTGTCGGGCTCGACCCAGGCTTCCTTCACATACGTGCCGTCGGTCTTGAACACTTGGATGCGGTCGTTGGTGCGATCGCAGACGTAGAGCAAGCCGTCGTCGGAGAGAGCAATGGCGTGCACCGGGGTTCGGAACTGCTTGGGCGGCGGCTCGCCGGGCTTATAGGGTGGAAGCTGGGTGTCGTCGGGCTTGTTGCCGTAGGCGCCCCAATGCCGTTTGTATTCGCCGCTGTCGGCGTCCAGCACGATGACGCGGCGGTTGCCGTAACCGTCGGCCACGTAGAGTTCATTGGTCTTGCCATCCACAAGAGTTTTCGCCGGCAGCTTAAAGTTCTTGAGATCGTGGCTGCCCGCGCCCTCGAAAGGCTTGCCGATCTGCATGAGGAACTTCCCGGCCGCGGTGAACTTCAGAACCATGCTGTCGTGAACCCGCCCCTTGCCCATGGCGCTCTCGTCGTGCGGAAGCGTGGCCTTCCCCGGACGCTTGGAACCGTTGCCGCCGATCCAAACATTACCCTTGTGATCGACGTCAATTCCATGGTTCGAGGCCGACCAGTCATACCCTTCGCCTGGTCCGCCCCAATGGCGGATCAACTCGCCCTCGGGATTAAATACCAGCACCGGCGGCGCGGGGTAGCAGCAATCCGACGCCGGCGGATCCCACGTCGCGTAGACCTCCTTCGGGTCGAGAGAACTGCCGCGGTGGACGATCCAAACGTTGTCGTCCGCGTCGACGTCCACGCCGATCACCGTTCCCAGCACCCAGTGGTTCGGCAGCGGTTTCGGCCACAGGGGATCGACCTCCAACCGAGGCGCCATCACCGCGGCGGCCTCCACTTCGGCTGTTTCGTCCAGGACAAACGAGATTGCCCCGAGCAGGCCCGCGACCGTTACAAGAGCGCCGCCAATTCGCAACTCGCGTTTCGTGATGTTCATAGGGACTCCAGTCTCGGCTATCATACCCGTTCAGTCCCGTAAGAACAACGCTGTGATCGTATTTCTTCGATGTCTGTCGGCACTGTCCTTGGCCGTTGGGCTCGCCGGCGTCGGTTTCGCTCACGAAATCCCGACCGAGGTGACCGCTCACCTGATGGCCAAGCCGGCGGGAGATCGGCTTCAGTTGCTCGTGCGGGTCCCGCTAAGCTCAATGCGGGACGTGGAGTTTCCGGCGCTGCCCTCCGGGTACTTGGATTTGGAAAAGCTGGCTCCTCAGCTCCCTGATCTGGCGACTGTGTGGATCGCCGGATTCATTGAGATCTACGAGGCCGGCGCACGATTGGCGCCGCCCAGCATCGCGGCAACCCGCATATCGCTTCCCTCGGACAAGTCTTTCGCCTCATTCGATCAGGCGCTTGCTCATATCACTAGGGCGCCGCCGCCTTCTTACGAAAACCTAGTGCCGGACCAGGTTCTCTTCGACGTCCTGCTGGAGTATCCGATTCGATCCGATCAAGCGGCTTTTTCAATGCGCCCGGGGCTCGAGCACTTGGCGGCGCGGGTTCGCACGGTTCTGCGGTTCCACACGCCCGAAGGCTCGGTGCGCGCTTATCAGTTCCTGGCCGACCCGGGACGCGTGCCGCTGGATCCCAGTTGGGGCCAGGCGGCCTGGCGGTTCGTGGAACTCGGTTTCTTTCACATCCTCGATGGGCTGGATCATCTGTTGTTTTTGCTCTGCCTGGTCATACCGTTTCGGCGCTTGCGCCCGCTTGTCCTCATCGTCACCGCCTTCACGATTGCGCACTCGTTCACGCTGATCGCCTCCGCCCTCGACCTCGCACCCGGCGCGATATGGTTTCCGCCGCTGATCGAAACGCTCATCGCGATCACGGTAATCTACATGGCTCTTGAGAACATCGTGGGCGCGTCGGGAGTGCATCGCCGCTGGATGATCGCCTGCGGATTCGGCTTGATCCACGGCTTCGGTTTCTCATTCGCGCTACGCGAGACGCTGCAGTTCGCCGGCTCCCACCTGTTGACCTCACTGATTTCGTTTAACCTCGGCGTCGAGTTGGGACAGCTCTTGGTGCTGTTGCTTCTGGTCCCCGCGTTGGAAGGCTTGTTCCGCTTCGTCATCACCGAGAGGATAGGGACGATCATCCTTTCCGCGATCGTGGCGCACACCGCTTGGCATTGGATGACCGAAAGAGCCGATCTGCTGAGTCGATACAACTTCGACTGGGACTGGCTGACGGCCGCTCAGCCGGCCGACGCGATTCGCTGGTTGATGTGGGTTGTGATCGGTATCGGCGTGTTGTGGATGATGTCGGCGTGGTGGCGTCGACGGGCTCGCGGCGCAACGTAAGGAAGAGCTTCGCTTTCCTTGTCGGGGGGGCAACAATAAGAAACTTCCCCGAAGATCCCGCGCTGATCATCACGAAAGGAGTGTCTTCGAAAGGAATGCCGGCGTTCCCGAAGCGGTTGGCTCAAGCCGCCTTCACTTCGGCTGCCACTTGAAAATCTGGACGCTCAAAGGCGCACTGCCGGTATTTCTCATGCCGTGGGAGTGGCCGGGTGCCGCATACAACATTGTCCCGGCCGAGCAGGGCGTCGCCTTGCCGTCCAACAGAAACTCTCCCTCGCCTTCTACTACCAACAGCAGCTCTTCTTCCGGATGCTCGTGCGGCGGGTGCGGGCTCAATCCCGGATCGATTCGCACGTTGAGCAGTTCCAACAACCGCGATTCTTCAGTTTCGCCCTTGAAGTAGATGCGAACTTCACCAAACGGCGCGGTTATGTGTTGTGCGTCTCCTCGATCTTTAATCCACGGACCGGTCTTGGCGGCAACCGGTGCCGCTCCGGTGGCGAATAGAGCGGTGCTCATCATTGCGATCATATCTCTGCGGTTGTTCATAGCAATCTCCTTCCTCGAAGCGCCGCCCGATCAGAGCCGTATGGAACTGCTTGCAGCGTTCCCGCCCGCGCCCGGAAATAGGGACACGAACCACACTATTATGATGCCTGTCCGCCATGCCTTCCACGTGGGGGGCGACAATAGAGGCTCTTAGCAGCTCTGTATGATCGTTCCAATACTCACCGCCATTCTCGGGTTCTCCGCGTTGACTCTGCTTGCCGCGGATGGGGAGGACTCGTTCCGGACACGCTGCGTAATTTGCCACGGCGGCGACGGGGCCGGCTCGGATCGAGCGCGGTCGATCTTGCCCGCGATCCACGCGAAAGGCCCCGAGGAACTCGCCCCGATCATCACCCAAGGAGTTGCTTCCAAGGGCATGCCGGCGTTCGAGATGCCCGCCGAGGAACTCAGCCTGCTCATCGCGCACCTCAAGAAACTGGCGGCCAACGTCCCCCCCGCCGCTCGCGACCCGCGCGCGCCCGAGCCCAGGGAGGGATCTCTACCGCTCGTGGACGGCGGTTCGCTCAGCGGCGTCATTCTGAACGAAAGCGGCTTCGACGCGCAAGTCCGAACGGCCGACGGCAAGATTCACATGCTTCGGCGCATCCTCGGAAGCGAATCGGACGCGTTTCGCGAGGCGGCCATTGAGCCGGCGGTCGACTGGTCGTCGTATAACGGCAGCGACACTTCCAATCGGCATAGCGCACTGGATCAAATTGACCGCGGCAATGTCGACAAGCTGGAAGCGCGCTGGTTCTATCCGATTGCCGAGATGCCCATGATCGAGGGCACGCCGGTGGTGATCGCGGGCGTGATGTACGTCACGGCCGTGAATCAAGTGTATGCCCTCGACGCCGCTACCGGTCGAGAGATCTGGCGTTACTCGCAGCCCCGTACCCCAGGCCTGGTGGGAGACCCGGCCATTGGGTTGAATCGCGGCGTCGCGGCTCGCGGAGATCTTGTCTTCACCGTCACCGACCACGCCCATGTCATTGCCCTCGATCGGTTTACGGGGGAACTCCTGTGGGACAGCGAGATGGCCGACTACCACGACCACTACGGAGCGATCGCGGCTCCGTTTGTTGTCGGCGATCTCGTGATCGCGGGCATCAGCGCCGGAGATTCAGGGCTGCGCGGATTCCTGGACGCCTACTACGCCGCCACCGGCGAAAGGGCCTGGCGCTTCTGGACCATTCCAGCGCCGGGAGAGCCGGGGTCGGAAACGTGGGGCGACGAGGAAGTTCTGCGTCGTGGCTGCGGGGCGACTTGGCTGACGGGCAGCTACGACCCCGAGTTGGATCTTCTCTATTGGGCGACGGGGAACCCCTGTCCGGACCTGAACGGCGACCTGCGCCCCGGCGACAACCTTTACACGAACTCGGTGTTGGCCTTGAAGCCGAAGACCGGGGAGTTGGAGTGGTATTTCCAGTTCACGCCGCACGACACGCATGACTGGGACGCCCAAGAGCCCCTGCTGCTAATCGACGAAGAGTTCCAGGGCCGCCCCCGCAAGTTGCTGCTGCAGGGCAATCGCAACGGCTTCTTCTACGTGCTGGACCGCACCGACGGCGAGTTCCTTCTCGGCGAGCCCTTTGTCCGCCAAACCTGGGCTGAAGGCATCGACGAAGACGGAAGGCCGATCGTGTTGCCGGGCTCGGACCCGACCGAGGAGGGCTCGGACGCTTGCCCGGCCATTCGCGGCGCTACAAATTGGTGGGCAACGAGCTACCACCCCGGGACGAAGCTTTTCTATCTGTTAGCCCATGAATCCTGCATGACCTACACCAAGGATGACAGCCGATGGCAGCGCGGCCGGAGTTGGTTGGGAGGGACCATCCGATTAGCCGATGGATCTCCCAATCAGAAGTTCATTCGGGCGTTAGACATCCAAACCGGGCGCACGGTGTGGAGCTATGCCCAGACCGGCAAGGCGGATACGTATTCGGGCGTTCTCTCTACGGACGGCGACCTGGTGTTTTTCGGGGAGGACAGCGGAGCTTTCGCGGCGCTTGACGCAAAGAGCGGCAAACCGCTCTGGCATTTGCAGCTGAATCAAGACTGGAAGGCGTCGCCGATGACCTACATGGTCGGCGGCCGGCAGTACGTCGCGATCGCTTCCGGTTTAGGCTTCTGGGCTTTCGCACTGCCGGATTCAGAAACCGGGGCCGGCTCAGAAAGGGATAGATCCCGACGATAGCCGTCGTGCCCGCTCCAACGACGGATTGTTTCCGTCGGCTATCCGGCAGCGGTACAATTTCCTCAGGTCACCGCGCGCGTCGGGCCGCGGCCGGCCAAACAGATCGCTATCGCGGGGGCGTTTTCACGATGGAGGGTCAAGTGACGACATCGGTTCGTATTTTCCTCATTGTTCTTCTATTCGGACTTTCGGCGAGGGGAGAGCCCGCCCGCGTCTCACACACGGTTGCGGATCTCCCTTTCTACTTTGAGGCGAACAAAGGGCGCTACGAGCCGGCTGTCCGATTCGTCGCGCGTACTCCTCGCGGCTCGATGTTCGTTATGGACGACGGCTTCGTCCTTGACGTTTTCGGATCAACTCCTATCCGTGCCAGGTTCTTGCGGTCGGGCGCGAAGGTTGTGGTGGAAGGGGTGGATCCGCTGCCCGCCCGCACTCATCACTTCATTGGCGCCGATCCCTCGGGCTGGAAGCGGAATCTGGCGGTGTTTCACAGAGTGCGGGTGAGCCATCTGCATCCAGGCATCCACGTAGAGCACTATCGCGGCCCCAACGGGTTCGAGCACGACTACATTGTCGATCCGGGAGCCGATCCCGGACGTATTCGGTTCGCGATCGAAGGCGGCAACCGTATCGACCTCGACGCCAATGGAGATTTGGTAGTGCACGCCGGCGACAACATCGTGCGTTTTACCAAACCCGTGATTTATCAGCAAACGGGGCAAGACCGTGACCTCGTCGAAGGCAGGTATGTCCGCGGCGGCCCGAGCGAATTCGGGTTCCACCTCGAAAACTACGACACGTCGCGGCCGCTGATCATCGACCCCGTACTTTCACCGCCCACGGTCTTCGGTGGCAGTGATTCCGAAAGCCTGCGCGACGTTGACGTGGACAACGCGGGCAATATTTACGCGGTGGGGAGTACTCGATCCGGTGATTTCCTGACCATGAACCCTTTGTTCCCGAACAACTCCGGCGAGACGGATGTGTTCATCGCCAAGTTCGATTCGGATCTGAACATGATTTGGGCGACGTTTCTGGGTGGTTCGGAAGCGGACAGCGGACTGGGTTTGGCGGTCGGCGCGGGGGGCGACGTCCACTTCGTCGGAAGCACGTGCTCCGCGAACTTCCCTTCCCAAAATGCCATGCAACAGACCTATGGGGGCGGATGTGACGGCTTCGTGGCACAGCTGAACACGGACGGTGACGTCCTCGGATTCTCAACTTACTTGGGCGGCGCCGGCTCCGATTCGGCTCGATGCGTCGAAATTGATTCGCCCGGAAACCTCTACATTTGCGGCGAGACGAGTTCGGGCGAGTTTCCGTCCACGGCGGGCGCTCTCAGTGAGACGCTGCAAGGCGAAGCGGACTGTTTCGTCTCGAAGATGCCCTCCTCGGGGCAGGGCATGATCTACTCCACGTTCGTGGGCGGCTCGGGCCGCGAATCGTGCGGCGCGATGGCGCTTACCAAAAATGGCGAAGCCGTGATCGTCGGCGCCTCCTACTCGCCGGACTTCCCGACTACCCCGGACGCATTTCAAGGGGCGCTCAATCCGAAACCCAGCCCCGTTCCGGGGATCGACTTCGCTGACGCCACTGCCGCGGTGCTGAACGCGGACGGCTCCGCGCTTGACTACGGCAGCTACTTCGGCGGCGCGGGCGATGACTTTGCAAGCGCGGTCACGATTGACCCGACGGGCAAGGTTTGGCTCGGCGGCGGAACTGATTCGCTCGATTTTCCGGTCACCCCCGACGCCGACCAAGCCGTCCCTCTTGGCGGCGGCTACAGTGCATGGATCGCAAGCTTCGACCTCTTCTTCCCCGACGACGCTTACGTGAGTTTCATGCAAGCGGGCGAGCGCCTGCTCGCCTTGGCTACCATCCAATTGGCGAGCGGGGTGATCGACTTTGAAGTGCTAACCGTCCTGATAGAATTTCTCGACAGCTTCGATCGACTGACGACTCTTGTGCTTTTGACCCCAGCCGGGGCGGAAATCTCCAAGACCTCCGTGGACGGGGTCGGGGTCAACGCCGTCGCCGCGAAGAACGGCGTCGTCGTCCTCGGCGGCACGGCGAATGCGACGAACGCGGGCGGCACCGATGCCACACTGCTCAAGGTCACCGTCGACGATGAGCCCCCACCAAGCGGCGCGAACCTCGACATCTCGAAGACGGCCGATCCGGCGGAAAAAGTCGCCGTGGGCGGTCTAGTCTTCTCTTGCTTATACGGTTGTTTCAGCAAGCCCCAAGATGTAGGGTAGGGCGTGGCCCGGCCGCCGTTTCCGAAGAGTCTGCGTCAGTTTCAGGTGGAGTTTGCGACCGAGGAGGCTTGCCAGAAGTACCTGGCTGCTTGTCGTTGGCCCGACGGGTTCCTTTGTCCTCAGTGTGGGCATCGGCAGGCCTACATTCTCGAGCAGAAACTACGGTGGCAGTGCGCGGCGTGTCGACACCAGGTCTCGTTGACGTCGGGAACGGTGCTCCACAATACGAAGACCCCGCTGACGGTTTGGTTTTGGGCTGCGTACCTGATGACAACTGATAAGCGAGGTGTGTCGGCGCTGCTACTGCAGCGTCAGCTCGGCCTGTCGCGCTACGAAACCGCCTGGATGATGTTGCACAAACTGCGACGGGCCATGGTGAACGCAGCTCGCGAGCCCTTGCACGGAGAAGTAGAGGTCGATGACACCTGGATTGGCGGCCCGCAAGCAGGTTTGCGAGGCAGCCGGCAACTGAAGGGGCGCCGTGCGGCCCTTGTGATGGTCGCTGTTGAGAAACGCGGGAAGCGCTCCGGGCGCGTTCGCATGTCCGTTATTCCAGACTTCAAGAAGGTGACGATCGACAGGTTTCTTGCCCAGAACGTTGTTCCCGGCTCGACCATCTACACAGACGGTCTGAAGACCTTTACCGCCCTCGAAGAGGCCGGCTACAAACACGTCTCTCGTCCGCAACCTCACCGGACTGACTTGCGGAAAGGCGCCAAGTCGGTGGTGCCGCTGGCGGATCGTGCCATTGGCAACCTGCAGCAATGGCTGACCGGAACGTACCACGGCGTGAGCCGCGCTCAGCTTCAGGTTTACCTCGATGAGTTCGTGTTTCGACACAACCGCCGCAAGACCCCAATGGCAGCCTTCCAAACCCTCCTTGGTCTCGGAACTCAACACGCTCCTACGCCTTACGCCCACATCCGCCGCGCGCGTGACCTGGACAAGACGCGATGACCTCCACCCCAACATCTTGGGGCTTGCTGAAACAACCGTATAAGCAGGAGTCTTCTACACTCTCAAGGTTTTTAACCGAGGCGCCGAACCGGCCTTTAATGTGATGGTGATAGACACGCTGCCGTCGAATTCGGCGGTCGTCGGCGATTTACCCGAGCAGTGCCAATCGGCCGGTCCGCAAGTCATCTGTAACCTAGGCTTTGTTCCGGTCGGCGGAATCGGCGAGATCAGGCAGTTCTTCGTGACGGCCCCCGCGGAGTCCGGAACCATGGTCAATAAAGCGCTTGTCACCGCATCGAACGCGGCGCCGACGTCGCCGGCGGTAGTTAGGACTTTGGTCGAAGCAGGTACCGACGTCGCCGGCGGTAGTTAGGACTTTGGTCGCAGGTACCGACGTCCAGATCAAGTTGACAGGTCCCGACGAAGTCCTCAGCGACCGGCCGGTCGTCTTCAAGCTCACGGTCACTAACAACGGACCGCTCGTAGCGACAGACGTCAAAGTGGTTTTCCCCATTCATCCGGCATTCGAACTCGAAGACTCCTTCTACTCCAGCTCCAGGGCCAGTGGCACCTGTGAACGAAAGGATGGCAAGTCTCCTTTGCCTTTTTTGCCGGATGAGCGCACGGAGGTTCAATGCGAGCTCGCGGAAATGGAGGTGCGTGAAGAGTGGATCATCGATGTCAACGGCCGAGCCGGCCTCTTGGACGCGAACGTGGAGAACAGAGCTGAAGTTGGCATTCGGGAGGCGGACACGAACCTGAGCAACAACTACGACAGGGCCTTCGTGCCCATATCCGGAAATCCGGGGGCTGATTTGTTGGTGCGGTCAGTAACGCTCTCGGTAGGCCACGGCGGGAGCAATCATTTCGCCAGTGCGTATGTCCACAATATTGGCCCTTCCACAGCGTTGAACGTTCAGTTTACGGCTGAACCGGGTATTGATGTTGAGCCGAGTGAGTTGGTGGCGGCCGGGGCTACTCATGGGGAGCCACGAGATGAGCTACGGGGGGATTGCAGCGGAGGGGGATCGTGCACTTTGGATTTGGGGTCCTTAAACGTCGAAGAAATCCGCGCAGTCAGGCTTGTGTTCAACAGTAACGCGGAAAACATTTCGATTGTCTTCCGGGCGGCCGCAAGCGGTCCGCCAGACCCCGACCCCACTAACAATCATTCTAACTTTCAGCAGCCGCTTCCGAAGGTCTTTACGCGAGTCGCCTTGGGCGTCGGCTCTCCGTCGGCGAAACTACAGACTCTCGATCAGCCCGTCCCGATCCTTCCCCCGCCCGCCGCGGTGACCAACAGCGCCGCCGGGCTCAATTTCGACACGGTTTCCGCGGGCAGCGGCCACACCGTTTGGGGCGCGGGATTTTCGTCCACCGTGCGACTTGCCGAAGATGCCGCGCTGCTGCCAATCCATTTAGAAGGCGTCAAGGTTCGCCTCAACGGCATCCCCGCGCCGCTCGTCTTCGTCGCCGGCAATCAAATCAACTTCCAGGCGCCGTGGGAACTGCTCCGCGATACGTTGGCGGAAGTCAGGGTCGAGGTACATGCCGCCACGACCATGCCGTTCTTCGTTCGAGTGGCTCCCTACGATCCCGGAATCTATACCACGAACCAAAGCGGCAGCGGTCAAGGAGCGATCCTGATCGCCAATACCGCGTCGCTGGCGGCGCCCGCGGGTATGTTCCGCGGCTCGCGGCCGGTTGCCAGGGGCGACCACATTTCGATCTTTTGCACCGGGTTGGGCCCGGTTGACGATCCACCACCCAGCGGCGTCGGCGCCTGGACCGACCGGCTGGCGTGGACCCAAACAAGGCCAACCGTGACCATCGACGGCTTGGATGCGCGAACGTCCTTCTGGGGACTGGCGCCCGGTTTCGTCGCGCTCTATCAAGTGAACGCTCAGATACCGCAGGGGGCGGCGACAGGAGAGCCCGTCGATCTCTCGCTGGCGATTGGCGGGATTGAGTCCAATGGTGTGACGATCGCGATCTCGGAGTAGGCGAGGCTTTCGTAGAGGCTACCCTCCCGGGGGCCGGCGGATCCTATCCGATTTCAGCGGGGGTGGTCCGATGTGCCCGTGTGCGGTTTCACCAGCAAGCGGTGGTCCCTGTCCCGGAGTATCAACTCCATCTCGCGAGCGCGGTAAAATTGGACCGGCATGGTCGGCCGGACATTCCCCCGCGAGCGGATGACCGTCAAGCTCGGCGAAGGGATGGGCGTCGTGTGCATGCAACGAAACGGAGGTAGCAATGACGCGGAGGCTAAGAAACCGAACGTGGATCGTAGGATTTGCTCTGCTGTTGCCGGCGGGTCGGCCGGGCAATGCCTGGGCCCAAGAGATTGTCGAGCTTGGCGATCGCTCGGCTAACTGTCACCAGGACGCCGCTTGTTTCAATCGACTTCACCCCGCCATTCCGGCGGCTGCGCGGGCGCGGCCGGGAGACACAATCGTGCTCCACACTCGCAACGCCACGGACTTCGACCTCGACCCGGAAGCGCCGCCCGATCCTCGAGCAGGGGACGCCGGGTTCGGCACGGTTCACTCCCTCACCGGCCCGGTGCACATCGAGGGCGCGGAGCCCGGCGACGTGCTGAAGGTCCGACTCCTCGACATCGCGCCGGGCCCGTGGGCCATAACGGTCATTTCGCCGATCGGCTTTGTCAGCGACAAGATCAAGGGGCCGCTGCGCGTCGTATGGCGCTTAAACCGGGACTATGCCGTCTCGGATGACCTGCCGGGCGTGCGCATCCCCAATCGGAGTTTCCCCGGCATCGTGACGGTCTTGCCGGGGCCGGAGCAGCACGCCCGCATGTTGGCGCGAGAGGCCGCGCTACTCGAGGAAGGAGGCGCCGTCATGCCGCCCACTTATGTGACACACGCCTCTCCCCGAGAAGTGTGCGGGGAGGGCGGCAGCCATGCCGGGGAGTGCCTGCGCACCATCCCCCCTCGTGAGCACGGGGGCAATTTGGATATCCGGTATCTGCAGGTCGGGGTTTCGGTATATCTCCCTTGTTACGTGTCCGGTTGCGGGCTTGCCGTCGGAGACTTGCACTTCGCGCAGGGTGACGGCGAGGTTTCGGGCACCGCTCTCGAAATGGATGCGACCGTAACCCTAACGACGGAGCTGATCAAAGACGGCCCGACCCTGGGTCGCGGGCCTCACTACGAGGGGCCTTCCACCTTACTCGATATTCCGTCCCGAACTTTCTACGCGACCACCGGCTTCCCGATCAAGGCCAAGGGCGAAGTCCCTCCCGACATGCGGTATCTCGGCGCCGAGAAAGTGGCGAAACTGGAAAACTTGTCTAAGGACATATCGCTGGCCGCGCGGAATGCCTTGCTGGAGATGATCGATTACATTTCCGAGACTCGCGGCTATACCCGAGAGCAGGCCTATATCATCGCCTCGGTCGCCGTGGATCTCAGAATCGGCCAACTCGTCGACATGCCCAACGTGGGCGTCACCGCGATTCTGCCCCTGGACATCTTCGAGCAGCGCTAGTCCCGCGCTAGTCCAGCGCTAATCCGCATTTCTCACCACCTGGCGGGGCGAAGTGCGCGAGAGACCGGTCAGTGCTGGGCACGCGCCGCTTGTCGCGCGGAGGTGTACTTGAACAGTACAGTGAGCACGGTACCGGACTGTACCCTTTTTGCTCGTAGTCAGACTGACACCACGGGCTGACAGCCGGCGTCAACGCTTGAGCACGAAGTAGACGCCGCCAAACGGGAGGATCGTCGCGGCTCTAGCGAATGTCGATACCCTAATCCGAAATGCCGAAATCCGCGGCGATGCGCCGAGCCAGGTAATTCTTCACATCCGCTTTATTCCGCAGGGTCTCGGTGTAAGCCGTCCGCAAGAGTTGATCCTTACGGTTGAGCAACGTCTCGCGAATCGATTGCTGCACCCGCGGGTCGGAAAACTCGCGTTGCCCCGCCGGTTCTCGGGAAATCAGACGAAGAATGCGAAACTCAGGGCCGGAGCGGATGACGGGAGAAATCTCTCCCGGGGAGAGCGAGGCGACTACGCGGCGCAGCGTGATGTCGGCTTCCTCGATAAACGACTGCGGAATAAAGCCCAAGTCTCCTCCATTGCCCGTCGAATCAGGGTCCTCCGAATAGTTCTGGGCGACGACATCGAAAGCCTCGCCTCCCTGGAGAAGCTCAATCAGCATTTCCGCCTTGGCCTGCGCGGTTTCCGGATCGCGGGCGTCGTCGTTGCGGTGGTTGGGAACGGGGATCTCCGGCGTCGCGGTAACGAGGATTTGCGCCAGGTGAATCTGTTGCTCGGGTAAATGAAAACCAGCCTTATTCTCCTCGTAATATTCCCGCATCTCCGTTTCAGTGACCGACATTTTGGAAGAAATTTCTCGCGCCAACAGCTTTTCAATCGTCAACGTTCTCTGAAATTCGATCCGTAATTCGTCAAGACTGATTCCTCTCTCCTCGAGATGCTGCTCGAACTCATCGGTGGTCGCGTACGGAGCCCGGTAGTCGTCCAGCCGAGCCCCCACCTCGGCGTCGACCGCCCGAAGACCGAGTCGTTCGGCGCGCTGCAACATGATGTGGCGGTCGATCACCTCACGCAGCACCGTCAGCCGCAGCATCCGAGCCTGATCGGGCGAGCCGGGCGTAGAAAGGTCGGGAACTTGGGTTTCGATATAGCGGGCGAATTCCGCCTCGGTAATCCGATAGCCGTTCACCTCGGCGACAAACTCGTTGCCGGGGTCGCCCGAGCAGGCGGCCCAGACAACCAGGCCGGCGGTGGCCATGAGCCGGGTCAGCGTCCTCATCTGTTCCATTCTATCTTCATTGCTTCGCACACTAAGCCTCGCGTCCTATTGGGTTGATCAAGGCAAAACATCCTTGTTCCCTGCGCTGTGCACGGCGGTCGGCCGCTTCCGTCGCACCGTCAGGGAACCTCGGCACGCGCTTCGAGAGCGAGTTGTTCGGGGGGCCCGTTTACAGGCGCGGTTTAACGACCGCATCGGGCGACGCCGGCCTCGCGGACAAGGACGTTGATGTGATAATCCAAGGCGAATAGCTTTCCGAGAAACCTTATTCCGACCGAGAATGAGACCTTCAAGCGGCTTAAAGTTCCGTCTGGAAGGTTGAAAGCGCCTCCCCATCAGGGGCTTGGTGGAGCTACGATCGGGTAGCCGGCGCAAGAGTTTGTTACCAACAACTATCGCCGCACGGTAGAATTGGGCTGTCGTGGTGGGCTCCACCATCAGCCACTACGAGATCACCGGGAAGCTTGGCGAAGGCGGCATGGGTGTCGTCTACAAGGCCGAGGACTTCAAACTGGGTCGTCACGTGGCGCTGAAGTTTCTGCCCCCACCTGGTCTCCGACCCAGGGACCCACAAGCGGTTTGGGCGCGAAGCCCTGGCGGCAGCCTCACTCAGCCACCCGAACATCTGCAAGATCTACGAGATCGACCAAGCTCGACCAGCCGCGGATCGATCAGGAGAGGGGACCATCGTGAAACATAAACGACAGGTTGCCTGGCTCGCAGCAATACTCGTGGTCACCGGCCTCAACGCACCGGCACAAACCGTTACCTTCTCAGATGAAGAGTTCGACGACTCGGATTGGACGGCGAGATCTGTTTCACTCAGATGGTTTCGTGCTGAAGCTGAACGCGCAGGGGACGGCGCTCGCCCCTGCCGGCGAAACCGGACGGCACAGCTTGGAGGCGGAAGGATATCAACAAGCACCAACTCACCGCCGACCAGTGGTGGGCGCTGGCGAATCAGCCCGCTCACTGCTGCGGGGAACAGGCTGCGAACGCCAGCGCTTTCACCATGAAGCTGAACCCTGAGGGGTCGGGATGGATCTACTCTAGGGCCGGCCCTCGTTTCTCGCCCGGGATCGGCAGTGCGGGCAGCCCCTCGGCGCGTTTTCGCAGTGCGCGGGCAATGACAACGCGCTGGATCTCGGTCGTGCCGTCCACGACTTTCATCGCCGGCGCGGTACGATGCATCCGCTCGAGGGCATAGGGCGCCAACAGGCCGGAGCCGCCGAGAACCTGCATGCACGTAGCGGTCGCTTTCACCGCTGCATCGGGGGCGAATCGTTTGGCATGGGCCGCCGCGACACGACCTTCCGCAGTGCCCAGCTTCGCCGCGGCGTCCCTGTAGAGCAGGCGGCTCGCCTCTAAATCGGTTGCCACATCGGCCAGCATCCACTGGATGCCCTGGAAATCCAGCTCCGACCGGCCGAACATCCGGCGGTCCCTGGCATAACTCAACGCCGTATCCAGCGCGGCTGACATCAGACCGCAGCACCCCGCGGCAATCGATGTGCGCGCCAGATCGATGGCCGTCAGAGAGCCGCTGAGCCCTTTCCCCGGAGGCAGAATCACGTGATCTCCCGGAACAGTCGCGTTTTCGAAGAACATATCGGCGATGGGCAGAAACGGGGAGACGAGCTTGTTGTACGGTTCACCAAATCGTACCCCGGGCGTATCTTTCGGCACGGCCACCATGGCGATGTCTTTGTGTCCCGGTTCGTCGCTGGTTTTGACGACGACCAGGTAGATATCCGCGACGTTCGCCAGCGAGACCCAGGCCTTTCGGCCGTTGATCGTGTAGGAACCATCGGGCTTGATCTCGGCGCGGGTTCGCAAACCGGCTGCGTCGGACCCCGACTGCGGCTCGGTGATGACAAAGCCTCCGAGGGAGGCGCCGGAAGTCAAGCGAGATGCCCAGGCATCGCGCAATGCCGTCCCGCCAAGACCGCAGACAGCGTGCGCCACCGCATTCTGCATCGATAGGGTAAAGCCATGGAGCGCCGCCCCCCTGCCGAGTTCTTCGTAGACCGGAATACCTTCCGAAAAAGATAAACCCTGCCCGCCGTATTCCGCGGGACAGTACAGCCCCAGCAGACCATCCCCAGCCGCGGCGGCCGCCGCCTCTCGGGGATACTCGGTTGTTGATTCCCAGGCATCGACGTTAGGAAGAATGACTTCCTCACAGTGTTTGCGGGCGGCTTGCCGGATGTTTTCCGACTTTTGACTCATGGTATTGGTCTTAGAAAAGCCCAGGCACATAAGAACAAGAAGCGCCCGCACTCGAACCATCGTAACTTATGGATCGCGAACGGCCGGTTCGGTTGTAACGACCGTCCGCAACAGGCCGGCGTTCAGTCGCTCACCCGGCCGGGTTACTATGATGAGCTAAGACCCAGGTTTGCCGGCTTCGCTGATGTGATCAGGACTTTCTGATGAGTCAAAAAAAGATCCGCCCCCGCAACCCGTACGTCGCACCCGCTAAGCAGCGCTCAGGCGCGGGCGTGATGCACGATCGCCGCGCACTGAAAGGCGGTGCGCGCAACCAACAGCGGGAAGATTTCGAGGAGTGGGAAGAGGAGCCGAAGACCGACGACGACCCGAGCGCGACCGACGTAGCATTGAAGAACAAACGGGGCTAAGCACGGCAAGCAAGCGCAACGAAGTAATGGCGTGCCTATCAAGTGCTTCGCCCGTCAGCTGGTGAGAAATGCGGGCTAGGCGCTGCGATCGTGCGCGACTGCCCGAGTGTCAGCCGCGGTCGAGCTCGAATGATTCTCGCTTTCGCTTCGGTGCAACTCGGTCATCGTACCGACATAGCCGATCACCTTTCCTGCTTCGTCGGCCTGCACCGAGGCCTCGCTGAGTATCCAACTCGTGCCGTCGTCGTTTCTTAGGCAGCGGTACTCCGACCTGAAAGGAGAACCCTGATCCGTGCTTTCCGCCCATTCCCGCAGTACGCGGCCTCGATCGTCGGGGTGAATGGCGCGGGCCCACCCCTGCCCAAGTGCTGTATCCGCGTCAATACCCCCGATGTCACACCAGCGCTCGTTGACGTAGAGAAAATTGCCTGATGCGTCGGTGTGAAAAATCCCGACCGGCGAAAGCCTTGAAAGAATCTGGTAGCGGGCTTCGCTGGCCTGGAAGGCCTCCTCGGCGCGTTGGCGGTTCGATGTTTCGTGCACCAGCCGCTGCGTCAGCGTTTCCAACTCCGAAGACGTCTTCGACTCACTCAGTTCCACGTCTTGGCCCTCAAGGGAAGTGATCGTCGGAGCAGTCACGACTTCCGCCGTCGGCATCACCCTCTGCCCGGTAAAGAAAGTGCGGCCGGATCGGGAGTCCGTAAACGCCACGGCACGCACGCAGCTGATGTCAATTGCATGGCGCGATCCGAGCCACTCCGCCGCCGCCAACACGTCAAAACTATACTGCTCCGCGATCATCAGAACCCGCTGGGCGTGGTTGACCGATTTCCCCTCCGACAGGAAGTTCTCGAGCCGCCTTACCTGCTCGCGACTCAGAGAACGGAAGAAGTCCTGTTCCTTCCATGACGAAACAAGCCCGGCGCAAGTGATTGCGCGGAATAGCGGCGGCTGCTCGCTCGTGCCGTTGTCAATCACGCCGACAACGGCTCGCCCCTCCGCGTCGAGCGCCACGATGTCAGCGCTCAGCGACGAAGCTTGCGCCACCGCTACACGCGTGCCGATGACGAAGAGCCGTTCGCCGATCTCCTCCAGAAATTCGTCGGGACTGTTGCAAATCAGATCGCGCAGGTTCAGGTAGTCATCGAGCAATTGCGGGGCCAGCTCGAGGCGTTCAACGGGTACGAGTTTCTTGTTGTCCTTCTTAATCGTGAGCATGGGCCGACCCGGATGGGTCCGTTCGTTGGGGCGAATTAACTGTGTCTAGTATAGGTCCAGTCCGGACCTGCCGCAAGCGAAACCGCGAACCGCGAAGTACCTGGCAGGCTTCGCGGGAATTTGGAGGGTGTAACGGGTCACCCGAGCTGGTCTTGGAGGGCCCTAGGGCGCAACCCTTCTCAGATTTGCGAGTCTTGGCGCGCTCTCAAGCCCAAGCCAACTCAGCCGGCGAACGGCGCCGCCCTTGCTCCTCTGAGATCACCCTCGGCCGGTGGTTTCAAGTTTCCGAGGACGATGCAGCCTCCAGTCCCGCGGGTCACAGCCCGCACGGCCTCTTACGGCGCGAGCACCTTTTACCAATAACCGACCCACTACCTCCCGCGGAGGCCATCTATCGCTGGTAATAGTACTCCAACTACCACTCAACTTGACGCCAAACCCGGCGGGCGTCGATACTGTGAGTCAGTCTGAAGCAACGTTGACCCGCCCCCGCCAAGTTCATTGATTGCTTGTCGATAAGTTGATAGACGCGTCAATCGGATGTCACAACCCAAGAAGCTGGAACTTGCGGGCGTTTATGCCCTGCCGCCGCTCATTCTCCACCCGTTCACTGAATCCTCTTCGACGGTTCAAGTTCTCGAAAGCGCTAAGGCCTCTCTATCGTTGATGAGGACAGACGGCCACGATGCCGAGAACCAGCGGGAACTGGAGCGCCATGTTCTCGAAGGCCGCTACGCCGAACTGCGCATGCTGTTCTACGTCGGCAAGGACGTTTTCCGTTGGGTCGACCAATGCATGGATGCTTGCAAGCGCGATCCGGCACTGAGCGATAAGGGCATTACGCCGCCTACCTTCGCTCATCTGTTAATCAAGCAGACGCCGGACGACGTGGCCGAAAAGCTTCGCAGTTGGGGTGTCATCGAGTACGCTCGCATCTTCGCGCGCGGCATCGGCGTCTTCAACCAGTTCCGCGAACCGCCCCCGCAGGACTTGCTCCAGCCCGACCACTTGCGCTCGTATTACCGCTACGCCGACTACGCCTTTTCGTGCTGGCGCGACGGCACGAAATACGTCATCATTCCCGCCGCCCAATTTCCCTTTGCTCTCTATGCCTCGGGCGAGTACACCAAGATGCTCGAAGAGGAGTGGAAAGAGTCGATCGATTAGTTGCCGTTCCCTGACTCCGGCCGGCTCGGTGCAGAGCGCGCGGGGTAGCGGTTCGTAACGCTCGCGAGGCCCCCAACGTCTTTGACTAGACTAGAACTAGCCGATATGCGCCCCCTTCTCGCATCGATGGCGATCGGTTTGTGTGCGCTCCTGACTGGAGCGGCTGCGGGCGACTCAGTGTCACTTGCGGAAGCCTCGGGCGTTACGCGCCGGGGCGACACCTTGTTGGTTGTCGACGACGGACATCCCGGCGTCTATTTTCGGATCCCGTTGGACGGTCGGCAGGGTCCAACGATTCCTCTTGGCGGCGCTGAAGTACAGAGAGTTTCCATCCAATCGAGTCCCTTTGTCAGCGATCTGGAGTCAATCGAAGTATTGAACGACGGACGGGTCGTCGTGCTTTCGGAACGGCTGCGGATGCTGCTGTGCTCCACGGGCGTTGTGGCGACCTACGGCGCTCCCTTCAGCGAATTCGGTAAGCGCGGGTTGGAGGGCGTCGCGGTGCGGGCAGGTCCGCGGCGGTCGTCGTTGGTGGCGGTGTTGTGGGAAGGCGGCTATCCGGAGTACGTTCATTTGCCCGCCCCTTTGCAACGCAGCGCCGGCCGGACAGCCCTCAAGCCCTTGGTGCTGGTTCATACCGTAGAAACTGACCAACGGGGCATTCTCGTGCCCACCGGCGACGCCTTTCAACTGGATGTCCCGCTGCCGCCTGGAGACGAACCCCGGGCGCAGCGCTTTCGGGCGCCCGATCTCGTGTGGCACCGCGCGCCGAACAGAGAATGGGAGTTTATTGTTCTGCTCAGCTCCGCCAACTCGGCGGGCAACAGGGAATATAGGCACCATTGGCTGCAACGTTTCTCGACGGAAGGGGAACGGCTGGGTGAACCGCTTGACCTTGACAAGATCGCGCCGCCCAACATGCGCGGAACCAACTGGGAAGGCCTGGGCTGGTTCGAAGCGGGCAAAAGCCTCGTGATCGTCAACGAGAGTCATCCTCGGCCGAGCGGGGTCGCCTACGTTGTCGACCTGCCGCCGGCTTGGCGCCGTGACGCCGAAGAGCCGCCCGTCTTTACACATCGCACACGCCGCAAGACAGGCTACTTTATTGGAACCCCGACAGGCGGCCGTCCTGATGGCACGCTGGCCGAAGGCACCGCGGTCGCGATGATCGAATTCGGACCGCGGTACTGTTTGGTCCGTACCAAGGCCGATCTAGTCGCCTACGTGCGCCGCAAGAGCCTGCGGCCTAATAGCTCGGATTGACGGGGTGCGTGCGCCCACCCGGGGGCAAGCGGTAAAGGTTTGCGATTAGGCTTCGGGAGCGATTCGGCCGGGGGGCATTGGACTCCCGCGTTGCCTCTGGGGAGACGGCCGTAGGATCATCACCTCCGCGACTCGGCTTGGGTTTAACTCGCGGGCAGCGCCTTCTTCAGTTCGGCGGGATTGAAGTCGATACCGGAGCGCGAATAGGCCAGCATGCCGTCGCGGCGTAGCTGGCTCATGTGCTGGGTGATAATCTCGCGCGACGTCCCGACGTAGCGCGCCAGCAGTTCGTGAGTGAGGGGCATGAGATGCAGCCTCATCGTGTCGTCGTAAGTGCCGAACTGATTGCCCAGTCTGAGCAGCACCTTGACCAGCCTTTGCGAAATCTGATCGGTGGCAAGGCTTTCGATACGCGAATCAGCATCATAGAGCTTGGTTGCGAAGCTTCGTAGCAACGATGGCCCCAGTTCAGGAGTGCGCATCATCAACGTCGCCAGATCATCCGCGGTCCATTCCATAACGGACGCATCCTCGAGCGCCACGGCCAACTCACCCCGGACGCGGCGGCCCATCAGCCCGGATTCGCCGAAGAACGCATCCGCCGAGCAAAAATCCAACACCGTCTCGCGCCCGCCGCTGGAAATGCGGCTCAGTTTCACCGTCCCGTCGACCACTAACAACAGGCTGTCTGCCGGGTCGTCCGGACTGTAAATCGTCTCGTCACGGCTGAAGCGCTGAGTCTTGCGCCGCGGCAAGAAGACCAAAGGGTCATCCCAAATCGTCGTCATCACTGGAGCATTCATCACACCGACCGACATGAGCGAACCTCCTCATCGAGCGGCCGTCCGCTCGTGCTCAGGCAGGCGGTGAGCGGCTTTACGCCGACCCACGCCTTGATGCCTGAGTTAATAGATCCGGCAAGTCCTTGATTGGTTTCCCCGATTACCGTCGCGAAGCAGAAATTTACGCCCGGCCCGGGGCCGAGCCGGCAGCGACGAAATCGCGGAACAAATTGAAACAATGGAGGTTACGTCGGAAAGCCACTACGGCGAAGCCGATGGCGGCACTTATCCCGGCAGCACGGCTTGCTACGATTGCTTCCAATGCTGTTTGAGCGTCTGCATCAGCCGTTCTTCAACGTCCTGGGGCAGGGGGTGGCAATCCACGCTTCGCGAGATCTCGACCGTCTTCTTCGTTTCGTCAAACACCACCCAACAATCGGGGCATTTCGCCAGATGAGCTTCGATCGAGACACGCAGCTCGGCATCAAGCTCCCCGTCGAGGAAATTGCTTACGTCGTCGAGAAACGTCTTGCAGTTAACCTTGCGCGTTGTTCCCATGGTGACCCAATACCCGCTGTAGTTTGCCGCGCAACTGCAAGCGAGCGCGCAACAATCGAGACTTCACCGCCGAAACGGAAAGCCCCAAACTTTTTGCTGTCTCGTCCGTTGATAGACCTTCAATATCCCGCAGCACCAGGACAACGCGGTAGGACTCAGGCAGGCTGTCGATACCGCTCGAGAGCAGGCTGCGAAGCTCCTCGCGCTCGAACTGCTGTTCCGGGTCGGCGTCGCCGGAAGGAATCTCACGCTGAATCGATCCCTCTTCTGTGTCGACTTGTTGGTCAAGCGGCAGAAACTTGCCGTCCTTGCGCTGACGAAGCTTCATCAGCGCCTGATTAACGCCGATCCGAGTCAGCCAGGTGTAAAACTTCGCATCGCCCTTGAACTGATCGAGGCGTGAATAGGCTTTCAAAAACGTCTCTTGCAGGACGTCCTCGGCGTCGTGATCGTTCTTGGTGATATGGCGGACGGTGCGATAGATCTTTGAAGCGTAGCGGTTCACCAGCTCGGTGAAGGCGGAACGATCCCCCTGCTTGGCCTGGTTCGCCAGCACGATGTCGTCAAAAACAGCAACTTCGGTGGAATCGGACATGAACCTTGCACCAACCGCAGGGACAGGGATGCTACGAGACCACTATCTTCTCAACTTTCCGCCGTGGCACGGCGACACCTGCCGAAGAAAACCCAGTTGGCTCTGCCTCGAAAGTCGGCCCGCCGGCTCGGTAGTAACATAAGGAGTTTGTCCGGCAGCGGCTGAGCCTCCCCTCGCTCGAACAGCTTGGCCGAGCCCAACCAGCAGACAATGCATCATTCCAAAGAAGAAATCCTCAGTGCGCCGACCGAACCCTTCGCCATCGACGGCAAAAGCGGCGCTTCTCATGTCCTCGAAAAGATGGCCAAGACCGGCTTTCAAGGCCGCCAACTCGGTCGCGCTTTCGAAGTCTGGAAGGCCATGATCGCCGATCCGGATTGCACCATTCTGATGGGCTTGTCCGGCGCCATGGTTCCGGCCGGCATGCGCCGCCTGGTGCGCTTCATGATCGAGAACCGCCTGATCGACGTATTGACCTCCACCGGCGCCAACTTCTTCCACGACATTCACGAGACCAAGGGTTTTTCCCACTACCAGGGCTCGGCCGACATGGACGACGAGAATCTCGGCGACCACATGGTCGATCGCATGTACGACGTGTTGGCCGACGAGGTGCGCTTCCGCGAGCATGATTTGTGGATCGGCAGCTTTGCTTCGAGACTCGATCAGTCCCGAGCCTATACCACGCGCGAGTTTCTATACCTGCTGGGGAAGGAGATCGGGGAGGACGCCGACGAAGACGGCATTGTCAGCGGCGCGGCCAAGGCGGGCGTGCCGCTGTTTTGTCCCGCGATCGGAGACAGCTCCATCGGCATCGGCATAGCCGAAAGCCGCCACCGCGGCGAAAACCGCCTGATGTTCGACATGATGGGCGACGTTTTGGAGATCACCAATTTGGTCGCTGACTCACGCGCCACCGGCGTGATTTATTTCGGCGGCGGGACGCCGAAGAACTACGTCCAGCAAACCGAGGTAGTCGCGATTCTAATGAACAAAGACAAGACCGGACATCGCTACGGCGTGCAGGTCGTCACCGACGCTCCCCACTGGGGCGGCTTGTCGGGGTGCACTTTCGAGGAATCGCAGAGCTGGGGCAAACTGGCCAAGGGAGCGCAGATGGTGAACTGCTACTGCGACTCGACGATCGCGATGCCGATATTGGTCTCGGCCATGGCCGAGCAGACCAAGTTGATCAAAGCCCGGAAGGCCCCGAGATTCGACATGGGGGCCTCGCTCAAGATACATCTTCAGAGTTAGGTGAGCGCCTACCTAGGCACGGACCTGAGGCCCCTGGGGCCGGGTTGTCGGAGTGATCTGTCAGCCTCGGAATTAGCCGGTAGCGGCAGCGGGCTATGCGCCGAGATACTCCCAGTCGCGCCCGCCATTCGAAGCGGTGAGGATGTCTCGCTTCCAGTCTTCGAGCCTCGGTCCTGACAGCTCTTGCGCCTTGTCACGCATCAGTGCCATCTCAGCGGCTTCGAGCGACTTGAACTCCTGAGCGAAGCGCACATCGTCCTCGATTTGCCCGAGGGTCGTGCATCCCACCGCCAAGCAGTGAATCGGCAAGCTCAGCACATAGTGGATGCACTTTTTCGCGCTGAACATCTGCAACAATTTGGCGTTGGCCGTGCTCTTCATGCCTTGGATGCCCATGCCGCGCTCGACGGCTTTCGGCAGAACCTGTTGCTCGAAGCTGAGGTAGGACGGATCGGCCGGATTGAGCGGCATCAGAATCGTGTCGTAGCCGTCATAGAGCTCGAGCATCTTGAGATGCGCGGCCGGGTCGTGATGGCCGGTGAAGCCGATGAAACGGCATTTGCCGGCCTTCTTGGCGGCTTCGAAAGCTTCAATCGCGCCGCCGGGGGCAAAAATCTTCTCAAGGTCTTCGTCGGATGTGACCGAGTGAATCTGCCATAGATCGACATAGTCGATTTTCATCCGTTTGAGGGAAAGATGTAGTTCGGCTTCCGCGCCTTCGCGGGTGCGGTCGGTCGACTTTGTGGTGATGAAGACGTCTTTGCGGACTTCCGATAAGACAGCGCCGTAGACTTCCTCGGAGCGGCCGCTCCAGTAACCGTGGGCGTTGTCGAAGTAATTAATGCCGAGATCATAGGCGCGCCGGGTGATGGCTTTGGCTTCCTCGAACGTATTCAGCGGGAAGCGTCCGCCCGCCTGTCCGATCACCGTGAGCTTTTCGCCGGTCTTCCCGAAAGTCCGTTTCGGGATGTCTCCGGCTTGCAGTTTCGCGCCTGATCCCGGCATGGCCGCCGCGGTCAGCCCGGCAAACGTACCCGCGACAAAATGACGACGTTTCATGTGATCCCTCCTCGGGAAGGCCTCTGCCGCGAGGCCGCTGATAGGCGCATCATAACATGTGCCAAACCGAGCGGTGAAAGGGCGCCGCGGCGTATGGAACAATTGTTAACAAGCCGACGTAGATACCGCTGAGAGGAGGATGTCATGTTGCAAGGTGCGCTGGTTGCGGCGGCTCTCGTGCTGTTTTCGGGGTGCGGCGGACTGATTCACGGTGAGGATGTCCACGAAGAGTTTGAAACGACGGTCCAGCTTGACCCTGACGGTCGGCTTTCCATCGAGAACACCAACGGCTCGATACGAATCGAAACTTGGGATCGCGACGAGGTTCGGATCGAAGCGCGCAAATCGGCCTCAAGCGAGCGCGCTCTCGATCGCCTCGAGATCGAGGTCGAGGGTGAGGGCCGACGTGTGGAAGTGCGTACTCACTTTCGCAAGATCGGCTGGTGGGGAAATGGGGGGCAGGTGGCCTACAAGCTTCGGGTCCCTGTAACGGCTGATGTGGAGGCCGAGACCGTCAACGGGACGATACGGATCGACAGTCTCGCCGGCAGGGTGGTTGCTAAGACCGTGAACGGCGCTGTGCGGGTCGAGGACTGCGAAGGAGCCGTCGAGGCCGGCACGGTGAACGGCCACGTTGAAATCCACTACACCGAAGTGCCCGATCAGCAGGAACACGCTTTCGCCACGGTGAACGGCGGTGTGGATGTCTATCTGCCGGGGGATGTCGAGGGTCGATTCAGCGCCCGAACCATTAACGGCAGCATCAAGACCGATTTCCCTCTCGCAGTCCACGGGATGAAAGTGGTCGGACCGAAGTGGCTCGACGGTACGCTCGGCGAAGGCGGCGGAGAGTTCTCCTTCAACACGGTCAACGGATCGATTCGGATCCATCGAGCGGAAACAGAGATTTAGCGAGGCTCAGGCGGGCATCACGCTTACGCCACTTTCCTTCGACGTTGAATGGCCTCATCGCATACCGCTTGCTGACGCGCGCGGCTCGGCTTGCCATACCGAAGCCCCCGTAAGTCACCGAGCGGTTCGATTCCCAAACCGAGCCGCGACCGTCAGGGAGTGGTGTGCGATGAAGTTGATCGGGTGCGAGAACGGTGGCGGGCCCAAGGAACCAGCCCCGGGGGCTTGACGGAATTGTCGACTGGTGCGCGCGGTTGGGGTTCGGGACCGGCCGGCGGGGGCGGCCTCGCGCTCTGCTTTGCGGGCGTTGAGCTTGCGAGTCTAGCTGCGGGCATTGCGCTCCCACCACCTTCCTTGTTGACCGACCTCATCGGACACCGCTTGCTGACGCGCGCGGCTCGGTTTGGGACCCCGCTGTGCTGGAACAAACACTGCGTTTTAGCGCGCCAGAGCCTTTTGAAACTCTTCGCGCGGCAGCGTGTTGAGGACGTCGTCGGGCGTGAGCCATCCTCGGCGGGCCGTCAAAACCCCGTATTTCATGTTGTCGAAATGGCGAGTGTGATGGGCGTCGGTTGAGATGACGAACTTGACGCCCTTCGCTCTTGCCGCGCGCAATTGGGTAGCGCCGAGATCGAGTCTTTCCGGACTAGCATTGATCTCCATGCGGACGCCGCGCCGACCTGCCTCGGTGACAACGCGTTCGAAGTCGTAGGCGTAGGGATCGCGCCGCAGCAGTAGGCGGCCCGTAGGGTGGCCGAGGATATTGACGTAGGGGTTTTCGACGACACTCAACAACCGCTCGGTCATCTCGGCGGCCTCGATATGCATGTGGCTGTGCACGCTGGCAATCACGACATCGAGTTGGGCCAGCACTTCGTCGTCGATATCGAGCCGGCCGTCTTGGAGGATATCGACCTCGCAGCCGCTGAGGATGGTGAAATCCTCCCACTGTTTTGAAGTCTGACGGACCTGCTCGATCTGCCCCATCAATCGCTTCTCGTCAAGGCCATTGGCCATCGCCAGAGCCTTCGAGTGATCGGTGATCGCGATGTAGCGATAACCTTTCGCCCGCGCCGCTTCGGCCATCTCTTGCATCGAAAAATGACCGTCTGTTTCCGTCGTGTGCATGTGGAGGTCAGCAACGATTTGCTCCGGCTCGACAAGGTTCGGTAAGTCGCCTTCGAGCGCGGCTTCGATTTCGCCGGTGTTTTCGCGTAGCTCCGGCGGGATCCAGGGCAGCCCCAGGGCTTCGTAAATGCCGGCTTCATCGCGGCCTGCAATCTTCGCTCCGTCGTCATTACGGTAGAGGCCGTATTCATTCAGACGCAGGCCCATCCGCACGGCGCGGTCGCGCAGGGCGACGTTATGCTCCTTGCTACCGGTGAAGTATTGGAGTGCCGCGCCGTAGCTGTCAGCGTCGAGCGCTCGGACATCGACTTGCAAGCCCTCGCGGCCGACCGCGGCGCTCGCTTTGGTATCGCCATGAGCGAGTACTTCGGCAACGGCGGGATGTTCCACGAAACGGTCCAACGCATCGATAGCCCGCGGTCCGGTTGCGATCAGGTCGACGTCGCCGATGGTTTCCTTGCCGCGCCGCAGGCTGCCCGCCGATGTGATCTTGTCGACCCCTTCGGTTGTGCGCAGATAGTCGATCAAATCGGCGGCCGTCCGGTCCGCGAAGTTGATGAGGAACCGCCCGGCGCTGCGTTTATAACTCTCGATGCCGCGAAGGATTTTCTGCTCGAGCTTCTCGCCCATGCGGGGCAGGGCACGCAGTTTTTCGTCGCGGCAGAGCTGTTCCAGCCCGTCGATCGTCGAGACACGGAAGTGGTGGTAGATGGCGGCGATGCCCTTGGGGCCGAGGCCGCTGATTTTCAACAACTCGAGCGCTGTCGGTGGATACTTCTCGAGCATCTCGTCGCGGCGCGCAAAACTGCCTCGCTCGACGAGTTCCGCAAGAGCGGATGCGATGCCCTTACCGATGCCCTTGATGTCGGTGACCTTGCGCTCGGGGTCTTTGAGGATCGCAACGAGGGGCTCGGGAAAGCTTTCGATGACCTGAGCAGCGTTGCGGTAGCTGCGGATGCGAAAGCCGTCGGCCCCGGCGATCTCCATCAGGTCGGCGGTCTCTTCCAGAATGGCTGCGATTTTCTTGTTGTCCACGGTAAGTGTGATCGAGAAGGGCGGTTGCGACGCGCCAATGACCGGAGCCCGCCGTCCCGTTCGATTCTACCCCGGGGGTATGTTGTTCAGGGAATGGGTCCGTGTGGGAAAACGTCAAGCTGGGCGGGAAGGCTCGGCCTTCAGGGTTAACCGATCCTGTGAGCGATCTCAGCGGTGGCGGGCGAAGAGCCCTGTTCACAGGGCTTTGTTTTCTTATTTAGGCCGGCCGTTTTACGGCCGGTTTCGTCCTTCTCCAGTAGCTGAGGTCAGCCCGTTTTAACGGGCTTCTCACTCTCCCGCTCGATGCGTTCGAGTCGCTCATGCGTTGCCCCGTGGGCATGATGCCGTTGGGTTGTTCTCACGAGCCGGCCGATAGGTCGTAACAGGCCATCTCCGTTTGGTTGCGGACGATCAGCTTGCCGTCGGCGATGGCCGGGTTGTTCCAGGTCTTGCCCTTGATCGCGGAGAATTTCGCCAACTCCTGATGGCCTTCCGGCGTGGCCTTGACCAGGACGACCTCCCCTCGCTCGGTCAGGACGATCAAGTGCCCGGCCGCCAACAAGACTTGCCCGTAGCCGTAACGTCCGCCCTTCCATTTCTGCGCACCGGTACGAACGTCGATTGCTTGCAGAATGCCCTCGTCCAAACCGTACACGTGGCCGTCGTAGAGCACGGGCGCATTGAACTTGTTCTTCATTCTGTTGTTGGACCAGATTTCCTCGACCCCGAAGCCCCGTCCCTCGGCGGTTACTCTGACCAGCGCCGAGCCATGCCCGTAACCGGCCGAGATGAAAACGTGCTCTTCGTCGACGATGATAGGTTGCGCACAGTTGGCGTCATATGACGTTTGCCAGGGATGCTCCCACAGCAGAGATCCGTTTTCGACTTCCAACCCCATGAGTCGCTTGCCGCTGACGACGATCAGTTGCCTCTTCCCCGCCACCGTCGCTATCATCGGCGCGGTATAGGCTTGATTGTCGTCGAGCGACTTCCAGACCGGCTTCCCTGTGTCCTTGTGGTAGGCGACGACCGAGCGGCCGCCGGGCCCGCCGGGGAGCACGATTACCTTCTCGTCAACGATCAACGGCGAGGCGGACATGGCCCAGGTTAGATTGGGCGCGCCGTTATCGGCGAGGATGTTGACGTTCCACAGCGGCTTGCCGCTTTGCGCATCGAGGACGTGCAGCTCGCCGGTTGCCCCAAGGGCGTATATCTTGCCTTCATGCCAAGTGGGTGTGGCTCGAGGACCCTCGCCGCCCATGCCTTCCCGGAACAGTGCGCTCCAGCCATGGGACCAGATCTCGCCGCCTGACGCCAGGTCGTAGCAAGCCACCACTTCGCGGTCGCGGCGCTGCTCGATGGTGTAGATACGCCCTTGCGCGACGACCATCGAGGCATAGCCGCCTCCGATCTTCTGTCGCCACAGCTCGGGTAAACGGCCGCCTTCCCAATTCGTGCGAATCGGTTGTTGGTCGTAAAGGCCGTCGCGGTTCGGCCCGCGGTAGTCGGTCCAATAGACCGAACCGGACCGGGATGCCGCTTGCACGACTTCCGTCCCGCCTACACGGTCGGCCTCGATGTCGCCGTAGTGATCGTCAGAATCGTGAAAGCTGAAGATCGCCGTCGTGCTGCTTCCGGCCAACTCGACGCGCAAGCCGTAAAACGCGAATAGCTGAACCACGGTGAAAATCAGCAGTCCAACAGACACATATATCTTGCGAAAGATTCGCGTCTCGGGCTGCAACCAGAGCAAGACCAAGCCAACCGGCGGAACCAGCAGGCAGAGCAGAACGAGCATCGCTGTGTTTTGATACCAAGGCCGCATAGATGTATTGTGCCCCGGAAGAAGGAGTGACGGCAATTGGCTTGTCAAATCGATAGGCGTCAAGCAACCGGTGAACGCTGCCAACGCCGTGAAAGGAGCCCGGCAGCGACAGGCCGGAACAAGCCGTTCGCAGACCAAGGATCGATCGCCGCAAGATCCGTCGCAACCGCGGGCCGGAGCTCCTGACGGATCTTCCTTTTTAGCAATCCCACACTTTATCTGACCGCTATCCGACGCCTCTGTTGCAATCGTTGACGGCTACTTAAAGTTGTTTGGAGTGTGCCGGTGTTAAACTTCGGTGCGGACCCGGATAGTTGAGTTCCTGAATCGGAGGCAGAGACGATGCACAAGAAGCTGCTGAAGAAGTTGGCAATCCATCCATGCACTCTGCTGCTCGCGAGCCTCTTTTGCTCGCCCTGTCTCGTTGCGCACCATGAAGCGATCTTCGGGCCGCAGTCAACCGCGTTGCTTTCACGGAAACGGTTCGTCTCCGTGCAGTACTATCTGTCGAACGGGGGCAGGAGCCCCGCCGAAAAAGCTCACAGTCACATCGGCGTCCTGAGCGTGGGGACGTCTGTCGGCAGAAAATGGTCCGTGGCTGCGACTTTGCCCTTCGAAGCCGAAAGGGGAGCGGCCGAGGACAATGCGACTGGGACGCAGGACGCGGTCTTGGCACTTCGCTACTACCCGGAGTTCGGACTCGGGGGGCGAGCCATCGCGGTACTGACCGTGGAACCGCCCACTGGAAATCTCGAACACCGGGCCGTGGGAGTCGGCGGGGGAATGGCATACGCCGCGGAGAAGGGCCACTGGTCAGTGATTGCCTACGGGTTGGGCCGCACGGAGTCTTCTCTCGACGACGGAGAAAAGCGTGGTGATCGATTCTTTTTAGGTACCGGACTGGCGTATGAAAGCAAGGCATTGCCTTTTAGCCCTCAACTCGGAATCTCGTGGGAACGCACTACGAGGCGCCGCCAAGACGGATTCATCGTCGATGGTTCCGACAGTTCGGTTTTGATGCTTCATCCGACTCTGAGCCAGGGCTTCAAAGACGAGGCTATACAAATTCTTTGTTGTCTCGGTCCCCTTGGCTCAGCGGAGCGGAAACGAGGGATGGCAAAGGTTGCGAGCAGCGTCAGGAATCCTCTGGTCATTCTGACGGACTCTCCCGATTCGACGACGCTCAGAACGCGGGCGTGCCGCCGTCGCGCGTGATCAAATGCACCACAATCTCCGCCAGCGGGTTCGGGTCTCGGTACTACTTCCAGCCATCTCGGCGTTAGCCTGCATTTGTCACCACCTGGCGAGGCGAAGTGCGTGAGAGGGCTGTCAGTACGAGGCACGGGCCGCCTGGCGCGCGGAGGCGTACTTGAACAGTACGGTGAGCACGGCAGGCAACCGTAACGAAGTAATGACGGGCCTATTGCGTGCTTCGACCGTCAGGTGGTGAGAAATGCAGGTTAGTTCGAAAGTGTGCACCGAACCGGGCATCTTGGCTGCTGACCCTGCGCGCGCGGTCCGTCACCGCGCAGTTCGAGCAGTTCTTCGAGCAGTTCTCGGGTGTTCGCGGAGACCGATGGCCGATAATTGGTATTCGTGTCCTCGGAAGAGAAACCACGCTTCGTTTTTGCGTCAGCGCTTGCTCCGCTGCCGGCGGCTGCTTTGGCGGCGGCGGTTTTTTTAGTCGCGATCTACTTCCCCGACTTGGACTCCACCGACGACACGCCTCGGCGCGCGGCGGCTATGTTGTTGGCCTTGCTCCCCTTCGCCTACTTATGCCTGGGGGTGATGCTCTATTTGACGGCGCGCGTGGCGAACTCGTTGGGGAAGCTTTCGAGGCGCTTGCTGTTGGTCGTGGGATGTCTGTTGGCCCTCTTATTCGCCGCAAGCGCTGCTTCGACGAGCCCCTACGGGCTGGAGGACGCCCTAATTACCTTTGCGGTTTTCGCGACCGTAGGACTTGTAGGCCTGCTGGGCACCGTGCTCACCTGGTGGCGTTTGGCACGGGTTTGAGGGCGACGCCCTTGACCCCCGTTCGACCGTCAGGTGCTGAAAAATGCCGCCGGGGTCTTGCGGCGACGGCTCGCCGAACTCGAACAGTTCACGAACCGGCACTATTATGAGGGTCGTGAGCGCGACACTGCGTGTCCACTGCTACGCGGGCCACAAAGCAGACGAGAGGCCCGTACGTTTTGAGCTGGACGGCCGCAACTACTTCGTCGACGAGATCGTCGATCGCTGGTACGGCCCCTCAGATACCTTCTTCAAGGTCCGGGCAGACGACGGAAACCTGTACATCCTCAGTCATCCGCTAGCTTCGCCCGACTCAGAGTGGCGGCTGGAGTCTTTCCGACAAGTCCGCGTCTGATGGCTCATCCCGTCAACTGGCAAAGTTCGGGAGCTGCTGGCCCCAATCCGCGGAAGCGGATATGTCAACGGGTATAGCCCGCCGGCCATCGTTTGCGCCTTGTACTTAGGCCAGAGAATTCCGACGCTCGATCCCCACGTCGACGACGTCTACCCGATGGTCTACCCGTCGCACTTCCAGCAAGGCAGCTTCGGCTTCGAAGATCCCAACGAAAACCCCGGCTACATCCTGAGCGCGAGCTACAAGGCCGCAATCAAGAAGGTGTCGGATCCCAAAAAGGTTGTGCCGATGATCCAGTCATTTTGGCACCAACCAGCAAGTCCGCGCCCAGCTGGACGCCGTAGCCGGAGAGAAGATGCCCGGGTATATCGCTTGGAACCCCCGAGGCAACTACGACCTGCTGGAGCAGGCCTTGGCAACTTGAAACTTGCTCGACGCTCAGTCGGGAGAGGTTCCGGCTCCGACGATTCCACTTGGGGAAGATCGGGAGGGATTCTTTAATCGGTGTCGGTCACCGATCCCCCCCCCCCGACCGATCTCCCCGATCTCCAACTTTCCGCAACGCGCAACGTTGCATGTTACACTTGCGTCTGATCGAGAGTTTTCGACACCGGGGCCTGTTCCCGACTTTCGACTTTGTCCGACTTTTTCCTGTCCCATCGGAGGTGGCCTTCCGAGGTAGAGACGACCGACTCGGTCGAGAATAGCGCCTGCTGCTATTTCACGGATATCACCAACCTTCGTGAGAAGCTGGCCAAGGGGTGCAACCGGTCTGCTGCTTGCGACGCCTTTTCCCTCCGAGGGGAGATCATCAGGCTTAGGCCGCAATGCGGGTCTGACTAGCGAGACCCGGACTTAGGCCGCCTTCACGCGCCTTGTGCTGCTGTTAAGGGTGTCGAAGGCGTCCGCGATCAGCTTCAGGCCCGCCGTGGCCGCCGCGTCCTGAACGGAGATCTGCTTGACTTTGGCGAGGAGGGCCTGGACGGCGGCGATCTCTGCCGGAGTGGGCGCTCTCACCACGACGCTCGCGGCCTGGATCTCGTTCTTGATCTGGTTGAAGGTCTGCTGTCTCCGAAGCGCGCGAGTTCGCAGCCTCACGGACTGGGACACGTCCTCGCCGAGAACCCGCTTCAGGGCGATCACATCGTTCAGCTTCAGCCAGGTCTGGTGGCAGACCTCTTCGGCCGCGGAGATGGTTTTGAGTGCATCCGTCTTCTTGCTCATGTTTGGGACGTTTCCCTTCGTTTGAGAAGGTTGTATGGCTAATCGTTTCTATTGGCCTGGGGCCGCCTGCGCGGCCTTGAAGTCCTTGTAGGCCGAGTCCACGAAGCCAGCCGCGAACTTGGCCAACGCGGCTTTGCTCTGGGCCTCGCTCAACACGCGCAGCTTCTTGAGCAGGGCGTCAATCTCGCCGGAGCTGGCATCCAGCTTTGTCTCGACCTGCGCAAGCTGAGCGGCGACGTCATCGATTCTGGTCTGGCGGGCTCTCTCTTTGGTCAACCAGGCCTTCAGGAAGTCGGTAAGAAATTTCTCAATGTCAGCCGGGCCTGTCCTCTTGGCCGCCGCGAACTCCTCGGCTTCCTTCGTGAGGAAAAGCTCGAAGTCGTCCGGCCGGGCCTTCAAGAGCCCATCGGCCATGGTCTCTTGCTCCTGCCGGTAGTAGTTTGATTCGGCCCTCGCCTTCTCTTGCACCTCGAGCTTGACCGCCAGGAGCTGGTCCGCCGCGCTTCGCGCGCTGGTCCGCATCAGGGCCTGCGTCTGGCAACCGGAGGCGAGCAGGCCCACGGCGCCAAGCGCGTATCCGATCATGATGTTTTTCCTCATGGTCGTCGTCCTCCTTGTTCAGCACTCGCTAGAGCTGGCTCGCGATGGCGCCGGTGGCCAGAACGTTCGCCGCCATGAGCACCATCTGTGCCGCTTGCTGCGGAGTCACGCCACCCTGGTAGTAGATCCGCAGCGCCTCCGTAACCTGCCCGACCAGATCGATCCGTTGACGGCTGTTGATCCGGGACACGCGGACGCTGTGCAGGTGCAGCTCGGCGGCGGCCGCTACCGCCTGCTGCGCGTCGAAGGCCTGCTCGGCAAAGAGTATGACACCCAGGGAGGCGATGAAATTCCCTGCCTCGATGCCGAAGCGCTCCTGCCATTCCTTCTTGCAGCTCTCCAAAACGCCGGTCGGGTTCTCGGCGGCCTCGGCGGCCTCGAACGATTTCTGGACGAACTGGGCAAAGGATGGGGCATCCGCCCAATTTTTCTGCCGGCATTTCTTGCGATCGAGTACGGTCGGACTAGCAAGAAACTCTTTGCGCAGGTCCTTCGCCGCCTCTTTGTATTCGTCGTCGGTTCCGACCAGAATCAGGGCTGGCAAGAAGAGCTCACCGGGGTAGAGCAGATCGCGCTTGGTGAGGCCTTCCTGAAGGGCCTGCATGGCCTCCAGGTGCTGGCGCATCTCCTGTAGCCGCTCCGTCTCTGAAGCCGCCAGATCCTGGCCCGCTTGCAGTAGCAGCCGACTGCTTTCCTGCACAAGGGGATCGGTTCGGACGCTATTGATGAACTCCTTCGCACTGGTGACGCCGGCGGTGACAGCGGTCTGGATGCCGGCTTTCTCGGACCTGCTGTCCTTGCCCTTCATCGAACTCATCGCCTTGCCGATGTTGGCCTGGACCTTGGTGACCTGCCCAAGGCGCTTCTTGACAGTATCAAGCACCGTCTCGATCCTCGAATCCGTCGGTGCCTCCATACCCTGGATAGCCGCTTGCCGCTCGAGATTCGCCTTCACACCCTCGGCGGCGGCCTGCGCGAAAGAGGCGACCAGTTGCCTCGCCTTCAGATGATCGCTCAACGCGGTCATCAGCTCCTCGGCGAGGTCCGCCCTGGTCATCCCAGGTAATGCGGCAAGAAAGGCCTCCTTCCGGTTCTCGTCCAAGTAGTCGTTCGCCAGCTTACGGGCCTTCGCGACCGCGTCGATGCCGTCTTCCATCGCCGCAAAGGGATCGGTCTCCGACGCGCGCAGTGTCTTGGCCAGCTCGGCCGCCTCATCGGCGACTTTCCTCCGCTGATCGTTTTGGAGGCGAAGCGCCGCGCACCCGCTCAGGATCACCGCCAGCACGCATGCAACAAGCGCTATCGATCGCAATCTGGTTGCCTCCCCCATCGGCTTCTCCTTTCCTCGCGAAGAATATCGGTTCTCAAATGTATAACAGATCGCAGGGAAGCCCGCAATGCCGAGGAAGCACGAGGCAAACGTGCCCCGGCGACACCAAGCCATCACGTCAACCCAAGAAATATTTCTCCCTTGCCTCCAACAACTTACCGATTCCCCACCCCCGCTCAGTCGCTCTACCGGCCGTATCCTACTAACGGGCATCTGGCCCCAAAATCGAGGTAATCCGTTATGGCAACCAATGCACAAATCAATGCAAATCGAAAAAACGCAAAGAAATCTACCGGACCGCGTACACCCGACGGCAAGGAGCGTTCATCCAAAAACGCTCTCAAGCACGGCCTGCTCGCCCACGACTCCGTCATCCCCGGCGAAGATCCCGCCGATTTCGACCGTCACCTCACTCTTTACGAGGACACCTACAACCCCGCAAACTGCGTCGAAAGAGAACTCGTCCTCCAAATCGCCGACGCGGCGTGGAGAATGCGACGCCTCTCCCGTATCGAAGCCAGCGTCATGACCGCCGGGATCGAAAGGACCCGCGTTCATCAACAAACATACCGCCCAGAGCGCATGAGGGAAGGACACGAAGGCAAGCTCCAACTGCTCGGCGCATCGATGTACGGCGGGACGCAATTCCTCAACCAACTGGCCCGCTACGACGGCCATCTGAACCGCCGCCTCCACCGCGCCCTCGAGCTGATGATGAAAATCCGCAAAGAAGACCGAAAACTCCGCGAAGCGGAAAGCCAAGATGCAACCAACAGAGACCGAGGCGTGGACGGAAGTCCACGCTCCTCCGGCGAACCGGCTTGGGACGAAGTCATCGAAGATTACGGCCCGCGGGAAGACTACGGCCCGGTCAATCAGGCACAACCCACTCCAATCGCCGGCCGCAAAGGCCCCGCATCCGTGTCGAAGAGCGCTAGCGACCCCCGCCACGTCGCCCTGCGCGAAAAGCTACTGAACGAAGCCAATGCTTTAGTAAACGCCTTGAAGAATAAGGAGTTCCCGGACCCGCCCGACGAGCGTATCAGGCGCAAAGTAGAAGAAGGCCTGTCCTCCATCCCAAGCCGCTAAGCCTCGGCGACTCCCAAAGAAAGGACCACTACCAAGCAAAAACAAAACCAACCTCAACCGCCGGGCCATGAAAACCCAACCCTCGGCCAACCACCCCAACCCACCGAGCCCAAGGTGCGGCAAAGCTCAATCGAAACCCGATGTGGCGCACGCTCTCAGCGTGCCGTGTCGCCACTCGTGGCGACATCTCCCGAACGTCGTGTGATGCTCGCCCTCGAAGAACCACGGTCGCCGCGCCCCAGGGTTCGCGGCCGGCCAAAGCCGCGCTGACACCCGCGGCGCTTCCCCGTGCGGCTTGATGCGTTGCCCTACAACTCTACGCCGGTTTCCTTCCACTGGTCGGTGTTGGCGGAGTCGATAACGGCGTCGCAGACTCTTTGGGTTTGGAGGGCGTTCCGGAAGTCGGGCTGGCACGGTTCGCCGCTTTCGATCCCGGCGACGAAGTCGGCTAGGGCGTTTAAGAAAGTATGCTCGTAGCCGATTGTGGTTCCCGGGACCCAGTAATTGCCCATGTACGGGTGCTCCGAATTCCAGACCTGAATCTTGCGCCAGCCGGTGAGGTGGTCCTCGGTTTTCTCGCCCGATTGCTGCTGGGTGTACTCATAGAACGATAGATTTTCGGGGTCTTCCAGGTTGTAAAAAACGCTGCCGTCGGCGCCGTTCAGCTCGAGCGTGTTGTAGTTCTTGCGGCCGCGCGCGTAACGGGTCGATTCAAAGGTTCCCATCGAACCGTTGGCGAACTCGGCGAGAAACATGCACGCGTCGTCGATGCCCACGGGCTCAACCTTGCCGGTCTCGACGTGCTCGCGCTCTTTCACGAAAGTTTCGGTGCGGGCGACGACTCGCGTGATCGGACCGTTCAACCACATGGCCGAGTCGATCGAGTGGGCCAGCAGGTCGCCGGTGACGCCCGAGCCGGCGGCGTTGATGTCGAGGCGCCACAGAGCCGCGCCGCCTTGCGGGACCTTCTCGTTGATCGTCCAATCCTGGAGGTAGGTCGCGCGGTAGTGGAAGGGGCGGCCGATGCGCCCTTCGTCAACGATCTGCTTGGCGAGGGCAATGGCGGGCACGCGGCGGTAGTTGTACCAAACCATGTTGGGGACGCCGGCTTCCTCGACGGCGCGAGTCATTTCTTCGGCCTCGGCGACATTGACGGCGAGAGGCTTTTCGCAACAAATCATCTTGCCGGCCTTGGCGGCGGCCACGGCGATGTCGCGGTGCAGGTGGTTGGGAACGCCGATGTCGATGAGATCGACGTCGTCGGCTGCGACGACCTTGCGCCAGTCGCTCTCGGTGCGCTCGTAGCCCCAGCGATCGGCGAAAGCCTTGAGCTGGTCGGGCTTGCGTGCGCAGGCGACCTTGAGAACCGGGCGGTGTTCGACGTCGAAAAAGTCGTTGAGACGCTTGTAGGCGTTGGAGTGGGCGCGCCCCATGAAACCGTAGCCGATCATGCCGATTCGAAGTTCTTTCGCCATGGTGGTGATTCCCCTTTGCGGGCCGTCCGCCCCGCGACCACGCATCGTAGCGAGTGGGACGGGGGGAGTCAAGTTGGGGGGGCGCGAGAACGACGTGGGGCGGGGAAAGGAGGATAGGACATGTCGGCACGAGTGCCGACACGGCACGCAGGAGTGCGTGCGCCACGTCGGTGGCCACGTCGGGCGACCACTGGCCGGCCGATTTACTCGTAGCGCAGGACCTCGACCGGGGCGATGCGGGCGGCGGCTCCGGCGGGGTAGAGCGTTGTGACATAGCTCAAGGCAATGGCCGCGATGCCGATCAGAACCGCATCGAGCGGGTTCGCCGCGAACGGCACGTAGCTGAGGCCGTAGATCTCGGCGTCGAGCGGGATGAGGCGATAGGCGTCGGAAACACGGCACAGGATCTGTCCCGCGACAAGACCGATCGCGGTTCCGACTGTGCCGATGGCGAGGCCCTGGTACACGAAGATCTTGCGGATTTGCTGTCTCCGGGCACCCATCGACATCAGCACGGCGATGTCGCGGTTCTTTTCCATCACAATCATCACGAGCGACGTGAGGATGTTCAGCGCGGCGACGAGCATGATCAGGCCGATGGTAATTGTCGTGACCAGCTTTTCGACCTGGAGGGCGTTGAAGATGTCGCGATTGCGTTCCATCCACGTGGTGGCGGCGAAGCGGTTTCCGGCGATTTCTTCAATCTCAGCGCCCACCTCGGCCGCCAGATGCAGGTCGTCGAGCTTGAATTCGACCGCGTTGATGACGTTGGCGAGGGCGAGCGATTGTTGCACTGGCTTGATCGTCGCGAAAGCCCAGTGGTGGTTGTATTCGTAAAAGCCGGAGTGGAAAATGCCGGCCACGCGGAACCTCTTATAGCCGGGGATCACCCCGTAAGGCGTGATGTCTCCCTGTGGGCTGACGACCGTGACGACCGAATGAAGAACAGCCCCGATTTCCTGGGCCAGCTTTTCCCCAAGAATGATGCCGGGCGGACCGTCGGCGCGCGCCAGGTCTTCGATCGAACCCTCGGTCAATTGGCCGAGTAACGCACCGACCCGCAGCTCCGCCGCCGGGTCGATGCCCTTGAGTACAGAGGCCCGGCCCCTCATCGGGCCGGTAATCATCACCTCGCCGTAAAGCGCCGGAGCGGCGGCAAGAACATGATCTACGTCTTCGAAACGCGTGACGAACTCAGGCCAGTCTTCGATGCCGAACCCGCGTTCTTTCTCGAGCAGATTGATGTGGGAAACCGCGCTCAGCAGGTGGCGCTGCAGGTCCTGTTGCACGCCCGTGTTAATCGCGACGGCGACAACGAGGGCCATCACCCCGAGGGCGACGCCGACAACGGCGATGAGGGTGACAACGGAGATGAACTTCTGCTTTCGTTTAGCCCGGAGGTAGCGCGTACCGACGAAAGACTCGAATGACATGAGCGGTTACAAGTGGCGCGCTGTCGGCCTAGTCGTCGAGCTAAGCTTCGATCTATTCGAGGCCCTCGAGCCGCGCGGCGATGCCGATATCGCTCTCGGACCGCAACTGAGGAAATAAAATGACGTCCCGGATCGAGGCGGAGTTGGTCAACACCATCGCGAGTCGGTCGATGCCGATTCCTTCTCCCGCCGTGGGGGGCATTCCGTAGCAAAGCGCTCGGATGTAGTCCTCGTCCATAGCGTGCGTTTCTTTCGCCCCGGCCTCGCGCTCGGCGACCTGCGATTGGAAACGGCGAAGCTGCTCTTGTGGGTCATTGAGCTCGGAGTAGGCGTTGGCGATTTCCATCCCCCCGACGTATATCTCAAAACGCTCGACCCAGTCGGCGTCGCCGGGCTTTTGCTTCGACAACGGCGACGCTTCGATGGGATAGTCGTAAACAAGCGTTGGCTGAATTAAGTTCGGTTCACAGGCGTCCTCGAAAAGCGCCAAGATCATGGCTCCAAGCGAGCCGCCGAATGGCAGTGAGCTTTCCGTCACGCGATTGTACGCCTCGACCATTTCCTCGACGCGTTGGCGATCGTCGAGATCCTTGGTCAGCGCGTCGCCCGCTGCGGCGGGCCAATGCTCCACCAGCGCCTCTTTCATCGTTAAGCAACGCAGCTTGCCGAAATCAATCGTGTGCTCACCGTAAGTGACCTCGGTGTTTCCATCGTGCACCGCTTCCGCGGCTTGGCGCAGCAACTCCCCGCTCAACTCCATGAGGTCGCGGTAGTCGCTATAAGCCTGATAGAACTCGAGCATCGTGAACTCAGGGTTGTGTTGCGATGAGACGCCTTCGTTGCGGAAGTTGCGGTTGATTTCGTAGACGCGGTCGAGCCCCCCTACGATCAGCCGCTTGAGGTATAGCTCCGGAGCGATGCGCAAAAACAGGTCGATGTCGAGCGCGTTGTGGTGCGTCGCGAAGGGCCGCGCCAGCGCGCCGCCGTAGACCGGCTGCATCATCGGCGTTTCGACCTCGACGAAGTTGTGCCGCTCGAGCGTAGCCCGCAGCGCCGAGATCATCTGGTTGCGCTGAAGGAAAACCCGCCGCACCTCGGGGTTGGCGATCAAGTCGAGGTACCGTTGGCGATAGCGAGTTTCAACGTCCTGAAGGCCGTGCCATTTCTCGGGCATCGGCAGAATTGCTTTGGCCAGAAACTCCAGCTTTTGCGCGCGCACCGTCAGCTCGCCGGTTCGCGTGCGGAACATAGGACCTTCAATGCCGATAATGTCGCCCGCGTCCAGCTTCTTGTAGACGGCGAATTGTGTTTCGCCTACGGCGTCCTGGCGCATGTAGACCTGCAGCTTGACCCCTTCCTGGACAATGTGGCAAAAACCGGCTTTGCCCTGTCGACGGATAGTTGCCAACCGCCCGCAGACGCGCACCGTAGGCTTTTGCTCATCGAGCGCCTCCGCTTCCGCGGCGTCATAGCTTTCCCGCACCTGGGCAAGCGAGTGCGTAAAAGCGAACTTGCGCGGATAGGGCTCGAAACCGAGTTCCTCGATGTCGCGGATCTTTTGAAACCGCTGCTCGAACAAACGATCTTCGGCGGACAAAGGGGTGCTTCTCCCGGGCGGGCGCCTGAGGCCAGTCATTCATTATAGGCCTGCGATTTCGGCACTCCTCTGCAGCGAAAGCCCCTGTAGTGCGGCTCTACGCGTGCAGCGCCAGACCCGCGGCGCAGGCTGCCGCGGTCCCAACCCCGCGCCGCGCCTATAATACGGGCAGAGAACGGCGGAGCTTCTGCACTCGGTGAAATTGCAATTCAAATTCCTGGAAAACACTCCGTCCCTTGCGCGGGAAGCCCTGCTGACCGAGCTTTGCGTTCACGGTGCGGCCGGGGTTCGTCGACTGTTCCCCCAAGAAGAAGACGTGGAATTGGCCGCTCTCCACGTGGTTGAAATCGAAGGAGACGGAGCGGCCGGCCGGCTCATTGAACTGCTCGAACGATCGCCGGCCGTGGAATTCGCTGAATCGGAGTCGCCGCGTCGTGCTCTCTGAGACTTCGTTCGACGGACGGTTCCTAGGCGCGCCGATCATGCCCTGTTACCCGGCCCTCGAAAGCTCGGGGGCGACCGGCCGGCACCGCCGGTTATTTATTTGATTCTCAAGAAGGAGCTAATCCGTTGCAAGCCATTTGGACACCGAGCGAAGCGGCGATTGCGCGATCCAACCTAACGGCCTTTCTCAAGTCGGTTAAGCAATGGTGGAACCCTCCCGGGGTTCATCGAACAGACGACCTGTACCCCTGGTCTATCGATCGGCCCGAGGAGTTTTGGGCTTCGGTTTGGCGTTTTTGCGGCGTGGTCGCGGAGGCGGACCCTTCGACTGTCGTGCGCGATTTCAATAGGATGCCCGGAGCCCGCTGGTTCCCCGACACGCGCTTGAATTTCGCCGAAAACCTGATGCGTTTCGACGACGATCGCGAGGCGCTGGTCTTTTGGAACGAGCAAGGGCGGCAGTGTGCGCTGACATATCGAGAACTGCATGAGCAGGTAGCGGGCTTCGTCGCCGGTCTGCGCGCGGCCGGCGTCCGGCGAGGTGATCGCGTCGCCGCCTATATGCCGAATCGACCCGAGACGGTCGTCGCCATGCTGGCCGCCTCTTCGCTCGGCGCCCTGTGGTCCTCATGCTCGCCCGACTTCGGAACTGCGGGAGTGCGCGACCGTTTCGCACAAATCGAGCCCAAGGTTTTGCTCGTGGCCGACGGCTATTTCTACAACGGCAAGACGTTCGAAACGCTCGACCGTGTCAAAACTCTCCAGCACGATCTACCATCAATCGAGCGGACCGTCGTGGTTCCCTACACGGTCCCTGAGCCGGACCTTAACGGTCTTGAAAACACCCAGATCTACGCCGATTTCACCTCTGCGGCCCGCGCCGAGGCGATCACGTTTGAGCGCCTACCCTTCGACCATCCGCTCTACATCATGTATTCGTCGGGAACGACCGGACCCCCGAAGTGCATTGTTCACGGCGCCGGGGGCACGCTGCTCCAACACCTCAAAGAACTGGTCCTTCACACCGACCTGAAGCCGGAAGACCGGATCTTCTACTTCACGACCTGCGGCTGGATGATGTGGAACTGGCTGGTCTCGAGCCTGGCTGTGGGCGCAAGCATCGTGCTCTACGACGGCTCGCCGTTTCACCCCGGACCTGGGCGGCTCTTCGACATGGCGGAGCAGGAGCGCATCACCGTCTTCGGTGTCAGTGCGACGTATTTGGCCGCCGCGGAGAAAGCCGATCTCGCTCCGGCGAAGACCCATCGCTTACCGGCGCTGAGAACCATTATTTCAAGCGGCTCTCCCCTGGCGCCCGAGGGATTTACCTACGTATACGAGAAAGTCAAGAGTGATGTACAGCTCGCGTCAATCTCCGGCGGAACGGATCTGATTTCCTGTTTTGCGTTGGGCGACCCGACAGCGCAGGTGCATCGCGGGGAATTACAGACCCGCGGCTTGGGCATGAAGGTGGAAGTTTTCGATGAGGACGGACGACCGCTCGGACCCGGTGAAAAAGGTGAGTTGGTCTGCACGGCTCCATTCCCTTCGATGCCGCTGGGCTTCTGGCCGTTGGATTCTTCGAACGACGCCGGCGACAGGAAGTATCACGCGGCCTATTTCGAGCGCTTCCCCGGCGTGTGGCATCACGGCGACTACTGCGAGCTGACCGAGCACGGCGGCATGAAGATCTGGGGACGCTCCGACGCGGTGCTTAACCCGGGCGGCGTGCGCATCGGGACGGCCGAGATTTATAGGACCGTCGAGAAGTTGCCCGAGGTTCTCGAAGCCCTCGCCGTCGGACAGGAGTGGGATGGCGACGTTCGGGTGGTCTTGTTCGTGAAGCTGCGGGCGAAAAACGAGATGAACGACGACCTAGCAGCTCGTATTCGAGATCAAATCAGGCGCGAGCTCAGCCCCCGCCACGTTCCCGCTAAGGTGATCCAAGCGCCCGACCTCCCGCGAACCCTCAGCGGCAAGATCGCCGAACTCGCTGTGCGACAGGTGATCCACGGCCGCGAAGTGCAGAACCGCGACGCATTGGCTAACCCCGAAAACCTGGATTTCTTCCGCGACCTGCCGGAATTGGCAACGTAATCGGGTCGGTTTGGGGTTGCAAACCGAGCCGCGCGCGTTAAGCAAGCGGTATACGATGCGGCTGATCGACCCGAAGAAAAGTTGTGGCAGCGTGACGCTCGGTAAGGAATTATGGCTGTAGAGCGAGCTTGACGGCCGGCGATCCATCGCGAGTCCGCGGGCTATGTGTTCGGTCCCGAAGTTTCGGTAGACCCGCCACTTTCCTTGCGGTTATGAAGTCTCATCGGATACCGCTCACTCACGTTCGCGGCTCGGTTTAAGACGCGGGTCGGTCTGGCCGACTAATCCTCAAGCGATTGCAACAACGCATAGAGACGGGCCATCGGCAACCCCATCACGTTGAAATAGCACCCGTCGATGCGCTCGACGAACTTTGACGCACGCCCCTGGATGCCGTACGCTCCCGCCTTGTCGAACGGTTCGCCGCTGTCGAGGTATTCTTGGACTTCCTGCTTGCTCAAGGCCTTGAAGCGGACCGCGGTCGTTTCGACGAAGGTCCGGCACTCGCGCGAACTCAGCACGCAGACGCCGGTCATGACCCGGTGCGTACGCCCGGAAAGCGCGCGCAGCATCGACTGCGCCCCCTCTGGATCGATCGGCTTGCCGAGGATCAGGTCGTCCACGACCACTACTGTGTCGGCCCCCAAAACGGTCTCTCCCGGCTGCGCTACGGCGCGCGCCTTGGCCTCGGCAAGTCGGAGAACATAGTCCTCGGCGCTTTCTCCCTCGCTACAAGACTCGTCTACATCAGCCGGCCGCACCTCAAACGCGATTCCGGCGTTGCGAAGAATCTCCTGTCGGCGGGGAGAAACGGAGGCGAGAATCAGCATAAATCGGAAAAGCGATCGGGTCAATCCCGCCCGCGGCCGCGACGGCCGGCGATCACCGGTACGTAGTAAAGCGTAACGTAGCACGACCCTGTTCGAAGACCTGCTGTTTTCTCGTTGAGAAAGCGGCCGTGAAGGGGACCAACGATGATCGTCCGGAAGGGGACGCTCTTAGCCTGCATTTCTCCCCACGTGGCGAGGCGAAGTGCGTGAGAGGACTGTCAATAAGAGGCACGGGCCGCCTGACGCGCGGAGGCGTACTTGAACAGTACGGTGAGCACGGCAGGCAACCGTAACGAAGTAATGAAAGGCCTATTGCGTGCTTCGCCTCGCCAGGTGGGGAGAAATACAGGCTAGCCGCGCTTTTCGGCTGAAGCCATGTTGCGCGCCGCCCCGAGCGGGTTGCGCAAGAATTCGCGAATGCCGCCGAAAACAAACCAGGCGACGGTCAGCGGAAGTACGACGACGGCAACAAAGTTCGCCGAAGCCGAGGCCGCCTGGAGCACCGATTCCGACACGACTCGCGCCACGAACGGGACGGTCTGGGGAAGATTGAAGGCGGCCGACAAGAACGTAATACTCAGACCCGCCGACAGCGGCACGCAAACGAGCGCGAAGAGCGTCGCCAAGGGGCGCGTCCCCGCCGCCCTCCAACCCTCGGCTCGCAGTGCTCGCGCGAATTGGGCCGCGGGAACGTAGACCAGCCCGAAACATGCCAGGGCCATCGCCACCTGCTCCGTAGCGGATGCCGCGAGAACGGACTCATAGACCTCGAAACTGATCGTCCATCCCAGATGCCCGCCCATGGTGGGGCTGAAACCCAACAGCAGCCAAGGCACGGCGACCGCCAGCACCGGCACCCCGTAGATCCAGCGGAAGATATACGGGTGTTTGAGCACAATGCCGTGTTGACGCGGCGCAACCAGCGCGATGTGTAACAACACTGGACACAGGGGAATCAGTACGGCCGGCAAGAGATCTATCGAGATCCCTCCGGCTGTGAGAACTCCCCAACCGAGCAAGGTCAGGTAAGACAAACGTGCCAGTGGAACCCAGGGGAGGGATCGCAGCTTTGCGGAGAATGACATGTACCGATAGCCGTCAGTAGGACCAAGGTCATAGTACGCTTCCCGCGAAACAGCGGGCATTCGGTGAATCACCTGAGTCTTTTCCGGTTGTTCGCTTAGGGATTGCGGCCGATCGACAAGTGAGCGGGCCGCGCACTCGCCAAGCGGGCGGTCCGCAAGCGGGGGCTGACTGGGAAAGGCCGATTCGTCGCCAAGCCGGGGTGGTTGCGCTGGTTTCTGATGACCTGACATCGAGGTGGCTACAAGCGTCTCTCCGATGGCGGCGTGACTCCCTTCACAAACACGCTGAACGCGAACACCGTGCAACGCACGTTGAACGCAGGTCCGGGACCCGGGAATTACGGTGGCGTTCTCGTCCCTTATCGGCCGCGGTTGCGGAAGCTGCGGTCTTTCTTTTTCCTTTCGAGACCACCGCTGTTCCGCCGGGGCCGGGAAACCTGTCTGACGAGCGCAGGAGTTCGTGCTACATTTGTTCGATTCGGTGTAAGGTTGATGTCGAATCCTGTTGTTGAATATCTCCGCTTTCTTCGGGACTTGGGGATAGAGGAGGTTTACTTGCCGCGTGAGGTCCGGCAGCGGATCCTTCATCCGAGAAGCGCGGCGACGCTTCGTCCACCGAATCCGCGCCCGGACGTCACCGCCTCTCCGGAACTGTTTTCTTCGCCGGCTCGTGCTGATCCGCTGCTGGTGCTTCAGCAAATCGAGGCCGAGCTCGTCGGCTGTACGCGCTGCGAACTGCACCATGGCCGCAGCAAGATCGTTTTCGGGAGCGGAAATCCCCAAGCCAAGCTCGTCTTCGTGGGCGAGGGACCGGGCGCTGACGAAGACGTCCAGGGGCTGCCTTTTGTCGGCCGCGCCGGACAACTGCTGACGCAGATGATCAACAACACGGCCCAGCGCGAGGGGATTCCAATTTCTCGGGACGATGTCTACATCTGTAACGTGGTCAAGTGCCGTCCGCCGGGAAACCGCAATCCCGAGCCCCTTGAGATGAAGACCTGCGGCCAGTTTCTCGAGCGCCAGCTGGAAGCGATTCGACCGAAGGCCATTTGCCTTCTCGGAGGCACGGCCGCCAAGTTCGTCCTAAAGACCAGCACGGGCATCACGAAGCTCCGCGGGCAATGGACGGAATGGCACGGCATCCCGGTGATGCCGACCTACCACCCGTCGTTTCTGCTGCGTCCGTACGCGCAGGACCGCAAGCGTGAGGCTTGGCTGGACCTGCGGGCCGTGCTGCACTACGTTTTTGACTCATGAGCGGCGCGCATCGCGTGTAGATCGAAGGCGCGTTTTTTCGTTGATCGACTACGGTGTCGGGGACACCCGAAGGCAAGCGGCCGTCAAAGAGGTTGCGAACCTGGTCGCGGTGATCGGAACCGGGCAATCATGGGTCGATGACCGCCTTGATGCGTGCCCGGCTTGCGCTGCCGAGCGTCGTCCCGCAAAATAAGAAGAGCCGCTCCGCGAGTCTTGCTCTAGGTTCGGGGGCGGCGGGCGCACTGCCTCTCCGCCCTCAGGGTGGTCCATGAACATCCCGGCCCTGCAGCGGATAATCCTCCCGGCGGATAGGGTGCGAAGTCTAGGCTGGATGGGAAGGTTGGAGTGATCGATCGATGGGAAAAACAGTTATCGGAATTCTTTTCTGCCTTGTGCTGGGTCTTATCGGACTCGCCGTCACCGGCTGGCTGGTCATCACCGGCCAAGTGGTCGCTTCCCTCGATTCGATCTTCCTGACGCTGGTCTGTCTATCTCTGGCGCTGGCTTGCTTCGCCTACATCGCATGGCATTTCCAAGCGGCCCTCGCCACGGCGGGTAAAAAGAAGAAGAAATAGCGCTCACCCGAGGTCCAAGGTTTCCGCAGCGCTAACGCCGGACAGGCGCCTCCACCATAGGGGCGCGGGCCGACCCCGCCCACGATCAAATCTCCCGATCCTCTGAATACCGATAGGAGTAGCCGTAATCGCGGTAGTAGCCGTAGTCGAGACTGTCGAGATTGACGCGGTTCATCACGAAACCCAGCAGCCGGACTCCCGTTTCGTCGAACGTCTGCTTGGTCCGCAGCAGGGCCCCGGACTCGGTCTGATCGGAGACCACGAGGACAACCCCTTCGACCATTTGCGAGATCGTGCGGGCGTCCGACAGGACGAGCGACGGCGGCGAATCGACGATCACATGCTCGAAGCGATTTCCGGCGTGGTCGAGCAGCGCGACCAACCGCGGCGAATAGAGAAGGTCGGAAGCCGGAGCACGTGACCGGCCGGCGGCGGCGAGATGCAGGCCCGCAAGGGGAGTTTCCGTGATGACGTCTTCGATTTCGGCGAGCCCCTGCAGGTAATCGGTCAAACCACGCCTGGCCTTGATCCCCAGTTGCCCGGCGCAATTGGGTCGACGCAGATCGGCGTCGACCAACAGAACACTCCGCCCCAGTTGTGCCAGGCTGCAAGCCAGGTTCAGGCTGACCGTCGTTTTCCCTTCCTGCGGTTGGGAACTCGTGACCAGGATGCGGCGCATGGACTCATCGCCACGGAGCAGAATCGAGCTGCGAAGCGTGCGGTAGGCCTCCGACAATGCCGCTTCCGGTTCCCATTGGTACTTCGGCGTTACCGGTTGGAGCGCCGCGGCCGCGGCAGTTCCATCGGGCGACGCGGCGACCGCCGTCAGGCCGCTTGTCACCGGGACTTCGATTCGCCGTACGACAACTTTTTCCGTACTTTGGGAGCGCCCGCGCGGGATCACCGCCAGCAGCGACAGACCGGTCATCTGCTCGACTTGCTCGGGCGTCCGCACGACCGTGTTCATGTGTTCCTGGAAAAGGGCCAGGAGTATCCCGCCCAATAACCCCGCGAAAAGGCCCAGCGCGGCATTCAGCAACTTGCGAGGCCGGTGCGGTTGCTCGGGTATTTCCGCTCGGTCGAGGACGGCAATGTTGGAAGCCCGCAACCCCGCGGATACGCCCGCTTCCTTGAGCCGCTGCAGCAGACCTTCGTAGAGCGTGCGGTTGGTCTCCGAGTCGCGCCGCAGGATGTTGTATTGAATGAAATCGTCGCCGAGCCGATTGACGAGAGCCCTCTGCCGCTCCACCTGACTCCGCAATAGTCGTTCCCGTTGTTGCGCCAGCAAGTAACCCTCGCGCACACCGTCGAGAATGCGTCGTTCTTCCTCGTGCAGCGCCTCTTCGAGTTCCTCGATCTGTCGTCGTGCACGCCGGACGCTTGGATATTCGGGCGCGAAGGTCACCAGGAGTCGCGACTGTTCGCGCCGCAGGTCGGTAAGACTCGCCTTGAGATCCTGGTAGCCGCGGCTCGTCAAGCTGCCCGGTAGGCCCCCGTCTGTCTGGAGACGCCCGTCAAGCAGCATCGCGCGAGATTGCTCGTTGATGCGTTCGGTCTCGGCGCGTGTTAGCGCCTGCTCGAGTTGCGCTAATTTTTCGGTCGTGATGCTCTTGTGCTCCTCGACAAAGAAAATCGAGTGGCGGGTGGCGTAGTCGAGCAGCTCGCTCTCGCTGACCTCGAGCTGCTGCTCAAGCGTTTGCAGCTGTTCCCGCAACCATACCGACGCCTTCTGGGTGGCGTTCCATTTCGCCTCCAAGTTGTGATCGATATACTCGTCCGCCAAGGTGTTGACGACCCTGGCCGCCAACTTCGGGTCGACCGATTCGAAGCTGACATCGACCAAGCGCGTGCCCTTGCCCGGATGAACACCGAGATGGTCGAGATACTCGTCAAGAATCGCCGGAAGCAGGGTCGCGGCAGAGCCCGCGACCCCGTTGAAAGAGCTTTCCGTTGCGCCTCCCGACGGCTTGGGCGCCGCTGTGCCGACGTCAAGGCGAACTCGGAACTCCGCAAGGCGATCCAACTGCAGCTTTTCGACCACCCGTCGAGCTAAGGTGCGACTCTTGAGGACCCTGTACTGTGTTTCCAAATAGTCGGGCTGCTCGGGAAATCGCCGCAGCTCCCCGTCGAGCTCGGCGATGTCGGGCTCCTCGCGATCGATCTGGACAGCCGCGGTGGCGCGGTAGATCGACGGGCTCACAAAGTTGTAAGCGAGAGCGGCCGCCAGCCCCAGGCCGGCTCCGTAGAGAATTGCCCACCGCCGGGCGTGCAGCACCCGTTGGAATTCTCGTAGCGAAAAGTCGCCCGCCGGCTCCGGCAACTCAACCGGGACGGACGCCGCCTCGATGGAACGGGGGACGGGCAGCGGTCCGGTGTCTGTATTCACGATCGTTGAGATCGGCTGCTCTCACGGCGCCGAGTGGGTTCAAGTGGGGAACAACGTGCCGGCCTGCATTTCTCACCACTCGGCGGTCGAAGCAAGCAATAGGCCTGTCATTGCTTCGTTACGGTTGCCTGCCGTGCTCACCGTACTGTTCAAGCACGCCTCTGTGCCTAAAAAATGGGGCGCCAGGCGGCGCGTGCCTCGTACTGACAGTCCTCTCACGCACTTCGTCTCGCCACGTGGTGAGAAACGCAGACTAGCGCCGCCAGATGACAATCCCGGTCAACATCTGCAAGACAGCCTCGGAACTTCGGCTCAGCGCACCCTTGGCGCGGCTGTCAGGAACAAATAGCACGTCGTTGACCCGCAGTGGACTGTCCACGCGCCGGCCGCTCAAGATTTCGCGGATGCGAATCGGAATCTCCTGCTTTCCCGAGTCGGTGGGTCGAATCACGCGCGACTTCTGCGGCGCCGAGTGGCGCGACAACCCACCCGCCAGCGAAACGGCTCTGAGCACCGTCATGTCTTCCTGTTGCCGAACCGGAAAGCCGCCCGGCTGCTTCACCGCGCCGAGCACGTAGATCAAGCCTGCTTTCTCGACCTGCACGGTGTCATACGGCTCGATAAACGGATTGCTCCGGTCCTCTTCCAGAAGGCGCAATACCTGCCGCAAAGGGATCCGGAGCTCGGAGCGCTCCATGACCTCATCGTGGGCGGCGTCGTTTACGGCGGCGGTATCGGCCGCCATTGCCGGCACCGATGACGTTGCTCGGCGAGAAATCGTCACCGTTTCCCCGACTTCATCGCTCAGCCCACCCGCCATGGCTAGAACCTCGACCAACCGCCGCCTGCCCTGAAGCTGATACACCCCCGGCTCACGCACCGCCCCCAGCACGCTCACCGGCCGACTGTGGAACTCGACCACGCGTACGCCGATTTGCGGGTCACGCAGAAACCCGCGCCCGCAGAGCCGCTTCAACGTCGTTTCCACTTGCGCCGTCGTCAGTCCTCCGACGGCGACCTCGCCCACTAGCGGGAGCGAGATCGTCCCGCCAGGGCCGACGACCACGGATTGACTTAGCTCTTCGACCTCGAAGACCGTCACGTCGAGCACGTCGCCGTGCCCGATGGGGTAGGCCCGGCCCTCGTCCGGGCTTGCTCGGGCTTCGGCGCGCCGGGTCGCCGTGTTGGGCGTCGCCGCCGTCACGGCGTTCGCCGAGACAACGATCGCCAGCGTCAAGACTCTGGTAAGCCGTGGGAACAAACAAGGCCCTCCAAATGCCTAAATCGGCCGCCCGCACCAACGCCTTTATACGTCCGGAGCCGAAGATGTAGAGCCCAACTCTGCCGGGGACTATAGAAACGTCGCCAGTCGTGCCCGTGCTGACAGTTGTTCCCGCCGCTCAGATCGCGAATTCCTTCAGAACGTGTCGGTCAACGTTGACGCCGAGCCCCGGGGCCACGCGAACACCGGGCTTGGCGCCGAGAAGGCTGTCGATCACTAACCGAGCAACTAGGAGGACCGTCGCGGCAACCGGCTACTTTTCGGAGGGCTTCTCTACACGATCGATGACGAGGACTTCCACCGGCGCCGTCTTCTCCTCAAGCCCAAGGCCCAGTTGTTCAGGCACGGCGGCGAGCAGCGCGGTTCGACCGGCACTATCGTTGCCGCCTTTCCACTCAAGCTGGAACCAATGCCGCCCCTCGATACCGGTCTTGTCGATCACAGTACGACCGAGCACCGGTGCCAGCCTCTCGGCAAACTGGGGCAGATTCGCGTTCTTATAGAGGCCGCTCATTCCGGGCCTGAAGGGTGACTTTCCGGCAAAGGCTTCTTCGAAAGACTGCTGTTCCTTGGTGCCACCCAGCTTTGGCCCTCCCTCTTCGACAATAAGCCAATAAACCGGCCGTTCTTGCGTTTCACGATGAGATGCCAATTGAAAGTGGTCTTCCAGCAAAGCTTGGAGCATTTGTCGGTGTTGGGCATATGTTGCGGGACCGTTCGCCTTGGCCGTGACATCGTAGCCTTCCGTTTCGACCCAGTCCGGACCCGAGATCTCAACGCTTTGCAGGTCATGGGCGAACGCCAAGAGGTCTCTGAGCGTCAGATTCGTTGCCGTCAGATACGTTCCCTGGGCTCGGAGCGTTCGGTTCGTGGCCTTAGTCGGTGAGACGGACGCAACCTCGAACGCCTGGCGGGCTGCTTCCGACTGCCCAAACGCCGAACTTGCCATCAGCGCGAGCAGGGCAGCTGTTGCGATCCGCCTGATGGTTTCCATACAAGGATGACGGCGGGGGGGTGAAGTTCGTGTAGCGAAAAGGGCGATCTGTACGAGCGCGTCAAACCGGACGGACCGCCTGTGGATAGGGCGAGTTCGTGGATAGGATCCGTTGTCGTCGGGAACCTGGGGCGGGCGGGTTTTGCGCGGTTTGTTGGGCGAAGTTTCGCGTGAGTCGGGTTTGCGGGCACTGTGGTCCCGCCACCTTCCTTTGGGTTGAGGGGATCCATCGCACACCGCTCCCTCACGGTCGCGGCTCGGTTTGGGAATCACGCGGGCTTCGGTATGGCAAACCGAGCCGCGCACGTCAGTAAGCGGTGTCCGATGAGGCCGGTCAACAAGAAGGACGGTGGTGGGAGTGCCATTCCCGCGGCTATACTCGCAAGCTCAACGCCCGCAAGCAGGGCGCGAGGCCGCTCGCACCGGCCGGTCCGGAACCCCAACCGCTCGCACCAGCCGACAATTCCGGAAGCCCCCGGGGCTGGTTCCTTGGGCCCGCCACCGTCCTTGCACCCGATCAAGCGCATCGCACACCGCTCCCTCACGGTCGCGGCTCGGTTTGGCGTTGCACTGGTCGACCGCCGGCGGCGGTAGGCGGGGCTCAGGGGCTTGATAGTCATCTTCGAAGCCGTAGCGACGAACGGATGGGTGTCTCGAGCCCACGTTCGGCAAAGCCGGCCACTGGTCACGACTTGCTCACTAGCCACACCCGTCAGAGCGCGTATTCCTTTAAGACGTGGGCATCGACTTCGATCCCCAATCCCGGGCCTTCAGGAATCGTATACACACCGTCTCTGATCTCAAGGGCCGGCTTATAGATCGATGCTTCCAGGTCGCAATAGAGCTTCTCGATCCAGCGGGCCCGGCGGGTATGCGCGATCAGGTGAAGCGTCGCGACAAAGCCGGGTCCGAAATAGGGCGAATGCGGGGCCAGTTCGATGTTCTCGGTCTCGGCCAACGTGGCGACTTTAAGGAATTCGCTGACACCGCCGGCCTTCACTACGCTTGGCTGCGGGTACCGCACCGCACCCTCGTCGATCATCTGCCGGAACTGATGCACCGTACAGGCGTTTTCGCCGGCGGACAGTGGCACGCCCGATTCTTCCATAACCGCTGCTAACCCGCGAAAGTCTTCCGGGGGCCAAACCGGCTCCTCCAGCCAATGAAGGTCGTATTCGTCCATCGCCACGGCCATCTCGACCGCTTCGTGCGGCTGCCATTCGCAATTGACGTCGACAGTCAGCAGTGGCTCGTCTCCCATCGCCTCGCGGCCGCGCTGGATGCTCTCGATATCGATTTGGTGCAGTTTAAGCATCTCGTAGCCCTCGCCCGAGGCCTTCTCGGCGTCGGCCGCCATTTGATCACGGTCGCTGTACCGGACCAGGCTCGCGTAGGCTTTGACTTCGCGGCTCGCCGCGCCTCCCAGCAGTTGATAGAGCGGCACGCCCGCCCGTTTGCCCGCTAAGTCCCACAGAGCAATGTCGACGCCGCTGATGGCGAACGTCGTCACGCCGTAGCGGCCGAACAGATGCGTGCGATGAAACATCTTGCGGGCAAGGCCGGTGATGTCGGAGGAATCCTCGCCCACCAACAGTGGCTGCAATACTTCGTTGACGACTTCCGCGACGGCGCGAGGCACGCCGTGCCCGTAGGCTTCTCCACACCCCGTCAGGCCCTCGTCGGTTTCGATTTCGACAACGACGTGACTGAAGGTTCCCCACACCCAGGGGATCTTTGGATCGCTGAGTGGTACGGCGATAGGCGTAGCGCGAACGGCGGTGATCTTCATGGGACTGTATTGTAGCCGGGCGGTGGAGCCATTGGCACCGCAGAAGAATGGGCGCACAGGGGGTACCGCCCTCCCCAGGGCTCTCTTTCGTTATGGACGCGCCCCAATGGCAAGAGTGGACGCTCACGCCACAGACACGTTGTGGGAAAATCAGCGGCAGGGCGATGCAACACGAGCCATACGGGTAGATGTTGGCTGGGAATGGCGGCCTTCAAGCAGTAGTGGCCGGCGAGTTGCTTATTCGCTTCGAATGTGGATATACGGAGCCATCCGCAACCGGAAGCGGGTAGTGCGGGCCGCACTTATAGCGCCTCTGACGACACCACCGGCCTTTTCCCTCGCGACGGTGTGTTACTACCTACAATCGGGGCGTGCCGACCTCATCGCCAATGCTACCTTGGCGAACATCGGAGAGAATCTCCTGGGATTCACGATGCTGACTCTGCCTTATGGCTACGCAGGCATGTTGCTGGGAATCCCAATCTGTCTTGGTCTGTCGCGACTCAAGCTGGGTGGGCTCATCCCAGTAGTCGCGGTAGGTGTGAGCCTGAGTCAACTACCCCTTAGCTACTTGGGCGCCGGCCTTTTTGACCCATGGCGCTTTCTATTCCTGGTGCCGGGCGTTGCGGTTTCCGCTACAGCCTGGTTCATCATGAACCGAGGAACCAGCGGGCGGGAGGGTTCGGCACTATAGGCTACAGCGGATTTGAGCATCAAAAGGAGAGTTCGAAATCAAGAGTCTCGGTACATGGCTTTGCTGATTTACGGTCGGGGTTGGTTGCGTCTCAGCTCTTCGGGAACTCGAGTGCGGTCGATGTCGTCGAGTTGAAAAGTCCACTCGAGAGGAATGTCCTGGGGTATGTAACAAATAGTGTCGTCGCAGGCTTGGTAGCGGAGATTACCCCGGACGATGAGTTCCCCGAAGTCGTTCAGCAGGTGCTCGATTTCCTTCTTTTGCCCGATCTTGATGTCCGCCACCAATCGTATCGAGCCCTCGTACACCGGAACCGTTTCCTCGATCGCGGGCAGGTGCAGCATCTGTGATTGTGGGTAGGTCGGCGCGTAAGTGGTGAGTCCGGTAACCTCTTCCAGCTCCCATTTGATGGGGATGTAGCCTTCGACCTCGGGCGCGTAGACGTGCATCTTGTCGATTAAGTCGATATCAAGCACCAGAGCGACTCGGTTACCTCCGACCACAACCTCGTCGCTCGCCCACGCCGAAACAAGCAGGTGATCAGTTTCAATTTCGGTCCGCGGCGCACCCAGATCGGCACCGAGCTGCCGCACCATGATCAATCCGGTTGTAAAGCGGTCTCGGAAGCTCTGTTCGAAGAACTTGGCTCGAACAACCCCGTTTTCGTCAACGAGATACTGGCCCGGGTGGGGTATACCGAAGAACTGGTGGGTCTCCGCAATTGAGTCGTTGAGGACGCCGAATTTTCGAATCACCACCGAATCCGGATCTGAAAGCATCGGGAACCCGATATCCCGCCGATCGCGGAAATGTTTGAGAATCTCGACACTGTCATAGCTCAGCGCGGCGACTCGAATGCCGTCTTCTTCAAAAGCTTCGCGCTTGCTCTCCAACTGAACCAGTTGGCTTTTGCACCACGGTCACCAATCGGCCGTGCGGTGAATGAGAAGCAGCAAGCCCTTGGGGCCGCGCAGGCTCTCGAAAGTCTGCGTCTTGCCGTCTTGATCGACTGCGCTAAAGGCCGGAATTTTCTCGCCGATTTCGGGACCGGTGCTCACGGGCGCTTGAGGCTTGGCGCCCTTTTTCGGCACTTGCGCCCCGAGCGTGCCGCTCACAACAAACGCCAGGACGACCGGCACGAAAACACCCGCGCGGCCGAACAGTTTCCGTTTCATCAACATCCGCAAGTCAAAAGACTCCTAATTCTTTAGTCGTCCGGGAAGACCGGTTGGTCACGGAAAAATGCGGCAGAAAGCGCTTCCGCTGTGCGTGGATCGACGGGGAAGGACTGGCTGGCCGGGGAGGGCTCGAACCTCCATTCCAGGCTCCAAAGGCCCGTGTCCTACCATTGGACGACCGGCCAGCAGGATTCCCCTTACGATATCACGCCCTTGAATTTGCCTCCCGCTTGCGGTTAGGACGAGCCGTTTGGTCTATCATATGAAGGGTTTTCGCGAGATTCGGCCCGCTTGGGACCGACGAGTCAGCGCCCCACGGAGTTCTCTATGCAACCAGTCATCGCCGCTGCCGGCTGCCTTGTGCTCTACGTTCTGGTCTACCGCTTTTACGCGCGTTACTTAGGCAGCAGCATTTTCAAGTTGGACCCGACGAAGTCAACGCCCGCGCACGACATCAACGACGGCGTGGACTACGTCCCCTGCCGCCGCTCCGTGTTGTTCGGTCACCACTACGCGTCGATTGCGGGATTGGCGCCGATGCTGGGCCCGGCAATCGCCGTCATATGGGGATGGTTGCCGGGCATGCTTTGGGTCGTGCTGGGGACGTTGTTCATCGGCGCGGTCCACGATTTCGGCGCTCTGGTCGTTTCGATGCGGCACCGCGGATTGAGTATCGGCAAGGTGGCGGAAGATCTGATCGGCAAGCGCGCCAAGTCGATTTTTCACCTCATCATCTTGTTCTTGATTTGCCTGGTGATGGGCGTTTTCGTGCGCACGGTGGCGGGCTTGTTCACGGTCGAGTTCTATCCCGAATCGGTCTTTCCCACCTTCGTTCTCATGGGGGTGGCGATGGTCATGGGCTGGGCCACCTACAGGCGCGGAGTGAGCATCGGCAAGGCGACAATCATCGGATTTGTGTTGATGCTTGCCTCGATCGTCGTCGGGTTGCTGATCGCCAAGCCGAATTTGGCGCAGGATAACTGGGTGTTGATCTTGCTGGTCTACGCCTTCGCCGCCTCCACGCTGCCGGTGTGGTCGCTGCTTCAGCCCCGAGATTATTTGAATTCGCTGTTGCTCTACCTGGGCCTAGGGGCGGCTTATCTGGGGTTCTTCGTGCTAAGCCCGAGTTTTGCGGCGCCGGCTCTGGATCCCGCACCCGCCGGAGCCCCGCCGATTCTACCCTTCGTCTTCATCGTCATCGCTTGCGGGGCGGTCTCTGGATTCCACGGGCTGGTCTCCTCCGGCACAACCTCGAAACAAATCGACAAGGAAACCGACGCCCTGCCGATAGGCTATGGCGGCATGGTCGGTGAATCGATGCTCGGGTTGCTGGCGGTGCTGGCCTGCACGGCGGGGTTCCGCTCGCCCGAGGCCTGGAGCGAGCACTATTCCAGTTGGACGGCCGCCAGCTCGCTGTCGGAAAAGATGCGGGCATTCATCGATGGCTCCGCGAACTTCATCACAACCCTGGGCGTACCTATGGAGTTGGCGCAGGCCTTCATCGCGCTGGTAGCGGTTTCGTTTGCCTTAACGTCGCTGGACTCGGGCACCAGGCTGCTGCGCTACAACATCGCGGAGATCGCCGAGTCGGTGCGTGTCCCGCAGCTGGCCGGCCGCCACACGGCTTCGCTGATCGCCGTGGCGTTGATCGGCTTCTTTGCGTTCTATGAAGTGCAGGGGCAGCCGATGGGATTGGCGATGTGGAAGCTGTTCGGCAGCACCAACCAGATTTTGGGTGGACTGACTCTGTTGACGATTACGATTTACCTGCGGCAACGCGGCGCCAATTATTGGTACACCGCTGTTCCGATGGCTTTCATGCTGACGGTGACCATCGCCGCGATGCTGTACGAGCTGAACAATTACTGGAGCAGCGCCCAGCATCTGTTGCTGTTAATAGCAGCCTCGATTTTCACCTTGAGCGTGTGGCTGGTCATCGAAGCCGTGCTGCGGTTCCGCCGTGACACTGCGGTCGCGCCGGTTGCCGAAGCCGTTGAAGGCGACTGAGGAAGCGGTACGTCCCGGATCAGCCTACCGAGCCCCGGCGCGACCGCGCGGAAACCAATTCCTCGACGATTACGCCTTTTCTAATCAGGACCCAAGCCGATGATCGGGCGAACCATCTCGCACTACCGCATTACCGAGAAGCTCGGCCAAGGCGGGATGGGTGTCGTCTACAAGGCGGAAGATCTGCACCTGGGCCGCGTCGCGGCGCTCAAGTTTCTCTCGCCCGCGTACATAGAGGACGACGAACAAAAAGCCCGCTTCATCAAAGAAGCGCGGGCGGCCGCCGCGCTCGACCACCCTAACATCTGCACCATTTACGAAGCCGGTGAAGAAGACGGCCTGATCTTCCTCGCGATGGCCTACGTCGAGGGAGAAACCGTTGCCGAAAAAATTCGTGCCGGCCCGCTGGGTCAGGCACAAGCCGTCGACATCGCGGCACAGATCGCCGACGGTTTACAGGAAGCCCATCAGAACAACATCGTCCATCGCGACATCAAGAGCTCGAACATTATGGTGACGAGCAAGGGGCAGGTGAAGATCCTTGATTTCGGCATTGCCAAGGATCTCGGCTCCGCCGATTCTCACAAGACTCGCGAAGTACTCGGCACGGCGGCTTATATGTCGCCCGAGCAGATTACGGAAGACCGTGTCGACCAACGCAGCGACATCTGGTCCCTCGGCGTTGTGCTCTACGAGATGCTGAGTGCGAAGCTGCCATTCAGCGGGGACTACGACGCAGCGATTGTCTACGCCGTGCTCCACGAAGATCCGGTGCCCCTCAAAGACGCCGCGCCCGCTTTGGCACCCGAGTTGGATTCTGTCGTCCGGCGCGCGCTCAGCAAAAGCCGTCGTCGCCGCTATCAAGCGGTAAGCGAGATGTCCCGCGCTCTCCGGGACCTCGGCATGCGCGCCGACACCGCAACCAAAGCCACTGAGACAGTTGCCGCCCCCGTTTCGGATCCCTCAAGATTTCGCCTCGCCGCGGGCGTCGTAGTCATCGCTGTCGCGTTGTTGGGTTGGTTTATTCCCTGGGGAAACCATCCCCCCATGACCGAAGAATCGCGGCAAGGCGAGCGCCGGGGCCTGGCCGTGATGCCGCTGACCAATCTATCCGGGCTTGAGAGCGAAGATTACTTTGCTTACGGCATGAGCGAGCAGCTGACGGCAACACTCGCGAAAATCGAGGGCTTGCGGGTCATCTCGCAAGCCTCCATAGCGAGCTACAAAGAGCGCAATGTCGCACCGAACCAAATCGCTCGCGAGCTCAACATTTCCTATCTCGTGGAAGGTTCGGTGCAACGCGAAGGAGATCGCGTCCGCATAACTGCGCAGCTTATCAACGCTTCCGACGGCGAACTTGTCTGGACCCGGAACTATGACCGCGACCTGCGCGACGTATTCAAACTGCAGAGCGATGTCGCCCGTTCCATCGCCTCGCAGATTCGTGTTCGATTGACGCCGGCCGAAGAGTCACGTCTCTCGCGTACTCGACCGATCTCGCCGCAATCCTACGAGCAGTATCTTCGCGGAAGATTTCTTGCAACCAGTCGCACCGCGGAAGGTTTAGAGCGGTCGCTCGAACACTATCGCGAAGTCCTTGCCGAATCCCCCGCCTCTGCTTTGGCCCATGCCGGAATGGCCGACAGCCTTCTGCTGCAAGCGAATCACGGTTTCGTCCCCCCCGACCAGGTCTGGCCCCGGGCGAAAGCCGCAGCGGAAAAGGCTCTCGCCCTTGATCCGGAGCTCGCCGAAGCGCATTCGACCTTGGGATTGATTCCTTCCCGCTTCGAGTGGGACTGGGGAGCGGCGGAGGGCTCGTACCTAAAAGCCCTCGAACTGTACCCCGGCGACCCCATCGCCAATCAACGCTACGGCATCTTCTTGTGCCGGATGGGGCGTCGCGACGAAGCCGTAGAGGCGATCCGCCGGGCACGGGACCTGGATCCGCTCTCGCTGACTATCAGCAACGCCGTCGGCGTTATTTTCCATATGGCGGGGCGGTACGACGAAGCGATCGAGCAATATCGGCGCAATCTCGAGCTTTCAGAGAGCTACTACCGCACTCAGTACAATCTGGGACGATCCTATCTCGAACTCTCCCACTACGAGGACGCGGTTGCGGCCCTCGACCAAGCCCGCGCCATGTCGGGTGATCGGCCGTATCTTGGGGCGATGTTGGGGTACGCTTACGGCCGCGCGGGGCAAACCCGACGGGCCGAAGAGGCTCTTGAGGAAGTTTCCCTCCGCGGTGCTTCGCAGTATGTGTCGCCGGCGAGCTTCGCGTTGCTTCACTTGGGGTTGGAGGATTTCGACGCCGCCTTTGTGCAATTGGACCGCGCTGTCGAGGAGCGCGCCGCCTTGCTGACCTGGCTCAGAGTCGACCCGGTGTTCGACCCGATCCGAGAGCAGCCGCGCTTTGCGGATCTGCTCGAACGAGTGGGGTTGGACTAAAGCGGGCCGCCACCCGCCGTCACTTCGAGATCGGAGATACGCTGATTTCCTTGAATCAGACCATGGGTGTGGTGTTTACTTGCGGCCGTTGACGCGGGCGTGAGCCGAGGTCGTCTGCTCAGCCATAGCCAAAGCGGCAACCGAATCGATGTCGTCGGGCATCTCGATGCCGGCGGCGCGAACCATGGCGTAGACCGGCAGGCCTTCGTCGGTGCGCTCGAACGTCATGGTCTTCCGTTCCTCGTCCAGATCGACTTCGACGAGATCTCCGGCACGAATTTGTTCAGTGGCGATGAGATTCGCCATCGGATAGACGAGTGAACGGTCGATGGCGCGCTTGAGGTGACGTGCTCCGTACTTGGCATCGGTGCCTTCCTCGAGGAGATGCCCGCGAGCAGCTTCGGAAAGCTGAAACAGAAAAGGGGTTCCGTTGAAGACCCGCTGGTGAACTTGCGCCAGCTCGAGATCAAGGATACGTTGCAGCTCGTCGACGCCGAGCGTCTTGAAGACCACGACTTTGTCGAGGCGGTTCATGAACTCCGGCGTGAACTTGCGGCGCGCAGCCGTCATCCCCGCGCTCGAGATCCGTTCGCCCATCCGGCTGGAGGCATCGGGCTCGGACGCATTCCTCGGGGCACTGAACCCCAGCCCCGGACTCATCATCGCACTCATCTCGCGGGCGCCCAGATTGCTGGTCATGAAGATCAGGCTCTTCGAGAAATCGACTCGTCGATTGTCACCCAGCGTCAATGTGGCTTTGTCCAGAATGCCCAGCAGCAAGTTCCACAACGCGTCGCTGGCCTTTTCGATTTCGTCGAACAACACGAACGAAACTTTCAGCGTGTCGGCGTGGTATTGGTTGAGCACTTCCTGGCTCAGCAAGGGGTGCGTCTCGCGGTGCCCCAGATAGCCCGGAGGCGAACCGATCAACTTCGCGATCTCGTGACTGTGTTGGAACTCACCGCAGTCAATCTTGACGACCGCACGCGGGTCGCCGAGCAAGGTTTCCGCCGTGGCTTCGACGATCCTGGTTTTGCCGGTGCCGGTCGGCCCCAAGAACAGGAAATTCGCTATCGGCCGACCCGGGCTGTTGAGCCCGGCGAGGTACGTCTGAAAGACATTGATAATCTGGTCGATCGCTTCGTTCTGCCCGATGACGCGCTTATGGAGTCCCCGCTCCAGTTTTTCCGCGTCTCTCCCCGTCTGCGTGGGGTCGAGTTTTTTATGAACCGTTGCCGCTTGTCCCACCGTTCGGCTCCCGTCTGGCTTGTCGCGACCACCGCGAATTCAAAACTACTTATCGGCATTGCCCGGCGGCGGCTTAATCGTGTTGCGGACGACGCTGACGCCCGCCCCATGTCTGTCAAAAGAAGGAGTTGACTAACCGCTTCCAGTGTAATCCCCCGACTCGCATTTCCCATCGACCGCGCGAGGCAATGTATTGAAAAGAAAGCGCGACAATTTTTTCAAGTAACGTGACGGCACACACAGCCGACGCCTGGAAACGGGCGGCGACACCCCAGACCACCACACGACCTCGGCCCCAAAACGCGTAACGCGCAAAGTGTTTTCAGCTCCGGACCCCCGGCTCGTGCGCGCTTTCGAAACGCCGTTCGCGGACCGTTCAAGTTTGCTTCGCCCACGCCGATACGCTCTCACAGGAATACGGATTCGGCGGCCAGTTCATGGATCTAGCAACGATTGTCGGCATCGTTCTTTGTTTCGTCCTTGTTGGGGCGACGATTGCCCTCGGCGGCTCACCGATCATTTTTGTCAACTTGCCGTCCGCGCTCGTCGTGATCGGCGGCACGATCGGCGCGACGCTGATGCGCAACCCGCTCAACGCGGTCTTGGGCACCGTCGGCGTCGTCGGCAAGGCCTTCTCGACGAAGGTTCCCGTGGCGGACGAGTTGATCACAAACGTCGTCGAGATGGCGAAGACCGCTCGCAAAGACATCTTGGCTCTCGAGAAAGTCGAAATCGAGTACACCTTCCTGGCCAAGGGCATCCAACTTTGCGTCGACGGTATGAAATCGGACCAAATCCGCTCCGTGCTCGAGACCGATGTCAGTTCCACCGCGCAACGGCACAAGCGAGGACAAGAAATTCTCGAGGGCATGGGCCAGGCGGCGCCTGCCTTCGGCATGATCGGAACCCTTATCGGACTCGTTCTAATGCTCGCCAACATGAGCGACCCCTCCTCGATCGGCCCGGCCATGGCCGTCGCCCTGCTGACGACGCTGTACGGCGCTGTGTTGTCCAACGTAGTCTGTTTGCCCTTGGCCGATAAGTTGAAAGTGCGTTCTCAAGAGGAAGTCTTGAGCATGTCAATCTGCTTGGAAGGCGTGATCGGGATTGCGCATGGAAACAACCCCTCCACGATTGACCAGCAGCTCAAAGGCTTTCTGGCTCCGAAGCTGCGAAAGGGCGCGGAGGAACCGTCGGAGTCATGAAAGAGGCGCCATGCGAGTGTAAAGCCGGCGCGCCGGACTGGATGGTCACTTTTGCCGACCTGATGTCGCTGCTGTTGACGTTCTTTGTGTTGCTCTTGTCGTTCTCCAACATGGAGATCACCAAGTTCCGCGAGATGTCCGGCTCGATGCGCGATGCCTTCGGGTTGAAATCGCGGCTGGATCTTTCCGATGTTCCGATGGGGCAGAACCTGTTGCCTCATGAAGATCCCAAGGAGGGCGACGGCGGCGACGGGCCGACCGCCGAGGAGATTGTTCGGCAACTGGAAGAAATGCTCGAAGAGGCCGGGATGCAACGAAGCGGCGAAGCGAAGGTCGACAAACACGGTGTCATCCTGCAACTGCAAGGGGACCTTCTGTTCGAGTCCGGACGGGCCGAATTGAAAGGCAAGGCGCATCCTCTGCTGGACGCGTTAGCCCTGTATATTTCACGCGTCAATCGGTCGGTTGATGTCGTCGGGCACACCGACAACATTCCGATTGCCACGGCGGTATATCCAAGCAACTGGGAGCTCTCCGCCGCACGGGCCGGGCAAGCTGTTCGCTATTTGGCGGAAAGAGGCGTCAAGCCGGAGAGCATGCGAGCCATCGGGCAGGCCCACACGGTTGCTGTCGAGTCGAACGACTCGGCTATCGGCCGCTCCGCTAACCGTCGCGTCGAATTTGTGTTCTCGGCGAAGGAGACCGCGCCCGACGAAAAGGCCTTGGAAGAACTGACCGCGGAGCCCCAACCTCCTGAACAGCAACCCGAAACCGGAGGAAACGGAAGTGAATAGCAAACCATTGCAGATCAAGTGTTGGTTACAGGTTGCCGTGTTAGCCTTCTCGCTGGGCGTCGCCGCCGGCTGCGGCGATGAAGAGGAAGACGCCGAAAAGGTTGAGGCGAAGGCCGGCATCCTCGAGATGGAAACCTTCCTAACGAATATCAACCACCCCTCCGGCGACCGCTACGCCAAGCTGAAACTCAAGCTGGCCGTTGCGCCCGACACGCGGGCCGCCGAAATCCAGGAAGACGCCGTGGTCATGGCGCGACTGCGTGACCAAGTGCTGACGTTGCTCTCCTCCAAGACCCCCAAGGATCTCGGCGACGCCGAAGCGAAGGCCGGCCTTCGCAACGAGATCCGCGAGAAGCTGGCACCCTTGATCGAAGATGCTGAATTACGAGAAGTGTTGTTCTCCGAATTCGTCGTGCAATAGACGTTTCCGACCCCCGGGGGACTGCCTCGCGGCTACTTGAGGCCCCTTTTCGCCGTGCTATTCTTACATCTTGATGGTCGACGCCGCGCCAGGCGCCGCGCCAAACGATGCCTCCTTCAATCGACGATCCCAAACTACGTCCAATCGCCCGCAAGGTCGAAGCCGGCGAGCGTCTATCGTTCGAAGACGGCGTGGAACTCTATCGTTCCCACGACTTGTTGAGCATCGGTTATCTCGCGAACCTTGTTCGCGAGCGCCTCAGCGGCAACTTGACTTTCTTCAACGTCAACCGACACATCAACCCGACGAACGTGTGCGTGGCCGCCTGCAAATTGTGCGCTTTCGGGCGCCAAGTGCGCGACGACAAAGCCTATACTATGTCGCTCGATCAAGTGTGGCGGATCGCCGGCGAAGGTTACAGCGAAGCCGTTTCCGAGTTTCATATCGTGGGCGGCCTACACCCGGAACTTAGTCTCGATTGGTATTGCGAGATGATCAGCGGGCTTCGCGAGCGCTACCCCGAGGTCCACCTGAAGGCCTTCACGATGGTCGAGGTGGGCTACCTGGCGCACCGGGCCAAGATCTCGATCAAAGAAACCCTTGAGCGTCTGAAGGGCGCGGGAGTGCAGTCGCTGCCGGGCGGGGGCGCGGAGATATTCCAAGAACGCGTGCGCCGCGTAATTTGCGATCACAAAATCGACGGTGAAGAGTGGATCGACACGGCGCGAACCGCCCACCAGCTCGGTCTGAAATCGAACGCCACGATGCTCTACGGTCACATCGAGACCGAGGAAGACCGCGTCGACCATTTGCTCAAGCTGCGAACGCTACAAGATGAAACCGGCGGCTTCCAGACCTTCATCCCGTTGGCGTTTCATCCGGAAAACACGCTGATGCAGCACCTGCCGACGACCGGCGGCATTGACGACATCAAAAACATTGCCATAGCCCGTTTGCTGCTCGACAACTTCCCACACATCAAGGCCTACTGGATCATGATGACCGAGAAGGTCGCGCAAGTCGCCCAGCGGTTCGGAGCCGACGACCTCGACGGCACGGTTGTCGAGGAAAAGATCTACCACGACGCCGGCGCCAAGACGTCGCAGTCGTTGCGGCGCGAGGAACTTCTCCGCCTCATCCGCCATGCCGGGCGCGAGCCGGTTGAACGCGACACGCTCTACCGCCCGGTCCAGCGCGACGAAGCTTCTTTTACTGTTCTCGTTTAGGCCGGGTTTTAGGCCGCACTTGGCCTACTTCACCCTTCAAGCCGGCCCGAAATGCCCTCTTGCTTAGCGCAGGGCTCGCCGGCGACCTGCGGCTTCCATTACAACCGCTATTTCCGGGCGGAGACTGCGCCCAAGGCGAGAGCGAGCAGAACCCGAACCGCGAGCAGTTATCGAAATGTGTGGAAGGAACCAGCGCGAACACTCATGGCCTCTCGCAACGGTAAAGATTCCGGGTGTCTCCCCCGGTCTCGCCCCGTGCCTACGGCCGCTTTTTTTCGTCAGGGGCGCCCGAGGACGACCTCAGTGTCAGACTGGAGAGTTTCTTGCGCAATTCGGCGATGGCGGCGTCATCGCGGTCGGAGGGCGCGCTGCGTTCCCACTCTTCGATTGATCGCTGCCAGTGCTGTTTGGCGAGGTCGGCTTGCCGCAATTTGAAGTACACGTCCCCGAGGTGCGAGAGCACGATCGGGTCGTGTTGGTAGTGTTCGAGAGAGCGCCTCAAGTAGCGTTCGGCCAGTTCGAATTTGTCTTGCCGATAGTAGACCCAGCCGAGACTGTCGAGATAGGCGCCGTTGTCGGGGTCAAGATCGAGTGCTCTTTGAACCAAATCGTGGGCATCGTCGAGCCGCACATTGCGGTCCGCCAGCATATAGCCCAGGTAGTTCAGCGCCGAGGCGTTGTCGGGATCAAGGGCAAGCAACTCGCGGAATTTCTGTTCGGACTCGTCATAGCGCTTGGCGCGTTCGAGTACGGACCCGTACGTAAACAATACCGCCAGCTTTTGCGGATCTGTCTCTGAGACAGCCTCGGCCTTTCGAATAGCCTTGACCGCGTCGTCAAACCTCTTGCCCTTTTCGTAAACCTGGGCCATCGAAAGGTAAACCTGGTGATCGAGCGGCCCGCGGTCGAGCAGACCCTTCAGGACCTTGGCGCCCTTGTCGGCATCGCCCGTCTCGGCAAAGATGGTCGCCTGCAACATTGCCAAGGCGCGATCGTCCGGGAATTCCTTGCGCGCGGCTTTCACCAATTGCCGAGCTTTCGGATACTTCCTGGCAGCGCGATAGCCATCCACAATCTGGAGCAACGCACGGGGCTTTGCCTCCGGACTGATCTCGCCCATCGCACGGAACGCTTTTTCCGCCTCGGCGGGCGCGTCCCGGGCACGGTGAAGCGAGCCAAGCTGTTCGAAGAACATCGCTCGGTTGCGTTGCTCGCGCGGCGAGTACTCGTCTTTCGCGGTCGCCTCCAGTAGCTCCGCCATGGCATCTACCGCTTCTTCGGTTGAACCTTCCGCTTCGAGAAGCTGCACCAGGTTGTATTTGATCTCCAGAGAATCGGGGGCTAACTCTTGCGCCCGTAGCAGGCTCCGGCGGGCATCATCGAACCGCCGTTGTTCGCGGTAGATCTGCGACAACCGCAGATGGTTTTCGGGATTGCGAGGCTCGGTCGTGGCAAGGATTTCGTATTCCTTGAGGGCCTTGTCGTACTGCTCTGACAGCACAAGATTGTGCGCAAGCCCCTTACGGGCAGGCAGTGGATTTTCGCCGAGATCGAGCAATTCCTGAAAAACCGCCGCCGCCTTCTTGTACTCCCCGGCTCGCTCGTAGGCGGTCGCCAACGTGGTCAGATGATTGCGATCCGCGTGTCCCGAGGCCTTCACCTTCTCCAAAGCCTCGATAGCGGCTTCGGCATCACCGGAATCGAGATACAAAAAGGCCAACCCGGCGAGAGCATCGGTCGAATCCGGCTCCTTGTCGAGTAGCTCTTTCAGCGTCGCGGCGGCCTTGTCCTTCTCCTTGGCCGCGCGGTAGAGGTTGGCCAACTGCAACAGCGACTCGGTACCCTCCGGGTCGAGTCGGCGGACATCCTCGAAAGCCGCAATAGCCTTTTTCTGCAGTTCCTCGTTGACTTCGCCCTGTCGACCGAAGGTATAGCGGCTGTAGATTTGCCCCATTAGGCACAGTAACTCTACATCGTCGGGGTTCTCCGCCAACAGCTTGTCGGCTTCAGCGACTGCGTCTTCGAGCCGATTGGCGCGAGCAAAAAGTTCAATGAGTTGGCGTCGGAGTAACCCCGAGTTCGGGTCGGCTTTGATCGCCTCGCGATACTCTTCCACCGAGCGCGACAGATACTCGCGGTTCATGTGCTCGACAGCGAGCTGCTCGTAAAGGTAGCCAAGGGAAAAATGATAGTAGGCGGTCGCCCGGTCGGGAACTTCCCCTTCCGCCTCCTGCTGCGGCGCGGGGGTCGCGCCCGCTACCGAAAGGGACAGCGCAAGCGCGGCGGGCAGAAAAACCGCCCCCGGCTGTCGCCGCTTTCCAGTCACACTTGGCCGCGCCATGGTTACAAACGACCGATCTTAACCTTTCCCAGTATACCTGGAAGTCGAATCCGCCTGAACTCGTTTCTCTCGTGCGTCGATCGGCAGTCTTTGCCTCGGAGTCTGCTGCCAAACCTAGGGATACAGTTCCGGCTCGCTTTCCGGCCTATGTTTCCAACGTCGGTGAATCCACAGCCATTGATCAGGATAATCGCGGATCACCTCTTCTATCTTGGATTGGCAAAGCTGTGTATTGGTTACCAAATCTTGCTCGGGGTTGCCGGTATCCGCTAGTTCGAGCAGCGGATAAAACTTGAGCGCATATCGGCCGGCCTCGCGGTCCCACAAGGCAAAACCGGGGATCACGGCCGCGCCGGTCCTCATCGCAATCTTCGCGAAACCACTCGTCGCCGCGGCCTTGACGCCGAAGAAGTCAATGAAAACCGCATCGTCGCCGACGGCGTTCTGGTCAACCAGGACACCGACAGCCTCGTTGTTTTTCAAGGCCCCGAGCAGAGCTCGGCCGTAGTCCTGCTTGCGAATCGTGCGATTCCCGTGAAGCGTGCGGTAGTCGTCGACCAGCCGATCGAGCCGCGGATTGTCGAACGTCCGTACCATCACATGCATCGGATTTCCTAGTAGCGCATGAGCTGTCGCACTGAGTTCCCAATTGCCCAGATGCGCGGTCATAAATAGCACGCCCTTGCCCCCGCTCAGAGCCCGTTCGAAATGCTCAAAGCCCTCGTATCCGATCCAGTCGTGAATGTTGGCGGAGTCGAGCCGCGGCATGCGGCCCAGCGAGAGCAAAATTCGGCCCAGGTTCTGATAAACCCTGTCGACAATTCGCCTACGGGTTGGCAAATCGCTATCCGGCAGCGCGATCTCTAAGTTGCGGTAGGCGGCCCTCCGCCACCCGGGAGTGAACAACCGCGCGAGCCCGCCGATACCACCGGCGCAAGCCCGCGCTACGGGCAACGGCAAGTATTCCAGCGTCTTAAGGACCGCTTGCGCGACGGCGTATTCGGCGAAATCTCGGGCTCGGCTGCGGCTCGCCACAAGTGGATAGTGTAAACCTCGTGGCCCAACCGCGCGGGCCGGACAACGTTGTTGCGTACTCTACTAGGGGCCGCTCTTGTCCCGCTGCAGCTGGAAATGGAGAACAGCGTTCCGCCGTTAAGCTAACGGAGGGGACGCGTGAGAAAAGCACGAAAGCACTACACAGCCGAAGAGAAGGTCGCCATTCTGAGGCGGCATGTGGTCGACAACGAGCCCGTCTCGAAGCTCTGCGACGAGCCGGCGCTGCAGCCGACGGCGTTCTACCGCCGGCAAAAAGAGTTCTTTGAAAACGGCGCAGCCGCCTCCGGAGGGTTCATCCGGCATCGGATAACAGGAATCGGCCCGCGGTGGATTTTTTCCGTAACTTTTGTAAAGCTGGAGGTGTTCCACATCCAGGAGGATCGAAAAAATCATGAAAACCCGATTGACCGCGGCCATTCTAGGGATGTTCCTAGCCGTCAGCGTCGGCTTTGCCGACAATATCAAGAAGCGCGAAAAACGCCAACAAGAGCGCATCAATGATGGCGTCAAAGACGGCGAGCTGACCAAGAAAGAGGCGTTGAAACTCGAAGCGCAAGAGGCCAAGCTGCACCGCGAGATCAAGAAAGACCGCAAGGACGGGGGCGGCCTCACCAAGAAGGAGCGGGCCAAGATTCACGCCAAGCAGGACAAGCTCAGCCGCCAGATCGCGAAGCAAAAGCACGACAAGCAGAAGCGCAAGAAGTGACGTGCGGAGCCGCTTTAGCCCAACACAGTTCAGCCCCACCGAATCGTGGTGGTCCGGGCCGGGGGGCGGGCGCGCGAAGAGGTCCGCGCCCCCTCCGCTGCCGAAAAACTTCTGAAAACACTTGCCTTGCCCGGAAACCCGGTGCTACACTACTTTGGAATGCGTGAGGGGACGTGTCTCTGAGCGCACGGACAGGTTAGGACGTCGGGACGCAAGTTAGACCTTCCATCTCCGTTCCCGGCGTTTGCCTCGTTTGATAACTCATCGCCTCGGCCCAAGCTTGCGGGCGGATTCGTTCGCGGAAGGCTGCTTAGGGTCGAATTGAGTTGGAGGCCGGTCCTTGAAGGGATTCTCGACGACGCGGGAAACCGGGTCGTTTGGGGAGGCGATCTTCGGGACGCTGATCTTTGACAATCAGGTTGGACGTGCAGTTCGTTAGATGATTCCGAGTTTTAGTCGGAGCGAGAACTCTGTCGTTTATCCCGGCCGTTTCGGGGATTCGTCCCCGGCCCGGATGGGGAAGCCCTTCGGGGTGGAGCCATGTTGGGTGGTTGGGTCATAGTAATACAACGAGAGTTTGATCCCGGCTCAGAATTAACGCTGGCGGCGCGCCTAACACATGCAAGTCGAGCGAGAAAGCGGGCTTCGGCCCGTGAGTACAGCGGCAGACGGGTGAGTAACACGTGGATAACCTGCCCTTGAGTGGGGAATAACTTCGGGAAACCGGAGCTAATACCGCATACGATCTTCAGCACTTAAGTGAAGAAGATGAAAGCCTTCGGGCGCTCGAGGAGGGATCCGCGGCCGATTAGCTTGTTGGTAGGGTAACGGCCTACCAAGGCATCGATCGGTAGCCGGCCTGAGAGGGTGAACGGCCACACTGGCACTGAGACACGGGCCAGACTCCTACGGGAGGCAGCAGTGGGGAATCTTGGACAATGGGGGAAACCCTGATCCAGCGACGCCGCGTGACCGATGAAGCCTTTCGGGGTGTAAAGGTCTTTCGGCGGGGACAATGATGATGGTACCCGCAAAAGCAGCTGCGGCTAACTACGTGCCAGCAGCCGCGGTAATACGTAGGCAGCAAGCGTTGTTCGGAATTACTGGGCGTAAAGCGAGTGTAGGCGGCCGACCGTGTCCGTTGTGAAATCTCCCGGCTTAACTGGGAGGGTGCGGCGGAAACTGGACGGCTCGAGTACGGAAGAGGAGAGTGGAATTCCTGGTGTAGCGGTGAAATGCGTAGATATCAGGAGGAACACCGGCGGTGAAGACGGCTCTCTGGACCGTGACTGACGCTGAGACTCGAAAGCGTGGGGAGCAAACAGGATTAGATACCCTGGTAGTCCACGCCCTAAACGATGCATACTTGGTGTGGGCTCTTCACTGAGTCCGCGCCGGAGCTAACGCGTTAAGTATGCCGCCTGGGGAGTACGGTCGCAAGGCTGAAACTCAAAGGAATTGACGGGGGCCCGCACAAGCGGTGGAGCATGTGGTTTAATTCGACGCAACGCGAAGAACCTTACCTGGGCTTGAACCGCGGGGGACCGCAACAGAAACGTTGTTTTTTCTTCGGAAACTCTCGTAGAGGTGCTGCATGGCTGTCGTCAGCTCGTGTCGTGAGATGTTGGGTTAAGTCCCGCAACGAGCGCAACCCTCGTTCGGTGTTGCTCGCCCTTCGGGGCAGGACTCGCCGGAGACCGCCAGCGACAAGTTGGAGGAAGGTGGGGACGACGTCAAGTCATCATGGCCTTTATGTCCAGGGCTACACACGTGCTACAATGGGTGGTACAGCGGGTTGCCAAGCCGCGAGGCGGAGCTAATCCCTAAAAACCATCCTCAGTTCGGATCGCAGGCTGCAACTCGCCTGCGTGAAGGTGGAATCGCTAGTAATGGCGCATCAGAACGGCGCCGTGAATAC
>CBDCHL010000004.1:105000-1593606 GCA_965217195.1 Bryobacterales bacterium
TGCCAGGATGTCAGTACCAGGTATGCGGTCGGGGACCTCCTGGATCTAAAGCAGAAACGGCTCCAGCATTCCAACATTGGTAGCTCCGATAAGTTGTGGACACTGCTGGAGGTTAACAGGATCCCTGATCTTTCGCAGGTGGATCTTAGCGCAGGATCAACGTTTCGTGATCTGTTAAAGGTTGTGTCAGGTGACCATGCGCGGGATTTCCGTGCGTGGTTCCATGAAAACCGAAATCTGGCACAGGAAGAGATCTTGAAGGAGTACATTGACGTTTTGCTGCGGGTGCCGTGGACTCAAAATATGCCCACCAGAGTGTTGAGGTTTGTTGCTACGAGCTTAACTGGCTTGCTCCCAGGAGTCGGTCAAGCGGCAAGTTTATTCGACGCTTTCATATTTGACCGGCTATTCAGATCTAAATCTCCAAGATTCTTCGTGGATAATTTGAGGAGGGTCAGCGGCCAGTGGGTAGAGAGGAGAAGTTGAACTCGGTTCGGATGGAAAGGTCAGTGGCGACCAGCCGCAAAACGGTCCCGGTGCGTGAAGACCGTCTTGATGTTCACAGTGGGTCCAGGCCGTGCCCGCCGCGGTCGCGGACGGTTCGAAACGCAGGTAGGTGACGGGGTTCGGTAGGGGTTCGGAAAGGGGTTCGGAAAGGGGTTCGGTAGGGTTCGGTGACAGGCACGCAACCCACGGGCACGCAACCACCTGTTGGAGACCGGTGACTGGGGCAGCCGTCCCTGAACGCCCTGATCATGGATGTCCCCGACTTCTTCGCGGGAGGCGCTCAAGTGTCATGATTGAGGCTGTCCCATCTTCCAAGATGTAAAATGCAACGCGCAATGCTCTTAGCACTTTGCTTTCTCCTTGTGGTTGGCTGCATTGCAACCGAGCCGAGAGGCAAGGTCAATTGTTATCACGTCTGGCTTCCTGCCAGCGGTCACTGTTCCCAGTTTTCTCAATCAGAGTGCGCCGGCAAAGTATATGAAACCGATTCTGAACTGAAGCATGAAGGGTACCCGGATATTTCTTGTACTTGGGATGAAATGGGCAATCTTTGCACAGCGGTAGGGATTTGCATTTATGACTCACAACTAGAGTCATGGATTCTCAATGAACATCCTAACGCCTTCTGAATGGATAGAATGTTGCCAAAACGAAATTCGCAGGGGCGAGATCGGGGACTACCGATCGAGGAATATCTGCGGGCTGTGTACGAGCCCGATGCCGAATTCGTTGACGGCCAAATCGTGGAGAGACATTTGGGGGAGAACCCGCACAGCGCGGCGCAAGTCCGCCTCATTCAGTTGTTCACGCCGTTGAGCCAAGATCACGACCTTCATCTGGAGTCGGTTCGGTGACTGGAGTCGGTTGGAGTCGGTTCGGTGACAGCCACCGAATAAAGAATCTTCATCCCACAGCGGCCGGGGAGATCGGGGACCGGGGACATCGCGACAGCTCCCGAACTTGTCAAGACCGGTTGACAAGCTCGCTATCCTGAGGCCGGGGCCCCAAACGCAAGACCGTCAGCGGCAAGCCAGGGAGAGAAAAAAAGAGAACCGACGAGCGGTCCGGCAAATTCCGCGAAAAGAGTTTTTGCGAAACGAAGCCGAAATGACTTTATCTTTCACAATATCAACAGGTTACAAGACTCCCTGCGCACCGGCCGGCCGCTCCTCAAGAGGAAGAATCGTCGCCAAACCACGTCCCGCGCTCGCGAGGCGAGGCCCCGTTGACAGGCCCAGTTGCTGAAACCGGTTCAAGGCGCTCGCGGCTCGGCGCCCGCGCCCCGGGTTCCCGCCCCACGCCCGCGGCCAACCGGGCGACCAGACCGGCGTCCGAAACCTGGACCGTCACCGGCCGGCCGGAAAGAGGCACTCCACGAACGGCCCGAAAGGATTCGCGAAACGAAGCCAAGATGATGCTATGTGACACGGCATCAACATGTTAAGAGGAATCCTACGCATTGGCCGACCGCTTTCAAATGGAGAATCAACGCCCAACCGACACCCGAGCCGGCAAGTCGAGACTCGTCGACAGCCCCCCTTCGCTGAAACGTGCTCTGGTGCCTTGCGGCTCGGCTCCCGCCATGGGGGAGTTCGGTGGGGAGTTCGGGGACGGGAGTTCGGGCACATCCATGATCTGCATGCGACCGTTCTTCACCTGCTGGGTTTCGACCACGAGAAGCTGACGTACCGTTTCGACGGCCGCGACTTTCGGCTGAGCGACGTCCACGGTACGGTCGTTCGTATCCTCGACGGGACATCCGGTATACTGGAGCGGGTTTTTTCGCGCAGCCCGGTTCCATTCGCGGGTCGAGGAGGTTCGTTTGAGACCGATCAAGGACGTCAAGGAAGGCGAGTCGAAGTCGGGGACTCGCCGCCGCTTTCTTGGGTTTGGGGCAGCTCTCAGCAGTGTATTGGGTGCCTGCAAGAAGCCCGAGCCCGCCGACGAGGCTCCGCGACTGTTGGGGGAACCGACTCGCGGATACGGCGCCCGATCGGTCTACGAGAAAGCCGCCCGCCACTTGCGCACGACGAAGACGCCGGAGGCTGCCTCGAGCCGCACGCCTCTTGCCGAATCCCACGGGATGATCACGCCCTCCGCTTTGCATTTCGAAAGGCACCACGCCGGAGTTCCGAATATCGATCCGGCCGAGCACAAACTCCTTATTCACGGGATGGTCGAGCGACCCTTGATCCTTTCAGTAGATGAAATCAAGCGTTTGCCGTCCGTCTCGCGTATCTATTTCATTGAGTGCTCGGGCAACAGCGGTGGAGAGTGGGGTCCGAAGACGGCTCCCGAGGTCCGATTGAGCCACGGGCTTGCCAGTTGCAGCGAGTGGACGGGCGTGCCGCTGAGGTTGCTGTTGAACGAGAGCGGAGTCGATGCGGAAGCCACGTGGTTGTTGGCCGAGGGCGCTGACGCCTGCAAGATGCAAAGAAGTATTCCGATCGAAAAGGGGATGAAAGATGCGATCGTTGCCTACGCGCAGAACGGTGAGGCGGTGCGGCCGGAACAGGGCTATCCGCTCAGGCTCGTGGTGCCGGGTTGGGAGGGGAACCAGAACGTTAAGTGGCTGAGGCGAATCAAGGTTTCCGGTCAGCCTCACATGACCAAGGACGAGACCTCGAAGTACACGGAGTTGTTGCCGGACGGTCGGTCAAGGCAATTCAGCTTCGAAATGGAAGTAAAGTCGGTGATTACTTATCCTTCCGGGAGGCAAAAGCTCGCGGGCCCGGGGTATTACGAGGTGCGCGGTCTTGCTTGGTCCGGCCGCGGTGCAATCGAGCGGGTTGAAGTTTCGACGGATGGTGGAGAGAGCTGGGCGGCCGCCGAAGTTCAGGAGCCACGTTTGGCGATGGCGTTCAGTCGGTTTCGCTTTCCTTGGCGCTGGGCCGGCAGCGAGACCGTCTTGCAGTCGCGGGCTGTCGACGATCAGGGGTACATCCAACCTTCCACTCAAGCACTGATCGCCGCGCGAGGGCGAAACTCGCTCTACCACCACAACGGCATCAAGGCTTGGAAGGTCTCCCCCGACGGATGGGTAAATGCCGCCGACGGATAGCGGTGCTGGTGTGTTCCACTCGACGCGTGGGGTCGGCAGTGCGTCAGCAGCGGGCTAGGGTTTTCAGGCGTGAGCAGACGACGCCCCAAGCCAAGTGAGCGGGCCAAACGGAAGCCGCCCGCGGCGAAGACGCCCCCCCCGCCCCGAAAGTCCGCGCTCTTTCTGACCCTAATCGGACTCGTCGTGGGAGCAGTGTTCCTGTGGTTTTCCCGGGGCTCCGATTCATCCGACAAGAACATCATCACTTGCGGCGACGGCCCGCGGGAAACCGTCGAGATCGCGGATTTCACGGCGGAATACGCGCCTGTCGCAGCCGCATTGGAAAGCCGACTCAGCGAGAGTCTGGAGCGCTCCGGCGAACTGGACCCCACTTTAGCGCGATCTCTGAACGGCGCCGTCGGGCAAAGCCGCGAGTTTCGGGAATTCCTCGTGGCGAAGTATAACCGCTGCGTCGTCTCCGGCAAGCAGTTCGCCGAGCTGAGCGGGCATATTCGAGAGGCCGAGGTCCTTGTCAAGCGAATCGACGATCTCCTTCACGATGAGCAAGGGTCGCCTGGGGGTGGTCTCAGCAGCGTCGCGGACGAGTATGTCGAGTGGATTGGGGCCTTGGCGGGGGGCGTGAGCAACATCAGCCGGGACCTCCAGAGCCGAGGAAACTTCCTCGAAGCTCTTCAGTTCGCGCAACGGGCCCTGGCGATGACAGAGGGAATCCACGGCCCCGAGCATCCGAACACAGCCATAGCCGCGAACAACATCGGCGCGATTCTACAAGCTCAGGGAGATCTCGCCGCGGCGCTGGAACATGCTCGACGCGCTTTGGCAATTGACGAGAAACTTTATGGTCCCGAGCATGCCGACGTAGCCCGGGATCTCAACAATGTCGCCGTGATTCTCAAGGAGCAGGGCAACCTGGCCGGCGCCCTGGAGCACTCGCGGCGAGCGTTGGCGGTCAACGAAAAAACCTACGGCCCGGAGCATGAAAGCGTGGTTCGCGACGCGATCAACATCGGCACAATTCTGCTGGCGCAGGGCGATCCGGCCGGCGCTCGAGCATACAGCCGTCGGGCTCTGGCGGCCGCGGAGAACGCACTGGGCGCCGAACACCCGAGCGTCGCCCTAGCCGCGGCTGCCGGCGGGGAAGCTCTTCAAGCCCAAGGTAACTTCGAAGCCGCTTTGCGATACATCCGCCAAGCTCTCGCCATTGACCGAAAGACCCACGGGAACCGACACCCGACGGTGGCTCGCGGATATTTCAACATGAGCCGGGCCCTCCACGCCCAAGGGGAATTGTCCGATGCCTTGCAGTCCGCTCGAAGGTCCCTCGATATCAGCGAGCAGGTCTACCGCGCGGATCACCCTCACCTGGCTGCCGCTGTCGGAAACGTCGGCGACATCCTGCTCGCTCAAGGGGACTTGACCGGTGCGCTGGCGTACAATCGCCGAGCGCTCGCGATTGTCGAGCGAGCGCTGGGACCGCAGCACCCCAACGTGGCGATTCCTGTGAGTAAGATCGGCTTGATTCTCCAACAACAGGGCGACTTGGCGGGAGCCCTCGAATACACGCAACGTGCTTTGACGATCCTGGAGTCGACCTATGGCCCGGCTCATCCGAATACGAAGGCAATGGCGCAGAACCTCAACGGTATCCGGCGGGCAATGAAGTAGGGCGGCGTCGCCTTAATCGGCGATTTCGCCGTTGAGGTTCGGGGGATGTCGGCAACTTCACTGGATGTAACCCAGTGACCGCAGGGTTCTTAGCTGCTCGGGGTTAAGCGATGACTCCTCAGGCCGAGTAAGGTGCTGTGCGAGAGTCTGATGTGCCTCGAAGTGCTCCTGCAAAAAGTCCGTGTATTTCTCGACCAAGTCTGGTCTTTCCTCGTGGAGGCTTTTCAGGCAATAAGGATCGTTCCAAAGGTCATACACCAACAGCGGCACCGGACGACGCGCCCTTTGGGGAGTTTCATCCTCCTCAGGTTCCTGAATGATTTGGAGAGACGCCCCCCAGCGCCCGTCCACTACCTCGATGCTCCCCATGAGCTTGCCCGACGTCGCATTTACGTAGAACTCATCCAAGATGATCGGCCTCGCCTCCCAGTCGGCCTCCCCCAGCAGGAACGGAGCCAGCGAGCGCCCCTGCATCACCTCCGGATGTGGAAGCCCCAGCAGGTCGAGAACGGTAGGGAACATGTCAATCATCGACGCAGGCCCCGGAATCCGCTGCCCGGCGGCGATCCTGCCCGGCCACACGAAGATCATTGGGATTCGCGTGACGCCCGGCCTGAACATAGGTCTCCACTCCGGCGGCAGCTCTTGCATCATCGCGATGTCATAGTCGTTGGATCCCGCGCTCGCGCCGTGGTCGGAGGCAATAATCAGCAGAGTATGCCGCCACTCGCCCCTGGCCTTGAGTCGTGCTACAAGTCGGCCAATTTGATGATCCTGGTGTGCCATGCCTTCCGTGTACAGATCGCGCTTCCCGGCGAAGAATGCTACCCGGTCTACGCCGGCCTTCTCGAAGGCATCTCCCCAGGGCCCGAAACGGCGATTCGTCACTTTCAGCTTCTCTTCCCACTCGTCCAGAATCTGTCGCCGCTCGGGGCTGACGAATAGTCCGGCAAAGGGCGTCGGCGGGTTATGAGGCCAGTGCACATCCGTAGTCTGGAAGTGGACCCAGTAAGGCTGCCCCGGGTAGTCGTGCCGCCAATCCCAGAAATCCTTGTGTAGCTCGCGGCTCGAGTGCGACGTCGGTTCCACGCTTTTCTCCCGTAGCACATCCACGCCACGATCCAAGTTGCTCATCGTTGCGGCATTCGGATTCGACGTGAACAGGGCCGTCTGGTATCCGATCCTGTGCAGGTGCTCAGAGATCGTAGGCACTTCGTTGGGGGGCACCGTTCGGCCGTTTCTCATTCCGCCCATCACGCTATGTTGCAGCGAAGTCAGAAACGAGGCGGTTGACGGTCTGGTCCAGGACGAATTGGAATAGGCGTATTCGAATAACGTTCCTTCGTCGGCTAGGCGTTCCAAGTTGGGTGTCGTGCGGCGATTGTAGCCGTAAACACTCATGTAATCAGCGCCGGCACCATCGATGATGTAGAAGATGACATTGGGTCTCTCGGTGCGGAGTAATCCGCTAACGGTGGGCGCGGCCCACAGCGCGACGGTGCCCGGCCGATCCGCCTGTGTTTCCAACCTAAGGCGTACCGTTTTACCGGCAAATTCGGAAAGGTCCACCGTCCGCTGCGCCCAGTGCTCAGTGTCCGCGTAGGTCTCATCGAGTAGGGTCGATGCAGCTTGGTCGTTCGCCGCCGCACTGACGCGAAACGTTACCGGCGAGTCCCCGCCAAGGACCCCCAGTCCGACGTCCAACCTGCCTGCATCGGGTATTCGCACGGGATACTCAAGCCGAGCCGGGCTGTGAGTAAAGAGCGCCCGTCGGTAGGCTTGGTTGCGATTCTCGGTCCTGACTCCAACCTTTTCTCGGGAGTAGGCAGCTTCCTTCGGCGTGACGCTGACCGACAGGATCGCCATGCTTGCGGGTTCGCGGGACGAGATGACCGACAGGATCGCCATGCTTGCGGGTTCGCGGGACGAGATCATGATTCCGAGGTGTTGCCACGGTCCTTCCCACTGCTCCGTGTAGTCATTCGACCAGTCGGCCCGGAGCGTGTATGTCTGCACCGAACCATCACGAATCACCGGCATAACGCTCGAGAACTTGAAAGGGTATCTCTCCCAAGGTTCGGACCCAACCTTGTCGCGCATCCGAAAGCCCACTGTCATACCTGTGATCTTGTCGGAAGTGCGGGCGCGCACTAAAATCTCGCTCCAGTCTTCGCGGCGCCAGTCCGGCAGTGCAACAAAGATACCGCCTGACAAGACCGGCCGGTCGTCCCACGGGAACTTGAAATCGTTAGCGGTTGTAAGACGAATCTCCAGCCCCTCTTTCGTTCTCTTCACGGTCGCCGGCTCGGCGGATGCAACAGGCCAAGGCAACGGGACAATAGGGCGCCAGTCCGGCTGAGGTTGCTCGAAATTCCAAACAACCGGCTCCGGCATGTCTGGTGGTACTTCCGAACCGACGACGTTCGCAGCGTCGAGATGTTCCTCAAGGTGAAGCGGTACGTCGGCCGCTAACTCGCCATTCTCCGTCTGACAACCTGCCGCGAGGACTAGTGACAGCCCCGTAGCACTGATTAGAGCGAGCCGTACCGGTTTCTCTAGCGCCACGAACAGCTTTCCAATCATTCGGGAACGCCGCTCCGTCCGTGAGGGATGGCAGCATTCCAAACGCTCGTCGGTGTCGGGATCCAAGACGTGTCTACGCCTTGCGGGCACGAGCCCCAAGGGCAGCTTCAAGGAACTAATTCACTTGCCTTTGAGGCCGAAGCAATACACGTTGGAATCGTAGTCCACGCTGTAAATACGACCTTCGGCGACGGCCAACCCGCTGAAGTGCACCCAGGTTTCCATCGCCCCGCCGCTGTTGTAGAGTTCCTTCCCCGTGCGGGCATCGAGAGCGTGGAGAACCGCGGGTTTCGTGTCGGAAGTACGCCCGCCGACTTCGCCCGACGTGTTCCACTCCCCTCGCTGATTGGGGTTTTCGCCGGTCTCGAGGACGAAAACCACCCCGTTCGCAATAACGACAGGATCGGGCACCTTGAAGTTCGCTGAAATCCAAACGGGCTCCAGCGTGGGTTTATTGGTTTCGCCGTCCGCGACGACCTTGAAAGCCATGACGCTGCCGTCCTCGCCGGCCCCATGGTCAACGGGGAACTCCGGTGCCGACTCGGAAACAGTCCCGTAAAGAGGGACATAGAGCCAGGCATCGCCCTCTTCGTCCCGCCACATCGAGAGCCCGCCCCAAATGCCATACGAAGTGCTGGACTTCGGATCGTTCCCCAGTTTGATTCCTGCCATCAGGGGCGTCTGATGATCTTTGCCGCCCAGCGACTCGGCGTCGAGCAAGTACAAAACGCCCTCTTTCGCGCCGCTGGCGAGCAGATTGTAGTCCCGCCAACCGAACCATACCGGGCTGGCGGAACCGTAATCCAGGTCTTCCCGAAAAACCTCCCACCAATTGTGGGGCAGGAAATAATCCACGAGATCGAGTTTGTCGAGGGAGGCCGCGACAACAGTGTTCGAGTAGTCGCCCAGGGCGCGATCGAAAGGACCGTCCGCCGTGGAACCGTAAACGCGGCCATCCTCGCCAATGATGGGACCGCCCCGGCCCCAGATGCCCCCGGTGGTGGTGTTGGAGAGCAGTAATTGCCGCACGACCGGATGATGCCGATCTTTGATATCCATGGAATAGAATCCGCCCAGCCCTCCTCCACAGCCCTGAGCCAGTGTCGTATAGATTGTGTCGCCGACAAGATTGAGGCTCCAACTTTTCGCAAAGGGAGCCACGAATTGTACGGGTCCGTACCGGACCTTTCCGCTGCCCATGTCCAACCCGTAGAGCGCACCGTCCTCGGCGAGCGTATAGAGGATGCCGCTACGCTTGTCGAAGGTCGGCGTAGCGCTGACGCCGTTGGGGCAATAGAGGGTCCCTTGGATCCCGATGTTATTGGGCAACGCATAGGACGTAACTTCCCACTCCCACAACAGCTCACCCGTGTCGGAATCGAGCGCAAAAACCTTCCCCTCTTTTCCGGCTGTGTAGATGACATCCTTCACACCGAGACGGGTCGACACGTCCACGGCCACAATGGGAGCCGTCAACGCGAAGAGCATAGAACCCTGATTATCGACTTTGGTTTTCCATTTCAACTCGAGATTGGATACAGTTTCCGGACTGAGCGATCGCTCGTCGACAGCCCAACCCGTGCGTTGCGGGTCGTGCCCGAAGGTCGGCCATTCCCCGGCCCGGGCAACACCCGGCAACAGGCAGGAAGACAAGAGAAGACAGATAAGGCGTGCTTCTTGTGGCATGAGATCCTCTTCGCTGTCTATCTTACCGGTATGAATAAAGGGCGGGCCGTGAGGCCCGCCCTTTAGCCGATTCCCTGAAAGTTCCCAGGCAAGTGGGGAAGAATCCCGCCCGGGTCAGAAGTGAATCTTCAACGCCAACTGAATGATCCGCGGTTCGTTCTCCTGGCTGGTGATTTGGCCGAAGCTGCCGCCTCCGAAGCCCGTACTGGGGTGCCGAAACTGGGTCCGATTGAAAGCATTGAAGAACTCGGCACGGAACTCCGCCTTCACCGACTCCTTGATGGGAATGTGCTTCGTAATGGAAATGTCGAAGTTCTTCCAGCCGTCCCCGCGGCAATTCAGGTTGCGGGGCGCATTTCCGAATGTGAAGGGTTCCGGATGCCGGAACGCGCTCTCGTCCACCCATCTTGAGATCTTCTCCGACCGAGACCGGCCGCTGGAAAGGCAGGCATCGCCGACCAAATCAGGCCGCGCGCCCCCACCGAACGCTCCCGTTCTGTTCGGTGACACGCTGATGTCGCCCAGTGGGAATCCGCTCGAGATCGTCATAATCCCGGACACCTCCCAGCCGCCGACAATCCTGTCGAGCACGGGGGACATGCCCGCACCAAAGCGTTGGCCGCGGCCGAAGGGAAGCTCGTAGACCCAACCGGAAACCAAGCGGTGGGTCGTGTCTTCCGCCGAATGCGACTTTTCCCCCTCAAAGGAAACCTGGTTTTGCTGAGATGTGTTTGGCCCTAAAAAGCCGGCTTCAAACGAATCCACATTCGTGAGGAATTTCGAGAATGTGTACGCTACCTGCAGACTTAGGCCGGCTTGGGTGGACTTCTTATAGCCGATCTGCAAGGACTCGAAGGTGCTTTGAAACTCACTCTGAGTGGGGCCACTATAGGAGGGTAGGGTGGCGACTCGGCCCGTGAATTGAGGGTTTTGCTTCAGCAACTGTCCCAGCAGTGCCGTCTCCCGACTCAAGGGGGATGTCGGGTCTGTAATGATCCCGAAGAACGGATTCGGCACCGACTCAAACACCCTCTCCCGAAAGCGGGTGAAGTCCTTCTCCGCTATCTGGTCCCCGCAGTTGAATATGGCGCAGTGCAGGCGCTTGCCCCGGCTGGCGCCGTAGGCGACGGAGAGAACGGATTGGTCACCAAGCTCATACTCAAATCCAAAGTTCCACTGCCACAAATAAGGCGTATGGGTGGTGCCGTTGGCAGCGCCGACGATTAATGGCGCGCCTACAAGAGTCAGCAGTCCTTGGGAATCGAAGATCGGCTCGTTGAACCCGGCCGGGAAAGGATCGTCAATGGTCGTGGCGGGATTGATCCCGTCAACGCTACCTACCAGCTGCGTGTTCGCCACATTGCCCGGAGGGCCCACGGCCGAAACGGTGGAGGTAGCCGGGCTGACCGCGTAGATCTTGGCCAGGCCGCCCCGCATGACCAGTTTGTCGGTCAGCCGATAGGCGAATCCCAATCGAGGCGCAAGGTTGCTGTAGTCCCCTTTGTCGATGCCCCGGTCATATCCGGGAGAGCTGGGCCAGACGACGGCGCCCAGCAGCGGCCTGCCTACCAGGTCTTGGAAGTAGTCGTTTAGTGTTCCGCTGCCGGTGTTTGGGCCGCTCATCTGTGCTAAAGGAGTCACCGCGTCGATGGACCAGCGGGAGAAGTGGTCGAAACGATCGGTGAAGGGTCTTTCAAACTCGTAGCGGACTCCGAGGTTGAGGGTCAGGCGAGGCGTCACACGCCAGTCGTCCTGAAAATACCAACCCATATACTTGCTCCTCGTGGCTGTGGTAAAACCTGAAGCCATGCCGCCACCGCTCGGAAAACCGAGCAACAGGTCGGCAAGCCCGTTGCCTGTGTTCGCATCGGGGAGGAACGGGTTGGGGCCCCGGGTGAATAGGCCGTTGAAGCCGTAGCTCCCCCCGGTACCGGAGGACTTTCTCTGATTTGTGTCACGGACGTTCCCCTGGAAGCCGATCTTCAGCGTGTGCGCGCCCCTCGTGTTGATGATTCCCACCGAATAACCGAAGTTGTGATGCGGCTCGTCGACGGTGTTGTTGGTCCCCAACGAGGCGTAGCCGCCGGCCGAGACAGCGGGAAATGCAGTCCCGCCGGCAAACGTATTAACCCAGCTCAGAAGTTCAGGGTTGTTGAACGGCCCGCCCAAAGGTTGGACGTCAAAGTGCGAAGCGCCCGGCACCCGAGAGGAATCGCACAGGACGAAGGTGTAGTTGAAACCCTGTGTGATCACCATGGTGGGCGAAGCTGTCCAGCTCCAGGAAAGAACGGTGTTCCAAGCGGGGTTCCTGTTGTTCTCGCCGAAATTGTCCGCCTCCGTGCCGTACACCCGGAATGTCGGAAGTTCAAACACGTTACTTGAGTAACGATACATGAAGCGGTGATTCTGAGTGGCCTGGTAGTCCCCTTTGATGTCCCACCGCCTCCAGCTCGTGTTCGTCGTTAGAGGAAACTGGAGGTTCCCGATTTCGGTTCGCTCGCCGTTGGGACCCTTGAGTCCGGCGTTGTTCGGACCGGATCCCCAGAAGGGAAGCAGCCCCGGCCCGAAAGGGTTGATCATGGAAGCCGGGATCTGGTTATTGGGAAACGGGCTGCGTATGGGTGTTCCGTCCGCACTCATGGACACGTCCAGTGGGTTGTAGATGTTCTCCACCGCTCCGGCGGTCGTATGGAGGTCGGAGAAGTCCCCTCCCATCTCGCGCGCCGTTGGAACGCGCGTGAAGATAGATCTCGGTCTCGGTTGAAGCATCCGCTCAAAATCTCCGAAGAACCACGCCCTGTTCTTCACAATGGGCCCGCCGCCGGCGCCCCCGAACTGATTGCGCTTGGACTCGGCTTTCGGCTGCCCCGCTCTGTTGAGGAAGAAGTCGTTGGCGTTGAGGTTGTCGTTCTGATGGAACTCATACACAACACCGTGATACTCGTTGGTGCCGCTCTTGGTGATGATATTCAGAACGGAATTGCCCCGGCCGTACTCCGCCGAGTAGTTGTTGGTCATCAGCTGGAATTCCTGAGTGAAGTCCGGCGTCGCCTGGATGGGCATGTAGTTGCCGGACCCAGTGTTCGAAAAGGAGATGTCGATCCCATCCACCATGGCGACAGTCGAACTTCTCATGCCCCCGTTCGAGGTGAAGATGAGGCGGCCCTGCCAAGACAACCCATTGCGGTCCTGGCCGCCCCTCTGGCTGCGGTGGTCGGCCGTTACTCCCGGGACCAGGTTGACCAGATAGGTCGGGTCCCTGAGGATCAGAGGGAGCTGCTTGACCGGCCGCTCGGCGACGACTTCGCCTAGGTTCGAGGTTTGGGTATTCAACGACACGGCAGCCGCCGAAACGGTTACGACCTCCTGAACCGTGCTGGGCTCCAAGACGACGTTGATGTTGTTCGTCTTCGCTACCTGGAGGATGATGTTCTCCACGGAAGCGATGTTAAACCCCGGCTGCTCCACCCTCAACGTGTAGGTATCCGGACGAAGGGAGGAGAATCGGTAGTACCCGACCTCATTCGACTCGCCCTCAATGGTGACGCCGGTTGCTGCGCTTTCCAAGGTCAACTTGACGCCGGGAATCACGGCGCCGGTTGAGTCGGTAACCTGCCCGGTCAAGTTAGCGGTAGCGCCAATTGCCTGGGCATATGCCGGGGTCTGCGCGACAAAGGCCAGACCCACGGCCAGAAAAAGGCTCAAAACGAGCCGCTCGGATTTCATGGATTTCCCCCCCAAAGCGTGTCCAAAAACACCGTTAATTTTAACAGTCTCTGGATCGTACCGCGTTTGCATCTCGCCCGTCAACGCAGGATTTTTCTTCGGTGAGAAAGCGCCCCGGCGAGCCCGGTGTCGGTGGTGATGCGCTGTCTCAGACCGGCTCCTTAGGCGACCAAGGGGCTCATCCGAAAATAGTCTTCGAACGTATTCTTATGGCGCACTCCGGTCGACGTGGCGCACGCACTCTTGCGTGCCGTGTCGCCACTCGTGGCGACATTGGGCAGGTCTCTAGATCTAGACCTGCCCAAGCGGGGACTTCCGTCCCCGCCTCCGTGTCTACTGCCCGCGGCGGGTTCGGTCTCCAGTGCTATCGTGCCCAATTGAGGAAGGGCAGGTCTGGAGACCTGCCCCACTGCGAGAGGCTGTGCCCCGGGGGCGGAAAATGTAGAAACTCCAGGTGTCGCCACTCGTGGCGACATGTCGGAATCCTCCGGAACCAGCCCGCGTGGGAGAAAGCGAAGGAGTTACGATCTTCACCCACTGTCCGCCCGACCGTGGCGACTTCGCGGAGAAATCAGTCGCTTGATGCTCATTTCGCCAATTCCAAGCGCTCTCGGATGATGGCGCCGCGGGTTTCCTTGAGATTCTTGACGATGGCTAGATGCTCGGCTGCTTTCTCGCGGTTTCCCAACATCCCAAACGCCCGTCCGAGCAGATAGTGCACGGTCGCGCCGTCTCCGATTCCGAATCGAAGAGCGGCTTGCAATTGCTCGACCGATTTCGCAAAGTCGCGTTGCTTGAAATAAACTTGACCAAGCACCTTGTGGGCGGCGGCGGATTTCGCGTTGATTTCGATCGCTCGCAACAAGACCTTTTGCGCCTCGTTCGTCTTCCCCGTGAGAAAATACGCCTCTCCGGTTCGCGCCAAGGCCGGAACTGAATAGGGGTCGTTCTTCAATTCGGCTTCCAAGGCGACGATCGCCTCTTCGTATCGCCGCCGCTTCATGTGGAGGGTTCCGATTTCCAGATGAAGCTGCGCAGCCTCTGGATTGAGGGCCAAGGTCTGCCGATAGGCCTCGATCGCCTCGTCGTCCTCTTCGCGAGCAGCGTGGTGCTCGGCCTGGAGTTGATGCGTGCGGTAGGACTTCGGCTCGAGCGAGGCGAACGATTCCAGGGACTGCTCCGAGAGTCTTTCCGCGCATTTCTGGAGGTAGAAAGCAAACTCCGCGTCGGTCGGGCGCCGCTTGTGCAGGGCGAGAAACCCTTGCAGCGCTTCCTCGAGTCGACCGAGGTCGAGGTAAGCGCGAGCCTGCTGGTATTCGGTCTGGTCGGTCTTGCCCTTGGCGCCGGCCGGCCGGGCCAGTTCCAGGGCCTCCGCGGGCTCACCGGCGAGCAACGCGGCATGCGCTTTGTCGGTCCAGGGTGCATCGGCGCCAGCCTGCAGGTCGGGTAGTGCTTCCCGAATCCGTTGCGCGTCCTGCTCGGGTAGAGGATCCTGTCGAGCCGGCGGCGAATCAACTGCCGCCGCGGCCAGGGCTTGAAGCGCCGCCGGACGGCCCTGGTGCAACGTCTCCGCCAACCTACGTAGTCGATTCGCCTCGGCTTCCATTCCCATCTGAGTCAGGAGGCGTACCAGCCCGGTGGCTGCCGGCAAGTGACTCGGGAAGTTCTGCCCTTCGCGGATATAGCTCTCGACAGCCTTCAGCGGCTCATCCCGCGCTTCGAGCAACTTGCCGATCCGATAATGAACCCCGGGCAACCGCGGTTCCATGCGCGCGGCGTGCCGCAATTCCTCCAAAGCCTTTCCGGTATCGCCTTGCTGCGTAAACTGCTCCCCGCGAAACAGGTAGAACCAAGCAGAATCGAACCTATCCTGCCGCACCACGAAGAAGGCTTGCGTCGCCAACTTTCGATACGTACGGCCGAGATGAAAGATCAACTCGTGATCACTCGAATCAAGTCGTTGACACTCCTTGAATTCTGCGATGGCTTCGCCAAGATTGCCCGCCTGAAGGTGGCTCAAGGCCAGCCATTTTCGAGCCTCGGCGCTTCGAGGATCCATCTCCACGGCTTCGGCCAGCTCGTCGATCGCCAATTCGGGCCGAGATGTCAGGTAATAGGCCATGCCGAGAAATACTTTCGCAGCCGACAGGTGCGGGTTCCGCCGTAAAGCCTCGCGAAACTCTCGGATCGCCGGCTCATACTTGCGCTGGAGGTGGAGCATCATTCCCAGGTTGGCGCGAGCCTCGGGAAGATCAGGCATTAAGGCGGTAATCGCTCTCCACGCTTCCGCGGCCGTCTCGTAGTCTTTCCGCTCCAGGGCCTGTTGCGCACGGCGATAATGCTGTTCGGCATCATCGCTGGTGGGCTGCTGCCCGAAAGCGGTCAGCGCGAAAAGAAGGGGAAGGGCCGCTAGAACGATGAAAAGCCGGGTCCGGTTCGGCGGCTTGTTGAGCCGCTTAGCCACGACCCCGCCAGTCCCGGCGAAGCCAACGGCGGTCTGTGGTTTCGAGGCGCGTTTCATCGAGGAACAACACCTGTTGACCCGACAATCGGGCTGATCTGATGGTATAAGGTGTGACCTTCTCGATCAACCTACGAATTGCAATACTGTACGCGGCCGCCACTGCCGGAGCCCGCCAGAGTTCTAAGTGAAATGAGATTGGTCTGCCGAACGGTGTGTTCCACGGCCGGGACGCTGAACACGCCGATACCTCTATACTCACCGCAGCCTCGAGCGGCTTCAGGCCGCTGAGCCGTCCCACTGACCCATTTCGAGGAAATCTATGACTATCGCGAATTGGAAGACTCAGGTCTACGGCGTTGTTCAGAGCCTGCTTCTTAACAACCCGCACCGCGTTGCGGGAATGATGGTGAGGGACGCCGACGGCCAGCTCCGTGATCGGTCGGAGTTCCCTGCCCCAGTCATGCGCCTCTACGAAACTGACGCCCCTCCCGAGCGTACTTGCTTGCAAACGATCCAGTTTGTCCACCATGTGCTGATCCCGCCCGGAGGCCGGCATGTGGCCGAACTCCATATCCACACCGATGCCGAGGAGCTGATTATCGTCAGCCGAGGCAAGGGCACCGCTATCCTCGACGGCGAGGAAAACCTCATCGAAGCCGAGGACGTCGTCTACGTGGCGCCCAATGTGGAGCACGAGTTCCGCAACACCGGGGAAGAACTCCTCGGGCTTTTCTTTGTTAACGCGCCCACCGGTGAAGGGCTTACGAAACTGCAGGCGGCGCAGGCTCAGGATCGCCCGTAGACCGGGATCATGGCGCCGCTCACATCAGCCGCCTCTTCCGAGCACAGCCACACAATCTGGTGGGCGATGGAATCTGTCGTGACCCACCCGGCGCAGTCCGCGCCAGGCATGGCCGCGCGGTTCGCCGCTGTGTCTATGATGCTCGGAAGTACCGCGTTCGCGGTGATCCCTTTGCCTCGCACTTCTTGTGCAATGGTTTGGGTCAGATGATGTAAACCAGCCTTAGACGCTAAGAATCCAGGCCGACTGACATCAGGGTTACGCTACCGGTGTAAGTGGGTCCCATCGGCGGCGGTATTGTGATGTCAAATGGGACCCAAATCGGGAATTCAAGCTAACCGTGTTGCTTCGGAACGATGGCGGGAATCGTCGAAATTGGCTCACGATTCGAACCCAAGGAGTCGAAAGCAACCGAGACGGCATCGGGGCGAAGATTCTTGTCGAGACCGCTGCCGGGCGCCGCGCTTTCGAGGTGCGCGGCAGTGACAGTTACCTATCGAGCAACGACATGCGAGTCCATGTGGGCCTGGGCGAGAGCGCGTCCGCCGACATTGAAATCCGCTGGCCGTCCGGCCGCCGGGACCGCCATAAAGCAGTGGCTGCCGGTAAGTTCTACCTGGCGGTAGAGGGACACTCGCTCGAGGTTGACGCGCCGGCCGCGCCCCTCAAACAGCCTTAGCAGTCCGGCACCTGTCGATTCAGGGGAGTACCGGCCGATCAGACCACCGTCAAACCGGCTTTCGACTACGGATTCGGAGCGGCGCCCCTGTTAGGTAAGATGTCGGTGACCCCATGAAAAATCTGCTTCTTCTCGCTCCCCTGGCCTGCTGCCTCGGTTGCTCGTCCGCGCCGAACACTCCCGCGCCGAAAGAGAAACCGAACATCATCTTGATGCTGACCGACGACCAGGGTTGGCAGGATACATCCGAACCGTTTGCGGCCGAGAAGACTCCGCTGAACGAGCGCTACAACACTCCCAACCTCGAACGCCTTGCCGCCCAGGGGTTGAAGTTCACGAGCGCCTACTCGAACGCCGTGTGCACTCCGACACGAGTCGCGCTGATGACCGGGCTCAATCAAGCTCGTACCCGAGTTTCCAACTGGACTCATTTCCGAGACGAACCGACCGACCAAGAGCATCCGAACTTGATCATCCCGCGCTGGAACATGAATGGGCTGCAGCCTGTTTCCGGCATACCGAACTCCGTCTACGCCAAGACCCTGCCCGAACAATTGCGCCAGGCGGGTTATCGTACGATCCACATCGGCAAGGGGCACCTGGGGGCGCGTGGGACGCCGGGAGCGGACCCCAAGGTTTTCGGCTTCGATGTTCGCATCGGCGGAAGGTTCGTGGGCGCGCCCGGAAGCTACTATGGGACCGACAACTTCAATGGTCTGGTAGGGAAAGTCCCTCGGTATTTCGATACCGCCTATGTTTCGGGAGATCCCGCCGCCACGCCTTGGCGCGCCTGGGATTTGGAAAAGTACTTCGGTCAAGAAATCTACCTCACCGAGGCCTTGACTCGCGAGGCGATCGAGGCCGTGCGCCAGGCTGTCGCGGAAGAGCGGCCGTTCTTTCTTTACTTCGCTCAGTACGCGCCTCATACGCCGATCATGCCCGACCCGCGGTTCGTTCAGCGGTATCTCGACGCCGGGCTGTCTGAAACCGAAGCCGCCCGTGCCTCCATGATCGAAGGTATCGACAAGAGTCTTGGCGATCTCATGGCGTTGGTTGAACAACTCGGTGTCGCGGACAACACCGCGTTCCTCTTCACGTCGGACAACGGCGGGACGAGTCACCGTCGGCGAGGCGGGGACCTTCACAAGCACAACGCTCCCCTCAACAGCGGCAAGGGCTCGGCCTATGAGGGAGGCATTCGAGTGCCCTTGGTTGCAAAGTGGCCGGGAGTCACCGCGCCCGGGAGCGTCACAGACACGCCTGTGATCATCGAGGATTTCTTCCCCACGATCCTCGAAATGGCCGGGGTCGAGTTCAAGGGGCAGGCCGGTTCGCTGAACAACGAGGAAGGGGCGGCCGAGCTGGGAACGGAGTTGGACGGTCGCAGCTTTGTTCCGCTGCTGAGCGGCGAGCAAGGCGACCCGGAACGCCCGCTGTTTTGGCACTTCCCGCACGCTTGGGGCGGCCGGGGGGTTAGGGTCAGCGGCCCCGGAATCGGCGCCACGAGCACGATTCGCAAGGGCGATTGGAAGCTGGTCTACTGGCATGTCGACGGGCGTAAGGAGTTGTTCAATCTACGCCGGGATCTGGGCGAGAAGAATAACCTAGCCGCTGAGGAAGCTGTGAGGACAGCCGAGCTCTCCTCGGCGCTCGCCGAGTTCCTGCGCGGGACCAACGCCGTGATGCCGACTCGAAAGGCGACCGGCGATCCGGTTCCCTATCCCGACGAGTTGTAGGGGAATCTCTGCCTCGATTTGCCGCCGGGTAAATCGTCCTAAGTTACTGATACGGAAAGGGATACGTTTTCATTTCTTACTTGCGAAATTGGCTTCCTTTCGATGAATTGGCGGGACATTGGGCTTGCACTCCGCTTTTGCCGCTTGGCTGTTTGCGTCCCTCCGCATGGCTTGTCTGTAGAGCGAGCGGCGAAGAACGCTGCGGGTTCTCCGCGAACGACCCGCTGTGCCGTCTTCGAGCCTTACGCCTCCAAGTTATTGATATAGCTTGAGATTGATGCTTTTCTTCTTTGCGAGAATTGGCTTCGTTTCGTCGAAACCTTGGGCCGGGGTTGGCACCCCTCTCGTCCTTGCCTGCTTCACTCGGGCCGCGGGCCGATGCGAAGAGCGAGGGGTGAATTCGGCCTGGGCGTGATTTGGGTCGCGGTCTCGGATCGTCGGCTCGGCGCTTCTCTTTGGTGACGATTCTTTATTGGAGGCCGGGCGCCCGGTCTCCGAGATCCCCTAAGTTATTGACCCAGCAGGATATGGGGTCGATCCTGGATGCGCGAAATTGGCTTTGTTTGGCAAGAGTTTTTCGGCCGCTTCGTGAGCTTTTTTGTCCTCCTTGGGCTGTCGCCGGCGGGCTATGGCTTGGGCTCGCCGTGCTTAGGATAGCGGTAGTGTCAAGCCGGTTTGGCCGAGTTCGGGAGCTGTCCCCGATCTCCGCCCGATCTCCGCCGATCTCCGCCGCCCGATCTCCGCCGTCCCGATCTCCCCCGCCAGGGGGCGAAAACGCCCTCGCGTGGTAGGCTTGGGATATGAGTCGGAGCCTCAAGGACTACCGCGTTGTGGTCTATCGTCAAAATGACGGCGGTTGGGTGGCGGAAGTGCCGGCGATTAGCGGCTGCTACGCGCTGATGACGTCGCGGCGCGCGGCTTTAGAAGAGCTGGCGAACGTGTTCGCGATGATCAGCGAAGAGTACGCCGAGAGAGACGAACCCCTGCCCGCGGACACGACCGAAGTCTTGCATGCCTGGCGCGACCGCGCGCCAATTCCAGCGAGCCACCAAGGGGCTCGGCTTTGCACGGCGGAGGCAAACCGGAAGTCATGAGCGGTGGACCCATCCCGACGGACGCGGGGTGACGATTCCACTACATGGCGGCCGGACGATCGGGCCGCCGCTCTATCACAAGATCCTGCGCCAGCTAGGAGTCAGCGAGCAGGAATTCCGCCGGCTGCGATGAGGGGCGGAGCCGAAGGCGTGGGCGAGATCGAGACGGACGAGTTCGGGAGCTGGAAGCTGTGAGTAAATTAATTTCGGGCGGTTGGCGTGTGACATTTGCGTTGACGCCGTACTGAATCGAAAGGACTTGCCACGGCGCAAACTTAGCGGAAAACCCCGGCCTTCAATTTACTCACAGCTTCCCGTCCCCGACTCCCCCCGAACTCCCCGTGCGGTCAGTTTGAGTTTTCGACGCAGCTCCGGTGGCGCAACAAACGCTGATATCGCGACGCGCCCCCCGGCCGTCGGCAACCGACCTGCGGTAACTATTCCGGGGCCGCAATTTTGCCCGGCGGTTCCTCAGCCATCAGATGCACGTTGTAGATCTGCCGCGAGGGTCTTTGGAACAGCCTGCATGTTGAGGGTGGAGGCAGCTACGTTCGTTGGCACGCCAAGAGGGCCCTAGAGACAAGCGTTATTAGCAAGGTAGCGCCCTATCTGCGCGCGAGAAGCCAGGAGCGAGCGTCATATCCCTCGTCGGGCGAGACTTTCACGGTGAAATCGGCCTCCCGTAACTTGTCAACGATTGCACCCTCGGTGTCGCGAGCTGCGAGGTCGAAATGCAGCTCGGCAACGATGTGGCCAATACGGCGCAAATCGGTAAGGGTCGCTCCTCGGATGAAACCGCCTTCGGCTCCCTCGATGTTCATCTTCATGAAGCGGCAGGCCGATGCCTTCGACCGTTCAAAGCAGCCGGCAAGCGAAAGAGAATCGACCTTCTTCGTTCGACCCGTCAGAACGTTGTATTTGCTGCTGACGCCGACAACGTTGTGGGCCCAATTTGTTGTGGCTTCGTGCAGCGTCAAAATGCCGTCATGCTCCCCCGCGGCCAGTTGGCAAATCTCTTGGAGAGGTTCAAGTTGGTTGATCGCGGCATTAATACGGTGGATTGTCGCCGACTCTCTGTCTGGCTCCGCAGCCCACACGCAGCATTGACGATGCGCTGACGCTCGGAGCCCAAAGGACCCGATATGCGAACCGCGATCAAACACGGTGTCACCGGGCCGGACAGCTGCTTCAAGAAACTCAGCCCAAAAAAAAGGAGTCGGTCATCCATTCAACCTGTTCTCGATCCACGCTTTCGCCGCGCACAACCAGGCGCAGGCCGTCCCATTCGATAAGTTCGATCATTGTGGAAGCTCTTCCGACGAAACTTTAGGGTCATTCCCTTCAACCGGGCTACTACGGGCTGCGATCACGCATTGCAGCCAAAGAAAGCCAGTCGGGCGTTGCGCAGTGATTCGTCGCGAGGCAGTGCCACCGCTGTGCGTGTGACCGCTCGGCGATCCCAGTTCCCCTGCGAGCCGATCAAGCGGAACGTCGGGTCAGCCGATACTCGGACGGCGTCGTTGAGGTCCTCGTAGCCCGCCAAGCGGCTGTAGACCGACTGGCGCAGCAGATCGGCCAGCGGGAACTTCTTGTTCAAGCCTTGTCGCGAGTCGCTGAGATACTCATCGATCAGCTTCCCGAGACCGAGCCGCTCGTCCAACTCCCGAACCAGGATTAAGCCACCGTCGGAAGTGACACGCGATCCTTGGAAATCGACCTTCAATAATCCGTTGAAAGTTAGCTGGAACGGCTTTCTCTCTTTTTCTCCCATCGGGTGTTGGCCTCCCTGGCGTCCTCATTGGGCAAAGTCTGGATACCAGGTTCAAATTGGAAATCCGGCCAAATAGTCGTCACGGTCCGCGGTCAGGATGCAAACGTTTTCGCCGGCCGGGATGCGGCTGAAGTACGTCCAAGTCTCCAGATCATACGAAAACGACATATTGGCGGCATTGTCATCGAAAGAAGCACCACCATTTGCCCAGCTCGCCATCCACGACTATATTCACCGCAGCGGATTTGCCAACGCCGGCCGGCGTTGAGACCGTCGCTGCAACTAACGCGGCTGTGCCGGCATGGCGGCCGGACGCGACCCGGATTACGACGTTTCGGTGTTGGGCTGTCCAAAGAGCCGTCGAGTTCGTCATAGGTCGCGGGCGACCTTGACCACGGAATACGCTATTTCGTATCCTTGCGCCCCAAGGTTTTGTAATCGACGTATTCTTCAGGCCCCACCTGGTAGTGAAGGTGTAGTCGTTCCACGGAGCCGCACCCCCATGGATGAAAGAGATAGCCGGCATGGAAACTAGACCGCGTCGACGTACTGCACTTCTTCTTCGACTTGGATTCCGAAGCGGTGCCTTACCCGCTGTTTGAGTTCAGCGATCAGATCGCGCAATTCCCGGGCCGTGCCCCCGCCGGCGTTATAGATGAGATTGGCGTGGTAGTCGGCGATGCGAATGCCGCCTCGGCGCATGCCTTTCGCGCCGACCCGTTCGAGGAAATAAGCTGAGGCGACTTTGCCTTCGCGAACGACCCGAGCAGGCACTTCGGCGGCGGCCGAGGCCGGGAGGTTTCTTAGATAGAGGTTCTTGAAGATGCTGCCCGCGCAACGCATCTCGGGCGGAAATTTTTCGTCACGAGTAGCGGTAATCTCGGCGGCCCTCGCCCGCAACGCATCACGATCGCCGCTTTCAAGCCGACAACCGACTTCGAAGATCATCCAATCTTTGTGTTGTTTAAAAACGCTGCCGCGATAGACAAAGGCGCAAACTTCGTTGTTGATGCGACGAACCTTCGCCCCGTCGAAGATCTCGACCGACTCCACGGTTTCCGAGATCGAATGGCCATAGGCGCCGGCGTTGCCGTAGACGGCCGCGCCAACCGACCCGGGAATTCGTGCCAGGGTTTCGAGACCGCGCAGCCCGTGGTCCACCGATGTCGTCACGAGTGCCTCCAAAGGAGCCCCGGCGTCGGCGCTGACGTCGCTGCCTTCCACACGCACGTCGCATGCAGTGAATCGTAGCACCAAGCCGCGAAACCCGAGGTCGGAGACGATCACGTTGCTGCCGTCTCCCAATACGTAGACCGGCAGGTTGGTATCGCGACAAAGGGTTACAGCGGCGGCAAACGCGCTCGGGTCAGTCGTTTCAGCGAAAAGATCGGCGGGTCCGCCGATGCCGAAACGCGTGTAGGGCGCCAACACGATGGATTGGCGAATGTTCAAGTTCGCGATTTCACGCAATTCAGCATGTGCGTCGGCGATCGACATTGCCGAGTGTTGAGGGCCGGCCGAGGAGTTCATCTAGGGTGGTTGATTTATTGTACGGGGAGTTGGGGTGGTTCCGAACCGAGCAGCGCGCCGAGGGAATGGCACTTACTTTCCCTTAGGCTAACCAACCATATTTGAAATTTCGTTCGTGGGGCCGCCTGTGGACTGGATTAGCATCCATTTAATATTGGCCAGGGGCGTCAGCCCCATAGGCGCTAATTTAGCGTATCGTGACCGCCGCGGCAAGGCGTTGCGGGCTTGAGGAGTGGAATCGACCGAGCTTTCCTACGCCCCATCCGGGGCTCTCCATGATGTGGTCGGCTTGACCCACGGTTCCGCTTCGGCTGCACCGTGGGCTACTATCCTTGCCCCCTTCCGGGGGCCGGCGCATCGAAGAGAACGAGACGGCCACGCTGACCGGGTTGAGAAGCTGCCATCCCGTAAGATGGCGCTTATGGGGCGTCAGCCCCTGGGCTTGCGCCCAGGGCCAATATCAGCCTTGCAGCTTCCCGAGCTGCCACCGGGTTCGCGCTATGCCTACGGCCCTTTCTACGGACAAAATCCTCAGAGTTGCCGAAGCAGTATCTAACCGGCCTCGTCGCATACCGCTTACTAAGGGGCTGTGAAAAATGGGGACTGTACCGAGCGCCGACCCAATAATTTCCATTGAATCAGTAGCTGCATCCGGCGCGAAGCGGACTGTCCCCGATTCTTCCAGAGGCCCTACCGTGCGCGGCTCGGTTTGGTTAATGGCGCACACCCCGCCGTCGTTCGGCCGCGCGGACCTCGCGCTCGTTCATCCCGAGATGGTGCGCCAGTTCGTGCCAGAGAGTGTTGTAGACGATGTCGGGGATTTCGCCGGGGCGGAGGGCGGAGCGTTCGATCGGGCCTTGAAACAATGTGACGCGGTCGGGCAGGACCATGCCGTAGTGCACCGACCTTTTCAGCAGCGGAACACCCTGGTAAAGCCCCAACAGAGTCCCGCGACGCGGCACGCGAGCGGCCCGCAGTTGTTCACGGCTCGGCTCGGGCTCAACGAAAATCGCCAGGTTGGAAAAACGGTCGCGGAAGCTTTCCGGTATCTCTTCCCAAGCCTGATCGACGAGTTCTTCGAATTGCTCGGGCGACATGGGGTTTCGAGGGGAGTGGTGGAGCCTCGCTGCTCCCAGGACCCCTCGCTCGCGCTCGGGGCTCAGCTTCGGGTTTCGCAGAGCCGATAGAAATCAGCTCAGGTCCAGGCCCGGCAGACGGCCGGTGGAATCGCCGAAGTGCTCGCCGTGGACGCCCATGCGGTCCATCATGTTCAGGAACAGATTCGACATCGGCGTCTCTTTGCGATAAGTCACACGGCGGCCCGTCTTGAGGAACCCGCCGCCGCCGCCGGCGACCAACGTCGGCAGGTCGTCGTGGGTGTGGTCGTTGCCGTCGGAAAGTCCCGCCCCGTAGACGATCATCGAATTGTCGAGCAACGTCGAATCGCCTTCGGGCGCGGCCTTGAGCTTCTTCATCCAGGCCGCAAACTGCTCCATATGGTAGCGGTTGATGCGAACGACCTTTTCCATTCGTTCCGGATCGTAACGATGGTGCGTCAAGGGATGATGGCCGTCGGAGATGCCGATTTCCCGATACGGACGCGATGTACCCTCACGGGTCACAAGGAACGTCACCACTCGGGTCAGGTCGGCTTGGAAGGCGACCGTGATCATGTCGGTCATCAGCTTGAAATGGTCGGCGAAATCCGCCGGGACGCCGTAGGGCTTATCCATGCCGGGGTCGACTTGAACGCCGTCGGCCTCGGCTTTTTCGATCTGCTGCTCGATCGAACGCACTGACGTCAGATACTCGTCGAGCTTGCGCCGGTCGGTGGGGCCGAGATCGCCTTGGAGCTTACGCGTATCCTCGCGGACAAAGTCGAGAATGCTGCGCCGAAACCGGTTGCGCCGGGCGCGCGCCTCGGGGCTCAAATGGGCGTCGTCGCCGAACAAGCGCTCGAATAGGTCGCGCGGATTGAGAACCGGCGGCAGCGGTTGCTTCTCGCTTTTCCAGGCTAGATTGTTCGTGTAGGCGCAGGAGTAACCCGAGTCGCAATCGCCGGCTTGGCGCGCGTCTTCGAGCCCTACTTCAAGGGAGGGCAAGCGCGTTTGTCCGCCGATCTGATTGGCGACAATCTGGTCGCAGGAGATGCCGACGCTGATATCGACCGCCGACTTACGGGGCTGAACGCCGGTCAAATAGGAGCCACAGCAACGTCCGTGATCGCCCGGTCCGTCGAGCAGCGCACGGCCGTTGTTGTGCGTCAAATTGCTCAGCACAAGCAGGTCTTTCTTGAGCGGCTCGAGCGGCTCAAGAATACGCGGCAGGGCGCCGAGCGGCCCGTCTTGCTCAGGCGTCCAGTGACGCATGTCGATGCCGTTGGGGACATAGACGAACGCCATACGGACGGGAGTTTCGCCGGGCAAACGGCTCGCCGCGAACGCGGGGGCCATGGCATCGAGAAACGGCAGCGCCACGGCGGCGCCGGCGCCGCGGAGAAAGGTTCGGCGGGGAAGTGCTTTTCGGGTGATCATCGTCCGGCGACCTGGGTCGGCGCGAGGCCGATTCGCGGTGCCTGCTCCCCTCGCCGCATTTGGAACGGGAGACTGCGCACCACTTCGTAAACCAGCGACTGGAAGGGATAGCCGGAAGCACCGAGCTTGCCGCTGATCTCGGCCAGCGCCCTTCTATCATAGCTCTCCAGTCCCCGTCCCAGAGCGTATATCAGCATTTTCTCGGTGACGGTTCGGGCGAAGGGGCGGACGTCCTGCTTGAGGATGCGCCTCATCTGGGCTGGGCCGGAAAAGGATTGGCCGTCAGGGAAGGTTCCTCCCGAGTCGATGGCGAAATCGCCGTCTTTCTCGCGCCAACGTCCGATCGCGTCATAGTTTTCGAGGCCGAAACCAAGAGTGTCCATGCGGTCGTGGCAGACGGCGCAGGCCGGGTTGGCGCGGTGCTGTTCGAGCTGCTCACGCAACGTACCGGTGCTGCCGACCTTGGCTTCATCGAGCGCGGGAACATCGGCGGGCGGCGGCGGCGGCGTACCGAGAATGGCCCCAAGCACGTACTTACCGCGAAGCACGGGTGAGGTGCGGGTGGGATAGCTTGTGACCGTCAAGACCGCCGCTTGTGCCAATACGCCGCCGCGTTGGTCGGTCTCGAGATCCACGCGCCGAAACTCGGGACCCTTCACCCCCTCGATGCCGTAGTGCTTCGCTAAACGCTCGTTGAGGAAGGTGAATCGCGCATCGAGAAAATCCGACATTGGGCGATTCTCGCGCAGCATGGCTTCAAAGAACAGGCGCGTTTCGGTCTTCATCGCTTCCCGCAAACCGGCGTCCCAAGTGGGAAATCTGTCCGGGTCGGGCGTGACGCTGCCGAGGTTACGCGTTTCAAGCCATTGGCCGGCGAAGTTGGCGGCTAAGGCAGCCGATTTGTCATCGGCCAGCATGCGCTTGACTTGAGTGTCCAGAACGGCGGGGTCGCTGAGGCGCCCGGCTTCAGCCAGGCCAAGGAGTTCTTCGTCGGGCATCGAGCTCCACAAGAAATAACTAAGCCGCGAAGCGAGTTCGATGTCGGACACGCGATGAATGCCGGTGGGGTCAGTCGGGTCGGGGTCACGCTCGATGCGGAACAGGAAGTGCGGCGAGACGAGCATGGCCTGGATCGCCAATTGCAGACCCTGCTCGATGGAGTGACCCTCGTTTTGTGCCTGTTCGACAAATCCAACCAACGCGGCGACTTCCTGCGCGGTTACAGGCCGGCGGTAGGCTCGGCGGGCAAGGCGCGAAAGAATTTCGCGAACGCACGGTTCGCCGCTATTCGGATCACAAACCATCACGGCGTGCTGTCGCGGAGGTTCGACCTCGGTCGGGAAGGGACCGGTGAAAATCACCGAGTCGAGGAACTTGTTCTTATTGCGATCGTAGATATCCTCCTCGCATATTGTTTCGATGAAGTCGTCGTTGGCGAATCCGGCTCGAAAAACGTGGTCGCCCGCCGGGAGATAGAGCCGCATTTCCTCGATCGAGCGAGGCAAAAAATAGACCAATTCAGAGGGCTTGGTCTCAACCTTCATCGAATGAAGCAATTCGCCATCCATCGAGAAATTCATCGTCACCGCCGGGCTGTCGGGACGCCGCTCGCCCGGCAGAATCATCCGAACCAGATACTCCGCGCTCCATGCCACGCGGTGGGTCGCCTCGATTGTCCCGGGGTCGAGCCGGACAATGGTCTTGTCGCGCGCGCGGTAGGCGGCCTCGAGAGGTTTGTCGGGAATGGGGTCGGCCCCGATCGCGGCGGCGGCGATGCGCTCAGCCGCAGCCATGTATTTTTCCATTAACAGGGGCGAGACGGTCAGCACGTCGCCGATATTGTCGAAGCCGTAACCGGAGTCATCGGATGGAAAGTCCGCCTCGGCGCGGAAGGAGACGCCTAGCAGGTCGCGGATCGTATTGGAGTACTCGTTGCGATTCAGGCGGCGCGCGGTGACGCGGCCGGGATCGAGAGGCAAATTGCGGTCAGCGCGTTCGAACGATCCTTCGACGAACGCGACAAAGTTGTCGATGCGGTCGCGGGGCGGTCGCGGGGTGCCTCGCGGCGGCATTTCCCCGGCCCGCACTTTTTGTAGGATGCGCTCCCAGCCGGCGCGGTACTTTTCGATCGATCCGGCCTCCGAAAAGGCGGTCAGGTCGAGGTTGCCCGAAATGACTTGTGCGTTGTGACAAGGTCGGCAGGTGTCCGCCAGGATCGGGCTTACGGCTTCGTCAAAAGTCGCGTTCGTTTCCGCGGGCGCCGCCGCGACCGCCAATGATCCGACTGTAAGGGCGACCAGTTGGAAGACGGCAAGCCGCATGGCTGGTTTCACTATACGACAGAGCCGATCACGGCCCGAAGGCCGCCGGTTTGGATCTCTCCCCAGAGAGCTGGAGGGTTGTCTTTATGAAACTCGGTGACGAGCTTCCGCGCCTGTGACGAGTTCAGCCGGTCATGACTGTTGTGTATTGACCGGGACATAGGTAACACTTTAGTCCAAGCACCCATGCCGCTGACCGAACGTTTTGAACAAGCCCTGGTCTTTGCCGCGCAACTCCATAAGGAACAGCGGCGCAAGGGATCCGGCGTGCCCTACGTTTCGCACTTGCTCTCAGTCGCGGGGCTGGTCATCGAACACGGAGGAGACGAGGACGAAGCCATCGCGGCGCTGCTTCACGACGCCATCGAAGACCAGGGCGGCCCGGCCGCCCGCGACGAAATTCGGCACCGATTCGGTGACCGCGTCACCGCCATCGTCGACGGCTGCACGGATGCCGATGGACATCCAAAGCCTCCCTGGCAGGAGCGCAAGCGCGCTTATGTGGATCGCCTGTCCACCGCCTCACCGTCGGTCCGACTAGTCTCGGCAGCCGACAAACTTCACAACGCCAGCAGCGTGCTGCACGACTACCGCGCAATACAGGAAGAAGTCTGGAACCGCTTCCAAGGCGGCAGGGACGGCACCCTGTGGTACTACCGCGCCGTCACCAATGCCCTGCTCGATGCCGACCCCACACCCCTCGTAGAACAACTCAACCGAGTCGTAACAGCGCTCGAAGATGCGGCCGCCCAGAAAGAAACAGAGCCCTGAGCAAAAGCGACGGGCCATACCTCAATTCCCCCGGACCCATCCCAATCGACCCGCTACACTAACCCCATGCCTCAGGCCCCCAGGCTGTTTCTGATCGACACGTTCGGGCTGATTTTTCGGGCCTATTACGGACGGGCGCGGGTTGGTGCCCCGTTGATGCGAACCTCCTCGGGCATGCCAACCGAGGCGATCTACATCTTCGGCAACATGCTGCGCAAGCTGGTCGACGACCACAAGCCGGAGTATCTCGCCGCAGTTTGGGAAGGCCGCGGCCCTACCTTCCGCGATGAGATCTTTCCTGACTACAAAGCGAATCGCGACGAAACACCCGACGACCTGATTCAACAAATGCCGTACATCGAGCGCCTGCTCCAAGCTCACGGCGTACCGGTGCTCGCCGAGGACGGCTACGAGGCCGACGACGTCATCGGGGCGTTAGCCAGGCAAGCCGGCGACCACGACATCGACGTCTACGTCGTCAGCAGCGATAAGGATCTGACGCAGCTCGTCGCCGACCGCGTCTTCGTTCTCAACCCGATGAAGAACGACTTGGTCTACGACGCCGAAACCGTGAAGGAAGTGATGGGCGTCGAGCCGTCGCGGATCGTCGACCTGCTTGCGCTGAAAGGCGACTCGGTCGACAACATCCCCGGCGCTCCCGGCATCGGCGACAAAGGGGCGCGCGACCTCATCGCGACCTACGGCAATGTCGAAGGCGCGATCGAGCACGCCGACGAGGTCAAGCGCAAGACGTATCGTGAAAGCCTGCAAAACAACAGTGAGCAGATCTTGCTGAGCAAGAAGCTGGCGACGCTGGCGACCGACGCCCCGGTCCCGCTCGATCTCGAATCCCTCAAAGCCGCCAAGCCCGACCTCGCTCCGTTGCGCGCGCTCTACAAAGATCTCGAATTCAACAGCCTTCTCAGTCAACTGGAAGACGAGCCGGAGCCCGAGGTCGCAACGAAATTCCGCACCTTCGCCTCGACCGATGCTTTCGAGGATTGGATCGCCGGGCTTCCGTCGGACGCGGCTCTATCAATCGCCGTCGAACTCGTGCCGCCGGGTGCGGAAATCGAGATCGACGCCGGAGGCATCGGCTTCTGCGCCGACCCCTCAGCGGCCTATCTCCTGCCGGCCACCCAGGCCTCGGCCGCGAAGCCTTTCCTCGAGGACGCGACACGACCCAAACGCGTCCACGACGCTAAGTCCGCCGAGCATACCCTGCTACCCGCCGGCATCGCGCTCGCGGGCGTCACCGACGACACGATGCTGGCGGCCTTCCTCGCCAACCCTATCCGCGCGGACTATTCGCTGGAAAAGACCGCGGGCCGTCAGTTCGGCGCAACGGTCGACGCCGGCGCCGGGCCCGCCGCCGCGATGACCGCCCGCCTCGGGGCTGTGTTGAGCGAAGAGATCGACCAGCTCGACTTGCGCGATCTTTACGAACGCATCGAACTCCCCCTCGCCGCCGTGCTGGCGCGCGTCGAACGAGCCGGCATCCAACTCGACCGCGAACGCCTTGCGGAACTTTCCGGCCGCCTCGAAGGGGACATCGAGACACTCAGCACCGAAATCCACGCCCTCGCCGGTGAGGTCTTCAACATCAACTCGCCCAAGCAACTGGGCCAAGTGTTGTTTGAAAGCATGGGCCTGCCCAAACCCGGTCGCCGCGGCAAGACGAAGACGCCTTCAACGGCATCCGACGTCCTCGAAGGCCTGGCTGACCAGCATGAGATTGCGTCCAAGATCCTTGAGTTCCGGCAACTCACAAAACTCAAGAACACGTATATTGACACGCTTCCTGCGTTGGTCAATCCGGCGACGGGCCGCCTGCACACCACCTTCTACCAGACCGGCGCGGCGACAGGGCGTGTCTCGTCGGCCAATCCCAACCTGCAGAACATCCCCGTCCGGACAGCACTCGGCCGCGAGATCCGGGCGGCTTTCGTTGCACGGCCCGGGTGGGCGCTCGTCAAAGCCGACTATTCTCAAGTCGAGCTGCGCATCCTGGCTCACTTGTCGGGAGATAAGGTCCTCACCGACGCCTTTCTGAAGGGCGAGGACATCCACACCCGGACGGCCGCCGAGGTCTTCGGCGTCCCACCGTTGCTGGTCGGCTCGGAAGAACGCCGCCGGGCCAAAGCGGTCAACTTCGGCATCGTCTACGGCCTCAGTCCCTTCGGGCTCTCGAAGCAGCTGAGCATTCCCGCAGCCGATGCGCGCGCCTACATCGACACCTATTTCACGCTCTATTCGGGTGTAAAGACGTTCATTGATAAGGCCATCGCAAGAGCTCGCAAGACCGGACGCACCCGAACGATGTTCGGGCGGCTACGCCCTATTCCCGACATCGATTCGAAAAACCCCAATCAACGCGGTTTCGCCGAGCGCACGGCCATCAACTCCCCGCTCCAAGGCTCGCAGGCGGATTTGATCAAGCTGGCGATGATTCGCGTCGACCGGCGACTACGCGACGAGGGCCGACGGTCATTGATGTTGTTGCAAGTCCATGACGAGCTGCTCTTCGAAGCCCCCGACGACGAGGTCGCCGATCTCGCCGCCATGGTGAAGACGGAGATGGAGAACGTCGAGAAACTAGCCATTCCCCTCGTGGTCGATGTTAAGAAGGGCCCCAACTGGCGCGACATGGAAGCGGTCTGAGGCCGTCGGGCCGAGCCGCGAAGCGGCGGCAGGAAACATATTCCTAGGGTGGAGCCTGCAGGCGGAACCCTAGGTGCGGGAACAAACGAAATCGAGCCCTGAAAGGGCGGGAAGAGTTTTCGGCCTGAGATCTCCTACGCCCTTTCAGGGCTGGACACCGGGTGGCTGTTTACCTAGGGTTCCGCCGTTCCGGCTCCACCCTAGGCTATGTTCCTGACGCCGCTTCGCGGCTCCGGCGCTAGGCTGTATTCCCGACGCCGCTTCGCGGCTCCGAAGCTCTAATATGGAACACTCCCCGAGGTTGCCGCGGTTTACGGGTCATCCCAGATTCAGCACGATATCCCACACCGCCAGCTTGGCCTCGGGTTCCATCTCCTTCTCGGGTTGGAGGATCTTGGCGATCAACGTCGACGTATCCTCGGCCTGTTTGAAAAGCCGATCTGCTTCATTCAACGGCTCATCAGGGAAGTACATCTGCGTGACGACGCGGCTGTGTTTCCCCGTAACGTCGAAATGGATGTGGGGCGGCCGCGACCACTTTGCCTCCACGGGATAGGCGGCCGGCTTGACTGTCTTAAAGCGGTAACGCCCGTCGTTGTCGGTCTGCAGCAGCGCATAGCCCTCGAAGTTCGGGTCGAGGGGAGCGGAATTCTCATCCGCGCCGTGGCGATACCGGCCGGCCGCGTTGGCTTGCCAGATCTCGAGCGCCGCCCCGCGGACAGGTTCACCGCGCGGGTTCAGCACTCGCCCCGTCACATACAACAGATCACCCTTCGCACGCCCGGGCTTACCCTTCACTTCGGAAAGATCGGCATCCTTATCCCAGGCGCGCTCGGCGGGGAAGAAGGGTCCGATGGTCTGCATGGACGTGTGCTTTAGCTGAGCGAATGCGGGGGCCGCGGCGACGAGAAGAAGGCTGCGTCTTGAAATCTTGATGAGCATTGTTAACCTCCAGGCTCCCCGTATCACCTAGTGTAGTGCGAGCGGCCCAAGCCTGGACTGGTAACGAAGTAATGCGATAAGCGGAAACCGAGGCGTGCACGGCCGCGGCAGCGGGGGAGGCAGGTCAAGCGGCAAAGATTTGGTCAAAGCGTGGACTTCCACGTCGTTCAGAATTGGCTGAGCGGGTTTCAGGGGCGGTAGGTTGGTCAAAGCGTGGACTTCCGTCCACGCCTCCGACACGGCTGCTCGTGTTGCAGAGGCACGGTTGCGGGATAAGGTCTTTGATCGCGGCTGCTACAATGACCGGGCAGCGGCCCGGAGTGCCCGGCTTAAATGAGGATGGAGTCATGACGACACGCACGATTCGAACTTTTTCCCTTGCTGTTTGCCTTGTCTTTTCTTTCGCAGTCAGCAACGCCTCGGCGGCCGACCACGATTGGATCACGCTTTTTGACGGGTCGAGCCTCGACGGCTGGCGGGCGAGCGAAACGAAAGACACGTTCCAACTGCGCGACGGTATGCTCGTTGCCAACGGCGAGCGCAGCCATCTCTTCTATGGGGGCGATGTCAACGGCGGCAAGTTTCAAAGCTTCGAGTTGAAGGTCGACGTCAAGACCGAGCATAACTCGAATGGCGGCGTCTACTTCCATACGGCTTATCAGGAGGTCGGCTGGCCGGATAAGGGTTTCGAAGTCCAGGTCAACAATAGCTACAAAGACCCGCGCAAGACCGGCAGCCTTTACGCCGTTTCCGACCTCACGAAAGCTCCCGCTCGCGACGGCGAGTGGTTCACCGAGCACATCATCGTTCAAGGCAAGAACGTCACTGTCAAGGTCGACGGCAAAACCGTGATCGAGTGGACAGAGCCCGACGATTGGCCCGGCCTGATTGATCCCGCCAACGGGCAGAACTTCCCTCAGCGGAAGATTGACTCCGGGACGTTTGCGCTGCAAGGCCACGATCCGGGCAGCACGGTGTATTACCGCAATATCCGGGTGAAGCTACTGCCGTAACCTGACCGCGGAGAGCGCGAATCCTGGTGGGGCAGGCCTCCCGGCCTGCCCGGACCGGCCACTAAGCGTCCGGTCTTCGGCCCACCCCGAACCCCCCCACCGCATCGCTGCCGGTCAGAGTGGCGCTGTTTACACGACTGAGATTCTTAACTGGCGGGCTCAGAAGTTCGTCCCGCGATAGCTCGGCGCGTTTGAGATTCGCCTAAAACTCGATGCCGGCGCTCTGCAGCAAAGCCGGCGCGGCGCCGATCCACGACCTGTGAGAATAGAGAAGTCTCCATGCCCGCGCGCCGTATTCCCCGGTGGATTGGCTGGCCGCTGCTCGGTCTGTGGACCTACTTCGTGCTGACGTTCTTCGCCAATAAGGCTACTTTTCACCCATCCCGCTACCCGGAGGGGCTCTGGGAAACGCAAGCCCATTGGAAGGCGGAGGACGTCTGGCTCGAAACCTCGGACGGCAAGATTCACGGTTGGATGATTCCCGGCGCGGACTCGGGTCCGTTGGTCACGCTCTACTTTCACGGCAACGCCGGGAACTTGACGCATCGGGTGGACCACATCGAGGCTATCGCCGCGGCCGGTTCGTCGATGCTGATCATCGACTATCCCGGCTATGGGAAGAGTGATGGTTCGGCGTCGGAGGGGGGTTGTTACCGTGCCGCCGATGCGGCTTACGAGTACCTGACGTCGCACGGATATGCGCCGGAACAGATTGTTCTCTATGGCGAGTCGCTGGGAACGGCGGTGGCCGCGGACCTGGCTTCGCGGAAGCCGTGTGGCGGCGTTGTGTTGGAGGCGCCGTTTCCTTCGGCTCGCTCGGTGGCGGCGCGGGTGCTGCCGGTCGTCGGGCCGCTCGTCGTCTCGGGTCTCGAAACGGGCGTGAAGATTGCGAATGTCAAGGTGCCGGTATTCGTCTTGCACGGGATGCTGGATCAGGTGATCGCTTACGATTTGGGGCAGGAAGTTTTCGAGCTTGCGAATGAGCCGAAGCGGTTTTGGTCGGTCGAGGGCGCGCGCCATAGCGACATTGTTGTGCGCGAGGGTCCCGAGTATGTGAAGAGGCTGCGGGAGTTTTATGAGGGCTTGGCGGAGAATTGATGGAGCCGGGCTTGGACCAAAGCCACTCCGGCAGGTGGCGTCGACCAAAGCGGCCCCAAGCGGGACCACGTAGCGCGGACTTCCGTCCACGCCTCTGTTTCTATTGCTCGAATTGCAGTCCCTACTCGCCGAAAGCGGCGTCGAAGGCTCTTCCGGAGGGCGTAAAATCGAGGTTGCGGATGAACTGCTGTGCGTCGGCGGCGCCGTGCTCGCGCTCCATGCCGGCGTCTTCCCACTCGATCGAAAGAGGCCCTTCGTAGCCGATCTCGTTGAGTGCGCGGATGATCTCTTCGAAGTCAACACCGCCGTGGCCGGGTGAGCGGAAATCCCAGCCTCGCTCGGCCTGTCCGAAATTCAGATGCGAGCCGAGGATGCTGCTTCGGCCGTCCAACTGTAGGCCGCAGTCTTTCATGTGGGTGTGATAGACGCGGTCGGGAAACGTGCGGATAAAGCGAGCCGGATCGACATGTTGCCAGAGCAGGTGGCTGGGGTCGAAGTTGAAACCCAAGGCCTCGCGTCGGCCTACGGCTTCGAGCATTCGCTCGGCGGTGTTGATGTCATAGGCGATGCTGGTCGGGTGACATTCGTAGGCAACTCGCACGCTCGCTTCGTCAAAGGCGTCGAGGATCGGGTTCCAAACATCGGCGAAATAGCGGAAGCCGGCTTCGATTGTTTCCTCGGCGACCGGAGGGAAGCTGTAGAGCAGGTGCCAAATCGACGAGCCCGCCAGCGTGGTCACGGCCGAAACACCCATGTTCCGCGCCGCCTGAGCCGAGGCTTTCATGGAACGAATCGCCCACTCGCGTTTCTTTTCCGGGTCGCCCGCGCAATCGGGGGGCGCGAAGGCGTCGGAGCGGGCATCGTCGTTAGGGTCGAGCGTCAACTGCCCCGCGATGGCGCAGGATATGGCCCAACAGCCGAGCCCGTGTTTTTCGAGCAGGGCTTTTTGGGCGGCGCAATAGGCGGGGTCCTCGGCGGCCCTGAAGACGTCGAGATGATCGCCCCAGGTGGCGAGCTCGAGTCCGTCGTAACCCCAGCCGGCGGCCTTTTCGGCTAACTCGGCTATGGGCATGTCTGCCCACTGGCCCGTCATGAGAGTAATTGGTCGGCTCATCGTCGAAAACCTTGTCGGAAACCTCGAGGGGTGCGGGAATCGCGACCCAGTCGGAACAGCACGGCCTATTCTAGCTCCCCGGCCGCGAGCTGTGTACAATGGAGTCCTGTCCACGCGGACACGCCCTTTGTGGGCTCCGGCCCCCGGCTCTCTCCCGGGCAGAGCGATTCCGCCGCTTTCCTTCGGGCTGCGCAACTCCGTCGGATAACGCTTACTGACCTGCGCGGCTCGGCTTGCCATACCGAAGCCCGCGTGAGTCAGCGAGCGGTTCGCGATTCCCAAACCGAGCCGCGACCGTCGGGGAGCGGTGTGCGACGAAGTTGATCGGGTGCGGCAACGGTGGCGGGCCCAAGGAACCAGCCCCGGGGGCTTGACGGAATTGTCGGTTGGTGCGCGCGGTTGGGGTTCGGGACCGGCCGGCGGGGCGGCCTCGCAGCCTGCTTGTGGGCATGGCGCTTACGATTCCAGCCGCGGGCATTGCGCTCCCACCACCTTCCTTCTTGTTGACCGGCCCCATCGGACACCGCTTGCTGACGCGCGCGGCTCGGTTTGCAATAGCGCGCCGGAACTAGAAATTCACCTTTAGGGCGAATTGCATCACGCGCGGCTCGGATACCGTCTGTGTGATCTGGCCGAAATTGGAGTTGGTGACGTCGAATTGCGGCGTCTGAAAATTTACGTTGTTGAAGGCGTTGAAGACTTCCCAGCGGAACTCCAGATTGGCTCGCTCACCGAGGGGTGTTCGCTTGGCCAGGCTGAAGTCGAATAGGAACCGGCGCGGTCCGAAGAGAATTCCGGTTCCCAGATGCCCCAATTCTCCCGGCTCGGGGAGTTGGAGCAGGCCTTCGGGCGAGCCGCCGGAGCATGCCCCTCCCAAGAACGCGGAGGTGCAGGGGTCGATCCAGAAAACACCGCCGCCCACGTCTCTTCGGCCCGTCAGATCACGCAGCTCACCGGCGTCGAGGTTTTGCGCCAGATTGACTGTGTTTAGGATGGACCCCGCGCTGCGGTGGAAGGTCCCGACGCGAGAGATGAACGTCAAGGGCCGGCCGCCGCGCCAGTTGACGATGCCGCCGAACTGCCAACCGCCGAAGATTCGACCTGCCGCGCCCTTCTTGTTGAGGAATGGTTTGCCCGCGCCGAAGGGCAGCTCGTAAATCCAGTTGGTCTTGACAGTTGGTCTTGAATAGATGCCGCGGGGCGAACTCGCCGCGCGTCGAGCGAGGGAAGCGCACTGAGCTCGGGCGTACTGCGTTTAGCAATGAGTTCTCGTCGCCGTCGAAATCCCCGATAGTCCTCCCAAACGTGTAGCTGCTTTGGAACGAAAAGCCGGCCGCGAAGCGGCGGCGCAGCTCGACCTCGAGGGCGTTGTAGTTTGAGTTGCTGTCGTTGACCAGCACTCGGGCGTCGGCGACAAAAGGGTTGACCTGGAAGAAGTTGGCCGGGAATCGACCGTCGAGCACTTGCCCCCAGAAGCTGCCCCCGCGAATGCGGCCCCGCCCCGACCCCGGCCCCGAGAACTCCCCTTGCGTCAGCCGGTGGACAAATTGCCCGGTTTCATTGCGTTCGAGGGCCGTGCGCAGTCCGGTGCGTGAACCCAGCCGCCCGGCGTCGTTGGCGACCAGCGCCGCCATCAGCGGATTCGGATGGATACAGTCGAGGCCGGTGGAATCCAGAAACGTGTTGCCGCCTCCGCCGGTCCGGTTGCAGGCCAGGTTGTGCTGTGCCAGCACGAAAGCGTCGCGAAAGGTCTGCCCCGTAACCGGGTCTTGCGCGTCGATGTTGATCTCGTTGTAATTGGCCGTGCGCTTGAGCTTGATACCGCGGTTACCGATATAGCGAACTTCAAGCGCCCAGTTCTCGAAGATCTCGCGCGAAACGCCGAGCGTCCACTCGGCGTAGTAATCGGTCGCGAGATTCGGGTCATAGGTGCGAAAGTCGATCGTCGAGCTGTCGAGAATCGAGCGCACCGCGGGCAACTGAAACGTGGGCGTCGGCGGCAAGGGAGGCGATCCCCCGTTCATCACATCGCGCAGCAGACGCGGGTTGCTCAGACATTCACCCTCCGAAGGCACGCAGGACTGGCGAACTTCCAACCCCTCGTTATCGTCGATATTAATGCCAACCACCCCGAAATGGTCCTGGATGTAGCTGATCCGAAAGCCCGAGCGCACCGAAGTTTTGCCGTCGCCGAAAGGGTCCCAGGCGATGCTCACCACCGGGGCGAAGTTATTGAGATCGTCGTTCCACAACGACCGGCCGTTGCTCGAAGTCGCCGGCACGTAGCGGGTGGCGCAGTCGCGAATCAGCCCCACGGCGTTGGCTATCGTCTTGGCTCGCGGAAGCCCGCTCAACGCCTCGCACCCGACGCCCGCGAAGGTTCCCGGGTTGAAAAAACCCGAGCGGCCCGACACGCCGAACACCGCGTCCAAACCGCCCTCCGGCGCCAACGCCAACCCGTTGACCTCATACGGCACCGTAGCGTATTCCCATCGCAAACCCACATTCAGCGTCAAGTTTGGGCGCACGTACCAGCGGTCGGTGACGAACCAGTCGAGCTCGTGATTCTTGAACGATCGCCTTTCGGGAAACAGCGGAACAAAGCCCGAGTCGATGCTCGAGACGTTGTAGTTCGAAAAGACTTCGCCGATGAAGCCGGTGAGATTGTTGATCATGTCGCGGGCCGTCTCGCCATTGGTGGAGTTCATCCTTGCCGCGCCACTCAGACTATCGAGGTCCTCAGACGAGAAAGCGACCGGCGTATCGTTGTCGTCAAAGTTGATCGCCCCGAAGGCGTTGATGCGGTCGAAGTCGTAGCGATCGACAAAGCGTTGCCGCCATTCGACGCCGAATTTCACCTGATGCTTGCCGCGAATCCAACTCGTCACGTTTCGCAGATGCAGCGTGCGATTGTCGCGAACGTCATCGTTGTCGTCCCAGTCGTAGGGATCTTCGATCGTATTGAGATCGAGCGTAAACGGCGTTGCGAAAGGCTGGTTGATCAGGAAAGCATTTTCACCGCCGAGGAAACCGAAGCGCGCTTCGTTGACCAGCGTGGGCGTAAACGTCGATGTCAGCGCGGCGGAGAAGCCTTTCGAATGCGTTACGCGGCTGCCGATCGGGTCTAATCCCGGGTAAACCGACAAACGGTTGTTGATGAAATCGCCGTCAATACTGCGGTCGACGTAGTTCGCCGTGGCATAGAAGCTGTGCCGGTCGCCGAAGCGGTGGTCGAAACGAGCGCTCGGCAGGTGCTCCACCAGCGACGATTTGGCATTGAAACGAAATCCGCCGGTGTTCAATCCGTCGCCTGCGTCGACGTTATTCGGCAACGGCATCGCACCGAAGACAGTACCCGTAATGAAAGGATCGAGCGAGGTCGGATCGGCCGCGCTGAACCGCTCATCCACGCAATCGCGCTCTAGTGCGGCGGCGACGCTCGGGCCGCAATCGAGCAAGTCCACGCTATGAACGACTCCCGGGTTGGCGGCAACGTTCGCCGGCGTATTTTGGAGCCGGTCGAGGTAGCGGAATATGCCTTGCCGCGCGGGGGCCGTATAGACCGTGCGGTTCACCGACACTCCTCTCACCTGGCGGGTTTGTTGGTAGCCGAGGTAGAAGAAGGTCCGGTCCTTCCGAATCGGCCCGCCGATGCGCCCCCCGAACTGGTTGCGGTTGAGCTGCGGCGTCTCGACCCCGGAGCTGTTGTTGAAAAAGTCGTTGGCGCTAAAAACGTCATTGCGGTTGAACGCGAACAGCGACCCGTGAAACTCATTACCTCCCGAGCGCGTGACGGCGCTGATCGACGTTCCGCCGCGGTATTCGGCCGAGGCGATGCCGGTGACGACTTTGAACTCCTGCACGTTTTCAGCCGCCAGGGCCAGCAACGGCTGGTCAATCATGATCGTCGAGGATTTGATGTAGTTGTCCTGGGTGTCGATGCCGTCGAGCGAAATTTGGATCGAGCGGTGGCGTTGCCCGTGGATGAAAAATTTGTCGCCCTGTCCGTCGGAGGCGCGTTCGTAGTAGACGCCGGCCTGCTGCATCGCCAGCTCCGCGGCGTTGCGCCCGTTGAGGGGCAGCTCGAGCACGCGGCGGTTGTCGACCGTTGTGCTGAGCTCGGCGTCGAGCGTGTTGATGATGGTTTGGACGTCCTCGGCGGTGACGGTGACCTCGAAGCGCAACTCGCCGAGCTCGAGCGAGATGCGAAGACCGGCCGTGCCGCCCACCTCGACGAGCACGCCGGTCGCCACCGAGCGCTTGAAGCCGTCGGCTTCGGTTCGGACTGTGTAGGTACCCAGCCGGGCATTGGAAATTCGGAATTGCCCGGTCGCTCCGGTGGCAGCCCCGTAGAGGGTATTGGGTTCGTCGTGGAGAGCGCTGATGGAAGCGTCGGGAATCGCCGCGCCACCCGCGTCGATCACGCTGCCTTCGATGCTGCCGGTAAGCTGCTGGGCTGTGGCGGCGGCCGCTGAAACAACCAGCAGCAGTGCCACGCGAAACAAGGGCCGGACCACCATTCGATGACTACCTCTCCGGGCGCGAGCCGGTGGTTTGCTTGACGGAATCGAGGCGAGACCTGCTAATCGACGGATCCGAAGTTGTCAGTATAGTTCCTTTGGTTTCGTCGGCGGCCAGTGGCCGGAACGCAAATCTACTAGCTCGTCCGAGACGGGGTGCGCGACATGAATATGAGAGCTCGGCGGCACGGTGCGAGCGCTTCCCCGGCTGAATTGTTTCGCCTGGTTCGGCGGTGGCTAAAACCTTGCGGGAAAAGGCCGTTGAAACGGCCTCGTATTTGTCGAGAGCCTTTAAGCCGGCCCTCGAAGGGCCGGTCTAATCGAACCCAAGCCCGGTAAACCGGGCTGAGCGTGGACTTCCGTCGACGCCTCGGTTTCTATTGCTCGCATTGCGAGCGGTACGTCCCACATTCGTGTCGCGGACCCCCCGAGACGGTGCGTGTTGCACCCCACGGTAGAATGACAAGTGATGAAGGCTCCCTCCAGCAGCCGGACCGTTGTCATCGAGGGCGTGAAACTCCACTTGGCCCACCCCGACGAACTATCGATCAAGTGGGTTGGCCAAGACGAGCTGATGCGGCAGCTCTTGGCCGCTTGGTTGACGGTCCACGAACACGACATGCCGATGACGCCGCGCCTGCTGGGCAAACCCGGCGTCGGCAAGACAACGCTGGCCTACGCGGCGGCGAAAAGGCTCGGCCGGGAAGTGTACATTACGCAAGCCACGCTCGACACTCGCCCCGAAGATCTCCTTCTGACGCCGGTCATTGAGGGCGAAGGACAGCTGCGGTACGTGGCCTCCCCTTTGGTGACGGCGATGATTCGCGGCGGCGTGGTGCTTCTCGATGAAGGCAACCGCATGAGCGAGAAAAGCTGGGCTTCCCTTGCTCCGCTGCTCGACAACCGGCGCTATGTCGAATCCATCGTCGCGGGTGTAAAGATTCACGCCCACCGCGATTTCCGGATGGTGGTGACGATGAACGACGATGCCTCGACCTTCGAGTTGCCCGAATACATTCACTCGAGGCTGCAACCGCAGATCCTCATCGACTTTCCCGAACGGGACGAAGAGAAGGCGATTCTCAAGGAGAACCTGCCCTTCGCCGACGACGAAGTGCTGAACTACGTCACTGATTTCCTGCAATCGGCGCACGCGGCGGACGAACGCTACACCGCCCGCGACGGTATCAATATCGCCCGCTTCGGACTCAAGCTGGCGGAGGGCCACGGGCCGCGAGATACGGGCAGAGTGCTCTACACCGCCATCGTCCAGACGCTGGGGCGCGAGGCGCTGCGCTATGTCCCGGGATCCTGACAGTGCCGATTTGAGGCGCGGCCGGATTCGCTATTTCCCGGTAGTTCCCGGGCGTATGGAGTTCGCCCAACGCCTGCGCGAAGAACTGCTCCGCGATAAGCCCGCCATCGTTGCTGTCGAGCTGCCGGCTACGCTGTCGGAGGTTTACCGTCGCGCGGTCGATCGGTTGCCGCAGCTCTCGGTCATTATTTATGACGACGAGGGGGCCAAGCCGACAGACCATCCGCAGTCAGGGAACGACCAATCCGACCGCGCCGTCTATCTTCCCGTCGAGGTGACCGACCCGTTTGTCGAGGCGCTGCGCACGGCGACGGAAATCGGCGCTGACACCGCCTTTCTCGATCCCGACATCGGCGAACGGCCGCATGTGGAGGAATCCTACCCGCACCCGTACGCGGTCGAGCAATTGGGATTCGAAAAATACGTTGGGGCCTACCGCGCTCATCCGCGTCCGCGGTCGAAAGAGTTGACGGTGCATGCGGAGGGTCTGGCTTGGCGGCTGCAAAGCCTTGATCCCGAGGCGTCCATCTTTGTGGTGGTCTCGCTGAATCTGCTGGACCCGTTGCTGCAGGCGATGGAACGCCGCCAAACGCGTCCGCTCCGTAAAGCGGCGAGGCGGGGCGTTCGGCTCTTGAATCTGCACCCGGAATGTCTGGCGGAGGTGCTGACGGACATGCCCTTTCTGGCGGCCGTCTATGAGGCGCGCCGTTTAGGGTCGCCGCCGCCCGCACCTGCAGAGGTCGAAACCCGCGCCGCCCGCGGGGGCTTTTCCGTCGTCGGAGCGCCCCAAGTCGATGCGCGCGAGGCCGCTATCGCGCGAGCGGCGCAGGAACCGGTCGACCGCCGCAAGCTGCATTTTCGGGTTTTCAGGGAGTCGGAACGCCAATACGCGAAGAACACCGGCGAGGAAATCAGCTATTGGCAGCGGCGCCTTTGGGCTCGGTATTCGCGCAATCTGGCGCTGGTTTCGAACCAGTTGCTTGGCGGCCTATTTGAGCTTAGCGTTGCAGCGCGCTCGGTGGTAGACGACAACTTCGCATGGGAGATGTGGGAAATGGCCGGGGCGTATCCGGCTCAAAAGGTCGAAAGCGACCTGGCGACCGTCAACGTTTCCGGCGAGCAGATGTGGCTCAACACGCGCCTGATTCGCCTACGCCCACGCCGGCCCGGCAAAAAGGGCCGCCGCCGTCCACTTGGGCTTAAGGGTCGAAAAAGGGAACGCTTTCCCGGCGAGTGGCAACGGCATTGGCAAGGGCGCGGCGTCTGCTCCTACCCGCCCGAAGACCTGGTCATCGAAAACTACGGCGTCTTCCTCAAGAAGAAGGGCAAGAGCATTCTGTCGGAAGAGCGAACCTACTCCGAGCCTTTCCAAACCTCGATGCTCGACGGCATCGACCTTCGCGAGACCTTGCGCAACTGGCATGAGAAGAAGATTTACGTGCGTCGACAACAGCGCGTGTCGGGGGAAGTCGGCGCGGTTGTCGTCATCTTCGACGAAGATCGGGACAACCGCTATCCGTATTGTCTGACGTGGCTCGGCGAGCACCAAAATGAGTCGGACATGGCGTTCTACGCCACCGACCCTTACGAGAATACGGTCGGGCCGGGGATTGGGCGGGCCGAGTACGGGGGCTTGTTGTTGACATTGCCCTCGCAGCGGCTGATGGACGTCTGGACGGATCTCGACTACTCCTTCGCGCGCACGAAGCCCGAGAGGTTGCTGCTTGCCGCAATTGACTATTCGCTCGAGAAGCTGGTCGTCTACGTCGCGCCTAAGCCGCCTCGCTCGACGTTCAAGAGTATCGCCGGCCGATTGGGACGGCAGATCCTTTACATCCCGACGGGGCAGCTTTCGCCGGTGGCTTTGAAGAAGATCCGGGTGATGCACTTGCTCGACGGCCACGATAAGCGCGAGGTAGCGAAGGACTACATTTGGTAGGCAAAGCTGGTGACGGCTGACGGCGGTCGTCTCCCCCTGGGCGCTGGCGGGCTTGCAGCGGGGAGGCCCCACAGGCGCTAACTTCAAGGATTGGTCGGCTTTCGTACATGGATTTTCAGCCTAAGATCATGCACCCCGGACGGCACAACAAAACGGTTGCGGACATGAACCCGGGTCGCGGTGGAATCGGACGGGCCTTCCTACGCCCCGCCGGGAAAAGCCGCAGGTTTCTTCGAACCCTCCGCTACGCTTTCTTGGCAAGGGACCCCGGGTTTTCGCTTCGCTTCACCCGGGGCTACTATCCGGTACAACCCGAGCAGATAGGTAACAAATCGACCCAAGTACATGGGTAACAGATTCGAGAGAATCTTCCTTGACGAAAAGGAGGATTCCCTGGGGCTGGAAGGAGACTCGTGTGCAGGATCAACGATTGTTACTGGTGAAGGAATTCGCGTCCGCGGAGCGCTCGCGAACCGAGATCTGTTTGAGCCATGGGGTGAGCCGTAAGACCGGCTACAAGTGGTACGAGCAGTATCGGGTGCACGGCGTGGGCGGGCTCGCCGATCGCTCGCGGGCGCCCGATACCCAGCGCATGCCGTCGACGAGCCGACCGTCGGGGCGATCTTGGAGCTGCGGAGCCGTCATCCGAGTTGGGGCGAGCGCAAGCTCAAGGCCTGGCTCGAACGCGAACGGCCCGAGCGGAGTTGGCCGGCGTCGTCGACGATCGGAGCGGTGCTCAAGCGATTCGGAGTGACGCGCGCGGCGTCGAACCGGCGGCGAGCACAGCCTTCGAGCGAGTTGGTCGCCCCGCAAGAGGCCAACCTCTGGGCGATCGACTTCAAAGGCTGGTTCCGTCTCGGCGACTCGAGTCGCTGCGAGCCGCTGACGCTGTCGGACACGCACACGCGCTACCTGCTGCGCTGCCAAGCACTCGAACACACCAGGGGCCGCTTCGTGCGCAAGGTTCTGGAAGGGGCGTTTCGCGAGTACGGGTTGCCGACGCGGATTCGCTCCGACAACGGCTCGCCGTTCGCCACGACCGGTGTGGCTGGGCTGTCGCGGCTGAGCGTGTGGTGGATGCGGCTCGGCATCACACCCGAGCGGATCGAGCCGGGACACCCCGAGCAGAACGGGCGGCACGAGCGCATGCACCGCACGTTGAAGCGCGAAACGGCGAGCCTCCGGCACGTTCGCTGAGGGCGCAACAGAAGGTTTTCGATCGCTTCGTGGAGATTTACAACCAACAACGCCCGCATGAAGCGCTTGAGATGGCGACGCCGGCCAGTCGGTATGAGCCCTCGCCGCGGCCGTTTCCCGAGCGCTTGCCCGAGATCGAGTACCCGCGAGGCTTCGCTCTGCGAAGGGTCGAGGTACACGGCGACATCAGCTGGATGCACCGCCGAGTGTTCTTGGGCGAAGCTCTCGGGGGCGAAACGGTGGGAGTCGAAGAGCGCCAACACGGCTGGCGCATCTGGTTCGGCCGGCTGCCGTTGGCTTGGCTCGATGCGGTGCAACTGGGTGATCCCCAACGCCGCCTCGATCGTCGCGGCCGCAGCTGTTGGCGGGCGCAGTTTTTGGACAGCTCTGGTCGCCCTCCGGGCTCCCGCCGCCGTCCAAAAACCAGCAGAGGGAAGGGTGGCATTGAAAATACCCTTTCCTCTGGTTCAACCCCTTAAACTGTTACCCATGTGGTTGGGTAATTCTGTTACCTATGTGCCCGGACATTCAATCCTCAGCTCCCTGCCGGGGCGGGGTCCGAGGCCATAAGACGCTGACTGGGTTCCTCCGTTTCCGGCTTCACCGTAGGCTGTAGTCCGGCGGCCGCTTCGCGGACACGCTTATTTCCGATCCATTCCTTATGCCCCACGTCCTTCATCGCTATGACGTCATCATCATCGGCGGGGGCCACAACGGGCTTGTAGCGGCCGCGCGGCTGGCGGGAGCCGGTTTGCGGGTGCTGGTGCTCGAGCGGCGCGAGTTGGTTGGCGGCGCGGCCGTAACCGAAGAGATCTTTCCCGGCTTTCGGGTGTCAACAGCGGCTTACTTGGTCAGCCTGTTGCAGCAGAAGGTCGTCGACGAGCTCGCTCTGCCTTCTTTCGGCTACCGCGTCGATCCCAAAGACCCCGCTTTCTTCTCGCTCTTCCCCGACGGCCGCACGCTGACGATGTGGCAGGACGAGGCGAAGACGCTCGCCGAGTTGAGGCGCTTCTCCGAGCACGATGCCGAGGTTTACCCGGCTTACTGCAGATTCGTTGCGCGACTGGCGGGCATCGTCGAACCTCTGTTGCTGCGCACGCCGCCGAACGTTCCTCCTCGCTCGGCGGGCGACTTGATCGAATCGTTGCGACTCGCCGGGCGGCTGCGCGGGCTCGACCAGCGGCATCTGTCGGGGCTACTGAAAATCATGACCCAGAGCGCCGGGGAGTTCCTCGACGAATGGTTCGAATCGGGCGAAATCAAGGCCACGCTTGCAACCGACGGTGTGATCGGCGCCAACGGTGGCCCGCTTTCGCCCGGAACAGCCTACGTCTTGCTGCATCACGTGATGGGCGGCGTCGGGGGAGTGCCCGGGCTGTGGGGTTTCGTGCGCGGCGGCATGGGCGCGTTGACCGAGGCGATGGCGGCCGCTGCGCAGGCTCGCGGCGCGGAAATCCGGTGCGGTGCCGAAGTAAAACGGGTCATCGTGCGCAACGGCCGGGCACGGGGCGTGGCCCTTGCCTCCGGTGATGAATACGAGGCGCGCGCCGTGGTCTCGAACGCCGATCCGAAACGGACTTTTTTGGGCTTGCTTGAGCGCAATGATCTCGATCCCGAGTTTCGGGCGGCTATCGCACGCTACCGCTCCGAAGGCACGTCGCTGAAGATCAACTTGGCGCTCGACGGGCTGCCCGAGTTTCGTGCCGCGCCGGGAGCGGGTCCCCACCACGGGGCCACGATGCATATCTGTCCCTCGATCGAGTACATGGAGCGCGCCTGGGACGACGCCAAATACGGCCGTCCCTCGCACCGCCCGATCATCGAGATGACGATTCCTACGATCTACGATCCGTCGTTAGCGCCGCCGGGCAAACATATCATGGGGATTTTCCTGCAATACGCGCCCTATACCCTGCGCGAAGGAAGCTGGGACAACATTCGGGAATCCTACGCCGACGACGTGATCAATCTCATCGCCGAGTACGCTCCAAATCTTCCGTCGATCATTCTCGACCGGCAGGTGCTGACCCCGCTCGATCTAGAGCGGGTGTACGGGCTGACTGGCGGCAACATCTTTCACGGCGCGATGAGCCTCGATCAGCTCTTCGTCGCCAGGCCGCTGCTCGGTTGGGCACGCTATCGAACACCTGTCAAGAACCTCTACCTGTGCGGCGCCGGAGCACATCCGGGAGGCGGCGTGATGGCGGCGGCGGGTTGGAACGCGGCGGGGGAGATTCTGCGGGATTTCAAGATGTAGGGGCCGCCCGGGGCCGGCGGGGCGTTTTTGCGTGCCGCGTGGCCTGATGCGTCAAGCCGGGCCCCGGATCGGGGAAAGCGCTGGACATGTAGGCTCTCGCAAGCCGACCCAAACCCGAGTGTTTGTCGCTACTATTCACGCCGCTACCTGTGGTCGCGCAAGTCGCGGCCGGTCATCTCTTCGGATGTTGGGATTCCGAGGACGCCTAGAATCGTCGGGGCGATGTCGCGGAGGGAGCCGTCGCTTCGCAATGGGCCGGTGAAGTCGCTCATCAAAACCAAAGGCACCGGGAAGGTCGTGTGGTAGGTGTGGGATAAACCCGTTTCGGGGTCGACCATTAAGTCCGCGTTGCCGTGGTCGGCGGTGATGATCCACGCGCCCCCCTTTTCCCGCAGCGGGCCTTCGATCTTTCCGAGGCAATCGTCGACGGTTTCAATGGCTTTCACGGCGGCCGGAATCACGCCGGTGTGCCCGACCATGTCCCCGTTGGCGAAGTTGACGACGATCAAGTCGAAGTCATCCTCGATGCCGCGCAGCACCGTGTCGCGGACGCCGGGGGCGCTCATTTCGGGTTGCAGGTCATAGGTGGCGACCTTAGGCGAGGGCACCATCTCGCGCTCTTCGCCGGGGAAGGGTTTCTCGCCACCGCCGTTGAAGAAGTAGGTCACGTGCGGGTATTTCTCGGTTTCGGCGACCCGCAGGTTGCGCAGCCCGGCCTCGGAGACGATCTCACCGAGAATGCGCTCGGGCCGCAATGGCGGCAGTACGACGGGGAAGCTGTAAGTCTTGTCGTACTCCGTCATCGTGACGTAGTGCAGGTCGAGCGGCATCAACGAGCGCGGGAGCCCTTCGAGCGAGGGATCATTCAGCGCCAGTGAGAGTTGCCGGGCGCGGTCGGCCCGGAAGTTGAAGAACAGGGCCGCGTCGCCGTCCTCGATCGTCGCCACGGGCCGGCCGGCGTCGTCTTGTAAGACCGTCGGCTCGACGAACTCGTCGGTGACCCCGCGCTCGTAAGACGCTCGGACGGCTGCGGCCGGATCTGTCGCAACCCGGCCCTCCCCGCTGACCATGGCGCGGAAGGCGCGCTCGACGCGCTCCCAACGGCGGTCGCGGTCCATCGCGTAGTAGCGTCCGCTGATCGAGGCGATTTTGCCGACGCCAATTCGCCGCATTTCGGCTTCGAGTTCGGCGATCGTGTCCGCGCCGCTTTCCGGCGGCACGTCGCGGCCGTCCGTGAAGGCGTGGACAAAGACGTTCTCGACACCTTTACGTTTCGCCATCTCAAGTAGGGCGTACAAGTGGGAGCTATGAGAATGGACGCCACCGCGGCTGACCAACCCGAGCACATGGAGCCTGCGCGACCGAGCGTGCTCCGTGACGCCGTTGAGCACGGGGTTGTCGAACAGCTCGCCGCTTGCGATCATGTCGTCGATGCGGATGACATCCATCTTGACGATGCGGCCGGCGCCGATGTTGAGATGGCCCACTTCGCTATTGCCCATCTGACCGTCGGGCAGCCCGACGAAAGGTCCGTCGGTGCGAATCGTGGTTGAGGGGAATTCGCTCCGCAGCCGATCAAAGTTGGGAGTACGGGCCATCGCGACTGCGTTGTTCGCGGGGTCTGGATTTTCACCCCAGCCGTCCATGATGGTGAGAATGAGGGGTTTGTTGCGGCAGGCGGGCATGGTACTGATCCCCCATTATCTCAGGGAGCCGTAAGGGCGGCCCAAACGCTCAGAACTCGGGCTCCCGCCCCGGCCGAAGCAGGCCGCGGCGACGCGGGGGTGGGGTACGATGATGATGGTTGGCAGTCCATGCCTGAGATCAGCCGGTTCTTCCGGCACCATTTGTTGGCCGAATGGAGCGGATTTGGACCCGGATGTGTTGTATTCGCAAGTTACGGGCAAACCGATGGAACTGCAGTCTGAAGCGAAGCTGTGAATCTGCATCATCTCTTGCCGACTGTCGGACAGCAGCCTAGGGCAATGACCGATTCCGACCAGGCTGAAACTTCCTTTGCCGCGACGGCGGCTGGGGCAGCCCGCGCCACCCAAAGCGAACAGGCGTCCGCCGGGTTCAATTGCTACATTTGCGGCGAGGGGTCCGAGGAGATCTGCGTTCGCTGCACGCGAGACTCCTGCGAGAACCATCTTTGCGAGAAGTGCTTGCGGTGCAGTGATTGTTGCGCTTGCGACGAGTCGCCGGTCTGAAGCGCGTGTTCTCGCGGGCGTCGGCGCGAATCGATCACTCCTTTCCTTTTCGCTCAGATCCGTCCGCCTCCATGCCGCCGAAGCACGTATAATCTCGGGTCGGGGAGCAATCAGCCTTTATGAACAAAGACCGTAAACTTCGCAGCCAAGAGTGGTTCGGGCGCAAAGACAAACTCGGTTTCATTCACCGCTCTTGGATGAGGAATTACCCGAGCTCCGTCTTTCAAAACAAGCCTGTCATCGGGATTTGCAACTCCTGGAGCGAGTTGGCAAGCTGCAATGCCCACCTGCGCCTCGTCGCGGATGCCGTCAAGCGCGGCGTGTGGTCGGCGGGTGGCTTCCCGCTCGAATTCCCGACCATTTCGCTGGGTGAGACCTTCATGCGGCCCTCGACGATGATGTTCCGCAACCTCATGGCGATGGACGTCGAGGAGTCGATTCGCGCCAACCCGATCGACGGCGTGGTGTTGCTGTGCGGCTGCGACAAGACGACCCCGGCACAACTGATGGGAGCGGCCAGCGCCGATATACCCGCGATCGTCGTTCCCGGTGGCCCGATGCTGCGCGGCATGTTCAAGAACAAGGAAATCGGTTCGGGAACCGATGTGTGGCACTACTGGGACGAATTGCGCGCCGGGCGTATCAGCGAGGAAGAGTGGTCCGAGATGGAGTCCTGCATGTCGCGCAGTGACGGGCATTGCGGGGTGATGGGGACGGCTTCGACGATGACGAGCATCGCCGAAGCGCTGGGCATGACTCTCACCGGTTGCGCCAATATTCCCGCCGCTGATTCGCGCCGTTACAAGATCGCGCAGCACAGCGGTGAACGCATAGTCGAAATGGTATGGGAAGACCTGCGGCCGTCACAGATTCTCACTCAGGAGGCGATCGAGAACGCCATCTGCGTCGACATGGCGATCGGCGGCTCGACAAACGCGATCATTCATCTGGTCGCGATTGCCGCGCGACTGGGGATCAAGTTGCCGCTATCGCTGTTCGACGAAATCTCACGCACCACGCCGATGATTACAAACGTCGTTCCATCGGGAGAGCACTTGATGGAGGACCTGTTTTACGCCGGAGGCATTCCGGTCGTCATGAAGGAAATCGAGTCGCTGCTGCACAGCGACGCCATTACCGTAACCGGCCAAACGATGGGGGAGAATATCGCTTCAGCCGAGTGTCACAACCGGGATGTCATCCGGCCGCTCGACAACCCGATCGAGGCCGAGGGAGGGACCGTGATCCTGTACGGCAACCTCGCTCCCAATGGCGCGGTGATCAAGCAAAGCGCCGCGACGAAACGGCTTCTCAAGCACACCGGTCGGGCGGTTGTCTTCGAAGACCACGACGATTTCATGACGCGGCATGATGACCCGGATCTCGATATCGACGAGAACTGCGTCATGGTCCTCAAAAACGGTGGCCCGACCGGCGCGCCGGGAATGCCGGAGTACGGCAACCTGCCGATCCCCGCCAAGTTGCTCAAGCAGGGCGTCGAGGATATGGTCCGGATCTCCGATGCGCGCATGAGCGGCACCAGCTATGGGACCGCCGTGCTTCACATCTCCCCCGAAGCGGCCGTCGGGGGACCGCTGGCGATTGTTCAGAACGGCGACCAAGTCGAGCTTGATGTCGAGAAACGCAAGATCAATCTGCTGGTTGCCGACGAAGAGATCGAGCAACGGTTAACGGCTTGGAAGCCGCGTCCTCGCCATTACGACCGCGGCTACGGGCGTCTGTATATCGAACACACTCTACAGGCGCACGAAGGCTGCGATTTCGATTTTCTCCCCAAATGGGCCGGGCAGGGCGAGATCGAGCTGACCGAGGAAGAACAAGCCAAGCGCGCGGCGGAGAATCTGCCGTACGCGTTTTAGAGCGCCGCCGGGTTGGACAGAATTACGTACTGGAGGGCTCGGGGAGGGTGGTTTTCGCGCTCCGAACGTGCAACGAGCCTGCAATCAGGCTGCAATGAAATTGGACTGCAGCCGCCGATTTTTCACAGCCCCTCGGGCGACGGACTCGCCCTACCGCACGCTGACTTGCGTCGCGGTGGGGAAGTCTTTCGGTACCTCTTGAGTGACGTCGCCAGTGACCGCCCATTCCGCGCCTCGCTGTAAGGTCGTGATAAATCCCACGCATTGCTGAGAGACAATAGCGTGACCCAGGGCCGTGTGGAAGATGCGGCCCTTGCCGTAGGTGATCGCCATCAGCAGCGGCTCGTGTTCGTCGGTGCCTTCGGTCTCCTTGGTGGAAAAGGCCGTTGCGAGCACGGTGACGTTCTTAGCCGGCCCGCGCAGCCGGTCGTATAGCTCGTCATTGGAGTGCATCCACTTCGCCGGCAGGCCGCGCGTGATCGGGTGGTCGGGCTCGCGAATGTCAAGCGCGAACTCATGACGGATGCCGTGGCCGCCGCCGCCGCCGGGCGTGTTGTCATGGACGAACTTTCCGTCCCGCAACCGGATGTAGGGTCCCCACTCCTCATTGCGGTCTCCCCAGCCGCCGACCCCGATCATTTCGTTGTAAGCGGGCCACTCCGGGAAAGCATTGTTCGCGGAGTGAACGGAGACGTAGGCGCCACCATCGTGCACGTATCTTTCGAAATCCGCTTTGGCGTCGGCCCCCCAGGGCGCGCCGTTGTAGTTCGACACGACGACATCGTACTTCGCGAACTCCGGCCGGTAACCACTTAGGTCGCTTCCCTCGGGGGGTGTGGTCGCCACCTCCACGGAGAACAGCCCCGTGTCTTCGAGATATCCCTTGATCATCTGCGTGGTCTGGGGCCAGATCTTGTGGTTGCTCTGGCCATCGACGATCAAGGCTTCATATTTCGGCGCGGCGACTGCCGATTGCGTTGCCGTTTCCGGGCGGGGAGAGGTTGCGCACGATGACGCAGAAAATTGGATCAATCCGAGCAGGGTCGCGAGAAGGACGAGGCGAGTGGGTCGAGTCCATAACGTCATGTTCAGCTCCGCGGGCACTTTCGTTCACTATCCTATCGCGGAAAGCGCTTTCTTTGCGGCCCGTGCGGCCCGCGGCCATCGGCGGCACGGCTTCGTCCGAGAAGCGCCAAGGGACGCTCGAAGGGTCTTGCCCAGGGTTGGGACTTGACGTTGCAATTATCCTGAAATTGAGAGACCATTCCACGGAAATTGCGGGATAGTTATGAGAATCAGTGATTGGATCGGCCTGTCGGAAGAACCCGACCCGGTTTTGCAGGCCAAGGCTCAGACGCAGCTTGACAATCTCGGGTTGGCCGACGACCTCGAGACTTTCGCGGAACAACTACGGGATCTATTCGAGGTTCGGGCGCCGACGCTGGAGTGCATTACGACCCCGGACGAGCTTGCCGCTCTTGTTGAAGCGATCCGTAAGGGTACCGCCGATAACCGGCGGCTGACGAAGTTTCTCGATATCGCCAATCACCTCGAGACCTTGATCTGAACATCTTGATCTCATCGCTTGCCAAGTTGCGAAGTCCCATGCGTTCAATACGGATCAACATAACAGCCCTGGCCTTTATTGGGCTCGTGGGTTGCGGCGGAGTGCCGCTCGAAGTCGAAGAGGCGATGCGGCAACAAGCCGCCGAACTCCAACAGATTCGAGCGGCGCATCGCGACGGGGTCGATGTGCTGTTCGCGCAGATTCGGCAGCTACAGCTCTTCATCTTGGCGGAAAAAGAGCGTACTCTGCGCCGAAAGTATGCCCGGGGACCGCGCGCTATTCGCCTGGGGGATCAAGGGACGGCGCTGGTTTACTCCGATCCGAAGACGCAGCGGCGCAACCCGCCTTCGGGTGATCCGGATGTCGATTTGATCGCGCTGTCAACCAGTCAACAGATCACTGACTGGTTCGTCAGCGAGCGGATGCGAACCGCCGAGGAACTGGCCCGTGCCAAAGCCGAGTTCCTACGCTTGGAACACCACATCGAAATCACCGAACAGATCAATCAAGCGGTGTTGGAATATGTCGAGGCCTTGGCGGAATTCAAGGGCAAACGGAACCAGCTCGGCAAAGTTCTGTTGACGAGACTCAACGCGATCCCCGGAGCGCCCGCGATTGCCAAAGGGCTGCTCAAGATCCTACCCTCCGACACGGCGGACCTCGAAGACATTCTGCCGAAACTGCCTTGAAGACGGCCGGTCGGCCGCGGCCGAGCCAAGCATTTCCAAATGGTCGGACCGGCACGCTCTTTGTACCCACAGTTCGAGGACGCCAGTCGGAGTTGGCCCGGTCGCTTTCGCTGGGGCTCCGCTTTCCTGCTCTTGGATTGCGGAGCGCCAGAAAGGCCGGCTTATCCTAAATAGTCGAGATAGTCGAGCGAGGCCCAACTGGTGGGTCATTCGACCTTAACGCCTCGCGGAATCACGAAGACTTCCCCAATCCTCTCATGGCAAAGAATCTCTCTCCTCCAAGCCTTCGACCGCTGCGCCTGAGCCTATTGTTGACGCTGACGGCCGCCGCCCTTACCGCCCGGGCTGACTTCGTCACGCTCAGCAATGGCGATCGCATTAGCGGAAGCGTGGAAAGTCTCGCCGACGGCAAGCTGAGTTTCAAGACCTCGTGGGCCGGTTCGATCAAGATTTCCTGGGACGCCGTTGCCGACCTCGAATCGGACGAGACCTTTTCGGTAAAGACGAAAGAAGGCGAAGTTTACTCGGGATCGCTACGCAAGGCGGAGTCGACGCTGAGCGTCCGCGCCGATGAGACAACGAGAAACCTCGACTTGCCGGACATCGCCTCGATCATGCCTGCGGGGCAACCCGAGCCCGGATTTTGGGAAGAACTCGAGGGCGGCGTCGACTTTGGTTACAGTTTGGCGCGCGGCAATTCGAACACGACGCAATCTTCCTTCAGTGCCAACGCGAGCTATGAAGGGCCGGAATACAAGGTCCAGGGCAAGATCGTGTCGATTCTCAGTGAACCGGAACAGGGCCCGGGGACGAGTCGCCATACCTTGGATACTCGCTATGACCGATTCTTGAGCAAGAGGTCGTTTGTCTTCGTACTCGGCGGGCTCGAGCGGAACGAGCAACAATTATTGAACCTACGCACAAAAGTCGGCGGAGGTGTCGGCCGCAAGTTGATCAATACGGACGACACAACGCTTTCGCTGCTGGGCGGCGTGGACTTCGCGAATGAAAGATTTCGGCCCAGGGGCGGAATTGAGTCCCTAACCACGAGCAACGCCGAGGCCTTGGCGGGTTTCGATTTCAAGACGACGAAATTCGCCGGAATCGAATTCACATTGAGTGCAGCCCTGCATCCGACTCTTACCGACGGCGGCCGTTACCGTATTGAAGCTGACAGCGGTTTCCGTATTCCCATCGCGAAGAGCTTTACTTGGGGTCTGAGTCTTTACGATCGCTTTGATTCGCGACCTCCCGTTCCGGTGCAACGGAATGACTACGGGCTTCTGAGCACGCTCGGGTTCAAGTTCTGAGGAGAATGAGCCGTCGACGAGTACATTAGCGTATTCGGGGGGTGCTCGTGCCGTTTCTGCGCGCAAGTTCGTGGTTGCCCGGCGGCCAAGGGCGGCAAAGCATTGACAGGGTTAAGTCGGGGGGCTTACTATTACGATGAAGTTAGTGTGGGCGGAGGTTCCTGATGAAACCGCTTTTGATCTGTTTGGTGTGCCTGTTGGTTGCCGGCACGGCGCTGCCCGCGCAGACCGAGAAACCCTCGCCGGCGCGTGAGGAGTCGCTTACTCCGGAGCAATTCAACAAAGCGCACAAGTCGCTCTACACGCCCGAGAAATCGCGGCAAGCGGGCGCGCTGACCGAACGCCTCCTCAGCGGCCGCGCCGACGAAACGAACCCACTCGGCGGGTCCGTCGAGCGCCGCAACTACGTCGACGAGTTCATCTTTTCAAAGATGGAGCGCAACGGGATCCCGCACGCACAGCCGGCCTCCGACGGAGAGTTTCTGCGGCGCGCGACCCTCGATCTGACCGGGCGCATCCCGGCGCCGGACGAAGTGAGGGCGTTTCGAGCCGACTCCGATCCGGAGAAGCGCGACAAGCTGATCGACAGCTTGATTGACAGCGAGGCTTGGGTCGACAAGTGGTCGTACTCTTTCCTCGATTTGTTCCGCGCTAATGGAAAGATGGGCCGGGGTCAATATCTTTTCCATTATTGGCTGAAAGAAAACCTGCGGTCCGATCGGCCCTACGATCAGACCGTGCGGCAGATGATCACCTCCTCGGCAAAGAGCAACTGGGTCTCGGCCGGGTTGAACGTGATTGCGCGCGAGCATGTGCAGGGAGCCGCCGAACCTCTCGACGGGGACGATCTTTCCATGGTTCAGCAGCTCGACACGCATGACGAGCTGTCGATCATATACGCCAAGGCATTCTTGGGGCTCAATTTGTCGTGCGTTTCGTGCCATGACGGGCAAGGGCATCTCGAAAAGGTCAATGTCTGGCTGAGCCAAAGGACGCGAGAGCAGTTCTTCCAAAACGCATCGTTTTTGGGCCGCACCCGGTACTTGATGTATTGGGAAAACGGCCGGGCGCTGTCGAATGAGTTTCTGATCGATGATCACGCCGCCGGGTACGACACCAAAGGCGCGACCATGTTGCGGGTAGCGCGGAAAGGCGGCTCGAATGAACCGGCGTTCATGCTCACCGGGGAGGGGCCGCGTTCCGGCGAGGCGCCGCGCGATGCGTTGGCGCGTCTGCTGACGGGAGATCCGCAATTCGCGCGGGCGACCGTCAACATGTTCTGGGCGAAGCTGATGGGCGTCGGCATCGTCGAGCCATACGACGAGTTCGACCTCGCCCGTCAGGATCCCAACAACTTGCCCGAAGGTTGGCAGTTGCAGCCTTCGCACCCCAAGTTGCTCACTGCCTTGGCCGAGGACTTTGTTGAAAACGGCTACAGCCTCAAACGCCTGATGGCGACGATCGCGAAGTCAAGCGCCTATCAGCTTTCGGCCGCCTTCCCCGGCGAGTGGAAGGAGGCCTACACGAAATACTATGCCCGTAAGTACGCCCGGCGTCTGACCGCTGAAGAATTGCACGATTCCATTGTGCTGGCCACTGAGCGTCCCGCCGCCTTTCAGCAAAAGGGCCGCCGCTACGGCATGGCCATGAGGCTGACCAACCCAGCGGCCCTCTGTTCGGACAAGGATTGCACCGACGGGGATACACGTCATTTCATGCGGATTTTCGGGCAGTCGGACCGGCAGACTCATGCGAAGCCTACGGGTGCGTCGATCCAACATTCGTTGGTTCTGATGCAATCGCCCGTGGTCAATGACCGAGTACGGGCGGAGAAAGACAGCCGCGTCGAGCGTCTTCTCACCGCCTACCCCGACGACAATGGGCGCATTGTGGACGAGATGTTCCTGGCAAGCTTGGCGCGGGTGCCAAGCGACGGCGAAAGAAACGTAGCGCTGGCGGCAATGAAGGAAAACCGCGTCGCAGGCGCCGAGAACTTGCAGTGGGCGCTGATCAACAGCGCGGAGTTCTTCTTTAACTATTGAGTTCAGCGGAGGTACTCCGATGGCGAAACCGCAAAGAGTAGGCGATCTTCAGGGCTCGAGGCGCGATGTTCTGCGCCTGGGCGGGCTCGGCTTACTGGGCGCATCAATCGATGGCGTTTGGACGGGGAGGGCCACGGCATCAACGGGTCCATCGGTCACGCCGCGGGGCAACGCGCGCCGAGTGATCTTCTTGGAAACGAATGGCGCGATCAGCCCGATCGACTGTTTCGATTTCAAGGAAAATATGGCGACGCCGGAGGACCTCGACATTCGGAAGGTTTATCCAGGGCTCCATCTTTCACATCTTTTGTTCCCGGGATTGTCCAAGCACATGGACAAGTTCGCCGTGCTGCGTTCGCTGCGCAGCCATGAGGAAGTTCATTTTCGCGGTCAGTATTACCTGCAAACCGGACGCCAGAACAACCTTGCGTTTGCGAAGGAGATCCCGGCAGTCGGCTCTGTCGTTTCGGCGGAACTCGAAGAGCAACGGCGTCCGAACGATACATTCCCGCTCTACATGTCGTTCAACCTGTCCAAGGGCGCAGTCGGGGCGCTGGCCACGGGCTTTCTGCCGCCGCGTTATTCCGTCGTCGACATCAACACCGAAAATGCACTGCAGGAAGACAAGCTGGATGACGCCGCCGCGGCTCTGCTCGACCAGCGCTGGACGCTATTGCGCAAGCTGCGCGACGTGGAAGGGGCACGGAAGGGCGGGTACGGGCGTGAGATGGCCGGGTACGACGATTTTTACAGCGCGGCCCATCAATTGCTTTCCGATCCACGCTGGCCGCGGGTTTTCCAGGCAACCGAAGAGGACAAAGAGCGTTACGGGAAGAACAGTGTCGGCCTCGCCTGCCTGCTGGCCAGGAACCTTGTGCTCGAAGACGGCGGCACACGCTACATTCACATCTGCCACCCCGGCTGGGACCACCATACATATATCTGGGACCGCTCGAAAGACAAGAACCACTACATCAATTGCGCGGAATACGACCGAGCCTTCACCGCACTGCTCGACGATCTTTCGACCCTTCCCTCGAAGGGCGACGACGAGCAGACGCTGCTTGATGAAACGTTGGTGGTTTCGATGAGCGAGTTCGGCCGCACGCCCGGTCCGCTCAATTACATGCAGGGCCGCGACCACTACAACAAGTGCTTCCCGGCCTTATTCGCCGGGGCGGGTGTCGCGGGCAAACGCATTCTCGGCGCTACCAACAAGGACGGGACGGCCTGCATCGATAACGGCTGGGAGCGCGAGGTGCAGCCTCGGATCGAGAACGTCGTGTCGACGATGTATTCGGCGCTCGGGATCGATTGGACGAAGAGAATCACCGATTTGCCCTCGGGCCGGACGTATGTTTATGTCGATCCGCTCGGTGCCAACGGGTTTATTCCCACCGACGAGATCTCGACGATTTACGGGTAGCGTCGTCGCGCGGGCCCGACCTTGCACAGCGCCCGGGGCGCTCAATTTTCCAAGAAATTCTTGAGCAGTTTCTTGCCGGGATCGGTGAGGATTGATTCGGGGTGGAATTGCAGGCCTTCGACCCGGTGTTCCTTGTGGCGCAGGCCCATGATGAGTCCGTCGTCGGTCTCTGCGCTGATTTCGAGTGACGAAGGCAGCGACTCGCGCTCGACGATCAACGAGTGGTAGCGGGTGGCCGTGAAGTCCTGCTCGAGCCCTGAGAAAACCGTCCGGCCGTCGTGGTGGATCTTGCTGGTCTTGCCGTGCATCAGATAGGGCGCGCGGATAACCTTGCCGCCGAAAGCCTCGCCGATCGACTGGTGACCGAGGCAAACGCCCAAGATCGGAATCCGCCCCGCCAGTTTCTTGATGAGTGAGACGGAGATGCCGGCTTCGCGGGGAGTGCACGGCCCCGGCGAGACAACAATGCGGTCGGGCTTGCGCTTGGCGACTTGGCCTACCGTGATTTGGTCGTTGCGGTGGACCTCGAGATCCGCGCCCAACTCGCCCAGATATTGCACCAGGTTGTAGGTGAACGAGTCGTAGTTGTCGATGACGAGAACCATCGGGACCAACCGTGCGCGATAGGTTTCGGCGGGGGTGTTCTTTAACTATAACGACGTGCGAAACCGGGGTGCCAAAATGCCAAACTGCCTGCCAAACTAAAGGCCTCGTGCCTGAACTTCCTGAAGTTGAAACCATCATTCGCGGGTTGCGGCGTCATGTCGTGGGCCGACGCATCGCCGGTGCCGAGTTCCCTTGGCCCGGTCTCGTCGTGGGCGACGCAGAGAAAACTGCCCGCCGGTTGCGGGGCCGGACGATACGCGGGATTCGTCGCCACGGCAAGTACATCGTGATTGACCTCGAAGGGGGGCGGCGAGGGCTTTGCCTGGTTGTTCACTTAAGGATGACGGGCAATTTCATCGTCGATGGCGAACCGGGACCCTATACGCGGGCCGTTCTCGATCTCGAGGGCGGGCCAACGCTGGTGTACCACGACATTCGGAAGTTCGGCCGCTGGCAGCTTTCCGACGGCCTGCCGCCGCGGTTGGCTGAGCTTGGGCCGGAGCCGCTTGAGATTTCAAAGACTGAGTTTCGCGACCTACTCAGGGCCCGACGCGGCATGCTGAAGGCTCTACTGCTCAACCAAGAATTCCTACGTGGACTCGGCAACATCTACGCCGACGAAGCCTTGTTCCGCGCCCGCATCCATCCCAAGACGAACAGTCTGAAGGTCGGCCCAAAGCGTGCCGCGAGGTTGCACACGGCGATCCGCGAAGTTCTGCATGACGCCATCGCGGCCGGTGGGTCGACGGTGAGTAACTACGTCAATAGCGAGGGGTCACAGGGCTACTTTCAGTTGCAGACCCGGGTGTACGGAAAAACCGGCGAGCCTTGCCGGGTGTGCGGGACGTCCATTCGGCGAACGATCGTCGCGAGCCGGAGTACGCACTTCTGCCCAAAGTGCCAAAGGCGGTAGGGAGAGGCGAGCGGGCGCTCGCGGGTGCCGTGACGGCGCGTCAGTTCAGGCTGCCGCAGGGGATCGAACCGCCACCCGCTTGGCAGATGCCGCCGGCTTGGTTGGCGCAGGGGCCCAGTTCGGCCGCTCCATTCGAGGTTTGCGCCGCGAAGGTCGAAAAGAGCTTTTCCGCCGACTCGCTGCCGCAATCGGAGCAGCTCGCAGCCGTCGCCTTCTCCTGAGCGCTAAGCACCAGGTTCTCGAAGTTGGTCCCGCAGTCGTTGCAATGGTATTCGAAGATCGGCATGGTCGACTTCATTGTAGCCGGCGGGCGGGGTCGGGGCAAACGAGTTTCTTGAGGCGAAGGTCGAGGGCCGTGTCGCGAACGGGCCGGTTACCATGAGCTCAACAGCCGCAATGCAGGAATATCGCTACACCGTCGTCTTTGAGAATGCTCCCGAGGGAGGATACAACGTGGTTGTCCCCGCGATTCCCGAGATTTGCACTTTTGGCGAATCTATCGAGGAAGCTCGGGGAATGGCTCTCGACGCGATTCAGTGCTTCTTGGAAAGCGCTCGGGTCACCCGGGAGCCGATCCCCGCTGATGTGGAAGCCATCGTGGAACAGGTTGCGTTGACGATCCCTTGACCGGGCCATTGAAATCGAGGCGGACTCAGTAGCGGCGGCTCATCCGATCTTCAATTCCCGCCAAATCTTGTCCACCCGCCGCTTCACTTCCTCATCCATCTCGATGACGTCGGGCCAGCGCCGCGTGAAACCCTCCTCGGGCCACTTGCGGGTGGCGTCGATACCCATTTTCGAGCCGTAGTTGGGCAGGCGGCTGGAATGGTCAAGCTGGTCGATCGGCCCCATGACAAATTGAATATCGCGTTCCGGGTCGATGTGGTTGAGCGCTTTCCAGGCGACTTCGCTCAAGTCCTGCACGTTGACGTCGTCATCGACGACGACGATGCATTTGGTGAACATCGCCTGCCCCAACCCCCACACCGCACTCATCGCCTTGCGGGCTTGCAGCGGATAAGACTTGCGGATCGACATGATCATCATGTTGTGGAAGATGCCTTCGGCGGGCATGTTGATGTCGACCAGTTCGGGAATTTGCAGCCGCATCAGGGGCAGAAAGACGCGCTCGATCGTTTTGCCCATGTAGTAGTCTTCCATCGGCGGAGGCCCGACGATGGTCGTGGCGTAGATCGGGTTTTCACGCTGCGTCACACAGGTAATGTGGAAAACCGGAAAGTCGTCTTCGAGGGAATAGAAGCCCGTGTGGTCGCCGAAGGGGCCCTCGGTGCGCAGCTCGCCGAGCGTCACGTAGCCTTCGAGAACGATCTCGGCGTTGGCGGGGACTTCGAGATCGACGGTCTCGCACTTCACCAACTCAACGGGCTTGTTGCGCAGGAAACCGGCGAAGAGCATTTCGTCGAGGTCGGGCGGCAACGGCAGAAGCGCCGAGAACATCGTGGCCGGGTCGGCACCGATGGCGACGGCGACTTCCATGCGCTCCTGCTTGCCTTCCTTGAGCAGGCGGCGATAGTGCTCGGCGCCCTGTTTGTGGGTCTGCCAGTGCATGCCGGTGGTGCGGTCGTCGTAGACCTGCATACGATAGATGCCGACATTGCGCTTTCCCGTAGTTGGGTTCTTCGAAAAGACCAGTGGCAGGGTGATGAAACGACCGCCGTCTTGCGGCCAGCACTGCAAGATCGGGTAGTCGAAAAGGGAGAACCCGTCGCGCTTGATAACCTGCTTCACCGGGCCGGTCTTCGTTTCCCTTGGGAAGAACGATCCCATTTCCGCGAGCTTGGGAAGCATCTTGAGCTTGCCGACGAGCCCTTGCGGGGTCTTCATTTCGAGGTATTCGGAAATGCGGCCGGCGATGGAGTCGAGCGAGTCGACGTCGAGAGCCAGCTCCATCTTGCGCATCCCGGCGAAGGCGTTGATGAGGACGGGAATCTCGGAACCCTTGGGGTTTTCGAAAAGCAACGCCGGCCCGCCGCTCTTGACCGCGCGGTCGGCCAGTTCGGTGATTTCAAGGACGGGGTCGACCTCGGCGGTGATGCGCTTCAGCTCGCCGCGTTTTTCGAGGACTTTGATGAATTCGCGGAGGTCGGTGTAAGCCATGGGATGTAGTTACTCGTCTGGACGCGGAAGCGAGTCTAGCGTCGTGACAGATCCGGCTCTCGATGTTTCGAAGTTGCTCTCGGTGACCTTTGAGTCTAAGCAATTCAGGATGCGGTCGCGTTGAAACAACGTCCTCGGCAGCCGTGACAAACTTAGGCTACGATGGGACCTAGCTGACACCTTACGGCGGCCAGCGTGCCCGCTCGAGTCTGCCGCCGAGCCGGTCTCCATTTCCGGTTCTGAAGGAACGCCTGTCGTCGACGACTAAACAAATACCATGTCCGCAAGCGTATTGGTCGAGTGGACGAACACTGGTAGCGAACCAGAAGACGGACGAGGCGAAGCAGCCGACGTCACCGTTTTTACCGACGGCCGCGTGTGCCTCGGCCCACGCCTAGCCGGCGAGAGCACCTGGCGACAACTCTCGCCGCAAGAGACGGCCGAACTGCGCCGCGTTGTGTTCGACGAGCTTCGCATCCCCGACATCAAGGAGGAGAATGTTTCACGGGCCGTGGACTCAGCGGCAGCGAAGCGCAAGGAAGAGACCGACACGCAAGTCGCTGAGCTGGTGACAGGGGCAGTCAAAGACGCCGGGACGACCGTGATACGCGTTGCTGACTCAGGAAGTACGCACGAGGTCCGCTATTATGACCTCTATGGGTCGGCACGGGAGTATCCCGACGTCGAGGACTTACAGAGGCTGCGACGCCTCGAGTTGCGCATGCTCGAAATCGCCGGGGTGCAGGAAAAACACCCAAATTGATTAAGAGCAGGGTTCACATCGCCTCAGCCGACGGTATTGATCATTGCCGAAGGCGGTACGACGATCGGCTCAACGCGCTCGACGGCACAGGTATCCGCATCGTGGCGGGTGCCCATGAGGCCGAGTTCCGCGATCCGGAGCATACTCGGCAGTGCGTAGTCGTTAGCGGCGACCATGTTGACCTGATACCCCATGTCTTCGAACGCGCCGATGGACATCCGGCTGATCGCCCGAACCGAGCCGCTGAGGAAGCCCGTGAGCAGTTCGTCGCCGAACACGGCCTCCCGCCAGTGACCGTCGCGGGTGCCGGCACCGCCGGTGTTGGCGACAGGAACCGTGGTGGGGTCATTGTTGTTCGCTGGATCCGCCTGCAGCCGGAGCACACCATACTCCCGCATCGCGTTCGCGCCTAGGAAAGTAGGATCGACCGAACCCGCACCCAAGATCAGGCCCATGTGTTCCCAAAGCGTCCCGAAGCCCAGCACATGAGCCATTTCGTGCAGGATCACGTCACCAAGGCTGCCGTCGTTCTCCATCCGATCCAAATCGGCGGTGTCGAACGACATGATGCCTTTGATCGGCAGGTTCGAACTCGGGCGGATGAATCGAGGTCCTGCGCGGCCCAGCACCCCGCCGGGGCCGTCGATTGGCACACCCTCGGCCTCGATCAGAACATCGTCGATCGTCTCGCCCTCAACAAACGCTGGCGGTAGGTCTCCCGTGATGATCTCGGACCAACGGTTCGCCGCTGTGGCGAAGGCCGCCTGCTGGTTTGGCGACAGCCCGCCGAGAAAACGCACCTCGACGTGAAACGGGGAGGGCGCCACCGCGCTCGTCGTCAAGCCCAGCACCCATCGATTGAGAGAACCGCCGTCCCGGTCCGCCTCGTCGGCGACCACAAGCGTCCAGGTTCCTTCAGCTTGTTTGCCGCGGAACGAGGTTAGATCCCCTTCCGGGCGGAACGTACCTCGAAAAGGGGCTCGCTTGCCCACGATCGAGTTAGCTGCATCGGCTCGAAAGATCGTACCCCGGAAGTGGTTGCGAAATGCACCTTCGTTGTCGACGAGAACCACCTCCGTCCCATCCGGACCACGAAGGCTCACGCTTAGATCGCCGGCCCACGTGTGGGTGACGTCGATCGTCACCTCGACGTCTTCGACCGTTGCACCGCCCAGGTTTGTGACGTCGATGGTAGATTCGATCGTGCTAGGCTTCCCGGGATCGATCGGAACAGTTTGCTGATTGAGAAATTCGTGTCGCATTTGGGGCTCCTTCCTTCAGGTCTGGAAGACCGTTTCGGGCGCTACCCATATATGCGCAGGTTTGACGGAAAAAGGGCCACGAAAAGAGGGTTTATTTTCCTTGTTTCGCCGCATGTGTTTTGGGCTTGACTCATTGGGCGAACGAGAGCATCATCGAAAGGGCGTCAGCGCCGGGCGGCGCAGTTTAGCCTCTTCTTTTCGTTGTTCCAGTTCGTCCACTCCCACCGCAGAAAGATCTTGTCATGTCAGCATCGACCGTGCGACTCGATTTCGAGCACAACCTGATCAACCCCGGAGGAGAAAGAGGAGAAAAAGCAGAAATTCCCCGACGACGGGCTGTCAGCCGTCCCGCAAACGGGTCCGTGCCTGTGGCTTGGTTCGGACGTGACCCTTGGTTCTAGGCAATGGACGTGCGGTCGCTTAGAAGGGCGCTCGTGGAATCTTCCGGTCAGGTTGGCCCGGAATGTCTACCGGACACGCGTATATAGGCGGGGCCGCCGTGGTGAAAACGTGTGGCACTTTGGCCGAGTAGGGCGTATTTTCGATGGAGGAGGTTCCAATGCCGCGGTCGTCAAACAACGCAGACCCGCGAGTCATAGCTTACAAGAAACTTCGGAAGGCGATCGGCGTCCTGGGCACGGCGTTGCCGTTTGTCCTGTCCCTGGGCGCCCTCATCATTTTCAGTACCGGCATTCAGTCGTCACTGAGCGCTTACTATCACACCGACATCGGGGACGTCTTTGTTGGGACGCTTTGCGCGATCGGCGTGTTCTTTTTTGCTTACAGGGGCTACACGGGAAAACGTGGTAATGACGATGCGGTAGCCAACTGGGCGGGTGTCTTCGCGATTGGCGTCGCGCTGTTTCCGACGGACCCCTCGGGCGGTGTCGGCTTACCGGAGACGCTGACCGGCAAGGTCCACATCGTGTGCGCGGCGGCATTCTTCGGCCTGACGGCCTATTTCTGTCTTTGCCTGTTCACAAAATCGAACGCTAAGCCCCACAATCGCCGCGCCTCGAAGCAAGAGAGAGATAGGCTTTACCGGCGCGCCGGGTATACGATCATCGCTTCGATCGGGTTGATCGTTGTTCTGGGCGGGATCAAGATGCTGGGCTTTGTGCCGGAAGGGGTGATCCAAGCCGTCGAAGCATGGAATCCGGTCTTTGTGCTTGAGTCGGTCGCGGTGATCGCGTTCGGCGTTGCTTGGCTGACCAAAGGCCAAGCAATGATGGCGGATCAAGAGGGTGAAGAAAACACGTTGCCCGAACCAGCGGCGGACAGCGTGACCGCTTGAAGGCAGCGACCGAGAGCGGGCAGCTACTAACAGTCATGACCGGCTCTTAGCCGGTCCTCTTCACATGGGCAGTCGAGCTTCGGCCGGCTCGTGAGCCTAGCTGTAGCTGTTGTAAACGATCGCGATCCAGCGGTCTTGATTGATAAAGCCGCTTCCCCAGTCCTTCCACTCGCTCGGCAACCCGGCTTTCTGAATCTCTTCGAGACTCTTGCCGGCCTTCATGTGGTCGCGAACGACGGCGGTCGTCTTGGCCATCATGGTGTGGAACTGCTTCAGGTCATCAAGCGTTGAAAGGGGACCGTGGCCGGGGATGATCTTGACGTCGCCGGGGAGGCGGTCGATCAGGCCCTTCACGTTGTCCATGTAGCCTTTGACGCTGCCGCCGCTTCCTAGGTCGACGTATGGAAAGCGGCCCGCGAAGAATTGGTCGCCCATGTGAACGACGTTGGCCTGCTTGAAGAAGATGATGCTGTCGCCGTCGGTATGGCCGCGGGGGACGTGCATCAGCTCGACGTCTTCTCCATTGACGTGCAGCGAGACGGAGTCGTCGTAGGTGACGACCGGCAGCGCGGGTCCTGATTGTTCGGCGGAGAGGCGCTTGCGGACGTTAGTGTGCGCCACGATGGTCGTTTCCTTCCCGAAGACAGCATTGCCTCCGGTGTGGTCGCCATGCCAATGGGTGTTGACGAGGAACTTCAGCTCGCCATCGTGGACCTTTGCGGTCGCGGCGCGGATCTTGTCGGCGAGCGGCGCGAATTGGTCGTCGATCATCAAGATGCCGTCGTCGCCGACGAGTAAGCCGATGTTGCCGCCGGCGCCTTGGAGCATGTGAACGTTGCCCGCGACGTGCATGCTCTTGACTTGAACATTCGAAAAGTCGCGTTGGGAGACGGCGTGACTGACCAGCAAGAGCAGCGAAGCCGCGCTGATGAGAATGGGACGTGTCATGGGGAAAGTGTAGCGCTATGCCGCTACGATCTGAAACCCCCTTTTGGTTTCCTCTCTCACGCGCCGAATCGGGCAGGGCGATCAGGGATGCTGACGTGGCGTGCATTCTTGCGTGCCTTGTCGGCATTCCCGACTGCCAGGCATGGCATTGGGGTCGCAGCAAGGGCCCAAGGAACTGGGGCTCCGGCCTAGGGTCAGATGTCGCCATGAGTGGCGACACGGCACGCTGAAGCGTGCGCCACGTCGGGGGCTTCGGCGTCGCGGAGGCGGGCGGGCTTGGTAGATGGATCTTGGGCTTGGGGGTTTGGGAGGGGTGGCCGCGGGGCGGGGGTTCTGGGTCCGTGGATTGAGGTTGGTTCTTGTTTCGGCTTGGTGTTGGTTCCTTTCTTTGTGGTTTGCCGTGACCCGGTCGGCTAGCGGGTTGGGGTTGCGGTCACGTCTGCGGTCATTTCAGACCTTAGGCTTTCGTCGACCGGCTCGGAGAACTCCTTATTTTCCAGGGCCTTGACTAAAGTATTGGCTTCGTTTCGTAGCTTTTCGCGCAGGGCCTCGTTGCGAGGGTCGCTGCCGCTTCTCTCGACCGGAACAGGACCCTTGCCGCCGGCGCTCGGGGCGGATTGTGGGTGATTCAGCGGGCGGTAGTTTTCGTCCAGGCCGTAGCGCGCAAGGTCCGCGTTCCAGGTCGATTCGTCGTCGGAGCGTGGACTTCCGTCCACGCCTCGGTGTCTGTTGGTTGAATCACGCTTTTCCGCGTCGCGGAGCTTCCTTTCCTCGCGTCGGAATTTCATCATCACCTCGACCGCTCGGTAGAAACGGCGAGTGAGGTGGCCGTCGTAGCGGCCGAGGCTGTTGAGCAGCTTCGTGTCGTCTAACATCGAGGCGCCGAGCAGTTCAAGATCGGCTTCGTGTCCCTCGAGGGCGGACTCTTGTCCGTAGCGAAGCCGGTGTTTGCGCCGACGGGCCATGGCGACAGTGATCGCGGTGGTTTCGATGCGCGAGAGCCGTTGCATGCGCCATGCGGCGGCGGCGATTTGACGCACGATTTCCCTTTCGATGTAATTCTTGGGGACGTACGTGTCCTCGAACAGAGTGAGGTGACGGTCAAAGTCGGCGGGGTCTTCGCCGGGGATGACGGAGTCCTGGGCGAGCAGGCCGTGTCGGAGGGCGTTCTTGGAAGAACGCTCCTTGCCCTCGGGTGTGCGCGGCCCGGTGGATTTTTTCGCGTTTTCTCGATTAGCGTTGATTTGTTTATTCGTAGCCATAAGTGATTACCTCGATTGGGGGCAGGTTGCCCCTTCATAGGATATGGCCGGTAGCCGGCTTTAGCGGGGTGGGGAATGGGTAAGTTGCTGCATTTAGGGGAGAAATATATTTTGGGTTGGCGTGATGGGTAGGAACCCGCGGCTTGGGGCGGCGGCGTTGGCAAGTGAGGAACCGGGCGCGGGGTGGCCGGTCCTTTCCGAGCGAGAAACTTGGCCAGCGGCTCGCGGAGGAAGAGCGCGCCGCGAGGCGGCGCGGCTCGGGAAAGCGAAAATCGAAGGACCGGCACGAGTGCCGGTCGCTACCCATGCCCCCGAATGCAGGGAGGTGGGTTGAACGACGTAGGTTGCCGGCCCTACAAGGACCGGGCTACGGGGATTCTCAAGCCCGCTGAAGCAGGCTGCCGGTATCGCGGCGCAAGCTCGTTCGGCCGGGGTGAGGTGCCGCCCTCACGGGGCCACCGCTTCCCGATCAGCTCGCTCGGCGCGGTAAAGATTGTTTGTTAGGAAGTGTCCCCGGTTCCCCCCCGGCTCCCCCCCACTAAGGAAGCCCGGGGAGGATCAAGCGGGATGCTAAGCGGAGCGTGCCGACGTCGAATCGGTGTCGAGAAAAAGTTTCTCATCCAACCTCCGGGCTTTCGGTGTGGCGGAGCGAATGTCCGGAGACGGGAAGACAGCGTGGGTTAGGGACTTGGCCACCAAAATAATTCCATGCTGGTGACATCGATTGTTATCGCTAGTAATGCCGGCAGCGCTACAATGACCCCTTGTGATCGGCCAAACCATCAGCCACTACCGCATCACCGAGAAACTCGGGGAAGGCGGTGTCGTGTACAAAGCGAGGACCGAATCCACCGAATGCACACCAATTACCTCATGGCCGCACCTATGGCGCATATTTGAAGCTAACTCTTGTCATTTATGAATATCGCAGGGAGCTCGTTAGGAGACGGAACCGTGACCGAGAATTCGTCGACTCCGGCCGGGACGGCCACTATGTCCAGGACCATTTTAGAGACACGAGTGCTGGCTGTCCTGGGGGCTCAGGTCTCCCGAGTCTTTGCGAACCAGTGTGAACCTCCGGTTCCGTTGGAAGCAGTGCTCCCGCCAATCGCCCACATTGAAGGGCTGCCTGAAACGGTTGCTGACGTTCTTGCGGGTAATCCTGGAGCGCCAGCCAAGCTGCGCGCCGAACTCGCACGGCTTTCTACCAATCGCCGCCGACGGGGCGTTTCGGATTGGATAGCTGCGGTGACTCCGAAACTCGCTTCCTGTTCCTGCGATGAGGATCAGCCGCCTGCCCTCAAAGTCCACCCGCTACTTCCGGCCGAACAGTGGGTGCATCTGGTTGCCGCCACCGTGTACGCTTCGCGCACCCGGCAAGAAACGGCTGCGATGCTGGAGGCGCTGCTGGATGGGATGCGAGGGTTTGGCGCGCTCGCTCGGTTGTCTAACGCCGCCAAGAGCGCGTCCGATGATTCCGTGACTGCAGCTTGGAATGCGCTGGTTCGTCAACTGTATTCGAACGCCGGGCAGCTACCTTCGGATGTGGATGCCGCCCAGAAAGTGGATCGTTTTGAGAGACCGGACGAAGGCGCTCTGCCACGCCTGATCCGGCCGATTGGAAGCTACTCGACACTACCCAATTCCTTGGATCCAGGCCTGGCGGAGATGCCTCCCGATCTTCCAGATTGGATGATGGATTGCCTCAGAGAGACCACCGCGCAGGTGATGGTCAGCGGATACGGCGTGGAAGGCGTGGGATATAGTATCGATTCGGTGACACCCGAGTTCGCGTGCCCCGGTGACATGGTGGTGATCACAGGCAGCGGGTTTGAGGGTGTTGAAGCTGTGGAGCTCACTGGCCCGGATGGCCGCCCCGTGGGTATCGCTCCGCTCAATGCGACCAGCACAAGCATCGAGGTTGAGTTTCCCGCTACCGCGGCGAGTGGCCCGGTTTGGTTGTATATTCCCCAACGCGTTCCCCTTTGCTCGGGCATATCCAGCCTGCTAGCCCGACCCGGTCAGCCGGGCGAGATTCTCGGCGGCGTACCACGCATCCACTCCTTCGATTTCTACTTCGGGGACCGGTGCCTGCAGGTTGACGTTCCTTATCCAGTGGCGTGGTCGGTGGACCCGGCCGGCGCGCAGGTATTCATTCGGGAGCATTCCAGCGGCGCGCCGTTTGTGCTCCACTCGACGACCGACCCAGAGGGCGTGACCAATGTGAGATTTGGCTCGTCTCAGATCGGCACCCAAGAGCTGGATATTCTGGTGTACTCGAGCTGCTCTCCGATTCCGGCCGAAGAGCGGATCACTATCCAGGTGGGCACCGAGGGCGCGTTGTTCTCGATTCCAGGCGTAGAAATTACGCAAGGAATCCAAACGTTCACGCCGGAGGACTATTCAAATCCGACAAACAACCGGCTTGCCCCGATTGCGGGCAAGAGCACCGTGGTCCGCGTGTACGTGAAGAATGAAACCGGCGGAGGCAGCAACGCGACGATCACGGGCGTGCTGCGGATGGACGGGATCGAGTATGCTCCCATAAATCGGGACGCGGCCGGACAACCATTTATCCCCCTCGGAGCCGTGTCCGACCGCACGAATGTGGATGGTACGCTGAACTTCCTCATCCCCAGCGGGGCCGCCACCAGCGGAAGTCATACTGTGGAAATCGAGGTCTTCAGCGTGGATGCGTGTCCTATAGCGTCAGCATCCTTCACGACCACGATCATATGGATCGAATACCCAGCATATCCGGTTACTGTGTTGCGCATCGCTGAACCGGATACCGGAGCGAGCGTGACCAGGATCCAGGCTCTCGTTCTAGTAACGCGGGCTTTTGATTTTCTTCCGAGCAACATTCTTGGGATCCGTCTCGCCCGCACGGAGTTCCAGATACATCCCGGGACTACCGAGGCCAACTACTGCCGAGATGCCGGCTACTACCAACTGGCTTTATCGGTCGCCTACCGGCACAACTGGGAAGAGGGCGGAGTGCATAGGACCGCCTATCTGGGTATCCATTCCCGAACCGACTGCACCGCCAACGGTATGATGAGCTGGCCTTATACGTCCACTTGTATTTCCGAATCCGTCCCGCGCACGATAGCGCATGAACTGGCCCATACCGTTGGGCTTGGGCATACCTGGGGTTGGTGTGAGGATGTGTTTCAGCCGGTGTCATGCTACAGACCGGAACCGGCGCCAGGGCTCAATACGGAGGTGGTCTTTGATATTTGGGGAAACGCCGTAGTGTTGGACGCCCCGGACCTGCAGTCCGGGCTCGGCGCCTTTCGTTTCTTGCGGCCCGAACTTTGGGTGAGGGCCCGGGGCTTGATGAATACTCGGTTCTAACACTGTCGACGAATGGAAACCAGGGAGTGATGTTTCATGCCGAAGCAACCTAAATTTTTCATTCTGGAGCTGCGCTTGCCCTTGTTCTTGGGGTTGTGAGGGTTACTCAGAGAAACCGGCAAGTTTGAGTTCATTGCTGGTTATGAATCCAGTGTGGCGTTGCGCGAACGTCGGACGAATGGCAACGAGATTGGCCTGGAGGTCGTACTCCGTGACGGCAACTCATGCGACCTAGCGAGCAGCAAGCCGGATGTTCGTTTTCCGGCGGGTTGCACCGGTGGCCCTAGTCGAGTGGGCGAAGGGTTGCTCATCGCCGCCATTGCCGACCGCGAAAACGCCGAACAGGTCGCTGTGGTAGTGGGCGACCAGGTCTTGTTTTCGGCGCCGATTGGAAAAACGCTGCCTCGGATCAAGAAACCAACGGTGAAGCTGACCTCGAAGAACAAGCTTCGCGTGAGGACCGCGTTCGGACGCCATCAACCGGAATCGATTCGCGTGTTCGTGGAGGCGGCCGACGGCGACGTCTTCCCGCAACTTCCGATGAAACCTCGGGAAACCTTTACAGTGGATCTTTCACCCTACGCTGGTTTGGGGAAAGCTCGGATCAAGATTCAGGCCAGTACCGCCTTCCGGACCAATACCGTACGTAGCCAGCCTTTCGAGCTTCCCGTAGCCCGCGTGACCGGACAGATCCTGGCACCGCTGGATGAGGCTATTGTGGAGTTTGGTGAGCACCAGAGCCTGGCAGCAAACCTTTCGGACCAAAACGGCCGTGCGGTGGAGTGGGACTCGGAAACCGTGCGGTGGATGGTGGATGGCAACGTCCAGCACACGACAGCGCAGATGGCGCTTTGTCCGCAACTGGAGGCGGGCACACATCAGATCTCGCTGGTCCGTAAGAGAGCGGGACGCCGACCAGAACAACTGGATGCGATCGAGATCACGGTGAAGCCGGAGACTGAGGGAATGAAGGTCTACCGGGAGGCAGTTGAACGCTTCAGAATGCACAAGGCGGTCGCCAACGATTGCGGGTGCGGTTCGCGGCAGTCCAGGTTCCTAGCGGACCCACAGTAGAGAGTTATCGTCGCATCACGTCGTCCAAAACGGGTACGAAGAGTTCCACGACCGTTAGACTAAACCCCACAAAAGCAACGATATAGAACTCGTTTACGGAAAGGTGGCGGGATATCCGGATCGCATGAGGTTCCGCCTGCTAGAGGGCCCCGGCCTGCCCTCGATGGGTTCGCAAACCGCCGCAGCGCGGTAACCCTGGGGCCAGAAAAAAATCTTTGTTCAACGGATCGATTGTTGCCAACAGCAATCGCGACGGCGCTAAAACGGCCCCATCGTGATCGGGCAGACCATCAGCCATTACAAGATCACCGAAAAACTCGGTGAAGGCGGCATGGGCGTTGTCTACAAGGCGCAGGACACGAAACTCAGCCGGTCAGTCGCGCTGAAGTTCCTGCGATCCGAAGCCACGGAAGACGCCGACGCCAAAGCGCGATTTCTTCGCGAGGCGCAGGCGGCAGCGGCCCTCGACCAGCCGCGGTCCCGTTGATGATTAGCGGTTTGGCGCCTAGGTTACAGAGGATGCCGCCCATGTAGGCGAAGAGAGGGCCGCGGAAGGCCGATTGGAGCACGGGCCGCCGCTGTTTTGTTGAGAAGATGACGTGGACCAAGATGTGGGCGAATGTGTGATCCATGTTCCAGCGCCCCTCTGGGGCTTGGTGTCTATTCTCCCACGGCTGAAGCCGTGGGCTAAATTCCGGGGCTCCTACGGAGCCTGAGGAGTGCCCGTCGGGGTCATCGCAGCCCTGAGAGTCAGGTCAGGCCTGCTATTAATAGCCGTCATGCAGCTTCAGAGACTTGCTCACATCCGACAGAATTTTCCGGATCGGGCGCTGCCTGATGTGGCGGCGGCGGTGCGGGCGCAGATGGAGGGGGCTGATTGGGCTCTTGCCGTCACGCCCGGCAGCCGGATTGCCGTTGGCGTCGGTAGTCGCGGCATCACCAACATCGATGTGATCGCCAAAGCGGTTGTCGATTTCTGGAAGTTGCGCGGTGTTAACCCCTTCCTGATTCCGGTGATGGGCAGCCACGGTTCGGCGTCGACCGAGGGGCAGGCAGAGGTGCCGGCGCACTACGGCATCAGCGAAGAGACGATGGGCGCGCCGGTCGTCAGCTCACTCGATGTCGTCCCGATCGGTCCCACTCTCCCGAAGGCATTGAAGTCGTCATGGACCGCCAAGCGCACGAGGCCGACGGCACGATGCTGCTGAGCCGCGTGAAATGGCATACCGATTTCGACGGCAAGCTCGAAAGCGGCATCCACAAGATGATGGCGATCGGGCTGGGGAAATGGGCGGGCGCGAAACGCTACCACACCCATGCAATGGAGCTCGGGCTCGAACAGATGATTCGTAGCGTCGGGAAGGTCATGCTCGCGACCGGCAAGATGCTCGGCGGCATGGCGATTCTCGAGGAACGTGGCTCAATCCGGTGGAACTTTGGTTCGCCAAGCTCGAACGCGATGTGATTGCGCGCGGCGTGTTCACCCCCACCGCCGATCCGGCCCGCAAGCTCCGCCGTTACATCAACGCCTACTCCAAGAACGCCCAACCCTTTCGCTGGAAATACTCCGACCCTGCACGACGGATTCGTCATGCGTAACTTTTCTCCAGGACAGTCCACTAGTGCGACAGATCGTCCGTGCGGTCGAAGTTTGGGAGCGCCGGTTAGTTGCTTCGGACGGTTTTCTTCGCCAAGCAATAAAGATAGTGCCCGGCGCGGATGAAGATCTGGTTGCCGGCGACGGCGGGCGAGGAGAGCGTGTATTGATCGAGCTTGTTGACGCTGAGGATCTTGAACTTGTCACCCGCCGCGAAGACGGTGGTTGTTCCGTCCTCGTTGGTGGCGTAGATCTTGCCGTCGGCCAGCACGGGGGAAGCGCTGTAGGTTCCCGGTTCGAGGCGGCTGCGATCCCACACCGTAGTCCCGTCTTGGACGCGAAGGCATAGCGCGATTCCCTTGTCATCGACGATGTACACTCGCTCGCCGTCGCTGACGGGCGTGGGAACGTCGGGGCCGTAGTCGGTCGACCATAGCCGGTGCGAAGTAGTCACGTCGCCGCTGCCGCCCGAGCGAAACGCGATCAGGGGCTTGCGCCGTCCGGGGGCGAAGATGACGTCGTCGACGACCAGGGCCGAGGCGATCGTTCGATAGTTGCCGGCTCTGGCGGGGTTGAGTCCGCCGCCGCGCCACAGCTCTCGGCCGGTTTCCGGGTCATGGCCGGTCAGGTAGTCGCCGCCGGTGATGATCAATTGCAATTTGCCGTCAACTTCGGCCGTCATTGGCGTCGAGTAGGCGTCAGGCGACTCGCGAGAGGCATCCGTCGGCCGATCGACCTTCCAAATCGTCTTCCCTGTCGACCCCTCAACGGCGAAAACGTAAGACGGCTCGTCGGTCTTCATGCCATGCAGCACCTGGATATACAAACGTCCTTCGTGCAATAGGGGCGAGGAGGCGTAGCCCCAGTTGAGTCCGAACTCGCCGTAGTCTTCCTGGATGTCGCGCTGCCAGACTTGATTTCCCGCGAAGTCAAAACAGGTTAGTACGCCGACCCCGGTCATGATCCAAACATGTTGGCCGTCGGTGACCGGCGACGGCGAAGCCATGTTCTGTTTGAACAGGATCTTGTTGCCGGTTCCGGTGACGCGCTTCCAACGAATCGATCCGTCCTTGCGGTTGAGAGCAACGAGCAACAACTCGTCGTCGAAATTCAGCGCCGAGGCAATGCGGTTCAACGCGGCCCCGACGAAGCCGCGGCCTTTCGGATCGGTGAAGCCCTCTTCCGCCGAGGTGACGAAGACGGTATCCGCCCAAACGATCGGGGTAGCCGCGCTCCAACTCGGCAGCTCGGCGCGCCAAACGACGTTTTGGCTTGTGCTCCAGCGGACCGGCAGCGAGCGCGACTCGGCGCTGGTTCCGTCTAGGTGCGGTCCGCGCCACTGGGGCCAGTTTTCAGAGGCTTTCTCCGCGCTCAGGACCGACGTCCCGATCGTGAACATCCAGCCGATTACAAGCAGCTTGCAGGACCGATGAGGGGTTGACATCTGCGATTGTCCGAACGCCGCCATGATAACAGAGCATCCCTGCGAATGCCGTGGAACAGAGGACAGTTGACACCACCGTGTCAGGTGAAGCCCCTAGTCCGTTTTGGGGGCGACTCTCCTAGGGAACCGACCATTTCCTGAAACAAAAATCCAAGATTTGTTTGGAGAAAGCGGCGATCTTCCCCTTTCAGTCTGAGAGAAACCGTCGTGCCGATTAAGGAGTCTTCCCGTCTTATCCGGCGTCGACAATCTGCCTATAATAGAGTCGCGCTGAAGCCCGCCCTGGGGTGCTTGGGGTCGAATGGAGTTCGTCACGCCAACACAAGAGACTCAGACGGTGCGAGTCAACGGCGAATCCGTTGAACTACCGGACGAGGCCACAGTGTTGGTTCTGCTCGAGAAGTTGGAACTGCCTGCGGACCGGGTAGCCGTCGAGATGGACGGTGCGATCGTTCGACGTGCTGATTGGGAGACAACCAAGATTCGTCCCGGAGCATCTTTCGAGGTCGTGCATTTCGTGGGCGGAGGATAAGCGCCGGTTTGTCAACGAGATAAAAAAGGGTTCTCACAGCAGGTCAAGTTGTCGTAAAATCGCAGAGTTGCCCTCCGCCCTTCTCGCTAGGATTTGGTGATGCTGAAAGCAAAGAAAACCCGCTCCCCCCACCCGCTCGCCTCCGAAGTATTCAGCAGTCAGGACGTCACGCGCATCACCGGCGTCAGTTTGCGCCAACTGCAATGGTGGGATGAGCAAGGTGTGGTGAGCCCCACGCAACGGGGGCACAAGCGGCTGTACCAGATTCATGAGGTCGTCGAGGTCGCGCTGATCAACGAACTGCGCGCCAAAGGGATTTCGCTGCAGAAGATCCGACGAGTAATGAAGTTCCTGCACAAAGAGATGGGCAAGAGCTTGTTTGATACAGCGCGCAACGGTAAGGATGTGCACTTGTTGACCGACGGCAAGAACTTCTACTTGGAAGACAACCATAAGCGCATCATCGATATCTTCAACGACGCGCGTCAGCCCATGATCGCGGTCTGCGTTTCCGATCAGATTCGACAGCTCTCCTCGGCGGCCACTCTCAAGAAATCGGTCAAGTCCGAAACTCGGGCGGCGATGCCAGCGCGGGCGACGCGGGCTTCGTGAGGGGACGGGGCCGGTCCCCGAGTTCAAACGGTGCTTCGCCGTGACCGGTTGAGAGCCGGTCACGACTGTGGACCAGGACCCGCAAGAGTGCCGGTCGCTATCGGCCGGCCCGGCTTCGTCGGTCCGTTTCCCTTTTTTCATGCTTGCAAGTTTCCCTACACGTCCGCCGTGCGGTTGGCGTCAACCTTAGTGTGAGGGTATCGCCTAGCCCGATTTGCGCCTTGGCGGTCTTGGTCGGCCTGCAGGCCGCGACGTTCGCGGCCGAGCCGAGCGTGGGAGACGTGGCCTCGCGGATCGAGCGACGCTACAACGGCCTTGCGACCTTGACGATCGGCTTTGAGCAGCGGATCGAGTTCGGTGCGCGGCCTCCGATTCGCGAGCAGGGAACGCTCTACCTGCTGCGGCCGTCGAAAATGCGCTGGGACTACGCGCAACCGGAAGGAAAACTGCTGGTCGGCGACGGCGAAGTGGTGCAGATGTACAGTCCGCGAACGAACCAAGTCCGCCGTATCAAGTTCGGCGCTACGGCGGACTTGCGGGCGCCGCTGTCGTTCTTGCTTGGCCGTTTGCGGCTGCGGCGACAGTTCCGCAATTTACGGTTGGAAAAGCAACAAGACCGCTCGGTCTTGCTCGCAGACGGCCGCAGCGGCAAGGAAGCCTACCGGCAAGTGGAGTTCACCTATGACCCGAGCGACTACCGGTTGCTGCGGATCAAAGTCCACGGGCAGGACCAAAGCATCACGACTTTCGAGTTCCGTGACGAAAAGGTCAACGATCCCCTGGCTGCGGCGCTGTTTCAATTCGAGGCTCCGGCGGGCGCGGAGGTTCTCGATCAAGGCTTCGGGGGAGGCGGCCCCTGATGCCGGAATTCGTCTGCAAGTTCGCCGACGCGCAGGGCCAAGTCCGGCAGCACGTCGAAACCTGGGATTCCGAAGAGAAGTTGCGGCGCGATTACACCGAACGCGGGCTGCTGCTCTACTCAGTTAAGTTGCGGCGTTCGCTGACCCTGGAGGGCGCCGGCGGCCGCGGCGGCCGCCTGAACCTTGAGCACTTCGTTATCTTCAATCAGCAGTTCGTGACGCTGACGCGTGCGGGATTGCCGATTCTTCGCTCGCTCGAGCTTCTGTCCGAGAACACCAAACATCGCCGCCTGGCCGCTCTGCTCAATGCCGTCCACGCGCAAGTGACGACCGGAACGTCATTGTCCGAGGCCTTTCGAGCACAAGGTGTGTTTCCGCCGATCTACACGACCTCGTTGATGGCGGGCGAAAAAAGCGGTAGCCTGCCCGACGTAATCGACCGCTATGTGCGGTACCAGAAGATGTCACTGTCAGTGCGCAAAAAGATCGTGGTTTCCCTGATCTATCCAACAGTGCTGGTGGCGCTTGTAGTGGTCATGGTCGTATTTCTGGTCACCTTCGTCGTGCCGGAGTTCGCCGGACTGTACGACAGCATGGGTGCGGAACTGCCCTACATGACCCAATTGCTGGTTGCGATCGGCGTGACGGTGAGCGAAAACCTGATACTCATCGCCACGGCGACCGTGGGCTTGATTGGGGTGCTGGTGGTGTGGATGCGCTCCCAGACCGTGCGCGATTCGCTGGACCGCGTCAAGTTGAGGGTCCCGTTTTTCGGGCAGATTTGGATCAAATATCAGGTTTCACAGCTTTGCCGCTTGCTGAGTACTTTGCTGGCGGGTGGCATTCCGCTGGTACAAGCCCTTGAGACAACCGGAGAATCGCTCGGCTCGCGTTTGTTGCGGGAAACGATGGGTGGAGCGCGAGAGAAGGTGACGGAAGGTCAGTCGCTTTCGAAGGCGCTGATCGCGGCCGGGATCTTCCCATCCCTAGCGATCGAGATGATTCACGTCGGCGAGTCGACTGGCGCGCTGCCGGAAATGCTCAACTCCGTGGCGGAGTTTTTTGACGATGACGTGAGCACTCACATGGCGGCGGTGCTTTCGCTGATCGAACCCGCCATTATGATTTTTATGGGCATCTTCGTGGCCTTTGTGTTGGTGTCGCTCTATCTGCCGATTTTCAGTTTGGCGGAGGGGATTTAGCCGTGAACCTCATGCCGTTGGACCGTAAGCCGAATTGCCAAATGATCAGAGACAACCATGGCTAGTCCCGAACAACAACGGTCCCAGGTAGACCCGCTGGTCGAGGAAGAGCAAGCTCGTTCGGTAGCCGAGCGGTATCGCTATCCGTTTGTCGACCTGGGCGAAGAGCATATCGACGCCGAACTGTTCCGCTCGATTCCCGTCGAGCTGATGTTCCGCTACAGCTTTGTCCCTGTTGGCGCGCAGAACGGGACCCTCGAAATCGCGATCGCCGACCCTCGCCAATTGCCGGCGTTGGATGAAATTTCGTTGCTGCTCGGCAAGAAGATTCGTATCCGGGTCGCCACGCTGACACAAATCAACGACCTGTTGAAGAAGACCGAGCAGTCACAGCGGGTTCTCGAAGAAGTAACCGAAGACTTCATCCGCGATGTCGTCCGCGACGACGGGTCGGATGAGACGCTGTCCATCGAGAAACTGACCGGCGACGATGACATCAGTCCGGTCATTCGCTTGGTCGACACGACGATCTTCAACGCGCTCGAGCGGCGCGCCAGCGACATTCACGTCGAAACCCGCAACAGTGAAGTCGCGATCAAATACCGCATCGACGGCGTGTTGCACTACGCCATGCCACCCATTTCGAAAGATTGGCACCAGACAATCATTTCGCGCATCAAAGTCATGTCGGAACTCGACATTGCCGAAAGCCGCGTCCCACAGGACGGCCGCTTCCGGGTGCGCTATAAAGGCCGTCAAATCGATTTTCGCGTTTCGATCATGCCGACCGTCCACGGCGAAGACGCCGTGCTGCGTGTGCTCGACAAAGAATCGATGAGCGAGAAGTTCAAGCAGCTCTCGCTCGACGTGGTGGGCTTTTCCGAAACCGACCGCAAGAAGTTTCGCCGGTATATCTACGAACCCTACGGCATGGTGTTGGTCACCGGGCCCACCGGCAGCGGCAAGACGACGACGCTCTATGCGGCGCTGAGCGATATCAAAACCGACGAGGACAAGATCGTCACGATCGAAGATCCGGTCGAATATCAGCTCCACGGCATTACGCAGATTCCGGTCAACGAGAAGAAAGGGCTGACGTTTGCCCGCGGGTTGCGCTCGATCCTGCGCCACGATCCGGACAAGATCATGGTCGGCGAAATCCGCGACTCGGAAACAGCGCAGATTGCGATTCAATCAGCGCTGACTGGGCACTTGGTTTTTACGACCGTCCACGCCAACAACGTCGTCGACGTGCTGGGGCGCTTCCTCAATATGGGGGTTGAGGCGTACAACTTCGTCTCCGCACTGAACTGCATTCTGGCGCAGCGGCTTGTGCGCCTTGTTTGCGAGCACTGCAAGCGGGGAGAACGCTACCCCGACAAGGTATTGGAAGAGGGCGGGCTGGATCCCGAGCAGTGGCGGGAGTTCGAGTTTGCCGAAGGCGAGGGTTGCATCGAATGCGCGGGAACGGGGTTCCGGGGCCGCACGGCGATTCATGAATTGCTCGACATGTCCGACCGCATTCGCGAATTGATTCTCGCCAAGAAGCCGTCGTCGGAGATCATGCGCGTCGCCCGGGAGCAAGGACTGGCGACGCTGCGCGAGTCAGCCATCGAGAGGGTGCGAGACGGACTGACGACGTTTAAGGAAATCAATAAAGTGACGTTTATTGAGTAGGTCACGCCGAATCACGTGTCGCCGATCTCCGTGATTCGGCGACGCGGAATACGGCAAAACGAATCCATGTTTCTCCAACGCCTGTTCCAGGACCCTCCTCCTCTGCTCGCCTTTGAGATCGGCCGGCGGGGCGTGACCGGCGTACGCCGCGACGCGAAGACGTTCGAGCCGGTGGAACGAGCGTATCGCGCGGTCGATGCCGGTGTGATCGAGCCTTCGCCCGGCAAGCCGAATGTTCAGAAGCCGGAGGTCCTGGCCGAAGCGGTCCGCCAAGTCTGGACGGATCTCGGACCGGCAAAGCGACCGGACACAGCTCTGATCCTGCCCGATGCTTCGTCACGCCTGACGGTGCTTGATTTCGACCAGCTGCCCAACGACGCGAAGGAGCGTCTGCAACTGATTCGCTTTCGATTGAAAAAGGCCGTCCCGTTCGACGTGGAGAGCGCCCGCGTCGCCTACCAGGCGTGGAAAGTCGACGCCGGGCTCGCCGTCTTGGCGGCGGCAACGCCCGCGGAGATTATCCAGCAGTATGAACAGCCGCTGGAAGCGGTCGGGCTGCAGCCGGGTCATGTTTCGTTGTCGACGGTGGCGGCGTTGAACCTGGCTCCGGCCGGCGGAATGAGCCTTTTCGCAAAGCTTTCGGAAAGCTCCCTGACGATGATCGCGCTGGATAATGACGCCGCTCGTTTGGTGCGCAGCGTCGAGCTGACGCAGGGAGCGGAACCGGGCGCGGACGACGACCCGAACGCCGCGCTTGATGAAATGATTGCGGATCTTTATCCGACGTTTGTGTTTATTGCGGACAATCTTCGGCGCCCGGTCACGAAGCTGATCTTGAGCGGTTTCGACGGACTGCTCGACAGTGCATTGGCGCGATTGCCCGGCGAACTCGATTGCGAAGTCGAGCCGCTTCGGTCCGGGCAGGCCGTGGTGGGAGCACGGGACGCGGGCATTGAAGGCTTCTTGAGTCAGAATTAGGGAAGGGAACGCGTGAGATTAGAACTCAACATGGCAACCCGGCCCTTCGGACGAAGGCGTCTCGTGGCGGTGGTGTCGGGTTTGGCCGCACTCCTGTTGACGGCGGCCGCTGTGTTCATGATCGTCGTCTATTCCCAGCAGCACGAGTTGCCGCCCGAGCTAACCGCACGCCAAGCCGACCTGCGGACGGAGTTGGCCGGCCTCGGCGCCGAGGAGGCGAAGCATCGGGGAACTCTCGAGGACCCCGCCAACAGCATCGTGCTCGAGCGGTCTCTGTTTCTAAACCGACTGCTCCACCGCAAAGGTATTTCCTGGACACGGACTTTCGCCGACCTGGAGAGCATTCTCCCGCCCCGCGTGCAGATGATGCAGATACGGCCGGAGGTCACCGATTCACACAACGTTGCGCTCACGATGCAGCTCGGTGCCGAAACGCCGGCAGATTTCATCGAATTGCTGAAGGCACTTGAAGGCTCCGAACTGTTTGACTCCCCCAATTTGAGGGGCAGCGCGCCGCCGAGCGACAACCAACCGTTATTCCGTTACCAGTTGACGGTGAGCTATGACCAGCAACTTTAATGCGGCTCCGTCGCAAAGCGCGCCTTGGTCTCGGCGCATCTCCCCTACGCATATCGCGGCGGGTCTGGCTGTGCTGTTGCTATGCGACCTGGGATTTTACTGGTTCGCGGTTCGTCCGCTCGACGCGCGCGAGGCAGAAACCGTCGCCGCCATCGCGGCCCTCGAACAACAAGTCAAGCAACGCGGGGATGCAGTCGAACAACTGCGCGTCGTCGTCGAGAAAGTAGAGACCGCGCGATCGACCGGCGACGGGCTGATCGAGGACATCACCATCCGCCGTCAAGTTGCATTTTCGACCCTGGTCACCGAACTGGACGCCGCCGCGACCAAGGCGGAGATCGAAGACCGCGACCGCACCTACGACATCGAGCCGGTGGAAGGAACAGAGGAGTACGGAACCGTTCGCATGAACGCCAATTTTCGGGGCCGCTACGAAAACATCGTGCGCTTCCTGAACTTGATCGATCGATCCGAACAGTTTTTGATCATTGAATCGTTGGGGGCGAGCCCGCGCTCGGATTCGGCGGACTTGCAGGTCACAATGCGCATCGATACTTTTGTGCGGGAGTTGTGAGTCGAAAAGAGTCAGCAAGGACATGAAACTGGGCGCGGAGAAGAATAAGATCATCCTGCTGGGCGTGCTGACGGCCGTCGCGGGGTATTCGGTGTATACCCAGTTGTTGTCGGATCCGGTCCCGGCGCCGCGGAACGCTGCGCGGATCTCGAGCGCCGAACGGACACCTCCCCGCGCCCGGAGTAGTGCCGCGCGTCGGGGATTCGGCCGGTTCGAAGAACCGCTCGACCCGATGACCGTCGACCCGACCCTGCGGACGGACTTACTTGCCAAGGTACGAGCCGTTACCTTCGAAGGCGTCGAGCGGGATTTGTTCCGTTTCGGCGAGCGCAAGAAACCTGAGGTCGCAGGCCCCTCGGCTGAGGAATTGAAAGCCGCCGAAGAGCGAATTGCCGCGCTGAAAGATACCGCTAAAGCCCCTGAGCCGAGTGCACCCGTCGCGCGCAAACCCACTGCGCCGCCGATCAAATGGAAATACTACGGCTTCGCCAATTCCTCGAAGGACGCTCGCAAGAGGGCCTTCCTGATCGGCGATGAAGAGGAAGTGTTCATTGCCACCGAAGGGGACGTGTTCAAGAAGCGCTACCGCGTCGTACGGATCGGGGTGAATTCGATCGTTATCGAAGACTTACAATTCAAGGACGAGCAATCGTTGCCTCTCGAGCAAGGTTGATGCCAACTTATACCCATTCCGAATCCGGCCCTCGCGCACGGCGACGCGATCAAGGCGGGTTCGTTTTGCTGACGCTTCTGTTTACCGCCGCCGCGATCGCGGTACAACTCGCGATTACCTTGCCTCGGGCGGCGATGGAAGCGCAGCGGATTCGCGAAGAGAAGCTCATCTATCGCGGCGAGCAATATAAGAGAGCCATCGCACTCTACTACCGCAAGCATCAGAAATACCCGCAGGAAATCGACGACCTCGAAGATACGAACGGCCAACGTTTCTTGCGGCGGCGCTACAAAGATCCGCTAACAGGCGAGGAGGAATGGCGCGTTATCCACATGGGGCCGGACGGGCGCTTCAAGGACTCACTCATCTACGACACCGAAGACGAGCAAGAGCGCCTTCGCGGCGGTTTTGGGTCTTCGGGGTCTCGTGCCGGGATGGGGTCGGGCACGGGGTCGAGTTTCGGCGGCGGCTTCGGTCAACGTGGCGGCGCCTCACGAGGCTTCGGCGCGGGGCAATCCGGTGGTTACCGCGGTGGCTATCCCCAAACAGGAAGCCTTTCGGGCGCGGGTAATCTAGGGACGAGCGGCGGGCACCCAGGACAGGCCGGATATTCGGGAAGCGGCGGATTCGGCGTGGGCGGTTTTGTACAGGGCTACCCGCAGCAACAGGGCTTCACAGCGCCGGATGGACGTTTTCGCGGCGCCGATCGCGCACGGGCCGTGCGGCAATCCGCGGCACCGGAGGTTCTCGGCCGGGGCGGACCTTTCGGCGGTATCCCCGGACAGGAGGGCGAGCAGCAAGCGCCTGTCGATCCTAACAACCCCGACGCGCAGCAGGGAATGCCCGACCAAGGCGGCAGCGCGGGTCAGACTCCTGATTACTCGACCACGTTGCCCAGCCAAGTTCCGCCCGGAGTCGGGCAGCGGCGGGGCTATCCGCAAGCCGGCGGGTTCGGTGCGGGCATGAACCGTCCGGGCGGTCGACGGGCAGGACAGCGCGGCCAAGGTTTCGGCTTGGGACAAGCCGGCGCCGGAGGTCGAGGGGGATTCGGCGGACAGAGAGCGGGCGCGGGCGGTCGAGCGGGCCGGCAGCCCATGGGATTCGGGGGGCAGGGGGCCGGCAGTCAGGCCGCCAACATCATTGGGCAACTCCTGACCCAACCGCGGCCGGGTGGTTTGGCGGGCTTACGAGGCGCGCAGAGCCGCGGTGGCGGTGGTGCCGTCTTTAAAGGGGGCATCGCGGGTGTGGCAAGCAAAGCCGAGGAACGTGGCGTCAAGATCTACAAAGAGCGCGAAGCCTACAACGAGTGGGAGTTTGTCTTCGACTACCGCGAGGCGCAAGGCTTGGGTGGCGGAATGGGAGCTATGGGCGGAGGAGGAATGCCGATGGCGGGTGGGCAGCCCGGGTTGAGTTCGAGCCGAACGCTCAGCCCGCCCACTGGCGGCGGCGGCGCTTTTCCCGCGGGCTACCCGACGTCAGGGGTGCCCGGGGCTCAGCCGGGTCCCGGTTCGGGGTCACAGCCGCGGCCGGGGGGTTCGAATTACGGCCGGGGATCGCGGCGTTCACCCTACACGCGTCAGCCCCGCGGGTCCGCGCGGCAGCCAAGTACCAACAATCGCTTCACAACATCGCGAGGCACGCCCCCGACCGCTAATCCCCGCTCAGGCAATCCCTTCCCGGGCGCGAATCAACCCCGCAACCGCAACCTCCCGCCGGGCCTAGTGCCGGGCTCGGGAGACTTCCGAAATCAACAGGGCAGGCGATCCTCCGGGCGGTCGAACCAGTAACGCCCCTAATTCGGGAGTACGCTCAGCATCGAGTGCTGCTGATTCGGCTTGGAACCGCGCAAACAGGAGACGCGCCCGCCTAACCGTTCCGGGGGCGAATTCCGGCCCCTTGAACCATTGACATCCAGCCGATCGAGGCGCAGAATAGAAATATCTGATCCTTGCCGTAAGAATCGTTGCCTGATACGTCTTTAGTATTCAAGGGTATAGAGCAGGCAACGGCGGCACGGGAGACTTCTCGTGCGAGCCTTAGGGAACACCAGTTCGGCCGCCCGCGAGACCGAAGACCTCTTCGGTGAACACCGCGACAGTCTCCTTCGGTACATCCGCTATCAGCTCGACGACCGCTCCGAAGCCGAAGACATTGCCCAGGAAAGCTTTGTTCGCTTTTATCAGACCCGGAGCCGAGACGAGGAGATTCTGCAGCCGAAGGCTTGGCTGTTTCGGGTGGCTCACAACCTTCTGGTTGACCTAGGGCGGAAGAAGAAGCCCGAGTTGCTCGATGAGCAAGGATGGTTGGCGGTCGAAGGCCGGATGGTTGTAGAGCCGGTTCGGCTGGACCGAGAAGCCGAAGTGGCCCGACTTCCGTGGCATCGCCTAACCACACTGGAGTTGGAGTGCTTGCGGTTGCGCAGCGAAGGACTCAAGCTCCGCGAAATTGGTGAAGTTCTTGACGTTTCGATCTCGACCGTCGTTAGTTATATTTCCCGGGCGCTTACGAAGCTCCGCCCGGCGGCAGAGGAAGAATTTGCGGCACCTGACCACCGCAGAGTTGCTGCGGCACTTTGACGGGGAATTGATCCCCGAGCGCGCCGAGCACATCGACCGTTGCACCTTCTGTCAGGAGGCCATGGTTGGTCTGCAGTCGTTGCTCTATGAGGTGGAACTCGAGCTGAAGCGCTCGGTTCCCGCCGAGCCCGGGGCATTGCGGGAAGCTTCGCTCGAAAGACTGCGCGGGTCGATGCGTCCGTTGGCGCCGGTGGTCGGTTTCCCGCAATGGAGGCGACCGGCTTACGGAATTGCCGCCACGATTCTTATGGCCGCGTTGGGCGGGTACCTGGCTCTCAATTCTCCGCCGGATGCCGTCCAACAAGCCGCCGATCTCAGCCTTGAAAATGGACCCCGGCTGTCGGCCGAATTCAGCCCTGAACCGAGCGCTACGCCGATCGAATCGGTTGCGGGCCCAATTGCGGACATTCCCTCACCGACCCTCGTTCCGGTAGTTTCCTCGGTGGCGGCATTAGCGTCGACGATACCCGAACGCTTTGCGGCCGGCTTCCCTGTGCCGGCTTCACCGCCCCAGGCGATTACGCTTGCTGATCAAGCGCCGACGCTGAAGATCGCGTCGGGCAGCTCAACGACCCGATTGGCCGCGTTCATGAACCCCGTCGGCCCGATCGCTCAGCCGCTTCCTCCCGCGGTGCGTGAGCCTTTCGAGTTCGCTCCTCCATTGCCTGTAAGCGCCGAGACCGCGGCCACCATAGTCGACGGTTACTGGCTGTTGGCCAAAGCGAATGTTTGGCAGGAAGATTTGAGACCAGAGCCGCGCAACGGCCGGCTTCAGTTCGTCGGCACCGTCGAGAATGAGGCAAGCCGCCGCCGCGTCGTCAAAGCACTCGCGCGCGCGGCGGGTGAAACCGAAATTGCTTTCGACCTCCGCGGACGTAACGAGGATGATCCGGCACCCCGGCTGATAACCTTGGCGACGCCGCGCCCGTCGGATCGCCCGAGCGGAGGCATCGTTCGCACTTCCCTGCTCTCGCACTTCAGCGATGCGGCCCGGCGGTCTTTCCTGACGCCGGAACCCGCCTTGCTCGAGGCCGAGCTCGACCGCTACGTGAGCGGCATCTTCCGCGGACAATCGCGCTTACTGGCTCATGCCTATGCCCTGAACCGTGTGTTAAGCGGCCTTGAGAGGGAACACGTCGATCAGCTTGCTCCCGAGACGAAGCGCCGCCTTCGCGAAGTCATTCGCCTCCACTTGTCGGCGTTGCGAGACGAGGAGGCCGCTCTTTACGATCGGCTGTCGGAAGTGTTGCCCCGCCGCTACTGGGCCTACCGAGCGGACACGTCCTCGGCACAAGGCGAAGCGGATTGGTTGAAGGAAGGCAAGGCTCTTGTCGACTATGCTCTGCGCCTCGACTTTACGCTCACGTCGCTGTTCAGCGCCGTACCCGGTACCGTCAGCGCCGATCAGGCCAATCACTCCTGCGGTGAGCTCTTGAGCGGCATTCGGGGTCATCTAGCGCACCTCAAGGCACCCCTCGAAACCCTACAATAGAGTCATGCGCGGGAGGATGCTCCTGCTCGGGGTTGCGTGTATTTTCTTCGCTCAGCCCCTGGTCTGCCAGGCCCCCGCCGGGTCGATTATCGGCCTCGTTGCGGACCCGGACCAAAACCCTCTCGATGAGGTTGAGATCCGCCTGATCAACCTCTCCACGGCGAAATCCATCACGGCCCACACCGACCTTACCGGGAAGTTTTCCTTCTCGGGTCTGTCTTCCGGGCGCTATTCACTGGCGGTTGACCTCGAAGGGTACGCGGTACAGCGGCTCGGCCCCTACGAGGTTTTACCGGGAATCCCGGTCGAGGTGGCAGTCGAATTGCGCAAGTTGACCGCGCCCCTGACCCGGCCCAAAGGCGGCCTGGAAGGCATCGCCCTCGAATACGGCCTAGTGCGAGAGCAGATTGAAGCCACCCCGGTCATTCTGGGATCGGAGGGCCGCACGACCATCGACAAGTTGCTCCATCTGGTGCCGGGCATCAGCCCGGCGGCTTCACTCGAAGTGGACCCGTTTACAGGACTGGCGGCACCGGTTTCTGCGAACGGTTCGCGGCGCTCCGCCATCAACTATCAACTCGACTACGCGTCTAACAACGCGCAAAATCGCATTAGCGGCGCGCAAGCCGGCACATTCGGCCCGACGCCGGATGGGATTGAGACGTTCCGAGTTGTCACCCATACCTATTCCGCGCAAGATGGGCGCAATGCAGGGGCGGTAGTGGCGGCGACCACACGGAGCGGCGGCGCCGACTGGCACGGCCAGGCGAGGGCCTTCTGGCGGCCCCGTAGGGGCGATCCTATCGAGATGTTCAACGGCTCCAGCGATCGAATCGGCGGCCGGGCCGGCGGTGGGCAGTTCGGCGGACCCATTTGGAAGAAACAGCACCTTTTCGCTTTCACGGATGCGGAGGTTTGGGGGACTAACCGCGAACACACCGAAATTTCCCCGGTCTTGACCCCGGCGGAGAGACGCGGTGATTTTTCGTCGGCTCCCGAGCGGAATCTCCCCCGCGACCCCGCAAGCGTTACGCTCTTCCCCAACGGCATGGTACCCGCCGAAGTCTTCGATCCGCTGATGGCGAAGTATCTCGACACGTTTGTTCCTCTTCCGAATGAAGGGGACAACCTCCATCGCTCGGAAAGCCGCATGGCCGGAGACGGCGAAATGTTCCTCGGTCGCGTCGATTGGCGACCGGGCAACTGGGCGATCCACTGGAGCTACTTCAACTTCCAAAACCGCGTCGTCGAGCCTTCGTTCGATCCATTGTCGACGCCCGGCTTGGCCGTGCGCCGACGTCAACGAGCCCAAAACGCCCAGCTCTCACTGACCTATACACCGACTCCAGGACTGGTGAATACCGTTCGTGTGGCGGGCCAACGCCTGACGAGCAATCACCGCCAAGGGCAACCCAACTTCCTCGAAACATCGGCCGAAAGCTTCGGCTCCGACTTTGTTACCTACGGGGCCGACCCTGAGACGCTGCCTGATGTCACCATTCTCGACCACGACGGAACGGAGAGGCTGCACGTGGCTCCCTTCTTGTTCTCCGAGTCGTCGGCGCAAACCGGCTTTCAGATTCGCGACGACGTTTCCTACCGGCTTGGTGGCCTTGTCTTACGCGCCGGCGCCTTGGCCAGACGTGGGGTCTGGCCCTTCTCCAACGCGGAGAACCCGGCCGGCGGGTTTACGTTTTCGTCAACAGCGTTTCGCGGCAGCCGTAACAGCGGCGCGGACTTATTGATGGGCATTCCGGCCCTCTACCGGCTTACGACGCCGCGCAGCATGAATCTTCGCTGGCATGAATTCGCGGCCTACGGTGAGGCTGAATGGCGGCCCCTGCGGGGTTTGCAGATCACCACGGGTGTGCGATATGAAGCCCAGCCGCCGGCGGTCGAGCGGCTTGATCGCATCGCCGCCTTCCGCCGCAACGTTGAAACGCAGGCCTTCGACGAGACCTTGCCCAACTTGATCTTCCCGGGCGACCCCGATGGCGACTTCGGCCCCCTGCCTCGCTCGACGGTACGGAGCGACGGCCGACACTTCGTCCCCAGGGTCGGACTGGCTTATTCACCGACCGGTACGAGCAAGGCCGCCCGCTTGATCTTCGGTGAATCGGGGCGCTCCGTCTTCCGGGCGTCCTACGGGGTTTTTTACGATTTCGGCGCCTTTGCCGGATCGAGCGCCGCCACGCTGTTCCAAGCGACATTCCCGCCCTTCAGCACCGATACACGCTTCAACTTCGCCCGCCTGCAACGACAGGGCAGTTTCGAGGCGCCGCTGTCGATAGTTCCGCCGGTAACCGGAACGGCCATTCGCAGCTCGCAGGTGAGTTTCCCCGTGTTGTCGTTCGACCCGTTGTTTGACAACACCGTGGCCCATCATTGGACGTTCGGTTGGCAAAGGCTTCTGCCCCACCGTATCTTTCTGAGCGCCATCTACGTCGGCTCGCGCACGCTGAATCTGCAACGTCAACGTGAGTTGAACATTTTCATACGTAACCCGTTGCTCGGCTTCGGTCAGATCCGCAATATGCGTCTGTATTCCCAGTACGACAATGTTCGGCTCTTTGAAAGCATGGGGAACGGACGATACAACGGTTTGCAGTGGAAGCTGACGCGCTATCTGAGCGACAACACGGCCTTCGATGTCAGCTACACCTGGTCGAATGCCTTCGACAACGGCAGCACGGTATTTCGGGACTCTCTAGTAAGCGAACCTTGGGCCCACTCCGATTTCGACCGTCGCCATATGGTTGCCGCGACGTGGTTCTACCGGCTTCGGTTGCCGCGAGAGACGGCGGAAAGGTTACCCTGGGCGGACGGGTGGCAAATCAGCGGCATCTGGCGATTCCATTCGGGGTTGCCACTCGACATCCGGCAGACGGAAGACCCGACGTTCAGCTTTGTTCGCGTGGGACGGCCGGATTTCGTGGGCGGGTTTCAGCGCCTTAACCCCAGCAAGGAACGGACGTTCACCCTGGCCGACGGCAGCGAGATCAGCGGGCGCTTCGCCTTCGATCCGAGGGCTTTCGAAGCCGTAGTGCCGACGAATTTCGACGAGCGACGCCAGGGGACCCTGGGCCGCAACGCCGTCCGTATGCATGGGTTTCAGCAGTGGGATTTGCGTATTGGGCGGCAGGTGGCGACCGGAGAGACGACATCTCTCGACTTCGGCATTGACCTACTGAACGCCTTCAACAACCGTAACTGGGCCGCCCCTTCCACCAACGTGGACGACCCGTCTTTCGGCATCGTTAGGTCGGAGGGCCTCCCGCGTACCCTTCAGCTCAACTTACGGTTCCGCTTTTGACAAGGGCGACGCAGAGCCCGGAACGAGAGTGACGGGTCAGGCCCGACCCGGCAACCAGCCCCTCATCGAATGTACAGAAACTCGTTGAGACCCAGCAGTGTTTGGCAATAATCGGCCAGCGCTGAAACAGCTGCGGCGGCCCGACCTTTGCCCTTATACGATCGGCGTTGCTGATCGAGGAATTGTTCCCCGTCGGCGATCTCGGCAGCGGTCGGCTCGCGACCGTAGGCGATGCGGTAAGCTTCCCGAATCGCCGCAACACCTTTGCGCCCTTGCAACCTCCCCGCCAATCCTTCCGCATAGCGCCGAGCTTGCGGGCTGTTGAGAAACATTAGCGCCTGGGGTGCGATAGTCGTCGAAGGTCGCCGACCGATACCGACCAGGTGCTCGGGTTGATCGAACAACACCATCGACCCAATCGGTTCGCTGCGTTTGAGGAAAAAGTAGATGCTGCGCCGTCGCATCTCGGGGCGCAGTGACCCCGGGCCGTGCAGGGTCGTGTCGAGCAGCCCCGAGACTTGCAACAGCGAATCGCGAACGGCTTCGGCTTCCAGCCGTCGCGGCGTCCAGCGCCATCGGTAGATGTTGCCGATGTCGACCTCGGCCTTCTCGGCGTCATGCGCGGCGCTGACTTGATAGACGGCGCTCATCATGATTAATTTGTGGAGACGCTTGAGCCGCCAACCGTGATCCACCAGATCTCGCGCCAACCAATCGAGAAGTTGAGGATGGTTGGGCCGTTCGCCCTGCATTCCGAAATCGCTGGGCGAGGCGACGATCCCACGGCCGAAGTGGTGATGCCACAGCCGATTCACAATGACCCGCGCGAGCACTGCTCCGCCGCCGTTCTCCGCGTCGGTGATCCAACGGGCAAGCGAGGCGCGGGTGTATCCGGTGCGCTTCCAATCCGAGGGCGGGGAAACGCGCCATTCGTTTTCGTTGTGGCCGGGGCGCATCAGCACTTGCAGGTATCCCGGCTCGGCGACGTCGCCTTTGTTGTTCGCGTTACCGCGGTTCAGGTAGTAAGTGTTTTCGTAGTAATGCGGGTAGCCCCGGCCCGCGGCGGCGTGCTCCCGCGGCTGGAAGCCCTCGGAGTTGACCATCATCTTCGTCTTCGGCGAGGGGGGCCTGGCGTCGCGGTGCGCCCGAATCTTTTCGTCATACTCGCGACGGCGCTTGTCCGAGCGCGCATACCAGTCGAATAAGGCCTCGCGTTGCTTGTCGGAAAGGGCGGACGGCCCTTCTCGCCTGAGCGCGGCGAGACCCCCGGCGACATGTTGCGAGACGCCGCCTCCGACCGTTGCCGCCGGCGACGCCTTGGTCGAGATCGACAGCCGCGGCCGGCCGAATGCGTATTGCGTGTGAACGCCGAAGCGCAGGGTGACGACCAGCCGCGTGCCCTCTTCGAATCCAATCGGTTTCTCGAAATCAAAGACAGCGGCCTGATCGTTGCCGATGCCGGATGGGCTTAGGGTCCACCCAAGAAACGTGTTTTCGATATTGACCGCGCCCTCGACGGACTTGGCGTCTGCCTCAAGATGATCCGTGGCTCGCGCGGCGCCGATCGGCGTCGTGAAGGGGTCGACCTCGCCGACGGCCATTGACTGGATGCCCACCTCGATTCCGCGCATGAGGAATTGACCGGAAATGGATCGGCCGGGACCCCGCTCAAACAGCGACGAATCGGTCAGCGCCTCGACGCGGATCGACGTGATGTCCTGGGTGCCGGTTTCCGCGGTGAAAGTGTACGTGTCGATCTTAACGTTCGGCCCCGAAGCCGGCAGAGAGCCATCCTCGAGTTTTTCGAAGACCGCGCCGCCCTTGGACTTGTATTCGGTCAAGTCGAGCACTTGCCAGGTCGGATCCGCGGGAATGGTCGGCTGCGCGCCTGCCGCGGCGCGCTTGAGCCATTTGTCGAAGCGCGGGGTAAGACGCTTGTTGTCGTAGTCAGCGCGGGCGGCTTTGAGTTCGGCGTGCTCGTTTTCCCACTTTGCTTTCGCTTCGAGATAGGTGTCCCAGCCCGGCGTGTAGTCGATCTCTGAGCGAATCGTTCGTCCGAAGACCGCCGCCAAACGGTAGTAGTCTCGAGTGGGAATGGGATCGTATTTGTGGTCATGGCAACGCGCGCAGCCGACGGTGAGCCCGAGCATGGCGGTGCCGACGGTTCCGATCATGTCGTCCAACTCGTCGTAGCGGGCACTTTCGAACTCGGCCTCGGTGATTTGTGTCGGGAACGGGCCGCCGCCGAGAAAACCGGTGGCGATCATGGCCTGAGGGTCGTCGGGGACCAGCTCGTCCCCGGCCAGTTGCCAGCGCACGAAGCGATCGTAGGGCATGTCTTCATTGAAGGCACGGATCAGAAAGTCGCGGTAGTGGTAGGAGTAGGGGCGGTCGAAGTCCTGCTCGTAACCGTCGCTTTCGGCGAAGCGGGCGATGTCCATCCAGTGGCGGGCCCAACGTTCGCCATAGTGGGGCGAGTCGAGCAAGCGGTCGATCAGGTTCTCGTAGGCATCCGGAGAAGAGTCATTGAGGAACGCGTCGACATCCTCGGGCCGGGGAGGTAGGCCGAGTAAATTTGAATAAGCGCGGCGGATCAGCGTTCGGCTGTCGGCCGCGGGATTCGGTTTCAAGCGTTTCGATTCGAGCTTTTGCCGGATGAAATGGTCGATCGGCGTCTCGGCCCAGGAGGAATCAGCGGCAGCGGGTGGCGCGACTCGACTTAGCGGACGAAACGACCAGAAACCGCGCCGCTCCTCGGTCACTTCGAGCGGGGCGTCTTCGGACGGTCCGCTTCGCTCCGGCGCATCAACGAGAGGCTCGTCGTACGGTGCGCCCAGGTCAATCCAGCGAGCGATGGCTTCGACGGCTTCGTCGGGTAGCTTGGCTTGCTGGAACGGCATGTACGGCTCTTCCTCATGCCGTATCAATTTGAGTAAACGGCCAGGGACCGCGCTTTCACCCAAGTTCCCGCTCGTGATCAACGACTCGCGAGTGGACAAGTCGAAGTCGCCCAGCTTTTGCCTTCCCCCGTGGCACGCCAAGCACTGCTGGGTAAGCAGGGGTCGGACTCGCTCCGCGAACAGCTTCAGACCTTCGGCCATATCTCGAGCGTGTCGCGCCGGGTCCTCCAATTGGGCGGCAGGGGTCGGTTGAGCCGACGCCGGGGGAGGAATTGCGATCCAAAACAACGCGACTGCCAGCAAGACGACTCGTTCCAGAGCGCGGTGGGGTCGGATGGGCATTTCCAGTCTCCGATGCGGACTCCCCTAGTATGCAACGTGTACCGCTCGCTGTCGAGGTTGAGCGCCGCGACCGACGAAGGGCACCTCTCCAAGGACGCTAACGGGGCGGCCGGTATAATCTGTTCACATGTCCGCGGCTCTTCCGCCGATTGCTCCGAACCCTGGAAAACCCCATCCACTAGGTGCGAGTTGGGACGGCGAAGGCGTCAACTTTGCCCTGTTTTCGCAAAATGCAACGAGCGCAGAGCTGTGCCTTTTTGACAATCCTGAGAGCGAGACCGAAAGCGCTCGAATCCCGTTGCGCGAAAGAACGAATTTCGTGCGGCACGCCTATCTGCCGGGCGTCACCCCGGGGCAGCTCTACGCTTACCGCGTCGATGGGCCGTATGAGCCGGCGAAGGGACATCGCTTCAACCGCAACAAGATTCTCCTCGACCCCTACGCCCGGGCCGTCGGCCGGGGGCTGACCTGGCGCGACGAGCTCTACGGCTACCTGCGCGGCGGTTCCGGCGACGACGTCTCCTTTGACGAGCGGGACTCTGCCGCATGCAGTCCGCTCGGAATGGTCACCGATTCCGCTTTTGACTGGCATGGCGATCAACCGCCGGGCACGGCCTGGCGCGACACCGTTCTCTACGAAGTGCACGTCAAAGGGTTTACCAAACGTAACCCCGACGTGGCGCCCGAGCTGCGCGGGACCTATGCCGGGTTTTGTGCCGAGCCCATGATCGATCATCTGCTTGAATTGGGCGTAACGGCCGTACAACTCCTCCCTATTCACGCCCAGATTGATGAGCGTGCCCTGGTCGAACGCGGCCTGACGAACTATTGGGGCTACAACTCGCTCGCCTATTTCGCGCCCGACCCGCGTTACGCGGCGAGCGGGCCGGCCGGCGCCGTCAATGAATGCAAGGAAATGATCCGGCGACTGCACGAGGCCGGCATCGAAGTAATCCTCGACGTGGTCTACAACCACACGGGGGAAGGAGGCGAAACCGGCCCGACGCTTTCGATGCGAGGCATCGACAATGCCGTCTACTATCGTCTGCAACCCGACGATCCGCAACGATGCCAAGATTTCACCGGCTGCGGCAACACCTTGAACTTAAATCACCCGTGCGTGCTGCAACTCGTGATGGACAGCCTGCGCTATTGGGTGGACGAAATGCACGTCGACGGATTTCGTTTCGACCTGACCACGGCGCTGATTCGCGGCGAGCATGACGTCGATTTGAATGCCCCATTCCTCACCGCGTTGGCACAGGACCCCCGGCTCAACCGCGTCAAATGGATCGCCGAACCTTGGGACTTGGGCGATGACGGCTACCGCCTGGGCTCTTTCCCCTCGGGTTGGTCGGAATTGAATGGCAGATTTCGGGACGACGTTAGACATTTTTGGCGCGGCGATGACGGAACAGCCCCCGCGCTCGCCACGCGCTTGGCCGGCAGCAGTGATCTGTTTGCCCACAACAGCCGAGGCCCGACGGCATCGGTCAACTTCGTAACCTCGCATGACGGCTTTACCCTGGAAGATACCGTCAGCTATCACCGCAAACACAATCTCGCCAACGGTGAGGGGAACCGCGACGGCGACGGCCACAGCCCTAGTTGGAACTGCGGTACGGAAGGGCCGACTGACGACCCCGAAATCAACGCTTCGCGGCAGCGGCAGAAACGCAACCTGGCCGCCACGTTGATGTTGTCGCAAGGTGTGCCGTTGATTCGCGCCGGGGACGAATTGGGAAAGACGCAGCAGGGTAATAACAACGCCTATTGCCAAGACAATGAGCTGAGTTGGCTCGATTGGGATCTCTCCCCCGAGCAGCAAGCCTTCTTGGCATTCTTCCAACGACTGGCACGACTGCGCCGAGATCACGAAGCCTCACAGCGCGCGACGTTTTTCAATGGGGAGGCAGACGACGAGGTGAGCGGCAAGGACATCGCTTGGCATGTCCCATCGGGCAACGAAAAGACGGACGCGGATTGGAGCGATCCCGAGCTGCGTTGTTTCGGGGCGCTGTTGCGGGGCGATATGCCGCGAACCGAGACGGACGCGCAGAGCGGCCAACGGTCGCGCAGGCCGCTGTTGCTGATGATGAACAGCGGCGAGCAATCCGTGCGATTCACCTTGCCGCCGGCGGAAAAGGGCGGACGCTGGGAGCGGCTCTTAGATACGAGCGAGATGGGGGCAAGGGCAACTGCCTGCCGCGGCAAGACTTACTCGGTTGACGGGCGGAGTTGTGTGGTGTTGCGCTTGGCTTGGTAATTCTTCGGGTTCATCACAGCGCCATGAAAACTCGTTCGAGCCGGGGCAATGTCGGAGCAGAGATGTCGCCACGAATGGCGACACGGCACACTGAAAGCGTGCGCCACGTCGGGGACATTCACCGGCTCGCACGCCTTTACGGTGTGCAGGTTCGTTATCGCGACGGTTTTGGGGTCGTGCGCGAGTCGCCACCGGAAACTTTGCTCGCGGTCTTGGCTCAACTCGGCGCCGGGGTCTCTACAGAAAGCGAAAGAGAGATCAGGTCGGCTGTGTCCGGGCGCCGCCGGGAGATTTGGGAACAGCTCATCGAGCCGGTCGCGGTCGCTTGGCGTGAGCGGAATCGGCAGCCCCAAATCCCGTTGCGCGTGCCGGCGAGCGCCGAAGGTTCGACGCTTTCAGTCGAGGTGGAGTTCGAAGACGGCCGGCAACCCCTCCGCTTCCAACGCCGCGGCGGCGAGTTGAAAACCTTGGGAGAGGCGGCAGTCGGCCGGCGGCGGTTCCTAACTAAGTCCTTGGCGCTGCCGGCGGCGTTGCCCGAGGGATATCACACACTGCGGTTGACGCTTGGACGCCGTACCGCCGAAGCCCTTGTCATCTCCGCGCCGCGAACCGCCTATTCGCCCGAGCCTTCCACGGAACGCCGCTGGGGGCTGTTCCTGCCGCTCTACGCCCTGCGAACCGAGCGGCGCTCGGCTTCCGGCGACTTTACCGACCTCGAGAGCTTTCTCGAATGGACGATCAACCTGGGCGGTTCGGCCGTCGGCACGCTTCCGCTCTCGGCCTGCTATCTCGACGAACCTTTCCACCCCTCGCCCTACACGCCGGTCAGCCGCCGCTTTTGGAACGAATTCTATTTGGACCCCGCGCGAGCCCCGGAACTCGACCGGTCGCCGCGGGCGCGGTCCTTGCTCGGGTCGACGGCCTACGTGAAAGAGTGCGCGCGCCTCGGACAGGCCGACCTCGTCGACTACCGCCGCGAAATGGCGCTCAAGCGCCGCGTGCTCGAGGCCTTGGCCCGTTCCCTGACGGCCCGGCCCTCGACGCGTCGCGACGAGTTTCAAGCCTACGTCGAAAGCCGCCCCGACCTCGACGCCTACGCCAAGTTCCGCGCCGTGGTCGAAGCCCGGGGCCGTCTGTGGCCCGATTGGCCGGCGAGGCTGCGCACGGGGACAATCTGTGCCGGCGACTTCGACGAGGCGGCGCGGACCTATCACCTCTACGTCCAATGGCTGGCCGATCAGCAGTTGACCGCGCTGGCCGACCGCGCGGGCAATAAGGGAGGCGGACTCTATCTCGATCTCCCATTGGGCGTTCACGCGGGCGGGTTCGATGTATGGGAAGATCCCGAGTTGTTTGCCTTGAATGTTGCCGGCGGTGCGCCCCCGGACCGCTTTTTCACTGAGGGGCAGAACTGGGGTTTCGCGCCTCAGCACCCCGAGAATATTCGCCGCCGACAGTACCGTCCTTGGATCGCGTGTTTGCGCACGCACATGCGCCGCGCCTCGATGCTGCGTCTTGATCACGTCATGGGACTGCATCGGCTCTATTGGGTTCCGCTAGGCCGACCGGCCGACCAAGGTGCCTACGTGCGGTATCCGGCGCGGGAGTTCTACGCCATCCTCGCCCTGGAATCACGCCGCCAAAAGACGGTCATCGTCGGGGAAGATCTGGGGACCGTCCCTCGCTATGTGCGTGCTCGCATGAAAGAGCGAGGGGCGCGCCGGATGTCCGTCGGGCAATTCGAATTTCGCGACCGCCCTCGAAGCCCGCTCAAGCCGATTGCGGCCGGCACCGTGGCTTCCCTCAACACGCATGATATGCGTCCCTTCGCGGCGTTTTGGAAGCAGCTCGACATCAACGATCAGGTCGATCTAGGCTTGCTCGCCGCCGACGATTCCACCCAAGATCGCAATCGCCGCGAAGCCGTCAAGCAAGCCCTACGGCTGTTTTTTCTCCCCGACCGAGCTACCCGTCTTTCCACCGACCGGCGGTCGAGGCTTCGCGCCAACCCATCGTCGAAAAACGGCACCGAAGAGATCCGGCAAATGGTCGAGGCTCTACTCGGCAAGCAGGCCGCGAGCCGCGCCGAATTCGTCATGATCAACCTCGAAGATCTATGGGCCGAGACCGAGCCGCAAAACACCCCCGGCACCGTCGACGAGCGCCCCAACTGGCGCCGCCGCGCCCGCTACGGCTTAAAAGCGATCAAGCGTATGCGCTCGGTGACGGGCCTACTCAGCGAGATCAATCGCCTACGCAAGGGGAGAAGTTAGATTTCCGGCCCCCCCAAGTCGCCGAAACCCGTCTTGCGGTCAAACCGGAACACCGGTGGCAGGTGGACTCGGTCGTTTGGTAGTGTATGCCGCATATGAGTTCTTTGGGCAGTTCCGACCGTCCGCTGCGCGTCGCCGTCATTGGTTCCGGCCCGGCGGGTTTCTTTACGGTGCAGCACCTGTTCGAGGCACAGGGACCGGCCGTCGAATGCGATGTCTTCGACCGCCTGCCCACGCCGTTCGGTCTGGTCCGCCTCGGCGTTGCTCCCGATCATCAAAAAATCAAGACTGTTGTCAAGGTCTACAACAAGCTCGCCGCCGACCCGCGGTTCCGCTTCTTCGGCAGCGTCGAGTACGGAAAAGACGTCTCGCTCAGCGATCTGCGCACCCACTATCACGCGATCGTCTTCACCACCGGCGCCCAAGCCGATCGCCGCATGGACATTCCCGGTGAAGACCTCGCCGGCAGCCACGCCGCCACCGAATTCGTCGCCTGGTATAACGGCCATCCCGACTACTCCGACCGCCGATTCGACCTGAGTCACCCCGCCGCCGTGGTCGTCGGTGTCGGCAATGTCGCCATCGACGTGGCGCGTATCCTGGCCGCGACGGTCGAAGAGCTGCAGACGACCGACATCGCCGACTACTCGCTCGAAGCGCTGCGCAACGGCAACGTCAAGCAGGTCTATATGCTGGGTCGCCGTGGGCCGGCGCAAGCGGCGTTCTCGAACCCGGAAATCTCCGAGCTAGGCGAGTTGGCTGACGCGGAAGTGCGCACCTTGGCGGACGAACTCGTCGTCGATCAAGAGAGCCAAGCCGCTGCTCTCGACAATCCCACTCTGGCCCGCAAGCTGGAAATATTGCGCGGTTACGCCGTTTCCGGACCGCAAGTCAAGTCTCGCCGCATCATTCTGCGCTTTCTCACTTCCCCCGTCGAGTTGCTCAGCGACGACGAAGGCCGCGTTCGGGGCGTGCGAACAGTTCGCAACGAACTCTACACCGACACCCAAGGCCGCATTCGTTCGCGGCCAACTGATGAGTTCGAAACCATCGAGGCCGGCTTGGTGCTGCGCTCGGTCGGTTACAAAGGCATCCCGCTCGCCGAGCTGCCGTTCCTCGACGACCGCGGCATTGTACCGAACGACGGGGGCCGTGTCGTCGACCCCCTCCTCGATCGCGCCTTGACCGGAATTTACGTCAGCGGCTGGATCAAACGGGGGCCCTACGGCGTGATCGGCACTAACAAAGCCGACGCCAAGGAAACAGTGGCGAATCTGATCGCCGACTTGCGAGACGGTACCTTCCTCAGCCCGCACAACGCTGAACCCGAAAGCATGGACAGCCTTCTCAAGGAACGTGGCGTGCGCTACGTCTCCTACGAAGAGTGGCAGGATATCGACCGGCTGGAAATGGCTATGGGGATGCCCGGTCGCCGTCCGCGCGTCAAATTCACGAGCCGCGGCGAGATTTTCGAGGCTCTCGACGCCCTCACCCCCCCGGACGAGCCGGAAACCCAAACCGAGCCGCGAGAGTAATCGTGCACGCAATTCATAACGCAGCAAGAGAGCCCGGAGCGCAGGCGACGGGCCAAGCGCACCCAACCGTCTCGCGCTCCCGATCCGCGTCTCCCCGAACCGTCCGGCATCTCACACCATGACGCAAACCCTCGCTCGACTCACAGCCTCGGCCCTCTTCCTGGCACTCGCCCCGGCCGCGACAGAACAGAAAAAGCCCAATTTTATCGTTATCCTCACCGACGACCAGGGTTGGGGCGATCTCGGCGTCCAAGGCTCGCCCGACATTCGCACGCCCAATATTGACCGGCTGGCGGCGGAAGGCATTCGCTTTACAAGTTTCTACGCCGCGCCTTTCTGCGGACCTTCGCGAGCCGCCTTGCTCACCGGAAGTTACCCGCCGCGCAACAGCCTGGCTTTCAATCACGGGTCGAAGAGCACGAACACGGGAATCCACCCCGGCGAAATCACCATCGCCGAAATTCTCAAGAAACGGGGCTACCAGACAATGATGATCGGCAAGTGGCATCTGGGACACGCCGCGCCCTTCTTGCCGCATCGCCACGGTTTCGACCACTGGTTCGGGCTGCCCTATTCGAACGACATGTGGCGCTACCACCCGGTGATGCCGCCCACAAAGAACGAAGACGAACGCATGCACGCCGCACGCCGCCGAGCCGACTACACGGGTTTCGCCGGCCAAGGACGTTATTACGACGTCGATGCCGGCCAGGGATTTCCCGAACCGCTGCCGCTGATGGAAGACGACGAAATCGTCGCGCTCGATCCCGACCAGACGAAGCTCACAACCATGTATACCAAGCGTGCCGTGGAGTTCATCGAAGAAAACAAAGACCGCAACTTCTTTCTCTACCTGCCGCACGCCATGCCTCACGTTCCCTTGTTCGTGAATGCGGCGCGACAAGGGAAATCCATTCGCGGGCTCTATGGCGACGTCATCGAGGAAATCGATTGGAGCGTCGGAGAAATCGTCGCCAAGCTCAAAGAGTTGGGCATCGACGGCAAGACACTGATTTGCTTCACCTCCGACAACGGCCCCTGGTTGCAGTACGGCGTGGACGGAGGCTCGGCGGGACCTTTCAGTCACGGCAAGGCGACGACCTGGGAAGGCGGGATGCGTGTACCCGGCATCTTTCGCTGGCCCGACGCGATTCCCGCCGGCCGGGTGACTTCGGAACCGGCGTCGAACATGGACATCCTGCCGACCCTCGTTAAGCTCGCCGGCGCCGAGGTTCCGAGCGACCGCACGATCGACGGCGGCGATCTATGGCCGCTGCTTTCCGGCCGCCCCGACGCCCGCTCGCCGTACACCGAGTTCTACTATTTCAACGGCGCGCAGCCGGCCCAGCTACCCCGCATCGAGGCCGTACGCCGGGGCAAATGGAAGCTGCACCTGAGGCGCGGGGCCGACCCGTCGAAGCTGAAAGCGACGGCTCTCTATGATCTTCACGAAGACGTCGCTGAAAAATTCGACCGACGAGAGCTGCACCCTGAGTTGGTCGAGAGCTTGCTCACCGCGGCGGAAAGTTTCGTCGACGAAATCCACCGCAATCGCCGCCCCCTCGGCCGAATCTAACCACCAAAACCGGGCCGCGAGAGTAATCGAGCGGTATGCGATGAGAACCTTGACCACAACAAAGGTGGCGGGTCTTCCGAAGCTCGGGGACCGCAAAGAGTGCGTAGCGCAGGGTTCAAAGAAACCCGCGGCTTTACTCCGCAACGCCCACGGACTGCTGGTCTAGTGGGGCCACCGGCCGCGCCGGGTCGATCAGGAAGAAACTTGGGCGACGGTTCGCGGAGGACCGCGCCGCGAGGCGGCGCGGCTCGGATGGGTGAAAATTGAACTGGATTTGAAGTTTCAGGCTAGGCGGTCGAAGTCGCGATCCCATTACTGACGACGGCGAGTAGCTCGCCAATATCATCCAATAGGATTTCGGGCGGCTCGGCCACAAGCGTTTCGGGTTGCAAACCATAGGTCACGCCGCAGGACGCAACGCCCGCGTTACGCGCCGTCCGGACGTCCACCGCGCTGTCGCCAACCATGAGAGTACGAGCCTTGGCGGCTCCCATCTCTTCCATCAACAGATTGAGTCCGTACGGGTCGGGCTTCTTCGCCTTGAAGCTGTTGCCGCCGTAGACGCGGCGAAAATGCGCGGCCAAGCCGAGCCTTTCGATCATCAAAGTCGAAAACCGCACCGGCTTATTCGTAAGAACGGCCAGGTTGCGCCCGGAATCCAATAGCGAGTCCACGGTCTCCTGAACGCGCGGGTAAAGCGTCGTATTGTCGAGCATGTGATCGCGGTAATACTCGTAGAAAAACTCCAGAGCCCGATCGGCCTGCTGTTGCGAGGCCCGCGGGCCCAACGATCGGCGTATCAACGTCGGCGCTCCGTTCCCGACGTAGGAATAAATGAGCTCAGGCTCGAGCGGCGCCATCCCGGCGTCGGCCCGAGCAGCGTTGACGGCGAGCACAAGATCGAGTTTCGAGTCAACCAGCGTCCCGTCGAGGTCGAAAACAATGAGGTCGAACGCCACGACGTTTCAGTCTAACAATCGACTGTTCGGGGAACTGCACGCCTAGCCTGGCGGTGCTCGATGTAATCGGGGGGATAGGTCAGTTACCGAACGACCCCTTCAAGCGGACTGCTGGCCGAGGCGTAAAGACGTTTCTCCATCCGGCCCGCTTCCCAAGCGAGTCGCCCGGCATCAACCGCGTACTTCATGGCCAACGCCATTTTTTCCGCCTCTCGCGCGGCGGCGATCGCGGTATTCATCAATACGCCGTCAGCCCCCAATTCCATTGTGCGCGTCGCATCGGAGGCCGTCCCCACGCCGGCATCAACGATCAACGGAACTTCCGTGATCATCTCTCTCAGGATTTTCAAGTTCGTTTCGTTCTGAACGCCCAGCCCCGAGCCGATCGGCGCCGCCAGAGGCATCACTGCGGAAGCGCCCGCATCGATCAATTTGCGTGCATTGATGAGGTCGTCATTTGTGTAGGGCAAGACGATGAAGCCCTCTTTGACGAGGACCTTGGTCGCCTCGAGCAGCCCCTCGTTGTCGGGAAACAGTGTCTTCTCGTCGCCGATGACTTCGAGCTTCACCCAGTTGGAAAGGCCCACCTCGCGAGCCAGCCGCGCAGTGCGCATAGCCTCGTCCGCGCTATAGCACCCCGCCGTATTGGGCAGGATAAACATCTTGTCGCGGTCGATGTAGTCCAGCAACGATTCTTTCGAGCGGTCGGTGAGGTTCACCCGCCGCACGGCGACCGTAACGAAGTCCGATCCCGACAGCTCGTGGCAACGCTTCATCTCTTCGAAGCTGCGGTACTTTCCCGTGCCTACGATCAGGCGGGAGCGAAAATCACGGTCGGCGATCCGGAGACTCATGGCTTCGATTGTAGTGGCTGTCGAGACCGGCGGCAATGCGAAACGGCGACCGCTCTCGATCCGGGGTAAACTGACAGATTGATCGGGGCCGCCCGGCCGGTCCGCTTGCGTTCGGAGGCACTGAACTTTCCATGGCAAAACAGGAAAAGCGCATCGATCACAAATTGAAATGCGATTGCGGCGCAACATTGGAGATGACGATGGTCATCCGTTGGGAAGAAGGCGGCATGGGCGAGACGGAGAAGTCAATCGAAGGCAGAGAATTCTGGCAACACATGCTGCACTGCATCGGCGAATGAGTATTCCAGGTGCCCGCGGCCGTGGTAGGAGCGGCACTCGTGCCGGTCCTAGTCAACGGTAACGACAGGCTCTCAGCCGGTCGTTTTGCCATGGGGTTTTGGCCGCCACGCATGGCGGTCACCGCGGCCAACCTCTTAATGAATCACCGCGCGACACCGTCTCGGATGACCCGCTTCCGGCGCATCGGTCGGTTCCTCTGGACAGCCACCCGCGGCTATCGATTTCGGCCCTGGGCAAGCCCCTACCTACGGTGGCGGATCGAGACCTACTGGGGCTATCCCGCAGCCGAAATCGGGGCCGGGCGATTCTTCTCTTTCACCTGGAAAAGGAAGCGGGACTTGGCGCGCTTCCTCGACTGGGCGGCAGGGATGGCAGCGGCGACCGACGCCTCACAAAAACGCCATCGTCTTCACTCCTGAAATCTCGAAGTGTCTGCGGCAGCGAAGATTGTTGCAGCCCACCCGATCGTCTTTCAGCACCATGTAGGACTGCGCCTTTTGAAAACGCGCCCGGTCACGTTCGTCGGCGCCGCGCGGAAGCTTGTCCTTCTTCTTGCGCACGACCCACCGCAGCGAGTATTCGTTCACTTCCCGACAGTAGGGGCAATTCAGGCGGGCCGGCTTGGTGGCCTCCGATTGGTTGAAGAAATCTTGCTCGCGCACGGTCCCCGCATTATGCAACAAAACGATCCCGCGCCGAACGCGACGCACCCCGAGCGTACCGCGCATCACGGTCGTCGGTGACGCTGAAATAGCCCGCCCGCGGCCTTCTCAGCGCCCCGCGGGCTGCTCCAAGCGGTTTCAATTGACACCCTATTTGCCGGTGTGATAAACACGTAGGTTCCCTCGCGACAACCTGGGTCGGGCCGGCATGTAGTCGCGGTGTTGTCTGAGGTAGAGTGATACATGGAAGACGAGAACAAACCGGGCGGCGGGGCAGGCGATTCCTCCCCGGGAAAGCTTGCTGAGACTGACCAGCCTGCATCCCCAACGCCCGGGGAAGCGGGTTCGACGCCGCCTGCGGCCGAATCCTCTCCCAAGTTGCCGGCGGAAACCCCGGCCGCAAAGCCCACGCCGCCGATCGCTGCCGACGTGCCTGCCGCGAAACCGGCGGTCCCTGCTCCCCCGGTTGAAAAACCTACGGTCGCGGATACCCCCGCGGCCAAGCCCGAAGCCCCCGCTGCCCCGGATGCCCCTGCAATCCCGGCCGCCCCTTCCGCCGCGGCAAAACAAGAGGACAAGCCCCCTCCGGCCGCGAAAGCGGAAGACAAGCCCGCTCCGGCCGCGGAAGCCAAGAAGGAGCCGCCGCCGAAGCCCGCTAAGAAGCCCGCTGTCATGGAGACGGCGCCTTGGGAAGGCTCCCTCCCTGACGCGCTGAAAGAGCGGTTTGGCGAACAAATCAAAGAGTTTCTAAGCTATCGGGACCAAAACTTCCTCCTTGCGGATGTCGACGCCGCGGTTTCGATCATCGAGTACCTCAAGGTCGAGCAAGACTTTGACTATCTCGTCGACATCACCGCCGTCGACGACCCGGAGCAGGAAAAGCGTTTCGAGCTGGTGTGGATTCTCTACTCCTTCGCACGCAATGAACGGGTGCGCATCAAAGCCAGGCTCGGCGAGGAAGACAGTGCCCAAACCGTTGTCGGCGTCCATATTACGGCCGACTGGCTCGAGCGCGAGGTCTTCGACATGTTCGGCGTCCGCTTTGAAGGCCATCCCAACATGACGCGGATTCTGCTGCCCGAGGAATGGCAAGGGCATCCCTTGCGGAAAGACTACTCGATCATTCAACAGGATGAGGATTGGGTTCGCGAGAACCTTCAGATTGAGAGTGGGCAGTAATGGCGGAAGCGACCTTTCTCGAAGCCAATGAATTGGTTTTGAACATGGGGCCGCAGCACCCCTCGACCCACGGCGTGCTGCGCGTGATCCTCAAGCTCGACGGCGAGCGCGTGCTCGGAACCGAATGCATCATTGGCTACCTGCACCGCGGCGTCGAGAAGATCGCTGAAAACCGCACCTACAAGCAGTTTGCCCCCTACGTCGACCGCATGGACTACGTTGCCGCCGTGTCGAACGGCCTCGGCTATTGCCATGCCGTCGAGACCATGGCGGGGATTGAAGTCCCCGAGCGGGCTCAAGTGGTGCGTGTCATTCTCTCGGAGTTGAACCGCATTTCGAGCCACTTGCTGTGGCTGGGAACGCATGCCCTCGACATCGGCGCCATCACGCCGGTCTTCTACTGCTTTCGCGAGCGCGAGGAAGTCCTCAAGATCTTTGAGAAGTATTGCGGCGCGCGGCTCACGACGCACGCCTTTCGCATCGGCGGGCTGCAATATGAGACCTACGACACCTTCGAGGAAGACTGCATCAAGTTCTGCGACTTGTTTGGCCCGAAGGTCGACGAGTACGAGGAACTGCTGACGACCAACCGCATCTGGGTTGGCCGCACGAAAGGCGTCGGCGTGCTTACGGGCGACGAGTGCAAGGACTACGGTGTCACCGGGCCGGTGCTGCGCGCCGCGGGAGTCAAGTGGGACATCCGCAGAGCGCTGCCCTACTCGGGATACGAGAACTATGATTTCGAGATCCCGACGGCGGAGAACGGCGACACCTACGACCGGTATCTGGTCCGTATGCAGGAGATGCGGCAGTCGGTGCGCATTATTCGCCAAGGCGTCGAGAAGCTCGCACCCGGCCCGATCATGGGCAAGGTCGCCAAGGTGTTCAAGCCGCCGATCGGCGAGGCCTACACGTCGATTGAGGGGCCGAAGGGCGAGTTGGGGTATTACGTGGTGAGCGACGGCTCGATGCAGCCTTACCGGGTACGCGTGAGACCGCCGTCTTTCGTGAACTTGCAGGCGCTCGACCGGATGTGCCGGGGATCGTTGATCGCCGATGTGGTGGCGATTATCGGCACGATTGATATCGTGCTGGGCGAGGTGGATCGATAGGGAGGTGGGCCCGGGCAATGCGGGCAAGGGCGGGAAGGATGTCGCCACGAGTGGCGACACGGCACGCTGGAAGCGTGCGCCACGTCGGGCGACACTGCACTGCGCTACGTTGGTCTGCTGAATGAGTTGAAAGCACGTTGATGGAAGAACTGCTGAACAATCCTTACGTTACGGCGTTCATCTTCACGGCGATTATCGTCGCACTGTTTCCGTTGGTGGCCGGCTACATCGTGTTGCTGGAGCGCAAGGTCTTGGCGGACTTACAGGTGCGGCTGGGGCCGATGCGAGTGGGGCCGTACGGGTTCCTGCAGCCGCTGGCGGATGCCTTTAAGCTGCTGCTCAAAGAAGACGTGATCCCGGCCCAAGCCGACAAGTGGATTTTCTGGTTCGCGCCGATTCTGTCGACCGTCACGGCCTTGACTGCCTTTGCGGTTCTGCCGCTGAGCGATAAGTTTTTCGTCGCCGACGTGAACATCGGCATTCTGTTCGTGCTGGCCATGTCGTCGGTCGGCATTTTGGGGATCATCCTCGGCGGTTGGTCTTCCAACAGCAAATACTCCTTGCTCGGATCGCTGCGCTCGGCGGCGCAGATGGTCAGCTACGAAGTGCCGCTCGGCTTCTCGGTCGTAAGCGGGTTGATGGTGGCCGGGACGTTGAGTATGCAGGGGATCGTTCTCAGCCAACTCGAGCAGGGCTCATGGATCGCCTTTTCCAATTACGGGCTGATGCTCGTGCCGACGGTGCTGTTTTTCATCTCCGGGGTCGCCGAGACGAACCGCGCGCCGTTTGACTTGCCCGAAGCCGAATCGGAAATCGTGGCCGGCTTCCATACCGAGTTCAGCGGCTTCCGCTTCGCTCTCTACTTCCTGGCGGAATACGCGGGCATCTTCGTGATCAGCTCAGTCGGCGTGACGGTCTTTTTCGGGGGCTGGTTGCGTCCCTTCCCGAGCGTCGATTGGCTCGCGCTGGTGTTTGACAAAGCCTTCCCAGTCGCGGTGTTCGGGATTCTCGGCTTGATGTGCGTGCGCGGCGTGATGAAGCTGATGTTGATCGAGCAGAAAGCCGTAATGGCCGTTGTGGGCGGCGGGATGTTCTTGCTCGCCCTGCTGTTTGTGATCCCCGCAGTGAACCCGCTCATCATCGGGTTGTTCTGGTTTTTGTTCAAGGTGTTCCTTGTTGTGTACGTGTTTATTTGGTTTCGCGGTACCTTTCCGCGCTACCGGTATGACCAGCTCATGCGGGTGGGGTGGTCGTTTTTAATTCCGATCAGCATCGGCGCGTTGATTGTGAATGCGGCGGTTCTGTTGTGGACGAGGTCGTAGGGTGATGAAAGAATTGGGGGCGATTTCGCTTCGATGGACCCGCGGATGAGTAACTAAATGACCAACGAGTTTGGGAGAGGGTTGGAGCAGACATGTCGCCAAGAGTGGCGACACGGCACGCTGAAAGCGTGCGCCACGTCGGGCGGGCGAGACGCCGAGTCGCTCTTGCGCTCGGTTCGGGTCCCGAATTTTCGCGACGAGGTTTTTGAGTTGAATAAGGCTGGGGAATGAAACAGTTTTTGAGGACCTTCCTGCTGGTGGATTTACTGAAGGGCTTGTGGGTGACTTTTCGCAACCAGAAGCCTTCGCTCGTCTACACCGAGGAGTATCCTCGGGAGCGGCCCGCAGTCGCCGAGCGCTATCGCGGAGCGCCGCGGTTGAACGTCCATCCCGAGAGCGCTCAGACGCTTTGCATCGCCTGCGATCTCTGCGCGTTGGCGTGCCCCGAGGAGTTGATTGTCGTCGGGTCGCAGCGTAATAAGGAGACTCGCCGCAAGGATCTGACGTACTTTACCTACGACGTCTCGCGCTGCATGTTTTGTGGGTTGTGCGAAGACGCCTGCCCGGTGGACGCGCTGGAGCTGACGCAGGACTTCGAGCTGGCCTCGTTCACTCGCCATGGGGCGATTTGGGACCGCCAGATGCTCGAGGAAGGCCCCTTGCCGACCGAGTACAAGTTTTAGCGATTGTGCGGGGCCGCGGGCGCCCGCATGAAACCCCGACTGTCGCGATCATTGATGTATCCTTGGAAGATTCCGACTGAGATTTAGAAGGTTTTGCCGAGCTATGTTGCTTGACGGCGTCTTATTTTATTTGTTCGCGGGCATCGTGTTGATCGGCGGGATTTTGACGATCACGGTGCGCAACGTCGTCTACTGCGCAGTGTGGTTGATTACCACTTTGCTTGGGGTCGCCGGCCTGTATTTGTTGCAGAGGGCCGAGTTCTTGGCCGGCGTACAGATCATCGTCTACATCGGCGGGATCATGGTGCTGTACATGTTCGTGATCATGCTGGTGCCGGTCGGCGAGGAATCACGGCAGCGGCGTTTCGCTTCGCAAAAGTGGTTTGCCCTGCTCGGCGGCGGGGTATTGGCCGCCCAACTGGGCGTGCTGCTCTCGAACGGCCTGGGGTCGTTTACCCTCGCTGAACCGCCGCCCCCGGCCGCCGTAGGCGATCTGACGAACAACTCCGAGACGGTGGGGCAGGTCCTATTTTCCGAGTACCTGCTGGCGTTTGAGTTGGCCTCGATCTTGCTGTTGGTCGCGATGATCGGCGCGGTGGTCATGGCCAAGGCTCGGAGCGAATCCTAAAAGCAAGCCTCAGCGCTGATAGGAACGAATAGGTCCTTCTTATGTTTCCGGTGACAACCGCCCATTACCTGGTTCTGAGCACGGCTCTGCTGCTGATCGGAACGATCGGCGTGTTGACCCGGCGCAACCTGCTCGTGATCTTGATGTCGATCGAGCTGATTCTCAACGCGGTCAACATCAACTTGGTGGCCTTCTCCAATCACTTGCAGAATGTCAACGGACAAGTCTTCGTGATCTTCGTCATCACCGCGGCCGCCGCCGAAGTGGCCGTCGCGCTGGGAATCCTCATCGCGCTGTTCCGCAACAAAGAGACGATTCACGCTGACGAGGTGGACATTCTCCGATGGTAGCCGGCTGGACGGATCTGAGATAGACACCGCAAGAACAAGGGATCGACGGCAGCGCTTTCAACGAATTCATGTTTCTCGACAACATATGGCTGATTCCGCTCTTCCCGCTGGCCGGGGCTCTGCTGATGCTGCTTTTCGGGCGTCGGCTTGACCCTCAGCTCGCACGCGCCGAGGGGCACGGCGGTCACGGCGGCGGCGAGCACGAGGAGTCCGCCGGTCACAAGCTGGTCAGTCTGATTTGCCCCGGCACCGTGCTGGTCGCTTTTTTGTTTTCGCTCATGGCTGTGATTCAGCTCCAAGGCGTCGAGGGACACAGCCACGAAGTCGTCGTTTACACCTGGCTGGCGGGGTTGAAATCAGCCGTCGCGTCGGGTGGCGTCGCGGAATTCACAGCCGATTGGGGCTTTCTGCTCGACCCGCTCAGCTCGGTGATGATTCTCGTCGTCACCGGCATCGGTTTTCTGATTCACGTCTACTCGATCGGCTACATGGCCCACGACGGCGGCTACTACCGCTTCTTCGGGTATCTGAATCTGTTCATCTTCTTCATGCTGCTGCTGGTGCTGGCGAACAACTATGTCTTGCTGTTTGTCGGCTGGGAGGGCGTGGGTCTTTGCAGCTATTTGCTGATCGGGTTCTATTTCCATCGAAAGTCGGCAACCGACGCGGCGACGAAGGCGTTTCTGGTGAACCGTATCGGCGACGCGGCGTTCATCTTGGGGATGCTGCTGACGTTCACGACGTTGGGAACGCTGCAATTCACCGAAATCGGCCCGGCGCTCGCGGCGGGCGGCTTCACGGCCGAGACGGCGAGCTTCGGGGTGCTGAGCGCGATTACTTTGTTCTTCTTCATCGGAGCAACGGGGAAGTCGGCGCAGCTTCCGCTCTACGTCTGGCTGCCGGACGCAATGGAAGGCCCCACCCCGGTGTCGGCCTTGATCCACGCGGCCACGATGGTGACCGCCGGCGTTTACATGGTGGCGCGGTCGAGCGAGATCTACGTGCTCGCTCCCAAGACCATGTTGATCGTCGCGGTGGTCGGCGCGCTGACGGCGATTTTCGCCGCGACGATCGGCCTCGTGCAGAACGACATCAAACGCGTGTTGGCCTACTCGACGGTCAGCCAACTCGGCTATATGTTTTTGGCCTGCGGCGTGGGCGCGTTTGGGGTCGCCATTTTCCACCTTTACACGCATGCGTTCTTCAAAGCGCTTTTGTTCTTGGGCTCGGGTTCGGTGATTCACGCCGTCGGCGGCGAGCAGGATATGCGCAAGATGGGCGCCCTGCGCGACAAGATACCCATTACGTACCGCACCATGTGGATCGGTGCGATCGCGATCGCGGGGATCCCGGGTCTGGCGGGCTTCTTCTCGAAAGACGAGATCCTGTGGAAGACCTGGAGCGACGGCGACGGCTTCAAGTTGCTTTGGGGATTGGGATTCATCACCGCCGGCATGACGGCCTTCTATATGTTCCGGCTGATGTATATGACCTTCTACGGCGTCTCCCGTGTTGCGCCCGACGTGCATGTCCACGAGTCGCCAAGGACGATGACCGTGCCGTTGATGGTCTTGGCGGGGGGCAGCATCTTGGCGGGTTGGATCGGCACGCCGGTAGTCTTTGGGCCCGTGCACGAAATGTTGCCGAGCCTCGAACACTGGCTTGATCCCTCGATCGCATCGGTCGCCGCCGGGCATGCGGAAGGCGAACACCACGATACGACGATGGAATGGCTGCTTATGTTCTGTTCGGTCGGGTTGGCGATCGGGGGAATTCTGTTCGCGCGCAAGACCTTCGACCGCAAGACCGAGGGCGACCCGATGCAACGCATGCTCGGGCCCGCGCACCCGGTCTTGATGAACAAATACTATGTCGATGAGGTCTACGGCGCGGCCTTTGTCGACGGGTTCGCCAAGGGCGGCGGGCAAACATTGAGCGACTTCGATTTGGCCGTAGTCGACGGCGGTGTCAACGGGACGGCCTGGTTGACACGCTTCATCTCGACGTTGAGCATTTGGTGGGATACCTGGATTGTCGACGGTACGGTGCGCTTGACCGCGTTTTTGGTCAAATTCGCGAGCTACCCGACGCGGATGTTCCAGACCGGCTTGGTGCAGAACTACGTCTTCGTCTTCGTGCTCGGCGTGATTGTGATGTTGGGCTATTTCGTATTCGGGTAGCGGTGACGCTGAAATCGAACGTGACGATCGGTGAAGAAAATGCGGACGATTCGCTCCTGTGGATGCGCGGCATTCATAACATCGGTATGAAAATTCTCTACCGGCGGGTCAGTTTCGAACCGGACTTGTCGCCACGAGTGGCGACACGGCACGCAAGAGTGCGTGCGCCACGTCGACCGCCCCTATGTTTTCACCGAGCGTAACGCGTTTCTAACGAATCGGCAAAGACGATGAAAGAACATATCCTTAGCATTGTTTGGCTCACCCCGCTGGTGGGCATGTTTATCTTGTTCCTTCTCCCCAAGGAGAATAAACAGCTCATCCGCTGGGTCGCCAATATCATCGGCTTCCTGGGGTTCCTGGTTTCTCTGCCGTTGGTGTTCTGGTTCGACTCCTCGGTCGCCGAATACCAGTTCGTCGAAAAGGTCGACTGGATCCCCTCGCTCGGCGTTCAATACTCGCTCGGGCTCGACGGCATCAGCCTGCTTTTGGCGATGCTGACGACGGTCGTCGGTTTCTTGTCGATTCTCTACTCCTGGTCGGGGATTCAAGAGCGCCTCAAGGAATACTACGCCATGTTCCTGCTGTTGCAGGCGACCATGCTGGCGGTATTTTTCGCGCTGGACGTGTTCTTGTTCTATGTGTTTTGGGAGATCATGCTGGTGCCGATGTACTTCATCATCGGCATTTGGGGCGGCGAACGGCGGCTCTACGCGGCGATCAAGTTCTTCCTCTATACGCTGGCCGGTTCGGTGCTGATGTTGCTGTCGATGCTGGCGCTCTACTACAAGCACTTCGAGCAGTTCGGTTTCTACAGCTTCGCGCTCGAAGACTTGATGAACGTCACGATCATCTCGCCCGAGATGCAGATTTGGCTGTTCTGGGGGTTCTTCATTGCCTTCGCGATCAAGGTGCCGATGTTTCCCGTGCATACCTGGCTGCCCGACGCCCATACCGAGGCCCCCACGGCGGGGTCGGTCATCCTGGCCGGCATTTTGTTGAAGATGGGGCTGTACGGCATGGTGCGCTTCTCGATTCCGCTCTTCCCCGGCGCGGTGACAGATGATCAGACTGTGCAAATCATCGCCTGGCTGTCGATCATCGCGATCGTTTACGGCGCCCTGGTTTCGTTAATGCAGAAGGACTGGAAAAGGCTGGTCGCTTATTCCTCGGTCAGCCACTTGGGCTTTTGCACGCTGGGGCTGATCGCCCTTAACCCCAACGGCATCGCGGGCGGGGTGCTGCAAGGGATCAACCACGGCATCTCGACGCCTCTTCTCTTCTTGATCGTCGGCATTGTTTATGAGCAACGCCACACGCGCGCTATCGCCGACTACGGCGGCCTGGCGAACCGCATGCCGGTCTTCACCGTCATCTTTGGCATTACGATGCTCGCCTCGGCCGGGATGCCCGGGTTGAACGGCTTCATCGGCGAGTTCACGATCCTGCGAGGAGCCTTCGAAAAAAACGTCTACTGGGCGGGGTTCGCCGTGCTGGGCATTGTGCTCGGCGCCGCCTACTTGCTGTGGCTGTTCCAACGGACGATGCTCGGGCCGATCACCAATCCTAAAAACGAAGAGCTGCGCGACATGAACTTACGCGAGATCTGCGTGACCGTGCCGCTGGTTCTTTGGTGCTTCTGGATCGGACTTTATCCCAAACCGTATTTCGAGATTCTCGAAAAGCCCGTCGCCAAGGTCGTCCAGCGGGTTGATCCCGACTACTTCTCGAGAAACGGCCTGCCGAATCCGCTCGATGCGAGCACCGCCGTCGCCGGCCTGACCGGTTCGGATGTAGGAAAACCATGAATCTGTCGTTTACAGAAACCGACTTCTTCGTATTGAAGCCGGTCATTCTGCTGTGCCTGTTTGGGCTGGGCATTCTGCTCACGGATTTTCTGATCCGCGACCGTGGGATGCGTTGGCTCAACGCGGTCACGGCCTTGATCGCCGAGCTCTTCGTCGGTTTCGCTGTTTTTCAGCACCACGCCGACTTGACGGCCAACAATCTGCTCGAGCGCTCCGGGCTTAGCGGATCGATTGTCATTGATCCATTTTCGGTTTTCTTCAACGGCCTCTTCGTCGTCTCGACGGTTCTGGCAATCATTATCTCGGTCCGCTATCTCGAAAACGAGGGGGAGCATCGCGGCGAATATTACGCGCTGCTGCTGTTCGCGCAGGCGGGCATGGCGATTCTGGCGCAGGGCATGGAACTCGTCACGCTGTTTATCGGCCTGGAGCTGATGGCGCTGAGTTTCTACGTGATGGTCGGCTTCCTGCGCAACGAAAAACGCTCGAATGAAGCGGCCATCAAATACCTCATACTGGGAGCCTTTTCGAGCGGCTTGCTGGCCTACGGTTTCTCGATTCTCTACGGCATGAGCGGTTCGACCATGCTGCGCGATGTCGCCACGGCGGTCGCCGAGCGGCCGGCCGACGACCCGATGCTGATCTTGGCGCTGATCACGACCTCGGTTGGTTTGCTGTTCAAAATTTCCGCTGTGCCCTTCCACATGTGGGCGCCGGATGCTTACGAGGGCGCACCGACACCGGTGACCGCGCATGTATCGGTGGCGTCGAAAGCTGCGTCGTTCGCGTTGCTGTTGCGGATCTTCCTGGTTCCGTTCCTCGATGCGCAAGAGCTCTGGGTGCCGCTGCTCGGCGCTGTGGGATTGGCGACGATGACGCTGGGCAATGTCGCGGCCGTCACGCAGACCAATCTGAAGCGCCTTTTCGCCTACAGTTCGATTGCGCACGCCGGCTATATTTTGCTGGGTTTGGTAGCGCTCAATGAGACCGGCTTGCTGGGAGTTTTCCTTTACCTGCTGGCCTACATGGTGATGAACTTCGGGGCCTTCGCGCTGATCACGGCAATGCGCCGGGACGACGAATCCGCCGAAGAGATCGAAGATCTTTCCGGGCTGGTCTCGCGGCACCCCCTCTACGCGGTCTTGATGCTGATCTTTTTGCTGTCGTTGGCCGGCATTCCTCCCCTGGCCGGCTTCTACGGCAAGTACTTCATCTTTCTGGCGCTGCTCGAAGCCGAGATGTACCTGCTCGCGATCTTCGCGGCGCTATACGTGGCGGTGGCGGCCTATTACTACTTCCGCATCGTCAAAGTGATGTTCCTCGTGGAGGAAGCACCGCAGCCCGCGACGCTGGTGTTAAGCCGCGGCGTCAAGCTCGCCCTGATCGTCACCGGCGTTCTAACCGTCGGCATCGGGCTGTACCCTGAGCCCTTCATCGGCCTTGCCTCCGACTCCATCTTGCAACCGCTGCTGTGATTTTTCCGTGCGCCGGGCAGATCGCGATACTCCCGAGTCTCCGGGTTTCATGTCGGCATTTTTCGTACTACGCCACCGCTAGCCAACCACAAAGTTAACCAACTTCCCCGGCACCACCACAACCTTGCGGATCGTCTTGCCCTCGAAATAGGCCGCGACTTTCGGGTCCGCCTTGGCCGAGGCCTCGATCTCATCCTTACCGGTCCCTTCGGCCACTGCCACGCGCGACCGCAATTTCCCATTGACCTGAACGATGATCTCAATCTCATCTTCCTTCGCAAGCGCCGGATCAAACTCCGGCCACGCCGCGTGCAGCACCGGCGCCTCGCGCCCCAACTCGGCCCACAACTCCTCAGCCATATAAGGTGCAAACGGTCCCAGCAACAGAACCAGTTTCGGTAGCACCTCCGCAAGCACCCCGGGCGACAAGTCTTCTTCGCGGGCATAGAGCAGGTTGGTCAGCTCCATCACCGCTGCCAACGAGGTATTGAAATGCCAACGCGTCTCGAAGTCGTTGGTTACTTTGCGAATCGTCTGATGCAGTTTCCGCAGCACCGCCTTGTCGGCGTCGCTCGAGGCCTCGGTCTCTTCGGCGCCGAGTTCGTCGGCGTGTCGGGTGACAAAACGATACACGCGGCTCAAAAACCGCGACAGGCCCTCGACCCCCGCGTCCTGCCAATCGACGTCTTTTCCCGGGGGCGCGGCGAACAGCTGGAACATCCTCACGGTATCGGCGCCGTACTTGTCAACGGCGACGTCGGCCGGAACGACGTTGCCCTTATTCTTCGACATCTTGGCCCCGTCGCGAATCACCATCCCTTGGGTGAAAAGGCGCTTGGTCGGCTCATTCCAGGTAATCAGCCCCAAGTCGCGCATCACCTTGGTGAAGAACCGCGCGTAGATCAAATGCAGCACAGCGTGCTCGACGCCGCCGATGTATTGGTCGATCGGAAACCAAGCCGCGACTTTCTTCGGGTCATAGGGCGCTTGGTCGTTGCGCGGGTCGCAGTAACGATAGAAGTACCACGAGGAGTCGACGAAGGTATCCATCGTGTCGCACTCCCGGCGCGCCTCGCCGCCGCATTTGGGGCAAGCCACGTCGACGAATTCGGGAACTTCCCGCAACGGCGAACTGCCCGCGCCGGACAGCTCCACGTTCGACGGCAGCAACACCGGTAAGTCCTGCACGGGAACGGGAACGACGCCGCACGCGGGGCAGTGGATCATCGGAATCGGCGTGCCCCAATAGCGCTGCCGCGAAATACCCCAGTCCTTGAGGCGATAGGTCACCGCGCCCTCAGCGAAATCGCGCTCGGTGCCCCAGGCTGTCATCTTGACTTTGGCTTGCTCGGTCGTGATTCCGTTGAAGGGACCGGAATCCTCCACAACGCCGTACTCCACGAAAGCCTCTTCCATCGTCTCCTCATCGGCCAACTCGCCGTCGGCGGGACGAATCACGGGACGAATCGCGATGTCGTATTTCTTGCAGAATTCAAAGTCGCGCTGGTCGTGCGCGGGCACGGCCATAATCGCCCCCGCGCCGTATTCCATCAAAACGAAGTTGCCGACCCAAAGCGGGACCTTCTCCTTGCTATAAGGATTGACCGCGTAGTGCTCGGTGAAAAAGCCTTCCTTCTCGAGGTCCTCAGGATTCAGCGCCGCCCGCCGACGAATCATCTCATCGGCCTGCTCGCGCAGACCGAACTGATCGACCAGCGCGTGCTCGGGCGCCAAGATCGCGCAGGTCGCCCCGAAGATCGTGTCGACACGGGTTGTGAAAACGCGGATCTTCGTCGGGTCGTCTTCCAAACGAAAATCAATGTGCGTGCCCTCGGAGCGCCCGATCCAGTGACGCTGCATCGCCATCACGCGCTCGGGCCAACCGCCTTCGAGCTCTTCGAGATCGTCGAGCAATTCCTGCGCGTAGGCCGTCGTTTTCCAAAACCACTGTTCGAGCGAACGCTGCTCGACCGGCGTATCTTCATGCCTCCAGCAGCAGCCGTTGACGACTTGCTCGTTAGCCAACACCGTCGCGCATTCGGGGCACCAGTTCACCAGCGCCTGTTTGCGGTAAGCCAGCCCGCGTTCGTACATCTTCAAAAAGAACCATTGGTTCCAGCGGTAGTATTCCGGTTCGCAACTTGAGATCTCTGTCTCCCAGTCGTAGCTGAAACCGAACCGCGCATGCTGCCGCTTCATCTGCGCGATGTTCGAGCGCGTCCATTCGCCGGGCTCGCGGTTGTTCTTGATGGCGGCGTTTTCGGCCGGCAGCCCGAAGGAATCCCACCCCATCGGATGCAGCACGCGAAAACCGCGCATCCACTTATAACGAGCCAGTGCGTCGCCGATCGAGTAGTTGCGAATGTGCCCGATGTGCAGCGACCCGCTCGGGTAGGGAAGCATTTCAAGCACGTAGTATTTCGGCCGCGAGAGGTCTTTGTCGCCGCGGTAGATGTCGGAGGCTTCCCAAATCTGTTGCCACTTGGGTTCGATTTGTTGCGGATCGTATTTCTTTTCAGGCATGGAAATAATCAGCGAAGCGGAACGGCCCTAACCGCCCCTTCACCGTATCTCTAAGTGTAAAAGCATTACTACCTGAAGAATGCGTAGCGCAGAGCTCGAAGAGACCTACGGCCTCTCTCAACCGGGCGTTCCCCGCAACCCCCGCGTATCATTCGACCGACTGCGCCGCTAGAATCGCCGCCCCCTGACTAACTACCTGCTCCCCCAGACCCGTAGGAACAATCCGATAATGCTCACGGAAATACGAAACCACCAGAGGACGCACCTTTTCAGAAACCTTGTCGAGAAAAGCCTGATTTCCCGCCGCGACACCGCCTCCGACGACGACGACATCCGGGCTCAGTAGATTGATTGCCGCCGCCAGCGCTTGCGCCAAATAGCCGGCCGCCTGATCGACCACCTTGCCGGCAAAACGATCGCCCGTCTTCCAGCGGCTCATGATCTTCTTGCCGGCAACCTGCCCCGCGGAATCGTACTCCTCCGCGAGCGAACTCGCCCGCCACAACGCCGGGTCTTGTTCGGCGATCCAATCCGCCAGCCGGGAAATTCCCGGACCCGAGCAAACCGCTTCCACGCAACCCCGCCCACCGCACGGACATGCCGGGCCGTCGGGTGCAACCACCACATGCCCGATTTCCGCCTCGCCGATATCGCTGAACGCCTGAATGCGGCCGTCGCGCACAATCCCGCCTCCGACACCCGTTCCGACGGTCGCGTAGAAGACCGTGCGACACCCCTTCCCCGCCCCGAAGTAAGCTTCGGCCAACGCCGCCAACTTGCAGTCATTCTCGATGCTCACCGGCAGGCCGAATTCCCCTTCGAGCTTCGGCACCACGGCAAGCCCGTCCCAGCCGTCTTCGTGGAGGCACAAGTGCGGTTCCTTCGCTGACCGCCGAACCGTTCCGCCGAAACCGAATCCGATGGCGCGAAACGACGCCCCGTGCTGTTCGTGGCGCTCGCGCAGTTCCCGCCCGGCCTCGATCAGCCGATCCAAACTACGCTCGGCCCGGTCCCCGGACTCTCTATAAAGGATGCGCGTCTCCACCAGCCGCCGATCCGCCCCTGCAACCCCGGCGACCAGTTTCGTCCCACCGGTTTCGAAAACAAGATAAGAGGCTGTGCTCATGCCGCGCGAGCCCGGTAGAAGCGAAGACCCTCGATTATACCTGTGCACCGACAAGAAACCTGCTTGGAAGGGTAAAATGCCGGGTTCCGTTGTGCTGAAATTGAACGAGGTGGTTTCCCGGGCGCATTCCGTGGTTTTGTATGCGGCCGTGGCGGCGCTAGCAGCACACTCGGCGCATGCTCAACAGGAATCCGCCAAGACCACCGCTCCAATAGAGCAAGAGGAGCCCGACGACTCTACCGACTCGGATCGAACGGCCTTGAACCTGCTGGGCGAAGTGGATTCCGCAAAGGGCGAGAGTCGCCGCAACGAGAATGTCCCGGTAACGCTCATCGACAACAACGTCCTTCGCGAGCTTACTCAGCGGATGGGCACGACCGCCACGGTCGTCTCGGAGTTCGAGATTGACCAGCGGTATTTCGCCACCGAATTCGGACAGCCCGCAAAACGGTCGAGTCACCAAGCGGCATCCAAGGTGGACGGCGTGCACGGAAACCTTTATTGGACGCACCAGAACAGCATCTTCAGCTCCCGGTCGTTCTTTCAGTTCGGCGGCGTTAAGCCCGCTCGCGACAACTCCTACGGGTTTGGGGTCGGCGTCCCGCTTTGGAGCGGAGCCTCGCTCACCCTCAACGCAAGCCAAGTCCGATCGCGCGGAAATGTCAATGGAAACGTCTTGGTGCCAACGGCCGAGGAACGCACGCCATTGACGAACGACCCCGCCGCGCTGGCCATTGTTCAGAGCATCATCGATGCGTATCCCGGCGAGCTGCCCAACCGCACCGATATCGATCCCAGGGCGCTGAACACCAATGACATTCAGAGCATCGATAACGATCGCGGCAATGTGGCCCTCGACCAACTTGTCGGAGACCGTGATCGCTTGACGCTGAAGTACAGCTTCACGGGCCAGAAGGTGGAGGCGTTCCAACTCGTGGGCGGGCAAAACCCCGACACGACAACCAAGAATCACGACGTCAAGCTGACTTGGAACCGTTCTTGGTCGCCGACCACGATAACCGATGTCACCGTGGGGTACGAGCGCGTCGCATCGTTGATCGTTCCCGACGAAACCTCGGTCGGTCCGCTCATCCTCACTGGTTTTGTGTGGGAGTTCCTCGGACCGGGCTCGAATATCCCGCTTGATCGCGCGCAGAATCGCTTCGAGTACGCGGGGCGCGTGCGGCATACCTCCGGCGATCACTTGTGGACTGCCGGGACGGCGTTTGTGCGTCGTCAGGTCAACGGCCTCGAAGCGGAGAGTCACCGCGGCATTTTCTTCTTCAACAACGATTTCGGGCGAGATGCCGCCACGAATATCCGTATGGGGACCCCGACCGGTTATCGGGTAGCGATCGGAGACACACACCGAGGTTTCCGCAATGGGGAGTTGCAGTTCTACGTTGCCGACAAGTGGCGAGTCACGTCCGATCTGACGCTCAATCTCGGCCTTCGATTCGAGCCGGTTACGACGCCGACGGAAGTCAATGGCTTGACCGAGATTCCTTATGATTGCGACTGCAACAACTTCGCGCCGCAGTTCGGTTTCGCTTACCATCTGGGCCGGCGAATGGGAGTCCTCCGCGGAACGTACGGCATTCACTACGGTCAGATCTTCAACGTTACTTACGGACAGGCGCGTTTCAGCCCCCCGGGGAACCTCAACATCTCGCTCAACGCTCCCGACATTGTCAATCCTTTGGGAGGGCTGAGCCCTGAGGATTTCGATTCCAACGCCCGCTCGACGGTATTCAATCTCGACCCCGAACTGGCGACTCCCTATTCCCATCAATACAGTGTCGATTGGGAAATCGCGCTGGGCGGCCGCTGGGCGCTGAGTCTCGGTTACGTGGGCAGTCGAACCCACAAGCTATTGACTATGTGGTACACCAATCGGGCGCGCCCGGTCGAGGGAATACCTCAGGTCACCGAAACCGTCAACGACCGCCGGCCTGATCCGCGCTTCTTCGACAACCGCTTCGTGCTGAACGGTTCGCGCGGCTATTTCGATGCAGCCAAGGCGGTACTGTGGACTTCCGATTGGAAGGGGCTCAGCGTGGAGGCCTCCTATTGGTTCAGTAAGGCAATCGACCTCGGGAACGGTTTTTCGAACACCGCATCCGGCCGCGATGCGCGGGAGGGCCGCAGCCAGTCGGAGTTCAACAACCATGGCGAAATGAAGGCCGTTAGTTCGTTCGATCAGCCGCATGCCTTTCTGTTACGAACCAACTGGGCGCTGCCGACCGCGCGGTCGGGTTGGGCCCGTTTCTTCGGCGGTTGGGAGGTAAGCACGGTCGTCCTCGCCAAGGCGGGTACTCCATTCAATGTGATCGCCGGCTCCGACGGCGCGGGTTTCGGCAACGTTGACGGGTCACCCGCGGACCGGCCTAATATCCTTGACCCGTCGATTCTCGGTGCCTCGGTGGACCATCCGGATACATCCGAGGGGGTGTTGCCGGCGCACGCCTTTGCCTTTATTCGACCGACCGACGTCGCCGGCAACGTCGGCCGCAACACTTTTCGGAAAGACGGCATCTTCAACGTGAACGCCACCGTGTCGAAGCGCGGGCTGCTGGGCGGCGAAGGCGTGACCCTACGGGTAGAGTCGTTGAACCTGCTCAATCATCCCCAATTCGCCGAGCCGGGCAGACAGCTGACGTCACCGAACTTCGGGAGGATTACCAACACGCTCAACGACGGCCGCGTCTTCCGAGCGACGCTGGAAATCCAATTCTGAAATTCGGAGTCCTCTGCCGGCAAACACTCGTGTTTGCCCCAGTTCTCACTCACAAGCAACACCTGCGGATCAAGAAGTTCTGCGGCACCTCGGCCGACGCGGTGAAGACGCAGATCTGGGTCGGAGTGATTGTTTATCTTGCTGGTGGCGATTCTGAAGAAAACCGCACGGCAACGAGGCCGGGCTTTACCGGATTCTACAGATTCTCAGCGTCACCGTTTTCCAGAAAACGCCCATTTTACAGGTGTTGTAGAACTTCGACTCCCAACGCCTACCAACCCACCCTTCTAACCAACTGACTCTATTTGACTTATGATGGGACTGTGGTGGCGAAAATCCCTTTTCGGGTGCTTTGGAAATTACGCCGCGGCCGGTGAAATCGCCACCGACTGCAGCCGAAAAGCGGCGACAGGAATTTTGCCTAGGGTGGAGCCGACAGGCGGAACCCTGGGTAGCCGCCCCAAGCGAGCGAGCCCCGAAAGGGCGGCGGACAGACCGTCCCTTAGGCCCTACTTGAATCGTCGACCCGGCCGAGCCACCCGCGACCTCCATCTTGCCGATCCTAGACCACCTCCCTCCACACGCGTCCCTCGTCGTCGTTCGCCTGCGATCGCTCGGCGATACTGTACTCATCACCCCGGCCCTGCGGCTGTTGAAAGGTTTTCGGCCGGACCTAACGGTCACCGCCGTCGTCGAGCAACCCTTTGCGGCCCTCCTCGACGGAAACTCGGACCTGGCTGATGTCATCACCGTCGAGCGTGGTCCCGGATCACAGTTACGAGCAATGGCTGCGATTCGCCGGCGTAAGCCCGCACTCTGCCTAAACCTGCACGGCGGATCGACCAGTGCTTGGATGACGGTTTGTTCCGGCGCGCGCTTCAAGGCCGGCTTTGCACACTTCCGCCCGACGTTTCCCTATAACGTCCGGATCCCGCGTGCTCAGGAAATCTTTGGCCGCGGAGCAGGCGACCCGGTTCACACCGCCGAACACCATGCTTCGGCGATGTTCTTTCTGGGCGTCCCGAGAAGGCCGGTCCCGGCAGCTGTGCTCTCCGCACCGGCCGAAACGCACGACCAACCCTACGCCGTCGTCCACGTCGGCGCGGCTTACGCGACCAAGCAATGGCCTCTCGAACGTTTCGACCGACTCGGCCGGTTTCTTCGCGAAAAGCGCGCCATCGAGCCGATTATGGTTGCCGGCCCGGGACAGGGGGCCCTACTCTCCGGTCTCACCGAGTTCGACTGCCGCGAAGCCTTAACGTTGGCTGAGCTGAAGGGCCTGCTTGCCGGCGCCGCCCTGTTTGTCGGCAACGACTCCGGTCCGGCTCACATGGCCGCCGCCTTCGGGATACCCTCCGCGGTGATCTTCGGATCCTCGAATTCGTCGATTTGGGGGCCATGGCGAACCAAGCACGAAGTGATCGAGACCGACTGGGATTGCAAACCCTGTCCCGGCGACCGCTGTTACGAATTCGATGAGCCGCGCTGTATCCTGTCGGTAGAGATTGCGCGTGTCGAAGCGGCGATCAACCGCCTCTCCCCCGCGGGCAACGCAAGCTCGGGGCCCCCCGTGACCCCATGAAGGAACTGCTCCACCTCCTGAGCTACGTCCGGCCCTACACGCCGCGGATCGCCGTCTCGGTGGGGCTGATGGCGACCGTCGGCCTCTGCCACGGGTTGGTCGCGCTGCTGATCGGGCCGGTCTTCGACCGTGTCCTGAACCCGCAATCCGCCGAGGCGCCGGTGCTGCTCTACCGCGTCCCCGTCGTCGATTGGACGATCCACCTGGACGATTTGATTCCTTCGGTAATCCACAATGTCTGGACCATGGTGGCCATCGGCATCGTGGGTGTTTTTCTCATCAAGGGACTCTGTGATTTTTTCGGCAACTACCTGGTGAACTATGTCGGATTGGCGGGCGTCCGCGACTTGCGCGGCGACGTCTACGGCGTGGTGCTCAATCAGTCGCCCGCTTTCTTTCAGCAGCGCCACACGGGGAGGCTGATTTCCTCGCTCGTAGCCGACATAGAAAAGATTCAACTGGCGCTGTCGCACATCCTCGCTGACTTGTTGCGCCAGTCTTTCATTGCGGCCGCCCTGCTGTGGGTGCTGATGCAAACTGACTGGGCCCTCGCGGCGGTAAGTCTCACGGTGTTGCCTTTCGTGTTGCTGCCGACCTCGCGGATCGGGCGCCGCATTCGCATCACCACCCGCCGCGCCCAGGACGACCTTGCCGACATGACCACGGTTCTTCAGGAAACGCTGGCGGGCAACCGTGTGGTGAAAGCGTTTTCGATGGAGGATTTCGAGGTCGGCCGCTTCCGGGAAACAGCCGAGCGGCTGTTTCGGAGCAACCTCCGTTATGTGCGCCAACAGGCCGCGGCTTCGCCCATGATTGAACTGTTCGGAGCCCTTACGATTGTCGGGCTCCTGACGTACGCCCGCAATCAGATCAAGGCCGACGAGATGACAGCCGGCGAGTTCACGACTTTCGTCGTCGCCTTGCTCATGCTGTATCAGCCGATCAAGCGGCTCAACGGCATCCACAATATTTTTCAGCAGGCGCTCGGCGCAGGTCGACGAGTCCTGGAATACATTGCCCATCCGCATGACGTCGTGGAACGCCACGATGCGGTCACGTTGCCGCCGTTCGCGCGGTCCATTGAATTTCAAGATGTGGGCTTCGTGTATCCCGATGGCGCCGCACCCGACGGGAGCGCGGAAGCCGCGTTGAGCGGAATCACGCTTAAGATCAATGCCGGAGAGATTGTCGCCATCGTCGGACCGAGCGGATCGGGCAAGACAACAATGCTCAATCTGCTGCCGCGCTTTTTCGACCCGACGGAGGGAGAGATACGGCTCGACGGCAGGAGTATCGCCGATGCAAGCCTCAAGTCGCTGCGAGAGCAGATCGCCCTGGTAACCCAGGAAATATTCTTGTTCGATGACACGGTAACCAACAACATCGCCTACGGCCGGCCCGACGTGCCGGCCGAAGCAGTCGAGCGTGCCGCGCGGATGGCCTTGGCGCACGGCTTCATCGAACAGATGCCTAACGGCTATCAAACCCGCTTGGGAGAGCGCGGGCAGCGCCTTAGCGGCGGGCAGCGGCAAAGGATTTCAATCGCGCGAGCATTGCTTAAGAATGCGCCAATCTTGATTCTCGACGAAGCGACCTCGCATCTCGACAGCGAGGCCGAGATGCTCGTTCAGCGCGCGCTGTCGAACTTAATGGAAGGGCGCACGGTGATTGTCAGCGCCCATCGGCTGTCGACGATTCGGAGCGCCGACAAGATCGCGGTGATGGAGGCCGGGCGAATTGTCGATGTCGGAACCCACGAGAGTTTGTTGCGATTCAGCCCGCTTTATCAGCGGCTTTTCGAGCTGCAATCCGTGGAGAGTCGGTTGCCATAGCGAGCCAAGTGGATGTGGCGGAGTAGGGACAAACGCTCGTGTTTGTCCCAGGCAACGGTCAAGACAAGCTCTCAGCTTGTCTCGGCTCTGTCATCCCACACGAAGGTTCAGTCGGGCCACCGGCCGCGCCCGCTCCGTCGTCGGGGAAACGTGGTCGGGGAATTGTTGGTCAAGACCTATGCCCTACAGCATGACCGGTTATGCGCGGGCCGACTGTGACGACGGCGAGCTGTCGCTGGCGGTCACGCTTCGCAGCGTCAACCACCGCTTTCTCGACTTGCAAATACGGATTCCGCCGCAAATCGAGCCGTTCGAAGCGCTGATTCGGCGTCGCGTCAAAGAGCGCCTGAAAAGAGGACAACTGCAGCTCAACGTGTCGCTCGGCTGGAAGCAACAAGAGGCCGCCTTCACCTTGAATCGACCGCTGCTCGACGCCTATCTCGAGGCTCATCGGGAATTAGCCGAGAAACACGGACTTTCTCAACCGCCCGACCTAAGTGCGATTCTCCGCGTGCCCGGAGCCCTGAATTTCGAAAACGGCGATTTGGACGACGAGCGGCGAAACAAACTAGAAGCGGCGCTCAACGAGACCCTAGCCCGCGCGCTGGAGGAGCTCGAACACAGCCGCTCGATCGAGGCGTCGGGCATTGTCGAAGAGATGGGTCGCCGAGCTGCGTCGATAAAGACTGACTTGGCGGCCCTCCGAGACTCGCTCACCGACGTCATTCCGCAATTTCAGCAACGACTCGAGGCACGCTTGAACGATCTCTTCGAGAAACTCGAGCCCGATTCCCAAAGGCTGATGCAGGAAGCGGCATTGCTCGCCGAACGAGCCGATATCAGCGAGGAAGTGCAGCGGTTGGAAGCCCACGTCGAGCGGCTCCTGGAGTTGCTCGAAAGCGAAGCGGAATTGGGCAAAAAGATCGACTTCCTCGCGCAGGAGATGAACCGTGAGGCCAACACGATTCTGTCCAAAACGAATCCGCTCGGCAGCGCCGCGCTCGGCGTAACGGAAATCGGACTGCGACTCAAGGGCGAAATAGAAAAGATCCGCGAGCAAGCGCAGAATCTGGAATAGTTCGACTCGACGCCCGACCCAACCCCATGTGCCTCGTCTTCATCATCTCCGCCCCCTCCGGCTCGGGAAAGTCTACCCTCGTCAAGCGCTTGATGGAAGTTGACGGCAATCTCGCTTTCTCCACCTCGGTCACAACACGCGATCCCCGCAAGGGCGACATCGAAGGCGAAAGCTACGAATTCATCAGCCGCGAAGAGTTCATCCGGTTGCGCGCCAGCGGCGAACTACTCGAGTGGGCCGAGGTTTTCGGGAACTTTTACGGTACTTCGCGTCAAGTTCTCGCGCGTGCGAAAGAACGACAACGCGACCTGATTCTGGACATCGATGTCCAAGGTGCGGCACAATTAAAAGAGAAGCTTCCCGACGCGGTTACGATCTTTATTCTGCCTCCATCGCGGCAAGAGCTGGAGGCGCGGCTGCGAAACCGCTCTACTGATTCCGACGAGGTAAGGGAGCGCCGTTTACGCGACGCCGGCCGAGAAGTCTTGAACTACGAGCAGTACGACTATATTTTGATCAACGATCAGCTCGAGGAATCATTCGAGCAGCTTCGGGGGATCTTGCTGGCGGAACGCTGCCGTCGGCGTCGCGTGCGGTCGGATATCCGAAATATTCTCGAAAGTTTTCGTGACGGAGACAACAACGAATGAGCAAAAAGGCCCCAACAGAGCAGAAGACCGCGGACGGCTCGACGGAAGAGTCAACGGAGAAACCACCGGATCAGCCCTGGTTCATCCCCAACGATGAGGAGCAGAGCGTTTACCGATTCATCATCGCAGCGTCTCGCCGAGCACGCCAGTTGCAAGCCGGTGCACGGCCCGCGATAGCGACGACTTCGCGGAAGCCGACCAAAATCGGCATGGAAGAGATTCGGTACGCCGAGGTCGAGGTGGAGATCATCTCCGAAGACGCCGACGCGGACACCGAAGAGGAACCGATCATCTAGCCGACGTCGGAATGACCCGGTTTTGCCGCGGCATCCAGAGCCGGCCTCATCTCTTCCCTGCCTCGGGCCAAGCAGCTACGTCCACGCACCGATTAGCCGCAAATGACCCAATCCGCAACCCAGCGTCCGAAAGTCGTCGTCGGCGTCAGCGGCGGGATTGCCGCCTATAAAGCCGCCGAATTGGTCCGGTTACTCGCGGAGCGCGACTATAGAGTCCAGGTCGTCATGACCCGCTCCGCACGGGAATTTATCCGCCCGCTCACTTTTGCTGCTCTGACGGGAGAGAAGGTTATCACGGACCTATTCCCCGAGCCCGGCAAGGAAGCTGATCTCGACAACGCCATCGAACATATCGCGGTTGCGCAAGAGGCCGATCTGCTTCTCGTCGCCCCGGCAACCGCCGACATCCTCGCCAAATTCGCGACCGGCATCGCCGACGATTTTCTCACCACGATGCAGTTGGCCTATACCGGCCCCCTGGTCGTCGCCCCGGCCATGAACACCAATATGTGGGATCATCCCGCGACCCGGGAGAACATCAAGACTCTTCGCGAGCGCGGCGTGAGCGTGGTTGAACCGGAGGCTGGCGAGCTGGCCTGCGGCATGGTCGGCCCCGGGCGCTTGGCCGACATCGAGAAAATTGCCAATGCCGCCGACGAAGCTCTCGGGAGAAGCCGAGATTTAGAGGGCGAAACCGTTCTGATCACCGCCGGCCCGACGCAGGAGCCCATCGACCCGGTCCGCTACCTTTCCAACCGCTCGAGCGGCCGCATGGGCTTTGCCCTCGCCGCCGAGGCCGCGGCCCGCGGGGCCCGTGTGATCGTTGTCGCCGGTCCCGTGGCGATCGACCCGCCCGCCGGTTGTGAAGTGGAGCGCGTGACGACCACCGATGAGATGTACCGAGCTGTTCTCGAGCGATTGTCGGAAGCCGGCACCGTCATCATGGCCGCGGCTGTTGCCGACTATCGGCCCGTCACCTCCCGCAAATCGAAGATCAAGAAGGGATCGGGTCCGCCCGAGCTTGACCTCGAACCGACCGTGGATATCTTGTCCGAAGTCGGACGGCTCAAAGGAGACCGGCTGTTGGTCGGATTCGCCGCCGAGACCGAAGACCTGGTCGAAAACGCGGAAGGGAAGCTGCGGCAAAAGAATTGCGATTTCATCGTGGCCAATCCGGTTGGCGCATCCGCGGAGGGCGCAGGGATAGATTCGGAAGAAAACCAAGGGGTACTGCTATCGGCCTCGGGTGACCGGGTGGAACTGTCCCGTGGATCGAAGGCCGGGATGGCGTCCAGGATTTTCGACGAGTTGTTGCGGCTACGTCCGGCTCGAGCGGCCGCGCGCGGCTAAGCGGACGAACAAGCGCGAACACGGAGACCACTTGAGGGAAGCAGAATGACGACAAAAAATATCCTGCTTGCGGCTGTGATTGCGACTTTGCTGTCCGGAGGGTCAGCGTCGGCTCAGACAGACGACCCCGCGGCACTGCGCGAGGAGATCGACGGCCTGAAGGCGGGACAGCAGGTCATTCAGAAAGAGCTGGGTGAAATCAAGAAATTGCTTCAGGCCCAACGTGCGCAGCCGCAACGCAAACAACGCGCGCCGTTCAAGCCGACGGACATCAGCATCAAGGGGGCGCCCTTCCTGGGAAAGGCGACGGCCAAAGTCACCATGGTGGAGTTCACCGACTACCAATGCCCTTTCTGCCGCCGCCATTTCACCAAGGTGCAGCCGGAAATTCAGAAACAATACGTCGATACCGGCAAGGTCAAATACGTAATGCGTCAGTTCCCGCTCGTCAGCATTCACCCTCGGGCGACGAAGGCGTCCGAAGCGGCTCTATGTGCCGGCGACCAGGGCAAATATTGGGAAGTTCACCGACGTATTTTCGACGCCCAGCGCAAGCTCTCCGACGACGACCTACGAGCTCACGCTGAGGCGGAAGAGCTTGACCTGGCTCAGTTCGGCCGTTGCCTGACCGACGGGAAATACAACGAACAGGTCAAGGCGGATATGAGCGAGGGCTCTAAGGCGGGAGTCCGGGGTACCCCGAGCTTCTTCTTTGGGCTGACCGACCCGGCCGACCCGAACAAGATTCACGCCGTCGAGTTCCTTCGGGGTGCGCAGGGCCTGCCGGCTTTTCAGGCCAAGATCGACGGCCTCCTCAACGGAAAGAAAAGCGACTGACCTCCCGCCTCCAAAACGCAGCAACAGAGCCCCGAACGAAAGTGAGGGGTCGTCGACCCGCCCGAGACAACTGCCCCGTAGTAGTCAGTAGCGCAGGTCTCCAAGCCTGCTACAGAATTAATATTGGCCCTGGGCGCAAGCCCAGGGAATGCCGGCCCCTTAAGCGATTCCCCATCTCCCTCGGCCGAACGACCGTCAAGACGGTCATTCGGGGGCTTGGGGCGGGCCCAAGAACCCGGACGCGAAGCGGTCGGGCCCCGCGCCTCTACATTGGCAGCGGCGCCCGCAGCACGAAGTCCAGCCGCGTCTCCGACGGTATGCGCAGCCGTCGACCGCGCGAAGCGGACACGGCAACTCCGGCACCGGCGCCTGCTCCCGCGCCCACCGCGGCTCCTTTGCCGCCTCCGAAGATCGCGCCCAACGCCGCGCCGACTCCGGTCGTCAGGGCCGTCGTCTTAGCTGTCGACTTGCCCTTACCCTTGCTCTTGACCTCGGCGTAGTTGGTGGCCAACTCGTACGACTGCCCGTCGACGGTAATGTCAAACAGTTTCAGCGAAATTTCGTCGGCGCCCCGCACCGTACCCGCCTGACTGACGCGCACGACTTGCACCGTGGCGTCGGCATTGCGCGGGATAACCACCTGATTGTCGACCACGATCGGGTCGTCGATGCTGGCACGGAAGCGTTCACCCTCTCCGGTGATATCGGAATCGATCGAGTCGATCATGCGGACCGTCACGACCATCCCGGCGGGAATTGTGATGCCCGATGCCGCCCGAGCGGGCGCGGGCGCTGCTGCCGCGCGTGGAGGCGCGGGTGCTCTCGGCGCCCGGGGCGCCTGAGGAGCCACGGGAGCGCTCGCCTGTCCCGACCCAAAGCGGATTCCTTCGATGTCGCCAATCGAGTGATTTTGCACATTGCCCGATGAATCGAGAAAACGGACTGTGCGTGCGTCGCCTCCAAGAAAAGTCCCTTCCAGTTCCGTGCTGTTGTTGAGCCGCAACGTGTCCGCCATGGCAAGTGAGCTCAGAACTCCGACCAGCGCCAAGAGCAGCAGGGGGTTTCGTCGTCTCATTTTGCAGGTCTCCTTTGTTTGTCTGTCGATCCCTCCTTAATAGAGGGCGGCAAGGTGCCTTGTGGTCATTATCTCAGAGGAACAGAGTGGTCCCTTAGTAGACGCGAGGCAAGGGTGGTGGGTTTCCGAAGCAAAAGCGGTCAAGCGCCGACGTCGGGAACGAAAATGACCCTTGAACTCAAGCGGATTCCGCCAGCTTCTTCCCCAACGAGGCAAGCCTCTCCCAGGTATAAATTCCTGTATTGTGCCCGTCGCTGAAATGGATTTGAATTGCGTAGTGACCGACCCGATCAATTCCGGCCGGGTGTACATCCTCGGGGACCTTGCTTTCTTGCAATCGCCGCACGCCGGTCAGCTCATCGACGCAAACCGCGCAGGGGCATTCCAGCCGCAATCGACGCGCCGGATAGACGACTTCCATGCCGTCCTTCCACACGATCTTGACGTCGTGCTCGTTGGCGCGGGTGATCGAGGAAGGCTGGGGTGATTGTGGTCGGGCAGCGGGCATGAATCTTAGAAATCGATATTCACCAGACCTTCGCTCGCGGTCTTGATGTTTCGAATGCTGATTTGCGCCGCCAGGTTCTTCGCCGCGTCGACGAACGCCGTTGCCGCGGGCGAATCCGGTTCTTCCAAAACGATCGGCCGCCCCCCGTCGGAGGTCTCACGCACGGTTGTGGCCAGCGGAATCTTGGCCAACAGCGGCATCTCCCATTTCTCCGCGATGCGGTCCGCACCGCCCGAGCCGAAAATGAACTCCCGCTCGCCGGTGGTCCGAGATTCCCAATAGCTCATGTTCTCTACCACCCCCAACAACGGGCACTTGAGCTGATTGAACATGATGATCGCCTTCTCCGCGATATTGACGGCGACCGGCTGCGGCGTCGTCACGATCACCGCGCCGGTCAGTGGAATCCGTTGACACAGGGTCAACTGCACGTCGCCGGTCCCGGGCGGAAGGTCGACCACGAGATAGTCCAATTCTCCCCACTCCACCTGCCCCAGGAATTGCTCAATCATCTTCGCCAGCATCGGCCCGCGCCACACCACGGCTTGATCGGGTTTGACGAAGAAGCCGGCTGAAATGACCTTGACGCCGTGGGCCTCGACCGGCAACATGCCACGTCCGCCGGCGCGAGGCAACTCGGTGGTACCCATAATCGTGGGGATGCTGGGGCCGTAGACGTCGGCATCCATCAGCCCGACCGAGGCCCCGGTTTCGGCCAGCGCCACAGCCAAATTGGCTGAGACGGTCGATTTCCCGACGCCGCCCTTTCCCGAGCCGACCGGAATCACGTTCTTGACGCCCGGAATAATGTCCTTTCCCACCGGTCCGTGCGGTACCACCTGCGCGGTAAGCGTCACGTCCACCGCCTCGACGCCCGGCAAGGCGCTGACGGCGTCTTCGGCTTGTTGCCGCAGTTCGTCCTTAACGGGGCACGCCGGCGTCGTCAATTGGAGGTGAAACGAAACACGGTTGTCGCGGACCTTGAGTTCCTGAATGAAGCCGAGCGAAACGATGTCGCGGTGCAGATCCGGGTCGACGACCACCCGCAGCGCGTCGAGAACCCGCTCTTGATTAACTTGCGAATCAGCCATAAGTACCTACGAAATCAGGACTTGCGGGGGACGGGTAGTCCCGGTCGCGACCCCGCGGAGCCTCCCCAAGAATGCGTAGCGCAGGCTCAAAGAGACCTGCGGCTTTTCCCTCGTTCAATTCAGCTCCGAAACAACCATGAACCCTGCACCGTTCCCAACCGCCGCCCGTTCGACGCCTTCCCTAACCTGCTCTCAACGCCGCGACCCGCACCGCCGCATTTCACCGCGTCGGCCGCGCTCCCGGCGGATTCAAATTCCCCGTCAGCACGACCAAATCTTGGACGAACGAATCCATCTGCTCTTCGCTGCGAACCAGATCTTGAATCGTTGTCCTCGCTAACAACCGATCGACCACCGACTGCATCGCCCGCCATAGCGATCGGATCGAGCAGTCAATCAAATGCGTACAAGTGTCTTCGCTGCCGGCATGATCGTCACAGAAGTTGCCTTCGAATAAACGCCCACCCAGGACGCCCATTGTTTCGCTAACGGTAATATCGGCGGCCGGACGCGCCAAGCGATACCCTCCCGACTGTCCGCGAACGCTCGTAACCACGCCGCCCTCGCGCAGAATACGCATCATCTTGGCCGTGTAAGGCACCGAGATGCCCTCGGCCGTGCTGATCTCCTGCAGCGTCAGGCTCTTGCCGGGACCTCGAGAAGCCAAGTGCAACAGGCAGCGTAGCCCGTATTCTTCTTGTGCGCTAAAGTGCATCGTTCACCGCCCCTTCGCCAATGCGGCCATCGCTGACTACTCTTTCGGTCGCCTACAAGATATTCAACGTCAATTTCGCCGCGTCATTCATGTGATCCGGCGTCCACGGAGGATCAAACGTGACCGCCACTTCCACCGAATTCACTCCCTCGACCGCCTCGACCTTGTGGCTCACGTCGGCCGGCAGAGACTGCGCCGCCGGACAATTAGGCGCGGTCAGCGTCATCTGGACCGCCACGTCGTTTCCCGGTCCAATATCGACGGTGTAGATCAGGCCCAGGTCGTAGATATTGACGGGCACTTCCGGGTCGTAGCAGTTCTTGAGCGCGGCGACGATCAGATCGCCTGAAACCGTGCCGTTCGCGTTGATCACCGCCCCCGCGGGCGTTGGCTGCTCTTGCCCCGCGGCCGCTTGCCCCTCTGGCGAGTGCGATTCCGGGTGCGGGTTTTGTTCGTCCATCGTATCTCCTATTCAGTCTTCGCCGCCTCGGGGCGTCGCAACAGCGCATTACGCATCGTATGCCAGGCGAGCGTGGCGCATTTCACCCGCGCCGGATAGGCTTTCACGCCGGCAAAAACCGCCAGCTTGCCCAGCTTCCCGTTTGTGCCGGCGGGCTCGAGCGGCCCGGTCACCATCGAATGAAACAGTTCGAAAAGGGCCTCGGCCTGATCCATCGTCTGGCCCTTGAGCATCTCCGTCATTACCGACGCCGAGGCGGTCGAAATGGCGCAGCCCGAACCCTCGAATTTCACTTCGCCGATCACGCCGTTGTCGACTTTGAGATACAGCCGAATCTTGTCGCCGCACAAGGGGTTGAACCCGTCGGCGTGATAATGCGGCTCTTCCATCGGGCCGAAATTTCGCGGCCGTTTGCTGTGATCGACGATCAGCTCCTGATAGAGTTCGCGTAAATCCATTAGTCGCCGAACAGCTCCTTGACTTTCCCGACGGCGGCTGCCAGGGTGTCGATTTCCTCCTTCGTGTTATAGAAGGCAAAAGAAGCGCGGGTGGTCGCCGGCACGCCGAAGCGATCCATCACCGGCTGTGCGCAGTGATGGCCGGCGCGAACCGCCACGCCCTCGCGGTCGAGTATCGTTCCGATATCGTGGGGATGGACACCCTCGATCACAAACGACAATACTCCCGCTTTCTCACGCGCGGTGCCGATCAGCCGCGAGCCCTCGATCGCGCCGATGACCTCGGTCGCGTAGTCGAGCAATTCTTTTTCGTACGCCGCGATGCGGTCCATCCCGATCTCGGAAAGATACTCGACCGTCGCTCCCAACCCGATCGCATCGGCGATATTCGGCGTGCCGGCCTCGAACTTATACGGCAGCTCGTTATAGGTCGTCTTTTCAAAGGTGACCGACGCGATCATATCGCCGCCGCTTTGGTAGGGAGGCATCTGCTCGAGCAAAGCCCGTTTCCCGTACAGGATGCCGATGCCGGTCGGCCCGAACATCTTGTGTCCCGAAAAGGCGTAGAAATCGCAATCAAGATCCCGCACGTCGACCGGCATGTGCGGAACCGCCTGCGCCCCGTCGAGCACAACCGGGACATCGCGTTCGTGCGCCCGCGCGATGATTTCGCGAACCGGATTGATCGTTCCCAACGCGTTCGAGACGTGCGTAACCGCGACGATTCGCGTTCGCTCGCCGAGCATGCGGTCAAATTCGTCGAGCAGCAACTCCCCGGCATCGTTGATCGGAATCACACGCAGTTTCGCACCCTGCCGATCGCACAAAATCTGCCAGGGCACAATGTTCGAATGGTGCTCGATGGCCGAGATAATGACTTCGTCGCCCTCACCCACCCGCAACTCGCCCAAGCTGTGCGCCACCAGATTCAGCGAATCCGTCGTGCCTCGCGTGTAGATGACCTCGCCGATTTCCGCCGCGCCGATAAACTCTTGAATCGCCCGGCGCGCTCCCTCGTAGGCGTCGGTGGCGCGTTGGCTCAGCTCGTGGACACCGCGATGGACGTTGGCGCAGTCTTCGAGATAAAACTTGCCCATCGCCTCGATCACCCGGCGCGGAGTTTGCCCCGTGGCCGCGTTATCGAGATAGACCAGCGGTTTGCCGGCCACTTGCTGGTCAAGCGCCGGGAAGTCGCGCCGCAACGCCTCCGGATCGAGAGCGGCCGATTCGACACCGGTCGCCGACGATTCGGTTGTCCAATCCACGCTGCTCATTGGTTGGTCTCCGCTTGCTTCACCCAATCGAGCAACAGCGTCTGGAGCGGCTCGCGCCATCCGTCAACCTTGAGGCCTTCGAGAATATCGGCGGCGAACGCATAGGTCAGCAGGCTGCGCGCATCCGCCCGCGCGATCCCTCGCGAACGCAGATAAAACATCGCTTCGGCGTCGATCTGCCCGACCGTGGCGCCATGCGTGCAGCGCACGTCGTTGGCGTCGATTTGCAATTGCGGCTTGCTGTTGACGTCGGCTTCGCGCGAGAGCAGAAGATTCTTGTTGCTCTGCACCGCATCGGTCTTTTGCGCATCCTGCCGGACAATGATCTTGCCGTTGAACACGCCCGTCGATCGCCCGTCCAAAACGCCTCGATAAAGTTGGTGACTGTTGCAATGCGGCTTGGCGTGGTCGATCGTCGTGTGATGGTCGATATGCTGGTCGCCCGTAACCGCATAGAGGCCGTTGAGAGTGCACTCGCCGCCTTCGCCGCCCAGCCGAACATGGGAGTCGCTGCGCACCAGTCGCCCGCCGAAAGACAAAGAGTGCGACGCAAAGTTGCTGTCGCGCGCTTGATCGACGAAAAGGAATCCCGTGTGATAGGCCGCGACGTGCTCTTGCTGCAATTTGTAGTGCTCGATGCGCGCATTCTCCGCGGCTACGACCTCCGTCACGGCGTTGGTCCAATAGGTATCACCCAACCCGACAAAAGTTTCGATCACCGCGGCCTGGCTCTCACGGCCGGCGACGATCAACGTCCGCGGGTGCGTGAAACGGCCGGCTTGCTCCGCCGCCGTCACCCATACCAGATGCACGGGCTTTTTCTCGACAACCCGCTCAGGGACATGCACAAAGGCTCCGTCGCCGAAAAAGGCGGTGTTCAACGCCGTCAAGCTGTTGCCCGACGCGTCGGTCTGCCGCGCCAGGTGCGATGCTACGAGCGGATCGTCCCGCTTATCGGCCAAGCCGCCGATAACGAGTGAGGAGTCGCTGAGCCGTGAAAGCTCGGGTACGAATTTCCCGTTGACAAAGACCACCCGATAAGCATCGATTTCATCGAACCCGACCGAGCCGATGGCGTCGACCCCAATCGTCACACTGGGGCTCTCGGCCGACGCGAACTCCCCCGAGCTGATTCCCGCAAGGTTCGTGTACTTCCAATCTTCGTCGCGCCGCGTGGGAAAGCCGGCTTCCGAGAATCGCGCCATCGCTGCCCGGCGACGTTCGGCCAGCCAAGCCGGCTCCTCCGCAATCCGCGCGCTCAGCGTCTCGAAGCTTTCGCCGTACAGTGTCGGATTTTCCGCAACTACAGCCATGTCTTGCTATTTCGTTTTCAGTTGGAACAGACGTGTTCCCTCTACGAGCTGACCGCTTCGGCTTCCTCGATCCAGCCGTAACCCTTTTCCTCAAGCTCGAGGGCCAAGTTCCTGTCGCCCGATTTCACGATCCGTCCGCCCGCCAGCACGTGCACGAAATCGGGCACGATGTAGTCGAGCAGGCGCTGATAGTGCGTCACGACGACAATCGCGCGCTCGGGGTCCCGCAGCTTGTTGACGCCCTTCGAAACGAGCTTCAGCGCGTCAATGTCGAGCCCCGAATCCGTCTCGTCGAGAATGGCCAGCTTAGGCTCGAGAATCGACATCTGAAAAATTTCGTTGCGCTTCTTCTCCCCGCCCGAAAACCCGGCGTTCACCGATCGCTCGATCATGGTCGAGTCGATCTCCAAATCGGCCATCCTTTCCTTGGCTAGGTTCAGAAAGTCGATAGCGTCGATTAGGTCCTCGCCCCTCGCCTCCCGCACGGCGTTCAGCGCCGCCCGCAGGAAATAGAGATTGCTGACGCCCGAGATCTCGACCGGGTACTGAAAGGCCAGGAAGATACCCGCCCGGGCTCGCTCTTCCGGGGCCAAGTCGAAAATATCCCTTCCCTCGTAGAGCACTTCACCGCCGGTGATGTCGTAGCCGTCACGCCCGGCGATGACTTGCGCCAGCGTGCTCTTACCCGACCCGTTCGGGCCCATGATGGCGTGTACTTCGCCCTTGTTAACGGATAAACTGACTCCGTTGAGAATGTCTTTGCCGTCGGCGCTGACGGACAGGTTCTTGACTTCAAGCATCACGATTCGTTGGATTCCTCTAGGGGAAGATCAGCGCTCGGCACCAAACGTGGCGCACGCTTTCAGCGTGCCGTGTCGCCACTCTTGGCGACATGTCCCGGTGCCCGCCTTACCCGACGCTGCCTTCCAAGCTCACGCCCAGCAACTTCTGCGCCTCCACTGCGAACTCCATCGGCAGCTCCCGGAAAACTTCCTTGCAAAAGCCGTTGACGATCATCCCGACCGCATCCTCGGTCGAGATCCCGCGCTGGTTCAAATAGAAAATCTGGTCCTCGCCGATCTTCGAAGTCGTCGCTTCGTGCTCGACCTGCGCGGTCGAGTTCTTGACCTCGAGATAGGGGAACGTATGCGCGCCGCACTTGTCGCCCATCAGCATCGAGTCGCATTGCGAAAAGTTGCGCGCCCCTTCCGCCCCTTTTTGAATTTTCACCAGCCCGCGATAGGCGTTCTGGCCGTAACCGGCCGAGATACCCTTCGAGATGATCGTGCTCGACGTGTTCTTGCCGATGTGGATCATCTTCGTCCCGGTATCGGCCTGCTGGTGATTGTTGGTGACGGCGACGGAGTAAAACTCGCCCACCGAGTTATCGCCGATCAGAATGCAACTCGGGTACTTCCAAGTGATCGCCGAGCCGGTTTCGACCTGAGTCCACGAGATTTTCGAATTCACGCCCTGGCACTTGCCGCGCTTCGTCACGAAGTTGTAGATGCCGCCCTTGCCGTCCTTGTCGCCCGGATACCAGTTCTGCACCGTCGAGTACTTGATTTGCGCGTTATCGAGCGTGATCAACTCGACCACGGCGGCGTGCAGCTGGTTCTCGTCGCGCATTGGGGCTGTGCAGCCTTCGAGGTAGCTGACGTAAGCGCCTTCGTCGGCGATGATCAACGTGCGCTCGAACTGGCCCGTGTTGGCCGCGTTGATGCGGAAATACGTCGAAAGCTCCATCGGGCAGCGAACGCCTTTGGGGACATAGCAGAACGACCCGTCGCTGAAGACCGCCGAATTCAGAGCGGCGAAAAAATTGTCCGTCGTGGGGACGACGGTTCCCAGATATTTCTCGATCAAGTCCGGATGGTTTTCAACCGCTTCTGAGAACGAGCCAAAAATGACGCCCATCTCCGAAAGCTTGTCCTTGAACGTGGTCGCGACCGAGACGCTGTCGAAAACGGCGTCCACCGCCACGCCGGACAGCGCCGCCTGTTCGTTGAGCGGGATGCCCAGCTTTTCGTACGTCGCCAGCAGCTCCGGATCCACCTCGTCCAGGCTCTGAGGGCCGTCTTTCTTCGACTTCGGAGCCGAGTAGTAGACGATGCTTTGGTAGTCGATCGGGGAGTAGTGAACGTTGTGCCAAGTCGGCTCGGTCATCTTGAGCCAATGCCGATACGCCTTGAGCCGCCATTCGAGCAGAAATTCCGGCTCGTTCTTCTTGGCCGAGATGAAGCGGATAATGTCTTCATTCAACCCGGGAGGCGCGGAATCCGCCTCGATGTCGGTCACGAAACCGTACTTATACTCCTGTGTTGCAAGGACTTCCAGCTGATCTGTGGAACTGCTCATTCGATCCCCTCCGACGCTTTCCCCGGGGCCCGCTCGGCTCGACAAACAAGCCCGGGGCGACTCGACACCTTAAGCACCACGCTTCAGAGGTGCTGTCTTGGCGGAAATCTATACCAACAAGTAAAGATTGTTCTCCTCGCAGATTAGCAATCATGTACTAAGTTGTCAAGATTAGCATCCGCGAAGCAAAATTCGCCCCAACCAAGCCCCAAAAATTCATAACCGTGATACAGAGCTCTGAGCGAAAGCGACGGGCCAAGCCACCCGCCCGAAAGCCAACACGAAAGAGAAACGCAAGCCAACTTAGAAGACGCTCCCGTAGAGGTCGATACCGTTGTCAACCATCGCGTATGGGACGGATGCAACGGGTCCCCGGGCTTGCGCCCGGGGCTACTTTCCACGCCCCCGCCGGGGGCGGGAACATCTCGGCCGTAAGGCGATAAACCTCGGGGTCTGGGGCAGAGCCCCAGGGCTTCAAAACGCCCGTAACACCCCGACCGGTGTACCATATGGCAACATTTTCAGGGCTCGCGCCGGTGGGGGATTCTACCCAGGGTTCCGCCTTCGGCTGCCACCCTGGGCTATATTCCTGCCGCCGCTTCGCGGCTCAGGGTGTTCGCGATCTTGTCGGACAAGGTTCCGGCTCGGGCGCACGGCCCACGCCAAGTTTCGGCTCAGGAGTTGCGTAGTTGCGTAGCACAGGGCTCGAAGAGACCTGCGGCTTTTCCGGGGCGTCCGAAACCTCCATTCGATTCTCCCAAGAAACGAAACACCCGCTCTCGAAATTCAGGCGCGGATAACCCGCTGCTCACAGCGAGCGCTCGGCCAACTCGCCGAAAACCGGCAAAGCCCGACGTTCCCCCTTGGCTGTCTTGACGATCATGTAAATCCATAATCCCAGGATCAGCAACTGCAACAAGCCGTCGATCGGGATATCGGGACCGGGCAGCATGTGGACCCACAGACCCACCGCCCAATCGACCAGCAACCAGGCGACGAAGAGGTAGAGCCCTTGGTAGGCGTGAAACTTCACGTCGCGCGCCTCACGAAACTTGTCCGAAGCGAGTACATAGACGCAAGCAATCCAGCCGAACCACGGAACGTAGGAAAGAATCGAAGCTGCACGTGGACTCAGAATCGGTTCCGCCGGACGCGGCGAGGTTTCGGTCGACGCCGGCTGTGTCTTGCCGCAGCCGCTGCAAAACCGATCGGAGACTCCGACTTCGTGACCACAATCAGTGCAGTAAGGCATTACATCCTTGTCGGGAAATCTTCCGCCGCGATTGGTCGTCCGCTAACGCCCGATTCTCGCACAAACCGAGATCGGCGCCCAAACGGCCGATCGTGCGTGGTTCTTTCACTCTGGACTACGAGATTCCGGCTCGCAGTGTTCCGAGGCCCGTGTCGACGCCAGGCGGAAATCGCCATACAACGATCACGAGGAACTTGCCCTAGCGACCCGAGGCGAAATTGTGTGCAGGCGAAAAAGGGGGACTGCCATTCGATTTTCGCTCGTCGAACCTCTTTGTTTCCAACGCCAGCGTGTATCGAAAATCGGTGGCTGTACTCTTTTTTCGCGTAGCGGGACTTACACCACGGGCCCTAAATCACCAACACTTGATGATCGTGACAATCCGTGTGAATCGACTCGTGAATACGGTCAAGGAATGACTCGCCGTGGCGAGCAAGGAAACTCAGCGCGCTGAAACCGCGCTCCTGTAAGGTTCCGTTGGGGTATATGAGGTTGGCCAGGTGGGCCGCCTCGCTCCCGGCCCTCTCGTCGCGCCGCAAGCTCTCGCGCGCCACCGTCGCCCGGACTTTGCCGAATTGATAGAGCATCTTCTTTCGAACATTCGCAAGCGCCGCTCCCAACGTCGGATCGAACTTGGACAAGTCGGTATCAATTGTGTCGAGCGAGGCATTAAGCGTCCGCTCGCCGTCGTCAAAAGCCTTCTCGAGGCTGGGCGGAATCAAGCTTCCTGAAATGTGCCGCCGAAGATTTTCGGCCCGCTGAAAGCAATCCACAACTCCGAGCTCGTACCGCTCGAGATATCGCTCAGCGCGCGCGTCCAGAACAGTAAACGACGCCCTCGGCGCGACCACCGGCATGCGCCCCAACAAGCGTCGGTAGAGCACCTCCGCTTGCGCCAAATAGGCGGACTCCGCTGGGCCGGCAATATAAACGGCGGTCGGCAAAAGGAAGTCTTGAATCACCGGGCGCAGCAATACGTTGGGCGAAAAGCGCTCGGGAGCCTCGTCGACTAAGACGGCCAGCTCCGCGGTCGTGTACTTTCTCTCGCCATCGCTGTAGGCGTTCCCATCGATGGTCAGAGCCGTCCGGCGGTAGTCCTTCATCAGGAAGACCGGCGAGGTCTCGGGCGTTACATGGCATTGCGCGTGGTATCCGGCCTGTTCAAGCTCGGTGCTGCGCGCCATGATTTCCTGGTTCAGTTCCGAAGCACGCTCAACGGCCGCTCGAATCGTCGGCACCGCAAGCCTTCGCAACGCGGCGTCCATCGGATCGATCAGTATCAGCCCAAAGCGGTTAAACAGCTTTTGAAACAGCGAACGGAATGCCGACCGAAGGTCAGCGCCCGCGCCGTAACTCTCCGAAGCGAGTTGCGACGCGAACTCGGCATATTGCAATTCCCCGAAAGCCGTCGTCACCGTCTCGCGCAGTTGCGCGGGCGCGGATCCGGCAAGCGCCGCCTCCCCGACCGGCTGGTGGTCGCGGGCAAGCGTTTCGACCGCCACGCGAAGCGGAGTGTTCCCCGCATCGAGCAGCCAAGCATGGTCCACTTCAGCGAGGTCATGATCTTCCGTCGCCAACCAGAAGACAGGGACCGCGGGTACGCCTCCAGAACGCAGGGTTTCAGCCGTTTTAACCGCCGTCAGCGCCTTGTATACCGCGAAGCTCGGCCCCCCGAACAGCCCAATCTGCTGCCCGGTCGTGACCGTGACCGTACCCGGTTCGGCAAGCAGGTTCAGCCTGCGGGTCGTTTCTTCTCCGCACCCCACGTTTTGTCGCCGCAGTGATTCAACGAGCGCTTGGCGATGTTCAGGAGTGAGATTCACTTCCTCGGCGGCCGCCGCGAATTCGTCCGAGTCCGGCGGTCGGCCGAAATACGGACGCACACGCTCGAAATCGTAGAGAAAATCCGTAAACAACCGGGTCGAAGACGGAATCTCCGTATGGCGGATACAGGTGGGGTTCATCGCGCTGGAATCAATCGAGTCGTTGGAGAACGACGTTGGTTTGCCGAGACGGGCTGGAGGACCGGAGGAAAAAAACGGCTCTTTCGCGCCGCCGGACCCCCCTATGGATCAGGATAGCAGACCGGTTCCCGAGGCCCGGGTCACGCGGGTGTGCGACATAAATGTGGGAAGTCCCTCCCGCAATACGAGCAATAAAATCAGAGGCGTGGACGGAAGTCCACGCTCCGCCCGGCTTAGCGGGCTTGGACTGCAAGTAGCCCGGTTTTCCGGCGGCTTACCGGGCTTGGGTTGCAAAACCCCCGGCCCTTCGAGGGCCGGTTCAAAGGGCTCTTCGTCCGGCACGAGGCCGTTTCAACAGGGCATCCTCAACATCAATGTTAGACCTGGGGCTGGGGGTCGGCCTCGCTACCGAACACGAGGCAACTACGGTTCTGAAACCGAACAGTATGCCGTTAGAAAGTATGCCGTTAGGCCTTGGCGAGACCGTGTTCAATGGCGTAATGGGCGAGTGCCACCCGCCCGGACAACCCCAGTTTGTCATTGATCTGGTAAAGATGGTTCTTCACCGTCTGCTCGCTGAGAAATAGCGCCTCGGCGATTTGGCTGTTGCTGCGTCCGTCGGCAACCAGCGCAACGACCTCCTGCTGCCTTTCGGTGAGAGGCGGTCGATCGGTTTGCCCATTCTGCCGCAGGCTGTTCATCAGAGCGGCGGTGGTTCTGCTGTCGAACCAGACCTCGCCTCGATGGACGCGACGAATGCTCTCCGTCAGCTCCAGCGTAGCCATTTGTTTGAGCACGACCGCTGCCGCGCCGTAACCGACGGCCCGAACGTGTTGATCCGGATCGTCCGAAGCGGTCAGAACGACAATCTTGGTCGCTGTTGTCTCGGACCGCAGCCGCAGCAGCGTCGCTTGGCCGTCGAGACCCGGCATTTGGAGGTCGAGGAGCAGGACGTCCGGACGGTGGTCGCGTAAGAGATCTGATACTTCTTCCCCGTCGCCAACTTGCCCGACAATTTCGAAACCCGGTTCAAGCGAAAGCAACTGCCGCACGCTGTCCCGGAAAACGGGGTGGTCGTCCGCAAGCGCCACTCTAATCATTTCTTTTCTTTCCATCGCCTTTTGGAGGAACTTTTGGAAAGATGATGCTGGAGAAGGCCCCTTTAGGTCTATAGGTAGGAAGTACCAAAAATGAGTTTCATCCGTAGCCGTGCGGAGCGGAATACGTAGTAGGGCCGCGACCTCGGAGGAAGTAGGGCGAACTCCCTAACCTACACAGGGCGGGTCCGGTGAGCAAGGCGTAGGCAAACGAGGATCGACGGGGTGTATCGGTTTGCCGCGGCCGGCCGCGCCGATGCGCTGGCGCACTGATAAGTTGTCCGGGGGCCGAGCCCGCCAACGAGCGGCAACATCGCTAGTTGAGGACCACTGTCTCGGATGGCGGCGCGTTGTGGTCGCGGGCAAAGCGCCGGGGCTGGTCGATGACGGCCAGCTCGGCGCGTCGCACCGTTTGAGGCAGCCGGAACTTTGCAGGATCGGCGCGATTCGTCACCGCCTGGTGGATGTCGGTGAAGTCTTCCAGGTGAATGTCGCGGCCGATGTCGCGGCTCTCCAGTTGGTCGAGGAGCCTTCGCGCCCCGCTGAATCCGTCGGCCGCCAGTCGGACCTTCTCTCCCCAAAAAACCAGCCCGCCCGTTGATTTCGTAAGCACCGCGAGTGCCAGGCCGAGGCAATCGAGCGAAGGGCGGGTATTCTCGGCCGGTTGGGCGGAGTGGTCAAGCAAGTCGAGCGCGTCGCCGTAGCGGCCCAGCCGCGTGAGCATGCACAGCAGAGTGCTCCAGAAAACCTCCTGATCGGGCTCTTCGTGATAGGCGGCCAAGAAGTGCTCGGTGACGGCGACGTCGTTCGCGCGGGATTCCTCGATCAAGCCCAACAGGAACCGCGCGCGGCCCTGGACCAACGGAAGATCCATGGAATACTGCTGGTGCGCCGGAGCAATTTCGGCGCTGGGTCCAACAATAACTCCCAGTAATTCCTCGGCGGCGTCCACCTCGCCCGAGGCGATCAAGGCCCGCGCGCGAATCAACGCAAGCAGCGGAGAGGCGCCGCGCCGCGTCAACAGTTCTTCCGCTAACTCACCCGCCTCGCCATATCGACCCGCGTCGTGCAGCAAACGGCTGCACTCTGCCATGCCCGCCGTGATCCACGGCGCCGCCGGGAGTTCATCGGGCCACTCGGTGCGCACGTAGCGCACGAAACCCTCGAAGCGTTCGAGCAATTCCGCGCCCTTCGCCATATGAGCGTGATGGTAGAGATAGTTAGACCGCACCAGCGGGTTTTCCGCCTCGGGATCTTCGAGAGCGGCCTCGATCAATCGCGTGTTCCGCTCCGTCTTTCGGCGCCGGAAGAACACGTCTTGCTCATAGCCGTAGTGCAAGACGAGGGCGTCGAGGGTCATCGAGCGAATCTCGGGCAGCGGCTGCGCAACCTGCTCATGGACTCGCCCGATGTACCGCAGCCCCGGCGTCAATCGATAGAGCCGCGGCGCGATCCAACGACGACCGGTGGCGCCGCCGGAGTCAGCGTTCGCGAACTGTAAGTACGCTACATCAAACTCGCCTCGATCGACCGCCGCGCGGATGTGGTGGGCTGTCCCCGGATCAAGGCGTTCGTCCGCGTCGAGGACCAGCATGAAGTCTCCGCCGGCAGCCTCCACTCCCTGGTTTCTGGCTTCCGCGAAATGCTCGGTCCAAGGGAAGTGGACGACCGCCGCGTCGTGGGAGCGAGCGATTTCCACGGTTTTGTCGGTTGAGCCGGTGTCGACAACGACGATTTCGTCAACGACTCCGAGCACCGAATCGAGGCACTCGCCCAGGAACTGCTCCTCGTCCTTGACGATCATGCACAGGCTGATCCGATTGCGACGGCGCGCGAGCCGCGGGGGATGGTCGTTCCCCACGGGACTCGAAGCACTCATGGCAGCGAAACCCGCAGGCCGTCGTGGATTTCCGGAAAGTCCGACATGCGCCATGGGCTGTCGGGGGCGTGATTGTCAAACTGGTCGAGAAAGCGTGCTGCTACCTCGCTGCGTGGTGACCATTCCCGCACACGCCTTTCGAGACCCGAAGCCCTCGGCGAATTGACAATTAAACTCAGCGCCAGCCGCAGGCAATCGATCTCGGGAAGCTTCTGCTCGGCCAGCCCCGGATGCGCTTGAAGCGTTTCCACGGCTTCGGCGAAGCGTTCGCGCTGCACCTGAACACAAGCCAGCCGCAGCACCGCCGGCAGATGACCCGGGTCGGCCGCGGCAAGCTGCGCGTAAACCGCCTGGGCTTCTTCCAGCCGCTCAAGGCGCTCAGCAATCTCAGCCCGGACGTACAGCGCCCGCCGCCTCACCAACCCGACATCAAGTGGGAAGTGCCGGTAGGGGTCGGCGACCTCCGGCTGCGCGCTAAGAACTTCCCCGACAGCCTCCTCCGCCGCTTCGTAATCTCCCGCCGCGGCCCGCGCCCGGGCAACGGCCAAAAAGAGCGGCGGTGAGGGACCGAAGCGCGCCAGCAGTCGCCGGGCGCGCACCTCCGCTTCCGGGTGTCGTCGCTGGTCGCTGAGCCACCAAGCGTGCTGCGCCAGCCCGGATGGTATCCAAGGAGCCACCGGCGGCTGTTGCAGCGCCCGCTCGGCCTCCACAAACTCTACCCAAGCCGCCACGCGCCTATCGCGCTCAGGTGGCGATGACCCAAACGCCTTATAGAACTGATACAAGCTGCGCTCAACCAAATCGTCTTCCGGTGTCTCCGCCAAAGCGATTTCAATCAACCGGAGATTGCGTTCGGCCTTGGCCCGACGGTCAGCGGCGCTCAAGTACCCGCTATGCAGGATCGTGACCCCGCGCGCTTCCTCCACATGATGGTCCCCCGCGTCGGCAAACAGGGGCCGCTCGTGAATCCTTCCGCGATACCGAATGCCCGAGTCACGTCGAAAGAGCCGTAGCGCCGACCAACGCGCGCCGGCAGGTTCGTCCTCGTCCGCTCCGACGGCCGCCGGCGAATCCTGATTGACCAATTCGAGCGAAAAGGCGGCGGCGGGGCAATCTCGTACGGTCTCGCGCAGACGCTCGCGCGAGGGGCCCGAGAGCCGCTCGTCGCAATCGACAATAAGAATCCAATTCCCACGTGCCAGGTCGATGGAATGGTTGCGGGCGGCCGAGAAATCATCGACCCAAGCGAAATCAGCGACGTACGCGCCGTGGCGCCGAGCCACTTGCTTCGTGCGGTCCCTTGAACCCGTATCGACGACGACAACCTCATCAACCGCTCCCGAGAGCGACTGCAAGCAAGAGCCGATTGCCTCCTGTTCATCCCGAGCGATAATGCAAGCTGAAATCTCGGGGGAAGCAGCCCCGCCCGACCGGGCGGCCGACAGGCCGCGCCGACGGCGCTGGTTGCGACGAAACAGCGGCCGACGCCGAATGTCTTGACTAGAGATCGGGCGAACCTCCTTCTCGAAGTACAGAACGCAACGCGGGCAGCCCTACGCAAGCCCTCCTGTCTTGATCGGCGGTTCGAACCTTTGGGTATAGGGCTAATCGGTTCCGCGCAAGTAGCCTTTCAAGCGTACGGCGGACTACGGTGCAGCCCGAAAAATCCCCAACCCCTGCAACCGCGAAGCGGCGACAGGAGCCCCAACCCGCGGAGCCAAAGGCGTAACCCCGGGTACACGGGGCGTGGGAACAATCGTTCGTTGCAACTCCGGCCCATAGGCAACATAGGCCCGGAATCTCCTCGCTGTCGAGTATCCCCGACGTTGGCGTGAGCCTCCAGGCTTGCCGCGCCCCGAGTCATCGGGCGTGTCTTGCGTTTCCACCGCGCGATCTCTCGCGCATTCGGAAATACGAACCGCTGAATCGGTTACGCGGCAAGCGTGGACGCTCACGCCACGTCACCGCTAGGCCGGCGAAAGTCCGTCGATCACCTTCGTGGGCTCCACCTGCGCCGACCGAGCCGCCTGGGTTCCAAAATGTGTTCCACTGGTAGCCATGCCTTTCGGCCGGCTTTCGGTGTTTTTCCTCGGAGTGGTGCTCGCTCTTCCCGCTCAGGTCGAATTCGTTCGCGGCGAGGGGCGGATCGAGATCCTCCTCGACGGGCGGGAATTTTCGACCTTCTATTTCGGTCCGGACGTTCCCAAACCCTTCTTGCACCCCTTGCGCGCCGCCGACGGCACGATCGTGACTCGCGGCTTTCCGATGGAAGAGACCCCCGGCGAGAGCCGCGACCACGCTCATCACCGCGGCGTGTGGTTCACGCACGGCGACGTCAACGGCTACGATTTTTGGGCGAATGAGTTCAGCGACGAGCGCCCCAACAAGGGCAAGATCGCGACGCGGTCGGTCAGGTCGTCGCCGGAACGAAAGACCATTGAAGCCGCCTTTGAATGGCGCTCTCCGCGGGGAGAGCTGTTGCTGATCGAAGAGCGAATAATGACGTTCCACACGGGATCGCCGAATCGCATCGTTGACTTTGACTGCACCCTTACGCCCGCGCGCAAGGCCGTGCGATTCGGTGATACGAAAGAAGGAACTTTCGCGATACGGATCGCCACCGAACTCGAGGAAGACCATCTCGAAGCGACCGGCATCCCACGCACCGGCTGTATTCGGTCAGCCGACCGCAAAACCGGTGAGCTGGAGGTGTGGGGCGAACGCTCCCCCTGGGTTGACTACAGCGGTTCCATCGAAGGCAACAAGCTGGGCATCGCGATCTTCGATCACCCGGAAAATCCGCGCCACCCGACTTACTGGCACGTGCGAGGTTATGGGCTGTTCGCAGCCAACATTTTCGGTGAGCACGATTTCCACGCGGACCCCACTCGCGACGCCGGCTTGACGCTCAAACCTGGCGAGAAACTTCGTTTTCGGTACCGCGTCGTAGTGCACCCCGGTGACACGGAAACGGCCGATGTGGACAGCCTGTACAGCCGCTACGTCGCGGAATGAGGAGGGCTACGACGCCGGTTGTTCGACGATCAGTTCGGCAACCTGCTCGAGCAGAGGATAGTACTGCAAGCGTACCTTGGAGCCCGTCTTGAGGTCCTCGAGCGCGAGCCTCTTTTTCCCGAGCATCTTGAAGGTCTTCTTGGACGTCTTGACCTGCTCGAGGCCGTTCGGTTGCGGGAAGCTCAACTCGAGCGAGCCCTGCTTCTTCTTTGCCCCGGCGATGGTGACGGTACGCTTGTCGAGGTCGACCTTCTCGATGACGCCCTTGAGCTTGAGGATCTTCAACGGCTTGTCGGGTCGGTCAAGCGGCGCCCCCTTGTCGTTGATATAGGGTTCGGCCCGTGTTTTTTCGGAACTCGAAGTCGTGGACGTGAATTGGCCCCAGGCAGGTAAAGCCGCTGCCAGGACCATTGCGATCAGAAACTTCCAGCGAATGGAGATCATCATGCCCCCTTCGACCACCTTTAGTATTGTGCGGCCACCGTGACGGGGGCGTCAAGGACAAGCCGAACGAGATAGTACGGGAGGACGCTTCCCTGGACGGATCACGGATCCGCGCCTCTTCCGCAACTCGTTAATCAATCCGATGACATCGAGCTCAGCCGAGTTAAGAATCGGGTCGTGGAGCCAACTCCGCTCGGGCCGTTCGCGTTCGAGCCAGGCCTTGAGCTTGCGCTCGCCCCAACTCGGATGACGGCTCCGCAGCTCCAAGATCGCCCCGACGGTCGGCTCGTCGACGGCATGCGGCTGGGTATCGGGCGCCCGCGAGCGATCGGCGAGCCCGCCCACGCCGTGCACCCGATACTGCTCGTACCACTTGTAGCCGGTCTTACGGCTCACCCCATGGCTCCAACAGATCTCGGTTCGCGAGCGCTCCGCGGACGCGAATTCCTTCACCAGTAACAATCGTTGATCCTGCACACGAGTCTCTTCCAGCCCCAGGGAATCCTCCTTTTCGTCAAGGAAGATTCTCTCGAATCTGTTACCCATGTACTTGGGTCGATTTGTTACCTATCTGCTCGGGTTGTACCCGGATAGTAGCCCCGGGTGAAGCGAAGCGAAAACCCGGGGTCCCTTGCCAACAAAGCGTAGCGCAGGGTTCGAAGAAACCTGCGGCTTTTCCCGGCAGGGGCGTAGGGAACAACCGTTTGTAACAATCCCGGCCAATCTGAGCATTTCACCCTTCACAACCGCCGGCGGTTGAAACGCCAAACCGCCTATCCCAACCCTGGTTCATGGGCCTCTTGTGTCGGAATCACTTCCCCGATTCAGGCTCATCTTGTATTGGACAACGCGCGCGTCCTAGTGGGCCAAAGGCATTGCTACACTATAGAATCTCGTGCGAGAAGCGCGACACCTCTAATCCCCGCCAACCTGCAGGGACCCATCCTTCTGGAGTTTGTTCATGAAATTCGCCAAGATCGCTCTGTTGTTCGCTCTGGCGGCCGCGTTGATTTCTCTCGGCTGCGGATCTTCAGCTCCGCCGGAAGCCGAGGTGGAGACAGCCGAGGTCAAGGAACCCCCGCCGCCCGAACCGCCCGAAGAAACCGAGCCCGTAGAGACGGCTGAACTCCAGCCTCCAGAGCCGAAACCGGAGCCGCCCGCGCCCAAGCCGAAACCCAAACCGAAAGTCGAGGACACCAAGCCCGTGGTCATCATGGAAACCAGCAAAGGGACGATCAAGATCGAGCTCGATGCCGAGAAAGCACCCGAAACCGTTAAGAATTTCCTACAGTACGTCGACGACAAGTTCTACGACGGCACGATCTTCCACCGCGTTATCAAAGGATTCATGATCCAAGGGGGTGGGTTCAGCCCGAGCATGAATGAAAAGCGGGCTCGCGCCACCATAAAGAACGAGTCAAGCAACGGCCTCAAGAACGTGCGCGGAACGCTCGCCATGGCCCGTCGGCCTGACCCGCATAGCGCCAGTGCGCAATTCTTCATCAACCACGGCACCAGCGCCTTTCTGGACAAGGCCCAAGCACAGGACGGCTGGGGGTACTGTGTTTTCGCCAAGGTCATCGAAGGCATGGACGTGGTCGACGAAATCGCCGAAGTCAAGACGACCACCAAGGGCGGGCACAGCGACGTGCCGGAACTTGCGGTGGTGATAAAATCGGCCACGCGGGCTGAATGACCCGCGTCTAACCGCAAAGGCCTTCCAGCCGCGACAGGGCGCCGGTCCAGCCTTGGCTGTGCTTGTCGCGCCATTCGGCACTCGGGAATCCGCTGTGAGTAAGCGTGACTTCCGTCGATTCGCCCAGGTCCTGGAGATCCACGGTCACGAGTGACCCCTGGACGCCGCCGTCTTCCCACGACCACGTGAAAACGAGCTTTTCGGGCGGGTTCACTTCTCGGTATTCCCCGACGGCGGTATGGACGTTGCCGTCCTTGTGAGTCATTTGAACGCGGTATTTGCCCCCGGGACGAAGATCGCATTCGGCGTTGACCTCGTAATCGTCGCTGGGCGCGAACCAGCGATTCAGCTTTTCGGGGTCGGTCCACGCTTGGAAGACCTTTTCGCGCGACGATTGGAAGGTGCGCTTGATTTCGAGCGTGGTGTCGAGACTCGGACTTGCTGTGGCCATGCAGTTTTCTCCTTGGATACAGATTGAACATCGGGTTCGGTAAGAAACTTCTCAAGCGAATCGAGCTGTCCCTCCCAGAAGCGGCGGCAGTCGGCGATCCATTCGGCGGCGTCCGCCATGGGGCGCGGGTTCAGGCGACAATGATGCACCCGCCCGCGTTTGGTACGCGTCAGCAGACCGGCGTGTTCCAGCACGCGCAGATGCCGCGAGATCGCCGGAGCCGAGACATGGAAAGGCTCGGCCAACTCGCCGACCGCCGCCTCACCACGCGCCAGCCGTTCGACGATGCCGCGGCGGATCGGATCCGCAAGAGCCGAGAACGCGGCGTCAATCGAGGAGGGCTTATATTTAACCATCAAGTTAAATATAGACTGCGCCCTGCGCGCTGTCAAGAGTGTGGCGGCGAAATTATCCTCGCCGCGGAAGCTCAGGATGTGGCGTGACCGTCCACGCTTGCCGCGAACCGATTCATCGGTTCGTGTTTCTCGAACCTGTGAGCTTGCGCGACGGAGACACACACGCCTTGATGAGTCTGCCAGCCACCTGAGCCGCGCCGCCTCGCGGCGCGGTCTTATCGCGCGGAGGAAGACCGCGCCACGAGGCGGCTCGGCTCGGGTTTCGCGTGGAGGGTCGGGTTGTGCGCTGAGGTAACAGAATGGGTGGGTTTAGATAAAATACCCTCGACCGATACATCCGGTCCTGTTAGAATCGCTCGAGTTGGCTGACATCGCGGGGCGGTTCGAGCCTGTCAGACGCCCGATCGCCTACTTCATCACCTTCTCCTGCTACGGAACACATCTGCACGGAAATGCCGCCGGGTCCGTTGATCGCCGGCATAACCTCCCCGGCGCCCGCTTGATCGAGCCCGACCCACATCGTGAACTCGCCGTGGCGAAACGGATGACGGTGCCCGGCTACACTTTGGACCGCGGTTCGAGGTCAACCGTTCTTCAGTCGATTCGCGAGTCGTGCGCGGTCAAGGGTTGGCTGTTGTGCGCGGCGCACGTTCGCAGCACCCACGTTCATCTCGTCCTCAGCAGCCGAGAAACGCCCGAACGAGTAATGACCTACCTGAAGCACTATGCGAGTGTAGCGCTGAACCGACAAAGCGGCGAACGATGCCGTCGCTGGACCCGCCATGGAAGCACCCGTTGGCTATGGGAACCCGAGGGCGTCGACCGGGCAATCCATTACGTCGTGCATCAGCAGGGCGTCCCGATGGCCGTTCATACTTTGCCGACCCATTGGACGGACGCACTTGAGCTTCCGGGTGAAGCGTGCCAACCCGTGAAGTGAAGTCCGCCGCCACGCGAACGAAGTTTACCGCCACCCGAGCCGCGCCGCCTCGCGGCGCGGTCTTTTTGCGCGGGGGAAGACCGCGCCGCGAGGCGGCGCGGCTCGGGTGGGGGAGGTGTCCGCTACTAGGCGGCCGGCGTAGTTAAGACGGACTTCTAATCCCTCCTACTTCTCCAAGTTCATTCTTCGCCGTAGGGCGTGGAAGCGCGGATCGTCGCGGATCGGGTCGAACATCGGAAGCCCCGTGTAGATAGCCAGCCCCTCGCGCCCCTCGACGGCATCCTCGTAAGCGCCCAAAGCTTCGTCGTTCTCTCCCAGTCCGACGTCCACCGATGCAATGAGCCAAGAAGATGGAAGGCCTTTCTCCCCGCGCGCCCGCAGCCCGGCGAGAATCTTTCTCGCTTCGTCGGGTTTTCCCGCTCGACCGAGGACATAACCGAACCAGGCATGCAACAAAGGATCGTAGGCCAGCGAGTCACAAGCCTTTCGCAACGTCTCCAACGCGTCGTCAACGCTGCCGGCAAGGCATTGGGAAAGGCCGATATACCCGTGGGCAAGCGTATGCTGCGCATCGAGATCCAAGACCCGCCGGCAGCTGTCAACACAAGCTGCGTAGTCGCGCCGGTAGAGCTGCACCATCGCCACCTTGCGATTCGCTTCCACCGACAGGGGATCCAGCTCGCATGCCCGCTGCGCCTCGGCGAGAGCCTCGTCAAAGCGGCCCACCGGAATCAACAGTTCGGCCAACAACGATCGCGCATTGGGATCTTCTGGGCTCAGCGCAATTGCTTGTCGAAGAGCAGCCTCTGCCGCGGGCCAATCCCAATCGGAAAACATCGCCGCCAACCCGTAATGCATGTGTGCCTCGGCGAGGCCGTCGTTCATCTCGATCGCCCTAAGCGCCAGGGACTTTGCTTGCTTCAAGGCCTCGTCGGGGGACAACCAACCCAGTACCGTGAGAACGAGATATCCGAAGGACTCCACGGCGTACGCTTGCACAAAGGCCGGATCGAGTTCGCGAGCCTGCTTAACAAGGTCGAGACCCTTCTGCATACTCTCCCCCGTCAAGCGGTAAATAAGGTGCCGGCCCCTCAGGTAGAGTTGGTAAGCCTCCTCGTTGGACGTCGGTTTCTCGACTAGTCGTTGCTTGCTGATCAGCTCGATCTTGAGTTGACTCGCGATTGCCTGTGCAATCTCGTCCTGGACGTCGAAAATGTCTTCGAGAACGCGGTCGTAACGCTCGGTCCAAATCTGATCGCCTTCGACGGCGTCAACGAGTTCGACCGTAATTCGCACGCGATCGCCCGCCCGCCGAATGCTGCCTTCCAAGACGTGGCTGACGTCGAGCGCGTCGACGATTTCGTGCAATTGCGGCCGCTTGCCCTTGAAGTGAAACGCCGAGGCGCGAGGAATCACCCGCAGTCCCTTGAGTTTGCCGAGCGCCGTGATTACGTCCTCGGTGACGCCGTCCGAGAAATATTCGTCCTCCTCGTCGCGCCCACGGTTTTGAAACGGCAGAATCACGATCGACGGCCGAACCTCTTTCACCGCCGAGGAAGACCGGCGCGCCGGGCGAGATTCGCCGCTTTGACGCAGGGCTCGTAGATCGGCCGCGAGATGCCCGGTGGTCTCGTAGCGCTCCTCGGCTTTCTTCGCCAGGCACTTGTTGACGATGCGCTCGAGCTCGACGGGGATCCCCGTCCGCAAGCCCGTGATCGCGTCGGGCTGCTCATGGAGTATCGAGTAGAGAATCGCCTGCTCGTAAAGGCCTTCGAAAGGCAGACGACCGGTCGCCATCTCATAGAGCACCACGCCGAGGGCCCAGATATCGGTGCGATGGTCGGTCTTGTCGCCCAGCGTCTGCTCGGGCGACATGTAGGCCGAGGTGCCGACGGTTGTGCCCTCGCGGGTCAGCTTCGACGCCGCCGAGGTCAGTTGCGCCAAGCCGAAATCCATCACGACGGGGCGGCTCTTGGTGGTGACCATGACGTTGGCCGGTTTGATGTCGCGATGGACGGTGCCGTTGTTGTGGGCTTCCTCGAGCCCCTCGGCCATTTGAATCCCGAAATCGATCAACCGGTCGACGTCGAGCGGCCCCTCGCCGATCACCGCCGTGAGCTCGCGGCCTTCGAGATAGGCCATCGCGATGAACGTCTGCCCATCGGCCTCATCGATCTCGTAGACCGTGCAAATGTTGGGGTGGTGCAGCGCCGCCGCGGCACGGGCTTCGCGAAAGAAACGGGCCTTGGCGTCTTCCGAGCCGAGTGCCTTGGCGGGAAGGAATTTGAGCGCAACGAGCCGTTGCAGCCGCAAATCCTCGGCTTTATAGACAATGCCCATCCCGCCTTCCCCGAGTTTTTCGAGAATTTTGTAATGGGAGATGGTCTGCCCGATCACAGCAGTGTAGTCTACCCGATCGTCGAGTCAAGGGGAGGACTGAGTTACAATGTGCGGGGCCGTGCGGGTGGCGTGAAAAAATCGGGGACAGTCCACTTCGCGCCGAGTGATTGATTGATTCAAGCGAACTTGTTCGATCGGCGCTCAGTACAGTCCCCATTTTTTAGCGGCCCCCCGCAACCGCAACACAAGGGGGAAGAAGGCATTGCAACCGTTGCAAGTCGGCGTGATGTTTTGGACCGGCGGAGAGTTGGGCGTTCAAGCCTCTCCGGGCGAGATTGCTCGGATGGTCACCGGGCTGGGCGTCGGATGCGGGCAACTCGGCATTCACGGCGACGCGGCACTGGGCACTGAGGCGGCGCGAGACTGGAAGACGGCGCTCGATGCCGAAGGGCTCGAAGTCGCCACCGTCTTCGCCGCCTACGGTGGCGAAAGCTACGCCGACATCCCCACCGTGCAGGAGACGGTCGGGTTCGTACCGCGCGCGACGCGGGAAGAGCGCGAGGCACGCACCTACGAGTGCAGCGACCTCGCACGTGAGATCGGGGTCCCGGGCTTGGCGACACATATCGGCTTTGTCCCCGAGGATTCGTCCGACTCCGATTACATCGCCGTGCGTGAGATGGTTCGGCGGGTCTGCGATCACTGCCTCGCGAACGGCCAGACCTTCGCGCTCGAGACCGGCCAAGAACCCGCCGCAACGTTGAAGGAGTTTATTGCCGACGTCGATCGCGCCAACCTCGGCATCAACTTCGACCCGGCGAACATGATTCTCTATGGCTCGGGCGAGCCGCTCGAGGCGCTCGAGATCGTCCGCGATAACGTCCTGACAGTCCATTGCAAAGACGCGAAGTGGCCCGCCGTGCCCGGCGAGTGGGGCACGGAGACCCCGCTCGGCAAAGGCGATGTCGGCATGGACCGTTTCGTCGGGAAGCTCAAGGAGATCGGCTACAGCGGGCCTTTGACGATTGAACGCGAGATTGTCGGCGAGGCGCAGCAAGCCGACATTCGAGAAGGCATCGCGTTGCTCGAAAAGCTGCGAGCGCCGTGACAGCACCCCAGCCAAATAGCCAAGACGCCCCACCCACCAAAGGAGATTGTCGTGAAAGATCGATCGGAAGTCAGCCGGAGAAGTTTTGTCAAGTCGCAAGCCGCTGTGCTCGCCGCCGGAGCCCCGGCGCTGTTGCCCGCGCAGTCTCCCAACGAGAAGGTCCGGGTCGGCGTGATCGGCGTGGGCGGACGGGGAACCGCGTTGCTGCGGCGGATTCTCAAGTCGCCCAATGTCGAGGTCGCCGCGATTTGCGACATCGACGAGATGGCGCGCTTACGCGCGGCCGCGCGGGCCTCGGAACACCAGCCCGACCTGATCCGCGATTTCCGCGAACTGCTCGACCGCAAAGACCTCGACGCAGTCTTTGTCGCGACGCCGGTCAACCTCCACAAGGAAATGGCCGTGGCGGCGCTCGAAGTTCACAAGAACCTTTATCTCGAGAAGCCGATGGGAATAGACGCCGCCGAGGTTGGGGCGGTGCATCAGGCGGCGAAGGCGTCGCGCGGGCTTTTGCAGTTGGGGTTTCAACTGCGCTTTCATCCGGCGAGGGTGGCGGCGATTCAGCACATTCACTCCGGCGGCATCGGCAAGGTTCTCTATATGCAGGGCAACCGTCATACGGGCGATCTGCCGCGCGAGACGAAGTGGTTCTTCGACAAAAGCATCGCCGGGCAGATGATCGTCGAGCAGGCGGTGCATATCGTCGACCTGATGAACTGGGTGGCGGGCACGCACCCGATTCAGGCCTATGGGGCCGGCGGGATTAACCTTTATAAAGATGTCCCTCCCGGGCGGACGACCTGGGATCACTACGTTGTGATCTACGAATACCCCGGCAACCTGCAATTGTGCTTCACACATATCTTTTTCGACCCGCGCGGGTTCACCGGTATTCAGGAGCGCGTATGGGGTTCGGAATACGCCGCCGATCTGCCCACCGGCACGGTCTACGAGCTCGACCCCAAGGGTCGCAAGCCGGCCAAGGCCGAGAAGCTCTACATCGACGATGACGGCCGGGACGCGAGCCAGCGCGCCGTCGATGCGTTTTTCAAGAGTGTCCGCGACAGCAAGGAGCCGTTGAACAATGCCGACTGGGGACGGATGGCCACGTTGACCTGCATCATGGGCCGCACGGCGGTGGACGAAAAGCGGGTCGTGAAGTGGTCGGAGGTCGCGGGATAGAAGTACTTACATCCGGCGCGAAGTGGACTCCTCCGAAGATTCGGACCGACGACGGTTTCTACGCCAAGATCTCGTCTTGCGGGGAGGAGAGGACGTCCAGCGCCGACACGCTCGACAAAGTTGACCTGCGGGCGCTGAAAGGCCACGCCGGTATCGCCGCGGTAACTGTCTTCAATATTGCGGACCGCCCAAAACGGCTCGGCCGGCGTCTCTCGCGCGAAGACGTTCAGTTTCTGCTCGAGGACACCGGCCTCGACGATCAAATGAAACTCCTCGAAGTCTGGGAAGACTGGGAGCAAGGCCGTCGTGGCCGCGCCCGTTAGCACGGTGGAGTGCAAACCGGCTCGGCCCCCTCTCCTCAAACCGTCCTAAGAATAACTCATACTGAGGCATGCGACCTCCGTGCACGGTGATCCTTCTTCTCGGTGTTTCGCTCATCGGAGGGAGCCGGCAGACTGCGGCGCAAACTCTCCAGGTCGCCCACCGCTACGACGACCAACGGATCGTCTTTCTGCTGAAGAAGGTTTGGGGCGCGTCCATTGAGCAGGGTCGCGACAGCGTATTGGCTGAATCGGCCGCTCTGCCCGCGCCTGTCGCCTCGAAAAGTGGAATGCAACTTTGGGAGTGGCCCAGTAAGGAATTCCGGAGTCAACATCAAGAGACGGTGTCGACGGCGCCTCTCGGTCAGCGCCGGCTCTTGCTCGCCGGCAAGGGGCGCCGATTTTACTTCAAGATCGAAAAGCACCTCGTCGCGCAAATGAACTGCGAGGCCGGAATTGTCGCCATGGGCCGGGTTGAACGCGCGGACCTTGCGGCGTTTCGGCAGGTCGACGAAATGCACTACTTGGCGCTGCCGGAAGTCTCCGGTACGCCGGCGAATCCCGTCGACCCACACGTGGCGCCCGTTCCGCCGGCAGAACTCCCTGAAATGTCCGCCGGTTCCAACTCCGCCCTGGAAGCGGCTTTGGAGGACCTGCTCGTCCGAGAGCTGCCGAAAGTTCAGCAGGCTGGCGAGCAAGATGTAGTGGCACGGCGCCGAGGGATCCTCCAAACATGGCGGGCCTACGACGAGCGTCTCGCAAAGGGGGAGGCAAGGCTTTCCTATGACCGCAAGACGTTTCGAATCTCGCCGGACGGTGTTCCCCGCCTCTACGTGAGAGCGAAATGGACGCTCGACGAGAAGGCCGTTTTCCTGCTCGGCGTCTGGTTTCGATCCGGTGACGAGCTGACGGTCGAGGCAACGGACGTCAGTGGTTCTCACACTTTGCGCACCCCCGAGTTCCAGCATATGGATCTCGACCTTGACTGGCTGGACGACATCTTCAACGTCTTCGACCACGATAACGACGGTTGGGGTGAGCTGCTAAAAGACCGCCGCGGTTATGAGTCCTACGGTTTCGAGCTTTTCGAGTACTCCGAGGACGGCCTGAGCGGCCCGCTGGCGTCGTACTCTTACGGCTGCTGACACGCGCCGACCTGAATGGCGGCGGGGGCCCCTGGCCGCCCCGGTCGCGACCCCATCCCCCGCCCAAGGGCGCGCAGCTCAGTTGATGGGTTCAGCAGAGTTCATTTTGCAGTCAGCGCTCATCTGCCAACCGACCGGATGGAAAGCGCTAACCCACAGGCAATCCAAATCGCCTTCCTTTTCGTAATCTTCATGTGACAGAGAAGGCTCGGAGGTTTTTCAGGCATGAGTTTCCGTCTCGTGCGTCTTGGCTCTTCGGTAGGATCGTGCCCCGCCTTGCTTACTTTTCGATCGTTTTCCCCGTTGTGGCTCTTGGTCCGCAAACAGGCACGCCTTTAGCCGATTCGACCGACCTGGAGCCCGTTCAATTCAGCGTTACGGTTTCCGCCTCGCCACTCGGTCCACACTGATGCTCTCAGTGCCGAGGCGGTTCGCTCTACGTTGTTCTCGCGCGACGATCAGCTCTTTCACCTGCTTGACGCGGGCATCAACGCGGGGCAGCACGAAGGCGGGCCCGACGACGGCTCGCTCGAGCTGACCGATCCCAGCCGGTCTTCCGGATTCGAGACACGCACATCCATCCAACTGACGGATCATTTGAGCTTCGACGGCGGAATTACCAAGGTCTTCAGCCCCTTCTTCCGCGACAGCGGGCCGCGAGTCTAGCTCGACTCGGCGCCGTCCTTCACGACCAATGCGGCGCTGACGCTTGCCCGGTGGCGGGGCTGGACGGGGTCGTTGCGGATGCGCGCCGTCAACCACTATCGGCTCGACGGCGTGGATCCCTCGATCCGCGCCGCGGGGCACACCGTGTTCGATATGGCTTGATCTCGGCGCATCAGTCACAAGCTCGACTTGAATTTCGCGGTGGATAACCTGTTCGACCGTGATTACTGGGAGGTGCAGAACTTCTTTGAATCTAGGTTGCCCGGCCAATCGCTATGTCGCGTATCCACGGCACGCCCGGCTACGGACGCACCGTCACGGTGGGAATGACCCTGCGTTTCGGCGGCCAATAGAGCGACAGCTCTGAGGCGAACTGTTCGCGCGAGTATTCAAAGGAACCGCGGCGAAACCCGCATGATTCAGCGGACGGCGGACAACCGCCTCTCTTTACGCCAAGATCTCGTCCTGTGGGGACGAGAGGACGAGGAACAAGGCTCCGGCCTCGGTGGACACCTCACCGTGCACGCTGTCAGGCTCACCGCGGCAGTAATCCCCGGGTCCCATTTTTTGGCCCTCGACGAAGAGGTCGCCTTCGAGAAGGTAGAGCTCCTCCACCTGTGAATGCCGGTGGCTGGGGTAGGTGGTCCCCGGGTCCATCCTCACGATTTGGGTCACGTATTGGCGGTTTACGTCGTTGAACAGGAGCTTGCTGAAGATCCCGGGAAGAGGGGCCGGTTCCCAGGTCATTTCCGTGGATCGAGAGATAAGGACACCACCCTCGTCGAACAGGATTCCCTTGGGCAACGCGTCTGCACCGGCGGCATCCTCAGCCGTCTCGGCTTCGTCCGCGGCGGAAATCTGATCCAGTAGGCGATCACGCAGCGAGGGGGGTGGTTGGACCGAAGAAGCTACAAGGTTGAGGTCGGATGCAACCTTCTCAAACGACTCCAGCTCAGCGGAACATATCGCGCATCCGGCGGCAATGTGCTGCTCGTATGCAGACCGCTCCGGGGGCGTCAATGCGCCCAGAGAGTACAAGGCCGCCCACTCGCAGGTGTCGACAGTCGCCTGCTCATGACTTCGTGTCATATCGCCTCCTCAAGAGGCTGCAGAGTTTTTCTAAGCCGAAGCATTCCTAATCGAATTCGTGTCTTGACCGTACCCAACGGTTGGCCGGTGCGGTCCGCGATTTCACTATGGCTCATGCCGGCGAAGTAAGCCAACTCGATCGCTTGCCGCTGATCTGCGTGAAGAGAATCGAGTGCCGTCAAGACGGTCGTTTTCCGCGTGGCTTCGAAGCTGCTCTGTTCCGGGTTGAGAGCGGCGTCAGCGACCTCGGCGACGCCGGCTGCATCAAGGGGTTGTTCGCGCCCTCGGTCCTTGGCCGCTCTCGACCGCAGCCGGTCAATTGCCCGACTTCTCGCAATCGTCAGCAACCAAGAAAGCACCCTCCCTCGACTCGAATCGTAGCGTTCGGCCTGCTTCCAAACCTGCATGTACACGTCCAGAGTAACTTCCTCCGCGTCGCTTCGGTCCCCGACAACGCGCAGCACCAAGCCGAAGACAGCGGCGGAGGAGAGGTCATACAATTCCGCCAAGGCGGACTTGTCGGACTGTGCCAGGCGCTCGAGCAACTCGACCCACACCGGATCTTGCGGGGCGTTCTCTATCTTGCGTGGCGTCTCCACGAAAGCCGGCATCCCTCAGTTAGTACGAAGTCCACGAGCCGGTCGGATTCATAGCAGACAAGAAAACTTCCTTTTGTCGCAATCCGAAGAGCTTGTCCCTTCGTATTGATCTATGAAGGCTTATACCACGAATTTGCAAACGGCTACAAGCTGACGGGTACGGTCAGATTGCGCCTGGAAGCGATGATCCGGCGAGGTCGCGTCGTCGTTTTCAGGTTTCGAAGCACGGAGCCGGCACGGACTGAAGGCAGTTCCGCGGCTCAGCAGACGGTAGGTTGGGAATTGGGGGCGATGGTTTCAAGCGGAGCGGGAGCGGCGGGCTTGAGTGATCAGGCGCTGATGGAGCTGATTGTGCATCGTCGGCCAAAAGGGCTTGAACAGCTCTACGACCGCTACTCCGGACTCGTTTACTCGCTCCTTTGTCGGATCACGGCCCACCCATCTGCGGCCGACGAGTTACTTCAGGACGTTTTCCTTCGCCTATGGAATCAGGCACCGACCTACCGTGATTCACGCGGGGCCGTCGCGCCGTGGCTGCTTACGATGGCACGCAATATCGCCATTGATCACCTTCGCAGCAAAGCCGAAAAGCAGCGCAAGCAGGAGTTCAGCGCCGATATCATGCCGGTGCAGTGCAGCAGACCCGACCCGGAGGGCCGGCTGGACCGCCGCAGACAAACGCAACGAGTCCAGGTCGTGATGGGCGATCTTCCCGAGAAACAACGAAAGGCTCTGGAACTCGCCTACTTTCAGGGTTTGACGCAGAGTGAAATCTCGACTGAGCTGCAGGTACCCCTCGGCACTGTGAAGACCTGGATTCGAACCGCGCTCCGGCGAATCCGCCAAGACTTGGAGGTGGTGAGCTGATGGATTGCAACCACCTTCAAGAGCACTACGAAGCCTTTGCCCTGGGGATTTGCGGAGATCCCGAGGCAACCGAGATCCGGGCTCACCTGGAGGAGGGCTGCGAAACCTGTACGCCGGGGGTTGAGAAGGCGGGATTCGCCGCGTCACAGCTCGCCTATCTTGCCGCGGAGGTTGAGCCGCCGGCCCGTGTGCGGCGAAAGCTGCTCAGCGCTCTCGAAGAGCCCGAGCGGCGAGCAGCCTTCAACTGGGCGGCCGCTGTTGCCTGGGGCGTTGCCGCTGTTCTTCTTGTCGGGGTTTTCCTTTTCCGGCAGCAATCGCGTGCGCTTAACGACCATTTGGCCGAACTCGAAAGCCGCTACGACGAGTTGGCTTCCGAAAACGAAACTTTGCGGCGCGTTCTCGCCGTTGTGTCGTCGCCGGAGACGTTGCCCATCTCGCTGCGGGCGCCGACCTCGCCCCGATTGCATGCCTATTGGAACGACGATCTCGGCCTTGTTCTGGCCGGGTCGAACATGCGGGTTCTTTCCGCCGACCGCACCTACCAACTGTGGGTCGTGCCGAAAGAAGGAAACCCCATTAGCGTGGATATCTTTCGTCCCGCTGAAGACGGCGGCGTGCTGCTCATCGCCACGCCGACGGCCGGAATCCCCGAATCCGCGGCGCTGGCTATCTCTGAAGAACCGGCGGGCGGTTCTCCGCAACCGACGACCCAGCCCGAGTGGGTCGGCCCCGTCGGATAGCTTCCTCGCTCCTCATCGCCCTCATCGCTCTTCACGCCTCACCCGGTAGGTGATCCCGTACTAGCGGCGGGTTGCGGCTTAGGGTCCGGCACGCCCTGCTGACGCGCTTTCGCTATCCGACTTGTTGGGGTCCGAGGAAACTCGACGAAGAAATTATCGCGCCTCTGCAATCCGATTCCGCGGATTCCTCGTAGGAGTGAACAAAGGGGCCAAGTAAAAAGCCTCTTTCGTGGACAACAAGTGATGACGAAAACAAAACGACCCTCACCTCGGAACCGAACCTTGGTGGTCGCACCGGTATTGGCGGTCTTGACAATCACGGCTTGCGGTCAACGCGAGTCGGCATCGCACGCTTTCCTGAAAAGCCTTCATCCCTGCTCGATCGCGTTAGCTCCGCATAGGGGAACCGAACCGATTGACGCCAGGATCAGACGTGCCCAAGAAAACGCCCGCAAAGGCCCTCAACCTGTGGCTGCGCTTGAACGCGTGGGTTGGCTGTTCGTCTCTAAGGCTCGGGCGGCCGGTGATCCGAGTTATCTAAAACTTGCCGAGGCCGTGAGCCTGTGCATGGAGTCGAAGCAGCCCGAGGCGGCTTCCGCCCTGCTGCTTCGGGGGCACGTGCTGCACAATCTGCATCGCTTTCAAGAAGCGGAGGCAGTCGCGCGAAAGCTCTTGGCGGCGCGCCAAGCGCCGTTTGATTACGGCCTGCTCGGCGACACACTCATGGAGCAAGGGAAGTTGGATGAAGCCGCGAGTGCCTACCAGCAAATGATCGACCTCAAGCCAAGCCCGCATGCTTATCTTCGGGCCGCGCATCTGCGTTGGTTGAAGGGCGATTTGGACGGCGCGATTCCCGTGATGAGAATGGCCGCCCGAGCTTCCGGCGGTCGCGATGCGGAATCAGCGGCCTGGATCTACGCGCGGCTTTCGGCGCTCGAGCTTCAGTCAGGGGAATTCGACAATGCGCTGCGGGCCGCCGATGTCGCGCTCGGCTTTCAGGCGGCCTACGCGCCCGCGCTGTTCGCGAAGGGCAGAACCCTGCTGGCGCAGGGAAGAGATGCGGAAGCCGTTGAAATGCTCAAAGCAGCAGCGTCGCGCCATCCGCTCCCGGAATATCAGTGGCTCCTCGCCGACACGTTACGAAGCATCGACCGGCTCACGGAAGCCGACCAAGTTGAGGCGGAACTGAGGAGAGCGGGCCGAACTCAGGACCCCAGGGCCCTTGCCCTGTTTCTTGCCACCCGAGGAGAACAAACGGAAGATGCACTTCGCTTCGCCAGAGAGGAGCTCGATACCAGGAGCGACGTTTTCACTTTCGATGCTCTCGCCTGGGCGCTCCATAGCACCGGGAGCACCGAGGATGCGCGAAGGGCAATTGCAAGGGCCCTCGCCGAGGGGACCGAGGACGCGAGACTTTTTTATCACGCGGGCGCCATTGCCGCGGCCGCCGGCCGGCGTGGAGAAGCGGCGGAGTGGACCCAAAGGTCCCACGCGATTCGGCAGATGCTCTACCCGTCGGAGCGCCGGCAACTTGCCGCCCTTCGCGCCGATCTTATTCAAACAAAGACTTCGCTGTAGCCGATTTCCGCTACAGGTTGAACCACTACACCAGAAAAGGAGAACAAGCTATGAGACCACTAAACAACCTGAAACTTGGCGTCGCGTTCCTGTGCCTCGCCACAAGCAGTACCTTATTGCGGGCATCGAGCCATATGGATGCCCCGTTGATCACCTTCGACGACCCGGCCAATACCACGGATGTCTACGCCTTCCGCAGTTCCAATGACGGCGTGGAGTACTTGACGACAGCTCTTGCCGTCTATCCGTTCGAGGAGCCGGGCATCGGACCCAACAAATACAATTTCGATGACAACGTTCTGTATGAAATTCACGTCGCGCTCGGTGACGACGTCGCGGCCGGACGCCGGACGATCAGTTACCGCTTTCGGTTCGATACGACGTACAAGAACGACAAGACCATCTTGCAGTCCTACACCTGCGTCGTTATGGCCGTCGACGATGCTTGCCAGAACTTGACGCAAACCTACACTGTGAACAAGTGGGACCGTCGGACGGGTGCGATGACCTCGCTTGGAAGGATGTCCGGCGAGCCGCTGATCGTGCCGCCCAACAATCAGGGCCTGGTAACGCCGAAGTACAACCACGGGGATGACGGCGAAATGCCGGCCAAGGAAGGCGTCGATTCCGCGTCCGACTTGGACGACTACACGACCGCTTCGGTCTACGAAGTCGGCGCCGGCCCCTATCGCGTGTTTGCGGGGCAGCGGGATGACGGCTTCTATGCCGATATCCAGTCGATCTTTGATGTCGACCTCACGTTTGGCGGACCCAACAAACCGTTCGACAGCCAGGGAGGCTTCAACGTTCATACGATCGTCTTGGATATCCCTTTGAGCGTGATCGGGGGGGGCGAGCAAATCGTCGGCGTGTATGCCACGACGAGCCGCCCGCGGCTGACGATCCTTCGCAATCAGGCATCCAACGGACCGGTGCGGTCCAAGGACTTCGCTCAGGTTGCACGCCAGGGAAACCCGCTCTTCTGCGAAGCCTTGGTCGCGATCGAGGATAAAGACCTCTACAGCCGGACCAATCCTACCCAAGACGCGGCCCTTTTCGGCAAATACGCTTCGAACGTTGAGCTGGCGGCGGTAGTCTCGGCGACTCTGGGACTCGACCCTCCGATTACTCCCGATCTAACGGCCATCTTCATCCCGGACATGATTCGGGTGGACCTTTCCACGCCGGCTGCCCGTCTCGCGGGCGGCGGCTCCAGTCCGCCTATGGGGGTTGTGGCTGACGACGCGGGATTCTCGCGGATCAGTCTATTCGGCGGCGATGTGCTTCCCAGCAGCTTCGGCAATATCCTGGGAGGAGATACCGCATTCGGCGGTTTTCCTAACGGTCGACGCTTTGGCGACGACGTGCTTGATATCGCGGTGCTCGCTGTGTTGGCGTTTGGCGGCGTCGACGTAAGCGGCGTTGACGATATCGATCGGGTCACCGCCAATGACATTTCCTACAACAAGGTGTTCCCTTACGCGGGTACCCCGTTGAATGGCCGTAACCACAAACACCATTAGAGGGGAACCCCGTTCGGCCAGACCGCTCCAACCAAAGGCGGGCAGCCCCGGCTGCCTGCCTCCTTTTGGGAAAACGCCTTATGCATACGCCCTTTCGTTCATGGTTCCTGAGCACAGCAGTGATCTTGTCCGCGCAGGTGCTGCACGGTCACGACCCGGGTTTGAGTTCCGCCGTCGTGCGAGTAACGGACGAGGGCTTCGAAGCCCGGCTCACGTTTTCTCCAACCGATGTCGAAGTTCTGGTTCCGCTCGATGCGGACCGTGATGGGGCAGTCAGCCGGGTAGAATTCGAAACGGCAAGGACGAGGATAACGAATGCGCTGATGGACTCGTTCGAGATCGCCGTCGATGATCGGGCAGTCCCGATTACTACCGCTGACGTATCCCCGCGGATCGAAGAGGACAACGTCCAAGCGAGGCTGCTGTTCGACACGGCCGACGGCAGGCGGCTGACCGTTCGATCGGCGTGGTTGAAGCAACTTCCCTTCGGCCACCGGCAATATCTTGCCATTGTCGACCGAGACGGGCACGAGTTGGAACGACGATTATTAGATGCCGAGAATCCCTCCGTCGCCGTTATTTTAGGGTCTGACACCACTCGCGCCACTCGCGCTGCGGATGCGGAATTCGGAAGCTTCTTTTCCCTGGGCGTTGAACACATCGTTACCGGGTACGATCACCTGTTGTTCTTGTTGGCTCTGTTGATCGGCGGAGGGGGCCTGGTAGCCTCGGCGAAGATTATCACGTCGTTTACCGTGGCGCACTCGATCACGCTGGCCGTCGCGGTCCTCGGTCTCGTGGAGATCCCTTCCGTCTTCGTGGAGGCCATGATCGCGTTGTCGATCATCTACGTCGGTGCGGAAAACCTGCTCGGGCGGCAGTTCGGCCGCCGCTGGGTCATCACATTCCTCTTCGGCCTGGTGCACGGTTTCGGTTTTGCGTCCATCCTGCGCGAGGTTGGTTTGGGGACGGGCGCCGAGGTTGCGCTGCCCCTGTTGTCATTCAACGTCGGCGTTGAATTCGGTCAGATTGTTCTTGCGTTGATGATCGTCCCGCTCATCCAGCAGTTTCGAAAGCGGTCGACTTCCTTCGAACTTTGTGCTCGGCTAACTTCGGTGGCAGTCGTAATTCTAGGAGCCCACTGGCTGGTCGAGCGCACCGTGCTGCTGTGAGGCAGTCACTCAGCGATACACGTCCTGGGGTTGGCCTGAGTGTAGGTGTTACTCGTCTTCGGCGACGTCTTCCGCGCTGTGGCGGATGATTTCGCCTTCTACCGATAAATGGCCGGGGTGATTTTCGTCCGGCGGGGTGCCGGCCTGAAACAGGAAAAATCACGCTCGAGTCGAATTCAGCGGCAGGAAGATTCGGAACGTGCTGCCGGTCCCGGGGATTGCTGTCAACGTCGACGCGGCCCCTGTGCGCCAACGCGATGTGCTTGACGATGGAGAGGCCGGACCTGGCAGCCGGTCCACGCGGAGCGAGACGATTGGCGCGCCGGGTCACGATCCCATGGGCTCCCGGTCACAAACTATCGTTCTTCAGTCTCTCGTCTGGAGACAGCCTGCGACATAAAGTCCAAAATTCGACCTAGCTCTTCCCTGTTGTAAATACCGATTGCATCACCATGGCTCCATGATCCGCCGGGAGTCACCTCAACCCGATCACGCGAAAACGTTCGCAGCACCGGCAGCTTGGAACTCAGATCGTAGACTTGAATAGGCCCATCGGTGCTCTCGACCGCGAGCGCCGGGAATGGCTCTTCGCCGCTTGGTCGCGCCGTTTGAACACCGGCGCCTTGAAGCGCAAGAAGCTCCTCAACGCTTGCCGGAACGCTTTCCGAGATGGCAAGCGCAACCCGCACGCCCCAGCCGTCGAACAGATGACACGACCCGCAGGCGCCTACCCGCGCCGCGTCGAAAAACAGCTCCCGGCCCGGATGACTAAGCCAGGGGCGGTTGGGGTCCAACTCTTCGGCGGCTCCTTCGGACGGGCCCTGGAGAGAAAAAACATACGATACGACCGTTTCCAGGTCTACCACCGAGAGCTGATTCTCCCAACCCGGCATGGCGGTGTCGGGAATGCCTTCTCGCGTCACCCGTGCCACATACTCCCGCTTGAAGTTGCGCCGGCCCAAAGCGGGTGCTCGCCCGGCCGCGCCCTGATCGCCATGACAGTTTTGGTTCGCGCACGACTGTGCGTACACCATCCGCCCAATCGCAATTTCGGTGCGTTGTGGATAAGCGCCTGACCAAACTCCCGCCACGACGAGAAGAAGGCCGGCCCCGACCAGCGGTCGACTCGATCGTCCGGCCGCGCGGACCGCCGAGGCGGGTCGGCGAGCCGGCGTCACTCCGACTCCTCCGGCAGCGCAAACGCATAGACGGTCGAACCACCGCGCGCGCCGCCGATCTCGCTCAACTCAGGGAATAGCCCCAGCAACGACTCTGCAATCGAACCCCAACCACTAGGCGTGGCGACGTACTGCCGTCCGGCGACCGAATAGCTTACCGACGACCCGCGGTGCCCTGAACCGGTCTGGAAGCTCCACAGTTTCCGGCCGGTCCGAGCATCAAGAGCGAAAAAGTTGCCCTCCGGATCACCGCTGAAGACCAAGTCGCCCGCGGTCGCCAGAATGGACGCCGCCAGCAAATACTTATAGGGATACTCCCAGCGTTTTTCGCCGGTCACCGGGTCAAACGCCGCGATCGACGAAAAGTTCTCAATACCCTCGGGTTTCTTCACTCGCCAAAACCCGCCGAGATAAGGCTTCCCTTCCTTCGGCGGCTGCTCGCGGACATACATGTCATTGCATATTTGTGCGGTGGGCGTATACAGCAAACCCGCCCGAGGCGAAAACGCCGCCTGGTTCCAGCTCTTTGCACCGAATACGCTGGGGCAGATAAAGACGGGCTTTCCCAGTTGCGGCTCCTTGCGACCGACCAGCTTTCCGTCCTCGGTGATTCCTTGCACCCAGTTCATGCCTTCGGCAAACGGCCAAATCTTAACGATCTCGCCATTGGTCCGATCCAGCACAAAGGTATACCCGGTTTTCGTCACGTGGACGAGCAGCTTGCGCATCCGCCCACGCACCGGAAGGTCGACCAGAATGCACTCGTAGGCCGCGTCGTAGTCCCACATATCGTGGGGCACTTCTTGGTAGTGCCACTTCAACTTGCCGGTTTCGGCGTCCAGGGCGACGACGCTGGCGGTATAGAGGTTGTCTCCCTTGCGTTCGACTCCGCCGAGATCGGCGGCGGCGTTCCCGGTGCCCCAATAAATCAGATTGAGTTCCGGATCGTAAGAGCCGGTCATCCAGGGGGCGCCTCCGCCGTATTTCCAACTATCGCCTGACCAAGTTTCGTGACCCGGCTCGCCCGGACCGGGAATGGTGTAGAAACGCCAAGCGAAGCGGCCGGTCTTGGCGTCAAAGGCGGTTAGGCTCCCGCGGTAGGCTGAGTCGCCTCCTGTCCCCCCGACGACGACTTTGTCCTCTACGACGAGCGGCGCGGCGCTAATGTTGCAACCGCATTGCTTGATATCCGCGACGGCCGTGTTCCACACTTCTCGGCCGGTCTTCTGATCAATAGCCACCAAATGGTTGTCGTGCGTTCCCATGAAAACCAGACCGTGACCGACGGCCACGCCCCGGTTCTGACTTGTGTAGGGCACGCGCGCTTTGCCTTCCGAGCGCCAACGCAACGCGGATTCGCCGTACTGGTAGCGCCACACAATTTTGCCGGTCGCCGCATCCAACGCGTAGACCCAGTTACGCGACGTCGAAACGTACATCACACCGTCGATGACGATCGGCGTCGCTTGCAAGCCGTTTTCGTAATCGCCTGTCTGAAAGGCCCAGACGGGCACGAGCTTGCGCACATTCGCGGTGTTGATTCCGTCGAGCTTGCTATAACGCCATGCGGCGTGGGTGCCGCCGTAGCTGGGCCAGTCCGCGCCTGTGCCCTGCGCGAAAAGGAGCGTGCAGGTCGTCAGCAGCGCAATAGACAGGGCCATTGTGGCTAGGAATCTCGCTTGGCCGGCCTTCGCTTGGCACTGCACGCGGCCCGATGGTGTCGGAACCCTTCCTTCGACCGCGAGCCCGCAGTCAGCGCGACGCTGTTGTCGCCGTCCACTCGGAATGAAGGGATTAGAACACACTGTAAGTCTCGCCGCGAACGACAGTATAGTGCAATCGAACTTCCTCCCACGCCGGCAAAAGCTCTCCGGACGTACTACGGATTCAACTTCCCCGCGCCCGATTCGGGGCTCAAAAACCGAGTGCTAGAGTAGAAGCAGAGCTTCAAGTCAGCGCAGAGTGAGTTCCAACCGGCCGATGAAAACAAGGTGGGCCGAATTGCGGCGCGGGCCTTCTCGCTCATGGTCTCCGGAACCGTTTCGTCGGGCGTCGGCGTCCGCGGCAGATCCCAGTCGATCTGCTTTCCCGTGGTCACTAAAATGTCGGTAAGACGGTTCATCCCCTACACCTTCCTTCTGGTTGTGGTTCTAGGCGTAACGCTCCCCGAGGCCTTCGCTTCCGGTGGGGAGAGCGGTGGCCACGTCAAAGTGGCCAATGTCCTTTTTTCTCTCGTCATACTCTTGCTGGCAGCCAAGCTCGGCGGCGAGTTGTTCGAGCGTTGGAACCAGCCGGCGGTCCTGGGAGAGCTGGTTTTCGGTGTAATTCTGGGGAATCTGGTCCTGCTCGGTTACGGCGGGCTGGAAGCGATCAAGACTCACCCGGGTATTGCATTCGCAGCCGAAGTCGGTGTCATCTTGCTGCTTTTTGAAGTGGGGTTGGAATCCAACATCGACGAACTACTAGCGGTGGGATCCTCGGCGGCATTGGTAGCCATTTTGGGCGTTGTCGTCCCGGTGTTTCTCGGCTACGGCGTGTCAGCCTGGTTCCTGCCCGAATCCGCCTGGTATGTCCATCTTTTTGTCGGTGCTACCTTGGCGGCTACGAGTGTCGGGATCACCGCGCGCGTCCTTAAGGACATCGGCAAGATGGACACCAAGGAGTCGCGTATCATCCTTGGAGCGGCGGTGATCGACGACGTTCTCGGACTGATCATTCTGGCCGTCGTGAGCGGATTCGTTACATCCGTTGCGCAGAGCGGAGTGGCGGAAATTTCGCTCGTCGCCGTGCTGACGATCATCGCCAAAGCTGTTGGCTTCTTGGCCGTGGCCGTGATCGTGGGCCGCGCGCTGGCGGGCAAGGTTCTGGGGTTCGGCTCGCGCTTCAAAGTAGCAGGCGTTCCGGTCATCCTGACGCTTTGCTATTGCTTCCTGGTTGCGGGTCTGGCGGAAGTCGTGGGGTTGGCGCCGATCGTGGGCGCCTTCGCGGCGGGCTTGGTGCTCGATGAGACCCACTATCGTGGTTACGCGTTGATGAAGAAGCAGAAGATCGAGGAAGTCCTCGCGCCGATCAACACGACGTTGGTGCCGGTGTTTTTCGTGCTGATGGGTCTTAAAGTTGACCTGAGCGCTTTCGCCTCGGCTTCCGTGCTGCAGTTTGCCGCCGGGCTGTGTGTGGCTGCGATCATCGGTAAGCAGATCTGTTCGCTCGGCGTGCTCGAGAAGGGTTTGAACCGCTTGGTCGTCGGTGTCGGAATGATTCCTCGCGGCGAGGTGGGGCTGATCTTCGCCGGCATCGGAGCGTCGCTTACCGTTGCCGGGCAACCGGTCTTCGGCGCCGAAACCTTTTCGGCGATAGTGGTCATGGTGATGGTCACAACGCTCGCTACGCCGCCGTTGCTCACGGCGTTGTTCAAAAACGGCGATTAAGAGGAGGAGCATCCCGCGGTTTTACCCGAGTCGGCGACTCCCGGGCCGGCCGCGTCTGAACCTACGACTCCCGAGCCGTCGGAGACGCCGGCACCCACTCTGCATTGAGTCGAGTCCAACGCGTGGATTCGAGCGGGCGATCCGCGGTTCTCACCTGTACCGTCGGAACTTCTTGATGGGTCGGCATGACTAGCGCTAGCGACGCCCCTTACCCGAAAGTTCTTCCAACTCGTCATCGGCCGCCGCCAGCATCTGCTCCGCGCCGTGCAGCGAAATCCACCCCTCCCCGAGCGCCTTCTGAATCGCCGCTTTTTCGGCGATGATTATGTGCTCGCGGGCCGCGCGTATTTCTTCTTCGGCCAACTCCGGACGTCGGTCGTGCAACCCCGCAACCCGTTTCCCGACCGCAACGATGTCTGTGTCCAACTCCACGCGAAGCTTCTTAAAAACCGGGTCGGAAATCAGGTGATCGCCGTGGAGTTTTTCGAGGTCTTCCAGACCCGCCGTCAGAGCCATGCGTCGCACTCTGATGCGATCGTACTCATCTTCCTCACCCATCTTGATCCGCAGCTTGCGCATCAACGGCTTGACGGTCAGGCCTTGAACGACGATGGAAAACGCAACCACCCCGAACGTCATCGCCAACACAAGCTCTCGGGCAGGGAAGTCATTGGGCAGGGTTAACACCAACGCGAGCGAAACGCTGCCGTGAATCCCTCCCCACACCAGCACGTGACGCCAAGCCCATGAAATCGGCCCGGAAAGAACATTCCCGACCGGCGTCAACAGATACACCGCGACGATCCGCCCGAGCAAAACAGCCGCAATTGCAATTGCGATTGCGGCGCCGTGACCGATCAGGTCGAAGATGTGAACCTCGATGCCGATCATCAGAAACACGATCGAATTGATGACAAAGCCCCAGTATTCCCAGAAGCTCCAAAGAGCGACGCGCGTGCGGGAGCTCATTCCCGTCGCAGCCCCAAAATTACCGATCATCAACCCCGCGCCAACTGTCGCAATCACCCCCGAGACATGCAACTGCTCGGCTAGCAAGAACGATCCGTAGGCAAGAATCGTCGTCAGCATGATCTCGAGCCTGGGCTCGTCGATTCGTTCGGTGAGCTTGCCGACTCCGTACCCAAGGACAACGCCCAGCGCGCCGCCCCCAACGGCGACCACGAGAAAACGCCCGATCCCATCGCCTATGCTTAGGCTGCCGCCGGCCATTCCCGCCAGCAAGATCTGAAACAACACCACGGCCGTGCCGTCATTAAACAGGCTCTCACCCTCAACGATCACAGCGAGCCGTTTCGGCGCACCCATCTCCTTGAACAGCGCCAACACCGAAATAGGATCCGTCGCCGCAATCAGCACACCGAAAATAAGAGCGGCCTGAAGGGGAATGCCCACGGCCCAATGAACCAGATACGCCGCCACGAACGCCGCCGGGAGAATGCCGACGATCGCGAGCAGCAATATCGGAACGAGGTTCGCTCTGAGGTGGCGAATGTGAATGTTGATGCCGGCCTCGAACAGCAAACCCGGCAGGAACACCATGAAGATCACGTCAGGCGTAAGTAGACCGCCCGCGGAATCACCGAGCTTGTCGACAATCGGGACGTGAAACAGGTCGATCAAGACCCCGCCGAAAACGAGAAAGACGGTGTAGGGGACTTTGAAACGAGCCGTAACGATTGCGATGATCGAAGCGGCGATTAGAAGCAGGAGGAGGAATTCAATCAGTGTGTGAGTATTCATGGCGCGGAAGGCTCAACGGTTCGCGGATGCGCCGAGGCGCCCATCTACTCAATTCTACTTCGGCATGCCCGAGGATCGGCTCCCCACTCGACGTCGGCGCACCCGATTCATAACGCCGATACAGAGCCCAGAGCGCAAGCGGCGGGCCGGGGCGCAACGGTTTCGAGTAAACCCAAGACTAAGCCGATAATGCGCGACGGCTCGGGGCGACGCGGTTCCGGAGCGCGTGGCGGTTGGGCGCCCTTGGCCCGTCGCTTGCGCTCTGGGCTCTGTATCCGCCTTAATCCGCCTTATGAATTCCGTACGTCGGCGCGGGCCTCGATCGAGTCCAAGCTCACGCGTTGTCTTGGGAGCCTGAAAACTTCGCCAACACCAACGCGGCCGTCGTCCAGGCAGCGAAATTGTAGAAGCCTTGGAAGATCTTCCAATGCCAGGGCACTTGCCACCAAACGGCCTCCCCGAACTCAATCATGACGACCGCGGTTAGGCCCGTCAGTGCAGCGAACTTGACCTGATCTTTGTACGACGAAAACGCCGGCGCCGCCCTTGCCATCAGAGCCGCAATCAGCAAAACCACAACCAGGGTAAAGAAAAAGCCCGAGATCATAATCGAGGGATCGACCGGCGGTCTGCCTTCGAGGTTGATGTGTACGAACCCCACCGGGCCCGCCTCAAAAAGCCGGTTCATCGTTTCCTGGTCGTGGTGTCTGCCCGGGAGGTAGTAGGTCCCGGACTCAGGGAAGTGTTCCAGCAGCGCCTTCTGGGCAGCCTCATCGCCGTTGGTCTGCTTCCAGGCCGTATACGGAACCGGGCTAATCCCCCAGTAAAGAAAGCCCCAAACGTAGACGGCGACCGTTGCCAACACGATGCCGATCACGCGCTGTTTCATGGCTATGCTCCTCCGAAGCGAAAAACGGGCCGCGACATCCGCGGACCGCGTGTTCGCAACAGTGTAGCGCTATGGATTCGACTCCGGGGCGGAAGGCTTCGAATTCAATCTCGCCATGCCCGTGGGTACGATAACCATGCCGGAACATTCAGAGGGGTTGCTGTTATATACTCCGAGCAAGGACGCCCCCCCCGCAGGCGCCCCGTTCCCTCCCCCCATGAACTGGCTTGACATCCTGATCGGCGTGGTGCTGATCGCTTCGATGATCGGGGCCTACCGCAACGGCCTCAGCCGGGAAGTCGTCCGCTTGGCGGCATTGATAGCGGGCGTAGTAGGGGGCTTGTGGTATTACGGACCGCTTTCGGTCTTGCTCCAACCCTACATCGACAATCGGCGAGTAGCCGAGTTCGCGGCCTTCATGTTGTTCCTGGTCGGGTCGTTGATCGCGGGGGCGGTCATAGCCTGGGCGCTCGGCAAGCTCATGGGCTGGACCGGCCTACGCTGGTTTGACCGCCTGCTCGGCGCGGCCTTCGGCGTTATGCGGGGCTTGCTGGTCAGCGCCGTCATCGTCCTCGGCGTGATTGCCTTCACCCCGTTCGCGTCGTCGGAGGAGGAAGTGGCCGAGTCCCGGCTCGCGCCGTTCGTTCTCCATGCGGCTCAATTGGTCGCCGACTTCGCAGCCCCCCGCGCCTTCAAGGAAGACTTCACCGAAGGGTTTGCCCGTGTGCGCGACGCGTGGATAGAAGGCGTTCCCGAAGCCCAGGTGCGCCAATAGGCTTAGGACGACGGTTCGCCACCTGAACGGCACCCTCCGGTTCGGCCTGCACAAAGACTCGCACGCAACTCAGGTGAGTATACTACTCACCGATGGCCGACTCGACGATCTCTCCCGCCTTCCCCTTGTCATCGCAGTTCGTTGACGTGCACGGCTCGCGGATGCACTACGTCGAGCAGGGCGAGGGCGACCCGATCCTCTTCCTGCACGGCAATCCGACATCCTGCTACCTGTGGCGCAACATCATCCCCCAAGCAGCGCCGCTAGGCCGATGCGTGGCTCCCGATCTGATCGGCATGGGGAAATCCGACAAACCCGATATCGATTATCGATTCTTCGACCATGTGAAATACCTCGAAGGGTTCATCGACGCACTCGGGTTGAAGAACATCACATTAGTCGTTCACGACTGGGGGTCAGCGCTGGGGTTCCACTATGCCCGGCGCCATGAAAGCAATGTCAAAGGATTGGCCTTCATGGAAGCGATCCTAGGGCCGGTTCGTAGTTGGAACGATATGCACGTCAATTTTCAGGCGATGTTCAAGAAGTTTCGAACCCCGGATGTCGGTTGGGAGATGAACGTCAATCAGAATTTCTTCGTCGAGAAAGTTCTACCCGGCTCGATCGTTCGCAAGTTGACCGACGAGGAAATGGACGCCTATCGAGAGCCCTTTCTCGACCCACCCACTCGCAAACCGGTGTGGCGCTGGCCCAACGAAATTCCGATTGAGGGCGAGCCAGCCGACGTGGTCGAAGCGGCGGCGAGTTACAAAGCCTGGCTGAGGGCAACCGAGCTTCCGAAGATTCTGTTTCACGCCCAGCCCGGCGCGTTGATTCGCCAGAACGCGGTCGAGTGGTGCCGGGAGCATTTCAAGAATCTCACCCTGGTCGACATCGGTTCCGGAATTCACTTCGTACAAGAAGACAACCCGCACGGAATCGGCGTGGGTTTAGCGGAATGGTATCAGAAGCTGTAAGCCCTTCAGGTAACGACCAATCCCAGCCGACAGTATGACCGGCTCTCAGCCGGTCCGATCGCGGGTACCCAAAGCCTGCCCATCCACTCACGAGAATGAAAACCTCCGAGCTTCCGCGCCCAGCTGCGTAGTGGGTAAGCCTCTCGGCTTGCCGGCTCATCGTGTATGGGACAACTCTTCAAGTCAGGCAACGCCGGGCCGGTGCGATACACTGGAAGCAGTTCCGCCGAAGGGTTCAGCGCCCGCCCCGAGCTCAATCAATATAGACGAACTCCGCCGAGTTCAGCAGCGTATGGGCCGGCGACCCCAGCGCGTACCACTGCGCGGCCGTACCCCGCGGGCCGTGGAAACCCTTGTCTTCCAAATGCGGGCGCCAGTTCGAAGCCGGTAACGACAAATCCTCGTCACGATCGCGGGTCCCGAGCGCCCGCCCTTCAGACGACCCGCAAGAGTTCGCAAATCGAGATCACCCTCGCGAAGGCGTTTGCCGTGACACTTGGCGCAGCGCATTTGGAAAATCGGAACGACGTCCTTTTCAGTCAGGGCGGGAAGGGCGGCGCTATGCTCCGCCGCGGCGCCTTGGTCGATCCAGGAGCGAAGTGTTGCGATTTCGTCCGATGTTAATTTTTCGTCCGTCGGAGGCATAACCCCTGAGACGACTTTGGCGATCAGAAGACTATGCTCGGCGGACCCGGCCGTGACGGCCGGTGCGCCTGAAATGGAGGCCCTGGATCTCGCAGGCAGTGCAACCGCCGAAGAGCGATTTCTTCAATCGCGCCTGCTCCCGTTACCGGACAGTTTGCCGCTTAGAGTACAACCCTTAGGAAAGAGTACTATTGGCAAGGCCGGGGAATAGCGCTAGGCTAAGCGATATGCCGCCCCTCAAACTACTTGTTTTGGCCCTGTTGGTAGCGCTGCTCGAAGCACCTGCTTGGGCGCAGCAAGGCCCGCCGGAGGTGCCCCCCGGTCAAGCGAAGAAAGATGCACCCTCGGTGGACGGCGAAGGCCTTGCGAACGGCCGCAAGAACGTCCAATGGACGATCGACACCGTAACGCCGACCTCCCTCACCGCCACCTTCGTCAGTGGCAACCCGCTGGGCAACGTCATCTTGTGGATTACGCCTTCGGCGGCGGACTTCGTCACCGTGTCGCCGGATTCTTTCCCCAACGTCGGCGAGAATGATCCCAAAGAGATCACGCTAACCTTTGATGACGGCGCGCTGGGCAACAAGAACGTGGTGGCCGGCACGGTCCATGTAAAACAGGCTGTCGAAGACCGGCCTCGCCGAACGTTCGGGCGGCCATTGCAATTCAAGTTCGGCGGCGACATGGAGATCGAAGAAGCCGACCCCGCCGCAGTTGTCGGTGCTGCCGACTTTCTCGACGACCCGGTGGCGCCGGGAGAGATCGTTACGGTTTTCGGCAAAGGCCTGGGGCCAAAGAATGAAACAGCGATCATGGCGCGCGATTCCCGCGGACGCGCGGCAGACTACTTGGCGGATACCCAGGTGCTGTTCGACGGCATTCCCGCCCCGGTGATCTTTGTCACGGATCAGCAAGTCAGCGTCGTGGTCCCGTTTGACGTGGCGGGACGCCCGACGGTCGAAATGTTGCTCACGCACTTGGATCAAATTTCCCCGCCCGTCGAATTGGTCGTCCAGGCGATCTCGCCGGCGCTGTTCAGTCTCGATGCTTCCGGCCAGGGCCCCGGTGCGATTCTTAACCAGGACCTAACGCTCAACAGCGCGGCCAATCCGGCCCCGCGGGGTTCTGTCGTGATGCTCTACGGCACGGGGTCGGGCTTGTGGCGGCGCGGCAATATTGACGGCGAATTCGTCAGCGAACTGCTCCAACCCGAGAAGCCTGTGCGCGTGGAAATCGGCGGCGTTGAAGTACCCGTCCCCTACGCCGGCGGCGCCCCGGGACTCATTAACGCCGTAATTCAAGTCAACGCCGAAATCACCCTCGACGTCCCCCGAGGCGATGCCGTGCCGATCGTCCTCACTGTCGGCGAAAAGTCGAGCAAAGCCGTGGTCACCGTGTCAATCGAGTGACGATTGGGTCGAGTACCGGGAATTGCGCCCCGGCACCCTCCGACGCCACCGACTCGGCGCAGGCGCAACGGTCATAGCCGATCTCGCTGCCGAAGCCAAGGTCTTCAAAACACCATTTCAGCTCGTCTTTGGCGATCAGGTTCTCGCCGCCGACGTTGATGCCTCGCGGTGGAGCCGGGAATCGCGATTAGTCATTCCCCATAGTCATTGAGCCGATCGCGAGGCGCCCTGTCATTCCGGTGGTTAGTGAAGCCGATCGTGTCTGTCCAGCACAGCTTCGATCTGCTCGAGGCAGGCCGGCGAGATGAGTTGGTGACGAATCACCTCGGCCCGCGGCCCCGAACTCACTATCACCGGGTACGCGCAGGAATCACAGAAAATCAGATCCGCGGCACCCACCAAAGCGGGCTGCTCGGAGGTGATTAACACACGCCGCAGCGAGTGGCCGTTCGACGCGGCCGGGGCCAACACACCGCATGCCGTCTCCAGAAAGTATTCGCTGATCGAGGCGACAGCAATGAGTGACGGCTGCTCCAGGCGACGAATCGTCGCGAGGTGCTCTTCGGCGGACGAGTACGTCACCGGAATCACGGGCCGCTCGGCCGGGATGATGCCCTCCAGCGCCGCGACGTTTCCCGGAGCGGTCACCAGGAGCGCGCCCAACATTCGGTCTCGATCGGCAAGCACGTCGGCCGTCGAACAAGCACGGATCGGCAGGTTGAATCGCGCGCCGAGTTCGGCGGGCATCAAGACCCGCATCCCGGCATCGTCGGATACAAGCAGGATGTGGTCCGGCGGCGCGGCGAGCAAACGATCGCGAAGGTGCTCGATGAGCTGTTGCAGGCTGTAACCGTGCCGCCCGGCCGCCCGAATCGCGGAATCCACGAACTCGTCCAGCTCCGTCCCCACCTCTGCTCGCATGTCTTGGGGATCGCGAACAACCAGCCGACTGCCACGACGCTTGACGACTAATTTGCCCAGGACGTAATCGCCATAGGCTTGAGTGACCGTGTTGCGATGAACACCCAGTCGCCGGGCCAGAGCCCGTACGCTGGGAAGCGCGTCCCCCGGGGTCAGCGCCCCTGAACCGATCGAAAGCACGATCTGAGCCGCGATCTGCTCGTGAATCGGCACGTCACTCTCGCGGTGGATCCGGATGTCGGGCGCCACGACCGAACCATTGTGCCACCCTACAAACTGTCACGCCGGCGGTAGGCGGAACATATTCTTCGCTGTACCCTTCGGGATATGGCCCAGGCAACACTGCAATCGAAGCCGTCCGGCTCAGGCAGCGACAAGAGTCGAAGCAAACGAATCGCGGTCCTGATCGCAATCAGCATTCCCTTGATCGCGGGCGTGCTGCTCTCCCCGCCCATCCCGCAGCCGGTCGAATATCACAACTTCGCCGACCAGCGCCCCCTCTTCGGTATCCCTCACTTCTGGAACGTCATTTCGAATCTGCCTTTCGCCGTGATCGGTATTGCCGGCTGCATCTGGTTGGCGTGCGCGCCCGGAAAAGAATCGGCCTTCAGCGAGCCTTGGGAGCGCCGAGCCTACTTCACCTTCTTCTTCGGCGAATTTCTGACCTGCATTGGCTCGGCCTACTATCACGCAGCACCGAACAACGAGACTTTGGTCTTGGACCGGCTCGTCTTCAGCCTGCTGCTCACGTCCTTCTTCGTGATCGTTATAACTGAGTTCGTCAACCGGCGCTTCGGACGAGCCCTTCTCGCACCGATGGTTCTGCTGGGCCTCTTCAGTGTGTTGTGGTGGCACGCGACGGAACTAGCGGGACGCGGAGACCTGCGCTTCTACCTCTCGGTGCAGTTCTACCCCGTAGCGGCGATTCCGATCCTCATCGCTCTGTTTCGTTCGCGCTACACCCTGCCGGGAATGTTTCTGCTGACCTGGGCACTCTACGGGGTGGCTAAGATCTGCGAGCTGTTCGACCGTCCGATCTACGAGCTAACCCGCGTCTGGAGTGGCCACACCTTCAAGCACTTCATCGCCGCCGCGGCGACGGTCTGCGTTCTCTACACTCTGCACCGCCGGACGGTTCGACAAATCGAGAGCGCGGGCAAGCTTGCTTAGAACCGCCGGAAAGGCCTCTACCTCGGAAAGCACTGCTGGAACGCCTCGATCGTGCGCCGGGCAGCGGTTTCGGAATCGGGATACGGAAACGCCTCGGCCGAGGCGTACCGGTCGTACCCGATCTCACCCAGCGCCACCGCCACGGGAGCGAGATCCATGTGCCCCATCCCGGTCGCGCGACGATTCGAATCCACGAAATGCACATGCCCGATGAAGCCCTCGCCGGCACGGATCGCATCCGCTAAGTTCGTCTCTTCGATATTCATGTGGAACAGATCAGCCAGCAGCTTGACGCTGTCGGTGGAAAGAGATTTCATCAGGTCCACACCTTGGGCAACGGTGTTGACCAAATTCGTCTCGTAGCGGTTGAGCGGTTCGTAGATCAGCGTTACGCCCTGCTTGCCGGCATGCGCGCCTAACTCGTTCAAAGCCTCGCGCAGCAAATCGAGAGCCGCGGCTTTGTCCAGCGCACCACTCCATTTCCCTTGCATCGAACCGATGATGGCCGGCGCCTGAAAACCCGCCCCGAAATCGATGATCTCTCGAATGAACGCCCTCGCCTGCCGCCGCTGGTTCGCGTCGGGGTCGGTCAGGCTGAGCCCGTGGACGACCATGCCGGCGCCGGTGCCGACGGCGGCGACGTCCAGATTCAGCTCCTTGAGCTGCTCGCGCAGAGCCGGGATGTCGACGGCGTCGGGTGAGGGCGCGAAGATTTCGATCGCGTCGAATCCCAGCTCGGCGGCTTTGCGGCAAGCGGCCGAAAGGTCGTCCCAAAAAACAAAGGGGCCCCCGCGCGCTTCCGGGACAAGGCTTACCGTGACGGCTGAGCGGATCATAAGCTACTCCGTGACCTCGACAATGGCTTTGATCACGCCCGTTTCCGGGCGCGTATACCCTTCGAAATTGTCGACTACTTCCGCGAACGGCGTGCGATGCGTAATCCAAGGATTGGTGTCGATCGTGCCGTCCTCAATCAGAGCGATGATCCGCCCGAAGTCTCCCGGCAGTGCATTGCGCGATCCAATGATCGTCATCTCGGGCCGATGGAACGACGGGTGCGGGAAGCTCACATTCTCGGTCGTGATGCCGACGTAGACCAGCCGGCCGGTGTGCGCGACATAGTTCAGCGCATGCCCCATCGAATGATGATTGCCCGTCGCATCGGTGACGAGTTCGTACCGATCGCCGCCGGTGATCTCCTTGATTTGCTCCATCTCGCTGCCGTCACCTTTGAACACGACGGTGTTGTTTATGCCGTAGGTGCGTCGACAAAATCCCAACCGCGATTCGACCATGTCCATCACCGTGATCACCGCTCCGGTCAGGCGCGTGAACTCCAGCGTCGCCAGCCCGATCGGACCGGCGCCGATGATCAGGACGTGGTCGCCCTCGTTCGGCGCTCCGCGATCGGCGGCGTGGCAGCCAATGCCCAGCGTCTCGACCAAAGCTAATTGCTCGAAGGACAGCTTGGTCGAAGTATGCAGTTTGTCAGCGCGCACCAGAAAGCGCTCGCAGAGCCCGCCGTCGATCATGACGCCGATCACCTCGAGCGTTTCACAGCAATTGGTGTTGCCCTTGCGACAGGCGTAGCACGAGCCGCAATTCATATAAGGTTCAACGCTGCAGCGGTCACCCGGCTGGACATTCGAAACGCCGTCACCGACCTCCAATACTTCGATGCCCAGTTCATGCCCTGGAATCCGTGGATAGCGAAAGAAAGGCATCTTGCCCAGGTAGCCGCTGTAGTCCGTGCCGCAGATCCCCATGCGGTGAGTACGGACCAGAACTTGCCCCGGTCCCGGTGAACCGGGTGCGTCGATGTCGACATATTCAAAATGCTTAGGCTCTTCGAGACGAATGGCTCGCATTGTTGCCTCTCCGATCTTCGATGCCCGACACGCAGTGCCAGTGTAACCGGATCATTCTACCTCGCTGGCTCTGCCCAACGTGCCTTCTTCCCAAGCGCGCGACATGAACGGGCAGAATTGGGTGCCGACACAAGACGTGGCGCACGCTTTCAGCGTGCGGTGTCGCCATTCTTGGCGACCTCTCCCCGTCCCCTACACGCCAACGGAAAATCCGATAGCCATTGCTAGAATGATGGCTTGTGACGATTCCCGACCAGTTGCAAATCGGCGACGTCAACGTCAGTCCCGCGATGGTGCTGGCACCGATGGCGGGCGTGACCGACACCGTTTTCCGCCGATTCATTCGCGCCTTGGACGGCTGCGGGCTGATCATGACCGAGTTCACCAGCTCGCACGGTATCGTCGCCAACGAACGTGGCGACCTAAAGAAACAAACACGCAAGCGGGGTTTCAACTACCTCTACTACGAGCCCGACGAGCACCCTATCTCCGCGCAACTATTCGGCTCCGACCCCGCCGTGCTCGCCGACGCCGCGCGGGTCGTTGAAGACCTCGGCTTTGACACCGTGGACATGAATTTCGGCTGCCCGGTCAAGAAGGTCGTCAAGTGCAACGGCGGCTCGGGCCTGCTGCGCGACATGCCCCTCGTCGAACGCATCTTGCGAAAAATCCGTGCGGCGGTCAAGATTCCGTTTACCTGCAAATTCCGCACCGGCTGGGACGACGACAGCATCGTCGCCGTCGAGATGGGCAAGATCGCCGAAGATTGCGGACTGCAAGGTGTCGCCCTCCACGGACGCACCCGCGCGCAAGGCTATTCCGGCAGCGCCGATTGGGAGCTGATCGCCGCGCTCAAGCAAGCCGTCAACATCCCCGTCATCGGCAACGGTGACGTCTTCACTGCCGAGGATGCCGTGCGCATGTTCGAGGCAACCGGCTGCGACGGGGTGATGATCGGGCGCGCCGCCCCCACGAACCCTTGGATTTTCCGCCAGACCGCGCAGTATCTCGCCGACGGCCGCTACGACGAGCCGACAGAACGCGACCGCTACGACATGATCCGCGACTACTACCGCATGCTCGGTGCCGACCACGACAAAATCTCCGGCGACGTGACCGGCAAGATGAAGCAGTTCGCGAGCCAGTTCACCCGCGGCGTTCGCAACGGGTCGCAGCTTCGCAAGGAGATCTATCACTCCAAGACGCCTGAGGAAATTCGCCGCCGGGTCGACGAATTCTTCGAGCGCGCTTTGGGGCAAGCTGCGTGAAGTCGGTGGTGCTCATCACCGACGGCTCTTGTCTCGGCAACCCGGGCCCGGGCGGTTGGGCGGCGATTCTCCGTTTCAACGCACAGAAGAAAGAACTCTGGGGATCCGAGCCCGACACGACCAATAACCGCATGGAATTGCAGGCCGTCATCTCCGGCCTGGAGAACCTCAACGAGCCCTGCCGCGTCTTGATCGAGATCGATTCCCAATACGTGAAGAACGGAATCACGACGTGGATCAAGAATTGGAAACGCCGCGGCTGGCTGACTGCCGGCAAGAAGCCGGTCAAGAACAAGGACCTATGGCAACGGCTCGACGAGGCGGTTTCACGTCACTCGATCGATTGGAAATGGGTGAAGGGCCACGCCGACCACGACGACAACAATCGGTGTGACGAGCTGGCCCGAACGGCGGCCGAAAGGCAGAGTCGTTCGTAACGACCGACCAAACCGAGCCGCGACCGTAAAGGGCTGTGAAATCGAGTATAGTTCACTTCGCGCCGGATGCAGCTACTGATTCAATGGAACTTATTCGGTCGGCGCTCGGTACAGTCCCCATTTTTTCACGGCCCCCAAAGGAGCAATATGCAATGAAGTGCACGACCCGAAAAAGGGATGGATTTCATCCGACCCGTCGCTCCGGCCAACCAATCGCAGGTAGTGGCCGCGGCTTTAGGACCCTACCCAATCGCAGATATCCTCGCTAGGTTTGTGGCATAAATGGAATCCGCGTTAGCCGTTGCCGGCTCGTAAGAACCGCGTCCCATGCTGTTCAACTCGTTTTCGTTTTTGGCGTTCCTTACAGTTCAGGCCGTGATTTACTACGCTCTCCCGCGGCGCATTCGCTGGGGATTGCTTCTGGTCGCGAGCCTGTACTTCTATGCCGCGTTTCGAGTGGATTACGTCCTATTGTTGGTTGGCGTTACGAGTGCCGCTTACCTTGCGGGCAAGGCGATCGCCGCTTCGGTCGATAGGCGAAGACGCCGCCTGGTTTTCGGTGCCGGTGTTGGCGCCGTGCTCGGCGCCCTTGTCATCTTCAAGTACTTCGACTTCGCGGCCGGCGTCGTAGAAGACCTTCTCCGTGTATTCGGCTCACCGCAGGGGGCCCTCCCTCGGCTCGGCCTTGCGGCCGCCGCCGGTTTGTCCTTCTTCACTTTTTCGGCGGTGAGTTACTTGGCCGATGTGTACGCCGGACGCCTGGACGCCCAACGGCATCCCTTACGCCTCGCTCTCTACGTTTCGTTTTTCCCGAAGTTACTCGCCGGGCCGATCGAGCGCGCGGACCCCTTCCTGAAGCAGATTGCGCGGCCGACAGCCTTCAGCGCAGCGGGCGTTACGCAGGGTTTGCAACTCATCCTATGGGGGCTATTCAAGAAAGTCGTCATCGCCGATCGGCTGGCGATTTTCGTCGATGCCGCCTACGCACAGCCGGCGTTTTCCTCCCCCGCCGATTTGGTGCTCGCAACGTACTTCTTCGCCTTTCAGTTGTACTGCGATTTTTCAGGCTATTCCGATATCGCGATCGGGACCGCGAAGGTCTTCGGCATCGACCTGATGGAGAACTTTCGGCGGCCCTACCTCTCGACTTCCGTGGGCGAATTCTGGGCCCGGCGTTGGCACCTCTCGCTGGCAAGTTGGTTTCGGGACTACCTGTATATCCCGCTGGGCGGTGGTAGATGTTCAACGGCTAGGCGATATATCAATGTCATGACCGTATTCATGGTCAGCGGCTTGTGGCACGGAGCGGATTGGAGCTTTGTCGTCTGGGGCGGGCTCAACGGTCTGTACGTGATTGTTTCCCTCGCAACCGAGCCCCTTCGCGAGCGACTGCGAGCGGTTGTGGGACGTGACACGGGCCCCGGCCGGATCGAACGGGGCGCCGGACTGTCGCGGACCTCCCTGCTCTGGCGGGCTGTGCTGACGTTCCAACTAGTTCTAGTGACGTGGGTCTTCTTCCGAGCCGAGTCGTTGTCCGACGCAATGACGATCTTCTCGCGGATCGCTGCGTCGGCGATCGAACTGCCCCACTTACTCCAAGCAAGGATCATGGGCAGCGAAATACTGTTCTCGATGGCACTGATCGCGCTGCTCTTAGCGGTCGAGGCCGTCGATGAGCTGCGCCCGATTCGGACGCGGCTCGAAAGCCGCCCCCGTTACCAGCGTTGGGCCGTGTATTACGCTTTGCTCGCCGGGCTCGTCGTCTTCGGGACTTGGAATCAACTGCAGTTTGTTTATATGCAGTTCTAACGTTTTTGGAACTTAGATGACCGACAACCCTCACCAGGTTTCCGACGTCGCCTCTCATCCGTCCGAGCCTGCGGGGAAAGGGTCATCGGAGTCGGCCGAGTTCATCCACGCCGCCGTCGGGTTCGCGCTCATTGGATTAGCGCTTTACGCCGTTCTCTACATGGTCTCCGAGGACTTGATTGACCGACACGCTCGGCGCAATCGATTCTTCTTGGTCAAGACAGCTCCGCGGATCGACTACGACTACGTGATCCTTGGGGCATCGCACGCGGTCGTTCTTGACAACCGCGACATGAATGAGCGCCTGGAAACGATGACCGGGAAAGCCATCTTGAATCTGGCGACCGTCGGTGCCGGTGTCGCGGTCAATCAACTACTCCTCGACTACTTTCTGGCCGAGCACCGAACCCGGGCCGTGATCTATACCCTCGACTCGTTCGGCTTCTATTCCCGAGCTTGGAACGAAGAAAGACTACGGGATACGCGCCTGTTCTTGCGGGCGCCCTGGGACCTGACGCTGGCCCGCCTGCTGCTCGCAGACCCGGCGGCACGCGCGGTCGCAATCGACTACATCAGCGGGTTTTCGAAGATCAATAATCCGAATCGGTTCGAATCCGATCTCCACGATCACGAAGGCGCGCGCTTCGACCGAGTCTATCGGCCGGTAGAGCAGATTGACCGGCAGCGCATCAATTACCTCTATCCCGGCGCGATCGGCGCGGCAAGCCTCCAAGACAGCCCTTATTTGTCGCAGTTCGAGAAATGGATAGAGGAGCTGCAATCCCGTGGCATCCGTTTCATCATCGTGCGACCCCCGATCCCAAAACGTGTCCGGTCGATGATTCCCAATGAAGCCGTGTTTGACGAAACATTGAGGCAACTTGCAGCACGCAACGGAATCACCGTTCATGACTTCTCCGCCGTCAGCAATAGAAAGGAATTCTTCTTCGATACCGACCACCTCAACAAAAGGGGAGTCATGGCCTTCTTTGAAGACCACCTGGCCGCTGTGCTGGCAGCATCATTACAAGACAATTGAAGGCCTTGTAGACCGCGATAAACGGTCCTGCGGGTCCCCTCCCTAACTTTTCAGATCCTGTGTTAGGCTCAAATTGACGGCACGAAACACATGCGCATTCTGATCGCGGGCGGCGGGCAGGTGGCCGCCCTCATCGCCGGACGCCTGATCCGAGAGGGCAACGAAGTCGTCATTGTCGAACGCGACGCCGCGCGTTGCGAAGAGCTGCAAGAGCACCTTGACGCCAAGGTTGTTAAGGGCAGCGCCACCAGCATTCTCACCCTGCGCAAGGCCGGCTTGGCCGACGCCGAGATGCTGATCGCCGTCACGGACTCAGACGAGATCAACGTTCTCGCCTGCCTGGTAGCGCAGGTGGAATCCAGGGTGCGCGTCAAAGTAGCGCGCATCCGCACGCACGAGTTCGAAAACTGGCAGCGTGTCATCAGCGAAGCCGGCGTTAAGATCGACCTCGTCATTCACCCCGAAACCGACATCATGGAGCGCATTTTGCGTGTCGCGCACATGCCCGGGATCTCGGATGTGTTGGACTTCGCCGGCGGCGAGGTCAAGCTCTTCGGCATGAACGTCGAGGCGGATAGTTGGGTGGCCGGCAAGACCTTGGAAGAACTCGACGGCGCCGGCCCGCCGCGGAATTCGCTGATCGCGATGATTTTTCGCGGCCAGCAGGTCATTATCCCCCACGGCGCGCAGATCCTCGAGCCGGGCGACCACATCTACATCGTGGCAACGAAGAAGAACCTGCACGCGGTCATGGCGTTCATGGGTCTAGAGGTGCAAGAGCGGCTGCGGCGTGCCATCATTATCGGCGGCAAGCAGGTCGGCATTTGGGTCGCGGAAGCCCTCGAAAAACAGGGCGTCAACGTCAAACTCATCGAGCGCGACACCCAGCGCTGCGAGCTGATTTCCGGCATCCTTGAAGACACGATCGTCGTTCACGGCGACGGTACGGACCAAGAAACGCTCGAAGAGGAAAACGTCGGCGGCGTCGATGCCTTTCTGGCCCTCACTAACGACGATGAAGACAACATCATCGCCTCGCTGCTCGCGCGCCGTCTGGGCGCCAAGAAAGTCGTCGCGCTCATCAACCGCCTCAACTATCTGCCGATGGTCGAAAGGCTGGGCATCAACACGTCCGTCAGCCCCCGGCTCGTCGCGGTCGACCGCATCTTGCAGTTTGTGCGCAAGGGGCGCGTTCTGTCAGTCACCACCTTCCGCGAAGAAGAAGCCGAGGCGATCGAGTTGATCGCAGCCGAAGGTTCGAAATACGTCGGCAAGAAACTGCGCGATATTCGTTTTCCGCGCGGCGCCATCGTCGGGGCTATCGCTCGACCCGACGGCAAAGTTATCGTTCCGCGGGGCGGGGCGTCGATTGAACCCGGCGACCGCGTCATTTTTTTCACCTTGGAAAGCATTGTTCCCGAATTGGAAACAGCCTTCTTGGTGGAACCGCGGAAGGAATACGCGTGATTCGCTATCGAGCGATCGCATTTGTTCTAGGCCAATTCCTTCTTGCACTCGCCGGGACGATGCTTGTCCCCTTGGCCTACGGCTATTTCACCGGCGCAGGTGGATTTTGGGGCATCGGGGCATCGACCCTCATCACCGCCGCGGCCGGCGGCGGGCTTTGGCTGCTTTCGCCCTCTCCTCAACGCGAGCTCAGCCAGCGCGAGGGCCTATTGCTTGTTGTTGCAATTTGGCTTGGCGTTGCCGTCTTTGGCTGCCTGCCGTTCTATTTCTCGCCTTACTTTTCGTCCTTCACGAACTCCTTTTTTGAAGCGACGTCGGGTTTCACGACCACCGGGGCGACGATACTTGATCGCGTCGATGCTCTGCCGGAGCCCCTGCAACTGTGGCGTTGTTTTTCCCACTGGCTGGGAGGGATGGGTGTCGTCTTGCTCGGCATCGCCATCCTTCCGCTGGTCGGCCACGGCGGCATGCAACTCTACCGTGCTGAGTTTTCCGGTGCGAAATCGGAAAAGCTCAAGCCCCGCATCGCCGAAACCGCGGCGGCCCTCGGCAAGATCTATTTGGCATTCACCGTGATTGAGTTTGCGCTGCTGCGGCTGCTTGGGATGAGTGCCTTCGAGGCGGCCTGTCACACGTTTTCTACGATGGGCACAGGCGGGTTCTCGACCCGTACCGAGAGCATCGCTGGTTTTCAGAGCCAGGCTATCGAATACGTCTTGATCGTCTTCATGCTGCTGGCGGGCGTGAGTTTCGTGCAGCACTATCGCCTGTGGGTGGAGCGGCGCCCGCGCAGCGTCCTCGGCGATGTTGAGATTCGAGGCTTCGCTGCACTTGTCGCCGTTGTGACGGTCCTCTTCACCATTATTCTCGTTGCCAACAACGAGTCTACGATCGAACCCGCCTTTCGTAGCGCTTTGTTTCAAGTCTCGTCGATTGTCACGACAACGGGTTTCGTCACCGACAACTTCGAGATGTGGCACCCTTTCCTGCAGTTGGTTCTGCTGGCGCTGATGTTCGTCGGCGGCTGCACCGGGTCGACCGCGGGAGGAATGAAGGTATCGAGGATCCTGCTTCTCGCAAAGGTCGTCGGCCGCGAATTCAAGAGGATGGTCGAGCGCCGGGGCGTCTTCTCCGTCCGGCTCGGCAATGAGGTGATCCCCGAGCCGGTGATTCAAAGTCTGCTGAACTTGGTCTACCTCGCGTTTGTCGTGAACTTCGTCTCTTGCATGCTGTTGGCCGCCATGGGCGTGGATGTATTTACGTCAATCGCCGCTGTAGCCGCTTCAATGTTCAACATCGGCCCGGGCCTGGGCACGGTCGGACCGGCGGAGAACTACGCTCACCTACCGGCTTTGGCGAAGTGGGTGCTGTCGTTTTGTATGATCGCCGGGCGACTGGAGTTTTACACCGTGCTGGTCATCTTCACCCCGGCGTTCTGGCGGAAGTGAACGGAGGATTAGCGATGCGAAAGTCTGACGGCAAGGAAGAGCCGGACCACCACAAGGCGAAAGAACGTAGGTCCGAATATTCCCTCGAGGAACTACTCAAGGGCGTAACCGAGGAGAATCTTCACGGGGAAGTCTGACCGGCCCGCCCGTCGGCAAAGAGGTTTAGTAGGGCGGCCGTCTCCGCCACGCCCGGTGGCGGACTCCGCCCACCGCCTACCCCGCCAAGCTCTTCACCGTCTGCACAATGTGCCGCGCCGAGATGCCGAACTTATCGAGCAGCTCGGCGGAGGGGCCGCTTCGCGCGATGCCCCGCACGGCCAACTTGCGCACTTTCGCGTCCTCACCCGCCAGCACCGACAAGACCGCGTCGCCAATGCCGCCGTGGGCGTAATGATCCTCGACGGTGACCACCCGGCCTTCCGTTGCACGCGCGGCGTTGATCAGTGTCTCGCTGTCGATCGGCTGCACGCTGAAGAGATCAATCACACGGATATGGATGCCTTCGGCGGCGAGCTGCTCGTGGGCAGCCAGCGCCTCAAACAACGTCACTCCGGCCCCAACGACGGTGACTTGGTCGTCATCGCTCCGCCGCACGACCTTGGCCTTGCCTAGCGCAAACTCCTCGGAAGGTTCGTAGATCACCGGCGTTGCCGGGCGACTCGTGCGCACGTACACCGGCCCCTCGGTTGCCGCCGCCAGCTCGATTGCCCGCCAGGCGCTGGTCCCATCGCTCGGGTAGAGCACGGTGTAGTTGGGCTCGGCGCAGGTCATGGCGATGTCCTCGAGACCCATTTGCGAGGGGCCGTCTTCGCCGATGGAAATGCCCGCGTGGGTGCCGACCAGCTTGACATTCGTGTTGCTGATCGCCGCCATGCGCATGAAGTCATAGGCGCGGCTCAGGAAACAGGCAAAGCTGGCGGCGAAGGCGATTTTCCCTCGCGCAGCTAACCCCATCGCCGCACCGACCATATTTTGCTCGGCGATGAAACCTTGGAAAAACCGATCCGGGCATGCCGCTTCGATGTCCTGCGTGAAGGTCGAGTTCTTGACGTCCCCGTCGAGCGCCACAATGCGCGGGTCGGCTTTTCCCAGCGCGGCCAACGCCGTTCCGAAAGCTTGGCGCGTGGCAACCTTGTCGCCTAACGCATAGCTCGGTGGAGGCGTCGCGGCGGGCTCGGCGAGTGCGGCGCCGTTGAACGTCGGCAGCTTCGGCGTCCAGGAAAACTCGCCGCCGTTGAGCCGGGCTTCAAGCGCTTGAATGGCGCCGTCCGCCTTTTCGCCTTTCGGGAGTGGTTTGCCGTGCCAGTTGTCCTGGTCTTCCGCAAAGTCAATACCCTTGCCCTTGAAAGTACGCGCCAAGATCACACTGGGACGGTCGGCCGTTGCCGCAGCCTGCTCGTAGGCGTCGGTCAACTCTTGTAAGTTGTGTCCGTCGACCGCGAGCGCCTGCCATCCGAATGCCTCCCAGCGATTCTTGTAAGTATCGATGTCGTGTTCGAGCATCGTCGGCGCGCTCTGCCCCAGCCGATTGATATCGATCGTGGCGCAGAGATTGTTCACGTTGATGTGCGACGCCATCGCGGCGGCTTCCCAAACCGACCCTTCCGCCGATTCGCCGTCGCCCAGCAGCACGTACACCCGCTGGTCGCGTCCGTCAATGCGAGCAGCAAGCGCGATCCCGAGTCCCGCCGAAAGCCCTTGACCGAGCGACCCCGTCGCCAGATCGACGAACGGCAGCCGCGTCGGAGGGTGACCCTCGAGGTCGGAGGTGATCTTGCGCAAATTCAGCAGCTCGCTCTCCGGGATGAAGCCCGCTTCTGCCCAAGCCGCATACAATACCGGCGCTGCGTGGCCTTTGGAGAGCACAAAGACGTCGTTGTCGGGATTCGCCGGATCTTTTGGGTCATAGCGCATGACCGAGAAGAACAAGGCCGACATAATCTCCGCCGCCGAGGCGCAACTCGTCGGATGGCCGCTACCGGCTTCCGTCGTCGCGCGAATCGAATGGATCCGCATCAGAGTGGCTTTGTCCTGCAAACCGGCAAGAGTGCCGCTTTCGATTTCGGGCATAATTCGCTTTCTCCTTCCGAGACCGGAGAAGGCCGCGTGAGGCGCGCCGTACAATGGGAATTCAAACTGCGGGCGGTGGTGGTTGAGACGACGCGCCGATCAGCATGTGGGCCGTTTCCACTGGGAGTGGCGCAACCCTCCATCTTAACTCGGGTTGGGCGGTCCGGCCGGACCGCATCTAGACCTCGCCCGCGGCCTGCAAGGCGGTAATAGCAGCAGTGTAATAGATGTCGTCGACCGATGAGCCCCGCGAGAGGTCGTTAGCCGGCTTGTTGAGTCCTTGGAGAAACGGTCCGAGAGAGATGCAGCCGCCGAGGCGTTCAGCCAGTTTGTAGCCGATGTTGGCGGCGTCGAGCGCGGGGAAGACCAGCACGTTGGCGCGGCCGGCGACCGGCGACCCCGGGGCTTTCGAGCGGCCCACGGCGTCCACCAAGGCGGCATCCACCTGCAACTCACCATCGACCGACAACCCGGGAGCGCGCACCTGGACAATACGATGCGCTTCGATCACCTTTTCGGCCATGGCGTGCTTGGCGCTTCCCTTGGTCGAAAACGACAGCAGCGCCACGCGCGGTTGCTCGCGCAAGATCCGCCCGGCGTTCGAAGCCGCCGCAATAGCGATCTCGGCCAGCTGATCGGCCGAGGGATCGGGCACGACGGCCGGATCGGTGAAAATCATCACGCCGTTGTCGCCCCATTGGGCATCGTTGTGGACGAGCACCATGAAACTCGACACCAAACGAAAATCAGCATGCACGCCGACGCAGTGAATCAGCGCGCGAACCGTTTCCGCCGTGGTGTTGAGAGCGCCGCCGACCAGCCCGTCGGCATCGCCGGCGGCCAGCATCAGCGAAGCGAAATAGAGCGGCCGCGAGGCGATCTGGCGCGCTTCGTGCTCGGTGACGCCTTTGGCGCGGCGTCTCTCGTGGTAAATGGCGGCGTAGGATCCGCGGCTAGTCGAGGTTTTCGGGTCAACGAACTCGACGCCGGGAACACCGTCGTCCGCACTGATAAGAACCGGCTGGACGATCTTGTCCGCCGCAAGTCTTTGGGCCGTCGCCCGTACTCTCGCATCGTCTCCGTCCGGGAAAACAACGCGCTTCGACAAGGCGCGAGCCCTTTCAGCGACATTGGCGAGAAAGGCAGGCATTCTCCCGATCTTACTGGAAAAGCGCGCGAGACGGCGCATTCTCAGCGAGCACGAGCGGTGCGGCGGGTTGCGGCTGCACGCAGGCGCCGGAAATACCCCTTTGCGGATTCCGCATCACGGAGGATTTGGCGCCGTAACTCCTCCGCCGACGCAAAGCGCTTCTCGTCCCGCAACCGGTGCAGGAACGCGGGCTCGATGCGCGAAGGTGGTCGGCCTTCAAGGGGCTCCAACAAGTACGTCTCGACGGTTTGCTCAGTGCCGTTGAAGGTCGGCCGCGAGCCGACATTTGTGACCGAGGGCCATTGCTTCCCGCTGTCGCGATCACATGTCAGCGTGACGTAGACGCCGCGCGCGGGGCGCACGCCGGCTTCGGGGGCCAGATTTAGGGTGGGAACGGTTTTCCGCGAGCCGATACCGTGCCCGGAAACCACGTCGCCGACCAGGCTGAACGGGCGACCCAACAAGCGGCGAGCCTGCTCAACCTTTCCGGCGAGCACGAGCTCGCGCACCCATGTGCTGCTCACTGCCCGACCGCCGACTAAAACCGGGCGGACGCCGACCGTCTCGAAGCCGAGATCTCCCAACTCCGTGAGCACGGCCAACGTGCCGGCCTGCTTGTATCCGAATCGAAAACTCTCCCCGACAACGATCGAACGCGCCCCGAGTTTTTCGACCAGAACCTGACGAACAAACTCGGCCGGTGTCAGACAAGCAATTTCCGAGGTGAAAGGCAGTACGACGGTTGCATCGAGGCCGATGTTTTCAAAGCGCCGTACGCGCTCGGCCGGCGTCATGAGTAGCTGGGGCGCGCGCTCCGGCGCTACGACGGTCGTCGGGTGTGGATCGAACGTCAGAACCACTGCCTCGCCACCCACTCGGCGCGCCTCGTGCTTCGTCCGCTCGAGGATCTCCACATGCCCGCGGTGAAGCCCGTCGAAGTTGCCGATCGCCAAGGCGGCCGCCGCCCGATCGCGAGGCACATCCTCCAAGCTCCAATAGACGCTGAACATTACTCGCTTCCGGCGACCTCGATTTGGAGGCCGTCATGCGCCAGCCGGACATGCGAAGGCAGGCCGGCGTTGGTTTCTTCGTGTGCCAAGTCGTGACAGATGTGCGTGAAAAAGGCTCTCTTCGGCTTTAGCTCTTCCACCCACGCCAGAGCGCGATCCACGGTCGTGTGCATAGGATGCGGTTCGCATCGAAGAGCATCGAGGAAAAGGACGTCGAGGTCGCGCAATAGCGGAAGCGACGAGTCGGGAATGTCGCTGTGGTCGGTGAGATAGGCCGCGCGGCCGAACCGATAACCGACGATCTCGCGCGGGCCGTGCTGAATGGGCACCGGCAGGAAGGGCAGCCCGAACAGATCGACGGGGTCGCTGTCGATCTCATGCGCCGTCACGCGCGGCGCCCCGCCCGGGTGCCGTGCCTCGCCTTCGAAGGCGTAGGGGAAAATCCTCGTGAGAGCCTGCATCGTATCGGCGCGCGCGTAGACCGGGATTCGCTCCCCGCGGCCGTAGTTGAAAGGTCGGATATCGTCGAGTCCCATAATGTGATCGGCATGAGCATGGGTGTAAAGGATGGCGTCCAAACCATTAAGCCCCGCGCTTAGCGCTTGTTGACGCAGATCGGGAGTCGTGTCGATCAGAACCCGGCGGCGGCCGTCATTGGTGGGGAACGTCACCAAGATCGAGGGCCGCAGGCGCTTGTCACTTGGATCGTCGGAAAGGCAAACCGCGCAAGAGCACCCCACGGTGGGAACGCCGACGCTGGTGCCCGATCCGAGCACGGTGATCTGGATGGGTAGTTCGGCGGCCATGAAGCTGAGTTGATGAAAGCGGGCTTGGGTCGGCGAAACCCGGCTACAGCCCTAGGACGAAGGATTGGCCGCCGTCTTGCTGATGTCACCAACGGCTTGCACATAACGGAAGCGCAATTCCGTCAGGGTGTTCTCCATCAGGCGATTCTCTTCGAGCGAGAGGTTGCCCTTCGTCTTTTCCTGGAGCACGGCGAGCAAATCAATCGTGTGCCGAGCGATTTCGAGATTCGGTGGATTCTCGGGTTGAGGCGCGCCCATGCCCAACTCCATCTGCGCCTGCATCCCGAGCGAGAGGATCAGCATTTCAAAGCTCGCCGGCGGCAGCGGACCTCCCCTCGGAGGCTCTTCTTCCTTGGGGGTTTCGGCTGAGAGTTCCGCGTTGGCAGGCGCCGCGTCGGTCGCTTCATCCGCCGCCGGGGCATCGCTTCGAGCCGCTTGATCTTCGATCGCCGGATCCTCACTCCGCGTGCCGTCTTCCGCGGCGGGTTCGATAGGATCTCCTTCGGCCGTGAAACGACGACGGTCCTTTACCTTAATCTCCGGCGTTTCGCCGTTTGCCTGGGATTCGGAATCGTTGGCCACGGTGCTCATTCTAACGCACTTGCTTACGCGGTAGGCCTGCAATAAAGCGCTCGGTACGCCGCCTGAACGTCCGGTTGGCCGGGATCTTTCCGCCGCCGTGAAGCCGAACGTCGATGCCGTAGACAGGTGCGTTTTCGCACAAGCTCCGGCGAAATACCGATAGAAGACGCAGCGGCGCGCGCCCATAATGGCTGCATGGTCCGTTTCGCTCGGTTGGCGACGACCCTCCTTATCCCTTTGTTCATTGTCTGGGCCGTCCTCGACGACGTTCAGGCGGAAGAGGACAACAAGAAAAAGGGCTTCAAGATTTTCGGCCAAGCCCGTGAGCACGCAGGCGCCGGCGAGGAGGCCGAGCCGCTGCGCGACTACACCTTTGACTTGCTTACGCGAACTCAGCCTCGGGGGGCAAAAGCGAAAAAGCCGATCGAACTCAAAAGCCGTGTTTCCGTCATCGCGCCGTCGGTGATTCGCCAGGAAATCCAAACGCCCGCCGCGAAGGTCGTTGTTGTTTTCGACGGGAAGCAGGGTAGGCAGGTCCTGCCGGGAGACACGAAATACCTCCCCGATACGGCCTCGGAACAGATCCGAGCGGACCTCGCTCGTACCCTTGTTCTCTTTTTCGCTGACCCCGAGCCTGGGGAGGTGCGATTCCTGCGCGAAGAGGTGGTCGACGGGCGCGAAACCGAGGTCATCGAGCTGAACGACGTCGGCGACATGCCGCTCCGACTATTCGTCGATACGGAAAGCCAAGACGTCGTCAAGAAGATGTTCGTCGGCGACACGCCGAGCGGGATGGCGCAGGTCGAGGAATTTCTTTCTGATTTTCGTAATGTGGGAGGCTATCGCTTTCCCCTCACAAAACGCGTCTTGCGGAACGGGGCCCTGGCTGTCGAGAGCACGATCTCAAACATGAAGGTCAACGTCGGGTTGCAACGGGAAGTCCTGCTTCGCTGAGCCCGGCCAACCCCGCCGCCCGCCGTTTTCGAGTCCTCGCGCCCATATCGGCGGCTAACCCATCTGCGTGTGAACACGTCCTTTAAACAGATGCCGAATCTTCGGCGCTCCGAGTGGAGCAGCCTTGACCTCGAAGCTACACGGCTTCGAGACGGAGATGCCGGCAAGCGAAGAGAACTTGCCGGGGCTGATGGCTGTGAACCGTGAACTGCCGGCCGGAGCGGCAGCGAAAGGAGTACCGAACCAGCAGCAGTGCGGAAACCGTTGCATCGCAGCCGGGGGTCGGCTATCCTAATCCGTGCCGGGACGGCCAAAAAAGGAAATCCTGGTTCGGGTAAGCATTCCGTTCTTGTTTGATCCAATTTGCTCCGCGATAGGTTTGAGCGCACTGCTTTGCGTCATTTGCGGGGAAAGGTAATGAGCAAACGCATCTCCAAGCTGCTGCTTTCAACTGTGGTGTTGCTGGCGGCGACGAATGCCCGGCCTCACGGCGCCGGCGTCGGCGGAAGCCACGTGATGGACTGGCATAGTCAGACCGTGTCTCGCGTCGTTTCGACGGCGTCCAGCTGGAACAATCTCGGCGCGACGGTGGCCGTTTCCACCGCGGGAGAGACGGTCGCTGTCGGTAATCGTACCTGCATGCAAGCCGCCGCCTTGGATGTCGACGTTCGCGACTCCTATGGGTTCGATCTCAATGAGCCCGTGGTGCTCACCTTGGTCGTGGATCGGCAGGCCGGCGCTTCAGGTATTGCGGTGATGTACGACCGGGTTGGCGGCCCGGGCCGGGTGGAGCGCGCGCTCGATGATAAGGGCGCCAAGAGGTTTGTGGAGCTCACAGTTCCGTTGCCCAACGCCCGCTTTGCCAATCGCGGCGACCATGGCACGGACATGATGCTGACGGCGGCGACTACGCCCGCCTTTCTGCGGGCGGACAGCGTCACGGTGTGCGACATTCGGATCGCGCGCAGCTACGAAACGCCGGTGGAGCCGTATGGCCGGCTGGATCTCACGATTCAGGATGAGGCCGGCGTGGCCACTGCCGCACGGCTGGGACTCTACGGCGCGGACGGGCGGCTGCCAATACCGTCACCGGACGCGGTGCAAATTCGCAAGTTCGATGATCTGACCCGGACTTTCCTGCTCCAGGACTCCGCCGTCTGGCCCCACGACAACCGCTTCGTGTTCTACGTCGATGGAAGGTATCAGGCGCGCGTGCCCGTGGGTAGTTACCAGCTCGTTGCAACGAAGGGCATCGAATATCGGATGCTCAATAAGACCATTGAGGTTAGGGCCGACGAGACCACGCGCAAGACTTACGGCCTGAAGCGTTATATCGACATGCCTCGTAAAGGTTGGTACTCGGGGGACGTGCACATTCACAACCTCCGCCGGCAGGAACACGACAGCGTGCAGCTGCTGGCACAATCCCGCGCCGAGGACGTGCACGTGGCGAACATCCTGAAGATGGGCAACGTAGCCGAAACGTATTTCCTGCAGTACGCCTGGGGAAAGGCGGGTCGCCATCAGCGCGGTGTGCATACGCTGGTACCGGGCCAGGAAGATCCGCGCACATTGACCCTTGGCCATACGATTCATTTGAATCTCGAGCGCCCGGTGCGCTTTGCCGATGATTACCTCAACTACCATCGGGTGTTCGAGGCGGTGGCCGCCCAGGGAGGCATTTCCGGTTTTGCCCATGCGGCCGGAGGCGAATACGGCGTGGTTGAGGGCATGACAATGCAGGCCGCCTTCGGACTGCTCGATTTCGGCGAGGTGATGCAGGCCGGCGAGATTGGCACGGATGCCTGGTTTGCGTTGTTGAACCTTGGATACCGGTTCTCGCCGGCGGCCGGTACGGATTACCCCTACCTTGACCATCCCGGCGCGGTGCGGAACTATGTCGAAACGGGTCCCGACTACAGCGTGGACGCCTGGTTTAGCGGTCTTGAACAGGGCCGCACCTTCGTGACCAACGGCCCGATCCTGGATCTGACCGTGAGCGGTCACACCATCGGCGGCGAGGCGCGTGTCGATAGCGGCGACCAGCTTAACGTCAGCGCAAGCGCGGTTGTGAACCCGGACATCGGGACCCTGACGCGGCTGGAACTGATCAAGCACGGCGAGGTCATTGCCAGCGAAACATCGGAGGAGGGAGCCGAGAATCTCACTTTGCGCTTTTCCGAGGCCGCGCGGGAAAGCGCCTGGTATGTGGTGCGTGCCCATGGGCGAAAGCCAGGGCACGCCGCTTCGATCACGGCCATGACCGCGCCGGTGTATGTCGTCGTGGACGGCGAGGAACGGGTGTGGAAGCGCCAGGCGGCGCCGGACATCGCGGCGGGGCTGATTTCGGCGCTGGAAGACGTGAAGAATCGGATTTTGGCGGACATCGTTGAAACTGAAGCTTGGCACACCATGCCCGTCTGGGCTGAAGGTTTTCAGCGCCAACTCGCACTCGCCCGGGAGCGCATCGAGGCAACGCAACAGAAACTGCGCGACCTTGCGCTGGCGGCCGGAACGGCGACCAAATGAGCCGCCCCCCCCCAACACGGGTGCGCCGAATTGAGGTTCGACCAAAACTTCGTCCCCGGGCATTGAGTAAGCCCGGGGCACGCTGCTCGATAAAGGGAATAACACCTACTATGAAACTTCGCCAATACCTCTTTCTCTCCCTCTCGTTCTTTCTATTCGCTTCGCTGCTGAACGCTGCCGGCGCGTTATCTAATCGTCGAGCCCCGGGATTTTCGCTGCCGGACTTGAGCCTCAATCAACACGATCTGTACAAGTATCGCGGAAAGGTTGTTCTCCTCAATGTAATGCGCACGGAGTGCCCCCACTGCAAGGCTTTTTCGAAGAATCTCGAGCGCGTCGAGAATAAGTACGGGGGGAAGATTCAGGTGGTCAATGTCGTGAACCCGCCGGACAACCAGAAAAGCGTCTTGCGATACCTCCAGTCCAACAACACCAATCAGTTAGTGCTTTTCGATTGCGGCCAGGTGGCGGCGGCGTATCTGAAGATCACACCGGAGAATCCGAGCTTTGACACTCCCCATTTCTTCGTGATCGACCAGCAGGGTTGGATTCAAGACGACTACGGCCACAACGCCCTGAATACAAACATTTTCGAGGGCGAAGAACTCGACAATATTATCGATAGGTATCTGGAATAAGACGGCCCGGATCAGCGCCGAAACGTTTCTACCACTACCCGAATACCCGTGCGATGGTTCGTTGAATGCCCTCGGCGGCCTCGCGCGGATCACTTGCGTTCTTGATAGGCCTGCCGACGACAATGTAGTCGGCGCCGTTGCGAAATGCTTGTTCGACGTTCACGACGCGCTTCTGGTCATCCACGTTGGCAACCGGCCGAATACCGGGGATCACGACGAGAAATCGCTGCCCCAACTCCTCGCGCAGTCCGGGCGCTTCCAACCCCGATGAGACGACGCCGTCGCAGCCGACTTCGAGCGCTCTGCGGGCGCGAGAGAGCACCAATTCCTTGGGGTTGCACTGGAACCCCAAGTCGTTGAGATCCCCTTCATCGAGGCTTGTGAGCACCGTTACGGCAAGCACCTTCACGTCTTGCTTGGCGTCGCAAGCCGCCGCCAGAATGTTCTCGTTGCCGTGCACCGTGCAAAAGGTTGCTCCGCGGCCGTTGAGGCGCCGCACCGCGGACCCCACCGTTTGCGGCACGTCGAAGAACTTGAGATCCACGAAGACCCGCTTGTCGCGATTCCGCAATTCGGCCAACAATTCGAAATAACCGCCGGCCATGAAAAGTTCGAGGCCGATCTTGTAGAAGGCAACGCTGTCGCCCAGCAGATCGATCATTGCCAAGGCATCGTCGGGGGTGGGAACATCGAGCGCGAAAATAAGCCGTTCCCTAGCTGGGATGTCCTTCTGGGAAAGGAAATCGGGAGCGACGCTTTGCCGGGCGGGCTCTTCTCTCGTGAAATCAGCCATGTGTCGATGAATTATGCGGCCGGTGGTCGCTATTCCCGCTCGCCGGCTCCCTGAAAACCACGGTTCGCCTGCTGCTCTACGGTCCCTCCGCGAAGGCTCCCCAACATTCCGCGCATCGCCGTGCTGAGATCCCTGGGAAACGTAATGGTGTATTCCAGAGCCTTCCTCAGCTTCAACGCGTTGCTGATCGCGTCACGCCAGGGATAAGCGCCCGGGGTGGCGTCGTAGATGAAGTAGAAAACGGGGACCCGCGTGCTATTGGCTCCGGTACGCCTCTCGACTGACACCCGCCGTTCGAGCACGAGCTTCGGCCCGAGGATGATGACGGCATCGGGTTTGGGATCTTGAGGACCTAAGTGTTTCTCGAGCAACGAGGCGAGAAAGCGGGACCCGCTGTTTTCGTCGGCGAGGTGGGAGAAGTCCACCGTGCCGCCTTCGATCGTTTCGACGGCTTCGCCCAGCCCGGGAAAGTCTATCCGTGTGTCGGCACGCTGCTCAAAGATCAGTCGTTCCCGCTGCATATCGAATGCCGCCACGCTGAACGTGCCGAACCCCGGCTCTCGGGAGATGGCCCGCAATATCGAGATCAGATTTCGAAGATCGTAGCTACGCAGGCGAACATCTCGCGGGTCGGTCGGTGTGAAATTCACCAGGACCTGCACATGCATCAAGTCCTTCGACAGCCGCATTACCGGCGGCTCTTCGGCGAAAATGTCCGGGTTGCGCGACGAGGCTTTGAAAGCGGTCGTTTTGCCGGCCAAATCCGCCACATCAGCGACGTCGCGAGTCTCGATTTCCCAGTGGTCGGCACAAACTTCCTCGCGGCTGTTGCGCATGAGCCAGTCGACCCGGTAGCTGCCCGGACCGAGCGTGTAGCTGCCGCCCAGCGTTGCATTTCCCTCGGCGTCGGGCGCGATCGTCGGAACGTTATAGCGGTCCAGGAAATGGAAGGACTCATCCCCCCCGTTGAGAGGGCGGATGCGGAAAAGGATCCGCAGGTTGTCTCCGTCGCCGGCCAGCGACCGCAGGGGAATGCTGACGCGGTAGCCTGCCAGGAACTGCAAGTCGAAGCCCAGCCTTGGCGGCAACGGCGTAACGCTGCAGGGCAAATCAGCCCGAGTTTCACCGGCGCTTAACACCGCGCGATCCGTACCAACCAGATGCACCTGCTCATCGATGAGCTTGGAGCGCATCATGGTTTGTGACGTGCAAGGAAGGACGGTGGTCAGGACCAATACGCCCGCTGGCAGGAACCTTCGACGGCAGTTTGCGCTACTCATCGGGATACCGTCGAATTATATCGAACCGCGGAAGTGGCGCCCCCCGGCTGATGTTGCATCCAACACCCGCTGGAGCAGCCGGCTCCCGGCCCCGGGGATCGGTCCGATCTGTCGCGGGCGTCGACTCCTAGCCCGTGTATCCTGTAGATTGCGGATAAGGCCGTGTTGGCGGCCGTCCCGCGTCCAAGGAGAGACCACGCACCATGGCGGGCAAGGCAACAACCGAATTCAGCCGACGGATCACGACGGATTCCGATCCCCTTGCGCTCGAGATACCCATCTGCGAAGCCGGGATTGGGGCCGTTATCCAATCCCCCGATTCGGCGGATCTAATCGACGGGGTCACGGTCCAGCCCTTTCCGCTGTGGCCCGACGACCGAGGCTATTTCCTCGAAGTTGCGCGCATCGGGCGTGGCCTGCCGGCGGATTTTCCGGCCGAATCCATTCAGGTGTCGGCGGCTCTGAGTTACCCCGGCACGATCAAGGCCTTCCATTATCATCTGCATCAGACCGATTTCTGGGTTCCGGCCAAGGGGATGTTCCAAGTCGCTCTGGTCGACTTGCGGGCTGGTTCGCCCACTTTCGGGGCGCGCAATACGTTCTATATCGGCGTGCTGCGGCCATGGCAAGTTTTGATCCCCCCGGGCGTCGGACACGGCTACAAGGTCATCGGCGACGACCCCGGCATGCTGATCTACGTCACCGACCGCGTCTACAACCCCAGCGACGAGGGACGTCTCCCTTACGACGACCAGGGCATCGGCTACGACTGGGAGACGCAACACAAATGAGATTGTTCGTCACGGGTGGCGCCGGGTTCATCGGGTCGGCCTTTATCCGACTTACGATCGAGAGCGACCCGGAAGCCGAAGTGTTGAACTTCGACGCGCTCACGTATGCCGGGAATCTGGAAAACCTTGCGGCGACGGCCGACGAACCGCGCTATCGCTTCATAAAGGGAAACGTCGCCGACGCAGACGGAGTCGATCGCGCAGTTGCCGAGTGGCGACCTGACGCAATAGTTCACTTTGCCGCCGAATCCCATGTGGACCGCAGCATTCTCTCCCCGCAACCTGTCATCGAAACGAATTTCAACGGTACGTTTCAATTGCTCGAAGCGGCCAGGAAACACAAGATAGCCCGCTACCTGCAGGTCTCGACCGACGAGGTTTACGGCAGCATCGATGCGCCCGCCGAAGCCGACGAGACGTATCCGCTGAAGCCGAGCAGCGCCTATTCAGCGTCGAAAGCCGGCGCGGATTTGCTGGCGCTTTCCTACGTAACGACGTATAAGCTCGATGTCGTTGTCACGCGGGCAGCGAACAACTACGGCCCGTACCAATTTCCCGAAAAGCTGATTCCCCTCATGATCTCGAACGCTCTCGAAGACCGGCCGTTGCCGGTCTATGGCGACGGCATGCAAGTCCGCGACTGGCTTTGGGTTGACGACCATTGCCGCGCCATCCGGGCCGTGCTCGATAAGGGCCGAAGCGGAGAGGTCTATAACATCGGCGGCAACCGCGCCCTACCGAACATCGATGTCGTGCACAAGATCCTGGAGGCGGTGGGGAAACCCGCGAGCCTCATCACGACCGTCGAGGACCGTCCCGGGCACGACCGGCGGTACGCGATCACAAGCGAAAAGGTGATCGCGGAGACCGGGTGGGCGCCGCAAGTCGACTTCGAGCGGGGATTGGCCGAGGCCGTCGAGTGGTATCGCGATAACTCTGCCTGGGTGGCGCGGGTTCGATCAGGCGAATACCGGGATTACTACGACAAGAATTACGAGCGCCGGGTAGCCGAGCTGAAGCAATTGTGACGGCGATTCGCCCTCAGGTACACACGGACAGCTTATGACGAAAAAGCGAGTGATTCTGATTTCAGTCTTAGCCGGCCTGGCGGCATCCGTTGCCGCCGGCCAGGGCAAGCCGCCCACTCCGCCGAAACCCGACGTCCCCTTCCTGATCCACGCCACCAGTCTGCTCGAAACCGAGTCGAACACAGCGGTCGAACTCGAAAAGAAAAAGGAACTGTTCTACACAATTCAAGGACCTTCGTCGGGTGTCGAGACACCGATGGCGCGGCCCGAGTTCGTGATTCGCGCCGAAAACCTCAACCTCAACGGCCTGCGCTTGTATCGCTTCAAATCGAAGAACGGGCATCGCGAAATCTTGCTCCGTAAAAAGAAAAAGCTCGTTGCTCGGGCCTACTTCCTCTCCGTCGATGCGCTGGGAGAGGGTGTGTTTCGCATCCGCGTCGACGACGTGCTCGATAATGGCGAGTATTGCCTCACGCCCGACGGCTCGAACGACGTGTTTTGCTTCACGGTGTTTTAGTTCCGTGACGCCGAATCACGTGTCGCCGATCTACGTCTGCCTGATCGGGCGTCCCAGATCCTAGCGCCTTGCCGTCATGGTGGCGGCAGAAACTTCTTGCCTGCTTGGAGCGGGTTGGATCGGAATGAAAGTGTTGGGGTTGATCCTCGGCGCGATGCCTGTCTGCGGGTCGCGCCAAAAATCAGTCGTCGAGACCTTGTGAACACAGGAAATCGTGCAGAGCGGCGCGCACGGTTTCTCGGCGTTGTAGGCTTCCCGGATGTGCTCGAGCGTGTAGTCTTCAAGCGGAATGCCGGGATACCCGCGTTGCTGAGAGCAGTAGTGGACCAACCCGTCCTCGCAAATGTAGAGGTAGCGGGCGCCGGCTCGGCAGCGCCAATAGTTGTTCGCTTTCCCGGCGACGATGTTGTCCTGGAAATGCGTCAGGCGCGTGTACGAATTCCGGCCGAGCCGCTTGACGCGCTGATAGATACGCTCTTCCTTTTTCGAGAGCGGCTGAAGCTGCCCGTAGGAGTTGTGAATCACCCCGATCGTGCTGGCGAAGCCCAGCTCCACGCAACGCTCGGCAATCGTCATCGCATCTTCGGGATGCTCGATGCCTCCGCCCACGACTGAATTGATGTTCACATGAAATTCGGCGTACTCGGCGAGCAGTTGCAGCTTCTTGTCAAGAACCTTGAGGCTCTTTTTCGACGTGTCGTCGGGCTGAACGTTGTCGATGCTGATTTGCAGGTATTCGAGGCCCGCTTCGTTGAGCTGTCGTATGCGAGGCGCGGTCAGGAAATAGCCGTTCGTGATCAGGCTTGAGATCATGCCATGACTGCCGATGCGGCGCAACAGCAGATCCAAATCCGGGTGCATCAGCGGCTCACCCCCGCTGAAGGTGATCACGCTGGTCCCTAACGCAGCCAGCATGTCGATGCGGCGTTGCATCTCGAACGTCGGCACCGGGTCGGACACCGAGTCGTATTCGTTGCAGTACGTGCAAGCCAAATTGCAACGCCGCGTGGGGATCATGTGGACCACCATCGGGTGATCGGTATCGAGCAAGGCGCGAACCACCATGCGGGCTTCTCGCAGCCCCCGGCGGATCGACACACCCTTGCGACGAATGCGGGCAGTAAGGCTCACAACAACGAAATACTACGCAACAACGCCCCAGTAAAGCATATTCTTGGTTTACAAGGCTACCGGCGGCCGCTCGGCTCTTGTGTCACTCCTTGAAGAGCCGGTTGCTTGTCCGTTGGCTCGGTCTTTGAAGGGTGTGCTTCCGATGAGGAACCGGGCTATCCCTGCCGGCACGGACAACACCGGTAGTATAGCGGGTGCTGCAAGGAAAGGCGGGCTGATCACGGGCCGGTCGCTATCGCTGCCGGACCGTGTCTTTCTCGTGCGAGCGAATCGGGGCTCGGCTACAATGGGCGTGAAGCTGTGGGTTAACCCCATGCCGGAGCACGTCCGCCCCACAAGGAATCGACGCGAATTCGTCCGCGACGCCTTTTGCGGTTTTGGGTCAATGGCGATGGCCTCGATGCTCGAGCGCGAGCAACTGCGCGCGGCCTCGGGTAATCCGCTCGCCCCAAAACCTCCGCACAAAGCCGCCAAGGCGAACGCCGTCATTTTCCTTTTCATGGCTGGGGGGCCGAGTCAACTCGAGACCTTCGACCCGAAGCCGCTACTGAATAAGCTGGACGGGCAGCCACGCCCCAAAGAATTCGGCGAGGCGAAGTATCAATTCGTCAAGAAAGACGCCAAGTTGCTCGGCGTGAAGCGGACGTTCAAGAAATACGGCCGGAGCGGCATCGAAGTTTCGGACCTTTTTCCGCACATGGCACAGTGGGTCGACGAGATGGCGGTACTGCGCTCTTGCCACGGCGACATGGTCGTGCATTCGGCGGCGCAATATGAGCTCTTCAGCGGCCGCATCGTTCCAGGCTTCCCCAGCGTGGGCTCCTGGATCATTTACGGGCTCGGGAACGAAAGCGACTCGCTGCCGGCGTACGTCGTCATGCCCGATCCCGACGGCGCTCTCGAGGCCGGGCAACCGATGTACTCTAACGGTTTTCTACCTGCTGTCTACCAGCCGACAATGTTTCGTCCGGGGTCTAAGCCCGTCTTGAATTTGGACCTGCCCCGGGGTGTCTCGATGGAGGATCGCCGCAGGACGGTGGAGCTGATCCGAAGGCTCAACCAGGCTAACGCGGAGCCTGGCGACGACGAGCTCAATGCCCGCATCAGCGCCTACGATCTAGCTTTCAAGATGCAGACCGAAGCACCGCAGGTCTTCGACATCTCGAACGAGCCGGGCGAAACGCTGGATCTTTACGGCGTTGGCGCGGAGCCGACGAACGACTACGGACGCCGCTGTCTGCTGGCGCGGCGCTTGGTCGAAAAGGGTGTGCGCTTTGTCTGCGTTGTCTCGGGCGGCGGGCCGGGCGACATGCAATGGGATGCCCACAACGACATCGAGGAAAACCATCTCCGCATGGCGGCGCAGACCGACAAGCCGGTGGCGGGGTTGCTGGCCGACCTAAAACGCCGCGGGCTGCTCGACTCAACGCTCGTTGTTTGGGGAGGCGAGTTCGGGCGCTCGCCGGAGGCTCAATCGGGCATCGGGCGCGATCATCACAACCTGGGCTTCTCGATGTGGATGGCCGGCGGCGGCATTCGGGGCGGCCAAGTGGTCGGCGCCACCGATGACATCGGGTTGCGCGCTATCGAGGACCCGTACCATTTCCGCGACATCCACACGACGATCTTGCACCAGCTCGGGCTCGACCAAGACCGCCTGAGTTACCTTCACCTCGGTCGAAAAGAACGGCTCACGCAGGTCCACGGCCGAGTAATCGAACAGATCGTCTGACCGCTTGCCATCCGACACGATCACAGCGCTCGTGCTTCCGTGGGCCTGGGACAGACAAGAGTGTTTGTCGCTACCGCTGTCACGCTCAGGCTAGTCCCCCGTGGCCTGGTAGACGTGCTCGGTAGGCGACGTCAGGCCCCGCTCATCGAACAAGCGGTTGAGATTCGACGGCGTAATCAAGACGAAGCCTTGAGGCCGCTTAGTGTAACGAGCCAAAGTTGCGCGCATTGCCCGGCTCGGAGGTTCTGAGCCCGCGAACCAAAGTCGTCCGGCGCGGTCTACTTCGAACGGAATCAATCCGAGGTGGCGCGCGATCGCCGCGGGCAACTCCCCTCTCGCATCCGGCCTCAGTTGATAACGATCAAGGCGCCGAAAAGCGAGCCCCTGTTGGCCCGCGATCGCTCCATGAACCTGCGCTTCACTCATGAAGCGCTTGCGAACAAGGTAGTCTCCGAGGCGTTCGCCTTGTTCGAGCGAAGTCAGAGCCTTTTCCAACTGGTTGGGCTGCAACCGGCCGCTTGCAACGAGGATCTCTCCCAGGCGGCGCCGGTGGGTCGAAAGGGTATCCTCGGCCGGATAGTCGTGCGCGGTCTTGTTCCAGCGTAAGGGCTCTCCTCGCCGGCGGGCCGAGAAGAAGATGCCGACCGCACGAACCACGGCGCAAAAGTTGATCAGATTGGCCCACGGGGATCGAAACGGCACGGTGAGTCCGTGCGACCAACCATAGGCCCTCACGTTGAATGCCGCACAAACTCCCTGGCGCCAGAGCAACAGGCCCGTATTCGCCCCCAGCAAGACGAGCAAGAGCGGCGAAGCACCGACCAGTTCACCCAAGCGCCAAGGCTCGCCGGTCACCCAAGCTTCGGCCCATCGCGCCAACCCGTAGGCGAAAACCAGATTGGCGAGCATCGAGGCCGGGTGGCTGAGCAATCCCTTGCGGTCGCGCCAGAGCCAATATCGTTGCGCGGCTCCGGCGTCCCAACCGAATCGTTCCCACGACTGCAGGGCGATCCCAGTCACCCATCGGGCTCGCTGTCGAACGGCCTCGCGAAACCGCCTGGGGAAATAGGCGCATGTTGCGCGGCGGGTGAGGGCTGATCGCGCCTTGGGTGGCGCGCCGGGGACCCCGGCTGCCTGCGCGACAAAACGCTGCCGGCATCCCATGCGGCTTAGCTGCCAACCGATGAAATAGTCTTCTGTCAAGCTCCGCGGGTCGAAAAGACGGCCGCCGTTTTGCTCGGCCAAGCGCTCGAGAACATCGCGGCGATAGGCCGTCCCCACCCCGGCCGAAGGCACAAATCCGCCCGTCGCGTTTCGCAGAATCAGGTCCTTGCCGTGAAACTCGGCAAACTGGTCGGCGTAGGTCGCCTGGGTCACCCGCCAGAGAGACGAAACCAACGGCCGCACAGGGAACTGGATCATCTCGTAGCGGTCGATCTCGCGGTTGACCAGCTCCAAGGCGGCGGGCGGGATCAAGTCTTCGGCGTCCTGCTGCTGGAGGGCGGCATAGCGTTCGCCACGGGCTTCTTCATGCCGCTTGATGCCTTCGTAGATCCAGTTGAGGCAATCGGCCTTCGTCGTAGGACCCGGGTGCGGACAGACGACGTGACGCACCCGAGGGCGCTTTCTCTCGCAAGCCGCAACCTTTTCAAGCGTGGCCGGATCATTGGGATAGACCCCGAGCCAGACATCGTAGTTTTCGTACTCGATAGCCGCCAGATTGTGATCGAGCATGCGTTCGATCACGCCTGCCTCGCGCCAACAAGGAATGATGATGGCGATCTTGCGCTGACGCAGTGTCTTCGTAGGGCCGGACCGAGGCTCAGCACGGCCTCGCTTCCAGCGCGCCCGCAGGCGAGTCAGCAGAAAAGCGCAGTCGAAGAGCAGATCATCCAGCCCACTCAGGAAGATCCAAACGGCAAGCGGCGTGAGGATCGCGGCAACCCAAGGATCAAGCCAGGCCATGGCACGGAGCCGCGAAGAGACGTCCGTCGGCCCACTGTAGCATTGGGTGCGGGGCGATTCCTGACGGGCCTCATAAAGAGATGCTAAATAAACCAGTCGCCTCGATTCCCAAGGCTCGATTCTTAGGTAGAACCGGGAGTTGACCCGCTCGGTAGAATAGTCACAGCGTAGTTCCCCTGAAATCCATGCAAAGGAAAGAAACGGGGGTTCGAGTCGGAATCGTCGGCCTTGGGCTGGCGGCGATGCCGCATTTGAAGGGGTACTCAGGGCATCCGGACGCGGAAGTTGTGGCCGTCTGCGACCTCGACGAATCCCGGGCGAAGGAATTTGCCGCCCAGCAAGGGGTTGCCGCGTCCTACGGGTCGTTAGAGGAAATGCTTCGGGATCCGGCCGTGAACACGGTGGACATCACAACGCCGACGTACCTTCACGCCGAGATGGCGCGTCAGGCAGCTGCGGCCGGCAAACATGTCTACTGCGAGAAACCTTTCTGCTGCAGCCTGGCAGACGGCGAAGCCGCCTGCCAGGCGGCCAACGAAAACAGCACAGCGCTCGCAGTCGGTGAGACCTATGTGTTTCTCTCTTCGCACAGGAAAGCGCGCGAGCTGATCGAAGCCGGTGAGATCGGCCGTCCGCTGCAAGTCAGGCAGCGTCACGGCGGCTGGGTCGAGCGAAAGACACCGGCGATACCCACCGGTCCGGCCGACCGCGGATGGCGTGTAGATCCCAAGATGTCGGGCGGGGGCCGGTTTCCCTGGCTCTTCGATCACGCGGTCCACTTCTTTGCCGCGTCTGAGTTCTTTGTATTGGATGAGCCGGTGACGGAAGTCTATGCCCTGGACGCCGGGCAACCGTTAAGCGATGAGCGAGAAGGCGCGCCTCATGATCCCTACACGAGCGCGGAGCCCGACATTCCGATGCTTGTTTGGAAACACGGCGACGGACGTACCCAAGGGGCGTGGATGCGCGCCGAGCGGCTGAACGGTCGTTACGACTTCATGCGTGGATTCAGTAGCACGGTGGTCGGCGAGCGAGGCATGATCGAAGTGCTGGGCGAGGGAGGCGGAGGCCTCGTTTGGAACAACGCGCCTCAGCACCTACTGCTCCACCGGGAGGGGAAAGAGACCGTCGCAGTTCGTTTCGACGAGGGGCCGGACGACGTTTGGGAGTCCGAGATCTGCTACTACAGCCAGGGCCACATCAACCAAATCCGGGAATTCGTGGACAGCGTTCTGTCAGGAGCGAAGCCGAGCTACAGCGGCGAAGACGGCCTGCGAGCGGTGCGGTGCACCTTGGCGGCGATTGTTTCGGCGAAGGAGGGACGGCCCGTTAGGGCGGACGAGATTCCAGCGGGGTTGCAAGCGACGGCGATTGGTTAGCGTGCCGGACCACCTTGATGGACGGACACAGATAATCACGGCGGTCCGCTCCTGCCTGACCACAGATTGCGGCGTGGATTCAGCGGGTTTCTTGACTGCTATTCGTCGCGGATAGCCGCTTGGACTTTCTCGGCCAGTTCGGCGGGGATCTCCTCCATGCCGTGGTCGGCCTTGGCGTGTTCGGCGCACTTTTGCATGACCTCTTCGACGGTGTCTCCGCGGGCCTCGAAGTCGCAGTCAACTCCGATGTCTCTGCATTTGATAGCTTTTGCCTGGTGTCCCTCCTGTAGTGAAGACACTATAGTCGTTCCGGCGGTGCGTTGACTCGTGCGGGCGAGATCCGCGAGACCGGACGAGAGCGGCACGGCTAGAATGTAGTCTTCGTGCCGGCCGGGAATCAACACCGGCCAGGGTGAACGTTCACGCGCGGGTGATTTTATGGCCGGTTCAAAAGTAGGCATTGCTTTTCTCGGTACCGGCGGTGTGGCTCGGATGCACGCGCAGGCGGTAAATCAACTCGCCGGGGCACGATTGCTCGGGGCCTATAGCCGCAACCCGGAGAACATAACGAAGTTCGCCGGCGAGTTCGGTATCAAAGGGTATCGATCTGTCGACGAGGCCCTCGCCGACCCGGAGGTCGATGTCGTTTCCGTTCTAACCCCCGTCCCGAGCCACGCTCCTCTCGCACTCGCTTGCCTCGAAGCCGGGAAGCACGTTCTGGTGGAAAAGCCGGTCTCGCACGCGATCGAGGAGATCCAAACTCTGAAAGCTGCCGCTGAGACCGCGGGTCGTCTCTGCGTACCGGTTCACAACTACCTTTACTCCCCGGCGATTCAGCGGGCAAAGCAGCTTATCGATCAGGGCAAGCTCGGGAAGCTATCCAGTTTGTGGATGATTTACAACCAAAAGCATCCGGCCGAGATGGCCGACGGGCGCCCCGAGTTGTTGTTGCGCGAATTGCACGTCCATCACGCCTACGTGCTGCTGTTTCTCGGCGGCAGGCCGGTTCGGGTTTCAGCAACGGCTTCGAATGTTCACTTTCGCGACAAGGGATCGAACGATCAAGCCATGATCGTGTGCGAGATGCCGGGCGGCGCCGTCGCCAACTTGTGGGGCAGTTTCGCGGCGGACGACAATACCAGCAGTCCGTGGAGCGTCTATTACAAAGTGTTGGGGACCGAAGGCGGTGTGACGAATTCATGGGCCGATATCCGCTATGGTGACGCGCTGCTGCCGGGATGGGATCTAGCCGCGTACCGTGACAGCTTTTTGTACGCCTACGAATACTTTCTGACCCGCTGTCTCGCAAACAGCGAGCCGCCGCCTTCCAGCTTGGACGATGCCGCCGATGCGCTACGAATCATCGAGGCGACCGAGGAGTCGGTCGCGCAGGGCCGATTCGTGGACGTGCGTTACGACTGAGCTTTGGGCTTTTGCGCTGCTTGCGATCCCGATGGTCTCGCCGTGGCGCCGGTTGGTACTGACGGTACGCTTCCTCGTCACGATCGATTCCTTAGCGACGGGCTCAGCGTCTTCGACCCCGGTTGCGAAAAGCAGTGCCCTGGGGGCGGCGCAGCTTGTGAGGGGAAGGAAAATTGTTGATTTTTCTTGACGTTACTATATAGTCACGTTATAATTTAGTAACATATTGACGGCCCTACGATTCGGGCCGCTGGAGGAAACGAATGACGTTGGACGACTTGACGCTCGACATCGAGCAGCACATCGATATCGAAGCGTCCCCGGAAAAGGTTTTTGCCGGATTGCTTGAGCGCTTAGGACAAAAGAACTCCACGCCGGACGGCACGCCGATGCCAATGCTGCTCGAAGCTCACGCGGGCGGGCGGTGGTATCGCGATCGCGGACAGGGAATTGAGCACCTGTGGGGATTCGTGCAGGTAATCAAACCGCCGGTACTGTTGGAGTTGAGCGGACCGATGTTCATGTCCTACCCGGCCAACAATCACTTGGAAATCAAGGTCGAGGAAGCCGGGGGGCGTTGCAAGGTGACCCTGCGGCATCGGGCCATCGGCATGATTGATCCGGACCACAGTAAGGGTGTGGGCTCCGGGTGGACCCATTACCTAACCGAGCTGAAGAACGATTGTGAATAGCCCTGCGTAGGGCTCGGCAATGGAGGGGTATTGAGCGATCTCGATCCGGTCTGGAAGGCGTTGTCGGACCCCACACGGCGGGCGATCCTCGACCTGCTTCGGAATGGGCCGCGCACGACGACCGAGATCGTGCGATCGTTCCCGCAGCTCACGCGCTTCGGCGTGATGAAGCATATCGAGGTACTCCGGGGCGCTCATCTAGTCCAGACGCGAGAGGCGGGGAGGCATCGCGTGAACTCTCTAAACGCCGTACCGATCCGGCAGATCTACGAGCGCTGGGTCAATCGGTTTGAGGAGTTCTGGTCCCATGAGTTGCTTCGCCTGAAAGAAACCGTCGAGGAAGAGAGCGGGGACAGGAAAACCGGCCCTTCACGCAAGAAAAACCCTTCAAGCAAGAAGAAAAGAGACTGAGGCTGCGTGAGCGGCCCTGCCTCGGACGTGGAAGGTACCAAGTCGCTTCGTGCGAATGATTAGCTTTCGGCCGGCTGTGGCCTATTTGGAACAAGGAGAAAAGAAATGGATATCGAAACACTGATCACCCAACATGAGCTATCCGCCAAAGTCTTTGGCGCCAACTTCGGGGACCTGACTCACGACGACAGTCTCGTCCAGCCGCAAGGCGGCGGCAATTGTGCCAATTGGATCGCCGGACACCTCGTCAAGGCGCGCTCGGATACCCTCGCTTTGCTCGGCGCGGAATCGCCCTACGCGCCTGACCGGTTTGAACGATACGCCACCGGCAAGCCGCCTCTGACGGAACTGAGCGAGGCGCTGCCGTTCGAAGAATTGCAGGAGAACTTCGCGTCTCTGCAGCAGCCGTTGGTCGACGCTTTGCGGGCGGCCGACGCGGAGACGTTGGCTCGGCCGGTTCCCGACAGCCCGACGGGCAACCCGGACGAGACCGTGGGATCATTCATGGTGGCGGTTGCTTTCCACGAGCCGTATCACATCGGCCAAGGAGGCTTGCTGCGCCGTATGCTGGGCAAAGAGCGGCTGCTGCCGTAGTTATTCAACCGCTCGACACGAATGAGTCGGCCTCCGCGTTACCGAATATTGCGATCGCGAGGGCTCAATCTTTCGAGGGGTCGGCAGGGCCGCTCTGGAAGCGTTTGTTCTGAGAGGCCGTCGTCCCGGCGCCGATCGCGGTTCCAATGGCCGCGCCTATACCGACCCCGGTCGCCAAATTGTCGGTCGCGGCGCCGATCGCGGCGCCGACGCCGATCCCGATTGCCAGGGCTGCCCCCATGGGGCTACAAGACGTCGACGGTTTTTTCGGGGCGGCTTCGTCAGCCATTTATTGAGGTGCCCTTTCTTTGGTTGACGGCAATTAACAGCTGCACGCCAGCATTCTACTACGGCCTCCGGTTCGGCGACGGGCCCTAAGCCGACCTTGACAAGGGTTTCGACTATGACCTAGTATAACTAGGTATGCATGGTCAGCTCCTGAAGGGTCACCTCGACTTTCTTATCTTGGCCTCGGTGGAATCGAAGGCGACGCACGGGTATGCTGTCATTCAAGAGCTGCATAGACGAAGCGGAGGGGCGTTTCACCTGCCGGAAGGGACTGTTTATCCGGCGCTCCATCGTTTGGAACAATCAGGTTTGCTCGCAAGCCGGTGGTCCCGTCATGCCGGGCGTCGGCGCTGCCTATATAAACTGACCCTCAAAGGGCGTCGGGCCTTAGCCCAACACCGGCGAGAGTGGCCGAAGTTTTCCCAGGCCGTGACGGCCACCCTGGAGCCAGCCTCGTGACCCCGCACTTCGATATCGACGCTTTCCTGGCCGAGCTTCGAGAGAGATTGCCGGGGGACGCCGGGGTTAGGGACCGAATCGTTGCCGAGGCGGAAGATCACCTGGGGGAAGCCGTCGAGCGGTTGCAGGCAGGCGGCATTGCCGCGGCCGAAGCCGAGCGGCAGGCGATTGCGAAGTTCGGGACTCCCTCGGAGATAGCCCAATCTTACTCGGCGCAACAAGAGCAACGGGAGGAGGGTAGGGTGCGGTTGTTTGCAGGGTGGAGGGCGTTGGCCGCAGCTGTAGGGCTGGTTATTCTGGGCTTCGTCGGCCGAACAATGTGGAAGGACGGTGCGGCCGATGTGACCCAGAGAACCGAGAACCGGCTTCAAATTCAAAAGGCCTTTACGGCGACGAGGCACCTCAAGATCTTTGACATAAGTGGCGTGGAACGTGGAGCGGGAACGGTAGTGGATGATTTCCGCGGTGACGGATCGAAGGCTAAATGGAGCCGCGGACAAGTCGCGGGCCCCAGCCGCCAACCGGAAAGAGTTCAGTTCAGAACGGTCGACGATCGCGTGGCCGACGTGTACGCGGCGGTCCTGCCGGGACACAGGCTGATCAGCTCGCACCGGCTTCCCCAAGAAGACGAACCGGGAGCCTACCTGTGGAGCGTCACGGCTCCGAAACGTTGCTCGATCCTGCTGTCAGCGTTGGAAGCGGACAAGGAGACGGCACGCGATAATATCCTCGGCTACGAGGTACTCAAGCACAATTACGGATGGGCCGGCACTTCCCTTGAAGCGTGGGTTGCCCCGGAGCTGGACTGCTACGAACTCAGATCGACCGTGTGGCGCGTAGACGCAGAGACTGGAGTCAAATATGTCGGCGCTGTCAACGATGTGGTGACAGTGACCGAGGGAGAGCCGGAGGGTAACGGCTTTGCATTGCCGGAGGACTACAGGGAAACTCGGCCTTCCGAACTGGCGAGGGTCGCCAAAAAAATGGTTGAGACTTCGGGCTGGGCTTTCTCGCAAGCGATGTTTGTGCTCCCCGATGAGCAGTATCACAGCCTGCGCGGCACCACACGCTAACAACGGCGTTTGTTGGTAATGCGCTCGATGAGCCAAGACTAACGAGCGCGCAGGGTTACTTCCCCATCTTCTCCAATTTTCGATAAAGCGTTTTGCGCTCGATGTTGAGGATCTGGGCGGCGCGGGTTTTGTTGCCGCCGGTGGCGGCAAGGACTTTGCGGATTTGCTCTTCCTCGGCGTCGGCTAGGGATTCGATGGGTTTTCGGCGGGGCTCGATGCCGGAGAGGGCTTCGCGGACGGCTTCTCCCTCAAGGGAGTCGACGGGGCTCAAGATGACCAGTCTTTCGAGCAGGTGTTGCAATTGCCGGACGTTGCCGGGCCAGGCGTACTCCTCGATTGCCTTTCGGCCGGCGGAGGTCAGGCGAACATTCCGTGAATAACGCTCATTGAGGCGGCCGAGAAAATGCCTTGCTAACACCGTAATGTCACCGCGGCGCTCGCGCAGGGCGGGGAGGCGGATGTGAATAACGTTCAGTCGAAACCATAGGTCTTGGCGGAAGGTTCCCTCCTCGATCATGGCCGAGAGATCTCGGTTCGTCGCCGCCACCACGCGCACATCCACGGGGCGGCTTTTCGGAGATCCCAAAGGCCGGATTTCCTTTTCTTGCAGAAACCGTAATAGCTTTAGTTGAAAGTCGCTGTCGACCTCGGCGATTTCGTCGAGAAAGACGGTCCCGCCGCGGGCGGCTTCGATTAGGCCCAGTCGGTCACGGTCGGCCCCGGTGAAGGCTCCGCGAAGGCTGCCGAAAAGCTCGCTTTCCATGATGCCCGCGGCGATCGAACCACAGTCGACCGGCACGAAAGGTCCTTGGCTGCGCTTGCTGTTGCGGTGAATCAAGCGGGCGACCAATTCCTTGCCGGTCCCGGATTCTCCCTCGATCATCACAGCGGCGTCGGTCGGCGCGGCACGGGAGATCAACTTATAGACTTCGACCATGGCCGTCGAGGAGCCCACCATTTCACCGGCCGGGGGACCGTCAACTTTCTCGGCTTTTCCGATCTTTTCCTTGGAACGTTCCTCGATGGCCGCGGCGGCGCGCCCGATCACGTCGAGCAGCCGCGTGAGATCGAAAGGCTTCGCGATGTAGTCGAAGGCGCCGCCCTCGGTGGCTTCCATCACGGTTTCCATCGTCCCGTGGCCCGTGATCACGATGACCAGGCAATTCGGGTTGTAGCCGCGAGCACCGCGCAGCACGTCCAGCCCGGTGCGTTCGTCGAGATAGATGTCGGTGACAACGATGGGATAGTCGCCATTCGCCAACCGCGTGAGAGCTTCGGTCGTATCGCTGACCGCTTCGACGGGGTAGCCCTCGGCCTCGAGACCCATTTGAAAGGTCGTTACGACGGCGGGGTCGTCCTCCACGAAGAGAATTTTCGGTTTGGCGGTCATTCAATATCTGCAATCAGCGGAGGTTCCGAAAGTCAAGAAACCCGCGCGGATCGGCTGTCGGCGGCGGGCAGCGAGACGGTAAACCGCGAGCCTTCGTTGACTCGGCTTTCGACCTCAATCGACCCGCCGTGGCGATCGACGATCTCCTCGACCAGGGCCAAACCGAGCCCGGTGCCGGGTGTGCCGGATTGCTCGGCGCGTGCGGTTCGATAGAAGCGTTGGAAGATGTTCTTGATTTCCGACTCGTCCATGCCGTAGCCGCGATCCTCCACCGAGAGGTAGACGTGGTCTTGGTGCTGCCTGGCGCGGACGGTGATTTTTCTGCGGGCGGGCGAGTACTTGACAGCGTTGGCAATCAGATTATAACAGGCGTATTCAAGAAATTCGCGGTCTCCCCAGATCGGTGCCGGGTCGGCGAAATCCCGCTCGATCTCAATGTTCTTTTTCTCGGCGGCGGGTCGAGCCCGATCGAGCGCCGCGCCCAGGATTTCGGCGGCCGGGACCGCTTCACACGCGAGTTCGCGTTCACCGGCCGAAAGTTCCTCGACGCTGAGAAACGTTTCCACCATGCGCCCCAGGCGCTTTGACTCGCGGTGGATCATGTCGGCAATCTCTCGACGTTTTTCGTCGGAGAGAGGATATCGGCTCATGATCTCGCTCGACCCCTGAATGGCCGTCAGCGGCGTGCGCATCTCGTGTGTCACATAGCCGACGGCACGCTGGTAGCGGTCGCGCTGGGATTCGGCTTGCCCCAGCTGTTGCCGCACGGCGACATGACGGAAGACTCCGCAGCCTAGAAAACTCAGCCAACCGACCGTCAGGAACGCGCTGACGGGAAAGACATATCCCATTCGAAATGCCGCTAAGGGAATTAGGTGTACGACGGCGAGCATGCAGGCAGCGACCGCGATAGCGGCCGAGCCACTGCCCCTCGCATACGACACGACAAGCACCGCCGCTAGGAGCAAGCACGCAAGCAACTCCGTCGAGGCCGAGATGTTGACAAGAAAGCGGCCTTCAGCAAGCGTCTCATAGGCATTGGCGTTGATTTCGACCCCCGACATCGCTTGCCCGAAGGAATACGGGGTCATCAAATACCGATCCAGGCCGCCCGTTATACGAACGCCCGCGAAAACGGCACGGTTTCGCACGATCGCGGCCGCCTCGGGATCTTCTAAGACGCGCTTAACGGAAATGCGCTCGACAGGCGACTCGGGCTTGCGGTATCGGATCCGGAGCGCCGAATTATCCGCCGAGTCGAGCGGAACGAATGTATTGCCGACCTCGAGCCCCCGGCCGGTTTCCCGGATTGTCTCCGCGCCCGAGACCAGGCGGAAGGTTTCAAGCGCCATCGCCCAGCGGCGATCGCGGCCGACGGCCTTGGCAGGCTGGATGCGACGAGTCACGCCGTCTTCGTCGGGTTCGGCATGCACGTGTCCCAGCGCCGCCGCGAGCTGCGCGAAGCGAAGGAGCGGTTCTTCCCACCCGGTTGCCTCGGCTCCGTCGGCCGAGGTCAGATGAGTAGCCGGGACGACGTTCGGGCAGCCGGCCAGGGCGCGTTCCAGCGCAAGATTAGCTTCTTCTCCACCGGGTTCGGACAGAATAATATCGACGGCGACGGCCGCCGGTCCGTGACGGCAAACGATGTCGAGCGCTTCCGCCAGCGGGGCCCGCAAGTGCAGCAGGCCGCCGTAGGCGCCGAGGGTTTCCTCGTCAATCGCCAGGATCACCGAAGCCGAAGGCCCGGGCTCGGGCGGGTGCAAGCGCAGCAGAAAATCGTAGGCCCACAGGTCCACCGCGCGTCCCCAGGGGGACCAGCCCACCGACAGGCCGAGCGCGAGTGCCGCGGTCGAGACGAAGATGTATTTCGCCGCCTTGCGCATACGCAACTTAAGTATATGGCGCGGTTCGGCGCCGGAATGGGCTTCGGCGCCCGGCAGGAGTACCGGGCGGTACTGTCGACTAGGACAAACACGAGTGTTTGTCCCTAACGGGGCTAGCGCTCGAGTTCGCCTTCGATCTTTTCGAGCTCGGTTACGAGCTGACTTGCTTGCCGGCGCAGGCGGCGGACCCGGACCGTGATAGCTCGCAAGCGTTGTCGGCTGACGCCGGAGGGCGCCGGGGAAGCCCCACGGTCACCGGCCGCGGCTTGCGCTGCGCCGGAATCGGTTGCCTCCGCCGGCTCCGACAAAGAGGCCAGGTAGACGTCTCCGCCGCTCAACTCACGCAGCGCCTGCTCGAAGGTGTCTTCGTAGATGAGGCGGTTCCCCATCGCCAGCACGACCTTTTTGAGCTGGGGCATCTTGGCCGTCTCGGCCTGGATGTAGATCGACTCGACGTAGAGAAAACTGTCGCCGACGGGCAGCGCGATAATGTCGCCGCGCAGTACGCGGGAGCCCTGTGTGTTCCACAGCGAAAGGTCCTTCGAGATGTTCTGGTCTTGGTTGATGCGTGATTCGATCTGGTTGGGGCCGAAGACGAGCTGCTGTTTAGAAAGTTGGAAGAAGAGCAGTTCACCCAGCTTGTCGCCGTCGCAACGGGCGGCCATCCAGCCGATTAGGTTGTCCTTGGCGCGCGGCGTGAAAGGCAGCATCAACAAAAACTCAGGCTCGGTTTCACCCGGCACGGTGGCCACGATGTAGGTGGGCGCCATGGGCGCGGCAGTGCCGGTGTCGCCGAACAGGCTCTTGCCGACTTCCCAGACGTCCTCTTTGTTGTAGAAAACCTCGGGGTCGCGCATGTGATAGGTGCGGTAGATGTCGGCTTGCACCTGGAACATCAACTCGGGATAACGCGCGTGGCTGCGAGGCGACGCGGGCATCTCGGAATGGTCTTTGAACAGCGTCGGGAAGAGATTCCGGTACACCTTAATAACGGGGTCGTCGAGCTCGAAAACGTAGAGAGTCGTTGTGCCGTCATAGGCGTCGACGGTGGCCTTGACCGAGTTGCGGATGTAGTTGAACGGTCGCGCGAATTCGGACCGCCGCACGCTCAGCGAGTAGGGGTGTGCTTCCGACGTGGTATAACCGTCGACAATCCACAGCAGCCGACCTTCCTCGGTGATGAACAAGTACGGATCCGGCTCCCATTCGATAAAGCCGGCCAGATGGTCGAGACGCTGCGACACGTTGCGGTAGAGCATCATGCGGCTGTTTTCGTTCATGTAGCCGGTGAGCAGGATGTTGTAGTCGGCGCGCACGATCGAGGCCATCAGCCGCAGCCACAACGAGTTGATCGGGAAGCCGCCCTTACCTTGGTAGCTGGACGTAATGTTCTGGTCGCCCGAGGGGTAATCGAATTCCTTCTGATCGGTGTTGACGAAAACCGGATCGTGGGTCACCTCACCGTAATAGATTTCCGGGCGATTGAGCTCGATGTCGGGGATCTTGATTTCCGGCGGCGCGTCTTGAATCAACAGCACCGGCAAGCCGTCGTCGGTGGTGCGGTTGACCTCCGACATCACTACGCCGTAGCCGTGGGTGTAGACGAAGTGCGGGTTGATCCAACTGGCGCGCGCTTCGACGGGTAGTTCGTTGACGTCGATTTCGCGCGGCGAAAGCATGACCTGCTTGATCTTGCCGTTGATGATGTAGCGGTCGATATCGACGTCGGCGAAACGATAATAGGGGCGCAGAGCTTGGATTTGCGTAATGGTGTCGGAAAAAGCCCGCTTGTCCCAGAGGCGAATGTTGTCGACGAGGGTGGCGTGCTCGTTGACGTCGAGGCTCTCTTGTTGCGAATCGCCGAAGGGCTGTTCGCTCGACCGTTGGCTGAGGCCGAAGGCCGTGCTGGTGGCTTCAATATGGCGTTCGATGTAGGACTTTTCAAGCACCAATTCGTTGGGGCGCACATACACCGCCCGCACGATAGCGGGTGTGACGGCGTTCGCGGCAAACGCGGCGGCGAGGACTGCGATTACAAATTTCCAACGCGAGGTCAAGACCAGCGGGATCGCTACGAACGCGGCAACGACGACGACCCAACGCAGCGGCAGCGTGACGTTTTCATCGAGGAAATCGACGCCGGTCATAAACGCATGTTGATTCATCAGCAGCGCGTAACGCTGCAAAAAGAACCAACCCGCCACCGCGACCAAGCCGACGGAGGCAAGAATGCGGGCGAAGCTTGTTTGGGTCGCGCCCGCGAGCAACAGCGGACTCGGCCCGGGGTCGAATTCTTCAACAGAGCCGCCCGACGCCTTGAACTGTTTGACCTTTTCGAAAATCTGCCAGCCGCGCCCCGAAGCCCAGAAAATCAGGGCCGACAGCACCCCCGTCGCGAAAACGAACCGCAACAGCAACGTGTAGAACGGCACCCCGAACAGATAGAACGGCAGATGATTCCCGAAAACCGGATCACTCCAGGCATCGGCGGGCAGCTCGACCCCTTGCGATCCCATGTAAGTCATCACTTTCTGATTGTCGACCGACGAGCCGACGAAGGCGGTGGCCGCGACGAGCAGTGCGACGGGAACGAGTTTCGAGTAGATCGAGTAATCCGCGGTTCTCGCGCCCGCAAAGGCCGTGCCGCTGCGGTGCGCCCAGAGGAGAAAGGGCCAACAGAGAAGCGATGCAATAGCGGTCGGGAAGACTCGGTAGATCAATATCGTGATCCAGGTTTCAACCTGGCCGAGTTCCTGCCACCACTGGTATTCGATGACGAATTCGGCGACGGTGCGCGAGCCTAAAAGCAGCGCGAGCACAACGGCGACAAAGATGATCGTACGGATCTGAGTAGGGTTCATGGAAATATCCGAGGTCGATTAACGAGGCGGCGACGGCAGGGCCGGCGGTCCGAGGGTTCAGACCATTGTAGCTGCCACGTGCCAATTTCGCTCGGGTTGGAATCCGACAAGAGCGACTCTTCGCTTCGGCCCCGGGACGCGCGGCCCGAGGCGCTGATCGCGTCGATCGAGGAATCTGTGCGCCAAAGCGTGGAGTTTCTCAAGCCTCTGATGGCGTCGCGTTGAGCGGCTAGGCCGCAACCGGCTTGGTAGCGACCGGCACTCTTGCCGGTCCTAGCCAGGGGCATTCACCGGGGACGGAGGTAATAGTTGTGGCCGGCTCTCAGCCGGCCACACCCGCGAGTGGAAGGCACCCGGTCGGACCACGGCTCTTCGTGCGGCGACGTCCCTTTACGAGGCCGGGGGGCTAATCGCCCAAAACACATATGTCAGGCAGGTTGCGGTAACGCTGGTCGTAATCAAGCCCGTACCCCACAACGAACTTGTCGGGGATTTCGAACCCGACGTAGGACACTGGAACCTCCACAACACGGCGGCTCGGCTTAGTGAGCAACGCCGCGACACGAAGCGAGCGGGGTTTGCGCTGCCGCAGGACGTCGCAAAGATAGTTCAGCGTGACGCCGGTGTCAATAATGTCCTCAACCAGCACCACATCGAGGCCGCCGATTTCGTGATCGAGGTCCTTCTGGATTTGTACTTCTCCCGAACTCTCGGTGGACGGCCCGTAGCTGCTGACGCCGAGAAAGTCCACCGAGACGTCACGCTCGATGTGGCGGATCAGATCCGCCAGAAAAACAAAGGCCCCTTTGAGGACGCCGATGAGTCGTAGATCGGGCGTGTCCGGGCCGGCGGGGTAATCGGCGGAGATGCGGCGCGCGAGTTCCATGACCCGCGCCTCGAGGCGCTCGGTGGAAATCAGCGTTTCGAGCGAAGCGCTACCCATCGAGCCATGGTCATCGAGAAGGGAGTCTCCGGGCAATGGGCTATAATCAGGGCAATCCGGGCGCGGCCGAGCACCGCCGCCGAGCCGCGCTCACCCGAGTCCCTTCCAGTCTAATCCCGCATCTTTCACGGGGCGGTAGCTCAGTCGGTAGAGCAACGGCCTTTTAAGCCGTGGGTCCTGGGTTCGAGTCCCAGCCGCCTCACCATCTTTTCAACAAGTTACCCCGCTGCATCGCGCCTCTGACTACCGGCGCAGAGGCTATGATCGGGCCAGTCTGGACGCAGTTTGGACGCGCCAGCTTTGCAGCGCTGATCACAGTCCAGAGATTCGGCGGAGAGGGCGGTCCGAGACTCGAACTCGGGACCTCCTGCTTGTAAGTTGTGGGGGCGGTGGGTGACACGGTGTTACCGAATGCTATCTAGTGCCCTATTCATGGGCCTTTCAACGGATAGAGTAGCAAACCGTAGCGCTCAGTAGCGCCGGTGATACGCGATCGTGCTGGGGGAGTTGCGTCACAATCGCATCTTTGTCCCACAGCGCACCCCCAATGTCACAATCCCACGGTAAGGCCCGAGCCCCAAATTTTTTCGTGTTTTCGCGATTAGGATCTTGAGGACGGCCACGGCTACAAGGTGGGAAGGCAATCTACGGTGCACGGCCTTCCGGGAGCTGCCAGCCCGGGGGGGCTCGACGGCTGGGGGAGGGTGCACGGAAACGCATGGGAGCGCACCGAATGGTTACACGGATGGTTACATTCTCGGAGGGAACGGGCGCTGGCTCCTCCACGCAGCGTGCGATGATGGGGCGTGGCCACGCGAACATACCGGTCACGGCCGTCTGAAGCCAGGCATCCACGCGTAGCCCGAATCTGGGACTGGGCTGAGCGGCAGTTCGGTCGGGTCCAAGCCGTCACCTACCACTGGCTTTCCACCAGAAGGAGGATGTCCGATAGTTCGTAGAAAGTAGCGACTCTCCGCTCCGGGCCGATAGGCTCGGAGGAATTTTTATTTTCGAAAAGGAGAGTCACTATGAAGAAACAATATCAGATCGACCGCGAGCGAGCGGTTGGAAAATCCCACGAACAAGCGAAGCACAGCGAAGAGTCGCTGCAGTTGACGCTGCCCCTCAAGAAGGTGGCGACGGCCCTACAGGAGGGCGTCGGTCAGCTGATGCGCCAAGCCGGCCTGGAACTCATGCAGTCTATCTCGACGGCATCGAGTTCAAGGGCCGACATCTGGTCGTGGCGCTGGGAGTCGCCGTGGACGGGGCCAAAACGGTTCTCGGGCTGCGACAGGGAGCCAGTGAGAACGCAACCGTGGTCGGCGAGTTGCTGGATGACCTGGTCGAGCGAGGCGTCGATTTCTCGATGCCCATGCTGTACGTGCTGGACGGTTCCAAAGCGCTGACGAAGGCAGTGCGCAAGCATGCCGGGACAAACGCATTGTGGCAACGGTGTCAGCTTCACAAGCGCCGCAACGTGACCGCTCATCTGCCGGCAGACTACCGCGACTCGCTGGAGCGCAAGATGATCAACGCCTATCAGATGACCCACTACGAGGATGCGAAGAAGGCGCCGGAGAAACTGCACCGCGAGCTGATGGAGTTGAATCCGTCGGCGGCGCGCTCGTTGGCGGAGGGGATGGAGGAGACGCTGACGGTGCAGCGGCTCCGGATCGACGGGCTGTCGCGTGTGACGTTGACGACAACGAACCCGATCGAGTCGGCGTTTTCGGTGGTCGACCGCGTTTGCAGCCGAGTCAAGTGTTGGCGGCGGGGCGATCAGCGCGAGCGTTGGGTGGGCGCGGGCCTGTGGCTCGCCGAACGCAGCTTCCGGCGTGTCAAGGGTTACAAACAGTTGCCCCAGCTGTTGGCGCAACTCGCCCAGCTCAACACGCCGCCTCCGGCTCAGGCTGAAGCGGCGTAAACTACAACCTGCGGAGAGCCGCTCGTTTCAACGGAAATCCGGACATCCTCCCGCGGACGGGCACTATGTGGTTCGTTTCGGGGGGCTTAGTCCTGTTTGCGTTCGCGGCACTCATCCTGCCAGCTCTGCACAACCATGATCTTCGCCTGCTTTGCTTGCTCCACGGTGGAGTGGACCCCAAGAATGAGACAACTCGTTAAGCATCTTTTTACAGTGAATGGAGAGAGGTGCCATGACGTTGTCCAGGCGAAAGTTTTCCGCCGAGTTCAAGTTGCGGGCGGTGAGGCAGGTCGAGGCGGGAGCCTCGGTCGCCGCCGTGGCGCGGCGCTATGAGATTCATCCGACGCTTTTGAGCAAGTGGCGGCAACAGCTGCGCCGCGATCCCGAACGAGCCTTTCAGCGCGACCGCGAGCCGCATGACGAGCAGGTCCACGTTAGCGAGCTGGAGCAGATGGTGGGCCGGCTGACGATGGAGAACGCACTGTTAAAAAGGGCCTTGGCGCGGATCGAGGAACAACAGCTGCCGAGCGCCGCGCCTTCAAAGACAAGATGATCACGTTGATCGAGCAACAACGGGAAACGGGAGCGGGCATGTCGTTGGCCGCGATGTGTCGTGTGCTGGAGGTCCCCCGCGGGGCCTGCTATCGGGCTCGCCAAGAGCCCCTGGTCAGCAACGAGACGGCGCTGCGTGATGCGATCCAGCGCATCGCCGTGGAGATGCCCGCCTACGGCTCGCGGCGCATCACCGCTCAGCTCCGCCGCCAAGGTTGGGTGATCAACCGCAAGCGCGTGCAGCGCATCATGCGTGAGGACAACCTGCTGTGTCTGCGGCGCAAGAAGTTCATCCGAACGACCGATTCCGAGCACGGCTTGGCGGTTTATCCGAATCTCGTGCCGACGCTCGATATCAGCGCTCTGAACCAACTCTGGGTGGCCGACATCACCTACCTTCGGCTGTGGCGGGAGTTCGTGTATCTGGCGGTGGTGTTGGACGCCTTCTCGCGGCGGGTGATCGGCTGGTCGCTGGGCCGCACTCTGGAGGCGCAGTTGCCCCTGGCGGCGTTGCGGATGGCCTTGCAAACGCGCGAGGTGGGGTCCGGATGGGTACATCACTCCGACCGCGGCGTGCAGTACGCCTCCGGAGACTACACGGATCTGCTCCAACTGCACGGCATCGAGATCAGCATGAGCCGCAAGGCCAATCCCTACGACAACGCTCTGGCGGAATCATTCATGAAGACTTTGAAATACGAAGAAGTCTACTTGTTCGAGTAGGAAAACGTCACGGAGGCGCAACAGCGCACCGGGCAGTTTCTCGATCACGTCTACAACGAGAACCGCCTGCACTCGGCGCTGGGGTATCTGCCGCCGGTCGAGTACGAGCAAAGCGTGCTCGAACAGGCCGGCCTCGCCGGAGTCGTGGGATGAGTTTTCCCAGGCATGAGGAAATCTATCGATCCGATGGGCTGGGTCTTGCCGGAGTGGGGCGCAAAGCGAGTGGCTCCACGCCCCGACCCATCGTTTCGATGAGTTTCCGACCGGCTATTCCTTGGCGGGTTGCGCTCCCGCAGAGCCCGCCTCCGCTTCACCGGCCGAGGAGAAGTTTACAATGAAGGCCGCTCCCCAGCCAAGCCTTTTTCAGCGAATGGGGAAACCCTGCTTAGCGGGTTGTCTCACTGCAGGGGTCCACCGCAAAGATTCTTATACCAACCACCAATCCGACAAACCATTCATAACCAATCACCTGCTCCAATGCCCATCACTTGGACCACCGCCGAGGTCGACTCCCAATACAATTGACGCTACACTCGCGGCTTCGTTTACACAATCAGCCGATGACTCATAGAGCGGGGGGTTAGGGTCTATTCGATTGAAGCCGGAACTCCGTTGTTTCCCAACGCGCACCGGGCAACCGTCTTTGAAACAGGAGCAAGACTTCCTTCTTCTTGGTGTCCGCATGGCGGTACATACGGAGCGCGGCCTTCCAGTCTCGTTCGGTTTCCTGATATTGGGGATGTCCGCTCTTGCTGTGGTGTCGTTCCGCATCGGTGCCGACCGGGTCGTCGGTTGAGCGCAGGAACATCGTGCCCGCGATGGGAATACTGGGCACATCCTCAAGAACGCGGGACGTCTGCTTCCCCTCGATGACCGTCTTCCCTTCGTTTGAACTTTCGAACACCAACTCCGGGCGGCCATGGTCGAACTGCACGCGAACGCGGTAGGAACCTTGTTGAAGCAACTGACCATCCCGCGTATACAGGTCCCGAGGTAGACGAATCACGTTTTCGAAAGCGGGCTCCGCGTTCGTACCTCCGGACTCAGCCGCTGCCCACAGACAACCCGCGAACAGCCCGACCGACGCAAGACGAAAGATTAGAAGCCGCATCCGTTTCATCCCTGCAAAAGACGTGACGCGATACTGTGGTTCCCCGAGTCGCCCACGCCCGTGGCCCGCCTCTCGAGGCCCTCGAAAAAGTAAGTCAGCTTCATATGATCAAGGCCGAGAAGTTCAAGGATCGTCGCGTGCAGATCGTGTACATGAACTTTGTCTTCCACCGCGGCGAAACCGAACTCGTCGGTCGCGCCGATGACTTTGCCGCCTCGAATGCCGCCGCCAGCCAACCATGCGCTGAACCCGTAGGGATTGTGGTCGCGTCCGTTGGCCCCCTGCATGACGGGGGTTCGGCCGAATTCGCCCACGCTAACGATAAGAGTGCTGTCCAGCAGACCCCTCTGCTTCAGGTCTCTAAGTAGGCCGGCGACGGGCGCATCCATCTTGGCTGCGACTTTGAGATGGCCTTTGTCACACTCGCTGTGCCCGTCCCAACCACTGCTGTAGAGCTGAACGAAGCGTACGCCTCTCTCGACCATGCGGCGCGCAAGCAGACACATCCCGCCGAACTTACCGGTCTGCTCCCCGTCGAGCCCGTAGAGTTTCCGAACGTGCGCGGGCTCCTTGGACAGATCCATGAGTTCCGGCGCGGCCATCTGCATGCGAAAGGCCAACTCGTAATTGTTCATGCGGGCATCAAGCCGGCTGTCGTCCTCGCGCGTTTCGAGGTGTCTTTGGTTCCAACGGCGGACCTGATCGAGGATCTTCCGTTGCCGTCCGGCGCTGATCTGTTGCGGTGGATTCAGATTCTCGAAGGCGGGTCCCGTGGTCGAAACGAGAGTACCCTGATAAGTGGCCGGTAAGAAACCGGTGCCGTACAGAGATTTGCTTGACCGCAGATAGTTGTCCGTCATCACGACGTAGGCCGGCAGGTTGTCAGTCTCGCTCCCCAGGCCGTACAAGGTCCACGCCCCCAAGCTGGGCGCGCCCAGCCGCAACGAGCCGGTATTCAACACGCTCAGGGCGGGTCCGTGAATGAAGGACTCGTGGTAGCACGACCTGATAACGGCTAGATCATCAGCCAACTCCGCCGTGTGCTCGAAGAGATCGGAAATCTCGGTGCCGGACTGACCGCGCTTCCTGAACGTCCGGCGGGTTTGCATGAACTTCGCTTCGAAGGCATTGATTTGCGCGAGCAGCAGCCGGCCGCCCCCGAAGTCCGCCGGGAGCAACTTGCCGTCCCACTGAGCCAACGCAGGCTTCGGGTCGAAGCTGTCGACTTGGCTGAGGCCTCCTTGCAGGAAGATGAAGATGACGCTCTTCGCCTTGGCGGGGAAATGAGGCTCTTTGGTGTGTAGCGGATTTTCCCGGCTCGGCGCTTTTTCGGCGGCGAATGCACCGTCTCGGTCGAGCAGGTGACCCAGCGCCAGCGATCCAAAACCGAACGCAGACTTGCGCAGAAACTGTCGGCGCGAGCGGACCAACTCACCACTGGAGGCTGAGATAGACATCGGACTCAGTCGACAAACAGAAACTCATTCAGATTAAAGACCGCCAAACAAAGCTCCGTCAAGGCTTGTGCTCTCGCGGGATCGATACGCGCCAGAGCTTTCGGGAGATTCTCGGGGGCTTTCTCCCAACCGCCTTCACCTGCACCGGATTCCAGCAGCTCAAGCGCTTCCTTCTTTTCCAAGGTCGTCGGAGCCCGCCCCAAACTGATACGCCACGCAAGATCGGCCCAGTCAGCGGGATCTTCGCCGGCTTCCCGCACCACTCGTCCGGCAAACGCCAGCGCCTGCCGGAAAACAATCGGATTGTTGAGCAGAAACAGCGACTGCGGAGCGACCGTGGTCACTTCTCGGCCCGGACTGCTCACTGCCGGATCCGGCGTGTCGAACTTATCAAACATCGGGAATAGAAAGGTACGGCGCGCCAACATATACACGCCCCGCCGCGAATGGTCCGCCGGATCGGCCGGCACCGTCCACCACCATTTGTTACGTAGGGGCGCAAGCTCGGTATCCGAGAGCGGGGGCACGAAGGGACGCCCGCCCATCTTCAGGTTCAGCGTGCCCGCCGCCGAATGAATCGCATCCCAAACGCTCTCGGCTTCCAGGCGCCGCCGGTTGGCTCGCCACAGGTAGTGGTTGTCTTCGTCGATTCCAAGGTTCTGCTTGTGGGAGAATCGGCTCGACATCTTGTAAACGTCCGACGTCATGATGAGCCGGTGCATCGATTTGAGGCTCCACCCGCGAGCCACGAATTCAAGGGCCAGCCAGTCAAGCAGTTCCGGATGCGTCGGCGGCCGGCCCTGCCGACCGAAGTCGTTGGGACTGCCGACAATCCCACGCCCGAAATGCTGTTGCCAAAGGCGATTGACCATCACCCGAGCGAGAAGCGGGTGGTCGGGACTCGTAAGCCAAAGAGCCAGTTTTTTTCGATACCGAGGGCCGTTCGGATCGCGGGTCTCGAACTCATCCCCACGGCTGAGAGCAGCGGGAAGACCTGGCCCCACCTTGGCCTTGTGGTTTCCTAGATCTCCTCGATCAAGAACATGGATCTCCGGAATCAGCTCCGGCACTACCGGACTCAGCACCATGGCCGAGGGGACATCGAACAAAGCGTCGAAGTGGACGCGGTGCGAGGCATCATGTCGGGGAACCGCGATCACAGCCTCGGCGATCGCGAGCTGTAACTTCGTCTTCTCAGTCTGTTCCTCCGGCGTCAGGTGTTCTTCGGGTTTGATCTTCGCCACCGCCTCAGTGAGGGGTTCGGCAAGCTTCTTCTGCTCATCCGACCGCTCGTCTTCGGGTGCCTCGAACGCTCTCACGATCTCCGCTTCGAACTCAATCTTCTTTTCCTCGACGAGACGCCGTTTGACGCGATCGAGAAACAGCTCGTAGGCATTGCGGCTCTCATCGAGCGCGATGTAGCGGGGGTAGAATTCATTGCGGTGAAACTCCGTCAGCTTTGTGACGACGGAAAGGCGCACGGGCCGGCTCGCGGCAAACACCGCATGCAAGCGGAAGTACTCTTGCTGAGTGATCGGATCAAACTTGTGATCATGGCACCGGGCGCACCCCACCGTGAGGCCCATAAAGGCGGCCCCCGTCGTGTCGACCCAATCCGTAAAGCGTTCATAGAGTAGCTGTGGCGTTTCAAGATACGACTCGCCGATAGCCGTACCGACCGTGTACAGCCCGGTGCCGACGCGCGCCTCCAAATGTTCCACTTTCTCCGGGCGGATCGCGTAGCTACTGTCGTGGAGATCGAGGTTGTCGGGCCAAAGCTCGTCCGCGGCGATTTGCTCTTGGACGAAGCGATCGTAGGGCTTGTCTTCGTTGAACGACTTGATCACGTAGTCCCGATACCGCCAGGCGTCGGGAAAAAACTCGTCGGTCTCGAAGCCGGCGCTATCGGCGTAGCGCACGACGTCCAGCCAATGCCGACCCCAGCGCTCGCCGTAGTGCTTTGACTCGAGAAGCCGGTCGATCAAATCCTCGTAAGCGTCAGGCGATTCGTCGTTTATGAACTGGCTGACTTCCGCCGGGCTGGGAGGCAGGCCGACCAGGTCAAAATAGGCTCGCCGCGCCAACACGCGCTTGCTTGCCGCCGGAGCATGATGCAGTCCCATCTGCTCCCACTTTCGAAACACAAAAGCGTCGATCGGATTCGCCGCATCAGCATGCTTCCCAGCGGGCACCTTGGGGCGTCGGGGAGGCGTGAAGGACCACCATTTCTCATCCGCGCTCGATCGGGACGGACGATCCGGGATCGGGTAGGGAAAGCCCGCCTCAATCCAGCGCCGCAGGATGTCGAGCTGGCCGTCAGGCAGAGGATTGTCGCTCCCCGGCGGCATCTTCAGATCTCCCAAATGCCCCGCCGCTTGGTAAAGCAAGCTTGACTCCGCCGGGCCGACAACCACCGCGGCCCCGCGGGTCCCACCGCGCAGTAACGCCTCTCGGCTTCGAAGATCCAGCCCCGATGTTTTCGCCGAGCCGTGGCAGGCGAGACAGTGTTCCGCCACCACCGTGTGTGCGGCGCCGGCGATGTCGGGCTCTGATTGAGCGAGCGAAGGAAGGCCGGCCCACAGGAGAACTACAATCGTCCAAATAATGCCGCGCGGAGCCGCCATCGTACGCACAGTCTGTCCAACGAGTGGAGCTGACCCTCTCAGCTTCGTTTCCATAGCAACTCTAACACGAAACAGCCCGCCGATTGACAAGATCTCGAGTGATCACATCATCCTCGTTGGACGTACGTTTTCGACGTGGCGCGCGCACTCTTGCGTGCCGTGTCGCCACTCCTGGCGACATGTCTTTCCAACCCCCTTTCAATTTCAAGCGCATTGGCCATCTTGTTTACGTGCGGCCAGATCGCAAATACTATGAGCCGCGAAGCGGCGGCAGGAATATAGCCTTGGGTGGAGGGAGGTGGGGCGGAACCCCAAGTAGAACCTCCCGCTGGGCGCCGTCAGGCCAAAAACCTCTGGTGTTCCGGGGAGCTGGTCATGTACCCTGTGTGAGCCGGATGTCCAAATCGAAAATCCGGCCTCGGCCCATGACCAACCTAAAAGCCCGTCGTACTTTCCTTCGGTATCTCGCCGCGAGCCCCTTGTTCGCCGGCGGAATCTTACCGCTCACGGAAAACTTACTTGCGGCCCCCGATGAACGCCGTCCCGAAACGTCCGAGGCGAGTGAAGCCATCTCTTCGGTTGACGAAGCGATCAATGTGTTCGATTTCCACGCCGCGGCCCGCAAGGCACTCCCGCCCGCCCACTACGGGTACTTGGCGACCGGCACGGACGACGACGCCACGTTGCGAGCCAACCGCGAAGGCTTTCAGCGCTTCCAGCTGCGCGTTCGCCGCCTGATCGACGTTCGGGATATCGATACCTCCATCGAGTTTTACGGGACAAGTTGGAACTCGCCGATTGCCCTGGCCCCGACCGGCCATCAGAAGGCATTACACCCCTTGGGGGAAATTGCCGCGGCTGGAGCAGCAAACAGACTTCGAGCCTGCAGCTTCTCTCCACGGCCTCAAGCACCTCCGTCGAGGACGTCATCCGCGAGAGGGGCGAGCCCGTCTGGTTCCAGCTTTATGCCAATAAGGACTGGACAATCACCAAAGCGTTGGTGAAACGGGCCGAGCAGGCGGGCTGCCCCGTCGTGGCGTTGACCGTCGACACGCAAGGAGGCAGCAATCGCGAGACTCTCAAGCGGTTCACGAAAATCGACAAGCGAGACTGCACGCTCTGTCATGACCGCGGCAACCCGCTGGCTAGATATCGGAGGCAACCGATGTTTAGCGGTCTTGACATATCTAAAACAGAACCCTTTCGTGATATGACCTGGGACTTCGTGCGCCGTCTCAAGGATGCGACCAGTATGAAGCTCTTCATCAAGGGAATCGTCACGGGGGAAGATACCGAGCTGTGTCTGGAGAATGGCGTGGACGGAGTAATCGTCTCGAATCACGGCGGCCGGGCCGAAGCGAGCGGCCGCGGCACGATTACCTGCCTGTCGGAGATTGTTACAGCCGCCAAGGGCCGCATTCCCGTGATGATCGACGGCGGATTTCGCCGCGGTACGGACGTATTCAAGGCACTGGCGCTGGGGGCCGATGCTGTTTGCATCGGCCGGCCTTATCTATGGGGATTGGCTGCCTTTGGTCAAGAGGGCGTTCGAGCCGTGTTGGATCTACTGCGTGCCGAGCTGATGATGGTGATGCGGCAGGCGGGTACAACGTCGATTGACAAGATCTCAAGCGACCATATCATCCACGTAGGTTGAGTCTGGATTGGGGACGGCATTCTAAAACGCATTCCTCCTCTTCTAAAAATTGCCCCTCGGACCCGCCCGTCGGCAGGGGGCGCGGATAGTAGCCCCGGGCTTCAGCCCGGGGTTCCCGTCACAAATGACACTAAGCCCGGGACGGGGCGTAGGAACAACCGTTCGATCGAACCCCGACACATTAGAAACGTCTCACCCTTTCCAACCGCCGACGATGGACACTGCGACGCCTCCTCGGGCTTCCCTTCTTCCGCGGGCCTCTACCTTCCAATGTCGGCGGTGTGCCGAATGGCAAGCGCGTAGCGCAGGGCTCGAAGAGACCTGCGGCTTTTTCTTCTCCGCCGTTATCGTCCATCGACCTATGCTGTAATACTCAAGCGTGGGGCACTCTGTATCGGCATTATGCCGGCAGTGTACAGAGATACGACTCGACATGCGGAAAAGGCTAAGCCGCCCGTTCGGCCTCCGGACTTTGCTTCGATGTTCCGCCTTCGCGCTGTTGTTCCTCGCCCCCGTCGGCGTAGGACACTACCCCGAGCTAGGCAAGCACGTCGAACTGCCAACGCCGCCTGCACCACGGCTAGCGGTGACACAAGTCATCCGCCAGGCCGTCGACAGTGCGGAATCGCTGCCTCGCCTGCGCAGCCTGCTCGTCTCCGTGGACAACAACCTGATTGTCGAGCGCTACTTCCACGGAGCCCGCCGATCACGCGCCGCGAACGTCAAGTCGGTCTCCAAAAGCATCATCTCGGCGCTCGTCGGCATCGCGGTGGCGCGCGGCCTGATTCCCTCCGTGGACACCCCTATCGCAACCTACTTCCCAACAGTCCTCGGCTCCCGCGGCGATCCCGGAAAACGCGGCATCACGATCGAGGATTTGCTGTCCATGCGTTCGGGACTCGAATCCACCAGCGGACGCAACTTCGGCCCCTGGGTAGCGAGTCGGAGTTGGGTCCGCCACGCACTCACACGTCGCTTGATCCACACCCCCGGCACCGTCATGGACTACAGCACCGGCAACTCGCACTTGTTGTCGGCGATTCTGGCGAAAGCGGCTGGCAAGAGCACCTGGGCCTTCGCCCGGCACACCCTCGCCGCCCCGCTCGGCTTCAGGCTCCAGAAATGGCCGCGCGACCCCGAGGGCATCTACCGCGGCGGAAACGACATGCAACTGACTCCCCGCCAAATGCTGCGCTTCGGCCGCCTCTATCTCAACGGCGGACAAATCGACGGCCGCCAAGTCCTCCCCGAGGATTGGGTCGACCGATCATTCATCCCGCGCGGCCGCTCGCGCTACAGCGGGCAACTGTACGGTTACGGCCGGTGGATCCGCGAACTCGCCGCCCGCGACGTCTACTACGCCTGGGGCTTCGGCGGACAATTTATCTTCGTCGTCCCCGACGTGGACGCCGTAATCGTAACGACGGCTCTCGAAACAAGAGGCACCGGCCGCCACACCCACCGAACCGCCATCCTCGACCTCGTCGAAGGAATCATCGCCATCCTGCCGCCGAAGAACAAAGTCGAACAGCACCGCAGCCGCCGCATCTGAGCCCGATCAGCCAAGATCGGTGACCAAGATCGGAGTCCGGGTGAGTTCGGGAGGTGAAAGGTGACCGCAAACGTTCTACCGACACCGTGCGGTTGGGCTCTGCGTTTTCGGAACCCGGTCGCTGGCCACCCGTAATGAAGATTCTTTATTCATCAGTGGTTGTCAACGATCTCCAGTCGAGAAACTATCGGTCGTGAGATTTCGGTTCAGAGGAGCCAGCCTCTAGCTGTCCGAGGACCCGGCTTTTCGACCCAGTGTGGCGGCACCTGCCAGAACGCAAGAGTTCTTCCAGCCGCTACGAGACAGCTTGGCATGGGAATCAAGACACTCGCCGAAACGCAGATCCACAGAAATACTAGAGAGACGGCAGCACCTTCGCCTTGGTTGACTCACCGCAATTACGGAAGGTTTCGCCATCCTATGATAGAAGTACCAGGATTAAGATCGATGTATTCACGGGAGCGATACAGCAAAGACCGTGAGCGATTGCGGATGCAGATAGAGCGGGCTCGGACACCAGAGGAGCGCCAACGCGCCGAGGAGTTGCGTGCGCTGCGGGCGACATATGACGCTCTTCTCAGCAGCGTGAAGAAGGAGATGAACGAGCTTGAGATCTTTAGCGCATTCATGAAGGTTGCTCCAATGCCGATTCAGGCCGATTCGGAGCGAAACGTCGCCCCTCCTGAACCCGACATCTGCTGCACGATTGATGGATCGCCGTACTATTTCGAATTGGGCGAGATTACCGATCAGGCACTGGCGCGCAACCACGCGATCATGTTCAAGACTGATGAGCCGACCGGGGGAGCGTTCTCGCAGGACACACCCTTCGCATCCATGCTTTCCAGCAAGGCGGCCAAGACCTATGCGACTGCCGGCGCACCGTTGGACCTGTTGCTGTACTACCGCAGACAGCATCCGCCTTGGGAGCAATACTTCGTCGAGATGGTTAACGCAGGCGAGCGGGATGTTCACTCTGTATTGAAACAGAATGGTGGGCCATTTGACCGGCTCTGGATATTCGACTTTGGGAAGGGTAGAATTCTGTTCTCGGCCTAACCGCAGATTATGGTGGCAATCTTCAAGCACATTTTTGACGTCTTCTCAAGGCGTTCTGAAGCTTCGGGAAAACCCCAAGCACGACGTACCCAAAACCACGCGCAACCGGGTGCTGCTCTGGTGTCAGCAGCTTTACGGCAATTCGCGGTTAGACTTGGGGATTAACCGGGGTGCGGGTGACTACAATGCTGAATTCTGGGAGGAAATTCATGGCCGCCTGTTGCTGCGTACCGGTCGTTTGCAATTGTTGGAGTCAAACCGCGGGCGGGACCCTCGCGAGGCGATCGCGTATGTGCTGAGTTGCGCTGGCGAGGAGTTTCTCGACTTCCTGGAGGATATCTTTTCCGCAAACTGCTTCTTTCGCGTCCGTCTGGACGAGACGCAAGCGGTTGACGAGTTGAACGCCCTTCTGCAGCAGGACGACCTGCCGTACCACGTCACGCACTTTGTCAAGGAAACCGTCAAGGAGACTTCCGGCCCGTACGCTGGCCATAACACGATCCGCACCCATGCGCATCCAAGAGTGATTATGAAAGAGAGCGAAGTCCTGCACGCACAAGCCGTCGCTCCAGCATTGGCGCTGCTCCAGGGGCCTCACTTCCAGGGTGCAAACAGCGAGTACCTTGCTGCGCTGGAAGACTATCGCAAGGGAGACATCGGCGATTGCCTGACGAAATGCGGAAGTGCATTTGAAAGTGTATTAAAGGTGATCTGCGACCGAAAAGGCTGGAGCCGTAGCGAAGACGCTACGGCGAAGACACTCATCAACGTCGTCCTCAAACACACGGATCTCGACACCTACTTCGAACAGCTCCTCATCATCGTTGCGACGTTGCGCAACAAGCTCAGCAGTTCGCATGGCGCGGGTTCTGTGGTCAGGAGTCCGGCACCGCACCTTGCCCAGTACGCTTTGAATGCGACCGCAAGCGCCATTCTACTGATCGCTCGGGAGACCAATGAATACTAGCCTGGGCTCACCGTTACGGTGAAAGTGCTAACAGGTAAAAGGCGCGCTACTCCGGATTCTGAACGCGTTAATGAGTGATGTCGGCCCGAACTGGAAGGGCCGAAGTTGTCCGAAAAGTAGCGGCGGGAAACTACCGCCGACCGAACTGGGGTATGACTCGTGATCGACACCATTTCCATGAAGAGCAGGGTTTTCGTGAGTTGTGGGCAACGGGACGACGATGAGAAGCGGGTTGGCAGAGAAGTGTGTGCGCTACTGGAAGAACGTGGCTTCAGTGCGTACCTCGCTATTGATGTCCAGACGATCCTGGAAATTAATGGAGGGATCATACGCGAACTGAAGAACAGCGACTGTTACCTGTTTGTAAATTTTCCCCGCGAACTGGTACGCAACAGCAACGGGCAGGATTTCCACCGAGGATCGCTCTTCTCCAATCAGGAACTCGCAATCGCATACGCCTTACAATTCGCCAAGTTACTTATCGTCAATCAGAAGGACGTGAAACCAGAGGGAATGCTCGGGTATATTGGAGTGAACACCGAGACCTTTAACAACCAGGGTGACTGCGTCGATGTCGTCAAGAGAGCACTCGACCGTGCAGGCTGGACGCCTGACTATTCGAGACGTCTGAGAGCGGCTAACCTTCGCTTCCAGAGGGGCCTCCTCACGTACGGCAACTTGACGGGCTGGTTCCTATACCTCGATATCAATAACCATCGTCCTGATATCGCTGCCTTGGAAAGCACAGCAAGGCTTTCTGGATACACGCAGGAAGGGCAGGAGTTTCAACCCTCAATCATTCGAAGTCCGCTAAAAGCGAGCGGTCGGCCCGGGTTTTCCCACACTATCTTCCCGAAATCCCACGAGACGTTCGACCTCCTCTGCATTGGAACAGACGCGGCGGCAGGTGCTAACGCCAGGTGCCAGGTCCATCTGAACAGCGCATATGACGTCGCTTGGGCATGTCCGCTGCCCGTAACCGCTGGCGCGTGGACGTTTCGCTATGAGTTCGTTGCGCTGGAGTTCCCGATGCTGACCGTCGAGATTCAGCTGGCTGTTCCCCAAGGCTTTCCCGAGCACGGACCGCCGAGCGCTCGGTTGATCGCACAGGCGATCTCCTGAATTGCCGATCGTCCAGATCGATTTCGAAGTCGAAAAGGGAGTCAAAAAGGCGGAAACCGGGAGCGGAATGCAGTGAATCGGGGTGGGGGTTCGGGGGGGTCGGTGACAGCCACCGAATAAAGAATCTTCATCCAGTCCGGCGATGTTGCACGGATTGGGCAAGGGCCCACTCCAACTTGACGGCAGCGCTATCCTGAGCATGCGGGCCCGAGGACAGCGCCGCCGCCATGCAAACGTCACCGAAAAAATGCTCCCCGCAACCTGGCACGCAGGACTCGGTCTCAAGGCCGGGCCGGGCTCGAGGCGACTCCCGAGTTCAGATTCAGCGACGGCTAGGTAGAGGGTTCGGGCTTCCGGTGCAACTCCGTCGGAAATCCCGCCGGCGTCCCAAGCGTGACCCGATGCCCGTCGGGATCTACGACGCAAAAATCGCGGATACCCCATTCCTGATCCCTGGGTTCGGTTGCGGGCTGTATTCCCCGGTCTAGCATTGCCTTGTAAACGGCATCGACATCGGGGACGCGGACAAAGAACTCAGCTGCGCTGGTGCCGCCGCCTTGGTGTTCGCTGAGGTGCAGGTGCAGCGGAGGTTTCGAAATCTGTATGTAGAGCGGAAAGTCGTCCGCGAAGCGATGCTCCCAGTCAATCTCGAAGCCCAAAGCTTCCTTGTAGAATTCCGCGCTTGCGCGCGCGTCCTTAACACGCAGGATGGGGACCCACGTTGACCATTCTTTATCCATTGCGCTCCCGGTGACGGACTTGGGCAAGCGAGTGCCCAGCGCCCGTGCCCCTTGCTCAGGTTTAGGTTACTCGATGATACACCCCCAGAGGAGAAAAACCACGCTTGCAGTTTTCCGCCAAACGAACCCAAGACCAACCTAACCAAGCCGATTTCAACAGGTTGGAAGCCTCTCGTTTGGACTCCCAAGCTGCTCCGCCTACACGTTGTCGACCAACCGCTACGCGCACGACGACCAAGAACAGGAAACGCCATGGAGGTATCGTCCGTCGCTTAAGGTATGACCGTCAACGACGTCGTCACCATCGGAATGTTCGACCACATCCGAGGGATGCTCGGGCGCGGACTGCTCAAACCCGACTGGACGGAGATGTGGTCCTACCTAACGAAGTGCGCCGCGGAAAACGCGATCCTCGACCTTGAATTGGGACGCATCGAAGCAGCAACCGAAGCGGTCGCGACGGAAGAGTCGTAAGGCCGTTGCTAAGCCGGGGAAAGCGATCGCTCACAAGCCGACGCATACGGTTGCGCTGTCCATCGTCCAACCCGGCCCCAGCAGCAAAGCGGCTCCGTAGCTGCGGCAAGACCGGCTTGACGCCTGCGCTACCCTGAGCAAGGGGCCGCGAGCCAGTAACCGGTGTGGCCGGGCCGTGCGGAAATAATCGCACCACGGCCGGCACGGCAAGCATTTTGCGAAACGAACCCCAATCGCTGTTAACTGCTGTTAACTTAGGATCGCCAGGGTCGCAAATCTCTTGAGCCGCGGAGCGGCGGCAGGAATTTAGCCCAGGGTGGAGCCGAAACGGCGGAACCCTGGGTATGGAACACCATTACGTGTAAGCCCTGAAGGGGCGGCGGGAGCCTTTGTCTACATTTCATCCCGGTATTATGAATACCCAGCTTCATCGAAACCCACTGTCCCCGGTTGGGAGCGCGAACCGTTCCTAAAGTATTCCGCGAAACGAACCCGAATCGCCGTTAACCACTGATGTTTCAATGCGGTATAGGCAGGAGCCGGCGGACTGACCCAACCGACCATGAACTTTCAACATGGCTTCCGAGCTATGAGCTAGAATGGGCGGGCCGTGAATCGAATCGCACTCCTCCTCCTGACAGCCCTACTCCCCTTCTCATCCGCGCCGGCCCAAACCCCACGCCCCCCCAACATCGTCATCATCTTCGCCGACGATCTGGGTTACGGCGATCTAGGCTGCTACGGACACCCAACCATCTCAACTCCGCACCTTGATCGGATGGCCGCCGAGGGCCAACGCTGGACCAGCTTCTACAGCGCCGCCTCGGTCTGTACACCCAGCCGCGCCGCGTTGATGACGGGGCGGCATCCGATGCGCAGCGGGACGATGGCTGCTCGCCCCCGCGTTTTCGGCGAGCGATCTCTGCGCGGGCTCTCGCCTTCCGAAATCACCGTCGCCGAAATCCTCAAGCCCCGAGGCTATGCCACGGCAATGATCGGCAAATGGCATCTAGGCCATCTGCCCGATTATCTGCCAACCAAACAGGGCTTCGACAGCTATTTCGGGCTGGTGTCGTCGAACGATCACAACAAGACCTACAGCCGAACGCTGGGGCGCTACCCCGCCATCCACCCCAAGATCGGGTTCTGGGATATTCCGTTGCTGCGGAACGAAACCGTCATCGAGAAACCGGCCGACCAGCAAACCCTGACGAAGCGTTACACCGAGGAAGCGGTTCGATTCATCCGTGAGCAAAAGGACGGACCGTTCTTCCTCTATCTGGCGCACACCATGCCGCACACCCCGCTGTTCCGCTCGAAGGCGTTCGAGGGAAAGAGTCCGCGGGGCACTTACGGGGACGTCATCGAAGAGATCGACTGGTCGGTCGGACGGGTGCTCGACACGCTGCGCCGGGAAGGGCTGGCGGAAAACACGCTCGTCCTGTTTACCTCCGACAACGGCCCGTGGCTCATCTTCGGCGACCATGGAGGCTCGGCCGGATTGCTCCGGGAGGGTAAGGGCAGCACCTGGGAGGGTGGCATGCGCGTTCCGGCACTGTTCTGGTGGCCGGAGAAGATTCAACCCGGAGTGGTGCGTCAGATGGGCAGCACGCTCGATGTGCTGCCGACCGTTGCCCGGCTGGCGCAGGCGGCGGTCCCCTCGGACCGCCCGATCGACGGCCACGACATCTCGGGGGTTCTGCTGCGCGATGGCGAAAGCCCCCGCGAAGAGATGTATTTCTACCGCGGGGCACAATTATTTGCCGTACGCAGCGGCGCGTTCAAAGCCCACTTCCGAACCCAAACCGGCTACACCGAACCCCGACCCACTCGTCACGACCCACCCTTGCTTTTCCATCTCGAACACGACCCGGGCGAGCATTACAACGTCGCGGCCGAGCACCCCGACGTGCTTGAGCGGATCATGCGCATGGTGGCGGAACACACCGAGAGCTTCAAGCCCGGTGAGAATCAGTTGGTTCACCAAGCCGACGGCCCGGTCGGCGTCTTCACGCATCCGCCAGTGAAGTCGCCCTGAGAACCTGGGCGAGCAGACGTGCTGGGCGCGCTTCTGCCCACATGTCAAGGATCCGCTCCCGCCGCGACGGTCTGCACCAAACTTCCCGAACGGATGCCCTTGAGAGATGACCTTAGCCGACGTCGCTCACAAACCCAAGGCCGGGTTGACAGTGGAGCTACCCTGACTATCAGGAGGCTGTATCGCAGCTCGGGCTGGCAAGGTCGGCAACCGGAGGGTAGACCCACAGAGGATAATCCCGCGACGCGACAACCGGCCACGCTGCAGGACTTGAATTAAGACTGGGCCAATCCGTAAGAGCCGGCACTCCTGAAAACCGCCATTCGGGTTCCTTGGGGCGAACGACCGTTTTCAACGGGTCGTTCGGGGCATCGGGTGAGGCCCAAAAGATCGGCCGCTACGCGGCTGGTCCTCTTCGCAGTGCGAAACCGAGCCGAACCAGGGCATGAAATCACGCTGAACGGACGGAGAGCACATGCGAACCGAGGCGGGAATTGACGAAACGAAGCTGACAATCGCGATGTCCCATCAGATCAAGAAACTGTGTGACTGAATCGAGATAGGGAGGGTGCCGATACGAGAGAGGAACAGCCAATCTGTCGGCTCGGCAAAGGAGGATCAAGCCCCTGACCTGACTTAATACTGGACCGGTCCGCAAGGGCCGATATTGTGGAACACCGCCGATTTAGTTCTGGGCGAACGTCCGTTGAAAACGGCCGTTCGGGGCAGCGGGTGGGCCCAAAGACCGGGCGCAAGCGGCTGGTCCTGCCGAATATAGCGAAATGACTGAACAAAGCCAGGCCATGACCGAGACCCGTACACGAATGTCACCCTGGCCGGAGACGACTCGATCCTCGGTCCGAAAGCGCCGGCACCGGAGATCAACACCGAGGATAAGAAGGGGACTTTCGACCAAACGAAGCCAAGCCGATATCATCTCATTTCATATCAACGACTTGTGGGAGTCTCCAGGCTGAATCGGCCGGGATGGGAGCGGCCGTCGAGCTGGCGGGGGCAAGAACGAAGCGCCAACAAGCTACCCGCCGCGCCGATAGACTTCCGCCTCCGCCGTAAACGGAACATCGTCATCGAGGGGAAACGTCGGCCGCGCGCATTTCACGTGCCCCAGCCTCTTGAGGTTCGCGCTGGTAGCCCCCGGCGCGTCGATATTGATCACTTCTTGGCACCACTCCGCGAACATATGTGGCTCGCAATGAGGAGACTTGACCACAACCGCGTCGAACCGCTTGGGATCCTGCCCGTGCGCATGGAACAGCGCCCGGTCGAACAGGCTGACTGGGCGGCTCGCCACGACCCAGGTGACCGTACCCGCCTCGAGCACGGCCGTGGGCCCCGAGTCCCAGGGCTCCCCGAACGATTCGCTACGGAACCGGCCGTCCGAAAGCAAGCGCACTCGGGCTTCGATCTCGAGCGGCGCGAATCGCGACGCATCAAGCGAACCGCCGATCGGGGTGCGAATCACAGCATCCACACCCACGGCGAATGCCTTCTCGGCCGCCCCTGGGTCCACAATCGGCGCCAGCACCCGCCCGGCGTAGTTCGCATCCAACAGGGCCCGAACAACCACATTGCTGTCCCCCGAGGCCCCCGAGCTCGTCGCGTCGGCCGCGTCGGTCAGTGCGACTGCCCCCTCGCCTTGCATCTGAATCTCGCAAGCTCTGCGCGCGGCCTCGTCGATGCTCGTCAGCGGAACCTGCATCTTCTGATGATGGGCATGGAACAGCTCGGCCAATTCGACAGCCTGTCGAGCCGCGCTGTCCGGGTCGTCATCGGTGACCACCAAGCTGTTCGATCGCAACTCCGGTACGTCGGTAAACGGATTGCCGATGAACATTCCCGCGGCAAGCCCCCCACGCAGTTGTTCGATCCCCTGCGCGGCGCGAATCACCGAGCCGAAACTGCCCGTCTCAGTGATCAGCTCATCGCCTCGGACCAGCGCCGGAATCGGCACCCGTGCTGTCACCGGCCGCAAGCCCTCCCGCAGGATCCGCAAGAGCAGTTCCGCCGCCCGAACCCCCGTCTCGAAGAAATCAACATGCGGGTAGGTGTGATAGACAACCACGCCGGCGCATTGGCGCAGCATGCGACGAGTAGGGATGCCGTGCAAATCGAGCGAGATCACGATCGGGATGTCCTCGCCGACGATCTTCCGAGATTCATCAAGCAGGTATCCTTCCGGATCATCTTCTTGCTCGGCGGCCATGGCCCCGTGCAGAGCAAAGTAGACGCCGTCCGCCGAGCCGGCGCCCCGCAACGCATCAAGAAACTCGCCTGCAATGCGGTCGAAATCAGCCGCCGCCAACAGCCCCCCCGACGTCACCGACCGCGCGCTGTACGTGGGTACGATCTGAACGTCTCCGGCCCGTCCAAACACATCCAACGCCCCTCCGAGTTCATCTCGCGCGTCCGCGTGCAGCTCAACCAACTTCGGGCCGGCGCTCACCCTAAAGTCTTCGTAGTGACTACAAACGGGATTGAAGGACGAAATCTCCTGGTGGCATTGGGCAACGATAATCCTTGGCACGATTGTGTTTCTCCCCTACCCCTCCCCAAACGGCACGAACGGCTTCCCACAAGGATAGAACAGGTTTTCGTTGCTTTGTTTTGTTACAACCATTGCTTCGGCGACGTTGCTACTCTGAGTCGCTGGACTGGGCGGTTCCGTCTACGCAATACTATTCGTTTACCCGACAACATTTGGAGGAGAACCATGTCATTACACATAGGCGACGAAGTTCCCAACTTCACAGCGGAAACCACCGAAGGCACGATCCAGTTTCATGATTGGATCGGCGACGGCTGGGCCGTCCTGTTTTCACACCCCAAGGATTTCACCCCCGTCTGCACAACCGAGCTCGGCTACGTTGCCGGCCTGGGCCCGGAGTTCGCCAAGCGCAACTGCAAGGTAATCGGCCTTAGCGTCGATTCGGTCGAAGATCACGCTGGGTGGTCCAAGGACATCGAGGAAACCCAGGGTCATGCGGTCAACTACCCACTCATCGGCGATACCAATCTCGCCGTAGCGAAGCTCTTCGATATGATTCATCCCAACGCCACAGGTTCCGCCAAGGGCCGAACCGCCGCCGACAACGCCACCGTCCGCTCGGTGTTCGTGATCGGTCCCGACAAGAAGATCAAGCTGATGATCACCTACCCGATGACCACCGGCCGAAACTTCGACGAAGTGTTGCGCGTGATTGATTCGATGCAGCTGACCGCGAAGCACAAAGTCGCCACGCCCGTCAACTGGAAGCAAGGCGAAGACGTCATCATCGTTCCCGCCGTCTCCAACGACGAAGCCAAGGAAAAGTATCCCGACGGCTGGAAATCACCCAAGCCCTATTTAAGGATCGTTCCCCAGCCGAACTAGTCGGCAAGCGCGACTCTCCCTGTCGGGCAGTCATTCCAACTCAAGGTCCAGAGAGAGTCAGTTTTTGCGAGGCCGCGGAAACTCCGCGATCTTACGATAGACCGGCCCCGCCTCCGTCACCGTGCTCTCAAACAACACGAACTGATCCGGTGAGATCATACCGAACTCGCGGCTCGGCAAATCCTCGATAGCCCGGTAAAGATCGTCCGAGGAATGCACTTCGATTGCGCAAAGGCGGACTCCTCCGAAAATAGCCTTGCAAGTGTAGGGTGTATTACGCCGAGGGCTGGCGAGATCGCGAATACCTTGAGCCGCGAAGCGGCGGCAGGAGCCTTAGCCCAGGGTGGAGCCAAAGGCGGAACCCTGGGTAGACACCCCACCCAAGAGGAGCCCTGAAAATGTTGCCATATGGCACACCGGTCGGGGTCTTTCGGGCGTTGTGAAGCGCTGGGGCTCTGCCCCAGACCCCGAGGTTGATCGCCTTACGGCCGAGATGTTCCCGCCCCCGACGGGGGCGTGGAAAGTAGCCCCGGGCGCAAGCCCGGGGACCCGTACCCTTTTCCCCGACGAGCCTCGGATGGGGCGTAGGAGCAATAGTTCGATCGAACATCGACCCATTGAAACACTGCATCCGTCCCATACTATGGCAAGAAGGCAAAGGGCGGCAGGAACGCCTTCGCCCCATTTTCATGGCGGTACCATGATCCCCAAGGCCCTTGGCCGGGAGCTGCTGGACAGGCAGGGTAGAATAGGGACAAGAGGAGACCCATGGGGGCTAAGAAGCTTCCGGCAATCGATAGCGGCCCCGATGCCGGTCACTTGGCGCAGCGTACTGGGGATGATCCGTCGCGCGAGTAGGCCAAGGAAGCCGAGCGAAGTTCAACCAGTGAGCCTGTATCCTCGGAACACGGCGGTCGGCCCGACCAAGCCGCGCGCGAGGAGCCGGCTGAGATCGCCCAAGGGAACGGACGACCGGATCATCGGCCACGACGATCGCGGTCTGCCTCGCTAAGCTTGTTGGTTTTCCGGACGCGGGAGGTCACTTCGCCACGCGGTTCTCGTACCAAACCACGTTCTCGCTGTTTTGCCCGGCGATGAGCACGTCGAGGTCGCCGTCGGCATCCATGTCGACGAGCCGGATGTCGTAGCCGGCTTGGTCTTCGTGGATGATGTGCGTCGTGAAGCCGCCTCGACCGTCGTTCTCGAACCAGGCGGCCGTAAAGTCATCCTTGGCGCAGGTGACTGCGTCAATATCGCCATCTTGATCGATGTCGCCGACCGCTAAGTCGTGAGGACCCGTAAGGTCGGCATTGATCTCGTGCAGCGTGAAGTCGGGGGCCTCGAACCACAGCACTCCCCTACCGTGGCCGCGAGTCGCAATGAAGTCCATGCGTCCATCGCCGTTGACCTCGGCCATGAGGATGTTCGTCGCACCCTCCTGCTCGGTCGCCAGCATGTGCTTCGTCCAAGGCAAGCTGCCGTCGGCGGGCTGCTCCCACCAGGCGAACCAATTGCCGTCAGGGGGAATCTTGGCGGCGGAAGCCGCATCGGTCGTGCCGTCTCCATTGACGTCGCCGAGACCGAGATAGTGGCTCAGTCCGGGCGCGTCTTTGTCGGCGAAGACATGGCGGTCCCACCGCTCGGCCTCACGCGGGTTCGGGGGGACCCTCCACCAGACCAACGACTCCGGATAGGGCGTATCGACCGGTTGAGCGCTGTTGCCGGCAAGATCCGGCTTACCATCGCCGTCGATGTCTCCAGCGATGAGCCCGTGCGTACCGTTCACGGCGTCGTCGACCAGATGGAACGGCCACGCCTCCTCGGTCGGCTCATCCGGCCGCTCGAGCCAAAAGATGGGTCCGGGGCTGTAGAAGGCGCCGATGAAATCAGGGTCTCCGTCGCCATCCACATCCATGATTTCACTGTGAATCAGCGTGCGCGATGATTCGTCCGCGGCGATCACAACCTCGCTCCAATCGGGAGCGACGTACAGACGAGTCTTGCCGTCTCCGTCGCTGATCACGTCCGGCAATCCGTCGCCGCTAAAGTCGGCCGCGACCACCGTCATGCTCTGATAGCCTTCGGCCACGACGTGGCGCGGCCAAGACGGGTTCTCTTGGGCGTTGCGAGCCGGCGAAGCTGACTCGATCTCCCGCGGCGAGCACCCAAACAGTATCGCGGAGACGGCGAGCAGGCAGAGGCAATGGGGCCGGCGGTTGAGAACCGTGTTTGTCGAGGACAAGGGTTTCTCCGAGACCATGGTTGACCACACAAAGATACCACGCCGTCCAACGCCCGGGGCGTGTATCAATCTAAACGATTCTCGGACGGTTCCGACACCGCCGCGGGGCACAAAAAAGAGGGGGGCGCTGCCGCCCCCCTCGTCGTTAGGTTGAACTTGTTTCGACCTTATTGGTCAAGCTTCTCAGGCAGTTCGCGTGCACCGTCGTCGTCGAACTCCAGAAGTAGCGCCAGATAGCCCTGCGCCAGTGTCGGCACCGACCCAAAACCGTCGGTGATGAACGCATAGCCATGGCCGTACTGGAAGTCGCACACCACGATGATGTAGCCCTGGAACTCAAACGCCGGATCCACATCCTGCGCCGCATTGCCGCTCGACAGCAGCCAAATCAGCTGCTCGCCCGCGCCAATTACCGACGTCGGATCGGTGGGAGGCGCCGCCCCGCCACCAGTCGTGCTGCCGTGGTAGTGAATCTCGCAAGCGCCGTCTTGCGGTTGCGTCCCCAGCCAGTCTTCCGACGTGTTGGCAACCACCAGCCCCGTATCAAACCCTGCTTGGTTCGTCACATACGGGAACAGAATCGTCGACGTACACTTGATGACCGTGACGATGTTCTCCGGATCCGATCCGGTGCCGTCGAGGAACCGCGGTCGCGGCTCTTCGTCCTCGGTCGACGTTCCCACCGTGCTCAATGGCGCGAAGCTCACCGACAGCTGACCGGTACCCGGTGCGGGCAGGTCGTTCTCGGTGTCGGGCGTCCAGCAAGCCCACACTTCAACCGTGCAGTCTTCACTCGCGGTCGTGAGGTCGTCCAGCACTTCGTAGCCGATCCAACCCGATCCGCCGCTGAGGTCAACCTCTACGGCCCCATCAAGACAATCGTCGACATCACTGATCGGGGCAGCCCCGTCGCAATTGTCACCGTTGACGTCGCAATCCACCGCGTCCAAAACGAGATGGTCGCTGTCCTCGAGGCCCTCGGTACAGTCGGGATCGTCTTCCACGCCGATCCGCACGCCTTCAGGAATGTTGAAGAACGTGAACAGGAAGTGCGTCGACTGCGTCGCGCCACCAATGTCGGAGCCGTGATAACCGGCTTCAACCTGAATGCCGGCCGAGATCGTGAAGCTCGGCACGCCGATCGTCTTGAATGCGGTCGGGAAGCCTTCGTTGAGTATGACCTCGCCGTGGCCGCCCACGTCCTCACATTGCAGACCGGAAGCAACCGTTTCCGTGCTGACGGTCAGGCCGCGCAGCGGAAGACCGACGTTGAACTGGTTCTGGTCGACCGAAATCGCGCTCTCCCCGGTGATCACCAGGTCGGCTTGCACCTGCGTGAAGGCGGGAGCGTTCTCATCCGGTACGCCCAGCATCGAAGCATTCACCCGAATGCTGGTGAGGCGTAGGCTCGTCTCCGGCTCGTTGTCGCCGGTGGAACCGTCAGGGACCGGGAAACTCGGAACCGTTGCGGGCATGGTCTAAAGGGTCTAGTACCTAACCCCGCCGAAGTTCGTCGCTCCACCGCACCTCTAGTTCTACTCCGGTCCGTCCGTGTACCCAATTCAGAACGTGGATCCAGAGCCCAGAGCGAAAGCGACGGGCCAAGGGGACATCGGTTCGAGTAGGCGGAAGACGGAAGACTGTGAAATGCGCGACAGTTCGAGCAGACGAGGTGCTGAAGCGCCTTGCGGTTGCCGGCCCTTGGCCCGTCGCTTTCGCTCTGGGCTCTGGATCTATGCTGTGAATTGTGTATGCCGGCGCAAAAGTGGAAGGGCCTACGTTTTCACAGCACCTGACGTGCGCGGCTCGGTTTGCCGTGCCGAAACCGACGCGAGAGTCATCGCCACTTGGTAAGAAACGGAGATCCGAGCGCCCCTGGTCAAGATTAAAGGACACCACGACGAGCCCGGGGTCGCGCGAACGAAATTTCGAATGTTTTTGGCTAGAACCTGCTTTGTCCCTTGCGGATCAGACGTCGCAAGGAACGCAGTTTCGATTGCAACTCTTCACTGGCGGAGATGATCTCGTTCTCGTCGTAGATGACACGAGGAGTCATCAGGATGACCAGTTCGGTCTTCGAGCGCGAGACGCTGGTGGAACCGAAAGCGGCGCCGATGAAAGGAATGTCGCCCAAGAAGGGCACGCGGCTGCGCTGGTAGATGTCGGTCTCCTGGATAATGCCGGCGATGGCGACCGTCGTGCCGTCTTCGACCGTAATTTGGGTGGAAACGTTGCGGCGATCGATCGACGGTGATTGAATGGCGCCGGTCGGAGCGAGCGGGTTGCTCACTTCCTGATCGATGAAAAGCGTGACGATGCCGGAGGCGTTGATGCGCGGGGTGATGGAAAGCGAAACGCCGGTTTGAACGTTCTGGATGGTGTTGGCGAACAGAGAGTCGCCTCCGACTTGGGCGCCGGCCGCCAAGCCCTGGCTGGCGAGAGTCGGTACGGATTGGCCGACCGTGATGGTGGCCGCGATGTTGTCGGTGGCGATGATGGACGGGGCCGAAATGACCTTCGTGCGGCCGTCGTCCTTGCTGGCGACGAGAAAGGCGGCCAGCTCGCGGGTGTTGCCGATCAGAGCGCCGATCGTAAGGCTGGTGCGGCCAAGGGAATCGAAACCGCCGGTCAGTTTGCGTTCCGTATCGCCCGTGCGGGTGCGCAAAAAGGCGGAGACACCGTTGGTCAATGCGCCCGTGAGCGACACTTCGTAAATCTGGGCGTCGATCAGTACTTGGCGCGGCGGGAAGTCCAGCTGTTCGAGGGTGCGCCGGATGACTTCCCATTCTTGCGGTGTGGATTGGACAACGATCAGATTGTTGACCATATCGGGTACGATGCGAATTCCTCGGGCCGTTTGGGCACTCGGGTCGATGCCCGTGGTTTCGCCGAGCAGCGCGCCGGTTTGGTCGCCCGCTAGTCCGGGATCGATGCCTGGCGCGATCGGCATGGAGCCGTATTGGCCCGGAAGCTGAATGATTCCACCTCCGCCGAACCCGCCTCCACCTCGACCGCCGAACCCACCACGGCCCCCCATCCGGCCGCCACCGTAGCGCCCGCCGCCGTAACCGCCGCCGCCGTAGCCGCCGCCGCCATAGCCGCCCATGCCGTAACCGCCACCACCGTAACCACCGCCACCGTAACCACCGCCACCGTAACCACCGCCGCCGTAGCCGCCGCCGCCGTAGCCGCCCATGCCGTAACCGCCACCGTAGCGCCCGCCGTACCCTCCATAGCCGCCGCCGTAGCCATAACCGTAGAGCGACATGAGGGTGCCGGCCAGGTTTGTCGCCAAGCCGTATTGGACGCGGTAGATGAAGTTCTGGATGCCCCCGGTCGTCGTCGCAGTGTCCAGTTTGTCAACCCACTTTTCGACTTCCTTGAACATGCTGGGGTTGGCGCTGACGACGAGAATGGCGTTGATGCGCTGGATGGGGACGAATCTGACGGCGGAAGTCTCCTCGGACGTCGAAAACGCGGAGAAGATGTTTTGCAGCTCCTGCGCCAACATGGAGGCGAGGCCGTTCTTGACCTCCAACAGACGGATGCGCTGGTCGTCGAGCTGTTCGGCGTCGAGCAAGTCAATCAGCTGCATTGTGCGGCGCATATTGCGGCTGTTATCCAAGACCAGCAGGATATTGGACGTCTCGACGACGGTGTATTTCGCCCCTTCGCCGAGAAAGGGTTCGAGCACGGCGGCGATGTCGCCGGCGAGCGCATAGCGAAGCCGAATCGCGTTGAGGATCATCCGCTCGTCCACCGGTAGGTCGGCGGCCGCACTTGACTGGGGAGAAATCGGCAAGTGCGTGGCGTTGTCGGCCGGGACGATGCGATAAAGCGAACCCACTTTGACGGCAACAGCTCCATTGATCCGAAGAATGGTCTCGAACAGCGGGAAGAGGTCGGATCGCTGCAGGGTCCCGTAAGTGTTGATCGTGACCGTGCCGTCGGAGACTCCGGGATCGAGGATGTAGTTGATCTCGAGTTGGCGGGCAAGCAGATCGATGACCTCGAACAGGCTCGCGCCGCGGAAGTTGCGAAATGAGATCCCCCTCGACGTGGTTTCCGCGGTGGGAGCGGGTTGGTCGGCCTGCTGCTGTTGGGCGGCGTCTTCGGTATCGTCGGGAGTATCCGGGGCTTGGTCCTGCTGGTCGGCGGGCGCCCCGGCGGCTGTCGTCGGCTGGTCGGCTTGGTTGGCGGCGGGATCGGCGGGTGAGGCTTGCGGTGAAGCATCATCGGCCGTAGCAGCGTCCGGAGCATCGGCGGCCTCTTGTTGAGAAGCCGCGTCGGCCTGGTCCGCGGCCTGCTGATCCGCTTGCTGCGCGCCAAGAGAGCCGAGCAGGCAGGCCGGCAAAACGGATAGCCAAGCTATCCGCTGGGTGGCCCGGAGAATAGAAATTGTGGTCATAGCAGCAGCTTTCGTTGTTCGATGATTAGGTCAGCGGTCCGATTTCTTCTTGGCCGAGACAGCTTCGGCTGATTTCGCTGTTCCGGTTTTTCCGGTTGTTCCAGACGATGCGGCCGGGGATCCCGCGGTCGGCTTGGCGGCGTGATGCGCGTCGAGCAATCCCTTTTCGAAGGCCGACAGCTCGGAGCGCTTGCGCTTCCAAATTTGCTTACCGAAAGGAGTGAGTCGGCGAAACGTAATGAGGTCACCGTTTTCCTCGACTTCGACGTAGCGGGTTCCCGCAAGCTTGTCGGTCTTCTTCGCCGGACCTCGTTTGGTCACTCCGAAAGGCGTCTTCTTGATGTACTCGCCCTCTTTGAGATCGGGCTCGGCGGCTTCCTTGCCTTGCTTGCCTTCCGGATCCCGCAATTCGGCGGCGCCGGGCGCCGCGGTTGCGACCACGAGGCCCAGTACTAGCAGGGGTGCGACCCCAAGGCGCAACTTGCGGCGGCGGACGATCTTCTGAATCCTCATCGTTATTCTCCAATTCACTTCGGTTGGGCTTCCCACCAGTGCTGCGAGCCAAAGGGGGTCTTGCGCACGCGGCGTACCCACCCTTCGGATTGGGTGCCGTCGGCGACGCCGTCGTTCGGGTCGGCCGCGCGGCGGCCAATCTGTCCGGTTAACGGCGGGCCGACGTAATGTTTGCTGCTGACGCTCTTGGCCTTCTCACCGCTGAGATTCGCCGAAGTTGCGGTCTTCGCCGAACGGCGCAGTGCGGTCCGCTGAGTCCTTGTCGTCGCTGTGGGTTTTGCGCTATTCCCCTCGGCGCCGGTCAACTCGTCTTGGGCGACTTCAAACTTGCGACCGGACCACTCAAGGGTGACGTGGTCTTCCATTGCCGCGAGGAATGTGAACTCGCCGACTTTTTCTCCCACGGCCACAGGTCGCGGGTTTCCGCGGGAGGTTTCCGACATCATGGCGATCGGACCGTCACCTAGATCCATGACGCCCACCAGCAAAGGGTATGGCGGGCGGTCGGATTTTTCTTCGACCGGCTCCTCGACTTCGATGACCGGGTTTCGGTCGGGCGAAAACAGCAGCCGATCGACGATGGGTCGGTAGTCGGCGGGACGCAGCTTGGCAGCCTGTTCCCTCACCGGAAACTCCGGTGACTCTTTGGCGGTCGCGGCGCCGAGAAGGGCCGCTCTGCGTTCACCGGCTTCTTGGATGCGACTCACCAGCTCCGCCGCCGCGAGCAGGATGATCACACCCAAGGCGATGTTGAGGGCTAGGAGTTTCCGCTTCATCGCGAGCCTCCCAGACCGGCTTCATTCTCGATCAGCTCGGGCGTCCGGGCGACCGGCAGAAAACCCGCCACCGTCACGCGCGCTTTAACAGCCTTGGTGTCCTTGTTGGCGGAGCCGATACGGATGGAGCGGGTTGCGAGAAGCTGAGGTGCATTACCGGCAGCCGCCATCCAATTGACGAGTTGCTCGATTCGGCAGTTAAAATCGATCACGATCGGCACGGCCGAGTAGTAGTCGCCCTCGCGTTCGACAGCCGCAAAGCCGGCGCTCTGCATGGCGATGCCTTCCGACCGCAGCAGGTCTTCGACGATCTGGCGCATCTCGGCCTTGGCGAGGGCGGCGTTCTCGGAGGTCAGCAGTCCCTTTTCAAGGCCCTGGAGCGCCTCGCGCGCGGAACTCGCTTCGGCTTCGACGAGCGGGGCTCGACCGGCCCTGGCGCGCGTCAGAATGAGCTTCTGCTCGGCTGCTTCGACCGACATTGCCCCTGTCGAACCACCACCGAGGCCGGGCAAGGGCACGTCGGTCTGCAGCAGAAGAAACAGAACGGCGGCGATCCCTAGGCCGATCAGCGCTCTTTTATCTCGTTCGCTCATGCTGGTGATTTGTTATCGGACTATTGCGATTCCGCCGCGGCATCCTCTCCCAAGGTGGAAAGCGCACCGCCCTCGGCCTCGGGCTCATCCGCGGCCGGAGTCGGGACCGTCGGCTCTTCCACGTCTTCGGTTGTCCGCCGTTTCGCGGCCATGCGGAATTGCTCGGCGCCTTCTTTCGTCGTTACGATCGAGGCCGAAAATTCCGCTTCGGTCAAGTTAACCGCTTCATTGACCATGCCCAGCAAGGGTGCGGCGCTTTCCGCCGTCCCTTGGATCCGCACGCCTTCGTCATCCATCTCTAGCGAACTCAACCAAACCGTGTCCGGTAGCAGATCCGACAGCTCGCTTAGGATTCTTAGGTCTGATCCTGTGCGTGCCTCGAGCACTGCCAGGGCGGCGGACTTCTGCTTGCTCTCGCGGGCTTGGGCGTCCAGCGCGTCGACCTGCAGGACGGTGAGGTTCAAGCGGGCCGTCTCAGCCTCGATGGCTCGAATGTAGCCGCCGTCTTGGATCCACCCACGTAGCAGGAAGCCCAACCCAACCAGCAAACACGCCGCCGTCAAAGCCGCTGTCGGCAGATACATCCAGCGGGAGTTCTTCTTCCTTCGTTCGACGGGAAGCAAGTTGGCATTCCAACCGAGGCGCGGACAGGCGGCGTCGAGCCCTACGGCAAACGCTGTGGCAGCGTTCGCAGCATCGAAGTCGATCGGCGCATTCGTGGGCGAAGGCAGTAGTTCCTCGACCCGAAACGGCTCGAAGGTTTCGGGCGGCGCCGAGTCATCGGCGTCCTCGCGGGACTCGCCGACGCGGACGAACTTCGCCTTCTGATCCGTCTCAAGCCGCAGATCGGCTCCGGCGAGACGCAAAGCGCGCCCGGCGGGCATGCGGCCCAAGTCAAACCTGGTACTCAATAGCGGTCGCCCGGTTCCCTCTCCATAAATCTCCAAACCATCGTTACCGAAGTCACCGATCACGAACGGCGCCGGGGGCGCATCCCAGCGTACCCGCACACCGCCGAAAAACGCGGCGGCCGCCACGGTGAACGACTCGACGGCAATCCCGGCGTTGTCGAACAGATTGGCGTAGGCGTCAACTTTGGTTTTTTCCGCGATCACGACGGCCAGCGGCAAAGAAGCGGCTTCCCCCGCAGGCGGCCGCAGTGGCGCGAATGCGGAATAGATCTCGCCGGGGTCGTACGGATGCAGGTTCTCCAACTGATAGCCCACCGCCGTCGACAGTTCTTTCTTTGCGAGGGCGGGCATCTGCAACTCGCGCACAATCACTTCATCACGAGGAAGCGCGACCGTCGCCGAGAGGTGAGACAGATGCAGATCTTCGAGAAACGTGCCGTACTCGATGCCCCATTCCGCCGCCGGACGCTCGCGGAAGTCCGGGATCTCGCAATGCCCCAATAGCTGAACACCCGCCCGGCGGGAACGCACGGCGACGACGCGCAGGTTGTCACCCCGGATCTCGATTCCGCAGCCAGTTCCCAAGCGGAAGATTTGGTTGAAGTTCATCGCGTTACCTAGGCGACCTTAGAAAGGGGCGTCAAACCAGCGCACTATCTGGAAGCCCAAGGGGGCTCCCCGAAGGGAGCGCGTAACCTTCGCACCCACCGTTCGCTTGGTTCGGCCGTCATCCAGTACGACGGTCGACCACAAGGTAAAGTGGTTTTCCCCGCTTCCAATGCCCATCCTAAAACCTTCATTCGGGGCGCTCAGATTCGGAAGGTCTTCTTTGGCGAGAGGCCGCATGGCCCGCATACGCCGAATCCTTTCGATCTCACCCGGAGGAAATCCCGCCGCCCGGAGCAGCGCCGGGGAGGCGTAGTTCGCATCGATGGCTCCCGAACCCCGCATCGTTACTTGGTGGTAGAGTCCGTCCACGTGGTTCAAATTCCCGTCGGGATCGCTGACGTAGCTGCCGTAGAGCAACTCCGGCGTCATGCCGGGGACGAGCAAAAGCTCCTCCACCTGTTGAAAAGACGACCCGGAGAGAGAGAAAGACGAAGGCAGCGACGAAAATTCCGGCGATCGTTGGTCTTGGCGGCCCCGTCGTCGGAGCTGGGCAATGTGCCCGGCGACGGTCGCCGCTCGGCCGGGCTCGGCCCCGGAAGCAATCAGCAGCTCGGCGAGAACTTCCGGCGGGACAACCCGAATGTTGAGCTTGCCGCTATCGCCGATGATCGCGACCCTTGCCAAGCCTCCCGGCAGGGCTATTTCCATGGATCGCTGTCCGGCCGCAAAGTTTCGGTCAGCGAATTCCTCCTCCTCGACGGCTCGGTCGAGCATGCGCTTGGCGGCGATCTCAATCGCCCCTTGCGCCAGGAAGTAGGCCCGAGTCGAGCTGAGATTAAGCGCGGCGCGGTCGAGTTCCGTACGCACCGTCATCGATAGGGTGAAGGCAATGGCCGACAACGCGGCCGAGAACCACATCACCGCCAGCAAGGCGCTTCCACGGCGGCCGGAGAGATTGGGAGATAGCGTCAACGCAGCCTCCCCGCGCGATGGAGCGCGGTCATCTCCGCTTGCGTCAATTCCCTGACCTTCTCCGAATAGACTGGAGCGGTGATGGATACAGGAAGAGCCCGGGCCTTTTTTTCAGCCTTGGACGAGGGCGTGAGCTCGATACGAACCGCGGCCGGCAGCGCGTCGCGCTCATCCCAAGTCGGGATCCACCTCGCCGGTTCGCTTCGGCGAGCGCGCTTGAGGTAGCCGAAATTGCAGCCGCGCAGCTGGTCCACTGCGATCAGCGACGTCGGCAAAGCCCGAATCGGTCGGAACACCAGCCTCCCGCCTCGAACTCCTTGGACGGGCACACGGCCGCTCACCAATTCGCCGAGCGAGAGCGGCCCTTCGTAACGCGATTGATTGACCAGCACGCGAGTGCCGCCCTTGTACTCGGACACTCGCAGTTCGGTGAGCTGTAGCCCGTCGCGTGTTCCGCCGGTCATCGAGTGGGAAGAGACGAAGCGCATGGATCGGCGCTCACCCTGAAAAAAAGTGAACGTATAGCGCGGCAGCCTCGACCCTGGCGGTGTGACCGCTTCAATAGGAACGATCGAAACGAGCAGGGAATGCAGCAGATCGTTGGCCGTCGCGATGCGGCGATCCAACATCAGCGCGCCCTGGGTGGTGCTCCACGCCGTCGCGCCGATTTGTAGGGAGGTGAACAAGCCGACAGAAAGCATCGCCATGAGGGCGACAGCGACGATAACCTCGATCAGGGTCATGCCCGCGCGCGGCGACGAGGGAAGTGTCGCCGAATTACGTGAACGGTAAGCCGTGAACCGCGAACCGCCGCATGAGGCCGCACGGTATCCACAGGTCGCCCGGCCACGGCGGGACGCCACTGATCCGCGCGCCGCCCGTACGCAACCCGAGCCGCGAGACGTAAACAGAAGCGCCACTGAGGTGCTCTTTGTCATCGGTTCACGGTTCACGGTTCACGTAATTCGGCGACACGTACTTCGGCGACACGGCCAACGAATCACTGGAACGCCGCCAGCCGCATATGGTCCGGCGTGATCCGAACCCTGCGGAAACCGTCAAAGACCTGCGTCTTCCGTCGCCCCTCCGACCGCCACCAAACGGTCAAATGGATGTGGACGACCACAACACCGCCACTCCGTGGGCGGATCGGTAATTCGAACGGCTTGATAACGGCTTCCCAACCGGCCTTGTCGTCATAGCGGCCCGAAAGCCGACCGGGGATCTGAATTGGATCCCTCACCTGGATCTCGCTCATCGTCGAGCGGGCCAGCATCGCTGCCCGGTCATACTCTTTGACGCGCGATGCATTCGCGAGCGACGTACGTACGACGCCGAGCAGTCCGACGATCGCAAGCGAGAGCACTGTCGTCGCAACGATCATTTCGAGGAGGCTGAAGCCCCGTGTCGCCGAGCTAGGTGTCGCCGAATCACGGGAGCAAGCCGTTAACCAACCCAAGGGCTTCACCGGAACCCGAGACACGTGATTCGGCGTCACGTAATTCGGCGACACGGATTTCACCGCTCCTCCTCCCACTTCTCAGGAACCCCCGTAAAGACATTCACCTTCAAGCCCGCCTGTGCACCCCCGCGATTGGCCAACCTCAGCCGAAACTGGGGCGCGGGTTGGCCCGGGTACAGAATCAGCCGCCTGGATTCAGTGGGGAAAACCACTTGAATGCCGTCTTCGAATTGAAACTCGTCGCGCCAACTGTCTTCGATCGCAGCCGCCGAAAGCATTTGCTTTTCGGGGTCGACCACGAATTGCACGGGGCTTTGGCTGCGAGCCGCTTGTTGGCGCGCACGGTTAAAGAATGTTCCCGCGCGGCTGACTGAGGTCCGTAACCGGATGCCGTCGAGCCCCCGCGTGAAAGTCGGGTACGAGATGCCGACCATTACAGCGATGATGGCGACAGTCACGAGAATCTCGATCAAGGTGAGACCGGCTTCCGCAGTGAACGCAGATCCGTGGGCCGTTGACCGAATGACGTGCCGCCGTGTCGCCGATTTACATTTTGCCGTATTACGCATTGCCGAAGCGCGTCTGGTCCGGGTAATGCCGTCAACCGAGGCGCATCGATCCCATCCGCTCAATCAGATTGACGCGGCAGAGGGGCAAAAAGACGGAATGCCGGTGCCCCCGGCGGCCGCGAACGCCCCGCCAACAGAAATCACATCTCAAGGCAGCCAGCGGAGGCTCGCCGTGCTACGCATTTTTCGACCGACCGGGACGCGCGTGCGTCGCGGTCGGCAGGCCTCGATGTCTGCTCTGCTACTTCCAACCAAGGATGTCGGCGTTGGGACCCACGCGCAGCATTGGTGGATTCGACCCGTTGTGTGGTCGCTGGTCGTATCGCTGCTTTGTACGCTGATTGCGACCTACGCGACCGCAGCGCCGCCGAGGGACTTGACGGCACGGTATTTCGAGTGACTCCCGAACGTGACGAGCCACAGCCAAACAGGGTTTTCGCGACCGCTGAAGGTAATGTCGTGGACCCGTGGTAGACCGCTTACTCGCGTGCGTGGCTCTGTTCCGCTTCGGGGCCGTTCTACCGGAAATGTGCAGGACTCCACACTATAGGGGCCAACGGCATTCCAGCCCACGGCGGATACTGCACAGCCGTTTGTTTCGAATCAGGCCATTAACAGGCGAAAAGGTTCCGCCAATAACGGCAGGGCCATTGCTTGCGCCCCATCAAGGCCGCGGGTGCGCATCTTTCCGAATTCCCACTGCCCAAAGCAGGCCGCCCACGATCGCAGCAATTACGCAGAGCAAATGAAGTTGGAGAAGGCCGATGGCGTGGTAGAGGGGATTGTCCGATGTGAAAGGACTGAGAGGAAGAATGTCCGCATGCATCACGCCATCGAGCAGCGGATGGGTCAGACCTCCGGCCGTCCCGCCAACGACGACCGGCAGGAAATTGAATTCCTCCCGCCATCTCCCGCCGAGACCGGAAATGAACCGCCCGACGCCCCAAATCAGCAGGCCCACGGTCACGCCCACTGGCGCCGACAGTGCGAACGTGTGGAGCGCGCGATGCAAGGGCCATTGACTGGTCAGAATATAGTAGGCCGTTTCAAGATCAATCACGACCTGGGAAGCCACAAAGGCGAGCAATGAGACCCGCGATGGTGCGGCGCCCTTCAAGAGAACGCCGATACCGAAATGAAACGGAGTGAACGGCATAGCCGCAAGCTTGCTCCGGCTCAAGCCGGGCGACTTCCACACCTAATGATTCGCTGACTTCGCCTCTTCCACCTTTTCACCGTCGAGGCGGCATGAAACACAGCAGGTCGCTCGACAGGTTACTCAGACAGACGCAAGGCGACGGGAAAAGGACGAAACACGCCGTCCCCCTTTTACGGGCTGTTCACATGGACAGGGAAGAGGAGAAGCTTCTTTCGGCCGCGCGTCCGCATCCTACTTCCAGCTGACGACATCTTCGTTGGGGCCTTCGCCGCCCTCGACGCCGTCGGCGCCGAAAGACATGACGTCGGGCTCGCGGCCGTTTTGCCCCGGGAAGCGATAGACGTAGGGATTATTCCAAGGGTCGAGCGGAATCTCTTTTTGCAGATAGGGTTGCAGAACATCGATCCCCTCTTCTTGAGTGGGGAAGCGACCGTGTTCTATGTTGTGGAGCTGCGATGCGGCCAGAAGGTTATCAATCTGCGTGCCAGCGGCCGTCTTCCGCCCCTCATCAAGCGCCGGAGTTAGCCGCTGATACGCAATGGCCGAAAAAAGGGCGATGATCGTGATCACCACCAACATCTCAATCAAGGTAATTCCGGATCGATGTTGGCGGCCCCGTGCGCGTTTTAAATCATCCATAGCCGGCCCTCCATGGGAAACATCCCCCGCTGCGTGACGGCTCAACTGTTCCATATGATAGCCAAACTGTTAACCGTAAGCCGTGAACCGAGCCCCCTGACGCTGCGTCGTCGAATTGCTTGCCGAGGCGGACGGACTCTCGCTGAAACTCGGGTCAAGGGTTGAAACGCCCCTTGCATGGGGGGTTGATCGTTCACGTCGGTTCACGGCTCACGGTTCACGGTTCACGGCCCGCTCACAACCCGTCTGCTGAATGCTCGTGATCGCCAACATGATGCTCAGGATCATCGCGCCCACGACAACGCCCATGAATAAGATCACGATCGGTTCGAACAACGCCGTGAAGCGTTTAATGGCATCACGCGTATCCTTGTCGTAGATGTCAGCCATCCGTTCGAACATGCTGTCGAGGTGGCCCGTTTCCTCGCCAACAGTTAGTAGATGGCCTGCCAAATCGGGGAATTTTCCGGTCTTGCGAAGAGGCCCCGCAATGCCTTCGCCGCGCTTGACGCCCCGAGCGACCGACTCAAGCGCCCCGGACAGGACCCGATTCCCGAGAATGCCCCTGGAGATGTTAATCGACTGCACCAGTGGCACGGCGCTCTTCACCAGCGTTCCCATCGCGCGGGCGAACCGCGCCGTATCGGCTTTGAGAAGTGCGGCGCCCAGCAGCGGGAACCGCAGCTTGAAGCGGTCAAAGGCCAACGCGCCCTCGGGAGTTTTCACGTAAAATCGCAGGCCCACCCCGGCAGCAATCAACAGCACGATCGCAATCAGGCCCCAATCTTGTACCAGCTCGCTGGCGGTCAACAGAACCTGCATCGGCAGCGGCATTTCGATATTCGACTGAGTGAAAGCTTCCGCGAAGCGCGGAATCACAAACCGCAATAAGACGAACACCGAACCCGCTCCGACCACCGCCAGAAGCGCCGGGTAGGTTAGCGACGACACAATGTAGCCGCGCAACTCATCGCGCGAGCGCTCAAACTCGGCCAGTCGGTCCATCGTCAACGCCAAGGTACCGCTCACTTCGCCCGCTCGAATCATGCTCAGGTAGAGATCCGGAAAATACTCGGGTTGCGTACCCAAGCTGTCCGCAAAGGACTTGCCCGATCGCAGAGCTTTCGCCACGTCTTTGACGACGGCTTGAAAGCGCTCCCGTTCGGTCAAGTCGGCGGTGATCGTCAGTGCCCGGTCAAGCGGGATGCCTGCATTCAGCAGGGTCGCCATTTCCGTGGTGAAATGGAGAACGTCGCGCGAGCGCCGTCCTCGGAAGCTCGGCATGCGAAGTGAAAACCCCGAAGGCTTCGACGTCCCGATGAAGACCGGCGTCAGGCCCATTCGCCGCAACTCACGAGCGGCGGAGCGATCGTCCTCACTCGCCAAAGTTCCTTCGTGAACTTTGCCGCCGCTGGCGAGTGCTCTGTAGTGAAAAGTAGACGACATGGGTTTCCGTGAACCGTCAGAATTCCTGAGTTACCCGCATGACCTCCTCCACAGTCGTCACGCCCTTCGCGATTTTCTCCCAGCCGTCTTCGCGCAGGTTGCGCATGCCGTTGCGGCGGGCGGCGGCGGTCAGCTTCGACGCGTCGGCGTTCTGCATGATTAGGTCGCGGATCTCTTCGTTGAGATCCATCATTTCGAAAATGCCAATGCGACCCGAGTAGCCCTTTCCCGTGCATTCCTCGCAACCGGCGCCGCTGTGGCTTTGAATCCTTTCCCCTTCCGGAGAAGTCACCAGTTCGTCTTCACGCGAGCAATGGCGGCAGATCACGCGCACGAGACGCTGCGCCAGTACGCCTACAACCGCAGAGGTGATCAAGTAATTCTCAACGCCCATGTCGGTCAGCCGCGTAATGGCACTGGGCGCGTCGTTGGTATGCAGCGTCGAGTAGACGACGTGTCCGGTCAATGCGGAGCGAATCGCGATGTCGGCAGTTTCCCGATCACGAATTTCGCCGACCATGATCACGTCGGGGTCTTGCCGCACGATGTGCCGCAGCCCGGCGGCAAAGGTCAACCCGATCTGCGCGTTGACGTGAATCTGGTTGATCCCGTCCATTTGATATTCGACGGGGTCTTCGATGGTGATGATCTTGCGTTCGATGCCGTTAATGCGTTTGAGCGCCGAATAGAGCGTGGTCGATTTTCCGCTTCCCGTCGGGCCCGTGACGAGAAAAACGCCGTGGGGCAGAGCGGTGTAAAATTCCATTCGCCCGAGCATATGGTCGTCAAAGCCGAGGCGCGTCAGTTCGTAAAAGTCCGTCGCGCTGCGGTCGAGCAGGCGCATGACAACGCTTTCCCCGTAAAGCGTCGGCAGCGTCGAAACACGCAAGTCGACTTCATGGCCAACGACCTTGATCTTGATGCGGCCGTCTTGCGGCAGGCGGCGCTCGGCAATGTTGAGCTTGGCCATCAATTTGATGCGCGAGATCACAGCCGCCCGCAATTCGCGAGGCGGGGATTCCAGCTCTTGCAGCACGCCGTCCACGCGAAAGCGAATGCGGAACTCTTTTTCAAACGGCTCCAGATGAATATCGCTGGCCCGCTTCTCGATCGCCGACGAGATCATCGTGTTGACAAGGCGAATGACCGGCGCCTCGCTCGCCATATCGCGCAAATGCTCGATCTCGGCCGACTCGTCCGCGTCGACGCCGAAGTCCGGTCCCTCTTGCTGGGCCTCTTCCTCTCCGTAGTGCTTGTCGATAGCGTCGAGGATTTCCTGCTCGGCCGAGAGCACGGCGGCCACGTCGAAACCGGTCGCGCTGCGAATCGTTGCCAACGTTTCGAAATCGAGCGGGTCGCCCATCGACAGAGTGAGCACGCCGTTTTCCAGGGTCAGTGGGACAAAGTGGAATTGCCGCATATAGCGCGGAGTGATGCGCTCGAGATCCGGGAGAACCGACGGGAAATCCTGGGCACTAACGAGCGGGATGTCGAGCTGCTCGGAAATCGCCAGCAGAACTTCACGGGGAGCGACAAAACCTAGGTCGGTGAGGATCTTGCCTAACTTGTCCCCGCGTTCCTTTTGAATTTCAAGCGCGCGATCGAGGTCGTCCTGCGCAAGGACGCCCTTCTCGATGAGCATTTCTCCAATTCGCGCGGCCATGAGTCGATTCGATATCTACCTTAATAGGGAGTTGAAAGAGATCTTTCCTGCCAGCGCAGGCGATGGATGGAACCCCTAGTCGGAAAGCAGCTCAAAATCGTCTAGCCTTGACCCGCCCGGTCAATTCCGCCTCGCTCACACGGCCCGCGGCACGATCAAGCAACAGACTCCGCGGCGCCTGTAAAACCAGTTGCGAAGGTAACCCGGTCGTGTCTTCCCAAGTGAAGTGGAATAGCGCGATCACCAGCGCCACATGTTCGTCAGGCGGAATCGCTTCTAAACGCCCGGCCGCTTCGACCAGCAGTTCAAGTCCGGTCTTTTCGAGTTCGTCGACGCCCGCCCTCTTCTTTTCGTTGAGGCTTTTCAGTTCGTCTGGTGAGTAAGCAGGGCGGAAGGGACTCACATTCGCCATCGGTACAACGTTGACCTCGAACAAAAAAACCGCGCCGAAATCTTCCAACCGCCCGCCGCGCACGCGTCCGATCATCCTCATCGGCAAGGCGTCGAAACGGCCGGCAATCGCCCGTTCCGCGGATCGTAGCCCGTCCCGCACGTCGGCTGTGTTCTCCGGCATTTCCGCGCCGGCCGCCACGCTCAGTGCAAGGGTCGCGATCACCGCTGTCAGCATGCCGCTTACGGCGAAGCGGCGCTGCGGCCTCCGAGACTTTATCGACGCGTTGCTGGTCTGGCGTGGCATTCTCTACCTCTCAAACCCCACGGGCCTTGCTTCGGCCGACATCGTGTAAGCCAGCTCTTCGTACTCGGTCCTCAAGATTCGCCAAGCTTGCTCACTTTCCCGACGCAATTGCTCGACGGCGGCCTGCCGGAGGCGCTCCGAGCGGTTTGATTCCCGAGACACGGATTCCGACACCAGCCGAGTCACGTCCTGCCGCAATTGCTCGTCGCTTTCGGCGATCAACGCCGCCGCCACGGCGCGCACCTGCTCCGGCGTCAACCCGGCAACCGTCGGGGGCATTGAAGTTTGTTCTTCTGCAACGGCGGGTTCGGGCACCCGACCGAAGGCGAGCTGCCAGCCTGCGTGATCGACCGTGAGGGAAGGCTGAACAGTCCAAAGGCCGGCAAACAAGATCAGCAAAGCTGCAGCGGCCCCAAAGCCGAAGCGCTCGGCCGGTGCCCAAAGGGTCTGCCGGAAGCGGGCAGCGCGGGAGGGCTCAAAGACCTTGTCCGAGACGAAAGCGATTCGCCGCGGGACTTCTTCGTCCGGGAGACTCAGCAACGCTTTGTGAGTGATTTGCAGTCGCTCGAGCTCCTGTCTCGCGTCGGCGGACAATTCGAGGTAAGCTTCGACCTCGGAACGCTGCTCCGTGGTTAGTTCATCGAACAGATAATCACGTAGATCATAGGGTGGTTTCGCCATCTTCCCGACCTCCACATCGTTCCTTCACCGCGGCCCGGTAAGCCGTGTGCCACAAGGATCGATCCGTTTCGGCTAACCGCTCGCCACGGGCGCAAAAGTTTCCTTCAGCGCCTCGAAAGCGGTATAGAGCCGCGACTTCACCGTCGACACCGGACACGAGAGAATCTCCGCGATCTCGTGAAACTTGAAACCCTCGTACACCTTGAGCAACACTGTTTCCCGCTGCTCCGGCGTCAATTGGCCGAGAGCTCGTTCCACCATCAGGCTCCACTCGGCCGGGAAGGCCCGCGAGCCGCCCACGCTGACGACCCCGCCTTCGACGGCCTCGGGAACCTCTTCGTCGAGAAACCGGTTCGTCCGCCGAAACAGTGAGACGGCCTCATTGCGCGCAATCCGAAACAGCCATTGCGCGAAACGATCAGGCTCCTTGAGCCGCGGCAGGCCCTGATAGGCCTTCAAGAACGTGTCCTGCGTGAGATCAAGGGCGTCCTCGCGGTTGTGGAGCTGCCGCAGCAAATAGTTGTAAACACGCTTTTCCCACCGCGAGACGAGGACGTTGTAGGCGTCCACGTCGCCTTTTCGGCTCCGCAGGATCAGGTCCCGGTCTTCGACTTCGCGGAAGATCAATTCCCGCTCCAAGCACTTAGGAAGACGCCGTCGAGGGCGAAAAAGTCTGTCCGGAAGATAGACTTATCTGAATTGTATCATTTGCGAAAAAATAAAGCCCTGTGTTTCAACGACTTAGCTCTGGAGAGGATTTATTCTGCTGATGCTGTCGAAAAAACCGCCGTATAGAACGTCTTACGTTATGAGGCTGATAGTCGATTCGGCTGTCGGTCCCATCTCTTTGCGAACCCACAAGAGATCGGTGGCGTGGGAAGTCGGCCCACGCCACTTTTCTTTTTGGCGTCTGTTTTTCCGCTTCTCTCCTCCGCGAATAGCCCCGCAATCTCCTTGACACCGAAGCCCGCCACGCGGTTTCCTCGACACCAACGCCCCTGGCGTAGCGCACGCTTCCAGACGTGCCGTGGTGCTCATCCTGGCGACATCTCGGCCCGCCCCCCTAGAGCGTACGGTGAACCAGGCACTGCCCAAGAAACCCCTACCCACCGCAGCCGCGAAGCGGCGACAGGAGCCTTAGCCCAGGGTGGAGCCGACAGGCGGAACCCTGGGTAGAACCCCCAACCAGGCGAGCCCTGAAAGGGCGGCGGGAAGGGTCCCCGGCGCCCATTTTCATGACCGTATTATGAATCAGAGCGTCCATAGAAATGGACCTCCCCCAAACTCCTCTGCTTGCCGGTCACGGGATGAATCTGAGATCGCGTAGAATCAAGAGCGCCTTACCGGGTCCGCCCGCACACGGCCCTATCGGACAACTCCTTATGCCGCAAGTCGATCGACGAAAGTTCCTCCGCCTACTTGGCGGCGCCTCCGCCGCTGTACCGTTCGGATGCGGTGCCCACAATACCGGATCCGATGCCGCCCCGCGTCCCAACATCATCCTGATCATGGCCGACGATCTCGGTTTTTCCGACATCGGCTGTTACGGAGGTGAGATCGAGACGCCCAATCTCGACCGGTTGGCGGCGGGCGGGCTGCGACTGACGCAGTTCTACAACACGGCTCGCTGCTGCCCAACTCGCGCCTCGCTGATGACGGGCCTCTACCAGCACCAGGCCGGGGTCGGCCACATGATGGAAGACTACGGGGTGCCCGGATATCGCGGCGACTTGAGCCCACGCTGCGTGACGATCGCCGAGGTTCTGCGGTCGGACGGCTACACGACGTTGATGTCGGGCAAGTGGCACGTCACGACCCCGGATCCCTCCGCCAAACACAACTGGCCGCAGCAACGGGGCTTTGACCGCTTTTACGGCACCATTCACGGGGCCGGTAGTTTCTACGACCCCGTCAGCTTGACCCGCGAAAACGAGGCGATTGAACCCGAGGGCGAAGACTACTACTACACCACCGCCATCGGCGACGAAGCTGTCCGCTACATCGATGAATACGGCGGGGCATCCGGCGAAACATCCGGAGAAAACGCTAAGCCTTTCTTCCTCTACACCGCTTTCACCGCGCCCCACTGGCCGCTGCACGCCCCCGACGACGCCATCGAAAAATACAAAGGCCGCTACGACCAAGGCTGGGACGCTCTACGCGACGAGCGCCGCCGCCGCATGATCGACATGGGACTGATCGACGAGAGCTGGTCGCTGACCCCGCGCGACGAAGAAGTGCCCGCCTGGGACGACGCCGACAACAAGAAATGGCACGCCCGCCGCATGGAAGTCTACGCCGCTCAAGTCGACCTGATGGACCAAGCCATAGGCAAGATCGTCGCCAAGGTCGAACAAATGGGCTTAGCCGATAACACGCTGATTCTCTTCCTCGCCGACAATGGAGGATGCGCTGAGGAAATCCAGCCCGAATGGACCGGCTTGCACTTTCCCACGCACACCCGCGACGGCCGTCCGGTTCAGCAGGACAACGATCCGACCGTCATGCCGGGCCCCGAAGAGACGTATCAGAGTTACGGAGTGCCGTGGGCCAACGCGAGCAATACCCCGTTTCGCCTCTACAAGCATTGGGTCCACGAGGGCGGCATCGCGTCACCACTGATCGCCTACCAGCCCAGTACGGTGAAGCAAACCGGGCAACTCAACGATGAGCCGAGCCACCTGATCGACATCATGGCCACCTGCGTCGATGTCGCGGGGGCCAAGTACCCATCTGAGCATCAGGGCCACGCCATCACGCCGCTTGAAGGAAAGAGCCTGCAGCCCGTTTTCGAAACCGGCGAGCGCGAAAGTCACGAAGCTCTCTTCTGGGAACACGAAGGCAACCGCGCCGTCCGTCAGGGCAAGTGGAAGCTCGTGTCGCGCTACAACGAGCGCAACAGACGCGACGGGCCGTGGGAGCTTTACAACGCCGAAGCCGACCGCACCGAGATGAACAATCTCGCCGCTCAGCAACCCGGTAGAGTCACCGCGATGGCCGGCGTCTACCAAGCCTGGGCCGCGAGATCGTTGGTTGTCCCCTGGCGGTCGTGGGAAAAACCGGAGCAGGCTTAGTCCGGCGAGAAGTCAGTAACGCACCCCACCGCGCGCCATCGTCGCGCCCCTTCGCTTAACCTTCGCGGCACTCGAATTCCAACCGGCTGACACCAAAAGCTGCCGGATCGTCGCGTAGTCCATGCGCTGCTCCCTCGCATGGTCGACAAACCGGATGAGCTTTTCGTCCATCGTTCGCATTCCTTTGATCGGTGATTCGTTCCTTGAGAGTTGAGGTGCCCGGCTCGGCACGAGAGACTTGCTGTTCCTTTTGTCTGGTTGAGTTTAGAGCGGAGTGAGCTTTGTGCCTACCTGAGGTGTGACAGTTTGTGAGGTGTCACAATGGTCTGGTCGGGGCGCTCGAGATTCGAATCAACCGCGAGGCGGACGTTCGGATCCACGAGCAGGTTGCCGCTCAGCTCGTGCTCCACATCGGCTCCGGAGCGCTACGGCGGGGGGACGCTCTGCCTAGTGTGCGAGCCCTGGCCCGCCGGCTGTATATTCATTCCAACACGGTCACCAGGGCCTACCGCGATCCTGTGTCCTAACCAAATTGGTCGTCAGACGTCGCCTATGCCGGCTTACCCAGGCGGCAAAGGGCCTTTCCGGAGAAAGTCCATGAAGAAGTTGCCTCAAGCCCTCACGATTTCTATTCTCTTTGGCGCATCGATCTTTGTCTGAATTGATCCGTTGGAGTCTCGAGAGTGAGATACCTGCACCACTCCCTGAGGCGTCGGGAAAGAGCCGGCGGCCTTTTGGAGGTCGCCTAGGTGCGGGTCGACGAGCAGCTTTGTGCACCCTGGCGCCAGCGGGCGGAATCCCAGGACGTGCTTGCTGAGCCACGCGGTCGGGCCCGCGCCCCAGCCGTGGCAAGGGCTGTGCCGCAACATGGCGCCGGGGCCGGGTCCTCGACGTCCGCGCGGTCCGCCTCCGCCGCCCGATCCGCCTCCGAACGGTCCCGGGAAACCGCTAAGGTCGGGCGTCATCTCATCGGTCGCCAGGTGGCCGTTGCCGTCGGCATCGAGCTCAACAAGCGAGCCGGACGCGTTCTCCAGTTCAGCGGCGAAAAGATCGCCGCTGCCGTCGGCGCCCAAGGCCATGATAATCGGCAACGGAGGGCGCGTCCCGGGCCCTGGGCCCCGGCCCGGCTCTTGGCGTCCTTCTGGCCCACGCCCTCGCCCTCGTCCAAACGGCCCCCCGCCGCCGAAGAAATTGGGCCGCAGTTCATCGGCGGTCACGGTGCCGCTGTCGTCCTTGTCAAGGGATACGAGTGCCGCCGGGGCCTCCGTGATCTCATCCGCCGAAATCGTGCCGTCGCCATCGGAGTCGAGAGCGTTCATCACCGGGGGCATCCGCATCATGCCGGGAGGTCCTTGGGCGTGGACTGTCACGGCGCACGTAGTGACAGAGAGCGCTAAAGTCCACTGAATCGCGGTTTTCATAGCCTTGTCTCTCTGGGCCGGTCGTTGCGGCATTCATAATACGGGCATGAAAATGGGTGGGGGCGTTCCTGCCGCCCTTTCAGGGTCCGCGGGCAGTTCACAGGCCGGCGCTTTGATTTCGACGACCTCCGGGGGGGAAAGACCGTGGCCGGCCAGGGCGCGGGCGCTCCTGGAGACCTTCCAGACGTAGCTCGAAGAAACGTTTGCGCCACAGGCAGACGACTTCACGTCGTGTCTGGAGACGACGGGCGATTTCGAGGTTGGAGAGGCCTTGAGCAGCCAGCAAGATCATCCGGGCTCGGACGACCTTAAAATACGGCAACGTATACTTGGAGGCCCGGCGCTTCAACTCCCGGGTTTCAGCTGAGGAGAGAACGATCTTGTAAGGGCTTTTGCGTGGCACGAAGAATACCTCCTTGTGCCACTGTGCCACAGGAGAGATGATTTACAAGACTCATATACGTTATTGTATTTATAAAACGATGTCTTAGGCAGGCGAGGGCTCGCCGCCTTCCGAGAGACCGGGAACACCTGACCCCTTGGGGGGCTCGGGACGCAGCACTTCCTGTTGCGGCGTGGCGGGTTCCTTTTCGCTCTCCGCCGGACGCGGTACGTCGGGCAGCTCGCGGCCTTCGACCAAGGCCGAAACTTCGTCGCCGTCGATCACCTCGCGCTCGAGCAACGCTTTGGCGATGCGGACGAGCGCTTCGGAGTTTTCCGTGATGATCTCCTTGGCTCGATCGTAGGCGGTCTTGACGAGGTTGCTGACCTCAGCGTCGATGCGGATCGCTGTCGCCTCGCTGTAATCGCGGTGCTGGGCGATCTCGCGACCGAGGAAGATTTGCTCTTCCTTCTTCCCGAACGTCAGCGGACCCATCGCACTCATGCCCCATTCGCAGACCATCTGGCGGGCCATTTCGGTGGCCTGCTCGAAGTCGTTGCCGGCACCGGTGGTCACGTGTTCGAGGAATAGTTCTTCGGCGATCCGCCCGCCCATCAGAATGGACAGACGGGCTTTCAGGAAGTCGCGTTCGTAGGTGTGCTTGTCGTCGAGCGGCAACTGCATGGTCACACCCAATGCCGTTCCACGCGGGATGATCGTCACCTTGTGCAGCGGGTCGGCGTCGCCTACGAGGGCCGCCACAAGCGCGTGGCCGGCTTCGTGATAAGCGGTGTTCTTCTTTTCCTCGTCGGTAAGGATCATGGAACGCCGCTCGGCGCCCATCATGACTTTGTCCTTAGACAACTCGAAGTCGTGCATGGTGACGACTTTGCGATCTTGACGGGCAGCGTACAGGGCCCCCTCATTCACCATGTTGGCGAGATCGGCACCGGAGAAACCGGGCGTACCGCGCGCCAACACATGCAGGTCGACATCGGCCGCCAGGGGCACCTTTTTCGTGTGGACGCGCAGGATACCGGCGCGGCCGCGGACGTCGGGACGATTGACGACCACGCGGCGGTCGAAGCGGCCGGGCCGCAACAGCGCCGGGTCGAGAACGTCGGGACGGTTGGTGGCTGCGATCAAGATGACGCCTTCATTCGAATCGAAGCCGTCCATCTCGACCAAGAGCTGGTTGAGGGTCTGCTCTCGTTCGTCGTGGCCGCCGCCCAATCCGGCGCCGCGGTGGCGTCCGACGGCGTCGATCTCGTCGATGAAGATAATGCAGGGGGCGCTCTTCTTGCCTTGTTCGAACAGGTCGCGAACGCGGCTGGCGCCGACACCGACGAACATCTCGACGAAATCGGAGCCGGAAATCGAGAAGAACGGGACGTTCGCTTCTCCAGCAATCGCTCGGGCGAGCAAGGTCTTGCCGGTCCCGGGAGGTCCCACCAGCAAGACGCCTTTCGGAATCCGGCCTCCCAGCTTCTGGAACTTCTGCGGCTCTTTGAGGAATTCGATGATCTCTTGGAGTTCTTCCTTCGCCTCCTCGACACCCGCAACATCCTTGAACGTGACTTTCTTTTGCTGGCTGGTCAGGAGCTTGGCACGGCTCTTGCCGAAGCTGAGGGCCTTGTTGCCGCCCGCTTGCATCTGCCGCATCATGAAGATCCAGAAGCCGAACAGAAGCAGGAAGGGCGACGCATTGATCAGGAAGCTCAACCATGCCGGGGTGCTCGATTCCTTGACCTCGATGGTCACGCCGTTCTCTTGCAGGACGTTGATGATGTCGGGGTAGTCGGAGGGCAGTACGGTCTTGAGCGTCTCGTTGCCGCTCCTGAATTTCCCGGTCACCTGTACGGAATTGGTGATCGTGACCGACTCGACGTTACCCGACTGGACCTCTTTGTAGAACTCGGTGTAGGTGAGGCGTTTCTCGCCGGCCGCCGTACCTGTCTGGACGACCCTCCAGAGCAGGACGGCGGTGCACAACATCACCACCCAGAAAACGGCTGTCTTGACTGTGGAATTCACAGTAGTCGTTCCTTTCGCCGAAACGCGTCTCGGTGTCCGCGGCTCTCCCGAGATCCGAGACCTACTACCTTAGACGCCCGGCATCCTCGGACGGATCCAAAAAATCGTCATCGCCCGGCGCAAGCTCACTGATTTCGAGCAGCACCCGACTGTTCTCCTCCGCCGCGTACCTCGCGGAGGGTCCGAAGCTCCGTGCCCAAACGATCTCCTCGCCACCCGCCTCGGCGCTTGTCGCTCCATTGGGCGACTTCGTTTGTACGTCGCCGACCAAAACGGGCCAACTGCCGCGCCGCCAAGCGGCGATCCGCCGCTCGTGGAACAGGGACTTGAGTTTCTTTGTGCCGGTCCGCCCCGCCGGATGATAACAATCGCCCGCCCGCCAGTTACGTAAACGCAACGGCCGAGGGAGCTTCTCCCAGTCGAGGAGGGTACGGCATTTTCCATTATAGCCCTGTTCCGGGGCTAAGCTCTCTCGGTAATACAACTTGAGTGTCACTAAGGATGTTCCCCAGGGACCTGAAAAGCGCCCCGGAGCATCCACACGGACGGTGTACGACCCAGCTGCTTGCGGCGTCGACGTCGGGGAGGGGGTCAGGCGAACTTGTCCGAGGGAACGTTGAGCGCGCAAACCAGGGAGGTCCAATTGTCCGCTGCCGCGCCCTTCTTCGGTCAAACGGCGAAGAGACTCGACGTGGTCGAAGTCGATTCCGAGTAAGTCGCCTCGAACTGCTTCGATAGCGTGGCGCAGCAGCCGTCGAGTCGTTGCCAGAGAGAGCGGCCGCAGCGAGATGACGTCGAAACTCAGTCCCTCGTCCGTGGAGGTCAAATGCGTCCGGGCGAGAGCGGGCAACCTTTCCGCCCAGTCGTGCTCTTCGGCACGGGACCACTCTGCCATGTTCGCCAAAGTATTGATGATATTGGGGTTCCAGTCGCGTTGAAGCTGTGGCAGCAACTCATGTCGCAAGCGATTGCGGGCGCGGCTGGTGTCAAGGTTGCTTGAGTCGAGTCGGTATTCATATCCATGCCGGGCAAGATAGGCCACTACATCTTCTCTCGTGGTTTGGATCAGAGGTCGAATAATCCGTTCTCCCAAAACGGGCCGAACCGCGGCCAGCCCCGCGCCGCCCGATCCACGGAGCAGCCGAAACAGGACGGTCTCAGCCTGATCGGAGCGAGTGTGTCCGACCGCGATCTTGTCATATCGCCCGCCGTCTACTAAGGATCGAAAGTATTCATATCGGATCTTGCGCGCGGCCTGTTCGAGATTATCGCCTGCGGCGCGGGCTTCCGCCGCCACCGCGAAAGACCTTAGATCGGCCTCCATCTCGAGCTGGCGGGCCAACTCGGTAACGAATTCGCGATCCTGGTCAGATTCGGGGCCGCGCAGTTGGTGGTCCAGGTGAACAACACCCAGGGTGATGTCGAGACGCGTGGAGAGTTCGTGAAGGGCATGGAGCAAGGCGACGGAGTCGGGGCCTCCCGACACCGCCACGCCCACGCGTTCGCCGCCGCGCAGCATGCCGTGGGTGGCGATCGCGCGCTCGACAGCGCGAATGAAGTTGTTGGTCTTCACGCCTAGCCTGTCCCGCTGTCATTGTACCGACGGGTACGCGACATGAATGTGAGAGAACAGGCGGCCTTGGAGCGAGTCTCGACGGCAAGCGCCCGAGAAAAACTTCACCCATCCTCGAATCGCCTGCGTGTTTATCCCCGGAAACGGTGGCCGCGCGGCCACGGCCATCCGTTCGTTATTCTAGGGAATCTCTCAAGAGGGAAGGATCTTCAGGCCCGAGATTTCACGGTCTGCATCCGGTGCATGAAACAGGAAACAATGCCCAAAGACTACCTACACTCACTCTTCAGCCTGGAAGGGCAAGTCGCCGTTGTGATCGGGGGAACGGGCGTACTCGGCGGAGCGCTCTGCGAAGGCCTGGCACGGGCCGGAGCCTACGTCGTCGTCGCCGGACGCTCCCAGGAACGCGGGAGCGCGCGCGCCGAAGCCATTGAAACGCTCGGAGGCGCGGCCGGCTTCCTGAGCGTCGATGTGACCGCGCGCGAGTCAGTGCAGCAATTGCACGACGCGACGCTCGAGCAACGTGGACAAGTCGATATCCTTGTGAACTGCGCGGGCGTCAATTCCGCCACGCCCTACGAAGACATCGCCGACGACGATTGGCGGCAGGTACTCGAAACCAATCTCACGGCGACCCACTGGGGATGCCAGATATTCGGCCCAACGATGAGTTCGCAAACCGACGGCGGGTCCATCTTGAATATCGGCAGCGTCACCGCGCATCTACCCTTATCGCGGGTGTTTGCCTACTCCGCCTCAAAAGCCGCTGTCGTCAACTTGACGCAAAACGTCGCGAGAGAGTTCGCCCCGCGGGGCGTTCGCGTCAACGCTCTTTGCCCGGGATTTTTCCCCGCCGAGCAAAACCGCAAGATCCTCGACCCCCAGCGCGTCGCCAACATCTTGGGACAAACGCCGATGGCGCGCTTCGGCGAACCCGACGAATTGGTCGGCGCGGCCTTGTTGTTGCTCTCGCGAGCCGCCGGCAGCTTCATCACCGGAACCGCCGTCTACGTGGACGGCGGCTTTACGGGTATGCGGTTTTAGGCCGCCCCGGCGCCGGTCGTGCGAAATTGGCCGCCCCCGACTAGAATGAGTTTCGGCGGCCTCCTCCGGTCGCCTCCCCTTCCGCCGTATGCTCGACCGCATCACTGTCCGAGGCGCGCGCCAACACAACTTGCGCGATGTGCACGTTGAGATCCCGCGCGACCGCTTTACGGTCATCACCGGGTTGAGCGGCTCGGGGAAATCCTCGCTGGCCTTCGACACGATTTACGCCGAGGGACAGCGGCGATACGTGGAAACCCTTTCGCCCTATGCGCGCCAGTTTCTGGATCGGCTTGAACGCCCTGACGTCGATTCGATCGAAGGCTTGAGTCCCGCACTTTCGATCGAGCAAAAGACCACCAGCCGCAGCCCGCGCTCAACGATGGGTACCGTGACCGAGATCCACGACTACCTGCGGCTGCTGTACTCATCGATCGGCACACCGTACTGCCCCGATTGCGACATCCCGATCAGCCGTCAGGCGGCCGACCGAATCGTGGCGCAAGTGGCCGAACAACGGCTTGGTAAGCGCGTGATGGTCTTGGCGCCCATAGTGCGGGGGAGGAAGGGCGAGTTCAAGAAGGAATTCGAGCGGCTGGTGCAACTGGGATTCCTGCGGGCGCGCGTCGATGGCCGGCTGGTGCAACTCGAGGACGACTTGAAGCTCGACCGACGCCGCAACCACACGATCGAAGTTATTATCGATCGCCTCGCCATCCGCAAGGGCATCGAGAAGCGGCTCGAAAACTCGATTCGAACCGCGGTGAAAATGGCCGGCGGGTTGGTCGTGATTGCCGAAGTCGCCGGACCCGAAGCCAAGGGAGCCGAACAGCTCTACTCCGAAGCCCTGGCCTGTATCAACTGTGGACGCAGTGTTCCCACGATCGAGCCGCGGTCGTTCTCTTTCAACAGCCCCTACGGCGCGTGTGAAACGTGCAACGGCCTGGGAAGCCTATGGGATTTCGACCCGGTGAAAGTGGTGCTCGATCCGTCAAAGCCCTTGCTGGACGGGGGTGCCGCGCAGGCGCTGCTGTCTCCCTGGATTGAACGCGCGGTCGAAACCGCCGCCAAAAAGCGCCGCATCGCGCTGAAGAAGCCCTTCGAGAATCTCTCGGAGAAGCATCAGAACGTGCTGCTGTGGGGCAACGGCAAGAGCGGCGACTCCGGCAAGAACGCCTTTCCCGGGCTGCTTGGTCTCCTCTCCGAAGATCGAGAGGCATACGAGCCCGAATCTTACCGCGACTGGGCGGCGCAGTTTCTTTCCCCGACGCTGTGCAGCGCTTGCGACGGTCGCCGCCTGCGACCCGAGAGCCTGGCTGTGCGCGTAGGCGACCGATCGATCGGCGACGTCTGTGCGATGCCGATCACTCACGCTCTCAAGTTCGTGGAGAAACTCTCTCTCAGCGAACGCCAGGAGCAGATCGCCGCTAGGCTGGTCGAGGAGCTATGCACACGGCTGCGTTTCCTAACCTCAGTCGGACTCGATTACCTCAGTCTCGACCGGTCGGCGGCAACACTATCGGGTGGTGAGGCCCAGCGAGTGCGCTTGGCTACGCAAATCGGATCCCAGCTCCGCGGCGTGCTCTACGTGCTCGACGAGCCGTCGATCGGACTGCATGCCCGCGATAACGGTCGGCTCCTCGACACGCTGGGCAAGTTGCGAGACCTCGGCAATACCGTTGTCGTAGTCGAGCATGATCAGGAAACTATCGAGCGTGCCGACTACGTCGTCGACCTGGGTCCCGCCGCAGGCCGGCTCGGCGGCGAAGTAGTGGCGACGGGAACGGCGAAAGCCGTCGCTCGATCGAAGAAGTCGTTGACCGGCGACTACCTCAGCGGCCGCAAGCAGATTCCCTGCCCGGCGATTCGGCGCAGTCCCAACGGCAAGGCGGTAGTCGTAAGGGGCGCAACGCAGCACAACCTCCGAGACATCACCGTCGAGTTTCCGCTGGGAATGCTGATTGTGGTCACCGGCGTCTCGGGCAGCGGCAAATCGACGCTGGTCAATGAGATCCTGCACCCGGCCCTGGCCAAGCGTCTCTACCGATCGCGGCGGGAACCGGGTCGGCATACCAAGCTCGACGGAGCCGACGAGATCGACAAGGTCGTGCGAATCGATCATGCGCCCATCGGCCGCACTCCACGCTCGAACCCGGCAACGTACACCGGGCTGTTTACCCCCATTCGGGCGCTTTACGCCATGCTGCCTGAATCCCGAGCGCGGGGCTACAAGCCGGGCCGGTTCAGTTTCAACGTGAAAGGCGGACGCTGCGAGGCCTGCCGCGGCGACGGACAACGGCGGATCGAGATGAACTTCCTGCCCGACGTGTTCGTCACCTGTGAAGTCTGTCGCGGTCGGCGCTACAACCAGGAGACAATGCAGGTCGCCTACAAGGGACAATCGATCGCCGATCTGCTCGAGGCGACGGTCGATGACGTCCTGCCCTTCATGGAAAACCTTCCGCAAATCGTGCCAAAGCTCGAAACGCTCAGCGATGTCGGGCTGGGATATCTGCACCTGGGGCAGTCTTCAACCACGCTCTCGGGCGGAGAGGCGCAACGTATCAAACTGGCCCGTGAGCTAAGCAAACGCCAAACCGGACGAACCCTCTACCTGCTCGATGAACCCACGACGGGACTCCATTTCGACGATGTGCGCAAGCTCCTGGAAGTCCTGCATCGGTTGGTTTCCCACGGCAACACCGTGATCGTCATCGAGCACAACTTGGATGTGATCAAGTCCGCCGACTGGGTGATCGACCTAGGCCCGGAGGGCGGCGACGGCGGAGGCCGCGTGGTGGCCGCGGGTACACCCGAGCGGATCGCGGGCTCAAAACGCAGCTATACGGGCCGCGCCCTCGCACGCATGTTCGACCGTGATAACGGCACCGGCGCTTGAGGCCCTACGGTAGGTCGGCTAGGCGTTTGACCGCATTTTGGGGCTGTTGATACACTAAGGTTTCATTTTGCGCGCCGGAACACGCGGTCGACTGAATGTCGACGCGGCGCGCCACACGGATAAAGTTCGATGCCCAAAAGAACGTTTCAGCCGAACCGTCGTCGCAGGGCCAAAAAACACGGTTTTCGCACCCGGATGAAGACTCCCGGCGGGCGGCGAATCCTCTCCGCTCGGCGCGCGAAGGGCCGGCACGTGCTCACCGTCAGCTCGGAGAGATAGTTTGTCTCAGCCGGTTCCAGCCGGTGGCCGCCGCTTCCCGAAATCCCGCCGTCTTTTGAAGCGAAGGGAATTCGACCGCATGTACCGGGAGGGAGCTCGCTGGTCGAACCCCTATTTTTCCGCGGTTTACCGCATCACGGAGGATGACGGGCTCGGGCGTGTGGGGCTGGCGGTTGGGCGTGCGGTAGGGGGGGCGGTTGTTCGCAACCGCGTGAAGAGGCGCCTGCGGGAAGCGATTCGAAGACGTTTCGATGAGTTTCCCGACAACTGCGAAATCGTCTTTCAGGCGCGGCGCCGAGTCACTGAAGCCTCCGTGTCCGAACTCGATGCCGAAATCCAACGTACTCTCCGCCGAGCGGCCGGCGCTGCGCCTCCTCCCGCGAAGCTCCGGCGAAATCCTTGACTTTCTCGCGTGGGCGGCAAAGAAGTCGATCGTCCTCCTCTTGTTGTTCTACAAGGGCGCCGTCTCGCCCCTGCTGCCTTCTCTTTGTAAGTTCCACCCCACTTGCTCGATGTACGCCGCGGAGGCGGTTGAGCGCCACGGAATAAGAAAGGGCCTTTGGTTGGCCGCCAAGCGGCTGCTGCGATGCCGTCCGTTTGCTCCAGGCGGCTTCGATCCCGTACCCGATGCCTGATTCAAACGACGAACAATTTGTGCAGCAACGCTTGCTGCTGGCCTGCGTCCTTTCGGCGTTGGCGATTTCAGGTTACGTGTACGTCGTTAATATGACGTCGCCGCCGCCGCAGCCGCCAACCGCCTCGGAACCAGTACCCGGCGAGCAGGCCCCGGGGGGATCGCCCGTTACGGCTCGACAACCTACGGACGAGCCGCCCGCACCACAGGCGGCGACACCGGCGGTAAGTCCCGTGCCGGCCAGGTACGCCCAAGCGCCGGGTCGCAAGGTCGCCGAGCGCGAACAGGAAGTCACCGTCGAGACGGACACCTACCGCGTGACGTTCAGCAATCGGGGCGCTACGGTGACACGTTGGATTCTCAAGCAATACAGCTCGGCGAAGAAAGGCGAACCCCTCAATCTGTTGGGAAACGGCGAAAACGAACCGCGGGTGTTCACGCTGGCCTTGCCGGGCGGTGAGCCCATGGCCGCGTTGAACGACGCCCTTTTCACCGTCAACGGCGGGTTCGCCCACCGCTCGGGACCGACGGCGATCACCTTCACCTATAACGACGGCACGCAGGCGGCGACCAAGACGTTTCGCTTCGAGTCGGAGGGCTATCTGCTCGAGGTCGAAAGCTCGGTCACAGTCGGCGGGGTCCCGCAAGACCATCTACTGCAGTGGGACAGCGGATTCGGCGACCTCGATCAGCCTTTCGACTCGCAGCACACGACGACTTTCTATTACGACGCCTCCAATCAATCGCTCGTCCGCAACACAGCTTCCGACGCCGCCGAGGATCGTGCAATCAATACAGGCTCGTTCCCCTATGCCGGTATCGATGATCTGTTCTTTTCGGCGGTGTTTCTACCGCTCGAATCCGGCGGCGAGGTTCGCATGGAAACCGGTGCGATTCCGTTGCTCACGCCCGAGGAAAGCGACGAGCCCTTCGCGACGCTCGCGGTGGGTGGGGCCGCGACGAATCGCTTTCAGGTCTTCCTCGGTCCGAAGAGTTTTCAACTGCTGGGATCGATCCGGCCGGAATTGCAAGAAATCGTCGCCTTCGGAACCTATTTCGGGATCCTTGCGAAGCCGCTTTATTGGATGTTGGTCTGGGCCCACGGAACCGTCGTCGCCAACTACGGCTGGGCGATCATCGTCGTCACCCTGATTATCAACATCGCGCTCTTCCCCCTTAAATGGAAAAGCTCGGGCTCCATGAAAAAGATGCAGGCCCTGCAGCCGTTGGTTAAGCAGATCAACGACAAATACAAGGGTCTGGGCATGCGCGATCCCAAAAAGCAGAAGCAGCAAGAAGAGATGATGGCGCTGTACAAGAAGCACGGCGTCAACCCCATGGGCGGCTGCTTGCCGATGATCATTCAACTGCCGTTCTTCATTGCCTTTTACAGCGTTTTGACCGTTGCAATCGAGATTCGGCAAGCGGAGTGGCTGTGGGTGGCCGACCTTTCGCAGCACGAGGCCGGCTGGTTTCGAGTCTTGCCTCTGGCAATGGTCGCCTCACAATTTTGGATGCAGTCGCTTACGCCGACGCCGGGCACCGACCCGGCGCAAATGCGAATCATGAAGTTCATGCCGTTGATGTTCGGGTTCCTGTTCTGGGGGTTTTCGAGCGGCCTCGTGCTATACTGGCTGACTAGCAATTTGGTAGGGGTGCTGCAGCAGGTTGTAATAAACCGCAAGCCGTCGGAACCGCTGGAAATTGAACAGCCGCGGCGGCGCAAGAAAAAGAAAAAGAGCGGTTGATTCGTGGCGCCCGCCCCCCCCGCAATATGTTAGATTGGGCGAGCGACGACCTCCGGTCGCAAATCGACGAGTTCCTGGACCCCTTCTTAAAGGCCACACGACTCGATCTGAGTTACGCCATCGAGTCGGCCGAGACGCTCGACAACCGCGACCTTTTCTCTCCCGACCTTTTAGTAAAGTTTTCCGGACCCGACGTAGAGTTGCTTTTGCTCTACCGCGCGGAATTGCTGTTGGCCTTCGAACATCTCACCCTGGAGGCGTTGCGTGTCCCGCACCGCGACCGCTACCGGCTGGTCTTCGACGCCGAGGACTATCGCGTGACGCGGATCGAGGAGCTGCGGCTGAGCGCGGCGGCCGCTGCCGAGAAAGTCAAGCACGTCGGCGTTCCATTCCATTTTCAGCCGATGAGTTCGCGCGAAAGGCGCGTGCTGCACCTGGCTTTGCGCGATGACCCGGACGTCTGGACCACCTCGGAAGGCGTCGTACCCCAGCGGCATACCGTCGTCTACGCCGCCCAAGACAAGGAACAATAGGGTCGGGCGACACTACGCTCCGTCGGCCGGCTGCGCGGCCTAAGGTCCCGCGCGAAGGCGGCATCCGAGGTCCCGCCTGGTAGGCCCCGCGAGGTTGTTTTGTCGCTCTCCGACAACTTGATCCACGCCGATGATACGATCGTCGCGCTGTCGACGCCGCCCGGACGCGGGGGCTTGGGCGTAGTCCGCTTGTCAGGTTCCGACGCGCTCACTGTCAGCGGACAGCTCGTCACGCTCGTCTCCCAACGGCTTCTCGCACCGCGTCACGCCGCGGTGGGCTCTCTCGTCGACGAACAGGGAGAAACTGTTGACCAAGTCGTTCTAACCTACTTTCCGAAACCAGCGTCCTACAGCGGCGAAGACGTGGTGGAAATCTCCTGCCACGGTGCGCCGGTCATTCTCTCGTTCGCCATAGAGCGCGCCTTAGTACTCGGCGCGCGCCTCGCCGAGCCCGGGGAGTTCACGCAACGCGCCTTCCTGAACGGACGGCTCGACCTCGCACAAGCCGAGGCCGTCCGTGACTTGATCGAGGCAACGACCCTGTACCAAGCACGGGTGGCGATACAGCAGGTCGAGGGTTCTCTCTCGCGCCGCATCGGGCCGCTCAAGAAACAGCTTTGCGACTTGATCGCCTTGCTCGAGGCGGGCATCGATTTCGCGGAGGATGACGTCGGCGTCGCCGACGATGAGGAATTGCTGCGAAGACTCGAACCGCTCATCGACGGCGTCACGAGGCTCGTGGAGAGCTTCCGCTACGGCAAGGTGGTCCGCTCGGGTCTGACGATTTCGATTCTCGGCCGACCCAATACCGGCAAATCAAGCCTGTTCAATCGACTGCTCGAACAGGAGCGCGCCATCGTAACCGAAGCCGCCGGCACCACGCGTGACCAGGTCAGCGAAACGCTGTCCATCGAAGGCTTACCGGTGAAGTTGGTCGATACCGCGGGTATCCGAGCGACATCGGAGGTCGCCGAGGCCAAAGGCGTCCAGAAGAGCTATGAAGCGCTCGCTGATTCGGATCTGATTCTCGTCGTCGTCGACCTGTCTGAAGACCTCGATAACGCCGATCATGAACTGTTGGCCAAAGCCGCCGTGGGCGGACGCTGCTTGCTCGTCGGCAATAAGGCGGATCTGCCGCGCAAGGCGAAGTTGGAAGGCGATTTCGCCGTTGTCTCGGCCCTAACCGGCGAGGGCGTCGACGAGCTGCGTCAGCAAATTCTCGCCAAGGCGGTGCCCGAGTCGGGGGACTTCGGCGAGGATACCCTCGTCACAAACCTGCGCCACGAGAACTTGCTGCGGGAGTCGCTCGAGCGGCTCGGGAAGGCGTCCGAAGCGGTGCCCGCGGGCGTGCCGCATGAGATGCTCTTGCTCGATCTCTATGGTTCGCTGACCGCCATCGACCGGATCACCGGCACCACCAGCGTGGAGGACATCCTCGGCAACATTTTCTCGACGTTCTGCATCGGAAAGTGATGATGATGATAATGATTAAATGCAGGCTGTCGTTCACGTTACTTTCAAGAAAACGGTTCTCGACCCCCAGGGCCGCACGATTTGCTCAACGCTGAACGGTTTGGGGCACAAGAACATCCTCGATGTGCGGCAAGGAAAGTTCTTCGAGATCGAGATCGCAAACGAAACCTCCCAAGACCAAGCGCGCGAGCAGGTCGACAAAATCGCGCGAGAAGTCCTCGCCAACCCCGTCATCGAGGAATATCAAATCGATTGGAAAGACTAACCCGATATGTGCGGAATCGTCGGTTACATCGGGCCCAATGAGGCCGCGCCTATTCTGGTCGACAGCCTGCGGAGGCTGGAGTACCGGGGGTACGACTCGGCCGGCTTGGCGGTAAGCTCCAACGGAGAAGGCCTGCAGGTCAGACGGGCCGCCGGCAAGTTACGCAACCTCGAAGAGGCGCTACGCATGAGCCCGGTCGGCGGCAACTACGGCATCGGGCATACCCGCTGGGCCACCCATGGACGTCCAACCGAAGAAAACGCCCACCCACATCGCGACTCAACGGGCGACATCGTTGTCGTCCACAACGGCATCGTCGAGAACTACCTCACGCTCAAGGCCGAACTTGAACAAGCCGGCCGCAAGTTCACCACCGATACAGACACCGAAGTCATCGCCCATCTGGTCGCGGATTTCAGTAAGAATGGTACGCCCCTCGAAGAAGCCGTGCGGTTGGCGATCGGCAAGCTGCAGGGCGTGTTTGCGTTGGCAGCGCTGTCCCGGCGCGACCGCAATAAGATCGTAGCTGCCCGCAACGGCCCACCGGCCGTCGTCGGCATCGGCAATGACGAATACTTCGTGGCTTCCGACGTTCCGGCGATCCTGCACCACACTCGCGACATGCTCTTCCTCGCCGATGGCGATATCGCGGTTCTGACGCCGCGCGGCGCGCGGATAATGGATTTCGACGGCCGATCATTGAATCGCTCGCTGCAGCACGTATTGTGGGATCCGGTGATGGCCGAAAAGGGCGGCTACAGGCACTTCATGCTGAAAGAAGTGTTCGAGCAGCCGCGAGCGGTTCGAGACACACTGCTGGGACGCATCGGCCGCGAGTCGGGTGAAGTCTTTCTCGACGAGATGGAAATCAGCGAGCCTGAGCTCGCGGCAATCGAGCAGGTTCGCATGGTGGCCTGCGGCACGTCTTGGCATGCCGCGCTGGCCGCGAAATTCATGATCGAACAGCTTGCCGGTGTACCTGTCGAGGTCGACTACGGCAGCGAATTCCGCTATCGCGACCCCATCGTCAGCGACAAGACTCTTACCGTTCTGATCAGCCAGTCAGGAGAAACCGCCGACACTCTGGCCGCCCAACGTGAGGCGATCCGAAAAGGCTCGAAGACCCTGGCGATTTGCAACGTGCTTGGGTCAATGTTGACCCGAGAAGCGGCGGGAACCATCTACACCCACGCCGGCCCGGAGATCGGCGTGGCCTCGACCAAGGCCTTTACGTCTCAGTTGACGGCGCTGTTTCTGCTGTCGCTCTACCTCGGCCGCGTCAAAGGTCGCTTGGAACCGCCGTTGGCAAGGCAAATGATCAACGAGCTGCTCTTGATTCCGAGCAAGCTCGAAACCGTGCTCAACAACGACGCCCACTGCGAAGCGCTGGCGCGAACGCTCTATCGCGTCGAGGATTTCCTCTTCCTGGGACGGGGCGTCCACTATCCGATCGCACTCGAAGGGGCGCTGAAGCTCAAGGAAATTTCCTATATCCACGCCGAGGGATACCCGGCGGGCGAGATGAAGCACGGCCCCAACGCTTTGATAGACGAAGATCTTCCAGTCGTCGCGATCGCCACGCAAGATCCGGCGGATGAAAGCAGCCGTCTCCGTTATGAAAAGACGCTCGCCAACATCAAGGAAGTGCAGGCTCGCCAAGGCCGCGTGATCGCGCTCGCCACGCAGCACGACCAAACACTCGGCGGTTTCGTCGAAGACCTGATCGAGGTTCCGCCCGCACCGGAAATGTTGCTCCCGATCCTTGAGATCGTTCCTTTACAACTGCTTGCATACCACATCGCCGTGCTGCGCGGCTGCGATGTCGATCAACCACGCAACCTCGCCAAGAGCGTGACCGTCGAATAACAACGAGGGCCCCGCCCGCCTCCTCTGTATGGCGTCGAGGCGTGGCCACGGGTGCCTTGTGTTAGCATCGATCTTGCTTTCGCGACCCATTCGATACGGCTTTGGCACCGCTTTCGCTCTTCTCGCCTGTCTCGCCGCTGCCGGGTCCGCCGAATCTGAATTCCCCGACGCATCGGCATCTGACAAACTGCTCAGCGAAATTTCCCGTTCGCCCTCGATCGAGGAAAACCTTCGCGTTATCTGCGATGAGCTGGGGGGGCGCATGCCCGGCTCCCCGGCTATGGATCGGGCGGTCGAGTGGGCCGTAGAGGCTTTCCGGCAAGCCGGGGTCGACCATGTACATACCGAGACGTTTTCGATGCCCTCGTCGTGGCGCGAAGGCGCGGTCCGGATCGAGCTCGCCGAGCCGATTGCTTTCCACGTACGGGGCGTCTCCTCAGCCTGGTCGCCGGCCACACCGACGGGCGGCACCGAAGCCGAAGTAATTGACGGCGGCAGCGGGACAACCGGCCGTATTCTCCGCATCAAAAAGAAGGCGCGGGCCAAGATTCTGCTGATCCGCTCGAACGAGGTCGCTACATTTCAAGATCTCGCCAACGAACAACGCGACGCGACGATCGCACTACGCGAGGCAGCCCGGGTCGGCGCCGCCGCGGTTCTCTTTACCTCGACCCGCCCGAACGGTCTACTCTACCGCCATATCAATGTGATCGACGGTCGGCTCGACCCGATCCCGAGCGCGCTCATCGGTCGCGAAGACGGGCTGCGTATTCTGCGCTTGCTGGAGGCCGGCAAGAAAGTCCGCATGCGGCTATCGTTAGCGAACGAAACCGGCGGACCGATCGAGCAACGGAATGTCGTCGCCGAGATTCGCGGCCGCGAGAAGCCCGACGAGGTTGTCATTCTCGGCGGCCATCTCGATTCGTGGGACCTCGGAACCGGGTGCCTCGACAACGGTTGCAACGTAACGCTGATCATAGAGGTCGCGCGTGCCATAGCCGCCGCGGATTTGCGGCCGCGCCGGACTCTCCGCTTCATCTTGTTCGGTGGCGAGGAACAGGGACTCTTCGGATCGCTCGGTTACGTCCGGGCACATCGCGCAGAACTCGACTCGATTACCGCAGTCATAATCCACGACATGGGCGTCGGGAAGATCAACGGCTACTCGTTCAACGGCCGCCACGAGCTCGAAAAGGGACTCCGCGAAGCCATGGCCCCGCTCGACGGCCGCAATGCGGACGATCACAGCGCCACGGCCTACTTCGGCACCGATCACTTTGATTTCCTACTCGAAGGTATTCCGGCTCTCGTGGCGGTACAAGAAACCGAAGACTATGTCCCCGTGTATCACTCAAGCGCCGACACCCTCGACAAGGTCAGTGTGGGGACACTCAAAGATGATGCGGGTATCGCAGCCGTGACGGTCTACAACATCGCCGATCGCCCCAAGCGTCTCGGCCGTCGGATATCGCGCGAAGACGTTCAGTTTCTACTCGAAGACACCGGCCTCGACGATCAAATGAAGTTTCTGGAAGTCTGGGAAGACTGGGAACAGGGCCGCAGGGGCCGCGCGAAGTAGCTCCTGGAAGTCGCCCGGCCTTAGTCGGCGGTTGAGCCCACTAACGGGCAGTGATCGGCCAAGAGGCCGGCCGTTTCAATCAGAACTTCGATTTCCTTCGTCGAACCCGCGATTCCTTCCATCGTCACCATGATCTTGTTTCGCTCCACGCGGGACTCGAGCGCGGGCGTGTCGCTTGCGAGCATCGACTGGCGGACATCCACGCCCAGCAGGCTCGAAGCAAATGCTTGATTTTTCCCCGTGATGCGGAAAGCCGCATCAAACTCGCGATCTCCGGTCGACAAGCGGCCGCCGGAGGTCACCGGGAGTTCGAGTATCCTCGTGCCCCTCGACTTAGGCCGAATCCGGATCTTCTCTCCGCAATCACCCGGCAGTTCCAATTCGATACAGGTAAAGGCCGCGCTCCCCTTTGTGCCGTCGGTCGCCATCGCCGTCAGTAGGCACGGCCGACCGCCGCGCTCGAAACGAAACTTCGGCAGTACCAACCAAGTGCCCCGCTCGACCTCGCCTCCGTGCGTTTCCGACAACTCTACGAAAATTGCGGCGAGGCGGCCGCTGTCGCGGCGGTGCAGGCGATAGGCATAAACCAATGCGGCGAAAATCCCGGCCGCGATCACGAGCCACCAGAACATACCTAAAGTCTAGGCCATCTGCGAGAAATCATCCGGCAGCTGTTGACTGCAGCTCTCGCCACCGTATTCGGAGCAACGAAAAATCAACATCGGGCTATGATGGTTTCGTAGGTCATGTTGCCGCTCGATCTCACGTCATTTCGCCGAACTTCCCTGCCGGCAGGGATGCTTTTTCTGCTTCCGGTCCTCTGTGCCCAGCCCTCCGAACCTGCGTCTCCGGACGACGAAGCCCGATCCCTTCTCGCCCGCATCGCGCAAACCTACAACGATCTCGATCGTTTCTACTTCGAGGCGGTGGAAACAACCGAGACCCTATCGGAAGGCTTTGAACGAGAGACGGAAACGCGCTACGTGACCGCCCTCGATGCAGACGGGCGCGCCCGATTTGCAATGTTCTCCGGAGCCGACGAAGGGGTATCGGTCTTCGACGGCTCGACCACGTGGACTTACTCTCCGCGGCTCAAGCAGTACACGCGTCGAAGCGCAGATCCCTTCGCCGTTGCACGCGACGAAAGCGGCCCTATCAAGCTCGACCCGCGCAAGTCGGCCCTCCGCTACAAGCAACGCTACGCGGCGGCGGCGACTCGGCTGCGCGAGGCTCGGGTCGTCCCCGACGACGATCGGCCCCGCGGCACGCACGTGACGATCGAAGCCGTTTACGACACGCCGCCGGGGGTGCCCCACGGCAGGTTATGGCGCAAGTTTTGGATCGACCGCAATGTCGGGATCGTACTGCGGGAGACTTCGCTGGCCTCCATGCAAAAGGCCGATATGAAGCATCCGGTGAAGGTTCAGCAAACGATCAGTTTCTCGACGGCGCTGGTGGGCGCGGCGGTTCCCGTCGCCACCTTCGTTTTCAAACCACCGTCGGGGGCGGAATTGGTCGAGGAATTCGGGGCCACTTCAAATCTCGTTTCAAGGCTCGAGAATCAACCTGCTCCTGATTTCGCTTTGCGGGATTTCGCCGGAGACACCTACCGCCTTGAGGACCTGGCCGGGAAAGTCGTCCTACTCGACTTCTGGGCCACTTGGTGCAAGCCCTGCCGAATCGATTTGCCGCACGTGCAGGCCCTTGCCGCTAAGTTCGGCGATCAGGGTTTGGTCGTGCTGGGCGTGAATGCCGAACCGGAGAGCCGTTCAAAAGGCTTTTTCCAGCGGCAAGGCTACCGCTTCCCGAGCCTGGTCGACCGAGGCGCGCGAGTCTCGCAGCGGTACTTTGTGGGTTCGCTGCCAACGCTGGTGATCATCGACCGCGAAGGCAAAATCTCTTCCTACTTGGTCGGCCTACATCCCGAAGAACGCCTGCGCGCGGAGCTTAAGAAAGTCGGCATCCGATAACCGATAAGGAATTCGCCATGCCGATGAAAAACCCTCCCCACCCGGGCCGCATTATCCGGCAAGATTGCATTGAGCCTTTGGGCCTAACCGTGACCGGCGCCGCGAAGCTCCTCGCCGTGACCCGGCAGACCCTCAACAACCTTGTGAACGAGAAAGCCGGTATTTCGCCGGATATGGCGATTCGCCTCGAGAAGCTGGGATGGTCGAACGCAGGTCAGTGGCTTCGCCTGCAGTCAGCCCATGACCTAGCCCAGGCACGCCGGCACGAGGACAAGATCCACGTCGAGCGCTACGTGCCGCCGGCGGCGGTCTGATGCCTGCTCCCCCTCTAACTTCCACGTCGGCCCGGCTTTTCGAGCAGCTTGCCATTCGACCGGAAGTTTTTCCCCGTGACCCGTGCGATGCGCGTTTGGATTGAAGTGCTGAACGCGTGCCCACCTTGAGTAGCGGAGCCGGAACCCTTTGGCCCCGAGTGTCATCGCTTTTCGCTTTACATATGTAGAGGCCCTGGCTACACGTCCGGAGTCCCCGGCGACGCGTCCGCTGATGCTGCGTTCCGTGCACGCCGTCATGCGAGGAGAGTGAAATGTCCCGACAACCATTGATGACCATCGACAGACGGGAGCTTTTGACAGCTATTGGGGACCGCAGGATCCTTGGTCGGTGTCTGTCAATCCTGATCGCGTTTTCGAGCCTCTTTCCGGCGGATTGCTTGGCCCAAACCGCCCTCGAGGTCAACGGCCCGTCAGCAGACAAGTTGGACATTCTACTGGTGCCGTCCCACTACTACGGGGCCAACGCCGGCGCCAACGGACGCTGGGTAAACGACGCGGCCGCCTTCAAGCAACGGCTCTTGCAACATGATTTCTTCAGTCGCTTCCGAAAGAAGATCAATATCTATCGCCTAGATGCCTCGACGGCAAACGACTTCCGTCGCCAGGGTACTTATTGGGTCCCGGATCAGGCGAGAATCAGAACGTTCGCCCGGACGCAGGCGCCGTTCTTGGATTTCAACCACAACGATCAAATCATCTTCGTGATCGAAGCCGCGGGCTACGCGGCGGATCCAAACAGGACGCCCGGTATCGGAGTCACCCGCGGCGACCCCAATATCCTAAGCATCCAATCGACACAGACCCACATCCTGATCCACGAGTTTGGGCATTCGTTCGGCGGCCTGGGTGACGAATATCCGAAGATCGTCACGGCCGCCTGGCGATCGACCTACCCCAACATCGCCACCGACCATCCCGCCGATCGATGCTCGGACCATTGGAGCGACCTGACGGACGTAGTCTTTCTGGCGCCGGGTACCGCCGCCGCCAACAACCGAGCCGCCCGACAGGTCGGATGCTTCGAATCCCAAGACCCAAACTCGCCCGGTCGGCTATTCAAACCGTCGAGAGCCGCTTGCGTCATGGATCAGATCAACGACAGGTACCCCTTCTGCCCGGTTTGCCAACGCCACCTCGTGACCTTGCTCGATCGATTTACCACCAGCCGGCGTTGCGCGCTCATGGCGGGAGAATTCAGAGATCGCAACACGATGCGGCGACGCACCGGCCTCCTGATGCTGGCGGACTTCGACCGGACCCCTACCAACGTCGCAATTTCCGCGGAGAGCCCGGGAGCGGTGTTGGCCGACCAATATGCCGCCGCGGGTCTCCGATTCACGTCGGGGGTAATCTTCGGTGAGCCTAATCTGCCGTTCAGTGGGATCTCTCGTCCGAATCTGCTGTCGAACTCGGCTATCAATCTCTCCGAACGCTCCCTTGTCGCAGGGTATTTCGTCAGCCCGGTCTGTGCGGTGGGCATTCACAACACGGGTGCCCGCGGCACGTTGCGGGTTTTCGACGAAGGTTACCGCCTGATCCGAGAGATCCACGCGGATGCCAACACAGCCGCAAACGATTTCGTTGGTATCGTCTCCGGACTCCCGATTCATCGGATCGAATTCGATTTCCACTCCGGTCTGGGTTTCGGAGGCGACGATCTGCGTTTCGGCGTCGCGCCGGCCAATTGAGACGCTTCCCCCGACCGCTTGGATAGACGACCGGCCCGCTGCGGAGCGCCACCCGAGGCGGTAAAGCAAACCCGGCTTGTAGACAATGAGAACGCAAGGGGCGTAAGACGCGATTCTGATGCTCTGGCGACCCGATTCGGGAGGACGCGCGGCCGGTCGCGCCGGAGCCTCCAGTCAAGCTTCAGGACGTAGGGTGGTCGAACGCAGGTCAGTGGCTTCGCCTGCAGTCAGCCTATGACCTAGCCCAGGCACGCCGGCACGAGGACAAGATCCACGTCGAGCGCTACGTGCCGCCGGCGGCAGTTTAGCCCGTCCCGCCGCTACTCCTTCACTTCGACGCCGGCCCAGCTTTCAAGAAGCTTAACGGCCGAGCAGAAATCTTCATCCCCCTGGCCCCGTGCGATGCTGGCGCCGAAAAGTTGATGGACCAACGAGGTCGAAGGGAGGGGGACATTCATTTCGCGGCCCGAGTCCAGCATCAAACCGATGTCCTTGTGCATCCACTTAAGAGGAAAGGCCGCTTCGAAATCGCGCTTGAAGATGTAGGGAGCCTTGAAACTGATAAGGCCGGCTTTCGCGGCGCTCTTGTCAAGCACCTCGAACATCAGTTTAGGGTTGACGCCGGCTTTCTTCGCCAACACCATGCCTTCGATAAAGCCCTGCATCATGTTGCAGAGCACGAGGTTCTGCGACAGCTTCACATGCAGTCCCATTCCCTGCCTGCCGCAATAGAACAGGGTCTTGCCCATCGGGAGGAAATTCTCACGGACGCTTTCGAAGACTTTCTTGCGGCCACCGATCATGAAGGTGAGCGTACCGCCCTCGGCACCCGGAGTCGATCCGGTGCAGGGGGCGTCGAGAAGGAACGCGCCCTTTTTCTCGAAGCGTTTCGCCATCCCACGCGCCAGCGTCGGAGCGATCGTGCTGCAATCGGCGACGACGTTGCCCTTGCGGACGCCTTTGATGACTCCGTCGGCGCCAAGCAAGACTTCCTCGGACATCTCCGAGTTGCCCACGCACAAGAAGACGCAATCGGCGAACTTGCCGACCTCTTTCGGGGTCTTACAAAAGACGCCTTTGTGGCTCTTCGCCAATCGGCGGGCTTTTGAAAGAGTGTGGCTCCATAACGCCACCTCGTGGCCCGCGTCGAGCAAGTTTCGCGCCATCGGATAGCCCATCAAGCCGAGTCCGAGGAATCCAAGTTTCGCCATATCAGTGTTTTCTCCCGAAGTTCTCAATTGTAAGCCTTCAAAACCCTGTGAGACAATGGCGGTCGCTTCATGCGCCCGCAACTGACATCAAAGCGGCGACGAGGCATCGCATCGCGGTGACCAACACGCCGGACGTGCTGACAGAGACAACAGCCGATCTCGCCTTCACCTTGCTGCTTGCCGCCGCACGGCGAGTGGGCGAAGCGGAACGTTTTCTTCGTGCCGGCACGTGGCATGGCTGGGGCATCGATCAGTTCTGCGGCGTGGACGCCCATGGCAGTACGTTGGGCATCCTCGGGATGGGCCGCATTGGGCGGGCACTGGCTCGCCGAGCGCAAGGTTTCGAAATGAAAGTGATCTATCACGACGCCGTCCGCACCCCCGACGAAATCGAGCGGAAACTTGCGCTCACATTCGTACCGTTCGAAAACCTGCTCCGGGAATCGGACTTTATTAGCACCCATGTGCCGCTGCTGCCGCAGACGCGACACTTGATCAGCACCCCTCAACTGGCGCTGATGAAGAACACCGCCGTTCTGATCAACACCTCGCGCGGGCCCGTCATCGATGAGGCGGCGCTGGCTGAGGCGCTCGAGCGCGGAGAAATTGCCGCGGCCGGTCTCGACGTCTTCGAAAATGAACCTCACGTCGAACCGCGCTTGCTCGCCCTTGAGAACGCGGTACTGATGCCGCATATCGCGAGCGCTTCCACGGCGACACGCCGCAAAATGTGTATGATGGCCGCCGAGAACGCCCTGACGGCGCTCGACGGAAAACGTCCGCCGAATCTCGTGAACCAGGCCGTATTCCCGGAACCGGAGTAACGCCCCTGCTGGATGAACACTCGTGAAAGCCGACCTTCGCGAAATCTTTCTTTCGACTCTCCTCAGCTTGTCGCTCGACAAAGTGATGCCGCGCCGCATCGAGTGCCGCGACAACATCCTCACTGTCGGCGACGAGCAGGTCAACCTCGCCGAATGCCGCAAGGTCATCTGCATCGCAATCGGCAAGGCCGGCTTGCGGATGGCCGAGCAGTTCGTTGATATCGTCAAACCCCGTGTTGTCACCGGCGTCGTCGTCAGCTCGGTCCAGCCCGAAAGGGAACTGCCGTATTTCCTCCACTACACCGGCGGACATCCTTACCCCACCGCCGAAAGCTTCCACGCCGCCTCGGTTGCGCTTGAATTGGTCAGCGATCTGCGGCCCGAAGACCTGGTCGTCTACTTGCTGTCGGGCGGCGGCTCGGCGATTTGTGAACGGCCGATTTCCGATGAGATTTCGCTCGACGACTGCTGTGAGTTCTTTCGCCTGCTGGTGACCTGTGGTGCCAACATTGTCGAAATGAACGTGCTGCGCAAGCATTTCTCCGCGATCAAAGGCGGCCGCTTAGCCGAGCGCGCTCATCCGGCCAGGCAGCTGACGCTGTATGTTTCCGATGTGCCTCCCGACCAGCCGTCGACCGTAGCCTCGGGGCCTACGATGCCCGACGAATCAACCGTTGACGATTGCCGCGACCTGGCCGAACGCCTCGGGCTGTTGAAGCGCTTTCCCGCCTCGATTCTCCGGATGTTCGACGAAAACACAATTCCCGAAACGCCCGAACCGGGTGGCCAGAAGTTCGCTCACAGCAGTTGGCATGGCTTGCTCGGAAACCAAGACGGCGTTGACGCGCTGCATCGCGAAGCGGCCTCACGACAATGGGTCGTTGAAGAAGACCTTTCCGTCGACGATTGGCCCTATGAGAAGGCCGTCGACCATCTTGTCGGACGCTTGGAAAACATGCGGCAGACTCACCCGGGAAAGACTGTTGCCTTGCTTACCGGCGGTGAGCTAAGCGTCCCGGTTACCGGCGAGGGTAGGGGCGGGCGCAATCAAGCGTTCGTGCTTGCCTGCGCCCGCCGCATCGCCGGACAAAACATGGCGGTCATCAGCGCCGGCACCGACGGCGTTGACGGCAACTCGCCCTCCGCCGGCGCCGTCGCCGACGGCGAAACCATCAACCGTGCCCAAGCCGCCGGCATGGACCCCGACGATTACGAGGAACGCTCCGATTCCTTCCACTTCTTCGAAAAGCTGGATGACCTGCTGATGACCGGTCCGACCGGGAACAACATCCGCGACCTACGCGCGCTCGTAGCCTGGTAGCGCAGGGAGTGGCAGCACAAAACGTGGCGCGCGCGTCGCCTCCAGGCCCGGGCGAGCCGCGGCGGCATTCGCGCCGCTATGTCTTCCCCCCCTGTTACGGCATTCCACACGCGCGAGAGCCCCAACACCCCACCGCTCCAATCGGCCCCAACTAAACTGGAAAAATGCCCCGAGAACCCTGGCGAGTCTCACTCCACGGCGGTCACAGCGGCGAATTCTGCGAGCACGCCGAAGGACGCCTGGAAGAAGTTCTAGAGGCCGCCGTCGCCGCCGGGTTTCACACCTTCGGCGTCAGCGAGCACGCACCCCGAAGCGAATCCCGTTTTCTCTACGCGACCGAGAGAGAAAAAGGCTTCACCGTAGAGCGGCTCGAAGAGGACTTCCGAACCTATATCCGCGCGATTGACGAATTAACCGAACGGTTCGCGGAGCGGCTCACGGTCCTCCGCGGATTCGAGGTCGAAGTGGTCCCCGCCGACCGCTATCGCGAAAAGATGCTCGCCTACCGGCAAGCCGGCGATTTCGACTACATGGTCGGCTCGGTCCATTATGTTGACGAAGTTTCGATCGACGGGCCGCTGGGAGATTTTCAGAAAATCCGCGACGCCCTCGGAGGATTGGAATCGCTTGCCGTTCGCTACTACGAAACCGTCGCCGACATGATCGAAGCACTACAGCCCGAGGTCATTGGACATCTCGACCTGCTCCGCAAGAACGCCGGGCCTGACACCGCTCTCGACACCGCCGAGATTCGGCGCGCCGCCGACCGGGCCCTCGAAGCCGCTCGCGCTGGCGATGCCGTTCTCGACCTCAACACCGCCGCCTACCGCAAAGGACTTCCCACACCCTATCCCGAGCCTTGGCTGCTCAAACGCGCCTCCGATATGGGTATCGGGTTCTGTTTCGGTGACGACTCCCACAGCCCCGCCCAAGTAGGTGCGGGCATCGACGACGCACGAGATTACCTGCTTGCCAATGGGGTCGAGGAGGTTACGATCTTGACACGAACGGAAGGCCGGGCCCTCCGCCGTCCGGTCGAAAAAAGAGTCGTGCGCCTCTCGCGGTGAATTCGCCTTGAGGCCTGGTTGCCCGGTACAGGGCGCCACGCGCTTTTACGACGCGCGGATGGCTTCCGCATGCGCCTTCAGAGCCGCCGAATAGACCCCGTGATCAACGCCGTAGGAAATAACGTTGAAGCCCAAATCCATCCACTCCCGCGCCTGCTCCACACTGCCCGGCTGAATACCCGCGCTCTTGCCGTGTCGCTTGGCGGCGTCGGTCACCTTACGCAGAACGTCGACGAAAACAGGGTTTTCCAGCTGCCCGACAATGCCCATCGACTGGCTCAAGTCGTAGTGGCCGACCCAAAGGTTGTCGACTCCCGGCAGAGAAGCGATGTCGTCGATGCTGTCAACGGCTTTCGTGCTCTCGATCTGGCAAAGAAAGATGTTCGACTGATTCGCTTCAGTCATGTATTGGACTAGTGGCGGGCGAATGTAGTCGTTTTGCGCGCCTCCCAGCCCAAGTCCGCGGTCACCGTCGGGCGCGTAGCGCAGAGCCGTAATCACGCGACGGGCCTGCTCGACCGACCGAACATTGGGGACCATCACGCCTTGCGCGCCGGCGTCCATCACGCGAGCGATGAAGTGGTACTCGGTCGCCGGCACGCGCACGACGGGCGTGATCGGCGTGCTCTTGAACCAGGCCAGCAGATCGCATATGCTGCCGAAATCGCGACCGCCGTGTTCCATATCGAGCAAGACGAAGTCGACCCCGGCCGACTCCACGATCTTGGCGATGCCGCGGGTCGCGAATTCCATGATCATGTGGCCCACGGGCACTTTCCCCTCGGCCAGCCGTTTGCGGATCAGGTTGGGCTTCATGACTTCCTCCGTGCCAGTTTGGCTTGTACTCCCGGCCGCTCGACGGCCTTCGGGTTCGCCAGGAAATCAGGGGGTTTCCCTTCGTAGACATTGCGAACGTTGCGGCACGAGTCCAGCCCCAGGTCGCGGATACTTTCCTCGGTCCAGGCAATCGAATGCGGAGCGACGATGACGTTGTCGAGCTCCAGCAGCGGATTGTCCTTCGGGACGGGCTCTTCCTCGAAAACATCGAGGCCGGCACCCGCGATCTTACCTTGCCGCAGCACCTCGATCAACGCCTTCTCATCGACGACCGGCCCGCGCGCGGTGTTGATCAAGAACGCGCTCGGCTTCATCAATGCCAACTCCTCGGCCCCCACCAGACCTTCGGTGTGTTCGTTCAAAGGCGCATTGATCGTCACGAAGTCGCTTTCGCGCATCACGGTCGGCAGATCAACCAATTCCACCCCCATCTCCGCGGCGCGTTCCTTGCAAATGTACGGGTCGCAGGCAAGCAAACCGCCGAAGCCCATGCCGCGGGCCATGCGGAACAGCTCGCCGGCAATGTTGCCCGCGCCCACTGAACCCAGCGTTCGTCCCTCGACGCAGATGGCTCGACTCTGGTCCGCGCGCCACTTTCCGGTGCGAGTGCGGATGTCGAGAGTGCGCAAGTCCTTGGCGACGGCCAGGATCAAAGTAATGATTCCTTCCGCCACCGGCCGCCGCACACCGTTGGGCGTAATGGCGAGCAAGACGTCGGCTTCGGTACAGGCCGGAACGTCGACGCGGTCGAAACCGACCCCCCACCGGGCCAAGCAGGCCAGCCGCTTGACCCCGGCAAAGGCCTCGGGAGGAAAGTCGTACCCCAGCACGATCAGCGCGTCGTAGCGATCGATGATCTCCGGGTCGGCGACGCCGCCCGTATCGGGCAAGACGTCCCATTCCAGATTCGGCAGCGGGTCGAGGATTTGCGCGGCGGCGTTTTCTCCCGACCGCTTGGTGTCACCGACAAGGTCGGCCGTGAATCCAACGCGAAAAGTCTCCGCGGTTGGCATAAGAATTGGGTTCCGTGCGGGCGCGCGAAGATTCCTCGGTCGCGTAGCGGCGCATGAGTTGTGCGTGAAACGGAACGAGGAGCACCGCGAGCGGCAGGCTAAAACACGCCATTGTACACCTTCGCGCCCACCGCTGTGCCGGCACAAGTTCGACAGGTCCGACGGAGGGGTGTGTGGGATCGAGCCCTCACCGACAAACTGCGGCGAAGGTTGTGGAGCGAAAGGGCGCGGGCGACCCGTAGGCGGGAGCTACTTCTCGACCAACTCGGCTGTCTCGGGCTCTTGGCTGGTCGGACGCAAACGCAAGGTCTTGTCTTTGTAACCTTTGACTTCGAGCATGGTGCAATTCTGTTCCTTGCCCGTGCGGTATATCACCAGAGTCCGCGGTTTCCCTTTGAACCGAGCCTTGAAGACGAGTTTGGTCCCCTTGACTTGGTACCTTGCCTCGTGATCGGTATGGCCGTTCACCGTAACCTTGCACGGGCCGGCCGCCGCTTTCGGGTCGCGGTCCACCAGATCGAAGGACACGTTCACAGGTCCGCGGTACAGGCGGGGGATGTCGACTTCCCCGATGAACGAGGCTCGATAGGCGTCGAGTTCCTCGAACTTGCCCTTGCCGTACTGCGGCCAAGCGGGCCACTCGTGCAGCTCGATGTTTTCTTCGGCTCCTTTGAAGGCGCCTGTACCTGTGAACTGAGTCAACTTACTCATGACTGAAATCCTTGGGCTCGCACTTCCAATTGGGGGGGCAGCCCCAGCACGGCAACTGTTGCCCTTACATATCACGATTCGCCGCGTGCCGAAATGCGAGGTTTGCACTAAGCGGCGTTGCGGGATTCAACCTATGTCCCCGATACTACGGGAGGTTCGTCAGCCGGCAAGGACTGCTCTGTCCTACTACATACACCGCGGAGGAGCCGATGTCGGCCGGCGAAGCCATTGACCTAAACACTTAGAAAAAAACACTTACACCATTTTCTGATACTCTCTTTCTGCATGAACAACGATCGGCTCCCCACTTTCTACCCCATCATCGATACAGTGGCGGCCTCGGCCCGAGGCGTCGCTCCCGAAGAAGTGGCGCGCGCGCTGGCAAGGGCCGGTGTCGGAATTGCGCAGTTTCGACACAAGGGCCCCTACACCCGCAAGATTTTCGAAACCGCGGCTCTGGTGGGGCGTACTCTGCGGGAAGCCGGAGCCCTGTTCATCGTCAACGACCGGCCCGATATTGCCTTACTGGTGGGAGCCGACGGTGTTCACGTCGGGCAGGACGATCTGCCACCGGCTGAGGTGCGCTCTTTCCTTGAGAATTCCTCCGCGGGGAAGTCTAGCTCCCGGGAGACGCCAATGCTGATCGGCTTTTCAACCCACAGCGAGCACCAGCTGCGAGAAGCCGAGCTTGCGCCGGTGGACTATCTGGCGATCGGGCCGATCTTCTCCACGGCTTCGAAAGAAGAACCTGATCCCGTAGTCGGCCCGGAGGAGCTGCGGCGGCTGCGACCGCTGACTGACAAACCACTCGTCGCGATCGGAGGCATCACCCGAGAAAATGCCGATCAAGTATTGGCTGCGGGCGCGAACGCACTTGCGGTTGTTTCGGATTTTCTAGGGCCCGACGTTGATGCGCGACTGAGCGAATGGGCCCGGATCGCCAAAGGCGGCGGAGACGCGGTGTAAGTCTTCAGTAGGTGCTGGTAGGGGGGCTATTCACCAAGGATCGGCCCAGAGGAGCCGCTCGCGGATTCGCGACGCCGCGGGTCGGCTCACGGTTCAACGGCTACACGACTATTTGTCGTCCCGGCCTGATCCCGCCGGCGTAACCGACCCGATCGCCTTGCGGACTTCATCACCGAAGTTTTCGAGCTTCTCAACAACTTCCTCGCGGTTGTCGAGCGGCAAGCCCGCGAGAGTCTCGCCAACGGTAGCCTTGGCGGACATGTCGAGCACATTGAATCCGATGGCATCGGCAACCGTGTTTGAGGCTGTGATGATCGATAGCAGGGACTTGTCCTTGACTTCAGCGGTGTGATGGTTGGCGATTGACTCGACAAATTCCGCCGGCAGATTCCAATGTCCGCCGAGCCATTCCCCCGCCGCACAGTGGTCGATATCAAACAACTCCCGCTCACACTCGAGTTCGTCGAAATCGTTCTCCCGCGCGACAGCAAGCAAGTTGCCGTATTCATTCGGGTAACACGCCAATAGCGCTAGGCGCCCGACATCGTGGAGAAGCCCCGCGGTATAGGCACGGTCCTTGGGCTGATCCAGCACCATGGCCAGTTCCTCGGCGACCAGCGCGCAGGCGATGCTGTGGTCCCAGCAGATCCGGAGGCTCTTGTCGCGTAGAAAACTGTGCGAAAAACGCCCCAACGCGACGGTGAGCGCCAGCCGTTTGACCACTTCAGCACCCAGCACAACGATCGCGTGCGAAACGTTGTCGATTCGGCGGCTCAGCCCATAAAGCGCCGAATTGGAAACCCGCAAGATCTCCGCCGATAGCGCCGGGTCAACCCGCAGCAAGTCGACGATCTTCTTCATCGGCACGTCGTCGTCGTCGAGAATGTTGAGCAACTGCAGGGCAACCGCTGGAAATGGCGGTAGTGCCTTAAGTGCCCAAGGCTTCTTGTCGCTAGTGGTTGCCGCGGTTTCCGAGGCGTCACTTCTCGAAGCGGCTATCGTGTCGGAGGTGTCAGACAGGCTCTTGGTCAAAGTGGACATGGTGGCTTCCACTACTTTTATCGACCACGCCGGCGGGAGGCTTTACCGGCTTGAGACCGTCCGACCGCTCCCCATTCGCTTCAGCAACCGTGTTCCCTTGTGACGGCTGCAAACGGAACGCGGGGGTCCGTTACAGGGAGGGCAGTGGTAAAGGGTTCGTCCGCTGTCGTCGATCAGACCTACGACGGAGGCAATTATAGCGGCCGAGCCTATCTACAAGGCAATCCAAGAGTTGCGAAAAGAGCTGGAACGGATCGACTACGTCATCCACGCGGTCGAGAGTCTCTCCGAGGGCAAACGCCGCCGGGGCCGCCCGCCGAAATTCTTGGCCGAAGCGATGGCCCAAGCCAAGAAAGCCGACGGACGTGTCCGAAAAGCGTCCTAAGACAAACCTACAATGGGAAGGTCATGTACAGCGCAAGGCTGTTGGACCACTTCCAGAACCCCCGCAATGTCGGCGAGCTCGACGACGCCGACGTCCAAGCCGAAGTTTCCAACCCGATCTGCGGCGACATCCTCAAGCTCTCGGCGAAAGTCCGCGACGGCCGGATCGACGAAATTCGCTACCTGACTCGCGGCTGCACGGCATCCATCGCCGTCGGCTCCGCCCTCACCGAGATTCTCACCGGTCTACGAACCGATCAACTCAATTCCGTGAATCGTGAGCAAGTCGAACAAGCTGTGGGCGGTCTGTCAAACGAGTCTAGACACGCCGCCGTCCTCGCCATCGACGCCGTGAAAGCCCTCGAAAAGCAACTCCCCGTCCACACCGGATAGCCCCGATCCGGTTCAACTTTCCGGCTCGTTGAACTTTCGCGCCCTCGACTCCGTATATCCAACCAAGTTCAAATCCGGTCGCGATGTTGGACGCATCACGGCTTGACAAGCAGAGTTGGATCAATCGAAAGGAGAATCCGCAATGACCGCTCGAAGAATCTCTCTGATGGTGCTGTTGCCGCTCTGTCTCGCCGTTTTCGCGGCGGGGGTTTGGGCGCAACAAGAACGGCCCTGGATCCACATCCATGTCAGCGATGGCGACGACGACGGCAAAGAAATCCGCGTCAACCTGCCTTTCGGTCTGGCACACGTCGCGCTGGGCGTTATTTCGGACGAGATCGTGAAAGAAGGCCGCCTGGAGTTGAAGAATCACGACATCTCGGTCGAAGAACTGCGGCAAATGTGGCTTGAGCTCAAGAACTCAGGCGACGCGGAATTCGTCTCGGTCGAAGATGGCGACAAGAGCGTCCGGGTGGCTCGTGAAGGCGCCCGTCTGCTGGTCGATGTCGACGGTCACGGCGACAAGGACGGCTCGAAGAGCGTTCGTATCGACGTCCCGGTCACCTTGGTCGATGCGCTGTTCGCCGGTGAAGGGGCGACGCTCGATCTGCAAGGAGCGCTGGCCGAACTAAGGGACCAGCGAGGCGACATCATCGCGGTCGAGGACGGCGAAAAGCAGGTTCGCATCTGGATCGACAATACGAAAAGCTAGATTCCCACTCCTCGCTCCGCACAGAGGCCGGGGGAGAGCGCCTAAAAAGGCGACCGACCTCGGCCCTCCTCCTCAGTAAACGGGAATCACTCACCAAACCCGCGCACTCTTGAGCGAAATGATCTTCCCGGTTTCCCGTTCCGTGATTCGGATTTGTCCGTTTTGTGTTTCCACGTCCGCCACGCCCTGATAGCCGTCAGGGATTTCCGTCACGAAGGCCAAGTAGCGCGCCGTCAAGCGCTGCCCCCCGTCGATCCAGCGATATTGGAGGACCCCGTACAACTCCCCCTCCTCGACCACCGTCTTCATCGGACCCCCGAAGGGCGTAGTACCGAACTCCAGCCCACGGGCGATCACCTTTCCGTTCCACGGCGGTACGGTGGCGCGTTGGTTCTCCTGCCAATCGCCAATCCACGGAAAGTCTTCGGTGCGCCAGATGTAACCGATCAGCACGCGCAGGTCTTTGTTGTACGCGGTAAGGTACGACTCCTCCCGCGCCGGGTCCATCAGCAGGCCGTAATACGTCCCGGCATTCGCCCCAGTCTGCATCTCGCGCAGACTGACTTCCTTTCCGTCACGCGAGGTCCCCTTTGGCCAGCGGATGGCGCCGGGCTGCAATGAATTGCCGTCGTCGGCGGGCCGACGAACTTCTCCCCGCACGGCCGACATATCCAGCACATTGCGGCCCGGCGCCACGAACGGCGGCCCGAAAGTCACGTGTTGCACCCAATGCGCCGGACGCCCGAATTCGGTCAGGCTCTCCACCCATTCCTCGATATAGAGCACCGTCTCGTCGCCCGGAAGTGTCAGCTTGCGGCCGACCTTGTATTGCGTCTTCGGCAGATCGGCGGAGTAGGAGAGCCGCACCCTCCCTTTGTCAACCTCGACCAGGTCCTTGCGCCATTCCACCGCCAGCGCCTCGCCGTGTGTACCGAGGCCGTTCTCGGCCTCGCGGTCCGAAGGTGAGCCGAATGTCGGGAAGTTGAGCAGGTGTCCCATGTAGCCGGATTGCAGAATTCGGTCGGGGCGCCCGCCGTAAGTCGCGTCGTGCTTGGCGGGGTCGTAATCCCAGGGGTCAATCGTCGGAAAGTGGGGAACGCGCATCGGGTTGACGGACTTCTTCGGGTCGTCGGACTTCAGACGGATCTCGGCGATGTGCCCGGCGCCTCGCAAAGCGGCGACGCGCATCTCCGCGTTCTCGAGAATGTAGGCCGAGCGGCCGTGGAAAAGGTCTTCCGAAAAGGCGGGGGCCTGCGCTCTTGCAACCCCCGGCCCCGGCAAGACGGCGAGGATCAGTGCCGCGATCAAAACGTGCGTCTTGCTCTTCATGAGGTTTCTCCTTCGCCCTACAGCTGGGAGCCGTCGGCCGCGTCGGTGCTCACAAGACTAACACCGATCGCGAGTCCGGCCTCGACAGAACGGCTGCCCCGCTTCCCTCGGCGTGGCCTCGCGGCGTCGGCCTTGCGGTTCCCTACGGTTGCCTCCATCGGTCCCGGGAAGGCTCGTTGCGTCCCGCAAGAATCAGCCATTCCGGCCACTCTGGCGTGAGCCTCCGGGCGTGCCGTGGCGCCATTCTTAGCGACATGTCTCGACCTTCATCCCCGGCGGCCGACCCCACCCGCAAAGCCGCCGAGTTGACTCCGTCGCTCAGCGCGGAAAATCGACCAGTCGCCAACCCGTTGGCGCTACTATAGGGCGATAATGGTCCGACCCCCACGGCCCCCGCGACCCCAACAGTTTCTCGGAGGTAATCCATGGCCGACATTCCAAGACGCGATTTTCTGCGCAAAACCGCCGCGGGCGTCGCCGGCGCATCCACTCTCGCCGGGTGGAACAGAGCCGACGCCGCACCCGCACGGGACGCTGATGCCCTGATTCCGCCTCACACGGCCATGCCCATTCCCGGCCTCCACTCGTACGCTGAAGAAAGCGTCGCGGCCGGCGAAACAATACACTTCCGAACCAGCAGCACTGTCCCGTACGAGCTTGAAATCGCCCGTCTAGGCCCGGAGATAGACAGCCCGACAAGCAACGAAACGCTTCACACGTTTCCGAAAGCCGGTCCGCGGCAGCAACCGATCCATCCGGGCTCCTACATTCATGTCGAAAACGGACTCGACCCCAACAAGGAATTCTCCGGCCTCACCATCGAGTGCTGGGTCCGCCCGTGGTCCTGGGAACGCGACCAGGCTCTAATCACGACATTCGATCCTTCGGGTGACTGCGGCTTTGCTCTCTATCTCAATCGCGCCGGATGGGTGAAATTCTATCTCGGCGACGGCGGTTCCTTCGAAAACCGTTGGCGCGTCGCCCACAAGCGCGACGCCCTGCGCCAGTGGCGTCACCTTGTCGTGACGTGGGAAAACGGTCGCGCCGCTTTCTATGAAAACGGTAAATTCCAAGGCTCCTGGGACGTCCCGGGATCCATCCGGCCCGGCCGCACTCCCCTCCGTCTAGCCGCCGCCGGCGACAACGGGAAAGCCGCCGACTTCTTCGACGGCGATCTCGCCGCGCCCGCCATATACAACCGTGCCCTGTCCGCCGAGGAAATTCAGAGCCGCCAAGCCGCCCGCGGCCTCAAGCCACCCCCAACCGACGGCCTGCTCGCCTACTGGCCACTCGACGAGGAATCAGGCGATCGAGTAGCCGACGCCTCTGGCGGCGAACATCGGGGTCGCATCATCAACCGCGCGACGTGGATGATCGGCGGACCATCGTTCGACGCCGCTTCGGTCGACCGCTGGGCCGACTACAACCCCGCCCAAGACCCCGACCGCGGCCACGCCCTGCGCTTCGCCTCCGACGACCTTTACGACTCCCGTTGGCAAACTACCGAAGAGTACACCGTCCCAGAGGACGCCTCGTCCGGCCTCTACGTCGGCCGCTTCCGCTTCGACCACAAGGGAGCAATGAGCAACTATCACGTCGCTTTCATCGTCCGCAAAGCCGCCGACCGCCGCAAGGCGCCGATCCTGATGCTGTGCTCGACCAACACTTGGCGCGCTTATAGCGCAACGCCCTTTGCCGCCAACGCCCCCGATGTCCTACTTTGGGACACCTCGGGGCTGCCCAACGCCGTTGCCGAGGCCCCGTCCTATTCCTGCTACCGCAATCATCATCACGGTCAACCTCCTTACGCCTTCGGTCGCCGCATGCCGTGGCCTTGCGCCGGACCCGACGTTGTCTTCAGTAAACCCGATGTCAACTACAGCCACTTAATGCGGGCGGAGCGTTTCGCGCACCAGTGGCTCACCCAAAACCGATACGGCTACGACGTCATCGCGGACTACGACCTGCACGCCGACCCCGAACAGCTCGACGGCTACAAAGTCCTCGTCATCAACGGTCACAGCGAGTACTGGTCGAACGAAGCTTACGACGCCGTTGATCGTTTTCTGAGCGCCGGCGGCAGTGTCATCGTCATGTCGCGCAACACTATGTTCTGGCGCGTCTCTTACGACGAAGACGGCGGGGCGATGGAATGCCGCAAATTCGACACCGACATCGGCGGCCGTGAGTCCGTTGCGCCGGGCGCAATCTACCACAGCCATGACGGCAAGCGCGGCAGCTTGCTGCGTTATTCAGGGCGGCCCGCTTGGAAGGTGTTGGGACTCGAGTGCATCGGTTGGTGGCCGATCGTCGATGAGAAATTCGAACCGTACGAGGTCGTCGAAACCGACCATTTCCTTTTCCGCCGGCCCGAACGAGTTGAACTCCAACCGGGCCAACGGTTCGGCCAATCGCCCGACGGCAAACTCCCCCGAGTTGGCGGACACGAGTCCGATGTCCGCTTGGGCTGGATCAAGAAGATCACGCACCACATCCCCGAAGGCCAAACCCTCCCCGATGAACAAGAGGGCATCACGACCCTGGCTCGCGTCACCGCCTCTGACCGCCGAGGCATCGACTATTTCGGACGCTGGGAACCGCTCGATCACGGCGTCTACGCCGAGATGACCTATTGGCAACGTCCCCAAGGCGGGCGAGTCTTCCACACCGGCTGCATCGCGTCCGGCTGGGCGCTCTCGGCCGACCCCAAGTTCCAAGCCCTCATGAGAAACGTCCTGCACCACTTCGGCGTCACGCGAACAACTGGGTAAGGACAGCGCAATACTGCTTTGATCGGAGCTTCGGCGCCGCTAAGTTTATCGTGACCCGACCTACAGGCTTCTACACCCTGAAGTGCGGATTGCAGGACCCGCGGGGACCTGCGACGTCCTTAGCCTCTGGGTGCAAGACTGGAGCCGGCGCGAGGACCTTGGGGATCTTGCCGGGCTTGCACGGGCGTTGCCGGGCGCGACCGCGCCGCCAAGCCGGCCAACGCCGAGACGGACGCGATCCTCGAAAACGTCAATCTGCTGCGGGATCAACTGTACGCGATCAAGCGCCATCTGCGGCGCGATTATGTTCCGGTCGGCGGACTCGACCGCGTGCCGTATCTCTATTTGATGGATCGGCCGCGCGCCCTGAAGATCGCGGACGACTCGACGTTGGTTCGTGAATTCGAAGAACAAAAGGCCAAGATCTACTCGCTTGCCTTCAGTGCCGACAACAACCGCATCGCCGTCGGAGGCATGAGCGACGAAGTGCCGATCTACGAAACCGAGACCCGCAACCGAGTCGCTGCTCTGGCCGAGGCAACCGAGGGAGTCTTTGCTATCGAATTTCACCCCCAAGGCGACCAAGTCGCTGTCGCCGACTACGACGGCCGCATCCGGGTCTTCGATCCGGCGACTGGCAAGTTGCTGAAAGACTTTAGCCCTGTGTCGCTTACCGAAAAGATGGCGTCGAACTAGGGGGCCTCGGAAGGCCTCGATAGTTAAGTGCTGCAAAGAAGTTGGGGAGGGTGGGCCTCCGGGAACCAGGGGCTGACGCCCCTGGCCGGTGTTAATGAAACCACCGCGGCCCAGACACAGCTTCTCACGAATTCGCTAACCATACCCAGCTTCAGGCCTGTGGCCCGACAGGTTCATGCGCTTGTTAGACAGTCGGGAGTTTCAGCTCGTTTTCGACACGTGAATGAAGCTCCGACCACCCGTCGTGCGAACACCATATACGGCGCCCGGCAAGGTTCGCGGTGTCGGGCAGCAGGTGCGCATCCCAACCGTTTTCGAGCACGAGGGTCAGAAACCCGTGAAGCTCCGATTGCTCGGTAGAGTCAAAAAGGTGGCCGGGGGCCGTCTGAAGGTCGCGCTTCTCGCCCCTCTCCCCGCGCCGCAGATAATAGAGCGGCCAGTCTTCATGGCTCGACCACACTCCCCAATCGACAACCCACAACAGGCATTCTCGCCAGGATCCGAGCGCCGCAATACATGCTTCAGCTGCCCGCGACTCGAGTCCGGAGCGGCCGGTGGGCGAATACACCACGCGTGATCGATAGGAGAGCGTGTCGTCCGGCACGAGGCGCGGGCGGGTCCAATCCGGGTGCACCACTAAGACTTGCTCTTCGCACCACTCAGCGATTTGGTTGATCTCGAGAAAGCGCATGAACCAGCCACCGCTGTCTGGCCCCTGTTGAAGCAACATGCCGGACTTGCTGCGCCGCATGTGATCGGGGTTCGCGGCAAGAATCCTTAGTCTGTGATGCGTCGTTTCAGGGTCGGGCGCTCGTCCTCGTTGGTTTCGTCATCGGCTCCCGGGTCCGCGCTGGGATTGCGTTTGAGCGTCGGGCGGTCGGGATCCGTCTCCACCTGGCGAGAGCGCGATTCGAGTGCCGTCAATCTCGCTTTCACTTGGTCGAACTCGCTGGTCGACAGCGCGTATTCAGACTTGGACGGCAGCAGTTCATCGATCGCCTTCTGGACCTTCTTGATGCGGCCTCCGGTGGGAGGGTGAGACCGGAACAGCTTCGTCAGCGTACCGGGTTTCCTTTTTTGCTTGGCTTGGAGGCGTTCGAAGAAGGCGACCATCGACGTTGGGTCGTAACCCGTGTTATAGAGGTACTGCACGCCCAGCAGATCGGCTTCTTTCTCGAAGCCTCGAGAGAATTTCAAGAACGTCAACGGAATCGCGAAGTTCGCCGCCTGGTAGGCGCCGTAGGCGCCCCAGCCGCCGCCGAGAAAGATTAGCGGCAGGGTCGCGAACTGGGCAAGCTGTCCGCGGCTTGCCTGGCGGGTGCCGTGGCGCGCGGCGACGTGGGCGATCTCATGCGCCATCACGCCGGCCAGTTCGGACTCGCTCTGCGCCAGTTTGATCAGACCGGTGTTGACGTAGAAAAAGCCGCCCGGCAGCGCGAAGGCGTTGACCTCTTCGTTGTCGATCACCTTGATCGTGAAGGGCACCTTGGCGTCGGAATTGCGAACGAGATTTTGTCCGACGCGACTGACGTATTCGGCGATGATCGGATCGTCGACGATCTTCGCGTTTCGCTCGATCTGCTCGGCCATTCGCTTGCCCAGCGCGATTTCCTTCTCGATCGAGTAGAAGTTGATGCCCTTGCCGACATTGCGCTCGCCGATTTGCTCAACGTCTTCCTTGGGCTTTTTGTTTTTCTTCGTGGAATCGACTTCGGCATACAGTCCCGCCGTTGGGAAGCTCGCCAACAGTAGGACCAACAACCAGGTAACCCGTCTCATGGTGGTTTCTCCTCTATCTGCCTAATAGATGCGCAGAGAAGACATCCGGGTACGTTAAAAGAAAGTAAAAACGACCGATCAGGCCGCGATAATGCGGCGGCCGTCCTCCCACGGAGTCGGCCGGGGTGGAGGGTTCTCGACAGTCCCGATCAGAAGGCGTTCGGAGCCACAACGTAGGCGAAGAGCAGCCCCAGCAGACCGGCGAAGACGACGTAATAGGTCATCGGCACGATTGTGCGCCGAATCAGTAGCCCTTCGCGTCCCACCAGACCGACCGTGGCGCTTGCGGCAACCACGTTGTGGACGGTGATCATGTTCCCCGCCGCGCCGCCCAGCGCCTGCAAGCCAAGGATCACCAGGTGCGGCACGCCGATCCGGTCGGCCACGCCGTATTGAAACAGGCTGAACATCAAATCGCTGACCGTATTGCTGCCCGCAACGAAAGCGCCGAGCGCGCCGATCATGGGCGCGAAGAAGGGCCAGGTGCCCTGGGCCACGCGTGCGACAAATTCGGCCAACACGAGCGGCATGCTCGCCAGGCCCGAGGCATTCGTGTCCGAGTCAATGAAGATGCGCACCAGCGCCACGGCGAAAAGCAACGCCAGCGCCGGCCCGGCCAACATGCGCGCGGCGTCTCCCCAGGCCTTCTTGACTTCCGCGCCCTTCATGCGGTGCAGCAGTATAGTGATCAGCGAGACGGTCATGAAGATCGTGCCGGGAACGTAAAGCGGCTGGATGCCCTGTGAGAGCGAAGTTCCCAGGATGTTCGACCAACTGAACTGCACCGAGGTAAGCATTTCCTTGATGCCTAGGTCGGGCAGCCTAGTGAGCACGAGCAACGCCGCCACGATCACGTAGGGCGACCAGGCGCGGACGAGCGTCATGTGCGAACGTTCTTCGCCAACGTCGGCGCGGATGATGCCCTTCCAGTCGGCTTCCCAATCCTTCTCCGGCGGGAAATCCCAAGGCTCGCCTTTGGGAAGAAACAGTCCGCTTTTCACGCCGGTGACCATCACTGCCAGACCGATCAATCCTCCGATCAGAGACGGGAATTCCGGCCCTAGGAAAATGGCGAACAAGACATAGGGAACGGTAAAACACAGCCCGCCGAAGATTGCCAACTTCCAGATCCCGAGCCCTTCCCGAAAGGTTCGGTTGGCTCCGAAAAAGCGTGTCATCATGCAGCAGATGATCAGGGGGATGAAGGTACCGACGATCGCGTGGGGAATCGCGGTAAACACCCCGATGCGGTCGATGAACTCTCCATAGCTCATACCCGCCTCGGCCACGGCCTGCTCGACCTGAGCCACGTTGAGCGATTCGGCCATCCCGACCAAGATCGGAGTTCCGACAGCCCCGAAGCTGACTGGGGTGCTCTGGATGATCAAAGTCGTCATCACCGCGGCCAAAGCCGGGAATCCCAAAGCCAGCAACAGGGGGCCGGCGACGGCAGCGGGCGTGCCGAATCCGGCCGCGCCCTCGATAAACGAGCCGAACAGCCAAGCGACGATGATCACTTGCACACGGCGGTCGCGAGAGATATCCATGAAGCCCCGCCGGATTGTCGCCACGGCACCGCTTTCCTTGAGTGTGAAGAGAAGCACGATCGCGCCGAAGATGATCCACAACAGGGTTCCCGCGATGATCCACCCGCGCAGCGTGGCGGCCATCGTGTGAATAAAGGGGACCTTCCAAAACCACAGCGCGAACGCCAACGTCATCACGTAGGCGACGGGCATGGCACGCGTGGCGGGCCAGCGCAGGACGACCAGAAAGAACATCACCGCGAGAATCGGAAGAATGGCGATCAACGCGTACAAGCCGGACCCTGTCTCCACAACTACCTCCTGCGCATGAGCCTTAGCAGCCTTCTGTTGGGGGATGCCTAGGGTCTTGCCGCTTCGAGAGGGTAACCGGGTAGGGCGACAAAGTCAACCGAGCAGTCTTTCACGGCGCTACCTGCTCTCGGGTGCGTCCTAGTCGACGCCGCACGGTCGCTCTGCCGGCCGTTCTCTGCCGGACGCACTTAGGTTGTCTCTTGCCGGCGCAGATAACTATCGAGGTAGGCCTGAACCAGCTCAGCGGCCGGCGAGGAATCGTCGAAACCCTCCCATCGCGCGGTCTTGCGGTGATAGATCAACATCCCGTGGGGACCGGGCAGGTGATCGCGTTCGGTCGCGTAGGCGATCGAAACCGACCCTTCGCAGTCACCCGCCACGCTGAATCGAACCGCGTCCGTCGCCTCATCCGACGGAAAATGATCGCAGGTTTCGCGGGCGTAGCCGAGGTTGCAGAGGTCAATCAGGCAAGAGGTTGTCGGTTGGTAAGGCGGGTCAGCAGCGGCGCAAAAACCCTGCTGCACTTCGCCAAGCGGCGGTCGCAGAGGCCCCGGCCACATTGACGGAGGGAGCGGTCGGCGCGGGCGAAAGCAAGGACAAGCCATCGGAACCTAGATTGCTATAGTAGGGATCGGCCGGCGAGGGTACAAGGCTCGTCAGCGATTCCTGGAAAGATTTCAACCGCCTATGGCAACGGACCGCTTGCAGGCTCTGCTTCAATTCGCCGAGCAAAACCCCGACGACGCTTTCGTCCGGTACGGGCTGGCGCAGGAGTACGCGAATCAAGGACAACTCGAGAAGGCGGCGGAAGAATTCACGCAGCTCGTTGAGATCAACCCCGGCTATCAGGCGGCCTATTATCACGGTGGCCAAACGTATCTCAAGTTGGGCCGTAAAGACGAAGCTCAGGAATGGTTTCGTAAGGGAATTGATCTGGCGGGCCGGACGGGCGACTCCCACGCCCGAGATGAGCTGCTTGCCGCACTCCAAGAAAGTTCCTAGCTTTCGAGCGGTTGCCGGCTTAACCGCGCGGAAGGGCATCCGATGACGAAGCCCGCGAGAACCCGGCTCATTACCGTTGCGTTTCTAGGGTTGGTCGGCGCGGTTGTTGTTGCGCGACAGGCCGGTTGGGGGGTCGACTACGGCGGGACCGCGAGCGGTTTCGGTTCGTCCGGTAACAGCGAGGCCGACCCGCGCGAGACGATCTACCGCATGCTTGACGCCGCTCGTGACGGGGATGTCGAAGCCTATCTTTCCTGCTACGCGGGCGAATTGGAAAGCCGACTGCGGCAAAGCCGGAACGAAACCACCACGGAAGGATTTTCAGCCTATCTGATGGAGCGCAATCACGCGATCAAGGGGATCGCGGTCTCCGAACCGGAGGCGGTTTCCTCGAAAAAGGTGCGGGTGCGCGTCGAATACGTCTACGCCGACCGCAACGAGGCGCAACAGTTGTATCTGGAGAAATCAGGCGTAGCGTGGCGGATCTCCCGCGTCGATGCGGCGGTGCATGTCGAAACGCCGGTTCCTTACGGGACGCCGGTGGATTGAAGAAGCCGAGCTTCCGCCCGATCAGGTTTCTTTTCGGAACCACGAGTACATGGCTACACGATTGGAGAGGTCGAGGCCGGCGGGAAGCTCGCCCTTGGCGCTAACCCAGCGAATCGGGCGCCGCACCGGTTTCACTGCTTCCACGCCGTCCGGCATGCCCAATCCCCGCCGGAGCGCCTGCTCGATGAACACATGGATCGGTGTTCCGGCCTCAAGGGCTCTTTTCTTCGCCGCTTGATACAAATCCTGGGGTAGATCGATCGTCATCTTCATGGGCCATCTCATTCTCGCAAAGCGCGTGCCCGGTAGCGGTCCGCGACCGTCCATCGGCTGTAAAATAGGGTCTGTCGGCGCGAGGCGGTGACTTCGAGACGCCTCTTCCTGCCGCCCACATTATGCAAACCACCTGGGGAACCATCGACCTCTCAGACGCTCACGCGCACTTCTTCTCACGCAGCTTCTTCGAAGGCCTGGCGAAGCAGAAAAGCGCTCTCGGCGAGGCGGTCAGCACCGACGCCCTCATCGAAAGCCTCGGTTGGGATCCGCCGCCGGCCGACAACGGCGAACTCGCCGCACGCTGGGTCGCCGAACTCGATCGCCGCGGGGTTGCAAGGACTGTTCTGATGGCCAGCCTGCCCGGCGACGAAGAGTCGGCGGGAGATGCCGTGCGCGCGTTCCCCGACCGCATCGACGGCTATTTCATGCTCAACCCGCTTGCGCCGGACGCCGCCGAGCGCTGCCGCCGGGCGGTTGACGAGTTGGGATTGCGAGGCATCTGCGTGTTCCCGGCGATGCAGCGGTTCTCCGTGCGCGACGAGCGCTTGCGGGCTGTCTACGAAATCGCCGCCGACACCCCGGGCGTCATCGTTTTTGTCCACATGGGCGTGTTGAGCGTCGGGGTGCGCCGTAAGCTCGGTTTGCCGTCAAAGTTCGACATGAGCTTTTCGAACCCGATCGAGCTGCATGCCGTCGCGCTCGATTACCCCCGGGTGCCGTTCGTGATTCCCCACTTCGGAGCGGGGTATTTCCGGGAAGCGCTGATGCTGGGCGACTTGGCGCCGAACATCTACCTCGATACGTCGAGCAGCAATTCGTGGATGAAATACCAGACGCCGCCCATGGATCTGACCGCTGTCTTCCGGCAGGCGCTGGCCGTCTACGGCGCCGGGAGGCTGCTGTTCGGCTCGGACTCGTCGTTTTTCCCGCGCGGCTGGAACGCGGAAGTGTTCGAGGCCCAGGCAGCGGCGCTCGAACAACTCGACATCAGCGCCGGGGACGCCCGCGCGATTTTCGGAGGGAACCTGCGGCGGCTGCTCGACAAAGGGTGAGGTTATGAGATATTCGCTTAGCGCTTTCGCACTTGTGCTGATCCTCGCCGGCTGTTCGTCGGGACCGGAGCCGGGCATCTTTCCCTATCCCCATACGGTCGACGATCTTGACAACGGGCTACGGTTGGTGACAGTCAACACGGGCTACCCGAACATCGTTGCGCTCTATGTCGTCGTACAGGTCGGCTCGCGCAATGAGGTCGAGCCGGGGCGTTCCGGGTTCGCGCATCTGTTCGAGCACATGATGTTCCGGGGAACCGAGAAATTCCCATCCGAAAAGTGGAACGAAATCATGCAAACCGCCGGCGCGGCGACGAACGCCTACACCACCGACGACCGCACCGTCTACCACGCCGTGTTTTCGAAAGAGGACCTCGAGCCGATCCTCGAACTCGAGGCGGACCGTTTCCAAAACCTCACCTATACCGAAGAAGTCTTCCGCACCGAGACGCGGGCTGTGTTAGGCGAGTACAACAAGAACTTCGCCAATCCGATGCGCAAGCTCGACGAAGCGGTGCGCAACGAGGCCTTCACCGCGCACACCTACAAGCACACGACGATGGGTTTCCTTGATGATGTCGAGAACATGCCCGAGATGTACGATTACGGGCTGCAATTCTTCGATCGCTATTACCGGCCTGAGTACACCGTGGTGGCCGTGGTCGGCGACGTTAGTCGCGATGAGACGAAAGCCCTGGTCGAGAAATATTGGGGGGGGTGGGAGCGAGGTTCCCACAAGGCCGAGATCCCGGCCGAGCCTCCGCAAGCAGAGCCAAAGCGGCTCGAAATTCCGTTTCACGCTCCGACGCTGCCGATCCTCGCGGTGTCGTTTCACGCCGCGGCCTACGACGACGAAACGGTGGATTCCGCCGTGCTCGACGTGATTTCCTACTACGCTTTTTCGGAGAACTCGGAACTCTATAAGCGCCTGGTGATCGAAGAGCAAAAGGTCGATGTGCTCTACCCGGCCTACTACGACCATCGCGACCCGTATTTGTTTTCCGTCGTGGCCCGCGTGAAGAACGCCGACGACCTGCTCTATGTCGAGGAGCAAATCCTGACGGCCTGCCAAGGGCTCCAAGAACAACCCGTGCCGGAGGCCGAGCTTGAAAACGTCAAGTCTCACTTGCGGTATCAGTTCGCCTTGGGGATGAACTCCTCGGCCGCCATCGCCGACACCTTGGCGCATTTTCTGGGTCTACGGTCCACGCCCGAGACGATCAACAAACGCTACGCGCTTTATCGCGGTGTGACGGCAAGCGACATTCAGCGGGTGGCGAGCGCAACATTTGTCGAAAGTGGCCGGACCGTCGCCACGCTGACGTACCAACCCGACGCTGCTCAGGCCGGCTCGGGGAAAGGGGGTGCGCAGTGATGCACGGAATCGTGAGTCGTCCGAACCGGACTTTCTTGACCGACGCTGTCGCCGTGCCGGTGCTCCTGCTGCTCGGGACAATTGGGGCTCTCGCGGACGGTCCCAAGTTGTTGACGCAGCCGAGCCAGTCGCCTCTGGTGAACTTCCGTATCGTCGTTCACTCCGGGGCCGCCGCCGACCCGGAGGACAAAGCCGGCCTTGCCGCGCTGACTTCGGCCGTGCTCAGCAAAGGCGGGACCAAGGAGCAATCCTACGACGAAATCGTGGAAGCCCTTTTCCCGATGGCCTCCTCGGTGGGTACGCAGATAGACAAAGAGATGACGGTTTTCCACGGCACGACGCACCGCGAAAACCTCGACGCTTATTACGAGATTCTGCGCTCGATGCTGCTTGAGCCCGGCCTGCGCGAAGACGACTTTCGCCGACTCACCGACGAAGCAACCAACTTCCTGCGTACCGCCCTTCGCGGAAACAATGAAGAAGAGCTCGCCAAGGAATTTCTCTACAAGAAAATCTACGGAGGCCACCCCTACGGCCGCCAGAATGTCGGCCGCGTCTCGGCGATCAAAGCGATGACGCTCGACGACGTCCGGGCGTTCTACGAAAAGCATTACACGCGGGGCAACATCACCATCGGCCTCTCGGGAGGCTATCCCGAGGGCTTCCCCGAAAAGGTCGCCGCGGATTTTTCGAAACTCCCCGGGGGCCGGCCCGATCCGGTCGAGCTGCCCAAACCCGGAACCACCTCGAAACTGCGCGTCAGCATCATTGAGAAAGACACGCGCGGCACGCACATCGTGCTCGGGTTCCCGATCGACGTGACGCGGGCATCCGCCGACTGGCCCGCGCTCAAATTGGTGCAGTCCTATTTCGGGCAACATCGATCAAGCAAGAGTCATCTCTTCCAGCGCATCCGCGGCATTCGCGGCATGAACTACGGCGACTACGCCTACATCGAATACTTCCCGCGTGGAATGTTCCTCACCCAACCCGAGCCGAACCTGGGACGCCGCCAACAGATCTTCCATATTTGGATTCGTCCCGTCGAGCCGCAAAACGGCATGTTCGCCCTGCGCATCGCGTTGTACGAACTCGACAAACTGGTCCGCGAAGGCTTGAGCGAAGAGGATTTCTCGGCCACTCGCCGATTCTTGTCGAAATACGTCAACCTGCTGACCCAAACGGAAAGCAACCAGCTTGGGTACGCGCTCGACAGCGAGTTCTATGGGATCGGGGAGTTCAACGGGTTTCTCAAGGGCGCTCTCCACGACCTCACCGTCGACAAGGTCAATGAGGCGATTCGCAAACACCTCCGGGCCGACAACCTCGACATTGTCGTCATTACAAAGGATGCGACCGGCTTCCGCAGGGCGTTGCGTTCCGGGCGGCCCTCGAAGATCGAATACGTGTCGCCGAAGCCGCAGGAAATTCTCGATGAGGATAAGATCATCGGCCGCTACAAGCTCAATCTAGGCAGCATCGAAATCATCCCCGCCGATAGTATTTTCGAGTAAGGGGCGGCGAGAAGGGAACATGGAACGTTTGATCCGGATCAAGGTGCACGGTGGAGCGGCTCAGTATTGCAGTCCCAAACCGACGCCCGCGTGAGTCAGCGAGCGGTTCGCGATTCCCAAACCGAGCCGCGACCGTAAGGGAGCGGTGTGCTATGAAGTTGATCGGGTGCGGGAACGGTGGCGGGCCCGAGGAACCAGCCCCGGGGGCTTAGCGGAATTGTCGGTAGGTGCGCGCGGTTGGGGTTCGCGACTGGCCGGCGGGGGGCGGCCTCGCGGCCTGCTTGTGGGCGTTGAGCTTGCGAGTCTAGCCGCGGGCATCGCTCTCCCACCACCTTCCTTCTTGTTGCCCGGCCTCATCGGACACCGCTTACTGACGTGCGCGGCTCGGTTTGCCGTGCCGAAACCGATGCGAGCGTGATCGCCACTCCGTAAGAAACGAAAAGATCCGAGCGCCCCTGGTCAAGATTAGAGGACACTACGACGACCCGGGGTCGCGCGAACGAAATTTCAGATGTCTTGTAGAGATAGGTCGCGGATCGGCGCCCAATGCTATCATTTTGGACTGATCTGCCCGGCAACCAATCTCGGTTTCACGGCTGACTGTTCGTGATGGTTCGGTTCACGCTTCCCAACTCATCGGTTCACGGCTAACAGCCCAACGAAAAACAATGAATCTACTCTCCAGTCGCATGAACGGAGTGCGCGGCGAAGGCGCCTTCGCGGTTCTTGTGGAGGCCCGGGGCCTGGAAGCCCAGGGCCGCTCGATCATTCACATGGAAATCGGCGAGCCCGACTTCCCGACCGCGCCTCATATCGTCGAGGCGGGCAAGCAAGCCCTCGACGAAGGGTGGACCAAATACGGCCCCACCCAAGGCGACCCCGAATTACGCGAAGCCATTGCCGAGGTCGTTTCCGCCCAACGCGGCATCCAAGTCGACGAGAGCCAAGTCGTCGTCACCCCGGGTGGCAAACCGATTCTATTTTTCCCGATCCTTACGCTGCTCGAACCCGGCGACGAAGCGCTCTACCCGAACCCGGGCTTCCCGATTTACCAGTCGATGATCAACTACACCGGAGCCAAGGCGATCCCGATCCCATTGGTCGAAAGCCGCGGTTTCTCGCTCGACGTCAACGTGATTCGAGACAAGCTTTCCGACAAGACCAAGCTGTTGATCCTCAACTCGCCACAGAACCCCACCGGCGGCGTGGTCCTCGAGGAAGACATCCGCGCCATCGCCGAGATGGTCCTTGAGCGCGACATGATTGTGCTGGCCGACGAGGTCTACAGCCGCATCTATTTCGACGAGAAGCCCTTTTCGATCACGTCCATCGACGGCATGCTCGAAAAGACGATCCTGCTCGACGGCTTCTCGAAAACCTTTTCCATGACCGGTTGGCGGATGGGCTACGGGGTCATGCCGAAATGGTTGCTCGACGCGGTGTGCCTGATGATGGTCAACTGCAACTCGCACACATCGAGCTTCAGCCAACGCGCCGGGATTGCTGCGCTGCGCGGCCCGCAAGGTGCCGTGGATGAAATGGTCGCGGAGTTCGCTCGCCGGCGCGACGTGATCGTCGACGGCCTGAACAGCATCCCGGGATTCTCCTGCACCAAGCCGGGCGGCGCTTTCTATGCCTTTCCCAACACGTCGGAAACCGGCATCCCCTCCGACGAACTCGCCCACCGGGTGCTTCATGAAGCCGGCGTCGCCTGCCTAACCGGAACGAGCTTCGGCGACTTCGGAGAGGGCTACTTGCGTTTCAGCTACGCCACCGCCCTGAGTGAGATTGAGCACGCACTCGAGCGGATCGATGAGATGATGCGGGGAATGTGAGATCCGTGTCGCCGAATCACCTGTCGCTGGGGCACGTTACTGCCGAAATCACCTGATGCGGAATAGGACCAGGCGCTGGACGTAGCGGGCATCGGTGCCGAACACGGCCCACGCTTTCAGCGTGCAGCGTCGCGATTCCCAGCTACATCAATTGAACCCGCAACGAAGCCCCAAAACTAACTTTGCGACATCCCCTTAGCGTGTGTCCGCCACGTAAATCGGAGATACGTGCCCCGGCGTCGCGGAAATCAATCCGCGGCGGGAAAGACGGCGGCGGGCTCCTCAGCGGCCTCGTCGATACGCTCTAATAACTCGCGTAGGTGATCCGCCTTGGCCGCTATCTCTTTCTGAAGTTCCTCGTGCTTTTGCAGCAGTGCATCGTGTTCGTCCGCTAGATGCAAGGCAGTGAGGACGGCAATGCGGAACTGATCGGGAATCCGTACCTGGCGGGAAATGAAGTTCATCTTCTCGTCAACCAGCGCGGCCAGCTCGCGGGTGTGTTCCGGGTGGTCGCCGCCCTTAATGTAGTAGTCCTGACCAAAAATGCTGACTTTGATTCCGCTGTCTGGGGACATGTCCGCCATCCCGATTTCTCAAGTTTGCCACAGCGGGTCTACATCGCGGGACACGACCCGTCGTCGTCAAGTCTCACGCATCGAGGCTGTCGATGCGTTCGACCAAGGCTTCAATGCGGCCGCGGACTTCGTCCCTTTCCGCGCGCATCTCCGCGACCTCGCTGTTCAAGCGCTCGATCTCAGTATCCTTTTCCGCCACGAGGCCTTGCAGACGCTGTGCCTCCGCCTCGGCAGCCGATTGCTTGTCCTCAGCGTCGCGAATTCGGCTGATTGCACCCTGAATGCGGTTTTCCAATTTGTCGAGCGAACGGAGAGCGTCCAGGCCGTCAGAACCGGACTCGGAAAGGGAGATTTGTGATGCCATCGTCGTCTTGAAGCCCTGCCTCGTTTATCTATCCTACCCCAGATCGTTTTCGCGACAACAGAAATTTCGCGCGCAAGGTCACGTTTTCTTAATTCGTGACTCGCTCACCTACCTAAGACCGGCAACGGCAGTGGAAACAGGGCCTAGTCAGCTTCGCCGACCGCCCATTTTCGGGCTATTGACGCGGCAGATCGAGCGCCGGATTGCCGTTGAAAAAGTCGAAAGGTCGCAGCTCGAAGCTGTGCCACAATGTCGGCATCACGGGCCAATCTTCTCCCCGAACCATGTGCTGCATGGTGATCGAATGCCACAGTATCAGATCGGTCTCGCCGAGCTCTCGGTCCGCCGCCGTCCACGCAGGCAAGCCCTTGCCCGGCTCGCTAAGGGTAGGATAGTCACCCGCGGCGTAACGTTCGTCCTTGCGATAAGGCGTCACCCATAAATGATGATCGATGAACCCGGCACGGCGGCGCGGGTAGTCGTCGGCCGTCATCAGAGTCGTGCTGGTCCTGCCGGGACGAAGTTGATAGCTGGTCGGGTACCCGACGTGGTTCTTTCGCCCCGAACTAGTTACTCGCCATAGCGTCGGCTTGCGAAGGTCGATATCGAGCTTTCCTTCGCTTTCCTTGTTGAGAACTCGCGGCTCACGAACCCAAATACTGCGTCGGGGATGATCGGCCGGCAGCATTTTCGTCACCAGTCGGTCAGCGATGAAGCGGTTGACCGGCCCGTCGACATCGAGGTCGATACGGAAGTTGAAGTAGTGATCGTGATTCACCGCTACGATGTGTTTGTCGACGAAACGACCGTAGGCGTCCGGAGCGGGCCGAGCCGAGGCGCCGCCGTTTCCGTTGCCGTCACCCGCGTGAGTTTCGCCCGCGTCGGAAAGCTCCTCCCGCGGCGCGTCTGCCGTGGCTTCCTTGACGATCTTTGCCTCGGCTTCGCCCGAAGCGCCGACCCGCACGCGAATCGATCCGTTCTGTAGGAAAACCCAGTCGAAAATGTAATCGTAGTTGCCGACCACGGCGGCGGCACGCACGACCAGATCGCGCTGCCGGCGGCTTTCCGGTTCGGGTGAGAGCGCGTGCCTCCACGCCATCGCGCCCGGATCGCGCTCGAACAGGCAAATAATGTCCCGCCGCGTTTGCGGACGCCCGTTGTCCTGCGCCACCAAGCCGTCAAGGTAGACGGCGTTGTCGGGGCAATCCAGATCCCTGAGCAACGGCTTGGCGATGCCCCCGGCGGTGAACTCGCCCAAGTCCAAGAAATTGCGGTTATACCAGTTGAAGGCCGGATCCATATAAGGCACGAACATTTCCGACAAATAGCCCTCGTAGAGCACCGGCCGCTTGTCGTCGTCGTCGCGATAGGTCACCGTCGAGACGATGATTCCCACCCGCTGGTCGTGCCGCACATGGAACCGCCAGTTCTGCCACTCGACGATATTGCCGTCGATCGTAAAACCGGGGCCCAGCGGCTGCTCGATCCGCAACGGCCCCGGCACTTCCCGCGGCGGGCCGATCGATGCCGGGTCGTAGTCGGCTCGCGTATCGGGAATCGGAACCACGCCCTCGTCGACCACGCGCAGGACTTTCTTCTCATTCATGTCGAGCACCACGGTTACGCCCTCAATGCGACTCGTCCACTGGTTGCGCCGATTACCCGCGCGGTGGCACGTGGCATGGCCGACCCGACGGCCACGCTGTTCGTCGGTTCCGTAGTAGCCGGGCGGCCCGACGCCGCAATCGATGAAGGTTAGGTCTTCGATACCGCGTTTCTTGAGCGCGGCGATAAAGTCGGGATGCTTCTTGATCTCTTTCTTCAGAGCCTCGTGCTCTTCGCCCAGCCAGTTGGCATGGGCTTCGGTGAGTTCACTCCAGGACGTCAGCTCCTCGGCCGCGAGATCGATTTCGGCCTCGTAGGTCTTTTCCTTTTGGCGCACGAGCGCGAAGGCCCGCCGCGAAAACTCTTTGCCTTTTGAAAAGCCCCAGACTTCGTCTTTTGGCGGAGGCTTGAGGTTGATCATTGAGAAGCGCGTTTCTTCGTCGAGCTTGCCGTCGTCGCGCAGAATTTCGAGAACCGCCCAATACTCTTGAAAGTTCAGAGGATCGAGCGGGTGTTGAACCTGCTGCGCCGGGAGCGGTGTGACCAACATTGGTAAGACCAAACCGAGCAAAGAGAGCACGATGCCGACCGGGGCCCTCAACCGTCGATGGAAACTTTTCAATGCCGTTGTCCCCCTTTCGAAAAGGACCGCCGCAAGGCCGCGCGAAGCGGCACCCCAAGAGTAGTTGTTTGCGCACGCCAGGTCAATCTCGGGCAACACCGAAACGCTGCTTGCAGGAGTGTTGTTCGCTGATTCGCGGGCGTCGCGGCCGTCGTACTACCCGAGTGCCGGGGGAAAGTAAACCCTCTTACATTACGACAGTAGTACAATTGAGCTATTGTTTTCAATGAGTTAGTGACCATACCATCGAAGGCATGAGGGTTCTCCGCCACCGGTGCTTCCAAAAGCCTTCCATTTTCAATAAGTTGTTTCCAAGGTCTACGCGCCGCGGCGTCGCTGTATCGCTTTCGGCCGTTTTGGTTGCTCTTCTTCTATCGGCCGGTCCCGGCACGTCCCCGTTGTGGGCGGACCATGTCGAGGAAGAGGAAGCACAACTGCGCGGGCTCAATTCCGCCGTCCTTCAGCTTCTCAGCGAAAAGATTGGCGCCTCTCCCGCGCAGCAAGCCGCTTTGGAACAGCGTGCGGCCGTGGTCCTCGCCGAGCGCATGGAAGCTCTGGAAAGCCTGATCGAAGAGCATCCGGAAATCGCCGTGTCGGTGGCGTTTTCCGAAGACGTGCTGGCGCGTCTCGGGGCGGCGTTCACCAGTTCGGCTTCCTTGCTCGAGGAACGCGGGGCTTGGAGCGGGGTGATTCAACAGCTGGTCATCAACCAGGAATCGCTCGACACGCAGACGACCGTCACCGACTTGGTTGTCGGCAGCCAGTCGTATCGAGTTCACTTCACCCCTGACGCCGCCGGCGACGCCAAGAGCGGCGACCAGGTCGTCGTGACCGGTGTTCGCGCCGGCGGGGCGATTGCCGGAGTTGATACGGAAACGACCGGTTCCGCCGCGCCGGCCACCTCGTGCAGCGATACGACCGGCGACCAGAAAATCGCGTTCCTGATGATCACGTTCCCCGACACCCCGTTCCCCAACGACGTGACGCGGCCGGGGTTGCTCGATATCGGATTTTCAGAAACACCTGCATCGGTCAATACCTACTTGCAGGAGAACTCCTACAACGCCGCATCGGCGAGCACCGCCGTCGGCGACGTGTACCCGCTCGACGGCTCGTCCTATCTGCTCGACCCGGCGCCCGAGAGCAACCCGTACGGCTGCTCGACCTCCGCAGGCGACTACAACCAAATCATTGACGCCGCTCTCGCGAAAGCTTCCGCGGACGGATTCGTTCCCGAGAACTATCACCGCATCGCCTTCGTGCACCCCACCCCGGCCGGAGTCTCCTCTTGCTGGTACGGACTCGGGTCGCTGGGTTGCTGGGGTACCCGACCCGACAACTCCGCCTCGGCGGGGTATTCCTGGCTGCACACCAATGCGATGGACAGTCGAGCCGAAGGCGTCCGCGTCGCCGCGCATGAGTTAGGTCACAACAAATGGCTGCATCACTCGGGGTCGCTCGACTACGGCGCCGAGCCGCTGGGCGCGCCCGACCCGACCGCCGGCGGCCATAGCGAGTACGGCGACGTCTATTCGGTGATGGGCAGCAGCAGCGGTCACTTCACGCCCTATCAAAAGGTCCAACTCGGCTGGTACACCATCGACTCGGGCAGCTACAGTGTGCAAACGGTTGCCGGCAACGGGACGTTCTACCTCCATCCGGGGGAATCCTCGGCGACCGGCCTGAAGGGGCTGAAGATCAAGCGCGGCACCGACACGACCAACAGCAACTGGCTGTGGCTCGAATACCGTGACAACAGCGGCGACTACGACACGACGACCACTACATCGTCCAATATGAGCGGCGGCTTGATTCGTTACGACGACTCGCGCAACGATTCGGGCACGCACCGCCATAAGACCTTTCTGCTCGACTTCCACCCCGAAACAGGGACCTTTAGCGACCCCGCGCTCGCCGTCGGCGAGTCTTGGGGCGACCCCCACAGCAATTTGACCATCGAGGTTCTTTCGGTCACCGGCGATAATCGCCTCGAAGTGCGCGTGACTTTTGGAGCGATCTCGTGTATCCCCGCCGACCCGACTGTCACGCTTGCTCCGTCGAGCCAGAGCACCGACGCCGGTGCGCCGGCGGCCTTCACCGTCTCGGTCCAAAACAACGACAACGTCGGTTGCTGGCCCGAGTCGTTCAGCTTATCCCCTGCGGCATTGCCTTCCGGTTGGAGCTCGAGTCTGGCGGCGTCGATCGCGGGTATCGCACTAGGAGCCACGGACAGTACAACCTGGACCGTCACGCCGTCCGCCGATGCCGGCGGCTCATCGAGGGGGCTCTCGGTCACCGCTACGCAAACAACGTCAGGACTTTCCGACGTCTCAAACTCCGCGACCCTCAACGTCCTGACCCCGACCGTCAGCTTGCAGGTCTATAAGACCGGCGGCCGCGGATCATTCGAGCTCGATAATCCTTCGACGACTTGCGGCAGTGATTGCACCTATGACTATCCGGAGACCCCGGTCGAAACCGTCACCGTAACGGCGGTGCCGGGGAACAAGCAGTGCCTGCTCTCCTGGGGCGGCGCCTGCGCGGCGCTCGATCCCGCCACGCAAACGTCGTGCACCGTCGACGTCTCAGCCGACGTGGATATCTCAGCCGGCTTTGGGAAATGCGGTGGCGGAGGCTCCGGAGGTGGCGGCGGCGGCAACGGCGGCGGTGGAGGCTCGGATAAACCGGGCAACGGCAAGGGCCGAAACAAGTAAGGCGCTGCCGCCTGCTCGAAACCCTCGACCAGCATGATGTCGCTTTGCAGGTTGTCTTCGCGGCTGTAAAGCACTGGCAGATTGGTTGAAACAGCGCATTTGCTGGGGGCGCCCCGCAATGAGGCCCGCCTGATGAAAGCGTTCGGTCGGGCCAAGTCAGGCAAAGGAAAGCCGAGCTCAGTTTCGAAATTGCTCCGCGAACTCCGCGTTGACGAAAAGAGCAAAGCTAAGGCGCGCTGCGAAGCGGTGTTTCATCCAGAGTTCGTCGAAGACTTGTGGTATTGGATCGCCGAAGACAGGCGAACCGCACTGCGCGCCGTCGACATTGTCGAGGCCGTCCTACGCGATCCGTTTCACGGCATCGGCAAACCCGAGGCGCTGAAGTACCAATTGCAGGGGGCTTGGTGGCGACGGCTCACCCGCGAACATCGCATCGTCTACACGGTTACGGCCCGGCGCGTGGATTTTCTCCAGGCGAGGTATCACTACTGAGCGATCACCGAAAACTCGGACGTTTCGCGCCGGCAGGGCTCCATTCCATTACTCCACGGTTTCTTCGCGCACGGTCAAGGACTCCACGTAATCCCGGTCCACCTCGTAGCCGCATCCATAGGCATCGGGCGCCTCGATCGTTCCTCGCTCAGTCACCTCGACCGGCGGGACGACCACGTCGCGCTTCCAATAACGTTTCGAGGCCGAAACATCGCCGGGTAACGAGAAACCCTCCAGCGTTGAGAGCGCGATGTTGTGGGCTCGGCCTATGCCGCTTTCGAGCATCCCGCCGCACCATACCGGGATACCCTGCTCACGGCACACGTTGTGAACTCGCAGGGCCTCTGCGAACCCGCCCACGCGGCCGAGCTTGATGTTGATGATTCGGGCCGCGCCCATCTCAATGGCTTGCCGGGCGTGGTGCGCGTTGCGAATGCACTCGTCGAGACAGATCGGCGTGGTGAGGGAGGCTTGTAGAGCAACGTGATCGATGATCTCGTCATGAGCAAGCGGTTGCTCGATCATCATCAGATCAAAGGCGTCGAGTTGCTTGAGGTGGCGGCTATCGTCGAGCGTGTAAGCGGAGTTGGCGTCGGCCATAAGCTGAATGTCGGGGAAACGCTCGCGAACCCGGCGGACGACGTCAACGTCCCAACCCGGCTTGATCTTGATCTTGATGCGCTGGTATCCGGCAGCCGTTTCGCGTTGGATCAAATCGAGCAATTGCTCGACCGAGTCCTGAATGCCGATCGAGACCCCGCAGGCGATCTCTGTCCGGCTGCCGCCGAGGTGTTTCCAAAGCGGCGCGCCGGCCAAGCGCGCCTCGAGATCCCACAGGGCGGCCTCCAGCCCTCCGCGCGCCATTTGATGACCCCGTATGTGGCTGCTCAGTTCGGTGGCTTGCGCGGCCGAAGCGAGGGGCTTCTCCATCACCCGCGGCGCGACGAAATCCCGCAAGATCAACCAGGCAGCGTCGGTCCATTCCTCGTTATAAAACGGGCGCTCCCCTGCGGTCACCTCACCCCAGCCGACGGCTCCCTCGCCTTCAACTTCGACGAGAAGAATCCTGCGTTCGTTCGTCCGCCCAAAGCTGGTCTCAAAAAAATGGACCAGCGGCATCCGGATTTCGCGTAGCGTAATGCGGTCGATTTTCATGAACGGTCCGACTCGTCGGGCGCGTCGCTGAGGGACGTCGATACTCAACGCGGTCGCGCTAATGATTCTACGCGACAGAGCAACCCCGCCGGGGCCGCGGAGTGCAAGCCGGCTCATCCCGGACGTTTGAAATACCAAAGCCAGTAGTACTGGGTTCCGGCACTCAAGTCAGCCCTTTTCCGCGCGCGCCCCGACAGGTCGAGGCTTCCCAAGGCGGGACGCCGGCTCGGCCGCATCGCCTTGGCCCGCTTGCCCGAAAGGCCTCGAACCGCTAGCCTGGATTTCTGTCTCGCCGGAAGAAAACGCACGCCCGTTCGAAACCCCCGGTCGAAGCTCCGGCTCCCGAGCCGTCCCGACCTGCCTCCGGTCAAGGAACGGCCTCCGAAATTCCGCTCCCGATCCGAGTGGGGCTGCTGCTCGCGACAGCCCTACTCTTGCTCGGAATCTTTGCGACCGAAATCGCCGACACCGACTCGTGGTGGCATCTGGCCACAGGGCGTTACATCCTTGAGCAGGGCCGCCTCCCCGTCCCCGACCCTTTTTCCTATACTTCCGAGCTCGGTGAGCCGGCCTATCCGCGCGAGCAGAAAGTTCGCCGCTTCAACCTCACCCACGAATGGCTTGCCCAAGTCATTTGGTATGCGATCTATTTGGTCGGTGGCTTCCCGGCTCTTGTTCTGTGGAAAGCGTGTTTGCTCGGCCTCGTTTGCGCGGCCGCCGGTTACTTGGCCGCTGACCGCTCGGGAAGTTTGCCGGCAGGCATCGGGGCGGCACTCGCCGCCGCGCCCGTGCTGACAATATTCTCCGCTGGCCGACCGGCGCTGCTGACGTTCCTTTTCGTTGCTTTGTTCGTGGTGATCTTGGAACGGCACCGGAGCGGGCGGGGGAATCGACTGGTCTGGCTGCTTGTTCCTCTCGAGCTTCTATGGGCTAACTCCCACGGCGGCTTCTTTCTCGGATGGGTGACGATCGGGGCTTATTTGGTGGGTTGTCGAGGGCTCTCAAGCGAACGCCGCCGGAGTCTGCTCTACGTTTCGGCCGCGGTATTCCTTGCAGGCGGTGTCAACCCAAACGGTTTCCGAATCTTCGAGGTGCTGCCGGCTTACCGTGCGAGTTACCTCACGAGCACCTTGATCGAGTGGAAACCTCCGTTTCTGTGGGGGCCGCCCTACACCTATAACGTCCTCCTGTACAGCGCCGCCGCGGTGTTGCTCGCATCGTGGCGCAGAGTACGGCTCACGGACGCCTTGTCGTTCGCGGCCTTCGCCGGCGCCTCGCTTACGGCTTTCCGGAACACCCCGCTGATCGCGTTCCTTGCGCCGGTGCTCATCGCGGCCTACGGCGGCCCCCTCGTTGGCACGATCCTGGCTCGCTTTGGCGCCGTACGTCTGCCACTGCAGGCACCGCGTTATCTGGCGATCACTGCCGCGGTTGCTATCCTCGCGGTTTTCATTCAACAGGCGTCGGCAGGGCGCGTGTTCCAGCTCCGCGCCGCCGAATGGAAGTTCCCCGCAACCGCGGTCCGCTTTCTGGAAAAGAACCAACTTGACCAACCGATGTTCAATTCCTACGAATTCGGAGGCTATCTCTTGTGGTCGCTATGGCCCATGCAGAAGACATTCATCGACGGACGAGCCTTGAACGAGTCGGTCTATCGCAACTACCGCAAGATTCTCTACAACCGCGGCCGGAACGCTGAGGAACGTGCCGCGCTGGACCGCTTGCTCGCCGACTACGGCGTCGGAATCGTCGTGACCAACGCGTTCGAATACGTTCGCGGAGTAATTTACCCCTTGGTTCTCACGTTGGGCGACGCGTCGAATACCGGCTGGGAGCTTGTTTTCGAAGAAGGCCAGACGCTGGTGTTCGCCCGCGATATTCCCGAGAACCGTGAACTGATCGCACACCACAAGCTTCCCAAGACCCGTCTAGGAGATCACCTTGAGGGGGCGTGCGGTACCTACATCGACCGAGTCCCGAGCATGCCGAACTGTGCCCGAACGCTGGGATTCCTTTTCGCGAGGATGGGTCTCCGCGAGCGCGCGAAGCGGACGTTGGGTCTCTACCTGAGCAAGATCAGCTACTCGGACCGAGAGGCCCGGGACGCCTATCGGGATGTAGTCGGTAATCCGCCGCAGCGGGATCCTCGGTAATCCGGGTGAAAGCGGATCTCGTTTCGTAGATCCGCTTGGGGGCGTGCAATCTATCGCGGTTCAAGCCTGGCCGTGCCGCCGATCGATTTTTTCACAATCGTGAGCCCGTAGAGTGAAGGAGCCCACCATCGACGCTGAGATGCTAGCCGGCTTCGGCGCGCGCTTTGTTCGTGCTGCCCGGGGGGCGTCCGCGCTTGCGCTCGTCGGCTTGCTTCATCCAGTTCGGCGGCCGTCCGCGCCGCTTACCGCGCCCTCGCGCCAATCTCTCCAGTGAGATGATGGCGTCCTCAATCTGCTCTCTTTCCTGCCGCAGATCCAACAAAATCTTGTTTACATCCATGATTTCTTCTCCGTCCGCCTAAAACTACAGCCCGTTCCTTTGGATCGGCCGTTCGGTCTCAGCCCGCGGCGGGATCGACCGGGTATCCCGGAGGCTGGCTCGCCCCCCCTGTCAGTTCCGAAAACAGAACGAGATGCCGGAAAGCATCCTCCTGTCAGTCGTCTTTATATCAAAGAAACACAGGCCAAGTCAACAATTTGTTCTGATATCAGAACGAAAATTTCATTTTCCTCCCAATTCATCCACGCGAGGCCTCCCCTGCTGGGGCCTAAGATAAAAATCGGTCAAGTTGGAGAAAAGCTTAAGTATTGATCTAAGAACAAAGATACGCGGTCTCGGTCGGCTTGAGAAATTTCGAGGGACATTTTGCCGATCGGACGCGAGTAACGCGGCTTCTTGAGACCCTTAGCACGGGAGCCGTCTTACATTTGTCCCTGCGCCGCCCACCGACATGGATTTACCGATCCAGCCTGCTCGCGAACCTGGCTCAAGAGGCTGTGCCCGCGTCTCGAGGCTTCCAGCTGAAGACCGACGAGCAAATCACAGCAAACTCGAACGTCACCGTCGCGCCGATCACCACGTACCAAGTCCAGGCAATTGAGGTTCCAAAGCGCACAAAGAGGATCACAGCAAAACCCGCTGCCATGCCCGCGATTGCAGCATTCTCGCCCACACGCCGCGTCAGAACGCCCAATGCAAAGACCCCAAGCAGCGCACCCAACGGGATCGACGCGATGGCCAGGCCGGCCTCGAGCACGGAACCCCATTGCCGCGCCATGATTGCGATTCCCAGCAGCACCAGCCCCCAAAACAGCGTGACCCACCGGGACATTTTCAAGTGCCGCCCCCCGGAAGACTCGACCGTCTCGCCCTTCCACGGCAAATAGAAGTCCACCACGGTGGCCGATGCCAGCGAGTTGAGAGCGGCACTGAGGTTCGACATCGCCGCCGCCAGCACGCTCGCCACGGCGATACCTGACGCCACCGGCGGCAGGTTATGCCAAATAAAGAATGGATAGAGGCGGTCCCGAGGCTCGGGAGCTGCCAGGCCGGCATCTTGGTAGAAGACCCACAACATCACACCGATCACCAGAAAGAGCGAAAACTGAACGAAGATCACGCCCCAACTCGCCATCAGCGCCAACTTGCTCTCGCGTTCGTTGCGGGCGCTCAGCAGCCGCTGAACGATCAACTGGTCGGTACCGTGCGTGGCCGTAGCGAGGAAACAACCGCCCAGCAGCCCGGCCCAGAACGTATAGGTGCGAGAGAAGAATTCCGCGTTCGGCGCGAAGTGAAAATCAAAGATCCGGAACTTCCCCGCCACCTCGGCTGCCTCGACCACTTGAGCCCAACCGCCTGGGATCTGGCCCAAGATCAAAACCGCGCTCAGAACGGCGCCGGCAACGTAGAGGACCATCTGCACCACGTCGGTCCAGATGACGGCCGTCATCCCCCCGTGGAAGGTATAGAACAGCGTCAGTAATGTGATCAAAACGATCGACTCTAGGTCGCCTGTATCGAGTACGACCGAGACGACCAGCGAGATCGCGAACACCCGTACCCCCTCCGCCAACGAACGCGTCACAAGGAATGTAGACGACGTGAAACGCCGCAGCCGCGGGCCGAAACGCCGTTCCATCAGTTCGTAGGCGGTGTACATTTTCCCGCGGCGATATTGCGGAATGAAAAGGAGGCAAATCAGGATTCGCGCGACCAAGTAGCCAACAACGACTTGCAGGAACCCGAGGTCCGTATCGAAAGCCAGCGCCGGCGTCCCTATGATGGTCAGCGTGCTGGTTTCGGCCGCGACGATCGATAACGAGATCGCCCACCAGGGCGATGACTTGCCGCCCAGGAAGTAGTCTTTGAGAGAGGTTTGGCGCTTGCCGAACTGTGCCCCAAAGATGGTGACGCTGATAAGATAGAGGACGATAAGTCCGAGGTCGAGACTGCGATCGGGCAAGGACCGGGCTCCCGGAGTCGGGCCTGAGGATTCTTGGAAACCGAGTTTTCAGGCCTTGCGAGGTAGAGAATTGTAGCAAACCTCCGGCGTCCCGAGGGCAGGGGTTCGTGCCGCGACGACTCGCGCATCTCCGACCGAGGATGCTACACTTCAACAAATTCTCTTGCCCGTGAGCGGCTGATTGCCCTATACTTCCGGACGGGACATCGTCGGAAGGTTGTGACTCAAGCGGTTTGACCGTCGGGCGCATTTGCTGATTTCGCGCGATAGATGAAGGGAGTTCGGACGCAACTCACAGGTCCGGGAGATTGAATGATGCTTAAGAAGATCACGCACGCCGTGTTGGCCGTTTCGCTGATACTTCTCGTGACGGCCGCAGCCGTGCCGTCACCGCAGGAGAAGCAGGAGAAGAGGCCGAAAGACCAACAGGAATATGAAATGATCAACAAGGCTTTCGGTACGGCGCCCTCAGCCGCCTTGCTTGAAGTCCTCGATCAGTGGAAGGCGAAGTACGCGGAGACGGCGTATGACATCGAACGGATTCGCCTTTACATGGCCAGCTACCAGGCCGCGAATCAGGGCGACAAGGCCGTCGCCACCGCGAAGGAACTGTTGGGGAAGGTTCCGGGCGACTTCAGCGGCAATTTCACGATCGCTTCGCTGACTCCGTTTCTCGGAAAGACCGACGCCGGTACGTTCGGCGACGGCGTCAAGGCCTCGAAAGACCTGTTGGGCAGCGGAATCGCCAAGCAGTTTGCCGCGGCCAACAAACCGGCACAGGTTTCGCAGGCACAATGGGACGACGCCAAGAAGCAAGCGCAAGTCTCCGCGCACCAAACGCTCGGCTGGGTGGCGATGCAGCGCAAGGACAATAAGGGGGCCGAGAGCGAGTTGAAACAGACTTTGGGTCTCAACGGGAACTTGGGGCAGGTTTCCTATTGGCTCGGCCAGGTTACCCTAGCCCAGGCCGACCCGAACAAGAACACGCTGGCGATGTATTCATTCGCCCGCGCCGCTGTCCACGAAGGGACTGGCGCGCTGCCCCCGGAGGGCCGCAAGCAGGTCGGCGACTACATCAAGCAGCTGTATGAGAAGTTCGCGGGAAGCTTGGATGGCTACGACGATCTGTTGGCCGCGGCCAAGAACAGCGCCTTGCCTCCACCCGACTTCCCAGAGATCAAGGACGCAGCAACGCAAAAAGCCGAGGCCAATTTGGCGTTCAGCAAGAATTACCCGCTACGCTACCAGTTTGTAATGCTGAAAGAGAATCTCCAAAGCGCCGCCGGCGATGCGACTTGGGGCAATCTCAAAGGAAAGCTCACTCCTAAATTCCGCCTTTTCGTCGTCTCGGCCACTCCCGCCCGAGCGCCGAACAAGTTAACACTCACAAGCAGCAAGGGAGGCGCCGCTCAGGTGACGCTCAATCTTGAGAACCGCATGCGGGCCGCCCCCGGGAAGGGAACGGCCGTTGCCTTCGAAGGCGTTGCCACGACGCTAACGAAGCGGCCGTTCATGTTGGTGCTTAACGACGGCAAGATCGTGCCGTAAGCGAGCCGCAGGATTCAAGTAAGAAAGCGGGGCTGGTTTTGCCGGCCTCGCTTTTTCTTTGCCCGAAACGCGTACGCCGAGACCGGCGTCACGCCAACTCGCCTTTCTTGTGCTGATCGGCGATGTAGTCGCAGGCGCGAGCCGTTATCGCCATCATCGTTAGGGTTGGATTTTGGCAAGCGCTTGATACCCAAGCGGCCCCGTCTGTGACGAAGAGATTCTTGACGTCGTGAGCCTGGTTGAAGCGGTTTACCACCGACGATTTCGGGTCGTTCCCCATTCGGGCGGTACCGATCTCGTGAATGCAGAATCCAGGGACCGACGGCTTGCCCGTCACCCTGACGTTCTTATGCCCGGAAGCCTCCAGCATCTCGGCCCCTTGTTCCCGGCCGTCCCGCCACAGCGCTAGTTCGTTGTCCGACCAGCGCATGTTGATCTTGACGGCGGGAATCCCCCAGGCATCGGTGCGGTCCTTGTCGATGGTTACGTGGTTTTCATAGCGGGCTAAGCATTCGGCCCAGACGCCGATGCCGGTTCGCCACAACGCGTCGTCGTGGACTGCTTGTTTGAAGTCCGCCCCGAACCCGGACGCCCCGAAATCGAAGGCCGGGTAGGTGCGTCCTTGATAACCGTACCCGCGGATCATTCCGTTGGTCGTCGTACGCTCCACGTTGCGAAAGCGCGGGATGTAGATGCCGTTAGGCCTGCGCGGCGCTCCGACCCAGGCCTTGGCAGTGAGTTCCGGGAGATCGCCGGATGCACCGCCGCCGTAGATGTGGTCCATCAGATACCGGCCCAGCACGCCGCTCGAATTCGCCAATCCCCCCGGCGCCGAGTTGAGCAGCAAGCGCGTCGACTCGATTGTCGAGGCGCAGAGCACCACGACCTTGGCTCGGACCTCCCGCGGCGATCGCGTAACGCGGTCGATGTAGGCAATTCCGGAAGCTCGGCCGGTCGAGCGGTCCGTGGTTACATGGCTCGCCACGGCGTCAGTCACAAGCGTCAAATTCCCGGTGTTCTCCGCGGCGGCCAGCGTCGTGAAGGGGCTGGCGTAGTACGAATGCGTAATGCAGCCTTGTTCACAAGGTCCACAATAATGGCACGCCGCTCGGCCATTGTGATCCTTCGTCAAGATCGCGACCCGGCCGATCGTGACGACCCGACCCATCTTTTTCCGAACCCGCTCGGACCATATCTTCTCTCCGCGGGTCATCTCCATCGGAGGCAGGAAGACGCTGTCGGGCAACTGGTCGAGCCCTTCTTCTTGTCCGCTGAAACCGATGAATCGCTCGACTTTTTCGTAGTAGGGGACCAGATCCTGGTAGGCAATCGGCCAGTCGTCACCGTAGCCGTCCCGCGACGCCGCCTTGAAGTCGATGTCGCCGGTGCGATAACTCTGCCGTCCCCACGACAGGGACCGCCCGCCCAGCACGCGCATGCGAATCCAGTGGAAGGGCCTCTCTTGCGGGGTCGCGTAGGGATTATCAATGTCGTTGACGAACCACCTGTAGTTCGACTCGCGGCAAGCGTAGACAAGTCCCTGAATCGGGCGTTCGCGCAGCAGTTCCGGAGATTTAGGGCTGCGCCGAACGTAGTCTGAATTGCCGCGGTATTTGAGCTCGTAGGGCTGGACGTGTTCTGTGTAATCGGCGGGCGTGAGTTTCGTGCCGGCCTCGAGCACGGCGACCTTCATCCCGGCTTCTGTCAGCTCTTTCGCGGCGAGGCCCCCGGTGGCGCCCGAGCCGACGACTACGGCATCAAAAACGTCTTGGTTGCGAGTAATCGTCTGCAGCACACGACCAGTCTATCAAGAGGACGCGAGACCGACCGTCTGCGTCGGTTTCAGCCGTAGATCCGGCGGCACAGACTGGGTACACTTCGACTGCTCGGGCCGGCGTGCGGCTCAAGTTCGGGGGATCATGGTTCCTAGAGGCGTCGAGGAATCGGCGGCTTCACCGTTTACCAACGACGCACCCGCCTACGTTTGACAACCATCCCCTGGTGACCTAGCATCATAAGGAAAGTGTCCCCGATGCCGCTCGGAATGAAGTGCTGTTGTCCGCGGCCGGCCTAGTGTCGGTTGGTCGGGCCTCGCCCCTCCTAGCCGACCTAAGTCGGCCCCTCGCGAAACCCTGAAGTTTACCTGTGCTGTCGGACCAACCGTTGGTTCGTGGTGCCTAAACCTGTTCAGACTCGACATGTCCGTCCCTTATGTGGAAAACGATCAAGGAACAGATCGAAGTCGTCTTTCGCGATGACCCGGCGGCCAAGAATGCCTTCGAGGTGCTGCTCTGCTATCCGGGCGTGCACGCTATTTTGCTGCACCGCATCTCCCATCGCTTTTACCGCTGGGGTCTTTATGTGATCGCGAGGTTGATTTCACACCTCGGACGTTGGATCACCGGCATCGAGATTCACCCCGGCGCGAAGATCGGCCGACGGTTTTTCATCGACCACGGCATGGGAGTCGTGATCGGCGAAACGGCGGAAATCGGCGACGACGTGTTACTGTACCAAGGCGTAACTCTTGGGGGGACGGGACACGAACAAGGCAAGCGGCACCCGACACTCGGCAACCACGTCGTGATCGGGTCGGGCGCCAAGGTGCTGGGCAATATCACCCTTGGCGATTGGGTACGCGTCGGAGCGGGCTCGGTTGTGGTTCGTTCGGTGCCTGATCACTCGACCGTGGTAGGCATTCCAGGGCGGGTTGTCGCGATCAAGGGTGTGGCGATTTCCGAGGAAGAGGAGGCCATGCTCGAGCACGGCAAATTGCCCGATCCGGTGGGCCAAGCGTTATCGAGCCTCCATGCCCGAATCGCCTCACTCGAAGAGGAGTTGCGCGGCAAGGCGGAAGACGCCCCGCCCTTGGCTTCAAACGGCAGCGGCTGAAGTCGGTCTTCCCGAAGTTGCGGACCGAGTCAGACAGGCTCGCACCGGGTCCACCGAGCCGGCGGGATCAATCGATATGGTCGTAGGCGACCAGCGTTAGAAAGTCGGAGTAATCGTCGCTGGTCATCATGTCTTCGAATATCTTCGACGCAAGATCGAACTTCCCGGCGTCGTAGCGCTCGGCTCCGATGAGACCGCGAATCTTTTCCAACTGCTCGGGGATCGTTGCGCGGACGAGGTCGGTGGTGATGGTGCGACCGTCGTTCATCTGGGCGCCGTGCTGCACCCAATGCCAGACCTGCGAACGGGAGATCTCGGCCGTGGCGGCATCCTCCATCAGGTTGTAGATGGGCACGCAGCCCACCCCGCGCAACCAACTCTCCAGATATTGAATGCCGACGTCGCAGTTGATTCGCAGCCCTTCCTCGGTGATTTCGCCCTCGGGCACGGCCAACAGATCGGCCGCGCTCACCGAGACCTCATCCCGGCTGCGCGAGATCTGGTTCGGCGTCGGCATGTGTTCGTCGAAGATTCCCTTCGCGACGGCGACCAGACCGGGGTGGGCGACCCACGTTCCGTCGTGTCCTGCGCGCACCTCGCGCAGCTTGTCCTGCCGCACTTTCCCGATTGCCTGCTCGTTCGCCTCGGGGTCGTTCTTGATTGGAATCTGCGCCGCCATGCCGCCCATGGCGTGAATCCCCCGGCGGTGGCAAGTCTTGATCAACAACTCGACATAGGAGTTAAGAAAGTGTCGGTCCATCCCGACTTTGATGCGGTCGGGAAGCACGAAAGCCGGGTCGTGTCGGAACTTCTTGATGAAGCTGAAAACGTAATCCCAACGTCCGCAGTTCAGCCCCGCCGAATGATCGCGCAGCTCGTAGAGTATCTCGTCCATCTCGAAGGCCGCCAGGATGGTCTCGAGTAGGACCGTTCCGCGGCAAACTTGGCCCACATTCAACTCGTCTTCGGAGAATTGGAAGACGTCATTCCAGAGGCGGGCCTCGAGATGACTTTCCATCTTGGGCAAGTAGAAGTACGGCGCGGTGTTGCGCTGGAGCCGGGCTTCGACGTTATGGAAGAAGTACAGCCCGAAATCGAAGAGCGAGCCGGATATCGGTTGGCCGTCAATCAGCAAGTGCTTTTCGGCCAGATGCCAGCCGCGCGGACGCACCAACAACGTCGCAAGGTTTTCGCCGAGCTGATAGTGCTTGCCTTGCGGATTGGTGAAGCTGATCGAGCCGACGACGGCGTCGCGGAGGTTGATCTGGCCCTCGATGTTGTTGTCCCAGGTGGGCGTGTGGGCGTCCTCGAAATCGGCCATGAAAACACTAGCGCCGGAGTTAAGGGCGTTGATGACCATCTTGCGGTCGACCGGGCCGGTGATCTCGACGCGGCGGTCCTGTAAGTCGTCGGGGATGGGCGCGACAGTCCAATCGCTTTCGCGAACTTGGGCGGTTTCGGGTAGGAAGTCAGGTAGCCTCCCGTCTTTGATTTCCTCGTAGCGCGTGACGCGGCGATCGAGAAGCTCGTGGCGCGTTGCTTCGAACTTGCGCGCCATCTTGGCTAGGAAGCGGAGAGCTTCGGGCGTTAGAATCTCGGCGTACTCGCCCGAGACGCGGCCACGCAATTCGATCCCTTCGGCAGCGAGGGATTCGTTGAGTTGTTGTTGCAGGCTGACGGCAGAGGTGGCCATGACTTCTCTCCCTGATTGGAGGCCTGGGGCTGTTCGACAGCCGTGGGGCTTCAGACACTCTACCACCGCCGCCTGGGTGACAGGGGGTGACACTTGCCTGAACGGGATCGAGTCCGCGCGAGGTGCGGCGTATTGAGTCAGGCGCGCGGACCGAAAACGCCGCGCGCCGCTCGCCGCGAGTGAACCCAGGCGGCGTAGCCCAGCAAATACGCCAGCGTAAAGGGAAACACAATTGCTCGCGCGACGAGACGAACCGCTAGATCGGGTTGCAAGCCGGCACGCTCCAAAAACAGATTCTTGAGGTTCGATAGGTGCCCGCGATCGAGCCAGAAATAGTCCGCATTCTCGTTAACGACGATAAACTTCGAAGGCAACAAGAAGAGAGTCGCAAGCTTCCACGGGAGCATGACCGGGCTGCCCGCGCACAAAACCGCCGTCACCGGATGGCGCTCGCAACGGATGCGACAAAGAAGCTCCCAACGCGAATCGGCGTCGCGGCAGTCGGTGACTCGCCATACCCGCGCCGGGTGGGAGTTGGCCGACTCGAGGCCCCGCGGGTTGCTCGGCAGGCAAGTCAGCAGGTCGACAGGTACAGTCAGGCCGAAACTGTTGCGGAGGCGCGGAATAGCCTTTTCAGCAACACTGCGCGGCCCGCTCTCGACCAACAGCAACCGCGAGACCGGAGGGGCGCCGCGCGAGAGGAACCAGCGCATTGCTCATTCATTCTACAGGCCGTGAGATGGTCTCCGCCGGAGCCGCGCGCGCGACATAAATGTGGGACGTCACTATCGCAATGCGAGCAGTAGAGACAGAGGCGTGGACGGAAGTGCACGCTCAGCCCGGCTTGCCGGGCTTGGATTGCAAATAGGCCGGTCCTTGAGGGCCGGTCAAAAGGGCTCGCCGGCCGGCACGAAGCCGTTTCAACGGCCTTTTCCCGTGAGGCATTAGCCCTCGGCGAACCAGGCGAAGAATTTCGGCCGGGGAAGCGCTCGCGCCCGTGCCGCCGATCCTCCCATGTTCATGTCGTGCACCCGCCGTAGGCACTGTCGCCGATCAATCGCTACATGTTGGAAGCATCAGATTGGAAGCGTCCGACATCATCTCTTCCCACAGCTATAGCGCGATTGATGAGCCGCGGCGCCGGGTCGATGCGCTTAGGGTGCACAGCCGCGCGCGGTGGTCTCATCCCGTCTCGGCATCCCTTTCCCGTGGCTGCATCGACCGATGCGGCGGGTTTCAAGAAGACCATCCGGGTTGCATTGACTTGCCCCCGGTCGTGGGCTATAGTCACGGGTAGAGATGGACGACCCTTCCGCGCCTTCGAGCGCAATCGCTTGGGCGAGCTTTCCGCTTCTTACCCTGATCGCCCAGTTTGCACCCCCACGATCCTTTTCCGTCTTCCGCGGCGGCCGGTTTCCCCGCATCTCCCGGCCCGAGTGAAGGAGGCGACGGCTGAGCACCACTACGAAGACACGCGTACCTATCAGCGGGAGCATCGAGCCGTTCTTCGGAACGCGCGACGAAAACATCCGTTTGCTGGAAGACTCGCTCGAGGTCAAGACCCATTTGCTCGAAGACAGCCTCGAGATCGAGGGCTCGCCGGAACATGTGCGGCGGGTCGAGGGGATCGTTGCTGATTACGAGTTCTTGCTGCACCAAGGGCACCGTTTCGCCAATGGCGACTTGAAGAGCTTTCTGCGGGTCGTCGCTTCCGATCCGGAATTAACGTTGCGAAACCTGGTGATCAGCAGCCGGCAGCGTAATTTCGGCCGCAAGACGCTGGCGCCGCGCAGCGTGAACCAGATGCGTTATTTCGAGGCCATGGAACGCTGCGATATGGTCTTCGCGGTCGGTCCGGCCGGCACGGGAAAAACCTACTTGGCCGTTGCCATGGCGGTTTCGGAGTTCCTCAACAAGAAAGTCCGCCGCATTGTCCTGGCACGCCCGGCCGTGGAGGCCGGGGAACGGCTGGGCTTTCTACCGGGAACGTTGCAGCAGAAGATCGATCCCTATCTTCGGCCGCTCTATGACGCGCTTTACGACATGCTCGATAACGACCGCGTCGAGAAGTTGCTCGAAAAGGGCTTGATCGAGATCGCGCCGCTGGCATTTATGCGGGGCCGTTCGTTGAATGACGCCTTCATTATTCTCGACGAGGGACAAAATGCCACCGCCGAGCAGATGAAGATGTTCATCACGCGGTTGGGGTTCGGCTCCAAGGCGGTTATCACCGGCGATATCACGCAAATCGACTTGTCCTCGGGGAAGCGCAGCGGCTTGCTCGAAGTGATCGACGTGCTCAGCTCTGTCGAAGACATCTCGTTCGTCTACTTCGACGAGAAAGACGTTGTGCGGCACAACTTGGTGCAGCGCATTGTTCGCGCCTACGACGTATATCAAGGCCAACGGCTCGAGCAGGGCCCTGCCGCGGACGCCGCCGTGGGGGAGGCGGCGAGCGGTTCGGAGGGGGCCTAGCGCGCGAAGCATCGAAGCGATGGCGGAACCCAACAGCGACGACCCTCCTTGGTATCTCAACCGACAGCGCACGGTCGGCTTTGATGAGGACGACTACGCGGCTTTCCTCGCCCGGCTGCACCGTGAGGTAGCGGGCCGAAAGGAGTTCGCCGTCGTAGTCTCTTGCGACGCGGCATTGCGCCGGGCGAACCGACAATTCCGCGGCAAATCGTCGGCCGCGGACGTGCTTTCATTTCCGGATGGAGAGGACGGCCGGTTGGGAGACATCTTGATTTCGGCGGCCCGGGCCCGACGGCAGGCGGCCGATTACGGGCATTCGGTGGAGCAGGAGTTGAAGGTCCTGGTTTTGCACGGGTTGCTTCATTTGATGGGATACGATCACGAGACGGACCGGGGACGCATGCGCAGAGCCGAGCAGCGATGGCGCGAGAAGCTGGGTCTGCCCACCGCGCTGCTGGAGCGAGCGGATTCATGACGGCGCTGTTGATCGTTTCGGCATTGTTGTTGTGCGCTGTCGCGACGCTGGCGTCGTACCTGCATCTATTGTTTGTGCGCTCGCTGCCGATTCGAGTGCGAGAGAACCCGGAGTCGCTCAAACATTTTGAGGAAACCCTTCGTCCGCGGCTCGGCCTGGACGCTCAACAAGGACTGTTTCGCTATGGATTAGCCCGGCAATTGGCGCTTGTCGCGTTAGTGCTTGTTCAAACTCTCCTGCTCGTTAGGGGCGGTCGCGATGTTCCCCAGGCGATCGGGGAGGCGGCGATTCTCGCGGTGACAGCGGTCATCTTGTTCCTCCATATCGTGCCCGGTGTGTTGCTTCGGCGCACGACAGGCCGCTGGCTGGCAGCCTTCTTGCCCGCGGCGCGTTTGATCGGATGGGTTACGAAACCGTTCGCGTTGCTTGTCCGCTTCGTCTCGTCCGTCGCCGAGCTAAGCGCCGATGACCCCGAAGGCAATGGCGCGACGAAGCCGGCCGACGACATTGAAGCGTTGCTGGATGCGGGAGAAGAAGAAGGGCTGATCGGGCAGGAAGACCGCAAACTGATTCAATCCGTTGTCGAATTCGGCGACAAGACGGTCCGAGAAGTCGTCACTCCCCGCCCGCGCGTTGTAGCAATCGAGGCGGGCCGTACGGTCGAAGAGTTGTGGCGGTTGTTGATCGACAAAGAGCTTTCCCGGGTGCCGGTGTTCGAGGAAGGGATCGACAACGTGGTCGGCTTGGTGCATACGCGAGATACGCTCGATATCGATGAAAGCCGTGGGAGACTCGTGACGGTCCGCGAGTTGATGCGACCCGTGGCCCTGGTCCCGGAGACGAAGCCGATTAACGCATTGTTGCGCGAGATGCAGGACGCCAACGCGCAGATGTCGATTGTCATCGACGAGTACGGCCAGACGGCCGGGCTGGTGACGATGGAAGATCTGATGGAGGAAATCGTCGGAGAGATTCATGATGAGTCGGATTCGCCCTCGGATGTCGTTGAGCAACCCGATCACTCGTTCATTCTCGACGGCAACGTTGATCTGGACCGGCTTGAAGAACTCGTCGGCTTTCGACCCGACCAGGAAATCGAATCAACGACCATCGGGGGCCTGGTCTGCGAGCACCTCGGAAAGGTGCCGGCGCCCGGCGCGAAGGTGACCCTTGACGGAGTTCAGATCGAGGTGCTCGCGGGCGATAAGCGCAAAGTGTCGAGTGTCCGCATTGGGCGGGTCGCTGAAAAGCCGGAAACCGAGCCCGGGGCAGCGGCGGAGGCCCCCTCCGAAGCGCCGACCGAGGCCCGGGGATGAAGGCGGGTTTTGTTGCGATCCTAGGCCGACCCAACGTGGGTAAGTCGACGTTGCTGAACAAGCTGGTCGGGACGAAAATTTCTATCACCGCCGAAAAGCCGCAGACCACCCGTGATGCCATCCAGGGCGTCGTTACTCGCCCCGAAGGACAGATCGTTTTCGTTGACAGTCCGGGCATCCATGAACCGCGGCAAGAACTCGGGCGGCGCATGATGCAAGAGGTGCGGCGCGCGTCTTCCGGCTGCGGTCTGGCGATCGTCCTTGTAGACGGGTCGCGTTCGCCAGGGCGCGGCGATGCCGCGGCGATTGAGACAGCCGGAAAGTTGGGAGTCCCTCTATTGCTCGGGTTGAACAAGATCGATCTGTTCAAGTCGAAACGACGGCTGCTACCTCGGATCGAACACTACAGCGCTGTGCACGCTTTCGAAGAGATTGTTCCGCTCTCGGCGCGCACTGGCGAAAACCTCGATTTGCTGGTCAAGCTGATTTTCGATCGCCTGCCCGAGTCGCCGGCTTTCTACCCGGAAGACTACATCACCGATCAGCCGGAGAAATTTCTAGCCGCCGAGTTCATTCGAGAGAAGGTAATCGAGGAAACGCGGCAAGAAGTCCCGTACTCGGTGGCCGTGGTCGTGGATCAGTGGGACCAGGAAGCTCCGCGCGCTGCCGGTTCGAAACAGAAACTTCGCGGTTTGCTGCGGCTTTCCGCCACCGTGTACGTCGAGCGCGCCGGGCAGAAGAAGATTCTCGTCGGTTCGCGGGGCGCCATGCTGAAGCAGGTCGGATCGGCCGCGCGGGCGCAGTTGGAGGCTTGGTTCGGCAGCCGCGTTTTTCTGGAGCTGTTCGTCAAAGTACGACCGAGGTGGCGCGATCAATCGAGCTTTGTGAAGTCGCTCGATTTCCACCGCATACTCGGCGAATCATGAAGGATTCCGAAGCGCGGTTCCGGCCCCGCCGGCTGTGGGAGTGCGCGACATTCGTAATACCGACATGAAAATGGGTGTGATTGGCCTTCCTGACGCCCCTTCAGGGCTCTCCCGGGTGGGGGTTCTGCCCGAGGTTACGCCTTCGGCTCCACCCCGGGCTAAGGCTCCTGCCGCCGCTTCGCGGCTCAAGGAATTTGCGGTCTCAACGGCCTTGACATAATGCATTCCACACTTACTAAGGCTATTTTCGGAAGAGCTAGGGGAGAATCGGAGGTGCGGGCGGCAGCGCTTCCCCGGCTGAAATTCTTCACGCGGTTCGGCGATGGCTAGAGCCGTACGGAAAAAGACGGAAGGACCTGCCCTATCGAACCCAAGCCCGGTGAACCGGCCTAAGCGTGAGCTTCCGTCCACGCCGCTGTCTCTACTGCTCGCCTTGCGAGAGGTGAGTTGCACATTTATGTGGCGCGCCCCGGGGTTGCTTCCGCGATGCGATTCGCGTAACATGCTTGAGATGCTGGAGCGTACCGGTTGGGAGAGACGTGTCATGAACAAACTTTGGCTAGCGCTTTTGATCTTTGGTCTGGTTTCGATGCCGGCCTTCGCGCAGGATGAAGAAGAGGAGGAAGAATACTTCGACATTCGCGATGTCGATATCGATTCCGACGAAGACGAGGGTGCGCTCGTCCAAGAAGCGCTCGATGCCGAATCAGCCGACGAGAAAATCGAGTTGCTGGAATCCTTCGTCCCGCAATACCCTGACCACGAGTTGATCGACTACGTCCGTTTGCTGTTGCAAGGGCTGCACCTGGAGAAACAGAATTGGGCCAAGTCCGCCGAGCACGGCACATCCATTTTGGAAGTTGCCCCGGACGACTTGGAAGTGCTCCACAACTTGACGAAAGCTTTTGAAGGAGCACAGGACTGGGCGGCGCTTCTTCCCCATCTGCTGAGCACCAAACCCTACGCCGAGAAGGCCGCCGCCGTGCAACCCTTCGAGGATTCCGACGAAGAGGAAACGGCGATTTGGAAGGGGCAGGTCGATTACGCGCAGGGCATCGTGGACTACGTCGAATATTCGCTGTTCACGTCGAGTTACAAACAGACCGATCCGGCGGCGAAGCTGAAGTACCTCGACACGTTGCTTGAGCACTTTCCGGAGGGGAAATACGTAGGCCAGGCGCAGGATCAGGTTGTGGCGGCCGCCCGCCAAGCCGGCGACATGGCCCGGATGACCCAAGCCATGAAGGCGTCGCTCGAGAAGAACGATACCAACGAGGAGTACCTCTATACGTTGGCGGAGTTGAGCCTGGGTTCGCAGCAAGTCGTCGAGGCCCGCGGGTATGCCCAGCGGATGCTGGAAGTACTTGCCTCCAAACCGATGCCCGAAAATGTCGGCGAAGAAGACTGGGCCGCGCACAAGACGCGATTCACCGGCTTTGGCAATCTCATCATGGGTAAGATCTTGGTGGTCGAAGCAGGCGACAAGAACAAGGACAAGTTCCGCGAAGCCCGAACGTTTTTGTTGGAAGCCGTGGACCCCGTCAAAGCGCAAGGCGGAGCCAACTATCAGGCGCTGTCGTACTTCCTGGCACTCTGCTACATCAAGCTCGACGTCGGCGGTGACAACATCGACAAAGCTCTCTTCTGGATGGATGCGGCCGCCAAGACGGATGGCCCCCTGAAAGCACAGGCGGGGCAGGCCTTGGCAAGCATCCAGGCCGCCATTAAGTAACTCGCTTCGACGTCGGGCTCGGCTTACCGGGCCCTCCAGGATGCCGACCTGCGGCCCGGAAACCCTTTCCGGGCGGGGACTATTTAGCGTAGCCGCGGCGTGAACATTCTCGTCCCCAATCTCGGTTCGACCTCGCTCAAGTATCAGCTCATCGAGTTTCCCTCCGAAACGACTTTGGCACGCGGCCGCCTGGAGCGCATCGGTCTGCCGGGCGGTGACGTGACGGACCATCGCGAGGCCGTCGCGCAGGTTTTCGAGCTGCCCCACCCTGTTGACGGCGTCGGGTTCAAGACGGTTCACGGCGGGCCGAATTACCGTGGTACGTTCCGAGTCGACAATGACTTGCTGGCGGCGATGCGAGAATACGAGACCGCGGCGCCTCTCCACAACGGAATCTATCTCTCTGCACTGGAGATTTTTCGCTCGCTCCGCCCCGAGCTCCCCTTGATCGCGGTATTTGAAACGTCGTTTCATCGGACCATGCCCGACGAGGCCTCCCATTACGGTGTGCCCGGCGATTGGGTCGAACAATTCGGCGTGCGCAAGTACGGCTTTCATGGGGCATCGCACCGTTACGTCAGCGAGCGGGTCCCTGAGATTCTCGGCACGCCCTCAGCCGAACTGCAGTTGGTTTCCTGCCATCTAGGAGGCAGCTCATCGATTTGCGCCGTCGACGGCGGTCGCTCGGTCGACACCACCATGGGCTTCTCGGCGCAGTCGGGAGTTGAACACGCCACCCGCCACGGCGATCTCGATGTCTTCGCCGTGCTTGCTGTTATGGATCGCCTCCATCTATCCACCGAAGCCATGCGCGAACAGCTGCTGAGCGGCGGCGGTCTGGCCGGTCTATCGGGTATCGCGGGGGGCGACGTAAGGGATCTCGAAAACGCCGCGGGGGAAGGCAACCCGCGGGCCCGGCTCGCCCTCGATGTTCTTGCCTACGAGATCCGAAAAACCGTGGGGGCTTTCGCCGCCGCTATGGGCGGCCTCGACGCATTGGCGTTCACCGGCGGTATCGGCGAAAACTCGGTTGCGTTGCGAGCGGCGGTGTGCCGCGAGCTCGAGTTTCTCGGTATCCGTCTCGACCCCGTCGAGAACTTGAAGGGCTCCGGCGACCGAGTGATTTCGTACCCCCACCGCCCGGTCAAAGTTGTCGTGCTCGCGACCAACGAAGAATTGATTGTTGCCCGCGAGACCCGAACCCTACTCGAAGCCCAACCACGCTGACCTTCGACATACCTACCATGGCCGCCTGGGTGGAGCCGGACCTGGGCTGGATTGAAACCGGGGGTATGCGGAGAGCGACACGACCGCGGTCTTCGACAAGCCTAGCGCCGGCCGCCGCCTCCTCCGGGTGCGCCGCCCGCACCGCCGCTCGGCGGCCTCGCTCCGCCGCCGCCGCCCACACCGGGCCCGCCGATTCCGCCTTGTCTGCCGCCGCCTATGCCGCCGCCCAACGCTCCTCGACAGCCGATGCCTACCTGCCGGCAACCCCACATCGCCGAGCCTTGCTTGAAAAGGATCTGGTCGGCTCGTTCGCCCTCGCCTTTACGTGCCGCCGCTATCGCCGTTTTGCGCTTTTCCACGATAATGCCGGCGCGAACGCGCTGCCATTCGTCAAAGCCGTCGATATCCTTGTGGTCGAATTTGACGGCGGCGGACGACTCACCGCCAAGCTCAAACACCCGCTTGCTCTTGACGGCTATTTCCTTGTCATCCACCACAACCGCCGCCTTTCCCTTGAAGACTTTGATCCGTGCGGGCTCGTTCTCGCGCGCTTCCAGCCGATACAACCCGCCTTTGAGAAATTTGATCTGGTTATCACCGATGAAAGCCGAGACCGAATCGCTGTCCCACACCTCCGCGAGGTCCACGATTGCGGTGCCATTGTGCAGCCGCATTTGGGCCGAATCGGAACCGGCTCGAACCATCTCCATGCTGGAATGCGGGGCCAATCGCATGAAGCTGTCATGGACCACCATCACCTCCGCACGTCCGTTTTCGGTCCGAAGTTTTTCGCCCTTCTCGAGCTGCGGCCGTCGGCCGGGGTCAAACTTAATCGCCTTGTCTTCAATGAAGATGTCGCCCTCGACGTGATACACCATCCCGCCGACCACGGAGATGATGTCCTGCGCGCCCAGCGGCATGGCTACGAGCGACATCGCCAAAAACCACCTCGTTAGAATCCATGCTCTTTTCGAAGCCATATCCATCCTCCAAGCCTCCGGGCAGCCGCTGTCGCCGCGCGGCGCGTTAGGCAAACGTTCCTGGCCGGAAATCCGAACCACTTCCGGCGGGACCTCCTCGATTGTAACGCCCTCGATTGTAGCCCTAAAGGAGATTACCGGCGGGCCCATCTCAAATCCAACGCCACGAGCGCTGAGATTAGTGCGGAACCTCACAAAGTCCGACGCCAGGAGCGGAGAACCATCGAATGGCAACAGAGGGCTGAAACCGCGGGGGGCCGCCACACGGCGGCAGCCCGGAACCGAGGCCGCTAACTGGCGGCAACTTCGTCAACAGGGACTTCGGCTTCTTCGCCTGGAGCGTCGGCGCCCGCTTGGGACGCGGGATCGTCAGCCGAAGCGGTCACCGAGCTATCGGGAACACGCTCGCTGCCGGCCCCATCAGCAACTCCCACACGCTCAATAGAAGCCCCGGCAGCCTCCTTGGAAACCGTATCGGCCTGCATTGCGGAGGAAGAACGGCCGCGCCGCCGTCGTGGTGATCGTGAACGCGTCCTCCGCTCATCGGCTTTGTCGGCTTTGGGCTGCTCGGAGTCCGATTCGCTCGCGGTCTTCGAGCGCGCAGTCTTGCGCCTGGACCGCCTGGGCGGGGAGAGCAATTCATTGCCTTGGTAGAACCGCAAATTATGGTCAGCGTCAGCTTCAGCGCGGACCAGCCCCTTATCCTGGGCAAGGTTCAACAGTTCGGCGAATTCCGAAAATCCATACTCGGTCTCATTGAAATCGGAATCGGCCGCGCGTACCAGCGCATGAATCTCGCGCTCGGGAATGCCCATTTCGAGCAAACCGACATTCGCCTCGAGGACCTTTTGCAGCACCGGCAGAGCGTCTTCCGGCCCCAGGGAGGTTTCTTCCTCGATCTCCGCGGTCTTCGGCCTACGCTCGACGACGAGATGGCCGTCGATCGTGGTCAGGCCGAGAATGTCTTTCGCAACCAGCTTCTCGATAAAACTCGAGAACGACGACGTACCGTAGTCGCTTTCGGTGAAGGCCGAATCCAGTTGCAGCATCGTGCTCTTGAGTAGACCCAATTGCGGTTGGACGCCGCGGATTTCGAGAGCATTCAGCGCGCGGTTAATCAGCGGCACGGCCTTGGAAAGGGGCAGCGAGCGCCTCCGGCGAGCCCGCTGTATGCCTCCGCCGCTTGGGCGCGAGCGCGAGGGGCTTTGGTCGAGCAGCGATTCATAGCTGATGAATTCGTGGCAATTCCTCTGCAAGATCGTACTCGTGAAAGCCTTGCCGCCAACGATATAGACGCGCTTGTTGTACTGCTTCAGTTTGTTGACAAGCGCCATGAAGTCGCTGTCGCCGCTGATGATCGCGAAGGCGTTGATGTGATCGCGCGTGAACGCCATCTCGAGAGCATCGAGGGCCAGATTGATGTCGGCACCGTTCTTGTCGCCGCGCGGCGTGGTGTCGCGCTGCACCATCTGGACACCGTGCTCGGTGAAAGCGCGGGTTTCGGAAGCCTGGCGGCTCCAGTTGCCGTAAGCCACTTTGGCCACGACCTCTCCGCGTTCTTTGATCCCTTCCAGCACGCATTGCACGTCGAACTCGCGCCGGAGGGTGGATTTGACGCCGATCTCGATGTTGTCGTAATCGATGAAAACGGCGAATTTTAGTTTTTCGTCTGACACTCCCTCTATTATATCGGGGTGTGGCAAACGGGTTTGTCAGGCACCCTGAAACCCCTTCACACGCCGGGTATTACCGATTCCGCACGCCCAAAAGGTTCCCATGTCGACATTCCGCCTTGTCTCTTCAAGACCGGTCTTCCAGACTCCCATTTTCGACATCACGCATGACCGCGCCGTCGGCCCCGGCCGTGCTGTGCTCGACCGAAAGGTCATCCGTCACCCCGGTGCCGCCGTCATTCTCCCAATCGACGACGCTATGCGCGTGTTGCTGATCCGGCAATACCGTTTACCGCCCCGGCGTCGTCTCTGGGAACTTCCGGCCGGGAAGCTCGATTCCGGCGAGACGCCGTTGCGGGCGGCGAAGAGAGAATTGCTGGAGGAAACCGGCTACCGCGCCAAGAGTTGGCGCAAGCTGACGAGTTTTTGGACGGCGCCGGGATTCTGCGACGAGCGGATCAGCGCGTTCGCGGCGCGCGACCTCAAGCCGGGGCCGCCGTCGCCGGAACCCTATGAACTAATCGAACCGCGGTGGGTGACGATATCCGATGCGCTCGAAATGATCGCTGCCGGGCGGATCCAAGACGCAAAGACGATGCTGACGTTGCTCTACGCCGCGCGCTTCGGGTGACTCACCGAGGCCGGACGTTGCCCAACTGGGTTCGCCCGCCGTCGATGAGGATCGTTTCGGCGGTAATCGCCGTAGCGTCCGCGGCCAGGAACAGGACTAAACCCGCAACTTCTTCAGCGGTGGCGATGCGTTGTAAGGGAGTCTGCGAAGGCGCCTGTTCGAAAGTCGACTCGGGCCAACCCGCGAACCGCGTCCGCACCAGGCCCGGCGCGATCGCGTTCACACGAATCTCGGGCGCCAGCGCGCGCGCCAACGATTTCGTCATATTGACCATCGCTGCTTTCGACGCCGAGTAGACGATCGAGCTGCCGGCGGCGGTCCAGGCCGAGGCCGAGGTGTTGTTGATCACCGCGCCGCCACCGCTCTCCCGCATCAAGGGAACGGCCGCGCGAGTGCAGTAGAAAGCCCCGCGGAGATTTGTGTTCAAGGTGCGGTCCCAGATCTCGTCGGTTAAATCCTCGAGCTTGTGGTGCGGGGTGAGCTTGCTCCATCCGGCATTGTTGACTAGCACATCGAGCCGGCCCCAACGTTCGCGCACGAAATCGATCATCGCTCGCGCCTCGGCGTCTTTAGAAACGTCGGCTCGGTAGGCAACGGCCTCGCCGCCCTTTTCCACGATGTCGGCGGCGACGGCTTCGGCGGCGTCTTTCGATGCCCGGTAATTGACAACGACCTTAGCGCCCTCGGCGCCAAAGCGCTCGGATATGCCGAGGCCCATGCCGGTTCCGCCGCCGGTCACGATGGCGACTTGGTCTTTGAGTTTCATAGTCCGTCCTGGTCGGGCTTAACCGGGGTTACGGCAAGACCAGCCCCACGCCGCGGCCAAACGGCCTATTGTAGACTAATCTCGGTGAGGGCGCTCCACCCATCGCTGCCCGCCCGGTGCCAATGAAGCAAGCAAGAGAGCTAAGATCTAGTTAGCTGTGCGATCAGGCAGCGCGGTCCTGATCTTGTCGTTGCTCGTCGGGAGCGCTTGGGCGCAAAGCCCGTCGCAGGTCGAGTTTTTCGAATCCAACATACGGCCGATCCTGGTCATATCAAAATGCCTCCCACGGGCAAGCTCCCCGACACCGAGATCCAGGCCTTCGAGCGCTGGGTGAACGAAGGGGCTTTTTGGCCCCAGGCGGCCGCGGGCGTCGATATTCGCGTGGCGGCCGGATACTGAGCATTCCAGCCGATTCAGAGCCCTGCTGCTCCTCAGGTCAACAACGGGTTCTGGCCGCGCACGGCAGTCGACCGATTCATTCTGTCGAAACTCGAGGAGAACGGCTTCTCGCCTGCGGGGCATACCGACAAGCACACGCTGCTTCGGCGCGTGACGTTTGATCTGACAGGGCTGTTACCCACACCTGAAGAGATGCTACAGCGGGCGGGACTTCCGCCTCACCGACGTCCACGGCAACATCATCAAGCAGATTCTGACGTAGGGCGAGGTGTCGCGAGCAAGAAACGTCCAAGCCATTGAGGGTTAGTGCCGCGCACCGGACGCGGCTTGGTACGGTGAGTGCTGTCGGAGACCAGCAGCCCGCGGTGCAAGTCCCACTACCCGAAAAAGAGAAAAAGAGAACAGTGGCGCTTCTATAGAATGGCGAATGCATATACCGTCATGAAAATGGGTGTCGGAGGCCTTCCTGCCGCCCTTCCAGGGCTCGCTTGGTTGGGGGTTCGACCCAGGGTTCCGCCTGTCGGCTCCACCCTGGGCTAAGACTCCTGTCGCCGCTTAGCGGCTGCAGTGGTTGGGGATTTTTCGGGCTGCACCGTTCTGCCTGGACGGGCCAACCGAATTGGCGATTGTTCACCTGACAGGACCCTTAACAAAATTAGGCCTGGTTTGCGCGGGCCATACATATCTATCGCTCCAACCCGTACTGACCCACCTCCCAAGGTAGTAGATTCGTCCGTCGAAGTTACGCGTCGCCGCGCGACGTCGTAAGAGAAACCCCTCATTTCCCAGCCGCGGCTTTCCGGGTACACTCGAAGTTAAGGCGCGCTGGATTCAATTCGGTCTGCAGTCGATCGAGCGCGCGGGAGGTTACCGTCGGGCATGAGCCGAACTCACATTAGCTACGTCATTCCGGCCTTCATGGTGCTCGTCTTCGTGGCCGGTGAGTTTGTATATTTCCACGATTTGTACGCCATCCCCTTCCTGCTGGCCGGAGTCGGCGCGGTCCTAGTCGGGCGCGGCTGGAAGGCATGGGCTCTCGGCTCCGCGCTCGCGGCCGTCGCGGTCTATTGGTCGGCCTACGACCCATCCGGCTGCTCGACGTGGTGGCGCACCCGCTACGTCACGGAAAAAGCCTTCGGGTTCCAACCTTATCTCTCGTGGGAGGACGTGCGGTTCGCCGCATTCGGCCGCGGTCACTGCTACGACTACGACACCGTGGAATCAGAATTGAGCGTGCCGATCGCGCTGCTGGCCGAAGACGAAGTCGATGGGCAACCCTTCCAGCAATTCCGCACCCAATTGGGAGATTTCTGGCTGGCCGAGGAAGATGGACATGAATCATTGACTTGGTTGATCTGGGAGATCGATGTCGATGAAGCCTATCGCGGGCACACTGACAATATCGCACCTGGCGATATCGTCGTCGATGCCGGCGCCCATGTGGGCGTGTTCACCCGCTGGGCTCTCAAGCAGGGCGCCGAGCGCGTGATTGCCATCGAACCCAACCCCGGCAACATCATTTGCCTGGAACGCAACTTGGCCGAAGAAATCGCGGCCGGGCAAGTTACCATTGTCAAAGCTGGCATTTGGGACAAAGAGAGCGATTTGGAGCTTAAGATTCACGACCACATCACGAGCCGCTCGACCTTGATGAACATGTCCGACATCTCCCATTCGATTACGGTTCCCGTGCGCCCCCTGGACGCAGTCCTCGACGAACTGGGTGTAGACCGAGTGGACTTCATCAAGATGGATATCGAGGGCGCGGAGCCACGAGCCCTCGAGGGTGCGCGCCGAACCATCGAGCGCTTCCGCCCCAGCATGGCCTTATGCACCTACCACGAGAAGGACGACCCTGTGACCGTTCCTGAAACCGTATTGAGTGTTCACGCCGACTACCGCATTCACGGCAAGCAAATCGACGTCAATATGCTCGACGTCCGGCCTAAGATCCTGTTCTTTAATTGAGCGAATCCGTGCGGAGGTCTCCGCGACACGAGTGACGGAGGAGGCGCGGATTGAAGTCCAAGCTGCTCCATCGGCTTCCGCCCCGCGAACCCGCCAAACGAAAAACCGCGGGACGAAGTTGAGACCGACCTAACTCCCGCCGGAACAATGTGTTACGAAGAAACCGGGGAACCAGGTGACGCACCCGTCTCGCGCAGCACAGGCTCCAAGACCCCGAAACCCAGATTCAGAGCCCAGAGCGAAAGCGACGGGTCAACGGCGCAACGGCTCCGAGTAGACCAAATTGCGTAGCGCGGGACTCGAAGAGGCCCCCCAAGCGTGGGCAGGCGTCTCGCCCTGCCCTCATTCACAAGGGCGCAATGGTCTTTCCGTCCGGCCGTCCCACGTCGCGAAGACCCAAAAACCAATCGCAGCCGACAATCCATCGGGCCGGGTCCGGCATCGACTACTCCTCAAATCGCCACGCCGAAATAATCCTTCAGTAAATACGCGGGAACAATCGACAACACCAGAAACCAGATCAGCCAGTGCAAATCCAGCCCGCCCGCCTCGATCGTAGCCGCCGGATAGAGAATCTCGACCCAAGCGATCGAAGCCGCCTCGATGCGATCCTCCGCGGGATTCCAAGCCGTCTCGTACCAGGTCCCCACTCGGCGCACAGACAACAGCTGCCGCTCATCCCCCGCGGCGATGGACTTCTCCCACGAGCCGTTGTCGCCCCAATCGAACTGAAGTGAGCCGCTCATCGCCCGCTCGGGCCGAATGCGCCAACTGAACTGCGCCGGCTCGACCGCCCGTACCGCCGGCGTCTCGACCCGCACGCCTGGCGGGGCTTTCAACGTCGGAGCCGGCGTGTCCGCCGTGAAATCGCCGTCGACCTGCACCGTAACCACAGCCGATGCCCCAACCGGCAACGGCTTCATGCCATAGAACGCATCGAGGTGAAACAGCAAGATGACGATCGGCACCGTCAAGTAGATCGCCGGCTTCAGCATCAGGCCCATATATCGGAAATTGGCTCGAATAAGCGCCGATTGCGATTTCCAAATCAAGCCCGGGTCGTCGCCGTACAAACGCAGTTCAAGCAGATAAGCTTGCACCAGCTTCTTCGTCGCCAAGATGCGGTCTTGATTCGAGACCTTCCCGAAGACCCACAGCATGAAAACGCCGACGCCGACCGACAGCACAGTTAGGCCGACCAGCGGATGCAGGTCGGCCGGGGTTGTGGCGAAGACGCCGACGACCTGACGAAGAATCGCGTTCAGCCAGTCCACAATTGAAGTCGCGAGTAGGCCGGACGACCCGCCCGCGCGCGCTTATTCGATATAACCCAAGCCCTTGAGCTTTTCCAAAATCGCCTCGTCCGAATCATCGCCCTCAATCTTGGCAAGTTCCTTTTCGAGCACGTGCTGGACGAATTCCTTGGGCGAAGAATATCCGGCCGTGTCGGCGCAACGCTTCACGCGGCTATAAAGGTCCTTGTCGAGTTTGATACTGGGTCCAAGCATGGTTCCTATCCTAATACCCCGGTGACTGCAAACATTCGCGTTCGCCCGTGTCGGCGCCGCGCCCCGCGTCAATACAGCGCCCGACCAATCATGTCGTCTAACGGCTCAACGCCAAACTCGTTCAACAACGTAACAGTCAAGTCAGCCAGCTTGGGGTCATCGACCGCACTCTTTCGATTGCTGAACAGCACTCCCGGAACATACTTCGGCGCGACACAATGGTCGCCCACCCAGGCGTCCTCGTTGTCGACGACCGTCTCGGCCGGCACCGCGCCCAACGGCGTTTCCCATGAGGCCCGATACGGCGGCCGGTAGCCGATGATCATGTCGGGGGCATAGATGGAATTGTCGCCCACGTAATCGACCTCGGGAAGATAGACCTCCTCGATGACCTGTTCGCCGCTGTCGGGGTCGCGGAAGGCCAGCAGCCGCTCGGTGACGCGGGCGAGGATTTCCTCGGCTTCTTCGCCTTCGGAAACGACGCCGCCGCGCTCGCGCCCGAGGCGGTTCAAGTAGAGACTGTTGACACCCATCGCATAGGCTTGCGTACGCGACCAATCGACGTGAACGAACATTTCGTCGTCGCCGGTGTTGCGCGGGTCGTCGAGCGTCAAGAAGCCCTCGCGCATCAGGATCGTGTTGAGGTGAACGGAGCGGTCAAAGCTTGTAAACCCGTGGTCGGACATGACGATGAAGGTCGTGTTCTCGTCGATCGTGTCGAGCACCTCGCCGACCACTTCGTCGATCGCGATGTAGAAAGGCAGCAGCTCTTCGTCGTACTTACCCCACAGCATATGGGCGTTCTGATCGACGCTCGAAAAATAGTAGAAGAACAGGCCCGTTTCAAACTTTGCGAACTCGTGCCGAAACATGGCGATGCTTTCCTCGAGCACGAACGTTGATTGCTTGACGAATTCGGTGACGTCGAGAACCCCTGCTTGGAAAGCTTTCGTGTCTTCCGCCATGCCCTGCGTGTAGAACGCGCCGAGCTCCTCCGCGAGCTCGGCGCTATAGCCGGCCGGCGTCGAAATAGGCAGGTCAGGCGCGGCCGGGTCAATATTGACGGGCGTGACGTAAAGTTCAAAGCGAGGGCGCGCCTGCTTCAGATAAAACTTCACGATGCCCGACGCGCTCATCAACTCGCCTATTAGCGGAAACCGAACGTTGAGCCACGTGGACCAATCACCTTCCGCCAATACTACGCTTCGGCCGTCCAGATCGAGCCGCACGACCGATTCAGAAGGGTCGCGATGGACCAGCAACGTCGCGGAAACTTCGGGGCGGCTCTTGAGCAGCGTATTAACAGGCCCCGGAATCTCCAGCTCGGTGAAATAGTCGAACGCGTCGATGCGAATCACCTCACCGCCCGGGACCGTGCGAGTCTTCTCTTCCGGATCATCAGTAAAAAAAGTGAAGGTGCCGAAGGTACCCTTCAAGTCGACCGTGCCCATTCCCGAGATCTGACGCGCTTCGCTTTCGACCGGTGGAAAATTCGCTGGCATACGAATCATCGTCACGGGGATTCCGCGTTCGCTGAGAAGCGGCCAAAAGGGCGTCCCTTGGCGATACGACTCGACTTCGCCTTCCGACAATGGGATTACGTAGTCGCCGATTTCAAAAACGTCCCCGGCCTCCGCTACTTGCCCCATCGAGGAAAACGGAAAGCGCGTAAACGGATCACGGTGCACAAAATCATAGATGCCGTGTCCGCCCGGATCGCGCCCCGTGGTGACCGTCGACCAAGCGACCGGGCTCTGTGGCGGGATGGTCGTGGCGAGTGGCTTGAATTCCCCCTGTTTGCGGAGGCGATCGAGGTTGGGAAGCGACTCCCAATGCTGCTCGACAAACCCAGGGTCCATGCCGTCGACTCCGAGAACGATGACGCGTTTGTCCGTCGTCGAGGCGGGGGGGCCGCTGCAACTAAGCAGCAGGACAGAAAGGGCCGCGAGGGTTACGGCGGCGCGTTGCGGTTGGCCGATCATGATGCGGCCCCCCGTGTGGACGCCGGAAAAATGGGAGAATGGGCGGTCAGGGTCCGAGCGCTTCCCTGCCTGCAATCTTCTCTTGGTTCGGCCATGGCTAAAGCCTTACCGGAAAAGGCCGTTGAAACGGCCTCCTGCCGGACTGCGAGCCCTTTCAGCCGGCCCTCGAAGGGCCGGCCTATTCGCACTCCAAGCTCGGTGAACCGGGCTGAGCGTAGACTTCCGTCCACGCCTCTGCTTCTACTGCTCGCATTGGGAGAGGGACGTCCCACATTTATATTGCACACCCCGTCCCGCCTTTCTCGGCTACGCCCAGGTCGCTGCCGTCCATGTACGGCGGGGCTGTGACGCCGAAGAGCGCCAGCGTCGTCGGGGCTAAGTCTTCAATGCCGGGGTTTTTCGCCTCAATCCCCCGATTCGAAAACAGCACCCCCGGCACCCGCGGCGGATCAACACAGTGATCTCCACTCCAAGCCTTGCAATTATCTTCAAACACTTCGCTCGTTACCGTCCCCAGCGCCGCCGCCCAAGAGTTGCGGTATTTCTCCGCAAAGCCGATAACGATGTCGGGCGAAACGCCCAGATAGGGCCCCTTGTACACCTCTCGATTGGGATACGCCTTCACGATCGCCGGCGCGCTCTTCTGCTGGTCCACCAACCCTGTGAGCTTGTCGGCCAACTCTCGCTTGAGTGCCTCGGCCTCGTCTCCCGCTTCGACAATTCCCTGGGCCTCGCGACCCTTCTGGTTGACATACACGCCCGCCAGACCGAACAGGTAGGCTCGCGTGCGGCTCCAATCGACGTTGCGCAAGTACGGTTCGCCGGGCTCGGAGCCTTCCTTCAGATGCAGGTAGCCGTTTTCGAGCAACCACGTATTCAAGTTCACGCCGCGCTGAAAAGATTTGAACCCGTGGTCGGAAAGCACAAAAAACGCCGTATCGTCATCCACGTAGGGCAATGTGCGGCCAACCAGGTCGTCCATCCGGCAGTAGAGGTCTTCAATCACGCCCGCGTATTTTACCCGCCCGTCGCCGTTGGCCTCGTGCGCCGGGTGATCGGGCTCCAAATAGCGAAAGAACATATGCTGCACTCGATCGCTCGTATCGAATACGCAGGCCACGACCCCCTGCTTGGTCTTCTCGAGCGCGTTGAAAAACATCTTTTCGCGCTCGGCGTAGATCGAGTAAGCCTGATCGAGAAATCCTTGCTCGTCGATCACCCGCTCGTTAAGCGCCCAAGTATCTTCCGCCAGTCCTAAGGTTGAGTAGGCCCCCAGCAGCTTCGCAAGATAGGTCGCGTAGTATTTCGGGTGCGAGATCGGCAGCGCCGGCGTCTCCGGGTCGATGTTGATCGGTGCTAGGTAAATCGAAAACTCGGGTTCCGTTTCGGTGACGCGGAATTGAGTAATCCCCTGTACCCTGACGCCCAATCCGGCTTTAAACGTCAGTTGAATCCAAGGTGAGTATTCGTCTTTCCGCAGGGTGTAGCCCCGACCCTGGACCTCCAACCGGCCGCGGCCTGAAGCCGAATCCCAATCCAGCAAAAAATCGATCGTCATCGGAGCGTTGCCTTGCTTCACCGGATTCCCCGGACCCTCAATCACTCCGCTGAACCGATTCCCTTCGCGCCGCAATGGATAGCGCTTCCCTTGCTCATAGTTAGCCTCCTCAAGTGCCGTCGTGAACTGCAGGAAACTTCCCTGCGTACCCAGCAGATCAGGCGTGCACATCGCCGACAGCAGCTTGCCCTGGAACTTCTCGGGAGGAAACGTGATCGGCACGCGGAGAACCGTGCAACCCACCTGGTGCTCTCCCAAAATGCTCCAGAAGGTCTTGCTCTTGCGCCGTAACTCGACCGTGGGTTTACTGATCGGAATGCGCCAGCGCCCCAGATTGAAAAACCGCTTCGGGTCGCGCACGCGCGATGACGAAAGCTCCGGCAGGTACGTCCTCATGCTGCGGTTCAGAAAATCGAACATGGCGTGCTTGCCCGGGTTCACGCCTGTCGCAAACGTTGACCAGGCCACCGGAGAAAGCGGCGGAAACGTCGTCCGCAGGCGACTGAAATGCCCGCTCTCGCGCAGTCTTGCAAAATGGGGCATCTTGCCTTCGCTAATATATTTTTCGCAAAGGTCGGGATCCAACCCGTCCATGCCCAAGAAGATGACTTTCTTGACTCGCGCCTTGGCCATGCCCTTGCGGCGCGTCAAGGCTCGCCAAGCGACGCGGAAGGGCCAGATCAGCAGCGATGCCGCTCCCACGATGAAGGCTAACAATAAGCTGAGGAACGACCCGAGAAAGGCAAATCCGGCGCCGGGTCCGATATAGGCAAGCTGGAAAAACGGAACGCCGTCGGGATCAAGCGGGACTATGGGATCGACCGACGCGAGCCGTAGGCCTAAGGCGGTGCTCAGCCCAACCCAGAAAAACAAACCGGCCCAAGCATTGAAAGAACCCGCACCCTGCGCGTTTCGAGACCGCCTCCCGATCACCGCAACTTGCCTTCCACGAACGGAACCTCAAACACCTTGTCGTGCTGCACCGGGCCGTGGCCGAAAAAGCCGTCTTCGCCGAACAGCTCGCCGTGGTCGGCCGTGATCGTGATGTAGGTATTCCGCGGCACCAGATCGAAAAGTTCCTCCACCACGCGGTCGAGGTATTTCACGGCCCCGATCTGACGCTGTCGCAGTTCCTTCATCTTCTTGTCGTCGAAGAACTTCGTGCGAGTGCGTTTCAGCCGCCCGCCGACCACGTGGTCATCGAGATGTTTGAACACGCCATGCACGCCGCTGATCCGCGGCCACTCCTCTGGCGGCTCGTCGGGCAGAGCATAGGGGTAATGCGTCTCCCCGATATTGAGAATGTAGAACGAGGGGCGGTCCTTGGGAAACCGCATCTCCGCGAGCATCGCCCGCATATCGTTGTGTCGGTCCATCAAGCGAAACGTATCGAAACCTTGATTGATGATGGTCTTAGGGTTCAGCACCGGCAACGACACCATGGCGTGCGTGCGATAGCCCATCTTGTCTCGCAGGAAGTGCGGGAAGTAGAGCTTGGGGACAAGCGACTTGAACTCGATGTTCTCAGCCCCCAGGCGTTCGTTGAACTTGAAAAAGTCCTTCTTGTAGTACTCCGAGGCGAAAACGTTCTTGGGGCTTTGGTGGGGCAGCAACCCCATCAATAGGTTGTAGTGCGAAGGCGCCGTCCACGACGCGTAGGACCAGCGTTTCTCGACCTTGCCGAGCTGCCGGATCACCTTCGGCCGCGCGCGAATGAACGAGTCATAGCGACAGCTGTCGAAGATGACCAGAACGTAGTTATTGGGAGCCGGCTTCTTCCTACGCGGCATAATCGAGCGATCAGTATACCACCGGGATTTTTAATGGAATCAAACAAACGCCGAAACCCCCGTCACGCGTTGCCCGATCGAGAGCGTGTGAATGTTGTGTGTACCTTCATAGGTTTTCACGGTCTCGAGATTGCACATATGCCGAAAGATCGGGTACTCGTCGACGATGCCGTTGGCCCCGAGCAGATCGCGGCTGCGGCGAGCCGTTTCGAGAGCCATCCAAGCATTGTTCCGCTTGAGCATGGCGATGTGCGAATGGTGCAACCGGCCCTGCTCCTTGAGGCGCCCTATGTGCAGGGCCAGCAACTGCGCTTTTGAGATTTCCGAGATCATCCAGGCCAATTCTCCCTGTACTAATTGGTGCGACGCAATCGGGCGATCAGCGAACTGCTTCCGCAAGACCGTGTACTGCCGCGCTGTGTCGTAGCACGCCATCGCAGCCCCGATGCAGCCCCAACCGATTCCGTAGCGCGCCTGCGTCAAGCAGCCCAAAGCCGTCTTGAGCCCCACCGCGCCCGGCAAGGCGTTCTCCACCGGAATGCGGCAATCGGAAAACGCCAGACTCGACGTCACTGAGGCGCGCATCGACCACTTACCGTGAATGTCTGACGCCTCGAAACCCGGCGTGCCCTTCTCTACCAGAAACGCTCGCACGGTATCTTCTTCTTTCGCCCATACGACGGCAACATCCGCGAGGGTGCCGTTGGTGATCCATGTCTTCTCGCCGTTGATCACGTATTCGTTACCGTCCCTGATAGCGCGCGTCCGCATGCCGGCGGGGTTCGAACCAAACTCCGGCTCGGTCAACCCGAAACACCCCAGCACCTTGCCTTTTTGCAATTCCGGTAGCCAGCGGTTCTTTTGCTCGTCGCTGCCGTAGTGGTAAATCGGCCACATCACCAAGTTGCCCTGAACGGAAATAAAACTCCGCAGTGCGCTGTCACCGCGCTCGAGCTCCTGCATCACCAAACCGTATTCCACCTCACTCATCCCGGCACACCCGTAGCCGTCCAGAATCGCTCCGAAAAAGCCTAGTTCGGCCATCTCCGGCACAAGCTCGACCGGGCACCGCGATTCCCGAAAGCAGTCGCGAATCAGAGGCAGTACTTTGTCATCAACAAATTGCCGGACCGATTGCCTGACGAGCTTTTCTTGCTCGCTCAGCTGAGAGTCGAAATCGATGAAATCTACGTTTTGAAAAGTGAACATGGCGCTAAAGGCTAAAGACTGTACGAGATAGGGAGAGCACCATCATAGCAACCGCCTCGCCTGAGGGCGGCTCGGCTCAGGTGTTTACCCAAAAAATGTATAGGTGAAACGGTCGATCGTCCGGTTACTTTAGGACTATTGAGGGATCCCGCCATTCTCCTTACGATAGTCTTGTTGCCGCAACACCCCGGCCTTTGGAGAGAGGCATGCAAAGTATTTGGCTCTATACACTTAGATGGAAACTGTGGCGTGACGAACGTGGCCAGGATCTCATCGAGTATTCCTTGATGCTGGCCTTCGGAGCGGTCGCCGCCGGGGCTTTCTTTCCACCTTTCGCAGACGGCCTGACGACGATCTTCTCGAAGCTCAACAGCATGCTCAGCGACGCGTCGTAACGTCCGCCCGCCTCACCACCCCTACTTCTCTCGCCGGCAGTTCAGCCTCTCTCAACGCGTCCGGCTCAATCGGCCCGTCTGATACGATGGTCCCACCTATGGGCATCGAACAAGCTCGTGGCTGGATCGCCCAGGCGCAACGGGTCGTTGGTTTCACCGGCGCCGGCATCTCGACCGAATCGGGCATACCCGATTTCCGCAGCCCCAACGGCGTGTGGGCCCGCAATCGCACCGTCTATTTCGACGAGTTCGTCCGCGATGAATCGGCGCGTGTCGAAGCCTGGCGCCAGAAAGTGGAAAGCTGGCCTGAGATGCGGGACGCCCAGCCCAACCTAGGCCATATGGCCTTCGTCGAATTGGCGGAGCAGGGCAAGTTAACCGCGATGATTACGCAAAACATCGACGGTCTGCATCAACGTTCCGGCCTCGCGGCTTCGCTTATTCTCGAGTTGCACGGCACGACGGTCGACGCCGTCTGCCTTTCCTGCTCTCACCGCATTCCAATGGATGAAGCCGTTGACCGCATCAAGGGCGGCGAGCAAGCGCCGAAATGCCGCCGCTGCGGGGGGATATTGAAGACAGCGACAGTCTCATTCGGACAAGCCATGCCGCAGGACGTCATGCGCGAAGCGGAATCCGCCGCGGTCTCCTGCGAGGTCTTCTTGGCCGTCGGCTCATCGCTCGTCGTTCACCCGGCCGCCGGCCTGCCGCTGATCGCCAAACGAGCCGGAGCCAAGCTGATCATCGTCAACCGAACCGAGACGCCCCTCGACGACATCGCCGACCTGATAGTCAACGACGAAATCGGCAAGGTCCTTCCCGAGCTGGTCGGAATGCCCAAGCCGTCCTAATCAGTGAGCCGTGACTGTAAATCGTGGACCGAGGGCCGGAGCCGGCCGGTCGCTTTCGCTCGGGGTACCGAATCCGCCTTATCGGGTTGGCGTCGGGGCAAAGCCGGTTCACGGTTAACGGATAACGGTTCAGGGCCAACTTGACGCCCGCCCGTGCCCCGGCCAAAATGTTGGATTGACTTTCCAGGGAGGAAATTTCCGCCGTGATTCTTCCGCTCACTCCGATCCGTTTCCTCCTCCGTGCCGCCGAGGAATACGGCGGCAAAGTAGGGATTGTTGACGGCGACCGCCGACTCACCTACAGCGAAGTCCTCGACCGGGCCTGCCGCCTGGCGGCCGCCCTCGACTCCCTCGGCCTCGAGCCTGGAGGTCGCGTAGCTACACTCAGCTTCAACTGCCATCAATTGATTGAAGCCTACTACGGCGTCCCCATCGCCCGCGGCGTTTTGTTATCCCTCAACGTCCGTCTCTCGGTCGAAGAGCAGGCCTACATCCTCGCGCATTCCGGATCGAAAATCGTTCTGTTCGACCCCGAGTTCGCCGACCTGTGCGCCGCCCTGCACGACCAACGTCCTGATCTGACCTGGGTTCCGTTGACCGACGCCGACAGCCTCCCTGACTGGGTACACCCGCGCAACTACGAACGACTCCTCGCCGAAGCCCAACCCCAACCGATCGACTTCACAACCTACGACGAAACCGCCGTCGCCGAGCTCTTCTACACCAGCGGCAGCACCGGACGCCCCAAGGGCGTGATGCTCTCGCACCGCACGCTCTACCTCCACTGCATCTATGCGCTGCTGGCCGGCCGCCGGCGCGCGATCGGAATTGCCGCCGACGAGATGTGCGAGATGCACACCATTCCGCTGTTCCACGCCAACGGCTGGGGACGCCCCCACACCGTCACTTTCGCGGGCGGCAGGCACATCATCGTCAAGCGCTTCGACCCCGAGGAAATCTGCCAACTCGTCGAAAAGGAGCACGCCACGGCCTTCTCGATGGTCCCGACCATGGCTACCGTGATGGTCAACTTCCCCGATCTCGACAAGTACGACTTGAGCAGCCTCGAAGAACTGTTCATCGGTGGAGCCGCGCCCTCCGCAACCCTGATGGCCCAAGTCGAAGAAAAGTTCGGCTGTCGCGCCTTCGCCGGATACGGGCTGACCGAGACTTCCCCCGTCGCCGCCATGGCCCATCCGAAGAGCACGATGGGTAATCTTTCCGAGGAAGAACGCCTACGCCGCCAGGCCATGACCGGGCATCCGATCCCCGGCGTCGAGGCCCGAGTCGTGGACGCTTCAGGCGACGATGTTCCCAAGGACCTCGAAAGCGTCGGCGAGATCCTCTTCCGCGGCGACGTCGTCATGGACGGCTACTGGCAAGACCCTGAGGCTACCGCCCAAGCTATCGAGAACAACTGGCTCCACACCGGCGATATGGCCGTGTGGGACGAGGAGAATTTCCTGCTCATCGTCGACCGCAAGAAAGACATCATCATCAGCGGCGGCGAGAACATCTCATCCATCGAAATCGAGAGCGTACTGGCGTCGCACCCGGCCGTTTACGAAACTGCCGTCGTCGGCGTCCCCGACGACAAGTGGGGCGAAGTGCCCAAAGCCTTCGTCGTCTTGAAGCCCGGCGAGACAGCCTCCGAAGACGACATTCGCTCCTTCGTGCGCGGGCGTCTGGCCGGCTTTAAAATCCCCCAAACCGTCGAGTTCCGCGACGAGCTACCCAAGGGCGCCACAGGCAAGATCCTCAAGCGCACCCTCCGCGACGCCTACTGGGAAGGCCGCGAAAAACAAGTCCAAGGCAGCGCGTGAAAAGCGCGGCCAAAAGCGCTACCATAGGGGCCGTGAAAAAATGGGACCGTGCCGAGCGCTTGAAGAACTAAGTCCATGCAGTCGGTGGTCTCGTTTGGCGTGAAGCGGATTGCCCCGGATTTTTTCGCGGCTCCGGAGAGGGAGATGCAGCGCTGATGGTCGTGAGTGACCTCCAGGTCGATGAGGGACAGCGGTTTGAGCCGGCCGTCGAGTACGCCCACGTCCTGGCCTCGATCCGCCATTTTTCGAGCGTGCGGCTGGCCCAGCTTCTGATCTTCTTTCTGGTGATGGGCGGCCTACTTCTGTTTCTATCGGAACCGCGACCTGCAGCCTCGGGCATGGGAACTCTCACAGCGCGCGCTTTCGCCTCTTTCGTCACCATGATTTTCTGGTTGCTGGACGTTCGTGCCGGCAAACAGTACATGCATATGCTGCGACGGGCTCAGAGCCTCGAGCGAATCTTGCACTTCCACTCCTATCTCGAACGCCCCGAAAGCCGCCTCCTACGAACCGGCGTCGCCATCCGCCTGCTCTATGGCGGGACCCTTGTGTGGTGGTTAACCGCCCTGGCCTCGTTGCCCGGCTCCGGGTAGGATAGGGACGGCTCCCGACGAGCAATAGCTCGAATCTCCCGATCAGCCATGGCCGATTTCAAAGCAACAAGACACGTCCCAGCAGCTCGCCGTGTAAGTCCGACTACCCGAAAAAAGGGTACAGTTCGGTACAGTTCCGTGCTATGAAGGCGCGGCATTCATAATACCGCCATGAAAACGGGTGTCATTGGTCTTCCTGCCGTCCCTTCAGGGCTCTCCCATGTGGGGGTTCTACCCGGGGTTACGCCTTCGGCTCCACCCCGGTCGAGCGCGGACTTCCGTCCACGCCTCGGCTTGTACGGCTCGCACTGCGATAGGGACGTCTCACATTTGTGTCGCGCACGCAACGCGCTTTAGGTGTTTGCATTGCCGGAAGCCGGCGTCGGGTTGTGCGACGGTGGTGAAGGGGCCTTGGTCGCCGGCCGCCAGGCTTTCACTGTGGGATTAGGATAAACCGAGGGCAGAGAGGTCGAGATCGCCGGCCGCCAACCTTGTGGCAGCGGCGTCGGCGCGGGGCCTTGCTTCTCTACGCTCATGCGCCAGGAAGACCGAAACCGAGGATTTGCGATGAGTCAAGGTGTGAATCGCTGTTTGCCTCTATTGGCGTGCCTCGCCGCAACTGTTACGCTCAGCGCCGCTGAAAACCAACCGTTTCGGAAGTTGACCGACATTCCCTACGCGAAGGTGGACGGCCACATCCTCCTGCTCGACCTCTACCTGCCGAGTGATCGGACACGCCCGGCGCCGTTGGTGGTCTTCGTTCATGGTGGCGCTTGGCGATCCGGCAGCAAACAGAGAATGCCGTTGACCGGTCTCGTGCGCAACGGCTTCGCTGTTGCGAGCGCCGACTATCGGCTCTCTCCGACCGCTCGATTTCCCGCCCAAATCCACGACCTCAAGGCCGCGATCAGGTTTCTGAGGGCCAAGCAGCAACACTATGGATACAATGCGCAACGATTAGCCATTGCAGGCACTTCCGCGGGAGGGCATTTGGCGGCGCTCGTCGGCGTCACGAACGGCCACGAACGGCTGGAAGGCCGGGTGGGCCGGCATCTCGACGAGTCGTCGGACGTGCATGCGGTTGTCTCTTTCTTCGGGGCCGGCAATCTCCTGACGATTCTGCCGCAATCAACGCCTGGCGGCCTCCGGGTGCGCATTCCGGCGCTGGAACTGCTGTTGGGCGCACAGCCGGAAGACAGGCCTGAGCTTGCCGCGCTCGCTAGTCCCTTGTTTCATGTGGATAAGACGGACCCTGCCCTCCTCCTGCTCCACGGAGATCAGGACCTGCGGATGCCGATCAACCAGGCTCACGAGCTACACGGAAAATATAAGAAGTATGGTCTGCCGGTTCAATTCGTAGTGGTTCATGGAGCAGGCCATGGCGGGAAAGAGTTTGGAGAATACTATGATGGAAAGCGCACTCGTTTATTGACCAAATTTCTTGACACTCACATCAAATCAGAATGACTTATGACCGGTTTATGGTCAGCCTCGCCATAGCGACACAAACCGCTGACGGGGCCGCCGGCGCCTGGGAAACCTGTGGAAACGCCCCGTGGCAGGCAAGGGCGCTGTTGATCGGTGGAGTGCCGTAGGTGACATGGCGACCCAACGGCGTGGTCTCGCTCGATGTTAAGACGGCGCGGGGCTGGGAGTGACGGATCGTAGCGTGGGCCGGCTCACTCTGTCTTCGCGGCCGCTTCCGCTTCCTTCTCTAGGGCACGAGCGATACGGAGAATGTTAGACATGTCATAGTTCCCCTCGTGACACGCGTATTCGTAGAGCGGACCCTCAGTCCTCATCATTGGAATCTCGGCGCTCCAGGGTTTCGTCCAGGACGTCGGATCTTCAACCGTGAATTCGTAGAGGATCGTGTCAGCGTCGACGCGCGTGAAGCGTTCGACCACATGCAGGGCCTCGCTGGATCCTCTGAAGTGAGTCTTGTCGGTGAAATTCGTGGTTTCGACGACCAGCGTATCGCCCTCCCAACGGCCACGCGAGTCCCCGGGAAACTGGCGGATGTTTGTTGGGAGATGCGGCCTCCCGTCTAGGGGAACGATGCGAACGCCGTTGTTGCTCATCTCCTGGAGAATCGCGACGTATCCTGGAGTCTGGAAAATCTGAAGAACATCGTTGTAGGACGGAGGCAGCATTGGCGGTCCCTCGTGCCGCCACACGATGCAACGCTCGGCCAAGGGCCGGGTCTCGTGACTGTCGAAGCCCCTCGCTGCTTTACGGTCGGCCTCTCGCTCTTGCGCTTCCGGCGTTAAGGGAGGAATTCTCCCATCCGGCGGATCCACAATCAGCGACGTTCTCCTGCTCGAAAGACCCTTTGGTCGCGTCGTGGTCAACCAGATCGCATTGTCGTAATGGATGCTCTCTTTGGACTGACGAAGCCGTTTACGTCTCTTCTCTTCATCCTCTTCATTGATAGCGGTCCTGGCGAGCGGGTCGACTCCCTCGGCGGTAAATACCTGCCTCAGCTCAGCCGCTTCCTCTTCCGTAAAAAACTCCTTCCCGGCCAAGTGCTCGGGGCGTTCCAAGGGGGTGAAGGTGGCCATCGTCCATAAGCCCTGCAGGTCCGGCCGTCCTTCCGGTGTACGTGGTGCAGTCCAGGTCTTCGCTTCGGACGACGTGGCCTGGCCGGCCACAGGTACCGGCCCCGGCAACACTGCCGCGAGCACGACCGCGAGAATACCGATTGACCTGAGAAGTCGCCGGCTCATAGGACATCTCCTTGATCACTTGTACGGCTGCCTGCGCCGATATCGTGCCCCCGACACGGGTAAGGGTGGCGGATCCGCGAACCCGCCGAACCTGGATTATATACGGTCGTCGTCCATAAGGATCTTCGATCAACGGAAAGGTGCGGGGCTTGGGAATGTTTCCAACGCATCAATACGGCATTTCCCGCTTGGTGAATCTACGCCCCTTGTTCGTCAACTCCTCGGTAGAGCCGTGGGTCACCATTATCCCCCACTTGATCAGCTCTTCGATATTATTGATGGTGCTCCCATGCAGAATACGCTTGTTGTTGGCCTTGAACGCGTTAAACACACGGGCGCGAGCCGCGTCCAGTATCGGCGCAGCTAGGGGTGGTAAGCCTGCGGGCATAGGAGCACTCGCCCTTCCCGCACCACCGCGTGGCCGGTCGAGACCCAGCAGCGACATAGCCATGTCACCGGGCCCCCATTCCCCCCAGGCGATGCCGGGAATGGTCGCGGTTTGTTCAATGTTGGCTAGCGCGTGCCTGTCTTCTGCCTTGATCGACAGTATGAGTTCACCCTTCGGGTTCAACGGCCAAGGATCGGCGACCTCTACGTACTCGTTGGAAGAGATACCCCAGATTCGTGCGGCAAAACGTTGGCTTCCGGCTCCCCGCAGACCCCGATCTACGACGTTTACGTAGGTTACCAGTCAAACTGTCGCGGATTTACAGGCAGATCGCTGAGTTGCAAATTGTGATCGAACCGTAGCCTCGGCGAGGATGGACGGTCTCTCGCTATTCCAGACGGAGTTTTGACGACCATCTCAGGAACCAGACTCTCTGAGCGTCTCCCGCCGCCCCCTCCATCTCTCCGACGCATTCCGGGTTCTCATTGGCGCCAACAGCGGCATGGCCTCGGACGAATCGTCGCCCCGAGTGGCCCGCTTCGGCACCTTCGAGTCCGAACTCGTGGCGGGGAGCTGCCCAAGACCGGCACTGGCGTTTTCGGCGGTTGGCAGTGAAGCGCATCCACATTGCGCGCATCGGGCTTGCTGAGCAGGGTCGCGCGCACCGAGCCATGGGCTCCCGCGGCGGCTCACAGAAATCGTCGGCGTGACCGCTGACGAGACATTGTGGGTACCTCATCGACTCCAGGAAGCGGATCTTTCCGATTTCCACTACTTAGCGGCTGCCGTTCAACCGGGGATTTCCGCTCTCGCCGCGATTCGTGACCAGGGCCCGGCGCCATTGCGGGTATCATGACCGCAGCACGTAGTATCTCGCGGGAGGAATGAGGGATGACAACGAAACCAGGACGACGCGACTTTCTGAAGCAAACGGCACTTGGTCTCGGCGTGTGCGCCATGCCCAAGGATATCTGGGGCGCCATGCCTCGACTGAAAATCACCAAGGTCGAAACGCTGCGGGCGGATCGGTTCACCTACCTCAAAGTGCACACAGACGCCGATGTCGTGGGCATCGGGGAATTGCACCCCGCCAGTAATACCAGCGGCATGACCGTCACTCCCGTTGCCGCGGTCAAGTACTGCGAGGAGTACCTCGTCGGCAAAAATCCGACCGAGATCGAACGCCACTGGCAGCACATGTTCCGACGTAACGTTTTTCGAGGCGGCGCCGACCCGATGTCCGCCATGGGCGCCGTGGATATGGCGCTTTGGGACATCGCGGGCAAGCTGGCGGGCCTGCCTGTTTATCAATTGCTGGGGGGGCCGACACGGGAAAGGGTTCGCGTGTATACGCCGATCGGCGGCTCGTCTCCCGAAGAGATAGCGGACCAAGCCCGCGAAAAAGTGGAGCAAGGCTTCACCGCGGTGCGCCTTTTCCCGCTGGGTCCGAGGGCGGAGTTCGCGGACATGAGCTACACGGCGATCACTCGCACCGCCGAGAACCATGTGGCGGCCGTCCGCGAGGCCGTGGGCCCGGATGTAGACATCATGATTGACGTGGTTTGTCTGCTCTCGCCTGTTGAAGCCCTGGCCGTGGGTCGTGCCTTGGAACCTTACGATTTGTATTTTTTTGAAGATCCGATCGAACCCGACAACATAGGCGCTTTAGGGGACCTTGCCGCGAAGTTGCCCATGCCTGTTGCGACGGGAGAACGGCACTCCACCATTTACCAGTTCGAAGAGATCCTGTCTAAGAAAGCGGCCGCTTTTCTCAGACCGGACCTCAGCCTGGCCGGCGGGATCACCAATTGCAAGAAGATCGCCGCCTTGGGCGAGGCGAATTATGTCGGAGTATCGCCCCACAATCCCTTGAGCTGCGTTCTCACGGCGGCTTGTGTTCAGTTGTGCGCGGCCACCCACAACATTGCGATCCAGGAGTACCCTTCCAACGAGTATGAACAACCCAAGCGCGATCTGGTCAAGGAACCGTTAAGGCGCGAAGGTGCCTATCTCGTCGTGCCGGACAAACCGGGATTGGGCATCGCATTAAATGAAGAGGCATTCAAACACTATCCTCCTGTGCCCTACACCCGGACGCCCGTCATCAGCCGGGATGGCGCGCTACGGGACTATTGACGGCAATTGATGGCGAGGCCCGCTTCGGGCATGGGCGATGCGGCCTTTGCCAAGCCGGAAACATAGGAAGCTGAGGATACGCGGTGTCCAGGAAGCGATCCGTATTCCAGCCAACCAGAGCCTGGAGTGGAGAGCGAAGACATCCCGTTTCGCCTGCCGGGCATGCCGAGTCGCAAGCCGCCCGCGCGATAGCGGAGTTTTCTCTATCGGGCGGAGTTGGTCGAACTCCCTGAACTCTCCCTCTTCGGGGGCTCGGGCTTCTGCAAGGCTTCGCAGTGGGCAACGCGATCCGCCAAACCACATTCCTCGTCGGGGACCAAGTGGTTGAAACCTCTTTCCACTAAGCTTACGGTCGCCGGCCTCCCCTTTCTTGACTCCTATGGTTACAGCGCGAGGGCGGCACACAGCGGGCGATTCTCCGGTCCACCCAAGAATCCCTCGGCTACGAGAACCGGCGCGGCGCGGTTCGCGGGTCGGCGAGCATGCTGTCCCACACCTTGTAATAGACCCATTGAACCGAGTCCAGTAACCCGAACACTTTCAGCAAGCGTTTCAACAAAGACCGCGCCAATCTCCCGACTGGGTAGGCGGAAAGCGACCGATATTCTTCTCGTTGCTCGATACCGCGCAGATAGCTTAACGCGGGTTCGTAGTCGCTTTCGACGGGGACCGAACCGGCGTCCTCGCGCGATTTCCGAAAGACAGCCTGAACGGCTTCGCTGCCTGATAGAAGCTTGAATCCGCTTTTGCGCGCCAGCGCCGCTAGGCTGGTAAGGCTGAAGTGGTAAGTATGAGCGTTCTGCAGCACACGCAACAAATCCATCCGGTCGTCGGCGAGATGCTTGATTCCGGGCACCTCCAAATAAAGAGTCCCCTCGTCGGACAGGGTCTGTCGAATCAGCGCCAGCTCCCGGGCCGGGTCCAACAGGTGCTCCAGCACGTGTGAGTAGATGATCAGATCCGGCTCGCGCGTGAATGAGACGTCCGACGCCGTGCCGACTTCGATCGGCAGCCCGTGCCGATCTCTGCCGAATTCCGCGTATTCGCGGCCCACATCCACGCCGCGCACCAGGCAGCCCCTGTCGCGAAAGTACCCCAAGATTCCCCCCGTGCCGCAACCGACTTCGAAGACGTGCATTTGGCGCAGGTCTTGCGGCAGAGCGCACAGCTGCAGTAATCGAGCGAAAATGCGGCGGCCCTCTGTTGTACTGAGCCTTGTAGACAGCATCAGACGGCTGCCCGACGCCGTGGTACAGCTTGTGATACTCGAGGTTGTAAAATTCGCGGTACGATACCTCGTTCATCCGAGGGTTCGTTTGAACCAGCCCGCACTCGGTACAGATGACGACCGGCATCCACAAACCATAGCGGTCCTTTTCGGCCAGAGGTTCGAAATCCGAAGATCCGCAGAGCACACAAGGAACTTTATCGAACTGATAATCTCGGCTGCGATCTTGCGGTTGCTCTCAGCCTTGGCCTGAACCTGGAGGCTGTTCAGCGAGACGATCGGCTTGCCGTCGTATTCGAACCGGGGGGCCAGCATTCGACCTTCCATCGTGGCGCCTTGTCGGGTCATATTGTCGAGGATGCGGCGAACGTCGGCCAACTCCCGCGCCCCGGCCGCGGCTCTAACTGTGGATCGACAGCAGGTGCTAACAGCGTTAGCAAGTATTCCCTCAAGCGCCCGCGAAGCCGGTGAAGCGCGCATGCGCGTAGCCCCTGGGTGAAGCGAAATTCGGGTCGACCTACAGAACCGGATTCCATGAAATCCAGTGTTGATGATGCCGCCATGAAAAGGAGGTTCGGCGCGGTCGCCTCCTTTTTCAAAAATCCGGTTTGTACCTCCCTTGTGGAGAAGTGCGCTGCCGCCGCCGGCGCAGCGTTTCCCGGCGGCAAGCGACCAGCCTCTCATTCCATCTCTGTATCCGCCATTTCGAAGGTCCTTACAGCTTGGCGGGACTGCTCACAGTCCTCACACCCACAGGCTTCCGCGACGCGAGCGCAGCAACCAGATGAAGAACGGGCCGCCTATTAGCGCGGTGATGACGCCGACGGGGATTTCCGCCGGGGCCATCGCGGTTCGCGCGACCGCGTCGCACAAGATCAGGAATCCACCCCCTATCAAGAAAGATGCCGGAACCAGGATACGATGATCCGCGCCCAAACGCAGGCGTAGGGCGTGGGGAATCAGCAGGCCGATGAATCCGATTGGGCCCGTAAAAGCCGTGACCGAGGCGGTTAAGAAGGACCCCAGCAAATAGGCGATCAGCATCAGCGATGTCAGATTGACGCCGCGCGTCGCCGCCCATTCCTCGCCGACCGACAAGACATTCAGCTGGTTCGACTTCGCGATTGCGATTATCAAACCGACGCTGATGCCCACTCCAAGTACCGCCAGCGTTGTGTAGTCGCGCGACTCGATTCCGCCCATCAGCCAGCGGACGATTGCGAACGACTGCGTGAAACCCGCGGTGTAGTGCAAGAACAGGATGGCCGCCATTGCGATCGAGTTGATCGTCACTCCGGTCAACAGCAAGGTAAAGGACGACATACGCCGGCCCTCGGCGGCGATCGAGACCACGACGGTGATGGTGATCGCCGCGCCGATGAAAGCCGCGGGCCAGACGGCCGGAAAAGGGCCGATCGTTCGCCACCCGAAGCAAATGGCGACGACGGCGCCGAGGGCGGCGCCGCTCTGCACGCCGAGCGTGAAAGGGGTTGCCAGGGCGTCCCGGAGGAGAGCTTGGAAAACCACGCCGGCCAGGGCCAGCGCGCCTCCGGCGAGCGCCGCCAAAATAACCCGCGGCAGGCGGGCGTAGAAGAAGATTTCGTGGTCGGGTGACTCGCCGCGCCAGGCGCGGCCGATGTCGATTTCGGTGGACCCGATGAAGGGCGTCACAAAGGCCGCCAGGAGAAAGAACCCAGCTGAGGCGATGACGACAGATGCGAATTTCTTGCGGCTCAGCATTTCTCCGAACGATCTAGGAGATCTCTCCCTCGAATGCATCCCCTGTTTCGGTGAGGTCTGAAGACGCCGGCGCCGCATTGTCGTAGAAAACCCAGGGCCTTCCCGTCGGCCCTTTGCCGACTCTCGCATCGACTTCGAAGACGTCGGCCAGCATGGCACCTGTCAAAACTTCCTCGGGTGGGCCGTTGGCGGCGATGCGCCCTTGCCCGATCACGATTACGCGGTCGGCGTAGTGCGCGGCGAGGTTAAGGTCGTGGGTGACGGCGATGACACTTATGCCCGAGCGCGCCAAACCGCGCAAGAGCCCGTAGGCTCCAAGTTGGTGCTTGAGGTCGAGAAAGGACGTCGGTTCGTCGAGCAGCAGAACCTCGGGCTGCTGAGCGAGCGCGGAGGCCAGTACGACTCGCTGTCGCTCGCCGCCGCTGAGTTGTCCGAACTCGCGCGGAGCGAACTCGACGGTATCGGTAATCTCCATGGCCCTCCGGACAGCTTCACGGTCTTGCGGGGATTCGAAGAGCCCGTGGCAATGGGGCGTGCGTCCCATCAAGACGACCTGTTCGGCGGTAAACGGAAACTCCAGCCTGACCAGTTGGGGAATGAAGGCCATGCGGCGGCCGAGAGCGGTCTTCTTCCAATCGCGGAGCTCAACGTCGAGAAATGCACAGCTTCCTTCGTATCCGTCGCGATAGCCGGAGAGGATCGACATCAGCGTCGATTTGCCGGCGCCGTTGGGGCCGACGACGGCGATCATTTCGCCGGGTTCTAATTGCAACGTGATGCCGCGCAGCACCTCGACCGGGCCGAAGCGAAAGCGTAGTTTGCTGAGGGTGAAGAGATTCACCGCGCGGCCTCCGGGTGAATCATGGCGAAAAATCGGCGGGCCGTCTCGGCCACGCGCGGGCCCGGGACGACGAAAATGTCCTCGGCGACGGGGTATACGCGGCCGGTTTGTACGGCCGGCAAGCCGGGCATTTGCTTCCAAAGCTCGGCCACCGTTTTGTGATGGTCTTCGGCCACGTGATCGGTGTTGCCCATGTCTCCCATATCGATAATGACTTCGGGGCCGCGGGCGTAGATCTCCTCGCGCGGGATCCGCGGGTAGTGGGTGAGGGCGCTCTCGAAAATGTTGCGGCCGCCGGCGATGGCGATGAGCTCGTTGAGAAACGACGCCCGGCCGACTACGACGAGGTCTTCGACCGTGGCGGGGGTGCGGCCGACGACAAACATGACGCCGCGGCGTGGCAGGGCTGAGGTTTGGCGGCGAAGCGCTGCCAATTCCGCCTTGAGAGCGGCGACCCGGGCGGCGGCGCGCTCGGCGACACCGGCTGCCTCACCGAGGCTTTTGAGCGAATGGTAGATACCCGCTAGATCGTTGTGCTGCAAGGCGAGCAACGGCAGGTCGAAGCTGCGCAGTTTTTCGACCAAATCGCGGTGCTCCTCGAGGACCACGACGAGGTCGGGCCGCATCGCCAGGATGGTCTCGAAGTTGGGATTCATGTAGTTGCCGATTTTCGGCTTTTCGCGGACGGCGGGCGGGTAGTGGCAGTACGTAGTTACGCCGACGATACGGTCTCCCAGGCCGAGGGTGTAGAGCATTTCAGTGATGCTCGGGGCGGCGGAGACGATTCGTTGGGGGGTGGCGGTCAGCGGGGTCGCGGCCCAGGTACATGCCGCGACGGCAAGGAGCGCGAGGGTGCTTTGCCGGGCCGGTGCGGCCGAGCCTCGGTGCGCCGTGATCTTCTGTTGCAGCATCAGACGGAGGCGTCGCTAAATTGATAGCGAGGGGAGTACCGAGTATTGTAACGAGCTACTGACGCGGCGCTTTAGGGCGCGGCGTTGCCCCGGTCACCAGCGCGGCCGGTTTGGGACAACGGCCGAACCTTACAGCCCCTCGATCAAGTGCCCCAGCTTTTCTTTCTTGGTGCGGAGGTAGCTTGCGGCTTGGTCGGGGGGGTCGACTTCGCAGGGGACGCGTTCGGTGACTTTGATGCCGCCGGCTTCGAGGGCGGCTACTTTTTCGGGGTTGTTGGATAGGAAACGCACCTGCCGCAGCCCGAAGTGTTCTATCACGGCGATCGGGCCGTCGTAGTCGCGCTGATCGGCCTCGAAGCCGAGCTCCTCATTGGCCTCGACCGTGTCCGCGCCCGCGTCCTGGAGTTGGTAGGCCATCAATTTGTTGAGCAGGCCGATGCCGCGACCCTCTTGGGGATCGTAAATCAGCAGTCCCCGGCCTTCGTCGGCGATCTTTTCGAGCGCCAGCGCCAGTTGCCGTCCGCAGTCGCAGCGCAGACTTCCGAAAACGTCGCCGGTGAGGCATTGGGAATGAATGCGGACCAACGGAGCCGGGCCGGGAAGAGAAAAATCGCCTAGTTTGAGGGCCACCGTTTCTGTCGCGGAACCGTTGGCTGAGCTGGCTGTCGAGTTGCCTGCAGTCCCGCCGCGAAAGCCGAAAATACGGAAATCGCCGAAGCGGCAAGGGAAGTCCGCCTCAGCTACTTTCTCTATTTTTTCGTTCAACGACACGACGAATCTCAAAGGGCCGACCGGGCACCTGCACGGAGCAGCGGCGGGTGGCGGACTTCCGGAATAGGCGCGACCTACACCCGGCCGCGGACCCTTAGGGGGAGCTTCCGCGACTCCAGAAAACGGTCCATCGCCTAGATCCTGTTGGGGATAAGAGCGATCAAGTATTACCATTATAAAGGACGACACCGGGGAGCCCGACCTCGGGCCGTGAGCCGCGGGGGCCTGGCCACGGCCGAACGGGTGCGGTCGGTCGGTTTCTTTTTCTCGTGCCCTAACAAGCGATGGAACGCGAACTCCTTCTTAGTTTGCTGGTAAAGATCGCGGTTATCGCGTCGATGGCCAGCATCATGCTGCGCTGGTCATTCGCCAAAAAAATGTTGCTGCGCGAGCAGCGCACGGTCCACCAGCGGATGCAGCTCGGTGTGCTGTTCGGCGCGGTTTTTCTTTGCGGCACGCTGGCGCGGTTGCTGCTCGGGTATAAAGCCGCCGAGCTGGGCCTGGAGAGCTCACTGGTGTGCGGGCTGGTGGGCGGGTATGTGACCGGATCTCTGGCCGGGGGTTTGGTGGCGTTGCCGGCACTACTGGCGGGCGAATGGATCACTCTGCCCCTGCTGATCGGCGTTGGGGCGCTGGGGGGGCTGTTGCGGGACTTCGCGCCGGGGCCGGAAGAGATTTGGCGCTTTACACCGTTTTTCCCCTTCACGATTTCGAATTGGGTCTTGCGGAACCTGCAAACTTCGCAGAGCGCTTTTCAGATGTTGCTGTTGTTCTCGTGCTTGGTTGTTGAATTCATACGCACTAGTCTGGGGCACGCCTTTCAGTCGAAGCAGTGGCTTTTCACGCTCTATCCCGCCGATCCGCAGCCGAGTGCGTTGACGGTTGTGGCGGTCTATTCGACCACCGTATTTTGCGTGGGCCTGACGCTGAAGGTTTGGAACAGCACGCGTAATGAGTGGAAGCTTGAGGAGCAGCAAAGACTGCTGATCGAAGCGCGTCTGGCGTCGTTGACCAGCCAGATCAACCCGCACTTTCTCTTCAACACGTTGAATTCGGTTGCATCGCTGATCCGCAGCGACCGCGAGACGGCTCGCAAAGTGGTCTTCAAGCTTTCGACCATTTTGCGGCGGCTATTGCGGAAGCAGGACACATTCTCGCCGCTGCACGAGGAGATCGCTTTCATCGACGACTATCTGAGCATCGAGGTGGTTCGGTTCGGCGACAAGCTGAAGATTGTCAAGGAATTCGAAGACGAGACGCTGCACGCGCTGGTGCCGAGCATGCTGCTCCAGCCGCTGGTTGAAAACTCGATCAAACACGGGCTCGGCCCGAAGATCGGCGGCGGGACGATTTGGCTCTCGAGCGCGCTCCGGGGAGGGCGGTTGCAAATCGAAATCGAGGACGACGGGGTCGGAATTCCGGCCGAGCAGATGCCGGACGTCTTCCACCGCGGCATCGGGCTCAGCAACGTCCACGAGCGGCTGGGCGTGCTCTACGGCAACGAGTTCCACTTGATGATGGAGCCGCGGCCTGGAGGAGGAACGCGTATTCGGGTTCAGCTGCCCGAGCTGCAGGATTCGACGGCGGAGGCCGCTGATGCAGCCCCGCTTGAAAAGGCCGTGCCGGCACCGGTCGCCGCGGCACGACCGGAGTGAAAGTTGAAGACGGGCCGCCCTTAGCGGTCCCAGTGAGGAAAAACATGGCCCAAACCATTCCCGCACAATACAGGGATCTATTCAGTAAGAAGACCTTCGCAAATCTCGCGACCTTGATGCCCGACGGACGCCCACAGGTCACTCCCGTGTGGTGCGACATCGATGGGGACTTTGTGGTTGTGAATTCGGCCAAGGGTCGCCGCAAGGACAAGAACATGCGGCTCGACCCGCGTGTGAGTCTCGCCCTTTCCGACCCTGACAACCCCTATCGTTATTTGGAAGTTCGGGGGAAGGTCGTCGAAATTACCGAGCACGGGGCCGACGACCACATCGACAGGATGGCTTCCAAATACATGGGCGTTGACAAGTACCCCTACCGGCAGCCGGGCGAGATCCGGGTACTCTACAAGATCGAGCCGGAAGGCTTCAGCTTTATGGGTTGAGGAATCCCGTTTGATTGCGCGACTGGGGCCGACGCGAGTGTCGGTCGCAACTGCTCGACTGGGGCCGACGCGAGTGTCGGTCGCAACTGCTCGACTGGGACCGACACGAGTGCCGGTCGCTACCGGGCTGTAGGACATGGATGCTCGCTTTGAAATCGTCGCCGAGTGCCCGCGCACGCGCGCTCGCGCCGGGCTGCTCCACACCGCCAACGGCACGATCGAAACGCCCGTTTTCATGCCGGTTGGGACGCTCGGCAGCGTCAAAGGCTTGACGCAGCGGATGTTGGCCGAAGAGCTGGGAGCGCGGATTGTCCTAGCCAATACTTACCACCTCTATTTGCGTCCGGGGCACGAAACGGTCGCGCAGCTTGGCGGATTGCATCGCTTCATGAGTTGGGAGGGCGCGATCCTCACGGACTCGGGCGGGTTTCAGGTTTTCAGCTTGAGCGCGCTTCGCAAGATCACCGACGACGGGGTGGTCTTTCGGTCGCATTTGGACGGGTCCGAACATACGTTCACGCCGGAATCGACGGTTGACGTGCAGCGGGCGCTGGGCAGCGACGTGATGATGGTGCTCGACGAGTGTACGGAATACCCCGTGAGCCGCGAGCACGCAAAGGCTTCGATGGAGCGCACGGTCCGATGGGCCGAGCGGGGCTTGCGGCATTGGCGCGCCACGGCCGCCGAGGAGGCGTCGGACGGCTCGCGTATAGGAGTGCGAGACAAGGTTCTTCCGCCAATGCTCTTTCCGATCGTCCAGGGATCGATGTTTCCGGATCTACGCCACGAGTGCGCCAAGCGCTTAGTCGAGATGGACGCGCCGGGATATGCAATCGGCGGGTTGTCGGTCGGTGAGCCTCGGGCGTTGAGCTTCGAAATGGTCGAGGTGACCGAGTCGATCTTGCCGCGCGCGAAGCCGCGTTATGCGATGGGCGTCGGCATGCTCGACGAGCTGGTGCAATATGTAGCGCGCGGGGTCGACATGATGGACTGCGTGCTGCCGACGCGGAACGCCCGCAACGGCTATTTGTTTACATCCAAGGGGCGGCTCATCATCAAGCACAGCGAATGGAAGGCCGATTCCCGGCCGGTGGATGAAAACTGTGCCTGCTACACCTGCCGGAACTATTCGAGGGCCTATCTGCGGCACCTGTTCCAGGCCGGGGAGATGCTTTATTCGACCCTGGCGACGCTCCATAATTTGACCGCGTACCTTGACAGGCTCAGGGAGATTCGCGAAGCTATACAAATTGGAGAGTTCCCTGCTTATCTAGCCCGCGTCCGCTCCGCCGATCGGCGGGGAGGGTAGCCGATCTCGCCGCGGGCCGGTCGAAAGACTCTGAAGACGGATCTGATCCCCCCTCGACAATTTCGCGGCTGTCGTTCGGATCGACGTGAGCGTGGGCGGGGTGCGCTGTAAATCAAATTGTGGGGTTTGTGGAAACGTATTTGACCGCGGCCGTCACGCCGCTCGCGCTATGGCTGCTACAGGGAGGCAGTCCGCTGCAAAGCCCGTTCGTCCCCATCATCTTGATGGTGGTGATCTTTTACTTTGTGCTGTTCATGCCGATGCGGCGAAAACAGCGCAAATTGGATGAGATGCTCCGGAATCTGAAGAACGGAGACAAGGTGGTCACTACCGGCGGGATTATCGGAACGCTGGTGGCGGTAGGGGATGATAATACGGTCACGGTGCGCATCAAGCCCGACAACGTAAAGATCGAAATTTCGCGCAAGGCCGTGACCGCGTTGGTTGCCGACGAGGAGGAGAAGAAGTCCTAGATTGGCAGCGGGCTCCACAGCGCCCCGCCAACTCGCTCCCTCGAAATCTCATGACAAGCAAGCTTTTGCAGAAGTTGGGTTTGGTTGTCGCCGTGGTGTTGGTATGTGTTTACGGCATCGTCGGCATTCCGTCCTCGTGGGAGGATGTGAAGCGGAATGTCCAGGAAAACATCAACCTCGGGCTTGACCTGAGGGGCGGAACACACTTGATCTTGCAGGTGCAGGTGCAAGACGCCATTCGCGCCGAAGCCGACCAGGTTTCGGCGAGGCTCCGGGAAGACCTCAACCGTCAAGAAATTGCATTTGACTCGATCGACCGCAACGATCCGCAGGATGTGGAATCAGCCGACTCGATAGCCATCAAGGTTGCCGGAGTTCCGCCCGATCGAGGCGGTGATTTTCGATCGACGATCGACGAGGTGTTTACCGACTGGCTCTATGCTCCGATCGATTCCTCGACTTGGAAACTGACGATGCGCCCGGCGATGCTGGCGGCGATCAAGGGGAATACGGTAACACAGGCGATCACGACGATTGAAAACCGCATCAACGGGTTGGGGCTGACCGAACCTACGATCCAACAGCACGGCCGAGCCGACGCGGAGTACGAAATTCTGGTGCAGTTGCCGGGGGTGAGCGACCCAAGCCGCGTGATGGAGATTCTGCAGATGACGGCGCTGCTCGAGATCCAAGAGGTTCTCGACGGTCCCTACTCATCCCGCTCGCAGGCTATCAGCTCAAGCGGCGGAATCCTCCCGCCAAACAGCGAAATTCTCAGCGAGCGAACGCGCGACGGTGGCGGGCAATCGATTCAGCAGTGGTACGTGCTGAATCGGATCCCGGTTGTCACCGGGCGCGATTTACGCAACGCTCAGGCGGGACGCGATCCGCAGACCCAGCAGTGGGAGGCGGCATTTACTCTTTCGAGGGAAGCCGGCATTCGCTTTGGCGACTTCACCGGGCCGCGCGCTGGGCAGGGGCGGCTCTCGGTGGTCCTCGACAATCGCATCATCAACGTAGCCACGATCGAATCCCGCATCGAAGATTCCGGGCGCATCACGGGCTTAACCGGACAGCAGGAGGCGATGGACCTGGCGTTGGTGTTGCGGGCGGGTTCGTTGCCGGCAAGTGTTGAATATCTGGAAGAGCGCACGGTCGGGGCGTCGCTGGGCGCGGATTCGATTCGGCAGGGCGTGCAGAGCGCTTTGCTTGGGATGGCGCTGGTCGTCCTGCTGATGTTAGTTTACTACCGCAAGTCGGGCGTGAACGCCGTAGTGGCTTTGTGCCTCAACCTGATCATCTTGATGGCGGTATTGAGCTACTTCGGCTTTACGCTGACCTTGCCCGGCATCGCGGGAATCATTTTGACCATCGGCATGGCGGTGGACGCCAACGTGCTGATCTTCGAGCGCGTTCGCGAGGAGTTGCGCGCCGGCAAGGCGGTCATCGCGGCCTTGAACGCCGGATTCGGGAAAGCGCTGACGACGATCGTCGATGCCAACTTGACGACGATTATCGCCGCGGCGTTTCTGTTCGCCTTTGGCCGCGGCCCGGTGCGGGGCTTCGCGGTGACGTTGGCGGTCGGTTTGGCGGCCAACCTGTTTACATCAGTGTTCGTTTCGCGATTGATTTTCGATCTCGGGTTGTCGCGCAAACAGCAGGTTAGGGAGTTAAGCATTTAAGAGCGGTGGGCAATGATGAGAGACTGGTACTTTTGAACCATCGCGTCAGGGAATTCACCTAATTTTTTGGGAACTTTTCGTCGGCCGCCGGTGTCTACGGCATCGACGGCCCCAATAGCGGGTCAATGGAATTATTCAAAATCACCGACATTGACTTTCTCGGGCGCCGCAAGCACTTCCTGATCCTTTCGGCGGTGCTGATTGTCGCCGGCGCGGCGAGTATGGCGGCCAAGGGCGGTTTGAAGATGGGCATCGACTTCAAGGGGGGCACGTTGGTATACGTGAAGTTCGCCCAAGCCCCTGATGTCGACAAGATCCGCTCCGCGCTCACCGAGAAGGGTTTGCAGGTTGCCGCCCTACAGCCCTTCACCGAGATGGGAGAAAGCCACGAACTTAAGATCGATCTCGATCTGGCCGCCGACAAGCAAGATTTGACTTCCGGCCGAACACGGATTATCGAGACGCTTGACGGTCTCTATCCTTCCGAGGAAGGCAAGCTCGATTTCAACAACGCCGGCGTCGAAGTGCTGGCGTCGCGACTGGGGAGCAATGCCCGAGTCGCTGGGCTGGGCTTGACGGCCGAGGAAATGCGGGAAGCGGCCGAGATGCTGATCGCTTTTCGCGACGACGCACCGCGCTCGGGGCTGGTCAAGGACTTTTCGGAGATGGCTTCCGTTCAGGGTGTGAATCCGGACGTCATCGCCGCGCTTGAGCACGAGAGCTATCTCGGGAGCTATGCGATTCGCGGCGTTGGGGTCGTGGGGCCGAAGATCGGCGCCGACCTGCAGCGACAGGCCCGCAACGCGACGCTGGCGGCGCTGGGCGGAATGCTCTTGTATATCGCGTTTCGCTTCGAGTGGATTTACGGGGTGGCGGCGGTGGCCGCGGTGTTCCATGACGTTTTCGTCACGTTGGGTTTCTTTTCTCTGTTTGACAGGGAGATCGAGCTTCCCGTGATCGCTGGGCTGCTGACGCTGGTCGGGTATTCGATGAACGACTCGATTGTGATTTTCGACCGCGTGCGGGAGAATCGGAAGCTGACGCGGCGTCAGCCGCTGGAGCAGTTGCTGAATCTCAGCATCAATCAAACGCTGGCCCGGACGGTGTTGACCTCGGGGTTGACACTCGTGGCGGTGTTGGCGCTATTCTTGTTCGGGGGAGAAGTACTGCGGGGATTCTCGTTCGCTCTGGTCGTGGGAGTGATCGTGGGGACCTATTCATCGATTTTCATTGCAGGCCCGATTTTGCTATGGTGGCAGGGGTCCGCCGCCGCCCGAGCGGGGGGCGTGCGACGCGCGCGATAAAAAAAGTGCCTGCGGCGCCGCGAAACTGTCGACAGAACGTGATAGACTAGTCAGCCGAGAATTAGCGAGAGGGTAGAACTATGATGTTCGAACAAAGCTTGATGGACACGGCTCTTGCAAAAACCAGAACGCCCTGGACCATGGCCTTATCATTCGGTTTGCAGATGTTGATGATCGGCGTGGCAATTTTGATTCCCCTGCTCAACTACTACGAGCTGCCGGCCACGGAATTGATGGGTTTCTTGGTGGCCCCGCCGCCGCCGCCGCCCCCGGCGCCGCCGCCGGTGGTGGTACGTAAGATTGTGCCCGAACAGTTCAACCCCATGGCGACGCCGGTAGCGATTCCCGATCGTGTGGCGATTATTCAGGACGAAGCCCCGCCAGCGGCGAGCATTGCCGGCGTTATCGGCGGCGTTTCCGGCGGCGCCATAGGCGGCGGGCTGGGGGGTGTGATTGGCGGCATCATTTCGAGCACGCCCATAGTGGCGCCGCCGCCGCCGGTCAAGAAGGCGCCGCCGCCGCCGCCCAAGCGCATTCGCGTGGGCGGTGCGGTGCAAAAGGCCAATTTGATCCGCCAGGTGAGGCCGGTCTATCCGCCCCTAGCCCGGCAGGCCCGTATTCAAGGCACGGTCAAGCTAACGGCCATCATCGCCAAAAACGGCTCGATCGAAAAGCTTGAGGTACTCAGCGGTCATCCGCTGCTGATCCCCTCGGCGCTGCAGGCGGTTAAGCAATGGCGTTACAAGCCCACCCTGCTCAACGGACAGCCGGTGGAGGTCGTAACCCAGGTCGATGTCAACTTTACCCTCACGGGTTGAGGCCGTCGCGGGCGAAATTTTTGGCGCCTCCAGCCGGCTTCAGCGGCACGGGGCACGTGGTTTGAATCGATTCTTAGAGAATGTGAATAGGAGGAAGGTTTCATGCTTACGCAGTTTTCACTTTGGGGAATGTTGCTACTGCAACAAGAAGTCGGTTTCGATATGGTGTCGATGTGGAATCAGATGGGAACCGCCGCTCGCTTGATAGTCATCGTCATGTTCATCATGTCGGCCTGGTCGATCGGCGTCATGATTGACCGTTACATCGCTTTCAACGGCGCGAGAAAGCAGTCGAAAGCGTTTGCGCCGGCGGTGGCGGGTGCTCTCCGTGACGGCAATCTGGATGATGCCGTTAAGTTGGCCGAACGACACAAGAAAAGCCATCTGGCCAAGGTTGTCGTTGCCGGGTTGCAGGAGTTCAGTGCCCACGAGGCCAGTACGGAAATACCGGGGGAGATGATCGAGTCGTCACAACGGGCGTTGGAGCGCGCCCATGCGATCGTTCACGCCGAATTGCAACGCGGGCTGAGCGGACTCGCTACGATCGGTTCGACCGCCCCGTTCGTGGGCCTGTTTGGTACCGTGGTCGGCATCATTAACGCGTTCCAGGGCATTTCGACCGAAAAGTCGACCGGTCTGGGCGCGGTCGCGGGCGGCATCTCCGAGGCGCTCGTCGCGACCGCGATTGGTCTGTTTGTCGCCATTCCGGCGGTCTGGATGTACAACTACTTCAACTCGAAAGTCGAGGGCTTCGGCGTCGAGATGGATAACGCCAGCTCCGAGTTGGTCGATTACTTCCTGAAGAGGACCCAGAAGGCCTCGGCGAACTAGCTATTCGCATCGAATCGATTCCCTTCGGCGGCGGGACTGAAATCCCGCCGTCCGAACAAAAGAGGAGTTTAGACATGGCTTTAGACATGCCAAGGAAGAAAAGAGGCGGCAGTACGATGTCGACCATCAACGTCACCCCCATGGTTGACGTGATGCTCGTGCTGCTCATTATTTTTATGGTTATCACGCCCATGCTGAGCAAGGGCGTCAGCGTTGACATGGTGCGCACCCGCAATCCGATCTTGATGAAAGAGGCGGATAAAGAAGATGCCCTGGTCGTCGCGATCACCCGCGACGGAAAGGTCTTTCTGGGTCGCGGCCTGGTCCAGCCCGAGGAGCTGGGCTTGCAAGTCGAAGATGCCGTGAGCAACAAACTCGACAAGACGGTCTACATCAAGGCCGACGCTCGCGCTCGCTATGAGAAGGTCGTCGAAGTAATCAATGTGCTTCGCGCCGTCGGCGTGGACGGGTTGGGCTTGCTGACGGACAAAATTCAAGGCCTCAGCGACGAGACGGTCATCACGATGTAACGGAGCATCGGCTCCAAGCAGTTAGAATCATCAGGAGGAAACCGCAATGGCAATGGCAACGGGAGCCAGCGGCGTCATCATGGTTGACATCAACATGACGCCGCTGATCGACGTTCTTCTCGTCTTATTGATTATTTTCATGGTGATCACGCCGCTCACGCCCAAAGGGCTGGAAGCGCTCGTTCCCCAACCCGATGACAGTGAAGAGGCGCCCGAGCAACCCAGCGATGCCCGCACCGTGGTGGTCTCGATCGGCGCCGACCGCCGCATCATGATCAATCGCGAGCCGGCCCAAAAAGGCGTGCTGGAGGAGCGGTTGCGGGATATCTTCAAGACGCGCGCGCAAAGAGTGATGTTCATCCGCGGCGCGCCGTCATTGGATTACCGCGACGTGGCCGAGGTCATCGACATCGCGAAAGGCGCGGGAGTCGACAAGATTGGTCTGATGACGGAGGATCTCGAGGGCGCTTTCTGACGCCCTGGGGCTTCCCTTTCTCGCCGGCCCTGCGGGGGACCGGCTGAGCGGACGATGGGGAATGCCGGAGGAGGTATCGATATGAACAAGAAAACAACGATTTTCTGCTTGGTCGCGGCGCTGATGCTCGGGGCGCTCTCGTTGGGCTGTCAGGAAAAGATCAACTACCTGAAGGCTCGTAGCGAGCTGAATCAAGGCGTCAACGCCTTCGGCCGCTCCGATTACGCTTTTGCCGCCGTGCACTTCGAAAAAGCGTTTGAGCTCGACCCGGAGTTGCTCACCGCGCAACAGTATCTAGCGACTTCGTATATGATGCAGTACATTCCGGGGGGAGAATCGGACGAGAATCTTGCGATCGCCGACAAAGCTCTCAACGTGTTCGGGGACGTGTTGGACAAGAACCCCGAGAACGCATCGGCGCTTGCCTACGTGGCCAGCCTCTACTTCAATATGGGAGACAAGATGGACGAGGCGAAAGAGACCTACACCAGGCTGATCGCCGCCGACCCCACCGAAAAGCAAGCTCGTTACACCATGGGCGTCATCGCTTGGACCGAGGCGTATCAACCGCGCCTCGATGCGCGGGCTACTTACTACATGAACCAGGAAGACCCGGGTCCTCTCAAGGTTTGGTGCGATACCAACCGCCGGCTTTCGCGAAAAGACCGCGCAGAGTGTAACGAGGTGCGGGAGGGACTACTGGAAGCCGGCCTGCCGATCGTCGACGGCGGGATGAAGCATCTTGAGAAGGCTATCGAGTTGGACCCCGACTATGCCGACGCCATGGCCTACCTGAACCTGCTGTACCGTGAGCGGGCCGACCTTGCCGAGACCAAGGAACAACACGACGAGTATATCGCCCAGGCCGATCATTGGGTCCAAGAGACGCTGGACGCCAAGAAACGGGTCGCCGAGGCCAGCATGCAGGAACTGTTCCAAGAAGGGGAATAATCCTCCCAAGTTTCTATAATGACCCTGCGGGCACAGGTCCTCGGGGTCTTTCTTTTTTCCCGAGACTTCCGCCCGACTTGATGGCAGGCGAACCCACGACGAGCGCGCCTCCGGCGGCGCTCGAAGCCATCGAACTCCGCTTTCGCGAGTTACAAGACAAGCTCGCGGAGCTTCGGCCCCACGACGATCTCTCGCTGTTGCAAAAAGCGTTCGACTTTGCGCTCGAACGGCACGGGGCCCAAGTTCGCAAGTCCGGTGACCCGTACATGAGCCATCCTGTCGAGGTTGCTCATCTGTTGGCAGACATGCGGTTGGATTTGGTTTGCATTGTGACAGGATTACTGCACGATCTGGTGGAGGACACCGGTGTCGGCATCCCCACGATTCGCCGTCGCTTCGGCCCGGAGACGGCTCGTTGCGTCCAAGGGGTAACGAAGCTGAGCAAGCTCGACTACTACTCGGCGGAGGAACGCCAGTCCGAGAGCTTTCGCAAGATGCTGCTGGCGATGGTCGAGGACATCCGCGTCATTCTGGTCAAGCTTGCCGACCGCCTCCACAACATGAGGACCCTCAAGTACCTGGACTCGGAAAGGCAACAACGTATTGCCCGTGAGACGCTCGAGATCTACGCGCCTATCGCGTTGCGCCTCGGGATGGGCAGAATGCGTGGCGAACTCGAGGACTTGTCGCTTGCCTACCTCGAGCCCCACGCCTACGAGGAGATCACGACGCTAATCGACCAAGATCGTGGCGCGAATGAGACCTTCTTGTCCCAAACCAAGGACGCGTTGGCGGCGGCGCTCGAGGCCGCCGGTGTGCCCGCCGGTCTGGAGGGCCGCGTCAAGCGACCTTATTCGATCTTTCGAAAGATGGAGCAGCAGCAAATCACGCTGGACCAAGTCTATGACCTGCTGGCGCTTCGTGTGATTACCGACTCGGAAGGAAACTGTTACGCCGCGCTTGGCGTGATTCACGGTTTATGGCGCCCGGTGCCGGGGCGCATCAAGGATTTCATCGCCACCCCGCGCCCCAACCTCTACCAGTCGTTGCATACGTCCGTCATTGACGACCGCGGCCGCGCGTTCGAAGTGCAGATTCGAACCGAAGAGATGCATCAGATGGCCGAGCAGGGCATTTGCGCTCATTGGAAGTACAAGGAAGGCCGCCACGGCGCCGACGTAGAAGACAGCCGCGTGGCCTGGTTGCGCCAACTCGTCGAGTGGCAGCGGGATATGAAAGATCCGAGCGATTTTCTTTCAACGCTCAAGATCGATCTTTACCCCGAGGAGGTTTACGTCTTTACGCCGCAAGGCAAGCTGCTTGTCCTTCCCAGGGCCGCTACGCCCGTTGATTTTGCCTACGCCATCCACACCGAGGTCGGCCACCGCTGTGTAGGCGCCAAGGCGAACGGCCGCATCGTCCCTCTCACCTACCACCTCAGCAACGGCGACATCATCGAGATTCTGACGCAGGCGAACCACACTCCGAGCCGCGATTGGCTGGCGAGCGTCAAGACCTCCCGGGCCCGCAATAAGATCAAGCATTGGCTGAACACGCGGCAGCGCGAGAAGGCCGAGCAAATCGGCCTCAAGCTCTTGGACAAAGAAGCTCGCCGACTGAAGGTTTCTCTTCGCAAGGTCGACGAGAAGGCCCTGGCCGAAATCTGCAAGGAGCACGGTTGCACCCACCCGAAAGATCTCTACGCGGCGCTTGGGTACGGCAAGTATTCGGCGCGCCACATCATCACGAAATTATTTCCACAGCCGGAAGAGGGGACCCCCGCGCCGTCCGCTCCTTCGGCTCCTGTGAAGCCCGCCACGACCGCCGCCGACGGGGCGGTACTGACAGTGAAGGGAATCGACGACATCCTGGTCTATCGGGCGCGCTGCTGCAACCCGATCAAGGGCGAACCGATAGTCGGCTACGTCACTCGCGGCAAGGGTGTCGCCGTCCATGCCGCGACCTGTTCGAATGTCCAAAACCTGATGTACGAGGTGGAACGGCGGCTGGAGGTCGAATGGTCGCGTGGTCCCGACGTCGCCTACCGCACGCACTTGCTGATTCACCTCCAGGATCGGCCCGGGATTCTAGCCGAATTGACCGGCGTCGTCTCGGGCGAGGACATCAACATTTCGAGTGTCGAAAGCCGCCCGCGCAAGGAAAAGAGCGGGCTGGCGGCGGTGGAAATGATTCTGGAGATTCACGACGTCGAACAGTTGGATCGCGTCATCGCCGGGATGAAGGGCGTCTCCGGGGTGCGTGATGTCCGCCGAAGCCGACGGAAATAGCGGCGTTGCTGCTTGCTTGAACGATTTCTTCTGCCGTGCGGCCCGACCCTAAATAACCCCAAGTAATCGTCTGAGCGGTTACGCCGGTTGCCGACGCAATTCCTTCAGACGCTTTATGACGTCATTGGCCCCTCGGCCGAAGTAGTCGTGAGCCGCAACGGTCGTGCCGAGCGTCAGGCCGGTCAACTCGGCCATTTCCGCGGTCAGCTCCCCGGCCTTGCGGCCGACGGGAATGAGACGGCTTTCCACCTTGTCGGCGATGACGTCTTCGAGCCCTGGGTTGAGCGCCTTGAAAAAATCCGCAGAGGGCCACCCGGCGCCCTTGATCCACATGGCCTTATAACCGGCGGCGCATTCCGAGCGGCTTTCGCGGCCCACCAGCCGGCCCACGAGCCAATCGCCGGCCTCGAGAAAGCGGTCGGCCGCCGCGTAGACTTCCGGCGCCTCTTCGAGAGTTTCGAGGACTTTCGAGACGAACCACTCCGAGGAATACCCTCCCCCGTAGAGTTCCATGAAGCCTTCGCCGCGCTCTGCGGCGACCTCGTTGATGCGCGTCGCCTGCGGTTGCAGCGGCGTGGTGCTTCCACAATTTGACCCAGGCGTGAGGATTGCCCTCGAACTCGGGCAGCGACCGCGGCGGTGTCCCGTCGGCCTTCGACGGCAGAACGGCGCAGGAGGTGAAGTCGACTCCGATGCCGACTACGGTGTTTGCCTCGATGCCGGCCGAACGCAGAACCACCGGGGTGCCTTCGCTCAGCACGGTCAAATAGTCAAGCGGGTCTTGCAGCGCGAAGTCCGGACCCAGCGCGCCGCCGCCGGGGAGTTCACGGTCCAGTACGCCATTCGAGTAGGGAACAGCGTGCCAGGCAACCTCCCCGCCGTTCGAGGTGTCTACCAGCATCACCCGGCCCGATTCGGTACCGTAGTCAATCCCCAAGAGATAGTTTGGTTCCGACATGAAGGGCAAGATAGACGAAACGGGCAGGAAAGTCAAAGGGCGGATCGAGCACGAAATACGGCGCGACGAGCTTTCGCTAGTAATCGCGGACTTGGGTTTGGAAGCCCTCGAAATTACGCTTCGTTTCAGCGAGGGAGTCGCCGCCGAATTTCTCTAGAAACGCCGAGGCGAGGGTGAGGGCGACCATGGCTTCACCGATGACGCCGGCAGCTGGAACGACCGCGACATCGGAGCGCTCGTAGGCGGCGATGGAGGGTTCGCGAGTTTCGAGGTCCACGGATTCGAGCGGCTTGCGCAAGGTCGAAATCGGCTTGATGTAACCGCGCACGACGACGTCTTGGCCGTTCGTCATGCCGCCTTCAAGCCCCCCGGCGAAATTCGATCCGCGGTGGAAAGCGTGCTTGGACTTGTCGTAATGAATCGTATCTTGCACCCTTGAGCCGGGGCTCGCCGCAGCCACTAACCCGCGGCCGATCTCGACACCTTTGACGGCTTGCATCGACAGGATCGCTTGGGCCAATCGCCCGTCGAGCCTCGAATCCCAGGTGATGTGGGATCCCAGCCCTACCGGCATGTTGTGAGCGACGACTTCGAAAACGCCGCCGCGCGTATCGCCGGTCTTGTAGGCCTCATGGACGACGGCTTTCATGCGCTGTTCGGTCTCGGGATCGACGCAGTTGAGCAAGACTTCGTCTTTCTCCGCGAGAGCCTCGATTTCTTCCCATTCCGCATCGCGTTCGAGGATCGTGTCGCCTACCGCGACGACATGGCTGAGAATGGAAACCCCGAATTCCGCCAACAGTAGCTTGGCGAACGCCCCCACGGCGACGCGGCAAGTCGTCTCGCGCGCACTGGCGCGTTCGAGGATGTAACGAGCGTCAGGGAAGTTGTATTTGAGGACGCCCGCCAGGTCGGCGTGGCCGGGTCTGGGGCGCGTGACGGGCTTGGCCGCTCCTTCACTGCCCTCGGCATCTTCGACCGGCAAAGCCTCCGTCCAGTTTTGCCAATCACGGTTCTGGAGCAAGATCGCGATCGGCGATCCGATGGTTTTCGAGTGCCGAACGCCCGAAACCACATGGGCTTTGTCCGTCTCGATTTTCATCCGCCCGCCGCGTCCGTAACCCTGCTGTCGTCGCCATAGTTGGCGGTTGACGAAGTCGAGCGATACCGGCACGCCGGCCGGCAACCCGGTCAGGATGGTGACTAGGGTTTCACCGTGCGATTCGCCGGCGGTTTCAAAACGCAGCATGAGCGGCCTTAGAGGGGACTGGAAAGTGTCGGAGTGAGCGGATAAGTATCCATGATAGCGAAGCGTTTGACAGCCTAGATCGAAACGGAGAGGACTCGCTGTCAACACCAACCAAGCCGGTGCCTTGGGAGGGCGTCATGAACACTATCCTGAACGTGCCGCGCTGAATCTTAGAAGACCACCGCTACTAGTTCGCCGTGCACTTCCGGGTCGCCGTGCACCATTTTGTAGACCGCGTTGACTTCCCAGCCTTTCGTGCCGCATTCGAGTCCCCGTAGCCGCTTCGGTTTGTCGTAGAGAGTCGCGGGCCGCTCTGCTCGCTCGCGCAGGCGCACGGTGTAGCGGGGCGTGCGTAGCGTTAGGATCTTTTCACCGGCGCGGCATTCAACGTCACGAATGTGGCCGTAGATCAAGACCGTACCCGGCGGCGGCCAGGGCAACGGCCGTGCTTCCGCGACTTTGGGCGGCAAAGGTTTGCTGATCGGCGGAAGAGTCGGCGCGGTGACCGCGTGAACTTCCCGGGTCCATGCCGATGGTTCAAAACGTCCTTCCAGGCGTGGTGCGAGGCGGTGCCCAAGGGCTGTCCATTGCTGCTGTCGCCGTCGCCGCAATTCCGTTAGCTCACGGCGGGCCTTCGCCGACCATGCCGGTCTTTCGGATAACTCGTCGAGTAAGCGGCTCGTCCGCACCCATTGGCCCGCGGCCATCCGGGCATGCACCTCGGTCAGAAGATACAGGGGTTGCGCCGGGTCGAGCCCGCGGGCGAGACGGGCGTGGCGAACGGCGGCCTCGGCGCGACCCGGGCCGGCTGCCTCGGCGGGGCGCTGCAACATCAAGCTGTAGCGATAATGTGTGCGGGCGTTCTTGGAGTCGTTGCGAACTGCCGCGGCAAAGGCTCGCTCGGCGGCCTCGTAACGTCCCTGGTCCATCTCCAGTGCACCCAGGGATTCAAACGGTTCGGGGCGATCGGGGAACCGACTCGCCAGCTCGGCAAGCTCTCGTTGGGCCGAGGGTTTTTTCGTTTCCCGGTGTACGTCGAAGGCAACGGCGCGGGGCGAAAGCCCAAAGCGCGAAAACGGCGGTCGAGAGTTTCGAGGTAGCGGGCGGCCTCGATCGTCCGGCCGTCTTTGAGCGTGGAGATGACCTGGAAGTTCGGGGTCAGGACCTCGACCGCTGCTCGGTCTTGCCCCGCGCAAACCGACCCCGCGGCGGCAAGAGCGCTCAGCCACACGATGGGACGTGTCACGATTGGAGTCATTGACCTTCCGCGACGATCGTAACAGAGGGTGGGCCTTGGCGTGCGGGCGTGCGAAATAAATGTGAGGCGGTCCCTCTTGCAATCCGAGCGGTAGAGACCGAGGCGTGGACGGAAGTCCACGCTCAGCCCGGTGCATCGGGCTTGGGTTGCAATAGGCCGGCCCTTTTAGGGCCGGTTTAAAGGACTCGTCGTGCGGTAGGCGGCCGTTTCAACGGCCGTTTCCGTAAGGCTTTTTAGCCATGGTCGAATCAAGGGGAAATCTTTCAGGAAGGGAAGCGCTCGGGCCCGGGCCGCCAATTCTCCCATATTTATGTCGCGCAGCCTTGGCATATTGGAATACACCGCGCCGGACCTGTGAGGGGTTCTGTGTTAGGCTGGTCAACGTGAGAGTTAAAACATGGATAGGGCTTCTTGTTTTGCTCTGCACGGTGTCGGTGTCCGCCGCCTCGCGCCGCGGTCTGCGCGCCAACACGGAGTCGCAGGTCCATCAAAACCAGCGGGCTGATCGCGATCATCTCTCGCGGATGAAGGACAGCGGCATGCTCGAGAGCTGGGCACGGCTTGAATTGCTTGTGCCTGTTCCGGCCAAGACCGCAAACTTCTATGTGCACCAAGTGTCCCCGCAATATCGCTACGTCCGCCCCTGGGCGAAGCTCTTTCTGGATCGCATCAGCAGCCAGTTTCGCAGACGCTTCGAGCGCCCGTTGCGTATCACGAGCTTGACCCGAACCGTCGACTACCAGAACCAACTCTCGCGGCGCAACGGCAACGCCGCTTCGCCTTACGGAGAGAAACGGTCCAGCCACCTGACCGGCGCCAGCCTGGACATTTCGAAAAAGGGCCTCGGCCGTGCGCAGGTCGGCTGGCTGCGAAGGGTGCTGCTGTCCCTTCACCGAAAGCAATACGTATTTGCGGTGGAGGAGTTCTATCAACCCAATTTCCACGTGATGGTCCACCGCAATTACCCCGAATACGTGGAAATGTTGCAGGCGAAGGCCAAGAAGCGCGGGAAGTAGCCGGCTGCAGGCGCAAGCGCGGTAACCGGGCCCCGTTCCCCCAACCGAGGTTGCTTCCGGGGTGACATTCTCTGATACCGCCTCACGCAAGGGTTGTGAGAAAATCGGCCTGGGGTGGCTTTCGGCGGATGAGATGGGTTTGTCGATGGCGGGCCGGCGGCTTCGTTTGTCAACGTCACCCCGACCACGATCTTCCCGCGGCACGGTTCGGCGGGCTGCGCGGACAACGATGTTGCGGCGGAGATGCCGTGAAGCATAGACTCGTGGCGCGGGGGCGAGAACCCTCGCCGCATCAATCGGACGAATCGGAGGTCGCCATGTCCAACCCAATGCAGGTGATGCCCTGTCGCCCCGCCCTTGTTACGATTCTTCTCTTCGCCGCCGCCTCAGTGGGTTGCGGGCCGGCGGGCCCCCCTTATAGCGCCGGCGATGCTCTCGATACCTTCGAGATCGAGCCCGGCTTTTCGATCGAACTGTTCGCGCACGAACCGGATATCACCGACCCGGTCGCGATGGAGTTCGACGAGTACGGCCGCATTTACGTCGTCGAAAGCCCGGGCTATCCGCTCGAAACCGGAGAGCTGTTGGGGCGCGTCAAGTTGCTCGAAGACACCGACGGAGACGGCCTTCCCGACCGCGCCAGTGTATTCGCGGACCAGCTTACGATGCCGACAGGCGTGATGCGCTGGAAGAAGGGCATCTTGGTCACCGATGCTCCGAACATTTTGTACTTCGAGGACACAGACCAAGACGGCCGAGCCGACGAGCGGCGGGTCGTTCTGAGCGGGTTCGCCTTCACGAATCCGCAACACACCGTCAACACGCCGCTCTATGGATTAGACAATTGGATTTACATAGCCCAAGAAAGGCCGATTAACGCCACGGTGTTCGTCGAGAAGTTCGGCGACCGCGGGACACCCATCCGCTTCCCGGATCGAGAGGACCTACCGCCGGTCGACCCACAGGAGCGGAATCTCCGGTTCCGGCCCGACACTTATGAGCTGGAGGTATTGTCCGGCGTTTCGCAATTCGGGCAAACCTTTGATGCCTGGGGCCGCCATTTCGGAGTCGAAAACCCCATCACCGGGCGTCATGAGGTGATCGCGGCGCGTTATCTCGAACGCAACCCCGACCTTCCGGTGTCTTCAGTGATGCAGGAGTTGTCCGAGGACCGCCAGGTTGCTTTTATCACCGAGCGCCCGGAGTCTCCTCGCGAGAGCTGGGGCTTTCGCGGTTTCGGACAACTCACTTCGGCTTGCGGGATCACCTGTTACCTGGGCGGTGCGTTTCCCGAAAAATACCGCGACATAGCCTTTATCGCGGAACCGGCCCACAATAGCGTTCTCGCTCATATCTGGTCGCCGGCAGGAGCTTCTTTCCAAGCCCGACGCCTCAATCCAGAACGGGAGTTTCTTGCGTCCAGAGACGGCTGGTCGCGGCCTGTCAACTTCTACGTGGGGCCCGAGGGCGCTCTCTACGTTGTCGACTATTACCGGCGCATCATCGAGCACCCCGAGTGGACCTCGCGTGAAGTGTACGAATCGGACGCCATCTACCACGGCAACGACAAGGGCCGGATTTATCGAATCACTCCCTCGAACAACCCGCCGCCGTTGCCTACGGGAATTCGCTTGGGCGATGCTTCGGCCGAGGAGTTGGTCGAGCAACTCGGAAGGTCCAATTTGTGGCGTCGTCGTACGGCCCAGCGTTTGCTGGTGGATCGCGGTGGCGAGGAGGCGGTGGGCCCACTCAGCGCGCTCGCCGCAAACAGCGCCTTGCCCCTGGGGAGGCTGCATGCTTTGTGGACGCTGGAAGGGCTGGGGAGGTTGGAAGCGGATCTGATCGAGGAGGCGTTGAAAGCTCCCGAGGCGGGGCTGCGCGAGAATGCCATCCTGTTAGCCGAGCGGCGCATGGCCGATTCTCCGGCGCTGACGCGGAAACTTGTCGCGATGACAGATGATCCCGACGCGCGGGTTCGGTTCCAACTGTTGTGTACCTTGGGGGATGTTGACTCGGCCGCCGCCCGAACCGCGCGCGACAAGCTGCTGACGCAGGATATCGACGACCGTTGGGTTCAAATCGCGGCGCTGAGTTCGTCGTCCGACGACGCCCCGCGTCTTTTCCAGATGGCCGTGTCGGAGCTGACCGACTCGGCGGCCGAGGGCACGACGGATCTTTTCCGGCAAGCAGCCTCAGTGATCGGAGCGAGGGGGAAAACCGCGGAAATCGGGCGGGTGCTTGGCGCGGTCGCCCGAGCGGCAGGCGGAGACGAGGGTTCGGGCCGCTGGCGCATCGCGAGCTTGGAAGGGCTTGGTGCAGGCCTGCGGGCTGCCGATGGCGGGTCCAAGGCCGTAACGCTCCCGCAGAAGCGACAACTATTGCGGTTGGTTGAGACGCAGGCCGACGTTCGCCGCGCTTCCCTCGAATTGCTGGAAGTTGTCGGGCTGCCCCCCGGAGCGGCGGGTGCCGGCGCGCTCAAGCGTGCCGGCCGGTTGGCGGCGGATCGGCAGGTCGAGGCCGATGAGCGGGTGGACGCGATTGGCCTGCTCGCTCTGGCCGATCCCGGCGAGCACGAAGTGTTATTCAAGAAACTGGTCGATCCACAGGAACCGCAAGAAGTTCAATCTGCCGCGGTCAGAGCTCTGAGTAATGTCGAAGGGGGCGAGATTGGTGCTTTCTTGATTGAGAATTGGCGTGCCATGACGTCGTCGGTACGAGCGGAGGCCGCGGAGACTTTGCACAGCGAGCCCGCGCGCGCGCGTCTGCTCCTCAATGCGATTCGCGACGGCGACATTCAGCCCTGGACAATCAGCGCTTCGGGGAAGTGGCGACTGCTGACACATCCGGATGAGTCGCTGCGCGCCGAAGCGGAGAAGCTCATCCGGGCCGAGGCGGGCGAGCGTGAGCGCGTGGTCGAACGCTATGAGTCGGCGGCCTCGATGGAAGGCGACCCGGAACGGGGGCGTGAGGTCTTTGAGAACGTTTGCGCGAAGTGTCACACGATGAACGGCCTCGGCAAGGAAGTCGGGCCCGATCTGGGCGAGGTCCGCAATCGTCCCCCGGAGTTGTTGCTGGCCGACATACTGATGCCGAACCAATCGATCGCCCAGCAGTATGAATCCTATGTTGTCGAGCTGACATCGGGTGAAACCGTCGACGGCGTGATGGGACCGCAGACGCCGACGACGATTACTATCCGGCAGGAGGAGGGCAAGGAACATGTGATTCTACGGAGCAACATTCGCAGCTTTTATATCGCCGAGCTTTCAGCCATGCCCGAAGATGTCGAGGAGCAAGTCGACGTTCAGCAAATGGCGGACTTGTTGCGGTTCATCAAGAGAGGCCGCTGAAGAGGATCCCATGGACGGTATCTGTAACTGCCACATGCACACCTTTACGAACCGGGCTGTGCCGAACGGTTTTCTGCCCTTGAGGTTGATGCAGATCTTGCGGTGGCGACCCTTTTCAGTCGTGGCGCGCTGGGTTCTACCGAGGTTGTGGTTCACGGACAACGATTTGTTCGATCGCCTGGCAGCCTTTCTTGAAACGGGGGGTGAAGACCGTCAAGAGGATATTTTCTTGAAGGCCCGGAGCGCTTATCCGCACGACACGCGCTTCGTGGCGCTGTCCATGGATATGGACCGTATGGGCGCGGGAGACGCCCCTCAACCCTTCTTGGACCAGTTGAAAGAGTTAGCGGAACTCAAAGTCGACCACGGCGATCAGATCATTCCCTTCGTTGCGGCCGATGCGCGGCGGCTAGGCGTGTCCAACCTGGTTCGCACTCAGATCGAGGACAACGGCTTTCGAGGCATCAAGCTCTACCCGCCACTCGGGTTTGCTCCCTGCGACGAGCGTTTACGAGCCGTCTATACCTACGCGGAGCAAAACGAGATCCCGATTATCACGCACTGTTCGCGGGGTGGAATCTATTTCAAAGGGGAAATTACAGAGGAAATGCGCCGGCATCCGAGAACGAACGAGATATCGACGAGCGACGATCGGAAAGAGATTTTCGCGCAGTATGCCGAGCCTCTGAACTACTGCCCGGTCTTAGAGGAATTCCCGAAGTTGAAACTGTGCCTTGCCCACTACGGAGGAGATAAAGAGTGGCGCGGACATCTGTCCGACCCGGAGAATCCTGAGTCGTGGCTCAACGTCATCTCCGATCTGATCGCTGATCACGAGAACGTCTACGCCGATATTTCCTTTACCGCCCATGAGCCGGATTTTTTTTCGCTGATCGGGGAGTTCATGATGAACCTGCGGGAAGCGATCGGCGACGACGCATTCAGGCAGATGGCGGTAATCAACCCCGTCAAGTTCTTGAGCACGAAACTCCCGGAGGTTTAAGGGGGCCGCGATGCGCGTCCAACGGTGAGGGGCTGAAAAAATCGGGCGCAGTCCACTTCGCGCCGGACGAAGCTACTGATTCAATGGAACTTATTCGGTCGGCGCTCGGCACAGTCCCCGTTTTTCACAGCCCCTGAGTCGCGCGGCGCCCTGTCGTTCTTTCGTGCCGAGTCGTTCGAACCAGCTCATCAACTATGGGTGTGACCCGGCCATGCGGTAAAGCCGGATCGATTTCCCGACTCGGTCCAGCGGCTCGCGCCGCCGCAGGGCCTCCGTCGCCGGGAAGCGGCCCTCGACCCCGAGCAAATGATTGACGCTGATCGCGACCCAACCAAGATCCGGATGGCTGTCGGGCAACGGAGATACATCGACTCCCATCAGCTTAGGGTCGGTGCGCCCGAAATAGACCAAGGTAACCGATTCGATCCCCTTGTCTTCGAGGTGAGCGCCGAGCCGGGCAAGGTCCTGACCCCAATCCAGATTGCTGTCGGCGAGAAATTCGAGCTCCCGGCCTCGTGCAATCTGATTGAAGTAGGGCAGGTAGTCCGGATAGGCCCAAAGCGATTCGCCGGCATGCCAGGCCAACAACAGCAGGGCAATGGCCATGCCTCGCCCGGGCCGCCCCCCAATCCTGTCGGCACCGCGAAACGGCGCCGCCGCCACGATCGCCAGGAATGGATAGAGCGGCAGAATGTGGCGCACGCCGATGTTGATGTTCGCCGTCATGGATAGCCCTAGGATCACGGCGATCGGGATGACGGCGAAGGCCGCCTCCCTGCGCTCCGATCTTTCGCCGCGAACCCATAGCCCTATGCCGAAGGCCGCCAACAGCAGCATCGGCAGGGTGGTCTTGACCCCGAGAACCACCCAGAAGAAATACCACCAACCGTGCTGTCGAAAATCTCCGAGCAAATAAGCGCGGTGACCGCCCCGGTTATGGTCGAGCACCTCAACGATGCCTCGCCAAAACATCGGCGCCGGCAGCGATCGATCCCCCATCGCCTCGATGAGCCGGCCGGCCGGGCTCTCTTGGCCGGGTTGGAGGAACTTGGCGGTGTAGGGGTTCCCCGGGTCCGAGAGCGGCCCGACGTCAAAACGATAGACCGTCCAAATCACTACCGCGATCAACAACAAGAAAACCGCGGCGCGCGTCACGCCGTCCCGCGGGCTGCCGGCCGACGAAACGCCCTCCACCGCCCAGCGCTTGCGGCGAGCGACGACAAAATAGGCAGCTCCGATCAGCGGCAGGAAACCCAGAATTGAAAACTTCGTCGTCAGGGCAGCGCCCACCGCCACGCCCGACAGCAAACACCAGCGCCAACCCGGCTCACTGCTCCAGCGCCACAGACAATAGGCGGCGGCCAACAGAGCCGACGTAGCAACCATGTCTACCGTCGCAAGCCCACTGTGAGCCAACAGCGACGGACTCAGACCCGCCAGACAGGCGGCCGCCAGGGCCGCTCGCCGCCCGTAGAGTTTCAACGCCCACAGATAGACGACAACGATCATGGCCGCCGCGAAAATCAGATTGCCCGCGCGAGCCAGCTTTAAAGACTTCCAGTAGCCGGCGGCGTCGAGTTTCCCCCATCCGCCGTCCCACAGATGGAAACCGCCGTCCCAGCGTAGATCGGAGAATAGATAGGGGAGCAGCGCGGACGCGGCGCGAGCCAGCGGCGGGTGCTGCGGCTCGTTCGTGTATTCGCCGTTTTGCCAATACTCGAGCCCGCAGGCGATGTGGATGCCCTCGTCGATCGTGTCGTTGAACACGTTGTAGGTCGACGCGACTGCGCCGAGAAACAGCAGCAGGATCGCCGCCGGCAGGATGCGTGTCGTGCGAGGAGTAAGATTCATCAGACTCGTGCCCGGCGCGAAAGTTCTTCATCTTAGCGATCGGGAAGCCGAAGCGGGCCCGCCGGATCGCACGCTGCCGAGCGGCCTCAGGCCCTTTTCTCGCGCGGTTATTCGTGACCCCTTGAGCCGCAACGAACACAAAAACGAGCCGCCAGACCCGCGTCACACCTCATTTCAATCGATAAACATCGATCGACTGCTCATTCTCGGGCTTGGGGAAGCGCTTGAGCAGTTGGGCCGTTGGTTGCCGGGCCCGGACCGCCGACGGTGTGTAGTAGGCCGTGTCGGTCACGTAGTAGACTCGGCGCTCTTTCCGAAAATCGATGCTTCCCGCCTTGACGCGCTCATAGTGGGAGCGAAGCAAGTCCGCCTTCTCCGTCGGCATGATGGGGTGGGTGCTCGACAACTGCGTCCACCAGGCCTCGTGGACGCGGATTCCATGCTTGCCGTTCAAAAATGGAGCCATTGCGTCCGACGGAGTTCCCCATACCGGATCGGTCAAGAGCAAAAAGGGGCCGCCGCGCTCGGCCTCGCCCTCCAGAAACTCGATCGCTTCGCCGACTCCATAGCCGACGTGTCCGGTCGGCCTCATTAGATAGAAAACGTCGCGCTCGTGGAGGAACCGGCGGGTCGCCAACAACATGCCGCCCGACTGATAAAGCATCGGGCCGGCGACAAACAGCAGCGCCGCCGCGGCGACCGACTTGCGGCGCGAAAGATCTGGGAACCAATGCTCGGAGCGTTTCCACAGATCCGCCGCCGCCAACCCCAACACAACGAACCAAGGCCAAAAATGCGGGTACGGATAGCGCGTGGGGTACATCACCTTCAGCAGGAACACCTGCGCGACCCAAGGGATCACCGAAACCGCTATGATCGTCCACGCCGCAACGGAGCGGCGCAGGCCGAGGTAGGTCATAGCGGCCAGGGCGGCGACGGCTCCGGGCCAGGTCATGTACGTCGCGAAATATCCCAGCAGCTTTTGACTGTTTCCCTTTGCCGCGCTAAACGGGTCCTCGAGCAGTTCGCCCGGAGACGCGAAAAATCCCGGTTGGTGCAAGACCGCGTCGTGAGTCTCTAGAGTCGGAGCTTCGGGGGTCGCGAGAAAGCAGAGGGCAAACGCCACGGCGCCGGCGCCGTAAACGATCGCAACCCTCCGAGTGTGGGGACCATGCGCTGCCTCGCCCACCGGAGCGCGATAAGGGCGGGAAAGAACGCGAAAAGAATCAGCGTTTGCTTGGTCAGCATTGCGACCGCGAGCGCCCCACCCGGAACGAGCGCCCGCTTCCAGGACGGCTCGTTCTCCCAAAACGCCCACAGCGAAGTCAGGACGATCGCCACTCCGACGAAATTGACGAGTCCTTCCGTGTAGGCGAGCCGGTCATAGAGCAGCGACAAGGGGAAGCAGGCATAGAAGAGCGCGGAGACGATTCCGGCCAAGTCGCCGCCCAACCGCTTGCCGATTGCAAAGACCCCGACGGTGCTGCCCAGGCCGGCAAGCACCGAGATCAGGCGCGCTCCCGCCAATGGATCGGCGTCCCAGAGCATCCGTTGCAGAGCGAGAATCCAAGCTTGCAGTGGCTGCTTGCCGTCCAGCAGCGAGATAAACCACTGCCCCTGGTGGTCGATGATTTCAGCCCAACGAAGGTAGATGCTCTCGTCTCCGAGAATGGGAAGCAGAGACGTCAGCTTGAACGCCCTAAGAGCAAAGCCAAGGATGACGATTCCGAGAAGCGCTCGCCGGCCGGAAGGGCTGTCCGGCAGAAGTACCCTCGCCAATGCGGCTGACAGAGTAGGCCTCGAGCGAGCGGGCGCTGTCGGCATGGGCGCGTGCGGCCGCGCCCCCTTGCGGGCCGTGCGGCGTGATCTTGACCTAACCGATTTCGCCATTCGACTACTACCAGCCTACTTGAGTCGATAGACATCGACCGCCTGGAGTCGTCCGATGAGCGACCGGCGGCGGGTGACCCCAATCACGGATGCTACAATGGCGTTTCGAGGGCTCTCTGCATTTCCTTAAGGTTCTTGAATGAATCCCCTCTCGACCCGCGGGACGGACGAGCACTCCGACACGCCGCTGGTCTCCGTTATCATTCCCGCTCACGATTCCGCTTCTACGCTTGACCTTTGTCTGCAGGCCGTCGCGGAATCGAACTTCACCGACTTCGAAGTGATCGTTGTGTGCGACGGCTGCGTTGATCTTTCCGCTGAAATCGCAGAGGCGCGTGACGTTCGGGTCATTCGTTACGAGAGCCACCGCGGCGCGGCGTATGCACGCAATGTCGGTGCCGTGGCAGCCCTCGGGAAGATCTTTTTCTTTGTCGATGCGGATTGCATCCTCAACCCTGACGCCCTCTCGATCGCGGTCCGGACAATCGGCGCCGGCGATCAGGTCATTTTTGGTTCCTACATCGATGAAACGCGCGTGCCCGGATTCTTCAGCCGGTTCAAGAACTATCAGCACCACTTCACGCACCAAAACGCGGACCCTGTCCAAATCAGCTTCTGGAGCGGTTGCGGCGCGATAACCCGACGGGCGTTCGAGAACCTCAATGGTTTTGATGTCAGCATCCGGGGCATCGAAGACATCGAGTTCGGATATGCGCTGACGCAGCGGGGATACACGGTCAAGCTCGTCAAGAGCATGCGGGTGGAGCACCTCAAACGCTACACGCTCGTGAGCCTGATCAAATCAGACCTGTTCAGCCGCGCCGTCCCCTGGACCCGGCTGGTTGCTTCAGGCCGCATGGAGTTCGGCAAGCTCAACACGGCTCGGGGAGGTGTTTACAGTACATTGCTCACGGGCCTGATTCCGGCTGTCGCACCTTTTCGCCGCCTGGGCGTCCGCTGTGTGTTTCGCCGCCGTATGCGCGGTGAATTCAGCATTTCTCCGATTTGTCATGAAGAGGCGCGGAGTCGTGTTTGCCGCCGCTTCGTCTGTCGCCCTACTCCTACACTTCGCAATCTGCGGAGTCGGATTCGTTCTCGGCAATCTAGCTCCCCGTTATCCCTCGGAGCGTACTCCGGCGCCGCAATATCCGCGGACCGAGCTCCCGGCTGAATCCGCCAAGACAGACGACCGGCATGCAGTCGCAATCGAGGGCCCGTAGCCCGAGAACCCGGGGGGCCCGCGGGTTCGCGTGTCCACCCTACGAAGAAACGCATGAGCCGAGGGAAGAAGAATAGACGAGGTGTCGCCAACCCGTCCCTCGCGGGCAACAAGAGACCGACTACGCCACCCGGTGCAACAAAGCCCGTTGAAAGCCCTTCCGAGCGAGAACAACCCCTCTTAAGGCCCGCCGGCCCATTCGACTTTTCCCTGCGCGAGAAGATCCTCCTCTTGGGAATTTTGCTCGTGATCTATCCCACCGCGGCAACCTGGGGGCACTTCGACTTCAGCAGCATGATGGGGTTCTACCAGCAGATGGCGGATGCTTTCCAAAAGGGACAACTTTATCTGGATGTCCGCCCGGACCACGTAATTATCCACGACCTGATTCCTTACGAGGGCCGCTACTACTTGCAATGGGGTCCCTTCCCGGCGATTCTGCATCTCATCGGAAACTGGACCGGTGTTGGACTGACCGATCGGGTAGTGTGCGTGCTCGCAGGGTGGCTTACTTGCGTAGTGTTCTTTTTGATGGTCGCGACACTAGGTCGAGAATACTTCCCGCAAGTTCCGAAAGGAGTTTACTGTTGGTTTCTATTCGCTTTCGCTCTCGCGACACCGGTGACGCTCGTTTCATTCCGGGGAACCATCTACCACGAAAGCATAGCCGTGGCCGTGCTCGGAATCATGGTGGGCTGCTTCGCTTTTCTCCGCTACCTCCAAACGACCTCGGCCCGCTGGATATGGTTGTGTGGAGTCGCGATCGCCGCAGCCGTGGCGACTAGAGTCTCGCTGGTTCTGTATGGTCTTGTGTTCGGCTGTGCACTCGTCGCATTCCAGCTACTTCGGAAGCACCCGGTTCCTAAGGCCCTCCGTTCTGTATGGTCTTGTGTTCGGCTGTGCACTCTCGCATTCCAGCTACTTCGGAAGCACCCGGTTCCTAAGGCCCTCTCTCATGTCTCGGCTTACGGCATCCCCATACTGGTCTCCGGAGGGCTCCTGATGGCGTACAACCAGGCGAGGTTCGGGTCGCCGTGGGACTACGGGAACAGCTACATACCCAGGGAAACCGCGCAATTGGCGCCATTCGACGTCACAAGGGTGCCGGAGAACCTACGGCATTACCTACTCGCACCCGTCGGGTGGGTCGACGATTATCCATGGCTTTTGCACGAAGGTTGGACGCCGCTGGTCAAGACCACTCGGGCCGAGGATATGTCTTCGCTGTTCATCGCTTCGCCTTTCTTGTTCCTGGCTCTTGGCGGCTGGTCCGTACTTCGGGACGCAAAGCGGAAGAACCCGTGGCCGCCGGCGTTGCGCATCTTCGTGGCTGCTGCGGTAGTTTCGTCTCTTTCCGTATTCGCTCTGATGATGACTTTCGCCGGGGCTTCGCGGCGATACGCGCACGATTTCGTGCCCATTTGGATGACCCTGGCATTCGTCGGTGTGGGGGTCATAGCCACGCGAACCGTTCCATGGCGACGTTGGCTCACCGTCGGATGGCTTGTGATAGGTGCTTCAGCCGCCCTTCATGCCCACTTGGTTTTCACAAGGCTTGAACCGGCCGACATCAACATGATGAGAACGTTTGTCTCGATGAGTCCCTACGCTCGAAAGGTACTCCCCACAGGGCCGCGGTGGAATCGCGAGGAGGCGATCGCGCGCAACGACCTTGGCACTACTCATTTGAAGGAGGGTCGGCTCGCGGCTGCTGTCGAGCAATTCGAAGAAGCCGCCAAGCTCCTACCGAACGAACCTCGCATCGAGCGCAACCTGCAAATTGCCCGGCGAATGGCGCAAAATCCTCGCTGACGTCAAGCGGTCAGGCGACCACATTGACCCGTTCCAAGGCGAACGCTTTTCCGTCGAGGTGAGAAGGGATGTCAACACCCGCCGATTCCAGGACGGTCGGAGCGATGTCGTAAGTTGATAACCCCTTGAGTTCGACGCCGGAGGGAACACCTGAACCCGTTGCCAGCAGGAAGCTCTGTGGAGTGTGCGAGCCACTGCGGTTGTCCTGACGCTGAATCCGGAGTGTGCCAAGTCGCCGGGAGGAAAGCGAATCCCACGCAAACGTCGAATCCCACAACACCGTCAAATCGGGCAAACCGTCCGTGAACGGCCCGTGGCAGATTTCGTGCAGCGGGATCACGCTTTTCACGACCGGTCTACCTGTCGAGGGGTCCGTGAGCTCGGAAAGCGCATCCGTAATCTCTTTGCAGAGATTACGATATTCGTCTCCCGGATCAACCATGCCGTCCCGGTCTCGACCGCGAACGCCGATCCGGATCGCGCCGGTCACCTCGTTGTTCGGCACCGCAAACGCGCGCCTTCCGGAGAGCGTCTTTGCCCCGGAATACCACAGGAACAAGAGTCGGTCCTGGAGCGACCTCGGCAGCCGGTCCTTGATGGCGTATTGCAATCGTGACGGCACGACCTTCTTCACAATCCGCCACGGATTGATCCGGCCGCGGCGGGGCTCGTCCGCCTTGAGGGGCCCTCCGGGGCGGCCATATCCGAGCCGGTCCAGAACCTCGTTCAAGTTCCAAGACGCGTGGGACAAAGGCCCCATCCCGTGGGGCGCGAAGACGAATGTCCGAGTGGATTCGCCTGCGAGGTCCAACATCTCACCGATCTCGCGGTCAATGGCTTGGTAGGTCTTCTGAATCGTGTCCCCGAGTCCATGCCGGTCGCCATCATGAAACGGGGACGAAGGGTCCATTTGGCTCCAGAAGTGATGGCCCGCGCAGTGGGCGGCCGGGAAGGCGCAAAACATCACATCCCACTCACGGGAGATCATCAACCACCGGAAGACCTGACCGTGCGTGGAAACCCCTCGAAGGATGTCCCCCCGCAGCTTGCGGAGAGACCCAACACCCTTGTTGTACCTCTCGCAGTCACCGACCGGATGGTTGCCGAATCGCTCTTGAATCTCGCCCAGCAAAGACGCCGGACTGGTTACCGCACCGCCCTTGTTGTCGTGGGCGCCCCAGTTCATCAGGTGAAAGCCGTCCGGTATCTCCCGGAACGGTAGGTGAGGGATGTCGACGATGCCAACACGCTTTCCGGCCTTGGTCAAGTAGTGCCAGAACGGATTCCCCTTCATGTCCGTGTCCGTCCCGTAGCGTAGCGAGGCGGAAGCCGGATCGTATTGCACGTAAAAGTATTTCTCCAGCTTGCCCGGGTTCACTCCGTAGCACAAAGTTGTCCAGACGGCGTCGGGCAGGTAGCCGCCGGTAGAGGCGAGCTCCGCACGGGCTCCTTGTTCGAGCAACCGACGGAAGGTCGGCAGAAGCCCTTCTTCCGCCCAGCGCTTCACGAGCGTCCACTCCATAGCGTCCACACCGATCAGCAACTGGCGGAACGAGGTACCGGAGTGACGCGACATTGATCCCGCGCTGACGTGCCCTTCCAAGGGTCCGCTCCCTGACAAGTTACTGGAAGCGCCGTTGAGCATACTTCATGCTAACCGAACGGCCTTCGAAACCGTCATCTCAGCAGAGCCCGGGGCTGGTTCGGCGGCCGTCATGAAAACCGGCGAGCGGCCGCCGCCCAACCGAGACAAAGATGATCCGTTGCGAGGATCGCGGAGATCGCGCTACTCTCCCACTTTGCGTGGAACCAGTGGTTGAGTCGAGTCCATCGAGCGAATGTCTTCGAGATTTATTCCTCGACCGGCTTCGTGGTATTCCTGATCGACATTGACGTCCCAAAGATCGAAGTTCGCTCCCTGAATGTTCCGTGCCGCCAGCATGGCCGTAAGCATCGAGTGGTCTTGATTGTTGTAGCGGTGCATGCCGTTGCGGCCGACGAGCTGCAGGTTCTCAATGGCTCCGAGAAAATCACGGACTTCGGAAAGGGCGTCCGCGTATCCTCGGTCGTAGATCGGGTAGGCCTTTCCCATCCTCACAACTTGGCCGTCGATAACGTCGTGCGCTTCGACGAAGCCCAGGGTCCCGAGCTCACGGGTGCCCAGCTCGATCAACTCGCGATCGGAAAGACTCCACAAGTCGTCGTCTCGCGAGCAGAAATACTCCAATCCCAAACACGTTGTCTGGGGATCGGGCACCATCTCCGGGCTCCAGTTCTTGAAATTCTGCACTCGCCCGAGCTTGACGGAGGAATCGTGAACGTAGATCCAATTGTCGGGAAACACGTCTCTGCGGCGGACAATTAGAGCGACGGTAAGGAAATCGCGATAATGCAGTCGAAGAGCCGCCGCCCGCACGTTGTCAGGTGGCGGCGGCGAAAGGCATTCCACCAAATCGCGAACCGCCACGCTGCTCACAAAGTGATCCCCGGTCAGGGTTTCCGCGCCCGCGTCGACCGCAGTGACGCGTCCGGGTTCCCAACACACGCGCTTGAGCGGGGCGTTGAGGAGCAATCGCGACCCTGCTCTCTCGATCATTTCGCGTGCGCGCTCCCACATCATGCCGGGACCGTGGCGCGGGTAGAGGAATTCGTCAATCAGCGTCTTGACGACCTCTTTTCCGGAATCCCCCGCCGCCGGCGCGGCGCCGAGAGCATCTTTCACGGCGGTCGAAAGGGACAGTCCCTTAATGCGTTGCGCCGCCCATTCAGCTTGAATTTCCGAGCACGGTATTCCCCAAACCTTTTCGGTGTAGGTCTTAAAGAAGATCCTGTAGAGTCTTCTCCCGAACCGATTCGACACCCACGCCGCGAAGCTGTCTTCGGGGCGTTCAGGGGCAAGGCGCGCCCAGCCGTAACTTCCGATGCAGCGTAGGGTTTCGCCCAAGCCGAGTCCGCGCAATGCATTCATTGGCTTGAGAGGGTAGGAGAAGAATTTGCCGTTGTAGTAGATCCGCGACAGGCGTGGCCGCCTCAACAGATCGTCCCCGAGGATTTCCCGCCAAAGTTGCTCGACGGCTCCAACCTTCGTAAAGAAGCGGTGGCCGCCGACATCGAAGCGATAGCCCTTGTAACTGACCGTGCGCGCGAGTCCGCCGACAACGCTGTCCCCTTCGACGACAGTGCTGAACAAGCCGGCCTTGCTGAGTTCGTAAGCGGCCGTCAAGCCCGCAGGGCCGGCGCCAAGAATGATAGCCGAGGGCGGAGACATTAAACTCGGAAGCCGAAGGTTGTTTGCGCGGTACCGGCCCGCGATGAACATGCCGCGGCCGAGCGTCGCGGCGGAAAAGAAACTCATCATATCAGAGGGCGGAACGGACACACTCGCGGATTGGCGGGGCTTGGGACCCCTGCCGGCGGACTGCCGGAGAAATAACCGATGGCGCATGTTTGACGCTGGGGCTCCGCCGCCGAAACTTTCTATCGGAAAGTCTCGGCCGGCGAGCACGTCAGCTGGGAAGTGACCTCTATGTAGGCGCCGCGCCAAACGAAACTACAAGAAGAGGTTTGCGCTGTTGACTTTGGTGCCCGGGGTGGGAGTCGAACCCACACGGTGCATAGCACCAAAGGATTTTAAGTCCTTTGCGTCTACCAATTTCGCCACCCGGGCAATCCTTAATTTTCAATGACTTACATTCTTACCGGCTCTGCTCAACCTAGAGGTTGTGGGGGATTGTGTGGGTACATCACTCCTTGAAGCGTTCGGATTGAGCGCCGCCGCTCTCGACCGCCTTCTCCATTGACTCAGGCGTCGGGTGCACATAGCGCTGCGAAACGAGCACAGTTGAGTGTCCCATCAACTTCATGATAGTGAAGGCGTCTGCCCCACCTTCCCCCAGCCGTGTCCCGTAGGTGTGTCGGAAGCTGTGCGGCACGAAATCCTTAGTCAGCTTTAGGTTATCGCGCAACTTCGAGTGTTGCTGGTTCAGCCAAGTTTGACAAAGCGGTGTGCCGTCGCTACGTGCAAAGACGTAACCCTGCTGCGCGGGTCCGCGTTGTTTCAGCATCTCGACTGCGCGAGCTGTCAGGGGAAGGTTGCGCCTCTTGGCGTTCTTTGCGTTGTCCGCCCGGATGGTCACGTAACCGAACCTTGCCCCCGATGCTGGGGTTAGGTGCACGTCGGGCCACTCTAGCAACCTGGTCTCCCGGACCCGCAAGCCCGCGTCGAGCATCAGGGTGGCTAGGTCCCTCAGGCTTTCAGGAGCCATCTCCAGGTAGAGTTTCTCATACTCGAAAGACAACACGAATTCGCGGTTCTTCTCGCCCCTGAGCATCCGTATCCGCGGTACGCCCTCAATCACCTTCCACTTATGGGCAAGCCGAAGAAGCCGTCGGAGAGTGGCCAGTTCGCGGTTCACCGAAGCCACGGACAGGCGCTTGCCGCGTCGGCTTGTCTGGTTGCGACGGTGCTGCTTGAAGGCGTCTACGACGGCCTCGTCGATGGAGCTGAGCCGACAACCAGCTAGGGGCTCGTAGTCGAGCAGGTAGCGAAGCTTTGCCTTATAGAACTCGATGGTGGAGGCCACCAACGTAGCTGGCGTGGATGAGCGAAGTGCCCGCCGAATCCACCCGAGCGACAAAGGCGTCCCGGACCCCATTGAAGGTTAGGTCGGGGCCGGCGGCGACCGGAAAGGTTTCTTCCGTGGAGCTTGTGAAACCGGTGACGTGGGCACTGCCGAACTTGTCCACGGCAACAGCGTTGCCTTGATCGAAACCCGCGCCGCCGATGTAACCCGCGTAGGCGAGGGCTGTTCCGTCCGAGGCCACACTCGCGATGAATGCGTCGCGGCCACCGCCGTTGAAGGTCAAATCGGGGCCGACGGCGACCGGGAAGCTGTCTTCGTTCGAATTGGTGTCTCCCGTTACGTAGGCCCGTCCAGCGGCGTCGACCGCGACACCGCGGCCGAACTCAAATCCAGCGCCCCCGAGGTAGCCTGCGTATTCCAGAGCGCCGCCCGAGCTGCCGACCTTAGCAATGAAGGCGTCCTGTCCTCCGCCGTTAAACGTCAGGTCCGGGCCCACGGTCGCCAAAAAAGTCTCCTCATTTGAACCTGTATAGCCGGCCACGTAGGCGTGACCGCCGGCGTCAACGGCGACTGCGCTGCCGACGTCGAATTGGGACCCTCCGATGTAGCCCGCATAGACCAAGGCAGTCCCAGTGGGGTTAACTTTGGTGACGAAGGCGTCTCTCACGCCATTGAAGGTGAGGTCAGGCCCGTTCCGCACTGGAAAACTGGCTTCCGTCGAAAACGTGTCGCCGACCACGTAGGCGTGGCCTTCACCATCGACGGCAACTCCGGCCGCAGAGTCAGACCCCGAACCGCCGACGTATCCGGCGTACACCAGCGCCGTGCCGGCGGCGTTTACCTTGGCCACGAAGGCGTCCGTCGTGCCGCCTCCATAAACAAGGTTGGGGCCCACAGTCACCGGAAAGCTCGTCGCGCCCGATTCCGTCGAGCCCGTCACATAGGCATTGCCGTCATGGTCCACGGCGATCCCATTAGCAATGTCCCTTCCTGAACCACCGATATAACCTGCGTAGATCAGCGCCGTGCCGTCCGCGGTCACCTTGGCCACGAAGGCATCCTGATCGGCATTAAAAGTGGTATCCGGACCAGCGGCCACCGGAAAACTCGTGTGGGAAGAACTTGTGAACCCGGCGACGTAGACGTTGCCTTCTGCATCTACGGCGACGTCCCTTGCACCATCGATCCTGTCGCCGCCAATATAACCGGCATAGACTACGAGAGAGGGGTCGACAACGAGCGGCCGGCTGGAGTCGTAAGCCCCAAGCTGAAAACCGAAGGTCTGCCGACCCGTGTCCGGTTCGGCCTCGAGCAGGAATTCAGCCGCAACTTCGACGCGTTCACCTGCAACTTCTTGGTAGGCAACAGGTCGGGCGTCCTGGAAATCTCCAAACGGGGTCGAGACGTCAAGTTGCCCGCGATCGTTGAGTTGAACATCCGCTCCGCGATAGGCCAGGCGAATTCGGCCAGGGTCGGCGCCGGGGGCCACGACAAACTTGTATTTAAGGCCGTGAACCGCTCCGGCGTATACCAAGTCGATTCCGGGCCACAGATCGGAATAGGCAAGCTCCGCGAAGGTGGGGAGGTCTGCCGTCTGTTTTTCGGCGGTTCCCTTGAAGTAGCTGACCACGGCGGCAGTGCGCTGTCGTCCGGTCGCTTGAACGGCGCTGTTCGAATCCACAAAGTCGAGCTTCACCACCCAGCGGCTGGTTGGCGGGCGCTCGTCGAGGCTGGAAGAGACCTGGGCGTTCGTATGCGGGGCAAGCCCCTGGACTTTGCTAGCAGCGTCATGCTCTCCGAGCAAGGCAAATGTGAGTCCGTCGGGAGTGAAGTAAATGGTCCTGTCGCGCCCTTGGGCGTAGTGGCTGACGTTGTGATTGTCGACCTGGCCTCTGTTTTCAACCAAATACAGGGGCAACCGGTCAGAGAATGCGAAGGACGGAGGAGGCGTTCGCCTTGAGGCTGCGGCAGACAGGTTTCCTGGCGTCGGCGGCGCATTCGCCTCAAACGAGTTCGCTAGCCCCGCAAGCTCAATCAAAACGCTGGGGCGCTTCGTTTCGTTGAGTCCGCGCTTCAAATGCGATTGACTGAACGCAAACCCGCTAAAGAATATCAAGACGCACAGGAAGATCGCCGTCTTCCTCGGCCCAAGCACACGCTCAGCCGGTGCTCTACCTACCGGCAGGCCGCATGCTTGATCCGCGTCTTGGCCATGTTGTTCGTAACTGTCCACAGCTATTCCCGGCTCGGTAGGAAAGTGGAGAGAAAGATAAAGATTATCCTTCACGGCTCCCCCTATGTCAACGGCAAGGTAACTTAAATGGCGACCAGCAGCCTTCGCTCGTTGGCATCCAGTCGACCTCTTGATCTGACCCGGTATTCGAATGCTTTGTGGCCTCCTGCGGTGCGGAGAACCGCACGGTGGATCAATACATGCCAACAGCAGCGGCGGCCCCCCCGCATACATTTCCACGCTAGTGATCCCGCATCCGGCCAGAGGTCGGATTGGGGTGCAGTTGCACGACCAGTTCAGCGTCGCTATGTTTCGGGCCGTTAGTGTTTCGGAATGTTTTGGTCCACCAGTAATCGCGGGGCGGTGCACGTCGTCTAGAACTGGTTCACCGTTTCAAGTCTTCCAGCAACTCCCCCCACGACAACTCGCTTTCGCGAAAACCGTCCCACACCGCCAATAGCTGCTTGCGGCCGTCTTCGAGCGCGCCGATGACGACCCATAAACACTGCCGTTCGTCGTCCAAACGCACGTTGGAATAAATGCCGTCGGCCCACAGGTAAACGAAACGCTGCCCGCTCAGATCACGCTTCGACCAAGCCTCGTAGTCGCGTCGCCAGATTTCCTTGAGACGCAGCACCGTCGCGGCCGACAAGCCCGGCGCGTCGGGGCCCAACAAGGCTGACCATTGAAATCGCCCGTCGAGATCCCTTTCCAGTACAGCCAGGGGATCAGTTCCTCGACGCTTTTCGTACGCCGCAGGTAGGGCGGCAGGATCTCGGACGTGAAACGGAACTTGCGGCCTTGTTCATCGACGCGACGGTCGTCGACGCGCGGCGCCCGGATCTGGATCGGGCCGACGCCGCTGACGAGGGTGCGTTCTCGGGCCTGCCCGTTGCGCACGACCAGCCGCCGGCCGTTCTCATCGACTTCGTGTTGGTGGGCTCTGCATCTATCTTTGATCTGAGATTTGCACAAGCGGCCGAGACTGCTGGCGCAACGGGCTGACTTCCGCGATGGCACTGCTTCTCAAGAACCTCCTCTTCACGGTGCTCGTGCCAGGAACGGTTGCGTCTAATGAACGTGGTGCTCGCGATAGGCGCACGCCGTAGGTTGTAGATATGGGAGGCCGAGATCGAGGCCAGCCGCTGATAGTCGGCCTTGCCGTAGACCTCGAATTCGCGTTGCAGAATACGACGCACGGCCGGGCCCGAGGGGCCTTCGTGCGCCGCGTCGACGGCGGCCAAGAGAGCGATATCGTCGGACGTGTAGCGGCGTGGGAAGCGGCGGCGTCTCGAAGCGCGCGGCTCGATGACGCCGCGCTCGCGCCAACGGGCGATCAAGCGGGTGATTTGCGACAAGCTGAGGCCGCTGATCTTGGCCAGATAACGGCGCACAACCCCCTTGTCTTTCTTCGACAGACCCGGGTACCGGCGGGCGCGCAGGGTGCGTTCGACCAGCGCGTTTCGACAAATGTTGCCGGGCGAGGCCGATGGCTTGCTGCCGCTGCTCCTCAAATCGCTTTTCGGCGAGCTCGTCCTCTTGGCGGATCACATGCACGCCGGGCGCGATCACGAGCACGGATGGGAGGATAACCGCGCCTAGCAAGAGCCAAGTCTGGCGGTGCGGAAAACGCATTTTGAGGATGACTTGTCCTGATTCTACTAGCCGCCGGTGGAGCGGAATGTCAGGGAAACGTCAAGAAACAGGTCTGGACGCGCGCTACCCAAGCCGCCGTGGAGTTAAGAGAACGTTCGCCGAAGCGGCTTTCGAAGCCCAGTGGGGCCAGGCGTAGTTCCAGCAGAACTTGTACAAGGGGTCCGCAATTGATTCTAGCCGAAGTGATTCGAAATCAAATACATAGAACCCGTTCGCAGATAGATGTCGCGAAATCCGGATCGCATGAGGTTCCACTCGTTGGAGCGGGCCCCTGGGGAATCGGCAGAGTCGCGAACCGCCGTGGGACGGCAGCCTGGGCCAGAAAAAAATCTTTGTTCAACGGAACGATTGATATCAACACCTATTTTTTCGGGAGGGTCGGAAACCGATCCGACATGGGGTCGCATTAAAGGACTTTCTTTCCGCTCAAAACGTCTTCGATCTTTCGAGACGTTGCGGACTGCGGAGAAATGTACCGACGCTCGCCCAGCTTCTTGTTTGCCCATTGGGAGACAACGGATCCGTCCTTGTACCCTGCCGCGATCGCCACGTCTAGTGCTGAACGATCCCTCCTCTGACAGAACTCCCGCAGACGGGCCGCACGTGCCGTGACGTTCTCTTTTTCATCCCATTGCTCTAATGCGCGGATAGCCCAATCGTCTTCGGCGGTACCAAGCCAATGGTCCGCGTAGCCCGCCAAGGTCGGCTTTTCACCCGTAATCGGCACAGTCACGGTCTGGGTCGGGCCCCCCAATTGTCCCGTGCGCTCTCTGAAGGCAGCCCGGAGTTGTTGAGCCGGGCGCGCAACGTCGGCGACTACGTGCGCTTAAGTGCTTACATTACAAGGGCATACAGCTAATTTCCGTGTTGGCGACTCCGGCCATCGCTAAAATCGGCTGTATGTGCCTTCGTTAGAAGAAGATGCGGGCGAGAGAACAACACTCGATGATGGAAGCACCTGTCGTGCGCGAATAATACGTACGCTCTTGTTTTCAAGGACTTGAGCTTCGTCTGCTGTGCGATCCTGACATGCTATGTTGCTCTGTTCTGGTCCCGTACTGTTCTGTGAAGTTGGGTCGGGGTGGGTCGCGGATCTTGCGTGCAGGATTCGGACCTGGTGGGCTTGAGCCTCAGACGGATTATTTGCGCACGACAGTGGGAAAGTTTGAGCGAACCCTTTCCTACCAAGTGATTGCGTGTCCGTCCCGGCGGGGGTCCGCGCCTCCGGCGAGAGCGCCGGTTTCAGGATCGATGTAGACACCCTGGACACCGCCCGCGTTGCCCGGCTTGACAAGGTGATGGCCGAGGGCGCGCAGCTCTTCGTAGACGTTCGACGGGAAACCGTGATCGAGATAGGTGCTCGAGTCGGCCTTGATAGGCGCACGGCCCCCGCTGCGATTGATCATCATGCGCGGCGAGGCGATGGCCTCTTGGATGTCCATGCCGTGGACCAGCACTTTGGTGATCACCTGCCCCACCGTCTGCGGGATGGTGTAGCCGCCGGCCGCCCCGACGGCCATCAGCAGCTTGTCGCTCTTCATCACGAGCGCCGGCGTCATGACCCCTTTCGCACGCTGCCCGCCTTCAAGCAGATTGATGTGGCCCGGCGGACTGAGGACAAAGCCGTAGCGATGGCCGTTGTTCAAGAAGATGCCCGTATCGCCGGCGATCACCCCGCTACCAAATCCGCTCACGAGCGACTGCGTGAAAGCAACGGCATTGCCCCAGCGGTCGGCCGCGGCGAGGCTCGTGGTCCCGACAGTCGGCAACAGCGGCCCGTGAAACACGGCGACCTTCTTCGGGTCGATCTTGGCCCGTTGCTGAGCAGCATACTCTTTCGAAATGAGGCGGTCGACCGGGATATCGACATCCTTCCCGGTGTTGTAGCGGTCGTCGTCGGCGAGAGCCAGCTTCATGGCTTCGAGCCAGTGATGGGCGAAGTCGCTGCCGTAGAGTTCGAGGCTCGGCAAGTCGAAGCCTTCCATGATGTTGAGCGCCTGGAACATGCTCATGCCGCAAGAGCCGGGCGGCATGGCGTAGAGCGTGTGTCCATGGAAAATGGTGCGGATGGGTTCACGCCAGCGCACCTCGAAGTTTTCGAAATCATCTTTGGTGAGGATGCCACCGTTGTGCTGCAAGAAGCGGACGATCTCGCTCCCGAGTTCACCCTTGTAGAACAGGTCGGCGCCGTGGAGGGCAACACGCCGGAAGCTGCGCGCGAGGTCCTGTTGCTTGACGATCTCGCCCATGCGTGGGGGCCTGCCGTTCGGCAGAAAGACCCGTGCCGAGGTCGGAAATGGCCCCAGTTTCTTCGCCATGCCGCGAAGCGACATCTCGTCGTATTTCGAAATCACGAACCCGCGCTCGGCTAACTCGATCGCGGGTTGGAACACGTCGCCGAGGCTCATCGTGCCGTAGCGGGAAAGCGCTTCGGCCCAGCCTTTCAGCGCACCGGGGACGATGGGCGCGAGGTAACCCTGGTCGCAGTCCTTCTCGGTGAGCCTGTCGAGAGAGGCCACAGCGGGGCTGGTACCCATCATGTCGAGCGCGACCACCTTGCGCTCCGCGGCCAAGTAGATGAGCATGAAACCGCCGAAGCCACCCATCCCCGACATATAGGGTTCGGTCACGTTCAGCGCGGCCGCGGCGGCGACGATCGCGTCGATCGCGTTCCCGCCCTTCATCAACATGCGCAGGCCCGCGAGCGAGCCGTGCTGATCGGCCGTGGAGACCGCCCCGTTGCGTCCCCAGACCACGCGGTGCGCGGTGCCTTCGAGATGCGGCGCATCGAACTTGACTACATCGCCGACCTGTTGGGCGGGCGCAAGGGCCGTCCCGCTGGCGGCAAGGCCAAGGGTCGAGAGCAAGTCGCGTCGTTCCATGGTGGCGCTCCTTTGCGGAATGGCAGTAAGGCCGAGTCCGTGAGAATTATACGGGAGTCGGGGAGCGTACTCAACTTAAGTGGATCCGTAAGGCCGCCGAGCTGGTCCACGCCGACAATCTCGCGGCGAAAGCCGGGCTACTTTGGTCGCGCACCCTAAGCATCGCCGACCGCGCTAAACAGCAGCACGACCCCCGCACGGAGCTGATGGCGCTGGCGCAAGCCAGAGGGGTGTTGGAGCTGCTGGTGAAGGTGACGCCCGAGGATGCGCCGCAGGTGGTGCAGATGATTGCTCTCCCGGTGCCTGAGGAGAAGCTGACCAATAAGCCACCGAAGCCTGTTGGGTTGTTGAGTCCGGTCGCGCCTGACTATTCGATCTGAAGTTTCTAGACGCCACTGGGTGACGTGGGAGTTGCCCACCTACCTCTGATCCGTTAGGAGCCGGATCCCCCCGTCCGCCGTGCGCTCCAGCTTGCCCCCCCCAACGCCCTTGGGTACGCGCAGGGGCCCCGGGCACCGTGGAGAGATAGGTGTCGAGAAATGATTTCCCACTCTACGATCGGCGGTGAGGAATCCCTCAACAGGTGGTCCGTCTGACGGCAACCCGGTCCATCTCAAGCACCTGAGGACGAAAAAATATCATAGTTCATGACATCGATTGTTATCAACAGCAACCCCCGGGGCGGTACAATTTAGCGGTCGATGATCGGGCAAACCATCAGCCACTACAAGATCACCGCCAAGCTCGGTGAAGGCGGGATGGGGGTCGTCTATAAGGCCGAGGACACGAAGCTCAAGCGCTCCGTCGCACTGAAATTTCTCAAGACCCACCTGCTCGGGGATGAAGAGATCAAGGCACGGTTCCGGCGAGAGGCGGAGGCGGCTGCCTCTCTCCATCACCCCAACATCTGCACCGTGTACGAGATCGACGAAGTCGAGGACAAGACGTTCATTGCCATGGCCTTTATCGAGGGGAAAGGCCTGGATAAAAAGATTGATGCTGCGCCGTTGAAAATCAATGAGGTGCTGGAGATCGCTATCCAGACCGCCAAGGGTCTTCGGACCGCGCACGAAAACGGCATTACACATCGCGACATCAAGCCCGCCAATGTCATCGTGGGGAGCGACGGACATGCCACCATCATGGACTTCGGCTTGGCCCTGCTGGCTGGACGCTCGAAGCTCACCAAGATGGACACGATGATGGGCACGGTCGCCTACATGTCGCCCGAGCAGGCTGAAGGCGCTGAGGTCGATCATCGCACCGACATTTGGGCTTTGGGCACGGTGATCTACGAGGCCCTGACGGGGCAGCGGCCATTCCAGGGTCATTACGAACAGGCGATCGTCTACTCGATCACGAACGAAGAGCCCGAACCCTTGACAGCGTTGCGTACGGGTGTGCCGATGGAGCTGGAGTGGATCGTCCGCAAAACCCTGGCCAAAGATCCTGAGCGGCGATATCAGAGTGGCGCTGAACTGATCGTTGATCTCGAAACCCTTAAGTCAAAGCTGGGAGCTGAGAGTTCGCTTGGACCCTCAGCGACTCCAGGCTCCCCGTCACAGAGATTCCCGGCGACGACCCCGGAACAGGCGAGTCGATTGGCAAGACCGACTGGTCGTGTCCACGCAGAAGAAGAGCAACCCTTGCGGAAACGGCAGGTCCGCGAGAGAGTTCTTGACCTAGGTAACAAAGGGTTGCTGCCGGACAGCAGCAGGCACTCGAAGTGATCTCCCGCTCCACCGGTGAAGGTTCGGAAGAGACAGGAGGACGCAATCACTTACTCGATGATTTGCTATACGAGCGCATCCAGGTTGGCGAGTTCATCGAGCAGTGGCATCGCTTGGAGTCAGGGCAGGAGGCACCGGAAGTCGAGGCGACAGACAGCAATTCTGTCGCAGGCACTCGAAGTGATCTCCCGCTCCACCGGTGAAGGTTCGGAAGAGACAGGAGGACGCAATCACTTACTCGATGATTTGCTATACGAGCGCATCCAGGTTGGCGAGTTCATCGAGCAGTGGCATCGCTTGGAGTCAGGGCAGGAGGCACCGGAAGTCGAGGCGACAGACAGCAATACAAGAACCAAGAAGAAGCGAAAGTCGCGCGACGTGCGATCCCAAGCGGAAGTTTTCGGCATCCCTTTGTACCATTGCGCGTGCGGCAGAGACCCCTCTACTGGTCAGGAGAGAGTCGCTAAGGGTGTAGTTGCTTTCGGCAACATTTCCGTAGGCCTGGTCGCCTGCGCTAGCTGGCTCGCTATTGGCGGAATTGCAGTTTCTCCGGTGAGCATTGGACTGTGGGCCTTCGGTTTGATCGCGATAGGTCTCAACGCCGTCGGGTTGTTTCAACTCAGCTTGAACGAGTTATCGTTCTGGCAGGCGCTGCTGATCACCATCGCTGCGGTGCTGATCGGAGGCTTCGTGCTCGCCAAGCGAAAGGTACAGGGACCGACGACCGAGGGTGCCATTGATGAACTCGCACTGTTTTCATCCCGGCAATGGCGAGTCCATCGTGAGATATTCCGAGGTGGGCGTGTGGTCGCGATCTGTGGGCACTATGTACTCGATTTGACGGAGGCTCAACTCCCTAGTGAAACGACCACAATCGTCGCGACGGCCATATGCGGTGCTGTCAGAATCCACGTGCCGGAGGGCCGGAACGTGATCATTAAGGGAACGCCTGTTCTTGGTCGGTTTGCCAACCAGACGACTGTATCCGTTGAACGCGGTTCCCGCGGCCCAAGCGTGTTCATCAGCGGGATGGCTATCCTTGGCTCCGTGAAGGCAGAGACCAGCGTCTTGTCGGCTGGAAGCAGCGTGTAGCGTCCCTTAGCTCCTGCCCTTCTCAGGGGTTTTGAGCGGCGACTACCAGAAAAGCTCGGCTCGGCTCCATCCAAAACTGGCACCAAGAGTTCCGCGGCCGCGAGCAGGACCAAAGTCCACTGAAAATAAACTGCATACGGCTCGGTCGTGGATGGATGTTGAGATATCCGGTTCGCACTCCGAACCCGACACCTGAGACGGATCACGGCCTCTCGGTGGACCCTCAACCCAAAGCGAGGCAGCGTCCTGGGCGAAAATAATCTGTCTGTTCATGACATCGGTTGTTCAGGTCTTCAGGTGCCCCATCCGAGTACGGGCAGAGACAAGGGGTTGGCGATTGCTACTATTGTGGAAACAGTCAGTATGGAGAACCCGTGACCGAAGAAGAAATGAAAGCGGAGATCGACCGGCTGAAGGCGCAAAATGAAGCCCTCGTCAAGTCTTCGAGCGCACAGGTTTCGCTGAAGGTCAGCCAGAAGGGCGGCGTTTCAGTCTACGGGCTCGGGAGGTTTCCAGTGACCCTTTACAAGGAGCAGTGGGAGAAGCTGCTGGCAATGGCTGAATCGATCAAGGCGTTCATTGCCGAGAACGATCATCTTCTCAAAAAGAAGGAATAGGCTGTTCCGCAACCCATCGAGGCCGACGACATGCGAGCAGGAGTCCACGGCGAACCTCGCCAGCGACGTGACCACAAGCCTGCCGCTGACCCGGAGAGCGCACGAGTACCCCCCTCGAATCAACTTGACCGACGCGCCACTCCTTCGTAGGATGTTCGCAGCGACAGGAGCCCATTGGTCCTCTGGACACGTCCTTTTCTTCGGACTCCTGGTAGGTCCCGCCCTCGCCGATCATGCCGAAACGTGGGGCGGGGCCGCGGAGGGTGTCACCGCCGGATTACTGTCGATAAATAATTTCCCATTTCAGCAATCGGGTGTGGGAGCCCCCCGAATCCGCACCGTGAGCGAACCGAAATCGAGCCCAATCAGGCCGCTAGCGAGACTGCGGACAGATTGCTGGACGGAACGATTGTTATCAACAGTAATCCCGGTGGCGGTACAATGGCCCCATCTTGATCGGCCAAACCATCTCCCACTACCGAATCACCGAAAAGCTCGGTGGGGGCGGGATGAAGCCGCTCCTGACCGGTAGGGCTGATGATCGCTTCATTCCATCTCGTCCATTATCGAGGGCGGCGATTCCTGACCTGATGCCACCTGACACCCAGCGACCCCACGTTCTCCGATTTGGCGTCTACGAGGTGAACCTCAAGACCCTGTATAGCGATCGCGCCACACCCTAGCACATGCCTGATGCTGCCCCCTTCCTCAAGGCCGAGTGGCGCTGGCTTGTGATGTTGAACTACGAAGTCGATCCGGCCATCGTGCACCCCCACGTCCCGGCCGGCACCGAGGTCGACTTCTGGAATGGCAAGACCTATGTGAGCCTCGTTGGCTTTCTGTTTCTCAGGGCTCGAGTAAAAGGGATTCCGATCCCGTTCCACCGCGACTTCGAGGAGGTCAACCTTCGCTTTTACGTGCGCCACAAGGCCGGGGAGGAGTGGCGGCGGGGGGTCGTGTTCATCAAGGAGATCGTTCCTCGCTGGGCGATCGCCTGGGTGGCCCGAACGCTCTATAACGAGAACTACGTTTCGTTGCCGATGCGCCACCACGTCGCGGGAGACGAGTTCCGCTACTCCTGGCATTTCAACGGCAAGTCGAATCACTTCGGGGTTCTGCGCAGCGGCGAGCCCTTGCCTGCCGAGCCAGGTTCCGAAGAGGAGTTCATCACCGAGCACTACTGGGGCTACACTGCGCAAGCAGACGGAAGCTCCCTCGAATACCGCGTCGAACACGTGCCTTGGCGGGTCTGGCAAACCACAGACACCAACGTAGACGTCTGGGCCGCCGATCTGTACGGGCCGGAGTTCGTTGAGCCGCTCGCGCGTCGGCCCAGCTCGGCGTTTCTGGCCGAAGGGTCACCGGTGACCGTCTACCGGGGACGACGCTTGCGGTAGGCTGATCTGCTTCTAGCGGCGGGTCGCGAAGGCCCTGCCCCGGCGTTTGCGACGAAGCCCGCGTCCCCACGCAGCTTGGCCCAGCGTCGGAATCGCCAGCAGAACAGCACATTGCCTTGTGTTCCGCTAGCGATTCCCGCTCTGCGAAGCGTGTGTACAGAGTGTTCAAGAACCTCGGTCTTGGGATCGGAAGCAGTGGTCAAATAGGAGATCGCAGGAGCTAACAGGTAGGCCGACCATTTGCTGTGTGCTTGTCGGCTATCCTCTGCTATTGCCGCCGCGTACTTGTACTGATGGGTCTCCACAGCTTTGCGGACGAGGAAACCCTGCAGTCCGGCCAGATACGCAGATGTGCTTTTTGCGATCCCTTTCCAGCTTGGTGTGTGCTCGGATCAGGGAGCGTTGTCGCAAGACCTCGCCCATGACGGGAGCAACCGTCCTGCGTGGGCAATTTAGGATTCCAATATCCGAAAGCCACGAAACTGGACCCAGCGTTCGACGCTGGCGTCCCCGTAGGCGGCCATCAGTCCGATCCTCACATCGGCCTTGCCGGGTAAGGCGCATTCCCCGAGCGTTTCCCAGCGATCGTTCTTGCCGGGGCGGTAATAGGACTTGACGCCTCGACGAGAGACTTCCATACGCAGCCAGACGTCGGTTGCTTCGTACGCTTGACGAGCGGGAACGTCTCCATCGCCGTTGACCTCGCACCCCATGGCGACGACCAGCTCGTCCCGCATGAATTCCTTCATCACAGTCACGTAGTTGTCGTCATCGCGATACAGGACGAGCCCGGCGTTTTCGTATATCGCGGTGGGTTGGTTGCTGACATGAACTTCGACGGCCGCGGTTTCCCCGGGCGCGCCCGCTAAAGGACGGAGCACCATGTTACGAACGTTGTTGTCCTGTTCAAATAACCCACCAGGCATACTCCGCATCTGAAGCACGCCCGATTGGACTCGGTGGTCCACGGGGGTGCCGCGCACCCACTGCCAGCCGGCTTTGAGTTCATCTTGGAAGGGATCCTCGAAGAGAACCCTTGCAACTTCATCTGCCCCACCCACGCGCGGCATTGAAAGCCAAGTCATGCCCATCATGGTCAATACGTGTCGTCTCGTAGCCATGAAGTTGCTCAACTCCCTTTCCATTCGCAGCCGAAGTACGGTTTCACAGGGAATTTCCGATTTCGGTCGCCTGCCAATGGGATTGTACCATTGGGAATTCGGCGGCAACAGTTCAACTTTGAGCCCAGACATGCTGGTGCCAAAGCCGGGCCGTCCCAGCCATGCTTTGCCCGCAGGCGGCTTAGCAGCCCGTGGCAGAAGTGGCCGTTTTCGGACTGCTAGGCTGTTTGAGCCAGGATTTCCATTTTGGCCCTGGCACGGCCACAGTATACACTCGCGCTGCCCCGAATACCACGTCTTTTCGCGCTGAACCCTGTACATCACCTCCACCGGTAGGCGCCAGGGCTCGTCCCCACCGCTCACAGGTGTTGATTGATCGGTACGAAGAGTTCCGAGACCAGGAGCAGGACTAAGTCCCCCGAAACGAAATACATAGCGCTCGTCCGCGGATAGATGATCGCGGTAGGGATGCCGGTCACCCGGCACCCCCCGCACAGATCCGTGCGTGCGCTCCTAACGCACACGGCTCCTACCTTGGATGAGTAGCGCAGAAACGGTCCATCGGATAAGGATGAAGAATGCGAGGGACAGGAATCCAGCGGTCCAGCAGTCGGTTCAGCTTCTTCCAGGACTTACGTCCCTTCTGACTGCGACGGAATAAGACGTGTCGCCACAGCTGGCGCAGCCGATACTGGAACAACGCCAGTCGATCGGTGTTGCCCGGAACCGCGTGGTATTGGTAATAGCCCAGTACGACCTTCTGCAGCCACTCTCCGACCCGCGCCGTCGGCTCGTGCATCCAGCGGCGGAGAGCTGCCTTCAGTTGATGCAGCTTCGCCACCATCCGCTTCTTCGCCGTCTTACGCCAGACGATGAATGTGCCGTTGCTCTTGCGCGTCCCGCAGTAATGCGTGAAGCCCAAGAACGTGAAGGTCTCCGGCTTTCCCTCTCCACGTTTGTTCCGGTTCTGAGCGGCGAACCGCCCAAACTCGATCAACCGCGTCTTGCCCGCATGGAGTTCCAGACCGAACTTGGCCAAACGTTCCTGAAGCTCAGTCCAGAAACGCTCGGCTTCGGCTCGATACTGAAAGCCCACCACAAAATCGTCGGCGTAACGGACGACGATGACGTCGCCCTGGGCCGCGTTCTTGCGCCAGGCCTCCACCCATAGATCGAAGACGTAGTGCAGGTACACGTTGGCGAGCAGCGGTGAAACCACTGAACCCTGCGGAGTACCTACTGTCGTCTCCGACCATTGACCGTCTTCGGACACTCCCGCCCGCAACCATTTCTGGATCAGGCGAAGCACCCTCGGATCGGCCACGCGGTGCTTGATGAACTTGACCAGCCACTCGTGCGACAATGTGTCGAAAAATGACCGAACATCACAGTCAAGCACCCAGTTCACGCGCTTGGTTTGGATCCCCACCGTCAGCGCATCGAGCGCCTGATGGGGACTACGTCCCGGTCGAAACCCATACGAAAAGCCCTGGAAGTCGACCTCGTAAATCTGGTTGAGGATCGTCACCACGGCCTGTTGGACAATCTTGTCCTCCAGCGCCGCGATGCCCAACGGACGTTGCCGCCCGTCGGACTTCTGAATGTAGACTCTGCGCGAAGGCTGCGCCCGGTACGCTCCACGATGAACCCGGCCGTGCAGATCGACGAGTCGACCCTCCAGCCCGGTCTCGTACTCCCGCCACGTCACGCCATCGACTCCCGGGGCGGCTTTCCGCTGCAGAGCGTAAAAGCTCTCCCTGAGTAGATCGACGTTCAGATGGTGGAGCAAAGCGGTGAACTTCTCCTGCCTCCTTTCTTTGGCTGTTCTACGCACACCGGCAAGCCCTTGGGACACTCTCTTCCCGCTCGGTGTCGGGCTCGTGTTGGACCCTTCGGTGTTCTCCTTGGTCTGCGCCCTTTCCTCCCCAACCTCCGCCAAAGGTCGCCCTTCTTTGTTCGGCCGGTTCACAGGTACTACGGCGCAGTCAGACCCCTCTGGAACGTACATGTCCGCCGTTCGGCTCAGCGCCTTCTCGGACCGGTCTCCCCCCTTGCAGGGTCGAGACGTTCCAGAGGTCTCCCGGTTCTCGTGCATGTTGTTTCTCGACGTGCTCAGGTTCCTCGACTACGCAGGGCCGGACGCCCACTCGCGATCTAACGCAAACGCCCGTGTTGCCTTCCCATCTACCAAACGAGGTCGGCACCCTGAAACAGATTTTTCGAAGCTCAATAGCCCGGCCCGCCGATACCCCTGTCTACGCTTCGAACGTCGCCTCGCGACGCCGTCCGCAAGACTCGAGGTCAAGGTGGTTCGCTACTCCTTCCTTGTAGGACTCTTTCATTCCTGACAACATGCCGGTTTATCCCGGCGCTCTTGGTATATCTGGTTCGCATGAACTAACGTCCGCTGGATCGCGCTGGAACCTCGTCCGGGAGTCGCAACCCTCACTGGGGAACGTCCTGGGCCTGAAAAACATCTGACCGTTCATGACTTCGATTGTTATCAACACCTATCGTGCTGCGGGCAGTCTGAGCCGTCGCGGGCCCATCGTCGGTCCGCTCAAGACGACGTGGCCTTTGGACGCTACGGACTTGACATCCACAAGATTTGCGTGTAGTTCTGTTTTTAGGAGTGATTTCGCCTTTTGTTCGCAAGCATCAGGGTTGCATTCGGCGCCCCGCGCACCCGATAAAAAGGGGGGCTGGTGTCGGCTACCGAGGTAGACCACATCCTGCCGATCGAGGACGGCGGAACGATGTACGATGCGGCAAACGTGCAAGCTCTTTGCAAGCCCCACCACAGTAGGAAGACAGCGAGAGATGAGGCAGCCCGATCCCGGGCGTCGGCAGGCTGAGAGGGGAGGGCGGGTCGAGAATCTAGAGATCGTTTGGCGTAGACCATGCGGTCAGCCACGAAGTGAATTCCGCGTTTTCCATAGCAAACCCCCAAAAAGGAGCTTCAACCCACTGAAACCATGTCACTTAGAGGACGAAATCCCAAACACCCAGGATTAGAGCTGCTGGACGGCGGTCGGGGCAAGCGTGCCGCGCCCCAAGCTGTTGAAATCCCAAGCGGTTATCCGGCTTGTCCGCCCCACTTCGATCACCCCGAACTATGGGCGGAGCTGCAGGGGATCTTCGAGGAAAACGGCACTCCGATTCGGTCTACCGACAAGTTTGCCATCGAGGAGCTTTGCTCGATGATTGCTGAGGTTCGGGCGATGCGGAAGACGCTGAAGGGCGGGCGGACCACGCAGGGCGAGCGGAATAAAAAGGCTCTACGGGCTCATCCGGTCGCCGCGCAGCTTGTGCACACGAGGGCGGCCCTGTGGCGAGCCTTTGAGCGGTTCGGTATGACGCCGGTGGACTCTTCCAGGCTGCCTCTGAAGTCCCGAACGAAAACGCCGCGAGAGAAGGTGCTGGAAGGCTTTGAGAAGTAGAGCCCGGGACGCATGGGGCGGGTGGCTCCCGGGACGACGGCTTCTTACCGCCGGGCCCCCGTTTTGTTGCGGCTACTTGTCTGTGTCTTGTGCCTTCAATTGTTCCCACGTTTTCGGCTTCCACTCGCGGGCAAGTCGCTGGGCCTCGGCGATCTGGTCGGGTGTCATGGATCGCGTCACCAAGTTCCTAGATTCCGTATATCTCTCGGTGTTCTGCCCGCCAGCACCCGAAGCAGCCAGGTTCAGCCATTTGTGCGCCTTCACGTAGTCTTGCGGGACGCCTTCGCCCAGGCCGTAATTCACTCCTAGGTTTCCCTGTGCGACAGCATGGCCCCGTTCCGCCGCCATGCGATACCACCTGACCGCTTCCGCGTAATCCTGTTGCACTCCTCTGCCCGCTTCGTACATTGTGCCCAAGCTGAACTGTGCTCTGGGTTCACCTTGTTTCGCCGCCATGCGGTACCAATCAGCAGCTTCCTCGTAGTCGTGAGCAACCGATCCGTAGTACATCCATCCCAACCGATCCTGTGCAAGAACATTCCCCTGTTCGCCCGCCATGCGGAACCACTTGAGCGCTTCAGCGTGGTCTTGCGAAACGCCTTGGCCGTTCTTGTAGAGCAAAGCCAGGATGACCTGAGCATTGGCGTATCCTTGTTCCGCCGACTTCCGGTACCACTTGGCCGCTTCGGTGTAGTCCTGTGGCACGCCTCGCCCCTCGTCGTAATACATCGCTCCCAGCCCATGCTGCGCGAGGGCATGGCCTTGTTTGGCCGCCATGTGATACCACTTGAGCGCTTCTGCGTCGTCCTGTTGTACAACTCGGGCCAAGCCCCTGGCGTTGTGCATCGTGTTCAGGATGTGCTGCTGCGATTGGCCCCGGTCTTCGTCGCACAGCCAGCCCAGGATGAACTGCGCGTCCGCGTGTCCATTTTCCGCCGACATGCGGAACCACTTGACAGCTTCGGCGTAGTCCTGCGGCACGCCTTGACCGTTGTAGTAGAGCACGCCCAGATTGAACTGTGCGGCAGCGCTTCCCTGTTCCGCCTGCTCCATAACTTCTTCGATTTCAGGCACGGGTTGCTGTGCCCCGAGCGAAACCGCGAAAAAGGCGAGGAGCGCGAAGACGCAAACGCGTTTCACGCTTGCAAGCATACCGCAGAAGCAATCGCCACAAACCCCCGCCCGCTTCCGTTTGTGATTGGGCCGCCCTTAGGTTGAGACAACGGGAAGTACAGGGTTTCAAAGAACGGCGCGTCGAAGATCGTCGGCGAGTTCCCGCCGCGATACCATGTCCGTCTCATTTCCCCCAAGGTCAACGAACCAAAAGAGTGAACCGTCTGATTCGTCGATACGTGCGTATCCCGGCATCACTGCCGGCTGAGATCGCTTTTTGGGAACCTCATGCTTGGCGAGATTCATACGCAGCGCCTCTATTCGTCGAAAGACGGGCTCCACCACACCACGCGCTGCAACGAGGTCTTTGCCGAACTCGGGATTGTCACGGAGTTGTTCAACGTGGCTTCGCCGGAAGGCTTCCGCCAGAAGGCGGTCTGGCTCCTTTGGTCGCTCACCACTGCTCGGTGACCCTGCCCCTGCCTCTACTTCGCGGACGAACTGACGCCATGTGCGGAGCAGCTCATATGTCGCAAAGATCCACATCTGACTGAGGGCTGATACCAAAAGTATGTCCGGCAGAGGCGTCCGCCTCGCGCGCGATCAACTCGGCGAGTAGATCTTTCTCTAGATCTCTCAAGTAGACATCGACGAGAAGAACGTTCTGACCCTGCATTGAGAGAAAAGGATTGTCGAACAGAGGCAGCTTCCAGACGAGATTTCCTATGGAGATTGCTTTTGGGTCGTCGTTGTCCACGGGAAGGGCGCAACTCGTCGCGACGGGCTTGCCGATACCGCAGGTTCCATTTTACGCCACTCCCATCCGACCACAGCCCTGGAGCGCGTCTCCGTGCCCTTCCGGGTCCATGGCCGCCTGTCGCAGCCGTAGGCGCGTTCTCTCAGCTTCTATGCCGGCCAATTGGCAGCAGACCGCGAAGGGGAGCAGCGCGGGCTCTCCGTCGATCCAGGTGAGAATTTCTTCGGTGTCGCGGCCCGCTCAGCAGGTCGTTGGCGGCGTAGGCGAGGAGGGCGGCGGCGAGTCGGTTCATCACCCCATTCTACGCTGCCGTTAAAGTAAGGAATGTGGGGTATTTTGTGGGGACTCACTGCTACCCAGGCTTCCCCAGACGTTCTCATGCAGAGCGCCAGTAAGTCATCATATCATTGATTCTAAGTACTGTTGAGCAAGTATGAGAAAAGGTGAGTGATGCTATCGAATAGATTTTAAGTCCTTTGCGTCTACCAATTTCGCCACCCGGGCTTGCCGCCTGGCCGCTCGATGGACCATGGCGAGAGGCTTGGGTTCCGCAGAGAAGCTGCCGCACTGCCGCGGTCCACCCGTTTCATGATAGTGGAGGCGCAGGCCATGACCTCTGATCGAGTTAGTGTCTGCCGATCCACCCACGATCGGCACGATAGCGGATCCTGAACCCTGGGTACAAAGGTTCTTACCGTCCAAGCGAGCTGCTGAGAGACCTCCTTCGTCGCGAACCGGGGGGCGGGAGCGGGCTCTATCTGATGGTTGATCGAAAGCGCCCGCAGGCGCCAAGGCCGGTCTTGTGACACATCCCTCGCTCAAGCCCGCGCTGTAATAGTACAATCGAACGCCTGCCTCTACGTTGAGAAGAGTCTTGATTCGTCCCGGGCTCATCGCTTTGCTGCTGCTTGCCGTCGGTCTGAGCTCCTGCTCCGGCCCCGAGACGGTCTACCGCTTCCGCTACGCGAACTCGCAGCCGCCCCAACACGCTCGCAGCGTTTCGATGGTCTTCTTTGAGCAGGAGCTCGAAAACAGAACCAACGGGCGGATCGAGGTGGAGAACTACTTTTCGGGCTCGTTGGGTACGGAACGTCAACTCATGGACCTGGTGGCAACGGGTGTCCTCCATGGAACGCGCGGAGGATTTTACGCTGACGCGAACCCTAAGTACAGCCTGTTCGAACTGCCGTTCCTGGTGGAGGACTGGGACCAATTGTTGCGGCTGATTTACAGTGACTTCACGGCCCGAATCAACCGCGGGGCGCGGGCGAACGGCTTTCATGTTCCGGCTTGCGGTGTTTCTCAGGGTTTCCGGAATCATACGACCAGTGTGCGGCCGCTCCGCACGCCCGACGATCTAGTGGGCCTGAAGATGCGGGTGCCGCCCCAGGAGGTCAACGTTATGACCTCTCGAGCCATGGGCGCGAATCCGCAAGTCATCCCGTTTGTCGAGGTTTACCAGGCCATCAAGACCGGCGTCATTGACGGCCAAGCAAACGCCCTATCGAACATCTGGGATATGAAATTTCACGAGGTGCAGCAATATCTTTCGGTGCTGAACTTCAGTGCCGGCCCGGATCCGTTTATGGTCAATCTCGCTTGGTACGAAGGGCTGCCGGCGGATCTGCGGATCGTGTTTGATAGAGTGGCGGACGAGGCGATCCGGTATAGCGACCGAATGAATCGCGAGAGCGAGGCGGAGTATCTGGTGAAGCTGGCGACGAAGCTTGAGGTTAACTATGTCCGGGGCGGCGATCTTGACCCTTTCCGAGAGAAGGCCAGGGTTGTTTATGAACACTTTGTGAACAAGGGGTACTTCGGGTGGGAGGAGATTGAGGAGGCTCAGCGGGTGGCTCGGGCGGAGGGGGAGTGAATTGGATGGTTCGGGGAAGGCCCGGGTTTGATGCTCGCGGTGGCCCGGAATCTCGATTGAACACGCGTATATCCGTAGAGCGGATTCGGGGTGCGTACCGTGACCGCCCGCGCCGTGCGGGTTGCCGCTAGGAGGATTGAGAATGTCCTTGACCTATCTACAGATCGGCAGCTGGAACATCGAGCACCTCTCGAAGGAAGGAGGCCGCAAGGAGAGCCCTTACGCTTTAACCGATCATATCGAAATGGCGGGTATCGAGGTCTTGGCGCTTCAAGAGGTCTACGATACGTCTCCCGTTGGTGGAGGACGGCGGAATCGAGAGCTCACCAAAGTATGCCGACTGCTCAAGGAACACTCCGGCCACGATTGGAAATACGAGCTCTTTCGCAACCGAGCCGAGGGCGACACTTCGCAGCTTTGCGGGGTCCTGTGGAATAGCTCTCTTGTGCGCAAGTCCCGCGCTTACCGAATCCGGGTCGAACATCGTGTGGATGGCTTCAGCCTCTGGGACAGGGCGCCGCACGCCGTCAAGTTTTCCGCCGAGTATGGTGACGCCACGAAGAGCGTCATCCTGGTTCCACTTCACATGAAATCGAACTACGGCGGGGCCGTTCACGTCTCTTGCGGCGACCTCTTTGTATACCACCGCGGCGGACATGACGCGTTTCATCCAGGCACACCTGGTTGGTTCTAATGACGGGCCGGTAGTGCGCGGGGTGTTGACTCCCGACACATTGAAACTCATGCGGACGCCCCATGCATCGCAGTTCGGCTGCGATATTTGGGGCCTCGGCACTATGCTGTACGCGCCCAACGACGACAACGACTTTGTCATTGGCCACGACGGCAGCAATGAGCCGGCAATCAATACCGCCGTTCGTCTAGATCCTGCAACAGGCGACGGCATCGTTGTAATGGAGACCGGCAATCGGTTACTTGCTACCAGGCCGGCAGGCGAGTGGGTATTCCAGCAAACGGGAACTGTTGACTTTCTGATGTTCACTTTGGAGGCCGAAAACATGATCTCGATCGCGGTCGCCGGCTGGTGGTCATCCTCCTCGGGGGCGTCGTAGTTGGCCGGAGAAGAAACCGGGCACGACGAGTGTCGTAAGGCCGCGCAGCGCCTGCCGATCTACGTGTCGAGTTGCAGGAATTGAACGCACACGGGAGCGTCGACCTGGATCTCAGCGCCGGTCGGGTGCAGGATACCGGTCTGTTGATCAATCTTGAAAACGACCACATTGTCGGTGTCCTGGTGTGCCGCCAGCAAGTATTGGCCCGTCGGGTCGATGCCGAAATTCCGCGGCCGAACACCGCCGCTTTTGATGACGGCGGTGCGGGTCAGGCGGCCGTTCACAGGGTCAAGCGAAAAGACGGCGATTGAATCGTGGCCGCGGTTTGAAGCATAGACAAAACGCCCTGAGGGGTGGACCGCGATTTCGGCGGTCGTGTTGTGGCCGTCAAAATCTTCGGGCAAAGTGGAAAGCGACTCGATGCGTTCGAACTTTCCACCATCGTGCGCCATCGCCGTGACGGTCGACGCCAGTTCGCCGAGCGAATATCCGAACTTGCCGGACGGATGAAAGGCGAAGTGCCGCGGACCCGAGCCCGGAGCCGCCGTGACTTCGCTAAACGGAGTGAGCCCGCCAGTGGTCGGGTCGGCTTCAAAGGTCACGACTTTGTCGGTTCCCAAATCGCTGACGATCACAAAACGGTTGTCAACGCTGAAATCGACCGAGTGCGCATGGGGCGACTGCTGGCGCTCGTGGACGCTTGAACCTTCGTGTGGTTGGAAGGAAGTCGGCTCGCTCAGCGCACCGTCTTTGCCGATGGAATAGGCGATCGTGCTCCCGCTGGTGTAGTTCGCCACAACGAGCATGTGGCCGGTCCGGTCGACCTCAAGGTCGCAGGGAGCTGCTCCGTTGGTAGGCTGCGTGTTGATCTTAGCCAGCTCGCCGTCAGCCCCGATCGCGAAGCTGCTGACGGCGCCTTCGCCGATTTCGGTCACAGCATAGAGGAAACGTTCGTTTGGATGGATGGCGAGAAACGCGGGGCTTTCGATTTCGGCGGCAAGCTTCGGTTCGGTCAACGCGCCGGTCTCCGTGTTGAAGCGGCTGCGATAGATTCCTTGGCTCGTCTCGCGGGTGTAGGTCCCGAAATACACGTGTAATTCCCGCGTGTCCGTCTCGGGCCGGGGTGTCGAGTCGTCGGCGGGCGGGCCTCCGCAAGCCGCCGGCAGGATCAGCGCTAGAAGCCTCAGGATCGTGTTCGCAGTGGTCATCGTTTCCTCTTTATCTTGGGGGGGATGGCGGTTCGGTTTACCCGGTAGGCCGGGCCGAGAGGGCGTAAGGCCTCGACGCTGGTCGGGTTTACGGAAGAGATTGTACCGCTAAGCGGGCCGGTCGAGAGCGTATGGTGTGGTTGGGCCTCTCCTTAGCGATACGCGAGAGCTGGACGCCAGGCGCCGTCCCGGCGTGTAAACGCGCGGCTAGGCAGGTTGGACTAAGCGTCGGCCGTCTAATTGGGGAGGTCTTCCAGTCTGCGGTAGCTGACGTCGAGGAAGCCGAAGCCGATGCGATGATTCGTGCCTTCCACGCGGCGGCAGTAGGCGACGCGGGCGCGCCCCTTCAAGTGCATGGAAAGACCCGGACTGTGCAAGTCGCCTTCTATCGTCACTATCTCATCGATGTCGAGCGCGCAAGGAACATCCATGCCGACTCCGCCTTCACTAAAGTCCCAAAGGGTCCCCTCAATGGGAACCTTATTGGGTGCCGTGCGGCCGATAGTCAGCATCTGGGGACCATACTTTTGAGTTCGTGGATGCTTACGACGGTTGGCGGCCGTCTGAACGGCCTTCGCTTCCGTGGCCTTTTTTCGGACTTCCATGAATCGTTTCTCGCTTTTCGTGCCCGCGATGCTTGGCCGCGGGACCACCGGGGCGATTTGAGCCATCCTCACTTTGCCGGACGCCGACGATTAGGGCAATAGGTAGGTCACTCTATTTTCCAGGCGGAGAACGCGGTTCCGTACGCTGCGCCGGCGGCGGGAATCCAGTCGCAGGGGGCGCGTGGCGGAGGAGACTCTGGATCGGGGCCGTCCGCGGCTTGCCCGGATATTCCTATGCCCTTGCTGTTTCTGAGACTTATGGGCCTTCCTCTTGAACGTTCTCGGGTGACCGAGGTACTAAGGCCGCAAGAGTGCAATCTCGGGGTGGGGCCGAGGAATTACAGCTTTACCTCAACGATAGTCGCTCCGGCACCGCCTTCGACCTGCTCGGCCTGATAGTAGCGTGCCACTTGGGGGTGAGCGGCGAACATTCGCCAAAGCTCGCGACGCAGGATTTCCTTGCCGTAGCCGTGAATCACCCGCACGCGGTCGATTTCGGCCAGCACAGCGTCGTCAAGGAACTTGTCGACGGCGTCGCGGGCCTCATCGGCCCGGTTACCGATGACGTTGATCTCCGACAGAGTCGAGGCGTCGCGCCGTTGCCCTCGAAACGTCACCCCGCGAGGGAGTGAGCCGTACGATGAAGAAGGGGTTGAGCTGTCGGAGCCGGCCGGGATGACGGCGATGTCCCGCTCGCTGACTCGGACTTTGAGCTGCCCGGCTGCGACCTCCCACAAGGCGCCGGAAATCTTCGCTGTGACATGACCGGTGACGCCGAGATCGACGAGCCGGACCCGGGCGCCGATTTCGACTACCCTGGGTTCTTCGGCCGACTCGGCGTTGGCGGTAGAACGGCCGAGGCCGGCGTCGACCGTGGAACGGACGTCTTCCCGCAACTCCCTCTTCCGCTTAGCCGCGCGGCGTTGGGCTTCGGTCAGGGCCCGCCGCTTGGCGCCGCTTTGGGCGAGTTCATCAAGCGCCTTTTGGTGGTCGATTTCGAACCGGGCGAGGTGTTGGTCAACTTTTTGCTCCAACTCGCGGAGCTTGGCCTTTTCACGTGACTCCCATTCGCGGGCTAGATTGCTTTCGCGGTCTCGGAGTAGCCGCTCGGCCTCGCGCAACTCGCGCGTGGCGGCTTCGCTCTGCTCGACTTGCTGATGCAGGTGGCGCAGGAAGCGGGCGGTTTGCCGCTGCTCGGGGTCGAGAGCCTGATGCGCGCGTTCGATGATCGAGGCGGGGAGCCCGAACCTTTCAGCCATCGCCAAGCCGGCCGACTGACCAGGGTTGCCGGGGGAAAAGCGGTAGTTGGGGCGGAGGGTTTCTTCATCGAAACCGACGGAGGCGTTCTCGACTCCCTCGGTCGCCGCGGCATAGGTCTTGAGAGCCGGCAGATGGGTAGAAGCTATCGTGAATGCGCCGCGGTCTCGGAAGTGATCGACGACGGCAATGCCGAGTGCTCCCCCCTCCTCGGGGTCGGTAGCCGCTCCCAGCTCATCGAGCAGCACGAGCGAGTCGGCGGTGGCGGCGGTGATCATCTCGCGGATCCGGGCGATGTGGGCGGAAAACGTGCTGAGGCTCTCTGCAATCGACTGGGCGTCGCCGATGTCGGCTTCGATGTTTTCGAACCAAGGCAACTCGGCCTCGACCGCGGGGATAGGTAGGCCCGCTTGCGCCATCAGAGAGAGCAGCCCAACAGTCTTGAGCACGATCGTTTTTCCACCGGCGTTCGGGCCGCTTATGATCACAACGCGGTTTTCCGTGTCTAGTTTGAGGCGCAGCGGAACAACCTCGCTTTCGGTGCCGCGAAGCACCTCTTCGAGCAGCGGATGCCTGGCGCCGCTGAGTGCGAGGCGACGCTCCGAGTCGCCCGCGAAGGCCGGAATCGAACATCGGAAGTGCCGGCCGAAGCGGGCTTTCGTAAAAATCAGTTCCAACCCCGCCAGGGTTCGGACGGCCAACTCAATAGCGCCCGCCTCCTCTCTAAGCCGCGCAGTGATTTGCCGCAGAATGCGATGGATTTCGCGTTTCTCATCTTCGAGCAGCTTCACCAGGCGGTTGTTGAGGTCAAGTGTCGCCACCGGCTCGATGAAGACGGTTTGGCCCGTCGAGCTGGTCGTATGGATCACGCCTTCCACGCGCCATTTCCACTCCGCCTTGACGGGCACAACCAGGCGCCCGTTGCGGATCGTCACGTAGTCGTCCCGCAAGCTGCCTTGCTCTTCGAGCGTTCGCACGAACTTCTCGAGCGATTTCCGGACCAGCGAGCGATGTCGCTCGATCTTTCCACGGACACGGGCGAGGCCCGGCGAGGCGTCGTCGGCCGGCTCGCCATTGGGTAGAATCTTTCCGGCGAGCTGCCTAAGTAGAGGCCGAAATTCACCAAGGTCTTCCGCGAACCCGCCCAACCGCGGATGGGTGGTTGTGACGGCGCTCAGGCGCGCTCGTGTTTCCGAGCAGCGTTCCAGTAACTCCAGCAGGGATCGAATATCCGGACCTTCCAGTACCGTGCCCTCGACCTCCATGCGCGTCAATGCATCGCGAACGTCCCGTAGGCCGTCGAAACCGGGGAGCGGTCGCTCATCTCGATGCCCAACGTGCGCCTCGGCTTCCCGCAGCCAATCCATCGCCTCGCTCACCTCGGCGAGGGATTCCCGCGCGCCCTCCGGCTCGGAAAATAGCGGATCACCGGCGAACCTTTCAAAAGCACGTTTTCCGAGTGGGCTGACGGCGTAGCGGCCGACGATGTCGAGCAACCGCGACAGCTCCAAGGCCTTGATCGTCTCGCGGTTCATGGGCTGCTCATCCGTCGCCCGCGGCCGCTAAGCGGTCTCTTAGTTCGAAGGCCTTTTCGACCACCGCCGGGGTGCCGGGAGTCATGGGGAAGTCGGCGACCGCGCTACGCTCGACCCAGCGGGCCTCGCTGGCGTCGTCGGCGGGGTGAAGTTCACCCCCGTCGACACGGCAGAGGAATCCAACCAGCGCGTAGTGGTATTCAACGCGCCCTTCGGAGTCACGGACGATGCGATCGACGACATCGGCGCGGGCCGCCACACTCACCTCGATCCCGGCCTCTTCACGCACCTCGCGTCGTACGCCTTCCTCGAGAGTTTCTCCCAACTTGAGGGCGCCCCCTGGAATCGACCAAAGTCCCTTTTGTGGCTCCCGGCCGCGCTGAACAAGCAGCACGCGGTCGTCGTCGAGAACAACAGCCCCCACTCCGGCCCAGGGCCGTGACGGATAACGACGGGACACTTTCCTTCGATTGCAGCACACGAGGGCGAGGAGAACAAGCGGAGAGCCGGGACAGGCTCGGATCATCCAAGCCGCGCGCTGAGAAGGGAATGCGAAGGAGGGCGACGTGCGCGCTGATGCGGTCACGCGGTCGGAGAAATCCCCGCAACCGAGACTTCCGCGCGGATTCCGAGTTAGGTCCGGAGCACCTGTCAGTCGGCCAGTAGAAGGTAGGCGCCGATGCTGTAGAGGGCGGCCAGGGCGAAGACCAAGCTCATCAGGATCATCTTTACGGTTTTGAGCTCGCCGCTCTTGCCGAGCGCGTCGCCGATGCTCTCCCCGATGGCTTGCGCCAAGTCGGGAGAAGCCTCGTCGGAAGCGCCGCCGCGGTCTTTGAGCTTCTGGATTTGACGCCGAAGTTCCTTGATTTGATCGGTCGTTTGACGGGCGGCGTTGGACCAGCGAGAGGTTTCCTGATCGAGTAGGGCTTTAAAGTTGCCGCTGTCGCCTCCACCTTCGGCGAGACGTCCCTCGATCTCGTCGATGCGAGACAGCAGCTGGACCGGCGGGCCGTCGCCGCCTCCGCCTTGCTCGAGGGCCGCGATACGATCCCAGAGTCCGTCGATACCTTCGGGTGCCGTGTTTTCACCGCCGCCTGAACTTTCGATCGCCGTCAGGCGGGCGACCACCCCGTCGACCCGGGGATCCGGCGCGCTTCCGCCCGCCGATTCGATCGCGCTGGGTCGTGCCGTGAGTTCCGCAACACCGACGCCCTCGGCGGACTGCGATCTCTCCTCGATCCCTTCGACGCGGGCCAGCAGATCGTCAACCCGCGGGTCGGTACCGGAGCCGCCTTCCTCGCCTCCGCGGCTCTCGAGGGCTTCGACACGGGCGTCGAGGTCGCCGGTATCCGCGGCGCCCGTTGAGCTGGCCGTTTTCGTTTCGAGATCTGCCAACCGCGTAAGTATGCCGTCTACGCGTCGGTCGGCCTCGGTGCTGCGGACAGCGGCTTCGAGTTCATCCAGCTTCTGTTGGAGTTGGCCGTTGCCGCTATCGGCCGGCTCTCGGGTCGGTTGGGATTCTAGGGCTTCCAGACGTTGCGTCACTTCCTCGAGGCCCGAAGTGTCGGCGACCGCCGGTTGGTCTTCGATCGCAGAAATCCTTGCCAGCGCGTCGTCGAGACGATCGTCGGCAGCGGGCGACTCGGCCAGCTTGTCTTCGACCGAACCTAGGCGTTCTTCGACAGCTTCGAAATCGGGCGGTTCCGTAGACTGCTCGACCTTGGCGGCAAGCCCCCCGAGGCGCTTCGTGATCTCATCGACACGCGGATCAGGCGCCGGCCGAGCTGCGTTGACCTCGACCGTCGAAAGTCTCGCTATGAACTCTTCGAAGCGACTGTCGGAAGGTAGGGCGCGGACGTCCTTCTCAATCACGCTTAACCGCTTGGAAAGCTCGTCGTCGTGGGTGGCGGCCGCGGAGTTTTCGACAGCGTCCGCGACCTTGGCGTCGAGTTCGTCGATACGAACCGTGATCTCGTTGACTCGCGTGTCGGCGGCGTCTTGGGAATGCTTGTCCTCGACGGCGGCAAAGCGTTCCAGTAATTGGTCGACGCGCTCATCCTCGGACGGCTTCGCGGCGATCTCTTCGAGCGCAGCCAAGCGCTCTCCTAAACCGGTTACCTCGTCGCCGCGCACGCGGGATTCTACGTTCTCTTCGACAGCGCCGATGCGCTCGAAGACTTCGTCTACTCTTGAATCCGTCGGCGGCTCGGCGGCTTTTTCTTCGACGGCGGCCAGGCGCGACGAGAGTTCTTCCACTTGCGCTTCGGCGAGAGATTGGTGTGCTTGTTCAACCTCGGATACGCGGTCGATCAGTTCGTCTACTCGCGCGTCGCGGGCGGGTTCTTCGGAACGCTCTTCCACGGCGGCCAGACGTCCGCCGACGTCGTCGAACTGAGAGCGGTCAACTGCCTGAGATGATCTTTCCTCAACTTCGGAAAGTCGATGCAGCACGTTGTCGACTCGCTCGTCGGCCGCCGGTTCGCCTAACCGTTCCTCCATGGAGGCGAGCCGCCCGGTGAGATTGTCGATCTCGGGGCGCGCGGGCGCCTGGACGGATCTGTCTTCGACCTCGGAGAGCCGGCTGAACAGGTCATCCACCCGTGCGTCGCGTGTAGGTTCGCGAGCCGCGTCTTCGAGACTTCCGACTTTAGAGACGAGATCACCGACGCGGGGGTCTAAGGGCTTTTTTTCGGCAAGCTTAGCGACTTCTTCTACCCGCGTCTTCAACTCTTCGATCCGCCCGGAATCCTCTGAATTCTTGACGGAAGCTTCCAGCGACGCGATACGAAGCACCACGTCCTCTGTCCGCGGATCGGCGTCGGTCGATTTCGCTTCGATGTCTTCCTGAAGCTGCTTGAACTGCGACTGCAACTCGCCGAGTTCGGGGCCTCCTACCGTGCCGCCGCCTGCTTCAATATCTCCTAGGCGCTTGACGATTTCGTTGATCAGCGGATCAGGGGTGCCGTCGGAGAGTTTCTTCTCAAGCGAAGAGACGCGAAGCAGGAGTGCGTCGACGCGTGCGTCGTCGCCAAGCCCGGCAAGCTGTCCTTCGACTTCCACCAGTCGCCCGCTCAGCTCTTGCACAGGATCCTCGGGCGGATCCATGCCGGCGAGCTTATCTTCAACCATCGACTGAAATTCCGTGTTCCGTTGGCTTTGCTGTTCCAGATCGTCTCGCAGCTTAGAAATCGAATCTTCGTCTGCCATAGCGCCTTCCAGGGCTAGAACGTCGTCTGAAAACTCTTCGCTTGTAGATTGTTGCTCGTCGAGTTGTTCGGTGGCAACAGCGTCTTGGTTCTTGTCTTGATTATTCGATTTCATTCGTATCCATACCAGCGATCGGCGGTGGGCGAACCACCTCGATATTTCCGCGTCCAACCGGGCACGGGCACTGCGCGCCGTACACAAACCCCTATCAGGATTCTCGGCATCGACGCCCGACCCAACAATGAGGGCCTTAGCCTAATTCGGATGGGAAAGAAACTTAACGGAGAGGCGGACGGCCCTCGGACATGCGTTGGAAAACAAATCTGTTAGAGCGACAAGCAGCAGTTCGCCCTAGGTTGCCGCTGGGGATTCGGCGGCCCCGCAATCACTCGCCGGCGCAATCTACCGTGCGTCTTAGTGGAAGCCGCGCTTGGTTCAAAAGTGTTGAATCCGCCGCACCGCCTCGTCGTACCGCGGAAACAACCGCTCCTGCTGCTTGAATTCCGGGGTGTGAACGCACCGTCGTTGGGAGCGGTAAACGGCCGGGTACTTCAAGTGCAGCATCTCGTGGTAGACGACGTATTCCAGTAGAAAACGGGGAAACTCCAGGGAGTCGAATACGCGGCTGATCACGATCGCGTTATGCGCGGGGTCAAAATACCCCAGCGTTTGTCGGGACGCACCGCGACTCCAGCCGAGCGCCGGCCGAGCCAACAGGCCGTGAAAGAAGCGAGTATTGAGTTCCTCGAAGATCTCCTCTAGATCATGATGGCGGCCGCGCGGGGTCGACACCGGCTTGCGGCCCCGCACGCGTCGGATCAGAAGGGCTTGTCGGCGAATATCGGCGCTATTGACGTAGACGCGGTAGCGATGGTCGAACCTCGGGGCAACTTGCTTGCTATAGAGCTTCCCCAACAGGATGTAGGCGAGAGCTTCCTGGACGCTCGACGGGGCTGCCTCAAGCAGGTCCGAAATCTTTACAGTGATTTCGTCCCCCTCGTCGTTGAGACGGATCTTACTGTCGATGTTGGCGTAAGGGCAGAAACGAACGTCGAATCGCGGCATGCGCGCTCTCGGCCGCAGGTCGCGATAGATCCTCTCGTAGAGATCTTCGAGGGGGTCGGCCGAATTGGGGCTGTTCGGCATGTGCCTGGCCTCTAATGTAGCAACGGACCGGAACAAAGAGTTCTGAAGGCTTTCGCGGCCTGATTTTCAACCGTCCGCAAAAAGGTCTCGTCCTTCACCGTATTCGACGCTGACAAGGAACAGGCCCTCGGGTGGAGCGGTCGGCCCCGCGGCGGCTCGATCTTTCGATTCGAGCAGCACGCGGATATCGTCCGGCGCGAGATGGCCACGGCCGACCTCAAGCAAAGTTCCGACGATGTTGCGCACCATGTGGTAGAGAAACCCGCTTCCGCGAACACGGTACGTCAGCCAACCGCTGTCGCGTTCCAGCTCGGATGAAAAAATGGTCCGCACCGTGGACGGCTTTTCCTCTGCGCCGGCAGCGGCCAGAGCTTCGAAGTCGTGCTCCCCCACGAATTGTGCAGCAGCCGTCATCATCGCGCTTTCGTCCAAGGCATATGGCAGCGCGTAGGCGTAGCGGCTCTCAAAAGGGGAGCAAATCTCCGAGCGCTGAATCCGGTATTCGTAGGTCTTTGCCGTGGCCGAGTGGCGAGCGTGGAATTCGGCCGCAACCTGCCGCGCTGCAAGAATGCGGATCGACGCCGGTAGCAGGCGATTCATCGCTCTTGGAAGATTTTCAAGCGGAATCGGGTTTGCTAACTCGAAAGACGCGACTTGGGCGAGGGCGTGCACGCCGGCGTCGGTTCGACCGGAGCCGTGAATCGTGACCGGCGCGCCCTCGAGTTCGCTCAGCAGGGTTTGCAACACACCCTGGATGGTGATTTGGTTAGGCTGGATCTGCCAGCCGTGGAAATCCGCGCCGTCGTAGGCAATCTGAATGGCTAGATTGCGCATGTCGAGAAAGGCGCGGGATCCGGCGTGAGCCACGTCGACCCGAAACGGCCGGGGCGGGTTACACTCCGTTGGCGGTTCGTGACACCAGTGCGAGGAACTCTTCGCGAGTCTGTTGGTTGTCGCGGAAGGCACCCAACATCGCGCTCGTGACGGCCGAGGAGTGCTGTTTCTCGACGCCCCGCATGATCATGCACAGGTGCCGGGCTTCGATGACCACGCCGACTCCCACCGGGTCGATGGCGTCCTGGATAGTCGCCGCGATCTGGTTGGTGAGCCTTTCTTGGATTTGCAGCCGTCGGGCGAACATGTCCACTAACCTCGCGATCTTGCTGAGACCGACAACCTTCTTGCGCGGCAGATAAGCGACGTGCACTTTCCCGAAGAACGGCAGCAAATGATGTTCGCAAAGGCTGAACATCTCGATGTCCTTGACGATGACCATTTCGTCGTAGGCGACTTCGAACAGCGCGCTATTGAGGATTTCCGCGGCGTCCATTTGGTAGCCCTTGGTCAGCTCGCGAAACGCGCGTGCTACGCGTTCCGGCGTGCGGCGAAGTCCGTCGCGGTCCGTATCTTCGCCCAACTCGACGAGCATTCGGCGAACGAGTTCCGTCAACTCGGTTTCAGACGAGGAGTTCTGGGGAAATTCGTCAACGAGGTCGTGAGATGAAGGTTGGCTTGCCATGTTTTTACAAGGTGACCTCAAAGCTGTTGCGGGGCGTTTCCTCGACGCGTACTCGCGCCACTCGAGGGCCGTCGTCGCCGAATTCCCGCGCCCAAGCCTGCCCAAGCCGGCGACCGATCAGCAACGCCAGATTCTCCGTCGTCGGGACCGTCTCGCGCAACTCCTCGACGTCGCGGTTGAGATCGGCATGGTCCATTATCGAGAGAACATGCCGCTCGACGACATCATCCAGCTTAGAGCGCGAGATCACCATGCCCGAGCTAGGATCCACCGGCCCGCTGATGCTCACTTCCAACGTGTAATTATGGCCGTGCCCGTGAGGATTATTGCATTTGCCGAACAGCCGCGCGTTTTCCTCGGCGCTCAGCTTGTCACTGTGGAGCCGATGGGATGCGCTGAATGGATAGCGCTTGGTCAACAGCGGCATAGTTCCAATGAGGTAAAGGCTCGGTCCCGGACCGGCGCCTTTCGCTAGTCGCCTCCCGGCCCGAAGTAATCGACGCAGAGGTCGGGCGTTTCCCACAACCGCACCTTCTGCAGCGTACGGCCTTCGGTCTTAACGGCCTCCTCGATCCGCTGCCAAATATCCGCAGCAATGTTCTCCGGCGTGGGCACGACGCGGTCAAACGGCGAGACTTCCTTGTTCAAAAAGCGATGGTCGTAGACATCGACGACACTCTCGTTGATGATGTCTTTCAGGACCTTTAGGTCCATGATCATACCGTTGACCGGGTCTACATCGCCCGCCACCGTTACCTCCAGGACGTAGTTATGCCCGTGACCGGCCGGCCGCGACGCCTTGCCGAAGAGCGCCTCGTTCTCCGCCTCCGACAGCCCGGGAACCGCGCAGTAATGGGATGCCGAAAACTCGGCTTTGCGCGTAATCGTAACCATTTGCCAAGGAGCCGTAAAAAAATGGGGACTGTACCGAGCGCCGTCCGAATAAGTTCCCTACTGAATCGTTTCTTACTGAATCAACGTCCCGCCCGGGCGCGAAGTGGACTGTACCCGATTTTTTCACCGCCCCCCCCAAGGTTCCGGGACGCCTGCTACAGTGGGATTGGAACCTCATTATGGCATGGGCAAAACGCGAAATCTGGATTGCCGCAATGGCCGTCGCGTTGATGGGCGTCTTGCTCTACCGCATCGTTCCCTACTTTGAGATTCACCGGGTGGAAATCGGTGATGAGGCGCCTGAATTCGAGCTCGCCGGCGGAGTCCGGCTGGCCGATTACCGCGGGAAACTGGTCCTGTTGAATTTCTGGGCGACTTGGTGCCCGCCGTGTGTCGCGGAGGTGCCCTCGCTCAATCGTCTGTATCAGCGATTCCACCAGGACGGGTTGGTCGTCCTGGCGGTCAGCGTTGACGAGGATGAGGGAGCCTACCGGCAGTTTCTTGACCGCCGCGACGTGAAGTTTCCCACCGTGCGCGACCCCGAGCGCACCGTAAGCAGCCGCTACGGGACTATGAAATACCCCGAGTCATATCTGATCAGCCGCGATGGAACCGTGATTCAGAAATACGTTGGCGCCGAAAACTGGGAGCGGCCCGAGATCGTGAACTACCTACGATCGCTGCTGTGAGAAAGCGGCGGTTTGAGGGGGAACAGTCATGAAACGGACGACCATCTTCCTTCCTGAGGATCTTCATGGGGTGCTCCGGCGAGAGGCTCTCGGTTTGGGTATCAGCATGGCGGCGTTAATTCGGTCGAAATTGCAAGCTGCGATGCAGCCTGGGCGTTCAGAGGCAGACCCGTTGATGGAAGTCGCAGGAATTTGTGACGATGGGGGCCTGACGGCCGGGATCGATACGGCGATTTACGGAATCTGACGGCTCCTGGATGAGCGGTGGCAGACCGATAGCCCTCAAGGCTTGACCCCATTTTGCAGGTCTCGAGCCCCTCTTCCGAAAGTAGCCCCGCAATCTCCTCGCTGCCGAAGCCCCCGACGTGGCGCACGCTTCAGCGTGCCGTGTCGCCACTCGTGGCGACATCTCTTCTCCAAAACTCCCGACCGAAACGAATTTTCATGGCGGTATTATGAACGCCAACGTTCAGAGAAACGGACTCTACCGCAATCTCCGCAACTTGGTAACCCGGCCGATTTCGACCCATTCGGCGACGAAGATATTCCCTTCGTGGTCGAAGCAGGCACCGTGAGGGCAGACGAACTTTCCGGGCGGGAAGTGCTCGCGCGACTTGACGCGGCGCTGCCGATAATCGTCGGAACCTTCGCCCATGTGGACGATGACGTTGTTGTCGCCGTCGAGAAGCGTCACCCGCGCTGCAAGGTCGGGGATAACTACGTCGCTTCCTCGAATATGGAAGTGGCACGGCAAATTGACCCCGCTATAGAAGCGGCGGTGTTCCCCGTCGAGCGAAAACTCCTGTAAACGATTGTTGGCGCGGTCGGCGACCAGAATTACCGGTTCGGTGCCGCGGGTGTCGCATATGATGCCGTGGGGACATTGCACTTGCCCGGCCTCGTCGCCGGGTCCGCCGAAGCTACGAATATAGTTGCCCTGCTTGTCGTATTGGAGAATGTAGCTCGACCCGTATCCATCGCCGACGTAGATGTCGCCGTTGGGGGCGACGGCGAGGTTCGTGGGGCGATAGTCTGGTTTCTCGCCGTCGGGGCCGGGTTGGTAGCCGGGCGATTCAAAGGGATAGCCCAGGCGCAGGACCTCTTCTCCGTCCATCGTGGTCTTGACGACGATGCGGCGGTCGATGTCGCAGAAATAGAGAAATTCCCGGCCGTCTTCCACTTCTAGATGGAAACCGTGCGCCCCGCCCTTGAATTCCGCTCCCCAGGATCGGACGAAGTTGCCGTCGGCGTCGAAGACGACCACGGCGTCGGGGCTTTCGCTCGTCTCGTGGACGGTGTGGTGAATGTAGATCAGCCCTCGGGAGTCCTCGACGACACCGTGGCAGTTGCCGTAGCGGATGTTGTCGGGCAGCCGACCCCAATCGTGGATGACTTCGTAGGTGTGCTCGCCAGAGCCGACGATGGGGTTCGACGTTGCGGGCGTGCTCATATTGGGAGATTCCTTTCGGTGGTCGACAGGCCGAAGGGTCGGCGGGATTTTCCTGCCACCCTTTCAGGGCTCCGCGCAGGTGGGGATCCCACCCAGGGTTCCGCCTTCGGCTTCACCCTGGGCTATATTCCTGCCGCCGCTTCGCGGCTCAAGGCATGCGCGATTTTGCGGGGCTCGAATGGAATGCATGATATGGTTTGAAGGCTATTTTCGGGAGGAGGACCGGGTGACGGGCCGGCCGGTCTGTATCACCCGAGCCATTCTAGCGAAGTCCCTCGACCAAGTAGAGGTCGGTGATGTTTCGCCCGTAGGTGTAGCAGTAGGACTGTTCGTCGGCCGAGATCACGATTGCGTAGATGTCGATGACGCCTACCAGATCAGCAGGCGCAAGCACTTTCCAGAGAGATCTCTTTCCGGTGGCAAGGTTGATCGTGTAGACCATTCTTGGTGCTGCCTCATCAGGGCTGACAAAAATGGAGCGGCCATCGGAGCTCCAGGCAAGGAAATCGTCCTTCGGCTCGACACTCGGAATCTCGCGCGCCTCGCCGCCCGCTATTGGGAACAAGGACGGCGGACCGTCTGCCTCCGCGGCAATCCATTCACCGGTCGGGGAGACCACCCTTTGCCCAAGCCCAAAGCCGTATCTCTCCGGTGTGATGGGCCGGGGTTCGCCACCTTCGATGTCTTGGATGTAGCAGCGGACGGCCTGACCCGGCGCGCTTCCCACAAAGACAATTTGGCGGCCGGCGGGCATCCAATCCATAGCCTGGTAGTTTCGAATGCCCTCGTTCTTGATGCGAACCGGTTCTCCGGCGCCGGTAGGGAGCAGAACGATCTCCGGGTGAGGCTCCACAGACATCGTCAGGGCCATGCTTCCTTCCGGAGACAGAGCGAAGGCTTGACCGCGGCCCAGGCGCACCGCCGGCTCGCCCGTGGTCTTTCGCAAGTACACCCCAAAGCCTTCAATCCCGCCTCCCTCGCCATACTCCGTTATCAGGATCGTTTCGCCATCCGAGCTCATGGCGTCCACTTCCGAGGCGTCAAACCAAGAAAGGTCCCGCTCGGCTGTCTGCCCGGGCGCCAGGCAGTTGATACCGGGCCGGAAATTGACACGGTTCACCAACGCACGTCCGGCCTCGGAGAGATCAAACAGCCGCAGATCGACGGGAACGCGCTGAACGACGCGTTGGGCCCCCGAGGGCGCCAGGGCGCGTATCGTCTGGCCTCCCATGTAGCCTGATTCATACCAGACCCCATCCGCATCAGAGGACCACGCAAGAACAAGGTTGTCCCCGCTTCCCTCGGCGTCGAAAACGGTCTTGTCTCCGTTCTTATCGATCGTCGCGATTCGCCAAGCGCCCCCGAATCCGGAGGGACGTTCGGAAAAGGCGATCCGGCCGTCCCCGGGCGAAATCCGAAAACTCGTGATTCGATCGGGCGTTTCGTAGAGCACGTTCCCGACGGGCGACTCCACCCGCGTCCGGCCCTCGATCCTCCTCGCAACACCCAACTGACCGTCCGGCGTCCAGTCCGCGAACAGCACGTCGTTCAACACTTCACGCGGAGCGCCGCCGGCCAAGGAAGCTTGCAGAAGAGTAGCGGGATAGTTTGCGTTCCCGCCGCCGAAAGAGTGCTTCAGGTTTCGGGGTGGCCGCAGCGCCAGGGCCATTTCGCCGGTTTTCGATATCGCCAGGATGTCCGCGTCTTGGATGTTGAGCGAGCGGGACTCGGAGCTCTCAGGACGGGTCGAATAGAGTTGCCGGCGGCCGCCGTCCCAAGCCGCACTGTAGACGATCGTGTTGCCGTCGGGAGCAAACCGGGCTGAGGTGACGGCTCCGCGGCGGAAGGTAAGCCGTTTGTAGGTTGGAATGTCCGGGGCCGAGTCGGTGAATTGGGTTAAGGCGACGGCGAGCAAGATCAGCAGGGCCGCGCCAGCTGCGACCGCGGTCGTGGCGCGCCTTGGTTTCGGTGCCGGCCGTGGTTCCGGGATCGTTTGGCTAACGGCGGTTTTGACGACCCCCGACTTCCCCGATTCGATTTTCTTCCGCAGCGCTCGCAGATCGACGATCATCTCATCCACGTGCTGGTAACGCTCGTCGCGATCCTTCGCCATGGCCTTGGCAACAATACCGTCCAGATCGACCGGGACTCTCACTCGGAGAGCGGTGATGGGTTCGGGGTCCTGGTGGACGACCGAGTACGCCACGGCATCCTCCCGTTCGCCCTCGAACGGCAGCCTGCCCGTCACCATTTCGTAGATCACGACCCCCAGCGACCAGATATCGGTCCGCCGGTCGGTCGGCTCGCGTCGAGCCTGCTCGGGCGACATATAGGCCGGGGTGCCCAAGATCATTGCGGTCTTGGTCAGTCGCGATTGCTCGGCGAGCTGAGCGAGGCCGAAGTCCATGATCTTCACTTGGCCTTCGGTGGTCAGCATCAGGTTGGCCGGTTTGATGTCGCGATGCACGATCTCTTTGCCATGCGCTACCTGGAGACCCTGTGCGGTTTGAACGGCAACGTCGAAGACTTCATCGAGCTTGAGCGGCCGCTCGGCAATCTTGTTCTTCAGTGTTTGGCCTTCGAGGAAGGCCATGGCGATGAAGGTTTCGCCGTCCACCTCGTCGATCTCGTAGACCGGGCAGACGTTCTGGTGATCGAGGCGCGCGGCGGCCTTCGCTTCTCGCACAAAGCGGGCCTTGTATTCGGGATCCTCAAGGGCGTGGGCGGCAAGGAATTTTAGAGCGACGGTGCGCTCGAGCTTGGTGTCCTGGGCCTTGTAGACGACACCCATCCCGCCCTCGCCAAGCTTGGCCGTGATCTTGTAGTGCGAGATGGTTTGACCGACCACGACGTTCCGATTCTAGCGTGGTGCGGACGTCGGCAAGAGCGCGGTGAGTGGGCCTCCCCGCTCTAAATCGTTTGTTCGCGATGGATTATGTGGCAGATGTTGCCTTCGACGTCGCGGAAAAAGGCCAGGCGGTTGCCGCCGGCGTTGACTAGGTTTTCGATCTCGATGCCCTTGGACTTGAGGTCCTCGTGGGCGGCGTCGAAGTCATCGACCGAAATGGCCAGGTGGCGAATACCGAGCGTCTTGAATCCGTTCGCGGGGCGATCGCCTTCGCCGGGGATGATCTCGAGCATGGTGCCGTCGGGCGCCTTGACGAAGACATTGCCGCCGTAACGGTGGCAGATCGGGAAGCCTAGATATTTCTCATACCAGGCGGCCAGGGCTTCGGGGTCGGCCGAAGCAATCGCGGTGTGTTCCAGTCCTTTGTACATGTCCGACTCCTTGCCGTTTCGGAGCTACAAGTGTAGCCGAAACGGACTGCGTCGGGTGCTCGTCGATAGGTTTCGTCTGACCGCATGGATCTCTCCTGTAAAGTGGATAGCGTGAACCTATTTCGGCGCTTTCGAGTCGGCGTTTCTTCGCTCGGGCTTGTCTTCACCGCCGTTACGGCGGCTGACGAGTCGCCGGCGCCGGACTTGCCCACCTTCGTCGATGTGACCGCTGCCTCGGGCCTCGATTTTCGCAACGAGGCTTCGCGTACGTCGCAGAAATACTTACTCGAGTCGATGGTCGGCGGAGTGGCTATGCTCGACTTCGACCGGGACGGCTTTCTCGATCTCTACTTCGTGAACGGCGCGGCCCTCGAAGACCCCATGCCCAAGGGCAAGTTGCCGGATAAGTCCGATCCGCGCTTCTGGAATCGGCTGTACCGGAACAACGGGGATTGGACCTTTACCGACGTCACTGAGAAGGCAGGCGTCGCCGCGGATTTCTACGGACAAGGCGTCGCCGTTGGCGACTACAACAACGACGGCTTCCCGGATCTATTCGTCGCCAACTACAGCGAGAACATTCTGTACCGCAACCTAGGCAACTCGACCTTTGAAGACGCAACAAAGAAGGCCGGTGTGGCTGGGGCCGGATGGTCGGTCGGGGGAGCTTTTTTCGATTACAACCACGACGGGTTGCTCGACCTGATTGTCTCGCGCTATGTCGTCTGGGACTTTCAGGACAACCCCTTTTGCGGCGAACGCAAACCCGGCTATCGCTCCTATTGCCATCCGAAGCACTTTGCGCCGATCGCTCATCTTCTTTACCGCAACCGCGGCGACGGCACCTTCGAGGATGTGAGCCGAAGCAGTGGGATCGCCGCGTCGCCCGGCAAAGGACTCGGTTTGGCACTGAACGACTACGACGGCGACGGTTGGGTCGACGTGCTTGTGGCGAACGACTCGGCACCGCAGCAACTGTTCCGCAACCAAGGCGACGGGACCTTCTCCGAGGAGGGCCTGCTGGCCGGGGTGGCGTACGACGAGGACGGCAAGACCTTCGCGGGCATGGGTCTAGATTTTCTCGACTACGACAACGACGGCCTTCCCGATGTCTTCATCAACGCCCTGGCGCACCAGAAGTACGCGCTGTTCCGCAACATCGGGGCCCTATTCGAGTACCACTCCGGGCCCAGTAGGGTCAGCGGAATCAGCGCGCTACACTCGGGCTGGGGTGCCAAGTTTTTCGACTACGACAACGACGGCCGGAAGGACATCTTCGTAGCCCAGGGACACGTGATGGACAACATCGAGTTGACACAGCCGGATGTCAGCTACCTTGAGCCTTTGTCGCTGATGCGTAACACGAAAACCGGTTTCGTGGAGGTCTCCGCGAAGAGCGGCCCCGATTTTTCGGTTCCCCGGGCGGCGCGCGGTGCGGCGGTCGGCGACCTCGACAACGACGGCTTTCTCGACCTAGCAATCAATTGCAACGCGCAGCCTGCGGTCATCTTGCGCAACAGAGGCGGCGGGAACCATTGGCTGACGATTGATCTTGTCGGAGCCGGCAGCAACCGGGACGGCATCGGCGCGAAGGTTCGCTTGACCGCGGCAGCGACGGGCGAGCAGTTCCAATTCGTCTCAGCAGCGGGTAGTTATCTCTCGGCCGGGGATAAGCGGGCGCATTTCGGACTGGGAACGTCGACGAAGGCGAAGATCGTTGAAATCACCTGGCCGGGCGGCCAAGTGCAGCGCCTGGAGGATGTTGCGGCGGACCGTATTCTAAAGGTAGAGCAGCCGGAGGAATCAGGGTCGTCGGAGTGACCGCTTCCGATTGACCGGTCCGAGTGATCGTTGGTCACGAGCAATCCAAAGTGCGAAATAGCCAGAGACTTGCACCCGGCGCAATGAAACTCATCCCAATGGCGGCACTGCTGTTGGTTCCGATGGTCGGAGCGCAGCAGCCTTCCGCCCAAGACCGTCGTGGGGGGCGGGTTGGCGGCTCGGTACGATCGATCACCACGGGCATGCCGATTCCGAGCGCGGTGGTGACGCTCTCTTCACTGGGTCGAAAGCGCATCTCGAAAACAGTAGCGACCGGCGCGGAAGGCGAATTCATGTTCGCGGGGTTGCCGCCAGGTGGGTATGCCGTCAGAGTCAGCAAAACCGGGCATCGAACAGCCCACGGAAAGCGCCTCCGCGTGAGAATCAGCCAAGGCGGCAGTGCCCCGGTTCTCGCTATCAACCTTTGGCCGAACGGTGCTGTTTCCGGGCGTGTGCTCGACACCGAAGGCGAGCCCGTACCCGAAGCCGAAGTGCGCGTTTATCGCGTGAGTTATCGGGAGACCGGGGTTTCGCTACCGCTCGCCGGCCGGGCGCGCAGCAACGACATCGGCGAATATCGCGTTTATGGGTTGCAGGCGGGCAAGTACGTTGCCCGCGTATGGCCACCCGGTAAACAGACCCCGGCGGGCCTTTATTACGCTGATGCGTCGGGGACGTATTATCCGGAGGCATTGCGGCCGTCGCAGGCTCTCCCGGTGAGCGTTCGTTGGGGGGATGAGCTCAGCGATATCGACCTACGCCTCTCGGATGAAGCGACCCACGCGCTGGTTGCCTCCGTGTGGGACGCGTCGGAAGACCGTCCGTGTTTGCGATGCAGCCTGAGCGCGGTGCAAATCGACGGAGGTTTTCGAATACGCCTGCCGAACTCCGTGCGGGCCTCGCGGGAAGGATTTTTCGTCTTGCGAGGGCTGACGGCGGGTGATTACCAACTCCTTGTTAAGAATGGCAATCGATTGGCGGGGCAGACGACCGTAACCGTTGGCGGCGACGCGGTAACGGAAACCTCTTTGGCCGTCGGAATTCTACAGACGGTTGCCGGCAAGGTGACGCTGTCAGACCCGCCCGATCGAATCGACCCCTCCGGCTGGTCCCCTTATCTTGGCGCTTTGAACCTGCCGGTATCGTGGCCCGCCGGAGAGGGTGAAATTGATGATGACTTGCGGTTCGAGATGACTGACATGCCCCCGGCGGCCTATCGTTTCGAAATGGGCGGTTTGCCGCCCGGCGCTTACCTGAAGAGCTTGCGCATCGGAGGGCAGGTTCAGGCGGGGCCTGAAGTTACGATTCGTAACGATGCTCCGGTGACCGGTCTCGAACCGGTCATCGCGTTCGACGGCGCTTCGGTGAGCGGGCGCGTCCAACGCAAGGAGACGGCCGACGATGAACCGCCCGTGGGGGCAATCGTCCACCTCATTCCTCGAGAGGGGGCCGAAACCGTTACCTAACGTCACAAAGCGTCCCGACGGACTCGGACGGAGGCTTTTCGTTCTCGGTACCCCCCGGAAGCTATCACATCCTGGCGGTTCCGCTAATGAGCGGAGTGCAGGTTGAAGCAGGTTGACCTCGATGCGGGAGAGAACGCTCGTCAGGTTGACCTCGTGCGGGAGAGAACGCTTCGGTCAAGCTTCGGCCCCCGGCCGGGGACCGCTAGCCCGCATCTCTACGAGGAATCCTTCAATAGTCGAGCCGACCGTCGGACTCCCCGACTGCCTGAAACCCGCTGCTTCTTGAGCCCTTACGCGGCTTCGAGCCCGAATTTCATCTGTTATCATCATCCGATTAGCGGCCATGGCTTTGTTCGGCACAGATAACGGCTCCGAAGAAGAACCCGCGCCGCGGCGAGTTCGCACCGAAGGTCTTTGGATTAAGTGCGACGCTTGCCGAGCCACCATTTGGAAGAAGGACCTCGAAGAAAATGCGATGGTCTGCCCCAAATGCGCCTTCCATTTCAAGATCGACGCGCGCGGGCGACTCGAACTCCTGTTTGACAACAAACGCTGGGAAGAGTTCGACAGCAACCTTCGAAGCACCAACGCTCTGGAATTCGTCGATCAGCGCTCCTACGATGAGCGCCTCGAAAAAGCGGAATCAACAACCGGCCTCAAGGATGCCGTCATCTGCGCCGAGGGCAAGATCAAGGGACGACCCGCCGTCACGGCGGTTATGGAATACCGCTTTATCGGCGGCAGCATGGGCGCCGTAGTGGGCGAGAAGATTACCAGGGCCATCGAGCGAGCCCACGAGAAAAAGCAACCGCTGGTCGTCGTTTCGGCCTCCGGCGGCGCGCGCATGATGGAAGGCGCCGTAAGCCTGATGCAGATGGCCAAGATTTCGAGCGCCCTCGTGAAGCTGGTGCAAGGGCGGCTTCCGTATGTCAGCATTCTGACCGACCCTACCACCGGCGGCGTGACGGCCAGCTACGCCATGCTGGGCGACCTCAATCTCGCCGAGCCCGGCGCCCTGATCGGTTTCGCCGGCCCGCGCGTGATTGAGCAAACCATTCGCCAGAAGCTGCCCAAAGGGTTCCAAAGGTCCGAGTTCCTGCTCGAACACGGCATGCTCGACGCCGTGGTCCCGCGCCCGGAAATGAAGGATTTCCTCGCTCGAGCCTTCGATTTTTTCTGCGGCCCGATCGAATGACCTACCCTGAGGCGGTTCGTTACCTGCTCTCACTTCTCGGCGACATTCGAACGGCAAACTTCGGTCTCCAGCGCATGGAACGCCTGCTCGCTTTGCTCGGCGAGCCGCACAACGCTTTCCGAGGGGTCCACGTTGCCGGAACCAACGGCAAGGGTTCAACGGCGGCGTTCATCGAATCGGGTCTGCGGGCAGCGGGACATAGCGTTGGCCTTTATATCTCGCCGCACTTGGTCCGGTTCAATGAACGAGTGCGCCTGGACGGCGATGATATCTCGGATCACGATTTCGCGCGGGCCGTCGACGAAGTTCGGGCGGCAAACGAAAGAATCGCCGCCAACCGAGGCAACGCGGAGCATCCGACGTTTTTCGAGTCAATCACAGCCGCTGCCTTCACCGCCTTTCGCAATGCCGGAGTCGTTTGGGGAGTCGTCGAGGTAGGCCTTGGGGGGCGTCTTGACGCGACCAACGTCTTGACGGGAGAAGTAGGCGTCGTCACCCCGGTCGATTTCGACCACGAACGATTTCTCGGCAAGAACAAAGCCACGATCGGGGCCGAGAAGGCAGGCATTTTCAAAGCGGGGATGCGCGTAGCCGTTGCGCCGCAGCATCCCGAAGTGATCGCCACCCTCGAACAACGCGCCGCACAGCTTGGTATTGCCTTAGTGCGAACGGGTGTCGATTGGACCGCCGAAACAATTGCGCATGAACGCGGATGCTACCGTTTTGAGGCTCGACAGCGGCGGAACGACGCCGACGAGACTTCACGTTCGATCGCGGTATCGCTGCCTGTTCCCGGGGAACATCAGATCGTTAACGCCTTGACCGCCGTCGCGGCGCTCGACCTGTTGGCAGTTAACGACGAGGCGATAGCCAGTGGCATTTCTCAAGCAAGATGGTCCGGGCGCCTCGAACGTATTCCGGGCTCACCGGAAATTCTCCTCGACGCCGCGCACAACCCCGCCGGCGCTCGAACGCTGGCTCGGTTTCTCGAGCAGCACGAGCGCGGCCGGACCATCCACTTGATCTATGGGGCGGCACGGGACAAAGCCGTCGATGAGGTCGCGGGCGTACTGTTCCCACGCGCCGACCGGGTGATCTTGACCCGTTCTCAGGTGAAGCGTTCTGCTCGTCCACAGACATTACTGGAGTTGGTGGACCACCATCACCCTGCGATTTCAGTCGCGCCTAATCTGTCGGAAGCCCTGAGCGCGGCGCGCAGCGACGGCGCCGCGGACGACTTGATCGTAATTGCGGGATCGATCTTTTTGGTGGGAGAAGCGGTCGAGATGCTGCAGGCGGAGCCGGCTACGCCGACGCGTCGCTAGTGTTGCCATATGGCACACCAGTCGGTGTGTTTAGGACTTTGGGGAGCCCGGGGTCTCCACCCCGTCCAGTTACTTGCGACGCGAACGATACGAGAAGAACGCGTCGTGCAGGGCTCAAAGAGACCTGCGGCTTTGCCGGACGGGGCGTAGGAGGAATACTGTTCGATGCGGCGGCGGCCAACAGAAACGTCTCCCCTTTCCCCACCGCCGACGCATCACAATTCGACGCCCTTCGGCTTGCCTTCTTGCCTTGGCCTCCACACTCCAACACCGGCGGTGTGCCATATCGCAAGAACGTAAGCGGTCGCTACTCGACGCCGCTCATCCAGCGCTTAATGAATGGGCTTGCGACCAGCGCGACCACCCCTGCCGCGCCGATTGTGAGCGCGACGTTCCAAAACAGCGCGTCCGGCGACAGCTCCTCCAGACGACCCGCGACCAAACCCGCGAACACATTCCCCAAGGCGGCGGCTATGAACCACACGCCCATCATCTGACCGACGCGGCCCGCGGGCGCGAGCTTTGTGACCGAGGAAAGCCCGACCGGGGAAAGGCACAACTCCCCGACGGTATGTAGGAAATAGGTCACCACCAACCAAGCCGGTGAAACCAGCGCGCCGTCGCCGACATTCGCCGCGCCCCAGGATATGACGAAGAACCCCGCCGCAAGGCCGAATAAGCCCAGAGCGAACTTCAGAGGGATCGAGGGGTTGGCGTTCCGGTTCGCTAGCCAGATCCAAAGCCAGCCGAAAACCGGCGCGAGGATGACGATGGAAATCGGGTTGACGTTTTGCAGCCAAGTCGCCGGCATCTCCCAACTACCGAAAGTACGGTCGGTCATATCGCGCCCAAATATGTTCATCGACGACCCGGCTTGCTCAAAGCCCGACCAGAAGACCGCCGCCAGCAGAAAAAGCCACACGATGACGGCAACGCGTTTCTTCTCGACCGCCGTGAGTCCGGCGAGTGTGAAGAGATACAGGAAATACATTGCGCTGACAATCAGAATCCCCGAGCCCAGCCAAGCCGCGACCTGTTGAATGCTCACGTCGATGACTCCTCCGACGCCAAGGAACGCGAGCAGTGTGACCGCGGCGGCCACGATTCCGCTGATTCCGTAGAACTTCTGACTTCGCCGACTCAATTCCTCGGGGCTATCATTCGTCTTCAGTAACCCCGCGTCGCCTAAACGCCGATCCCCGATCTTGTACTGGATCAGGCCCAGGACCATTCCAATTCCCGCCAGCGAGAAACCCAAATGGAAGTTGTAGCCCTCTCCGATGAGGCCGCAGAGAAAGATGCCCAGGAAGGCACCCAAGTTGATTCCCATATAAAAAATGGAGAACCCGGCGTCACGCCGCGCCCCGCCCTCGGGATAAAGGTCCGCGACCATCGTCGAAACGTTTGGTTTCAACAGTCCGGTCCCGAGCGAGATGAGAACCAGCCCGCCGTAAAACGTCGGCTCCATCGGAATCGCCATCGAGAAATGGCCCGAGGCGATGATGCACCCCCCAACGAAGACCGCCTTCTTTTGCCCCCACAACTTGTCCGCCACCCACCCGCCGGGCAGGGTCAGCAGGTAGACCATCGATGTATACAGCCCGTAGATGGCCGTCGATTTTGCGATATCGAACCCCATCCCGGGGTTGTCTCCAACCGCCGCCGCCGTCATGAACAGCACCAGCAGAGCCCGCATCCCGTAATAGCTGAAGCGCTCCCACATCTCGGTGAAGAACAAAGTCGTTAGCCCGGGCGGGTGGCCTCCGAAACCACCGCCTTGAGAGGCTGTTTGCGGTTCAGGTTCGTTTAGGGCCGTAGATGTGATTTGCGACATGATGAGTTGCGCAGATTCTCGCGGTCAGGGCGGCTCAAGCGCTGACCTTCAAGACTAATCGGACCGAAGAGCGAGAGCGGGTCAAGCTGTCGAGAACAAATGATAGCGCCGTGCGGCAGCGAACCGCTACCGACGAAGGTCGCAGTGGATACACAACCTGATCGAGGGGGATCAGAACAACTCTGAAAGCGAAAGCGACCAGCCGGGGAAAAGCCCGGGCTCTTCGAGTAGAGCGTCGGTGCTAACGATGCGAACGGTCGCATCGGGGCTAAAGCGGTGGATCTCGCAGGCCTTCGGATAAACCGTCCAGACGGCGCGGCTACCGGCAGCCACATACTGCCTGACCTTGCGAGCGATACCTTCGGCGTGATCGGATGGCGAAATAATCTCGACAGCTAGATCGGGGGCGCCTCGAACATACTCATCGTCGGGTGTCGATCCCGCTCGCTCGGCTCGAAGAAACGACACGTCGGGAATACGAAGCGTCGGCGGGTCTTCCGCGAGCAAGTAGGCAACTTCGGAATAGACCTCGCCCAGGTCTCTTTCATAGACAAACTTCGACAACGCGAAGTTGATCCGCTGCGCAATCCGGCCGTGCCGGAACTTTGGAGCGGTCACGATTACCAACTCTCCTCGATCGAGTTCGTGGCGAAAATCGTCGTCCGGAAGGCGCTCAAAATCCTCCAATGACAGTAAGGGGCGGGTCGTCGCCATGGCTTTATGCTATCAGCCAAACGGCCCCACAGACCGAGTGCGGCTGAACTCTCTGGACGCTGGTTCGGAAGTTCACGCGAACTGCGAAAAGCCCTCCGGAAACGCTGAAACACCCACTCCTCAGTGGGTCTCGATTTGTACCAGTACGAAAACCTGGTACCCGTTCGCCGGCTCTAATCGCCATACAGCCCCCGATTTAACCCATTTAGCCAATTTTACTGGCAGGTCGTAGGTAGGATTGCGTATGCTAGTGCGGTTGTTAGGTGTGCGTGCCCGTTCGCGGGTTAGGTGCGTCCTGCAATAGGCGGTTTCGGCGAAAAACAACCGAAAACCTCAGAACCTCGAAGCCGCCGGAGGAGTTCCAATAGATGCATAGACCCATCAAGTATCTCGAAAAGGGGATTACGAAAGTTGCCGCGTCCGCCTGGAAAGGATTCCAGCGCGTCAACCAAAAGGTCGACCCCAACCCCGCTTTCACCCCCGACTGGTCGGAAAAACCCATGCTCAAGTCATGGGAGAAGAGCAAGCCGCCGCTCGGATGGCCGCGCCAAACCGATTCGCTTTGCCCCAAATGCGTAACGGAAGCTCGCGCCCGAATTCTCGACGGCGAAGTCGACTACAACATCCTTAAGGAACAGAAGGTCGGCGAGATCAAGGCTGTCATCGTCGAGCGCGACGGCGAGATCTGGATGGTCAAGGACTGTCCGACGCACGGCAAGATCGAAGACCTCATGGCCATCGACTCGAAGTTCCTCGAGCACATCGAGTCGAACTTCCCGGGCCGCGACATCCGCGCGCACAACGACAAAGATCTGCACAATCACGGTTCCAGCACAGTCAAGTACGGCCGAGGCTCGGTTCTCACCGTCGACCTCACCAACCGCTGCAACATGATGTGCGACCCCTGCTTCATGGACGCCAACCAGGTCGGTTTTGTCCATGAGCTCGAATGGGACGAGATCAAGACGATTCTTGACAACGCGCTGAAGATCAAGCCGCGGCGTCAAATGTCGGTACAGTTCTCGGGCGGCGAACCCACGATGTCGCCGTTCTTCTTGAAGGCTGTCCGCTACGCCCGCTCGATTGGTTTCAACAGCGTGCAGGCGGCGACGAACGGCATTGAGTTCGCCAAGAGCCGCGAATTCGCCGAGAAGGCCGCCGACGTGGGTTTGCGCTACGCCTACCTGCAGTTTGACGGCATCGGAAACGAGCCCAACTCGCACCGTGCGATCGGCAATCTGTTCGACATCAAGCTCAAGGCCATTGAGAACCTGCACGCTGCCGGCACCGAGGTCGTCTTGGTGACGACGCTGGTCAACAACGTCAACAACGAACAGGTCGGCCCGATCATTCAATTCGCCCGCGACAACCCCGGCAAGGTCGCCTTCATCGCCTTTCAGCCGGTTTCCTTCACCGGGCGCGACGAAGAGATCACCGATGAACGTCGCCTGCGGCAGCGCTACACGCTTTCGCACCTGGCGCGGGACGTCAAAGAGCAGATCGGCATCACCGAGCCGAATCGTGATTGGTTCCCGATTTCGGTCATGAGTTCGTTTGTAGACGCCGCCGACGTGGCCCACGGGCCGGAATCGCAGTGGGGTCAAGTGAACTGCGGCTGCCACCCCAACTGCGGAGTCGGCACGGCGCTGATGATCAACAAAGAGACCAAGGAGATGGCTCCGGTTGCCGAGTTCATCAACGTTCCGCAGTTCGTGCAGGACATTCGTCAGATCACCGACTCCGGCCGCTCGACCAAGTGGAGCAACGTACAACTCGGATTGGCGCTGCTCAAGAACTACAACCCCTACAAAGCGCCCGCGAGCTTTGACTTGTTCGCGCTGCTCAAGAAGTTCGACAAGTCCTTCGGCCTCAGCGGAACCAACTACGGCAAGGGCGTCTCGCGGCGCAACGATCCGTGGAACTTCCTCTTCGTGGCGGGTATGTGGTTCCAGGATCTGTTTAACTACGACTTCCGCCGCACTGAGATGTGCATCATTCCTTACGGCACGCAGGAAGGTGAAATCTCCTTCTGCGCGTATAACACCGGCGTCGGCTGGCGCAACATCATCGAGAAGATGCACATGACGGCGACGCTGAGCAAGTGGTACGGCGAGCACGGTAAGCACAACATCTACGCCGGCGGCCGCGATGTCAATCTGAACGACTACGAGCACCATTTGTCGATCAACGCCGAGCACGCCGCCCGCGAGGCGCAAGTCTCCGAGGGCCCGGCCAACGCGCGCGAAGAAAAGAAAATCGAGCGCGACCGCAAGCTGGCCGAGGCGACGGCGAAGGGCGAAGCCGCCCCGGCCGTCAACGGCGGTGCATCGAAGCGCAAGATCCTCACTCCCGAGGAAGAAGCGCGGCTCATGAAGATGTACCGCGAGCAAGTGCTCAAAGAGCCCCCGGCGCCGTCGCTGGTACAAATCGGCGGCCCCGCCAATGGCAACGGCGCGGCCAACGGCAGCAAGACTAAGCATCAGGAAATGATCGGAGCAAGCGGCGACTAGCCCAAGTTTCGATCGAGGTTCTCATTTTAAGACCCGCCGGCAACGGCGGGTCTTTTTGTGCGGTCTTGCCTAAACGAACCCGACAGCGGACGAGTAGGCGCCTAGCAAAGCTCGGGAACTTGCGCCCTTCGATCCCTGCGAGATCGGCATTACAACCACAAGTCCCTTTGAATCAGTCTTTTAGGTCAAACCAAGTGTCCGAAACTCGGCTAAACAAACCCAATCCTGTTTGGGCCCGCTGTCAGATCCCTGCCGACCGGCACCCGACGTGACGCAAGCTTCCAAGCGTGCCATGGCGGCATTCGTGCCGCCATGGTTGAAAAAACTCTCCGCCGCTACCCCGCATCCCCCTCGTCCAAAATTGGTTCGAAGAGTTCCGCAGGCGGTGAAACACAGGCAGGGCAGCCCGGTCGAACGTCCCATCAGCTGCAGTTCCTCCACCCCTCACTTGACAACGACGAGCCTCCTCATGGAAGGCGAGGACGGAAGTCCTCGCTCCGACTAGAGCTGCGCCTCCCATTGCTTTGCATCACAATCCGGCCGACAAGGCGATGCAACGCCGTATCAAGAGGTGGGCGATAGCGACGGGCCTTAACTTAAGCGGGGGCTGCGGCGCGCTCGTCCTAAAGCGGCGATATTGGAAAGCAGGTCGCCGGCGCGGACTTCCGTTCACGCCTCTTTGCCGCTACTCGTTAGACCCGTGGGCGGGGTCTTCCAGCTCAGCCAGCTCGAACGCCCGGCGGCGCAGCTCGCAACTGTCGCAGGCGCCGCACGGCGTCTCCGATGACTGATAGCACGACCAGGTCAGCTCGAGCGGGGCGCCCAAAGCCAACCCTTCGCGAATGATCTCGGCCTTCGACAGCCCGATCAGCGGCGTCTCGATCTCGATCTCGGTCTCGGGCCGCGTCCCGGCGTCGATCACACCCTCGAAGGCTTTGTAGTAAGCCGGGCGGCAGTCGGGATATCCCGAGCTATCCTGCTCGACGGCACCGATGAAGATTTTGCGCGCGCCGATCACCTCCGCCCAGGAAACCGCCGCCGAGAGGAAATGGGCGTTGCGAAAAGGTACATAAGTGATTGGGATGACGCCGCTCTCCGCGGCCGCCGGGTCGGCTCTGGGCACGTCGATTGCGCGGTCGGTCAGAGCAGATCCGCCGATCGCCGTCATGTAGCGCTGGTCGATTCGAAGGCGATGCTCTGCACCGAGCCGGTCCGCAATCTCGTCGAAGGCCCGCTGCTCGCGGGCTTCGGCACGCTGCCCGTAGCTCGAGTGCAGCAGAGCCAGGCGATGGTCGCGAGCGGCCAGGGTCGCGGTGACACAACTATCCATCCCGCCACTGAGCAACACGACCGCCAGGGGCTTCTCCTGGTCCGCCATAGACCCATAATAGCCCGGGGTCTATCAGTCGGCCGGAAAGGCGCGCACGAAGACGTGGCGCACGATTTCAGCGTGCCGTGTCGGGCTCTCGAGCCCGACAGCTCCGGAAACGAGTCTGCTCCGTATCCTCCGAGTGACCACCGCGCCCCGTAGGTCTTAAGATTAAGAGTCGCTGACGCGGTCGCACGGATCTTATCGTGGCCCTCCCGGAACAAATCCCGACGAAAATCAGCTCGGAATCCGCCGGCTACGTCAGCATGAGCCCGGTTGCGCGACAGAACATGCCGGCCGCGGAGTTGATCGAACGCATTCTCGGGCTGACCGGAAAAGATCTGGTCCGCGTTCGCGAGATTCTCTCCCGGGGAACACTCGTTAGCGGCCCGTCACGGTATCGTTGGGAACCGTTCGACGCCGACGAGATGGAGTTGACGGACTTGTTGGAAAGCTTCCCCGACCCGCTCCCTGATCGGCCCTTTGACTCGGCGCTTTGCGATTTGATCGTCCTGAAGGGGCAACGCGGGAGTGTGCGGCTATCGCGCGAAGTCGCCGCGCCGCGCCGCTGGTTCAAAAAGGTTAGCTATTGGGATGTTCTGATCGAGCTTTTCGAGCAAGCCGGGCCTCGCTACGAGCGCTATTCGTATTCCGAGCGCGCCGACGTCTATTCGGTCGGTCTCTCTTTCGAAACCGCGGCCGAGTTGCAATCCCGCGCGAAGCTGCTCAAGTACACGAGTTTGATCGAGCAGATGCGTTACGCACAGCCCAAGGGGCTGGAGGCGTTTGTAGAACGAGGAAGCGGCGGGAGATGAGTGTTTCTCGAAGCTGCCGAGTCAGGTTCATCCGGATCCGCGAAAACGTGCCCAGGCGCCCTCTCGCAGCAGTTTCGGCGTCACCAGCCAACGCAGTCGCCCTTGCCCCGGGGCCGCATCGGCCCAACTTTCCGCGTCGAAGCCAAGGCAGGCCAACGCCGCGGGCGGAAACGGCAACGGGCCATTGTCGGCGAGTAGGCGGATCAACTCCGAGCAGGTGGGCTCGTGGCCGGCAAGCAGCAGACGACGGGTCATGTAGGTTTCCCGTTGAACATGGTCGAGGACCAGAACGGGGGAAGACTCGTAGACTTCACGTTCGAACCGAATCGGGCATTTCCAGTCTCCGGCCTCGGCCGCCGACCCGACGGTCTCGCGAGCCCGTGAGGCGGTCGAGCAAATGATCGAATCAGGGGGCTGATCGATCGTCCGCAAGAATTCGCCCACCTGCCGGGCGTCCGAATGGCCCTGTTCGGTCAGGCGCCGGTGCTGGTCTTGGTCAAAAGCGGCGGTTTCGGCCTCGCCGTGGCGTAGGATTAGGAGGGCTCGCATAGGGTCGGCGTCGGTTCGCGGAATCGGCGAAGGTGATGCGGATAGGATAGAGGAGCGGCGGCCACGAGTGGAGTTAGCGTAAGGTGCGGGGTTTGCGATGTGACCGGCTGAGAGCCGGCCGTTGTTGACCAAACCCGGCCGGCGAGCCGGTCACAACCGTGGAGGGTGGTCTCTCCACGGGCGCTCACATGAGGAGACCGGCCTAAATCAGCCAAATCAGCCCCGGGCGGTTGCCTTCTTTTGCACGGATGTGGTATTCAGGAGGTGCCTGCCTTTTTTTGCCGCGTCTGGATCGCTCCCTAGAGCGTGAGATGACGGTTTCCATCGTCATTCCCAACTGGAACCGCCGAGAGTTGTTGTTACGGCTGCTTGAGACGATCAAGCTGCAGCATCGGCCCGGCGGAATCGAATTGGAGACGATCGTCGTCGACAACGGCTCAAGCGACGGATCAGCGGAAGCCGCTCGCGATTGGGGAGCGCTGGTTGTCCCGCTCGATGAAAATGTTGGCGTCAGCCGCGCCTTGAATCGCGGCATCGACGCTTCGCATGGTGAGTTGGTCGCGTTGGTGAACAACGACATCGAGCTGGCTGAAGACTGGCTGAGTGCGCTGCTGCCCGCGCTCGAACGTGAGGACGTGTGGTTCGCCACTGGAAAGACACTCGACTACGACGACCGCCGATACATCGACGGCGCGGGCGACGCGGTGTGCCGCGGCGGGACATCGTGGCGGCTGGGTCATGGCAAGGCGGACGGCCCGTGGTTCGAAGTGGAGCGAACGACGTACTTTCCCTCGGCAACGGCGACGGTTTTCCGGCGGGAATTTTTCGAACGCGTCGGTCTGCTGGAAGAGAGGTTTTTTGCGTATTTGGAAGATGTGGATCTGGGGCTGCGGGCTGCGGTAGCAGGGCTGCCCGGGACCTATATTCCGCGTGCTACGGCTTACCATCACGGCAGCGCGACCGCGGTTGCTTGGAGCAGCCGAACAATCGAGTGGATGACGTGTCACCAAGTGCTGTTGTTGGCGAAGTTCTATTCTCCGCCAATGTGGATGCGCTTCGCCCGTGCGATTGCAGCGGCGCAGCTCTTGTGGGCGGCTATGGCCATCTCCCGCGGCCGCGGCGGCGCGTGGCTCCGCGGACTCGCGCGGGGGGTTCGACTATCCGGCGGCATACGGGCGTCTTCGGGGAGTTTGCGGTCTCGCACCAACGGTTTGCCTGCCGTGCTCGCCGTAGCCGAAGACCAAATCGCCGAAGTCCAGCGCACAACGAATTGGGATGCGTATTGGAAGTGGTATTTTCGATTCGCGGGCCCCGTGGCGGAGCGACCCTCATGAGCGTCAACGTCGTCGCCGTCGTCGTGACGTACAACTCGTCACGACAGATAGCGGCTTGTATTGCATCGCTCGCCGGGTCTGTGCGGCCGGTCGTGATCGATAATGCTTCAAGTGACGAAACGTGCGCCGTGGTCGAGCGCGAGCACCCCGAAACGCTGCTAATTCGCAATCAAGAAAACCGAGGATTCGCGGCGGCGGTGAATCAGGGCGTGGCGGCGTCCGACGAGCCGCTGGTGCTCCTGCTGAACCCCGACGCGCGCCTGACAACGCCGATCGATGCCCTTGTCGAGGCGTGTCTGGCGCCCGGCGTCGGCGCGGCCGCGGGTCGGCTGCTTGATGAGCGGAGCCGGCCACAGCTTGGGTTCAATGTACGGGCTTTTCCGACGGCGGCAACCTTCGCATTCGAAACCCTTGGCTGGAACCGCCTGTGGCCGTCGAATCGCGTCAACCGCCGCTATCGTTTACCCGCTTTTCAAGCCGATGAAGAGCAAGATGTCGAACAACCGGCGGGCGCTTTCTTGATGGTGCGCCGCGACGCGCTGGAGGCGATTGGGCATTTGGACGAACAATTCCACCCGCTCTGGTTCGAGGATGTGGACTTGTGCCGTCGATTGCACCATGCGCGGTATCGCATTCGCTACGTGCCGAGTTGTGCGGCGCGACACCAAGGCGCGCACTCGCTGGAGTCGGCCGGCTTGGAACTCAGGCGCCTGGCTTGGTATGGTAATCTGTTACGTTTCAGTAAAAAACATTTCTCGAACCGCGCTCATTCGTTGTTGGTTCCGGTCGTTCTAGTTGGGGTTTTCGGTCGTTGGCTTTGGTCGCTTGCAAACGCAAAGCAGGACGAGCGAAAAGCCTATGCCAAAGTCTTAAAGTTGCTTGCTGGCAGGCGTGTTCCCGAATCGCGGATACCCGGCCGTGGTGCAGATGGATCTTCCGCGATTCAGTACTAATCGAGTCGAGTTCATGTCGCAAATGTACATGCTTTCGGTGACGATCGTCACCTACAACAGCGGACGATTCATTCGCCGCTGCCTGGAGTCAGTGCTGGAGCAGAGACACCCGCGTCTTGAAGTCATCGTGGTGGACAATGCTTCGACCGACGGCACGACGGATATTCTCGAACATTTCGAAGACCGCTGCGTTGTCGTCTACAACGAGGAGAATATCGGTTTCGCCGCAGCGCAGAATCAGGCGATCTCGATGTCGCGCGGCGATTGGGTGCTGACGCTGAATCCCGACGTGCTGCTGTTGCCGGACTTTTGCACTCGTCTGATGCAGGTGGCCGACGCTCATCCGCGGCTGGGCACGGTGTGCGGCAAGCTGCTGATGATGGACGCCTCGTTTAAGATTCCCGATCAGCGCGTCGTCGACACGACCGGCATCTACTTCAACCCGATGCTGCGGCATCACGACCGCGGCTGCTTGGAGACCGACAACGGCCACTTTCTTGACTACGAATACGTCTTCGGCGCGTCGGCCGCGGCGGCCTGCTACCGGCGCGAGATGATCGATGATATTTCGGTAGACGGTGAGTTTTTCGATTCCGACTTCTTTGCTTACCGCGAGGACGCCGACGTGGCTTGGCGCGCCCAACTCTATGGTTGGAAATGTATCTACACGCCGATTGCCTTTGGCTATCACGTCCGCAAGCTGCGGCCGGGCATGCGCCGATTCCTGCCTCCCCACATCAACATGCATTCGGTGAAGAATCGCTTCTTGATGCGCGCGAAAAACATTACCGCCGGCATCTATCTGCGGAATGTTGTCCCGATTCTGGTTCGCGATCTCGGCATCTTAGCCTACTGTTTCATCGCCGAGCGTTCATCGCTCAAGGCGTTCTATCTGTTCAGCCGCGACTGGTCGCGGGTGATGGAGAAGCGGCGCGTGATCCAAGATCGCAAGCGCGTCGACGAAGCTTACATGCAAAAGTGGTTCCGCTTCTCGCCCGTTTCGCAGCCCGCCGACGTGCCGCGGGCCGCCGCCGCAGCTGCGTCGGCGGGTGTCGAGCACCTCCTTGTGAGCAAGAACAAGGCGCCCGAACGTAAACTCTCTCTATGAGGGTCGCCCTGCTGGGCACACGCGGTATCCCCGCTAACTACGGTGGTTTCGAAACCTTCGCCGAGCAACTTTCGGTGAGACTGGCCCGGCGCGGTCACAAGGTGACCGTCTATTGCCGCGCCAACAACATCGGGACCGGTGAGCGCGTTTATCAAGGCGTCCGCCTCGAAATCCTCCCCACAATTTCCCATAAGTATCTCGATACGATCGCGCATACCTTTTTATCGACGCTGCACGTGCTGCCGCGGCTAAACAGCCATGACGTGTTGCTGTATTGCAACGGCGCGAATGCGGTTTTTACGGCGATTCCGCGTTTGCTCGGCACGCCCACCGTGCTCAACGTCGATGGCCTGGAGCGAAAACGCAAGAAATGGAACGCTGCGGCGCGCGCCTGGTATCGGCTGTCCGAACGACTCTCGACCCGGCTGCCGACCGAACTGGTCACCGACGCCGAAGTGATTCAACGGTATTATTCGGAGCGCTATAGAAAGGCGAGCCACTTCATTGCCTACGGAGCCAAGAGGGGCAAAGTGCCGAGCCGGGACGCGCTCGATCGTTTCGGACTACAGTCGGGTGAATACTATCTCTACGTCAGCCGTATGGAACCGGAGAACAACCCGCTGCTTGTCGTTCGGGCCTTCGAGCAAGCGCGAGTCGACAAGAAGCTGGTGATGGTCGGCGACGCCCCCTACGCCGCCGACTATATTCACGAGGTAAAACGCACCGACGATCCGCGGATCGTGTTTACAGGGGCGGTGTACGGCCGAGGTTATGATGAACTGCAATCGCACTGCGCAGCCTACATCCACGCGACAGAAGTGGGGGGGACGCACCCGGCGCTGATCGAAGCGATGGGGCGGGGCGCGCCGGTCTTGTTCTTGGAAACTCCGAGAATGTCGAGGTGGCCGGGGATGTCGGCCGGGTGTTTCTCAAGGACACGGACGCCTTGGCGCGACTCATCGAACAGGTCGACGCTATGCCCGCGAACGGGCTGCAAGAAATGGGTCGCCGAGGCCTGGAGGCCGCGCGCGAGCGATATGACTGGGAGCGGGTGGTCGATCGGTATGAAGAGTTGCTCGAGCGGACGGCGGGTGCGAGGAGTTCACGTAGCGCACGTCCCCGATAAGGGCGCGCGATATAAATGTGGGACGTACGTCTCACAATGCGGGCAGTAGAAACAGAGGCGTGGTCGGAAGACCACGCTCGCCCCGCTTCAGCGGCTTTGGGTTCGATGGGGCCGCCAGGCTGGCTCAATACTTGCGGCCGGTCGCCAATCGCGATAAAGTGGAGCCGCATCCCACCGGAGGTAACCATGAACAATCGATTTGACGGATCGCGACGGTGGTTTCTGCAGTCGCTGGCTTCCGCGGCGGCTGCTGCTTCTCTCCAAGCCGCTGCCCGCAAGAGCCTCGCCGTCCCGGTTATTCGAAAGCGCGTCGAAAAGGTTTTTCGAGCGCCCGGCAATATGCCGAACGGGCTGCAAGCGACTCCTGACGGCCTGTGGATCTTGGACCAGGAAAACCCCAACAAGGCCCATCTCGTGAACTACAAGGATGGCTCGGTGCAACGAGAAATCGTGACCGAATCGCTCCACGGCAGCGGCATCACCTTCGGAGGCGGCGCCTTGTGGATCGCCTCGACTTACGGTCTCAAGACGCTGAAGGTCGATGCCGCCACAGGCAAGACTCTGCGATCGTTCGATACGCCCGGTGTCGGCTTCCCCAAGTGGGGTAAGCCTAGGCGGCAGTCGGGCGCGCACGGCCTCGAGTGGGTCCGCGGCCACTACTGGATAGCAACGCCACCCTCCATGACGCTCTATCGCGTCCAACCCGAGACGGGAAAGGTGCTCCACAGCATTCCCGCACCGGGCGAACGCCCACACGGCATCGCGTGGGACGACGGCATGCTTTGGTGCGTGGAGAGCAACCACCGAGCTATCTACAAGATGGACCCTTCGAACGGCGATTTGTTGGCGAAGATCGAGCTCGGCGACGAGAACCCCGAGCCCCACGGAATGAGCTTGATCGACGGCGTGTTCTGGTACTGCGACGCCGACACTCGCTGGGTCTGCCGGTTGGTGTAGCGCATCGCCGTTGCGATTTCGCTGTCACGTAGGCCGCAAATATTTAGCTGACTTTATTTCTATAGCTTAGGGTTCCTAAAGGGCTTCACGGACGTCCTCATCGAGTATTCTGTATCTGCACCGGTTAGGCCCGTCTTCGACTCAAACCACGCGTATAACTAGTGGGGTGCGTGACCTGCACGCACATCCTCCGAGTGGGTTCTTTGGGCCGTGCCGGAGGCGGTGAGCAGCTTTGCGACGTCACAGCGCACTAGGAGAAAAAAGATGGCAATCGTAATGGGTCCGATACTAGGATTTTGCGGCCGAGAAGGCGGCACCTGGAAGGTCTGTGCTCTGTGGGTCGACGAAGGAGCGAACCCAGGGGATGCGGCCAAGACCCTGTCGTGGTCCGTCGCGGGCGGGGCCGCCACCCAAGTCACCCCTCGAGTTCTGAAGACTCAAGGGGCGAGAACCGTGCGTTGTGCCGACTGGGCCGTGCCCGTTAGGGATGCTGACCAGACCGTCTCCTATCGGCTGACTGAAGAAGGTGTGGACCGCGAGTTCACCGTCCCGGGCCATGGCGCGGCCACCCGTTTCGCCTACGCTTCCTGCAATGGCTTCGCCGACCCTCGTTACATGAAGCAAGTTGACGATAAGAACGAGCGCTGGCGGGACCTTGGAAACAAACACGCGTCCTCGCCGTTCCACTTGCTCTTACTCGGAGGCGATCAACTCTACGCCGACTCGATCTGGGAGGCCGTACCTTCCATCAAGCGGTGGAACGAAAAAACCGGGGCGGAACGGTGGAAGGCGAAGTTCACCGGGCAAATGGAGCGGCAAGTCGAGCGTTTCTATTTCAATCTCTATTGCGACCGATGGAAGCAGCCCGGCCCGCGGGAAGTGTTTGCCACGATCCCGTCGGTGATGATGTGGGACGACCACGACATTTTCGATGGCTGGGGGTCTCATCCCGCCGCGCGGCACAACTCCGAGGTCTACCAGCGGATCTTTCAGATTGCGACCGAGCATTTCCGCGTATTTCAGCTTCAGGCCGATCCGACGGGCCCAGTGGCGGGGACTCTCAAAGACTCCGGCTTCAATGCAGTCCATGATCTCGGGAGGACGGCACTCGCGGTGCTCGACTTACGCTCTGAGCGCACCGAGGAACGGATCATGAGTTCCCAGAGTTGGAACTCCGTGATCGAAGGGCTCGACAAAATCGGCTCCGGCTGCAAACACCTCTTTGTTCTGTCGAGCGTGCCGGTCGTTTATCTAGACCTCGGCGCGATCGAATCCGCGTATAGGTGGATACCCGGGCAGCAGGAACTGGAAGACGACCTGCTCGATCATTGGCGGGCGAGGCCTCACCGTACCGAACGTCTTCGCCTGCTGCATAACCTGCTCGATTTCTCAAAAAGAAAAGGGTGTCGAGTAACGGTCATCTCCGGTGATGTGCATGTAGGCGCGTTGGGCGTCTTGCAATCGGACCGCGACGCCGGCGGCGGCCACGCAGCGACAATCAACCAACTCGTCTCCTCAGGTATTGTCCATCCCGGGCCGCCCAAACCCGTTCTGTATTTTTACTCGCTTATGGCGAACAACGTGGAGGACGTTGACCGCGGCATCACGGCTCGGATGATCGCCTTCCCGGCAACGGACCGGAAGTTCATCGGCACTCGCAATTGGCTAAGCCTGACCATGGATGATAAGGACCGCATTTGGGCCGAGTGGTGGGCCGAATTCGAGAAGGACCCTTATACGAAAGTGATCCATCCGACCGGGTAGGCGGCATAAATTTGCCGCCGAGCGTCCGGATTGGACGGCCCTCGCCGGGCTCCACGCCCGGCGGCTTGCACCGCACTTTCGCGCTCCCCTATCATGATGTATGCTTAACTCCTCCGTCCCCGAAGCGCTCACCTTCGACGACGTTCTTCTCCTGCCCGCCTACAGTTCGATCCTCCCGGCCGATGCGGATACGCGTACCTGCTTGACGCGACGCATTGCTCTCAACATCCCCATTGTCAGCGCCGCGATGGACACAGTGACGGAATCGCGCCTGGCGATCGCACTGGCGCGTCAGGGGGGACTGGGGTTCATTCACCGAAATATGTCGATCGAGCGGCAGGCTGAAGAAGTCGACCGCGTAAAGCGCAGTGAGAGCGGCATGATCGTTGACCCAATCACGATGGCGCCGCATGCAAAAATTCACGAAGCGTTGGCGCTGATGGAGCGCTATCGGATCTCGGGAGTTCCGATCACAGAGGACGGAAAACTGGTTGGCATTCTGACCAACCGCGACCTGCGGTTCGAGACTCGCCACGAGTTGCCGATTTCTGAGGTTATGACGAAGGAGAAGCTCGTCACCGTGCCGGTGGGGACGACTCTCGACGAGGCTGAAAAAATACTCCAGAAGCATCGCATCGAGAAACTGTTGGTCGTTGACGAGGATTACGTTCTCAAAGGCCTGATTACGGTTAAGGACATTCAGAAGAAGCGCGATTACCCCATTGCCGCCAAGGATGACCACGGGCGGTTGCTTGTTGGTGCTGCTGTCGGCGCGACGGGTGACTTCTTGGGGCGAGCGCAAGAGCTCTTCGCGAAGAATGTGGATGTTGTGACCGTCGATACCGCGCATGCTCATACGAGCCGCGTGCGCGATGCCGTCAAAGGCTTGCGCAAGGCACTTCCGGACGTGAACTTGATCGCCGGGAACGTCGCTGTGGGCGATGCCGTCAAGGATTTGATCTCGCTGGGAGTCGACGCCGTAAAGGTCGGCATCGGACCAGGCTCGATCTGCACGACACGAATCATTTCCGGCGCGGGCGTGCCCCAGCTCAGCGCGGTTGCCGAGTGTGCGGAGGCGGCCCGCGGTTCGGGAGTTCCGATCATCTCAGACGGAGGAGTAAAATACTCCGGCGACATCACAAAGGCCCTGGCGGCGGGTGCTGACTGCGTGATGATCGGCAGCCTGCTGGCGGGAACCGAAGAAAGCCCCGGAGAGACGGTTCTCTACCAAGGCCGCACGTACAAGTCGTATCGCGGCATGGGATCACTGGGTGCGATGGCCGCGGGGAGCCACGACCGCTATTCCCAGGAATCCTCGAGCGGAAAACTCGTGCCCGAAGGCGTTGAAGGTCGCGTCCCTTACAAAGGCCTGCTCGGCGATCTGATTCATCAGCTCAAAGGCGGCGTTCAGGCCGGCATGGGTTATTGCGGCAGCGCCACGATCAGGGAACTCAAGGAGAAGACACGATTCGTGCGCATCTCCTCGGCCGGCCTGCGGGAAGCTCACGTCCACGACGTGCTGATCACACGCGAAGCACCGAACTATCAGGTTGAAAGATAGGGTGGATCGAGAGGTAGGGTCGATCCGAGTCGGGGCGCACCTTCAGCTTTGGACCGGTTGAGGGCGGCCCAGCCACAACTCGGCCAGGTCGTGCCAGCGACCGTCGGTGAGCTGCCGGACCAAAATCAGCGACTCGATCCGCACCGGCTCCGGGGACTTAAACTCCGACCAGCGTTCCCGCGCCAATTGCAAGCAGGTTGCAACCGTTTCGGCAGGCAGCTCTTGCGCGACGGTGACGTGCGGAACATATTCGTAGTCCTCGGGGTGCTCGAACGGGCCCGTATTCAGGATGTCGTGGAGAGTCTTTAGTTCAGGAACGCCGCCCAGCACGGGGATCTTGACGACTTGTGTGCTTTCGAACAGTTCCACGTCTCCGAGCGTGACGTTAAACGCTTCAAACCGGCTTACGATCTCGCGGCATTGTTCGATGGCATGGGTCGTGTCAACAAAGAGCGGGCGGGGGGGCAAGATTGTGACGTGGGCACGATGCGGACAGCCGGGCGTCATCTCCTGCCGCACGGAGTCGAGAAAGCGACCGAGCCCACCGTTCAGGTACGAAACAACAGAGTAGGAGTTGATCAAACCCATGAGCCCAAAGCTGACCGATACCGCGTCTGGAACCCCCTCTAGTACTCAGACCATGTGAAAAGACACGTTGCCCCGACCTTGTTGGGAAGGCGTCGAGCTGCCATCGCGGAGGAAACCACTTGCCAAACAGAGCCGCATCGCCACGCGATGCGGTCGCTCAAGAATAGTGCTTTGCCGCCAAACAAATCGTCCTAAGACACATTTTTTCCGAAGCGGTTGGATAGCTTCGCTACCTTTTGGTGGTTCCGTACGTCTTTCTATGTATGGGAACACCGCGAGGGACGCTGTCTGCGCTCGTCGTCTTCGATGGCCTCCGAACGAAGGAACTTCAAGGCGACGGGACGCTTGAACTTGGTGTCCTCGGCCTTATAGACCACCCCCATCCGGCCTTCGCCGAGCTTTGCGGTGATCTTGTACCGGCTGATCGTCGAGCCGACCACAACGTTCCATCTTAACCCGCTTTGCTCAGCGCGTGGCGAAGCAAGATGCATGAAAAGGCCGTCAGTACGAGGCGCGGGCCGCTTGGCGCGCGGAGGCGTACTTGAACAGTACCGTGAGCACGGCGAGCAAACGCAACGAAGTAATGGCGGGCCTATCATGTGCCTTGCCCGTCAGGCGATGAGAAATGCGGGTTAGCGCCGGCGAATACCGGGGGGGGGCCGTTTTGCGGGCTCCGACCCGACCGTGGCGGAGCCCGGGGCGGACCGAGCTTCTAAGCCACCCGCATCGATTTGGCGACCTTCCATAGACCGAGTGTCATTACCGGCACCACATAGACGCCGAGGGCCAGCCACGTGAGCGCTCCGTAGCCTTTGGATACAAGCTCAACCAAGCCGAGCCGCGCGACCGCGGTGGCGACCAACAGCATGACGACGCCGACGGCCGGGCGAAGTCTTTGGGGCATCGCCCGGCCTCGCTCGGCGTAACCGCGGGCCAGGCGCTCATTGAAGGAATGGATGAAACCCCCTCCGGTTTCGATCAGCGTGCCCACCAGCCCGATTTGGAAAACGAAACGAAAGACATCGGAACCCAGCGCGCTGACAACGAAGTTCGCGGGAACGGTTTGGTCGACGACCGCCGGGTAGTGCGCGATCATGGCGAAGGAAAACAGCGCGCCCGGCATGATCCCGATCGGGCCCGCCAGAGCACCGGCGGTGAGCGCCTCGCGACGCGTCTCGATATGGCGCGCCGAGAACAGCAGCGCGGGCGCCACCGCGACGTTGTAACAAGCGTAGCGCAGGCCGGCGAGGAACCACCCCGACTCCAAACGGGCCGTCGATAGGGTCGTCTCAATTTCCGAACCGAATCGGACAAAAGTCCAAACGAAGAGAACTACATAAATGCCGTATAGTACAAACGACCACAGCGACAGATATTTCTCGATCGTCGTGCTTCCCTTGAAGACCAGCAACGCCACGGCGGCCATCAAGATGACGACACCAACGTAATAGGGCAGGCGAAAGGTTTCGGTAAGGATACTCCCCGCCGCCGCGCCAAGGACCGCCAGCGTGAGGATCAGGGCGAACAAATAGTACACCTCGTAAAGCACCCAAGCTCGGCCGAGCAAAGCTCTCGAAAAACTGCGGTAGTCGTAGTTGCGCGCCGCGCGGGCCAGCTCGTAGGTGATTCCGAAGACCAGGCTCCAGATCAGCGTGCTGACGAGCATGCCGAGCAGGCCCGTGAGGGGTCCCGTGCTGAGGAAGAACTCGACCAACTCGCGGCCGGTACCGTAGCCTCCGCCAATGACGACTGATTGAAAGACGAAGCCGGGGAGGAAGTAGCGGCGAAATCGGGGTGAGGTGAACATGGGAGGGCGAGCGGCGTAGGGTGCTTTGGTCAGGTCCGGCTAAGGTTAAGCTCAATCCGCGCTATTCGATCTTGTGAGCATCGCGTTGGGCGAGGAGCGAAATCTCGGCGACCTTGAACGCGTGGTCTTGCGTCATGGCGTTTTCGGTGCCGTCGAGGCAATCGCGGATCAATTGTCCGAAGAAAGGATACCCGACGGTTCCCCTGGCGGAGATGTGCTGCTCGCCGTCGTGGTTGACCAAGTAGACATGGTCGAGTTCCGCGTCGCGCGCGACGTCAATGTATTTGCGGAGCTCGATATAGCCTTCTGTCCCCAAGATGAAAGTCCGGCCGTCGCCCCACGCGCCAAGGCCGTCGGGCGTAAACCAGTCCACACGAAAGTAGTTGGTCGCACCGTTGTCGGCGACCAATGAGACGTCCCCGAAATCTTCGAGTTCGGGGTACTGCTTGTTGGCGTAGTTGGCGACTTGGCTTCGCGTGACGGTCGCGTCGGAAGCGCCCGCGAAATGCAGAAACTGCTCGACCTGATGACAGCCGAGGTCGCAGATGATGCCGCCGTACATTTCCTTGCGAAAGAACCAATCGGGACGGGACGGAGCGTTGAGGCGATGGGGGCCCATGCCGATGACCTGCAACACGCGGCCTATCGCGCCCTGTTCGATGAGGCTGCCGGCGTAGACGGATGACTCAGCATGGAGCCGTTCGCTGTAGTACACGGCGTATTTCCGTCCCGTCTCGGCGACTTGTGCCCGCGCCGCCTCCAGTTGCTCGAGCGAGGTCAACGGAGCTTTGTCGACGAAATAATCCTTGCCGTGAGCGAGGACTTCGAGGCCGAGTTCGCAGCGCTTGGCGGGTATGGACGCAGCGGCGACCAGGCTAACGGACTCGTCATCGAGGATCTGCTGTTTCGACGCGGCGAGGTGGACCTGGTCGTACGTCTTACAAAAGGCTTCTACTTTGGCGGGATCGGGATCCCAAACCCAACGCAACTCGGCGCCGGCCTCGATCAAACCGTTGCACATGCCGTAGATGTGACCGTGATCGAGTCCGACGGCGGCGATCGGGAATTCGCCCGGTTCGCAGACGCGCTCGGCCTTGCCGACCGGGGCGTACATCATGCCGTCTTTCTTTTGCATAACCCGTCCCGCGCAGATCCGTTGAATAAGACAGCCTAGCAGCCACAACGGCTGACGGGGTCGGGCGGGCGGGTTGAAGCGCCTTACCGGCTACCCTTCGGGGCGGTAGCCGTCGCGGTGGCGGTAGGTGAGCCAGACCAGGCCGCCGATGATGGCGGCGGGAGGAATCGCCAGCAGGATGATGCCTTGATTCAAGGCTTCGATGGCGGACTCTTTTTGATAGGACGCCGTCTTCTTGCACATTTGGCACTGTGCCCAAACAGGGCCGGCCGCGAGCATCAGCGCGACCGTCAAGAGTGCCAAGCGGGCCAACGCACCCGCGAACTTTGTCCATGACAACCTTGCTGATGAGAACATGACTGGACGTCCTCGAGAGGGGCCTAGAGCCCAAACTCCAGGATACGGTAACTATCGGGGAAAAAGTACCCGACCATGATGAGCAAACAAGCCACCATCGGCACGCAAAGAAGCCAGGACAGGGCGGGCTTGTCGAATTTCAAGTGCATGAAGAAGGCCATGATCAAGGCTGTCTTCACCAGCGAAAGCCCCATCAACAACGTGATCATCATCCCTTGGGCGAGTTGGATGTAGGCCAGCAGGATCTCGACCAACGTCAACACCAGCAGGGCGACCCAAACCTTGATAAAGAGGCCGGTATGAGATTCCGAATGAGCGCTCATGAAAGTCTCCGAATTTGATTTCGTCTTCTAACTATTGCCTGCCGGTTAGACCCTCGTCGACAGCAGGTAGACCATCGGGAAAATGAACATCCAGACCAGATCGACGAAGTGCCAATAGAGACCGACCACCTCGACGTCTTCGGCGTCATACTTGCCCTTACCGAAACCGCCGGCGACGATACCCAAGTAGACCACCCCGATCGCGACGTGCGTCATGTGCAGGCCCGTCAAGGTGAAGAACGTCGCACCGAACAGCGGTGTGCCGTAAGGACTGCTGAAAGGCCGCAAGCCTTCGTGGATCAAGTGATTCCACTCGTAGGAGTGCAGCACGACAAAGAGGAGTCCGCCCAGCATGGTGGCCCAAATCCATTTTTTCGCGCCCGCGCGGTCCCCTTTGGCAGCGCAGTCGACGCCGAACACCATCGTCAAGCTGCTCGACAGCAGCACCAGCGTCATCACACTCGAAAAAATGATCGCCGGGTAGAAATCAAACGGCGTAGGCCAGTCGTTGGCCACTCGCACATAGCTGTAGGCCATCAACAACGCACCGAAGGTCAGGGCGTCGGAGACAATGAACAACCACATCCCCAGTTTTTTGTGGCCGACGGCAAAGGGTGATCCGCCCCCTTGCCATGTAGCTTCCGCCGTCAGGTCGGTGTGTCCATCCGACATCAATTACCTCCAAACCATCAACAGAACGAACAAATAAACCCAGAGGGCGTCCATGAAATGCCAATAGAGAGCAGCCGCTTCAACTGCAGCCTCGCGTGTGATCCAAATACGGCCGAGCCAGACTCGCGCCGTTACATATCCCAGGGCGAGGAGGCCGCCGAACAAGTGCAGTCCGTGGGCGACTGTGAACACGTAGAAGAAGGAATGGCTCGGGTTGTCCGCCAAATAGAGGCCACGTTCGATGAGATTCGACCAACCCGCCCACTGGGAGGCCAAGAAGGCTACACCCAGGACCGACGTCGCCCCCAGCCACTTCTTCAGATCGGCTTCGGCCGCTGCGCGCAAGGCGTGTTTGGCCTTCTCAATCGTGAAACTGCTGACCAAAAGCACCGCAGTGCTGAACCACAACACCCCGGGCAAGCCGAAGGATTTCCAATCGTCACCCATTCCCGACCGCACGACCATGGCGCTGGTAAAAGCCGCGAAGACCATAATGATGCCACCGGAGCCGACCCAGACGCCGAGCTTATAGCGCTGCACGGCCATGGCCGCCGGGTCCGGCTGGCGGGGCCCGCCGCCGTCGCCGCCGCGGCCCGAGCCGTTGCTGCCACCCGGTCCGCCAAGGCGAGGATCCGAACTCTCCGGCAACCGTTCCAAGCCGGGCTTCGGCGTGGTCAGAGTGCTGCTTGCCATGAACTTACTCGCCCGACTCCCGTGCGGGCGCCGCATCCGGCACGTTGCATTGCATCACGTAGTCTCGTGGCGCACCCGGCACGCTGAACTCATACGGTCCGTGATTCACGGTGGGGATCTTGCCTTCAAAGTTATCGTGGACCGGCGGCGACGCCGTCACCCATTCGAGCGTCGTCGCTTCCCAGGGATTGTCGGAATCCACCTTCTTGCCCTTGAGCAGAGTCCAGATGACATTCAGCAGGAACAGAAACTGTACGGTTATCGTGATCATCGCCGCCATGGTGATGAAGTAATGAATTTCATTCGCGCCGGCCGCGCCCAGATAGTCGACTGACGTGGTTTCCGCGTATCGCCGCGGGTGGGCGATAACGCCCAAATAGTGCATCGGGCCGAAGATCGAATAGACGCCGATAAACGTCAGCCAGAAATGCACCCTTCCGATGCCCTCGCTCATCATGCGCCCGGTCATTTTCGGGAACCAGAACGTCACGCCCGCGAACATCCCGAAGATGGCCGCCACGCCCATGATCAGATGGAAGTGAGCGACCACGAAGTAGGTGTCGTGGAAGAACAAGTCCACCGAAGGCTGCCCCAGAAAGATGCCGCTGATGCCGCCGGTGACGAAGATCGATACGAACCCAATTGAATAGAGCATCGGCGTCGTGAAGCGAATCTTGCCGCCCCACAGCGTCGCGATCCAATTGAACGTCTTGATCGCCGAGGGCACCCCGATGACCATCGTCAACACGGAGAACACAAACCCCGAATAAGGGCTCATGCCGCTGACGAACATGTGATGTCCCCAGACTACAAAGCCGAGCGCCCCGATCCCCACCATGGCGTAGACCATCGCCTTGTACCCGAATACAGGCTTGCGCGCGAACGTCGAGAGAATGTGCGAAGTCACGCCCATGCCGGGCAGAATCGCGATATACACCTCGGGATGGCCGAAGAACCAAAACAGATGTTGCCATAGAATCGGCGAGCCGCCGGTGTGGTCGATCGGGATGTCATTGACCACCAGACCGCCCGGGATGAAGAAGCTCGTCCCGCCCATGCGATCCATCAACAAAAGGACGCCCGCGGAAAGCAGCACGCCGAAGGCCAGCAGACCCAAAATCGCGGTGACGAACCAGGCCCACACCGTCAACGGAAGGCGCATCATCGTCAGGCCCTTGGCGCGAAGCTGCAGAGTCGTCACGATAAAGTTCAACGCGCCCAACAGCGACCCGATGCAGAAAAGCGCAATGCTGAGAATCCACAGGTCCTGCCCGTACCCGGCCATCGCCGCTTCATCGAGAGCGCTCAGCGGCGGGTAAGCCGTCCAGCCCGAGATCGGCGCGCCGCCCGCAACGAAAAACGCCGCTACGAGGGCCATGAACGAGACGAAGATCGTCCAAAACGAAAGCATGTTCAGCGTCGGGAAGGCCATGTCCACCGCCCCGATTTGGATCGGCAAAATGTAGTTCCCGAAGCCCCCTTGCGGCGCCGTGGTGAGCACCATGAAGACCATGATCGTGCCGTGCATCGTGAGCATCGCCAAATAGAATTCCGGCGTCATCACGCCGTCCGGCGCGCCCTCCGGGAACAGAGTCCCCAGGATCTCAATCGGCGTGTTGGGCCAAACCAGCCGCAGTCGTACCAGCAAAGATAAGCCCATGCCGAGGAAAGCGGCTACGATCGCCAAGATGATGTACTGAATCCCGATCACTTTGTGATCTAGGCTGAAAATGTATTTCGCAATGAAGCTGGTAGCCTCGGGATGCCGATGCACTTCCACGTGTTCCGCGACTTCGGTTGCCATATGATCGTTCTCTCTACAAACTCTCGTCTTCGTTCGAAATCTCCAGCCAAGACCCGGGCTCGACTCGCCGCCCGGTTGGTTGACGGGCGGTTCACTACTGACCGAGAAACTCAGTCTGTTCGACGAGCCACTGCTCGTACTCCTCCTGGGTCTTGACGTCGAGGAAGCTGCGCATCTTGTAATGTCCCAACCCGCATAGCTCCGAACAGACAATCTCGTACGTCCCCGTCTTGTCGGGCGTGAAGCGGAGCGTGCCGGTGATGCCCGGTACGGTATCGAGCTTGATACGCAGTTCGGGCACGAAATAGTTGTGCAGCACGTCCTTGCTTTTCAGCTGCAGCTCAACTTGGCGGTCAACCGGCACGGCCATCCGCGGCACGATGATGTCGTCCTTGCCGTCGGGGTGATCGCGGTCTACGCCGAGCGGGTTACCCAGCGAGTCGTCGATCAACTCGATTTTCGTGGGGCCGAACTTGCCGTCCGGACCGGGGTAGCGCATATTCCAAACAAACTGCTGGCCGACGACTTCGACGATCAGGCGGTCTTCGTCGGGGGGCCGCGAGGCGGCTTCGGTGAAACGCGCCTCGGCCCACACCGTGTAGCCCATGAACGTCAGCCCGACGAACAACACCGTCGTCGCCGCGGTCCACAGCAACTCCCACCGCTCGTTGCCGCGGACGTGCGCGGCCGCTTTCGAGCGCTTTCCCCCGAACTTGAAAACAGCGTAGCCGAGCGCGATCTGGGCCACCAGAAAAATCACACCCGTCACCCAAAGCGTCAACCGGTATTGGGCGTCCACCTGCCGGGCGTGCTCGGTAATCGTGTCGGGAAGAGGCCAGGTGTCGGCGATGAAGGGATAGGCGAGGCCGATAGCAACGATCCAAATCAGGACCGCCAAAAGCAATGACATAAGGAAATCCGCTCCTCGATGAGGGCCGCGGCGCCGCTGGATCAACGCGCGGCGGCAAGACTATTGCAGGAGCCCTAGTTTAGCAACTCCCCGCCGACGTTTCCAAGTGATTAGCCACTATGGGCAAGAAAAACTCGCCGCGGCCGTCGTCGCTCGTTTTGGTTTCACCTTAACTGCGTGCTATGCTGCCTTCGGCCCGCAGTGGTCTTGACTGCCGAGAGTGGCCGAACACCCAAACCGAGGACCGATTCCCATGTCAATCAACCATCGCCTTACTGTTCAGCTCCAAAACGACGAGGTCTACCTCACACTGCTTCCCGGCGGGGGGCACATCGCCGAATTGGTATTGAAGTCGAATGCTGTCAATCCACTATGGATTCCTCCGTGGAAAACCATCGAGCCGGCGGACTACGATCCCGCCAAGCATCCCGAATACGGGAGCGGGCCGGAAGCGCAGTTGCTCTCCGGTATTGTCGGGCATAACTTGTGTTTTGATTATTTCGGGCCGCCTTCCGAAGAAGAGGCCGCAACCGGGCTTGCGGTTCACGGCGAAGCCTCGCTCGTGACCTGGGAGACCGAGCAGAAGCGCGGCGAGCTGATCGCGAAAGCGGAGTTCCCGCGGGCGGGCATGCGGATGGTACGGACGATGCGGCTGGCCCCCGGGGCACAAGGCGTGGTCGTAACGGAAACGGCCGAGAATCTCCGTGACATCGATCGCGCCGTCGGCTGGACCGAGCACGCTACGCTGGGGCCGCCTTTTCTGGTCAAAGGCAAGACGGTCATGCACATGCCGGCGACGGCTTCGAAAGTGCTCGAAGAGGAGTTCGCGGGCGGCGACGACCGGCTCAAAATCGCCGCCGAGTTTCAGTGGCCCATGGCGCCGCTCGCCCAGGGCGGCTTTACGGACATGCGGCTGACCGTCGGCAAGGACGTTTCAGGCGCATTCAGCACCCAGCTGATGAATCCAGCCCTCAAACAAGCGTACTTCACTGCCTATAGCCCGGACGCCAAGACTGTCTTTGGTTACGTTTGGAAGCGCAGCGATTTCCCTTGGATCGGGATTTGGGAAGAGAACCACAGCCGGACTCATGCACCCTGGAACGGGCGCACTCTAACACGAGGGATGGAGTTCGGAGCGTCGCCGATGCCCGAGTCGCGGCGCCGGATGATCGACCGGGGCACGCTGTTCGGCGAGCGATGCTATCGCTGGATTCCGGCGCGATCCAAGGTGACGGTCGAGTATTGCCTGTTCATCGCGGAATCCGATCGCCCCATTGAAGCCGTAACGTGGGACGGAGGCGTCGTTCGCGGCGACGGGGGATTTGAAGTGAGGACTTGACCTGCGCCGGAGTCCGGGCCCCGCCATCTCGTAGGTTTAGCCCAGCGTTAGTCCGGCTTTCGATCCGGATTGAGAGTCGGTGGTTTTCGGCCTCGCGAGGACGGCCCTCTCCAGGGCCCCGGACGCACTTCGAGCTTGATTCTCTTTTTGAAGTTCAAGAAGGGTTTTTGGGGTTCGGGAGGGTTTTCAAAGAGTAGAATCCCGCCGCGCCCCGGCTCATACACCTGGAAACCCTTGCGGCCGATTTTGGCGCGGACGGGCTGCTGGTCGCCCAACCCCACGACGAAAATGCGTTCGCCTTCGGGTGCCTTGAATTTGATTGACATCGGCACGCTGCCGAAGACAATTATTGTCCCGGCGAGGCCCAAGGGCGCTTGTCTGTCTTCTTGGCGCACCAAGTAACGCTTGCCGTCGGCGAAGATTTGGAGTTCCCCGTTGATATAGCCAAGCCAAACGTCGCCTTCTTCCCACCCACCACGAACGAACAAGCGACCCCGCAGCTCGTCGTGGGTGAAAAGGGGCGAAGAAGAATAGCTGAGCCCGGGCAAGTAGGGGTTGACCCACAGGAATTCGTAAGGCGCTCCCAGCGGCGTCTTAAGAACGAAGGCGTCATGCCGCAGCCAGCCTTGCAGGAAGCGGTAGGTGTCTGAGCTCACGTTGTAGGCGACCAGCAGCATCTCGCCGATCCGGCGCAGGGTGCTTTCACGAGCGGGATCGAAATCATGAGTTGATCGCGACGCCGGATCACGGAACACGCCTTCGTCCGTTTCTAGCGGCTTGGGATAGTAGCCGAGCATCAGATGGCGCGGCAGGGTCTGGAAAGCTCCCCGAGTGTCTTTCCACAGGTCGATCTCCAGGTTGCGGCGAATGACATGACAGATCTCCATCACAGCGATGATTTCGTAGCCGCGATCGAGAAGTTCGCCGCGGCGGAGTGCCGGCGCGATCCAGCGCTTCCAGTGACGCTCGATGAAGCTGCCGAGGAGCGCTTCGGACCCGTCCCAGTCTCCGGCCGCGGCTGCGGCGGCCAACACAGCGCCGCGTACGGAATCAATGGCGGGGTTGGGAGCGCTCAAAAGGGGTCCTGCGGACTTCCCGAGAGCTTCCGCCGTCGCGGTCTTTTGCTCATCGGTGAATAGCTCGTAGCACCAATCAAGGACGATCGCAGCGAGGCGGAGGTTTTCGGGGTCCGCCAGTGTGCCGGCGCGGGCGCTTTCCACGGCCCATTCGACAGCTTGGCGGCCTGCGACTTCGTCATCGAGAGCCTGAAACAGTAGGGCCAGAACTAAAGGCTCTTCGGGAAACGACGCACCGTTGTCGATCAGAGTCTTGAGGTGTCTCCAGCGGGCGGATTGCCGGGCGGCGTCCTTGCGGAGGCGGTCGATGCGCTGGGGGTTGATCAGTAAGCGCGGGTGTTCTTCATAGATCCGATATTCGGCTTGTGGAAGAGCGGGCGGCGGTAGGAGGAGCAGGACAGTCGTAAGGATCAGAGCGAACCGTGTCATACGGACTTCGCGCGACCAGGGTCGGTCGTTAACCTTGAGCAGTCCTATTGTTTCATAGGGCCGGGAGCCGAGGGCTTTGCTGGGGGTGCGCGACATGAATATGGGGGGTAAACGTTGGAGTCCCCCCAAGGAATTGTCAGCCTGGTTCGGCCATGGCTAAAGCCTTAAGGCCGGAAGGCCGCTGAACCGGCGATTGCCGATCGTGGGACACCGTACCGGCCCTCAAGGGCTCGCCTAGCTACAACCCAAGCCCGGTAAACCGAGCTGCCGCGCTTACTTTCCCATATTTATGTCGCACATTGAACCGTCCCGCTGCTTGGCCGTGAAGATCCACACCGTGTTGGACCCGCAGGGCAGAATTCCCAACTTTGTTCACTTGACTTCGGCGCACGTAGTCGCACACCCTTTTGCCGGCAGGTTCCGGCGACCGCGCTCTGCGCCATCGGGGCTACTGTTCCTCGATTTGCTCCCATGGGAGTTTCCCGCTTGTAGGGCAGACCTTTCGCAACGTCCGGTCAATGTTGCTCCCAATCTCCGCCAATTGCTCAGGTGACAGCTTGGCTTGGATCTCTTCGAACAGCCGCCTCTCCTCGGTTCGAATGTGCCCGCTCAGTAACGCACCGAACTCTCGCAGCAATGCAACTCGGTCCGTTCCCGACGCCTCTTCTATGCGACGAGCAAGCCCCTCCATTTCACGGTGTTGGCCGACCAATTCATCGACGAGTTGGGGAGAATCGATCGCTTCGCGAACAGCGGGAAACAGGACCCCTTCCTCTACCTCGAAGTGATGCAGCAGCTCGACCTCTACCATCGCCGCGAGTTTCTCGTGCAGTTCGTCAGCCTTGGCGTCGGAAGCATTGGTGCGCAGACCGCGTTCAATCAGAACACACAGAGCGAGCCCGTGCTGATGTTGGTGTGAGAGCGGGATAAGACTCGGGTCGCGCAGCATGGCCTCATTGTACGGGCGCGGTGAGCGGCGACATCTTAGTGACCTGAATTCGTGGGGCGTCCGGAGGCCATGGTTCTTTGCGCCGCGCTACCCTGGAAGCGAGTCGGCCCGCCGCTTCGTCTGGTGAGGTTGCGGGCTTGATGACAATCCATGAACGACGACGCGCGGGCCGCAATCGACACCCTGACCTTTGACATTTTCGGGACGGTTCTGGACCTGAGCGGCGGAATCGTCCCGGTCGTCGAGCCATTTCTTCGGGGCAAGCAAGCTGCCATCAGCGGGACTGATTTCTGGGCGCTTTGGCGCGCACGACAGCGCATCGAGCAATACCAAGACACGATCGTGATGCTCGGGCATAGCGGGTACCTCGAGGTCGCGAGGCGGGCGCTTGTCTATACACTGCGGCACCAGGAGATTGAGTTCAGCGGCGACGAAGTGCGCCAACTGATGGCCGCTTTCGAGCAGTTGCGACCCTTCGACGATGCCGTCAATGGTCTGAACCGGTTGGCCGAGCGCTTTCGGCTCGTGGCCCTGTCGAACGGGAATGCCTCGCTGGTGGAGCATCTGGTGGTGAACAACATTCCGGCACCCTTCAGCGCGGTTTTGTCGGTGGACTCGGTTGGGCGTTTCAAGCCCCATCCTTCGGTGTATCGCTACGCGGCGAAGGCAGTCGATCGAGAGCCCGGCAAAATTATGATGGTCGCTGCCCATGCGTTCGACATCATGGGCGCGCGTGCTTGCGGCTTCCGCGGCGCGTATGTGAACCGGTATCGGCTGCCTTACGAAGACTCGCCGTTCCAGCCTGACCTCACGGTCAGCGATTTCCTAGGGTTGGCCGACGAGTTACTTTGACGTGATGGTCCCTGGGGTGGAGAGTCGCCGTCGGGCTACGGTTTGACTTCGTGGAGCAAGGGTTCGCCGCGCATTCCCGCCTTGAGATTAGCGACCGAAATCTCGGACATCTTCCGGCGTGTCTCCACTGTCGCGCTGCCGAGATGGGGAACAATCGTGAGGTTGTCCAATCCGAGCATCGGATGGTCGCGGGGCAGCGGTTCGGGGTCCGTGACGTCGAAGGCCGCGCCCCCGATTCGGTTGTCGCGCAGGGCCTCGTAGACAGCTTCTGTGTCGACGATGGGTCCGCGCGCGATATTGATGAGAAAAGCTGTTGGCTTCATGCGGGCTAAGGCTTGAGCGTCGATGAGATGGTGCGTTTCCTCGGTGAGTGGACAGCACAGCATCACGAAATCGGCACGCTCCAGCAGGTCATCGAGAGGAACATAAGCGGCGGCGAAGCGGCGAGCGACGTCTTCGCGCGGGTGGCGGTTGTGATAGAGCACCGTCATGTCGAACGCGCGGGCACGACGGGCAACTTCACTGCCGATGGCGCCCATACCGATGATGCCGAGTACCGCGTGATGGACCTCACGGCCCAACATGAAACCCGGGTCGTAGCGGAGAAACTCGGGCGAACGGGCGTAACGGTCGCCCTCGACGACGCGGCGCGCTCCCGCCAACAACAGCGTCATCGCCATATCGGCGGTCGCGCCGTCGAGGATACGGGGCGTGTTGCCGACGGGGATCGAGCGCGCCGCGGCATCCGCGACATTGATGTGGTCGACCCCGACGCCGTAATTGCTGATGACTTTGACGCCCGGGATGCGGTCGAGCATGGGTCCGTCGACGCGAAGGTGGCCGTAGGTATAAATGCCGTCGACGGGATCGGCGGTGCCGTCGATGGCGGTCTGCCACGGAAGCAGGTCGATTTCATCGCCGAGGAAACCCATTACGACCGAGTCGAGAGGGCCGTCGGCAATGACGGTGAAGCGGTGGGTTGTCTCGGCGCGGTCGGGCATGTCTGGAGGCTCGGAGGACTCGCGGACCGAGTATTCTAGCAGAGTGGTTTTTGAGGCTTACGTGGGCCTGGTCGGTGAAGAAGCCGACGTGAGTGAGAAGGAGGTACGGATCGCCGTCGGGCTTCTCGTGTTGCGGGTTACAATGGGCCGATTTAGTCGTCCGGACGGGATGCGTCCTCGTCGGCCCTTAAGCCTGAACAATGTCCTCATTTGATCCCGTCATTCTGCGTGCTCAGTTCCCTGCCCTGGCGCAGCACGTCGGCGGCAAACCCGCGGTTTTTCTCGACGCGCCGGGTGGAACCCAAGTTCCCCAGCGCGTCATTAACGCCGTCTCCGAATACCTGGCTTTCTCGAACGCCAACACCCACGGCGCGTTCGCAACGAGTGCCAGAACCGAAAAGATGCTCGCTGGGGCGCACGCTGCTGCCGCGGACTTGCTGGGCTGCGCGCCGGACGAGGTGGCTTTCGGACCGAATATGACGTCGCTGACCTTCGCCGTCAGCCGGGCGATCGGACGCGAGATCAAGGCCGGTGACGAAATCATCGTGACCGACCTCGACCATGACGCCAATGTCGCGCCCTGGCGAGCGTTGGAAGAGCGCGGGGCCGTTGTGCGAACGGCGCCGGTTTGGATGGAAGACTGCACGCTTGATACGGAGGCTCTGCTCGAGCTGCTCAATTCGAAGACGAAACTGGTAGCTGTCGGGATGGCTTCGAACTCGGTGGGTTCGATCAACGATGTCGCGAAAATCGCAAGCGCGGCGCACGAGGTCGGCGCGCGAGTTTATCTGGACGCCGTCCATTACGCGCCGCACGGCCCGATCGACGTCCGGGCGATCGATTGCGACTTTCTGGCCTGCTCGGCGTACAAGTTTTTCGGACCGCATGTCGGTTTGGTGTACGGCAAGAGGGAGCACCTGAAGAGGCTGCGGCCCTACAAGGTGCGACCGGCATCGGACGAAACCCCGGACCGTTGGGAATCAGGAACACAGAACCACGAAGGGCTGGCAGGGTTGATCGCGGCGGTGGAGTACTTGGCCGATGTCGGCCGGCGCTTCGGAGACGCCTTTCTCGAAAACGAGCCGAGTTTTTCCGACCGGCGGGGCCTTTTGCATGCGGGCATGGAGGCGATTCGGCAATACGAGCGTGGGTTGGCGGAGCGGCTGGTGAAGGGACTGCTCGCGATCGACGGTTTGACGCTCTACGGGATCACGGCTTTCGAAAGGTTCGACCGGCGCGTACCGACGGTGTCGATTCGCATCGAAGGACGTAAGCCGCGCGAGATCGCGGAGTCCCTGGGCCGGGAGGGCTTCTTCGTGTGGGACGGCAACTACTATGCGCTGAGCCTGAGCGAACGACTGGGGGTGGAACCGACGGGGGGCATGGTGCGGATCGGGCTGGCGCATTACAACACGGCCGAGGAGGTCGACCGGTTGTTGCAGGTCTTGGAAAGAGGCGTGAATTGAAGTGCCGGACCGGTTTGGCGATGCCATCTTAACAGCGGCTTGCGGCAAAAGCCGCAGGTCCCCGGGGGCCCTGCGCTACGCGCTCTTGAGGGAGCTGAGGCGGACTAGGCTGTCAGATATGGCGGCACGACTGCCGCCACGGCACGCTGAAGCGTGCGCCACGTCGTGCCGCGGTTCTCGCAATACCGCGGTGGGCCGGGCCTTCGCGTAACCCTATGCTAGGCTGGCAACAGGAGGCTCTCCCCCACTGACAGATCTGAAATTGCAAATAATCCCGCTCGGAGGGCTGGGCGAGTTCGGTATGAACATGATGGCCCTGCGTTGCGGAGACGACATCATTGTCATCGACGCCGGGTCGTTGTTCCCCGGCGTTGAGTTGTTAGGCGTCGACCTCGTTGTTCCCGACATCACCTACCTGATCGACAACCGCGAGCAAGTTCGCGGGTTAATTCTTACGCACGGGCACGAAGATCACATTGGCGCGACGCCCTATGTGTTGTCGCAACTGAACCTACCGATCTATACCACGCGGTTTACCGAGGCGCTGGTCAACCGCAAGCTCAAAGAGCATGATCTCGATCAATCTCCAACGATCCACACCGTCGAGCCGGGCGACAAGGCGACACTGGGCTGCTTTGAGATCGAGTTCATTCAAGTCACCCACAGCATTCCGAACGCGACCGCTTTAGCGATCACGACGCCTTTGGGGATCGTCGTCCACACCGCGGATTTCAAAATCGACCCGACACCAATCGACGGGGAGCCGTTTGACCTGCACGCGCTGGCCGATTACGGCAAACGCGGAGTGCTGCTCCTGCTGGCCGATTCGACCAACGTTGACCGCACCGGGTTCACGCCGTCGGAGCGGGCGGTAAGGCCGCGGCTCGAAGAGATCTTTCATCACGCACCGAACTCGCTTTACTTCAGTTGCTTTTCCTCGTCGATTCACCGGGTGCAACAGATTTTAGATCTGGCCGCCGCGGCAGGGCGCAAGGTCGCGTTCGTGGGAAGGAGCATTTCCGAGGTCACAAGTCTGGCGCATGACCTAGACCTGCTCGACGTGCCCGACGGGTTATTAGTGCATCCGGGCGACATCGGGAAACTGCCGCGATCTCAGCGGACCGTGATTATTTCGGGAAGTCAGGGGGAGCCGCTTTCAGCGCTTTCGCGCGCCGCGGTCGGCAAGCACCGCCACGCGGAGATCGACGAGGGTGACACTGTAGTTCTGAGTGCGCGGTTGATTCCCGGTAACGAAAAGGCGATTTACCGTCTGGTCGATCACCTCGCTCGCCGGGGCGCCGAGGTCCTGTACGGTCAGATGAATCCCCCGGTGCATGTCTCGGGTCACGCGAGCGAAGAGGAGTTGAAACTGGTGCTGAGCTTGCTGCGGCCCAAATACTTCGTGCCCGTGCACGGGGAATACCGGCAGCTTTCGCGGCATTTGCGGCTGGCCGAGCACTTCAGAAGCGTGGGTCTCGAGTCATCGTTTCTGGTGGAAAGCGGCGACGTCTTGGAAATCGACTCTGAAGGAGCAAGGCAGCACGAATCGGTGCCGGTGGGCCGTGTGTGCATCGACTCGGGCACGGGCGATGAGATTCTCGAGGAGATCGTGATTCGCGACCGCAGGCACTTGTCGGAGTTCGGCGTGCTGGTGCCGATCGTCGCCTTGAACGGCCACAGCGGCAAGCTGGAAAGCGACCCGGAGATCATCACCCGCGGTTTCGTGACCGGCGACGACGGGTCGGAGTTGCTGGAGGGCGCGGCGGATGCCGTTACCCGTACCATCGAGAGCTCCTCGGAAGAAGAGAAAACGGACTGGGGCGTGATGGAAGAGAAGATTCGCGCCGATTTGCGACGCTACATTAAACGCAAGACCGACAGCCGTCCGCTGATTATCCCGGTGATTCTCGAAGTCTGATAGGAGCGGGTCCCGGCCTCGAGATCGAGCCTACTCGGATCAACCTAGGGTGGCGCGTGCTTCCTGAACCAGCGGCCGGGCCGGGTTCCCGGCCACAACTGCGCCGCTTGCGACATCTCTTGTGACGACCGCGCCGGAGCCAACCACGGCTCCCTCCCCTAGGCGCAACCCGGGAGTTACGACCGCATTGGCGCCTACGGTCGCGAAACGGCCGATCCGCACGTTGCCGGTTAAGACGGCACTCGGCAGAATGAGGGCGTGCGCCCCGACCCGGCAGTCATGATCGACGGCTGCGCGGGTGTTGAGGCAAACGTTATCTTCGATCACGGCGCCGGGGTTGACGATCGCCCCGGCCAGGATTACGACGCCCCGACCCAGCTCCGCGTGCCGGGAAACCACCGCTGACGGGTGAGTCAGGTTTGGCACGGCGAGACCCGCCGCGAGCGCCCGAGCAAAATATTCCTCACGCACCTGATTGTCGCCAAAACCCAGCGCAACCGCCGTCGCACCTGCCTTCTCGGCGGTGGCCGCCAACGAGATAGTCGGTCCCAGAACCGGTATGTCCAGAACACGGGTACGATGCTTGGCGGGATCGTCGTCGAGAAACCCGACGGCCTCCCAGTCGGCGATCTGGTCGATTAGATCGGCGAGGCCTTTGCCGTGGCCGCCGGCGCCGAGAATGAGAATTTTCTTGAGCGGCATTGCTTCTAACTTCAATCGCTCGATCCCCTAACGACTCCAGCGAATAAGCCACGCGGGATCCGCGTGCGAGCGGCTGTGAAAAAAACGGGGACAGTCCACTTCGCGCGGATGAGGTTGCTGATTCAATGGGACTTATTCGTCGACGCTCGGCACGGTCCCCATTTTTTCACAGCCGCTGAACTAGATGGCGGCTTTGGCCGCGTCCCCTTCGAAACGCGGCACGGTCGCTTCGCCGACGCGTGCAATTCCTTTTCGTCTCAATACGGCAAAGACAGTGCGCAGCACAATCTTAGCGTCGAGCGTCATCGACGCATTCTCGGCATACCAGCCGTCGAGAGCGAATCTTTCGTCCCAAGAAAGGGAGTTGCGACCGCGTACCTGCGCCCAACCGGTCAGGCCGGGCCGAACCTCGTGGCGCCGCATCTGCAATTCGCTGTATAGCGGCAGGTAGCCTGCCAAGAGCGGCCGGGGACCGACGAGGCTCATATGCCCGGTTAAGACGTTCCAAAGCTGCGGCAACTCATCCAGGCTCGACGCGCGAAGCCGGCGGCCAAGTGCGTTTAGCCTGTCGGCATCGGAGGCCCCGCCCGGCGCCATCGTACGAAACTTGCACAACTCGAAGACCTCCCCGCCCCACCCGGCGCGTTTCTGCCGAAAGAATATCGGTGATCCAATCCCGATCCGCACCGCGGCGGCGACGAGCAGCAGAAGGGGCGAAAGAAGTGTCAGCCCGACCAAGGCCGCTGGAAAATCGATCGCATGTTTACCGCGATACGGCCTTCGGCGTGGACAGCTACGGGTGGGAACGCTCTCACCACCCTCGAGCGCATCGCGGTAAAGCCCGATATAGCCCTCGGCGAGGCGCCCGGGCGAGAACCGCGCACGGACGCGTTCGCGACCGGCAAGGCCCATTCGACGGGCGGTTTCCGGGTCTGCAAGCAGTCCTTCCACGGCGTCAGCCAGCAAAGCAGAGTCGCGTGGCGGCACAAGGATTCCGGTCTCTCCGTCGATCACGGCGTCGATCGAGCCGGTTGCTCGCGTGGCGACCAGCGGTTTGCCGGCCGCTCCTGCTTCCAACGCCACCATCGGAAAGCCCTCGCGATAGCTGGGAAGGACGACGACGTCCATCAAGTCGTAATAGGGAATCGGATCGTCGACGAAACCGGTGAGAATGACAGCCCGATCATTCTCGATGGTTCGCGGGATGCGGCGCGGGACCTGTCGCAACCCCTCGATTTCGCCGACGAGCAATAGCTTCAAGGCGGCGTGTTTCGACCGCAGCATGTCGAATGCGTCGATCAGCTCCGTGATTCCCTTATCGCGTGTGACACGGCCGACAAAACCGATGACCGTATCCCCCGAAGCGATACCGAGTTGGCTCCGCAGCCTGCGAACCTTGGTCTCCTTTTCGGGGTCCGGGAGAAAACGGGTGACGTCGACGCCCCTGGCGCTACCGTCCCCAATGACAACGGTCTTCCCCTGAGGCACAACTCCGCGCGCCATGCATTGCTCCCGGAGGCTCACACTAACGCAAATCACTCGCTGCGCCACGCGGCACGCCAGCCACTCCGCCGCGAACAGCAATCGTTGGCTGAAACCCGTCGCCGTTTCGAGCCGCAAACCGTGCAGAGTATAGAAACGGTGCGGAACGCCCGCAGCCCAAGCGGCCAGGCCGCCGAACAGCCCGGCCTTCGGGGTACCAACATGACAAATTGCCGGGCGCAACGTTCGCAGCAAACGCCACAACCGCCACAAGGAGACCAGGTCGGCAAGGGGCGTGATGTCCCTAGCCATCGGAACAGCCCGCGCTTCGACGCGGTCACGCTCGGCCGCTCGGCACAGACCGGCACCTGGGGAGGAAACGACGGTAACGTTGAAACCGGCCTCCCGAAGTCGGCGTAGCTGCCCCTCAAGCATGGTCGTCACTGCCATCGGTGCGGTGACGATATGGACAACGCTGGGCCGGCCGTCGCAATCGAATCGGGTCGCGTTTCGCTCCATGAATCCCGGCGCCGGCTGGTTGTAGGGACGCGTACCGACCGAGATTCGGCCGGCCGATGCTGGTACTAATCGGATTGTAGAGCGGTTGACTTTAGCGGCGCCGATGACAAGCTGAACCCTCGTCCCGTCTTGGAACGGCTACACACACACGAGTGTTTGTTCCCGGCGGTACACCAACGTGAGCGTTTATTCCCTGCTTTGTCGCTCCAGGGGCCCACAGTATAATGATCCCAAGATGTTTAACCTGTTCCGAAGCCAAAAACAGGCCGTGAAAATCGTCCTCGGCGGGATCTTGTCTTTGGTCGCGGTCTCGATGGTAATCACCTTGATTCCCGGCAGCTGGGGTGCCGCGGCCGACGCCAATCAGAATGTTTTGGCGGAAGTCGGCGACCCGACGTTGTGGTGGCTTTCCGGGGCGCACGAGTTGACGATTAGTGATGTCCAGCAGGCGATGGCCGATCTCACCCGCGGTCAAACCATCAATCCGCAAACACGGGGCGTCTTCGCGCAACAAACCGTCGACAGGGAAATCACGAACCTCATTCTGATGAAGGAAGCGGAGGACCTGGAGATCTCCGCGAACGAAGAGGAACTTGCGGATTGGCTGAAGCAGCAGATGCCCTTTTTGTTCATCGACGGCGTGTTTCAATCTGATCAATACCGGACTTTCGTGAGCCAACGCTTTCGGAAGTCGGTTCCAAGGTTCGAAGAAGAAGTTCGGCGTTCGCTGATTGTGGATGTGCGGCTGAGACGGATGGTAGTGGACGGCGTCACGGTCGGCGAAGAAGAACTCCGGGAAATCTATCGCCGGGATGACGAAAAGACGAAGCTCCGATTTCTCAAGATTCGGACCGAGGATTTCCGCGCCCAAGTCAAGCCTGCGGAGGAGACCCTCCAGGCGTTCTATGAGGAACGCAAGCCGCAGTACACGATTCCGGAATCACGCGGCGTGAAGCTGATGACTATCGACACCGCGGATCTGCCGCAGATCGTCCCCGACGAAGCAGAGGTCGAGCGTTACTACCGCCAAAACCGTCAGCGGTATCAAGTCGATGAAAGTATTCGCGCCAGCCACATATTGCTCATGACCCAAGACAAGAGCGACGACGAAAAGGCGGCGCTCAAACAGAAGGCCGAGGAAGTGCTCAAAGAACTCCAGGCGGGAGCCGACTTCGCGGCGCTGGCCACCGAACACTCGGACGATACGGGGACGGTTGACAAAGGCGGTGACCTGGGCTGGGTCGTTCGCGGTCAGATGGTGCCGAACTTCGAGAAAGCTTCGTTTGCACTCGCGGCGGGAGAGTTGAGCGAAGTTATCAGTACGGAATACGGTTACCACGTTATCAAGGTGCATGAGCGGCAAGGGGCACGCGTGCGGCCACTTGAGGAAGTGCGCGGGGAAGTGCGGCAAGAGCTTGTCCAAGACCGCGAGTACAACGCAAGGATGAGACAGGTCGACAGTGCGATTGCCGCGGCGCGCCAAGCGGGCAAAGACCTTGAAGCAGCCGCGGGGCCGCTGAATCTCAAGGTCTTGACACTCCCCAAGATCACACGGCGGAGTCCGCCGGCCGCATTCCGGGAATTCCGGACCTTGACGGCTTCGCTGTTCGCAGCGGGTGACGGCGAGGTCGTGACAGCGACCCAGGACGAGAAGACGGCGATTGCCGTCGTTACCGAGATCGTGCCGGAACGTCATGCCGAATTCGATGAAGTCCGCGAGCAAGTGCGGGATCAATACGTCACCCAGGAGTCACGGAGCCTAGCTGAAGAGCGCGCGAAAGAGCTGGGCGAGGCCGCCACACAAGACGGCCTGACATCCGCGGCGCGAAGTTTTCGGATCAAGCCGGAGACCAGCGATTTTGTGCGCCGTTCCGATTCGATCCCGAACTTGGGTTCGGTCGGCGCCTTAGGCGATGACGCTTTCGCCTTGGAGACCGGCAAAGCCGTCGGGCCGGTTCGTTCCGGAAACGATTGGGCGGTTTACGAAGTAGTCGAACGTCAAGAGGCCGAAATGATCGGGTTTGTTGACGCTCGCGACGATCTTTTTGAGAAAGAGAAGGCTCGGCGTCAACAACAGGCTTTCGAGATCTACCGCGAAGAAGTGCGGCAAAGATTCGAACAGGCGGGGCGCGTGCGCCGCTACCCAATTAACATCCAACGCTACGTTGGCCAACTTTCCCGCGGCATCTATTAATAAGCGGCTTGGTCCGAGCCGTCAGTGCTGCTTGTCAATCGTGAAAAGCGCGAGCTGGACGCGGTCGTTGATCTGCAGCTTGTCGAAGATATTTCGTAGATGATTGCGGACGGTCTGCTCACTGATGTGGAGACGCGTCGAAATTCGCCTATACCGAAGGCCCTGAGCGACCAGCGAGGCAATTTGCTTCTCGCGCGGCGTCAAGGCATCCCACCCGACGATCGGCTTTGACGGCGGGCCCATTCTCTGCGAACGCCGGGTTCGTGGCGGATCCCTCCGCTCCGGGCTAAGGTCGGCGAATTGCGGGTCCACCCATGTTTGTCCACCGCGCACGCGCCGAATCGCCTCCAACAACGATTTGGTCGCGGCGCTCTTGGAAACAATTCCCTTCGCCCCGAGGTCGAGAGCCAACGATAGCTCGACGCGATCGTCACTTGCCGAAAGGACGAGCGCGTGCACGGAACTGTGCGCGTTCTTGAGTTGCCGGAGCACCTCGTGGCCGTCTGTGTGAGGCATTGCGAGGTCGAGCAATAACACATCAGCTTTCTTGTTTTCGACCAGGTCGCAGAGCTTGTTGCCGTCGCCCGCTTCGGCGACGATTTCGAGGTCCGGCTCGTCCTTGAGCAGCGTTTTCACACCGGCGCGGAACAGAGCGTGGTCGTCCGCGATCACGATCTGGGTGCGCCGACCCTGACGGCTGTTGAGCATGGCGAACTTCGGCTTCCGCTGGTCTTATCGGTTCGAAAAAACGGGATTCGAATCTTTCGATCCGGCGACCATTGCTAAACTTGGGATGCCGCCGGGCGCCAATGCATCGCTTGGTATCGCGTTCTCCATGCCGACCTTCCCGCTAGAACCGCGTAAGGTTGCCCCTGTCGAAACTCCTTACCGGCGGATTGCGAGCCCTTTCCCGCACCCCGAGTCCGTCCCTCTGCTCAAGCGTCTCCAGGCCGCCGAAGGGCTTGCGATGCAGGGGCAGCCGCCGATTCTGTGGGACCGTGCAGAGGGCTTTTCGGTCTATGACCGCTGGGGGAATCGTTGGGTCGATTGGACTTCCGGCGTTCTCGTCACCAACGCCGGACACAGCGCGCCACGGGTCGTGGAGGCGATTCGCGAGCAGGCAACGAAATCGTTGCTGACGAACTTCTGTTTTGCCAACGAACCGAGGTTGGCGTTGGCGGAAAAGCTGTGCGCGCTCGCGCCGCCGCCGCTCGAAAAGGTTTTTCTGCTGACGACAGGGTCGGAGACGATCGAATGCGCGGTGAAGCTTTGCCGCACGCGGGGCCTCCAAGTCGGCGGTCCCTCGAAAGTCACGATCATTTCGTTTCAGAACGCTTTTCACGGCAGAACTCTAGGCTCGCAACAGGCTGGCGGCATCCCTCCGCTGAAGGACTGGATCGTGAATCTCGATCCGGGGTTCGTGCAAGTGCCGTTTCCCGACGGCTATCGCTGCCCGGATACGTCGTTTGATCTTTTCGAGAGGTCGCTGCGGGAACAGGGTGTTGATTTTGACGAGGTCGCCGGGGTTGTTGTCGAGACCTTCCAGGGCGGCGATTCGGCTTTCGCCCCCGTACCTTACATGCAGCGGCTGCGAGCATGGTGTGACGAGCGGGGAACCCTGCTGGTGTGCGACGAGATTCAAGCGGGTTTCGGGCGCACGGGCACGTTGTGGGGATTCGAGCAGTACGGCATCGTCCCCGACCTGGTTTGCTTCGGGAAGGGTGTGAGCAGCTCGCTGCCGCTTTCGGCGGTGCTGGGTCGGGCCGATGTAATGGACCTGCACGCGCCGGGCTCGATGACGTCGACCCACGCCGGCAACCCGGTCTGTTGCGCTGCGGCGTTGGCGGCGCTGGAAACGATTCTCGACGAAGATTTGGTGACGAATGCCCGCGATGTGGGCGCGCACCTGCGGCGGCGGTTGAACGAGGTTGCAGAATTGTTTGACGAAATAGGGGCGGTGATGGGTCGCGGCATGGTTGCGAGCCTGTTGATCGAAGATTCCAAGACGAAGCAACCCGACCGAGACTTGGCTTGCGATATCGTGCGGCGTTCGGTCGAAAAGGGCGTGCTGATGTTCGCGCCGGTGGGCGTCGACGGGGGTTCATTGAAAATCGCCCCGCCCTTGATGATGACCACCGACGCGGTGGACGACTCGGTTTCAGGCTTGCGCGAGGCGGTCGCCGAAGCAGTCGAGGCGCGCAGATCATTCGGGCAAGCGGCCCGAGGTTGACTCCCTGCCAAAGCCGCGATTGTCGGAACGGCGGATCCGATCATGACCCAACCGACCGGACTCTACCCCGCTCTCGTTGTCGGCGGCGGCATGATCACTCGCGAGGTGATCTTGCCGACGCTGTTTCAGCTTCAGCGGCGCGGCCGGCTAGGCAAAATCTCGGTGTGCTCGCGCCGCGGGCGAACGCTGAGGCGCTTGCGCGAGATGTTTCCCGATAACCCGTTTCGCCCCTACCCTGGTGAGGCCGAAGACCCCGGAGCTTCGAAGCCGGAACTCTACAAGAAAGCGATAAGCGAGCTGCCCGCGGGCGGCATTGTTCTCGTCGCCACGCCGGATCACCTGCACACGCCGGTGATTCTCGAATCCTTGCGCGCCGGCAAACATTGCGTCGTTCAAAAACCGCTCTGCCTGACGACCCAGGATTGGTCGGTTATTCATGAAGAGGCCGAACGGGGGGCGATGTACGTGCTCACCGACTACCACAAGCGGCACGACCCGGCCGTTCGCGCCGCGCGGCGGCGTTTTCGGCAGGGGGATTTGGGCGAGATGCTGCACGCCCATGCCTGGATCGAAGAGCGCCGCGAAATCGCCTTGGACCACTTTGTGCTATGGATCGAGAAGAGCTCTCCTTTTGAATATGTCGGCGTTCACTACGTCGACGCCTACTACTACATCACCGGCCTCAAGCCGCGTAAGGTCGTCGCCTTCGGACAGAAGAAGCTGCTCCCACGCCACGGCAAGGATGCTTTCGACGCTGTCCAGGCCGTCGTCGAATGGGAGGACGGTTCAGTGCTCTGGGTGCAGACTTCCTGGGTTCTATCGAATCACGAAAGCGCGCTCACCAACCAAGGCATGATGCTGCACGGCACCGAGGGCGAGTATTGGGCGGACCACAAAGACCGCAACTGCCGCTTCATTACCGAGAAGGCCGGGTACGAAGACTACAACCCGAATTTCTTTCGCGGCTTCGACAGTTGGGAACCGGGTGAAGACTCCGACGTCTGGGGGTACGGATACGAGTCGATCGTGCAGGGGGTGCGGGACATCATCTCACTCCAAGACCAAACCGCCGGGCTAAGCGAGGCGGCGGCGGAGCAAAAACGACGGGAGTTATTGGGTCGGCTCGCGCCGAAGCGCGCTTTGCCCGAGCAAGCTCTGGTCGGAACGAGTGTGAATGAAGCGGTCCGCATGAGCATCGCCAATGGCAACGGGGCGGTGGTTTTCGACGAGGAATCAAGGCCTCTGTTGGCTCGATAGCCGCCAGGCCGAAATCGCGCCGTTACCTCGCGCGGCCTTGAATCCCCTTTAAACCCGGTCAATGGCAGCCCATACAAGCGAAATTCGTTCCGTGGCAGGGCAAGCAGGTTGCCTTATCGAGGTTGATCTTGCCGGTCGAGTGTAAGTCGATGAACTTGCGGGTGTGATCGGCCGGCTTGAGCTCGATACCGGGAAGATGACATTCCTCGCAACTAAAAGGGTTGTCGATTTCGGTGTGGCAGACCAGGCAGTCCGACATCACCGGTAGATTCGCCTTGGCCGCGAGATCGGTTTCTTCGAGTCCGCGATGGCAGCCTTGGCAGGAGTTGTTGCTGTTAAGCAGGCGGCGCATGTCACCCGCTTTCCCGAGGTAGCTCCCCGTGTCGAGCGCCGCTCGCAGGACCGCGGCCACGTTGCCGAGCTTCAAGTGGAATTCATGATTGAAGCGGAATGTTCGCTCTTCCAACTCACGCTCGGCGAGCCAAATGGTATCGACCGACGGAGCTGTCTCGCCGTTATGGCACGCCAGGCAAGTTTCCTCGGCGGGTAAGTTGCGGTCGCCGGCCTCCTTGCTCGCGGCCGCCGCGCTGTGACAGATCGTGCACGTAGCACCGACCTTATTGAGATGGAGTTGGTGGGAAAACTTGGTTTCAGCGGCGAAGGCTTGTGTCACAACCAACAGGCTCAAAAGCGGAATCCACGCTCGTCGTAACAACACCATACATCGAATCGGCGGAAGCGGACTGGGAGACTCGGAAGACTCCGGAACTGCACGAGGCGAACCGCCCGTCGGCACAACAAGACGCCGCTACGCCGCCTTCCCGGGTTACTTCGTGCGACTCAGCCCTTGTAGGAAATGCGCCACAACTTGCGGCCGCCGTCGTCGGAAACCAGCATGGAACCGTCCGGCATTTGCAGCAAACCGACCGGACGTCCCCAAACCTCGCGCTGATCCTCGCCGAGCATCCAACCTTTCAAGAAATCTTGCGGTCCCGAAGTCGGCTTCCCGTCCTTGAACGGAATGAAGGTCACGCTGTAGCCGGTGCGCTTCGCACGGTTCCATGAGCCGTGAAAAGCTAGGAACAGCCCGCTTCGATACTTCTCGGGGAACTGCTCACCGGTATAGAAGAGAATGTCGAGCACGGCAACGTGAGCACCCAGCAGCACGTCGGGGTAGAGCGTACTCTTGACCTTATCGGGCGCGACGTCTTTGTGACGCGGCTCTTCATGCGGGCCGTTATAGGCAACGGGCCAGCCGTAGAAGGCGCCCTCCTTGATGTTGACCAGGAAATCATTGGCAATGTCGTCACCCAGCCCGTCGCGCTCTTGCACGGCGCCCCACAGCGAATCGCTGCCCGGATGCCAACGCAGCCCGATCGTGTTGCGCAATCCCGTCGCCAGGATCTCGACATTGCTACCGTCCGGGTTCGAGCGCAGCACCGTCGCCCTCTTGGGGTCTTCTCCGAGATCGATATTCGAGCCCGAGCCGACGGTCGTGTAGAGTTTCTTGTGGTCGCGGTCGAAAAGCAGAGTTCGGGTCCAGTGACCCGTTCCCTGGCCTTCCAGCGAAATGATCTCTTGGCCTTTGCCGGTCACAGCCATGGCCTTGGCGTCGTACTTGTAGCGTTTGATCGAGGTCGGCTCGGCGACGTAGAGCCAATCTTCGTGCATCGCCAGGCCGAAGGGTCGATCGAGCCCTTCGATGATCTTCTTGGCTTTCTTCTCATGGATGACGTAGACCAGGCCGTTCGTTTCACGGCGTCCGCCGCTGTCGCTGAGTAGAATTTCTTGGTTCGGCCCCAGCATCATGTAGCGAGGCCGGGCTTCGAATCCCGACATGTACTCTTCAACGTGAAACCCGGTGGGCAACGAAAGCCCCGCCCCGTCGGGCTTTTCGACCATCTGTGGCCGGTTGCTTGCGGAAGGTGTGTGGAACGGATCAGGAAGCCCTTCCCAGTTCACCGGAAGCTTGGGCGATTGGGAAACCGCGGCCCCGACAGCAAGGAGCAGCGTCACGACGGCGAGGTAGGAACGTTGATGCTCTCTCATAAGCAGCAGTATCGTATATTCGACGCGCCAGTGGGAATAGGGTTTGTGATTTCCCGTGAGGCCGGACACAAGGAATCTCGAGAGTGACGCTGCGGCGGAGCTACCATGGTACACAGCCTTGCTGGCGCGCTATCCCCCGAGGACAGTGATCGTCGCTTTGCGCTGAAGCTTTGGCCACCCGCACCCGACGCTTTGCCCGAGTACGACAGCATCTGAAGATCTTTGCCACATTGAGCTAGAGCGGTACGCGCGGCTCCTAGGTTGGGATTCCGCGGCCCGCGAGCAAGACTAAATCGTCGAAACTAACTACCATAGGACTCGTCCGCGGATACCTAATGGTAAGTCTTGTTATCACCGATGATCGGCGTGCCTGAAACCAGCATGGCCTTCCAAGGACGCCGAAACCCGCCCTCGCTCAACCCCCGGAGCTGAAAAAATCCGGTTGTTGGACGGATCGATTGTTTTCACTAGCAAACGGCTGAGCGCTAGAATCGGCACATCTTTGGAGATGCCGGCACCGGCGACCAAGATGTCAATCTTGCCAAGAAGGGTGAAGTTTTCCTGATACAGCTGGTCGAGATCAGCCAGTTGGGTGACGTCGCCCTGTACGGCGGGCCAGGGCTTTTTGAAAGGTAGCGATGGCCAGCTTTAGCTCGGCGCGCCGGGTCAATACCTTTCCAAGGTCTCGCATGGTCCTGATGAACACCCCTCTAGGGGTGAACTCATACGGACGCGTGGCCCAATACCAAGGCCATAGTATCAGCATCCCTGTCCCCAGCCACACCTGCGCGCGGCGAGGACACAGATCGGCCAGGTAGCCGCGCATGACGTAGGCGTTATTGACAATGTGCCGCAGCCCAATGTGCCATTGGGCACTCGTACTAGCGGGGTGATAGCACTTGATGTACCGAGACGAGGGCACAAAACAGAATCGGCCTAGCAGCGACATGCCAAACAACCAGCACCGTTCCGGGTAAACCTGTTGGTACGTGGAACGGATATAAAGCTCCGACGCCATAACTTGGTCTCTCCTGAACAGCCCCTTGAAGGCGCCTTCGAAGAGTCCGTCCCAAAACAGACGCAACGAGACGCGAACCGTCCAGGGGTCCTGATCCGTGATGGGGGGCGGCGCGAGCCGATTCAGGTGCGGCAGCGCAGTGCCGGTCAGGTCTACGGCTTCGGTGGGGCCGTACGCAAGCACGGCATTGGGTATTGTTTCCAGGCGCGCTACCAGTTCTTCCAGGCCGCAGGGGATAAACGAGTCGTCGTGGGGCATCCACCGGAAGTATTTCCCCGAAGCCATCCGAAGTAGGAAATTGTGGTGCTCGATCCAGTTGAGCTGGTCGGTGGATTTGAAAAAGCGAAACCGATGGTCCCCGCCGTACCTGCCGTAAAGCTGACTAAAGGTGTCGTCAAACCCATAGCAGTCCGACACGAGGACCTCAACATTGGGGTATTCGATGGCCTCCAGATTCTTGATGATGGAGCGGAGAAATCGCGCCGATCGAGACAGCGTGATACCGACGGAGACGGAAGGCACCGGATCAGCAATCATCGTGACATGCACTCAGGGTTGACCAACGGCGTTTTGTATCACTGCACCATATCCAGTAGCTGATGGGCAAACAACGGCGCCGTCGTGAACTTTCCCGTATTAACGGAGAAATACCCGTCGTGGGCTTGCACGCCAACGGTATGCCGGCTGTGCAGTTCACTATCTGGGTCGTCGATATCCGTTTTGCCCCAGCAGAAGATGATGCCGGCGGTCACTTGGTCAACGCGACAGCGCCCCGCACCGGGGATGATGACATCTAACGCTTCCAGCGTAGGCTCGGCGATGGAATGGGCCGTTGTCGCGTCTACGATGCCGTTGCAGGCGTCTTCCCACGACGGGGGCGTCGTGATATCGGTACACCAGCCTTGCAAGCAGGTCGGATACCAGGAGAGATAGGCGCTGCTGTCATGGGGATTGGTGACGATGTCTCCGAAGGGGCCTTGCACAAAACTGAAGGAGCCCAGGGTGGATAAATTTGCCGGAAGGTCGCCTAACACCTGATATTTCAACCGGTAAACCCATGGGCGTTGGGGCACTATGCCCAGATGTTGGTCAATCTTCAGGCGTCCTTCCCAGAGGCAGTTCACCACGAGATCGGCCTTGCGTTGCCATCGGGTCTTGTCAAGCGTCGTCCCTTCGACGCGAAACCCTCCCGGTGCGCGGCTAACGGATTCGACTCGGTGCTGATACAGAGGCTCGATGCCATCGGCATCACGGATGGCCACGCGCATGATCTCTCGAAACTTCATCCGGTCGATGGCTACCTCCGGGGTGGCGACGGCAGCGGCGGCAAAATCGGGATTGAGCCCGCCCGGCACGGGCGCCTCCTGCCACAATGTCTCCGGAGTCTCTCCGAGATAATTCGCGGAGGCTGTGCGGAAACACGCCTTATAGTCCTGGTCCAACTGTTCGTAACGAGCCAACACGTGCTCGGGCGGGTGCATGGAATTCGGCAGGATGATGTACGTCAACGGGTTGGACTTGATGCTGGCCCAGTCGATGCCCTCTCCCACCCAACCTTCAAGAAGGGGTGCGAATTGCAGCGCTGCCCGTAGCATGAGCCTGGACGTTTTAGAGCTCTCGTCACTGGCATAGAGCAGGCCCAGGTGAACTCTTCCTTCGTTGACCAGGCTGGCGCGCAGCATGCAGTCAGGTGCCTGGTCTATCCGGCATATTTCTGTTTGTGTAAGGCGAGCGCAGTGCAGACCCCTTGAATCCCAGCACCGAGCACTACCACTTGTCCCTTGGCCACAGGCGCGCCGTTCTCCTGATGTATCCTCATGACCAGCCAATGTGTTCTCATAACGACACTTTGGCGGGCAGGAAAAGTGTCCAATGTACCAGGTCGAGGTCGCTCCGGTCAATGCCGGGGGAGTCGATCAGCTTGCTGCGTGAGTCCGGCGAACCGGCTTCCTTCCGAAGATCCGTTACCCAGATGTCAACGTCGCGGACATAGCGGACAAAGGTCACGCGCGTAATCCCATTGCCTGTGAGTCGTGCGGACGATCCGGTGGCCCGAGCCTGATCATCAACGGAACGGGGCTGTCCTTGGCTCCGTGAAGGCAGAGACCAGCATTTTGTCGGCTGAAGCGGCGTGTAGCGTCCCCTAGCGCCTGCCCTTCGCATGGGCTTTGAGTGGCGGCTACCAGCAAGCCTAGGCTCGGCGTCGTCCAAAACCGGTGCGCAGAGTTCCGCGACTGCGAGCGGGACTAAGCCCCACGAAAAGAACTACATAGCTCTCGTCCGCGGATTCCTAATGATTTATCCGGATCCCACTACCTAACCGGTGCGTCCGACCCATACTTCGCAAATCGCCTCTTAGAACGCTTTCAGCGACCGGCGCACGTTCGCCGTCGTCGCAGCGGGGCAGCACCCACACTCCGTCGCGGTGTTACTATGCTTCGCGCTCTGTTCTTCCGTGCGGAGAGCCGGTCTGTATTTTGGACAGGGACCGGCACGAGTGCCGGTCAGCACATGGGGGTATAAACCGGGTACATGGGTAACACTTTAGTCCAAGCACATAGGTAACACATGGACCATCGCCCTGCTATTTCAGGGTTGGGAGTTCGCCGGTTTTCTGTCAAGGCTTCCCTGTCGGCTCGCTGCCGCGAGGCCTGGACAGAAAACCGGCGAACTCCTTGATTCCCTTACCAATAGCAGGGCGATGGGCCTTTTTGGCTTGGTCTCCTCGGGCTTTCTGCCAGGTCTTTGATTCGGCCCAAGTTAGCGGCCAAGTGGGCTGCCCCGATCGCCCAAAAGTGTTACCCCTGTCCCGGTCAGCACAATGGGGGGCGGTTTAGATTCCGAAAAGTTGAATCGCGAGGCCGGAACAGGCGATCGCGAGACCGGCGAGGGTATTAGCGTGGGCTTCCAGCCGGCGCAATGGGGCGAGTTGCAGACCGTAGAAGCCAATCGTTACCACGAGCAGCATCGTCGCGATCGTAGTTAGGCCGAAAGCGGCCGTTACCGGTACAACGACCCAGGTTCCAAGACCGATCGCCGGAGCCATCAACAGCGGGATCAGCGGTTCGCAGGGGCCCAGCACGAAGATGACGAACAGGCTCCAGGCGGTCACGGTGGCCGGGGTTGCCGCACCGTGGTCGTGCGCCTGCCCGCCGTGATCGTGGGTGTGGACGGCTCCACCGGCATGAGAATGCATATGGCGCTGCTTGCGCCGCCGCCGAGCGAACGACCAAGCGGCATAGGTCAACCCAAAAAAGATGAGTAGCCAAGCCGCCACCTCGCCGCGAGCACCCTCGATCCAATTGAGCCGCGAGACGGCGACTCCCAGGCCGAGACCCAGCCCGCCCAGCACGACGGACGACAAAACGTGGCCGACTCCGCAAAGGCACGTTATGCCCCAGACTTTGCGCAGCGACCAACCGCGCGCTTTACCGAGCACGACAAAGGGCAGAGAATGGTCGATGCCGATCAGCGTGTGGATGAAGCCGATGCTAACGGCCGATACAAGCAGGATGTTTAAGGACGTTTCCATCTCAAATCGACGCTGAGCGTAAGGCGGCAGAGCCGCCCAGCGATTGATGGAGCCGGTTCGGGCGCAAAACCGTTTAATCAAGGTAGCACGAAATGAACGTGGGGACCATCCGGCCCGTGATCCTGTTGATGGGCCGGGTTCGCCGATTTCGGTATAATTCTCACCAGGTCGGTCGAGCGCGCCGTCCGAACAGACCAACTATCAGGAGGCACAATGCTCTCTCGTCGGAATTGGCTAAAAGGAATCGCCGGTGGGCTATCCGTCCGCATGCTTTCCGGGGCGACTTGGCCGCAGTTTCGTGGACCGGGGGCGCTCGGTACCGTCGCCGACGATCCCCGACTTCCTGTTTCGTGGAGCACGACGGAAAACGTCGTCTGGAAAACCGCCATTCCAGGCAAGGGTTGGTCGTGTCCGGTGGTTTGGGATGAGCGCGTCTATCTGACCACGAACATCCGCACCGCGGGCGAAGGCGAAACTCCGGCGGGATTCTACGAGGGCGCGATTCGCCAACCGATCGCGGAAGACGAGCACCGCTGGCTGGGCTACGGCATCAACTTCGCCGACGGGACGATCGCGTGGGAGACGGAATTGCACAGAGGCATGCCCAAGGTTCCGCGGCATCGCAAGAATTCCTACGCTTCGGAAACTCCGGTCACCGATGGCCGGCACGTCTACTTTCACTTCGGCGACCTAGCGACTTATTGCCTCGATATGGCGGGCAACGTCGTGTGGACGAAGGAGTGGGAACCGGTCGAAACGCGATGGGGGTACGGCACGGGCTCTTCGCTGGCGCTGCACGAAAACCGGCTTTACATCACGAACGACAACCAGGAGCAGTCCTATACAGTCGCGCTCGACAAAACCACGGGGAAAGAGATTTGGCGCGCTGAGCGCGATGAGCCGACGACCTGGTCGACGCCCTTCATCTGGAAGCACGATCAGCGGACGGAGATCATCACCGCCGGACGCAAGAAGATCCGCTCTTACGACCTCGACGGGAAACTGCTGTGGGAGGTAAGCGGAATGTCGTCGCTTTCCATCCCGACTCCGTTTTCCACGGGTGGGCTCCTTTACGTGACGTCGGGGTATCACGGCAGCAAAGAGCGGCCGATTTACGCCATCCGACCCGGCGCCTCGGGCGACATTACGCTCAAGCCGGGCGAAACCTCGAACGAGTACATTACCTGGAGCGTGCCGCAGGGCCGCCCTTATCACCCCTCCCCGGTAATCTACGACGGCCTTTATTACACCCTGCTCGACCGCGGATTCCTCACCTGCCACGACGCCAAAACCGGCAAGGAAGTCTACGGCAAGCAGCGCATCGAGGTCGGCAGCGGCAACTTCACCGCTTCGCTATGGGCATACAAAGGCCGCATTTTCTGCTTGAGCGAAGCGGGCGATTGTTACTTGATCGAAGCGGGGCCGAATTTCAAAGTGATCGGCAAGAACTCCCTCGGTGAGATGTGCATGGCTACGCCCGCCATCGCCGACGGGAATTTGCTGATTCGGACGTTCTCGCATTTGTACCGGCTGGGCGAGCGGGGTTGACACCACGGCATTGCCAACCCACGACGGAGATTTCCTCTAGCGTCAAATCCTGTTCAGACTTAATATTGAATACGCCTCCCGCTTCCGGGCTTGGGCAGTTCAGCCTGTGGGCTGTGCTCCGATCGGTCGCCGTAGTTGGGGGCACGCGAACCAAACAAAGAATGCGAGAAACCATGAAACCCCGCCTCCTCGGACTCACCTTTATAGGACTGACCCTGTTGCTTCTGCCTGCTTCTCGGGCCCCAGCGGACCGGGGTCTCGAAAATAGCTTCGGCGGCTCCCAAGAGGGGATTCCAAAGCCGCTTGGACCCGCCCTAATTTCAGCAATCCAGCAAAACGCCTCGAAGCACTACGACCTCGTCGACGCCGGTTCCACCTATTTGGCGCCCAACCGGCGGGGCGGAATGTTGACGCAGTTCAACGCCGACGGCCTCGTCGTACGCCACGAATCTCTCGTGGATACAGAGCAACCGGGCTGGGAACTTCAGCTTCGCTTGCAGCGCTACGGATATGACGGCGGCATGCAGGCTGTCTTGGAGACGGAAAGCGACGCTTCGGGCAATCGTTTTGAATACCGGCACCGCAACGACGAGGCCGACGCCGACGCCACCCTGATCGAGTGGTATCTGAACGGTCCGCTCGGCTTGGAGCAGGGCTTCGACTTGCCGGCGCCGCCGCCGCGGCCGGTGACGGGCCCCGCAAACGCGAAGCTGCGCTTTGAGCTGAAAACGAACAACCTAATGCCTCTGCTCGGCGACCACAGCCGAAGTGTCCGACTCGCCGATGCACGCGGCAACCCGGTGCTCGAATACGGCGCGCTCTACGCTTACGACAGCCGTGGACAGGAACTGCCGTCACGGCTCTTGGTGGAAAGCACCGTGATCGTCATTGAAGTCGATGACCGCGCGGCGGTCTATCCGATCACGGTCGATCCATTGCTGACGACCGAGACGAAATTGACGGCGAGCGACGCCGCCGCCCTAGATCAGCTTGGGTATTCGGTGGCGATCAGCAAAAACGGCCAGGTCGTGGTGGCCAGCGCTATCTTCGACGACGATTTGGGCAACAACTCCGGTTCCGCCTATGTGTTCCGCCGGAATGCGGCGGGAATGATTCTCGAAGGTAAACTCACCGCGAGCGACGGGTTGGCGGAAGATCGTTTTGGGGCCGCAGTCGCGGTGAGTGGACAGGGCAATGCCGTGGCGGTCGGCGCATCCTTGGGAGATGCCGGCCTGGTGGCCGACACGGGTGCGGTATACGTTTACGAACGAAACGCCGCCGGCGTGATCACGGAAACGAAGCTGACGGCGAGTGATGCCGCGGCTATTGACAACTTCGGCACAGCGCTGGCGATGAGCAATGGAACCTTGGTCGTGGGGGCGTTCGGCAACGACGATGCGGGAATCGTTTCCGGTTCGGCTTATTTATTTCGCCGGAACGCCGCCGGAGTCTTCGTCGAGCGTAAGCTCACGGCAAGTGACGCCGCCCTCGGCGATTTCTTTGGAGAGTCGGTGGCGATTGACGGTACCACGGTGGTGGTCGGCGCCGACATGGACGATGCTGTCGGGCTCGACGAGGGCTCGGTTTACGTCTATCAGCCTGACGGGGCAGGCGGCTTCGTCGAAACGAAAGTTACGGCAAGCGACGCCGCCATGTTTGATCAGTTTGGACATTCCGTCGCCATCAGCGGCACTGTGATCGTGGTCGGGGCTCCGTTCAAAGACGACGGGGGTACTTCGAGCGGCGCGGCGTATGTTTACGAGCCGGACGGCGCGGGCAACTTGACGGAGCAAACACTGACGGCGAGTGACGCGGTAGCGTTTGGGCAGTTAGGCTTCTCGGTGGCGATCAGCGGGACCACCGCTGTGGTGGGGGCTCCGGGCAACGCCGGCGCGGTCTATGTGTATACGCCGTAGCAGGCGGGGCTCTGAATAGCCCTGATTGCCCATCCGGTGCGGGAAACTAGAATCTTCCCTCCGTGAGTCCCCTAGTCCAAATCGGTGAGTTCAACTTCCGCTTCGAGTGCATCCCCGAATGCACGAATTGCTGCACTCATTCCGGGGACGTTTTTCTGACGGACGAGGATGTCGAGCGTATCGCGCTGCACCTCGATCTGAGTCAGTCGGAATTTTACGATCGTCACTGCGAGGAACGAGACGGCAAGACCCGCATCGCGGATCCGAGTAAGGGGGCGTGCCGTTTTGTGACGGCGACAGGGTGCTCGATTCACGACGTCAAGCCTTTGCAGTGCCGGACTTTTCCGTATTGGCCAGAGCACGTCGGTTCGAAACGGTCGTGGAAGAATCTGCGGCAGTTTTGTCCCGGTATCGGTGTCGGGGTTATCGTTCCGGTCAAGGAGATTCGCTCGCAAGCGCAGGCCACGCGGGACGCTTTTGCCGAACCGTGACCGCATTTCCTGACCGAGACGCCAATACAGACCACCGGCCGCGGACAAGGCCGCAGGTCTCTGCGAGCCCGGCGCTACGCGCCCGGGGCGCGGCAAGGCTGGAGCCTGACGCCACACCCTCACCGTGCCCAATAGTCGTCGGGTTGGTCCATGACAACGTACTCGTCGACGTTGTCGGGCGTGATGAAGTCCAGACGGATCGGCTGCTGTTTGGGTACGTTTTCCCCCTGGAAAATCTTGATGAGGGATTCGACGCTCCGCACGGCGTGGATGCGGGGCGGGTGCTGAATCGAGAATTTCCCGACGCCCGCCTTGATCAGCTTCAGCCCGCCGTTGTAGCCGTCGGTCCAGGTGAGAAACGGTTTGCCGGCCCGCAGACTCTCGTCGGAGATCCCCGCCGCCCGCAACGCCTGCACGCCTCCAACGGCCATCTCCCCGCCGTCGAAATGAATACCCAGCAGGTCGGGATTGGCCGTGAGGACATTTTCGGTGACTCGCTGTCCGCCGGCGCGCGACCAATCGCCGGCCTGCCGCACGGCTTCGATTTCCGGATGCCGCGCCAGCACTTCGTCATAGCCCTCGTTTCTCTCGACCGCCGGACCGGCGCCGGGCAGCCCTTCGATAATGGCGATCTTGCCGCTACCGCCGACTAGCTCGATCAGCTTTTCAAGCGCCGTCGAGGCCAGCCAAGTGTGGTCGGTCGAAATGAAAGTCGTGAACTTGTCGGTCGCAACTTTACGGTCGACGATCACGGTGGGGATTCCGGCCTGCTCGCATTCTGCAATGGCGGTGTTGGCGACGTGCGTATTGACGGCGCCGATGATCAGTCCGTCGACGCCTTTCGTGAGAAGGTCTTCGAGATCGGCGACCTGCTTCGCCGGAGAGTCATTGGCATCGGTGATGAGCAAATCGACGTTGTCGTAGCCGGCGATGGTGTTCTCGATCGACTCGCGCAGAGCCGTGCGCCATGTGTTCGACTCCGAAGCATTACTGAAACCGATCACCCAGCGCCGAGCCGCGAAGTTTTCGGGCGTCCTGGGAGTCGTGTTGCGTTCGGAGGAAGAGCAAGCGCCCAGAAGCAGAACGAGGAGAATGGCGGCCGAGAGGGTTCTCGTGGTCACGGTAAGACAACGATTGTCTCACGCTCGAACGTATTCACGAGTCCCGCCGCCTCCACTGACGAGCCGGAGGGCGGTTTGCTTCCGAACGCGGTTTGCGGCGTGTGAGAGGGACGATAGGACATGTCGCCAAAAATGGCGACACGGCACGCCGAAAGCGTGCGCCACGTCGGGAGCCTACTCCTCGGTCCGGGCGGCTCACGGCTCACGGTTCGCGGCCAACGGCTAACGGTCTTTCTTCTTATAGAGCGTAATCGCCACCAGAATAATGATTCCCTTTGCGAGGCCTTGCATGTAGGGGGAAACGTTGAGCAGATTCAACAAGTTGTTGATCATCGTTATGATCAGCGTGCCAAGCAGGCTGCCCCACATCGTGCCGATGCCGCCGAAAAGGCTGGTGCCGCCGATGACGACGGCGGCGATGGCGTCGAGTTCGAGGCCACGCCCGGCCCAGGGATCGCCGACGGTGACGCGCGCGCTGAAGATGATGCCGCCCAGCCCGGCCAGCAATCCGCTGAGCGAATAGGTGATCAGCTTCACACGCCGGATGGAGATGCCCGACAGCCGCGCGGCCTCCTCGTTTCCGCCCACGGCATACACCTCGCGGCCGTAAGGCGTGTAGCGCAGCGCGAACGCACCGATCGCGAAGACCGCCAGCATGATCAGAACCGGCACGGGAACCGGTCCGATGAAGCCTGCGCCGATCCAGGCATAAGCTCCCGCGATCCCCCCTATAGGCCGCCCGCCCGAAACCGTCAGCGCCGCGCCGCCCGCGATGGCCATCATCGCGAGAGTCACGATGAAAGGCGCGGTATCCCGCCAAACGATCATCAAGGCATTGAAAGCGCCAATGGCGGCGCCGAGTGCCAGCGTCGCGAAGAGAACGACAGGCAGCGGCGCTCCGCCGCCATCGGCAAACAGCAGAGCGGCGACAACGCTCGTCAGACTCAGCACCATGCCGACAGAGAGATCGATGCCCGCGGTCAGAATCACAAACGTCACTCCGACCGCGACGACACCGAGCATGGAACTTTGCCGCAAAACGTTCGTGATGTTGCGACCGGTAAGAAAGGTGGGCGCAAGAAAGCTCCCCACCAACACGATCAATAGAAAAGCAACGATCGCGCCGGCGCCGGGTCCGAGGCGCTGGAGAGTCCGCGTCGCGGCGGAGACGATTCCGGATTGGGATGCCATGGAGGAGAAACCGCCGCGGGTAGAGTCGGCTGCGCACAATTATAGACGGTCCCTGGCGGCCGAAATGAGCTACGCTAGCTACGAGCCTTTTCCCGCACGAGGCGAGCCTGCGTCGAACTGCCCAAGACACCACACGATCGACAAGCGCGAGCCGCGCCGGTCGCGGGGAGTCCCAAGGCACCGCACTTTCCAGCCAAGGCCAAGTCGTGCATTTTCCTTTCGCTGTGCGGCGGGCTGGGCACAACCGCCGCCTGACCGATGTTCAGGGTCGCGTCGTCGAGCAGCTTGTTTCTTGATCTCGTAGCCCTTCAACCGTAGGCCGTGACGCTAAGACTCGAAGCCCGCGGCATTGTCAAGACCTTCGGGGGAACCCACGCCCTCGACCGCGTCGACTTCACAGCCGAAGCCGGCGAAATCCACGCCGTTCTCGGCGAAAACGGGGCCGGTAAGTCGACTCTGATGAAGATCCTGTGTGGCGCGCTCGCGCCTGATCAGGGGACGATGCGCCTGGATGGGGAGACGGTGTGTTTTTCGAGCCCGCAACACGGACTCGATGCCGGCGTTTCGATTGTTCACCAGCAGTTCACCCTGGTCCCGGAGCAGTCCGTCGCCGAAAACATTTTCCTCGGCCGCACGCCGAGCGGACGGTTCGGGATCGTCGACTGGAAAAGGTTGTTTGACGAGGCGCGTTCACTGCTCGATCGGCTTGATTCCGACCTCGACCCGCGTCGGCCGGTGAAGGAACTCGGCGCCGGCGAGCGCCGGATCATCGAAATCGCGCGGGCGCTTTCGGTCTCGGCGAAGGTTTTGATTTTGGACGAACCCTCGGCCGTGCTGGGGCCGCGCGAGCTCGTGAAGCTCTTCGATATCCTGCGCAAGCTCAAGGCCGAAGGCCGCACGATTCTCTACATCTCCCACCGCCTCGAGGAGATTTTCGAGATTGCCGACCGTGTCACGGTGTTGCGCGACGGTCACTCGGTGGGCGTCTATCCGCTCGACGGGAAAATCGATCGCGCGTTTCTGGTCGGGCGCATGATCGGGCGCGAGTGGAACGAGCAGTTCCCCGAGAAGTCCGACGAGCAAGGCCCCGAAAGGCTGTCGGTCGAAGGACTGACGCGCCACGGTGTTTTCGAGGACGTCAGCTTCCAATTGCACGCCGGAGAAGTTGTAGGCTTGGCGGGATTGGTGGGCTCGGGACGCACCGAGGTTTGCAAGTGCATCATCGGAGCACTGGGTTTCGACTCGGGCACGGTCACCGTCGACGGCCGAGCCGCGCGCATTCGCTCCCCTCGCGAAGCCTTGGCCGCAGGCATCGCCTACTTGTCGGAGGATCGCCACGGCGAGGGCGTGGTCGGCTGCCGCGACGTCGGCGAGAACATCACCCTGGCGGTCGTGCGGCGGTTCGCACAACGAGGCTTTCTGCGATTAGGCCGCGAGAACGGATTCATCGACGAGATGATGCGGAAAACCGACGTGCGGGCAACCGGAAGGCGTCAGGTGGTTGCAAGCCTGAGCGGCGGCAACCAGCAGAAAGTGGCGTTGGCGAAATGGCTGAGCACCGGGGCGAAGGTCTTTCTGCTCGACGAGCCGACGGCGGGAATCGACGTGGGGGCCAAGAGCGAGATCTACAAGCTGATCGGCGAGCTGGCCCAAAGCGGTGCGGCGGTGCTGCTGGTTTCCTCCGACATTCCCGAGGTGATCTCGATGAGCTCGCGGGTTCTGGTGATGAGGCGCGGGCGTATTGTGAGCCGGCTGGAAGGCGACGAAGCGACGGAGGCGGCGGTGTTGACGGCGGCGCTGTGAGGACACCCCGGCGTGAGCCGTTACCGGGCCCGACTCGTCGCAGGGTCACCTCTCTCACCCAGCTCACCACACGGCTGATAACGCGACGCTAGAATGTTGTATTCTCTCTGCGGACACACACGCGCCCCTTTTCGTTGCTTCGAGCCTTCATGTCCGATTCCGACAGCTCGACCCGCGTTCGCTGCGGCATTGATACCGGCGGCACGTTCACCGATCTGGTGGGGCTCGACGAAGAGCGCGGCGAGTTGGTGGTCGCGAAATGGCCTTCCACGCCGGCGCACCCTGAAGAGGCGCTCGCCGGGGTGATCGGCGAGTCGAACCTAGCTCCCGACGCTTTCTCTTCGCTGATCCTGGGAACGACGGTCGCCACCAATGCGATGCTGCAGCGCGCTGGTGCAAGGGTGCTGTTCGTCACGACCAAAGGGTTTCGCGACGTCCCTTTTATCCAGCGCCTCAACCGCAAGTATCACTACTCGCTCAAGTGGACCAAACCGAAACCGCTGGTCGAGCGGGCGGACTGCTTGGAACTCGACGAACGGGTCAACTACCAGGGCCGCGTCCTGACGCCGTTGAGCGACGACAAGCTCGACGGCCTAGCCGACGCGATCAGCGAGCGAGTCGATAGCTCCGGATCGGGCGCGGGCTCCGGCGACACCGTTATCGCGGTGTGCCTGCTGTTTTCGCACCTCAACCCCGAGCACGAAAATCGTGTTCAGCAGCATCTCGCGGCGCGTTTCCCCGACGTTCCCGTTTCGCTGTCGCACCGCGTGGCCCCGATTTGGCGCGAATACGAACGCGGCAGCACGACCATTGCCGATGCCTACGTCAAGCCGGTACTGCAGCGTTACGTCAGCGGCGTTCGCGAAAGCCTCGGGCGTTTGAACATAAGCTGCCCGTGGGCAGTGATGAAATCGAACGGCGGTCACGCGGCCCCCGAGATCGCGGAAGAAGAGCCCGTCAACATAGTCTTATCGGGCCTGAGCGGCGGCATCATCGGCGGACGTTATTTCGGCGAGCTGGCCGGGCGCAAGGATCTCGTCACGCTCGACATGGGCGGAACCAGTTGCGACGTCGGCGTGGTGCGCAACGGGGCGATCTCCTACAACACCGACTACCAGATCGAGTGGGGCATCCCGATCGCCGCGCCCTTTGTCGACTTGACGACGATCGGCGCCGGCGGCGGCAGCATCGCTTGGATCGACAAGGGGGGGTTCTTACGCGTGGGGCCGCAAAGCGCCGGGGCGGACCCGGGCCCGGTTTGCTATGACCGCGGCGGCGAGGAGGTCACCGTGACCGACGCCAACCTCATACTCGGCCGACTCAACCCCGACTACTTCCTCGCCGGCAGGATGCGGCTCAACCGCGAAAAGGCTGAAAAGCAACTCGCCGACCTAGGCGGCCGCCTCGGCATGGACGCGCCCGAAACCGCTCAAGCCGTCATCGAGTTGGCCAACGAGAACATGGCCAATGCCATCCGGGTCGTTTCGATCGACCGCGGACTCGATGCGCGGGACTTCACGTTGGTTGCCTTCGGCGGTGCGGGTCCGATGCACGCCGGGGGCATTGTCGAGCGGGTCGGCATGGATCGGATCGTAGTCCCGCTCTATCCCGGCCTCTGTTCGGCCTTCGGCGCCCTAATCGCCGACTACCAAGTCGACAAGGTTTGGAGCCAATACTTTCGTTCCGACAATGTCGATTGGCGGGCCGTTCGGGATGAATTCGCACGATTGGTCGACACCGCGCTTGATGAGCTCCGCACCGAAGGGTTTTCCGGCGAGCCCGAGGTCGAAAGAACGATCAGCATGCGCTATGCCGGGCAAAATTACGAGCATGACGTCAAGGTCGAAGACGGTGAGATCGACGAAGCGCGTCTTGGGCGCGCGCTCGACGAATTTCATCGCGTCCACGAGCATTTCTACGGCTACTCGATAGGCCACGAGGTGATCGAGCTAATCCGCTTCAACGTCAAGGTGATCGGCCGCATCCCGAAGCCGCGACTCAAGCCGTTGACCGTCGAAGGCCGCGCCGAGCCACTCGAATCGCGGCCGGTCTATTTCAAGGATCGTGGTTTCATCGATTGTCCCGTCTACCGGCGAGAGGACTTGCCCGGCGGTTTCGAGACTACCGGCCCGGCCCTGATCGAGGAAGAGGATTCGATGATCCTGGCGCACCCCGAGCACCGCATCCGAGTGGATAAATACGGCGTGATCACTATGGACGTCGGCGGTGAATAGTGAGCCGTGAACCGAGGGAAAAGCGTGGAGAAAATCGACAGCGTCACTTTGAGCGTCATCAATAACGCCCTCATCAACGCTTGCCGTGAGATGGGCACGGCGATGATGCGCACGAGCTATTCGCCCATCTTTAACGAGGGGCTGGACTTTTCCTGTGTCATCTTCAACACTCGCGCCGAGATGATCGGCCAAGCCGAGTTCTGTCCCACGATGCTCGGCTCGGCGCAATACGCGGTGAAGTGGACGATTGAAGAGCTTGGGCTCGATTCCTTCGAACCCGGCGACGTGGTGATTCACAACGACCCCTATCGCGGGCAGTGCCACATCCCCGAACACATGGTCCTTAAGCCCGTTTTCTTTGAAGGGAAGCTGTGCTGTTTCGTCGGCAACATCGCTCATATCTGCGAGATCGGTGGCATGGCGCCGGGCTCGTTTGCCGCCGACGCGACCGAAGTCTATCAAGAAGGCTTGCGGCTGCCGCCGGTGAAAATTATGCGCCGCGGCGAATACGTCAAAGACATCTGGCGCATCATTCTTACCAATCACCGCACCCCGAAATCGAGTTGGGGCGACCTGCACGCGATGATCGGGTCGCTCAATATCGCCGAGACGCGCATGCTGGAAATGCTCGAACGCTACGGGCCCGAAGTCTTCGAAGCGGCAGGCACGCAGTTGCTCGATTATTCGGAACGCTGGATGCGCGCTGAGATCGAAGAGATTCCGAACGGCGTCTACCGTTTCGAAGATTGCATGGAAGACGACGGCGTGACTGATCAGCCGGTCTGGATGCGCTTGAAGCTGGTCGTCAAAGACGACGAAATCATCGCCGACTGGCGCGATTCCGATCCGCAGTCGCTCGGCCCGGTCAATGCCACTTTCGTCGTGACGGCCGCGGCGACCTACAGCGCCCTGCTCCACGTCACCAGCAAGGATATTCCCGTCAACTCGGGCTGCTATCGTCCTATCCGCCTCATCACCAAGGCGGGAACCGTTGTCAACGTAAAGCACCCCGGCCCCTCGGTCGGCGGAAATACGGAAACGCACCCGCATCTACAGAACGTCGTGATGGCCGCGTTGAGTCAAGCCGTCCCCGAGCGTGCCGCCGCCGCCGAAGCCGGCACGGCCTGCAATTTTCTCTTCGGAGGCGTTCACCCCGAGACCGGCGAATACTACACCAACTACCACTTCGACGGCGGCGGCTGGGGCGCCACGGTCGACCATGACGGCAATTCCGTGATGTGCCCGGTCAACGGCAACTGCCGCAATACTCCTGCGGAGGTCCTCGAAACGAAATACCCGTTTTTGACGCTCGAATACAGCATGAGGCCCGATTCGGGCGGCGCCGGGAAATATCGCGGCGGCTTGGGCGGCAAGAGGGTCTTGCGCGTCGTCGGCCCCGAAATCACCGTCAGCGCTTTGCTCGACCGCACCAAGACCCACCCCTGGGGGCTTTTCGGCGGGAAGCAAGGCAGCTCGGGCGGCCTGCTGGTCAAGAAAAACGGAGACACCGAATTTCGGACTTTTTCGGAAGTCTACGGAACCGTTTCGCCCACCAAGTTCACCCGCATCGCGCTCAAGGAAGGCGACGAAGTGATGATTATGTCTCCGGGCGGCGGCGGTTACGGGCCGCCGGAAGAGCGCCCCTCCGAAGCCGTCGACGACGACGTAAAGCAGGGGCTGATTTCCGCCGAGGCCGCGCGCGAGTTCTATGGGTACCCGGGGCCGTGAGCGAGTGTGCGATATAAATGTGAGACATCCTCGCGATGCGAGCGACACAAACCGAGGCGTGGACGGAAGTCCACGCTCAGCCCGGGTCACGACCGGGACGTATCACAACCGGGGGCCCTGCCCCTGGAGGGGGCACGGATAGTAGCCCCGGGCTTTAGCCCGGGGTCCACGCGACAAATCATGAGAAGCCCCGGACGGGGCGTAGGAGCAATTGCTTGATGCCGCGTCGGACAAAGGGAATCTTCCATCCTTCCGAGAAACTCCGGATGCACAGCAACGAACCCGTCCCGGATTTCAAAGCCCCACGCACACCACGCCCGTGAGCAAACCTATGGGGAAATGGCAAGACCGAAACGTCACCTGGCATGACCAATCGATGACCTACTGCGTCTGCTGCGGACTGATGATTCCCAAGCAATACTGGGAAGCCGAAGTCGACGGCGAGACGCAAATTTTCTGCAAGCCCGACTGCGAACGGCTTTACCGCGACTACGTTCAGCCGGCCGACGCGGAAAGCCCCGCCGCACCCCGCGGCCGCTAACCCGACGCCCCGAGAGCTCTCATGGAAGACGAGTCTGTTTCACGTGAAGAGTTTGGCGTGGAAAGAAGCACGGAACCGCCGACGGCAGACACCGACGACTCGCCGACCGCGCCGACCGCTCTCCGCGTGGTGATCGAGCGGCAACGGGCGGAGCTTCGGCGATTTCGAGAGGCTTACGAGCAAGCGCTAACGTCCTATCGCAGTCAGCCTTCTTGGAAAATGATGCTGCTCTGCCGGCAGGCATACCGCTTGCTGGTAGAGGGTGGCTGGAAAGAGCGACGCGAGTTCTTCAAATGGTTGTGGTCCGTCCCCGGGGCGGGGACCTCCGGCCTGTGCTGACCTGGCATTTCCGGCGGCGCCCGAGCCCGTCTCGCTCGACCCGGTCAAATCGGGTGATGCCCCGTCGGCCAGCTCGGAACCCGCGGCACTCCACCGGACCATGGCCTTCGCGGCCCGCCTCAACGCATCGCTGCTGCGCGAGCCCGACTACCGCAAGCATTTTGCTTTCTGGGAAGACCACGGCTTTCATCTTGTTCCCCTGCACTTTGAGTCCCCGATCCCCGACACTCGAAACCTGCCGCGCTACCCCTGGCAACACGAATCGAAGCTGCGGGGCATCGAGATGAACGAGCAACAGCAGGTCTGCTTGCTGACCGAAGAGTTCCCGCGCTTTCGCCACGAGTACTCGGCATTCCCGGCCAAGCCCGGACGGGACGAAGCCGGCTTTTACCTGGAGAACGGTATGTTCGAGGGGGTGGACCCGTTGGTGCTGCACTGCATGGTGCGGCGCGGCAAGCCGAATTTGATCGTCGAAGTGGGAGGCGGTTTCTCCACTCTTGTGTCCGCGGCCGCCGCCGCAAAGAACGGCAATACACGGCTTATTTGTATCGACCCGTTTCCCCCGGCCTATCTGACGCGCAAGCTGCCGGCGCGCGTTTCGCTTGTTGCCGAAGCGGTCCAAGAGGTCGGCTGCGACATTTTCGACGAGCTGGAGTCGGGAGACATCCTGTTCATCGACTCGTCTCACGTCGCCAAGTACGGCAGCGATGTTACTTATTTGTTTTTGGAAGTGCTGCCGCGGCTCAAGCCCGGCGTCGTAGTCCATGTACACGATATCTTCCTGCCCGCCGACTACCTGCCGTCGTGGCTGACCGATCGCCGACTTTTTTACAACGAACAGTATTTGCTTCAAGCGTTCTTAGCCTTCAACTCGGCCTTTGAAGTGTTGCTCGCGAACAGTTACCTGACCCACTATCACCTCGACAAGCTCAAGGCGACGTTCCCCACCGCTGCTCCGTACCCGGGTGGCGCCAGTCTATGGATGCGGCGAACGCGCTAGTCTGCATTTCTCACCACCTGGCGAGGCGAAGTGCGTGAGAGGGCTGTCAGTACGAGGCACGGGCCGCCTGGCGCGCGGAGGCGTGCTTGAACAGTACGGTGAGCACGGCAGGCAACCGTAACGAAGTAATGACGGGCCTATTGCGTGCTTCGACCGTCAGGTGGTGAGAAATGCAGGCTAAGCTCGCGGCCAACAACAGAAACAACAGACGGGTCCGAACCCGAGAACCCGGCCGTGTATACTACGGGTCTTCCGGGCAGGCTCTCCCGGCGGTCGGAGCGGGGCCTGCCAAGAGTTCAGCGTTGCCCTGCCTCGACGCCCCCGGAATCAACCGCTATGCCCTCCGGCTCCCGCCTGCGGCGACTGCTCTACTACCCGACCGTTGTTCTGTTGTCGGCGGTCGCGGCCTTCCTACTTGCCGAAGCCTATCTCGGCTACCGGACCCCCGGAAGGCTGGTCCTGCCCTTCCACAACAAGCTGCATCCCTACGTCATGTTTCGCCCCCACGCGAACCTGGCGTATGTGACCGGCGACACGCATGAGATGTCGCGCCACGCGAGCCGCATTTACCACTACACCAACGAAGACGGGTTTCGGGTTCCCTCCGACGGCTACTCGCTTCCGAAAAAGAAACCGGCCGGCCAGCTGCGCGTTGCCTTTCTCGGTTCTTCGGCCGTCGAGTTGGGAAGCACCTACGAAACAACCTTGCCCGGCTCGCTGCGAACGCTGCTGCGGGAACGCTATCCCAATCGCGACATCGAAGTCATCAACGCTGCGATCCAGTCCTCGGTTTCGAGGCAATCGATCGCGCATCTCGTCTTTACCGTGGTCGACTACGACCCCGACATCGTCATTCTCCACGACGGCGTCAACGACATCGGAATGCCGCTAACCTACGAATCGCGCCCGAACTTCCCCTACAACTTCCAAACCATGGTCGAAGCCTGGGACGCGTACCGCGAGGAGCATCAACGGCCGCTCTGGGATGTACTTCTCAACCGCAGTCGAGTCTACGCGGGACTCCGCGCGCGCTGGGGCGACGAGGAAAGCGCAACGACGGTCAATACCGTAGCCCTCGGCCTCAACAAGGCCCCCAACGCCGTCTCCGCCGACGCAGTCATGGGCAACGAGGATTTCACACGCAATCATGTCGCCGCCTACCTGAGCAATTGGCGGCAGCTGATCGAACTATCCGAAGCCTTCGGCTTCGAGCCGATCTGCGTTTTCCAACCGACCGGCGGCCTCGATCGCGACTACGCCGCGCCGCTGATGTCGCGGGATTTCGGCGTCGATAAAGATACGGCCCTCGCATGGATCGAAGCCATTGCAGTGCTCAATCACGAAGCCGACCGTCAGATCGAGAGTCTCAGAGCAGAGTACCCCGACGGGCTTTTTCTCAACCTGCGCGATTATCTAGCGCCTGCCAAAGACTACTTTTGGGACATGGTCCACGTCTACGACGAAACCAACGCCAAGCTCGCCGAAAGAATCTACCAAGACGTCCGCAAGCTGATCGAGGGGCGTCCCGAAGCCGGCGATCGCCGGCCGGCCGGGCGTCTGCAAGCGGCGGCCGCGGTCCATTAGTCCTATCGCGCCGTATCCCCCTCTGTGCAACAATGGATATCTTCGCGTGGGGAGCCTCGAACCGAGCGCTTCCGTGTGGGGTTCTTTGTGCGCCGAGACTCCAGATTGACAACGGCACGAGGGACACTGTCTCTCCTGTTCGTCGCGACTTTGGGCGTGCTGAGCGTGCCGTTATCAGCGGTTGAGATCGCGACCGGCGCGATGCTCGGGCCCCGTTACAAGTCGGAACGCTTCTACACCCGAGGTTCGTCGGGCACGAGGTGGCAGCTCACCTATACCGGCGGGCTCTACCGCCGTCAAGCCCGCGGCAAGTTGATGACCTTGCGACTGGGGCAATCGTTGTTTGACGACGAGTGGCTCGAGGAACGCCAGTTCGACCCCGACGGCAACACCTCGCGCGTGATCGAGGCGCTCGACTTTTACAAGCAGCACGGCGTCCTGGCGTTGACAGTCAGCCTGCAGGCCGGCAACCCCGGCTATGACAAGACCATCAACGGCATCGCCCGCAACGGATCAGCGAAGCACGGCAAAGACGGCGGAGCGCTCATCAGCGCATTCGCCCCCGACGGCTCACTGAAACGGGAATGGTTGGCCCGCCTGGACCGTCTCCTGAAAGCCGCCGACCAGCGCGAGATGGTCGTATGCTTAACCTACTTCCACCCCGAGCAGGACGAGATCTTTACTGAACCCGAAGCCATCGCCGCCGCTGCTCGCAATATCACCGACTGGTTGATCGAGAAGAATTTCCGCAACGTGATCATCAATGTTGCCGATGAATGGGACCTGGGCGGCCGCAGTTGGGACCACGCCCGCTTCATTCCCGAAAACATCGACCGCCTGGTGGAGTTAGTTCGCGAGCGTTTCAACCACGCCGACTACACGCTTCCTATCGGGGCATCGAGTAGCGGAAAAATGTCTTATCCCGATTCGTTGGCCCGGGTCTGCGATCTTGTTCTGCTGCACGGCGACGGGCGCACCCCGGGCGAAAAGCTCAGCCGTCTGCGTCAGATCCGCTCAACCGGACGGGCCATGTGGATGATCGGAGATGACAACGGGCGGGAAACAACCCCCGCTAATCTGTCGCGGGAAAAAGCCAGCGCCGACGCGCTTTTCAAAGAGGGGGCCGGCTGGGGTTACATGCCCTGGAAACAAGCCCATCGGTTCCCCTTTGCTTATGTCCCGCGGCAGACCAGCGAGTTGAGGGACGAAATGCCGGAAACGCGTCGGGACGAGGCCTATTTTCGGGCCGTGTTGGAGCATATAGCCGGACTTGTGCTTAGGAAGCCTCCTCAATCCTTCCCCAAGAAAAAGGGGAAGAAGAGATAAGGCGCGACACCCGGGGCGCCATTATTCTCCGGAGCAAAGCATCCGAGATCGATCGTGACGGACCAGACGACGGATCAGCCACCCGTTGACGGCCTCGACGTCGATCCCCCACCGTTGTTGGGTTCCTGGCCCCGACTCTACGGAGCCGTCCTCGCTCACCTTGCCTTCTGGATCGCCGTCCTTTTTGTCTTCACATCGCACTTCGATCCGACCTGATGCATCCCCTCGACTGGATCGTCCTGGCGGTTTCCTTGGCCGCCATCATCGTCTACGGCTTGCGCCGCGCCCGCGGCGGTCGAGGGGTGCATGATTATCTGCTGGCCGGCAAGTCGATGCCCTGGTGGGTGATCGGCATGTCGATCATGGCCACCCAAGCCAGCGCTATCACTTTCATCGGCACAACCGGGCAGGGCTATGTCGACGGCATTCGGTTCGTGCAGTTCTATTTCGGTCTGCCAATCGCGATGGTGGTGATCTCGGCCGTTGCGGTGCCAATGTTCCACCGATCGGGTATCTACACCGCCTACGAATATCTCGAGCAACGTTTCGACGTCAAAACGCGCACTCTAGCGAGCGCGATTTTTTTGATCCAACGGGGACTAGGGGTCGGCCTGGCGCTCTACGCCCCGGCGGTGGTGCTGTCGATTATGGTTGGCTGGCCCGAGTGGGCGACGATTCTCACGATGGGCGTGCTGGTCGTCGGCTACACCTCGATCGGCGGTATCAAGGCCGTGATGTGGACCGACGTACAACAGATGACCGTCATGTTCCTGGGCATTGGGGCGGCATTCGCGGCCGCGGTGGTGGCGCTCCCGTCGGACGTGTCGTTCTCCGACGCGCTGGCACTGGCCGGAACGGCCGGGAAGCTGCGCGCCGTTGACCTCGGGTTTGATTGGCAAAACCGCTACAACCTTTGGTCCGGGCTGATCGGGGGTTCATTCTTGGCGCTGGCGTATTTCGGCTGTGATCAGTCGCAGGTGCAGCGCTACTTGACGGGCAAGTCGATCCTCCACATGCGCCTCAGCTTGTTGCTCAACGCCGTAGTCAAAGTTCCGCTACAGTTCGTCATCCTCTTGACGGGGGCGATGGTATTTTCGTTCTTCGTCTTCACCGAACCCCCGATGCTCTTCAACAACGTCGAACGCGGTCGTCTGGAGGGATCCACCGACGCCGAGTATGCCGCGGTGAACGAACGGTACCGCTCCTCGTTCGCGATGCGCCGGGACGCCGCCCGTTCCTTGCTGGCCGCCGACACGCCCGGCGCCCGCGCGACTTACTTGGACGCCGACCAAAGGCTCGGCTCGGTACGAGGCGAAGGAATGCGGTTGGCCGAAGAGCGAATGGGCGGCAAGACCTACAACGACACGAATTACATCTTTCTGACTTTCGTTATGGGCTACCTCCCGATCGGCTTGGTCGGCCTCATCATGGCGGCCGTTTTCGCGGCGGCGATGTCGAGTATCTCCTCCGAGCTCAATTCCTTGGCAGCGGTGACGGTCATGGACCACTACCGCCGCTACGTGCGCCGCGGCGCGACAGACACTCACTACGCCGGCGTCTCGAAAATCGCGACCGTCTTCTGGGGGATCTACGCGATGGTGTTCGCCGGTTTCGGCGGGCAGTTGGGATCATTAATCGAAGCGGTCAACGTGGTGGGTTCGCTGTTTTACGGGTCGCTTCTTGGGGTATTCGTACTCGCCTTCGTGCCGTGGCGGGTCAACGGCCATGGCGCTTTCGCGGGGATGTTGGCCGGGCTTGCGGCCGTTGCCTGGACAGCCCGCGCAACGGAGGTTTCGTTTCTCTGGTACAACATGGTCGGCTGCGTCGTTTGCGTCGTGACGGGGTGGTTGGTCAGCCGTATCGCAAGGCCCCTGAGACAGAGCTGACGCATTGGAAAACAAAGCCGCCGAACATGAGGCCGGGCAGGCCGGGGGAAACGTCCTAACCCGCTGGTGTGTGGCGGCCGTACTGGTTTTGCTGCTGATCCTTGGGCCGTTCTTTATCTGGGAAGAGTCGCTCACCGGCTGGAGCCGGGGTCTACTCGAGAGCGGGTCTTCGCGCTGGGCGATCGGCGCAGTGCTCGCGGCCCTGTTGGCCGGAGACCTAATCTTGCCTATCCCTTCGAGTCTTCTTAGCACGGCGGCCGGTTCTCTGCTCGGTCTCTGGCCCGGGGCCCTGGTTACTTGGACCGGCATGACGGTCGGTTGCTGGATCGGTTACGGCCTGGGAACCGGGCCGGGACGGGCGGCGACACGGCGCTTCGTCGGCGAGCAGGAAATCGACCGCGTCTCGGAACTGCACGCCCGCATCGGCGATTGGATCGTCATTGTCTTTCGGGCCGTGCCGGTTTTGGCGGAGGCCTCCGTCATCTTCGCGGGCGTCGCCGGCATGCCCGCCAGCCGTTTCTTTTTGATGACGGGACTCTCCAACGCGGGCATCGCGATCACATATTCAGCAGTCGGCGTGTACGCCATTGAGACGGAATCGTTCCTGGTTGCGTTTGCCGGGTCGGTTGGGTTACCGGGGTTGGCAGTGTTGATCTTGCGGCTACGTCGATAGCTCACAGCTGACTCGTGTCCTAAGCAGGACCGACATTCGGCGGAACGCCAGGTCGGCGGACGGCCGCGGTGCCACGGATAGCCTTGCCAAGACCGATTGACAGGTACGCTAGTATCAGAGAAGAGAGGTTCGGATTCCGAGGTTGCCGATGACGCTCGACGAACGCGCAAGATGTTTGTGGGAAAAAGGTACCGAACGCCTCATGGCCGGTCGGATCGAAGAAGCCGTCGAGCTCTACGAGGACAGTATCGAGGCCATGCCGACGGCCGAAGGCTACACGTTCCGCGGATGGGCGGTTTCCTTCCTTGGACGCACTGAAGAGGCTATCGAAGATTGCAAGAAGGCGATTCGCATTGATCCGGAGTTCGGGAACCCGTACAACGACATCGGCGTTTACCTGATGCAACAGGGGCGCCTCGACGACGCAGTGCCGTGGTTTCAAACCGCCAAGAAGGCCAAGCGATATGAGCCGCGCCACAACCCTTACCTCAATATGGGTCGCATCTATCTCTCGAAAGGCGACTCGATGCGGGCGCTCGACGAATTTGTCGGCGCCCTTGATTTGCACCCCCAAGACTCGACAGCGCTCAAAGCGATCCGCAAGATCGAATACACCGTCAACTGAATCGTTCGAGAATTGGGCGGCCGTCAACCGGCTCCAACTCAGTAATTCCAAACGCGTCGTCGACATAGCTGCGACGCCGCATCCCCACTAGGATTGACGAAAGCCCTTCCAACCCGCTGAGGGTCCGCAGCGCAAGACGACTCAACGACTGCTCCGGCGAGTCGTACCCGGCCGCACGCAGTTTGACTCGCACACCGTCAGATTGGCCCTGCTGCTTGGCTCCCAATAACCGCCCAACCTCCCCGAGCGCCGTGTTGATCGTTTCCACAAAGGCTTGCATCCAGGGCGACCAGGCCGGGTTTTCGGCATGTTGATCGCGCACCGATCCGAGCCAGGATTGGATGGGCGTGATCAACTCGCTCCCAACGATTGCCTCGGCGTTGCTGAACTTTTGGAGCCCCGGCACAACCCGCAAGAGCAGTTCTGAAACCGTCTCGCCGCTTGGCAAAGTCGGCGGCTCCCCAAAAGCTTCGGTAAACTCGCGCTCGCGCTCCCGCAAGGCAGACGTCATCGACTCGATCATTGCCGGGCCGGGCGGGCGGTGCCCAGCCGGCACCCAATCCGCTAGTCGAATCATCCGATCGCGATAGAACGCGTTCAAGGGGCGATTGGCCAACACGCCGATGCCGTGTTCGCGGCAGAAATCCAACACCGAGAGGCCTTCGTTGTTTGCTTCAAGCGCGCCGCCGGGCTCATAGAGGTTTAACGGCAGTTGGACGACTCGAAAATGATGATCCGGGGAAACGGCCCGCGCCTCGGCCAAGCAGCGGCTGACGCTCGTCATCGCGCTCGGAGCGGAAGCTGAATCCGGCGGTGCCGGGAGACCGAAGTTGTTCGAGCTGATGCCGTACCAACGGATCTTCTCGGCGGCAACTTGACTTTCCAGAAATCGAAAGGCTTCTCGCACCCGGCGGTAGAATTCATCGAGGTCTTTCGGTTCGAGTTCGCGCCGGTGGCGAATGTCTTCGAGAAAATACTCCGGGTTGTGGAGTAAATAGACATCGGCGCTCTCCAGCTGTAAGCGCTCGAGGGAAAGCTCGATCTGGGTCTCCAGAAATTCAGGGTGAATCGAGTGCCAAATGCCCTGGCCGTACTCGACTACCTCAGGAAAGTTGCGTTGCTCGGCCAAGGCCATATTGCGGCCTTGGATATAGCCCCCCTTGGTCACCACGATGACGCGGTCACGTGAAATCCCGCGAAGCACCCGTCCGACCAATTCTTCCGACGCGCCATCACCGTAGTTTGCACTCGTGTCGATCAGATTCCCGCCGTGGGCCAAATAGGCTCGCATCGCCGCTTCGTGCTCGGAATTGCCGTCGACAACGCGATAGCAACCAAATCCGAGCATATGGCAGGAAAGCCCCGTGTCGCCGAGCGGACGAAAGGGTGACCTCATCGCGTTTCCCGCCGGGCGCCGTCAGATGTCTTGGGCAGGAGCGACGCGAATGCTCCGGCAGCGGATTGCGGGGGAAACGGTTCCATCCGCCCAACCTAACATGTTCCCGATCGGCTTCACCGCACGGGCTGCTTTTCTTGAACCTGCGGGGCGACGGTCTGGTCTGCGCAATTGATTTGGCCGCGGACCGGACCGACAGAATCGAACAGCACGGGAACCAAACCGCACGGAACGGTGTCTAGACTGGCGAGCGTTCGATTTCGATACAAGTCTGCGTAGGCCTTTCGATCGCCGCGCGAAGCAACATCGGTCGAGCGATCGGGGTCTCTCCCCGGTCGCGAACAGGCGGCGATTCCGCCCGGTCGGCCCCGTTGCTCGTGCGCCGGGAAAGGGAACATCATGTTCGAGCGGGTTTTAGTCGAAAACTTGGAAACGTCTCGGAGACCTTGGACAGTCGCGCTCTCCGTTTTGGTTCAGAGTGTTGTCTTGGGAGTAGGTGTGTTGATCCCGTCGGTATCCACCCTCGATTTGCCGGCGGGACAATGGACGACGCATTTGCCGGCTCTGCTTCCACCCTCTCCGTCGGCGAGCCCCAAGCCGGCGCAACCTGTCTCGGAGCCGGTGGCGTGTACCTTCGCTACGCAGCTGCCAAGTGCAATGCCGGACCGAGCGCAGGCGATTCTAGACACAAGCGAAGGCCCGCCGACAATCGGAATCAGCGGCCTCGCCGGCGTATCGGCTCCAATAGGCATTTGGGGCGGCTTCGGTTCCGGCCGACTCCGCGCCGCCGTTCCGCCTCCGGCCCCGCCGCCGGAGCCCGAGACGCCGAGAGCGACCCGATCCGACCAGCCTATCCGCGTTGGAGGCATCGTGCAGCGCGCGAGGTTGGTCTCCCAACCCATGCCGCGTTATCCTCTAGCCGCCCGCGAGGCGCGAATTCAGGGCCTCGTCCGACTCGAGGCGATCATCGCCGAGAACGGCTCAATTCGCAGCCTGCGAGTGCTTTCCGGTCACCCCTTCTTGATCAGTGCGGCGGTGGACGCCGTCAAGCAATGGCGCTACCGGCCGACCCTGCTTAACGGCGAAGCGATTGCGGTGATCACGCAAATCGACGTGCGCTTCACGCTTGGCGGGTGAAGAAGGATAGCGCTTACCACCGCACGAGCGGTTTCTCGGTCGCCGCCTGAGTCCGTCACCGCCATAACGATCATCAGCCTACCGACAACGCGCGGAGCGCCGTAATTGGGTCAAAATCGGCCGCCTGGAACATTGAAATCCCGGCAATGCCGGAGGCGCCGCGCTCCACGCACGCCGTCGCATTCTCAGCGGTAATTCCGCCAATCGCCATCACGGGCAATGACACGGCGCGACACACTGATTCGAGAGCATCGAGGCCCTGGGGAGGTCCCCATCGGTTCTTCGAAGGGGTGGCAAATACTGGGCCGAAAACGGCGAAATCCACGGCCGCTCGTTCGGCCGCCCGGACTTCCTCGAGCGAATGGGTCGAAACCGCAACCACAAACCCTCGATGTGCGATCTGGCGGATTGCGTCCGGGGCCACGCTATCTGCTGGTAGGTGCACCCCGGCCGCGCCGGCGGCGATAGCCACGTCGGCCCTTTCGTTGACCATAACTCGTGTGCCCGCCGGGTTAGGCAGCGCCAGAACGGCGCGCGTCAATTCGAAGAGTTCTCGTCCGGGCAAGTCCTTCTCGCGAATTTGAAGATAGTCGACACCGGCTTGGAGTTGCCTTTCGACTGATTCCAACAACTTGCCGGCCAGGCTTTGCCGGTCAGTGATCGAATAGAGAATCACGCTGCCGACCCCTCCAACCCTTCGGGACCGGGCCGTTTGCGCGGGAAAATCCAGATCGAGCCGGGCGGGAACTCGAGATGCCAACGCTCTCCAACGGTTACCGGGCCCGAAGCCGCCTGCTGCCGCACAAGCTCCGCGGCGATGCCGCCGCGAAATTCCAACCGTAGGTGCGTCGGCGTTTCGGTAGTGCCTTCTAAGGCCAGAGTCAAACCCGTCGACGAGTGGCTGTCCGGAGCCGGACGGGCAACGACTCGCTCTGTGCGAATGCAAAAGAGCAAATCTTCCCCGGAGCGTCGGCCGCTCAAATCCGGGATGGGGAACCGCAGCCCGCGGGCCTCGATCGCGGGGAATCCGTTTGATTCGCCGCCCGCTGCTGTGCCCTCGAAAATCGGCGCGATACCCAACAGCCGCGCGACTTCGGGCGATGCCGGACTCCCATGAATCTCACTGGGCGGTCCGTCTTGAATGATCCGTCCACGATCATAGACCAGCATCCGGTCGCCGAGAGCAAATGCTTCTTCCAGGTCGTGAGTCACCAAGATCATCGGCAGCCGGTACTGCGCCCGCACTTGAGCCAGCACGTCATAAAGCTGTTCCCGCAAACTGACGTCCAGTCCGCGAGCCGGCTCATCGAGCAAGATCAGACGCGGCCGGCTCACCAGGATTCGTGCGATTGAGCAACGCTGCCGTTCTCCACCGGACACCTGATGAGGCCGCCGGCCGGCGAGCGAGGCCAGGCCGAAGCGTTCCAAGGTTTCTTCGATCGTTCCCGCTCCGGCATCCGAGGGCCGGCCACGCGCGGCAAATTCCAGGTTTCCGCGCAAGGTCATATGCGGAAACAGGGCGTCTTTTTGAAATACGTACCCGATGCGCCTCTTGCGGGAAGCCAATTTCACCCTTGCCGCGCTGTCGAACAGAGTCTCAGTCCCGAAGCAAATGCGGCCTCGATCCGGGGCAACGAATCCGGCAATACAATCCAGCGTGAGGGTCTTCCCGGCGCCGCTCGGCCCGAAAAGGACGGTCAGTTCGTCTCGCGTCTCAAACTCGACCGCTAGATCGAACGGGGCGGACTCCGGTCCGCCCGCGTAGCCCTTCTCGATTGAGACAGTCAACGACTCCATGGGCTAAAAAGCTTGTCTTTCGCCGGCACGATTCATCAGAAACAGCACCAGCAGCGCCGTCAACGATAGGATCACGACCAGGACGTTGGCAACGACTGTATTCCCGGACTGATAGGCATCGTAGATCGCTACGGACATGGTTTGCGTGCGACCGGGAATGTTTCCCGCAATCATGATTGTGACTCCGAAGTCTCCCAGCGCCCGGGCGAAGGCGAACACAGCCGCCGCTGCGATTGAACGCCTCGCCAGCGGCAGGGTCACCCTCCAGAAGACTCGCCACTCCCCCGCCCCCAAACTGCGAGCCGCGTTCTCCAAGGTGTGGTCCACAGATTGGAAGGCGGCTCTTGCCGCGCGCACCAGCAAGGGAGTGGCGTGCAGGCAGGCAGCGATCACCGCTGCCTGCCAGGTGAAGACAAGTGGGCTTCCAACGAGATCCTCGTAACCCTGCCCTAAAGGGCTGCCGCGGCCCAGCAAGACCAACAAATAGTAACCCAGCACCGTCGGCGGCAAAACGATCGGCAACGTGAAAACCGTCTCCAGCAAATTCCTGCCCCGAAAGCTGCCTCGCACGAGCAAATAGGCCGCCGCAAGCCCGACCGCCATCGAGATCAGTGTCGCTAGGCAAGCGACGCGTAGGCTCAGCCAGAACGGAAACCAGTCAATCGACTCGAAGACCGTCATCCCCACCGTCCGATTATATCCGGGTGAGAAACGACGGGATCCGGTATCGAAGCGACGCTGGACGGACGATCAGCCAATCGAGTCGCAAATCCGCGGATGTAGACGGTTGGTCTACGACCCGAAGCGCGGTCGTACGAAACGCGCTTCAGCGTCCGGGACAGGCGACTCTTGTACCTCACGAACAACCAGGACACCGCATAAAGCGTTGATACCAAAAGGTCTTGGACGATTACGGACGCACCTATGTTGACAACAGGGCACTAATATTTGATAATGGGTGTAGACTAAATGTAGTACAGAACTGGTCTGGGAGGCACACACTTTCGCACGAAGACCAGACTTGTGCAGGAGGGCGGGCAGAAATGGGCAAGATCATCGGAATCGATTTGGGCACGACCAACTCCGTCGTTGCGGTTATGCAGGCGGGCCAACCGACGGTCGTGGCGAACCAAGAAGGCGGTCGCACTACACCGTCAGTCGTCGCGTTTGCAAAGGGCGATGAGCGTCTTGTCGGCGAGGCGGCAAAGCGCCAAGCGGTGACGAACCCGGAGAACACGATTTTCTCCATCAAGCGCTTCATGGGACGTCGTGCCGGCGAAGTGCCCGAGGAAACCAAGCTGATTCCGTACAAGATACGGCTGACGGCGGATCTGTTGAAGGTCGAAGCCAACGGCAAGGAGTACACTCCGCAAGAAATCTCCGCGATGGTCGTCACGAAACTCAAGGAAGCAGCGGAATCGTATCTCGGCGAGAAAGTCACCGAGGCCGTCATCACGGTCCCGGCGTACTTCAATGACTCGCAGAGGCAAGCGACGAAGGACGCCGGCAAGATTGCCGGTTTGGAAGTCAAGAGGATCATCAACGAACCGACCGCGGCCGCGCTGGCCTACGGGCTCGACAAGAAGAAGAACGAGACCATCGCGGTATACGACTTCGGCGGCGGAACTTTTGATATCTCGATTCTCGAAGTCGGCGAGGGCATCGTCGAGGTCAAGGCGACCAGCGGCGACACGCACTTGGGCGGCGACAACATTGATCAATTGTTGATCGAGTGGATCATCGCGGCGTTCAAGAAAGACCAGGGCGTCGATCTGGCGGGCGACAAGATGGCGCTGCAGCGTCTTAAGGAGGCCGCGGAGAAGGCCAAGATGGATCTTTCGACGTTGCTCGAAACCGAGGTCAACCTGCCCTTCATCACCGCCGACGCGAGCGGTCCGAAGCACCTGCAACTCAAGCTGACGAGGGCGCACCTCGAGCAGATGATGGAACCGTTGCTCAAAAGAACCCTGGAGCCCTGCAAGAAGGCCCTGGCCGACGCCGATATGGGTCCCGACAAGATTGACGAGATCGTGATGGTCGGCGGTTCGACGCGCATTCCCCGCGTGCAAGCGTTGGTGCAAGAGCTCTTCGGCAAAGAACCGCACAAGGGCGTCAATCCCGACGAAGTGGTCGCGGTGGGCGCGGCCGTACAGGGCGGAGTTCTCGCGGGCGACGTGAAAGATGTCTTGCTGCTCGATGTGACGCCGCTTTCGCTGGGCATCGAAACGCTGGGCGGGGTTTTCACGAAGTTGATCGAGCGGAATACGACAATCCCGACGCGCAAGAGCGAAGTTTTTTCGACTGCGGCGGACAATCAAACTTCGGTCGAGATTAAGGTCTATCAGGGCGAACGCTCGATGGCCCCCGACAACCGCTTGCTCGGCGTATTCCAGCTCGTCGGCCTTCCTCCGGCGCCCAGAGGGGTTCCACAGGTCGAGGTGACGTTCGATTTGGACGCCAACGGCATCTTGAACGTCTCGGCCAAAGACTCGGCGACAGCGAAGGAGCAAAAAATCACCATCACCAGTTCGTCGGGACTGTCCAAGGAAGAAGTGGAGAAGATTGCCCGCGACGCCGAAGCCAACGCCGCCGAAGACCGCGTTCGACAAGAACAGGTCGAACTGCGCAATCGCGCCGACGCGATGATCTACAGTACGGAAAACACGCTCAAGGAGCACCGGGACAAGATCAGCGCGGAGGAGGCCAAGGTGATTGAAGAGGCCATTGCCGAAACCAGGCAGGCGGTACAGGGAAGCGACCTCGACACGATCAACGCGGCCATCGAGAAATTGACGAAGGCCAGCCACAAGTTGGCCGAAGTGATGTACCAAGCGGCGTCGTCATCGCAACCCGGCGCGGACGGTGCGGCGCCCGGCGCCGACGGGGAGAGCCCCAAGGCGGACGCGGAGCCCAAGAAGGACGACGTCGTGGACGCTGAATTCGTGGACGTCGATGACAAGCCGAAGAGCTGAACCGTCCGGTTCGAGCTCTTGCCGCTGAAACCGGCGGCGGTCCGAAAGAGGTGTTTTCGTGCCGGCGACGCAGCAAAAGGACTACTACAAAGCGCTCGGCGTTTCGAAGAAAGCTTCGGCCGACGAGATTCGCAAAGCCTACCGCCGGCTCGCCCGTAAGTATCATCCTGACGTTAACCCCGGCGACCAGTCGGCCGAACAACGGTTTAAGGACGTCCAGGAGGCCCACGACGTTCTCAGCGATAAGAAAAAGCGTCAGATGTACGACCAGTTCGGCTTCTATTCGGAGAACGCCGGTTTTCCGGCCGGCGCAAGGGGCCCCGGCGGGTTCGACTTCAACGGTTTCGATTTCAGCGATTTCTACACAGGCGGCCCGGGCGGTGCGCGTGCCGGCGGCGGGCGAGCCGGCTGGGGTGGTTTCGGCGATTTGTTTTCGCAGATGTTCCGCCAGGGTGCCGGCACACCCACTCGCACCGAGGCACAGGCCGGCGAGGACCTCGAATACGCCGTCGATATCGGGTTCTGGGACGCCATTCGCGGGACCAAGGTTCGTCTGACGGTCTTCCGTCATGAAGCCTGTGGGCCTTGCCGAGGGGCCGGCAATGTCGGGACGGGAGCGATGGTCTGTCCCGAGTGCGGCGGCGGGGGGCAAGTCAACCAGGCCATCGGGGCGATGCGCTTTAACATCACGTGCCCGCGTTGTTCAGGACGCGGGCAAACCGAGAGCGCTTGCGCGGCTTGCCGGGGAGATGGGCGGGTCGGCCGCAAAGAAGTCGTCGAAGTCCGCATTCCCTCCGGCGCGCAAGACGGCTCGCGGTTGCGGGTGGCAAGCAAGGGGAATGCCGGACGAGCCGGTGGATCGGCGGGCGATCTGTACATCGTGACTCGTGTGGGCCCGCATCCGGTCTTCGAGAGGAGCGGCGACGAAATCCACGCCGAGGTTCCGATCACTATCGCCGAAGCAATTCTAGGCGGCAAGATCGACGTACCGACGATCGACGGCAAGGCACGCTTGAAAGTCCCGCCGGCAACTAGTTCGGGAAAGACCTTCCGGCTCCGAGAAAAGGGCGTCTTGAATCGCCGTACGGGCGTACGCGGTGATCAACTCGTCAGGGTCAAAGTTGTGGTTCCGACGGTTTCAGACGAGCGCTCGAAGGAATTAGCACGCGAATTCGCCAAGTTGAGCGCCGAAGACCCGCGCGAAGGGCTTTGGGACCAGGAGTAAAATGGCCAGGCGCAAGCGAACCGAAGGAGCTTACACGATCTCGGTGGTCGCGAATCAGTTTGGCGTGCATCCGCAAACCCTGCGCCTCTACGAAAGAGAAGGCTTGCTGAAACCCTCCCGTACGGAAGGCAACACGCGCCTGTACACCGAAGCCGATATGCAGCAGCTGGAGGTCATTCTTTCGCTGACCCGGGATCTCGGCGTGAACCTCGCCGGCGTGGAAATCATCCTCAACATGCGCAGCAAGATGGAAGAAATGCAGCGCCAGATGCAGGAATTCGTCGGATACGTCACCGAACAAATGGGAGCCCTGCCGCGCGAACCGCCGCCGGCATTCTCGACCTCGTTGATCCCCGTCAATCGGCCGGCTTCCCAACGGACCGGCGGTCGCACCAAGACCACGAAATCGGCGGGCTAGAACCCTTGGTCGAGCCGCGCCAACCGGACGGTGTATCCCCCGCCTCTGATGTCCCCACCCGGTGTCTAAACGTTGACGGTGGACCCGGCTTCAGTGCAGCCGCCCGGCCCGATGCCGCGCGAGGCTCCTGCTATGATCCAAGGAATTAATGGAGCCTGTGCGCGCTAATCAACTTGTCGACGAAACAAGCCCCTACTTGCTGCAGCATGCCCACAATCCGGTGGACTGGCACCCTTGGGGCGATGAGGCACTCGCCCGGGCACGTGACGAACAAAAGCTGATCTTCCTAAGCATCGGATACGCTGCCTGCCACTGGTGCCATGTGATGGAGCACGAGAGCTTCGAGGACGACGAAGTTGCCGCGCTGCTCAATCGCGACTTCGTTTCCATCAAAGTGGACCGCGAAGAGCGTCCCGACCTCGATGAGATTTACATGAGCGCAACGATGCTCTATTCGGGCGGTCACGGCGGCTGGCCGATGAGCGTATTTCTAGCGCCGGATCTCAAGCCGGTCTACGCCGGAACGTATTTCCCCAAGGACAACCAGTTCGGCCGTCCCGGCTTCAAGACCGTGTTGACCCAAGTTGCCGCGGCCTGGAAAGAGCGCGGCCCGGCGATCGTGACCGAGAGCGGCAAGATCGTCGCCGCGCTCCAACAGATCCACGGCGCCGGCGAGGCCGGGGATATCTTGCCCAGGGACCGGGTCGCCGCCGCGGCCGACGAGGTCTTTCGCGCCTTCGATACCGAGCAAGGCGGCATTCCCAGCGGATCAAATAAATTCCCTCCGAGCCTCGCGATTGACTTGCTGCTGCGCGAATTCCACGACTCCGGCCACCGGGGCTATCTTTCGATCGTCGAGAGGACGCTCGAAAAAATGGGCAACGGCGGTATCTACGACCATCTCGGCGGCGGTATCGCTCGCTACTCGACGGACGCAAGATGGCTTGTGCCGCACTTCGAAAAGATGCTCTACGACCAGGGACTGGTCGCGTCCGCCTACATCGACGCTCTGCAAGCGACGGCCGATCCGGAACTGAAGAAACTTTTCGGGGAGAAGGCTTGTGGCATTTTGGACTATGTCCTGCGCGACTTGACCGACTCGGGTGGGGCATTCTACTCGAGCGAAGACGCGGACAGCGAGGGCCTGGAAGGCAAGTTCTACATCTGGACCCGAGAGGAACTCGTCGATCTGCTTGGAGATCGCGACGGAAAGATCGCCACAGAGCACTTCGGCGTGAGCGAGGTCGGCAACTGGCTTCATCCCGGCGACGCACACGTTCCGCGCGGCCCGAAGAATATCTTGCACGTCGCTCGTTCGGCTGAAACGATCGCGAAGGTGGATAGTCTCGACGTTGCGGAAGTCGAAAAGATCATCGCCGACGCCAAGGAGAAACTATTCGTGGAGCGCGAGAAGCGCGTCAGACCCGGGCTCGACAACAAGGTCTTGTCGGGCTGGAATGGGCTGATGATCACTGCTCTCGCCAAAGCCGCGGCTGTGTTGGATGAGCCCCACTATCGGGAAGCCGCCGAACGCGCCGCGGATTTCATTCTCGAGACGATGTGCTCCGACGGCCGACTGCTCGCCACCTACGGCAAGGGGCGCGCGCGGCTCAACGGCTACGTCACTGACTACGCGTTCTTCATCGAGGGCTTGATCGAGCTTTATCAAACCGGCGGCGACTTCAGGTGGCTTGAACAGGCGCGCCGGCTAACCGATGTCGCGGTGAGATACTACTGGGACGAGACCTCGGGCGGATTCTATTTCACGGCTTCCGATCACGAGCAGTTGTTGGTCCGCAGTAAGACCGCCAACGACGGGGCGATTCCCTCGGGCAATTCCGTCATGCTCGCCAATCTGCTGAAGTTGAGCATCTTGGTCGACCGAGGCGACTACGGGCACAAAGCCGAACAAATCATCCGAGTCTTCGCGGGGAGCGGCGCGATGCGCACTCCTTTTCAGCACGAACGACTACTTGCCGGCGTGGAAGCACTTCACGAAGGGTTCGCCGAGATCGCCGTTATCGGGTCCCCGGAGGACCCCGCGACGAAGGCGTTGATTGAAGTGGTGTACAACCGCTATTTGCCCAATAAAGTTGTCGTGCAGTTCAACCCCGCCGACCAAAAGTTGCCCGAAAAAATGCAGCTACTCCAAGGCCGCGCGCTGATCGACGGCAAACCCGCGGCCTACGTCTGCCGCGACTTCGTCTGCCGCGAGCCCGTGACCAACGCTGAAGACCTGGCGCGGCAACTATCGCCGCCCGCTTGAAGCCCGGGGCAAAAGTATTCGGGCGAAAAAGGGAGGCTGCCGAGGCTGCCGGCCTACTTTCACTTGCCGAATCACTTCGTTTCCAACGCCGGCGGACAGCGAAAATCGGTGGCTGTACCGGCTCCTCCGAAAATGGACCCGAAATCTCCTCCATGCCGAAGCCCCGACGTGGCGCACGCTTGCAGCGTGCCGTGTCGCCACTCCTGGCGACATCTCTTCCAATCCCCTCCCGAGCGCATCGGGCATTACGTTTAGCCCGACGAGATCGCAAACAACCACAGCCGCGAGGCGGCGACAGAAGCCGGTACTTACCGGAACATAGCCCGGGGTGGAGCCGAAGGCGGAACCCCGAGGGAGCGGCCCATCCCGGTAAGCTCGGCGAGCACCGGGAAAACGATCTGTCAAAGCGGTTATGTTACGCTGAGACGTTCGTAGAGTCGGCGGAATTTTCCGCCCACTCGCGGTCTTGTCCGCCGGTCCGCAACCGGTAGCCGACCCGCCGCCCGGCAACCCCGGAGAGGCCGTTTCGCCGAGGGGGTTCACGGTCGATTTCATCCCTTCTTCGCGATCCAAAATGACTCGTCCTTTTCGCGGCCAATCGCCGACCGTGCCGGACTCGGCGTTTGTCGACCCGACCGCCGTCGTGATCGGTAAGGTCACCCTCGGCGAGCGCGTCGGCGTCTGGCCGAATACAACGATTCGGGGCGATGTCAGCGAGATCACAATCGGCGACGAATCGAACATCCAAGACAACTGCTGTCTGCACGTTGATCGCGGCGAGCCGCTTGTCGTGGGTCGTCGCTGCGTGGTCGGCCATTCGGTGACGCTGCACGCCTGCGAGATCGAAGACGGCTGCCTGATTGGTATGGGAGCGACGGTGCTGAGTGGGTCGAAGATCGGCGCGGGATCGATTATCGCCGCCGGAGCGCTGGTCGTCGAGGGTGCCGAGATTCCGCCGCGCAGCCTAGTCGCCGGCGTTCCCGGAAAGGTGCGACGACAAACGACCGACGATGAACTAGAGCGCATTCGCCGCGGCGCCGACGGCTATATGGAGCTCGCCGGCGAACACAGGAAAAACGTGTGATGGCTGAACAATCCCGCTCCTTGGACTTTCTCGGCGACCTTCGCCGCACCCATCATTGCAACGAGCTGCGCCCGACCGACGTGGGCTCGCGCGCCGTGCTGATGGGCTGGATCCATCGCCGCCGCGACCTCGGCAGCCTGATCTTCATTCACCTGCGCGACCGCGAAGGGATCACGCAGGTCGTCTTCAACAAGGAACTCAGCGAAGAGGTCCACTCGCACGCCGAACTGTTGCGCAACGAATTTGTGGTGGCCGTCGAGGGGCCGGTCGTGCGACGCTCAGAAGACACGATCAACCCGGACCTCGACACGGGCGAGGTGGAAATCCAGGCCGAAACGCTGCTGCTTCTCAACGTTTCGCGCACGCCGCCTTTCCTCATCGATGAAGACGTTTCGATCGGCGAGGAGGTCCGGCTCAAATACCGCTACATCGATATTCGCCGTCCCCGCATGCAGCGCAACCTGATGTTGCGGCACCACGTCAACTTCGCGATTCGCGACTGCCTGAACGCCCAGGGTTTTCTGGAACTCGAGACGCCCTTCATGACGCGCTCGACGCCCGAGGGCGCGCGTGATTTTCTGGTTCCCTCGCGCATCAACTTAGGAACCTACTATGCCTTGCCGCAATCGCCGCAGCTTTTCAAGCAGCTTTTGATGATCGGTGGCTATGACAAGTACTTCCAAATCGTGCGCTGTTTTCGCGACGAGGATTTGCGGGCCGACCGCCAACCCGAATTCACGCAGATCGATTTGGAGATGTCGTTCGCGCAACCCGAGAGCATCTATGAGGTGATCGAGGAATTGGTGACGCGCGTCTGCGAAGCGTCGGGCCACAAAGTTCCCGAGATCCCGTTGCCGCGCATCTCCTATGCCGAGGCGATCGAGAAATACGGCAGCGACAAGCCCGACCTGCGCTTACCGGCGATGACGCGCGTCAATGATCTGTTCCCGCCCGAAGTTGCCGGCGACATGCCGCTCAGCGCCATTCGGATTCCCAAGGTCGGGCAGACCACCCGGCGCGAACGCGACGACCTCAAAGCCTTGGGGCCGGAGCGCAAACTGAAAATCTTCGAGGACACCCGGCGGCTCGAGCGCGACTTTCCCGAATCGATGGCCACCGTGCGCGAGCGGAGCGGGTTCGAGGAAGGTGATCTGCTCTTTTTCGCTACTTCGGCGGAAACCCCCGACGGTCCCAAGCCCGATCAGCAAGTCTTACAGGCGGCCGGCGAACTACGCCTCGAAATCGCCCGCAAATACGCCGACCGGCACAACCTCTTCGACCCTACCGACCTGCGCTTTCTTTGGATCACCGAGTTCCCGATGTTTGAGTGGTCCAAGGACGAAAGTCGCTGGAATGCCGCTCATCATCCTTTCACCTCGCCGCACGAGGAAGATCTCGACAAATTGCAAAGCGACCCGGGCGCCTGCCGCTCCAAGGCCTATGATTTGGTGTTGAACGGCATCGAACTCGGTTCGGGCTCGATTCGTATTCACCGCGGCGACGTGCAGTCGAAGGTTTTCTCCGCGCTTGGCTTCACCGAGATGGAAGCCCGGCACCGATTTGGGTTCTTTCTGGATGCCCTCGAATACGGCACCCCGCCCCACGGCGGCATCGCCCTCGGACTCGATCGGCTGATTATGCTGTTGGCCGGGGAAGCGACGATTCGCGACGTCATTCCATTCCCCAAGACCGCCAAGGGGACCGATCTGATGTGCGAAGCGCCGAACACCGTGCCCACGCGGCAGCTCAATGAGCTGGGCGTGCAGCTTTCACCGCAGGCACAGCAGGCGTTACACGCAAAGTCGTAAGGGCATTTCCGTTCTTAAGCCGCGAAGCGGCGGCAGGAATTATAGCCCAGGGTGGAGCCGAAGGCGGAACCCTGGGTAGAATCTCACCCGAGCGAGCCCTGAAAGGGCGGAAGGAACCCCTCGGCCGGACTCTTCGGCCCGTCAGTGCCCAATTCCGTACCCTTCTTTCGCCTCGTCGAACCTTTCGTCACGGGCGCTATTCCTCGACCCGCAGCGTCACCGGCAGCCCTTTCCGCACTTTCAGCCGAACGGTATTCCAATAAAGATAGCCCGGCCTGAATTTCATCCCGCAACCCCTGCCGCGCACGACTTCTCGCGGCTTGGAATTTCCGGCCCCCGAATCTATCAAGCCGTGCGCCGACGCGCATCGTGAAGCTGCTCTTCTCGGCGGGCACGGCCAATTCGAAGCCGAGGGCCGCTCGGCCGGCGATCTGTTCTTCGCCTTTTGGCTCGAGCTTCGCTTTCCGGCTAGCAGGAAGCTCCGAATGTGGAGCGTCAAGCTGCCGGCTTCCGTGATCGGCCCGTTCAAGATCTGCGCCAGGCTGTAGCTTTCGAAGCGGTTTTCGCCCGGCCAGGAGAACCGCGGCACGCCGGATTCGACAGCCGCGGCGACCCGGATCGTATCGAGAGGCTCGAAGCCTCTGTCTCCCGGCAGGCGTCGAAAACGGCGGACCGTCTGTCGAAACGCGCGGTCGTTATCGAGCGATGCGACGGCTTGCAGTTGCAGTTTTTGAATGGCCGCCTCGGCCGCGCCGTCTTGTTGGGCCGCTGCCCGAGAACCGGCAAAGTTCCCGAGCACCATGAGCCCGACCAGCACGACGCACTTTCTCATGGACCGACGCTACCACCCCGCCTACCAACCCACAGCATAGGCGACTCGCCGCGGATCCGCCCCCGCCGCGAGAGTCCCTTTCTCGAGATCGGCGAGAATCCCCTGCATACTGCCGAAAGCATATCCGTCGACGCGTTCGACAACGTGGCCCATCGCCTCCAGCTTGCGCGTAACTTCTTCGGAAATTCGATCTTCAGCCCGCAGCGTGATCGCCGAACCGGGCTTGTAGAAATTCGGGTCGGCGGTGAGGGCGATGCGCGGCGCGGCCACGGCTTGTTGAATCGGCGTGCCGAAATCCAGCAGGTTGAGCAGGGCTTGAAACTGCGTCTGCCCGATGGTTTCGCCCCCGGGAGTTCCGATGGCGAGCACAAACTGCCCGTCTTTCAAGACGATGATGGGCGAGTTATTGAGCAGCGGGATTTGCCCTCCGCGAGCATAGTTCACGTGATCAGGGTAAGGCGCGGTCGAACCGATTCTTGTGCCGTTGTTGAAGGTCAGCCCGGTATTGCCCACCACGACGCTGGTTCCGAACAGGCTGCCGTGCGTCGGCGTGCAGGCAACGGCGTTGCCCTCGGCGTCGACGATTGAAAAGCTGTCGGTATGCCCGGCGGGGTCGATTTTTTCGGGGAACCGAGGTTGGAAGACGCTCGCCGTTTCGGCGGTTTCAGAAGCGCCCGGCGGCGAACCGGCTTCGGGAAAAACCATGACAGCTTCGGCGCTGATCAATTCGCGGCGACTTGCGGCATAATCTTTCGACAGCATCCCCGCGACGGGCATCTCGGTGCCGGCCGGATCAGCCGTGTAGTAATAGACATCCGCCTTGACCACCTTGATGCACTCGCCCACCAAGTGCAGCAGCTCGGAGCTGTTGTGTCCGAGTTTGGCGACATCGAACCCCTCGATGCAGTTCAACTGCATGGTGACCTCGAGCCCGCCGCGCGAGGTCGAGGGACTGCTGTAGACGTCGTAACCGCGATATTTCGTATGAACCGGTTCGCTCCAAATCGGCTGGTAAGCGGCCAAGTCGTCGGCGCTGAACAGCCCGCCGTGTTCTTTATAGAAAGCGATGATCTCACGGGCGATATCGCCGCGATAAAAACGATCGAAGGCCGCATCGAGCGCCTCGGAACGCGATTTGCCCCGCCCGCGCGCCTGTGTTTCGGCCTGCGCGAGTTTCTTGAAGGTTCCGGCCAGGCCCGGCATCGTGACGTGCGTGTTCGGTTCCGGGACCCCGCCGTCGGGCAAGAAAACGCCGCGGCTTGACGCGAATTTCTGGAAGATCTCTCGTGACTCGGCGATCGCCTCGGTGACCGACTGCTCGATGGGGTGGCCGTTTTCGGCGTAGTCGATCGCGGGCTCGAGCAACTCGGCGAGACTCATCGTCCCGAAGCGGTCCAGCACGGTGACCCAGCCGCCGAACAGCCCGGGCACGACCCCGGCTTTGATTCCTTTGTAGAGATCGTCTTCGGTGAGCTGAGAGGCATCTAAGGCCCTGGGCGCGGCGCCGGTGGCATTGAGCGAATAGACCTTCCCCGAAGCCTTCTCGTAAATCGTGAAGAACCCATTGCCGCCCGCGCCTGACATTTGCGGACGAACCACATTAAGCGTGGCCAGAACCGCGATCGACGCATCGACGGCATTGCCGCCTTTGAGCAAGACCCGCATGCCCGCCATCGAGGCCAGCGGATGCCCGGCCGAGACAAGCCCGTGCACGCCGGGCACCGAAGGCCGATGAGTCGGGCGCTCTGCCTCCGCACCCGCCTCATCCACCCGATCAGCCGGTGCCGACGAGCACCCAACCGGCAGCAACAACACCAACGCGAACGAAAGCAAACAGAGCAAACAGTAACGCATGACAAACTCCCCCAAGATTGTAGCGGGGACCGGGTGTACGAGGGTCGGGTTGCACCCGTCGCTCGGCGCTCTAAACCGAGCCGCGCGCGTTAGCAAGCGGTATCCGATAAGCGGATCAACACAAAGGAAGGTGGTGGGAGCGCCGTGTTCTCGGGAGGAAACCGCCGGCCTTGGTCTGAGTGCTTCGGCCGGCAAGGATGTGCTCTCGGGCGACATTTTGGGGATCATCACCTTAGATGCCTCCGGGGCGCTTGCTTCGAGCGGGCGCGCTTCGGCGCGAGATTGCACGAGATCAGCCCAACGGTTTTCGAGCGAATAGACAAGGTAAAATGGTTGCTCTGAATCCTGATCACCCTTCGAAACGACGCTCGTTTACACGCGACTAGTCATTGGGAGACAATTCACCACCGTGCCGGTTGACGTTCAGCAAATCGCCGAAAAAATTCAGAAAGAGCACGCCTTGCTTTCGAAGCTTCGCGAAGCGGTCGGGCGCGTCATCGTCGGGCAGCGCTACCTAAGCGACCGCCTGCTCCTCGCCCTGCTGTGCAACCAACACGTCCTAATCGAGGGCCTGCCCGGCTTGGCCAAAACCCTTTCCGTCACGACTCTCGCCAAGACCATCGACGCCGATTTTCAACGCATCCAATTCACGCCCGACCTGCTGCCCGCCGACCTGCTGGGCACGCTGATCTACAACCCCAAGGACGGCGATTTCTCCACGCGCAAAGGCCCGATCTTCGCCAACATCGTCCTCGCCGACGAAATCAACCGCGCGCCCGCGAAAGTCCAAAGCGCCCTGCTCGAGGCCATGCAAGAGCGGCAAGTCACCATCGGCGACGAGAGCTATCCGCTGCCCGAGCCCTTTATGGTCTTGGCCACGCAAAACCCCATCGAGCAAGAGGGGACCTATCCGCTGCCCGAAGCCCAGGTCGACCGCTTCATGCTGAAGCTCAAGGTCACTTACCCGAGCAAGGCCGACGAACGCAAAATCCTCAGGCGGATGGCGCGTTCGGCGCCAGACACCGATGTCGAGCAAGTTCTCGACCCCGCCGACATCGTGCGGTTGCGCTCGCTCGTCGATGAAATCTACATGGACGACAAGATCGAGGAATACATCGTCAACGTCGTCGAGGCCACCCGCGACCCGGCAGCCTACGGCCTCGAAATCGCCGACCTGCTGCGCTACGGCGCCTCGCCCCGTGCGACGATCTTTCTCGCCATGGCGGCCAAGGCGCAGGCCTTTGTCGAAGGCCGCGGCTACGTCACGCCCCAAGACGTCAAGACCATCGGACCCGACGTCTTGCGCCATCGCGTCATCGTCAGCTACGAGGCCGAGGCGGAAGAGAAGACCTCCGAGGACATGGTGCAACTGATCTTCGACACCGTGGAAGTTCCATGATCCCCAAGGAACTCGCCAAGAAAATCCGCTTCATCGAAATCTATACCAACAAGGCCGTCAACGACGTCCTCGCCGGGGAATATCACAGCGTCTTCAAAGGCCGAGGGATGGAGTTTGACGAAGTCCGCGAGTATACGCCGGGCGACGAAATCCGCACGATCGATTGGAACGTGACGGCGCGCACCGGGCAACCCTACGTCAAGCGCTACGTCGAGGAACGCGAGTTGACCGTGCTTTTCGTCGTTGACTTGTCGGCCTCGGGAAGCTTCGGAAGCCGCGAAAAGCGCAAGAACGAAGTGGCCGCCGAACTCTGCGCGCTGCTGTCGTTTTCGGCCGTCAAGAACAACGACAAGGTCGGGCTGATCGTCTTCACCGACGTCATCGAACTCTATATTCCGCCCGCCAAGGGCGTCTCGCATGTGTTGCGATTGATTCGCGAACTGCTGAACTTCAGGCCACGCCGACGCCGTACCGACATCGCCCAAGCGCTCGACTATCTGGGCCGCATAACTCATCGACGAGCGGTCGTCTTTCTCGTCTCTGACTTTCTGGCCGAGGGATACGAAAAGCCCCTGCGCATCGTCGCAAGGCGGCACGACTTGATCGCCGTTTCACTCAACGACCCGCGCGAGCAAAGCCTGCCGCCCATTGGGCTCATCGAGTTGGAAGACGCCGAGACGGGCGAAACGATCGTCGTGGATGCCGGAAACGCCGAGGTCCGCCGGCGTTGGAAAGCCTTGGCCCGCGAACGCGAAGACCGTTTGGCCGAGCTGTTCCGGGCAAGCGGCGTGGATGCCATCCCGATCGTGACCGGCCGAGACTACGTGCGCGAGCTGACGGCTTTCTTCCGGCGCCGTGAGAAGAGGCTGTAGCCGCCGGCGCTATCGCGTTAAGAGTATGCTCGGGCGAGAACGGAGGCGCCGGTCGATTTGCGCTCGTTGGACCCTTTGATTCCGACGCCGGCGGGTGGCGAAAGCTCTCTTTCCGAAAACAGCCTCGGAATCTCCTCCATGTCGAAGCCACCGACGTGGCGCACGCACTCTTGCGTGCCGTGTCGCCACTCTTGGCGACATGTCTTCTCCATTTTCATGGCGGTATTATGAATGCCGTACTTTCATAGAAACCAACTGTACCCTTCTTCCAGCAAGGGCTATCGACGAACTGCAGAGAGCAATGCGAAACACAGCAACAGTGCCCCGAACGGTCGGGGCGGCTCTCTTGCTCCTGACCGCCGCTTTCCAAACCGGCTGCGCTCCGTCGCCGGACACCCAATCTCCCGTCCCGACCCTGATCGAGAAAACCTACGAAACCGACAAAGCCGTAGTGCAAATCCTCGCAAACCGCTCGGAACTGACGGTCGCCGACCGCCTCGATCTCGTGCTCGAAGCCTCCACCACGGAAGACCGCCGCGTCGAGTTCCCCTCCCCGGTAGAAAACCTCGGAGAATTTCGCATCGTCGAAACACGCCGGGGCTCGCCGAGACTTATCGAAGACGGTCGCGTCTCCGAAGCTCATACCTACGTTCTCGAGCCGTTTCTGCCGGGCGACTACACCGTGCCCGCGATGTCGGTTCGTTTTCAATCGAAGGCCGACGATGCCAAGCCCGACAGCGAGATCACCATCAAAACCGAGCCGATCACGATTCGAGTCACATCCGTCCTCCCCCGTCCCGCGGCCGATCCCGGCGCGTCCGACGACGACCCTCTCACGCACGACGCACCCGACATCAGAGAAGCCTCCGGCCCGGTGGATCTGCCCGGATGGCCGCAGTGGATCTACTGGGTTGTCGGTGGGGCGGTTGTCGCGCTCCTGATCGGCGGGATCTACTTTTGGCGCCGCCGCCGAACTGCAGCCGAGACCACCGCGCCCCCACCGCTTGCACACGAAACCGCCTACCAGGCCTTGGAAGCGTTGTTGGCCGACCGACTCGTCAAAGCGGGCGAATACAAGCTCTTCTATTTGCACCTTTCCAACATCCTGCGGCACTACATCGAGGATCGATTCGGCCTGCGCGCCCCCGAAAGCACCACCGAGGAATTCCTCCTCGATCTCCGCAGGGACGACCGTTTGCACGGAGACCACCGAAAGTTGCTGCGGCAATTCCTCGAGCACTGCGATCTCGTAAAGTTCGCCGAGCTTGAACCCGCGCCCGCCGACATCGAACGGACCGTTTCCACCTGCCGCGGCTTTATCGACGAAACGAAGCAGCAACCCGCGCCGACCGATAGTGTCTCGGTGTGAGAAACACGGACTGCCGGGCCGGCCCGCGCGGCCCTAGGGTACAATAGACAAAAGGCAGCGCAATGCGCTGCTTTTTCAACCTCACGGGCGCCGAGTTGGGAGCAAGGGCTCCAAGCAATACCCCGTCCGGGCGCGCCCAAACCAGCCAGTGCGGAGGTGGCGGAACTGGCAGACGCGCTAGCTTGAGGTGCTAGTGGGAGCAATCCCATGGGGGTTCGAGTCCCCCTCTCCGCACCAAAATAACTCCCGTGGAATCATTGGATCACATCCGACTTTTCGTGAGTGTGCCAATTTTGTGCCAAATTATGAACGGATTTCATGAGGTTCAAGATCCGTTCTTGGCGCTGCGGGGTCCACTTGGCGTAGTGTTTCCGAACGATCGCGGGGCTGATGCCTAGAACGTCCGCCACGTCCTGCTCAGTGCCCCCCTTGACGAGAATATCGGTGGCAAGCGTGTGACGGAAGCGGTGCGCCTTCGCCCTGTGGACGCCGGACTTTTTGAACACGGCTGACAGCGTCCGCTCCGCGATCCCAACGACCGCCCGCCGCGAAGTGACCCCGTTCCAGAAGAAACAGGGGCAGCCCGGCGACGCGCCGCGCGGCACGGGAAGCCGGCCCAGCGCGTCGAGCAGTTCGACGGGAATCGGCAGCAGCACCAACCCGCCGGTCTTCTGGGTGTGCAAGAGAACGTGCCCGTCACGAACGCGCCTTCGTTCGAGTGTCGCCACGTCGCTAATGCGCAACCCCGTGTAGCGCAGCAGCAGAAGCATGACCCGCGCCCGCAGACGTTCGTACGTGGTTCGACCGAATTCGCCGCAGGCCGCGAGCATCGCGCCCATCTCCTCCTGTGTGTAGGGTTCAATCGGCTCGGGCTTCACGTTCTTTGGCGGCCGGATGCGTTTGGCGAGGTTTTCCGCCAGCCATCGGCGCTCGACACAGAAGGCGCAGAATTGTCGAAGCGTCTGAAGTTCTTTCACGGCGGTAATGCGGCCGATGTCGCGACTTGCGCGGAAGCCGTCCAGAGTCTCGACGGTTAGCTCGATCATCGTGTTGACGGCTTGGCTCTCGCAATAGGCGCGGAGCTGGTTCATCACGTTGCGGTACTTGCGTTGCGTCGAGGATGCAAGCTCTCGGCAATGCGTCAAAAAGCCGTCGATCGCCTCATCGACAGTTTTCAGAACAGGCGCATCCGGCGATTCCCAAGCGGCGAGCTTCCGAAGCGCTCGCTGCCAGTCCCGAACGCCCGTGGAGCGCCGGAAGCGCTTGCCGTCAAGTTCACCGTCAGCCCAGATCACGCATTTGCATTTCGTGTAGGCCCGCCCGCGTTTGCGGTGGGGGCAAGTTCGGCTGTGTCTTCTCCAAAGGCTGAGCATGTCGGGCATTGTACTCATCTGGAGCGCTCCATGTGAACCCGCTGGGCGACAGACTGCGGAATCCGCAACGACAGGTAGTCTCGCTTGCCGTCTCGCCGCTCCGCCTTACCGATCTGCAACACGCCCGCCTGATCGATGAAGATACGCCGAATCGTTGTCTCATCGAGCGCCCAAACCGCTGCCAGTTCCTTCGGCGTGAAGTGCCGCTCGAAGGCGACGACGCCCGGCACCTCGCACACTTCGGCCGGCGCGTGGCGCTCTCGCATGGCGCGCTGGCGGTCCGTAAGTGTGGCGGTGCGGTGCATTAGGTTTGAGTCCTGCTAGAGCGGCAGAATCTCTTCCAAAACCTCATCCCACGGCAAAGACGGTCTCTCCACCATGTGTCGGCCGAGTTGGTCTCGCAAATCCTTAGGGATTTCGATCGAGGCAACTTGTTCCTGGATCTTTTTCTCCGCTTTGCTGACGGCTGCTCGGTACAGCTGAATGCCCCTCGCCCGGCGATAGGCGTCTTCCAAGGTCGAGTCGTCCGGAATGACCTTGGCAACACCTTGTTCCTCAAGTTTTGACTCCAACCATTCGACGAAGGCATCGCTTGTGAAAGCGTTGAGTTCCACCCGCTGTCCCCGGAAATTATGTTGCCAGTCCGGTTCTCCCCGAAGAAACTCAATTTCCTCTTCGGTGGCTCCATTCAGACTCAGGTTGTATTCCGGGTCGGATTTGCAAGAGACCATCTCGGACTGTAGGTCCCATTGCTCGACATCGCTGAGTCGCAGGCCAAGATCGACCACCTTGGGCGCGATGGCGAATTCGTATCGCCGGGTGTTGCGCGTCAGGGTTCCAACAATGCTGAATCCGCTCTTGTCGAAGTCATGCAGCACCAAGATCTTGACCTCGTGGCACAACGACTCGATGAGCTTTCGCACCGCCGTTGTGCCCATTCCTTTGCTCGACATGATCGCCAGGTCATACCGCTCCGCGAACTTCGCCCGCTCCAACAGCGGCAGAAAGCCTTCCTTCTCGATGTAGAGGATGGCGCCGAATCGATTCTTGGGGCCGTGGGTTGGGAATTGAGCCGAAAGCGTTGGTGGTTCGACCCCAAGGCTCGGTTCCTCCTCCCTCCCGCCCAGGTATTCCCTTACCCCCAGCGTGCCCAGGTTCACGCGCGTTTCCGTATGAGGCTCCAAGAGATGACCGCGGGCGTCGTAGACGACATCCCAATCGGCTGTTTCCTCCCGGTGGCCACGGATGTAGTCCGGCAACAAGGTTTGTGTAAAGTAAGCATCGTCCAGAGGCTGGTTCACCGGGTACCGCCCCCCACCGGCCTTGAGATACGCTTCCGGCATTGCGTCGTAAGCGGCCTCCTTGGTCGTTGTTCGGAGGCTGCGCCCGCTGAAGTATTTCTCCCGCGCTCGGGCAGCCGACTGTTGATCTCGTTCTTCCCTCTTCTTGATTGCGGCCCATTCTTTGGTGGTCCTCCGCACAGAGCCCGCCAGCGAATCCGCAAGCGACTCCGATAATGCGATATTTCCTTTGCCGCGATCGGTGAAATTGAAACGCGGACAGATCAGGTGGATTACCAGGCAAACCGGATCTCGGTCGATGTCGATTCGGTTATGGGCGAGCAATGCGGAAAGACCGTAATGGTGGTCGTCGCCCAGCGCAAAAACCGTGTGCTGAATCGGGTTGCTCAACGGGACACTCCAGTTGAGACCGATGTGGAGGCCGCGCAGCAGCGCGTTCTCGGTAGTAGCAAAGGCGACCTCCGCCATAAACGGCAAACCGCCGTCGTCGATGCCTTTGGCCCGGTTGTAGCGAAAGGTGTTGTCGCCGCCGGCATCGGGTTTGCAGAGATGTTGTCGAAAATGGTCCTCACCGAGAACACCGAGAGCCTCGGGCTTGACCGGTTTCGAGGCCGCCTTCATTTCGCGGAGTAGTGCGGAGAGCACTTGGCGGTCGAGTTTCCCTTCGCCGACGACGAGATCGCGAAGGTGGGCCCGACTCAAATCGAGCCGGCCGGTGACTTTCTTCTGTTTGACGGTACTGGAAAGGCCCCTGAATTCCGAAACGAACTCCCGCACCGTCCGGGCTCTGCCCCCTTCACTCTCGGCCGCCACGTAGGAAGCAACAAGGTTCTCGAACCGCTCTAGGTTGTACCAATGGGCGCTGGTGGGGTCGCTGGGCAACCACTTTCGCCAACTTGTCGTGGTGGCCGAGAAGTGATGCTCTTCGCCCGACTGCCGCAGGGTAAGCGCGGAGTGTGGATTGAACAAGGCGTAGTCGAAAACGAGCTTTTGTAAGTTTTGGCCGTCTTCAGGGACGCCGTTTGTGCTAGCTGAATCGAGCGCCAACAGGATCGAAGTGCCTTCGGTTTTTACAATTGCCTCGGGCGCGTGCTCGATATGCGGCCGCCTGGCGACATGGTCGGTCGATACCGCGACCGTGTGACGGACCCCCTGAGACTCTATCTCAACCGTTCCCGTCTGACCCTCGCTCAGAATGTAAGGGATGGCCAGGAGGGTCTTCAGCGCATTGCCCTGGGCGCCGCGAGTGGGCGACACGTACGCCTGCTTGTCGCTGGTCCGAGTGGAGAAATCGAGGACCTTGGCGATGACATCGCTCGCGATGCCCGGACCGTTGTCGCTGACAATAACGGACTGACCCCGAAAGTTGACGTTGACCACCGGCGCCACCCCGACCTGCTCACAAGCGTCCAATGAATTATCGACCAGTTCTTTGACGACGACGCCGGGCCACCATTGCTCCCTGGGGTAGCCCGTCTGGGTAGTCAGCTCACTCTCGGTGAAGTATTCCAGCTCGCGGGACGTTGTGAATATCTGCCTCTCCAGCTCTTTCTTCTTCACTTGCCCGGCCGATTTGGTCGGCGGTGTAGGTGGCGGCAATGGAAGACCGTCTCGGCGGGGACCGCCGATGATTTCTGTTCTCATTTCACTCCCCAGTTAAGCGGCGGCGCAATTTCAATTTCCGCACTGCGCCGCGCGGTGTACCTCGTCGCCCACTCAACCTGGAACCGACTATGCCGATCGGGATTGCCGAGGATGACGGCGGCCGCTACGTCGTTTTGTCGATCGTACTTGCGAGTCAGGGCGCGCAAAGGGATGCGGCGCGTATTTTGGGTACGCTTTGCTTTCGCCTTCATACTGGTCGTCCTTTGGTCATTCGGCTCTATCCGCGCGGAGACCGATACCTTGGTATTCGTTGCCGCCGCTGGTGCGTTTCTTGTCGAACCCCCGCTCGGTGAGGCGACGCCCAAAGGCGGTCTCGCTCAGGACGTCCTCGCCGGCATCGGCGGCCCACTTCTTGTATTCCGAATACAGCGGCCGGCCCTTGGCCGTTGCGAATTCCCCGGTCACACAACGATCGTCGATGAATCGCCCAACCTGGTCGCTTTCGTGGCGGTATTCCTCCGTGGCCGTCGTGATCGACTCTGGAAACTGCAATCCATCGTGCTGCCAATCGAGACAACCGCGCACGGCCCAGGCAAGAATCCCGGGCAATTCTGCGCGCAGCGTCGCCTTGAGGCTTCGGTCCTCGCGGCCTTCGAATGAAACATCGAATGGTATGAGCTTGATGCGGCTCCAGATGCCGGGGTCGTTTCCCCGAATCTCAGGGCGGTGGTTCGTCGCCAGCCAAATCTTGAAGGTGGGGTCGAACTCAAACGAGTTTTCGTACAGTCGGCGGGCCCTCACGCGGTCGCCGCCGGTCAACCACTTGAGCAGAGATTCGGCGAACGCCGCCCCCTCCCGCGCTTCTTGGGAGATCACGAGTCGCCGACCGCACATGTTGGCGATATCGTCCCGCGGGCCACTGTCATTTCGATTTTGGATAAACGCCGAAAAATCTGCTGTGCAGGCGTAGTCGGCGAGCGCTGCCTCAATGGTCTTGAGCAGCACGCCCTTTCCATTTCGACCGCTTCCGTGCAACAAGAACAAACACTCCTCGCGAACATCCCCCGTAAGGGTGTACCCGATAGCTCGTTGCATGAACTCGATGATGTCCGGGTGGGGTTCAAAAACTTCCTCCAGGAATCGCTCCCAGCGCGGACACTGCGCGTCTGGATTGAACTCGACAGGTGCGAGCTTAGTGATCAGGTGATTGCGTTCGTGCGGTTTGCGATCTCCCGTTTTTAAGTCCACGACGCCGTTCCGGCAATTGAGCAAGAACGCCTGGGTATCCAGTTCTTCGGCGGAAATGGGGATCGCGGGTTCGGACTCGGCCAGCTTCAGCATGCCCGCGATCTGCGCCGCCCGTTCGGAGCGGCAAGCCCAGCCCGAAAGCTTGTTCCTCTCCGTCAAATCCTTCGCTGCCGCCGCCTCGCGGTAGATGCCGCGGACGGTTCGCTTGGCTCGGAGGACGACAAGGCCCCTGTCGTCACGCTTCCATCGAGTGCCGTCCCAGATCAGCCAAGCATTAAAGGCCGAACAGAAGCGAAGATCCTGCCCGTGCTGCCGAACCAACCGCTCGGCGTTTTGCAACTCCGAGCAGGACGAACGCTGTTGTGTGGAGCCAAAGCCCCACCGTTCTTCGAGTTCATCCAAACCATCGGCATCGAGATTCGGCGTGTTCTCAGCGAGGTTCTGAAGTTCGTCTGCTTCATGGCCGGCGTTGAGCCAATCCGAAACGTCACCGCGGTTGCCGAGCCCCGAGAGTTCGATGACGCGAACGCTCGCAGCCTTCCCGATCAAACTCTTCGCAATATCGAGGGCGTGCTTCCTCCCGGGATCGTCGTTGTCAGGAAGGATGGCGACGTGGCGGTCAACGAGATTGTCGATGTACTCGCTACGCCATTTGCCGGCACCCCCGGGGTTCGTTGTGGCGAGGAGCCCCAAGGAGCCAAGCCGCCGGCAATCCTTCTCTCCCTCCGTCAAGAAAACCATGCGGTCGGCGGCGCCGACGACGAGTCTATCTAGTTGATAGAGCAGCCGCCGGACTCCCTTTGTCCCGTTTATCCAACCGCCGTGACCGTCCGGGCGGCGTTGATAAAAACCCTTGCGACCGCTCCGGAAAGTTCGCACGACCTGAAAAACGAGCGCCCCGGCTTCGCTGAGGTAGTCGTAGAAAACGTCGTTCCCGGGCTTCATTCCGTTGATCGACGGCCTGCCGACAATCCGCAATATTTCGGCGCGAGCCTCCTTGAAGTCGCGTCCCGATAGTTCTCGCTCCAGGCCGATAACGTCCCAGCCTCGTGAGCAGGAGGAGAAACAATGCGCCAGGCCGTTTTCGGCTTCGACGACGAAGTTGTCGTTCTTGCCGCCGTGGACTGGACAGGGTCCGCGCCACTGGCGCGAATCGGTTTGCCGGAGCCCCGGCACCCGCACCTGGTAGTAGGTGCGGATTTCGTCCGGCGGGAAAACAAGTGTTGTCATCTCTCGCTTACGCGCGCTCTCAACGGTCCGAGTCGCACCGGATTTTCTCGTGCACCCGGCAGGCTTTGGTCAGTAGTGCAGTGAGAGGCGAGTCCGGATCACGTTCGCGTTCCTGGACTTCGAGAAGGAACAGGTTCGCGTGGAATACGCGGTGTCCCGGATGAAGTGGTACAATTTCTGTCGATAGTCGTTGCATTTCTTGAGACCTTTCCAGCGGTTGCGTTCTTGCCGGAGCGCAGCCGCTTTTGCTTTTGTTCTCAGAGCGGGTATCCAACCGATTCAGCAAACGCGACAACCTCTTGCCGGGCCGCGATCAATTCATTGAGCGCCTGCTCGATACGGTCGAGTTCGTCTTCGGAAGCGGTTACGTAGCCGCGCTCGATATCACTGAGCCGAGCACGTCGCAAACCTGCCCGTTGACAAACCAGTTGGCCGGGAATCCCGGCCGAAACTCGCCGGGTTTTGAGTTGAGTGATGCTCACGATGGCCACCTCCGAAAGAAGAAAATCTTGTATTTCTCTTAACGGTAAGGGCACTCGAAGACCGTCACGAAAACAAAAACGAATTTCGTGACGCGCGGGTCAAGCGTGGCGAAATCAAGGCTACCGTAGAGGTGGAGGAGGCATCGCGTCGGGGTCCATCCCAGGCGGAGCGTCGGTCATGATGTGGGCCAAATCTTCAATTTCCCGATCTGTTTCCCGATGGACGATGTTGCTCACCTGATGTCGGCTGAGAAGCTTGCTCGGCTCGTAGAGTTCGTTGTACCGCCGGGCGAGGGTTGCGAAGTTGTAATCGGTACTGGCGGACTCGTCGTACTCGGCCAGATCCAGAACGTAGAGCATGTAGACCGACCGGTCACGATCTAAACGCTTACTCGGTCTCCCTCTTGATCTCAAAGCGCTTTTGCTTTGGCCGCAAAGCAATCGAAGAAGTAGGCCGACGGCGTTGAGGAGCGCGGGCAATGCTCGCTCGAACCCCTCGGGGTCCTTCTCGGCCAGCTCGCGCCACCGCTCGACATCGCCCAACTTGCTCTGGAGGAAATGATAGTCTGCCCGAAGCGTCGCGGCCCGGTACTTCCCTACGATGGACCAGAATTCCTTGTTGGCCTCCCATCCGGGGAATGCGTGAGGAATTGCCGCCTCAACCGTCCCGTATCGTTTGATGAGATATGTTGCTTCTGGGATCCATCGAGGGCTCGGCCCCAGGCTTTCGGAGTCGCGCCGTCTCGCGCGGGCCTTCGCCGATCCGCCTGCCGGTTGTGATGGGGTCCGTTTCGCCAAGCCTACCTCTCGTCTCCCCGGCCACCCCCAGTGTATGGTTTGTGCATGGTTGTAGGGTTTTCCGTAAACTCTCCCTTACCCACGCGCGTATAAAAGAGAAGAGAGAAACCCTACACAACCATGCACACCCTACACGGAACGCGGCCAACAACACCCCCTTCGAGCCGCTTCAGTCCGGCCGAACCCTGCGCACCCCGCACGGCTTTTCGAGCTGTGCACGCCTCGATTCGGCGTTTACACAACCGTCGGGGGGGCTTTATAGTGACGCCTGCGAGCTGCTTACCCCTCCGTAGGGTTGGGTAGCTAGTTGAGTGAGGTTTCTAAATTAGTATTAGCGCCTTGCGTTCCGATCGGGAACCGCGCCTCCCCTCCTCCACTCCCACGGTGGAGCCGCCGCTGGCAAATGGATCGACGACTACGCCGAATGTCTTCGTATAGCGGTAAAGAAGGTTGTCGAGCCAGCGAACCTCTGAATTCCCGAAGTGGCCGGTTCCGTTCGACTTGCTCTGCTGCTTCCAAATGTCGTAAAGCTCCGGCTCGAAGTCGGAATGCTCGGCGGCGGATTTGACTGGTTTTGGCAGATCTGCCGTTTCCAGTAGGATTCCACTGATCGAGCCTGGTTTGATTTTCACCTCTTCCGCGATCTCTCTTTGCGTCCAGCAAGCCAGCCACAGATAGAAGATTCGCTTGTTCCGCGCCGCCTTACTGTCCTTGTCAATGCGCGAAAGCCAGTCGTGGATGGTGCGCTCGGAAACCGACAGGATTTTCGCGAGCCGCTTTTTCTTCGCGTCACGCTCCGGCTCCGGCGTGACGTGGTAGATTCGCCGCGCCAGGGCTTGCGCGAGCAAGTCCACGGTGGCGGTTCCTTGGCAACGGCCTTGGCGTAAGTCCGTTGTTTTCAATGTTGATTATTTATCTTAAGAATAGTTATTGACAGTCGTGCGATGCCGCGTTATGCTTCGGACCGTGAGCAGAGCGTTCGGCTATGTACGGGTGAGCGGACGAAGTCAGCTCAAAGGTGACGGTTTCCGCCGACAAAGTGCCGCGATTCGCCAATACGCGGAGCAGAACGGCATTCGAGTGGTGCGGATTTTCAGGGAGGAAGGCGTCAGCGGAGCGGCTGAATCTACGACCCGTCCCGCTTTCACCGAGTTACTCGAAGCCCTTCACGGTAACGGAGTCAATGCCATCATCGTCGAGCGTCTTGACCGGCTCGCACGCGATTTGCTGATTCAGGAAACCATCCTTGCCGACCTTGCAAAGCACGGATTCACGCTCGTTTCGGTTGCCGAGCCCGACCTGATGGCCAACGACCCGACCAGGGTACTGTTGCGCCAGATGATGGGTGCGGTCGCACAATACGACAAGGCCATGATTGTCACCAAGCTACGCGCCGCACGGCTCCGTAAGAAGGCGGGTACGGGCCGGTGTGAAGGCGCAAAGCCGTACGGCTACTATACCGGCGAGAAGGCCGTGATAGAGCGCATGAAAGCGCTGAGAGCTCAGGGAATGGGGTTCGACCGCATCGCCCGCCAGCTCAACGAGGACGGCATCAAACCCCGGCGGGGGAAACAGTGGTGGGGGCTAACGGTGAACAAGATTCTCACCGGCAAGGGGCGGGGCCAGGTGGCTGACGGGCTTCGGTGAGGACGACGACGCTTTCGACCGCCCAGCGGATTCTGTCGCGGTTCCAATGAATACCGCCGATGCTCCGCTGATCGCTTTCGACATCCGAGCGGGTCCCTCGTAGGATGGGTCCCATACTCGACGGGCCCCAAAAAGCGCGATCAAGCTGAACGATTGACTTACTCCCCGACTAATGTGTACACCAAATTTTGAACCGCAGGCGGAGCCTCGGAAGGCCGGGAATTTCGACGACGCTGCCGAGTTCGTCCTTCTTCATCCGGCGGGTAGCGGCGACTTGGCTCATCTCGCCGGAGCGGACTTTCCCGGCTAAGTCGGGACGCTTGTTGTGGAGCGCAAGAGCGCGGGCGATAGTCGGCTCGGAAGCCTGCACTTCAGCGGCTAGACGGGAGCGCTCGCGAGAAGGTGCGGTATCAATTGATTCCTGACTTTCTCCTCTGCTTTCTCCCTTTGCCGCGTGGGGCCGTCCCGACATCGCCTTGCTCCGCTTCCGGTTGGCCTTCTCCCGCTGCGTGCCGCCTAAACTACTGATTTCATTACCCCCATTAAGGTCTGTCGATTTCGACATACCTTTAACGCCTTGCCCCTGGGAGAGCCTTAATCGCGCTGCCGCCTGCTCCCGCTCGTGCTCTTCCCACTTCATGACGACCGCCGCACGCTGGTCCGGGAAGTCTTCGCAGACAGCCTGAAAATACCACCTATTGTGGTGTTGTCAGGTGCGAACCCAATATCTGGTACCCCATCGACGATCAAAACCCCCATTCCCCGCCGAATCCTCGCCGCTGTGGCGTTCCCAGCGGTTCCGGCGTGGTAGACAGCGGCGAGAGCTCCCAGGCGCTCTGAGGGCTCGCTCTCGGGGTGCCGAACAGAACCCCGTTTTGCGTTCCGGCGGGTCCCTCGTGAATAGGGTCCCATACTCGACGGGCCCCAAAAAGCGCGATCATGCGGAACGATAGACTTACCCCTCGATGAATGGGCGCAACGAACGCGGAGCGCTCTTTGGCGGCTCGACATGGCCCTCGTCAAGCGAGTTCGTACACCCGGTTGTCGTCTTCGCGTTCCCATGCGCGGGCCTCGGAGTTTCCGATTTCAGGGAGCGGGCCGAGCGATTCAACGTACGGAAAACGCGGTACACTACTACCAACTGCATGCCCGTCGAAGCTGATAGGGTTCCAAGTGCTGCCGAGATCTTTCCATCCGCGCCCAGGGTGATCTATGAGCAGAACCCCTTGACTCTGGTCGTCTGTCAACTTCGATTCAACCCGATACTTAGGATCGATACGGAGAAAGCACCGGCGGCCTTCCAAGAGCGCATCCGGCACGAGTTTCCCCTTTACCGAGAGAAGCAGTTGACTCCAGATCTGGCTCAGCTTCCCGACGCCGTTCAAAACCTCCTGAGGGCTGCTGGCGTCCAGAGCCCCAAGCAACAGTCAGCCTACGATTTCGTTTCTGAAGACGAAACATGGACCGTGGGCCTTACCCGGGAATTCTTATCGCTATCGACGCCAAAATACCGACGCTGGGAGGAATTTCGCGGCAAGTTGCAGGGTCCACTTCAAGCACTTTTAGATATCTATGAGCCCAGCCTTTTCATTCGCACCGGGTTGCGATACAGGAATGTGATTCAACGATCTTTACTCGGGCTGGAGGAGACCCAATGGAAGAATCTGCTGGGGCCTTCAATCGCGGGGGTCTTCTCCGCCAAGGAGGTGGCGGGGCAGGTCGAAAGCTGCCAAACCAAGATGCAGATCCGGTTGTCTGATCACCAAGGAAGTGTCCAAATCATCCACGGGATTGCGGAAAACCCTGATAATGAAAACGAAGAATGCTACGTGATTGACAACGATTTTTTCACTGACGAAAAGACGGAGAACCAAGATGCCCTCGACGTACTCGACAACTTCAACCGACAATCCGGCCGACTCTTCCGTTGGTGTATCTCCGAACGACTTAATGAAGCAATGGAGCCGAGTAGAGTTGATCCAGCACCGTGAATCGCTTGGGTTCGGAGCGCTCACCTTCGGATGGGCGAACGAAACCGGAGGCACGATGGTCGCGGTCAGCCAGCCTGCAGACGAGGATGAGGCCAGATCTCTTCAGACGCGAGTGATCCTGCATTGGTTGGTTGACTTGATGCCTGACGCTGCGCTGGGGAACGTACTCGAGGACACGCTAGGGGCTTGGGAGGACTACCAGATCTCATTGAGGCCAGCCCTCCCCGCGCCAGCGACAACCAAGCGGGTCACAGCCCGCATAAGACGTCGATTTGAGCGGCCAGCATTTGAAATTGTCGAGGAATAGCGCTTTGTGCCAAGAGTCTATTCTGCTTCGCCGTCTAACGGGGCGATCCGCCAGGGAGAAATCCTATCGGGGTTAACTGAACAGCGAGCAGTTGGGCCAGCATCGAACGAAGATGAGGCCGCCCCAATCGACTTCGTGCGACACCCTTTTGCTGTGGTCTTAACACAAGACTGCGATCTGGATTCTGATTTCAACACCCGGCGCGAACCGGGGACGAACCCCCTCCACAAACTGCTTCCCAACATACTCTTCGCCGAAGTTTTTCTCGCAAGAGAGTTGCGCGGCCAGCACAACCACCTAACCAGCAACCTGTGGCGCCGCGTCCGCAAAAATGAGGAGCAGAGGTATCACTACCTGCCTCGTGTTGAGCCAAAGGACGACGCACTCGGGGAGGGGTCCGCAGATGATCTAACCATTGACTTCAAACAAGTATTCACTTTTGGTGCTGAAGCCCTATACGCTTGCATCGGCACTACAGCGGACCGCCGTTGCTGTCTGAATGGTCCATTCATGCAAGATCTCAGCAATAGATTCGGCTACTACCAAATTCGCGTCGCGCTTCCTGAGACCGAGACGCAAACGGCCCCACCGAAACCCTCCTGAATCGATCGCGGCCAGAGTGGCGCTCTTCGAGCGGGAACCCCATCCTAAACTGAGTCGGTGGAGTCTCTCGCCGGTTGGCTTTCTGGGTACCTTGGCTACCCTGTCTACCGTCATGGCCGCACCCAACCCCGCAACCGCCCTCCGCAACGTCGAGAAAGCCCCAGATACCTCCACCCGAAAACGACCGCCCGAGAACCTCGTCCCCACAGGGACTGCATCGCTGCGAGAGTTGGAAGCTAGTCGATGATCCTCAGACACCGGCGACGGTCCCCGGGTCTCTATGCTGTTGAGGCTTGTGAAGCTCGGGCCGATGGCTATTCGTGACCGCGACCCCAAGCTGGATACAGCTTACGCCGGGACTTGACGACCTCCAGGCTCATCCCTCCACCGCCCTCTCCCTTAACCGATCCTGCTCTTCAGCCGCCTTGGCCGCCGCCTGCAACTGCGAGCCTTCCCAATGCACATGCTCGTGCTTCTCCAGGTGCGTGTGGTGGTGCGTGTGCTGCCCGGCCATCTTGTTCGACTCCTGCGCCGCCAGCTTCACCAGCGTTTCCAGCACCCGCGCCCGAGTCCGAATCGGCACATGCGGCACCAGCTCCGTCAATTGCTTGAGCGCCAGGGTGCCGGTCACCAGGAGCCGCCGCCGCATGTGCTCCTCATCCGGCTCCGCCCCGCTTCTCAGCAGCGCCAGGGTCTCCTCCACCTGATCGGCCAGGTTTTTAACCATCCCCCCGGACGCCTTCTTCGCCGCGGCCTCGTTCACTTCATCTTCAAAGGTGACTTCCATGGCTCCCCCATTTTAGTTCAGATTCCGAACCGTTCATCTCGAACCACCAGAAGCCCGCTTTCCGGGGTCTTGAGTCAACCATTTCATTGCGGCCCGGAAAGCCCTTGGCTCGGGGTCCCGTCCGAGCCGCTTGTGCGGCACTTGTACGTACAACGATGCTCCGGGAGAGCGGCTGAGAGTAGTTCATGGCCCGCCGTGAGCGCTTCGGCGAAGGAGTCGTAATCCTCCATCACGACCGGGCCCCTCTGCCCTTCAATGCGGAGCCGCCATGCAGCAAGATGCCACTCAATCGAGAAGCTGACGGTGGTGGAGAGGAGATCATGAGTTTCGTGGATGACGCGGAAAGACATTCCTTTCCGGGAAACGTAGCACGTATACGGATCACATTCTTATAAATATTTCATAATTTCCCGTAAATTCAACACGGGGCGAAAGGGCGGCGCTCACTGAGGAGGCATTGGCCATCCTCCTAAGGTTGGAGCGGGAACCGTCGCGGTGGCCGCCATGTTGCGATGAGAGCACGGGATCACGGTGTTCCTGCCTGACGATTACGCTAGAATCGGGCAACCAGTCATCATCAAGGAGCCTACGGAGGGCCGAATCATCGGAATCGTTGGTGACATCTATCGGTTTCTGACAACGAGTAATGAGACGGGTGGTCGATACTCGACGTTCGAGGCGACTGTGCTGCCCGGTGGTGGACCACCACCGCACATCCACCGCCGAGAAGACGAGACGTTCTACGTGGTCGATGGTGAGATCACATTCCAGATCGGCAATGAGCGCCGTGTGGCGAAGCCGGGCACGTTCGTCCACATGCTAGTTGGAAACCGGCACGCTTTCAAGAACGAGACAGGCCAACCAGCGAAGATGTTAATCTCCTTCGCACCTGCGGGGCTTGAAGGGATGTTCTTTGAAGTTGGAAAAGATCTAGCCGAAGGGGAGAAGCCGGATGAGCCCTCGCCGGGAGAGATCGAACGGATGCTTGAAGCCGCTGGGCGTTACGGCATCGAATATGACCTACCAACTCACTGAATGATGATAGCGCTGCTGGCATTACTGTCGATAACAATCGTTCCGTCCACCTATCGAATCGCGGGGCTACCTGGTCCCCGATCCGGACCGGTTTTGCCCGCACCGACCAGGCTCCGAGCATTCTTCGACGGCGCTTTGAGGAGGCGCTTTGAGGAAATGTGGGATGGACTTCAGCACCCTTCGAGCTTCTGCGTAGCGGGGATTCGGATCATGGCCCGAGGTGTCGTGTCGATCTCGGTTGCGTAACTTGTCGCCTCCACGCAACGACTTAACGGTTGAGGACCGCAGTGGCAGATTCAATGCATACACGTAACTCGTTTAGGGCCACCACCGCCATCGTCTTTTTGCTGCTGGCGATCCCATGCCTCCGGGCTCAGTATGGGCCTAAAGACGGCGAGGGCCTCTCTTCTTCCGATCTCGACCGCGTCCAGGTAGGACAGAGCGCGCCGGACTTCACCTTGCCCAAGTCCGATGGCGAGGCGCTGACCTTGTCCTCGCTACGGGATAAGAATGTCGTTCTCGTCTTCTACCGCGGCCACTGGTGACCCTTCTGTACCAAGCAACTCGTCGAGTTGCAAAGTCTGCTGCCCGAGAAACACAAACGAGACACGCTGATTGTCGCCGTCGCCCCCGACAGCGTCGAAGACATCGTGAAGATGATTCCGAAAGTGGAATCGCAAACCGGCCGCGACTTCGCCATTACGTTGGTGAGTGATGCGGAGCACAAAGTCATCGATCGATATGGGCTGCTCAATGAAAAGGCCGCTGAGCGCGGACGCTATTTACCCCATCCGACGACCTACGTGATCGACAAATCGGGCAAAGTTCGTTGGAAGTTCACCGAAGTCAACTACAAAATCCGGCCGACCAACAAGATGATCCTCGATGCGCTCAGCGAGATTGATTAAAGGCCCGTCCGAGCGCGAGGGCTCTTTCCACCACCAACCGAATTTTTTCAGCTCTGGGCGTTGAGACCGGACGGGTTTCGGCGACCCAGAAGGGCCCTGATCGTCTCAGGATCGCGGATTTGATGGTGCGAACCCGATATCCCGACAGTAATCGAGTTGTGCCCAATCAGTCTCGGTGATAATCACTGCTCAGGTGCTATATTGGCGTTCAAACGGAAGAAGTTATCCGGGTCGTACTTCGCCTTGATAGCGCTTAGTTGGCGATGCTGTGCGAACAGAGCCGTCCGCGCACACAATACGCGCCGAAAGCAGGCTGTCGATCGTGAGGCCGTACTTGCGGCGGACCCACCCTTCACCTCCTCCGAGCGTGAGTCCGGCAACTCCCGTCTCCGATACCACGCCACCCGGTACGACAAGGCCGAAAGGCTGCGTCTCGCGATCAGCGTCCCCCCACAACGCTCCACCCTGCACGCGCGCGATCCGGGTGTCTGGGTCCACATCGACGCCGCGCATCCGCGTCAGGTCGATGACCACGCCCCCCGTAACGCTCGAGTGGCCGGCGACTGAATGGCCGCCGCCGCGGACAGCGACCAGAAGTTCATGCCGGCGTGCGAACTTCACGCCCGACTGCTGGACAAGACTTTAATCGTTTGCATGGGCGAGTTTGGTCGTACGGTGAGAGATCTGACTGTTAACAAGGGTCGTGACCACCACCGGTTCGCGTCGACCACGATCTTCGCCGGCGGCGGGGTGAAGGGCGGCCGAATTATTGGCGCGACAGACGAAACGGGTGGAAAGGTAGTGGATCCCGGGATCGGACGGTGCCAACTCTTCAAACGGAACGAGGCCGACCACGATCTGGACCAGAGTGAACCCTTTCGCCTTCCGGTCCGCTGTCAGCTTCTGAAAACCTTCCCAGCTTAACCGGTCGGACGTGCCGGTCCACCACGTATCGCCCAACCAGTAGAAGGGTGTTCCATCGGCGTGCTCGAAATAGCGCTTGTTCGAACTGATCCGCAACGAGCCGTGGCGCAGCAACTCGTTTGCGCCGTGGTATGCTGTGATCCTTACCCGCCCTTCCCGTCCGTTCAGGTCCGGATTATCAGGATCCGTGCTCTCCAGGCGATAGATATACTCGCCCGGCGAGGGAGGAGCGAAACGGACCGTCCACTCGCTGCCCCCCCCGCCAGAACGTCGGTACCCGCCAGGATGCTCCGTCTTTGCTGAAGATGACATCCACATCCACATCGTTGAAGGGATCCGCGTACGCTTTTTGGGACTCAAAGGTCCACTCAAAGACCCGACTCTGCGTCGCCGTAGGCTCCGAACCGGCCGCGGCAACCGCCGTCACCAAGGGGAGAAACACTACCAGCCATTTCAGCTTATTCATCTTATCGCCTCCCGTCCTTTCCTCTTTATTTGCGGTGAAATCCGGGGCAGACGACAGGATCCTACTCTTCCTTCTTCACTTCACCTGTGTCGCTAGGTGCGGCAGTGCAGGCAGGGAATCCTCCACTGCGGCCCCGCTGGGCTGGAAGGTCCACCGTGTATGGTCCCGGGCGTTGGCGCGGCCCCCGTTGAACAAAACTGTTGAGGCTGTACCGCCTCTTCCAAATTTCCCACCTGCGCCAAAGCCGGCCCCAAGTTCTTTCGAGCCTCCGTGGAATTTGGATCCAGCTTCAGTGCGGCACGGAACTCCTCGATAGCTCCGAGCAGATCGCCCTGCTTGGCGAGGACTATGCCGAGACCGCTGTGAGCTTCGGCGTAGGCTGGTCGAAGCTTGAGTGCGGTTCGAAACTCTTGGCCCGCTTCTTGATCCGAACTATCCTCGCCAAGCAGGGCCTCGGCCGGATTGAAATGCGCTTCGGAATTCCTGGATTGCCTCGCGGAAATACCTTTGTGCGGCGAACGCTGCCCCGAGGTAATTGTGCGCGTCGGGATTCGCCGGATCGATCTCAATGGCCTTTCGAAAATGCTGCATGGCTTTGGCTATGTTGCCGGCCGCCTGCAAGGCCACGCCAGTCCTGATGATCACCTCCGCGTTCCCGCTCGTTGCTCAGCTTTCTTGGTGCGCAAGTATTCCTCGAGCTCGTACTTGGCTGCGGCACTCTCCCCCGCTTTTCGCAAGGCCATCATGAGGTTATAATGTACCGGTGAGTAATCGGCTCCAAGCGCGACCGCTTTTCTCAGAGCTTTGATGCCGCCCTCCACATCGCCTTTCGCCATGAGTACAGGCCCAAGATCGGCATAGGCTTCGGCATAGGAGGGATCCAGGCGGATGGCAGTCTGAAACTCGTGGATGGCCTCGTCCGTTTTCCCTTTCAGCCTGAGGACGCGTCCTAAGCTCTTATGTGGTTGGGGAAAATCAGGGCTTAACTCGATAGCCTTCCGGAATGTAGCAATGGCTTCATCTGTTTGGTAGTCCATCGCCAGCGCCATCCCAAGGTTGTTCAGAGCTCGCGGATTTTTCGGTCGCAATGCCAGCGCGGCCCGGTTGTGTTGGATGGCGCCTTTCAAGTCTCCCATCTCCCAAAGTAAGAGTCCCATGTTGAAATGCGCTCCTTCCAGATTTGGGGCAAGTTGCAAAGCTGCGCGAAACTCCTCAAGAGCTTCATCAAGCTTGTTTCCTTTGGCTAGCGCAGTGCCGAGGGCATTGTGGGCAGCAGCGGAGTTGGGACTGAGCTTGACGGCTAACCGAAACTGTTCAATGGCGGCCGTGAGATCGCCTCGCAAGAATAAAGCGCTCCCTAGACTTATCCGCAGGTCCGAGTTGTTGGGATTCGCCGCCGCTGCCGCTGCGAGCTGTTGGATGGCAGCTTCCATAGGCCCGCGCGGGGGGGCCTGCTGCTTAGACGGTATTTGCGCGGCGAGCCCCGCATTTCCGTCCGCCAAATAAACCGAACAAGCCAAGCCTATCGTTATTCCAAGAATGAGCCCTCCATTTAGCGCGTGCCGGAGACAGGAGACGGCCGTTGTGACTCGACCACCCACCAGGGTTCGGAATGGGCCCATACCGCGGCCTGTCCGGAGCTCCCGCTGCCTCAGTAAACCTCTTTGCATTCCGTTGCCTCTCGCCGTGTGGGACTGCCCCGCCCCAGACACTCAGAAAAACGTATCCACAAGTAGTTCCCGAGTATTGACTGCCGGAACTACATGCCTTGCTGTCAGGAGAAACATGACCTCTCCCCGGAACAGTGCCCCGCCGTAAACGCTCAGAATTGCCACTTCAATCCGAATTGGGCAATCCTGGCTTCGTGGGCTCCTTGGATCTGGGCAAATGCCGGCGAAAGCAAGATGTTGTTGGGATTCAGGAAACTCACCTGATTGAACAAATTGAAGATCTCACCGCGAAGCTGGAGAGTCGATCCTTCCCAGAGCGGGAAACGCTTTGCAATCCCTATATCCGTTTTGGAAAACCCAGGCCCAATCAGGCTATTCCGCCCGGTGTTCCCGAATTGCCCTGGGCCGGGAACAGCGAACGCTGCCGTATTGAAATACTGAGCCACGAGCTGGTTACGCGCTCGGCCTGTGTCCAGAATCGGGTCACCTACCACATTCGGCCTCTGCGGGCCAACGTCGCGCCCAGCTCCAATCAATGCGCAGTCGCAGCCGGAGGTCACATTAATGGGTAGACCGCTGGTCACCCGGACCAATGAGTTTAGCTCCCAGCCGCCTAGGACCCACGTGAGCGCTCCCTTGTCCCGGAAGAACGGAAGATTCCAGATCCCGTTGAGGGCGAGGATATGGCGCTGATCAAAGTCGGTTAGTCCCCGGTTTCCCGTTCGGTAGTTGTGAGGGTCTTGCAAAGTCTGAAGGCCGTCAAGGGCGCCATTAGTGGATGAGTCGTCGATTGTCTTCGAGTATGTATAGGCCAGCTGGAAGGTATAACCCTTAGACCATCTCTTCTGGACCTCAACCTGCAATGAGTGGTAGTTTGCATTGGCGTCTGAGAAAGCGAAGCCTAAGCCGGAGTAAAACTCCGGGTGGATGGGCCGCCGCGATTGAACGTTGGCGGCAGTGGCTCCGGGACCGAATACGGCAGTATTTAGATCACGCGTCTGGAGGAGTTTGTGGCTAACGTTGCCCACATACGCGACTGTGACAGCAACATCGTCGCCGAATTGGCGCTGGACATTCAGATTGAATTGTTGAACGTATCCGTTGCGCAAGTGCTCGCCCGGACTAAGTACCTCAATGGGGTACTCAAACCGTGCGCCCGAGCCAAAGTTATATGGAAATGGGTCATCTCGCCCGAAATATGGATCACTGAAACTGTGGGGCACGGTGGCGAGAGGCAATATAAAGGGAGCATTGTTGGTCCCAAAGGCTGACAAGTGCTGTGGCGTAGGCTGGTAGAAGATGCCGTAGCCGGCGCGCACTGCGGTCCTCCCGTTTCCGAAGGGATCCCAGGCCAGTCCAATTCGAGGTGCAAAGTTGTTTTTATCGGTCGGATACAGACCTTTCGGGATTCCTGGTTCGCCGACATATACCATTCCCGGGGGCCCGTTCGGAAACACCGAGGATATATTCTCATTAAAACGATACTGAGAGTTTCGGCCATTTCGCTGGAACCACGGGGGATCCATCTCATAACGCAGACCTAGATTTAAGGTCAGATTCCGGGCGAGCTTGATATCATCCTGTATGAATGGTTGGTACTCGAATCTCTTGGCATCGTCTAAGATTATGCTGTACATAAGAAGGAAGTTCGGACGCCCGATCATATAGTCGGCCATCGCGTTCTGGGTGAAGGTGGGGGCGAAGAAAAAGGCTCCGGATGTAAACACCTGAGCGTCGTTCATATGCCGTGCCAGCATCCCCCTAAAACCTGCCCTGATGTGATGGCGACCACGGATCCAGGACACCTTTTCATCCAGCTGGTAGAAGTTGTCAATCTCAAGGATAGGAATGTTGGGAATAAGGTCCATCTGCCGAGCAGCCATAAAGATATACGGTGTCTGCGGTACAGTGCCCGTGGCGTTGAAGAGCCCGCCGAGGTCCTTGGGGTCCTTGCCTCTGGGTGTCCCCTTAGAAAGCACGCTCCACCGTGTATACGAGGCCGTAAATTCATTGAAAAGATTGGGGCTGAAGATATGGTTATAGTTGGCGGAGAAGCTCTGGGTTTGGTCAGGGGTCGCGCCGAACAGGGTCGAAATTCCGCCGCCGTCATTGTGGGATACGTATTTGTTACGGAAATACCTGAAGTAGGTTCTGTCAGAGTCCGAGAACATATGGTCAACCTTCGCCACGTATTGGTTGCCCGTAATAGGAAGCGCACGCAGTCCCCGCAGCAGGCCGTCGGGTTGATTGGGTAACGGAATGAACTGTAGCATGCCCTGGGCCAAAGGATCGAGGCGGTCAATAGGTATTTGATTGTTGGGAAAGGAGTTCCCCGTCAGAGGGTCGATGACCGGCGTACTGGAGGCGGAGAAATCGCCTACCCGCTCGGCAGCGGTCGGCGGGAAGCCTAGGTTGAAGGTTTCCTGCCGAATTCGAAGTCCTTCGTAGGACGCAAAAAAGAAGGTCCGATCCCGCACCACTGGCCCGCCCACGGCAAGTCCAAACTGGTTCTGGCGTAGTTTAGGTTTGTCACCGCTGGCGAAGAAATTCCGGGCATTGACAGCGTCATTGCGCAAAAATTGCCAGACACCGCCGTGCAGCTCATTTGTCCCGGACTTCGTGGCCGCCAGAATGATAGACCCCTCGGCCCTGCCGTACTCGGCGCTGAAGGCGTTGGTGAGCATCCGGAACTCGGTCAGTGCGTCTGGGTTGGGTAGATTCACCCCGAAGTTAGTCATGGCTGCCGTTAGCACGGTCCCATCGAGCATAATGCTGTTGCCGGTACCCCGCGCTCCCGAGACGTTAAATGATGGGCCGCTTCCCCGCGCAAAGATGGGGGCTGTCTGAATGTTCGCATTACCCACCCCCGGCAGATACTGCAACAACCTCAAGGGGTTTCGGCCATCCAACGGGAGGTCCGATATTTGTCGGTTGGTGATGCTCGCCCCCAGGGTGGTTGACCGGCTGTCCACGCGCAGCGCCTCAGCCACCACCTCCACGGTCTCGGTCATTGCTCCCAGTTCCAGGCTCACGTCCACGCGCGCGTTTTGGCCCAATTGGAGAGAGATGCCGCTCTGGCTGAAGACCTTGAATCCCGGCGCGCTAACCGATAGCTTGTAAGCACCGAGTGGCAGCGCGGGAATCAGGTAAGTTCCCGCCGCTTCAGTGACGGCGGTGCGCACAAGCCCTGTTCCGACGTTTTCCACCTCCACGGCCGCGTTGGGCACGGCGGCGCCAGTTGGGTCGCTGACTTGTCCCCCGATGGCTCCCGTGGTTTGTGCGGAGAGGGTAAGGCACGAGCCGGTCCACAACATCAACCAGACTCGTGACAAAACGTACCGTTTCTGTATCGACATGATGTAAACCTTCTTTCTGGTCTGTTTAGAACCGTTTCAGAATCACTTCGGCCGCTTTAGGATCAGCGATCTCCTGGGACGGTGAATCGGACGAGACTTGTCGTTGGGGCTCGCGCCACGTTCGCCCCCTGCCCGAGGTTTCCCAACCCGATCCATCCGGCCCTCCATTTCCGCAGCCCTCAATAGCGCTTCGCCTCGACGTAGCCCTCGTTTGTTCACACCAAATCTTGCCTCATGCAAGGATTTCCGTGACGACACGGCCGTAAACGTCGGTTAGGCGAAAATCACGACCGCTGTAGCGGTAGGTTAAATTTTCGTGGTTAAGTCCGAGCAAGTGAAGCACGGTCGCGTGCAGGTCATGAATGTGCACCCTCCCGTCCACTGCCTGAAAGGCAAATTCATCCGTCTCGCCATGCACTAGGCCACCCTTCACCCCGCCGCCGGCCAGCCACATCGTGAAGCCTCTCGGATTATGCTCGCGCCCACGATTCTCCTCGGGCGCCTTGCCCAACGATAAGTCCTGGTCAAAGGGCGTTCGACCGAACTCGCCGCCCCAAATCACAAGTGTCTCGTCCAGAAGGCCGCGCGCCTTCAGATCCGTGATCAAAGCAGCAATGGGCTTATCCACTTGGCGGCATTTCTTCGGCAGCCCATCTCGTATCGAAACGTGGTGATCCCAGCCGTTGTCATTAACCTGTACGAATCGTACACCTGCCTCCACTAGCCGCCGCGCAAGCAAACATTGCTGTCCGAGATCCTTAGTTTCCTCGTCCTCGATGCCATACAATGCTTGGGTGGCTTTGGACTCCTTCGACAGATCCATTAGGTTCGGCGCTTCCGATTGCATTCGAAAGGCCAGCTCGAAGGATTCGATCATTCCTTCCATCGCCGGATGATCCAGGGTACGGGCGGCGAACTCCTGGTTGAGAGTCCGCAAGTAGTCCAACTGACGGCTTTGCAGAGCTGGCGCAAACTTTTCGTTCTGGGAGTAGTTAATGGCAGCTGCCTCCTCGGAACTGGCCAAACCCACTGGTGTGCCTTGATAGATGGCCGGCAAGAACGCGGCACCGAAATTTTGCGGGCTTCCTCCGTCTCCAGTCAGGCTAGGACGGATGGTAATGAACCCGGGCATGTTCATGTTCTCGGTGCCGAGCCCATAGCCGATCCAGGCACCCATCGACGGGCGGACCAGAACTGGTGCACCTGTATTGATCTGCCGGACCGCCGTCGTATGGGCCTCCGTGTCCGTCTGCATGGCACGCAACACACAGAGTTCGTCGGCGACACCGCCCAGCTCGGGAAGCCATTCCGTCATGTACAAACCGGACTGACCGTAGTGCCGAAAGGATGAGATCGGCCCCATTAGCTTTGTGTTGTTGAGTCCCGGAGCCTCGTAATTGGGAGGCAGCTCAAACGGCTTGCCGGCGGATTCAGCCAGACGGGGCTTGTAATCGAACAAATCCATGTGCGAAGGGCCACCTTGCATGAACAAAAAAATGACCCGCTGGGCACGCGGCGCGTGGTGCGGTGGCCTCGGCGCCAGTGGATTGGAGGCTGACGCCGCACGCAGAGATTGCTCCGTGCTCATGGCGGCCAGGGCGATCGCGCCAAAACCGTTTCCGGCCCGGCGCAGGAAGTCGCGGCGGCTGACTGCAGGTTGTATGACGTGCCTGTTGTCCATACCTCTTTACCTCTTTCCTCAGATGCGATAAAGAAATTCGTTGGATGCTAGCAGCATCTGGATGAAGGCAGCCCATGCCAAACGGCCGGGTGGGCCTGCGTTTGCCGCTGTCTCATCGGCACGCAGGCGCCGTTCTGACTCGTAAACGAAATCCAGTCCCCGCATGATTTCCGATTCCTGTGGTTTACGGTTGAAAATCCGAACAATGAGTTGGCTGACACGCTGGCTATCGAGCAATTCATCATTTTGGGTAAGCTTTGTTGCGAGCGCCTCGGCCTGTTCCATAATCCAAGGCGAATTCAAGAGGAAAAGGCTCTGGGTGGGAACTACGGTGGGTTGGCGCAAGGCATTGATTTGTGTGGGCTCCGCAAAGTCAAAATAGTTCAGGATATCGAGTTCCTTCATTTGCTTCGTGCGGAAAATCGGCAGGTAAACAGTGCGTCGGTAGCGTAAATGCTCTGGCAGGCGCGCGGTTTTGATGACCTGAGAGGGATTGAATGTGGTCAAGTTAGGCACGAAGGTGTCGAGACTATGAGTGGGGAGAGTAGCGCCACCCGCCGTCGGATCGAGCATTCCAGTAATGACCAGAATGCTGTCGCGAATCGTCTCGGCCTCGAGACGCCGGGGATTCATGCGCCATAACAGGCGGTTCTCCGGGTCAATTTCTTGAGCTACGGCATTGGGGCTAGCCGACATCCGATACGTACTGGTAAGCACAAGCCGCCTAACAAGCTTCTTGGTAGACCATCCTTGCTGGACGAACTCGCTTGCCAAAAAGTCGAGCAGCTTCGGGTGGGACGGCAAATCACCCCGGATGCCGAAATTATCAGAGCTGCGCACGATACCGGCCCCGAATAGCTGCTGCCAGACACGGTTCACATAAACACGCGGTGTCAGCGGTTGCCGGTCGTCGGTGAGCCATTTCGCCAACTCCAACCTGCCACTACCATTCCAGGCGGATTGGGGCTCTTCGAACGAGACCAACTGGACAAAACCCCGCGGGACCTCCTGCCCCAACTGATGAGCGTTGCCGCGAATGGCGATACGGCAGTCTTTTGGTTTCTCTTCGTCTTGTACAGCATATGCGAACGGAGGAAGCGGCTTGTTAAAGTCGAGAAGACCTATTCGGATCTCCAGCGACTTGATCTTGGCATCGATTTCTTCGCTCGCCTCCTTATCACTCGCTTCGGGATCCTTCAATCCCGCCTTAGATTCCTTCAGGCTTTCCACGATCTTTTGGAGCACCGCTGTTTCTTGTTCGGAGCGGCGGAGTTTTTCCTCGCGCCGCTTGCGTTCGTCGACCGTTTCCACCAGTTGAACTTTGTTGACGTCACTGAAAACGCCGTCGGGCTTATACTTTCCGTGGAGCGTACGGGTACTCTTGAGGATTCCCGCCATTCCGTAGTAATCCTGCAAGGAAATCGGGTCAAACTTGTGATCGTGACAGCGAGCACAGCCCAACGTCAGTCCGAGGATGCCTCGACCGATCATTTCGAGTTGCTGGTCGATTGTGTCCATCTGTAGTTGAGGCTTATCGGCGAGAACAATAGCCCAGGGGCCGATCGCCAGATAGCCTGTAGCCACAACCAATTCATTCCGCTCACGGACATCCTTTGCCGGCAGCAGATCTCCGGAGATCTGCTCCTGGATAAACCGGTTTATCGGTTTATTTTCGTTAAAAGAACGAATCACGTAGTCGCGGTAGCGCCAGGCCTGGGTGGCCGGAATTTCAGAGCCCGTGTCGAGGGTGTCACCATAGTAGGTCACATCCAACCACCAGCGACCCCAACGCTCCCCGTAGTGAGACGAGGACAGCAACGCGTCAACGATCGATTCGTACTGCTCGTTGGATGGATCAGCCAGAAAGGACTCCACAGCTTCAGGCCTCGGAGGCAGTCCGGTCAAATCGAAATAGACACGACGCAACAAGGTTGCCGGGTCGGCTGGAGGCGCAGGCTCGAGATCTTTTTGAAGGAGCCTCTGAAGTGTAAACTGGTCAATCGAGTCCCGCGGCCACGCGCTTCCTTCGACAGAAGGCGGCCACTCCGGTGATATGGGTTGCCACGCCCAATGGAGCTTGGCCCCTGGTTTCGACGATGGGGTACCTCCGGTACTCGCAGTGGACGACGGCTCCTCCGGCCACGGAGCACCGCGCCGAATCCATTCCTCTAAGACCGCGATTTTTACGAGCTCCAACTTGCCCCACGGCGGCATCGGCGGCTGCACTTCATGTTTGAGTGCACGAATCAGGCGGCTCTCGGAAGGACGGCCGGGGACCACAGCAGGGCCCGAATGCCCGCCGCGCAAGATCGTTTCACGGCTGTCCAGGCGCAGGCCGCCCTGCACAATAGTTGCCTTGGAGCTATGGCACGAATAACACTGAGTGGCTAACAGCGGGCGAACCTTGGATTCGAAGAATTCCAGATCATCGGCCGCAAACGCCCACGACGCAAACAGTATAATCAAAACAACGAGTCTTTCCAGACACGGACTTCCATAACCGAGTCTCTCGGTCAGTCCACCCGCATTCAGACCCGCAACTTGCATAATTTCAGAAACAGCGTTATTCGAGGACCTAATTCTCCGATTGAATCATCCGTGCCAGGCCTGCATATATTCAAACCAGGAGTCTGCAAGGTGTTCCTTAACCGCAAGTGTAATGTTCTTTTTGGTTCCGTCTCGAAGAACGTCGAGTAGAATTTGGTGGGAGTTGACCCTCAAATCCTGATGGGTTGTACTCAGGAAAATTACGAGATATGCGAACAGAGGTCTGCAAAGTTGTGTCAGAATTCTCTCGAGCGTAGCGTTTTCCGCTGTCTTCCACACCGTCTGATGAAAACGGAAGTCGCTGTCGTAGGCCTGCCTGTAGTCCTTCTCCTGGATGCCCCGCTGAATCTCTTGGATCAGGCCTTCGAGTTCACCAAGCTTCTCTGCGGTGATCTTGTTCTGGGCTAGGGCGAAGGCCTTGGATTCTAGATCTACCCTCAAGTCCAGCATCTCGGTGATTTCTTGGCCGGACAGCTCGGTCACGTAGGTTGCCGTGTTGGGCTTCTTCGTCAGCAGGCCTTCCTGCTGCAAAGCTAGCAGGGCCTCCCGCACCGCGCTTTGACTAACTTGCATGGTCTGAGCAAGTTGACGTTCCACGAGTCTTTGCCCGGGCTTGAGTTGTCCTGCCAGGATCGCCTTGCGCAGCGTCAAGGCTACCTGGGTACCTACCGACAGCTTCAGGGGCCGAAACTCACGGAGGTGTTGAAACTCCTGATGTGGGTGTCTCATTGCTCATCAAATGATAGCGCTCATCAAATTGTAGGATGCTCGTTGATCCGTGATCCATCATCGCACATAGCTCGCCGGTCGTCAAGGACTTTTTCGATCTGCCGAGCCGCACTGCGCTATGGACGAGGTCGTTGACGTGACGGGCCGGGCGACGATTCAAGCCATCTTGGAGCTGTCGGCGCAGCAGGTCACGGAAGGGAAGTTGCGCCAGCAAGGCTACAGGCGGCCCACAGAAGTAGTCCGTAGGGGTCGTCAGGGCGGGCGCATCCGCTGGAGTGATTGCCAACTAAAGGTCACCAAGCCGAGGCTAAGGACCAAGCAAGGGCAAGAGGCCGCCATGCCTGCCTATGAGGGACGGTGCGGTTGTACTGCACTGGCCCCGATGTCACGATGATGCGGCGAGTCTAGGCCGTTGATTGTATGAAGCTTAGTCGTGCTCGCGGTCGCAGAACTCTTCGTGCCAGTTTAGGGTGCGTGAATCGGTCACTGCGGGTGGCCTCACCTCAGAGGGCGGATGGGTTCGCAAACGTGTCCGGATCTGTGAGGGGTGTGCCGGGTGACTGGCATCCCTACCGCGATCTATATCATCCCAGTGAGCTTGACAGGCTGTGCGATCGGCCGGCCTTCGCGCCTCGAAGAGAATCGACTATTGGGCGCTACAGGGCCTCAACGCGGGTAGACTTTAGCCGTGATCCGTAAAGCTTTCCGAAGAAGAGAAACGCCTCAGGGAAGAGCGAACAGGAAGATCGTCGGCGCCCCAGGGTTTTCATCAATCCAGAAGGGAGAAGGCCGTCCCGACGCCACCCCTACGTACTGCTTGCCGTCTAGCTGGTACGTAACGATGCCGCCGCCGATCGGGCCTCCGGTATTGAACCGATAGAGTACATCGCCGGACTCGGCGTCGAGAACGATGAAATCACCGGTGAGTTCTCCGCTAAAGACGACATTGCCGGAGGTTGTCGTCACCGCGGCCACTATGGGTCGGGGCGACCGGTAACGCCACTCGACTTCTCCGGTAGCAGCGTCGATGGCCGTCAGCCAGCCTTGCGAAGTCTCGGCGAATTCGAAGGTGCCGCCTAAGTACTCCTTGCCCGGTATATGTCGAACTGTCTCCGCGGCCCAGAAAGTGGTGCACCAGTCCACTGCCCCGACGTAGAGTCGATTGGTGCGGGGATTGAACGCCGGTCCGTTCCACTCAACACCGCCGTTAACACCGGGACAGGTGAAGATACCCTTCGTTGTGACAGCTACATCCGCGTTCTTGAGCGTGGTAACCGGTGTTTCATAGAGGATCTCTCGAGCGTTCCGGTCAATGGTTCGTAACACACCGTCTTTCCCGACGGTGGCAACAAGACTGCTTTCCCGGCCGTTGATGACGGTCTGGAAGAGCGGGCTCACCTGAGTGAGGTCCCAGTCGTGGGAGTCATTAGGAACCAGTTGCTTATACCAGCGAAGCTCACCGGTCCGAATGTCAAGAGCGACCAGCGAATTGGTGTAGAGATTGTCACCGGGTCTCAGCTCGGCGGCGAGGTCCGGCGCCGGATTGGTGACCGCAACGTATAGTTCCTCTTTCTCAGGGTCGAAGGAAAAAGGTGTCCAGACGGCGCCTCCACCCACTTTAATGCCGGCCGCGTGCTGCCAGTTTTCAGATCCCGGCTCGTCGGCGCCGGGCACGGTCTTGAACTTCCAGACCTGCGATCCGTCGGAAAGCCGGAAGGCCCCCACCCAGCCGGAAATGGCGTTCTCGCTACCAGCCGGACCAATCAGGATCAGGTCTTTGTAGATCAGCGGCGCCATGGTGAAGGTCTCACCAAGCGCCGGGTTTGCCACCTTCCTGGCCCAGATCAGCCCTCCCGTTTGCGCATTCAGCGCGAGGAGGTATCCGTCCGAGGTTCCCCGCACGACCCGCCCATCCTTGATTGCAACCCCCCGGTTGTTGAGCCAGACTTCTCGGTCTTTCGGTTCCCAGGTGTGGCGCCATTTCGGCCGGCAGTTCGAGGCGTCCAGCGCGACCGTTGTGTGGACCGTAGTAACGTACATCGTACCGTCGTAGACGACGGGCCCGGTTTGAAAGTTAGCGATCTCGCCGACCTGAAACGCGCAAACCACCTGCAGGCGCTTGGCGTTCGTCGAGTCGATTTGATCGAGAGCGACAAACCTGGATCCGGAATAGTCATGGGTGTGATAGAGCCAGTCGCGCGTAGAACGGAATGCCGCGTTAAGTTCCTCTTGACTAGGCCCAGCTCCGTCAGGGGCGCTCGCAGCGGAGCCCTTTATGAAAATGGCTGCGGGTTCGGCCTCGGCTTCCACCTCAGGGCTTCGGAGTTTCACCTCCTTGAGCCGCGGAGAGTCTGGCTGAAGGGGCGTCTCGCCCGCGGGATACCCGTTCTGTTGCAGGATGTACGCCAGAATGCGGACGTGCTCGTCGGTCGACAAAGACTTGGAGCCGCCCGGCGGCATGGTTGTTCTCATAACGAAGAGAAGGTCGTCGACCGTAAACCCGAAAGGACTCCAGGACGCGGCGAAGTCGGGAAACGCCCAGCTCTTGGTGAAACCAGGCCCGGCGAGAGGTGGCGCAAGTCCACCACCCTTCAGATCGGCACCGTGACAGGCCGCGCACTTCGAAGCGTACAGTTTCTTGCCGAGCTGCGCTTGTTCTGGCGTGTAAAGTCCAGCCTCCGCCTGCTGCGGACCGCCCACTAGAAGCCCCTGGGGGACGAAAACAAGACCAGCCGAGAACCAGCAAAGAAGAGTCCCCGAGCGAAAGACAAATGAAAAACGCTTGTGGCTCATGTCACCTTAACGGGAATTGCCGATTTCGGTCCCGTCCCGAGTGGATTGTACGCCCTCAGCCCCCGAAACGCAATCATCTCGCCGCATGCAAAAGGCGGGGGTTGGGGTCAACGGACGCCAAGGGCTGGTTTTGTCGTCTAACGAGACCGATCCGCCGCTCCCAAGGCGATTGCTCAGGTGTCGCAATTTTTAGGCGAAAGGCGACACCTGGTACGCCAGGCGCTGATTTGGCCGGTGGCGGCGATGCGGCGGGCCCGAACACCCTATAGACGTGGCCCCAGTTCGGGCACTACGGGGCGGGATTCAGATGCAAGTTTTCCCGTACTGTTTGACGTGACAACGCAGCTTGTCAAGATACCATCGCCGCCTCAGCCGCGAGACCCATCGTCAGGTAAGTTCATTGCTCGGAACGGCGATCACACGCCCCAGATCTAACTGTCAGATCTTTCTTGAAACACTCCGGGGGTGATCCACTTGGGCAGTTGAGGCTGCCGAGCAGCTCTGCCACAACCCCGTTTCGGGGACGCGAACTCATCTTCGGGATTGCGAGGCTGCACTGTAAACGCTGGCCGACAAGGGCGGATCCATCTGCGCTTCGAGGTTTTCCGAGGGGACGGCTTGTCTCGGATTGCCGACCACACAGAAAAGTGCATCCGCGATCGAGTTAAGTCTTTTTGGTGGAATCAGTTAGAACGCAAAGTGGCGGATTTCTCATGCGAACCGGATATCCCGACAGTAATCCGCGAACGGGCCCTATGTGACTCGTTTTGAGGGGCTTAGTCCTACTTGCGGTCGCGGAACTTCTTGTGCCAGTTCTCAATGATTCCGTGGCGGGCTCCTTCGCGGCCGAGGCGGATGAATGTGCGCTGCGATATTGCAGACGGTGGCTCGCGGGGGGAGTGGCGCTCGAACCAGCGACGCAAATCAACGCACTCGCAGAAGCCTGTCCCATCAGAACGAGAGGTCCGCGAGAATGAACCCATGACCGACAGTTCTCAAGAAGAAAGACTCAAAACCGCAAGAGTGGCGCGGCTGGCTACGCGAGACGCAGAAGGGCGCCCGCACCTCGTGCCGGTCTGCTACGCATACAACGGGCGGTGTTTTTACACAGCCGTCGACGGCAAGCCGAAGCGCGCGTCCGCACGGCCACTCAAGAGGGTGAGGAACATTGAGGCCTGCCCCGAGGTGGCCCTACTTGTCGACGAATACCACGAGGACTGGACGCAACTTTGGTACATCCTCGTGCGCGGAAAAGCAAAGCTCATTTCCAGCGGCCGGGAGCACTCCGAAGCCTTGCGCCTCCTTCGCGAAAAGTACTCGCACTACGCTTCCTCTCAGCTTTTACATGACGAGGCTCCCGTCATCCAGATCCTTCCTGTTAAGATCACGTCCTGGGGAAGGCTTTAAAGGCATTCCACCATAACCTGGCACAGCCGGCTTCCAAGGAGTACTCAAATGAGAATCGGTTTCGGTCTCCCTTCCATGGGTGATATCGCCGGTCGCGATGCGGTGATCAAGGCCGCACAACGAGCCGAGGAGCTCGATTATGACAGCGTATGGGTCGTCGAACGGCTCCTTTATCCGGTCGAGCCCCAGACGCCCTATCCGGCAACGCCGGACGGCTCTTTGCCGGAGACCTACAAGCGGGTCCTCGACCCGGTCGAGACCTTCACCTTTGCCGCCGCTCACACCCAAAAGATCGCCCTGGGTACCAGCGTGCTCGACATGCCCTACTACAACCCGGTCATGCTGGCGCGCCGCTTGACGAGCCTCGACATCCTGTCCGAGGGGCGGCTGCGCGTCGGCCTGGGACTCGGTTGGTCGAAAGACGAATACGACGCAGCCGGAGCCACATTCAAGCAACGCGGGGAGCGCGCCAACGAGTTTCTCCAGGTGCTCAAGGCCATCTGGACCACCGACCCGGTCGAGTTTCACGGCAAGTTTTTCGAGTTGCCAAAATCGATCATCCAGCCTAAACCAGTGCAAAAACCTCATCCTCCGATTTATTTGGGCGCTTTCGTGCCGGCGGCGCTGAAACGCGTGGCCAAATATGGGGATGGCTGGAATCCGGTCGTTTTCTCAGCGGACCGGATCAGCGAGATGTTCACCAACGTTCAGGAAATGGCCAAAGCCGAAGGACGCGACCCTTCGGGGCTTCAGCTTGTGATTCGGGCTAATCTGGAGGTGAGTGACGAACCGCTCGGCAAAGACCGTTTTCCGTTCAGCGGCTCTGTAGACCAGATCAAGGACGACATCAAGGCTTGTCGAGATATCGGCGCCGACGAGCTGTTTTTTGACCCGATTTTCTCGCCCGATGCGAAGTCGCTGGAAGGCTTTTTGAATCGCATGGAGCAAATGCGCGAACTGGTTTAGCTTTCGTGAGCCAAAGCGCTCGAGGCTTCGCCGAGGCGGTACGCGAATTGGTTGATTGACCCCTGGGCTGGTCGGCCGATTCTTAATCCCATGATTGCGTCAGGCACGATCGGCCGAGTGGAAGCCGAAGCGCTGCTGGAAGCGACCGGCGCCGAACTCGACGCGCTCTTCAAAGCGGCTCGCGAGGTGCGTGAGGCCCGCACCGACCGAACAATCACGTACTCCCGCAAGGTTTTCTTGCCGCTCACGAATCTGTGCAGAGACCAGTGTGGTTACTGTGTTTTTGCCCGCCACGTCTCGGACACCCGGGCCCATACCATGACGCCCGAAGAGGTCGTCGCCGTCACCCGAGCCGGAAGGCAAGCCGACTGCAAAGAGGCGCTGTTCAGTCTTGGGGAAAGGCCTGAGCTTCGCTATCCGGAGCATCGCGCTTGGCTCGGGTCGCGGGGCTACCAGACAACTCTGGAATACCTTCGTGACATGTGCCGGCTTGTTCTCGACGAGACGGGCTTGCTGCCGCATGCCAACCCAGGCACGCTGACCGAAGACGAAATTGCCATGTTGAAACCCTTCAACGTCAGCATGGGCATGATGTTGGAGTCGATAAGCGAGCGGCTCCTGGAACGGGGGCACGCTCACGACGGCTGCCCCGACAAAGTGCCCGCGGCTCGGCTTGCTACGCTGGAAGCCGCTGGCAAACACCAAGTCCCTTTCACCACGGGAATTCTCATCGGAATTGGCGAGACGCGGCAGGAAAGAGTTGATGCGCTGCTGGCGATTCAGGAAATTCACGAGCGATACGGTCAAATCCAGGAAGTGATCGTTCAAAATTTTCGAGCCAAACCCGAGACCCGCTTTGCTGATCGGCCCGAGCCTGACGCCCTGGAAGTGGCCCGAACCGCGGCTGTCGCCCGGCTGCTGTTCGGCCCCGAGATCAACGTCCAGGTTCCGCCCAACCTCACGCCCGACGCCCACGAGTTGTTTCTTGAGGCCGGCATCAACGATTGGGGAGGCATCTCACCGGTAACGCGGGATTACATCAACCCGGAAAAGCCGTGGCCCCACCTCCGGCAACTCCGTTCAACGACCGCGAGCGCCGGTTTCGTTCTTCGCGAACGCTTGGCCGTCTACCCGGAGTTTATCCAATGGCTCCACGGCCCGCTGCTGGAACGAGCGCGATCATTCGTCGGCGAGGACGGACTCGTTCTTCCATCCAAGGAGGTCTGGTGACGATTTCGGCAATTCTCGATAAGGCTCTTGCGGGCCGGGAATTAACGGTCGAAGAAGGTGAACTCCTGTTTTCAGCGCAGGGGTCCGAGCTGCAAGACCTGGTCGCCGCCGCCGATGAAGTTCGCCGCAGCCGTGTCGGGGACCGCGTCACTTATGTGGTCAACCGCAACATCAACTTCACCAACGTTTGCGTCAAGCGGTGCGGGTTCTGCGCCTTCAGCCGCGGGCATCGGGCCGAGGAGGGCTATTTCCTGCCAATCGACGAAGTTGTCCGCCGCGCCCGGGAGGCCTGGGATCTTGGTGCAAGCGAAGTATGCCTCCAAGCCGGCTTGCCTCCGAAAATGAACGGCTCATACTACGTTGATCTTTGCCGTTCGGTGAAAGAGGCGGTGCCGGGCATCCACATCCACGGTTTCTCTCCGGAAGAAGTGCTTTACGGAGCCGAACTCTCCAATTCGACAATCGAAGCCTATTTGGAAAGGCTCAAGGAAGCGGGTGTCGGCTCGCTCCCCGGAACTTCCGCCGAGATTCTGGATGACGAGGTGCGCGAAATCATCTCTCCCGGACGCATTTCCACCCTCGAATGGGTGCATGTCATCACTGCGGCTCATCGCCTCGGCATTCCGACGACCAGCACGGTGATGTACGGACACATTGAGACACCGCGGCATCGGGCGCGGCACTTGGCTCTTCTCCGCGACATCCAGAAAGAGACCGGCGGAATCACCGAGTTTGTCCCGCTGAGTTTTATTCACAGTGAAGCCCCTATGTCCCTCAAAGGATTGATTCCCGGCCTGCGGGCGGGGCCCTCCGTCGAGGATGTGCTCCGGATGTATGCAGTTTCGCGCCTGATGCTCCATGGGTGGATCCACAACATTCAGTTATCGTGGGTCAAGCAGGGCCTTGAACTTGCCCGGCGTTGTCTCGATGCGGGCGCAAACGATTTCGGCGGGACGCTCATCAACGAGAGCATTTCGACGGCCGCTGGCGCACGGCACGGCCAATTGCTGCGCCCGTCGAAAATTCGCGGTCTGATACGCGAAGCTGGCCGCCTGCCGGCCGAGCGCTCAACGACCTACCAGATCCTGCGAACGTTCGAGAGCGAGCCTGACGAGCTTGAAATTCTCGATCGCGTGGCGGACGCCAAGGGGCGCTTCGGCTCTTATCACCAACTGGTCAGCTCTGGGCAATTTCGTTTCCGGCAGATCGGGGTGAAGGACTCGAACGGGTCCCAAGGTGTTTCTTAGTAGGGAGTTGTGTCTAAGGTTCGCAGCTCGTGGCGTTTACGGTATTCGTAAATCCAGAGGATGAAGGCCTCGGTCAGAAACACTTTGTCGGAGTCGCTCAGTGTGTCGAGTTCAAGAACGACGTTCTGGTCGAGCAAAATGCTGCGGGTGCGGCAGGGGCTTTAGGCGGTAAGGTAGATTTCAGGAACGGGGAGGAACGAGCATGGATGTCGGGGTTTTCATCTTTGCGACCGACTACAGCATCCAGATGGACGATCTGGCTTCGGAGTTGGAGGCGCGGGGCTTCGAGTCCCTGTTCCTGCCTGAGCACACTCACATTCCGACCAGCCGGAAGTCGGCCTGGTCCGGCGGCCCGGAGTTGCCTAGGGAGTACTGGCACACCTACGACCCGTTCGTAGCCCTGTCGTTCGCCGCCAACGTGACGACCAAGCTCAAGCTCGGCACCGGCATCTGCCTGCTGCCGCAGCGCGACACGTTCTCGACCGCCAAGTCGGTGGCCAGCCTCGACATGATGTCCGGAGGCCGCTTCGTGTTCGGGCTCGGCGGCGGCTGGAACGTAGAGGAGATGGAACACCACGGCGTGCAGTACAAGACCCGCTTCAAGCTGATGCGCGAGCGGGTATTGGCGATGAAGCAGCTGTGGACCCAGGACGAGGCGAGCTACAAGGGCGAAATGATCGAATTCGAGCCGGTCTGGGCTTGGCCGAAGCCAGTGCAGAAGCCGCACCCGCCGATCCTGATGGGCGGCGAATCCGACTACACCCTGAACCGGGTGGTCGAGTATTGCGACGGCTGGATCCCGCGCGCAGGCCCCAGTTTCGACCCAGTTGACGGCATGACCCGGATGCACCAGGCAGCCGAGAAGGCAGGCCGCGATCCGGCCACCCTCGGCATGTCGTTGTTCCGGGCGCCGCCAGAGAAGCAGAAGCTACAGGCCTATGCTGCTGCCGGCGTCCAGCGGTCACTGCTGCAGCTGCCCTCGGCAGGCCGCGACACGGTGCTGAAGCTGCTCGACGAGTATGCGCCACTGCTGAGCTAATCCAGCGGTACCCGGCGTTTCGGGACCGACTCCGAGCAATGCTGTCCCACACTTCCAGCGCTCGTGTTTTCGCCATGGCCTCGGACCGGTCGTCCATGGCCGAGCCGACGGCTAATCATTTGGCCGATCACGATTGGGACATTTTAGTGTTGTCAGGATTCCTGGTGATAACAATCGATGTCACTCGCTATCGGTCGGAGCCCGACCCACACGCTTGATTTCGGGCTGGATTCCGCCGTCCGGCGAGCTGCTGAGTGGACTCAGGAAGCCGGTAGGTGGTGGGAAAGATATTTCCCCGACAGCTCTATTCTATCGAGGGACGATCAGGAGAACCGATCCCGTCGAAGGGGATGCGCTCGCGTGTCGCAGTTTTTAGGCGAAAGGCGACAGGCGTGGGTGCTTCTCCAGGACGGCGGTGGGGAGCTATTTGATTCCGCTGAGCCGTTCTTCTCCCTCGTCCATAGGAGCGGGATTCGTCGCTTTCAAAACGGCGTATCGTCATCGCTGACGCCGAGAGCTTCCTTCGTCGCCGCCTTGCCGTTTTGCTCGTCTCGGCTCAACAGGATCACGTTTTCGGCAATCACTTCGGTCCGGCTACGTTTCTTCCCGCCGTCGTCGGTGTACGTCTTCGCCTGCAGGCGTCCTTCGACGAACACCTGCTTACCCTTGGTGAGGTACGGACCGAGCTTCTCCGAACGCCAGACGACGATGTTGTGCCAGTCGGTTTGCTGCCTGTAGCCGCCGGTCGCGGACTTGACCGAGCGGTTGGTTGCGAGCGTGAAATTGCTGACCGTGATCTCGGCGGTTGTCTGTTTGGTTTCGGCGTCGCGACCGATGCGGCCGAGAAGCTGAACGCGGTTTACGCTGCGGGACATTGAGCGCCTCCGATTCGAGGTGTTGAGCTGGGGGGAGGACGGGGAGCTAAACGGGGGTGTGTGCCAGAAATGTGCCACGGATATGCATTTTCGGCCTTTCTGGCGCTTCTGCCATCTATAAGAATCAGTAACTTACGGGTGCTCAGTATGGGCTGGGGGTTCGAGTCCCCCTCTCCGCACCAGTCAGTTCAACAACTTGGCCATTTCCTTGCGACTCTCCGATCCAAGATCCACCAAGTTGTCGCTCAACAACGCGGCGTGATAACTACCGAGCGGTGTGTCTGAGAAGTCTGAGTCTCGTACGAAAGCATGCGGAGCATCTTCGAGGAATCAGCAGACGCGCGACAGGAAGCGTAGGCTTAGGGAATCAGCTCACGCGCTGAGCACGGCCGGGCACGGGCGCGAACACCGCCGGGGCGGCTACGGTGCATGCCGGAGCACGAGAGTCGGAATCGTGATGCGCGTGGTGCTCTGCCTTGTTCTAATTCTCCCACTAACAGCTTCCGCCGCCGAACCAGCCAAGTTTTTTGAGACGGAAGTGCGGCCGTTGCTCTCCGTTAAATGCTTCGCTTGCCACACGCAAACCAAGATGGGCGGCCTGGAGATGGTCTCCCGCGCCGCATTACTCAAAGGCAGAAACTCCGGTCCCGCCGTCGAGCCCCTGAGAGATCGGTGACGGAGAGATCGGTGGAAGAGATCGGTGACAGGCCCCGAATACAGTAAGCGCGGTAATGACGACCAGACGATCGCGCCTGACCGCTGCCTCAAGTGTGGCCTCGACGGGCGCCGTCATCCTTTTTCACCCGATCATGTTCCCCGAATTCGGGGTATGGCTTGTCTGCGCCACGTCGAAACCGGCCCCTTTCGGAGGTCACGCGCCAAGCCATGCTGTGAGCCTTGATCTTTCGCGGATCAGCCCATCCTGACTGAAGTGGTGAACACAAAAATGGGCCCATGGCCTCTTCGTTGCGCTCCCGCGCTTTGAATCTTCGAACGCCATCTCCATATCACCCGTCACCGAGGTCGTACCTAGTCCGATTGATCTTCGAACGCCATCTCCATATCACCCGTCACCGAGGTCGTACCTAGTCCGATTTCTGCGTAGGTAAACTCGAAACTGCCACTAGGACGTGCCAGCGCAATGTGGAACGGTTGGCCGTTAAGCTCGTTGATTATCGGTTTGCCGCTGCTCCTCATGATGCCCGGTATGTCAACCCTTGCGGTTCTGAGTTCCAAGTTCGCTTCGAGACCAATCGGCAGGAACAATGTCTCGCAAAATTCCGAGCATGTGGACGCGAATACGGAGAACAAATTGCTCAGTGGTTCGCATGCCTCGCCTGAGATAATTGTTTCAAGTGCGACCCGTTGAGCTTCATCTGCACGTTCGTCGATAACAATCTGGCGTTTGCCATTTCCCTCCGCGATTTCGCCAGGCCACTTGTACAGCCCCGCCCAATTCAGCCCAGCGAGCGGCGTATCGTTGAAATGACCTTCTACGATGTTACCGACGAAGGCCGACTGACAATAGCCATAGGTGCTCGGCAAGTTGAACTGGCAACCACAATTCACAGCGCAATTGCAGTTATCGTAAGTTTCGCTCTTGAATAGCCATTGATTAGCCATCTCGCCCGATCCTCCCCTAATCCGTCATCTGTCGTACGTTTAAAAGGTATCCTGGGGCGTCTCCGATGTCTAGGCCGGGATTCCCATTTTGGCTCTGGGGTCCGCACCACTGCTGAAAGAGTGGAAACCGCCACCGTCACCCTTCGAATCCCGGTCAAGAGATTCGACGGGCACGGCGGTGCTTCCTTTGGGGGGGAAGGTCCAATTTGATTAGTAACTGATATTCAAATTAACTCCGGCGATAGAACCGGTGTAATAGAAACATCCGTCACATGTCCTCAAACTACTGTCTCCCGTAATGTAGGTATAAAACGGCTGTAGCGTTACGTTGGTTCCCATGGGCAGGTCGAGCGCCACGCCGAGCATCACGTCACTTACCGCTGTCTTTTCAATCCATTGACCTTGGTTGAGACCGATCGATGCCGACAGGTTCAAAGCCACGCCGCTGCCCGCATCCACCGAATGGCCGACGCCGAAGTTGTAGTACATGCCGTCGCCGTTGTGCATATCGCCATACACGCCGAAGCTCGGCTGCAGAATCGTATCCACCGAGATTGCGCCGTAGATTTCATTCGAATAACGGCCTTCACGGAAGTTCGGAAAGGCGTAATTGATATAGCCCACGTTGACCGAAACTTTGTCGTTCAGCGCAAAGCCGTAGTCGAGCGTAAGATCGTGTTCGGTCCAGTGATTCCCCGCGATGCCGCTGTCTCCGAACGCGGTGTGGGCGACGTTGCTCCACGAAGAGATGGAGAATCCGCCGTAGCTGAACCCGATGCCCGGCTGCATCGACGCGGTGTTGCTCAGGTTTTGACCGCGCCAGATATACTTGCTCGTGAAAGCGTTGTCAAACGAAATGCTCCAGGGCTTTTCCTCATCCTGTGCCTGCGCGCTGACGACTCCCAACGACGTCGCCAACGAAATGATAATTAAAAGTGTCTTAATCTTTTTCACTGCTGACCACCTGATCCCTTCGTCTCTGCACAAAGCGGCCCATTCGCGGGCCCGTGTTTTGGCGGTTCAAATCGACTGGGAAGTTCCCGGTTTAAGCGGGAAGACCGCGTGGTTGGGGAGAGTCGTCTTGGAGATTCCTCAACCGTCAACCTCACTCTAAGCCACATCCCACAACACAGCAAGAAGATAATTGTTATCGGCACGATAGAAAAACTTTTGTGACTTCCGCGGCCCCGAATAGCAGTTGGAAGTCCTTGGTTCTGCGAGGTTTCGGCGTCGAGACCATGGGCCTGCAAAGCGTGTTGCGGCGGCGGACGGCCGGGGAAAATTCGGCAGGCTCCGAGGCAACGCCGGCTCGCCGCGGGTGGTTCCCGCAATAAGATAGAGGTCCATGCCGCGGCGCCCGCACAAAATTCGGCAATACCTGGCCATGGTTGTGATCAGCATTCTCGCGGCGATCCTCTTGGCCGAGTGGATCCTGTCGACGCGAGCCCAGGGCAGCCTGACGATCCCCTTCTACAATCGCCTATACCCCTATGTGATGTTCCGGCCGCACGAGAACACCCGCTTCATCAGCCACGATGTCAAGTTGGCGTCGAACATCATGTCCCGCAACAAGCGGGTAGTCCATCACTTCACCAACCAAGACGGCCTGCGCGTCGAAGCGCTGGACTACGATTTGCCCAAACAAAAACCCGTTGGCGAATGGCGCGCAGCGGTACTGGGGTCGTCGGCGGTGCAGTTGGGAACGACCTACAAAGACTCCCTGCCGGGCGCCTTGCGGACCGTGCTGCGCGAGCGTTACCCTGACCGCCACATCGAGGTCATCAACGCCGGCATTCAGTCAGCGGTTTCGCGGCAGACGATCGCCCACCTGCTCTTCACCGTGAAGGACTACCACCCGGATCTGGTCATCCTCTACGACGGATTCAACGACTTGATGCTGCCGCTCAACTACGAATCGCGCCCGAACTTCCCCTACAACTTCCAGACGCTTGAGGCCGCCTGGGAACAATATCGCGATGAGCACCAAGCACCCTTCCGGCAATTGATCTTGGACCGCAGTCACCTCTACGAAGCGTTGCGTGCGCGCCTCGGCGACGACGGGAAACGCAAGCCCGGCCTCCATGTGGGCCCGAACGCTCTATCGCCCGAAGAGATTCTCAAAGATCCCGAGTGGGTGCGAAGGCACGTGATGTCGTACCTTTCGAACTGGGAAAAGCTGATTCAGTTGTCGCGTGCCTATGGCTTCCGCGCAGTCTGCGTACTACAGCCGACCGCGGTCCTCGACCCTGCTTTCGGCCCGCGCATCACCGCCGATGGGTACGGGCTTGAGCCGGCGCGGGCCGCCGCTTGGGTCCAAGCCTTAACGTTCGTCTATAAAGAGGCTTCACGACAGGTCGAGCAATTGCAAGACCGCTACCCTGAGGTAACCGTGTTGGATTTCAGCCGCGCCCTATCACCGAGCGAAGAGCATTTTTGGGACGTCGTCCACGTCTACGACGAGACCAACCGCCTGCTCGCCGGCAAGTTACTCGCCCGGACAGGAACATTGCAGCGGCTTGACGACTAGCCGCCGGTCATGCGAACACCCACGTTTTGGCGCTGACCGGGACCAAGTACGCCGTGCTTACGCGCCTTGTCTTCTTCCGATAGGCCGGTCGTTTACGGCCGGCGAACGAACCCCACTCCGCTGTCGGCTGCGCGGAAAATTCGAGGACGATTCGCAGACTCGCTCCGGCTCCGCCCGATCTCGCGGATCGATGTCGCGCGCCTGTCGCCAACCACCGTCGCCGGCCGATTGATCTGGTAGAGTGTCGGCCGAGGAGGTGATTGGCCTGGCAGTACAGGCAGTTTCAGAATAGGCTCATGAAGGTTCGATCGATCAACTTCCGTTTCTCTTTCTACTTCGTCCTTTTCAACTCGGCGTTGTTGTCGTTTTCCGTCACGGACCCGGGCGAGAAGCTCCAGGCAGCCGATTGGCCCCAGTTCCGCGGACCGGAGGGCTCGGGGATCTCCGAATCCGGAGCACCCCCGGTAGAATTCGGCCCGAACCGCAACGTCATCTGGAAAACGACCCTGCCGCCCGGCCATTCCTCGCCGGTGTTGACCGAAGATCACATCTTCGTCACGGCCTTCGAAGACGAAAAGCTCCTGACCATAGCCCTCGACCGCGAGTCCGGCCGGATCCTGTGGCGACGTGAAGCCCCACGCCCGCGCCGAGAATCATTTCAAAGAACTCACGGTCCGGCTTCGCCCACCCCGGTGACCGACGGCGAAAACGTCTATGCCTTTTTCGGGGACTTCGGGCTCCTTTCCTACGGCCCCGACGGCGGGGAGCGCTGGCGGCTTCCCCTAGGCCCGTTCAACAATGCCAACGGCCACGGGTCTTCGCCCATCCTGGCCGACGGGCTCTTGATTCTACTGTGCGATCAAGACTCCGATTCCTATGTCATCGCCGTCGATCAGGCGACCGGCAAGGTGCGCTGGAAAACGGACCGTCCCGAGGTCAGCCGAAGCTACGCAACACCCGGCGTATTTCGCCCCGCCGACGGCCCGGCCGAGTTGATCGTCCCAGGGACCTACGTCGTTGTTTCTTACGATCTGCAAAGCGGCGAAAAGCTGTGGTGGGTGACCGGCATGGCTTGGCAGTTGAAATCGGTCCCACTGTTTGACGGGAACATGATCTACATCAACGCCTGGGAAATCGGTGGCGACCCGGGACAGGAGAAAGACCCACCCCCGCCCTTCGAGGAAATTCTGAAACAGCACGACGCCAACGGCAACGGCGTCCTCGACCGCGCGGAGGCCCCGTACGCGCGCCTCAAAAAAGACTACCCTTGGTCGGAAGCCGACTTCGACAAAGACGGCGTCCTGGACGACGGGGACTGGCGTCTCTACATCGCCTGGAGCACGGCCATCAACAACTTCGTCGCCATTCGCCACGACGGCCGACGCGGTGACCTCACCAGAACCAACGTGCTGTGGCGCTACCGCAAGTCGCTCCCGAACACGCCTTCACCGCTGCTCTATCGGAACGTGCTGTGGCTGGTGAAAGACGGCGGCATTGTCACGACCCTCGACCCCAGGGACGGCCGCGCCATCAAACAGGGGCGGCTGCGGAACGCAATCGACAAGTATTGGGCCTCGCCGGTGGCGGCCAACGGCGCCGTCTACATGACCAGCGAGAGCTGCAAGGTGAGCGTCCTCGAACCCGAAGGGCAGTGGAAAGTACGGGTCACCAATTCATTCGACGATCAGTGCTTCGCGACACCTGCAATCGCCGACGGGAAGATCTACTTCCGAACGCTGAGCACGCTGTACTGCCTCGGCGAAAACCGCTGAGCATCGCAATCACACTCGTCGCGTATCTCGATAGCCGGCTGCAGCTCAAGACGGCGCCGCGCCGCCCGGCCGCACGCCTGCTTCAATAACAGCCTGCACACGGTTCATCAATTCCGCGCGTTGCTCGCTCGTTAGCCCCCGCGTCGGAACCGGCTCATGGAAGACCAGTTCGACCTCTCCCGGTCTCATGTGCGCCGAGCCCTTAGGCATCAACTCCCGTGCGCCGCGAACGCTGATCGGGACGATCGGCGCCTGAGCCTCGATCGCAATCGTGAAAGATCCGGGCCGAAAAGGCAGCAGACTGCCGGCGGGGCTGCGTGTACCCTCGGGAAAAACCAGCAGCGAAATCTCTTCGTTCTTGAGCGCCGCGACGGAGGCTTCGAGCGCTTTGCGCCGCGACTTTCGGTCTTTGCGATCGACGTAGATAAACCCACCCAACTTCATCACGTAGCCAAGCAGAGGGATCCGTCCCAGCTCCTTCTTCAGAATGATCGCGATGCGCGGCAGGACCATAAACAACGCCGCCGGCTCAATATTGCTGACATGGTTGCTAACGAAGACCGCGGGCAATTCCCGGCGGGCATAGGCCTCATTGATCAACCGCACGCGCACCCCCGACAACCGTAGCGCGAGACGCACGCCGGTGCGTGCAGCCTGGTAAATCGGGCGGATGTCGCGGATCACCCACGTCAGCGGCACAAATATCAGCGTGGCCACCGTGACGTAGAGGATCAAGAACGGATAGACGATCAGAAAGGCGCGCAGCATGGAAATGCGGATTGCGGAGCGAACTCTATTTTGGACGAGAGGGTCTATCCGGAGTGAACTCGGGACCAAGCTGGGGACTCTTGCAGCTACTCCCGGCGGAGCGACGCCAGTAGCGGTGTCTTGAGGCCGACGGCTACCGACGCCGCTCCCGCCGTCAGCCCGACCGCAACGATCGCAGCCAGCGTCAGCGAAAGCGAAACCCAAGGTGGTTCCGCCGAGCCGCCCAGCAGATGTGGCGCCACCGCCAACAACGCGGTCACCGTTCCGATCAAGACCCCGAACACCAACAAGAAACTATTCTCCGCCAACACCAACCAAGAAATCGAACGCTCCGAAAAACCAACGGCCTGCAACAGCGCCAGTTCCCTCCGCCGCTCGAGCACATTACGCACCATGACCACACCCAAACCCAACGTCCCGAGCAGCAAGCCCAGTCCGCCCAAAGTCTGGAAAGTGCTCAGGTACGTATTCTCGACAATCAGATAACCCGCCAAACGATCGGCCGTCGTCGCGGCGTCAAATCCTTGGTCGGCAAATTGCGTCTCCAGCAAGGTCCCGGCCTCGCGCGAATCGGTTTCAATCAAGAACTGGTTATACCCGCTGTGCCCCGGAAACAGGTCGAGAAAGTGCTCTTCCGACAGAATCAGCTGTGATTGAAATACACTCCGCGATAGCAGCCCTGCGATGACAAGACGACGAGGACGCCCCAACTCGTCTTCGATCTCCAGCGTATCGCCCAACCCCAGATGCAAGATCCACATCACGGAATTCATGTCGCCTAAAACTGGAATCGCGCCGTCGTCCCTTGTTGCGTCCAGCAAACGCCAAGGGTTTTCAGCTTCCTCGGAAGTCTCCGCGAGCGTCCCTTGAAAAGCAAACCCCCCGCGCGCGATCATTTCCGGCGGCGCGCCCAGCAGCGTCGGTTTCGAGGGACGGTAAAGATTCAAGCAACTGGCGTCCTCGCCCGGCTTGACTCGCAGCGAATAGACATCCATCGCCGGCAAACCCTCAGCCTCCGCCAACTGGTCGTGGTAGAGCGGCAAATCCGATTCGGCGATCCACCGAAATCCGCCGTCGCCCGATGAAAAAGAAGGCTCCTGTGAGCTGACGTCGTGGCGATTCATGGCCACGGCAACGATCACAAACGTCGCGCTCGCCACCAACGCGGCGGAAAGCACGCTCCGGGTCGGGTAGCGCGCCCCGTTCCGAGCCCCCAGGCGCGTGATCGCCGCTCCGCCCTCGCCGGTGATGGTCGCGCCCGCGGGTTGCAGTAGGCGGTGGCGGAACCAAGCGAGGGCCGACACCAGCAAGAGTGCGCCGACGCCGAAAAACGCCCCGGCCGCCGCGGCGCCTCCCTGAGTCGCACCCGCTCCCAAGAGCAGCAAGGCCAAAACGGCGCAAACCCAAGCTGCGGTTCGCGCGCGTCGGCCTGTCTTTGCGGGCTCGAAGGTCCCGTCCCCCGAACCACCTGCCAGCATCGAACGCGGACTCACGCGCGCAAGCTTTCGAACAGCAAACCAAATCGAAGCAAGCATCAAAAGCAACGCCCCGACGGCGCCGCCGGCAAGGCTCGCGGCAGTGACGTGCAGTTCCAAGAACGACCCGCCCACCGCATCGCTCCACCACGTTCTCAATCCATAAACCATCAACGCCCCGTACCCCACCGCGCCCGGGATACCGATCAAGCAACCGACCGCCGTCAACAGCGCGGCTTCTTTCAGCAGCAGGCCGCGCACGGTCGCTATCGTCTGTCCCGTCGAGAGTAACAGGCCGATCTCGCGTGAGCGGCGGTCGACGCCCAGCCGGAAAAGCAACGTCACCAGCATCGCCGCTGAGGCGATCAAGAACATGCTGAATCCGATAAAGAGACCGGAGAAGTCGGTCGCGCCACTCGAGGCGGCCAGCGCTTCCTGCTTCACCGGCCGAAACACGAGACCGTGGGCGGCGGGGTCGAGATGCCGCTTAAGCTCAGCTTCAAACTTGGCCGCCACGTCGGCGACAGACTGCCTCTCGCCTACGACAACCCGCACGGAGGTCAACTGACCGAAACGGCTGGTCCAAAGTGCCTTGGCCCGGTCGAGCGAAACAAAGGCCTTCGGAGCGGATCGATAACGGTCCCAATAGTCTTCGTCGATGTCGCGGATCAAGCTCAGATCCACGGGAAACGGCGGGTCCCAATCGCCCATGCTCTCGGCCTCGCTCATGCCCTGGTATCTGGGAGCCAGGCGCCGATCGGCTGCCAACCCCTCCAGTCGAACGACGCCCTTGAGCGTGAACTCCCGGCTCTCGGTATCAAGGGTCCCCCGCGGGCCGACCATGTAGTATTCGAGCGAAAGACGATCGCCCAACGAGGCCCGCAAATCCTTCGCCGCCCAGTCGTTCAGCAAAATCTCGTCGCCACCGAGACGCGGCGCCGGCCCTCCATTCACCAGTCGAAGCGCCCCCAAGGCCTGATCACCGCCGCCAAGCGCCGTTACAGTCGAATAAGGGAAACTGCGCTCGCCCAAGGCCGTGCGATTCGCCAAATACGTCAACACGGGGACGAAAGACACGCCGGCCGCTCGTGCGGCGCCCTCCGCGGCGGTAGCGGTCGCTGTTTCCAGAACAATACGATCCGTCGTCAGCGAAATCGCGCCGTCGTCGCTTGCAGCGACAGCCAGCCCCAAGTCATCGAGCTCCAGCGCCACATGCAATAGCTGGTTTAAGTCTTGGGGCGGCACCGCGATCATCTCCGGCGGTTGCGTGTCGGCGTCGGCGGTGACATCCGATAGCATCCCTCCCGCCGTCAAGATCGCGTTCACGCGGCCCTGCTGATCGAGCGCCCGTTGGAGCGTCTTGAGTGAAACGAAAACATTCGAAGGAAGCTGCTGACTCGGTGACAACCCAAATCGCCCCAAGCCCCGGTCCGGAACGACGTCCGCCACCTCAAGACGCAGCGTCCGAACGTTATCCTCCTTCCGCCCCATCACCGATTCGCTCGGGACCAAGGTGTCAGTCTGGAAGCGCAGCAACAGCGCATCGCCGGCCCCTATACCGATCTCGCGAGCCAGTGTTTCGTTAAGCAGAACCCGGCGATTCCCCGGCGGCGAAACCGTCGGGCTGTTACCCGTCGCCCGTATCTTTCGCGGCGCAAGTAGCTGGTCGAATAGCCCCAGAAACCCTTCGTCGACCCCGTGGATGTTGACCCGCGACGCCCGCGCACCGGAGTCGGGGTTCTGAGCACTCCCACGAATGAAAATCGCGGGAACGGCGGCATCGATCGACTTGTAAGGGCCGTCGACCCGCAGCAAGCTGGCGGCCAGACCTTCGCGAAAATAGCGGTCGGCGACCAGGGCATGATCGACATCGCCCAGCCGGTCGAGTGCCAGACCCCGAAGGCTGCCCTTCACCGAATCGCCCACCAACAGAGCACCGGCCAACACAGCCGTCCCCACGGCGACGCCGAGGGCAACGGCAACGTGAATACCGAAGTGATAACGGAGTGACCGCTGCAACAGGCGGCGGGGCGTCATCGAGGCGGACAAGTTGGGTTCCGACATGATCGCCGGCCCGGCGAGCCGAGCTGACACCATGATAGCGACAGGGAGGAAACCCGGGCCACGACGGCAAGGCCCGCGTGCGGGACACAAAGAATGGTCCGTGCCGGACTTGTGTCCGGCCCCCGGCAGGGGGCATGGAAAGTAGCCCACGGTGAAGCGAAGCGAAACCGTGGGTCAATTCACCAACATCAAGAAAAGCCCCGGACGGGGCGCAGGAAGAAAGGTTCGCTTCCCCCGACGGGAAACGCCTGCCCTTGGGCGTCGCGTGCGAGCCCGGCGGCGAGCCGTCGGTACCGGCCCTAAGACGGCCGGGCTCACTCTCCCAATTCGTGTTGTGCGCTGGGAAACCCGCGGGCTGCCCTTGCAACTGAAAACCGCCGCCCTACGATCGATATCGCCTACTTCTCAGGCTGCTGTTCGGGCTGCTGTTTTTCGGTGTCGTCGACGATTTCCCCGAACGTGATATCAACGTCGCTGCCGAACCGCTTGTAATCTTCGTATTTGATGATCATGCGGATCCTCTGATCGCCGCTCTTAAAGTGCAGCGTATCGTCGGCGCGCGTGTAGATGGGGAACCAATACTTGCCGTCGACCTGGTCGCGATAGGTTTCAAATCGAGGAAACTGCTGGTCCTGCTTCTTCTTGAGAATGCCTTCGGCCTTGCCGTCGGTCTTGACGATCTGGAGGTCTTGCTGGTCGACCCAGATTTGGCCCACGAAATAACGCTCGCCCTTGACCATCTGTTTCGGCTTGACCGAAAACACGTAGGTGTCCAATTCATCGACCCGCTGGGGCCCCAGGTAGCGAACGTGGTAGTTCGGCAATTCGTCGTTCGTCATGACGAACGGTTGAACCGAACGAATATCTTCCAGATCCTCCGGGGTCATCAGAATGTTCTTGAGCGTGGAAACCGGGGCGTAGACGACCCTCTCGGTCCGCTTGCCGCCGGAACTAAAGATAACGTCCTGCACGACGTGGAACTTGCCGCGAACGCCGCCAACCTCGTCGTACTCGTAAATCTTCACCGTCTGGCGGTAAGTGTAATTTTGCCGCGCCTTGGCGAATTCGGTCTCCTTGCCCACGAACTCCCGGATGATGTCATCCACCGGCATCGGCAGGTCGCCCGCAGTCGCAGCGTCGGCAGCCTTGAGCGGGACCGTACCGAGAACAAGAGACAGCGCCATTACCGGAAGCCCGATCCATCCCCCGATTCGTTTCATCTGTCCAACTCGTTTCATGACGCCGTTCCTTTCGAGAACATTCACCCCAACCGACAAGCCGTGCGGCCATGCTGAACAGACGCCCGACCCACGATCAAGGTTTCCTACAGTCAACATAGCGGAGCCTCGACCCCGACGCAAGCAAGCCCAAACCGAGCCGCGCACGTTAGGGGCTGTGAAAAAATGAGGGCCCCCAGACCCCCCTCAATTTGCGGCGGCATACACAATTCACAACATTAAGATACGGAGCCCAGAGCGAAAGCGACGGGCCACGGGCAGGCAACCGCAACACGCCGCGGCACGCGTCTCCCGAACCGTCACGCACGCCGGCATCGTCTTCGGTTTACTCGAAACGGTTGTGCTCTCGGCCCGTCGCTTTCGCTCTGGGCTCTGTATCTACGTTCTGAATTGTGTGCACGGACCTGAGGGGGCGGTTTTTTCACAGCCCCTCAGCAAGCGGTATGCGATGAGGCCGTTCAGCACCAAAGGAAAGTGGTGGAACCGCGATGCTCGCAAAGCCGGGCGCCGCAAGATTAGGGGGGGTCGAGGGCTCCCCATTTTTCACAACCCCTTTACTCTCGCGGCTCGGTTTGGAGACTACCCGGACTGCTCGGGATTGCTCGGTTTCGACCGAACCTAACTCCGAAAACTGGTAGACTTGCGAAAAGAAGGTCCTGCCGACCATGGTGCACCGCAAATTCCAACCGCAAGCCGCGCGCCGGACCGGCACGACCGACCCACGCCCCTCGATAAGCCGCATTACCATCGGCATTAACATTACCAGCCCCGGCTAGGGGCTTCGGGCGGGTTGAGATTCCGAGGCCGTTGACCGGGGTGATCGAAAGCCCGGTCAACGGCCTTTTTGTTGTTGGTGAGTCCACCGCGGACCCGATTGAAACGTCATGACTGAACCGAACTTCGAGCAAGCGCAACCAATCGTCGATTTTCCGCGTGTCGAAGAATCGATTCGGAAGTTCTGGGAAGAGAACGAGATCTTCGAGAAAAGCCTCCGCAACCGGGAAGGCCGGCCGAAGTTCATCTTCAACGAGGGTCCGCCGACGGCCAACGGTCTGCCTCATAACGGGCACGTCCTCACTCGCGTGATCAAAGACATCTTCCTGCGCTATCGCACCATGCGGGGCTTTTACGTCCCTCGCAAGGCCGGCTGGGACACGCACGGGCTGCCTGTCGAGGTCGAGGTTGAAAAGGAACTGGGCATCCACGGCAAGGCGGCGATCAAGGAGTACGGCGTCGAGAAATTCATCCTTCGCTGCATGCAATCGGTGTTTCGCTACACCGAACAGTGGGAGAAGATGACCAGCCGCGTAGGCTTCTGGGTGGACCTCGAAGACGCTTACGTCACCTACCACAAGAGCTATATCGAAAGCGTCTGGTGGGCGCTGTCGGAATTGTTTCGCAAGGGGCTGCTCTATCAAGGCCACAAGATCGTCTGGTGGTGGCCGCAGGGCGGCACCGCGCTGTCGTCGGGCGAAGTCGGCCTCGGTTACAAGAGCGTCGAAGACCCCGCCGTCTACGTCGCTCTCGAGCTCGAAGACGAACCCGGGACATTCCTGCTCATCTGGACAACCACGCCGTGGACGCTACCCTCGAACCAAAACGTCGCCGTGCGCGAGGACTACGACTACGTTCAGGTTCGGGACGGCGATCACTCGATCATCATCGCGGCGGCGTTGCGCGAGACGATTGCCGGCAAGCTCGGCCGCGAGCTGCCGGTCGAGCGCGAGATGAAAGGGGCGGAGTTGGTGGGTCGGCGCTATCGTCCCCCGCTCGATTACTACGTCGAACCTTACGGGGATTTGAAGGTCGCATCGGATACCGGCGGTTCCGTTCCCGCGTTGTGGACCGTGCTGGCCGCCGACTTCGTCGAGCTCGATCAAGGCACGGGGTTGGTTCACGAAGCGCCTGCGTTTGGTGAAGTGGACTACGAGCTGTTCCGAAAAACGCGCGCGGCGTTTACCAACGGCGCCGAAATCCCGCTGCTTTGCCCGGTCGACCCTGAAGGCAAGTTCACCGCTGAGACGCCGGATCTCGAAGGCATGTTCGTCAAGGCCGCCGACCGGCCGATCATCGCCAAGCTGAAGAAACAAGGTATTCTTCTGCACCGCGAAAGCTACCGCCACGACTACCCGTTCTGCTGGCGCGCCGACGATGACCCGCTGATCCAGTACGCGCGGCCGGCGTGGTTTGTCCGTACAACCGAGCGCATCGACGACGCTATCGCCAACAACAACAAAGCGCGCTGGCTGCCCGAGCACATCGGTACAGGACGCTTCGGCGACTTTCTCGCCAACAACGTCGATTGGGCGCTTTCACGGGAGCGCTACTGGGGAACGCCGCTCAATATCTGGATCAACGACAAAACCGGGAAGATGCAGGCTCCCTCGTCGGTTGCCGAAATCGAGGCCAAGAATCCTGACGCCTTCGACAATTTCCGCCGCGATCAGATAGAGAACCCGGAGCTTTCAGATCACTTGATGGTCCACAAGCCGTGGATCGACGAGGTCACCTGGATCGAGCCGGACGAGCCGGGCGTGTACCGCCGCGTTCCCGAGGTCATTGATTGCTGGTTTGACTCGGGCTGCATGCCCTTCGCGCAGTTCGGCTATCCGCATCAAGGGCGCGAAAAATTCGAGGGCGCTTTCCCGGCGGATTTCATCACGGAGGCCATCGATCAGACTCGCGGCTGGTTCTACTCGCAGCTAATGGTTTCGACACTGGTCTTCGACGACGAAACGCAGCAACGGTGCGGCCTCGCCGAAAAGCGCGACTATCCGCATCCGTTCCGCACGTGCATTGTGCTCGGTCACGTCACCGACCCCGAGGGCAAAAAGGAATCAAAGTCGAAGGGTAACTACACCCCGCCGGAAGTGATTTTCGATCGCGTGGCCAACGAGTTTGCTGTTGTTGGTGCCGAGCAGGCTGATATGAAGGTGACGGCCGGCGAGGTACTACTCCGCCGCGAGGAGATAGAGGCGCTCGACGTCAACCCGGGGGCGACGATGCAGCTCTCGACGGCGTCGCTCGACGGGGAATCGAAACCATACACCGTGCGGCAAGGCAAGAAACTGCCGCGCAGGGTCGCAGTGGTCTCGGCCGAGGATTGTAGCGCCCTCGGACTAAGCAGCGCCCCCCCCGGCCTCAAGGTTCAACCGAACGATGTCGCTCGTCTTCCCGGCGAACACCGCCTGACGCTCGCGAGCAAGAACGGCTCGGCCCCCGGGGCCGACGCCTTTCGCTGGTTCTTCTTCGCCGCCAACCCGCCCTGGTCGCCGACGCGGCACTCGCTCACCAATGTACGGATGCTCCAAAAAGAGCTGCCGCTGAAGCTGCGCAACGTCTATTCGTTCTTCACGATATACGCCAATATCGACGGCTTCGACCCGGTCACGATGCCTGGGCGCCTTGTGGCGGAACGCGGCCTGCTCGACCGCTGGATTCTCTCTGAAGCGGCTATCGTTACGGGCCGTGTGACCGAGTTGATGGATAACTACTTGTCGTACGAAGCGGCGGGAGAGCTGTCGAACTTCGTCGATGCGCTCTCGAATTGGTATCTGCGGCGCAGTCGGCGGCGCTATTGGAAAAGCGAGCAAGACGCCGACAAGCAAGACGCCTACGCGACGCTCTACCAAGCGCTGGTAACCGTTACCAACTTAGCCGCGCCGTTCATCCCCTTCCTTACCGAGGAGATCTATCAGAACCTCGTGCGGCGGCCTTTCGGCGAGCAGCGGGACGAGAGCGTACATCTGTGCGACCTAGTCACGTCGGACGAAAACGCGATTGACCGCAAGTTGTCGGAAGAGATGGCGTTGGTACGCAACATCGTCTCGCTCGGGCTGCGAGTGCGCACGGATCACAAACTCAAGGTGCGACAGCCGCTTTCGTTGGCTGAAGTTGTGCTCCCGGACGACAGGCAGCGCGAGGCTCTGGCCGGGTACCGCGACTTGATCGCCGAAGAACTGAACGTCCGAGAGGTCGCGTTCGTTCGCGGCGACGAAGGGCACGTGCATTATGTGGCGCGGCCGAATTTCCGCCGTCTGGGGCCCAGGCTCGGCAAGAAAATGCCTTTGGCGAAAAAGGCCTTTGAAGGCGCCGATGCCGCCGAACTACGGCGGCAACTGCTCGCCGACGGCAAGGCAGAAATCGAAATCGACGGCGAGAGGATCTCTCTTGACGCCGACGATGTCGAAGTCCAGGTCGAGGCCGCCGAGCACTATGCCGCGGCCGGCGATCAACAAACCGTGGTCGTCCTTAATACCGATCTAACGGAAGAATTGCTCGAAGAGGGCCTCTACCGCGAACTGCTCCGCCGCGTGCAAGACCTACGCAGAGAGCTCGACATCGAGTACACCCAGCGCATCGGGCTTTCGATCGAAGCTTCGGAGAAGATCACGCGCATTCTAGAGGCCCGCCGCGGGCACTTCATGGAAGAGACGCTCTGCACAGCGCTCGAAACCGACGGTTCCGCTCCGCGAGCCGGCGAGCGCCGAGAGATCGAAGTCGACGGTGAAACGATATCGGTCGTGGTCTCAAAGCTGTAGGAGCCTCGGACCCGCCCCCGGAAAGGGGGCGCGGATAGTAGCCCCGGGCGCAAGTAGCATCCCCCGCCCGCGCGAGCCCTGAAAATGTCGCCATAGGGCACAGCGGTCGGAATTCAGGGCGCTGGGAAGCCTCGGGGCTCTGCCCCGGAACCCGAGGTTTATCGCTTTACGGCCGGGATGTCTCGCAACCTCGCCCCGCCCCCGTAGGGCGCATGGATAATAGCCCCGGGCTTCAGCCCGGGGTCCCCGGCCACAAATCACGAGAAGCCCCGGACAGGGCGTAGGAACAATCGTTCGATCGAACCCCGGCCAATGGGAACCTTTCACCCTTTCACCCGCCGACGGCTGACACTTCGGCAACCTCCTTGGCCTGTTTTCCTGCTTCAGCCCTCACACGCCCAAAACGGAAAATCAGCTCGATCAGCCGGGCTCGTTCCGGCGGCGGCCGCCATCAATCCAGCAGGCCTTCACTCCGCAGGAGTTCGGCGTTGAGGACGGCGGCTCCGGCGGCTCCTCGGATGGTGTTGTGAGCGAGGACGACGAACTTGTAGTCCAACACCGGGCACTCGCGCACGCGGCCGACGCTGACGGCCATACCGTCTTCGATCAACGCATCTTTCCTGGGCTGCGGTCGATTGTCGGCAGCCATCACGTGTACGGGCTGCTTGGGCGCGCTGGGTAAGCCCTTCTGTTGGGGCACGCCGCGAAACGACGCGAAGGCTTCGGTCAGCTCAACAATACTCGGGCTTTGATCGAGCGAGACCGAGACGACCACGGTATGACCGTCGACCACGCCGACGCGGTTGCAGTGGGCGCTGACAACCGCGGAGAGGTTGGTGACACCCTCTCCACTGAAGTCACCCAGGATCTTCCGGGTCTCGCTTTCCATCTTCGCCTCCTCACCGGCAACGTAGGGGACGACATTCCCGACGATATCCATCGAAGGCATGCCGGGGTAACCGGCGCCGGAGATGGCCTGCATCGTGGCGGCCAAGACCTTGGTGATGCCGAAGGGCTTGAGCGGCGCAAGACCCATCGTCATCGTGATGGTCGAACAGTTGGGGTTGGTGACGATCGCGCCCGACCAGCCGCGATTCTTGCGCTGGATCGGAATCAATCCCAGATGATCGGCGTTGATTTCGGGGATTAGCAGCGGCACGTCGGCATCCATGCGGTGATTGCGCGAGTTGGAGACAATCAGGCAGCCCGCGGCCGCGAAAGCCTGCTCGATGGGGCCGGCGACCGAGGCATCCATTGCGGAGAACATCAGCCGCGGCGAGTTTCCCGGCGTGGAAGCGTGGACGATTCGATCCGCAACCGAGGCGGGGATGTCGCCGTCGAGCGTCCAACTGACGGCTTCGCGGTAGGGTTTGCCCGCGCTGCGTTCGCTGGCGCCGAGCCAGGTGAGATCGAACCAGGGGTGGCCCTCTAGCTGATTGATGAATTGTTGGCCGACCATTCCGGTCGCGCCGAGTACGCCGACTTCAATCTTGTTTTCCATGGCGCAAAACCTTTCTTCGATTCGGGGAGACGGGGGACGGGGTCGCCCCTACGTCGTCGTGCGCAGCTGTTTGAACAGCTTGCGGTAGAGGTCAACGGCCTCGAGCAGTTGTTTCTTCGGGATCCGCTCTTCGAGCGTGTGGGCGACGTGGATAGTCCCGGGCCCAATCAACAAGGGTTGGCCCCAGTTGGTGAGCTTGGGAATGTCGGTCGCGTACTTGACGATCGAGGTCTCGAAACCCGGCAGAGATTTCAGGTGGACGGCCGGGCATTCGGAGGCGACGGTTGCTCGAACGCGATCGTCGAAAGCGGAAAGGGTAAGTTTCTTGAGCTCTTCGAGATCGGAAACGACGCGGATGGCGATCGACGCCGAAGCGCGGTCGGGGATCACGTTGGCCGCCTCGCCGCCCGAGATCGTGCCGATATTCAGCGTGCCGGGCCCGAGGATTTCATCGACGGGCCATTCGATTTTGCGAAGCGATTCAAGATTGTCGAGCAGCTTGTCGATCGCCGATTCGCCCAGCTCGACATAGGCCGAGTGCGCCGCCTTGCCTTCGGCCTCTAGTTCGATACGCAGGGCGCCCTTGGTTCCCAGCCCGAGTCGGTTTTCGGTAGGCTCGCCGTTGATGAGATAGCGAACGTCGGGCGGGTTCCGGTTGGCCGTCTCGGCGCCGATGCCGTCGACTTCTTCGCCGACGACGAAGAGGACACCCAGGTCGCGTTCGCCTTCGGCGAGCAGCGCTTCGACAGCTTTGAGCATCGAGGCGGCGATGCCGTGCGTGTCGGCGGCGCCCCGGCCCCAAATGTTCTCGTCGTCTTCACTCGACGCAATGAAGGGCGGCACCGTATCCATGTGGGTCGAGAAGACGATTTCGGGGGCGCCCCAGGCGGCGTAGACGTTGTTGCGGCCTTCGGCGACGGGCATTTTTTCGATATGGCCGTCGTGTTCTTCGGCGAACGGGCGCACGTATTCGTAGAGATAGTCACCTATCGGGCCTTCGTTCGGCGTGACCGAATCGATGTCGATCAGCGCCCGTGTGAGTTCGAAAACGTGCATGAAGCGCCTCCGCGCGCCGGGCGTCGGGTCGTTGCGCCGGCTGGGAAAAAGTGATCAGCGCGTCGGTTGGAACGAGCGCTGTCCCGAAAACATCTTTGAGAATATCGGATCGCTGATTGGGGGTCAAATTCAAGAACCCGGCCGGCCGCGGAGGCAAGACATGTCAGCACGACAGGATGCGCCCCGCGCAACCAAGACGCACAATGCAAGGAATAGAAGCAGAGGCGAGGACGGAAGTCCTCGCTTGCGCAGGGCTCGAATAGACCCGAGGAGTGGCGGCATTCCCGGCGCCATGTCCCATCACTCCAAAGCCGCGACACAGCAGTGTTTCGAGGCAACCAATGCTTGTCCTTCCGCCCCCGTCCTGATAAGGTGGTCCGCGTGGCGTACATTGACTGGCTGACCGAGTCACTGCGCGCTAAGCTCGCCGAACAGGCGGTCGGCGAGCCGGTAGCCCTGCGCGGATACTTTCAGATCGCCGACGATCATGGTTTGTTGATCCCAACGTTGGCGGCGGCGGTGGCAATCGCCGAAACCTGGTTCGGCAGCGTAGGGCCGACTCTGTATGCCCAAGGCGGTGCTCAACAGGGGTCAGTGAGCGTGCTGGCGACCTTCACAAACGGCAGCACAGCCGTGCTGAGTTCCGACTTGGCGCGCGGTTCCGCCGACGATGCCGAGGGGCCGTCGGTAACGGTCCTACTGATCGGCAACCACGGCACCATGCAGTTCACCGATCGCCCGGGCAGCGACGGCCTGCCAGTCGATTTGCGGCCTCCAAACAGCCCCGACCAACAGCGTCTCGCCGCCCTGATCGAAGATTCGCTAAAGAAGGGGGCGCCCGCATCATGAGCGCGCACCCGGCCAAGTGGCGACCGGCACTCGTGCCGGTCCTAGTCAAGCAGTACGACCAGCTCTCTAGCCGGTCAATTCGGAAGTTCCCGTGTGGACGCTGCCCCTCCGACCAGCGAGGCCGCCATGGCTAAGCCCCCCTTCGGCATCCTCCTTGTAACCGGCGGCATGACCCACCAAGAAGGCTATGCGAAGGGATTCCAAGCCGACCCGCGCTGCCAAGTCATCGGCCTAACCGACGAGGCAGACGTGAACGAACGCCGTGCGCGCCTCAACCGCGAACTCGCCGAAGAGCTGGGCGTTCCGTTGCTGCCCGATCTCGACTCCGCCCTCGAGCGTGCCGATGTCGACGCCGTCTCGGTCTGCTCCGAATTCGAGCGCCGCGCTAGGGTCTCGGAAAAATGCGTTCGCGCGGGCAAACACCTTTACGTCGACAAGCCCATGGCCACCACGGTCGAAGATGGCCGGTCGCTTGTCGAAGCTGTCGAGAAGGCCGGCGTTCGCAGCCAGATGTTCACTCAAGTCGGCCGACCCTACGCTCAACGTGCCAAGCGGATCGTCGACTCGGGCCGCTTGGGAGAACTGCGTGCGATTCATTGCGACTTGCTTTTCGCTAAGGGGTACGCCCAGGGCGTCGAGTTAGGCAAACCCCGTCGCGAACACTACCCACCGCGCGCTTTTACCTTTCTCGATGCCAAGCGTGAAGTCTGGACGACCGCCGTTTACTCGCTCACGTTGATGCGCTACTTGACCGGGCGCAAGTTTCGTTCTGTCTACGCGACGACAGCGAACTATTTCTTCAAAGAACACCAGAGCCGCGACATCGAGGATTTCGGCGCCCTCTCGCTCACGCTGGAAGGGGACATCACTGCAACCCTTATCGCGAGCCGCATCGGCTGGCGGTCCTACCGTTCCTCTGGTCCGAACCTCACCAGGCTCTACGGCAGCGAGGGCAGCGTACTGATCGACGGGCACGCCCCTCGCTGGGCCATTGCCTCGGACCGCCCGGGCTGGGAACCTCCCCCGCGCGACCCTCTCGATCCGATGGGCTTCTGGAGCAGCACAATGGCCCGCGCGAAGGCCGGCCCGAAAACCGACTGGCACACTCCGCAAACCATCCCCGCCCAGTCGGACCAGAGCCTGTTCCTCGACTGCTTGGAACAGGAAAAGGACGCAGCCGTAACCGCCGCCGACGCCGCCCACGCGAGTGAAGTCATGTTGGCCGCCTACCGCTCGGCGGCTACCGGCAAGGTGGTGAAATTGGACGGCTAGAACCTCGTCTTTCCCGCCAAAGCGCGGTTGACGATGAAGCACGAACGCTCGGCCCTCTTCTTGTCAGTCAATCAACAGTCTGGGAGAATAAAGCGCGGCGCGGGCAGGCTTGTCGTCGTTCCAGGTGTCACGTGAACCCCGCGGAAACATTCCTTTCTAAGGTGGTTGATGCGGCGGGCGACGCCGACGCGGTTCTGCATCTGACGATCGAGCATTTCCAGGCCGATACGGGAACGCTCCACGAACTCGGCCCGAACGGTTTGCTCCATCTGCGTGCTTGGGCGGGGGGCATTCCGGTCGAGCTGTTGCCCATCATTGAGACGATTCCGGTCGGGAAGGGTATCGCGGGCTTGGCCGTCGAGCGAAACGAGCCGGTTGACCTCTGTAACTTACAGACCGACCAAAGCGCAATCGCGCGGCCCGGGGCGAAGCAGACCGGCGTGCGAGGATCGATTTGCGTGCCGCTAAGGTCTGAAAACAGGGCGGTCGGCGCTCTAGGAATCGGCACACGCGAAGAACGCGAGTTCACCGAAGATGAAATCGCGCTTCTCATGGAGGTCGGCCGCGTGATCGGTGGCTTCCCGGCACCTGCCCGGCCCTAGCGGCGGCTGTCCGTCTAGGTCACAATGATCTAGGAATCCATATGGCGTTTGTTACTGTCGACAGCATTATCAATACCGATAACCCGCTGATCCGCCTTCATCGCAAGGACAACGTTGTTGTCGCGCGCGTCGGGCTGTCGGCGGGAGCCGTCATCACGTTTGAAGATCGCGAGCTCACGGTTTCGCGTGCGGTCGCCGCCGGGCACAAAGTAGCTGTTGCCGACATTCCGCAAGGATCAGTCGTGTTCAAGTACGGCGAAAACATCGGGACAGCGTCGGCGGACATCAGCGTTGGGGACTTGGTACATGTCCACAACCTGGACTTTGATCCGGCCGATCAGCAATTCGAGTTTGCCACGGCGTTGAACGATCTTTCCGATGTGCCCTTGCTCGCCGAGAAAACATTCATGGGCTACCCGCGCGCGGACGGTCGGGTCGGGACCCGCAATTACATCGCGATCGTCGGCGCCAGTAATTGCTCGGCCCATGCCGTACAGAAAGTCGAGGCGGCCTTTCGAGACGAATCGTTCGAGGACGTAGGCGTAGACGGCGTTGTCTGCTTTCCCCACGCCGATGGCTGTGGGCAGGCCGAAGGCTCCGATATGCAGGTCCTGCGCAGAACGCTGGATGGAGTTGCCGACCACCCCAACGTTGCCGCCGCGGTGGTGATCGGCCTTGGTTGTGAAGTGAATCAGGTCAGCTACTTCGTCCGACCGGAGGACGCTAACGGGCGGGCGCCGCGGCGCGGATTCACCTTGCAGGAAAGCGGCGGGACCCGCCAAGCCATTGACGATAGCGTGAAGGCAGTACGGGAACTCATCGAAGAGGTCGGACGCCTCGAAAGAGTCGAATGCCCTTCGTCGAAGCTGGTCGTCGCGCTCGAATGCGGTGGGTCCGACGCCTTTTCCGGCGTCACCGCCAACCCGGCGGTCGGTTACTTTTCCGATCTGTTGGTGAAGCAGGGTGGAACGGTTTGCCTTGCTGAAACGACCGAGATCTGCGGCGCCGAGCACTTGCTGACCCGCCGCGCGACCGACAGGAGCGTCGGCGAAGACCTTCTCCGCATGGTCGAGTGGTATCACAACTATGTCGCGGGCTTCCCGAACGCCCCGACCTTCGACAGCAATCCCTCGCCCGGCAATCGGGCGGGCGGGCTGACGAACATCGTCGAAAAGTCGCTCGGGGCTGTCGCCAAGGGCGGCACCTCGAACCTGACCGCCGTCTACGACTACGCCGAGCGCATCGACAAGACCGGCTTCGTCTTCATGAACACCCCGGGCTACGACCCGCCTTCGGTAGCCGGCATGGCCGCGGGCGGCTGCAATCTTTGCTTCTTTACGACGGGCCGCGGAAGCTGCTTCGGTTTCCCGACCGTCCCGGTCATGAAGGTCGCTTCCAATTCAAAGACCGGCAACTACATGGAAGAAGATATGGACGTCAACGCCGGTGTGATCGCCGACGGCGAAGATACGGTTCAAGGTGTCGGCACCGGCATGTACCGCTTTGCCCTGGAGGTCGCCTCCGGTCGCAAGACCTTCAGCGAAGCCATGGGCCACCGCGAATTCATCACCTGGCGGCAAGGCCCGGTCTTGTAGCGACTACCGAAGCGGATCCGAACCGCCTCGGACTCCGCCCCCGGACGGGGCCGCGGATAGTAGCCCCGGGCGCAAGCCCGGGGACCCGTGCCGTAAATTACAATAAGCCCCGGACGGGGCGTAGGAACAACCGTTCGATGCGACCCGGCCAATAGGCAACTTTCGCCCTTCCCACCCGCCGACGATTGACACTTCGACGCCTCCTTGGCTTCTCCTCCTGCCTCGACCTCCACACCGCGAAACCGCCGGTGTGCCATACGGCAAGAAGGTAAGGGCGGCCGGAACCACTGTATCCGCGATTTCCAAAGCCCTTCACCCCACCGCCACGCGATCGAGCAATTCGTAAAACTCCGGAAACGAACCGGAGGCGGCCTCGGCGTTCTTTAGCGCGCTGTCGCCGTCAGCGGCGAGCGCGGCAACGGTGAAGGCCATCGCAATCCGGTGGTCGCCAAAGGAGTCAAGTTGGGCGCCCTGGAAGTGATTGCGGCCGGGGATCTTCATCCCGTCGTCGAAGACCTCAACGTCGACGCCCATCCGTTGCAAGTTGTCGGCGACCGTCGCAATGCGGTCGGTCTCTTTGACGCGTAGTTCGGCGGCGTCGCGAATCATCAGGCCTTCTTCGCTTGCCGCGGCGAGAACCGCCAAGATCGGAATTTCGTCGATCACGGCCGCCGTCGTGGCGCTTTCGATTACACCGCCGCGCAGCGCCGCGGCATCTCCGTCCCGCGGACCGCGCACTTCGATGTCTCCGACCGCTTCGCCCGCCGAGGTCCGCTCGGCCCGCACCTCGATGTCCGCGCCCATTTCGCGAAGAACATCAAGCAAGGCCGCCCTCGTTGGATTGAGCCCAACGGCTTCCAGGGTCAATTGGGAGCCCGGAAGCAGCAAAGCCGCCGCGACGAAGAACGCCGCCGAGGAAAGATCCGCAGGCACCTGCAACTCCCTGCCTTTGAGCCGCGGGCGTCCCGCGAGAGCGATCGTTCCCGCCTGAACGCTGACCTCGGCTCCGAACTCACGAAGCGCGATCTCGGAGTGGTTGCGTGTCGGCAGAGGCTCCCGCACTGTGGTCGTACCCTCGGCGTAGAGCCCGGCAAAGAGCACTGCTGTCTTGACCTGAGCGCTGGCGACGGGTAGTTCGTAATCAATCGGCTGCAGCGCGCCCCCGCGAATGCGCAACGGAGGGAGCTCCCCATCGCGGGCTTCGATTGTCGCACCCATCCGCGCCAGGGGAGTGATGATCCGGCGCATTGGCCGTCGAGCCAGCGATTCATCTCCCGCGATAACGGTCTCAAAGGCCTGCCCCGAAAGCAGCCCCGAGAGCATGCGCATGGTCGATCCTGAATTGCCCGTGTCAAGCGGTTCCGTAGGCGCCCGCATGCCGTCCAGGCCGACTCCCTCGATCGCGACAACATCTGCGCGATGTTTAATCGAAACGCCCAGACTGCGGAGACAAGACAGCGTCGACGCACAGTCGGCCCCGGTCGAGTAATTGTCGATGTAGGTGCGCCCCTCGGCAACCGCTCCGAGCATCGCGTAGCGATGTGAAATCGACTTATCGCCCGGCAGCCGCACCGATCCCGATACCGATTGCACCGGGGAAATCATACGGTCCATAGCGTTTCATTATGACCCGGCACCCTAAGGGGCCTCCTCCCTCAGGCTTTAGCCAACTCCGAGAAACGCGTAGCGCAGGGTTCGAAGAAACCTGCGGCTTTCACAACAACCGCGAGCTCCCTTCGCGACGCCAGCCGGCGCACTACACGCCCCCAGCCGATCACCGCCTCGCGCCAGGTGACCCAAGCTCCCCACGCGCCAACGCCTCGACGAAACTCACATCCCCCGCCAGAAAGTCAAACGATGGAAGCCTCTCCACCGGCTCCCATCGAACCTCGGCGAACTGCCCCGCGTCTATCTCTGAACAAGAATCCTCAACGTGGAAAAACAGCAACTCAATCCCTTTACGCCGAGGATACTGATACCGATACCGCGCAATCTCACGGCCCGGCTCGACCTCGATTCCGAGTTCTTCGCGCAACTCGCGAGACAGCGCCCCGCGGGGCGTCTCACCCTCCTCGACCTTGCCGCCCGGGAACTCCCATTTACCCGCGTGATCCTGGTCGTCCCGGCGGCGGCAAATGAGAATCCTCCCGCGGCGTTCGATCAACGCGGCAACAACCCTCGTCACATCAATAAGGGGACAGGCAACTTGTCCGATACGCCGGGCGTACAGCTTCAGCCCCGCCGCAAAACAGGCCCCGGCGAGAGCCGCGGGTGAAGGCAATCGAACGACCGTTCAACCCAAGGGTCAAACAACCGCCGTATTCCTCCAAACGAGAGTATCGTTGGCCGCGAAGAGCGCCTCGGCCGCGGCTCCTCACCGGGCGTCAACGGCTGTATCTCCGGACTACGAAAGGAAAAGTAGAGTTCCCCCGACATTGTCTGGGCAAAGCACCAGTCCCTCGCCGGTTACCCGCGGCCCTCGCCGGAGCCTGTTGTTGCGAAAAAATGGGGGCTGTACCGAGCGCCGACCGAACAAGTCCCGTGCGGTCCACCGTCCTGTCCGACGCGAAGCGGACTGTCCCCGTTTTTTCATCCTCGCAGGCTCACATTACTTCGGGAGCCGGAATCCCCATTGTAGCCAAGACCTGTTCCAGCTCCTGGAGGAAGAACTGCGTCATCCACAGCAGGAAGACCTTCCTCTCGCGGTCGGTTTCGTTGAGGATGTGATAGCGGTGGTAGAAATTATTGAAAGCCTGCGCCAACTGGAAACCGTAGCGCGCTAAATGCGCCGGCTCGCCCGCGGCGATAGCCTTTTCAAGCGTTGACTCGCGTCGTGACGCGCCCAGCAGCATCTGCCAAAAGTCCTCGACCTCAAGCTGGCGGCGGAAAGCCTCCGCGTCGAGTTCCTTCTCGAAATCGGGCAGCGTCTCGCCGCGGTCTTCAAGTTTGCGCAGAATGTTCCGCGCCCGCACCGCGGCGTATTGAATGTACGGCCCCGTGTCGCCTTCGAAGCTAAGCGCTTCCTGGAAATCGAAGGCGATCACGGAAGTCCGCGTAAACTTCAACATGAAATAGCGCAGCGCTCCGACCGCAATCTTCGTGGCTATACCGCGCCGCGTCGCCTCGTCGGCCTGTTCGTGACGGACGCGAACTTCCTCGAGCGCGTTCTCGATCAGCATGTCGATGAGATCGTCAGCCTTGACCCCAAGCCCTTTACGGCCCGACACCTCAACATGCGGTCGCCGTCGATCTTCCTCGGAAAGTTCGATGCCCAACTCGGCGCAACAGCGCAGCGAAAGCGCGACCATTTCGTAGGAAAAATGGATGGAGTTCCGCGCCTCCTTCTCGAACCCAAGGGCCTGCAATCCGGCGCGCACGACATCCTGCAAATAGGACTGCCGCACGTCGATCACGTTATAGACCTTTTCACCCGCTCCGAATTTCGGCGCCTCGTTGTCGCTCGTTGTCGCCTCCGTACTCGACGCCCACAGAATTCGCCCGTTCGAGTCCGCGGCGAAAGGACGGTAATGGAAATCCTTGCCCAGCAGTCCGAACTTCCAAAGCTGATAGGCAATGTCCTTGCCGACATAGGTCACCGTGCCGTCGGAGCGAACGATGACTTTGGAGTCTTCTCTCGCGCTCTCGTCCTCTGACTCGTCTCCCTCTTCAGCTTTGGGTCCGCTGTTCTCAGAGCTTGCCCGCGCCCGGAACAGTTCACCCGGCATCACCCAGCAACCGTTGTTCTTCCCTTTCGTCTCGAAGTGAATCGCGCCCCGCTGCTTGAGCAGCTCGAAAGCCGACGCCCAGAACTTCAGATGCAGGATCTCGCTTTCACGTGGCAATACGTCGTACTCGACACCGATGCGGCCCATCGTGGCGAGGTGATTGTTGACGATAGCGTCGGCGACAATGCGACCAATCTCAGCATGGATTCCCTCGCCCGCTTCAATCGCGTGCAGGGTCTCTCTACGCCAAGGTTGCGTCGATGGGTCCGCTTTGTAGAGCTGCGAAATGCGCGCGTACAGATCCCAACAGTAGTAGTCAAACCGTACATCGGGATCATCAATCAACGCCTGAACCTCGGTCGGCGACTTCTTTTCCAGGTAGTGGAATGCCGCCACGACATCGGCGACCTGCACCCCAGTGTTATCGATGTAGTTTTGAACCTCGACCTCGCGGCCCCAAGCCCGCAGCATCCGCACCAATGTATCGCCCAAGACCGCGTTGCGTAGATGGCCGATGTGCGCGGCTTTGTTGGGATTGATGTTCGTATGCTCGACGATGATCTTTCCGTCGGGGACGGAACCGGCCGGTTCCCGCGGGGCGTCTAGGGCTTCCGCGTACGCCGCTCGGTCGAAACGTACGTTCACGTAACCCGCCCCCGCCGGCTCGATCGAAGCGACACCGGGGATGGGCTGGATCGACGCCGATATCTCTTCGATAATGCCGCGGGGAGATCTCTTCAGCAGCTTCGCCAGTGCGAAGCCCACCGGGATTGCCAGCTCGCCGAAGTCCGGTTTGGGCGGCTGCTCGACGACGATTTCAACGTCGACGGCATAGTTCTTCGCGATATGAGCCGCGACCGCGTCGCGTACACGTTCTTCCAAAGCCAGAAACAAGTTGGAAACCTCAAGAAACGCGGCGAAGTGAGGATCCGCCGCCGGAAGGGACCCGGCATGAGCCCCTACTGCGCGAGTGTATCATAGCGTTTCGGAGTGTCCCTTCGGCCGCCCGGTAGCCACCGGCCACTCATGCGGTCCCAGGCCAACGGTATGATCGGCTCTAAGCCGGTCAGCGAGGATCCGCATAGGCTCGGCAACAAACACCTGACCTCGAAAAGGGCGCGTATCTTCGGGGCTTCCGCCGAGCGCCGAACCCATCGACATCATGCCCGAAAAAGCCGAATTCGGATTCTGGAAATCACCGATCACCTCCGACTTGGTCGCCGGCGAATCCCTTCGCCTCGGCCAAATTGCTCTCTCAGGAGAAGACATCTACTGGAGCGAAGGCCGACCCGCGGAAGGCGGACGCAACGTGATCGTGCGGTTACGGCCCGGCGGAAACCCCGAAGACGTCCATCCCCCGCCATTCAGCGCGCGAACTCGCGTTCACGAATACGGCGGTGGGGCCTTCGTCGTCGACGGCGAAACCGTCTACTTTTCGAACGACCGAGACCAGCAAATCTATCGTTCGAATCCCGACGCGGTACCACTCCCCGTCACCCCGGAAGGCGCGTGGCGCTACGCCGACGCCGCAATCGACCGCGCCCGCCAACGGCTGATCTGCGTACGCGAAGACCATTCCGAGCCGTCGCGCGAGTGCGTTAACACCTTGGCCGCCGTCGATCTAACCCATGGCGGCGCGACCCGCGTCCTCGTCGGAGGCAATGATTTCTACTCGAATCCCGTACTCAACCCGGCCGGGACTCAGCTCGCCTGGCTCACTTGGAACCACCCCAATATGCCTTGGGACGGCACCGAGTTGTGGCTCGCGGACCTGGATGCCGAAGGCCTGCCGCAAGATCCGAGCCGCATCGCCGGCGGCACCGAAGAATCGGTTTTTCAGCCGCGGTGGTCACCCGACGGCGATCTCTACTACGTCTCCGACCCCACAGGATCGCGGTAGGGATGCCGGTCACCCGGCACCCCCCGCACAGATCCGTGCGTGCGCTCCTAACGCACACGGCTCCTACCTTGGATGAGTAGCGCAGAAACGGTCCATCGGATAAGGATGAAGAATGCGAGGGACAGGAATCCAGCGGTCCAGCAGTCGGTTCAGCTTCTTCCAGGACTTACGTCCCTTCTGACTGCGACGGAATAAGACGTGTCGCCACAGCTGGCGCAGCCGATACTGGAACAACGCCAGTCGATCGGTGTTGCCCGGAACCGCGTGGTATTGGTAATAGCCCAGTACGACCTTCTGCAGCCACTCTCCGACCCGCGCCGTCGGCTCGTGCATCCAGCGGCGGAGAGCTGCCTTCAGTTGATGCAGCTTCGCCACCATCCGCTTCTTCGCCGTCTTACGCCAGACGATGAATGTGCCGTTGCTCTTGCGCGTCCCGCAGTAATGCGTGAAGCCCAAGAACGTGAAGGTCTCCGGCTTTCCCTCTCCACGTTTGTTCCGGTTCTGAGCGGCGAACCGCCCAAACTCGATCAACCGCGTCTTGCCCGCATGGAGTTCCAGACCGAACTTGGCCAAACGTTCCTGAAGCTCAGTCCAGAAACGCTCGGCTTCGGCTCGATACTGAAAGCCCACCACAAAATCGTCGGCGTAACGGACGACGATGACGTCGCCCTGGGCCGCGTTCTTGCGCCAGGCCTCCACCCATAGATCGAAGACGTAGTGCAGGTACACGTTGGCGAGCAGCGGTGAAACCACTGAACCCTGCGGAGTACCTACTGTCGTCTCCGACCATTGACCGTCTTCGGACACTCCCGCCCGCAACCATTTCTGGATCAGGCGAAGCACCCTCGGATCGGCCACGCGGTGCTTGATGAACTTGACCAGCCACTCGTGCGACAATGTGTCGAAAAATGACCGAACATCACAGTCAAGCACCCAGTTCACGCGCTTGGTTTGGATCCCCACCGTCAGCGCATCGAGCGCCTGATGGGGACTACGTCCCGGTCGAAACCCATACGAAAAGCCCTGGAAGTCGACCTCGTAAATCTGGTTGAGGATCGTCACCACGGCCTGTTGGACAATCTTGTCCTCCAGCGCCGCGATGCCCAACGGACGTTGCCGCCCGTCGGACTTCTGAATGTAGACTCTGCGCGAAGGCTGCGCCCGGTACGCTCCACGATGAACCCGGCCGTGCAGATCGACGAGTCGACCCTCCAGCCCGGTCTCGTACTCCCGCCACGTCACGCCATCGACTCCCGGGGCGGCTTTCCGCTGCAGAGCGTAAAAGCTCTCCCTGAGTAGATCGACGTTCAGATGGTGGAGCAAAGCGGTGAACTTCTCCTGCCTCCTTTCTTTGGCTGTTCTACGCACACCGGCAAGCCCTTGGGACACTCTCTTCCCGCTCGGTGTCGGGCTCGTGTTGGACCCTTCGGTGTTCTCCTTGGTCTGCGCCCTTTCCTCCCCAACCTCCGCCAAAGGTCGCCCTTCTTTGTTCGGCCGGTTCACAGGTACTACGGCGCAGTCAGACCCCTCTGGAACGTACATGTCCGCCGTTCGGCTCAGCGCCTTCTCGGACCGGTCTCCCCCCTTGCAGGGTCGAGACGTTCCAGAGGTCTCCCGGTTCTCGTGCATGTTGTTTCTCGACGTGCTCAGGTTCCTCGACTACGCAGGGCCGGACGCCCACTCGCGATCTAACGCAAACGCCCGTGTTGCCTTCCCATCTACCAAACGAGGTCGGCACCCTGAAACAGATTTTTCGAAGCTCAATAGCCCGGCCCGCCGATACCCCTGTCTACGCTTCGAACGTCGCCTCGCGACGCCGTCCGCAAGACTCGAGGTCAAGGTGGTTCGCTACTCCTTCCTTGTAGGACTCTTTCATTCCTGACAACATGCCGGTTTATCCCGGCGCTCTTGATATATCCGGTACCGTCCACCTTTCTGCCCGCGTCGCCTGATCGGCGCTCTGTTCGCCCTTGACACCCCCTGCCCTGGTGCTACAATTGGTATAACATAAAGGACGTTATGTTATTCTAATTAAATAACTTACCATGGCATCACCGCTGACAGAGGCGGGTCGAGAACAGATCCCCGCGGAGTTGTCCGAAGCGCATGACGCTATCTCGAAGCTGGTTTCCGATCTGCGCCGCCGTATCCGTTTCCGCCATCGGTAGTATCTGCTCGCTGATCGCGAGCTTGCGGCAGACGATTGGCACGCTTATTTCCGGCCGCCATCTCGACTTCCGCGTCTCTCAGTTTGTGGATGATCTGTTCGGTCGTATATCGCTTCCTCGTCAATCCTCACCGACCGCGTTTCGGTCACCAGGGTAGCCTTCCCGCCACGGCCTCGTTGATCACGTGCGCAAGCCGCACACCGCCCTTCTTCATCTGCTCCCGGACCACGGGCAGCGCGACGTTGAAGTAGTCCTGGCCGATCGAATCGTTGTCGTTGACCTTGTTTCCGTTGGGATGCTTGTAGGCTTTCTCCGCCGCCAAGTCGTACGATTCGTCCGTCCATGCGTCCAGATCGAGCGTCTCCCAGGCGGTTGCTTGCGCATTGGTTACCTCGTCAGCAAGCTCTTCGCCCGAGTCAGGCCAGTCCATACCGGCGCGGGCCGGAATCGAGGTATCCCAAATCTTGTGCAGGTTGCGAGGCTGGCCGAAGAAACTTACCGGGGTCCTGTTACCACCCCGGTCGGCGAAACGACCCGCATGCAGCGGCTGGTGGAGGTCGCCGACGAAGTGTGCCAGGAATTTGAGGGCGTTCGCGCGTGACTCCTTGCTCGCACCCGGATCAGCCAGGGTCTTGGCGTAGTATTCGATAGCCCACGGTGCACAGTGTTTGTCGGTCGGGCAGAAGTCTTCCCATTTCACGCTCGATTGGCCCGGCGGAATGTTGACGAAGTGATATCCCCTCGTGTGGCCGAATCTGTCGCTGCTGCGAACCATGTCGGCCCATTCGCAGGACTCGGAGAACGTCGCGAACTCGTCGCCCCGGCCGAGTGTCAGGACTACGCTCCTTGCGTTCGAGGTCAACCGCTGGAAGGCGACCTCGCAGACGATCTTGTGGCCCTCAAGCCCCCAGCCGAACGCGGGACCGGCGATCACCAGGCTGAACAGGAAGATGCTTAGAGTCCTCATGAGAACGCTCCTTTAGGCGTAGACACGCCTAACAACAATCGCGTGGTTCGGCTTCAAAAGGGGCCAATGGTGTCGAGTTTTTCTCCTTGGGAATGACGCAACGGGTGTTCGTCTTTTGTTCGCTATAATCTCGTGGTGTCCGCAGTCCGCACCTGTACCGTGTCCTTCCGCGATACCGAGGGGATGGAGCACGCGGTCGATGTCAACGCCGCATCGCTCTACGAGGCCGCGGTGCTCGGGCTGCAGGCGTTCCGGTCGTCCGCCTTCGCTAACGCGGTGGCGGGGACGGCAACCCGTCTGAAGGTCAGTGTGCGGTCGGAGGAAGCCAGCCACGAGGTTTCTGTGAGGCAGGTCGAGGCATGGCTGTCCGGCCACGCAAAGAGCCCGCGTGAGCAGGCGCTGAAGGAGCGGTTGCGGAAGGTGTCGGTGGTCGGGCCGAGGAAATAGCGGGACAACCCTGCGCGTGATAGATGAGACATCACGCGAGCTTGCGGCAAGCTAGGCCCAACGCCTGGCGCGAACCCACCCAATCGGGAGTATCCACTACCTGACCAATTGGTCCAGTAGTGGACTCTTCGAACGTGCCGTCATCGCGACGCGACCGACGCGAGCTTGCGGCAAGCTAGGCCCAGCGGCTACCATCGGTTTCCCGGGCGAATGCAGCGTGTCCGTCTTCCCGTGATCGACAAGCCCCAGCGTCCCCTCAGTCACTACGTCTATACGCTGTTCGGCTTGCTGGCGTTCGCGACCGCTCAGCCGGTGTACGACCTCCTCAAGGGTAATCCGCAGTTTCTGGTCGTTCACGACCTCGATCTAATCGATATTTGCGTCTTACTGATTGCGACGTCCCTCGGGCCGATCTTGTTGGCGACAGCCGTTCTTCTCGTCGCTCGTCGAGCGGGATCGACTACTCCGACCTGGGCCTTTAGCCTTGGGGTACTGGCAATCACGTCATTCGGGTTCTGGCAACTACTACGCGGAATCAACGCACCCTTGACGGTGCGCGTCGGGATTGCGCTTCTCAGCGGCTGTTTGTGCATGTGGGGCCTCCTACGGTCACAGCTGATTGCTGACCTAGCAAAGATGATGGCCTGGGCTGGAGTGATTTTCCCCATCCTGTTTATTGTGGACCCGAAAATATCCGCAATCTATTTCGGGCCAATACCCAGTGACCGACGTGCTGCGGTATCGTCACAATTTGAGTCGCTTCCGCCAATTGTGTTGGTTGTGTTCGATGAGCTATCCCTCTGGACTCTCGTAGGCGCAGACGGTACGCTGAATCACCACCGATATCCCAATTTCTCCCGCCTCGCAGAACAAGCGACTTGGTTTCCCAATGCCGGCACTGTTGTTGAGGCAACCCGCTATGCGCTGCCGGCAATTCTAACCGGTCAGTATCCGAGGGAGCGTGTAGCGGCGGCGACATTGTCCAATTTCCCTAACAATCTCTTCTCGTGGCTTCAAGACAGCTATCGGTTGGTAGCGGTAGAATACGCCACGCGACTCTGCCCGGAACAATCGTGTGAAGAAGTGAGGCGACAGGAATCACGTTCTGAGCGCTGGCTGTCTACCGCCTCCGACGTCAAACTATTGAATCTCGCAAAATAAAGTGACACCTTTTTGGGGTACGTACGTCTTTGTATGTATGGGAAATACAAAAGGCGTACGGCGGGATTTCGAGGCCCTGGAGAAGCGCCGTTTCAAAGCGATCCGGTTGGTCGAGCAAGGCTGTAGTCAGTCCGAGACAGCGAGGCGATTGAAGGTCGCGCGGCAAAGCGTCAGCGAGTGGCTGCGACGATACCGGCGTGACGGCGAAGCCGGGTTGCGCCAGGCCGGCCGCGCCGGCCGTAAGCCGCTGTTGGACGCCGCGCAGCTCGAACGCCTCGAGGCGTTGCTGCTGGAAGGCCCCGAGGCGCACGGCTTCCCGACGCCGCTGTGGAGCTGTCCGCGGGTCGCTCGTCTGATCGGAGACGAGTTCGGCGTGCGCTATCACGAGGGCCATGTCTGGAAGATCCTGCGGGCGCTCGGTTGGAGCCCGCAACGGCCCGTCGGCAAAGCGCGGGAGCGCAACGAAGAGGCCATCCGCGGCTGGCAGCGCAAGACTTGGCCGGCCATTAAAAAAAAGCCCGCAAAGAAGAACGTACGATCGTCTTCATCGACGAAAGCGGATTGAGTCAGAAGCCGCATCGTTGCCGCACCTGGGCGCCGCGCGGCGAGACACCGGTGTTGGAGTTCAACTTCAACTGGGACAAGCTGTCGGTGTCGGCCGGGCTGACGTTGCGCAACTTTTACTTCCGGCTCTATCCCGGCGCGATCGGCGAGCTGGAGGTCATCGACTTCCTGAAGGCTTTGGTGCGCCACATCGACGGCCCACTGCTGATCGTCTGGGACCGGCTGCCGGCGCACCGCAGCCGCCTGGTGCGGGAGTTCATCCAGCTCTCCGAGGATCACATCGCAACGGAGTACTTGCCGCCCTATGCGCCGGAGTTGAACCCGGTGGAATACATTTGGGCGTACTGGAAGCAGCACGAGTTGCCCAACGTCTGCCCGAAGGACTACTGGGAACTCGACGAGCGCGCCCGCAAAGCGCTGCGGCGAATGCGCCGCAAACCGCGCTTGATTACCGCTTTCTGGAAACAGTCTTCTCTTTGTCTCGATTGACAGTATATTATGCGGGACTCAGTAATGCTGCTTCACCGCGTATTTCCACCGGAATGGGTATCTCAACTCCCGAGCGTCGAGGGCCGCTGGCGTGACTTCGTAAATCCCCCGACGCCAGATCCCGCAGTCGATGAATTCCTCGGCTTCATTGAGTCGATCGACGCTCGGGACGGCAAATTCTATTTCATACACTCCAGGCTCCCCCATGTTCCATGGAACCATACAGCACAGGGCGCTCAATATACGGCTCGTATCTTGCCCCGTGGAGTTCGCGCAGAACGTTGGAACTCGAACTCATGGCTAACGGTTCAAGGTTTTCAACGCCACATTGTACAGACCCAGTTTGCCGACCGTCTTTTAGGCCGCTTGCTGGATCGACTTGAACGAGAAGAGGTATTCGATCGAGCACTTATTATTGTGATGGCGGACCACGGGGTAAGCTTTCGCCCCAATATGTCCCGTCGATCGATTGAAGAACAGAACTACGATGATATCGTTGCCATTCCCTTTTTCGTAAAGCGGCCCTCACAAAGAAAGGGACAGCGGATCGACCGACCCGTCGAAAGCATTGATGTGCCTGCGACAATTGCGGATGTTCTAGGAACATCGCTATCTTGGGCCTCCGACGGTCACTCGGTTTTTGACTCAGACACTTCCTGGCGCCTGCGTCGCAGGGTAGCGAGTGTTAGAGATCTTGAGTATCGATCACATCCACCCACGCTTTCAGGCGAGGGGACTATTCTGCGGAAGCTCTCTCTATTCGGTTCCGGCGAAGACCCAGAGAGCATCTTTCGAGTGGGTGACCGGTCCGGATTGGTTGGGCGTTCCGTTTCGGATCTCGACGAGACCGATGATTCCTCGCTTGTAGCCATCGTCCAAGCCCGGCAACAGTACCGAAACGTCCGCTTGGAGAGTGGGCTGCTGCCGGTGTGGATGCGTGGAAAAATTCTAGGGCATTCGCTGACTGCTCCTCTGCGACTTGCGATCGCGTTGAACGGGACAATTGTTGCCACGACCGAAACTTTTGTCGATGATGACTTGCAGGTCAACTTTAGGGCCTTGTTGCCGGAAAGAAGGTTTGCGGAAGGGAGCAACGATTTCAAGCTGTTCGTCATCCCGAACGCGCGGACAGGATATCGACTCGGTGAAATACCGGAGTCTGAATGGGCCTGGAGGTTGCAAAGGGATGGGGGCCAGCTAGACCTTGTGTCTTTCAATGGCGACCGCATTCCCGTACAACCGAGAAGCCTCTTCGCTGAGTTGTTGCGCACAAGGCGTGGTCGCAGGCGTACCAGTTTTGTGGGCTGGGCCGTCGATCGCAGCGGTGAGGATCGGGAGGTACATGTCGCTTTTTTTCAGAAAGGAAGCTCAGACTTTGTAGTTGAAACATCTGTTGCGCGTCCCAATATCGCGCGGAAGTATTTGGGACGCGCAACGGACGTGGGGAAGTCCGGCTTTCGGATCACTGTCCCCAACGGTTATTTGACCGGGAAGGATGAACGGTTATTCGCTTTTACCAGTAAGTCAGCGGTCGAAATCCCAATTCCACGACAGTAGATTCTTGCTCTGCGCGACCCCTCGCGCGGCAGGTCCCGTGCGGGGGGACTGCGTTCTCCAATTGCCGCTTTCCAGCGCAATCGCCGGGCAGGAAGAGTTGATCTTGCCATCTCGCCGAAACATGGCAGGCCACCGCGGTTTGGCTCCCCCTCCAACCTCAGTAGAATCGCTGGGTGAAATCTCGGGTGGGCAACGGCGTTTCGTCTACTGTCGAAGTTAGAGGAATTTATGAAATATTTATAAGAATGTGATCCGTATACGTGCTACATTTCCCGGAAAGGAATGTCTTTCCGCGTCATCCACGAAACTCATGATCTCCTCTCCACCACCGTCAGCTTCTCGATTGAGTGGCATCTTGCTGCATGGCGGGTCCGCATTGAAGGACAGGGCCCGGGTGTGATCGAGGATTACGACTCCTTCGCCGAAGCGCTCACGAAAGGCCGTGACCTACTGTCAGCCGCGCTCCCCGAGCATCGTTGCACGCACAAGTGCCGCACAAGCGGCTCGGACGGGACCCCGAGCCAAGGGCTTTCCGGGCCGCAATAAAATGGTTGACTCAAGACCCCGGAAAGCATAGATTTCTTTGCAGGCCCCCCTTTCCAGGTAGCGGGGGAACCGTGCAACGGGAGGACAGGATGAGTCTACGAACCCTTACTAGTTGGGCGGCCGTTCCGGTGGTGTTGCTGTGGTCAGGCGTCAGCTCGGCGGAAAGCGACCACTTGTTCAACGGCGCTCCATCTATGCCGTTCCATGAGCGCCAGGGGTACGTGACGGCGTACGACCAGGCCAATCGGATTCCGTCGTGGGTCGCCTACCGCGTCGAGCCTGCTTCTTTGGAGGGTAAACCCGCCCGCAAGGGCAAGTACAAACGCTTTCGCACGGACACGTCTCTGCCCAACCCGGTTTCGACCGGCGAATACACGAACTCCGGTTTCGCGCGGGGCCATCTCGCCCCGTGGGCGGTGATGGGCGGCGACAGGGACGGCGATGGAAAGTTCGCCAAGGACAACGACCCCGAGGACAACCAAACAATCTTCGAAGCGAATTTCATGAGCAACATCACGCCGCAAAAGCAGGACAATTTCAATGGTGCGGGTGGTCTTTGGTTCAAATTGGAGACATGGGTTCGGAAGAAAGCAGTGGAGCAGGCGCAACTAACCGTTTGGGTGACAGCCGGCGTTGTTCTGGGTCCGGGCGAGTTGGAAAAGATCGGCCCCCAAAAGAACATCGCCGTCCCACCGATGTTCTTCAAGATCGTAGTTCGTGAAGTGACCGGCAAGCCCGTCGCATTGGCGTTTCTTTTCCCCCACCAGCGAAAGAGGCATGGTGCGATCGAAAACTTCCTAGTGTCGGTGGACGTAGTCGAACAGTTGACGGGGCTCGACTTCTTCCATGAACTGGACGACGCCGTGGAGGCCGAGCTGGAGGCAACCGACACTTTCGAGAATTGGGAAACGTTTCTCCCCGACGGCGGCTGATTCTGCCTCGTTGAGCGCTAGTCTTGCGCCGCCAGCGCCGCCTCCCGCAATCCCGAGTCCGCCTGCACATGCCGGTGAAAGTGCGCGTGCCGCGTGGTGCCGCCGGGAGTTTGACGTGTTTCGGTTGGAAGGAGCCGGCTTCTGGGGTTGACGAGATGAACGGCTCGGAATCTGAACTAAAATGGGGGAGCCATGGAAGCCAACTTTGACGACGAAGTGAACGAGGCCGCGGCTATGAAGACATCCGGGGGGATGGTGAAAAACCTGGCCGATCAGGTGGAAGCGGTTATGGCACCGCTCCGTCGGGGCGGAGAGTTGGACGACAAGGAGCTCCGGCAACGGTTGCTGGTGACGGGGGACTTGGCGCTCAAGGAGTTGGTAGAGCTGGTGCCGCGTGTGCCGATTCGGACTCGGGCGCGGATTTTGGAAACGTTGGTGAAGCTGGCGGCGCAGGAGTCGAACAAGATGGCCGGGCAGCACACGCACCACCACACGCACCTGGAGAAGCACGAGCACCTGCACTGGGAAGGCTCGCAGTTGCAGGCGGCGGCCAAGGCGGCCGAGGAGCAGGATCGGTTAAGGGAGAGGGCGGTGGAGGGGTAACGCCGGAAGTCGTCAAGTCCCGGCGTAAGCCGTATCCAGCTTGGGGTCGCGGTCGCGAATAGCCATCGGCCCGAGCTTCACGGGGTTCAAACAAACAGAGACCCGGAGGGTCACCGGCGTCTAAGCCGTACCAGCTCTCGCAGCGATGCCGACCCCAGGCGGAGCAGGTCCGCAGACAGCTTGTAGCGCTCACAAGGCCACCGGCAAGCGTCCGCAGCATCAAGGGCATCGCTCGGTCGCGCGATGCATGATGTTCGTCCTTATAGTTAGAATTAGGTTTCAGAGAATGAGATAGACTTACGCCCAAATAAGCGGGACCGCGCCACACCACGCAATAAAAAATATGAACTGGAAGACAGTCTCCCACTACAAGATCATCGAAAAAACCGGCGAGGACTCATTCGGAGTGGTCTACAGGGCCAGAGACACTCAACTCGACCGCTTCGTGGCCGTGAAGTTTCTCCCGCCCAACCTTGCTAGTGACGCTGACGCCCGCCAGCGGTTCTTCAACGGAACCAAAGCCGCTGCTTCGTTGTTTCATCCGAACATTTGCCCGGTTTATGAAACAGGCGAAGCCGACGGAATACCGTTTCTGGTGATGGCCTTCCTTGAGGGACAAACCGTCAAGGACAAGGTCAAGGATGGGCCGCTGGAGATTGACGAGGCTGTCGATATCGCGATTCAGGCCGCTCGGGGCCTGGCGGTAGTGCACAAGTCAGACCTTGTCCACCGCGATATTAAAAGCTCGAACATCCTCGTCGATCAGGAGGGGCACGTAATGCTTACTGACTTCGGCGTTGCCCAGCGCGCCCACCAGCCCAGTGACGGACGCATCGTTGGCACATTCGGATATATGTCTCCTGAAGTCTGGGCGGCCCTTCCCGCAGATCGGCGTAGCGATACATGGTCGCTGGGTGCCGTTTTGTATGAGATGGTGACCGGGCAACTACCCTTCGCGGGGGACTTCGATCAGGTCGTGGCCTACTCGAACATGAGCGAAGAGCTGGAACCGTTGACCTCCTTGCGAGCTGATACGCCGCCTGCGTTGGAGTCGATTGTCGGCAGAGCGCTGGCTAAAGATCCCAACCAGAGGTACCAAAACGTCGAAGAGATGATCGCCGATTTGGAGGCAATTCGAGAACTCAAACCGAAATCAGTGGAACCGCCGAAGAGATGATCGCCGATTTGGAGGCAATTCGAGAACTCAAACCGAAATCAGTGGAACCGCCGGGCGAAGAGGCGTGGAGTTCGGTCATCGGGACGTCTGAGGCGGAAACTGAATCGTTGATCAGCCGAGAGGCAATCTTGGTGCGTCAATCTCTCAGTGCGTCCTCTGTAATTGCGGTTGTCACGCTATTATCGATCTGGCTCATTGGTCCTCCTCTCTTCTGGATACCCATCATGACGGGCAGCCTGGCTGTTGCAGGCTCGAACGTTATCCATTTAAACCGGCTCGGGGAGTTATAGTACATGCCTCCACCACCGCCGACAACCTGGTTCCAGTTGGTCAAAGCACTGAACCTGGCGGACGTGATAAAAGCGTTGACGGGACTTTGCAAGGTCCTGAGCAAGGGCTTACACGCCAATCAAAGATTCGATATTATCGGCGATTTGATGATGTTGGCTTTTTGCGTGCTCGCTTTTACTTCTGACTTGGGCCCATATGAAAACGTTCTGAGGGTCGTCTTGATTATCCTGGCGTTCGTTTTCATTTTTTGGTCCTACGTGGTCAACCACAAGATCGGTGGCGGTTCGTCCTAATTGGAGCAGTCGCGGGCGAAGCGTAGAGGACGCTCTCGTTGGCGTCCGAGTTGTCGCTGCGGTTTCGCGTGGGGCCACTGCTTTCGGCGGGCAGACAAAAGTAGTCACCCGGTTGCAGCCAAGAAACGATGCGTTTTGGATTTAGGCAGCCTTTCGATCTTCTCGAAGAACTCGCTGTCGGTGATCGTGCTGGGCCAATCAAGATTGGCTTGGAGAAGATATCGGGGTTTTCGGCCTTCCGTTTCCTCAAGCCTGATCCTAACGGCACCGAGTGCGCCTAGCCTGTTCACGTCCCGAACCATAGCTGCCCCAACGTTCTTCCGCCCGGCATAGTACTCGCGAACTTCATCGACAAGGTCTAGCCACTCGATCTCGCCGTCCCGCTCAAGTAATCGGTTGAGCACCATCAGTTGCCGCTTAACGATCACCCGTTTCCGCGTACTTTCCAGCCGCACGAACAATTCGTTCATGAGATTCCGGAACAGCTCTTTGGCTACCGCATTCTTGAGCATGGAGGTCAAACGGACAACCTGCGAGGCAATTCCGTTGAGAGCAAACCTCAAGAATGGTGTCAGGTCGTGGGCCCGCGCCCTCACTTCAGACAGCGCGGCCAAATAGGCTCGCTTCTCTTCGTAGTAGTAATTCGACATGGCAATGAACAGCACGTCCTTGAGGCCGGCCCGTTGTAACATCAAAGCTTCTAGCGCCCGTGCTGTACGGCCATTTCCATCCAGGAACGGATGCATCGCAGCGAAATGATAGTGCAGAGCTAAAGCCTGGATGAGCGGGTCGTGATCCCTAAACGTCGTCGCCAGCTCTTCAGCGAGACGGTCAAACGCGTTCGCGCAGTCTTTCCCACCAGTAACGCCCCGATGCTTAGGGGCCCCGAAGGTGACATTTTCGTCTGCTCGTCTGATTACACCCGGAGGACAATGATCGTCGTCGCAGCCGCTTACGATTGATGCGTGCACAAACTTGATGAGCACGGTCGAGACCGGCCGATCGTCCGCTATTTCTGCGATCTGCCTATATGTTCTTACAGCCGCATTGGCCTGCTTCTGAGATCGTGTCAAAAGCTGTTCCGGAGTCTCGGACTGAATTGCGGTGTCCAGCTCGTTGGCGGCAAAATCTGCGCCTTCGATTTGCGACGTGCCAGCTACCTCCATTTTGAGCTGTATTTCTTGAAGGTCGCGAACCCACCGCCGCTGGAAGGGGATCGCACGTAGAGCCATGATTGACGCTTTTGCCGCCAGCAGGCTGTCCTCAATAGTACCCCTGTCGTACTTGATCCACGAAGTCGGCTCCTTGTACTGAATGGCTCCTGGCATCAGCTTTGAGAATACCATAAATGACACATTTTGTAGCGCGAAAAATCGCAACGCGCATTCCAAGGGTAAATATCTCATAGTAAAGGTGTTATACTACCTATCGGCAAGCTGAGATACGGTTTGGAGAGCACTTTTTATCACTTTTGTGCCATGTTTTCTGAGCGAAGGGACGCGGGAAGTGCGGTGTGCATTCATCGGAGGGTTACTCTATCGTTCAGCCTGATCGCGCTTTTTGGGGCCCGTCGAGTATGGGACCCATTGCAAGAGGGACCCGCCGGAACGCAAAACGGGGTTCTGTTCGCTACCTGAAAAGCGAGCCCTCAGAGCGCCTCGGGGGCTTCCGCCGCTGTCTACCACGTCCGAACCACCGAGAGCGCCACACGGGCGCGGATTCGGCGGGGAATGGGGGTTTTGATCGTCGATGGGGTACAAGATGTTGTATTCTTGCGTGATGACACCACAACAGATGGTATTTTCCGGCTGTCTGCCCCTCGAAACGGCGAAATCACCGGATCGAGAGACCTTGCGGGATTGCGAGCCCCACGATCAAGGCGTCGCGTACAAAACCGCACCCCTTTGTACGCTCACTCCCCGGAAATACTGCTTGACAACGGCACCGCAAGTGCGCATAGTGTAGGCATACACATGGAATGCGCAGGTGGTATGCTATGGCAGTGCCGAGTCGCAAGAACATTTACATCAGAGACGACGATCAGCAACGGCTTGAACGGTTCGAGTCGGCAGGTGGGAACTCCTCGGAGTTGTTCTCGAAGGCGCTGAGACGGCACTTCGAGGAAGCCGAGAAGTCGGCGAAGGGCGATTGGCTGCTTCAGGACTTCATCAGCGCCACGGACCCGACTCTTCGTTGGCACGTCCAACTGACCGAGCGAAATACCGTGGTGGTGATCGCGTCGATCGAAGGCTTGGGTTGGCCGAGGCCGCTCGACCGCTATACGATCCACAAGACGCTCGAAGCGGCGCAAAGAGAGGGCGTGCCGAAGGATGTCGTGCGAGCGGCTAAGGCAGGGAAGGGAGGAAACACGCAATGACGCCGCGGGCCGTCGGGTACGTCAGGGTCAGCACCGACCAACAGGCGGATCGGGGTGTAAGTCTTGCCGCTCAACAGGAAAAGATTCGGGCCATGGCGGTGGTCCACAGCGCGAAAGTCGCGGACATTATCTCAGATCGTGGAGAATCGGCGAAATCCCTGGAGCGCCCCGGAATGCGGCAACTGCTCAGCCTAGTTCACCGTCGAGATGTTGATTTGGTTATCGTCGCGAAACTCGATCGCCTGACGCGCTCCGTCAAGGATCTTGCCGAATTGCTGGAACTCTTTCAGCAACGCGGCGTCTCACTGATCAGCGTCGCTGAATCCTTAGACACCGGCTCGGCGGCGGGACGCTTGGTCCTGAATATCATGACCTCGGTTTCCCAATGGGAACGAGAAGCGATCGGCGAACGGACGCGCGATGCACTGGCTTTCAAGAAAGCGGCGGGCCAAGTCTACGGCACTGTGCCGTTAGGCTTCGAGCGCCGTGGCGACTCCTTGACCGAAAACACCGAGGAACATCGACTTATAGAGCAAATCCGAGACCGGCGCGAACACGGCTGGAGCTTGCGCCGCATCGCTGAGGAATTGAATCGGCTAGGCGCGAAGACTAAGAAGGGCGGGCAGTGGTACGCCTCCACGATTCACTATATTCTCGGCAACGATCTCTACGAAACGGCCTAGGCATTTGACCGTCCGCCCCACGGGGCGGGCATCGTTCAACCAAGCGGCTCCCGGAAGTGTAACAGCACTCCCGAGAGCCTACAACCCACGCGACTAGGACACGAGGGCTGATGCCTTCCATTCTCTCCTACCCGCGTGGCTTCTCGAACCTAAGGAGCCACGAAATGAAATCGCCAGGCGGCCCGACCGTTATCAAGAGATTCGCTCAGAAAGAAGTCCCCCAAGAGGTGCTCGAAGAAATCGTGATGATGCGCAACGACCTCGTGCGGCTCTTTAAGCGCTACGAGCAACTGGCCGAACAACTCGTCTGCGACCTGGAGTCTGGAGCCGAGATCGAACCCGGGTTGCACAAAGCGGATTTCGAGCTGACCCACAAAGCGGATTTCGAGCTGACCCACAAAGGCTGCACAATCACCCGGAAGCTGTTGATAAATTTCACGTATCCCCTCGGTGAGCTGGAATGAGGGACGTGCCGGACGCCAGGGGGAGCGGGGAGAGCTTCTTCTAAGAGAGACGATCTTCTTATTGGGCAATCCCCTACCCCTTGCGAGGCGGAGGGGAGCGGAAGGCGCGAGATAAAGCCCCCTGGACTACAATCAAGACGGCCTGGATAGCGTCAGCGCTCGCGAAAAGCGGCCCACTTCCCGGGTTGCCTGCCAGGCCCCACTTTCGTGGGAAGCCGCCACCCGGGAGGGAAGCCGGTGCCCGACGACAACGAAGCCGAACAACTCGACACCGCCGTATCCAAGCACCGCATAGAGCTGGGGCGATGCCGTAGCGCCTATGAGAAGCTCGTCAAGGAGGATGAGACCCTCCGCCGAAGTCGCCGCGAACTACACGATCTTCCGCAACAGTCGATCACGATAGACGACGGAACAGGGTCTGCGATGCGAGTCCCGGCTCCTGGGAGCCAGGGTCCGTTCCGCGACCAAGAGCGGCGCGAAAAGGACTGGCTGCAACGGTTCAAACACCTTTGTGAACGCCAGATCCCGAACCTATTCTCAGCGATCCAATCCACGCTCACTCTACACGCCGCCGAGTCGCCGTCCGCTACGGGAAAAAGGGACGCTTGCCAAGCGCTTCCAATTTGCAGACCGGGATTCGACTTCGCGGATCCGAAGTTGACCCTTTCAGCTATGGGCGATCTCGACGCGCTGCTCGCAAAGCCCGGCGAGGAGATTGGCGTGGACCGGCCCTTCATCGAAGCAGCGGATGAGCCGTCTTCCCGACGAACCGGAAGCCGAGGGCCGGAATCCAAGATCAAGCGGCACAATGCGATTGCGGCGGTCGTCCGACTGCACGGAGACAAGTGGCGAAGCAGCCTTAAACTCATTTGCACCACGCTGGACAAACAGGGCGTTTCGATATCCACGAGTTGGGAAGAACGCCGCATCACTACCTGGAATAACATGCTGAGCACAAGCCAGAAGGCCGTGGAAAACGCGCTGGAGTACGCGCTAGATCGAGCTGATCCCTAGCCCAGAAAACTTTCAGGGAAAACTCTCAGGAGTCCCAATAACTTTCAGGGACTCACTTGCGCAAACATTTTTCTTCTCCCTTCCGCTCAACGATATAGAGGGAGTAGTGCGCCCTGATCCGACCTGAAAGTTTGCCTGACAATTTTCGAGCGGGTTACGATTCGGCCGTGAGTACAGCCACAGCAACAACCCCACTCCTGCTCACGCTCGATGAGGCGTCCCAAGCGCTAAGGATGTCCAAGTCGAAGCTTCGCAAGGAGGAGCGAGCAGGCCGTTTGCGATTCCTTCGGTTCGGACGTGTTATCCGCGTGGATACGCGCGACGTGGAAATCTACATCAACTCCGCTCGAACGCGGTCGCCGGAGGATGGGCTCTACCCATAGCGCAACCACGAGCGCCGCCGGCCCTCTTTCCCGGCACCGGCGGCGTCTCGGATCTAAGAACTGGAGTATCTGAATGGAATATACCCCACGACCGATCCCAAGGGCAAATCTCATTCCGTTCAGGCGAAGCGGCTCGCGGCGTCAGCCTCAGCCCGCCCCGACTGAAGACCTTCACGGCCTCAAGCGGACGATCCACCGCCTCGAGCGCGCCCAGTTCGACCACGACCGCAACTCATCGACCGGCGCGGCGCTGACGCAACTCAGGATCAACCTGGAGAGGCTGGATCGCGGTCGTCGAGTCCCGCTCGGGGCGTGGGCGGCCCTGGCGGAGCAGATCGCCGCCGCCGGAGGTGCTCGACAATGACGAACCGCGCGCCGCTGATCACGATCAGCGCCGGTCTCCTCGACGCCAAACATTTCCAAGCCATCGGGCCGGCGTTGTGGACGTACTTGGCACTCATTGACAGGCAAACCCATCCCACCAGCGGCGTCGTCAACCGGGGCGAACCAATCTCGGCTGCACGGCTCGGATCGAGGATGGACCTGTCCCAAGACACAGTTCTCCGTCACCTTGAGCGGCTGGAGGCCGGCGGGTACCTCAAGCTCAAGCGAGCCCGGCATGGCTGGATCATCAACGTCACGAAGCCCAAAAAGCTGTTCAAGAGAGTCGGCAAACTTGCGGACTCTAGAGTCGGCATAAATACCAACTCTGATCAGGCCCAGAGTCCGCATTCTTGCGGCTCAGAGTCGGCATCCTTGCGGACTGTATATAAGGAATCAATAGCATCTAAAGCAATATCCGCTTCGACGAAGCGGGGTTCTTCAAAAACCGTTCTCGATCCCGACCGCTGCTCACACGTCCCGCATTGCAAGACCCTCCCCGGACACATTGTCGTAGTTGTCGCCGAATCCGCCGGCGTCGAGCCGGTCTTCTCCGACAAAGATCTCAGCCAGGCGAAGGCACTTGCCGATGTGCCGGACGACGAGATTCGCGGAACGGTTCGCTACATGCTCGAAGTCGATGACAGCAACTTTTGGGGAAGAAAAGCTCGCATCACGCCTTCCGCCGTGCGCGACAAGTTGCCGCTCTACCGCAAGCAGGCACGCGACAAGGCGAACGGCCATGCGGCGCTCACCGAGGCGCAACTCGCCGAGTACGCCGACCGACAGGAGGCGACCGCATGACGCCGGCCGAAAAGCTCGCCTTCGAGAAGGGCCTCCCGTCCAACCTCGACGCCGAGAAGCTCGTGCTCGGCAGTTGTCTCGTCGGGCATCACGTTCAGCCGGCCGTTCTCGATCTGACGCCGGGCGACTTCTCGATCGAGCGGCACCGCCTGATCTTTCGGGCAATCCTCGCTCTCCACGGGCTCCGCCGGCCGATTGAATACGCAACCGTCGCCGAGGTTCTGGATCAACAAGACGAACTCGACAAGGTGGGTATCGGCGAAATCGCCGGACTGACCGACGGCATGCCGGTTTTGGACAGCATCGGCGAGTACGCACGCATCGTTCGCGAGAAGTCCGTTCTCAGGCGGCTGGCCTTTCTCGGTCAGAGCATCAGTCAGCATGCGATCGACGGAGAGGACCCCGGCGAGATTATCGAGGAAGCCAAAGGACGCCTCGACGGCCTCAACGTCGGCGAAGCGCAAGACGCCGCCAACTACACGCTTTCGAGCCTCGACCGCGAATACCAGGAGCACGTCGATCACATCGACGAGCGCCGCATCCGGCTCGGGCTGGGTCCGTTCGATGAGTTGACCGGCGGCGTGTGTTTCGGCGAATGCGTGACGGTGATCGCCAGGACCGGCGTCGGCAAGAGCGCCCTCGCTCAGAATTTCATCGATCACGTTTTGCGGGCCTACTCGGATCTCGGCATCGTTTTTTTCTCGGTCGAGATGCCGAGATTGCAAGCTTACGAGCGGCAATTGCAGATCTACGCGGGCGTTCACCGCGAGCTGCCTCAATGGGCCTACCGCAACGCGGACAAGGGGAAAGTCCGGGCTGACGAGTTTGTGGAAGGCTACGGTGATCGATTCTTGATCGTCGATGACCCTCGCATCGACCTCGCCGGGCTTCGGCGCTTCGTGCGGGGAGCCGTGGCTGCAAAGATCGTGCGCCCGGTCCGTTTCATTGTGATCGACTACCTCGGATTGCTCGATCGCGGCGACCGGCGCGCGAATCTGACCGAGCGAGTTTCGGTTCTTGCGCGGGAGATCAAGCAGGTTGCCAAGGAGCTTGAGGCGGTGGTTCTTCTGATTGCCCAGACCAGCCGCAGTGCCGGCGACGGCTCGGAAGAAGTCACCGTGATCGACGCCCGCGATTCCGGCGCGATCGAAGACTCGGCCGACTTCTTGCTCGGCGCTTGGCGCCCGGAGCTGAAAAAGGGCATCACGCCCGACGCGTATGCCAAGTGCCGAGGCGATCTCTGTTTCTCGATTTTGAAAAACCGCCGTGGGCCGCGCGACAAATTCACCGTCTGCTTCGACACGAAGACCCTGCGCATCGGAGCAGCGGCATGACGAAGACGACAACGAAGATGCAGCTCCGCGACTATCAGAGCCGATGCTTGGAGGCGGTTCGGACGAACTTCGGCAACGGGGTGCGGCGGCAGCTTTGTTGCTTGCCGACCGGCAGCGGAAAGACCGTGATTTTCGCAACTTTGCCGAACTCGCTCGGGTTCGACAACGGCGAGCCGACACTGGTTATCGCGCATCGCGAAGAACTGATCGAGCAGGCGCGGCAGAAGCTCCAGGCGGCGAACCCTACCGCTTCAATCGGCATCGAGATGGCGGGGCAGAGCGCCGGTCCCGACGATCAGATTGTCATCGCTTCGGTGCAGAGCCTCGTGCATCGGCTCGACCGCCACGATCCGGCAAGCTACAGACTTTTGATTTGCGACGAGGCGCACCACGGCGTTGCGAAGAGCTATCGCAAGGTCTTCGAGCACTTCGGGTTCGCAAACGGCCGGAGCGACGACAGGCTTCTTGTTGGCTTCACCGCGACGGCAAAGCGCGGCGACGGCGTCGGGTTGGCGGCGATCTTCGACAAGATCACTTTCCACCGCAACTTGCGCGAAATGATCGCCGCCGGTTGGCTCGTGGACATCATCGGCTACCGCGTGGAAACGGGGGCCGATATTTCCGGCGTCCACAGCCGAGCGGGCGATTTCGTCCGGGCCGAGTTGTCGGTCGCCGTCAACACGAAGCCGCGGAACGAGCTGATCGTCGAAACCTACGGCAACCTGGCCGCCGGCCGAAAGGCTCTCGTTTTCGCCGTGGACGTGCAGCACGCCGCGGACCTCGCCGAAGCATTCCAGTCGCGGGGGGTGAAGGCGGAAGCCGTCAGCGGGCGAATGCCGAAAGCTGAGCGACGCCGAGTCGTCGAGTCGTACCGTTCGGGCGACATCGACGTTTTGGCAAATTGCAATTTGTTGACCGAGGGTTTCGACGACCCCGAAACCAACGCTGTGCTGATGGCTCGGCCGACGAAATCGGGCTTGCTCTATCAGCAGATGCTCGGACGTGGTACCCGCACCGCGCCGGGAAAGCAAGACCTGTTGCTGCTCGACTTTTGCGATGCCACCAAGAGACACAGCGCCGTCACCTTGCCGGACTTGTTCGGCTTGAACCCGCAACTCAACTTAGACGGCCGAAAGGTCGCCGAGACCTTGGAGCGCGTCGAGAGCGCCGGTGTCGATGCGGTCCGCTACACGAACATCGAGCGGCTGGAAGCCCGCATCAAGCACATCAACGTGTTCGAGGTTCCCGAGCAGTCACAACGGGTGCGGGAGCTGACAAGACTCAGTTGGATTCCGATGTTCGACGGGGTCTATCGGCTCATGATGCCGGGACGACAATCACTTTCGGTTGTCGAGAACGCGCTCGGACGCCACGAAGTCTACTCGCAACCGGGACGCGGCAGGCCACTGCTGATTCGTGAGTTTCCGAGCCTTGCTCACGCCTTCGCCTTTGCGGACGGCTTGGTGCCGCAGAACAACGTCGGCGCTGTCTTGTCCTCCGCACGTTGGCGCAAACAACCGCCGTCGCTCAAGCAACTAAAGCTCGCTCAGAAGTTGAAACTAGCTGTACCCGGCGATGCGACGAAGGGTTCGGTCGGGGCGATGCTGTCGAACTATTTCGCGCAACGGTCGCAGTCAAGACTCGGTGATCTGGTAATTCCGAGCGGTTCTGACAATTTGCACACACCACGATGGAGGTAAAGAGCATGGGAATGGATCTAAGTAACCGGCAGGGACAGAGTTTTCGTTTCAGCCGTTGGGCCTGGGCGGACACGCTGGGCCTTGCGACGACTCATGGATGGAAGGCGCACGGGACGCAGCCGTGGGAACCCGAGGATGAAGACGATTGTAGTTGGAGCGGCGGTGACCCGGCCGCGTGGGATGGCAGCTACGCTTCAAACGACGGCCAGGTTGTCACCGCAAGCGACAGCCGCGCCATAGCAGATGCTTTGGAGAAGGCTCAACCGACGAAATTCGCAGAGTTCGTCGAGTTCTGCCGTCAAGGAGAATTTCGGATCTTTTGATAATGCAGAACGGCTTCAACATCGACGCGCTGCTGACCGGCCTCGCCAAGCGGGTCGCGGCGGAAGTTTGCTCGGAGATGCAGCAGGCCGAAGCGGCCCCCGGCGTCCGGCCGCGACTGTTGACGCTGGAACAAGCCGGGCAGTATTTGGGACGCACGCGGCAAGCTGTCGAGCACATGGTGCGAGGCGGCAGGTTGCGCGCGGTGAAGGCGGACCGCCGGATTTTCCTCGATCGAGAGGACCTCGACGAGTGGATCGAAAACAACAAGACGCCGGGTTTGACTTCAATGGCGTAGAGGCGTCTAATGATGGGCACTATGGCAAAGCGATACGGCTTCGGCAGCGTCTTTCGACGCAAGAAGAAACTTCCCGACGGCACAAGCCAAGAACTGCCCACTCGGTGGATCAAGTTCTACAGCGCGGGCAAGGTCTACAGGGAAAGTACGGGAACCACGGAGCTCCGCGAAGCGGAGCGGCTCTTGCGGGTTCGCTTGGGCGAAGTGGCGAAGGGATCGTTTCAGGGCTTATCGATCGAGAAGCTCAGAGTGGCGGAATTGCTCGACGATGTGCTCCTCGACTACGAGGTCAACCGCAAAGCCGTGAGGTTCGCGGCCAACGCGATCAACAACCACCTGCGGTCGTTTTTCGGCCAACGTCGGGCAGCGGCGGTCTCGACTTCCGATATCAGCAGGTACGTGGCCCTGCGCCGCAGCCGGGACCAGGGGACTCGCCCATACCGGGGAAGGCTCCGAGCGCGGAAGATGATCCCCATCAAGCCCGCGAGCAACGCCACCATCAATCGAGAGCTGGCGCTTCTGAAACGCGCCTTCTATCTCGGCTGGCGGCACACACCTCGCAAGGTCGCCCACGTGCCGCACATTCCCATGCTGCGCGAGGACAACGTTCGCAAGGGTTTCTTCGAGCATGAACAGTTTCTCGCTCTGCGGCGAGCGTTGCCGGAGGATTTGCGGCCGCTGTTGACGTTCGCGTATTACACGGGGTGCCGTCGAGGCGAGATTCTGAACTTGCGCTGGGAGCAGGTGGATCTGACGGAAAGGCTCGTACGCCTTGAGCCGGGCGAGACGAAGAACGACGAGGCGCGGATACTGCCGTTGACGAACGAACTGTTCGCCGTGCTCTCGATGCAGAAAGCGGTTCGGGATGCGAACTACCCGAATTGTCCCTGGGTGTTCTTTCGAGTCGGGGGCCTGCCGGTTCGAAACTTCTACCGCGCATGGAAGACCGCCTGTGAGCAGGTCGGGCTGACCGACGACAGCGGCGAGGCGAACCGCCTTTTTCACGATCTGCGCCGGAGCGGCATACGGAATCTGATCCGGGCCGGGGTCCCCGAAGCGGCGGCGATGCGGATCTCCGGTCATAAGACTCGTAGTGTTTTTGAGAGGTACAACATCGTCACCGAGCGAGACTTACACGACGCCGCTCGGCGACTTGAAGCTTACGTGAAGGAAAAGGAGAGGACCCAATTTGGGCACACTTTGGGCACACTCGGAGATGAAGCGAGCGATTCACGCGGCGAATCGGACGCTAAGTTGTTGAATTGAATTGGCTGGGAGGCAGGGATTCGAACCCCGATAAACAGATCCAGAATCTGTCGTGTTACCGTTACACTACCTCCCAACCGAGGCGCGAAAGTGCTTCCGTCAGTATAAGGCGCGTCGCCGGCTTCGGCCAACCCGCGCACGCAATCGGAGCGTGTCGATGGTCGGTCGGGAAGACCTGTCGAATACCGCGGCGAGGCTAAACGCGAACGGGGTAAGAAACTATTGACGCCGGGCCCTAGATCTCGAGCGCCGGCATTCGGCGGAAGGTGCGGCAGGCGCCCCGCGGGCGAGATCAGCGTTGGCGGAGGGTTGGGATTAGAGCGGCAACCGGGATGTTGAGTTCGTTGCCGCGAAAGCCGTCAACCAGCAATGACAATCCGACGTTCTTGCCGGTTGCCGACCGCGGGACGTCCAGGCGAACCAGATAAAGGCCTGGGAAGCCTTCGCGGGGCTCGATCGAGACCGGCCGCAACCTCTGCCCACCGAAGATCGCCAAAACCGACGGCAGATCGGCGAGGGTATTGATATCCCCGCCGAGCGCCGCCCTGGCGAACACCGCGCCCAGGCCGGTCGCGGCAACGACAATTCGTTCGCCGGCCCGGGCCGGAGTCGCCTCGTCAATCGCGGCGCCGTCTTGGTGAAAGGCACCGAATAGACCCGGCGAGGCTCGATCGATTCGAACCAACTGAGGCTCGCTTATCGCGACGCCGTTGTCAACATGCAAGACGGCAAAGCCCGGCTCGAGATCGACCGGCAGTTGCAAGGAGATTCGCTCCGGATCGACTTCGATTAATCCGGCCGGCAGGCCGTTGAAAGTGACGGAAGGACCCGATTGAAGCTCCACGTCGGTGCTGAGAGCAACAAGGTTCTTCCCTAATAAGGTCGCGAGTACTCCGGGTGAAAGGTTCGGCTGTCCGGTGGCGCTGTTGAGCAACCCACCGAAGCGCAAGACGGGAGCGGGGCCGTCGGCGGGTCGCGAATCGAGGACTCGGAACCCTCCTTCAATGCTTGCCCCTTGCAGCCCGCTCGTGACGCTGACGGGATAACGGCCTGGCGCCGCGGCGGGACTGATCGTGACGGCCGCTTGCAAGCGTCCGGGTTCCAACACACGCACTTCCCGTGCGGTGATATCGGCCGTACCAAACCCGATGAGCGTTTCGCCGGGCGCGAATGTCATTCCCTCGGCGCTGATCTCGATAAGAAAATCGGTGTCGGGCGCGGCCGAGTCTCTCGAAATACGCAGCGACGCGGGCGGTCCGGGGGGGTAGATGAAACTGATATTGCCGTCAGGCAGCGTTTGCGCCGAGCTCTGACCGTCGGGGTTATAGATCGTCACAACGGCTTTATGGTCCGCGGGGCCGGCGGGCGGTCTGACCACGACGTCGCCAAAAAACGGATCGATGCCGGCAAGCGCCCCCGGCGCCCCATCAAAGAAAACGGTGGAAGCGGCGTCGACGGAGGCTCCGCGGACGCCCCAAAGGTTTTCGCCAAGGTCGAAGCGCGGGGTTATCCAGTGAATCACCGGCGCGGGCGCGGATGTCAAGCGCACGCCGTTCGGTAGAACGTATACCTCATTGTCTAATCGAAACAGCAAATGCACGCCGCCTGCGCGGTCAAATGGGGAAAAGCGAAAATCGAGGCGCGCAAAGCTCGGTGCTCTCGAATAGGGCACTGGAGGAGCGACAAAGAGCGGGCGGCCGATCGCCCCAATCCGTATGCGGGAAAGGTTCTCGGACAAGCCCGGTCCGGTCGCCAGAGCGAAACCGGAAAGCTCGGTGTGTTCGAGGAAAGCCGGATGAACAGCCGGCGCACCGTTCCCGGGAAAGCTGAAGGTTGTCACGCTGTGCAGGGCGAGCTCGGCTCGCGGAGGGGCCGCGATGTCGATGCCGGTCGTCGTTTCGCCCTCAGGAACGAAGATCGGCGCCGAGTCGGCCCAGTCAAGGACACCGCCGTAGAAGAGGGTTTGAAAAAGAGCCGGTGCCGCGAAGGATACGTTCTCGGGGCTCACGGGCAAGACCAAGTTGGCCGGGCCGAGCCCCTGTTGGGTCGCGGCCGGCAGCGGATGCGCGTAGACAAAGTACGCTCCGGGCGGCAGGCCCGCGATGATGTAGCTACCGTCAGGCCCGCTCAGGGCGCTCACGGCGGTTCCGGCGGGGCCCAGGGCGACGACCGAGGCCAAGTGAACCGGGCGTCCGTCGGGAGTGGTCACACGACCACTCAAGCTACCGAAGGCTTGGGCAAATTCCTCACTCGGATAGGCGACCGAGAGACCGGCCACGTCGTCGGCGACGAGCGGACGGGCGCGGCTGGTCGAGCGCGTAACGTCCGTGCTCATCGCCGAGCTTGCTAGCGAATGCTGCAAGCCCAGCGCGTGGCCAATTTCGTGGACCAGGCTGTTAAAGAACACCTCGGAGAAGCTGGTGCGGGGACGAGTGCCGCTGCTCAAGTCGTTCGAAAGTACGATCAAGGACCGAACGATCGGCACAAAGTCCCGTTGCGGGTCGCCTCGGGTAACAGGGCCGCCCAGCCCGATGACACCGGGGGGCAACTCCTCGAATACGATTTCACCCGCGGGTGTTCGCGACGGCAGTGGAGTCTCGCTGATGCCCCCATAGGCGACGCGCAGAGCCGAGGTGGGAACCGAGTTCCAAACGGAAAGCGCCTGACGCACCTGACTTAGCAGGCCCACGAAACTGTCGTTTTCAGCCAGCCGCGGAGCTTGATCGGAAACGAAGAAATAGACTGTGTCGTCGACCAGCGAATTGCGGTCGAATTTTTCGATGATCGCTTGGATGTGGCCGGCGTCGGTGCGGTAGTGAACGAAGTGGTAGTAGGCCGGGGCGACCGAGGCTGTTAGGAAGAGGCTGATCGCGGAGAGCCATGGTGCGTGGTTGACGAGCAAAAGGGCTCGTCGGAAGCACACACCGAGGGACCCGCGCCACCGTGCTTCCCGAACTGAGAGATCTTTCCTCGCTGCCATTCCGTGCCGGCTTATCAGGGCGACGACGATTGCGAACCGATCTGAAGCTGTTCACCTGCGTCGAGTCGGCGATTACGGCTCAACAACGTCCCCACGCGCCCTCGTAGATCGTCCAGGTTCATGTCCAGCGGCCGCACGGTCACGGGCTCTCCGCTCGGACGAGAGAGCAAGACACCGCCGGAAAGTTGCTGAATGCCATGCAGGCTTCCGTCCGAGTCTTGTTGGAGAAGCAGCAAGCCTTGACTCAGACCCACCACGTGCAATCTGCCGCTTGGGCCTCGCCACAAGAAAACCACGTAGTCCGCGCCGCGCCGAAGCTTGGGCACGCCGGCAAATCTTTGGTGGAGGTCCCCGTATCGTCCGCCCGGGGACCAGACTTCCAATTCGGTCCCGGTCCGACCCTTCCAGCGCTCCGAAACATCCAGGCGCGTCACCGTGTAGATGAGGCTGCCACTCATAACCGTCCGGCTTTCCGCCGGACGGCCGCGCACAATCAAGGTCGAATGCTCGGCCATCTCATCGAGACCGAGGTGCTCGAGAGTTGCGGAACGAAGCGGAAACAGTCCCAGTACCAGAGGGACAACTAGATACACCGAACGCATACGGATCCTCACGTGGCACGTGGCGCGCCAAACTTAAATTATTGCAAAAGAGAAACTTACGGTCATTACGCGCGGCGACTCGCGGCACGAATGACACGACCGCGTCCCGACACAACTACAGTGGCCGGTAGCGGAGAATTGGAGCCGTTAGGGCGTAAAGCCGCTACTCTAAGGAAGTTCAGATGCCTTTTTGCCGACAGTGCGGCGTCCGATTGCGCGGAAGATTCTGTGACCAGTGCGGGACGGCGGCCGATTTGCCCGCCGGTGGTGCGCCCGTCACGGAGCCGCCCACGGAACCGCCCGAGGAGGAGCGAACGCGCGCGGCAATGGCATACTTTGTCCTGCCCGCTGTCTTCTACCTGCTCGACGATCGATTTCGACTAAACCGCTTTCTGCGTTTTCACTCGTTTCAAGCACTTTTGCTGTTGGCAGCAGCCGCGGTGGGACAATTACTCATTTGGGGCGTGCTCAGCTTCGTGTTGGGACTCTTGACCCTGGTCGTGGGCTGGCTGTTTACATTGTTCTCGTTTGTATTGTGGGCGAAGACCGCAATCGGAGCTTACTCGGGTCGGCCGGCTAAGATTCCCGTCTTGGGTGAGTTCGCCGAGAAACAGGCCTTGTGACCGAAAACTCGCTACCTAGCGTGCCCTCGGCCGGCGCCGCGGTACGAGATTGGTATCCTTGTGGGGATGCGGACACGGGTTGTGCTTTAGCGCTGCACTCCTGGGAGAGGTTCGAATCATGGCTTTGACTGAATCGACGATGTTGCCGCTGGGTACGGCGGCGCCTGACTTCGCCTTGCCGGACACAGTGAGCAACCGCTCCATCAGCGTCGCGGCGTTTGAGGGCAAGAAGACGCTTCTCGTGATGTTCATCTGCAATCATTGTCCGTTCGTGAAACACGTGATCGACGAGCTCACCCGGCTTGGAAACGACTATGCCGGCGAATCGGTCGGTATCGTCGCGATTAGCGCCAATGACATCGTGACGCATCCCGACGATTCGCCGGAAAAGATGAGGGACTTAGCGGAAACGTTGGGATGGCGTTTCCCCTATTGCTACGACGAGAGTCAACAAACGGCGCGCGCGTACAGCGCCGCGTGCACGCCGGATTTCTTTGTCTTCGACTCCGACCGAAAACTGGCCTACCGCGGGCAGCTCGATGACAGCCGCCCCGAGAATGATCGGCCGGTTACGGGGCGCGATCTGCGGGCCGCGTTGGACGCCGTAACAGCCGGCGAGCCGGTGGGCTCCGATCAGCGGCCGAGTGTCGGCTGCAATATCAAGTGGAGAGCCGGCAACGAGCCAAACTGACGGCGGCTTCTCACCATCTCCCTCCGCGCTGCCCCTAGCCGATGGACCCGGAAAGCCATAGCCCGGAAACCCTCGAAGAGGAAAATCGTCGCCTCCGGCGTGCGGTTCAAGAACTCTCGATACTCAACCAGATAGGCTCGGCCATCGGTTCGACGATGTCGCTGAATGCGATCGTCGAGCTTGTTGTACAGGAGAGCGTCACGCAGCTCAATGTCGAGCAGGGCGCGGTGATGCTGCTCCAAAACATGGAAGATGGGGACCCTTTCCGCACGATGGCTCGCAAGGCTTATTCGGGGTCGGCCGTCGTGCCCTTCCGTTTCGGCCAGCAATTGACCGGCTGGATGCTGAAGAATCAAAAACCGTTGCTGGTGAATAATCTCGCCGAGGATGAAAACTTTGAAGCGGTCGTGGAGGGGGATTTTCCGATTCGCTCGTTGCTCAGCGTGCCGCTGCGCGCTAAAGGGGAAATGGTCGGCCTGCTCAATGTGTTCAACAAGCAATCAAGCGAGGGGTTCACCGAGGACGATCAGAAACTGCTGTCGATCATTGCCTCGCAGTCAGCGCAGGTTGTCGAGAATGCTCGTCTCTACGAAGAGCTCACGCGCAAGAGCGCGGACCTGCAGGAGTCCGAGGCCAAGTATCGCGCGTTGACGCAGGAAGCCGGCGAAGCGATCTTTCTGGTTGATCTTAAATCACGGCGCGTCATGGAGGTGAATAACGAAGCCCAGAAGATGACCAGCGTGCTGATCGACTTTCTGCGCGGGCGCAATCTCGGGTCGATCATTCCCGTGAAGGAATTGGGACAAGAGGAAACTTTCCAAAAGCTGGAAAGCGAAGGACGGCTGCAGATTTCGAATGTCCGTTTCGAGAGACGCCGGGCGGAGCCCGCCTACCTCGACGTGAATATCAGCCTAGTGCACTACGGAGATCACCGTATCGCGCAAGTCATTTGCCACGACGTGACCGAGCGCGAAAAATTAGCTTCCCATTTGCGCCATCACGCGGAAGAATTGGAAGCCGAAGTGGTGGCACGGACGCGAGACTTGCGCGAATCGCAGTCGCAGCTCGTGCAACAAGAAAAAATGGCCGCCCTCGGGCGACTCGTCGCCGGCGTCGCCCATGAGATGAACACCCCGATCGGCACGATTAATAGTAATGCGGATACTCTGGGGCGCTCGCTGAAGAAACTGCGCGGTATCGTCAGCGACGAATCATGCCCGGACGCCGTGCGCGGCAACCGCATGCTTGCGCAGGTCTTGAAGGTGCTCGATGATATAGCCCGCATCAACGGCTTGGCCTGTGAACGGATCGTCGCGATTGTGGGGAGTCTGCGCAATTTTGCGCGCCTCGATGAAGCGGATTTGAAGACGGCCGATCTCCATGAGGGGCTCGACAGCACGCTGACGCTTGTGCATCACGAACTGAAAAACAGTGCCGAAGTCATTAAGGACTACGGTGAGATTCCCGCCATTCGTTGTCATCCCAATCAAATCAACCAGGTGTTCATGAACTTACTCGTGAATGCCTCGCAGGCCATGAAAGACCGCGGTGAAATCACGATTCGGACCCGCCGGGAGGGTGATATAGTGAGTGTTCAAATTTCCGACACCGGCGTCGGCATCCCCCCCGAAAACCTAGCCCACATTTTCGATCCCGGCTTTACGACGAAGGGAGTCGGTGTGGGCACGGGTCTGGGACTCTCGATCTGTTTCAAGATCGCCCAGGATCACGGCGGCACCATCGACGCGCAGAGCGAGGTCGGCAAAGGGACGACCTTTACTTTGCGCTTGCCGATTGACGGGACGGCTGAGGATGAGCAAGCAGGATGAGTCAACAAGAACGCATTCCGGTTGTCGTTATCGTCGACGACGAGGAGATGGTGCTGACCAGTCTTCGTTCGTTCTTGGCCTTGGAAACCGACTACAAAGTACTCGGCTTCGACGCGCCCGACAAAGCGTTGGCGGCGGTCCGAGAGCAGACAATCGACTTGGTGGTTTCCGACTACTTGATGCCGAAAATGACGGGCATCGACTTTCTGCTGGAAGTCAAGAAGCTTCAGCCTTTCGCAACGCGCATTCTACTCACCGGCTATGCCGACAAAGAGAATGCCATTAAGGCCATCAATGAAGTCGGACTCTATCAATACATAGAAAAGCCGTGGGACAACGAGGATCTCAAACTGGTCATTCAGAACGGTCTCGAGCGGCGCTTTTTGATGGAACAGTTGGAAGCGAAGATCCAGGAAGTACAGTTAGTCCAGCGGAACCTGCAGGACATCCAGGCGCAGATTATTAAAGCCTTCATGTGATAGAAAGGCGTACCGCGGGTTTCTTTCTTGTTCCCTGCGATTCCTTTCCGAGTCGAGCGCGTCGTGAGCCCGGGGCGGGGGATTCGAAGCTTCGAGTCCGGCGACGGAAACGGGCAGCGGCTTCCGCCGCCGGACGGGTTCCCTGCGGAGTCGCTAATCGGCGACGGTCAACTCGCCGGCGATTTACCCAAATTCCTCGGCGCCGGCCAGGGTGGCCGTGGCGCCCTCGGCGGTGTTCTTCGCGTCTGAGGGCCGCGAAGTCCGGTCGGCCGCCGGTCGTCGATCAGCCGCGGCCGGGAGCACGGTTCACGGTGACGATCGGACCTTTTCCGACGGGCGGTTTTTCAAGCGCCAATCCGAGGAATTGGGCGGTTTCGGCGGCGCCGCTCCGGCGGCCGAGCGCGAAATGATGCAACCCCAGCAGCACCTCCACGGCGGCGAGGGCGAGCGGCGTTTGCATCAGCCGGCGGCTCCATCGAACGCGCCGAGCGACGCTCTTCGAGGCTTCCCGGTAGCCGTTGTCGAAGTGCTTCAGCATCAATCGCGGATGAAACGGTCCGCTGTCGGAGGGAACGACCCCTCGCACTCGGAAGCCGTGTCGCTCAAAACGCGCGACAACGTCGCGGCTGGTTTCGAGTCCGATATGTCCGTCGGGGGCGATGAAGGCCTTGCGGTAAAGCGAGGGGTATTGTTTGGCCCACGACACCAGCGGGTGATTGCTGTCGGTTTCGATCCAATGGAGACTTTTCCCGCCGGGTTTCAAGACCCGCATGATTTCCGAGATGACGTCGTCTTTATCCTCGAGCGGGATGTGACCGAGCAGGTGTGAAGTCACGACGCAATCGACGCTGCGGTCGGCCACCGGTAGCGGATCGAGCTGCGATCGGACAGCAAGGGTGTAGTGGCGGCCGCAATCACGCAGCGCCTCGTGCGCGATGTCGAGGCCGACGGCCCAGTCGGCTCGTTCGGCGAAGATCTCGCGTCCCCTGGCGCACCCTAGGTCGAGCAGGACCCCCCCGCGAGGTACGTGACGTCTCCAAAATCGCCATTCGCGATAGGACCAATAAGGCAGGACCCGTAGAATCAGGCCCTTGAGCCCTCGCGGGTTGCGATGGTAGGGGACGTGGTGGCGGACGTATTCGTCGTAAAAACTTCCCGGGTCAAACCGCGAAGACTCTTCCGAACCGGATGGCCGGCCGCCTTCTCTCATGAAATCTTGGATTGTCGGCCGGACTCCTCCTGAGCCAACCAACCCGCGTACTAAACGCCCGGGGTCGTTCTTTGCTTGAACGCCCAAGCACTCGCCATTGCTGATTCCAAATCGTATTTCGCCCGCCAGCCCAGCGTATCTTCCGCCAAACGCGGGTCCGCCACCAATTCGGGCGGATCGCCCGGACGGCGGGGGCCCACGATCTCCGGGATTTCATGTCCGGTCACGCGGCGGGCGGTGTCGATCACTTCCCGCACCGAGTCTCCCTTGCCGGTTCCCAGGTTATAGCAGCCCGACAACTCCGGGGCGGCACGAAGTGCCAGGATATGGGCCGCCGACAGGTCTTCGACATGGATGTAGTCGCGGATGCAGGTGCCGTCCGGGGTGGGGTAGTCCGTGCCCATGATTGGAATCCCGTCGCTTTCTCCGGCCGCGGCCCGCAAGACCAGCGGAATGAGATGAGTCTCGGGGTCGTGGCGCTCGCCGCGCGTAGCGGTGGCGCCGCACGCATTGAAGTACCGTAACGCGAAATAGTTCAGCCCGTGTGAGCGGCGGTACCACTCAAGCGCTTTCTCGACGGCAAGCTTCGATTCTCCGTAAGGGTTGATGGGTGCCTTCGTCGCCGCTTCACTGATCGGGGGCGGGTTCTTGTCACCGAACACCGCACAGGTCGAGGAGAACACGAAACGATCGACACCGGCGCGTTGTGTCTCTTCGAGCAGAACCAGGGCGCAGCCGAGGTTGTTGTGAAAATATCGGGAGGCTTGCTCCATGGATTCACCGACGAGGGCAAAGGCGGCGAAGTGCAGCACGCCTTTGATGGGAAGGTCCTCGAAGACTTTGCGCAGGCGGTCTCGGTCCGCCAACTCGGCTTCGACAAGAATTGCTTTCTCGGGAACGGCATCGCGATAGCCACGCGAGAGATTGTCGTAGACCACGACTTCGTCGCCGAGGCCGAGCAATTGCTCGGCGACGATGCTACCGATGTATCCGGCGCCGCCGGTTACTAAGTACATAAATCCAGCTTCGGTTTGAAACTTCTCGGAAGGCGGCGCGCTCGACACACTTCTCGGACCCGCGGAAGTGCGCATCCAGGGCTCGGCTGTTACTACGTGTTGCCGTCCCCGAAGTAGTCCCACAGCTTACCGGCCCGACCTCCGCCCGGTCAACAAAGATCCCGGCGACGGTGTAGTGGGAGGTTGCCGCAGGACCCCTTGGTATAATCTGCGTTCGAGACGGCGGACTCAAATCACCGGCGAGGAGAATGAATGGATCTTCCCGAGAGCGGCCTTGCGACCCCGGAGATGATCGCGGAGTACGACCCGGTTATCGGTCTTGAGGTGCATGTCCAACTGATGTCGCGGACGAAGATCTTCTGCGGCTGCTCGACGGAATTCGGTAATCCCCCAAATACGCAGACCTGCCCGGTGTGCCTGGGGCTCCCGGGTGCTTTGCCGGTGCTGAACCGGGAAGTAGTGAACCTGGCGATCCGTGCGTCGCTGGCGCTCAATTGCGATGTTCGGCCCTTCTCGCGGTTTGCCCGCAAGAACTATTTCTACCCCGACCTGCCCAAGGGGTATCAAATCTCGCAGTTCGACCAACCGGTCGCCGAGCACGGCCGGCTTGATGCCCCGCTTGATGGGACGACGAAGCGGATTGGCATCACGCGCCTTCATCTGGAAGACGACGCCGGGAAGAACATCCATGACGGCTTTAGCGACAGCGACCGCTACAGCTATGTGGACTTGAACCGCACGGGTGTGCCGTTGGCGGAAATTGTCAGCGAACCCGACATGCGAACGTCCGAGGAAGCGGTGGCTTATCTCACTGAGTTGAAGCAGATCATGCAGTATGTGGGCGTCTCGACTTGCGATATGGAGAAGGGGCACCTGCGCTGCGACGCTAACGTTTCGGTTCGCCCCAAGGGCCAGGAACAATTCGGCACCAAGGCGGAGGTCAAGAACCTCAACTCGTTCCGGTACGTGCAGCGCGCGCTCGACTACGAGATCGCGCGGCAAGTGGCGGTGATCGAGGCGGGCGGAGAGATCCGGCAGGAAACGCGACTCTACAACGTCCAAAGCGGCGCGACCGCGGCGATGCGCTCGAAAGAGCACGCGCATGATTACCGTTATTTCCCCGAACCTGATTTGATGCCGCTCGTGATCAGCGACGACTGGAAGCAGCGAGTCGCGGACGCGATGCCCGAGCTGCCGGCCGAAAAGCGGCGACGCTTTGTTGATGAATACGCGGTTACAGAATACGACGCTCGTGTGCTGACCCTCACCCGCGAGACAGCCGACTACTTCGAGGAAACGGCTAAGGCCTCGGGTGAGCCCAAACTTGCGGCCAATTGGGTGCAAGGGGAACTTTCCGGGGCGCTGAACGCCGCGAGCCAAGCTCTCGAAGATTCACCGGTCTCGGCAGCGGATTTGGCGGAGCTCGTGAAGTTTATCGCCGACGGGACGATTTCCGGCAAGCTGGCCAAAGAGATTTTCGCCAAAATGTTCGACGGCAACGGCACTGCCGGGGAGATTATCAAAGCCGAGGGCCTCGAACAAATCAGCGATGAGTCGGCGATTGAGGGGATGATCGACGAGGTGATCCGCGCCAACCCGAATCAGGTGGAGACCTATCGAGGAGGGAAGACCGGGGTATTGGGTTTCTTCGTCGGTCAGGTAATGAAGGCCACCCGCGGGCAGGCCAACCCGAAGGTCGTGAACGAGTTGCTGCGGAAAAAGTTGGGGTAGCCGAGCCGCGAGAGCAAGGGATATGAAGTTTGGATCTTAATGTTGGCGCGAGGCGTCAGCCCCTAGCCAGGATTAAGGCTCGACGGCGCGGGGCCAGCCTCCCCGTCCGATATCGAGACGGGACGTCCAAGGGCTGACGTCTCCGGCCGGACGTCAAACTACAACCTAAGGTCGACGCGCGTTCTTCGATTCGCTGACTCCCGCCGGTGCTGCCTACGGAGCGTCGCTACTCCAGCGCAGAACCGGTCGACGTGCCGCCTGGGTTTCATTCACCCGCCTTGTGCGGGTCGTGTGCGGCGCGGACTTGACCAGGTCGGGGTCTTCCTCTGCCTCGCGGGCGATTGATTGCAACGCATCGATGAACAGATCGAGCTCGCCCTTGCTCTCGGTCTCGGTCGGCTCGATCATCAGTGCGCCATGAATGATCAATGGGAAGCTCACCGTGTAGGGGTGGAACCCGTAGTCGATCAAGCGCTTGGCGATGTCACCGGTTTTGACGCCGTGGGCTTGTTGCTTCTCGTCGCTGAAGACGCATTCATGCATCGACGGCGCGTCGTAAGGCAAGTGGTAGTCGTCCTCGATACCCTTGCGGATGTAGCCCGCGTTGAGAACCGCGTCGACCGTGGCATTCCGCAATCCCTCGCCGCCGTGCGCCAGGATGTAAGCAAGCGCCCGCACAAGGACGCCGAAATTTCCGCAGTAAGCGCGCACACGCCCGATGGTTCCCTCGCGTTGCTCGTCGTAAGCCAATCGGCCGTCGCGCTCGATGATTCGTGGGATAGGCAGAAACGGTTCGAGCTGCTTCTTGACCGCAACCGGACCGGCACCTGGGCCCCCTCCTCCGTGGGGTGTAGAGAAGGTCTTGTGCAGGTTCAGGTGCATCACGTCGACTCCGAAATCGCCGGGCCGAGCGATACCGGCCAGAGCGTTCATATTGGCACCGTCCATGTAAAGGAGGGCTCCGCGGGAGTGCAATAGATCGGCGACTTTCTCGATGTCCTGTTCGAAAATACCGACCGTATTGGGGTTGGTGACCATAAGAGCCGCGACAGTGTCATCGATGGCTTGGTCGAGGGCGTCAAGGTCGATCATGCCGCGTTCATTCGAGGGGATCTCGCGGACCTCGTAGCCGGCGATGCCCGCGGTCGCGGGGTTCGTGCCGTGGGCGGAATCCGGAATCAGCACAGTTTGGCGCGGGTTGCCGAGCGATTCCAAATACGCACGAATTAGCAGGATGCCGGTGAGTTCGCCATGCGCCCCGGCGGCGGGCTGCAGCGTCACGGCGTCCATGCCACAAATTTCCGCGAGATATTGTTCGAGCTGAACCTGGACTCGCAGGGCGCCTTGTGAGATGGCCTCGGGCTGATAGGGATGCGCCATCGCCAACCCCTCAATGCGCGCCACGTACTCGTTCAACCGGGGGTTGTATTTCATCGTGCATGACCCCAGCGGATAGAGACCCAGATCAATCGCGTAGTTCCAAGTCGAAAGGCGCGTAAAGTGCCGAATGATCTCGACCTCGCTGACTTCCGGAAAGCCGGGGATTTCCGTCCGAACGTTTTCGACGCCAAGGGCAGCCGCCGGGTCAACAGCAGGGACATCTAACGGCGGAAGTTGATAGCCGATCTTGCCGGGTGACGAATGCTCGAAGATGAGCGGTTCGTTTTGCGTGATGTGGGAACGAACTTTGGGGGTCATTGGGTTTTGTGATTCAAGAGTCGGCGGTCAAGCGTAGAGATCCCGGGAGAGGCCGGAGCGCCAAATTCGGCGAGAAAGAGGATCGATGACAGGGGCAAGCCCTGGAGAGGACGGGTTCGGCCAATTCGGCGACGACTAGCAGCCACCGATTCTGCTCAACGCCCCCGGAGGGGGCATGGGTAGTAGCCCACGGCGCAAGCCGTGGGTACGCGTCCCCCATCCAAACAAGCCCCGGCAGGGGCGTAGGAACGCCTCGACGCTTCATTTCCATGGCAGATCTCTTGGTCGAGAACATCACAGGCCGCTCGTTTCCTACGCCCCTGCCGGGGCTCTTGATTTATCTCGTCTCATACCCACGGCTTGCGCCGTGGGCTACTACCCTTGCCCCCCTCCGGGGGCAAAGAAGCGCCGGCATGAGCCCGCAAGCCCATAGGTGCACGGAGGCTTGCGCCGTGGGCGCTACTACCCGTGCCCCCCCGGGGGCGACTTTGGTCATTTTTCGCGCCCACCGCGCCGGACACCTCATTTCCACAGCATCTCTTCGTCAAACTCGATGCTGTGCTTCCGCAACAACATTACAAATTCTTCCATGAAGCTCACCTTTCGATGGTGTTCTTCTTGATCGGCGATGTACTGCTTGACCTGTTCGACGTTCGATTCGCTGACGCTGAACGCGCCGTACCCAGGATGCCAGGCGAACGACCGGGCCCCGGGCATGGTTTCGTGAATCCACTTCGACGACCTGGTCTTAACCGTGCGCATGAGATCCGCGATCGACAGACCGGTCGGGAGCGAGACCAGCAGATGCACGTGGTCGGTTGTGCCGTTTACGGCGAGCATCTTCGCGTTTGATTCTCGTGTGATGCCTCCCATGTAGGGGAACAGCCTGGCAGTGATTTCGCCGTTCAACGACGGACGGCGATTTTTGGTCGAAAACACGACGTGCAGCAGAATCCGCGAATAGGTATGCGGCATGCTCCTACGCCCCTGCCGGGGCTCTTCATTTATCTCGTCTCATACCCACGGCTTGCGCCGTGGGCTACTACCCTTGCCCCCTTCCGGGGGCAGCAAAGCACCGGCATGGATTCGCCGATCCACCGATGCCCGTTCCGTGAGCTACTGCCCTTGTCCCGGGGCCAGTGGAACCGGTGGTCCCCCGAGAACCGGCGTTGATCCTCCCTCCCGACCTTATTCCAGCCGGCCTCACTACTCAAACGCCGCCGCGTATTGGTCCATGTGATCGCGGTGGTTCATTTCGGTGGCGCAAACCAGCAGGGCGCCCTCCAACTCCGGATAGAAGCGCCCTAGATCAAGACCGCCGATGATGCCTTCCTCTTGCGCCCGACGATTCACCTCCGCGCCTGAGTTCTCGGCTCGCACCACAAATTCATTAAAAAACGGGCCCGAGAAAACTTGGCGGCCTCCGTGCTCTTCGATCTCGCCCGCCAGATAGTGTGCTTTCGAAAGATTCTGCTCAGCCAGCTCCCGCAAACCCTGTTTCCCGAACACCGTCATGTACACGGTCGCCATCAGCGCTACTAGCGCCTGGTTGGTACAAATATTCGATGTCGCCTTAGCTCGGCGAATGTGCTGTTCGCGAGTAGCCAACGTCAAGCAGAAGGCGCGGTTTCCTTCCGAGTCGACGGTCTCGCCGACCAGCCGGCCGGGCATCTGGCGAATATATTTCTGTTTAGCCGCCAGCACCCCCACGAACGGGCCGCCGTAGCTGGGCGGATGCGCGAACGACTGCAACTCGCCCACAACGATATCCGCCTCGCTTGGCGGCTCAAGCAAACCGAGCGAAACGGCTTCCGTGAACACAACGACTAACAGCACCCCATGGCTATGCGCCAGTTCCGCCGCGCGGCGGGTTTGCTCGATAACTCCGAAAAAGTTCGGCGACTGCACGATGACCGCGGCGACCTCGTCGTTGAGTTTCACTTCCAGGTCGTCGAAGTCGATGCCTCCGGTTTCGGCGTCATAACCGACGGGCTCGGCCGGGATGTCCTGGTGGCGGCGATACGTATCTAGAACTTGTCGGTACTCGGGATGGACCGATTCGGCGACCAAAACCTTATCCCGCTTGGTGATCCGCACCGCCATCATGGCGGCTTCGGGCACAGCGGTCGAGCCGTCGTACATCGAGGCGTTCGCGACGTCCATGCCCGTTAGCTGACAGATCATCGTTTGAAACTCGAAAATCGTCGTCAGGATGCCTTGCGAAATCTCGGCCTGATAGGGGGTGTAGGCGGTGAGGAATTCGCCCCGCGTCACCAGCGGATCGATCACGACCGGGCGGTAGTGGCGGTAAACGCCCGCGCCCAAGAAGCTCGCCGAAGCCAGGTCCTGCTCCGGTCCGCCCTCACGCGCAACATTCTCCGCGGCTAAGCCGCGAAAGTAGTCGATGATCTCGTATTCCGATTGGCCCGGCGGAATCGCAAGCGGCCGGTTCAGACGTAGCGTCTGCGGGATTTGTGCAAACAGATCTTCCGCCGACTCGAGTCCCATCGAGTCCAGCATTTCTTGGCGTTCTTGAGGAGACTTAGGAAGGTAGCGCACTCGCTCAGGACTCCGTCTCGGCGGCTACGTAGGCGGCGTAGTCCTCGGCCGACATGAGTTTCCGCAGTTCGTTCTTGTCGCGAATGCGGATCTTGATCAGCCAGCCTTCTCCGTGGGGGTCCTGATTGAGTACTTCCGGAGCATCAATCAATGACTCATTGACCTCGATGACCTCGCCGCCGACCGGCGCGTAAATATCGGAAACCGCCTTGACCGATTCGACGGTACCGAAGGAAAGGGCGGCGTGCAGCGCCGCGCCGACCTTCGGCAACTCGACGAAGACCACGTCGCCAAGTTGGTCCTGGGCATGGTGCGTGATGCCGATGAGGGCTTCGTCGCCTTTGACATTCACCCACTCGTGCTCGCGAGTGTATTGATAGTCTTCCGGATACATGTCGTTGTTCACTTCTTCCGCGAATAGAACGGCAGCCGAGCCAACTCGGCTTCTACGCGCCGCTGCCGAACCCCGATTTCGATCGTGCTTCCGACTTGCGCCATCGAAGCCGGCAACATGCAGAGTCCGATGTTCTTTTCCAAGAACGGCGCCGGCGATCCGCTCGTGACCCGGCCTACGTCGTCGCCGTCGACGAAGACCCGGTAGCCGTCGCGCGCGATTCCGCGCCCCCGCATTTCAAAGCCGGCCAAGCGCCGCTCGACGCCCTTTTCCTTTTGCGCGATCAGCGCCTCGCGTCCGATGAAGTCGCCTTGGTCAGGTTTAACGATCCACCCCAATCGCGCTTCGTAAGGCGTAATGGTGTCGTCGATCTCGTGCCCGTAGAGCGACATGGCCGCTTCGAGGCGCAGCGTGTTGCGAGCGCCGAGACCGCACGGAATGATTCCGAACTCGGCACCCGCATCGAGCACGGCCTCCCAAAGCCGCGGGCCGTCTTCGGGCGGGACATAGATTTCGCAGCCGTCTTCGCCCGTATAACCCGTGCGCGCGATGAGCGCCTCGACCTCGAGCACCTCGCCGCGGGTGAAATGATAATACGCGATCGAATCGAGTTGCGCGTCCGTGAGCTTTGAGAGGGTTGCTAAGGCTTGCGGACCTTGGATAGCCAACTGTGCGTAGTGTTCGCTCGTTAATTCCGCTTGGGCATCAAAGCGATTCCGGGAGGTGATCCATTCGAAATCTTTTTCTTGATTCGAGGCATTGACGCACAGGAAAAAGTCGTTCTGCCCAAGGCGGTGGACCAGGATGTCGTCGACGAAAGTGCCGTTCGGATAGAGCAAGCCCGAGTATTGAACTTGTCCGTCGACCAGGCGCGAAGCGTCGTTCGACGTGACGTAATTCACGAAATCCAGGGCTTGCGGGCCGCGAATCTCAATCTCCCCCATGTGGCTGACGTCGAACAAGCCGACGCCGGTCCGAACCGCCGTGTGTTCGGCGATGATGCCGGAGTATTCGACGGGCATATCCCAGCCGCCGAAGTCGGTCATGCGAGCGCCGGCCGCTCGGTGAATGGCATGCAGGGGCGTTTTTCTAAGGGCGGTGACCGCTGGGAGTGTCTCCATGCCGGGGGTGAGGACTCTTCAAGCTAACACCAGTCGGGATAGCTGTCAACGAAGGTGCAACACTGCGCTCATCGAGGTTCACTTCGGTCGTCGAGCCGGTCCGGGGCGGGGGTTCAAAAAGGCGAAAAAGGGGGGTAGGTCCGATCGATCAACGCACGGCATTCATGATACTGCCATGCAAATAGGCGGCGGGTGGAAGAGTCAAGCGAGGGTTCCTGCCGCCGCTACCGTGTTGCCATATGGCACACCGATTTTCCGTTTTGGGGGTGTGAAGGCTGAAGCAGGAAAACAGGCCGAGGGGGTGGAAGTGTCAGCCGTCGGCGGGTGAAAGGTTCCCATTGGCCGGGGTTCGATCGAACGGTTGTTCCTACGCCCCGTCCGGGGCTTGCCGTGATTGACGGCACGGGTCCCCGGGCTTGCGCCCGGGGCTACTATCCGCGCCCCCTTTCCGGGGGCGGGTCCGAGGCGATGAGACGTCCCGGCGGTAAAGCGATAAACCTCGGGATCTGGGGCGGAGCCCCAGGGCTTGAAAACGCCCGCAACACCCCGACCGGTGTGCCATATGGCAACATCTCCAGGGCTCGCTTGGTGAGGGGGGCTACCCAGGGTCCCGCCTTCGGCTCCACTCCGGGCTAAGGCTCCTGTCGCCGCTTCGCGGCTGTAATCGTTTGCGATTTTTCCGCGGGCGGCTAGTCCCCGAAACCGCTGCGCTCTTCGGATCCTACTTTTTCGAGGACCTCGACATCCTCGGGCTCCGCGGCTCGGCCGGGCTGCTCCAGTCCCAACAGAGTAACGGATGCACCGTTTGTGGGTTCGGGCAACGGTTCCACGCCGGCGCCGGTTGCCGATGCCAAAGCGGGTTGCGCCGTCACACCCTGCCACCACCACTGGAATAGCCGACGAAAGTCTTCCAAGATCAAATAAGAAGACGGTACAAGCACGAGCGTAATGGCCGTCGAGAAAAGCACGCCGAAAACCAGCGCCACCGCCATCGGAATCAGGAACTGCGCCTGCACTTCTTTCTCGAGCATCAAGGGCATGACGCCCGCGGCGGTCGTCAATGACGTCAGTATGATCGCTCGGAAGCGGGCGCTTGCACCTTCCCTAACCGCCTCAATCATCGATCTCCCGTGGTCACGCAAGCTGTTGACATAGGTCACCAACACCAGGCTGTCGTTGACGACGATACCGGTCAACGCCACGATGCCGCACATCGACAGCATGCTCAGCGGAAGGCCCATCAGGCCGTGACCCCAAATCGCACCGACAATCCCGAACGGTACCGCCGTCATGACGATCAGCGGTTGAATGTAGGAGCGAAACGGAATCGCCATCAGCGCATAGATGACACACAGAGCCCCCACGAAGCCCAGGGCCAATCCACCCATGGCTTCCATCTGCTCGCGCTGCTGTCCTTCGAGACTGTAGTAGAGACCTGGAGTCCGCTCAACGAGCGGCTCCAGAAACTCAGCGCTCATGTCATCCAGGATCTCGTTGGCATTGCCGACGGCCGTATCGACATCGGCGGTAATGTTGATCGCGCGCCGGCGATTGACCCGCTTGATGCTCGCGAAACCGCGGCCTAGGTCCGCCTGGGCCACGGTGGAGAATGGGACCTCGGCGCCGCCTGAGGTGCGGATCCGCATCGCCTCCAAATCCCCCAGCGACTCGCGGTCGCGCTCGGGATAGCGCACCATGACGCGGATATCGTCGCGCCCCCGTTGAATTCGCTGCGCTTCCTCCCCGTAAAAGCCTTGCCGGACCTGCCTCGCCAATTGTTCTAGGGAGAGCCCCAGAGCCTCGGCGTTCGAGGTGATCGCCAGCTTGACCTCCGGCTTGCCGCCCCGCAGCGAATCGGTGATGTCGAAGACTCCCGGGTATTCCGCCAGCTTGGCCTTTGTCTTTTCGCCGACCTCCCGTAGCAGGTCAATGTCCCGGCTGGTGAACTGAATGTCGATCGCGCCGCCCTGGTTCATCAAATCCGAGTTAAACTTCAGCTCCACCGCTCCCGGTATCGAGCCGGTTGTCTCCCGCCAGCGCGCGGCCACTTCCGAGCTCGTCAGGTTGCGTGACTGCGACGGGGCCAGCTCAATTGCGACTTCACCCAGATGGGCCTGACTCGCGCCTCCCGTGCCGCCCGCGAAACGTTGCGACTGCTGGACAAAGGGTTGATCGCCTACCGACGTCAATACATGGAGAAGAACCTCGTCCCCGGTTTCCTCCTTGACCTTGCGCTGCAGCTCCAGCGCGCTGCGCTCGATCTTCTTAACGGCTGCCTCGGTGACGTGAGCAGGCGTTTCGAGCGGCATCGTCAGCGGAGCGCTGATGAAATCGTTCTCTACCTGGGGGAAGAATACAAACTTGACATAGCCTCCCCCGACAAGACCGATCGTGAACAGCAAAATGCCGACCGCCGCCGCGACGGTTAAGTAACGCCACTCGAGCGCAACCCGGAGAAAGGGGCTGAACACTTTCCGCACAAACCGCACTAACCCGTCGCTGAAGAAGTTGAAGAAGCCGTTCCAAATCCGAACGATAATATGCCGCCGACCTTCCTTCGGCTTCCGTCGCCGGTAGGAAAGGTGGTGCGGCAGAACAAACTTCGATTCGATCAGCGAGAAAAGCAGCGTCGGAATAATGATCAGCGGGATGACGCGCCAGATCTTGCCGTTCCACCCGGGAACGAACAGCATCGGGGCGAACGCAACCATCGTTGTCAGGACGCCGAAAGTCACCGGCATCGCGACCCGCTGCGCCCCCTCGACGGCCCCTCTTACTCCGTCAACACCCTCCTGCTGTTTCGTGAAGATACTCTCGCCGACAACAATCGCGTCATCGACCACAATCCCGAGCACAAGAATGAACGAGAACAGCGAAATCATGTTGACCGAGACGCCGAGAACGGGCATCAACATGATGGCGCCCAAGAACGATACGGGAATACCGATCGTCACCCAGATCGCCAGCCGCAGCCGCAAGAAAAGCGCCAAGACGACAAAGACGAGAATCAACCCGTTCCGGCCGTTGCGCAGCATCAGATCCATGCGCCCGCGCAGGAATTTCGAGCCGTCGTTCCAAATCGTGTAAACGATGCCTTCCGGCGCCCGCTCGCCTGCGCGGACTACCCATGCCTTGACGGCGTCCCCAACCTCCAAGGCGTTTTGGTCGCCCACCCGGTAAACCTGCACCATCATTGAGGGCTTGCCGTCAAAGCGACTCCATTGATCGGTTTCCGCGAAACCGTCAATCACAGTCGCCACGTCACCGAGAACGAGTTTCGTTCCGTCGGATTTAGTCATCAGGGTCAGGTCTTCGAAATCGTTGCCGGTGTAAGCCTGCCCCTTCGTTCGCAGAAGGATCTCCCCGGTCTCGGTTTTTACCGAGCCGCCGGGAAGGTCCAGCGAAGACCGGCGCACAGCCATGGCGATGGAGTCGAAGGTCAAACCGTGACGGCGCATCGCTTCTTCGGAAACCTCGATCGAGATTTCGTAAGGCGGCGCGTTGACGACTTCGGCCTGTGTTACCTCGGGAAGCGCAATGATGTCTTCCCGCGCCTGCTCGGCGATCTTCTTCAGCGTCAACATGTCCGTGTCGCCGGAAATCGAGACGTTGACCACTTGAAAGCGGCTGGTGATTTCCTGAACGACGGGCTTCTCGGTTTCTTCGGGGAACGTATCAATCGCGTCGACACGCGCCTTGATGTCGTCGAGCGCCTTACGCGTGTCGTAGCCCGGCTCGATTTCTACCGTGATCATGCCCGTACCTTCCGAGGCCGTGGATCGAATCTCCTTGATGCCGTTGAGGTCTTGAATCGCCTCCTCAACCCGGACGCAGACGCCTTCCTCGACCTCCTCGGGAGCAGCGCCGCGGTAGACGACACTGACCGTAACGATATCGACGGAGAACTCCGGGAAAATCTCTTTCTTGAGATTCGGAATCATCATCAGTCCGGCGACCAAGATCATGATCAACATCATGTTGGCCGCCACGCCGTTGTGAACAAACCAGGAGATGACGCCTTTTTTCATTTCGCCTCGAATCAATTTTTGTTCCCGCACTGCTGTTTGTTTCGGCAAGGTTGGGCCTGCGAGTAACGCCTTGAGGCTAGACCCGCGGCTCCGACTCTTCTCCTGCGTCTTGCTCATTCACCTCGATGACGCGAACCTTCATGCCGTCCACGGCGGCTTCGACGACCGAAACACCGACGCGGTCACCGGCCTCGAGTCCCGATTGAACAATGACGCGGTCTCTGTCGGTTCGCAGGACTTCGACTTTACGGAACCGCAGCCGATCGTCTTGGTCGACAACGAGAACGTCATCAGCCCCGCGCATCGCCATGCGCGGTAACACCACGACATCTTTCGCGGTCTTACCTTTGATCTCCGCTTCAACGAACATGCCGACCGCCAGCGGAGGCCGACCGGGTTGCCCGCCTCTTCCGTACGGATCCTTGACTTCCGCCACCGCGTGCAGCATGCGGCTCTGCTGGTCGATCTGACCCTCGGTCACCACGATTCGACCCCACCATTTGTATTCCTTGCCGGCAAATTTCGCCCGCAAGATTACAGCCGGCCCCTTGGGAGGCGCTTGGCTGCCGCGGTAGGCCAGCGGGAGATTGATATAGGCAAGGTCTTGGTCGGGAATCGGCAAGCGGACCTCGGCGTAGTCGATGGCATAGATCGTTGCCATCGGCTGCCCGCGGCTAACGAACTGATCGGCGATCTTCGAAACCACGCGGCCGGCGAAGGGCGCTTTGACGGTCGTGCGCTCCAGATCGTATTCCGCCTTGGCCAGCGCGGCTTCGGCCGACGCCAACTCCGCGCGAGCCTGGGCGATTTGTGGTTCGCGAACGACTAAAGGCTCGGGGTCGCTCCCCGTACCCATGCTCTCCCACTCTTTGTATGCAACTTTCGCCTCCTGCAACTCGGTCGCGAGCCGCAGCTGGGCCTGCGCGATCGCCGCGCGCGAACGCACAACTTCAAGTTCATATTCCCGCGGATCGATCTTGCCGATCAGCTCGCCCTCTTCGAAAAAGCCGCCGACGCGGAAGTTCGGGTTGACCCAAAGCACGCGCCCGGAGACCTCGGGCATCAGTTGGATGGCCGTGGCGGGTTCGACTGTTCCTTCGGCGAACACGCTCAGGCGCACGTCTTCCGGTTCAACACGCATGACGCGAATCAGCGGCGGCGGAATCTCCACCGTTTTCGTTTCCGGCTTCGGCCGGTTTTGAACCATCGTGATGGCGGCGAACCCGCCCACCCCGATCACGACAAGAGGTAAGAGAATCATCAACACCCGTTTCATAATCCTGTAACCTCCTCGCCGTCGGACTGCTCAGCGACCGGCGTCGAATGGTTCGTCCGCGTTTGGATCGGCGCCGAATCGTAATCGGCTTCGAACCCCCCTCCGAGAGCGAGATGGAGATCGACGCGGTTATCCAACCGGAGACGGTGGACGTTCAGCAGTTGACTTTCCGAATCGAGCGCCGTTCGTTGTGCCGACAGCACGGTGACGATGTCGGTCAGTCCGGCACGGTAGCGTCGCTCGGCTTCTTCCTTGGCGGCCAGCGATTGTTTCGTCGCCGACTCCAGCGCCCTCATTCGCTCGGCCAGGGCGCTATCGGCGGCGAGCGCTGACTCAACCTCGCCATAGGCTGTGAGAATCGCGTTTTCGTACTGCGCAGCCGCCTCTCGTGCACGCGCTTCGTCACGACGTACGGCCGACTTCAGCCGCCCGCGATTGAAGATCGGCTGGGTAAAATTCGTCACGAAGCTCCACGCCGAGAAATCGCGACGCACGAGATCACGCAACGCGTCGCTGGTCGATCCGCCGGATGCGGTCAGGGGAAAGCGCGGCCGCAGTTCGGCCTTCGCTACAACGATGCGGGCGTCGGCGGCCAGCAGTTCCCGCTCGGCCGCGGCGAGGTCGGGACGCCTGTAGGCCAGCTCGGCCGGCAAGCCCGCCGGCACCTGCGTCGGCACGCGCGGCAAATCCTCGCCCAACGCGTATTCGCCCGACGGGTATTGCCCCATCAAAATCTCCAGTTGACGTACGGCCCGCCGCTCTTGCTCAAGCCGTTGGCCGACCAACGCCTGCGCGCGATCGACTTCGGTCAATGCCAGCCGCAGGTCGAGCGACGGCCGCAGGCCGGCCTCGAAGCGCGCGCGCACGCGGTCGACCGAGGTGTTGTAGCTTGCGAGCGACGCCCGCGCCAGCCCCGCCTGTCGCTGCGCTTCAATCGCCGCGAACCATGATTTCGCAACCTGCCCGCTCAGGGACAGCCTTGCGCCCTCCACGTCCGCCTCGCGGGCTTCCAGCGTGGCACGAGCGGCAAGCTTTCCGGCTTTGATGCGCCCCCACAGATCGGGCTCCCAACTAGCGTCCAGCGATGCTCCGGTGCTTGTGAAAGTGCGGCTCAATACCTGCCCTTCGAATCCTGGAATCGGGAAGCCGACGAAGTTCTGTTTCTGTCGTGCGCGGTTGACACCCACCTGAAACGACGGAAGTTCATCCGCGCGGGCAATGATGACCTCGGCTTCGGCAGCCGCCACCCGAGCCGCCGCGGCCCTGAGATCATGGTTGTAGGTGAGGGCTTCTCGGATTGCGCGGTCAAGGCCGCGGTCTGCCAGATAAGCCCACCAGTCGACTCCCCGGCTTTCGAGCTGTGTGTCGCCGCCTTTCCACGCTTGCGGAGCAGGAGCGACATTCAAAGTGCGCTCCGGCCGAGCGATCGGACGCGAACAGGCCGCGGTCAGCAAGACAAACAGCAAGAGCGGCAAGAGAATTCTTTTCATCCCGTCACCTCCACCGCTTCGTCCGCCGCCACCGGGGCCAGCACCGGCGCCCGCATTCCGGCCGCTGTAAACTGAACCATCTGGTCCACCGTCCTGTCGACATTCGCGGGATCACAAAGACCTTGCGAGTGCTTCCTCAACACATCGCTGTGGGTCATTACGAAGATCATCGCCCCGACGGCAAAATGAGTGCGCCATGACATGTCTTCAGGGGGCAACTCGGGCGCCGCTCGCTGAAACGCAGCACCAAAGCGCGCGATCAATTCCTTGAAAAGGTCGTCGAAGATCTGTGAGGTACGAAAACTCGGTTCCGACCAGATCCTCCCGCAGATACGCAAAAAGATGTGACCGCGTTCCGGATCCCCCGACAACCGAATGGCGGGCTCAAACATCGCCCTCAAAACATCCTCGACCGGAAGCGGCCCTTCACCAGCCCGCACTTCAAACTGGTCCAGCAGAGCCAGCCGCTCTTCGTTGAGCGGACGAATGCGGCGGGCAAAAACATCTTTCACCAGAAGATCTTTCGAGCGGAAGTGATAGTTGATCGCGGCCAGGTTGACCCCCGCGTCAGTCGTGATGGCCCGGAGCGAAACGGCATCGATTCCGTGCTCGGAAAACAGCCTTTCCGCTGTGTCGAGAATCAGGGTCTTGGTGTCAACGGGCATAACGGGTGGGCTCCATACAAGCGATCGCTTGATTCAAACGTATGTTTAAATTATACGTATGAATCATCCTTTGTCGAGAGCGTTCGAGCGGTTTTCAAGCCCTTCTATCGTAAGCTGCGTAACAAAACTTACTAGCCGGACAATCGCCGGGCGCGGAGGGGTCGCGAAACAATCGGGGACAGTTCGTTTCTGTGAATCCGCGGAGGCAAGAGAGCGCCATGAAAATTCATTGCGGCCAGGCCGGTTTTGAACCAGAGATGTCGCCATGAGTGGCGACACGGCAGGCTGAAAGCGTGCGCCACGTCGGACGTGTTTAGGAAACGTTCAGAGGCCCATTTTCGGAGGAGCCTGCAACTTTCAACTTCTTCGCAGGCCCGAGGGCAGGGGGTCGCGCCGACCGAGCTACTCGGCCTTGACGTTGTAACAGGACAGAGAGTCCTGGTCCCGCAGAAAGAGCTTGCCGTTGGCAATGACCGGCAGGGTCCAAGTTCGATATTCCCCGCGTTCGATCGAAAAGCGCGCGATCTCGTGATAACCCGCCGGGTCGGCCTTGACCAGGCCGACGACGCCGTCATCGCTCAGGATGTAGAGCAGGCCTTCGGCGGTCACGATCTGCCCCTTGCCCACGCTACGGTCGCGCCACTGGATTTCTCCGGTCAGAAAATTCATCACGGTCAAGATGCGGCTTGAAAAGCCGTAAAGGTAGTTACCCAACAAGATCGAGGTGCTGTAGTGATTCTTCATGTCGCGATGGAAGTAGACCTCGTCGGCGCGAATGCCCTCGCCTTCGGGCTCGAGGCGCAGCAGGGCGCAACCCGTGCCGTAATCGGTTGAAAGAAAAACATGGTCGCCCTGAACGATTGGCGTAGCGACATTCGCCGTGCCGTTCGAAATCCGGTCGTAGCTCCACAGGACCTCGCCGTCGGAAGCGCGCACGCCGACGGCGCCGCCACCCGTTAGAACGATGTAATGACGAATACTCCCTACCTCGGCCGCAACGGGTGAAGAGTACCCCGCGCGATCGCCGGGGGCTTTCCAGATCACATTCCCGTTGTTCTTGTCGAGCGCCACGACGGATGCCTGGCGACCTCCGGGATTGACGATCACTCGATTCCCGTCGACGAGCGGCGACTCGCTGATCCCCCACCGGATATTGCGGGCGCCGAAACGTTCGAGGAGATTGGTGCTCCACAGCCGTTCACCGTCTGAAGTTCGGGCGCAGAGCAGATCGCCGTTCGAGCCCAGCGCATAAACGCGATCGCCGTCGACGGTGGGCGTGCCGCGTGGGCCGCCGCCCCGGCGCTCGTGGAACGTATCGCCGTTGGGCGTGCGCCACAGGATTTCGCCGCTTTCCTCGTCGAGTGCGATCAAGAATTGCTGGCCTTCGCTCTGTCCTTGCGTGAAAACCTTGCCGCCCGAAACGCCGAACGACGCAAAGCCTTCGCCGAGGCCGCGAGTCGTCCACAGCAATGGCGGTCCGCCTTCGGGCCAACTTGTCAGTAACCCGGTTTCGGCGCTGATACCGTCGCGGTTTGGCCCCCTCCACTCAGGCCAATCAACGGCCAGAGCAGTTCCGGTGGTAATGACAAAGACAGCCAGACACTCGACCAACGCGCGCATGAGTGCTGACAGTATAACAACGGGGATTTCGGACAACTGTTTGCGCGGCAACGGGGTTTTCCGGGCGGAGTTTGATCCGCGCAAGCCCTGTTCCAGCACCCGGAAAAACCCGATTCCTCCGTAAGATGCCCGTCTCGGCCCAAGCCCGGGCGCCCGATAGGTGCCGGCCGCCTAAATCAAACATAGCCGCCGAACTTGCCGCTTGGCAGGTCGAGATCCAGGCCCTAGCTGTGGTTGTGGTCCCCGTCGTCTTCCTAACGTGGAAGGAGGGGGGCGTTGATCGCTTCGATCAAACCGTTGTGTTTGGCTGGGTTCTCTTGGCCGCGGGAGCCCTCTGTCTTAGATCGAAAGGACCAGGTGTTACGGCGTCGGTTCCCTGGGCCGCAGCCGTAATCGCGGTGATCCCACTGCTGCAGGTCATCCCGCCGGCCGACTTGCAACATTATTTGGTATCCGCCTTTCGCCTTGACGTAATGGCCGCGGCCGAATCGCTCGGGGTCATTGCTCCAACGACGTTGTCGATCGCACCCGGGAAGACGATCTCGACTCTGCTGCCCGTCGCGGGATGCTGCGCCCTGTTTGTCACTGCGCGAGCCTTCGCCGCCCGCTCGGAGCGCGCCTTTTGGCTGATCGCTGTCGCGTTCATGACATTGGGCGTTGCGTCGGCATTCTGGGGCCTGGAGCAGTTTCTCCGGGAACGACTGCTGCTCGACGGGACCGGGTTGGGGGCTCACGGAAGCTTCGTCAATAAGAACCACTATGCCGCGCTAATGGAAGCTTGCCTGGGCTTGGCGATCGGCGCGACCTTGGCGGGACTCGCCGCCCGACGCGACACGCCGCTGTCGGGTGTCCGCACCGGGCTGCTCAGCCTGACTGGGATTCTTGTTGGCGTGACTTGTTTTTCCGTCGGTCTGCTTTCACACTCGCGGGCCGGGGCGGCAATGATGGCGCTGACGGCGGGCGCAGGCGTCGCCTTGGCAATGCGAGAGCATCGGCGTGCAGCCCGAGGGCCGGTGCTGGTAACGGTCGCGACGCTTGCAGTAGCAGCGGGCCTCGGATGGGGAGGCCTCGCCGAAAGATTCGAAGAGCTAACCAGGGCGGGCGGACTCTCGACGCGCGCGGCGATCTGGGCCGATACGGTAAGGTCAGCCGGAGATTACTGGTTGACCGGGGCCGGCGTCGGAACGTTCCCCTACGCTTTTCGTCGGTCGAGTTTCTACTTGCCCCAAAGAACGGTGGACCACGCCCATAGCGACTACCTGGAATGGCTGCTCGAGTTCGGATTGTTGCCTACGCTCTTGCTGACAGGGGCGTTGGCGGTCACGCTATGGCGGGTTGCTCGTTTTGTTCTCGGTTCCAGCGACGCCCGACGGCGTATGGCGGCTGCCGGGGCGCTGTTGGGTGCGGGCGCGATTCTCTTGCACGCGACGGTTGATTTTCCGTTGCAGATCCCGGCCTTGGCGGCATTGACGGCAGTGCTGCTCGGATGCGCGGCGGGACTCGCCCGACCCAAGGCGGCTGCTGCATCTTTGCCGCCTTGGATTGCGGCCGCCGGCTGCTGGGGGCTTTGCACGGTAGGTCTGTTGTCCGCCGGTAACCTTCTTCCAAGCGGTGACACGGAAGCCGTGTTTCGCGAAGGGCAGCGCGCCCTGCTCGACGGCCGGACGGCCGCCGCGGAAGATGCCTTTCGTGCCGCGGCAGAGAGTAACCCCCAAGCAGCAACTATTTGGTTGAAGCGCGCGGAATCAGCCCGCTTGGCTGGCCGCGGCAATGAGGCAATCGCCGCGCCGGAACTTGCCGCCCGTTTCGAACCCTTCACCCTGCGTACCGAATGGACGTTGGCGCGAGCCTATTTGGGGGTGGGCAACACCGAGGCGGCAACAAGCCCTTTAGCCGGGCTGGCAGACGCGTTACCCAAGATGAGGCGAGCCGTTTTCCACGCCGCCTCGAGCGGGGGCATGGCGGCGGACCGAATCGCTGCGGAAGTGGTGTCGAGCGAGCCGCGGGCGGCGGTCGATTACCTTGTCTATCTGGCCGACCGCCGGCACTGGGGGGACTTACCCGCGGCAACGCGAATCCTGGTAAGGCGTGTCGAACTAACTGATCAAATGTTGCGCCCGGTTTACGACCGGCTCTGGGATTCGGACCAGGCTCGCGTCGCCAAGCAGGTTTGGAGGGAAATCCAGTCCGGCAGGACGGCGGTTGACTGCACGCCGGCCGGGAAAGACACCGACGACTTGGTCAGGGGCGGTCAAGGTTGGATGGTCCGCGGTCGCGAAGGCGTCCTCGTCACCGTTCGTAACGCAGGCCTCCCGGCCGAAAGCGTCGAAGTCCGTTTTCGACCGACAGCTGACGCAGACTACCGCCACCTGACCCGAGATTTCTTTGTCGAACCTGAAACGGATTACCTTCTCAGAGCGGAAGTCCGGACGGAAGGTCTCACACCGAAAGATGGGCCCCGATTAGTCCTGGCCGCCCCAAAACGCTTTATCGCGTCCTCAATCCCGATAGCTGGCGCCAACACCTGGGTGCCGGTCACCTTGCGCTTCCGGACCCTCCCGGACGAGCACGTCGTCCGGTTGGCCGTGGTCAACGACCCATCCGGTCACCCAAACGAGACCCTTCGCGGCCGTCTTGTAGTGCGACGCGTCACGGTGCGCCGCGCTCCTTGAGCCGACCGGCCAAGGTGGCGCTCGGTCCCCTAACGCCCCCGTCCTCCGTCAGTTCCCCAGTCGGCGGGCAGTCGCCCCGGCTTCTTTCAGCAAAGCTTCGGCGCTGTCGTTGAGCGGGTAGTCGAGGTCGTACACAACCTCGGCGATGCCGGCGTTTATTATCATCTTGGTACAGATCAGGCAGGGAGAGAAAGTGGAGTAGATCGTCGCGCTGCTAACACTGATTCCATGGTAGGCCGCTTGGACGATGGCGTTCTCCTCGGCGTGCGAGCAAAGGCATTCGCCCAACTTCGTCCCGCTGGGCGCTAGAGAGTTGCAGCGGGGACAACCCCCTTCGTTGCAATTGGTCACGCCGCGAGGTGTGCCGTTGTATCCCGTCGAGACGATCCGGCGATCCTTGACGATTACCGCCGCGACCTTGCGTTTCATGCAGTTGCTGCGCAGAGCGGCCATCTGAGCGATGCCCATGAAATACTCGTCCCAGCCGGGGCGCTTTTCCGACATCAGTCGGCCTTTTACGAAGCTGTCGAGGGCAGCTCGTAACTCCTCGAGCGTGCCGGCGTTGATGAGGTTCTCGTCGGCCATTTCGCGGCAGGCGCGCAGTTGTTGATGCGTTGGGTCGGTGCTGTTGGTTTCGCGTTCTTCCTGGGCTGTGAATTCGTCGAGGGAAGCCGGGGTGCGAGGTCCACCGCGCTCCCGAACCCGCTCATACCGAACCTCCCGAGGCCCGTCGAGATGGAGAAGGCAAAAGTTCCCCGCCGACTGCAAGGCGCGGACTTCGTGAGGATTGCGGATCGAGTCGACGACATAGTTGCGGTCCGGACGCAAGCGCGTCTTGACCCGCTCGGCCAGCACGGTCGGGCCTTGGTCGGCGCGCAGGCGGTTGCCGGCCTCGATGAGGTTTTCGCGGGTGGCTTCGCGGCCCTCGCTTTCGAGTTCAGCGCGGATTTCATCGGACAAAGAATGGTAGGCAAAACCATTGCTCCGTAGGTGCTCGGCGGCTATGGTCTTACCCGCGCCATTGGTTCCGGTTAGTCCGATAATCATGCGTTTGGCCGCTCGGGACTCCTCATGGTAGTTGAAAGTGGCCCCTCAGGGGCCGTGAAAAAATGGGGACTGTACCGAGCGCCGGCCGAGCAAGTTCCATTGAATCAATCAGCCTCGACGGCGCGAAGCGGACTGTCCCCGATTTTTTCACGGCTCCTCCTCCGAACCGCCCCACGAACAGTCGAGCTATTTGCTGCCGCCTACCACTTTGTAAATGCGTAATGCACCGTCACGCGCCGCTTCGCGGAGGCCCCACGCCGATGGATCTTCTTCAATAACGCGTGAGATCGGGCCGAAGCCCCCCTCGGTGTGGCTTACGAAAAACGAGATTCCGCGCCGCCGCAACTCCTCGCCGAACCAGGCCCGCGCGGCGGCGAGAGAAACGGGCAGCCGCTCCCATGTGGTGTCGGCTTCCCAGCGACGCCATTCGTCGGCAGCGTCCTTGGCGTAGAACTCCAGCTCCAAATGATGCTGGTCCCAGGGGAGGATGAGGTCAAGGCCGTCGATCTCAATTGCGTGGGGAAAGTCCACTTCGATGCTCATGCCGTCGTAAAGCGGCTCCCAAGAAAACCACCCCGTGAACGGGTTTCCGTCGACGATTCGAGCAGCGGTCCAAGGGAAGGGTCGCGCGTGGATCGCCCAATCGGGGTGGGCCGCAATCGGCCCGGACTCCGACCGCGGAACCAACTCGAGGACCCGCCATTGAGCGGAATCATGCTCGGCGCGCTGAACAACCCGAAGTCCTGAAAAAGCCCGACGTGGCCCGCGAACACGCAACATCCGCGTCGGCTGAAATTGGGGGTCCACCCCGGCTCGCAAGACGTCCACAAGCATCTCGTTTTCCGCGCCTTGGTAGTAAACCAGCAATTCAGAGTCAAAATACGCTTCCGGCAAGACTTCCAAGCTGAATATTCGATCGCTCGGGTCCGTCTCGCGCCGTAGCCAGACCGCGGCCCCATGACCATCGACACGGCGCGCAAGGTATTGTTCTTCAGGCTCCAGGCGTAGCGCGGCTTTCCAGGGGACTTCCGGGTCGAGCCGAAATGCAGGGTACTCGTGCCAGGCGTGAAGAATCGACGGCCACGAGCTGACTGCGTGGGCCGAAGCTAACAGGAGCGCCGGCGCCGCGAGCCAACGTCGCCGGGTTGCCGTGAGGGCCAACCCCAACCCTAGGGACCAAAACATCACGGCGGGAATCAAAAATCGCGCGCCGGCATTCTCGAGCCAGGGCAAAGCGAAAAGCAGCGAACAGGCGAACAGAGGCTTCGCCAAGGGACGTCGCCACGCGAGCAAGGTCAGAGGCGTCAGCAGAAACAAGGGCCCCAACAACCCCTGAAGCCTGGTGCCCCTCAAAGTCAACTCAAGCGCGTATTCGAGCCACGAGGTCTCGTCGTCGCCGTGAACGTAGTCTTCCAAATACGACTCGTAGGTCTGCTCGAAAGATACGGTGACGTACGGATTGGGAAAGACCTTGTTGAAAAACGGCGAGGTCGGGTTGTCGACGAGTACGGAGTTCTTCACCATCCAGGGGGCGACGAACAAGGCCGCTACCGCCCCGACGACGAGCACACGCCGGAGAGCCACGCGTGGCTGTTGGAGCCGGCGCCAAGTTCCCCATCCGACCACCGCCAAGGTAAGCGGCACGGCGAGATAACCGGTGTATTTGATCGAGAAGCAGAAGCCCGCCAGGATTCCGATCAGTGGAAGCAGCCCGCCTTGGCGACGCTTCCACCACAACACCAACGCGTAAAAAGTCATGAACTGGAAAAGCGCCAACGCGCAGCCGTTGTAAGTGCTCGCGGCCACAGACCCGACGACCGGCGTGCATGCGTAGAGGACGGCGCCGATCACACCAGCCGGCCAACAACGGAACCGCCTCGCGAGCAGCAGAATCGCGCCGACGCCGCCGACAAGAAAGCTGAAATGCACCAGTTTCGCCGCTGAGTGCCGCCCAACGGCGTACGCGAAAAGGTAGAGCATCTCGGCGCCCTGCGACAGGTAGGCGTAGATGTTGTTCGTAATCGTGGGGAAGCCGTGAGCACCGTAATAACGTCGCACCAGTCCGAGGTGGTAGGTCACGCCGTCGGCGCGAATCTCCGGCGCCATCGCGTGGATCAAATAAAGCGCACCGTAGAGCAGCCCGGCGATCACTAACAAGCCGGTCCAGATGATTGAGGCGTCTTGGCGGAAGTCGGCGCGGCAGCGTGGCGCTCGCCGCGCCCAAATCGCGGCCACCGCAAGGGCGAGGACGGCAATCGCCCAAACCGAAGCGTCATAGAAAAGGCCAAGCGTACAGAGGACGAAGACCAATCCGCTCAGGCAAGCCGAGCCCGCGGCGAAGGAAAACACGGCGTGCTCCGCGGCAGTCAGTTCCGCTTCCACGCGCGGGAAGCGGGCCAACAAAGCACGCCCCAACAAGTAGGACGTAACGGTCGTCAAGCCCGCCCCGAGCAGAATCCCGCCGACTTCTCTAAGCGCTTCGGTTGACATCGGTCAGTGGGGAGCCGGCGGACCGGCCGGCGGTATCGGAAATGGTGACAAGATGGGGGCCGTATCCCCGCGCCGCCCGAATGAGTTCCGCCCAACCCGTCCGGAAGGTCTTACCGCCCGGCCTAAGAGACGGTGAAACAAAAGGGTCTGTATCGGGCGCCGACCGCACAAGCTCGGCGCTATGAGGCTGGGATCTCCTAACGCCCTGAACCCTGCCCCCGGAAGGGGGCAAGGATAGTAGCCCCGGGCGCAAGCCCGATTTCCCGTTCAACAAATCACACCCAGCCCCGGACGGGGCGTAGGAACAATCGTTCGACGCCGCCTCGCCCCGTCGAAATGTCTTGCCTTTCCCAACCGTCCACGGTTGACCCATTTTGATAACCGTGTTTCGATTTCACGGCGAGGAAGCTCGCTCACTGCGCGAGAAAAACATAGAAACCTAATGTCATGACGCAAATCACGGCGGCGACTTCATTCCGGAGCCGCCACGGCGTCATGTCTACTGCTCCGGTAGCCACGGCCTCATAGACGCGCTCCGCCGGCTTGAATCGGCTAATAGCGGTCATCATTACCACGGTCAATACAAACACCAACCCGAGCAAATGAAGGAAATGGACGTCCTCGACCAACCCAAACGCCCCCTTCAACCCGGCTTGCACTGTATCCCCGAACGAGAACACCAACAAATAGAAAATCACCGGGCCGACCAGCAACCCCGTCTTGGCGGCAAGCGGCGACACACGACGCGTCAGGAAACCCAGCAGGATCACCGCCAGCAATGGGCCGAGGAAAATCGAGTTGACCCGCTGCAGGTAGTTATAGAGACTCCCGGACGTATCGATTAACGGGGCAATCGCCATCGTCGCGATCGCCAGAACAATGCTGCACACTCGACCCGAGCGAACAACCTCGGGACCTGTCGCCTCACGGTTGAAGAGAGTCTGGTAGATCCCTTGACTGAACAGTGTCGCCGAACTGTTCAGCACGCTGTTAAACGTACTTAGAATCGCGCCCACCATCACCGCCGCGAAAAGCCCGATCAATGCCGGCGGCAAGACCGCTTTCACCAGCATCGGATACGCCAGCAGGTAGCCGTCGGCTCCCAGCGTGTCGCTGAACATGTGATACGCGATCACGCCGGGCAGCACGATGATGAACGGCCCAAGCAGCTTGAAAAACGCACCCAGCAGGACGCCCTTCTGCCCTTCGGCCAGGCTCCTGGCGCCCAAGGCCCGCTGGACTTTCTCTTGATTCACACACCAGGCAAAGATTTGCGTGCAAACAAGGCCGGTGAATAACGTGCCGAGCGGGAGGAACGATCCCGGCTCGTCGCCGGTGATGTCGAACTTCGGCCGTTGCTCGGCATAGACTTCGCTCAATCCCGCCCATGCATTCCCGTCGCCGATTGCGACAAGCGCCAAGAACGGGACCAGCAACCCCGCGAGCAGGAACCCCACTCCGTTGACGGCATCCGAGATCGCAACCGCCTTGAGCCCCCCGAAAATCGCATAGAGCGAACCCAGCGTTCCCACACCCCAGGTCACAAGCAGCGTCGCTTGCATCTTCGTCAACCCGAGATTGGTCGAAACATCAAAAAGGCTCTCGAGTCCCAACGCACCGAACAGCAACACGACCGGCAGACGAGCGAATACGTAGGAGAGCAGAAACAAGACCGTCGCGATCACCCGCGTCGCCTGATCGTAGCGCTCGGCTAAGAATTGCGGAATCGTCGCAAAGCCGCTATGGAGATAACGCGGCAGAAAGTAGAGCGCCGTAAGCACCAGCGCGGGCGCGGCCGTCGTCTCCCAGGCCGTCACGGCGATAGTGTGGTTGAAAGCGTCGCCGTTGAGCCCGATCAAGTGCTCGGTCGACAGGTTCGTCATAATCAACGACCCCGCGATGACCCAACCGGACAAGCTCCGCCCGCCGAGAAAGTAGGCGTCGGCAGTGATCATGCGGTCGTGGCGCGTCTTCCAATAGGCGATCCCCGCGACCGTGAGCGTGAAGGCGAAAAAGGAAGTTACCGTCCAGCCCATGGGTTCCGAAAGTGTGACAGACAAGCGAGCATGCGCACAAGCGGCCGTAAATCCGTCGATGACCCGGCCCCGAGACGCCTGACAAATGCGGGACGAGATCCAGGGATATTTTTTTGGGTCCCCCACCGCCTTTACCCAACCTCCCCAACTTGGGTATAGTGTTACGGTTCGGGGCGTGTCCCCCAACTCACGCTCGGACAGCTTTTTAAGAGGGAAAGGAAGGTGTCTGGTGAGTTCAAATAAGACCACGGAAGGTCAGGACAAGACTCAGCAGCGCACAAACGGCTTCTCCCGCCGTACATTTCTGCAAGGCGTCGGCGTCGGAACGGGCGCGGTCGGCGCGGGGGCTCTCACTCCCGAGGCCAAGGCGGACCAACACGGTGTGGTTGGTCCCGGGGCAGTGGCGATCAACTTGCGGATCAACGGGAAAGCTCACAAGGTCAGTCTCGAACCACGAGTGACCTTATTAGATGCGCTGCGAAACCATCTCGACTATACCGGTGCCAAGAAAGTTTGCGACCGTGCGACCTGCGGCGCATGCACCGTGATGGTCGATGGAAATCCCATCTACGCCTGCACCATGCTGGCGATCGAGGCCCAGGGCCGCGATATCGAAACGGTCGAGGCTCTCGCCACCGGCGACGAGCTGCACGCCGTCCAGAAACACTTCGTCGCCAACGACGCCCAACAGTGCGGCTTCTGCACGCCGGGCTTCGTCGTTGCTTGCAAGGCGTTTCTCGACAAGAACCCCAACCCCACCCGGGCCGAAGTCGAAAAAGGACTCAGCGGCAATATCTGCCGCTGCGGCACCTACGTGGGTGTGCGGCAAGCCGTACTCGATGCCGCCGGCGAATTGAGAGGAGGCTCCAGTGGCGACTAATTATGATTGGCCGGCCGCGGAAGACCGCGCGCTCATCGGCAAAAACATCTCCCGTATCGACGGGCCCGACAAAGTCACCGGGCGAGCCACCTATGCCTACGACCGCAACCTTCCCGGGATGCTGGTCGCGCGCCTGTTGACCAGCCCTCACGCTCATGCCCGCATCACGAAGATCGACACCGGCCCCGCCGAAGCAATCAAGGGCGTTCGCGGAGTCCAGGTCATCAACGGCGAGGGCACCGAGCTGCAATGGAACGGCCAGGAAATCCTGGCCATCGCCGCCGACACCGAGGAACTGGCCCGCGACGCCGTAGTCGCGGTGAAGATCGACTACGAAGTTCTTCCTCACCTGGTGAAAGAAGAAGACGTCGATCAGGCCGGCAGCCGCGTCAAACCGGCCGCCGACAAAGCCGAAGGCGACCCCGACGGCGCGTTTGCTTCGGCCGACGTGACCCACGAGGGCTACTACGGGCTGGCAACCATCACGCACTGCTGCTTGGAACCCCACGGACAGGTCGTTGATTGGACCGGCGATGAAATCATCGTCTACGCTTCGACCCAAGCCGTCGGCCGTATCGGCGCGGATCTCGCCAAGAACCTCGCTCGCGACGAAAGCGTCGGCGAAGTCAAACCGTCGCAAGTTCGCGTCGTCACTCCAGTGATGGGCGGCGGGTTCGGCAGCAAATTCGCGATCGATAGCTGGGGTGTGGCTTGCGCTCAGTTGTCGAAAAAGACCGGGCATCCGGTCAAGTTGATGCTCGACCGCGACGAAGAGCTGCAAATTGGCGGCGGACGTCCTTCCGATTACGGAAAGATCAAAGTCGGCGCCAAGAAGGACGGCACTCTGGTCGCCTATCAGTCGGAAACCTGGTCGACCGGCGGCGTCACCAGCCGCGGCGCACCGCCGCTGCCTTACGTGATGGCTCCGGAGAATCAGAAAATCCGACACTTGAGCGTTTCCACCAACACGGGCCCGGCCCGAGCCTGGCGCGCGCCGAATCACCCACAGGCGGCGGTCCTGACCTGGCCGGCCTACACCGATTTGGCGGCCAAGCTCGACATGGATCCGCTGGATCTGGTGCTCAAGAACATCGGCCTCACGGCACGTCCCGACGTTTATCGCAAGGAGCTTGAAATCGGCGCCGACATGATCGGCTGGCGCAACAAGTTCCACGCGCCGGGCGACAAGCGGCCCGGTGCGGTGAAACGCGGTGTTGGGCTTTCGATGCACACCTGGGGCGGCCGTCCGCACGACAGCAACTGCCAGGTGTCGATTCATCCCGACGGGTCCGCCGTCGCGGCGCTGGGCACACAGGACTTGGGCTCCGGCACGCGCACGGTGGTCGCCATCGTGTTGGCCGAGACCATGGGCCTGCCGATCGAGGCGGTCGAGGTCCAGATGGGCGACTCGATCTATCCTCCTTCGGGAGCGTCGGGCGGAAGCACGACGGTGGGGGGCGTTTCGTCCTCGACTCGCCGCGCCGCCGTCAACGCCCTCGAAGAGCTGAAGAAGGAAATCGCTCCTGTACTGGGCGCCGACGCGGACGCGATCGTCGCCAAGGACGGCTATCTCGAAGTCCCCGGAACCGACAAACGGATCGGCTGGAACCAGGCTTGCAAGAAGCTTGGAGCCCGGACTCTGACCGGCATGGGCAAGCAGCCCGACCGCGACGGCGGCAAGCTCGCCGATAGCGGCGTGGCCGGTGTCCAAATGGCCGACGTTTCGGTGGATGTCGAAACCGGCGTCGTCACCATGAACAAGATGGTGGCGGTGCAGGACTGCGGCCTGATCATTGATCTGAAAACCGCCGAAAGCCAGGTATTGGGATCGATGATCATGGGCATCTGCTGGGCCCTTTGGGAAGAGCGGATCTATGACCAAGCGACCGGTCGCTTTTTGAACGCCGACATGGAGTTCAATAAATTGGCCGGCATCGGTGATATCGGTGAACTCGAAGTCCACATGATGACCGGCGATTACGACGACCGCGGCGTCATCGGGCTCGGCGAGCCGCCGGCGATTTCGCCCGGCTCGGCCATCGCCAACGCGGTCCACAACGCCACCGGCGTTCGTGTTCCGACTCTGCCGATGACGCCCGAGCGCGTTATCGCGGCTCTTGAGAAGGGAGGACAAGCGTAATGGAATCCTTTGAATACGCAGCTCCACATTCGGTCAGCGAAGCTGTCGGTCTGCTGTCGGCAACGGCGGGAGAGTCCGACGTTCTAGCGGGCGGCACCGATCTGCTCAGCTTGATGAAGGAGCGTATCCATACGCCGAATCGCCTGGTCAGCTTGAAGAATCTCGGTGACCTTTACGGCATCGGGGCCGACGGCGACGGGCTTCGCATCGGCGCCATGGCTACGATCGGCGAGTTGCTCGACAACCCGCAGATTCGCGACCAGTACCCCTCATTGATCCAAGCCGCCGACGGCATCGCCGGCGGACAGATGCAATCGATGGGCACGGTTGGCGGCGAACTGCTGCAGCGTCCCCGTTGCTGGTATTTCCGCAACGGCTTCGGGCTGCTGGGGCAGGACGGCGCGGGCAAGTCGCTGGTTCCTGATGGCGAGAACAAGTATCACGCCATTCTCGGGAATTCAGGACCGGCTTACTTCGTTAATGCCTCGAGTCTGGCGCCGGCGCTGATCGCGCTCGACGCCACGGCCAAGATCGCCTCGCCCGAGGGCGAACGGGATCTTGCCGTGGAGAAGCTCTATCGCACCCCGGCCGGGGCCGATGAGCGCGAGCTGTCGCTGAAGCCCAATGAGATTCTCACGGCGATCGTGATTCCCGGCGGGAACACGGCCAATGCTGTCTATGAGGTCCGCGAGCGAATGTTGCTCGACTGGCCGCTGGCGGCGGCGGCGGTGGCGATCAAGATGAGCGGCAGCACGGTCGAAAGCGCCCGCGTGGTGCTGGGACACGTGGCGCCGACGCCTTGGAAGTCTGCCGAAGCCGGGGATGCTCTGAAGGGCAAGGCGATCAACGACGAGACGGCCGCGGCCGCCGGTGAAGCGGCGGTAGCGGGAGCCACGCCCTTGAGCGGCAACAAGCACAAGGTGCGGTTGGCGAGTGTCGCGGTCAAGCGTGCCATTCTGGCGGCGGCCTGAAGGAGCGTCTAGCCATGATGAAAGGCGGCCTCAACGTCCTCACGAGCCGTTGCGACGGCCTGCGTTGGAAGGGCATGTTCATCGATGCCGACCACGACCCGACCGTGCCCGAGTCGAACACGCGCATCTATTGGTGCGTGTTTTCGCAAAGCCCGCTCGGTCCCGACGGCGACGTGGTCGATGAAGACACCTGCACGGCCTCGCGGTCGTGTTACGACCCCGCCTAAGCAGTTCAACACTTCGGCCCCGGTCCGCTCTTTTAGAAGGGCGGGCCGGGGCTTTTGTTTTGCACCCCAACTGCGAGAATCAAAGGGGTGGTTCGCCCTAGTCCCAGAGCTGCCCCTGATTCCCTTTCGATTCCTTTGGTTAGGTTCAGTGGCTGTCGCCAATCACACCAAAATGCCGGTCGGGGTCCATCTGTTCGTGCAGCACCCGGATGACATGAACAACAGACGGTGTCACGGTGTAGTACACGACGTGGTGATTGATTCGGATTGAGCGGTATCCTTCCCGGATCCGATCGCAGCGCCGGCCAAGCTCGGGATTGCGGCCAAGCTGTCGGATGCCCTTGTCGAGTTCGTCGAAATACCGATCCGCCTGGGCCTCGCCCCACCGATCATGGGTGTAGAGCCAGATTTCGATGAGGTCGCTTTCGGCGCGCGAGTGCTTGTGGATTCTAGGCATTCGCGGGGGCCGGCGCTGCCTTCTGCCTGGCTTTTGCCCTGATCTCCTTCATATCCAGTTCGCCCGCATCGCCGCTTTCCTCGCCCTCAATCAGGGCTTGGCGCGCGACCTGAACCGTCTGCTCGTGTTCTTCGAGCAACCGTAGGCCGGCGCGGACAACCTCACTGGCCGAGCCGTAGCGCCCGTGCTTGATCTGCTCGCTAATGAACCATTCAAAGTGGTCGCCCAACGAGATGCTGGTGTTCTTGGCCATGGGTGAATACATCCTATCTGTACCTAAATATACCAATATCTTGGTACCTGTTGGTAGGAGCAAGAGCACCTTCGGACTGCGGGGGCGTTCAATTCGGTTCGCATGCCTCTCACCGATCCCTGCGGACTTTACCGACGAGACGGCCGCGGCCGGTGGTGAAGCGGCAGTGGCGGGAGCCACGCCCTTGAGCGGCAACAAGCACAAGGTGCGGCCGGCAAGCGTCGTCCGAAGAAGGCGGCGAACGCCTCTGCGAGGTGGTTGCTCATTGCCTGATAGACGACGAGGTCGGGGAGCGAGAGGAGGGTAAGCGGACGGAGCACGCCGCTCTTCTTGGGCTGAAAGATGATCGTAACCTTCTCGGGTTCGTACGTGCCGCGCCGCAGATCCTCAATGAGATCAGTCAGGTTTTCCCGCAGGGCGAGATTGTAGGACGGAAAGAGGTGCCTATAGGACTGCTTGTATTCCATATTGCCGCTGCGAATGAGACGGGTGAATGCGAGTTCAAAGTTGTCGTAGCTGAGGAACCGTCTTGGCAGGGACATGGAAACACTCATTCATCGGGGTATGCTAACACCTGAATTATGCACAGATTCGGCGTAGCCATCGGCGATGGAGTTGTGGCGGTAGCGGCAGTGGTGTCAACTCAATAATGTCGCAAGTCGTCTTTTCTGCGGTTTCCCTCCCCGTTTGAGCCGCCTCCCGATCCCGGCGGGCAAAAGCGAGCTGGCAAGCGGCGTGTTCCCAGTACGTTGCGGCGAGTGCATAAAATTTTATGCATAGCGCCCCTCAACTCAGCGCACCCTCCACCACCGGCGCGAAGCTCGATCCCGGCGGCGCCATCGCCCGCAGCCGTCGCATCAGCCGCTCAAACAGGCCCTTCTCCTGGTACTGATCGCTGTAGCTGACGCCCGTTCGTCCGGCGTGTCGCCAGATCTTGGCCGCCAGGAACAGAAAGCGCAGCCGCGCCGTCGCCAGGGTGGTGTGCCGCAGCTTCTCCGGGGTGGCGTCGGCTTCGCGTTGGAACAGCAGCAGCCAGCAGTTGAGGTTGTAGGCCAGCATGACCAACTGAAAGTGATTGCGGTTCATGTCAAAGCGGCGCGAAGGATGGGCCGCCAGCCCGGCGTCGTTGTTGGCTTCTTTGATGAGGTTCTCGGCCCCGGCCCGCTGGTTGTAAAACCACACCACCGCCGCGATTGGCTCGGCGAGATTGGTCACAAACACGCGGTAGGTATAGCTGCTGGTGGCGAACAACTGATATTGCTCGACCTCGTCGGTTTCCGGCTCCTTCTCATACCGCAGCGCGACAAAGCGGCAAGCATGGGCCCAGCCCTCCGGCTGGTAGAGGAATTCGCACTCCGCTTCAGCGTCGCTGTGGGGCGAGGGCTTCCATTCGGCTTGCTGCAACTGCTCGACCAGTCGCCGCGTCTTGCGCGCCACGATGACGAACTGACAACGCGCTTGCTCGTAGGCCGCCACCGCCTCCCAGCAATAAAAGCCGGCATCGGCCCGCGCCAAGATCTTCTTCACGCCGGCCGGCAAAGCCCGGAAAGCGCTCTTCAGGTGGGCGGCGATCTGTTGGCCCGTGGGCCGGTCGCCGCCGCGCAACCCGCCCATCAGGTACTCGCGCGTCTCGGCCAGGAAGGTCAGTATCGGCTGGTAGCTGCGCTTGCCCTTGTTCTTGGGGTTGTAGCTCTTGCGCCCGCCCATCTGGCGGCCGTAGAGCGTGTGCACGGTGGTGTCGGTGTCCAGCGTCACCGTCTCCAATTTCACGTGGGCCGCGGCCCAGACTCGTTCTCGCAGCTGGCGCTGGATGGAAAGAATCTGCTGGGCCACGTTGAGGTGCAGCGAGGCCAGAAAGCGCCACAGCGTGGACTGCGGCGGCAGCCGTGTCACTTTTAAGATGCCGGTCAGGATGGGATCGCGAGCGATGAAGCGGAGTTGGTTGAGCCGCGCAAAGCCGACATAGAGGCCGAGCACGAGGGCCAGCACAAACTGGTAGGGGCTCATGGCTCGGGTGATTCGTTTGGTCGTGATGGTTTCTTCCAGCAGCGCTTGGAAGTCGAGTTTCTCGAGCAGGGTGGCGACGGGCAGCAAGCCGCCGTAGGGAGTCAGATTCTTGCCGCGGAAGTGATAAGGCGTGGAAGCCCCGATTTTATTGGGCCGCGAGGCCCTCGCGCCCCGGCCTTGTTTGACGGGCCTTGGGGAGCTATGCTGTTTTCGTTTGGTAACCATTTGGGTGACCTCCTTGGGGTCGGTTGGCGAAGCGGGAATCTTCGCCAGCCTACCTTTTTACCCCATGTTTTCGGGGGTCCCCCAATGGTCCCTTGCGGCACAGGTCTCCTCAGGTGCACCCCGGTGCACCCCGCAGTGCATAATTCAGGTAACAGCGTGGTGGTAGCCAATAGTCCGGTGATTTGGAACGGAGAAAACCTGTGTTATCGAGAATTGAGTCAAGTATATCTCAACCTTAACGGTGAAACCGCTTGTCAGAACCCGTGAAGTCAGCAGACAGGGTCCGGTAACGGGGATCGGTCGGGGATCGGGGGCGGTTCGGGGACGCGAAGCTCCCGAATTCCCGCCCGTTTCCCGAACTGCCGGGAACCAAATTGAGGCTCTCGGTGTCTGAACTACCATGGCGCGGAGAGTGGATTTCGGATGTCCGTCCGCGCGGATCGTATGCGGGATGTTGGCGATTATGGTGCTTGCGGCCACTCTCGCACCCCTCGCGGCTCAATCTAGATCTCATGGCTACTTCACGGCATCGGACGGGCTGACCCTCCATTACCTCAGCTGGGACGGCGGCACGGGTGATCCGGTCATCCTGCTTCCTGGGTACGGTCAGTGGGCTTTTTACTGGTTCCGCGAAGGCGGCCTCGGCCAGTCCCTTGTCGGCGATTATCGGCTATTCGCGTTGGACCTTCGCGGGCACGGCCAGAGCGCCAAGCCTCACGACCCAAGGCAATATGGTCCCCAGATGAGCCGGGACATCGTTGACCTAATGGACCATCTCGGCGTCCAAAAAGCTCACGTACACGGCTTCGGCCTCGGGGGCGCGCTCCTCACACGCCTCTTGGCATCCCACCAGCATCGGCTCATCACGGCTATCTATGGCGGCTCAGGTGTCCCGGAAGTCGACCCAACCTGGGCGGCTCGCGTGCCCAAGGATGTACAAATCAACGACCCCCGAGAGCGTCCGCTTTTCAACTCGGCAGTTTCAAGGGCTATGTCCGACGGCAAGGCATTGGATGCGCTCTACAGGTATCCCTGGGACACCGGCGCAGGGTTCGAGGGGTACGTTGAAAGCGCGGCGTTAGAGGTCGATCTGAAGCGGGTCGAAATCCCCGTTCTCAGCATCATCGGCGAGTACGATCAGCCGAATCGGTGGACTCACCGCATGGCTCGTGAGCTACTGAAGTTCCACAAGGTAGTCCTGCCCGATCGCGGGCATCTCCGATCTGTCGAGACGAAAGCCTACAACGAGGCAGTCGTGCGTTTCCTTCGCCGGCATAGTTCGCAACACCGCTGAGGCAACTCGGTTCGTGGGGGAGGTTCGGGAACGGGGGAGGTTCTACAGTAAGGTCGCCCTCGGCATTCCTACTCGGGGTTTCTTATCCCTCGGAGCCGGCCGCGATAGTTGGTTGCCACCTCCGGCCAATCCGCCAACTCGGCTCTCGCTTTGGCGGTGATGTCGTAGAGCCCGGGCGCCACCCTTGTGAACCAGCCATAGGACAATTCGCTGCCCAGGACTGACTGCGTCTTCGGGCCCGTCCCGAGGGCCCGTAACTGCCGGGGCGCAAGGGTTCCGAACCTCTCCAAACAGCAAGCAATGTGGACAGCAACCTCCCGCCAGGCGGTCATCTGTTTCCTGCGACTGCCACCGCCCACGTTGTAGTCTCCCGACCGCTGTTCCATTTCCTTGATCACCGCACGCCGAGCGCTCTTGCGTTTCTGCCGGCGGTAGGGTAATGGATGGAATTCGATCTCGACCGTCGGTCCGGGGCCGCCGAACGATACCAGAATCAAGCCCAGTTCCAATTGACGCAGGACTCGCTTGACACCCAAGAAACGGCGGGTGCTGCCCCAACCCGCCGGCTTGGCTATCGCCACGTACACCGAATCGGTAATGCGTTGCCGCTTGGTGGCCTGGATGAGGAGATCCAGGCTGCATCGCAGTTTCATCTCGACAACGATCAGATCGTCTCCCTTCCTGGCGGTGACGTCGCAGTGTTTGACCTCGGCCTGCACAGCATAGCCGTTGGCGACTAGGTAGTCGCGGATGGGTCCGTAGAGGTCGGTCTCGACCAGAGGTAGAGCCGGACTTAACGCCATGAGACTCTCATGAGCGGCGCTTGGCCGGCGCCGTGCTGTGCAGGGGCACCCGGTTTCCTCCCCCAGTTTAGGACGCGTACCCAGTGGGGCTCGGCAGGGGCCCACGACCCTTTGGAGGGCCCTGCTTCACGTCGCGGTACTCGTACCTTTGGATGTCTCCACACTTGGGGCAACGGAGGCCCCGCTCCCATTTCGAGCTTAGGAAATCCGCTTGCACTTCCTTGTTCGGGCTGCGCGGGATCTCGCGTAGGACGACTCGCGCATGGCACGTCTTGCATTCCACGAAATGGATGGTCTTTGTTGCCACGGCTCTGCTCGGCCCTCTTTCTCCATCGTCTCATGCCGGCTAGAGCAGGTCCGCCTCGCGGAGGGCCTCGGCCGGTCAGTAATTCGCGGCGTTCGGGAAACCGGGGCACGGAAACCGGGCACTCCACCCGTCCCGGTTTCCCCCCGGGTTTCCCCTACGGTCGCTACCACCCCTATCCACCAAACATTGCGCCAACCCGACTGCGGGATGTATCCTGACGTGTCCGGCGCGGCATCCCTCAACATGCGTTTTCGAACTTGTCCGGCTGTGCTGACGACCCTGGCGCTACTCGCGCTCCGACTATCCGCAGCCGACTCGTCCGCCTTCGCACGCCCCGACCCCAAACTCTCTGTTCGCGGTCGAAAAGAGCGTGCTGGTGCCGATGCGCGACGGCGTGCGCCTTTCGACCGATCTCTACTTCCCGGAAAAGGTGGAAAGCCCGCTTCCGGTCGTGCTCATTCGCACCCCCTACAAAAAAAAGGGCTTTCGCAAGGACGATTCCGAAGCCCGCTTTTTCGCCGGCCAGGGCTTCGTCGTCGCCGTGAAGGACACATCCTACTCCCGGTGGTTCTCTAGCGAGCCGTAGTCTTCATGTCATTCGTTGAGCAGCTTGGCGCGCTGGATTTCTCTGTCTTCATCGGGTACTTCGTGGTCGCTCTGGCAATCGGCTTCTGGGCGGGACGCAAGAAGAAGGAAACCTCGCGCGACTTCTTCCTGACCTCTGGGACGCTCTCCTGGACAGTGATCGGCTTCTCGACAATCGGTGCGTCGCTCAGCACCGAGCAACTGGTCGGCGTCGTGGGTTTTGCTTACACCCACGGCATGGCGGTGGCGAATTGGGAGTGGCTGAACTTCGTCGGCTACAGTTTGTTGATCTGGGTTTTTCTACCGATCTACGCCCGCAACCGTGTTGTCACGATGCCGGAGTTTTTGGAACTACGGTACGGCCGCGCGGTGCGCAAGATGTACGCCGTGATCAGCGTGCTGAGCTATGTCTTCATCAACTTGGCGGGGGTGATTTTCTCCGGAGCATTCCTGCTCAACCAAATGCTTGGCGTCGACATGTGGGTCGGAACATGGGGGCTGACCATCCTCGCCGGCGCGCTTACCGTCTACGGCGGCATGAGCAGCGTCGCCTGGACCCAGGTCTTCCAATCCGCGCTGTTGATCGGCGGGGGCCTTCTGGTCTTTTTCTTCGGCTTGGCCGCAGTGCCCGGCGGTTTGGCCGAGATCGTCGGTGAGGGGCGGCGGGCACATTTGGTTTTACCCGCCTCCGACCCCGAGCTGCCCTGGACCGCGATGGTTGTGTTGGCGCTTTCGACCGGCCCTTGGTATTTCTGCACCAACCAATACATCAATCAAAACTCTCTCGGCGCCAAGAACGAATGGCACGCACGCATGGGTATTTTGCTGGCTTGCTTTTTGGGCCTCTTCACGGCGCTGGCGTATGTGTTTCCCGGGATGGTCGCCTACGCCATCGAGCCGAACTTGGCGAGCGGCGACGAGGCACTGCCGTTTCTGCTGAAAACGGTGATTCCGACCGGCCTCAAGGGGCTTATCTTGGCGGGGTTGTGCGGCGCGATCATGTCGACGATTCAGGCGCTGATCAACTCGAGCGCAACGATTCTCACCGTGGACCTATACGGCGAGCGAGCGGGCGCAAACGTTTCCGAAGAGCAGATGATCCGCTTCGGACGCTGGGCGGGCGTGGCGATTCTGATCGTCGGCGCGGTTTGGGCACCGGTGGTGGCGAGTTTCGGCAGCATCTTCGCCTATTTCCAGGAATGCTGGTTCTTGATCGCCGCTCCGATCATGGCGATCTTTTTGTTGGCGGTTTTTTGGGGTCGCGCGACGAACGCGGCGGCGGCTTGGACGCTGGCGCTGTGCTTCCCGATGTTCATCCTGCCCTATCTGTTGCGGATTTTCGAAGTCGAGATGAACACCTTCAACATCGCGGGCGTGGTCTTCGTGCTCTCGATCGCGTTCATGATGCTGCTGAGCCGCTGGACCGAGACGCCCGACCCGGCCAAGATTGCGAGTGTGCTATTCACCCGATCGACGCTCGATTTGCCGCGCGAAGTCTTGGCCGCCGGATACCCCCTCTACCGTTGGGTGAGCATTTGGTGGGTTATCACGATTTCGATCTTCGTGGGCCTCTACATTAAGTATTGGTAGCCGGCCGGACGGGTTCGGATCCGTTCCAATAACCGCGCTTGAAACAATGAAAGCTATGCATTTGAATCTTGACGACGTTCGCGACTTCGACGCCATGCTGAAGCGTCGCTGCGGGCTCTATCGCGAAAAGCTCGCGGATTGGCTGGCCCCACACAAACTGACGCTCGCCGAAGCCCGTGTCCATCGCGTGCTGGTCCCCATGGTCGGCGTCTATACCCCCGGCTGGATGGCACTTCCGGCGGTTTCCTGGGAATTCGTCGAGCTCGTCACCAACGAAGGCCTCGTCGGCACCGGCGAGTGGTCGGTTGATATCGAAGACTCGACGCGCGCCGCCGTCGAAGAGCTGCGAGCCACTCCCGGCATCAACCTGCTTGACCCGCGCTTCGAAGAACCGCTCTTCATGGCCTGGTGGGACCTCGTCGGCCAAGTCCTCGACAAACCCTTGCATCAGCTTTGGGCCGACCTTTTCGAGGCCGACTTCACGCCGCCCGACCGCGTCCCGATGGCGGCCTATACCTGGCAGCGCTTCGCCGACGACCAGGGCCGCGACGCGATCACTTACGAAAACTGGCCCGACTTCGCCGCCGCGCGTGCAAAGGAAGGTTTCCCGGCGGTCAAGGTCTCGATGACGGCCTATCAGCCCGAGGATCACATCGATTTGATCCACCGGATTCGCGAGGCCGTCGGCCCCGACACCGCGATTCGCATCGACGCCCATGGGAATTGGAACTACCAGGAAGCCCGGCGCATCTTGCGGGCCGTGGAAGATTGCAATTTGGAGTACGCCGAGCAGCCCGTAAATTCGCTACTGCCCCAAAGATTCTACCCCCAAGGCGAATCAGTGCCGGCGCGCGATCCGCATCAAGGCGGATTCCAGGAAGAATACTACTACCGTAAGATGACCGATTTGCGGCATCTGCAATCTACGCCGCTTTCCTGCCACTGGTGGCCGCCGATCGTGCACGAGCCCGGGACCTCAGTGATGTCGAACCAATGGGAACCGAACTGGTATCTGCTCGAGCGTTACGAAGGCACCGACGTTTCCGTCCCCGACATCAATCTCGGACCGTTTGGGCTGTGGCGCTTTGCGCAGCTCGCGAAGTTCATGGGCCTGCACATCACCGTGCACAGCAATTTCGAGATGTGCCTGCAACTGGCATTTCGCTCGGCGATGGTGTCGGCGCTGCTCTACGAACAGTCGCGGGTGGGAATTTATCTCGGGTCCACGCAGCGCCTTTGTCACCCGGTCGACAACGAAACGATTCATGTGAGCGACGATGTGATCGAGGGCGGGCAATTCGACTGGACCGGCGGGCATTGCAACCTGTCGCCCAAGCCCGGACACGGCTTGCGGCTCGACCCCGAGCGCGTCGAGAAGTATCTCTACTGCGAACAAGCCGCGCAAAAGCATCGCGAGTATTCGAAGAAGATCTACGCGAATTACCTGCTCGACCGTCCGCGCCGCACCAACCAGGCCGGATGGCCCAAAGCCGAACCGGGCGAGACCTTCGACCGTCGCACATGGCCGTATCAAGTGGTGCATATTCTAGGATCGGAACCCGAGCAGGACGTCGACGTGGAACTGAAAGGCGAAAATTTTTAGCGTCCGTGTAGTGAATAGATACTGATCGTGGCGAAAGATGTGCAAAAGACCGGACCGAGGCGCGGACGGGAGTCCGCGCTCCTTCCCCGCGAAGCAGCCTCGCGCGAAAACAGCCTAGGGTGGAGCCGTCAGGCGGAACCCTAGGTAACGCCCCAACGCAACAGCACAGGAGCAACCATGGCAACAGAAAAGAAAGTCGCCCTCATCAGCGGGGGCGCCGGAGACCTCGGCTTCGCCTCGGCCGTCAAGATGGTCGACATGGGCTACGATATCGCCCTACTCGACTGCAAGAGCGCCGAGGAAGCCGCCCCGCGCATCAAGCAACTCGAGGACCAAGGCGCCAGGGCCCTCTACCTAGAAGGCGATGTCGCCGACCGCGAATCGGTCAAGAAGGCCTGCGACCGGCTCTGGGATGACTTCGGTCGCCTCGACGTCGCCATGTGCAACGCCGGCATCAGCATGAACGTTCCCTTTCTCGAATACACCGTCGAGCAATGGAACCAGCACATGGACGTCAACCTCACCGGCTATTTCCATGTCAGCCAGGAAGTCGGCCAACGCTGGGTGGCCTCCGGGCAAAAAGGCAAGATGGTCTTCACAGGCTCGTGGGTGCAGGATGTCCCGTACAAACTGATCGCGCCGTACTGCGTTTCCAAAGCCGGCGTCTGGATGCTGTGCCGTTGCGCGGCGTTGGAACTGGCACCCCACGGCATCAACGTCAACGCCGTCGCGCCGGGTATCGTGGAGGCCGGCCTGACGGCGCGCGAGCTGGAAGAGTTCCCCGAGTTCCGCGAGGAATTCATGAATCTGATTCCGCTGGGCCGAATCCAAACCGCCGAAGACGTCGCCGAGGTGGTTGGTTTCCTGATTTCCCCGGCGGCTGACTATCTGACCGGCGCGTGCATCATGGCCGACGGTGGATGCATGGTAGGCTGCGGCTCGGCGTCGAAGTGAAGACGCAAACCGAAACACGGGTGTACGAAGTGGGACGTCAATGCGAGCAATAGAAGCAGAGGCGTGGACGGAAGTCCACGCTCAGCCCGATTCACCGCGATTCACCGGGCTTGGGTTTCCGATTAGGCCAGCACCCTTCCAGGGCCGGTTTAAGGACTCTTCATCCGGCACAAGGCCGTTTCAACGGCCTTTTCTTACGAGGTTTTAGCTGACACCGAATTAAGCTGAGATTCGCGCCCAACGACAAGCAGACCATGACCTCCTCATCCCCACTCGAAATCGACGGCGTCGTGCCCGTACTGCCCGCGCCGTTTACGCCCGACGAAGACCTCGACCTCGGCTCGATCCCGAAGCTGATCGACTTCGCGATCGACTCGGACTGCGCGGCTGTTTGCTTGCCGGCCTATTCGACGGAGTTCTACAAGCTCGATATGGAGGAGCGTTACGCCCTGGTCGGCGCGGCGGTCAAGGCTTCCGGGGGCCGCATTCCCGTCATCGGCCAGTCGAACCACGTTTCGTCAAAACTCGCCGCTGAAATAGCGAAGAAGAACGAAGCGCTCGGTGTCGATGCGATTTCCGTCGCCATCCCGCGGCTCTTCGCGATTTCCGATGACGATATCTTCGCCTTCCTCGGCAAGGTGATGGACGCGACGTCGCTGCCGGTGCTGGTGCAGGATTTCAACCCCGGAGGGCTGACCGTGAGCCCGGCCTTCGTCAAGCGCCTCGCCGACGCCTATCCGGATTTCCGTTTCCTCAAACTCGAAGAGCCCTTGATGGCCCCGAAGGTCGAGCAGATCATCGAATCGACCGGCGGCTCGATCGGCATTCTCGAAGGCTGGGGCGGGATGTATCTACTCGAGAACATCCCGGCCGGTGTTTGCGGCGCGATGCCCGGGATGGGCCTGGCCGATTTACTGCAAGGGGCTTACCGGCTGGCAAAGGACGGAGAGAGCGAAGCGGCGATGGACCTGTTCGAGCAAGTCCTGCCGCACATCGTTTTCAGTCTGCAGAACCTCGAGCTATTCCTCTACATGGATAAGGACCTGCTCGTGCGCCGCAACCTGATCGCCCACTCGACGGTGCGCGCCGCCACCTTGACGCCCGATGAGGGCACCCTGCGTCACGCCGACTGGTTGACCGAACGCGTCCTGCGAAGCATCGAGAGATTCCAGGCCCGGCGCGCTTCGTCGAGGGGCGTTCCAAGGTGAAGAATCGAATTGTTGGTGGGAACGATTGTTATCAACACCAATCCGTAACACGGTAGAAAAGGTAGAATTGGACCGTCGTGATCGGCCAAACCATCTCGCACTACAAGATCACCGAGAAGCTCGGCGAGGGTGGGATGGGTGTCGTTTACAAGGCTGAAGACACCACACTCGACCGCCCCGTTGCCCTGAAGTTCCTCGCACCACATCTTGTCTCAGATGAGGAAATCCGCAAGCGATTCGAGCGCGAGGCCAAGGCCGCCGCCGCGTTGAACCACCCCAACGTCTGCACCGTCCATGAAATCGCCGAGGCCAATGGCCGCACCTTCATTGCCATGGCCTTCCTCGAAGGGGAGAGCCTCGACAAGAAGATTGAGACCGGGCCGCTGAAGCTGAAGGACGCTCTCGACATCGCCGGCCAGACGGCCAGGGGCCTCCAAGCCGCCCATGGCAAGAAGATCGTGCACCGGGATATCAAGCCTGCGAACCTGATGATCGGCGAGGACGGCCACGTCACCATCATGGATTTCGGCCTGGCCTTGCTGACCGACCGCTCGAAGCTCACCCGTTTGGACGAGACGATGGGCACGGTGACCTACATGTCCCCCGAGCAGACCTACGGGATGGAGTTGGATCACCGCACGGATATTTGGGCGTTAGGTGTCGTGCTCTACGAAATGGTCACCGGCCGGCAACCGTTCGAGGGTCACTATGACAAAGCGGTGATGTACTCCATCACCAACGAAGAGCCCGAGCCGATTACAGCGCTGCGGACCGGCGTGCCGATGGAGTTGGAGTTCATCGTCGGCAAAGCTTTGGCCAAGGACCGGGAGGAACGTTACCAGCACGTCGAGGACATGATCGTCGATCTGCGTGGGTTGGGCAAGAAGTTGGCCACGGGGAAATCAACGGTTCTCCCCAGCCAGACTATCACTGCACCGAGTCAGGCCCCTTCAAAGGAACTGCCGGAGAGCGATGCACAAAAGGCCCAAACACGCGAGCGACGCCGGAATCTGTTGTCCACAGCCGTTTCCCTCTTGGCCATAGGCCTCGCAGCCGTCGTCGCATTCCTCTGGTCGACACGATCGGTCCCCGAAGCGCCCCTGCGCCGGTTTTCCTTCACTCCTGACAATCTGTCTACTCCTGACATTCTGTCAGGAGGAGACGTAGCGATCTCTCCCGACGGCAAGCGGATCGTCTATGTCGCCGGTGAGGAGGGAAAGACGAAGCTCTGGATTCGCAACCTGGACCAGGCAGAAGCTCGCGAACTGGATGGCACCGAAGAAGCCCGAGGCCCCTTCTGGTCCCCTGACAGCGAGTTCATAGGTTTTGTCACAGAGACGGAAGTAAGGAAAGTTTCTGTGCGCGGCGGGGCTCCGATGACTCTCAGCAAGTTGCCGCACCGGGCGTTTGGCGGGGGCACTTGGAGCCCTGACGGAGATTCGATCGTGTTCAGCTCGGACTTCCCCCTGCGGCTCTTCCGAGTCCCGACACGCGGCGGAACTCCTGAGATTCTTTTCGACCTTGAAGAATCGATGGGACCGCATAAGTGGACGCCTCACTTTTCCCCCGCTGAGGCCCGTGCGCTGAGCATCACGTTTGGTGCAGGCTCCCTTGGCGCGCCGAAGATCATTGTCAGGGACCTGCAGGATCGGCGGAACGAGGTGCTAGCGGATGGAGGCTGGCCCTATTACTCGCCCGGCGGCCACCTGTTATTCGAGCGAGATAACGATCTGTGGGCCCTGCCGTTCTCGGTTGCAAGCTTGAAGGCGACCGGGGAGGCCTTTCCGGTTGCTCAAAACGCCCAGGGTCCGAGTGTGGCCAGGGATGGCACGCTCGTTTATACCGATGCAGCGAGCGCGGACCGGCAGTTGGGCTGGCGAAGCCGAACCGGCGAAAGGCTGGAGGTAATCGGGCAACCCCAGGGCGGCATGGCGAGGCCGTCCCTTTCGCCCGATGGCCGCCAGGTGGTGTTACAGAGCCGGGTCAGTGGCGGCGGCGCCGACATCTGGGTTCACGACATCGCGCGGGGGAGCAGGACGCGCATCACTTTCAATACAGACTCTCTCCAACCCACCTGGTCTCCTTCCGGCCAGCAGATCACCTATATGTCTTTCCGAGGAGGGTCCACCGAGATCTTCAGGGCATCTACCGACGGAAGCGGCAACGAAATACAGCTAACCGACGAACCCCTCAACGAGGCCGACCCGGACTGGTCTCCCGACGGCAGGTATCTGATCTATCACACCCTGGGGGATCCGAAGACACAGCGGGACCTTTGGTACCGGGAGACCGAGCCGGGAGGCGGCACTTCCGATCCCGTCGTCTTTGTGCAAACACGCTTCAATGAGCGAGTCGCGACGTTCTCGCCGGATGGGCGTTTCGTCGCGTACTGCTCAGATCAATCGGGCCAATACGAGGTGTACGTGCGGCCGTTCCCGAAAGGGGGCCGGGTGACGAAAGTCTCTGTGGGGGGAGGAGGCCAGCCGCGATGGGGCAAGAATGGGAAAGAGCTTTTCTACGTCGAGGGCATGACCCTCCTGTCGGTACCGGTCAGTGGCAGCGGAGGCTTCTCAGCGGGCTTACCCAAGCCGCTCTTCGACAATGCAGGGTTAGTGGCCGGCCTTAGCCTGAAGCCGCAATATGACGTTTCCGACGACGGACAGAGGGTTGTTCTGGTCGAGCCACTGGGGGATGCAACCGCAAAACCCCGCTCCATCCACGTCGTCCAAAACTGGTTCGCCGAGTTTCGCGACCGACAGCAGGACTAAGCCCCAAGAAACAAGAGACTTAAGGGCTCAGTGGTCGAAAGGTGTCGCGAAATCGAGATCGCATGAGCAATCCTACACCTGAGCGTGCTCACGGCCTTCCGACGGATCCAGAAACCGAGCTGAACCAGCGCCCTGGACGAAAAGAATCTGTTTGTTTGTGACATTGAAGAGAGTTGTATTGGAAACGCCCGCCGCTCCCGTCTCAGCGGCCCTTCCCGAGAAGCCTGCCCGCCGGGCGCTTCCGATACAACTCTCTTCACTACCACCACCTAACCTCGCCACTCGGCACGTCTGATGAGTACTTCACGCAAGGGCCGGCCGGGTAAAAGAAAGCCGAGTCGACCCGCGGCTCCGCCGCGTTCCGAGCAACAGCCCCCGCCACCAAACCAAGCGGGCGGCGGCCGATCCCGGGCGATTTTGGTAGGGGTCGTGGGGGTCGTCATAGCGGCGGCGGCCGTCTACTTTCTACGAGACGCCGGAGAGCCCTCCGCGCCGGGCAAACAGGCCCCCCTTGCCGAGCGTGGCCGCATCCGGTTCGAGAATCGCCAAGCGGCTTCCGGCATCGATTTCGTCCTCAACAACGGCACGACCGACGACAAGCCCGTCATCGACTCGACATTGGGCGGCGTTGCGGTTTTCGACTACAACAACGACGGCCGGCTCGATGTTTTCTTTACCAACGGGGCCCATATCCCGAGCCTCAAGAAAACCTCCAAGTCCTTCCACAACCGTCTCTATGAAAACCAAGGCAACGGCAAGTTCGCCGATGTCACCGAGGCCGCCCGCCTCGCGGGCTCCGGCTACAGCATGGGAGCCGCCGTCGGCGACTACGACAACGACGGTTGGAGCGACCTCTACGTCACCGGGGTCAACGTCAACGCGCTCTATCGCAACACCGGGAAGGACGCCTTCACGGACGTGACCGCTCAAGCCGGTGTCACGGGGCGCTTTGCGTCGGGCCGCAAGCCCTGGTCGGTCGCCTCGGCCTGGGTCGACTACGACAGCGACGGGCACCTTGACCTATTCGTCGTGAATTACCTCGACTGGTCGTTCGCGAAAAACAAACTATGCGGCGACCCGGGCAAGCGGCTCTCCTGCTCGCCGGCCCTCTACGACGGGCTGCCGAATATGCTCTATCGCAACAACGCCGACGGGACGTTCACCGACGTGAGCACCGAGGCCGGCATCGCCGCCCACATCGGCAAGGGCATGAGCGCTGCGATCGCCGATTACGACGAAGACGGCCGCCCCGACATTTTCGTCACGAACGACAGCGAGCGCAACTTTCTTTTCCGCAACGTCGAGGGCAAGCGCTTCGAGGAAGTGGCAGTCGAAGCAGCCGTGGCGTTCACCGAGGACGGCATTCCGGTTTCGAGCATGGGGCTGGACTTTCGCGACCTCAACAACGACGGTCGTCCCGACGTGACGATCACGGCGCTGACCAACGAAACCTATCCGTTATTCGTGAATGAAGGCGGCGGGTTGTTCGTCGACGCGACCTATAGCGCTCAGATCGGCCTCAGCTCCAATACGATGAGCGGCTGGGGGAACGGCGTTTTCGATTTCGACGGCGACGGCTGGAAAGACATCTTCACGGCCAATTCGCATGTCAGCGAGAACTTGGAGCTCTACCGCGAGCACAAGTACAAGCTTCCCAACGCGGTTTTTCAAAACCGCGGCGACGGCACTTTTGAGGATGTAAGCGCGGCCGCCGGTCTCGAAGCGGCCGCGGCCCATCGCGGCGCGGCCTTCGGCGACTTGGACGGCGATGGACGGATCGACGCGGTCGTGTCGGCGATCGGCGAACCGGCGGAGATTCTCTACAACGTCTCCGAGCCCGCGCGCCGTTGGCTCCTACTGCACCTGATCGGGACAAAAAGCAACCGCGACGGCATCGGCACGCAAATCAAGCTGACAACGGAATCGGGCGCGGTGCAGTATAACCAAGTGACGACGGCGGTCGGTTATGCCGGAGCGTCGGATAAGAGAGTCCACTTCGGTTTGGAGGACGACGAGCGCATTCGAGAAATCGAACTGCGTTGGCCCAGCGGCCAGGTGCAGGTATTGGAAGACATTGCCGCCGATCAAGTCCTCGAAGTCAGGGAGCCATGAGCGGGAATGCGGAGGAGTCCGTCTCTTTGAACGTGCGCGTTCATAATACCGCCCTGAAAATGGGGGCAAGGACGCTCCTGCCGCCCCTTCAGGGCTCTCCCCCCTGTGGGGGTTCTACCCGGGGTTCCGCCTTTGGCTCCACCCCGGGCTATAGTTCCTGGCGCCGCTTCGCGGCTCAAGAGATTTGCGGTGGTGACCGGCTCTCGGCCGGTCACGGTGGGCAGGTCTCCAAAGCCGCTCACCCCGTTTAGTCCGTCTCCACCGCGTGCCGCAACGGTCCGGTGCCTTGCCCTAACCCCGGCGCCTCGGCAATCGCGCGGGTGACATAGCTCTTCGCCGAGCCCACGGCGTCGACCATCGAGCTTCCCTTGGCCAGCTCAGCCGTGATGGCCGCCGAGTAGGTGCAGCCGGTGCCGTGAGTGTGACGCGAAGTTATCCGCGTCGCCGAGAATCGCTCGATCCGGCCCTCCCACAAGAGCACATCGGTCGGTTCCCCAGGCAGGTGGCCACCCTTGACCAACACGCCCTTCGGCCCGTATTCGGCGATGCGTCGCGCGGCGGTTTCCATCTGCTCGACACTCTCCACCGGCATGCCCGCCAGCTCTCGCGCCTCGTCGAGATTGGGGGTGACCAGCATGGCCCGCGGCAGCAGTTGCTCAACGAGAATGTCGCGAGCGTCGGCGGAGAGCAACTGCCTGCCCTGCGTGCTGACCATCACTGGATCAACGACCAGCGGCACGCCGGTCTTGTTTGCCCACGCCGCGACGACTTCCACAACTTCGCGAGTCCCCAAAGCCCCCGTCTTCGCCGCTTGCGGAAGAATGTCAACCGTCACGACGTCGAGTTGCGCTTCCACCAGTTCCGGCGAAACCGGCTCGGCCGAGCGTACTTCGACCGTATTCTGAACCGTCAGCAGAGTGACCACTGACATCCCATAGACGCCGAATGCTTGGAAGGTTTTCAGATCAGCTTGCAGACCCGCCCCACCCGACGGATCGGAGCCGGCAATGGTCAGCGCCGCGGGTTGCATGGAAGTTCCGCGAAAGGAGAAGGGCGGCGTCGAGCCCGCGCCGCGTTACGACGACTGCCGCACTCGCTCGCCCAAGGCCTTGATCATCGCGCCTAACTTCTTGCGCGCCTCGCCCAGACCCTCAACGGTCGGGTTCGACCCGCGCGCGTAGCTGAGGACAACTTCTTCCGCTGCTGCGAAATCGGCGCACGAATGCGCCACCGCCGAAGCGATCTCGGGGGGAATCGTCGTCACGCCGTTGCAGTCGCCATGAATCAAATCTCCGGGATAAATCGTCACCCCGCCCACGCGCACCGGCACGTTCACGTCAACAAAATGCGGATAGCCGTGCGCGGCAATCACCCCATCGCTGAAACAAGGGAACCCAATCGCCCGTACTTGGTCGAGATCGCGCGCCGCTCCGCTGGTAATCATGCCGGCCGCTCCGAAGGATTTGTAGCAAGTTGTCATCACCTCGCCGAAGGTCGCGGCCACCGCGGGGGAGTCCAAGTCTTGAAACACGACCACGACGGGTTGCGGAAAATCGGCGAAAGTCTTGATCTGTTCGTCAAGCGCCGCGTAGACGTCGCCCGAGCGCGGGCGATCGCCGGAGCGAAACGTCGCGGTCGTGGCGTACCCGACCATGGGAGGCATTTCCGGGAAGCAGGCTTGGATACGCGCATCCATATAGCCTTCGGTCTGCGAACGGTTGTTGAAGACTTCGATCACGTTGCAGATCGTGGGCGAGTCATTCGCCCGCAACAAATCGAGATCGGCGTCTGAGAGTTGAGGGATATCCTTCACTGTGAACTCCAGCTAAAAAAGAATGACGAAACGATGAAGCCTCAATTGTACACTGCAGCTGGCGGGGGGCAACCGCTTATCGGTTCGCCGCCTCCAAAAGAGCAACCTGGGTCTCCGCCGCCGTCTTACTCCACGGCATACCGGCGGCTAACGCAAGCCCCTCAAATCGAAGCCGAGCGCGCAGCCCTTCGTCACACGCGACCTCGTTCAAGGCCTCTCGCAGCCCCGCGGCATCCGCGCGGTCACAAACCCGCACCGCCTGCCGCACCCCGTTCTCGAGCGAGGCGTGATCGAATACCACCGCCGGCGCCCCGCACGCCATCGCCTCGAGGAGCGTAAACGAAAACCCCTCGTGCAGAGTCGGTAGGACAAACGCTTGCGCCGCGCGATAAAGCTCCACCAGCGTCTCTCGCTCCGCATAGGGCACGTGGACGACGTCGTCGCCGATCCTCAGCGCGGCAGCCCGCTCCTGAACGCCAACTCCGGAAGTGTCTTCCCCGACGATCACGAGGGAGTGCCGTCCACCGTTCCGGGCCGTCAGGCCCGCGAATGCTTCGAGCAGCAAGGGAATGTTCCGACGTCGCGAAAGCTTTCCGACAAACAAGAAGAATGGCTTCCGGATACCCAACCGAGTCGCGGTAGCCGACGACAGCCCGCATATCGACTCACTCATCCCAGTCTGCGCCGAATACTCCGAATCCATCGGAGTGTAGGCCGCATCAACACCAGGCAGGATCACCCGAGTACTTTCACGCCGGGCCCCATAGAACCGAACCAAGTCGTCACGAGTCGAATCCGAGTTCGCAATCACCAGCCGGGCTTCGCCGACGCTGTGATGGAAGAAGGGGGTAGACCGCAATCGCTCCCACGTCGGAAAGTCTCCCGGGCGGCTCTCGTAGATCCCTAGGTTCGAGACTACACCGCGGCGTGCCAGACCCCAGGGCAGAGTGTAGGGCGCAAAGAGAATATCGAACTTGTCCATCGCCGCCGGGAGAACAATGTTCTCCCAAACCAGTGGCGGCAACGAACTCGGGACGACGCGGAACTCAACCTTCGCGCCGAACGCCTCATCGTCGAGATGCGGTGTGCCGGGTACATAAACAAGAATCTGTTCGAACGCGGACTCCCCCCGCCCCCACTCACCCAGCAAGGCTTCCATATACCGCCCCACACCGGTAAGAGGCTCGCAAAGTCTCCGTCCGATAACAGCGAGTTTCACAACAAAGCCGCGCGTTTTTCGACCGTGGGCCCGCTCGGTAGCGAACGGCTTTCGTGCCGGTCCCAGCCAACTGTCGTGACCGGCTCCCAGCCGGTCACGGCGCGAGCGGTCAAGGCAATCCGACCCGTACAAGGGAATGAAAATCTCTGAGCTTCCGGCAACCCGCCCGCGGTGGCGCGGGTCTCCCGGCCTGCCCATTTCACACTCTCGCGGCCTTCATTCGAGCAGCCCACGGAAACCGGCTAACCCTCCAACGCGTAAGTCCCATTATGAGGGTGTTTCTGGCCGGCGCGACCGGAGCCATCGGCCGTCAGCTCGTCCCGCTCTTGGTCCGCGACGGTCATGAGGTCGCGGCGATCACGCGCTCTGTGTCACGGGCCGACTGGTTGCGGTCTCAAGGAGTTCAACCCGCGGTCGGCGATGTTTTCGACCGAGATTGGGTCCGTCAAGTTGTTTGCGCCTCGAGGCCCGACGTTGTCATTCACCAGCTAACCAGCATTCCGCCCAAGATTCAGCCGCGCAAAGTCGGCGAACAGTTCGCGGCAACGAATCGCCTACGAACCGAAGGCACCTACGTGCTCATGGAAGCAGCGCGCGCCGTCGGAGTCCGACGATTCTTGGCCCAAAGCGTTGCTTTCTTTTACGCTCCAACCGGAGACGAGCCCGCGTCGGAGGACGACGGCCTGGACCGCAATCTACCGGGAGCTGCCGAGCTCGTCGATGCGATTCATGTCCACGAGCACGCCGCCCTCGGCTCCCCCGGCATCGCAGGGATGGTCTTGCGCTATGGCTACTTCTACGGCCCGGGTACCTTCTATGCCCGCGACGGCGGCTTCGCTCAAGAGGTGCTGAAACGTCGCGTCCCCATCGTCGGCAAGGGGCGCGGCATGTTCTCCTTCATCCACGTCGAGGACGCCACCGATGCAACCGCCCTCGCCGTCATTAGCGGTGAAGCCGGCATCTACAACATCGTTGACGACGAGCCCGCACAGGCCGCCGAATGGCTGCCCTACTACGCCCGCATGCTCGGCGCCCCGCGCCCGTTCCGCGTACCGGGCTTTGTCGGCCGTTGGGGAGCGGGCCCCTATGGTCACTACATGATGACCCGTCAGCGCGGGGCATCAAACGCCAAGGCAAAGTCTGCCCTCGACTGGCAACCCGGCCGCCCCAATGTTCGCGAAGGCTTTCGGTACCTAGAAGAAATCGAGCCCGAGAGGCGCCAACCCGTCCCGGAGATTCCCGCCTAAGCTGCACAGGCGGATGCTTCCGGCGATGGCGGCCGGCGCCGCTCTCATCGCTCAACACGGCGGATTTCTTGCGTGCCCGCTAACTTTCGAGCCGCCTCGGCCACCGTGACACCAAGAACCGGATGGACGAAATCCGCGCGCAGCTCGGCCATCGGCGCCAAAACGAACAGTCTTTGGTGGAGACGGGGATGCGGCACCTGTAGCCCCTCCTCATCGATGATTTCCGTGCCGAAGAAAAGAATGTCGATGTCGATCGTCCGCGGTCCGCCGGGAGTTTCCCGGCGACGCCCCATCTCCAACTCCAGGCCGCCTAGCAGGTCCGCGGCTTCGTGAGCTGTTCTCTCCGTCTCCACCTCGATTACGCAGTTGAGAAACCAGTCCTGATCGAGGAAGCCGACCGGGGCGGTCTCGTAAAGCGAAGACAGACGCTGAACGACCATTGATTCCGCAATGCGCGCGATTGCCAGCTGAATGCGGGCTGTTTTGTTGCCGATGTTCGAGCCCAGCCCGAGATAGACATCACGCATGGCGGCGGCGGCTGATTTCAATGGCGGCGTAGAGCGCTCCATGGGCATCCCGGAGATCCGCTTTGCGCACGCGCAGCACCACGAGCTCGATTCCGAACCGGTCTAACAAGCCCCCGGCAACCGTCTCGGCAAGGGTCTCCAGCAGCCGGTAAGGCCGCTCACTCGCCGTGCGGCGCAACAACGCGGCGACCTCCCTGTAGTCCGGCGTCAAGCTTAAGTCATCGCCGGCCGCCGCGGGATGCAAATCGAGATGCAGTTCAACATCAAACAGCACGTCCCGCGGATCAGCCCGTTCTTCATCACTCACGCCGACGTTGGTCGCCGCCCGCACCTCTCGCAGGATGATCTTATCGAGATGCGCCATCAGAGACTCGCGGCCGCCGCGGGGACCGCCGCTCCTCGAACCGCATCCGCAATCTTTAAGGCCTGCTTGACTCGGCCGACATCGTGTACGCGAACCACGTCGGCGCCTCTCATCGCGGAGATCACGCAGGCCGCGATCGTGCCGTCAACACGGTCGTCGACCGGCCGCCCGGTGATACTGCCGATAAACGATTTGCGGGATGGACCGACCAACAACGGGCGCCCTAGGGTCTTGAATTCTCCAAGACGCCGCAAGATCTCCAAATTGTACTCCGCCGTCTTGCCGAAACCGATGCCCGGATCGATCATGATCTCGTGCACGCCGGCACGCTCGGCGTCCGCGATGCGCTTTTCGAAAAAGCCCTTCAGGTCGTCCACGACGTCCTTATAGACAATACCGTGTTGCATGGTTTGTGGAGTGCCGCGCATATGCATCAGGACCACGGGCACTTCATGGCGCGCCGCCGTCCGCTGCATCTCGGGGTCTTGTAACCCGGACACGTCGTTGAGTATGGCCGCCCCCAGCGCCAAGCACTCCTCGGCCACCTTCGGTGAAAACGTATCGATCGAGATCGGCGTCGCGGTTTCCTTCAGCAAACGTTCCACAACCGGGCAAACACGGTCAAGTTCCTCGCCCGTCGTGATCGGGCTCGCGCCCGGTCGGGTGCTTTGCCCGCCGATATCCAGGATGTCAGCCCCTTCCCTAATCAACCGTCGACCGTGCTCGACCGCCGTGTCTACGTCGGTGAACAGCCCACCGTCGGAAAACGAATCGGGCGTTACGTTGAGCACTCCCATAACGAGAGTGGTCCCGGGGTTCAGGTATTCGCTCCAGCGCCCGTTCATGGGTTGAAAGGCGCGATCCTCGCCGTGAATCCGCCCAGTGCCAAGTATAGCCTTCCATCCGGTCAGGCAGGCCGTACGGAAGTGGGGTGTCGTGGCCCGTTACCGGCGTCGCGGGTTTGGGAGCTTCGGAAGTAGGGGCCTGTGAAAAAGGGGGGCTGTACCGAGCACCGACCGAATAAGTTCCCTTGAATCAGCAACTCCACCTGGTGTTGAAACGGACTCCTCCGAAAATCCCTTCGCTACCCAACGCCCCCGACGTGGCGTGAGGCTCAAGGCTTGCCGTGCTCCTAGTCATCGGGGCGGGTCTTGGATTGCCGCCTTGCGAGGTCTCGAGAATTCGGGGATACGAACCGATGAATCGGTTCGCGGCGAGCGTGGACGCTCACGCCACGTCCCCGCCGGGCCGGCGATCACCCATTCGGAGCCTCAACGTACTGTCGCGGCGCCGGTGCCGGCGCGTCGCTCTCCCCCATAAGCCGCACAGCGTTAGACTCGCCGCCTACTTCATCACCTTGGCGAGCGTAGATTCCATCTGCTGCGGTGTGAATGGTTTCCGAATGAATCCCCTAGCGCCGAGCGAAATCGCCTCCTTTACCGTTCTCTCACCGCCCTCGGTGGTCACCATGATGACCGGCAAATCCTTGTGGGCCGTCTCCTTCATATTCCGAAGGAAATCGAGGCCGTTCATATTGGGCATGTTGATATCAGAAAAGATGACCTGGATCGGCCCGGCATCAAGCTTAGCGAGCGCCTCCGCCCCATCCCCGGCCTCGACTACTTGTTCAATCCCGTTTGGAAACGCTTGCCGTAAGCTCCGCTCCAGAATCTTTCGCATAACGGAAGAGTCGTCGACGATCAAGATGTTCATGTCCATCGAAGTTCTAAAGAACCGCTTAGTAACAGTATCGGTCGCACGCCGGGGAAGAATTAGGAGCCTTGCGGAGAAGGTCGATTGCGCGCCTGTCCGTCCTCAGCCGCGAGACAATGCTCCGGCGGCGCTCTGCCGACAACCGGGTATACTGGGCGAAGTGTCCCCAAGGGAGTGTCGTCTATGTTGACCCGAAGAGCCTTAATGGGCGTCACATTTGCCGGTTGTGCCGGCGCCGTATCTTGCTCCGACTCACAGCAGCCCAACGAAGCCATGTCCGCATCCGGAGACAAGCCCGAACCCGCCGAGTCCGCGCCCCGCTTTGACCCGCGGGCACTCAAACAGCGCCTCGACACGGGGGAAGAGGTCTTTCTGCTCGACGTGCGGCGTCCCGAAGAGCTTGAACAAATCGGGACCATCGAGGGCTGCCACCACATCCCGATGGACCAACTCGAAGCGCGCATGTCCGAGATTCCGAAAGGCCGACCGCTCGTCGTGTTTTGAAACCGCGGCGGAAGGGCCTCCCGTGCGGCGGCCTTCCTCAAGGAAAACGGCTACACCGACATCGAATTTGGGGGAGTAACCGAGTGGAAGCAGGCGGGTTACGAACTGGTCTACCCAAAGATGCCGACGTCGAATGAATAGGAGCGCTCGGACCCTTCTCCGTCGTGATCGCGGTCGAGCCGGGAGGCAGCGCTTCTTCGGTCAGTGAATGTCGAAGTGGTCGCGGTGCAACGAAACATCGCCGCGCACCAGAACGTTGGCCCGAAGAATCTGTTCCAGTTCCTTCAAGTAGTTGTTGTCACGCGACTTGAGTTTCCGTGCAACTTCCGGGTTGACTCGCAGGGTCAAATCCTTCTTCGGGTCCTTCGAAACCGCCCTTTTCTTGGCGTCCGTCAGAATCTCGTAGATCACGCTTTGTACCGACTTGACGTAGGACGCTCCGTGGCAATACGGACAGGGCGTGCAAAGGCTTCGCTCCAGCGATTGCTTTACTCGCTTGCGCGTAATCGCCACCAATCCGAACTCGTTGAACGCGAGCGCCTTCGAGGGTGCGATGTCGATTCGCAACTCCTTTTCGAGAGCTGCCATGACCTTCTGTCGGTTCGCCCGCTCCTCCATGTCGATGAAGTCGACGACGATGATGCCGCCCAAGTCCCGCAGGCGCAATTGGCGCGCGATCTCCGTCACGGCCTCCAGATTTGTATTGACGATCGTGTCTTCGAGGCGGTCGGACTTGCCGACGTATTTGCCGGTATTCACGTCAATCGAAACCAGCGCCTCAGTGGGGTTGATCACAATGTAGCCACCTGATTTGAGCCACACCTTGGGTCGCAAGGCTTTTTCGATCTCGGTCGAAATCTTGAAGGAATCGAAGATCGGTTTCGTGCGCGTATAGAGCTTAACCGCACGCAGCAAGTCGGGCTGGAATCGTTCAACGAATCGCAGAACGAGCTCGTATTGCTCTTCGCTATCAACCCAGATCGTTTTGAAATCTTCCCCCAGACGATCCCGCAAGACTCGTTCCACGACATCATCGTCGTGATGGACCAGCGACGCCGATGGGTAGCGCTCGCTTTTTTCGCGGATGTCGAGCCAGAGGTTGTAGAGGAAGAGCATGTCTCCACGCAGGTCCTCTTCGCTCACCCCGTCGCCGGCCGTACGGACAATGAAGCCGCCGGGCATGCCCGTATTGTGGGCGTGCACGATCTTGCGTAGGCGCGCCCGCTCCTTGTCCGAGGCGATCTTCCTCGATACGCCAGTGTGGTTCACTGTCGGCATGTAGACCAGAAAGCGCCCCGGCAAAGCGATGTGCGACGTGATGCGCGCGCCCTTCTTCCCGAGCGGTTCCTTGGAAATCTGGACCAACACTTCTTGGCCCCTGGCGAGCAAGTCGCTGATTTTCGGGCCGTTATCCCGACGATCGCCGGCTTCGCTGTGGTCCTCGGCCGGCTCGGTCGCGGGGCCTTCCCGGCGTCGTCCCCTACGCCGGCCGCGGCGCCCACGCCGGCGTTCGAAGCTTGCTGAAGTTGAGCGGGTTCGATGCCGTGCCTCACCCTCTTGCGGCCGCCCGGAGTCCTCCCCCGCCTCGGGAGCGGCTTGTCTCTCGTCGTTCTCTTCGTCCGTCGGCAAGGGACGCCCCGGGACTCTAGGACCGGCATCGGTGGGGCCGGTGTCTCCGGATCCGGCGGCCGGGGCCTCCGCGGCGCCCGCCGCGACCTCTTCCCCGGATTCGGGCTCCCCCGCGGGTTGCTCATCAGACCCTCCCGGCTCTTGCGGCGCTTCTTCCGCTTCGTTCTCAACGCCTTCCCCGGCTGCGTCTTCGGTGACCGTCGCTGGTTCTCCGGTCTCACCCGTCGGCACCGTGTTCGTAAGCCGATCCACGACGACATCGTTGTGTAGCTCCGGCGACCGCTCCGAGGCCAAGAAGGCCTCGCCGTCATCTTCGACCACGACAATTTCAACGGGTGTCACCGGCTCAGGCAACTCTTCGGCCGCGATATCTTCCGAAGACAGGTCGAGGCCCTCTCCAGCCGGGCCTTCGGGCGAGGAATTGGTCTCTTCGACACCCGCAGCAACGACGTCGACGTCCCGATCCGTATCGTCGCCGGGCACGCCGTCCCGCTCAACCGAGGCCTCGACATTCTCGTCGCGCGCCCGCGCGATCCGAGGCGCGTCGTCGTCCGGTGTAGGCTCCTCGGACGTTGTCGGGCCGCTGTACTTGGCCAACGACTCGCCCGGCAGCACAGTAAAGTCGCTCTCTTGCTTCACGGGTGGGTCGACGCCGGCGGCCGGCTCGGTGTCCTTCGGCTGCTCGTCGCCGTCAATCGGGGCGTACTTTCCCTCGGGAAAACCGGACTCCGGGCCGGCCGCCGACCCTTCGCCCGAACGCCCGCGACGTCGGCGAGGGCGGCGTCCGCGCCCTCCGCGGCGTGCCAAGTTCCCGTCGGTCGGCGCCTTTTCTTCGGGCGCCGCCGACTGGGTGTCAGCCCCGGCGTTGGCAAGCCGATCCGTCGAGTCGGCTTTAGCATTCGGCTCCGCCGGCTCGTCTTCCGACGAGCCCTCCGACCGTCGCGGAGTCGCATCCGCGGGCGCGGTCTCCAGATCTTCGTTTTCGTCGAGAAAGTCCGAGACGTAGAGAAAAGCGTCTCGTTCAAGGCCGATATCGACAAAGGCCGACTGCATGCCGGGCAGCACGCGGGTTACGCGGCCTTTGAAAATGCTTCCCGCTAGTGCATGTTGGGATTCCTGCTCAATGTAGAGCTCGACCAGACGGTCGTCTTCGAGAATGGCCAGTCTCGTCTCGTGCACGGACGAGTTGACAATAAGCTCCTTGGACACCGGACACCTCCTCGGGAAAGAGGGCCGCGGCGTCGGCGGCGCGGTTTCTTCGGGGATGATCGACGATGGGAAGCGCGACTGCCGGCGCACCGCAACCAGAATCGCGGCAACCTTCGGCGGCCCGGTTCTTCAACTGCTCCATAGTCCGGTCAAACCTTTCTAAGTCCGTTCGCGGAGCACAGTCGCGGATTCGTGCTCAACACGGTTGGACCGAAGAACCGCCCCGATTGCCGACGCAACGCGGGCCCACATCCTTCCCGTATTTCTTCGCCCCTTCAGCGGGGGCTGGTCGACGTACGACCTAAACTTTCCGCCACGTGCTCCCGGTCGGCAAGGCTTTCCGAGGCGTACGCGGCCGGCACTCAGTTGGTAAACCGCCGCATGCGGACGTTATTCACCAAACCAAGCAACATAAACGTCGCCAACAAATTCGACCCGCCGTAGCTCATCAGCGGCAACGGGAGGCCGGTCACCGGCATGCGTCCAATGACCATGCCGACGTTGACAATCAAGTGAAACAACAGAAGCGCGGCGGCGCCCATGCAGATATACATCCCCGCGCTGTCAGCCGCGGTACGGGCGTTCCCCACGATCTTCATCAACAAACCGAAATACAGCGTGAGAGCCAACAGCACTCCCACGAATCCCGCCTCTTCGGCATACGCCGAAAAAACAAAATCAGTGTGCGGCACGGGAATGAACCGGAGCTGGGTCTGCGAACCTCTCGCGAACCCGGCACCCCAAATTCCGCCCGCGCCCACGGCGATCTTCGACTGGATCGGCTGGTAACCCGATCCTTGCGGATCCTTCTCGGGATCCAAAAATGTGATCAAGCGCTCCTTCTGGTACGGCTTGAGCTGCTGCCAGGCCAGCGGCAAAACCAAAACCGCGGCCAATCCCAAGATCGCCATATGCTTCCAGCGCAAACCCGCCAGAAATACCCCGATCACCAGGATCGCCGTGTAGCTTAAAGCTGTGCTCAAGTCCGGCTGCCGGGCCACCAACAAGATGGGGACCACGAACAGCGCGCCGATCTTCAGCAAATGCTTCCATTCGATCTGCTTGCGCGGCAAATCGGAAAAGAACTTCGCCATCAACAATACTAACACCACCTTGACAAATTCGGAAACCTGCAGCGTGAGTCCCCCGGGGATCGGCAACCAGCGCTTCCCCCCGCCTAAGACCTGTCCCGACACGAGCACCAACACAAGCAGCACCAAGGAGATGACGTAAAACGTCACGGCGTGCTGGATCAGGGAATTGTAATCGACGACCGAAAAAATCCACAAGCAGACCAGACCGACGCCGACCCAGAGGATCTGCCTTAGGTGAGCATCCTGCCACACCGTATTGCGGGTCGCGCTAGAGATCTCAAGCACCCCGAGGACAACGAGGGCGGTCGTGAGCCCCAGCAGCGCCCAATCAAAATCTCGTAACGAATGATCGCCGCTCACCGCTATCGTGCCTCGTAACCTGCCCTAACGGACTGCACCGGTTGCGGAATCGGTTCGCCTCGCCCGCGTCCCCGCTTTTGTTTGTCGAAATAGGCCTTAATCACATCCCGCACGATCGGCGCCGCAAGGTGCCCGTGTTCGCCGCGTTGTATCAATGCCGTGACCACGATCTCCGGTGCACGGCAAGGGGCGAAACCGACAAACCAAGCATTGTCCTTGTAAGCCTCGTTGTCGGACTCCATTCTGCGACGCAGCGAGACAACTTGGGCCGTCCCGGTCTTGCCGCAGATCTCGTATCCAGGCACGTGCGCGCGCACACCGGTCCCGCCGCCGTTGACTACGCCCCACAGGCCCCGGACGATTTGCCTCACGATCGCCGGATCCAGTTCCATGCGCTGCGGAGAGGGGGGCTCAAAATCATCTCGCAGGTCCTTCATCGCGGCCCAAGAAAGTAGATGCGGCCGATGCCACTCTCCACCCATTACCAGCCCCCCGATCGCGTGGGCGATCTGAAGGGGTGTAACCGTCAGCGCCCCTTGGCCGATTGCAACAGAGATCGTTTCGCCGGCGTACCACTTCTCGCGCAGGAAACGTAGCTTCCAACTCGTTGAAGGAACGATCCCCTGCTCCTCATTAGGTAAGTCGATTCCGGTAGGCGCGCCCAGCCCGACCAAGTGTGAGTAGTCCGCGATCGGGTCAATCCCCAGTCGATCACCGATCGTGTAGAAGAACACGTCGCACGATTGCGCCAGCGCCTCGTAGAGTGTCACTTTGCCGTGGCCTCCGGTCCGGTGACAACGAGAATAACGGCCATAGAAGACAGCCCCGCCTTGACACACGACGCTGAATTCGCTGTCGGCGACACCTTCTCGGCGGGCGGCCAGCGCCACGACCGGTTTGAAAATAGATCCCGGCGCCAACTGGGCTTGAATCGCTCGGTTCAGCAACGGCTTGTCCGGATGTTCTGTCAGTGCACGCCAATCTTCCATGCGAATGCCGCCCACAAAGCGATTCGGAAAGTAGTTCGGCGTGCTCACCAGGGCCAGCACTTCGCCGTTGCGTGGATCGAGCGCCACCACCGCGCCCGTGCGGTTCTCCATCGCCAATTCGGCAACCACTTGCAAATCGAGGTCGAGGGTCAACCGCACGTTGCGACCGGGAACAGCTTCGACGTTGCCGAAAACCCGCCTCTCGCGGCCCAAGCTGTCGACGACGACGACACGTCGGCCGTCCGCACCGCTCAACACGTCGTTGTATTGCCGCTCGATGCCCGCCTTGCCGACTTCCGCGCCGGGTTCGTAACGAATGAACTCGATGCGCTCGAGTTCCGCGTCGCTGATCTCGCCCACGTAGCCGACAACATGCGACGCCAGCCCCTCTTTCGGGTACAACCGTCGCTGGAACCGCACCAACTCCAGCTCCGGGAACTCCACGCGGTGTGCATCCACGAACGCGACTTCCGGCGCCGTCAAGTTTTCTTTGAGGAGCGCGGATTGGTACTCCGGCGCCCGGGAAGCTTCCAGCCGACCCAGGTTTGCTTCGAGGTCATCGACGGGAAGATTGAGTCCTTGGGCAATCAGGGGCAAATGCATCGGGTCCAGCAAGGCCCTGGACAGAAGCACTTTGAAGCTCGGGATGTTGTCGACCAGAACCCGGCCGTCGCGATCCAGAATCTTCCCGCGTGGCGCAGGCAAAGGTAGCGACTTGATACGGTTCCGTTCGGCTCGCTGGGCGTAGACATCCGGGCTCTGCACCTGGAGCTGCCAAAAGCCCGAAAGCAGCCACAACAAAGAAGCGGTCGCGACAAACTGAAAGACCGCGATCCGCAGGCCGGCCGTCTTTTTTCGTTGACTCGAATGGAGGTTCACGGCGCTGTTCGAAAGCGATCCAAGAACCGAAACAACAGCACGGCGATGCCGGCGTGCAGGGTCGCGAACATCAGCGTTCCTACCGGATCGATCGAAATCTCATTGCCCAACAAGACCGCTCCCATGATCCAAAACATCAGTTGGTGAATGAGAAAGAAAAGCGCGGTCAAGACGCTCCGCGCACCAATGAAATCGACTTCGATAAACCGGCTCACCGTAGCTGCCAAGTAGCCGATAACCGTCTTGAGAATACCAAACACCCCGATCGGCCCCTGAGTCAAACTGTCTTGCGCCAACCCCACCGCCGCGCCAATCAACAGCCCAATGACCACGTCTCGGCGCGAAAGCGTAAGGTAGACCACCACCAGCAACGGCAGATCGAGGTTACCCAAATTGTCGAAATAAAGCGGGAGGTGCACCTGCAACGCCAGTGCGATGACGGCTACCACAATCGCGGTGTGGGTCCTGACGTTCCGAACCTCGGTTTCCACCCGCGGTAAGTCGTTGGATATCGTGCTCATTCGTGATCAGGGCTCGGCGGCGGGCAGCCCCGCGTGATTTCTCGGCGAGCCCGCCGCGTTGCCTGTTATTGCTCGGAGACGGGCTCTTCCGAGCCGGATTGGGCCCCGCGAGCGGCACCTCCTCTTTCGCCCGTCCCGGGTAGTACCGCGCCCCTCGGTGCGTCCGTCGCCCCACCTTCCGAGAGACCACCGTCGACGACGCTTTCGTCGTCGCTTGGCTGTTCCGCCTGTGTCGCGGGCCGACGGACACTTGGATCAAGATTGAAATCCGGAACAGGCGTTCCCGGAGCACCTTTTCCGAAAATATGACCCTGCGCCGCGGCTACGGCTCGGTACCGCTCGCGAACCCGATCGGCGTCGGTGAGAAGAGGCGCCGCGGCCGGCCTTCCCTCAAGCGCCCGCTCCGGTTCGCCGCCGGCCGCGAGCTCTTCACCCTCCACGGGCTCGGGCTCGGGCGGCGGCATGAGGAATTGCGGCGTTTGCGGTTGGGGGTGTTTCGGAATCTCCTCGTGGACGCCCGAAAGCACAATTAACACCTCGTCCAGCCGATCGAGCGCGGCGGCCGGCGCTACGTAAATCTGCTGGAACTCGCTTCCTTCCTCCACCCGCGTCACCTTTCCCACGGGCAAACCCTTCGGATAAACACCATCGTCACCGGAAGTGTAAACGGGTTCCCCGACCACCACGTCAACCTCGCCGCGGATGTAGTCTACACGGCATTCGCGCGGCTGTCCGCTGCCCTTCATTACGCCGCGAGCACGCGACCGTCCCAGCAGAACACCTACGCCCACCTCAACATCGTGAACCAGACGAACCAATGACGCCCCGCCGTACGCCGCCTGGACGCGTCCCGCGATGCCCTCCGCGGTAATAACGGGCATGCCAGCGCGCACGCCGTCGTCGGTTCCCCTGTCCAGGAAAACCTCTTTTGAATTCGGGTTCGAGCCGCGGCCGATCACCTGCGCCGCTACGGTTTCCGATTCGATCTCACGTTGATAAGCCGCCAGCTCTTCTTCGCGATCGAAGCGAGCCAAGGCTCGCCGGAACTGCTGGTTCTCCAACTTGAGTCGCGAAACTTGTTCCCGCAACTCCTCGTTTTGGCGCCGCGCGCCCACCAACCAGACGTAGTCTCGCCAGGTCTCGACCAACCCGGACGTAATCCCGTTCAGGCCTTTTTGGATCGGGGTGATAGCGCCAACCGTCCAGACCCGCAACAATCGCACGTCGTCTTGGCGCTTGACCTGGTATCCGAGCAGAATGAACTGGACCAGCAGGACTCCCGCCAGCACGGATACGTTGCGATAGCGAAGAAAGAACTCAAACACAGCGAGCTCTCATTCCAGCGAAATACGGCGTAGCAGCTTGAAATCACTGAGCATACGGCTGGTTCCTATTACCACGGAGGCCAGCGGGTCTTCGGCAATCGAAACCGGCAACCCCGTCTCTTCGCGAATGCGGAGATCAAGATTACGTAGCAGCGCCCCACCACCGGTCAGCACGATGCCTCGGTCGCTGATGTCGGCACTTAGCTCCGGCGGGGTCCGTTCCAGAGCAACGCGAACGGCATTCAGGATCGTTCCCACACAGTCGGCAAGCGCTTCGCGGATCTCCGTATCGTTTATCGTTACCGTCCGTGGTACACCCTCGATGAGGTTGCGTCCCTTGATCTCCATTGTGATGGGCTGATCCAATTTGAAGGCGGAGCCAACCGAAATCTTGACCTGCTCGGCCGTACGCTCGCCGACCAGTAAATTGTATTTGCGCTTTAGGTAATTGATGATGGCCTCGTCCATCTCGTTGCCCGCCACCCGCACCGAACGAGAATAAACGATACCCGACATCGAAATGACCGCTACATCGGTAGTTCCGCCGCCGATATCCACAACCATGTTTCCGCACGGTTCAGTAATCGGCAAGCCGGCGCCGATCGCCGCCGCCATCGCCTGTTCCACCAAATGTACTTCGCTCGCGTGCGCCCGATAAGCCGAATCGCGGACCGCCCTTTCCTCGACCGGAGTAATTTCACTCGGCACCCCGATTACGATGCGTGGATGGACCAGCATCTTGCGGTTGTGGGACTTCTGAATGAAGTAGGTCAGCATCTTCTCGGTGACCTTGAAGTCCGCTATGACGCCGTCCTTCATCGGCCGAATCGCGACGATGTTGCCCGGCGTGCGGCCGACCATTTCCTTGGCTTCCTTCCCGACCGCTTCCACTTCCCCGTTGGTCTTGTTCAGCGCGACAATCGACGGCTCATTAACCACGATGCCCTTGCCGCGAATCGAAACCAACGTGTTCGCCGTCCCGAGATCGATCGCGAGATCCCTCGAGAACAAACTAAACAGAGATCGGACATTCAACGCCAAGAGCAATCACCTCGCCTCGAAGATGCCGAGCGCAAACTGAGAACGAACGGGGCTCCCCAAACACCGCCGAGTGCATCTCAGCGAACCGTTGAGAAATAAGCCGCTTCTCTCACGGTAACCGAAGAAACCTTTTGTATGCAAGCGGTTAGAGAAGCCCCGCGAGGGGAAAACGACAACGGGAGCCCGCGCGCGGAACATAAGCTGTCGCCGGCTTGATTCGAAGGCTAGTCGGCGACACGGAAGCCCGCGCGCTGGTTGGTTGGACGGCGCAGGTATTTGTAGGGATTCACCGGCGTCCCTAAATAGCGGACTTCGTAATGGAGATGCGGCGAGGTGGTTTTTCCAGTGCGCCCGACGCGACCGACAACTTCGCCTCGCCTAACGACCTGGCCGGGACGCACAAAGAATTCGCTCATATGGGCGTAGCCCGTGGACAGCCCGTTGCCGCCGTGGGCCAACACGACTCGCTTGCCGTATTTTGCGAACCAACCACTTTGCGTTACCACGCCGTCCGCCGCCGCGACAATCGGTGTCCCGTAACGCGCCGTGAGGTCGACGCCCGCGTGGAAACTTCCTGTCCCGGCGAAGGGGTCATTGCGCTTGCCGAAGGAACTGCTCAACCGCCCCTGCACCGGCCAAATCGACGGTGTGGTGTTTTCCAACCACTCCCACACTGAGCCGCTGCCTCCGGTAGACACTTGCACTTGCTGGAGGAAATCGTACTGACTACGCGATCGGGAATAACTCTGGTCGGAAGACAGCCCGAGCCCGACATCACCCGCCTCGTTAGTTTGCCGCTTGATACCGAAAGCCATCGAGACTTCGGTCGCCAGATTACCGAGCGATTCAAGCTGAACGTCGCGTTCTTCCGAACGCTGAGCAAGCGCGTCGTACTTCCGCTGCAACGCCTCTTTCTCAGTGCGCAGTTCATTGAACTCAAAGGCCTTCACGGCCATCCGGGTATAGCTGGAAACGAGTCCGATAGTCGCGATCGTGGCGAGCAGCACTGCCGCCAGCCCGATGTGGATCGCATAACGAGGAATATGGACCCTGCGGATGCGGCCGTGAACCGAGTGGGCCACGACTACTATAAAATGATTCTTCCTCATTCCGGCCCTAGCTTAGGCTGATAAAACCCCGCCGAAGAGAGTGCCGAGGGGATTCGCGGTCCCGGTCAACCGGACCACGAAGCAATGAATACGGCGCTAAGACTTGCACCTTACCAAGATCAAAATATTGCTGTCAACCCCCGTAGTACGGCTATGACCGCACTCCAGACGGAGATCGGCCCCGCCGGCCGTCGCCGAAGATTCAGCCGATGCAGCCTGTCGAAAACCAGATCATCGAGACGATCCGCCGCGTTGCGGGCGGCGCCAAGCTGGCGGGTTTGCGTCTTGGTATCGGCGATGACACGGCGGTGTACAAGCCTCCGCGGGGCGAAGAATTGTTGCTGACGACGGATCAAGTCATCGAATCAACTCACTTTAAGCGCCGGCACCACCCGGCTCACGCACTCGGCTACAAGACAGTCGCGCGAGCCGTCAGCGATGTCGCGGCCATGGGAGGAACGCCGCGTTGCGTGCTTCTATCATTATGTTTACCCCCCTGGGCCCGCGGGGCCTGGCTGAGCCGGTATTTACGCGGACTTTCAACGGCCGTGGAGAAATTCGAAGCGCCTCTTGTCGGAGGTGATGTCGCGAGCGGAGGGCGGTTCAGCGCCGTCCTGACCGTTGTTGGCTCGGCGCCTCGGGCCAAGGCGCTAACCCGGGGCGGCGCGAAGCCCGGCGACGCGGTCTATGTCTCGGGCCGGCTGGGCGGATCGGTGTTAGGCTTGGCGAATCTGATGGCAGGGGCCGGCTCGACCCGATCCGGCGCGGTTCGGCGTCACCTCTACCCGGAGCCGCGCTTAGGGTTCGGCCGTTTCTTGCGCCGTCCCGTCCGCGCGTCCGCCGCCATCGATCTTAGCGACGGATTGTCGGCCGACGCAGCCAAGTTGGCGCGAGCCTCCTGTGCCTCCATCGAGATCGAGGCCGCTCGAGTTCCCCTCTTCCGAGCCGCGTCGCTCACCCAGGCACTGCATGGCGGTGAAGAATATGAATTATTGTTTACGGTCGGCCCTAGGCGCCGGGTACCGCCCGACTTCGAGGGCCTGCCGTTGACACGGATCGGAATCGTCCACTCCGGGTCAGGAGTCACCTTGCGAACTGCGAGCGGCGTACGCGCCTTACGAGCCGACGGATTTCAGCATTTCGAGGGCGAGGCATAAGCGCGGCCTCAAACACAGCGGTTTAGTTTTGCGGAACCTCAAACCGAAAGGGCTCAATAAAGCCGCGATCTGCCTCGCCGCCGCTGTCGTCGCAGCTTTCGGAGCCGTTGACTTCCTTGAGCAAGGCCGCCTCGGCGCCGGAGCCGGGCTCACATTCGCCGCGCTAGGCTTGTGCTGCTACGTCATCTATCTCTCCCACGCGCGGTTGCGAATGTCCTTCTTGCGGCGTTCCTGGTTCGAAAACCGGGACTATCGCCTCACGCGCGAAGGGTTCTTCTACTTACTTTTGGTCGTTGTGGTCGGCGTGGCGGCGGTTTTATCCGGCAATAACCTACTTTATCTCGTCCTGAGCTGCTTGCTGGCCGCGATGCTCGTCTCGGGTCTCGTGTCGCGGTTGGTCTTGTCCGGCTTGCAACTGGATGTCCGCCTGCCCAGCGCCGTTTTCGCCCGACAGTCCTTTCCACTTTCAGTCACATTGCGAAACCTGAAACGGCGCCTGCCCTCCTATTCGATCTGGATCGCCGCTACGGCCGCGGCGGAGCAACGGCGCCGGGACCCCGCCCCACGAACGGAAAGCGGGCCCGCCGATCCAGGAACCGGACCGCGGCTCGATGCCCAACCCATCTACTGTCCATTGATTGCCGGCGGCGGCAAGGCGACCGTCTCGACGCCTGCCGCGTTCCCCCACCGCGGCCGCTTCGAAAACCAAGTTTTCCAGCTGCGAACGAAGTTCCCCTTCAGCTTCGTCGAGCGCCGCGCGCGACTGACGCCGACAAAAGAAATCACCGTCTACCCCTCGGTCGAGTCATCCCCCGCCGTCGACAAGATGCTTGAGGGCCTGGAGGCCGAGCAGCGTGCGCAAACCCGGGGCGAGAGCCACGACCTCTATCGAATTCGCCCCGGTCAATCCGAGGACGGCGCCCGATTCGTCGATTGGAAGGCTACCGCCCGCGTGGGAGAAGTGATGGTCAAGGAGTTTACTCGAGACGACCGTCGCCGGGTGGAGATAGTCTTCGACCGTTCCATGCCCGAGAGCAACGCTCGAGCCCGCGAAGTCGATGACTTGTTGTTTGAAAGCACCGTTCAGCAATGCTCCGCGTTGGTATGGCGGCTATCGGAAATCGGGACGGAGATTCGGTTTCTTTCCGGAGATGTAAGTCTGTTGTCGGTCGCTCCCTCGGATGTCTTCCGAATCCTGGGCTTCCTTGCCGCCGTCCAATCCGAGCCCGCCCGCGCCGGCGGGGAACCGGAGTCTTCGGCGCGCAACACCGACACCCCGCGCTTTATTTTTCGCGTCAAGGCGAGGGATTCATCAGGCACGCTACAATTTCTTTGAGAAGACCCCTCCCGTCTCACCCCCGCATGTTGTTCTTCTTCTTGCTGGCTTTCCCGGTCGCCGTGTGGGCGCAAAGCGCCGACATCGAAATTGAGCCCGTGCGTACCAGCATTACGGTACGTGAGGCCGTGGAAGCGGAATCTTCCGGCTACGTGACCGCGGTCGACGCGGAATCGCTCGACAGCCGCCCCGGGGTCAATATCGACGACCGACTTCGCGACATCCCCGGCTTCAGCCTCTTCCGCCGCTCCTCGAGCCTGGTTGCGCACCCCACGACGCAAGGGGTTTCCTTGCGCGGCATCGGCAGCAGCGCCGCCGGGCGCACCCTGGTTCTCTACGACGGCTTCCCCGCGAACGATCCCTTCGGCGGCTGGGTGTATTGGTCGCGAATCAACCCTGACGCCGTCGAGGTGATCGAGGTTTCGCGCGGTGCGACGACCAGCGCCTATGGCGACCGCGCCATGGGCGGCACGGTTTCGGTGTTGACCCGCATTCCCGACGTTCGCCATGTCTGGGCCTCGGCCGAAGGCGGAAGCGCCGGCATCGCCGACGCCCGCGGCGGGTATTCGAACCTCTTCGGGAAATTAGGCGTGTCGAGCTTTGTCCGCGGACTGCGGTCGGAAGGCTACTACATCGTCGACGAAAATCTGCGAGGCAGCGTCGACCGCCGCGCCGACGTCGACTTTCTCGTGGGCGACCTGCGCTTGGATTACTTCGGCAACCGCGATCGACTGACCTTCAAGACCAATCTCGTCAGCGAGCGCCGCCAAAACGGAACCGCGTTGCGTTCGAACTCAAGCTCGCTGGGGACCGCCGGCCTCAACTATCAGCGCGGCGGCTTAGCCGTAAACGTCTATCACTCGCGCGGCGCGCTGCGCAACGGGTTCTCTTTCGTCAACGGGACGCGCACCTTTGAACGACAAACTCTACTCCAGAGCGTCGCTTCCGAGGATACCGGCGGGTCAATCATTTGGAGTCGCGGCTGGAGCAAGGCCAACCTGCTGATCGGCGCCGATACGCACCGCGCCGAGGGACTCAGCACGGATACCGTCGTTTCGACCGGATTTGTCCGCCGTCCGGGCGGCCGTCTGTGGCAGCAGGGTGCTTTCATCCAAGGCGACGTCTCGCTCGGTCCGAAAACGAATGTATACGGCGGCTTGCGGCACGATTTCACCGACCGCGGAAACGATTTCTGGAGTCCCCGCGGTGGCATCGCCTTTTCGGAAGGTCCGCGACGATGGCGCCTCTCGGCGTTTCGATCCTTCCGCGCGCCCACACTCAACGAATTCTTTCGCCAGTTTCGGGTCGGCAATATCACGACACTCGGCAACAACGGCTTGGCGCCGGAACGAATGGCCGGGGTCGACGCCGGCATGGACTGGCGTCTCCCTTCATTCCTGGTACGTACAACGGTCTTTTGGCAGCGAATCGACGACCTGATCGGCAACGCCACGATCCGCGTCGACCCCACTCCTCTCCGGCAGCGGCAAAATATCGGTGAAGCCACATCACGCGGCGTGGAATTCGAAATACAGAAAACGCTTCGGCGCGTGCGCATCGAGGCCGCCTACTTGTTCGTTGATTCGCAGCTAAGTACACACCGCTGGATGCCCCAAACCCCGAAACACCAAGGATCGTTTCAGCTCCTCTATTCCTCGGAGAAAACCTTGCTCAGCGCCGGTCTGCGCTCGTACGCCTTGCAGTTTGAAGACGACTTGAACAGCTTTGTCCTGCCTGGGTTCGCGACCGTGCAGTTCAAGGCGAAACGGAAGTTGGGAAAGGGCGTCTCCGCGTTTCTGGCCGCAGAAAACGCATTCGATCGCCGCTTCGTCGTGGGCTTTTCGCCGACCCCCACTATTGGCAACCCCCGTCTCTTACGCGTCGGGCTGCAGTGGAGCCTCGGCCGGTAAGCTTACCCTCTCATCTGGTTTATTGAATCTCGCAAAATAAAGTGACACCTTTTTGGGGTACGTACGTCTTTGTATGTATGGGAAATACAAAAGGCGTACGGCGGGATTTCGAGGCCCTGGAGAAGCGCCGTTTCAAAGCGATCCGGTTGGTCGAGCAAGGCTGTAGTCAGTCCGAGACAGCGAGGCGATTGAAGGTCGCGCGGCAAAGCGTCAGCGAGTGGCTGCGACGATACCGGCGTGACGGCGAAGCCGGGTTGCGCCAGGCCGGCCGCGCCGGCCGTAAGCCGCTGTTGGACGCCGCGCAGCTCGAACGCCTCGAGGCGTTGCTGCTGGAAGGCCCCGAGGCGCACGGCTTCCCGACGCCGCTGTGGAGCTGTCCGCGGGTCGCTCGTCTGATCGGAGACGAGTTCGGCGTGCGCTATCACGAGGGCCATGTCTGGAAGATCCTGCGGGCGCTCGGTTGGAGCCCGCAACGGCCCGTCGGCAAAGCGCGGGAGCGCAACGAAGAGGCCATCCGCGGCTGGCAGCGCAAGACTTGGCCGGCCATTAAAAAAAAGCCCGCAAAGAAGAACGTACGATCGTCTTCATCGACGAAAGCGGATTGAGTCAGAAGCCGCATCGTTGCCGCACCTGGGCGCCGCGCGGCGAGACACCGGTGTTGGAGTTCAACTTCAACTGGGACAAGCTGTCGGTGTCGGCCGGGCTGACGTTGCGCAACTTTTACTTCCGGCTCTATCCCGGCGCGATCGGCGAGCTGGAGGTCATCGACTTCCTGAAGGCTTTGGTGCGCCACATCGACGGCCCACTGCTGATCGTCTGGGACCGGCTGCCGGCGCACCGCAGCCGCCTGGTGCGGGAGTTCATCCAGCTCTCCGAGGATCACATCGCAACGGAGTACTTGCCGCCCTATGCGCCGGAGTTGAACCCGGTGGAATACATTTGGGCGTACTGGAAGCAGCACGAGTTGCCCAACGTCTGCCCGAAGGACTACTGGGAACTCGACGAGCGCGCCCGCAAAGCGCTGCGGCGAATGCGCCGCAAACCGCGCTTGATTACCGCTTTCTGGAAACAGTCTTCTCTTTGTCTCGATTGACAGTATATTATGCGAGACTCAGTAGGACCGCCCAGGACCGTCGTAGTGACACGGGTTGGCTCAGCCTTCACTAACGGCTTCCCTCGCAATACGCCTTCACCGCGTCCATATGTTTCTCGAGTCCCTTCTTGATCAAACCCTTCACCAGCGGATTCATCAACTTGGGCAAGAGCTTGTGGGCTTTCGCATCCATCGTCAGGACTAACTCGGTTTGCCCGCCGGTCGCCTTGACCGCGAATACGGAATCCCACACCGTTCCGTGACTGTCCGCCACCATGCGAACGTGTTCGTTGTCAATGAACTCTGTTACTTCAAGGTCGGTTGTCGATTCCTTGCCCTTCATCTGACGGGTTTCGCGAAACCGCGTGCCGACACCCGATTCGACGTCAGACAGAAACTCGACCTTGACGATGTCGGGAACCGTGTTCGGAAGATTGCCGACTTCGGACACGGCCTTGAAGACCACATCGACAGGCGCATCGATGGTTCGGGCTACGATAGCCCGGGTCATGTTCACTTCTCTAAAGCAGGTGCGTTGCTCCGAAAGGCGAGGTACTCACAATAACCGCCGCGTCGCCGAGGCAGAATCAATCCGCCCAGCTTTCCGCCGGGCGCGGCTCGGGCGGGAACTGTGTCCCCCAATTGTCGAGGTACTTCAGTCCCGTGCCGGTGTTGAAGATGACGATCTCGTCGTCCTTCTTCAGGAATCCGTCCCGGAGCAGTTTTTCCAGCGCCGCGAAGCACGCCGCGCCTTCGGGTGCTACAAAAAACCCTTCGGTCTCGGCGAGCGAACGCCCTGCCGCGAGCAGCTCCTGATCCGTCACCGCTAGGCAAGTCCCACCGCTTTCGCGCACCGCACTCAAGACTAGAAAGTCGCCGATCGCCTTCGGAACCCGCAACCCCGCGGCCAAGGTCGACGCACCCTCCCAAAACTCCGAGGCTTCAGCCCCCTGTTCAAACGCCCGTACGATCGGGGCGCATCCGGCGGCCTGGACGGCGATCATCTTCGGACGTTTCGAGTCGATCCAACCGATCTGCTCCAGCTCATCAAAGGCTTTCCACATCCCGATCAAGCCCACGCCGCCGCCGGTCGGATAGAAAACCGTGTCGGGCAGCCGCCAGCCGAGCTGTTCGGCCAGCTCCAGCCCCATCGTTTTCTTTCCCTCGATGCGGTAGGGCTCTTTTAGCGTAGAAACGTCAAACCAGCCTTCCTCATCCTTGCGCTCAGCGACAATCCGGCCGCAATCGCTGATCAGCCCGTCGACCAAGGTCACGTCAGCGCCGCACATCTTGCACTCGATGTAGTTCGCCCGAGGTACATCCCTGGGCATGAAGATGTGCGCCTCCATGCCAGCCGCCGCGGCGTAAGCGGCCAGTGCGGAGGCTGCGTTCCCGGCTGATGGTACGGCAAGCTTCGTAGCGCCTAGTTCCTTCGCCATCGAAACGGCCGCGGCCATCCCGCGCGCCTTGAAGGTTCCTGTCGGATTGGCGCTCTCCTCCTTAATAGACAATCGCGCCGCGCCCACTCGCTCCCCGTATCGTGGAGCGGCAAGCTGCGGCGTTGCGCCTTCTCCAAGCGAGACTAGGTTTGCCTCTTCCGCCAAGGGCAATAGTCCCCCGTAGCGCCACATAGATTGCGGGCCCCGTGCGACTTGCTCCTTCGTCATCTCGTTCCGCGCTCGGTCCAAGTCGTAGCGAGCCAGCAGGGGCGCCCCGGCCGGCGAGAGATTGTGCAGCTGCCCCGCGGGAAGTTCGTCGCCGGTCTTACTGCACGCCAAAGATCGTAAGAACGTCATAATTAACGAGGGATAGGTGTGTCGCGAGCCTTACCCGGCGGCGATACGAGCCTCGTGCAACCAAGCCTGTTCCCATCGACGGCTTTAACGACCGCCGTAAGCGCATGAGTATCCTACAGCATCTGCCGGCTCGTCTAGTCCTCGTTCAACTGGCGATCACCGGGACGTTGTGCGCAGCGGAGTACGCGGTCCTCAAGTCCGGCTTCCGGTTACGTGCGGACCGCCACGAAGTTTCCGACGGCCGGGTGCGGTTATTCACCGCCGGCAGAGGCGTCGTCGAGCTTCCCGCATCTTCCATTGTGCGGTTCGAGCAGGACGACTACGTCGCCCCGCCGCCGGCCCCCGCACCGGAGCCGGCCGCGATCGAAACACGCGCCCAACTCGACGCGCTCGTTACGCGGCTAAGCAAGCAACTTGGACTTCACCCCGCACTCGTCCACAGCGTGATCGAAGCCGAGTCAAACTACGATGCCGACGCCGTTTCGCCGAAGGGCGCCGTTGGTTTGATGCAGCTCATGCCGGAAACCGCCCAAGACTTGTCGGTAACGGACCGCACCGATCCCAGAGAAAACGTGCGCGGCGGCGCATCGTACTTAAAGCAATTGCTCGACCGCTATCAGGGTTCCCGTGACGGTCTGCTCCGCGCCCTGGCGGCCTACAATGCAGGCCCTGGAAAAGTCGACCGCTACGACGGTCTGCCGCCCTATGACGAAACTCGCCACTTCGTCGGCCGTGTCATCCGCCGCTTCCTCGATCTCACCGCGCCGGAGTAATCGGAACCCGGAGCAACCCTCGAGATCAGATACGCTGCCGTGAACGCGTTGACCACGAATAAGTAGTCCGCGTTGCTCATCCCGAACTCGTCGCGCAACGTCGGCGCCAGGACGCTGCCGTCAAGCGGTCCAGGTAGTTGATCGTTGTCGCCGCGAGAAGAATGCAAATCAACACCTACGGGACTCTCGGTGCGTCGTCGGTCGAGTGCGGCGAACCGCCGACGGGTTGCTCGGGATCGGAAGGCGTCACGGCGGTCGGAAGGACGTAACAGTATAGACCCTGTCTATGCTGCCCGTGCGCGTGACATCAGTATGGGAGAATCGGCACACGGACATGAGTGCTTCTTCGCCTGGAATTTTTCGCTTGGTTCGGCTATGGCTAAAGCCTTACGGGAAAGGCCGTTGAAACGGCCTTCTACCGCACTACGAGCCCTTTCAGCCGGCCCTCAAAGGGCCGGCCTATTTGCAATCCAAGCCCGGTGAACCGGGCTGAGCGCGGACTCCCGTCCACGCCTCTGCTTCTATGGTTCGGATTGCGGGAGGGGCGTCCCATATTTGTGCCGCGCGCCTATGCCGCCGGTGTGCATTTCACCCGCTGTGGTAGAGTTTGGAACGTGAGAGCTTTCGTCGTCGCGTTGCTTATCGGCGTCGTGTTATCGGCGGCGGAATCCGCACCTCGGCTGGAGCCGCTCTCCGGCGCTCCGCCCTATCCGCCCGACAATCCGCCCACCAAGGAAAAAGTCGAGTTGGGCGAGATGCTCTTCTTCGAAACGATGCTGTCAGGCGGCGGACGCCGAAGCTGCGGTACCTGCCACAAACCGGAACTGCTTTTCATGGACGGCCTGAGCCGTGCTTGGGGATTGAATGAATCCGAGCTGTCACGGAAGGCGCCCGGGTTACTCAATGTCGGTTGGCAGCGGACGATGTTCTTCGACGGCCGAGCCGAATCGCTCGAAGAGCAAGTCCCGATGCCGCTCGAGCACCCTCAGGAAATGGCGCTCGACCCCGAGACCGCGGCTTCACGCGTGGCCGCGGATCCCGGTTACCGTCGGCTCTTCGAGAAGGCCTTCCCCGGCGAGCCGATTACGTTTGACTTGATTGCGAAGGCGGTGGCCTCCTACGAGCGAACGCTTGTTTCGTACGACAGCGACCTCGATCGTTACCTCAACGGCGACGGGGACGCTCTCAGGCCTGCCGCCAAGCGAGGCATGGGGCTCTTCAAAGGAAAGGCCGGTTGCATCAAGTGTCACAACGGGCCTCTGCTGACCGACCACCAACGGCACTATACCGGCGTACCGGAGCGAGTCGGCGATTCCAAGCCCGGTTCCAAGTACAAGACGCAGAGCCTGCGCGATGTGACCCGGCGATTTTCCTACATGCACAACGGCATGTTCATGCGGATGGAAAAGGTGCTTGATCACTACGTGAGAGGTGGATCGGCCCCACCCGGACTTGAAGCCGAGATCTCGCCGGTCCCGCTGACCAGTGAAGAACGGTCTGCCCTGACTGCCTTTCTGCACGCCCTCAACGGTCGCATCACGGGCGCCGAACTCAGCCCACCTCGAGCGACGGACGTCTTCGACATCCCCGGCGGCAAGCGCTCGACGGCCGACGCCGATTCGGCGGATGACGATCCCAGTTACGCCAAGTGACTAGTTAAGAGTGGCGGAGATCACTCGAATAGCTCCCTGTCTCTCGATCCACGCTAAACTCTACGGATAGTCGACGGTTCGCGCCTGTCGGCCGGACCGCTCGAACCAATCGCCATGGTCGGCGCAACCATTGGTCACTACATCGTCGGCGAAAAGCTCGGCGAAGGCGGCATGGGAGTCGTCCACAAGGCCGAGGACTCCCGTTTGCGGCGGACCGTGGCGCTCAAATTCCTCTCCAGCCGAGCGCTCCAAGATCCCGAGCTGAAGGAGCTTTTCATCCAAGAAGCTCGGGCGGCGGCCGCACTCGATCACCCCAACATCTGCACGGTCCACGCCATCGAAGAGGTCGAAGGCCGCGCCTTCATCGCGATGGCTTATGTGGAGGGCCGCAGCCTTGCGGAGAAACTGAAGGCCGACGGGCCGCTGGAAATCCCCGAAGCCGTCGACCTCGCAAAGCAGATCGCGGGCGGTCTGCGGGCGGCGCACGAAAACGGGGTCGTCCACCGCGACATCAAACCCGCGAATCTACTCATCACCCATTACGGGCAGGTCAAGATCGTCGATTTCGGCCTCGCACAACTAGGCGGAAGCTCCCCAACCGGCAGTGCCCGCATGCTGGGCACGGCTGCTTACATGTCTCCGCAGCAAGCCATCGGTGCCGACGTGGACCACCGCACCGACATCTGGTCTCTAGGCGGGGTGCTGTCCGAGATGCTTTGCGGACGCCCTCCGTTTTCGGGCCTCTACACGGATGCGATTCTCTACGCCATCAGTCACGAAGAACCTGAACCCCTCAGTGCTCGCCGAAAAGACATCCCCGCGGCGGTGGAGAGAATTGTTGCCAAAGCGCTCGCGAAGGATGTTCAAAACCGCTACCAAGATATGGGCGAAGTGCTGCGGGATCTCAGTACGGCTCTCGAGTCGCCAACCGCTTCGGCCGACACCGCGCTTCACGACCTGCCGTCCGCACCCAAAGAATGCTCAGTGGCGGTGCTGCCCTTCACCAACATGAATCGCGACGAGGAAAGCGAGTTTCTGAGTGACGGCATCACCGAAGACATCATGACGGCGCTTTCGAGAGTCGACGGGCTGCGCGTCGTCGCGCGCAACTCGGCTTTTCAATTCAAGGGCAAAACGCCGACTTTATCGGAAGTCGGCGAGACGTTGAAGGTCGACTCCGTTGTCTCCGGCAGCGTGCGCCGCATGGGCAAGCGACTGCGAATCACCGCCGAGCTGAGCAACGTCGGGAACGGTTACGAACTGTGGTCGGAAAGATTCGACCGCGTCATGGACGACGTCTTCGAAGTGCAAGACGAGATTTCGCAAGCCATCGTCGACGGCCTACGCGGGGAGCTGTGCGGGGAGCCGTCGCAAAAACTTGTCGAGAGGTGGACCGATAAGCCCGAGGCGTACCGCCTCTATTTGCTGGGGCGCTATCACCTCAACGCGCGCACACCCAAGTCGGTCCAGAGTGCAATCGAATGTTTTGAGCAGTCGGCTCGCGAAGATCCGCGTGCTGCTCCACCGCTCGCCGCGCTGGCTGAAGCCTGCACCTTGGTAGCAGGGTCGCACTACAGCACCAGCCCTCACCGACAGTCTTTCGATCGAGCTCGCGAGGCCGCCGCCAAAGCGATTGAACTCGATGAACGGTGCGCGGAAGCGCACACGGCGTCCGCGATCCTCTCGTTTCGCGCCGACTGGGATTGGGTGGCGGCCGAGCGGCAATTCCGCAGAGCGATTGAGCTCAACGAGGGCCTTGCGACCCTGCACCACAACTTCGGGCTGTTTCTGGTGTGCCTGCTGCGCTTCGATGAAGCGATCGCCGAAGTGCGTCGGGCACTGGTGCTCGATCCTCTCTCGCCGATCATCAGCACGGCGCTGGCGCGGGTCCTTCATTTCGCGCGGCGCTACGAAGAGTCGCTGGAACAGAGCTTGCAGACTATCAAACTGCATCCGGGCTTTAGCGGTGCTTACTTCGATGTGACCCTGACCTACACGCGCCTGGGGCGGTACGACGAAGCCCTCGAAACCAACCGCAAGAATGAACAAGCCGGCGCGTCGCCGGCGGTCATCCACTTGATGCGTTTGCAGATTTTCAGCGAAATGGGAGAGATGGAAAAGGCTCGTAGCGAGTTCGACGCCTTGATATCTTCCGGCGACGAGCTGGGCCTCGGCGGCAATCTCTACATGGGGATGGCTCACGCGGCGCTTGGCGATCTTGACCAGGCGTTCAAGCTCTTCGACGAGTCACTGCGAATCAGAGAACCCCAATTGGTTTACACGCAATGCGAGCCTAGTATAGACTTCGTGCGCCATGATCCGCGATTCAGCGAGATGATCCGCAAGATCGGCTTTCCAGTGGGAAATTAGCCGTCCCCGCGCAACGCCTCACCGAATCAAACTCCCAGCGTCCGCGTTGCCCGGCCCGAAGTGCTTCAGCATCACGAGGTTTTCCTTGTCGCTCTTGTTCTCGACAACAACGCCGGCCTGCGCCGCAGCCGCCGTGACAAACAACTCGTCCTTCGTGAGCTCGCCGTAGCGAATCAAGGACGGTGTTTCGACTTCGAGTTTGCCCATCGCCCCCCAGCCCTGGGTCACGATGAGCCCGTAAGCCGCGGCATCGGTGACGGTCACGGAGCGCCGCGGGAAAACCGTCAACTCCTTGGCGCAATAGTAGTCGGTTCCGTAGGTGATCCAGTTTTCTTGAAAGCCCTGATCGTTCATCGCTGTCGGGTTGCTGACCGGCGTGGGCTCGCGGTAATTGGTGTTCATGAACTCCGGATCGACGTTCTTGTCCCAATCAAGCATCCCGACGATGTAGTCGAGGTCTTGGTGGTTTTCCGGGGGCACGTCTTTGACCAGCAGGTCCCACGGCACCGCGCGACCCTCGACCATCGACTGAAACATGCCGAAGACGTCGGAGTTCACTTGCGGTTCGTAGGTCACCAACGACCCGGGCGCGTGCAGCACGCCTGCGGGGACGTGCCAACCTGTCCCCGGCTTGAGCTTGTAAGCCTTCGAGTGATAAAGAATCCCGTTGTCGCCTTGGTTCCAGCGTTCGAGGCAGGCGCGCACGTCGTCGGTCGTAGTGCCCGGCTCGAGCCCCATGAAGGTGTAGGGAAAGTTGTTGCCCTTGAAGTTATATTGCGGCGGAAAGTAGTAGGCTTCAGGCTTTCCTTTTGCGCCGACGCGCTCGGCGTGTTGGTCCATTTGATGCATGTGATGGGGAATCGGCCCGAGGTTGTCGAAGAACTTGCAGAGCACGTTCCAGCCGCCATACTCGGCCATTACATCGGGGCCGAGAAACTCGTCGCCAATGGTCTCGACGGCCTCCTTCAACAGAACTTTCTTCGGTTCCGCCCCATTGCCGTTCTCGATCACGATGTAGGCCAGGCCCTCGTCCTCGGGGGTGCCGGGGCCGTTGTCGGCGTTGGTCGTCGAGGAAAACCAGCGTTCATCGATGCCGCCGCGGTGCGCGCCCAGCGCGTAGAGATGGTCAGGGTGAAGCTTCAACCGGCCCCCCGGCATCAAGAATGAGCGAGGCACCCAGCACGGAGCCAAGCGGACGATACCGTCGCCGGCGCTTAGGGCATTGCGGAGGTGAGTTGTATTCTCGGACACGGCCACACCATGATACTCAATCGAGGAAGTTTCTTTCGACGGGCTTGCAAGCCGGTCGCTGCCGGTGCCAAAGTCCCCGGAGGGCCTATCGCGCTTCGTCTTGTGTCGGAAAATCGGCCGGCATGGTGATCTCGACCACTTCCCAGTCATCGGAATACTCCAACAACTCATGCCTGACCCCGGGAGCCTGATACCAGGCATCGCCCGCTTCAACGCGAATCTCGCCAATATCCTCGAGGTAAACCCGCGCCCAGCCCTTGACCTGATAGACCATCTGGAAATCCAGGGTGTGCGAATGGTAGCCCATGGGACCGTCGCAAGGCTGCTCGGCGCGAATGACGTGCGCCAGCACTTTGCCGTCGGTCGCTTGTTTGACGCCCAGGTCGCGGTACGCGAAGTAAGCCCGCAGTCCTTCTCTCGACCAATGGGCATCCGTCGCGTGCGCGGCAAACGATTTCACGCTGTTGTCACTCATGCTGCTCATCCTCTCGCCGTGCAGACATCCTCGACAAGGAATCCAAGATACGACGCTCGAATCTTGTCATGCCTTAATCCACAAAACTAAAGCCGGCCGTCCGGGCATGATAATAAAGGCCCGAATCCTGGGCAATGAGGCATTTCATCCGTTTGTCCCCGTGGTTGTGGTGCGAATGCACGGCCGTCGGTGGAGTAACCATCACCGCGTTCGGCTGCCATTCCACGCGCTCGCCGTCGACCAGCGAGAAACAATCCGCCCCTTGGATGCAGAGGGTTAAGGCAACCGCATTGTGCACGTGAGGTCGTTGCGATGTGCCGCCTGCAAGCGAATTCACCGCCAGTGCAACCGAGGGCAGACACGTCCCCAGGCGCCGCGTCGACTGGCTCATCAACTGCACGGCCATTCCCGACGACTCTTCGCTGGCGCCCCGACGATAGCGATTGTCCAACTCTTCGTCGATTCGCTCTCCGAGGTGATGCACGGCTTCCACAGCCGCGGCACCCTCCGCCGGCGGTTGCGCCTGGGTGAAAGAGTATAGCGGTTCATCGGTAAATTGCAGCAACACGGCATCGTGCTCGTTGGCGTGATGAACGGTCCTTGCGCCGCCCGGAAAACAAAAAACGTCGCCCGCACGCCAGGCAATTTGGTCGCTGCGATTACGGCTTTCGCCGCTACCCCGGATGACGTAGTGAATCTCACCGCCGGCGATTAACTCCGTTGACACGTTTTCGCCCGAGCGTACTCGTAAGTAACGGGCCAACAATAAAGGCGTTGTCGCCGGGTAATCAAAGCCGAGTTGATCGCTGAGGTCAAGGTTAATCGGACCACTCGGGGTGGATTCAGAGAACGCTTTGTCGCGTTCGTCAACGAACAAGTGTGCCGGCACGGACGGTCGCCTTATCTCGAAAATGTTTTCAGGAACTTCATAAACCGCACGACGACTCGATACGGTCTCCTCCCGTTTTTCCGTACCCATAGCGACTTCTGACATCATTTTTTCCTCGTCTTGCGCGGGATGAAGAGGAGCGAACCGCGGCGCGGCCCAAGTATAGCCCACCCGGGGCAACTAAGCGGAACCCAGGCCGGCACCTAGGGAGAATTATGAGTACGGCCGGCAGGCGCGGAGGCCCTATCTGAACCACGCCTGCTCCCACCGCTTCAGGAGACGCCCGCTAATCGGCTGTCGTGCCTCGGCTATTCGCCGTCTGCACCGCCCACCGACTTCTCGACGATCTTCAACACAATCGGCTCGGCTGTAAAAGCGGTCGGCTGCGGAGAGCGCGTCTCGACAATGCCCGAAACGTAGATCAACTGCTCGAGCGGTTTCGCGCCAGGCAGCGCCCGGATCGAGAATGTCCGCGACTCCTTCTCTTCGGTGATCAGAATGCGGTTGAGCCCGACTTCGGGCGTGTCGGTGTGCGGCGGCAGGTTGAGAACCTCAACGGGAACGCGTCCGCCGAAACCGTTCTTGCGGGTCACCGAGACGGTGATCTTGGCGTCCTGGCCGGGTTCGAGCACGACTTCCCGTTTATCGGTCGTGATGAGAATGTCGGCGGGTGCGGTGACCGAAACGAACTGCAAAGTATCGGCCGGGTTGGCGCGCTTGGAAACCGTCTTGCCGCCGATCTCGGCCGTACCGCGAATCTTCAGCCGAAAAGCCTTGCCAATCGCCGCACCGGCATCGGCGTGCAGCATCACGGTCGCGACCATCTGTCCGGATGGTATAACTGTATCGTCGGCGTGAATTCCGGCCGGCAAGTCTTCCACTGAAATGCGAATGTCGCCGTCAAACCCATCCTGACGAAACGTAGTCACACGGAGCGGGACGCGTTCGCCTTGCGGAATATTCGGCGTGCGAGGGTCGGCGGACAACCGAAAGTCCTCGCGCGGCGGCCGCAACGCCAACCGGTAGGCGAAGTGGTCTCCGCCGCGGTCGTGGGTGTCGCGAATTCGAACGAGGTACTCCCCGTCCGACGGGGCTTTGAATTCCAAGAAAGAATCCTTGCCGTGCGGCACGCGGCCGTCGTCGTTGTGGTGATAGAGCCGAACGAGCGGCAGCCCGTTGGGAGGAAATTGTTTCCCCGGCGGATGGATTTGCACCTTGTACATAGGTGCGCCCTTGGCGTGCGCTTGCGGGCTGGTACCCAGCGAGGATACACGAACTGCGCCCTTCGTCGGGCGCCCGGGGATGACGGGCGGGAACGATTCGAGCGCGATGCCTTCGTCGGGTTGTCGCGGCAATCGAGTGACAAGCATCACCTCGCTGCCGAGCATCAGGTAATCCCCCGCATCGAGGTCCTTCGTGATCTGCAACCGAATCTCGGCCTGCTCGGAATTGTGGTCGAACAGGTCCGTATAAGCGACCGCCACCGCGCGCACCGTAGCCGACTCGATCAGTTCGCCGTCGGCCGTCAATACGTCGATCACCGAATCGAGTTTAGAGCCCACTTGCGCGGCGGTAACGTCCACTAGAATCAATTGATCCTTCTCAGCCTTGAAGCGGAAATAGTGCGAACCCGCTGCCAAGCGGCCGTTGATCGTGACCGGAAAAGCGACTTCCTGAGCAGCCGCAACCGTTGTGTTCTTGCCGACTGCTTCGACTTCCGGGTGATCGCCCAACGCCAGTTTCACGTTGTTAAAGGCCCGGCCCTTGTCCGTTGCAGGGCGAACGACGGCTCTGCGATCGTCCATCGACGAGGGCTCACCGCGCACCGTGACTTTTCCGTCGCCCAAGTTGAAACCCGTGAGCGCCACGGTCGCCGTCTCGCCGCGCCGGACTCCCAGAGGGTATGCCGACTCGACCAACGGGTAGTCGCCGACTTTCACACGATAGAAGTGGTCTTTGCTGCCGCTTTTTTCGTAGTCGCTCACGCGGACGAGGTACGTCCCGGCCTTTTCGAATCGGTGTGCAAAAGCGCGACCCGTGCGATTGCGGGACTTGGCTCCGAGGCGAACGGGCGTGTGATCGGCGGCGAGCAGATCGATGATCGGCTTGATCTTCGACCCGATCTTCATGCCGCCTTCCTCGAAGACCAGTTCTTGGCCGGCCTCGACGATGATGGCGAAATAGTCTTCATCACCCGGCTCAGCAATTACACCGGCCAGAATCGCCGGCAGCGATGCTTTCCGAGGATCGTCGGCTGTGCTGTCCGTCTCGTGCCCCGGGTCGCCTTCCGAATCGACATGGTACCGGGGCTCGATCAGAATCTTACCCGCCGGGCTCGTGCCAAACTCCGTCGCCAGACGAAAGCGCATCGGCGCGACATCGGCCTTCTCGTCGACCGTCACTTCGAGCCGCACTTGATAACGCGGCGGCTGCGGCCCTAAGTCAACCGTCGAAGGCAACCCCGCCGGTCCCAGCCTCGGAGGCTCGGCGACGTAGGGCATTTCCTTGACCTCCAGCACGCGTCCGCTCACCGTCGGCTCGCTGAAATGCACCGCGGACGTGCCGCGCAGATTATACCCTTCCACGGTCAGCACCGCCGTCGCGCCTTGCGACACGCCCCGCGGCGCGAGCGACTCGATCGTTGGGGGCGTCGTTCGGCTGCCGGTGGGGTGCTCGGCCACCGGCTCAGCCGGGGCCATGGCGGCGGCGAATAACAAGATCGAAGTAGCTGCAAAAAGTCGTTTCATGGCGATTTCCTCGCGGTCTCGATCAGCGTTAATTGATCGCGGTAGTGCTCACTATCGTATATGCTCAACGACCCGTCGAAACGGCCCGCCGCCAACCGGCTCCCGTCGGGAGAGAAAGCCAGCGACATAACCCAATCGGGCTGGCCGTCGATGGTTGTCAACTCATCCAAGGTCTCGGCGTCGAAAACTTTGATCGTCCTGTCGGCCGCGGCGGTGACGATCTTCTTGCCGTCGGGAGAATAGGCAATACGCAAAATGGTCGATTGGTGAGCGATGAGGACATTCAACATCTCACCGCCGTCTTCGCCCAATTGCCAAACGCGAATCGTGCGGTCGTAGCCGCCCGCCGCGACCCGCGTGCCCGAGGGGTGGACGGCGATCGAGTTGATGCCGTCAATCGGCTCACCCAATGTGTAAAGGCGTTCTCCGGTCGCCGGGTTCCAAATCTTGACGGAGCGGTCGGCTGAGCCGGACAGCAGCCAACTCCCGTCGGGCGTGAAGGCAAGCGCGTAAACGGCGTCGATGTGGTCCCGCAGGGTGCGCAGCTCGCGGCCCGAAGCCGTGTCCCACAGCTTGATGTCTTTGTCGTAACTTGCCGTCGCCAGCATTGTGCCGTCAGGCGAAAACGCCAGTGCTTGGATCGTGTCGGCGTGCCCTTCGATAGTGAGTGCTTCGCGACGCTCATCGACGTTCCAAATCTTCACTACGCCGCCCTGCTGCGCATAACCTCCCCCGGCAGCCAGCAACTTCCCATCGGGTGAGAACGCAACCGCTCGCGCGATATCGGCGAGTCCGTCAAAATGAGCCACCGTCCGCCCGCTCACGGCGTCGGTGAGGGCAACGCCGCCGTGGCGTCCCGTTGCCAGCAACCGCCCGTCAGGGTGGTAGGAAAGCGAAAAGATTTGCGACTTGACTTCGGCGGCCGGCTCGATTTTTGGCAAGCGCCCGCGCTCGATTTCCAGGACCGCCTCGCCCGGCTTGGGGCCCGGCGCCCCGGCGTCGATCCAGCGCCCGAGCAGTTCGACCTCAGCGGGCCCCAACGGATCAGCCGAGAACGGCATGCGAGGTTCCATTTTGCCCGCGACCATCAGATAGAGCGGACTCTCCGCCTTGTTCCCGGCCACAATCGAGGGACCGCGCTTTCCGCCTTGTTCGAGACTGTCGAAGGTCTCGAGCACAAGCCCGCCCATCTTCGTGTTCGCCGAATGGCAGCCAATACAATTCCGCGCCAGAATCGGTGCAATGTCGGAGGTAAAGGAAGGAGCACTCTGCCCCACGACGACAGCTGGAGCCAGCAGCAAAGTCGCGGCGAGCACCGCGCCTGGGTAGCGACCGGCACTCGTGCCGGTCCCAGCCCTCAAGTCGCGACCGGCTCTCCAGCCGGTCGCCGCAGGCATCCGCGACGACACCGCCCGTTCCGTCATGTCTTCTTGCGAATTCATCTTTGGCCGCGGACCCCTCACTTGCGTTCGGGGCTCTGATTCCGCTTAGTGGTTGAACAAAAATTCCTTTTTCGTCAGCAGCGCCCACATCAGATCTTCGATCGGCTCACGCCGCGCCCGCTCTCGGGCTCGCTCGGGACCCTGCTCGGCCCGCGCTTTCTCGAGCTCTCCCAAAATCGTCTGTTTCTCCGACTCCGTCGGGTAGCGGCTGAACGCCGAGAGAAACAGATGATCGAGAATTCTTCGATCCGACAAACCGAGCTTCACGAACGAAGCAATATTGTTCTCTTCCGCCCGCAGCTTCCCGTTGAGCGTCTCGCCGTTGATCACGTGCAAAGCCTGCGCGATGCTGGGGTCTGCGGAGCGCTCTTGGACGTCGCACACCAACCGCAACGGCCTCCCGAACGACTCCAAAAACTGCGATTCCACCAGCACGTCGGGCAACTCCACCGCCCGCATGCCCACCGGGTAGCCCTCGAATTTCGAAGCCCGTCCGGTAATTGACGACATGGCATCGAGAATCACTTCCGCCGGCAAGCGCTTGACCTGATATTTCGAGTAATACCTGTCGTCGCGTTGATTCGAGGCGTTCGGCGTCGAGGAAAGCTGATAGGTCCCCGAGTTCATAATTCGCCGGATCAAATGCTTCACGTCGTAGCCGCCGGCAACCAGGTCCTTCACCAGCGCATCAAACAATTTCTCATTCGACGACGGATTCGTGGCGCGCAAGTCGTCGGGAGGGACCACCAAACCGCTCGCGAAGAAGTTGGCCCAGACGCGGCTGACGACGTTGCGCGCGAAATAGGGGTTGTCTTCACTCGTCAACCACTCGGCCAGGTGCAATTTGCGGTCCTCCGCAGAGTCAAGCGCCAACTCTTCGCCGTCGAGCGGCGTCGGGGGCAACGGACGCCCCATCCGCGGGTGGGAAATGTCGCCGAAGTCCTTTTGGAAAATGACCGAATCACCCGGTTCGTCCCCCGTCTTGATGCCGATGCGCGTGAACAGATTGGCGAAGCGGTAATACTGGACCTGCGTCCACTTCTCGAGCGGATGGTTGTGGCAACGCGCGCAGGTCAGGGTCTGCCCCATGAAGGCCTGGGTCGTGTTTTCCGCCAGCTCGATTGTATCTTTGTGGAGGACGAAGTAGTTCAGCGCGCCGTTCTCGCGACTGCTGCCGGCCGAGGCGAAGATGTCCTTCGCGAATTGATCCCAGGGCTTGTTCTCTGCAACGCTGTCTCGAATCCAGTTGTAGAAATCCCACAACGCCGTGCGGTTCAGGTGATCGCGATTCGTTGAGACAAGAAACAAGTCCGACCACTTGTAGGCCCAGTAATCGGCGTACTCCGGGCGCTCGAGCAGACCGTCGATCAGGCGGCGACGTTTATCGGGCAAACTATCGGCGAGAAAGTCATCGACTTCCGCGGCGCTGGGCAAGATGCCGGCGGCGTCGAGGTAAGCCCGGCGCAGGAACGCCGAATCATCGGTCATCTCCGAGGGCGCGATGCGCAGCTTACGCAGCTTTTCGAGCACCAACTCGTCGATGTAATTATTCACTTGCAGCCGGCCGAAATCCTCCTCGTTGATCTCGTTGTCGTGGGGAACCGTAAGCCGCGCATAGAGCACGCTCGTCGAATACGCCACCGTAATCGCCGCTTCTCCGCGGCCGACCATGGTCACGACGCCGCTGTCGCTGACTTCGGCCACCGCGGCGTCGGTCGAGTTGTACTTCGCCCAGCGGCTCACGTCGGCGACGCTGCCGTTGGAGTACTTGGCGCGGACGATGAGCCGCTGCTTCGCGCCCGGCTCGAGTGTGGCCGCGCGAGGATAAACCTCCAAACCGACCACCTCGGGATCATCGTCCTTCGGCCCCGGCGCGCCGGCCGCGACCCACTCGGAAAGCACTTGGTATTCGAGCGAATCGACGGCGATTTGTTTTCCGCCGCCGTGGGGAATGGTCATGGTCGGCTTGAGCAAAAACAGGCTCGAAGCCGGGTCGGCCAACGAAACGCGTCGCGCGGTCGCCTCGCGTGTCAGCGCATCGTAGTCGGCCGGGGGGTCGTAGCCACGCAGCGTCAGCTTCAGGCCGTTTTCCCCTCCCGCCGCGCCGTGACACGGGCCGGAGTTACAACCTTTTTTCGTCAGCACCGGGATCACGTGCTGCCGAAAGCCCCATGAGAAGGAGTCACGCGTGCCCGCGACGCGAACCGTCACCTGCGCTTCCAGACCGTCGGCCTTCACGCGGATCACAGCCGAGCCGTCCCCAATGGGCCGTACCAAACCGCCGGCGTCAACCGCGGCAATTTCGGGGTTCTCCGAAGTCCAGGCGGCGTTCGAAGTCCAATCCCTCTGCACGCCGCCGCTGGTGGCTTGCGCCAGCAATTGTTGGTGCGCCTGGGGGCCGTCGAGTTCTATCGTTGAGGGAAGGATTTTGAGCCCTGCCTCGGACTCGGACTGGGCGTGGAGCGGCAAGCAAAGTGCCGCGGCGGTTAGCAACAACCGGAAAATTTTCATCGCAAGAAAGGTCTCCCCCGGGGACCGGTCGCCGCTCTCATGCGAAGCGCGGTTCTCGGGCCGCCCGCTGACGATCGCGGTACAGCAAGAAGGACGTTGCCGCTTGCCCTACGAAAACAGCTCGTAAACCGGCTCCACGCCGCGATCCACCACCGGCAGCGGCCTGCCGTTCGCCGACGGCAATTCGGTCTCCAGGTCGATCCCCAATTGGTGGTAAATCGTCGCTACGATCTCCGCCGGGCGCACCGGACGATCCTTGGGCGCGCCGCCGATCTTATCGGTCGACCCGATCACCTGCCCGCCCTGGATCCCGCCGCCTGCGGCGACAACGGTCCAGGCCTGCGGCCAATGGTCGCGCCCCCCGGCCGGGTTGATCTTCGGCGTGCGGCCGAACTCGCCGAGCGCCAGGATCATCGTGCTCTCCAGCATTCCGCGGTCGCTCAAGTCCTCGAGCAACGACGTAAACGCGTTGTCGAACATCGGCCCCACCAGGTCGCGGTAGCCGCTAATCGGGCTGAAAGGCGGCGACCCGTGGATATCCCACGTAATCTCATCAAACACCGTCTCAAACATATTGACGGTGACGAAACGCACCCCGGCTTCGACCAGCCGCCGGGCGAGCAAACAACTCTGCCCGAAACGATTGCGCCCGTATTTGTTGCGTGTGTCGTCGTCCTCGCGGTGGACCTCGAAGGCCGCGCGCGCCTTCTCGGACGTCATCAGGGTATAAGCCTGGTGGAATGTCGAATCAAGCAGCCGGGCGTCTTGGGACGTCTCAAACTTGCTGACCGTCTTGTCGACCATCGCCCGCCAGTTCCTGCGCCGATCGACGCGCAACGCCGACAGGTAATCGGGCGGCAGCATATCGGGTACTTTGAAATCCGCCTCGGAGGGATCGGCGTTCAGGACAAACGGGTCATGGCGTTTGCCGAGATATCCCGCGCTCTGACCCGGCTTGAAGTTTCCGCCGGTGGGCCCGATGATCTTGGGCAGCAAAACGTGCGGCGGCACGTCGCCCTTGGGGCCCTTGATGTATCCCAAAACAGAGCCGATGTGCGGATGCTCCATACCGCCCAGCGAAAGGCGGCCGGTCTGGAAGAGCTGATACCCCATCGCGTGTACCGCGGCGGAGTTGTGATAACAGCCCCGCAGTAGCGAGTACTTGTCGGCGTGCCGCGCCATGCGTGGGAAAATTTCGCTGATCTCGATGCCGGAAACGTTCGTCCTGATGGGTTTATGCGGCCCTCGAATCTCGAGCGGGGCCTCGGGTTTCATGTCGAACGTATCGAGCTGGGAGGGTCCGCCTACCAGCATCAGCATGATGACGTTGACGTCCTTACCGGTATCCTTGGCGGCGCCCAGCGCCTGCATTTGTAGGAACTCCGGCATGCCGAGCCCCAACAAGCTCAACGAACCTGCATGTAGGAAGTCGCGGCGGCGCATCCCGTCGCAAAATTCAACGGCTTTATCGGCATCCAGGCGAAACATCTCTTATCCCCTTTATCGAGGCTATAAGTCTCCATCTAGAGCCTACCACAGTGAACGTTGACGGGGCAGTGACTTTGCGATTCAACGACTAGTGTTTACTGAGTGGTTACTGGATGATGCCGAACATGTGAGCCGCGTTTACGCAGCGTTCACTCGGCTTCGTCCGCAGGGGCAGGCCGGTCGTTTTACGGCCGGTGGGCGAACCACGCGGAGCTAGCTTTGTCAGCCAGTTTTCAACGGGCTTCTCCCCAATCTGGGAGCGATCAAGCTGGGGTACTACGGATTGGGCTCACGCCCGGCTGCCGCCGCCCAGCAACCGTCCGGGCAGCGTCACCACCGCCCACAGAAAGTCGAGAACACCACCCACGACGATGCCCAGCAGCCGAAACGGCAACAGCACGAGCCACACAATCGGGTAAAGCATCAGCGCCAGAATGGCCAGCGGCCAACACAGGATAAAGAGGATGAGCCACAACAAGAATTTGGTCATACCGGCGACTCTTCGCAAAGGGCGGCCCTAACGGCGGCAACGGGGCAAAAACGCCCGTCACTCTAATCTACGAGACATCGACCTGCAAAGTTCCCCATCTAAAGTCCACGGCTCGGCCCGATCTAAGGTCAATTCTCCAGCGGCGTAGAGAAAATTCCGATTGCACCTTGGGGCGGGTCGGATAAACTGAAGGGGAACCTATCTCGAGGAGGTTCCCTCCATGCGCCTGCTCGTTCTTCTACTATTCGCGTTCGTTCCGCTGCTTTGCGCACAGCAAAGCGACGCGGAGGGCGACGAGCAAGATTCCACCGAATCGACTGAAACCGAACCGGCCCCGCCCCCAGGACCTACTATCCGTGAAGAAGGCGGTGTCGTGATCATCGGTAGCCGCCCGGATTCCTACGTCGAGGAAGAGACCGTCATTGAAGAGGAGGTCCTCGACGAGGGTGGGTCGCGCGAGGGGGCGGACAGGTCCGAGGCGGCGGATGCCTCAGGCGAACCAGCCGCAACCGAAGCCGAAGGCCAAGAAGGCGAAGCTCCCGACGGCGAAAACGTGATCGAGGAAGAGAGCGCGGAAGGCGAAGTCGCCGCCGAAGAGACGGACGCGGAAACTGAGTCCGAGGGTCCGAGCAGCAGCGCCCGCAGCGTCACCGTCTTCGACGCAAGTGGCCGAAAAATCCGAGAGCCGGGCTCGCAGTCTTTTCGACAAACCCAATCTGGAAGCGAGCGCCAACTCACCCTGCAAAGCATCAGCGGCCGCGAGGTTCCGTATCTCTCCGAGCGCCAAACGGTCCTTCGCGAAACCGAAACCGAGAAATCCGTCGAAAAGATCGTGCAACGCTACGACCCCAACGGCAACCCGACCCATCAAGAGATGGTTCGGGAGGAAACCCGCAAGCTGCCAGACGGCACCGTTGTGACTACCGCTACTATGTTCATCGAGAACATCAACGGCCGGATGGAAATCGTCGACCGCGTCGTCAACCGCCGCCAGGAACACAACGGCCGCATCGAAAACCTCACCACAACCGAAAAACCCTCAATTAATGGCGGGTTCCAAATCGTCGTCCGTGAGGAATCGACCGAGGAGAAGCAAGGCGAAAACACCTCGACGATCACAACCGTTCGCCGAGTCGACGATGGCGGCGGACGGCTCGTGGTCGCGGGGCGCGAAGAAACCGTAATGCGCCAATCGGGCAACGTCTCCACGACGGAAAAGACGGTCTACGAACGCGACGCGCTCAACGCCAAAATGACCGTCTCCTCGCGAACGAAGGGTGAACTGGTTGCCAACGAAGACGGCTCCTCGACCGAAACCGCTGAAACCTACGGACACTCGCTCGGCGAAGGAACTCCGCGCTTTCTCAGCGGCCGCTCCGAAAACCGCCTGCTGCGCACGGTCACCCGCGAAACCGTGATTGGGCCGGGCGGCGAGACGATCGAAACCACGCGTACCCGTACCCGCAGCCAGGCGGACCCTCATCGTCTCGCGCCCACGGAAACCCAGCAAAAGGTCCGTCGGCCGGGAGAAAACGGAGATACCATTGAAACCCAAGTCTTCGAGCAAACCGTCAGCGGCCGTATGCACCCTACACAAGTGATCGTGGAACGGGTCACCAAGTAAGCCGGCCGGCCCGGGTAACCTATACGAAGTGCGTATTCACCGGCCCCGGCATGTCGAAACCGGCAAAGCGCCACGGTATAGAGATCGCCGCGCCCCGGTCAGGATAATCCTCTGAATTCGTCCCGCACTCTTGCGGGCTACGAGATGTTTCTTCGATCTGCAATCAGCTCGGCCCACGCGGCGCCAAGTTTCGCCTTGACGTTAATCCTGGCGTTTACATCTTTCCCGGCGCTGCGTGCACAAACCGCGACGGCGAGCCTCGCCGGGCGCGTTCTTGACCCCTCGGGTCGCGTCGTCCCCGAGGTTCGAGTCGAAGCGATCGATCAGGCCACCGACCGCCGCCACGCGACCGAAACCGACGCTGTGGGGCGATACCGCTTCCCACTTCTATCGGTCGGGGACTACGAGCTGCGAGCGACCGCGCCCGGACTGCGCGCCGACGCCGTCCGAGTGCGGTTGAGCGTCGGGCGGCGATGGCGGGTTGACATCGCTTTGGTCCTTGAAACCGAACGAACGCAAATTGAAATCAATGACGCCACGCCGTTGCTCGAGCCCGAAAACACCGCCCTTGGCTCGGTCATTTCTCGCGCGACCATCGCCCACTTGCCCTTAAACGATCGCGAGTTTCTCCAACTGGCCCTGCTGTCGGCCGGCACTCTGCCGGCGGCGCCGGGTTCGGAGCTCTCGCGCCAGAACAGGAGCGGCCTGCACGTGAGCGGCGCACGGGAGGCGTCGAATAACTTCTTGCTCGACGGCGTCGACAACAACGATCTCTACATCAATCGTCTCGTTGTCAGCCCACCGCTCGACGCCGTGCGCGAGTTCCGATTGCACGCGGCGAATTATCAGGCCGAGTACGGCCGTAGCGGAGGCGCTCAGATCAACGTCGTCAGCCAAAGCGGCACCAACGGCTTTCACGGCTCCGTCTACAACTACCTGCGCAACCACGCCCTCGACGCCCGCAATTTCTTCGACGCGCCCGGTGCGGCGATCCCGCAATTTCAACGCAATCAATTCGGCGCGTCACTCGGGGGCCCGGTGCGCCGCGAACGAACGTTCTTCTTCGGCGGCTATGAAGGCACCCGCGTGCGCGACGGGATCACGAAAACGGCGCGCGTCCCCGGCCTCGCCGAACGCAACGGGGACTTTTCCGCCTCGCCGTTTCCCGTAATTGACCCCTTCACGCAACAGCCTTTCCCAGGCAATCGAATTCCCGCTGAGCGCGTTCATCCGATCGCCCGAGAGTTGGCTTCCCGTTGGCCCGCTCCCAATCGCCCCGGCGCGGTGCAAAACCTCGTAAGCGCCCCACGCGGCGATCTATTGGTCAACCAGCTCTACGGCCGCATCGACCACTACCTCTCGCCCCGCGACGCTCTCTTTGCGCGTTACAACTTCAGCCATGACCGCGGCCTGGAACCTTTCAACGACGGCAACACGAACGTTCCCGGCTTCGGAAGCTTCGTCTTGAATCGCGGCCAAAACCTCGTCCTCTCCGAAACCCACGTCTTCAGCCCGGCCACGGTCGCGGAACTGCGTTTCGGCTTCAACCGTCTACGGCGGGAGGTACTGCAGGAAAACATCGGCCATGACGTCGCCGGAGAATTGGGCATTGCCGGGGTTTCGAGTGATCCTTTATTCAGCGGGTTCCCGGCGATTAATGTCAGCGGCTTCGACAGCCTAGCTGACAACACCGCGCTCCCCATCGTTCGCGAGGACCAAACTCTTCACTTGGTCGCCAATCTCACGCACGTTCAAGGCGGCCACACCCTCAAGTGGGGCGGCGAATATCGACACTTTTCCGACGACGGTATCCAAGCCTTTTTCGGACGCGGTCAATTGAACTTTCTGGGCGCCTTCACGCAGAATCCCGCAGGCGATTTCCTGCTCGGGTTCCCGACCTTCACGATTCAAACCGTCATCGACAACCCTTTCCGCCAACGGGCCTCGTCGTGGAACGGTTTTTTGCAAGACGACTGGCGCGTCACGCCACGGCTGACACTCAACCTCGGGCTGCGCTACGAATGGAACCGCCCCGCGACCGACGTCGAAGACCGCTTCATGACCTTCGATCCCGCCGCGCGGCAACTCGTGCGGGCCGGGGAAGGCGGCATTCCACGGGCCGGCTTTCGGCGGGACAACAACAACTTCGCCCCGCGCATCGGACTAAGCTGGAGCCCCCGCGACGCCGACGACGTGGTCCTGCGCGCCGGCTGGGGCGTTTTCTACGACACGACCATTCTCGAGGCCAATTCCGGCCTTTATTTCAACCCGCCGTTCTTCGACCTGCGTTTGTTCTTCCCGTCACAACAAAGTTTGCTGACGCTGAACGACCCCTTTCCCACCGGCGCCAGCTTCACCCCGCCGCCGACGGTCTTCGCGATGCAGCCGAATTTTCGAACAGCCTACCTACAACACGCCAACGTATCGATCGAAAAAGCCTTACCGGGCCACACCGTCGTTCGCGCCGCCTACGTAGCCTCGAAAGGAACCAAGCTCCTCAGGCAACGCGACATCAACCAACCCCCGCCCGGCGAAGGACCGACCTTCTTGAGGCAACCAATTCCGGGCTTTGCGAACGTCATCTTGTTTGAATCGGCGGCCTCGTCGACCTATCACTCGGGGCAATTTTCACTGGAACGCCGGTTCAGTCGCGGCTTGTCGTTCTCCCTCGGCTATACGATCTCCAAGTCGATCGATGACGCCTCGGCCTTTCTGCCCACCGATGGAGACCCGAGCTTCCCGCAAAACAGCCGCGACTTGCGCGCAGAGCGAGGACTATCGGCCTTCGATCAGCGTCACCGCTTTGTCGTGGCCGCCAGTTACCTGCTGCCGTTTCGAAATCACTGGGCGGCGAAGGATTGGCGTTTTGACCTGATCGGGGCTACGCAATCGGGCGCGCCGCTGACGCCGCGACTGAGTTTCGATAACAGCAACACCGGCAACACCGGCGCGATTGCCGGAGCCGACCGCCCCGACGTTATCGGCGACCCGCGCGGAGGCCCATCGACCCCCGAGCGCTTTTTCAACACCGACGCATTCGCCGTCCCCACGCCCTTCACCTTCGGCAACGCCGGCAGAAACATCCTGACCGGACCCGGATCGGCAACGATTGACTTGGCGGTGGGAAGAGCCTTCCGTTTCGGAGAAACAGCGCGAGTCGATTTCCGCGCCGAAGCCTTCAATCTCCTCAACCGGCCGAACTTCGACCTCCCCGGCCGCATCGCCGATCTCCCCGGTTTCGGAGTGATCGCCGCCGCTCGCTCGGCGAGACAAATCCAATTCAGCCTGCGGTTGGGATTTTAGGCGCCCGATTCGACCGAGAGCGCTCGAGCGCGGCAGCGGCTTTGGCTTCACGCAGGAAACGCGTCTTGGCCTCATCGTCGCCGAGGAGATGGCTCGCCAAGAACTTCAATGCGACATGGCGCACCAGACGGGTATCCTCGGCCTTGTAGACGACACCCATCCCGCCTTCACCGAGTTTTTCGGTGATCTTGTAGTGGGAGATGGTTTGACCGATCACGGAGTGCGGCTGTGCGGGTCTTAATGGCTTGTCCCATTCTATCCCGCAGAATACCGGGCGACAATCCTTCCGGCCGGCTGTCGAATCGTCAGGGCGGTAATTGCTGTTGGCACTCGCGGTTTCTGACTCATTCCGCGGCGGTTCGTTGCACAATACGGCCGAATTGCTGCCCGCCGTGGTCGCCGCTGCTCCATGTGCCGACGTATTGGCCGTCGTGGAAAAGCACTCGCGCCGTGAAGGTGCCCAGCCCCGGGATCGTCGTATCCGTGAGGGCGATGATCGGAGTGTCGTCGGCCCACAGAATGCGTACCGGCACCGGCACGGTCACATCGTGGTCGCCGTATTTGATACGGGCGTGGATCAGCCAATAGTCGTCCCCGGGCATATTCGTGATCGTCTCGATCTCGTAATCCTCCGGGTGAACGCCTTCCCTTCCCTTCAGCGTGAAATGGCCTTCCAGGGCGACGCCTTGCATGGACGCTTGGAACTTACTTTCCAGTGCGGCGCGGCGCGCCGCCTCCTCGTCCGGCGAAGAAGAGCAGGCGGCGACGAGAAGGACTGGAACAAAGGCGGTGAGAAAGCGGTTTATTGTGGAACTCTTAGTCGGCATGATGGATTATCGGCAGGCCCGGTATGCCTCCGAGCTATCCAACTTAACACCCTTGACGGCGAAGTGCGCTCCCGTGCGGGGGCAAGGATAGTAACCCCGGCGAGCGAAAATAAATGTTGGACGTACCTCTCACAATCCGAGCAGTAGCAACAGAGGCGCGGACGGAAGTCCGCGCTTGGACCGGCACGAGTGCCGGTCACTACCCGGGGAATTCACGGGGGACACGGGTAACACAATAGTCCAAGCACATAGGTAATACTTTTCGTCCGGTCGCCCTCCGGGTTCCCTGTGCCCGCTCCCCCCGGACGAAAAGTGTTACCTATGTGCATGACATAAACTGTTACGTATGCCCTGGTGACTTCACCGGGAAGCCCTCAAGCAGGACGAAGGGATGACCGACAAGACGCGCTTTTATGCCGGAACTTCGGGATTCGCCTATCCCGCGTGGAAGCCGGACTTTTATCCAGCCAAGCTGCCGCAGAAGAAGTTTCTGGAGCACTACGCGACGCGCCTGAATGCGGTCGAGATCAACTACACGTTTCGCCGAACGCCGTCGGCATCCACCGTCGAGAACTGGGTCAACATCACGCCCGAGGGCTTTTGTTTCTGCCTAAAGGCGCATATGAAGATCACCCACATCCTGAAGCTCGAAAACGCCAAGGATATGACGGACTTTTTCTTGCGGGCGATTGATCCTCTGCGCGTGACACACCGGCTAGGCGTCGTTCTGTTTCAACTGCCGCCACATTTTCGGCGCGATGTCGATGTGCTGGGCAACTTCGTTCGAGACCTCCCGCCCGATATCCGGTACACCTTTGAATTCCGTCATGAATCCTGGCATGACGACGCGGTGTATCGCGTCCTGGAAGACCGCAATATCGCCTATTGCTTGGCCGAGTCGGAGAAGATCGAGCCGCCGAATGTGACCACGGCGGACTTTGTCTACTTCCGCTTGCGCAAGCCCGACTATTCGCCCGACGACCGCGCGGCGATTGAAGAAAAGGCGAGCGGACTGCTCGCGGACGGCAAGAGTGTTTTCCTCTTTTTCAAGCATGAAGATACGCCCGAGGGGGCGCTCTATGCCGAGGAGGCGCTGGCGAAGCTGAGCGGGGCGGCGGGGGGCTGAGCGCCCCCTCGGCGGGTGGTGTTGGAGCTTCATGATTTCCGCCCTGTAACGGAAGCCCGTTGAAAACGGGCTGAAGATCGGAAGCGGCGAGGTTTGTCGACCGGCCGTAAAACGACCGGCCTAATGAGCAACGCTGAAGCCGCGTAAACGCGGCTCCCGACCCTCACCCAAAGCGCTATAATTCCCAACAATTCCAACCGCACGTCGTGCAGTGCGAACGGAACGTGGGGAGATTACGGGCGTTTCGATGCAGGATTCGATCCAAGTTTCGAAGGTGGTGCGGTTTGCAACCTTCGAGCTGAGCCTCAAGACCGGCGAGCTTCGAAAGGGCGGGGTGAAGATTCGGCTGCAAGAGCAGTCGTTTCAAATAATCGCCGCGTTGCTTGAACGCCCCGGCAAACTCGTCACCCGCGAGGCGCTCCACGAAAGGCTTTGGCCCGACGAAACCTTCGTCGATTTCGAGAAAGGCCTCAACATTGCCGTCAGCAAACTGCGTCAGGCACTGGGGGATTCCGCCGATGAGCCGCGCTTCATCGAGACCCTCCCGCGGCGGGGGTATCGCTTCGTCGGGGTCATCGAGTGAATCGACGAATCGGGCGAAATCGTCGGCCTTCCGACAGGCGTCGCGGCCGAACGCACTATCTCCCACTACCGCTTACTCGAAAAACTCGGCGAAGGCGGCATGGGCGTCGTCTACAAGGCTCTCGATACAAACCTCAATCGAACCGTCGCGCTGAAGTTCCTGGCTTCGCACCTCACCGAAGACCCCACGGCGAAAGAACGCTTCCGCCGCGAAGCCCAAGCCGCGGCGGCGGTCGATCATGCAAACATTTGCACCGTTCACGAAATCGACGAGGCCGGCGGGCAGATGTTCATCGCCATGGCCTACGTCGAGGGACGGAGCCTCGACAAAAAGATCGGCGCCGGCCCGCTCGAACTCAACGAAGCCCTCGACATCGCCATGCAAACCGCTCAGGGGTTGCAGGCCGCGCACGAGAGGGACGTTGTCCACCGCGACATCAAGAGTTCGAACCTCATGCTCACCCCACAAGGGCAGGTGAAGATTCTCGATTTTGGGCTGGCGCGTCTGGCCGACCGATCGAGGCTGACAAAAACAGAGACCGTAGTGGGGACCGTCTCGTGCATGTCTCCCGAGCAAGCCGAACGCAAGCCAACCGACCGCCGCACCGACATCTGGTCGCTGGGCGTGTTGCTTTATGAAATGGTCACGGGGCGACTGCCTTTCGAGGGGGATCGCGAGCAGGCGGTGCTGTACGCGATTGTCCACCGGGAGCCGACGCCGATCACAGCGGTACGGGTGGGGATTCCCGTCGAGCTGGATCACCACGTCGGCAAGGCGCTGGCGAAGGACCCCGACGACCGCTATCAGCACGTGGAGGATATGGTTGTCGACCTGCGGGCGCTGAAGCGGGCATCGTCCTCCTCGGCTTCTCCTTATGTCGGCACGCAACCGGACGCTGCCGCGTGGCCTGTCGGGAGCCCGCGGGTCTATCAGGCGCTGGTGGCGGTGATGGCGGCTGCTTTGCTCGCCGTCTCGTTCCTCCACTTCCGCGAAACGCCTCCCGAAGTCCCGTTGCGCCGATTTGCCCTAAAGCCGCCGGAGGGGTTCGGCGCCTCCTTCTACAGCAACTATGTCGCCGTCTCCCCCAACGGCAAACACGTTGCCTTCATCGGGGGCGCTGAGAGGGCGCTTTGGGTTCAGGATCTCGATCAGCGGCAACCGCGGCTGATCGACGGTACGGAGGGAGCGATTGATCTTTTCTGGTCACCGGGCAGTGACCTCATCGGATTCGTGGCCGGCGGGAAGGAATTCGGAGCCGGGGGGGGGATTCAAGAAGATTTCGCCTCAAGGCGGCATCGCCGTCTCGGTTTGTCGAGTGCCCCCCAGCCATTTCCACGGAGGATCCTGGAGCCCCGACGGCCGCTCGATCGTCTTCAGCTCGGGCAACCCTCACAGCATCTACGAAGTTCCCGCCGTAGGAGGCACGCCGGAAGTAATCATCGCGCCCGAGGACCCCGAGACGTCGTCGGGAGGGCCGACCGGTGTGATTGTGTGGCCTCGCTTCTTGCCTCCCGAGGCCGGCGACCGCGTCCTTGTGTTCGCGTTCGGAGATCAGATCGATCTTACGATGATGGCGCAGGACCTCGACACCGGCCGGCGCGAAATCCTGGGTCCCGGCGCATTCCCATTCTATTCCCCTAGCGGCCATATCGTGTACCAACCCAGCCCGCTGATCACCGACTTATGGGCCCTGCCTTTCTCCCTGGATACATTGAAGGCCTCGGGCGAAGCCTTCCCGGTCTCCTCGAACAGCCGCGGTCCCACCATTGCGGCCGATCAAACCCTGGTTTACCTCGACGGTACCGGCTTGGGGCGGGAGCAACTGGTTTGGCTGGACCGTAGCGGCAACAAGACAGGGGAGATCGGAGTTACACGGCAGAAATTCGAGGGACCGGCGCTCTCCCCGGACGGACGCTTCGTGGCCATTCAGACAAGGGAGGGCACGGATCTGGATGTGTGGGCGTACGACATTGCCCGCGGGGTGGGGACTCTCTTGAGTCCGGGTCCGGAGTATGACTATGGCCCCTCTTGGTCACCCAGCGGAGACGAGGTGACGTTCACCTCCCTTCGAACGGGTCCGACAAAGAGCAACGGCGACATCATCCTTGTGAAGGCCGATGGGGGCAGAGAAGAACAAGTGCTGCTGGCCACAAGCGAGACCGAGTCGGTATTTGACTGGTCCCACGACGGAAAATACATCCTTTACGACACGCACGATCTGGAAAACGGGATTGACCTGTGGTACCTGGAGCGTAAGGAGGACGGCTGGACCCCCCGCCCGTTCCTGCGGACGCCGTTTGATGAGGCGATCCCGAGATTCTCCCCCGACGGGCGGCACATCACCTACGTTTCGAACGAGTCGGGCCAAAACGAAGTCTATGTCGACCGCTTTCCCGAAGGCGGTGAAAGGGTAACCGTTTCGAGCGGTGGCGGGAAGGGAGCGCGCTGGAGCCGGAACGGCAAAGAGCTGTTTTATGTCGAGGGGGAGACGTTGATAGCGGTTTCGGTGTCGACCGCCGCGAGCTTTTCGGTCGGCTCGACGACTTGACTTTTCGAGCACGCGAGTTTGAAGAACTCTCCCGTGCCCTACGACGTGTCGGCCGACGGGCAGCGGTTCATCGTAGCCGAGCCGGTGGGCGCGGAACCCCCCGAACCGTCGATCCGCGTGGTGCTGAATTGGCACGAAGAGTTCCGCGACCGCGAGTAAGCGGCTCGAGGCGGCGGCGGTTCCGTGCCCCAGACCCTTTGTTCCTGATGTCCTGGCCCGCCACCCGGTCGGTCTACAATAGAACCGGGGCCGGGTTTGCCGGTTATTCCGATCGGCCTCATCCGACCTTTACCTCTCAGTCCCCCGTCAGGAGATCCCTTTTGCAACGTGCTTCCCGGTTGTTGTCCGCGATTTTTTTCCTTAGTCTAACCACGCTCTCGGCGTCGGTCGCGGCCCAAGCCGCCGAGGTGACGCCCGAACGGCTGAACCAAGCCGCGAGCGAGCCCCAAAACTGGCTCACCTACAGCGGAACGTACGAGGCCTGGCGTTACAGCAAGCTCGACCAGATCGACCGCGGCAACGTCAAGAAACTGATCCCTGTGTGGTCGTTTCAAACCGGCGTGGTCGACGGCGGCCTGCAAGCGACCCCGATCGTCGTCGACGGCGTGATGTACTTAACCGGGTCTTGGAACCGGGTGTTCGCGCTCAATGCGGTCACCGGGGAAAAGATCTGGCAATACTACCACCCCAAGCCCGCGGCCTTCCCGGCGGTCTACGGCACCTGGAACCGCGGCGTCGCCATCGGGCACGGGCTGGTCTTCATGGGGACGATCGACAACTACCTGGTCGCGCTCGATGCCAAGACCGGACGCGAGGTCTGGAAGGTCGAGATCGAGGACGCCGGACAGTGCGGCTGCGGCATCACCGGCGCGCCGCTGTTGGTTAAAGACAAGGTCATCATCGGCGTCACTGGCGGAGACTCGGGCCACCGCGGTTATCTCAATGCCTTCGAGGCCGAGACGGGCCGGCACGCCTGGCGCTTTTGGGCGATTCCCGGTCCCGGCGAGCCCGGCAACGAAACCTGGAAGGGCGATAGCTGGAAATACGGAGGTGGCTCGACGTGGATGACCGGCTCGTACGATCCCGAGCTGGACTTGGTCTTTTGGGGCGTCGGCAACCCGGCGGCCGATTTCTACGGGGAAGACCGCGAAGGCGACAACCTCTATACCGATTCCACGGTCGCGCTCAACCCCGATACCGGCAAGTTGGCTTGGCATTACCAGCAGATCCCCCACGATGTTTGGGATTTCGACTCGGCGTATGAGCTGGTGCTCCTGGATTTGATGCACCAGGGAAACAAGCGCAAACTGATCGTCACGCCGCACAAGAGCGGCTATGTGTGGGTTCTCGACCGTGCCACTGGGGAGTTCATAAATGCTTGGCCGTTGGTCGAAAACTCGAATTGGATCGAGGGTATCGACGAAAACGGCAAGCTGATCGGCCGCAACGAGCCGATCGTCGGCGAGACGAAACTGCTGTGCCCGTCGATTGCCGGCGGGCGCAGTTGGAATCACGCTGCGTACAGTCCCAAGACCGGGTGGTTATACTCGACCGGTTTCGAATGGTGCCAGCAAGTCACCGCGTTTCGCGAGGAAGCGCGCGAGGGGATGAGCTTCTTCGGCGGCGAGTTTAAACTGGTTCCGCCGCTCAGGGGAAAGCCCCATTCCCACCTCAGCGCCTATGATCCGATTACCGGCGAGCGTCATTGGCGCTACAAATCGAAGTACCCCTTGCTGGCCTCGCAGCTTGCCACGGCCGGCGATCTGCTCTTCACCGGCGACGCTGAGGGACGATTTCTAGCGCTCGACACACAAACGGGTAAGGAGTTGTGGTCTTACCAAACCGGCTCGGGGCATCGCGGTTCGCCGATCACCTACTCGGTCGACGGCAAGCAGTACGTCGCCACGCCCAGCGGTTGGGGATCGGCCCTGGCCGGGCTGCTGCCGCAACTGTGGCCCGAGACGGAATTTTTCCAAAGCGGCGCGACGCTGTTCGTCTTTGCACTGGCGGATTTCGAAGGTTCCGAGAAGGCCGGTTCCGAATGATGAAGTTTCGACGACGTTTTTTGCCGGCTGCGGTCGGTGCGTTCGTGGTTTTGTGCGGCGCCGCCGAGTCCCCCGCCGAGACGAAGACCATCGACCTGCGAGACGCCGAGTTTGCCGGGTCGGGAGCGCCGCTTTTCGCCAAGAATTGCGCCGTGGGCTATTGCCACGGTTCGCAGGGCGCCGCCGGGCGCGGCCCGCGCCTCAAATCCCGCCATTGGAATTCAACCGCGCTTTTCAAGGTGATTCACGACGGCATCCCGGATACGACCATGCCGGGCTGGAGCGCCATTTTGAGCCGCGAGGAGATTTGGGCGGTCACCGCTTACGTCATCAGCTTGGGGACGGGCGAGTTCGAGCCCGCCTCGGGCAAGTTGGAAATCGAGGAGCAAACCGCGTCGGGCGAACTCTCCGCCGCCGCCAAACGCGGCCGGGCGCTCTTCTTTGATCTGACGAACGAAAAACGCTGCGCGATTTGCCACCGCGTCGGCTCGCGCGGATCGGTGATCGGCCCGGAGTTGAGGGCGGCGGCTTCGAGGAAATCAGCGGCGGAACTGCGCCGCGACATCGTTGACCCCGGGGCGGCGATAGCGAACGGGTTCGAGCAGACGGTTGTCGTGGCGACCGACGGGAAGATGATCGCGGGTATCCAAAAGCACCGCGACGAAGAGCGCGTTCAGCTCTATGACACGGCGGCGCTGCCCGCTCCGTTGCGCACGTTCTACAAGGATCAAATCAAGAGCGTCGCCGATCGGCCGACGAGTTCGATGCCCGCCGGCTACGGCGAGATGTATTCAAGCGACGAGCTCGACGCCCTGATCGCTTTCCTCAAATCAGGCGGGTAGCAAACGGCGCGCTCGCCCCGTTCGCTTCCACCGCAATCATGGCGTTCCGTTAGACTGGGAAACGTTCACCCGAGAGCGAAAGTCGTTTCTTCTCTCAGCATTTGGGGGTGAATGACCGTTTCAACCGTGGGAGGTTCCGATGAGACAAATCGCGGGACTATGCTTGACGGGTTTTCTTGTCTGTGCCGCTTTGAACGCGGCTGATCCTATTGAATCTCGGAAAGAATCCGAGAGCGCGCCCTCCGCTACAACCAAATTGCTCCGAAAAGTAATGGAGGGCGGACCCTACGAAAAGCCCTGGACGATGGAGGGAATCGGGAAAGCTCACTTTCCGGTCACCTCATCGCATCCCGATGTCCAGCGATGGTTTGATCAGGGCGTCGCGCTGAAACACTCTTTCTGGTGGTTTGAAGCGAAGCGGTCGTTTCGCTGGTGTCTGAAACTGGATCCCGAGTTTGCGATGGGCTACTGGGCTCTGGCCACTCTGCCGGGGGTCCCTCCCGAACTGCAGCGAGAATTGCTGCGGGAGGCATCGAAACGAAAGGACCGAATCAGCGAGCGAGAGCGGCTCTACATCGAAGCATGGGCTGACCGTTCCCGGCCGTTGCCGCCCGATGCCGACGAAGGCGAGCGAGCCCTTAAGGCGGCTGAGTTCAGCCGACGCTTGGAAAACATCATTCTCAGCTACCCCGATGATGTCGAGGCCAAGGCTCTCTATTGGGGCGAAGCCACGGGTCGTTATGCCGCGGAGTTGGTGCTGCAACAGATCCTCGAAGCCGAACCGGACCATCCCGGGGCTCATCATGACCGTATTCATAACTACAAAGACCGTCAGTCCGAGCACATCCTCGACAGTTCGCGTCGACTCCCGGGGATCACAACAAAGTCAGGGCATACGCGACACATGCCGGGGCATGCGTTCAGCGGTATCGGCATGTGGCACAGCGCCTTGATCGAGATGGATGCCGCGAATCGCGTCGAGCTGGCCTACCAGCGCGACCACAACATGATGCCCTTCGACTCATGGAATTACGTCCACAACCGTACCTACCTCAGCTACCTCCAAGGACAACTGGGGATGCCCGAGGCCGCCATCCGAGGAGCGAAAGATTTGCTGGCGGCGCCGGCGATCGAGAAGGCTTCTCGGACGCGAAGAAGTCCCCAGGAAAACGGCGTGCTGACCCTGCTCTTGGCGCTCGTGAAATTCGAGCGCTGGGAAGAAATTCTCGCTCTCGATTGGTTGCCGGGGAAGGACGACATCGCGCTGAAGGTTCCCCGTAAGTACGCCGAGACGCTGGCTCATCTTGGGCTGGGCGACCGGCACGCAGCCGAAAGGAGCGCCGAAGAGCATACCGACCTCGCGAAAGAGATCGCCGGCCAATCCCAGCGGGTGCAAGCGTTGGAAATCAGAGCGCTGCTGCTGCTTGCCGGCGGCAAGACACTCGAAGGGCTGACCGCGCTCGGCGAAGCCGCGGATCGCGAGGGCAAGCAACGCGAGCAAATCAACGACCCGCCGCGCCATCCTCGTGTTCTCTACAACGTTTTGGGCAGGGTCTATCTCGAGCATGGGAGCCCGGCCCTTGCGGTCAAGGCATTCGAAAAGGCTTTGGAGATCGTACCGAACGACGGCTTCGCCTGGGCCGGATTGGTGGAGGCGCATGTTGCACTCGATCGGCCTGAAGCGGCTCAAGATGCGTACCACCGGTTGTCGTACATCTGGTTCGACGCCGACCCCGGGTTGGCCGAATTGGAGCGAGCCAAGGCCGCGGCGGCGAAGCTCGGCCTGGATGACGAGCCTAAACAGGGTGGGACAAAGCAACTTGCCGTCGCTAGCGCGGCGCCTACTTCCCCTTCGACGGATGCACGTTGGCGACCGAACCCGGCGGCGGATGTGCACTTCTTCAACAGCGACGGCGGGACCGTCGATCTACAGTCCTATCGAGGGAAGAACGTTGTCCTCGTGTTTCTCCCCGCCGGCAAAGACTGCGCCGATTGCTCGAAGCAGCTTAGGCAACTGACCGGTCGCAAGATCGAGTTCGACAAGCTGGAAACCGTTGTTGTTGTAGTGAGCAGTGGCGAACCGGCCGAGCTTGCCGAAACGCTCGGCGATCAGGCGGAGGGTGCGGCAATTCTTTCAGATCGCGACCTTGATGCGGCCAAGCGTTTCAAAGCTTACGACGACTTCGAGGAAAAGCCCATCCCCGCGACCCTGCTCATCGACAAGAAAGGACGCGTGTACTGGGCCCGCACGAGCCACAAGCTTTTTACGAATCTGGATTTCCTAGTGGAGCAGATCCGTTACCTCAACAACGTTGTCCAAGGCCCGGAGGGGTTGCTTGCCGGCTGATCCTATGCGGATTTCTCTACCTGACCGATGAAAGCATCAACGCGCTATTGGCTTTTCCAATTGCCCGGTTGGATGGTCACATCGCTGGTGCTTTACGGCTTCCATCAATGGTTCGAGTTGCCGTTGTGGGCGGCGGGCGCGGTAATGATTCTGTTGGTCGTTAAGGATGCCGTGCTGTTTCCGTTCCTGCGTCACGCCTACGATGCCAACGTAAAGACCGGGGTCGAGCAACTCATTGGGCAGACCGCTGTCGTTCGGGAGGACTTGAGCCCCGACGGCATGGTGCTGATTCGGGGCGAACTCTGGAGGGCTCGCCTTCGAGACCGCGTAGGGTCCGCCCCCGCCGGGTCGGCGGTGAGAGTGGAGTCCGGCAAGGGCCTGACGCTGATGGTCTCCGCAACCCAAACCGAGCCGCGACCGTAAGGGAGCGGTATCAGATGCAATCCCCAGTCGCACGGGAGTGGCGGAACCAACGCTACTCGGGAACCCGCCGTCTCGGAGATGACTCCGCGAGCTGTTACAGCAACTCGTCCAGCTTCTTCCGCAACCCAGGACCGTATTGCGGGTCGGCGAGGGCAAACTCGACGAACGTCTTGAAGTAGCTCCCGAAGTTCCCAATGTCGTAGCGCTTCTCGCCTTCCGGCAGCCTAACGCCCATCACGCGCTCGCCCGATTCACACAGCATCCGAATGGCGTCGGTGAGCTGAATTTCCCGGCGCGCGTCGGGTTCGACCCGCCGCAGCCTTTCGAAAATCTTCGGCGAAAAGACATAGCGTCCGGCGATGGCAAGATCACTCGGAGCCTCGGCCGGAGTCGGCTTTTCAACCACATCGCTGATGGCGAAGACGTCGCCTTCCGACTCGGGTTTCACGACGCCGTAGAAACCCACCTGGTCGGGCGTCACCTGCTCAACGCCGATCACCGCCGCGGCTTGATTGTCCTCATACGCCTCGGCCAAGCGGCTGCAAATAGAGGAAGTTCCGTTCAGGCCGATGATCGAATCGCCAAGCGCCACCACAAAGGGCTCGTCGCCCGCGAAGGGTTCGCCGCAAAGAATGGCGTCTCCGAGGCCCCGTTGCACGCTTTGGCGAGTGTAGAGGTAGTGGACGTCGAGGTTTTCGAAACTCAACTCCTCCAGTAAATCGTCTTTGGCCGTGCGACGCAGCGACTCCGCCGGCTCCGGGTTATGGTCGAAGTGATTTTCGATCGAGTCTTTTCCGCGGCCGGTGACGAAAAGGATTTGCTCGCACCCCGCCCGCGCCAGTTCTTCGACGACGTACTGCACGATCGGCTTCTTGCCGACCGGCAGCATTTCCTTCGGTTGCGATTTCGTGGCCGGCAGCAACCGCGTGCCGATCCCGGCTACGGGGACAACAGCATTCTTGATCAATCGGTGAAGCTCCTTGCGTGAAGGAAAGAAGGCGAACGGCGCCGCCTTCGAAATGAGATCGCCATTTCCGTGGCGATTGGAAGCGCGAATCTCCATTTTGTCAGATCAGCAGCGATAGGCAGGGGCGCCCGCCATGCCGGTGGTTTACCTCTGCGTGATGCCCGTTCGAGCCCGACTGTGCGAATCGACTAAGCTGAAGGGCCCCCAGACATCCGGGAAGTAGGCGGATTTCTTGGATACGAACACGCAGTTTGACCCCTCCGATTGGCGCCACCCTGAAATTGTCGATGCCGTTAACCGTGCTCTGGCCGAGGATATCGGCTCGGGCGATGTGACGACCGAGGCTTGCGTGCCTGCCGAAGCGAAGGCGCGTGGTTATTTCTTGGCCCGCGAGCCACTGATCGTGGCGGGCGTGGAATTACTGCCCATTCTCTACGAGGGTGAAAACCTCGAAGTCCTCCGCCAAAGTGGAGAGTCGATCGATGCCGAAACGGTTTTCGCGCGTGTCAGCGGCTCGGCGCGACGCTTGCTGACAATCGAGCGAACGGCACTCAACTTTTTGCAGCGACTCAGCGGGATCGCCGTCGCTGCACGGCGTTTCGTCGAAGCCGTCGAGGGAAGCGGCTGCATCATTCTCGACACGCGCAAGACGACGCCGGGCCTGCGGCGCCTGGAAAAACTAGCAGTACGGGCCGGGGGCGCATCGAACCATCGATTCGGGTTGTTTGATGCGATGCTCATCAAGAACAATCACATCACAGCCGCCGGCGGCGTAAAGCAGGCGCTGGAGAAGGCGCGGGCCCAGGATCTTCCTGTGGAAGTGGAAATACGAAGTTTCGACCAACTGGAAGAGGCTCTTGCGGCGGGCGCTGACCACTTGATGCTCGACAACTTCGCGCCTGATCTCGCTAACCGGGCGATGGGGCGCATCACCGGTCGTGCCAAGGTCGAGGTCTCGGGCGGTATCACCCTCGAGAACGTGCGCGAATACGCCGACGCGGGCCCGGATTTCATTTCGGTCGGAGCGCTTACCCACTCGGCTCCGGCGGTGGATATCAGTTTTCGCTTGGAGTAAACAGTCGTTAGTCCGAAGCTGATAAGGGCTCGAGGGCGACCAACGCGGCGAAGACCGCCGCCCCAATAAGAGCTGCCGCTAGGCTAACTGGGCCGAGGCTATCCCACGGAACAACGGACCCGCCGGCGACAAGAGCTTCGGTCAGCGAGGCCGTCGGTACCACCCAGTCGAAGTAGGCTTTGACGGTCGCACCCTGCCAAGTCAACCAACCCCCGGCCGCCACCCACGGAAGGGCTTGTAAAGCGACTTCGAATATCGCGAACCGTCCCGACTGTTTCTCTGCCGCGGCTCGCTGCGCGATCAGGCGGGCCTTGAGCCGAATCAGTTCGGGATCCGGTAGAGCAGCGGGAGGCTCGACCGATTCAACGAGCGACGCCACGGCGCACCTCACTAAGACGGTTTCCCGGCAAGCGTCGCAGCCCCGAACGTGTTGTTGCAAGCTCTCTGTCCAATGCCCAGTGCCGCGGCGATCTCGCTGTGGTCGAAGCCTTCGACATAGGCCAGCCACAGCAACGCGCGTCGGCGCGGCTTAAGGCGGCCGAATATCTTCGCAACGTCACTGCGGAGTTCGATAGAAGGTTGTGCGGTTCGGGCCGACAACAGGTCCCTCCAGTTTCGGCGCCGCTCGCGGTCAAGCTTTCTAGCGTGATCGACGATGAGCCGACTCGCGATGCGGTAGAGATAAGCCTTGCGATTGGCCGGACCAAGGTCAGGCGGTGCCGACCGCAGGTAACGAATGAAGGATTCCTGGAGCAGGTCTTCCGCGGAGGCCCGGTCAAGCGATCTCGAAAGGTAGGCGTGCAAACCCGCGGCGGTCTGCTCGTAGAACGCTCGAAAGGCAGTGTCGTTCATCAGTCCGACCGGCTCTCGGACCGTGTCCGCATCCGACAGCGGCGCCAACATTGCTGCTTCGGTGCCGTTCCGAGCCGTTCGACGTCGCGGACTTGCCGCCGCCCCCAATCAGTAGCCGCGGAAACTGGTTCTAACTACCCACCAGCCGCTCTCCGCACGAGCCGGCTCTTTTCGCGCTAACTACCGAGCCCGTCGAAGACTCAGCGCTTGGACCCTTTTCCTGCTCGTCGTCGCCCCGCGTCAGCAGCTTAGTCGTGATCGCCGCGACGGTAAAGCCCAATCCGAGAGCTAGGCAAACGCCGCCGGGAATGACGAGGTCGTCATCGACGTTGAACTGCTCCTCGAGCACTATTAGCCCGCCGCCCAGAAACGTCAGGATGATTCCGGTTCTCAAGCTCTTGAGCCACCGCTCCCGGGGATCGATGCGTTCCGAGCCCAACTCCTCAAGCATTTTCCGGCCGCCCTCGGTTTCGAGAAACGTCGTAAGTTCCCCTCCCGAGCTGAATTTGTCGAGCAAGTGTTTATGGAGTTCGGTTCGTGATTGGACCTTGGTTTGCCGTAGCCTGATCGCAAAGAACACGATCAAGACGATCATGGCGCATCCGCTCAGCGGAACTAGTACCTCGACCATGTGGTTCATATTAACCTCCGTGTGCCGTTGGGACTGCCCTCATCCGGCTTCGACCTCTATAACGTCGGCACCGGGTCGGGCGTTAACAGGTAAGACGAATGGCTGGGAAGAATGCGCGGCGATCGGACCGCGGGGCGCCATCGGCCACGCCGGCCCTTGCCGACTGCTACGCGCTCCACTCGGCCGGGTCGAAGCCCACGAAGATCTTGTGGCGACCGACCCCGCGACGGCGCCGCTTTCGGGCGGGATGCTGCGCGAGAAGGGTGCGCATTTCTACGACTTGGCTTGCTGGATCGCGCAAGACGAGCCGCTGTCGGTATTCGCCGCGGGGGCGTGTTTGATCGACCCCCGCTTTGAGGATTACGGAGACGTCGACACCGCCGCGCTGACGCTGCGGCTCGCCGGCGGCGCGATTGCGTGCTTCGACTTCAGCCGCCGCAGCGCGTACGGCTACGACGAGCGGATCGAAGTGCAAGGTGCCGAGGGCATGATCGAGTCGCGTCGACCGCGGCGGCGGGATGTTTCGCTCTACCGGGGCGATTCCGTTGTGGACGATGGTCTTCACGTCGGGTGAAGACGCGTGACGGTCTGACGGCGCTGATGGCGGCGGCCTCGGCCGGCAGGGCTGATTTCGTCGGACAATTGCTCGATCGCGGCGCGCGGGTGGATTCACGGGCTGAGGACGGGCGCTCGGCGCTGATGTTTGCAGCGGCGGAAGGGCGTTCTTCGACGGTGGCGGCTTTGATCGCTCACGGCGCCGAGGTCAACCTGGCTACACCGAAGGGGGCAACGGCGTTGATGTTGGCGGCCGGAGCGGATCATGCCACGGCGGTACGGACATTACTTAAGCAAGGCGCCGCCGCGGACGCGAAGACGTCCGACGGGCGAACGGCGCTGATGATGGCGGCCTTCGCGGGCAATGCCGGGGTCGTCGAGATCTTGGCGGAATCAGGGTCCGCGGTTTACGCCCTCGACGGGGAAGGCAATACCGCACTGCTGTTCGCGGCATCGGAAGGCAAGAGCGTCGCGGCGATGAGATTGCTTGAGGGTGGAGCGAATCCGAACTTGGCGAGGGCGGGAGGCGTGACGGCGTTGATGTTGGCGGCCGCCGGGGGGAATACCGTCTTGCTCGATGCGCTGTTGGCCGCCGAGGCGGAGGTGAACGCTCGTGACGGGCGCGGATTCACGCCCTTGTTGATTGCGGCAGTGCGTGGGCAAACGGAGTGCGTCCGACGGTTGCTTGCGCGGGGTACCGACCGCGAGGCTCGGACGATCGACGGGGCGACGGCGCTTCGATTGCTTCGCAGAAAGGCTACAAGCGGATTGCTGATTTGTTGGGTGAGGGTCTGAGCGACAGGCAGGACTGACGAACGTCGCGGGTAGGTTTCCTACGCCCCGTCCGGGGCTCTTTCGTGATGTTGTAGAGTGACCCACGGTTTCGCTTCGCTTCACCGGGGCCTACTATCCAGCACCCCTACCGGGGGCTGAGGTCTCGCTTTGCTCGACCCTGGGCTGCTGTTCCATGCAACACCCCGGTTTGGGGGGCTGCGGTTGCTCGAAACGCTATCCTTCGCGCGCTGCGACAGGGTAACATGAACTCGGAAGGATGGGGCCAGGTGCTGAGTTTGCCTGACGCAAATGGTGCGTGACAGGTATCTCGTGGGCTTGATTTCAGCACGATACTTAATGAGGTTTCGGGGCGTAATCGTAGGTTCGGTTTTGTTTGCGGCCGCAGCGCTGGTCGCTCCTACGCCCGTGACGGCGGCCCCTCCGAAACCTACTACTTCCGGCTCTTGGAAAGAGCTCCGTTTGGAGCCCCCCGCACCGGCGTTGGCCGGCCCTGGGGCGTCACAGCGATTCATCATCTCGGCCATTGACGACCAGGGCAATTCGGCCGATGTCACGGCCGAAGCGCGCCTTTCCTCGTCGCGGCCCGATACCGTTGCGGTCGACGTGGCGAGCGGGTTGTTGGTTGCGAAATCCACCGGCGTTGCTCCGATTGAAGTTGAGTTTGCGGGCCTGAAGCAGCAGTTTCCCGTGGAAGTCCGAGAAGGGTCGAGCGAGTTGGCGGTGAGCTTCTCGCGGGACGTCGTTTCCATCTTGACGACCAAAGGTTGCAACGGTTCGGGCTGCCATGGCTCGCCCGCGGGCAAAAACGGTTTCAAGCTGTCGTTATTCGGCTACGATTCGGCGGCGGACCACAAGATGATCGTGCATGGGCACGATGGCCGCCGCGTGAGCCTCGACGATCCCGCCGAAAGTTTGTTTCTGAAGAAACCCACTTTCGCCGTAGCGCACGGCGGCGGGCATTTGATGACTCCGGAGTCGGAGGAATACGAAACCCTTTACAAGTGGCTAGAACAGGGCGCGCGAAGCGACGACAGCGGAGCGCGTCTGACTCATCTCGAACTCTACCCTCGGCAGCGCGTCTTGGTCGGCGGCGATGCTTCGCAGAAATTCGTCGCGATGGGACGGCTTTCCGACGGCACGACTCGCGATATGACCGAACAAGTGCGCTTCATGGTCGCCGATGAAGCCGTGGCGAAGGTGTCGGATGACGCCACCGTTTCGGTCGCGGGCCCGGGTCTGACGAGCCTGATGGCGCGGGCGATGGGCAAAGTTGCGACTTCGCAGATCGGCGTGATTGACGAGCCGGCCGGCTCGGACTACCCCACGGTCGAGGCCGAGAATTTCATCGACGAGATTGTCTTTCGCAAGATGCGGGAGATGAATGTTCTCCCTGCGCCGCGGACGACTGATCGGGAGTTCGTCCGCCGGGTTTACCTCGACGCCGCGGGCGTGCTTCCCACGCGCGAGCAACGGGAGCGTTTCCTGGGCGACACGTCCCCCGACAAACGAGCGCGGTTGATCGACGAGATTCTGGCCGGCGAGGACTACGTTCGCCATTGGCTGGTGAAGTTCGAGGACTGGTACCGCAACAATCAGCTCCATTCCCAGGGTCGATCGATGGGCGTTTTCAAGGATTGGATGCGCGATTGGCTCACCGGCGAGGGCGGCTACGACGACCTAGTACGGTCGTTTCTCACCAGCACGGGCGACACGATGGTCGTCCCGGAGGCGAACTTCTGGCACCCCTCGACGGACTTCATGCTGAAGGAATTCAGCACGACGAAAGTCACGCCGTCCGTTACGCGGCTGCTGCTGGGCGTTCGGATGGAGTGCGCGGAGTGCCACAACCATCCGCTCGAGAACTTTACGCAGGACGATTTCTACGGTTTCGCGGCGTTTTTCGGGCGCTTGCGCGTCAAGCACGGGTATGGGGAATACCGCCGCACTTGGTATATCGATGACGAAGGCGAGGTGGAACACCCGGTTACGAAACAACCGGTGGCACCGAAGTTCCTCGCGGGCGCGGTACCGGAGATTCCCGAGGGTACGGATCGCCGCCAGGTGTTGGCCGATTGGATTACCGCCGCCGATAATCCTTTTTTTGCACGGGCGACGGTCAACCGGATATGGAACGAGTATTTTCAGAGCGGCATTGTCGAACCGTTTGACGATTTTCGCTCGACGAATATGCCGAGCAATCCCGAACTGTTGGATCGGCTGGCGATCCACTTTATTCAGAACGGGTTTCGCTTCCGTCCGCTGCATCGGCTGATTTTGAATTCGCGGGTGTACCAGTCGGCGTCGAAACGTACGGGGCCGACGCCGCTCGAGAGGACGCTTTTCGCGAATTACGCTCCGCGGCGTTTGACGTCGGAAGTCTTGCTGGATGCCATCTCCGATGTGACGGGCTCGCCCCACGTTTTCGTGGTGCGCATAGGCACGGATGGACCCCAGGCCTACCCGATGGGTACGCGGGCGAAGGATATCTACATTCCCGATTCGCCCGAGTACTTTCTGCGGGCTTTCGGGACGCCTCGGCGCGACATTATTCAAGATCGTGTGAAATCGCCGACCCTGGCACAGGCCTTGCATATGATGAACGGCCGCACGATTCGTGAGAAGGTCGAGGCCGACGACAATATCTTGGGGAAGCGACTCGCCGAAGGCCTCGGCGACTCCGAGATCGTCGCGGAACTTTACGAAAGGGCTTACGCGCGACCGCCGATCGAGGAGGAGCGTAGTACACTAACGGCGTTTATCGCCTCGGAACTTGAAATCGGACGTGGGCGCCGGCGGGCACTCGAGAATGTGCTGTGGGCCGTCCTGAACTCGAAGGAGTTTCTGCTGAATCATTGAGGGCGCGGACTGAAGGAGAGATCGATGAGCCGACGGAGACCAAGCTTGTCTCGCTACAACCGCCGAGAGTTCCTGAAGATCGGCGGACTGGCGTTCGGCGGTTTGACTTTGCCGGACTTGCAGGCCTCTTCGTCGAGTCGCGCGACGTCGTGCATCGTTCTTTTTCAAGGCGGCGGTTGCAGCCAACTGGATACCTTTGATCCAAAGCTTGATGCGCCCTCCGACATCCGCAGCAGTTTCAAGCCGATCTCGACGGCCGTGCCGGGCACGCAGTTCACCGAGTTGCTGCCGGAGTCGGCGAAGATCGCCGATAAGTTCGCGGTGATCCGGTCGATGCACGCGGTGGAAGCCATTCACGAACGCGCGCGTCAGCACATGTTCAGCGGTACGCGACCCCGTAACGAATTGCTGCAGCCCTGTTTCGGTTCCGTGCTGGCCAAGGAGAGGGGCGCGCAACACGGGCTGCCGCCCTATGTGGTGATTCCCGATGCGGACCTGAGCGCGGAAGCCGGCTTCCTGGGTCCGACGTTCGATCCGTTTCTTACCGGCGACCCGAGCGGCGAGCGGTTTTCGGTGCGCGATTTGACGTTGCCAACCGGGATCACGCTTTCGGAAGCCGGGTCAAGGTCGCGGCTGTTGGCCTCGATCGATTCGCATTTCAAGAAGATCGAGGAATCTCCGTTGGTCGAGAGCATGGACGAGTTTTCTCAGAAAGCATTCAATCTGATCTCGTCGCCGGCGGCCAAGAAGGCGTTTGACCTGACGGCGGAGCCCGACAAGCTGCGTGACCGTTACGGCCGCACGTTGATCGGGCAGGGGACGTTGTTGGCACGGCGTCTGATCGAGTCCGGTGTACGATTGGCGACGGTCTTCCAATGGGGCTACGACACCCACGTCAAGAACGAGCCGACGAATAAGAGGATCGTCCCTGAATTCGACAAAGCCTTCGCCACGTTGATCGCTGATCTCGAGGAGCGCGGGTTGCTCGACACGACGCTGGTTCTGGTGGTCGGCGATTTCGGCCGCACGCCGAAGGTCAATTTCTCGGGCGGACGCGATCACTGGCCGCGCTCCGGTTCCGTTGCCCTGGCCGGCGCGGGCATTCTGGGTGGGGCGCTCATCGGAGCGACCGACAAGATTGCGGGCGATCCGATCGATCGGCCGGTTTCGGTGGAAGACTTGGGGGCCACGGTGTACGAGGCCTTGGGTATCGATCGAAACAAGATCTACATGGTCGGGGATCGTCCGGTGAAGATCAGCGCCGAAGGCGAACCCGTCCACGAGTTGTGGAGCTGAACCTGTGCGCTTCCCCGCCGTCGCGGCATTGGGACCCTTAGCCGTCTTGTTGGTGGGGACGGTCGAGGCCTACAGCGGCAGACCGACGATCGATCGCATCTTTCCTCTAGGCGCGCTGCGCGGTACTACCGTCTCCGTCGAACTGCGCGGAACTAATCTTTCCAACACAATCAGCGTCGAATTCGACTGCGATGAGCTGAGGTGGGTTGCGACGACCCGCCAGGGTACCTGGCGAGTTGAGGGCAAGGTCACGGTCGATGACGGCGCGGCGTTGGGTCCGCACCTGGTGCGCCTGCGCTCCGTCGACGGCTTATCGACGACCATCATTTTCAACGTCGGTCAATTCCCTGACGTAATCGAGTCCGAGCCCAACAATTCGATCCGGCGGGCACAGCCGGTCTCGGGGGATGTTGAGATCCACGGCAGATTGGAACCGGCAAGCGACATCGATGTTTACACGATCAACGTGCGCGCGGGCGAGCGCCGCGTGATGGACTTGCGGGCGATCGAGCACGGTTCCATGCTCGAATGCAAGATGGAGATACTCGATTCGCACGGCCGCCGCGTCGCTTTCAACGACGACCGTAACGACTACCTGGAAACGCCGTTTCTCGACCATACCTTCGAGGCGGACGGCACCTACCACATCGTGGTTGATCGTTATCGCGGGCCGCGCGGCCATGGCTTTTCCTCGAACTCGACGTATACGTTGCGGCTGTCGCAACTACCGACTGTTGATTACTCAGCCCCGCTGGGGGCGCGTGTCGGAACAAGTAGTGAGATTGAGCTTCAGGGCACGGCGCTGGAATCGATCGAGAAGGTCTACCTTACCGAGGTGCGCAGCGCGGAATACATGCGCATGACCTACCCGTATACGATGCCGATTCGGACGGCCGAGGATCCTCGGACGGCCGCTGATGTCGCGCGCATCGAGGGTCGGATCACGCGGCGCGGGAGCGAGTCGGTCGCCGCTACGTTTGCGATTCCGGCCGACGCACGGGCCGGGCTATGGCGAGTTTGGGCCGAAGGTTCGCGCGGCACTGTTGAGGGAACGCATTTCGAGATCGGCGATGCCGTTGAATATGCGGAAGCCGAAGCCGCCGACGGCCCTCGATCTGAGCGCGCTTACGTGGTCAACGGCAACTTGTCGGCAAAGGGCGAGCGGGATCGCTATCCGATCCGAGGCACCGCCGGTAGACCGCTGCACTTTTGGACGCTTTCCACGCAATTGGGGATTCCCTTTCTCGACCCGGTTCTCACGCTGTATGACGCGACGGGAAAGAAGCTCGCTGAAAACGACGATACGGTGGGCGCCTACGGCAACTTGATCGGAAACCCGGACAGCAGTCTGTTCTATACGCCGAAGGAAGACGGGCCCTTGGTCTTAACCGTGAAGGACCGCACGGCGCGTGGCGGGCCATCCTATCGCTATCGGCTGAAGGCCGACGACCGCTTGCCGGCCTTTCAACTCTTCACGACGCCTGAGAACTTCACTATCGAGCGCGGCGGCGAGGCTGAAATCAAAGTTCACATGCCGCGGGAAGCGGGTTTCGACGGCGAAGCCAAGGTATGGTTCGAGGGGTTGCCCGAAGGCGTCGAAGCGCCAAGCGGCACATTTCGAAAAGGCCAAACCTTCGAACCCAATGCCGACGGCGCGGACATGATCATTCCGGAAATCGTGTTCAAGATTCGGGTTCCCGAGAGCGTGCCGGCGGGGGCGTACCCGATTCGCGTGTTGGGCGTGAAGGCGGAAAAGGAGTCGAGCCCCGACCGGCGAGTCATCGAGGCCAACACCTGCTCGCAGATGGGACCTTTGCTCGACCTGTGGAATTTCGTTCGCCGGCCCTTGCCCGAGATCACGCTGACCGTGGTGGAGCCGCCCAAAGTAACTCTGTCGGCGGTCACTCCCAAGATCACCCTCCGCCAGGGGGGATCAGCGGATCTCAACCTCAAGGAAGTAAACCTGCCGGAAGAGGCCGAGGTTGAGCTTAAGGGTTTGCCTACAGGGGTCTCGTTCGAGGTGGTGAACCGAAACGATGACATCGTTGAGATTCGGCTGAAAGCAGCGCCGGAAGCGGAGCGAGGCTATTTCAGAATCTCCGCTGAATCGGAGATTGGCGGCCGTTGGGCCGCTACGGGCATAATCCGACTCCAGGTCGACAAGCCGGAAAAACTGCGCGCCGGCGGGGACTGACGGCGGGCGAGTGTCCTGCTCCTCTCCCTTTCTCTCGGCGTCGCGCCCAAGACGAGACTGCCTTGGAGACGGCTCTTCACGTTAATGACTCTCAATCGTAGGTTCCGGCGGAGCGACAGCTCCAGTCGTACAAAAGGTCCCCCCGAAGCCGAAGCGTATTTGGCACGTTTTGTCACGCGACGAGGACCTCGTCTGACGCGAGGTTGAGTTTTCGGCGAAGGACCTCTCGGTAGTGTTGCTCGAGTTTCGCCGTGCGGCGCTCGGCGGACCAATTGCGCTCGACCTCATCGCGCGCCCGCCGGGCCATGGCACGAGCTTTCTCGGGATCGTCGAGCAGCGACAGGGTCGCGGCGACAAAGGCCTGCGGGGTTTCGGCAAGCTCGACGATTTCGCCCGTCTCGCCCGCAAAACCTTCGGCGCCTAGCGGAGTCGAGACCGCGGGGATTCCGGCCGCAAAAGCCTCGAGCAGTTTGACGCGAATCCCCGAGCCGCTCAAGATCGGACACACGAAGACTGCACACCGGGCATAGAGTTCACGAATGTCCTCGACACGGCCAAGAAACTCGATGCCGGGCGTGTCGAGAGTGGCCGCGAAATTGGGAGGGGCTTGGGCGCCGGCGACGAGGAGTCGGGTCGCGGGCCTCGCGGTTCGAACGCCGGGCCAGATTCGTTCGACGAAATAGGAAAGTGCGTGCCGGTTGGGCGGGTGCTGGAAACTACCGACGAAGAGCACGGTATCGGGCTCACGCCCGTCTTCGTTGTAGTCATAGCGAGCTAGGTCGATGGCGGCGCGAAGATCGTCGCGAACGGAGGGGAGACCGTTACGGACGTCGAGATTGCCGGCCGCCACGTTCTTATTTCGACCGAGAAAGGACTCGAGGTAACAGCGGTTTTCGAGTGTACACGTTTGCACGCCGTCGAAGCGCGCCAGGGCCCGCAGCTCAAAGCGAAGCGCGCGGAGATATTCGTAGCCGTGCAGCAGCTTTGTTGCCGGATTTGGGACCGACCGAAGGCCGCTTGCGACGGACTGAAAATAAACGTCGTGTTCGAAGAGAAACGTCGCGATGTGCCGAAACGATTCCGCATAACCCGCGAGTTGCATGTAGTCGAGCTGAACCACATCGATTTCATTGACATAGATAGAGCGGTGCAGGCGCCATTGAAAGTCGTCACTTCGAAATTCTCGGGCGGCGTGCGGGACAAGGCCGCCGAGTCCGGCAGAACGGTCTCGCCTGCGGACGACGAATTCGGCGTCGGCGCAGATTTGTTTCAGTTTGAGGTTTCCGGCGAGGTCGCCTTCCTCGTCGAGCATAGCAAGCACGTGCAACCGCGTTAGCGGTGCGAGGTAGCGCACGGTCTGGTTCATGAACAGTGCTCCGCCGTGCAACGGGGGCTCGATCGGGTAGGGCGAAACGAATAAGACGTTGAGCTTGTCGCGGTCCGGATCGGGGCGTTGGAATCGATCCCTGAAGTAGCCGCCGAGCGGGCGACGGAAAGCTTCGGTATCGTCGACGGCCGCGAGTCGGCGGGCGCGGTTTCTCGATTCCAGGCCCGCTCTTAGTTGACGGAAAGCATTCCAGAGGGCAGCGGTATTGGGGCGGCCGGTTTCTTCTCCACCGAGGAGCCGAATCCACAAGCCCGCATAGAGCCAGGCGCAATGGGGGCCGAGCAGTCGCCAACCATGGAGGTTCTTCCAGTCGAAGAGCAGGTGGTTCTTTTCGAGAGTGTGTCGGATAAAGGCTGCCGAGAAGCGCTTTCCGATTGTGCCGCGATGGTCGTGATGGACGACGCTTCGCGGCTGGTAGAGCACTATCCAGCCGTGCTTCCAGGCGTTGTAACTGATGTCGGTGTCTTCGAGATAAAAGGGTTCGAAGAGGGGGTCGAAGCCGCCGAGCGCGAGAAACTTGCGGCGATCGTAGGCCGAGGAGCCGCCGCCCGCGTAGAACGTCGGGAACAGGTCGCGGACCTTCTCATCGACGACGTGGCCCACCGAGAGGCGGCCGTTGCGCCAGGAGGCTTGGGTCAGGCCGGTTTCCTCGCGGCGCTTGGCGGGATCGGTGAAGAAGATCTGCGATGAGACGGCGAACACGCGCGGGTCGCGGAAACCTTCAAGCAGGGGCGCGAGAAAGTCGGTCTCGACCCGCATGTCGTTGTTGAGAAGAACAACGATGTCGTGACGGGCCGCGCGGAAGCCGGCATTCGAGCCGCCCCCGAAGCCGAGGTTGGTTTCGAGCGCGAGGACCCGTACCTTTGGGAACCGCCTGCCCAGTACTTCAAGCGTGCCGTCGGTTGAGCCGTTATCTACGACAAGGATTTCATGCTCAGGGCTCCCGTCGAGAGCCGTAACGAGGTAGGGCAGATTGCGTTCGAGGTGTTCGCGGCCGTTCCAAGTGGGGATCACGACGCTGACGGCGGAAGCATCTACTTTTTCATCGGGCGCCGGCTGTTCGTCTTGCCGCGGCCCGACAAGTGCGGCGATCAGATCGTTGACGGCGAGCGAGAGTGCCGCGGCGACAGTCAGGATTGGCGCGGCGGTGAGCAGCCCGATGAATTCACCGGTGACGCGAAGAAGCGCGGTCATCCATTGCATGAGGAAACGGCCGGTCCTTCGGCGAGGTCGGCCAGGCGGGTGTTGATTTCGACGCGGCTCGGCAAGCGGATGTGGCCGTACACGGGACTGTCGCCGCCGGCCATCGGGAGCGTCACGGCGTTGTCGACCCAGTCGCAAGTCTCGTAACCGTCCAACGGACCGTTGGCGATGGCCGGGGTGAAAGAGAAATGGTCGGGGTGGAGTTCGGGCAACTCGAAAGCGAAATCGACGGTGTGGATGTCGCCGGGCGACATGGGCGGAACTTCGACCCCCTCGCTTAGGGTGTTGATGCCGGCGAAATCGACGCCCAGGTGATTGCGCAAAATGAATCCGATATTCGGCGAGACGATCGATTCACGCGCGAGAACGCTGATGCGAACACGCAGCGCCGAGTGCGGCTCGAGCAACTGTACCGTGCGGCCCCGATCATCGACGATGGCGATGCCGAGGATTTCGGCGCGGCCGTTGCCGTGACGAAAATCGACATTGGGGATAGTATCGACAACCTCCGGGGCGATCGAGGGGGCTTGATCTTTCTCCCCGGCATTCTGAGCCTGATGCAGCTTGACGTAGGCGGCGTCTTTCTCGGCCATCCGGGCGAGGTATTTGCTGATCACCGTGGCCGGGTCGCCGATCTCGACGACACGCCCTTGGTCGAGCCACAGGGCTTCGGACCCGATGGCTTTGACATCGGCCATGCTGTGGGAAACGAAAACGATCGTTACCTGTTGGCGGCGGAGTTCGTGGATCTTCCGCATACAGCGCTGTCGGAAATAGTAGTCGCCGACCGCAAGGACTTCGTCGACCAATAAGATTTCCGGGTCGACGTGAATGGCGACGGCGAACGCCAGGCGCACGAGCATCCCCGAGGAATAAGTTTTGACCGGATGATCGATGAATTCGCCGATCTCGGCAAACTCGGCGATCTCGCTGAAACGGCTGCGGACTTCCTGAGTCGAAAGACCCAGAATCGCACCGTTAAGGAAGACGTTTTCGCGGCCGCTGAACTCGGGATTAAATCCCGCCCCCAGATCGAGCAACGACGAAACCCGCCCTCGAACGTCGAGCCGACCGCTGCTGGGCGGGAAGATGCCGGCGGCCAACTGTAGCGCTGTGCTTTTGCCCGATCCGTTCTCGCCGACCACGCAGAAAGTGCTGCCTTTCTTGATTTCGAATGAACAGTCACGAAGGGCCCAAAAGTCACGGTGAAACTTGCGGCGTCCGAGGAAAGCAAACTCCTTGAGCCGATCGCCCGGGGCGGCGTAGACCGGGTAGCTTTTCGAGACGTTGTGAAAAGCGAGGGACACTGGTTCGTTAGCCGTGAATCGTGAGCCGTGAACCGCTCGTCACGGACCTTGCCTGTGGGCCACACAGGTCTCGCGGGTCGCGTGGGTAAAGTTCGATCCTCTCCTATCATCTTTGCTGCCGAACGGAAGTTCAACTGCGCACACGAGGGTGCGCGACATGAGTATGGAGCGTCGGCCCGGTTCACCGGGCTTGAGTTACGAATAGGCCGGTCCTTTTGGGGGCCGGCACGGACGCCCCATTGTTCGGATTCAGGCCGCTTCAGTGGCCTTCCGCCGCCCGCTGCAGCCACCGTCGAACAATCCTCTGATCCGAGCCTCGCTCCGGTGGCGCGCCTGCCCACGAAGCTAATGTCGTACCGCCGGTTCAACCAGCTGGGTTCATTCGGCTCACGCCTCACGGCTAACGGTTCACAATCAAAGCACATCCGCGAATCCGCGCTTGGTGTATCGGAAGAAGAGGCCCCCGGGCGACAAAGGCGGCCACCGCGAAGGCCGCCAAGGCGAGGAAGTCGGTGGCGGAGGGCAGACCGGCCCCGCTCCAGCCCGCCCTTGTTACCCTACGGCCATGATCACCCGCCGAAACCTTTTCCAAGGCTCGTTGGCAACCGCATCGGCGGCCGCGCTTCCGGCTGCCGCTCGATCCTCCGACATAGCGATATCCAGCTCGAACGGCATGGCCTGCTGCGAAAAGGCCGTCCGGATGCTCCGTGCCGGGGACGACACGCTCGACGCCGCCATCGCGGGCGTCAACATCGTCGAGCTCGATCCGGAAGACACCAGCGTCGGCTACGGCGGGTTGCCGAACGAAGACGGCGTGGTGGAACTCGACGCCTGCGTCATGCATGGCCCAACGGCCCGCGCCGGTTCGGTCGCGGCGCTGCAAGGCATCAAGACGCCCTCGAATGTCGCCAAGCTCGTCCTCGAGCGCAGCGACCACGTGATGATGGTCGGCGAAGGGGCCCTGCGCTTCGCCAAGGCGCAGGGGTTCAAAGAGGAAGACCTGCTCACCGAGCGCGCCCGGTCGGCTTGGCTGACCTGGAAAGAATCTCAAGGCGGCGATTGGGGGCCCGGTCTCGACGCGCCCGAGCCCGACGGAGGCCAAGCGGTGTTGCGACGTTTTCCTGGTGTCGATCCTGCCCAGCTCGAGTGGGCCCACGAGGTCGCCGCGAATCCGCCTTCGGGCACGATCACGTGCCTCACGCTCAGCCGGAGGGGAGAAATGTCGGGGGTGACGACAACCAGCGGATTGGCTTGGAAAATCCCCGGCCGCGTTGGCGACTCGCCGATTATTGGTGCAGGCCTCTACGTCGACCAACAAGTGGGAGCGGCCGGGTCCACGGGCCGCGGCGAAGAGAACATCCGTATTTGCGGGGCCCACACGGTCGTCGAAAACATGCGTCGCGGGCTTGACCCGGAAGAAGCCTGCATCGAAGCCTTGCGACGGGTTTCCGCTAACTACGGTGACCGCCAAGACAAACTGCGGTTCGGGCTGAGATTCTACGCCCTTAGGAAAGACGGTAAGTTCGGAGCAGCCTCGCTGTGGAGTCACGAGAAAGGCACCAACGACAAACCCGCGCGGCGCGCGACCTTCGTCGTCAACGACGGCTCAGGAAGCCGCGAAGTCGAAGCAGGCTATCTTTACGAACGCAGTTGAAGAAGCAATCAGCGCTCCCCGACCGTTGAGACCCGCGCGCGAGCCTGACGGAAATCCACGCTCGGGCACGGATTCAAAAGGGCTGATTGCGACTCTAGGAACACCGCGAACCCAGCCGAGACCTCTTCAAGACCTGCCCTACCTAGCATCTCCGAGGGGCGGCATCGGCTTGATTCAAGCCTTTTCCACGAACTCGACGCCGAAGTCTTTGGCGGTGGTCGCGTAGTTGTCGGGGTCGGCGGCCATTCTTTCGAACATGCGCTCGATTCCGGCCGGGGCGAAGAATATCAGCATCTTTGCCGTCGAATCTGACTCGTTGTGGAATTGATGCGCGACGTCGCGGGGGATGTTGAGGTAGTCGCCCTTCCTTGCTACGATGCGCTCGCCGTCGGCTTGGAAGACTACCTCCCCTTCCAGCATGTAGAAGGCTTCCTCTTCGCGAGTCTGGATGTGCGGCGGCGGGCCGCCTGCGGGCGGCACGATTGCCTCCATGACAAAATAGTCGCCCGCGGTGTCGTCGCCAGTCGCCAACGAACGATATTCGTCCCCGGCTCCCCGCCAGACGGTTTGTCCGTCTGTGGATCGGACAATCTTTACTTTTCGATTCGGCATGACTCTTCTCCGTTTCAGAATCGGGTTGGCGCCGAAGCAGACCGCGGCTGGTGGGTTTACTCCGAGGTAAAGCCGACGCGGCTGTGAGCCCCGTCGCAGAACGGTTTGTTGTCGGAAGCCCCGCAACGACAAAAGGCCCCTTTCTCGACGTTGACCTGGCGGCCGTCCGCGCCTCTTACTGATAAGCGCCCCTCGAACAACAGCGGGCCGTTCGGTAATGCCGTTAGCCGGATCTTGCCGCCGCGGTTGCTGTGCGGCGCTTCGGTGGTCTCACCCAGCGCGCCGGCATCTTCAAACTTTACGTGGGTATGTTGTCCGTCGCAGAGGGGTTTGTTTTGTGACCCGCCACAGCGGCATAGCGCGATCCGAGTGTCTGCCAGCAGCACAACGTCTTGGTTCGTGAGGACCTCCCCCTCGCCACGAAAGTAGAGGGGGCCGTTAGGGTCGATCGTGACGGCGTTTTGCTCGGGTACGGATTCGGCCGGTGAGTCGTCTTTCGCCTCGAGGTGGAGGGCGCCGGTGGGGCAACTCGCCACGACCGGGAGGAGCTGTTCGGGCTCGGCGCGGTCGGGGTCGATCCACGGCTTGCGGTTGGGGTCGAAGACTTCGGATAGGCCATGCACACATTCGGCGGCGTGAATGCAGCGCGGGACATCGTAGGTAATTGTGGCCTTTGCTCCGGAGTAAAGCAGAATCTTCGATTTCATGGCTCCTGCCTTTCCGGGTGTCGCGCCGACCGACCTGGTGAGCGTGCGCTCATTCTAGCGGGAGTTGCCGGGGACGAGTCGGAGAAAGCATTGCCCGCGTGAGCAGGGTGAATCCCGTTGCTGCCGGCGAGGTGCAATTTCGACTTGTGCGCCTTATTGCAGAAAAGTCTCTTTGACTGTTCGTCGGGTGTGAACCAGGTCAGCTTGGAGGTGACTCGTTGACAAGTATCTTGAGATTAGAATATTCTAGAATCTGAATGAACGAGGCACTGCAAGCTTTGGCGCACCCCGATCGGACGTCGATCTTTCGTGCCGTGTGTAAGCGCGAATGCTCGGTGGGCGAGCTTTCACGCGCGTTCGGCCTGCGGCAGCCGGCGGCGAGCCAGCATCTGCAGGTGCTGCGTCAAGCGAACCTAGTGTCGGTGCGGTCGGAAGCGAATCGGCGCTTGTATCGGGCAAACCATAGGGAACTGGCGAAGCTTCGTCGATTCTTGGATGGGTTTTGGAAGGACAGTCTGCTAGCGCTCAAAGCGGCGGCGGAGTCTCGCGCCCGGCGCGGGGCGCGGAGATGAGCGAGACGATTCTTGTCGAGCAGGAGATTGAGATCGAGGCTCCGGCGGAGATTGTCTTTGAGCTGTTGACGGACGCGGAGGGCTTGCGGGAGTGGATGGCGGTGGAAGTGCAAAGTGATGTTGTTGTCGGGGGACTGATTCGATGGCGTCACGAAAACGGGGCGGTAATGAGCGGACGCTTCGTCGAGATCGAACGGCCGACTCGCGTCGTGTTCACGTACGGCTGGGAGGAAGGGGGGCCGGCCGTGCCACCCGGCAGCACCCGTGTGGTCATCGACCTTGAGGAGCGTGAGGGTCTTACGCGGTTGCATCTGGTGCACAGCGAAATCCCGAGTTCGATGGTTGAAGATCATCGACGGGGGTGGGAGTGGTTCCTCGGGAAGCTCGCTGAGCGGGGCGCGGGGCGCGGCGAGGCGGCAAGCAGCGGCGCAAGGAGGTACGCAATGAATTCGGTAGAGCGGGTCTCAATCAGCTTACAAAGCAGTCGGGGTCGCGACCTTCGCCAACTGGGGCGCTGAGCGTGGCTTGGTACAGCGTCTTCGGGGAGAAGTGGGCCGCGCTGACCGGGACTTCGCCGGAATGGGAGTTTGAGCTTGACAAGGTCGTCATTGGGTTGTTTTTCAACTTCCTCATGGCACTCGCCGTCGCTGTGGTATTGAGAGCGGCACGCGGAGAGGGCGCGGCCGCGGGCGTACGCTGGGGGCTTGTCCTAACCGCGTTGCTGGTGCTTCCCGCACACTCGGGCAAATGGACTTGGCAAGAAAAACCTATGTTGCTCGGCATCGATACGGGCGGACACTTGATCTCACTTGTAGCGTCGGGGTTGATTATCGGGTGTGGCAGCGAAAAACATTGAAGGAGGCGGGCGATGGGGAAGAGCCAGGAAGTCGAACAATGGCTTGATGACTTCGATCATCCTTTGAAAGACGCGATCATGCGGGTGCGTAAGATCGTGCTTGGCGCGGACAAGCGTGTGGGGGAGTGTATCAAGTGGAAGAGTCCGACCTTTACCTACGCGGGCAATATCGCGAGCATCAATCCCAATACGAAAAAGAAAGTGAGTCTCATGTTTCATCGGGGCGGGGAGATTCCGGGCCAACATCCGCGCTTGGTGGGCGGCGGGGGGACCGTTAAGTACATGTACTTTGCCGATGCGGCGGATGTCGATGCTCAGCGGTCGGCGATTGAGGCCGCTATTCGAGCTTGGTGCAAGATGAAGGAGAGTCGGTAAACCGAGCGACCTCCTCGTCACAGCACGTCCGCGAAGCCGCGCTTCGAGTACCGAAAAAAGAGGCCGCCGGCTACAAACGCGGCCACCGCGAAGGCCGCCAAGGCGAGGAAGTCGGTGGCGGAGGGCAGACCGGCGCCGAGGATGCACTCGCGGTAACCGCGAACGACGTAAGTAAGCGGGTTCAGGTGGAGGAAGCCCGAGACGGGTTCGGGGAATTGGGCTTCAAACAGAAAAATCGGCGTCAGCCAAAACCACGCTGTCAGCATGACCGAGATCACCTGGGCGGTGTCGCGTAGATAGACGTTGAGGGCGGCGGCGATCCACGCCAACCCGAGGCTCAGCAGCCCAACCAACACGAAGTAACCCGGTAACAGCAGCAACGCCGCGCTGATGTGATGGTCGCGAATCCCGACAATGACGATCAGCAGGACCAAGGCCAACATGTGACTGATCCAGGTCGAAAGAAAAATGCTGAGCGGAACCACTTCAGCGGGGAAAACGGTCTTCTTGATCAGATTCGCGTATTCGACGAGCGAAGACGACGAGCGCTGTAGGGTTTCGGAAAACAGCAGCCAAGGCAGCATCCCCGCGAAGAGAAAGAGCGGATAGCTGTCGGTCACCTCACCGCGCGGCAAGCGCATGCCGAAGGCATAGGCGAAGACGAACGTGTAGACCGCGAGCAGAACCAGCGGATGAACGACACCCCACAACCAGCCGACGACCGAGCCTACGTAACGCTGCTCGAAATCACGGCGCACCAATTGGTAGACAAGGCTGCGGTTCTTGACAAGGTTTCGGAGGAAAAATGTGCCGGGGAGGTGCATTCGGTGGGCCGTGAGCCGCCGGCCGTTAATTAACCGTGAACCGTTAGCCCTTAGCCGCTAGACGGGACCGTCTATTGTGCGCGGCCTCTTACGGGGAGGTGCATTCGGTGGGCCGTGAGCCGCCGGCCGTTAATTAACCGTGAACCGTTAGCCCTTAGCCGCTAGACGGGACCGTCTATTGTGCGCGGCCTCTTACATCATCGCAGGGTTTTGTGCCATATCACCGGTACGGCGGGCTCGCCGGACGGTACGCCCGCTTCGGACGTCCGACTTATTCTGCGCCGCCCTGGTCTTAAGCCGAAAGCACCGGCCCAATAGAGATGGGAAAACTCGTGGTCTGGATCGACCCCCGTCAGACGCCCGCGAGGGACAGCCGGAACGCGGCCATCTCCTCGCTGTTGCGAACCAGCAGGACGTCGCCGACCAGCACCGGGTGGTTCCAGGTCTTGCCCTCGATCGCCGGGAACCGCGCGAGCTCCGCGAACTGGTCGGGGGCCGCCCCGACCAGCGCCAGCTCACCCTTCTCCGACAGCACCAGCAGCAAGTCCTGGTCGGCCAGCAGGACGAGCTGCCCGCTGCCGTAGCGTCCGCCTTTCCACTTGCGCTCGCCGTCCTTGACGTCGATGCACGCGAGAATCCTGCCGTCGAAGCCGAAGGCATGGCCGGCATGAACAACGAAGTCGCTGAAGTAAGGCTTCAGTCGGATCGACGTCCAGCGCTCTTCGATGCTCCATCCGCCGGATCCGTGCGCAACCGCGATGCGGCGCATGCCGCTTGTGTCGCCGCGGCTGATCAGGATGTCGCCGCCCGCGATCAGGGCCGGCTGGACGATGCGGGTGCCGCCCGGCCACGGGTGCTCCCAAAGCAGCTTACCATCGGCCGGCGAGAGGCTGGCGGCGCCGGATTGCGTCACCAGCAGGATCTGCGGGACTCCGTGGATCGTCATTAGATGCGGCGAGCTATAGCCGGCACCACCGGCCGGACCGAACCAGCGGCGATCGCCCGTAGCGCGATCGTAGGCAACCAGCACTCCTTCGACGGCGACGATGACGACGTCATCGACCACAAGCGGCGAGCTTGCAAAGCCCCAGTACGGGACCTTCACGTCGGCGTCGGCCGCCGCGTTGCGCGACCATACGACAGCGCCGTCAGCAGCGTCGAGCACGTTTAGAATTCCGGTGGCGCCGAAGGTGTAGACGCGACCGTCGCTGAGAGTCGGTGTCCCGCGCGGACCGGCGCCGCCAATGGCCTCCCAGAACCGGGCCGCGTCGCGGTGTCTCCACACCGGCTCGCCAGTGGTCACTCTGTAGCAGGCGACGACCTCGTCGTCACCGCGCTGCTCCTGGGTGTAGAGCAGGTCGCCGCTAACCGCCAAGGACGACCAGCCGGGTCCTATCGGGCGGCGCCACAGCTCGACCGGCGGCGACCGAGACCAGTCGGTCTCGATCCGCACGCCGCGGATGATGCCGTCGCGATCGGGCCCGCGAAAGCCGGGCCAGGCGGCTTCCGTCTCCACGGCCGCCGGGGTCGACGGAACCGCCGTTAGCACGTCGTCGGGTTGGGCCAGGAGCCGCTCCTCGGGCGTCTCGGACCACCTCCACGCGAAATCCGCGGAGCCGTCACCCGTAATGCCGTGGCTCCGGAGGAACGTCCACCCTCCGCACGCGACCAGGATGGTCGCAACCATCGTCGCGCGCCGAGGTCCGTCAGAGAGGTGACGGGTGCCCACCGCCCCGACGACGAAAGCGAGACTCAGGACCGGAATGGCGTAGACGGGGAACATGATCCCCAGCATCGACATCGCAATCGACTCGTGGAGGACGCGCGTTGTCGCCATGAACGCGACGATCATCAAGACAATGGCGCCCCAGCGCTCGGATCGAGGAGCCCGGCTGAAGAACGCCCACCACACGACGACCGCCAACCCGCCGAAGAGCACGCCAAGCGGCGCGACGTACGCTGCCACTTGCCCGGGCGCGACGATTGGGACGACATAAAAGGCCAGCCACTGCAGCACCACGGCGACCACGCCGGGCCACAGCCGGAGCAGCTTTTGCGGATTCGGTTCGTCGGTCTGTTCGTTAGCCATATCAGACAGTGTCTACCTGATCCTTGAAGGACGGTGCCGCGATCGAATCCATCCCCCCGGGGCGACTTGTATTTTCCGCGTTCACTTACTCCTACGCAAAAGGACCCAGCGGCACGACATCGGACATGACAGAATTGTCACGAGGACCGGGGCCCCTTGACAGCCCGAGCGGCTTCCGCCGAGTCGGTTCGTTCGGTCTGCGCCCTGGCCATATCAGACCATACTCTCCCCACAGGCCGTTTGTTCACCTTTCCTGGGGGAACGCTATTTCCTCGGCTTGTTGATCGGGAAGAACGGGAGCGGAAGGAGCCCCGCCGGCGGGCGAATCCCGTCCTGATCGGCTTCCCCAGAACCGAACCACGAGGTTCGGTTTACGGTTAGCGGCTCACCGGAGTCAGTTGGCGCTTTCTTCGGACTGGTTGAGTCTGGTCTTGACTTGGCGGATGGTCGAAAAAACGCCGAACAACAACATACCGCCGATGAAGACCCAGATCCAGGTGGGAATGTTCTTTCCGGCGACGGCTAGGTAGAGGTAGGCCGAAACGAAGCAGAACGAGGCGCACATCGCGGGTAGGGCGATCGGGCGGCCCCGCCGGAGATTGCGCACGAGCCAAGCGATCGAAGCCGTAAAAAAGGGGATCGCGCCCACGTAGATGAGCCCGAAGACGAGCGGGTTCACGCCGTATTCGGCACCGAGACTGAAGAACCAATTTTGTAGTGCCTCAAGCATGGACCGGAGCGCGATGGTGTAGGATACCGCGAATGCAAATTTGCCGCAAACGCTAAACGGAAAGACGCCGCGGAGCGTCGGCTTGTTTCATAAATCTCGAGCCGTGCGGTCGCGGGAGAGTTTCGGCCCTGGTCGAGTTGCCGGCAGGAGGTGACAGTGAGTAACGGAGCGAGGGGCGAGGCGAATCTCCGCGTCGGACTCTTTCGGCTGACGGACCTAAGATGCTAAGATCGTGACGCCGATCGTGCCCTGAACATGTGTTCGCGGCGGCGAGCGGGTGGGATGCTGCCCATTTTTTGCGGCGAATTACCAGCCCATCAAGTCAAAGCGATAAGCATGGAGGCGCTTCCGCAATGAAGCTTTCGGCCCAGTCGGGGATGGATCTGCCGTCACCCGGCAAGATTCCGCAGGTAGTGGGCCTCGCCGTCGCAGGTTGGATTCTGATGGCGGCTTCGGTTGCCGCGCCGGCTCAAACCGAATCGCCGAACATCATTCTGATCTTGACCGACGACCAGGGTTACGGCGATGTCGGGGCCAATGGGAACAAGAACATCAGCACGCCTAACATGGACCGCCTGGCTCGCGAGGGAGTCCGGTTCGAGAATTTCTATGTGTCGCCGGTTTGCGCGCCCACTCGCGCCAGCCTTCTCACCGGCCGCTACAATCACCGAACCGGCGTGCTGACGGCGCATGGGGGCAGGGACGTTCTCCGACCTGAGGAAGTTACCATTGCGGAAGCTCTAAAGGGTGCCGGGTATCGAACCGCGCTGATCGGAAAATGGCATCTGGGACGGCTTGCCCGGTGGGGGCCGCAGGCTCAGGGTTTCGATGACTTTCTAGGCTTCCGGGGTGGGATGACTGACGACTACTTCGACCCTTACCTCGAACACAACGGGAAGCAAGCCTGGGCAAAAGACCACATCACGGATATCTTCACCGAGGCGGCTCTGGACTTTGTCACTGACAATCAGAAGAACCCCTTCTTCCTCTATCTTGCTTACAACGCACCGCATATCCCGAATCAGACCCCGTCGAAGTACACCGAGCACTATCTAGAGAAAGGCCTCTCGTTTCCGCTCGCGCAGCTGTACGGGATGATCACTTCGATCGACGACGGCATCGGCCGGATTCTCGCCCATCTTAAGGAACTGAACTTGGAGGAGGAAACGGTTGTCTTCTTCTTGACGGATAACGGCGCGCAGTTCCACGACACGCCGGACTTGGCTCGCGACGATTTCCTGTGGCGGCATGTCACCCGGTACAACGGCAACCTCCGCGGCCAGAAGGGCACCCTTTACGAAGGCGGAATCAAGGCGCCCTTTTTCGCCCGTTGGCCTGGTTCATTTCCGGCAGGGAAAACGGTGGGCGGTCTTGCGGCGCATATCGACATCCTTCCCACGATTCTCGATCTCGCCGGAGTTCCGCTTCCGCCGGACGTTGAGCTTGACGGCAAGAGCCTGGCAAAGCTGCTTCGGGAAGGCGAGGGCAAGGGGCCGCACGATCAATTGTTCTTCCGGTGGGAAGACCCTGGGAAGCTGCTCGCGGGGTTCAAGATGGCCTATGCGCTTCGCGCCGACCCTTGGAAACTAGTTGGGTCCCTCGAAGGGCAAGCCGGTAAACAAGAACTGTACAATCTCGACACGGATCCTTCCGAAAAGGAGAACGTTGCGGACCGTTATCCGGAGATTGTTTCCAAGTTGCAGGGCGATTACGACCGCTGGGAACGAGAGGTCGTTCCTCCCCTGGATTCGGTCAAGCCGCCCATCCCGATCACCGGCGAAGACTCACCTTCCACCGTCGCGTCGCACCTCTTCTTGGGAGGGACGGTCCTCGAATTATCATGGGCCGAGTTCCAGGGTCGCGACGAATTGCGGTATCAATACGACAGGATCATCCGTGACCGAATTACGGGGTGGACTCAAGAAGGCGAGTTCCTGTGGTGGGAAATCGACGTGGAGCGCGAGGGGACTTACGAGATCATCCTTAACTACGAGTGCCCTCGCACAGACGCAGGCTCGCGAATCCGCATTGAAGCCGCGGGTGCGCAACTGGAGGCCGTGGTCCCTCCCACGCCGCTATATAAGGTGTGGAAAGACTGGCCTGTGGGTTCGCTGTACTTACGACCCGGCCGGTCGACTTTCGAGATACGCGCTCTCGAAGTACCGGGCAGCGTCGTCATGGACTTACATGAAGTTCGCGTCAAGGGGCCAATTTGAATGCCCAACAGGGAGTTCGGTTGCGCGTCATCCGGTAACGAGACCCGAGTTTGGTGGACCCCACTACCCCGAGTTTGACTCCTTTTCGGCCCACTGTTAGCGTGAGAGAGTTCCGCTCGCCCGAAGAACCCCTCCTCCATGGATCCCTCTCTGATCCGTAATTTCTCGATCATCGCCCATATCGACCACGGCAAATCGACGCTGGCGGATCGCTTGCTCGAGACGACCGAGGCGCTCAGCCACCGGGAGATGAAGCAGCAAGTGCTCGATACGATGGATCTCGAGCGCGAGCGCGGCATCACGATCAAGGCGCAGGCTGTTCGCATCGAATATCAGGCGCGGGACGGAAAGACCTATCAGTTGAACCTGATCGACACCCCGGGGCACGTGGATTTTTCCTACGAGGTTTCGCGAAGTCTGGCGGCCTGCGAGGGAGCGCTGTTGGTGGTCGACGCCTCGCAAGGAGTCGAGGCCCAGACCCTCGCCAACAGCTACCTGGCGCTTGAACACGATCTGGAAATCATCCCAGTGATCAATAAGATTGACTTGCCCGCGGCCGAGCCGGAAAGGGTGCGCGAAGAAATCGAAAGCACGGTCGGCCTCGACGCCGAAGGTGCTCTGCTGGTCAGCGCCAAGTCCGGGCAGGGGGTCGACGAGATTCTCGAAGCAATCGTGCACCGAATTCCGCCCCCAAAGGGATCGCCCGATGAGCCGTTGCGGGCTTTGTTGTTCGACTCCTGGTTCGACTCTTATCGTGGCGTGATCGTATTGGCCCGCGTGTTCGACGGCATGTTGCGCAAGGGGATGAAGATTCGCCTGGCGTCGACCGGGCAAACCTACACCGTCGAGGATTTGGGCTTTCAAACGCCGAAACCTTTCCCCTGTGACGAACTCGGCAGCGGCGAAGTCGGTTGGGTCATCGCGAACATCAAGAACGTCACCGAAACCAAAATCGGTGACACGATTTGCGACGAAGGTGATCTGCCCGCCGAACCCTTGGCCGGCTTTGAGGAAAGCAAGCCGATGGTTTTCGCCGGACTCTACCCGGTGGAATCGCATCAGCACGGGGCCTTGCGCGAGGCCCTCGAAAAGCTTCAGCTCAACGATCGTTCTTTTCAGTTCGAACCCGAAAGCTCGACTGCTCTGGGGTTCGGGTTCCGCTGCGGTTTTCTGGGCTTATTGCATCTCGAAATCGTTCAAGAGCGGCTCGAGCGCGAATTCGACCTGCACCTGATTACGACGGCGCCCAGCGTGCGGTATCGGGTGCGGTTGACCGACGGCGAAGTCGTCGAAGTCGACAATCCCAGCCGTTGGCCGCTGCAAACTAACATCGCCGCCGTCGAGGAGCCGGTATTCCTCGTGACCGTGATCACTCCCGACGACCATGTGGGGGGGATTCTCAAGCTAATGGAAGACAAGCGCGGTGTGCAAAAAGGTTTCGAGTACGCGGCCGGCAGCCGTGTGGTCCTGACCTATGAAGTTCCGTTGAACGAAATCGTGCTTGATTTCTACGATCGGTTGAAAACGGTCTCGCGCGGTTACGCCTCGGTGGATTACCATCTCGCCGGTTACCAAGAGTCGCCCATGACCAAGTTGGATGTCCTCGTGGCCGGCGACCCGATCGATGCGCTGTCGATGATCGTTCACAGCGAGCAGGCCCACGGGCGCGGCAAAGCGTTGATCGAGAAAATGCGAAAGCTGATCCCGCGGCAAATGTTCGAGGTAGTGCTGCAAGCCGCGATCGGAAACAAGATCGTGGCGCGGGAAACGATTGCAGCCTTACGCAAGAACGTCTTGGCGAAGTGCTACGGCGGTGACGTCAGTCGCAAGCGCAAATTGCTCGAAAAACAGAAAGAGGGCAAGCGGCGCATGAAGCGCGTGGGAAAGGTGGACATTCCTCAGGAGGCGTTCCTGGCGGTGCTGCGGGTGGGCGACTAAGTCGCCGGCCCCAAGTATCGGCAAGTCGTTCGGGTGTGCGGCGGGCTGTAGCGGTGTCATGGCAAGCCGCGGGTCTCTCCGAGCCCCGCGCTATGCAGTACGCTTTTCATCCGGGGCATCCGTCATTCCGTAAGCCCGGCCAATTTGAGCAACTGAAAAGCGCTCATGCCGGCGACCACCAGCACGACGGCCCACCCGAGTACGTTTGCCGTTGGGCCGTTTGTGTGTTTCCCCAAGAGATCTCGCCGGTTCATGACGACGAGCAAGAAGGCCGCGATGAGCGGCAGCATCAGTCCGTTCGCGGCTTGCGCCAGAATGATCATCGTCACCGGACGCGTCCCGGTTATCGCGAAGGCGGCGCCGACAGCGATCACCGTGGCCCACACGGCGCGGAAACTTCGGCTTTCGAGGCCGCCGCGCAAGCCCAGCACCCCTGAGACGGCGTAGGCTGTGGCCAGCGGAGCTGTGACGGCGCTACTCAGGCCCGCCGCGAGTAGGCCAACGGCGAAAAACCATTTCGACGCGGCGCCAAGCAGAGGCTCGAGTTGCGCGGCCATCACCGCCGCGTTTTGGATCTCGATCCCGCTTCCAAAGAACGCGGCCGCGGCGGTGGATGTGATGGCCATCGTAATGAGCCCTCCGATGCTCACGGCGATCGCGGCATCCCAGCGGGCTTCTTTGAGCGCCTGGTCTCTCGGAACGGACTCCGGCCATTTTTCGCGTACCGATCCGGCGTGGAGGAAAAGATTGTAGGGAACGACGGTGGTTCCCACAATGGCGATCACCGTTATGAGAGAACCCGGCTCGAGGCGAGGAATCAGCATTCCCGCGATCAGGGTTTGGAAATCGGGCCGCACCAACGCGATCGTCAACAAGAACACGAGACCCATGAGCCCGACAAGAAGTCCCAGGAAGCGCTCGATGAATCGATAGGCGCCGAAACCGAGGACTGCCGCCGCGCCTGCGGCGACAACCAGGGCCCAGAGGGTCCGGGGCAGATCCGTAAGAACTTCCAGCCCCATCGCGGCCCCGATGATGTTGCCGGATTCGTAGGCAGCGTTGCCGACCCCGATGGCGACAATGACAAGCACAACCGTCGCGGCGGTCAACAGCGGTTGGTCGAAGGTCGATCGAAGGGCCTCCGCTAGTCCCCGGCCGCTGATCAACCCAAGCCGAGCGGCCATCTCTTGCAACACGATCGTGGCCACGATCGCGAAGATGATCGACCAAAGCAGGCTGAAGCCGAACTGCGCCCCGGCAATGCTTGCGGTGGTGATCGTGCCCGGGCCGATGAAAGCCGCAGTCACGACCAAGCCTGGGCCGAAACGAAACTTGCGGACGCCGCGGCCGTTTTGACGAATTGTCATTCAGAAATGACGTGTGACTTTCGCAGCCCGAACGTAAACAACGCGTTTCCCGCGGCAATTGTAATCGCTTGTTTGCCTGACGAGCGGTAAGTGATTGGCGGGGCGTAAACAGGTCCGCCAAGATTAGTCTTCCACAGCAGCTTGCCGTTGGCGGCGTCGAGCGCCATGAAGTAGCCCTCTTTGGCGCCGGTAAAGAGGACATCTCCGGCCGTGGTCAGAATACCGCTTTCGGTTGCGCCGGTGAGGGAGAACTCCCATTTACGTTCGCCGCTGAGCGGGTCGAGCGCCAAGACCGCGCTGTGTCCGGGATCGGCGTGGTTGATCGGATCGGGCACCCAGGGCGTGGCGGTTCCTCCAATGAAGGGTTGGCCGGGCTTGTACTCTGCTTTCCACTTGCGAAAGATGCCGTAGGAGTATTCCCAAGCTGAAACGTAGAACAAGCCGGTGCGTGGGCTATAGGAGGGTGAATACCAGTTCGTGGCACCGGTTGCCGCGGGGTAGACCTTGATTCCCTTGTCATTGGGCTCCATTCCGCGAATCTTCATCGGTCGGCCGATTTCGTCAAGTCCCAAAGCCCAGTTCTGATAGGTGAATTGCTTGCCGTTGAGATACTCGCCCGTCTCTCGATCCAGCACGTAGTAGAAAGCATTGCGATTGGCCCACAGCATCAACTTGCGGAGCTTTCCTTCGACTTCCAGATCGACCAATACGGGAATCTGCACTGAATCCCAATCCCAGACATCGTGCGGAGTGAATTGGAAATGCCACTCGAGCTTGCCGGTGTCGGCGTCGAGAGCCACGACCGACTCGGTGTAGAGGTTGTCGCCCTTACGAACATCGCCGTTCCAGTCGGGTGCGGGGTTGCCGATGCCCCAGTACGTCAGATTCAACTCGGGATCGTACGAACCGGTGACCCAGATCGAGCCTCCGCCGTGTTTCCACGAGTCGCCTTCCCAGGTTTCGTTGCCGGGCTCGCCTGGACCGGGAATGGTATAGAAGCGCCACTCGCGGCGGCCGGTTTTGGCGTTGTAGGCGTCGAGGTGTCCGCGAATGCCGAAATCGCCGCCCGCCGTCCCGACGAGTACCTTGTCCTTGACCACAAGCGGCGCGTGCGTCACCGCGTAGGCCTCGCCCGGGTCGGCGACTTGAGCCCGCCAACGCACGTCCCCGGTTTCTGCATCGAGTGCAACGAGCTTGCCGTCGAGCGTCCCCATGTAGAGCGTCTTGCCAAGAATGGCCAAGCCGCGATTTACACGACCGCAGCAGACCGGAGCCTCGTTGCCCTGGTGCTCGTATCGCCAATATTCGCGACCCGTCACGGCATCGATCGCAATCACGTTGTTCGGCGCTTCGGTGAAATACATCACCTCGTCGACGACCAGCGGGGTGACCTCGAACTTTTCGAGCGACTTGGTTTGAAAAGCCCATTTGAGTTCGAGCCGGTCGACGTTGTCGCGGGTGATTTCATCGAGCGAACTGTGGCGGTGCCCGTCGTAGGTGCCTGAGTAGGTCAGCCAGTTGTGGGGTTCGGCGGCAGCCTTCAGGATTCGCTCGTAGGTGACCTGCGCGCTCGCCTCGGGGACGGCTAGGACGACAACGACGATGGCGAGACCGAACGACCTCATTGCGAATCCTCGTCGCCGCGAAGCGTACTTAGGTACGCCACAATGTCATCCAATTGCTCAGCAGAAAATTGCTCGGCGTAGGATGCCATCGTGGAGTCCTTTACGATCTCGAAACTCTTGAGTCACTCTTCAAGACAGAAACCAGCCCGCGCCGGATGTCGTAGAGCTGTACCGAGAACGTGCCGATGTTCAGTCGCCTGCCGAAGAGGCTTTCTCCCTCTTTCGTGACCGCGCGGACGGCGTAGAGTCGCGGCTCGACATCGGCGCTCGGGTCCGTGAGCGATTCTCTGAGGTGATGTGGGGCGCGAACCGCTCCGATTTCGCTCAAATCAGGTCAGCCTCGGCCGCCGATCCCTTTGACGACGTGGCACCCGGCGCAACCGGCCTTGTTGAAGAGCTCTTCGCCCGCGGCGGGGTTGCCGGGTACGTCAGCGGGCTCCCGCCGCCGAACGGAGAAGCCCTTGACATAGGCGGCCATCAGCCGAAGTTGTCGCTCGTCGTAGTAGAACATGGGCATCACGGTTCCGGGAATGCCGCTCTTGATCGATTGCATCAATTGCTCGTCGGAGCCGCCGTGACGGAACCGTCCCGACTGAAAATCCGGGCCGCGTCCACCCTGTCCCCGGTCGCCGTGGCAGTGCGCGCAATGGTTGCGATAAAGTTGGGCGGCCTCGGAGTTCGGCTCGGCGGACGAAGGTTGCAACGCATCGGGAACTTGTGCCGCCGCAGGCGTCAATTCGCAGGCCGGGGATGCTAGGAGGCCCCAGAGAATAAGGGAACAGGGGCGACCGGTGTTGACCAGGAAGCGAATCATCGTTCTAGTCAGCCCAAAACAGTGTAGCGGTACAACGGATCGCTTGCCACCCGGACCCGTATCGCCGAAACCCGTATCGCCGAATCACACATCGTTGGGGCCGGCGTCGCCGAACTGCGTGTCGCGTGCCGGCCGAGGGCGGCGAGCCTCGAAAACTCGATCTCGACATGGAAGGAATGTCCGGGTCTACCATTCACCCCGACGGCAAGCGCATCGCCTTCACCGCCGGGGGCTACGACAACGAAATCTGGGTGATGGAGAAGTCCCTGCCGGAGGTGTGGGCGGCCAAGTGAGGAAACCGGCGCCGATGCGGGAAAATTCGGGCGCGGGCGGCTTTGTCCTTATTTGTCTGTTGATTGGCGACGGAAGAACGCGTATGGTCATCCAAGGCAACCGGCCATGAGGGTACGAAGATGACCGAGATAACCGACAAGAAAGACCACGCGGACGATCATACCGGCGGCGAAACTCCACTGCAAGGGTGGAAGGAGATCGCCGTCTATCTCGACCGCGACGCACGGACCGCGCGCCGCTGGGAGCAACAGGCCCGCCTGCCGATTCGACGCGTCGGCAGCAAACGAGCGAGCGTCTACGCCTATCCCAGTGAGTTGGACGCCTGGCGAGCACGCAAGCCGCCGGCGAGCGAGGAGCCTCGGCGCCGGCCGTGGCGTCGCCTGGTTCCGGCCGCGGCGGGCGCAATGGCGCTGCTTGTCGTGGCGGCTCTTGTCCTATGGGGGCCGATCATGAATCCGCCCGACCCGCTTATCGAAGCGGCGGAAGCTTCCGGCGTCGTCGTTAGACAGGTCTGGACCGGGCCGGACGTCGATATCATGGGGGCGCCCTCCCCCGACGGCCGTTTTCTCTCTTACGTTCACTGGGCAACCGGGGACTTGGCGCTCCGTGACCTCGAGGCCGGCAAGCATCATTTGCTGACGGCAAAAGGGCTCTGGAAGGATTCCGACAGCTACGCGGAGTTCTCCGTCATCTCACCCGACGGCAGCCGGGTGGCCTATGCCTGGTCCGATTCCGGCTATGAACTCCGCATCATCGGGACCGACGCATCGGAGTCACGGTTGCTCTACCGCAACGACGAGATCCCCTATTTGGTTCCTAAGAGTTGGACCCCGGACGGCAAACAGGTCTTGGCAGTATTCTTCAGGAAAGACGGAACGACGCAAATTGCGCTGATCTCAGTCGACGACCAATCCGTTCGCGTGGTCAAAACCCTTGACTGGGACGACCGAGTGGAAGCGCGCCTTTCCCCCGACGGACGCTACATCGCTTATGACGCTTCGAAGGAGGGGCCTTCGGGGCCGCGCGACATTTTCCTGCTGGCGGCGGACGGAAGCCGGGAAATTGCTCTTGTGACGCACCCGGCCAACGACATGTCTCCCGTTTGGACGCCCGACGGGAATTGGCTGGCGTTCATCAGTGACCGCACGGGCACGGCGAGCTTGTGGGCCGTGCGCGTCGGGGACGGTCGACCGCAAGGACGGCCCGTGCTGTTCAAACGTGATATTGGAGCGAGCAGCGCCTTGGGCTTCAGTAACGAAGGCGCCCTTTTCTATGGAGTCGGTTCGGGACAGGAGGACGTGTACATCGCGTCGCTCGATTTCGACGACGGAAGAACGACGAGCCCGCCAGCGCGGGGTACGGACCGCTTTCTCGGGTCGAACTCCGCCCCCGAGTGGTCGCCCGACGGGCGGCGCCTGGCCTATTTTTCGAAACGAGAGGCCGCGGGGTCCACAGTGCTTTGTGTTCGGTCCCTGGAAACGGGGGAGGAACGTGATCTGCCTCTCCAACTCGGTTTGAACCGACCTCATTTGAATCGGCCGCGGTGGAGCCCGGACGGAAGGTCGCTGACCGTATTGGGTAAGGACCGGCGCGGCCGGGGAGGCATTTATCGCATCGATGCAGGAACCGGCGAGCAAACAACGCTGTTCCAAAGCCTGCCCGACGATTTCTTGACTTTCCACGTCTGGTCGCGTGACGGCGAAGAGATCTTCTTCACGCGCTCCGATCAGCAAAGCAAGAACGTTAGAGTTGTGGCGAGAAACGTCAAAACCGGACAAGAGAGGGTAGTCCACCGTGCCGAGAGTTTTGTCGGCGGTATCGCGTTATCTCCCGACGGCGGGCACTTGGCCATTGTTGTCTCAAAACCCGGCCGGTCGGTGCTGAAAATGATACCGGCAGCCGGGGGCGAGGCGCGCGAGATTGATCCAGGGAGGTACATCGTGGTCAACATGCTCGCCTGGACCGCCGACGGGCGCCGGCTCTTGTTCGGCACCCACGTGAACGTTGCGCAAAAAGAGGTTTGGTTGGTGGCGGCCGAGGGCGGCGAGCCTCGCAAGCTCGATCTCGACATGGAAAGAATGTCGGGGTTTACCATGCACCCCGACGGCAAGCGCATCGCCTTCACCGCCGGGGGCTACGACAACGAAATCTGGGTGATGGAGAATTTTCTGCCGGAGGCAAGGGCGGCGAAATGAGCAACGGGATCGCAAGCGGCCTGGCAAAAGCCGGGTGTACTGACGTGAACAGCAGGCGGCTCCGACCTGGAGAGCCGGAGCCCACGACACGGCACACGCAAGAATGCTCACGCCACGTCGGGGGCGGCCACGTCGCGGGCGGCCAAGGCCGTGACAATACCGCCGGGAATGGGCATAGTCGGAAATTCGGGCGAAAAGATCGGTCAGGATCGCGATGTCCGAACTTGCCTGTTGCCGGTGGGCGGGGCTTGGCGTAATGTCATCGCTGAACGGCCGCGCAGGGCCGTTGTTTTGCAACCATGACAAAAAACCGCAACACGCCTGACAGCGAACAACAGCTCGAATCGTGGAAGGAAATTTCCGCGTACCTGAAAAGGGACGTCCGAACCCTCGCCCGTTGGGAAAAAGAGGAAGGATTACCCGTACGTCGCCACAAGCACAGCAAAGCCAGCACCGTCTACGCCTACCCCGGCGAGCTCGATGCCTGGCGCGCCGCCCGGAACCCCGCATCCGGGGATGAGTTCCGGCGCCCGCCGTGGCGGCGTCTGATCCCTGCCGCGGCAGGAGGACTGGCACTGGTCGCGGTGGCCGCCGTCGTCCTCTGGGGGCCGATCATGAATCCCCCCGACCCTCTCACCGAGGCGGCGGAGGCTTCCGGCGTCGTCGTCAAACAGGTCTGGACCGGGCCGGACACCGACACCTTGGGTTCGCCGTCCGCCGACGGTCGTTTTCTTTCCCACGTTCATTGGGAGACGGGCGACTTGGCGATCCGCGACCTGGAAACCGGTGAACACCGCCTGCTCACGGGCAAGGGGTCCTGGAGCGTATCCGGCGACTACGCTCAATCGTCCTCCATGTCACCCGACGGCAAGCTGGTGGTCTACTCGTGGGCCAATTGGTCCGAGCTGGGATTCTATGAACTTCGCATTGCCGGGACGGACGGGTCGGAGCCTCGGGTGCTGTACCGGAACAAGGAGGTTCCCTACCTGGAGCCGAAAGGCTGGTCCTCGGACGGCAAACAAATCCTGGCCACATTCTTCACCGAGAACAGAACAACACAACTCGCCCTCATCTCCGTCGAAGATCAGTCGGTCCGAGTTGTAAAGACGCTGAACTGGGATGACGGACTGCAGGCGAGCCTTTCACCCGACGGGCGCTACATTGTTTACGATTTGCCGCGGGACGGGCCCCAGACGGCTCGCGACCTTTTCTTGCTCGCCGCGGATGGAAGCCGCGAGATAGCCCTGGTTCGGCATCCGGCCAATGACCGCTCTCCGATATGGACGCCGGATGGCGATCGCGTCGTGTTCGCGAGCAACCGCACGCGAGGCATGAGCCTGTGGGCTGTTCGGGTGGCTGACGGCCGGGGGATCGGCCAGCCTGTGCTCCTCAGACGCGACATGGGAATGGACAGGCCCATGGGCTTCACCGACGGCGGCGACTTGTTCTTCGGCGCCGCTTCCGGTCAGCAGGATGTCTATATCGCCTCGCTGGATCTCGACGAGGGAGAAGCGTCGCCTCCTGTCCGGGCCAACGACCGTTTCGTCGGCTTCAACCGTTCGGCGGAATGGTCGCCGGACGGGCGGCATCTTGCCTACTACTCCTATCGTGAACAGAAGGCGTCCGCCGTACTTTCGATCTGGTCCCCCGAAAGCGGCAAGTATCGTGAACTTCCCGTCAATCTATCGTTTGACTCAAGCGATGTTATCAGCAGGCCTCGGTGGAGTCCGGACGGGAGTGCGCTGGCGGTCGTAGCCACAGACCGGCGGGGACGCAGAGGCATCTATCGTGTGAACTTGGAAACCAGCGCGGAAACACCGCTTGTACGGGGCGAGCCTGACGGACGACCCAGTCATCCTCTATGGTCGCCGGATGGAGAAAAGATCTTCTTTAGGAGAACAAACAGACGAGAACCGGTTCAGATTGTGATGCGGACTGTGAAGACCGGCGACGAGAAGATTCTGTATCGATGTCCCAACTTTCTGGCACTGGCACTTTCTCCCGATGGACGGGATCTGGCTTTTGGCGAGATAGAAGAGCCCGGGAAGGTCGTTCTCAAGGTGATGTCGTTGGCAGCCGGATCGGTTCGAGAAATCGCCCGGCCCGAAAGCGGCATTTTCCGGAACACGCTTGCCTGGACGCCGGACGGAGATAGGCTGTTATTCGGCAGCTGGCTATTCGACCGCTCAAAGAGCGCGCTCTGGGTTGTCTCCGCCCAGGGCGGAGAACCCCGAAAACTGGATCTGGATGTACCCAAGATCGAAGGCTTGAGCATGCACCCTGACGGGAAGCGCGTGGCCTTCAGTGCCGGCGTCCACGACACCGAGGTGTGGGTGATGGAGAACTTCCTGCCCGAGACAAGAGCATCGAAATGAGGAAAGCAACGCAAGTTGGAAGGGACGGCGGACGCCCCGACGTGGCGCACCATATCAGACGGAGGATCAGGCAGCCGTGCCGGCCGCAGCCGGGTGATCTCGTCAAGTCAGCCAAGTCAAAGGAGTAGTTCATGACGAAGCAACTGTTTGGGGAAGTGGTGATGATCGCGGCGGGAGTCCTTTTCTTCGTCGGTATCGCCGCGACAATCGGCATCCCCGGCGATGAGCGCAAGGCCGCGAGCGCGGTGGCCGCCGAGGAGTCGGCCCCCGTGCGCGGCCCGGTTGACCCGCCGCTTGGGGACATCCCCGGCCCGTTCCGACGTGGATGGGAACGATGAGATCGTTAGTCTTTGCGTTTGCATTTCTTGCGGCGGTGCCGGGGAGTGTTGCCGAGATCCGCCTGCCGCTGGGACTCGATCTTTACCGGCCGATCCCGGAAGACAACCCGGTTACGGTCGCGAAGGTCCGGCTCGGGAAGAAGCTTTTCGGCGACAAGCTGCTCTCACGGGACCGCAGCTTGGCCTGCAAAGGGTGCCATCAGCCGAAGAAGGCTTTCACGGACGGGCGGGCCAAGGCGGTCGGCGTCTACGGGCGGCAAGGGCCGCGGAGCGTGCCGAGCTTGGTGAATCGCGCTTACGGACGGGCGTTTTTCTGGGACGGGAGGACTTCCACCCTTGAAGAGCAGGTCGTCAAGCCCATCGAAAGTGAATCCGAGATGGATATGACCCTCGACGAAGCCGTCGAGCGCATACAGGGCAAGAAGCGCTATCGGCGGCTGTTCCAGCAGGCCTTCGGCGGCGATCCCAACAGCGAGGACTTGGCGCGCGCGTTGGCGAGCTATGTCCGGACGATCTACTCGGGTGACTCGCCCTTCGACCGCTACATCTACGGCAAGCGCGGCGCTCTGACGGAGCAGCAGCGGCGCGGGTTGCGGGTCTTTCGCGGCAAGGGCAGTTGCACGGCTTGCCACATCGGCCCGACCTTTAGCGACGAGGAATTCCACAACACCGGCGTTGCCTGGCGCGAAGGCAAGCTGCAAGATGAAGGCCGCTTCGCCATTTCCGGTGAACAGGACGACCAAGGCGCGTTCAAGACGCCGACCCTGCGCGAGGTGACCCGGACGGCTCCCTACATGCACGACGGCAGCCTCGCAACTCTCGTGGACGTGATCGACTTCTACGGCGACGGCGGCCGGAAGAACCCGCACCTCGATGAGGAGATTCGCCCGCTGAAATTCGCCGAGCAAGAGAAGAGCGACTTGCTCGCCTTCCTACGCACGCTCAGCGGCAAGGTTCGAGAAGGAAACTGAGTGCTGACGTGGCGTAAGCGTCAGCGTTTGCCGCATCCGATGACTTTGCGGCGTGTCTTCGAGCGCGGGCTTGTGACATCTCGCGAATTCGAAGATACGAACCGACGTATCGGTTCGCGGCCAGCGCGGACGCTCACGCCACGTCCGAGCGGCGGCCCCCCGTTTCACGCGGCAACATCACGCCAGGTCCGGCCTGCCGTCGAACATCGCCTTTAGTCCATCCTCATCAAGTGTCGCCAGGTTGCCCGCGAAAATCGCGCCCTCCTCGGGTACGTGGGCCCCGACCTTCTCGGGGTCAAGAGTGCGAATCGGCATGAGCGGTTCTTCCAAACATTGCGGGTCGTCGAGAACAAGCCGACTGTGGGGCGCCCAGGTCAGGACGAAATGCGTATTGGGGAACTGTCCGTCGTCCTCGACGTCGTAGAGGTATTGCCCTTGAAGGAATAGGATTTTTGAGTCGCCGACGTCGAGAAAGTAGCCGACTCCTTCGTCTTCGAATTCCTCAAGCTTGACGGCGCGCTCGACCGTACAATCGAGTACTTCCATGCGGCCGCCGGAGAGGTCCATTTCGTCAAGGCTCTTCGCCGCAGCCGCCATGGCCGCGGTCCTGCGTGCCTCGCGCACTCCAAGAAAAAGCCCGACTACGCTTCCGAGCACGATCAGCAGGTCAACGTGGATGTCGATGTTCAACCACCGCTCGAAGATCATCGCTACGGCCACGCCCCCGAGCATGCCGAAGAACCAAGCGATGAACAGATCGAAGAGGGACCAGCTACGACCACCGCTAAGCTGCTCCACGATGAGCTTGCGCTCATCCGCGCTCATCGGGCGATAGCTGGTCTTGAGCACGAGAGTCGACGTTACCTGTCTCTCGTCGCCGGCATGACGAAGCGGCGCATGGGCCGGGCCTGGGGGGGCCAAGCCCTTCAACTGATCTCCCGGCGCTCGAGCAGCAGGATTGCATTATCGCCGGGGTTCTCGCAGGTCCACCAGAATCTGAGGCACCGCCAGAAAGTGCTTGTCTGTCGTGAGAACTTGTACGCCATGCTCCATGGCACTGGCCGCGATCCAAACGTCGTTCGTGGGTAGTGGAGTGCCCGCGCTTCGAAGATAGCTCAATATCTCGGCGTAGCGGACGGCCGTGCTGTCGAGGACAGGCAGGAGTTCGACTCGCGGAGTGTCAAGAAACTCATCAAGAGCTTCTTCGTTTCGGGCTCGAAGCTTGCCCTGCCGAAAGCCGGATAGGAGTTCTCCTAAGACGACGGAGCTGAGGTAGATCGCTTCGGCTCGCTGAAGTACGGACTTCAACTCGGGGTGGCCCCGCTTAAAGGCCGAATAGGCGGAGGTGTCGACAAGCACTCTCATCTATCGCGCCACAGCTCAGGATCGATTTTCCGTTGCGCGGCGAGATCTTCATCGAACTCTCTTGCTTCGTCCTCGGACCACGAGCCCGCCAAGTGGTCCAAGTCGTGGTGAAGCTTGGCGTTTTGTTTATTTGACGTTCCCAGCGCCGCTTCAAGAATTCGGATCACCGTCCTATTCATACTCGAGCCCTGTTCTTTGGCTTTACGTTCTAGGCGGCGGCCCAGATCCGGAGGAAAGTTTCGTAGTGTGATAGCTTTCATCCTGCCCCCTCGCTCTCATGCTACCAGATTATGCATCATAATGATTCAACAATGATGCATTCTACGAAGCCGAAATCTCGGGTCCGCTCATCGGTCCGCGGCGATCCGTGTCTAGGCCCCCTCCGCGTCCCGCAGCGCCCGGTCGAGCGCCTCAACGAAGAAGTACTCGCCCCACATGACTGACTCGCTGACTCCTAAGCCTTTTCTCAAGTGATAGATACCCTGGCGGAGTATGCCTTCCCAGCCCTGCACCCCCTCGGCCAGATAGTCGGAACCTGAGAGCGTGAGCAGGATCCTGTGCGCGGTCGCCGCATAGAGCGCGCCCTTGGCGGGGTCGGGGACGGCTTTCGCGAGCTGGAGCAAACCGGCCGCAGTGATGGCCGCGGCGGAGGATTCACGGTAATGCAGCTCGTCGGACGGAGTGTCGTAGTCCATCGGAGGAACGCCGTCGGCGGGCGTTTCCCGGATGTAGAAGTCGGCGCAGGCCTGCGCGGTCGCCAGAAAACGGGGATCTTTCACGGCGCGGTAAGAGGCCGTGAAGCCGTAAATCGCCCAGGCCAGCCCACGCGACCAGCAAGAGTCGCCGCGCCAACCTTGATGGGTCGATTGGCGCAGGAATTCGCCGGTCTCGAGGTCAAAAATACCCTCGTGCGAGCTGCTGCCGTCGCCGCGAACAAGCACTCGCCGCGAGGTCAGACTGTGCTCCATAGCGACCCGCAATAGAGCCTCGTCGCCTGTTTTGAGGGCGGCGTAGAAAACGATGCCGACATTCGCCATTACGTCGATGAAGATGGATTCGGGGCCGATGAACGAGGCTAGATAACGCCCTTTTTCCTGAAACCGCTTTGCCAAGGTCTGCCCGGCTTGAATGACGACGTCATTGAGCTTGGAATCGCCGGTTTGTTTGTACCAGCGGTGATAGGTCGAAAAAAAGATGAACCCCAAATCGTGGACGTTGCGGTCCATCTTGCGGGGCTCGAGCGGCGTGCTGTAGCGTTCGGCCTGCTTGGCCCACTCGAGGTCGCCCGTGCGGCGGTGAAAGATCCACATCATGCCCGGGAGAAAGCCGTCGCACCAGTGTGTCCAGGCTTCGCCGTCATGCCGCCAGCGCCCGTCACGCGTGTACATCGGGTAGAAATCGGGGTCGCGCTCGATGAGGGCGCGGACTTGGTGTTGTGCGAAGTCGAGGGATCTTTCAAAGACGGCCCGCCACTCGGCGGAGGGGCAGAGTTCGATCATAGGAGATGAGAGTTTATCATTCCGGTCCACGGGAGCGTCCACCGAATTGAGTGAAAAGGACGAGGGTTTGCAAGGGTTGGGGGATCCGCCCGGCCGGCCCGGCGCCTAGCGAAACCAGTTCTTGACCCAGTCGAGCGCCAAGCGAAAATTGGAATACTCGGCGCCTACACCGGACTGGTCGTTCAAGCCCCAGTGGTAGTCCTTGAAGCCGATACGGAGCTTGCGGTCTCCCAGCGCGGCCACGGTTTCCGAGGGCGCGTATTGGCGGACGAACCCTTCGAGTCCGCCTGGGTGCGTGGTGAAATCTTCCTCGTACCAGTCGAAGATTGCGCTGACTTCGGCATGCCCCTCGGCAGCGTCGAACTCATTTAACTCGGGATCGGCCAACCAGCGGCGCGTATTGTCATCGAGTTGCTCGTCGACACGCTCGGCGTAATAGGCTTCCGCACGCAGCGGCGGGCAACTGCGAGCGGCGCAGACGACCGCGGCGTGGATTCTGACGTCACCGGCATCGCGAAGTCGCGATTCGATTTCATCGAGTGATGTCTTCTCGCCGCCCACTGTATGACGGACCTCCTGGAAGGGGTTGGGCGTCGCCATGATGCTATCGGTGGGATAGTTTTGGACAATCCAACGCACGACCAGCGAGTTATAGGCGTTGATCAAGAGAGCCTTGCCTTCGGGGGTATTGGGATCGGGCGCAGGAGCTTGGGCAAGTTGTTCCGCGTAGGCGTCGAGGCGTTCTGCAGCTTCCTTTTTGAGACGAGCGTAATCGACACGAGACTCCGCGTCCACATATTCAGCCAGCAGAGAGTCCCAGAGTTCGTGGTCGGGTTCGTCGAGTCGCGGCGTTGCAGGAACGGCAACGGCGACGAGGGTGGAGATCAAGAGTAGTCCGCGAAGCATGGAACGGTTGCGTCTTTCGGCGGACGGCACCGACTGATTACAGTCTAACCGGGGATTGCGAAGTGTCGGTTTGGCAGTGACGGCCTGCATGGAATGCCTTGTAGCCGAAACGCGGACGCCTGTTGCTATATTCCCACCGCGTAGGCCTTTCTAGCGCGAGAGGCCTCCTTGCGTGGGACGACGGGATCGAGTTGGGGCTTGGGTCGCGACCCTTCATTGCGTTGCAGGACGTATCCTTGCCTGACCACTGTGTGGATCAGAATGTCGCGCCTCCCTTGAAGCTTCTTGCGCAACCGGCTGACATGAACGTCGACCGTTCGGGTTCGCGCATTGTCACTGTATCCCCAGATCGTCTTGAGCAGATAAGCCCGCGAAAAGCAGCGGCCCGGGTTGTCTTCCAACAAACGCAGTAACTCTCTTTCCTTTTGCGTAAGCGACGGAGTTTCGTTCTGGGACCTTCTGCCGGTGTTCATCACTTCGTACCCCCTGAAGCTGACGATTGCTTCCCATCTGTTGTTTCGCCGGACGCGGAGGCGAGGTTACGGACTATTTGGAGAGGATGGCGGGGCTTGGACAACCAGCCGCGCGGGGTCGCCGGTGACGCGATAAGGACGGGGTGTTTTGGCACAGGAAGGAAGTTGGTGGGCGCTGTAGAAATCGAGGCCATAAACCACGTGGCGTCGTACGTCACCGATGCACGTTTCCGATTGACGAGGCTCAATGCTGTGCCACAGTGCGCGTGTGCCGGCCTCTCGATCGATGGCAGGGAAGGTGTTGATTTGGAGGAAGGTCAGGCTGATGACCGCGGTGACACCGAGCAGCACGACCGCCGCCGTGCGCTTCCCCGTGCCGGCCGTCCAGGCAATTGCGACGGCCGCGACGACCGGCCCCACGACGCGGCCCCAAGCGATGTCCTCGGGCGGCCAGGCCGAAAACAGGCCCTGCGAAAGGGCACGGGGCAGCACCGCCTCCGCTACCGGCAACAGGGCCAACGATAGAGCTGCTGCCACGAGGGCGCCACGTCGTTGACGCGTGCCGCCGAGTTGCAGGGCGGCGAGGATTGCCAGTGGCGGGAACATCGGCAGGACGTATCCGGGCAGTTTGTTTGTCGAAACGGAGAACAACATAAACGTCGTCAAGCACCAGACGACCAGGAAACGCACTTTCGGGTCGCCGCGGAAAGCAGCGGGGGGTCGCGCAAAGGCCAGCGGCGTCCAGGGGAGACAGCCGAGGGCCAAGACCGGCACAAAGAACCAGAACGGCTGAACGTGCTGCAGAGAACTGTCAATGAATCGTTGAAAATGATGTCTCCAGACGAATTCCTCTAAGAACAACGCTCCGTTTTGGGCGTAGCAGAGCAGGTACCAAGGAGCGGCCACGACGACGAAAGGCAGCCATGCTTGGGGGCGCACCAGGTCGCGAGCCACGGAGCGGAACCTCCGATCACGGAAAACGGGGAGCAGCGCCGGCACGGCGATGGCCGGTCCGACTAGTCCCTTGGCAAGAACGGAAACGCCTAGGAGCGCGCCGAACCAGGGCAGGGTCTGACGGGTCGTGGGGTCGGATTCTTCGACCCATGGAAGGAGCACCAGCAAGGCGGCCGATAGGCTTGCCGCGAGCGCCAGATCGAATCCGCCGATCTGGCTGAAGGCCGACCAACCGACTGAAGTCCCCAAGATCAACACGGCGTATTCCGCTGTGGGCGAGCCGAAGTGCCTCCGGGTAAAGTGGTGGAAGAAGAAGAGAAAAGCGACGCTGATCAACGCTACCGGCAAGCGCGTTGCGCGGTCGCTGTCGCCCACCAGCTTCATCGATAAGGCGCCGAGCCAATAGAGCAGCGCGGGTTTCTCGAACCAGGGTTCACCGCCCAGCCGCGGAGTGACCCAATCACCCGATTCGGCCATTTCCCGGGCAATCGAGGCATAGCGCGGCTCGTCGGGACCGACCAGGCCTCGCTCGCCCATCGCATGGAAATAGAGCAGATAGGCCGCGGCGAGGACTGCGGCCACCAAGGCTGTCTTGCGAAAGAGCCTCAAGGAACTTCTCGACCGCGCCGGCTTCAGGACGGCGGTCTCCAAATTATTTCACAGAAGGCTGGGGAGCTAGGTTTCGGCCGGTCGGTCCAGGGTGTTCTCATTCGTTTGCCCTTTCCGTTCCCGGGGCTGCGGGGCTGCAAGAATGCGTAGGCCCCCTCCCGTCCGTGTACACAATTTAGAACGCAGATACAGAGCCCAGAGCGCAAGCGACGGGCCAAGGGCACATCGCTTCGAGTAGGAAGAGTGTGAAATGTGCTACAGTTCCAGCAGAAGCGGTGCCGAAGCACATTGTGGTTGCCTCGCCCTTGGCCCGTCGACTCTGAGAATCGGTAGAAAAAGCTTTGGATCTGTTGGTCCAGGGTTCAGGAATCTCGGCCGAAAGTGAACGACATCTGATTGTCGTCGACCTCCTCGGGGAGAAGACCCTTGATCTCTTGATAAATAGCTCGGGTCGCGGTAGAGCGGTTGAGGGTGTAGAAATGCAGGCCCGCAACTCCGGCTTCGAGCAGCCCCGCGCATTGCTCGACGGCATGATGCGTCCCAAGCTGGCGCACGGCCTCTAGGTCGTCTTCCACAGCCTCCATCTTCGAGAGCAAATCGCTCGGGATGGTCGCGCCGCACATTCCCGTAAAGCGCTTGATCTGTTTGAGGCTGCGGATCGGCATGATGCCGGCAAGTATCGGAATCGTGATCCCGCGGGTGGCAGTGCTATCGCGGAAGCGCAGGAAGTCGTCGTTTGAGAAGAACAACTGGGTGATGAGGAAATCAACCCCGGCGTCGACCTTGCGCTGAAGGTTGTCGAGATCCGTAGCGGCGTCGGGGGCCTCGGGATGGGCTTCGGGGTAGCAGGCTCCGGCCAAGCAGAAAGAATACCGGGGCCGAATGAACTCGGTGAGTTCTGAAGCGTACGCAAATCCGCCCTCGTGCTTGACGAATTGGTCCTCTCCCCGCGGAGGGTCACCCCGTAACGGCAAGACGTTTTCGATGCCGCCCGCTTCGAGCTCGTCGAGCACCCCTGCAATCTCCTCGCGGCCAGCCCCGACGCAAGTCAGGTGGGCCATCGCCTCGATGCCGATCTCGTGCTTGATTTTCTTGACGAGGTCGACAGTCTTGCGGCGGGTGCTGCCGCCGGCCCCGTAGGTTACCGAGACGTAGGAGGGTTCGAGCGGCTTCAATGAAGCGATCGTCTTGAATAGATCGTCGAAACCGGCGTCGTCTTTGGGCGGGAAGAACTCGAAGGAGACGGTTTGCCTTCCCGTGTCGAGTATGTCGATGATCTTCACGGACGGCGCGGCGGCTAGCCCGGACGGATATTACGGTGGATGGCGTAGAGCGCCAGCTCCAGACGGTCCGAGACGCCGAGCTTGTCGAAGATGTTGTGCAGGTGGTTCTTTACCGTCTGCTCGCTGATGAACATCCGCTCCGCGATTTCCTTGTTCTTGAAACCCTGGGCGACCAGCGCTACGATCTCGCGTTCGCGATTGCTCAAGCGAGGTTTATCGCGCTCGCGCGGCCCCAAATCTCCGGGAGAGGCAAACTGCCGCATGACGGCCGCGGTCGTCCTGGCGTCGAGCCAGATCTCGCCGCCGTGAACTTTGCGAATGCTCTTGATTAGCAGCTCGGTGGCAGTCTGCTTGAGCACGATCCCCGAAGTCCCGAACTTCATCGCCTGCACGTACTCACCTTCGTCATCGGAGGCGGTGAGAACGATGATCTTCGTTTTCAGTTTTTGCCCCTGAATGCGCTGCAGGGCGGACAGACCGTCGAGCCCGGGCATTTTCAAGTCGAGCAGCAGAACGTCAGGCTCGTGGTCGCGGACGAGGTCGAGCACCTCGGTTCCGTTCTTTGCCTCGGCGATGACCTCGAAATCCGGTTCCAGCGACAGTAGTTTTCGGAGCCCGTCGCGAAAAATCGTGTGACCGTCCGCGAGAGCGATCTTGATCTTTTCGCTGCCGGTTTTGGCCTGTGCGTCCGCTGTGGTCTCGCTGCTGGTTTCAGCCTGGGGCATGATCGTGGATGCAGCCATCCCCGAAAACTGGGGGACAGACCCTTTCAGGGATATTGTATGGTCCTGTAAGTACTATGTCAACGGACCTACTTTGGTCATGATCCGAAAGTCATGTACGTCTTGGAGAATTTCGGACGCCGTGAATCTCTTGCCGGAACGGCTCTTCGGCTCGGCAATTCGCTATTCGGCAATTCGCTATACTGTGAGCTTATGCGGTTGGATCTGCACCGTCGGCACGCGCATCACGCTCACCCTAGTGGGTGAGTAGGCCGGTGGGGAAGTTCGCGAGACGTAAGCGAATCGCAGAGACGCATCGTAACCCGCCGGCGGAGGCCGAGCGGGTTTTTTGTTTTTTGAGGTATGGATATGGCGGGTACCGACATGCACCTCGATTTCAAGAAATTTCACGGCTTGATTCCCGCTGTGATTCAAGACGTTACCGACGGCGAAGTCTTGATGGTGGGATTCATGAACCAAGAGGCCTTCGACAAGACGGTCGAGACCGGCAAGGTGACGTTCTTTAGTCGAACGCGCAACGAGCTGTGGACGAAAGGCGGAACCTCCGGGCACTACTTGAATGCCAAGGAAATCCGGGTCGATTGTGACGAAGACACCGTGGTAATCAAGGCGGAGGCTCTGGGTCCGGGCGTTTGCCATAATGGGTTCCGCACTTGCTTCTACCGGCGTTTTGAAGATGGTGGATGGAAGCAATGCGCCGAGCGCGCCTACGACCCCGAGACGGTGTACAAGTAAGACGACCGGGGTTGAGGCGGATCCCCGTGTGTTGCGTTTTCGGCCCTGATGATCCCGGTTCCGCCTTTCTGTCCGACTTCGGTTCTATCGGGTTTTGTGACTTGAGTTCGCAGTGGTCCAATGCTGAGCATTGTATCGAGTAAAGACAAAACCGCCGTCGAGCGGCTTTTCTCGCGACGCGCTGCACGTTTAGGGCGCGCCGAGGCGGTCGTGCGGCCGATTCTCGAAGGCGTCCGCAAGCGCGGCGACCGGGCTTTGCTCGGGTATGCGCGTCGGTTCGACGGCTTGCAGGCTAAATCGGTTCGTGTTCCAGCGGAGCGACTGGAAGCGGCACGGGATGCGCTTTCCCCGCAATTCGAGCGGGCTCTCGAGGTCGCGTCGCGGCAAATCCGCCGCTTTGCCCAGCGACAGATGCCGAAGTCGTGGAGCAAGAGTTTCGGCCCTGGTGTGACGCTGGGGCAAACCGTTAGGCCGCTCGATTCGGTGGCCGCCTATATCCCCGGGGGCCGTTACCCGCTGCCTTCGACTCTAATGATGACGGTGATCCCCGCGCAGACCGCCGGCGTCAAGAAGATCTCGGTGGCTTCACCGGGACCGAGCCCGGAAACGCTCGGAACCGCCGGGCGTCTGGGCGTCGACAACTTTTTTCACATGGGCGGCGCACAAGCGGTTGCGGCTTTTGCTTTCGGGACGGAAACGGTTCCGCGCGCCGACCGCATTGTTGGACCCGGCAATATCTACGTCGCCGCGGCCAAGAAGCTCCTGGCGGGCGAAGTCGGCATTGATTTCGTGGCGGGGCCGACGGAAATTCTCGTGATCGCCGCTGACGGCGACCCCCGCCATATCGCCGCCGACATGCTGGCGCAGGCGGAGCACGACGTCGACGCTGCTGCGATTCTGTTGACGACATCAAAACGTTTGGCCGGGAAGGTCCAAACCGAGATCGCCCGGCAGTTGGAGACGCTTTCAACACGCAAAGTCGCCGCCAAGGCGGTCGCCCGAAACAGCGCTGCGGTTGTTACCCGCTCGCTTGCCGAAGCCGTTGAGATTTCGAACCGCTTTGCTCCAGAGCACTTGGCGCTATATGAGGAAACCCTGCTCGACAAGGTAGAAAATGCCGGCAGCGTTTTCCTCGGGCCATGGAGCCCCGAAGCGGCGGGCGACTACGCGTCAGGGCCGAATCACGTTCTACCGACTGGCGGCGCGGCGGCCTTGCGCGGTGGGCTTTCCGTGCTGGACTTCGTCAAGGTGATTGCAGTGCAGAAATTGGAGCCCGAGGGACTGCGGCGGCTCGCTCCGGCGATTGTGACGCTGGCGCGGGCCGAGGGACTGGAAGCGCACGCACGGTCGATCGAGGCGCGGCTCGATAACTAGAAGGAAGATGGCGAAACAAGCAAAAACGGTATTCCCGCGGGCTAGGCCGGCCATCCGCCGCATGGCGCCCTATCGTCCGCCGACCGACGGGCGCGTGGGCAAGCTGCGGCTCGACTTCAACGAAAACACGATCGGCTGCTCTCCCCGCGTGGTCGAGGTGCTGCGCAAGACGGCCACGCAGCAGTTTCTTGCCGTTTATCCGGAATATCAGGCGTCCCGCGAGAAGATCACGCCGTTTTTCGGGGTGGATGCGGACCAGGTGACTTTCGCTGACGGCACGGACGAGGCGATTCAGCTGCTCGTCCATACCTATGTTGATGCGGGAGAGGAAGTGCTGATCCCCTGGCCGACTTTCCCAATCTTTAGGGTGGCGGCGGATTCCGTCGGGGCGAAGATCAGGCTGATTCGTTACCCGAAAGCGACGCTGAAGTTTCCGCTCGGGAGATTATTGCGGGCGGCCGGCGCAGAAACGCGGCTGATTCTGATCGCCAATCCCAACAACCCCACCGGAAGCGCGATCGGCCTCGCCGAGATTGAGGCGATCCTTCAGGCGGCGCCACGGGCAGCGGTGTTGATCGACGAAGCCTACTTTGAGTTCTACGGAATCACTGCGCTCGACCTGATGACGCAGTACCCGAATCTTTTCGTCAGCCGTACGTTCTCGAAAGTCTACGGAATGGCCGGGTTGCGCATCGGCTGCTTGTTTTCCCAGGCCGAGAACATCGCCATGCTGCGGAAGTTTCAGTCGCCCTACAGCGTGAACTCCCTGGCCGTGGCCTGTGCGCTGGAAGCGGTGAAAGACCAGGACTACATTCGAAATTACGTCGACGAGGTCCTCGAAGCGCGCGAGATACTGTGCCGGGGACTGGACGCTTTGGGTCTTCCTTACTACCCAACCCATGCCAACTTTGTCTTAGTGCGCTTCGGCGACAGGACCAAGAAAATCCACGAGGGTTTGCGTCAGCGAGGCGTTCTCGTCCGGGATCGCAGTCACGAGATCCCCGGCACGATTCGCATTACGGCGGGTACCAAGCGGCAGGTCCGCCGAATGTTCAAAGTCTTAGCGCAGGTGATGAGCAAGTGAAACTGCTGATCTTCGATATGGACGGCGTGTTGGTCGACCCTACCAACTCCTATCGCGCGACGACGATTGAAACCGTCGCGCACTTCAGTGGTCGGCGCGTCACTCTGGAAGCGATCGTTGCCATGAAGAACCGGGGCGGCTACAACGACGACTGCCTCCTGGCGGTCGATATGCTGCGCGAGTTCGGCGTCGAAGTCGGTTACGACGAATTGCGAGAGCACTTCCATGACGTGTTTTGGGGCGCAGACGACGACGGCTTTGTGTATCGCGAGTCCTGGCTCGTCCACGACGGTGTACTGAACCGGTTGGCCGCGACGCATCGCCTGGCGGTCTACACAGGAAGGCCGACGCGCGCGGCTCATTTCGCTCTGGGACGGTTCGCCGAGGAAATCCGATTTGATCCGATCGTGACGAGCGATCTGATCGAGAATCAAAAGCCCGCGCCCGACGGCTTGCTGCACGCTCTGAACGCTGCGCCGCACTGCGAGGCGATTTATGTCGGGGACAATATCGACGACGGACGCTGCGCACGAGCCGCCGGCATCCCTTTTGTCGGGATAGCCGCCCCCGATGCGCACTATCGCGAAGAGACGGTGCGAATCTTCCATGCAGAAGGAGCGCGCGCCGTGGTCGAGAGCGTCAACGAACTGGAGTCGGTGCTGTGAGAAAGGCGGCCGAGGGGCTGGGAAAAAATCGGGGACAGTCCACTTCGCGCCGAGCGGATTGTTGAGTCGCCGGCACTTGCTCGGCCGGCGCTTGGTACAGCCCCCATTTTTTCCCAGCCCCTGAGCCGGCGATGGGAAAGCAATGAGAAAAGCCGCGGTCAAACGCGACACCAAAGAAACTCGCATCGAAGCGAGCCTGCGCATTGACGGCCGGGGACGCTACAACGTCTCGACCGGCATTCGTTTCTTCGACCACATGCTTGAGCTCTTCACCAAGCACGGCGGCTTCGACCTAGATCTGAAAGCCGACGGAGATCTCGATGTCGATCAACACCATACGGTCGAGGATGTCGGCATCGTCTTAGGGCAGTGCTTCGCCCAAGCGCTCGGTGACCGCGTGGGCATCAACCGCGCCGGTTATTTCGTTCTTCCAATGGATGAGTCCCTAGCCGTCGTCGCGGTGGATCTCGGAGGCCGCCCCGCGCTGGTCTATCATGCGCCGACGCGTTTTCGGCTGGTGGGAGATTTGCAGGCCGAGCTGCTCGAGGATTTCTTCGACGGTTTCGTGACACATTGCGGCGCGAATCTGCATGCGCGCGTGATGTACGGCCGCTCGAACCATCACAAGGTCGAAGCGATTTTCAAGTGCTTCGCGCGGGCCATGCGCTACGCCTGCTCCAAAGACAAGCGCCTCAAGGATCAGCTTCCGAGCACGAAAGGCCTCTTGGAGCGCGCCCGATGATCGCCATCTTCGACTACGGTGCGGGGAATCTTCGCTCGGTCGAGAATACCCTCGACGCGATTGGGACGCGCTACGAAATCGTGTCCGACTCGAAAGGGCTACTGCGGGCGGAGAAGATCATTCTGCCCGGCGTCGGTCATTTCGGACAGCTGATTCGTTCGCTGGATGCGCTGGGCGTGCGCGATACGTTTTGCGAGCGGATCGGGGCCGGCGTTCCGTTTCTGGGCATTTGCCTCGGTATGCAGGCCTTGTTTGAAAAGAGCGAGGAAGCGCTGGATCTCGACGGTTTGGGCATCTACCCCGGGACGGTTCGCCGTTTCGCCGCCGACGCGCGCGTGCCCCATATGGGATGGAACGAGTTGGAACCGAACGGCCGCCCGCGGCTGATTGAGGGTGTCGGCGAACACCCCTACGTCTACTTCGCACACAGCTATTACGTCCCGGCGGAGGTGGCCGGCGAAAGGGCGGCTGCCCTGTGCGACTATGGCCTACGCTACGCCGCGGCAATCGAGTGCGAGAACGTATTCGGCGTCCAGTTTCACCCCGAAAAATCAGGGGCGCTGGGACAGCAAGTCGTGAGGAATTTCTTGGCGGTGGAAGGATAACCCCGTGGCGTCTGGATAGTCGAGTGGTTGCCGATTGCGGCAGGAACTTTCAGTTCGGCTCGACAGAAGCGCGGACTTCCGTCCGCGCTCTCATCGTAGTCCGGCTCGCGGCCCAAAAGAATTGGGGGATCGAGAGCCGCGAAGCGGCGGCAGGAATTTGGCCTAGGGTGGAGCCGGAACGGCGGAACCCTAGGTCAACGGAAAAACAAAGTTGAGCCCTGAAGGGCGGCAGGAAACCCCATAGCGAAAACCGTGCTGGCCAAACGCATCATCCCCTGCCTAGACGTCACCGACGGCCGCGTCGTCAAGGGTGTCAACTTCGTCAAGCTGCGCGACGCCGGCGACCCGGTCGAGCTGGCCGACGTCTATAACCGCGACGGCGCCGACGAGCTGGTCTTCCTCGACATTACCGCGTCCAGCGACCACCGCGAAACGATGGTTCACGTCGTCGAGGACACAGCCCGCAAGGTCTTCATCCCGTTGACGGTCGGAGGCGGCATTCGCTCGATCGCCGACGCCCGCACGATTCTCACCGTCGGAGCCGACAAAGTCTCGATCAACACGGCGGCGGTCGAGCGCCCCGAGCTGATCACCGAGCTGTCGGAGGAATTCGGGGCCCAGGCAACGGTCCTAGCCATCGACGCCCGCCGCCGCGAGCCGGGAGCCTGGAACGTTTTCACCTACGGCGGCCGCAAGGACACCGGCATGGACGCCGTCGAGTGGGCGAGGCGAGGCGAGGAATTCGGCGCCGGCGAAATCCTGCTCACCTCGATGGACTGCGATGGAACGCAGGAGGGTTTCGACTGCGAGCTGACCCGAACGATTTCGCGCAACACCCACATCCCGATCATCGCCAGCGGAGGAGGGGGCCGCCCCGAAGATTTCGTCCGCGTGCTGATCGACGGCGAAGCCGACGCGGCATTAGCGGCCTCGATTTTCCACTACGGCACCTACATCGTGGATGACCTGAAAGAGATCCTCGGCAAAGAAGGAATCCCCGTCCGCACGCGGAGTTGAAGGGTAGAGCGCCGGCTCCGCTCCGCTGTTCACTCCACAAACACGCTCACCGGCATAGCGCTGGTCTGATCTCCGACGGTGACCAGCGCGTCTTGGGAGCCTGAAGCGGCGTCAAGGGGGATCTGCGCGTTCACCTGCAACAATCCCACGAAATTCGGCGCAAGCACCGAGGCCACTCGGGGCGATTCCGTGCCGCCGATGCTGACCGAGACTTCCAGCAGCGGCGCCGGAAGCGGCAGCATGCCTGGGGCCGCGGCGCCAGTCGCGATTTCCGGTTGCACCAGCCCTTGTCCCGTCACAAATAAAGACACGAACCGGCCGGGCTCCTCCGGGACGCCGGCGCCGTTGAGCGTGAAATTCTGATTGAGCACGGCATTGAAAATGCCCGGGTGCGACGCGACCAGGAGTACCGAAACCGGATTCCCCTCGCCGCCCTCGGCAACGACCCGCACATCGACGCTCGCGCCGCCCGCCACTTCAAACGGAACCTGCGCATTGATTTGGTTCGCTCGGACAAAGAACAGCGGTGCCGGGATATCGTCGAAGAACACCGTTGTTCCCAAGAATGTTGTCGGGAGTCGACCGGTGTCCTCCTCGAAATCCGTCGTCTCACCCTCGGTCGGACCCATATGCGCCCCGAAGATCGAGACGATTTCGCCGGGGGCGATGCCGCCGCCGGTGAAGTCCGCGCCACCGACAATCCCCTCTGGGAAGATGAAAGGCTTTCCACCCGAGCTTGCGCCGGCCGGTTCCCACGAATTCCCGCCGTTGACGGTCTTGAACACTCCGCCCGCGCTGGTGCCCGCGTAGAGCACGCCGGACTGCCCGGGGTCGACCTCCAGGGTGCGCACCAGAAACTGCTCCATGCCGGCATGGGCCAGGCTCCAGGAATTCCCGCGGTTGCTGCTCTTGAAGACCGCGCCGCTGCCGATGATGTAGAGCGTCCCGCCGTCGCGCGCGTCGGGGACAATCTCAGAAACAATCACCGCGCCGTTGCCCGGCAGGCCGTTGTTCTTGTCGTCGAAATCGCCCCCGCGGTTGTTGCTGCGGAAGAAGCCCCCCTGCGCGCCGACGTAAAGCCGGTCCGAGTCGGTGGGGTCCACCGCGATTGAAACCAGCGGAACAAACGAACCCTGACCGCCGCCTGGGAAATTCCAATCATCGCCGGCATCGCCGGAGCGCGCGATGAAGTAGGTGGGGCCGAAGATGCCAAAGTTGTCCACGGCGATGGCGTAGAGCCGGTCGGGCCGCCTTGGATCGATTGCGAGGTCGACAACCGAAAGGCCGCGCAAGTCGTTCCCGCCTCGGCGCTCGAAAGCGTCGCCGCGATCTTGGCTCCGAAACACGCCGGATTCCAACGCGATGAACACCGTGCGACCGTCGTTCGGATGAACCTCAAGAGCCGCGATGGCCGCCGGCCGGACGAGTTCTTCCCAGGTAATCCCACCGTCGGTGCTGCGCAGAAAAGCTCCGTCGCGTGGGAAAAACGGGTTGCCGGCGTTAGGGTCAAAGGGATTGATCGATGCGGCGTAGACCACCGAAGGAGCCCCCGGAGCAAACTCGAGGGACGTCACATTGAACGCGGTCAGCGACTCGCGCGACTCGCGCCATGCCGCGCCGCCGTCGGTAGATCGAAACATTCCGCCGCCGAAGGTTGCCGCCAACACTTTCGACGAATCACCGGGACTGACGGCCACTGCTTGCACAGCGGCGGCATTGAACCCGTCAGAGCTTTGTTGCCAACTCTCTCCCGCGTCGAACGAGCGCAGAATCCCCGGCCCGTTCGCACCCAGAAAGAGGACGGCGGGATCGCCCGGCACGACCGTCAGTGTTAGAAACTCGGTTCTGGGCAACCCGAAGGAAGCCGACAAAAAGGTATCCCCGCCGTCGAAACTCTTTGCGGCTCCCGAAAGACCCGACAAAGCATAGACGGCGCCGTCGGCGGCCGTTTCGACATCGACAATCGCCGTCGGCAATAGTGGCGGATCAAAGCCTTGGCCGCCGTTGGTTGATCGTATGAGCCCCACCGAAGTTCCCACGTACAACACCTGGCTGTCATCGGGCGAGAGCGCAACGCTGAACGTGGCCGGCCCTTGCGAACCCGCCCATTGCTGACCGCCGTCCGACGTCTTAAACAAGAACCCCACGGAGGGCTGCCTGAGGCTCCCGTGCGAGGCGTAGACCACCTCGGGGTCGTTGGGATCGATGACAAGATCCCGATAGTCGCCCTCGAGAAGACCGTCTTGCGTTCTGGCTAAGCCATCGTTCACGCCGGTCCATTGATCTCCGGCGTCGGTCGTCTTGAAAATGCCGCCGTTGCGAGTGCCCGCGTAAACGACGCTTTCGTCCTCGGGCTGAACGGCGAGCGACAGGATCACCGAGCTCTCCATACCATTGCTCACCTGCTCCCAAGGGGCGCCGTCCCGTGATCGAAACACGCCCGTGCCGTTCGTTCCGACGTACACCACAGAGGGGCTTTGGGCGGCAATGGTGGTGACGTTGAGAGTTAATAGACCCGCGTTCTGTTCGCTCCAGCCGAGCCCACCGTCGGTGCTTCGCAAGACGCCGGCATTGCTTGCGGCGAAGAACAAAGTCGGATCGGAATCAAAGCGCAGGATCTTCGTGACGCTGCCACCCGGCGGCCCGCCTTGCCCCAACACCAAGACCGGCGCCGAGAAGAAAACCAGTGCGAAAAACCACCGAAGCCATGCCCGCATGAACTACCCAGTCTATTGATCTTGCCGCTCTTTCGGGCGGTGAAATGTTGGAAAACCAACGCCGTGGTTCTGCTATCTTGGAACACGTTGCACGTCGTCAGCGAAGACCACGCGTTCAATCGGGACCGGCAGGCGCGGGTCCGGTACATCGGTTTCACCGCGTTTATCGGCTTCCTATTGCTGCTGAACGCGACCGATCTTTTCTCGGCCATCCCGATTCCCTTCAGCGGCCTGGAAATCGACACAGCGATTCTGCTGACTTTCCTGGCCGGATACAAAACCTTCTTCAACACGATCGGCAGCTTGATGGAGCGGAGGATCTCCGCCGATGTTGCGATCTGCATTGCCGCTCTGGCAGCGCTGACGGTGGGCGAATACCTGGTCGCGGCCGAAGCGATGTTCATCATGCTCGTCGGCGAGGGTCTGGAGGCCTACGCCGCGGGGCGCACCGAAGCGGCGATTGAGCGCTTCGTCGAGCAGCTACCACACACGGCGTGCCGCCTCCGCGACGGTGTTGAAGAGGAGGTCCACGTCGAAGACCTCGACGTCGGCGATACCATCGTTGTTCGCGCCGGAGAGAGAATCTCCGCCGACGGGTTCGTGGCGAGCGGCCAGTCGAGTGTTGACGAAAGTCCCATTACGGGCGAGTCGTTACCGCGCGAGAAGGGCGACGGGGACGAAGTCTACTCCGGAACGCTGAACGGCCACGGGCTGCTGCACGTACGGGTCTCAGGGGCGGCGGAGAACTCGACTCTGGCGCGGGTCGTCGAACTGGTTCGCGAAGCCAAGAAGCGGCGCGCTCCAATGGTCCGCACGGCCGATCGGTATGCCCGGTATTTCCTGCCGGCGCTGTTGCTCGCGGCGGGAGGAACCTACTACTTCACTTCCGATTGGATGCGCACCGTGGCCGTGTTGATCGTCGGGTGTCCCTGCGCCTTGATCCTCGCCGCGCCCGCGGCGATGGTGTCCGCGATCGGGGGATTGGCGCGCCGGGGGATTCTCGTTCGCAGCGGCGCGATTCTCGAAAGCGGGGCGAAGATCGACACGGTTGTTTTCGACAAGACCGGCACCCTGACCTCAGGCCGTTTCGAAATTATCGAGATTCTTACGGCGGACAGTCACAACGAGCGGGAAGTTTTGCGGATGGGCGCGGCGGCCGAGGCGGGCTCGGACCACCCGCTGGCGAAGGTGATCGTGGAATCGGCTGTCGAGCGTGGGTTGGACGTTCCGGCATCAAGTGAAGCCCGGGTCATCCCAGGGCGCGGTGCTGAATGCCGCATCGAGGGAAACCTCGTTCGCGCGGGCAACGAGGCCTTTCTTGGAAAGCGGGGAACGCAGGGCGCGCAGCCCTTCCTCGAAAGAGCGGACCATGCGGGCGCCACTGCGGTTTTGGTGGCGCTCGATGACGTGCTGATCGGAGCCATCTTGCTGCGTGACTCGGCGCGCGAAGGGGCCTCGGAAGCTGTTCACGCCATCGAGCATTTGGGGGTGAGCAATATTGTTTTGCTCACCGGGGACCGCCGCCGGGCGGCCGAGGCGATGGGCCGTGAAGTTGGCATCGCGCACGTCGAAGCAGAGCTGCTGCCGGAAGAAAAGCTGGACCGTGTGCGGCAAATGCAGGCCCAAGGTCGGCGCGTGCTGATGGTCGGCGACGGAGTCAACGATGCTCCTGCGCTGGCGGCGGCGGATGTCGGCGTGGCCGTCGCCGGATCGGGGGCCGACATCGCGGCCGAGGCGGCGGATGTCGTCGATCTGAATAAGTCGCTCGAAAAGCTCCCTCGGTTGATCGAGGTCAGCCGCCGCGCCGTCGCGACGGTATGGCAAAACATCATTGTTTTCGCGGGGATTGTCAACGTCGTCGCCGTGCTTGCGGCCGGAAAGGGTTTGCTGGGGCCGATTGGCGCGGCGATTACCCATCAGATTGCCTCCCTGTTGGTGATGCTCAATTCCGTGCGACTGCTGAGAGTCGAACGACCGCGCGGCCGCGCCCCTTGGTGGGGACGCTGGTCGGCACGGTTGGGCGTCACCCGCTTGTGGAACAGACTGTTGCCGGCGCTCGGGCGGGTCGATCCGGCGGCCGGTTTTGCGTGGCTGTGGGAATGGCGCAGGCGTCTGGTGAAACCCCTGCTCGGCGGAGCGGCGGCGATTTGGATCGCAAGCGGCGTCCATGTGATCGAGCCCGAGCAACTAGGGGTCGTTGAGCGGTTTGGGCGCAAGATCCCGCCATATCGGGAGCCGGGTCTTCATTACAAGCTGCCGTCACCGATCGAGACACTGACGCGTGTGGAGGCCCTGCGCGTGCGGGTACTCGAGATAGGTTTCCGCACCAACGCCAATGCCGTATTCGACGAGCCGCCCGCCTACGAGTGGAATGTCCAGCACCGCGGCGGAAAGCTGGAGTTCCACCCCGAAGAGTCGTTGCTCCTCACCGGCGACCAGAACATGGTGGAAGCCCACATCGCAGTGCACTATGTTCTCGAAGACCCGGGCGACTATCTGTTCGAGCAGGCGGCGCCCGAGACCACGATTCGCGTTGCCGCCGAGTCGGTCATAAGGGAAATCGTCAACCAAACATCTCTCGATGACCTGTTGACCACGGAGCGGCGCGCCGTGGAACAGCGCGCCGCCGATCGGTTGCAAGACCGGCTGCTGCGCTACCGAACCGCTGCGCGCGTACTCGCGGTGCGGCTGCAAGACGTGCATCCCTCGGTCGAAGTCGTCGACGCGTTTCGGGAGGTGGCCGGGGCGATCGAAGAAAAGAGCCGCCGGATCAATGAAGCCGAGGGATACCGCAACGAGCGGGTTGCCCTGGCTCGCGGGCAGGCGGAAGCTCGCACGCGGCTGGCGGTCGCGTACAAGGCGAGGCGCATGAATCGCGCGTCGGGCGACGCCGCGCGGTTCACCCGGCTCGAGCGTGCCTCCCGCGCCGCGCCGGAAACAACCCGCACGCGGCTTTACCTCGAAACTATGGAAGAAGTCCTGCCGAGACGTCGCAAGTTGATTCTTGATCCCCGAGCACGGGGCCGGCGCGGTATTTATTCCATCGAAGACGGCGTCGAATTGGCGCCGGCCGGAGCCGCGATCGCCGAACCGCCGCTTCCGATGCCGGTTCCGCGAGAGGAACACTAATGCACGATTACCTTGGTCACGATCACGACGGGCATGGCCACATCCACGGCGCGAAGCACTCTCCCGACTCGTGGCCGATTAGCCGCGATTGGATGCGCCGCCTTCGCCGGTACCGCTTTTACTTGGGTGGCTTCGCTTTATTGCTCGCGCTCTGGGCAACGTTCTTCACGGTTCGCGAGACGGAGTTGGTCTTGGTAACGCAGTTCGGTCGGCCGGTGGCGACCGTCACCGAAGCGGGGTTACATGCCAAATGGCCCTTCCAATCCGCCCTCTATTTCGACCGCCGTCTGCGGGTCTACAATCCACGGCCGTCCGAATTCCTCACGCGCGATAAGAAAAACCTGGTCATCGAAAGCTACGTCTTGTGGCGTATCGCCGACCCCCAAACCTTCGTGGAATCGGTCGGCGACGCCGTAGCAGCGGAGATGCGGCTGCATGACATCGCCTGGGCCGGCCTGGCAGCAGCGATCGGCAACCATGATCTCGACGCGATTGTCTCGGTCGACACCGAGACGGTGCGCACGGGCACGATGCTCGACAAGCTAACGGAGCTGACCGGCAGCCGGGCCCTAACCGAATACGGGATTGACGTAGTCGATGTCCGTATCAAGCGGTTGAATCTGCCCGAACAAAACAAGCAAAGCGTTTTCGCGCGCATGCGGGCCGAGCGCGAGCGCATCGCGCGCCGATACCGCGCCGAAGGTGAAGAGCAGGCATTGCGCATTCGCGCTGATGCGGATCGACAACGCGAAGAGATGCTGTCGCTGGCCTACAAAGAAGCCGAGCAAATCAAGGGCGAGGGTGATGCCGAGGCGGCACGGGTTTACGGGCAGGCCTATTCGCGCAACCCGCGGTTCTACAAACTTGTTCGCACGCTTGAGGCCTATCGAAAGGCACTCGACGATGAGACGACCATTGTGTTGAGTTCCGACTCGGAGCTATTGCGGTTGTTGACGCGAGGGCAGTAACGATGCGGAATAACCGGCCCGACGATCGCCGCAATGGCGAGGCCAGTCGGCCACGGTCCATGAGATGAGCACGACAGTCGAAACACCCCGGGCAACCGTGCCGTCGCCGGCCTCGGCACCCGAGCCGCCGGTAATCGCGCCGGAGCGTCAACCCGACACCGCCAAGCGCCGTCGAATCCTGATCGCCGTGGCGGCCCTGTGGTTGCTCACGGGGCTATACATCGTGCCCGCCGATGAGCAGGCCGTCGTCACCGTTTTCGGGGCCGTCAGCGAAGACCGCGTCATGCCGGGTCTCCATCTGACTTGGCCTTTTCCGGTCGCCGAAGTGCACAAGCTCAAGGTCCGACAACTCCAGAGAAGCGTGATCGGCGGCGACCCGGCCGACGCAGTTCTAGGCCGAGTACAGCCGCTGCGGTCGCAATTCCTGACCGGGGACCGCAATGTCATCCATGTGAGGACCGTCGCGCAGTACAGTGTCGCGACACCGCGCGATTATTTGTTCCAAGCCGCCGATCCCGCTCGCACTGTTCGTGACTCGGTGGAGGCCGAGTTGGCCCGCCGGATCGCCTCGCGCTCAGTCGACGATATCCTGACAACGGAAAAGATCGCCGTGCAAGAGGCGGTGCGTCTTGGCGCGCAGCAACGCGTGGACGCCTTGGGGCTGGGTGTCATCTTGTCGACCGTCAACATCGAGCGAGTCTCACCGCCTCCGGAAACCGCCGAAGCCTTCCGCGACGTCGCGGGCGCGAGGGCGGACTTGGCGCGCATTGTCAGCGAGGCTCAAGGCTATGCCAATGACCTTATCCCGCGGTCCCGTGGTGAGGCAGGGCAGCTTGTCCAGGCGGCACATGCCTATCGAGAGCGCAAGATCAACGAAGCCCACGGCGACACCGCGCGGTTTACGCAACTCGTCCGCGAATACGCAAAGAATCCTGAAGTGACGCGCAACCGCCTCTACATAGAAACCCTCGAGGAAGTTCTTCCCCGGCTCAAGAAGACCATCGTCGACGATCAAGGCAATCTCGATCTCACGATCATTCGGCGTGGCGCGAAGAGGAGCGAAACTTCCCCTCAGCCGTAGCGAGCCCGGTACGGCTGCCCCTACCTAGCGCCCGCCGACCCTCCCCATTTATCCGATCTAGCCCGCTTTTCTCACCACCTGCGGGTCGAAGCGCGCGATAGGCCCGTCATTACTTCGTTACGGTTGCCTGCCGTGCTCACTGTACTGTCCAAGTACACCTCTTTGCTTAAAAGATGGGGCGCCAGGAGGCCCGTGCCTCCTACTGACAGCCCTCTCACGACTTCGTCTCGCCACGTGGTGAGAAAAGCGAGCTAGACCTCCCCAGGCGGTCGATAAGGTAGTCGGACTTCTTCACTCCAGGAGGACGAATGCCGCTGATCGAGGCCCCCGCTCCGCCGGCCCCCCCGACAACTACAGATGCACCGACGCAGCTGCGCCGCCTTGGCGCGGTGAAAAGCACCGGAACCCTCGGTCCGCAGCACCAGGACCTGAAGTTTACGCTGCATCGGAAGCTGCTCGACAAGATCAATCTCGATGCCCTGGCGTCAATTGATACCGACAAGCTGCGCCGTGAGGTTCACAGCGCGCTGACGGCTCTCATCGATGCTGAGCAAACTCTTCTGAGCGCCGCCGAACGAAACCAGGTTGTGGCCGAAGTCCTCGACGAGGTGTTCGGCCTCGGACCGCTGGAGCCGCTTCTCCAAGACCCGACGATCAGCGACATCCTGGTCAATACGCACGAACAGGTCTATATCGAGCGCCACGGCAAGCTGGAGATTACCGGCGTCACTTTCAAAGATGCCGGGCACCTTTACCGCATCATCGACAAGATCGTTTCGCAAGTCGGGCGCCGGGTCGACGAATCGTCGCCGATGGTTGACGCTCGGCTTGAGGACGGCTCGCGTGTCAACGCGGTGATTCCGCCACTCGCCGTCGACGGACCCTTGCTGTCAATTCGCCGCTTCGGTACCGATAAGCTCTTGCCGCCCGATCTGGTCGACAAGAATTCGATGACGGGACCCATGCTGGAGCTGCTCGAAGCAGCGGTCAAGTGCCGTCTGAACATCGTAGTCTCCGGTGGAACCGGTTCCGGAAAGACGACTTTGCTGAATGCTCTTTCCGCTTTCATTTCGCCTCTCGAGCGGGTGGTGACTATCGAAGACGCTGCCGAGCTGCAGCTCAAACAACCGCACTTGGCGCGCCTCGAAACTCGGCCTCCCAATATTGAGGGCGGCGGCGCGATTCGTCAGCGCGAGCTGCTGATCAATGCGCTCCGCATGCGGCCGGATCGAATCATTGTCGGTGAGTGCCGCAGCGAAGAAGCGCTCGACATGCTGCAGGCGATGAACACCGGACACGACGGGTCGATGACAACGGTCCACGCCAATTCGCCCCGCGACGTGGTGGCAAGACTCGAGGTCATGGTGACCATGGCGACGTCAAACCTGAGTCTGGTTTCCATTCGGCACCAGATTTCGTCGGCGATCGACGTGATCGTGCAAACCGCGCGGCTTAGCGATGGAACACGCAAAGTGACCTGTTTAACCGAGGTCGGCCACATGGAGGGAGAGGTGGTCACGCTCCAAGACCTATTCGTCTTCGAAAAGCGCGGAATTTCTCCCGAAGGGCGAGTGCAAGGCCGGTTCGCGGCCACGGGGATCCGTCCCCGCTTCTACGAAAAGATGCTGGCCTCGGGTTTGCATTTGTCCGCGGATGTTTTCGAGTCCGTGGTCGAGGTGGACTAGCGGCCCGGCCGCCGGAGCAGAAGCGGCGGCCCAAAGGAGGAAGACATTGACATTAATGATGATCCTTTTCGTCGTGACGCTGACGCTCACGGCGGGCACCTATTTGCTGGTCAGCCGTACTCTGTTGCACCGGGAAACCGCGCGAGTGCGCGATCGGCTTTCGGAGGTCACCGCAGAGGCCACGAGTGTTGTTCAGGCGGCAACGCCCTTGTTTCTGCCCGACGGATCCAAGAAGCATGTGCTGCACCAGGTCCTTGCGAAGTGCAATGTCGACCGGCAATTGCATTCGTTGATAGAGCAAGCCGGGTTGTCTTGGGCTCCCGGGCAAGTCTGCGTCGGCGCGTTGCTTGCGGCATTGGCGGCTTTCAACCTTGTCTGGTATATGACGCCGTTCGGGTTGATCCCGGCGGCCGCGGCGGCCGGAGTAGCCTGCGTAGCGCCCTTTACGTACATCCGGCGCCTACGAACTAAGCGCATCGCAGCCTTTGAAGCTCAATTCCCGGATTCACTGCAGTTCATCGCTCGCGCGATGCGTTCGGGTCACGCCTTCTCGGTTTCGCTCGACATGGTTCATCAGGAGTTCCACGAGCCGCTGGGAGGCGAGTTTCGACGCACCTTCGAGGAGCAGAACTTGGGCCTGCCGATGCAGACGGCGCTCGAAAAGTTGGGTCAACGGATGCCGTTGATTGACGTGCAATTCTTCATCGCCGCCGTTCTGCTGCAGAAGCGGACGGGTCGCAACTTGGCGGAGATTCTCGACAAGCTGGCCGGCTTGATCCGCGACCGCTTCAAGCTACGCGGCCAGATCCGCACGATTAGCGCTCACGGGCGGCTTTCGAGCATGGTGTTGACGGCGATTCCCGCCGTTGTCGGCGTGCTGATGTGGATGGTCCACCCTGAGCACATGCGATTCTTCGTCGATAACGAGATGGGCAAGTGGATGGCGGGACTGGCGATCGGCCTGCAAGGGCTCGGCTACTTGATCATGCGCCGGATCGTGAAGATCGAGGTCTAGGAGGGAACCATGGTACTGGTGATGTCGATTGCGCTGTTCGTCACGGTGACGTGTTTCCTCTATCTATTCGGGATGAAGTTTTGGGTGAACCCGAAGACGATGCTGGACCGTCTGAAAGAGGGCGGCGAGGAAGCCGCGCCGGTGCACCCGAGCTTGGCCTTCATGCAAATTCTGGCCAAGGTAGGCAACTGGGTGCCGGCTTCACCCGGGGACTTGACGACGGCGCAGCAACGCCTCTACAGCGCCGGCTATCGATCCACGGCAGCGCTGAAGATCTTGTATGGGGTCAAAGTCGTGCTGACGTTGGCCCTGCCCGCTGTGAGCTGGATCACGTTGACGCACTTCGGAGTCACCACCGAGAACCGCATCGGGTTGACGGTGCTCTCGGCCGGGCTGGGTTTCCTCGGGCCGAACGAGTTTGTCTTGCGAATGGTGAAGCGCCGTAAGCGCCAAATCAGCCGAGGCTTGCCCAATGCTTTGGACCTGATGGTCGTCTGTGTCGAGTCCGGATTGGGGCTCGATCAGAGTATCTTGCAGGTGAGCCGCGAGCTACAGCAGGGCCACCCTGAGATCAGTAGCGAGTTCGCGATTACGAACCTTGAGATGCGCCACGGCAAGCGCCGCGCCGAAGCACTACGCAATCTGGGCGAACGAACGGGCGTCGACGACGTGAAGAAGCTGGTCTCGACGTTGGTGCAGGCCGATCGGTTCGGGACGAGCATTGCCGAGACGCTGCGAACCCATTCGGAGTTCATGCGCACGACGGCCCGTCAGCGCGCCGAGGAAAAGGCCGCCAAGATGGGCATCAAGCTCGTGTTCCCGATCTTCTTCTGTATTCTGCCTTCACTATTCGTCGTGACGGTCGGGCCGATACTGATCAAGATCTTCTTCGAGTTGATCCCGCTGATGAGCGGAAGCTAGCTCAGGCTAGGCGTGGGCCGCAGGCTCCGCTTCGCGGCGAAAGGTGAACTCTGGAGTTCAGGGGCCCGTGGTTGGTTTACGGCGAGCCGTCGCTGCACTACGAGCAGTCCGCGCGGCGGCGGCGAGGCGTGGACGAATGTCCACGTCGAGCGCGGACTTCCGTCCGCGCCTCTGTTTCTATTACCGGCACCGTTGAGAGGTACGTCCCAAGTTTCTGTCGCACGCCCCCTCTTGACCCCACGGTGAACCGGGCTCGCTCTCCACAATGGATGCCGTGGAACCCTACTCCGGCAGCTCTTCTTGCGCCGGCTCGGGGAGGAAGAAACTCGCGGTGAAGCCGATCACGTAAACGGCAAGGCCGACTGTTCCCGCGGCGTAGGCTAGTTTTTCGGGAGCGCTTCCTCCCGGCATGTAATTCGCTAAGGTTGTCGTGACGAGGGCGGCCGAGGTCCCGAGCATGCGGCCGCCAATATTGGCCGCGAAGCTTTCCCCCGTCCCACGCAAGTGGGTTGGATAGACTCGAGGGAGGTAATTCCCCCAGAAACTGAATTGCGCCACCGTAAGCAACCCGACCAGCAGGATGCCCCATTTCAGCGTTTCAAGACTGTTGACCGAAGCGTAGAAGAACACGATGGGGACAATGACCAGCCCGGGAATCTGGAAGATGCGGATCAACCGGCGCCGCCCTACAATGCGCACGGCCAGCACTGCCAACAGGACACGACCCAGCAGCCCGCCAATTTCCTGATAGGCTTGCACGCCGCTGACCGTCTGCTGGACCGCTGTGCGTGCAAGGTCCGCCATCTCAGCCAACCCGGGGACAATCCGCGGCACGTGCTGAATCGCGCCGAAAGCCGCCCCGTAGCTGCACGCAACCATCACCGTCGTCACCAACGTCGTTCTACGAAACTCGGGACGAAACAGCTCGCCCAGACTCGGCCGCTGCAGCGTCCCGGCGGCTTTCTTCTCGGCCCAAGCCGGCGACTCGGGCAGAAACGGCCGAATGATAATCAGCGGGATGGCCGGAATCACGCCCGAGATCAACGTATAGCGCCAAGCCTCGTGCACCCCGTGAATCGCGGGAAATATCTCGCCGTACGTCACCGCCAGGTAGTAGGCGCCGGTCACCATCAACCCGCCGATCGACGAGAAGGCTTGGGTGTAACCCAACACCGCCTCGCGCTGTTTCGGATTCGGGAACAATTCGGCCAACCAGGCAACAGCCGCGACAAACTCCACGCTGACGCCGATGAAGGTCGTGCACCGAAACACCAGCAGCCACACCGGCGAAGTGACGTAACCCGCGGCGCAGGCCGAGAAGGCATAGAGCAGAATGCTCCAGACCAAAACGCGCCGACGGCCCAGCCGATCGGTGAGATAACCGCCCAACAGCCCGAAGATCCCCCCAAAGATCGCCGGGACGTAGAACAACATCCCGACCCACTGGTTGAACTCCGGTGTCCCCGGGCGGACGTCGGCCAGCTCGAGCAACGCCGGCCGCACGATCAGCGGCAACATCAGCAATTCATAGATGTCGAAGGCGAACCCGAGCGCGGCGACACCACAAATCAGCCACTGAATCGGTGTAAGACCGCCGGTCTTTTCGGTATCAGCCATCCTGGATACGATACTCTCTTTAGCGGTGCGTTTGCCGAAGGGGACATCCTACCACGTCCCCCCGCGCTGTCTCCGCGGTGAACCGGGCTGAGCGTGGACTTCCGTCCACGCCTGTGTTTCTATCGCTCGCATTCCGAGAGGGACTTCCCACATTTAGGTCGCACACCCCCTTGGTCCTTAGTCAAGGCACGAGCCAACCGCGATCACTGGTTGAGGCGCTTTCCAGAGTATTGCCACGGCGATCTTCACCGGAGGGGATAGGTCCGATCTTTACCGTTGAGACCATTGCGAATCGCCGGAGAACATGCTTATACTCGTTGGCGCGGACGGGCCTCAAGAGCCGCGTCGCGCACAGTTGCAAAAAGGAGTTCGCAGCATGGATACGAAAAAGTTTGCACTTGGCACACTCGCCGGCGGAGTGGTGTTCTTCGTTACCGGGTTTGTTTTCTATGGGCTTTTGCTTCAGGAATTCATGATGGCCGCACACATGGATGGAATTATCAAGGAAACGCCCGACTTCCCGATGTTGATTCTGTCCCAGCTCATCTTTGGAGCTTTCCTCACGATGATACTCAGGCGCTGGCCGGGTGCCGGAAGCGCGAGCCAAGGGGCCAAGGCCGGGGCTGTGTTAGGCGTGCTACTCGGGCTGGGTTTCAGCCTGGTCACGTACTCCACAATGAACGTCATGGAAGCGGCGGTGATTCCGGTGGAAGCGGTTGTGCAGGCCATTCGAGGCGCTTTGGCCGGCGGCGCGATCGGAGCTGTACTCGGGCGCCCCTGACCTGAAACGTCGATCTGAACGCGTTGAGGCGAGACAAGCTGAGAGCTTGTCTCAACTGTTGGCTAGGACCGGCACGAGTGCCGGTCACTACCGGCGAGGCGGATGCTCGGGAAGTTTCTTACCTGAACGAGTCGGGGCGGCCGGCGGCTGGACTGACCTGAAACTTCGATTGGGACGAGATAAGCCGGCGGTTTGTCCGGCTTGGGCGATCTCGCGAATCCGGGGTTACGAACCGATGAATCGGTTCGCGGTCAAGCGTGGACGCTCACGCCACATCGCTCAGCCACGGCCTTGCCTTATTCCTTTTCCGAGAGCCCGAAGACGAAGAGACCGCTGCCGGCGGCTATGGCCACTCGCTGTCGGCCTTTGCTTTCGAACGCAATGGGGTTGGCTCGGATGGAGCCTCCCAGGTTGAGGCGCCAGAGTTCATTGCCGGTCTTGTCGTCCAAGGCCTTGAACCAGCCTTCGTCGCTGCCGGCGAAGATGAGGCCTCCGGCGGTCGAGAGTAGGCCGGCCCAGGCGGGCCGGAAGAGGCGGTGCTCCCAAACCTTCTTGCCGGTCAAGGGATCGAGTGCGCGCACGGCGCCCCACCACTTGCCGGGATTTTCGTCCTGGTTCTCGAATCGCCCGCCCCAAAACCGCGTACCGGCGGAGTATTCCACCGGGCCCTTGTAGTAGATGCTGCTGCCTTCGCGGGCGGTAACGTAGAACAGGCCGGTCCGGGGGCTGTAGGTGGGCGACATCCAATTCGTCCCGCCGCCCACGGTGGGATAGACCTCAATGCCTTCCTCGGTGGGTAGTTTTCCCGGCACGCGGACCGGGCGGCCGTTCTCGTCGATTCGCTCGGCCCAGGTCTGTTTGACATAAGGCTCAGCGCGCAGGAACTCTCCCGTTTCGCGGTCGAGCACGTAGTAGAAGCCGTTGCGGTTGGCGGTGATGAGCAGTTTACGCGGGCGGCCTTCATATTCGCGGTCGACCAGGATCATGACTTGCGTGGCGTCCCAGTCGTGCACGTCGTGTGGCGTGAATTGGAAATGCCATTTGCGCTTGCCGGTGTCGGGGTCGAGAGCGACGACGGAGTCAGAGTACAGGTTGTCGCCCTTGCGGAAATCGCCGTTCCAATCGGGGCCGGGGTTGCCCACGCCCCAGTAGGTGAGATTCAACTCCGGATCGAAAGACGGCGTGACCCAAATCGAGGCGCCGCCGGTCTTCCACGAGTCGCCTTCCCAGGTGTCATGCCCGAATTCGCCCGGGCCGGGGACGGTGTGGAAACGCCAATCACGCTTGCCGTCCTCGACATTGTAGGCGTCGATGAAACCCCGGATGCCGTACTCGCCTCCCGTCGTCCCGACCATGACTTTGTCCTTGACGACGAGCGGGGCGAGGGTCGTGCCGTAGCCCTTGGTGTAGTCGAACATCTCCGACTCCCACAGCACGCGGCCGGTCTTGCGATCAAGGCTGATGAGGTAGGAATCGAGGGTGCCCATGAAAAGCCGGTCGCCGTGGACGGCGAGGCCGCGATTCACCAGCCCGCAACAAGCGATCACTTTGGGCGGCAGATCGCGCCGGTAGTGCCAAAGTTCGGCGCCGGTTCCCGTATCGACCGCGTACACTTCATTGGGCGGAACGGTCAAGTACATGACGTCGCCCACCACAAGCGGCGAGGTTTCAAACTTGTGTTGGAAGCCTTGCTGGAAGACCCATTGCAGCCGCAGGTCCGCGACGTTTTCGCGCGTGATTTCGGATAGCGTGGTATGGCGGTGGCCTTGGTAATTGCCGTTGTAGGTGAGCCACTGATCCGGAGTTTTCGAAGCGTCAAGCAGGTTTTGATAGCTGACCTGGGCGTGGGCCGGCAGGCACGAGACGAAGACGGCGAGCAGGAGCGCGGCGTTGGGGCGGGAGATCGCGTTCACGGTTGCTCTCCTCCGAGGCTGCAGACGTAGGCGGTGATGTTGTCCAATTCGGCGGCGGAAAGAATGTTGCCGTAGACAGGCATGAGCGAGTGGTCGAGGCGTTCGAACGATGCGAGGTCTTGCTTGACGAAAGAGCGGATTTGTTCGGCTCGATCCATCATGTGCAGCGAATAGGCGTCTTCGTTGAGCAAGATTCCTTCGTGCGAATCGCCGGCGCGATCGACGACTTTGATTCCGCGGTGACGTTCGGCGATCGTCTTGTGGGGGTCGACGAGCGCTTCGCGGATTTGCTCGCGGGTATAGGTCATAGCGGCGTCGCTGAGGTCGGGCCCGAGGCGGCCGCCTCCCATGCCGACGGTGTGGCAGGAGGAGCAGCGTCCTTTTTGGACGAAGAGCTCGTGGCCGCGTTCGGGATCGCCGCCGGCTGACATGCAGGCGCGCTCGCTCTCAGGCTCGAGGGTGCGGACGAAGAGAAGAATCTTCCAAACGGCATCCTCGTCGAGCCACAGGCCGGGCATCTCGGTACCGGCGATGCCGTCGAGGATGTTGCGGAACATTTCGGCGTCTGACGCGCCATGTTTGCGCCGCTTCGTGGCAAGTTTCGCGCCGCGCCCGGAAGCCCCGTGCGGTCCGTGACAAACGCCGCAATTGAGCAGGTAGAGCCTAGCACCCTCAGCAAGGTCTTCGGCGGAGCTGAACGGATTTTGTTCAACGGGCCGGGCCGCAGTCGGCTGAACCGCGGCCATCGCAAGGACGAAGAGCGGCACCGCGCCGCGGCTGTAGAAGCGAGTCGAGAAAGCGCGATGTTTGGTTGGACTTCCCATGGACACAGGCAGTTCGGCGGAAGCGCCGGTTTCCGATTATACATTGCGCGTCGGGTTTGACGAAGTGTGCCGCGGCCTTGTTGGCTGTGTTTCGATTGCGGCGCGGGGGGAGACACCAAGGGCGTCGCGTTGGCGGTTGTTTGGTCGACGGTGGGGTGTCGATTGTGTGGGTGGCGCTGGTTCGCGGTTTGTCGGGGTGGTTGATTCTCCTTTCTTGGGGTTGGCTAGAGGCTTTGGGGCCGTGGGTTAAGGCCGCAGGTCTCTTTGAGCCCTGCGCTACGCAAGACGGGCGACGTGGTACGCGAGGCGGGCGACGTGGTACGCGAGACGAGCGGGGCTGCTATTGCCTCGGTTTCTTTGTAACTCGTTGTCTCGAACGGGGTTAGGTTGGGCTTAGCTTCGTTTCGCGGTTTTTGGTTTTGGGGGTTCGCAGGACGGAAGCCTATGGGGGTTTCGGGGGCTTCGTCTGGCGATACGGCCTGATCTTCGTGGGCTTTCGGGTCACACGGCGAGCTGGCGGAGCGTGGACTTCCGTCCACGCCTCGGTCTCTGTTGGTTGCATCCTTGTTTTCCGCTTCGCGGAGTTTTCGGTCTTCTTTGCGGATTTTCATCATCAGCTCGACGGCGCGGTGGAAGCGGCGGTTGAGGTGGCCGTCGTAGCGGGCTAGTTGGCTGAGGAATTGCGTCCCGCCGTACATCGATGCGCCGAGCAGTTGCTGGTCGCCCTCGTGACCCTCTCGCATGCGCTCGCGCCTGAACTCTTCTTGATAGACGCGGGTGCGCTCGATGGCAGCGGTGATGATGGTCGTTTCGATGCGCGAGAGGCGCCGCATTCTCCAGGCAGCGTCGGCGATTTGGCGGACCAGTTCTCTTTCGATGCAGTTGTGGGGCAGGTAGGTGTCCTCGTACAGGGTGAGGTGCCGATCGAACTCGGCGGGGTCTTCGCCGGGGATGACGGCGTCTTGGGAGAGTAGGCCGTGTTTGAGAGCGTTTTTGGAAGAGCGGACCTTGCCCTCAGGGGTGCGAGGTCCGGTTGATTTCTTTGCGTTTTCGCGGCTGGCGCGAATTTGATTTTCAGTTCGCATTGTGAAATCTCCTGTTGGGCAGCATGCCCGGTAATTACGGGCTGTTGCCCGGTATTAGGATACGGTGGGGGTGCAAGGGTAGCGGGGGGTGCGGTGGCGTAAGTCGTTGGGTTTATGGGAGATGTATTTTCGATTCCTATGTGACTGGGTTTTCGTGTCGCCGGGTTCGTTAGCCGTGAGCCGAGTTGGGAGGAACCGGCCGCTTGCGGGCCGAGCCGGTATTAAGTCGAGGCCCCAGGCGAACGTTCGGTAAAGCGGGCCGCGGTCTTGAATGCTGGCGCCGGGCTCGCGGGGTCGGGTCGCTGCTGTTGCCCGTCCTCTTCGAGGGGAACCGACATGGTGCGGCTTGCTATGACGGCGCTCGGGGTGGGGCGGGCCGGAAGTTGAGTTGGGGAGTGGCCCGTCGCTTTCGCTCTGGGCTCTGATTCTGGTTGGCGCCGGCGCCAGGACGGGTTGAACTCCCTGGTAAACGTTCGGTAAGCCGGGCTCGGGAGGCAAGCTAATCGCCGGGGGCCGGCTCGGTTGCTTGGCCAAATAGGCTTTGGAGGCTGTTGATGATCGCTTGCTTCATGTCCAATGTGAGGCTGAATAACGCAGGGACGAGGAACAGGGTGAAAACCGTCGACAGCAATAAGCCTCCGACCACCACGCTGCCGAGGCCGCGATAGAGCTCCGAGCCGGAGCCCGGGAACAAGACCAAGGGCATCATGCCGCAAACGCTTGTCGAAACGCTCATGAAGATCGGGCGGATGCGGGTGCGGGTTGATTCGCGGATCGCCTCTCGGGGCGCCATGCCGTCTTTCTTCATATGGTTCAGCGATTGGTGGACGATTAGGATGGCGTTATTCACTACCGTCCCGATCAGGATGATGAATCCGAGCATCGTCAGCACATCGAGCGCTTGGAAAGTCAAAAACTTGTTCAGCGCAGCCAGCCCGAGGAAGCCTCCCAACGCCGCCAGCGGAACGCTGAACATGATGACGAACGGGTGAAGGAAGCTTTCGAACAGTGCCGCCATCAGAAGGTAAGTAATGATGAGGGCCAGCACGAGGTTCCACTTCAGCGCTTCGACGGTTTGGGTCAGCTTGTCGGCCGTTCCGCTCAGCCGCGTTTGATAAAGACCGCCCAATGTTCCGGCTTCCCGCATGGGAGCGATGATGCCGGTTTGCACGAAGTCCATCGCCTCCGCGAGAGGCGTCTCCGGCGGGGGGGTGACCTGGATTGTGATCGTGCGCAGGCGTTCGGTGTGGTTGATTTGCACCGGCCCGTTGACCAGCGAAAGATCCGCCACCGACCCCAACGTAATCAAACGACCGTCCGGGGTGGCGATCGGCATTTGCTCGATCAAGTGGGTACGGTGGGCGAAAGTCTTTTCGGCCTTGACGATGAGGTCGATCTCTTCACCCTGGTACTGAAAATCGCTGGCTTTGGCTCCGTCGATCAGCGCGCTGACGGTGAAACCGAGATCGCGGTTCGTCACCCCGGCCTCGGCGGCGCGGCGGCGGTTGGTGACGACGCGAACCTCCGGGTTGCCCAGGTCAAGGCTCGGGATGGGGCGGACCTGCGAACCCGGAATCCCCTGCATCGCTCGGCCTAGGATTTCTCCGCCCAAGTCGATGAGGCGTTCGATTTCAGGCCCGGTGATGTCGATGTCGATCCCGCGGCCCTCTCCCAACCTTCTCGAGAAAATGCTTGATTGCTGCAAAAACGCGATCGCGCCCGGGAAAGATTGAATCACTTCTTGTACCACGGGGATCAGCTCGCGAACCCGCCCCGGATCGCCGGAGCGGAAACCCATCATGGTTTGCCCCGGGCCGGCGATGAAGAACAACCCGCTGATGCCGCCGCCCGGCAGAGCGGCCGCCTCCTCGTCGGGTGTCTGCCAGAGATAGCCCAGCTCCTCGACGATTCGGTGGCGGTAGGCGAAAATTTCGTCAATGCTGTGGCCCGGCGGCGGAAGTATGATGCCGAAGGCGAAGTCCTGGTTGCCTCGGGGGAGGTATTCGGCCTTGGGCATCAACCAAACACTCAAGCCGATCGACGCCGCCGTCAGCGCGGTAACCGTCAGAAGCCGTCGGAAGAAGCCCCCACAGAGCCAATAGACGGCCGCCGTCGCGGCGTTGGTGACGGCTTCGCCCACGCTCACCAAGCCGAACAAGTTACGGAACCCGAAGCGCGCATGGTCGCCGTCGGCCGCGCGCAGAATCTTCGCCGAAAGACTCGGGATGACGGTAATCGAAACAATCAGGCTCAGACCCACCGCGCAACTGATCGCCAAGGCGATATCGCGAAACAACTGCCCCGCCTCTTCCTCGATGAAAAGAACCGGCAAGAAGACGGCGATGGTCGTCAACGTGCTCGCGAGAACGGCTCCCCAAACCTCCGACGCGCCCGTGAAGGCGGCCTCGAAGCGTGACTTCCCCATTTGCCGGTGGCGGTAGATGTTTTCGAGCACGACGATCGAGTTGTCGACCACCATGCCGACGGCGAACGCCATCCCGGCCAGGCTGATGACGTTCAACGTGCGGCCGAAGAAGTTCATCATCAGAAAGGTGCCGATGACGCTGATCGGAATGGCGACCGCGACCACGAGCGTGCTGCTAAAGCTGCGCAAGAAGATCAACAGCACCGCGATTGCCAAGCAGCCTCCAACCACCAGGCTCTGTTGAACCAATTCGATCGAGCTGTGGATGTAGGTCGATTCGTCGTAGACCTGTATCAGACGCAGACCGCGTGGTTTCAGGAGCCGCTCATTGATGTCGGCCAGTCGCTGTTGCAATACCGCCATCAAGTCGAGCAGATTGGCGCCCGGCTCCTTGACGACGTTCATTGCGATTATTTCGCGGCCGTAGAAGGCCCCTTTCGCGGTCGCCTTGCGGTAGCCGATCTCGGCGTAGCCGACATCGCGGATATAAATCGGCACGCCGTTGCGCACCGTGATGACAACGTCCTCGATGTCGCCCGGCGAGGCGTACTCCCCCACGGTGCGAACCAGATAACGGCGCTTGCCCTCGTTGAAATCACCGCCGCTATAATTTCGGTTTTCGCGTTCCAGCGCGGCGCCGAGTTGGTTGAAGGTAACCCGCCTGGCGGCAAGCTTGGCCGGGTCGACGATGACGTGCATCTCGATTTCCCGGCCCGCCATGATATTGGAACTCGCCACTCCCTCGACGCGCTCGAATTCGGGTTTCACGAAATCGTCGAGGAAGTCGTATTCCGTGGCGATGTCGCCTTGGAACCCGTTCTCTTCGGTGGGCGCCAACAAGAACCAGCCCACGGCGTTTGCACGGACATCCACGGTGCGAATGATCGGCTTGTCGGCGTCGTCGGGATAACTGGGAACCTGTTCGAGTGCGTTGGACACCTTGAGAACAGCCGTATCCAAGTTCGTCCCCACCAGGAAACGAAGGGTGACCTGCGCCTCGTGCTCGCGGCTCTCGCTTTCCATCTCGACGAGGCCTTCGAGACTCTTGAGTTGCTCTTCTTGCTCGTCGACGATCTCGCGCTCGACCTCGTGCGGACTGGCGCCGGGCCAGCGCGTGATCACGGTGACCTCGGGGTCCTCAACCGTTGGAGTCAGTTGAACGGGAATACGAAACAGCGCGATCGCCCCGAACAGCGTCAGCAACATCACGCCGACGGCCGTGGTGACCGGATATTTAATCGCGCCTCGTACGATGGTCATGGCACCTCGTACTCGATCGGTTGACCTTGCGCCTGCTGTCCGGAACGCAAGCGCTCATTGCCGCGCGTGACGATCCGTTGGCCGGGAAGGACGTCGCCCCGTATCTCGATCCAATTGCCGACCCCGGCACCAGACCGGACGGGCGTTCGGTTTACCTTGCCGTCCTCGCCCAAAAAGAAAACGAACTCGTCGGGGCCGCTCCGAACCACGGCATCCTTGGGAACGATGGTGGCGACGCTTGAGCCGGCGTTTGGAATCGTGACCTGCGCCAGCATACCGGCAACCACGCCTTTGTGCGGGAAGTTGACCTTGACCGGGAAGGTGCGTGCCTGGGGATCGGCGCGAGGAATGACACGGTGGACGGTTCCGGCGAATTGTCGGCCGTCCAATGCCTCGAAGGTTACCGTGACCCGGGTGCCGCGACGCAGGGCACTGTAATAGCGTTCGGGAACATCGACGGAAACGACCAGGCGCTCGGAAGAAAGCAGATCCACGACGGGGTCTCCGGCACCGAGCCATTGGCCGACTTCGGTGTGCCTTGCGACAATTACGCCGCTGAAGGGCGCGCGGATCACGGCTCGTTCGAGATCGTCATCGAGGCGACTGATATCGGCCCGCAGTCTTTCGGTGCGTCCTTCCCAGGCGTTGAATTCCGATTGCGCGTCGTCGAACTGCTGGCGGCTGAAGATCTCGGATTCGAGTAATTCGCCGGCTCGATCCAGATTCCGCCGTGCCAGCTCGAGTCGAGCCTCGGCTTCCTTGAGGTCGGCCTTTTGCGCTTGCCTAGTCAGCTCGAGTTGGGTCGTGCGAAGGCGCGCCAGCACCTGGCCTTTCTCGACGGGGTCGCCGATCCAGACCGGTTTCTCGACGACCAGCCCGTCGATCTCGCCGGCGATTGTGCTCATCTTCGGAGCCTCGACCGTGCCGGGAAGCCGCACCTCCCCGCGCATGCGGTGTTCACGGGCTTCGGTGTAGCGGACATGCGCCACGCCCTGGGCGTAGGCCTCGGGAGGCAGGCCGACCGCGGTGGTCAGAAGAGCAAAGAAGCAGACCGCGCGCAAGGCCGCCGGAACCGTGGTGAAAAACTTCACCCTTACCTCTCTGAGAAGACCCTCAGGAAACTCAGTCTATCTTAGACGTCGGCTTAGGGAGAAAGGTCACCGCTCAAGAGTCGAGAGTCGGACCGGGATTGCGGCGGGACCGGGCTGCGGGCTACTCGCTGTCGATCGGGGCCTTGGGAGGAGCAGAGATGTCGCCATGAGTGGCGACACGGCACGCTGAAAGCGTGCGCCACGTCGGGGCGGCTGCTCGCCAACTGACGCCGCCCTTGCGAAGCTCGCCGGTTCTGAGGTTCAGCTCGAAGGTTTCAAACCGCGCGACCCCTCGAGATTTGGATTGAATCGGGCATCGCGACCCTGGGCTTCTCGTGATTTGTGGCCCGGACTACCGGCGGAGGTGATGTGCAGGGTTCAGCACGCAAAGACGTGGTATTCGGGGCAGCGCGGCTGTATACTGTGACCGTGCCAGGGCCAAAATGGAAATCCTGGATTGATAGCGTGACTCCAGCCGAACCCGCGATATTGTGGTTTGCTACTCAAAGACGAGTTAACTTGACAATGCCAACGACATTCCTGGTCAGAGAAGGACGAAAAAAGGAGCAGCGTGCCTGAGACGGCTAAGGCCGTCACGATAGTCGAGCCATACAGAATCGAGGTACGCGAGTACAAAATTCCACCGCTGCGGCCCGGCGGGCTGCTGCTGCGGATGGAGATGAGCGGCATCTGCGGCACCGACAAACACACCTATCGCGGCGAGACCACTCAGTACGGAGGCACGGTCAACGAACAAACTTCGCCTTTTCCACTGATCCCGGGCCATGAGAACGTCGGAATCGTCGCGGATATTACGCCTGGCGTGGTCGATTTCTACGGCGAACCGTTGAAGGTGGGCGACCGCATAGCGATGTGCCCCGACGTGGTGTGCGGCAAGTGCTACACCTGCCGCCACATCTTCGGATACACCTGGTGCGAGCACTGGCGTGGTTATGGCAATTCGTTCCGGGCCACCGAGGACCCCTTGATGGGTGGTTGGGCGGAGTACATGGTGATTATCCCGGAGGCATTCATTTACAAGGTGCCGGATGGTCTCGCACCGGAACTGGCGGTTTATACCGAGGTTATGGCCTGCGCCTATGCGTTGGACAAGGCAAAAGAATTCTCGTCACTTGCCTCGGAAGGCTTCCTGACTGACGACTCCGTGCTGATCCAGGGCGTTGGCCCCTTGGGGCTGTGCCACCTGATCAAAGCGCGAATGATGGGTGCTGGCACGATCATTGCGGTCGACAAGTGCGATTATCGCCTGAACATGGCGAAAGCTTTTGGAGCAGACCACGTCATCAACGTGTCCAAGACGACCGCGGAAGAACGCATCCAGCTCGTGCACGATTGGACGAGAAATCGTGGGATCGATCTCGCCGTTGAATGCGTGGGCCACCCGGAGGCGGTGCCGGAGGCATTGCACATGATCCGGCGCGGCGGGATGTACATTCTGGAGGGTGTATTCGTCGATATGGGCGATATCCTGTTGAACCCTCACTTGATCGTCAGCAAGGCACTGCGGCTGGTCGGGTTGAGCAACCACCCATTCACGGCCTACCGTCCGACAATGGAACTGATGCAGCGCTACCAGGATCAGATGCCCCTGAAAACGTTCGTGACTCACTGCTTCCCGCTGGAACAGGCCCAGCAGGCAATGGACACAGCACTCGGCCTGGAGTGCATGAAAGTTGTCTTTGCGCCGAGGCATTGAACTCTTCCGGCTGGTTCCGCCGTTCCAGCTCCAACGTTAGAGCGCTGCAGCGCCGGCCCTAGGCTATATTCCGGCCGCCGCTTCGCGGCTACAAGGTCTTCGGAATTCGCCGGAAGCCTTCGGAAAGTAGCCCTGAGGAGTCTTTTTCATGGCTCACAAGATCGGCATTGGCGTTATCGGCATGGGTTGGATGGGTCAGGTGCACGGCCGCGCCTATCGGCAGGTTCCTCTGCGCTTCCCCGATGCCGGCATCGAACCGAGACTGGTGATCTGCGCCGATGACGTGGAGACGCGCGCCGAACAGGCGGGCAACGCGATCGGCTTTGAAGGGACGACCACCGACTGGCGACAACTCGTCGAGCATCCCGAAGTGCAGGTCGTCACCATCGCCGCGCCCAACCACCTGCATCTTGAACTCGCACGCGCCGCGGCCGCCGCGGGCAAGCACATTTTTTGCGAAAAGCCGGTCGGGCGCAACCCCGAGGAAACCGCCGAAATCGAAGCCTCTGCGCGACGGGCCGGCGTGCTGAGTTTCGTGGGTTTCAACTACCGCTGGGCCCCGTTGGTGGTCCACACACGAAAACTGATCGCCGAGGGCAAGCTTGGGGAGATCAACCATTACCGCGGCCGTTTTCTTTCGATGTACGGAAGCGATCCGCGCAGCCGTTTGACTTGGCGCTTTGACCGCGACTTGGCCGGCTTCGGTGCGCTGATCGATCTAATGTCTCATGTCGTCGAGATGGCCCATAGCCTGATCGGGCCGGTGAAGCGGGTCGTCGCGAATCACGACACGTTTATCAAGCAAAGGCCGTTGCCGGTCCCGGGCGTTGGGACGCATTTTTCCCTGGGCGGCGCCGGCGACCCAGCAGGCGAGGTGACCAACGAAGACTACGTGGGCGCCTTGGTCGAGTTCGCCAACGGCGCGCAAGGGACGTTCGAAGTTTCGCGGACGATTTTCGGGCCGAAATGCGAGATGGCCTTTGAACTCAACGGCGCCAAGGGCGCCGCGGGATGGAATTTCGAACGCTTGAACGAGTTAGACCTTTATCTGCCCGGCGAAGACAGCCTGCACGACGGCTACACAAGGCTGATCGCAGGCGATCAGTACCCCTACCACGGGAATTTCAACCCGGGTGACGGAAGCGGGATCGGCTACGAGGATCTCAAAACGATCGAGGCCTACGAATTTCTACGCTCGGTCGCCGCGGGCGAGCAGGGCAAGCCGGGATTCGCCGAGGCGCTGGCGGTGGCCGAGGTGAACGCCGCCATGGTACGGTCTTGGGAAAGCGGGGGCTGGGAGGACGTCACGAGCCTCCGCGCGTAATGAATACACCATGGACCGACGAAATTTTATAACCAGCCTTGGGGCAACACTGTCGCTCGCCTGCAACCGATCGACGAAAACGGTGATCGGGGTGGCACCCAAGGCCGTCAACTCGATCTTCTGGCAATCGGTTTATGCCGGGGTGGTAGTCGCCGGACGTAAGTACGACGTAGAAATTCTGTGGAACGGACCGTCTCAGGAAACCGAGTATGCCCGGCAAATACAGATTGTCGAATCGATGATCAACCAGCGGGTCGCCGGCATTGTGATCTCTCCCTCCGACAAAACGGCGCTGGTGAGCGTGGTCGAGCGTGCGGCCGCGGCCGGCATTCCGGTTACGGTGTTTGACTCGGGGATTGATACCGACAACTACGTCTCGTTCGTCGTCACCGACAACTATGCCGCCGGAGTGACGGCCGCCGAGACGCTCAGTGATCTGCTCGGCGGGGAAGGCAACATTGCCATGGTCAAACACATTCCGGGCAGCGACTCGACCGTCAATCGCGAGAGGGGTTTCGAAGACGCGCTCCGGGACAAGTTCACGGGTCTCAAGATCGTCAACCAGCAGTTCTGCATGACCGACCGCGCCCGCGCCATGACCGTCACCGAGGATATGATGACGGCACACCCGGAGCTCGAGGGCTTTTTCTGCTCGAGCGAGGCGGCCTCGGTGGGGGCGGCCCAAGCTATCCGCGCACGGGGAATGGTCGGCAAGATCAAGGTGGTCGGCTTTGACTCCGGCCCCACCCTCGAGAAGAGTCTGCGGGAAGGGGTGATTGACGCGTTGGTGGTTCAGGACCCTTTCAATATGGGGTTCCTCGGCGTAGAGACGGTTGTCAAGAAACTGGCCGGCGAGACGCCTCCGAAGCACATCGATTCCCCGACCCGGGTGATTCGCGCGGCGGACCTCGACGATCCCGAAGTGCAACGGCTGCTTAACCCGAATATCGAGAGTTATTTGAATGAGGAGTCGGGCAGCTGACGGGGGCCGTTAAGCGGCGGCCGTGGAACGGGTATCTTTGTGCAGCGGGGTCGTTGGGCGTTGGGTGCTTGGAGACCGGCTGAGAGCCGGTCGTCGCTACCCGGCGTTGGCGGTTTTTTCATGATCCATGAAGTGGTAGGCGATCATGTGGCAGATGATCATGTGGCCGTCTTCGGCGCGGCCCATGTGGTGGTCGGCGACGTGGACGTTGAGCTTCGCCATCTCGCCCAGCTTGCCACCGTTGCAGCCGCTTAGGCCGATCGTGTAGCACCCGATTTCGTTGGCGTGTTCGATGGCGCGCACGACATTGGGCGAATTGCCGCTGCCGCTGAGGGCCATCACGATATCGCCCGGGCGGGCGAAATTTCGCAATTGCTCGAGGAAAACGACGTCATAGCCGACATCGTTCGAGTAGGCCGTCATCGTCGGGACCTGTTCGCTCAGCGCCATGATCCTGAAGCGTTTCTCGCGGCCGTAGCTTGCGCCCTTGACGATGTCACAGGCGAAATGGTTGGCTGTCGCGGCGCTGCCCCCGTTGCCGAAGACGAAGATTTGGCGGTCTTCGTCGCGGGCTTTTCGGAAAGCTTCGATGGCTTGATCGACCTTTGTGGTGTCGATCGTATCGAGGGCTTCGAGGAGTTTGGATTTGTATTCAGTGGGGAAGCTCATGGTTGATTTGTGGCGGCAGGGTGCTGTGAGATTGAGCACCGTGGGCTGCTATCCTTGCCCCCTCCAGCGCCCGGCCCGTTGCAACGACCTCGTGCCTGATTCGTTACCTGGAATCCCCATTTTCCGCATGGCCTCTAACCTGCCGCGGCCTTGGCTCGGGCTAGGATTTCCTCAGGGGCGGCGACGCCGGTTCCTCTTTTCATGATAGTGACCCTCGAGACCAAACCGCCGAAGCGGATCGCCGTCTCCATGTCGCCGCCGGACCCCAACACCAGGCCCATGCCGGCCGCAAAACTGTCGCCCGCGCCGCAGATATCCACGGGCTCTTCGACCGTCGGCGCGGAGATTTCGCGCACGCCTTCGTCGTCTACCAGCAACGCACCTTCGGCGCCTCGAGTGACCACCAGCGGACTCCTCCCGATGGTGTCGCGCAAGCGCGCCAAGTCAAGAGTCCCAAAAAGCCGTTCGCAGGCGGCCGTCGCCTCGTCGATGTTGGGCTTAGCAATGGCGTTCCTGAACCGCTCGATGCGGTTGCGCGAATCGACCACCACGATCTTTTCGGGATTCCGGTCGGCGACATCGGATAGAACCTCTCGAAACGCGTCGCTAACGACGCCCCCCTGGTCCGTCTCTGCTTGGTCGGCGATCATGATGACGTCGAAGTCATCGTAGGAGGCATGGAAGTTCGTGATGAGCTGATCTTCCACCTCGTCAGGAAGCGGCTCGTTGTTGATGAAGTCAAGGCGCGGCTGATCTTCGTCGTCGTTGTCGGTGTTGATCACCTTCGTGTAGGTGAAGGTCTGCACGCGCGGCGAAGCCACCAGGAGTCGGTAGTCGATCTTGCGCTGCGCCAGAGCCCGCCCGAGCTCGAAACCGAAACCGTCCTGGCCGATGGCGCCAAGGACCGCGACCTTACCGGCGCCCAAGGCGGCCAGGTTGTTCGCGACCGTGCCGCCGGCGCCCGGTGTGACTTGGGAGCGCACGATCCCGATGCGCGGAATGCCGGTTTCCCTCGAAGGGTCGCGGGTCGCCGGATCGTAACGGCACCAGCGATCCAAGCAGATGTCGCCCACGACCAAGACATGGCAGCGCTTGAATTCGTCGATGACGGGAGCCCAGTTCATTGCGATCCACCCAGGATAGCGGCGTGTAACGCAGGCAGGGTCTTTCTATGATCCCCGCACAGGTAATAGCTCAGCCCGCCGTCCGCCACGGTACGAACAAGTATCGTCTTATGCGGCCGAAAATAGTACCCGGGGTCACTTTTCGGTAACTCTTTGTGGTAGTCGCCCTCGATCGGGACAAGGTCAAAGACGGCCGTGGCAAAGTTTCGAATCTCGCGGCCCCGTTGGCCTGCGACATTTCGCGCCATTGACAGCGCTTTCAAATACACCTCGGGGCCCATGATCGCCGAACCGAAGTTCATCATGACGCCGCCCTCCAACTGCTCAACGGCGTGGGTGAAGATCAGAAAATCGCGATAGCTCGACGTCCCCAGCGCCCCGCCGTCGCAATTGGGGTGCTGGTGGATAATGTCGTACCCGATGCCCACGTGAACGGTGACGGGAATCGACAGCCGGTAGGCCGCCGCGAAAATGCTGAGGTCCTTGTAGGGATAGTCGCTTTCCGCGATGCGGCGGCCAACGTTTTCACCGAACCCAAGTTCGTGCCCGGCGGCTTCCTCGGCCCAATCGTTAAGCAGGCCAGTCTCTTCCCACAGGCCGAATTCCCCACGTCGAATGTAATGCGCGACGCTTTCGGTCGTCGCGCCGATTCGGGCCAGCTCGTAGTCGTGAATCGCGCCCGCGCCATTCATGGCGATGTGCGTGAGAACGCCGTGCTCGAGAAGGTCAATGACGTGCCGCGAGACCCCCATCTTGATCACATGCGCGCCCATCACGAGTATGCGAGCCGCGCCTCGATCACGAGCTTCTCGTGTGTGCCGGGCAACGGTTTCCAGGTGAGGATGTTCGAAGTCAACCGGCGCGTCCAGGGGCAGGACGTAGTCGGCGTCCATATCGTGGGTGCGCTCGGCGAGCGGCCTAAGACGCAGTTTCGAGCGGTCGAAGACGGGATATTTCGATTGCATGAGGGAGGCGTTTATGCGGGAAATAGGATGCCGAGCAGCTCGTCCAGCCTATTGTAGTTAGGAACGATCCAATCGGCTCGGGCGTCGGTGAGGCGTTTCCGCTTTACCGGATCGACACTGGCGCACGCCGGTTCGTCGGTTGCCGCGCCGACGGCACGCCCGCCCACCTCCTTGACATTTTCGATCTCAACGAAGCCGTCGCCGAAAGCCAGGAATTCCTCCCCCCGGAAGTCACTTTCACGAAGAATGCGCTCGATGAGCATTTTCTTCGAGAAACTTTTGTAGTCGTCGAGGGCTCCGTAGATCCTGCCGTCGAAATAGGAAGAGACTTCCAACAGCTCGGCCTCGGCTCGCATGTAGGGTTCGTCGGTACCGCTGGCGAGATAGAGCCGCAGGCCACGCTGTTTGAGGGCTTCGAGCAGCGGGCGCGAGCCTGGCACCAACAGCTCGTCGGGCGAGATCGCGCCGCATCGCAATCCCTCGATCCGATCCTTGATGCGGTCTTGGAGGCGGTCGAGATAGATGTGCTTGTATCGCAACGGGTCGAGTGGAACTCCGCCGCGCGAACGAATCTGTTCGGTCAATTCGATCATCTGGTAAATCGTTTGCCTGCCGGTCAAGCGGGAAACAAACTCTTCAACCAGCGCTGTGAGATTCGCTTCGGATTCGCCGCTATCGAGTTGTGTCAAGAACTCGACCATCATCGGCACCATGACATCGACCCATCCGGCGCGAATCAACGACAGGGTGCCGTCAAAGTCAAATAAGACCACCCGACACCCCGAGGCATCGACGCCGGGAGAAAGAACTTCGACCGTTTTGGAATCGAGTTGCATCATTTCCGATCAGAAGCGATATCGCGATCCGGGGTGACGGGTACCCCCGAGGTCTTCCAAGCAAGGCCGCCCTGGAGCTGAAGCGCGACGCCTAGTGGGCGATCGATTGAACCCGCGCCGCGGGGGGCCCGCGAAAGTTCGGAGCAGTCCGCTTCGCGCCTCACGAGACTACAGATTCAGGGGCACTGGTTCATCCGGCGCGAGGTACAGCCCCATTTTTTCACATCCTCTTAACCCCCGACTCTCACTCGCCAAACGGGTGCGCGAACCGGCCTAATCGAGCCCAAGCCCGGTGAACCGGGCTGAGCGTGGACTTCCGTCCACGCCTCGGTTTCTATTGCTCGTACTGCGAAAAGGAGGTCCCACATTTATGTCGCACACCCTCGCCAAACCTCGGGGGAATCCGTGCGCGTTTTCGCGTAAAACAAGCGACCCGCGGCCGGAAACGTATTCAACACCCGAATCGCACCCGCGCCGAGAGCCGGTCGGCAAAGCAGCGCCGACGCGAGTCCTCCCCAGCGAGCCGTCTTGCGGAAACGAGATCGCCACCAGGCATCGTATTGCCGCGCGGCCTCGTCGGCTTCGATCTCGCCACGCAACCAAGACGCCACGAACTCTCCACAGCGCAAACCCGAGTTCAAGGCCGCGGCCACACCGACGCCCAAAAACGGGGGCAGAACACCCGCGCTGTCGCCCGCCATGAAAACGCCGCGCTCCACGGGACTCTTCGGTCCGAAAGGGACTTGCCCGACGCTCATCAATGTTCTTTCGATCGGCCTTGTGGCGGGAAACCATGCCGCAAAAGCCTTGTTTTCGCGGGCCACCGCTTCGATCACCGCCATGGGGCGCCCGCCGCACGCGGAGAGCACTTCGCGGCGGGCCAGCAGGCATACATTTGTGCCGCCTCCCTCTATATCGGCTACCCCGCAATAACCGCCCTGAAACAAGTAGAGCTCAACGCGATCGCCCCGGTCCGCGCCCTCGAAGCGACATTTCACGCCGACGTAACGGCTCGTCCGGTGAACGAATGGGCGACCCAGCAGCCGGTCGACTTGCGACGCTTTTCCGTGCGCTCCGATCACGGCGCGGCAGCGAAGCTCCGCGCCCGAGGCGCCGCCGCCCAGTCGCAAGCAATAGCCTCGACGCGTGTCGCCGGAAAGGTTTTCGACGCCGGCGCGTTCGATCAGCCGAACGCCCCGCGCGAGCGCCTCGTCGAGCAACGCGCCGTCCAGGGCGCGACGGCTGAGACCCCATCCCCGCGCGCCCAGCGGCAACTCGAATTGCCTGCCGCTTCGGGACAACAACCCTACCCTAGAGATCGGCGCGGGCCGAAGCGCCTCCACGTGTTCAGCTACTCCGAGTTCCGTGAGTGCCCCCCAGGCCTCGCCGGAGATAAACTCACCGCAGAAACGATCCTTCCGCGCTGCGCCTTTTTCGACCAGCGTCACGGTGACGCCGGCACGCCGAAGCGCCAAAGCCGCGGCACACCCCGCCGCGCCCGCACCGATGACGCAAGCATCCGATTCAATTTGCGAGTGTGGCGGCTTCATCACCTGTTCGCCCCGCGGCGGCGACGGTCATTCGATAGTACCGCCAATCGCGGTGAAGACCGATCAAAGGTACTCCCGAGCGCTTGACGATCCCCCTCATCTCGGTGAGCGTATACGCGCGTAACAGCGAAACCCGTCCGTCGTGGCGCGTCAATGGGCTCCGCGCGAACAGGGGCCGGGTGGCCAGGAAGAAACAATACGGGACCCAATCGCGGACCAGGTCGTTGAGGAGCAGCCGACCGCGGCAAGCCCGCGCCCAGGTGCCGATCATTGCCGCCAAATCCGGCGGCGACAAGTGATGCATAAACAATGTCGAGACAACCAGGTCAAATGCTCCCGCTTGGAACGGCAGTCGAGCGGCGTCGGCCTGAAGCAAGGTGATTTCCGGGTAGCCGTCAACTTCGGCACGAGCCATTTCCTCGCGAGCGATTCGTAAATGCCGCGCGCTACGGTCGAGCGCCACAATCTCGACTTTCCTTCCCCGGCGCCGGGCGTCGTCGGCGATCCACCTCGCACAAACGGCTGAACCGCACGCCAAGTCGAGAATGCGCAGCGGCCGCGTTACGTCGGCTTGGTTGAGCAGAGGGAAGACATGGCGACGCAAGAAGGCCTTGCCTCCCAAGAAGCGGTTAATGCGCTCGAGGTCGCGAAGGCTGAGCGCAACTTGCTCCGCCGGCCCTTCTTCGCGGTCCAGCAGTTCGTCTTGGTCAATGCGCTCGGCGGGGGTGGTCCACTGAGAGAGCCTTCGCAACATGTCGGTGGTCAGGGGGTGCACGACATAAATATGGGAGGATCTACTTGCAATCCAAACCCGGTGAATCTACTGGCAACCCAAGCTCGGTGGACCGGGCTGAGCGCGGACTTCCGTCCGCGCCTCTGTTTCTATTGCTCGCATTGCGTCCCACATTTATGTCGCACGGCGGTGGTCAGGCGGAACGGGCGCGCGGTTCCGCGGGAACCGACTGAAATCGTACATCGAAGGTTTTCGAAACCCTTGAGTGCTTCTCAAAGTCCGTGCGTTTCTCCGGGAAATCGGACCGGTAGTGGCAGCCGCGGCTTTCTTCGCGCGCCAGGGCCGCGCGGGTGATCAGCGAGACGACATAGTACATATTGTCGGCTTCGAATCCTTGTCGACTGCTGCGGGCCAAACCCTTATCGAAAGCCGAGCGAAGCTGCTCCAGCTCATCCAGGCCCGCCCGTAAACTTTCCCCCGAACGTGTAATTCCGGCGCGCCGCCATGCCAGCCTGCGCAGCTCGAAGACGGCATTGGCGGGTAGGGCCCGGGGCGTAGGCATGTCCGGGAGCTGTGGGCGCCGCAATCGAGTTCCCGCAAGATTTCGAAGTGTCCGCCCGGCCCGCGCACCGTATACCAAACCCTCGAGCAGCGAGTTGCTGGCAAGGCGGTTGGCGCCGTGCACGCCGGTACACGCCGCCTCCCCGGCGGCGAAAAGTCCGGGCACGTTCGTGGTGCCGTCGCCGTCGGTCGCGATGCCTCCCATGGCGTAGTGCGCGGCCGGATGCACCGGGACCGGCTGGCGGGTAAGATCGACGCCATAGTGACGGCAAGTTTCATGAATTCGCGGGAACCGCCGAGGCACGAAATCCGGGTTGAGGTGTGTGAGGTCAAGGTACACCGGACCCGAACGCGTGCGGTGCAACTCAGCGACGATCGCTCGCGAGACGATATCGCGCGGGGCCAGCTCCTCCCGTTCGTCGTAGCGCCGCATGAACCGCTCGCCGTCGCTGTTCCTCAGGTATGCTCCCTCGCCCCGCAAGGCTTCGGAAAGCAGGAAGCGAGGTGCTCCTTCGAGAAACAGCGCTGTCGGGTGGAACTGGATCATTTCCATGTCCGCGATGTCGGCGCCCGCCCGAAAAGCCAGCGCCACACCGTCTCCGGTCGCCACATCGGGGTTCGTCGTTTCTCGATACACGCAGCCCAGGCCACCGCTGGCAAGCAGCACGGCTCGCGCGTAGATCGAGATCAGTCGACGGTCCGGCTCGCTCCACGCCATCGCGCCGCACACCTCCCCGTTGTCGACGAGCAAATCGACCACGGCCGCATAGCTTTGGAGGCTGATGTTCTCGATCGTGCGGACTTTTTGGAACAGGGTCCGGGCGATTTCACGGCCCGTTGAATCGCCCTGCGCGTGCAGGACGCGTCGGCGGCTGTGGGCGGCCTCTTGGGTGAAGGCGAACCGCACACCTTCGCGATCGAATTCGACGCCCCACTCCATCAGGCATTCGATTTCGCGGGGTCCGTGCTCGACCAACGTGCGTACGGCTTCCGGGTCACACAGTCCCGCGCCGGCGTTGAGGGTGTCTTGTTCGTGGAGGCTGACTTCGTCGTCGTCGCTCAAAGCGACCGCGATGCCGCCCTGCGCGTACTCGGAAGCCGATTCCGTTAGGCGGTCTTTGGTGAGTACGAGGACCCGGCCGGCTTCGGAGGCTTCGATCGCCGCCCGCAGCCCGGCAACGCCGGCTCCCACGATGAGAAAGTCGGTTTCCACGAGTAGGTCACGAGTTTATCACGGGGGCCGTAGTGGAAAAAAGATCACCGTCCTGATGTGTCGCGGCTGCAATGACCATTTGTGCAGCGTGCTCTATCATTGGGCGAGAGTGAGCATCCAACACGATCCCCACAGCCGTTGCCATTACCATCAGCTGCGCAGCCGAGGGCATTCTCATGGGCGGGCGTTGCGCGATCTTGCCGACCGACTTCCGGCCGTGCTGTGCGCCATGCTTCGTCAGGGAACTGTGTATGACCCCGCCCGCCGTCAGCCGTCGGCCCAAGCGGCAGTTTGAACTGCCGCGCCGGGCAGCCGCTCTGGAAGAGTGCCTCCCTTCCTCAGCACCTGACAAACGCTGGGGAGTCCCCCGAGTCCCCCCCGAAACAACGCTCCCCAAAACCCCATCGTTTACAATAGTTCTCTATGTCCGAAGCGAGGCAGCGCAACTCTCGATTGACCGAGCCGCTGGTGCGTGAAAACGGCGTGCTTCGTCCCGCGAGTTGGGACGAGGCGCTCGATCGCGCGACCGGCGGATTTCGCGCCGCCGTCGACCGGCACGGGCCGCAAGCATTCGGTGTCTTCAGCTGTTCGAAAACCACGAATGAGCTGAACTACACCTCGCAAAAGTTCGCCCGCGTCGTCTACGGCAGCAACAATATCGACAGTTGCAACCGTACTTGACACGCCCCGAGCGTCGTCGGTCTGGCGACAGTATTCGGAGCGGGTGGAGGAACGAGTTCCTACCAGGCGATCGAGGAAACCGACCTCGTGATCCTGTGGGGCTCGAATGCACGAGAAACGCATCCGATCTTCTTCCACCACGTCTTGAAGGCGATTCATAGCGGGGCGAAGCTCTATGTCGTCGACCCACGTAGGACCGGGTCCGCCGAGTGGGCCGACCGCTGGCTGGGATTGGATGTGGGCAGCGATGTTGCACTGGCGAACGCCGTTGGGCGCGAGATCATCGCCGCCGAGCTGGCGAACGAAGAGTTTATCGAGAACGCCACGAGCGGTTTCGAGGCCTACAAGGAGCATGTCGAGTCGTTCACCTTGGAACATGCCGAGAAGATCACGGGCGTCCCGGCCGAGGCGATTCGCGACCTGGCGCACGCCTACGCCAAGGCCCCGCGGGCGGAGCTTTGTTGGACACTCGGCATCACCGAGCATCACAATGCGGTCGACAACGTCCTCGCGTTGATCAACCTGTCGATACTGACCGGCCACGTCGGGCGGTGGGCGTCGGGTTTGAACCCGTTGCGTGGACAGAACAATGTCCAAGGCGGCGGCGACATGGGCGCGCTGCCCGATCGGTTGCCGGGCTTTCAGCACGTCGAAAACGATGAGCTGCGCGCGAAGTTCGAGAAGGCTTGGGGCTGCCCGATTCCGCCCAAGAAGGGTTGGCATTTAAGCGGCATGTTCGACGCCATGGAGCGCGGCGAACTGACGGCGCTGTTCGTGATCGGAGAGAACCCGATGACGTCGGAAGCCGACCTCCATCGCACGCGGAAGTTGCTCGAAGGGCTCGACGCGCTGGTCGTCCAGGACATTCTGATGACGAAGACGGCCGAAATTGCTGATGTCGTTTTGCCGGCGGCGTCCGGGTGGTCGGAAAGCGACGGCACGGTGACCAGCAGTGAGCGCAAGGTGCAGCGAGTGCGGCGCGCGCTCGATCCGCCAGGCGGGGCGCGCGACGACGTCGAGATCCTTTTCGAGATGGCGCGGCGCGAAGGGCATGACTGGGGCAAGCCTGATCCGGAGACGATTTGGAACGAACTGCGCGGCCTCTCGCCGATGCACGGTGGCATGTCTTACGCCAGGCTAGAGGAATCGGGCGGGCTGCACTGGCCCTGCTTCGATGAATCGCATCCGGGAGAGAAGTACCTGCACGGGCGCTTATGGGAGAGGCCGATCATCGGCCCCCGCGCGCCTTTCAGCGTGCTGGAGAATACGGCGCCCTTCGACAAGTTGAACGAGGAATATCCGCTGCGGCTGACAACCGGAAGAAGACTCGATTCCTATAACACCGGCGTGCAAACACGGTTCTATCGTTCGCCGCTACGGCGCGGGGAATCGTTGGATCTTTCTCCGGAAGACGGAGAGCATTACGGGCTGAGCGAGGGCGAACGAGTACAAGTGACCTCACGCCGTGGTTCCGTCATCGCGCCGGTCCGTATCGACCCGGCGTTGCGGCCGGGTTTGGCGTTCATGACGCTGCATTTTCCCGACGAGGTGGAAACGAACAAGTTGACCGTCGATGCGGTCGATCCCAAATCGGGGACGGCGGAGTTCAAAGCTACGGCGATTCGCATCGACAAGCTGGAAGAAACTCAGCCCGCCGAAGCGGAACCCGCACTGACCGGGGACTAAGTGGGGTAGCCGTGATCCGTGAACTGTTAACCGTCAGCCGAAGATGGAGCCGCGAGCTTTCCCGGCGTACCGGCGGTTGCCGGTGCGGGTTTGTTGCTCCGGGTGCCGGAGGAGTCCACATGAACGCGCGGTATTCGTCGTGCCGCCCGCGAAAATGGGTGTCGGGGTGTTCCTGCCGCCCTTTCAGGGCTCTCTCCGTGGTGGGCTGCCCAGGGTTCCGCCTTCGGCTCCACCCTGGGCTACGGTTCCTGTCGCCGCTTCGCGGCTCAAGATACTGTGATCTCGCCGACCTTGAATGTAATGCACTATATGCTCGTGGGGATATTTTCGGAAGGGGCGTTAGGCGATCGTCGATCGAAGCCGAGGGGGCCAGCGGCTTTTGGTTCACGGTTCACGGCTCAGGGTTAACGGCATAACGGAATGGACCTCCGCTTCACCGACGACGACCCGAACGACGACGAGCGTTCCGCGGTCGACAACATTCTCGGACCGGCGGATTCGCGCTGGGCGGGCGGCGAGCGATCGGCAGACAGCGAGGGGCGCACATCCGCCACCGGCCACGCCGCACGTTCGGAGCGCCACCGCTTGCTTCCCGTTCTTCACGGGATCCAATCGCGGCTCGGGTGGATCAGCCCAGGGGCGCTCAACTACGCTTGCCGCCGACTCAACGTGCCGCCGGCCGAAGCCTTCGGCGTGGCGGATTTCTACGCCTTGCTTTCGACCCGGCCTCGGCCTCCCGCAGTCGTCCACGTGTGTGACGATATCGCTTGCCTGACGCGCGGCGCGGGAGAGATTTGCGAGTGGCTCGAGCAGACGCTCGGCCCGGCCGGAACCCCCTCCGCCGACCGGCGAACGACCTGGCTGCGTAGCCCGTGTCTGGGGCAATGCGAGCGCGCACCGGTAGCTCTCGTCTCCTCCGCCGGTGAGAAGCATTGGGAGAAACTGTTGCCGACCACCGAGGCCGCGACTGTGTCCGCCGCGCTGGGTTCCGCAAACGGCCAACCGCCCGCCGAAACAGACCATTTCGATCCCGCCGTCTCGGTGCCGCAAACCGGGCAGTCCGGTTTGCGATTGCTCAAACGCTTCGGGAAAGCCGCCCCGACGAGTCTCGACGATTACCGCGCGCACGGCGGCTACGAGGCTCTGCGAAAGGCCCTCGACATCGGGCCGAAACAAGTAATCCAAGAAATCGCCGATTCGAAATTGGTCGGCCGAGGCGGGGCGGCCTTCCCGGCGTCGATCAAATGGAAGGCGGTTTCGGAGGCCGAAGGGCCGTGTTACGTGATTTGCAACGCCGACGAATCGGAGCCGGGAACTTTCAAAGACCGCGTCTTGATGGAGGGCGACCCGTTCGCGCTGGTCGAAGCCATGACGATCGCCGGGACGGCGACCGGTTGCGAACTGGGCTATATCTACATTCGCGGGGAATATCCGCTCGCGACGGAGCACTTGGAAAAGGCTATGGACAAGGCTCGCGAGGCCGGACTGCTGGGCGCTGACGTGATGGGGAGCGGCTTGCGCTTCGATATCGAGATTCGCAAAGGCGCGGGCGCCTACATTTGCGGCGAAGAGACGGCGTTGTTCAATTCCATCGAGGGCTATCGCGGCGAGCCGCGCAATAAGCCGCCTTTCCCGACCCAGGCCGGGCTGTTTCAGCGGCCGACGCTGGTCAACAATGTCGAAACGCTCGTCAACGTGCCGCCTATCGTGTTGGAAGGCGGCGCGGCCTATGCGGCGATCGGTACCGAGCGATCGACGGGGCCGAAACTCTTCTGCCTCTCCGGACACGTGGCCCGGCCGGGCGTCTACGAGGCCGAGTTCGGCATCACGCTCCGTGAGGTGATCGAGCTGGCCGGCGGCGTGGCGGGCAGTGGCAACTTGCAAGCCGTCTTGTTGGGCGGGGCGGCCGGGGCTTTCGTGACGCCCGACGAGCTGGACACTCCGCTGACCTTCGAAGGCACGCGCGCGATCGGGGCGACGCTGGGCTCGGCCGTCGTGATGTTGTTCGACGATACAGTCGACATGAAGCAAATCTTGCTTCGTATCGCGCGCTTTTTCCGCGACGAGTCGTGCGGCCAGTGCGTGCCCTGCCGAGTCGGCACGGTTCGCCAGGAAGAGCTATTGCATCGCTTAGACACCGACGCAACGATAGGTTCGAAAGAAGATGAACTGGCGATGCTCGGCGAGCTCGGCCAAGTCATGCGCGATGCCTCGATCTGCGGGTTGGGCCATACGGCATCGAGCGCGATTGAGTCAGCCCTGAAGAGATGGGATGTATATGGAGCCGCGGAGGATCCTTCCTGAGGATGCCGAGCAATCATTGCCTTTGATCCCCATGACTTCACCAACCCCACCCGCCGACGCCCCTGATCTGAAGATCCCCGTGCCGCGCGGACCGATCCCCGTGATTCCCTCCGGGGAGCCCAAGCCCGAAGTGGAGATTACGATCGACGGCCAAACCGTCTCGGTGCCCGAAGGCTCGACGCTGCTCGACGCCGGGCGCAAACTCGGCATCGACACACCGACGCTTTGTTATCTCGAGAACCTGACGCCGGTCAACGTCTGCCGGATTTGCGTCGTCGAGTTAGAGAAATCGCGAATTCTGGTGCCGGCGTGTTCGCGCAAGGTGGAGCCGGGCATGGTGGTCCATACCGATTCCGAGCGTGTGCGCCACAGCCGCAAGATGGTGCTGGAATTTCTGGCCTCGTCGGTGGATGTTTCGACGGCTCCGGAGTTGCAGTCTTACATGGAGCGCTATGACGCGAAGCCGGACCGTTACGGACCCGCCGCCGCACCGGCTGAGGCCGGCGAGCGAGACGGTACTCGTCCAGGTGAACACGCCGCGCCCGATCCGACGACGGCGGATAACGTGCACCAACCGGTCAAAGTGGACAACGAGCTTTACACGCGCGATTACTCGAAATGCATTCTCTGCTATAAGTGCGTCGAAGCGTGCGGCACCGACGCCCAGAACACTTTTGCCATCGCCGTCGCCGGGCGGGGTTTCGACGCCCGGATTTCAACGGAGTTCAATAATCCCCTGCCGGACTCGGCCTGCGTCTACTGCGGCAATTGCATCGGCGTTTGCCCGACTGGGGCGCTGATGTTCAAAAGCGAACACGATCTGCGCGAGGCCGATAACTGGAACGAGTCCGAGCAAGCCGCCACCGACACGATCTGCCCCTACTGCGGCGTCGGCTGCACGTTGACTCTGCACACCCAGGACAACGAGATCGTGAAGGTAACCTCACCGCTGGAGCAGCAAGTGACCAACGGGCATTTGTGCATCAAGGGGCGCTTCGGCTGGCAGTTCGTGCAGATCCGCGAGGCATCCGCACCGTCGGGTTCATCCACCGGTTGATAGTTGATGGACGCGACCGCCCGCCCCGTTTTGTCCGCTAGACTGAACCGGTAATGGCTCTCGCCAAGCAGATTCAGTCAGATAAGCCGAGTTCGTCGGCCAACCGCCATACGACGCTTTCCGGCGTCGACGTGAAGCAGGTCTATACCGCCGACGATCTCGCCGATTTGGACCGTTCCCAAGACCTCGGCGAGGCCGGCGAGTTCCCCTACACCCGCGGTATTCATCCCGAGATGTATCGCGAGCGGCTGTGGACGATGCGGCAGTTTTCGGGCTTCGGCACGCCCGAGCAGACTAACAGCCGTTATCACTTCCTGCTCGACCAAGGGCAGACCGGTCTCTCGGTTGCGTTCGACCTCCCTACGCTGATGGGCTACGACAGTGACGATCCGCTTTCTGAAGGCGAGGTCGGCAAGTGCGGCGTGGCTGTTTCGTCGCTCGCCGACATGGAGCGCCTGTTCGAGGGCGTCCCGCTGGCCGACGTGACGACCTCGATGACCATCACCTCATCGGGCGCCATGTTGTGGGCGATGTATCTGGCGGCGGCGGAAAAGCAAGGGGCCGACTGGTCGCGGCTTTCCGGGACGATTCAAAACGACATCCTCAAGGAATACATGGCGCAAAAGGAATACATCTATCCTCCGCGCCCCTCGATGCGATTGGTTGTCGACACGCTCGAATTCGGCGCCGAGCACGCGCCGCGCTTCAACCCTATCTCGATCAGCGGCTATCACATCCGCGAGGCCGGCGCGACCGCCGTACAAGAACTTGCGTATACGCTAGGCGCCGGCATCGAGTATGTTCGGTGGGCCGTCGAGCGCGGGCTGGACGTCGATCAATTCGCACCGCGGTTGAGCTTCTTCTTTGACGCCCATAGCGACTTTTTCGAGGAAATCGCCAAGTTTCGAGCGGCTCGCAAGATCTGGGCCAAGGTTATGCGCGACCGCTTCGGCGCGAAGAACCCACGCTCGTGGAAGCTGCGTTTCCATACGCAAACGGCGGGCGTCTCGCTGACGGCGCAACAGCCGCAGGTGAATCTTGTTCGCACGGCGGTGCAAGCGATGGCGGCCGTGCTCGGCGGAACGCAATCGCTGCATACCAACTCGCTCGACGAAGCTTACGCGCTGCCCACCAAAGAAGCCGCGTTGCTGGCTTTGCGTACCCAGCAAGTGATTGCGCACGAAACCGGCGTTACCGATGCGGTCGATCCTTTCGGCGGCAGCTATTTCGTGGAACGGTTGACGCTCGATATGGAAAAGAAGTGCTTCCAGGAGTTCGACAAGATCGACGCCCTAGGCGGCATGGTCGCCGCCGTCGAACAGGGCTATCCGCAAGCCGAGATCGCGCGATCGAGTTACGAGTATCAGCGCGCCGTTGAGCGCGGAGAGAAGTTGATCGTCGGCGTCAACACTCAGGTCGACGAAGAAGAGCAGCCGATCCCGACCCTCTACATCGACCACTCCGTCGCCGAGCAGCAATCGGCGTCGCTTGCCACGCTGCGCGCCGAACGAGACAGTCATGCGGTGACGCAGGCGCTTGACCACCTCCGCCAAGCCGCCCAAGGGGACGCAAACCTAATGCCGCCGATTCTCGATGCTGTACGGGCCTATGCCACCCTGGGTGAGATGTGCGGCGTATTGAGAGAAGTCTTCGGGACGTATGAGGAATCATCGTCGGTGTAGAAAGCCGCCCGGCCGGCTTTCTCGAATCTTCCGGATCATCTTTTCCTTACGGGCGGCCAGCGTCTTTTCCAACCGAACCGAGTAAGTCTCGGGCTTTTCTAATCGCTTCACTTGCTCGGGTAGAGCGGCCAACTGCTCCAATGTTCGCCCGCGCGCTTGCTCGGCCGCGGGCGGTTCATAGACCGCCTTACCACCTCGCAATACCGGCACAAGCAAGTCCGCAAAGCCGTCGGTCGGTTCACCCGCCGCTGCCGGATCAGGCGGTGTCTCTTCGTCGTAAATCACATCCCCAACGAATCGCTCCCCTTGAAGAAACCGGCGCACCTGCAGACATCCCGGATTCGAAGTCTTGGCCGAATCGTCTGAGGTCTTGAGCTTCGGCTGCAACCGACCCTGATCGTCGGATATCGCCGATAACTTATACACCCCGCCCAGCGCGGGCTCGTCAAAGGCCGTCGCCAGTTTCGTCCCTACGCCGAAAGCGTCAATCGGTGCCCCCGCATTCACCAGCGCGGCCACCGAATGCTCATCTAGGTCGCCGGAGGCGACGATCTTCGCCTCTGGGAAACCGGACTCGTCCAGCCGCCGCCGCGCTTCGACGCTCAGCCGGCCCAAGTCTCCCGAGTCCAGCCGAATTCCCATCGCCTCGCGACCGCGCGCGCGCATCGCACGCGCTGTTTCAATCGCGCGCTCGACTCCCCCCGCGGTGTCGTAGGTGTCCACAAGGAAAATCGAGTTGTTGGGCAATGCGTCCGCATACACGTCGAAAGCTTCCTGCTCGCTGTCGAATGACATCACCCAACTATGGGCGTGCGTGCCCGCGATGGGAATACCGTACAGTTTCCCCGCAAGCACGTTTGACGTCGCGTCACAACCGCCGACATAAGCCGCCCGCGACGCCATTAAGCCTCCATTGATCCCGTGTGCTCGCCGCAGCCCGAATTCCAGCGTCCGCCGCCCCCGGGCCGCCATCGAAAGCCGTGCCGCCTTGGTGGCAATCAAGGTCTGAAAATTGATGATGTTGAGCAGCGCCGTTTCGAGAACTTGGGCCTCGAGCAGCGGACCCTTCACACGGACCAGCGGCTCTTGCGGGAAGACGGCCGTTCCCTCCGGCACGGCATCGACATCGCAGCGCAACCGCATCGCGCTCAAGTAATCAAGAAACTCACGCGAAAAAAGCGGCTCGCCGTCGTTCCCGGTCACGGTCTCTAAATAAGTCCGATCGCCCGCGCTAAGCCGAAAGTCCTTGAGGACCTCCAGCGCCTGAGAAAGCCCGCAAGCAATGCTGAAACCGCCCCCAAACGGGTTCTTGCGGAAGACCAGATGAAAGACCGCCTCGCGATCGGCCCGCCCCGACTTCCAATAGCCGCAGGCCATCGTCAGTTGATAGAGGTCGGTAAGCAGGAAGAGAGATTCACCCGAGAGAGCATTCATGCTGTAGCCAACCGCGGACCGCCGCGGCGATCAGGTCCAGTCTAACCCCTGCACGGGATTCCCGGCTGCACGCGGGAAGCCATTACACCCATGTGCGCATCGCTGGGGGCGACGACGCCTAGGCGCCGTAGATGCTAGGTTGGGATATCTCAATTCCGCGAGCAACAACGCGACCGGCTATGAACCGCCGAATGTTCTTACCTGACTCCCGCTCGCGTGCCTCTCGGCTCTTGGCAATCGGTCTTGTGGCGTGCGCTATCGGCCTTTTGCCGGCCGAGTCGCCCGAGTCGAACCTGCGTTTCGAACGCCGTGCTGAAGGATACATTGCCCTCGACGCCGGTAGGCCGGTTCTCCTCTATCAGCTCGAACCCAAATCGCTCAACGGGCGGTCTAAGCGCGCAAACTACGTCCATCCGCTATACGGGCTGGATGGCGAAATCCTCACCGAGGATTTCCCGGCCGACCATATCCACCACAGAGGCGTCTTCTGGGCTTGGCATCAAGTGCTGGTCAACGGGCGCAAGATGGGGGATTCCTGGCTGGCCCAAGATTTCCTCGCCCGCGTCGTCCACGCCGAACCCGTCTCGGGAGGCAGCGGCGCGGTGCTCAGGGTGCGAGCGGAGTGGGTGTCGCCCGCGCTCATCGACGCCGCCGGAAAGCAACAGCCCTTCCTCGACGAAGTTACGACCGTGCGAGTTCAGCCGGCCGAACGAGATTTGCGCAAGATTGACTTCGAGATTAGCCTGACGCCGCTGGTCGACGGCTTATCCCTCGGCGGCTCGGAGGACGACAAGGGCTACGGCGGTTTTTCCGTGCGCGTCCGCCTCCCCGAAGACCTACGTTTTCTCGGCCCGCGAGGTCCCCTCACGCCTCGCCGGACCGCGTTGCCCGCGAGCCCCTGGGTCGATCTCACGGCATCATTTTCAGGCAAGAACACCAAGCCCGCCGGCATCGCCATCCTCTCCCACCCATCTGTGCCCGGCTTCCCGCAACCCTGGATTCTGCGCTCGCAAACAAGCATGCAAAACCCGGTCTGGCCCGGCAGGCACGCCGTCGCACTCCAGCAGGGGAAGCCTCTAGCATTCCGCTATCGGCTTGTCGTCCACCGAGGCGACCTGTCCCGTGACCGCGTAGAGCGGCTGCAAAGGGAATACGAGCGGGAAGAGTAGTGCCAAACTCGAGGGAGGAGGTGGCGACAAACACTTATGTTTGTCCTAGTTTTCAGTAGGGCAAGCTCTCAGCTTGTCCGGGTTGGGGCCCGCCGCTAAACCTTCCGTTTCCGCTCGTCCGCCAGGCTGTACTTCTGGTGCCAGGTCGAATCGGCACCGCCGCCGTGGCGGTCGATGACGGCGTCGATGAGATAGGGCTTGCCGTCACGGGTGGCTTGGATGCCTCTTTTCAGCGCTGCTTTGAGCTGCTCGCCGGTTTCTGTTTTTTCTCCCTTGACGCCTTGACTCGCCGCCAGGGCGGTGAAGTCGATGTCCGGGTCCCCAAGGTACATACCGACGTAGTGCCCGCTGGCCTCCATTCTGCCCTTGTATCGGTAGTAAGCGCCGCGGACGGTTTGATAGTTGCTGTTGTTGGAAACGACTGTCAGCACCGGCACGCCGTAGCGCGCTTGCGACCAAAAGCCGGAAGCGCTGTACATCACCGAGCCGTCGCCGATAGTGCAAAGTACTTGGCGATTGGGCTCGGCGAGTTTCGCGCCCGTGGCCGCGCCGACGCCCCATCCGAGCGAATTGCCGGTGGTGGCAACCAGCATGTGCTGATCTTCGCGATATCCGAAATTGAAGAAGTCGCGTTTTGAGGTGAGGTTTTCGGTGACAACGATAGCGTCGGGGTCGATCGCCTCCGCCATGATCTCGCCCAGCTCGTCGGCGTGCATCGGACCGCGGCCGCGATTGGCGCGTGCTGCTGCCCGGGCCTTCTCGCGATTTTCGGCGATTGCCCCGCGTACTCTCTTCCCGCGTGGGCCGGCGAGTTTTGCGAGGCGGTCTTTCGTGACGTGCGAATCAATCGCCGCGTCGAGGTCGAGCAGAGAGGCCTTGACGTCGCCGACGACGGCGACATCGGTCGGGTAGTTGCGTCCCATGTGCGAGGTGTTGATCCCGACGCGGACGAAGCGCGCGCTGTAGGGTGCCTCGGGGGTTTTCGGGACAAGCCGTCCGCCAAAGTCAAAAGTACCGATTGAAACAATCAGATCGACCCCGTCCGAAAGAACCGAAGACTTCAGGTTGTAGCGGCCGGCGTAGAGCGGGTGCTGATACGGGAAGTTCTGGAATCCCTGCGCCACCGACATGACGGGCGCACCTAACTTTTCCGCGAAAGCGACCATCTCGGCCTGCGCGCCGGACTTCCAAACTTCGTCGCCGGCGATGATGAGTGGGTTGCGCGCCTCGACAAGCGACCGCGCGGCCTGCTCGACGGAACTCTTCGACGGCCGAACCTGGTTGCGAAACAGAAAACGCTCGGCGGGAAGGATGGTCGAGGAGATGTTCTTCGATTCGAGAGCGTGTTGCGCCATCGCCAGGTAAACGGGCCCGCCGGGTTCGGTGGCGGCCACTTTGAAGGCGCGGCGCAGCATCAAAGCGAGACTGCGCGGGTCGCGGGATTCCCAGGAAATCTTCGTGAACTGGCGGTTCACTTCTTTCTGGTCGAAACCGGGACGCGGCGCCAGGCCGGTGTCGTCGCTCCACAGCTCGTTGTCGTTGAGACCGGCGGTGATGACCAACGCCGAGCCGTCGCGACTGGCGTTGTAGATTTGCCCGGCGGCCTGCGCCGTGCCCGCGATCACGTGGAGATTCACGAAGGCGGGCTTTTGGCTGACGCGATGGTAGCCGTCGGCCATCGAAATGACAACGCCCTCATGCAAGCCTGAGATCAGTTGCATATCGGGTTGATCCACGAAGGCGTCGAAAAACCCGACTTCAAACGAGCCGGGATTCGTAAACAGATACTTCACCCCGGCCGCGCGCATTTGCTCGATGACCGTATCGCCGCCGGTGCCGGTGGCGGTCGAGGTGCCCGGAACGTCGGCTCCGATCGCTGCGCTTTCGGAAGCCTCGAGCGGAGCAAGCACCGATTGCGCCGCGGCTGCGGTAAACCCTAGCGCAGCCATGCGTTCGACAAAACTCCGGCGCGAGAGTTCGCTGCTCAAGAAGCGGTCTACAAGTTGTCTCATGGTGGGCTCTCCTCTTGGAAGATCGGCTCCGCTCGTGGGCGCCTGGATGCGGCAACTGCCGTTGCGAGTATTCTAGCGCGGCGGCAGAGCTTGCGCGGGCGCAGGGAACGAAAATTTACGGCGTCGCGGCAGGGTCCAATCCTGCGCGAAGGGTTTCAATCTTGCGAGAATCAGTCTCGGCCACGGGCCCGGGAGGCAGTCGTGAGTAAACTACAAGATCGAATCACCCTCGTCACCGGCGCGGGTCGCGGAATCGGTCGCGCTATCGCCTTGGCTATGGCTTCGGAAGGCGCCAAGGTAGCGGTTGCCGCGCGAACTCGGTCGGAGTTGGACAGGGTCGTCTCCGAAATCGACGCGGCGGGCGGCGAGGCGAGGGCCTTTGAAATCGATCTGACCGACCGGGCAGCTACCAAAGAGCTGCCGGCACACATCGAAGACCTCTGGGGCCCGATCGAGATTCTCGTAAACAACTCGGGTGTTGGCAGCAGTTCGGACCCCAAGCCCGTGGTCGACTTCGACGATGATTTCTGGGACCGGAGCGTCGCGGTAAACCTGACCGCTCCGTATCTGCTAACTAAGGCGGTTCTCCCCAAGATGATCGAGCGACGGTGGGGACGCATCATAACCGTGGCCTCGATCAATTCGCGGCGGCCTGCCTTCCACGGCGCGGCCTATGCGGCGTCAAAGCACGGGGTTCTTGGGCTGATGCGATCGGTAGCCCTCGAAGTCGCCCCCCTGGGAATTACGGTCAACTGTATCTGTCCCGGCCCAGTCAAAACCGTGATGAACGACAAACGGATCGAATACGATGCTGCACGCCTAGGTCGCGACTTGGCTGAGCACGAAAAATCGCTGACGCCGATCGGTGGGCGACTTGAACCCGAGGACATCGCCCCTATGGCGGTGTTTCTTGCCGGCAACGAAGCTCGAATGATCACCGGGCAGGCCTACAACATCTGCGGCGGGATCATGATGTCGTAGTGCGATGTCTGTGTGGCGGGGCATGATGTCGTAATGCGGCTTCTGTCGCGGGTCTGGCGAAAAACGCGCCTAGACCCGCGCTACGGGGGGTACGCCGGAACGATGGGGCAATCCATCCTTCGCTCGACGTCGGCCGGTTCGCGGCCTCGGTGACGACACGAACTAAGCCGTTAAGTACAATGCTTGTCTTGACCGCGCAAGCGGCCTCTTATGCGAATCGGCGTTGACACCGGAGGGACTTTCACCGATTTCGTTCTATGGGACGGCGAGCGCATCCGAACACGCAAGGTACGATCCACGCCGGACGACCCCTCGCGCGCGATCTTCGAGGGTCTCGCCGGCCTCGAGCCCAAGGAGGTCGTCCACGGTTCGACCGTCGCGACCAATGCCCTGCTCGAGCGCAAGGGCGCCCGGACAGCCTTTGTCACCACGGAGGGTTTCGAAGACCTACTTCTCATCGCACGCCAAAACCGCGAGAAGCTTTACGATCTTTTCGCGCCCCCCCGGCCGCAACTCGTCGAGGAAGAGTTGACCTTTGGACTGCCCGAGCGCGTGCTCTATGACGGCTCGGTGGAACGCGAACTGCCGGAATCAGCGGTCAAGGAGCTGGCCGAGGAGCTGCGACGCCGCGGAGCGAAATCCGTCGCTGTGTGCCTGTTGCATTCCTACGCCAACCCAGCACATGAAAAACAGGTAGGGCGCGGGCTTGACGGGTTCTTCGTTTCCCTGTCGCACGAAGTTCTCCCGGAATATCGTGAATTTGAGCGGGCTTCGACGACGGTGGTCAACGCTTATTTGACGCCGTTAATGGCTCGTTACTTGAAAGACCTCGAACGCAAGCTGGGCGGAGTCCGCTTGCGGGTCTTTCAGTCGAACGCGGGTTCGATACCGGCGGGAGCGGCCGCGCGCGGCGCGATTCAAACGGTCCTATCGGGGCCGGCCGGGGGCGTGGTCGGCGCGGCGACAGTGGCCGAGCAGGCCGGTTTCGAAAGGGTGATCAGCTTCGACATGGGAGGCACTTCGACCGACGTCTCGCTCTACGACGGCAAGTTCACCTACACCGGCGAGGCCACTCTCGGGGGCTTTCCAATTCGCGTCCCCATGCTCGACATTCATTCGGTCGGCGCCGGCGGGGGTTCGATCGCCTACCTCGATTCGGCCGGGGCTCTTAGAGTGGGGCCGCACAGCGCCGGCGCACGCCCCGGGCCGATTTGCTACGGCGAGGGCGAGGAGCTGACGGTTACCGACGCGAATCTCCTGCTGGGGCGCATCGACCCTGACCGGTTTCTAAGCGGCCGGATGCAGCTTGACGTGGACCGCACCCGGGAGTTTGCCGGACGATTCGCCGAAAAGCTCGGCGTTTCCGTCGAGCGGGCAGCCGAGGCCGTCATCGATGTCGCCAACTCCAACATGGAACGCGCCATCCGCGCCATTTCGGTCGAGCGCGGCCACGACCCACGCGATTTCGCCTTGCTGAGTTTCGGCGGCGCCGGAGCGCAGCATGCCTGCGAACTGGCGGAACGGCTCGATATTGAAACGGTCATCGTCCCGCCACACGCCGGCGTGCTGTCGGCCTTCGGCATGCTGGCGGCCGATTGCGTGAGGGACTACTCCCAATCGGTTCTGGGCACGGACGCCGACAACGCTCTTGCGGAGCTCGAAGCCCGCGCCGCGGCCGAGTTCTCGGACGAGGGCTACGAGGAAGTGTTGTTGGAACGGTCGATCGACTTACGCTATCGCGGGCAATCCTATGAAATCACGGTGCCGTATCACGATCGCGGCCGATTCTCCGACTACCACAAGAAGCTCTACGGCTACGACCACGAAGGCCGCGAGGTCGAGCAGGTCACCGCGCGGGTCAAAGCGGTTGCCAAGCTGGACAAGATTAACCCCGCGGCACCCTCGGAACCCGAGGAATTCTCGAGCGTCTACATCCCAAAGGGCCGACGCTCGAGCCAAGACAGCGCGGGGAATCTGCTGCTAACTCGGGGTTAGGCTGAGGCCACCGGTACCGGTTCCAGAGCGTCGAGCTTCTCTCGAAGCGCGCTCTTGGGAACCACGCCGACCGCGCTGTCCGCGACCTCCCCTTGCCGGAAGACCAGCAGCGTCGGGATCGACCGAATCCCGTAACGTGCCGCTACGCCGGGATTCTCATCCACATTGAGCTTCCCGACCTTAACCCGACCGTCGTACTCTTCGGCCAGCTCCTCGACCACCGGGCCGAGCGCCCTACAGGGGCCGCACCAAGCCGCCCAGAAATCAACCAGCACGGGCTGTTCGCTCTCGAGCACTTCCCGCGTGAAATTCTCGTCCGTCAGCGTTAGTGAGTGGGCGTTGTGTGTCATTTGTTTTCTCCTTTTGTCTATTGGATTCATCAATCCGCCCAAAGATTCAAAATTTCGGTTTGGCGATGGGCTGTGAAACGGCGAACTTTCCGCGGGCGGGGTCGGGGGGGATTTCGGTCCGCTTTTGCGACTATGACGTTAGATAGGGAAACGTTCCTTGATTTCAGCGCAAGACAGAATCGTCACAGCCGAACCGCCGCCAATCGCCGCGGACGAGATGGAATTGGTGGTTGCGGTTCTTCGTAAGGACCGCAAGGCAACGGCGGAGTTTGTCTCGCGCTATTCCGATCCCGTGTACGGCTACTTGCGGCATCGGCTGATGCCGCGAGCGCATCTCGCTGACGACCTGCTGCAAGACGTCTTCTTGTCAGCCTGGCGAAGCCTGAAAGACTATCGTGGGCAGTCCTCGTTACGGGCGTGGCTGCTGGGGATTGCGCGGCACAAAGTCGAGGACCACTACCGCAAGCGGTTGCGGGAACCCGAGCAGTTGTCAGCCGAGGGCGAAGATACGGAGCCAAGCCTAGTCGTAGCTGTCGGAATCGACGATGAGCTGGATATAGAAACGCGCCGGAGGAAGATCCAGCAGGTGCTGCGAAGCCTGCCGGAAACCTACGGCAGCGTGCTGCTTTGGCGCTATTGGGAACATCGCTCGGCGGCGGAGATGGCCGAGCGGACCGGAAAGACGGTCAAAGCGATCGAGCGTTTGCTGGCACGCGCCCGATCGCAGTTCAAGCGGAGGTGGCTCGATGAGTAGGTTCATGCCCGACGAAGAGTTCTTTGACGGGCTGTCCACGGATGGCTTCGAGGACGCCGGCGCGGCCCCTTCTGTGCTGAAGTCGCGCGTCTACTCGGCATTGCTGGAGGAGCGGCAGGAGTCCGGCCGACTGTTGAACTTCCGGCAAACCAAGCAAGCGGGCAACCCTCTCTGTGTCTTCGAGGAACTGGTCCGGATCACGCCTTTAGGCGAGCCCGCACAAACCTTCAATTGCTGCAGCGTGTGTCACGCTCGAGTCTTGGCGGAAAACTTCGAACGGGCGCCTATCTATTGGGGGAGCTGCCCCTACGTTCAATTTCAGCAAGGGTCGAGTGGATCGTAGGTCGTTACGAAGACCGGCCGGCACCGTTCGACCTGAGTGCGATTAGAACTGCTTCACAAACCCGAACAGGTTCTGAAAATTCGCCAGGCTCCGCTGTCCTGGTGGCGACAACTGTTTGCTGATCGGGTTCGAGCGGATGGTCTCGGCGAAGGTGAAACGGAAAGCCCAGCCGCCCTTGATGAATACGTCGATGCCCACCGCAACGCGAATGGCCGGGTCGCTCGACTCGAAGCCCCCCGGAGCAAGTTGCGCCGAGCCCGCGACCAGGTCGATCGTGGATGCGGAACTATCAAAGCGCACGACGCCTCCACCGGCTGACAAGTACGGGCGAACGCGGCTTCGCCGGTTTCTGAAATAGACCATCAACTCAGCGATAGCGCTGTGTTGGGTCGCTTGTCGTGATTGGTCGTAAAAGGCTTCCGGCCCTTCCGCCGGGTTCGAGGAAACCAGACTCAGATCGTTCCGATTCCAACCATAGGTCCCTTGAACGCTGACATATTCCGAGAAATGACCGCCGAAGACGCCCATCACGGAGGGCCCGTTTTCCGGCTTATAGAGGGAGGTCGCGATCGACTCTCCGCGGGTGACCGACCGTCCGTCCGCCGAAAGCGTCGAGATTCCCGCGAGCACCCCCGCGAAGAAGTTTCCCTCAGCGCGGATGCTTGATGCCGAAACCCCCCAGACAAGGATAGTTGCTGCTAAGAGGCGAGAAACCAAAGCGCGACCCCAACTCCACCTTCACCTTCGCAAATTTGCGGCCCCGGATGCCCGACGCGCCTGCTCGACTCGGTGGCCCCGGGCGTAAGAAATGTGACGAAAAATCTGTCTTCGAAGGGGATTTTAGCATCGGAGCCCGACTGGAACCCTGAAGCTCGACGTTTGTCTGAGTTCGAGCGTGACTTGCTAAAGGAGAAAAACGACCAGTGACTACTCACAACTTTGTCAAGCAAACCATTCTGTTGGTGGTGCTAGGGGTTCTGGCGACGGCGCCAGCGACGGCCGTCGAGCGCGGAAAGATCTTTATCGGAGGCCGTCCGACGGTAATCAGCTCATCCGGGAGCTATGTGCTCGGCTCCTCTATTTCCCTGAGTGAGAATTCCATCGCCGCGGCCGGGATCATGATTACAGCGGACAACGTGACTTTGGATCTCAACGGCCTGCGAATCACAGGTCCGGGAACCTTGAAGGGCGTTGGCGTCATGATCGACGGCGCAAGTTCCGTGACCGTTCGCAACGGTCATATCGCCGACATGGCTTTCGGTGTTCACGTAGCGGGCAGCAGCAACGTGAGGCTGAATGACCTCCATATCAGCGGACAGGATTTGGCGGTCACTGCTCCGCCGCCGGAAGTCGGCGTGATGATCGCTCAATCACGGAACGTGGAAGTTGAAGACGTGAATATCTCCAACGTAGGCCTTGGTGTGTTTGTGCGCGGCGGCATGAGCTCCGGCAACCGCATCGCTAACAACACCGTATCCGCGGGAAGCAACGGCATCTTCGGCATTTGCTACAACCCGACGCCGAGCGATCCCATGGGGCCGCGCGGCGATACCGTTACAGGCAATCTGCTTTCCGGCTTCAACGTCGGAGTGAATTTGGTGCCGACCGCGGGTTACAACGTCTTCTGGGGGAACACGATCGTGTTCAAGAGCGCGGCCTGGGAGTCGCCGAATCAAACCAACTTGTTCCAGAACAACGTTGAGATGCCTCTGCCTTAATCGCTTTCGGGGGACGAACAGGCCCGACCGCAGCATCCGAGGACGGGCCTGTTTCTTTCTTAGCCGCATTTCCAATTTGAATCCGGCATCCCGACCTTGTAGCGGCCGTCGGCGTCTTTATTCATAGGGGTTGGACACTCGTCAGGACCCCATGGAGACCAGCACCCGATGGGTGAAAAAACAGGCCGTTTCACCGAACATGAGCTTGCCGAGCCGCTCGCTGGTGCGCTTCTACAACAAGCGCGGCACCGCCGAGCAGTGGATCAAGGAAGGCAAACAGGCCGCGAGTTGGACCAGGCTGTCATGTCATCGTTTCCGAGCAAACGAGGTGCGGCTGCAGCTCAGCGTGCCGGCCTACAACCTGGGCAACCTGTGGCGGCGGCTGGGACTGCCGCACAGGATCAAGAGCTGGTCGCTGACGAGTTGCAGCATCAGCTGATGAAGACGGGCGGTCGGCTGATCAAGCACGTGCGGTATTACCGGCTCTTGTTGGCCGAAGGACATCTGAACCGGGGTTGTTCGGCGACATGCTGGGGAGGATTTGGGCGCTACCTGTGCCGGGAGGCTAAAGCGCTTCGCGCGGGCGGCCGGAATGGGGATTTACCGAAGGGCAACGTCAATGCGGTGTGGTCGCAGGGTCGGGCGAGCCCGAACGCGACCATCGCGCCGCGTTTTTCGCACCGCACGCGCGTGAATTGAACGCGACAGGAAGACGGAAACCGTTGCATGGCTGTTCCGGGTCGGCTATCCTAACCCATGCCGGGACAGCCAAACCGGAAATCCTAGGTAAGATAGGCCGATGTCATGAGAGTGATCCTTGGAATCCCACCTTGGACGAGCCTCGCCCTACGCCCGGCGCTGTTCCTGTTGCCTGCGGCGGCGGCACTGCTAATGAACTCCACGCCCCTGCTTGCTCAGTCTCAGCCTGTGGTGCTGCCCTCCGCGGAAACCAACCCGTTCACGTCGACGGGGGACGTTGCTGCCGGGGCCGCCATCTTTCGCCAACATTGCGCCGGATGTCACGGAGCGGAAGGCCGCGGCGGCGGTGCGCCCGCAATCAATACAGGAGAGTTTCGTCACGGCGAAACCGACCTGGAGCTTTACACCATCATCTCCCAAGGCATACGGGGCACCGGGATGCCGTACAGTTTTTTCGATGACAAGCAGCTGTGGCAGGTGTTGGGCTATGTGCGGTCGCTCGCAGCCGGCGCGAGCCGGCAGCAATTAGCCGGGGACGCCGCCAGCGGCAAGGAGATCTTCCACGGCAAAGGCAATTGCATCGGTTGTCATCTGGTCGGCACCGAGGGTGGGCGGCTCGGCCCGAAACTGACCGGCATTGGCACGGTTCGAACCACGGAACACCTGAGAACATCGCTCGAGGACCCCAACGCGGCGGTACCTCCAGCGTTCTATATGGTCCGCGGCACCAACAAAGACGGCAAGAAGATCTCTGGGCGGCGCATGAACGAGAGCAGCTTCACCGTGCTGTTCATCGACTACCAGGAGAACCTGGTGTCGGTCAAGAGAGAAGACATCTCCGGATACGAGGCCGTCCCTGAGTCGGCCATGCCGTCCTACAAGGGAACGCTGAGCGACGCGGAATTGGACGACGTTGTTGCATATCTGACGACGCTCAAACGGGAGAGGTGACTACCGTATGAACATCAAGACACGCCTTCTTGTCCTCGCGGCCGTGACCGCAGCCACCCTTCCCGCCCAGGTGACCTACGAGCGGCTCCTGAATGCGGCCGAGGAGCCGCAGAACTGGCTCACCTACTCCGGCGCCTACCACGGCAACCGCTACAGCAAGCTTAATGAAATCAACCCGTCCAACGCCGCGGATCTGGAGCTGAAGTGGGTTTATCAAACGCACTCCTTTGAGTGGGGTGGTAAACAAGCCCTCACGCCGCAAAAGTTTGAAATGACCCCTCTCGTCGCCGACGGGGTCATGTACATCGTCGAGATGCCCAACAACGTTATCGCCCTCGATGCCGAGACCGGCGAGCGTTTTTGGAAGTTCGACTACATCTACGCAGGTACGGCAAACCTTTGTTGCGGCCTCATCAACCGAGGACTCGCCATCCTTGGAGACACCCTGTATATGGGGACGGTAGACGCCAAGCTACTCGCCTTGGACGCCAAAACCGGTGAGCTGCTTTGGGAGGTCGAAGTCGCCGACCACACGGGCGGATACGCCGTCACGGTCGCGCCGCTCGTCGTCAAGGACATGGTCGTTGTGGGAACCGCGGGGGGCGAGTACGGTATTCGCGGCTACCTGGATGCCTACGATGCCAAGACCGGTGAGCGCCGCTGGCGTCACTACATCATCCCCGGGCCTGGTGAACCCGGTCATGAGACCTGGGAGGGCGACTCCTGGAAACGCGGCGGCGGATCCATCTGGGTAACGGGCTCCTATGACCCCGACCTGGATCTCATGTACTGGGGTACAGGTAACCCGGCGCCCGACTGGAACCCCGACGTCCGCAAGGGCGACAACCTGTACACCGATTCGGTCATTGCCCTCGACCCCGACGACGGGAAGATGAAGTGGTATTTCCAGTTCACGCCCCACGACGAATGGGACTGGGACGCGGTGCAGATCCCCGTCCTCGTTGACCTGGAGTTGGATGGTGAAATGCGCAAGCTCATGCTTTGGGCCAACCGCAACGCCTTCTACTACGTACTGGACCGGGTCGATGGCAAATTCATCAGCGGCAAGGCATTCTCCTACCAAAACTGGGCGGAGGGTCTGGACGAGGCCGGCAGGCCTATGAAGATCAAAGGCATGGGACCGAACCAGGAGGGCGTCAAAGTCTATCCATCGGTCCAGGGCGCGACCAACTGGTACTCGCCCTCCTTCAGCCCGCGCACCGGCTACTTCTACTTCTCGGCGTGGGAAGAAACCTGGGGCCTCTATCACAAAGGCGCGGCCACCTACACCCGGGGAAATCGCTATGTGGGCAGTATCCCCTACCGTCCCTTCCCCGCCCCGGTGACCAATGAGGATCCGGGCTACGGCGCAGTGCGCGCTTTGGACCCGCTCACAGGCGAAAAGCTGTGGGAATTCAAACAGGGCGGCATTACGGAAGCGGGCGTCATCACCACGGCTGGAGACGTGCTCTTCTCCGGGACCCGTCCGGGCTATTTCTTCGCTCTCGACGCCCGCGACGGCACGCTGTTGTGGCGCAAGAACCTGGGAGGCATGATGGTCTCCAACCCGATCACCTTCCAAGCCGCCGGCAAGCAAATGGTGAGCATCGCCTGCGGCAACTCGGTGTTTACGTTTGGGTTACCGGAGTAGACAGGCAGGTATCAGAACGGCACTCGCATAAGGCAAACTTCGAGTTCGGTCAGGAATCAGCATCTTCTCGCCTTGAAACGATCTTTTCCTACGAGTCGATCTAGACGGGCCCGAAGGTGGCCTCCCTGCTCTTCACTAAGTCCATCCTGGCCCAGAAGCCCCTGAATAAGTTCGACCTCTCCCGCCATAGCTTTGGTTTCCTCTCCATGCACCCGATGCGGTGTTGTGCGCTCGATCTCCACTGCCCGTGCCGAATCACAAGATGCTTTTGCGTTCTTAGCCGCCGTAACCGAGGTAGAGCAGGCCGACGCCTGTGCGAAACACAGGCCCGAAGATATACCCGAACAAATTCCACGCGATCAGCAAGCCGATCAGTCCGTAGCCGGGTTGCCGAACAAACGCTATAAACCGCAGAGTCGCCGACTCACTCAGGAACAGACCGACGGCCACATGCCCGTCGAGCGGCGGTACCGGCAGCAGGTTAAACGCCATCAGCAGTATGTTCTGCGCGAACAATATGCTGAGAAAGGTTGCGACCGCCGAGGAGATTTCACCCGGAGCACCCTCTACGAGGCTGGTAAAGCCGTAAAAGCCGGGCTCGAGGTACCCCATAGCCAACCCAATCCGAATCGCGATCGCGGCCGCGATCGCCAACAGCAAATTAGCCGCGGGCCCGGCCAGCGCCATCCAGGCAGCTCGGCGCGGATAGCGTTGCTCCCAATAAGGGTCATAGGGGGCACTGGCCCAACCGATCATCCACTGCATCCAAAAAAGGGAAATAATCGGAACGAGAACCGTCCCGAAAGGCTCACGTTGAATGTGCGGGACCGGGTTGAGGGTGACCTGCCCGCCCATCGCAGCCGTCGAATCACCGCCCCAATCAGCGACCAGCGCATGAGCCGCTTCGTGGCACGTCAGCGACAACAAGAACGCGACGTACCACATCGGCGCGATGGCTAAGATTTCCTCGAAAGCCATCACTCCACCGCAATGATCACCGGAGCGGAATCGACTTCGCCTATTCGAATAACGAGCGGGATGTCGTCGCCTACAGGCGCGTCGTCGGGCACCTTGACATTCACTTGATTCAACCCGACGGTTCGGGGAGCCAGGCCGGAAAAGAAGATACGCGCCGAAGCCCCGCCGATCGTGACCAAAGGCGTCGTCTCGGTGCGCGAAAGGGGAAACGAAATCGCGATCTGCCCGGTGTCAGGCTGATTGGTGACCGGGCCCAACCCCGTGGCGAAGATTTCGAGCAGCTCGCCGCGTACAACCGGCCGCGTATTCGGCGCCGCCCCGACCGGTGCGGGAATCAGGCTGGTCGTGTTCGCAATCAGAATCGCCCCCTGCGCGGGGCGGATCTTCTCCAATGTGAAAACAGCCGGCGCGTGGGTTGTCGTCGGCACCATCACCGGCGCGCTCACATCGGGACCGACCTGCGCGCGGAACGCGACAGGTTCACCCACGGGCGTCTCCCAAGGCACCTGAAAATTGAGCTGCGAAGGGTCCGCGAAAAATAGCGGCGCTTGCAACACGTCTGCCACCAGCACCGTTGACCCACCGAGCATTGTCGTCAAAGGCACGCCGCCCGTCGCTTCCCTAAACGCCGCGGCATTCGCCCCGAACAAAGAGGCGAGCGACCCCGGCACCATCGGATTCGCCAAGAATCCGGCGGCCCCCACAACACCTCCCGGATTGATGAACGGAGTTGTTGACGGCGGCTCGGCGACCGCGAAATCGACGGCCGCGGCGGGGGCTCCTTCGAGCTTCGGGTTGACAATGGTTACCTCCGCCGTGGCGGGCGATGAGATATTGAAAGACGAAATCGAAGCCGCGAGCCGCTGGTTATCGATCACGCGGCTTGAGCGCAGTTGATTTTGGAAGCGCACTTCGACGCCATTGACAAAATTTTCGCCCCGAAGTATGAGCGGGAAATCGGCGCCGCCCGCGACGGCCGACCCGGGATAGTACGAAGAGACCGACGGAGGATCGGTCGGGGGCGCGATCCGAAACAAGTGTCCGCGAAGGTCGGCGACGTAGACCTCGCCCGCCTCGTCCTCGCCAAAGGTAGTAATCAGGAAGCCCGTCTCGCGCTGGTCGACAACCGACCAGTTGGCGTCTTCCTCTTGCACGGCGGCGAAGAGACGGCCCGAGCAAAAGTCCCCGTAGAGGTAGACCCCTCCGAGCGAGGGCAGGCCGGTGCCGCGATACCGATACCCGCCGATAATCGAGCAGCCGACCTCGTGGCTGTATTCAAGAATCGGGTCGGTCAACTCCTCATCGTGGGGACTACAGGCTCCTTCGCCGTGCGGCTCGTCGTGTTCGTCGGCTTGATCTTCCTCTTCCGGCCCGTGGGCGCTGCCGCCGGGACCGGTGCAAAGCGATCCCTCTTTGAAATCCCAGCCGTAGTTTTCGCCCCCGGGACTTGCGGCCGGCTGGTAGTCGATCTCTTCGATCGTCCGTTGGCCGACGTCGCCGATGAACAGGTCGCCGGTATCACGATCGAAGCTGAAGCGCCAAGGATTGCGCAGGCCCATCACCCAGATTTCCGTGCGCGCGCCGTCAACGCCTAAGAAGGGGTTGTCGTGCGGGATGGAATAGGGCCGGGCGGAGTCAATGTCGAGGCGCAGGATCTTACCGAGGAGCGAACCGAGGTTCTGTGGCGCGCCCTCCGCCTCGTGGCCGTGCCCACCGTCGCCGATTCCGACGTATAGATAGCCGTCAGCATCGAATTGCAACTGGCCGCCGTTGTGTTCATCACTGGGCTGGTCGACGCGAATCACGAGGGATTTCGACGCCGGGTCGGCACGGTTGGGGTCTTCGGCCGAGACGAGCAACTCGGCGACGATGGAGTCCTCGGCGGCGTCTGTGTAGCTGACGAAGAAGCGGCCGTTGCTTTCGAAATCGGGGTGAAAGGCCACGCCCAGCAAGCCCCGCTCGCCGCAACACGAAACCGTTTCGGTCAGGTCAAGAAACGGCTCCTCGAGAAGCACGTCCTGATCAATCACACGTAGTAAGCCTGCTTGCTGCGTTACAAACAAGCGGCTGGAACCGTCACCGGCGTGGGCAACCGATGTAGGACGCACCAGCCCGGAGGCGACCCTCTGAAAGACGATGTCATTAAGTAGATCGTCCTGGGCATGTAGCACCGCCGGGATGAACAGACAGAGAAGCCCTCTTGAGAGGCCTTTGACCATAAGTTCCATGATGACGTAAACCGACCCGCGAGAGGAATCGAGCGACATCCAATGCGGCCGCGCCGGAAGCAAAAGAAGTGGTGATCCTAAAACCGCCCCGCCCCGGGCGGGCGAATTTGCTTTGTGACCCCGTAGCGCGGGTCTAGGCGCGCCCTCCGCCAGACCTGCGTCACCGACCGCCGTCCCCCGTTACTCGCTCTCGGCGATCCGCTGCTTATACACCGCCCGCGCGTGGTCGTAGGCTTTGCGGGCCGCCTCTTTCTCCGAATCCCGAATCCCTACGATTTTCTGCGTCCAGCATTGATTCACCGCCGCCAAACACCATTCCGCGCTGCGACGGGAAGCCCGAATCGGTTTGCCGTCGGCGAGGACGAAAATCGGGTTGGTGTGCGAAGAAGGCAAGATGCGCAGCGCAACCCAACTACTCTTCTCAATCGGAACCTCGAAAGTCAGCTCTTGAATGCGGCCATCCGCTGTGATCGTTTGGGTCGCAACCGATTCACCATTGACAATCAGCTCCACCGGCACATCGCGAGTTTCGGGGATGCGAGCGCGTTCGACATCCCAATAGGGCTTCTCCTCGTAACCGAGGTCATGAAACTTCGGGTCTGGAAAACGGTCGAGCAACGCGGCCGCTTTGACCCCGACGCGAATCGTCTCCCCGGCCTCCACTCGCACTTCGCTGCCTTGGGTCCCGACCTCCACGCCGTTGACCTGAAAATCGATCAAGTGGCTCTTGCCGTCGCCGACGTAAGTCCGCCCGTCGCGAACCCCTTCGATCCAGTTGCGGTAGGTCAGCTTCTTCAGCTTCACGTAGCTGCGGCCCAGCCCCACCTTGTCGTCGTAGATGCACGGAAAATCGGTCTCACCGCTCACGCGGGTGCGAAAGCCGGCGTTGAGCGTGTGGTACCAGATGTTCAACTCCCAGACCGAGGGCGTATCGACCATCGAGATGAAATCCACCGCGTCGTGCGTTACATCGACGATGTATTCGTTCGCGCCGATGCTGTCGAACCCCGGCATCTCGTAGTTAGGCAACTCGTCGCTCTGCACCGACAAGCCCCAGCCTGAATGCGTAAAACCGACAATGCCGCCCTGCGACTGTCCCCATTGAAGAACAGGCAGATCCCACGAAGGCCATTGCTCGACGCGCTCAGCACCCGGGTAATCGTCTTCCTTGAGCCCCAACAAAACCAGGTGCCCCGCGTGGCTCGACGGGAAGCCGGAAACCTCGACGTCATAGTGCAGCAACCGCTCCGGTTTCGAAAGATCGTCGTCCTTTCCACTGAAAAAGCGCTTCTGGTAGTACCACGACGGCCCCCAGGTCAGCACCGAACCGATATTGAGGTTCTCGCCGAGCACCTGCCGCAGCATGTCTTCGGGTTGGACCCCCTCCGTCGGGTTCTTGTAATGCGAACACCCCGACGCGTGGATATGGTGATCCCCCGACCACCAACCGTATTTCGAAGGGTCGATCCAGCGCTGCAGCTGAAACGCCAACTCCTTTGGGCCCTCGTCGTCTACGGCAAATTCCTTCGTGCGGGTATGGAATTCAGGACCACCCGAGGATTCCATCGTGTAGTAGCCGGCCGGCAGCAGAACCTTTTCCTGATCGGCGCGATAGATTTGCGGCTGGAACGGAAAGTCGGGCGCGAGGCGCTTAGAAGGGTTGGGATAAATTCTCCCCGCTCGGTCTTTGATCACGAATCCGGCGATCGTCGCCTGCCCATTTTCGTCCTTGACGCGCAAGGTAATCGGCCGGGTCGGCGCGATGTTGAAAAGGACCAACATGTCGTTTCGAAAGCCGATGTCTTGCGAACCCTGCCCGACGTTGAAGGCGATCTTGGCCGAGCGTTGTCCGCGGTCGCGCGAGTAGACGGAAAGAATCTGGTATTCGACGCCGAGGCCCGACAACCGTTCCAGCATGGGAGGACGGCGGTAGATGGAAATCTCCGCCCAGCGTTCCTTGACGTCTTGCTCGGTCAACTCCTGCTCGACTTCGTGCTCCTCGGCGCTGCGGTAGCGAAGCGACGTCGGTCCGCTATTGGGGCTTTCGACTTCGAGCGGCGCGCGGACCCCGGCTTGGTTGATGACCTTTACCAGAAACAGCCGTGTTCCGTTTTCGACAAGCACCGGGTCGGCGGCGCCGGGGGCGACCTTGACGCGACTTTCCGGATTGATGGTGACCTTGGCGAGAACATACGGATCCAGCAGTTCTTGAAGCCTAGCCACTGCCCCAACTTCGTCCTCCATGGCGACAGCCTGGTTGATGCCGTCGTGTACCTCGGCCGGGAAGGGCCGGCCGAGGTAGTTCATGGCGTCTTCGAGCCGCCGCGCTTGCTGAGCCAGCGGCTGCAGCGGAGTAGTGGTTTGCGCGGACGCAGGCAACGCCTCAAACAACAGCGCCGCGCAGAACGCGGCGAGGACGAGTAGGTACCGGCGGCGAACGGCGGGGTGAGGATTCATGATGTTCTCCGGCCTTGAAAAGGCCACTCTATTATATGGAGGTGACATGAACCTTGTTGCCGTTTGGGCAAGTACGGAATCTCGCCGCAACGACCCGCCGCGGCAAACGAAAGAGGCGCTGGACGAAAGTCCGGCTCGACTCGCTCCTGTGCCCATCGAGAACCAGGATCAGAGCCCCGAGCGATAGCGACGGGCCAATCCGTTTCTCAAATTCGGCCCGCCACCCCGAGCACCTCAAGAAAGGAATCAAACACTCCGACTCACTCACCGCCCCCGCCGACGCCCCCATCGGCCAAGCAACAACCTAACCTTGAGGCCGCGGTGTCTCTTCTACCGGACCTATGGGGATTAACCTGCATTTCTCACCACTTGGCGGTCGAAGCACGCAATAGGCCTGTCATTACTTCGTTACGGTTGCCTGCCGTGCTCACCGTACCGTTCAAGTACGCCTCTTTGCTTAAGAAATGGGGTGCCAGGCGGCCCGTGCCTCGCACTGACAGCCCTCTCACGCACTTCGCCTCGCCAGGTGGTGAGAAATGCAGGTGAAGGGAAGATCTTTCTTCGGACACCATCATGGACCGAGGGAACTGACCCGTCGCTGTCGCTCGGGCCTCTGATTCTGGTTAGCGCGGGCTTTGAGGACGGGCCTACCGCGGGGCAGTCTCGGCGGACACCGTTAGCCGCTTGATGCCAGCTTGCACATCGTCGCGCAACGGCGAGTCGGGGTGCCGGTCGAGGAAGTCTTCCAGTTCCCGCCGCGCGGCGCCCGGCCGGCTCTGACGGGCATAGATCTGCGCAAGAATCAGTTGCGGATGGGAGAAATGCGAAGCGTCAAGCCGCTTCGCCTTGTTGAGATACGCCAAAGCCTCGCCGTCGTTGCCGAGCATGAAGTGATTGATTCCCATCTGCACGTTGGCAAGCGCGCTTTCGGGTCTCGCGGCAACCGCAGATTCGTTAAAGGGAAAGGCGTCCGCGGGCCGGTTCATCGACAGCATCGTACCGCCTAGGTTGACCGTTGGTTCGTAGGCATCTTCATCGGTGGCGAGAGCTTTTCGAAACGATTCTTCGGCCTGAGGATATTCGGCGCGCTGGTAGTAGATTGTACCCATCAAATTCCACGCATCGACGAACCCCTTCGAGATTTTCACCGCGCGCTCGAGGTCGCGAATGGCTGCGTCGGCCCGACCTTTGCCAAGTTTGCGCTGCGCCTTGCGCAACAGAGAGGCCGCTTTGGGCGAGATGGCGAGATCCCGCACTTCGACAGTACTGCTGCCGATCAGTGCCCGCTCTCTCGACGCCTTGGAAGGCGCGAGGCGGACTACGACTTCAACGCGGCCGTGTTCGTCGGCAAAACTCGGAGTCACCTCGACGGTGGTTAGCGACTCACCGCGACGCGGATGGAAGACAGCCACCGTATAGCTGCCGGTCGGGATCTTCTTGAACTCGAAGCGGCCTTTGGGGTCACTGAACGTTCGGCGGTGAAACGGCGTGACCGCGCCGTAGAGTGCTACGGCGGCGCGCTGAGGTGGTTCGATGCGCCCGCGCAACATGAGCGGAGGGTCGGCAGCGGCAAGCGTGAGAGCACCGTAGGCGGTCGCGAGGAAGGCCGGGCAGGCCGTCAGCATTGAGAATCGTAACGCGCCCGCTCGGGTCCGGCAGGCCGGGAGGCCCGACCCATCGAACCCAGTTGCGGTCGAAGATGATTGAATCATGCCGTCTCGGGGCCGGACTAGGGGGCTTCGCTCGGCGATAGAGGTTCCACCTTGTCTATCTGCGTAGCGAAGACCGCGGGGTCGGATGTCGGCAGTTCACATACTCGTTGTTCGCACACATAGGCGGTTGTCTTGCCTCGCAAGGCTCGTTTGTCCTTGAGGAGCGGAACGCTGTTGACATGCGTAGGAAGCTCGCCTTCGGCGACAATGCTGAGGATGCGGTTCGGCACGAAGCGCTTTCGAAGCTCGGCGAGGAAGGGTTCGGCTTGCGCACGGGAGTCCGGCGTGACGACCAATATCTGTTTCGCCCGATCCAGGTGGAAATCGAGTGCCAACAACATCTCCGATAATGCCGCGGGCGAGCGCTCGATGGTCCTCGAGAAGGCCTGGAACGTAGTCTCGGCTCTTTGTCGATAGCGATCGTCGCCCGTCAGTTCGTGAAGGCGCAAGAGGTTCATCGCCGCAATCGAGTTGCCGGCCGGCTCGGCTCCGTCGTAGCTCGGCTTCTCGCGGGCCAGCAGCCGTTCGTGGTCGTTGCTCGTCATGAAGAAGCCGCCGCCTTCGGGATCTTCGTAGTGCGATTCCAAGAGAGCTTGCAGCTCGAGCGCCTGCTCGAGCCGCTTGGGACCGCCCGTCACTTCGTATAAATCAAGGAGTGCGGCGATGAAGAAGGCGTAGTCATCGAGATAGGCGTTGCGCCCCGCGCGGCCGGCGCGAAAGCTGCGCAACAGACGCCCGTCGCGGCGAAGGTTATCCCACAGGAAATCGGCGGCTCGCTCGGCGCGGGATGCATACCGTTCATCTTCAAGCACCAAAGCCGCTTGCGCGTGCGCCGAAATCATCAAACCATTCCATGACGTCAGGATCTTGTCGTCACGTAGCGGCGGCGGCCTTGGAGCCCGCGCCCGGTAGAGTTTCTCGCGGGCGGCCCTGATGGTCGATCGCAATTTCGCGACGGCTATCCCGAGCCGCTTGGCGACATCGCGGTCCGTTTGCGGCCGGTGCAAGATGTTGCGGCCCTCGAAGTTCCCCTTCTCGGTGACGGCGTAGTAAGCAATGACCGTCTTGGACACCTCGTCGCCCAACACGTCGCGGATCTCCTCCGGAGTCCAGGTAAAGAACCAACCCTCTTCCCGATGACCCTCCGGGTTGAGACTGTCCGCGTCCGTGGCCGAGTAGAACGCTCCTTCGGGCGACGTCATCTCACGCTCGACGTAGCGCAGGATATCGCGCGCCACGGCGGCAAATTCTTCGCGGCCCGTCGCCTGCAAACCCTCCAGATACGCCGTTACCAGAAGGGCGTTGTCATACAGCATCTTCTCGAAGTGCGGCACCAGCCAGCGCGCGTCGGTCGAGTAGCGGTGGAATCCGCCGCCGACTTGGTCATACATGCCTCCGGCCGCCATTTTTTCGAGCGTTAGCTCGGCCATCGCCAGGGCCTGCTGGTCGCCGGTCCTGCGGTGATATCGCAGCAGTGCGCGGACAGGCAGACTACTTGGGAACTTGGGAGCGCCTTTGCGGCCGCCGTGAACGTCGTCGAAACGTTCCCGGAAATGCTTCGTCAATTTGTGAAGCGCATCGCTACCCGGGACCGCGTCGCCGCTTTGCGGCTGCAACGAGCGTTCTACTGCGGCGGTAATCTGCTTGGCCCGCGCATCGATCTGCTCGGGCGCCTCGTCGTAAGTCCCCCTCAGCTTCCCGAGTAGCGTGAGAAACCCCGTTTGCGCACCCCGGTCACCGTCGCGCGCCGGAATATAGGTTCTCGCGTAGAAGGGTTTTCGATCGGGCGTCAACCACACCGTCATCGGCCAGCCACCCCTGCCGCGTAAAGCCTGCACAGCACTCATATAGACGGCGTCGACATCGGGGCGTTCTTCGCGATCAACCTTGATGGCGATGTAGTTCTCGTTAATGAAGCGCGCGATCTCCTCGTCGTCGAACGATTCCTCCTCCATCACGTGGCACCAGTGGCAGGTCGAATAGCCCACACTCAGCAGCACGGGCCGCCCCAAGCGACGAGCCTCCTCGAACGCCTCATCGCCCCAGGGACGCCAGTTCATCGGATTGTGCGCGTGTTGCAGAAGGTAGGGGCTGACTTCGAGGAACAGGCGGTTGATGTATTTCGGCGAGCCGTCGGGGTGGAGATGGCGCGTGCGCGGCTCGTAGCCCGACGGACGCTCCCGCCACGCTTGGTCGAGGCGCCCGGCGAGCGGGGCTTCGAAAGCCTCTGCTCCTGGAAGAACGGACACGACCGAATCGCTCGACGCAGCCTGGCCCGCCGGAGAGGGTGCTACCGCGGCGCCGCACGAAAGCAGCAACACCACCAACCCGGCCAAGCCGATCCCGAGCAAAGTGATGCGCGGAGCGGACATGCAACTCCATGGTAGCGTTCAATGCGCCGACGCAATCGGCCTCGGACCGGGAAAAGTTGTATAGTGGCGGATTCCCGGTTCCGCGGGTAGCCCAGCCCGCCCGCGACGGGGCCCACGGAGCAATATCTCATGCCGACCGGCGCGGAACTCTTTGTCTCTTCGATCAAGAATCTCGGAGCCACGCATATCTTCACGCTGGTCGGAGACCACCTCAATGAAGTCCTGCAGGTTGCCGACCGCGAGGGTCTGAGCATCTACGACACCCGGCACGAGTCGGCGGCCGTTCATATGGCCGATGGATGGGGTAGAATGACGCGCACCCCGGGTGTCTCACTGGTCACCGGCTGCCCAGGACATACCAATTCGATAACCGGCATCGCCACGGCCAACGCCACCGGCAGCCCCGTTCTTGCCGTCAGCGGTATGAGCACCTCGCAACTGCGGGACCGGAACGCGTTCCAGGATATGGATCAGCTCGCCCTCGTGCGCAGCGTAACCAAATATGCCGCCGTGCCCGCCGACGCGGGGCAAATACCTTTTCATGTGGGACGTGCGTACCAGGAAGCTCTCACCGGACGGCCTGGGGCGGCACATATCAGCGTCCCGGTCGACTTGTTTACCGGTACGGCCGAACAACACACCCCGCTGCCCGACGGGCCGCTCGCGATTCCGCGGCCGGCGCCCGATTCTGCCGACATCAACCGTGTGATCGATCTGCTGGACCAGGCCGAGCGCCCTGTCGTGATCGCGGGGAGTGGCGCTTGGTTTGCCGACGCCGGCGCTCAGCTCGAAGCCTTTATCGAAAAGACCTCGCTGCCACTTTTCACGATCTGTCTCGCCCGCGGACTCGTGCCCGACTCGCATCCGCTGTGCTTCGGATACGCCGACCCGACGCTGAACCGGGCGGCCCCGGAGGCTTTCGCGGAGGCCGACCTCGTCTTCCTGCTTGGCAAGAAACTCGATTATCGTCTACGCTTGGGCGGCCCGCAGCTTTTCCCTCCCGATGCGAAGTTTGTGCAAGTGGATATTCATCCGCCGGAGCTCGGATTGAACCGCGCTCTCGAGGTCGGCATGGCGGCGGATGTGAAGCTGACCTTGGAGGATCTATTGGATGCGCTGGGACGCCGCGCGGCGCCGGACCGTTCGGCGTGGTTGGCGCGGATCAGCGAGGCGGACGAGGCCTGGCGCCGGGAGCTCTCCGCGCAGGCGGAGCAGCCCTCGACGCCGATGCACCCGCTGCACCTCTTTACGCGGCTGCGAGATCTGGTGCCGCAAGACGCCACGCTGTGCTGGGACGGCGGCGACTTCGTTCATTGGGGACGGTGTACTCTTCCTGCGCGGCTGCCGATGCATTGGTTGCGCCTGGGCGCGCCGGCCGGCCTCGGGGTCGGGTTTCCCATCGGCTTGGCAGCGCAGATTTTGCGGCCCAACGCGCCCTCGATCGTCATCACCGGCGACGGCTCGCTGGGCTTCTACCTCGCCGAGATGGACACGGCCGTTCGCTTCGGCCTGCCGGTGATTATCATCGTCGGCAACGACGGCGGCTGGGGGATCGAGCGGGAGCTGCAACTGGGCCATTACGACAGCGGCAAGACCGTCGCCTGCGAGTTGAGAAGAACCCGCTACGACCTGGTGATGAAGGGTTTCGGCGGCGAAGGAGAGTTTATTGAGACGCCCGAGCAGATCGCGCCGGCGTTTCAGAGAGCGTTGGCGAGCGAAAAGCCCTACTTACTCAATGTCGATATCCAAGGCGTGGCGTCGCCGTTTACGCAATATCAGTTGGCTCACAGAAAAAAGTGAGCAGACGATGCCGCGCTTTCACGGTCGCGGTCGTGGCCGTGTGCACCCCTCCCCACCCTACTGTTGTCAGGGGAGCCGGTAAGATGAGAGTAACTTTGACTGCTCGCAGGGCTGTCGCCGATGAGAATCAGAAATAAGGGAGAATCTCATGTTCTTTGATCCCATGTATCTGGTGTTTATGGTGCCGGGGCTGGCGCTTTCCCTGTGGGCGAGCTTCCGCACCAAGTCGGCTTTCAAGAAATATTCCAAAGTCCCTTCGGCGACGGGGTATTCGGGCGCGCAGGCGGCTCAAATCTTGCTCGACCGCGCCGGAATCGGGGATGTCCGCGTAGTGCGCACGCACGGTTTCTTGTCGGACCACTACAACCCGGTCAACAAGACGCTGGCGCTTTCCGAAGAAGTCTATGACTCCGCTTCGCTGTCCGCGATCGGGGTCGCCACGCATGAAGCGGGTCACGCCATCCAGCATGCCAGAAACTATGCGCCGTTATGGGTGCGCTCGATGCTGGTGCCGACGGCGAACATCGGTTCCTCGATCGGCTATTTCGTCATGTTGATCGGACTGTTCATGGCTTCCCAAAACATGGTCCTAGTCGGGGCGGTTCTTTTCTCCGCCGTTCTGCTTTTCCAGATTGTGACTTTGCCGGTGGAATTCGACGCGACCCGGCGCGCCAAGGAACTAGTCGTGGCGCAGGGTATCATTTCACCGCATGAGCGGGAAGGTGTCGATCGTGTCTTGAATGCCGCGGCCATGACTTACGTAGCGGCCGCGGTGAGCACGCTGTTTACGTTGATCTACTTCTTGCTCCGGGCGGGCCTGCTGGGCGGAAGCGACGACTGATCGGGCCGGCTTCGGTTACCGATTCCTCTCTATTCGATCGTGAGCGAGGCGACTTGGATCTCGTCACCCTCGCGGGCGCCGCTGACGCGGATCTTGTAGTCCTTGTCTTTGCTCGCCGATTCGAGCGCCGCAACGGCCTTCTCGTTACCGGCGTCGTCGAAGATCACGAAGTCGCCCGCCGCCGTCAAGATCCCGAATCCGCTTTGCACACATATTTCCATCAGAGCGCACGAGCGGTCGTGCTTGGCGGCTGCCTCAGCACCTAGCTCGATGATCCCGGAAGAGCATTCCCGATCGACGAGATAGCCCTCAAGAGTTACTTGTTCAGCCGGCAAAGGGCTCGCCGTCAGAAAGGCGGCGACAACGAGCGGAGCGGCAAAGCGTTTCATGTGAAATCCCTCCCTGGATGGGCCGGTGGACCGAAGCCGTAACTACAGGTTTGATCCGGCATTGTTGGTGACCCACTCACTTTCGTTCGGGGCTCCGAATCTGCCTTGGCTATAGCAGCGTCCCCTGCTCGGGGGCGCCGTCCGTACCGTTGCCGTCGCTTTGGGACTGCGGTACGGCGCAAGCAGCCGCAATCTGGTCGCCGTCCTCGACGTTGACCAGGGTAACGCCCTGGGCCGAGCGCCCGGTGGCGCGGATCTTGTCCGCTTCGATCCGGATGATCTTGCCGCCGCGAGTAATCAATATCAAGTCGATGTCCTTGGCGACCTTCATGATCGCGACAACATTGCCGTTGCGCTTGGTGGTCTTGATGTTGATGACCCCTTTTCCACCCCGCTGGGTCAAGCGGTATTGATCGATCTTGGTGCGCTTGCCGAAACCGTTTTCGGTGATGCTGAGGACGAGCACGTCTTCGGGCACGGCGATCATGCCGATCACGCGGTCGTCGGGGTCAATCCTGATGGCCCGCACGCCGCGGGCCGGCCGGCCCATGGCGCGCACGGCGTCCTCATGAAAACGGATCGCCTTGCCCTTTTGCGTGGCGACGAAGATTTCGCGGCCCGGATCGGTCAAGCGCGCCGAGATCAGCTCGTCGCCTTCGTCAAGCGCCAAGGCGATGATGCCGCGCGAGAGAGGCCGCTTGAAAACGCTCAAGTCGCATTTCTTGATCACGCCGTTGCGCGTGGCCATGACGATGTAGCGGCCCGCGGTGAACTCTTTCACCGGCAGGAACGCCTGCACGGTTTCGTCGGGTTGGAAGTTCAACAGGTTGACGATATTCTTGCCGCGTCCGGTAATGCCGACATCGGGAATGTCATAGATACGCAGCCAATAAACGCGCCCGAGATTCGTGAAGACGAGGAAATAGGAATGCGTCGAACCGATGATGAGGTGCTCGACGAAATCGGCGGTGCGCGTCCCCATCCCGATGCGCCCGCGTCCGCCGCGGACTTGTTGACGGTAGGTCGTCACTGGGGTCCGCTTCAGGTAGGAGTTATGCGTGACCGTGATGACGACGTCTTCGTCGGCGATCAGGTCTTCCATCGACATTTGCGAAACCGGAGGTCCGATCTCGGTGCGGCGTTCGTCCGCGAATTTCTTCTTGATCTCCTGGAGTTCCTTGACGATGACTTTGCGCAAGACCTTGTCGGAACCCAGGATTTCGAGATAACCGGCGATCTTCTTTTGAATCTCCCCAAGCTCCTCGATGATCTTCTGCTGCTCCATCGCCGTAAGGCGTTGCAGTTGCAATTCGATAATCGCTTGCGCTTGCCGCTCGGTGAACTCGAAGCGATCCATCAACGCTTGGCGCGCTTCGGCCGGGCTCTTCGATTGCCGAATGAGCTGAATGACTTCGTCGAGATGATCGAGCGCCTTCTGGAATCCCAGCAAGGCGTGCTCGCGGTCCCGGGCCTTGCGCAACAAATAGTTCGTTCGGCGGCGGACGACATCGATGCGGTGCTCGGCGAAAAGACGCAGATATTCGAGCAGACCCAGTTCCTTGGGCTGCCCGTTGACGATGGCCAGCACGATGATGCCGAAGCCGGTTTGTAACTGCGTGTGCTTGTACAGATTGTTGAGAACAACCTCGGGTTGCTCGCCGCGTTTCAGCTCGAAGACGATGCGCATGCCGTCGCGGTCGCTTTCGTCCCAGATGTTCGAGATGCCTTCGATCTTTTTGTCGTTGACCAGCGCGGCGGTGTGCTCGATAAGCCTCGACTTGTTGACCTGGTAGGGAATCTCGTTGACGATAATTTGCTGCCGGTTGCCTTTGTCCTCGATCACGGCCTTGGCACGCGTGGTCACATGACCTCGGCCGGTGCGATAGGCATTGAGGATCCCCTCGGTTCCACAGATCGTGCCGCCAGTCGGGAAGTCGGGGCCATGGACGATTTCGAGCAAATCCTCGAGTTGCGTCTTGGGGCGCTGGATAACGGTGATCGCGGCATCAATCATCTCGCCCAGGTTATGCGGCGGGATATTGGTCGCCATGCCGACGGCAATTCCGGTGCCGCCGTTGACCAGCAGGTTGGGGGCTGCGGCGGGCAAGCACTCGGGCTCTTCGCTGGTGTCGTCGTAGTTGGGACGGAAATCGACGGTATCCTTGTCGATATCGTTGAGCATGGCCTCCGCAATGGCGGTCAGCCGAGCTTCGGTGTAGCGCATGGCCGCCGGAGGATCGCCGTCGACCGATCCGAAATTGCCCTGTCCGTCGACCAGGCGGCAGCGCATCGAAAACGGCTGCGCCATCCGAACCAACGTGTCGTAGATCGAGGAATCGCCGTGAGGGTGGTAGTTCCCCATCACTTCTCCGACGATCTTGGCGCACTTACGGAAACCTCGATTCGAGCGCAACCCGGCTTCGAGCATGCCGTAGAGAATGCGCCGTTGCACGGGCTTAAGCCCGTCACGCACGTCGGGTAATGCGCGCCCAATGATCACGCTCATGGCGTAGTCGAGATAAGACTTCTTCATCTCGACTTCAATGTCGATGGGGATCAAATTCGGAGGCGGGGAACCGTTACTTCCGAGGGGTAGTTGGGTGGGAGTGGAGGGGGGCTGCTCTGCCAAAAAAACGTCCTTTCGTTAGAGCGTCAACGGGCGGCTAAGTTATTCATTTATTGTAGCGTAGCGGGGGTGTAGGCAGCGGCCTCGAAGGCCCAAAAAAGCCGAAAAATCACCTTCGGCGTAGTTTCTGAGACAATACTGAGCGATGGGAACGAATCGGAGTGGAATCACCACCCCGGGAAGCGGCCGCGGACGGTCTTTCGCACCCAAATCGTCCTCGACGAACAGCGAGTTCCCGACGTTGACACGAAGGAAATTTCTGGCGGTCGGAGGCTTGGCTGCGCTTGCCGGGGCCTGCGGGACTAGCCCGCCGCGCGTCGTGCTCACCTTCGACGACGCTGTTAAGTCACACCGGCACTTTGTTGCGCCGCTTCTTAAAGATCTAGGCTTCCACGCCACGTTCTTCGTCACTCACCGTTGGATGGCGGACACCGAGAATTTCATGACGTGGCCCGAGATCGCTGAAATCCACGAGATGGGTTTCGAGATCGGTAACCATAGCTGGACCCACGCAAACTTTTCGATCCCCCGAAATGCCGCGCGTCTGGCGGGTGAGTTGGACCTGGTCGAGAACGCCTTGACCAAGGTCGGCGTCCCTAAGCCGGAGAGCTTTGCCTGGTGCGGCAATGGGTTCGGACCGGAAGCGCTCGCAAAACTCCGAGACCTCGGCTACCGCTTCGCTCGCCGCGGTATGCAACCGGAGACGCCCTACGGAGAAATCACTCCCGGGCCGGCGTTTGATCCTGCCCGTCACGACCCGCTGTTGATTCCTACAACGGGGGACGCGTACCCCGACTGGACTTTCGAGCATTTCCAACAGGTCCTTGCCCAGGCCGCCCCAGGCGAGATCGTCGTGCTGCAGTTTCACGGCGTCCCCGATACGGCACACCCTTGGGTTCACACCCCGCCCGAGATGTTCGAACGTTATATGGAGCATCTGAAGACCGCGGGTTTCGAAACTCTCGCATTGCGGGATATCGAGCCTTATGTCGCAGGGTCGGCCGCGCCCGATGACCCGACGGCTGGGCTTCGCTATCCCGAAACTGAAGCGGGTTCGACATTGCCGCTTCCCGTCGAAGTCGAAGCAACACGGGCCGATCTTGATCGCTGGATGGAGACGATGTTTCTTCATCACGCCTTTTCGAACGCCGAGGCGACCAAGGTGAGCGGCCTGCCCGAAAGCGAAGTCGAAAGCCATGCCCAACGTTACGCTGCGGCTGCGCCCGAGCCGGCGGATCGTCCGCGCATCGAACCTTACCCGGGAGGACGCCACCCACGCATTGGCTTTCTCGACGGGGCGATCGATCCGATGCGGGGCACGAAGGCAAGCGTCTTCCTGCCTTGGAACCCGGCTCACTACGTGGTAGTCGACCTGCCGGAAGCGATCTTCAGTAATCTCGGCTTGCTGTTTCTGGCCCATACCGACGTCCCCACGATTTGGAACGAGCACAATGTGGTCCTTGAAAATGTCGATTGGGAACGGACCGAAGGAGGCGGGCTCCGTCATCAATGGACGCTTCCGAATCAGGTGCAATTCGGGGCCCTCATGCGGCCGGTGGAAGGCCGTGTCGATATGGAGTTGTGGCTGCGCAACGGCACCCAGTCGGCGCTAAACGGATTGCGTACGCAGATTTGCGTGATGCTCAAGGGTGCGCCGAGGTTCAACGAGCAGACCCTCGACAACAAACTGTTTCGTGAGCCGGTCGCCGCCGTCGGCGACGAGCAGCGCCGGCAATGGATCCTAACGGCTTGGGAGGGCACGGGACGCAGTTGGGGCAATCGCGGCTGCCCGTGTTTTCACGCCGACCCGGTTTTGCCCGACTGCGCGCCGGGGGAAACGGTCCGCGTCAAGGGGCGGTTGTGGTTCTACGAGGGGCCGGACGTGGGGGTGGAGATCGAGCGGGCGGCGCGCCGGTTCGGACGAGGCTGAAGGGCGCGGCGGGCGGAAGAAAGGACATGTCGCCACGAATGGCGACACGGCTCCCCTGGAGGTGCGCGCCCCGTCGGGAGCCGACGGCCGATCTCAACATCCGCATTGCGCATCGCTCGGCATTCCTCGCATTTCCTCAAAACGGTGAACCGTGATAGGGTGTTGACTTCTTTTCACGGTTATGGAAGCACTTCCCGCGGGCGAGCAAGACCAAGGCTATGGGTTGCGCCAACGGATCGGTTTGGCGCTGGGTCTGCTGCTGTTCGTCATTATTCTCGTCGCGCCCACGCCCGAAGGCATGCCCCCCGTCGCTCAGCGGACCGCCGCCGTCGCGGCGCTGATGGCCGTTTGGTGGATCACCGAGGCAGCCCCCATCCCGGTAACGGCGCTCCTGCCGTTGGCGCTCTACCCGGCCCTCGACATCATGCCCAGCCGCGAGGTCGGGCCCCACTACGGCAACCATATCATCTTCCTCTTCGTGGGAGGCTTCGTCATCGCCGTTGCGATGGAAAGATGGAATCTTCACCGCCGTGTGGCTTTGGGAACGATCAGTCTCTTCGGAACCCGACCTCATCGCCTGGTGCTCGGTTTCATGTGTGCTACGGCGTTTCTTTCGATGTGGATCTCGAACACCGCCACGACCATGATGATGCTCCCGATCGCCGCGGCCGTCGTCAACCAGATGGCGGAGCTTGCCCACATGGAGGGCGTATCGCCCGAGGAAACCCCCGCACGGGTGCGCTCGACCTTCGGGCTGATCTTGCTTCTTGCGATCGCCTATTCCGCCAGCGTCGGCGGCATCGGGACATTGATCGGCTCGCCGACGACAGTTGCGTTCGTGGGCTTCGCGCAAGAGCGCTTCCCTGACGAACCGCCCATTGCGTTCGCGGATTGGAGCATGCTTTGCATTCCGATTGTCGTGATCTTCCTGCCCATCATGTGGCTCTACTTGTGTCGCTTTGGAGCAGAGGTACCCCTCAGCCGTATCCGGTTCAGCGCGGGTCAGGACGTTATCGCGGAAGAACGGCGACGCCTGGGACCGATGAGCCAACCAGAGAAAACCGTTCTGCTCGTGGCAACCTTGACTGCCCTGCTGTGGATCTTTCGCCGGCCGCTCGAGCTGGGCTCGGTGATCATTCCGGGCTGGTCGAGTGCTTTCTCGACTCCCGGCAGTTTGCACGACGCCACCGTCGCCATCGCTATGGCCGTGTTGCTCTGTTTGCTGCCCGCGCGCGTTAGCAGGGGTGCAAACGCGAAACCACGCGTCCAATTCATCGTGGACTGGCCGGCGATTCAGAAAGGCGTTCCCTGGGGAATCGTCATTCTGCTCGGAGGCGGTTTCGCCCTCGCCGGCGGCATCCAAGACAGCGGTCTGGCGGCCTGGCTGGGTTCGCGGCTGACGATCGCCGGAGAACTGCCGGTTTGGGTGCTGGTGCTGCTGACATGCCTGCTGTCGGTGTTGCTGACGGAAACGACGTCTAATATCGCGACGGTCTTGATGATTTCTCCGGTACTAGCGGCCACGGCGGTGGAGATCGGCGTTCACCCCTATTTGCTATTGATTCCGGCGGCGGTAATCGCCTCGTTCGCTTTCATGTTGCCGGTTGCGACACCGCCCAACGCCATCGTCTTCAGTAGCGGCTGGATCACGATTCCACGCATGTTCCGGGCCGGTGTGATGCTGGATTTGATCGCCCTGGCGATGATCCCCCTGGCGGTTTATTTCATCGGCTCTTGGATTTTCCCGTTCCAGTAGTGGCGATTTTTCCAGCCCGCACAGCGCTAGTCCGCGATTCCCGGCACCGGAAAGCGCCCGCACAGAGCCTCGACTTCCACTTTCATCGTTCCGAGCGCCTGCTCGTCTTCGTGCTTTTTCAGCGCCTGGGTGATCCACAGGCCAAGCTTCTTCATATCCTCTTCGGCCATGCCGCGCGTTGTCGCGGCGGGCGTTCCCAGGCGAACGCCGCTGGGGCGTAGCGGGGGGTTTGGGTCGTCGGGAATGACTTGCTTGTTCGTCGTGATCGAAACCGCGTCGAGGGTTTCCTCGGCTACGCGCCCGTTGATGCTGAAACTCTTGACGGTATCGAGCACCATCATGTGGTTCTCGGTGCCGCCGGTGACGAGTTCGGCGCCGTTTTCCATCAGCGTCCGGGCCAGCACCTGCGCGTTGTCGAGAACTTGCCTGCAGTAATCACGGTACTCGGGTTCGAGCGCCTTGCCGAGAGTGATGGCGACGCCGGCGACGGCGTTCATGTGAGGCCCGCCCTGTAAGCCGGGGAAGACGCTTCTGTCGATCGCCTTGGCGTGTTCCGCTTTGCAGAGAATCATGCCTCCGCGGGGCCCGCGCATCGACTTGTGCGTGGTCGTGGTAACGAAATCGAACCCCGCGTCACAAGGGTTGCGCATCGCCCCGCCGGCGATCAAACCGCCGATGTGCGAGACGTCGGCCATCGTCAGCGCGCCGACTTCATCGGCAATCTCCTTGAATCGGGCGTAGTCATAGTCGCGCGGGTAGGAGGAGTAACCGCACAACACCATCTTCGGCTTGGCCTCGATCGCCGTCTTGCGCAATTCATCGAAGTCGATACGCCCCTGCTCCTCGGGGTACGTCTTGTAGCGGACAAAATTGTAAATCTTGCCCATGTGCGAAACCGGCGCCCCGTGGGTCAGATGTCCGCCGTGGGATAGGTCCATGCCGAGAACGGTATCGCCCGGTTGAAGAAAGGCCATGTACACGGCTTGGTTCATCGGCGACCCGGAAAGCGGCTGAACGTTGGCGTGCTCGGCGCGAAAAAGCTGTTTGGCGCGGTCACGAGCGACGTTCTCGATGATGTCCGTGAATTGCTGCCCGCCGTAGTAGCGACGTCCCGGGTAGCCCTCCGAATACTTGTTGGTGAAAACCGATCCCAGCGCCGTGAGCACTTCCGGGTAGGTGTAGTTTTCCGACGGAATCAATTCGATGCCCGCTTGCTGGCGTTTTTCCTCACCGACGAGGGCTTCATAGATAGCCGGGTCGTTGTCTCGAAGAAGGTCGCGATTGGTGCTCATGGCGGTGGCTCCATTAGAATCGGGCGCGTGGGAAAAGAAAAACGCCCGGACCGGAAGATCGGCCCAGGCGAACGGCGCTTCTTCTTCGGGTCCGCGCTTCCTCGTGGTCGATTCCACGTTTTCGCCAGTCACGGGGACCCGTTGACGGAACCCTATTTATACCTCCCGCGCCGGGCCGACGCAAGCTTCAGACGCGGAGTCACCCGGCAGTCGTGGAAACAGAAAAAAGCCGACGGTCAGTATTCGGGGTAGCGCTCGTAGCCGGGACGTTTGTCCCGGCGCTGCCTGGATAGCCCGAGCAATAATGCGCTTCCACTTATCACAAGAACGCACCACACCAGGAAAGGGCCGGCCAAGGGCAACTGGTCCGTGGGGAGCTTCAACAACACTCCGGTGAGGTGACCGAATCCCAGCAATAAAGTCATCCACAGGCCGATTCGGCTGCCCTTGCACACCAGCAGGGCCGCCAGCCCACTGATGCCCAGCAGGGAAACCGAAGCGAGTGTGCGGTCCTCGAACGCACCGCCATGTTGCCACCAGCTCACCAACGCGATGCAGGCCACGATGAGCAGACGAATGAAGACGATCATTGTGCTGTTGGGGGTCCTCCTGCCACCGATCTCGGTCGTCTATGGCCGCTTGCGGAAGGAAATGGCCCCTCTCTGAAGATCGGCTCTCCAGAGGGGTTTCGTGAGGCTGTAATAGCCGCTTGTAGACCCGGAAATGAAGCCCTTGGCCGCCGATGCCCGCCTTCATTGACATGCCGTTGGGTCCTCCGCTATATTGAACCCGGCCGGCAAGCGGAGCACCGCGAAACAGGGGTGGTGGTCTTCGGGAAAATGCCGGGCATGAGGGGTCTGGTCACCGATTTCGATCCGCGTGTGCGGTCGGCCCGTGAAGTACCTCACTGGCGCGCCGCTCTCTGAGCAGTTGCAGTCGGCATAATGAGGGCGGGCTCGGGTGATTCCGTCCCAGTGCGTTAGAGGTAAAAGCGGGGTTTAGTGGGGGAACAGCGTTTTTGATGGTCGGCGATCCCAACAACCATCCGGCCGATTCTGCCGCGGACAAGCCGCTAGGTTCCGCCGCACCTTCCGGGGGCAGACCGCCCGAGGGTTCGCCGGGCGGACGACACGCCTCCACACCGGGGATCCCCGGTCCCCCTTCGCCCGACGACAACGGCGCGGCCGATTCTCCGCTTCCCGAACCGTTGTTGCCGCAAGCCGCCGACCCCTCGGCGGAAGACGACGGCGACGCCGCACTGCGCGAAGGCGATCTTTGTAAAGGGCGAGTCGTCGGCATTCTGCCGAGCGGCATAGCCGTCGATTTCGGAAGAAAAACAGAAGGCCTCGTAGCCATCGAAGAATTCGCCGATGGCTCCGATCTGCCGCAACTCGGCGACGACATCGATGTTATCTTCCAAAACCGGGGGAGCGCGGGCGACTACGCTTCCCTTCCCTACCAAAGCGCGCGGCGACTGGTGCTGTGGGACGGTATCGAGCAGGCCTACCGCGACCGTGGCCCTGTGCCGGCGCGAGTCGTGTCGACCGTCAGCGGAGGATTGGGCGTCGATATCGGTCTGCCGGCCTTCTTACCTTCGTCGCAAATTGATCTCCGCCCGCCGGCCGATGTCGAGGCATTGGTGGGAACCGAATTCTCCGTCCAAGTCGTCAAGTTTTCGCGGTCAAGAGGCAACATCGTCGTCTCGCGGCGGGTACTGCTGGAAGAAGAAATTCGGCGTCAAAAAACGGCGACGCTTGCGAAGATCAGCCTCGAAGCCGTCGTCACCGGCACGGTCAAGAACCTCACCAGTTACGGAGCATTCGTCGACCTGGGCGGGATCGACGCGCTGCTCCACATCACCGACCTTTCTTACAGCCGTGTGAACGATCCTTCGGACATCGTCCAAGTCGGCGAGACGATCAGCGCTAAGGTCATCAAGTTCGACCCCGAACGAGAGCGTGTCTCCTTGAGTCTCAAGGCCCTGGAACCGGACCCGTGGGAAGGCCTGGAGGACCGCTATGGTCCCGGCGACCGAGTCAGTGGACGAGTGACACGTACCGTGGAGTTCGGCGTCTTTCTGGAGATCGAGAAGGGTCTTGAGGGCTTGGTGCACGTGGACGAAATCAGTTGGTCGAAACGCCCGCCGCCGCTCTCGAAAAAGTTCAAGGTCGGGCATACCGTCGACTGCGTGGTTCTAAAGGTCGAGTCCGCAAAACGGCGCCTTTCGTTGAGCGTGAAAGCGTTGACTCCTGATCCATGGACGACGGCCGCCGAGCGCTATCCGACCGGAACGATTGTCGACGGGAGAGTCCGATCGATGACCTCTTACGGAGCCTTCATCGAGCTGGAGGAAGGCGTCGAGGCGCTGGTGCACGTCACTGATCTCACGCGAGACTCCAAGGTGCGGCACCCAAAAGACCTTCTCAAAAAGGGCCGCTCGGTGCAAGCTGTCGTGCTGCACGTGGACGAGCAGGCCAAGCGCATCGCTCTCGGCATGAAGCAGCTCGAACCCGACGCCTGGGACGATTTCTTCGCTTCCCATTTCGTCGGCGATGTGATCGAGGCTCGCGTGCTGCGGCGAACGTCCTTCGGCGTATTCGTGGAAGCGGCTCCGGGCCTGGAAGCACTCTGCCACGCGACGGAGCTGGGAGGCGGCGGCAAGCGAAAAGGCAAGGGCGGACCGGACATCGGGTGCGTCTATCGGTTTCGGATTCTGGACATGGACGATCTGGAGCGGCGCGTGCGGCTGAGCCGCCACGGTTTGCCGGCCGACCAGATCAAACCGCCGGAAGCCGCGCGGTCCGCGCCCGAAACCGGCGCCGCCAAGGCCGAAGCGGCGCCCAAACCGCGAAAGTCCTCGAAACGGAAGAGGACGCGTCGTACGAAAAAGGCCGCCGCCAAGCCGCCGATGCCCGAGGAATCGACAGCCGAGACCGCTGCGGCCGAACCCACGGTCGTAGCACCGTCCGCCCAGGCGGAAACACCCGTAAGGATCGAAGCCGAGAGTCCAACGCGATCTGAACAACCTGAACCCGCGGTGGCGGCGTCACCCGAGGACGCCGTGGAGGCCGTATCCGGTCCGAGAGCGCCGGAACCCGAAGGAGCCGACACGGAGAACGCGCTCGCCGATTCAGAGGCGGTCGGGGCAACGGACGTTGCGGAACCGGACCCTGCTCCGGTGCGGAAAACCGAGCCTGAGGCGGAAGCGTCCGACGAGGCAGCGGACCCCACACCCCAACAGGCAGCCGGGCCGGCCAAAGCGCCCACGCGCAAGAAAGCAGTTGCTCGCAAGAAGTCAGCCCCACGCAAGAAGTCAGCCCCACGCAAGAAGGCAGCCCCACGCAAGAAGGCAGCGACGCGCAAGCAGTCAGCCAAGGGATCAAAGGCAGCGACACCAAAGAAAGCCGCCAAGCGTGCGAAGAAGGCCGCCCCGAAGGCGAAAGAGGAACGGACAGATAAAGGGCTGTGACGAAAATGGAGGTTCTTCGGAAAATAGCCTTTCGAGCGGACGGTGGACTGCAGTGTAGCCTGAAACATCCCCAACCACCGCAGCGCCGAAGCGGCGACGGGAGCCTTAGCCCGGGGTGGAGCCAAAGGCGGAACCCCGGGTAGAACCCCCACCAAGCGAGCCTGGAGGGGTGGCAGGAAGGCCCCCCGCCCCCATTTTCATCGCGGTATTATGAATGCCGCGCGTTTACTGAACGGAACTGTACCGACCGGTCCAGGTTGCGTACAATAACCTGCGAGCGACGCCGCTTTTTCACAAACCGTCTGTCGTGCCCTCCATCCTGCTAGCCGATGACAACCCTCACGCCCGCCGCATGGGCCGACAGGTCCTCGCGGAAGAGGGTTACCAGGTCTGGTTGGCTTCGAACGGCGACGAGGCGCTCGACAGTGCTGTTGAACATCGGCCCGACTTAGCCATAGTGGGAACGCGAATGGGCGGCTTATCGGGATTTGATTTGTGCTACCGGATCAAGACGAATCCCGAGTTGGAGCATATGCGTGTGATACTACTGGCGGGTCCGCGGGAACCGTTGGATGCAGCCCCGGCGTCAGCGCGGTCCGACGGCATATTGAGGAAGCCGTTGGATCCCGACTCCGTGCTGCGAACGGTGCGGAGCCTGCTCGGCGAGGAGGCACGCGCCGATCAGCCCGCGGAGCGTCCGTCCCGGCCCGGGCCGGAGTCCGATTCCCCCGTGGAGACACCCGCCCCGGGGCTTCCAAGGGTCGAAGCCTTCGGGGAAGACGGTACCGGCGAGGATTCAGGACCGCCCGGCGGGTCAAGTGCGACTGGAACACGTAGTCCGCTCGAAACTCCGGTACACGAGCAGGATCCATTTGCCGACGTCGTAAAGACAGCGCTGGCGAAGGTTCCCGGCGTGGACCCGGCGGAAGTGCGCGTGGCGGTCGCCTCCGCGGTCGAGGCCGCCGTTCCAGAGATCGTGGATCGCGTCACCGAGCAGATTCTGAAGGCCATGCGGAAGCCCTGAGGGCGAAGCCGCGAAGACCTGCCGCGCAACGGCACGAAGGACCAAGGACCATGGCCGGAAGCAGCTTCGACATCGTATCGCGCATTGACTTGCATGAAGTCAACAACGCCATTCAGCAGGCGGGCAAGGAGTTGCGCATGCGTTTCGACCTCAAGAACACCAAGAGCGAGATCGAGTTGGACGAGGCAGGCTCGAAGATCGTGGTGCGCGCCCCCGACCAATTCACGCTGCGGTCGGTGCGCGAAGTGCTCGAACAGAAATTGGTCCGGCGCGGAGTTCCCATGCGGGGGCTGACGTTCGGTAATCCGCAACCGGCGGCGGGCTCGTCGGTGGTCCAAGAGATCGGCATGCAACAGGGAATTCCGGTCGAAAAGGGCCGCGAGATCGTCAAGTTGATCAAGGGTATGAAGCGCAAAGTGCAGGCTTCGATTCAAGCCGATCAAGTGCGCGTAAGCGGAAAAAAGCGCGACGACCTGCAAGCCGTGATCGCCGCGGTCAAGGAGCAAGACTTCGGCATTCACATGGAGTTTACGAACTACCGCAACAACTGACGCGGGCCGGCTATGCCGCGGCGGCGGTTGATTTCTGTTCGACCGGCGCCGTAATCGGCGGCTTCTTCATCAGCGACAACGCCGTTCGTCCGAGCAAGGTCGCGAGTTTCCTCTTGGTCCCCCTGACGGCACTGTCGGCCGAGAGCCCGTAGCGCTTGTAGCGCGTCAGCAGGCCGCGGGAAACCACGATGTAGGTCATCGCTTTGCGCCACTCCTTGGACCACCCGAAGCGGCGGCAGCGCGCCACCACCGACGAGAAGCTGTAGAAATCACTCCACGCGGCTTCGACCTTCGACAGCAACGTCTGCTCGCTCAGGTTGGGGTGGTGGTAGAGGATTCTGGGGTGTTCCGGGTCCAGCCAGTAGTCGTAGTCCTTCTTGATGAGTTTCAGCGCCTTGCGCCCTCGCTTCATCATGTGGAAGTCGACGGTTCCGGGCAACGGCGTCATCGGGATGAACTGAGCCATGGCGATGCCGCTATCCCGCGCGAACTCAATGGTGTAGTCGAGCGAGCTTTCCGTATCGCTTTCAATCCCGAAAATGAATGCCCCCATGATGTAGGGGAATCCTTGCGTACGAACCGTCTCGAGCTTCCGCGCCAACTCGTCGCCAGTCGAATTGAAGGTCTTGTTCGTCGCCTTGAGGCCTTCTTCGGTAACCGTTTCGATTCCGATCAGCGCCCCGGCGACGCCGGCGCGGCGCATGGCGGCCAGGTATTCCGGATCGTCGGCGACTTCCATGGTGATCTGCGTAAAGAAAAACATGTCGTTGGGGATTTCTTTCTCCAACCGCGCCAGCAGTTCCAAGCGGTTGTCGCGGCCGGCCTCCATCGCCTTGGCTGCCTCGGCATCACGGGCCTTCGCGATGTCGGCCAGCGAGTAGGGGTAGAAATTGTCGTCGGAAAACATGACGAAGCGGAATCCGGCGCGGTAGAGCTGTTGCAGCTCCTGGATGATCGCATCGTTCGCCCTTACACGCGGCACTTGGCCGTCCTGCACCCAGACCGAACAGAACGAACACTGCTTGGGGCAGCCGCGGACGGTCTGCACCGACCCCGTGAGATAGCGGTCGGTCTTCATTAAATCCCAGCGGGCCGGCGTGAACGCCTCGGGATCCACTTGGCCGCCGCGGTAAAGCTCTTGTAGGTTGCCGTGGGCATAATCGTCGAGAACATTGGCCCAGATGTCCTCGGCGTCCCCGGTCACCGCCGTGTCGCCGTGGCGCAGCGCCTCCTCGGGGAAGATCGAGGGATGAGGGCCTCCGAAAATGACGGTAACCCCGCGCTTCTTCGCCTCCTTGGCCAGGGCGTAACCGTGAATGGCGTTGAAAGTATGGATGCTGACGCCGAGCAGATCTCCCGCCTCGACCTCGTCCCACGGAAAGGGCTCAACCGCTTGGTCCACCAACCGGATTCCCGTGATGTAGTCTTTCCGCGGCGTGGCGGCAGCTAGAACGGGTAACGCGCGCGGCGTAATGAACGAAAAGTCGATTCGCTCGGCAGCGGGCGCCGGGTTAGTCAGAAAGATCTTGAATTTCTTGGGTCCTTGGAAAACGGACATGTGCGGCAACTCCTATTCCCGTCGGCCTGCGGCGTTCCAATGCCATGCGCGTTCTTCGCGTCGGCGGAGCCCCAAACCGCCCCAGCCCGCGCGGCATCGTAAACGATCCGGGCAAGGGACTGCGAAACAAGATGGTAACAAACGCAAGCTCTTGAAGTGCCACCGGGAGAAACCGGAACCTAAAAGTACTAGTCCAGTCGCTCACGGAGAAACTGCGAAATGGTGGGCGAAAAGTAACTGGGCGGCTCGATCGGGAAAACCGGCCGCTGCTCGAGAAGCCCGAGGTCCACGCCTGACCAGCCGGCGCCCTCCCCCGGTGCGCCGACGACGGCATACGCGTCCGCCCGGTTCAGGTAAAACTTGCTGCTGAGCTTGAAATCCTCGACGCCGAAACGCAGCACCGGCAAATAGACGTCCGGGTCAAAGAACTGCAAGACGCTGTTCGATTCCATGATCACGAATTCGCGGTCGCTGAGAAGCCGCCGCATTTCCGGCAGAGCGGCGTCGAGTTGCCCCACTCGTGTCCGAACCCAATAGACGTCCGCAGCCCCGGCTTGCAGGAAACGAGACGTATCGGTCCCAGACGCCGAGTCGGTTTCCTGTGTCACGGCATACGGACAATCGGGGTCTTCCACCGCGCAGTCACATTCTCCACCGTGATCCGAACAAATCCCATGACCATACTGCGTGATCTTCAGTGCGGTCCAACTCCGCTCGCGCGAAGCCGCGATGACGCCCGCCACCAGCGACGTCTTGCCGACACTGCGGCTGTGTCCGCCGATGACCACGAGCTTCACTTTTGCGGGTCCCCCTCCGGCTCGGTCGCAAGCTTCTTCTCGACCTCACGCAGTTTGGCCACAATCCTCGGCAGCCGCTCGACCAAGGCTTGCTTCTTTAAATATTCCCGATGAGGGCGCGAGGGCGTCCCCCAGACGGTCTGGCCCGGGGGGATACGGCGGTGCGGCAGGACGCCGCTTTGGCCGCCGATGTGCGCTTTAGCGCCGATATGTGCCTGCTCGCCCATCCCGACTTGACCGCCCATCACTACGTAGTCCTCGACAACGCAGCCGCCCGACAAGCCGGTTTGTGCCGCGATCACGACGTGCCGACCGATGCGGCAATTGTGGCCAATGTGCACCATGTTGTCGAGCTTCGTTCCCGCTCCGATCGTCGTCGCGCCGAGCGCCCCCCGATCGATACAAACATTGGCGCCGAGTTCCACATCGTCACCAATCTCAACCGTTCCGATCTGCGGGAACTTCTCGTAGTGATCACCCTCCAGGGCATAGCCGAAGCCGTCGGCTCCCACGACGCAACCGGAATGCAAAATCACGCGGTCGCCAAGCGAAACCCCCGGATAGAGAACGACGCCCGCCCACAACCGGCAACCGGCGCCAATACGGCATCCTCGACCGATAGCCACACGGGCGCCAACGATGGAACGCGCGCCGATTTCGACATCCTCCGCGATGACGGCTCCAGGCGCTACGGCAACGCCCCGGCCGAGCCTCGCGGAATCAGCCACCACGGCGGCGGAGTGGACGCCCTCCGCCGGACGCTCGGGCGGGTGCAGAGCTTGCAGTGCTTTGGCGAATGCGTTGCGCGGCCGATCGACCCGAATGACGGTTCGCCCGTCGAGCGGCGCCGCTTCGCTCGGCACAAGCAGGCAGCCCGCCGCCGCGCTTTCGACTTGATCGAGTTTGTCGCCCTGGAAGAAGGCAATCTCGTCCCCCGCAGCTGCTTCGATCGCGTTGCCGGCCCGGATCTCCAGATCAGCGTCGCCCTCGACGACGCCCTCCACGAGACGGGCAATTTCAGTAACAGTCATGGAGACGGACTCGATTGCATAACTCAATCGCGCGATGAGGGCGGCGCGCACCGACGCGGAGCCGGTCAGGGCGCCGCTTCAAGGGCGCCGAACTTCTAGTATCGTAACAAGGTTATGGCGTACTCACGGTCGTCACGCGTGCTTACAATCCGCGGTGTTCACCCGCTCCTCGCCGCGGTGATTCTCGGCCTGACCGCGGCACCCGACCCGGCGCCCGCCTGGGGGCCGATCGGCCATCGGGTAATCGCTCGAATCGCTCAGCAGCATCTCTCTCCCAAGGCGCGTAGCCGACTGAAGTTCTATTTCGGCAAGGGCTTCGCTTTGGAAGAGCTGGCAATGTGGGCGGACGACATCAAGGAACAACGCTCCGAAACCGGCCCCTGGCATTACCTTGACATCGCACCCGAGGCAACATCACTCGAAATGGAACGCGACTGCCCCAAGGGGAATTGCATCGCTTCGAAGACGCGCGAGTTTATCGGCATCGCTCGTCTTGCTCTGCGCAAGAAAGACGAACTGCTGGAGCCGATCAAATTCATCGTTCACTTCGGCGGGGATCTGCACCAACCGCTTCACCTAGGTCACCCGCAGGACCGCGGTGGATGGGACATTCCGGTGGAACTTGACGGCCGGTCGATGAACCTCCATGAAGCCTGGGACTCGGGAATTCTCGAGTTGACCGGCGAAAACGAAGAGGCACTGGCGCAAAGGTTGAGCGGCCGTATCACGCCTGAATCCAAGCGCCGGTGGGAAAAGGGGCTGCTTCGGGACTGGAGTTGGGAAGCGCACCTGATCGCCATTCGGGTCGCCTACGCGGCACTGCCCTCGGGATCACCCAAGGTTCTCGATGAAGAGTACGTCAGACGAGCCCGCGAAGTGATCGAAGAACAATTGACGAAGGGAGGCATCCGGCTCGCGGAACTGCTAAACCGCACCTGGCCTTGATAGAGAGCATCCCGCCGACGGAAAGAATCCCCATGACCGGTCGAACCCTATCGCAATACAAGATTCTCGAAAAAATCGGCGAGGGGGCCATGGGCGTCGTCTACAAGGCCGAGGACCAGCGCCTTCGCCGCACCATTGCGCTGAAGTTCCTTTCGAAACCCACCCTCGACGCGGACGAAGACCGAGAGCGCTTCTTTCGCGAAGCCCAGGCCGCCGCTGCGCTGGATCATCCCAATATCTGCGCTGTCTACGGAATCGAGGAGGCCGAGGGAGAAACGTTCATCGCCATGGCCTACATTGAGGGCCTGACGTTGCAACAGACGCTTGCCGAGTGCTCTCTCAACCTAGACGAGGCCCTCAAGATCGCCATGGGCACCGGCGGCGGGCTGGGGCACGCACATGAGAACAAGATCGTCCACCGCGACATCAAGACCGCCAACATCATGGTCACGCCGAACGGCGAACCGAAGATCACTGATTTCGGCTTGGCCTACCTGGCCGATCGCAGCAAGCTGACGAAGTCCGGTACGACCCTCGGGACGCCGCTCTACATGTCCCCCGAGCAGGCCATGGGACAGCCGACCGATCGCCGCTCCGACGTTTGGTCGCTCGGTGTGGTGCTCTACGAAATGGTGACCGGGCACTTGCCTTTTCAAGGAGACTACGAACAGATCATTCTCTACGAAATCGTCAATGGGCGGCACGAATCGCCGACCGCCCGCCAGCCCGGGCTGCCCCCCGAACTGGACCGCATCCTCGGCAAAGCGTTGGCGAAGAAGCCCGACGAGCGCTATCAACACGCCGACGACGTGGTGGTGGACCTGCGGCGCTTGCGCAAGCAGCAAGGCCGAGCCGCGCCCGTGCCGGACTCCGAGAGGCCGACCCCGGCCGCGCCGGCTGTGCCCGCTGGGGCGGCAACTCGCCGTACCGAGCAAACCCGGGCGGACAACTCTCCGCGGACGAGCCCGTCCGACGTCGTCATTTCCAAAGCAAAGTTGCGCTTGTTGTGGGGACTCGTCGCTGTCTCTCTGGCGGCGGCTCTGGCGCTTGCATTCGGTCGGTTTGGCTGAGCCATCGAGTGGCGCCGCGGATCTCAAGGCTTCCCCCTTAAGCCCACGAGTGTGCTTTAATAGCCAACCGCCGCCCCCATGAGCACCACCCTCCATCGGCTCGATTGGCTGGTCATCGCCCTCTACTTCGCCGGTATTGTCGCCGTCGGGCTCTATGTCTCACGGCGAGTCAAGAAAACGGAAGACTACTTTCTAGGCAACCGTGGTTTCAGCGTTTGGCTGATGCTCGCCCAATCCTTCGGGGTCGGCACCCACGCCGAAATGCCGGTGGCCCTCGCCGGGGCCGTCTTTCAATCCGGCTATTCGGCGATTTGGTACCAGTGGAAAAACCTTTTCATCACACCCTTCTACTGGATTCTCGGGCCGCTGTTCCGCCGCATGCGGCGGACGACTCTCGGCGAGGTCTGTGAGGACCGCTACGGCGTCGCCATGGGAGCGGTCTATACACTTTTCGCGTTGGCGTATTTTGCCTTCAACATGGGGGCGATGCTGAAAGGCGCGGGCAAACTCGTCAGTGTCGCCGCCGGCGGGGGAGTGGTAACGCCCAACATGGTCGTGATCGTGATGACGGCGACCTTCCTGGTCTACAGTCTGGTCGGCGGGTTGGTCGCGGCCGCTTACACCGACTTCGTGCAGAGCTTTTTCATCATTGCGCTTTCCTTCTTGTTGATCCCACTGGGCTTAATGCGCGTGGGCGGTTTTTCGGGGATTCGGGAAAGCATCGAGCCGGAGATGCTGTCGCTCGTGACCCCAGGCGACGTCGGTGTCTTTACGATCCTGATGCTGACCATCAACGGCCTGGTCGGGATCATGGCGCAACCCCACCTGCTCGCCGCCGTTGGCACCGGCAAGGACGAGCGAAGCTGCCGCATCGGCATGGCCTACGGCAACTTCATCAAGCGCTTCTGCACCATCGGTTGGGCCATCTCCGGGTTGATCGTCGTGGTGATGTTGATGCAAACCGGCGAAGTCCTCGCTGACCGCGAAGACGCCTTTGGGTACGCCACGCGCGAATTGCTTTTCCCCGGAGCAGTGGGGCTAATGATCGCTTGTGTGCTGGCGGCGAATATGTCCACGTGCTCGGCCTTTACCGTCGACGGCGGCGCTCTGTTTACACAGAACTTCTACCGCCGCTTTGTGGCCCGCGGCCGTTCCGACCACCACTACATGACGATCGGCCGCTTGTCGGGCGTAACGGTGACGACTCTGGGGGTCGTTTTCGGTCTGTACGTCGACATCGTGCTCGAGGCCTTCTTGTTTACCGAAACCATCGCGGCCTTCATGGGCATCAGCATGCTTGGAGCAATCGTCTGGCGGCGGGCCAATCGCTACGGCGCTTTCGCCTCGTTGGTGATTTCCAGCGCGGTGTTCTTCTGGATGACCTACAGCGAGTTCGGCGTGCTGCTGCGCTGGGAGGCGGCGAACTTCGGGGTCTCGATGCTGGTCGGCTTCGGTACGCTCATCGTCGTCAGCCTGTTGACGAAACCCGAACCGAAAGCCATGCTCGACGTCTTTTACGACCGACTCCAGAGCCCGAGTTATCTCGATGAGGAAACGGGCGAGGAAAGGGCCGTAACCGAGCAGGGGCACGACCTGCTGGTCGCCAACGTTTTCAACCTCGGTTTACGCGACGGCTGGGGGCCGTTCTACCGGCGCTTCCGAGTCGACATCAACGGCTTCGTGCTGGCCTTTGGCGTGGTGGCGGCGTTGATCCTGCTGGCCCGCGGGATTCTGCTGCTGCCCTAACCTCGTAGCAAACGGACTCCTCCGAAGAAGTATCCCCGCAATCTCCTCGCTGCCGAATGCCCCCGACGTGGCGCACGCTTCAGCGTGCCGTGTCGCCATTCGGGGGGACATGTTTCTCCTCCGAAAATCCCATTTCAAGCGTACCGCGGCTTCGGGTGTAGCTCGAAAAATCGCGACCGCTTCAGCCGTGAAGCGGCGACAGAAGTCGTAGCCCAGGGTGGAGGGAGGTGGGGCGGAACGCTGGTACAACCCCCACCCAAGAGGAGCCCTGAAAGGGCCGGCAGGAAGCCCCGCTTACGCCAAGATCTCTTTCACCACCCGGCCGGCGACGTCCGTCAAGCGGAAATCACGGCCGCTGTAGCGGTAGGTGAGTTTGGTGTGGTCGATGCCGAGCAAGTGCAACATCGTCGCGTGCAAGTCGTGAATGTGGACTTTCTCGTCAACCGCGCGGAAGCCGTATTCGTCGCTGACGCCGTAGACCTTGCCGCCCTGGACGCCTCCGCCGGCCATCCAGGCGCAGAAGCCCAGCGGGTTGTGGCCGCGGCCGTAGGTCTCCGCGCCGTCCTTGCCGTCTGAGAGGTCTTGGTAGTGGGGGGTGCGCCCGAACTCGCCCGACCAAATCAGCAGGGTTTCGTCGAGCAAACCGCGGGCCTTCAAATCCGCCAGTAAACCCGAGATCGGCTTGTCGACGGCCTTGCAGCGTTTCGGCAGGGCGGCGGCGATGCCGGCGTGGTGATCCCATCCGTTGTCGGTGATTTGAATGAAGCGCACCCCGGCTTCGGCGAAACGTCGCGCCAGCAGGCATTGGCGCCCGAAATTGTCGGTCTCTTTTTCGCCGAATGCCGTAAAGATCGAGCGTCGGTTTCGACTCGCGAGAAAAATCCATCAGCTCGGGCGCTTCCGACTGCATCCGAAACGCCAGTTCGAAAGACTCGATCACACCTTCCATGCGGCGGTCGGTTTCGAGGCGCTCCAGATGGTCGTGATTCATCTGTTGCAACAGGTCGATCTGACGGCGCTGCAATGTCGATGAGATCGTCGGGTCCTCTAGATACCGGATGCGGGCCTCCTTGGCTCCTCCGCTCTCGGCGCTGCCGATCGCCGTCCCCTGATAAACGGCCGGCAAGAAAGCGTTGCCGAAGAGTTGCACGCTGCCACCGTCGCCGGTCAATGTCGGACAAACAGTCAGGAAGCCCGGCATGTTTTGGTTTTCCGTGCCCAGGCCGTAAACCGCCCAGGAGCCCATCGACGGCCGCACGAACTGCGTCGCGCCGGTGTGGAGCTGCCGCACCGCCGGCGCGTGGGCCTCGCTGTCGGCCTGCATTGCGTTCAACACGCACAGCTTGTCCGCATGCGCCGCCAAATTCGGCAACATGTCGGTCATCCACAAGCCCGACTCGCCGGTGCGCTGAAACCCCGACAGCGGCCCCAGCAACCGCGAACCCTCGAAACCGGGCATGTCCGAACGGTTCGCCGGCAAGGCATACGGCAGAGCCTCGCCGCTCTCTTTCTCGAGGCGCGGCTTGTAGTCGAACAGGTCGATCTGCGAGGGGCCACCCTGCATCCACATAAAAATCACGCGCTTGGCGCGAGGAGCAAAGTGCGGTTGCTTCGGTACCAGCGGACCGGCCGCCGCCTGCGCCTGCTGTTGGCACAAAGCCGCCAACGCAGCAGCCCCGAATCCGCACCCGCTGGTGCGCAGAAATTCACGCCGCGAAAACGGCGGGCCCTTACTGAGTCTCGCATAATATACTGTCAATCGAGACAAAGAGAAGACTGTTTCCAGAAAGCGGTAATCAAGCGCGGTTTGCGGCGCATTCGCCGCAGCGCTTTGCGGGCGCGCTCGTCGAGTTCCCAGTAGTCCTTCGGGCAGACGTTGGGCAACTCGTGCTGCTTCCAGTACGCCCAAATGTATTCCACCGGGTTCAACTCCGGCGCATAGGGCGGCAAGTACTCCGTTGCGATGTGATCCTCGGAGAGCTGGATGAACTCCCGCACCAGGCGGCTGCGGTGCGCCGGCAGCCGGTCCCAGACGATCAGCAGTGGGCCGTCGATGTGGCGCACCAAAACCTTCAGGAAGTCGATGACCTCCAGCTCGCCGATCGCGCCGGGATAGAGCCGGAAGTAAAAGTTGCGCAACGTCAGCCCGGCCGACACCGACAGCTTGTCCCAGTTGAAGTTGAACTCCAACACCGGTGTCTCGCCGCGCGGCGCCCAGGTGCGGCAACGATGCGGCTTCTGACTCAATCCGCTTTCGTCGATGAAGACGATCGTACGTTCTTCTTTGCGGGCTTTTTTTTAATGGCCGGCCAAGTCTTGCGCTGCCAGCCGCGGATGGCCTCTTCGTTGCGCTCCCGCGCTTTGCCGACGGGCCGTTGCGGGCTCCAACCGAGCGCCCGCAGGATCTTCCAGACATGGCCCTCGTGATAGCGCACGCCGAACTCGTCTCCGATCAGACGAGCGACCCGCGGACAGCTCCACAGCGGCGTCGGGAAGCCGTGCGCCTCGGGGCCTTCCAGCAGCAACGCCTCGAGGCGTTCGAGCTGCGCGGCGTCCAACAGCGGCTTACGGCCGGCGCGGCCGGCCTGGCGCAACCCGGCTTCGCCGTCACGCCGGTATCGTCGCAGCCACTCGCTGACGCTTTGCCGCGCGACCTTCAATCGCCTCGCTGTCTCGGACTGACTACAGCCTTGCTCGACCAACCGGATCGCTTTGAAACGGCGCTTCTCCAGGGCCTCGAAATCCCGCCGTACGCCTTTTGTATTTCCCATACATACAAAGACGTACGTACCCCAAAAAGGTGTCACTTTATTTTGCGAGATTCAATAGGTGTCGACATGGTAATTATCCTCGGAACAAAAACTCGTTCGAAACGAATACAGCGTGGCAGTAACGCGTCCAGGCTTCAAGTCGGGGTGAGTCCGGCGGTTCGCTTGAGCTTGCGGACTCCTTCTCGAACTCGGCCAAAAAAGTCAACGCGCGATCGATTTCGGTCGGAGTCGCGGGCCGATTCAGCGCTTGGAACGTAAACCGCTCGATGCGTTCGCGGTCGCCGAACTTCTTATTGGCCAGCAGCGCCTCCGCGGTCACCCGCGCCTGGCTCTTAGGAAATGAGGCGTTCATCAAATAGAGGCTCTGCGTGGGAACCGTCGTCACCGCCCGCGCGCCGGTGATCTGATTGGGGTCCGGGAAGTCAAACAAGTTGAGGACATCGAGTTGCTCTAGCTGGCTCTTGCGAACCACGGGAAGGTAGACTGTCCGGCGGTAGAGTACGTCCTCGCTGAGCTTCGCTTTCGCAACCACAAAGCTCGGGAAGTTGACGTTGACGTTGTCCGGCGAGTCGAGCGGAAGGGAAGGCCCGCCGCGACCGGGGTCAAGTTTCCCGCTGATCAGCAATAGCGCATCTCGAAACGCCTCGGCTTCCAGCCGACGGCGATTAGCCCGCCAAAGAAGGCGGTTTTCCGGATCGATTTGGTGTGCTCGAGCGTTGTGCGTTGCCGCCTGGCGGTAGGTGCGACTCAGCGCGATCTCGCGTACCGTCTTTTTGATCGACCAGCCGCGCTCGACAAACCGCGCGGCCAAAAAGTCGAGCAGTCGGGGATGGCTCGGCTTGTCTCCCCGAAGCCCCACGTTGTCGACCGAGCGTACCAGGCCCGCGCCGAAAAGGTGCGCCCAAATCCGATTGACCATCACTCGCGCCGGGAGAGGGTTCGAGGGCTCGGTCAGCCACCCAGCCAATTCCAGCCGGCCGCTCGATTTCACATAAACCCCCCGAAAATCGCGCCGATTCGCGAAGGGCTGAGGCGGCGTTTTCGTCGCCACGGCCAAGAAGCCGCGCGGGACTTCAACGCCCGTGACGTGGGGATTGCCTTGAATGTGAATCGGCGAGTTGACGGGCACGTCGCGGTCTTCGAGAGCAATCGCGGCCGGGACGCCCGGCTTGGTGAACTCAAGCAGCTTGACGTGGTTGTTCACCCGCCGCAATTTTTTGGCGACCTCTTTGATCTGTTCCGTCAATTCGTCTTCGGCGGAATCCTCGGCACCGGTCTTCGCTTCCGATTCCGCTGACTGCTCCGAGCCTTCTTGTCCCTCGGCTTCCTCTTGCTGTTTCTTCAACTCGTCGAGGCGGTCCTTCTCTTGCTGAAGCTCGGCGGCCTCGGCCTTCACCTGTTCCAGTTTCTCGGAGAAGCGCTCCAGGTCGTCCGCCCGCCGTCGCAATTCCTCGGACGTCTCGGGCAGCGGCCGTACATTCACGCCGCTGAAGACGCCGCTCAAGCGGCCATGCAGAGTCTTCGTACTTCGGAAAATACCGGCCAGCGCGTAGTATTCGCGATGCGAAACCGGGTCGAATTTGTGATCGTGGCAACGAGCGCAACCGAGCGTCATCCCTAAGATCACCCGCCCCACCGTATCGATCTGGTTGTCGATCACGTCCATCCGAAGCTGCACCTTGTCAGCGTCGACCAGCGCAAAGGGGCCGATGGCGAGAAAGCCGGTGGCGATTAACTGCTCGCGACGTTGGGCGTCCGTTTCCCAATCGAGCACGTCTCCGGCGACCTGCTCGCGAATGAACTGGTCGTACGGCTTGTCGCGGTTGAAAGCATCGATCACATAGTCACGGTAACGCCAAGCTTGTTTGGCCGGAATGCGGCGACCTAGCCCGAGGCTGTCGGCGTAGCCGGTCAAGTCGAGCCAGTGGCGCCCCCAGCGCTCGCCGAAACCGGGTGAGCCGAGCAGGCGATCGACGACTCTTTCGAATGCATCCGAGGAATCGTCGTCGACGAAAGCCTCGATCTGTTCGGTCGTGGGCGGCAGTCCCGTCAGATCAAAGGTAATGCGCCGCAGCAACGTGTAGCGGTCGGCCTCGCCCGCGCCGGTTAACCCCGCGTCTTCGAGCCGAGCGCGAACAAGCCGGTCGATTGCGTTAGTTGCGTCGGTTGTGCTCTCCGCGGAGGCAGCTTCGGCTTTGGCTTTGTTTGGGGCCGGCACGGGCGTCACGGGCTGCCAAGCCCAATGCTTCAAACGGTCAGACGAATCGTCAACGGCATCTCCCGCCGCCTGCTTGTCTTCAGAATCATCAGGCCAAGGAGCACCCATCTCGACCCAACGGGCGAGCGCCGCGATCTGCCGCGGCGCCAGCGGCTCCGCTGGCGGCATCTTGAGATCTTGCTGCCTAACGGCTTGGATCAAGCGGCTGGCATCGGGGTCGCCGGGAACGAGCGCCGGCCCGCGATCACCGCCGCGCAGCATGCCTTCGCGGCTGTCGAGGTGGAGGTTCGCAAATCGAGGCTTAGCCGAAGCGCTGTGGCATCCGTAACAGTTTTGCGCCAGCAGCGGCCGGATCTTCGATTCGAAAAAGTCGAGCTGTTCGGGGGTGGCAGCCTCTACGGAGACACTGCCGCCGACAACCGCAAGGGCCCCGGCCAGGAGTGTAAGAAACCACCCAATAGTCACGCGGAAACAGAGCACATAGGCCCCCAGGCGTCGCACTCGCCTCCAGCTTACCACCTATAGGAGCATTCCACCGCAAACGAGGCCAACTGGGCTACTTGGCGCGCGACATAAATGTGGAGACCCCTCTCGCAATGCGAGCGATAGAGAACAGAGGCGTGGACGGCAGTCCACGCTTGGCGCGCGCTCTCGCTGCTCAATAGAGCAGGTAGCGGGCCCGCAACGCGACGAATTCAGCCCGCTGCTTCTGCCAATCAACCCATATCGACACCGCTTTCCTGCCCGCCTTGAGCCCTTCAATCGTTTCGGCGTCTCCGATCAATCGGACCGTCCGGTCCAGGTCAATGCGATCACTGTGGAGTTCCTGGAGCGCCGAGGCGATTTCCAACCCCAAGCGCGTCGACTGCACCCCATCGCGGTCGAGCACGTTGATCTGGATCCCCGGAATCGTCTCGCCGGCAAAGCGAGAAGCGCGCGGCGTCCTGTGAACCGAGTAAAACGAAACGCCTGGCAAATTCGCTCGCCGCAGCTTCGCCAGAAGAGCTTCGGCGTCAAGCCAATCCGCGCCGACAAACAGGAAAGGCGTGCCCGTCCCCCGCCCGACCGAATAGTTCGGGAGACTCTCAAGCAAAGCGATGCCCGGATAAAGCAACGCTTGGTCGAGGGTTTGGATGTTCGGTGACGGGTCGACCCACGGCAAGCCGGTTTCGTCGAACCAAACGTCGCGCCGCCAGCCTTCCATCTTGACCACTCGCAGATCCGCCCCGATCTTCCGCTCGGCATTGAACATCGCCGCTAACTCGCCCACCGTCATTCCGTGCCGCACCGGCATCGAGAAATAGCCGATGAATGAGCGGTTTTCTTCATCGAGCACTGGGCCTTCCACCACCCGCCCGGTGATCGGGTTAGGGCGGTCGAGCACGTAGAAAGCAATGCCGCGCTTAGAGGCCTCTTCCATCGCGTAGGCCATCGTTGTGGCGTAGGTGTAGAAGCGCGCGCCGATGTCCTGGATGTCGAAGACCAAGGCGTCGAGGCCCTCGAGCATCTTCGCGGTCGGGCGGCGGCTGTCTTTGCGGTACAAGCTGTAGACTGGCACGCCCGTGACCGCGTCGGTTGTGTCCGGGATATCGGTCTGGTCACGCGAGCCGTCGAGTCCGTGCTCGGGGGTAAAAACGGCCTTGAGCTCCACATTAGGCGCTTCAGCGAACAGATCGACATTGCGCCGCCGCCGGTGGTCGATACCGGTGTGGTTAGTAATCAGCCCGACCCGCATGCCGTCCAAGGGCTTGAAATTGTCTCGCACCACCACGTCGAGCCCGGTCAAGACCGGCACTCGCCGCGGGGCCCGGTATCGGGCGGCGAGCGCCGCGCGGCGACGGTGACTTGCTCCGTACGCGATGCGAAGCGAGTCCGCGTCCCCATCTTCAATCGTCCCGGCCACGATATTCGCCACGTGGCTGCGCAGGTCCACGACCGATGTCTTAACAACCGGGTGGACACGGTTCGCCAACAGAATGATGTAAGTCTGCGTTATGGGGTCGATCCACATCGACGTCCCGGTATATCCCGTATGCCCATACGAAGCGGAGGGAAACAGGTCGCCGCGAGTCGAAGAGTAAGGGGAGTCAATATCCCAGCCTAAGCCGCGCAGAGCCGCATGAGCGGGCGGGCTCTGCGGCGAGGTCATCTTCGCGAGCGACAAGGGGCTAAGCACACGGGCGTCGCCTAATCTCCCGCCGTTCAGCATCATTTGGGCGAAGCGGCCGAGGTCGTCGGCGGTCGAGAACACACCTGCGTGCCCGGCCACGCCTCCCATGTATCGCGTGGTCGTGTCGTGGACCGTTCCGTGAAGCAAGGTCCCGTCCGGCAGCCGCTCGGTCGGAGCGATCCGTGGGAGCAAACTCTCCACGGGCCGAAAGCTAGTTTCCGCCATCCCCAGGGGTGCGAAGATTCGTTCCCGAGCAAACTCATCGAGAGGCTTCCCGCTGATCTTCCGGACGATCTCCGCGAGCAAGATGTAGTTGATATCGCTGTAGATAAACCGCGAACCCGGCTCGACAATGGGGACTTCTTGATACGCCTTTTGAATCCCCGTCTCGTAACCCGACCACTCCGGTTCGAGATCAACATCCGGACGCAACCCGGAAAAGTGTGTCAGCAATTGCTTCACGGTAATCGGCGACTCACCGCCCGAGAATTCAGGCAGGTGCTTGGTGACCCGATCGATCAACCGCAGCCGACCCTCCTCGACCAGCATCATCATCGCCGGCGCGGTGACAACCACTTTCGTCAACGAAGCGCAGTCGAAGATCGTGTCGATCTCCATCGGCCGGCGCTCGGGTTCAAGCGACCGCGAGCCGTGAGCCCTCCGATAGAGGACCTTGCCTTTCCTTGCGACGAGAAGCACGGCCCCGGGGGCTTTCCCCTCGGCCACGGCTCGCTCCAGAAGGGCGTCGAGCTTGGCTGAAAGTTCGGCGTCGGCCGCGGCGGCGAGGCCGTTCGGCATCAAGGTGAACACAAGAGCGGGAGCGACGCGGCGGATCGCCAACAGGATCCAGTCCGCCGCACGGGATGCGCTGTCACGAAATCGACGCGCGGCCGCGCATCGGTACCGGGCGTGAGTGTACCGGCGCATAGCTACACTCTATACCTCCTAGATCTCTGGAAGATTGAGCCGCCACGCAGGCCTCGGGGCGTCTCCGACCTTCCCCGGCCGCTGCGATCCTCGTTTCCGGCGGTGAACCGGGCTCGTGCGGTTGATGGTCCGTTCATGGCACGTAGAGCCACTTTTCGCCGTGCTTTCCGTTCGATCGTTCAAGGCGATAGGATGGGACGTTCATGAACGACCTGCTGGCCCCTTTGCGTCGGGAACTCGACATCATGCCTTCGCCGGTTCCCGAGCAACCGGGCTTGCTGATGCGTGATCCTTTCCAATACACGGAAGCGGTCATCATAGTTCCTCCGCTGCCGGCACAAACGCTGGCGTTGTTTGACGGCGAGCATACCGAAACAGACTTGACAGCCGCCTTTACGCGTTTTACCGGCGACATCATAAAGTCCGCTGATGCTGCGCGACACTTGGCGGCTTCGCTCGATGAGCATGGCTTTCTCGAGTCGCCCGCGTTCTACGAGCTAAAGGAGCGCAAGCGGAGGGAGTTCGCGGAGGCGGAGTTTCGCGCACCGGCTCACGCGGGCTCCGGCTACCCGGAGGAGGCCGAGGCTCTTACTAAACAACTACACGAGTACGGAGCCTCGCCCGAGCCGGAATCTTCCTCGGACTCGCTGATTGGGTTGGCCGCGCCGCATGTCAGCCCGGCGGGAGGCTACCGTTCTTACGCAGCAGCCTATCGTCGCTTGAACTCTTCCTATGCGGGCAAGACATTCGTCATTCTCGGAACTTCTCACTATGGCGAGCCCGAGAAGTTTGGACTGACTCGGAAGCCGTACCTGACCCCGTGGGGGCCTATCGAAACCGACGTGTCCGCGGTCGATCGGCTGGTGGCAGCGGCTCCAACAGCGGTGGAGATGGAAGACTACTGCCACGCGAGCGAGCATTCGATTGAGTTTCAATGCATCTTCCTCGCGCACGTTTTGGGGACGACGGACTTCAAGATTGTCCCGATTCTTTGCGGTCCGCCGGCTGACGGTCTCTTCACGGGCCGTGCGCCGGAGGCAAATGACCGTGTGCGCGGATTTTTTGATGCGTTGGGAGAGGCGGCGGAAGAACGCCGCCGGGATCTCGTATGGATCCTGGGCATCGACATGGCCCACATCGGGCGCCGCTACGGGGACTCCACCCCCGCGCATGCCGAAGAGGGCCGGCTGTTGGAAGTCCGCGAGCGCGATAAGGAGCGTCTCGAACGAGTGTGCGCGGCCGATCGCGAGGGATTCGTCGAGTTGGTTCGCCCGGGACAAGACGAGCTACGCTGGTGCGGTTACTCGCCGCTCTACACCTTTCTCAGCGTCGTCAAAGGAACGCAGGGCGAGGTGCTGCGATACGAGCAGTGGAATACCGACGAGGAATCGGTGGTTAGCTTTGCGGGGATTGAGTTTCGGTCGACCGGCGCGTGAGTCAGCCCGCGGGCATGAAGTTTGGGGCGGCCCGGCGAGAGAAAAGCCGCAGTTTTCTTCGAACCCTGCGCTGTAAATAGGGGTGACGCAGGTCTGGCGAAAAGCGCGCCTAGACCTGCGCTACAGGGGTGCAATGTGCCTGACGCCGGCGGTCCGTTTCCTGTTTCGCTCTAGTTAGTGATGTCGAAGGTGCGGCTTCGGTCGCGGATCGAAATGTAGAGCTCGTACCATTCCTTTTGGGCGTCGCTGCCGGCGTAGTCCTCGAGGGCTTTTTCGTTCTTGAACTCCATGACGAAGGCGGCAGTTACCCCCGACTCTTGTCCTTGAGCCTTGATCGAACGGGTCCATACGCGGGTAATGCCGTCGTACTTCTCGGCCAACGTTTCCACGCCCTTGAGCGCCTTGGCGATCTGCTCCTCGGAGGCGTCATCGACCCACTTGACGGTTACGACGTGGATCACGCTTTCAGGCGTTGTGGATTCAGCGAACGCTCCCACGGTCAACAGGACCGTTGCGGCGATCAGCGCGAGAGCTTTCCATGGAATGAGTCTTTTCATGTCGGGATTCTCCTTGTTTGGGTGTCGGGGTTTGCCGGCGGGCCTCCGCGTACTTGCCGAACGCCTCGTCGACGCCCGGGCGGGGCTCACGAAAACCTTACAAGTATATCGGCCCGATCGTAGTTGGTGCGGCCGTTCGGCGCCTCCTTTTAGAGAGAAAGTCCGGCACGGTGAGATGGGATCACTTGGCTATGGCCGAATTCGCCAAGCGTTCGGGCCTTCCTTGAGGCTGCCCGTCGCACATCGTGCTCATTGCGCGCCGCCCGATCTCGGGCGTATACTTTGCGCACGGGGAAATTGACGTCGTTCAGGGGAAACTCGAGGCGGTTTATGAAGCGGCTTTGGATTTTTGTTCTGTTGCTTACTTGGGTCGGCTGCGGAAGCGACGGCGGGTTGTCGGTCGTGCGTCTTGTCGACGAGTTCGATTCCGACGCGGTCGAAGGGGCGCCGGCGTCGAAGGCAACCGAACCACGGGCTCTCTGGAACTTCGGCGAAACGGGCGAGGCCGATTCCCCGTTGCTCGGGTGGAAAGTCGGCATTGGTGTGACCGGGCTAAAGGTTGTGGACGGCAAGCTTACCGGGCGGACGACAACAGATACCCCGATCATCTATGCGCCGCGGCCCGATGCCGCGGACGAGTCGGACCTTTTTCATTCACTCGAAGTCAAGGCGCGGACGTCGGACGCGACAGAGATTCGGGCGCACTTGGGGAACTCCGATGAACCGGATTTCAAGAGGCTGGCCGCGGCCGAGAACTTCAATTGGCTGATGGAGGGCCGCCTCGACGGCGAGTGGGTCCAATCCGTGACGCTGACCCAAGCGCAAGTCCGCAGCCTAGGGGCCGTCAAGATGGTCATGCTGCGTCCGGCCGCCGCCGCAGGCGTGACGTTTGAGATCGAGTCAGTTCGTATGATTTCGCAGCGCGAACATCGGGCTTCGATTCCCTCCGGTGTCGGGTGGCAGGGATTGGGCGAGGTCTTTCGCGAAACCATTGTTTCGCGTTCGCCGGAAAGTTTCTTGGTCGATGTAGAGATTCCCGCTGACGCTTGGCTTGACATGCACCTGGGGACCGTCGAGGAATCGCCGGTCACGTTTCGTATTGACGACGTAACAGGCGGCGGAGCGACTCCGGTTCTCAAACGCACGATCACGATGCCTCAGCGGTGGGAGTGGGCGACCGTGGATCTATCGCAACTCGCCGGTTCCCGGCGACTGCGCTTTACGTTGGACGTTAATGAGGAGCGGCGCATTGGGTTTTGGGGCTCGCCGGCGATTCGCCGCCGCGGAGCCCAACCTTCATCGAATCAGCCGGCAGCGGCCGCCCTGGGCGGTGGCGCACCCCCACAGGGCGTGATCTTGATCATGATCGACACGCTGCGCCGAGATCATCTCAGTGCTTACGGGTACGAGCGCGAAACGGCGCCGAACCTGGCGCGCATGGCGGCTGACGGCGCCTTGTTCCTCGACAACATCTCGCAAGCGGCGTGGACGAAGGTTTCGACGCCGTCGATCATGACGTCGCTCTATCCGCAGTCGCACGGCGTGCAGCGGGTCCCGGATCGGCTCTCGGCGGCGGCGGTTACCGTGGCCGAGGTCTACCGAGACGCCGGGTATGCCACGGCCGGTTTCTGCTCGAATGCGTTTACCGGGAGGTCCACGAACCTTCACCAGGGTTTCGAGGAGATGCACGAGGCCGGGTCGCTGACGACCGAGACGAGCAGGAGCAAAACGTCGCGCGCGGTCGTCGACCGTGCGATTGCCTGGCTCGAACAGCGGCCGAATACTCCCTATTTCTTGTTCCTGCACTTGTACGACCCTCACAGCGACTTCGAGCCGCGCGCGCCTTACAACACGATGTGGTCCGAGGCGTCGCACAAAGACGAGCATGAGAAGCAGCGCGAAGCGGCTCTGGCGGCGGCGAAGAAGAACGGGGAAGACCGGCCCTTTAACGAACTGCCGTTCCCGGTGGATTTCGAACAGGCGGGTCTCGATGCGAAGTCTTGGATGGACTACGAGAAGGGTTGGTATGACGGCTCGATTCGCGGCATGGACGCCGAGATCGGTCGGCTTGTCGAGCGGTTGCGGACGCTTGGGATCGAGGAGCGAACGCTGATCGGCGTGGTCGCCGATCACGGCGAGGAGCTGCACGAGCATCGCAAGATCGGCCACGGGCACACCGCTTACGGGGAGATCGTGAACGTGCCGCTGGTGCTCTACCGGCCGGGGACGATTCCGGCGGGCGTGCGAGTCGAGGAGACCACGCGCAGCATAGATCTGATGCCGACGCTGCTGAATGCGAGCGGGTTGGCGGTTCCCGAAAACGCCCAAGGGCAGAACCTGCTGCCGCTGGTCGCCGCGTATCGAGACGCCGAAGGAGATGCGGCCACCGAAGCGGCGGCGGCGCTGGGGTGGGAGTCGCGTCCGGCGGTCAGCGAGGAGCACGGCCGCGATGATGAGGACGACAAGGATGATGAATCCTACTCGGTGGTTCTCGAGGGTTGGAAGCTCATCCACAACGTCAAGACACAGGACAAGCCGGAGTTCGAGCTGTTCGACCACCTCGCGGATCCGTTTGATGTGACGAACGTGGCCGAGCAGCATCCCGACCGCGTCAAGGCGCTGGAAGCTGAACTGGCCGCGTGGCGCGAGATGGTGACGGCGGCGAAGCTGCCGGATGACGCGTCGACGGAAGGGATGAGCTCGGAGGAGATTAATCGGCTGCGTAGTTTGGGGTATATCCAGTAGGTAGACAAACCGAGCCGCGAGAGTAATCGAGCGGTGTCCGTTGCCGTGCCCCGGAAGCACCGCGAGTGATGACCCTAAAACCGTCTCCCAGTGGCCTCCCCCAAAACCCCCCGGGGCGCAACTCCCGAAGCAGCCCAAGGGGCGCGAAAAAAGTGTCTCAGGGGACTTCGATACGACGATACGTCGCGAAGTCTTGTTGAAAAGCGCTCACGAAATTCCAGTCGAATTCCGACTCGGGGCCCGATTGGGGGTTACGATGCAACGTTTCTTCGACAAGGGCGTTGACGCCGATGTGGGCGACGACTGCGATTGTTCCGCTGCTGCTTCTTCCTAGGTCGCGAACCGCTGCGTCCACTCGTGCGCGGAACTTTTCGAAGAGCTCGCCGCCCGGAGGCGTGAAGCCTCGCCAGTCGTCGAGTTTGGCTTGGACAGCGGCGGAGTCGCGTCGTTCGATTTCCGCCCACGTCAGCCCGTCCCACTCGCCGTAGGAGATCTCGTTGAGGCGCGGATCGGTTTCGGGCGGCAAGCCTTGGCGGCGGCCGAGAATGTGCGCCGTTTCCGTGGCACGCCGCAACCGGCTCGATACGATGGCTTCGATGCCCGTGTCGGCGAGTTCGTCGGCAAGAGACTCTACTTGCCGGCGGCCTTCGGGCGAGAGCGGCGGATCGCTGCTTCCCAGCAAGGCACGGTGGTTCTCCGATATGCCGTGGCGAATCAGCAGGAAGGAGCGTGTTGGGGGCGGAGCGGAGTCGCGGTGGGGTGCGTATTGCCGAGGCATAGTGATCTCGCCGGTGCTACTTGGCCGCGGCGATGAAACAGAAAAGCACGACGACTTGCTGGATCTGCTCGACCGCGCCGAGGCAATCGCCGGTGACGCCTCCGATTCGCCGCCGGAAATACTCGCTCATCAGCGCGACGACAACGAGGCAGGCGAGTGAAGCCGCGCACACTATACCTCCGGCCGTGGCGCCGACTAAGGCGACGGCAATGCCGAGAGCGAATATCACCGGCGCGAAGGTCAGGCTTGCCGCGAAAGCGCTGCCCAGCCTTGTGAAACCGCCGGTCCGGCGGTGTAGGCGGTCAAAACGATTCCGGCGCGCGGCAGAACTTGGCTTGCGATCAGCGCCGGCGCCGCCGCGCCTTCGAGCAACAACGCTACACTTTGCCAACGGGCGAGCAACGTCAGAACCAGCGCGAGCGCGCCGTACGTACCGATGCGGCTGTCCTTCAAGATGCGGAAGATTTCTTCGCGCGGTCTCGGACTCCCGAAGGCGTCGCACACGTCGGCCAACCCGTCTTCGTGCAGGCCGCCGGTCAGCAAGATCCAGGCGGCGAGGATGCATAGCGGGACGATTTCCGAGGGCATTCGGGGGGAAAGCACATCGGCGAGTGCGATAGCGACACCGGCGGGTAACAAGCCGACCAACGGATAGAAAGCAGCCGACCAGGCCAATACCCGCCCCTCGGGAGCCGTGGGAGAAGGAACCGGAATCCTGGTGAGAGTTTGGATCGCCGTGAGGAGCGAGTTGGTCATTGCGCTCAAGAGAGAACTCACGCGGGGCCGTTGCTTTCCGGTTTGTCCGCCGAAGCGCCCAAGGCGCTCGCCGCGGGCTTCTTTACTTCGATGGGGATACCGAAAGCCATCCAATACACTTCGTCGGCACGGCGGGCCAGTTCTTGGTTTAAGCGTCCGGCCAGATCGCGAAAGGTTCGGGTTAACTCACTTTCCGGCACGATGCCGCAACCGACTTCATTCGTCACGAGAATGACGGTGGCGTCGGCGGGGTCGTCGAGGGCGTGCATGAGGCGGTTGATCTCAGCCTCGGGGTTTCGCTCGGTATCGAGCAGGATGTTGCTCAACCACAACGTTACGCAGTCGACCAGCAGAACATCAAACTCGGACGAGCGCTTGGTCAGTACGTCGGCGAGGGCCAGGGGTTCTTCGATGGTGGTCCATTCGGGGCCGCGGTTCTGTTGGTGCTCTCGGATACGCTCGCGCATCTCTGCGTCTCCAGCTTGGGCTGTTGCGATGAAGGCTCGGCGCCGGCAAGGGTCCGCGGCGTAGTCGAGTGCGAAGCGGCTTTTCCCGCTGCGGGCTCCTCCGCCGATGAGAATGATGGGCACGGTCAGTTAAGATTTGGCGGCCGGTGTCGTGGGCAATTGCTCCCGCGGTGCGGCGGGGGTTGGCCCGTCGCTTGCGCTCTGGGCTCCCATGAGAGGTTGGTCGCTTGTCAAGGGCGGGGCGTTGGGAGGCGTTGGTCGGTTGGTCGGATCCGGCCCGGCTCCTCGGGCCTTGCGGCGCGGTGAGGACCGGCTTCCATTCGCAGTGTTAACGGTCTTGTTATTGACCTCTGATGGTTGGAGCCCGGTCTTTCGGCGCTGCTCTCTCTGTTGCGGCCTCGAAAGAATCGGCCGGTCGCTGAAGTCGACGCCGGCGACGGCTGAGATTTCGTTGTCGTGTTGCATTTGGATGCGTTGTTGTTCGAGCCGACTGTGCACGCACGGGGCGCCTCCCGGGCCTCCCCCTTTTCCCACAGCCCCCGACCTGCGCGGCTCGGTTTCTACATCCTACAGCGGGATGTTACCGTGCTTCTTCCTAGGCGTCGTATCGGCTTTGTTCTCCAGCATCTCAAGGGCGGCGATGAGTTTGGCTCGGGTTTGGCGGGGTTCGATCACTTCGTCGATCCAGCCTTTTTCGGCGGCCTTGTAGGGATTCGCAAAGCGGTCGCGAAATTCCTCGATCTTTTCTTGTCTAAAACGTTCGGCGTTGTCGCCGGCGGCGGCGAGCTCGCGCCGGTAGAGGATGTTGACCGCGCCTTCAGGGCCCATGACCGCGATTTCGGCGGTGGGGTAGGCGTAGTTGATGTCGGTGCGGACATGCTTTGATCCCATCACGCAATAGGCTCCTCCGTAGGCTTTGCGCGTGATGACGGTGATTTTCGGTACCGTGGCCTCGGCATAAGCGTAGAGCAGCTTCGCGCCGTGCTTGATGATGCCGCCGTATTCTTGTTCGGTCCCGGGGAGAAAGCCGGGGACGTCTTCCAAGGTGATGATGGGGATTCCGAAGGCGTCGCAGAAGCGCACGAAGCGGGCGCCTTTCAGCGAGGCGTCGATGTCGAGGCAACCGGCCAAGACGGCGGGCTGGTTGGCGACGATGCCGACGCTTTGTCCGGCCAGGCGTGCGAAGCCGATGACGATGTTTTGGGCGAAGTGCTGCTGGACTTCGAAAAAATGGCCGTCGTCAACGGTTAGTCGGATAACCTCCTTAATGTCGTAGGGGACGTCGGCCTCGGCGGGCACGATCGAATCGAGCTTTTCGACGGCGCGGTCGGGCGGGTCGTCCGTGGCGACGCGTGGCGGGTCGTCGAGATTGTTTGAGGGCAGAAAACTGAAAAGCTCCCGGATCATCCTGAGGCATTCGGCGTCATCGGGCGCAATGAAATGGGCCACGCCGCTGGTTTGGTTGTGGGTTTTCGCGCCGCCGAGCTCTTCCTTGGTGACTTCCTCGTGGGTGACGGTCTTGATGACGTCGGGCCCGGTGACGAACATGTAGCTCGTCTTGTCGACCATGAAGACAAAATCGGTGATGGCGGGCGAATAAACCGCGCCGCCCGCGCACGGTCCCATGACGGCCGAAATCTGCGGTACGACTCCGCTGGCGAGAGTGTTGCGGAGAAAGATGTCGGCGTAGCCGGCGAGCGAGGCGACGCCTTCTTGGATACGGGCTCCGCCGGAATCGTTGAGCCCGATCAGCGGGGCGCCGTTTTTAACGGCCATGTCCATGATCTTGGTGATCTTCGATGCGTTTTCGAGCGACAAAGACCCGCCGAAGACGGTGAAGTCGTGGGAGAAGACGTAGACGAGTCGGCCGTCGATGCGTCCGTAGCCGGTGACGAAACCATCGCCGGGGATAACGTTCGATTGCATGTCGAAGTCGTGACAGGAGTGCGTGACGAGGCGGTCGAGTTCTTGGAAGCTGCCTTCGTCGAGCAGCAGGTCGATGCGTTCGCGGGCGGAGAGCTTGCCGGCTTTGTGTTGGCGCTCGACGCGCTCGGGGCCTCCGCCGGCCTCGGCCGCGGCATTGCGTTTTTCGAGCTCCGCGAGTTTCTCTTCGAGAGTCATGCTCGTCCTTGGTCGGGTGTAGAGGAACCCAGCGTAGCAAAGCGGCCGGGGGGAGTACGGCCGGGAGTGTTGGTAGGCTGTGCTACCCAACTATGGGAGAGTACGCGACCCGGGCTCGATGGTTTCCCCAGCTGAAATGTTCGTTTGGTTCGAGCGTAGCTGAAGCCTTCCTGGAAAGGCGGTTGAAATTGAACGGGCTGTTAACCCGCCAGCTCCGTCGCGTGGAGTTCTTGCAGCGAGTAGACCTGAACCATACCTGCTCGGCGGGCGGCAATGCCGTCGGCGGCCGCTTTGGCGCCGCTGAGGGTCGTGATGCAGGGAACATTCTGCATCATCGCGGCGCGGCGGATTACCTTTTCGTCTTCAAACGCATGCGCTCCGGCCGGGGTGTTGACAACCAGGCCCACCTGTCGGCCTTTGATCAGGTCGACGACATTAGGTCGACCCTCATTGACTTTGAAAGCTGCCTTGCAGGGGATGCCGCCGGCGCGAAGGGCCGACGCTGTTCCGCGCGTGGCGTGGATTGTGAAATCCAAATCGGCGAACTTGCGGGCGACGGCCAACCCCTCCTCACGGTTGCGGCGGTTGACGCTGATGAAGACCGCGCCGGATTCGGGCAGCGCCGAGCCGGCGCTTATCTGCGCTTTCGCGAACGCCTCGCCGAAGGTTTCGCCGATTCCCATGACTTCGCCGGTCGAGCGCATCTCGGGCCCGAGAATCGGATCAACGCCCGGGAACTTGTTAAACGGGAAGACGGGCGACTTAACGTAATTCTTCTTGACCTCGAGCACGCCGCTTTTGAAACCGTAGTCACGCAGCTTCTTGCCCACCATCAAGCCGACTGCGATTTTCGCCAGCGGCACGCCGGTGGCCTTGCTGACGTAGGGCGCGGTGCGCGAGGCGCGCGGGTTGACTTCGATGACGTACACATCGCCGTTGTGAATAGCGTACTGCGCGTTCATCAGCCCGATCACGTTCAGAGCCTTGGCGAGGCGAAAAGTATAGTCGCGAATGGTTTCGAGCTGCTCGGGCGGAATCGAAGCCGCGGGCAGGACGCACGAACTGTCTCCCGAGTGGACGCCGGCTTCTTCGATGTGCTCCATGATGCCGCCGATCAGAACGTCTTCGCCGTCGCATAACGCGTCGACATCGACTTCGACAGCATTCTCTAGAAAACGGTCAACCAACACCGGCCGCTCTTGCGAATACACGACCGCCTCGTGCATGTAATTGCGTACCGTCTGCTCGTCGTAGGCGATGACCATGGCGCGGCCGCCCAATACGTAACTCGGCCTGACGAGCACGGGATAGCCTACTCGGCGGGCAACTTCCAGCGCTTGTTCCGGATTGGTCGCCGTACCGCTGGCCGGCGACGGAATCTGCAGCTCTTCGAGCAGTGTGCCGAAACGGTCGCGGTCTTCCGCCAAGTCAATCGATTCCGGATCGGTACCAATCGTGGGTACGCCGTGGGCCTTCAAGGGCAGCGCCAACGTCAAAGGCGTCTGCCCTCCGAATTGCACAATCACACCGTCGGGCTTTTCGGTGTCGCAGATGTTGAGGACGTTTTCGAGGGTCAGGGGCTCGAAGTACAGACGGTCGCTGGTGTCGTAGTCGGTCGAGACGGTCTCGGGGTTGCAGTTGACCATGATCGACTCCCACCCCATCTCCTGCAACGCGAAGGAAGCGTGACAGCAGCAGTAGTCGAACTCGATCCCCTGCCCGATGCGGTTCGGCCCCGCGCCCAAGATGATTACTTTCCGGCGGTCGCTCGGCTCGGACTCACATTCGCTTTCGTACTCGGAATACAGATACGGCGTGAAGCTTTCGAACTCGGCCGCGCAGGTGTCGACACGCTTGAAAATGGCTTGAATACCGGCTTGCTTGCGCTTGATCCGTACCGTATCTTCGTCGGTATTCCACAGGCGGGCCAGACGATTATCGGAGAGCCCCATGCGCTTGGCTTCTAGAAGCGTTTCGTTCGAAACCGTTTCGACGTTCTCGCCCTCGATCTCGCCCTGGAAATCGACGACGGTCTTGAGCTGTTCGAGGAACCATGGGTCGATGTTGGTCAGTTCGTTGATGTCCTTGACGGACCAGCCCTCTGCCATCGCGTAGCGGAGATAGTTGAGCCGATCGGGCGAGGCCGTTAGCAGGCGCTTGGTGATCAGATCCGGGTCGTAGACATCGGAGCCCGCCTTCTTGCCGGTCTCGAGGCTGCGAATCGCCTTCCAGAGCGCGCTCTTGAACGTGCGGCCGATCGCCATGACCTCGCCGATGCTTTTCATCTGCACGCCCAGCAGAGGCTCGCTTCCCGGAAATTTTTCAAATTGCCACTTGGGGATCTTGGCGACGACGTAGTCAATCGTCGGCTCGAAGCTGGCCGGGGTCTTTTTCGTGATGTCGTTCGGGATTTCGTCGAGTCGTAACCCGACCGCCAGTTTCGCGGCGATCTTCGCGATCGGAAACCCGGTGGCTTTTGATGCCAGCGCCGAACTGCGGGAGACGCGCGGGTTCATCTCGATCACGACCATGCGGCCGGTCGAGGGTTCGATGGCGAACTGAACATTCGAGCCCCCGGTATCGACGCCGATCTCGCGCAGGCACGCCAACGCGCCGTCGCGCATCATTTGGTATTCGCGGTCGGTGAGCGTTTGGGCCGGGGCGACGGTAATCGAGTCGCCCGTGTGGACGCCCATCGGGTCGAAGTTTTCAATCGAGCAGACGATGATGCAATTGTCGTTGAGGTCGCGCATCACCTCCAACTCGAATTCCTTCCACCCGAGCACGCTTTCCTCGATCAAGACTTCGTGGACGGGGGAGATTTCCAGCGCTCGAGTGAGCAGCTCGGTCGTTTCCTCGCGGTTGTAGGAAAGCCCACCGCCGCTGCCGCCCAGGGTAAAGCTCGGGCGCAGAACGACGGGGTAGCCGACTTGTTCGGCGAACGCCATGCCGTCCTCGAGGTTGTTGACGAGCTTCGAGATCGGCACATCGAGGCCGATGCTCCGCATGGCGTCCTTGAAGAGCAAGCGGTCTTCGGCCTTCTTGATAGCTTCGAGTTTCGCACCGATTAACTCGACTCCGAACTCTTCGAGAACGCCGGTTTCGGCCAACTCGACCGACAGGTTCAGGCCGGTTTGTCCGCCGACGGTCGAGAGCAGGGCATCGGGACGTTCGATGCGGATGATCTCGGTCAGGTATTCACGCGTGAGCGGTTCGATGTAGGTGCGCTCGGCCAACTCCGGATCAGTCATGATCGTCGCCGGGTTGGAGTTGACCAGCACGACCTCATAGCCCTCGTCGCGCAACGCCTTGCAAGCCTGGGTGCCCGAGTAATCGAATTCGCAAGCCTGGCCGATCACAATCGGGCCCGAGCCGATGATGAGTATCTTGTGGATGTCGGTGCGTTTGGGCATGAATGCTACCGGCCGCGCGTGAAGATGTTGTCTTTGGCCGAGGGCGTGCCGGCCGCGCCCGCCTCATTATGGGGGCCCGGTTTGTTCCGCCCTCACCGGATCTAGGCGGTCCGGTGCACAGCCCAATTGAACGTTGATCCGGAGCTTCAGCTACGCCGCCCGCATCATCTCCACGAACTGCTCGAACAAATAGCGCGAGTCATGGGGCCCCGGCGCCGCTTCCGGGTGGTACTGGACGCCGAACAAAGGATCCTTGCGGCTGCGAAAGCCCTCCAAAGTGTGGTCGTTCAGGTTGACGTGGGTGACATCGTTCTCGCGCGCATGGAGCGAGTCGGGATCCACAGCGAAACCGTGATTCTGCGAAGTGATTTCTACCTTTCCCGTCAGCTCGTTCCGCACGGGGTGGTTGACGCCGTGGTGCCCGAATTTCAGCTTGAACGTCTTGCCGCCGCAAGCGAGTCCGAGAATTTGGTGTCCCAAGCAAATACCGAAAAGGGGCACTCGCCCGATTAGTTGCCGGATATTCTTAGTCTGCGCCTCGAGGGGTTCGGGGTCGCCCGGTCCGTTCGAAAGAAAAACTCCGTCGGGCCCGAGAGCCAACACGTCGTCGGCTGAGGTGGACGCCGGCACGACCGTCACGCGGCAGCCCTGCTGGACCAGTTGCCGCAGGATGTTGTGCTTGATGCCGAAATCGTACGCCACGACATGCAGCGTCGGATCGGGTGCGTCGCCAATCAATTCGGACGGCGAACAGGCTGTGACGCCGCGCGTCCACTCGTAGCGCTGAGATGTTGAAACCCCTGTCGCGAGGTCGAGGCCGGCCATCTTGGGAATACGCCGGGCCTGCGAGGCGAGCTTTTCCGTGTCGGTCTCAAGCGAGGAAATCACGCCGCGCTGGGAGCCTTTCGCACGCAGGTGGCGGACCAGAGCGCGGGTGTCGATCTCCGTGATGATCGGAATGCGCTGCTTGGCCAGAAAATCGGCGGCGTGCTCGGTGGAACGCCAATTACTCGCGATTCCCGAAAACTCACGGACCACGAGTCCTTCGATATAGGGTCGGGCTGATTCGCTGTCTTCGTTGTTGGCCCCGTAGTTGCCGATCTGAGGATTCGTCAGAATAACGATCTGACCGCTATAGGAAGGATCGGTGAAGATTTCCTGGTAACCCGTCATCCCAGTGTTGAAGACGACCTCGCCGTAAGCTTCCCCCTTCACACCGACGGATTTGCCGGGAAAGCAGCGGCCGTCCTCGAGCGCAAGCAGCGCATCATTCGTCATCTACACACCTGCGGGATCACCGATAAACCTCGGGTACCACGGCGGGCTCGAACGCGGGCGGAGATCCTGTTCGCCGGACTTCGAATCGGGCCAACGAACCGATGCGTTCGAAGGGCCAATAGGAAAACACGGCGCGGCCGATGATGAAGCTTCGTTCGACGGTGCCCCAAGTCCGGCTGTCGTTCGAAGTGTTGCGATGATCGCCCAGCACGTAGAAATGATCCTCGGGCACTTCAAGCACGGGATAGGTTGACTGGTCGCTGTACTCGGGCAGGACGTAGGGCTCGTCCGCGATTTCGTCGTTCAAGATCAGACGGCCATTGACGAAACCGACGCGATCCCCAGGCAAGCCGATCACTCTCTTGATATAGGACTTCTTGGGGTCGAGCGGGAACCGAAAAACGATCACGTCGCCGCGCTGAATAGGTTCGAGCCGGTAGACGAACTTGTTGACAAAGATCCGCTCCTGATCTTCAAGCCAGGGCATCATGCTGGTCCCTTCCACCTTTACCGGCTGGTAGAGAAATACGATGACAACCGCGGCGATTGCGACCGAAATGACGATATCTCGCGCCCACACCTGCAGGTCCAACCAGAACGGCCGAGGCTCGGACCGGGGCGTTGTCGGAGCTTCAGTGGACGGAGGCTGGAAGCTCCGGCGGCTTTCATCCTCTGGATCAAACGTTGGCACTATTGCTGGAAAGGGCTCGGGAAAGCTTCTCTTCTCTTTCTAGCATGCTTCGGACGTCGGCGACAACAACGTTGCTTTCGGTCGCCGGATATGGTCGAATCGGACGACGAGCGAACTCATGCGGTCGGCGCTGATTATCCCTGCACTTGATGAAGAGGCCTCGATTGGAGGCGTGTTGGACGAAGTGCCGGCGGGGCTCTTCGATCAAGTTTTGGTTGTGGACAACGGATCTTCAGACCGTACTTCCGACGTGGCGCGATCGCGAGGCGCGGGCGTCCTTGTCGAGCCCCGACGAGGCTACGGCAGCGCCTGTTTGCGAGCGCTCGCCGTGCTGGCGCCCGATATCGATGCGGTTGTGTTCATGGATGGCGACGGCAGCGACGTGCCGACTGAGGCCGGACGATTGCTCGGTCCGATCGCCGAAGGCCGCGCCGATGTTGTGTTGGGAAGCCGGACCTTGGGCCGCGCGGAAGAGGGGGCACTCAACTCGCACCAACGCGCGGGCAACGCACTTTCGGTCCTTCTCATAAGGCTGTTTTGGGGACATCGCTATACCGATCTCGGGCCGTTTCGCGCGCTGCGAGTGTCGAGCTTAGCCGCACTGGCGATGCGCGATCTCAACTACGGCTGGACGATCGAGATGCAGATTAACGCCGTTCGCGCCGGCTTGCGGATCGTCGAGGTTCCGGTTTCCTACCGCCGTCGTCGCGCGGGGCACAGCAAGGTGTCGGGATCGCTCTGGGGTAGCTTCGCGGCGGGCGCCAAGATTCTATGGACCGTCGCCCGCTTGAGTTTGGCACGTCGCCAAGCTGAAGACCATGGTGCGAATTCTGCCGGGGCTCGCTCGAATCAGATCTCGTAGTCAGGACGTCGCTCCTGACCCCACTTGACATGGGCCCAGACACGCTCGTGGAGGAAATAGCCGCCCATCTTGGCAATCCCGTCTACGAGGCCCACACCCAACGCTATGTCCCACCTGCCGCTAAAGGCGTAGGCAATACTGCCCGTGACAAGCGACCCGAAGAAGCGGTAGCTGGCGGCCTTGGCGATGCTGCGCTTCTTGCTCTCGATCATATTCCCTACTTTGCCGATCGGGAATGTGGTAAATCCATGCTACCACGATAGTGCGTGCAATCAGGTCGGCACTAAGCCCCAATTATCGGCGGTCGATAGCAGAGAATCGACGCTCGACGTACCCGACCAGCTACGTGGTGCAATCGCTCGCTTTGGGAGGGATCGGTTTCCGCTTTGGCAGGGTTGACCGGGTCCCAGTGAAATGGCTTCACCGAGACCGTCACACATTGTCCGGTGGTCTAAACGAGGCTCCGCGCGAGCCGATTACGCCGGGCTCGGGCGCGCCGGCGTTGGTCGTGACTGTCCTAATCTCCCGTTTTGCGATCTTGACAAATGATCGGAGGCGTCCCTATAGTTTATTTTAGGGTTACCTAAAAATGAACTCGAGGCGTTTATTTTCGCTAATCGTAGCGGTTTTTCTCTTGTGGGGAGCGGTGCTCGCCCAAGCTGAAGACAGCCAACGGATAGAGGAGCTGGGAAAACGCATTCAGCTGCTCGAAGAGCGGCTACGGCAACTCGAGTCCGCGGACGGGCCGCAGGACTCGGCGAAAGAAGACGACTCGGATGTTCAGAAGGCGGCAGCTGAACCGTCGGCAGCGTCGACGGAGACTCCGCCTTCGGCCGAAGTCAGCTACGAGCTATCCGCACCGCGCGCAAGTGAGCCGTCCAGTCTAGGCGATCTGGCGTCGGCTGAGACTCGGTTGCCGGTCTCGGGGTACATGGACTTCCATTTCAACAAGGTCCAAGACGAGGGCAGTCAGCTCGATTTCCATCGCTTCGTCCTGCTGTTCGGGCACAGCTTTACCGATCGCATTCAGTTTTGGTCGGAACTCGAGATTGAGCACGGTTTCGTCTCCGGGGAAGGGGAATTCGGCGAGGTCGAGCTCGAGCAGGCCTATCTCGACTTTCTCGTAAAGCCGTGGATGAACTTTCGCGCGGGAATGATGTTGGCTCCGGTGGGCATTGTCAATGAGAGACACGAGCCGCCGTCGTTCCAGGGTGTGGAGCGGACCTTCGTCGACACGGTGATCGTGCCCACTACGTGGTTCGACTCCGGCGCCGGGGTCTTCGGCGACCTCGGCAAGGGGTTCGTCTATAAGGCCTACGTGATGTCGCCGCTCGACGCAACCGCTTTTGACGCTGCTGAGGGATTGCGGGGCGGACGGCAGAAGGGCTTTCAGTCGGTGACGCGCAACGTCGGCTATACCGGCCGCCTCGAGTATCACGGCTTGCCGGGTCTGTCGCTGGGGTCGAGTTTTTGGACAGGCAACACGGGGTTCAATCTAGCCGACATCAATCCGCGTGTTCGGCTCGTCGAGTTTGACGGGCGCTACAGCGTCGATCGCTTGGATTTTCGAGGACAATTCGCCGATGTCTCGATCAGCCGCACCGGGGAGTTGAACAGTCTGCTGCAACGGGGGATCGGAGTCAGTCCGAACATTGCGCGGAACCTGCGGGGCTGGTACGGCGAGGCCGGTTATCACTTGCTGCCGCAACGGATGGCGCACGACGTGGTGGCCTTTTTCCGATACGAAAATTTCGACACGCAACGACGCATGGCGCGGGGGTTCTTGCCGCTGAAGCAATTCGATCGACAAGCGTATGTGATCGGCGCGACCTACTATCCGGAGCCCGACGTGGCGATTAAGTTCGATTACTCGATTCTCCGTAACGAGAGTTCGATCATCAGGGCGCGCAACTCGTTCAATGTGGGGTTGGGGTGGTGGTTCTGATGCGAAGACTTTTGCTGCCCTATGTGGTTTGGGTCGCCGCGATGTTGTTGGTTTTCAGCGCCGTTGTGGTGGACCTAGCGCGCTCGACTCCGCCGAAGCAGGAAGCCGGCAAAGATGAGCCGCGTGTCGTAAATATTCTGGCCGAACGGTTCTTCTTTGTCCCATCTCGGTTCAAGGTGAGGCCCGGAGAATTGGTCGAGCTTCGAATTCGGAGCGCGGATACCAATCACGGTTTTCGCATCCGTAAAGCCAGCATCAACATCGTGGTTCCGAAGCGAGGCAAGGGTGAGGCACGCGTGCGGTTCCGCGCTGACCGGAAGGGGTCTTACGCTTTCGAGTGTTCCAAGGCCTGCGGCGCAGGCCACAACATGATGCGGGGCACGATTGTCGTCAAGTAGGACTTGGAAAAAGATGTTCGGGTGTTTGCGAAATGTCGTGCGGTGGACGAGGCTGCGACGGATTGACGGTCGTGCCGTGAAAACGGGCGTAGGCGGGACGAAAGGAGAAGCAGGCGTTTCCTGCCGCCCTTTCAAGGCTCACGCGGGTGGGGTTTCTCCCCAGGGTTCCGCCTTCGGCTTCACCCTGGGCTATACTCCCGCCGCTTCGCGGCTTGAGCCCTGTTTCGTTCAGTCACATTTTTGCTACGGGCTGCCGGCGGTCGCCGTCCTGCTTGCAGCCGTTGTCATTACGGCGTGGTTACCTCGGCCGGCTCGCGCACAGCGCCTAGCGCTGCCGGGCAATCCGCTTCAGGGTATTACGATCGAGGAGTTCGAGCGTTTTCGGCTGGGGTTGGACGATTTCATCGAGGTCGAGGACGCCGCCGAAGGTCTCGGCCCGGCCTACAACGGGACGGGTTGCTCGGCCTGTCACAACTCCCCGGCAATCGGTGGCATCAGCCCGGTGTCGGAGGTACGCGCAGGTCGGCTCGATGCGGAAGGCAACTTCGAAGTGCTCGGCGGCGGCACTCTTTTCCATATCTTTTCGATTCCCGACCATTCGTGCCAGCCGATCATTCCCCCTGAAGCCAACGTCGTCACAAAACGTGTGCCGATTCCGCTGTTTGGCGCCGGGTTGGTCGAAGCCATCGCCGACGAAACGCTTGTGGCGCTCGAAGACCCCAACGACCTCAACGATGACGGCATCAGCGGCCGTGCGGCGAGGATCATCGACGTGGGCACCGGCAGTGAGCGAATCGGACGCTTCGGCTGGAAGGCCCAACACGCAACGTTGCTTGCTTTCGGGGCGGATGCCTATCGCAATGAGATGGGTATCACGAATGACCTGTTCCTGGAAGAAGTGGCGGCCGGGGTTGATCCCGAGGCACTTGCGCTTTGCGACCTGCGGCCTGATCCCGAAGACGCCCGCGAACCCGCGACCGGGCTACGGGGAATCGACAATTTCGACGCGTTCATGAAGTTTCTGGCGCCTATCGACCGAGCACCGCTGACCGAGGAAGCGGCATGGGGAGAGGGGTTGTTCGACTCGGTCGGATGCTCGGCCTGCCATATTCCGGTGTTGCAGACCGGGCGGAACAGCAACCCTCTCTTCAATGAGAAGGCGGTCCCGTTGTACTCCGACTTGCTGCTCCATGACGTTGGAACCGGCGACGGCATCGAGCAAGAGGCGGCTTTGCCTAATGAGGTTCGCACACCTTCGCTGTGGGGTTTGCGGTTACGGCGTCCGCTGCTGCACGACGGAAGCGCGGCAGACCCCGAACAGGCGGTCTTGGTCCACGGCGCGGAGGCGGAATCGGCGCGTTTGCGGTTCGAGGAGCTTTCCGAGCAAGAGCGGGCCGCGCTGCTGGCGTTTCTGGATTCGTTGTGACGGAATCCCCGGCAGCCGGGGTTTGCAGGGAAATGCCGGCGCGTTTAGGTCCCTTCTTCCTTGTGCTACGATCGGCGACTACGGAGGAGCCATGAGCCTACAACGCATCGATATCGTTTCCATCCCGGTTAGCGACCAAGCCGCCTCGAAGGCCTGGTAGACCGAAAAGTTGGGTTTCGAGGTGTTGCGGGACAATCCGATGGGACCCGACCAACAATGGGTTCAGCTCGGCATTCCCGGTGCCGACACTTCGATTACGCTGGTCCACTGGTTTCCCAACATGCCGCCGGGTTGTCAGCAAGGGTTGGTGCTGACGGCGGAAGACATTGACGTCGCTCACGCGGAACTCAGCGGTCGGGGGGTGCAGTTGTCCCCGATCGATGCGCAGCCCTGGGGCCGCTTCGCAACGTTCAATGACCCGGACGGCAACGGCTGGGTCTTGGCACAGGCTGCTGAGGGGATGTAGTGCCTCGATTGCGGTAGGCGTGTCAGCGGCTTGGTTCCATCACCGAGATTTCCGTTACGGAAATAGCACCCCGAAAACACGCATCTACATCGGTGCCGTCTCGCCGCTCGCGGTGGACGTATTTTCCGTTGTAGCGGCGGTCGCCGTTTTCGCCCGACTCGAAGCTCAGGGGAAGTGGCGAGGGGTCGAGCGGACAAAAGATCACGTCGGGCCGATCATTAGCCGCCGGACCCGCCGGATCGGAGGGTAAATTCACGTTCCAAAAAGACCCCGGTTTCGGGGGCTTGGCGGTCAGGCGCTCGAGAATCGGAGTGGTCCACTCGATGGCGCGCTCCCAATCTTGATCGCTAAGCGGGCGGTTGTGGTAGTGGGAGACGGCGATCCCGGGCACACCGCGCAGCGCGGCTTCTCGCACCGCTGCGACGGTGCCTGAATAGTACACATCGACGCCGAGATTGCCGCCGCGGTTAATGCCCGCGAGGACCCAATCGAGGGGCGTTTCGAAGTCGTAAAAGGCTACTCGGACGCAATCGGCCGGTGTACCGTCGATGGCGTAGATGTCGTCCGAGCGGCGTTCGATACGAAGGGCGCGGTCGGTCGTGGCGCTGTGACCGCAACCGGAAACCGCCCGGACCGGGGCGACCACGCGTGAACGGCCGAGGCCGGCGGACGCGCGACGCAAGGCCGCAAGTCCGGGGGCGTCGATTCCATCGTCGTTGGTGATGAGCAGTTCCATGGAGCAACGACCGGCCGGGCTTGCAGTAGCGTCCGTTCGGCGGTGTAATCCGCGGTTGTCAAGGGTGACCAAGCTGTCGCAGGGCCCAACTGTAGTTTGCGTCGAGCCGACACCCCTAGCGTAGCATCAGCGATTCTTCGGCCATTTACAGGCTGCGATCGGTCCTCCAGCGGCTCCGTTCGTGGTATTGGCGGTTTGGCTTGCGGACTTGGAGCGCGGAAGCCGAGGTCCGGTTTGAGGCTTGGCGGCCGTAGTAGCGATGGCTTTTTTCGTCGCCTTGTTCCGGTGCTCTCGGCGGTGAGATCATAAGGGGCCGGCTGGTTTTGGAATACTCCAATGCCGCCCGTCCCTCCCGATCGCGCCGCGAGCGCTTTTACGGAGACAAGCATGAATAGTTTCGGGGCTCGCAGCACTCTTTCTGTTTCCGGCCGTGATTACGAGGTTTTTCGGCTCGACGCCGTTGACGGGCCGGTCGAGCGGCTGCCGTTTTCTCTGAAGATTCTGTTGGAAAACCTGTTGCGCTCCGAAGACGGCAAGACCGTCACGGCCGACGACATTCGCGCCCTGGCGAATTGGGATGCATCGGCCGCGCCGAGCCGCGAGATCGCCTTTCGTCCGGCGCGCGTTTTGATGCAGGATTTCACCGGCGTCCCGGCCATCGTCGATCTCGCCGCCATGCGCGAAGCGATGAAAGCGTTGGGAGGGAACCCGGCTCGCATTAATCCCCTGCAACCCGCCGAGTTGGTGATTGATCACTCGGTGCAGGTGGATCGGTTCGGGTCCGGGCAAGCGTTTGCCCTGAACGGCGAACTCGAGTACATGCGCAATCACGAGCGCTATCAGTTCCTCAAGTGGGGCCAGAAGGCGTTTGACAATTTCAAGGTCGTCCCGCCGGAGACCGGCATTGTGCACCAGGTCAACTTGGAATATCTGGCCCGCGTTGTGTTCACACAAGAGGCGAACGGCGTGACGCAAGCCTTGCCGGATACCTTGGTCGGGACCGATTCCCACACCACGATGATCAACGGCCTGGGGGTACTGGGTTGGGGCGTCGGCGGAATCGAAGCCGAGGCGGCCATGCTGGGACAACCGATCTCGATGCTGATTCCTCAAGTGGTCGGTTGTAAGCTCAGCGGTCGGCTGGCCGAGGGGGCGACCGCGACCGATTTGGTTCTCACCGTGACCGAGCTGCTGCGCGCGAAGGGCGTGGTTGGGAAGTTTGTCGAATATTACGGCGAGGGGCTCGCGGATCTGCCGTTGGCCGATCGCGCCACGCTGGCGAATATGTCACCCGAGTACGGGGCAACCTGCGGCATCTTCCCTATTGACGACGAAACGCTGACCTACCTGCGCCTGACCGGCCGCACGGAGGAACTTGTTTCTCTGGTGGAGGCCTACGCGAAGGAACAGGGCATGTTTCGCGGACCCGATTCGCCTGAGGCGGTCTACAGCGACGCGGTCGAAGTCGACCTGGCCGAGGTCGAGCCGAGTTTGGCCGGACCGAGGCGTCCGCAAGATCGCGTGCCGCTCAAGAATGCCAAACAGAGTTTCACGGCTTCGTTGGAGCAGATCTTGTCACAGCGGCAGGGGGCGGGGTCTGATGCCGGGGCCGATTCGGGCGGTGTTGCCGCGGCCGCGCGGAGCGCCGTAAAGATCCAACTCGGCGGCCAAGAGCAGGAAATCGATCACGGGGCGGTTGTGATTGCCGCAATCACGAGTTGCACCAATACGTCGAACCCGTCCGTGATGATCGCCGCCGGAATGGTGGCCAAGAAGGCCGTCGAGCGCGGGCTGGGCGTCAAGCCTTGGGTCAAGACGAGCCTGGCTCCGGGCTCGAAGGTCGTTACGGAGTATCTGCGGAAATCGGGCTTGGCCGAATCGCTCGATTTGATCGGGTTCAACTTGGTCGGCTACGGCTGCACGACTTGCATCGGCAACTCCGGGCCGCTGCCGACCGAGGTGTCCGCCGGCATTCGAGAAGGGGACCTGGCGGTCGCTGCCGTCCTGTCGGGAAATCGCAATTTCGAGGGCCGGGTTCACCAAGAGGTTCGCATGAACTATCTCGCTTCGCCCCCGTTGGTCGTGGCGTATGCGCTGGTGGGACGGATGGACGTTGACCTGATCAATGATCCCATCGGGGACGACCTCGAAGGCAACCCCGTCTATCTGAAAGACCTGTGGCCCTCGCAGCGGGAGATTCAACAGACGATCGCGGGGGCGGTGGATGCGGAGATGTTTCGCGCCGGCTACAGCGGCGTCCTCGAAGGCGACGCGCGATGGAACGGGCTCCAAGCGCCGGAAGGCGATCTGTTTGACTGGGACGGCGCTTCCACCTATGTTCGGCGGCCGCCTTATTTCGTGGACATGGGACCGGAACCCGACCCCGTTGCAGCAATCAGCAACGCCCGAGTGTTGGCTCTGCTTGGTGACAGTGTGACGACGGATCACATCTCGCCGGCGGGCGCCATTAAGGCCGACAGCCCGGCCGGCGAGTACTTGCAAGAAAACGGCGTCGGGCCGCGCGATTTCAATTCCTATGGTTCCCGGCGCGGCAATCATGAAGTGATGATGCGGGGGACGTTCGCCAATATTCGTCTGCGCAACCAACTCGCGCCGGGGACGGAGGGCGGCTGGACCCGCTATCAGCCCGACGACGAGCAAATGACAATCTACGACGCCGCCATGCGATACGGGCGGGAAGGCGTGCCGTTGATGGTGCTGGCGGGCAAGGAATACGGCGCGGGGTCGTCGCGCGACTGGGCGGCCAAGGGTCCGCTGTTGTTAGGCGTGCGTGCCGTCATCGCCCGAAGCTACGAGCGAATCCACCGCTCGAACCTGATCGGTATGGGGGTTCTGCCGCTTCAATTCCAAGACGGCGAAGGGGCCGAATCGCTGGGGCTGACAGGGCATGAAAGCTACGACGTCGAGGGACTGGGAGACGGTTCGGCAAAGCAGGTCACGGTTGTCGTGACGCCGTCCGAGGGCGAGCCAATCCGGTTTACTGCCGGCGTGCGCATCGACACTCCGCAGGAAGTTCTCTACTACCAAAACGGCGGGATCTTGCAATACGTGCTGCGACAAATGGCGGGGTCATCTTAGGTCGGAGCATTTTCTACTGGGTTCACGGTCGCGGCTCGGTTTGGTCGCGGCTCGGATTGGAGGCGGTTACAGTTGCCGGCATCCGGGCAGCCCTGCTAATCTTTCCCCGTGCCCGGCGCTCCGGCGGCGGAACCCGACCGGCCCGCCAACGCCCCCGCCGCCTACCTGATCACCTTCGCCTGTTACGGCGCTCGACTTGACGGAAACACGCTCGGCTCGGTGGATCGTGACCACAATCTGCCCGGCTCGTGATACCTCTCCGCCAACATGCGGCGCGAGCGCGCCGAAGTGACGGCGATGCGCCACGGAGGCTACGAACTCGACCCCGCTGGTCGAGCTGTCGTCGTCCGCGCCGTCCGGGAAGTGTGCGCCTATCGGGAGTGGCTATTAAATGCTGTTCATGCGAGGTCGACGCATGTACACGTCGTGGTCACGGCGCTTTGTCCGCCGGAGAAGGTGATGCGGGATTGCAAGGCCTACGCATCGCGGGCCCTGCGGCTCGCCGGCTTCGACTCCCCGCGACGACGTCGCCGGCACCGACACGGCAGCACGCGTTATCTATGGGAGCGCGATCACGTTCAATCGGCGATTCGGTACGTGCTTGAAGGACAGGGCGCTCCCATGGCCACTTGGCCGGAGGTTTGAACGGCCAAACCGAGCCGCGACCGTAAGAGAGCGGTGTCCGATGAGGTTCGCAACCCGAAGGAACGTGGTGGGAGCACAATGCCCGCGGCTGGACTCGCAAGCTCAACGCCCGCAAGCAGGGCGCGAGGCCGCCCCCGCCGGCCGGTCCCGAACCCCAACCGCGCACACCAACCGACAATTCCGTCAAGCCCCCGGGGCTGGGTTCCTTGGGCCCGCCACCGCGCCCGCACCCGATCAACTTCGCACACCGCTCCCTTATGGTCGCGGCTCGGTTTGGGGATCGCGAACCGCTCGGTGACTCACAGGGGCTTCGGTATGGCAAACCGAGCCGCGCACATTGGGTATCCGGTTGACTCAGGTAGCCCCAAGATGTAGTGTGCCGGGGGGATGGAAGACTACCCTCGGAACTTGACGGAGTTCGAGGCCCGTTTTGCGAGTGAGGGGGACCTGGCGGGCGGTGGCCGGACGGTTTCCGCTGTCCGAGTTGCGGCTGTGGAAAGTCGTGGCCTTTTGCGAAAGGTGCTGCTGAAGTGCGCTGAGTGTGGGGGCCAAACCTCGGTGACCGCGGGGACGATCGGATCGGCACACAGAGTCGCTCCGGTGCCGGCTGTCGCCTTTGCCTAAAAACTGCGACACCGCCGAAGACAATGGGGATTGTCGCAAGCAACGGTCCAGGGGCTCCGCCCGACACTTCCGGGCTCCGGGACTTGTCGGAAGTGCGGAACTCCTTACGCTCGACTGGTGTCTAAGTTCCCTGTGGGATGCGCCATACTCGACGTCATGCGTGTGGGTATCGCTCATCATTTCGGCTGGGCCGTGGCCGTAACCGCAGCGGCCAACCACCAGGTCGTGGATCGCCGGAGGATCGAGCTGATCGAACCCGGCATGCCGACAGCACCGATCCATCACGAAGGCAGACTTCTCGACGACGACGCAGCAGCAGCCTTGTTTGCGAAGGTGCGAGCATCGGCCGTCCGGGCGACGACAGCTTCGCTGGACGAACTGGCAACCGCAGTATCCGCACCTATCGTGTCGATGTCGCTGCGAGGGTGGCCGCTTGACTTCCCCGACGACATCAACGTCCAACGTCGCGCACCCTATGAAAGCCGTGCCGACTCCGTCATGTACCGCCAAGTTCTGGCTGAGTGTGCCCGCGCACGCGGCTGGGACATCCATCTCTTCGACGCCAAGAACGTAGAGAGCCAGGCGGTGACCATCCTCGGTGAGCGGGCCGATGACGTACTCCACGGCCCGCGGGCAACGCTGGGACCGCCTTGGGCAAAGGACCATCGGATGGCGCTCGCGGCGACGATCGTGGCCGCCTGACCGTCGCGTCGGACTTTCGGGGGCAAGCCCTTTCGCCCGCGCGAGCATCTTGAACGGCTCTACGGCTCGCTGCGCTACGCCGAGATCGATTGCGGCCTCACCATCGACGAAATGGAAGCGGCGACGATCGAGACCATGAAGCGAAACGAAGATCGTCTCGAGGGGCTCGATTTTCAGATCATGCATGACGTCACGCGCGGAAGCATGCCCTTCTACGACACGATCGTCACCGAAGGGCGGAGCCCGATCGTGTGCATTCATGTCATTCCCCTGGTGCGGCACATCGGGATGATGTCGGAACGCTTCCGCGACGGTGCGCACTTTGTTGTCCCGCGGCAGCAGTCGGTTCCCTCGCGTTTTCTCGATCCGAAGGCAAAGAACCGCAGCCGCCTGTTCTATCGCGTCGCCGAGTTGCAAGCCGAGCACATGGAGTCGGGCGCGATGGCGGTGCTCACCGACGAGCAGGGATTTCTCACCGAAGGGACGGGCAACAACTTCTTCATGGCGAAGGGCGGCGTCATTTATACGCCCAAGCCGCACAATATTCTGCGCGGAGTTTCGCGCCATGCCTGCATGGACATCGCCGCTCGGCTGAGCTTGGAAGTTCGGGAAGCCGACATTGAGCCCTACGATGTTCGCCAAGCCGACGAAGCCTGGTTCACCAGCACGCCCTACAGCATGGTGCCGATTACACGCTTTGATTTCTACCCGGTCGGCGACGGCAAACGAGGGCCGATCTTTCAGAAGTTGCTGGATGCCTGGTCGGAGGAAGTCGGCGTGTCGATCGACGAGCAGTTCGCCGAGTATTCGGAACTCGCCAAGACGGGGACGCCGTAGCGCGCGCTCACAAGACCCTACGACCGGCCCCATGCGAGAAAAAGCCGCAGGTTTCTTCGAACCCTGTGCTACGCGTTCTTCAGGAAACGACCGATGCCCACGGAACGCCTTGCCGGCGGGGGTTCTCCCGGGCCTGCGCCGACAGGGTTGGACTGGGCTCGGCGACTGGGATCAATTCCCAATTCTTCGAGGCGTGGACGGCTTCCATGTGACCAAAGGCGTGCGCATGCGCCGTCCCGATGAGTCCCGCCCCGAAAGTGTGGTCGCTCATGGGACCCATTGTAGACGTGGAATGCCGGCCGGCCGCAAAGGGGCGATTTCGGAAATTCGCGATCTCTAAGACTTGCGTCCCGGGAGTCGTATCTCGGTCAGCTGAGGACATAGTCCAAACGGAGTACCGCGAGTCCGGAAAGGAGTATTGACGGGCATCCGGACCTGCATATACAAGGGGTACGAGTACAAAAGTACTGGCTCGCTTTCCGCGGCAAGGATGCGTCTGGTGCAGAGAGCGTCGCAGTCAGATTACCCCCCATGGAGCCGACACGACTTCGCGATTTGATCCACCGAGACCCGCACCGAGCTTTCGGGGAAATCGGCTTGGCGCTATTCCCGATGCGAGTCGACATTTCGGTGGACGAGGATGCTGCGTCGTGCGTCGACGTCGTAGCGATCGACCCGAAGGGTCAAGTCGTTGTCGTGGTCGTTGCCGAGGACGGCGACAACGACATGCGCCAAATGATGCTTAGCCGGGGCGTCGCCGCTGCACGGCGCCTGGCCCGCTGGACCTCGGAAGATCTATTCCGGCTGCTTGATGAAGACCGAGCCGAAAGTCTAGGTCTGTTCCTCGACGTAGAAGTTGACGCCATCAATGCCAACCAGCGGATTATCGTGATCTCACCGGGTATTTACGAGGAGATACTCTCGACCGCCGAATGGTTGCGAGACCATTGGGGGCTGAAGATTACTTGCATGGAAGTGGTGGTCACCACGGACCCTGAAACGAAGGCCCCTTACCTGCTTTCCACCAAAATTTCCTGACCTTACTGACCGAGCTCATGGCAGAGGTGGCAGCTCCGGGATACGTTTTTCTGCTTGTGGCAGTCCACGCACATCGTCATGGACGTCGAGACCTCTTTCGCCAGACGGTCACGCTGCTCGACAGGACCGTGGCAGTGGGTGCAATCGATGCCCTTGGTGACGTGGTTTTTGTGGCTGAAGAACACGAAATCCGGGACGCGATAGACGCGCACCCACTGGAGGGATTTGCCCTCGCGATGGAGTTCGGCAAGCGTGCCAACCGCCGGGCTTTCCGTCCTGATCGTCTGATGACAGAGCATGCACTGCTCGCTCGTCGGCAGCCCGGCTCGTTCTTGTCTTTCGGCGCCACCGTGACAATCGCTGCAGGAAATGCCCGCTGAAGAGTGTTGTTTGTGGCTAAAAGGGATGGGCTGAGGGGCGACGGCACGGGGTAGTTGTTCCGCTGTTCCTTGGTAGCCTTGTGCAAGTGCGTTGGGGAGCTGGATCAGCAACCAAGTCACGGGGAGGGCGAGAAGCAGGGAGCGACTGTTCCCAGCCCGAGTCAGGCGACGGAACCCGCTACCGGACAGCAAGCACATTTCAAGATTCTAGTTCCTATGCCCTATCCGGAGGGCTGAGCGAAAGACGCCACCGTAAGGCCCGGCCGGGCTGGGGCGTGGGAGGAAGAGCGGCGAGGGCTCCTGCTTGACCGGCTTGCGAGCCCGGTCTACTCTTCGACTAGGACGGGCATGGGTGCCGATCAGTTACCGCGCGGCGGGTCCGTGAACACTCCTATGATTTCTCTCGACCACGTCACGGCTGATCTACCTGTCAAGACGCGGCCGATGTTCGGCGCGGCTGACGAACATTACGCCCTGTTTCGCGTGGGACCGGCGGCGGTACCCTTTATTCCGCTGTTCGGGTCCTCTGAACCGGGCGAGGACGAGTTCGGCCTTGGCGACGTGGAGGTCACTCTGCGTCGGGACCCTTACGTGCCGCCAGCGGAGCTTCGTTCTCTCAAGCGACCGGCGTTGGGAGCGTATCTCGGTGATCGAGCCGGCGAGGCCGAAGCGGAGTTCGGCCGGCCGGCGAAGTGCCGTCTTGTCCGGCTGGAACAGCGAAGGCACGCGACAAGTGGTCGGCTCAGCCTAGGCCTGGAGTTGCAGCCGCTGCATTACGAGGATTACATCACGGCGAACGCCTTTCTCGACACGCGTTTGGGAGAATGGCCGTGGGAAGAAACCCTCCGGACGCGGTACACCTTGGGCCGTGCGGGCGAGAAACCGGACCCGTCGTGGATCGAGCTCTCGAACATTTGCGGCGTCGGGGTTGTTTACCTAACCAGGGATGACGAATTGATTCCGGCGCGTCGCAGTGCGTCGGTGGCGGTCTATCCGGGGATCGTTGGGTTTACGTCGAGCGGGAGCTGCGATTGGGGCGACTTTGCGCCGCCCCACACCCATGAGGGGCTGTTCCGGGCGGCCGTTCGCGAAGTCGAGGAGGAACTGGGCGACAGTGTCGCCCCCGGTGATCTAAGCCTCTTTGCAATGGGCATCGATGCGGAGCAGTTCTATTTTCAGTTCTGTTTTCTTTACCGCTCAGTGCGTACCGCCGCGGAAATCGAACAACTCCATCAGTCGGCTCAGGACCGTCACGAACAGACGTTGTTTCGAGTCGATTTCAGGCGTCCGGAGCTGGCAGTGGAGCTGGTCGGGTCGAGACAGATCGAACCCGCCGTGGAGGCCGCCGTGCTGCTGTTGGCGATGAAACGGTGGGGGAGTGCCCGAATCGGAGAGATGGTGGCGAAATGCCACCGGGAAGTGCCGCCCAAGACGGTGGCGGTGCGGCGCGACATGATGGGATAAAGAGGACCCGCCGCAACGCTGGAAAAGGGGCAGGTAGGAATGGGAAGGCCGGCAGGCCGCATCCGATTCTCCCGCCCTTCCCGAGCCGGGACTGGAGGTCACGGACGGCGTGTCGACGATTAGAGGGCGTGCCGATTTGGCCCGCGCGGTGATCGGTGAGGCGCCTCGCGCTCTTCCGGACGGGATTGCTGAACGATTAGGATCGGCGAGTCGTTCCAGACCGAATCGATATCGTCGTCCGAGAATCTCCACGCTTTCATTGAGGCGGCGTCCCACTGTGACGAGAAGTAAACATCGTTGAACCGCAGCCCGACTAGAAAGCGGCGCCTCCCGTAGGCGCGGCAATAAGCCACGGTTGCACGGCCGCGAATCTTGGCGAAGCGTTGAGCCCGTGTGTCCTGCGCGCCCCGAAACGTAACAAGCGCCCCGACCGGCAATTTTGTCGGGCTTGCGATTCCGAGTCCCCCGTGATGAGAGTCCACGATCGGAACCGTTCTTACGCCGCCGACAAACTCGACGACCAGATTTCGGCCTTGGAGGTGCTCGCTTCGCCTTCCGTGGCGCCGCCGCTCCTTTCGGCGACCCGATAAGTGGCTAAGGAAATGCCTCACAGCCTTGAGATTGTTGATCATGACGTAACTTCTATCCTTGTTCACAATTCTCCGATAAGTGCCTTGTTTTGAGCTATTGAGCCGAGGTACCGATTTGTACCCCAACGTCGGTACCCCCTGACTTGGGGACAGTCAGCGGTACTACGGTTCTAGTACGGTGCACTAGTGAGTGCGTTCCTGGCTGCCAACGGTGAGAGTGAACGTCCTGATCCGTTGATGGGCGGGCCGACAACGTGCCCTACGGGGCTGAAGCCCATGCGAGCGTGGACTGCCGTCCATGATTCCGTCTCTGCCGCCCGCGTGTTGGAGGACCGTGCGACCGCTTTGCGCGTGACTGGTGCCCAACTGTTGTACAATTCCTGCCGTAATGCAAAGCGAAGCTGTAGGGCCGGATCAGCCTTTGATCGATAAAACGATTCCCGAGGTATTTGCCGAGACCGCCGCGAAGTTTTCTGATCGTGACGCGCTGATTTCCCGCCATCAGCAGATCCGTCACACCTATGGCGAGCTTCGTGAAGAAGTGGCGCGCACGGCGGCGGGGCTTTGGGGCCTCGGCTTACGGCCTCGTGACCGGATCGGCGTATGGGCTTCGAATTGCGCCGAATGGGTTTACCTGCAAATGGCGGCGCCCCGGATCGGAGCTGTGCTGGTCAATGTCAACCCGGCCTATCGGTCGCACGATCTGGCGTACATCCTTGAACGCTCGGGAATGAAGGCGCTGTTCCTTCACGAACAAGACGCTCGTGTGAACTACCTCGACATCCTGGCGGACGCTCGCGACGGCAGCGACAGTGAACTGCGAAATGCGGTCGTGTTGTCGCGGGGAACGGACGCCGCCGCGCCTTCCGGCGACGGGGTGATGTCTTGGGCTGAGATGATTGCGGGCGGTGAAGAGCCGCCCCCCTACCACGACGATCCCGACGAAGTCGTCAACATTCAGTACACGTCGGGTACGACCGGGAAGCCTAAGGGCGTGCTGCTTTCCCACCGCAACCTGGTGAACAATGCCTATCTGATGGGCGCCGGGCTGCGTTGGAGCGAGGAGGATCGCCTTTGCCTTGCGGTACCTATGTATCACTGCTTTGGTTGCGTGATGGGGTCGCTGCAGTCGATCGTCTATGGCGCAACGTTGGTGATGCCCTCGGCGCAGTTCGATCCGGGCGAAGTGCTGCGATCGATCGAGGAAGAGAGCTGTACGACGATTTACGGGGTACCGACGATGTTCGTGGCTGAGTTGGGGCACGCGGAGTTTCCCGACCGCGATATGAGCTCGCTGCGGACAGGGATCATGGCCGGCGCGCCTTGTCCGGTGGAGTTGATGAAGCGGGTTGTCGATGAAATGCATTGCTCGGAGATGACGATAGCCTACGGGCAAACGGAGTCGTCGCCGGTGATCACGCAATCGTCGACGGATGATTCGCTGGAAGTTCGGGTAGCGACCGTCGGACGCGCTATGCCCAACACCCAAGTCAAGATTGTCGATACCGAAACCGGCGAGACATTGCCGGCAGGGCATCAGGGCGAGCTTTGCACCCGTGGCTATCTGGTGATGAAGGGGTACGACAAAGATCCAGATGCGACCGGAAAGGTGATTGATTTCGACGGCTGGCTGCACACCGGTGATCTCGCGACGATGGGCGAAGACGGGAATATTCGCATAACCGGGCGGGCGAAAGAGATGATCATCCGCGGGGGCGAGAATATCTACCCGCGCGAGATCGAGGAGTTTCTTCACACTCATCCCAAGGTCAACGACGTCTATGTTGTCGGCTTGCCCGACGAGCGATTCGGGGAGCGAGTGTTGGCTTGGATTCGGCTTGAATCGGGGGAGCAGGCGGATGAAGCGGAGATCCGCGATTTCTGTCGAGCTAAGATCGCACACTTCAAGATTCCCGAGCACATCCGTTTTGTGGACGAGTTCCCGATGACGGTTACGGGCAAGGTGCAGAAATTTCTTATTCGCGAGAAAGAGATTGAGTTGCAGGGGCTCGAGAAAGCGGCGGGAGTGGAGACGGCGTAGCAGCGGTGCGTGTCGCTGGAGTAGGTGTCGCCGAACTACGTGGCATCGGAGTACGTGCCGCGCCGGGGGCGCGAGGAAGGTAAACAAACCCATGATGCGAAGAATGACGGTAATTTTGCTCTTGGTGCTCGGTTTCGGTTGCTCGGGCGGGGAGGCGATTGAGGAGAAGGCGGCAGCGGAAGCCGCCGTGGAAAGACCCGTGAAGCGGGTCGGTATGGTTGTCGGCATCAAGCCGGACCTGATCGATCAGTACAAGGAGCTGCACGCCGACTCGCATCCGGGAGTGCGGGACTTGTTGAGCAAGTATCACATGCAGAACTTCTCGATTTATTTGGAGCAGATCGGCGATCAGTGGTACGAGTTCGGCTACTACGAATACACGGGGAACGACTACGAAGGGGATATGGCGCGTCTGGCGCGCGAACCGCGCAACATCGAGTGGCTGGCGATGTGCGACCCGATGCAGATTCCGTTGCCGGGGGCGGAGGGCTGGAAAGAGATGGAGCGGGTTTATTTTAATCCTTAGGGAGAGACGGTCAGGCCGGGCCGGCCCCCAGAGGAGTCTCTCGCCGTCCCGTAATCCCAACTCGATGGCCCTCAAGCAATTCCACGCCATGATGACCGCGACGACCCAACCGCGGTGCCGGTATCCCCTCTCAAGGAAGTTGCGGAGATCGCCTTATTGCACGTGGGCCCCGGTTAGTCCCGGTTGACGCTTGTCCGCACGCTCCGTCAGGAGCCCTGGAATTTAGCCCACGGCTTCAGCCGTGGGAAAATGGACACCCGGCGGAAAGCCCCAGAGGGGTGCCGAAACATGGTCCATACGTTCGCCCACATCTTGGTTCACGTCGTGTTCTCGACAACACAACGACGGCCCGCTCTCGAATCAGGATTCCGTCACGGCCTCCTTGGTTCCATGGGTATCTCTGGGGACGATTTCCCGCGCCCCTCCCCGGGGCTTCCACGGTTATTAGCGGTCCCACGGCTGAAGCCGTGGGCTAAATTCCGGGGTCCCTTGTCCGGGGCCGCGGAGCATGTGTCACGTATGGGCGGACACGGGTTGGCGCTTCGTTACCAAAATGTCCCGCCGTGGCGGCGCACGCGGTCGCCGTGTTGGCACAGAGCTGCGTAGTCGGCTTGGTCGGGCGGGGTCCAATCATCGAGCAGAGTCAAAGCGTGGTCTAGTTCGGCGCGGTTGCCGGGGGCGGCGAGGGCGACCGATACTTCGGGGTTCGCCAGGCAGAAACGGTAGCACTCGGCCGCGGTCGGCGAGCGGAACTCGGGCGGGGCGTCCGGGGTTCTCTCGAGTAGAGCGCGCCAGCGTAGTCCGGTGAAGGTGACTACCGGGATTCCTGCCTCGCGGGTCGTGGGGAAAACGTCTTGCTCGGCGCCACGGTGTGCGGCGTTGTAACGGACCATCAGCAGGTCGAGGGCAGGCCGTGGCTCGTCGATACCCTGCTGGTGACCGGCTTGAGAGCCGGTCTCTACGGTCGGACCAGGACCGGCACGAGTGCCGGTCGCCACCGAACTGCGAGCGAGCGGCAAGCGGACGGTTGACCAGGCGGCAGCCAAGGGGCGTTGATGGCTGGTAAGGCCGATCATCTTGAGCGTTCCTTGGCGTTGTAGAGCGGCCAGGGTTTCCCAAGCGCCTCCTTTCGAAATGATCTCTTCCCATTCCGCGGCAGACTCGACGTAATAAAGGGTGGCGGCGTCGAGGTAGTCCGTGCGGAGTTCATCGAGAATCCATTGGAACTCGGCCTTTGCTTCGTCGGCTGTTCGGGACTTGAACTGGACGGAGACGACGATGTCTTTGCGCTTCGTGCCCATCCCGGCGACGGCGCGAGACAGCCCGTCGGGTTTGCCGCACCAGTTGAGATAGTTGAGGCCTCGATCGACGGCGTCTTCGACGTCTTCGGGACGCAGGTTAGTGTTGCCGCGGGTGGCGAGGCCGAGGCGGCAAATGGGCGGAAAGTCTTCCCGAAGTTGTGTCGTGCGGTCCATTTGCGCTCATCGGGGCTGGGGCGGGGCTCCGGGCGGGGATGGTGTCTCAATCCACATGGGGATTTGACAGCAACGAGGTTGCCGGGCCGGCGTTCCTGCCGCCCCTTCAGGGCTCAACCGCATTTGAATTCGTACCCAGGGTTCCGCCTTTCGGCTCCACCCCAGGCTATATTCCCGCCGCCGCTTCGCGGCTCAATGCGCGTGGAATCTCGTCGGTCATCAACTTAATACACCATACGCTCACAGGGCCGGCTTCGAAAGAGTCCGTTTTCGTGAATCGCGGATTCGTGGTACCGCGATAAGAATTCGTCTCAGGCGGGGCGTTTTCGGAGCAAAGATGTCGCCACGAATGGCTACACGGCACGCAAAAAGCGTGCGCCACGTCGGGGGTCTTGCGGCCGTCAGCCGAAGATTCCCATCGCGCGGAGCTTGCGCAGCAATCCTGCTTGCCCGCCCGGGTCCCGCAACTCGACCACCGTGTCGGTGAGCCGCTCGGCCTTGTCGTGGGCGACACCCAAGACGCGCGTCGTGGTTTCCGGGTCGGGACAGTGAATTAGAACCGCCGACCGCACGCTGATCCGCCGGCAGGCGCCGAACCAGCCCTCGATTTCCCGGCGTACATTTGCCGGGACCGCTTTCGTGCCGAAACGCTCCAACGTCTCGAGCGCCGCACTCGCGGTCGACCCGCTCGCCGCCGCGCGCATCACCGATTCCTTGGTGATCACGAAAAGGATGCCGACCTGGCGGCCCTTGCGTTCGGCGAAGCGTCCGATCTCGGCCTCGGCGGCCGGGTTCGGGGCCAGGAAGGCTACCTCGAAATTCGGCTGCACGAGCACCCCGCCGCCGGGCGCTTCCTCGAACTCGAAGTCATCCGCCGAGCCGAACAAATACCGACCCGCGTCGGTCAGGCTCACACACGTCTCACGGCCCACGTGTCCGACCTTGACGGCCCCGAGCGGGAAAAGTCGGCCCGCCAAAATTCTGTCGAGAAACCGCGGCCACAGTTCCTCGATATCCTCGGCCTTCATCTGGTAGTAGTAACAACCGCCCAGATCACCCGTTACATTGGATCGCTTTTTGAGCCGGTCCGCGAATGCGTTGTTTGCCGCGTAGTATTCGCTAAAATCCGACCACATCCAGAACGCATTGGTGGGGATCGTCGACAATTGCCGCCGAAATTCGTCATGTAACTTGACCGAGGGGTCCCCCTTCCCGGAAAGTCTGATGGTGACGGCCAGCCAAGACAGTATCGCGTCGACATAGGTTCTTCGAATCGAAAAGTTCGCCGCTGCTTCTCTCGCGGCGTCAAGAATTCGCCGCCAACGCTCTTTCGCCGACAGCTGCAACCAGGCCCGGCCTGTTCGGGTGATCTCCGCGTGGAGGGTCTTTCCGTCCAGTTCCACCCGCGAAATAAAATACAAAGCGTGTAAATGATCAAACGCTCGTCGAATTCGGTCATCAAGGCCGAAGCCCGGACTCGCGGAAAGCCAATCGGGCAGGGGAAGGAGGTTTTTCGCCAAGACCTTTTGCGTTTTCGCGAAGAGGTAACCGTCGTTCACCCGCAGACGAAAAGGTTCAGCGGCGGCGGCCACCAACAGGGTCGTCATGTCCTCGCTTAGAAAAGGCGCGTGGAAGGTTTCTTCCGGCTCGACGGCTCGCGGCGCCTCGGGCGGTTTCGCATTCAACCGCTTGACGATGCCGGGCCAAATGCCGAAGACAGGTTCGCCGTCGCCGGCGCGCAGCCAAGGGAAAAGCAAAAGATAGCGGATGCAGCCCATCAGGGCTGTGTCGACCAGGTCGGCATCGAGACCACCATAGAGATCGGGGAGTTCGCGAAGCGCGATCGGCTCCTTGCGCTCCATGCAGTCCTTCACCAGGCGTTGGGCCATGGCAAGAGTTTCGGGTATCTCGAAATAAGGGGGTACATAACTGCGGTGATAGCGACTTTCCCATTCAGATCCGTCGGCGGCCAGAAAATCGTTCAGCCACGGTAGCCTGGCCACGGTGCGAAAGAGTTCCTCGTCGTTGCGCCAATGGCCGGGCCGACCCCACAGCGCGTTCCTCTCCTCGTGCGTCAGATAGTTCGAAAGGTAGGTGATGAAAACATCGGCCGACGGTCGTCCGAGGGCGGTGTTCGCCTTCAGGGCGCGGATGATACGGAGAAACGGTTTGCACTCCTTATTGAGGGCGATACGACCGGTTGCTAGGCGACGCAAGAACTCCTGCTCGAGCAGAATGTCGTGGTAGTCGTGAAGTAGATACTCCACTGCGACGCGGTCGGGGTCCGTCGGTTGCGACAGAATTTCCCGCGCGGGCGCGGGAATACCCATCCAACTCAACACGGAGTGCATGAAGGGGACCCAGCGGATCTCGAGCACTTTCATGAAGCGAGTTCCCGGTCGTCAAACTCCTCGGAGTCGACGATCGAATAGCCGTAGCCCTGCTCGCAGAGAAACAGCTGGCGCTTGAGCGCGAACTCCTGCTCCACGGTGTCGCGCGTGACCAAGGAATAAAAGTGCGCCTGATTGGCGCCCGCCTTCGGCCTCAGAATGCGGCCGAGCCGTTGCGCCTCTTCCTGGCGGGACCCGAAAGTTCCCGAGATTTGGATCGCCACCGAAGCATCGGGCAGGTCGACGGCGAAGTTGGCGATTTTCGAAACCGCCAGCACCCGAAGCTTCCCCCGACGAAACTTTTCGTAGGTCTCGTCGCGCTCGGTTTGCTTCGTGGCACCGGTCAATACGGGGATGCCGAGGGGCTCGGCGAGTTTCTTGAGCTGATCGAGGTACATCCCGATGATCAGCACCAGGTCGTCGGAGTGACGTTCGAGCAGGGCGCGGACAATCTCGATTTTGCTTTCGTTTTCGGCGGCGATGCGAAATTGGTCGCGGCGTTCGGCGACGGCGTAACGCATACGCTGCTCGCTGTCGAGAGGCAGCCGCACCTCGACGCATCGAGCCCTGGCGATCCAACCCTGGCCCTCCAAAACCTTCCACGGGACGTCCGCTTTCTTGGGGCCGATCAAGGCGAACACGTCGTCCTCGCGCCGGTCTTCCCGCACCAGCGTTGCCGTCAACCCCAAACGTCGCCGCGCCTGCAGCCCGGCGGTGGCGCGAAAGATCGGCGCGGGAAGCAGGTGGACCTCGTCGTAGATGATCAGCCCCCAGTCGCGTTGATCGAACAATTCCATATGTTCGAACGGGGCGTCTTTCTTCTTGCGCCAGGTCATGATCTGATACGTGGCGAATGTTACCGGGCGAATCTGCTTCGTCCAACCGCTGTACTCGCCGATCTCGTCCTCGGTCAGCGTGGTCTTATCGAGCAACTCGCGGATCCATTGGCGACTCGCGGTAACGCTGGTCGTCAAAACTAAAGTCGAGGTCTGCAACCGCGCCATGCAGGCCATCGCGACGATCGTCTTGCCCGCGCCGCAGGGCAGCGTGATGACACCCGAACCGCCGCGCTCGCTGCCGGCGGCATGAAAGGCGTCGACAGCCTCTTGCTGGTAGGGACGTAGGCCGAAGGAATCTCCCGAAGCGAGCTCGGAGCGCAGCTCGACCGCCAGCGCCTCGCCTTCGACATAGCCCGCCAAGTCCTCGGCGGGGAAGCCGACCTTGACGAGCGCTTGCTTGATCTCGCCCCGTAACGCCGGGCGTATGCGGAACGCTTCCTTGGTGACGCGATCGCCCAGCAAGGGACGGACGCTTTTGTGATGCGAAACCTGTTCCGCCAAGGTTTCATGGTCCGCCGTGAGAACAAGCTGATCGCCCTCGCGCGTCAGCCGCAGCCTTCCATAGCGCGACGACCAGTCACGGATTTCGACTTCGACGTTTCGGGGAACTTCGTATTTTGCGAACTCGCGAAGTGCGTCGACAATCGAGGAGGGGTCCACCCCCGATGCGCGGGCGTTCCACACCGACAGCGGCGAAACCCGATAGGTGTGGATGTGTTCGGGCGCCTTGACCAACTCCGCGAAGCAAACCAACTCATCACGGGCTTCGGCGTAGCGCGGGCTGTCGACTTCGACGAGGATCGTGTGGTCGCCCTGAACGATGAGAGGGTTTTCAGGCCGGTAGGTGTTCATGGCCGATCAACAATAGGGCGTGCCTAGAGAGCCGCGGCCAGCGGCTAAGCGCGTTCCTTGCTCCATTGGGTGAAGGTTTTTCCTGCGCTGGCGAGTTTCGCCAACAGCGGCGCAGGTTTCCACCAAATCGGGTCGCGTTTCTCGAATTCCAGAACCCGCGCGTAGACCTTGTCGAGGCCTACGTTGTCGGCGTACCACATCGGACCACCGCGGTAGGGCGGGAAGCCGTAGCCGTTTTGATAGATGACGTCGATGTCGACGGGGCGCAGGGCTATCCCTTCGTCGAGGATCTGCGCACCGGTGTTGGCGAGCGCGAAGAGCGTTCGCTCTAGGATCTCCTGTTCGCTGATCTCGCGTTGCTCGATGCCGTGTTCGACGGCGACTTCGGCGACAAGTTTGGTAACTTCGGGATCTTCGAGGCGCTCGCGGTTCTCGCCGTACTTGTAATATCCTGCCCCGGTTTTCTGTCCGTAGCGGCCTAACTCGCAGAGACGATCGGAAAGATGCGCCCGCCGCGCGCCGGGAGGTGAGTAGTCGGGCGGCAATTCCTTGCGAATGCGGTAGCCGACGTCGAGCCCGGCGAGGTCGCCGACCGCCAACGGCCCCATCGCCCAACCGAAATCGTAGAGCGTCTTGTCGACCAGCGACACCGGCGCGCCTTCTTCAACCAAGAACTGGGCTTCTCGCGTGTAGGCGTGGAACATGCGGTTGCCGACAAACCCGAAGCAATTGCCGACCAGCACGCCGACCTTGCGCAACCGCCGCGCTAACGCCATGCATGAGGCAATCACTTCCTTGCTGGTCTTTTCGCCGCGCACGATTTCAAGCAACCGCATCACATTGGCGGGACTGAAAAAGTGATTCCCGATGACGCTCTCGGGGCGCGCCGTCGCCGAAGCAATCTCATCAATGCTCAGCGTCGATGTATTGGAGGCTAGTATCGCGCCGGGTTTAGCGACCTTGTCAATCTGTCCGAAGACCTCTTTCTTTAAGGCCATGCCTTCGAAAACGGCTTCGACGATGATGTCGGCTTCGTTGAAACCGGCATAGTCGAGCTGCGGCGTGATCAGCGCCAGGCGTTGATCGACGAACTCTTGGGTGAAGCGGCCTCGTTCGACCGAGCGCTGGTAGTTCTTGCGGATGGTCGCCATGCCGCGGTCAAGCGCTTCTTGGCCCGCCTCGCGCAGACGCACGGGGATGCCGGCATTGACGTAGGTCATCGTGATACCGCCACCCATCGTGCCGGCACCGATGATGGCGGCCTTTTGGACGTCGATCGTGGGGGTGTCTTTGGGGACGTCGGGAATTTTTCGAACCTCACGCTCCCCGAAGAAGGAGTGAATCAGCGCCTTGGACTGATCGGAAAACAGGCATTCCTTGAAGATCTCGGCTTCTCGTTGCAATCCTTCTTTGAACGGCAGCTTCGTCGCGGCTTCGACGGCGTCGACATTCTTGAGCGGCGCCATATACCCGCGGCGTTTCTTGCGAACTTGCTCACGCAGAGCGGCGAAGATCGGCGCGTTGGTCGCCTCGTCGCCGAGCTTGTCGGTCTGCTCACTCGCCTTCGGATGCGGACCGCCGCCGGCAACCGCTTCCCTGGCGAATGCGATAGCGCCCGCCTGCAGCTCTTGTTGGGTTTCACCTTCGACGATGCGATCGACAACGCCGTGCTCGAAGGCGTCGCGAGCGGTGATGGGGTCGCCAAAAGCGCACATCTCGGCGGCTTTCTTGACACCCGCCAGACGCGGCAGCCGCTGGGTGCCCGCGGCGCCGGGGATGATGCCGAGCTTGACCTCGGGTTGACCCACCTTGCCCGACTCGATGGCGACGCGATAGTGGCAGGCCTGCGCTACTTCGAGGCCGCCGCCGAGCGCGGTTCCGTGGAGCGCGGCCACCACGGGCTTTGACGAGCTTTCGAGGACATCGAGCACCGGGTGGAGACCGCCGCCCCGGCGCTTTTGACCCGACGTGACTTTACCGAACTCGCGAATGTCGGCCCCGGCAATGAACGTTCGTCCGCTGCCGATCAGCACGAAAGCCTCGATGTCGTTGTTGTCTTGGTTGTCTTGAACGGCGGCGGTAATTCCTTCGGGCACTCCGGGGCTCAGCGCGTTGACCGGGGGGTTTTGGATTGTGATTATGCCGATAGATCCGTCGCGTGAAAAGTCGACCAGGTCGCTCATGGGGGCCTCCAGCGGGATGGGAAAAGATGAAGGGATAGAATAGCGCAGGGGAGGCGGAGGTGTGGTCGGATTCCGCTACAATTGCCCAAAGGAGAAGGCGTAATCATGATCACTCGTCGAAGACTCTTGCTTACCTCAGCGGCGGCGGCGACCGGACAAGCCCTTGCGGTTGATCGTTGGCCTCAATTTCGGGGCGACGGATCACGTGGTGTCGTAGCCGACAACCCTCGGTTACCTACTTCCTGGAACACGACCAAAAACGTCGCCTGGAGGTCCAAGATTCCCGGGCGTGGTTGGGCCTGTCCGGTGGCGTGGGGGGACAAGGTTTTTCTCCTGAGCGCGGTCAGCAGCGGTCCGGTTGAGAACGCGAAGATGGGTCTCTATTTCGGCGGCAACCGGCCCAAACCGCCCGAGCACGAGCACGTTTGGAAGGCTTTCGCGGTTGACTTCAAGACCGGCGACATCCTGTGGGAGAAGGAACTCTACCGCGGCGTTCCGGAAGTCGGCCGTCACATTAAGAACAGCTATGCGTCGGAAACGCCGGTTACCGACGGGGAACGCATTTATTTCCATGTGGGTGACTTGGGCACGTACTGCCTGGATTTCGACGGCAAGCTGGTGTGGAAAAAGTCTTGGCCCGCTTACAAGACACGCTACGCCTGGGGAACCGCCGCGTCGCCGATCGTGCACGAAGGCCGCTTGTACATCGTCAACGACAATGACGACGAGGCCTTTCTCGCCGCTTTCGATAAGACTGATGGCAAGGAAATCTGGCGAGTCAGGCGCGACGAGAAGAGCAATTGGGCGACCCCGTACCTATGGAAGAACGAGAAGCGTACCGAGATCATCACCTGTGGGACGCACAAGGTCCGCTCCTACGACCTCGACGGCCGGTTGCTGTGGGAGCTGGGGCCGATGTCGTCGATCACGATCCCGACGCCGTTCTCCGAACATGGGCTGCTCTATATCACCTCCGGGTACGTTGGGGATGAGACTCGACCCGTTTTCGCGATTCGGCCCGGTGCCTCCGGCGATATCAGCCTGGAAAAAGGCCGGAAGAGTAACGATTCGATCGTTTGGTCGTGGCCGCAAGCCGGGCCGTACAACCCCTCGCCTATCGTTTACGGGGACTACTATTACACCCTGTTCGACCGGGGGTTCGTCACTTGTCACCACGCGAAGACCGGGGAAGAGATCTACGGCAAACAACGCATCGAGGTGGGTGCGAGCGCGTTCACAGCCAGCCCGTGGGCCTACAACGGCAAAGTCTTCTGCCTCGGCGAGACCGGCGACGCATTCGTCATCCAGGCGGGCCCGGAGTACAAACTGCTTGGCAAGAACAGCTTAGATGAGCTTTGCATGGCCACGCCGGCGATCGTCGGCGACAGTCTGCTGATTCGAACCGACTCGCGCCTGTACCGCATCCGAAAGAGCTGACAGGGGTATCGAGCGGACTTTCCGCAAAATCGCCAATAATGCCGGACCGGTACGAGTGTCAGTCGCTACCGATTCACGGAAAACCGTTTGATTCACATAAAGCGTTTTGGCTCGCGCAGAACTACCTTCAATGTTTGTTCATCTCCCCCCGTAGACCCTTCGAGGCCTCTTGACGCCCGCATTGCGCCGAGCACCACCTCTTTTCGCGCGGAACCGTCCACATCGAGGCCGCCGGCAGGTGCCACGAGGGATCGAGATCCTCTCGCACGGGCCGGATGCCCCGGTGGGGCCGGCGGCCGGTAAGCGTCAAGTTCGCAGCTCGGCGCGTAGGACGAATTTCGCGGCGGCGGACGAAGTGGCAGGCCGGAGATGTCGCCAAGATTGGCGACACGGCGCGCAAGAATACCGTGCGCGACGTCTTGCGGCAAGGCCCCAATTAGGAGACGGGAGTCTCGGCGCTGCCGTCGACTTGGGCGACTTGGTCAACCCGTGCGCGGCTCATGCTATTCTGAAAAAAGTTACCCCCTGAGGGCCTGTGGCGCAGTTGGGAGCGCGCTTCCATGGCATGGAAGAGGTCGAGGGTTCGACTCCCTCCAGGTCCACCATTCCCCTCAAAGATCTTCGATCAGGCGAGCGGATTCGCTTGGCGTGTGCACGCAGGCTCGCCCGCATGACCGCGACCGGCTAGGTCGCCTTGGCAATACGACGCTCCGACGAGCGTTCAGTTAATCGCCGGCGTACAGAGGGCGTTCTCGCTCAGAATCACGCGTATCTTCTTGAGGCCATTGGACCTAGAACGAATGCATGGTACTTTCGGCTCATTGACGGCTCCTGCTCAAGAGCCTAGACTGGAGCCCCCGATTCCATCCGCCTCGGGGCAATACTCTATGGATCGCAACACGATTGACTCGCGCACACGACCGACTTTTCCTGATGGCCCGCTCGCGTCCGGCGCGGTCGGGCTCCTTCTTCTGGCGCTAGCGGTGAACCTGGGAGCAGCGCCGGTCACAACCGCAGCCAAGGTTGACAATTTCGGCTATCGGCCCGGCGACGCAAAGGTCGCAGTCTTCTCCGCCGATCCGGGCTCGTCCGTTGAGGTGCGCCGGGCTTCGGACGACGCGGTTGTCTACACGGTACCCTCGGACGGCGGAGCGATCACTTTTAAAGGCCCCGACGGGATGCCCTCCGGTGACACAGTGTGGTGGGTTGACTTCTCCGGGTTTGCGACGGACGGCACCTACCGGCTCTTCAGTGTGCAGCTCGGCGCGCAGTCCTACGACTTCGAGATTCGAAACGATATTTACAACCAGGCCGTCCTTGCCGGATTGAAGACTTACTATTTCCAGCGCTGCAACGTTGCCAAACAGGCGGCGCACGCCGGTGACTGGGCCGACCCCGTCGCGTGTCATACCGGAGACGCGACGACAACGAACGCTAACGGTCACGTGAATCGCGGAAGTCTTGATCTCACCGGTGGCCACCATGACGCCGGCGACTACAACAAGTACGTATGGACGGCCCTGTCGACTTCGGTTTTCCAGATGTTGCGGGCGTACGAAGACAACCCCGGGGTCTTCACCGACAATCAGATCGACATCCCCGAATCAGGCAACGGCATCCCCGATCTCCTGGACGAGGTCAAGGTCGATTTGGACTGGATGCTGAAAATGCAGCTTTCGGATGGGTCGGTCCTGTATCAGATGCACGTTGACGGGTTCGCCTCGAACTCACCGCCAAGTATCGATACCAATCCCCGTCTCTATCACGATCCGAACGACGAATCCGGCGCTGTGTTCGCCGGGACGCTGGCCTTCGCCTCGCGAATCTTCGCGGCCGAAGGGATGACCGCTTATGCGGATACACTCAAGACCGCCGCTCTCGACGCCTGGGGCTGGCTCGAACCTCGACCCAACACTTTGAAGCAGAAGGTCTGGGCGGCCGCTGAAATCTTTCGGCTGGACCCGACTCAGACGTCCGCCAAGAACTACGTCGACAACTACTATCCCTCGAACTGGTCCGGCCTGTTTTTCGACCCGCTGCACTACGACACCCACGCTGCTGTTACCTACATTCAGACTCCGGGTGCCACGGCCGCGGTCGTAACGAACATGCGAGGGGGCGTGTCGGCACAGGTGGATTACCTGTTCAGCAACGACGACCTGTATCGCAACGGGATGCCGGATTGGTCTTACTTTTGGGGTTCGAATCAGCAGCGCGCCGCGACGGGGCTTCTCATGCTGCAGGCTGCCAAGTTAGGCGAGACGGGAAGCCACTCAGCGCAAGAGACGACGGACAAGGCCCTGGAATACCTCCATTTCTTCCACGGCCAGAACGCGATGAGCATGGTGTATCTGACGAACATGGCGGCGTTAGGCGGCGAGCATTCGTCCTTCCAGTTCTACCATGCGTGGTTCGGCGACTCGAACATCACGTCTTCGGAGGACAACTACATTGGTCCGCCGGCGTCGCTCAACGAACCTGCTTACCCATACTTCCGCGATCCGAACAATCCGGCCTTGCCGGGGGTGGACAACCACGGCGTGTCCGACGACGAGACTTCTCTCTACGGACCTCCTCCCGGCTTCGTACCGGGAGGGCCGAACAAGAACTACGGCGGCAATGCCTCCCCACCTCTCGGCGCAATCTATTACAACCGTTTCTATCGCGACTGGAACGACCAAACCGCTGACTGGATGTCAATGACCTGGGAGATTACCGAGAACTCGATCGGGTACCAGGGGCCGTATGTTGCGCTGGGAGCCTACTTCATGGCGCCGCCGGTCGCGAATCGCACTACGGACCCTGACTGTGACGACGGATTGTTCTGTAACGGTGCCGAGACTTGCTCCGCCGGTTCGTGTCTCGGGGGGAGCGACCCCTGCCCGGGGCAAGCCTGTGACGAAGATGGGGATGTTTGCACTGTTCTGCCGTGCGATAACGACGGTACGTGCGAGGCGGGCGAGGATTGCGACACGTGCCCCGGCGACTGTGTTTCAGGCGGTGGAGGCGGCTGCGGCAACGGCGTGTGCGAGCCGGCACTCGGCGAGGATTGCACGAACTGCAACGACTGTCGCGGCAAGACGAACGGGGCCGCGAAGAAGCAATTCTGTTGCGGAACCGGGAGTGACCCTTGCGGCGACAGCCGCTGTACGTCCGACGGCTTTGCCTGCGACGCGGGACCTGTCGGCGTGTTCTGCTGCGGGGACGCCGTTTGCGACGCCAGCGAGAGCTGCGGCAACTGCGGCCTGGACTGTGCCGCATCTCCCGAGGCCGGGTTTTGTGACGACGGGGTAGACAACGACTGCAACAGCTTTACGGATTGTGCCGACAGCCAGTGCACGACGGACCCGGTGTGCGAAGAGCCGCCTCCTCCTGCGTGCGACGGCGATGGCATCTGCGAGCCCGGCGAAGACTGCGACAATTGCTCGAGCGACTGTGATGTTAAGAGGAACGGTCCTCCGTCGGGGCGCTTCTGCTGTGGCGACGACACGCAACAATCCGCCGAGGGCGGCGGGGCAGTCTGCGACGGGAACTTCTAGGATATCGCTGGGCGAAAGGGCACTCCGCAGGCCCACACTAAGCGGGAGAGGCTCGTTTCTAGGAATCTGCGGTTTCATAATGCCGCCATGAAAATGGGGCCGGCCAGCCGGCCTGTACGACGCACGAAACGTTTCCCGCTTCTCCAGGGACATGCTTTCGCCGAGTACGGCATAATGGACCTCCATGCCGAAAGCTCCGTCCATCCGTTATTCCGACGCGGGTGTCAGTATCGAGGAAGCCGACCGCACGATGGCGAAGATAAAACGGCTCGTGCGCGGAACTTTCAACGGCAACGTCCTGGCGGGCATCGGGTCGTTCGGGGCGTCTTACGCGCTACCGTCGAACCTCAAGCGGCCGGTCCTAATCAGCTCGGCTGATGGCGTCGGCACCAAGCTCAAAGTTGCTTTCGCCACCGGCATTCATGGCACGGTCGGGCAGGACTTGGTGAATCACTGTGTCAACGACATTGCGGTGCAGGGTGCGCAGCCCCTGTTCTTCCTCGACTATTTCGCCACGGGGAAACTGGAGAGCAACCTGGCGGCGACCGTCGTGAAAGGCCTGAGCACGGCCTGTCGGGAAAACGGCTGCGCGCTAATCGGTGGCGAGACGGCCGAAATGCCCGATATGTACGCCGCCGGCGAGTACGACTTGGCCGGTTTCATTGTCGGGGCGGCCGAAAAGTTGCGGGTCCTTGATGGGACCAAGATTCGCGAGGGCGACGCCCTAATCGGGCTGCCCTCGACCGGGCTCCACACCAATGGCTATTCGCTAGCCCGGAAACTGCTTTTCGAGGTCGCCGGCTTGAAGCCCCGGACAAAGGTCGCGGCGCTGGGGCAGACCGTTGGAGCCGAACTACTTACGGTACACCGGAGCTACCTCCGACCGCTCCAGGCACTCATGGAGGCGGGGCTGCTCCGGGGCGCCGCGCACGTTACCGGCGGCGGCATCACCGACAATACGCCGCGCATGCTGCCGAAGGGGCTCTGCGCACGCATCGAACTCGGATCATGGCCGGTATTGCCTGTGTTCGAGCTGCTTAGAGAAATCGGCAATGTAGCACGTGACGAAATGCTCCGAACCTTCAACATGGGCCTGGGAATGATCGTTGCCGTGCCGGGCCGCCGCCGAAAGCGCGCTGAAGCACTGCTGGCCGAAATGAACGAGCCGGCGTACGTGGTCGGCTCGGTGGCGAAAGGGCGTCGAAGGGTACGTTACGAATGAAGAAGTTGGGGATTCTGCTCTCGGGGCGGGGCTCGAACTTCGAGGCTATCGCCGACAGCGTCGACGCGGGGAAGATCCCCGCGGAGATCGCCATCGTGGTGAGCAATAAGCCCACGGCAAGAGGGCTTGAACGAGCTCGTGAGCGCGGCCTCGAAGCCGAGTGCATCCCCTCGAAGGGCCTGGAACGCGAGGAGTACGACGGTCAGGTCGTTCAGCTGCTGATGGAAAAGCAGGTCGATTTGGTTTGCTTGGCCGGTTTCATGCGGCTCTTGAGCGCCCACTTCGTCAGTGAGTTCCCGAATCGTATTCTCAATATCCACCCATCACTGCTACCGTCGTTTCCGGGCCTCGAAGCGCAGCATCAAGCGCTCGAGCACGGTGTCAAGTTTTCCGGCTGTACGGTGCATTTCGTCGATGAGCATCTCGACGCGGGACCGATTCTGATCCAGGCTGCCGTACCGATTCTCAACGAAGACACGGAAAACACCCTGTCGGCGCGCATTCTCGCCGAAGAGCACCGTATCTACACCGAAGCGATTAACCTGGTATTGAGCGGCAAGTTCCGCGTCGAGGGCCGGCGGGTGATTCGTACTTAGCGGCAACCGGCACTCCCTTTTCGCTTGTCCTCTAACCGCAAAGGCAGCCCCCGGCCGTGGCCCACCATCGAGAACCGATGAACCTCACGCTCGACGAACAACTCGAATACCTTTCGAAGGGCATGTCGGAGATCATCCGCGAGGAAGATCTGCGGCAGCGCCTTATCGACGCCGAAAAGCAGGGCCGGCCGTTGCGGGTCAAAGTCGGCTTCGACCCCACCGCCCCAGACATCCATGTGGGCCACACGGTCATCCTGCGGAAGATGAGACACTTCCAGGACCTGGGCCACACGGTCATCTTCATGATCGGCGACGGCACGAGTTTGATCGGTGACCCGAGCGGGCGCAACACCACGCGTCCGCCGATGACTCGGGAGCAGATTGCGGCCAATGCCGAAACCTACAAGCAGCAGGTCTTCAAGGTTCTCGACCCGGAGACGACCGAGACCCGTTTCAACAGCGAGTGGCTGATGAAGCTGGGCTTCGAGGACTTGATTCGGCTTTGTTCCCGTTACACCGTGGCGCGCATCTTGGAACGCGATGATTTCAGCAAGCGGTTCAAAGGTGGACATCCGATCTCGATTCACGAGTTTCTGTACCCGCTTACGCAGGCCTACGATTCGGTTGTCCTCGAGGCGGATGTCGAAATGGGCGGTACCGATCAGAAGTTCAACTTGCTGGTTGGGCGCGAGATTCAAAGAGATTTCGGGCAGCCGCCGCAAATCGTCGCCACCCTGCCGCTGCTTGAAGGCCTCGACGGCGTGCAGAAGATGTCGAAGTCGCTCGACAACTATATCGGTATCACCGAACCGCCCGAGGTAATGTATCGCAAGGTGATGCAAATCAGCGACACGCTGATGTATCGCTATTACGAGTTGCTTACCGACACAAGCGTCGCTGAGATCGGAGCAATGCGGTCGAAGATCGAGAACGACGAGCTGCACCCGATGCAGGCCAAGATGGATCTGGCGGCATCCATCGTGACCGACTTTCATTCGCCTGCCGATGCTCAGCGCGGCGCCGAGGCGTTCCGCAACGTCGTACAGATGGGGCAGGAGCCGGACGACATGCCGACTTTTCCCCTGCCCGATGCGATTCGTGCCGGCGAGACGATTCGTGTGGATAAGCTGTTGCGCGAGATCGGCCTGTGCAAATCAGGCGGCGAGGCCAACCGGAAACTTCGCGAGGGGGCGGTTTCGATCAACGGCGCAAAACACCGGGAGATGAGCCTTACGCTCGGTCCGGGCGACGCGGAACTAACTCTGCAGGTTGGAAAGAAGTGGGCGAAGGTTACGATCTGAGCCGTAACCCGCAGTGACGGCGCCTGGTGCCGGCTTGGTCGAGCAGCCGGCAGGCCGCAGGTTTCTTCGAACCCTGCGCCTACGCCTTCGTAGAACGAATGAGAGCTGTGAAGGATCGAGGACTTGCGTCCTTACTTCGTGCTGTCAGAGCTTCCCACCGTAAGCCCACGATTGGCACGAACGGCATCAAAGAACTCCGTGACCGCCAGGCGGGTAGGCTGCGGGCCGCTGATCACAACATCTTTGCTTTCCGGCGCCGGAGGCAGTGCGCGGATCAACCGATGATTCTCGATGGACACGATGGGGTAACCCCTGTGGTCGGTGACCGTTTCGGCACCACTCGCGCTGTCTTGCTTGACGAAGAAGACGCCCTGCCAAAGCCCGGTCGTCGGTCCGAAGACAGTCTTCGTTTGGTTGTTGAGAAACAGAATGACTTTCTGGTCTTGCTCCAGCTTCGGGAAACCGGCGATATGCAGGCGCTTGCCGTTCATCACGCCGCCAACCATGTTGAAAGTGTACGACCGGCCGACTAGTGTCGCGGGAATGGCTTGAGAAACGGACAAGGTGACTCGCGAATAGATGTATCCGGTGGCGGGATCTTTTCCCGGCGTGATGTCGATAATCCGCCCGGCCACCACGTTGTGAGCCGCGCGGCTTAGCTGGGCGAAATTCATCTTCACTACGGTCGTAGCGGCAAGGGGAGCCGCGAGGGCCGACAGCAAAACCAGGTATCTGAGCGCCTTCATCGATTCGTCACTCCTGCTCAGCCGTTACTCCTTCACCGAAACGAAGCCCATGTTGCTTTCCTTGCCCTTAATCGTCAGGCGAATCGGCAACTGGCGGAATAAGCCGACGGGAATCTCGAGATCGGCTTGCGCCAGACCCGCGAATCCCGGAGCAAGGCCGATCAAGAACACGTTCGAGTCCACGCCGCCGATTTTCGCGACCGCTTCATCGATCATAGTGATCCACGAAAGGGGCGTGAATGGTGCCGGGCGTCCCGCGACGATAGGGGGATCAACCGGTCCTTGCCCCGTGAAAAACATGCTGATCTTGCTACCCTGCTCGGCCGGGTTATCCGGCGTATTGAGCGTGAAGTCCCCGTTCAAGACAATCGCCTGATCCTCGCCGAAGAGAAACAGCTCGGGAGCGGCCTCGATGAAGTCGGCCGGGATCGAGGGCGTCATTCCCAAACCAGTCTTCACGATCACGCCGCCGCGGCCGAGGTTGAAACCGAACGGGACCTGGCCGTTGATTTGGGTGGGCGAGACGTAGAGCAACGGGGCCGGCTTGGCGTTGATGAAGACTTGAGTTCCGCCCAGCGTTTCGGGCAGCGGAAACGAATCGGCCGTCACGGTCGACCCCGCCAGCCGTTCACCGAACAAAGAGAACAGCGACCCCGGCGCCAGCGATTGCGAAAGGAAGTTGGCTCCGTTGACGATACCCTGCCTACTCAAGAGCGGCTGGACGCCAAACGGAGGCGCGGGCGCAACGTTGACGCTGACCTCGACATTGGTCGCGGGGCCGTCGTGGCCGTCCAGGGCGAAGGTCGCCACGGCGGCCCATTCAACACCTTCCTCGCCGCCTCCAAGGTTACTGGTATCGACGGTGATTTCAGCTTGGCTTACGCCCCTACTGAGTCCCGCATAATATACTGTCAATCGAGACAAAGAGAAGACTGTTTCCAGAAAGCGGTAATCAAGCGCGGTTTGCGGCGCATTCGCCGCAGCGCTTTGCGGGCGCGCTCGTCGAGTTCCCAGTAGTCCTTCGGGCAGACGTTGGGCAACTCGTGCTGCTTCCAGTACGCCCAAATGTATTCCACCGGGTTCAACTCCGGCGCATAGGGCGGCAAGTACTCCGTTGCGATGTGATCCTCGGAGAGCTGGATGAACTCCCGCACCAGGCGGCTGCGGTGCGCCGGCAGCCGGTCCCAGACGATCAGCAGTGGGCCGTCGATGTGGCGCACCAAAGCCTTCAGGAAGTCGATGACCTCCAGCTCGCCGATCGCGCCGGGATAGAGCCGGAAGTAAAAGTTGCGCAACGTCAGCCCGGCCGACACCGACAGCTTGTCCCAGTTGAAGTTGAACTCCAACACCGGTGTCTCGCCGCGCGGCGCCCAGGTGCGGCAACGATGCGGCTTCTGACTCAATCCGCTTTCGTCGATGAAGACGATCGTACGTTCTTCTTTGCGGGCTTTTTTTTAATGGCCGGCCAAGTCTTGCGCTGCCAGCCGCGGATGGCCTCTTCGTTGCGCTCCCGCGCTTTGCCGACGGGCCGTTGCGGGCTCCAACCGAGCGCCCGCAGGATCTTCCAGACATGGCCCTCGTGATAGCGCACGCCGAACTCGTCTCCGATCAGACGAGCGACCCGCGGACAGCTCCACAGCGGCGTCGGGAAGCCGTGCGCCTCGGGGCCTTCCAGCAGCAACGCCTCGAGGCGTTCGAGCTGCGCGGCGTCCAACAGCGGCTTACGGCCGGCGCGGCCGGCCTGGCGCAACCCGGCTTCGCCGTCACGCCGGTATCGTCGCAGCCACTCGCTGACGCTTTGCCGCGCGACCTTCAATCGCCTCGCTGTCTCGGACTGACTACAGCCTTGCTCGACCAACCGGATCGCTTTGAAACGGCGCTTCTCCAGGGCCTCGAAATCCCGCCGTACGCCTTTTGTATTTCCCATACATACAAAGACGTACGTACCCCAAAAAGGTGTCACTTTATTTTGCGAGATTCAATAGGGGGAAAAACCGGGGCCTCGGGAGCGGCGGCGGAAACAGTCAACCAGGGCTCGGATGTCGTAACCCTCCAGCGCCCGCCTCGGGTACCGTAGATGCTGATTGTCTGAGGAAACGGAGAAGGTTCTCCCTCGGCCGCTTCGAACCGCACGGGATCGTCGCTCGCAAACACACGAATCGCCGGGGAGGAGCTGCTCGGATACAGATAACGAACGCCTTCGTTTTCAGAGTCAGACAGCGTTCGTCGAATCTCCCCGAGATCGACCAGTGACTCCATAATGGTCGGACCGACGACGCAGTTGTCGTTGTGTCCCAGTCCAAGCGCATGTCCTAATTCGTGCAGCACGACGGACTCGAAATCGATCTGCGCGTTGGTGGGCTCAGGCCAAACGGGCAGCGCGGGATTGAAGAAAATATCGGAGTCCTCGATGCGGTCATTCAACGTCTCGTCGCCGAAGATCACCGTCACCGCGATTACCGACTGGGGAGCAACCGTCCCTGGAATTCCGGGAGGAACCTCTCCACCGGGGGGTTCGGGGGGCGGCTCACCGGGACACCGGAAAATAAACCCGCATGCGGCAATAGTCGTCTTGCCGTCGTCGAAGTCCGACTCACCGAAGCCCTCGATATTGAAATTCCAATCCGAGCCGCCGATCCCGTTCCATTTCTCGACAGCCTGGCGAATGACCGCAACCCAAATGTCTTCGGTCGTCAGGAACTCGCCCTCGAACCTCTCGTCGATCAGAACGGAGAAGTTCGCCCCTGCTTTCGGCCCGAATTCGGCAGGGTAACCGACCACGGTGAAGTCACCGGGTTTGCACGCCTGCACGGGGGGCTGGCCGGGGGTTTGGGCCCTTAACGGACCACCCCAGAGAAGAAAAGCAAGGGTGGCCGCGAAAATGGTGCGCAGCTTCAGCGAATATTCAGCGCGAGGATCAGACATACGCAGGGGGGTGGACAAAGAACTTCCATGTTGATGCTACCCGTTTCGGCCGACGAAATACTCTCCGGCATTCGCTCCAGAACGTCGAGAGATTTACCCTAGACCCGAGGCGGGCATTATCCACCTGGATGTTCTCTATAACTCTAACGAAAGAAAGACACTTCTGTCCAGCCGTTATCTTTGTCCGTTGGGCCACTGAAGTGCTCAAAACCCCTTATTTCGGCTTCGGAGTTGCCACGACACAAGGCGTGAAGTGGGGCGGGAGCGCCGGCTTGCCGTTCACCTTAACCCTCGGCGTCGGGATTCGGGCTCGAGACGGCATTTTTCCACAGTTTGGACCGACATGCGGCAAGATCGCACCGAAATGCGACGATCCTGTAGCGGGCCGGGAGCCTTCCCGATAGAATCAAGGAAGGTCCTCCCGTCCCCCGATCCCGCCACGGTAGCTCAGTTGGTAGAGCAGCGGTTTCGTAAACCGCAGGTCGTCGGTTCGAATCCGACCCGTGGCTCCAGTTCCGTCGGCGCCCCCGAGTTGCCCTAAGCGGCTGTTTGTCGAGTCAGTTCCGCCAGTTTCTCATCGGTTTCCCGGCGGACTTTTTCGATGGAGGCCGCTTTGATGTCTTCGTATCCGCGGATTTGATCGGGCAGGCAGGTCACCTCGAGCGCCCGCGCGAAGTTATCGTCTCGCAACCCCGCAAGAACTGATTCGACCGTGTCGCGGTACCAATCGATCAGCCCGCGTTCCTGCTTGCGTATCGCCGCACGCCCGAATAAATCGAGCAGCCCACCCCGCAGCCCCTTGAGATTAGCCAACAAACGCAAGACCGGTCGAAACCACGGACCCAGCGCGAGCTTTTTCTTGAGGCCCAAAGTGCGCAACAGGGGAGGGTGCAGGTGATAGACGATTTTGCGCGGTGCTTCGAATCGGTTGCCGGCCTGCCGGTCGAATTCCGGGTCCGTCAACAGCCGCGCGACCTCGTACTCATCCTTGTAGGCCATCAGTTTGTAGAGATAGAGAGCGACAGTCGCTGTAAGCTCCGTGCTGCCGGGCCGCACGCGATCCTCGACACCGCGGACACCCTTCAAGAAACCCAGGTAGCGATCGGCGTAGGCGCTGTTTTGATAGGCAACCAAATCTTCCGCGCGTCGGGAAATCAGGGCGTCCGTGCTTTCAAGCGGAACCGGGTGCTGATCCTCCAGCCCAAAACTCGCCACGCTTTCGGGATCTTGGCGATACTTGCGGCCCCAACGGAATGCGTCTACGTTGCGCTCGACCTCAACCCCATTCAAGCGGATAGCTTGCTCGATTGAAGAAGCCGCGAGCGGCAAGCGTCCGGCTTGATAAGCCACGCCTAGGAGGAAGATGTTGGCCTGCAAGTGGCTGCCGAAAAGCGCTTCCGCCAATCTCGAGGAATCGGCGAAAACGTTGTCTTCCGAGCGAGTCGCCTGGTTGACGACGTGCGCCAAGTGTGCGTCATCGGAAAGTACGGTCAATCCGGCGCGCACCGAGTCCGCCGTCGGGGTCTGGTGGGTATTGAGCACCGCCGTCGTGCGGTCGGCGTCCACTCGTTTCAGCGTGGCGCGCGCGGCCGCTCCGATGATGTCGAAGCCGAGCAGTAAGTCGGCCGCGGCGTAGCTGATGCGGTTCGCCGCCTCGATCGGTTCGGGGCTGATCGTCAAGTGCGAGAGAACTGCCCCGCCCTTTTGCGCCAGCCCGGTTTGGTCCAAGCTGATTACGTGGCGACCGTCGAGCACAGCCGCCGTCGCTAACAGGGCGTTGATGGTTACAACGCCGGTACCGCCGATGCCCGGCATCAGAACGTGATAGGGGCCTTCGAGGGTCGCTTTCGGCGCAGGCTCTTCGACGGCAACTTCGGGCAATTCGGGCAGCGGCCGACGCTTGAGTCCCGTCCCCTCGTCGATCATGACAGAGACAAAGGAAGGGCAATCGCCCATCACGCAAGTGTAGTCCGCGTTGCACGAGGACTGGTGCACCCGGGTCTTGTCCCCGAATTCGGTTTCCACCGGGTGGAGCGAAACACAGTTGGATTGCGTCACGCAGTCGCCGCAGCCTTCGCACACGCGCTCGTTGATCACAATGCGGCGCACGGGTTGCGGCAGCCGCCCCCTTCCCCGGCGGCGGCGCTTTTCCGCGGCGCACATCTGGTCGTAGACCATCACGCTGACGCCTTGCCGCTCGCCCAGATCCGCCAGCACATCCTCCAAATCTTCGCGCGGACGGACTTCGGCCGACTCGGCAAGCTGCGAGCGATCTTCATACCGCGAGAGGTCATCGGTGAGCAAGTAAATCGGGCTGACGCCGTCGGCTTCGAGCTCGCGCGTGAGCGCCGGGACGCTCAGGCCGCCCGCCACCTCCTGGCCCCCGGTCATCGCCACCGCGCCGTTGTAGAGAATCTTGAAAGTGATGTTGACCCCGGCCGCCACCGCGGCATTGACCGCCATGCGCCCGGAATGGAAGTAGGTTCCTTCGCCGAGGTTCTGGAAAATATGTTTTCGGTCGGCGAACGGCGCCATGCCGATCCAGGCTGCCCCTTCACCGCCCATCTGGCCTAGGTAGGCGACGCCGCGATTGTCCCCGAAGCGAGCGGCCATGCCGTGGCAGCCGATGCCGCCGCCCGCGATCTGGCCTTCGAGCAAGAGTGTCGAACGGTTGTGCGGACAGCCGGAGCAATAACCAGGCGCTCGGGGAGGCACTCTCTTCTCTTGCCTTGGCCCGCGACGATCTCGCGTTTCGATCGCGGCGATCCGCCTTTCAATCTCCGGCGTCGGTTCCAACCAGCGCGCCAGGCAGAGCGAGATCGTTTCTGCATCCAGCTCACCGTGTGCCGGAACGAAGGGTTTCCCGTCCCAGTCGGTTTTTCCGTAGATTGCGGGACGTGGGTTGGCGTTGTATAGCAGTTCACGAAGCTGCAATTCCAAGAAGCTGCGCTTCTCTTCGATCACGATGACCTGGTGCAGACCTTGCACGAATTCGCTGACGATCGTGGGCTCCAGCGGGTAAACCAACCCCAGCTTCAGAATGCGGATCCCCCATCGCTCAAGGGCTGCTTCATCGATTCCGAGGTTGCGCAACGCGCTGCGCAAATCGTAATAAGCCTTACCGGCCGTTACGATGCCCAGCCGGTCACCGGGATGCGAAACTTTGACCTCATTGAGCCCGTTCAGCCGTGCGAATTCCCGCGCCGCAACCAAACGCCTCTCGTGAATTTCCCGTTCCAGCCGCAGAGAATTCGGCACAATGAGCCGAGGCTGCATCACCTTCTGATAGGGTTCCCCGTCGAAGCTCAGTTCCGGTTCGCGAATCGGGCAGCGTTCGGGAGAGACCTCGATCGTTCCGCCGCCGTCGCAGACATCCGTTGTCAGTTTCAACCCTGCCCAAGCCCCCGAGAAACGCGACATCGCGATTCCGTAGAGTCCGTAGTCGAGGATTTCCTGCGTACTTCCGGCATGAAGAGTGGGAATGCCGAAGTTATAGAGCGAAAGCTCGCTTTGATGGGGGATCGTCGAGCTCTTCGAGGTATGGTCGTCGCCCGCCAGCACCAGCGCGCCGCAATGCTTGCCGGTGCCGGCGAAATTGCCGTGCCGCAGCGCATCGCCGCTGCGGTCGACACCCGGGCCCTTGCCGTACCAAATTCCGACCACCCCATCGATGTTTGCGTCGGGCAGCAGCTGATAGGTCTGGCTGCCCATCACCGCCGTTGCCGCGAGGTCTTCGTTCACCCCGGGGACAAAACGGATATTGTTATCGGCAAGGAGGCGTCCGGCGCGAGCGAGCGCGATATCGTAACCGCCCAGCGGCGAACCCTGGTACCCGGAGATGAAAGCGCCGGTTCGCAATCCGCGGTCGCGGTCGCGCCGCATTTGCTCGATCGGCAGTCGCACCAGAGCTTGGATGCCGTTCACATAGACGACACCCTTTTCGAGCGTATACTTGTCGTCGAGGGAGAATTCGGTTCCCACAATCGCCTCGGTGAATTGCCGCGCACACCAATCCCCGCAGGCCGATGCAACTCGGAGGATTCCGCGACTAGTACATCACTCTACACCAAACTTATCGAGCAGCCGACCCCAACTACGGGCCGGACCGAGCTTCTTTAGATGCCCAAACCATTCGAAATTCTAGAACATACGGCGGACATCGGTTTCCGTGCCTGGGGGCCGACGCCGGCGACGCTGTTTGAGAATGCCGCCCAAGCAATGGGAGCCATCGCCGCCGACTCCGGTTCCATCGACGCACGCGCAGAGATGTCCGTCGAGGTCACCGGCGAAGACTATGAATCGCTACTGGTGAACTGGCTGAGCGAGATTGTGTACTTATTCGACAGCGGGCGGTTTGCCGCGGCGCGGTGCCAAGTGGAAGAGATCTCGCCCAAAGAACTTCGGGCGCGGCTGATCGGCGAGCCGCGCGACCCTTCGCGGCATCCGTGGCGGTTGATCATCAAGGCCGTAACGTATCATGAGATCGAAGTCGTCGAGCGCGATGGTCGTTGGGAAGCCATGGTCTTCTTGGACATCTGAGGGCTGTCGGGCGAGAGGAATCACAGTATCTCCTCACCCGGTCAGTAGGGTTGCAGCGCTCGGCGGCTCAGGGGCTGAAAACATTCGGGTGCGGTCCACTTTGTGCAGGATGCAGGTACTGATTCCATGGAACTTATTCGGTCGGCGCTCGGCACAGTCCCCATTTTTTCACAGCCCCTGACCGCCCGGTAATGAGCCTGGCCGACCGACTCGAAAAGATCGACGACTACCGCCACCGGCTTCCGCGAGGCGCGCTGCCGGGGATGCGTACGGATGTCGTCGTCTACGCCTCGCAGTCCATCATTGACAAGATCGCGAAAGACAAGTCCCTGGAACAGGCGGCCAACGTCGCCGCCCTGCCCGGCATTGTCGGCTCCAGTCTGGCCATGCCCGACATCCACCAGGGCTACGGCTTCCCGATCGGGGGCGTCTGCGCCACAGACTACAAGCAGGGCGTCGTCTCACCGGGCGGGGTCGGTTTCGACATCAATTGCGGCGTGCGCCTGGTGCGCTCCAATCTCAACGCCGATGAGGTGCGTGGTCGGTTGCGGGAGTTGATCCACCAAATCTTTCGGGATGTGCCGTGCGGTACCGGCGGATCAGGTTTCGTCAAGATCAACTCGCGGGATCTTGACGGCGTGTTGGTCGAAGGCGCGCGCTGGATGGTTCGCCACGGTTATGGTGAGCCGCGCGATGCCGAATTCGCCGAGGCCCAGGGCGCGTTAGCGGACGCCGACCCCGCTAAGGTTTCCGACCGCGCCAAGGAACGCGGGCTTCCACAACTCGGCACGTTGGGAAGCGGCAATCACTTCTTGGAAGTCCAATACGTGGAAGCAGTTCATGACGAGGAGGCCGCCCGAACGTTCGGATTGAGCGCAGGGCAGGTCGTCGTGCTAATTCACTCCGGGTCGCGCGGCCTTGGGCATCAGGTCTGCACCGACGCGTTGCGCGAGATGGGCGCGGGCATGAAGAAATACGGCATCGAGCTGCCCGATCGCCAGCTTGCTTGCGTCCCCTCGCTTTCGCCGGAGGGGCAGGCGTACTTAGGCGCGATGCGGGCAGCCGCCAACTATGCCTGGGCCAATCGCCAAGCCATCATGCACTTCTTGCGGGGCGCGTTTCGCAAAGTGATCGGCGATCAGGCGCGTCTCGATCTCGTGTACGACGTCTGCCACAACATCGCCAAGAAGGAGCGTCACGTCGTCGACGGGGTCGAGCGGGACGTCCTGGTGCACCGCAAGGGCGCGACCCGCGCTTTCCCGGCCGGCCGGCCGGAGGTGACCGAGGCATACCGCAAAGTCGGACAGCCGGTCTTTATTCCCGGCAGCATGGGCACGGCGTCCTGGGTACTCGCCGGCCTCCCCGGCTCAATGGCCGAAACCTTCGGGACCACCTGCCACGGCGCGGGGCGTTTGATGAGCCGCACTGCCGCGCGCAGAGGCCGCAACGTCAAGCAGGTCATCGAGGAACTTGAGGAGGCCGGCATCCTGGTCCGGAGTGAAACCAAGAAAGGGTTGCTTGAGGAGATCCCCGAAGCGTACAAAGATGTGGACGAAGTCATTGAGGTGGTGCACAATGCCGGGCTGGCCAAGAAGGTGGCCCGGCTGCGGCCGATGGGCGTTATTAAGGGCTGAGCCGCGAACCGGCCGAGAGGCTTTTGCCGTTTCGACGGCCGTTAGCTCCGCAGCTCCGCGAAAATCTCATTCAACGGGATGGCGATTTCCGGTGACGCCGTGCGCAGCACGCCGTCTTTCGCCTCTGACGTACCGGCCGGCGTGTAGATCCAGGCCCGGTGTTTGCGGGGATCGACCACCCAAACGTAAGCAACTCCGAATTCCAGGTAATCCCGGATGCGGTCTCGTAGACCGGACTGGCGATCATCCTTTGACAGGATCTCAATGCATAGGAAAGGCGGCGTAGTGAAGATTTGTTCTTGCGGTTTCGGCCCCGTTACAACGCAGATATCGGGCACGCGAAAACGCGTGAGGCTGACCTGCACGCGTAGCCCGGGGAAGACGTGAAGACCGAGTGTGCGTCGACGAGCATAGAGCTCCATGCTAATCGCCATCTGCACGCTACTATGATCTCGTTCACCCAAGTTGCGCTCCAAAACGTTGCCATCGATATATTCCCTGTCGGGACGGTAGCTTGTCCCGAAGTATTCCTCGACGGATACCAGCGTCTCGGGCGCCATGCGTTTTATGATAGCTCTTGCCGCGCGACTCTCGACCACGGCACCAGCGCAATGATTCACTCGGCCCATCGCTGCCTGCTTTTCGTACCGGGAGACAGCCAAGCTAAGCTTCGAAAAGCCTTTGGCTTGCAGGCCGACGCGATCGTGATCGACTGGGAAGACGCCGTCTTACCCACCGACAAAGCGAACGCGCGCACGACAACCTTGCCCCTGCTCGCGGGCCGAACCCCAACCGAGCAGGCGACTATTGTTCGTATCAACCCGGTCGATTCTGAAGCCTTTGGGCCCGACTGCGAGGCCTTGGCCGGGCTGCCACCCGAGGCACTGCCCGATGGTGTCATGGTCGCCAAGTGCGCTTCTAGTGAGGACGTGAGCGAGGCCGCGGCGTTCCTGGACGAAGTAGATCCGTCAGGCCGAGTCGGCCTCTATGTCGTTATCGAGTCGGCGCGCGGCGTGGTGAATGCAGTGAAGATCACCACGGCCCATGATCGCGTCATCGCGGCCGCCTTCGGCGCCGAGGATTTCTCGGCCGAAACCGGGATTCGTCGAGGCCCCGACGACGCCGAACTTCTCTACGCCCGCTCGGCCGTTGTCACTGCGGCACGCGCAGCGGGTTGCGACGTCTACGATTCTCCCACGATGGACTTCCGCGATCTCGATAAAGTGAAAGTCGCAGCCCAGCGCGCTCGCAACCTGGGTTTCAGCGGCCAGCTCGCGATCCACCCCGGCCAGATCCCGATCGTGCAGGAGGCTTTCCGCCCCACCCCAGAAGAGATTGCCGAAGCGGGACAGGTGCTTCGAAACTTCTCAGAGCAGGGTCTAGGGGTGATGGCCATGGAGGGTCGCTTGGTCGATGAGCCGATCCTCAAACGGGCTCGCCGCACGCTCGGGCTCGCGGGGGTCCAAGATCCTTCGACTTCGGGTGCGGGTTAGACAGTTGATTGAGCCGTCGGCTCAACGGAGGCCACGGCCTCGCTTCCGTGCGGGCGGAGTGACGACCGGCACCTGCATCGCCCGGACCCGGTGCTACATTGATAAGTCGCCCGAGGCCCAGCCAATACCCTGTTCGCTTGTGGTAAGAGCTTCGTACCCCGTACACGTTGTAGCCGGCGGATTGATCGCCAAACCAACTCAGGAGAATTTGCTACGTGTCCGACTCGCAGCGTAAGCCCGTCATGGCGGGCAATTGGAAGATGTTCAAAACGGCCGAGGAAACGCGGCGGTTTTTCGCAGCGTTTCGTCCTTTGGTGGACAGGGTCGAGCATTGCGAAATCGTCATCGCGCCGCCCTTTCTGTGTTTGGCCGCGGCGGCTGAAGCCGCGGGCAGTCCCATTCAAATAGCGGCGCAAAACGTCCACTGGAAAGCGGAAGGTGCGTTCACCGGGGAAGTCAGCGCCACCGTGATTCGCGCGGTCGGCTGCAGCCACGTTATCATCGGTCACAGCGAGCGGCGCCAGTACTTCGGCGAGACCGACGAAACGGTGTTAGATCGCACGACCGCCGCGCTCGAGCACGGGCTTACGCCGATTGTTTGCGTTGGCGAAAGGCTGGAACAGCGGGAAGCGGGAGAGACCGAAGCGGTTCTGAAAGCACAGTTTGACGGCGGCCTCGCGTCTTTGACCGCCGATCAATTTTCCCGTATAATCGTAGCGTACGAGCCGGTTTGGGCCATTGGAACCGGCCGCACCGCCACCCCCGAAATCGCCGCCGAAGCCCACGGGATTCTACGCGCCCGGGCGGCGGAGCAATTTGGAGGAGATCGGGCGGCGGCGTTGCGCATTCTTTACGGGGGAAGCGTCAAACCCGGTAATGTCGCGGCTTTGATGGAGCAGGCCGATATCGACGGCGCGCTGGTCGGCGGCGCGAGTCTTGAGCCCGAATCGATGGCCGCGATCATCGATTATCCTAACCAGCGCGCTTGATCCGACCTCCCGGCCGCCAAAACGGAGTTCCGCACATGATAACCTTTCTTACTATCGTTCATGTCATCGTCGCGTTTTTCTTGATCATTGTCGTGCTGCTGCAAAGCGGCAAGGCGGCTGACTTGGCCGGAGCGTTTGGTGGCATGGGATCACAGACCGCGTTCGGGCCGCGCGGCGCGGCCACGGTACTTTCGCAAGCCACAACCGTCGCCGCCATCCTTTTCATGCTGACTTCCATCTCACTGGGTATCGTCAAGGGCCGCAGCCAAGGCATCGGCGAGTCGGTGATCGAACGCACCGGCGTGGGCATCGAAGAAGAAGCGGGCACGGATACGAGCGAGGAAGGCGTCGAGATTCCCCCGGCCCCGGCAGGCGACGCGGCCGAGGAGACGGGAGACGACGCTTCGACGGAGTAGCCTTCCCGGTAGCGACCGGCACTCTTGCCGCCTAGCCAACAGGAAGGCCGGCTTGCAAAGCCGCAGGTTTCTTCGAACCCTGCGCTACGCTTCTTAGCGGGGGACGCTCGGTTCCGCCTCGGTTCCGCCTCGCTTCACCCAGGGCTACTGTCCGCGCGCCCTTCCGGGGCGGGGCGGCCGGCTTCATATCTATCGGACAGCCTGGTGGGCGGAGCCTTGCTTGCTCGCTACTTCAAAATCTCGCGGTACCACTTCGGGTGATGGCGCGCCGCCCAACCGGGCCTCACGCCGCCGCGGATCATGCTGCGGAAAGCCCCGGGGATCGCCGCCGTTCCCATGTAGATGTGGATGATGATCGCGCCGATCGAGGCCGTCGCGACCGCCGGGTGAAGCAGAATCGCCGCCAGCCGTAGGCCTTGCGGCATGCTTTCGGGAAACCAGAGAACGACGCCCGTGGCGAAGAGCAGTAAGGTGATTACGGCCTGCACCCAGAAGAGCATTTTCTGGCCCGCATTGAAGCGGCCGGCGTCGGGCAAGCCGTCTTCTTCAAGAACGGCGTATTTCTTGGCGTTGGCGAGCCAAACCTTGTCGTCGGCGTCGAGCCGCATGTCGCGCGCCCAGTTCCGAAACATCATGGCCAGGACGAGGGCGAAGAGGGTCCCGCCCCACGGGTGGCCCCAGCGCGTGGTTTCGCCGCCGCCGAAGACCGCGGCCAGCCAGTAGAGATGGTGCGACCACAAGGACAGGCCCGTCAACGCGGCGTAGAGGAAACTGATCGCGGTCATCCAGTGGACGGCGCGTTCGGTGAACGAAAAGCGCGGGATGTCAGCGTTTGTGGCCATGGTCTTGGTGGCGGTTTCGTCGCTCTACTGATAAGGCCGGCGCTCGGGCCGAACCGTGCCGACGGGTCTGTCAGTCGACCTCCGATTCCTCGTATGTCCTCGGGCCGAACCGAAGGTAGTGGAAGAATGTTCCCAAGATTCCGCCCGCGAAGATCAACCCGCCGAGCCATTTAAGCGGCCCTTGCCATAGCGAAATCGTCCAGTGGATCTTCGGGTCTTTCGGTAGGCCGTAGCTCTCCGGGTCATCAGCGTCTTTCAACACGTAGAGCACGTGCGTGCCGCCGACGCCGGCGGGGTTATAGACGCCCGCCTGGGCGTGTCCATCGGCTCGCAGTTCACCGGCGCGGGCGTCGGCGATTTGCACCAGGTCTTCGCGCGTGCCGAAGGTCAGGCAATTTGTCGGACAAACCTTGATGCACGCCGGCTCGAGACCCACCGCCGTCCGATCGGAACACAACGTGCACTTATAAACCTTGTTCGTCTTCGGGCTCAGCCGCGGGACATCAAACGGACAGCCTGTGATGCAATAGCCGCAACCGATGCACTTGTTGTGGTCGAAATCGACGATCCCGTCTTGTTGGCGGTAAATCGCGCCCGGCGCCGGGCAGGATTGCAAACAGCCTGGTTCAACGCAGTGCATGCATTGATACTTGGCCATGTTCCAGGTGAGTTCGCCGTCCTCGCGCTCGAACTCGTTGAACTTGATCAGGTTCCAGAAATTGTGGTCGAGGTCCGCGAGCGTTTGGTAGGTGCCGTCGAACCCAGTTACTGAAAACTCCTGATCGTTCCATTCCTGGCACGCCACCTCGCAGGCCTTGCAGCCGATGCAGGTGGTGGTGTCGATCAATTTTGCAACGCTGTGCATGGTTCCGTGTCGCCGGGGTCCGTGTCGCCGAATTACGTACCCGAATCACGCGTCGCCGGACGACGCGATGCCTACGCGGGGAAGCCCTCCGCTTGGGTTACTTGCTCGGCTTGCCATAGATGCCGTCTCTCGTGGGCCGCGATCGTCACGAAAATTTCACCCAACCTGAAACTCATCAAACGAATCAAAGGATGCCGCACTTTCGTTCGCGTTAAGTCGATCCCGCGGGCTCGTTCCAGGCGCTCCACGATTTCGTCCTGCACCTTCCCGAACCGTCCGATGACGCGCTCAGCGTCGAGATCGGGACGCGGGGTCAGGTCCGGTTTCGCCTTGAAGCGCCGTTTCGGCGGCGGCTCGATCACGGGGAGCAACCAACCGAACACCGTGCTGTGACGCGACACGCCCTCCGTACCGGGCTCAGCCGGGACACCGGCCGCGATGCTCTTGTCGACTTCGGGAAGGAGCATATCGGCGGTCAAATTCAGATGCTCGATGCACTCGGCAATCGACCAGCGATTACCCGCCGGGCGCCAATTCAAGGCCTCGCTACTCTTTCCCGCGGTGATAGCTTCCATCCGTGTTCGAATCGCGTCGATCTGCTCGACGAGATCCCCGAGGCTGCCGGGCAATGGCAGAGAATCAGCGGAAACTACGGCGGCACTACTCACGCCAAGATTCTCTTCTACACCTTCTCCAAATTCACCAGGAAGCCTTTGTATTCCGGCGTGCCCGAGTTCGGGTCCATCACCGACGGCGTCAGGTTATTGACCAAGGGGCCCTTAACACGACCTACAAATCCCCAGTGAATCGGCAGCCCAACCTGATAAATCGTCTTCCCCGCTACTTTGAGGCCCCTCATGCGCTTCGTCACCAACGCGGGCCCTTCCGCCTTGCCGCGCGCCGAAGTGACACGAACTCGCTCGCCGTTCTTGATGCCCTTCTCCCGCGCCAGCGCCTCGGGCAACTCGACGAAGAAAGTCGACTGCAATTGCGAATTCGCGCTCACGTGCTTTGTCCAGAAATGAAAGTGCTCGGTCAACCGGTAAGTAATCGCCACATAGGGGTACTGCTCGGCGTCGCCCAACGCGTCCAAGTCGCTTGCAAACACCACCGCCGCGGGATTGGAGCTCACTTCCGGGTGCAGCGGGTTCGCGACCGGCGACTCGGCCGGCTCGTAATGCTCCGGGAAGGGCCCCTCGGCGAAGTCAGGTGCGAAGAGTTTTGCCACTCCCTCGGCCAGCATGATAAAAGCGCCGTTGGCGTCCGGCGGGGCGTCGCCTCGGTAGTCAGGCACGTCGCCCTCCCAGCGGCCCTCCTTCCAGCGAATCGGCGCACGCGTCTCGTCCCAGGGCTTCCCTTCCGCATCGGCGGAGGCGCGGTTATAGAGCACGCGCCGGTTGGCCGGCCAACTCCAAGCCCACTCAGCGTAGAGCCCCAGGCCGGTCGGGTCGTCCTGCCCTTGGCGGGCCATCAAGTTGCCGGCCTCGGTGTAGGAACCCGAATAAAGCCAGTTCCCACACAGCGTCGTTCCGTCGTCCTTGAGAACCCCGAACCCCGGCACTTGGCGGCCGGAGGCGACCTCCCGCCCGTTGATCTCTTTTGCGACTTCGGTGAGCGAGGGGGAGAGCGGATTCGCGTAACTCCAGTCCATTGCAAGGAACGACTCCGCGCCGGGGCCGCCCTCTTCCCGATAAAGTTCGCGCACCTTCAAAAACAGCCGGGCGATAATCTCCTGGTCGTCCTTGGCGTCGCCCGGCGGATCGGAAGCTTTGTATTTCCACTGCAGCCAGCGCGACGAATTGACGAACGTTCCGTCCTTTTCGGCGAAACACGAGGCCGGCAGCAGGAACACCTCGGTGTCGACGTCCTCGGGGTCGGTCACCTTGCCGTAGTATTCCTCGGCCAACTCTTTCGCCTTCCAAAACGCCGCCGTTTCGGTCTCGAAATTCTCAACCACCATCAGCCATTTGAGCTTTCCGAGCGCCTCGATCATCTTCGAGGAGTTCGGGCCGTTCGCCACCGGATTCATGCCGAAGGAAATCAGCCCCTCGACCTCGCCGTTGTACATGCGGTCAAAAAGATAACCCCAACTGTAGTTCGCGCCGTCGGGAAGCTTGGGCAAATAGTCGTAGCCGAAATCATTCTCCTTGGTCGCCTTCTCCCCGTAGTAGGCCTTGAGCAGACTGACCAAAAACTTCGACGTGTTCGTCCAATAGTTGAGCGAGTCGGGCCGCAGCGGTCGCGGCGAGTTGGCACGGACATATTCGCCGAGCGTGCTCCAATTCTCGCGCGGGAGCTTCATATACCCCGGCAACATGTCCCAAGCGCCCAGGTCGGTTGCTCCCTGAATATTCGAATGACCCCGTTGGGCGTTGACGCCGCCGCCGGGCATACCGATATTGCCGAGCAGCAATTGCAACATCGCCGCCGTGTGGATCAACTGCACCGAATGGCTATGCTGCGTCCACCCGAGCGCATAGAGCACCGTGCCCGAGCGCCCCGCGCGCCCGCTTGAGCAGATGATCTTCGCCGCCCGCTCGAAGTCTTCGGCCGAGCAGCCGCAGATCGAAGCGACCTGCTCGGGCGTGTAGCGGGCGTAGTGTTTCTTGAGCAGTTGGAAGACCGAGCGGGGGCGTTCGAGTGTTTTGTCGATGCGGGCATAGCCCTGTGCGTCGAGTTCGTACTGCCAGGTCGACTTGTCGTATTCGCGTTTCTCAGCGTCCCAACCGGAAAAGTAGCCGTCCTGGAAATCGAAGTCCTCTTTGACGAGAAAGGCCGCGTTGGTGTGCTCGCGAACATAGTCGGCGTGGAATTGATCGTGCGTCAGCGCGTAATGAATCAGCCCGCCCAGGAAGGCGATATCGGACCCCGAGCGGATTTGCACGTAAGCATCCGAGACAGCCGCCGTGCGATTGAAGCGCGGATCGATGCAAACCAGCTTGGCCTTCCGGTGCCGCTTGGCTTCCATCACGAAACGGAAACCGACGGGGTGATTCTCGGCCGGGTTGCCGCCCATCACGAGCACGACATCGGCGTTGGCGACGTCGGTCCATCCGTTCGTCATCGCCCCCCGCCCGAACGTGGCGGCCAGACTGGCCACCGTGGGGCCGTGTCAAAGACGGGCCTGGTTTTCGTAGGTGAGCAGCCCCAGGGCGAAACGCAGCTTGCCGAGCAGATAGTTGATTTCGTTGGTGTCGGTGCAGCCGCCGATCATCGCCGTATTCGCCAAGCGGTTGACGGTGCGGCCGTGCGTGTCGTGCTCCTCGAAGCCGCGGTCGCGCGAGTCCTTGATGCGCCGGGCCATCTTCTCGATGGCTTCGTCCCAGGGAAGGGCTTTCCACTCGGTCGCACCCGGGGCGCGATAGAGCGGCTTGGTCAGCCGACGGTCGTTGACGATGAAATCCTTGAGCGAGATGCCCTTCGAGCAGAGCGTACCGCGATTGATCGGGCCGGCCGGGTCGCCCTCGATGTGAACGACGGCCGGCTTGACGTTCTTCGCCTTATCGCCCAGCGTGTGGATTACGACGCTGCAACCGACCGCGCAATAGGGGCAAATACTGTGGGTTTGCGTCGTGCGCGAGATCTTCAGCTCGCGAGCAGCCGCGCGAGCGGGCTCGAGGCTGAAACCGAAGGCTGTGGTGGCCGCCGCCGCGCCGCTCAGGAAACCGCGTCTGGAAACATCAACCGGCATCTTTCCTCAGGCGCGTCGATTGTGGCACGTCGGCGGCGGGGGTGTCAATCGCGGGAGTCAACTGTTACTGGAGGCCGGCTTCGATACGACGGGGCGTCCGTCATTTGCGTCGATAGAACTCAGTAGCGTCGCCGTATAAGCCGCCATCGAGATCGTGGAGGTAGTGGAGGATCCGCATGGTCTCGAACTTGGTTCCGTAGGATCCCAGCTTGCTCTCCCACAAGACCGCTCCCTTGTGCTTGTAGTGGCTTTTCATAGCGACGTGGCTTTCCCCGAAATACGCGACAACGGCCGCCGAGGGAATCTTCTTCCCTTTCTTCTTTATGAGCTTAAAGTCGCGGGCGTCGTAGAATCCCTCGACCGTCGGCGATGGTGCAAGTACTCCGAGGCTTCCCTCCTCCTCGAATACTGTAAAGCCGTAGCAGTTGTACATTCCTTTGCCCAAGTCGTCCGTCACCCACCAACACCTGTTTGCCAAGGCCTTGAAGTGTTTTACAGTATTTAGGAATTCCGCTTGCGTCGGCACACGGGGCTGAATGCCAATCCAAACCCGTCTTGCCAGATCTTCCAAAGTCTCTCCGTCCACATCGACGATCGTTTCCGGTTTGTCGGCTTGCGACTTCGGCCCGGTAAATTTCAGCTCGCTCGGATCGCACAAGGTCCAATAGTTTGCGTTCCAGTGATTATAGCCCCACTGGTCCTCGGTGTCGATCAATCCGGGATCGTAGAGAGGCTCAGACATACGAAGATCGTGGTCAGAGGACGAAGTAGTCCGTGCGGCCGTGTTCGACGTCGCAGGTATCGGTTTCGGGCAGGAAAATCCTGGGGCTGCCGAAAATGTCGACATCGACATCCACCCAGGCGTCCGCCATCACGATGTAGTCTTTGGGATAGGTCATCTTGCCGTTGCAGCGCCAGCCGCTCATCAACTTCCTAAAAATCTCATCGGGGACAATGATCAGACCGCCGTCCAGTTGGATGTAGAAGACATTCCCTTCGTCCTCATGAAAATCGATAAGGTCGTGGATGCGGATCCGCCAGGCGGAGAACGTCACTTCCCAACCGTCCAACCAACTGCCGTTCTTGGTGTCTTCGTAGCTGGACGACACGGCGCTGACTTCGATCTCGGAGAGGAGGATCAGGCCCTGCAGGGCCGTTAGAATCTCCGCATCAACACGGCTGTCTTGGTTGAAGCCGTCTTCGTAGTAGAGGGTTTGACTGCCTTGCGTCTGGAGCGTGTTCTCTTCGGGGAGAATCGACAGCCTGCCGTGCAGGACGGCGTTGTCAAAGTCCGGAAATTGCGAGGCGGTCTTGTCGTTGAGCCGCGTACAAACGCTGTCGACAACCCGTAGATAATGCGCCTCCAGAGCGTCGTAGATTATCACTCCGATGCGGTCCATCAGCATCTGTGCGGAAATGGGCTTGTAGGCAATCTCGGTTCCGTAGGCGACCCCGTCAGCGTCCTTCAGCGAAACGAATTCCTTGCTGAGATTGGCTTCATCGGCCGCCTTGCCGTCCAGCCAGAAGTTGATAATCTCTCCGGGCAGCGTGTACCCGGCCTTTTTCTGAAGGAAACAGATCCCTGCCTTGATGATCAACGCCAGGGTGCAGTTGTCGATTTCGAGATACCGCTTTTTTTTGTAGAGGAAGAGGGCGAGAAGGAAATCGTCGAGCAACGAAGGAGAAAACAGACCGATGCAGAGCAGGATCTCATAAACCTGCTCCAGCGTGAGGTCGCCGCCGGAAAGCTTGTTGTAATGTTTGATGGTCTTTAGGTATTCATCGGTGAAGTGAAAGATGATCTGGCGAACCGGCTCCGCGGTGTCGGGAAACAGTTTGGTGAAGAGTGCTTGGTAGTTGTCCTCGAACTTATCGATTGCTTTAGTGGTAGTCCAGTCCCAATAATTCTCCCCTCCCAGGTCCCAAGGGTTGGCGTCATCCGCCATCAGGACTCTTCCTCAGCGGTCGAGTCGGTGTCGTCACAGCAAACGCCGAACAGATTCTTGAAGGCTCTGACTTGAGCGGCGGGATCCGGAATCGAGCCGATGATATCGAGGGCGGCCTGTGTTTTTCGATTGTCAAGCTTGGCCCGCGCGACAGCAGCGTCCTGCAACTCGGTGTTGTAGCAATCCAGAGCTTCGCCTTGGCCCAGCAGAGAATCGACAACGACCGCGGGTGTTCGCAAAATATGCCGACGCACGGCCGTGATGACGCCGTTGACCTTGATGCCTTCGGCCGTATCCGTCAACTTGAGATCCTTGCGATAGAAGGTGGTTTTTTCATCGTCGGCGAATTCACAGTCAGCGTTCGTTTCAGTGACCTCCTCGATGAATCGTTTGGCTTTCCCCTTGTGGTTGTACACGTTGCAGTACTCTTTAAGAATCAGTGTCTTGACTTCGTCGAGGTGCTCGTCCTTCACGTATTGCGGCAACAGATCGTCAAGCTCGTAAAGTTCGATGACCCGAGTCGTCTCGGGGTATCCGTTCGTATAGATCACCTTGACCTCGTCGAGCGCAACGATGCTGATATATTCCTGTTGGAGTTGACGAACGACGAAATTGAGAACTCGGCTTTGGTTGATATTGGCGAGCTCGCGAACGATCGCGGTTTCTTCGCCTTCCTTTTCGGTTTGTGCTGAGCTGCTGTTCACCTCGACTTCGCGCGTATGGCTGGTCTGCTCGACTTGCTTCTCGAGGGTCTTGTCAAGCGTGCTGCTGTTGTTCGTCCGAGAGTTGCTCACGCTTGAGGTCTTTTCGTGGCCCGCTTCGCCGCTCAGGCCGATTTCGATGCCCGCGATGTTGCCGCCGAGCGAAAGCCCACCCCCAACGGTGTTCGTTGTCGTGGAACCCGTGGAATCCGTTGTCGAGTTGTTCGTCTCATCCTGCAACAGCCTCTCAAACTCATCGGAGCTTTCCTCGGAGAAAGAATCAAGCACATTTTCGGACTGCGATTTCGTGGTTTCGCTGTCGCGGTAGGTCCGAATCGTGATCTGAGTTTTCTCGCCGGGCAAAAGCGAGAAGGTGTTGACCGTCTTACCCGCTCCATAGTCGCCGAGATGGGAACAGATCTTGTAGACCTCCATCAGGATCAGCTGTGGCTGCGGTTTGGGCTCCGGCATGAACTCCAGAGTGGTTCCGCCACTGAAGGTCGGAAGCAGCATGGGCCGATGCCCTTCGTGAATCTTGCCCGCGGTGAAGTCTACGTCGATGACAGGCTCGGCATGGGCCGGCGCCGGCACCGCCGTCGCCTTGCCGCCTGACGGCACAGTGGTCGCCCTGGCCGTAGTTCCGATCGTGGGCCGAGCGGCCCTCGTTGCCTGGGTACTTGTGTCGAGCTGTTTCAATCCGGGGAAGAACTTCGAAGTCCGGCTCGGATTGCCTATTGAGTTGGCTATGTCATCCTCTATGGTGTCTTGGGAAACGTCCAACTCCTGCCAATAATGTGACTCGGGCGCCTCGAAGGCGCTGTCGAGAAAGTAGCTATCGTCGATTTCGAGCGGGATCCGGCCGTTAGCGCGAAAACATGAACTCTGCGGCAGGCTGTAGTTGAGAATCGGCGCTTCCCCTTCGCCGAGCTTCATGAACGGTTCTTTGGGCGTACAGCTGGATTTGGGCTCCATGGGACGGTTCTCTCCTTTGTGGATGGGTCGATTATAACCGTTGGCAATTCTTGTGTTAAGGGGGAAGTTTAGAATAATTTCCCGGACGTTTTCCAGCTTCAAGGCAGATCCAAGGAGCTATCGTGATGGAAGGGCCGCCGGGCCTCAGCGAACGTGGTTTCGGAGCATGGCTGGATAGGTTCGGGCCCAGTCCAGCGTTCGACATCGGGTTCCACGGCGTCGGCACCACCTGGGAGCTACAGCCATACCGAATCGACGCGGCCCAACGTTCCGCCCAGCCGATTGGGGGAGTCCGTCTTGAAAAACCGACCCTCGCGTCCGCATCAGGAAGCGTCTTTGCGAATCCCCGCCCGCTCCTCGGCTCAGAGGATCTCACGCGGGGCTGCCAGATCGTACAGGGATGCCCGGCCAAAAGACCCGCGCAGGTTGCGGACGAACCCAATCCTTAACTCTGTGGATACCGTAGAAAACCTGCGCCACACATCGAGCCAACGCCCGATCTCCAACACCAATGTCGGGCGCCCTGTCCGAGGAGCGAGTAGCTACCGGCCGGCACCCGCCGCGGTTTTTGCGCTCGGACCCTGAGCCTCTTTCGCCAGCTCCGGCCGCGGCTGGCTTTGCAAGCCCAGGGCTTCCCGCAACTCCGTTTCGAGCTTCGCTCGGATGTCGGGGTTCTCTTGCAAGAACTTTTTCGTATTCTCGCGGCCTTGACCGATGCGATCGCCGCCGTAGGAATACCAGGCCCCGCTCTTCGCGACCACACGATGCTCGACGCCTAAGTCGAGAAGATCACCTTCAAGTGAAATCCCCTCGCCGTACATGATGTCGAACTCGGCTTGTCGAAACGGAGCCGCGCATTTGTTTTTGACGACCTTGACGCGGGTACGATTGCCCACCACGCGGTCGCCGTCCTTGATCTGGGCGATACGGCGAATGTCGATGCGTATCGAGGAATAGAACTTCAAGGCCCGGCCGCCGCTGGTCGTCTCGGGGCTGCCGAACATGACGCCGATCTTCTCACGGATCTGGTTAATGAAGATCAAACAGCAGTTCGACTTAAAGACCGCCCCGGTGAGCTTTCGCAGCGCTTGCGACATCAGCCGCGCCTGCAAACCGAGATGGCTGTCGCCCATCTCGCCTTCGAGCTCGGCGCGGGGCACCAAGGCAGCGACGGAGTCAATGACCAAGATTTCGACCGCGCCGGAGCGAATCAAAACTTCAGCAATCTGCAAGGCCTGCTCGCCGCTATCGGGCTGCGAAACCAGCAGATTGTCGACATCCACGCCCAATTTCGCGGCGTAGCCCGGGTCCAGGGCGTGCTCGGCGTCAATGAACGCCGCCATCCCGCCCAGCTTTTGCGCCTGCGCCACGGCGGAAAGCGCCAGCGTAGTCTTTCCCGACGACTCGGGGCCGAAAACTTCCACCACACGGCCGCGAGGGAACCCGCCGACGCCCAACGCAGCATCCACCGAAATCGATCCCGTCGGAATCGAGCTGACCGAGACAACGGCGTCGCGTTGTCCCAACCGCAAAATCGACCCTTTCCCGTGGGCCTTTTCAATTTCTCCCAGTGCCATCTCAAGGCTTCGCGCCCGATCTTGTTCATTCATCATTCACTGACTCCTTCCGGCAGACAAATCGATTTGTCTGCTGATTGTACCAAAGGCGAATAGAAAGCGAAAGTGGAATCAGGCGATTCCGGAGAAAAATTACAGCTCGCGGCGAGCGGCGGGCCGCGAGGCTGAGCGAATCCGGTGCTAGCGACGCTCCTCACCCGGCAGCGGGGCGTAATAGCCGCGCCGAGCTCGGACCATTGCTTTCTTGACGCGGGCTTTGACCCGCACCTTGTGAAAACTCCCGTCGGCGACAAACTCGGTCGGCGAGTACAAAATGAAGTACTGATGCCGCAACTCATTGGCGATGTCGGCAAAGGACTGCTCGAGGTCGCGGGCCTGCAAAGGATGAAAGTCCACGCCGCCTGTCTCGCGGGCAAAGCGGCGCAACACCTTGTCGCCGGCGATCTGCTCACGGGTTTGATTCGTCGAAATCGCGTAGATGACCGCCTCGGCCTTGTGGGCCATCTCCAGCGCCATGTCGCGGGTGACGGTGCTCTGGTTGTCCTGGCCGTCTCCCAAGATCACCAGGGCTCGGCGAAACTGCTCGGGCGGCCAGTCTTCGGGAAGCTTATCGCGGCAGGCGTAATAGATAGCGTCGTAGAGCGCTGTTCCCCCGCCGGCTCGCGCGGAGCGAATGCCCTCAGCCAGCTTCTCTACGCTGTTGGTGAAATCGACAAGTAGCTCGGCGCGCGTATCGAAAGTTACGAGAAAGGCCTTGTCTTTCTCTTCCAGCAATACACCGCGCACAAATTCGATGGCGGCCTCCTGCTCGAACCGAAAGCGCGTGCGAACGCTGTTGCTGGTGTCGAGGATGATGCCGATTCTCAGCGGAAGGTCGCTTTCGCGCACGAACTCACGGATCGATTGCTTCTTGCCGTTGTCGAAGACCTGAAAGTCGTCTCGATCGAGGTCGGTAATGAAGCGGTTTTTCTTGTCGGTGACCGTGAACAGCAACGGGACGCGCGAGACTTCGACGCGGATGGTCGAGCCGGGGTCGATAAGGTCGCCAAGCCGAGCTTCCGGGGCGTTCTCGCCGTCTTGCGCCCAGACCAAGCCCGACACGACAAGACCCGCAAGAAGGACGACGATGGCAACACGTTGCATAAACGATCGGGGGCTTTCCGCCTTCCCATCAGATTATAGCTCCAGTCGACAGAGCAACTCGGTGAATTCCTCGGGCAACGGCGCCTCAATAGTGATCTTGCTCTCATCGGCAGGTCGGAGGAAGCCGATCGATCGGGCGTGCAAGTAGAATCGATCGAGCTTGCCAAGCCCCTCGGGCTCGGCCGGCGCGCCATAAAGGCGGTCACCGACGACCGGACAGCCGATTTTCGACAGATGCACGCGTATTTGGTGGGTGCGACCGGTGCCGATGCGAACTTCGAGCAGCGAATAGGACCCCGTCGAGCGCATCACCCGGAAGTCGGTTTCCGCGGCGCGCCCGCCCGAGCGAGCGGCCATCTTGACCCGTTGCCGAGAATCGCGGCGAATGGGCATCTCGAGCCGCGACCAGCGGCGGTTGTCGATCTCGACGAGTCGTCCGTGCCGTGGCGGTTCGGAGGGATGCCCGTGAACAACCGCCCAATACACTTTCTTGACTCGACGGGCCTGGAACTGCTTGGCGAGCGCCCGATGGGCGCGGTCGTGCTTGGCAACCAGCAGGACGCCGCTTGTCATGCGGTCGAGCCGATGGACAATGCCGGGGCGTAGGTCACCGCCCAGTTTCGAGAGACTCTCGAAGTGATGAACCAGCGCATTGACAAGAGTTCCAGACTTAGCCGCCGCGCCGCTATGGACGACCATCCCGGCCGACTTATTCACGGCGACAACATCTTCGTCTTCGTAAAGAATGTCGAGCGGCAAATTCTCGGGAAACGCCTTGAGCGGTGTGGGCGGCGCGGGGTCGACGGCGATTCTTTCCCCTTGGACCATGCGTTTTGAGGCGCGCGCACGTTGGCCGCCGATAAGCACGCGCCCTTCGCGAATCCACTGTTGAATGCGGGAGCGGCCGACGTCGGCAAGCTGTTCGGCAAGAAAGCGGTCGAGCCGCTCGCCTTGGTCTTCCGGGCCTGCTTGGAATTCCACTGGCTCTTACTTCATCACATCGCGGCGGCGCTCGCGACAGGGGACGGACGGAGGCGAATGGGCACCCGTGCCGGTCGCAAAAACGCCTGTTGCATGTAGCTCTGCCCGAAAGACACGGCAACGTATCTGTGCTCGCCCTCAGTTTTCCTCGATCAGTTCGACGACCCGCAGTCCCGCCTCGTGCATTTCGCCCATTGACATTGCCGTTTCCAAGATCCTACAGAGGCGCATCGCCAATCCTTCTCTCGTCAAAGATGAAAGAGCAAGTTCTCGTGAACAAAACGCCAACGTCTTTAGAAGTTCCTGAGTAGTGTGCTGGAGGGTGTCTCTGGGATTGGTAGCAGCCACAACCGCAAGGGGCGCCTACCACTCAACCGGTCGGATGGCGATGCTGGAAGCAACCCAGTTGCCGCCACCGCCTGTCCAGGTGGCTGTCCCGCTGGGTCCGGCAGTTCTTTGCCCCCTACCGGATCCCGCCACTTGGACCGTTCTGGCATTGACCTGCGGCGTGCTCGACTGTCCGCTGAAGCGCTCGTTCTCCGGGCCACTCAACAGCGGCGTCTGGGTGTCGCCGCCGGCCCCGGGATTCGTATCACCAACCACAACGCGAATGACTCGAGTGTAGTCTTGGGCCGTCGTGATCGTCGGGGCCACAGGGTTACCGGTTCCGTCTTGAGAGTTCACCGCACCTATGGGATTCGTCGCGTTGAATCGGGAATAGCGGAGTACTGCGCCTGCCGCATGGTGCGTACCTGGCCCGAAGGTCACGTTGACCGACGTCTCGGTTCCATTGGAGATTTTCCAGTAAACGCTCAACTGGCAATTGATCCCCTGAGGATCGCCGTCCGAGGTGCAGGTCGCACCGTTAGACCCGTCGTGGCCGGCCACAGCGATCCATCCCCCCGGAAAGCTTGTCGCGGGATTGGCTTCGACACCCACGACTGCGACCAACAGATCACCTGCCGCCGACCCGGAAGTGCTGGGAGGCACGGGCAGCAAAGGTCCTCCGGGACTGCCGGCAGCCACCCCCTCATAGGTCGGCGTTTTCGAGCAAGACGACAGAAGAACCATGCCAACGACGCACAACGCCGGAAAGAGACGCCGCGACCGGGACATCAACCACCGGTACCGTATCGAATGCCAAGCGAAGCCTCTGGCGATGGGTGACGGGCAACTCGCTATGGAATGGCATTTCAACGACTGAAATCTTGACATCACTTATTTCTCCTATCTTCACATCATAAGGAGTTTATCGGGCTGCCTGAATGGCGAAGAGTTCAGCGAGTCTATTCGTGAGTATCACGATTCAGCTTCCTGTCGCCCCGGAAGCTATTGCCCGGAAAGAAAATCGCCGTTGTCGAGCGCCACGCCGGTGATCCGCGTCCGCGCCGGGGTCGCATTTGTTACTCTTGCTTCCGTCAGTCCGACCTGAACTGGAAACCCCTATGAATCGACGCAAATTCCTTGCGGCCACCGCCGGCGCTGCGCTTGCGGCTTCCGCTCGTCCCGCATTCGCCGCCGATGCCGAGATCATCGTGAGCCCGAGCGAGTCCGAACCGACGGTGGACCGCCACCTTTTCGGGCATTTCATGGAGCATATCGGCGGCGTGATCTACGACGGCATTTGGGTGGGACGCGACTCGAAGATCGCGAATGTCGACGGCATCCGCAAGAGCTTCCTCGACGACATGAATCGCATCGATGTGCCGAATATCCGATGGCCCGGCGGCTGTTTCGCCGACGGGTATCATTGGCGCGACGGCATCGGCCCCTCTTCCGACCGCCAGCGGATCTACAACTTCTGGCATCGCGCGATACCGGATGACATCGACAGCACCGAGACGAATGCTTTCGGATCCATGAATTCATGAACCTTTGCCGGCTCACCGATTCGGAGCCCTACGTGGCGGCCAATATCGGATCGTCGACCCCGCAAGAATTCTACGACTGGGTGTCGTACTGCAACGCGCCGGCGGGCACGGTGAGCTTGGCGGATGAGCGGGCGGCTAACGGCTCGCCCGAGCCCTTTAACGTGCGGTATTGGGGAGTGGGCAACGAGAGTTGGGGCTGCGGCGGCGACATGACCCCGCGCGAATACGCCCAGAAATACCGCCAGTGGGTGACGCAGATCCCGGGCTATGTTCGCCCCTTCCTGGTGGCCGCCGGGCCCGAGGGCCATGCTAGGGACCGCGATCTGGACGTCGGTTGGACGAAGGGGTTCTTCGAAGGCGTCGCCGACGAGTCGGGCGCCCGCGTCGACGGCTTCGGGTTGCACTTTTACAGTTTCTATCGGGTGCTGTTTGCAGGGCACGATTTTAAGTGCGAGGATTTCGGCTCAGCCGGCTGGTATACCGTGATGAGCGAAGGTTTGCGGACCGAGGACGTGATCCTCAAGCACTGGGAGGCGATGCAGCAATACGAGTCGGCCCGCGACACGAAATTCGTGCTCGACGAGTGGGGCAACTGGTATCAGGACGGCCCGTTGTCGGGACCCGGTCACCTGTTCAGTCAACCGATGACGCTACGCGATGGCGTGCACACGGCGCTGACGTTCGATATTTTCAACCGGCATTGCGAAAAGTTTGCCATGGCCAATGTGGCGCAGACGGTCAACTGCATCCATTCGCTGTTTCTCGCCCACGAAGACAATTTCATTCGCACCCCGGTCTACTACGCCTTCGAGCTGTACGCGCCTCATATGGGAGGACGCCGCGCGCCGTTGGCGATCGACGTCGATGAGATGACCGTGCCGGTACTTGCGGGAGCTACGCTGGACGGCTCGCGCAGCCCCGACCCGATGAAGACGATCTCCAGGAAGATGCCGGGGCTGTCGGGTTCGGCCTCGATCAAGGGGAAACGGGTGGCGGTTTCGTTGACCAACCCGTCGTTGGATCACACGGTCAGCGCTCGTCTGCGCTTGGGCGATGGCAGTGCGATTCGCGAGGCGCGGGCGCGTGTTCTTACCCACGAAGACGCGAGCGCCGCGAATACCTTCGACAATCCCAGCGAAGTAGGATTAGCGCCGCTGGCCGTGGAAACGGCAGGCTCGACGGTTTCGGTGACGCTGCCCAAGCACGCTGTCGCGACGATCGAGATGGATCTGTCTTAGAAAACGGGCGTTCCGGTAAGCGGCCGAGCCTGTGCGCGGCAGCTCGCCCGGACAGCGATGATTCAATCGTCAGATAGCACTGAGGACCCTTTTCAAACGTTCCGCCATCATTTCGATGTGCGATTGCTTGGCGATGAGAGGCGGCGCGATCAGCAGTGCGTCGCCGGTGGCCTTGGTCATTAAACCCGCGTCGTAGAGACGCAAGTAGGCTTCATGGGTGCGTCGGCCGGGCTTTTCGCCGGGAACGAGTTCGATGCCTCCCAACATGCCGTAGCCCCGGATGTCGGCGACCGCCGGTAAACCTTCCAGCGAGAACAGCGCGTCCAGGAAAATGGGCGACATCTCGGCGGCGCGCTCGAACAGGCCTTCACGGCGGTAGATCTCCTGCACGGCGAGGGCGGCGGCCACCGACACCGGTGCGCCGGAATATGTGTAGCCGTGGAAGAATTCGATGACGCCTTCGTCGGCGGCTTGGGTGACGGTGTTGTAGATGCCGTCTTTGACGGCGACCGCTCCCATCGGCAGACAGCCGTTCGTTATGCCCTTGGCCATGGTGATCAGGTCCGGCGTGACTTCGAATGCCTGCGACGCAAAGGGCGCGCCGAGGCGGCCGAAGCCGGTAATGACCTCGTCGAAAATCAGCAAGATGCCGTGGCGGTCGCAAATTTCCCGAAGCCGCCGCAGGTACCCCGTGGGCGGGACGAGAACCCCGGTGGACCCGGCGATCGGCTCGACAATGCAGGCGGCGATGGTTCGGCCGAAAGTCCGCACCAAACGCTCGAGGTCGTCGGCCAGATAAGCGCCGTGCGCGGGTTGGCCTTTCGCAAAGCGATTCTGGGGCAACCAGGTGTGCCGGATATGGTGGACGCCCGGCAAACCCGTGCCGAAGGCTTCTTTGTTGCGCCCGATGCCGGAGACCGACATGCCCCCGAAGTTGACGCCGTGGTAGGAGCGCTCGCGGCCCACCAGCCGAACCCGATGTCCCTCGCCTCGGGCGCGGTGATAGGCCAGCGCGATTTTCAGCGAGGTTTCGACGGCTTCCGACCCCGAGCACGTATAAAAGATGTGGTTGAGGTCCCCCGGCGTGATCTCGGTCAATTGCCGCGCCAGCTCAAACGAACCGGGAAAGCCAAGCTGGAAATGGGGCGTGTAGTCGAGCTCGCCCAATTGCCGGTGGACAGCTTCGCGAATCTCGGGACGGTTGTGGCCGGCGGCAACATTGAATAGGCCCGAGCAGCCGTCGAGAATCTTCTCGCCGCGTTCGTTCCAGTAGTAGACGCCCTCCGCGCGGACCTGCAGCCGCGGGCGCGCCTTGAAATCGCGATTGGCGGTGAAGGGCATCCAGTGCGGTTCGAGGGGATCGGTTTTTCGGGGGTCGGCCATGGTTGTTTCCCAATGCCTATGATAATCGCAGGCACTCCATTGAGAGCACCACGATGAATGAGATTTTTGATTCCGGCGACTCTTCCCTTTTCACCATCGAAACCCGCAAGCCCGGCCCCGAGGGCAGGCTCCCGCTGACGGCGGAGATTCTTCGCGCCCGGCCGAGCGGCGACATTTTCGGTTGGACGCAGGATGCCGGCATGGGCTGGAACCCGGCCGAGTTGGGGCATGACGAATACCTAATTCTCAGCACCCAAGGGGGCGTGCGGTCGCCCGACGGCTCGCCGGTGGCGCTGGGCTACCACACCGGGCATTACGAGGTCGGCTTACTGGTCGAGGCTGCGGCGCGGGAGCTGCGAGGGCTGGGCGCGATTCCCTTCGCGGGATTTTGCAGCGATCCCTGCGACGGGCGAACCCAGGGCACGCCCGGAATGATGGACAGCTTGGCGTATCGCAACGACGCCGCGACCGTGCTGCGACGGCTGATCCGCTCGCTGCCGACCCGGCGTGGCGTGATCGGTGTCGCGACCTGCGACAAAGGTCTGCCGGCGATGATGATCGCGCTGGCGTCGATGCACGAGCTGCCCTGCGTCCTGGTGCCGGGCGGAGTCACGCTGCCGGCGTCCGATGGAGAAGACGCGGGGGCGGTCCAGAGCATCGGGGCGCGCTTTTCGCACGGCGAATTGTCGCTGGACGAGGCTTCGATCTTAGGCTGCCGCGCTTGCGGATCGCCCGGGGGCGGTTGTCAGTTCTTGGGAACGGCGGCTACATCACAAGTCGTGGCCGAGGCGCTGGGGCTGGCCCTGCCGCACTCGGCACTGGCTCCGTCGGGGCAGCCGATCTGGCTCGATATGGCGCGACGTTCGGCCCGCGCCGTCGCCGCGCTCAAGCAACGCGGGTTGAAGATCACCGATATCGTCAGCGAAGCCGCAGTGAGAAACGCGATGGCGGTGCATGCGGCTTTCGGGGGCTCCACGAACTTGCTGCTGCACCTGCCGGCTGTGGCCTATGCGGCGGGCGTGCGGCGTCCCGGAGTCGACGACTGGGCCGACGTCAATCGACAGGTGCCGCGGCTCGTCGACGTACTACCCAACGGCCCGGTCGGCCACCCCACAGTGCAGGCTTTCTTGGCGGGCGGCGTTCCCGAAGTAATGTTGCACCTGCGGCGCATGGAATTACTCGACACTTCCGTCTTGACGGCGGGCGGCGAGACGTTAGGCGCAGTTTTGGATTGGTGGGAAACCTCCGAGCGGCGCGAAAGTCTACGCGGGCTGTTGCGGGAAAAAGACGGCATTGACCCCGATGAGGTGCTTCTCAGCCCCGAACGAGCTCGTGAACGCGGCCTGACCAGCACGATCACCTTCTGCGGCGGGAACCTCGCACCGGAAGGGTCGGTCGTCAAGAGCACCGCCATCGACCCGAGCGTCGTCGACGAAGACGGCGTTTACCGCAATGCCGGGCCTGCGCGGGTTTTTCTTCGCGAGGCCGATGCCGTCGAGGCCATCAAGAACGGCTCGATTCAGCCAGGCGACATTCTCGTGCTGATCTGCTGCGGCCCGATGGGTTCCGGCATGGAGGAGATCTATCAGATCACCTCGGCGCTGAAGTATTTGTCGTTCGGTAAACAGGTAGCCGTCATTACGGATGCCCGCTTTTCGGGGGTTTCGACCGGGGCGTGTATCGGTCACGTCGGCCCCGAGGCGCTTGCGGGCGGGCCGATTGGGAAGCTCGTCGACGGAGACCGCGTCCGGATCGTCGTCGACCGCAACAAACTCGAGGGAAGTCTGGATCTGATTGCCGAGGCGGGCGAAGGGTCCGAGGCAGCATCCTCGCGAGACGCCGCTTTGGAGCAAGGCCGCGAACGAGGATCGGCGATTCTGGCGCGCCGCGGTCCGCGCCCCGACTTGGCGGCGCATCCCGGCTTGCCTGACGACACGCGGCTATGGGCTGCCTTGCAACGGCTGGGCGGCGGCACCTGGGGCGGATGCGTGTTCGACGTCGATCGCATCGTGGCGGCGCTCGAAGGGAAGTAGCGGTCTCCAAACTGAGCCGCGCGGTAAGCTAAGAAGCGGCTGTTCTGTCGTTTCGGGCGGTCGGTACCGCGAAGAGGCGCATGATGATTCGCATTGCTCAAATTCAATGCTTGGCGGCCGCGCTGCTGCTGTTGACCCTTCCTCTATTCGGCCACAAACCAAAAGGGACCAAGACGATAACGATCACCGGGAATGTCGTCGGGACGGCTTGCTATCTAGGCCATAACTCCCAGGGCGAAGGTCACACCGATTGCGCGATCCAATGCGCCAAGGCCGGGGTCCCGCTAGCGATTCTCGACAGCGAGTCGAAGACACTCTACCTTCCGCTTTCCGGCCACCACGGAGCCAACGACAAACTTCTCGAATACGCGGAGAAAACTGTGCGGGTAACCGGCAAGGCGATCGACAAGAACGGCATGAAAGCGATATCCATCGAGAGTGTGGAAGCGGTCGGCGGCGAATAGCGGTCTGAAATCGATTGTCCCGCCGGGCAGCCGCCGTTACGCCGCTTTTTCCGTGGCGGTTCGTTGCATGATTCCCGAAATTGTCTCCATTCCGGCCGGCATCTTCCTGATGGGCGCCGCCGACGGCCGCGACGAAGAACGCCCCGTTCACGAAGTCAGCTTGGGGTCCTTCGGGATCGGTCGTTTCCAAGTGACTAACGAAGAGTACGATCTGTTTTGCCGGGACAACAGGCGCAAGGGGACGCAGTTTCGCAAGCAGCCGGAATTCTCGCGTCCTCGGCAACCGGTCGTTGGCCCGAACTGGTTTGACGCCGTTGCTTATTGCAACTGGCTTTCCGAAGGGGCGGCGGGCCGGTATCGCCTGCCGACCGAGGCGGAGTGGGAATGGGCAGCGCGCGGCGGGCTTCGCGGCAAGATCTACCCGTGGGGCGACGAACCCGTCGAGGAACGTCCCGACTACGGCCACCGCTGGGGGACAGGACCTGAAGACGTGGGGAATGCCGAGCCGAACGGGTTCGGCCTGTTCGACATGTGCGAGAACGTGCATGAATGGTGCGCCGACTGGTACGACCCTGAATTCTACTCGGCGGCTCCGCGTAATAATCCCTGCTGCCAACGAGAAGCTGTGCGGCGGTCGTCACGTGGTGGCGCCTGGCGACATCACATCAAGATCGCCCGATGCGCCGCCCGCAGCAGCATTCCGCCCTACCTTGAGTACGCCGATTACGGTTTTCGGGTAGCGTGTGACGCGGGCAGCGGGGAGTAGCGGCGCTGCCAAAGCCGCACGACGCGCCTTTTATTTCGACCATTGGACCGGATCCATGGCTTCCCTGATCCTCTTTGCCCGCCTGATGTTGAGACCCCTGGTCGGCGAGCCGGGGCGGACGATGCTGACGGTGTTCGCCGTGGCACTTGGGGTGGCGGTTGTGGTCGCTATCGAGTTGGCGGGCGAAGCCGCCACGGGCTCCTTTCGTTCATCGATGGAATCGCTCGTGGGCGACGTCGACTTTGAGGTCAGCGCCGTCGGCGGGATCGACGAAACCTTGCTCGCGGAGTTGGCTTTGCTGCCCTATCCGCTTCAGGTCGCGCCGCGAATCGAGCAAGCCGCGGTGATGCTTCCGGACCGTCGAACGGTCAGCTTGCTGGGCCTCGATTTGATCGGAGATGCCTCGATTGAAACGGCGTTGTGGCGGGAGCCCTTTGATGCCGAGGTCCTTACGCGAGGCGACGCGGTCTGGGTCGGTTCGGCCTTGGGCCTCGCTCGGGGCGACACACTCAGGCTGGGCGTCAATGATCAAACGCACTCGTTCGTCGTCAACGGCGTCCTGAAAGACGATGAACTCTCCGAGCAAATCCGCAAGGACCTCGTTGTGATGGACATTGCCGTTGCACAGCGTATAGTGGGGCGCGCGGGACGACTGGATCGGATTGAAATCCGCGTTCCGAAGCGAGAAATCGAGGGAGGCTGGGAAGCCCTTCTGCGCCGGGCGATCCCCTCCGGAGTTACCTTGCGGAGGCAAGGAGCCGGCACCGAGGAAAATCAAAAGATGCTAAGCGCGTTCCGCTGGAACTTGCGCGTGCTGAGCTACATCTCGTTAGTGGTCGGGGCATTCCTGATCTACTACACCATCTCGGTTTCGGTGGTGCGGCGGCGCACCGAGATTGGAATCCTGCGGGCGCTGGGCACGACACGGCGAGGCGTGCTGACCGCCGTCCTTTTAGAAGCAGGCTTCTTCGGATTGCTGGGGACTCTGCTCGGCTTTGCACTGGGACGCGTGCTGGCCGACGGCGCCGTCGAGTTAATGGCTCGCACGGTCGAGGCCCTTTACGTCAGCAGTACGCCGGGAGAGATTCGCTTTACGGCGTGGGCCGTGGCGATCGGCGCAACAGCGGGCATCGGAGTGACCGTGCTTGCGGCTCTAGGGCCGGCGCGGGAGGCCGCGCGCATTCCGCCTACCGAGGCTATGGCCGCCGGCCGCCGGCACTACGAGGCACGGCTGCGGTTGCGGCGAGAGCTGGGTTGGGCGTGTGGACTCGGCGCGGCCGCATTCGCGGCCTCCCAATTGCCCGCTGTCGGAGGGAAGCCGCTCGCGGGTTACCTGGCGGCATTGTTGCTGATTGCGGCCGCGGCGTTGGCGACACCGGCGCTGGTGACGGTGATGGTCCGCTTGGCCGCCCCGCCGGTCCAACGCCTGCTCGGCGTAGAAGGGCTGCTGGCTTCACGCGGCTTGGTCGGCTCGTTGGCGCGGACAGCGGTTCTCGTATCTACACTCGCCACCGCCGTTGCCATGATGGCGAGCGTGGCCATCATGGTGGGAAGTTTTCGGGAAACCGTCGGGCTTTGGCTTGACAATCGATTGCGGGCCGATCTCTACATCCGGCCGGCGGCCCCCGGGGGCGCAGGCAACTACCCCACAATGGACGCCTCGATCGCCGACAGGATCGAAGCAATTGAAGGAGTTGCCGCGGTTGACCGTTTTCGAGCCTACCCGATCAGCTACAACGGCCGGACGGCGACGCTCGGTGCGGGCGAGACCCGTGTGTTTCTAAAGTCGGGCAGCGTGCGTTTTCTATCCGGCGATCCGGAGGAAATCATGCGCCGGCTACCTGAAGGCGATTACGTCGTCGTCAGCGAGCCTTTCGCCGAGAAGCACTCTCTCGCAATGGGAGACGTCGTAGAGCTTCCGTTGAACGGTCGTCCGGTTTCGTTCGAAATCGTTGGAGTCTATTACGACTACGCCGATGAGCGCGGATACGTGATCGCCGACCGCGCTGTGCTGCTCAGCTACTTGCCCGACCCGGCACCGAGCAGCCTGGCTGTCTATCTCGATCCCGGCGTTGAGCCACAGCCCGTCCGCGCGAAGATCGAGCGTATTACTGCGGACCGAAACGTTTTTGTCGCTGAGAATAGGCAGTTGCGGGAGGTCTCGATGCGGGTCTTCGACCGTACTTTTGCGATCACCTATGCCTTGGAGGCTGTCGCGATCTTTGTCGCTATTCTCGGCATGGCGGGAGCATTGATGGCATTGGTGATTGATCGCCGCCGCGAAATCGCGGTGCTGCGTTTTCTGGGGGCGAGCGCCGGCCAACTGCGGCGGCTGATCTTGATCGAGTCGGGGTTGCTCGGTTTGTTTGCGAACGTTCTCGGACTGGGCTTGGGATTCTTGCTGTCGTTGATTTTGATCTTCGTCATCAACAAACAATCGTTCGGCTGGACAATCCAATTTCACCAACCCGTGGGTTTATTGCTCGCCGCGCTGAGCCTGATCTACCTGGCGGCGATCATCGCTGGGCTGTATCCGGCGCGTCTGGCGGCGCGGTTGAATCCGATCGAAGCGGTGCACGAAGAATGACGCTATTCTCGCGGGAAATGACGCGCCGAGCCTATCTGCGACTGCTCGCCCTAGCGGCCGCCGCCGCCAGGCTCCGGGCTTTCGAGAATCCGAGCCCGGGATACCGTTACTCGTTCCCGCGCGATCATTTCGACCATCCGAGCTTTCGCACCGAGTGGTGGTACTACACCGGCAATCTCTTCACCGCCCAAAACCGTCGCTTCGGTTTCGAGCTGACCTTTTTCCGCGTCGGCATCGAGCGTGACACTCCGCTTGCTTCGCCCTGGGATTTCGATCAGCTCTACCTCTCTCATCTGGCGCTAACTGATATCGAAGCCGGCCGCTTCCACCGCGCCGAGCGACTCCAACGCGGCGGGCCCGGGCTGGCCGGGGTTTCGGCGGCGCAAGGACGCATTTGGAATGGTAACTGGTCCGTGGAATGGCCGCTGGCGGAAGCCGACTCCGGAGCCGGCGAGCTGGTGGGCGTCGCTGAAGAGTTCAGCGCGAGGTTGCGCCTGAAGCCGGTCAAGCCCCCGATCATTCACGGGCAAGACGGCGTGATGGTCAAGTCCGACCACGGCGAAAACGCGTCGCACTATGTTTCGCTTACACGCCTCGCTACCAAAGGGACACTTCGGCTTGGCACCGAATCGGTTGAGGTCAACGGCACAGCCTGGATGGACCACGAATTCTTCAGCCAAGCGATGGGCGAAGGCCAAGTGGGTTGGGATTGGATGAGCATCCAACTCGACGACCGAACCGAATTGATGCTCTATCGCATCCGAGCGGACAAGGGGGCGGGGCGAGATTTTCTTGCCGGGACCTACGTGGACGAAGCAGGGCAGGGCCGGCACTTGCAGGGATCAGATATTGTGATCGAGCCCGGGAAAACGTGGACCAGCGAGGGAACCGGCGCACGGTACCCCATCGAGTGGAGGATCGAAATCCCTCCTCTCGCGATCGAACTCGACTGCCGGACACCGATGGCATCGCAGGAAATCGTGACGCAGCGCGGCATCGGACCCAACTATTGGGAGGGTGCGGTGGATTACCGCGGCACAGCGGCCGGGAAAGTTGTGTCGGGCGTGGGGTACCTCGAGATGACAGGCTACGATAAACCGGTACGGTTCGATCCGCGGGCGTGACATGACGACATTTCTTCGCAAGGCCGCTTGCTGCGCGGCAATCTTTTTCGTCGCTTCGGCCCCGGCGCAGAGCGAGCCTGACTGGATCGCGGAGTTGTTCACGCGTTCTTCTTTCGGGGGAGTGATCGAGACCGCAATTGGAATCACCCGGCTTGAAACACCAATGCCGGCGCGCATCACAGCTGACGATCTCGATTTCCACACTCCGAAGACACGCATCTTGCTCATCGGCGGACTAGATGGTTCCGAAGCGTCGGCAAGAGCCGCGGTTGATGCGTTTCGGTGGTTCCATAACTCCGGCAAGGCGTCGGAATTTCGAGAGCGATTCGCGGTTTCGCTCATTCCCCTCGCCAACCCGGACGGTTGGACGTCGGAAAGCAACGGCGCAAACGCGTCAGGCGGCAACCCCCTGCGCGGATACCCACCACCAGGTGACGCATACCAGAGCGTCACAGACCCGGAGGCTGTGTATCTATGGCGCTGGATCGGCATGCACGCCTCGGACTGGGTTGTGGACGTCCGAGCGGCGCAGAGAATCCGTTGGCTCTTGCCCGAGGGGGACGGTGCTACCCCGGCAGAGCTGTCCGAGTCGTTTGGCGAGCTGAAAGCTTCATTGCGCAACACAAGCACTCTGAAGCCCTCCGATGAACTCGTCCCGCAACTCGTTCGCCATGCTCCGAGCGGAACCGGTCCGCTGCCGGCCATCCGTGCCGAGGCGCCGGGGTCCAACGGCGGGACCTTTCTTCGGGAACTCCTGACCGCGATCGAGAAGGAGAAACTGGATGGCCCGTCGCCGGCGCGCCGCGAGCTGCAACGCCGACTCGACCGGACCCCGATCGAGATAGCCGAGCAGTTAGCGGTTCATTACGGCCACAAACTCGACCAAGTCGCCTACATTCCAGCCGTAGCCCTGATCGGACGCATTCGCCTAGGCAAGCTGACGAATAACCCGAGCCACCTCGCCGATGTGGAACGTATCGTCGCACCCTACGTAGACGGAACGAGGCCGACGCTGCCCGAGCGAACGTCGGGAAGTACGCTTTCCGGGCATTTGATCTTCAGTGAGTTGGCCCGCGTGACGGGCAATCCCAAGTACACAGCACTAGCGCGCGCCGCCGCGGAACTGGGTTTCGACGACCAAGGACAACCAAAGGTTTCGATGCCCTTTCACAACGAAATGAGCGACGCGGTGTTCATGGGCGGGCCGATCTTGGCCGAGACCGGTCGACTGACCGGCGAAGCGAAGTATTTCGACATGCTGATCCGGCACTTTCGATTTATGAAAGCGCTGGATCTTCGCAGCGACGGCCTGTATCGCCACTCACCTCTCGCCGAAGCCGCCTGGGGACGAGGCAACGGCTTCCCGGCGCTCGGCCTGGCGCTGAGTCTAACCGCCTTGCCTGACGCCCACCCCGCGCGCGCCGAGCTTTCACGCGAGCTGCGAGCGCAGCTCGAAGCACTCGTACGGCATCAAGACCCCACCGGCACGTGGCATCAGGTGATCGACCGTCCCGGCAGCTATCGTGAGTTAACGTCCACCTCCATGATCGTGTTCGCGATGGTACGAGGCGTTCGCCTGGGTCTACTCGAGCCGAGCGATTACGACAAAGCCATTGAGCGCGCTTGGTACGGCATCCGCACCCGAATCGCGTCGAACGGCGAATTGGTGGATGTTTGCACCAGCACCGGAAAGCAGCCGAGCCTGCGCCACTACCTTGATCGCAAGGCGATTCTAGGGCGCGATGACCGCGGCGGGGGGATGGCGCTCTTGGCCGCGACCGAGATGGCGGTTTGGCTGCAGGAGCACTAAGAAGGCGAGAAGACGGCCAAGGGGCAGTCCCAATCTCGGTTCGGAAAACTGCGCCTCATTCATGCAGAGTTTGCATGAGTTTTCGTGCCGACCATTTCCAAGAAAACGCCTGCGTGACCCTTTCCCGCAGAACAGCCGCTTTCTGTTGGGCGGTCGCGGAGTTCTGAGACACCCAGCGCATGCGCTCGGCTAGGTGTTCTACGTTAGGTTCGCACCATGTCAGCTCTTCGCGCCAACGCAAACGGTTCGTAGCAAAGCACTCACCCACGGGTTTGGGTTCGTGGTAAACCGCTTGTACGAGGTCCTCGGTGCAAAAGTCGAGCGGCCCTCCATAGAGCGGCAGTATAAGCGGCAACCCGATCGCGGCGGCGTCAAGTATGCGGCGCCCAAAGGCCTCGCCGCGAAACGGCGCGACAAACGCCGAGCACGCCGCGTGGAGCGACGCCGACTCGTGGTCGGTCATCGGGTTGGCGTAGTAAACAACTTCCGGTCCGTCGCCGGGCTCGAGCAATTGGCGCACCGCCGGGTCGGGTGATCCGATGACTTGAACAATCAGCGCGACGTCATCGTCGGCTTGGAATGTCAAGCGGTAGGCCTGCATCAGGAGATCAAGCCCGTAACGCATCGGGTCCGTGGAGTCGACAACAGCGAGGAAACGAAACGACTTGCGGGTGGCCGGAGAAACCGCGTCGATCGCGTCGGCCGCGAATTCCGGCGAAAAGCCGTGGGGGACAACCTCGATGCGCCCGGCCGGACAGCCAATCCCCTCCAGCGCGTCACGGCAAAACGTCGATGGGACGAGCTTGATGCTCTCCCGTGCAATCAACTCGCGCAACCAACCTGTCAGGCTTCCCGTTGGCTCGATCTGAAAGTGGCTTGTGAAGTATTCCAAATGTTTGCCTTGGGAAATCCGGACACTGCGATACGGCCCCTCGAAATGAGCCCACGTGACCTTAAACGGCGCGTCGACGACTTCAGGATGCGGTAGTTCCCGCGGCAGGGCTGTCCGCGCGGCAATCATCTCGCCCTCAAGCGCTTGCGCGAGACCCCGCGCGGCGCGATAAAAGGTTCCTTCAGTTCGCGGAAGCACAAAGACAACCATCGGGGACCGCGTGGGAGCTTTTGACGCGAGACCGGGGCGGTGGATGGCGTCCGCCGCCGCGGCAACCGCGAATTGACGCAGGCGACGCCGCCGATAGAGAAAGGGCGTCAGGAGAGGTAGTTCTTCGCTCGGGGGGTCGGCGGCTTGGAATCCATGTCGGCTGAATACCTCGTCCCACCAACCGCGCGGTTGTAGGATTCGCCGCGCCGAATCTACGGTGAAGAAATCCAACAGGTTGTCCGGGTAGATCGGGATGCTCGCCGCGACTACCTCCTCCGCTAGTTTGCAGATACTGTCGACGGCGTCGTCGACGGTATGCGCATCCACGTACTCCAGGAAGTCGAAAACGACGACCGAACGGTATCTCTTTCCTACATCGCTCAGTGATTCGACACGCCGAATCGCCGGGTGAGCCGGCTCTGAAGACGAAGTCGGAGCCAAACCCTCCAGCTGGGAATAGCCCGCCTGGTCAAAGGGTGCCAGCGCATCGCCTTCGGCAGCGGGTAGCACGCAAACTGAATCCTCCCAATTAGGGAAGGAGTATTGGAGCAACTTAAGTAGTGAGCGGAAATAGACTTCTCTTTCCGTATCGACTAGTGTGTGGCGGTAACCGCGCGACGGCAGGTCCGCCCGAAAATTGAGCCGGCGGTCTGAACCAAGCGAAGGCTTTGCGGCTCCGAAGTACTTTGAGGCAATATCACGATCCGGCGAAACCAACTTTCGCACGCCGGCCGCGAGCAGCATCATGTTGCGCGAGCGGCCACGAGTGTCGCGGCGAGCCAGCGCCAACAATAATCGGTCCGCAAGGCCGTTCGGCTTTGGGGATTGGTCCGGCATGGTCTCGAAAGGTTCGATCGGACTTCTAGCGGCTGCGACACCCCCATGGAACCGCACAGTGCGCAACGGGATCCTTCATGGGTAACCGATGTTACACGTCTAGTCTACCCTACGCCTCTGAAATTGCAATCGGTAGTGCAGCCGGGGGGCTGGAGTCAGTTGTAGAGCCCCCGGCGTTGCCGATCGGCCCTCGGACGCACTTAGATCCGCTAGCGATCATCGCCACGGTCGCCGGCAAAACCCAACATCGGAGCATTCCCGACAGCACAAAGGACCGAGCGGGTTCTCGCTCAAGTGGTTGCCGCGGCTGCGGGTAGCAGTCGCTGACTGAGCGCATGCGCCCACAAGCAGTCAGGCGGCGGTGGCGACAGGCGCTCTTGCCGGTCCTGACCTGAAACTGGCTGTGGCCGTACTCACGAGACAAGCTGAGAGCTTGTCTCCACCTTGGACTAGGACAAACACGAGTGTTTGTCGCTACCGAGGGTGCTCCCCGACGGCGGGGAGTCTCAGCTATCTTCCAGCGCAGGCACCGGAGAGCGGTGGAAAAGAGCAATGAGGCGCAAGATGCCGGTGATTCCCGTCGCGACAACCCCTAAGATCGGCAGCCAAGACTCCAGGATCTCTCGCTGAGTCATCCCCAAGAAGACGACCACTGTCACCAACACCACGATCAGCGCGCTGCGCCAAGCGGCCCAGCCTCGCGCCGCGTCTTCTTTCTCCCAGGACCTGAAATCTTCCTCTTCCCTGACGTTGAGGATGAAGCGGTGGAAAGAGTCGTTGAGGAGGCGCAAGCGCGGTCGGCGGTCGATCAACCCCTTTTTCATCAGGTGCCGCACGACGCGTTCATCCTTGCGGTTGAGAACTCCTTCCTCGGCAAGCTGAATCAGCATTCGCTTTTCGGCTTTCGAACACGCCGACCATATCGACCGATAGTAGGCTTCGCAGCGGTCGTAGATTTGATCGACGAGTTCCTTGCGAGACGGCGGCGCGGTTCTGTCGATCTTCGCGACCACCTCGAGGGCCGCCTTGCGCAGAGGCGCGGTCCAGCGGCACTCTTGATCGAGGAAGCGGCAGATCTTGGCAACCTGCTCAGCTCTCCTTTTCACATCTCGGGTTTCGCCAACCGGAGTGCACCGCAAGGAAAACTTCTCCAGAGCCTCTTTCAGGTCTCCCCGGGTCCAGTCCTCGAAATCGTAAACCTCGAAGGAGCCCAGCACGTTCGCCCAACGGTCCAGGTCGAGGTCCGGCTTTTCGCCGTTCTTGGCGGCCTTGCCCGAGCCGCCCGTAGAGAGATAGAAAATCGGATCGATCGTCGAGACGATTACGACGCCCGAGTTGGTTACCTTCTCGTCCTTGGCGCGGCGATAGACCAAATCCTCCAGCATTTTCAGCTTCTTTTGGTTCCAGACCGGGTCGTCCATCTGGTACTCGAACTGGTCGATCGCGACGGCTTTGTCGAGGGGCACCGCACCCGACTCGCCGTCGGACAACGCGATGTCCACCAGATGGATGTCGTCCCGATCGCGCAAACCCTCGGTCTTTCCCGAGCGCGGGTGCCCGAAGATAAAGAGGTTGCCCCGGATTGCCTTCTCTGGGCCCAACTCGGCCTGGCGGGGTTCCGGCGCCGGCAGATCTATCAGGAAGACCACGCGGGCGATAAACTGCAGACCCCAATGGAGGGCATAAAGCAACAACAGCCAAGCAAGGAACGCGGCGAACTCGGGCCGGCCGAATCCGAGCCGCATCGAGGCGGCCGGGGAGCGAATCTCGACGCTTTCATCCGCCGCCAGAGTGTGGATCCAGCGCCGGCCCCCGTCATCCCGCACCATGCGAACCGACGAGGAAGGGGTCAGCAGGGGCCAGGTTTGTCCGGCAAAGTCGTCATAAAGGGGCCGCGCCGGTTGGAACAGCTCTCGCGCGTCGCCGTCCCACCGGCCGTCCGCCGAGGTCAGGGCGGCAAAGTCCTCCTTGCAAGCGTTGAAATTCACGCAGGGCGACCAGACGCCGCACGATTTCGCCGGGCCGCGGCCGTCAAAACCGGCGTAGACATCGAGATTGTCGCCATGGAGACGACGGCTGAGGAAACTCTCCCGCTCCGAAGACTTTGGCAATAGCGAGTGATAGTAGTTCCGCACCCGCGCCGAGCGCACCTGCAGGGCCTCCACGATTTCCTGCTGAGAATACATCTGCCATAGGTGGCGCTCGAGCCGGTAGCCGAACTTAAAGAAGGCAATGCCCGGCAAGACGCCAAGCACCACGATGGCGGCCGTTAATCGGACGATATAGGGTTTCAGGTTCTCCTTCGGCAACGCCCACCGCACGCAGCGTTCCGCCGCTTCGTTTTGAAGCAGAAACGCCGCCAAGAACAATTGCACGCAAAGGACGAGGTGCGGTTCGGACCAGCCGACAAACGGCAAAGGGATCAGCAGCACCACAGGCGACCGCCGCAGCCAGGTCCACCTCCGCCCCGGCACGTGGAACTCGCCGCGAAACCGATCCCCCAACAAGCCGTAAAGAAAAGCGTAGAGCGGAATCAGTACGCTTCCAACCAACAGGGTCAAACCGGTTGAGATCGCGATCCAAACCAAGAAAAGAACCGCGGTCACCGCGTAGAAAGCGCACAACCGCCGATAGATCCCGATCTTCTTCTTGGAGGGCCACAGCAACGAAAGGGCCTTCCCAGGGTCAAGAAACCACAACAGGCCGCGCAACAGGCCCGCAAAAGTCCACCAAATCATCAACAGCAGGACCACTAGATACACGCCGAACAACACGGCGGTCAGCGTGAGCACTTCCAAGTTCAGCGTGCGCAGCGGCTTCATGGGGTGAAAGACGATCAGGCTCCAAGCCAGTCCCTGCAAGTTGTCGAGCGGCCGGACATGCGCTCGGTGGTCCTTGCCGAAGTAGCGGATCGCCATCGTGTGCGGGATGCCGCCTTGTACAGCCGAGCGGAGCTCGCGTTCCTCATCCGACTCGGTGAAAAAGTTCTCGGTGAGAACGCGCTGCTTGTCGGAGTGGAGAAGGACCCGGCCCTCGCTGTCGACGACGGCGAAACCGTAACCTGGCGGCAGCACCGGCTCGGTCACCGACAGCGGTTGCAAGATGCCGGCGACCATCTGTAGGGGCTCGCCCTCCGAATCGGAGCAGCCGCGGGTCCGAACACTGGTGGAAATCACGACCTCGGAGGAGCCGGTGGTCCAAGAAAACAGCGACTCGAGCCAAAAGCGACCGACATTCCCTTCAGCAGTTCGCAGGCTCGGCAGTTCACGGATCGAGCGATCGTGATCTCTCACGCGCCGGAAGTATTCGCGCCGGCCGACGGAGACGAACGTTGTCGGTTCCTTGTTCACCGACCACTTGATTTTCTGCTCGCCGGCCGTATCGGCCCAAAAGATCAAACTCAAGTAGGGATAAATTTCGGTGTTGATCTCGTCTCGGCTCAAGATCGCGCCGACGGACTGCTTGCCGCCGCAATCGCGAGCCGTCGAATCCGAGAGGCCGCGGTCGTAATCGACAAGCTGAAGATAGGCCCTGTCGATTTCCTCGCTGAAGTTCTTTTCCATCCGGTCGGCCAGGCCGACCAGGCTTTCGTCCACCTCGTCAACCAACCGCTCGTAGTAGTAGACGTCGAGAATGCAGACGCTGATCGCGGCGGCCCCGAGCAGAGTCGCGACCAGCAATTTCAGGCCTTCCCAGCGCGGGAGCCGCTCGGTGGGCGCGAGGAAGCGGAGCTTGAGATACGGCGCCAAGAACGTCAGCATGGCCAGAAAGAACACAAACCAAATCACGACCGAGTAGGAGATGGCCTGGGCCTCGGAAACGAAGCGGCCCTTGGCGACCAAACCGCAGACGGCCAACTGTTGCCGGGCGGTGGGATCCGGTCGAGCGGCTCGGCGCTTTGCTTCTTCCGTTTGCTCTCCGCTGCCGTCTTGCCGCCGATTTGTTCCCGACCGGCTCGCGCCCGCCGGCTCGGCGGCCGTAAGGGTTGCGACTATAAGATCAACCGGTTGCGTGAAGGCCAAATAGTCGACGTCGCCCAGCGTCAATTCCTGTACGCCGGTCGCTGCGGTCAGACCCTTTTCGGCCAAAGTGGGAATCTTCGTTGCCCGCAACTCCGCATGCTCGGACTGATAGAGCACGGTGCCGTCTCCGTCGAGCAATAAGATGCTGTCGAATTCACCGTGCCCGGTGAATTGATCGCCGAACCGGCGAAGGCTCGTCTTGGCGTGGATCCGAAAGGCCTCGCCGGCCGAGGTTTTTTTCGGCTTCGCAAGGAAGTTGAGCTCGAACCCGTCGTCGCCGCGGCGTAGAGTGACCTCTTCTCGAAGAAGTTTTCCGTCGGCGGGAGAAACGTAGGATAGGCCCGGAACCCGGTTCTCGATATAGGGTTCGACGAAACATGCTTGGACGCGTTGGATGTTGTTTGTGCCGCTCGACGCCTCCTTGTCTTCGAGATCTTCCCGCATGCAGTTCCGCTCATCCAACGATTGACGGGTTTCTCCGTCCGGCGTTAGCAAGTCGCCTACATAGTCCGCCCGATTTTGCAGGACTCGCCGATAGGAGTCGACTCGTTCTCGGATTTGCCGAGAGATGACCGCCAGGTCCCTGACATTACGATGCGTGTAGTACTGCTCTTGGTGGCCGACGTAGAAGAAAAAGTACAGGCCGAAGGGTATGAGCAGCAAGAAAAACGCCGCCAAAGGTATTTGAAATCGGTCCAACCCGGAGAGACGAAACTTCATGAGCGCACCTCAGCTCGAGAGATCAGGCCGTTCGGACCCGGCGCTAGCCATTATTGCGAAAAATCATCTTAAGTCAAGTCCTGTTTCACGCACCCCTGACGGCGGGCGCCGCGACGCCGCCCGTGGACAATTCCCATGCCGGCCGGCACAGAGCTTTTTGCCCCCCCAATCCGTTGACGGCGCACGCCCCGAGGAGTACAATTCCGACATGCGGTTACTAACTTCCCTGCTCGCGATTTCCCTATCCGTCGCCGGCGTTGGGTTCGGCGAGTCCGACACCAAGCGATATCTCTACCTCAGCACGCCTGATGGTGCTCAAGAGGAAGGCCGTTCCCCTTACAACGGCATCCTCGTCTTCGACATCGATAACGGGCACAAGCTCGTCAAACGCATCGAAGTTCCCATCTTTGAAGAAGGGCTTCGAGGTTTCGCGGGAAGCCTCAAGACTCATAGCGCCTACTACTCCACGACCAATCACCGGCTCGGCGCATTTGATCTGGAGACCGAGAAGATCGTCTGGGAAAAGACCTACGAAGCCGGCTGTGACCGATCGTCGATCACGATGGACGGCAAGAAGATCTATGTTCCCACCGGTTGGTGGTATAAAGGCGCGGACAGCGGATTCCTCATCGTCAACGGCGAAAACGGTGACTTGATCCGCCGCATTCACGTCGGACCTCAAGCCCATAACAGCATCGTCAGCCTCGACGGGAAACGAGCATATCTAGGCACGACAACGATGCTGACCGTCTTCGACACGGCAACCGATCGCATCATCCGCCAGATCAAGGATGTCGGCGAGAGTGGAATCTTCCCATACACGATCAATAGGAAGCAGACGACGGCCTACGTGTGCCTGGGCAAGCATGTCGGCTTCGACGTGGTCGACCTCGAAAAAGGGAAAGCCCTGCACAGGGTCTTTGCCGGCGACAAACCGATTCCCCATCGGACGCACGGAGCCGCGCTCAACCCCGATGAAACCGAGCTGTGGATTAGCGACCAAGAGGGCCGCAAGCTCTTTATCTTCGACGCCACCAAAATGCCCCCTGAGCCGACGGGTCACGTCGAGCTATCCCAGGGCGGCCACGGCTGGGTCGCCTTCAGCTTGGACGGGCGTTATGCCTGGTCCCACACCCCCGACGTATTCGATGCCAAGACGAAGAAGCTGGTCGCTACGCTCAGGGATGAAGACGGCACTCCGGTCAGCGGGTCGAAGTATTTCGAGGTCCATTTTCGCGACGGCAAGGTTGTGGAGATGGGCAACGAGTTTGGGCTGGGGCGCAAGTGATATGCCTCGGTAATAAATTGGCCCGCGGCTGGGTCGTCCCCCCCGTTTCCTCACCGGCCTAGTCAAGCCGCGACCCCGCGAGGTCGATTCGTACTATAGACGCGTAGCCGGCAGTGTAGCATCATGGCGGAGTGCATCCGTCGGCATGCCGCCGCGCCGGAGGAGCCAACTCATGCCTGATTTCGGCCGTTCCTCACTCTCACCGACGCGATCGAACATCGCAGTGGTCACTGCCCTGACGCTGCACTCGGCCTCAGCGCGATTATCTTTGCTCACGACGAGCACGACGCGCCGCATCAGGGAAATCCGCCGCTGCATGTGATCGACAGGATGCATGCGTTTCAGCACGATGACCACGAACCGGAAAACCTCGCCGCGCAGAGCATTACGTCCTGCGAGGGCGGCTTTGCGGGCGCCTACCCTTGCAGCAACGTGGATCTGATGTCCTTCCTGCCGCTCAACCAGATCGGCGGCGGGAGTGGCAACGATATCTGGGGCTGGACCGACCCGCAGACCGGCAAAGAGTACGCCATCATGGGCCGCACGAATGGGACCTCGTTCGTAGACATCAGCGACCCGGTGAATCCCGTCTACCTCGGCAATTTGGCATTGCATGGGACTACTTCTAATTCGACTTGGCGGGATATCAAGGTCTATGCCGATCACGCGTTTGCGGTGAGCGAGGCGAACAACAGCGGGATGCAGGTCTTCGATCTCACCCAGCTGCGCAACGTCGCGTCGCCACCCGTCACGTTCTCTGAAACTGCTTGGTACGGCGTATTTTTAAGCGCGCACAATCTGGTAATCAACGAGGACAGCGGCTTCGCTTATGCCGTGGGAACCTCGGGCGGCACCAGCTGCTCGGGCGGGCTGCACATGATCGATATCAGCACCCCGACCGCTCCCGCGTTCGCGGGCTGTTTCAGTAGTGACGGGTACACGCATGACGCTCAATGCGTGAACTACCAGGGGCCAGACACAGACCACCAGGGGAAGGAGATCTGCTTCAACTCCAACGAAGATACTCTGACTATCGTCGACGTTACGAACAAGGGCGCGCCCGCTCAGTTGTCCAGGACCTCCTATGGCGGAAGCGGCTATACCCACCAAGGCTGGCTGACTGAAGACCACGTCCACTTTCTGCTCGACGACGAGGGGGATGAGTCATCGTTTGGCCACAACACGCGAACCTTTATCTGGAACGTGTCGAATCTCGACAACCCGAGTCTGCTCGGAAACTACACGGCCTCGACCCCCGCGATCGACCACAACCAATACGTCAAGGGTAACCACACGTATCAATCCAACTATCGCGCCGGGCTGCGGATACTCGATCTCAGCAACCTCAACTGCGGTGTGCCGGACTGCAATCTGAGCGAGGCGGGTTACTTCGACGTCTACCCGGCGAACGACGCGGCCTCTTTCAACGGCACGTGGAGCAATTTCCCGTACTTCGACAGCGGCCTTGTGGCCGTCAGCGGCAGGGAGCAGGGTTTGTTTATCGTCAAGCCGAATTTCGGGGGCGGTTCGGATCCTCCGACGGTGACGATGGTGAACCCGCTCGAAAACGACACGGTCTCGGGTAACGTGACGGTGCAAATCGACGCCTCGGACGATGTCGACCTGCTCGGCTCGTTGGACGTCGATTGGAACGTCGACGGCGGGCCATGGCAGCCCGCGGCATATAACAATATTGCGGGCTACTACGAAGCTTCCTTGGACACAAATTCACATCCCAACGGCCCGGCGGCGGTGAACGCTCGGGCAATCGACAGCGATCTCCAGTCGGTGAACGCCGGCGTCAACGTCGATGTCTTCAACACGTCGCCGACGTTCCACATCGACTCAATCGATGTCACGGTGGTTCCGGCGAACGGCCGCAAGAGCCGAGGAAGGGCCACCGTCGTGGTCAACGAGGGAAGCGTGACCGTGGAAGGGACGTTTACCGGGGACTGGAGCGGCACCCGCAGCGGCGTCACCAACGGCGCCGGACAAGTCGTCCTCGACACCCCGCCGGTAAAGAACGGAGCTAATTGGACTTTCTGCGTCGACAACGCGACCAAGACCGGCTGGAACTTTGACGCCAGCGGCGGGCCGAGCTGCGGCAGTACCGGCGGCTCAACCTTCGGGACGATCAGTGGACGGGGCATCGACAGCGGCGACAGCTCGCCGATCTCAGGCGCTCACGTATCCGCCGATACCGGCGAATCGACAAGTACGGACGGCGCCGGCGATTACACGCTCACCCCTGTTCCGACTGGGACACGAACGGTTACCGTGACGGCGGCCGGCTATACCTCGAAGCAGGATTCAACCAGCGTTAGCGACGGTGCGACGTCGACGCTCGACTTTGCGCTCGACCCCGCTCCAACCGGTGGCACCGGGACCATCAAATGTACGGTCACCGACAACAACGGCTCAAAGCTCGGCGGCGTGCTCGTATCGACGGATACCGGCCAATCCGCGCTGACGAATCGAGGCGGCAAGTGCACAATTCAAAACGTTTCCGAGGGTAGCCGTACTGTGACAGCGTCCAAGGCTGGATTCCAAGACGACGTTGTTATAGCAACCGCCAATGCCGGCTCGACGACCACGGTCAATTTCTCGCTCTCGCCAACGCCATAAGGCACGATTGGATTCGGCTCATTCCCGACCACTCCAAAGAAAGCATGCGTAGCGCGGGGCTCGAAGAGACCCGCGGCTTTCTTCATTCGTTCGACCGCCCGCGGCTCTACGCATTTGGCCCGCCCGCCCTAGACAACGTCCGCGCACATGCGGCATACTGGCCGTTGCCATGCTTCTCGGATCAGCACGAACCGACCGTCCCGCCGCGGCCGAAACAACCGGCGGGAGGAGGGTCCATACATGAAAGATCGATTAGGCAGCGCGGCTATAGCCCTCGCCCTGGTCTGCGCGGTTGGCCTCGTTCGGCCGTCAACAGCCGCCGAACACGAGGCCTATAAGCCCGAGCAAACGCCCGACGGCAAGCCCAACCTAAACGGAATTTGGCAAACCCTTGGCACGGCCTATTGGGACATCGAAGGCCACGCGGCACAGGCCGGCCCGATCGTCGCGCTCGGCGCCCTCGGAGCAATCCCCGGCGGGCTGGGTGTAGTCGAGGGCGGCGAGATTCCCTATCAACCGTGGGCCGCCGAGAAACAGAAACAAAACCGCGAAAACTGGTGGAAGCTCGACCCCGTCGTGAAGTGCTATATGCCCGGCGTCCCCCGCGCCAACTATATGCCGTTTCCGTTTCAAATCGTGCAGACCCCGGAACACATCCTGATCGCTTACGAGTTCGCGAGCGCCACGCGCGTCATTTACATGAACAGGCCCGATTTCGAAAGCCCCGCCGATACTTGGATGGGCCACTCGCGCGGACACTGGGAAGGGGACACGTTGGTTGTCGACGTTACCAGTTTCGTCGAACAGACCTGGTTCGACCGGGCCGGCAATTTCCACAGCGACCAATTGCACGTCGTCGAGCGCTATACCCCTGTCGGCCCTAACACGATCATGTACGAAGCCGAGATCGAAGACCCCAAGGTTTTCACACGCGCCTGGAAAGTGAGCATGCCGCTCTATCGGCGCCTCGAAAAGAACGTTCAGCTACTGGAGTTCAAGTGCGTCGAGTTTGCCGAAGAGCTGATGTACGGCCACCTTCGCAAGAAACCGAACGAAGAAGAAGAGGCCGCAAAATAACCCGGCCCGGATTGCCGCGCGACAGTTGATAGACTACGGTCAAACAGCGGGAGGAAACTTCAATGCGAATCAAGCTGCTCCATCATCATGGCTGGACCATCTGCGCCGCAGTCGTGTTGCTGATCGCGGCCGTCGCCGTCCCCGTTTGGGCCCACCACGCCTTTTCGGCCGAATTCGACGCCAAAAAGCCGCTGAAGCTCCAGGGAACCGTCACCAGAATGGAGTGGATCAATCCCCATGCCTGGATCCATATCGAAGTCAAAGATAAGGACGGCAAGGTCGTGACCTGGATGATCGAAGGCGGCACCCCGAACACACTGTTTCGGCGCGGCTTCAATAAGAAATCTCTGCTCCCTGGAACCGAGATCGTCGTCGACGGCTATCAGGCCAAGGACGGCTCCATGAAAGCCAACGGCCGGGATCTCACGCTACCTGACGGGCGAAAGCTCTTTCTGGGCTCCTCGGGCACCGGCGCGCCGAGGGACGGAAGCGACGCAACCGAACGCAAGCGCTAGCTGCCGGGACGTCATGGCCGCGCGTACGCCTCATGCCAAGAACCACGGCGACCTAGCCGCGGCGGCCGCGCGCTATGTCAAGGCGGGCAACTTCTCATTCCAGGGGTTGACCCGCTGCGGTTGTACTCTATAATAAGGACGGATGGGCAGGGGTGACCGCGCTGGTTAGCGCGAACCCGGCCCGATAAGGAAAACGTAAACCGGCGGCATCAACCGGCCGTCATACTAGACAAAGGGAGACAAACGATGCTCAGCCTAAGCGAAAAAGCGGTCAGCAAGGTCAACGAAATCATGGGTCAGCAGGAGCCCAAGCCCGGCGCGTTGCGGATATCCGTCGTCGGCGGAGGCTGCTCCGGCTTCCAGTACTCCATGGCCTTTGAGAATGATCAGATGCCGCTCGACAAGGTTTATAAGTTCGACGGCGGTTTGAAGGTGTTCGTCGACCAGGCCAGCATGCTCTACCTCAACGAAGTGAATGTCGACTTTGTGGAGACCATGGAAGGCGCCGGCTTCAAGTTCGAGAACCCTGACGTCAAGTCCACCTGCGGCTGCGGCAGTTCCTTCAGCGTCTAAACAAATCTCGACTGGATTTCAACGGCGCGGGCCTGCCTAGGCCTGCGCCGTTTCCTTTTCCGGCCCCGTCGCATTTTGGAATCTCCCATGCCGTCGGCGCAGAAACCCAGCGAGTGGGACGAACGGTTTCGCCGCGGCGAACACGTAAGCTCGACTCCCGACCCGTTCCTCGACAGGGCAGCTTCCTACTATCCGCTGCTGCCCGGTTGGAAAAGTGATGGAACAAGCACCGCGCGCCGATTGCAGGCCCTCGACCTGGCTTGCGGTTCAGGCCGCCACGCCGTCAGCTTGGCGCAAGCCGGTTTTGAGACGAGCGCGATTGATTTCTCCGAGCAGGCATTGGTTCACACCCGTCGTCTCGCCGCGGAGCGGGGCGTCAGAGTGGCGTGTCGGCTCCAAGACATCGAGGCGGCTGATTTCGACCTGGACGAAGAAGCATGCGACTTGGCGATTGCCTTCTTCTTCCTGCACCGACCGCTTTTCCCCGTGCTGCGGCATTGTTTACGCCCCGGCGGACTGATTGTCTACAAGACGTACTCCACCGATCAGTTGCGATATCCAGGCCGCCCGCGTCACCGCATTCACATGCTCGAGCCCAATGAATTGCTGCGTCATTTCGACGGATTTCGCGTGTTACGCTACGAGGAAGAATGGGAAGGTAGGGGCACCGCCGCCCTCATCGCACAGAAAATATGAAGCTTGCGCTCGGACAGATCAACCCGACAGTGGGCGACTTCTCGGGCAACGTCAAGCTGATGATCGACGCCGCGGCGCGGGCGGCGGATAGCGGTGCCGGCCTGGTCCTCTTCCCCGAGCTGGCACTAAGCGGCTACCCGCCCCAAGACCTGGTCGAAGTGCCCTCCTACCTCGATCAGAACCAATCCGAGCTATGCCGTTTGGCCCGCGAGACCGCAACTCTCGGGATCGATCTCGTCTGCGGCTACGTCGGTCGAGCGACAGGACGCGGACACCAAAAGGCGGCCAATTGCGCCGCCTATCTCTCCGGCGGCGAAGTGCTCTTTACGCAACAGAAGATGTTGCTGCCGACCTACGACGTCTTCGACGAATGGCGCTACTTCGAGCCGGCCGAGCGGCAAGCGGTCTTCGAACATCGCGGGATACGGTTCGGCATCACCATCTGCGAAGACATCTGGAACGACAAGCAGTTCTGGCCCCGGCCGCTCTACGGCCGCGACCCGGTCGAGGAACTCATCGCCGAGGGCGTCGACCTGCTCATCAATATCAGCTCATCCCCCTATCACATGGGAAAGCGTGAGTTGCGCCTTGAGATGATCCAAGCCGTCGCGCAGCGTCACAACCTCCCCGCGGCAATGGTCAACCAAGTAGGGGGCAACGACCAACTTGTCTTCGACGGATCAAGCTTCGTTGTCGGCTCGGACGGGGAACTTCGCGCGAGCGCCTTAACCTTCGCCGAAGACATGGTGCTCTATGACACCGAAATCGGTCACGGCGAGATGCATGCACAAACGGAGGGCGAAACAGAAGCCGTCTACGACGGCCTGGTCGTCGGCACACGGGACTACGTGCGAAAGTGCGGTTTCGAAGAGGTCATCGTAGGCCTGAGCGGCGGAATTGATTCCTCGGTGACTGCGATCATCGGCGCCGATGCGGTTGGCTCGGAGAACATGATCGGCGTAGCCATGCCGGGGCCCTACTCCTCCGACGGCAGCGTGCGCGACGCGCGCGACCTTGCGGGAAAGCTCGGCATTCGCTTTGAGATCATCGACATCAACGAAACCTACAGCGCGCTCCAGAAAACGCTGGCACCGGTCTTCAAAGGACTCGACCCCGACGTCACGGAAGAAAACGTGCAAGCTCGGCTGCGCGGGAACACACTCATGGCGTTGTCGAATAAATTCGGGGCGCTGGTGCTGACCACGGGCAACAAGAGCGAATTGGCGGTTGGATACTGCACCCTGTACGGCGACATGTGCGGCGGGCTGGCCGTAATCAGCGACGTGCCCAAGAAACTCGTTTACGAGTTGGGACGCGTTGGGAACCGCCGGCACCCCGACGCGATACCCGAGTCGGTTTTCGAAAAACCCCCTTCGGCCGAACTCCGTCCCGACCAGAAAGACTCCGACTCGCTGCCGGATTACGAGGTCCTCGACGCGATCGTAAAAAGCTACGTCGAGGAATGCGACGCTCCAGCTGCGATCGCCGAGCGGATGAAACTCTCAGTGGATTTCGTGCGCGACATCACACGCAAAGTCGACCGCAACGAATACAAGCGCAAGCAGGCCGCACCGGGGGTGCGTGTGACCTCCAAAGCCTTCGGCCCGGGAAGACGTTTTCCTATCGCGCAGCGCTTCGTGCGCTGACAAACGGCCCCATTGGGGCAGGTCTCCAGGCCTGCCTGTTTGAGGAATCCGCGTCACCAACCGTCGCCGTGATTCCCAGGACATTCGAAGTAATCCGGAAGGCGCATCCCTGGCGGCCCATACCCCACTGTCCCGGCCGCTTCGTGCTGCCGCCCGCCGAATTCGATGGGCCGCCCGAAACTCTTGCGGGTTCCACTCTGATGGCCGTTTATTGTGAGAGCGAAAACGCCGTCGACCCGGTCGCCGTCACGGCTCTCAACGACCGCGGGCTCATCAGCTACAGGAAAGCAAACGGCCGTTATCTCCACACCCTCAACTCCCCGGAAGGCTTCGAGCGGAAGCTTAAACAGCTCGGCATAACATTGCCGACGAACAACCGTTGAACCGCCGGAGGCTCGGGAATCGCCAAGCCCCGTTGAGCGGACGTCGAACAACAACGTCGGCCGTCGCCTGCTACGATCCAAAACATGAAGCACTCGGAAAGATTCCTCAAGATCGTCGACGAGGCCAAGGCCGTCATCGAAGATACGTCGGTTGAGGACGTCCGCCGCGACCTTGATCGCGCCACCGATTTCGTACTTGTCGACACCCGCGAAGAATCGGAGTGGACAGCCGGACATGCTCGCGGTGCCGTTCATCTCGGGAAAGGGGTCATCGAGCGCGATATCGAGGGAGCCATTCCCGATACATCAAAAAAGATCATCCTCTACTGTGGCGGCGGATATCGCTCGGCCCTCGCCGCCGACGCGCTCCAACGTATGGGGTACACCAACGTCTTTTCGCTGGCCGGAGGCTGGCGCGCATGGAAGAATGCCGAGATGCCGGTGGAGGTGCCCGAGAGCAGTTGATGTTCACCCGGGATGGTGCGTAATTTCCGGGCATGCGGAAAATCCCAGAATGCGTAGCCTAGACCCCTTTTTCTAGCGGAGATCTTGGATAGTTCGGGCTCCGAACGTCGTCATTCGTCTGTAGTCAACGGGACACTGTGCGTTTGTTCACCAGAGGTGGGCCGTCCGGGCGGCTCCGTGACTAACCACGTAAGTCTTTTAGATACTATATTTTACAGTGAATTTCCAGGGCAAGGCGCGCGTGAGAAGATCGCGCCTGGTGAGAATGGAGACCTTAGAATCCATTTTGAGTACTGTTTCTTCTCCAAAATCTCGGATAGGGGCTTGCGCAATCCTATGAAGTTTGGTATATTTAGTTCAGTGCCGGGGGGGTAACCCTCACCAAAGCGAGACTAACCTCAACCAAAAGACCCCTGAAACTGAAACCTCCCCGGCACACCTTTTTCAGTTTCATCTCTAGTCCTCTTCTGTTTCGACACCCCAAGGAACTCGATCTGTGTCCGGGCCACGCCGTTCGTAGAGCGTGAGCGCACGAGCTTAGTGCATGCCGCTTTGATCGCGCGCCGAGACGATTTACAGCCGCCTCGCAAACCCGCTAAAATCGGAAAGTACCCGGCACTCCTCCCGCAAATTCTCCTTTGGTCCGGTTCTTGAACCGGTTGTCAGCGGCTTCCCGCCGCGGCCGTGAGGGAGCGGTTTCCACACGAGTTCGAGTAGCCCTTCCAGGCGTCGCAGGCGACCTAGCGGCGACGAGCGCGGGTTACGAGCGGAAAACAGAGATGGCCAACGTTCTGATTGTAGGCACCCAGTGGGGCGATGAAGGCAAGGGCAAGATTGTTGATCTCATCTCCGAGCATTTCGATCTCATCACCCGTCACCAGGGCGGACACAACGCGGGCCACACAGTTTATGTCGGCCCGCAGAAGTTCATCCTGACCTTGGTGCCGAGCGGCATCATCCGTCCCGGCAAAAAGGCCGTGATCGGCAATGGCTTGGTAATCAACCCGGCCCACTTGCTGAAGGAAATCGAAACTCTCGAAGGCCTCGGCGTTGAGATCAGCGGCAACTTGTTCGTGAGCAACCGCGCCCACGTGATCTTTCCCTACCACCCGATGATGGAAAGGGCCACCGAGGCGATCCCGGGGAAAGTTCCCATCGGAACGACGTCGCGCGGCATTGGGCCGTGCTATGAGGACAAGAGTGCACGCCGCGGCCTCCGCGTCGCCGACCTGCTCGACACCGAAACCTTCCCTGAGCGTTTTCGAGCGGTCGCCGAAGAGAAGAATGCCATCCTGAAGGTGCTCGGTATCTACGAGCCTTGGGATATCGGCGAGGTGTGCCGCGAGTATTTGGGGTACGCCGAGCGGCTCCGTCCCTTCGTTTGCGATACGGCGCAAGTCGTTAGCAACGCCGTGCGGGAAGGGCAGCGGGTCCTTTTCGAAGGCGCTCAGGGTGCGATGCTCGATATCGATCACGGCACCTACCCGTTTGTGACCTCCTCGAACGCTACCGCCGGCGGGGTCTCCACCGGCCTCGGTGTCTCGCCGACCGTTGTCGACGCGATGATCGGCATCGCCAAAGCCTACGCCACGCGTGTGGGAGGCGGCCCGTTTCCGTCCGAGGAGCACGGGCCCGACGCAGATGCGCTGCGCGAACACGGCGGAGAGTTCGGCACGGTCACCGGACGGCCGCGCCGTTGCGGCTGGTTCGACCTGCCGCTGTCGAACTACGTTCACATGGTGAACGGGCTGACGTCGATTATTATCACCAAACTCGACGTGCTCGATCACCGCAAGACAATCCCGGTCTGCACCGGATACCGCTACCAGGGCCTGAGGTTGAGCGAGATGCCGGCACTGTCGCGTGTGCTCGAAGCGGTCGAGCCGGTGATCGAGGTGCGGCCCGGCTGGCATTGCTCGACTCGCGGCGTGAAGAGCTACGAAGAGTTACCCCAAGCCGCGAAAGACTATCTGGCCTATCTAGAGGACAAGATGGAAGTCGAAATCGGCGGCATCTCCACCGGCCCCGAACGCGAAGAGACCATCATCCGCAAAGGGTCGAAGCTCGCGGGCTTGTTGGGATAAATTCCACATCTCCACTGTTTACGTCACGCACCGCCCCACCGGTTCGCGGCAAGCGTAGACGCTCACGCCACATCGCCGGTGCGCGAGGCCGCGCCGCTGCATGTCGTCACTCGCCCGGCTCGGATGTCTTGCGCGGGCCTTGTCCGGGCCGCCTGGGCTGTCACCACAGGCCTAGGAAGATGCGGCAATTGACCCCGCGTGTCCTATCCTCTCTTGCTATCTTGAGTACCGGCGAAGCGCCATGGCCGGCGGCGCCTCGACCATTCCCATGCCCGCCACGGACCGACTACTCGAAGGGAAAGTCTCCCTCGTCACCGGCGCGGGACGCCGTATTGGGCGCTCGATCGCCCTGCGACTGGGGGAACTAGGCGCTCGCGTCGCGGTGCACTACGGAACTTCCCAAACCGAGGCTCTCGAAACCGCCGAGCGCTGCGGCGGCAGGGCCTTCCAGGCCGATCTCACCGAGGTCGGGGCGATCAAGCGGCTTTTCGACGACGTCGAGTCGGAGCTTGGACCGCTCGATTTGTTTGTCAACAACGCGGGCCGCTATCGAGAGATGAACGTCTTCGAGGTTACCGAGCAGGACTGGGACTCGATCCACGACGTCAATCTCAAAGCGGCGTTCTTCTGCTGCCAACAAGCCGCCAGGCGCATGCAGGGCCGCGGCGGCCGGATCGTCATCCTCAGCTCGCTGGGGGCGTTGCGCCCCTGGACCCGCCACGCGCCCTACTGCGCCTCGAAAGCGGGCGTTACGATGCTGACGCGGGTGCTGGCGAAGGCGCTGGCCCCCGAAATCACTGTCAACAGCGTGGCCCCGGGCGTAATTCACTTTGACGAGGAGATGCCGCCCGAGATCGCCCGGCTGGTCTCCGTCACGCCGATGCGGCGCCCCGGCAGCGGAGAGGACATCGCGGAAGCGGTCTGTGGATTCTTCACCGGTCCGTCGTTTGTCACCGGCCAGATCCTGGCGGTTGACGGCGGGTTGTCGCAGCGGGCTTAGAGATGCTGGACGCGCCTGCCATGTTCCCAAGGGCGTCACCCACGGCCGCGGACGGAAGTCCATGCTCGCCCTTTCCCAGTGTTCCGGTCCAAGGCCTCTGGAAGCCCTTGCCTGAACGTGGACTTCGGTCCGCTCCTCTGTTCCGACCTCGCAGTGAGAGTGTCGATCGCTACAGATCAGGTGCAAAATGGGGGGCGGGACTTTGCGAGCCCGATGCTATAATACGCCTTCTTTCGAGCGGTTTCGTAGAATCCTCTGGTGGACGCGACTTGCTTCGCGTTCCGTCGGCCCCGCCCCGATGCTCGACATCCATCAAATCCGCGAGATCCTTCCGCACCGCTATCCGCTGTTGCTGGTGGACCGCATCGATGAGATGGATGATGACCACGTGATCGGGGTCAAGAACGTATCCGCCAACGAACCGTACTTCCAGGGCCACTTCCCCGATTTCCCGGTCATGCCGGGCGTTCTGGTGATCGAAACGATGGCGCAGGTCGGCGCGGTGTGGTTGCTGAGTTCCGAACCCGCCACGGCCGTGCAAATGGAATCGAAGTTGGTCTTGTTCACCTCAATTGAACAAGCGAAGTTTCGGAAGCCGGTCTTCCCCGGCGACGAGCTGCGCATCGAGATGAAACTGCTCAAGCGGCGGTCGTCCATTTTTCGGATGAGTGGTAAGGCAACGGTCAACGGAAAACTGGTCGCCGAAGCCGTCTTGATGTGTCAAACGGCTGACAAGTCGGCGATCGCCGGCAATCGGCAGCCTCCTTCGACCTCGAACAAATAGGGGCTCATGGCGTCCCACCCCACCGCTGTCGTCCACCCGAAAGCCCGTATCGACCCGAGCGCGGAGATCGGCCCGTTCTGCGTCATCGGTGACGAGGTGGAAATCGGCGCCGGAACTCGGCTCCTGGCGCACGTCTATGTCGAGGGTCCGACGGTGATCGGCGAGGAGAACGAATTTCACCCTTATACCACCGTCGGCGTGGCGCCCCAAGACCTCAAGTATCACGGCGAGCGCGCGGAAACCCGCATCGGCGGCCGCAACCAAATCCGCGAGTTCGTCACGATCCATCGCGGCACGGAAGGAGGCGGGGCGCTGACCGCAATCGGCGACGAGAATCTGCTGCAAGCCTACGCGCACGTCGCACACGACTGTCGAATCGGTTCGAAATGCATCCTCGCTCATGGCGCAACGCTGGGCGGCCACGTAACCGTTGAAGATTTCGCGGTCGTGGGCGCACAAAGCGGCGTGCATCAGTTTTGCCGCATTGGGGAACATTGCTATATCGGCGGCTACAGCGTGATCACGCAAGACGTGATGCCGTTCTCGTTGGTGGTGACCGAGCGCAGCGCGCGGGTATTCGGCGTCAACAGAATCGGTTTGGAACGGCGAGGCTTTTCAAGCGACACGATCGGCAATCTCCACAAAGCATTCCGCGTGTTGACCAAGGCGGGATTGAATACCGACCAGGCCCTCGAGAAAATCGCCGGCGAGGTCGACCAAGAAGAACATGTCGCCAAACTGACGGAATTCATCCGCACCTCTGACCGAGGCATTGTCAAATGAAGTACGGCTTGATCGCGGGCGGTGGGCGATTTCCGCTATTGGTCCTCGAAGCCGCCAAGCAACAAAGCCGCTCGATGGTGGTAGTCGCGATCCAAGAAGAAGCCCTGCCCGAAATTGAACAGGCTGCCGAAGTTTGCCATTGGATCTCGCTCGGCGAGTTGTCTAAGCTCATCAAGATCCTTCAAGAAGAGGGCATTACGCAAGCGGTGATGGCCGGTCGGGTGCAGCACGCGAAGATCTATTCCTCGATTCGCCCCGACTGGAGATTGGTCAAACTCCTGGCGTCGTTGACGAGTAAGAATACCGACTCTCTGTTGGGCGCGGTAACGGGCGTGTTGGAAGCGGAAGGGATCGAGTTGGTCGACTCGACCGCCTTCTTGGGGCCCTGCTTGGCGGCGGAAGGGTCGCTGACAACACGCGGCCCCAGCGAGGACGAGCAAGCCGATATCGACTACGGAAGTCGCGTGGCACAGGCCTTGTCCGGTTTCGATGTCGGGCAGACGGTCGTGATCTGCGACCGCGCTTGCGTGGCGGTCGAGGCTATGGAGGGAACCGACACGGTTATTGAACGGGCAGCCGCGCTGAGCAACGGGCGTCGGTTGACCGTAGTGAAAGCGGCCAAGCCCGAGCAGGACATGCGGTTTGACGTGCCGGTGGTGGGGCCGACGACGATTAAGAAAATGGAGCGAGCCAACGCCACAGCCTTGGCCGTCGAAGCCGGAAAGACCCTGCTGCTCGATCGCCTCGAGCTATTGGCGTCTGCCGAACAAGCCGGCATCACGATCGTCGGCGTCGCTTGAGACTTTTATTAGGAATGGGAGATTCGGAGCCGCGAAGCGGCGTCAGCCCCTGGAGGCGGCGCGGGAAAGTAGCCCAGGGTGAAGCGAAGCGAAACCCTGGGTCAATCGAAAACAACGGCGAAAAGCCGGAGGGGTGTAGGAACGGTTGCTCGATTCCGCCTCGCCCAACCTCGTAACGTTTCCCTTGGCGTCACTTTCATGGCCGCGGCTTGCGACCGTTCACTTGTGGCGTCCGGGGTAAGCGGAACCCTAGGTTGGGCAGGCGGCCATAGAAACTCATGATCAAAACAGCGGTGGTCGGCGTCGGATCGTTCGGGCAGCAGCACGCCCGCGTTCTCGATTCCCTGCCCCAAGCTGAACTGGTTGCCGTGGTGGACCGCAACGCCGACCGCGCGGCCGAAGTCGCCGAGCGGTTCGGGTGCGAGGCTCTGAGCGATGTCGCGGCCTTAGCGGGAAAAGTCGAGGCCGCAAGCGTCGCCGTCCCGACGGCCTTGCATCGCGACATCGGCGTCTCGCTGCTGGAGGCCGGCATCGACGTGATGGTCGAAAAGCCGATCGCTCCCGACCTGGCCGGGGCCGATGCGTTACTTCAAGCGGCCGAAAGCAACGACCGCATCCTCCAAGTCGGCCATCTGGAACGTTTCAATCCGGCCGTCGAAGCCGCGCGCGACGTAGCTACGCTCCCGCTCTTCTTTGAAGTCCACCGCATGAGCCCGTTTTCTCCGCGCAGCCTCGACGTCGACGTCGTGCTCGACTTGATGATCCACGACCTCGACATTCTGCTCAGCATGGTCGACAGCCCCTTGACGCGCCTCGAGGCCACGGGCATTGCGGTTCTGTCCGTCAAACCCGATATCGCAAGCGTCCGGTTGGTCTTTGAGAATGGGTGCGTAGCCAACTTATCGGCCAGCCGTGTTTCGGTCGAAAAGATTCGAAAATTGCGCTTCTTTCAGCCGCGGCAATATATCTCGATCGACTACACGCGGCAGGACGGCATGGTTTACGAGGTGTCCGAGTCCCGCCAGATCCGTTTCCAAGCCCTGAATACAGAAAAGGGCGAACCGCTGGTACGTCAGATGGAATCGTTCCTCGATTGTGTAAAGAACCGCACTCAGCCCCGTGTGTCAGGCGCCGACGCGCGGGAGGCGCTCGCCCTGGCGCTTACAATAGTAGAGGAAATGGGGCGGCATTCCGGCATTGTTGCCGAAACGCTGCGTACGCAAGAGCAGTGAATACCCCGGACGGCGAAAATCGCGGTCTCGATCTACTGCTGGAAGACTACGACAAGCGCTTCCGGCCCGGGAACGGTTCGGCCGAGCCGTCAGCTTCCCGCCCCCGCACCGTTCTTCCACCCGCCGAAGACGGACTCGAATTTCGCGTTCTGCTCGAAGACTACCCGCAGCGAACCCGAGTGGCGCCGAAGCAACGGAATGGTTCAGGCACGGCCTCGACTTCCCCCGCCCTACGCCGGCCTCCGCCCCCCGCCGAGGACGCCGACGAGCGGTTGCGGTTGCTGCTCGAGGATTACGACCCGGCGGGTCGTTTCCGGGAAGCAACCAAGAACCGGCCCGCGCGGCTCTTTCCGCCGACAGCGGGCAGTGGGGCGGCGGGCGCCCCCCACCTCGACAAATTGCGGATCCGATGGGAACCCGCCGGGCCCTTGGGGCGCCGAGAAGCCGGCGCCGGTTCGCTGGTAGTCCACGCGATTTGGATCACCCTGCTGATTCTTCAGCCGAAACTGTTTCCGCCGAGCCCCGTACGGTACGATGCGCCGGAGATTACCCCCTTCATGCTAACGGCTCCGAGTGCGGAAGAGCTGGCCGAGCTCACCCAAACCGCACCCGGCCCGCGCAAGAGCGGAGAGTTCTCGGGACCGGCCGAAAAGGCTCGCCCTTTATTGGTCTTGCCCGAAATGGAACCCGTTCCCGCGGCGCCGCCCTCGAAAAAACCCGGGGATAGCGAGCCCGATTCCTCCGAGCCGGAGTCGGTAGTGGAGCAAGAAACGGCCCCCGAGCCGGAACCCGCGGCCACGGTAGAAGAGGACCCCGAAGCGCCCGAAAAGACTCCCCTCGTCGCCGCGCGCAGCCCCAGCCCGGGCGAACTGCGTCGCGGTACCGAATTCGGACGCTCGAACCGGCCCGCCGAACTCCCCGCTCCGCGCGCCCCGTCGCGGCGAATTAAGAACCCGCGGCTGGTGCTCGAAGATCCGAAAGCGGCCATGCCCGGGCGTGCCGGGAAGTTGCGCTTGGGAAGCCTGGAGCTCACCGCCCGCACCGACCAGATCATCGAAAGCGCCCTCCGCAGGGCCACGACCGGCCAATCGGGCCGGCCGGCCGTGGGGGACGGCGTTCCCGGGGGCATGCAGGGAGGATACGCGCCGCCCTCGCCGGGCAACACGGGCAGCAACTTGGAGCTGCTCAGCGACCCCAAGGGCGTCGACTTCCGACCGTATTTGACACAGATTTTGGCGTCGGTGCGACGCAACTGGCACGCCGTAATTCCCGAAAGCGCAAGGTTGGGGATGATTCGCGGCCGCGTATCGCTGCAATTCTCAGTGGCTCGCGACGGCTCGGTCCCGAAGCTCGTAATCGCTGCTTCCTCCGGCGTACCCGCCCTCGACCGTGCCGCGGTGGCGGGCATCAGCGCCTCGAACCCCTTCCCGCCCCTGCCCGGAGACTTTAACGGTCAAACTGTCCGCCTGCAATTCAAGTTCGCCTACAACATGAAGTGACCGAGGCCTGGGCGCGGGGTTCGGTGTCGCCGAATCACGTGATGCCGAATTACGTATCGTCGGGGTGGCTGCCTTCTCAAAGCGCTATAATCCTCCTGAATTCCAACCGCAAATCGTAAATCGCGAACGGAACGTGGGGAGACGACGGCGTTTCGATGCAGAGGTCGCTCGAAATTTCGAGGGTGGTGCGGTTTGAAACCTTCGAACTGAACCTGAAAACCGGCGAACTTCGCAAGGGCGGAGTGAAGATTCGTCTGCAAGAGCAGTCGTTTCAAATCCTCGCGGCGCTGCTTGAACGGCCCGGGAAACTCGTCACGCGGGAGGCGCTTCACGAGCGACTTTGGCCCGACGGAACCTTCGTTGATTTCGAAGACGGCGTCAATAGCGCTGTCCGCAGATTGCGACAGGCGCTGAACGATTCCGCCGAGAGGCCACGCTTTATCGAAACTTTGCCGCGGCGGGGGTACCGCTTCATCGGCGCGGTCGAGCAGGTTAACGCGTCGGGCGAAATCGTCGGCCTGCCCGAGGGAGCCGCCGCGGAGCACGTCATTTCCCACTACCGCCTGCTCGAAAAATTGGGCGAAGGCGGGATGGGCGCGGTCTACAAGGCCCTCGATACAAACCTCAACCGAACCGTCGCCCTCAAGTTTCTCGCCCCGCGGCTGACCCAAGACCCCGAGGCCAAGAAGCGTTTTCGACGCGAAGCCGAGGCTGCGGCGGCGGTCGATCATCCCAACATCTGCACGGTTCATGAGATCGACGAGGTCGACGGCCAAATCTTCATCGCCATGGCCTACATCGAGGGCCCCAGCCTCGACAAGAAGATCGGCGGCAATCCCTGCCGCTCGACGAAGCCTTCGACATCGCGGCTCAAACCGCCCAGGGTCTGCAAGCCGCGCATGAGAAAGGCGTGGTACACCGCGACATCAAGAGCGCCAACATCCTGCTGACCGCGGACGGACAAGTCAAGATCGTCGACTTCGGCCTGGCACAGCTTGCCGATCCAGAGCACCTAACCAAGACCGGGACGACGCTGGGCACGCCGGCGTATATGTCTCCCGAACAAGCTCGATGGGAGAAGGTGGACCGCCGGACCGATATCTGGTCGCTGGGCGTGGTGCTGTACGAGATGGTCGGCGGACGATTGCCGTTCCGGGGCGACGTCCAACAGGCGATGATGCACTCGATTTTGCATGCCGACCCGGATCCGCTGACGGCCCTGCGAACCGGTGTGCCAATCGAGCTTGACTATTTGATCGATAAGGCTCTGGCGAAGGACCGCGACGAGCGCTATCAGCACGTCGACGATGTGCTGGTCGACCTTCGCGAGCTACAGAAGGAAAAGCCGAGCGGCGTCGAACGACTGCGAACCACTCCCGGAACGGCTCGTCCCCGCCCCCGCCGCCGACAAAAGAAATCGACCAAGGCGTGGGCCGCCGCCGCGACGGTTGTTCTGGCAGTCGCCGGGGCGGCCTTTTGGAACTTCTCCGTCCCCACCGAAGCCCCCCGGGAACCCATGCAGCCGGTTCCGCTCACCACCTACCCGGGCGCGGAGGCGGTCGCTTCCTTTTCCCCCGACGGCAATCAAGTGGCCTTCGGGTGGACCGGGGGGAATACGGAGAGTTTCGACATTTACGTCAAGGTGGTCGGGCCCGGGCCCCCGCTGCGACTGACCACCCATCCCGACCAGGATTCCGTCCCCGTCTGGTCGCCGGACGGCCGCTGGATCGCTTCTCCGCGGACGTCCCGAAGCCGGAGAGAAAATGGGCCTCTACCTGATTTCCCCTCTTGGCGGGAGGGAGCGGAAACTGGCGGAGACGCGGGTTCCTTTCATTTATGCGCTGGGACCCTGTCTGGCCTGGTCTCCTGACAGCCGTTGGCTGGCCGTGTGCGATTGGGCGGAGGATTCGCCCGGACGGTTGAGCGTATTCTTGCTCTCGGTGGATTCCGGCGAAAGGCGAAGGCTGACTTGGCCGCCCGAAGACTCGCGCATAGGCGACGTCATGCCCGCCTTTTCTCCCGACGGTCGCATGCTCGCCTTTTCCCGCTACAGCTCCGGGTTGAAAGCCGATCTCTATCTGCTGGATCTCGACGAAGATTTGAACCCGCGAGGCGAACCTCGACGCCGTACCTTTATGGAGCAGCTGAGCGGGGCCTCGCCACAAAGTTTCACTTCCGACGGCCGCGACATTGTTTTCACGGCGGGGTCTTTCACCAACTCAAGTCTTTGGAGAGTGCCGATATCGGGGACCGCCTCGCCCGAGCGGCTGCCGTTTGGGGAGAACGGACGTTGGCCGCATCTCTCCCGTCAGGGGAATCGGCTCGCGTATACGGTAGGTAACATCAACTCAAACATCTACCGCCTCAACCTGCCCGTCGCCGACGGCGTGACCGGCGCGGCGGTCAAGTTGATTGCTTCTTCCCGCTGGGACACACAGCCGCGATATTCTCCCGACGGCAACCGCATAGCGTTCGTTTCGCATCGCTCCGGGGCCGCGAAAATTTGGACGTGTGACAGCAACGGTTCGAACCCTGCCCAGTTGACTTCGCTTGGCGCGCTGGCGACCTACCCCCGCTGGGCTCCCGATGGGAAGAGTATCGGATTCAATTCCGATGCCGAAGGGCGGTTCCATGCCTACGTCGTGGACGCCGAGGGCGGCGCGCCTCGGCGCTTGACGAGCGACCGGTCGTACGGGTCGGGGCCGTCTTGGTCGAGAGACGGCGAGTGGATCTATTTCACATCGGACCGCAGCGGGTTTCCCCAGAATTTCAAGATGCTGGCGGGAGGAGGCCCCGCCCAAGTCGTTACAGCCGGGCGGGGACCAACCATGGAGTCGCCCGACGGCAAGTGGTTCTACTTTGCGCGCGGGGCCGCCATCTCTGTGTGGAGAATACCGGTTGAGGGAGGCAGTGGAGAGACGGATGAGGATGCCGAGCAGGTCCTCGAATCCTTGCACGAGCAACTCTATGATGTCGTCGAGGAGGGCATCTACTTCGTCCCCCCATCGAAGGGGTCCGATGTTTCCCTTCAGTTCCTCCGCTTTGCCACGGGCGCCGTCGAGCCGATCCATGAGTTCGAGAGACAGCCCGGCGGCACCATGAGCGTCGCCCCCGACGGCCGATCGATTCTCTTCGGCCAATTGGAGCCCATGGAGGCCGACATCATGCTGGTCGAGAATTTCCGGTGAGGGCGGCGGCGTTTCGATGGGTAACGGAGGGATCTCGAAAAGAGCCGAGGCTTCGGGAGCCGCGAAAGGGGGGCTCGATGTCGACCGGCCCGACGTGGCGTGCCTCCAGGCTTGCCGCGCCCCGGGTCATCGGGGCGGGTCTTGGATCGCCACCGGGGGCTCGAGAGCCGCGAAGCGGCGGCAGGATCATAGCCTAGGGTGGAGCCGAAGGCGGAACCCTAGGTAAACACAGAAACAAAATTGAGCCCTGACAGGGCGGCAGGAAATCATGGCGCAAACGCTCCACCGAATCTTGGTCCACGTCGTGTTCTCGACGAAGGACCGGGCCGCCTTGATTAAGGAGCCGATTCGTTCCCGGTTATTCGCCTACCTAGGCGGCATTGTGCGAAGTCTGGGCGGAGAGCCGCTCATCGTAGACGGCGTGGCCGATCACGTTCACCTGCTCTTGACACTTCCCGCGACCGTTACGCTCGCGGAGACCATGCGGAGGATCAAGGCCAAGTCGTCTCATTGGATGCGGCAAGGGGCTCAGGACTTCGCCTGGCAAGCGGGCTACGCGGCTTTCAGCGTAAGCCAATCCAACGTCGCGCGCGTCAGAAAGTACATTGCCAACCAGGAGGAGCATCACGAACGAATTGCGTTCAAGGACGAATTTCTCTCTTTGTTGAAGCGGAACGAACTTGAATATGAGGAGCGTTTCTTATGACGGTGAGTGGTTCCTGCCGCCCTTTCAGGGCTCGGCGGGACCTGGGGGCGTTACCTAGGGTTCCGCCTTCGGCTCCACCCTAGGCTATATTCCTGCCGCCGCTTCGCGGCTCCCGAGGCCGCGATTTATTCGCGGCGCGCCGCGTTTCTTCGGCATTCCGCCGCCGCGAACGTTCACAAGTTGGCTAGCAGGACTAAGACAACCATGCGTATCTCACCCACCATCCCGATGTTTTGAGGCGGTACGTCGACAGGCGGCATTTCCTAAGGATTGGAGCCCCCCTACTCCCGCCACACCGGGTTCACAAACGCCCCGTTCGCCGCGACGTCCCACACTGCTACTCGCGCCCATTTCCACCCCGGGGCGTCGGTGGTCCAGTTGAATGTCGACTCGCCGAATTGCCGGGTGGCGGCGAGAGGGATGATCTTCCGTTCCGTCTTGACCCCGTCGCCCCAAACAATTTCGGCGAAGCGTAGGGGGAAGGTCCAACGAACATCCGCCTCGACCTCGATGAGATCGCCGACGCCCGGTTGGATGCTTACACGGGGCAGCAGGACCTCCCCGGTGGTCGTGAAGAAGTCACCGTTGGCAAGCGGTTCGAGGACCTTGTCGTAGTTCTCGAAATCGGGTAGGTGATCGAGCTTGATGTAGTTGACGTTCATGTGCCCCCACAGCTCGTGGGTGTGGTCGAACTGGAAAACATCCACTTCCCCGAAAACCTTCTTCGGCAGTCCCCAATTGTTCATATCGTCGAGCAGAGTAAACACACGCTCGCCCAGCCGCGGCGAGGAATGATCGGCCGGCATCGCCTTCCAGCCCGCGCCCAGATAACGCTCGTCGAGAAAGTGTTCGGTTTCGCGAATCTTGTCCGGGTAGCCGGTTGAGCCCTTCGTGCGGGCATGCGTCTGGTACATATACCCGCCCTCGCGCCGTACCAAATCGAGCATCTCCTTCTCGTCGGCGGTCGAATAGACACGGCCATACTTCGGGTGATCGATTGCGAACTTCCCGCCCGCGGGACGCCCCATCCACCAATACACCGGCTTCGGGAAAATCACCGCCCAATGGCCGCCCAAGTGAACATTCGCTTCCTCGGACGGGATCAGCAGAAAATCCTCGTTCGACTGAGCCTTGCAGGCTTTAAAGAAATTGTCGAGTTCCTCCAGCCGCAAATCGGTCAAATCGCGCGGGTGCCCGTCACCGTGAAAATCCATGATGATCGAGGCGTCAACGCCCATCTCTTCGAGTACCGGCTTGAAGGGCGGAACCCAGTCGAAGCCGTTCTCGACGGCTTGCACCGTGTAGGCCAAGTGCCAGTGCTGGCTCAGCGTCTTGTAGCCATCGAGTTCCGCAAAACGGTCGCTTCGGGTGTAGGCGAGAACGTTGTCGAGCGTTTCCTTCGACGGGCCGTCGGAAACCAGGAAAAAGACCCCCATCCGCTGTGGCTTTCCGGGAGGCGCATTCACCCAGGGATAGAAAATCCAATTCGTATCCCCGATTTGGCGGATGCCCAGCGACACCTTACCCCGCCGGGTGCGCCGCCATAGGTGCGCTAGATTCGACGTAAAATCGCGCGGGAAAAAGTATTGGTGCGGCGCCGGAAACACGGCGATGCTGCCAGAGGCCGACTTCATCGCGAGGGTTCGATAACGCACCGCCAAAGGGATACGCTCGGGCTCCATTCCCCGTGCCGTCACCGTCTGGAACTTGCCTTCCGTGTCGTAGTAGGAAGTCTCGGTGAGCATATTGCGGCCGACGCGCTCCGCATCCGGTAGCGAAAATTCGATCCCGGCGTCGTAGAAATAAGCCGTGTCCGCCGTGTAGGTCGTCATCACGGCTTCCTGTTGAATCAAACGACTGCCGGGGAAAATTGTGTAAGCGATGCCGCCGTCGAAAATACCCATCCCAAGACCGTCGAAGAACAGCTCCACCCGGTCGCCGACGGTGCGGACCCGCGCCGAACGCAGCGCAAGCCGGCCCTGAAAACTCCGCGTTCCCTCCGGGTGCGATGGCGGGAAATCGAAAAAGGCATTCCAACCCTTGCGGCGCTTGCCCGTCTCGACGCGATAGAACGGGCGACCATCGCGCACGACCGTCTCCCGCTCGGAACCGATCGATGTCACGATCGGTTTCTTGGGATCAAGAGAAAAGACGGCTCGCCACGTCTTCGCCGCTTCGTCCGGCCAAGTGACAACCAGGGAATCGTCCTTCTGCTCAACGTTGACCGCCCCCGGTGAATAACCCTCCAAATCAACCGGGACCGAAACTGCGGGGGCAAGAGAGGCTGTTGCCAAAAGCGCGGAAAGCAGGAAGAGAATGCGAGGATGCCACATGAATGTTCTCCAGGGCCATAGCTTACTAAAAGCGAGAAGAGCAAGCGGGGACCTTGGCGAGCCCCGATCACGCCGCTCAACCCCGTGGGTTCCGCGCCACCCCTGTCACGCCACGCCCCCGCCGAACGTCATCCATTCACATCGAAGTAAGTGCAATCCGGATGCGGAAACACAATCGCGCTTACACTCGCTTCCGGGTCCATCATGTAGCCCTCGGTGAGTTCGATGCCGATCTCCTCGGGGCTGATCAGCTTGAACAGCCCCTCTTGGTCGGCCAAGTCAGGACAAGCCGCATACCCGAAACTGTAACGCCGCCCATGGTACTTTGCCCGAAAACGATCGAGCATGGTCGTCTCGGGCGCGTCCGGGAAACCGTAGTCCTCTCGAATGCGCCGGTGCAACCATTCCGCCGCCGCCTCGGCCGTTTCAAGCGCCAAAGCCTGCACGGCATGGGACTTGAGATATTCGCCGCGCTGCTTGTAATCCTCGGCGCGTTCACGGATCCCCTCACCTGCTGTCACGACGAAAAGCGCGACGGAATCGCGGGTCCCGTTCAGCGAGGGCAAGATGTAGTCCGACAGGCAGAGCCCGTCTTCGCGCTGTTGCCGAGGGAAAGAGAAGCAATGAAGCGGAGTGTCCGCGCCCGCTTGGTAGAGCCGGATCGCATTGTCACCGCTCTCGGCGTCGAGGAACCGCCAGACCGCCCGCACCTTCATGAAGTCAGCCGCTTCAGCCTGAATATCCCGAACGATCTCGTGCAGCTCGAGCGCTTTGGGGTCGCGCTCGCCCAGCAGTCGTTCGAAATTGCCGCGAAAACCCAAGTGCCTGACGTACAGCATCTGCGGATTGAGGTAGCGCCATATATCGGACAACTGCGGAACGTCACGCACAACGCGTTCGGGATAGGGTGCCGGAGTCGGCGGCAAATCCCTGCGCACCTTCGGACTGGGACGGGTCGCAACCACGGCCCGGCGCTTCGGCGAAGCCGCCGCCGCGGACGTCGGCCGACTCTCCTCCACAACCGCCTCGCGTTGGTCGGGATCCATCAGCCGATTCATCAAGCTCAACCCGGTCATGGCGTCTTGGGCGTAGCAAACAACCGAGCTCTCGTCATAAGCGGGTGCAATCTTGTTGCGCGTGAACTTGTCACTCAACGCTGCTCCCCCCACCAATAACGGCGCCGTGATTCCCGCGTCCCGCAGATCGGTGGCGGTTACGACCATTTGCTGCGCGCTCTTAACCAGCAAGCCGGACAGCCCAATCGCATCGACATGGTGTTCGCGATATGCCGCGATGAGATCCGCCGGATGCACCTTGATCCCCAAATTGATCACTTTGTAACCGTTGTTGGTCAGAATGATATCCACCAAGTTCTTGCCGATGTCGTGGACATCCCCCTTGACCGTCGCTAGGATGATCTTGCCTTTGGTCGCGCTGTCGGCGTGCTCCATGAATTGCTCGAGGTGCGTGACGGCCGCCTTCATCGCTTCGGCCGACTGCAACACCTCGGCAACAATCAGTTCATTGTTGTTGAACAGGCGTCCGACCTCGCTCATGCCGACCATCAACGGCCCGTTGATAATGGCGAGCGGTTCCAGACCCTCGTCGCGTTTGCAGTCGAGATCGGGAACCAGTCCCTCTTTCGTCCCTTCGATGATGTAGTTCGCCAGACGCTCGTCGAGCGGCAATTCCGCCGCGACCTTCTTTGTCCGCGCCCGAGCCCCTCGGAAGTGCCCGGCAATCGCGGCGATGTGATGTTGATTGATCGCGGCGCGTTGCTCGGGTGTCTGTTCTCGGTAGTCGCGCGGGGCATCGATCCCGGGCGGCGGATAGTTGCCCAGTAAGTCGTCGGCGAGCTTCTTCTCTTCTTCGGGGATCGTGGCATAACGTTCGAGCTTTTCCGTATTGACGATCGCCAAATCGAGGCCGGCTTTTGTGGCGTGAAACAAGAAGACCGCATTGACCACTTCGCGAGCGGCCGGGGGCAGCCCGAAACTAACGTTGCTGACCCCCAGCGTGGTCTTCGAGCGCGGCAGCTTTCCCTTGATCAGACGAACGCCCTCAATCGTTTCGACGGCGCTGCCGATGTAGTTCACGTCTCCGGTCGCGCAAGGGAAAACCAACGGATCAAAGATCAGGTCCTCTTCCAACAATCCCCATTTTTCCGTGCACAGTTTGCGCGCCCGCTCGGCGATGGCCAGCTTGCGCTCGCGGGTAATCGCCTGTGCTTGCTCCTTGTCTTCGTCAATCGAACCGATGATGACCGCCGCACCGTATTTCTTGAGCAGCGGAACGATCCGGTCGAACTTCTCCTCACCGTCTTCAAAGTTGATCGAATTGATAATGCTCTTGCCCTGGCAATAAGTAAGCGCCTGTTCGACCGAGGCCGGGTCGGTCGTGTCGATCATGAAAGGCGCTTTGATAGCTTTCCGTACCAATTCCGCGTAGAAGGCGTCGATGTCCTCGGCCTCCTCGCGGTCGGGGTTTTCGAGGTTGATGTCGATGACCTGCGCGCCGTTGCGAACCTGCTTGCGCGCGATCTCCGAGGCCTCCTCGTATTTCTCTTCTTCGATCAGCCGTTTGAATTTTCTCGAACCAACTTCATTCGTCCGCTCTCCGACCAGTAGCGGACGATTGTCCTCGCCCGCCTCGACGAGCTCCAGGCCGCTGTAGTAAGTCTTGAGCGGGGCTTTGTGATGCCGCGGAGTCTTGCCTTCGACCATCTGAGCTATGGCGCGAATATGCTCCGGCGTCGTTCCGCAACAGCCGCCCACAAGATTCAGCCAGCCGTTGTTGACGAACCGCTCGACGGCCGCGGCCAGCGAAGTCGGCGTCTCGCCGAACCGGCCCTCGTCATCGGGCAAACCGGCGTTGGGGTAACAATGGACCGCGCTTTGCGCCATATGATGGATCGTGCGCAAGTGGTCGGTCATGAACTCCGGCCCGGTGGCGCAGTTCAACCCAATGGACAATAAGCCGGCGTGTGCGAGAGAGGCTGCAAGAGCGTCCGCGGGCTGGCCGGCGAGCATCGTCCCCATCGGCTCAATCGTTCCCGAAACGATCACCGGCAGACGGTAGCCGACGTCCTCGAAAACACGCTCGATCCCGATCAACCCGGCCTTGATATTGCGTGTATCCTGCCCCGTCTCGAGCAGGAGCAGGTCCGCCCCGCCTTCGGCCAGCGCGAGGGCGTGGTCGTGGTAATCGGCGACCAACCCGTCGAAGCGCACGCCCGGCGTAAGCGTGATCGGCTTGCGCGTCGGCCCCATCGCGCCGGCCACAAAGCGCGGCCTTTGGGGCGTGGAATGCTGATCCGCCGCTTCGCGGGCCAGCTTGGCCGCGGCGAAGTTGAGTTCATAGGCGTGATCTTTCAGCCCGAATTCGCGCATGTCTTCCGGGCTGCCGTTGAAGGAATTCGTCTCGACGATATCCGCCCCGGCTTCCAAGTAAGCTTCGTGGATTCCGCGAATCAGATCCGGCCGCCGGAGGTTGAGGTTCTCGTTGCAGTTCTCGAGCGCCGGCCCCCCGAATTCGTCGATCGACAAGTCAAGCGCGTGAATCGCCGTTCCCATCGCGCCGTCGAACACGACGATGCGCTCGCGAAGAATCTCGCGAAGCTGGGCGCTGCGGTGATCGCGGCTGGTCATCGGATACCCAATCGGATGCTATTCCGTCCGCCACACGCCCGCCGCGTCAACGCGAATTGCGATGGCTCGGCGGCATGACTCTGCGGGGTCGGCGGAATTGCGGGAATTCCCCTTGATTATAGAGCCGGCACGGCATGGCTCCCTGACACGGCGGTAGAAGTGACAGAGGTAACCGTCTCCCCCCCAGGCCGTTTTTGCAAAGTGCTAGACTCAGGCTTTCCCGCCTCGCGCCTCAACAGGGGCGCGCCCGCGGAAACGCCTTTCTCCCCTAGAAAACATCGTCTTAAGGAGATCAGCTCTTGCGAGTTCGACCCGTAAAACCGGCCCGCCACACCGCCGGTCCCCCCAATCCCGTACAAAGTTTCGTCGCCCTTTCCCTGCTAACCGCGCCCAATCGTGCGCCGATGCCGGATCCCGACGACGGGCCCCCGTGCCACATGTGCACCGCCCGTTGCTGCAAATATTTCGCGTTTGAAATCGATACCCCGACAGGGAAGACGGACTACGACTACATCCGCTGGTATCTCATGCACGAAGGAATTGTCGTCTGGGTGCAGGAGGGCGATTGGTATATCGAGGTCCGCACCGTCTGCAAACACCTCCAAGCCAACCACACCTGCGGCATCTACGACACCCGTCCACAGGTCTGTCGGGATTACGGCTCGTCCGGCGAACCCTGTGAGTATTTCACCGACAACCTCGAGTACGATCTATTCTTCGATTCCGACGACAAGTTCGACTCCTGGGCCCAAGCGGAACTCGATAAAAGGCGCAAGAAACGCGCCGAGGCGAAGAAGAAGCGCAAGTAGCCCCACGACGCAGAAAGCGGCGCCCGTCGGCCGACCGCCGCCCCCGATTCCCGGTCCGGCTAACAGATCCTCCACAATAGAAACATGCGCTTCACTGCCCCCTGTCGCATCCTCGCGCTGCGCTACGGCGCCCTACTCGGCATCGCCGCTCTCCTCTCCGCCGAGGAAGTCACCTTTCGTTTCGCCCCGCCCGACGACTTCACCGAGACAGTTCTCATCCGCCGAAGCCGCACGGTCACCCGCGGCGCCACGGTCCAAACGGATGTCAGCGAGACACGATTCCGCTGGACCGCCCACAAGAAAGAATCCCGGTATAGCGTCGAACGCGACATCCTTTCCAACTCCCTTACACGCGACGGCTACACGGTCGCCAGCCCCATGATCGACGCCATGGCCGGCGTCAATCTCACGTACTCAATCGACGCCGAGGGCAAGGTGACGGGCATTGAAGGCTACGACGGTATCCTCGAAAATCTCAAATCAAAATTTCCGCCCCAACTCATGCAAACCTTCGGCCCCCTGTTCAACGCCGAGTCCTTGCGAAAAGGCGACCTTGCCGAATGGAAGGACCGTATTGAGCAATTCGCCGGCCGCACCGTCCGCATCGGTGAAGCCTGGACCTCAAAGGAGAATGTTCCGCTGCCGGGAGGCGGAAGGGTCGAAGCCCATACGGCCACGCTCTTCGCCGGTTGGAAAGAATGTCCCGAGGGGCCTTGCCTACAGATCCGTTTTTTCTACGACAGCGACCCAGCCGAATTATTCAAGCGTGTCAACGAAGCAGCTGAAGGGGCATTGAAGGAACCGCCGGCCGCTTCCCCTGCTTCGACGAAAGGCTCCATCAGCGGCGAAGGGGAGCGCTTGGTCAACCCGAAGACTCTGCGAATCGCCTCCGAAAAAACAACGCGAACTCTCAACGCTGAAGTCCCCACCCAAGGAACAGCGACGGCCGTCAAAGTCATGGAAACCAACGAATACACCGTCGACCCCGACTAGCCTGCATTTCTCACCAGGTGGCGAGGCGAAGTGCGTGAGAGGGCTGTCAGTACGAGGCACGGGCCGCCTGGCGCCGCGGAGGCGTACTTGAACAGTACGGTGAGCACGGCAGGCAACCGTAACGAAGTAATGACAGAGCTATCGCGTGCTTCGGCCGTCAGCTGGTGAGCAATGCAGGCTAGCCGCCGCGACCAATCCTGAGAACCACAGTCCGCCCCGCCATCCATTCCCTTCCCGCCATTCTCAACGTGCAGATGCGTAGGGCAGGGCCCGAAGGCACCCACGGCTTTCACCGACAGCCCGGCGGACATCAACAATCCCCGCGGACTCACGCTGTCGCGGCGTCCTGGGGAGGGGATGCGTTCCCTACAGCTCACACGCCGTCACCGACGTAGTTCGGCGACACGTGATTCGGCAACCGTACTATGCAACCCGAACCCGACGGTCTTATCGTCTTCCCATTCACGCTGAGCAGCCGCATCCGCGAGCCGAATCGTCGATTTTCCGGCTCGAACGGAAACTTTTTCGCCGCACCCCCGCGGCGTGGTGGTCTTTGCCGGCCCCCGCGGACCGATAAGAACTTCGCGGCGGGAAAAGCAAAACACAGAAAAGTGCCCGCGGCTGACACAAGGAGGTGTTGTTATGAAACCCCTCGTCCGGATACTCGTGCTGACGACCGCACTGACCCCGGTTCTTTGCGCACTGACCGTCAAGGTCAAACAACTCGACCCCCGAAACGGAAAAGTGCTGCTGCTGCTTCCGATGCACTCCACCATGATCGAAGCCCAGGTCCTTTCCCAAGGCGACCCCATCCGTCTCGAACGAAATCAGTTCTACGAAAGCAAGCTGTTGTCTAATCGCCACCGCGGCGATCAGAATATGTTGCGCATCAAAATCCCGAAGGAAAAGCCGGCCCGATTCCGGATTAAAAGAATCCATTTCATCGTGCAGTAGCACCGGCCGGCCCGACGTGGCGTGAGGCGCCGTGCGAGCTTCGTTGTCAACGACAGCTCAGGAAGCCGCGAAGTCGAAGCCGGCTATCTTTACGAACGCGGCTGACCTGAGACTTCGACTGGAGTTGTCTCCACCCCTTGAGCTTCGTTCGTTCCGGGAACAGGTCGTTCGCCTTGTCGTAGTCGATGTCCTGCGCAATTTGAAACGCAACGAAGCGGGCGCCCGTTGCCTCAATCTTTGCCTGAAAACGCGCGCTGGTATACCACCGCACTTCGTGGCCGCGCTCGGCCGGCATCTTGGCGACGGGCAAGACCGGGTTGAAGTGCCCGGTCACGGGCACCGGAACAGCAAGGAATCTCACACGAACCCCCGCTACCAACCCACATCGCGCCCGACGTTTTCTTTCTTCAGGTAGTCCGTCAGCGGTTCGAAATACTCCAGCATTGCCCGGGTACTAACCTCTTCGCCCGTCTTCTCCCGAATAACCTCCCGCCAGTCACGCGTCGCCCCCAGCCGCAGAATCTCCGACAAAAACCGCCCTACCTCTTCGTTCCCGAAGTAATTGCAGTCGCGCGGATCCTGCTTAAGGATGTTCTTCGCGATGTAGGTATGCAACTGGTACTTCAGAACGAAAGCAATAGCGTAGTCGTAGTATTGCGCCGGATCATTGCTGATATGAGTCTTGGTGCAAGCGTCGCAATACTCCTCGCCGCGAGGCTCCGGTGGCTCGACACCCTGGAACCGGCCGACGTACTCCCACCAACGGGCGTTGAACTCCTCGGGGGAAAGATTCTCTTCGTAAAGATCGTGTTCAAACGAAGACATCGTCCCCGCCGAAAACGGAATGAACGCGACCGCTTCGTTCAAGGCCTCATCGAGAAGCCACTGAATTTCATCGATCTCCTGATCCTCGGGCAGCAAGCCGATTTGCCGCAGATACGCCGGTTGCCGCGCGGCGATCCCGATCAAATCGCCGACCGCTTCGTGGAAAGCGCGGTTCGCCCCCTCTCGCAGTGTCAGCGGCACGTCGGGGTTCGCGTAGGCCATGAAGTAGTAAACGTGCCCAAGTTCGTGATGCGATGTCTGGAACCAACGATAATTCGCTTCGACGCTCATCAGCGAACGAACATCTTCGTCCAAATCGAGATGCCAAGCCGAAGCGTGGGTGTTTTTCTTGCGCGTCGCGTCGGGCGGCAACTGGTAGAGGTCTGATTTCTCCCAAAAACTCTCGGGCAATGACTGCATCCCGAGCGAAGTGTAAAAACGCTCGCCCTGCTCGACGATCCATTCGGGCGACTTGTCTTTGAAGAGCGGATCGAGATCGGCGGCTTGGGTCAACCCCGGCCAGGCCTGCGCCCAGCGATTGCCGATCCAGTGCGCCGGGATGCGCTTGGGCGGCGTTTGCCCGTAACGCTCCGCCAACTCGTACTTCGTCCAGGTGTGCAGTTGCTCATAGAGCGGCTTGAGATCGTCGACGAAGCTTTCCATCAGCGCCATCATTTCGTCGACGCTCATCCCGTAATCGGCAACTTGCAACGCGAAGAAGGAGTCGTATCCCATTTCTTGCGCGACCTGATTCCTGAGCTTTCGCAATTCGACCAGCCCGGGTTTAAGCGGCGGTCCGACCTGTTTGGAAAGCTCCCAGGTGTCCTTGCGCTCCGTCAGATTGCGGGAGGCGCGCAGCGTGTTGTCGATCTCGTTCGGCGTGACCTTTTTCCGGCAGTCATCCCCACGTTTGTCGACGCAGTAGGTAAAAGTATCGAGAACGGCGCTCTGCTTGGCTTCCAGCTCAATACGAGCATTGACCACATCAGGAATCGTGCCCGGGTATTGCGCCGCCGCGAGAAGAATCTTCTCCAACTGCCGCTGCGTCAGATCATCCAGCTCTGCCTCTCGCGCGAGCAGCGCCTTGGTCTCCTCGATCACATAGTTGCTGCCCGCGAAAGCCCCGTAAGCCCGGTCGGCGGCGATTCGTTCGCCGATGTGCTGATCGGTAACGTCGGTGTAAGCATTCCAACTGGCTTCGCCCGCGACCGAGTAGAGTTTTTGGCCGATGCTGTCGTACATCGCAAGGAAGCGGTTCGCCCGCTCTTGCGCGCTCTCGCCTGATCCGCAGGAAAAAGTCCCGAAAAGTAAGCTAGTGAGAAGGCTGAGGAAGAATTGCCGCGTGGTCATATCCGCATATTGTACTCGCCGGAGTCGCGCGACCCCCCGAAGGCAAGAGACAGATACCGTGTCGCCCTTACCTGCCGACACCCGCTCTACATCGCCGGCGGATCAATCGAAACCGTCATCCCCGGCTGGCTCGCCACCCCGTCCACTTCGACGGCGACCCCCACCTCACCCGAGGGTGCGTCCTCCGGCAGCAGCACATTGATCTGATACAACCCCGCAAAACCCGGAGCCTGTCCGGCGTAGAGAATGTCTCGGCCCAGCACCGCAACATCGTTCAGCAGCACACGAACCGGCAACAGCGCAAACGACGCAAAATTAGGCAACTCCCCCGACAGCACCGGCGGCGTTGTCGGACCCATCCCGGTCGCCCACAGGATCAACAGTTCTCCGCCGCGCACTGGAGTCGCCCCCTCCGGAAAGTCCCGGCCGATGGGCCGGAAATTTTGATGGGTTGCCACTGCCGGCAACGTATCGTCCTCGCGTTCGGCGGGCCAGCCAAACAATCCCGGCGAGACACTCCTCACCTCAATCGTCTCCGGCGGGCTAAGCAAACTCTCGCGGTTTACACGCACGGTGAACATCCCCGAGACAACGAAACTCGGCACCTGGCAATTGATTTGGCGCGGCGACACGTAATACAACGGTGCCGGCACACCGCCGATAATCACCGAAACTCCGCTCAAACTCTCGGGAAGCCGCCCCCTCACCAGGTCGTCTGGACGAACCACTCTCGTTCGCAACGACAGGTCGTCGCCGAAGATCGAAATGATGGAGTTTGCCGTAACGAAGTTATCCGGAGTCGGACGAAAACTAGCTCCGTTCACGACGCCCCCGACAAATATTGAGGGCGCGTGGCGGCGCCCCGTTTCGGCGCCGAAGAGCATCAACGCCGCGGCCGACAGAAGAGCCGGCCCCCGGACCCAAAAGGGCATGAAAAGTTGCCCCTATTGTATCGAGCCGGTGGCCATTCGCGACACGCTGCCGATTTGAGGTTGGGTTGGGAGCGTGATCGGGGTGAGACAAGCTGAGAGCTTGTCTTGACTTCGAGCAAGGACAAACAAGAGTGTTTGTCGCCACCGAGGCTGCCGGCTCAACCCGCCGCGCGCTTGCTCATCCCCGCCCAAGCCTTTTGCGCCGTGATGCGAACCGCATTACTGTCACTGCTGAGCTTGGGGAAAATCGCCGCGGCGGCATCTGCCGTACCCACCTTAGCCAGCCCAATGATCGCCGCGCACTGTAGGTGCTCTTCTTCACGATCGAGCGATTGACGGTAGAGGACCGAAGCGTGCTCGGCGTCGCCCCGCGCGAATTGCGCATCCGCATATCGCAACATACTGTCCATGTACTCGATCTTCTGCCACTCCGAAAGCGAATCATAATCAGGCAGTTGTATATCGCCCGCTACCGGCGCGCCGACACGAGCCGCCGCCTTCATACCCGCCATCGCGATGGTCGTGTTCGACGACTTCATCGCTTCCAGGCACACGCCCATCGCTTCGTCGGCTCGCCGGTGACCAAGAGCCGCCAGGATGCGGGGCTTGAAGTCCTCGGCGGCGCCGTCGAACGCGGCGAGCAACGCCTCTTCCGATGTCTTGCCGGGGATGCGTTCGAGGCAAAACACTACTTCCTCGCGCAGTTTCTCGTCTTGCACATGCTTGGTAATCGGCGCCACTGAATCAACATCGGCGACCAACGACAAATGCCGCAAAGCCAACACCTTCTCGTCGTCGTGGCGCTTGCCTTCGAGAAGCCCCAGCAATCCTTGAACGACGCGTTGGCGCTTATTCTGCTCGTCCGGCGCATTCGGACGTCCTCGGTTCGCCCGCAGCGCCGCGGGGTCCAGCTCCTTCCCCACCGAATGAACAATGTGGTTCAACGCCTCGGCCGCCGCCTTGCACACCTCGGGCTTCTTCGACACAAGAAGCTCACTCAGCGCGGGGATCACCTCGGGGTCCATTTGGTCGGCGATCAGCCAGGCCGCCTTACGGGCTTCCGCGTGGTCACCTTTGATGTCGGTGAGAAACTTACCTTCCGTTGAGTCCGCAAGCCCTGCTGCCGGCGTTGCGAGAACAGCCGCAACGGCTGTGGCTCCGGCAAGTGGGCCCTGTTGAGAATTCGTCACTTCGGTTTTCTTGGACGCCGTCATTTTCTCTCTTGCCTCTCTGTTTTTGTCGTTCATCTCTACCGCCGTTCAGTCCTACAGGTGCCAAGGGCCGCGGCCGGGAAGGCTCAGCAGGCGGTTGGCCTCCTCGTCGTTCTTGACACGCTCATTCACTGGGTCCCACTCGAACTTGCGGCGCAGGCGGTAGGAAAGATTGCCCAAGATGCACAGCGTCGCTACCCGATGCGCCGCCTCGATGTGCATGATCGGTTTCTCGCGCGACTTGATGCAGTCCTCGAAATCCTCTCCATGACCCGGGCTGAGATAGGGCTCAACACCGCCGCGGGGAATTTGATAATCCTTGGCTTTCTGCTCGGTGTCGGTAGTGTGGCGATCGCCGTAGGTCACCGTCAGCCGACCCTTGTCGCCCCAATAGACGGCACCGTAACGGCCTTCGAGTTCCTCCGACAGCACGCCGGGCTGCGCCCAGACCAGCGTCCAATCCGGGTCCTTGAATTCGTACGTCACGGTCATGTGCTCGGGCGCATCATAGATCCCCTCCGCATAGGGATCGCCGGTCGCCTCGACGCTTACCGGACCGGTGTAATCGGCGTCCATGATCCAGTTCGCCACGCTCATCACGTGCGCGCCGCGGTCGCGAATCTGCCCGCCGCCGAAATCGAGCATCCAACGGAACCGGCCGTGAGTGCGCGTCTCGTTGTAAGGAATTTTCCGCGCCGGTCCGAGCCAACTGTCGTAGTCGAGGCTGGAGGGCGGTTCGGCGTTGGGCGTCCAGTCGCCCACGGGGTTTTCGTAGTGCCAGCAAAGGACTTTGCTTACCTTGCCGATTTGCCCGTTTTGAATGTATTTGCAGGCGTGATAGGCCGGTCGTTGCGAGCGGCCTTGCGAACCGACCTGTACGACGCGGCCGTAGCGCTCGGCAGCAGTGACCATGGCGCGCCCTTCCTCGACCGTTTTCGACGCGGGCTTTTCGACGTAGACGTCCTTGCCGGCCTGGCAAGCCATGATCGTCATCAGCGCGTGCCAGTGATCGGGCGACGCGATGAAGACAGCGTCGAGGTCCTTCTGCTCGAGCAGTCGGCGAAAGTCCTTGTAGAGTTTCGGCTTGCCGCCGACGACCGTGGCGGCCATGTCAAGCCGGCTCGAGTCGACGTCACACAGCGCAGTCGAGAGCGCCGGTCGCAGAAAGCGGTCCTGGGGACCGCCAAGGTTGATCCAAGGGACGACTTTTTCGTTGAGCTGCGTCAGCGGCCGCAAGAAACGACGGCCCCGGCCGCCAATTCCGATATGACCGAAATTCAAACGGTCACTCGGAGCCGGAGTCGCCAGCACGTTCGATGGAACAATCGTGAACCCCAGCGTTGCAGCCGTACTGTTCGCGAGAAACTTGCGCCGAGTCGTCTTCTTGGCCGTCATGGTAGGCAATTTTCCTTTCAACGGCCTTTTCAAACCCCGGACCCAAGTTTAAGCCCGAAACCGCGGCAAGACAAGGCGTATCGGCGGCTCTCGGCCGAGAAAGGCGAGGTTACCGCTGAGGTGACGTGCACGGAGTCGCGAAATGGAAGGAAAGTGTTAACTATGTCATGAGTCTGAACACAAGAATGCGTGCGCCACGTCACGGCCTCGAAGGGCCGTCTGCCTGTGCACGTAGGGGGCGTGGCGGAGGTTGGCCCGTCGCTTTCGCTCTTGGGCTCTGTATCGGCCTACCGGGTCTTTGCAGACCGGCAGCCAGAGCGGTATGTCGGCGAGCTGCCGGGTGACAGCTGCTGGTTCTGAGCCGCGTTAGCCCAAATGGTAGCGTTGGTTGTCGTTGTCCCAGAAGACTTTCTTTTCCTTGCGGTAGGACATCGTTGCCAGGTGGCCGGTGACGGCGGCTTCGTGGCCGGTTTGGGCGTCGCAGTTGAGCGGGACATTGTCGCGGATCGCGTCGATGAAATTCTTCAAGTGAGCGCCGGTGGGGTTGCCCTGCCCCAGGTCTTTGCGGCTTCGGATGTGGATCTCGGGCCGCGACGAAACCTCTTCGGGGGCGTTGCGGTACTTCTCGGGATAGACGTACAGATCGCGTAAGCCAATGATCTCCATGGCGCCTTCGCTGCCGAGCAACTGTTCGCCGTAGCGGAAGTGGGATGTGCTGAACGCGGCGGTGTAGTTGATGTGGAAGTGATCGGGGTATTCAAAGCCCGCCGTCACGTGATCGGGGACTTCGCGGTCGTCCTGGCGCCAAAAATGGACGCCGCCATTGCACATGACCGATTTGCAGTGCGTGCGGCCGGTGATCATATGAATCGCGTCGGTCTGGTGGACCAGCAGATCGGTTGAGATGCCCCCGGAGTAGTCCCAGTAGAGACGCCACTGGAAATAGCGCTGCTTGTTGAAGTCGGTCTCGGGCGCGTCTCCTAGGAACTTTTCGAAATCGGTGTTGTCGGGGGTTGCATCCTCGGGTATCTCGTAGCGCCAGGCCGGGAAGGTCGATGGGCTGTTGCGGAACCAGAAAGCGCGGGCGTAGACGACTTCGCCGAGCACGCCGGACTCGTAGATCTCCTTCGCCTTTTGATACAGCAGCGAGCTACGTCGCTGCGTGCCGACCTGGAATTTCTTGCCGCTCTTCTTGACGGCGGCGAGGATTTCGTGACCTTCCTTGATCGTATGGCTAAGCGGCTTTTCGCAGTAGACGTGCTTGCCGGCCTCGAGTGCGGCGATCGCCATGTCGCGATGCAGATGCTCGGGCGTCATGATGACCACGGCGTCGATGGCATCATTTTCGAGCATTTTATAGTAGTCGTTGTAGATTTCGGGAGCGGAGCCTTGTTGGGTAGCGACGACATCCTTGCCCTTGGCCATGCGCGGGCCGAAAGTGTCGCAGATGGCCCCGATCGACGCGCTGTCCTTGGCGACCTTCATCATGGTTTTGATGTGGCGCCCGCCGCGGTTCCCGAGCCCGACCCACCCGAGGTTGACCTTCGTGCCGACGGTCTGCGCGTTCAATAACGCCGGCGCGGCCAGGACGGTGGAACGGTTGAAATCTCGTCGTGAGATCGATGACGACATGGTGTTACGAATCCTGCCTCCAAGCGGGGAGAAGGCTCTGTTGAGAATATCAACGTGGGTGCGGGGGAGCAAGCAGAGGGGCGCTCCCCAGGACTCCCCACAGTTTGCCGAGTGCCCGGGACGGGAGGCGCCTCTACTCGTCTCCGGCCGCGTCATAGCTTAGCTCCAAGTTGCTGATATGGCTTGGGATGGATGATTCTTGTTGGAGGCGCTTGGGTTCGTTTCGTGGAACTGCCGGAATCTCAGCTGTTCGACATGGCTTTGGGCAATTGGGTCCGTTTCGTCGATTTGGTAGTTCAGTGTTGGGTTTTCCCTGGTCGCTTGTAGGGCCGGCGTTGCCTGGAGCTGGGCGGGCGGCGGCGTGTGGGTCGCGGCGGCCCGGTCTCCGCTTGTCGGCTCGGCGTGTGTCATTGGTGAAAATTCTCTGTTTGAGCCCGGTTAGCCGGCTTTTGGCGGTTCCGCTAAGTCATTGATCCGGCGGGGGATGGGTTCCTGGGTTCGAGCCTTGGCTTCGTTTGGCAAGAATCCTTGGGGCCGTTTCGCGAGTTTCCTTTTTGTTCTCCGTGGCTTGGTTTTGACGGTCTTGGGCTTGGGGTTACTGTGCTTAGGATATCGGTGGTGTCAAGCTGGTTTTGGCCGGGTTCGGGAACTGCGCCCGACTCTGTGCTGCGATGGTCATGCCGACGTTCGCCGCGAGTGCTGCAGTTCACCGAATGACTGACCTAAGAAAAAGCGCCACTTGGTACATTCGGCTAGTTGTGACACACCGGCAAAAGGCTCAAGGGGTGCCGGTTCGAATGTTCTCCAGCGCGGATCTGGCGGCAGTCCGAACGTCACCGTCGTCATCCGTGAGCGCCTTGCCAAGAGCCGGCATGGCTGCCTCGGCAACGCGTCCGATGCGCCCCAGGGCCGAGGCGGCGCTGCGCCGAACGTCGCTGTCGTCGTCCATGAGCGCTTCGATAAGAGCCGGCACGGCGGCTTCGGCTGTGGGTCCGATTCTCACCAGGGCGAAGGCGGCGGCGCTCCGAACGGTGGTGTCGTCATCCTTGAGCGCTTCGATGAGAGCCGGCACGGCGGCGGGTCCGCTGCTCCCCAAGGCGAAGGCGGCGCTGCGCCGAACGCCGCTGTCGTCATGCTTGAGCGCTTCGCTGAGAGCAGGCACGGCCGCTTCGGCGGCGGGTCCGATGCGCCCTAGGGCCGAGGCGGCACTGCTCCGAACGTCAGTGTCGTCATCCTTGAGCGCTTCGCTGAGGGCAGGCACGGCCGCTTCGGCGGCGGGTCCGATGCGCCCCAGGGCCGAGGCGGCACTGCTCCGAACGCTCCAGTTGTCATCCCCGAGCACTACGACGAGAGCCGGCACGGCGGCTTCGGCCGCGGGTCCGATCTCTTGCAACCTCGCACAGGCGTACGCCCGGTCTTTTGGCTCGAAAGATCGCAGATTCTGGATCAATTGTTGAACTCGCCCCTGCATCCTGGCTCGCTCGACGACCTCCGGATCCAACCCGGCCCGCTTGCCGAGTTCTTCGGCCACAAAATCCGGCACCCTGTGTTCCGCGCCCTTAGCCTCGCAGCAGTCGCGTACGGCCAGTAAGAACCCCTTGATGGCTTCCGGAGACCCCGGCATGAGGTCCGCTTGGTCTAGAAAGGCGCGCCACTTCTCTTCGCTGTTTCCATATAACTCGACGAGGCGCAACCCCGCGAGATATTCAGAGAGAGGGTCCATGACGAATTGAACGTGCGTCTTGGCGGGTGCGATGGTGCGAATGACCCGAAGCCGGTCTTCCAGATAGGCCGGCAACTCCTCGCTTAAATCAACGGTGCACAGCTCCGCCCGGACGTCCTCCTTCTTCCCTTGTCCGGGGCCATAGGTTTTCCGGAGGCACTCCCAGGCGGTAATGGCGGCCGCCCGATGAACCGTCGGATCGTCCGGGTCCGCTTCCTGCCTAACCCGGTTTAGCTCGTTGAGATAGCTCAGCATCAGGTCGGGGACGCTCGCCGGCAGGTTCTCCAAAGCCTCCCCTCTCTCCGAAAGAGCGACCAGCTGCTCGGCGTAGAGCTTGGCGAGCAGCGGCGTCACCTCCTGGCCTCCCGCGCTGACCATCTCAGCCAGGCCTCGGCAGGCTTCGAAAAGCGCTGCATCCTCCAAATTCGCTTGACCCGATTGGGTCGCGTAAGCATTCATAAACCCTGCGAGATGCCCGCTGTCAATCCGGGAGGGTTGTATGGTGGCTTCGCGCGAGAGTTGCTCGTCGGTTCGCGAGGTCACCAGCAAAGCGTTTGGAGAAAAGTCCGGGTTTTCGGGCCTGACGGCGCCGGGAGCGTCGAGGGCCGAGGGCATCTCCGAGAGGCCGTCAAGGATGACCAGGATGCGCCGCGTCCTCAACAGCTCTTGAAAGAGCCCCTCGGGAATGGGTCTCGCGGCCCCCACCAACTTTTGAAGCCTCCCGCGGATTTCCGCCTCGAACGTCTCCATGTCCCGGCGGATATCGAAAGCATGGCCTGGCTCGATCAGAACCGGCAGCATACGGCGGTCGTCGCAGAGCCTCTCGGCGGGATCGTCCGCCATCGCCCAGAGCGCCAATTGGCATGCCAGCGTCGTCTTTCCCAGGCCGCCTTCGCCTTGAATGAGCACGGCCCAGCGGTCCCGGCCGCAAGTGTTCCGTAGTTGTTCGACCGTCAGATTGGCAATGTTGTTGCCGTTGAGGACGACCGGCAGAGGAACATAAGTTTGGCGTTCTTTGAACGTGGGAATCTCGCGGAAGTTCGCGCGCGCGGTATCGATGTGCTGCTCCACCCAAGCATCGAGCACCCGACGGTGGTGGTGGAAGAACCCCAAACCGAGGACAAATCTAACGGGGAGCTTACCCTCGCCCAACCAGCTTGGCAGCTTGAAGTCTGTGTAGGGTTCTAGGGCTTCGTTCCATGCCAATACTCGGAGAGGCCACAGGCGCAATATCCCGAAGCGGAGAACCACGAGCCAAAGGAGGTAGATGCCGGCTAGGCCGACCCCCAGGGCGATTCGAGGGTTATTCGAGGCCCTTGCGAGCAGCCTTTCTAGCCACTGGTCATTCTTGATTTCTTGTAAAGCTTCAAGCGCAATCCGGAGTTTTCGCGCCGCTTCTTCTTCACGCACTTCATCGAGCGCCGTCAGAGCCCGTTGTAAGTACGGAATTGCTGCGAAATCCCTCGCGCCGAGGGAACCGTTAGCTATCACCTGCAGGGCGTCAGCGGCTCTGCGCCGAACCCTGCTGTCGTCATACCTGAGCGCTTCGATGAGAGCAGGCACGGCGGCTTCGGCGGCAGGTCCGATGCGCTCCAGGGCGTCGGTGGCGTTGCCCCCAAGGGCGGCGTCGTCATACCTGAGCGCTTCGATGAGAGCCGGCACGGCGGCTTCGGCGGCGGGTCCGATGCGCCCCAAGGCGCTGGCGGCGCTGTTCCGAAACCAGCTGTTGTCATCCTTGAGCGCTTCGATGAGAACCGGCACGGCCGCTTCGGCGGCGGGTCCGACGATCCCTAGGGCATCAGCGGCGCTACTCCGAACGTAACCGTCGTCGTCCCTGAGCGCTTCGATGAGAGCTGGCACGGCTTCGGCGGCGGGTCCGATGCGCCCCAGGGCGGAGGCGGCGCTGCTCCGAACGAAACGGTCGTCATCCTTGAGCGCTGCGATGAGAGCCGGCGCGGCGGCTTCGGCGGCGGGTCCGATGTGCCCCAGGGCGATGGCGGCGCGGCTCCGAACGTAGCCGTCGTCATCCTTGAGAGCTTCGATGAGCCGGGGAACTTCTTCGGTCGGCTGCGCCGGCAACGAGCTGAAGCAAACCAACCAAATGGTCCAAAGCCTAAGTGTCGTTCGGACGCGCATTTCGAAACAATTCTATCTTTTTTGCGTAGATCGGCGTAAGAAGGTCATGCCGGACCGCCCCTATCGCCCGCCCCGTTTCAGGTACCCGTCTTGCGTAGCGCAGGGCTCAAAGAGACCTGCGGCTTTCAGCGACAAACCGTCGGACGCAACATCCGCGTGCCGGCGTAGCGCAGTCTGTTGGAAACCTACGGCCTTGCACCCAATAAACCGCAACGCACCGGGAAGCCGCCAAGAACCCCCGAGCAAGCGACAAACCCGACAGTAGGACAGGTCCCCAGGCCTGGCCGGCACCAAAAACACGGTGAGTCAGTGGGGCAGGTCTCCAGGCCTGCCCATCTCTCGACCCGTCCCATAACGTGCGCGGCTCGGTTGGGACTGCTACCAGCGTTTGAGGCCTTTTTGGCCGATGTCGGTGCGGTGATGGAGGCCTTCGAAGTTTACCTTTTCGACTGCCGTGTAGGCGTTTGTGATGGCGGCGGCTAGGTCGTTGCCTCCGGCGGTGACTCCGAGGACGCGGCCTCCGGCGGTGACTAGCTTTCCCTCGTGAAAGAGCGTGCCGGCGTGGAAGACTTTGGCTCCGGTTGCTTCGGCTTCGTTCGTTCCCGTGATGGGGAGGCCCTTGGGATAGGAGCCCGGGTAGCCGGGGGCGGCGCAAACGACGCAGCAGGTCGGGCCCTCGTTCCAGCCGACTACCGACGGGTCCAGGCTGCCGCGGGCGGCCGAGAGCAACAACTCTCCGGCGTCGCCCGTCATGCGGTACATCAGCGGCTGGGTTTCGGGGTCTCCCATGCGGACGTTGTATTCGAGGACCTTCGGTCCGTCAGTTGTCATCATCAGGCCGCAGTAGAGGAAGCCTACGAAGGGATGCCCGTCGGCTCGGATGCCGGCAAGAGTGGTTTTTACAATTGTAGTTAATACGGTCCGGCGTTCGGATCCGGTCAGAATGCGGGGGTCGCAATAGGCTCCCATGCCGCCGGTGTTCGGTCCTAAGTCGTTGTCGAGGGCGGGTTTGTGGTCTTGGGTGGGCGGAAATTCGAAAAACGTTTCGCCGTCGCTCAGGACGATGAAGCTGACCTCTTCGCCGGAGAGGAATTGCTCGATGAGCAAGCGGCGTCCGGCGTCCCCGACAATGTCGCCCGAGAGCATGGCGGCGCCGGTTTCGCGGGCTTCCTGTTCGTTGCGGACAATGACCACTCCCTTGCCGGCGGCGAGTCCGTCAGCTTTGAGCGCTACAGGGAAGCCGAAGCGAGTGAGGTTGTCTTCGAGCTCGACGACCGATTCCACGATGGCGAAGTCGGCGGTGGGAATGTCATGGCGGCGCATGAACTGCTTCGAGAAGATCTTGCTTCCCTCGAGTTGGGCAGCGCCGCGGGCGGGGCCGACGACGGGGAGATTGCGGGCGCGGAATTCATCGGCCATCCCGGCAACCAAGGGGGCTTCGGGGCCGATGACGGTGAGGTTGACGCCGAGACATTCGGCAAGGGAGGCGATCTCGTCGTTCGAGGTGATGTCGCCGGGGATGCAGGAGCAATCGCGGGCAATGCCGGCGTTGCCCGGCACGGCGTAGACCTGCTCGACGGAATCCGACCCGGCGAGGCGCCAGCAAAAGGCGTGTTCGCGGCCGCCCCCGCCTACAACTAAGACCTTCATGCGAACTTTTCCGTCGGCGGGTTTTCCTTGCCTCAAAGGGACTTCCACGGGCTCTTTGCGGCGTCAGCCCTTGACGACCAGCAACGGCGTTATTGCCGCCGGTTCGATGAAAGCCTAGAATAACAGGAAAGTTCTTCGACTTTCCTCTTCATGTCGAGATTCACTGAGCACTACGACATCGCTGTAATTGGTGCGGGGCACGCCGGGTGCGAGGCTTCGATGGCTGCGGCGCGCATGGGCTTGCGTACGGCGTTGGTAACGCTGAATTTGGATCTGATCGCGCAAATGTCGTGTAATCCGGCTGTCGGTGGCATTGCGAAGGGGCACCTGGTCCGCGAGATCGACGCACTCGGCGGGATCATGGGCGAGGTGACCGACGCGGTGGGGATTCAGTTTCGTCTGCTGAATACGAGCCGGGGGCCGGCCGTGTGGTCCCCGCGGGCGCAGTGCGACAAGAAGCAGTACCGCGTGAAGATGCGGCAGGTACTCGAGCAGCAGGCGAACCTCGTGATCAAGCAGGCCGAGGTGGTGGATCTGGTTCTTGAAGACCCGCCGCATGAGAGGGCGGAGAAGCGAATTCGCGGCGTAGAGCTGCTCGACGGGCGAACGATTGCCGCCGAGGCGGTGATTATCACGACCGGCACTTTCCTCAACGGCCTGGTGCATATCGGCGAAAGGACGTATCCGGCGGGCCGGAGCGGCGAGCCTGCGGCCGTCATGCTGGGCGAGGTGCTTCGGGGTTTGGGGTTCCGGTGCGCGCGGCTAAAAACGGGTACTCCGCCGCGGCTCGATGGGCGGACGATCGATTGGGAGAAATGCGAACCTCAGCCTGGGGACCCGGAGCCGACGCCGTTTTCATTTCGAACGAAGAAGATCGAGCGCGAGCAGATTGAGTGTCACATCACCTTCACTACAGAGGAAACACTCAAGATATTGGGTGAGAGCATTCAGAGGTCCCCACTATATAGTGGACAGATAGAAGGCGTCGGGCCTCGTTATTGCCCGTCTATCGAGGACAAGGTCGTTAAGTTTCCCGACAAGCTTCGGCATCAGCTGTTTCTCGAGCCGGAGGGGCTCGACACCAACGAGGTCTACCTGAACGGCATGTCGACGAGTATGCCGATTGACGTGCAGGCTGCGATGGTCGCATCCGTCCCTGGGCTTGAGCGGGCTGAGATGATTCGGCCGGGATATGCGATTGAGTACGATTCTGTGGATGCCACCGAATTGCGGCATTCGCTGGAGACGAAGCGCGTTGCCGGGCTCTACTTGGCCGGGCAGATTAACGGAACGACTGGGTACGAGGAGGCTGCGGCGCAGGGAATCATGGCCGGCATTAACGCCGCGCGGGCCGTACAGGGTCGTGACGCCGTCGTATTGGACCGAAGCCAAGGTTATGCGGGGATTCTGATCGACGACTTAGTTACCAAAGGAACCGACGAGCCCTATCGGATGTTCACGTCGCGAGCGGAGTTTCGCCTGCACCTGCGGATTGACAACGCTGATGAACGTCTAACGCCGGTCGGGCGGAAAGTGGGACTGGTTGGGGATGCGGATTGGCGGCGCTTCTGCGAGCTGCGAGAGGCGAAGCAGCGCGTGGGCGCCTTTTTGGAGACTTATCGGCCGGGCGCTACCGAGTCGGACGCCCAGTCGTTGTTGGATGCGATTGGCGAGTGGCCCGCTGAGCGCCCGACGTTGGCTCAACTGCTTAAGCGCCCGGAAGTAACCATTTCGATGTTGGAGGGGCTTGTTCGAAGCCATACCGGTGTTGAGCTGAGGCGGCCCGAGTGGAAGTCAATCGAGACCGCGATCAAGTACGAAGGCTATCTGGCGCAGCAGGAGAGGCATATTCAGCGCCTCAAGCACGCGGAATCGCGGCGGATTCCAGAGGGGTTCTCGTTTGTCGGAATTCCCGGGCTGTCCCGCGAGGTCATCGAGAAAATGGAGCGCGTGAGCCCGACTACCCTAGGACAAGCCGGGCGGATTCCGGGCATTACGCCGGCGGCGATCTCCGTTATCAATCTGTACTTGGACATGCCGACTGCGGCACGCTCCAATGCCTGAGCCTGACCCGCAGTTCATATCCCTGCTCGAGCCGGTGTTGGATCGCATAGGACTCTCGCCAACCAACGACCAGATCCTCCAGCTTTCTCGGCACTATACCCTTCTAACTCAATGGAATCAGCGAGTTAACTTGACTTCGATCCGGGAGCCTCGGGCGATTATTGAGCGCCATTTCGGAGAATCGCTTTTTCTTGCTGTTCATTTGCCCAAGGCGAAGACAGTCGTAGATGTAGGGTCCGGGGCGGGATTCCCAGGCTTGCCGTTAGCGGTGGCGCGGCCCGAACTCACGGTGACGCTCGTTGAATCGATCGGGAAAAAGGCCGTATTCCTTAAAGAAGCTTCCCGCGAATTGGAGAACGTGCGAGTCGAGCAAGGCAGGGCGGAAAATCTTGCCGCACGCTACGACTGGGCCGTTTGCCGAGCGGTTTCAGTCGCGGAAGTTCTGCCGGTTTTAGCGGATCTCGCGGACAGTATCGCGCTGATGGCGTCTCAGAGCATCGCCGCGCGCTTCGGCAAGGGTTGGGGCTCTCCAATTCCGCTCCCGTGGGGTGATGAGCGCGTCTTGGTGATGAAGCACCCTGGCACCCCAAGTTCCACGTGAAACAAACCTAGGCCGAAATGTTCCACATGGAACTTTTCTTGAGTCGCGACTCAGAATCTGTGGTAAATTGGTGGCTCGCCCTCCCGGAAGCGGACCCCCTTGAACAAGATCATCGCCATCGCCAATCAGAAGGGGGGTGTCGGCAAGACGACAACCGCTATCAACCTTTCCGCCTCGCTCGCGGCCGCTGATTGTCGGGTTCTCATCGTTGACTGCGACCCGCAGGCCAACTCGACCAGCGGCCTGGGTTTCGACCACGATCCGGACCGCCGGAACCTCTACCATCTGCTGATCGGCGATGCTTCCGCCGGCGACGTTATCTATCCAACCCATGTTCATGGATTGTGGCTGCTTCCTTCCAGCCGGCACCTTGTCGGCGCGAACATAGAATTGGTGGAGCGAGAGGGAAGGGAAACCCGCCTACGGAACGGCCTGCGCCCTCTGCTCCCGCAGTACGATTTTATTTTCTTGGACTGCCCGCCCGCGCTCGATTTACTCACGCTTAACGGCTTGATTGCAGCCGATACGGTGCTGATTCCCATTCAATGCGAATACTTTGCCTTGGAAGGGGTTTCGGCCTTGCTGGACACGATCGATCGCGTCCGTCGGCACCTCAACCCGAACCTTAGCATCGAGGGTGTCTTGCTGACTATGTTCGATGAGCGAACCAGCTTGACGCGTCAAGTTGCCACGGACTTGCGTGACTTTTTTCGCGGCGATGTATTCAAGACGGTCATACCCCGGAACGTGCGCCTGGCAGAGGCTCCCAGCCATGGTAAACCCATTCTTGAGTATGACTTACGCTCGAAGGGAGCGGAGAGTTACTTGAACCTGGCGCGTGAGATTCTTTCGAACGCGGAGCCGAAGGCCTCGACTCACGCCTCGGTCTAAAACCTCACGGTGAAACGATATGCCGGCAAAACCACAACCGAAACGAAAGGCGCTGGGAAGAGGGCTCGGCGCTCTCCTCCCCACGCCGCCTACTTACTCGCCTCAGACGAACGGTTCGGTGGCGGAGGCTACGGACGGCCTGCATTCTGTTTCCGTCGACCTCGTCGATCCCAACCCGTATCAGCCTCGCCGCATTTTTCACGCCAAGGCGCTCGAGGAGTTGGCCCGTTCGATTCGCGTGGACGGTTTGGTGCAGCCCATCGTTCTACGCAAGAACGGGTCCCGATTCACCCTCATTGTGGGAGAGCGGCGACTGCGCGCGGCGAAACTGGCGGGACTGACGGAAGTTCCCGCCCTTGTACGGGAGGTCGACGAAGACAAAGTCCTTGAAATCACGCTCGTCGAGAACATCCAGCGCGAAGACCTAAACCCCATCGAGGTCGCTTCGGCCCTACAGCGACTGATCGACGAGTTGCAGATAAGCCACGAGGAGGTTGCGGCTCGCACAGGGAAGGACCGCTCGACGATCACCAACCTCCTGCGGCTGCTGCGCTTGCCGGCCGATGTACGCGAATTGATTGCCGAGGGTCGGATTTCCGGGAGCCACGCACGCGCCATCGCCGGGCTCGATGACACGGAGCAACAAAGGACACTGGCCGAGAAAACGGTAGCGCAGGGTTTGTCGGTTCGCCAGGTGGAACGCGCGGTTCGCGCCCTCACCCGCCCGAAGGGCGGCAAGGGCAAAGGCGAACTCGATCCAAACGTTTCGGCGGCTCTGAACGACCTCGAACAGCGCCTCGGAACCAAGGTACGCCTCATCGGCCAGGGCAAGGGTAAAGGGAAGATCGAGATCGAGTACTACTCGGCCGAAGACCTCGAACGCATCTATGCATTACTGATGGGCGAATGAAGCCCATCCAAGGGTGGAGCTTTACTCAGTCGCTCCCCGCTCAATTCTTTCCACGAGTCCCGCAGCACGAGATCTAGATAAGCGTATTATTTTCTTATCTTTAGATATCCGGGTGAGGATTGGGAGCATCTGTTTGGGCGAGACCACTCGGCCTCTTTCGAGCGAAACTTGAAACTGTAGCAGTCGCTTGTTGACGCCGAGTCGATCAAACCGCGCCGCCCGTTCCAGTTCAATGCGGTGGCGCAAAGTTTCCCCCGCTTTCAGGAACCAACTCGTCAAGGCCTGTGCGTCGGGCTGCTCGGTGTAGTTGAACTTAGTTTCAGAGGTGTTGCCTTGCCCGTCGGTATATCTGAACGTCTTTTCTCCCGTAAAAGCCACTTTGCGGGAGTGTGCGGGCGAAACTCGAAAATAGTCCAAGCTCTGGACTTGCCCGAGCAAGCGTGCCCGGTCCTCTTCGGTCAGCTGAAAGTCGAGCGGATCCTCTTCCTTGGGGTCTTCCCGGTAGAGTGCTTTGCCCGCGGCGCCTATTTCAACCTCGAAGTACTCGGGAACACTGCCGGGGAAGTCTCTTGAGAAAAAGATGCGGAAGTCGTCGTTGCCTGTGATCTGCCCCTGCGCCGGCATCAATCCCAACAGGATCAGCGCGGGGAGGATCAGGCAGCGGCACTTACAACTACACATGTCGGATATTTTGCGCGGCCTTTCCGGCCCCGCGATGGCTGTGGCAGATGGCCACAGCGAGCGCGTCGGCCGCATCTTCCGATTTCACTGGCTCGCGTAAGCTGAGTAGTGACGCGACCATCATCTGCACTTGCTTTTTCTCCGCTAGGCCGTAGCCGACAACGCTTCCTTTGATCTCAAGCGGCGAGTACTCAGCTACCGGCAACTCCGCTTGAGCGGCCAACAGTAACGTGACTCCGCGGACCTGCGCCAACTTCAGAGCGGTCTTGACATTCGCAGCCTGGAAGACCTCTTCGATGGCGATCGAATCGGGGCGATGCTTTGCAACCAAGGCGTCCAATTCGCTGTGGATTTGTCTCAACCGTTCGTGGAAAGGGCTTTTGGGAGAGGTTCGAATGACTCCAAACGCGATTGCCTGGTGTCGCCGACCATCGGTATCGATGACCCCATAGCCGGTTCGTTGGGACCCGCAATCGATGCCGAAGATTCGCAATCGCTCACCCTTAGCAAGATTCCACGGAGCAGGTTGGATCGGCGGCAGGCGCCAACCTCTAGTTTGCGAGTTTCTCCAACTCCGCGTCGTCAATGTCGAAGTTCGCGTACACGTTCTGCGTGTCGTCCTGATCCTCTAGAGCCTCGATCATGCGCAGCACCGCCGCAGCGTGCTTTCCCTCTACTTTGACGGAGTTCTGGGGGATTCGGGTTACTTCCGCGCTTTCGGTTGCCAGGCCCGCACCTTCAATTCCCTGAAGCACATCGTCATGAGCTTCGGGCGGCGAGATGACTGCCCAATTATCACCCTCGTCCCTGAGGTCGTCCGCGCCGGCTGTGAGCACGAGTTCCATCAGGTCTTCTTCCGTCGTGGAGGACTTTGGAATGACGATCAGACTACGCTTGTCGAACATCCACGAAACGCAGCCATTCTCTCCTAAGTTGCCGCCATGTTTCGCGAAATGGTGTCTAATTTCGCTGACCGTTCGATTCCGGTTATCTGTAACGACGTCGACCATGACGGCCACGCCCGAGGGACCGTATCCTTCGAAGGAGACTTCCTCAAAGGTTTCGCCTTCCAACTGTCCGCTACCGCGCAAAACCGCTCGCTTGATGTTGTCCTGCGGCATGCTTTGGCTCTTCGCCGAGGCGATTGCGCTTCGCAGGCGGGGATTGCCGTCGGGGTCGCCCCCGCCCTCGCGGGCTGCGATTTGGATTTCGCGAATCAGGCGTGTGAATACTTTGCCGCGTTTAGCATCCAGCGCGGCCTTCTTGTGCTTGATACTTGCCCATTTTGAGTGGCCGGACATAGCGGAACCTCAGCCTCAATCAAGTCTCATTGGTGAGCCTCATCGGCTGCTCGAACGGCGGGCGGAAAGCGCCCGGAACGGCGTTGGGGACGTGCCTTCGGCACTCGCTCCGATGGGGTTCAAACCCTTATAAGGATACCAGAGGCGGCGTCCCCTTTGGACTCGCCGTTAGGTTGTTTTCGCCCCTCAGGTGACGTGGATGAACCCCTCAGCAGCGCTCTTCGAGAGCAACCGACTGACCCACCAAGCAGGTTCACGAAGCCCAACCTGCCTTCGCGCTCGTCGAACTCTCTCCCCAACCGCTCCACGAACCGGTCAGCTTCCCCACGAAGTCGTGGTGAGCATAGAGCTTGCGTGGATACGCAACTAGATGGTTGTGTTTTGTTTCGCGGCATGCGACACTAACGCAACTGGGAGGTTGCGTTATGCAAGATCGCATCGAAAAGAGCATTGAGCTGGGGGCAACAGTCGCACGCGTCTGGCTCGCGCTGACAGACTACAAAGAATTCGGCGAATGGTTCCGCGTAAACCTGGACGGACCCTTTGTAGTCGGTCAGGTAACCCGTGGTCGAATGACCTATCCGGGTTATGAACACCTTAAGTGGGAGGCCACAGTGCAGACCATGGAAACGGGACGGCTGTTTTCGTTCACGTGGCATCCTTACGCAGTCGATCCCGATATTGACTATTCGAAGGAGCCGCCGACGCTTGTTGAATTCAAGCTTGAACCGACATCCGGCGGCACCCGTCTTGTCATCTCGGAGTCCGGTTTCAACGCCCTGCCGGACGACCGCTGTGCGGACGCCTTGCGTGAGAACGCGAAAGGGTGGGACGTGCAAGCCGAAAACATCACCGCTCATGTCGAGTCTTGAGTCAGGTCGTGGGCCCGTCGATCACACTCCGGTGTTCGCGGCACTCGGTGACACGACGCGGTTGGAGCTTGTGGCTCGATTGAGCGACGGTCAGCCACGTTCAATTATCCAGCTCACTGACGGCCTTAGCCTCACGAGGCAAGGCGTCACCAAGCATCTTCGAGTGCTTGAACGAGCTGGGATTGTTGCGTCGAGTCGGGTCGGTCGGGAAAGCCTGTTCAGCTATGCGCCGGAACCGATCAACCACGCACGCTCGTACCTCGACACGGTTTCCGAACAATGGGATGCCGCGCTGTCGCGGCCAAAATCTCTTGTCGAGTGTTAACAGGTGCAGGGAATCTGCCCGAAAGACACCATGGCGACCCGGAATCTACGATCGCCTCGAATCTCTTGCTTGTCGCATGACGGTAGATATGCTCACCGTCATCATGGGAATCCAGTGAACATTCAGGTCGGGGAAACCAGGGTTATCCTTGACCGGGAAGGGTTTGTAGGGTATTCGCAAAGGCCGCCCTAAAGTACCAAAAGTCTCCACGCATCGGGAACCCGGATCAGCACTGGGTCCGGTTCGCCCGCATTCTTCGCATTCTCTACCGCCTGCGTGGAGTCCTCCCCTTTGGCGACGACGCGGGACTCATCTTTGGCTAACGCAACCCATGTGTTGGGAGTTGCGTCGGCAAGGATCCTAACTCTCTCTTGTGCAGACATGACGGTACGGTCCTCGACCTACGGAATCCTCAGCTTCTAATATCTTATACGCGCCAAAGCGGTCGATTGTATCAGAAAACAGCCCTACCCGCACCACCTTCCCCCCTAAATCTGATCGGACCGGAACCGAGAGCCCACCGTAACATAGGCGTCAAGCGCGCCCTCCGTCTGTAAACCTTGACCCGCAGACTGCTTTCCGTCGTTCAGCCACGACCGTAGTGGTCGTTCTTCAGGTCAACTAGGGTGCGGGCTGTCACCGACGGCCCGATCGGCGGGCGATGCGCTCCACAAACGCTGGGCGGTAACAAGGTTGCACAGGACAAACAACGGCACGATAAGGGTCGGCGCCAGAACCATCGGGTATACAAAGAGCGCTACCGAGGTCGGTTCCGTCGTGAATACCATCATCGGACCGGGAAGCCCCATCTGAGCTACCAGATTGGCCCCCGGTACAACCGCGATGGCTCCGACCAAGCTCCACATTGCGACACCGCGTCGGCCGATCGACCCGCGCTGCACGCGCCGGCCCACGTAGAGCGCCGACAGTCCGAAAAGCAGGTCGGGAACCCCGACAAAGAGTTCGAAGGATTCCGGGAACTTTCCCCGTACGGTCTCAAAAGCGGTACCGATCGCGGAAATCCGAAGAGCGTGCAAGTACGCCAGCCAGTGCAGAGGCGTGTGATCGATTACCTTGCCGAGCCCATTTCGGAATGAGCCCGATAAAGCGAAATACGCGGCAAAGATCACGACAGGAACGAAGGGAACCCACAAGCCGGGCATCAGGGCGTAGAACTTCTGCGAAGTGTATCCGCCCGAGACCGCTAGGACGGCACTCACCACTCCCCATACCGCCCAGGCTACGACCAAGGCGTAGAAATGGCGTGCGGTCGTCGTTTCAATGACACCGCTACGGACGGACCTTCGGGCGAGTCTCACCACCGCCCCGAGCACGATCGCCGCCAAAGCCGGAACGGAGATATAAGGTGCAAAGTCGATGAGATCCGGAGTTGTCATCTGCTGCGCACCGCGACGGTCCGATTCTACCCTAAGCGCGATAGCCGGCGAGCGCAAGACTTTTCATTCGTTATCCGGGGAGGTTCTCGCCTTTTTGCGGGATCGATGAAACGGAGGCTCGACGCCGCGGCAGACAGGTCGTGCCGGATGGGGCCCACCCCGGTCCGTTTGCTCTTGGACCCGGAAATTGCCAAACTGTGGGGGCTGATCCATGCCGCCGACCATTGACAAGACCGAGGAGCTTCTTGCGCTCGAGGACCGTTGGGGCGCTCATAATTATCATCCTCTAGACGTCGTTATTGAACGGGCCGAGGGGCCGTGGGTTTATAGCGTCGACGGCCATCGTTATCTTGACTGCCTGAGCGCCTATTCGGCGGTCAACCAAGGTCACTGCCACCCGAGGATTCTAGAGGCGCTCACCCAGCAGGCCGCCCGCGTGACGCTCACCTCGCGGGCATTCCGTAACGACAAACTGCCGATCTTCCTCAAAGAATTGGCCGAGCTGTGCGGGCTCGATGCCGTCGTGCCGATGAACACCGGCGCGGAGGCGGTCGAGACGGCTATTAAGGCTGCCCGGCGCTGGGGGTATCGGCACAAGGGCATCGCCGCGGACAAAGCCGAGATCATCGTTTGCGAGAACAACTTTCACGGCCGCACGACTACGATCGTGGGATTCTCTTCGGACAGGGGCAGCCGCGAGGGTTTCGGCCCCTTTACGCCGGGTTTCGTGTCGATTCCTTTTGGGGATGCGGAAGCTCTTCGAACGGCGATTACCCCACAGACGTGCGCTTTCTTGGTCGAGCCTATCCAGTGCGAGGCCGGTATCTTCATTCCGCCTGCCGGCTTCCTGCGCACCGCAGCCGAGATTTGTCGCGCCAACCGCGTGCAGTTGCTGCTTGATGAGATCCAAACCGGTCTCGGAAGGACAGGACGAATGTTCTGTGCCGACCATGAAGGCGTCCGGCCGGATGCCTTCATTCTCGGTAAAGCCTTGTCGGGCGGTTTCTATCCGGTGTCGGCTGTCGTTGGGACGAGGGAGTTGATCGGGGTATTCGATCCGGGCAGCCATGGCTCTACTTATGGGGGCAACCCGCTCGGGTGCGCGGTGGCGCTCGAGGCGCTTCGGGTCATCGAGCAGGAGCAGCTTGTCGCGCGTTCGGCCGAGATGGGGGAGTGGCTCCTTACCGAACTTTCGAAGTTGCGTCACCCGGCAATCAAGGAAGTTCGCGGGCGTGGGCTGCTGGTCGGCATCGAACTGTATAGTCCGGCTCGGCCGTATTGCGAGCAGCTCAAAGACCGAGGACTCCTCTGCAAGGAAACGCACTACCACGTGATTCGCGTGGCGCCGCCGCTGGTGGTCGAACGCGAAGACCTTGCCTGGGCGGTGGACCAGTTTGGGAAAGTGTTTGCAGCCTAGGCGCCGGCATTCGTCGCGTCATCCTTCAACAAGACGCCGGCACCCGATATTGGGGCTCAACGGACGTTGGGCAGCGTACTAAAGGCTCACGCCTTGACGCGGACATTTCCAACTGCTACGATCGCGAGCTTGGCAAACTCTGGAGGTGTCTCTTGAATACGAAAGTCTTGCCGGCCTGCCTTCTTATAGGTTTCGTAGTCGGATGTGGTTTTGTCGATGTTGACTCCCCCGACTCGGAAGTTACCGAGGGAGTCGATTTCACAAAGAATCCGCTCAAGGCGTTAGGCGCGTTGCAGGATATGGCGAGCGAGGCGGAAAAGCTCCAGCAGGAGCTGGAGAACATGACCGCGGTCGAAACATTGCACTTTTCACAGCTCATCAAGGTCCTGCCGAACGTTCCGCCCGGCTGGACCGCCACCGAGCCCAAAGGGTCCACGACCCAAATGGGAGAAGCCAAGGTCAGCAACGCGAAACGCGAGTACCGGGAAGAGGGAACCAATCGCCAGGTCACGGTTTCCATCGACGATTGGGCGTTTCACAAGCTACTCTACATGCCGTTTTTCATCGGATCAAAATTCAGCCAGGAGTCGACCGACGGCTATAACAAGGGGATCACGGTCGGTGACTCGCCCGGCATGGAAAACTACACATTCAAGTCGAAGAGTGGCAAACGGTCCTTGTTGATCCACAAGCGGTACCATGTCCAGATTTCACTTCGCAATGCTGAGCCGGAAGGGTTTAACACCTGGGCAAATCGGGTCAAGACCAATGAGCTGCCGGCTCAATGACAGCAAGGGAAGGGGACGGTAAGCACGGCCCATAAACGGTCGGTGGTGGCTGACCGGGAAGCCGTACCGGTGTAACGCAACTCCGAAGCGGACGCTAAACGTGTTTCAGCACGAACGGGCCGATTAGAGGCAGCGCGAACTCTTGTCCCTGGTATGCCTTGAGCACCAGAACTACCCAGATCACCAGGATACCGAGGCTGATCAGCGGGCTTAGCAGTGCAACGATGGCTCCGATCCCAATGAAACCTAGGGCCACCGAAGCGATTGCCACACAGACCTGCAAAACGATCGAAGCAATGCAGAAGAAAATGCACTGCAGCGAATGGAATCTCACAAACCGAATGTTCTTATACGGGTCAGTGAGCAGAAAAATGATCGCGGGGATGGGCGTGACGTAGGCGAGCGCCCCCGCAACGTTGTTGTCGATTCCTGATCCCGTTGCAGCCGCCGGTGCCGCGGCAGCCGCAGACGAATCGGGATCCGCCGATGCCTCGACCGGCGCCCCACACTTGGAACAGAACGATACCCCACTCACATCAACTCCACACTTGCTACAAAACGGCACAACGACACCTTCCTTTCCAGGAGCGAAACCGTGAATACATTCTGGATTGCCGCCACCGCGGCGGACCGACTATAGCACAACCCTGACGTCCGTTACAAATATGAACCGCTGTCGCAGCCCGAAAATTCGAGAATAGAAGCGTGGAGAGATTGGTGACGAGCAGGAAATGAGTAGTAGGAAATGAGTGACAGGCACCCGGACTGTTCGCAGAACAATAGAACAGAAGCCTAAGGTTGGGCTCGAAAACGACCAAGTAGCCGCGCGGTTTCGATACGGCGGGTGTTCGCTTATACTTGACACTGTTCTCGCGCTTGGTTGCTTCGACGATGAATCCGCAATTGGTTGCCATCGCCGGTCCCCGGAGGGGCACGACCCTGCTGGTGCCCGACCTCGAGGTTTCGATCGGGCGTGACGCGGATAATTGGCTCGTGATTGAGTCGGGCGGGGTTTCGCGCCGCCATTGCGTGCTGAGCCCTGGACCCGACGGCGTTACGATTGGCGATCTCGAAAGCCTCAACGGCACCTTTGTCAACGGAGTCCCCGTCAAGCGACGTTTGCTCGAGCAAGGGGACGTGATCGGGCTGGGCGACACGTTGTTGCTGTTCGCCGTTCGGGAATTGGAACCGGCGGCCGCGTTTCGTCAGGTTCAGCCGGGTGTGGTTGACCCATCGGCCTCGCCGTCAGAAGACTCGTCAGCCTCATCGTCACCCGGACCGTCAGCCTCGGCGGAGGAGGGCCTCGAAACAGCAGCCGGATCGAGCGCCGTGCAGTTCGATGTTCCGGCGGTCGGCGCCGGGCGAGCGACCGTCCGTATGAGCGCCGAAGAGTTGCTCTATCTGGCTCCCGAAAGCCTGGTCGAAGCGCTGCCCTCGGCGGGGCGCGTGATGCAAGACATGCAAGCGCTGCTGGGAGTTGCTTCCGCTATCGGTTCAAAGGAAGGTCTCGAGGCGCTCGAACAACGTTTGCTCGACGCGATTCTCGAAGTCGTTCCGGCAGAGCGGGCCGCCATTTTCCTAATCGAAGACGACCCCGATGAGTTTGTTTCCATCTACGGGCGCGGCCGCGGCAACGAGACAGACGGAACAGTGCAGGTCAGCCGGCCAGTGATTCACCGCGTCTTGCGAGAAGGCACGGCGGTGCTTGGCAACGATTTTCCCAACAGCAAATACGCGGCGGCCGGGGACGAAGCGGTGCAGGCCGTGTTGGCGGTACCACTCAGGGTGATCGAAAAGGTTCGCGGCGTGATCTATCTGGAAACTTGCGACCCCACGGTCCACTTTGACGAGCACCATTTACAACTGCTCTCCGCGATGGGGAGCATCTCGGCCATGCCTCTCGAGAGCGCCCGACGCATCGTCGCGCTTGAAAACGAGAACCGGCGATTACAGCAGGAACTCAATATCGAGCACGACATGGTGGGCGAGAGCGCGAAGATGAAGCGCGTGTATGAGTTCATCGCCAAAGCTGCGCCAACAGACGCGACCGTTCTGGTAACGGGAGAAAGCGGTACGGGAAAGGAATTGGTGGCGCACGCGATCCACGCGAATTCCCCTCGGGCCCACAAGCCGTTCGTGGCGATCAACTGCGCGGCTTTAACCGAAACGTTGCTCGAGAGCGAATTGTTCGGCCATGAGAAAGGGGCCTTCACCGGTGCAGTGGAGAAAAAGAAAGGGAAATTGGAAGTTGCCAACGAGGGCACGGTTTTCCTGGATGAGATCGGTGAAATGGCTCCTACCCTACAAGCGAAGCTGCTACGCGTATTGCAGGACCACAGCTTTGACCGAGTGGGCGGAACAAAACCGGTCACCGTTGACATTCGCGTCATCGCCGCCACCAACCGCGAACTGAAGAAAGAGGTGGACAGCGGAAACTTCCGGGAAGATCTGTATTACCGGTTGAACGTGGTTTCGATTCGGCTCCCCGCATTGCGAGAGCGGCGTGAAGACATTCTTTTGTTGGCACAATATTTCTTGAGAAAGCATGCGCAACGGCTGGGCCGGCAAACCGAGGGACTGTCGCGCAAAGCGCAGCGCTGTTTAGCGGCGTACGACTGGCCGGGGAATGTTCGGGAGTTGGGAAACGCTATCGAGCGTGCCATCGTCTTGGGGTCGGCCGACGTAGTCCTGCCCGAAGACTTACCCGAGACCGTGCTCGAGACAAGACCGGCCACCGAGACGCCGGTCGGCGGTTATCACGAGGCCGTGAACGAAACGAAGAAGCAGCTGATTCTGGCCGCCGTCAAGGAAGCGCAAGGGAGTTTTACCGAAGCGGCGAAAGCGCTGAGTTTGCATCCAAACTACTTGCATCGACTGGTACGTAATATGGATCTACGAGCCGAGATCAGCAAAAGGGTTCAGGGAGGGGACGGATCTTGATTTCGTTGTCTGTGTGTTAAGCCGCGGCCACCTCAACAAAGCATGATCTTATTGCGTGGAGCCCGGCAGCTTGTAACGCTGCGCGGGCGGGCGCCGCGGCGCGGCATCCACCATCGTGGACTAGGGATCATTTCCGACGGAGCGGTACTGATCGACGGCGAGAAGATCCGCGAGGTCGGCCTCACGCGGCGGATCGAAAATCTCGCCGCGGCTCGTGACGCCCTACGCATCGACGTAACCGGCAAGGTCGTTTTGCCCGGCTTCGTCGATTCCCACACCCACCCGGTTTTCGCTCGGCTCAAGCCGAGTGGCGGCGTGGTGCCTCTGCCGGACAACCCTCTCCGGTTGCCAAGCGCGTCACTGCCCGCTCCGCCGTCCAGCGGCATTCGCTCTATCGCGCCAAAAGTTCTGGCGCTGAACGTCAAGCGATGGGCAACACGGTTTGCATCGCAGGGCACGACGACCTTGGACGCACGTTCGGGGCAGGGGCTGAGCGAGCCGGCGGAACTCAAGGGCTTGAAGGCGGCGGCGACGCTCGAACGGTTGGGATTCGACATCACGCGCACGTTTGTCGCCGGAGCGGCCAAATCGGCGGATTGGCGAGAGGATCCGGAAAGCGCGACAGAGCAGGTTACCGACGTGTTGCTGCCGCTGATCGAGCGGCGGAAGTTGGCCGGTTTTTGCGATGTCGAATGCGGACCGGAAGCGTTCAGTCTCGAACAAACGAAACTCATTCTCGAGGCGGCAGCGCGGCTGGGCTTTCGGCTCAAGGTTCAAACCGACCGTGACGCTCCGACCGGAGCGCTCCGGGTCGCTGTCGAGATGGGTGCCCTCAGCGCCGACCACCTTGATTGCATTACCGATGCAGACATCGATCTTGCGGCGCGCTCGCCGATTGTCGCGACGCTGCTTCCCGCTACGGGATACCAAAGCGGCACGGGACGCTTCGCGCCGGGGCGGGCGCTTATCGACCGCGGCGCGGCGGTGGCGCTGGCGACCGGGTTCGGGGATCCATTGAATCCTACCCCGAGCATGCCGATGGTCCTCTCGATGGCCTGCACGCAGATGGGCTTGACGGCTGAGGAAAGCATCTGCGCGGCGACGATTAACGGTGCCGCGGCGATGGGGCTGGCGGACAAGGTCGGATCGCTGGAGCCGGATAAGCAGGCCGACCTGGCGGTATTCGATGTGGGGGATTACCGCGAGATCCCCTACTATTTTGGGGCAAGTCTTTGCGCGTTAACGCTGAAAAAGGGGAAGGTGTTTTATCGGCGCTCGTGAATCGCGGGTTGGGCAACCGAGACATAGGAGATGGGCGGCCTGTAATCGGGTCGGGGCTACTCGGGTTGGATGTTTTGATTCAGGCGAAACAGGTTCGATGGATCGTACTGTCTCTTGAGCGTGCGAAGGCGGGCGTAGGTTTCGTCGCCGTAGGCCGCCCGTAGCTGTCCGTCACCCTCTCCCTTGTCGGCGTCCATGTAGTTGGTGTATGCGCCGTCCGCCGCAAAGGGTCGGAGATCGTTCCAAAGACTACGCACCCAGTCGATGTTCAGGTCGTCTTCTTCCGGGTCGTCCCACATACCCGCGATGAGGAAATCGAAAGGCCAATGCCGATTGTGGCAGGCCGTGGCGTTGTTGGGAACACGGGCTATAGCCCCACCGAGGTGCTCAAATGCGACGTGAGTGTGCGGCGCGTGGACGCTGCGATAACGATCGACCACCAGGTCGATGAGTTCGTCGCTCAAATCGCGCAGTGAGTTGGACTTCCAGTAGTTGCGCATGCCGCGCGGGTTGAAGTTCCCGGCCAGCGCTTGGACCACGGCGTACTCGCACGGCGCGACTTGATCGACGATGATCGGCTTGAATTCCCGCAGCGGTCGAAGCAACCGCTCGCCCTCCGCGATAGCGCCGGAGTAGCAGACAATGACGCCGACTACCTGCCCCGCCTCGAGATGCGTGGCCAACGCGAAAACGGAACCCAGTTCGTCGGGCGCGCCGGCGGCGACTTCACGATACACCCTGAGAACGTCCTTCGCGACATCCAACGGGTAAAGGAGCAGACCGCCCAAAATCTGCTCGAGCGGGTAGAGCTGGAATTCGAAGGAGGTGACGACGCCGAAGTTGCCGCCGCCTCCGCGCAGGCCCCAGAAGAGTTCGGGGTTCTCGGTCGGGCCGGCGGTCAACACCTGTCCGTCGGCTGTGACCACTTTGGCGGACAGAAGATTGTCGCATGTGAGACCGTGCTTCCGCATGAGGTAGCCGTGGCCTGCACCAAGGGTGTAACCACCAACGCCCGTGGTAGGAGCGATGCCGCCCGTGGTGGCAAGACCATGAGCCTGGGTGGCTTTGTCAATATCCTCCCAAGTCGCGCCGCCGCCCACCTTTGCTGTGCGGTTCGAAGGATCCACTTCCACTTGGTTCATGGGCGTGAGGTCAATCATCACGCCCCCTTCGCACACGGAAAAACCGGCTACCGAGTGCCCGCCGCAGTGCACGGAGAGGAGTAGATCGTTGCTTCCGCAATAGCTCACGGTCGCCGCCGCGTCGGCTCGGTCCTTGCACCGGACGATCATCGCGGGGCGGCGATCGATCATCCCGTTGTGAAGGCTGCGTGCTTCGTCGTAGCCCGGATCAGCGGGAAGCAGGATGTCTCCCTGCAAGGAAGACCGGAAAGCCTCGAACTCCGACGGGGTGATGATGTGGGTCGATCCGTCGACTCTGTGAAGTGTCAGTTCCGGCATGGCGCGAGCATATCACACTCCCCGGAAGTCGAAGGACGTGGCAAACCGGGGAGCCAGAGACCGTGAGCGTGAGGGCGGGGACTTGCGTCCACGTCTCTCTTTTTGCTGCCCGCATCGCCGACCTGCCCCGGAGCAACCCTCAACAAATGGGCAAAGTCGAGTGGCCGGCGCGAGTCGCTACCGGGGTATTTGCCGGCGAGCTCGGCGCGGTTTGAGTTGCCGATACCGAAAGCAGTCCGTCTCGTGGTCGTTGACCATGCCGACCGCTTGCATCAAGGCGTAGCAGATGGTGGAGCCGACGAACTTGAAGCCTCGTTTCTTCATGTCTTTGCTCATCGCGTCGGATTCGGCGCTGGTCGCCGGGACATGCTTCCAACTTTCCCAACGGTGGTGGATGGGGGCGCCTGCGACAAATTGCCACAGGTATTCGTCGAGGCTGCCGAATTCCTTTTGGACCGCGATGGTTAGTTTGGCGTTGAGCATCGCTGATTCGATCTTGAGGCGGTTGCGGATGATCCCGGGATTCGCGAGCAGGCGCTCGACTTTGGCGGGGCGGAAACGGGCGACCTTCGCGATTTCGAAGTCGGAAAAAGCCCGGCGATACGCGTCGCGCTTTTTCAGGATGGTGATCCAACTCAGGCCGGCCTGCGCGCCTTCGAGGATCAGGAATTCGAACAGTTTGCGATCGTCGTGCAGCGGGACGCCCCACTCCTCGTCGTGGTAGGCGATTTCGATGGGGGCCTTGGCCCAGGAACAGCGGTTTCGGTCGGGCACTAGGGGAATCCTTTGAGTGAATAATGTAGCAGGTAGTCCGGGAACATGTTGCCAGGATCAGTACTACCGCACGCAGGAATGCGTGCGCCACGTCGTGCGCGCACACCGACGTCGGTGCGCCTTGCTCCCGGACTGAGTGCGGTAGCGACGTCCCATTCCCAACGTCGTGTTTCGCGCACTCGCGGACAGGCGAATCTCACGGGCTGGACGTCTGCGATCTGCTCGGACGTATGGTAGATTGAAAAACATGGCGATCCCGAACACAAAGAAATACCGCATCAAGAATCCAGGCGGGCCGGGTTTCGCTACGGTAGTCGCCGTACTGCCGAAGAACGCGGACGTCAACGGCTACCTCAAAGACGCTGCTGCGCGGTTTGATTGGAAGGCCTGGGAAGAGATGAAAGCGACGCAAGGCAAGGTTCGCGTCGGTCAGCAGAAGCAGCGCAAGCGCTAACCTCCTGGTTCCGATCTAACGGCGCCCCCTGCTTTATCCAAATCCGGTCCCCGGACCCCAAGAGCCGAGCGATACTCTTCCGATTTCCTTGGCCTGACCCGCGCGTGCGCTTCGACGTGTCGCAAGAGATTAGCGACACTTGGAGTTTTCCGAATTTTCCCGGCCCGAGCCCGCAACTCGGCCCTATATTTCCATCCATCGGCCCCCCAAGTGGGGCAGCGTTCCAGGCCTGCCCAAGCAACTCCTCACCGCGGTTGGGTTCGAACCTCCATCCGCGTCCCCCGTCATCCGAGAGCCCAACCCCAGAGCTCATCGCTTCGCCTTAATACCGGCCCTGGGCGCAAGCCCAGGGACCAACCCCCTAAACCAACCTTCCGACCGCGGCGTCAGGTCCGGGGACTACCCGTCCAAGATCGGCGGCACGGCGCCTTGGAAACGGATGCACTCCTCGGGGGTCGTTCTCGCGTAGAATCGTAGAGGATTGCCGGCCGGTTGCTTCGTCCAACGATCTCCGCCGGTTCCGGAATCGAAAGAGGTGCTTCATGAATCGTCGAGATTTCCACAGACTTTCGCTGGCGGGTGCGGTCGGGCTTGCCGCCGGGCGTTTACCGGGGGCAGCAAAGATTAACCCCATTGTGAACGGAGTTACGATTGGCGCCCAGAGCTACAGCTTCCGCGACAGGCATACCGACGCCGCTGTCCAAGCCTTCGCCGATGTCGGCATCGGGCTTTGCGAGTTATGGTCGGGCCATCTTGAACGCGGGCATGGCAGCGGTGACTCGCCGGCGGAACGGGAAAGGCTTAGAAAGTGGCGCGAGACCGTTTCGCTCGACGAGATCGAGGCGGTCGGCAAACAGTTTCGCGACGTGGGGGTCGATGTTTACGCCTTCAACTACAGCTTCCGCGACGACTTCAGCGACCGCGAGATCGAGCGTGGGTTCGAAATGGCCAAGGTGCTTGGGGCGAAGGTGCTAACGGCGTCGTCGAACGTCAGCACGGCGGCCCGGATCGATCCCTTTGCGAAAAAGCACAAGATGCGTGTCGGCTTGCACAATCACTCGCGGATTCACGAAAACGAGTTCGCGACGCCGGAAAGCTTCGAACGTGGTCGAAAGGGGCGGTCGGAATACATCGCGATCAACCTCGACATCGGGCACTTCACGGCAGCGAATTTCGACCCGGTTGACTTCATCAGCAAATACCACGACGACATCCTGACGTTGCACGTCAAAGATCGCAAACGGAATCAGGGCGGGAACGTGCCTTTCGGGAAGGGCGATACGCCGATCAAGGAAGTGCTGGTGCTGCTGCGCGACAACAAATACGCCATTCCGGCCAATATCGAATACGAGTACACGGCCGTGGACACGGTCGCGGAGGTTCGTAGGTGTCTGGCTTATTGCAAAGAGGCGCTGGCGGCTTAGGAGGGGCCGCGACCTGAAACGCCGGACTCTCGACTCGATCATCAACCAGGCCGGGCTGTCGCCCTGAGAAATTCAGAAGGTTCTTGTAAACCCGGCGGCTGAGTGTGTTGCGGGGCTCGCTACAGCTTCGAAATTTTAAACGCGTAGGCGTGCGCCTCGGGGTATTCCTCAGGCAGCGTGATCTTCAGATTGCCATCCTCGGCGCTCCACTCGCGGTAGCCGGAGCCCAACATGCTTACCAAGGCGTCTTCGGGCGGCGTGATCCCTCCGATGGTTATTTCGCCGCCCTCGGGCCTTGCAAGCAGGATCGCATAGAGCACGTCGCCTTTGCGAGTGAAGCGAACGTCGATCCCTCCGCCGGTCTTTCCGCTCGCGCGATCCCAGGGCCTGGTTCCGAAGATCGCTTCACCGTTGGTGTTGAGCCAAGAGCCGAGAGCACGTAGGCGTTGCTCCTGGATCTCAGGAATCGAGCCGTCGGCTTTCGGCCCTACATTGAGCAGCAGGTTGCCGTTCTTTGCCGTGACGTCGATCAGCAGGTGGATCAACTCGTCTTCCTTGATCGTCTGCTCCGGTCCTTCGACGTGGTTGTAGCCGAAGGAATATCCCATGCCCCGGCATGTTTCCCACTTTTCCGGGTAGATGTCGTCCATCGTCTTGTATTCCGGGGTTTCGAAATCATGGTGCCGGTCGGGGGCGCCGTCTTTGCGAATCTCCCAACGGTTGTTGATGACACCGTCGGGGAAGTTGTTGTAGTAGTCGGCAAAGATGTTCGCGACGTCGCCGGTTTCGGGATAGCCGATGTCGTTCCAAAGGATCGACGGCTTGTAGCGCTCGATCAATTCGCGCCAATGCGCGTCAACGTACTTGGCGTACTCGGGATCGTGGATGATCGTCCCGTGGACGTCATCGCGGGCGACGACGGGCGTGGGATTGAAGCTCCAATCGAGGCCGCCCGAGTAGTAGTAACCCATCTTCATGCCGCGCGCGCGGACTGACTCGGCCAGCTCGCCGGCGATATCGCGCGAGGCTTGTCGGCGGTCTTCGGGCAGGTGGGGATTCTGCACTTCGCTGGGCCAAAGCAGGAAGCCGTCGTGGTGCTTCGTGGTCAGCACGACGTAGCGGGCGCCGACGTCCTTGAACAGTTGCGCCATGTCGCCGGGGCTCCATTTCGCGATCTCCTCGTTGAATTTCGGGACGAAGTCCATGTAGTCGAAGTCAGCCCCGTAAGTCTTGTTGTGATACTCCTGCGTGGGCGAACCGTCGATCCTGAGCGTATTCAAGTACCACTCGGCATAGGCATTGTGTTTGAACCAAGTATCCCACGGCACCTGGTGCAACTTGCCTGTCGGTTCGGCCCAGGCGGGCACCGAGTAGAGGCCCCAGTGAATAAAAATGCCGAATTTGGCGTTATGGAACCATTCCGGCGCTGTATGGGATTGGATCGATTCCCAGTTGGGTTGGAACTTTAGGGCGGCATCGTCTTCTTCGGGGTTACTCGAACACGCGGTGAACAGAGCGGCGACGGAGACGGCGGCGATCAGGGCCGGGCCGGCTCGGCGGTTAGAGTAAGACACTTGCACTCCTCTTCAAGTAACAGAAGTAGCGGCGAGCAACGGCTCACAGGGGCGATCCTCAACAACAGTTTCCAATTTGGCAGGGGGTCGGGAGGGAAGTCAAGGCGAGTCACCGCTCTTGCTTTGCTCTTGGACGGACGCGCCTGTACTTGAGGCTGATCACTCCCTTCGAGAACGTCTTGTTCTCTGCTCGGAGTCGGTTTTCTTACCAACCGCCTTGATGGCGTCAGCGGCACCGGCCGCGGAGCCCAGGAAGTCTTGGTAGGTGAGCTTGACCAGCGATTTGCCCAGGGCGACGAAGAGTGTCTTGAAGTCGAAGGTGATGCCTTCGTTCCAGCGGCTTGGCCGGGGCGGCAGCTAATCCGGTGGGGTTTGGGGGCATTTTTTGGGGTGGTTGATTCTGATCAATCTCCCAAATCATACTCCATTTGATTTGCGGTCCATCCGTGCCGGCAACAAAGCAATCAAAAAACAGGGCGGTAGGCCCGAATATGCTCCAATATCGGTGGGTGATGCGATGTCTGAAGGTCAGCGATGCCGTTGGGGAGATCGCGGGTGGTTATTCGAAGGTCTTTCCCGGGCGCACGGTCTCGAGATTGCCGACGCCCTGCTCGCGGCCACTGCTCGCCGCCATGGTCTTCGCTTCTGGACCATGAACAAAGAACACTACCCAATGGCGGACATTGTCTTTTTCGAGGGATGAATGGAGACGCGATACCTACCCGATGACTCCGATTGCCTGGCCCCGGACGGCTCCGAGATCCGGTTGTTGGCAGCCACAGAGCACGGCAGCTCGGTGCACTGCACTTTGCCCACAGGCGGCGTGTCACTAGCGGTCGCGCATCACCACGTCCAGGAGATTTGGTATTTCATCGAAGGGCAGGGCGAGGTTTGGCGGCGCGACGGCGATGGAGAAGAGATTGTCGAGACGCGGCCGGGGGTGAGTTTGACGATTCCCGCCGGGACCCATTTTCAATTCCGCAATACGGGTGAGGGGCCGCTGCGTTTTCTGATTACGACTATGCCGCCTTGGCCGGGTGACGAGGAGGCTTATCGGGTGGAGGATCACTGGCCGGTTACGGAAAGTTGAGGTCCATGCTCGCTGCTCACGCCACGTCGGGGACGTTCGACATCCACGAAGCCGAATTCCGAAGGCTTTACCGCTCGACGGCGATATGGACGGTGTTGCTTCGCGTGCCGTCGCTGAACTCGATGATCACCGGCGTGCGCGGATTATTCCCCATGGTTTCAGGAATCGGCGCATTCACTTGGTAGAGTCCGACGAAGCGAGGCGACAGCCCGGAGAACTGAGCCCGCTCGGAGAGGCCGAACGGCGATGTGCTGTATCGGACCTTGGGCCGCTCGATAGTGCGCGCGAAAGGACTGTCCGGGGTAGCTTCACCGGTCGCTACCGGGTTGTCCACCGCCCCCAGGCCGGTCGCGAAAATCACAAGGATGTCGCCGGGGCGCGCCGGTGTCGTTGTCAATCCAAGCTGTGCTCCTATGTCCGGCGGCAAGGGGAAGTTTCCTTGGGAGGCGTTGACGATGGCTCCATAGTTCTCGATTCCGATGCGGAAGATTCCGGGCGAACGCTCGAACACCGTTGCCGAAATCGAGTTTCCCTGTACCCCGTCGCGGATGACCTCGATCAGGGCGCCGCCGGGAGACAGCTCGACAGGCACCTGAAAGTTCAATTGCCGCGGCGAGACAAAGAAAAAGGGCGCGTCGACACCGTTCACGCGCACTCGCGCCCCCTCTAGTTCTCTCGGCAGCGGAATATCGTCCGGCTCGGGGAGGTCAACCGCGTTCGCGAGGCTGATGCCGAACAGCGAAACGATGGCCCCCGGGGCGATTCCCTGGAGCGGATCGAAAGAAGCTCCGTTGACCAAGCCCGAGAAAAGGGCTTGCGGGGCGCTCGAATCCCCGATCTCCAAGGCGACCGGAATCCGCACTGGGGCGTTGACCGCATTGCTGTTGAAGATCAGTTCGCCCTCGTAAAGGCCGGCGCCAAGGTCGCCAACGGCCGCTCGAACGAGAAAGATGTTGTTGCCCACGTCTTCCGTCGAAAGCCATTCCTCGCCTGAGCTTGTTGAGACATCGACGCCGCTCACGGAAAGCGAGCCCAGGCCGCGGTTGCTGAGCACAACGGCACCGGGCGGCGGATCGATTCCCAGTCCGGTTCTCAGGATTACCGAATCCGAGCTCGAGTCCGCGATCGGGCTGTTGGTCACGTGTACCGTCACCGGTACGGCGCGGTTGTCGGGGCCAAAGGACGACCCGCTTACCGAGAGGCTGCCCGCCAGATCGCCGACGCCCATTCCTGAGCTAAATGTAGCCGCGACTCGATGGTTGTGCAGAAAGCGGAACGAACCCTGGCCCGACGAGGACACAGAAAGAAACTGCCCGTCGGGCGCCACGCTCACAACGGGCGCCGGGCCTGCGGGCGTCTGGAACTCCACCGCGTCGCTATTGCCCTCAGCCGCGGCGATATAGAGTTCCACGTTGTCGGGAACCGTGCCGTCGACATGAATCGTCACGGGGACATGCTGTGGCGAGTCGACCGCGTTGGCGTCGCTAACCGTGATTTCGCCCTGGAAGGTTCCCCGTGGTAGGCCGGCTGCTTCAAAAAAGACCCTTACGAAAGAACACACCCGACCGGCATCAAAAGTACAGAACTGGGTGCCGGTCACGACCGGTTGCAGCCAGGGTGAAAATCCGCCCGAGATCTGCGGGTTCACTTGGCCGTCGCCCGCGTTCCAAACCTCGAAGAAGATACCGGTGGGGCCGTTGGTTCCCTGTTGGATCCAGATCGGCAGCGGCCGGCCGTCCTCAAGCAACAGGGCATCAGGGCTGTCGTTGGAGACGGTGGGAAGATGCACCCGCAAGATGGGAGCGGCCGTGAGAACCGGGAGCGCAAAAAGAAAAAGGGCGCTCGCGCGAAACGAAGTGCGAAAGGTCATAGGATTACCCGCCTTGAGAATCTGAGGATGGACGCGGAGGAGCGGACGTACTTATCATTCTACATTTCACCCTCCGTGGACAACCCCACGAGGACCCGATGGTCGATCGGGCGGGCCGCTTGGCTCGTGTCTACCTCTCCGGTACGCGAGAATGAGAATTCGCGCCGGTTGCTCGGTCGAGCCCGCCGCGCGGAACTTCGCCGCCAAAGTTGCGTAACTGGTGATTAGCCTGCATTTCTCACGACGTGGCGAGGCGAAGTGCGTGAGAGGGCTGTCAGTACGAGGCACGGGCCGCCTGGCGCGCGGAGGCGTACTCGAACAGTACGGTGAGTACGGCAGGCAACCGTAACGAAGTAATGACAGGCCTATTGCGTGCTTCGACTGCCCGGTGGTGAGAAATGCAGGTTAGATCGCCCGGCCTTTATGCCCGGCGTAGACGCCCCATGACGGACCACCCAGCCGCCGCGATCGTAACCGAGGATTTGACGAAGCACTTTCGGCGCTTCGGCTCGCGGGGCCCGGTCCGCGCCGTTGACGGCATCTCGCTCGAAGTTGCAACGGGCTCGGCGTTTGGTTTGCTGGGACCGAACGGCTCAGGGAAAACGACGTTTATCAAACTGTTGCTTTCGGCGGCGCGTCCGACGTCGGGCCGGGCCCGCTTGTTCGGGCTGGACTGCCGGAAGGCGGAAGCCCGGCGACCGGTGGGCTACCTGCCGGAAAACCATCGCTTCCCTACCTACAACACCGGCCGACAGATGTTACATTCTTACGCCGCGTTGTCGGGGTGCTCGGGTGCGGAATACCGGCAACGATCCTCAGAGTTGCTCGAACGCGTCGGGCTCGCCGACTGGGCAGATGTCCGCATCGGTAAGTATTCGAAAGGCATGCTACAGCGGCTCGGGCTTGCGCAGGCGTTGATGCATCGCCCCGAGCTGCTGATTCTCGACGAGCCCGGTGACGGTGTGGATCCGCTGGGCCGAAGGATGATTCGTGATTTGTTGAGCGAATTGCAAAGCGAAGGTGTCACTATTTTTCTGAACTCGCACTTGCTTTCGGAAGTCGAGATGTTCTGCGACGAGGTGGCGATTATTCGGCGCGGCGAGTTGGCGCTTACCGGCCGGGTGGCGCAGCTTACCGCGGGAAGCGGTTACCGCGTGTCAACGGCCGAGGCGCCCGATCAGGCCGTTTTGGAACTGCGTTCGCGCGCGGCCGCTGTCGCATCAGAGAACGGCCTGATTCATTTCGATTTCTCCGATCGCGAGGGGGCAAACCGAGCCATCGATACTCTGCGGAGGCACGGCGTCGAGGTGGAAGAGGTGCGCCGCAAGCGCTCGACTCTCGAGGATGTATTCCTCGGCGCGGTCGCAGAATCGCGGGAGGCGAAATGATTGCCTCGGGCGTGACCGCGGCCTTGGTCGTCGATACGTTTCGGGAATCCTTCTCGCGGAAGATCTTCTGGGGGTTCCTCGGGTGCTCGACCGTGCTCATGCTGCTGTTCACGCTGGTTCTGAACATCGACATCGTCGAGGGCGGCGTGGCGATGGTGAAGATCTTCGGCCAGGAGGTGAAAGGCGGGCAGGCTGTCGAGATAGACCAGGTTGTCAACGTGGTACTCGGCGCGGTCTCCGTATTCCTGTTTACCGCCGGGTTGTTCTTTGCCGTCTTCGCGTCGGCGGGATTGATTCCGACGGTGTTCGAACCGGGGCGCATCGAGCTGCTGCTGTCGAAGCCGGTCCGCCGCTCGCATCTGTTGCTCGGAAAATTCTTGGGCACGCTGGCGGTGATCGGCAGCAACCTTTTCTATTTGGTGCTCGGGGTGTGGGCGATTCTCGGCCTCAAGACCGGCATTTGGAAGGCAGGCTTCCTGGCCTCGGCATCGTTTGCGGTCTTCGCTTTCGCGGTGCTGCTGACGATCGTCCTGTTTGTCGCGGTGGCGTCGGAAAGCGCGGTGTTGGCGAGCATGGTGACGTATTTCGTCATGCTGTTGAGCTTGATCTTTTCGCAGCATGAACGCTTGGCGCCGTATTTCAACTCGCAATGGCCTCGCGACTTGATGCAAGGGCTGTATTACGTCTTTCCGAAGCTCTACGGAATCGGCGACATGGCGAGGCTGGCCTTCTTGGGGAGAGAGATAGAAACCTGGATGCCGTTGGTCACGTCGGGTCTTTTTGGCGTAGCGGTGTTGGCGGGGAGCTTGTGGATGTTCGAACGGAAGGACTTCTAGCCGGTAAACCGTCTCGGCGGTCCGATTTGCCCCACGTCCGCTGCACGTACATTCTTCGGAGGGAACCGTGAATTCAGCAATTGCCTCACGTATTTTCGCCACAGTTTTGGCCGTCTCCGGCGGCTGGATGATCGGCTGTTCGGCAGGGGTCCCTGCGCGGGCCGCAGCCGTTGACACCGAGCTGGCAGCGTTGTTGCCGCCCGACGCGGTTTCGCTGATGGGCGTCGACGTGGCGCGGATGCGAGAGGCCCCGGTCTACCTCTATCTCGAAGAAGAAGGCGGCTCGGCCGGCCGCGGCTTCGAAAACTCCATCGAAGACTTTGTCAACAAGACCGGCTTTGACCCCCGCCGGGACCTCGAGAGTCTGCTGGTGGTTTCGTGGGGCGAAGTCGGGCAAATCGCAGTGCCTCAAGATATGCCCTTCCTCGTGGCGGCGCGCGGCCGCTTTGATCCGGACGAACTCGGCGAGACTTTCGAAGACGCCGGCGCAGTCCAGGACGACTATCGCGGGATTAGGGTTTACACTTTCGGCGGACGGGAATCGACTGGCGACGAAGAGGCAGCCACACCCGGCAGCAGCGGTGTGTTTTCTCTGTCTTTTCTCGACGCCGAGACGGCTCTCGTCGGGCCGGCAGGTCCTTTGCGGCAGTCGCTCGACCGGCGGTTGGACGGCGGTTCGAGCCTGGCCGACCATGCGAATTTGATCGAGCTGGCGGAAGGCATCCCGGCGGTAAACCACGTTTGGGCGGTCTCTCGCCAACCGGGACGGTTGATGCCGGAGCAGGAACCCGGTGCCGAGCCGGCTCCGCAACAACCCGCCATGCGGATACTCAAGACCATGGAGCAAAGCACTTTCGGCCTCGACCTCACCGACGGGCTGGACATGCAAGTCGAGGGATTGTTTCCCACCGCGGAAGGAGCCAAGCTCCTGGGCGACGCCGCCCGCGGGTTGGTCGCCATGGGCAGGCTGATGATGAGCCCCGAGAATTCGGGCCTGACGGCTTTCCTCGACAGCATCGTCGTCGCCGAGGAAGCAACGGCGGTCAAGATTTCGATCGAAATGGATATGCCGAGCTTTAGGGAGATGATTGAGTCGCTGAAGGAAAGCCGGCCGGAGTCGGCAAAAAGAGAGGTTCTGTAGCGGCTTTGTCCGCTTTACAGCTTCGGCCGATAGCCGCTGCGCGTCCGAATTCGATACTTGCGCAGGCCGTTGCCTACCAGCTCGACGTTGATGCTGCGCCAGCCTTGGTTGGGATTCGCTTGGGGATAGTAGGTCAACGTATAGGAGCTCGCCAACTCCTCGCGGATCGAGACGAACGCTTCCGACTGCTTCTGCCAGCTCTTGGCGAAGTAAGCTTTTCCGCCGGTTCGCGCCGTCAAGCGCCGAAAAACATTGCTGGAAATGGGGTCTTTGTTCACTTCGCGCGTGCTGATCACGTAAATCGGCACACCTTCATCCTCGGCGATAGCGCGAACATCGTCGGGACCGACCGTGCTGGCCGAATCCGGTCCATTCGAGAACACGATAATAACCTTGCGGCCGGGAACACCGGCGGCGTCGCGCAAGGTCAGCAATAGCGCGTTATAAAGGGCCGTCTCATCCCCGGCCACGGCTTGCCGCAAACCACGAATGCCGTCCAGGCGGCTTTCGGTCAACGACGTCAACCGCGTTAGATTGCGGCTGTAGCCGTAGACGGCGATCGAGTCGGCGCCGTCGAGGCCGCGGATAAAATCGGCAATGGCGTCTTCGGCGAAGACGAAGCTGCGGTACATGAAATTGCTGGTGTCGAAAAGCACGAAGACGTTTGTGCCCGCGAAACTTTCATCGACCAGCCCCTGAATCGCCGAGCGCTGCCGCTCGCCCTCCGGCCCCGGCTCTGTCGTTTCGCGTTGCTGGAGTTGGACGACGCTACGGGGCGCCTCGTTGCCCTCCCCGAACGTCGAAACGGTCTGCCCAATACCGTCTTCGTAGACCCGGAAATCGGTCGGCTTTAAATTATTGATGTAGCGGCCCCGCCGATCGGTGACCGCGACGTTGAGCACGACCAGGTCGACCTTCACGCGAAACAGCGGATTGTCGCCCAGCACATCCTGCGCCGTCATGGACGGCCCGAAAACAGCCGCCGCCGCCGCCATCGCCGGCAGCAACGCCGTCCACCACCAGCGTCCCCTAGTAAAGGCGTTGCGAATCCGTAGACCTTTCACAGCTCGAGTCCTCCGACTGGGTTCTCCATGTTATTAGAAGCCTTTCGTGAGTCGCTAGTCCAGCGCTTCCTCAACCAATTGCGTCACCCGGGGGCGGATCTCCTTGCGGTAATCTGCGGCGACGATTCGCATCGAGCGCCACAGCGCCGGCCAATCGTCCAGGTGCGTGGCGAAAATGCGCTCGAGCGATTTTTGGGTCCACTGCGGCACGAGCAAATTCAAGCGGCTCGGCGCGATATGCGATTCGTCGGCCAGCGCCGCCCAATACAGATTGCTCGACTCCCAACTCTCCGCCAAGATGCGGCTCGAATATCCCATCAACGTTGGGAATAAAGGCACGTTGAGCAGCATCGGGCGATATGACTCGGCCAGCCTAGGGTGCGGAACGCCAAACAGCCGGCCGATTCGATCGTAGCTTAGCTTGTCGGGCGTGCCGGCCCGCAGGCGCGCGATTTCAGCGCCCGTCGGCCCGAACTCGGTCGCGTTGTCGTTCAAGTGGCCGGCGGCTAGATGGAACATTTCCGAGGCGGTCAGTTGGCCGATACCATCTTGAACACGCCCCCGGCTGAGCGCGTCGCGGACGCGGTATAGTCGCGCCGGTTCGACTTTGCGTCGCAGACGGTTGAATATCGCCGTGTGCAAATCCGGCTCGAAAGAGGATCGTGCCACCAATTCCTCAGCCAATCGCAAGTGCAGCCCCACGAAATGCTGTTCCGACGGAGTGATGCGCCACCACTTCGGTACCGTGGCGCTAAGAAGAATCTGGGGAGCAAGATCTTGCCAGATCAGCGCCTGGCGCTTGACGGGGACCAAGAAATTCTGCTCAGCCTCAGCTAGTGCGTAAGGAAGCCCAATCAGAGAACCGACTAAACGCCCGCCTCCGCTATTGGGCCAACCAGTGCCCAACACGCGGGTCGTCCGCCAAGTGCTTCCTCCCTGGATACCCAGGAAATCATGGCTCCTAACAAACAGCGGGTTCGCGCGGATCAGCTCCGCGCCCGGTGGCGAATAGTGAACGTAGTTGAGGCCCACCAGCGAGTCGCGCAAGATCGGCGCCAACTCGCCTCGCAACTCCGCCAACTTCTGCGAGTTGCCCTGCGCTCGGTCGACCATGCGCCGCAGGTTCAGAGAACGCTGCCGCTCCAAATGCTTATCCACCCAATTGCCGTGAGCGAAGGCGTTCGATTCGAAGGTCGACAGCTCGGAGCGGGGCAGAGGGATCTCCGATATCCGCGAAGCAAGCCGGTTGGCCATTCCGACATTGAAGCTTTCACCGCGCGAAACACGTTCCAAGTGGTCCGCCAAGTCAAACAGCGTTTTGAGCGAAACGAGCCGCTGCTGGATAAACAGCGAGTTTAGTTGCTCGACCACTTGGGCATGGGTGCTTTGATCGACCGGCGCGGGATCACCAGCGAGCAATTCAAGCATGCGTTGTTGAGGCGCATCGGCGGATGAGCCCGTCGCAACCAGCAGGTTCCGTACGCCGGCGCGCCCTGCGTCGAACAGCGCCGAATCACTGCGCACGTCTTGGAACAAATCAAGGAAGGAACTGAGAACGCCGTCGGCCTTCTCGTCCGGGATTTGGCCTTCGTGCAAGAGGATCTGCCACAGCCCGGTCAGCGCTTGAAATATTCCGATGGCATCGGCGCGGCGGGTGACGCGACGAATCTTCAACAACCGAGGCAGCAAGTCGAGGTAACCGACGATCGTTTCATCGCTCAGCATGGGCGCGTCGGCAAAGATCGAATAGATCTGCCCGTGGTCGCCGAACTCCTCGGTCAACCTCTCGACCGTCGCCGGCCGCAGCGGGGTTTTTCGGTGCCGATCGATGTTGGTGATCGACATGAACATCCGCAGCGGGTCGTTGCCGACCGCGCGCCGACAGAAGACGTACATCGATTCGACAATGTCGTCGGGATGACTCCACATAGCGGCTTCGCGATTGCGTTTGCCGTCCCAAATGGCATGTTCGTGCCAATTGAAGACCTTTTTCCACGGTTCCAGTCCGCCTGGGATGTAGGCCTGCCCGTCCGGCGTCAGGTGCAGTCGTGTCGTCAGGAGCAGCAAGTCGGCGTTGGCGCGAAAGATCGGCCGCGCCGGGCCGGGGCTGGTAGTCTTCCCGCGCACGGCGAGATAGAAGCGCCGCATGCGCTTGGGTTCGGTGAAGTAGCGCAGCGCCTTGTCATCGACCCGCCAAAGCGAATCAAAGAACGCGGCGACCCAGCCGTCGTCGGTTTCCATCAGCTTCATGAAAAACGCCGCCGGGTCCCCCGGTGAAACCTCGATCAGATTTTCCCACGCCTTTTCGGCCCCAGGGCCGCCGGGAACCATGGCGCGGCCGTCTTCCACCTCGAACATCCCGCCGAAAAAGTCCAGCACGTGGGCCATGTTCTTGAGCCGCTCGATCGAAACCTGCTCACGCAGGAGCATCGCGGTCGGCTCATGCAGATTCGACATCGCCACATAAAGCCGACCCAGGGTGGGGTCGCCGAGAAATACATCAATAAAATCGCCCTTGTCACGTTTCTTCGCGCCCGACAGCCAATACTCGGGGCCGAAGATCACCGGCAGCGTGGTCGAGGGGTAGGGAAGGTGGAAAGCCCGCTCGCGGCGATAGGCTTCTTCCAAGTCCGCCAGCGGGAAGGCCGAGTCGATCGAAAGAAAAGCGCGCGAGGGGTTGACGGTTTCGAGCACGGCCGAGGGGCCGCAATCGTTGCGCAGGCGAAAACCAAGAATCTTGAGCAGCTGCGCCGTCTGTTCGGATTCGCAGGCCGGGACGTCGATCGTTTCATTGGGACCTGCAAACTGCCGCAATTCCCGCGCTTGCGAGAGATACTGCAGCACCAGTTTCAAGTACTCGGTTTGCTGAAGCGCTTCGGCGCCGCGGCCGGTACGATAGCCGCTGGTCATCACGTTGCGGGCCAGAGCGGGCATCAGTTCGGCGAGTGTCTGGTCGCTCGAAAGCGCGGCCATGCGGCGAAAACCTTCAAGCAGCCCCGGGACTTGAGCCGAACCCATCGGCAAGCCGCCGCTATCGCCCGTCCGCTCGAGCGAGCGTTCGAGCTCTTGCATCTCCGCGCCGCCCGACGCACGGTATTCGCCGACGTATTTCTTGGCGGCTTCACTATCGCCTTCAATCAGCGATAGGACGACCAACCGACGCAGCAGCGAGCGCCGTTGCTCGCCGGAAGACGAACCGAGCTCGGCCAGCGCCTTTTCGTAAGCCCCCCGACGGGCCGGGTCGCGATAGCGATCGAGAAACTCGGCGTAGGCCAGTTGCGTCTCGACATCGCTCTCGGCGTCGCCCGCCGCACGCGCCAGCACCGCCCGGGCCCGAATTGTCTCGCCCGCTTGCTCGAATTGTTGGGATCGCCGAACGACCTCCGCGACAGGCTCGGCGGAAAGACCGCACACTGCCGCGAGCGCGATAACTAGAGTTCGCCGCATCGAATGCCCCCCTAACGTTGACCTTGGGGCCGCCCGGCGACGGACAACCCCGCAAACGCGCCGACGCGCGCCGCAAAACCCTGATGTGCCACGATTTTAGTGCTTTTGGCGAGCGCTTACAAGTGGCCGGTCTGGTTTTCCCTGGCGATTCAGGATACTTGTAACAAAATTTACAACTCAGTGGGCCGTTGTCGGCGAGCCATGAGTGTGAACCACAGCGGAGCTTCGGGCGAACCGGGCCACCCCATGCTGAGTCCCTGACTAGCGTCGCTTCCCCCCGGCACCCCACGAATTTGCCAGCACCCGACGTGGCGCACGCACTCTTGCATGCCGTGTCGGCATTCGTGCCGACATGTCTTCCCGCCGTGTGCAAAGCTCACGAGCTGCGGCTCACGGTTCACGGTGCACGGAGAAGAAACTCATGAATCTTTTGCGCCTGCCCGCGATTCACACACGCCGCCAGCTCCTCGACGCTCGCCGAGCGCACCTGATCGAGGCTCCCAAACGTCTTTAACAACTTCCGCACCGTCTTCTCGCCCACCCCCTCGACTTCCGTCAATACAGAGGTCAGCTGCCGCGTATTGCGTCGGCTGCGGTGGAACGTGACGGCAAAGCGGTGCGCCTCGTCGCGAATCATCTGAACCATATGCAGCACTGGCGAAAATCGGTCGAGCGTGACCGGTTCGTCTTCTTGGCCCAGAACGTAAATCGTCTCCTCGCGCTTGGCGATCGCCGCCACGGGCTGGTTGATCACCCCCAAGCCTTCGAGCGCTTCGGCCGCTGAGTGCAGCTGCCCGATGCCCCCGTCGATCAGGACCAACCCCGGCAGCGGTTTGTCTTCTTCCTGCAGCCGACGATAGCGGCGTTCGACGACCTCCCGCATCGAGGCGAAATCATCAACCCCGGCGACGCTCTTGATAATGAACTTGCGGTATTCCGAACGGCGCATCTTGCCGTTCACCGCCACCACCATCGACGCCACCGTATCGCTTCCCTGGATGTGCGAAATATCGAAGCACTCGATCCGCTCGGAGGGCTTTTCAAGGTTCAGCGCGTCGGCCAGCGCTGCCATCATCGCCTTCGGTGTCGGCTTCATCACGCGAAAGCGCTGCTCGAAGCCGTGCCGCGCGTTGCTCTCGACCAAATCGAGCATCGACTTTTTCGGGCCGCGTTGGGGGACGGAGATCATGACCTTGCGGCCGCGCTTTTCCGTCAGTACGTCCTCGAGCGCCCCTCGGTCTTCAAACTCCGCCGGGATATGGATCAGCGACGGCACGTATTGCTGATCCAAGTAAATCTGCTTCAGCAACGACGACAGAAACTCCGGCTCATCAAACCGCTGCACATCTTCCCAATAGAACTCGCGCCGATCGACGATGCGCCCGTTGCGGACATGGAACAGATTCGCCGCCACCAAGGGCGGCTCGGCGCACAGGCCGAAAATATCCACGTCGCGGCCCTCGACCGCTGCTACCCTTTGACGTTGCTTCAATTCCTCAACCGTGGTGATCAGGTCGCGCAACGACGCCGCTTGCTCGAACTCCAATCGGTCCGAAGCGTCGAGCATGCGCCGCCGCAAGTCGATCACCAACTCGCCCGAGCGCCCGTCGAGGAACATCCGCACGTCCGAGACGGCCTTGCCGTATTCGTGGTCGCCCGTGAGCCCCTCGACGCAAGGCCCCCAGCAGCGGTGGATGTGGTATTCCAAGCACGGCCGCGCGTGAAAGCGCTTCAAATCCACCCGGCACGAGGGGATCTTGAAATAGCGATGGATGAAGTTGACCACCCGGTGCGCCAGGTTAGCCGGAAAGTAGGGTCCGAAATAGCTGGAGCCGTCCTTGCGCAGCCGCCGCGTGACGTAAACCCGCGGAAAGCGCTCCTTGGTGAGCTTGATGTAGGGATAGGTCTTGTCGTCCCTCAGCAGAACGTTAAACCTTGGCTGCCGTTCTTTGATGAGGTTATTTTCGAGCCCGAGCGCCTCTTTCTCATTGGCGACGGCGATGTAGTCGACCTCCCGAGCCTCCGCGATCAGCGTCCCGGTCTTGGCGTCGGCCAGGCGCTCTTCGACGAAGTAGCTGCGAACGCGGTCGCGAAGGCTCTTGGCCTTGCCGACGTAGATAACTCGCCCCGCGGCGTCTTTGAAGAGGTAAACCCCCGGAGAAGCCGGAAGATGAGCGGCGCGCTGCTTAAGGTGTTCCAGGTGGGGCGCGAGCGCCATGGCAACGGAGTGTTCGGTTCGATTTTAACAGAGGGTCACGAGAGGTTCCTGCTGATCATGCCCGCCGCGGTCTCACGAGGTCTCCAACGTCAGCGGGCGGGGCTCTTTGCCGTCCACATCCTTTACGCCCAACTCGGCAGCCACCTGCGCTGCAACCAGAACCTTGCCGGTCCGTTGCATGAGTTGAGAATCATCTGCCAAGGCCGCAATGACTCGACCGATAAACTCCGGACTCTCACTATTAGAAAGGTCGAAAACGCCGCCTTCCGCGGCGCTTAACACCGCCTCTGTACGAACGAGTCCCGGATAGAGTGAGATTACCGCTACACCGTGGTCGCGGAGTTCGTGGGCCATGTCGGACGACATCTTGTCTGTAGCCGCCTTCGCGACGCCGTATATGACATTAGCCTGATGCTTTTGGGCTGCCCAGTAGCTAATGTTCACAATCAGCCCGCGGCCCGCCGGAACCATCATCCGGGCTGCGTGGGCACTAGCGACGAAAGCAGAGCGAACCCCAACATCCATCATGGCGGCCCAACGATCACCCGGTTGCTTCCAGAACGGGCGTGTCCAAGTGAACTGCCCGTCTTCGACCATGCGTTCGTAGCCGCCCCACGCCGAGTTGACGAGCAAGTCCAACCCTTGGCCCTGTTTGGCAACGCGGTCAAACGCGTTGCCAGTCTCCTCGTCTTTGAGGTGATCACAAGGAATCCGATTCACCACCTCCGGAAGCTTCGCCCCTTCGATGGACCGGCCAGTGCCGAACACAGTGTAGCCGGCTTCCGCCAAGCTTGCGGCGACCCCTCGGCCAACACCGCGACTCGCGCCTGTCACAAGTGCCGTCCGCTGTATGTCGGGCATCCTGCACCTCCTGGGGTTCCAGCTTCTTGGACCAGCATAGCGAACAAAAGGCGAACCCGCAATGCCGCGCGCCCCGGCGTCGGTAGTGTAACTACTGTGGGACAACACCCGCCTAGGGTAGCGGTCGGGTGACGTGGACCTTTGGAAAGCGCTCGGTCGTGAGCTTGATATACGTATACGTCTTGTCGTCGCGCAGCAGGACGTTAAACCGCGGCTGCCGCTCTTGAATGAGGATTGTTTTCGAGCCCGCGCTGTAAAGGCCTTCCCCCCCACCGCCGATTTTCCGCTCGAGGAGGAGAGCCGCGGAGGTGGGGCTTGGCGGCGGGTTTCGGACCTGCGGCTGTTCTGTTCTCGGTCGCCCACGGGGCTCTTGACAATCCACGATGCCCAAGGCCCAACGACGCCGGGCGGCGGATGATGCCGATCTGCGCGGCTTGACGATTCCGCCCGAGCTGGCGAAACAGCTTCGCTGCCCGCGGTGTACTTCGCCGCTTCGTTTTCTATCCGACCCCTCGGGCGGCCGCGCGGCGCGCTGCCGCGATGCCGTTGAGCCCCACGAGTATCCCGTGATTGACGGGATTCCGATTCTGCTCGACCCCGAGCGGAGTGTGTTCGATCAGCCTGTGGGGGGGTGGGCTGCCGGGGGCTTGCCCCAGGGTGACGTCTCGGCTCAGAGTGGCGAGAGGGCAGGCCTGGAGACGTGCCCCACTGAGGCGTCGTTTGCCGACCGCTTGAAGCAGCGGCTTCCGAGCTTGGGGACCAACCGCGGTGCGGCGCGCAACTACCGCCGGTTCGCCGAGCTGTTGCTCTCGACCCCGGCGAGGCCCAAGGTGCTCGTGCTGGGCGGGGCGCAACTCGGGACAGGGATCGAGGCCATCGTCGACATCGCCTCGATCGAGTTTGTTGAGTCGGACGTCTATCTCGGCCCGCGAACCTCGCTCGTCTGCGATGCCCATTGGATCCCCTTCGAGGACGGCTCGTTCGACGGCGTCATCGCGCAAGCGGTGATCGAACATGTGGCCGACCCGCAGGCGTGCGCGGCCGAGATTCACCGCGTCTTGAAACCCCGCGGGCTAGTCTATGCCGATACGCCGTTCATGCAACAGGTTCACGCGGGGGCCTACGACTTCACGCGCTTTACGCACCTGGGGCAGCGCCGCTTGTTCCGCAAATTCGACGAGGTCTCGAGCGGGCCGACCTGCGGGCCGGGGATGGCGCTGGCTTGGGCCTATCAGTATTTCCTGTTGAGCTTCGTGAGGGGGCACAGAGCGCGGGCGGCGGCGATCGCCTTCGCGCGCTTGACGGCGTTTTGGCTCAAGTGGTTCGACCGCCGCTTGCTCGACAGGCCCGGGGCGTTTGACGCCGCCTCGGCCTACTATTTCATGGGGACAAAGTCGGAACGCGTTCTCTCCGATCGGGAGTTGATCGCGGGATACCGCGGTTTGCAAACGAGCTGACGAGGGGACGAGATCTCACGTCGAAACGCAGGGTGTAGGCCATTTCCATGAATCCACGGATTCATGATGCCGCCTTGAAAAAACGGGCGTCGCGAAGGGGATCCTGTCGCCCTCACCTTCTTGCCATCCGGCACACTGCCGGTTACGTGGGTCGGCTTACATCGAACGGTTGTTCCTATGCCCCGTCCGGGGCTGATCGTGATTGTCGCAGCGCCCGCGGGCTGAAGCCCGGGGCTACTATCCGTGCCCCCTTCCGGGGGCGGGTGCGAGGTTGTGGGACGTCCCAGCCGCAAAGCGGGCGACAAGTAGAGCGTATATGAAAGTCGCCGTGGTTCTCGAACATCGCTTCGCGCGCACCCCCGACGGTGCCGTCTGGACCGACGGTCCTTTCGGGTATTCGTTCTTTGGGCGTTATCTGCGGGTCTTCGACCAAGTGCGCGTCGTCGCCCGACTCGCCGAAGTCGCCCGTGCCGAGCCCCATTTGGCACGGGCCGACGGCGAGGGGGTGGGCTTTCGCGCGTTCCCCTATTACGTGGGACCGAGGCAATACTTGGCGCGACGAGGCGCGATCCGCCGCGCGGCCGAGAGTCTGTTGCCGCCGGGCGAGGCGGTGATCCTGCGCGTCCCCTCGCAGTTGGCCGTCAACCTCGCGCCCACGCTTAGGCGACAGGCGCGCTCCTATGGCGTGGAAGTCGTCGGCGACCCCTATGACGCCTTCGCCCCGGGTGCCCATCGCCATCCGCTACGCGAGGCATTCCGTTGGCACGGGCTGTTTCATCAAAAGAAACTATGCCTCCAAGCCGCCGCCGCGGCCTATGTCACCGAGCACGCGCTGCAGCGCCGATACCCCCCGGCACCCGACACCTACACGACGCACTATTCGAGTGTCGAGCTGCCCGCCGAGGCGTTCGTCCAGGAGCCTCGGGCCGAGAAAGCACCCGGCCAACCGCTACGGCTCATCACAGTGGGCTCGTTGGACCACTTCTACAAAGGCCCCGATACGCTGCTCGAAGCGCTGGCGTTGCTGGAGAGTGGGGCTGGGCTCGAGACGGGGGCTGTGCTTGAGAGAGGGTCCGCGCCAGCCCAACCCGGTGCCGGGCTTGCAACGAGGCCGTTCCCTGACAAGGAAGCATTGCCCACGGGCGAGGGCTCTCGGAACCACCAAGTCCGCATCGAGCTGATCTTCATCGGCGACGGCGAACGGCGTCCCGAGCTCGAGTGCATGGCGCGCCAGCTCGGCATCGAAAACCGCGTCGTGTTCCGAGGACGCGCCGCCGCCGGAGCAGCCGTGCGCCGCGAGCTCGATCGCGCCGACCTATTTGTTCTGGCATCCCGCCAGGAGGGCCTGCCGCGGGCGATGCTCGAGGCGATGGCTCGCGGGCTGCCCTGTGTCGGCTCAAGTGTGGGAGGGATCCCGGAACTGCTCCCACCCGAGTGCGTGGTCCCCTCGGGCGATGCTAGGGCACTGGCGGAGTGCATTCAGCGTCTGCACGGCAACCCGGCCAAGGCCAAAGCCCAGTCAGCACGCAATCTCGCCAAGGCACACGAGTACAGCGAGGAGGCGCTCGCGCCCCGACGCGCTGAGTTCTACCGACGACTGAACGACGATACGGAGACGCACATTGTTCTCAACCAGAGTGTTCTACGCTCTGAGAAAGCGCATGCGGATCCGAGCCGAGGAACAAGACGATCGCGAGGCTGTGCACGCAGTTCATACATCGGCCTTCCCAACACAAGCGGAAGCCGATCTCGTTGACGCTCTGCGGGAGCAAGCTCGCCCGATCGTTTCCCTTATCGCCGAGGACGATGGAACCATCGTCGGCCACATCCTGCTTTCGCCGGTTTTGCTCCCCGGCCGGCCTCATCTCAAGATCATGGGCCTTGCCCCCATGGCCGTGATAGCAAGCCGGCAGAGAAGGGGCATCGGCTCTGATCTCGTCCGCGCGGGTCTCGATCAGTGCCGGGAGCTCGGTTTCGGCGCGGTTGTGGTTCTCGGGCATTCCGAGTATTACCCGCGCTTCGGCTTCTTGCCCGCTGGCCGTTTTGGCCTTCGCTGCGAATACGATGTGCCCAACAATGCCTTCATGGCCCTGGAGCTAGAGCCCGAGGTTCTTCGCGGGGCATCCGGCACCGTCAAATACCATGCTGTCTTCGGCAACCTGTGACACCGCACTCCGGAAAGGCCCGTTGGTCGCCGTATCGGCAGTCAGGCCGCGGTTGCCTTGCGCAGGCGGTTGGCCCGCGCTTTCGCTCAGGGCTCTGAAGCTGCGCTATGAATATCCGTTGCCAAACGTCGCCTACGCCACCTTACGCCGGCGTTCTAAAGCCGTGTTCGTTCGGGGCCGATTGATTCATGTGGAAAGAATTCTCGTTACCGGCGGCGCCGGCTATATAGGCAGTGTTCTCGTAAGACAGTTACTGGACGAGGGGCGGCATGTTACGGTGCTCGATCCGCTCCAGTTCGGCGAATCCCCGATCGAAGAGCTGTACTCCCACCCGCGCTTTGAGTTCGTCGAGGGCGATGTCCGCGACCGGTACATCGTCGGTATGGCAGTCGAGGACGCCGACGCCGTCGTTCACCTGGGCGCGGTGGTCGGGGACACAGCCTGCCGCATCGACGGTCGGGTAACGCGCGAAATCAACTATGAAGCGACCCGTTTGCTGACAGAGAGCTGCAAACGGGCGGGGGTGGGGCGGTTGGTGTATGCCTCGACTTGTAGCGTCTACGGCCTCGGCGAGGACGTAGTCGACGAGACGTCGCCTCTTCAGCCGTTGTCGCTCTATTCGGAATCGAAAGCGGCCTCGGAAAGATTCTTGCGACGCTCCGCCGATGCGTCGTTTCAGCCGGTGATTCTTCGAATCGGCACGGTGTTCGGCTGGTCCCATCGCCCGCGCTTCGACTTGGCGGTCAACCTACTCACGGCACAGGCGCACTTTGATAAATGCATCACCATTTACAACAAGCAAAACCGGCGTCCGTTCGTACACGTCCGCGATGTCGTCGCCGCCTTCACGGCCGCACTCCGCGCGCCTTCCGGCGATGTGGGCGCGGAAGTGTTCAACGTCGGTTCGGAAACGATGAACCTGCAACTCGCCCGACTGGCGGAGATCGTGTGCAACCACGTTCCCGATGTACTGGTGCGTCACGAGCAAAACGGCGACGCGCGATCTTGTCGAGCGTCTTTCGAGAAGATCCGGCGCGTGCTGGGCGTCAAATGCTCGACCACGCTCGACAGCGGCATTTCGGAAATCCTCACGGCGCTGGAGCGCGGAGTCGTGGAGGACCCGCTCTCCCCCATCTATCACAATCACCGCTTGGCGGCCCTTCCCGGGCCCGAACTCAACAAACAAGTCGCAGCTCTTCGTTCGGTCTACGGCGGTCCGACCGTTGCCGTTGCGGCGCCGTAACCCCTCCTAAATATCGACCGCCGACTCATCGACACCGCTCACCGGCGCTCCTCGCTTAGCGCCGGTTTTGATGTACGCTGTTCGAGTAGCCCGAGAGCGCTCGAACCCACAATGCCCGGCGGACTGACCGTTAGCGATATCTACAAGGAATACCCCACGCACGCCGAGCCGCTCGTCGTGCTGGGCGGGGTCAGCTTTGACGTTGCGCCGGGCGGATCGCTTGCGATTATGGGTCCGTCGGGCTCGGGCAAGAGCACTCTGCTCTACATCCTCGGGGCGTTGGAAACGCCGACTCGGGGGACTGCCCGGGTCAATGGAGTCAACCCTCTTGAGCTGGACGGCGACGATCTCGCGGGGTTCCGAAACCGACACGTGGGGTTCGTTTTCCAGGACCACCACCTGCTGCCGCAGTGTTCAGCGCTGGAGAACGTTCTGATCCCAACCATGGCCGCGAAGCGCAGCGCGGCGGAAGCCGGCGCGGCAGTCGAGCGGGCCCGGCGGTTGCTCGACCGCGTCGGGCTTAGCGATCGCTTGACGCATCGGCCGGCGGAACTCTCCGGCGGCGAGCGCCAGCGGGTCGCTATCGCGCGGGCGCTGATCAACGAGCCGCCGGTTATCCTCGCCGATGAACCGACCGGCAACCTGGACCGGCGTTCGGCCGGTGCCGTCGCCGATCTGTTGCTCGAGTTGCAGCAGGAAGAGAAAGTGACGCTCGTGTTGGTCACCCACAGCGTCGAGTTAGCCTCGCGCTTCCCCAGGCGGGCCGAACTGCTCGATGGCCGGCTGCAGTTCGACAGCGCGCAAGCGCCCGCAGGCGCCTGAGACACCGCCCCGATTCAGTCAGAAAATCTTTTTCGAGTCGAGCAGGATGGTCACCGGCCCCTGGTTGGTGAGTTGGACGTCCATCATCGCTTGGAAAACCCCGGTTTCGGTTTTCAGCCCGCGTTGGCGCAGCTGTTCGACGTAGTCCTTGTACAGAGCTTCGGCCTCGGCCGGAGGAGCGGCCTCGCTGAAGTTTGGTCTGCGGCCGCGGCGCACATCGCCGAATAATGTGAATTGCGAAACCACAAGCACCCCGCCCCCGACATCCTCGACCGAAAGGTTCATCTTGCCCTCGGCGTCCTCGAAGATACGAAGCCCGGCGGTCTTTTCGGCGAGATAGGAGGCGGCGGCGGCATCGTCGGCGGCTCCGACACCCAGTAGGACCAACAGCCCCCGATCGATGGCCCCGCGGGTCTCGCCGTCAACAACCACCACGGCTCGGCTGACTCGCTGGATTACGGCTCGCATGAGATCAGGTTATCGAAAGATCGCCCGCAGGGCAGGGGGGCCGGAGATGGGGGCGCGGAAGAGGGGTTTTGGGACGTGCGCGGTTCTTAAGGACGGAAGACATGTCGCCAGGAATGGCGACACCGCAAGCCTGGAGGCTCACGTCATGTCGGGCGTGCTCTGGAGAATCAAATGTCGAGGTTCTTCACGTCGAGGGCGTTGTCGCTGATGAACTTGCGGCGGGATTCGACGTTCTCGCCCATCAGCGTCGAGAAAATCTCTTCGCTTTCGACGGCGTCGTCGATGCGGACTTGCAGCATGCGGCGCGTCTCGGCGTTCATGGTGGTGTCCCAAAGCTGCGAGGCGTTCATCTCGCCGAGGCCCTTGTAGCGCTGGATCTGGGCGTCTTTCATCCCCACGCTCTTGACTTGCCGGAGCAGCGACATGCTGTCCGCGACTTCCTCTTCCGACTTCTTCGTTATCAATCGGAAGGGGGGTTGGTTGTAGGGGCTGATCTGCCGGGCTAGTGCGCGCAGGCGGCGGTACTCGGGTTGCTGGGCCAACTCCAAATTGATCAAGCGCTCGGCGCCGTTGGTTTCCTTGCATACGACCATCCAGGCACCGTGGATCTCGTCGGAAACAACCTTGGCGCTAAGGCCGGTCTTGCCGGCGCGGTCGGCCACTTCCTGCATAACGGCCTTGTCTTGGTAGTCTTCCTTGCGGTCCAACGACAGCGACGGATCAGCGATGACGGCGACTAGGGCCGGATTGCGTAGGCGGCGCTCGAGTTGCTGGAACATCAACGCATACTCGTCGACGTGGACTAAGAACTTGCGCAGCGCTTCGCCCTCGATCACGTGGCCTTTGGCGCCGTTGGCGCCGTATTCGACCCGCACGCCGTCGGTGGCAATGCGGATGATCTCTTGCGCGAATTCCTTTTCGTCCTTGATGTAGCGCTCGCCGCGCCCGCGTTTGATCTTGTAGAGCGGCGGCTGGGCGATGTAGATATGCCCTCGGTCGACGAGCTGGCGCATTTGGCGGAAGAAGAAAGTCAGCAAGAGAGTTCGGATGTGCGAGCCGTCGACATCGGCGTCAGTCATCAGAATGACCTTGTGATAGCGCAGTTTTGAGATATCGAAGTCTTCGACGCCGATACCGGTTCCGAGCGCTGTAATCATGGCTCGCAACTCGTTGTGCCCGAGCATCTTGTCGTAGCGCGCTTTCTCGACGTTGAGGATCTTACCTCGCAAGGGCAGGATCGCCTGGTTGCCTCGGTCGCGTCCTTGCTTGGCGGTCCCGCCGGCCGATTCGCCCTCGACAATGAAGATCTCGGCGCGCTCAGGGTCTCTCTCTTGGCAGTCGGCCAGTTTGCCGGGCAGTCCCGCCCCGTCCAGCGCACCCTTGCGCCGCGTCAGGTCACGCGCCTTGCGAGCGGCTTCGCGGGCGCGCGCGGCCTCAATAGCCTTTTGAACAATCTTTTTTGCTACGGAAGGATTGCGCTCAAAATGCTCGCCCAGCCGGTCGTTGACGAACTGCACGACGGGCCCTTGAATATCGCTGTTGAGCTTGCCCTTGGTTTGTCCCTCGAATTGCGGTTGCGACATCTTGACGCTGATCACGGCGGTTAGCCCCTCGCGGACGTCGTCGCCGCTGAGGTTGTCCTTTAGATCTTTGAACATCTTGGCCTGTTGGCCGTAGGCGTTGATGGTTCGCGTCAGCGCCGAGCGAAAACCGGATAAGTGCGTGCCGCCATCGATGGTATTGATTGTGTTGGCAAAGCTGAAAACGTTCTCGGCGTAGCCGTCGTTGTATTGCAGCGCGAATTCGATGTCCAGCATGCTGCCGTCGTCCAGGGGACGTTCGGCTTGGTAACGGATCGGGTCTTTGTGAAGGACATTCTTACCGCGGCTTAAATAGGCCACGAACTCCGCCACGCCGCCCTTGAAATAGAACTCTTGCGGTTTACGTTCGCCGCGCTCGTCAACCAGGTTGATTCTCAGCCCGCCGTTCAGGAAGGCCATTTCGCGCAGCCTTGTTGCGAGGGTGTCGTAGTTGAATTCGGTGACGGTGAAGATCTCCGTGTCGGGCTTGAAGGTGATCTTGGTTCCGGTCTTGCGGCCCGCCTTGCCGGTCTGTTCGAGGCGGGCCTTCGGAATCCCCTTTTCGTATTCCTGCTCCCACGTCGAGCCCTCGTTCCAGATCTCAAGCGAAAGGGACTCCGCCAACGCATTGACGCAGCTGACGCCGACCCCATGCAGGCCGCCGGAAACTTTGTAGGAATTCGAGTCGAACTTACCGCCGGCGTGTAGCTTGGTCATCACGACTTCCGCGGCCGAGACACCCTCTTCGGCGTGCTTACCAACCGGGATACCGCGGCCGTTGTCGACGACGGTGATCGAGTTGTCGATGTGAATCGTGACCGTGATTTCCGTGCAGTGCCCCGCCAGCGCCTCGTCCACAGAGTTGTCAACGACTTCGTAAACTAGATGATGCAAACCGAGTGACCCGGTGGATCCGATGTACATCGCGGGCCGCAGCCGGACAGCTTCGAGGCCCTCGAGCACTCGGATACTTTCCGCGTCATAATTGGTCTCGGTGGTTACTTGGTTCGTTGCCATTCCGTATGTTCAGACTGCCGGAGCTCAAACCCGCATGGGCATCACGACGTAACGATAGTCGCAGCCCTCCGTACCCGGCGCGGGCTGCAGTTGTCCCGCACTCTCTTCGCTTGCAAACTGCAATTGGACATTCTCGCTGTCAGCGACGCCAAGGAAATCAAGCAAGTATTGCGAGTTGAAGCCGATCTTCACCGGCTCGCCCGGATAGTCGACGGCGATTGATTCCTCACTCTCGCCAACGTCGGAGGCACTGGAGCTAAGTCTCAGCTCGCCTTCGACCGCCTCCACTCGGATGGCATGAGAGCGATCATCGGCGAACTGCGCTACACGGCGAATCGCCGCAGTTGCCTCCTCTCGATTGAGCGTAACGCCGTGGCCCGCGTCACTTGGCAACACACGTTCGTAATCGGGAAACTGCCCCGTTAGCTTGCGGGAGATCAATAATCGGCGGCCGCACTGGAAGAAGAGGTGGTTCTCATCATTCGAAAAATCAATCATCATTGAGTCCCCACCCTCGCCGGCCAACTTCATCAGCTCCGCCATAGCCTTACGCGGTAACAAGGCACGCAACTCACCACTGATCCCGTCAAAGTGATGCTGCATCTCAACGTACGCCAGCCGATGCCCGTCAGTCGTTACCATCACCAATGACTCTTCCTTGATCAGAAGCAACGAGCCGGTCAACGTATAGCGCGACTCTTCACCGGCAATGGCAAAGATCGTCTTCCCAATCGCATTTGCCACCAAGGAAGCAGGGATCTTCGTGAGTACGGGCGGCATCTTCGGCAACTCGGGGAAGTTCTCTCGCGACATCCCGGCGATTCGCGTCTTTGAACGACCGCATACTAAACTGACCGAGTCGTTGTCGAGCGTCTTGACTGCCAGTTCCGCATCCGGCAGCAAGCGAACATAGTCAAGCAAGCGGCGTGCCGGAATAGTCGTCGAACCACCTCGAGCCACAATGGCCGGACAGCTGGTACGGATTCCCAGCTCCAGGTCGGTTACCGTCAGCGTCAACTCCTCGCCATCGGCTTCTACGAGAACGTTTGAAAGCACTGGAATCGTGGTTTTCCGCTCAATCACGCCTTGGCCGAGACCGAGCTCCTTGACCAAATCAGCCTTTTTTACCGTCAGTTCCATCGATATTCACCATGATCGAGTAGTCTGCTGAGGTCCCATCGGAACAGCTCGATCGCTGCGGACTGAACTACTATCTATCCTTGAGAGAAATAGAACTAGGTAGATCTTCGTAGTAGTAGATCTCTGTGAATCTGTGGAAAACTCTATAAACCACTGAATCTAAACTAGTTATTGTTATAATCTCCTATGGAAAACGTTGCTTGGTTCGTGCAGGAACCAAGCTTCCCCGTTAGGGTTCACAGGACGAAACCGCTGCTGGGGATTCGGGTGTGGAAAACTCTATTATATCTAATTGAATCTGTCGGTTAGCTTGTGGATGGTCCTGTTCAATTCCTGATCATCCTGACGTTGACGCTCGATCTTGTTTAGAGCATGTATCACTGTGGTGTGGTGCTTCCCTCCCAAGCTCCGACCGATTTCAGGGAGCGAAGCTCGCGTCAGGTGTTTACACAGGTACATGGCGATCTGTCGAGGGAATGTGATCGCCCGAGCGTTGGTATTCTCGCGCAACTGCGAGGGACTCAACTCGAACTCCTCCGCGACAGCCCGCTGGATTGAATCAAGGGTGACTTTGCCCGATGCGACTGCTCCGGTTGAGCGTAGTGCCTCCCGTGCCATAGCGATGGTAATCTCCGAACCCGTTAGAGATGACAGCGCTGTTAACCGAATTAAGGCTCCTTCCAACTCGCGAATATTCGAGCGCATCTGCGTAGCCAGGTAGCTGCGAACTTCCTCCGGCAGGCGGGCTTGTGAGTCCGCTGCCTTGCGATCGAGAATCGCCATTTTTGTCTCGAGATCGGGTGGCTGAATGTCCGCCATCAGACCCCACTCGAAGCGAGAGCGCAGCCGGTCAACCAATCCGGAGACGAGCTTTGGTGGTCGGTCGCATGAAATCACAATCTGTTTCTGCATGTTGTGCAGAGCGTTGAAGGTATGGAAAAACTCCTCCTGAGTTCCATCTTTTCCTTGCAGGGTCTGGATATCATCGACCAGCAGAGCGTCGGCGGAGCGAAAGCGCTCATGAAACGAGTTCATGTTGTTGAATCGCATCGAGCTGACCATCTCGTTCATGAACTGCTCGCTCGATACGTAAACCACCCGGAACTTCGAAAAGCTGCGCCGCAATTGACCGCCAATCGCGTGCATCAGGTGAGTCTTCCCCATTCCCACCCCGCCGTAAATATAGAGCGGGTTATAGGCGCGGGCCGGTTTGGCGGCAACGGCTTGAGCAGCTGCATGAGCGAACTCATTGCACGACCCGACGACGAAACTCTCAAACGTATATCTCGGGTTGAACAAGCTATCGGCGGAGCTGAAGTTGAAGCGGATCTGCCGCGACGTCGCCTCGTTCGGGGGCATAGGCCGGGGTGGTTGAACCTCGGCTCGAAAATCGACACCGTTGACCATCATCGCCAAGCTTCGAGCGGTAGATAGAATACGCTCCCGATATTCCTGCTCCAGCCACTTACGGGCACTCTCATTCGGGGCGAGCAGGTGCATCTTCCTTTCCGAATCAATGTGGCTGAAACGAATCGGCTCGAGCCAATTCTCGTAGCTTTCGCGGGTGACCTCACTCTCAAGGCGATGAAGGATTTGCTGCCAGGCGTCCATGCACACTTCACCCTGGAAGAGCTGTATACACAACTCCTCAAAGGCACCTCGCTGTCAAGAGTTCGTGTCTGCCGCCAAGGCTGCACAGCGGCAAATCACTACTGCTGAAGAGCCGTTAGTGTAGCATAAAGATCCTGTTAAATCGCAAGGAATCTTCAAACAAAAACGCGCGACGAAACACTTGTTTTTCAAGGTCTCCCGCGCATCGAGGGTTAGACGGAAGGGCTACGACAGGATAGGAAAATTTGGTTTGGATTGGGCGTCAGGAAGGACCTCGTTGAGCGATCCTTGACGGTAGCCTTCAAGATCAAGTGTCACATACTTGAAGCCAAGATCCTTAAAGATGCGGGTGAGCTTTTGAGCCATCTCCAGGCTGAGGGCACGCGGCAATTCATCGCTCCCAAACTCGATTCGCACGAGTTCTTCGTGGTAGCGCACGCGGTAGACACGGAAACCGAGTTGGCGCAACGCTTCCTCGCCTTGTTCGACGATTTTGACGTTCTCGCGGGTGACTTCCGTGCCGTAGGGGATGCGTGAACTCAGACATGCCGCGGCCGGCCGGTCCCAGGTCGGCAGATCGTGGCGTCGCGAAAGTTCGCGAATCTCGGACTTGGTCAGTTCGGCCTCGAGCAAGGGCGCTCTGACGCCGTGCTCGCGGGCGGCGCGATGCCCGGGACGGAAATCGGAAGTGTCATCCACGTTGACGCCGTAGACGATGTGCTCAAAGCCGAGTTTCGTACCGATGTCCTTGAGTTGTGTGAAGAGTTCGTCCTTGCAATGGAAGCAGCGATCGGCGTCGTTGCGGACGTAGTCGGGATTTTCGAACTCGTTGGTTTCGATGTATTGGTGCTTGAGCCCGAAGCGCTCGACGAACTCCTCGGCGTCCTTCTTATGAGATTCGGGAATCGACGCCGAATCGGCGGTGACGGCCAAGGCGCCCTCGCCCAGCACACGGTCGGCGGCCCAGGCCAGATAGGCAGAGTCGGTGCCGCCCGAATAGGCGACCATCACCCGCTCCATCGACTCGAGGATCGAGAAGAGGTTGCCTTGCTTTTGCTCAAGAAGGTCGGCCACCGCATCCATTATATAGCGCCCCGCGTCGGCGCGAGGAATCCCGCCGACAACAGAACCCTCATTTCAAGCCGGGTCGGCAACATTCGCTTCTAAAAGGCCACGTGCTGCTCATCGTCACTCTCTCTCCTCTGTCGCGTAAACGGCATATGAGAACCTGCCGCGCAATGAACCCATCTCTGACATTGTTTGGGGACTCAAATTAATGCTTGTCTCCGGGTAGGACGAGAAACAGGCGCACCAAAACACTACCTCCACCTTGTCGCCAAGCGACAGGATCGCCTCCCTTTTCGGCATGAACTTCTTCAACACGACCTTCAGCTGGTCTTCCAGCGAACCGATTCGCTCTGTTTGCCAACCCCACACGTTGCTCTTCCACTCTCGTCCAGGGAGCGCCTCGTCGCCTGTCCCGTGAACCTCCGTCGGAGATATTCCAAGCAAGCGCGTTATCTCTTCCGCGGACACCTGAACGGTGTTGAGTCGAATTCTCACTGAGAACTCTCTTACCGGACCACTTGCTTTTGTCATCGCTCAGCTCCCGTCAAAACGCAACTAGAGACAGAAAAATCGAGATTCCAGCTTCGTCGCCCGGTATCGGGTCCACGCAATAACAGTGATAAGGGCGACAGCACCAGCCGCACACATAGCAGGATGCCCCCAGGCAAGATGGGCTGCGTACCATCTTCGCACCATAGAACGACCGGCCCTCAGCCGGTCACCCCGCAAGCACGCGAGCCGCAGGAGCTCGTGCCGCCATTCCACTAAAATAACCTCATGCCGTCGATCCCGGGCCGTATTCTGGCGTTGGACCTGGGAAGCCGCCGCATCGGCCTGGCTTTGAGCGACGAGCTGGGGCTGACCGCGCAAGGGTTGCCCACGCTGCGTCGAACGACCAAGCAGCATGACTTCGATTCGCTGGGCGAGGTAATCGCCGAGCACCGAATCAAGCACATCGTCGTCGGCCACCCGGTGAACATGAACGGCAGCGACGGGCCGCGCGCCCGCCAAGCCGCGCTTTTCGCCCGCACTCTGGCCAACCGTTGCGAGCTTCCCGTCGCGCTATGGGATGAACGGTTGACAACACGCCAGGCCCAGCGCGTGCTTCGCCAAAGCGGCGTCGGGCGGGAGAAGAGGACCAAAGCCGTCGATCGCATGGCGGCGGTCTTGATTCTGCAAAGCTATATGGATTCGTTGGAAGCCGGCCGGAAAGCGGAAACACAACCCGTCGCCGCCGAAGGGACGAGTCCTGTTTGACGGCGTAAAGGCCGGGTGACGTAGGACCTGAGCCCCGAACGTCCCACCCTCAGCCGCCGCCCCCAACCCTCGGTCTCCGCTATGGTTTAGTCGCGTGAAACGCCGATCCAATTGGAAAACCGGATACGCCGCCGCCGTTGCTTTGTTGGCCGCGGCCGCGGTGCTTTCGATCGCCTTTGCCCCACCCTATCGCAACTTCGATGAATCGGTGTTGATGAACATCGAGGCCGGCACCTCAAGTTTCGAAATCGCGGATGCTCTTGAGGAGACCGGCGTGATCCAATCTCGCTGGCTTTTCTTAGGCGTGCGGGCCTTACGCCCGCAAACCGTCTTAATGGCGGGCGAATACCGGTTCAGTCGACCATTAACGATTTGGCAGGTGTTCGACAAGATCGCCAAGGGCCGCGTGGAGTATCATCGTCTGACGATTCCCGAGGGCCTGACGCGCTTCGAAATTGCCGATGTGCTGGTTCGTCAAGGTCTGGCGGAGCGAGGGGAATTTCTTGCCGTTGCTGACCGCGCCGAATGGATCAGCGACCTTGCCCCTCATGCCCGGAATCTCGAAGGCTTTCTGTTCCCCGATACCTACTACTTCACGCGAGGCATCACTGCTGTCGAATTCGGGCAAATGATGGTGGACCAGTTTCGGCGTGTTTACCGTGAAGTCGTCCCGCGGCGACCGGCCGGTTGGTCGCCCCAAGACATTGTTACACTGGCCTCGTTGATCGAAAAGGAGACGGGCGCGCGAAGCGAACGCGGTGTCGTCTCGTCGGTCTTTCACAATCGCTTGCGCGAAAACATTCGGTTGCAATGCGACCCCACCGTCACTTACGGGCTTTTGCTCGAAAACCGTTTCCGCGGCACGATCTATCGCTCGGACCTGCGCGATCCCCATCCCTATAACACCTATATCCACCACGGCTTGCCCCCAGGGCCAATCGCGAACCCCGGCCGAGCTTCGCTCGAGGCGGCGGTTCGGCCCGACGAGACCGATTATTTGTTCTTTGTCGCCGACCCGGCTGGGCGCGGGCGCCACGTCTTTTCGAAGAACGTGAAGGCGCACCAGCGCGCCGTGGCGGAGTACCGCCGGGGCTTGGGGCGGTGAGTGCGTGCGCTCGCCGGGGATCAAGGGGTTGGTTCACGAGTATTTAGACGTGCATCGTCTCCCGCGCATCGACGAGGCGGAGCTTGACCGCGTCACGCAGTTCCTGCGCTCGCGCCTTGGTCCGGATCGCAAGCTTTCCCAAGCTTACCTTTTGCGGGTGCTTTCCGAAGCAGGCGTTGGGATTGCGCGTTCGCTCGGCGGCTTGCCGGTCGATCTCCGAGGACGGGTACACTTTCACGACCCCGAAGCGGCGGCCTCTTCATTGCGCGACTTAGCCGGTGAATATCGTTCGGCGCGAGAGAAGGGCGACGCCCTTCGTCAAGAAGATTGCCGCCGCGCCGTTCGGCAGGCGAAAGATCGGCTTAAGCTGCACTTGAGGCGGCGCGAACTCTCGTCAGAGAAACGCGCTGAAAAAAGAGAACTGCTCGAATGGTTTCTGGTGTGGCTTGAAACGCCCGATCTGTTTCCTCAATGGCTGGAGCTGCGCCGCGCTGCTTCGACACGCTGACGCCGGCAGGAAAACCGCTAATCGGCAGCCGGTCTAGCTCTAGCCAGGACTCCGAGCAACGATGTTTTCTTTTCCACGATCGGCGCGCCGTCGCGCAACGTCACTTGCACAGTCCCGGCCGCGTGAATCCGCTCGCCCGGCAACAGAGTGCCAACGAGATTCAGAGGGTCGGCCGCGGCAAGTCTGATCTCCTCCCGGTCGGGTTGGGAGCGTTTGACGGACCGAAGTAGCTCGACCGCTTCCGGCAGGGCGAACTGCTCCCCGACAAACGCGGACGCGAAGCGACCGCCGCGCACTTCGCCGCGTAGTTCCATGCGTCGCAGCACGAGTAGAAGGTCACGCCACGCGGGAGCCAGGGACTCACGTCGCGCCAGGTCGCGAAACACGACGCCCCAGCGTTTCAGCAACTGGCGAGCGAAGGCCTCGATTGGGTCTGGCGACGCGGGCTTCGAAGCGGCGGCGCCTTCAGAGGCTTCGTCGGTATCATCGAAGTCGAGAGCCGCCGCACTCTCGGCCGTCTCGGCCAGCAGAGCCCAGCGTCCGGCAGCATGGCGCGGGCGAGCACGGCGGCCGCGGCCCTCGCCCCGCCTACGCTTCGGGTCGAGCAACGAACGCAGGTTCTCGAAACCGTCCGCAGTAACGAGCCCGGCGGCGACCAGTTCCCAGAGGCCGTCTTCCACTTCGCTCGGCAAACGACCGGTGGCGGTCACCAGATCCCGGAAAAACGACGCGCCGCGCTGTCGAAGAACAGCCAACACCGCACTCGCCGCGTGAGACAGAGCATCTTCGGGCTGATCTGCCAAAGACCGACCATCAAGCAACTGGGGTGCATCTTCGCGTGCAAACAACGCCAACGGCGCCGCGCGGGTGGGACGCACCCGCCTACCCGGCGCCCCCTTCGCGCCAGACTCGATTGCCGCCGCGTTCGACTCCGGGCGCGGGGCGAAGGCCGGGTGGGGCGAGAGTCGTCCCCAGCCGACTTCCCCGGCGAGACAGAGACGATCAAGGAACTCCGGTTTGTAATCTGCCACGCGCGACGGCAGGATGGCTGCTTCCCAGGCCGCGCCCGGAGCTTCGTAGCCTTCGAGTTGCCGGATGACTTGCAGCGTACCCTCTACCCCGTACAGACGAGTCCCCGAAGCCACCTTTTGCCAACGACAAAGAAAGCGCATGAAATCGGCTGTCGAGACCGGCTCGATTTCGCGCCGCAAGCGCCCCAGCGTCAAGCGATGAATTCGCGCCAGCAGGCGGCGGTTGGCCCATTCCGTATCGCCTGCCGCTAACCCGGGAGAGAACCTCCCCCGCAGAACCTGCCCTTCCGACTCAAGCTGAATCAGCGCTGTCTCAGTGGTCGGAACCGGCAGCGCCATCCTTTGAGAAAGCTCCGCCGCCGTCGCGGGCCCCGTCGAGTCAAGCCACCCCCGCAGAATCTCCGCCGCGGCGGCTTCCCTCGACTCGGGTAGGGGACGCGACGGGGGCACAGCCGCGATGTCAGGGTGCGTCACCGCTTCGGGATACGCGATACGAGCCGACAGCAGGCGCTCGGCGGCGACCCAAAACTCCGCCCCATCAACCCGAAGCAGCGTCGCTCGACGCAGCACACTCAGCTCCGCAAAGAACTCTTCCCACTCCGGCGTCGGCGGCAGCGCGATGAGCGTAAGCATAGCGTCGTGCAGCTCGTCGGCGTTGCGCACCGCCGGCCAAGCCTCGTCGGCCACGAGTGCAATGGCTTCTGCATCGAGCGCTCCCGGGCCCTCGACCATGTCGGCCGCCAGAGTGCGGCGCATCTGAACGGCCCGCGCGCGGCGTTCCTCGAGAGGCGCGTCGTCGAGAAAGGCGTAGGGGTTGGCGTTCAGGATTTCGTGGCAGAAAGGCGATGGCTCGGCGGTGTCGACGGCGACAGTGCGGACACGGCTTTGCTCGATGGCTTCGACGAGCTCCTTGAGCCCCGCCAGGTCCATCGCCTCGTGCAGGCAATTGTCGATGGTTTCGGCGACGACGGGATGGTCGGGGATGCGGACCTCGCCTGCCAGGTTTTCCGCGCAGGCGGCCTGATCGGGGAATACCGCGGCGAGCATGTCTTCGGCCCGCATGCGCTGAATCGGCGGCGGCACTTTTCGTCCGCCCGAGAAACGCAGGATCGCCAACGAGCGCGCCAAGTTCCAACGCCAGCGCACCGTAAACATTGGCGCCGCCAGAAGCGCTTGTTTGAGAACCTCCTCGACGGTTGCCGACTTGAGAAACTCGAAAACCAAGTCCAGCGGAAACGCGTGCTGTTCGCTAAGCGAAATGTTGATGCCGTTGTCGGTCGCGGCGGCTTGCAGTTCTAGGTTGAACGAGCGGCAGAAGCGTTTCCGCAGCGCCAGACCCCAAGCGCGGTTGATGCGAGCGCCGAAGGGAGCATGAATGATCAATTGCATGCCGCCTGATTCATCAAAGAAGCGCTCGGCCACAACCACGTCTTGCGTCGGCAGAACACCGAGTGCTTTTTCGGCGGCACGGACATAGGCGATCGCCTGTTCGGTCCCGCTACGGTCCAGCGCGCATTCCTCTATCAAAAACCGCACTGCCTCCGCCGTCGGTTCGGCCGCGCGCTCGTCGTAGAGCCGCCCGATCTCCTCGCGGATGCCACTGAACTCTTCCGACAACTCGGCCGTTCGTCCGGGCGCCTCGCCGCGCCAGAACGGGATGTTCGGGGCCGCGCCGTGGGCGTCCTCGACGCGGACGCGCCCCGGCTCGATACGGCGAATGCGCCACGACGTAGTCCCCAACAGGAAGATGTCGCCGGCCAAGCTTTCGATCGCGAAATCTTCGTCGAGCATCCCGACTTTCGTACCCTCGGGCTCGGCGACCACGACGTATTGTGCGCTGTCGGGGATCGCCCCGCCCGAAGTGATCGCAGCTAACCGCGCGCCGCGCCGGGGACGCAGCCGATGGTTGACTTGGTCGTGATGCAGATACGCCGTGCCGTGGCCGCGAACGGTCGCGATGCCCTCGGAGAGCATCTCCACAACGGCGTCGAAAGCGGACCGGTCGAGATCACGATAGGGGTAGGCCCCTCGGACGAAATCGAAGAGCTCGTCCTCACCAAACTCCTCGCAGGCCGCCATCGCGACAATCTGCTGGGCCAGAATGTCGAGGGGCGCGGCCGGGATCTCGGTCCGGTCCAAGTGTCCGGCACGGATTGCCCGCACCAAGGCGGCACATTCGATCAGCTCGTCGCGGGTCGTAGCGAATAACCGCCCCTTCGGCAAAGCGCCAACCCAGTGGCCGGAGCGGCCTACCCGCTGCAGCGCCACAGCGATCGAGCGTGGTGAACCGATTTGGCAAACCAGATCGATTGTCCCGACATCGATGCCCAACTCGAGCGAGGCAGTTGCCACCACCGCCCGCGCCTCGCCGCTCTTGAGTTGCTGCTCGGCGTCGAGGCGCAACGGGCGAGAAAGACTGCCGTGGTGAGCCAGGACCACGCCTTCGCCGAGCCGCTGTTCCAGATGGTGTGTCACGCGCTCGGCCAAACGGCGGGTGTTGACGAACACGAGAGTAGTGCGATGAGCCTCGATCAATGCCGCGATGCGATCGTAGATTTCGGCCCACATCTCGTTGCTCGCCACCGGCCCCAGCTCATCAGAGGGAACCTCGACGGCGAGATCCATTTCACGATGCCGTCCGATTTGGATGATGCGGCCGCGATCGTCGGCGGGCTCGGAAAACCGGCGGGTCAGAAAGCGAGCGACCTCGTCAATCGGTTTGACCGTGGCGGACAGACCGATGCGTTGCAGGCCGCCATGTCCATTCCCCGTGCCGTCACGCCCGGCCGAACCTCGTTCCTGTCCTTCCTGTTCGGTAAGCCGTTCGAGCCGTTCGAGGGAGAGAGCCAGATGCGATCCTCGTTTGTCGTCGGCAACGGCGTGGATTTCGTCGACGATCACGGTCCGCGCGGCGGCCAACATGCGGCGACTTTTCTCGGCGGTGAGCAGAATGAAGAGAGACTCCGGTGTGGTGACAAGAATGTGGGGCGGCTTGGCGACCATTTTTTGTCGCTCCCATGCGGGAGTATCGCCCGTGCGCACAGCGGTGCGGACACGCGGCAGGTCGAGCCCCTGGGCGGCAGCGAGTTCGTAGATTTCCTCGAGCGGCTTCTCGAGATTCTTGTGAATGTCGTTGCTGAGAGCCTTGAGCGGAGAAACATAGACCGCGCGGGTGCGGTCCTCGAGCGTGCCCGAGCGCGCCTCGCGAATCAGTTCATCGAGGCAGATCAGAAACGCCGCCAGAGTTTTCCCCGAGCCCGTCGGCGCCGAGATCAATACGTCCCGGCCCGAGCGGATCTCAGGCCAGCCGAGCTGCTGCGGTTCCGTCGCGCCGCGAAAGCGCTCGGCGAACCATTGCGCAACGAGAGGGTCGAAGTCGGGAAGAGGCATCGCCCGCGAGCCGCTTCATTGTAGCGGAGCGTGTGGAGGCGGACTGTGCCGGGGTGTCGGCTTGAATTGTACTCCCGCGGGGAAGCCGAGACGACCACGGTTTCGAGATCTCGCCACCGGGCAGTCACAGCTCAATCACTTCGGAAGAAGCTCTTCCGATGAGCGATCGCACAAAGTTTTCGAATGTGAGATCCGGCGACGGTTCGCGGTACGTCCCCTTGCGAGCATCGTCCGGGTTGGCCAAGATCAAGCACGCGGCGTTGAGCAGGCCGTCGAGGACTAGTTTATGAAGCAGAATTTATGAAGCAGAATCTCGTATCGCCGCACATACGAAGATCCACGAAACTCCTCGCAGACCGGAAAGTGAGGTTCGGTCACTTGCACTCTGCTTCTGGACTTCTTGCTATCCTCCAACAGCAGCAAATAACCTGTCCAGGGTTTGCCGCAGCAAGGATAGAGGCTCTCCCGGAAAGCCGCTCGGGAATCCACGGCGAGCCCGATCGCCTCCTCGGCACGGTTGTTGAAGTTGTTACCAAGCGATCCGACCTGGGACTTCAACTCCAACGCCGCAATCAATTGGGTAGGTGCTGCGCCAGGTTATGCTCTCCCTCGAGACCCTTGGGAGTAGCAACCTGCTCTTGTATGGTGTCAGCCACGCTAGTCTATTCTCTCAAAAACTTGGCCACTCCTCGGTGTGCTGAACGCGTGAACTGGGGCAAGAAATCCGCAATTGGTCAGGAGGAGCTACTTTCTCATCCCACCCGTAACCGGGTCAAAAGACAGCGTCCTCCCGTCGACTGTTTCCACGTCGAACGCATACTCATTCGCGTGCAGCCGACGAAACCCCACAACCTTTTCAATCACCGTATGGTGCGATACCGAGCGGCTGACGTTCTCCGGGCTCCCCGCGATATCGAGGGTCGAATACCGCCCGACTTCCTTCCCCTTGTAATAGAGCGCAATAGCAAGATGGGCGGCGGTAGCCACGCGACCTCTTGGCCACGGTCCGAGCCTCACCACGGACACACCGACCGGCGTCGTGGAGTCCGATACATTACAAGCAAGGTAGAGCGACTGGCTGAACCAGCCGAATGTATGCACCAACTGGTCTCGCTCCCGCCCCACCGTGAAGACCTGGGTGACTCCCTTGCCGCCGTAGTATTCCTCCGGAACTGACTTCGCGTAGCATCTCCCATACGCGCTCGCCTGAACGTAAGGCGTATTGCTCGCTTCCTGGTCGGCGCCGAGCGGACACACCAGGATCGCCACGCCACCGAACAGGGCCTTTGTCCAGCCGATTTTGATCACCTCAGACAGGTTACCAGCGCGGACTGCTCCGTCGTTGCCCGCAAGCCCGGAACCCCCACGATTTGAATAGCCTTCTCACCAGTACGGGGCCGCCCCACCCGGTTGACCCCCCCTAGTCGCCCCGCTATCATCATTACTGACGGTTTGGCCGTTTCGGTAGTGATTTTATGGGTCCGCTCGGTGTTCCAGAGCTGATTTTTATCTTCGTGCTGGCCTTGTTGATCTTCGGCCCGAAGAAATTACCTCAGCTCGGCAAGACGTTCGGCAAGAGCATAGCGGAGTTCCGCCGCGCTTCGAACGACCTGCGCTCCACTTTCCAGCGCGAGATGGACGCCATCGACCGCGAAAACCAGGAAGTCAAGGACGTCGCCCAAGAGGTCAAGAAGGACCTCGATACGAGCACGTACTTCGAGGACAACGACGACGATTCCTACGACTACGACGATACTCCCTACCCGGAGAAATCGTCGGGGTCCTCCTCCGCCGACTCCTCAAAATCCTCCGACAATAAAACCACCCAGACCGCCGGCGCCTCGGCGAACGGCGCCGATACCGCGACATCCGCCTCGCACGACGGAACTCCTCCCGAGGGGGAAACCCCGCCGCCTGCGAAAAGCGCGGACGCCGCGGAAGTCAAGACATAACCCTTCGCTGACTACTGAGTGCGCCGGTCCGAGCCCTCCGTCCGCGCGGTCCCGTTGCGAGGACCCGCGGCTTCGAGGTTCGGCCGCGGGCTAATTGGCTGACGAGTTTTTACTCATGAGTTCCGACGAACAGCCGCCGCGCGAAGACCCCGACGACAACACCGTCGAGCCCGCGGACCCCCGCGACACGGGAATGGGCTCCGAGTCCGGGTCGCCGGGCACCGACGAACAGGGGGAAGACCGCGCAAAAGACGGAGAGGCCGACCAGGCTGAGGAACCCTCGGGCTCGTCTCCCGACCTATTCGAAGACCCGACAGGCGAGAAATTCGCCGAACCTGTAACTGAAGATTCCCCTGATCCCGACAGCCCAAGCGCCGAACCGACCGACGAGCCCGAGAGTACCCCCGCGCCGGCGAGCGAAACCGATGCTGCGGGAGAGCCCGACGCGGTTGCCGAGCCCGCAACCACCGACGACGTCGAGAGCCCGGACACGCCCGTGCCCGAAGGCGAGACTCCGCCGGACGACGAATCTCCCGCTGAGTCCTCGTCGCAAGAGACCCCGTCGACGTCTACTTCCTACTACGACGACCCCTACGACGAAGAATACGAATACGGCCAGGGGACCGAAAAGTCTTCGGAAACCAAAGCCGTCGCCAAGGCCGGTTCAGCCGCTCCGCCCCCTCCCCCGCCCCCGGGCGATGACGACGATTCGGACGCCGACGAAGAGGGTATGACGCGCATGTCGTTCCTCGAGCACCTCGAGGAATTGCGCACCCGCCTCATTCAGTCCGTGATCGGATTGGTCGCGGCCTACCTCGTCTGCCTGATCTTCGCCAAGGATTTGTTCGCCTGGGTGCGGGGGCCGATTCAACGATCGTTCGAGCTGCTCAACGAGATACACGGCTTTGACCCGCCGCTATACCTAGTCGCGATCACGCCCCAAGAGCAGTTCCATATGATCTATTTGAAGGTCCCGCTGCTGGGGGCGGTCTTCGTGGCGGCGCCTTGGCTGGTCTATCAGGCCTGGATGTTCATCGCGCCGGGACTCTATAAGCGCGAGCGAGGTTGGGCGAAGCCGTTCATTTTCTGCATCGCGGGGCTGTTCATCTTGGGAGGGCTGTTCGGGTATTTCGTGGTGCTGAAATTCGCGCTGACGTTTCTTCTCGGTATCGGGATCGACAGCGAAATCCGACCGATGATCTCGGTCAGCTCCTATTTCTCGACCTTCGTCCTCATCGAGCTCGGCCTCGGCATTGTCTTCCAGATGCCGGTCTTGATCTTCTTCCTGACCCTGTTGCGCATCGTCGACCCGACGTTTCTGCTCGGTAATGTGCGCTACGCGATCTTGATCATATTTGTCATCGCGGCCGTTGTGACGCCTACACCCGACGTATTCAATATGATCTTGTTCGCCGCGCCGATGATCCTTCTGTTCTACGTCGGTATCGGCGCCAGCTTCCTGTTGGTGATGAAGCGTAAACGCGGCAAGATCCCGTGGGTGCGGATCACCTCGGTAGCCTTGCTGATCCTCGCGGCGGTGGTGGCGGCCGCGCTCTATTTCATGCACAGCCAACTCGGCTACGAATTCACGAACCAATTCCCCTGGATCGTGCCGCCGCCCGAGTAAGCTCGGTACCGAAACCCCCGACGTGGCGCACGCACTCTTGCGTGCCGTGTCGCCACTCCTGGCGACATCTCTTCCAATCCACTCCCGAGCGCATCTGGCATTACGGTTGCGCCCGACGAAATCACGATCACCTGCAGCCGCGAAGCGGCGGCAGGAAACTCCCGCCCGACGCTTCGGCCCGTAGGCCCCCAACCACTGCAGCCTGCGGGGCTACGCTACTTCGGCCGTACCACCGTCGTCTTACCCTTTTCGATCCAGTGGACCTCGGCCGCGGGAACGTCGGCGGGCAGTTCGTCAAGGGTTGCTTCGACACGCCGCAGACGTTCCTCGATTTCCTCGAGCTGCTCGAGTTCGGCCCCTCGATACGCGAAGTCGAGAGCAATGCGGATCGCGCTGACGCGGCTCGCGGCCGTGACATTCTGACCGTTGATCAGATCGCCCAGCGCCCCGACCGCGGCACTGCTGAGCTGCTGGAGCCGTGCGGTGGCCTCTGCCAAAGCGTGCCGACGAGCAATCTTGACCTCCAGCTGGAAGGCCTTGTCGTGTTCCAGCCAGCGCCGGATTAGCCTTGCCCCAACGCCGGCCTTTTCGGCGGCTTCCGTGATAGTCTTGGACGTCGGCAGCGCGTCGAGGACGAGTAGCTGCTTGGCGTTGAGTTGAGTTTTGGGAGATTGCTTTTCCATAAGGCTGTCGCGGTTCGCAGGCCGTTTGGGGTGAGGATCCCCCCTGCCGACGCGGCCGGCCGATCGCCAGGTCCAGCGCGCCCCGCCTGCACCAGCTACAGAATACAGCGCGTTTCAGCACTTACGGCTGGTCGCTGCCGTTAAGCGGTTGATTTCTTGGAAGGAATAAATCTTGAGCCGCCGTGACGGCTAGGCCGCGGAAGAGACGAATCCGGGTCGGCAGTCAGAAAGCCGCTCGGTTCACGGTTCGCGGTTCACGGCTCACGGAACCAGAATGCTTCGGATCACCAACCGGCAACTTCGCCGAGCGCTCTTATCCCTGAACGGGCTCGCGCCGCCCGTAGAAGACACCCCACCGACTACTGAGCTTCCGGACGGCCCGGCGGCCCGCGCCTACGAGATCATCCGCAAGCTCGGCTTCGTGCAAATCGACCCGGTCTCCGCCGTCGAGCGGGCGCATCACCATATCCTGTTCACCCGAAATCGGTCGTACCGCCACGCGACCCTCAAGCAACTGCTCGAAACAGACCGCGCGCTCTTTGAGAATTGGACACACGACGCAGCCATCCTCCCCGCCGCCGCCTATCCTTACTGGAAGCACTATTTCGCGCGAGCAAAGACTTTCGAGGCGCATCCCGGGTATCGCCGGCACTTTGCGCCTGTAACCCCCAGGCTCATCAAGAAGGTCCTCGGACGTGTAGAGGCCGAAGGCCCGCTGAGGCCGCGCGACTTTGAAAGCGACAAGGTCGGCCGGCACGATCCATACTTCGCGAAACCCACGCTCGCCAAACTCACGATGGAGTTTCTCTGGAGGACCGGCAAGCTGGCCGTTTCCCACCGCCGCGGGCAGGAGAAGGTTTACGACGTGGCCGAGCGCGTGATCCCACCCCGGCATTTCGAAGCGGAGGTTTCGCGGCAGGACTTTGTGGACTGGGCCTGTCGCGGCGCGCTTAAGCGCTTAGGCTTTGCGACCGCGGCTCAGATCGCACATTTCTACGATGCCGTATCGACAGCAGACGCCGCCCGCTGGTGCGAGCGTAGCTCGGGCAAACAGGTGACGACGGTGGAAGTCACGCTCACGGACGGCTCGGTCGGCGGCCCGCTCTACGCACTTGCGTCCTTTTTAGACACGCTCGGCAGCCTGCGACCGGCCCCCCGCCGGCTTCGCCTTCTCAACCCCTTCGACCCGCTGATCCACGATCGTCGCCGGACCAGCCAGGTCTTCGGCTTCGACTACACCCTAGAAATCTGGGTCCCCGCCGCCAGACGCCGCTACGGCTATTACGTGTTGCCGATTCTCGAAGGCGAGCGATTCACCGGCCGCATCGACCTCAAGGCCGACCGCAAGCAGGGAGAGCTACAAGTATTAGGCCTATGGTGGGAACCAAAGGCAAAACCCACCCCAAACCGCCGCACCCAACTCGAATCCGCCCTAGCTCGCCTAGCCAAGTTCACCTGTCCCGGCCAATAGGATACTCGGCCGATTCGATCCTCTCCTCTGAAAATAGCCCGCATTCTCCTCGATACCGAAGCCCCCGACGTGGCGCACGCTTCAGCGTGCCGTGTCGCCACTCTTGGCGACATCTCTTCCAATTCCCCCGGGCACACCAGGTACCACGTTTGCGCCCGACTAGATCACGATCACCTACAGCCGCGAAGCGGCGACGGGAGCCCTAGCCCCGGGTGAAGCGAAGCGCAACCCGGGGTAGAACCGCATATGCAGAGGAGCCCTGGAAGGGCGGAAGGAGCGTCGTCGACACCCACTTTTCGTGGCCGTTTATGAATCCCGCCCGTTAAGAGAAACGGACTCCTCCGAAGATAGCTCCGCATTCTCCTCGATGCCGAAGCCCTCCGACGTGGCGTGAGGCTCCAGCCTTGCCGCACCCCGAGGCATCGGGGCGGGTCTTGGATCGCCGCCGTGCGAGGCCTCGCGAATTCGGGGATACGGCGTGCGCCTCCAGGCGAGCCGTAGTGCTGGTCTTGGCGACATCTCTGCTCCGAAGATGGGCGCGCGAAACGAATTTTCGTGGCGATATCATGAATCCGCGGACTCACAAAAACGACCTTCTCCCCGCCCGACCAGCCGGCACCAGCCGGCAGCGACCGTCCCCCGAGCGGCGTTCACGCCGCTTGATTGTTCCCCAGTAGGCCGGTCGCTTTAGGGCCGGCAAAACGCCGCCACCCGAACCTCCCCCTGGGCGCACGACCGGCTTCAGCCGGTCGTGCGGGGGCTTGGGGCGGGGCCAAGACCGGACCGCCAAGCGGTCGGTCCCATCTCCCCTCGGTCCACGGTTCACGGCTCGTGCCGGTCGTCGACCAAACGGGCCTTATACCTATACAACCAATGTGTTATCAATAACTTATGACATACCTACAACCCGCCGACCCCGAACATGCAAACTGCGAACCAAAGCCAAGACCCCCTCGCGATCGGGTTCTCGGTGCGCCCGGCATTAAACCGCAAACCGCCCCCAAGCCAAGTCCACGCCCGCCTTCCGACCCGCGGGAGAAGAGCTGCGAAACGAAGCCAAGACCCGGGGACGTCGGCAGCAACAACAAAGCGTAGCGCAGGGTTCGAAGAAACCTGCGGCTTTTCTCGGACGTGGCGTAGGAACGATCCTTCGATCGAACCCCGGCCAATTGGAACCTCTTCCCTTCCATCCACAACGATGAAATAATACCTCCTAGGAAACAATCAATTTCGTCCCATTTCCCAACATCAAACCACCTTTCGCCGAATAATCATTTGGTATGCCCTGCTACCATACCGATGAAGCCTCACGCTGGTGAAACCGATGGCCGAGCCCCAAGCCCAACAGACCGCCAAGGCCGGTGACCACTCGACGATCGTCCAAGCAGGCGATCACGTCAACATCGTCATCGGCGGAGCCCAACTCCAACTCCGTCGCCCACAACGGCGGCCCATCAACCGCGAAAACGAAATTGAAATCTTCTATCCCCAAAACCGCACAATCAATCTCGTCGGCCGGGACCAAGAAAAAGGTGATCTATGGGACTGGATCAACAGCGACCGCCGCGTCAGCGCGCGAGCGGTCATCGGATCCGCCGGCGCCGGCAAGACCCGCCTCGCCATCGACACCCTCGACCGAGTCACCCGCGACCTCCCCGACTGGCGCGCCGGCTTCCTATCTCGCAAAGCGCTGGAGCGTTTCGTCGGCCAATATGACGCCGCTGACCTCGACTGGAAGGAACCAGGCCTCATCGTGGTTGATTACGCGGGCGCTTCAGTCACCGAACTGCGCGGCTGGCTGGAAGAGCTGGTCGACGTGGCCGAGCGGGAAGGCCCCAAACTGCGTTTGCTCCTGCTCGAGCGCCGGATCGAGGGTTGGTACGATTCGCTGACCCCTTCCGGATACGGCCAATCGGCTGTCGAAGCCTTGCTCGCCGAGCCCATGCGTCTGGCAGCTCTTGAGAATGTTGACCGGCGCAAGGTACTCACTTCGACCTTTGCCGCCTGCCACAAGCATCTCGGGGCCGCCGAAACCGCCGTCCCTCGCGAGGGCGACAGTCCGCTCTTCGACGCTCGCTTGGCCGATCCCACCTGGAGCGACCCGCTCTTTCTGATGATGGCGGCGGTCGTCTCCGTCGTCGATCAAGGGCCGCCGCTGCCCCAAGCGTTGGCCCTGTCGCGTCCCCGCCTGGCGAAGCGCTTCGCGGAAAGGGAGCGAGGCCGACTCGAGCGCCTGGCGGGGGGCGAGCTGGACTCGTCCGAGCACAAAGCAGCGAAGAAACTGCTGATTCACCTCGCCGCCTACGCGACTCTGTGCGCCGGTCTGACCGAAGCGCAGGCCCGGGATGCGGCGAAGGCGGAAGCCGAGATCTTGCAGCTTACGCCCCCCGGCGGCCCCGGCGTGTTGGCGGATACGCTTCGCTTGGCTTACGAAGACGACGCCGGGCGAATCGGCGCAATCGGACTCGACGCAATCGGCGAGGCTTTCGTCCTGTTGACCCTTCGCGATCTCGCACGCGATCGCGCCGCCGCCGAGGCGTTTGTCCTACGGGCCGCGCAAACGGCCCCGCACGCGGTTCCCCGCACACTCATTCGCGCTTTTCAGAACTTCGCCATCATTCCGCCGCTCGCAAGTGAGAGTGAGCTGACAGCGGACGAAAAGGAACGGCTCGACGATCAACGGCTACTGCTCGCGCTGTGGAAGTCGCTGATTGCCAAGGGTATTTCCGACGACCCGACCATGCTCGCGGCGATCCAAGCCGAGCTTCCGGAACAGACGACCCTACTGCGAACCGAGCGGGTGGAGGTCTTGGAAGCACTGCTGGGCCGCGTGAGGGTCGGCGGAGATGACGTAAAGCCGCTCCGGGCACGGCTACTCAACAACTACAGCGTCTTCTTGATCGCAGTGGGGGATCGGGAAGGGGCGCTGGAGGCGATCCGGGAGGCGGTCGCACTGCGACGCGAACTGACAGTGGTGCAGCCGGAGGCCTTTCGCCCGGATCTGGCCGGGTCGCTGAACAATCTGGCGAATCTGTTAAGAGAAGCGGGGGATCGGGAAGGGGCGCTGGGGGCGATCCGGGAGGCGGTGGGACTCTATCGCGAGCTGACAGCGGTGCAGCCGGGGGCCTTTCGCCCCGACCTGGCCATGTCGCTGAACAACCTGTCAACTGAGTTGAGCGCAGTGGGGGATCGGGAAGGGGCGCTGAAGGCGATCCGGGAGGCGGTCGCACTGCGACGCGAGCTGACAGCAGAGCAGCCGGAGGCGTTTCGCCCCAATCTGGCCACGTCGCTGAACAACCTGGCGAATCGGTTGAGCGAGGTGGGGGATCGAGAAGGGGCGCTGGAGGCGATCCGGGAGGCGGTCAAACTCTATCGCGAGCTGACAGCGGCGCAGCCGGAGGCGTTTCGCCCCAATCTGGCCACGTCGCTGAACAACCTGTCGAATCTGTTGAGCGCAGTGGGGGATCGGGAAGGGGCGCTGGGGGCGATCCGGGAGGCGGTGGGACTCTATCGTGAGCTGACAGCGGTGCAGCCGGAGGCGTTTCGCCCCGACCTGGCCATGTCGCTGAACAACCTGTCAACTGAGTTGAGCGCAGTGGGGGATCGGGAAGGGGCGCTGAAGGCGATCCGGGAGGCGGTCGCACTGCGACGCGAGCTGACAGCAGGGCAGCCGGAGGCCTTTCGGCCCGATCTGGCAACGTCGCTCGGCTCGATGAGTCAGGTCCTCAGCCAGGAGGATGATTTCGCAGGGGCCCGCGACGCCGTGCGAGAAGGCATCACTTTGATCATGCCTATGGCGATGGAACTGCCCCGGGCCTTCCAACAATTGGTGATGAACCTGGGGCGCGACTCTTGACCTACTCCGAGCAGGCGAAGCTCGATCCCGAGCCCGAGATCATGGCCCAACTCGCCGAGTTTGCCGAAAAACTCAAGGCCCTGGAAAAAGACCACCACGAAAACGAAGACCCCCAAGAGGAGGAGACATGATGGAACTGCAACCCATCCTAGACGCCGCGATCGCGTGGCTACTGCAGCAAGGCCCGGCCGCTGCCGCCGCTGCCGGAGGAGCCGTGGGCGGCGGCATAGCCAAAGCTGCCGGCAGCGACATTTGGAACAAGATCAAATCCAAACTCCAACGCAACAGCGACCTGGCTCTAGCCGAGGAAATCGAAACCGAAGGCCCCACCGAGGCACTGGTCGAGCGATTCAAAATCCCCCTCCGCGAAGCCCTCGAGCAAGACGCAACCTTCCGCGAAGAATTGGCCGCCCTGCTCAGGACCGCCGGTGTCCAAGTGTCAACCGTGACCCAGACCGCGACCGCGGGCGACAACAGCACCATCGTCCAAAGCACCGGCTCGGGAGCAAACATCAAGATACGCTGACGAGCGGCCCGGTGCGCGCGATTGCGCGGGAAACACTCTCTGGAAATTACCGGCGGTGCGAAGCGCACTCACCTTCCGAAAATAGCCCGGAGTCTCCTCGATGCCGAAGCCCCCGACGTGGCGCACGCTTTCAGCGTGCCGTGTCGCCACTCTTGGCGACATCTTTGTTTCGACAACGGGCCGGCCGAAACGAATTTTCATGGCGGTATTATGAATCCTGCTGATCCATAGAAACGGACTCCTCTTTGAACGACCAGCCCGGCGACCAAACGAACCCGATCCGCTTACAACACCTTTTTTATCAATAACTTATTACCCTGCCGCACCGGCTTCCGACCCACCGTTCAGATCTTCATCGTGCCGTCCGCCCGACGCCCGCTTCCGCCGAGACCCAGCCAAGCAGCGCGCACAAGGTGAAGCCGATCCCGTTAATCGGACCGTGCCAAAGCGCCATGCCGGGGATATCAATCAACAACTCCCCCGAGTACTCGCTGGCCGCGTATATAAGCGCCAAGGTCATCCCGACCGCCAGCGAACCCGAAGAAACGCTAAGCAAGATGCGAGGCATTGTTCTGTTCACTCGCGACAGGCCGGCGACAACGTACCCGGCCAATCCGAGCAGATTGCAATAGAACAGCCCGATAGCAGCGTATTTCCACCCCGGCGATGCGAGGAAGCCAATCGCAATCAAGAACGTACCGCCGATGATTCCAAGGGCTATGACCTGAAACACTCTGCGCGCTGTACTTTGGGTCCCGAGCGAGCGACCCGTTGCCCCGGTTATGCAAGCCAGCGCGAAACCGGAGAAGTGAAAATGCACCGCGGTCAGCAAAATGATCGGCTCGCCTAACTCCATAGGCGTCGCGCCGAGCCGCGTGATCACGAGCCAAATGGCGCCGATCGGCAGGTAGAGCAAGCTGGCTTCAAAGCAGGCGTCGATCGGATCGCGGAGAAGCTTAACCGGGAAGGTTACCCCGGCCGCGGCCAAGGGCAGGACGGCAAGCAACCACCCCGATGCGATCCAAGCGGCTGTCTCCCCGGTCGGAGAAAGGAAAGACAATGCTGCCAGGGCGGCGCCGAAGGGCTGCAGGAACGAGCCGGTTCGCAGCAATGTCCGTTGCCGAGCAGAAATCTCGGCCGACCCGATGAGCTGCAGCCCCAACGGCACCAGAACAAGTGGCGCCGACAGGAAGAGCAGTTCGAGCAGGCCGAGTGATGCGACGCCCGCGAAGGAAAGCCCACCAAGGATCAGCCAAGCTACCGCACCTCCCGCCGCGCCGATCCGATTCCATCGAGTCGTTAGAGCGTCATTCATGATTCCCCGCTTTTCCGCTACGTAGCCTCAACGAACCCACCCGCGTGCCACACGACTAACCCGAGATACGTCGCGCTCAAGGCCATGAACAATCCCGTGAGCAGCACGTGTCCGAATGCCATGAACCGCCCCGCGGGCCAATCGGCGTGGCTGAAGTAGAGAAGGTCCACCAGCACCCGCAACAGCCAGAACAGGCCGATCAATCCCGCCAGCCCCAGCCCGGCCGGAGTGCCCCTCAGCAGCTCGCCGTGAAGCGCAAGAGTCAGCGCACCGAAGGCTGTGATCGTGAAGACTGTGAACCCTCCGTAAGTCCACATGAGCTTGCGATTGAAGGGCGTCAGCGCCTTCAGGTCGTCTTTCCATCCCAACCGCGCCGGCACTTGGAAACTCGCCGCGAGCACACAGAAGTGGCCGATGCCCGCCGCCCACAGCGCGGGAGAGAAGAGTTCAGTGGGCTCGGTCATCGCAGTCCCTCCAATCCCGCCACCGTGAACACGACGATTAAGTAGACAATCGCGGCTGAGAACGCCACGTGCGCGAAGAAGTTCTCGCGGCGCACCTTCGGGTCGTAGTAGACCCACTGCACAATGAGCCGCGGGGCCCAGAACACCGCCAACCCGAAGCTGAGCGTGTTACCCAGAGCTGTCGCCCCGGCCAACTCCGCCGGGAAGAAGAAGCAGAGCCCGGCAAAGGCGACCAGCAAGAACGCAATGTACGAGGCGTGAACGACAAACACCTGCCGGATGATCGGGTCGACCCGGGCAAGGTTTCTTCCGTACCCGAGCTTGCTCGGCAGGATCAGATTCGCCCCGGCGATGGCCAGTTGAATGCCGCCTGCGATCCAGATATAGGGAGTGAGTTGGTGCATCGTTGTCCTCCTTTAGTTGTGTCGTCGTCGTCAGAAAGCTCCCATCGCGTCAAGCATCGGCAAAGCCACCCGAGTCAGAAAAGCCTCGTGGAACAGCAGTCCCACCGGACCGATGGTGACGGCCAGGGTAAAGACCCAACCGATTCGGCCGCTTCCCAGGCCCGCGCGTCGGCCGGCCTTTGAGCGCTCGAGCCACATGCCGAGCCCTTGCGTCGCGAAATAGGCAGTCGGCAAACCATACCCTCCGCCCGCCGGCACCGAGATCACCAAGTCATGAATCACACCGGAGAACAGAAACGCCGCCAACAGCGCCGGCCCGGCCCTTGCTCTGCGGCGCAGCGGCTCAAAGATGAGCCCGTGGGAAAGCTCGCGGAAGCCGCTATTCCAACGCCGGCCCCAAAACTCGCCGAGCGACGTGGACTGGGTGGGGCGGTCCATGATCGGCGTTGCGGATACGCCTGCCGCGCGCCAGAACATCGCCATAAATTGAAATAGCCCGAAGTGGAGCATCCAGATGAGCCCGATCAATCCGATCCAGGCTCGCGTCCGCGCCCACTCCAGCGGCACCAGCCCGGCAACAAGCCAAAGCAACACGGCGCCCGCGACGAGGTTCCGGCCCGCTCTCACCCATTCCTCCCGGGGAATCGCCCCGGCGGGTCCCGTGGACGCGAGAAACTCCCGGGCATTCATGCCGACCCAGCCGAACAAGTACGCGAGCCGCCGACCGCGACCGGCTGTAACGGACGATCCGACCCGCCATAACGTCAACAGCTTGAAAGCGACAAAGAAGGCTCCGGCGACCAGCCACATCCGCGGCCACGGCGGCAGGGCCGCACTCGCGGCGATCACCGCCGACGCGACTATGAAGACGGGAAGAACGGCCGGCCAATCCGAGCGGCTTGGGCCGGCGCAGGAACCGCTCACGCAATCACGGTTACGCGCGACCCGGCGATAGCCGGCGTCAATAATGGCCGGCCCGCCCGGCAGCACCGCGAGCATCCGCAGCGGGAACGCCCACCAGACATGCCGCGCCAGGAACAGGACCGCCTCGCCGTAGCACAAAGGGACACCGCCGGCCGGAATGACCATCATGGAATCGAATCCGCCTCCAACCGCTGCGCCGACCCCGCCGTCGCCCGACGAAGCGACGCGGGCGGCAGTTTGCAAAGTCTGCAATCGAAAACGAGCCCGTTCCGCCGTTGGGGCGAGACGTCGAGCAAGACCGACGCAGAAGCCGCACTCGCCGTCGTAAAAGACGGTTGCCCTAGGGCCGGGAGCGGTGTTCGTTTCTTGACGGCCGAAGTGCAAAGTCATGGCTCGTTTCCCCGCTGAGGTTAAATCGTCTACCGGGAGATTGCCAAAGTATGTCCCTTTCGTAATTTCTGTTCTTACAGAAATAATAAACTCAACCGACAGAATTGTCAAGCTTTCGGAGAGCCAAAGCAGCCGCCTGCTGCTCATCCTCGACAGGCCGACTAGGATAGGATGTTGCCTTCAAGCCCGGCGTTCTTCGGGGCTTGGAACAAATCGAGAACCCGTGGGCGATTCTCAACACAGCTCTGAACAAGCTCCGCTGGAGCGAGATCCGCCGTCGGACCACGCGAGGGCGCAACCAACGCAAACCCAACTCGAGCAGGCTCTAGCCGAAGCCGAAGACCGCCTGCGTCGTGCCGAACGGATTCGCGAACAGTCCGCGATGGGGCTGCAGACATTTCGCCGCGAGTTCGACGCTCACCTCGAAACCTATCGCGGCCAGCGCGCCTGGCGGGCGATGTTATGGTTGCGCAAAGCCTATGAGGTGCGGGCTGAGCGGGGTTTGACCGGGCTGCTCGGCTGGCTGGTATCGACGGCGACCGGCGGCTCTTCGGGGGTCGAAGACCAGGAGCTCCGCTTTCCCGACGCGAGAGACTACTTTGCCGCGCGTTTCGACGCGCCGTTTGTCGATGACGTGCCGGGCGGGGCCGCCGCGGCGCGTCCTGAGATTCCGTCCTACGACGTACTCTTTCTCCCGCCCTTCCCGTTTGATTTTCGCTTTCAGCGTCCGCAGCAGCTCGCCCGCGAGTTCGCCCGTCGGGGCCGGCGTGTTTTCTGGGTCAGCCCGGGTCGGCGGCTTCCGGCAGCTGCGGCGCACAGCTTCGAAGCCCGGCCGCTTGAAGAAAATCTCTGGGAAGTGCGCCTGCGCTCCACTTGCCCGGATTTGTTTCAGGAACGTTTCACCGAAGCCGGTGCCGACGCTGCTGTTGTCTGCCTGGAACAGCTTTTCGAGGCTTGGGACATTGCCGAGAGTGCAACGATCGTCGAACATCCCGGTTGGCTTGCGCCGGCCGACCGCTTGCGTCGAAACCGCGGAACGAAGCTGGTCTACGACCTGATCGACGACTGGGAGCGCATGCCGGGAGGCGCCGAGATGCGTGCCGCGGATCACGAGTCGGCCGCGGCCTGCGACCTGCTGACGGCGAGCAGCAACGTTCTGGCCGACAAGCAGAAACAGCTCGGCGACAAGGTATTACTCGTTCCGAACGCGGCCGACTTCGAACACTTCACCTCGGCGGAACCAAGCTCGGCACTGTCCGAGATCCCCCGCCCGATCGTGGGGTACATCGGCGTCCTGGCCGACTGGTTCGACTTCGAACTGTTGGCTGAGGTAGCCCGCGCGAGGCCCAACGTTTCGTTTGTGCTGATTGGTGGGCACGGACTCGAGCAGGAGCCGGCCTTTGCCCCAGCGGCGGTGCTGCGGCAACTCCCGAACGTCCACTTGCTCGGGCATAAAGACTACGCGTCGTTGCCTGCTTATCTCGCGACCTTTGACACGGCGATGATCCCTCGTAAGGTAAGCCCATTGACCGACGCCATGGACCCGGTCAAGGTTTACGATTACTTCAGCCAAGGGAAACCGGTCGTCGCAACGCCCATGGCGGAATTGCGGCGTTTCGGGGAGGCGATCTACCTAGCCGAAGGCCCTAACGACTTCGCGCTCCAACTCGATCGCGCCCTGTCGGAAGAAGACCCTGCGCTACGGGAACGCCGCGTCAACCTGGCATCGAGCAATACGTGGGCCCACCGCTACGAGGCGCTCGACCAGGGCATTCGCGAAACATTTCCGCTGGTCTCGATTCTCATCCCGACCTACAACAACACACTCTTTGTGGACCCCTGCTTCGACTCGATCGCCCGACGGACGGCCTACCCGTGCTATGAGGTGCTCGTGGTCGACAACGCGTCCGATGACGATACTCTCGCCCGGCTCAACGCCCACGCCGAAAGGGATCCCCGAGTCCGGGTCTTTCCGCAAAGCGAGAACCTCGGGTTTTCGGGCGCCCTGAATCTTGCAGCGTCCGAGGCCGCCGGGGACTTCTTACTCTTCCTCAACATCGACACGATCGTCACCGCCGGCTGGTTACACCGATTGTTGGAGGCGTTTCGAACCAACCCCGACCTCGGCGCAGTGCTCCCGGTGACCAACTGGGCGGCGAATGAAGCCCGCATCAATTTCCCCTACAGCAATCGGCGGCAGATGGACGAGTTCGCCCGCTCGCTTGCGTGCCAAATGAAAGGCCGCCTCACGGAGATGGACGTGGCGCCGCTGTTCTGCACGCTCCTGTCCCGCCAAACTTGGAGCGAACTCGGCGCGCTCGACGCGTCGTTCGCCGTCGGGATGTTTGAAGACGACGATTACGCCATAAGGATTCGAAAATCGGGCCGACGCATCGCGTCAGCGGAAGATTGCTTTGTGCACCACTTCGGGCGGGCATCCTTCGGAGTGTTGCCGAAGGAAGAGTACCGAGCGGTGTTCGAAGCCAATCGGCGGCGTTACGAGGACAAATGGGGCGAGCCCTGGAAGCCTCACCAGGCCCGCGAAGGCGTCGGACCGGCTGTCAGCTTTGACGTGCGGACGTTTGATTCGGGAGAGGATTCGGGAGAGGGTCAGGGGCTGTGAGAGTCTGGGCCTCAGGAGCCGCGAAGCGGCGACAGGAATATAGCCTAGGGTGGAGCCGACGGGCGGAACCCTAGGTAACGGCCCCAAGGACAGTCCAGCCCTGAAAGGGCGAAGGGAAATGGTGGCCCAACGCTGCACCCAATCTGTTGTCAGCGCCGACTCCCAACGGCTCAAGCCTTCGGCTTCGGCGGCGGAAGCTCTCGGGCCTCCACGGCTGACTCGAAACCGGCGCGCCCATGGCTACCGTCACAGAAGGGCTTGTTGTCGGATTGCCCGCATCGGCACAAGCTGATCACGGAACGTCCAGCCAGGTCGAACGCCTTGCCTTCGGCATCTTCGATCGCAAAAGAGCCTTCGATGCGGAGCGGACCATGATTGCGCACTGCGATCTTCGTGTCAGGCATTTTTGTTATGTGCCGGGCCCGCGAGCTGCCGGTTTGCGGCAAGACGCTTTGGTCAGCGGCCTTGGGTCGTGGCCAAACCCGACTCTTTGTACTCCGCCAATCCCAGCGCCTTGAAGACGCGAATAAACAGCCAGGCGAGGTCGATCTCGCTCGCCTTCGCCCTGAAACGAGCCGACATCGGAAACTCGTGGTGATTGTTGTGGAAGCCTTCGCCGCCGGTCAACATCGCCACCCAACGGAGGTTGGTCGCCAGATTATCGAAGTTCCGATAGCCGACCTTGTGACAAACGCTGTTGACCATGGCATTGAGGAAGACGTAGAAACCGGCGTTCAACCACCAGACCGCGACGCCCATTACCGCTCCGATCCAGAAGTTCACGCCCGTCACCCAGGGGAACGCCAGCGCCAGGGCCGTCATGCCCAGGGCCGGGCCGAGCTTCCCGATCCTGGGAACGCGGTCGAGCAGGTCGTCTTTCCAATTGGGGGTAAAGGTGTCGATCGTCTCCTGTTTCTTGATCTCCTTCTTGTACATCACCACGTTGAGGAAGAGCACGTTCCACAAGCCTTCGATGTAGGGGCTGTGCGGGTCGCCTTCCTCATCGGAGAAGCGGTGATGTTTACGGTGAACGGCCGCCCACTCGCGCGGAACGATGCCTGTTGCCAAAGACAACTCCAGGTGCATGAAGAAACCCAACACGGGGTGCAGCTTGAGCCCCGTGTGAGTCAAGCAACGATGCAGGTAGATCGTCGTGCAAAAAGTCGAGATCTGCGCGATGGCGAAGGCCATCCCCACAAACCACAGAAGCGTTTCCAGCGTCATAACACTCGTCATAAAATTTCCCGTCCGTCAGGACCGTACGATTAGAACGTAAGACCACCGCGAGACTTTGGAGAGCTGGGTCGCCGGCGGGCGTCAAATCGTCGGACGATTTCCTCGTTCGTCGAAAGCGGTTGACTTCCCGGGCCGGACGACGGGGGGGAAATACCGAGGCGACCGGAGCGATCTCTTGAAAACCGCTTTGGCCGCCGACTTCTCCAAGGTCGGACTTCAGTGGTTATTATAGGCCCTCAAATACCCCCAAGCGTCCGTTTCGTCGGAAAAAGAACACGGCTCCGCCATTTGAAAACGCCGGCTAAGGGAACTACCTCGAACCTCCCGGCGCACCGCTTTTCCGCCTTTAAACAAGACCAGCAAAACAGGTTCGCCATGGCGGCCTCGGTCAATCCCTCAGCCCGAAGACGAACAGCGAGTGCCCGGCGCTGACGGCGACAAACTGTTTGCCGCCGACCTGGTAGGTCATCGGTGAATTCGTCATGCGGCCGCCCAGGTTCAGCTTCCACAGCAAGTTGCCGTTGAAAACATCGAGAACCACCAATTGACCTTGCATGCTTCCGGAAAACAGAACATTGCCGGCTGTCGACATCAACCCGCTTTCAGAGACTTCGGCCATCTTGAATTCCCACTCGAGCTCGCCCGTCTCGGGGTCGAGCGCACGCACGGCCCCGTACCCCGGCTCTTCGTCCCTGGCGGGGTTGGGATAGACGCCCGTCGGCAAGCTGCCGACATAGCGGTTGCCGCGCGAGTAGGTCGGGTCGCCTTTGTAATACATGCTGGGATAGCTCTCCCACACGGGAAGATAGAACAGACCGGTCTTGGGGCTGTAGGTAGGCGAGTACCAGTTCGTCGCTCCCTGAACACTGGGGTACGTCTTCGTACCCTCCTTAGAGGGTCCGGAGCCCGCGACCCTGATGGGCCGGCCGTTTTCGTCGATGCCCTTGGCCCAGTTCTGGTAGACGAAAGCCTTGGCGAGCAGGAACTCGCCCGTGACGCGATCGAGCGCGTAGTAGAAACCGTTGCGGTTGCCCCAAAGGATCAACTTGCGCTGTTTCCCCTTGAACTCCCGGTCTACCAGCACGGGGATCTGCACCGAATCCCAGTCCCACTCGTCGTGCGGCGTGAACTGGTAATACCATTTGAGTTTTCCGGTGTCGGGATTAAGGGCGATCACCGAGTCGCTATAGAGGTTGTCGCCCTTGCGGACGTCGGCGTTCCAATCCGGCGCGGGGTTGCCCGTTCCCCAATAGAGGAGGTTCAGCTCCGGGTCATAGGAACCGGTCAGCCAGGCCGACCCGCCGCCGCGCTTCCAGGAATCGCCTTCCCAGGTTTCGTGGCCCGGCTCGCCGGGGCCGGGGATCGTGTAGAAGCGCCACAGTTTCTTGCCGGTCTTCACGTCGTGGGCTTGCATGAAGCCGCGGATGCCGTATTCGCCGCCGGCGGTCCCGATGATGAGCTTGTCCTTGACGACGAGGGGCGCCAGCGTGATGGAATAGCCGCCGGTGTAATCCACAACGGTGATATCCCAGTTCACCGATCCCGTCTTGGCATCGAGCGAGAGAAGGCGCCCGTCGACGGTTCCCATAAATAGGCTGTCCCCCGACATCGCCAAGCCGCGGTTGATGCGGCCGCAGCAGACGTTCACCTTGGCCGGTCCGTTATGGGTGTATTTCCAGAAACGGCGGCCGGTTGCGGCGTCGAGCGCGACGACGTTGTTGGGTGGCTCGGTCACGTACATGACGCCGTCGACGACGAGCGGCGTGGCTTGGAATTTTTCGAGCGAGCGGGCTTGGAAGACCCACTTCAGCTCGAGGTTCTTGATAGTCTCGCGGTTGATTTGATCGAGTTTGCTGAACCGTTGGCTCTTGTAGCTGCCCGAATAGGTCATCCACTGTTCGGGCTCCTTCTCGGCGTTGAGGAGGCGCTCATAAGTAACCTGGGCGAGGCCGACCGCGGCGGTCGCCGCTATCAGCACGACAATACGGAGCGTCTTCATTACAGCTGCCTCCTTCTCAGGGTCGTTAGGTAGGCCACAATGTCGTCAACCTCTTCGTTACTCAACACATCCTCATACGGCGGCATGCCCGACTTCTTGTTGATGTCGTAACTTGACAGATCGCTCTTCATCAGCGATCGCAGACGGCCCGTCGAATCGAGCACCTGAACCGAGAACGTGTCTTCATTGAGGCGCCGGCCGGTCACCTTCTCGCCGCTCTTCGTGACGATCCGGACGGTCCAGTCCACCGGGAGCACTTGTTCATCCGGCCGCAGGATCGAGGCCTTGAGCGCCTTGGCGGAGCGCGACGCACCAATGTCGCCTAGCGGGGGTGCTCCACGCCCGCCTTCCCCGGCAACCATGTGACATTGCAGACAGCCGCCCTTTGAGCGGAACAATTCGGCCCCGCGCTCGGGGTTGCCCGCCGCGGCGCCGGGCTGGTCTGCTTTAACCAGTGTCCGTACAAATGAAACGACCTGCCATAGCTGTTTACCGTTGAAAAACGTCCCGGGCATCTCCGTGCCGGGAATCCCCTTGGAGAAAGTTTCGTAGAGCTCTTCGTCGGTCGAGCCGTGGCGGTAGCGCCCGGTGGTTAAGTCGGCGCCCTTGCCGCCGCCGCTACCGTCAAGGCCGTGGCAGCTGGCGCAATGGCCGCGAAAAATGCGGCCTCCGGCGGCGACATCCTCCGCTGACGTAAAGGGGTTCGCCCCGTCTTGGCCCGCGTGCTCTTGGGCCGCGAGCGAGGCCGCCCCGGCCAAGGCCAACGCCGACGCGAGCGATAGCATCCGGCAGATCTGCACGTGTCACCTCCTGAGACGGGCCAATATCTCGAACCGCAAAAAGCACATTCCGCCCCCACGGCCGCCCGTCCCGCACCGTCGGCTATCTTAGCTTATCGCGGGCTTCAGGCGCACTCGCCCTTGACTGCCGTTGGGGGATTCAGCACGCTGCTTCTACATCCTGTCGGCCGAGCCCGCCATCCCTTCAAGGCTCGGCTTCGCCGGCCGATTCTCGTAGCTTCCGCGCCCCGACTGACGAGCCGGGTTTCCTTCATACTCTTAAGAAGACGGAGGCCATTTCCCAACCGCACACTTGATGCAACCGTTCCTTCAGCCTGCCGGACGCGAGACCTTGCAGAGTTTCGTCGCGGAAAGGTTCACCGGGCTGCCATTCGTCGTTGTTTCGAATCGGGAGCCCTATATTCACTACCTCGAGGGCGATGAGGTCCGCTGGAAACGGACCCTGGGCGGCCTGGTGACCGCGCTCGACCCGATGATGCAAACCTTGCGCGGCTCTTGGGTCGCGCACGGCTCGGGAGACGCCGATCGCCAAACCGCCGCCGAGAACGGCTGCCTTGGCGTGCCGCCCGATGATCCAAGCTATACCCAACACCGCGTCTGGCTAACCAAGAAGGAAGAGGAAGGATATTACTACGGCGTAGCCAACCAGGCGCTCTGGCCGCTTTGCCACAACGCCTACACTCGTCCGCAATTCTTTGAGTCGGATTGGGCAATCTACCAATCGGTCAACGCCAAGTTTGCCGACCAAGTCGCGAGGATCGTCGGCAACCGCAAAGCCGTGGTGTTCGTTCAGGACTACCACTTCGCCCTGTTGCCGGCGATGGTCAAACAGCGCTGTCCGCGGGCGGTTTGCGCGCATTTTTGGCACATTCCCTGGCCGAATCCCGAGGTCTTCACGATTTGCCCATGGCGGAGGCAGCTACTGGAAGGTCTGTTGGGCAACGATCTTTTGGGATTTCACCTACAGGCGTCGTGCAACAACTTCCTCGAAACCGTCGAGCGCGAACTCGAAGCGCGACAAGACCGCGAGATGATCGCCGTGGTTTATAACGACCACACAACTCGTGTCCGGCCCTTCCCGATCAGCGTTGATTTCGAAGCGATTTCCGAACAGGCGGCCGCAGAAAGCTGCCTGCAACGGATGCAATCCGTCAGGAAGGAATTGCGCCTCGACGGCAAGTTCGTCCTGCTGGGGCTTGACCGGATGGACTACACCAAGGGCATCCCCGACCGGTTGCGAGCGGTTGACCTCGTCCTCGAACGCCGCCCCGAGCTGGTCGGCAAGCTGGTTTTCATCCAAGCCTCCGTTCCGAGTCGGCACCGAATTCCCGCCTACAAGTCGCTGATCAGCGAAGTGGAGAACCTGACCGAAGAGATCAATTGGCGACACGGCAACGGAGCCTGGAAGCCCATAGTGACGCTCGATGAGCATCTCTCGTGGGAGACCGTCCTGGCGCTTTACCGCCTCGCCGACGCCTGCGTTGTCAGCAGCCTGCAAGACGGTTTGAACCTGGTGGCCAAGGAATTCGTCAGCGCCCGCACCGATGAGCGCGGGGTGCTCTTGCTCAGCCGGTTCGCCGGCGCCGCGGCTGAACTGCCTGACGCATTGCCGCTTAATCCTTTCGTCCACGATGATTTTGCCGCGCGTATCGAAGACGCCGCTCAGATGCCGGACGACGAGCAACGAACCAGGATGCAAGCGATGCGTCAACAAGTCCGCGAGAACAACATCTACACCTGGACTCTCCAAATACTCGATCAACTGGCCGGACTCGGATAAACAGAAACAGAGCCCAGAGCGAAAGCGACGGGCCCGCCCGAGAGACCCCTATTTCGCCCCAAGCGATCCGAAAGCCTATCTAAGTCATCATGCAGCACCTTTTCGAATCCTGGCCCGAAGCCGCCGCTGCATTCGAAGCCACACCGTGCCTCCTCGTCATGCTCGACTTCGACGGGACGCTGGCGCCCCTGGTCCAACACCCCGACCTGGCCGTGCTGCCCCCCGAGAGCAAGCAGTGCCTGGAGCAACTGGCCGCAGCCCCAGCGGTCGATCTCGCCGTCATCAGCGGCCGGGGCGTCGCCGACTTGAGGACCCGCGTCGCTATCGAAGGGGTTGAATACAGCGGCAATCACGGCCGCGAACGCATTCGCGCCGGGTCGGACACGATCGAGTTGCGCAACGACCTCCGCCGACAGATGGCCGCCGCGGTCCGCGCCGCAACCGAAGCCCTGGACGGCATCGCGGGTGTTTACGTAGAGGACAAAGGCGCCACCGTATCGCTGCACTACCGCCAAGTCGCACCGGCTCTCCACCCGGAAGTCCGTCACGCCGTTGAACTGCTGGCGCCACGACTACCTGCCGGCATTAGGGTCGAACAAGGCAAGAAGGTCTTCGAGCTGTTGCCCGACGACAAGCAGAACAAAGGTACGTTCGCCGTGACCCTGTTCGAGGAAAAGGGGGGAATCGAGTCCGTCGTACCCATCTACTGCGGCGACGACATGACCGATGAAACAGTTTTTGAGGCGTTGCCGTGCCAAGCGCTGACTGTGCACGTCGGCGGCGGACAGCGGCAGTCAAGCGCCCGCTACCGGCTCGACGATCCCACGCAAGTTGCCGAGTTCCTTGGTAGAATTGTGGACTTTTGTGCTTCGGCTCGAGCCGGTGGAGCACGCCCGGCCGGAGGCTGATCCGGCAAACAGAACAGAGCCCGCCAATGTCCGATCGCTTCGTTTTCCATAGCGCCGCAAGCCTGGTGCAGACGACGCCCTTCGAGGCCGACAGCCTACCCTCGCTGCTCGACTGCTTGCGCAGGGTCGACAGCTCGTCGATCTTCTACCACTTCTACCATTCGCTGTTGCGGCGGCATTTCCTCAAAGGCGAATACCAGAACGACTTCGCGTTATGGGCGGACCAGCAACTTCGCGAGCCGTGGCTCGCCGAAAGGTTGGCGACCGTCGATCCGATGGACTTCGCGATGATCCGGGCGGCCCGAGAGAAACTGATCGAATACGTCCAGGTCTTCGTCGGCCCGGCGCAATCATATGTCCGCGTGCCTCCCGGCAAGGAGTTTCGTTTCCAAGAGCTGAAGAGTTTTTCCTACCCGAGTGGGATCGAGGCGGAGACTCTCGCGGATTTCGCCGATGCGGTTCGGCAAGTGAGCGTGGAATCCGTCTTCTACCATGTCGTGGAAGCTCGGCTGCGGCTGCACAAGAAATCGAACGACTTTTCGAGTTGGCTCGAACAGTCTCACGGCGAAGCCAAGTTGGCAAACGAAATCGAGGAGCTCAACCCCTACCGCTACGGACTGGACGGCCTCCGAGAAAGGATCGCCGAGTTGGTGGAAGCGAGGGTATCGAAGTGAGCGAGATGAATCTCGATGCCTACGCGCCCATCGTCGGTCCGGGGGAGATCAACGATATTCGCCGCCTGGCCGGATACCTCAGGGGACGCCGGGTGCAGCAGATCAACTCGACTTTCACCGGCGGCGGCGTCGCGGAGATTCTCTACCGTCTCATCCCTCTTATGAACGAAGTCGGGCTCGACGTCCATTGGGACGTCGTTGACGGCGAACAGCCTTTCTTTGAAGTGACCAAGAGTTTCCACAACGCCCTCCACGGGCAACCTGTCGACATCACCCAAGAGATGCTCGACATCTTTCTTGAAACGACGGCAGCGAATCAGGGGAAACTCGACCGCGACGCGGACATTGTGGTTCTCCATGACCCCCAACCCGTAGGGCTGGTGACGATGCGCGAAGGTTTCAACGGGCGCACGGTCTGGCGCTGTCACATTGACGTTTCGCAAGCGGACCCGGTCTTGTGGCGATTTCTCGAACGCTTCATCAGACAGTGCGACGCCTCGGTCTATCACCTGGTCGACTACGCCCACAACCTGCCGATCCGCGAGTTCATCATTCCTCCCGCGATCGACCCTCTGGCTGACAAGAACTGCGACATGGAACCCGAGGAGGTCAACGGCGTGCTGGAGCGATTCGGCATCGACCCGAAGCGGCCCATTGTCGTGCAGGTTTCCCGTTTCGACCGCCTCAAAGATCCCGTCGGCGTCATCGAGGGCTACAAGATGGCACGCCGCTATGCCGATTGCCAGCTCGTCTTGGCAGGTGGAGGCGCACCCGACGATCCGGAAGGGCAGGCCGTACTCGCCGAGGTAATGGAGCGCAAGGGCAACGACCCTGATGTCTTCGTGCTCGACCTGCCGCCTGACGCCCACCGCATCATCAACGCCCTGCAGCGCGCCGCCGACGTGGTCGTTCAGAAATCCATCCGAGAAGGCTTCGGCCTGGTCGTCGCCGAGGCCATGTGGAAGGGCAAACCCATGATCGGCGGCAACGTCGGCGGAATTCGGCGTCAAATCATCCAGGGCGTAACAGGTTATCTGGTCAACACCGTGGAAGGAATGTCGTGGCGGCTGCGCGAGCTGTTGGCCGACCCCGAACGTGCCCGCCACATGGGCGAGCTCGGCCGGCGGCAAATCCGGCAGAATTTTCTACTGCCCCACAGCTTGAAGAACTGGCTGCTTGTCTACCTCTCACTCGACCACCCCGACCGACACATGGTCGAGTTGGGCTGATCGTTGACGATCTACCGCACCAACCCGCTGGACGCCACCTAAGCCTTTTACAATCAGTTGTTAGTGTCCGATTATCTCTCGCCCCGGTAGTACTACCGTCGCCCAAAAAGGGTACTTGCGGTGGATAGGTTTCTCGGCGCGTCGGTGATACGATAATCACCCCCGACTCGAAAAGGGGATCCTGCCTGTGTAGAGGTCTCCCTTCTTGACGGAGTTCTCGCGATGACAAAGATTCCCGCTCTCACCTGGCGGATTCCCGCCGCGATTGCCTTCTTCGGTTGTGTCAGCCTTTTCGGACAGATCGTTCGCGGTCCGTATCTCCAGCTCGGCACGCCGACCAGCAGTGTTATCAAGTGGCGCACCGGCACTCCGTCAGACAGCAAAGTCTCCTACGGTTCCGATCCAGGATCTCTAACGTCATCCGTCACCGAACCGGGCTCGGTCGAAAATCACGAGGTCACGGTATCGGGCCTAACCCCCGACACGAAGTATTTTTACGCCGTCGGCAGTTCCTCGCAGACACTCGCGGGGGGCGACTCTGAGCACTATTTCGTAACATCGCCGATAGCCGGTACCGAGAAGCCGACGCGAGCGTGGATCGTGGGTGATTCAGGTACGAAAAACTCCAACGCGCGAGCTGTCCGTGACGCCTACCTCGGATTCGTCGGCGCGGAGAACACTGACCTGTTCCTGATGCTGGGAGACAACGCGTATAACGACGGTACGGACTCCGAGTATCAATTGGCCGTTTTCGACATGTATCCTCAGCTGCTGCGAAACACTGTTACGTGGTCGACTTTAGGCAACCACGACGGCCATAGCGCCGATTCCTCGACGCAAACCGGCCCTTACTACGACATCTTCACGCTACCGACCGGGGGCGAGGCGGGCGGCCTCGTGTCGGGTACCGAGGCTTACTACTCCTTTGATTACGCGAATATCCATTTCATCTGCCTCGATTCCTATGACACGGACCGCTCTCTCGGGGGCGCGATGATGACCTGGTTGGAAGCCGATCTGCAAGCCAACACCCAGCCGTGGGTCATTGCGTTTTGGCACCACCCCCCTTACACCAAAGGCTCCCATAACTCCGACACCGAGGGCCGTTTGATTGACATGCGCGCGGTCGCGTTACCGATCCTCGAAGGGGGCGGTGTCGATCTAGTGTTCAGCGGGCACAGTCATTCCTACGAGCGGTCGTACCTGATCGACGGTCACTACGGCGTTTCCGGGACCTTCGTGGCAGCGCCTCCGATGCAGCTGGACGGCGGCAGCGGCCAAGAGGAAAACACCGGGGCCTACGCGAAGACCACAACGATCGGCCCCGTGCACGAGGGTGCCGTCTACACGGTCGCCGGCAGCTCGGGCAAGATCAGCGGCGGAACGCTCAACCATCCTGCCATGTTTGCCTCCATCAACGCCCTGGGTTCGGTCGTCCTCGACGTGAACGGCAATCGACTGGACGCGACCTTCCTCGACTCCGGCGGAAACGTCCAAGACTACTACACGCTGATCAAGGGCTCTGACACGACGGCGCCCGAGTTCACGGCCGCCGAGGCGGGTTTCGACCCGACGCAGGTTACGGCGGTCTTCTCCGAGCCTTTGGAGCCGGTCTCCGCAGCGACGGCTACCAACTACGCTATCGATTTGGGCGTGAGCGTTACGGCCGCAACGCTCAATCCCGACCGCAGAACCGTTTCGTTGACGACAAGCCCAGTGCCTGCAGGTATTCTGCATACGCTGACGGTCAACGGCGTCGAGGATCACTCAACGAACGCCGTGGCACCGAATTCCACGCAGTCCTTCATTAAATGGCATTTTCAAGACGGCGTTTTGCCGGACGCCTCCTATTTCGGGACAACGGACACGCACTTGTCGGAGCAGGCTCCAACCGCGAACGACGGTTTCAACGCAGAATTGTGGGTCGACGGCGAGGACCCGTCGCCTTTTGACAAGATTGCGCTTATTCGATGGGATACTTCGGCGATTCCGCTGAACTTTGTAGTTCAGTCGGCGGATGTCATTTTCAACGTCACGGACCCAACCACAGACGCTTATCAAGTTTATAAGGCTAAACGCGATTGGGTCGAGAGTGTCGCCAACTGGACAACGGCCGCTTCCGGATCATCGTGGGAAACGCCCGGAGCCAACGGGCCGACCGACCGCGGCTCGACCGTCCTGGGCCGGCTGGCGGCCGGCGTAACCGGAACCTATACCATGCCGTTGAATGCGGGCGGCGTCGCGGTGGTGCAGTCTTGGGTCAACAACCCGTCGACAAACTTTGGTCTTATCATCGCGAACAGCGTCGAGGACAACGGCGTTGACGTCAATTCGAGCGATGCCGCGACACCAGGGGATCGGCCGATCCTCTCGATCATTGCCATTCCCGGCACTCCGGGACCTGATCCGGCGATGCACGTTTCCAACATCGCGATGTCACGCAAAGTCACCGGCAAGACGCATTACGCAAAGGCTGTTGTCTCGGTGCGTGACGAGACGGGCAACCCTTTGGCGGACGCCGTTATCGACGCCCAATGGAGCGGTCTGGCGACCAACTCTCAATCGCTGACCACAGACGGCACGGGCGACATCCGGTTTGATTCGGACCGCATCGACAAGAAGATACCCGGCACCTTCACATTGACGGTTGTCAGCGTTTCGAAGGCGGCGATGTCCACCTGGCCCGCGGCCGCATGTGGTTCGACGCCGGTAAGTTCGTGGAAGCCCGTAAAGAGCTCGACCGCTTCCTGTCTTTGAGACCCGGACACGCGCCAGGGCTGATCTCCCGCGTGCGGGTTCTTGCCGCGACGGGTAACGCCGCGGCGGCCGGTGAAGACTTCGACCGGGGTATCCGCGCCGCCGCTCGACCGGGACCTCAACTCTTTCTCGATCGAGCGCGCGCATTCGCCGACGCCGGTGAGTTTGAGCGCGCACTGTCCGGACTCGACGAAGGCATCACGAGATTGGGGCCGATCCTTTCGATTGAGTCCTATGCGATCGAATTGGAAGGAGCCCATCACCGCTACAACGCCGCGCTATCCCGCCTCGACCGCATGAGCGATCGCCTGCCGAAGGAGCGGTTCCTCCAGCGGAGTGGCATCATCCTGGAGCGCGCAGGCAGGCCGCTCGAAGCGCGCGCAAGCTACCAGGAAGCTGTCTCGCACATCGATTCACTACCGGCTCGAAGACGCGATACTAAGCCGCTCGTGGCGTTGAAAGCGGAGCTTGCCGGGGCCTTGGAGCGTCTTCAAAACCTGCCTTCCAAGCGTTAGTGCGACGGCCCGGTAGGAGAACTCAGCCCGGACGGCGGCTGTCCAAAGCGTCCTCCAAGCCGGATAAGCTAGCATGGAACACCGCTTCCGCCTGTTGCCGTCCTATGACCGATTCCGTCGAGCATCCCATCCGCGTGGAATCGGTGACACACCGCATTGGCGACTCGGTTCTGGTCGAAGACTTATCTTTCTCCGTCCGCCGAGGAGAGACCCTAGTCCTACTCGGGCGTAGCGGCTCAGGCAAAACCACGGCGTTGCGGTGATCAACCGCTTGATCGAGCCTGCCCAGGGAACGGTGTACGTCGAGGGCAAGGCCACGACGGAATGGGACCCGATCCCGCTCCGGCGACGGATCGGTTACGTCATTAAAGAGATAGGGTTGTTTCCCCACTTCACCGTCGCCGAAAACGTAGCCCTGGTCCCGGCCCTTCAAGGTCGTTCCAAAAGCGAACAGGCTACCCGCGCCGTCGAGCTGCTCGAGAAAGTCGGCCTTGAACCCGCGGCCGTCAGAGAACGCTTTCCCGCGCCGCCCGTCTTGCGTAGCGCAGGGCTCAAAGAGACCTGCGGCTTTCTCCGAAACCCCAAAGCCGCTAGGCGACCCCAAGAAAGGAGAATCAACCGTCCCGACAACCGCAAATCAACACCGCCGACACACTGGCCCCCCACGGGTCGGACTACCAAGCACAACCGCTATGCCCAAGGTGTCTCCACCCCCCACTTCCCCCACTTGCGCCGCGCAACAACTACTCCGCTGGTTTTGCCATAATAGGAGCCGACCTTCTCACAACATCGGTCATGCTCAGGAGAATCACATCGCTCCTGGTGGCCGCCCTACTCGCGAACGCCGTTTCGCCGGCCCTGTCGGCAGGTATCCCCGGCAAAAAAGCTGTCTACCGCGGTGGAACTTTACCCCTACTGGAGGTTGCCACCGTCGGTACGATGGCCACGACCGACGTGCGCCATTTCGTCTTTCGCTACAAGAGCGGGGAGTTGAGAATCCCCTACACGCGAGTCAATTCGCTCGAATACGGACAGAAATCGGGTCGCCGGTTGGGATTGGCGATCGCTTTTTCGCCGGTCTTTCTGTTGTCGAGGAAACGGCGCCATTACTTGACGATCGGGTACATCGACGTCGAAGGGAATCAGCAGGCAGCCGTGTTCGAGTTGGGCAAGAAGATCGTTCGGACCACGTTGGCGGGTCTCGAAGCGCGCAGCGGGCTCAAGGTGGAATTTGAAGACGAGAAGGCTCGGAGGGCGATCAACCGATGAAGTCGTCGAGCCGGTTTCGAGTCCTTGCGCTCACAATGTGCGGGTCGGCCCTGGTCTTGGGCGCCGCCGAGGCTCCGACGCCGTTGCAACAACAACAACTGTTGGAGCTCTTGAAGATCGAACGTATCTACGTCGATTCCCTGAACGGCGCGGGCAGCGAGCCTTTGCGGGATCTGCTGATCGGGAGTCTGCAGCGGGCGGGGCTATTCAGGATCGTCGAAGACGAGGAACGCGCCGATGCGTTCTTGCGTGGCGCGGCCGAAGACCGCACTTACTCCGATTACTACCGCAGTCGCGAGGGCCTCAATGTTCGCGGTTCCGGCTCGGCCAGCGAACGGGAATCCGGCGAGTCGCAATACTATGCCGGCAGCTTCGGCATCGGCGACAGCGAGGCCTTTTCGCGCCGCGAGCGCAAGCATGAGGCCATGGCGGCGGTACGGCTGGTGTTGCGCAACGGCGACGTGATTTGGTCCACCACGCAGGAAAGCGCCGGAGCCAAGTACAAAGGCGCCGCGGCGGACGTGGCCGACAAAGTCTCAAGCCGGCTCGTCGAGGCATTTCGTTGGGCAATGAAGATTCGCAAGAAGGCTGCCTCATCGCCGGTATTCCCGGGTCCGACCGAGCCCTAATCTCTTTCCCCATACGCTGTGGTGGGGTAGAATAGGGAGGATTTCGGCGAAGGAGACCAACACATGGCACAGGATACCCGGCGTGATTTCTTCAGAACGACCTTCGGCAGCGCGATGACGGCGGCGCTGGCGCAAAGCGCCCTGGCGCAGCAGGACAACCCAAACGGCCTGCCGACGAGAAAACTCGGGCGGACGAACGAACAGGTGTCGATCTTGTGCCTCGGCGGCTGGCACATCGGCGCCGTGGCCAATAAAGACCGCAAGGAAGCTATTCGCATCATGCACAAGGCCATCGACGAAGGCATGACGTTCTTCGACAACGCCTGGGATTACCACGACGGAGGTTCCGAAGACGTAATGGGCGAGGCGATCGCTTCCGCCGGCCGTCGCGACAAGGTCTTCTTGATGTCGAAAAACTGCGAGCGCGACTATGAAGGCAGCAAACGAAACCTGGAAGAGAGCCTCGGCCGCCTACGCACCGACCGCCTCGATCTATGGCAATTCCACGAGATGTGCTACGACAACGACCCCGATTGGGTGTTTGAAAAAGGCGGGTTGAAGTACGCACTGGAAGCGCAGAAAGCAGGTAAGGTTCGCTATATCGGGTTTACAGGCCACAAGGACCCGCGCATTCACCTCAAGATGCTCGGCAAACCCTATGACTGGGCAAGCGCACAGATGCCGATCAATATCATGGATGTGCACTATCGCAGCTTCCAGAAAGACGTTGTTCCGGTTTGCCTGGAGAAAAACGTCGGCGTCATCGGCATGAAGAGCATGGCCGGCGGTTCACCAGGCCACATCCCGACCGAGACTAAAGTGACGGCCGAAGAGTGCATGCGCTATGCACTGAGCTTGCCGGTCTCGACGGTTTGTACCGGCATCATGTCGATGAAAGACCTCGATCAGGGCCTCAGGGTCGGGCGCGGCTTCAAACCGCTGGCCGACAGCGACAAGGAACGTTTGATCTCGATGACGGCGGGCGAGGGCGGCGACGGACGCCACGAGCTCTTCAAGTCGAGCCAGGCCTTCGACGGTCCGCATCACCGCAAGCAACACGGCTTCGTGATCGCCTAGAGGGCGAGGGCGGAGAGAGCACGCGGCGTTGCGAGCATCGAGCGTCCACCACTTTTCTAGGGGTTGAAGAGCCTCGTCTGATACCGCTTACTGACGTGCGCGGCTCGGTTTGCGGCTCTGCTCCACGCGAGTACGATGACTCGATCCCTGGTCGCCGCCCTCGTTCGCCGAGAGATCGATTCCAAGACGCCGGTCCCGCCTCAATCCATTCCCTTCGGCGGCGGTTTTCTTGTGGTGTTCGTCGCTTCGGTCATCTTCCTCGGAACCCTGACAAGCCCGCCGTCGCTGATGGACGACGTGGACGCGGTGAATGCTACTCTCGCACGCAACATGCTCGAGTCGGGCAATTGGGTGACCGGACGGCTGAACCGAGTTCTCTATGTCGACAAGGCGCCGCTGAACTACTGGCTGCCGGCAGTCTCGTATTGGGTGTTGGGGATTCACGATTGGGCGGCGCGGATTCCCATGGCGTTGGCCGCGGTGGCGCTTTGTTGGGTGACGTTTCGGTTTGGAACGTGGGCTTTCTCTCCTCAGGCCGGTTTGTGGGCGGGATTGGTCTTGGCGAGCTCGGTTGGGATGTTCTTGTTCACGCGTGTGCGCATTCCCGATGTTGCATTGACCTTGGCCGTCACGGCGGCGTTGTGGTCGTTGGTTCGCACGCTCGACGAGGATGAGCTCGGAGGGCTTCGCGCGCCGCTGTTGCTGGGCGTGTGCCTCGCCGCGGGTGTCTTGCTCAAGGGGTTGTTGGGGCTGCTGCTTCCGTTAGGTATCGGGGCGGTCTATATGCTGCTCAGCGGGCGGTTGTTCTCCCGCGCGGCTTGGGGGCGACTTCGGCCCGCGATCATGCTCGGTACGTTTGTCTTGCTTGCGGCGCCATGGCATATCTTGGCCGTGTTGAGGAACCCTCCGTATTTCGACTTCACCCTGGTCAGCCGCCCTGGGGAGTATCGCGGGTTCTTCTGGCGCTACTTCATCAATGAGCATTTGCTGCGGTATTTGGGGACTCGCTATCCACGGGACTACAACACGGTTCCCCTGCTGCAATTTTGGCTGCTGCATGTGGTCTGGTTGTTTCCCTGGAGTGCGTTCTTGCCGGCGGCGCTGCCTGCAGCGGGTCGCAAGAGCGATGCATCAGCGGGGAAGGCGGACCACCGTGCCGAAGCGTTCGCGGCCCGGTTGCGGTCGGTGCTCGGCAAAGCCCGTGATCGGCTCGATCGACTGACTGCGACGCGTGCGGGCAGGGTGAGATTGCTCGCGCTGATTTGGATCGCGTTTGTCCTGATCTTCTTTTCGTTATCGACCAGTCAGGAATACTACACGCTGCCCGCCTACCCGGCTTTTGCGCTGCTGATCGGGTCGGTCTTGGCCGCGGGCGGGAATGCGGTTCGGTGGGGGACGCGGGTTGTTTCGGTCGTGGCGGTCGCGGCCTTTCTAGTGACGGCCGGCTTGCTTGCGGCGGTTTGGAACACACCGACGCCGGGCGATATTTCCGCGGCCTTGACGCACAATCCGGATGCCTACACCCTGTCGCTGGGGCACTTCGAAGACCTGACTCTCGATGCGTTTGCCTACCTGCGGCCGCCGCTTGCGCTCGCGGCGGCGGCCTTCCTGATTGGGGCTGTCGGGGCTTGGAGACGGGGACCGCTTGCGTTACCGGCCCTCGTTGTGATGATGGTGATTTTCGTGCACGCCGGGCGGTCGGCGATGGTGGCTTTTGACCCCTATCTTTCATCGCGCCCCCTGGCGGAGGCGCTGCACGAGGGACCGCCGGGTACGTTTATTGCCGACGACCAATACTATTCGTTCTCGTCGGTCTTCTTCTACGCCGAGCGCGACGGTCTCTTACTCAACGGGCGCAAGAACAATCTCGAATACGGCTCGAATGAGCCGGGGGCGCCCGAGGTGTTTATCGATGACGACGAGTTCCGACGGCTGTGGTCGAGCAACCGGCGGTACTACTTGGCGAGCTTTGAGCGCGAGCGGCCTCGGTTGGAAATGCTGGTCGGTGCATCGGCGCTGACGGTGGTAACGGAAGCCGGTGGGAAGGTGCTGTTTACGAACCGTTCCTTGCCGGATGCTGGGCCGCGATAAGACATGTCGCCAAGATTGGCGACACGGCACCCAAGAATGCGTGCGCCACGTCTGGAGTCGGGCTGCGATCCGCCTCATTGGTATTCTCTGATCGCCGGCGGATCAAATGGGAACCCACGACCCGGCTACACTGGTAGCCGACTCGAAGGAGTTCGCAAGTCGAGTTGCCGCCTTACGAGCGATACCTGGCTGAGTTCGAGGAAATGCTGACGGCCGTGCGATCAGGCCGACCAAAAACACCATGACCCCTGAACTCGCAGCGCTGGTTGGTCAAGCTCGAGAAGTGCGGCAAAGGGCCGCCGCGCCTTATTCGAACTTTCTCGTGGGCTCGGCCCTTGAGACCGCCGACGGCGAAATCTTCACCGGGTGCAACGTCGAGAACGCCAGTTACGGCTTAACGATCTGCGCCGAGCGCGTGGCGGCTTTCAAGGCGGTTTCCGAAGGACACCGGTCGTTCACGCGCATTGCCGTCGTCGCCGACACGGAAACGCTCACGCCTCCCTGTGGCGCCTGCCGCCAAGTGCTTTGGGAAGTGTGCGGCGACATCGAGGTGGTCCTCGCTGATTTGGGCGATCGGGTCGAAACGATGAGACTGGCGGACTTGTTGCCGCGACCTTTCCATGCTTCGTTTCTATAAGGGCGAACCGGGCGAGGCAGGATGCGTCGGCATCTTCCCGGGGGCGTTCAACCCGGTGACCCGAGCGCATCTCGCTGTGGCGCGGGCCGCGATCGAGCAGCACGCCCTGGGGCAAGTCGTCTTCCTGCTCCCGGAGAATTTCCCCCACAAGCAGTACATTGGTGCCGGGTTCGAAGACCGCATCGCGCTATTGCAGGTCGCGCTCGCCGACGAGAAGTGCTTCGCGATTGCATCGTCAGAGAAAGGGCTCTTTTATGAAATCGCCGCCGAAGCTCGCGAAAGCAACCGTGCCGGGGTCGACTTGTTCTTCCTTTGCGGCCGCGACGCCGCCGAGCGAATCGTGAACTGGGACTACGGCGACGGCCCCAACTTCGCTAGGCAGCTCGAAGAATTTCAGTTGCTCGCGGCTTCCCGAGAGGGCGACTACGAGCCTCCGCCGGCTTTTCGTGAGCGCATCCATACGATTCGCCTGCCCGCGGAATGGAGTGGCGTTTCGGCCTCTGCCGTGCGCGAAGCCATTAGCCAAGACCAAGACTGGGAGGCGCTCGTGCCGCAGGCCGCGGTGCGATTGATCCGAGAGAGAAGGCTGTACCGCTAAAGGCGAGGGCCTCTTGCCGCTGCTGACTCGTGTAGCGCTCAGGGAACAGACGGTATTCTCCGACCCGTTACCCAACGAGTCGTCGCATGCGAAGGTTTGCGGGCCCAAACCTCCGCGTGTGAGGCGAGAATTCGCCAAGCAGGCTGAATGGGTTGTTCCTCCTCCCGCTAGGTGACGGCCCTTGTCGCCAACCGCACGGCAGGGTTCACCACGGTATGCCATAATCACGGCAAATTGGTCTGGCGGTTGGGAGGGGTTCGGATCATGGTGAAGCAAGCCGTAAAGATTGTCGCCGCGGGGTTGCTGGTGCTTTGCGGTTTGCCCGCGAACGCGGAATGGTTAAGTGAACGTTTCGACGATGCGCAGATCTCGGTGCGGCTGGTCCGCGACGCCAATGACCTGGTGTCCCTGTTGGGATCCGACCTCGAGGGCGATTACGTTTTGGCCGAGGTCAAGGTGCGGCCGCTTTACAACTCCAAGGTCGTGCTCACGCGCGAAGACTTCATCATGCGCTCTCGGCGCAACAACGAACGCTCCAGCGCGATGTCGCCGGAAGAAATCGCGGGCGGCGCCGTCCTGGTGATGGGATCGAGACGCGTCAGCACGGGTTCCCCCGGCGTCTATTCGCAAGAAAACGATCCGGTGATTGTCGGAGGCACTCCGGGAACCGGAACCCGCCCGAGGACGCTCGGCGGACAGGGACAAAGCTTTGGAAACGCCCAAAAGGGCGGACAAGAGCTAACCTTGAATGCCGAAGAGCGGGAGACGACGTCCCTGCTCGAGCGGCTGCAACAACACGAACTCCCGATAGGCGAAACCAGGGAGACCGTCCAGGGCTATTTGTACTTCCAGGTCCCGCGCAAGCACAAGCTCAAGCATTATCAGTTCACCTACGACGGCAATGTGGGAGAATTCAGCGTCGGCTTTTTGAGGAAGAAAGCGAAACGGTAGGGAGTCCCGTATCAAGGGCCTTTCGCCCGCCGGGACGTGGCGTGAGCGTCCACGCTTGCCGCGAACCGATTCCTCGGTTCGTCTCCCCGAATTCGCGAGACCTCGCGAGACGGCAATCCAAGACCCGCCCCGATGACTCGGGGCGCGGCAAGCCTGGAGGCTCACGCCACGTCGGGGGTATTCGGCATCGAGGCGGTTCAGCGCTCGCTGTCGGCGGAGTCATGCGGGCGAGCTGACGGCGCGCTCAGCTCATAGCTTCAAACAAAGCACTGCTGAGATACCGCTCGCCGGCATCGGGAAGAATGACGACGAAAGTCTTGCCTTCGAACTCGGGCTGCTTGGCCAGCCGGCAGGCAACCGCCGTCGCCGCGCCGCAGGAAATCCCACAAAGCAAGCCTTCTTCGCGCGCGAGGCGCCGGGCGTATTCGATCGCTTCTTCGTCCTCAACCTGCTCGACGCGATCAATCATTTCCAAATCCAACGTGTCGGGGACGAACCCTGCTCCGATGCCTTGGATCTGATGATGGTGTTCAGGGCGAAGTTCCTCACCCGCCAACTGTTGCGAAATCACCGGACTCTTGGCCGGCTCGACGGCCACCGAAACCAACGGGTGCTGCTGCTTCTTCTTGAAGAACCACGAAATCCCCGAAATCGTTCCGCCTGTGCCCACCCCCGCCACCAGCACATCGACGTTGCCGTCGGTATCCTCCCAGATTTCCGGGCCGGTCGTGCGGAAATGAATGGAGGGGTTTGCCGGGTTCTCGAACTGGTGGAGCATGACGAAGTGATCGATGTCGGAAGCGACAAGATCCTTAGCCCGCTTGATCGCTCCCTCCATGCCGTCTTCAGCCTTGGTCAGCTCCAAATCAGCGCCCAAAAGGCGGAGCACGCGGCGCCGTTCTACGCTGAAGTTCTCGGGCATGGTCAGCGTCAGCCGGTAGCCGCGGGCGGCGGCGACATAGGCCAGCGCGATGCCGGTATTGCCGCTGGTCGGCTCGATCAGCTCCATGCCGGGCTTGAGAACGCCGCGTTCCTCGGCGTCCCAAATCATCGACGCCCCGATACGGCATTTGACCGAATAGGAAGGATTTCGGCCCTCCACCTTTCCCAGCAACGTCGCCGGCGCCCCGTCGGGAATCCGGTTAAGGCGGATCAAGGGCGTTCGACCAATGCTGTACGAGTTGTCGTCGAAGATTTGGGCCATTTCTTTGTGTCGTCGGCAAATCGCTCAAGCTATCGATTCCAGTGGCGCGGCGTTATGTCTCAGATCTCCCAGTTGGCCGCTCGGCTCGAGTTCTTTTCTCGCCAACGCTCTACAAGATCGGCGAACGTCGTTTCGTCGATTACGCCCGAGAGCGCCTGCTCGACTTGGTCCCAGAAGTCGGGGAAGGGCGAGTCTTCGGGCAGGTTGTCCCGTTGCATTCTGCGTCCCGGCGACAGCGGGCCTTCAATATGCCTCAGCACCGCCCCTACGGTGATGTCGGCCGCGGGCTGGGCTAGGAAATAGCCGCCGTCTGCTCCACGGCGGGAACCAAGGAATCCACCTAGCTTGAGCTGTGCCAGGATCAACTCCAGAAACTTCTGCGGGATTTCCTGGCGCTGCGCGATTTCGGCGATCTTGACCGGCCTGGGTGCATCGCGTCCCGCCAGGTCGAACACAGCTCGCAGGGCATATTCACCCTTGACCGATACGTCCATTCAGTAATCTCTATCAACTTACTAGAGATTACGGCACCGCAGGTGGGGCCGTCAAATTCGGCTGGTTGTTCTCGGCCTTTTCAGGTCGATCCTCGTCGAACTTGTGTAGCCTTCGAAACGTACACTGAGGTTGGAACGGACCTTCGAGGTCGGCTGCCCCCCGGCGGGCCTTGCCGAGAACCGACCAGCCTGATCATGACGCACCGTTTTTCACGGAAAACCCCGCAACTTCCCGATAACGATAGTGTTTGAAATAGTACGAAACGAATCCGGCCCTGCCTGGATGGAATCCGCGCTTCGTAGTGAAAATAAAGAACCTAAGCGCGAACCGGAGCCTCGAATCATGATTCGGACCATGAACAAAGCTACGCGGCCGCTGTGCTTGCTCGCCGTCTCTTCGCTGATTGCTCCGGCACTCGCGCAACAAGGCACCAATCCCGAGCCTCCGACTGAAGATGTGGGCGTCTCTCACGTCGATTGCACGTTTTTCGGTTCGGAACGCGACAAATACGTTCCCATGACCGCAGGTGAGGATCTCGCCGCGATGACCGCGCGCGCGAAGCTGACCAGCGCCGTCACGGCCGCACTCTCGTCCGGTCGACTCCCGGCGCGCAGCCGCACCGGCCGTCGGCCGGCTCTCTCGGGCGAGGGCGACTCGATCGATGACTTCACCTTCAGCGCTATGCGGTCCGAGGGCATCGCTCCAGCCGCGGCCTCCGGTGACGCGGAATTCCTGCGGCGCGTGACTCTCGATCTCACCGGGCGCATTCCAACGCCCGACGAAGTGTTCGCCTTTCTCGACGACACTTCTGAGGGAAAGCGCGACGCCGCAATTGACCGCCTTCTCGACGCACCGCACTGGGCGGACCGCTGGGCGATGTTCTTCGGCGACCGCTTTCGCAATACAATTCGCACGTCTCAGGTCAATCGCTTCCTCGACGGCCGTGATGCTTTTCACCTCTATCTGCTGGAGTCGATGCGCGAGGACAAGCCCTACGATCAGATGGCGCGCGAAATGCTGACCGCGGCCGGAAACGCTTCGGGGCGCGCCTTCCCGGAGTTTTCAAACATCGAGGACGCCGAGGCCGCCCAACGAGACTACGAAACCTATCCGGTCTCCGGCACGCCGGCGGGATACATCGTTGGTGCACTTACCACCGGCGGGCCGATTCACGATACCTGGGACGCGATGGCGGTGGACACGGCGACAGACTTCCTTGGGACGGCGCACATGGACTGCCTGCTGTGTCACGACGGCGCAGGGCATCTCGACTCGCTCAGCCTGTGGGGCGAACAAGCTCTCCGCAGCGAAGCGTGGGGCTTGGCCGCGTTCTTCTCGAAAACCGCTTTCAACCGGCCGCGCATTCGGTCGACCGACGGAAGCCGCCCCTACCCGCTTCGCTACTGGGAAGTCTTCGACGTGCCGCGCGCCGCTTACCTGCTCGACACCACTACCGGCAACCGTCCCGAACGGCAACCGTCGGCTAACGGCGGCTTTCCGATCGTCACGCCGAACTATCCCTTTGAAGCGCCGACGGGTGCGGAGCCGACGGGGGACGAATCCTATCGCCAAGCGCTGGGACGGGTGGTCACCGCCGATCCGCAGTTTGCGCGGACCATCGTCAACGCCCTCTGGAATGAATTCTTCTCGCGCGGGATTGTTGAGCCCGCGGACCGTTTCGACCCGGCGCGCCTCGATGGCGACAATCCACCACCGGCGCCTTGGGAAGTCCAGCCGTCTCACCCGAAGTTGTTGGAATTTCTGACGCAAGGGTTCATCGACAACGGGTTCGATTTGAAGTGGCTGATGAAAGAGATTACTTCGTCGGCGACCTATCAGCTTTCCTCGCGCTATGAAGGAACCTGGAACCCTGCCTACGAGCCCTACTTTGCGCGCTTCCAAGTACGTCGCTTGCGAGCGGAGGAAATCCATGACGCCTTGCTCACGTCGAGCGGCGTCCCGGTGCCCTACATCGTCAGTCAGACGTTCGGGGTGAAGTTTTTTGCCATGGAATTCCCCGATGTCCAAGACGTTCCCCTGCGGCTGCGGCGCGGAGATCAGCTCACTGAATTTGCGGCGATTGCGACGAGGTTCCTAGACGACTTCTTGCGAGGGAACCGCGACGACACCCCGCGCAGCGGCGAGGGCGGCATCATGCAAGCCTTGCAGTTGATGAACAGCGAACTCGTGGTCGGGAGGGTCGCCGCCGAAGAGAGCATTTTGTCGGCTCTGTTGGAAGAACAGCCCGACGATGCGCTGGTTTACCTGCTCTACGTGCTGGCGCTGAGCCGACCGCCATCGGAGCAGGAGTTGGCCGAAGGCGTTTCGTTGATCGCCGGCGGCGACCGGCGGGAAAACGCGGAAGACTTGCTGTGGAGCCTCTATAACTCGATGGGTTTCATTTTCAATTACTAAGCTGCTCGGCTTCCGGACTGTCGGGGCCCAACGAAGGAACAGGACATGAACGAACAGGAACGATTCGACAAACTGATCCGCAAATACCCGCACCCTCATGTAGGGTTCTACAATCGGCCGTTGGGAACCAGGCGGCAGTTCTTTCGCCTGCTCGGCACCGGGCTGACGGGACATTTTTTGAGCGGCTCGCTTATCCCAACGCCGGCAACGGCGCAGGGCCCGGTAGCAACGCAAGGCACGGCAAAGCAAGTCATCCTTATCTTCTTGAAGGGCGCGGCGAGTCAACCCGACACCTTCGACTTCAAAATGACGCCTGATACGCCCGCCGACTTCGCGCCGGAAACGATCAACGGCATTCAATTCCCGGTGGGGCTGCTGCCCAATCTCGCCCAATGCCTCGACAAGATGGCGATTATCCGGTCCGGGTTTGCTTGGGCCTTGGCGCACGGATTGGCGCAGACGTGGTTCCAGATCGGCCGCAACCCGGTATCGGCGACCGGCGGCATTGCCCCGCACGTCGGAAGCGTGGTTGCCCTTGAAAAGGACCCGGAACGCCGGCCGGATCAGATTCTGCCGACCTTCATCGCCCTCAATGCCGCCAATGCACCCGGGGCAGGTTACTTTCCAGTTTCCTTCGGGCCGTTCAAGACGCAGCCCTCGGCCGGAGGGCTGACCTCGACGCAACATGCCGACGGGCAAGCGCGTTTTGAAAAGCGATGGGGCATGCTGCAGCTGGTCGATACGGAGTTGCGAGGCCCCGATTCCCCGCTCGGCGCGCCCGCCGCCGGAATGACTTCGTTCTATGACAGCGCTCGGAATCTTATGTTCAACCCCGTTGTGGACGACGCTTTCACTTTCACGACCGAAGAGAGCCTGCGATACGGCGACAGCGCCTTCGGAGACGCCTGCGTGATCGCCAAGAAGATCGTGGCGGCCGACCAGGGCACCCGCTTTATTCAAATCGATCAGGACGGTTGGGATCACCACACGGGCATCTATGACCGCAACGAGGTCAACGGACGGGAGACCGGGCAAAATATCTACTCCCAGTCGGCTCAGCTTGATCCGGCGCTGGCGGCTTTGCTCGGGGATCTCGACGCCGACGGCTTACTCGACGAGACCCTGGTCGTGGTTTCGAGCGAGTTCGGACGGACCATCGGGCCGATCACCAACGACCGCAACGGCCGCGACCATTACTCGCAGATGTTCTATCTTTTCGCCGGCTGGTCGCGTTTTCGCGATGTGCGGCCCGAGGACATTGAAGCGACGATTTACTCCGCGCTCGGCATCGATTGGACCACCGTCCGCGACGACGACCCGCTCGGCCGCGGCTTCGAGTACGTGCCGGGCTCGGCGGAGGACCTCTACGGCCCGGTCAACGAACTGTGGACGGCCTAGGCGGGGACGGGAACTGATCTATTGGACAGCGATGGTCACGCCGCCCTGACTCGACACGCCTCCGACCTCAACCATGGTTTCCGGCTCCAGCAATTACTGCAATTCCGACCGATTTCGCATACTCCACGGCATCAAAGAACGCTTGATTAGCGCTGTCGCAGTAACTGTGATAAACACCAATGCCTCCCCTCCCCCGAACTTGAATTGAGGTGAGGGACGAGGCCGGACAAGCTGAGAGCTTGTCTCAACTATGGATAGGACAAAACACGAGTGTTTGTCACTACCGGGGGTGTTCCCAGGTAGCGACAGGTGCTCTTACCGGTCGATCGAGATTCAATCGCTCGGTGGTTGTGAAACTACGTTGATCGGGTTCCCCGCGAGAAACGCTTCGACGTTGGCGATACTGAGGTCGAGCAGGCGTTCGACGGCGTCCTCGGTTCCCCAGGCTACGTGCGGCGTCACGAGAACCTTGGGGTGGTCGAGCAAGGGATCGTCGGGGGCGGGCGGCTCAGGTTGAAAGACGTCGGCGGCGGCTCCGGCAAGCCGGCCGTCATCGAGCGCCGCGAGCAGGGCGGCGTTATCGACCAAGGCGGCGCGGCTGACGTTGACGAGCACTGCTGCGGGTTTCATCCGGGCGAAAGCTTCACGGTTGAACACGCCGCGGGTTTCCGAGGTCGCCGGCGCCGCGATCGCCAAGAAATCGCTTTCCGTCAGCAGCCGATCCCAATCGACGGTCTCGAATTCGCGGGCGCGGGAGGCGTCGCGAACCGTTGCGATCACGCGCATCCGGAAGCCGTCGCGGGCGATCTCGGCGATGCGGCCGCCAATCTTTCCCAGCCCGAAAAGTCCCAGGGTTTTGCCGCGCAGGCCCAAGGTCTTATAGGCAAGCGCCGAGTTCCAACCCGCTGCCTTGAGCAGCGGACGACCTTCCTCGATGCGCTTGGCGACGCCCAGCACGAGCGCCACGGCATGTTCGGCGACGGCGTCGGTGCAAAACTCGGGAACGTTGCTGACCGTGATGCCCTTGGCGCGAGCGGCGACGAGGTTAACGGCATCCGCTCCGGCGGCCTGAACCGAGATCATGCGGCAGCCGTCAAGAAAGGGGACGATATCGACGGCGAGCCGCGGCGTCGTCACCAGAATTTCAGCCCCGCGGCACAGATCGCCTACGTCGCGGTCCCCCAAGACCGCCTCGTGGTATTCGAGATCGCCCAGGGCTCCCAGACGTTGTTTCTGGGCCTCGGACATCGGAGAAAGAGAAACAACATGAATGCGCATCGCGTTGTGGTGGGTCGGCGAGCCTTATGATAACGTGGGCATGGGCGGGCGGGAAACGAGTCCGTACCGCGCCGGTGCCCGACGTCTAACGTGCTTCGTTTCTCTGGTTTGCCGAGGCCTCGCGGCGACCGGCCGGGGCGAGTATAATTGGCCGCAAATCCCCTCCCGCCGCGGCCATGACGTTCCTCCACAAACTCGGCGCCGTGCTCGAGATGATCAAGTTCGAGCACTCCGTCTTCGCTCTGCCCTTCGCGCTGACCGGAGCCCTGTTGGCGTTGCGCGAGAGCGGCCTCGAGATCGCCGGCGCCGCGGGAAAATTGGCGTGGATCGTCGTCGCCATGGTGGCGGCGCGATCGGCGGCGATGGCGTTCAATCGCGTGGCCGACGCCGAAATCGACGCCCGCAACCCGCGCACCAACAAGCGTGCAATTCCCGCCGGAGTGATCTCGCAATCCTTCGCCTGGGGATTCATCATCTTTTGGTCCGGCGTACTGATTGCGGCCGCCGCGATGTTGAATCCGCTTTGCTTGAAACTGGCGCCGGCGGCGTTGGCGGTCGTTTTCGGGTACTCCTACACGAAACGCTTTACGTCGCTGTCGCACTTGGTGTTGGGTTTCGCGTTGGGAATCGCCCCGGCGGCCGCGTGGATCGCGATTCGCGGAACGCTGGACCCGGCGATTCTACTGCTCACCGCGGCGGTGATGTTTTGGACGGCCGGCTTCGACATCATCTATTCGTGCCGGGACCGTGAGTTCGATGCGGCGGAGGGCCTCTACAGTCTGCCGCGCGCGTTGGGAGTGGCGCGCGCCCTCTGGGTTGCGCGCGTCTTTCACTTCGTTATGGTCGGATTGCTGGCGAGGCTCGCTTCAGCCTTGGAATTGGGCTTGCTGAGTGCAGTGGGAATCGCGGTTGTTGCTGCCTTGCTGGTCTACGAGCACAGCCTTGTCAGGCCTGACGATTTGTCTCGGGTCAACGCGGCGTTCTTTACGGTCAACGGCTTCATCGGCGTGCTCTTCTTCTTGTTTTGGGCGGTGGACGTCGTGTGGATGTCGTAGTCCGTGGAGCCGACCTGGCGTGTTGCCTGCCTCAATCCCAATTTTTGGCGGGAGTGAGCGACCGACCCACTACGCCTCGGCGTGGTAGGGTCCCGTCGCACGGTTGGCCACGATACGCATGCCCAGCCTCGACCTTGACGAAAATCGGGACGCCGCCAGGCGCCCGCGAATGTCCGAGGCGTCGCGTCCCACCAACGTACAGCAGGACTCGAAGCTGAAGACGCCGGGGTCCTGCCGCCCGACCCATCGCAACACTTCGTGACGGCGGTGCTGATCGCGCCCCGTTAGGTCCTCGATTGCATTGATCAGCATGGCCCCCGCCAACCTGCGCAGGCCTCGCTCCGGGTAGTCATTCTCCTCAAGCCACTCCTTGAGCGAAACCAACCCGCGCATGGAGGTGTCTTGACGGCGTTGGGGTCCTTGCTTTGATCGGTGACGCGTTTGCACTGGTCTCTCGCAAGCCGCCTCTCCAACGTCCTGCTAATGGGGGAGCGGAATTCGCGGCTTCAACCTAAACAAGCGTGTTTTGGCCGCGAACGGGGCCGGCCGCACGCGGATTTGCAGGCCGGTCAGTGCTTCCGACCCGACCCGCACAGCCCGTGGAGCCCCTGAACTGCAAGTGCGGCGGGCATAATAGTTGTCGACATGCGGCTTGTCGTGGTGGGCGAAATCCTTTGGGACGTGTTCGACGACGACGAACGTTTGGGGGGCGCGCCATTCAACTTTGCTGTGCAGGCTTCCCGGCTCGGGCACGAAGTGACCTTTGTCAGCGCGGTCGGCAACGACGACCGGGGTCGGCGCGCCCTCGTGGAAGCCCGGGAGGTCGGGCTCTCGACGGAAACAATCGCGGTGACCGACGAGCATCCTACCGGCTGGGTTTCGGTTTACCTCGACGAGTTGGGCCGCCCCGATTACACGTTGCATCGCCCCGCGGCCTACGCCGCGGCCGCGCTCGACGCCGCTGCCCTGGAAGCAATCTCCGAATCGCAGCCGGCGTGGATCTGCTTTGGCACCCTGCATTCCATGGACCCGCGCGCGCGCCGGCTGACGACCGCGCTGATGGAGGCGAATCGCGACGCACGCCGTCTCTACGACATCAATTTGCGCAAGGATTCCTACGAGTCTGAGCTTGTCACTTCCTATCTGGAAACGGCCGACGTCGTCAAGGTCAACGAAGAAGAGGCGGCCTGGCTCAGCGATCACTTCGGGTTCGCGAAGGACGCGGCCGCGTTCTGCCGCGAGGCGGCGTTAAAATTCGCGTGCCGAACGGTGTGCGTAACCCTCGGCGAAAAAGGCTGTTGCTTGCTCAACGACGGCCGCTTCGTCGAGGCTCCCGGCTACTCCATCGAGGTAGCCGACACCGTCGGATCGGGCGACGCATTCACCGCCGGACTACTCCATGGAATCGACCAAAGTTGGCCCGTCGAGCGAATTGCCGATTTCGCCAATCGAATCGGCGCGGTAGTGGCCGCCCGCAACGGCGCCCTTCCGCCTTGGACCCTGGATGAGCTTGACGCTTTGGGGTAAAGCGTGCCAAGTAGCGACCGGCACTCTTGCCGGTCCCAGCCCCAAGTTAGGGCCGGCTCTCAGCCGGTTGTCTTGCGATGGAGCACCTAAGCCAACGACAAGCTGAGAGCTTGTCGCAACAGTGGACTAGGACAAACACCAGTGTTCGTCACTACTGAGGTTCGTGCCCCGGTACCGCGCGAAGCGGCGGTAGGAATATGGGCTACGGTAGAGCCGAAGACGGAACCCTAGGTGAACAGCCCTGAAAGGGCGGCGGGAAACACGCCCGCCACAAGAACCCCACTTCGTCTTCGAGTTCGTGCTTACGAGGGTGAAACCCGCGGGGATTCACCGGGGCGACAGATCAGTGACCGAGCGAAGGGCGGAACCGGCGAGGTGAGGGACTCCAAGCGGCTCGCGGTTGGTTTGCTCGCCAACTCGCATGCTCAGTTTGAGCGTGGCACTCAAGAATAAATCTCGGAGTTCCTTTCTCGCTCTCCGCAGCGGCTTTACCCGTTACGTATCGCTCGAAAGTTCGTCCAAGTCTCTTCCCGAATGGAACCGGTGTTTCGAAGCTGACCTTTCACTTCCCCCGAAACAGATTCCCTTTGCAGGGTCCTATTCCAGGTCGTCGTTCCCGGTCAAATCCTCATCACCTTGTCGGCGTTGCCGAAGCGTCGCCGGCAATCCCGATTCCGTCTCCCGCTCCGCTCGCGTTCGGGGTCTCGCGCCCCCTCCCGGTTATCGCTCGGCGAGGTTCAAAACCCGGAAGCTCACCCCATTGATCAGGTCTTTACGTCGGCCTGCCGGCGGCTTTCACCGACCGCCATAGCCTTTGTAAAGCCGTTATCCGCGGGGTTCACCGTTCCGCGAACCACTTGGAACCGGCAACAATTCTGCACCCAAAACGCGGCAAAGTCAAGAGAAAAATGCTGCCGAAAAGTGCTTTTAGTTACGACCCAAAACAAGGTCTGATCAAGGTGTTTTGTGCAGGCTGATTTGTTGCCCGAATTACGCCTTCCACGCGACGTGGTGAGAAATGCAGGCTAGGCTCATGATGGCGACGGCGAGTGACCCGTCAAGGGTCCGCAACGCCAAGCCCTACAGGCCTGCCCTTGACTGTTCCCCCGCCGTCGCTAAAACGGCCCTCCGGTTAGCAAGGCGAAGGGACTCAAGAGCTTAGCGCTCAAGGGGACATTTCTGCCGGCCTACCGAGGGGGACATTCCTATTGGGCCTTGACACCCGAGGCGGAAATTGCTTGCGTTCCCGGCCGCCAGGGTGTACGATGACTGCCTGGGAGTCCAAGTCGGAAATTCCGGTTCGATTCCGAAGTGCCGGCTAACCTATTTCTCGCTTGGCCGCAAGATGAATTTGTGTTGCATGCTACGATTTCTCGGAGTTGTATCGTAAGGGAGCAGCCAAAGGAGTAAGACTATGCTCGAAGTTCTGCCTGAAGTCGAGACCGAAGTACAGGAATTTCTGTCATCACAGCCCGTGAAGATGTTCGTCGGGGGTGAATGGACGGATTCCCAGAGTGGAAAGACCTTTGCCACCCGTGACCCCGGAGAAGGTAAAGAGCTGGCCCAGGTGGCCGAGGGTGATGCCGCCGATATCGACCGCGCCGTCGACGCAGCCTGGGAGGCCTTTCGTACAAGCGGCTGGGCCACCATGCCCGCCAACGATCGGGCGGTGATTCTGCACCGCATAGCCGACCTGATCGACAAGCACGAAAAACCGCTGTCACAGCTGGAGTCGCTCGACGTCGGCAAGCCGTACGGCCAAGCCGCCGGCTTCGACATCCCACATACGGCGAACACGTTTCGCTACTACGCAGATCTGATGGTCCACACCCGCCACACGGAGCCGATTGCGCTTGCCGGCTTTGATGCCCGCACGCTGCGGGCCCCCTATGGCGTTTGTGCTTTCGTCCTTCCTTGGAACTTTCCTTTCCTGCTGATGGGTTGGGGATTTGCGCCGGCTCTTGCCGCGGGGAACACTGTCGTTCTCAAACCGGCTGAGGACACCCCGCTCTCGTCGCTGTATTTCTGCAAACTGGCGGAAGAAGCCGGTGTGCCGAAAGGTGTTATCAATGTGGTTCCTGGTTTTGGTGAAACCGCTGGTGCGGCGCTGGCGGGCAATCCGCGCGTCAAGAGGATGTCGTTTACAGGTTCGCCGGAGGTGGGCCGCCTGGTTGGCGAGGCCTGTGGTCGCAACCTGGTGCCGGTGAAACTCGAACTCGGCGGCAAAGGGGCGGCCGTTCTCTTTGATGACATTGACATCGACAGCACCGCCCAAGCGCTAGCTGAAGCTCTCACCCTCAACACGGGACAGGTCTGCTGCACCGCGACCCGCTGGCTCGTTGATGAAAAAATCAGCGAGTCGCTCGTCGGCAAGGTCTCTTCCATTCTGAGCGACATGCCGATCGGTCATGGCTCTGATCCGAACACCTCAATTGGGCCGCTGGTGAGCGAGACGCAGCGGACCCGGGTCCTCGGTTACGTGGAGAGAGGCGAGAAAGAAGGCGCCAAGGCTCTGCTTGAGGGCGGCGCAGCAACCGTTGCCGGCCATGAAGGTGGCTACTACGTGAAACCCACGTTGCTGACCGGCTCGCCGGATAACGTCTGCTTCCGGGAGGAGATTTTCGGGCCCGTGGCTTACGTGATGCCTTTCAAAACGGAGCAGGAAGCCCTCGAACTGGTGAACCGCTCCCAGTATGGGCTGGCCAACAGCGTTTGGAGTGCCGACCTCGACCGGGCCAACCGTGTAGCCGAGCAGATGGTCGCCGGCAATAGCTGGATCAACGCTCACAATCTTTTTGCGCACGGACTGCCCTATGCGGGGGTCAACCTGAGCGGCCTCGGCGGCGGCGTGCTGTCGCCCGAGACGCTGACCGATTACCTGCGTCCGCAGTCGATCGCCCGCGCGCTGGGCTGAGGCAACTAGTCTGCAATGATGCCGCCAGGGTCAGGCAAGCTTGGACCACTGCTCGTGATCGATGTGTGCTTGGCTGAGAACACTGCGGAGCGTGCCCACGGGGATCTCGCTCGCTCTTCTTGGGGACGGTGGCAATATCAACCACGCCGTCGGTCATGCGAACGAACTTGACGTGGCTGCCCTTCTGACTGACCTCCGCGAAACCAGCGGCTTCTAAACGCCGCTTCACCTGCGGAAAGGCAGCGGCTTAAGCCGCCCCAACCTCCACCTCAATCACACACACCTTGGGCGGACGCGTCGCTTGCGGGGGTTCAAGGTGCAAGGCCGGCGCTTCCTTGAGGTTGTCCAGTGCTTCGTCTTCCGTTGCTCCCTGGCTCGCCACATCCACTTCGAGGCATTGGGAGATGTACCAATCGCCTTCCCGCCAAACAGTCGCCGCGAACGGCCTCTTCATGCCCTTATTCTTCCATATCTGGAAATAGTCGAGGCTTGCGCCGTCGTCTGATCAATACCAATCGTGCCGCGGTACAATCTATGCGTCGATGATCGGCCAAACCATCTCGCACTACAAGATCACCGCCAAGCTCGGCGAGGGCGGGATGGGTATCGTCTTTAAGGCTGAGGACACGAAGCTCGACCGTCCCGTTGCCCTCAAATTCCTAGCCCAGCATCTTTTGAAAGACGAAGAAGCCAACAAACGCTTCCACAGAGAGGCCAAAGCCGCGGCGTCGGTTCACCACCCCAACGTCTGTCCCGTTTACGAAATCGGCGAGGAGGGCGGCCAAAGGACTGGAAGCCGCTCACGAAAAGCACGTTGTTCACCGCGACATCAAACCGGGCAACGTCATGGCGGACGAAAAAGGCCAGGTGACGGTGATGGACTTCGGGCTGGCCTTGCTGACCGAGGGGTCCAAGCTCACCAAGTTCGACACGACCCTCGGCACGGTCGCTTACATGTCTCCGGAGCAAGCGCAGGGGATGGAGGTGGACCATCGCACCGACGTGTGGGCCCTGGGCTGCGTGGTCTATGAGATCCCCCTCACGTTGGCTGTAACGCTTACCGGGCTGGTGCGGGGCGGGCGGCCCTTCCAGGGAGTCTACGACCAAGCGCTGCTCTATGAGATCGTCCATGAAGAGCCCGAGCCGCTAACGTCGGTGCGTACCGGCGTCCCGGTTGAGCTTGAGTTACTGGTCAACAAGTGCTTGGCCAAGGGAGCGGACAATCGCTACCAGACGGTCGCGGATCTCATTGTCGACCTCCGCACGTTGGCGGAAAAGCTCAAATCGGGCCGCTCGGCGGTGCGAACCGCACTGAACGCCCCGGCGCCGCGGGAGGCGACAGCCTCTGATGCAGAGGCGACTGCCCCTGTACAGACCGAAGCTGACGCCGGCGGTAATGGACCAAGGCACATGCCGCGCCCTCGTTGCCTCGCACCCAAGCCGCGGTCTGGCTCTTCACCGGCCTCATCCTGGGCGCGACGCTGGCTGGGGCTGCGCTATGGTCTGCGCTCAGTCCCGATACAGCCGCCCCTGCCATCCCCAACTACTCCGTCCGCCAAGTCACCTTCGATCCCGGGCTCACGTATCAACCCGCCCTTTCGCGGGATGGCAACTTCCTTGCCTATTCGTCCGACCGTAGCGGAGAGGGCAACCTCGATATTTGGGTCCAGCAATTGGGAGGCAGCGGGGAGCCCACTCGCCTCACGAACCACCCGGCCGATGACTCCGAACCGCACTTCTCCCCCGACGGTCGCACCATCGCGTTCCGCTCCGAACGGGAGGGTGGCGGTGTCTACCTGGTCCCCGCGCTCGGGGGTGATAGCCGGCGGCTGGTGAAGAGCGGCCGCCGGCCCCGGTTTTCGCCCGACGGCAGCTTGGTGGCCTATTGGGTCGGTCCATCCAGTCGCTCGCCCATTGGTGAGATCGGGGTCGTTTCAGCCTTGGGGGGAGAGCCGCGGCGACTGGCGGCGGATCTTGGAGAGGCGCTGTATCCGATTTGGTCGCCGGATGGAACGCACCTTCTATTCGCGGGTTCGCGACAAGACTTGGCCAATTGGGATTGGTGGGTAACGTCCGTCGAGGCCGGCGAACTGACAAAAACTAACTTTCGCGAAGTGGCGAGGAAACACGGTTTGGAAAGATCAGACTTGGAACTCCCGACCCCGGAAGCCTGGGATCAAGCCGGCCACGTCGTTTTTTCCACACCTACGTTGGGTGCGTCCGTGGACACGCCCGGTATCTGGCAAGTACCGATCTCCTCCAGGACGTGGCAGGCGAAGGGTTCGCCGGTGCGTTTGACAAGGGGGTCTGGGGAAACACACGCCTCTCTAACTGCGGACGGCGCCATCGCCTTCGCCAGTGTGGCACGCAACATTGATGTGTGGAGTCTCCCTATCCATGTCGATCAAGGCCGCGTTACCGGAGAGCCGGCACGGCTAACAACGAGTGGGGCGATTGACTACAATGCTTCGATCTCCCGCAACGGTCGGCTGGTCACTTTTGCCTCGAACCGTTCGGGCAACGCCGATCTCTGGGCAAAGGACCTGGTGAACGGAAACCTAAGAGCATTGACTCTCACTCCTTGGGGGGAGTTCGACGCAGTCGTGAGTGACGATGGTTCCACCGTGGCCTATTTGGTCTTCGAATCACTCGACATGGGCAGCAACGCATGGGTTGAGCTAAGAAACATGACTGAAGAAGTCTCGCGGAAAATCTTGGACCAGGCGGAATGGCCTAGCGACTTTTCCTCGGATGGCCGCCTGCTTGTACTGAATGGGCTTATCACCGAACGGGTTACCGCTCGCGTGGTCAACATCGCCGCCGGCGAGACCGTAGCCACTCTGGCACATCCGGACCACAACCTTTACCAAGCGCACCTCTCGCCTGACGACCGCTGGATTGTCTTCCACGTGCTCCCCACCCCCGAAAAGACGCAAGTCTCCATCGCGCCTTTCCGCGAAGGCACCCACAACGATCCGGACCAGTGGATTCCGGTGACCGACGGCCAGGCATTGGACGACAAGCCTCGCTGGTCGCCCAATGGCAATCTGATCTACATGACCTCGGACCGTGACGGTTTCACCTGCCTGTGGGCACAGCCGCTGGACCCCGAAACCAAGCACCCGAACGGCCCGGCCATTGCCATCAAGCACTTCCACCAGTTCCAGAACTCACTCGGCGCGGTACAGGTCAACATGCGGGAGATCGGCTTGGCCCGCGACAAGATTGTGATGCCTCTGGCCGAGCTCAGCGGCAACATCTGGCTCATGGAGCCGGCCGAAGCCACATCGAACGACCGCCCCTGACGGCGAACCATAGGGTACCCCGCGCGAGCATTCGGCGCGCGAGCGCGTCGCCCGGTTGCAACGGATTGTGGGCGTCGGTGGGGTTTGTTGCGCGGAGGAAGACCGCGCCGCGAGGCGGCGCGGCTCGGGTGTGTTTGGCGGCGCGGCAAGCCTGGAGTCTCACGCCGCGGGAGCTCGGGCAACAGCGCTTTACGGGCCCGGGTACTTTGGCCCACCGCCTAAGGACGGCTGCACATCGAAAAGCTCGCCGCGGCCCTCGGTCCTTGGAAGGCAACTGTCAGGTTCCGGCCGAGCCTCTTGGGGAGGGTCTTCGCCGGTTCACCAACCCTGGTACACTTCACCCCACCAGTAACCGTCAAATCCCCATGGCGAAGAAACCCAAGCCTTCAGGCGGCCGGCGGCCGCCTGTCCCCGTCGAGATTATCGAACGGCGGATTTATCTTATCCGTGAGCACAAAGTGATGATCGACAGCGACCTCGCTGAACTCTACTAAGTGTCCACCGGCCGCCTCAACGAGCAGGTCCGCCGCAACATCGAGCGCTTCCCGGAAGACTTCATGTTTCGGTTGACGCGCCGGGAGTCAGATTTTTGAGATCGCAAATTGCGACCTTAAAAACGGGCCGCGCTCAACACCGCAAGTACCTGCCGTTAGCCTTCACCGAACAAGGCGTGGCGATGCTCTCCAGCGTTCTGCGCAGCGATCGTGCTGTTCAGGTCAACATCGCTATCATGCGGGCATTCGTGCGGTTGCGAGAGATCCTCGCCGACCACAAGGACTTGGCCCGGAAGATGGCCGATTTGGAACGGCAACAGCGCAGGCAGGGCAAGCAGATTACTGAGATTTTTGCCTACGTTCAGAAGCTACTAGAGCCACCGAAGCCGCCGAGTAAAAAGCCCATAGGCTTTCAGGCTCCCAAGGAGTAGTCCTGCGCTTGAAACCCCAAGTCGTGACAACAAACCGGGACGCAGGGTCTGTAAATCTCTCGTTGAAGAGAGTAGGAAATACGTCGCTACGCGCCAAATACCCTTTTCCCTTACCGAGAGAGCCGCTCTGAGCGGTTTTCACGGAATAGGAGTGCCTGTCGCAGTCCCTTTCGCGGAACCGGCGATTCTACGGTTGCGGATACTTTGGCCCACCGCCTAAGTACGGCTGCACATCGAAAAGCTCGCCGCGGCCCTCCATTCTCGGGTCGCCCGTGGCGTGAAGACCCTCAACCAGACGAACCGCCAGGTCGGTTTGGATCGTCTCGTACTCGGGGTCGTTGGCAACATTGTGGATCTGCCCCGGGTCTTTCCTGACGTCGTACAACTCCTCGGCCGGGCGCATCCCGAAGGCCAGATCGTAATACTTCTTCACCGCCGGGTCGTCGCGATGGTTCCATAGGTACGACTTGGTCGGGCTGTTGTCACAGTCGGCCAGCCAAGCATTGGGGATAAAAGCCGCCTCGTGGTTGGGAGTGCCGGAGGGCCAACGGTCGGCCCGTAAGTTACGAATATAGAGGTAGTCGTCGGTCCGGATCCCGCGCATCGGATAGCCCCCGGAATCGGGTGCTTCCTGTGACGGCACGTGACGCTCTTTGCCGAACAGCACATGGTCCCGCGCGGGCTCCACCCGTCCCGACCCGCCCGAGGTTAGCAACCCCAAAAGCGACCGGCCGGTCATCTCCGCCGGCACGCTCAAACCCGCCGCTTCCAAAAACGTCGGCGCCAAGTCGGTCGTGGAAACGAAATCGGTGACTCGGCGGCCTCCGGGCACCCGCGCCTTCCAACGAATCGCCAACGGCACGCCTGTCCCGGAATCATACAGATTCGCCTTGCCGCGAGGGAAGGGCATGCCGTGGTCGCCCGTCATCACAAAGATGGTGTTGTCGAGCTCGCCCATCTCTTCGAGGCGCGCGATCAGCTCGCCGACTTCGCGGTCAAACCGCTCAACCTCCCAGTAGTAGTCGGCCACGTCGCCGCGGATCTCGTCGACATCGGGGTAGTGCTCGAACAGGTGAACTTTCGCCAAATCCACCCCGCTCTCGACGCCGCTACCTTTTGTGTAAGGTCGGTGCGGGTCGCTCGCGCCGAACCAGAAACAGAACGGCGAATCCGTCGGCCGCGCCGCGAAGTAGGCGTCCACGCTTCCATACTGCTTCCCGGCCGGGTTCACCGAGCTGTAGGGATGACGGCCCGGCCCCCATCCTTTGCGGTAGCTGCCGACGAAGTACCCGTCGCCGGCCAGCAGCTTCGGGTATTCGGCAAACTGCGAGGGCCAAACACTCCACAGATTGCCCGCCGCCCCCAGCCGCCAGAACTGCTGTCCGGTAATGATCGCCCCTCGGCTCGGCGTGCACGATGGAGACGATATGTAGGCGTTCTCGAACAGGACGCCTTCACGGGCCAAGCGATCGAAAGCGGGCGTCTTTATCCCCTTGTCGCCATACGCGCTCGCATGCGGCCGTCCCCAATCATCGGCAATCGCAAAGACAATATTCGGGCGATCCGCGGCGCGGACGGGCAGGGCTAACAATAGAACGGCAACGGCCGCGAGCTTTACAAGTTGAAGCACCATGGAACAACAAATACCACGACGCAGCAACAAGCGGTCACCGCGCATAGCTCGATCGGAGCTTGACGCCCCAACGACCGTCCTTCTTCGTGAGAATGTATAGGGATTCATATGTTGCGATGGTCGAGCCATCCTCGCGATAACGAGTGAACCGGGTGTCAACATGAACCTTACTGTCCGACAAGTGAATGATCTTCCGATGAGCCCAGGCGCTATGGTGCCAATCCTCTCCGATGGCTCGTTTCACACTTTCGACAGTGCGTTCTCCCGGACCTTCGAGAACCCGCATTCGGCCGCTCACCAATCGATAGTGTGGGAAATGCATCGTCCGCTCCCAGGCCGCCATGTCCATCTCGTTGAAAGCCGCCATAAACTCATTCAAGACCCTCATTACCTCGGTTTCAATCTGAGTAGGCTTATCCTGTGGCGCTGCCGGCAGCCCCACAAGCGCGCAGAACATTACCAGCCGCATCAATTGTTTCATGATCGATCCCTCGGAGTGTCGTCGAAAACCGGAAGAGAAGATAGGATAGCCGCCGCCCGGCTGTCATGCAACGGTCTACGCGCTGTCGCGTGGCCTTGTAGGGCCGCCAGGATCGCCCGAGTCCGCCGTAGTCCACCCGCCGATTCTAAACTCCTACACTAGAGTCCGGCCCGCCGGTTCGGTTCACTGTCCACGGCCAGCGGTTCACAGCTCAACCATGCGCATCGGCGTCGGGTATCTCTTACAAGAAACGAACACCTTCTCGCCGGTCGAGACCCGTTGGGAAGACTTCGGTCTGGTAGAGGGCGCGGATGTCGTCGATCGCTGGGCGGAGACGCAAACGGAGATCGGGGGATTTCTCGAAGCGCTTGAGGCGTCCGGTCATGAGGCGATCCCGATGTTCGCCGGTTGGGCCATGACGGCCGGGCGCCTTTCCGCTGCGACGTTCGAGCGCCTGTTAGCCACGGTTAGACGGCGGCTCGAAGATGCCAAGCCGCTCGACGGGCTGCTGCTTGCCCTCCACGGCTCGATGACTGCCCACGGAACCGACGACTGCGACGGCAGGATCGTTGACACCGCGCGGCGGATCGTAGGCGAACGGCCGCTTGTCGTAACTCTCGATCTGCACGCGAACCTTACGCCGAAGATTGTCGGCGGCACTGACGCGGTCATCGGCTATCAAACCTACCCCCACACGGATATGTACGCTACCGGCGTCGCCGGAGCGGAGTTGCTGATCCATACCCTGAACGAAGAAATCCGGCCCGTGAATGCATTCAAAAAACTGCCGCTCATTGTCGGTGCCGAAAACATGCAAACCACAGCCGGGCCCATGAAGCAAGTCTTCGATAGCGGCTATGAGGCTCGCGATAGGGGCGAGGTGCTCTCCGTCTCGGCCTTTGGCGTGCAGCCGTGGCTCGATGTGGAAGAGATGGGCTGCTCCACTTTAGCCGTGGCTGACGGCAACCGTGAAGCGGCGGTGAGCTGCGCCGAGCGCATGGCCGATCGGTTCTGGGAGTTGCGCGACGACTTCGCCGTCCCGCTGCTCCGACCGAGGGAGGCCGTCGAGCTGGCGGCGAGTGAGCCGCTGGGGCCCGTTATCCTGGCCGAAACCTCGGATGCGCCGACAGCCGGCGCCCCCGGAGACAGCGCGGAGCTTCTGCTGCCGCTCGAGCAATTCGCGCCGGATCGATCGGCGCTCATCTGGATTCGCGACCCGAAAGTGGTAGCCCAAGCCGTTGAAGTAGGCGTAGGCGGACGCCTCCGCGCGGCTATCGGCGGCGTCTTCGACAAGGTGAACCACAGGCCGTGTTTGCTGGATGGCGAAGTGCGATCAATCAGCGACGGTCGGTTCCGCTTCACGGGGAATTACAATAGAGGAATGCTGAATGAAATGGGAACTACAACCGTAGTGGGAAGTAATAACACTACAATTGTAGTCTCTGAAAATGCGGCAAACATGATCTCCCCTGACGTCTACAGTAGTCAGGGCCTCGATCCCCGTGACTATCATATCGTCGTCGTCAAGTCGGCCAACAGTTTTCGCTCCGAGTACGATTTCGCGACCCGGGTAGTTCTCGTCGATACCCCGGGCATCAGCCCAGTCAACCTTCACGGCCTTCCTTATGAGCGCGTCCCAAGACCGATCTACCCTTTAGACCCCTTCTAGAGCGAAGACAAACTCCCATCCATCCCGCCGGTTTCGTCGCCGGCCGCCGGCTGGGGTCGACCCAAAGATATTTCGAACTCCCACGACTGTTGCGCCGTATCCTTGATGGAGCAGATTCGAACGCTTTCAATGTTACTATTGGCCTAGTGGGATTCGACTTGCCCGCGTCCGAGCTTTTAGGTCGGCCGCAAGGCGTCGCCCGCCCCGGCACGGGCGTATCTCCAAGTAGGGACGATGTACTTCGCTCTCTTCTCATTGGCCATATTGGTGGCGGTCTTGGTGATCGCGCCGGTATTCCTCTTCTTCTCTTTACGAGCCGCCAAGCAGCAGGCCCTCTTCGACCGCAGGCGCATTGATTCGCTTGAGTACGATGTCCGTGACATCATGTCGAACTGGGCGCAACGGGTCGTGCGCCTGGAAGAGGAGGTCCGGGAACTGCGCGCCCGTTTGGCGGGCACCGAGCCGGCCGCGCCGGCCGCGGCCGTCACAATCCCGCCCGCGAAGTTACCGTCGAAGCTCCGCCCGGCGGACGAGGCGCCCCCTCTGCCTGCCGCTCCAATGACCGCGCCCCAAGCGCCCCCGGCCACGCCCGCGGCGCCGGTTTCGCCGTCAGCGTCGCCGGATGTCGATGCACACCCCGCCCCGGCCGATCAGCCATCGCCGGAACTATCGCCGCCCGGTTCCACACCGCCCCCGGCCTCGCCTGCTCCGCCCTCGCCCCCCGCGGCTCCTCCGCCTTCCGGGTCGCCGGGCATTAACTGGGAACAGTGGCTCGGCATCCGCGGTGCCGCCGTCTTAGGCGGCATTGTCATGGCGCTGGCCGCCGTGCTGTTTCTCAAGTACTCGATCGAGCAGGGATTGATTCCACCGATCGTGCGGGTCGCAATTGGGTTACTCGCGGGGGTCGGATGTTTGTTTGCCTCCGAGAAGATGCGCGAGCGCGACTACTCAGTGACGGCGAACGCTTTGTCGGGCGCCGGCATCGTCATTCTCTACGCCTCGGTGTGGGCGGCACGGACTCTCTATCAATTGATCGCTTCGACGCCTGCATACGGGCTGATGATTCTAGTAACGATTTCGTGCGGGCTGCTCTCGTGGCGTCACCGCGCGCGGGACATCGCCTTGCTCGGCATGATCGGCGGTTTCTTGACGCCGATGCTGCTAACGACCGGCCGCGACAATCCGATCGGCCTGTTTACCTACATTCTGTTGCTCGATGTCGGACTGCTGGTCTTGGCGCGGACTCGCCGGTGGCCGCTACTGACGGCCTTGAGCCTAGCCGGCACCGTTCTCTACCAAGTTATTTGGATATTCACGAGAATGGGACCGGACCGAGCTTTGCTGGGGCTCGGAATCTTGGGTGTTTTCGCTGTTTTCTACGCCATCGCCGGACAATGGGCCGAGCGTCGCGACGAGGAACCTGAACCGGGCGAGGCCTCGCTCGATCAGTTGACCCGCGCGGCGGCGGTTTTGATGCCATTCGGCTTCGCGCTTTATTTCGCGGGACGCGCCGACCTTGGTCTTCATCTTTATCCCGTCGGGATGCTGCTGTTGCTTCTTTCCGGCGTTGCGGTTTGGCTAAGCCGCGTCCAAGACTTCCCACTGTTGGCCTCGGGCGCGGCGTCGGGAAGCGTCGCCGTAGTTTTCGCGTGGATGACCCGCACCATCTGGACTTCCGCTCTCGCTTGGGAGGCCGTAGGCGTTTCGCTGGCCTTAGCGCTGGTCTTCCATGCGCTGTGGGAATGGGAGCGAAGGGCCGCCACGGAGCCGCCATCGGACGGCGACCCGGCCCCGGTGCCTTGGCCGCCCATGATCGCGGCATCTGGATTCTTCGTCCTATTCATCACCGGATCGATTGGCGGCTATACGGCGTTTTTCATCCCCTGGTTCGTAGGCTGGGTCGGCGCCGCGGCTTTGCTTGTGAGGCAATCGACCGGCCCGGGCCGGGAATACAAAAGCGCGGTCGCGGCGTTCGGTTTGGGGGCGGCGCTGTCGCTTTTCTTAGGCACTTTCCGGGGGAGCGCCCTCTTTCCCGCCTTCGAGGTCTACTTCGCCTGGGTGGGTCTGGTCGCGGCAGGCTTCCAGGTGTGGGCGGTTTCGCGCAAGCCCGGGCCTCAACGTCGTTGGGCCGAAATCGGGGCGGCCACCATGCCGGCAGTTGTGTTGTTGGTGCTTTGCTTGGAAGGACTCGAGCCGTTGATGTCGACGGCTCTTTTTTTCACGACGACCATTGTCTTGGGGTTGCTGATTGTCCTTGCCGCCACCCGGGTTCCCTCCGGTGCGATGTACTTTGGGGCGATGGTGCTGGTTGTGATCACGCACGCGATGTGGACCGCCTCAGCTTATCGTCTCCGCGACAACCCGGACGAGGCCTTGCTCGTTCTCGCTTTCCAAATCGCCGCAGTGCTGCTGTTCTCGTGGTGGCCGTTTGCGACCGGCTCGGCGCTTGCCGGCCAGGCCTGGGCTTGGCGGGCGGCGGCGATTGCTGGACCGCTGTGGTTCGTGTCGCTGAAGGAAGTCTACGAGATGCGTTTCGGCTCCGAGGCGATCGCCCTGTTGCCGGTCGCCCTCGCAGCACTATCGTTGACGGCCGCCTTCCGGGCGCGTAATCTCGGCCTGCTGGATAGCGGCATGCGCAAGCGCGGGCTGGTTTGGTTTTCAGCGACGGCGATGGGCTTCGTCGCCGTGGCGATCCCCTTGCAGCTCGAAAACGAATGGGTCACAATCGGCTGGGCGCTCCAGGGAGTTGGGTTGGCGGCCCTGTGGAAGGGGCTCGACCACGCCGGCCTGAAGTACTTCAGCTGGGCTCTGCTGGCAGCGGTGACGATTCGCCTGCTGGTCAACGAGGAAATCCTCGACTATCACGCGAGCGGTGGGTTCCCGATCGTCAATTGGCTGATGTACACCTATCTCATCCCAGCCGCAGCCTTGCTCGGAGCGGCCTGGCATTTCCGGGACCTCGAAGTCGAGCGGCGACTCGATTGGGAAGAGAAGCTGTACAGTTCCGGCAAGCCGGTCGGTGCTTTAGCCTGCGGCGTGGCGGCGATTGCCGTGATCTTCTTCTGGATCAACCTCACGATTATCGACTTTTTCTCGACCTCCACACAGCTCACGATTTCGTTCGAACGCATGGCGGCACGCGACCTGACGCAATCGCTCGCCTGGGCACTTTACGCTCTCACCCTGCTCGCGATCGGCGTTTCTTGGAAGAGCGTCGGGCTGCGCTGGATCAGCCTCGGCTTCCTGATCCTAACAATCGGGAAGGTCTTCTTGCACGACCTGGGTGAGCTGGAAGATCTGTACCGCGTGGCATCACTGGTCGGGTTGGCTTTAAGTCTGATTCTGGTGTCGTTGGCCTACCAGCGCTTCGTCTTTCGGGGCGAGGGGCCCGAGGAGGACGCTTGAAACTACATTTGTCGGTAATATTCGTCACGATTGCCTTGCCGGGTGGCTTGCTGCCGCTTCCTGCCCTCTCGCAGACTGCCGATCTTCGGCCCCTGTTCCCTTCGCGCGCGGATGTTTATGTTTCTTCCGGCCGTTTGGCCCGTGTCGAGTTGTCGCCCGAGGTCTTGTCGGCGTGCCGAGCCGACCTCTCTGATCTGCGGATCATCGACGCCGCGGGCCGTGAGGTCCCCTATCGCATCGACAGCGAGCCGGCCGGCGGGGCCGAGCGCCGCGTCGAACGCACGTTCTCGGCCGAGTTGCTCGAAGTGGACCGGCAAACCGTCAATCGCGACTCGGGCCCACCGCTGCTCCGAGAGACGTATGAACTCGCGGCTCCGCCGGAACCCTCCCGAACCGGCGCGTGGGATTTGGTTTTTGAAACTCGCCGGCCCCGCTTCGTGCGCCGTGTGAGGGTGCAGACCGAGTTCAGCGGTGGGCACCGCCCCACTGTCATTGATGGAGCCTCAATCTTTCGCCTGGGGGTTTCCTCCCAGGAGAAGACACACTTGACACTGGCGGACGGTCCACTTCAGCGCGTGATCGTCACCCTCGAAGGTGAGGAGAGCTTCTTCCTCGAACCCGGCTTTCGATTCGAAGAGTCGCTGGTGATTCCCGACGAAAGGGTAGCTGTCGATCTCATCGAGGTCGGCCGCAGCGAAACCGCCGATCAAACGACGATCGAACTGGCTCGTCCGCGTGGGCTCGTCCCCGCCGCGCTGGAGGTCGTGACCTCCACGCGGACGTTCAACCGACGCGTCGAGGTCAAAGACCAGGGCCCGGGAGGAGGCAATCGCGCGCTGGGCCGGCGCGCGGTCTATCGCGTCCCCGGGTTCACCACCGCCGAGGAGCTCGAGGTGCCCGTTTCGCGTGCCCGCGGCGATCGGCTCACGGTCGTGATCGACAACGGCGACAGCCCGGCACTGGAGGAGCTTAGCTTTCGAGCGATCATCCGACGGCCCGCCTTGGTCTTCGCGCTTGAAAGCGCGGGTGCCGACCAAGCTTCGGGCACGCTCTATTTTGGCGGCGGCCGAGCGCATCGGCCGCGCTACGACGTCGGGCGAACCGTTCAAGCCACGCCGGCCGACGGAAACCGCGCGGCGTACACGACCGCGCGCCTCGGACCTGTCGCGGCCAACTCCCTATTCGACGCCTCGCCGGTGCTTGCTTTCGCGATGCGTCCCGGCGCGGGAATCGACTCCAGCGCCTTCACCCACCGGCGCCGGCTTGGAGCCGATCCCTCGCCGGAGGGCCTTAATCGGGTGCGGCTCGGCCTCGATGACATGGCGCGGGCCCGCCAAGACATAGCGGACCTACGCATTGTCGACGACGCTTCCCAACAGTGGGCCTACCTCATCGAGCGCGACGCCGACCACGAGTTTCATCCGCTGGGCATCGGAGCTCGCGAGTCGGTCGACGGCATCTCTCGATATCAACTTTCTCTCCCCGCCGTACCCGCGATTCTCGACCGCCTCGTCTTGAGATCCCCGGTACCCTATCTCGACCGCCCCTATCGGTTGGTCGCGGGGTGGGGCGAGCAGGAATTCGTCCTTGCGCAAGGCCGCCTAACCAAGGCGAACAGGGGCACAGCGCCGCAGACCATGGCGACGGTGGAAGGGTCCGATGACATCACGATCGATCTTCCCGCCAAACGCCTCGACTCGTTGGAGTTGATCATCGAAGACGGCGACGACGCCCCGCTGGCGCTGACTGCGGTCAGCGGCCGTTTCCCCGTCGCGGACATATACTTCGCCGCGCCCGCCGGAACCTATTATTTACTCGTTGGCAACCCCGAAGCCGTCGCGCCGAGTTACGAGTTGGCCCGTGTCAGGGATTTAATCTTGGCGGTCCCGAGCGCCGCGACCTCGACCGATCCTTTGGCCGACAACAACGCCTTCTCCCCAGCCTCGCGCCTCACCTCGGCAAGCGGTACCCAACAAATCCTCCTCTGGATCGCCCTTGGCCTGGCGGTGGTCTTTTTAACCGGCCTGACTTTGCGCCTGGCCCGAAAAGAGGAAACCGCGACCGATTAGCGTATCGGCCGCATGTCCTGTTACTGCCGGCTTTATACCACTGAATTCTTCCAAGTCGTTGACATAGCTTGAGGTGAACCACTTTTATTGCGGCGCGTCGCTTTGTTTCGTCAAAATCGTACGCGCTACCCCAGCCCAACTCCGTTCAATATTCTCGATCGCGGCTCCCGTCCAAAGAAGGATTATCCGCTCGCCGCTCTCCCAAATGTTCTTGAATCGACCGGATGATCGGGCGTGCCGGGCGGCCGCCTAAAGCGTTGATATTTTGGGGTTTTGGACTAGGACTTACGCACTTGGCTTCGTTTCGCAGATTTGTAGGACCGCTTGCAGACATTCTCTTCGTACTCTCTCGGTTGGCCCTCTCGTTCTCGGCTCGGAGTCTTCGCACTCAGGATAACGGCAACGTCAAGCCAGGTTCATTGTGTCGACTCGGAGTTGGCCATCCGAGAGCGCGGAATCGGGCAGGCTCGGCCGTGTTGGAACCGGAGCTTGCGAGCATTAATCAATGCACGACGAAACTCCGAGCTACCGCTTCTACGGTGACCTGGCCGTCTGGTGGCCTTTGGTCTCGCCGCCGGAGGAATACGAAGAAGAGGCGGCTTTTGCCGGCGGCGTGCTCACCTCCGCCTCGGTCCAGGTGCGGGAGGTGCTCGAGTTGGGTAGCGGCGGCGGCCACAATGCCTTCCATCTTAAGTCGAGTTTCGAGATGACGTTGGTCGACCTCTCCGAAGAAATGCTCGACGTGTCGAGGAAGCTCAACCCGGAATGCGCCCACGAACGCGGCGACATGCGCTCGTTGAGGCTCGGACGCAGCTTTGACGCGGTGTTCGTCCACGACGCCATCGATTACATGGCGACCGAGGCCGATCTACGCCTGGCCATGGAGACGGCCTTTTTGCATTGCCGTCCCGGCGGTGTCGCGGTCTTCGTGCCCGACCGGACGCGAGAGACCTTCGAGGAAGAAACCGGCCATGGCGGTAGTGACGGTGCCGACGGCCGGGCAATCCGGTATCTGGAGTGGACCTGGGACCCCGATCCGACGGACAGCACGGTGCTGACGGAATACTCCTTCCTGTTGCGCGATCCTGACGGTTCCGTGCAGGTCGTCCACGAGACCCATCGTATGGGCTTGTTCGCCCACGCGGATTGGCTGCGGCTCTTGGGGGAGGCCGGGTTCGAGGCGTCCGCCGTGCCCGAGGTAACTTCGGACGATCGCACGCCCCGCGACTTCTTCGTCGGCCGCCGGCCACTGGGTAGGGCAAGCCTTTCGCCGCGGGACGTTCCTACACCGGACCTCGTCTAGCGCGCACGAACTCTGAGCGTCTTGCCTGCTTGAAGGTCCACTTCATGCACCCAGTCGTCTGTCCTGGGGCGACGAACAGTTATCGAGTGGGTTCCCGCCACGATGGGAAGCTCCAGGGGGCAACTGCCGTAATAGGCCCCGTCCACGTAGACGGCAGCCCGGCTTGACGCGCATTCGATTATCAGGCGGCCGGTTCGTAGCGAAGTCTTTGCTGTCGGCGTGCCATTCCCGTTGCGGCGGGACGGGCGTCCCTCGGATTGCGCATCGAGCGGCGGTGGCCGGAATTCAGACTCCGCCCCAGGCTCCGGGGCGCGGGCACTTACAGGTAGGGCGCCCGCGGCGGTCGAGGCGTGCGTCCGTGCCGGCTTCAGTTCGTAGGGCGAGGCGACGGTTGTCTGCTTGGGTATGACGTGAAAGATAGTTAACGACAACTGCCGCCCGCGGATCACGATCTTCATCAAGTCGCGGTCGATCGAGGTAGTAAAGGTGTGTCCTTGAGCGATGGCCTTGCAGTCCCGCCGGTCTCGCTCATCGACGGCTTTCGAAAGGGACCGCGATTTCCTAGGCCGCCGGGGCGGCGGCTCAGGGTCGAACTCCAGCTCAGCTTCCGGAAGCTCTTCGACCACGGGGCACCCGGCAACGTAGAGAACCTCATCGAGGTCTTGGAATAAGACGAGCGACCCCTCGATTCCGTCGGGCTCGTCTTGGGAGGCCTCATGTCGCGCGGGCGGCACGGCTCGGCATTGCAAAGAGAAAAGTGGTTCGGCGGATACCACGGAGCAAGTGCGGGCCCAACCCCGCATTTGTTCGTCGATAGGGTTGTCCCGCGATGGTACTAACTCTCGACGCTGAACGTCGAGCGTAAAGGTGGCGGTCGGCTGAGCAGGGAGAGTGTCCGAACGAACGGCGGCGCTGAGCAGGAAGAACAGCGCGGGAACCCCGGTGGCACGCACCATTCGATTCTAGCGCTGCGGTCCGCGAGCCGGAACCCGTTGCGTGTTCGCAATCGGACCTAATCCCGCAGCTTGCTCAAAGCAAAATCCACAAAGGTCGGATCGGCCGCACGGTCTACGATAGCCTTCTCGTCGATCCCCGCAACACGTCCAAGGATCACTCGCCGCTAGACAGGCCGCTTGTTGCATGGCGGCGGGACCTTCACGTTCTAGTCCTCGGTACTCCGGGTCTGTCCCCTGCCGTCCTTCTCTGATTAAACTCCAACAACAATGATCCCTTGGGATAGAAATGGCACGCGACGATAGGATCGCCCGGGTGGGCGGCGGCGGCCCCGCCCCACAAGCGGACGATTCGAATCCGGCGAGGGTCGAGCAAGGGCTGGCTTCGTTAGGGTGGCCCGGCGCACGGGGTTTCTGGAAGGCCTCGCCTTGGCGCTGACGGGCGGCCTGCTGACCAGCTATCACACATATAACGGAGATTGCGTCCTGCTCATTCCCGCCGCGTCGATTATCGTTTGGAAAGTCCGCGACCACCTGACAGTGCCGGCGGCGACCTTAAGTCTAATGCCGCTCGTATTCGCCGCTTTGGTCGGGGCCTGCTGGGCTTACGGGGTACAGGCCACGATCATCGCGATGTTTATAGGCTCGGCGGTTCACTTGCTGAGATCCGGCGCGGTGTTCGGTCGCGCCGCGGAGACCTAGGTACTGTTGCCGATCCGACGGGTATAAGGGCAAGTTCCAGGTGAGCGTCCGGACATCCAAGTGCTACCATGAGACTCATCTTCATTCACGATCGTTGCCTGCCCTTTGGCCCCTTTGATGAGGCACGCTGCTTTTCCCTCCATAGGTCTGATTGCCTTGTAGTTAAGAGATGGATGAAGGCGTAGAAGTTCCGCTCACAGGAGTCACGCCGCGGACGGCGCCCGCCCTGGAACGAGACTGGGAGCGCGGGCTCAAATCTGTTGCCATTCTCGTGCTCGCGGCTGCTTACGCTTTCGACACCTCGCTCCGGGCGGTTTCCCGGCCGCTATGGTTTGACGAACTGATCTCCTACTACGTCGCCCTTCTGCCCAAGTTCGCCACATTGTGGGAAGCTCTCCGCCAGACAGCTGACGGACAACCGCCTTTTATGCACCTGGCTATGCGGACTTCGTACGCGCTGTTTGGCACAAGCGAATGGGCCGCCCGGCTCCCGTCGATGGTTGGCGTCGGCGCGATGAGCTGGGCGCTCTACGTTTTTGTGGGCCGCCGTGCAGGAGCGGTCTACGGAATCGCGGCCGTCGTTTTCTCGTGGAACACCTGGGCTTACGAATACGCCAACGAGGCACGGCCCTATGCGCTGCTGATGGGGTTGTGCGGTCTCGCATTTCTGTGCCGGCGGGCGGCGGCGACCGGGACGCACCGGCGTTGGGCTTTGGCGGGGCTGGCCGCTTGTCTCGTTGCTCTGATGTCGAGCCATTACTACGCCGGTCTGTTGCTGTTGCCGCTTGGGGTCGGCGAACTGGTCCGGAGCCGACTGCGAAGAAGAATCGACTGGGCGATCTGGAGTTTGTTGGGTTTGGCTCCGCTGACGCTGCTTCTTTACCTGCCTCTGTTGGCCGGTGTCCGCGCCGAGTACCAGCTGGGTTTTTGGAGCCCTGCAGGGTGGATCGATCTGTCCGGGTTCTATCTTGTCCTACTGGCACCGGCGTTCATTCCGCTATGTCTGGCGTTGACGGTCGCGGGAGTTGCGAAACGTTTCGAGCGGGGTCGTGGGAGCCACCCGGGTGGGAACACCACGAGCGTCTTTCCGCCTGACGAGCGGGCGGCCGTCTACACTATGGCGGCGTTGCCAATGATTTATGTGCTCGTGACCATGGTCTTGACCGGTGCGTTCGTTTATCGTTATCCGCTTGCGGCTCTGTTCGGGATTAGCGTGGTGTTTGCCGAGGTCCTGTTCTCATGGCTCGGACCCGCAAAGAAAGCGGCTTGGATTGTGTGCGCGGTCCTTTTCGGAGCGTTCTTGTGGAATCGGGGCATCCCCTCGACGCGTTTGCTTGCGGAGCCACCCCCTCGGCAACAAGTGGCGGCGGTCCTCGATCAGGTCCGATTGGTCACAAAAGATTCTCACGCACCTATCGTTATGGCCTCGCCGCAGCTATATCTTGAGTACAACCACTACGCGGACGCACATATGCGGTCAAGGCTGGTGTATCTTGCGGATCCTGAAGCCGCGCTGGAGTTCGCCGCAACGAACAGTTGCGACATAAGTCTGATCAAGCTGGCACCGTGGGGACCTCTTCATGTAGAGGACCACGAGCCGTTTCTTGCCGAGCATTCCTGCTTCTTCGTGCTGGATCACAAGCGAAGGCGCTTCGCCTGGCTGGCACCAAGGCTCCGCTCCGAGGGTGAAGATTTGGAGGTCATCAGCGACGGAGAAGGGTTTCAAGTGCTGCGACGCTGTAAGAAGCCCGCCGCTTTCCCAATCCGCCGGGAGCGGCGCACCAGTTCGGCTTTGGGGGTGGGCTAGTCCCTTTTGTGGGCAAGAACGAACATGTTGTCGCACAGGTTGATGGGAACGCCCCAGTTTCCGAATCCCGAGCGGCGGGAAACATCGGCCGCCGTCTGCCACAATCTGAGACCCTGCCAGCGGGCGAGGGTTTGCAGCACATACTGAATGGTGAAGCGCTTTCCAATTCGATGCAGAGAGGCAACGGTGAAACCGTTGGCCTCGAGAAGCTGCCGAAGCGACCGCTGCCCAAAAAGGATGAGGTGCTCGGGCGGAACGACGAGGTGCCACCGCAGACCCAAAAGGCGTGCCAGGAAACTCTCGGCGTCCGGCGTATTTAACGCGAGCGTGCCCTCCGGACGCAGAAGACGGCAAGCCGCGGCGAGAGATGCGTTGGGGTCAGTTCCATGTTCGATGACATCCCACATCGTGATCACATCGAAACTTGCGTCCGGGAGATTGAGTTCTTCCAGGACGCCGCAGTGCACGGCCAAGTTTTTTTGAGAAGCCACCCGTGACGCATACTCCGACGGTTCAACCCCGCAGGTATTCCATCCACGACTCCGAGCGAGATCGAGAAAGAAACCTGTGGCGGCCCCTACATCCAGTAGGTCCCCAGGTTGCGGGTGGCGATCAGTCAACAAGTCGAGATAGGACTCAAACGTCTCGGCCATTGCCGACTTATCCTGGTCGTAGTCGACGTAGCCGAAACCATTTTGTGCGCCTGCGAAGTAGTCCTCAGAGTAAATGTCGAGATTTCCTTCGGGTAGAGGCCAAACGAAGAGGAGCCCACAGGCGGGGCAACGATGAAAGGGGTATCTCTGCTTGTCGCCGACATGAGGCGCCCTCGATCCGCAAACTAGGCAATCGGCAGCATCCGTCTGTGTGTTGCTCATGGGCGCGGCCACGTCGGAAACCCAAACAACTCTTAGTCAAATTGATTTTTGCGGACAGTATAGCACCGACTCGAATCGAGAGCCTTGGCGGCGGCCGACGGGGCTCTCGGAATGAGCTCCGGGAACTGACGGGCGGGTGACCATGGCGCTGCTTTGTGTTGTAGTCCCGACCCTGAATGAAGCTCAGAACGTAGAGGTCTTGATCGCTCGCTTGGAAGACACTCTTGCGGAGATCGACTGGGAAGTCATTTTTGTTGACGACGACAGCACGGACGGGACCAGCGACTTGGTGCGGCGGATCTCCTCGGACAAGCCCTATGTACGCGTGATCCAGCGTCTGGGACGCCGAGGCTTATCGTCTGCTTGCATCGAAGGCATGATGGCAGGCTCCGCGCCCTATCTGGCGGTGATGGACGGCGACCTCCAGCACAACGAGGGCATCGTGCCTCAGATGCTTGAAAAACTGCGGCGGGAGAATCTGGACATAGTGGTTGGCAGCCGCAACGTCGAGGACGGGAGCATGGGTGCGCTGACCGGTTATCGCCGGTTATTGAGCGACTTCGGGCGTTTCCTAAGCCGCTTGGTTTGCCGATGCGAGATCCAGGACCCCATGAGCGGGTTCTTTGTCTTGGACCGGCGCTTTCTCGACATTACGGTGCGGCACACCTCGGGAGCAGGATTCAAGATTCTCGTAGACCTGATCTCCTCTTCACCTCGGCCGGTTGCGTTGGCCGAGGTTCCCTATGAATTCGGAAAGCGCGAACGCGGAGAGAGCAAGCTGGAATCGACGGTCCTTGTCGACTATCTCTTCCTGGTCGTTGACAAGCTGGTTGGCGATCTCATTCCTCTTCGGTTCGTTTTGTTTGTTTGCGCCGGCTTGGGGGGGCTGCTGCTTCACGTCGGCATCTTAGGTGGGCTGTATCTTGGGCGCGGTGTGGAGTTCATTCTGGCGCAAGCCGTTGCGACGGTGGCCGCCATGACCGTGAACTTCCTGCTGAATAACTGGCTGACGTTTCGTGACCGGCGGGCACGCGGCTGGAAGGCGGTTACCGCTCTTTTGTCTTTCTATGTGGCGTGTTCAATAGGAGCGGTGACGAATCTGGCCTTGGCGCAGTTTCTGTTTGACCGCGACATCCCGTGGTTCTTGGCCGGCGCTCTGGGCCTCATCGTCGGCTCGGTTTGGAACTTCAGCGTCACATCCGCTCTCATCTGGCGCCGTCGAACGACCAAACCTCGGGCGTAGAGCCACCGCGGCCACCGGTTGCGAACGGGCGTCGCTGATCCGAAAGAGGATCAATGAGCCTGCGCGGCCTTACACCAATGTGTCTCAGCGGCGACGTGGCCGTCAAAGCGCTTGGATTCTCTTCAACATGTCGGAGGCCAGCCATTCGGCTTCTCGTTTGTTGCGTATATGGCGGCCGGCGGCCTGGGGCTTGCCGGTTTCTTGGTGCAGCTTGATGTCGTAGTAGGCCTTGGCCGATTGCGTTGCGGTTTGGCTCTGCTGCATGCCGATCTCCGCCTTGACGGCGCTGATTTCCGAACAGGGAATTCCCTTACGGCGTCCCAAGCCAAGCACTGAGCGGCGAATTGTCACCACGCCCGCCTCAATGCGAACCAAGGTCACCGCAAACCATAGATCAATGGTAAAGAGGAAGATCACAATGCCGATCAGGCTGGAAAAGATCGGGAACAGCATAGGCGCGCCCAGATAGAGCTGCAACCAAATCGCGCCCAGCCAAATGATCAGAAAAACCGTCATGCCGACAGCAGCGCCGAAATTCCTCGCCGCCCCGAAGTAATACTCCGTCCCGCCGAGCGGGCTGGGGCGAATCGTGACAGTGGCTTCTTGGGGGTCGAAGGCCTGCTCGGGTTTGGGCGCGAAACCGAACTCCGTGTCCTCGGCGGCCTTGGGCGAGCTGTCCGCTGTCTTAAAGACCGGAACCTCGAACTGCGTCTTGAAATCGACGCCGGGGATGTCCGCCACGGCCTCGAGCCTCCACAGGATGCTGTCTCGGGGATCGCTGCCGTCGGTCTGGTCGCACTCGAAGGGAATCCCGAAATCGACGGGGATCGACGTGCCTCGGTAGGCCGGCTGCAGGCGTGCTCTAGGGATCTTCTCCTCTTCTTGCCACAGCACTCGCTCGCGAGTGGAGCGATGCTTGCCCGAACCTGTGATGATGCGCCGAATCGAGGAAAGCTTGAGCGCCATGCCTTTTTCGGGCGGGGCTTGGAGCCCGGTCTCGATCGTCCCGCGGACGCGCCCGCCGATTACGCCGGGTAGGGTCGCCATCGCGAAGGTCGAGGTGCCGAACTTGCGGTGCCGCACGGTCGCTCGAACCGCCCAGATGAGCATTCCGATGCCGACGAGCGGAAATAGCAACCCTATCAAGGCCACCGTGTTGCCGCGGGCATATTCCTTGGGCATCTGGAACAACAGCGGGGCGGAGATTAAGTTCCAGAAAACTGCAAACACCCAACTGACGACCAGCGTGCTCCGCGAGGTCCCGCTGACGCGCCCCTGAGCCCAATCCGGCCGCCACATCCAGGGGGAGTCAGGATGGAGTTGACGCAGGGCGCTCTCTTCTTGGCCCTTGTCTTTGAGGTAGCGGGCGAGGAGAATCATCCCCACGCCGGAGCCGAAGAAAATCAGCCCGACAATGCTGAGGACCGCAAGCTTTTCGGTGTCCTGGCTGTCGGTCAATAGAAGCTGAATGGCTTGCCAAAAGGCCCACAGCCCGGCGGCGGCGAAGGGGATGGCGAAAATCGTGAGGAAACGGGAACCGCTTGAGTTTGTGCTCATGGCGGAGGGGGGCCGAACTTGCGGGCTGGTTTTGACCCCTTGGAACCTAACCGACAGAAGTGTCGGTCGCTACTGACTACCGGTCGCTACCGAGTGCCGCTCGTTGCCGGTCGGCGGTCCTATTGTAGCTAAGTGACTTCGCGTTAGCTTCACCGACCACCCAGCATCAAGTGTTCGCCATCCGCCCGGCAAAGTGTTCACCATGTGCCCGGTAAGCAACGGTCGCGACTTCCGCTTGACCGACGGGGGTGGGAACGTCGTCAAGAAGCTCGTGTCTTAGCGACGAAACCGCCGCCCCTCAACCTCAGCGTCCACCCGGGTTGACCCCTCACTTTCGTTCGGGGCTCTGTTTGTCTAGGGCGGCTATTGCCCATCGTGCGTGCTCGGCGATGACTGGATCGGGAGAGCCGGCCAGCCGGGTGAGCGGTTCGAGGAATTTTCTGTTGCCGCTGTTACCCATGGCCACGGCTACGTTGCGAAGAAAGCCTCGGTAACGGCTGCGTTCGATGGGTGTTTTGCTGAAGCGGCGATCGAACTCCTCGGGAGTCAGCGACGCCAACTCCTCCAAGTCGGGCATGGCATTTCGGGGCTGGAATTCCTCCGCGTCGGTGAGAGCCGCGCGGCGATTCCAAGGGCAGACATCTTGGCAGATGTCGCACCCGAAAAGATGCGGGCCCATCTCGGGGCGGGCCTGCTCGGGAATCGGTCCCCGTAATTCGATATTCCAATAGGAAATACAGCGCGTAGAATCGAGCGCATACGCAGGGCCGTCCTTGCTGCCGGCGGGAACCAAAGCATCCGTCGGACAAGCGTCGATACAGCGCGTACAGCTTCCGCACCGAAACGGTGCCGGGTCGTCGGGTTCAAGATCCAGCGATGTCAGCACCTCACCCAAGAACACCCACGACCCTACCTGCTGGTTGATCAGGCAGGTGTTGTGGCCGATCCAGCCGAGGCCGGCCCGGTGCGCGTAGGCGCGCTCGAGCAGCGGGGCGGTGTCGACGCAGACCTTCGCATCAAACGGACCGAGGTCTTGACGCAACACTTCGACCAGCACCTCTAGGCGTCGCGTGAGGACGCGATGATAGTCCTCGCCCCAGGCGTACCGCGAGACCCATCCCCGCTCGCCGCAATCGGCTTCGGTCGAATACGGATACTCGGTGTTGTACACAACCCCCACCGAGACGACCGACTCGGCAGAAGCCAGCAGACTTCGTGGATCAGCCCTCATCTCTCCACGCCGCCCTTCGAGGTAGCTCATGCGTCCGGCGAAACCGCGTTCGAGCCACTCCGGATAGAAAGCCGCCTCCAGGGTCGGACGCGCCGCGGCGATCCCCACCAAGTCAAAACCCGCCTCCAAGGCCCTCGATTTGACCGTTTCCGACAGCACCCAACCATGATACGCCAATAGCCGCTGGTTCGCAGCTTCAGCTCTTCGACTGGGATCAGGAGCGACTACGCGCTTTCGCCCGGCTCCCAAAAAAACTGCAAATAGATATAGTCCTATTACCAGGGTTGTAGTACTATATAGGCAGCGTTCAAGCGTACGCTACGTAACTGTGAGACGCCGAATCTCGACTGCGGTAGGGCTAGACTGTGCGCCGAACCGAGATCTCTAGCGATTGGGGTTTGTGATGGCTTCCGCTTTACTCCGCTATCGCACCTACGTTGTCTTCCTCGGCGCGGCGCTGTTTGTCTTGGCGGTCCGTTTCGCGTCGACGGAAACGGTCGAGTTGCTGCGCCCCGCTGTTTTGGCCGCGGCGGCGGTTGTTTTCGCCGGCACGCGCCTTCGGGTTTCGCGTGTTGGCGCCGGCATCGCCGTCCCGAACCTCATCCTCGCGGCCAGTCTCAGTTCGCTGGCTGCGCCGTTCGCCGGAATGCTCGCCGCCGGCGTCGCCATGCTGCGCTATCGGCTGGAGCACCGTCCGCCCCGTACCGCGTCAGGATTCCTCATCCGTGCGCTTCTTGCCGGCGGCAGCGGAATTTGGGCGGCCCTCGCATACGCCGCGCTTGCGGAGATCGGTGGATCGCCCCTGTGGGCCCCGACGGCGGCAAGCGCTCTTTTCTTGTTCGGAACCGGCGTGAGCGAATCGATCCTTGGCCGCGCGCCCTACTGGAAACGCTTGCTGTTCGAGCGAACCCGAGGCGGGCTGATGATGGCTTTGTTGTGGACTCCGGCCGCCGTCGTGATCGGGCTTCTGTTTCTTCCTCCGGGAGGCCTCGCGGCGGGAGCTCTGCGCGGTGATTGGTTCTGGGCCGCGCTTCCTGTCTGCATCCTCTTCTATGGATTGTGCGAATACCGCTTGGGACCTCTCTACGAGGACCAGTGGCGCCAAGAGGAAACCGACCGCATTTTCCTCAGCGCCGTCGAAGCCCTGGCGCTTGCAGTCGATGCAAAAGACAGCGTGAGCAGCGGGCACTTGAAACGCGTGCAGCGATACACCACTGAAATTGCGAGGTCTCTTGGCTGCGGCGATCAAGAAGTGCGGACTTTGGAATTTGGAGCCCTTCTGCACGACATCGGGAAAATCGCCGTCCCAGAAGGTTTGCTGACGAAACCCAGCCGGCTGTCCCCGGAAGAGTTCAATCACGTCGCGAGCCATGTGCAAATCGGTGCGGAGATTCTCGCCGCCGTCAAGTTTCCTTTGCCTGTCGCGGAACTCGTCCTATGCCATCACGAAAATTGGGACGGCACTGGATATCCCCGTCGGCTCAAGGGCGAGGCGATCCCGCTGACGGCCCGTATTCTCACGGTCGTCGACGCTTTCGACGCGCTGACCACGGATCGCCCTTATCGCCCCGCAATGAAAGTCGAAGAGGCGATCGAGCACATCAAGAGCCGCCGTGGAACGGCCTTTGACCCCAGGGTGACCGACGTCTTGATCGAGCTGTTGCCTCGCCTCGAGCCCGAGATCCGGAGCGACCCGCTAACCAACCGCCAATCGCCGGAACGCCCCGTGCTTCAAAGCCCTCGCAGCATCGATGTCCAGCAGACCTCTCTTACGCCTGAAGAGCGCATCGAGAGCCTTAAGCAGTTGCGAGCCACCGCCCGCCGGCCGGTCGAAGACGATGACCTTCACGCCTGGGGACGATTGCTGGAGACTCTGGGCCTAAGCTTGTCCCCTCAGCAATTGCTGGAATTCGTCTTTGCGCCGCTTGCGTCGCGAATCCCAATGGACGAGTGCGCGGTCTTGATGATGTCCGAGGGTGCGCTGACGCCTGTGTTCTGCCCCGGACGCGAGACCGACATGTTACGCAAGCTTCGCTGCCCGATCGATCACAGTCCGAGTGGTTGGGTGGCCCGACAGGGTGAGTCTCTGGTCAACGGCAATCCCATGGGCGAACATTCCGAACTCGGGCTGATGGCCTGGGTGATGGGGCTGAAAGCCGCGCTGGTTGTCCCTCTCTGGGAAAGCGGTGAGGTTGTAGGCACCTTCAACGTGTATTCGAAGACGGCGGGGGCCTATTCGAGAGAGCATGCGGATTGGACCGAGCAGATTACCGCGAGTCTGGGGTCCGTACTGCGCCGGTCGGTTGCGTTCGACGGCGGACCCTTTCCCGCGAACGACCAGCTGACGGGCTTACCCAGTGCGCACGCAACCCTGCGACATCTTCGCTCGGAAGTGGAACTCGCCCGCAAAGAGGGTCGCGGCAGTTCGGTCCTTTACTTGAACATCGAAGACTTCCATGCCGTTAACGCTCGGTTTGGATTTCAGCGGGGCGACCAATTGCTTCGGGTTCTCGCGCAAACCGCCGGAGGTATGCTCCGGGAGTCGGATTTCCTGGGAAGGCTTGGAGAAGATCAGTTCCTCGCGGTCCTGGGCGGGATTCAGAATCGTGATCTCAAGGGGCTGGCCGAAAGGCTGCGGGACGAGTTATCGCGCCGCTTGAGCGCGGTTCATCGGGAACACGGCGTCTCGTCGCGCGCCGCCGTCGCGTCAGCTGGTTTCCCGGCCGACGGCCCAACGGCTGAGGAACTGGTTATCGTTAGCAGATATCGACTCGGCCGCCGTCCCGCCGAAATCGTTAGTCCCTCCGAGCCGGTCCTGCCGGAACCCGAGCGACCCAAGACGCTGGCCACAGTGAAGCCCCCGGCCTAACCGCCCCCTTATTTTGTAGCTTCGCCGACTTTTTTCCGCTTTTCGGCGTCGGTACAAGCAGAGGCGCCGCCGCGGGGAAACCAACTATGCCTACCATGGTTCGAATCTTTTTCTCTTTGCTCGTGCCGGCCACGGTCTGTTTGCAGGCGGCCGATCTGCGGGGTATTCGCTCCGTTTACGCCTGGCCGATGACCAAGTCGTTCGACCAATACCTCGCCCAGCAAATCACGGCCGAAGACGTTTTTGACGTCGTCGTCGACCCGAAACTGGCAGGCGCAATTCTGACCGACCGCATTGACGCTCCTTTCCTCGCCGCGATGGACGAACTCTTCCCATTGCCCGAGGACGAAGCCGCGCAAGCTGCGGAGGACGAAGCTGCAGATACAGCAGAATCCGATGAGAGTATTGAGGCCGGCGGTGCCATGAAGCGGCCGAAAAACCGGGTTCTGGGCCGTCCCCGCGGGACCCTGTTCTTGGTGGACGTACGCAGCCGCAAGGTCGTCTGGTCCACCTATCTCAAGGAATACGAACCGACCCCCAACAAGCTCAATCAACTGGCTCGCGGCGTCGTGGAAGACCTCAAGCAAGCGGCCGGCTTCGCTCCTTAGCCACCTTCACCCTCGGCTCCGGAGTCCTCCTGCTGAGGGGCTGTGAAAAAGAGGGTAGGCTCCCTCTTGTCTGTGTACACAATTCAGAACACAGATACAGAGCCCAGAGCGAGAGCGACGGGCCAAGGGCACATCGGTTCGAGCAGGCGGAAGACGGTGAAATGCGCGACAGTTCGAGCAGACGCGGTGCCGAAGCGCGTTGCGGTTGCCTGTCCTTGGCCCGTCGCTTTCGCTCTGGGCTCTGTATCTATGCTGTGAATTGTGTATGCCGCCGCAAGATTGGAAGGGCTCACATTTTTTCCCAGCCCCTGAGTGACGGCCACCCGGCCGTAGGCTTACACGGGTACACTGTGGGCGCGCCCGGTGCGCGCGCCGTACCTGCCCATGGGACCCGAAAACCTTTACGAAAAAGTCATCTCCGGCGTCGCCCAGTCACCTCACCAACCGGCTGCCTTGCGTGACTCGGGCGCTGTGGTCCCTTGGCGCCGCGGCGTGGACGGCGAGCTCGAAGTGTATTGGGTTCGACGGGCCGAGGCCTTGCGCTTTATGGGCGGCTGGTATTCCTTCCCCGGCGGAGGCGTGAGCCGTAGGGACGCTGATATTCCTGTCCGCGTCGAGTCGCGTCACGAATCTGAGGGCGGGGACTCCGTCGCCGCGCGCCTGTTCGCGTGTGGCGCGCGGGAGTTGTTTGAGGAGATCGGGATTCTAGTTGCCAAGGCGCACGGCGGTACCTGGTCCTCGGGACAACTCCAAGCGATGCCGGACCTGAGGCGAGCCTTGCTCTCCAAGGAGATCGCTTTCGCTGAGATTCTCTCCCGCCTGGACGTCGAACTTGACGCATCCCGGTTCGTGTTCGCGGGCCGCTGGATCACTCCCGAGAGCAACCCCGTTCGCTTCGACGCGCGTTTCTACCTGCTTGAATGGCCGGCCCATGAACCGCGGCAGCCCGAGGTTATTCCCGGCGAACTCGATCACGGCGATTGGATTCGGCCCCGCGACGCGCTTTCTCGCCGCGAACGGGGTGAGGTGCTGATTCCTCCACCGGCTGTCTACATTCTCGAAGCCATGGCCGACGAGGGGCCGGTCGAGGGGCTCCGTCGCTTGCAAGAACCTCAGGGCATTGACCTCGGGCCTTTCCGGCGCATGGAGTTCCTTCCGGGCTGCCACCAGTTCCCATTGCGGACGCCCACTCTCCCCCCGGCCACCCATACGAACGCCTACGTGCTGGGCAACCAAGAACTGGTCTTGATCGACCCCGGAGCCTCCGATCCGGCCGAAATCGAAGCCTTGCAGCGAGGCCTCACGGATTTGATCGCGGAACCGGGAAAACACTTCAGCGCAATTTGGCTGACGCATCATCACCCCGACCACGTCGGCGGCGTCGAGGCGATGCGGCGTTTCCTCGATGCCCCGGTTCTTGCGCACCCGCTGACCGCCGAGCGCCTGACCGAGTTGGAAATATTCGTTGATCGCGAGCTGAACGAAGGAGATAGGGTTCGGCTCCAAGGAGAGCCGGAAATCGCGGTCGAGGTGCTGCACACGCCCGGCCATGCCCGAGGTCATCTTTGTTTCTATATCGAGCGCCTCGGGGCATTGGTAGCCGGGGACATCGTGGCCGGCGTCGGGACGATCGTGATCGATCCACCCGAAGGCGATATGGACGACTATCTACGATCAATCGAAAAGCTGATCGACCTGAACCCACTCTACGTGTTGCCGGGGCACGGGTCTTTCGGCCCGAACGGCGTTGGGAAGCTGCGTGAGTTGCGTGACCATCGTGTGAAGCGCGAAGCCAAAGTGCTCGAGGCTTGGCGTGACGGCGCGCGGGAGCCCCGCGAGATGTTGCCAACGGTTTACGCCGACGCCGACCCACGCGCTTTTCCCCTCGCGGAGAGGCAAATCCTAGCCCACCTTGAGCGCCTTCGGAAACTGGGTCGCATCGAAACGACCGATGATCCGCGCTAGCCGTTCAGCGGCAAGGCGGGCGCGGGCGGGCGCCCCTCCCGGTAGCCATCGACCCTTCGGTGGCGACCGGCACTCGTGCCGGTCCTAGCCCACAGTGGAGACAAGCTCTCAGCTTGTCTCGCCCCAATCGAAGTTTCGGGTCAGACGCGGCTTCCTGCGCGATTACGGAGTGATGAGCTCGCCTCCGCTGCATTGACATCCGTTCCGGCCGAATGCTAAACAAGGTTGAGAGAGTAGTCGGATACGCGCGTTGCCGGCGAGCCGACTTGATGGCACAAAGCACTCACACTTCGCCGGCATCGAGGCGGCGCTCTCGGCGTCTTCGCCTCGCAAACTGAACATGATCAAAGTTGAGGGCCTGACTAAGCGTTACGGTTCCGCCATAGCTGTCAAGAACATCAGCTTTACGGTGGACAAAGGGGAAGTTGTCGGTTTTCTCGGCCCCAACGGCGCCGGAAAGACGACGACGATGCGCGTGCTGACGTGCTTCTTGCCCCCGACCGAGGGCAGCGCGTCCGTGGCCGGGTTCGATGTGCTCGAGGACCCGCTGGAAGTCAAGAAGCGCATCGGCTATCTTCCCGAGACGCCGCCGCTTTACCTGGAAATGGGCGTGTACGATTACCTGGAGTTCGTGGCACGACTCAAGGGGATCCCGAGCGGCGATGTCGCAGCGCGCGTCGACTCGGTGCTCGACCGTTGCAATCTGGGCGATGTGAAGGCGAAGCTGAACGGCCAACTCTCTAGGGGCTACCGTCAGAGGGTCGGACTCGCGCAGGCTTTGATTCACAATCCCGACGTGTTGATTCTCGATGAGCCGACGGCGGGCCTCGACCCCAAGCAGATCATCGAAGTACGCCAACTGATCCGCGAGTTGAGCGGCGATCACACCGTCATCCTGAGCACGCACATCCTGCCGGAGGTGTCGACCACCTGTGGACGTGTCATCATCATCAACGACGGTAAGATCGAAGCCAGCGATACCCCTGAAAACTTGACGGCGCGGTTGCAGGGCCACGATTCGATTTGGCTTGAAGTCGACGGGCCTTCGGATCAGGTTGAGCCGACGTTGGCGGCCGTACCGGGCGTCGAACAGGTTGCACCGGCCCAGGGACAGGCGGGCCGCTCGGCCTGGCAAGTCGAAGCCGACCAAGACCCTGCCGTTCGCACCGCGTTGGCAAGAGCTGTAATCGACGCCGGCTGGGGGCTCTATGAAATTCGCTCCGTGGGGTTAAGTCTTGAGGATATCTTCCTCGAGCTGACCGCCTCGGATCCGTCGGCCGAGCAGGCACCGGCCGAATCGGCATCTGATCCTCCTCCACCAGCTTCCGGCGGCGACGACGAGGACGCATCGGCTGCGGGCGAGCCGGCTGCGACGACTAAGGAAGGGAGCGCAGGGTCATGAGAAATGTCTTGACGATCGCTCGCCGAGAGCTCAATTCCTATTTCGTCTCGCCCATTGCGTATATCCTGCTCGCGATGTTCGGCATCATGTTCGGGTGGTTCTTTTTTAATTCCGTGGCATTCTTCGTTACCTACGGCGCGCGCGCCGCGATGCAGGGCGGCGGCATGGGGCCGATGAACGTCAACCAGTTCATCGTGCAACCGACCTTCGCCAACCTGACAATCATCCTGCTTTTCTTGACGCCGATGGTGACGATGCGGCTCTACGCGGAGGAAAACCGCACAGGGACGATGGAGTTGCTGATGACGTCGCCGGTGCGCGACTACGAGATCATTTTCGGGAAGTGGCTGGCCGCGATGCTGCTCTATAGCGCCATGTTGGGGTTGACCGCTCTGAATGTTGTGATTTTGTTTGTCTACAGCACCCCGGACTGGCAGGCTCTGCTGGTCGGTTACCTGGGACTGCTGTTGATGGGCGCGACGTTCCTGGCGATCGGCGGATTCATTTCAACCTTGACGAAGAATCAGATCGTGGCGGGCGCGGTCACCTTCGGCGTCTTCTTGCTGCTATATGTTCTCAATTGGGTGAACGCCTACAGCACGTCGACGCTCGGCAAAGTTTGCCAGTATCTCGCGGTGGCGCCGCACTTTGATCAGTTCAGTAAGGGTGTCATTGAACTGAAAGACATCGTTTATTACGTCAGCGCCATCGGCCTTGGCTTGTTTTTAAGCAAGCGGTCGCTCGAGTCGCTGCGGTGGAAAGCCTAAACGGCGGCGTTCAAGAACCATGAGTTTCGACGCACTTAAATCACGCCAGGCCAAGTACGGCGGCTACACGACGGTCTACATCGTCGTCGTAGTCGCGATTCTCGCTGCGGTGAACTACCTGGCCGACCAACACAACAAAACCTTCGACGCGACAGAAGGCAAACTCTACAGCTTGTCCGAGCAGACGATGAAGGTGCTCGACGGTCTCGAAGCGGATCTGAAGATTTCCTATTTCGATCGTTCCACAGATTTCGAGCGCGTTCGCGACTCGCTGGTCCGCTACGAGAACGCGTCGAGTCGAGTGACGGTCGCCTACGTGGACCCCGACAGCCGACCCGACGTAGCGCAAGCGATGAACGTCCGCACTTATGGGACTTTATTTGTCGAATACGGCGTCAATCGAGAGGAAGCCCAGTCCACCGACGAGGAAGACATCACCAACGCCATCATTCGCGCCAAGAAGGGTCAAGAGAAGTCGGCCTGTCTGCTGGCCGGGCACGGCGAGGCGGCGGGCGACGACCGCGAACGCGAAGGCTTTTCCGGAGCCAGCGAGGAAATCGAGGCTGCCAACTACTCCATGGCGTCGCTCTCTCTGCTCGAAAGACCGCAAATCCCGACGCAGTGCACGGTTCTGATCGTCGCCGGCCCGCAAACGCGGATCGAAGACCCGGAGATCGACATCCTCAAGCGGTATGTCGAGGGCGGCGGCCGTTTGCTGCTGCTGATCGATCAAAAGAAGAGCGCCGGCCTGGTCGAGCTCGTGGCCGGATGGGGCATTCGCGTCAAAGACGACACGGTCCTCGACCTGACCGGCATCGGACAGCTCTTCGGCGCGGGCCCGTTGACCCCGTTGGTTTCCGACTACGAAGACCACCCCATCACCGAGGTCATGACGGGTTCGGCGACGTTCTTCCCCTACGCTCGGACCGTGCAGCCCGGCGAATCGGTGGACGGTTGGGAAGTGGATAGGCTTTTCAGCACGACATCGGGAAGCTTCGCCACCGAGAAGCTCGATATTGTCGAGGACGAGTTGGTACGCAATTCCGATTGGGAAACCGAGGGGCCGATTTCGGTCGGAGTCGCCGCGACCTTCGATGTGGCCGACGAGCCGGCTGACGACGGCAGTGAGGCCGACGAGGGCGACGGCGAGGACCTTTCGGACGATGATCCCGCCGACGAAGAAGAAACTGGGGACGACGAGGATGCCGAGCAAGGCCGCGTCGTTGTTGTCGGCACTTCAGGCTTTGCCCGCAACTATTCTCTGGGGCGGGGCAGCAATCGTGATCTACTCCTCAACATCCTAAGTTGGCTCAGTTCCGACGAGGATCTGATTTCGATTCGCCCCACCGATCCGGAAAACACGCCTCTCGACTTGACACAGTCCGACATGACTCGGCTGTTCCTCATAACCGTGATCGGGTTCCCGGCTGTGATCATTGTTCTCGGTGTGTCGGTCTGGTGGAGACGCCGCTAGCCGCGTCGGGGACCGCACGCGAAGTATGATGTTGGCTTTTCCTGCGTATTCGCTCGACGATTCGATGAGGAGCCCTGCCCGGGAGGGTGACGCGTGAAGCCGACTCCGCTCCTCATCGCTCTGGGCATCTTCATCATCCTCGGCGGGTTCGTCTACTACACCTCCGAGAATCCGCCCGAGCCCGAGCAGAGTCGAGAACCGATCCTACGCGTCGAGGAAGACAAGATCCGGCGCATTACCATTTCCAAGCCCGAGCACGACACCATCACTCTCGAAAGAAGTGATGACGAATGGGTATTCGCGGAACCACTTACCGTCCGCGCCGATGACAGCGCCGCGGGGCTGATGGCAACCAACTTATCCGAGCTAAACGCCGATCGTGTCGTCGAGGAGAACATCACGGACTGGGCTCCTTTCGGACTCAACGACTCCGGAAAAGTACAGGTTGCGTTAGAGGTCGACGGCGGCGAGAGCCACACGGTCATATTCGGCAACGACACCCCGACGGGATCGGGCGTCTATGCCCGTCTCGAGGGCGACCCGCGGCTGTTCACCGTTTTCAGCTACGTCAAGAGTGGATTTGAAAAAGAAGTCTTCGACCTGCGCGACAAGAACCTGCTACGAGTCGACAACGACACCGTCTCCCGAGTGGTATTGAAGGCCGAGGGTGGAACAATCGAATTCGGCAAGACGGGTGAAGATGCGTGGCAAATCGTCACGCCCGGGCCGTTGCGGGCCGACAATTTCACGGTCGGTGACTTGGTTCGGTCCTCACGCAACGCCGAGATGACGTCGGTCCTCGAAGAAACGGAGGAACCCTCGGGCGCTTACTCTTTCCGGCGTCCCTTTGCCTCGGTCGAGATTTCGGACGAGGCCGGGACGCATACTCTTACCGTCGCCAAGACGCGCGGCGACGATGAGAAATACTACGCGAAAAGCTCCGACGTCAGCGGCGTCTTTGAAGTCTCCTCCACCATGGCGGAGGGCCTCAACAAGAAGATCGAGGATTTCCGCAACAAGAAGCTTTTCGATTTCGGCTTCAAGGAAATTGCGAGTATCGACGTCCGCGACGGCGACACACGCCTCACGATCGCAAAGCAAGAAGATATTTGGAAGCTGACCTCGGACGAGGATCGCGAGCTCGACTCGACCAAGGTTCAGGTGCTCATCGATAAGCTGCGCAACCTAACAGCGACCTCCTACCCGTCGGATCGCGAAGCCGACCTTGCCCGATACGGCCTCACCGAGCCGGCGATCGAGGCGACGGTCACAACCGAGGAAGACGGGACGGACGAGGTCCTCGTCAGCTCCCCCGAGAAAGACCAAGTTTACGCCGCCCGCCGCGGCCAAGCCAGCAGCTACGAAGTCGAAAAAGTAGCGGTAGAGCAGATCCAAACCGCCATCGCCGACGTGCTCAAACCCGCCGAAGAAGAAGAGCCCGAATCGGACGAAGACGAGGAATAGCCCTACACTAGTCGCGCCGGCGAGGACGCCCGCCAAGTTCCAGGGCCGGCGTCTCACTCCCCGGCCTCGTGTCAATACCGGACGCGCCATCGGTTCGGAATCAACTTATTCACCGCTCGCAGGCCACGACTTCTTTTACAGCCCCGGTCGGTCGAGGGGCGGGAGACGGACTTTGGGCTTGGGGGTTTGAGGGGGGGTGGCCGAGGGTTGGGTTCTCCCGGTGAGCGGGGCCGAAGTTGGGTCGGGTTTCGGTTGGTTTTGGTTCCTTCCGGGCCGTTTTGCGAGACCCGGCCGCTAACGGCTGGGGTTTGCGGTCAGGTCTTCGGTCATTTCAGACCTTAGGCTTTCGTCGACCGGCTCGGAGAACTCCTTATTCTCCAGGGCCTTAACTAAGGCATTGGCTTCGTTTCGTAGCTTTTTGCGCAGGGCCTCGTTGCGAGGGTCGCTGCCGCTTCTCGAGACCGGAACAGGACCCTTGCCGCCGGCGCTCGGGGCGGATTTTGCGCGATTCAGCGGGCGGTAGTTTTCGTCCAGGCCGTAGCGCGCAAGGTCCGCGTTCCAGGTCGATTCGTCGTCGGAGCGTGGACTTCCGTCCACGCCTCGGTGTCTGTTGGTTGAATCACGCTTTTCCGCGTCGCGGAGCTTCCTTTCCTCGCGTCGGAATTTCATCATCATCTCGACGGCGCGGTAGAAACGGCGGGTGAGGTGGCCGTCGTAGCGGCCGAGGTTGTTGAGCAGCTTCGTGTCGTCTAACATCGAGGCGCCGAGCAGTTCGAGATCGGCTTCGTGCCCCTCGAGGCCGGACTCTTGCCCATACCTCACCCGGTGCTTGCGACGGCGGGCCATGGCGACCCCGATCGCGGTCGTTTCGATGCGGGAAAGCCGTTGCATTCTCCATGCGGCGTCGGCGATCTGGCGGACGATTTCCCTTTCGATGTAATTCTTGGGGACGTACGTGTTCTCGCACAGAGTGAGGTGACGGTCAAAGTCGGCGGGTTCCTCGCCGGGGATGACGGAGTCTTGGGCGAGCAGGCCGTGTCGAAGAGCGTTCTTGGAAGAACGCTCCTTGCCCTCGGGTGTGCGGGGTCCGGTGGATTTCTTTGCGTTTTCGCGATTTGCCTTTATTTGTTTAGTCGTAGCCATAAGAGATACCTCGATTCCGGGCAGGTTTGCCCACTATAGGATACGGTCGGCACCGGGGTTTAGCGGGGGTGGGAAATCGGTAAGTTGTTGAGGTTGGGGGAGAAATATATTTTGAGTTGCCGTGATGGGTTTCCGTGTCGCCGATTCACGTGTCGCCGGGGTACGTTGGCCGAGGGAGGGGAACCGGCCGCCGGGCGGCCGGTCTTGGCCCCACCCCAGGCCCCCGAACGACCGTTTTGACGATCGTCCGCCCAGGGGGAGATTGTTCTGCGAGGTGTTCGTGCCGGCCCTCAAAGGACCGGTCTAGAGCGGATTCAAGCTACGTGAACGTGTCTGGGGGGCTTTCCGGTCGCCGGGCTTGTTGGGTCGTGGGTGAAGATTCTTTATTCCGTGGCTGTCACCGATCTCTCATCTCTCCCGATCTCTCACCGATCTCTCCCAACCGATCTCTCCACCGATCTCTCACCGATCTCCCCCGATCTCTCCCTGTCACCGATCTCGTCACCGATCTCAACCGATCTCATCGCCCGATCTCATCGAAAACGGAGGCTGTCCCGGTTACGTGTCAAGTAGTCAGAGAATCAGCGTTTTAGGGACGTATAGAAACCCCGCATTTCGCGGACAACATCGTCCTCCCGATCGCGAAATATATAGTGGCTTGCACCTTCAAACACGATTGCTCGTCCTGTGTTCGTCTCAGTCCGGAACTTGTTTGCCATGCGATCAACAAGAGGCCTCCATTTCATTCGTGCGAATTCATCGATCTTGCGGCGGATGTCGTCCGTGGCGCCTTTAGGAATCGGTACCGGCGCTTGTGTGGTGTAGAACGCCAACGCCCGCGCTTTCAATTGGGAAAAGTCGGGAGTGTAGAGCTGTTGCCATCTCGTAACCTGCGAATAGGGCGATCCGGGTTGCGGCTGGGGAAGGCGCGCGATCGAGTCCTTCATGAGGGCGAAACCGGCCGCCGAGTCCAACGCAGCATCAATGTAGACGAGACTTACGACGCGCTCGGGATGAAGCGTGGCGAACTCCGTCATCTCTGTTCCCGCAAAGGAGTGTCCCGCGAGATGAACACCTCGGAAACCAAGCGCATCTAAGAACGCTTTCACATCCGTGGTCAACGTCGCGAGGTCATAACCTGCAACTGTCCGTTCGGATGGAGCGGTCCCGCGCCTTGTGAATGACACGACATGAAATTTATCTGTAAAGCGAGGAGCGAAGTGATCAAAAGTGTGCGCGGTGGTTCCATAGCCGGTCAGCATCACCAGCGGCTCGCCCTCGCCGCCCCAATCAAGATAATGAATTCTAATGCCGTTCGCTTCGACGAAGTGTTCCGTGTGCGGCGAGGCATCCTGGGCAGGGGCCGCTTGGCTTAGCAGTGAAAGGGCGAGGAAGGCGGTTATGGCGATCAACATTCGATCCTCCTACAAGATGCTGTAACGATAGACACCGAACGGCGGTTTTTGTTCCCCGCAAATCGCTTTTGGGCTATTTGCGAGGCGCAAGGCCTCCGGGATGCCGCCGGAGGGGCATGCCGCCGCGCCCGCCTTAACTAAACTGGGATTTCCGTTTTGGCATCCCGACGCGTGTAGCGTAGTCGAACTTGGACCCCCCGGCGCAACGGTTTTCCGTCTTCTCTGCCACGTCTGACCTCGTTCCTCCTCTTCTGAATCCGCTCTCGGGGCGTCCCGTACCGCGCCACGACCTCGTTTGGGCCGGGGCAGAGCCACATCGGCGACACTTCTCCGACCATGCCTCCCGCAACGGCGTGCTTGGGCGGCCTCCTAGGTCCGCTGACCATGAGATAGATCGGGTGAGAGCTTCCGCAAACCGGACATGTCGGAAACCCCCAGGCGACGGTTGAGTATTGCTGGAAGCATGACTTCTGCGATCTCTTTGCGCCATTGCTATGGCTCGGCTGCGAGGGAAACACCCAACTGTTCACGTCTGGTCATTTCAACAACCTCTCGGATCGCCGCAACAACGGCCCTCGGCTGGTCGATGTGGATTGAGTGACCGCTGTTCTCCACGACGATTTGCTTGCCTCGGTGTGATCGCTTGGCCAGTTCGAGCTGGAGCGGTCGTACGAAATCGTACCGGTTGGTCTGCTCGCTGGTGAGCACAATGAGCGGTCGGTCTCCCAATGAAACCTCTACCGCCTTGAGTTCCGCAAGATTCTTAGCGACCGTTTCTTCTTCGCTGCCCAGTGCCTCGAGGTGCTTGTTGCTGTTGCTGAACGCTCGGACGGTAGGGTGCGAACTCTGCGAGTGCAGACGGCTGATACCTGCCACGCGAAGTTTCTTATTCAGTGCCATGACCCAGTCGATCCAACCAGAGAGTCTTGGCAGATGCTCAAACGTCTCTTCGTGTGTTGCGTCGACCAGGACTACGCCTGCAACCGCATCGGGATACGTCACAGCGAAAAACTGCATGTACACGCCCCCAAGCGAATGGCCGACGAGTACAAGCGGGCCATCTATTCCGCCCTCGTCCAACAAGACCCGGAGTTCCTCCATTACTCGACTAATCGTTCGCGGTTGGGAATTCGGTTCGCTCCAACCGAATCCTGCTCGGTCGTAAGAGCACACGCGCGTCCACTGGCTCACCTCCGGCTGGACTTTCCGCCACGCCAGCATTCCGCTTCCGCCACCGGACTCCAACAAAACGGTAGGTGATCCGCTACCCGTGCAGTGGAGGTGCAGGCGATGGCCGCCAATGTCGATCAAGCGCCCTGGACGCGGATACTCCGACAAGTCCAGCCGACCCGCGACACTCTGATAGGCAACTCCGGCCAACAGCAGGACGGTAAAGAGCGCGAAGGTGGCTGTCCCTAGGCGCATCGTCCATCGCAGGACGTTGGCGGGTTCCCTTCGGGGGGGCTGGCCGCTGCCGGCCGAATCGATCGAGTTGCGCGGTAAAACGCCCAAGCCCGGGGAGTTCCCCTGCGATAGTGCTCGGTCCGCCTGAAGGCCGAGCTCAAGAACTGTCGGAGGAGGCGCCTCCTCAAACTTCAGCATCGCGCCGGGAGAGTTCATCTTCTCCGACGCGCGCCATCGGAGCAGAGCGGCGATCACGAGCACGAAAGCGAGCAGCGGTACGTACCGAACCGGATGCTCCAGCGCGTAGAGCTCGAACTGTACGCCCACGTCGGTCAAGGCCATGAGCACCAGGATGCAAGCTCCCGCGGTGACGTGAATCTGCGCCTTGCCGGGCAGATAGGAGCAAGTGAAAGGAATCTTGTCGAAGCGGAGGAGGCAGAGGTCGGTGATGATGAAGCCTAACGGGCCCAACAATAACAAGTGACCGATCACGGGCCACGGCGGCCAAATGGAAAGCAGGATCATAGCGGAGAGAGTCCACGCCGGCGCCACCGCCAGCAACAGCAAGGTCCAGCGAGTGCCGCCCAGGTATTCCGGGGCATCGCGTACCACGGCAGTCTGGAATATCCAATTAGCCGGTAGCGTTGTTGGCATTGAGAAGACCACGCGCATCCCCACGACCGCGAAGCACAACATGACGACCGTCGCAACGAGAATCGGCCGATTCACCTCGTACCAGGGGTAGCCCGCGTAACCGTAGTATCCGTACAACAGGGTTCTTCCATACGCCAACGCAAGGGCTGATCCAATGCCTAGGTAACAAGCGAGGATGATCCGATGTTGGCGGCTTCGTGATAGCGTTCGAGCGCAAAAGTGGACAATCGCCGTGCGCAACGTCCTACCTAGTGGCGGAGACCAACGTGCTGTATGACGGCCGGGCTCGATATCCGGCTCCTCGACGATTTTCCGAGTCGTGCGGAAATAGGACAGCAGCAGGGCGGTGAGCGCGACGCCGACGGAGACTGCTAGTCCGAACCAGGCTTGAGCTGCTAACGGCCCGAGTGCTTCATGCGGCGAGCCGTTCAATTGTTGGAACAGGCCAACGAACCAATAGGAGGGCAGCCACATTACCAAACTTGCGTTCGCCGGCGTGCTGAGAGCGGCGGGTGTCGCCAATGGCGGCTGAAGAAAATAGACCGCTAGGATCAGGCCGACCACGGCCACTTGCAGGTACGAAGAAAGCCGCAAGAATCGCTGCCGGGAAAGCACTTGCGCGGCGGTCCCTTGCACGGCTAAGACTCCACCAAACATGAAGGCCGAGGCTGCAAGCATCGTCATCCAATACGCCGCGAACGATCGAATGATGTCGAGAAAGTGACCGCTCACGAGGCCGATGGCGAGTGGGTAGCTGATGCCGGTAAAGACATTCAGGACGAGGACGGCCAGACCGAGCGCAGAACCCATCGCCGCCAGCTTGGCGAGGAAGATCGTTCGTGTTCTCACGGGCAGGGGAGCCAGCACCAGCACATCGCGCTGATTAGGCAGTGCGGACTCCCACGACAGCACCGCGAAGAGTCCGACCACTGCCATCGTGGTTGCGATCAGGAAGTGCTCGTCTACCCAGGCGCTGACGAGGATCTCGGACGGGGGCGCCTTGCTCCGCATGATGCGGAACGCGCTGCTGGCGATCATGAGGCTCAGCGCAGCGAGCATCGCGGCGAACTGCCCGAGGAGCTTCACGAGGTCGGCGTGGTCCGAGAGGATGTCCAGATCGACGATCCGGAACAGGAACTGTCGGTAGAGCACACGAAAATGTGTTTCGGTTCGGCTCTCCATCCTGGGTGCCCTAGGCCTCAATGAGGTCCGCTATCTGGCGGGAGATAGCCGCTGTGTCCTGTTCCACCGCCAACTGCGAAAAGATATCTTCCAGCGTTGGCAATGCCATCAGTTCGCGGAGCACCTCAACCGAATCGTTGGCCACGATCTTCCCGCGATGGAGGATCACCACCCGCGAACACAGGCGCTCCACGGTTTCGAGCTCGTGCGAGCTGAACAGCACCACCTTGCCTCGGGCGGCCAGCTCCTCGATCAAGCTGCGGAGCACCAGGGCGGAGCTGACATCCAATCCCGAGAACGGCTCATCCAACAGGACTATTGAATCTCGCAAAATAAAGTGACACCTTTTTGGGGTACGTACGTCTTTGTATGTATGGGAAATACAAAAGGCGTACGGCGGGATTTCGAGGCCCTGGAGAAGCGCCGTTTCAAAGCGATCCGGTTGGTCGAGCAAGGCTGTAGTCAGTCCGAGACAGCGAGGCGATTGAAGGTCGCGCGGCAAAGCGTCAGCGAGTGGCTGCGACGATACCGGCGTGACGGCGAAGCCGGGTTGCGCCAGGCCGGCCGCGCCGGCCGTAAGCCGCTGTTGGACGCCGCGCAGCTCGAACGCCTCGAGGCGTTGCTGCTGGAAGGCCCCGAGGCGCACGGCTTCCCGACGCCGCTGTGGAGCTGTCCGCGGGTCGCTCGTCTGATCGGAGACGAGTTCGGCGTGCGCTATCACGAGGGCCATGTCTGGAAGATCCTGCGGGCGCTCGGTTGGAGCCCGCAACGGCCCGTCGGCAAAGCGCGGGAGCGCAACGAAGAGGCCATCCGCGGCTGGCAGCGCAAGACTTGGCCGGCCATTAAAAAAAAGCCCGCAAAGAAGAACGTACGATCGTCTTCATCGACGAAAGCGGATTGAGTCAGAAGCCGCATCGTTGCCGCACCTGGGCGCCGCGCGGCGAGACACCGGTGTTGGAGTTCAACTTCAACTGGGACAAGCTGTCGGTGTCGGCCGGGCTGACGTTGCGCAACTTTTACTTCCGGCTCTATCCCGGCGCGATCGGCGAGCTGGAGGTCATCGACTTCCTGAAGGCTTTGGTGCGCCACATCGACGGCCCACTGCTGATCGTCTGGGACCGGCTGCCGGCGCACCGCAGCCGCCTGGTGCGGGAGTTCATCCAGCTCTCCGAGGATCACATCGCAACGGAGTACTTGCCGCCCTATGCGCCGGAGTTGAACCCGGTGGAATACATTTGGGCGTACTGGAAGCAGCACGAGTTGCCCAACGTCTGCCCGAAGGACTACTGGGAACTCGACGAGCGCGCCCGCAAAGCGCTGCGGCGAATGCGCCGCAAACCGCGCTTGATTACCGCTTTCTGGAAACAGTCTTCTCTTTGTCTCGATTGACAGTATATTATGCGAGACTCAGTAGGTCGGGATTGTGGAGAAGTGCGGCGATCAGAAGCACCTTCTGCCGCATGCCCTTGGAGTAAGCCGAAATAGGCGCGTGGCGATCGCCGTGAAGCTCGAACAATCGAAGCAATTCATCGATGCGCGTCGCCGTCGGTCCGGAGGGCAAGTCGCGTAGCTGGGCCACCATCGTTAGATACTCGTTTCCTGAGAGATGGGTGTATAGGTGGGGTTCTTCGGGAACATACCCCATGCGTTGTTTGAACCCTATGGGGTCGCGCCGGATCAGCTCGCCATCGAACAGAATCTCGCCCGACGTAGGCTCGATTAGGCCGGTAATCATCTTGATCGTCGTAGACTTTCCCGAGCCGTTCGGCCCCAGGTAGCCGGTGACTTCGCCGGCAGCGGCCGACAAGCTCACGTCATCGACAGCGACGATGCCCGAGAAGCGCTTGGAAATAGATCTGAGTTCAAGCATGGTTTACCTCGGAGTCTATTCAGAAAGAAGGGTCGGCGACCTCTTCATCAGCAGGACCCAATCAGTGCAGAGTCGTAGCGACGAAGACCGGTTAGGCATCCGCCGAGAGACCGCACCTATTGACGCCACTCCCGATCGAAGGGTTAAGGGTTCGGTGACAGCCACCGAATAAAGAATCTTTATCCCAAGAAGCGCAACGCCGTGACCAGCCCGCTACGCCAGCACTTCCTTGATCACGTTCCCGTGGACATCGGTAAGCCGCATGTCGCGTCCGTTGTGGCGGTAGGTGAGTTTTTCGTGGTCGAAACCAAGCAGATGCAAAATCGTTGCGTGCAGGTCGTAGACCGATTTGCGGTTCTCGACGGCCTTGTACCCGTAGTGATCGGTGGCGCCGACAACGGTTCCGCCGCGAATGCCGCCTCCCGTCATCCAGACCGTAAAACCGGCAGGGTTGTGGTCGCGGCCGTCGAGGCGTTGTGAGATCGGCATGCGACCGAACTCTCCGTGCCAAATGATCAGCGTCGAGTCGAAAAGGCCGCGGCTCTTTAGATCCTGTATCAGCGCGGCGATGGGTTGGTCGGTTTCCTTGGCGTGCAACCCGTGGTTTTTCTTCAGTCGGAAATGCGCGTCCCAAGTGGGATCAAAATTGCCGCCTCCCGAATAGATCTGAACGAAGCGAACGCCTCGCTCGACAAGACGCCGCGCCATCAGCGCCTGTTTGCCGAAATAGGAAGTCACCTTTTCGTCGATCCCGTAGAGTTTGCGGGTCGCCTCCGATTCCTTGTTGATGTCGATGGCGCCAACCGCGTGCGATTGCATGCGATAGGCCAGCTCATAGGAAGCAATACGGGCCGCCAGCTCGGAGTCTTGCGGATTGTTTTCGAGGTGCTTCTTGTTGAGGTCTCCCAGCAAGTCGAGCCAACGCCGCTGCCGCTCGGGCTCCACCCCTTCGGGCGGTTTCAGATCAACGATCGGGTCGCCCACCGAACGAAACTGTGTCCCCTGATAAGACGCCGGCATGTAGCCGTTGCCCCAATTCGGAGCGCCGCCGATCGGACCGCCGCGATAGTCGGTAAAAACGACAAAGCCCGGCAGATTTTCGTTCTCGCTGCCGAGCCCGTAGGTCACCCAACTACCGACGCTGGGGTGCCCGGCGAGCACGGTGCCCGTATTCATCTGGTAGAGCGCCGGCCCGTGATCGGGGCTGATGGCGTGCATCGAGCGGATGACCGCGAGATCGTCGATTTGTCCCGCGACATGAGGGAATAGATCGGAAACTTCGATCCCCGAGTCACCGTACTTTTTGAACTTCCAGAGCGCGGGCATCAACCCGCCCGGATGCCCCTGCGAAACGGTAACGTCGCCGACGCCCGTCATGACCTCGCCAGGGCGCTTTGCGAGTTCCGGCTTGGGATCAAAAGTATCGACCTGACTGACGCCGCCGTAGCAAAAGACCGAAATGACCGCCTTGGCCTTTCCCTCGAAATGGGACTCTTTCGGCGCGAGCAGCGATCGCGGCGCCGCCGACAGTTGTTGCCGCGCCAGCATGTCGGTCAGCGCGACGCCGGCAATCCCGCCGCCCAAGCGGCCGAGCAGTTCACGTCGAGAATAGAAGCGCTTTGTCATTGCTCTAGTGCGGGCCCTTATTGCAGGTAGGCGAATTCGTTGAGGTTAAACAATGTCCGGCATAAGTCGGCGAGTCCTTCTTCGGGATTGTCGCGGACGAAAGCGCCGGCTCTCGTGCCCTCGTAATCCGTCGGGGGCCGCGCCAGCGCCAACCCGAAAGCACGCCCGACTTGATCATTTGGGTTCGCTCCGGCCTCGTTCCGCACGCGTGCGGCAAACAACTCCGCCTGCATGTTGATGAACCGGTTGTTCATCAACAGCAATGCCTGCGGAGCCACGGTCGAGCGATTGCGCCGGTCGACGGAGGTGATCATATCCGGTTGATCAAAGGCCTCGAACAGCGGGTAGCGGATCGTGCGCTTCGAAAAAACGTAGAGGCTCCTGCGCCAAGTTGCCGGATCGTCGTCCGGGCGCCCCGGCCAAGTGCGCTCGGTGCTCGACTGGAACAAATCGGGATCGATATACGGAAACACGCTCTTTCCGCCGATCGTGCGGTCGAGTGTGCCGGCCACGGTCAAGATCGAGTCCCGCAAGATTTCCGCCTCCAATCGCTGCCGCGGCATTCTCCAGACCAAGCGATTCTCCGGATCAACGGCGACATTGGCCTCAATGTCCGCGCTCCGCAAGCGATAGGCCGCCGAGGTCATCATCAGGCGGTGCATGTGTTTGATGCTCCAGCCGCTCTCGACAAACTCGACCGCCAACCAATCCAACAACTCCGGATGCGTCGGAGGCTGCCCTGTCGAGCCAAAGTTGCTGGGCGTGCGCACAATCCCTTCCCCAAAATGGTGTTGCCAAAGACGGTTCACCATGACCCGGGCGGTTAGCGGGTTCTCCGAGGATGCTGTCCACTCGGCAAACACTTTGCGGCGGTAACTGGATTTCGCCTCTTCGGGCGCAGGGTGGAACTCGGGCTCCCCACGGCTCGCCACACGCAGGATGCCGGGCGCCATCACCGACCCTTTATTGCCTACACTGCCGCGATGCAAGAAGTAGGACGGAAAAGCTTCGCGCCCTTCCTCGCCAATCGTCATCGCTGTGGGATACGGCTCGGGGCGCTGTTCCTTAAGCGCGTCGATTTGTTCCTGCAGCCGTGCGTGTTGCTGTTTGTCCTCGGCTGTGGCCTGCGGCAGAACCTTCTTGTCGTCGCTGTATTCGCTCTCGAAGGTGTGCTCGAGCTGGCGGACGTTGAGCCGCTGCCCCTCGGTCCGCTCGTCCGGGGGCGTATTCCAAGCGTGTTGAATGTAATCGGGCTGTTTGGCGATCAGTTCTTCGAGCAAGCGGTCGCGGTAAGGCTTGAGCAACGCCGTTTGTCTGTCTTTGAACGGCTGCTGGAGATCATCGATCCGTTTCTGCTCGGTCTCGTGCGCCCGGACCGTCTCTTCGTCCACCAACGGATAATCCGTCAACTTCGTCGAGAAGAAGACCGCCTGCATGCGGTAATAGTCCTGCTGGGCAATGGGATCGAATTTGTGGTTGTGGCAGCGCGCGCATTGAACCGTCATCCCGAGGAACGTCAAATTGGTTGTCGCGAGGATGTCGTCCAACTCGTCCATGCGCGTCAGCTCGTTCTTCATGTTGTTGTCGGGGCCGAGGCGCAAAAACCCAGTGGCGATGTTGGCCTCGGCGGAATCGGGCGCGATTTCGTCGCCTGCGATTTGCTCGAGCACGAAACGGTTGTACGGCTTGTCGTTGTTGAACGAGTCGACGACATAGTCACGGTAGCGCCACATTTGCGGCCAATCGTAGTCGCGCTCGAAGCCGCCCGAGTCGGCATAACGAGCCAAGTCGAGCCAGTGTCGCGCCCAACGTTCCCCGTAGTGCGGCGAGGCAAGCAGGTGATCAATCAATCGAGGCCAAGCGTCGGCGGAATCGTCTTTCAGAAAAGCTGCGACCTGCTCGGGGCCGGGCGGCAGGCCGATCAAATCCAGGTATGCTCTGCGAACCAACGTTCGCTTGTCGGCCCGCGGCGAAGATGTGAGGCCCTTTCCGTTGAGCGCCGCCAACAAGAAGGCGTCAATGACACTGCCGTCAGACGGCATCTCGTCAACAACCGGCGTTTCGGACCTGGCCGGTGATCGAAACGACCAAAAGCTCCGCTCTTTGTCGGAGATCGGGCGTGCTTCCAGCTTGGCCAGAGCGGCCTTCTTGTCGAGCTCATCGGGCGTCAGCGTGCCGAGATCGCCTCCGGCGACGATCCACCGGCGCAGCGTGTCGATTTCTTCATCGGTGAGCTTGCCGCCCGGCGGCATCTCCGGTTTTTCTCGATGGGAGACGAACCTGTAAAGCAAACTCGTGCGAACGTTATGCGGAACGATCGCCGGACCGCGCTCGCCGCCGCGTAGGACGGACTCCCGCGTCCGCAGGTCGAGCTTCGACATTTGCAAGGCCGCGCCATGGCAAGCCAAGCAGTTTTGCTTGAGGATTTCGGCCGCCTGGTCAGACAGCTCGGCGGCGCTCAGCAGCGCGGGGAACAACAGGGCAAACAGGCCCAAACGCAACATGGTTCGGTCTTATTTTACAGCAGCCGGGGTCTACGCAAGAATCTCGTTGATCACTTTGCCGGCCACGTCGGTCAGCCGGAACCGGCGGCCGTTGTACTTGTAGGTAAGGCGCTCGTGGTCGACCCCAAGCAGGTGAAGAATCGTGGCGTGGAAGTCGTTGATCGAGACGCGATTGACCGCGGCCTTGTGGCCCAGCTCATCCGACTCGCCGTAGGAAACCCCGCCCTTGATGCCGCCGCCCGCCATCCAGGTGGTAAAGCAGTGCGGGTTGTGATCGCGGCCGGGTTTGGCGGTGCCGATCTGGGAAACCGGCAAGCGACCGAACTCGCCGCCCCAAATGATCAGCGTGTCGTCGAGCATGCCGCGCTGTTCGAGGTCGGTGAGCAGCGCCGCCATCGGCTGATCCGTTTCGCGGGCGAATTGCCCATGGTTGCCGAGGATATCGATATGGCCGTCCCAGGAACGCTGGTTTTCCATGCCGCCTGAGTAGATCTGAACGAAACGCACGCCGCGCTCGATCAGGCGCCGAGCCGTCAAACATTGTCGCGCGATGTGACCGCAGTGGTCCTCGTTAAGCCCATAGAGGTCCTGGATGTGTTCCGGCTCGCGATCAACGTCGAGCGCCTCGGGCGCCGCCATCTGCATTCGATAGGCCAGCTCGAAGCTCTCGATGCGGGCGGCCAGCTCTGCTTCGTGCGGATGCTGTTCCATGTCGCGGTTGTTGAGCCGCGCCATTAGGTCGAGTTGTGCACGTTGGCGCGCGTCGGTGGTGCCGGGCAAGCGTTTGAGGTTCTGAATCGGATCGCCTTTGGGGCGCAGCCAAGTGCCCTGATAGGCTCCCGGAAGAAATCCCGCGCTCCAGTTGTTGGCGTTGCCCTTGGGCAAGCCGCGGCCCTTGGGGTCCGACATGACGACAAACCCCGGCAGATTGCTGCTCTCGCTCCCCAGCCCGTAGGTCACCCACGAGCCCATGCAGGGGTGCCCCATGCGCACCTGTCCGCTGTTGATCATGTAGAGCGCCGGCGAGTGGTTGTTCGAGTTCGAATAACCCGAGTGTATGAAGGCCATCTTGTCGACGTGTCCACCGAGATGCGGGAAGATCTCCGACACCATCTTGCCGCTCTCGCCGCGCGGCGAGAACTGGAACGGCGACTTCATCAGTGTCCCCACTTCATCGGCGAAAAAGCCGGTGAACTTGTCGAAGCCCTCGAATTCCTTGCCGTGGTAGTTTTCAAGAGCCGGTTTGTAGTCCCAGGTGTCGATGTGACTGGGCCCGCCGTTGATGAAGAGCCAGATGACTCGCTTGACCTTGGGGCTGAAATGCGGGGCCCGCGACGCGAGCGGGTTGAGCGAACGGTCGTCGACCGGCGCCGCTGTCAGGAGATTCTCGTCTCCCAAGAGCCCTGTCAGCCCAAGTATGCCGAGGCCTGCCCCGCAGCGCTCGAGCATCGCGCGCCGAGACAAAAACTTAGGGTCGAATTTAGGGCTTGGGATCTTCATTTCGCCCCTATTGTGACACAGCAAAACCGGACGTGGCGCACGCTTTCAGCGTGCCGTGTCCCCACTCTTGGCGACATATCGCGAGTCTGATCACGGCCGCTTTACATTTCCCCACCCGTTACCTCACCCATAAGGCTCGGCCAAGACGTCGGCGGGATCGAGATCCAATCCGTCCAGGACGCGAGTCATAACCCGATCGCCTCTCGGCGTTGCCTGTGCCAGGCGGCTAACTAGCGACGGGCGGCGGCGAAGGAGAGGCTGGGTTGCTGAAGAGGGAACTACTAGGAGCAGTGTCGGCGAAAAGCCGTCCAGCAAGCTCGAACGCTGCGATCGAGCGGCATTCAGCGACCGAAACGGGAGCGAACGGAGTATCGATCGTGAGAGGAGAACCAAGGTCTTGCATCCGAGCCATGGATCGGTCTACCCTGACCTTGCCGGGATGGCCAAAACGGAAATCTTGGTCCAAATCAATTCCGCCAGGAGGAAGGCAATGAAACGTCGTTTAGCTCTGCTGTTCGCTGTTACAGGATTCGCGGCTTGGTCCGCGGATGAACCCACCGGCAAACAGGTCTACGAGACCTCTTGCGCCGTCTGCCACGACGGCGGCGTTCCCAGAGCGCCGGTATTGTCGCTGATGAAGCGCATGTCGCCCGAATCGGTTCTCCACTCTCTCGACAACGGGCAAATGCGCTTTGTGGGCCTTGTTCGTCCTGTCGCCGAAAGGAAAGCCGTGGCCGAGTACGTCACGGGGAAACGGTTTGGCGAGGAGGAAGAGTGGGCGCTTCAGGGGCTTTGTGAGTCCCGGGGCGAATTCACGGATCATCCCCTCGATGGGCCGCACTGGAACGGCTGGGGAGTCGACCAGAACAACACGCGGTTTCAATCAGCCGAGATGGCGGGACTTACAGCCGAGCAGGTTCCGAAACTCAAGCTGAAATGGGCTTTCGGATTCGCGGGCGACATTCTAGCCTACGCGCAACCCACCGTTGCGGGAGGCCGCATTTTTGTAGGCAGCCAAGGCCGCCGCGTATACTCCCTGGACGCAAAAACAGGATGCACGCACTGGGCTTTCGAGGCCGAAAGCTCGGTGCGCGCGGCCGTCGTCATCGGTCAGGTTTCCGGCGCGGATGGTCCCCGCTACCAGGCATTCTTCGGCGACACTCGCGCGAACTTCTACGCTCTGGACGCCGCCACGGGGCACCGGCTATGGAAAAGGAAGCTTGACGAGCACCCTAACGCCCGTGCGACGGGAGCGGCAAAACTCCACGAGGAGCGGCTCTATATCGGGATTTCCTCATTCGAGGAAGGAACCGGAGGGCAGCCCAACTACGAGTGCTGCAAGTTTCGCGGCAGCGTCATGGCTCTCGACGCGGCAACGGGAAAAGAGATTTGGAAGAGCTATACGATTCCGGAAGAACCTCGACCTGTCCGAAAGAACAAAGTCGGCACGCAGTTGTGGGGACCCTCGGGCGCGGGCGTTTGGAACTCGCCGACTCTGGATCTGAAGCGCAGAGCTCTCTATGTCGGCACGGGAGACAACTACTCCGATCCGCCGAATGAGACGAGCGACGCCATCATCGCTTTCGACATGGACACCGGCAAGATGTTGTGGTCACAACAGTTCACCGAAGGCGACGCCTTCGTTTTTGCTTGCATCACACCCGACAAGACCAACTGTCCCGAGGCCAACGGACCGGACGCTGATTTCGGCGCTTCACCGATTCTCGCCGCGCTGTCGAGCGGCAAGCGGGTCTTGCTGGCGGGCCAAAAGTCCGGTACTTTGCACGCGCTCGATCCCGACCGAGAAGGCGAGGTGTTGTGGCAAGCGGCAATCGGAAAAGGCGGAGTGCTCGGTGGGATTCAATGGGGCCCGGCCACGGCCGCTGATACCATTTATGTCGCCTTGGCCGACCCGGAATTCGAGTTGGACCTCGAGTCAGAGTTAGGCCTCGACATGATTTTGAGTCCCGAAGCCGGCGGAGGATTGTTCGCCTACCAAATCAGTACCGGCGAGCGGATCTGGCATACGCCGCCGGCGCCGTGCGGAAACCGCAAGCCCTGCAGCCCGGCGCAATCGGCCGCCGTCACGGTGACCCCAGGCGTCGTGTTCTCCGGGTCGATGGACGGGCACTTACGGGCCTACGCGACAAGGGACGGAAAAGTCCTATGGAAAGTCGACACCTTCCGCGACTATGAAACCGTCAACGGCGTCGCTGCAAACGGAGGCTCGCTCGACGCCGCGGGCCCCGTCGTTGTCGACGGCATGTTGTACGTCAACTCCGGCTACGGCTTCTTCGGCGGCAAACCCGGCAACGTGCTATTGGCTTTCTCGGTGGACGGCAAGTGAAGGTGAAAGTATCAACGGGGAGATTCTCGTCTCCTAAGAGCCCTGTCAGCCCAAGTATGCCGGGGCCTGCCCCGCAGCGCTCGAGCATCGCGCGTCGCGACAAAAGCGACGGGTCGAATTGGGGGCTGAGGGTTTTCATGTCGCCCCTATTGTGGCACAGCGAAGCAGCCGCGACCAAGGATTTAGCGCACTGGACTGCTTCCAGGCACGTCCGGGCTACTCTTATGTCAGTTGCCCCTGGAGCCGGCATCCCGATCAACGATTTCCTTGTGACACCCGGTTTCCCTGGGCTTGCGCCCCATAAGCGCTAACTTAAGGATTGCTCGGCTTTTGGTGCATGGATTTTCAGGTAAGATTACGCACCCCGGGTACCGCAAACAGACGACCGTTGAAATGACTCCGGGGCTCAGTCGAATCGGACGATCTTTCCTACGCCCCATCCGGGGCTTTTCATCAGTTGGGGACGCGACCCCTCCCGGGGGCTGACGCCGGCCAGGGTCGGCGCTGGGGAAAATCCGTTCGTTGACGCCACCATGGGTAGAAAGTTTGTCGTCCTTACGTTAGCGCTTATGGGGCTTGCGCCCAGGGCCAATATTAACCGTAAAGCTGGAAACATCCGCGCCTCACGGTTTCGTCACACCCAGCTCGAACGAAGCCCCAGCGTTACCCGTACGGCTCGGCCAAAACGTCATCGGGATTGAGGTCCAACCCCTCGAGAACACGAGTTGCGACTCGGTCGCCCCGGCGTGCTCGGCCCATCAACCCGTACTCACCGCCGGAGAGAAACCAAGTACTGATTTCTTCCTCGCGCGGGTCAACCAGCCAGTATTCCTCGATCCCGTGGCGGGCGTAGTCGTTGAACTTGACGACCGTATCGTGAGTGCGATTTGACTCCGAGATCACCTCGATCGCCAGGTCGGGCGGGCCGTCGATGAACTTTTCCCTGACGATCGACAAACGGTTTTTGCGAATGAAGCAAAGGTCCGGTTCGTAATGAGCGTGCGGCGACAGGATCGTGTGTATTGGTCCCGGGAACACTTTTCCCAGATCTCGCCCCTTCACAAAAGGCGCGATTTCGAGGGCTAGCAGAATACAGATTTCTTGGTGGCGGCTGGCAGGCGCTGGTGACAAGACAAGCTCCCCGTCGACAATTTCGGTTCGGCCGGCGTCTTCGGGCAGGTCCTTGATGTCGTCCCAAGTCAGTTTTGCGGCGGCGACACTCATGAGCAACTCTGAGCTGATCTTATCACGCGGTTGCGCTTGCGCTTAACCCAGCCGCCGTATAGGGTGGAATCTTTATGCCGACAACCGCTTTTCTGTTCCCCGGCCAGGGTTCCCAATACGCCGGTATGGGCCACGAACTCGCCTCCGAATACCCCGCCGCTCACGCAATTTTCGAACAGGCCGACGACGCCCTCGGCTTCTCGATTTCCAAGCTCTGCTTCGAAGGTCCCGACGACCAGCTCAAGCTCACCGAAAACACCCAACCAGCGATCTTGACCTGTTCGATCGCCGTCGAAGCCGTCTTGCGCGAAAAGGGAATCAGCCCCGATTACGTCGCCGGTCACAGCTTGGGCGAATATTCCGCCTTGACCGCCGCCGGGGTGCTGGAGTTCGCCGACGCCGTGCGCCTCGTGCGCAAACGCGGCCAATATATGCAGGCGGCCGTCCCCCAAGGCGTCGGCGCGATGGCCGCGCTGATCGGCCTACCGCCCAACAAGCTCGACGCCGTTTGCGAGGAAGCGGCGCAAGGCGAGATCGTCTCGCCGGCCAATTTGAACTCCCCAACGCAGGTCGTGATCGCGGGTCACACCGGAGCAGTCGAACGCGCCGTCGAGTCCGCCAAGAATGCCGGGGCGCGCAAAGCCGTTCTGCTCCAAGTAAGCGCCCCGTTTCACTGCGCCCTGATGACCCCAGCGCAAGAGCAGCTCGCGCCCGATCTCGACGCGATCGACTTCCGCGATCCGACCCCCCCGCTGGTCAACAACCACGCCGCCGAACTCGTCCAAACCGCCGGCGCGGCGCGCGAAGGCCTCAAGCAGCAGGTACCCAATCCGGTACGCTGGGAGGAAACCATTCGCCGACTTGATTCGCTGGGCGTCGATCGTTTTATCGAAGTGGGGCCGGGGCGCGTGCTGACCGGCCTAATGCGCGGAATTGACCGCTCGCTGAATGCCTCTAACGTGGAAGACCTCAAGTCGTTGGAGAAACTGACTTCATGAAGGGCCGCGTCGCGTTCGTTACGGGAGCGAGCCAAGGCATCGGCCGGGCGTGTGCCCTCGACTTGGCGAGGGCCGGCGCGCGAGTTGTCGTCGGTGCACGGCAAGAAGACAAGCTCGCCTCACTGGTGGACGAGATCCGCGCCGCGGGCGGGTCGGCCGACGCGGTTCCACTCGATGTCGCTTCCCGCGATTCGGTCAAGGAAGCCTTCAGCCAAGCCCGCGATCTCGCCGAGCGCGTCGACATTTTGGTCAACAACGCCGGCGTCACGCGGGATGGTTTCGCAATTCGAATGTCGGCTGAAAACTGGGACCAGGTTTTGAACACTAACCTCAGCGGCGCGTTCGCCTGCATACAAGCGGTCCTTCCGCCGATGATGAAAGCGCGTTGGGGGCGCATCATCAACATTTCGTCGGTGGTCGGTGAAAGCGGCAATGCAGGCCAGGCCAACTACGCCGCTTCGAAAGCAGGTCTCGTCGGAATGACGAAGTCATTGGCGCAGGAACTTGCCCCGCGCAACGTTACCGTGAACGCCGTGGCGCCGGGGTTTATTGAAACAGCAATGACGGATGCCCTCGGCGACAAGGTCAAAGAAAAGTTGCTGGAAGCGATTCCGTTGCGACGAATCGGTTCCGCGGACGAGGTCGCGCATGCGGTCCGCTTCCTCGCGGCCGACGAGGCTTCGTATATCACCGGACACGTCTTGCACGTCAATGGCGGCTTGTACATGTAACGGCTCGCGATTTCGTCGCCTCCGAGCGAGTGGCCACCGAGATCGCGCGCCTCGATCGGGACGCAGCCGTCCCGCCGTCCTCGGCTCCCTTCTAACGAGCGGTTTCGCAACGCCGACGTGGTTGCGCCGTCGGGTCCCATGGTTGCTGCTGTTGGCGTGCTCTTCCCTGCACGCCGAGCCGGTTCGCTCCCTCACGATCCTCCATTTGAACGACCTCCACGCGCGGCTGCTGCCCGACGACCGCGGGCGGGGCGGTTTCGCCCACGTCGCGGAAGTAATCCGCCGCGAGCGCGCGAAATCCGATGCGGTTTTGGTGATGCACGGCGGCGATTTGGTGCAAGGTTCGCCGGTATCGACGATCTTCGAAGGCGTTCCGGTATACGAGGTTGCATCCAGGCTGGGCCTCGACTTCCACACGCTGGGGAACCACGAATTCGACTACGGGTGGCGGAAGATTCCCGAATTCATCCGTGAAGCTTCGTTTCCCGTAGTCTCGGCAAACGTCGTCAATAGGGAAGGAGAGCTGCTGGCGGAAGAGGCCTACCGCATTCGCGAGGTCAACGGGATCCGAGTAGCCGTGATCGGTGTGCTGACGGGCGAACTGAACCGTCTTACTCGTGCGTCGTTGCGAGGCCCCTGGAACACGCTTCCGGTGACCGAGACCGTCACCCGATACGTGGACGAGATCGGCTCTCGGGCTGATTTGATCGTCGTCCTGTCGCACATTTTCCCCGATGAGGAAGACCGTATTTTGCGCGAGAACCCCCGGGTTCCGGTCATCATCAGCGGCCATCACCACGGCGGGCAGGATGAAGTCAAGGAATACCAGGGTCGCATCTGCGTCAAGACGCGGCCCTATGGGCGCGAACTTGGGCGGCTCGACATTGAGTTCGACCTCGACCGAAAGCGAGTCGTCTCCCACCGTTGGATACGGATTCCGGTAAACGCCCGGACCTACCCGCCCGACCCAGCCACCCTGGTGCTGGTTGAGAAATGGGAAGCCCGTGTTGCAAAGGTCGTCGACGTACCGATCGGGGAATCCGCGCGCACCTTCCACCGACACGAGCTACAGCCCTGGATCGAGTCGGTCATGCGGGACGCGGTAGGGGCGGATTTGGCCTATATGAACCTCGGGGGCATCCGCGACGGGTTGCCGCGGGGCCGGATCCTCGCGCGTCACATTTGGAACGTTATGCCGTTCGACAATCTGATCGTCACGGCTCGGTTGCGGGGGGACCGTCTGCCCAATGAGTTGCGCACCCGAGGGGGCATCGACCCTGAACGCGAATACATGGTTGCGACTAACGACTTCATCGCCGAAAAGTGGCGCGAGCGGGGGTTGGAGTTCGGCCGGGACGGGCCCGCCTTACGCGACGCCCTGATCAGCTGGGTCCGAAAACATAAGGTCGTGCGCTAGTCAGGATCGTCGGTCCGCGTCGTGCTTGCGGTTACCGTCACAGACCCAGCGCGGCGCGGATGGAACTCGGCACGGCGTGGTTCACCCAATAGAGGAAGTCTTCCACGACCCGCTGCAGGAATCGCGGCGCGTAGGAGTAGTAGAGAAAGAACCCGATCGCGACGGCCGGAATCCCTACCAGCAATAACCAGCCCTTGGCAGACCTTTCGTCAGCCATGCACACGCCCTCCTTATGTTCAGACGATAACCGGGACTGCGTTTTCGGCAAACTGTTCGAGGAACTTACGGGTACCATGGCAAATTGAGAGAAATTGCTAGTACCAAGGTCCTAGTTGCCTAGGCGGGGCGCTCTACGCCACGCACGGCTAAAATGAACGATTCGTTATGGAGAACCAGAGCGCGAAAGATTTCTTCGCTTCGACCCAAACATTCGGTGAGCTGTTGCACCAAGCGGCGGACCGCTACGGCGACGTCCCGTTCTTGGTGGACGGCAGCGGCAAAGCGCTCAGCCGCACCGAGCTCGATGGCGAGGCGACTCGTTTCGCCAACGCCATACTCGCCATGGGCCTCGAGCCCGGGTCTACAGTCGGGATTTTCAGCCCGAACTCCATCAACTATGTGATTGCCTGCTACGGCGTCTTGCGCAGCGGACTGACCTTGACCCCGCTCAACAGCAGTTACCGCCGACGTGAGTTGCTGCATCAAGTCCGTGACTCCGGCGCGGCTGTGGTCTTCGCCCACCCTCGGCTGCTGCCGCGGCTTCAAGAGTGCGCCGGTGACTTGCCGGATGCGCGGTTCATCGAGCTCGACCGGAAAGTCTGGGCCGCGGCGGATATGACGGATCCCCAGCCGAAGATCGACCCCGCGGGCGACGTTGCCTTCCTGCCCTATTCGAGCGGCACGACGGGCTTGTCGAAAGGTGTTGAGCTGACCCACCGCAACCTCATCACAGGGATCCGGCAGATCCTCGCCGTCGCTTCGACGGCCGGGCCGGAAAGCGCCGCATACTGCTTCCTGCCGATGTACCATATCTACGGCTTCAATGTCGTGCTGAATTCGACCTTGGCGTCCGGCAGCCGGTTGCATATCCGCGAGCGTTTCGACGTGGAGGATTGCCTCGACACGGTCGAACGAGAGAAGGTGACCTGGCTGCCCGTCGTTCCGCCGGTGATTCTCGCCCTTCTGGCTCGGCCCGACATCGAAGAGCGGGACTTGTCATCCTTGGACACGCTCAGCGTCGGCGCGGCGCCCGTGGCTCTGCCCGCGGTCGATCGACTACGCAAAGCCACCGGCGTGGCTATCCGTCAGGGCTGGGGGATGACGGAGACGGCCGGCACCGGGTCGACAAACGCGGCTGAGTCCCCGTGGGACCCGGCCGAGACGGCCGGGGTAGCTGTCGAGGGCTTAGAATTCAGGATCGTCGATCGCGAGACGGGAGATCGTGAGCTGGCGACCAACGAGGTCGGCGAGTTGACCGTGCGCGGTGACAACATCATGCTCGGCTACCACAACGCGCGGGAAGAAAACCGCCAGGCCTTGCGCGACGGCTGGTTTTACACGGGCGACATCGCTCGCGTTGACGAGCAGGGGCGGTTGCATATCGAGGACCGCAAGCGCCAGATGATCAAATACAAGGGCTTTCAGGTGACGCCGGCCGAGTTGGAATCGGTCATTTTGGAATTACCCGAAGTCCGCGATTGCGCCGTTCTGGGCAAGAAAGACCCCGAAGCCGGCGAAATTCCGAAGGCCTACGTCGTTGCCGGCGACGGCGTCGCGCTCACCGAGCAACGCATCTTTGACTATGTCGCCGGACAGGTGGCGGGTTACAAGAAGGTTCGGGAAGTCGAATTCGTGGAATCGATTCCCCGTTCCGCGGCGGGCAAGATCCTCAAGCAGAAGCTGGCACAGGGCTCCCAATAGAGGTTCTGTACTGCCCGCGAGGCGTGACGCACGCTTCAGCGTGCCGGTTCGCTCATTCTTGGCGACCATCCCGTGTACGCCCCCTGGCCCCCATCCGCCCCGGGAAAACATTTCGCGATGTAGCAAAAATTACAAGCGCGCGGTACGTTCCCCGACAACCATCACCCCGCCGAAGCAATCTTTTTGAAATCACTCGCTCTGCCCGGGAGTCCAACAATATAGGAGGGTTAGCCCGATCGGCCGAGGCATCGCGAACGGCCGTGCCGGGCTTTGGCCGATGAGATGCAAGAAGGAGGTTGAAACGAGAAGGTAACTCGGGGGTGACACGATGACGGTGCGGACACTTGGGCGGTGGTTGGCGGTTTCGTTGATTGCGATGGTCTGGCCGGCGCTTCCTGCCGGTGCGGAGGTTCCAACGGCAGCAACTCTTGCAATGGAGCCCGTCTCCGACGACCTTGAACAACTCGAGTGCCGCTTCACCGAATCGCAGATAGCACTTCTCGAAAAACTCAACCGCTCGGATCAAGGGCATCTCGTCACGTTGCGGGAAATCGTCGTTCCACGGCACTGGGATCGCGACGAAGTCACATACAGCCCGCTGCCGGAGCGTTACGCGCCGGCGCGCAAGTACGAGAAAGTCATTGTCGTCTACAAACCGGCGCAGATCTTCGGGGCCTATCGCGGAGGACGGCTGGAGCGTTGGGGGCCCGTCAGCACCGGCGCGCGTAACAGCCGTACCCCGGCCGGCTCGTTTCACCTCAACTGGAAATCAAAGGGCCACCGCAGCACCGTCAACCGCAACTGGTTCCTGCCCTGGTATTTCAACTTCCACAACGAGAGGGGGCACTCCTTCCACGAATATGAGCTGCCGGGTCGGCCCGCCAGCCACGGCTGCATTCGCATGCTGGGGCGCGACGCCCGCTGGCTCTTTGAGTGGGGCGAAGAATGGAGCCTGGGACCGCGCGGCTGGACGGTCGAACAGCACGGGACGCGCGTTCTGATCGTCGGGGAGTACGACCACGACCAAGAGCCGCTGTGGCGTTCGTCGGCTTATCTCGCGGCCGGCGGCGCTCTCGATCTCCATGACGACCGGCTCGAGGTGACCCTGGCCGAAGCGTTTCTAGCGGAAGAGAAGCCGGAAGACGCGGGCGACTAGGACCGCCGGTAACCGAATCGCGGCTGGGCTCGCGTCCAGTTCGGTTCCCCACGGAATTGTTAACCTACGGAGAAGATTTACGTCTCTCGGCTCATCGTGATTTTCAGCAACGAACGCAAAAGGCTGCAAGAGGAACTGCGCCAAAGCGGCCGCCTGCCCCCGGGCCAATCCCTAACCCTGAAGTGGCCCGTCCTGCACGCCGGCAGTGTTCCGACCTTCGATCCGGCGCACTGGGATTTCGAAGTTCGCGGCCTTGTCGAAAACCCTTTTCGCTTGACTTGGGACGAGTTTCAGGCGCTGCCCCGCACGAAGATCCAAGCCGACTTTCACTGCGTGACGAGTTGGAGTAAGTTCGACAACGAATGGGAGGGCGTGCCCTTCCCCGTCATCGCTGAAAAGGCCCGCCCCAAGCCCGAGGCCCGCTTCGTCATGGTTCTGGCGGAAAACAATTACACCGCCAACGTGCCGCTCGAAGACCTCATGCGCGACGACGTTCTCTTCGCCGACCGGCACGCCCCCGAACCGCTCGACCCCGAACACGGCGCGCCGTTGCGTCTCATCGTCCCCCATCTTTACGCCTGGAAGAGCGCCAAGTGGGTTCGCGGCCTCGATTTCATAGCCGAAGACAAGCCCGGATACTGGGAGCAGTTCGGCTACCACATGTACGGCGACCCCTTCCGCGAACAACGATTCCGCCACTGAGCGCGCGTCCGTGCACACAATTCGAAACGCAGATACAGAGCCCAGAGCGAAAGCGACGGGCCAAGAGCACAACCGTTTCGAGTAAACCGAAGACTATGCCGGCGCGCGCGACGGTTCGGGAGACGGGTGCTGCGAAGCCTTGCGGTTGCCCGCACTTGGCCCGTCGCTTTCGCTCTGGGCTCTGTATCTCAATGTTGTGAATTGTGTATGCCACCGCAAGATTGAGGGGGCTCGGGGGAACAAGCCGGGTCGAGCACATAACCTGTTTGCTTCCGGCCCAGTCAAACGTTTTGTCAGCTCGTCAAAGAGATTAGCGTAAGCGGGAACACGCAATGTGCGCGGTTCCGCTTGAGAAGGCATTAGCGGAGAAGCGGCACCTATTCGGTCGGCTGCTCGGCCTGAATCTCACCATCAACGAGCTGAAACCCCGTGGAATGCAGACTGTCGGCTGAGCAAACCAATCGGGGGTCGCCTGAATCGCCCCGCAGTTCCGGCTCGCCGACACCGAAGTCGGGCTCGGTGGGATCGACGGACCAAACAACTTTTCCGCGAAAACGCACCCGCACTTCGAGTTGGGCGCCGCACGCCCGGCAAACAATTTCTTTCTCGTCGCCTCTCACTGCAGGTATTGGTCTAGATCCGGATGCACGAGGGCGTCAATGTTGGGGTCGGAGAGGTTATCAGCGGTCACGATCGTGGCGGGTGAGTTTATCCGCTTTTCAGGGGTTTCGCCGTTGAGTTTCGCGACGATCGTTTTGACCGCCGCGTAGCCGATATTGAAGGGGTCTTGCACGACCAGGGCATCGACCACGCCGTCTTTGAGATCCTTCTCAATCGTATCGGAGAAATCGAATCCCACCATCCACACCTTGTCGCTCAGCCCGCGGCTGCGTAACGCCTTGGCGGCGCCGATAGTCCCGGGTTCGGCCGACGCGAACAGGCCGTTTACGTCGGGGTGGGCGGTCAGCATGTTTTCCGAAACCGCCAAGGCGCGGGCGCGATCCGACATGCAATATTGCTCCGCGAGAATCCGGATCTCCGGAAAATCGCGGCTCAGCGTTTCTTCAAAACCCTTTTCTCGCTGCGTCGTCGAAGCGCTGCCCGGAACCATCTTGACCACCACAATCCGGCCCTTCGAGTCCAGCAGCTCGGCGAGCTGACGAGCGGCAAGCACCCCGGCATCGTAGTTGTTTGTCGCGACGAACGAAACGTAACTCTCGGTGTTGATCCCCGAGTCGAAAATAGCGACCGGAATACCTTCCTTCGCCGCGCGTTCGACCACGGTGACGAGCGCCGTAGCCTCGGTAGGCGCTATCACAATGCCGTCCACACGGGCGTTGATCATCGCATCCACGATTTCGATCTGACGCGAGAAATCCGTTTCCGTAGGCGGGCCTTTCCACTCAATGTCGACGTCGGCCTCGCGTCCGGCGGCGACCGCCCCGGCGTGAACGCTTTGCCAAAATGCATGCGCCACGGCTTTGGGAACGACGCCGAATACGCGTTCGATCCGAACGATTGCAGGCCCCGGTGCCGAGGGCTGATGCGGCAAGAACGACAAGAAAAAGGCAGAGCTTGCGATGGTACTGCATGTTGGCTAAAACTTCTCCGTTAGGGACGCCGCACGAACGAGCATTGCGCCCGACTTACCCGATTTTATAAGATTCGCGGCGAGCTTCTCCGAAGTTGCCGAAGTTTCTCGCCTGCCCGGGTCGCACGCCACGCTGTCTGCTACAGCGCAGTCCAACCGCCGTCGATAGCGACGACCGCGCCCTGCATGTATTCCGCTTCGTCCGAGCACATATAAAGGACCAGGTGCGCGATCTCCTCGGGCTTGCCCATGCGGCCGATCGGCTGGCGCGCGTGGACTTCTTCGCGGACCTTATCCTTCTCGTGCTTGTGAAATTTCTCGAGATAACCTTCGACGAAGGGCGTGTGCACTGTCCCCGGACAGATGCAGTTCACCCGCACTTGCTTGGCGTAATCCCCGGCCAGCTGACGCGTCAGTGCAACGACCGCGCCCTTGGAAGCACAATAGGCGGCGCGACGTTCTACCGCAACAAGCCCCGCGACAGAAGCAATATTGACGATCGAGCCGCGCCCCGAAGCGATCAACAACGGAAAGGCGTGCTTGGTCGCCAGAAAAAGTCCGTTGACGTTAACCTCGAAAACGCGCTTCCAGTCCTCGAAGTCGGTCTCCTCGATATTGCCGACGTGGGCGATCCCAGCGTTGTTGACCAAGATGTCGAGCGCGTCGAGCGAGCTGAACAGCTCTGCCACGGAATCACGATCCGTCAAGTCCACCTGCTTGGCGGTGATGGCGCTTCCCAGTTCAGCGGCAAGCTTTTCCGCACCCTCGAGGTTCAGGTCGGCAATGACGACGGACGCACCCGATTGACTCAGCACGCGAACGGTCTGCTCACCGATCCCGCTTGCGCCGCCGGTAACCAACGCCTTCCGGCCGTCGAGTCGAAAAGGGGGATCCGCGGACATGAACTTCTCCTACAAGAGCGAAACTAGGAGGTGAAAACGCCGGGCCATGAAAAACGCGCATCGCACCCGGTGCAGCCGACATACTGCCTCGCGGAGGCGACGCGACGCGGCCAGCCCGGGCATCCGAGAACAAGAGGAGTCAGCGATAGCGATACGTGATTCTTCCCCGCGTCAGATCGTAAGGGGAAAGCTCGAGCTGAACACGGTCGCCCGTGAGGATGCGGATGCGGTGTTTCCGCAACTTGCCGGCAATTTGCGCAAGCACCTTATGCTTGTCGTCCAACTCGACGCTGAAAATGCCGCCGGGATGTTTCTCCACGACGGTGCCGGTGACTTCAATTCCTTCTTCCTTCGACATTCTCCTCCTAGCCGTTAGTTGCGGCGCACCGACCCTGGCGAGAGCGCCGCATGGTAGGTCCTTAGTGTGCCAGATCGCCCCAACACAGACAAGAGGGTGTACGAGAGGAATTAGCCTGGCGATGAGGCTGGAAGAACTCAACTTCCCGGCGGGTAGTACCCTTGGCGGTGATTAATCTCGAGATCGGCGTCGAGATTTACCTTCACCCGAATACGGCGGTAGCGGCCGTCGCTAAACGGTGACGGCGGCACGTACCCGAGAATATACTGACTGTCCACCGCGCCGGATATATCCAGGATCGCCCTATATAAAGCTTCAAGCTGCGCTCGGGCGTATTCGCCGGTTCCCACGGTGCGGACATAATTGCCGGCGTCTTGCGGTTTCGAGAGGAAGCCCTGAACGTCGCTGTGAACGTCCTCCATCGGGTGCACCACGCGCCCGCCCGTAGCGCGGGCCAACTGCTTGAGGTTCTTTTCCTCGGCTTCGTGAAACCCCCAAGCAACCGTACTCACCGCGTAAATGGTCACTTGAGCCCGCTGCGCCGCCGCGATCACTTCCTCGACGGTTCGAGAGCTGGCATTGTCGTGGCCGTCTCCGACGACCACCAAAACCTTGCGAGGTTCCCCGATTCCCTGATAGCTCTCCGACGTCAACTGCTCCGTGCAAGCCTTATACGCAGCGTCAAGCATCGAACTTCCGCCGCCGTGCTTGAGGTTCTCCATGCGCTGAGCGATCGGGTAGGGGTCGGTGGTCATCTTGACCAGCAGGTCCACTTCCGTGTGGTACCCCATTAGGAAGCCCTTATGGTTGCCGCCCTCGGGAACGAGAATGTAGGCGAGGTCGCCGATGGAGTCCTTGTAGCTCTTGTAGTAGACGCGCGCCGTGTTGCTCAGGTCAATCAAGAACCCGACGTGCAGCGGAGGCGTATCAGGGTCCTTGTCGATGATCTTCGTGAAATAGCGGATCTCGACCGGCCGGCCGTCTTCGAGTACCTCGAAGTCCTTCCTAAATAGATCGACGATGAACCTGCCCTTGGGGTCGCTCACCGTCACCGGCACGTTGACGACATTGACATCGACGCGAATCGGTTCCTCGGCGGACTCCTCCACCTCCTGCGCCACCGCCAGGCTCGCGGCCGCCAACGCGATAATCGCCACTCGGTTGAGCATGATTCGCCGACCCCTCGCTATTTTAGCGAAGTGTCAGCCATGGGCCAATCAAAAAATACGGCCCCGGTGCGGCTTCTCACAGCAGCGGGATAGCTCGGGGGACGACATCACGCGGGAGACCGAGTGTCGACACCGCGCTCGGACCGATACCAGGCGAACCGACGCGGGTCTCGGCCCGACGTGGCGCACGCACTCATTGCGTGCCGTGTCGCGACTCCTCGCGGCATGTCCCCTTCTACGCGTCTCCTCCGGGGCGGCCCCTCCGCAAGCCTTGCCTTTGCTAAGCTCCGGAGTGAAATTCTTCCTTTAAACAACGAGGACCTATGCACCTACGCCATTTTGCTTTGCTCGCTGCGCTGCTGCCGGCGGCCTGCTCGACCGAACCAACCGCCGAATCCACGCTCGACATCACCCACGGCCCGATGCTCGGCCGCGTCGGCGCCCACCAAATCGGCGTCTGGGCCCGCACCTCGCGCCCCGGTTCCTTCCTGGTCCGCTACGGGACAAGCGCAGACCAACTCACAAACTACTCCGACCCGATCGAAACCGCCCTCGAACGCGACAACACCGGTTGGGCCCTCGTCACAGGGCTCGAACCTTCAACGGAATACTTCTATCAAGTCGTTACCTCCAATCAAGCGGGGGCCAACCCCCTTCACAGCGGCTCGTTCCGCACGCTGCCCGACCCGGCGGCACTTCAAGATGCCGACGTCAACCCGCGCGGCGACTTCAATTTCAGCTTCGAGTTCGCCTGCGGCAACAACCAAAATCCCGCGCAGGGGTTGGGCCACGGGCTGCCCACCTACAACCAGATGCTCGCCAACATCAAAGACAAGGTCGACTTCGCCGTGCTCAACGGAGACTGGCTGTACGAGGAAGAGCGCGACTATTCCCCGCAGGAGTGGCTCGGGCAAGTTGGGGCCGACGAAACGGACGTGCCGCGCCTCCTGCAGCTCGCGCCCACCATTACCGGCGTCTGGGAAAACTACAAGCTCTACCTGTCGCGCGCCCCAAACCTATCGGAATGGCACCGCGAAGTTCCCTCCTACTACACCTTCGACGACCACGAACTGCTCAACGACATTTACGGCACCGGCAGCGCCGGGTACAAACATCGCCGCACGGTGTTTCGGGACATCGGTGTCGAGGCCTGGTATCACTACCTAGGCTGGAGCAATCCCGAGCTCTTCGCCCAGGGAATTCACTTCGGCCGCACGTCCTATGCAGCGGGGAGCGACATCCTCGAAGACCCCGAAGCCGATTTCACCACGATCGACCTGGACCAAGCCGCCAATCTGCACGTCCATTGGGGCGGACCGACAGCAGCGGTCAACGACAATTCCCTCGACGCCGAGGAAGGCGACCCCAACGCCGGCGTCTACGACATCGTCGAGATCCTCGACGAAACGAAACTCCGTGTAACGCCGCCCTTCCGCGCCGACGGAACGCAATCGTACTCGATCGGCCGACGCTCATATTCAAAGAAACGCGTCAGCAATTCCGACATCTTCTTTCTCGACACGCGCAGCCATCGCGACATGCACGACGTCAAAAACCCCCAAGGCCCGGGCCTATCGATGATCGGCACGCGCCAGCGCGAATGGCTGATGAAGGAAATGAAAGAAAGCGACGCCGAGATCTTCTTCGTCTTTTCCAGCGTCAACTTCATGATTCCGCACGTCGGCGGAACGCCCGGCCCCGAAGGCTTCGTCGCCGACATTGCCAACAAGGACGAAGCTTGGACCGTCTTTCTCGAAGATCGCGAGCGCCTGATCAACTTCTGGGATTCTCTCGGAAAGCCGGTGTTCGTGCTGACCGGCGACCTGCACAACAGCTTCGCCATCAAGATCACCGACCGCGTCTGGGAGTTCGCCTCCGGCCCCCACAACTCGCGCAACCACACCGCGAGCTCGGAAGCCGGCCGCCCCGCGAACGGCACCTTCGAGTGGCACGGCCGAAAGAGCGAAATCCGCTGGTCGAGCTACATCCGCGACGATGTCCCGGCCGAGCTGAGCCGTCAGCCCGTTTACACCGTCGTCCAGGTCAACAACGTCTTCAACAATCCGCTCGAAAAGGGCAAACCCCGCTGGGTGAAGTTCCCTCGCCCACAAGTAATCTTCCAATACTACGACGGCTTCACCGGCAACCTACTCTACGCCGAGTCGATCTTAGCGAAGTGAAGGAAAGAATACGCGTAGCGCAGCGCTCGAAGAGAGCTACGGCTTTTTCTTTCAGATGATGTCCTAACCAACCCGCTCTAGCCTGTTCGCGGCGAAAAAGCGGACTGCTATCCGATTCTTGTTCGTCGAACCGGCTTGTCCAGCGCCCTGGATCACGAAAAATGGTGGCTGTACCCGGTTATCGCGTAGTCGTAATTACAATCCGGGCTGCTGAATCTACTGGAACTCGACCGACTGCACAATCCTCTGATAAGGATGCCGCAACCGCCCATACTCACTCTCGGGCGAAACGAGAATCGCGTAGAACAACCCCCGCTCTGTCTCCCCGGTGACCAGCCAAACGAACTCCCGCTGCCCCGCCAACGCCGACGCCCCCTCGAGTAGAACACTCTCCGCGGGACGCCCCCCGAGCCGCGTCCCCCGCCGCTGCCCGCGCAAAATCTCCAGCTCCGGATTCGACCGCCGCAAATCCGCGATCAACTCATCCGTCGCCGCCGACACCCCCCGCTGACGACCCTCGAAAAACCCCGCCATCAGCCCTCGCGCCAGCGACGGGTTGCCCTGTCGATTACGGACAATCCCGTCGGCCGGCGCGGCGGTGACTGCGCCTCCCTCGGCCTCGTAGATCTTCCACTCCGCGGGGTGCTCCACGCGATAGCCCGCCGACTGATAAACCCGAAACCCCGCATTCGCCGCCGCGGGCGCTTGAGCCCCGCCGGACGTCTGAGCGCTACCGCCGGTCGCTGCGTCACCAGCCTCGCCCGTGTTCTCGGACGCCTTCTTCGTCGGCTTGATCCGGCTTGCTCTCGCCTTCATCTCCCTGAACTGCTTCGTGTCACCGCGCGTGTACCTCTTCACCGGCAGATCGCGCACTTCTTCGGTCACATAGCGAACGCGATTCCCCGGGTTCGGGTGATCGGAAAAGAATTGCGGCCCGCTGCGGCCCCCGCTTGCCTGCTCGAGCTTTTCGAAGAAGTTCGCCATCTCGACCGGCTCATACCCGACCTCGGACAGCATGCGCGCCCCGAGAATATCAGCATTCTTCTCGGCACTGCGCGAGTATTTAAGGAACAACGAGTTCACCCCGAAACTCAGCCCGATACCGGAAAGCGCCCCCAACAGCCCGCCCTTCTTATCAAGCATTCCCCCGGCCAGCACCAGGGGGATCTGGAAAGCGGAAGCCTTCGAAGCGCGGTTGCTCGAGTGGCGCAAAGCGACATGCGAAACCTCGTGCGCCATCACGCCCGCCAACTGCGCTTCGTTATCGGCGGCGGCGATCAGCCCGCTATGGACGTAAATCGGCCCCCCGGGCAGCGCGAAAGCATTGATGCTCGGGTCGGCGACCACTTTGAACGAGTAAGGATACTCCTCGCCCTGCGCAACATCGGCCAGCCGCTTGCCGATCCCGGCGACGTACTTGGTCAGTTGCAGATCATTGACAACTTCGACCTGCTTCTCGATGTCCTTCGCCGCATCCTGCCCAAGCTGAACATCCTGCTGCGGACTGAACAAATTCCAACCCGGCTTGAGCTTCTTCGCAGCCTCGGCAACCCCCGCCGCCAACACCAGCCCCAAAACTAACGAAACACCCAAATGCCCACGGAATCCCAGCAACATGACAGCCTCCCTAAGGCCCCTCGAGGAGCCAAAAAGACTTGGACGTCCGAACCCGTAGTGTATGTTACCTGAATCAGCCGCAGAGTATAGGCCGACTCCATCCTGGCGGCTGGGCTTATCATCTCTACATGTCACTGCTTGTTGAGTCCGCGGGGTTCCTTGCCTCTGGTAGTCACCCTTTGGATCCGACGGGGGACGACTTCGAGCGGATTGTCCCTCAGGTTTTCGAGGAGGGGCGCCGCCGGGACAAGGGTCCGTACTCTTCCGTGCCGATTTGTACCGCTTCAATGGAACATCGAAAAAATCTATGGATCAACGGGGAATTTTCTATTTTGAAAATGACTCACTAAGACCGTATAATTGACTGTTATAGGGAATGTAAACGGCCCTGACGGGTTATCGTTTACAGAAAGGAGGTTACTATAGAACCACCCGTTTGCTCGGGGCGGTCACGCGATTAGCAGCCCAGCCGATTGTAATCCGGTGCAATGCCGCGGATGACAATAGCTGACGGACGACAAAGGCTTTCGAACCTATCAGGCGAAGCCAGGACAAGAGTCCAAAATGATGTCAGTGAAGGGCTAGGAACTTGCGTGGCCGCCGTTTGCTTATCTGCAGGCTGATTGGGGACCGTTCGGTTGTCGGATATGCGCAAACGTTAGTGGCGTGGTCGGGACCTTGCTGGAGATCTCGCCAAGTGATGCCCGGCGGCGTCGAATCATACCCCACGATGAAGTCTCGTAGGTAACTTAGTTGAAAAGCCCCCGGTGAGTTCTCTCGACAATCGACACGAGAGCGGGATGTTTCAGCTTGCGCTCAAGGCAGATTGCGTAGAATCGTTCCCGCACGGACGCCAAGCGACCGATCATGCTTACGCCGTACTGCTGCTGAACCGGCTTTTCGATAGCAGTGGGTACCGCGAACAATCCGACTCCGGCCTGGCCAAACACCTTCAGCAACGCGCTGTCCTCAAATTCACCCATAACCGTGGGGCGAATCTCCTTGGTGGCGAACCAGTGGTTGAGCTCGCGCCGTAGGGAGAAGTTTTCGGTCGGTAACAGAAACGGCGCCCCGTCGAGCGATCGAGGGAATTGTCGTCGATACCTGGCGGCCAACTTCTTTGCGGCGAAGATCGAGACGCCGCACTCTCCGAGATGATGACTAAAAGCTTGTAGTCGAACCTCCGGCCCGATTGGGGATTCAGACAAAACGAGGTCCAATTCGCGAGCTGCCAGCCTCGCTAACAACGCCCCCGGTTTACCCTGGTGACAGACCGCGTGAATGGGCTCGGGTAAGTTGAAAGCGGGTGCGAGGAACTCGTAAGCAAGCAGCTTTGGGAACACATCAGCGATTCCAACCCTGAGTCGTAAGGGCCGACCGGTTGGTTGCCCCTCCAATGTGTCCATGAGGTCCTGGCCTGTGGGGAAAATTTCGTCTGCGTAGCCGTACACAACTCGACCTATGTCGGTGAGAGCGAGATTCCGCCCAACGCGGGTGAAAAGCTTGTGCCCTAAGGCCTTTTCAAGGGCGCGGAGCTGAGCCGAAACCGTCGGCTGAGCCAAACTCAGCTCCTCACATGCAGCCGTGATCGTCCCCTTTTTCGCAACGACCCAAAAGTAGAGTAGGTGATGGTAGTTGAGCCACTTCATACCTCTGATCGTACATCTAAAAAAGCTATGGATCAACAAGAGATTTTCTACTTTTCAATTGCTTGGCTGCACCGTATACTGGCTACGAAGAAGACCTGGACATGTATGAAGAAGCTCTGGGACCTCCCACGAGGCAGCTCGATAACGAGACGCTTCTCTGCCCCATCAGTACGCTGAGCTATCTAGAATCACCACCGCCGGCGGGGCCTGGAACCCCGGTAGTCGACGCCCTTGACGCGATGATCCAATCGGGTGCCGGAGCGGTGCTCGTGGTTGTAGGAGCCTGAAGCTCACGTGACTCAGGCCGATTAGACCGGACCGCCAAGTGATGAACAGGCAAGAAGAGCACCCCGTAGGTGCGTTGGATGCGGGTCGGGTGGATCCGGGTAACAGCGCTTTTGGTTCATCTTGGAAGCGGTCTTTGGAGACCTCTGGCACGCGGTTTGCCGGCAACATCAGGGGGGACGGTATGACCATCGATCTCTTGATAGCCTTTCTTACCGTGGTGGCCTTTGTGCTCACACCGTTCTTCATTATCGCCGTCGCTGTTGGCATCGCAATGTTTATCGAAGAGGTCATCGGACTCGTTCGGCGCAACGTACGAGGTTGGCAACTTCCGAACGGGTTCCGGTGAGATGTCCCGGCGGTAGGCTTATCCGGAGGGCTTTACGGTGAAACTTGTCGACCGAGTCGAGCTCATTCTCAAGCGGAAGGGATCGGAGGTTTACTCTATCACCCCTGAGGTGACGGTCTACGAAGCTCTGGAGAAGATGGCTGTTAACGGTATCGGAGCTCTTCTCGTTATGGACGGGACCGATCTTGTTGGGATCATTTCCGAACGCGACTACGCGCGCAAGGTCATCCTCGCCGGGCGTTCCTCAAAGGATATGAAGGTCCATGAGATCATGTCCAGCCCGGCCGTCACGGTGAACCTGAAGACGACGATCGATGAGTGTATGGAACGCATGACGGACAAGCGCTGCCGCCACCTGCCGGTCGTGGAAGGGGGGAGGATTGTCGGCGTGGTGTCGATTGGCGACGTCGTCCACTGGATCATTACGGCCCAGGACCTGGAGATCCGTCAGCTTGAGGACTACATCGCTGGTAAGTACCCCGCCTAGTCCGACGCCTAGTCCTCGCCTAGTCCGCATCTCTCACCATCTGCCCACGCCCAGGTCCGCCATAAATGTCAGAGGAAAGCCCGGGCACCATGAAAGCGGCTCTCAAGGGAGTGGGCAGTCGTGGTGGAGGCGGCCGTGAACTGCAGGATAACTGACCGGCTATAGCACGAATCGGAGGGCCCCGGTCACCTTTACCGTACCTGAAGTGGAACCGCGAGCGGCCGACGAAGCACCGAAGAGGGGGACACCAGAGGCCCTACTGCTTGCTCGATTCCCCGCCGACGTCCGGGTGCAACAGGGTGTCAATTTCCGGTCTCGACAGGTTTTCTACCGTCACCAAATGAGATGGTGATTGAATGACTTTATCAGGGGTTTCGCCGTTCAATCTGGCCACAATCGTCCTGACGGCCGTACTGCCGATACCGAACGGATCTTGGATCACTAAAGAGTCGATCACGCCGGCCTTGAGCTCCGCTTCAAGTTCATCCGAAAAATCGAACCCCACCAGCTTGACTGTGCCGCCAATCCCTTGTTCCTTTAGGGCGGTGTTCGCTCCCAACGTCGACGGCTCCGTCGAGGCGAATACTCCGTTTAGATCCTCATGTTCGGCCAACATTTCCAGCGTGACCTCGATGGCCGTCTGCAGCTGCGCTTGGCAGAACCTTTCAGCAACTATTTCGACACCGGGAAACTCCTCTAGCGCGTCCTCGAACCCCCGCTCGCGCTGCGTCGTCGAAGCACTTCCATACACCCACCTCACCATCGCGACCTTGCCCGTCCCGTCGAGCGCCTCCCCCATTCTTTTCCCTGCTGTTATCCCGGCGCTGTAATTATTGGTGGCAACGAAAGAGACGAAGTGATCGCTCTGCAAAGCTGAGTCAAATATAGTGACGGGGACGCCCGCCTCAAACGCCTTCTCGACAACGCCCACAAGCCGAACCGCGTTCGATGGCGCTACGATGAGACCGTCAACTCCGCTGGCGAGCATCCGTTCCACGATTTCAATCTGCGTGGAGTAGTCAGTTTCTTCCGCAGCCCCTTCCCAGTCGATCTCCACACCGGCTTCGCTCGCCGCGGCAAGTGTGCCGGCGCGGACGATCTGCCAAAACACTGGCTCTACTGACTTCGGCACGACACCGATTCGGGTGGGTTTGTTGCATGCGGTTCCAACCGCAATAACCAACAGGATCGCGCCAAGAAAACTACGTCGCACAAACATTTGCTGCTCCTCTGTTCCTCTTCCGTTAGCGCGCAGCCACAGAGCCGGGCGCGCCAACACCGGCGGAACATTAACCAGGCTGAGCCCTTGCCGGTCCAAGACGAAGTGCGCATTATATCGAAATTGTCAAGAATCCGTCGGCCGCCAACCATGCTCCACAACCCGTATCAGCTTGCCGACAGATTCCAGCGCAACTTGACCTGGAAGAGTATAGGGGCGTTCGACAACGACCGAGACCCGAAGAGACCCTCGATTGCGACCGCGACTCCCGGTTCTTTAGTGGGCAGGGAACCGTGTTTTCGCGGTGTGTATGGGGGCTCTCAGCAAAAAAAGTCGGGTTGAACGAGTGGTATACTCTACTCTTCGCGGCCAGGGCCAAGATGCGCGGAAGGTGAGGTGACGAACAATGTTGAGAACTTTAGGATTTGCACTGGCTCTTGTGTTCTCATTCCTAGCCGGAACCCTAGTTCCGACGGCTTCGACCCAGTCCGGCGAGGCCCCCAAACGGTACCTCCAGGCTCAATTCATGAAGGTGAACCCCGGAATGGGGGCGGAATACCTAGCGTTGGAACGCGACCTGTGGAAGCCTGTGCATCAAGAACGAGTCAACCGGGGGCTCATCCGTTCTTGGGCCCTTTACGGTGTCCATCTGCCGGGGGGTGCGGTTGACCACAATTTCGTGGTTCTAACCGAGCTTCCTGATTTCGCCTCTTTGGAGAACGCACGATTTCCCGAACTCTTTTCGGAAGTGCAGGGGATGGACGACTACGAAGACATCCTGCAGAAGACGTATGCGGCAAGGACCAGGGTGCGGCAGGATATTTGGGTGTTGATCGAAAGCACGGTAAGCAACGCTCAGCAATAAACGCTAACTGAGCATCACCCGCCCAGCATCAACAGATCGCAGAGATCAGAGATCGGTCACAGAGATCGGTGAGAGATCGGAAAGACCCAAGTTTCAGGTTCCTCAACCGTGAGCCAAGACCGCGAGCCAAGGAGAGCAAGAAGAGCTCCTGGCGGCCGGGCGGAAAAACCCGCCGAACGAAGCCAATCTGTTCAAACTCGGCACCTTCCGAGCCGATTGAATCACTGGGTTCGAATTAGGCACAGGGGATTGGGGGGCGTCCAAATCGGTACCGTATGTAACGCGTGTACCGCGAACCATCTCCGGACGGACCGCGCTTCATCGCCGGGGACTTCGGCTCTCGGGCATGACGCATGTGAGAACGTCGCCCTTGCTATCCGCAATCGAACGGCAAGTTGGAGCGCTCTCCCGTTCCGGCTGAACCGGCACACTTCAATCTACACGGCTAAGCAATTTTCGCGAACCACAACGGTATTGCAAATCTCTTACAAACAGGCAATCAGAATGTTGCCGGCCATGTTACGGTGAAAACGGAGATTGGAGGAGGAGCAAGAGTGCGCAGTGAATTCAGCTTCCCCGGAAGAACGAGCAAGATCAACTGGAGAACCTCAGTCCCCCTGGGATTAATCCACGCTGGCGCGGTCGTCGCCTTTTTCATGTTCGAATGGCAGGCCCTGATCGTGGCGGTGCTGCTGCACTGGATGGCAATCGGTTGGGGCATCGGCATGGGGTATCACCGACTGCTCACACACCGTTCCTACGAGGTGCCCAAGCCCATCGAGTACCTCTTGGCAATCTGCGGCACGCTGACGCTTCAAGGGGGTCCCATCGCCTGGGTAGGCACTCATCGCATCCATCATCAGCACTCCGACAAGGACGCTGACCCACACTCGCCCCATGAAGGCGGCTGGTGGGCCCACGTCGGCTGGATCATCCGTGGGGAAGGCAATTACAACGGCACCAAGCAAAGGCGTATGTTGCGCCACGCGCCGGACGTGGCCAAGAACCGCTTTTACGTTCTTCTCGACAAATACCACTACGTGCCGCTGATTGTGCTGGGTCTGATCCTGCTGGCCGCGGGCGGTTTACCTATGATGCTCTGGGGCCTCTGCGTGCGCGTGGTCTTCGGACTGCATGCCACCTGGCTGGTGAACTCCGCCGCGCACATGTGGGGCCGGCGCCGCTTCAGCACGCCCGACGATTCCCGCAACAACTGGTGGGTTGCGCTCCTCACCTTTGGCGAAGGCTGGCACAATAACCACCACGCCTATCCGACTTCCGCCCGACACGGATTGCGATGGTATGAGATCGATCTTACGTGGATGCAGATTTGGTTTCTGAAGCTCCTCGGCCTCGTAAAGTCGGCCAAGGTACCCAAACCGGCATTCCCAGCCACACGAAACGAAGCCGCCTGATTGGGGAGATCGGGGGACGGGAGATCGGGGACGGTCCGTCTCTCTGAATACGCGGCATTCATAAAACCGCCATGAAAATTCGTTGCGGGCGGGCCGGTTTTGAGCCGGAGATGTCGCCACGAGTGGCGACACGGCACGCAAGAGTGCGTGCGCCACGTCGGTCGGAGTGCAGCATTAGGATACGTCCGATACCTATTTTCGGAAGAGCTCCCGAACTCGGCAGGGCCGCTTTTACAGGACTGCTATCCTGAGCACGGTACCCAGCCGGACCTGCAGGAGAGTCAGGCCGAGCGAGAGAAGAATCCTACAAGCGAATCGATGGGCTTTTACGAAACGAAGCTGAGCATTGAGATTTTAGTGTCATGTCCCGCTATATCAATACCTTAGAAACGGATACGGACGTCGGGTTCTCGGCCCAAGTAAAGAATCTTTACCAAGACACCATCGATCGGTAGCTGTCCCCTATCCCCAGTCCCCTATCCCCGAATGGACACTCCCGCTACAGGCAACCCTCAGATCGGCGTCGTGCGGGGCGCGCTTCTCAGCGACGATGATGGCCAAGATTCGCGCGGTTTGGTCCCCGGCGTTTCCCGAGACAAGATGCACCGCATCGGGCGGTTCGTAAAAGACTTCCCCGGAGGACCGACAACCAAATGTGGAGTAGAGGAAGGAAATGATTGTAACTGATTGATAAACAAATAGGTTAACTCTATTATGTGAATAGGATTATGAAGCACGTCATAGAGATCTGACACAGCTTCACCGTTGCCGCCAAAACGCCGCTTGCAGTCATTCCTTCAATGGTGTTATGTTATTCGTCATAGACCGGGTCCATTCCGGGCGCCACCCAATATGCGAAACGAAGCTGACGAGCATATCGACGCCATTCACCCCGGCGAGGTCCTCCGTGTCAAATTCATGAAGCCTATCGGGCTGAGCATCAACAAGCTTGCTCGTGATTTGGACGTGCCACCGAACCGCATCCACGGCATCATCCACGGGACGCGCTCGGTTACCGCCGACACGGCTTTGCGCCTGGCAGCCTATTTTGACGTCGCGGCGGAGTCCTGGCTCGGCCTCCAGCTCGACTACGAATTGCGGGTGGCGCGCCGACGCTACGGTAGCGAGATCGCTCGGGCGGTTCGCAGGCGGCCTGCTGAGTAGCCATCAAGCGTGGTTTGTGGTGCCTAAGGGACTAGCCTGCATTTCTCACCACCTGACGGTCGAAGCACGCGATAGGCGCGTCATTACTTTCGTTACGGTTGCCTGCCGTGCTCACCGTACTGTTCAAGTACGCCTCCGCGCGCCAGGCGGCCCGTGCCTCGTACTGACAGTCCTCTCACGCACTTCGCCTCGCCAGGTGGTGAGAAATGGAGGCTGGAGGATCGGCCGCAACGCCGCGCCGACTAGTGACGAAAGTGGCGGATGCCGGTGAAGACCATCGCCAACCCGAGCCGGTTGGCGGCGTCGATGACCTCCTGATCCCGCTTCGACCCGCCGGGCTGGACGATCGCGGTGACCCCATGTTTCGCAATCTCCTCAACCCCGTCAGCGAATGGGAAGAAGGCGTCGGAGCCGACGACCGTCCCCTCGAGCGGCAGGACCGCCTTCGCCGCTCCGATACGAGCCGCATCGACTCGGCTCATCTGGCCCGCCCCGACGCCTACGGTCTGCCCGCCCCGCACATAGACGATCGCGTTCGACTTCACGTGCTTGACGATCTTCCAGCCGAAGGCCAGCGCCTTCATCTCCTCCTCGCTCGGCGGACGCTCGGTAACGATCTGCAGCTGATCGTCGACCCATGAAAGCGCGTCCTGAGACTGCGCCAAAAACCCGCCCGAGATGCTTTTCACCGTGGGCCCGGCAGATTCCGCGCCAACTTCGAGCAGCCGTAGGTTTTTCTTCTTGGTGAGAATGTTCAGAGCCTCGGGAGAATACCCTGGCGCGGCGATCGCTTCGACGAAGAGCCTCGAGACTTCCTCGGCGACCTCCTCATCGAGCTCGCGGTTGAAGGCCAACACCGAACCGAAGGCCGAGACCGGGTCGCATTCGAGCGCCTTACGAAATGCTTCCGCGGCCGATTCTTGCTCGGCGCAGCCGCAGGGGTTAGTGTGTTTGATGACGGCCGCGGCAGGGGCGTCGAACTCCTCAATGAGCTGCTGGGCCGCGTCGAGGTCCACCAGGTTGTTGAAGGAAAGTTCCTTGCCATGGAGTTTCTTCGCCGAAGCAATGCCGCCCTCGCCCGAGGCGTAGAGCGCGGCGCTTTGGTGCGGATTCTCGCCGTAACGCAGGTCCGCGGTCTTTGGAATGCGAATATCCAGGGTTGGCGGCGGAGCGTCAGCGGGTTTGGGCTCCGGCGTCTCCGACGGGGCGATACGTTCGAGCTTGGCGCTGATCGCCCGGTCATAGGCCGCCGTCAGCGCAAAAGCTCGTTGCGCCAGATACCAGTGTGTTTCGGCGGGCAAGGTGCCTCCCCCGGCGTCGAGTTCGTCCGTGATGCGTTCGTAGTCGCCCGGGTCGGTAACGATGGCGACATCATGGAAGTTCTTGGCCGCCGCGCGAATCATCGTCGGTCCGCCGATGTCGATGTTCTCGATAATCTCGTCGAAGCCGACGCCTTCCCGCGCGGCCGTCTTCTCGAAGGCGTAGAGGTTGACGACGACCATATCGATCGAGCTGATGTCGTGCTCCTTGAGCGCGCCCATATGATCGGGATTCGATCGAATCGCCAAAATCCCTCCCGCCACTTTTGGATGCAGCGTCTTGACCCGCCCGTCGAGCATTTCCGGAAAGCCGGTCAGCTCAGCGACATCGCGCACGGCCAGTCCGGCCTCGCGCAACAAGCGGGCGGTGCCGCCCGTGGAGATTAGTTCGATTTCATGCCCGGCGAGTCTTTGGGCGAACTCGACTATGCCGGTCTTGTCGGTAACGCTGAGCAAGGCACGCTGCATTGGATAGCCACTCCTCGGGTAGGACTTCTCGATGGGAAGAAGGCAATTCTCCCACCCCGGCCGGGTCGTTGGCAAATGAAGCGCCGATCGGCCAATGACGGGGCGTCGTATTGTCGCCGGTACCACGTTGGACATGGTCCTGTCGCGACTGCGGCAAGACAAAACCGGTGTTTTGACTAGGGTGAATCTCTCGTTGGGCAGCGAACAAGTGCATGGTAGTCTGGAACTTGCGCGACCCGTGCGATTCCCGTCGCACCACGAAGTAGCCCGAGCCCTTCCAAGTGACCGGCTCTAACGCCGCCCGACGACGACGCCACTCTGCCCGCTGATGTCGAACGCTAACGCAGTCGCCGAAGAGCTCGCGGATCTTTTCTCTAGAGACGACCTTGCGGTAGATCTGGCTCGCGCGGCCCTAATGGTGGCGCGCCTGGAATACCCAACGCTGAAAATCGACGATTCGCTGGGCCGGTTGCAGGCTCTCGCGGACGCGGTTTCCCCAAGACTGGAAGCCGATCGTTCTCCAAGCAGCGTCATTCAAATACTGAGCGACTTCCTTTTCGACCAGGAGGGCTTTCGTGGTAACACGGAGGACTACTACGACCCCCGCAACAGCTTTCTGAACGACGTGATTGAGCGCAAAAAGGGCATTCCAATCACACTGTCGATCGTCTATCTGGACCTGGCGCGCCGCCTGGGATTGCCCTTATTCGGAGTCGGCTTACCCGGTCATTTCGTCGTCAAGCATGACGACGGCGATACGCTGCTCTACGTCGACCCGTTTTACGGCGGAGAGATTCTCGACCGCATCGGCTGCGCCGAAAGGGCGGGCTCCGTGTTGGGCAAGCAAGTGGCCGCAAAGGATATCGATTTCAGCGCCGTTTCCGAACGCGCCGTCATCCAGCGGATGCTGGGCAATCTGCGAGGGATCTACACCACCGGCGAGCAATATCGCAAAGCCGCCGACGTGCTCTATTTGCTCAGCGCACTCGATCCCGTGAATGCCGAGCTCCACAAACAAAGGGCGCTAATGCATTACCAAATCCGCGACCTGGCTCGAGCCCGCCGTGACTTCGAGCAGTATCTAGCGCTTTCGCCCGACGCCTCCGACGCCGATGAAGTGCAGAAGTACGTCGCCGGCCTGCAAGCACTGCAGGCAATGATGAACTGAGATGCCGCCGCTTCGCGTCTTGATTGCTTTCGGAACTCGTCCGGAAGCGATCAAGCTGGCCCCTCTGGTTCGCCTGCTCAGCGAACAACCCGAGCGGTTTCGGGTCCGGACCTGCGTCAGCGCCCAGCATCGCGAGTTGCTCGATCAGGTGTTGGCGGCGTTCGACTTGACGCCCGACCACGATTTGGACCTCATGCAGCCCGAGCAGACGCTGCCCCAGCTTACCGCGCTGGTGCTTGGCGGGATAGCGGAGGTGCTCGCCCGCGAGCGCCCCGACATAGTCTTCGTACAAGGTGACACAACGACGGCCTTCGCCGGCGCGTTGGCGGCCTTCTATCAAGGCATCCCGGTCGGGCATGTCGAAGCCGGCTTGCGAACCGGCAATGCGCGCAGCCCTTTTCCCGAAGAGATGAACCGTCGCTTGACGGGCGCTCTCGCGAACTTGCACTTCGCGCCCACCGAGCGCGCCGCCCGTAGTCTCCGCGCCGAAGGCGTGCCGCCGGAATCCGTCTTCGTCACCGGCAACACCGGTGTCGACGCCCTTTTAGTTACACGGGAGGCGATCGAAACCGGTCGCGCAAAGGTTCCCGAATGGAGCTTCCTCGAACCGGAACGCTCATTGATTCTTGTGACCGCCCATCGTCGTGAAAGCTTCGGGGCGCCATTGGAGGGAATCTGCAAAGCGTTAGTGGAGCTGGCGTCGCGCGGCGATGTACAGCTCGTCTATCCGGTCCACCCTAACCCCGCGGTGGCCGAACCGGTCCGGCGGGTGCTCGCCGACAAGCCGGGCATTACCCTTGTCGACCCACTCGGGTACGTGGAGTTAATCGACCTGATGCGCCGGTCGCGCTTCATCCTGACCGATTCGGGAGGCATCCAAGAGGAGGCCCCTTCGTTGGGGAAGCCCGTGCTCGTGCTGCGCGAAAACACCGAGCGGCTCGAAGCTGTCGAGGCGGGCACGGCATTGTTGACCGGCACTGATCCCGACAAGATTGTTGCCGAGGCCTGTCGCTTGCTCGACGATCCGGAGCACTATGAGGGGATGGCCGAACGCCATAACCCTTTCGGCGACGGCCTCGCCTCCCAACGAATCGCCGACGTACTGCTGCGCCACGACCCGCGTACCCTCAATTCGGCATAATCAAATGCAACGCCGTGCCCGAATACACTGACGAACACGCCCAAGCCGGCCTCGATGCCGACCTGCCTTCCATCGAAACCTGGCCGAATCAATTCAAGGGTTACCGCATCACCATCGAGATTCCGGAGTTTACGTCGGTCTGCCCCAAGACCGCCCTGCCTGATTTCGGCAAGCTGACGCTCAGCTATGAGCCGGATGAGCTTTGCTTGGAATTGAAGTCTTTCAAACACTACGTTCTGGCGTATCGCAACTTGGGCATCTTCTACGAGAACGTCGTGAACCGCATGCTGGCCGACGTCGTGCAAACGATCGACCCGGTCGAGGCGGAGCTTGTCGGTGAATTCACGCCCCGGGGCGGTTTGCACTCGACCGTGAAGGCTCACCACCGGCGGGCAAGCCGGCGAAACACAGATCGGCTCAGATAAGGGTTTCCCAGCTTCGTCGAAAGCCGCCCGTCGAAGCTTCCTCCCACATTTGCAGGGCTTGTAAGGAAAAGATCGTCGCGGCGGTGTTGCCATCCGGCGTCAGGTGGCTATCCTTGCGAGCGAAGGCGAAGCCGCCGTCGATCGTCGGGTCCGACGACTGCCGCTGAAACTCCTCGATCGCCGCCGCTTCGTTGCCCGCCTGTTGATAGTCGAGTTCCATGATCCCGAGACGGTCCGCAAACAGACGCAGACGCAGCAGTTGAGCCAGCACGTCGCAGCGCTGAAACTCGTGGCCGACATCCTGAGAGAGGTTTTCAATTTCGAGAATGCCGAATTGCAATGCCCGGCTGGCGTCGGGGTCCAAGCCCGCCTCAGGCAGCAGTCCTTCCAGGAAATAGCAATAGGCATGCAGGCGGCTCATCGTCATCTCGCTGGTCGGTTCCGGCTCGGCAAACCCCTCATGCCGCTTGAGACACCATTGCAACAGGTCCTCCGACATCGCCTTGAACTCGTATAATCCTACGGCTTCGGCCAGCAACCGGAAAGCCAGCGCCGACTTGAGATGATAGACGCCCGGTTGCTGCCACCACGGTTCGTCGGCTTCGTAGGGCATTTGGCGGCCCAGATCAAAGACCGGGAAAAATGACCCGTCCATGCGGGAAAGGTGCTCTTTGATGGCGATTCCGCAACGCTCGGCCTGCTCGGCGTAGGCGGGTTCCTGCGTTGCTTTCCAGAGGTCAATGAGCGCGCGCAGACCGGCAGTTGAATCGAGAAGATAGGACCAGGGCTGTAACTCGCCCTCCTCCACTACTTCGTGGCGAAACAGGCCGACTTCATCGTCGAAAGCGTCGTCCATCAAGAAACGGCCCGCCCCGAGCGCCCGCTCGACCGCGGCATCCGGGTCGATCTCCGAACTCTGCAGCAAGCCGCAGATGAAGTAGCTGGTGGCGGCGGTAGAGACGCTGGCATACTTGCTCGCCTGGGTGTGGTAGAAGCGCGAAACGCCCCCTGAAGTCTGTTGAATTCCGGAGCGCGTGAGCCACTGAAACCCGGAATAGATACAGGAGTTCATAACAACGAAGAAAAATAGAATAACACGGGGTCGCGCCCGCAGCCGCACTCGCTACAATAGCGGCCCCGTCTACTCATCAGCCCGCCGGCCACCGCGGCAGGCGCCAAACACGCTCGATCAAGTCGGCATGAAGACCGCTTACCTGCTGTTGATCGTTATCACCGCCAACGCGGCGGGCAACATCGTACTTGCTCACGGCATGCGGCAGGTCGGCAGCATCGCATCCTATTCGCCCTTGGAGATGGTTGGGGGCGGGCTGTCCGCCCTCGTCAACCTCTGGGTGATGGCGGGTGTCGGCCTGTTGCTGATCTTCTTCATTGCGCACGCGTTGGTCTTGAGCCGGGCGGACCTTAGTTACGTCTTGCTCGTCACTTCGATCGGCTACGTCTTGGTTGCGCTGCTCGGCTGGTTGGTGCTTGATGAATCGATTTCCGCGGGCCGATGGGCGGGGACCGTGTTGATAACCGTCGGTGTGGGCGTTGTCGGGTCGACTCCGCCTTCGACTACGGAACGTCGGACCGAGGATGGTGAGTTTTGAAGTTTTTTTTATTGTTGCTGGTCGTCGTCGGCACAGTTGCCGGCGACCTCTTGAAGGCCGCCGGAATGCGGCAAGCGGGACCGATCGACGATTTCCGCCCGCGTTCGCTCGCGTGGGCGGCATGTCGCATCGGGGGTTCCCCCGTGATATGGATTTCCCCGCTCGGCTATGCGTTGTCGTTTTTCGCGTTCATGGCGTTGCTTTCGATCGCGGACGTAAGCTTCGCCGTGCCTGCAACGGCGGCCGGTTACGTAGTCGAGACCCTGCTCGCGAAGTCGATACTGCGGGAAACGATCTCCCCACGTCGGTGGGTGGGCGCGTTGCTGGTAACCTGCGGCGTGATGTTGGTTTCCTACTAGGCACGCCGTGACGGAGTTCGGGGGCGATCCAGTGCGGTTTGTCATCGTCGCTCTGACGGTCTGCGCGTCGATTCACTATGCGGTGGTGACGTGGTTTGCCTGGCGGTTTTGTCGCAGGGGGTTGCCCCTCAGCGGCTCAACCCCGCCCTTATCGGTGCTTAAACCTCTTCACGGTGCCGACCGGTCGCTTGAGGCAAACCTACGCACTCACGCCTCGCAGGACTACCCCGAGTTCGAGCTGTTGTGCGGGGTGGAGTCGTCCGCTGACCCGGCTGTCGCGGTGGTCGATCGCGTCGTCGCCGAGTTTCCCGACCGACAAATCGAGACGGTCGTTTGCGGACCCGCGCCGTCCGGCAACGCCAAGGTGTGGCGGCTCGAGGAATTAGCTCGCCGCGCCCGCCACGACGTCTTCCTCGTCAACGACGCCGATATCGCGGTAGAGCCCGGGTATTTCCGGGAGGTCGTCGCCGATCTCGATGACGCAAGTGTCGGACTCGTCAGCTGCCTCTACCGCGCCCGACCGGGTGCCGGCGCGGCCTCGGTGCTTGAGGCGTTACGGGTATCCGCGGAGTTTCAGGGATTGGTGCTCGCCGCCGGAGGCCTCCAAGGGGTGCGGTTCGCGCTCGGCGCGACGATGGCGTTTCGGCGCGCTGACCTGCGCGACATTGGTGGTTTCGAGGCGCTGCGCCCGTTCCTGGCCGATGACTACCAATTAGGGAGCCGCCTGGCCGCAAGGGGCAAGCGGGTGGTCCTCGCTCGGCGCGTCGTGGAAACCGTCCTGCCGGCAGGTGGATGGCGCGCCGTCGGTAGGCATTGGCTTCGTTGGTCCCGCACAGTCCGCGTTTCTCGACCCTGGGGTCATGCCGGTCTGATCTTTACCCACGGCACGGTCTGGAGCCTGGCGGCGGTTGCTCTGGCAGGCGATCAGACCATGGGAGCGATAGCTGCGGTGATTTGTTTGGCGCTGCGGGTGGTTGCGGCATGGTCCGTCGGCTGGGGCGTGGTCCGTTCGGAGGCGGTGCGCCGGCGGGGCTACTGGATCTTCGTTGCCGATCTAGCTGCGTTCGCTGTGTGGTGCGTGAGTTTCTGTGGCGATCGCGTCGAGTGGGCGGGTCGACGCTACCGCCTAGACCGACTAGGCCGGATGCGCGAAGACGGCTGAATATGTGGATGAACCGGGTGCGCAACACAAATATGGGACGGCCCCTCTCGCAATGCGAGCGATAGAAACAGAGGCGCGGACGCAAGTCCACGCTTAGCCCGGTTCACCGGGCTTGGTTCGATTAGGCTGGTCCTCCGAGGGCCGGTATTGAGGGCTCACCGTCAAATACGAGGCCGTTTCAGCGGCCTTTTCCTGTAAGGCTGTAGCCATCGCTGAACCAGGCGAAAAATTTCAGCCGGGGAAGCGCCCGCCCCCGTGCCGCCGATCCTCCCATATTCATGTAGCGCACCCTGATGTAATGTACCGGCCAACGGCCTCGCTTCAGGCCGCTAATGTAAGCTAGAGAGACGGGTCCGCCTGAAGCACGTGGCGGACCCCATTTTTGGTTGCTCCGGGTAGAACTGTCGATGGCTGAAAATGCACTCGGGCTTCGCGGGAACGGCGATAAGGTCGTCTTCCTGCTCAAGCCGCGTGGCTTTTGCGCCGGCGTTGTGCGTGCGATCGATATCGTCGAACTGGCCCTGAAGGTCTACGGCCCGCCCATCTACGTCCGCAAGGAGATTGTCCACAATCGGCACGTTGTTACCGACCTCGCCTCGCGAGGGGCGATTTTCGTGGATGAGCTGGACGAGGTGCCCGAGGGCGGACGCGCGGTTTTCAGCGCGCACGGCGTGGCGCCCGAGGTGCGGGAGCAGGCGGAACAACGCCGCCTGCGTGTGATCGATGCAACTTGCCCCCTGGTAACGAAAGTTCACCTGGAAGCGATACGCTTCGCCGAGGCATGCGGCACGATTCTGCTGATCGGCCACCGCGACCATGACGAAGTAATCGGGACGATGGGCGAAGCCCCGGACCGAACGATCGTCGTGTCGTCGCCGAAAGAAGCTCGTCTGGTCGAGGTACCCGATCCGGCGAATACGTATTACCTGACACAAACAACGCTCAGCTTGGACGAAGCCGGCGTTATCATCGAAGAGCTAAAACGGCGGTTTCCCGACATCCAGGGGCCTCCCGCGAAGGACATCTGTTACGCCACCGAGAACCGGCAGCAAGCGGTGAAACGAGTTGCCCCGCGCGCTGATTTGCTGTTGGTCGTCGGCTCGCAAAACAGCTCAAATTCACGAAGACTCGTCGAAGTCGGCGAAAACCTGGACGTGCCGGGTTACCTGATCGACGACAAGTCGCAACTCGAAGCGGGTTGGTTCGACGGGGCGCGGCGCGTCGCCGTGACGGCGGGAGCGTCGGCACCGGAAGTGCTGGTACAAGGGATTGTCGACCATCTGGCGACGTTCGGGTTTTCACGCGTCGAAGAAGTCGAAGTCATCGAAGAGGACGTCAGTTTCCCATTGCCTCCCGAGCTGGCGGGCCGGCAGGGCGAACTTACCCGGATCGCCAATCTATAAAACTGCGCCGGGGTCGGGATCCCGAGCTTAGATTCACGAACCGCGCCCGGCTGCCTCGGCGTCAAGGCGAGTCCTTTCGCCGAGCAGACAAGGAATCGGTCACTTGAGTACCGCGGCGATACAAGCTCTCGCGCCGGACCGGCAGTCCGACATTCACTTCGCCCTACGTTCCGCCGCCGACTGTTTGCTCAGTCGTCAGTCGCCCGAGGGTTGGTGGGTCGGAGAATTAGAAGCCGATACATCGATCGAGTCCGACTACATTCTGCTGCAACTTTGGCTCTATCCGCCCCTGGCCGGAGCGTGGAATCCGCCGACTGAGGGCCGTATTGCCCGGGCCGCGCGTTACATTCTGAGCCGTCAGCTTCCCGAAGGTGGGTGGAACATCTATCCCGGAGGGCCGGCGAATGTCAGTGTTTCGGTTAAAGCGTATCTAGCGTTGCGGCTTGCCGGGTACGACGCTGAAGACCCGCAGCTGATCCGCGCTCAAGAACAGATTCTAGAGCTGGGAGGAGTAGAGGCAACCAACAGCTATACAAAGATTTATCTGAGTTTCTTCGGTCTCTACGATCGAGCGAAGACTCCGACGATCCCTCCCGAGCTTTTCCTTCTTCCGGACAAAGCGAAATTCAGCGTCTATGACATGTCGTCGTGGACACGCGCCATCATTGCTCCGCTCGCGATCTTGGGTGCCTTGGGGGCCTCCCGCCCGGTGCCGCAGGGTATCGGTCTCGGCGAGCTTTCAACGGACGTTGAACCCGCCGCCGGAGACCTGTTCGACCCGGGCAATTTATTCCTAATGGCGGACCGCGCGCTCAAGGTTTGGGAACGAATCGGGGTCCCTCGGGCACGCCGCAAGGCCGTCCGCGCTACCAGCCGCTGGATGATCGAGCGGCTCGAGGACTCCGACGGGCTGGGCGCAATCTTCCCGGCCATGATGAATTGCATCATGGCGCTCACCGAGCTGGGCTACCCCCTCGATGACCCGTTGTTGCAACGTCAAATCCGGAAGTTCAACGAGTTGATAATCGAGGAGGGCGACGAGCGGGATGGGACGATGCGGGTGCAGCCTTGCCTGTCGCCGGTGTGGGACACCGCGCTGGCGGCGTTCGCCGTCGGGACGGCCTTCCCGAATCCTCCGGACTACGTCGCGAACTCCCTGCGCGGCGCGGCCGACTGGTTGTTGACCAAGGAGGTGCGCCGTCGCGGCGATTGGGGGGTCAAGAACCGAGCCGCGGAGCCGGGTGGGTGGTATTTCGAGTTCGCCAACGAGTTTTACCCCGACACCGACGACACGGCTCAGGTGCTCTTGGCACTCCGGCATGCCAAGGCAACCGACCCGCGGGCGCAGCGTGCGGCCGAGCGACGTGGCGTCGCGTGGTTGCTCAGCATGCAGTCGAAAGACGGAGGCTGGGGTGCGTTCGACGTTGATAACAATAACCGTCTCTTCAACCATGTCCCATTCGCCGACCACAATGCGATGCTTGACCCAACCTGCCCTGATTTGACGGGGCGCGTCTTGGATGCGCTCTGTACGGCGGGCCCGGGGACCTCTCACCCTGCGGCGCGGCGCGGAGTGGAATTTCTCAAACGGACACAGGAAGACGACGGCAGTTGGTTCGGGCGCTGGGGCGTGAACTATATCTACGGCACCTGTTTCGCTCTGCGCGGTTTGGCGGCCGCCGGCGAGGACCCGCGTGAGGCTTACATTATTCGTGCCGGCGAATGGCTCCGATCGATCCAGAATGCCGACGGCGGCTGGGGAGAAAGCTGCGCCGGCTACGATGACGCGCGACGCAAGACCGAAGGCGAGAGCACGGCTTCGCAAACCGCCTGGGCGTTGCTGGGGCTCTTGGCCTCGGGAGACAGCCGCTCGGGCAGCGTTGAAGTGGGAGTACGCTACTTACTCGAAACGCAGCTTCCCGACGGCTCGTGGACGGAACAGAACTACACTGGTACCGGCTTCCCGAGCGTGTTCTATCTGAAATACGATCTCTATCGGCAGTATTTTCCGCTTCTGGCGTTGGCCGAGTACGCTAGGGCGGCAGGCGATCGGTAAGCGCTAGCGATCGGCACTCGATCCGGTTCAACGAGTGACCGACCGCCGAGCACACAATGCGCATTCCCCTCGAAACTGCGGCTAGGCTGGGCGCTTACATCGCCAAGAACAAGCTGTGGCCGCCGGCTCGGTGGCAGGATGATCCGACGCCGGTCGCCAATGCCGGGCCCTTTCCGATAGTTACAAACGGCACGCCTTCGCGGCCTCCCAATACCCACACGATTCCGCATCCCTACCTGCGTAAGCGATTCCCACTCGTGCTGATGCTCGAACCGTTGCATGCGTGCAACTTGACCTGCACCGGCTGCGGCCGCATCCGCGAATACGACGAGACGATCACCGAGCGCATCCCGCTCGAAAAATGCCTGGCCGCCGCCGATGAGTGCGGCGCACCGGTTGTTTCGATCTGTGGCGGCGAGCCGATGATGTATCCGCAAATCGGACCTTTGGCCGCGGGCATTCTAAAGCGCAAGCGCCACGTCTACCTTTGTACGAATGGGATGTTCTTGGTCAAGCGGCTGCACGAATTTGAGCCGAGCAAGCGGTTTTTCTTCAATGTCCATTTGGACGGATTGCGGGAGACTCACGATCGGGCCGTCGAGCGCGAGGGTGTCTTTGACGAGGCGATCGAAGGGATCCGCACAGCGAAACGAGCGGGCTTCATGGTCTGCACCAATACAACCGTCTACCGTGAGACGGACATGAAGGAGATCGAAGCTCTTTTCGAATTTCTCAAGCCGCTCGGCGTTGACGGACATATGCTTTCGCCCGCCTACGGCTACGCGGCCGTGGGGACGCGCGAGATCTTTCTAACCCGAGAAGAAGTGCGCGAGAAATTCAAGGACATTGACCGCATCTTCCGGCGCTTCCGATTGACCTCGACGCCGGCCTACCTGGAATTCCTCAAAGGGGAACGCGAGCTGCCGTGCACCGCCTGGGGCAGCCCAACATATAATGTCCGCGGCTGGAAGGGCCCGTGCTATCTGATCACAGACGCGCATTGGGAGAGCTTCGACGACCTGATGAGCCAGACCCCGTGGCAAAACTACGGTTACGGCAACGATTCCCGCTGCGAGCATTGTCTGGTGCATTGCGGTTACGAGCCCTCCGCGGCGCTCGGTGTGAACGCGAAGCTCGGCGACAGCTTGAAAATGCTCAGCTGGGCGCTGTCGTGAGGGCGGCTGCCGATCGTGGCCGAAAAATTACAAGGCGGCCGGACAGAGGCGCGGACGGCAGTCCGCGCTTCGTCGAAGTGGTGTCTCACTCGGTCAATTTTGGGACTCTCGTGGGTTACCGCTTGTCCGCGTTAGGGGACAACTTGCCTCACTTGCCGTGAGTGTCCCACCCCCGGGCGCATTGTGACGTTTCTGACTGGCGCTTCCGGATTTATCGGTGGCCATATCGCCCGACTGCTCTTGGAGCAAGGGTGCTCGGTTCGGGCACTTGTACGACCGTCGAGTGACTGCCAAGCCCTCGCCGACCTTCCTCTCGAGCAGGTCACTGGCGACCTCCGCGATCCGACCTCATTGCGAGAAGGGCTCGACGGTTGCCGCGAACTTTTTCACGTCGCCGCGGACTATCGGCTGTGGGCGCCGAACCCCGCGGAAATCTATGCCTCCAACGTCGAGGGTACCCGGAATATTCTTCAAGCCGCGCATGACGCCGGTGTCGGGCGGGTCGTCTACACGTCGACGGTCGGCTGTGTCGGCACGCCGGCCAATGGGGAGCCGGGCAACGAGAACACTCCTGCCTCTCTTGCTGAAATGGTGGGGCCTTACAAGCGTTCCAAGTACCTTGCCGAGCAGGTCGCGCTGGAATTCGCCGGCGGCGGGCTGCCCGTCGTGATCGTCAACCCCACCGCGCCGGTGGGCGAAGCTGACCGCAAGCCCACCCCGACCGGGAAGATTATGGTTGATTTCCTGCGGGGCGCGATGCCCGCTTATGTGGATACCGGGCTGAATCTGGTCGACGTTCGCGATGTCGCCCGAGGCCATTTGGCGGCCATGGAACAAGGCAGGGCCGGCGAGCGTTATATTTTGGGCGGGCGCAACATGACGCTTCGGGAGATTCTTGAGGCCCTGTCGAAGATCAGCGGGAGGCCGGCCCCTAAGATCCGTATGCCATACCCCCTGGCGTACGCTTTTGGGGCCGTGTCAACGGCAGCCGCGACGCTAACCGGGCGCCCGCCGCGCGCACCGCTCGATGCGGTGCGGATGGCGCGCAAGAAGATGTTTGTGCAATCGGCGAAGGCCGAACGCGAAATAGATTTCTCGGCCGCCCCGGTGGAAGAGGCTCTTGAACGCGCGGTCCAATGGTTTCGCAACAACCGATATTGCTAGTTGTCGGGGCTGATCGGCGGGAGTTCGCGGCCTTCGAAGGAGTCGAACGTACGGAGTCCCTCGACCGCCTTCGCTGGCAAGCACGGACGACAATGCCGTCGGGGCCCGCATTGCTGGTCGCGCATGGCCCGGGACGGGAAAACGCCTCACATGCGGTCCGTACCGTGTGCGCTGCTCGAACCGTCACTGCTGTCATCTCCACCGGCTTTGTCGGCGCCCTCGACGAGTCGCTTTCCGTCGCGGATGTCTTCGTCGCCACGCGCGTCGTACAGCACGAGCCGCGACTGGAGTATGCTGTAAAGTTACCGACTTGGTCGGGAGGGTGGAGGCCTGTGCAAGGACGTCTGCTGACCGTCAACGAGGTCGTCCAAACGGTCCGCGGGAAGAGCGAACTACGTTTGCTCGGAGCCGATGCCGTTGAAATGGAAGCTTCGGCGGTCGCGGCGGAGGCCGCGGCGCGGGGATTGCCGTTTTTTTGCGTTCGCGTGGTGAGCGACGAAGCAGGGACTTCGTTTCCGATTGATTTCAATCGGGCCAGGCGACTCGACGGCACTTTCTCGGGTTGGCGCCTGTTGGCGCAGGCCGTGACGCGCCCGAGTTGTTGGCAAGCCCTTGGTCGGTTGAAGGCCGACTCAGAGCGGGCTGCGGCAGCGCTGGCGGAGTTTTTCCGCGGCGCGAAGTTCGACGTTTAGATCATGAGTACAGGCGCGTTGGCAGTACCGGATTCGATGGGCGCCTCAGTCTACCGAGGTTCGAGCCGGGTCTTCCTGGAACAGCTGCCTGTCCCCGAAATCGGGCCGGGTGAGCTGCTGGTGCAGGTCGAGTCATGCGGCATCTGCCACACCGATTTGAAGAAGATCGAGTACGATCTTCTTCCGCCGCCACGCATCTATGGTCACGAGACGGCCGGAGTTGTAGTACGAGCGGGAGAGCAGGTGCGGGATCCGGCGCCGGGTGACCGCGTTTGTCTCTTCCACCATATTCCTTGCCTTGATTGCTTCTATTGCGAGCATGGCAACTACGCGCAGTGCACGACCTACAAGAAAGTCGGCGTCACAGCCGGGTTCGAGCCCGCCGGGGGGGGCTTCGCGCAATACGTCAAGGTCATGAGCTGGATCGTGAAGCGTGGTGTGATCAAAATCCCCGACGGAATCAGTTTCGACCGCGCCAGTTTCGTAGAGCCCGTGAATACTTGCTTGAAGGCTTTGAGACAATGCGCTGTCTCGCCTGACGAGACGGTTCTGGTGATGGGACAAGGTCCGATCGGGTTGCTTTTTACGATGCTGCTGCGGCAGGCCGGTGTCGAACATGTTTTCGCGACCGACATATTGACCCCGCGAATCGATGCGTCGCGCCGGATGGGCGTGACGGAATGTTGGAATCCCTTGGAAACCGACATAGCATCCGAAGTCGCTCATAGAACCGCTGGTCGCGGCGCTGATGTCGTGATCGTTGCCGCGTCCGCGCCGAAGATCGTGGAGCAAGCGGTCGAGGCCTCGCGCCCCGGCGGCCGGGTGATGCTGTTTGCACAGACTTCACTCGAAGAGAAGTTCGAGTTGACCGGCGCCGCGATTTGTGCCCAAGAGCGGACGGTGTTCGGGTCTTATAGTGCCGCAATTGATTTGCAGCAAGAAGCAGCGGGGATTGTTTGGCGCGATGATTTCCCCGTCGAGGAACTCATCTCGCACCGCCTACCTTTGGGCGAGTTGGAACACGGGATCGAATTGGCGCGCCGCCCCGTCAACGGTTCTTTAAAGTTGGTGGTGCACCCGCAGAATTGACGACTCAAGCGCTTGTTGAGGAATTCGCACGTGAAACAGACCATGCAGGCGGCGATGCTGTACGGCAAGGAGGAACTCCGAATTGAACCGGTTCCCGTGCCGGTGGCGGGCCCCAATGACATCTTGGTGAAGGTTCGGGTCGCCCTGACGTGCGGTACCGACTTAAAGGTGTTTCGGCGCGGCTACCACGCCCGCATGATCCAACCGCCGGCAGTGCTCGGGCACGAGTTGGCGGGCGACGTTGTGGCGGTTGGCTCCGAGGTGACGAACTTCCAAGCCGGTCAGCGGGTGGTCGCGGCGAACTCGGCGCCATGCCTCCATTGTTATCCCTGTAAGCGCGAGCAGGAAAACCTCTGCGAAAACCTCTTGTTCAACAATGGCGCCTACGCGGAATATGTTCGGATTCCCGGTCCGATCGTCGCTTGCAACACCCACGAGATCGCCGAAGGGGTTGCCTACCGAGACGCCGCAATGGTCGAGCCGCTCGCGTGTGTGATGCGTGGTATCGAGGAAACCGCAATTCGAGAAGGCGATACGGTCGCGGTGATCGGGCTGGGTCCGATAGGGCTGATGTTCGTCCGGTTAGCCTATCTGAACGGCGCCCGCGTGATTGCCGTCGGACGTCGTCCGACGCAGCTCGAACGTGCCGAGCGCATGGGTGCGACCGAGCTCGTGGCCGCTGCTGACGGTGCCGATTGGGTGGCACAGGTGCGCGACCACACGGACGCGGGCCGCGGGGCGGACGCTGTCATCGAGGCTGTCGGCACGCCCGACACGTGGCGGGCGGCCATGGGGATGGTGCGCGGCGGCGGCACGGTCAACTTCTTCGGTGGATGCCCCGGCAACAGCCATGTGCCGATCGATACCTCGCTGATCCACTACTCCGAGGTCACGCTAAAGTCGAGCTTCCACCACACACCGCGCCATATCCGCCAAGCTCTCGACGTAATTCGCCGTCGTGATCTGCGCTCGGCCGACTTCGTCATCAATGAAGCGCCGCTCTCCGATCTGCTCACGGTCTTCCGCGAAATGATGAGCCACAACGGCCATCTGAAAACCGCGATCCTGCCTTAGGGGCCGAGCGAGTAGGTACTGCCGCCTCCCGGCGCACGGAGACGTCTCCGCAACCGCCCGTGGGTTGCCGGCAACGGTCGTGAAACCCGTTCTCCAGCCCATTGAGTTTGTCGCCGATCACGGTACGGAGTTCTCCGCTTGGCCTCTCAGCGACTCGCTCAACTACACGCGGCGCCTGGCTCGCTCTCACTATGAGAACTTCCAGCTCGTCAGTTGGCTGCTGCCGCGGGGCCTTCATCAAGATTTCTTCAACGTCTACGCCTTTTGCCGTTGGGCGGACGACTTGGGCGACGAGATGGGCGACAGAGCTCGCAGCCTCGATCTGCTCAAGTGGTGGCGCGAGGAACTCGCCGCGCTTTATGAGGGCAGCGCCAAGCATCCCGTTTACGTGGCGCTGCGAGAAACGGTCGAGCGGCACGACATGCCTGAAGAACCTTTCGCGGATTTGATTCGCGCCTTTGTCCAAGACCAAACCGTCACTCGCTACGCCGACTACGACGAGCTGTTAGGGTACTGCCGCTATTCGGCCAACCCCGTCGGCCGGCTCGTTTTGCACCTTTGCGGCTATACCGATCCGGGCCGCCGCGGGCTTTCCGACTTCACTTGCACCGCGCTGCAACTAGCGAATTTCTGGCAGGATGTTGCTCGTGACCGAGCGATCGGCCGTATCTACATTCCACTTGCCCGCATGCAGTCCCACCATTATTCGCCGGAAATGCTGGATGAAGACCTGCGGCAGGGTCAGGCACGACCCGAATACCGCGCCCTCATGCGCGACCTAGTTGATGACGCCCAGGCAATGTTCGAAAAAGGGTTGCCGCTGGCCGACCAAGTGGATCGGCGCTTAGCAGTGGACTTGGAGTTGTTCAGTCGCGGCGGGATGGCCGTCCTGGAGTTGATTCGCCGCCAAGACTACGACACGATAGGACAGCGACCCAAGCTCGGTAAGGTCGGTCGCCTAGGGTTGCTGATCGGTGTTGCGACGCGCAGGCTGTTCACACACCCGGCCGGGGCGCGCAAAGTCCGGCACGTTTAGCCTGCATGCTTAGTCTCGAAGAGTCGTACGAGCATTGTCGCCGCGTGGCTCGTCGTCGGGCGCGCAACTTCTACTACGCCTTTTTGCTGCTTCCGCGAGAGCAGAAGCTCGCCATGTGCGCTGTCTACGCGTTCATGCGCTATGCCGACGACATCAGCGACGAGACGGACCCGCCGCTCGAAGCTCGCCGCGCCGCGCTTGGTGATTGGCGAGAGGCCCTTGAGCAGGCGCTCGAAGGCCGCTACGGGGACAACCCTATCTTGCCCGCATTTCATGACACCGTTGTCCGCTACGAGATTCCGCATGAATACTTCTTCGAGCTGATCGAAGGTGTCGGCAGCGACTTAGCCCCCGAACAGCCTCCTACTTTCGAGGAGCTTTACCGTTACTGCTATCAAGTCGCCTCGGTCGTGGGCACGACTTGCATTCACATCTGGGGTTTCGACTCACCCGAAGCTCTTCGCTTGGCCGAAAAATGCGGCGTGGCTTTTCAGCTCACCAATATATTGCGTGATATTCCCGAGGATGCCCGCCTAGGCCGCGTCTATTTGCCGCGGGAGGATCTGGAGAGGTTCGAGCTCACCGCGGAGGATTTGCGCGGCGACCGACCGACGGGTGAACGTTTTGAAGCCATGATGGCGTTCGAGTGGGATCGCGCCAACCGCTACTATGCCGAGGCCGCGCCGTTGCTCGGGATGGTCAGCCCGCCCGCCCGCCCAGCGCTTTGGGCGATGATTTCGATCTACCACGGGATCTTGCGGCGCATTCGGAGCCGCCGTTATGACGTTTTCACTCACCGTGCCCGTCTGAGCGATCTCGAAAAGACCTGGATCGTGCTCCAAGCCTTCAAACTTCGATTGACCGGAGGAGCGCCGCCATACCCCGCGTAGTGATTGTTGGAGGCGGACTGGCCGGTCTTGCGGCCGCGGCCGCCTTGGGTTCCATCGACTTCGAAGTCGATCTCCACGAAGCACGCCCTTTTCTCGGGGGCCGGGCAACATCATTTCCCCTCAATCCCGCCGACGAAGACTCCGAACACATAGACAACTGCCAGCACGTCTTGCTGCGGTGCTTTACCAATTTGCTCGATTTCTACCGCCGCGCCGGAGTTGAGGAGAGGATTCGTTTCTACGATCGCCTATACTTCGTCCGTCCCGGCGGGGCGACCGATGTCCTGAAACCGGGCCGGCTGCCCTCCCCGGCCCATCTATTAGGCTCTTTACTGGTTTTCGGCGGTCTAAGTTTCGCCGACAAACGTTCGATTTTGACCGCCCTGTCGGCCATGCGTCGAGAGCGTGGCCGAGCGGATCTCGATCGGCTCACGATCGCCGACTGGTTGGCGTCGCGCGGCGCTACCGAGGGTGCGGTCAACCGTTTCTGGAAACCGATTCTGGTAAGCGCTCTGAATGAGGAGCCCGAGCGCGCTTCGGCCCGTCCGGCGTTTCAAGTTTTCTTGGAAGGTCTGATGGCGACGCGCGAAAGCTATCAGATGGGCGTTCCAGTCGTCCCGCTCGGCGAGTTGTACTCGACGGGGTTGGAAGGCAGGTTCGGGGACAGCGTCAGTTTTCACTTGCGCTCGTCGATCGAACGCATCGACCCAAGTGATCGCATGGCGGACTTCTACATCAGCGCCGTTCCGTTTGAGCGCGTCAATGCGCTCCTGCCTGACCTCGCATTGCCGCTCGAGACATTCGAGCATTCGCCCATTACCGGCATTCATTTATGGTTCGACCGCGAGGTTACGAAGTTGCCGCACGCGGTTCTGCTCGACCGCACAGTGCAGTGGATGTTTCGCAAATCCGCGAACTACGTCCAATGTGTCGTAAGCGCGTCGCGATCACTCCTGCCGCTTTTGCGCGAAGAGATTATCGAGATCGCGTGTCGAGAACTGGAAGAGTTCTTTCCGGCGGCCCAAGGGGCGAAGCTAGTCAAAGCTCATGTCATCAAGGAAGCTCGGGCGACGTACTCCATCGCCCCCGGCCTGGAGGCCCATCGTCCCCCCGCGGAGACAAAATACCCGAACATTTTCCTAGCCGGCGATTGGACCCAAACCGGCTGGCCGGCCACGATGGAGGGAGCCGTGCGCAGCGGTTACCAGGCGGCGGAGGCCGTGGCGGGCGCGGCCGGGCGGGCGACATCGTTTGTTCTCAGCTGAATACCCACGTCGGGCAGGGGCCGATTGACCCGAATCCTGACCAGCCGCGTTCACGCCTGTTCGTCGAATCACATTTGTTCTCGCGTATGTTTGTCAATCACCGAACGCCAGCCTCAAGGCCTGTCCGATTACTTTGCGGCCTCGGCGTAGGACGGTCTGTCGCCAAGACTCATCATCAGGAGAGAACTTCTCCTTCAGTTCCTCCTTCGTTGGATGATCGATCGTTCCATCGCCATAGTGGTGCCAGCGGTTCTCGTCGCGGAGAGCGCTCACAGCTCGCACAACGTGGTACGTGCCGAACTCCTGGCCGAGGAGATAGACTCTCTCATCAGACAAGACACGCCGATACATGCTGTCGTAGGCTCCGTTGACTCGGTAGCCCGGGCCGCGATCCGGATCCAGGGGTGCAACACGTTCCCCTAAGGTTCTCTTCATCACTTCGTAGATCTCGGAACCTTCATCACGAGCGTCAACGAACAAAGTGTCGTAAGCGAATGGCCCTAACCCTGTGTGCACGTCAACAACTACTAGATGCTCTGTGGCCTCCAGACGCTCCTGCATAAACGCTTGGACCTTTCGTGGTCCCTCTTCAAGCTTCGATCCACCAAAGAAAAGACCCTTCGGGTATTCGTATTGTCCCCCGGCGATTACTTGCTTGAGGGTTGACATGCCATGCCGGGCAATTAGCCACCCCGCGCGAACGTAGTACAGATCCCAACCAGGTGGGCTCGGAGGATTCAAGAAGGGGTCAAGCAAGTCGTAACCCTCAGGGGCCCCTTCGTACGTCTCGCCTGCTCCGAGGAAGTTGCGATTCAAGTCAACACCGTTTTCGTTGAATCTTCGGAGCCAGGACATCCCAAACGGATTCAACACGTGGACCATTACAAGTGCCGAGTCCTCGGGCATAGAGGGAATGCCCTCATCCAACCACTGCAACTGGATAGCAGAGCCGGCGAAAGCCTCTACGCCATGTAGCCCGCTCGAGTGCACGAGCACGCGCTTGGGCTTTTCTGCCCCAAACCACGCGATGTCGATCGTTAAGTCTTCTCCGTTCGGACCCTTTGCATCGAGCTGCAGCGCGTTCAACCGTCCGTCCGCCTTCTCTACTGCGTTCCGAAACTGGGTCCGAGCCGTCACGTAGTTGGGAGAAAAGTACTTAGCAACCATGGTGTCCCGACGCTCTCCTTCTCTGCTGCCACACGAAGCGAACAAGAACAGCCCGAGGGCACTGACAAACAGCGTCAGGAGTCGAGTTGAATGAGACGACTTCTTGTTTCCGGCGGGCGTCACCTTTACCTCCGCATTGCCGAAGCGTGTTGCATCCTTGCCTTCAATGGTACGAGAGGTTCGGATGCATGACCACAAAGACTGTGACCGTTCCCCAGTTGTCACAGCCCCTGTGTGTTGGTCACAGAGGACATGGTGGACTTCGCACTCAACCGCAGCTTCCACCGCACCAACCTCCCCACGATGCGAGTGGCCGGCTTCCAGCCGCCGATAATCAACGAGCCTAGCGCTACGGGGAAGCGGGTAAGTGTCTCATGACCGTCCTTGGTCACCAAGACGGTATCGGAATGTCGCACGCCGCCGACACCAGGTAAGTAGATCCCCGGCTCGACGCTGATCACCATGTTTTCGGCCAAACGGTCCTCACTGCCTTCGGCTATCCAAGGGGCTTCGTGGGTGCCGAGCCCAATCCCATGACCAGTGCGGTGCAAGCGTCGGTCTTCGCCGCTGTACCCTTTATTCCTCAAATAGTCGTTCACAACCGCGTCTACCTCGCTGCACTGCACACCGGGTCGGATCATCCCAAAAGCAATCCGGCGAGCTTCCGTCATGGCCTCGAACGCTTTGCGAACCTCGCCTGAGGGCGGTGCGGTGAAATACGTCCGCTCACTTTCAGCGGAGTAACCGTTGACGCGGCTGAGCACTAACGCCACATGCGGCCCTTCGCGGAGGCGGTCGTTGAGGTCCGGAATCGAGTGTGGCATTGCGCTGCGGGGCGCCGCCCACGTCGCCATCACCACTTTCGTTGTCACGGGATCCCAATCATCGACCTCGCGGATGATCCGTGACGTGACGAGGCGCGTCTGGGCAAAACCCTCAGCGACAGTGGCCCCCGAGTACGAAGCTTTCAGGAGACGGTGGACTCCGAGATCGGCGTAGCGAGCCGCACGCCGGATCAGCGCTATCTCTGTGTCGGACTTAATCAGGCGCAACCGCTCCACCAGCGGCGCGACGCGAATCGTGTAGCCTTTCAGCTCTACTGCAATCTCTTGGGGGAGCGTAGGCTCGACTCCGATCTCTTTAGCTTTTCCGATGAGCTGCTGGATAGCGTCCGGCCACCCACGCCCGGCCGGCGCTGGATATTCCCAGTAGGTGCGAATGTCTTGCTCTGCGATATTGCGGGCCTTCTTCATATGCTCGTGCTCGAGCTTCGGCACTAGCAGGACGGGGGCGTCGCGGGGACGGATCAGGAGAAAGAACGGGCGCTCCAGCGGCTCGAACCCGGCGCCGGTCAGATAGTAAAGGCTGTCGAAGGCCGTGACGATAAACAGGTCCAAGCCGGCTTCCGCAACGCCGGCCTGAAGCGATTCCAGCCGTCTACGATGTTCTTCGGAGGAGATTCTCAGCATCTACCTATCCTTTACTAGCACCGTTGCCTCCCGGCACCCACAACATAAGCGGCCAGACAAAGAGCGGCGAAAACGCTAAAAGCCGGCACAGGCAGCAAGTATTTGGCCGGGGCGTAGACCGCGGCGACAATCAGCACGAGGGGCAGAAAGATATTGCCGAAGTTCATGGCCTGGGAGGCGTGCCGGGCGACCCGGGACAACTCCCGTGAGTCAATCAACGCCTGGACCAAAAGAAGGTTCAGTATTCCGATTCCGAAACAGGCGATGTGGCCCAGCCGCAGCAGCCTCCGCGGCGTGTCCGTGTAGTCCCCAATGAAGTTCGGTGGAGCCATGGGGCCGTCAAAAGACCACAGACCCATGATTAAGCCGAGGGCCGCTCCAAACGCCATTCCCGTCCACGCGATGGTTCGGTTGAGATCCCCTATCGGGTAGGCTCGCGCCCTCGAACGGCTAGGGGCCTGGAAAACCTCTTCAGTTCTTGTCGGGGTGCTCAACATATTCATCTCTCCTGTTAGGCGGTCCGGCGTCACGCCGACGTGCCTACACCCTGCCTCCCGTAGCATTCCTTGCGAATCTCCTTTCGCCTCGCGGACTGCTCCGGGGAATAGAGGTCGCGCATCAGACCGTGAAAACCGTCCTCCAGCTCATCCGTGCTCATTCGCTTGGGGCGATAGGTCACATCGAAGAGCGTGCAGGAATCCCAGAAGACCGGCTTCAATAACCGTCCCTCGGACCGGAATCTGCCGTAGAGTTCCGTGCCGGGGAAAGGAGTCAGGATGGTGATTTGGACTTCCGACAGCCCGCTGGCCTGAACAAACTCCCTCGTCCTTTCGAACACCCGCGCATCGTCCTGGTCGAACCCAAAGATGAAGCAGCCGTTGACGGTAATCCCGTAAGACTGGATCTTGCGGATCTTGGCGGTGTAGTCGGCGAGTTGGCTCTGCTTCCAGCGCCGGCTGTCAACACGGTCGAGGGCGGCGGGATCCACCGACTCCAGTCCGATCAGGACCTGCGCGCAACCGGAAAGGGCCAGCAACTCGAGAAGCTCATCATCGTCAGCCACTGACAGATCGGTTTCCGTAAACCAGCGGATTCGATATTCGGCGAACAGCCGCGCCAACTCGCGAGCCCACTTCTTGGAGACAAAAGTATTGTCGTCCGCCAGTTCGATAAAAGGCTCGGGCCAGATGTTGAGAATCGCTTCAAGCTCCAGTCGCACCTGAGCGAGGGGCTTGATCTTGTAAGGCGAAATCAGTCGCGACGCCCCGCAGAACTCGCAGTCCAACGGGCAACCCCGGCTTGTCTGAAGCGTGAGCCGGTTGTACCGATCGACATCGAGCATGTCGTAACGGGGGACCTTAGCCTGCGCGAGGTCAAATCGCCGCGGGCTGTCCATTGACGAATATCGGGGGCGCAGAGCGCCGGTTTCGAAGTCGGAGAGCAACTGCGGCCAAAGCAGCTCTGCTTCACCCACGACCACGGCGTCCGCGTGCGCGAGAGCTTCCTCCGGAAGTGCCGAGACGTGGAGCCCGCCCAGCACAACCGTCACACCGGCTTCCCGAAGCTGATCGGCGATTTCGTAGGCATCAAGAACGCGCGCGGTAAGGGCTGAGATGGCGACGATGTCGTAGCCCGCGCCGGCAATCTGATCGGCAGCGTCATCGGTCAGCTCGTCGATTTCGCGGTACTCGGCCTCCCAGTTCTCCGGCGTGTGAGCGGCCAGGGTCAGCAAGGAAAGGCTCGGCAGCGACGCGATAACCTGCCCGCGTTCGATAAAGCCGGGCAAGGTCATACCAAGCTGTCGCAGCTCGTCGTTCTTCACACGAACACCGCTCATGGCCAGCAATAGAACACGACGTGATTTCATCGGATCGTCCCTCCGTATTTCTGACAACGAGTTTACGTTCAGAGACCGGAATCGAAAAGCCTTGGCGTGACAGTTTTCGAAGTGTCACAATTCGGACAGCCTTTCGCCGATGGGGCAAAGCGGGAGCCGTCGTTTAGCCATAGGAGCAGAGATGGACATTCGCATCAGCAAGGAAAGCGAAGTCCCGATCCACGAACAGGTGGCCGCTCAGATTGTCTTCTTGATCGGTACGGGCCAATGGAAGCCGGGAAAGCCACTGCCCAGCGTCCGAGAGCTGGCTCGTCGGCTACGGATTCACCACAACACCGTCAGCCGGGCGTATCAAGACCTGGTGCTCCAGAAACTGGTGGCAGGACGCCGCGGCAGCTCGCTGGTCGTCAGCTCACCGGACGGGCCTCAGTCCTTGCCGGATGTCAAGGATCTCGATGAGCTAATCAACGAAACTATTCGCGCCGCTTGGAAACACGGCTACACGCTGCAACAGCTTCGGGGACGTGTTCAAGAACGAATGCTGGCGCAGGCGCCCGACCACATCTTGGTACTTTCAGCCGATTCCGGGATGCGCGTGCTGTATCGAATGGAGCTGAAAGAGTCGCTTGACTACGCCGTGGAGTCGTGTTCTCCGAGCGAACTGGTCGCGAACCCGGGGTTGGCGATCGGGGCTTTGGTCCTGGCCGCGCCGGGCATCGTGCGTGACGTTGTTGCCGCCCTACCGAAGGACCGATCCCCGATTCCCATCACATATTCCTCGGCGGATCAGCAGGTCGAGATGGTTCGAAGCCTCGAACGGGCCTCGATGATTGCCGTGGTTTCGATTAGCAAATACTTCCTGCAAACCGCGCGGGGTGTGCTTGCCCCGTTCGCGGGCCAACGCCATTCAATACGCGAGTATCTTCTAACCGGCGAGGATGATCCCGATAGCATGGGCGGCGCCGACCTGGTCATCTGCGATTCGATTGCCCACCGCGTTGTGCGTACTCGGACGAAAAAGGAGAAGGTGGTTCCCTATCGCCTGATCGGACCGCAGTGCATAGAGCGCATTTCGTCAATGATGATGGATTCTGCATCCGACGATAACGACGATGAATGACCCCCCCGGCCTCGTTCACGGACTGTTCACGGGGCTTGTCTTTCTTTCTCTGGGCCGGCCGTCTTGGGGCCGGTTTTCGGGGGGCCGGGCAATCCGTTTTGGTGGGCTTCCGTCCTCCTTCGAGCTCCGCCGGCGGTCTGGTATTCTGACCTTTTAGCGGCTCTAATGGCGCGTCGAACCCTTTTCCTGAACCCCCCTTCTTTCGAAAACTTTGACGGCGGCGCTAGCTCGCGTTGGCCCGCCACGCGCGAAATTGAGTCCTATTGGTATCCCGTCTGGCTGTGCTATCCGGCCGGAATGTTGCCCGACAGCAAGGTCGTTGACGCCCCCCCGCACAAGATCACGCCCGAGCAAACGATCGAGATGGCGCGGGACTTCGAATTCCTCGTCCTGTTTACCTCGACGCCTGGGTTCGACAACGACACCCAACTCGCCGGGCGAATGAAAGAGGTCAACCCCGACCTCAGCATCTGTTTCGTCGGCCCTCACGTCACCGCTCTGCCCGAACCGAGCCTCGAAGCCTCGCCGGCCATCGATTTCATCGTGCGCAAGGAATTTGATCACGCCGTCGTCGACTTTGCCAACGGCAAAGCGCTTAGCGAGATTCCCAGCGTAAGCTACCGGCGCAACGGCGGCTTCGTCCACAACCCGCAGGCGCCCGAGATCGAGAATCTCGACAAGTTGCCCTGGGTGACGAAGACGTACAAGCGCGACCTCGACATCAACCGCTATAACGTCCCCTTCTTGCGGCACCCATACCTTGCTTTCTATACCGAGCGCGGCTGCCCGGCGCTGTGCACTTTTTGCCGCTGGCCACAGACGCTCTCGGGCCATCGCTGGCGCACCCGGTCCGCTGAAGACGTCGCCGCCGAAGTCCACTGGACCCTCGAAAATTTCCCGGGCTTGCGCGAGATCTTTTTCGACGACGACACCTTCAACATTCGTAAGGCGCGCGTGATCGAGCTGTGCGAAAAGCTCAAGCCGCTGAACTTCACCTGGTCCTGCACCTCGCGCGTCACGGTCGACCACGAAACGCTTAAAGCCATGAAGGACGCCGGGTGCCGGCTGCTGATTGTCGGCTACGAGTCAGGCGACCCGCAAATCCTCAAAAACATCAAGAAAGGCGCGACTGTCGAGCAAGCCGAACGCTTTACGAAGAACTGTAAGAAACTCGGACTCGTCATTCACGGCGACTACATCGTTGGCTTGCCCGGCGAGACCCAAAAATCGATCCGCCGCACCATCGACTTTGCCAAAAGAATGGATACGGAAACCATTCAAGTCTCCGTCGCCCACCCCTATCCCGGCACCGAGTTTTACGAATACGTCGAGTCCAACCGACTCATCACGCCCGACAGCATGACCGACGAAGGCGGTCACCAGCTCCCGAACATCATCTACGGTGATCTCGACCAAGCGGAGATCATGGATTGGGTCGAGCGCTTTTACGACGAATACTACTTCCGGCCTCGGGTCGCGTGGAGAATTGTCCGCAAAGCCGTCTTCAACCGCGACGAGCGCCGCCGGCTCTACAAAGAAGCTCGTGAGTACCTCGCACTACGGGCCAAACGGCAGCGCTTCGTCAAGCAACAGCGCTACGACAATCAAGCGGCTTGAGAGTTCGTCGGCCTCGTTGTGCGAGAGCTCATAGCAGCCGACCCCTCGGAGCAACCGAAGTAGTGTCTGACGAACTCTTATTTCGCGAACAGGCCGCCGCTGAGGCCGCTGAAAAGCATCAATAGGGCCGGTCCGGCGGTAACGAGAAACATCGAAGGCATGATCAGGAAAAAGATCGGGAAAACCATTTTCACCCCGACCTTGTGGGCCAGTTCTTCGGCGCGGTGCCGGCGGCGCGTACGCATATAGCGGGCCTGCGTGCGAAGAATCTTCGATACGCTGGTCCCGAAGCGATCGGCTTGAATCAACAGCGACGTAAGCTTGCGCATCTCCGGCTCACGGGTTCTGATCGAAAGATTCCGCAACGCATCGGAACGATGCGTGCCCGCTTGAACTTCCAACTGGAAAACTGAAACTTCGTCGTGGATGTCCGGGTGCGCCCGCCGCAAGTCGTGCGCTGTGTCGGCGATTCCCTGCTCGAGAGAAAGCCCGCTTTCGACCGAGATGACCAGCAAGTCGAGAAAGTCGGGCAACCCGGCGTTGACTCTCTGTCGGCGTTTCGTGATATGGCGTTGGAGATACCAGTCAGGAACACGGAACGCGACCATGCATGCCAACACCAACGCCGGCAAGAGCATGAACAAGTTCGGGTTGACCGAGTACATCAGGATGAACGTCAGCACCGGAAACAGCGCGAACGAGAGAGCTTTCGCCCCGTAGTACACATAGATCGCGCTCTCGGTGCGGATGCCGGCTGCGATGAGGTCGCGCTGCAGTTGGCGGTCGTGGTTCTCGGCCGAAACCGCGCGACCAACCTGATAGAGCACACGTAGTTGTTCAGGCAGGTCTGTCGGGGTTTCCTCGCTGAGGCGGGCTTTACCCGCGCCTGACGCCTCGCGGCTCCAAATCCAATAGGTCACGCCGCCCGCGAACGACAACATCATGATGAAAAACGCTGTGGTGGCCGCTAAAATCATCTCTGCTTACACCTTGATGTCGACGATTTTCTTGATCGCGAAATACGCCGCTACCTGGCCGCAGGCCGCCAAAAAGAAAAGAGTTTTGCCGAGCGGGTGATCGATGAGAATCGAGAAGTAATTCCGGTTGACGAACATCATCACCACCGCAACAAAGATCGGGAGCAGGCTCAACACAACGGCCGTCATCCGACCATTCGCCGTGAGCGCATGAATCTGCCCTTTCAGCGATTGTCGCTCGCGAATCGTCTCGGCCAGGGAATCGAGTAGATCATGTAGATTCCCGCCGGTGCGCGACTGTGTCATTACCGCGGACACAAAGAACTCGATATCGACGCTCGGCAAGCGATCTCCCAGGCTTTGCACCGCGTCGTTCATCGACAGGCCTAGGTTGTATTCATCAACCGTTTTGCGCAACTCTCCGGCCAGTGGCTGCTCGACTTCTTCGGCAAGCAGCTCCAGAGCCATCGGGAGCGAATGACCCGCCACCAAAGCGCGCGATAGGAAGTCGAGCGCCTCCGGCAATAAATCCTCGACGGCTTTGAGGCGTTTTCGACGCATCGCGCGCACGTACCAGATCGGCGTCGCGGCGGCAGCGGCCGCACAGACCCAGACGCCGAAGACGGGGATCACATCCAGGCGCACCAGGACGTTCAGGCTGACTGCCGCGGCGACCAACATCATCAGCACAACGCGGCCGACCGACCAATGGTTGTCGGCCTCCGCCAGCCAACGGTTCAAGGTGGTAAAGAAGCGGAAACGCTCCAGCACGGCTGCAAAGACGGACAGCGTGCTGAAAACTTCGTCACGCAGCAGCCCCCCGGCTTCGGCAGTCGGTTGATCCGGATCGACGCCGTCGCTCTTGTGCATCGACCGCTCGATCAAGGCCCACGCGGTAATCGCGGCCACTCCCGCGACCGCGAAGCTCAAGCCCCAAACTGTTACGTATACGGTAAGTTCGAGCACTGTTTCGACGACCCGATTGTTTTCGCGGCAGTCGCCGCACTGTTGTCCCTACGACGGTACGTCCACGCTTCCGATGGGTTCAAAAAGCTCGTCGGAAAGGGTTGGTTGGCTGCGTCGCAGCCGCTCCCAGAACCTGGGCGTGTTTCCGGTCGCCCGGAAGTCGCCTTCTATCCTGCCGTCGGCTGAGATGCCGAGTTTTTCGAAAACGAATAGATCCCGCAAAGCCACCTCGCCGTCTTGAATGCCGGCCGACTCGGCCACCTGCGTAATGCGCCGCGTTCCGTCGTTGAGGCGCGCGATATGGACGTAAACGTGGATCGCGGCCGCGATTTGTTTCCAAATCGACTGCACCGAAATGTTCGAGTTGGCGAGGTTCACCATCAGCTCCAGCCGGCTGACCGCGTCGACGCAGTTGTTGGCGTGAATCGTCGCCAGCGAGCCGTCGTGGCCGGTATTCATCGCCTGCATCATGTCCAGCACTTCTTCCCCGCGCACCTCGCCCACCACGATACGGTCCGGCCGCATTCGCAGGCTGTTGATGACGAGTTGACGTTGGCGGATGGCGCCCTCCCCTTCCAGATTCGGCGGTCGCGTTTCCATACTCGCCACGTGCTCTTGCTGAAGTTGCAGCTCGGCGGTGTCCTCGATCGTTACGATTCTTTCGTCCGCGCCGATGAATGACGAAAGGACGTTCAGCAACGTGGTCTTGCCGGACCCCGTCCCCCCAGTGATCAAAATGTTAAGACGCGCTTTGACGCACGCCGAGAGAAACTCCATGATCCGAGGTCCGGCCGTCCCCATTTCGACCAGATCGGCGGCGGTTATTTTCTCGCGGGAAAAGCGGCGGATCGACAGTAAAGGGCCTTTGACCGCGACCGGCGCGATCACGGCGTTGACGCGCGATCCGTCGGGCAACCGCGCGTCCACCATGGGCGAAGCTTCATCGATGCGGCGTCCGGCTTGCCCGACGATCTTTTGAATGATCCGCTGCAGGTGGGCGTTGTCCTTGAAACGAACCGACGTCTTCTCGAGCTTCCCAAAGCGCTCGACATGCACCAGCTCCGGCGTCGTGACGAGAATGTCGGAAACCGTCGGATCCTGCATCAGAGGCTCCAGCGGGCCTAGTCCGAACACCTCGTTCAAGACTTCTTCGATGAGTTGTTCCTTACTTTCCGCGGGCAGCTGCTGTTCGTCTTCGGCCACCAGGGCGGCTACCGCGGCGCGCACCTCTCCGCGAACACGCGGGGCATCGATCTCAGCCAACCGCCCGAGATGGATCCGCTCGAGCAGACGGCGGTGAAGCCGGTGCTTCATCTCCGTGTATTCGGGTTGTGGGCGAGAGGCCGCGCTTGTCGCTCCGCTGCCCTTGCGAAGATCGCCCGTTGTGGTAGGAATCGTTTCTTCGGCCATACCGTTGGTATCCGATTATTGCCCGGAAAGGGAAGCAAGGTTGGCATCCGCCGCACCCGCCGCCGGTGCGGTCCGCGCGGAGGGAACTTCCACCGATTCGTCGCGATTCACCCTCGGCGCTGCCGCCGTGGGAGCGACTTCGCTGGATGTGACTTTGGCCCGCAATACGTCGCGCAGCCGAGTTCCCGGCGTCCGCTGAACCTCGTCGTCGAGCGGATTCCTCAGAGCTAATCGAATGTATCCGGCATGATCCGCTGTGTTCAGCAGCTCGGAATGCTCGGCGGCCACCAATAACGTGGCGACCGGCCTGCTTTGTCCCGATCTGATCCGACCGGTCGTCAAGACCTCCACGTTTTGGAGAATCGTCTTGAGGCTCACTTCGCTGTTGCCCGCTCCCGGCCGTCCGGTCGCGACGAGCACATCAACGCGGTCGCCCTGTTCCACGATTTGGTTAACTCCGGCGAGCTCGGTCAGGTGCACCGAAACCGCCCGCATCCCGGGGCGAATGCGTGCGGCCTGAAAGGCGCTCACGTCGGAATCGACATGCTGCGAGAGCAGTGTTTCTCCCTTGATGGCGCCGACAAGCAAGGCCTTGCCGATTACGGCCTTCGCATCGGTCAGCGCGCCCTGGGGCAGATTACGGCCTGACCAGGGCTCCTCGGCGATATCCTCCGTGCCGAGCGTTTCCCCACGCCGCAGATCGCGGGCCGCAACGATCACCGCGAGGTCACGCGGTACTCCACCGCCGCGCTCCACGAAACTCTGGGAAACCATGCGGTAGAAAAAGTAGGTGGACCCGGTGGCCGCTAGTACAGCCACGCCGATCACAATAACGAGCTTCTTGTTCATAATCACCTTACCGCCATCATCCCGCCAACAGTGCGGCCGTTCCGAAGCGGCGCCTCCCTGAGCGGCAAAGACCGGGGTTTGCGGGCCGCGAGTGCGGGACGCCTATATCCTTATCGTCTTTAAGACAAAGAGCTTGGTATTGGGTCACAGTGCCTGTCGGATCGGCGAAGAGGCCGCCTTCATCCTGAAAACACAATCCGCTAATTCTGACTGTAGGCAACCGGAGCCCGACGTAGGAATCGGCGATTCGCACTAACCCTCCTGAGTATTTGCCCCTACGCCGGCGGAGCGGTTACGGGAGCCGCCGGCGGCCTCCCCGTGTACATCGTGGGGCCCACCACAACTCTTATTAGATCAGTGACTTAAGACCCGGCAGCGCTCTTCGCCTTGGCTCGAAACGTGCCGCTGGTTCAGGAATCGTCGGCTGCGGCGTCTTTCGCGGAAGCTTCGGGTTTGGGAACCGTTTCCAGTGTAGCCCTCCAGATATGTTTGCCCTGCATGTCGACGTATCCGCGGCGCAGCCAGTCGCGCAGTGTAACTACGCAGCGGCCGTCTTCGTAATGGCCGTCGAACTCGACAGTGCCGATCTCGCGCTTCTCCGGGGCAATGCGGTAGAGAGGGATGATTCGTTTGCTGGTTCTAGGACGGGGGTTGGCTGTGTCCGGCCGCGCGGCGGCATCGGCCGTATCCGGCACACCCGATGGACGCCCCACGACCTCGGGGTGCTCGGCAAGAAAGCGGTTCCAGGTTACTGTGCGCCGAATGTCTTCCGAAGTCGACAGTTCGAGCAGCGCGGAAAACGTCTCAATTGCCGTCCCCAGCAAGTTATAGTTCTGCTTGCGGTCATCGACGTCAAGCGCGGGTGTCACGCCGAGCGGTTCGACCTCCAGCGAGATCATATGGGTCGCGCCGGCGTCGATGGCTATGTGCACCGGGCTGTTGTTCAACACGCCTCCGTCCACGAACACGTGCCGCACCTCGCGTCGGCCTCCGGGACCATAGAACCCGATCTCCTGCGCCGGGAAAGCCCCGGGGACGGCTGTCGACCCGACGATCGACTGCAAGAAGTTTTCCGGCAGGGCAAACAGCGAGCCGACCTCCCGCCGATAAGGCTGAGCCGTTTTATCGCCGGAATCGAACTGCACGGCGACCCATTCGGATTGAATGAGTCGGCGGTAGGTCTCGGGCCGCGCGAGTGTGAAGAGACACTCACGACCCAACGAGATATCGGTGGCCGTGAGAATTAATTCCGGCGCGCGCTCGTTCTTGTGCCACGCTTCTACGATGCGGCGGCTCAACACGCGGGCCCGGTCAAGCGTTTTTTCACGGGGCCAAAACCAAGGCCGACTCAAGTCGCCCTCCGGACCCGTGTTGGCCAACAGCCGCAGCAGCGGCACGTCCCGAAACAAGCTATAGCGGAAACGGCGTAGAACCACGCTCCCCAGAATCAGCCAGAATAACAGCGACGCCAGCCCCAGAACAGTGAAATGCAGGGCATGATCCGTGGCTGGGTCCCAACTCGGCAGCCCCGCCGGCCAAAAGCTCTCCAAACCCAACAGCAAGGAAACGCCGACCAGCAAGAAAGGATTCAGCACCAGCACGAGCGCGGCCAGCAGAAACCCCACGCTCAGTCGCAGCCGGCGGCTGTGGACGCCCCCCCCGGCGAGCGCAACGATCCAGGCCCGTCTGCCGGCAATCCAGGTCGACGTCTTGCGATGACGGTCGAGGTACGACCAAATCGAAGCGATGAAGCTTGAGTAGGGTTGCTGCAACTCGGGATCTCGAGTGATCTGGGAATTTGCCATTCCCAAACGCTCGAGCAGTACGCCGTAAGCGTTGAGCGCGCCCGCCGAGGTCCCGACCAGCAAGTCGATCTCGATGCCCCGTTCCCGAAGCCGAGTGACAAGGGCCTCGATGACACCGGCGCAATACGCGCCCGCCGCTCCGCCGCCGCTGATCGCGAGAGCGACTTTGCGGTTCTCGACATCGACCGGCTTTTCGGTCCAGCGGCCGTCCTCAAAGATCACCTGATGCTCGAGGTCCCGTACCAATTGATCGATGTCGATGTATTCGGGGCGCAGCAGCAACCATGGATCACCGGGTGGCGATTCCGCGGCCGGGGCCCCTTCTTCGGGCTTGCGTCGAATCCCCAGCAACTCGGCCAAACTGCCGTATTTGCTCATCTTTCCGAACACGGTCCATCCGGCCGCGGCCTCGGGCGCTCCCCCGTTCAAGGAGCCTTTCCATTCCTGTTAGACGCGTGCCGGAGGGCCGCGGTGACAACCCGAACAGCGGTTTCCGAGTGTCACTGACAGTCTATCGCGAGGATCGACTCGGCGGCGGGTCACCGTTAGTCACTGCTTTAGGCGAGGGGTCTTGTCGCTTGATGAGTCGCGCGTCGGTTTCGATGGTTTGCCGGGGACAGCTGCAAGCGATTCCCTATTCCCCAACCGTCAACTCGCGTTCGAGCCAGGCCAAATAATTCGGCGAGCCGTCGACAATCGGAACAACGATCAGCTCCGGCAGATCATAACTGTGAAGGCGTTCAAGCCCGCGCCGCACTCCGCCCACCAAATCGCGCGAGGTCTTGATCATCAGCAGAATCTCATCGTCGGTTTCAATCTTCCCCTGCCAACGATAGAACGACTGCACGCCGGGTAGCACGCTGACGCAGGCGGCTAGTCTTTCCTCGACCAGATGGTTGGCCAGCTTTTCTGCCTCCGCCTTGTCCGAGCAAGTGGTATAGGCAACAACTTTGTCGGTCATGACAACTCCCGCCTTATCTCACTGCCCGGCCCTCGGAGCGGACAAGGATCGTAGTCCGCGGCGAAGCAAAGCGAAACCGCTGGTCACCCTGAGCCTGGTTTACCGGACTTGGCCGCCATTAGGCCGGCCGGTTTGAAGCGCGGTCTCGGTACGAGGCCGTTTCAACGGCCTTACGCCGCGCCCGCACACCGCCGCCGGTGACCGATCGCCGTGGAATCCGCGACATTCTCCGCGAACCATGCGGTGAGACGGCGGCACTGAATTATACTGGAGAAAGTGGGCCGCCCGAAAGCAACACGTCGACACGTCATCGGCGGACTCGCGATCTTTCTGGCCGTCCTGGCCTTCTATCGCTTCTCGGTTCACGATCGTTTCGTCGCGCTCAACGACTCGTGGGGAAAAGAGGGCGAGATGGAAGCGAAGATTATCGAGCTCCGCGAGGAAAACTCCCGCCTCGAACAGGTCATCGAAGACCTCAACCCGGACGGCAAGGAAATCGACCGCATCATCCGCGAAGACCTCCGTTGGATCGGCCCAACCGAGGGCATGATCGACATTCCCGATAAGAAGTAACCGCGGCTCCCGTCGGCCCGTCCGACGTGGCGCACGCCGGAACTGGGTGTCGCCCTTGTTTGCCGGCGGGCGGACCTATTTTCTCTCCTAAGACTGTCTGACGACGGTGATCGAGCCGGGCGCCGAATACAAGGCGATTGCCTCGAATACGCCGGCGGGGCGCTGCCAAGTTTCCATGGCGGTTTCCGCCGGACGCTTTTACATCCGCAGCGACACCAAGAACGTCGGCTCCCGCAATCCCGACTTTCACTCCAAATAGCCTAAGGTTCTGATTTTCTTGAGTTGCTCAGGGCTGATCTCGACTTGCGAATTCGCTTCTCTGTTGGATGTCGATGCGGCTCGGGCCCGAATCAAGCTTCGGTAATAACCCGCCAGGAGCGGCTTCTCGGCGGTCAGAGAGGCTCTTTCCGCCGGATCCCGTTCCAAATCGAAGAGTTCGCGCCCGACTTGGGATTCGATGTATTTCCACGGGTAGTCAACAACAGCATCCCCCAACCAAACGCCGCCGTTATGGGAGAAGAGTACCCGTGTCTGTTTCGGAGAGCGATCGCCCGATAAGGGAAGCAAGTTATCGCCTTCCACGTATTCGGGGATCGGGATTCCAAGAATTGCCAGGAGCGTGGGCATGACGTCGATCTCCTGAGCCATTGATTTGACGCGCGTTCCGGTCCCGCCCGCGGCCGAAGGGAATCGGACAATGAGTGGGATATTCAAGATCTCGGAATAAAGCGTCCGCGAGTGCTCCCAGCTGCCATGCTCGTAAAACTCCTCTCCGTGATCGGAAGTCAGGACAATGACGGTATTGTCGTAAAGCGCACGCTCCTTCAACGACCTCACAAAACCGCCGAAGCGTTCATCCGCGTGGGCAATCTCGGCATCGTAAAGAGCCGGCAGGGTGTGCTGATGGTCCCCTACTTCCAGTGCACCGGCCAACAGAGCGTCCAACCAGACCCGCCCCGCGAAGGAAATCGCAGGCTCGCCGTTCACCCCGAATAGTTTCTTATGGATCCGCGCAAGGACCCCCCTCTTATCCGGCGTCAGCGCGGGTTGTCGAACCCCTGAGGCAAACCCGGCTTGGAACTTGTCGGGGGGGGCATAGGGAGCGTGGGGCTCCATCGTATGCAGGTACAAGTAGAAAGGCGCGCCGCTGTCACGGTCGTCGATCCACTGGAGAGCGTTTTTCAAGACCGTCGCCTCGGTTTCCAATCTGAATTGATCGACGCCCCGCTCGATTCCTGACTTGTCGACGACCGGGTTCGTGATGAAGGCCGCTGTGTCATACCCGCGGCGGCTCAAGATTTCCGCCACGTTCTGGATCGTATCGGGCAATTGGTTTCGTGCCAGCAGCACGCCATGAGTCCGGGGGCCGGTTCCCGTGAGAAGCGAAGGCACGGAGGCTCTGGTGTAGGAGGCCTGCGCAATGGTGTGTTCAAAAACGGCCGCCTCGGCGGCAAACGCATCGATATTTGGAGACGTGGGCTTATCGTACCCGTAGCAACCTAAGTGATCGCTCCGCAACGTATCGATCAAATAGACGACCACATTGAAACGGCGGCTGTCGTCCACGGCGTCCGAAGAGTCCGAAGAGTCCGAAGAGTCGGAGGTGTCGACGGCATCTCCCCGCGGCTCGGTGGTGAGGGTCAAGTCCTCAACAATTAGGGTGCCGGGCCGTAACCCCTCGTCCGGGGCCGCAACGGCCCGAAAGGAAATCCGGCCCTTTTGCGGTGTTGAGACGGGTACGGGAATCAGGCGCCCGTTTTCGTCGGCCGAAACGTCGATCTTTGCCGGTTCGGAAAGCGCCTCGCCGTCGATAGTCACTTCAAGATGAATCCGCGCGTCGCCGCGGCGTCGTAGCCCCCCGACCTCGACGTAATTTGATGGGCGAAGGTTCAGGTAATAATCCAAACGGCTGCCGGCGGGCAGGTGAAGGCGGTCTCGCGCCGTTCGCACCGTATCGCTTGAGGCGTCGAGAAATTCGATCTCGGTCCAGCGAGCCGAAAAGATTCTTCTGTCGGGGGAAATTGGAGACACGGCGATGGGCGCCCAGGCGTACGCGAATTGGAAGGTCAACAGATTGCCGCCGGGCCTGAGGGTTCTCTCGAGTAAGGAGATCTCGTAGTCGACCATCCCCGGTTTCATGGCGATCTCAGTGACCCGAAATCCGTTAACCGCAATCGACATGTGCTGTTGCGGCCCACCGCCGAACCCGAACGGCTCACAGCGCAAACGAATGGGCAGATCTCGGGTCGACCGCAGCCAGAACGACAACACGGACTTTCTTCCGGTGCTCCAAACATACCGTTCTTTGCCGGGTGTAGCGTCTCTTGACCAGCCGCTCACAAAATGACTTCGCGCTTGCGGCATACCGAACGTGATCAGCTTCACTTCTTGATTGACTTCGGCAAGCGGAAGGTACTCAACGAAATCAAACACAACGTCTCGGCCACTGTCCGACGGCCCCGTGGAACAGGCGGCCAGACAGGCCGTCAGCATCAGACAGAGTTTGACCGTTCCGAGTTGCAACGGTCCTCTTGAGGCTTTGGAGAGCGACATGCGGCCCGAGCGGCGCGGAACAAGGACGGGAATCCGCCTTGTCAAGTCGGATCTCGGATTTGCACGCGGGCCCATCAGACCGTTGTTACTTCCAGGCCGAGCGCAGTTTCCAGGCCTTCAGTTGAACGATTTTCGCGTTGCCGCCCACAGAATAGAGCGAAAGCCCGGTGCTGGTCGGGTCGGGAAAGACCCGGTCGGTGATGGCGACGCGGCCGTCGCCCCCGAACACTTCAACAACGGAACGATCGACCAGGATGCGCAGGGTTACTCGACCGTCCACCGGATCGAGGCGCGCCGAGTGCCGCCCCGCAAACGTTTCGTGGAAATCGACTTTTCCCGATTTCGTACGGTCGATGTAGACCTCGGCCGGATCGGCGGTGAACCCGACAAGCGTTTCTTGCCCGTTGCCTTTGAGAACCTTGAACCCGACATCCTCCGCGGCCCCGACTTCGATCTCGGCCTGTATGTCCCAAACGTCGCCGCTGAAGCCCGCCTCGGCGACCTTTCGATTGGCGTCGTCCACGGAAACGCTGTTGAGCGTCAGGGTTGTCTCGCCCCGCAGACTCTCGATCTCCTTCACCGGTTGCTGCGTCAGCCGCAGCCCTTCCTTGAAACGCTTAAGTTTCAGCTCCCGGGGGACCGATTGTGCCCCTCTCCAAGGCGATGTCGGCTTCTGACGTGCGTACATCCAGTTGCTGATCCACCCGATCACGATCCGCCGGCCGTCGCTTGCCGGAACGTCCGAATAGCTCTGAGCCGCATAGAAATCGCGGCCCCAGTCCAACCAAAGCTGCGTTTCAGGCGGGTTGTCATTGCTGAACTTCTTGCCGTCAAACTCGCCCACGAAGTACTGGCAGCCCGAACCCAGCCAAGGATGCCCCATCCCCGAGTCCACCTGAAAGATCCATTTCGTCTTGCCCGGCTCACCTTCGATCGGCAGCTCGAAGAGATCGGGACACTCCCAGTTCCTCACCGGGTGCGCGCCCTCGGGACCGAAGTCGCTCAGGTGAGTCCAGTTCTTAAGATCCGGCGAGCCGTAGAATCGCACCTTGCGACGGTTGGCCAGAACCACGGCCATGATCCAGCTCTTCGTCGGCTCGTGCCAAAGCACCTTCGGATCGCGGAACGCCGGATCCCCGATGTCGATCACCGGATTGCCTTTGTAGCGGGTCCAGGTGCGTCCGCGATCGTTGCTGTAGGCGATCGATTGAGACTGGTCGGTTTCCGTGCGGCTGGTGTAAATCGCAATCATGGGCGGCTTACCGCCCTTGCCGAAGCCGCTCGTGTTGCGGTGATCAACGACCGCGCTGCCGGAATACACCATGACGGGGCCTTCTTCGGGCAAAGCGACGGGCAGATGCTTCCAGCGGAAGAGGTCCGGGCTGACCGCGTGCCCCCAGCTCATGTGCCCCCACAGATCGCCGAACGGATTGTATTGATAGAAGATGTGCCACTCGCCGTCGTGATAGACAAGCCCGTTCGGGTCGTTCGTCCAATTGATCGCGGGAGTGAAATGGAACTGTGGCCGATAGGGCTCTTCGTACGCCGCCGTTTGCGACAACGCGGCCGCGGCCGAAAGAAGGGTCAATGTGACGGCGAGCGTGGTTTTCACGGCGTTCCTATTCGCGACCTTTCGGCGGGCTTTCGGCGCGGTCGGTCAGGCGGCGGACGTCTAAGTATAAGGCTCACGGAAGGCGTAGAATTCCAAATCCGTAAGATTGGGTCGAGCATTGATCCGCGGCAACGCACACTTTCCTTCGAGACCCGGCTCTGGAAGATAACGGATCGGACACCGGCCCACCAGCGACCTTCACGTTTCCCGTTCAGGCCTCAGGAACGTTCCCTTTTGAAGTTCGTCGAATGCTTGCCGGAGCTGCTCTTGCGTGTTCATGACGATCGGCCCGCGCCACGCGACCGGCTCTCCTAACGGCTTACCCGAAACCAAGAGGAATCGTATCCCGTCCTCGCCGGCTTGTACCGTGATCTCGTCGCCCCGATCGAACAGCACCAGCGAACGGTTGTCCGCTTCCGCGGCATGGGCCGCCTCCGCCTCGCCGACTCCTTCAGTTCGCACGGCGGCCGGATCGGAGGCATTGCCGAACTTGCCGGACCCTTGAAAGATGTAGGCGAAGGCATGACGAGTCGTCTCCACCGGCAAGACCTTTTGCTTGCCCGGCGGGACCGACACGTCGAGATAAATCGGGTCGGCGGCAATTCCGTCCGCGGGTCCGGATTTCCCCCAGAAATTTCCGCAAACGATGCGGACCCGCGTCCCGTCGTTATCGGTAACCACCGGAATGTCGGCGGCCGCCACTTCCTGGTAGCGTGGCGCCGTCATCTTGAGCGACGACGGAAGATTCGCCCAAAGCTGGAAGCCGTGCATCCGGCCTGCGTCGTCTCCCTTCGGCATCTCCTGGTGGATGATCCCGCTGCCGGCGGTCATCCATTGAACGTCGCCGGCCGCGATAGCCCCGCTGTTCCCGAGGCTGTCGCCGTGCTCGACGGTGCCGGCCAGCACGTACGTGATGGTTTCGATGCCGCGATGCGGGTGCCAGGGAAAGCCCGCACGGTAATGTTCCGGGACGTCGTTGCGGAAATCGTCCAGCAGAAGAAAAGGGTCGAAATCGGATGTGTTGCCGAATCCAAACGCCCGGCGCAAGTGTACCCCGGCGCCCTCCATGGCGGGCTCGGCTCGAACAAGCCGCTTGATTGGCCGAAGTGACATTCTGTTGGCCCCCGTACCCGAGAGTCTACCCCAAAAAACTGCGGCGCGACCCAAGCGAAAGGGTGCACGGATGCCGATGGTAGGGCTCGCGGTTGAAGATTGGGCGGCGGGCCGAGTGGAGCGGGCTGTTGCCCCCGCTGTGCGCTCGGTTTCGCTTCCCCGACTAGTGATCGACAGCCTTCTCGGCGCCAAGTCCGGTGTTTGCGCGGACGCTGAGCTCGATGAACTTCTCTTCCGCTGACGGCTCGTTCGAAAAAACCGATCCCAGATAGGCTGCCAGGAAGCCGAGCGGAATGCTTATGATGCCCGGATTCTTGAGCGGGAACAGCGTGGGCGCCTGAATCACTCGACGCGCCGCTTCCGCGACCTCCGGCCCGTCGACGCCCATGAAACTCGGGCTCACCAAAATGAGCCCGATCGATGAAAACAGGCCGGCCGCCAAGCCCCACACCGCCCCTCGCGTCGTAAATTTGCTCCAGTACACCGAGAACAGCATGACCGGCAAGTTGGCTGATGCCGCGACCGCAAACGCCAGTCCCACCAGGAAGGCTACGTTTGCGGACGGACCCAGCCCGATGGCGATCGCAATGGACACCGCGCCGACGACAAACGCCGTCCAGCGGGCCACCCGAACCTCTTCGCCCGGCGAGCGCTCCTTCCCGTGGTGGATCACATTGGTATAAAAGTCGTGCGCGAACGAAGTCGAGGCGCTGATAGTCAGCCCGGCCACGACGGCGAGGATCGTCGCGAACGCCACGGCTGAGATGAACGCGAAGAAGACGTCGCCGGCCAGGGCCTGCGCCAGCAGCGGCGCGCTCATGTTGATGCCGCCGTTAGACGAGATCGCGTTACGGCCCACGATCGTCGCCGCGCCGAAGCCCAAGAAAGTCGTCATCATGTAGAACGCGCCGATCAGCAACATCGCCCAGAAAACGCTCACTCGCGCCGTCTTGGCGTCGGGCACTGTGTAGAAGCGAATCAGGATGTGCGGCAAGCCGGCGGTTCCGAAAATCAGCGCCATGCCCAACGAAATCAGGTCGAGCGCGCCATAGGGCGGCTTGTAGTACAGCCCCGGCGTCAAGAAGTTCTGGGTGATGGTTTGACCGTTCGCCTGGTAGCTGACTTCGGCGGTTGCCGCGAAAAAAGCACCGAGATCGAAGCCGAAGTGCGCGAGTACGAGCACGCTCAGCAGCAACGTGCCGCTCATCAGTAAGACCGCTTTGACGATTTGCACCCAGGTCGTCGCCAGCATGCCGCCGAAGACGACGTAGACGATCATCAAGATGCCGACCCCGGTCACCGCGCCCGTGAAGCTGATACCGGAATCGGCGAGCAGTAGGCTTACCAGCGCGCCCGCGCCGACCATCTGGGCGATCATGTAGAACGTCGAAACAGTCAGCGTGCTCAGCGAGGCCCAGGCCCTGACCGGGCGTGCCCGCAGCCGGTAGGCCAACACGTCCGCCATGGTGTATTTTCCGGCGTTGCGCAGCGGCTCGGCGACGAGAAACAGGACGGTCAGGTAGGCGACCAAGAAGCCGACCGAATACATGAAGCCGTCGAAGCCGTAGAAAGCGATCAGCCCGGCGATCCCCAGAAACGACGCCGCGCTCATGTAGTCGCCCGATATCGCGAGCCCGTTCTGCCAGCCCGTAATGCGCCTGCCGGCGGCAAAGTAGGCACTTTCTCCCGAGGATCGCCGCGCGGCCCAGTAGGTGATGCCAAGTGTTGCGGCGATGAAGGCAAGAAACATCAACAGCGGGAGCGACATCGTCTATTCGCCCCCTTGGTTGTCGCCGCCGTCGTCCGCGGCGCTCGTTTCAGCCAGGATTTTTTCGGACATCCGGTCGAAGCGCGCGGCGACGCGCATGTAGAGATACGCCAGCGCCCAAGCCATCAGAAACTGCGAAAACGCGAACAGATACGCCCAGTTCACGACGCCCCAAACCTCGCGCGACATCAGCTCGGGCCAGTAGCCGACCAGCACCGGCAGCGCGAAGTAGAAGACGATGAAAAACACCGTCGCGGCGACGACAAAGCGCGTTTTCTGGGCGATCATCCGCTGGTAATCGGGTGAGTTGTGGATGCGGTCCCACTGGTTCATAGGTAAAGCGCCTTCCCGGCTTAAGGGCTAACCTTGTCTTGAGAGTTAACCCTTTCTTGAGAGTTAACAAAGGATACACGGTTTTGCGCACATACTGAGGCCGGGCGGCCCCGGCCCTAACTCTATTTCTACTCGCCGCCGCCACCTGGCTCGCCCTGCCGGCGATCGAGCCCCAGCGCTCATGGTTCCGGAGTTGACCTTTCGAACGCCGGCGGTAGACATCGCTTATATCGGTGGTTTGCTAAATAGGCGTCGAGAGCGTATGGGGCATTACGTTCAAGCCTCGTGAGGTCGCAAGTACTCTTGAGCCGCGAAGCGGCGGCGGGAATAATAGCCTAGGGTGAAGCCAAGCGGAACCCTGGGTACGGAATCAAATCAGGTTGAGCCCTGAAAGGGCGGCAGGAAGGCCCTCCGTCAACCCCACTTGACTTGTCGGCCCGTCGACATCCATTTTCATGGCTGTATTCTGAGTCCACGGATTCGTAGGAGCGGACTTCCCCTTTTCGTGCGCCGCAAGGGCAGGGCGTATCTGGCATAATCTACGAACAATCGGCCGAGCGCGGCGGCGCGTCTGATCTTTCGACTGCGACCTAAGGAAGGGCGACGAGAATGGCACGGGACGACGGGTATCGCGAGGCGGAAAAGAGAATCGAAGCCACGCGGCGCTCGGGGAAAACGGAGCTTGATCTCTCGGACTTGGAGCTGACCGAGCTGCCGGAGTCGCTGGGACAACTCGCCCAGTTGCAGCGGCTGGACGTCGACAACAATCAGCTGACCGCGCTGCCGGAACCAGCCATTCGCATTGTCACGTCTGTCAGGAGATTGAATTCCTTGTTTCCCTGCTCGACGAGGTCGAGAAGACCTTCTTCGTCGCTCTCGTCTTGATCACCCGAAGGATTGCGCCTCGACTTCTTCCCCGCACGCGAGCTGCGAAGGTCAAGAATCGCTGCTCGGATGCCTTTAGAGACGTCCGTGAATGCCTCATCTCTGTCTGCCCAGCTTGTTACTGGCCGAGCGTAGTCGCTGGGACAACTCGCCCAGTTGCAAACGCTGGATCTCGACAACAATCAGCTGACCGCGCTGCCGGAGTCGCTGGGAGAACTCACGCAGTTGCAAACGCTGCATCTCGACAACAATCAGCTGACCGCGCTGCCGGAGTCGCTGGGACAACTCACCCAGTTGGGGTGGCTGGATCTCCCCAACAATCAGCTGACCACGCTGCCGGAGTCGCTGGGACAACTCACCCAGTTGCAGTGGCTGTATCTCGAGAACAATCAGCTGACCGCGCTGCCGGAATCGCTGGGACAACTCACCAAGTTGGAGGTGCTGTATCTCAACGGCAACCCGCTCAACCCGGAACTCGCCGCGGCACATGAAGAGGGTGTCGACGCCGTCAAAGCCTATCTGCGCACCAAAGTTGCGGATGAGGTCATTCTCAGAGAAGCCAAGCTCATCATTATCGGCGAAGGCGAAGTCGGCAAGACCTGTCTCATGGACGCCCTGGAAGGCAAGCCATGGCGGGAACACGACACGACCCACGGCATTGAGATCCGATCCATCCCGGTGGTCGACTCCGAGAGCGGCACGAAAATCACCCTCAACGGCTGGGATTTCGGCGGCCAGCGCGTGTACCGCCCGACGCATCAGTTGTTCTTTACCTCGCCGGCCGTCTACCTGGTGGCGTGGAAGCCGCGCGAAGGGTCGCAGCAGGGCCGGGTCAAGGAATGGATCAAGCTGGTCAAGCACCGCGAACCCGACGCAAAGATTCTGGTGGTCGCCACCCACGGCGGCCCGAAACAGCGCCAACCCGACATTGACCGCCAGGAACTTTGGGATCTGTTCGGCAAAGACACCATCGTTGATTTCTTCCTGGTAGACAGCAAGCCCGATAAAGATCAAAACGACGAACGGCAGGGGATCGACGAGCTAAAGCAGGGGATTGCTCGCGTCGCCTCGGAGCTTCCCGAGACGGTCCGTTCGGTGCCCCGCCGCTGGCGCGACGCCCGGGAAGCATTGAAGCAAACCGAGGATGCGTACTTGCCGCTGGGTGACGTCCTCAAGCTCTGCCAAGAAGATCACCAAATGGACGAGGAGGAAGCGCGCTTGTTTGTGGCCGTCTCGCGGCGGCTCGGGCATCTCATCCATTACGAACATGACCCCGTCTTGCAAGACATCGTTGTGCTCAAGCCCGACTGGCTGGCCGCCGCCGTCAGCTTTGTGCTGGACGACAAGGCCACGCGCAACGGGCACGGGCTCGTCAGCTCCGCCCGCCTCAGCCGGCTTTGGAATGACCGCGCCCGCAAAAAGGAAGAGCGCTATCCCGAAGACCTGCACAAGATTTTCGTGCGCTTGATGGAGCGCTTCGATCTTTCCTACAAGGTGGCGAGCGTGCCCTCAAAAGATGAGGCGGACTCGACCAGCTTGATCGCGCAACTGGTTCCCGATACAAGGCCTCAAGAGGATTTAGAAAGAGAGTGGCCCGGCGACGTGGAGCCGGGCGACAGCGAGCAGGTGCAAATCTGTCGTATCGTCGACGCCGGCGCCGCCCGGCCGGCCGAGGCCGAGGGCTTGTTCTACCAATTGATCGTTCGCCTGCACAAGTACTCGCTCGGCCGAGCGGACCACAACATGAGCGTCCACTGGCAGCGGGGCCTGATTTTGGCGGATGACTATAACGGTCGCGCGCTTCTAGAGCACATCGGCGGAGATCTACGGATTACGGTTCGCGCCGCTTATCCCGATCAGTTCCTCGCGATGCTGACGGGCGAGGTCAGATATCTCGTGGAGAGCTTCTGGGAAGGCTTGCATTGCGACGTGATGGTGCCGTGCATTGATCCCTGCGGGAATGACGAACCCGGCACCGGTTTGTATGAAGTGGGGAAACTGATCGACAGCAAACGCAAGCTGCGCCCGGAATACCCCTGCCCGGTTTGCAACGAATGGCAAGCCATTGATTCGTTGCTGCGCAACGCGCCCTCCTCCCGGCCCGCGGCCGCGTGGACGCTGCTCGAGGAGTACGCGGAGGTCAGGCGGGATTTGGCGGGAATCCGGCAACTGCTGATGGCTCACGACGACAAAACCGGCGATCGATTCGACCGCGTGGACGCCGCGGGCCAAGCCCTACTCAGCAAAGTGGATATTGCCTATCACGGCATGATGGCCGCGCTGACCGATGAAGCCAAGGAAGGCCCGCGGCTCTTCAGCCTGACGCCGATTGAGCGGAGCAACTTCAACCCGAAGAAATGGGCCAAGACCGAATTCCAGCTCACCCTTTGGTGCGAGCATTCGAAGGCTGCCGCTGCCTAGTCTCAACGGTCAGCAAGGCAACAAGGGCGTCTACAAACTAGAACTGACGCGCAAATGGTTCAAACAAGCCGCGCCTTTTCTCAAAGTGATGACCGGCACGTTGGGATTAATCCTGCCGGTCGCGTCAGCCGGTGCAAAACTCGCGCTGGACGAGGCCGCATTCAAGGCCATCGAAAAGCAGCTGAACTTCGGCAAGACCGTCATCGACGCTTCGCTGAAGGGTGGCGAAAAGGTCACGGACTGGCTTGACAGCGGCGATTCCACATCACTCGAAGAAGGCAAAGGCATCCGCGCAAAAGGCGGAACCCTGCGCGAACTGCAGGCCCTCCTGAAAGAAAAGGACCCGGGATTCGGCGGCCTGGTCCGTGTGACCAACAAGCGTCGAGAGTTTCTGTGGGTGCACCCGAGGTTCGAAGGCGAATACTGATCGAGAAGGTGCTGCGTACCCCAACAAGACCCGCTGCCGCCCGCGTGGCTTCCGTCGGCTACTCCTCGCCTTGCGCTTCAAACTTCTCCTTGAGCCGCAAATATTGCTCACGCTGCCGCTCCGCTTCTTCCCGCTTGACGACCGTCGAACGACTCTCCGGCTCGTCGCAGGTTTCGTTCTCGATGACTTGAATCGTCACCACGTCACCAAGTTTCAACGGCCGGCCGGGCCATCGACGGTGTTCGTCGTCTCCACCCCGGCCCTCGGTATGAAGACCCCCAACGTCGAGCACAAGCTCCTCTTCTCTCCAGTCCTCGACATCGCTCGGGGGTGGGTCGCGCCGCCGAACCCAAGAGGTCATCGCCGACAAAACCCCGAACTCGCCCACACCAGCCCGGCAAAGGCGTTCTCCATTCACCGAAACCTCGAAACAAGTCACGGTTCCCTCCCTGAGCCCCGGAACCCGAAGTGCCGCGAGCCGTTTCACCGCCCGTGCCGGCGGTACTCATTGCCTCGTTGCGCGCCGAGGTCTTCTACACCGGAGGCAGCAGTGACGCTCCTGCCCCCGGAGGTCGTGGGTCCATCCTACCGGAACCTTGGCGGCCGCGGAGTCATGAGGCCCCACACACACGGTTCGGCGGCAATGCCTCGCCCGGACCTGGAATCCCCAATCGCGGATGGAGATTTCGCTTGACTCTGTTGCGGGCTTTAGGGTTTATCGTTAAGACAGACGGGATGAAGAAACCGCTGCTCAGACTCGCCGCGCTGTTGACGTTGAGCCAAGTTTGTCTACTCTACGGCGGCGGATATCTCCTAGCAGACGGCGAGCAGTTCGGAGCAACGGAATCGAGCTGCGCTCGTGCCTGTTGTCATCTGGCGAAAGCCGGCTCCCCCTCCGCCAAGTCCTGCTGTTCGCTTCGCTGCGGCGAGGACCCCACGGATCCCGCACCGGAACCAGCTCGCGCCAAGCAGTGGGTCCCGACAGGGCTTGCTGCTGTGCAAGCAGCGCAGCCCCGCCCATATGCTCAAGCCGAGCCGAGAGATCAACGGACCGGCGTTGCAGTTCCTATGCAAGCTCCTGAGCAGGAGCTTTACCTGAGACATTCCATCCTTCTCGTTTAGCTGCCCAAGCACGGGGAGGGGTGCGTCCGTTTTCGGACGCGATTCTCGTCGCGGCCGTTTGACTTGGAGGATCGGAATGTCTATGTCACGATTATTTTTCTCGGCGCGTGTCCTCTCCGTGGGTGCGCTGGTCTGCTTTGCCTGGTTGCCTAGCGCCGAAGGCCAGGCGATCCTGGCTCCCGGCGGCCGAACCTTGTTCAACCGGCAGATTCTGGTGCGCTCGTTCAGCCGGATCGACCGTCGCACAGTGGTGCGAGATGGCTCGACTGTTAGTACGCGGCGCTACATTCAACCTGTTGCGGTCGTATACGGGTTCGCGCCCGGGTGGCACGCAACGGCCGTAACGCCCTTCGTGGTCGGGGAGAATACAGGCCGCGGCGACTCGCGATTCTTCGTCAAGTACGACGGGCTCATCAAGAGGAACGAGCCGGGCGGCCTGACGCGTCTTGCGGCTGAGTTCGGCGTCCAAACGCCGACAGGGTCCGAGGGTTTCAGCACCAAAGCGGCGAGCTACCTCGGGGGCCTTGTGTTCCAGAAGGCCCACAAGCAACGTCACCTCGTCGCCGACGTGCAGTATGAGGCGGCAACCCGAAACAGCGACGGCCTCACAGCGGGAAACCGGGCGCTCTTCGATGTTGCGCTTTCCTATCTGTTCTTGCCGGATTCGGGGAAAAGCCGACTCGCCCCGCACGGCGTCTTCGGCATTGTCGAGTTCAACGCCGAAGTGCGCAACCGAGCGCGCGACCGCATCGGCGCGCTCCCCAATTCCGGCGGGGGGCTGCTCTACATCTCTCCTGGCATACAGTATTTCATGAAGCGAAATCTGGTCCTTGAGCTTTCGGCGCCCATACCCGTGGTTCAGAAACTGAATGGCTTGCAACCCGAGCCACGGATCGGGGTGCTCTTCGGCTTTCGATACGTTCTCTGAGAAGTCATATAGGAGGAATGCATCATGAACAGGAAACATCTGCTTCGGCTCACGCTGCTCGCCTTCAGCGTCGTACCGGCGCCGGCGCAAGTGGAGCAGGCTGTCGTTCAAGTCGACGGCATGCATTGACCGCTTTGAGCGCACGGGGTTCAAAAGACCCTGCAACGCCTGGATGGCGTTGATAAAGCAACGGTGGACTTTAAGGCCGGCACGGCGGTTGTGGTGGCAGAGGATGACGAGAGCTTTGCCCCGGAGAAGGTGCGAGAGTTCCTAAGAAAATCCGGGTTCTCCGTTCCGAAGATGGAATTGACAGTACGTGGGCGGCTGGAGAAGTGGAAGGACATGCTCGCGCTTCAGGTGCCCGGACTTGACCGGGTGCTGGTCCTTGGTGGTGGAGAGAAACTCCAGGAGCTTGTCCGGCAAGACCTTCTCGGTCGCGATGTGCGGATCAACGGTTTCCTCCATCCTCCGCACGGAGAGGAGCCCAACGGGCTGACAGTAGAGGATTTCGTAGTGCGAGAGCGGAAGCCCGATCGATAGCTCGGCGCCGAGTTCCCGCACCTTGCTACGCCGGCCTCTACGAAAAATCCTCGCCTGGAGGATGACCGATGAACACTCGACGCGTGAAAACCACTGCTTTGCCGCTCGACGTCAGCCACAGCTTCGGCATTACAAGCTCTGTGCAGGTTTCGCGTCTTGCTGAGGAGGCGCAGATCTCATGACACCGCGCAATGCCGACGGCAGTTGGAAGGGCTGGTGATTCATGCTGGACGTGGCGCCACAGGGTGCAGGTCTCAAGGCCTGCCTACTGATCTTTGGCCGCGCCCGCGGCCGGTTTCCAGTCCGCCGTGAAAATGTTGAATTCATAACGGCTCTTGGCGTTGTGGCTCGACGTGAAGACGACCTTGCGTCCGTCGGGGGAAAATTCCGCGAAAGAAGTGAACCCCCCGAAGTCAGTGACTTGTTCCAGATTGCCACCATCGACATCGACGATGAATAGCTCGAACCAGCGGCTGTCGCACTCATTCTTGTTCGATGAGAAAATGATGCGCGTGCTGTCGGGCGTGAACTGCGGTGCGAAGGCGGCACACCCGAAATCGGTGATCCGCCGGCCGTTCGAACCGTCGGCGTCAGCGACGAATAGCTCCATCTTCATGGGCGCGGTCAGGTTGCGGTCGAGTAGGTCGCGGTAACGTCGCTCGCCCTCGGCGTTCGAGGGATGATGCGCCCTCCATACAAGCTTGCCGCCATTGTGCGAGAAGAAAGCGCCGCCGTCGTAGCCGGATGAGGTCGTCAGCCTAGTCTTGTTTGACCCCTTGAGATCCATTGACCACAGGTCCAAATCGCCCGAAGCTTTCGAGGTATAGACGATCTTCTTCCGCGCCCAATTCACCGTGGCCTCGGCGTCATAGCCTTCCCCGTCGGTGAGTTTGCGCAAGCCGCCGCCGTCGAGCCCGACGCGATAGATCTCGTAGCCGGCGTGAACCGGCCAGACGTAGCCCTGGCTACGGTCGGGGCGGGGCGGGCAATCCGCGCCCGATTCGTGGGTCGAAGCGTAGACGACGTCGCGGCCGGCGGGCAGAAAGTAGCCGCACGTAGTGACACCTTTCCCAGTCGAGACCATGCGCGGGTCCGAGCCGTCCGCATCCATCACGTAGATCTGATCGCAGTTGTTGCCGTCGCGGGTGGCTTGGAATACAAGGCGCTCGCCGTCGGGCGACCAATAAGCCTCGGCGTTTTGGCCGCCATGGGTGAGTTGGCGAATATTCGAGAGAAATTTCTCCGTTTGTGCCTGTACCCCGGCGACGCCCCACAGCGTCAGAGTCATTGCAATCAGGCGAACAAAGGCGAGAAGGTAAGAAGGACGCCGCACTCTTCGGCACCGGCGTTTCAGGTCGGAACGGGTAAAGTTCGTCATCAGGCGGTCTTGATTATATCGTAATGAACAGAATACTTATGGGTTCCCACGACCCGCGACATATCGTAGTTAGCATTTTGGTTTTCCACAAGATCTGGTAGAAACGGCTTTACAAGCGCGAGATTCAGCGCTAAGATAGGCTGGCGGGGGATTTGTGCCCCGCGGCAGGCCGATAGCGGGCTGGATTGGTTCTAAGAATCCCAATATCGGCCGACGATACTTAAAGACACCTGAAGGCCCCCGCCGAGGCGACCGACGCCGGCAATGCGCCTGTGTTGGGACTTGGCTTCGAAGAAAAGGCGTATCTGGTTTGCTGCACCTAAAAAAGCTGGAACTCGTCGGCTTCAAGTCCTTTTCCGACCGCCAAGAGTTGCGTTTCACCGGCGACGGCGTGGCGGCGATTGTAGGTCCGAACGGCTGCGGGAAGTCGAACATCAGCGACGCGATCAGTTGGGTATTGGGCGAGCAGTCGGCGAAGACGCTGCGCGGCGCCCGTATGCAGGAGTTTATCTTCAGCGGCGCGCGCGACCGCAAGCCGTCGGGGCTGGCGCAAGTCAGCCTGACGTTGTTTGATCCCGAGGGTATCACGCTTCCCACGGCCTCGCCCAAGGAGTCAGGGCACGTTAAGGTGAACGGCGCGACGAACGGGTCGACCAGCGGAGCGAAGAGCGGCACCTCCGGCTCGGTGAACGGCGCGTCCGGATCAACGTCCAAGAGCGTTCCCCTTTCCCACGAGATCGTGGTCACGCGCAAACTCTTCCGTTCCGGCGAAAGTCATTACATGCTCAACGGCAAGACCTGCCGTCTGCGCGACATCCAGGACATTTTTCTGGGGACCGGTTTAGGGCCGAATCACTACGCCATCATTGAGCAAGGGCGCATCGAGCAGATTTTGAGTTCGCGGCCGCTCGATCGGCGCAACTTCATTGAAGAGGCGGCGGGTATCACGAAGTTCAAGACGCGCAAGCGACTGGCCGAGCTGAAGCTCGACGGCGCTCGCCAGAACCTGAATCGCGTCAACGATATTTTCCAAGAAGTCACGCGGCAGGTCGGCTCGCTCAAGCGGCAAGCGTCGAAAGCACGTCGCTATGAAGAATTGAGCGGTGAGTTGAGCGAGCGGTTGGCGATGCTGATCGCCGGTCGCCATCGGGCTATGGACGTACGGCTACGGGAGGCAACCCAACAGAAAGAAGCCGCCGAGGAGTCCCGGCGGGCGTGTGCGGAAAAGCTTCAGACCTCTGAGTCGAAACTTGGGGGACTGCGTGAAGATCGCCTTCAGGGCGACCAGGCGTTGCACACGAGTCGTGAGGAGCTGACGCAAACCGCACTTGAAATCGAGAGGCTTCGCGCCCGAATCGAGCAGCAAGCCGGCAGCGCCGAGGACAATCGGACCCGCGGGCAACAGGCCGAGCAAGAGCTGGCGCGCCTCAACACGCAACTCGAAGAGTTGCAAGCCGAGCTTGGCAGCGGCGAACAAGCCGTTGCCGAGGCATCGAGACAAGCCGATCTGGTGCGCGGTCGGCTGAACGAAAAAACGGCCGCGGTAGAAGCCGCTCGCAAAGCGGTTCAGGAGAGCGAGGAGACTCGCGAGCAGAGCCGCGGCGAAGTGATCCGGCTTCTCGGCGAAGTATCCCAGGGGCGTAACCGGTTGGCTCAGATCGATGAGTTTCTTGCCGGCAACGAGCGTCAGATGGCCCGACTCGTCGAAGAGGAGTCAGCGGCGCGCGAGGACACGGCGCGGCTCGCCGAGCGTCGCGACGAGGTTGCACGACGGCTCGAAAGCGTCGATGCCGAGATCAAGACGCTTACGGCACGGCGCGAAGAAATTGAGCAGGCTCTCAGCTCGGCCCGGAAGCAGAGCCGAGAATCACGACTCGAAACCGACGGGCTCCAGGAACAGCTTTCTCGACTGCGCGCTCGCCGCGAGTCGCTCGAAGAGATCCTTTCGCATCACGCCTATACGACCGAGACGATCAAGAACCTGTTCGCCGCGATCGAGCGGCAGCCGGTCGAGGGATTCAAGCCCATCGGCATTTTGGCTGACTACGTCGAAGTCGACCCGGCCCTTGAGAAAGCGACGGAAGAATTTCTTCGCGAAGAGTTGGAATACGTTGTAGTTCACAAGTGGGAAGAGGCCGCAGAGGGCGTTGAGCTACTGCGCCGCGACGTCCAGGGTCACGCGACGTTCTTGGTGCATCCCGAATCTCCGGTCACCTCGGACGATCCAGCTTTAGGGCCCGAGACCGGCGTCAACGGAAGGTTGGCGGATGCCATCCGGCTCACGAACGGCCTGTCGGGTTCGGCATCGACTCTGCTGCCGCGGTTGCGTGGCTGCTATCTGGTCGAGGACGATGCCGCGGCACGCCGACTTGCGGTCCAATACCCGGACCTACACTTCCTGATGCCCGATGGGCGTTGCTATCGCGGCTACACGTTGAGCGGGGGTAAGCAGGGGATCGCCGGGCCGCTGGCCCTGAAGCGTGAGTTGCGCGAGCTGGGTCCGAAGGTTGCGCGCGTCGAGAACAAAGTCTCCCAGACGACACAAGCAATCGCTCGCCTCGAGCAACAGATCGAGTCGAACACCGAAGAGCTCAGGTCGGTTTCCGAAAGTCTTGCAGCCGCTGAAAAAGATGCGCTGGGCGCCGATCACGAGATGCGCGGCGTTAACGAAGGGACGGCGAGAGCCGGGAAACGCCTTGCAATTGTCGCCGCGGATCTCGAGCGACTGCGCGACAGCAACAACGAATCGTCCGAGGAACGGGGGCGGCAGCAGCAGACCATCGAACAACTGGAGTCACGTCGCAGCGAAACCGAGAATGCTTTGGTGGAGCTGTCGAAGAAGATTGAAAGCGGTCGAGCCGACTCCTCCGGCCTGGCGGAGGAGCAGGTGCATCTCCGGACCGAGCTGGCCGGACTCATGGAGCGCGGCAAGTCAGCCGGCGAAGCGCTTGAAAAGTTGCGTCAGACGGTCGGAGAGCACAGCCGCCGTCGCGACGAGACGGCATCGCAAGCTGAGGGCAGGAAGGCTGAAGCCGATCGTTTGCTCGCCGACAATGTCGAGTGCGGCAGGCAGGTCGACGCTCATGCTGAACAGAACCGAACGCTGACGGAGAAAGCGGAAGGCCTTCGCCGACGGATCACGGAGGCGGCCGACCAAATCGCCGCGGCCGAACCGGCCGTGGAAGAGGCGCGCGATCAACTGGATCAGGCACGTGAGCGCCGCTCGGCCGTCGAGATGAAATTGGTAGAGCTTCGCTCCGACATCAAACATCTTGAAGAGACTTGCCTGCGAGAAATGGAGCGCCCGCTCGCCGAAGTGCTGGCCGAACAGACCGACGAATTGACCCTCGAGCAGCTTGAAGCGGCCGAGCGTGAGCATCAGGAGCTTAAGACCAAGCTGGAGAGCCTGGGAGCGGTCAACGTCTTGGCGCTCGAGGAGTACAAGGAAGCTAAGGAAAGACTTGATTTCTTGGAGACACAGCGGCGAGATCTGCTCGATTCGATCGCGGCGACGGAAAAGACGATCTCGGAAATCGACACCGTGTCGAGCTCGAAGTTCCAAGAAACCTTCGACGCGATCAATAGAAACTTCCGTGAGGTCTTCCAGACATTGTTCGGCGGAGGGGTGGCCGAGATGCGGCTCACCGACGAGGAAAACGCCGGCGAGTCAGGCGTTGACATTATTGCGTCGCCGCCCGGCAAACGTCTGCAGAATGTCGCGCTGCTGTCGGGCGGCGAGAAGTCACTCACAGCCGTAGCCTTGTTGATGGCGACGTTCCGCCATCGCCCCAGTCCGTTTTGCATTCTCGATGAGGTTGACGCCCCGCTCGACGAACCGAACCTGGCGCGCTTTTCACGCCTCGTTCGCGAGATGAGCGAGCGCACGCAGTTCATCTTGATCACGCACAGCCGCACCACCATGGAAACCGCCCAAACCCTTTACGGCGTCACCATGCAGCAGCCCGGCGTTTCGCAATTGGTTTCCGTCCGCATGGCCGAACACAAAAACGGCGGCGCCGCACTCGCGCCGGCCTCCGCGTAGCGGCTCCCCACCCCGGCTCGATTCTTGAGGGCCTCGGCTATCATGAGGCCTATGCCCGTTCAGCCCGGGACCGTTCACGCGCCCGATTTTCCTCAAGGACTCGACTGGCTTAACACCGATCGGCCGCTGTCTCTCGAAGACCTGCGGGGCAAGCTGGTGTTGCTCGATTTCTGGACCTATTGCTGCATCAATTGCATGCACGTGCTTCCCGACCTCAAGAAGTTGGAAAAGAAATACGCCGAGGAGCTGGTTGTCGTCGGCGTCCACACACCGAAATTCACGACTGAACGGGAAACCGAAAACATCCGAAAAGCCGTGTTGCGCTACGAAGTCGAGCATCCCGTCGTTAACGATCACTCGATGCGGCTGTGGCGGGGATACGCGGTGCGCGCTTGGCCGACGCTGGTGCTGATCGACCCGCACGGCAAGGTCATCGGGGCGCATTCAGGCGAAGGGGTCTTTGAGGTGTTCGATCCGCTGATCGCACGGATGACGGCGTCTTTCGACGCCGACGGGGCGATCGACCGGAGGCCGCTTGTAACAGTGCTCGAGAGCTCGGGCGCGCCGGACTCGATGCTGTCGTTTCCAGGGAAGGTGTTGGCGGATCCCGCCGCTGGTCGGTTGTTTGTCTCGGATTCCAACCACAACCGCGTAGTCGTCCTTTCGGCGGACGACTTTCGGACGCTCGATGTGATCGGCTCGGGGGAGATCGGTCTTGCTGACGGCGACTTTGCCGATGCGTCGTTCCATCACCCCCAAGGAATGGCCTTGGCGGACCACCGCCTCTTTCTGGCCGACACGGAAAATCACGCCCTGCGCGAAATCAATCTCGCAACGCGACAGGTCGTCACTGTAGCCGGAGACGGCACGCAGAACCGAGATTTGGACGCTTCACCCGGCGACGCCCGCGGAAGGGCGCTCAACTCCCCGTGGGACCTCGAATGGGCCCACGGCGTTCTGTTCATTGCCATGGCCGGCTCGCACCAGATCTGGGGATACGACCCGGAAAGCGGAATCCTCGCCGGGCATGCCGGCAGCGGCCGCGAAGACCATCTCGACGGGCCGCTGCTTGCCGCCGCGTTGGCCCAGCCGAGCGGGTTGTCAAGCGACGGGAATGTGCTGTTTATAGCGGATAGTGAAATCAGCTCGGTGCGCACCGTGGATCTCGACCCTCGCGGTGGGCACGTCAAGACCGTGGTCGGCCAAGGACTTTTCGACTATGGCGATGTGGACGGGAGCGGAGACGCAGTCCGGTTACAGCACCCTCTCGATGTCGAATATCACGGCGGCCGGGTTTACGTTGCCGATACCTACAATCACAAGGTCAAGGTGATCGACCCGTCCGCTCGCAAGAGCCGAACGTTGGCCGGAACCGGACAAGCCGGCCTCGAAGACGGCCCGCTCGACGAGGCACGATTCCACGAACCGGGCGGGCTGAGCGCGGCGGGTGACAAGCTGTTCGTCGCGGACACGAACAATCACGCCATTCGCGTGATTGATCTCGGACAGGGTCTGGTTTCAACTCCGCGGATATCGCCCCGCGCCTGAGCTGTCGCGCTTGGGCCCGCGCTCCCCCAAACCGAGCCGCGCAAACCCAAACCGAGCCGCGACCGTAAGAGAGCGGTGTGCGACGAAGTTGATCGGGTGCGGAAACGGTGGCGGGCCCACGGAACCAGCCCCGCGGGGCAAGCCGGCGTTGTCGGTTGGTGTGAGCCCTTGGGGTTCCGGCGGCGGAGCTGGTCTTTCGGGCTTCGGTTGTGAGGTCGTTCTCGGGACCGGCTTGCGGGGATGGAGCTTTCGGGTTTGGCTACGGGGCATTGCGCTCCCGCCGCCTTCCTGTATGTTGACGGCCTCATCGCACACCGCTTACTGTGACGCGCGCGGCTCGGTTTGCGTACCAGGCCAACTACCTCGCCGGCCTGCCCAACTCGTAAACTCCCGCATCCTCCTCGAGGCGATAACCCACCACCGTCAATCTTGCGGCGAAAGCTCGTTGAAACTGGTCCCGCACGCGCGTTTGAATGTCGCGCGCCGCCTCGCTGTCGCTTACTCGCAGGTCGGCGATGGTTTTCGGAACCTCTATCGTTGTGGCAACCTCTGCGCGATCCCGCGGCGCTCGCTCGATGACCGCCGCGACTTGGTCACTTCCCACGTGCCATTCGGCGACGAGGCGATCGGTGGGCAATCCGCCGTGCAAGCGGCTTGAGGTGATGCCGTATTGATTAGGAAGGAAATGCCGAACGATGATCCCGAGACGCTCGATGTTGAAATAGGCGTTACGAACCTCCAGCGGATCAAAGGTCCACTCCACGATTTCAATACCGGCCCGCAGAGCTTCGTCACGTTGGCTGAGTTTGATGCGCCGGCCGACGCCTCGACCCTGCCATTCCGGAAGGACGCCGGTCATGTGGCTGTGCCAATAGGTCCTCGACTCATTGGCGTGATCGGCTTCTGCTAGACCCGGGAAAGACAGACTGAAGCCGATCATGTCCCCGCCCGAAAAAGCTCCCAATGCCAAACCGCCGATTTCGACAGCGACGATCATCAACCGGGGCGGCACGCAATCGCTGTCGGAGAATCCCCAAACCCGCTGCTGTACTTCAAGCGTTGCGCGATATTCGGCGTGGTCGCGCAGACGTCGGATCTCAATGTCCTCTAGCCGTTCGGAGGACTCTTCGCTTCCTGCCACAGTTCCTCCATTTCGTTGAGACTTGCTTCGTCAAAGGACTTGCCCTGGGCGTGCAGACACCGCTCGATGTAGCCGAAGCGCTCGCGGAATTTCTTATTGGCGCTCCGCAGGGCCGGTTCCGGATCGACTTTGACGTGCCGCGCGATGTTGACGGCCATGAAGAGCAGGTCTCCGATCTCTTCTTCGAGGCGTTGAGCCCTTCCCTCCTCCGGCGATTCCCGCGCCTGTTGCAACTCGTCGATCTCCTCTCGCAGCTTCGCCGGCAAATCGTCGAAGTCTTCCCAATCAAAACCGAGTTTCGAGGCAGCCTTTCCGATTTGCGTTGCCTCGAGCAACGCTGGCTGTGTGCGCGGGACGCCGTCGAGCAACGTCGCTGGCTCGTCCGCTCCAGGTGGCCCCGTCCCCTCCCGTTTCGCTGCCGCCTCTACCGCCTTAATCTCGTCCCAACGCTTGAGAACATCGCCGGCCGTGGCTGCCGACTCATCGGCGAAGACGTGTGGGTGCCGGCGAATCAATTTGTCATTGATCGCGGCCAGGACATCGTTGATCGTGAAGTTCCCGTCCTCGGCCGCGATTTGGGCCTGGAAGACGATTTGGAGCTGCAGATCGCCCAGCTCTTCAGCCAGGTGCGGCCAGTCTTCGCGCTCCATCGCGTCGAGGACCTCATACGCTTCTTCGATGAGATATCGCCGCAACGTTTGAATCGTCTGCTCGCGGTCCCAAGGGCAGCCTCCGGGAGCGCGCAGACGCGCCATAGTTTCGACCAAACGTTGAAAATTGTCCGCGGGCATGACTCCTCACCGCCGGGCGGGAACCATCCAGCATACAACGCGTAGCGCGGGGCTCGAAGAGACCCGCGGGGCCCGCGAGCCTCCGACCCCGTCATCTAACGGTCAACAATGCCCCCGCGACCCTACGCCGGCCCCAGCGCGTCGACGCCGGCAACCAGCTCACGGATGACCTGCTTGCCGTCTCCGAAGAGCATCACGGAATTCGGCGCCGCGAACAGCTTATTGGGAATGCCGGCAAAACCCGGACTCAAGCTGCGCTTGATGACCATTACGGTGCGGGCCTTATCAACGTCGAGAATCGGCATGCCGTAGATCGGGCTTCCCGGTTCGTCGCGGGCGGCCGGGTTGACGACATCGTTGGCCCCGAGCACGATGACGACGTCGGTTTCCGGGAAGGTCGGGTTGATTTGGTCCATGTCGTAAAGGTCGTCGTACGGCACGTCGGCCTCGGCCAGCAGGACGTTCATATGGCCGGGCATGCGGCCGGCGACCGGGTGAATACCGTAGCGCACCGTGACCTTGCGGGCGATGAGCAAGTCGGCCAATTCCCGAACATCGTGTTGCGCCTGCGCAACGGCCATGCCGTACCCGGGGACGATCGTTACGGTGCGCGCTGTCTCGAGAACCATCGCCGCCTCCTCGGCCGAGGAGCTTTTCACCCGGCCCTGGTAGACCTCTTCGGCTCCGGCGACGACGACGGCTCCTTCACCGAGATTCCCCGCCAATACGTCTATCAGCGATCGATTCATCGCGCGACACATGATGCGCGTGAGAATGAAGCCCGAGGCGCCAACCAGCGAACCGCTGATGATAAGGACGTTGTTGTTAAGTACGAAGCCGGTTGCGGCCGCCGCCAGCCCGGAGCACGAGTTCAGCAACGCGATCACGACCGGCATGTCCGCCCCGCCGACGGGCATCGTCAAGCCAATCCCATAGGCACAAGCCAGCGCCAGCGCGGCCCAAACAGCCCACTCGGCCCCCGGGTTCGCCACCAAGTACGAAGCAGAGGCGACCGAACCAACCGCCGACACAAGGGCGGCCGCCCTGGTCACGTGTCCGCGCGGCTGCATCTTGAGCCACTCCTGGAGCTTTAACCACGCGACCAAACTGCCCGTTAACGTGGCGCCGCCAATCAGGGCGCTGACGCCTCCGGCGGCGTAGAGCTGCACCGCGGGTACGTCGGGCGCCGTTTCCGGAGCGAGAATGGCGCTCGTGGCCACGAGCGCCGAGGCGCCTCCGCCGAAGCCGTTGAAGATGGCGACCAGCTCGGGCATGGCCGTCAGCGGAACTTTCGAGGCGGCGATGACGCCGATCAGCGAACCGAGCACGATGCCGCCGAGAATCCATTCGAACCGAACAATATTGCGGTCGAGCAGCGTCGCCGCCACGGCAACCAACATGCCGAGGGCTGCAAGCGTATTCCCGCGCGCGGCCGTACGCGGCGAGGTCAGGCCCTTGAGCCCGACGATGAAAAGGACCGAAGCAACCAAGTACGCGATGTTGATCAACTGCATAGTGAAGCGAGCAAACCGGTGTCCTCTAGTCCTTCCGCTTGAACATCGAGAGCATGCGGTGGGTGACCAAGAATCCGCCCACCACGTTGATGGTCGCGAGAACGACAGCCCCAACGCCGAGCATGGTCGCGATATCCAAGTCGTCCGCCCCGGCGGCGATCATCGCGCCGACCAGCGCAATGCCCGAGATCGCGTTCGCCCCCGACATGAGCGGCGTGTGCAGCGTGGGCGGAACTTTCGTGATGATCTCGAAACCCACGAAAACCGCCAGCACGAACACCGTGATTGATGTAATCAACGCTTCCATCAGCTACCCTCCTCTCCCGACGTGGCACACGCTTTTAGCGTGCCGTGTCGCCACTGATGGCGACATCTCTGCTCCTGAAAACACCCCGGCCGAAACGAATTTTCATGGCGATATTATGAGACCGCGGATTCATAGAAGTAGACTGTACCGACCGCACCCTTTTTTCGCACAGTCGGACTTTCACCACGGGCGGCTATCCCTCTCGAAGCGCCCGCAAGACGGCGGGGTTGACCACCTTGCCGCCGTGCGCAACAAGCGACTCGCGAATAATTTCGTCCTCGGTATCGACCTTTATGCGGCCGTCTTCGATAAGCAGGCCGAGAAAGGTCGAAATGTTCTTCGAATACATGCGGCTTGCGTCGACCGGCAAGCGCGCCGGCAGGTTAACCGGACCGACGATCGTGACGCCGTCGACCTCGATCGTCTCGCCTGCCTTGGTCAGCGCGCAATTGCCGCCCTTCTCCGCCGCCAGATCGACAATTACCGACCCGGGACGCAGGCTCTCGAAAATGTCGCTCGAAATCAGCACCGGCGCGCGCTTGCCGGGAACGGCGGCCGTGGTGATGACAACGTCGGACTTGGCAAGGTGCTCAGCCAGCAGTTCGCGCTGCACGCGATAGAAGTCGTCGGTTTGTTCGCGGGCGTATCCGCCGGTTCCTTCCGCATCTTCGGTCGAGATGTCCAGCTCGATGAATCGAGCGCCCAGGCTCTCCACCTGTTCTTTGACCGCCGGACGCAAGTCGTAGGCCTCGACAACGGCTCCCAACCGCCGTGCGGTGGCGATTGCTTGCAACCCGGCGACGCCGGCGCCGATCACGAAAACCTTCGCGGGGGCGAACGTCCCGGCGGCGGTCATCATCAGCGGAAACATGCGCGGCGCGGCTTGCGCGGCGATCAGAACGGCCGCGTATCCGGCGAGCGTCGCCATCGAGCTGAGCGTATCCATCTGCTGCGCGCGCGTGATGCGTGGGATCAATTCCATGGAAAACAGCGTAAGGCCGCGCTCGGCGGGCGCACGCATATGGTGCGGCTCGGCAAGCGGTTCGAGGAAGGCGATCAGCACCGCCCCGGATTTGAGACGTGCCAAGTCGGCGGACGGGAAGTTGGGGTCCGCGCCCGGCCCCCGAACCATCAAGACGACGTCGGCTTCGGAAAGCAATCGCCCGCGATCCTCTGTAACCCGAACTTGTCGCGCCCGGTAGTCGTCGTCGGTGTGCAAGGCGCCCGCCCCGGCGCCGGATTCGACAGTGACTTCGACACCGCGCTTCACCAGGACCCCTGCGTGGGTGGGTGTCAGCGCCACTCGCGTCTCGCCGGGATAGGTCTCTCTGGGAACGCTAACGATCATGACGGCGCAATGCTCCGGCACTCCGCCACACGCCGCGCTCGATGGGACAGCCGCGGCAGGGCGGGAGCGCTCAAACGGGGAAATCCGCCTTCACCAATCCCATCGTCGGGAGTCAGGGAATGCTTTCCCGGCCTCTATCGTTAGCTTGTACCTGAGGCGGCGGAACGTCAAGTGGGAGAATCACTTAGCGATCAGGCGGGTCGGTCAGCGGCGGTGTGCGATTCCCAAACCGAGCCGCGACCGTGAGGGAGCGGTGTGTGATGAAGTTGATCGGGGCCGGGAACGGTGGCGGGCCCAAGGAATGAGCCCCGGGAAGTCCCTGTTGGCGACGGAACCGGCTGTCGGTGCGTTTGGTCGGGGTTTTTCCTCTGCACGACGCCGGGTGGGCTGGTTAACGGGCATCGTGCGCCCACCACCTTACTTCGGGTTGAGAGACTTCATCGGACACCGCTTACTGACGTGCGCGGCTCGGTTTGGAGGGCGTCGCCGGCCTCTATCGGAAGTTTTCGAGCCGGTCGCTACTGGGTAAGCCTACTCAAACCCCTCGATCAGCATCAGGTCGCTCGAAATGTCGTCGACCTGCGTGTAGAGGATCGATTGGCCGTCGGGTGACACGTCGAGCCCTTGTGTCAGCTGGACGGTATTCCTCGGGAGGCGAGCAATGATTTCGACGCGGCCGTCCGCAAGATTCAAGAACCGAATCGAGTAGGCCCCGTCGGGCTCGTGCTCATCGGGCGCCTGCATGAAGTAAATCCCTCCCAGTGCGACCGCGAAGTTCCGAGCAACAACCGACTCCAAGACCTTGGACTCCTCACCGCCGCTGACCGGCATCTTCCACAGGGCGGCGTTGCGGACCCCTAGCCTCTTGACGTAGTAGAGGAATTCGCCCACGGGATCTTCCAAGGCAAAGTGTCCCCCGTCTGTTGTGACTTGCACCGGCTCTCCTCCACCGGCCGGCGCCTTCCAGATTTCAAAACCGTCCGGTCCTTGCCGAGCCGAAGTAGACCCACGTTCCGTCGCCCGACCAACTGGGTACCTGGTCATTGGCCGAGTGACTGGTCAGGCGGAACGGTTCGCCTCCCGCGGCGCTGATGACGAAGATGTCCGCGTTGCGGTCGGGGTAGGAGTCAAACGCGATATGCCCGCCGTCGGGGGAAAAGCGCCCCGAACCGGAGAACGCTCTTTCCGGGTGCAAGAAAACAGGTTCGAGATTGGAGCCGTCCGCGTCGCTCAGCCAGATCCCGGTCGTGCCGGTACGGTCCGAAGTGAAAGTAATTCGCTTGCCATCGGGAGAATAGTGTGCCGATGAATCGAAGCGCGTCGAGGCGAGCAACCTGACAGGATCGGGGCCGCCGCCGGTAGCTGCTCGGATCGCCCATACGTTCCAGTCCGAAGTTGATCCGGCATACGCCAGGCGACGGGCCGGCCCGGATATCGCGGGGCTAAATGACCCGGAACCCGCGACCGCTACCGGCTGAGCCTCTCCGCCCGAAATAGGAATCTTCCAAAGTCGCGCAAAACCAAAGTCACCGCCGCTGAAAACGATTGATTCTCCGTCGGCACTCCAGCTCAGGCCGGACATGACCTGTCCAATCGAAGTCAACCGTCGTGGTTCCCCGGCGGGACTCAGATCGGGGTTGAGCGACAGGAGGAATACGTCTTCGGTGAAAACGCTCGCCCCTCTGATGAAAGCCAAGGTCTTGCCGTCAGGCGAAACCGCGGGTGAGGCGTCGCCCCAAGCGCCGACCGGCGAGGTCAAGCGTTGTGTCTCGCCTGTATCGATCGAGAGAAGAAACAACGCCGCGGCCTCATCCGGGGAACTGCTGTCAACGATGACGAGCTGCTTGCTGTCCGGGGTCCACGCAGGTGTCGAAATGAAACGAAATTGTTGAACCGGCACGGAGGCCCCAACGATGCGCTCGGGACCGCCAATGGAAGGAATCATGACTACCTTGGATTTGTCTTCGCCCGGGTCTTGGCGGAGGAAGGCGATGAATCTGCCGTCCGGTGACCAGGCGGGGAAAACGTCTTCGGCCGCGCCCCTGGTGAGCCTCTGGCGGTTGTCGGAGTCGATTTCCTTGACGTAGATGTCGAAGTTGTCTTGGCTTTCTCCGTTCCATGCGAAGGCAACCCGTGCGCCGTCGGGTGAGAAAGTCGGGTGTTCTTCCCTACCGGGGTAGCTCGTGAGAGGCACGGCTTCCAGCGGCTGCTGTTGCTCGGCCACGGGCGTCTCGGACTCGAAGAGACCTAGGAAAGCCGCGGCGGTTACGGCTAGGGCGACGAGCACCGCCGCGCCGGCCAAAAGCCACGGGGTTCGATGGGAAGCCTGCGCAGCCGCGGGTGCCGGGCGGGCGCGGGTTGCGGCCTCGACCTGCTGGTCTTTCTGCAGGCCTCGGACGTCGACCAGCAGCTCGTCAACGCGCTGGTACCGCTCGCCCGGTTCCTTGGCCAGGCACTTGTTGACAATGCGCTCGAGTTCCTGGGGAACGCCCGTGCGGACCGCCGTTAGTGGCTCGGGGTCTTCGTTCATGAGCGAGTAGACGACGACCTGGTCGTAGTCGCCTCGAAAAGGCGGTTGGCCGGCGACCATTTCGTACAGCACGACGCCGAGGGACCAGATGTCGGTGCGGCTGTCAGTTTCCGCGCCCGCGGCTTGCTCGGGCGACATGTAGGTCATCGTCCCGAGCGTGGTGCCTTCGCGGGTGAACTTCGAGCCTCCGGCGAGTTGCGCCAAGCCGAAGTCCATCACCTTGACGAGCCCGCGCGAGCCCGTCATCAGCATCAAATTGTCGGGCTTGATGTCGCGGTGCGTGATGCCGTTTTCGTGGGCCGCTTCGAGCCCGTCGGCTGTCTGGATGGCAACGGATAGGGCTTCAGACAGCTTGAGCGGGCCTTCCTTGATCCGCACGCTGAGCGGACGGCCTTCGAGAAAGGCCATGACGATGAAGGTTCGTCCCTCGGCCTCGTCGATTTCGTAAACCGTGCAGATGTTCGGGTGGTCAAGCCGGGCGGCGGCTTTCGCCTCGCGCTCGAAACGCTTGCGGGCTTCGTCGTCACGCAACAAATGCGGCGCAAGGAATTTCAGCGCGACGGGACGGTCGAGTTTGGTGTCCTCGGCCTTGTAGACCACACCCATGCCACCCTCGCCGAGTTTCTCGGTGATTTTGTAGTGAGAGATAGTGTGGCCGATCATTACCTTGGGCGAGTGAATTCGTGGGGGGCTGAGGGGGTCTTCGTCAGATTGTAGCCTGAATGGTTGGCCTTTCGAGAGAACGCCCCCCAAACCGAGCCGCGCGCGTCAGCAAGCGGTGTCCGATGAGGCCGGTCAACAAGAAGGAAGGTGGTGGGAGCGCGATGCCCGCAGCTGGAATCGTAAGCGCCATGCCCACAAGCAGGCCGCGAGGCCGCCCCCGCCGGCCGGTCCCGAACCCCCAACCGCGCGCACCAACCGACAATTCCGTCAAGCCCCCGGCGCTGGTTCCTTGGGCCCGCCACCGTTCCCGCACCCGATCAACTTCATCGCACACCGCTCCCTGACGGTCGCGGCTCGGTTGGGAATCGCGAACCACTCGGTGACTCACGCGGGCTTCGGTATGGCAAGCCGAGCCGCGCGCCACGTCGGGGGCGTTTGATTTCGAAGGGATTCCGCACGCGGCCTATTCCCTCACCAGGCGGAACGGTTTGAAGGCCTCGTAGACCCGACCCAGACCGTCAACGCCGACGAGGCGGATCCCCAGCGTTGCCGGGTAGCGCCTGGTCAAATCGGGTGGAATCGAAAAGGCGCCGTATTGCGTCGTTCCAAGCACGCGCGGGCCGACTCCCGATCCCGCCACTTCGGCCAGCCAAAGCCATTGCGTCTTGCGCGCCGTGCGCCCGGTTTTCTTCGACGTTGCGTTGAACTGGAACTCCTTGCCCGCCACAAGTTCATCGTCGTCGGGCAGTTGAATCTCGTACGGCACGTCCGCAATCGTCGACTCGATCTTTTTGGGGCGAATCTTGCGCCAAGCGAGCAGGAACGAATTGTTCATCGCCTGCTTGCGCCCCTCGCGCCGGACATACAGCACCCAATCATGGGAAGCGTCGGGAGGTCCCGGAGTGTTGAAACGCTCCCCTTTGAACTTCTTCTTTTCGTCTACCCAAGTCCCATCGATCGGATTGAACCAGCTAACGCTGTATTCATGTTTGGGCAGCCGCAGTTCCACGGGACCCGGTTTTTCGAGGTAGACGATGAATTCCACCCCGCGCGGTGTCTCGTCGTGACCACGAAAGAACGTCAACGCCAGTGCCGGCCCGCCTTCGACGCGGTAGTAGGGTTGCAAGTCGAAGTAGCGCGTCTGCGCGAAAAAGTCGTAGAGATGCGTCATTTGACGCGCGGCGGGCGACTCGGCGAAGCGAATGTCCACTTGGGATGTGCCCGCTCCCCACGTGCCTGAGTTGGCGAGAGTGAGCGACTGCCCGCGGATGGCGGCGTTCCACATTCGCTTGCGCAGCGTGTCGCTATCGGCACCATTGGGGATCGACCCGCCCGAATCCTCTACGCCGACTTCGACGTTAACGAAGGGCGCGGGATACATTTCATATTCGACCGTGGCCAGCGCCGGGTCATGCGAGCGCTGCACGACGTAGTTCATCCATTTGTCTTCGGCCAGCGCGCTCGAGGTCGTAACCGCACTACTTGAGCGAGGGCGCTTGTAAGGGTCCCACTTGCCGAGGTACCGGGCAATTTCACCCAGCAACTTGCGCCCTTGCTTGTATTCCTCAAAGCGTTCGACGCCTTGCCAGGTGATATTGAACGCCGCGTATCGGGCGGCTACGTAGCGCACGTAGCGTTCGCGGTGCTGGCGGCGAGGAAGCAGCTCGGCCAGTTGGTTGGCGCCGTCGCCGAGGATCAGGTCGGCGATGATGCCCTTTTGATTCATGTATTCAACCCGTCGATCGACTTCCTGGAAGTGCTCGACAAGAGGGCGCTCCGGGTCGGCCAATACGCGGGCGGCGGTTTCGCGGTTGCCCAGGACGAACCCGCGCATGTGGTTGAATTTCTGCTCGGCGCGAATGTCGATTAACCGAGTGAATGTCTCCCAAGGAATCGACGCGAACGAATAGCAGGTATCGCCCATCCAGAAATGGGTTGTCTCGGGTGCGGTGAAGCGCCAAAAACGCAAATTGTGCACTCGCAGGAACCCGGGAGTTCGCGCCGGCCCGGCGTCGAAGCTGCCGGTTTGGCCGGTAAGGTCGGGGAGGTTAGACACGATACGAAAATCCCAGCGGCCCGGATTGAGCGGGGCGAAGCGAATGACGAACCGGCGGCCGCCGTCCCAAAAGGCCGGCATCACGCGCGTCGTGCCACCCTTAGGCGAGCGGAACTCGGCCCGCAGATCGACCGTCATATAGGGAGTAGGGTGTGTCTCGGCCGCGGCTTCGCTGATTTCGATTTCGATTTCGCAGGTCTCATAAAGGGGCGCCGACGGACAGGGCTTCACGGTCTGCCCTGGGGCCGGCGTCCACGTAACCAGCGTTAGAAAAAGAAGGGCAACAGCGGTGCAGCGCATACTCGTTGAGCATAGAACGGCCGGCGGTGACAGCGCAAAAATCCGGGTGGTTGATCACGAGCGGAAAGGCCTCTGCGCGAGCGTCAGCGCGGGTCGTGGCAGTAATCGCACTCGAGCGAGCCACCCTTGGCGCGGTGGCACCCCATACAGGCGACCATCGAAATGTCACGTTCTTTACCGAGCACATCTCGCTCTCCAACCGGGCCGTGACAATCTCCACATTGCGCGCCCACTTCCTTAACGTGGACGGCATGACTGAAGAAGATGTAGTCGGCAATCAGGTAGACGGGTTTCCAAGGGATTTCTTCGCCGTCTCTATGAAATTGCGTCAGTTTCTGAATCGCCGGGCTGTCGGTCTTGATCGAGGCGTGGCACGTCATGCACTTGTCCGAACCGGCAATCTCCGCGAAGTCGCCGGGCGAGGGCATGGAATGGCACTCAACGCACTTCAAGCCTTGCCCGACGTGCTTTTTGTGGCTGAAGGGTAGGGGCTGTTCGGGGGGCGCGGGCTTGAATTTGAGCTCGGGAAGCTGCTGTGCGGTTAGGGGCACGGCGAGCAAGGCGCAGAGAAGCCAGGCCGCGCCGGTTCGAAGGCGGAATTCATAACGCAGATTCAGAGCCCAGAGCGCAAGCGACGGGTCAGGGCGGGCATCCGTCGCGCGCTCTGGAATCGCGTCTCCACGAACCGTCGCGCATTTCGGCATACTGTTGCGTCTACTCGAAACCTTTGTGCCCTTGGCCCGTCGCTTGCGCTCTGGGCTCTGAATCCGCGCTATGAATTCCGTTCCTCATCGTAAACACGGCTGACGCGTGCTAACAATCCGCGGCGGGTGCGCCCAGCGTCACAAGGGTCGCGCCCCAGCCGCCGGCCTCCCCCGGAGCGTCGCGGAAGTTGATAACAAAAGGCGTTCGTGCGAGTACCTTGCGGACGGTCTCTCGCTGTACGCCGATACCGCGGCCGTGGATGATCCGTAGAGCGCGAAGACCCAAGCTTTGCGCCTCTTCCAAATACGCTTCGACGACGGCCTTTACATCACGCGGGGGAACGGTGTGTAGGTCGAACACATCACCGACGGGAATGCGGATCGGCTCGTCTTCGCGTTCAAAGTTTTCAGATTCCGACATAACGGGCGTAGAGGCTTCGCGCAAGGGCAATGTCGTCGGTACCTTTGACGATAGCCCGACCATCGCCGAAGATCGTCATCTCGTGAGGAGGGCAGCGGAAGCGCACCGCGTAGTCGTTGGCGCGCACTTCGCCGAGCGGCTCAAGCGAGCGGCGCAGCTCGGTGAGGTCAAGCGGCCTTTCTCGCTCGTTGATATGGACGGCATCGCGGCCACAAAGCATCGCGGTGCGACGATGCTTGCGGTTGAGGTGATCGAAATTTCTCGAGGCGCAGACGCGGCAAGCGGAGTCGGGTTCCGCGCACGAGACAGTTTGGACCGAGTTCTTCCACACATCCAAGGTGAGCAAGCGCGGTTCGACACGTTCCGGCCGGCCCGCCAAGATCTTGAGTGCGTCGGCGACCTGGAACGACGCAACGGCGCCGCTCGCCGCGTTCAGAATGCCGGCCGTGTCGCAAGTAGGCTGCACGCCGCTAGGCGGCTCCGGGAAGATGCATGCCAGGCAGGCCGAGGTCCCCGGGAGGATCGGCATCGTCAGTCCATAGCTGCCGACGGCCGCGCCGTATATCCAGGAGATATCGTTTTTGACAGCGACATCGTTGATGAGATAGCGTGTTTCAAAGTTGTCGCAGCCGTCGAGGATGACATCGGCGGGAGTCAGCAGCTTCTCCGCGTTCTCCGCCGTCAAGTCCGCAACTTCGGGCGTCACATTCACCTGCGAGTTGATTCTTGCCAAGCGATCCCGAGCGGCGGAGGCTTTCGGAAGCAACTGCTCGGCGTCGGATTCCTCAAAAAGCCATTGCCGCTGAAGATTGCTCGGCTCGACGTAATCGCGGTCGATGATGACGATTTCGCCGACGCCCGCCCGCGCCAGCGCCGCGGCGTGAAAGCTGCCGAGCGCGCCGCAGCCGACGATGACGGCGCGAGAGTCGAGCAGGTGTTGCTGGCCCTGCTCTCCGAGTTCCGAGAAGAGAATCTGGCGGGAATAGCGCTCGCGATCTTGGTCGGTCATCTCGAAAATGTCCCGAGCGGCACGCCTTGGGCATCAGCAGTGATGATCCCACAAAAGGATCCGAAGGGTAGGGAGAAGCCCCAAGCTGCGAGCGACGATAGCGGTACGTTGTTGAGTCTGATCGGGTCTGCAGGCTTAGGCGCGACCGCGGCGCGAGATCCCCGTATACCAGGTACCGAGGCCCTGCGTCCTATAATTTGGGTTATTCCGTGCGTCATCCCCTGCTCATCTTGCTGTTGGCGGTCGCCGTCTGTTCCGGCGCGCCTGCTGACTCCTCCGATTTCGAAGGACAAACGGTCGTGCGCGTGAATTTCGTTCCGCCTCGTCAGCCGTTAACACAAAGTCATCTCGCTCGCGTAGTGCAGGTCAAAACGGGTCGACCATTGCGGACGCGGGAGGTTCGCGAAACGATCCGGGACTTGTTCGCCGCGGGTCGATACTCGGCGCGGATCCGGGTGGAGGTCGCCGAGATCGACGGCGGGGTGTCGGTCACGTTCTTCGCTGAACCGAGCTGGTTCATCGGGCAGGTTCGGGTGGTCGGTGTGCCGACGCCGCCTACCGAAAGCCGACTAGTAAACGTGACCGGTTTGGAGCTCGGCGACCTCTACACGGAAGAGAAACGCGCCCTAGCCGAACAGGCCGTTCGCGGGCTCCTGCACGACAATGGCTTCTTCCTCCCGCGAGTCGAGTTCGTGACCTCCGACAACGACGAGAGTCAGCAAAGAGACATCGAGATTCGCGTGGAGCCGGGAACGCGAGCCGTCATCGGAGACGTGATTGTCTCCGGGCCGGCACGGCAGGAAGGAGTGGCGCCCGGCGTCGAGGAGCTCAGGCGCATCGCCCATTGGCGACGCGGAAAGGCTTTCCATCAACGGCACGTTCAGAAAGGGCTGGACCGGCTGGAGGAACACTTTCAACGCCTGGGACGGTTGCAAACCGAAGTCCGCGTGACGGGTTGGCAATTCGACCCCGACAGCGGGGAAGTCACATTCGTGTTGTTCTTGGATCCGGGGCCGCGCGTCCAAGTGAGGGTAGAGGGAGCGGAGTTTTCTCGCGCCGAGCTGCACCGATACATCCCGGTCTTCGAGGAAGGCGTAGTAGATGACGATCTGCTTGAGGAAGGCCGACGCAATTTGCGGGACGTTCTGCAATCGCGCGGCTACTTCAACGTGCAGGTGGAAGTAGACCGCGAACTCGGCCCGGAAGGCGAGGTGGCGCTCGTCTACCACATCGACCGCGGACCGCGCCATCGCATGGTGCGGTTGGATATTCGCGGCCACAGCTTCTTCGATCTCGAAACGATTCGCGAGCGCATGCTGGTTCAGGAGAAGACTTTCTCCATGCGCCGCGGTCGCTTCAACGAAACCTTGTTGGCGCGCGACCTGCAAGCTATAGAGGACCTCTACGTTACGAACGGCTTCCGCGATGTCGAGGTCACCTCCCGTGTGGAAGACAACTATCGCGACCACGAAGGTAACCTGGCTGTATTCATTCAAATCGAAGAAGGCTCGCCCACGTTCGTTGCGGAAGTTCGCATTCGCGGCACCGAAAACATCCCCGCCGATCTGTTCTACCCTGACCTGGCATCGGCCGTGGGACAGGTCTTCAGCGAGCTCAATGTCGCAACAGACCGCGATCTGATTCTCGGGACGTACTACGACAACGGATTTCAGGACGCACGCTTTTCCTGGCGAGCCGAGCCCGGATCGGAGCCCCGGGCGGTAATCATCGACTACGAGATTCAAGAAGGAGAGAGCCTATTCGTGCGCCGCCCGATCGTTTCGGGACTCAACCATACGCGAGGGTCGTTGGTCGACAACCAGATCCGCATCGCGCCGGGTGAGCCTCTCTCCCAAACTCACATGCTCGAGACGCAGCGACGCCTTTACGACTTGGGGATCTTTTCGAGAGTCGACGTCGACTTGCAAAACCCGGAGGGCAATGAGCGGTCGAAGAACGTCCTGTTGCAGTTGCAGGAAGCTCGGCGCTGGACGGTTGGGGTGGGCGGCGGCGCGGAATTCGCTCGCATCGGCGGCAATACCGCCGACGTGACATCGCCCGTCGGTGAGGCATCGTTCAGCCCGCGTATCACGCTCGAACTAACACGGCTCAACGTACGCGGCATCGGCCATACGGCGAGCATTCGGACGCGCTTCTCGAACCTGCAGCAACGCGCTCTGTTTACTTACGAGGCGCCGCGGACTTTCGATTCCGACAAGTGGCGCATGATTTTCAGTGGCTTGGTAGACACCTCACGCAACGTTCGAACGTTTACGGGGCGGCGGGCGGAAGGGGCTCTGCAGTTGCAGCAGAGACTCAGCAAGCCCTCGACCGTTCTTTATCGCTATACGTTTCGAAGGACCTCGATCGACGAAGATACTTTGCAAATCACTCCAGGGCTGATTCCGCTCCAAGCTCAGCCGGTGCGTGTGGCGTTGTTCTCCGGAACGTACATTCAGGATCGCCGTGACGATCCGACCGACGCGACGAAGGGCATGTTCAATACGTTTGATTTGAGCCTGGCGTCGGGGGGATGGGGGTCGCAAGCCGACTTCTCGCGATTTCTGGGGCAGAACAGTACCTATCATCGGCTCAGCAAGAGCTTCGTTCTGGCTAGGACGCTGCAGCTCGGGCTGATCGCACCGCGCGGGACGGCAGTCTCGTCGCCGTCGCCGGGGTTTGATTTCGCTTCCAACCCCGACCAACGCATTCCCTTGTCGGAGAGATTCTTTGGCGGCGGCGCAAACTCCCATCGCGGCTTCCCGGTCAACCAAGCCGGACCCCGCGACCCGACGACCGGATTTCCGATTGGCGGCGGGGCACTATTCGTCAACAGCTTTGAATTGCGGTTCCCGCTGATTGGAGAAAACATCGGCGGCGTCCTGTTTCACGACGCCGGAAACATCTATTCGCGCTTTCGGCGCATCAGCTTTCGGCGACGCCAAGACGCCATCACCGTCGACGGCACGACGGCGGGCTACGAGTTCGATTACATGGTGCACGCGGTCGGCTTCGGCTTGCGCTACAAGACACCTGTCGGGCCCGTACGCCTGGACCTGGGTTACAGCTTAAACCCACCCCGGTTCATCGGTTTCGAAGGCAGCCGCGAGGAGCTTCTGACCGGCGGCGGCATGATTTCGAACCAGCGCATTTCGAGTTTTCAGTTTCACTTTTCGCTGGGGCAAAGGTTTTGACGACACGCGTGGCTATTCGAGGATGGAAGGCCGGCGTGGCGGCATCGATTGCCATCGCCTTCTCGACGACAACCCCCAACGCCGGCGAGATTCTCGATAGGGTTGTCGCAGTCGTCGGGAAGAACGCAGTGACGTCGAGCGAGGTCGAACTTCAACTACGTCTCGAAGCCTTTCTGAACCAGCGTTCGGTCGACACTGCGGAGGCGGCTCGCAGACAGGTGATCGAACGCCTGATTGAAGTGAACCTGATCGCGGAAGAGATGCGCGTGATGAACTTTCCGCCGGCCAAGGATGAGGAGGTCGACCAAGAGCTGCGGGCCGTTCGCGAACAGGACTACACCGGCGAACTTGCATTTCTCGATGCACTCGAAACCCACTCGCTGGACCAAAGCGAGCTGCGCGATTTCCTGCGGCACCAAATGCATGTTCTGCGCTTTATTGACTTTCGCTTTCGCACCGGTCTCGATGTGAGTGAGCAGGCCGTGAGAACTTATTACAAAGACGTCTACACGCCCCGTGTGCAACAGCTCGAGGGCCGCGAGCCCGAACCGCTCGCCGAGGTTCGCGGGCGGCTGCGGGAAGTGGTCCTGCAAGCAAGGGTCGACGACTTGCTGGATGATTGGTTGAAGCTGATGCGGGCGTCGACCCGCGTGGAGTATGTCGGCGCGGCGCCGACACCGAGTCTCACGGTAGCGCCCCAATAGACCTAGCTGAATCATGGCCTGTTCACTGATCAAGATGCCGCGGAATCGCTGGACACTCGCCCTGGCGATCTTGGCGGGATTGCTGTCGCTCGCCGTAACCGGTTTGTGGGCGTTGGGCAACAGCGATTGGCTCCAGCGGACGGTGCGCGATCACGTTGTGAGTTCGCTCGAAGAGGCGGCCGGGGTGCGGGTCGAGCTGGACGACTTTTCGTTCTCCCTTTTCGGACGAAGCGTCGTCATCGACAACCTCTCGCTTAGCAGTGAGGAAGACGCTGAGCCGCTGCTCGTGGTTGAATCGGTGCGGCTCGAGTTCGGGCTCGACTCGTTGCTGCGCCGGCGCGTCTCTCTGCGCGCGTTGGAGCTCGTCGCCCCGCGGTTGCGGATCGAGGACGACGACGAGGGCTCCCTTCGCTTGCCGGATTCGCCACTCGCCGGCGACGGCAACCTGTTCGACCTCATCGTCGGACGCTTTGAGATTCACCGCGGTAGTATTTTTTGGAACGGCACCCGTTACGACCTTTCCTTGTCGGCGGACGACCTGGACATTCAAACGCGGTATGAGCAAGGCGCCGGGCGTTATTGGGTAAGCATCCTAGCCGGGGGCTCGGTACGTGACGGCGCCGGCGGCACTCCCTTTCCATCGCGCGCACAGGCTCAACTCTACGTCTACCGAGACCATGTGGAATTAACCGACGCAACCGTGACGGTTGGGAAATCGTCGCTCCGCGCCGACGGTGAAATCACCACTGGGGAGGATCCGGCGGCCGAGTTCCGCTATAAGGCCGAAGTGGCGCTGACCTCGCCGCTGGTCAGACCCTACTTGCCTTGGTTCTCGGCGGGTTTCGCAGCCGTAAAAGGCAGTGTTGAGTGGCGTGGCAGCCCCGAGAGTCTGGCTTATCGCGGTGACATCCGGGTTCACGAGGCGGCGGGCGGGCAGGGCCTGACGCGCCTGAAAGGCGGCTCCGCGTCAACGAGGTTCTGGGGCGGACACGACGAACTGACAGCGGCGCCCATCCGGATGGGTGCGCTCGGTACCGAGTTGTTGGGCTCGCTTCAGGTTCAAGAGCTGACGGCGACGCCGCGCTTTCAGTTCGAGGGCCAAGTCGCAAAGTTCGACTTGGGCGTGATACCGCTGCTGGGCGACGGCGGAAGTTCGGCACTGCCCTGGGTCGGATTGCTCAGCGCCGACGTCGAAGTCGACGGGACCGCCGACGCATTCGAGGGTGGCGTGTCGATCGTCGTCGACAGTCAGGTAGTTCAACCGGGGCTGGTTCCTCTGAAGGGGTTGGCGGACTTGCGCTACCGCAGCAAGGCCGAGGCCCTTTCGATTGAGCGTTTGGATCTGGCGACCCCCTCTTCACGGGTCAAGATGAGCGGGACGCTGACACCCGGAGCGACCTCCGAGCTGCTGGTGCACGCGACCTTCGAGACCGACCAGGACGTCCGGGCACTGTCACGCCTTGCTCGTATACCGTTACGCGATTTTCCTCTGCAGGTTGCCGGCGCCTCGACATTCGACGGTGTGATCCGCGGGCGTTGGCAAGCTCCGAGCCTCGCTGATTGGACCTTTGCGGGCCGTGTCGAGGCGCACGACGTGCAGCTGTTCGACGCGCCATTTGAACGTTTCACGACTCACGTCAACCTGTCGAGTACAATGGCGCGGTTACGCGAGGTCGTTTTGGAAGCCGGCGACGGGCGAGCCCACCTAACCCTCGACCTGCCTCTGCGCGACGGCGGGATCGCATCGGACCTCGAGCTGTCAGCCGATCTAACGGTCGACGACCTGCCCGCCGTACGGGTCCTGGAAGCGACGGGTACGCCTGCGCCGGTAACCGGAACCGTCCGCGGCACGTTGGCCTTGCGGGGCACGGCCGCGGCCCCGCGCACGTCGGCGAAATTCGAAATTTACCACGGCCGAGCATGGGGCCTCGTTTTCGACCGCTTCTCCGGGTCTGTCGAACATTCGCCGGGAAACCTCACGTTGCAAGAAATGGTCTTGACGAACGGCGATGCCCGGATGGAAGCGAACGCCGGCTTCAACTCCGATGCACAGCAGTTCCGCTTACGCTTGCGGACCGGAGATTGGCCCCTGACGTCCCTTCCTTTCATGGAGACGGCCGCGGGAGACTTGGACGGCGTCGTGCGCTTCGACTTGGCCGGCTCGGGCAAGTTTGGGCAAGAGGGCGATGCCTTTGAGCAATTGCGGTTGAACGGCGATTGGGAAATCGGCGACCTCTCGGTAGCGGACCGCGCTCTAGGCAACGTGACGGGCGTGATCGAAACGATCGGTGACGACGTCGCGCTCGACTGGCAGGGCGATATTCTCGATGGGCGTTTTGAAGGTAAAGCGGCTCTTGCCCCCGAGGGCCCTCTAAGCGGGGAAGCGCGTTTTGAAAACGTCAGCGCGGCGGCGTTGACTCAACTCGTCGGTTTCCCGCTGGAAAGCCTTTCAGGGCAGGTGGCCGGCAATTGCACGTTTTCGAATCCGTCCCTGAGGCTCGATGACTTCCGGGCCGAAGGCGTCATTGCACGCCTCGAAGCCGGGCTTTCGGAAATCCCCGGCGCCGAGCGCGGCTACGAGATTTGGAATCCTTTCCCGATGCGATGGAGCTACGCCGACCAAAGCCTGCGGCTCGATCGAATGCGTTTGCTGGGCGAAGGCACCGATATTGAAATTAATGGGACGATCGAATTCTCCGAACCGGGCAAGGTGGAAGTGGATGTCGCCGGCACGTTCAACCTCGCGGCGTTGGAGAGCTTTCGGCCCGAAATCACCGCCTCGGGCAGCTCGACGATCGAGGTCCAAACCCGCGGCGTGCCCGACGAACCGATCGTCTCGGGGCGAGTACGCGTCAAGGACGGAACGTTGCGATCGGAGGACTTTCCGAACGGGCTGAGTCAAATCAACGGACAGATCATTTTCGACGGAGACCGCGCCCGCATCGAAAAAGTTACGGCTGCAACCGGGGGTGGCGCGCTCCGGCTGACCGGCAACGTTGATTTCGCCGAGGGCCCGGTGCGCTATCGCGTGGACGCCGCGGCCGACCGCATCCGGGTGCGCTATCGCGATTCCGTCTCCACCATTCTCAACGGCAACTTGACGCTTTCGGGCGTGGACTTGCGTGCTCTGCTCAGTGGAGAAGTCGTCATCCACCGTGCTTCGATCAGCCCGGAAGTCGATTTGGGCAGCGTTCTCGCCGCGCTCGGCGAGCCGACCGTGACGCCGCCCAGTAGCCCGGTACTCTCGAACTTGCAGCTCAATATCCAAGTTGGGTCCGTTCCCGACCTCGATGTCGAGACGTCGCTGGTGCGCGATATGGAATCGCGCATCGACCTGCGCGTCACCGGTACGGCGCTGCAACCCTCGCTGCTGGGACGCGTCAGTATCACCGAGGGGCGGGTGGGGTTTCATGGCACGACCTATCGCATCAACCGCGGCGACATCGATTTCGTGAATCCATTTCGGATCGAGCCCAACGTGAATTTCGAGTTGGAAACCCGCGTGCGCGATGTGGACGTGGCACTGTTTCTTTCCGGACCTGCACGGAAAATGAATCTTAGCTTTCGTTCCGACCCACCGCTCCAGTTCAACGAACTGGTGAGCTTGATTGCCGCCGGGCGCGCGCCCAGCCAGGATCCGGTCTTTGCGGCTCGCCAGGCCGTCGAGCAGCGGCACTTGTTGCAAGCCGGCACGAGCACGGTGCTTTCCAACGCCCTCTCGCGACCGGTATCGAGTCGGCTGCGGCGATTCTTCGGCGTCAGCCGATTGCGCGTAGACCCACAAGTCGGCGGCGCCGAATCCGACCCCAGCGCGCGTATTGCCACCGAGCAGCAAATCACCAGCGACCTTACCTTGATCTACAGTTACGATCTCTCATCGGCCCAGCAGCAGGCCGTTCGGGTCGAGTGGGCCCCAAATCGGCGCTGGTCGATCATCTTCACTCGCGACGAGAACGGGCTGGTGGGCGGAGATTTCCTCTACAAGAAACGGTTACGTTGAGGAGGACGGCTGCGTCACGCGGCCGCCGGAACCGTGAAAAATTGGGCGGAGTTGCGGCATCGCATGGTCATCGACCAGCTCGAGCGGCGCGGCATCCGTGACAGGCGGGTCCTCGATGTGATGGAACGAATCCCGCGGCACGAGTTTGTTCCAGGCCTGGCTCGTCGCCGTGCCTACGAAGACGAGCCCCAGCGGATCGGCGTCGGACAGACGATTTCACAGCCCTATATCGTCGCCGCCATGGCGGAAGCGCTTGCTCTGCGCGGGCATGAAACGGTTCTCGAGGTGGGTGCAGGCTCCGGGTACGCGGCGGCCGTTCTGGCATCGTTGGCGTCAGCGGTTTACGCCATAGAGCTCGAAGAGGCTTTGGCCGGCACGGCCCGCGAGAATCTGGAACGCGCTGGATGCGGCGACCGTGTGACAATCACTTGCGGCGACGGCACGCTGGGGTATCCCGAGGAATTTCCCTATCAGGCCATTTCCGTCGCTGCCGCGGCGCCGGATATACCGCCCGCGCTGATCGAACAACTCGACTCGGAGGGCGGGCGCCTAGTCATCCCCGTTGGCTCTGCTCGAGATCAGGAGTTGCGCTTGATCCGCAAGCTGGGAGACAGGCTCGAAACGAGTGTCGTGACCGCCTGCCGCTTCGTCCCGCTGCGCGGCGCGGGCGGATGGGGCAACTGATCCCCGAAAGAGGAGGATGTGCCGACAGCTCGGCGCTACTTCTCCAAGAAGAAGTGATCGACAAACAGGGCATCGATGCCGGAGGCATAAAAGCTGCGCACGGCCGCCCGGGGGTCGCTGACCAGCGGCTCGTCAAACAGATTGAAGGAGGTGTTGTAAAGAACCGGCAAACCGTTCGATTTACCGGCCGCTTGCAGCAGCGACCAATAGAGCGGATTGTCCCCGCGGTGAACGGCGTGGACGCGTATGCGGTCGCTGTCGAGAAGCGCGGCCTGAAAAGTCTCGCGATGCGGTTCCCTCACGCGGCTCACCGTGGCTAGATGGCGCGCATTAGCGCCGCAGTCGAAATATTCCGAGGCCAGCTCCTCGGGGACGGAGGCGGCAAACTTTCGAAACGGCTCACGGCGTTTTATATAGACGTTCAGATTCTCGGTCGAATAGGGATTCAGCGGCGAGGCCAAGATGCTGCGATTTCCCAGCGCGCGCGGCCCGAACTCCGTGCGGCCTTGAAACCAAGCGACGATCTGATGGTCGGCCAGCTTCTCGACCGCCGTGTTGACGACTTCATCGCCGGTCATTAGGTATTGGAACCGCAGTTTGCAGTTCTCGAGTACTTGCTTGACGTGCTCGCCGTCGTAGGCCGGTCCCAGGCACAGCGTGCCGAGTGGTTTTCGCTCGGCCTGGCGCAGCACTTGATGCCAGGCGTAGAACGCGCAACCGATCGCCGTCCCGGCGTTACCCGCGACGGGTTGCACCCAGACGTTTTCGAATTTCCCGGAGCGCTCAATCGCTTCAACCAACAGTGCGTTCAGCGCCAAGCCGCCGCCGACGCAGAGATTCTCGCCCTCGCCGACCATCGCGACCACGACCGCCTCAACGGCGCCCTGCACTCCCGCGGCGAGATCGGCCCGGGTTTCCTCGGAGAGTTCCGTGCCTACATCGAGTCCCAACCGCTCGAAGAACCGGTCACTGAACCCTCCGCGAGCGGTTCGTGAAGCGTCGAAGCAAGCGTGATCGACCTGCGGACGCTGCGCGCGAGCGCCTCCGAGCATTTCGAGAATCGGTTCCACAAAGCGCGAGCCCCCGGCGCGCGACAGCCATTGCACTTTATGCTCTTCTCGGCCGGCGCGAAATCCCAATAACTCCGTCACGCGGCTGTAAAAAGCCGCCGGCGAGTCGGGGGCATAGAGTTCGTCGGTCAAGTCCAGCCGTGGCCCCTCGGCGCTCCACCACGCTCCCGAACGCATATCGCCGCGCCGGTCGAGCGTCAAGACTTCCGCTCGTTCAAACGGCGAGGGATAGAACGTCGCGGCCGCGTGCGCGACATGGTGATCGGCAATGACAATGCGGCTGTTAGGGAACAGCGACTTGACGTGAAGGTGAAACGGCGAGCCCTCGGGCGCGCCCAGCGGCCGCGCCAAGGCGACGCAATCGAGTTGATCGGCTTGGACACCGGCGATGTCTAGACAGGAGTCGATGGCCAGTTGCGGCAGTCCGCCGGGGTGAGGGCGCCGCAGAAGCTTTTCTTCTTCGATTGCGGCGACGATCTCCCCGTCGCGCAACAGAGCCGCGGCGCCGTCGTGCAGGAGTCCGCCGATGCCTAACGTCAACATCAGGCTCGTTCCAACCTTTTGATGACACGTTCGGGCCCTAGGGCGGCGAAGACCGCGGAGGTGCTCGGGCCCACCGATTGCCCCGTCAGAGCGGCGCGCGAGGCGTTTATGATCAAACCCGGTTTGGCGTCACGCTCGGCCGCCAACGCGCGGACTTCCTTTTCGACATTTTCCTCGGTGAAATCGTCCTCGTCGTACGACTTGAAGCGCTCGGCTAGTTCACGCAGCAGCCCGCGCGCGCCTTCCTTGTCGAGATTCTTTTGGGCCCGCAGCTCGATTTCAAACTCGTCGGAGAAGTACGCCGCACCTTTTTCGACGAAATCGCGCAGCGTGACGTAGCGTGCCCGCAGCATATCGATGGTCTCGATCAGCCGGTCGCGCCCCTCGCCGACATACTCGGGGCTCCACATGTCATCGGCGATCAACTGTTTTTCAACGTAATGGACCAGATCGTCGATATCCATCGCCCGCAAGTGTTGGCCGTTGACCCACAGGGCCTTCGGGTCAGCCCAACTCTGTTCTTCCGATTCGTCCAAGGAAACGACGGCATTACCGCGCTGGATGCCGTCGATCGAGAAGGCCTCGAGCAGTTCCTCGGGAGCGAAAATTTCACGGTCATCCTTCGCCGACCAACCAAGCAAGCTGAGGTAGTTCACCAGGCCTCGGCCGAGAAAGCCGCGGTCGCGGTAGGTAGTCAAGCTCACGATCGGACCATGTTTGCGTTTGGAAAGCTTCGAGCCGTCGGGGCCCAGCAATAAAGGCAGATGTCCGAAGGTCGGCAGTTCGAAATCGAGTGCCTCGAATAGCAGGATGTGCTTGAACGTGTTGGTCAGGTGATCCTGCCCGCGAATGACGTGGCTGATCTCGAGCTCGCGGTCATCAACACAAGACGCCAAGTGGTAGGTCGGCGAGCCATCGCTGCGCCGCAGGGCGAAGTCCTCGATGTCCTCAATCTTGCAGGTCTGCTTGCCGAAGACCATGTCCTCGAATTCGATCACGCGGCCCGATTCGCGGGGCACCCGAAAGCGCAAGACAAACGGTTCTTCGGCCTCGGCTCGCCGATCGCTGTCCTCTTGGCTCAACTCGCGCATGCCGGGGTTCGACAGCCAAGGCCCGTCCTGCTTGTCCGCCGAATCGGATTCCGGGCGAGGGGGAGTGAAATCGCGATAAGCGGCGCTCGAGGCGAGAAGCTGCGCGGCCCCTTTGTCGTGGAACTCGCGTGCGCCCGATTGATAGTAGTCTTCGTCCCATGGCAGCTCGAGAAACAACAGCCCGCTGATGGTTGATTTGATTGCTTCTTTAGTGCTCCGCTCGACGTCGGTGTCGTCGATTCGCAAGACGACTTTGCCGCCTTGTTGACGGGCGAACAACCAGTTGAAGATGTAGGTCCTGGCGCCGCCGATATGGAGAAACCCGGTCGGCGCAGGCGCAAAACGAACTCTGGTCATGGAAACCGAAAGGGAGGACTTAGCAACCAGCCAGTATAGCAACCGGCCGAAAAATCAGAGCCGTGAGGCTGGTACACAAGGGGTTATTCGTCGGGGCGATCGAGGCGTGCAAGCATTGCGACGGCGTGGACCTCCGCCGACAGCCCTTCACCGACCGGGCCCAGGCCTTCGGCGGTCTTCGCTTTGACGTTGATGCGATCGGGTTCGACGTCGAGCACCGCTGCAATCCTTTCTCGGATACTGTCGCGATAGGCTGCCAACTTCGGTTTCTCCAACACGATCACGACATCGGCGTTCACGACACGATAACCCCGCTCGCGAACGGCGTCTGCGGCCTGCCCGAGAAAAACCGCGCTGTCGGCGTCTTTCCAACGCGGGTCAGAGGGGGGGAAATGCTGCCCGATGTCCCCGAGGCCGGCCGCTCCCAGCAGTGCGTCGGTTAGCGCGTGGAAGACGACGTCCCCATCGGAGTGTCCCGATAAGCCCTTGTCGAAAGGAATCTCAACTCCCCCGAGGATCAGTTTGCGACCCTCAACAAGGCGGTGCGAGTCATAACCGATGCCGCTGCGGAATTCCCGGCTCATCGCATTTCGTCGGGAAACGGACCGGCGCTACGCCGACTCCCTTTGCGCCTCGCCCACGTTGGCTTCTTCTTCGTAGAAAAGCCGCGCCAACGCCATGTCGGTCGGGCGGGTCATCTTGATGTTTCGGTCGCTTCCCAGCAATACGTGAACATCTTCGCCTAAGTGCTCGACCAGACTTGCTTCGTCGGTGCCGACAAAGCTGTCCATCTCAGCCTGCTCGAAAGCCTTGCGAAGAAGCGCCAAGCCGAATGCCTGCGGTGTCTGCGCGAGGACGATCTGCTCACGGAACAAGGTCGACTGAATGAGCGTCCGCTCGACCCGCTTTACGGTATCGACCGGAGGCAAACCCAGTATCGCGGCGCCCTTTTCGGCCGCTTCGACGAGTACTTGGTCGATCTGCTCGACGGTAACGAACGGGCGTACGGCGTCGTGAACCGCGACGACGTCCGTGTCAGTGGGAACGAGGGCCAGACAGTTTCCGACCGACTCCTGCCTATTGCGACCCCCGACAACCAACCGTATCGACGTGGCAAAGTCTTGTTGTTCCAATTGCTCCTGAAAAGCGTCGATGTCTTCAGGACGCAAGGCGATCAAGATTTCATCGATGCCGGGCGCCGCCACGAACTTCCGAACGGTGTGCAGCAAGATCGGTTCGCCGGCAAGCAACATAAATTGCTTGCGGCTCGTTCCGGAGACCTCCGCGGAGGATTTCCCCATTCGCGTCCCGAGCCCGGCGGCCGGAATGATGGCGGCGGCTTTCATAGGGGTCAGCGTCCCGCTGTGTGTTCGATGCGTTGTGGCCCTTGTCCGGAGCGCGGCGCCGGACCGGGACCCTCGGAACGAGCGTGCGGCGTCGCGACCTTCTCCTCGTAGCGGCCGAAGATCATCTTCCCGGCCGTGGTTTGTAGAACGCTCGTCACTGTGATGGGAATGTTTTTCGAGATCATCTTCCGCGCGTCGTCGACCACCACCATCGTGCCGTCGTCGAGGTAGCCGACACCCTGATTGTATTCCTTGCCCTCCTTGGAGATAAACACATTCATGGTCTCGCCGGGCAGCACGATCGGCTTCAGGGTATTGGCCAACTCGTTGATGTTAAGAACAGTGACGCCCTGGAGTTGCGCGACCTTATTGAGATTGAAATCGTTGGTCACGATCTTGCCGTCCGTGTCCTTGGCCAGCTCGATCAGCTTGAGATCGACCTCCTGAATCTTGGGATAGTCTGCTTCGGCGATTTGCACATCGAGCGCCTTGTTCTTTTGAATCCGCTGCAAGATGTCGAGCCCGCGGCGACCGCGGTTGCGCTTCAGCGCGTCGGCGGAATCGGCAACGAGTTGCAGCTCCCACAAGACGAATTGTGGAATGACCAATACACCGTCGATAAACCCGGTTTCAGCCACATCGGCAATGCGGCCGTCGATGATGACGCTCGTATCGAGAATCTTCGGGGAGCGATCCGACGCGCCGTCATTGCCGAAAAGGCCGCCGAGCGCCCCTAAGTTCAACATGTCGCCCTTGGCTCCGCCGACCACCAAACCGACATAGGCCATCAACAGCAGCACGCCCAGCTGTAAGAAGGAAACGCTCTCCGACGACAAGCTCGACGCCATCACCAAGCTGATCAAGAAGGCGCCGAGGATGCCGAGAACCGAGCCGATCGCGGCCCCGATCAAGCGCTTTAGAGTGACCTGGCGGAGACGAATCTCAAAAACGATAATCGCCAGACCCGACGCTACGCCGAAAACCAGCGACTCAATCTGCCCAAGCCCGAAGGGTCGGAGGTGATAAGTAGTAACAACGAAGACGAGGAGAAAAATTGTACGTATGATCCACAGGTCCGCCATGGGAAGCCTCCCCGATCGGGACACGAGTATAAATAATAGAAGCCACGCTGCTTAGCTCGATAGAATACCGCCCAAAGTATATCATCGAGGTCCGTGCGGAGTTCGGCTTTTCGGAACGCGTCCGTACTCCCCGTCCATGGTCACAGGGTTCCGGGCACACGTTGGCGGGCCGGCAGAGATGAGGAGCGCGGCACGCCAAGCCTTTCAGCCACGCCGCAACGCCGGCCGGCAACCGGGAGCTCGGTGGCGATCGACAACACAGCCCTACTAAAGGGTCGCGAAATAGAGTTCTTCTGCCGTCCGACGCGTCAGTCAGCGTTCCGGACGACGGATCGGTCATGGTCGAACTGTCGGTAATGCAACGCCAAAACATCCAGACCGAAGTCGTTGTCGAATTCGCGCCACAGTGAATGGCTGTGGTTGCTTTGGTTCTGCGTGTTGGCGTACTCGATCAAGAAGGTCGGCGACTGAATGCGATAGTAATTGCCATTCGTCTCGCGGTTGCCGGTGGTCCGCCCGCCAGTCGGAACGGGCTTCGGAGGGACGCGGTCGGGACGGCCCGCCCATCCGAAATACAATTGCTCTTTCGGAGTATCGCGCGCCGCCTTCATGCGCCGGGCGGCGACTTCGTCCGGCATGTTGCCGGCGTAGACGGCAATCACATCGAGCAGCCTCTCGTACTGCGTCGCGGTTAGCTTCGAAGCAGGGATGCCTTGCGGTTTGCCCTCAATCTTGGCCCGTTTGTCCGCCATCGTAACCACGTCATAGGGCGCGATGTCGGTGAAGATCGCGGTCTTGGTCTGCTCGGCGTCCAGTGATTTCATGAAAGCGACCGCCGCATCTTCTTCCGAGTCGAGGACTCGAAAGCCCTTGTGAGGCCCCTGGGCGACCTCGTGAGGATTGGCACCGAAAAAGGTGGGGGTCGTGGAAACCAGCTCGCCGTTCTTGATGGTGTAATGCAGCGAAAGGTGGTGGCCCTCTACGCGCCAACCCCAGTCTCCTTGTCCCGCCGGATCGCCGAAGATCGTAAAGTGGAATTGGTTGGCGTCACGATGGCCCGTATTGTCATCCTCGATCACTCGCACGATCTCTTCGAGGGCCATGACCTTCTTGGCTTTGACAAACCCGCTGTTGCTGAGCCCCGCCCCGAGCAAAGCGTTCGCGAAATGCGCCTGTTTGGGATCCATCTGGTTGAAGGTGATGCCGTTGCGGACATAGCCGTATTCGGCCGTGAAGCCACCTTCGGGAAAGTAATGCCACTCATTGCGATGGGATGAAGCGAAGGGGAAGACGGTATACGACTTCTGGACGCGGTTGAGAGATTCGACCAGCAAGGTCGCCGATTCAGCCATCAGCGTCTTCGTCTTTGTCACCTGGTAAGCGGCGGTCATCGCGGCGGCGCAAAGCAACAAGACGACAAGCCGCAACAAAGCATGCTTCTTCATCGAAATCTCCAGTCCCAATACGAGGATTTGTCGGGGTGATTATAACGCAAGAATCGGTCGCGGAACGTTAGGGGGGCCAATCCAATGCCGGGCTAAATGAACGGCGGGAGTCAAAAACCCCACGCCGGTTACCGACTCGGCCGTCAGGAAAGTAGGCGCCGGCGAGCGCCCAGCCTCGAACTCAAGACGCGCCGCCAATAGAACAACTTAGCCGATCTATCGCTTGGGCCGGGCCAAAGGCCTGCCACGATCACCCTGCTAACATGGGTTGATGCAGGACTCGATCTGGTTCCGCACTCTCCCCCGAGAACTGCGCGATTCGCTACAGCAGAGCGAGGAATTGCCCGAAGAGGCGGAAGTCGTCATCGTCGGCGCCGGGATGGTCGGGCTTATGACCGCCTACTATCTCACCGAGGCGGGCGTCGGAGACATCTGGGTCATTGATCGCGGCACGGTACTCGGCGAGGCAAGCGGATCGAACGCGGGGGGATTGTGGTTCGCCCAGCAGAGTCCCGAAATGGGCCCCCTCGCCTCGCTGGTGGACAAGACCGCCGAGTTATATGAAGAGTTGGGCGAGCGCTTCGACTTCGACCTGCGCAAGCCCGGGATGCTGCAACTCTTCTTTACCGCCAAGGAAGCCGCCGGGAGAGCCGCTCTCGTCAAGGCCGTCAAAAAGGCGGGGTTTCGCGCGGAGAGCGTCTCGCCCAAGCAGATCGGCGAGTTGGAACCCACCCTAGGCAGGAACGCGAAAGGAGCCGTCTACTATCCCGACGAAGGTCGCCTCCACCCCGCCCGCCTGGCCGGCAATCTGGCGCGGTATCTCCGTGAAAAAGAGGTCCGCTTCTCGCTTGGCCTTCCCGTGGAAAGCCTTCAGCCTCAAATCGAAACCGCCCAGGGAGCAGTATCCGCCGGCACCACGGTGATCACGACCGGTGCATGGACCCCTCTTTTGACCGAGGCGCTCGGCTGGAAGCCGCCGATCAAACCAATGCGCGGAACCTTGTTGGCTATCGAACCGATGCGACAGACTATCCGGCATACTTTGATGACGCCTAACTACTACTATTGGCAGCTGACCGAGGGGCATATCGCAGGCGGCGGATCGGTCGAAGACGTAGGCTTCCGGCGAGGAGTGGAGGCCGAGACGGCCTCTTCGATCCGCACGGAGATGAACGAGTTGATCCCCTCGGTGGCGCGGCGCGCCGAGGCTTGCAGGTGGTCCGGCTTCCGCCCTTTTTGCACAGACTCCAAACCCGTGATCGGTCCGGTGCCGGGTCAGGACAACATGTTTGTCGGCGCCGGACATTTCAAGAAGGGCATCATGATGGCCCCGGTTACCGGCAAGATCCTCGCGGATCTGGTGACCGAGGGGAAGACAAAACTAAAGATCCGCTCCTTCAACCCCGGCCGTTTCCGCCGCAAGAAATAGCTTGCTGCCCGCACCAACCCAACAACCCAGGCCCAGCCGCTGAGAATCACGAGCCGCGGGAGCGGTTCGCTACAATCTCGGCATGTCCCGCTGGCAATCGCTCGGCTCGCCGCCCCCCAACAGTCTCGCCCAAGCTCGCCTTGACGCGCACTATAGCGCCCAGATCCCGTCGTCGGCGGGCGTTTCGCTGCTGGATCCCGCGCCGGACGACAGCCATTCGAACCTGGGCTGGAGCGAGGACCTGAGAGCTCTCGTTGGACGCCCGGTACCGCAGGAAAAGCCCTTTCAAGCAGCGCTGCGGATCAGCGATCTGACCCTGCTGCTGCTCGACGCCGAAGGCATGTCCCTCGCGGACTTTTCGCTGCGGGGCCAAACTCTCGCCGCGGGATACGAATGGATCAATGGCGCCGTCGCTTCTCATCTCGGACGACCCGCGTCGAAAACGATTTCGCCAAGGCCGCTTGAATTGCCGTCGCACAGCCTCACCAGGGACACGGTCATTACTGCCGCCGCCGACGCACTTGAAGAACTGGCTCGATGGTATGCCGACGCCGATGCGCTGATCGACGAGCTGATCGGGAACGACCCCAACGCATCCGAGGTTCGCTGTTGGCCTCATCACTTCGACATTGCCTCGCTGATTTCGCTCGACCCGGGCGGCGATCCCGAAACCTCGCGCTCGATTGGCGTGGGCATGACGCCGGGCGACGGCAGCTATGACGAGCCCTACTTCTACATCAATCCCTGGCCCGCTCCTCCAATGACCGAATTGCCTCCTCTTGAAGGCGGCGGACATTGGCACACCGAGGGGTGGGTAGGGGCGGTATTGCCGGCGAGTGACCTGATCGAGAACGCTCCGGGCGCCGAGGCGCAGGCTGGCCGCGCCAAGCGGTTTTCTGAATCGGCGATTAACGCTTGCCGGACGCTTCTCGGCTGAACGCCTAGGCTGAAACTTCAAATTTCGGCTGCACGGGAGATCAAAAGGCTGCCGCCAAGAGATCAGATCTTCGGGCGCCCGAGCCGCGCTGTCATACGGCGCGGTCTCCGCGAACCGCTCGACCCGGTTCCCTCCCCTGATCGAGCCGGGGCCGCCGGCGGCCTATGCTTTCCCGTTCGGGGGAAAGCGCCAAGGGGGCGGCGTGATGCCCTTCAATCGCACGTAGGCGATAATCTGGCCGCGGTGGTGAGCCGTGTGCACGTACGCCCGCAAGAAGACGTCCTGCGCGGTGTGGGCCCGGCCTGGAAAGCGCATCTTTACATCCCGCCGTGAAAAATCCGACTCGCTCAGCGACGAGAGAACGGATTCGGAGTAGTCGAAGGTCGTGGCGACATACTTCCGCACCGATTCCTTGCTCAGCGAGGTCGGGTCGGCCGGGGGCCCGGCGTCCTTGGCGAAGCTTGCGAAATAGTGCGCGTTCGCCAGGCCGGTGTGTTGCAACTGCTCAGCGAACGTGCGCTGTTCATCGACGGGTTTGAAGTCGAAGTGCTCGGCCGGCATCGCCTCGAGAACTTCGAGAGTGTACTCTCGCTCGCTGCGCCAATGAACAAGCAGATCGTCGCGAAGCTGTTGCGCAAACGAGTTTTTCCAGGCTGACGAGCCCGCGGCGGCGGGGGCCGTAGCCGCGCTCACCGCCATCCCTTGAAGAATGGTGCGTCGTTTCATCGCCTTGCATAATACACGAATCCGGAGCCCGCGTCGGGCTCGGCCAAGCAGCGCGAGGAGCACAACGAGCCGTGGATCGCGCTAATGGGGATCTCCACCAACTCCCGCTGCATGACCCTTCCGAAAATTGGCCCGTAATCTCCTCTACGCCGGACGCCCCCGACGTGGCGCACGCTTTCAGCGTGCCGTGTCGCCACTCCTGGCGACATGTTTCTCTTCTGAAAACCCGCTCTCGAACGTGCCATTACGGTGCAGCGCGTGAAATCACAAACGGCTGCAGCCGCGAAGCGGCGCCGGGAATATAGCCCGAGGGGGGAACCGAAGGCGGAACCCCGTAACGAAGTAATGACAGGCCTATTGCGTGCTTCGACCGTCAGATAGTGAGCAATGCAGGCTAGCTCTACAAGCTCTGTCTCAACTTCGGCCGGCGGTCGAGGTGGTCGGTTGCCGCCTCGTAGGCCATGGCGAATTCGAGCAGCGCGACATCCTCGCCCATGCACCCAATGAACTGCATTCCCATCGGCAGGCCGCGGTCGCTAAAGCCGGCCGGTAATCCGGCGACCGGGAGGCCGGATAAGGTCCCGCCGATGACGACTTCCATCCAGCGGTGATAGGTATCCATCTCGCGGCCGTTGATCGATTTCGGCCAATGAACTTCGGCCGGGAAGGGGAAGACCTGCGCCGACGGCAGAGCGAGAACGTCGTAGCGTCCCAAGAGCCCGAGCAGCGCCTCATACCATTCGGAGCGCGCGACCCCGGCGTCGTAGAGCTGCTCCCCCGTCATCTCCAGGCCGCCTTCGTACTCCCAAATCACCTCGGGCTTGAGCAGCCTGCGCTTTGCGGGATCGTCGTAGTATTCCTTGACCCACCGGGCGGACCAGTGCCGGAAAGTCAGCCACGTTTGCCACAGACGAGCCATGTCGTACCGCGGGCGGCAGAGTTCCACCTCAACGCCGCGGTCCGCGAGCTGTTCGAGGTTTTTCCCGCAGACATCGAGGACGCCCGGTTCCATGGCTAGGTATCCGTCGTAATTCCCAAGCCAGCCGATTGTGAAACCCTCGATATTACTCGGGCGGAAGGCTGCGTAGGCGGGGATTTCGTCGGTTCGGCTCAAAGCGAAGCGGGGATCGGGGCCGGCAATCGAATGCAGCAGGCGAACCGTGTCCTCGACGTTGCGGCCCATCGGTCCGGGAGTAGCGAGCTGTTGGTAGAACATGTCGCCGACCGGATACCGCGGGATGCGGCCTTGGCTGGGACGGAAACCGATGACGTTGTTGAAGGCGGCGGGGTTGCGAAGCGATCCCATCATGTCGCTGCCGTCGGCGGAAGGCAGCATATGCGCGGCAAGCCCGACGGCGGCGCCGCCGCTGCTCCCGCCCGACGTCAGTCGCGGGTCGTAGGCATTGCGGACAGGGCCAAAGACCGGGTTGTAGGACTGCGAGCCATAGCCGAACTCGGGCGTATTCGTCTTGCCGATGAAGATGGCGCCGGCCGACCGGATGCGGGAAATGAACAAGTCGTCAGCCTCGGCGACCGAGCCGGTGAGCAGGGGAGAGCCCTCGACGGTCGGAAAGCCTTGGGCGGCGGCGAGATCCTTCACCGCGTGCGGCATGCCGTGCATCCAACCGCGATAGCGCCCTTGATCGAGTTCGCGGTCGGCCTCGGCGGCCAGGCGCATGAGCTCGTCGTCGTCGAGCATGCTGACGACAGCGTTATAGACGCCGTTGTAGCGGTGAATACGCGCCAGGTAGGCCTGCATGACCTCCCTGCAACTCGTCTTGCGGGCGCGAATGGCCGCCGAGAGCGACGACGCGCTGAGCTCGGTCAGCTCAGACGGTGGGGATTGGGCGGCGAGGGGCATGGAAAAGCGGGTGAATGAAGAAGCGGCAACGCCGGCGGCCAGGAGGAAGGTGCGGCGCGGGAGCGGCCGCGCGTTGACAGGTCGGGCTCGACGGGCGGAATTGTTGCGCATGCGTTCGTGCGGCCATGATAGCCGAAACGCACGGTTCATAGCGCCGCGTCGAGTCTGCGCAGTCTGCGCGGTGAGGAGCGATTTCGGCTGTTCTCTAGTTCCCAGTCGACCAGTCGTTTTTGAACTCGGGGTAAAGGGTCAGCCCGCCGCATGCAAACACGGTTTGCCCGGTGATGTAGGACGCCTCGTCGGATGCCAGAAACGCAAACACAGCGGCCATCTCCTCCGGCAGGCCGGCTCGCCCCATCGGAATGTGCGATTCGACTCCGGCGCGTTTTTCGGGATCGTCGATCCAGGCGGCATTGATCGGTGTCTCAATGGCGCCGGGCCCGACGGCATTGACTCGAATGTTGCGGTCGGCGTATTCCAACCCCAACGATTTAGTGAGATTCTCCATGCCGCCTTTACTAATCGAATAGCTCAAGTAAGCCGGTTTGGGGATGATCTCGTGCACGCTGGAATTGTTGACGATCGCGCCTCCGCCCTCGCGCGAGAGAAAGTGCGCAATCGCCTCGCGGCAGCATAGATAGGCGCCGCGCAGATTGACCCCGATGATGCGGTCGAAATCCTCGGCAGGCAGTTCGTGGCTGGGGCTCGACCACAGGATCCCCGAGTTGTTGATGAGCACGTCGAGACGCCCGAAGGCCTCGAGCGTCTTCTTGAACATATCTAGGATCTGATCCTCATGGCCAATGTCGGCTTGGATGACAATGTGCTTAGCGTCGGCGCGTCCCTCAGCTTCGTGGGCCTCGCGAACGGACGCCGCTGTCTTCTCCGCTTCGCCTGCGCTGCGGTTGTAGTTGATCGCGACGTTAGCGCCCTCTTCGGCGAATCGCACCGCGCAGGCCCGCCCAATACCGGTGGAGGCGCCGGTTACGAGCACGCTCTTTCCGACGAATCGATCCATGATGCTCTCCTTGCGCTCTAGACGCGACTTGTCCCTTGAACACAGCCGGTCTTGGCACTAGACGTTATACCAGGCCGGGCGAGGAAAGTGCTGACAAATACTCGTGTTTGTGCCGGCCGACAGTTCAGGCAAGCTCTCAGCTTGTCGAGTCCGCGGCGCCCCGACCGAGACAAAGGGCTGAAAGCGTGCAATACGGCCGGTACGACTGCCGGTTGCGTACCTGTTGCGGGCAGCCTCAGGGCCCCGACAGCGTTTCCGAGTCAAGGCCGCTGTTATAGATCACTTCCTCGACGATGAGGTCCGCGAACTTCTTGCCGTCTTGTTCGACCAGGGTCTTGAACGGCAGGCGAATGCCGGCGACCTCGCGGTAGTCGGAATAAATTTCGACTACGCCGACGGGCGCGCCCTGCATCGAAGTACTCTGATACGCTTCGCGCAGCACCTCACCCGAGTCCGATGCCACCCACAGCCGCACGGAACCTTCACTCTTGTCGGTAATTTCAATTACCTCGACTTTGCGGGAGTCTACTTCGGACTCCTCGACAAAGTTCACTGTGCGGTCGTCGTTGCGGTCGCTCAGCAGGAGTCTTTCGCGCTGCCGAAAAATCCCGTTGGTCATCTGCTTCAGGTCTTTCGGCGGCATGGAGGTCTGTCCCTGCGGACTCCTCACCCAACCCGTATCACCTTTCGCGAAAACGGTCATCGTGCCGAACGGCAGCCGGTTTTCCTGCCACAACACATCAGGGAAGATAATCTTCGTCAACTGCTCGATGTTGACCATGCCGCCGACGCCTTCGAGTCGGGCCTTCTTCGTGATGTCGCGAACCGCCGCCAGTTTGTCGGCGCCCCCGGCCGCCTGCTGAGCTTTCAACAAGACCGCGCGGCCGCGGGCCAATGACTCGTCGTCGGCCTTTGCCAACTCTTGCGTTGGCTCGGGAATCGAAATGTCGAGTGTGACAACGGGCTTTCCAAGACTGTCGGGGGGTTTATCGAAGTCGGCCGTTTTACCGACGATAACGATCTTCAGGTTTTCAGGCCGCAGGTACTTTTCCGCGACACGTTGAATATCGGCCTTGCCGACCTTCCCGATTTTCTCGTTGAACCGGAAGATGAAGTCATCCGGGTAGTCCCAATACCGGTAGATCATCAGCCGGCCGAGCGTCTTGCGGCGAGTATCGAAGTTAAAGACAAAACTGTTCAATACCCCGTTGATGGCGGTCTTGAGTTCTTGGTCGCTGACGGGTTCGGAACGAATCCGGTCAACTTCGCCAAGGGCGGCTTCGATCGCCTGCATCGTCGATTCGGATTTCGTCCCAACGGTGATCGTAAAAACGCCGGGGTGTTGATAGTTCGCGCCCCACGAGGCGCCCGCGGCGTACGCGAGGCCGAGTTTGCTGCGCACCACTTGAAACAAGCGGCTCTTAAATCCTCCGCCTAGGATGCTGCTCAACACGCGCAGTGCCGGGTAGTCGTCGTCGTTGCGCAGCCCGCCGAGGTGGCCGATGCGAATGTTGGATTGATTAACGTCGCTTTTCTCGACGACGAAAACACCGCCTTTCGGACGCCTCTTAACCTCGGGAAAGGGTGGGACCGGCGGCTGCTCGGCCTTCCAGCCGGAGAAGGCTTCCTCAATGCGGGCCTTCATGTTTTCACTGGAGAAATCACCGTACAGGGCCAACTTGATGTTGGCCGGGAAAACATAGCGGTGGTAGAAGGCCAGAAGATCGTCGCGCGTGATGGCGTCGATGTGTTCGTATTCGATCTGCCAACCGTAGGCGGTATCGCCCCCGTAGATGAGATTGCGAAACTCGCGAACCGCGATGCCGGAAGCATTGTCGTTGCGACGCGCAATCGCTCCACGCGCTTGTTGGAGGGTGAAGTCGAGCTTGTCTTGCCGAAATTCGGGGTGCATCAACACGTCGGCGTAGATCTCCAGCACGCGATCGAGATTTTCGGTCAGCGTCCAAAAGGTTGCACTACCGCTCGTTTCGCCAATCGCGGCCTCAACCGATGCGGCCATCTCTTCCAGTGACGCGTCGATCTGTTCGCCGGTCATCGATTTCGTCCCGCCCAGACGCCAGACCGAACCGGTGATGCCGGCCAGGCCGATCTTATCCGCGGGGTCGAAGAGATTGCCGGCGCGGATGGACGCCGAGCCGCTGATTTGCGGCAAGGTGCGATCCTCCAGCAGGTAGATCTCCATTCCGTTGTCCAAGGTATAGGACTCGACCTCCGGAACCTCGACTTGCCGCAGGGACGGAAAACGCTCCGCGACCTCGGCGGGCGTTGCGGCCGGTTGCTGCGCCGAGGCGACCGCCGTGAGCAGAGTGAGAACAGGGATTAGCGCTTTCAAAGGATCGTCCTCCAGTCATTCGCCCGCGGGGGCGCCTTCCGCGGGGTCCTGTTTCACGGAATAGGCTACGGTGCGACTGGTTTTGCGGAAATAACGGCGGGCCACGCGCTGAACGTCTTCGGCCGTCACCGCTTCGATCTCTTCGAGCTGGCGAAACATTCGACGCCAGTCGCCGAATGCAACGTGGTTTGCGGTCAACTCGCCCGCAAGGCCCGCGGTGCTGTCGAGTTTTCGAATCAAACCCGCCCGCGCCTTCGTCTTGACCATCTGGAGAGTCTCCGAGTCGACCGCCTCCGACTTCATTCGCTCAATGACTTCGCCCATGGCCTTCTCAACTTCCCCAACGTCGTGATCGGGTCCGGGTAGCGCAACGAACACGAACAACGAGTCGTACTTGCTGCCGGGAAAATTCGGGAACCCTCCGGCGAACAATGCGATCTGCTTGTCGCGAACCAATTCCTTGTAGAGCCAACTTGTGCGGCCGCTGCTCAAGACGCTCGAAATCACATCGAACACGGCCCGGTCCCGATGATGGTGCGACGGCTTTTGATAACCGATCAGGATGCTGGGTTGCGCATCCGAAACCAATTCGACACGTCGTTCCCCGTGTTGCTCCGGCTCTTTCGTCTCCACCCTGGGCGGCGGCGGACGTCGTGCCAAGCGACCGAAATAGATCTCGGCCCAGCGACGAATCTGTTTCGGGTCAACATCGCCCGCGATACCGACCGTTAGATTGTTCGGCCCGTAGTAGGTCTCGAAGAACGCAGCCGCATCCCCGACGCTCAAGTTGTCGATGTCTTCCGCCCAACCGATGCCCGGCCTGCCGTAGGGATGCGCGTGGTACGACGCGCCGAGAAACGACTCGAGCAAACGCCCCAGGGGATCCGATTCGATACGCAAACGCCGCTCCTCGCGCACCACGTCGCGTTCCTTGTAAAACTCTCGGTAAACGGGGTGTAGAAAACGCTCCGACTCCAGGTAGAACCACATCTCGGCGCGATTCGACGGTAGACGGCTCATGTACATTGTGGCGTCCATCGATGTGCCCGCGTTAAGACCCGTGCCTCCGTTTTCTTCGATGATGCGGGTGAATTCATCGCTGCGGGCCCACTCAGTCGCCTGCCGCGCCGCTTTCTCAAACGCCGCTTGCAATTCTTTGACGCGATCGGCGTCAGCTCGCGGTCCTTTGCGGCGTTCCGCAACGAGAGCTTCGTAGGCCTCGGCGACTTTTTCGAGCGCCTCCTTCTCTTTCGCGTAGTCCTTCGAACCGACAATCGGCGTGCCCTTGAACGCCATGTGCTCGAACATGTGCGCCAAGCCTGTACGCCCGGCCGGGTCGTCAACGCTGCCTACATCGGCTCGCGTGTGAAACGAAACCACCGGCGCGTCGTGCCGTTCGAGGACGATGAAGTGCATGCCGTTGTCGAGCGTGAACTCCATCACCGCCTTCTCGAACGCTTCTTGATCTTGCGCCGAGGCGGCAGTTGCGAGAGCCATCCACAGCGCGCAGACGCTCGCGATTCGACGTCTTTGACGCAACGACATCGCGCGTGTTTTCGATCGCTCAGGCATACTGTGAAGGTAACGTATTCCCTCGAAGAGAGCAAAAACCGCGCCTGTGCAATCGACCCGCGCCCGCAGTCGTTGCGCGGGCCGATCGGGGCTCGAACGCAACGCGATTGCGTTTTCTCGCTGCTTCGGTCGAAGTCTTTCCCTTTGCTTCACTCACCTGGATCATCGCTGACGTGTTCGAGACGAGGAGAATATCAGCCCCATTTTATAGGGGGTTGGCGAGTTTCTGTTGAAAACCGTGCGTCATGTCGCCGCGTCACGGTCGCACTTACCTAAAACAAAAACGAAAAAAATGTTTGGACTTGTGGGCGTATCGTGTTAAAACATTTAGGATGACTTATGTAGCAGCGTACGAGAAGAGTTTCGTGGCTACGGACCGCAGCCAACGGCCGAATCGGTCGCTTCCCGACGCGCAAGTTCTATCAAGAACGTTTATTCCAACAGTGAGGTGATCTCGATATGGCGAAGAAAGCCGCTAAGAAGGCAACCAAGAAAAAGGTAGCCAAGAAGGCGACGAAGAAGAAGGCCGCCAAGAGGCCGGCCAAGAAGAAAGCAGCGAAGAAGGCCACGAAAAAGAAGGTAGCCAAGAACGCGACGAAGAAAAAGGTGGCCAAGAAACCGGCCAAGAAGAAAGCCGCCAAGAAGGCAACCAAGAAAAAGGTAGCCAAGAAGCCGGCCAAGAAGAAAGCCGCCAAGAAGAAGAAGTAATCGTGGGTTGAGGCGGGATGGTCCGTCGGCGTGAGCGACCCGTGTCACGAGGACGCTCGCGGCGGCGGAAACAAATTCTGATGACCGGCAGGCCGGGCGGGCTTGATAGGTCGGATGATTTTGGAGAGACGGCAGCCCTTCCGGGGGCTGCCGTTTTTCGTGTGGTGTAGAACGGCCGGCGACGGATGCGTCCGGTATCCTGAAAGCGACCGTCGCGCCGCCGACCGAACGATGATTGTCAAACCTCAACTCGCTCACTTCCCGTCGATTCAACTCGACAGCGGCGAAACTCTGTCCGAAGTCGATGTCGCCTACGAAACCTATGGTGAGCTGAACCCCGAGCGCAACAACGGCGTTCTGGTCCTGCACGCGTTTTCCGGCGACGCTCACGCCGCGGGTATCAGCGAAGAAGACGGCAAGCCCGGTTGGTGGGACAACATGATTGGTCCCGGCAAGGGCTTCGATACGAATCGTTATTGCGTCATCAGCTCAAATATTCTCGGCGGGTGCCGAGGGACGACGGGCCCCGCGTCGATCAACCCCTCGACCGGTGAGCCCTACGGTTCCTCTTTTCCCTTCGTCACGATCGGCGACATGGTGCGCCTGCAAAAGATGCTCGTCGAGCATCTCGGCATCGAAAAACTATTGGCCGTTGCCGGCGGCTCGATGGGCGGCATGCAGGCTCTGCAGTGGGTCGTTGATTACCCGGAGCGCGTTGCTTCCGTGATTCCGATCGCGACCACCTTGCAGCACTCCGCGCAGCAAATCGCCTTCAACGAAGTTGGTCGTCAATCGATCATGGCCGACCCGGACTGGAACGGCGGCGACTACTATCCCGAACCCGGGCCGATGCGCGGACTTGCCGTCGCCCGCATGATCGGCCACATCACCTACATGAGCGACGAGTCGATGCGCGAGAAATTCGGCCGGCGTCGGCGCCAGGCGCGCAGCCAAGAAGATGAGTTCGCGGGCTTGTTCGAAGTGGAAAGCTATCTCCGCTATCGTGGCGGACAGTTCGTCAGTCGCTTCGACGCCAACTCGTACTTGACGATTACGCGCGCCATGGATTCGATCGATCTAAGCGCAGGCTACAATTCGTTCGCGGACGCGCTGGCGCGTTCGGATGCGCGCTACCTCGTGATCAGTTTCACATCCGACTGGTTGTACCCCAGCTACCAGTCGCAGCAAATCGTCCGCACGCTGCGCAGCCGCAATCTTGACGTAGCGTACGTCGAGTTGCCTTCCAACCACGGCCACGACGCCTTCTTGCTCGAAGTCGGCGAGTTGACCGATCTGATCAAGCATTTCCTCGAAAACACCTTCCGCTTCCTGGACCGCGAACGCCGCAAGCAGGCCTAATCGGGCGCGGGGTAGCGACCGGCACTCGTGTCGGTCCTAAGCCGGCGCGTAGCACAGGGCTCGAAGAGACCTGCGGCGGGTTCAACCGCCGGCTTGATGCTTTCCTCGCGGGTCCATTTGCGGCAAACCCTGAGCCGGCTCAAACTCCCGCTCGCACTGCGACAGCCCGTTCGATGGGCGGCCGGCGGCGGTGGTAATCCGTCCTTCGTTGATATGCGTCCGCCAGCGCCAACGTCCTCGACTCACCGAAAAGTTTCCCTGTAAAGGTAATGCTCGTCGGCGTGTCGTCCGCGGCGTGGAAACCGTTGGGAACGACGACGGCTGGATGCCCGGTAACGTTGGTAAGCAGCAAGTTCGGACCGAAGCTGGGCGCCAGGTAAACATCAACGGAAGACATCAGCTCTTCCATCTCGCGCATGATCATCGTGCGGACGCGATTGGCGCGAATGTAGTCGACCGCCGACGTGAGTTGCCCGACGCGAAACCATGTCGGCCAGGCGCCGGCGTCTTGACGCGTGAGTTCGTCATCGTCGCCCGAGCGAGTCAGCTCGTCGAAAGCCGCCGCGGCCTCGGCCCCGAGGATGGTCCACACGCCCTCGAGCGGGTAGCTCGCGGGCAGGCGAATCGGGCGAAGCTCGAAACCCATTTCACGACTCATTCGATGGAGTGTTTCGAGGGTTCGGCGATCGAACGCGAGCGACTCCCTTTCCTGTTCGCGGTCGTCAGGGTCTTCGATGTCGGCGACCCGGGTCTCGGCGAAAAGCGCTTCGACGTAGCCGACTTTGATCGACGCCCAGTCACCTGAGGGGGGCCACTCAAAGGGCCGCTCAACAGTCGCCGGATCACGCTGGTCCGCGCCGTGCAGAGCATCGAAGACCAGCGCGCAGTCTTCAGCCGAGCGCGCGATGGGACCTATCTTGTCCATGCTCCAGGCAAGCGCCATCGCTCCGTGACGCGAGACCCGCCCAAACGTCGGACGCAAACCCGTCACGCCGCATCGCGTGCAGGGCGAGACGATGCTGCCGAGGGTTTCGGTGCCGATCGTGAAGCCGGCCAACCCGGCGGCGGTTGCGGAGGCGGAACCCGCGGACGATCCGCTCGACCCCTGGCCGGGCTTCCAGGGGTTGCGGGTTTTTCCGCCGAACCAGATATCGCCCATCGCCAGAGCACCCAGCGTCAGCTTGGCGATCAATACCGCTCCCGCCTCTTCGAGCCGCTCGATCACCGCGGCCTTTTTTTGGAGCATCCGGTCTTCGTAAGGCTTCGCGCCCCAGGTCGTCGGGTAGCCCGGCAGTGCGAATAGGTCCTTCGCACCCCAAGGGATGCCGTGAAGCGGACCTCGATAATTGCCCGCGGCAATTTCCCGGTCGGCGCGAGCGGCTTGCTCGAGCGCCGGTTCTTCCAGCAGCGTAATCACGCACTTGAGGACGGGGTCGAAACGCAGCAGGCGGTCGAGATAGAGCCTTGTCAGTTCCACGGACGAAACCCGACGCGTGCGTACCAATTCGGCCAGCTCGGCCAATGAGAGGAAAGCGAGGTCTTCGTAGGATGCGGGACGCTTGGGCGGCCGGCCGCCTTGTCGGCCAACCGCTTGGGCAGATCGTCTAGCAGCTGAGTCTGCATCTTGGGTCGGCGTGCCCGGATGAAAGGTCAGCGCCGGCGGAATGCTGTTGTCGATCGAAACGGCGCGGAGTTTCTCGAGCCCCTTCGCTTCACGGTTGAGTCGCCGCAACATCTTCTCGCGGTCGTCGTCGCTGAGTTCGAGGCCGGCGATCCACTCGGCTTGGCGAATCATCTCGGTCGTGACGCCAGGCGCATTCTCGGCTTGTGCGGCCACAGCGCGCGCGAACGCTGTCGAGCCGACGCCGAGGCTTGCCAGCGCCGCAAGCACCCCCCGGCGCGAGGGCCGCGCGGGGGAACGCTGCTGTTCGAGGTTGTCGGACGGTAAGTGGGTCATCGCGTTCTAGAATACGCCCGAACCTCGCTTCATGGAAAGGCCCACGCTCGGCCGGGGTACCGCAAACCGAGCCGCGCACGTCAGTAAGCGGTATCAGATGAAGCCGGTCAACACCAAGGACAGTGGCGGAAGCGCACTGCTCGGTAACCCGGCAATCGCAAACCTGCACACCAGCGCGCGGGTGGGAAGACAGCCTGGAGACGCACCCGCAAAGCGGCGGCCCGGAAGAACGTAGTCTGGAAATCCGAAGAACTATAGCCGTGAAGCGGCGCACCGAGTCGAGCCCTGAAAATGTTGCCATAGGGCACACCGGTCGGGGTCTTTCGGGCGTTGTGAAGCCCTGGGGCTCTGCCCTAGAGCCCCAGGTTTATCGCCTTACGGCCGAGATGTTCCCGCCCCCGGCGGGGGCGTGGAAAGTAGCCCCGGGCGCAAGCCCGGGGACCCGTACTTTTCCCCGACGAGCCCCGGATGGGGCGTAGGAGCAATAGTTCGATCGAACATCGACCCATTGAAACACTGCATCCGTCCCACGCGGTGGTTGACAACGGTATCGACCTCTACGGCTCGAAATCGCCCGAGTGCCATATGGCAAGAACGTAAGGGGCGCCAGGAAATTGCAATGCGTAGCCCCGGAGACCTCTCAGGCTTCCGTGAACCCGTGGGATCCCCCCGCGGTGCCCGAATCAAGAGATTCAACGCCTTCACAACATCATCAGCGCAAAGCCTTCCGCCCTACAGTAATCCCGCAGCGGTACAATCTTTCTGTCGATGATCGGCCACACCATTTCTCACTACAAGATCACCGCCAAGCTCGGCGAGGGCGGGATGGGTGTGGTCTACAAGGCCGAGGACACCAAACTCGATCGCCCCGTCGCCCTGAAATTCCTCGCCCCGCATCTGCTGCGCGACGACGAAGCCCGCAAGCGTTTCGAGCGCGAGGCCAAAGCCGCCGCGCGCCTCGACCATCCGAACATTTGCACCGTCTACGAAATCGACGAAGCCGAGGGACGAACCTTCATCGTCATGGCCTTCTTGGAAGGCCGTCCGCTAGGCGAGAGGATCAAGGAAGGCCCGCTCAAGCTGCCCGAGGCCCTTTCCGTTGCCATGCAGACAGCCGAGGGCCCGGAAGCCGCCCACGAAAAAGGCATCACCCACCGCGACATCAAGCCCGACAACTTAATGCTGATGACGGGCTCGCCGGGGCTGGTCAAGGTGATGGACTTCGGCTTAGCGCAACTTGCCGGCGGATCGAAGTTCACCCGCGAAGGCACGACCCTCGGCACCATGACCTACATGTCCCCCGAGCAGGCCGCGGGCGCGGAAACCGACAGCCGCACCGACATATGGTCCCTCGGCGTGGTGCTCTACGAAATGGTCGCCGGGCAGCCGCCCTTCCGGGGCGACTACGACCAAGTCGTCGTTTACTCGCTCATGAACGAGACCCCCGAGCCGCTGACGGCGGTCCGCACGGGTGTTCCCAAAGAACTCGAGCGCATCGTCAACAAGTGCCTGGCCAAGGAGCCGGGCGAGCGTTACCAGCGCGTTGATGAGCTGCTGGTCGACCTGAGAGGCCTACAGAAAGAACAGCAAGCCGAGGCGACCCGAGCTCGCCCGGCCCCCGCGCGCGGGCCGCCGCCGAGTCGCCGCAAGCTGTGGTACGCGGGAGGGGCAGCCCTGGCCGTCGCTCTGATTCTCGGCACATTTGTTGGATCGCGTTTCTCGGCTCCGGTCAAGCCCGAGTCGCAAACCTCTCTGGTCGCCACGCCGTTGACGAGTTTTGTAGGTACCGAGAGGGGCCCCACTTTTTCGCCCAACGGCGAGCAGGTGGCTTTTGCCTGGAACGGGGAGGACCAGGACAATTTCGACATCTGGGTCCAAACCATCGCTGGGGGGCCTCCGTTGCGGCTGACCACTCACCCGGCTGACGATTTCCAGCCGGCCTGGTCGCCCAACGGGCAATTAGTCGCTTTCTTAAGGGGCACTCAGGGACAGTTCGGACAAGCGGTCGGAAAGGCATCGTTGCTTGTAATCCCCTCGGTCGGCGGGCCCGCGCGAGCTATAGGCGAGGTCGCGCGCGGCAGCCTAAGCGCGAAGCTGACGTGGACGCGGGAGAGCAAAGCTCTCATCGTCTCCGACCAAACCCAGGCCGAGGGACCTCGTCTGTTCGTGCTTTCCATCGAGACGGGTGAGAGACGGCAACTGACGGAAAGCCCCGAGGGCGAGTTCGAGGATATCGATCCGGCTCTTTCCCCGGACGGCCGGACTCTGGCGTTCGCCCGAAGGTCCAGCTTTCGGCTTTCGGAAATCCATACTCTGCCTCTGTCCGAAGACCTGGTCCCGATGGGAGAAGCTCAACAGCTCACCTCGCTGGAGCAGGATAGCTTCAGTCCCGAATGGACTCCGGACGGCAGCCGCATTCTGTTCTCTTCGGCTCCGGCCGGCGTTTCCCCCCGGATATGGTCCGTTCCGGCTTCAGGCGGCGAGCGGGCCGAGCCCGTCGCGCTGCCGGGAGAGGCCGCGACTCAGCCGGCGATCTCTCGACGGGGGAATCGTCTTGTCTATGTGCAAAGACGATCCCGGCGTGACGTTCAACGGCTCGAACTAGGCGCCGCCCGCGGAACCAAGCCGCCGACTCGGATTCTGGCGTCGACGCGAGGGGAAGACTCTGTGCAATTTTCCCCCGATGGAGAGCGTATCGCCTTCGCTTCGAGACGTTCCCGTGGGGAATCTATATTGCTGACGCTGACGGCTCGAATGTGAAGCCCCTGTACGTCAAGGAAGGCGAACTGGCGGGCAGCCCGCGCTGGTCGCCCGACGGCCAACGCCTTGTCTTTGACTCTACTTTGGCAGGGCACGTGGATGTCTTCGTCATCAGCGCCCAGGGCGGCGCACCCTTGCGTGTTACCAAAGCGTCTTCCGATGACGCCCTCGCCAGTTGGTCGCGAGACGGGCAGTGGATTTACTTCAGCTCGGATCGCTCGGGACGGTATGAAGTTTGGAAGATTTCGCCCACCGGCGGCGAGCCTGTGCAGGTGACACGGGAGGGCGGGGGCGTCCCTTTCGAGTCGGCGGACGGAAAGCACATCTACTATGTGAAGGATTTCGAACTACAACGCACGAGCGTCTGGAAAGTGGCGGTCGCGGGCGGGGAGGAGACCCAAGTGCTGGAACCCGTTTTCCGTTGGAGTATCGCGGTTACCGAGAAGGGGCTTTACTACATCGAGCCTCCCGACGCCGGCTTGGCCGATTTGGGGTATGCGGTGCGGCGTTTCGATTTCGACTCGGAGGAGACGACCACCGTATGGCAACTGCCGCCCGGCCGCAGAGCCTCTTGGCAACTCACCGTCTCGCCGGGAGAGCGGGAGGTGTTGTACACCGAAGTTGGCGACTCGAGCAGCGACCTGCGGCTGGTCGAGAATTTTCAGTGAGACCCCAGAGCCTGGAGTAAGTCGGGCAAGACCGCCTTGACACGGCCGCTATCCTAAGCACGGCGAACCCAAGCCAAAGACTGCCGGCGCCAAGCCAAGCAGGACAAAGAAAACAGCCCACAAAGCGGCCCGACACATTTTTACCAAACGGAGCCGTCCGTGTACACAATTCAGAACGCAGATACAGAGCCCAGAGCGAAAGCGACGGGCCGAGGGCGCATCGGTTAGAGTAGGCGGAAGACTGTGAAATGCACAACAGTTCGAGCAGACTCGGTGCCCGACACCGCCGAATTATTTGACGAAGCAAAGCCAATTGCCGCAAAGGAGAAAGCGTTAATCTCAAGCTATATCAATAACTTGGGGCCAAGAACAGCGTAGCGCGGGGCTCGCGGATACTCGCGGCTTTCTCCGCCGCTCGCTCTGACGGAAAAGCCTACCGGGAGATCGAAGACAGCCAGGCAATCGATGAGAGGAGCGCAGGCCCGAGCCTCGGCAATTCCCCGAAACGAAGCCGATTCTTGCAAACGAAAAGGGATGCATCCTACGCCATATCAATAACTTGGAAGGACTCCTCGCGAGCCGCGCAGCGGAAGACCGACAGCTGCGGTTCCTATTTCGGCCGCAAGCAGTACAACACACCGTCTCGCGAGCCGATCACCAGCCGATCGCCGCTGATGGCGGGCGACGCCACGATGTCGCCGCCGGCGGTGAACTTCCACACCAGCTTGCCGTCGGCGTGGTTGAGCGCGTAGAGGTTGCCGTCGTTGGAGCCTACATAGATGATGTCGCCCGCCAAGACCGGCGAGGAATCGACCCGCGATTTCGTCACAAAATCCCAGATGAGTTCGCCGGTCTCCGAGTCGATCGCGTGAATGCGCTTGTCGCGCCCGCCGAGGACAACCAGGCCCCTGGCGACCACGGGTGAGGAGTAAAACGGGTAATCGGTCTTGGGGTGGGAGTATCGCCAGACGACCTCGCCCTTCTTCCAATCGACGGCGAGAACCTCGTTTCCAAAGCTGCCGACGTAGATCCGGTTGCCCACCAGCGCCGGCGTGGCCGCGATGTAGTCGCCCAGCTCGATCTGGGCGATCTCCTCGCCGTTCGAGACATCAACGATACGCAGCTTGCCATCGCAACCCGTGACGAACGTTTTTCCGTCCTTGACGGCCGGGCTACAGTGAACGCGGTCCTCGGTTTGGTATGCCCATTTGACGTCGCCGGTGGCCGGATCGAAGGCATAGAGGCTCGCATCGTAGGAGCCGACGAGAACGGCTTCCGGCAGGCAGTTAGGCGAGGAGAGTATCTCGGCGTGGGTTTCAGCGATCCAACGTCCTTTGCCGGTCGTGATATCGACGGCGTGGAAGTAGCCTTCCTCGTCCCCGAAGAAGACGGTTTCGTCGAGAATACAGCCCGACGCCGGAACGCCGAGTTTGGCTTGGTAGACCCATTTACCGTTGCCGGTCGCGAGATCGACGGCGTGGAATCTGCCGTCCATTTCGCCGAAGTAGACCGTGCCGTTGACGATGATCGCCGTCGAGTCGATGCCGCCGGGGGCGTCGTAGCCCCATTCAACTTCGAGCGGCGGCGGAACGGCGTTGGGAGCAACGGCATTGCGTTCGGCGTTGCCGAGAAACAGCGGCCAGTCGGCGGCGAGAGCGGGCGGGATAGCGAGAGCGCAGCTGATGACGAGGTGAACGGCGGGCCGAGACCAATTTCGGGTGCGCTGTTCGGCGTCCCGAGATTCAACTCCGACATCCTGCTCTAGGCTACGCATTCGTAAATCTCCAGCATCTCCTTCGAGGTGACCGGGCGCGGGTTAAAGCGCGCCGTCCACTCGAACGATGCTTCCCGGGCGAGGTCGGGCAGGGCTTCGGGGCCGATCTTGTGATCGGATAGACGCCGCGCGAGCCCGGCTTGTTCCATCAACTGTTCGATTCGCTCGGCAAGCTGATCCGGTCCCGCTCCGTCGTTCGATAATTCCGAGTAGAGCGATCCGACCTCGGCGGCATTGAAGCGAATCACGGCGGGCAGCATCAGTCCCACCGCGGCGCCATGGGCGACGCCATAGCGGGCGGTGAGCGGGTTGGCGCAGGAGTGGGCCGCGCCGAGCATAGAGTTCTCAATCGCGGTACCGGCATAGTTCGCGCCGAGCAGCATGGCGCCGCGGGCTTCGATGTCAAAGGGGTCTTCCAAGACTCGCGGGAGGTTGTCGCTCAGCAACCGCCACGCCTCCCTGGAGTAAAGCTGCGAGATAGGGTTGCGCCGATTTGTCACCCAAGTTTCGACCGCGTGGGCGATCGCGTCGATGCCGGTAGGCGCCGTTACCTCGGGTGGCTGAGTGATAGTTAGTTCCGGGTCGAGCAGAGCGACGGCCGCAGCCGCTTTCGGATCGCCGCAAGCCATCTTGCGTTGAGATTCCGCGTCGGCGATCAAAGCAAACGATTGCGCCTCGCTACCGGTGCCGGCGGTCGTGGGGACGGCAACGAGCGGCAGCATCGGTTTCTCGGCCTTGCCGACGCCCCAGTAGTCGGCCATCTCGCCGCCGTTGGTCAGCAGGAAGTTGACTCCCTTGGCGCAGTCGATGGAGCTGCCGCCGCCGAGGCCGACGATCAGGTCGATCTCGTGCTCCTTGGCGTATTCAAGTGCCCCGTTGACGTGACGCGTGGTGGGATTCTCATCGACGTCATCGAAGAGATAGGTGTCCATCCCGCGCATCTCAATCGAGGCCATGGCGCGTGCCGGGTACCCGGCAGCCACGACGCCGGGGTCGGAGACGACCAACACATGGCGGCCGCTGAGCGCCTCGGCGACTTCGCCCAGATGGTCGAGCGTTCCGGGGCCGAAAATCACCCGCGTGCGAGGCTGGAAGTCGAAAGGTTGCATCAATGGGTTGCGACCCGGGGGGGGTACGACCGGAGGCTTCGGTTCACGGTTAACGGCTAACGAACCTCAGTACACCCCAACCGCCACCTTCGTCTGACCCTTGGAAAACGGCCGGACATTCCGCACGCCATCCCAGGGGTAGAGGTCGATCGGGGCCTCGCGTTCACATTGATCCCGTTCGGGGAAGCGCGGCATGAAGAACTCTTTCGTCAACGTCGTCAGCAGAACACGACCAGTTTCACCGTAGCCTACGACGCTGTCCATGTCTTCGGGGTCGACGACTTGACTGACGGCACGCGGCTGCGGCGGGTAGTAGATGATCGCGTAGTCGTCGGCGGGGTCGAAGGGTTTGTGGCAGGCCAGCCCCATCAACGTATTGCCGTAAGTGGCCGCGAAGTAGGCGCCTTCCATGAGCTCCTCGATGGCGAAGCGGTGAAACTGCGGAGTCATCTCGGTCCCGCCGCAAAAGACGCCGGTAATGCCCTTATCCTTCAGCGAAACGCGGTCGCAAAGCCCTTCGAGTAGTTTCGGCGTCGTGAACAGGCAGCGGATATTCGGATGCGCCTCGAGGATCGTTACGGCCTGATCGATGCAGTGCTTCTTGTAGGCCTCGGCTTCCTTGATGTCGCCGCGCTTGAGCAGCTTGACGACCCATCGCGGATCGAGGTCAACCTGAAAACAGATGCCGCTGCGAACTTGCGCCAAGTGCTCGATCGCCAACCGCAGTCGGCGCGGACCGCTCGGCCCGAGTTGCAGCCAGTCCGAGCCCATCGGGAAATGCTCTTCCGGCAGCGTATTGCTGAATTCCGAATAGTCGATGCGGAAGTCGTCGATGTTGATCCGCGATTTGGGAACGCCGGTCGTTCCGCCGGTTTCGAAAACATACACCGGCTTGCCTTCATAGCCTTTAGGGACCCACCGCCGCACAGGACCACCGCGAAGCCACTCGTCTTCGAAGAGCCCGAACTTTTTCAGATCGTCAAAGCCGTGAATCTCCTCGCGCGGGTCCCAGTCTAGTTCTTGAGCACGTTCGAGCCAGAAAGGACAGCCGCTGTCGGGGTTGAAATGCCAGGCGACAATTTCGCGTACATGGGCGTCGAGCCGTTCGCGGGCCGCGCTGATCCGCTGTTCGAGCTCGGAAGAGATTTCAGTTGCCATGGATCGTTTTCGATTTCGAGCGTGATGATTTCGTGAGTAATCGTGGGCACGGCAGGCCCTCAGTGGGGCAGGTCTCCAGGCCTGCCCGGCTACTTTCCGGCGATGGCGTAGAGGTGCGAACGCGTCATGATATACAGCACGCCGTTGGCGACAACCGGCGTCGAATAGATCGTGTTGCCGAAGTTCACTTCCGACAGCACTTCTTTGACGCGACCGGTTTTCATGATCGTCAAGTCGCCGTCTTCATCACCCAACATAACCTTACCGTCGACGACATAAGGCGAGCCCCACACGGCGGCCAGTGTGTCATATTCCCACAACATTTTGCCGGTCTTGACGTCGAGGGCGTGGAAAAAGCCGCTGAAGTTGACGGCGTAGAGGACGCCTTCGTGAATGGCGACGGTCGAGATGGTACGTCGAAACGGATGATGCCACACGACGGCCGTTTTGGTCACGTCGCCCGTCTTGGTCGCATCGATCGCCCACAAGTGCCCGATGCCCTCGCCGTGTTCGGGGTCCTGCCCGACGGCGATAAAAACCTTGTTGTCGAAGATGACCGGCGTGGCGATGATGTTGTTACGGTCGCCGCGCCCCTGCTTCCACTCCGAGTCTTTCGGATTGCAGTCGAATTCCCAGATCAGGTCACCGGACTTGGCTTCAAACGACCGTAGCCAACCGTCGCCGCCCGCGAAAACGATTTGCTCTTTTCCGTTGATCACGCCGTAACCCGGCGAGGCCCATTGCCCGTGCAAGATTCCGTCGGCCGGCGAGGCGTCTTCCCAAAGGATTTCGCCTGTGTGGCGGTTCAACGCCAGAAAACTCGGCGAGCGCGGTGAGGGGATGTTGATGTGACTCTCGTCAACGCCGTTCGACGTATTGACGAAAAGGATGTCGCCCACGACGAGCGGGGACGTCGCGGCCATATTGTGCGGGAACACGCCCAGCTCGTCATACATGTCGAGCTTCCAGATGATGTCGCCGTCGATCTCCGACGTTGCTTCTTCATCTTTGAACGGGCCGTCGTTTTCGCCGTCACGAAAGCCCTCGGCGTCGACCGCGATGACCTCGGCGCGGTTCGATACGTAGTAGACGTGATTGCCGACAATCGCGGGCGAGGAGCAGACCCCCTGCTCGGGCCAGTCGTTCACGCGGCCCGAGGCCAGCTTGGCGTGCGTCATCTGCCAGAGAAACTCACCGTCCGACTCGCGGAAGCACATCACGACGCCGCGGTCGCCCTTGTGTTTCGGGTTACGAAGCAGCTCGTTATTGGTGCCGACGTAGATCTTGCCGTCGGCAATGACCGGGTTGCCGTAGGACTGCGAGCCCAACTCGGCCACCCACTTGATGTTCGTCCCGTCATCGACGTTCCAAGTGCGCGGGATGCCCGTTTCCGACGACACCATATTACGGTCGGCCCGGCCGCCCCACATCGGCCAATCGTCAGCCGTCAGCGGAAGCGCGGCGACGCAGATGACAGCCAGTGCGGAAAAAATGCGTTTCGGTTGTTGCATAGAAGTCTCTATTGAAATCGTCGCATGGGATCGAAGTGGGGGCTAGTCTCCGGCGGGCCTTACGGAGATATTGTCGTAAAGAATGTCGGCGGAGGCGTAACCGTAGATCCCCGGCGCCCCATGGCGGTGGGGGATCGCGTCCTCGGCCTCGATCGACCACTCGGCCGGCTCGGCTTCGTCGCGCTTCCAAACCTTGGCACGAATCACTGCCGCGTCGCCTTCCTCGTCGACCCTCACCTTCATGCGATACCAGATGTCGGGATCCCAACGGAAGCGGACTATCTTTGAAAACCGCTCCAACTCAGAGAGCCACGTTCGAACCATCAGCTTCTGCGTGTTGCCCATCAACGCGATCGTGTAGCGGTGCGACACCAGGCCGATGTCGGGCATGCGGCGGCGGCGCTCGGAACCTTTGACGTCCGCTTCGATCACATAGCCCCTCGCGGCTGGGTCACCGATGTAGACCGTTGTTCGCCAGCTTCGCGGATTGCCTGACGGTTTCTTGAGGACCATGTTGTCGCCGTCGGCCGCTACTTGGAAGCGTCCGCGCGTGGCGTTCCACCCGGCGGGGACACTCTTCTCCGCCAGCGCATCGAAGTTTTCCTCGAAGGCGATCACCGGCCGGGCGCTGACGCGCGCGGTTCCCTTCAGTTCGCCGAGCGTTGCGACCACCAAGCCGCCTTGCGAGGTGTTTCCCGACGATAACTGTAGCTTCCCGGACGAGCTAACCTCGCCCTCGAGGCCGTCGAGCGCCCACGATGCTTCTTCTTCTCCGATCAGGCGCCCCTTCGCGTCGAAAGTGCGAACTTTGAACTGCTTCTCCCCGCCCGCCGCGAGGACGATTTCACCGGGGGTCACTTGGAGCGTGGTGGCCACCGCCGCACCCGCGGGAGCCTTCTCGGACGGGGCGGGCAGCGTCCCCGACGGCCGCGCCGAGGGTTTCTTCGAGCCGATCGCATAGAGGTCGGAATTCGTCAGCAAGTAAACGCGCCCATCCGCCACCGCCGGCGAGCCGTTGATCTGCGTCGCGCTGCCGTCGGCTTCCTTGAACTCATCGACATCGAGGACTTCCGGTTCCTCGTCGCCGTTGAGCTTGAGGATGTGGAACTTGCCGTCCACGTCGGAGACATAAATCTTGCCGTCGGCAACGACCGGGGAGGCCTTTTGTGCGATGCCGAGGTTATGCAACCAAAGTTCCTCGCCGGTCTTGGCGTTGAACGCAGTCAGATTGGCCGAGTTGTCGACGTGATAGAGCCGCCCGTCATGAATCGCCGGGGACGCATAGCCGCCGGTAAAGCCGTCGACCATCCATACAAGTTTCGGCTTGCCGTCGGTTACCTCACCGGCGTCGAGGCAAACCAGACGTCCCATGGCAATGCTTTCATCGACATTCTCTTCGCTGTGCGAGGCGTAGACCAGGTTGCCGTCGACGACCACCGAGGCATTGATGCCGCGCTTGCTCATCGGAAAGCCCCAAACCTTTTCACCCGTGGCCACGCGCAGGGCATAGACGCCGCCGTCGCCGTTGCCGCCGATCAGCAGGCGTTCGCCATTGATCACGCGAACGATGGGCGCCGAATAGGTCGTATCTTTCGGCGCCCCCCCGGGAGTCGAGACCCAGACCGTCTCCCCGGTCCGCTTGTCGAGCGCATAAAAACGATGCCGCGGGATAAACGTCGAGCCCCAACCGGCGGTCAGGAAGCTGACGACAACGAGATCGCCGTCGACGATGGGGTTGACCGTGCGGCCGCCGAACCCCGAGATCCGCCCGACTTCCTCGCCCAGCGAACGCGACCACACAATCTTGCCGTCGGGGCCAAAGCAGTAGACCATCCCCTCGACGCCGTGGGAATAGACGTACCCGGTTTCCTCATCGCCCACCAGATTGGCCCAACCCACGCGGTGATGCGGGATATCGGTTTGGAAGACGTTATAGCGATGTTCCCAGCGGATCTCGCCCGTGTCGACGTCGATGCAAACGACGCGCTCCTGCCATTTCGTCACGTCGCCCGGCTCGGCGAGGGTTATGAGGCAGACCTGACCATTGAGAACGATAGGGGTGGAACGCCCGCCGATCGGGGCTTTCCAAAGCATGTTGTCGCCGCCCGGGGTCCAAGTGGAGGGCAATCCCGTTTCGGGCGAAACCCCGTCGGCGTTAAAGCCCCGCCAAGCCGGCCAATCCGCCCCCGGTGCCCCCACGGGCAACGAGAACAACACGGCAACCGCAACGGCAAGCAAGAAAACCCTTCGAGGCCGCATCAACAAGCTCCTAACCGGGGGCAGTCCTCACACGGGGCATTCTATCAAATGACGTTGCGAAGGCCGCGGAGCGTTACGTGACACGCTCAACGATTCTAGACCGGCCATTCACAATCTCCATATCTCTGTTGGGGGCCGGCACACGCAGGGGGAGGCCATAGCTAAAACTGACTCCCTGCGCGTTGGGTTGACCGGCGAGCCTCACCCTCGGAAGTGAGAATACGGTAACATTCCCGTTGAGTCTGGGATGAACAGCAACGCCGACCAGCAAAAGACACGGCTCTTCTACTGCTATTCGCACGTTGATGAAGACTTGCGGAACGCCCTCGCGAATCATCTGAGCGCTCTGAAGCGAACAGGCGTCATTACTGAATGGCACGACCGCCGCATCACTGCAGGCTCAGAGTGGAAAAGCCGAATCGACATGTCGCTGGACGAAGCGGACATTGTCCTGCTGTTGATAAGCGCTGATTTCTTGGCTTCTGACTACTGCTACGACGTAGAAATGCAGCGCGCGCTTCAACGCCATGAAGCTAAAGAAGCGGTGGTGATTCCAGTAATTCTCCGACCCGTTGATTGGTCTGATGCTCCGTTCGGCAATCTACAAGCCTTGCCGAAGGACGCTCGGCCAGTAACAAGCTGGGCAGACAGAGATGAGGCATTCACGGACGTCTCTAAAGGCATCCGAGCAGCGATTCTTGACCTTCGCAGCTCGCGTGCGGGGAAGAAGTCGAGGCGCAATCCTTCGGGTGATCAAGACGAGAGCGACGAAGAAGGTCTTCTCGACCTCGTCGAGCAGGGAAACAAGGAATTCAATCTCCTGACAGACGTGACAATGCGAATGGCTGGTGCCATCGCCGAATTGGGCCACAAGGCCAAGGGCACAATTGCGCGACTACAGCCCGATCCAGAGGGGAAGGTTGACCCGGCTCAAGCGAAACCAGTTGTCGACGTCATGGCCCTCTCCATGTCAGACTTCGCGCGGGACTTGGCTAGCCAGGTCGAGGAATTCGCCGGGGCTCGCAAGCGAGGGTTGGAAGCCCTCAGAAAAGCGAGTGAGTTGGCTCCTGATTTCGGAGAGGGTGGCGTTCGTGGCTTGCAGAGCAACAGCGAGCACTTGGAAACCTTCAGGGCCTCTATCCCGAAGACTCAAGAGCAGATGGAATCCTTCCGCTATTCGGTGGCGCGCTTGCCACGGTTGACAACAAGACTGAACAGGGCCAAGCGAGCATCAGTGCGGAGCTTGGACGCCCTTCAAGAACAACTCGACCTCGCTATGGTGGACACGGATTCAGCAAGGCGACGGATCGCTGAGGTCTTGACGTCGATGACAGCGGAGGTGCCGACCCAGTCGGCCCCGGTAGGGGAGTCCTTGAAGCCCCCAGTCCCCGACGCAAGCATTATCAAAGCGAGAGTCGCAAGTGCACTAGCTCGACTCAACCTCGCTGCCTTGCCGTCTGTAGCGCTCGTAGCAACACCCTGCTCGCCAACAAGCATCCCTGATCTGTTCAGTCAACAAGGCAAGACATGGGCCGTGCTCTCGGACCCCCCAAGACTTCGCGACGATGGTTTCGGGCTGTACAGAAAGCACAAGCCCGAAATTTTTGAACATAGACTTGAGGCCCTGACTCCGGAAACTCACGGCGCGTTTGTCTGGCCGGATGGCCTAGTAGTCGCCGCCATGGACGCCGGGCCGGGACATCTGTGCTACGGAAGTGGTGACGAAGAAGGTTGATCAACTCAATCGCTCTCATCGAGTTTGTCTATCTGTTCGCAGAGCTATCGAAACGAGTCCTCGAATCAGCGAGACCGAAACCAACGGCCGTCGATTGGCAGTTTCAGGGGCGAGTGCTGCGGCATCAGAATCGCGCGATTCGGCTCGCTTCCGGCCCAATCATTGAACGCTTTCGAAGGGACGCCAAGGAGGTTGGAAAAGACGAGCTGAACTTTCGAACCCACCCGCTCGACTTCAGCCTCGCCGCGGGGCACGTCGGTTACAGGATAGTCAAGGATATCTATGTGGGATTCGGATTCCCTGTTGAGTGTATCCCCTATGCAGAAGATGTTGAAGGGGGCGAGCAAGGACTTGCGCCACAGCAATGGCTTCGCTGATGCCAGGGTTCGGGGACACGTTCGGGACAGGGTTCGGAGGGTTTTGGGGGGAGGGTTCGGTGGCAGTGTCCCCAATCTCCCCCTGGCCCCGTCACCGATCTCCGAACCCTATTTGAACTTCAAGCTCGCAACTTCGGTGCTGTCGTCCGGTTGAAGACCAATCATGGGCGGGGGGATCGGGGACAGGCTGCCGCCGAATCCTAGTCTCAAAGCGGTTGCAACCGATCGGGAACTTGGTTCTTACTCCACCCATTCCGTGTGGAACGTGCCCTCGCGGTCGAGGCGCTTGTAGGTATGCGCCCCGAAGTTGTCGCGCAAGGCTTGCAACAGATTTGCCGGCAGGAACTCACTGCGATAACTGTCGACGTAGGCCAGCGTCGCCCCCAAGCAAGTCGCCGGCACCCCGGTCTCCGCCGCCAACCCGACAATCTTGCGAAGGTCTCCGACATGGCTGTTGGTCATGCCGCTAAACGACTCGTGGGTCAGCAAATTGTGCAACTCGGGGTCCGCCACGTAAGCCTTCTTGATCGGATCGAGCAGCTTCGAGCGAATGATACAGCCGCCCTTCCAAATCCGAGCCGTTTCGGCTAGGTTGACGCCGTAGTCATACTCGTTGGACGCTGCCCGAATCAGCGCCATCCCTTGCGCGTAGCACGCTACCTCGGCCAGATAGAAAGCGTTGTACATCGACTTCAGCAACTCGTCGCGATCGCCCGAGTAGGTCGCCGAGGGGCCGTTGAGAACTTTAGAAGCCTCGACTCGCCGCGGCTTCAGTCCCGAGAGAATCCGCGCTTCGACCGCCATGCTCATTGTCGGTATCGGAACGCCCAGATCAAGCGCGCTCTGCGCCGTCCATTTGCCCGTTCCTTTTTGCCCCGCCGTGTCAAGAATAACCTCGACCAACGGTTTGTCGCTTAGCTCGTCCTGCTTGGCTAGGCAGTCAGCGGTGATTTCGATTAGGAATCCACTGATTTCGCTCTCGCACCACTCCGCGAACATCGCCTGGATCTGGGCCGTCGACATACCCGCCGACTTGCGCAGCACATCGTAGATCTCGCAGATGATCTGCATGATCCCGTACTCGATCCCGTTGTGGACCATCTTGACGTAGTGCCCCGCCGAGCCTTCGCCGACGTGTGTAACGCAGGGGCCGTCGTCGGTTTGCGCGGCGATCTTGGTCAGCACCGGAGCAATGTGGTCATACCCCTCTTTGTGACCGCCGGGCATGATGCTCGGACCCCACAGCGCCCCCTGCTCGCCGCCCGAGATACCGCAGCCGATAAAGTGAATCCCAATCGGGTCGAGTTCCGCCTGCCGCCGGTTCGTGTCGGGGAAATGCGCATTGCCGCCGTCGATGATGATGTCGCCCGCGTCGAAGACCTTGCGCAGCTCGCCGATGACCGCATCGGTACCCGCTCCCGCGGTGGTCATGATGAGGACACGGCGGGGCCTGTCGAGCTGATCGGCCATCTCTTGAATCGAGCGGATGACCGTAACATTCTTCCCGTCGGAAACCTGGCGCATGCGGTCGGCGTTGTCCGCCCCGCGGTTGTAAGCGATCACCGGAAAACCGTTGCGCTCGATGTTGAGGGCGACCATGCGCCCCATCACTCCCATGCCGGCGACGGCAAAGTTACCTTGCGACATAACGTCCTATTCCTTCCATCGTTCACTCACCTTGGGGAGCCGATTCGAATTATCGAGAAATTCACCGAAACAGCCCGATCGGCTGAGCCCCCATTGTACTAACCCCCATTTTTCAGGCCCGCGCGAGGATCACCTGAGCCGAGTTGTAGTACTTCAATCCTCGATCAACTCAAAGCGCCCGTCAGCCAACAAGCGATAAGTCCGATCCCGCCATTCAATACGATTTCCGAAGAACCCGGCGATCCAAACCATCCAGCCCAACAAGTCCTGAACCGGCACCAACCAAAATCGCCGGCGGGTTAACCGGTCGTGCAGGAGCCGGCCGGCCACGGCCCACACCGCTACCACTCGCAACAAGACCGTGGCGCCTAAGACCTCAGCCGCCGCCCAAGGCATGATCGCGGCCGCCCCAAGCGCCCAGGGAATCGGATACGTAAACACCTGGCCAACGTAGCCCCACGGCCGGGATCGCCGCGTACTGCGAGCCCATCGCAGCCGATGTTTCAGATTCTCGACCCACTCCCGACGTCCCGCTGCCTCCGCTCCACTTCCAGGCCTGCCGGCAATGTAGTGGTCGACCCGGTAGCAAGACAGCTCTACCCCGTATCCCTCCTCGGCGGCCAGCTTGCCTAGGGCGAAATCTTCGGCCAGGTACGGACTGAATCGGCTGAAACCCCCGAGATCTTCAATCAGCTTCTTGCGAGCGACGATCGTCGGACCGACGGCGAACCGCACTCCCTCGACCAGCCGCGCCGTCAACAATCCGCTGAGGAACTCGGTATTGATTCCGATCGCCTCCAGCCGCGACCAGAAGCTTCGTCCCGGAATGGCTCGATACGGGCAGGTAAGCAGATCAATCTTCTCGTCTTGGAATTCCGCTGCAACGACCTTGAGCATGTCGGGCTTCACCCGAATGTCGCTGTCGCTCATCACCAGCAAGTCGTGCCGCGACGACCGAATCATCTTGTCGACGCTATAGACCTTGCCGTTCGGGTAAGGTGGCTCGCCGGTAACCAAGACGCTGCACGAGACGTTTGGGAATTCCTCCTCAAGCAGCCGAACCGTCTCGAGCGCCGGATCGTCCGCGCGCCGAGCTGCGAACACGATCTCAAACTCTTCGTAGTCTTGCTCGAAGAAACTACGTAGATTGGCCTCGAGCTCCTCCTCCGCTCCGGCCAACGGCTTCAAGATGCTGATTGGCACGGCTTGTCGCAGCGGTCCGGGCTGCCGCACCTTGTAACGCCAAGCCGCCACTACCGTCAGCAGCGAGTAAGCCCAGGAACCCACCACCAAAACGGCGAGAATCGCTTGGATCAACAACACGATAGAAACCTGGGAAAGAAATCCGGACGTCGCGCCCCATCGCTATAGTCGTCGTGGCGCCGCCCAATCGCTGATCTCAACCCGACGAGTGTAACGGAACGAACCGACCGAAGCCGGCGGCGGCTGACTGCAGCGGACAGTCAACTCATTTTCCGAAGAGCTGACGCCGGCCCCCGGTTCGTGGGCCCACTTGCATTTCATCACCAGATGTGTAATTATTCTATTTACTGAATGAATATTCATTCGGAAGGCGACTATGCCTGCTTCCGTCACCTCATTCACTTCGCTGCCGAGGATCGCCGCTCCGCACCTGCTGAGTGACCTCGATCTGACCCGTGAAGAATTGCAGGCCCTGCTCGCGCTGGCTCGCCGCGTAAAGGCTGCGCCCGCCGACTACTCGTCGGCGCTGGCCCAACGCTACGTCGCGTTGGTATTCGAGAAGCCGTCGCTCCGCACCCGCGTCACGTTCGAACTGGCGATCAAGCAGCTGGGTGGCGATTCGATCTACCTCGACCATCGCGAAGGCCGCATAGGTGAACGCGAACCCGCCCGCGACGTGGCGCGCAACCTCGACCGCTGGGTCGACGCCGTCGTGTCACGAACATTCGAGCAAAGCACTCTGGAAGATTTGGCTCAATGGTCGTCCGTCCCGGTGATCAATGCGCTCAGCGGACGCTACCACCCCTGCCAAGCGATGGCCGACTTCCAGACAATGGAGGAGCATCATGGACCCCTCTCGGGGTTGAGGATGGCCTTCATCGGCGACGGCAACAATGTCGCTCACTCGCTTATGCTGTGTGCCGCGCGTCTCGGCGTTTCGCTGACGGTGGCCACGCCGCCCGGCTACGAGCCTGATCCCGAGATCACGGCTCGAGCGTCCGAGCTGTGCGAAGAGACCGACAACAAGATCGCCCTGACCTACGACCCCGGTGAGGCCGTAAAAGATGCGGTCGCCGTGTATACCGATATGTGGACCAGCATGGGCTGGGAGGCCGAAACCCAACAGCGGCGCATTGCTTTTAGTGAGTATCAGGTCACCGAAGAGTTGATGGCCCGCGCGCGCCCCGACGCCGTTTTCATGCATTGTTTGCCGGCGTCACGAGGAGAAGAGGTAACCGACGCGGTGATTGAGTCGGCTGGATCAGTGGTTTTCGATCAAGCGGAAAACCGCCTACACGCTCAAAAGGCCCTCCTGCTGATGATGATCGGTTCGCCGGGCCGGGCTGAGAAAAAGGGCAGCGGAAAACAATGAAACCTAAGAAAGTCTCCCTCGCCTACTCGGGCGGGCTCGACACTTCGATTATTATCCCGTGGCTGCGGGAAAACTATGGCTGCGAGGTGGTCGCCGTGTGCGGCGACATCGGGCAAGGTGGCGACGAGCTCGACGGCATCGTCGAAAAGGCTCGCAACAGCGGTGCCTCGGATGTCTTCGTCGAGGACATGCGCGAGGAATTCGTCCGCGATTACGTTTGGCCGATGGTCCGTTCCGGGGCCGTGTACGAAGACAAGTATTTGCTGGGTACCTCGATCGCGCGGCCGCTGCTCGCGAAACGCCAGGTCGAAGTCGCTCTCAAAACCGGCTGCGACGCGCTCTCGCACGGGGCCACGGGGAAGGGCAACGATCAGGTTCGTTTCGAGCTGACCTACAAAGCCCTGGCACCGCATCTTGCGGTCATCGCTCCGTGGCGCGAGTGGTCGATCACGTCACGCGAGGACGCTATTGACTACGCCCAGGCGCACAACATCCCCATTGATCAGTCGAAGGCGAAAATCTACAGCCGCGACCGCAACCTCTGGCACCTCTCGCACGAAGGCGGCGAGCTGGAAAATCCGGCCCACGCCCCACGCGAAGACGTTTGGATGATCAGCAGCAGCCCCGAAGCCGCTCCCGACGAGCCTGCCACGGTAACCGTTGCCTTCGAGCAGGGTACGCCCGTGTCCGTCGACGGCGAGCAACTAACTGCCCGCGGCATCGTCGAAAAACTGAACGAGCTGGGAGGCAAGCACGGCGTCGGCCGCGTCGATCTGGTCGAGAATCGCTTCGTCGGCATGAAATCACGCGGTTGCTATGAGACCCCGGGCGGAACAATTCTGATGACGGCTCACCGCGAGTTGGAAAGCCTGACGCTCGACCGCGCGACGGCGCACTACAAGCAGAAAATCGCGCTGGACTACGCCGACCTCGTATACAACGGCCAATGGTTCACGCCGCTGCGGGAAGCCCTCGACGCATTCACTATTGAGACGCAGAAAACGGTGACGGGCGAAGTCGTCCTGCGGCTTTACAAGGGGCACGTCGATGTTCTCAGTCGCACCTCACCTTATTCGCTCTATTCGGAAAGCATTGCCGGCTTCACGATGGGCGCCGACTACGACCAAAAGGACGCCGCCGGCTTCATCAACCTGATCGGCCTACCGATTAAAGTCCGAGCGACGGCGACAAAGCAATAGGCGAATGAACCCTATCACTGGGATTGCGAACTAATCCGGCTTACGGTTAGCGGTTCACGGAAATGAAACTCTGGGGAGGTAGATTCGACACCGGTCCCGCCGAACTCTTCGAGCGGTTCAGTGGGTCTCTCGACTTTGACCGCCGCCTGCTCGAAGCCGACGTGGTCGGCTCGAAGGCCTTTGCCTCCGCGCTCGAGAAGGTCGGGATCCTCTCCATCGGGGAGCGTGATCGAATTCGCGCCGCCTTCGACGATATTCTCGCCGAGTCACAAGCTCCCGGCTATTTCGACGGCGCCGACGACGAAGACATCCACACCTTCGTCATCCGCAAGCTTGGTGAAAAGGCGGGCGATGTCGCCGACAAGATCCACACCGGCCGTAGCCGCAACGAACAAGTGGCAACGGACTTCCGGCTTTGGCTGCGCAAAGAGGTTCGAGCCGACCAAACCCGGCTCGCCGACCTGATGGAAGCGCTTCTCGCCTTCGCGCGAAGAGAACCCGCGGCACTGCTGCCCGGGTATACGCATCTGCGAAGAGGCCAGCCCGTTCTGTGGGCGCATTATTTGCTGGCGTACTTTGAAATGTTCGCGAGAGATCGGGATCGCTTTGGGCAGGTCTTCGACCGCGCAAACGTCCTACCACTGGGCAGCGGCGCGCTCGCCGGCAGCGGATTCCCCTTCGACCGCCAGGCGATGGCCGACGAGCTGGGCTTCGCGCGTTTATCGCACAACAGCCTCGACGCAGTCTCGGACCGAGACTTTGCCCTCGACTTCCTGTATGCCGCGTCGACAACGATGCTGCATCTGAGCCGGCTCGCCGAAGACTGGATTCTTTATTCGAGCGAGGAATTTAGGCTTCTCGAACTAGGTGATGAAGTCACCAGCGGGTCAAGTTTGATGCCGCAGAAGAAAAACCCCGACGCCTTCGAGCTCGTACGCGGCAAAACCGGTCGTGTTGTCGGCGACCTCACCGCACTCATGATGACCGTCAAGGGATTGCCCTTGGCCTACAACCGCGATCTCCAGGAAGACAAGCCGCCCGTGTTCGACGCCGCCGACCATCTTGCGGGTTCACTCGAAGTAACACGGCTGGCCGTCGACACCACCAAGATCAATGCGGATGCCATGGAAGCCGCAGCCGATGAAAGCTGGACCTGCGCCACCGAGTTGGCCGAGGTCTTAGCCCGCAGCGGAGTCCCGTTTCATCGCGCCCATCACGTTGTTGGCGCGCTGGTGCTTGAAAGCGTGCGAGCCGGCAAGAAGCCCAAAGACTGGACGGCCGAACAACTACAAGACGTCGCCCCGGAATTCGACTCCGAAGCGCTGCGCTTTCTCTCCGCCAGGCAGGCGCTCGAGAATCATGCGCTTCCAGGAGGAACCGCCCCGGCAGCGGTCGCCGAGGCACTCGATGAAGCCGAAAGACGGCTCGCCGAGATGCGAGGCGATGAAAAGTAGGGGCAGAGCGTTCGCCCCGGCGGCGGCATTCCGCCCGCGCGTTTGTCATAGGAACACCGCAACGCGTTTGGAAATTCGGTGGAGCATGACCTGATCACGCAGGAATTGCAGCCGGCATCCAGCTTGGCATTGCGGGTCTGAGGAGCCGCGAAGCGGCGGCCGGAATTTAGCCTAGGGTGGAGCCGGAACGGCGGAACCCTAGGTAACGGTGCAAGACAGCCGAGCCCTGAAAGGGCGGCAGGAATCCGGGATTGAGCCTTTCCGCAACTCGCAAGCGTTTCTAGGGGCGGAGGCTGAGACTCGCCGCGTTGCCCTAACAACAGCGCCGGCCGTCGGTTCTGAAACATGAGCAAGCGACTTCGCCAATCCGAACTCCAAAAACTCATTCGCGAGAAGACCCTTCACACCCAGGAAGAGCTCGCCGCCGAACTCTCGCGCAGGGGAATCACAGCCACACAGGTAACTCTCTCGCGCGACCTGCGCGAACTCGCCATCGTAAAGACCCCGGAGGGATACCGCCGGCGCGACGCGGTGGCACAGGCCTCAACGTCGCCCGACAATCTTGCGCGTGTTCTTCATGAATTTCTCCGCCAGGCCAACGTGGCGCAAAACCTCGTCGTTCTCAGGACGAATCCGGGCAGCGCCAATGCCCTAGCCCTCGCGCTCGACACCGCGAACCTGGCTGAAATCGTCGGTACCGTCGCCGGCGACGACACGATTTTCGTCGCCGCGCCCGACTCCGCCGCCGCGCGCCGCCTCGAACGGAAGCTGACCGACCTGTGACTCGCTGACTAGTGGGGCGGCCGGTCGCGCCGGATCATCCAGGCAGGAAACTTCGGAGCGGCCGAGGTTTCAGGCTGAGGCCGCGATTTCGAGGTGTATGCGGAACGGTTGCATTGTTTCACAGCGGCCAAACCTGAAAAGGGAAGACCGCTGAAGGCCTCGCTGCCGACCGGGATGTCCATACACCGTCGCTGACAGGGCTGGACGATTGCAATTCAAGCCCGGTTAACCGCGGTAAACCGGGCTCTCGGCCAGTTCCTGTGCCCTTTCCAGGGCTTCACGGCATTGGGCCGGCGACCTGGGGTTCCAACGTTCCGGCTCCATCCCAGGCGGTATTCCGGCCGCCTCTCGCTCGAGCCGCCGGTATACTCGGAGGGCGGGCGCGGGCCTTCGACACCCTCTTTTCGTGGAGCCTGCCGCTTCCCATTCTTGTCATGCCCCGTCGCTTTCTATGTGCCTGGCTGCGCCCGATGGGGGCGGTGATCGTGTTGCTGGTGTTGCCGGCCGGGTTGGAGTTGGTCCACGCGCAGCGGATGGAGGGGGACCTAACGGTTTGGGTGCGCGATTCGACGGGGCTGACTTTGCCGGCTCATGTGGTGGTCGCGAATCGCGTGGCGGGTTTCGAGGCCGAGGCCCACTGCGATACTGACGGTCGCGTCCGTTTCCGGCGGCTGCCGTTGGGGCTCCTTCAAGTCCAAGTCCGCCACGCGAACTTCCAGCCTCACGGCGAGCAGATCGCGATCTCGTCGGCGCTGCCGGTGGTGCGGAATATCGTTCTTCAAATCGCCACTATCGAGACAACCCTAACGATTCGCGGCGCCGCGCCGCTGCTCGACACTGATCAGACCGGAACGGTGTTTCAACTGGGCCGGGAGCGGCTCGACGAGAGCGTGTTCAGCACGCTCGGGCGGAGCACCATTAACGCCGTCAACAACCTGCCCGGATGGCTGCTCGAAGCCAATGCGGTGCTGCACCCGCGGGGCTCGGAATACGACACGCAGTACGTCATCGACGGCATGCCGCTCTATGACAATCGATCGCTGGGGTTCGTGCCGGGCTTTGAGAGCGACGAGTTCGAGGCGGTTCATGTGATGACGGCGAATATCCCGGCGGAGTTCGGGCGCCGGCTGGGCGGGGTGATCGAGCTATCGACCCGACGAGTAGCCGATGACGGTCTGCACAGCGAGTTCACGCTGCAAGGCGGTAGCTTCGGAACTACCGAAGGGTCGTTTTCAAACCAATACCGGCGCGGCGGTACGGTGTTCTCGCTCGGGTTACACGGCGGGCATACCGATCGCTATCTCGACCCGCCGTCGCTCGAGAACTTCACCAACCGAGGCAATGCGGCGGGCGTGAATGCGGGGTTGGATCGCGACTTGAGCGAGCGGGATCGGGTTCGCTTCTACTTCCGTTCGAACCGCGTGAATTTTCTGGTGCCTAACGACCTCGAGCAGCAGTTCCACGGTCAGCGCCAAGATCGCCGAGGGACGGAAACGGCGGGGCAGGTTCACTACCAGCACGTCTTTTCGCCGCGGGTGCTGGGGACTGTGCGAGGCATGGTCCGCGATGTCACGGCCGAGTTGTGGAGCAACGCTTTGGCGACGCCTGTGTTTACCGAACAAGATCGCGGCTTCCGAGAAGGGGTAATCTCGGGCGCAATCACGATCGATGCAGAGCGAAATACGATAAAGTTCGGCGGGGATTATCGCACAACCGACTTGCGAGAGCGTTTCTTCTTTCGACAGACCGCGCTCCTCGACCCTGCCGGCTTCCGCTTCAACGAGACGCTGCGCTCCGCCGACGCCGGAGCCTTTTTTCAAAACCGCTACCGCCGCGGCGGGTTGGTGATCGACGCCGGTCTGCGGATGGATCACAACCGCGTAAGGACGAGCGAAAGCGGTGTCAGCCCGCGCTTGGGGCTGGCCTACTATTGGAAGCCGGCGGACCTGATGCTGCGGGCCTCCTATGACCGAGTCTTTCAGACTCCGGCGATTGAGAACCTGTTGCTGAGCAGTTCGCTTGCGGCGCGGACTCTCGATAGCGCAGAGGGCTTTCTGCCGGTGCTGGCGGCGCGCGCGAACTTCTACGAAGTCGGTGTGCGGAAGCCGATCGGCTCGATTTTGCGGCTCGATGTCAACCACTATTGGCGGGACTTCAGCAACTATTACGACGACGACGTCTTTCTCAATACCGGCATCGGGTTTCCGATCAGCTTCGACGGCGCCCGCGTCGAGGGCACCGAAGTGCGCCTCGAGATGCCCCATTACCGCGGGCTGAGCGCGTACCTGAGTTACTCGAACATGCTCGGCACGGCGACCTCGCCCGTCACTGGCGGCCTCTTTATCGCGGGCGGCGAAGCGGATGAGTTGCGCGATGTCGCGCTGAAGTTCCCCATTACGCAAGACCAACGAAACACCGTCAGCCTTCTGCTGCGGTACGAGCTGCACCCGCGCGTACGGGTGTCCGCCGCGACCCGCTACGGCAGCGGGCTGCCTGTCGAACTCGCCGACGAAACCCAGGAGCAGGCCGAGAACGGAAGCGGGCCCGCGCGAACGGACACAGGTCACGACGAAGGCGACGCCTCGCTGATTCCCGGCGATATTCTAAGGCGCATCAACTTTGGGCGTGGCCGCGTGCGTCCCAATTTCCAGCTTGATTTTTCGGTGGGCGTGAAGATTTGGGAGCAGGACGCGCGATCGGTCGATCTGCAGTTCGATGCGACGAACGTGACGGATCGGCTCAACGTAATCAACTTTACCGGGCTGTTTTCAGGCACCGCTATTGCGCCGGGCCGAATGGTCGGAGTGCGCTTGCGGACACGGTTCTGAGAGCGCCTCCCCATTAGCGATTGAGCATTCCCCTACTTGGAACAGACGTCAATCCGCGTTACAATTGTGCTGCCCGATAGCGCGGGGTCGGAAGTCGATCCTCGCCGTTCTAAGTGGAGGAGCTATAAATGCGTCACAGAACTTGGGAGCACCTTTGGAAGCCGGTAGCGGTCGGGTGTCTCGGGTTACTCTGGCTGACGTCGCCGCTCGGGGCAAGACGCCTCAACCTCGCCGAAGCGGCCGCGACGCAATTCAACTGTATCTTTTCAACGGAGCCGGGCGATCCGATCGGTTGTATCGTCGATATCGAGGAAGACTTCACGTCCCGATTTTCCGTACCCGGATTCACCGGAGAAGCGTTTCTTCAATCTCGAACACTCCGGCCTGGAACCGCCGGCACACGTGGAGAAGGGCTGCGCGCCTACGAATACAAATTCGCCCTGCTGGATGTGACCGGATCGGGTCGAGGCCCTTGCGTAAGCCGCTTGACGCTCCCATTCTTCGAACATACGCGGCTCGATTTTAATGAGGACACAATGGATGACGACGCCTGGGTGATAAGACGCGGTTCGCCCGGCGGTATTCTCAGTTTCGGCACGCCACCCAGCCGGGTGGAGCGGATTGCCGATACCGTCTCAATTCATCTTCTCCCCGCCGGTGTGCCCCGGCGGCGCGTCCCAGTTTTCCGGGCTCGCGTCGCCTGAGCCGTCGACCACCGCCACCGCTGAGATAAGTCTGACGAACGGTGACGTTCTCGAGCTGGAAGTGAAGGTCCCCGCATTACCCGCGGGCCGCCCGCCCCCGGAACCACCGTGCAGAGTAGACCGCTTCGGCGCTTTGCCTTTCCCGAGTTGGGTCCCCTTTTGTAGGTGCCTTCAAAACGACCTAGCCCGCGAACTTCGCTGCGGCTTTCTGCACCCGGATTTGGTATTGGAGCGAAGGATACCGTGGCCGATTACTGTCGGCGAGTCCTTTGCCGCTAAATGGAGCATGACTCCGCTACGCGCGCTCGAAGGCGACGTAACGATTACGGAGAATCTGCCTAAGGGCGTGGAAGCGCCGAATCAATCGACGCGGATCACCTTTCCCCAGGGCACGGCGGTCGACGAAACGGTCGAGATGGACCTGGCTCTGTCGGCGAGCGAAGCCGTCGGAAGAGTGGCCGGCACCGCTACCGTCGAGATTCCCGGCGGAAGTGGAGAGATCAGCGGCCTCGGGTTCAACGTCGAGAAGGGCGAAGCGCCGGAGCAACCGGGAGGGTTGTCGCCGAGGGCCTGGTTGGCGATTATTGCCGGGATTCTGCTTGTGATCGTTCTTCTGATGCGGAGGAGGAGAAGCTAAACGCGGCACGCGCGCTAGGAGATTCGGACTAATATCGGTCGAGCTCTTTGATCAGGGCGTCAAGACCCTGGCGGCGGTAGAGGTCGGTGAGCCGCTGCTCTTCGGGCGAGGCCGGAAGCAGGTCGAGCAGTTTGGCTTGGCGTAGGTTTTCGCGGCTGGGAATCCAGATGCTTCCGTCCTCGAACTGCACTTGAGTGATGAAGCCCCGCATGCCGCCGACGGCAAAGTCGGAGTTCTCGTCGCCGACGGGCCTGAACGAGAATCGGCGGTCAGCCGACGTCACGATCGATTCGCCGGGGGCGAGCCGAATCGGCGAGGCGGGCGCGGGCAACGACCCGGCGGCATAGCGCCTTCCTCGGAGGTCATCGACAACCCAACCTAATTCAAAATATTGCACCGCTTTCGAGGATCGGTTCTCGACGGTGATCTGGGGGGAACGCGCGGTTCGGCCCGCGACGAAGGCTGAGCCCTCGAGCGCCTCGATCGGCGATTCGGGTACATCTAAAAAGGCCAGGGCTACGCGGCGCTCGGCGAGATTACGCGCCGAGGTCGAGAGTGTTCGTCCGAGTGGCCGAGCCTCGAGGCGCGGACGCTGCTGTTGGGCGACAAGACCGGCGAGGACTTGCTGCCGAAGCTGCTCGGGGCCGCCGGCGGCAAGTGCCGCCCGCATCGCTTTGCGGTCGCGGTCGGCCTGCATGGCCCAAACCGTCAGCCGTCGTCGGGAGTCGAGTTTGTCGGGTCCGTGGAAGCGGAAGTCCTCGAACAGAAGCCCATCGATCTCGACCGCCACGACGCCCTCGGTAGGTGCCGGCAGCGGGCGCAGCAGCCGGAGTGCCAGTCGCACCGGGAATGTGTCTCCGGGCGATACGTAGAGGCCCGGAACCGCCACGGATGCCTTCCCGCCCAGGGTGGTTTCGCCGGTCCTCACGCCGAAGCCGACGCCGCGGATGGGCCGGCGGCCGTCGTTGCGCAACTGCACGGTCGCCCGCAGATCAATGACCAGGGCGCCTCCACGAGGCTGCATCACGGTTTCCGAGCTGTCCATCGAGACGAGGGAGACCGGGGTGTCGGGGGCGGTGACGAAGCGCACCGGCGACGGGTCGGGTTGACCCGGGGCGTGCGTAATGCCCACTGCGAGCAGCGCAAGCACGATCGCCAGTGTCGGTTTAGGGAAGGTAAACATGAGTAATCGTCACCGTGTTGGTCGCGGAATCGAAGGTTCGGATCGCCATCGAACCGTCGGCCGCAACGCCGATCTCGGCCTCTTCATCCAGCAACCCGACGGGAAGCAAGGAGAAATCACCATCGCGTGTCGGCGCGAGCAGGGAGTCATCCTTGGCTTCGCGCTCGGTTTCGGTTTGAGAGATTGCGCGCCGCAGCTCGTCGCCGCCGCCGCGAAACACGCCCGCGACCTCGGTGGTTTCGAGCGCCGCCTGTAACGTCGGGGTCTGTTCGCCGATCTCGCGACGATCCGCCGGCGGTGAAGCAGGTGGTGCGGTTTGCGCGGACTGCTTTTGCTTGGCGTCCGTCGCGGCGGGCTCGTAATCCGCTTCCGCAAGAGCGGCTTTCTCGGCCGGCCGCGGGAGGTTCTTGCCCTTGGTTAGGGCCGATTGAGCGCCACGCTCACCGGCGGAGGCTACACGGATTACGGTCGGGGCTTCGCCACCGACCAGCTCGTGCCCTTCTTCAACAGGGTCCTCGTTGCGGTCCTCGGTCGCGAGGGCAAGAGCGCCGCCGACGGCTAGGCGTCCGCCCTTGCGTTGGGAGCCTTCGTCCGGGTCCGCGGCGCTCCGGGATCGCTTGTTACCGACCGCTACGACCTTGTCGGCGCGGAGATCGCTCTCTCGACGGTGTTCGAGTGACTCGGCCTTGCGAGTGAAGTTTTCACGTACTTTCGGTACGGCCGGGGCATCGACACCGGTCCGGGCCACGACCTCTTCGGTGTCGGTAGCGGCTTGCGCGGACTCACCATCTTGATCTTGCGCGGCGAGCAGCCGATTCTGACGCAGGCCTGCGTTCTCCACGTTCCTCTTGCTCGCTTCGATGGGCGCGAGCGCATCGACAAGTTCGAGGGCGTCAGAGGGTTGCTCGGCGGGTGCCGCAGATAGGCCCTCTTCGAGCTCGCCTACCGTTCGAGCGGCTGATTCCTTTGCGGGCGGGCCGCCCGGTGTCTCTTCGGCGAAGGGCGCGGCGGCTTCCTGCTTCGGGGCGCCGGAGAAGATCGCCGTTTCGACCGGGATCGAGAATTGCTGGAAGAGGACGAAGCCGCAGATTGCAGTCGCCGAGGCCAGGCCCAAGCCCCACGCAGCAGGTCGGCCGAACCAACCGGCCGAGGCGGGGCCTTCCGACGGAGTGGCCACGCCCGCGGGCGATTCCGCCTGCGCGGCGGCCGCTTTGATCTGCCAGGCGAAAACGTCCCAATCAAGCTGCGGCACCTCGGCCAGTTCGCCCAAATCGCTTTGGAGGTGGAAGAAGTCGGCCACGACGTCGCGGCACGAGCCACAACGGTCCAGATGGCGCTCGATGCGCCAGCGAGCCAACGGGCCGGCTTCGCCACCGGCGAAAAGCGCCAGGTCGGCCTCGGTCGGGTGTTGGAGGAAGAAGAAGCTCATCTCGTCCTCCCTTGGGCGTAGCGGCGGAATTTGACGCGCGCGTTGGCGATATGTGAGCGCACTGTCGCCGGCGAGCAACCAAGATACTCAGCGACATCGGCGGCGGGCAGGCCCTCGATGTCGCGGAGGATCAGAGCTGCGCGCTCGCGCTCGGATAGCAAGCGTAGGCCGTCTTCGATATAGGCCCGCTTCTCGCCGCGCAGGACGGCTTGTTCGGGGCTTTCTTCCGAGGAGATGTCGGGCGCGTGGTCCAGTTCTTCGAAAACGACACGCTTGCGACGCCGGACGAAATCGAGCGCGGTGTTGACGGCGATCCGCCCCAGCCATTGCGCGGACTTTTGGGGGTCTTGAAGTTGGGAACGCCGGCTTAGTGCTTTGACGAAGGCTTCCTGAGTAAGGTCCTGCGCGTCGGGAACATTGCCCACGACGCGATAGATGAGCCGGAAGACCCGCTTCAGGTTGGCTTCGACGAATTCATCGTCGGCCGAAGGAGCCCCGTGGGCCTCTACTGAAGAGTAGTGCTCGGTCTCCATGACCGCTGCCGCTGCCGTGACTGTCGACATACCGCCGTGCTCACGCCCCTCACTAAGAAATGACGGCGGAAAGCGGCAAACGTGGAGGGAAATTTGGCCACGGCGGGCGTTTTTCGTGCGCTTTTTGAGCTTAGCATCGAGCGGGCATCGGGGAGCCGGCGGCGAGTGTCTTGCGGACCCTCGGGTCGAACAGAGCGTAGCGCAGGGGTCGAAGACACCTGCGGCCTTAGCTACTCGCGCAACAACTTCCGAATGCCGCGGGTCGCCTGCCGCGTCCGATGCTCGTTCTCAATCAGCGCAAAGCGCACGTACCCTTCGCCGTTCGGGCCGAATCCGACACCCGGCGAAACGGCGACCAGAGCCTTTTGGAGCAGCATCTTCGAGAACTCAAGCGAGCCCGCCGATTCGTACTTCTCCGGGATCTTGGCCCACAGAAACATCGTCGCCCGCGGGGGTTCGACCACCCAGCCGGCGCGGTGGAGGCCGGCGACCAGCACATCGCGGCGTTTCAGATAGATGTCACGGATCTTCTTCGTCTCTTCCTCGCATTCGCGCAACGCGATGATCGATGCGATCTGAATCGGCTGGAAGACGCCGTAGTCGAGATAGCTCTTGATGCGCCCCAGCGCGTTGATCATCTTGGGGTTGCCGAGACAAAAGCCGATTCGCCATCCGGGCATGTTGTAACTCTTCGACATGGAAAAGATCTCGACGGCAACGTCTTTCGCGCCGGGAACTTCCAATATGCTCGGCGGACGATGATCGTCAAAGCCCAAGTCGGCGTAGGCGAAATCGTGCACGATCATCGTGCCGTGCCGATGCGCCAACTCGACAAGCGTCTCGAAAAACGACTTGTCGACGCAGTGTGTGGTCGGGTTGTGCGGGAACGAGACGAGCACCATTTTTGGCGGTTTCGATGAGGTGCGGTACAGATCCTCGAGGCGGTTGAGAAATTCCTCGGGCGAGGGCATCGCCAAGTTGCAAGCCTGCCCCTCGGCCATAACGACGCCCCATTGGTGAATGGGGTACGAGGGATCGGGCGTGACCACGGGGTCGCCGGGGCCGATGACCGCGAAGAGTAGGTGCGCGATGGCGTCCTTGGCGCCCATGGCGACCAGCGCTTCCTTTTCCGGGTCGAGATCAACGCCGTAGTTCGTCTTGTAGCGCTTGGTGATCTCATCGCGCAGACGAGGGATTCCGCGCGACATCGAGTAACGATGGTTGCGCTTATTGCGCGCGGCTTCGGCGAGTTTGCTTACCACGTTGCGCGGCGTGGCGCCGTCGGGATTGCCCATCCCCAGATCGATGACGTCGAGTCCGGTGGCGCGTGCTTTCGCGCGCATGTCGTTGATGACGGCGAAGACGTACGGCGGCAATTTGCCGATGCGGTAGAAGGGTTCGTCGTCGAACAGTCCCATGGGATTCCCGAAAACGGAAGGAAATTCCGGCCGCGCTACCGGATCGGAGGCCGTTCCAACCTCTTCTTTCGATCATAACGCGGCCGCGCTAGGCATCACGATTCGCATCCAGACACGCCGAGCCCCCCGACGTGGCGTGAGGCTCCAGCGCCTTGCCGCGCCCCGAGTCATCGGGGCGTATCTTTGGAGTGCCGCGATTTGGGCTATGGCGAATCCGGGGATTCGAACCGATGAGTCGGTTCGCGGCAAGCGTGGACGCTCACGCCACGTCGCCGAGCCTGATTAGGATGGCGGTATTATGGATGCCTCGCGCTCCTAAAAAGGGAAGTTTCGGGAGAAAAAAAGATGGCTCTATGTTTTCGACTGGCGGAGCCCGAGGACCACGAACGGCTCGAACAAATCGTCGTCGACGGTTTCGAGAAGGTTACGGTCCAGACGTCCGTGGACGAGCGCTTCGGACTGCTGAACGGCACCGACTGGCGCGATCGCTGGCGGGCCCGTTTTCGGCGGGCCCTCGAAACCGAGATCGTGATGGTGGGGGAGGCGGCCGGGGAAATCGCCTCGGTGATCGCGGCGAAGGTCGATGCGCAAACGCAGCTTGCCTATATCGATATCTTGGCGGTCGCGCGGGAGCACCATAGACATGGGTACGGTCGAGAGACGCTACGCTGGATGCTCGCCCATCTCAAGGACCTCGGAGCTGTTCACGCGCACCTGGATTGCCTCACGACCAACGTAGAGGCCAACTGCCTTTACGAATCAGAAGGTTTCGTGGATATGGGACGCTCGGTGTTCTGGTATATCAAGATTCCGTAGGCGTGGCTTTGACCGCACCGGCCTCGCTACACTGTGTTGCGAGAGACCCGCCGAACCGGGCCGACCGTCCATTTGGTGCCGCCGGCTTACAGCCGCTTGACCTGCTTTTTGCGGACCTTTCTCGTCTTGATCTTTCTTTCTTCGGCGTCGTCATCGCGAGGTTCGATCTTCAGCGTCGTAGCGGAGCCCTTTCGCATCACCGCCATCTCAACTTCCTTGCCGGGATCGGCTTGCTGGATTTTCTGCCGCAGCTCCGACGGGGAATCGATACTCTTCCCGTCGACCGAGGTAATGACGTCGCCGGCCTGCAACCCGGCTCGCTTCCCCGGCGTGTCTAACTCGACCGAGCGCACCAACACTCCTTCCTCGACGCCGAAGTACTCTGCAAGTTGCCCTTCGACGGGTTCGAGTTCGGCGCCCAAGTAGCGGTTCAGCATGACGATGCGCGGCCGGGGCATGTCGAAGATTTGCTTGCGGATCCCCCTAACTTGCTTCCGGAAGATATCCGGAAACGAGCCGGTGCAGTCTCCGTCATCGCCGCCGCAGAACAGGAACTGATGGGCTTGTGCCGTCTTGCGTCGACCGATCTTAGCGGTCAATTCCTGGGGCGCGCCGTTCCTGAGAACCGATATCTCGACCGTGCGGCCTGCGGGTGTTTCCCGCACCAAACGGACAAAATGCTCGACCCCACGGACGTCCTGTCCGTCGAACTTCACGACCACGTCGCCCTTTTCCAATCCGCCTTCGGCCGCCGGACTTTCGTCAGCGACATTACTTACCTCCACGCCGTGAGGCGAATCCATGTTCAAGTCGGTGGCTCGGTCGTCGTTGATTTCGACAATGTGGATGCCGAGGTAACTACCCCCCGGGTGCGCGGCGGCCATAAGAGGCGCCACGCTCCGGCCCGGCATCGCGAAGTATTGGCCCGCGATATGCGGAATACCCGGGACCGTGTAGTCGAAAATCATGGGGCCCTCGTGGTGCCCGCCATGTGGAAGCGGGCCCGGGACCGGTTGGGCAAACGCAGTAGGAAGCGAAAACAGTGTCAAAACCAGCAAGTACATCGTTGTTTTCATGACTTAGCTCCTCGTTCAAACCGCCGGCAACTACCGATCCGCGGCCCGCCGAATCCGGATGCTGCCGTTTGTGTTGCGAATTCTCAAAACCGGGCCGCCGCCGTTCAGCCGCCCGCGGGCTGTGAGCCCGCCTCCGACGAAGCCCTTTTCTTTTCTCACTCGAATCGCGTCAAAATCGCTCTGAATACGGTTCCCGCGTTCGGCGAAATCGACATCAGCTACTACCGTCAACGCCAGAGTGGCCGGAAGCACCACCACAATCGAACCAACATTCGTTTCCAGAAATGAATCCTTGAGCGGATGTCCCGCCAAGAAGACCGCGTGAATCGTGCCCGCGGCACTCGCGGCACGCACCGCACCGGCGACGTCAATGAGACGAATGCTGCCGCTCGCCGTCTCGGCGCGCACGCCGTCGGGCGCCGAGCCAACATGAATCGAGCCGCCCGCCGTCTCGGCACTGACGGTTCCGGCAACCTGTCCGAGTCGAATCGAGCCACCCGCCGTGCCGGCCATCACGCTGCCGCCGACGCGATCAACGCGGATGCCGCCCCCCGAGGTCTCCGCAACCAGCCGTCCTTCGACCCAACCGGCGGTAATACTGCCGCCACTGGTTTCGAGCGCGGCGTCATCTCCACCATGTTCCAGACGAATCGCGCCGCCGGCGGTCTCGGCCCGCACCCTACCGCCGATCGTTCCCAAGATGATGCTGCCGCCGGCGGTGGCGGCGCGGACGTCCCCGCCGATCTCATCCATGTGGATCGAGCCGCCCGTGGTGTCTGCGTTAACGCGACCGCGAATCTTCTCGACAGTTAACGAGCCGCCCTCGGTAGTCAGCAGGGCTTCTTCCGTCGAAGGCGGGACGAATAGATTCAGCTCCGCTTGGAAATTGCAGCGGAAGCAATCGGGGGATGCAAGAGAAACCGCCGCTGTGTCACCTTGCAATGCCGCCGACAAAGACGCCGATTCAAGCAACCGCCGAGCCTCCTTCTCGTTCGCGGCCTTGAGCTTTCTCACTGCGCTGTAGCGAACCCTTCCCTCTTGCTCACCTGAAACGGAGATCTTCCCGGTCGAGGACACGCGCAAACGTTCGCCCGCCGGAATCGACCCGGTGACGGTTTGCACCCAGTAGCGCCCTTGCTTTGTCAACGGGCCCGGCGTTTGCGCCGGCAGGGTGAGGATTAGAACGAGTAACCCGGTCGGGCGAAGAGTCATGGGAATATGCATCGTGTTCCCTTTCCGTTTCAAGCTGCCAACTACCCGCTCAAAAGCGATCCGCCGACGCATTCAGCTTGTGCAGGACCCGCCTCGATTGCAACCGAATATAATTATTCGACTCGCTGTCGACCAATTGCTGCAAAGGCTCGACCAAATTGCGATCGGGGGTTTCCGTCAACGCGTCGATCGCCTGGACGCGCATTCCGGGGTTTTCGTCTCCCAGCAGGACCTTGAGGAAAGCGTCACGGACTTTCGGGTCTCCCCCGTGCGGCTTCAGGGCCTCGAAGGCCTTAAGGCGCACGCCGGGGTTGTTGTCGTCAAGCATTGCTTCGCGAAGTGCCCGACGGACTTCTCGGTCCCCTGCCCGGGTCGCAAGCACGTCGAGCGTGTCGAGCCGGACCCCGGAATTCGGGTATTCCAGCATGGTCGAAAGCAACAACGCCCGGATTTCGGGATCCTGCGGCGCGCCCGCGATTGTGCGTCGCGTGATCTGCTCCACGACAATCTCGACTCGGTCTGTCTCGGGATTCATGCGAACCGACTCGATGTCGGCGACAAAGGGCACGTCGGCAACCGATGACTCGCCCGCATCGGGCTGCGGCAGGGAAAGTCCACCCAGACTTGGCGGAACCGTCCGCCCGGCATAGAAGCCCAAGACCAGCAGCGCCATCGCGGCTGTCGGCTGCCAAGCGGGGCGCATGGAACCCAAGCCTTCCAGGATTCGGCTCCACCACCCGACCGAAGCGGGACGCCCGGCCTGCTCGCGATACACGCTCTGCATCAAGTCGCGGCGGCTTTCGGTGAGCAAACCCTCCGGCGGCGTTTCTCTATCGTCGAGCGAGCGTAGGAATTCCCGCTCTCGCTGATGGAGCTGCGAACAGGCCTCGCAGGAATCCAGGTGCGCCTCTACGCGGTCGTGCGTCTTGGGGTCGAGTTCTTGGTAGAGATAGAGAAGGATGCTCTCCCGGACCGTTTCACAATTCATGCCCGTACTCCTTCCAACGACGCCCGCAACTTGCGCGTAGCGCGGAATAAACAGTTTTTCGCGGCTTCCTCACTAATCGAAAGAAATTCACCGATAGCCCGCAGCCGCAGTCCCTCGTAGTGTTTAAGTTCGAAGACCATGCGTTCGTTGGGCGAGAGCCCGTCCAGCGCCCGGCCGATTTCTCGTCCCGTCTCGCGCGCGGCCAGGGCGCGGTCGGGGTTGCTTTCCGGCCTGGCATCGGGTGCCCGACCTATCGGGTCGGGGAAGTCGGATTCCGGGTCCGTGCCGATCGCCTGCTCTCTACGGGCGCTCTTGCGGCGCAACTGGTCGAGGCAGACGTTAGTGGTGATGCGGTAGAGCCAGGTGCGAAAAGCGCATTGAAATCGGAAGCGATCGAGGCCGCGAAACACGCGCAAGAAAACCTCCTGGTACGCGTCCCGGGCATCTTCGCGAGAACGCAGAACGTTGAAGGCTACGTTCAGCACGTTCCGCTCGTGCAGGCGCACGAGTTCCTCAAAGGCGTCGGCATCGCCTTGCTGAGCCGCTCGAATCAAGGCCGACTCGCTGAAATCGGCCGCCGGGGCGCCCCCCGCTAAGCTGACTGTCTCCACCTGCGTCGCCTGCACTCAGATTAGACGGAACCGTGGCAAATAGGTTAGCCGCCAAGTCCAAGCATTCTTCCGCCGAAGGTCTCCCCAGTACGGACAACAGAAACCGAGGCGCGGGGCGTGGACGGAAGTCCACGAGGCTCTTCGATGCCCGCCCTGGCATTGGCGGAAATCACACATCACCGGGGGCTCTCGTGGGGGTCGGGATGGGGGTAGTCGGTGCGCTTGGCGAGAATGCGCGAATTGGACACTATGGTTGTTCTGTCCAAAACGATACACCCCGAGCGTTGATTTTGCAAGGTTTAGGTGGGGATAACCGGAGTGAGGTCTGGACTGTAATGTCTAATTCTAAGAGTTGGAGAGGGGCCCTGTGGCCCGGCGCGCCTCGTGGCGACGGTGCAATGAGCAGGCTCAGCTACTTGCGTTGTCGTCTTCCCGCAGCTCTTCCAGAAGTCTCTGGACCATTTCGGCTTTCGAAATCGCACCGATTTCTTCGAGTAGCCCCAGGCTCCTCTCATACATCTGCTCGGCCTGGTCAAGGTCGCCGCGGGTTCGGAAGACGTTGCCGAGGTTGCCGTAAGAGGCGCTCAGCCAACCTTGCTCTGAAGCCGCCTCAGCTAGATCCAATACTTTCCGATAAGCCGTCTCGGCCTCTTCGAGCTCGCCCGAACGCACAAGAAGGTGCCCCAGGCGATTCCAGCCCTCAGGGTTGCTGCTGTCAAGTTCGACTGCCTGCCGGTAGGCTTCGGTCGCCTTTTGGGTGTCGTGCAAAAACGCCAACGCTCCCAAATGACGAGCGGCCTCGGCCGCCTCAGGCCGAGCAGTCACCTTCTGTACTCTTTCGGTCCAGGACCTCTTGGAATAGTTGCTCAGCTGGTGCGGTATCGCCTCGCTGCAACTGTTGTAGTGATCCCTCAAGCTGCGGCGGCGACTTGACTTGTTGCCTTTGTTTCACCTGAATTATGCACAGATTCGGCGTAGCCATCGGCGATGGAGTTGTGGCGGTAGCGGCAGTGGTGTCAACTCAATAATGTCGCAAGTCGTCTTTTCTGCGGTTTCCCTCCCCGTTTGAGCCGCCTCCCGATCCCGGCGGGCAAAAGCGAGCTGGCAAGCGGCGTGTTCCCAGTACGTTGCGGCGAGTGCATAAAATTTTATGCATAGCGCCCCTCAACTCAGCGCACCCTCCACCACCGGCGCGAAGCTCGATCCCGGCGGCGCCATCGCCCGCAGCCGTCGCATCAGCCGCTCAAACAGGCCCTTCTCCTGGTACTGATCGCTGTAGCTGACGCCCGTTCGTCCGGCGTGTCGCCAGATCTTGGCCGCCAGGAACAGAAAGCGCAGCCGCGCCGTCGCCAGGGTGGTGTGCCGCAGCTTCTCCGGGGTGGCGTCGGCTTCGCGTTGGAACAGCAGCAGCCAGCAGTTGAGGTTGTAGGCCAGCATGACCAACTGAAAGTGATTGCGGTTCATGTCAAAGCGGCGCGAAGGATGGGCCGCCAGCCCGGCGTCGTTGTTGGCTTCTTTGATGAGGTTCTCGGCCCCGGCCCGCTGGTTGTAAAACCACACCACCGCCGCGATTGGCTCGGCGAGATTGGTCACAAACACGCGGTAGGTATAGCTGCTGGTGGCGAACAACTGATATTGCTCGACCTCGTCGGTTTCCGGCTCCTTCTCATACCGCAGCGCGACAAAGCGGCAAGCATGGGCCCAGCCCTCCGGCTGGTAGAGGAATTCGCACTCCGCTTCAGCGTCGCTGTGGGGCGAGGGCTTCCATTCGGCTTGCTGCAACTGCTCGACCAGTCGCCGCGTCTTGCGCGCCACGATGACGAACTGACAACGCGCTTGCTCGTAGGCCGCCACCGCCTCCCAGCAATAAAAGCCGGCATCGGCCCGCGCCAAGATCTTCTTCACGCCGGCCGGCAAAGCCCGGAAAGCGCTCTTCAGGTGGGCGGCGATCTGTTGGCCCGTGGGCCGGTCGCCGCCGCGCAACCCGCCCATCAGGTACTCGCGCGTCTCGGCCAGGAAGGTCAGTATCGGCTGGTAGCTGCGCTTGCCCTTGTTCTTGGGGTTGTAGCTCTTGCGCCCGCCCATCTGGCGGCCGTAGAGCGTGTGCACGGTGGTGTCGGTGTCCAGCGTCACCGTCTCCAATTTCACGTGGGCCGCGGCCCAGACTCGTTCTCGCAGCTGGCGCTGGATGGAAAGAATCTGCTGGGCCACGTTGAGGTGCAGCGAGGCCAGAAAGCGCCACAGCGTGGACTGCGGCGGCAGCCGTGTCACTTTTAAGATGCCGGTCAGGATGGGATCGCGAGCGATGAAGCGGAGTTGGTTGAGCCGCGCAAAGCCGACATAGAGGCCGAGCACGAGGGCCAGCACAAACTGGTAGGGGCTCATGGCTCGGGTGATTCGTTTGGTCGTGATGGTTTCTTCCAGCAGCGCTTGGAAGTCGAGTTTCTCGAGCAGGGTGGCGACGGGCAGCAAGCCGCCGTAGGGAGTCAGATTCTTGCCGCGGAAGTGATAAGGCGTGGAAGCCCCGATTTTATTGGGCCGCGAGGCCCTCGCGCCCCGGCCTTGTTTGACGGGCCTTGGGGAGCTATGCTGTTTTCGTTTGGTAACCATTTGGGTGACCTCCTTGGGGTCGGTTGGCGAAGCGGGAATCTTCGCCAGCCTACCTTTTTACCCCATGTTTTCGGGGGTCCCCCAATGGTCCCTTGCGGCACAGGTCTCCTCAGGTGCACCCCGGTGCACCCCGCAGTGCATAATTCAGGTTTCAACAGTGACTTGAGTGCCTCCTCGAGACCGCGAAGCTGGTCCTTGTAAGCCTGTTCTCTTTCGCGATAGCCTGTCAGTTCCCGTTCATGAGTCCTGACAAGCTGGTCGACAACTGCGTTGACGTCAAAGGTACCTGGGGTGGCCGGAACTAGGCGCTCCCGTTTAAATAAGGCAACCGCCGCCGCGGCAATCACCCCGATAGCGGTAATGACGGCTACTATGATTGTCGGGTCCATAGGGCAGCCGGGGCTTGCGCTTTCCGGATGAAGTGAGCCTTCTCTTCGCTGTCGCCGAGCAGGGGTGGGCCGAGAAATTTTGGAGCGACGGCACGCTTGAGCTTCTTATCCTCAGCCTTGTACGGGACACCGATTCCGCCTTCGCTGAGGTGCTCGGCAACCTGGTAATGGGAAATGGTCTTCCCGATCATCTCGCCCTAAATCATACGGGAGCCAGGGGAGAATTGTCAGAGAATGGTCCGCCGGAAAAAACGTGCTCGGGGGAGAGGTTAAGGTAGATCTGGGTCGTCAGCAGCGAGTCATGGCCTAGCAGGCTCCTTGAGCTGTTCGGTCAACGGTGGTTGCTGGACAAGGGGATCGTCGGGGATTTCCTCGCCGTCCTTGTGCAGGGCGCGGACGTGGCAGAGGATCGCGTCTTGAGCCATCTCGCGAGCTTCGGTTGGGTGCGGCGGGGCAGGTCTCCAGGCCCTTTCCTCGATCCGCCCGTGAGCCAACACGTGAACCGATCAAGGCGCCGCGGTTGAGTTAATGTCGGCCCTGGGCATGTGCCCAGGGAGACGGAATAACCGAGCCCAACTGTCCCCTCTGTGGGCGAACGACCGCGAAAGCGGTCATTCGGGGGCTTGGGGTGGGTCCAAGACCGGGCCGCTTAAGCGGCCGGTCGGCGCGCACGCTTTCAGGCTGCCGGGGGGTCAACGGAAGTCCACGCTTGCCGTATGGCAAGATCTCCGGGCTTTTCCTCACAGGTGATTTTCCAGGGTTGCACTTCGCTTCACCCTGAGCTACTTGCCGGCACGCCCTCTGTGGGCTGAGTCGGTTTATGGGCGCTTGAACTCGAACGTGGCGGCGGCACGCCGCTCGTCGGGTTTGGCTGGGGCGTTGGCGTCGAGCTCGCCGGGAGGCACTGCCACGACTCGCACGACCAATTTGCCGGGGCCGATTGGCTTGCCTTGGGTGTCGAAGAAGACTGCGCCGTCGGTTGAATCGCCGGAATGAAGCTTGGTTCGGACGAAAGCAATTGTGGAAGCCGCCGCTGCCGCCTTGATCCCGCGTCCTCCACCGAATGCAAGCGCGGATTGCCTGCGTAGCTCGTAACCATTGTTTGAGCGAATGAGCTGGTTGCTGAAGAGAGACTTTTCGTACGCGGTTTGGAGTTTGACAACCTCGGATCGCCCGGCATTACGAAAGAGATCGTGGATGACCGTATTTTCGGAGACTGCTCGTATGCGACGACCGTCTTCCGTCTCGTAGAGGAAGTCGGTCGTCTCGATCAACCAGTTGTGCTCGCTGCCATTGCTGAAGGCAATCTGGAACACCGCGAAGTCGCGGACGGTCAGCGGCAGAGGTGCGTACATCAGAGTTAGCCCCTGCCGAGTTAAGACCTGATATTTGAGCCCGTTAGAGAGAAACTCGATGACTTGCGCCGAGGCTGAATGAGTGGCAAAAAAGACAACGGCCGCAAGGGCCGCCGCGACGAAAATCGGCAGAGTGCCCCGCTTCCCCGCCATTCCACTATGATACAGTAAAGCGTTTTTCTTCACGGGTCCTTCGCGACATGAAAGCTTTGACAGGGCTGCCAACGTCGGCCTATTTGAAGGTGGCCGAGCAGGTAAAAGTGCCTTTGGCGGACCTGCTGAAGCTGGTCGCTGCCTTGGAGTCGGGACTGCTGCCGGCCTATCTGGCGCGTTACCGGCCCGATCTTTCGGCAGGGCTCGACGCGGCGCAACTTCACGGCGTCTTGCAGCTGCTGCGCTCTTGCCTGGATCTCGAAGACCGGCGCATCACGATCCTCACGGCGGTTGGACGAAAGGACGCTCTGACCCCGGAGTTGCGGGCGAGCATTGAGGCGGCGTCGGAGCGTAGGGATCTCGAGGACCTTTATCTTCCCTTCCGTGCCAGGCGGCCGTCGCCTGCAGATCAGGCAGTTGAACAAGGGCTCGATCCGCTGGCTGATTTCCTGTGGGCCCAAGAACCGGCGGACGCCGATATCGAGGTTGCGGCGCAGGCCTATGTGAATGCCGAAAACGGCGTCGCGGATGTTCGCGTCGCGCTCGCCGGCGCACGTTATCTCGTTGCGCGGCGGCTGGCCGAGGACGCCGAAGTGCGCGGCGAGTTGCGCAGGATTGCCTTCGCACATACCGAGTTGCGGGTTCACGGCGGGGAGTCCCGCCGCGCTGACGCCGTCTTACGCAAGAAGGTCGAGTGGCTGAAGGGTTATCGATCGCCCGTCAACAAAGTAGGTTGGCGGCAGCATTTGGCTCTGCGGCGCGGAGTGCGTGAACGGCTGTTGCGGTTTGAGTTGGCGCTTCCCGAAAATCGCGCTGTTTCGTTCATGCTCGAGCGCTTGCTTCGTGACCCGTCTTCGCTTTTCTGCTCCCACTTGGGAGCCGCCGCCTACATCGCCTATCACGAGTATTTGGCGCCGGTCTTACAGAACGATGTCGCTCATTGGCTGACCGATCGCGCCGACGCTGAAGCGCTCCGGGTGTTTAAAAAGAACTTGCGAAAGGCACTCCTCGCGCCTCCCGCGGGGTCGGTCCCGACGATCGGCTTGGAAACAGGCAAGCCGGGCGGTTGGCGTGCCGCGGTTGTCGGGGCGGATGGCAAGTTGCTGGCGGCAGCGATTGTGCACGGCCGGGAGCCGGAAGCAGAGGCCGAAGCCGCAACCGCGGCCGACTCGCAAGCCGGTGAATCGGGTGCGGCCGCGGTAGCAGATGAGTCAGCGGCGACGGATTCCTCGGCGGGGGACGAAACCTCGCTTGATGGCGAGGCGGCCGCCAAGGGCGCGGGAAACACGGACGCCGCCATAGAAGCCGAAGGAGCTGACCAGAAAGCGGGCGAGTCGGCGGCTGCCGGAGAATCCGAATCTGACGAAGCCACATCAGCCGAGCCACCCGTCGCGAATACCGCGGAAGGGAATGGCGAGGCGTTGGATCCCGGACTGCGCGGAGCCGAAGGTTCACAATCGCAGGCACTGGAATCCGAGGCGTCCGAACCCGAAGTCTCGCCGAAAACCGAACCACCAATCGAGCAGGCGGCGCCGGCGGCCGCTGCCGACCAAACGGCTGAATCGGTAACTCCCGCGACCGGCGGCCCGGAAAGCGCCGACTCCGCAGCGGTTGATCAAGCGGCGGCGCCGGGAGCGCCGTTGCCGGTGGAAACTTCCGAAAACGGAACCGCACGCAAGCCAGGGCGTGGTAGCCGCGACCGCGTGCCGGACACCCCCCCCGGCTCGCTCGGTGATCTGATTCGCGACCACAATGTTGAGGCGCTGGTCGTGACGAACAGTCGAGGCGCGAGGGAAAGCGAGAAGATTATCCGGGCGGCGCTTCGTCAGGCCGGCTCTCCGAAGGTGATCCGGACGACGGTGAATGAGGCCGGTAGCTGGATCTACGCGACTTCCAAATCCGCTCGCCACGAATTACCCGACGTGGAACCCGCGGTTCGCAACGCGGTCTCGTTGGCCCGAAGGCTTCAGGACCCGCTGAGTGAACTGGTCAAGCTTGACCCGAAGCTGCTCGGGATCGGCCAGTTCTACGGCGAGATCGAGCCGGGTAAGCTTCGAAGCGGGCTTCGGCAAACGGTGGAAGCGTGTGTTCGTGAGGTCGGTGTCGATCTCAATACCGCCTCTCTGGAACTGCTTGCCGGCCTTCCCGGTGTCACCGACCGGCTGGCGAAACGGATTGTCGAGCATCGAAAAAGGGAAGGGAAATTCGCTTCCCGCAAACAACTGAAGAATGTGCCGGGCATGGGCGAACGGCTCTATCGGCAGGCGATCGGATTCCTGTGCGTTAGTGGCGGGGAGCAGCCTCTCGACGCCACCGGGGTCCATCCGGATTGGTACGCCCTCGCAGAGAAGATTGTCGCCGCGGCCGGTACTTCCATGGAACAAGCAATAGGGAAGCCGGAAGCACTTGCCTCGGTCAACCTCGAGGAATTCGAAACGGCGGAATGTCCGCGTGTCGTTCTCGACGCGATCGTCAGCGAATTGACTGCCGGCAAGCCGGATCCGCGTGCGAAGTTCGAAGCCCCCGAGCAGGCGGTTGAACTGCTGGCCGCTGAGAAGCTAAAGGTAGGCTTGGAAGTCGACGGCCTTGTCACGAACGTCACCGATTTCGGCGCCTTTGTCGATATCGGCGCGGACCACGACGGCTTGGTCCACCTTTCGCACATAGCCGACAAATTCAGAGAAAACGGTCAACTTACTGTGAAGGCCGGAGACCGGATCAAGGTTCGGGTCCTCACTGTTGACCGTGGCGGCGACCGGATTTCCCTCACGACCCGTGACCCGGCGGAGACGAGCCGCGAGCCGCGAGGCGGTCCCCGATCTCGAAATGGGAGTCGTCGGCCGGAAGGGCCACGCAGGCGTAGTAACCGACCGCAGCGAGAACCGCGGATCACGAAGCGTTCGTACGGTCCGGATCGGGCGGCTCAGACCCGAGAAACCGAGCGACTCAGAAAGCTTTCCCTCGACGAAAAACTTTCCTTGCTCGAAACCAAGTACCGCACCAAAGTGTGACCCGCGAAGGCGCGGCGAACGGCTCGGGTTGCATGCGTTCTTGGCTCGCGGGACCTCTATCGGCGTGGAGCGGCTCGGGCCGGCCGACGTATAGTAAGAAACTACCGCAAAGAATCGATTGGAAATAGCTATGGAATCGAAGGGACACTCCGCCGCCGCCTACGATCTATCCCGCCACGGGCTCGAAGGTGTGGAGACGGTTTATTGGAACCTCACTACGAGCGAGCTTGTCGAGGAATCCCTCACCCGCAACGAGAGCCGTTTGGCCGCCAACGGATCGCTCGTCGCCGAAACCGGGCAGTATACCGGCCGCTCCCCGCTCGATCGCTATGTCGTTCTCGATGAGACGACCGAGTCCACCGTGGACTGGGGCAAAGTCAATCAACCAATCTCTCCCGAGCATTTCGAGGGGCTGCACAACAAGCTTTTGGCCTATTTGCAGGGCAAGGATGTTTTCGTGCAGGACTGCTTCGGCGGCGCGGATGAAAACTACCGATTGCCGATCCGAACCATCCACGAGCTAGCCTGGCACAGCTTGTTTGCGCGGCATCTTTTCGTGCGGGCCGAGGCAGGATCGACGTCCGAGCACGTTCCGGAGTTCACCGTCCTTTACGCGCCGGGTTGCACGGCCGATCCCGCCGCGGACGGTACGCGGTCCGAAGCGTTCATCATTGTCAATTTCAGCCGCAAAATGGTGATCATCGGCGGGACCCGTTATGCGGGCGAGATGAAAAAGTCGATATTCAGCGTGCTGAACTATCTGCTGCCCGAAAGCGGTGTACTGCCGATGCACTGCTCCTCGAACGCGGCGGATGACGGGCAAACGGCCTTGTTCTTCGGACTGTCGGGAACCGGCAAGACGACGCTTTCGGCCGACCCCGAACGCCGTTTGATCGGCGACGACGAACACGGTTGGAGCGACACCGGCGTCTTTAACTTCGAGGGCGGATGCTACGCCAAGTGCATTCGGCTCTCCAAGAAAAACGAGCCACAGATCTGGAACGCCATTCGCTTCGGCACGGTCGTCGAGAACGTGGCCATAGATGCCGACCGCAAGATCGATTTTGACGACGGCAGCATTACGGAGAATACTCGCGCCGCCTACCCGGTCGAGTTCATCGACAATGCGCTGATCCCCGGCATCGGCGGCCATCCCTCGCATGTTGTCTTTTTGACCGCCGATGCATTCGGGGTGCTGCCGCCTATCTCGCGCTTGAGCCCCGCACAGGCTATGTACCACTTCATGAGCGGCTACACGGCGAAAGTCGCCGGGACGGAGCGGGGATTGGGAAACGAGCCTGCGGCGACCTTCAGCGCTTGCTTCGGCGCCCCCTTCCTGCCCCGCAACCCGACCGTTTATGCCGAAATGCTGGGTGAGAGGCTGCGCCGGCATCAGGCAACCTGCTGGTTGGTGAATACCGGGTGGGCCGGCGGTGCCTTCGGCGTCGGATCGCGCATGGACCTGCCTTCCACGCGTGCCATGCTGACGGCGGCGCTGAATGGGGACTTAGACGGTGTCGATTTCGAACCGCACCCCGTATTCGGCGTCGCGGTGCCGAAGAGTTGCCCGGGAGTCCCGGCCGAGAAGCTTGACGCACGAGGGATGTGGGACGACTCCGCCGCCTATGATACGGCGGCGGCGGACCTAGCGGGACGTTTCAAGAAGAACTTCGAGCAGTTTAGTTCGGCGTCAACCGAGATTCTCGGGGCGGGGCCTAAGGCGTAGGAGTCCGGCGCGCCGCCTTAGCTGCCGATTCCGTCGAGGGCTGCTTCGATATTCTGTTTGGCTTCGGGGCGCAACGGCGGTAGGGGAAGCCGAGCGGGACCGCCGTAGTAGCCGTTGAGATCGAGGGCGTATTTGAGCCCCGGCACTCCGTACCGCATCAGCAGGAGTTCGATCGCGGGCCGGGCACGCTGCTCGAGGTCGCGGGCGGCGTCGTACTCCCGCGTTCGAACGGCTTCTTCGAGGTTCAGGCAGAAAAACGGCGCGGCGGCGGCGAAACCGCTGATCATCCCCGAGACCCCGGCGATCAGCAGCGAAGCCGGGTTCGGGGATTCTCCGGCGAGAACTCCAAAGCCCGAGGGCAACCCTTCTAGAGGATCTTCTTGGGCCTCACCAAAATCGTCGGTTACGGCGATGATATTGGGATGCTCGGCCAGTGTCGTGATTGCCTCCGCCGGAAGGCGTCTAGGGTCGCTGGTGGACGGGTTTTCGATCACGATCGGAATGTCGGTTTGGTCGGCGATCGCGCGATAGTAGAGGCACGCCTTTTGAGGCAGGTGGAGGCCCCATGATGCGGCGGCAGGCGGTGGGATGACAGCGGCGTGATAGCCGGCCCCGGCGGCCTGTTTGGTAAGCTCGACCGTTTCCCGCACGCTTGGGGCTCCCGTTGCGGCAAGCAGGACCGCGCCGGACTTCGCTTCTTGGGCGGCCAATTCCCAGACCAGTTCCTTTTCTTCCGAAGTGAGAAGCACGCCTTCCCCGGCGCTACCCGCGACGAGATAGCCCGCCAATTCGGCGCGGTTCCAACGGCCGAGATTCTGGGCGATCTTAGCTTGATAGATTTCGCCGCGATGATCGAATGGAGTAGGAAGAGAGGCGAAGACGCCGGAGAGTTTCATGGCGGGAACTAACTATTGTAGTGCCGCCGTCGGTAGGGTCAGCGATCGGATGCCGGCAGCCGATCAACGGGCGGCGACGGGATCTTCCGTTACGGACTCGTCGGGGACAGCTTTCGAGCCCGTTATCAGTTCGGCCGGCTTGAATTCCAAACCGCCCTTATAGTCGGGCACGGTGGCGACAACGCGATCCCGTCCTGATTCCTTGGCCTCATAGAGGGCGCGATCGGCTTGCTCGACGATCGAAGACCAGCCGCCTTCCGGCATCGCGCTGAGAGGATAAAGGGCGACGCCACAGCTGATCGTCACGCGCACCTTTTCGCCGCTTTCGCCGGTTGCGAATTCCTGCGCGGCCACGCCGTGCCGGACCCGTTCGGCCGCGGCAGTCGCGCCGGGGAGGTCTTGCCCGTGCAGATAAAGGAGAATCTCCTCGCCGCCGTAACGGAAAGCGGCGTCTTCTCCGCGCAGGGTCGCGCGGACAGCGGAGGCGACTTTGCGGAGAATCTCGTCGCCGCTTTGGTGGCCGTAGCGATCGTTGAAGTTCTTGAAATGATCGACGTCGCACATCACGATGGCGTAGCGAAGGTTCCGCGCGACGGCTCGTTCGTGAAAAGCAGCGACCTTCTCTTCAAAGTCCAAACGGTTTCCGATCTCCATCAGCGGATCCATCCTCGACATGTAGAGCAGACGCTCGTTCATCGAACGCAAGTCTTTGTTGACGTCGCGCAGTTCGCGCTCAAGCCGGACAACTCGTTCACCGGCCCGCAGTCGGACCTGCATTTCTTGCAGGTCGAAGGGTTTGGAGATGAAGTCGTCCGCTCCGGCATCGAGAGCCTCGATCAAATGCTGTTTTTCTTGCCGGTTGGTGAGAAAGATGATGTAGGTGTAAATAGGCAGCTTGGCGTTGCGAATCTGACGGCAAAGCTCAATGCCGTTTTGGCCCGGCATTTCCCAATCGGTAATTACAACGGGAAACCATTCCGCGAGGAACTTCTCACCGGCCTCGCTGCCGTCGACGGCGGTGACGACCTCGTGGCCCATCTTTTGCAAAGCGTGGCCAACCAACCGCAGCGTGGTCGGGTCATCGTCGGCCAGAAGGACTTTCATGTTTCTCCTTGGCACAGTGCGCCCGTAGCGCGTCCGAATCGCTCGTCGAGGGAAGCCGTTGATCCGATCCTCGGCATCGTCACTCGGAGCGACGATACTCGGTCAAGAACTCTTTGACGCGAGCGAATTCTTGATCCACCTGATCGACCAGAGGTTGCATGGGTTCCAGCTGCTCTTCGAGGCCGCACTCCTCGAGCCGATGGCAAAGGGCGCTCAACGACTCCGCACCCATGTTGCCACTCGCGCCCTTGAGTCGATGCGCTGCTTCTGCCGCGAGCGTCCCCCGGCGGCTCTCTACGGCCCGGCGCAAGGCGTCCAGCTGATTCGGTGAATCGTCGAGGAATACGTCGATCAGCTCTCGTATGAATTCCTCGTCATTCAAGGTCGCTTCGCGTATGTGATCGATGTTGACAGGCTCGTCGGCCATAGGCGTTCTTCCCAGTTGCAGCAATACGGTCGCGACACAGCCGGCACACCGGCCGGGAACTTGGTGGATAGAACTCGGTCGGGCGCGGGCTACACGCTTGCCCTATTCATATCGGCGAAGGGAACAGAGAAACTTACCCTGGCGCACACCTCGATCGCCTTCGCGTCCGAAGAGGACCCGAAAAAGGCGCAGACCGGCCCGTGTCCTGACGATAAGAACCGCAGGTGTTCTCGCGACGGACACCTGGAGGGAGTTACGCATGATGATCACCGCTTCCGCGCTGACAGCCTTGGCCGAGGCACAAAAGCAGTTGAATAGCGCGGCTGAGGGGGTTGAACGGGCCGCACGTCCTGCGTCGGAGCCCGGCGACAGCGTCGATTTGAGTGCGGAAGCCGTCAAGCTATTGGCCGCGAAAACTTCGTACGTCGCCGCGCTCGCGCTAGCCAAGACCGCCGACGAGATCGAACAGCACGCTATCGATTTGTTGGGCTGAAAGAGCCGTTTCACAATTTCTCTGTATTGCGACGACGCCGGCCGCGCGCTGGGCGGTCCAGGTCCGCAGCATCACACTCACAGCGCCGGCGCGGGTGGACCACACGGTGGCGGGGAGAGCGTAAAATCACTCTAGACGCGGTTTCGCCGAGGTGTTTGCGCGATACCTCCATCACTGGGTTACCCGCATGCCTATGCTAAAATTTGATTAGAAACCCATGAAATTAGGCCGTTTAGGCTTGTGGATGCTGCGCGGACCGGCTGTCTGCATGATCGCCGCGAGTAGCCCGGCGCAGACGGCCCACGTTGTTCAAGTCGACCTGGATCACGTCATCCACCCGCTCAGCGTCGAGATTGTTACCGAGGCTCTCGAACAAGCCCGGAGCGAGAACGCAGCGGCGGTCGTTATTCGCCTCAACACTCCCGGTGGGTTGCTTAGCGCGACCCAACAAATCGTTCAAGCAATCCTCGACTCGCCGGTTCCGGTGATTACCTATGTCGGCCCCAGCGGCGGACGGGCGGCCTCGGCGGGATTCATGATCTTGATGGCCGGCGATATCGCCGCCATGGCGCCGGGAACGAATACCGGCGCGGCGCACCCGGTCTTGCTGGGCGGCGGCAAGATGGACGAGGTGATGAATCAAAAGGTCGAAAACGACGCCGCGGCTTCCGTGCGGGCGGTGACCGATAAGCGCGGCCGCAATTCCGAGCTGGCGCAGCAAGCGGTAATCGAGAGCAAGGCCTTTACCGACGGGGAGGCGCTGGAGTCCAACCTCATAGACCTTGTGGCCAACGATATCCCGACGCTGCTCAGTTTGCTGGATGGCAAGACGGTTCGCCGGTTTGACGGCACGGAGCAGACCCTGGCGCTGCCGAGCGCGGTGATTTCGCCGTACAAGCTGACGAGGAGGCAGCAGGTCCTGCTGCCGTTGATTGATCCCCAGTTGGCGTTCGTCATGCTGATCTTGGGCGTGCTCGGGGTCTATGTGGAGTTCACCCACCCGGGGCTGATTGTCCCGGGCATGTTGGGTGCGATTCTGGTGATTCTCGGCTTGATGTCGTTAACGATGCTGCCGATCAATTGGGCGGGTGCGGCGCTGATCGTCTTGGGGCTGGTGTGCTTTGTTCTCGAAGCTACTTTGGCGACCGGCGGGATTCTAGCCGTCGGCGGAACGATTGCGATGGTACTGGGGGCGGTGCTTCTTGTGGATACGGGCATTCCGGAGCTCTCAATCGGATGGGGCACGGCGATCGCCGTCACGTTGCCTTTCGCGTTGATCAGCGTCTTCTTGTTGCGCCTGACGGTCACGTCGTTTCGCTTGAAGGTGGCAACCGGTTCCGAATCGATGATCGGAGAGACGGGCATTGCGAAAACACAGATCAGCAGCACAGGGCAGGTCTTTCTTCAGGGGGAGTGGTGGTCCGCCCGGGCCGACAAACCCATTGCCGGGGGGCGTGAGGTGAAGGTCAGACGTGTCGACGGCCTCACGTTGACGGTCGAGCCCACTGAGAAATCCGCCGGCGGCGAGGAAACCTCTCGATTGTAGCCGGACCCTGCGATTGTCTTTCGGAAGTCGACGTGCTAGGTTCCAACGTGGGGCGGCGAAGCCGCAAGAGTTGAAAGGAGACAACCATGGGACTCAACCTTAGCTGGATCGTGCTCGTCATCATCTTGCTTTACATCATCAACTGCGTCAAGATTCTCCCTGAATACGAGCGCGGCGTGATCTTTCGGCTGGGTCGGCTCTTGCCGAAGCCCAAGGGACCGGGGTTGGTGCTGGTTTTTGCACCGATCGATCGCATCGTTCGGGTTTCGCTGCGGGTGGAAACCCTCGAGGTGCCCTCGCAGGACGTGGTCACCAAAGACAACGTCACCGTCAAGGTCAGTGCGGTAGTATTTTTCCGAGTGGTCGACCCGCTTAGGGCGATTGTCGAGGTGGCCCATTTTGTGCACGCTACTTCGCAACTGGCGCAGACACGGCTGCGCTCCGTGCTGGGCGAGGCGGATCTGGACGAGTTGCTCAGTGAACGCGAGAAGCTGAATGCCCGCCTGCAATCGGTTCTGGATACGCAGACCGAACCGTGGGGCGTCAAGATCCAAGCCGTCGAAGTGAAGCACGTTGACCTGCCGGAACAGATGATTCGTGCAATCGCGCGTCAAGCCGAAGCCGAGCGCGAGCGCCGCGCCAAGATCATTCACGCCGCGGGTGAAATGCAGGCTGCCGAGAAGCTGACCGAAGCGGCCAAGGCGCTGGCTACCCAACCCACATCCGTTACGCTGCGCTACCTGCAAACCTTGACCGAAATCGGCACCGAGAAGAACACGACGATTGTATTTCCGCTTCCAATTGATTTGTTCCGCGGACTTACGAGCTGGGCGCAGACGGTGGGGGGCGAGGGCGACAGCGGTGAGGAGAAGGCTCCGGGCTCCGGCGGAGGGGTTTCGGTCTGAAGCGGGCCGGACCGACCGCGCGTTTGTTGGGTTCTTCGGGCGGGCGGTGCCTTCCCCACGAGGCCTTTCTCATAGCCGCGGTGATCTGATTCGAAACTGAAAAGCTGGAATAGAAAGCCGATGGCCGATCAAGACCAAGAATTTGAACTGGTTCTCGGGAACAAGCAGATCTTGAGCTTCTTTTTTTTGATGATCCTTTTGTTTGGGGTGTTTTTCTTCTTCGGATACTCGGTTGGATACGACCGAGCGGAGTCGGACCGCGAGCTGGCGCCGTCGACCGTCGAACCCATCGTGGAGTCACCCGACGCGGTTCGCGTACCCGACGCGCTGCTCAAGAAGGTACCCTCGCGCGAGATTGCGCCCGAGGTGGCCCCGTCCGCGGAAGCAGTCGCGCCCGATCCGGGAAGGGTACGCGTTACGCCCGCGAGTCGGCCCGTGCCTACGGCGGAAAAACCCCGGCCTTTTCGCGAACTGGAGCCAGCGGCCGGCCGTCGGAAGCCGGCCGCGGTCGACCCCGCGGTTGTGGCTCGCTCGATCCATCTTCAAGTAGCGGCCTTGCGCGTGCAATCTGATGGGCGGCTGCTGGCCGACAAACTTAGCGCTAAGGGATACCCGGCGATGCTGTTCAATCAAGGCGGCGACGGTTGGGTGCGCGTCTTGGTCGGCCCGTTCCGCACGACGGATGCGGCCAAAGAATACCGCCGGAAGTTGAAGGCCGAGGGCTTCGACTCTATTCTGCGGAAGCCGTAGTTGCGGGTTCGTCGGTGCCGATGGGCCGACGAGTCAAGTGGTGTTGCCCCGACGGTCTTCCTGCCACCCCTACCTTCTTGCCCTATGGCACACCGCCGGTTTGGCGTGTGGCGGACGAGGCAAGAAAGCGAGCTAGAGAATGGGCGGCGTGTCAACGGTCCCGGGCGGGGAACGATGAAACGATTCATCGTGGCCGGCGTTGCATTGCACGATTGTTCCTACGCTCCGTCCGGAAAAAGCCGCAGGTTTCTTCGCACCCTGCGCTACGCTTTTGTGGCGAAGCCCCCGGGTTCCGCTTCCCTTCACCCGGGGCTACTATCCATGCCTCCTGCGGGGGCGCGGGCGCAGGCCACGAGGCGACTTGAATTTCCTCAGTCTCCTTGACTAGAACTTGTAGTGCAGGCCGAGTTGGATGATGCGAGCCTGGTTGCCGAGGATTAGGCTGCTGATGCGACCGAAGTTGCCTCGGCCTCGCCGTTGCTCGGGGAGGTTGAAATTCGGGTGGTTGGGCGTGTTCAACATCTCGGCGCGAAACTGCACGCGATGCCGATCTCTGAAGAAGAAATCTTTGAGGACCGCCAGATCGACGATCGCCGCGCCCGGACCGATCGCGACGGTCCGACCGAGGTTGCCGAACTGCCCGCGTGGCGGGCGCGCGAAGGCCGCGGCGTCGAAGAAGGTCTCTCCCAGAACGTTGTCCTGCCAGGCCACGTTGGGTGAGTACGCAGCAACGGCGTCGGAGCGGACCGCCGGCGCGAAGCGGACTACTCCGGCAGCGTTGTTTTCCAGCACGCCGAAAGGTGAACCGGTTCGGAATTCGGCGATCAGCCCCAACGACCAGCCTCCGATGATTTGATGGAGCGCACCTCGGGCCGAGCGAAACGGCAGCTCGTAAACCGAGCTCCAGATGAATCGATGAGCGATGTGATTGCCACCCAGGCCGCGATCCGCGGCGCGGTTGAAGAAGTTCGAGAAAGCGACATTGCCGAAGTTCCCGCCCAGCTCGGAGCGGGCCTCCAGGTCGTCGATGAGTTTTGACCAGGTGTAGTTCGCAAGGAAATGCAGCCCTGACGAATAGCGCTTTTGGAGTTTGAAGTTGACGCCGTGATAGTTCGAGTTGCCGATAGCCGCCGCGGCGATGCGCACGTTCCCGAACTGCGGAAAGCGGCGGTCCTGCTGGGTGACATTTCCGTTCTTTGCCGCTAAGACGTCGAGAGGGACAACGTTGATGTCGCGGAAACCGGGGTTGGCAAGCTTGTGGCCGAGAGTTGCAATGTAGCCGACTTCGAAGAGGATATCCCCTGGCAATTGGCGCTGGATGTTGAAATTCGCCGTCCACAAGTAGGGGTTGCGCCTACCTGTGGGCTCGAAGAAATCGACGCGAGTCGTCGACGGTCGGTCGATCGGTACGGCCCCGAAACCGTCAATCAGGTCGGCCTCGGTAGGCTGCGGAATAGCGGGCAGACCGTCTTGAAGCCGAAAGGCCGGGGTAATGCCACCGTCAGGTGAAGAGAACTGACCGATGGCGCCGAAGCCGAGAAACGAGACGCGCGGTGTCGCCTGGTCGTATTCGCCGGCGTAGACGACGGCGCCACCGCCGCGGACGACCGTCTTTTCTCCGAGCCGCCAAGCGAAGCCCAGACGCGGCCCGAAGTTGTTCTTATCGAAGTTGTGGGCGAACTTGCTTAGCCCGCCGCGGCCGGAAAACGTGACGAGGCCCGGACAATCGCAGACCGGGTTGAGCGCCGTGCGGTTGAACGAATTCTGGCGGTTGCCGAGCTGCTCCCAGCGGGGCTGGCCCATATCCCAGCGCAAGCCCAGGTTGAGCGTGAAGTTGGGTGCAGCCTTCCAGTCGTCCTGGATAAAGGCGGCGTAGGCGTTGGCGCGGCTGCGGATGACCAGGGACTCTTCCCGAAAACCGCTGACGGTGTGGCCGAGCAGTAAGCCGGCCAGGGCGTCGCCGGTCGCGTTGGGGTTGAAGGTAAAACGTCCGCCGCCGGAGCCGAGAAAGATGTCGTCATTCGACCCCACACGGTATTCGTAGCCGTATTTGAGCGCGTGGTTGCCGCGGGTGTGCGCGAAATGCTGCACCCACATGTTGGTGCGGATGGGTTCTTGTTGTCGTTCGTGAACGTTGTCACCGAGCTGAGTTAGGCCGGTGACGGTAACGCGCGGAAAGAAGCGCGGGTTGACGCCCGCTAGGCCCAACCGCTCGGGCCAACTTTGATCGGCACCGCCGGCTTGGCGGATGAATTTTCTGCGGACCCACGTGAAGCGGGTTTCCATAACCGTGGTTGGGCTGAAATTGTGGAACCACGTGAGGGACGGGTTGAAATAGTTGCCGTCGAGGGTGCGGTGAAATGAGTCGACCCCGGGCGTGGGGAAAATCGGAGAATCGGTTTCAAGATCACTACGCGCGACAAAGCGGCCGAAGATGCGGTCGTTCGCGCCGAAGAGATGGTCAATGCGCGAGATCCAGAAAACGGCGTCGTTGCTGATGGGCTGATTGACGCGGTAGTTAAGCCGACGGGCGCGAGCCCCGGGGACGTTCGGCGCGGGGTAGAGCGCGGCCAACCGCGCGCCGACCGAATCGAAACGGCTTGTCGGAATTGTGTCGTTCGGAAATGCCGTGCCGGTCGAACGGTCACCGTCGATAAACGTCGACGGGTCGAGGATCGCGCGCGAAAAGCGGCCTTGAGTCTCCGCCGCATCAGGGACGTTTCGGATTTGTGTTTGCTCGCGGTCTTGCCGCTGGGCCTCGACGTTGAAGAAAAAATGCGTCTTGTTCCGCTTGATTGGTCCGCCGATCGAGCCGCCGAATTGATTCCGGCGTAGGGTCGGTTTGGCAGCGGAAAAGAAGTTACGAGCGTCCAGAGCGTCGTTACGCAGAAACTCATAGAGCGAGCCGTGCACTTCGTTGCCGCCGGCTCGGGTCGTCATCCGCACCGCGCCCCCGCCCGAGCGACCCATTTCCGCTTTGTAGTTGGAGATGTTGACAGTGACCTCCTCCATCGCCTCGATGGGCGGGTCAAACATCAGCTCCGATGTTCCGAGGGTGACGTTTTGCACGATGCCGCCGTCGAGAGTCCACATGGCGTTGAAGCCGCGTCCGCCGGCCATGGTGAAATTCGAGGCGGTGCCGTTTTGGACAATGAAACCATTGAGCCGGGCGAGCTGCGCGACGCGGCGGTCGATCAGCGGCATGTTGGCGATCGTTTCGCTGCGAATCGTTGAGCTGACGGCCGAGTCTTCAGTGCGCAGTTGCGGCAGGTCGGCGTGAACCGTAACTACTTCGGTGACTACGCCGACTTCCATCCGCAGATCGGCGCGCGCCGCTTGGCCCGTGGAGATTTCGACCCCGGGGCGGCTGTAGGTCTTGAATCCTGTGACCTCGGCTCTAAGATCGTATATGCCGTGGGGCAAGAGTGGGAAAACGTAGGTGCCGCTGAGGTTGCTCGAGGCGGTAAGTTTCTCCCCCGTGGAGGTATTGACCAGCTGCACCGCGACATCTCGAATGACAGCGCCGTCGGGGTCAAACGCAGTACCGGCAAGCGATGCGGAACGCTGGCCGGGGGCGGTGGACACCGCCGGCGACAGCAACAAGACAAGATACAGAGCCCGGCAGGGGAGGGTTGATCGACGACTCATACTTGGAAATGACCTTCGGCCGGGTGCTGTAGTCGCGTTTTCGACGCAGATACCCGACCCCGACCAGCCCTTGCGCGAGACGTCGACGCCCCCAGAAACCCCGAATCTCTCGATTGTAGCATCGAGCGAAATCGGATCGGCTTTGCCCGATTTCTAACGGCAACAGGGATGATGTGGTACATTTTGGCGGGGCGGAGTTAGCGGTCGGGCGCGAGCTTTACCGCGAAGTTCCGACCCCAATACGCCCCGGGAATATGGAGAAACAATCACGATGATTCATCGATTTAAACTCAGCCGAATCGGCCCGGTCGCTGGGATGCTGTTGCTGCTCGCGGGTTTCTTTGTGAGCCCGCCCTCTGTCGGTGCCGAGGGCCACGGAGTTTTCGAGATGCGCACATACACCACTAACCCCGGCAAGCTGGGAGACCTGCACCATCGCTTCAGCGGGCACACGAACGCGTTGTTCGTGAAGCACGGCATGCGCTTGATCGGCTACTGGACGCCGACGGAAGCGCCGGAGTCGGAAAATACGCTGGTTTACATCCTTGCTTATCCTAGCCGGGAGGCGCGTGAGAAGTCTTGGACGGCGTTCAGGAACGACCCGGTTTGGAAGGCCGCCTACGCCGACTCGATCAAGGATGGAAAGCTGGTCAAGAAAGTTGACTCGGTGTTTATGAGCGCGACTGCGTACTCGCCGATTCAATAGATCGGAGTGGCCGGGAACAGCTGGGTTCCACCGCTTGTCTAGTCCGCTTTTCTCACCACGTGGCGAGGCGAAGTGCGTGAGAGGGCTGTCAGTACGAGGCACGGGCCGCCTGGCGGGCAGAGGTGTACTTGAACAGTACAGTGAGCACGGCAGGCAACCGTAACGACGTAATGACGGGCCTATCACGTGCTTCGACCGGCAGGTGGTGAGAAAAGCGGGCTAGGGTTGTGCATCATGGACGCAGGTCTGGCGACAAGCACGTCTAGACCTGCGCTACGGGTGCTGTTGCCCGCACTTCGGGCCGTTACCCCCGAGCACTACGCTTCCGCCACCGTCCCCCAGGCTGAATTGCCCCGTCTGAGACCGCTCGTTGACTCTTGCGGCTCGGTTTGGGGTGTCGTCGGCGCTCGCTGATCGCTTGCGCGACTCGCGGGACGGTGTTAGGCCGCAGGTCTCTTCGAGCCCCGCGCTTAAGCGTCAAGTCAGGGCGTGCCGATGCGCGCGATTTGAGCTTCGGCGGCGGGGGCTACGTTGCTGTTGGGGAACTTCTCGACGACGCTCTGGAATTCTCGGCGGGCGTCCGCGCCGCGCTCGAGTTTCAGCAGCGCCATCCCTTTCTTGAACTGGGCGTCCGCGGAAATTAGGCCTATCGGGTATTGCTCCAGCACGCGATCGAAGCGCTTGACGGCGTCGTCGAAGTTTTCCTGCTGGTACGATATATCGCCCAGATAGTACTGCGCCTCGGAGGCGCGAACCGTACTGGGGAACATTCGCAGATAGTCCTCGAATTGCGGCTCGGAGGACTCGAAGGTACCGCGGTGGTAGTCGGTTAGCGCGCTGTTGAAAAGCGTTTCGGAAGAGGTGCCTCCGGTCGCTCCGCCCTCGCCGTCTTCCATGCCGGGCGGCGGTAGAGTGGAGACTTGATTCTTGATGTCCTCGACCTGCTGCTGGACCTTGCCAAGGCGCGAATTCATCTCTTCGACGGCGTCGCGGACGGCGCCGAACTGGTTGGTAAGCGAATCGATGCGCGCGCTGATCGTTGTGACCGGGCCGACGACGGCATCAGTTTGCTTGGCTAAACTGCGCTCGATCACGGCGACGGCCTGGTGCAGCTTGTTGGACGTATCGAGATTCTGCTGCAGAAGGTTTTCAAAGACAGCCATGCGCTCGCTGAGCTGAGTGATCTGCCTGCCGGTCTCGCGCCCCTGCTCCTGCAGGATCGCCATGTCCCGCTGAAGCTGGATGATTTCCTTTTTCTGAGCCTGGAGCGGCGTGCCGACAACAAGGGCCAAAGCCGCCGTCAGCATCAGTACCCGCGCTACCGGTACTCGCCCTAGAGGCTTGACAATTCTCAAACCGAAACTCCTTCGTCCGCTGCGATCGGGTATTCGTACTACCCCATAATACGAAAACGCAACCAACGGCGTTACCACTTGGCGCCGCGCCGATTGCCCCGCCCGCCGCCGTAAGGTGCCGGATTGGACTAAACGAAAGCGGGGCGCTGGGATGTTGCCATCCCAGCGCCCCGCGATGAATCGAAAGTTAACTAACGTAACGAGAAGTGAGCCCGGCGATTCTTCTGCCAGCAGCTCTCCTCTTCCATCGAGCATACCGAGCGTTCTTCGCCGTAGCTGATCGTTGACAGCTTGCCGGCAGGCACGCCCAGACCCACGAGGAAGTCGCGGGCCGCGGTGGCTCGGCGGTCTCCGAGCGCCAGGTTGTACTCGTTGGTACCGCGTTCGTCGCAATGGCCTTCGACCCTGACCCGAACGTCGGCGAACTTGCCAAAAAAGTTCTTCAGAGCACCGGAGTTATTGCGCAGAATGGCTTCGGCATCGGGCCGAATGTCGCTCTTGTCATAGTCGAACAAAGCATCGTTCGTTGCCTCAGACAGCAACTTCCCGTGATCCGGCGGCAGAGGTGGCGGAGGCGGCGGAGGCGGTACGCGTACCGTCACGCGCGCGCTGCCCGACGCTTCTCCTCCCGCGCCCTTGACGGTGATCTGATAGGTCGTCGACTGGGTCGGGAACACTTCGCGCGAGCCGGAAGCCGGCACCGCGCCGATACCCTGGTTCAACGACGCGCTCGTGGCGTTCTGGGAAGACCACTTCAGCGTCGCGGATTTGCCGCGCTCAATTGAGCTGGGTTCGGCCGACAACGAGACGGTCGGCTTCGGCGGCGGGGGCGGCGGGGGCTCCTCGGGTGGTGGCGGAGGGGGCGGAGGCGGCGGTTTCTTGCAACCAACTCCCACTAACAGCTGAACGCACAATACGCCCAGCAACAAGTACATAAGATTACGTTTGCTTAACATCTGTCTCTACGCCTCCTCGGGTTGCGCTGCTCGAATCCCCTAGTATAGGCAGATTCAACTGTCAAGGGGGCAAAAAATTCAAAGAATACAATCTTTTCCGCCCGCGCGTCTAAGCCCTCATTCGGCCCAGACCGGCTGCATGTTCTTGCCTCTTCGGGTTAGCTTTTTCAAGTGGGTGCCGTCCGCCCGCATAGTCCAAATCTGGGTTCCTCCAGAGCGATTGGAAACGAACGCGACGTGCGTCCCACTCGGCGAAAAGTAAGGGTGTTCGTTTCTTCCCACCCCGTAAGTCAACTGAACCAGCTTCCCCGTAGCGACATTCATGATGAAGATGTTGTAGTTGCCGGGCTCGAAACCGCGCGTCCAGGCAAAGGCGATGTTCTCGCCTTGCGGATCCCAGGAGGGCTGAACGGCGTCACCGCCCCCCGGCGACAACTTGCGAACATTCGCCCCGTCCACGTCCATCAGATAGATCTGAGGAACGCCGGAGCGTCCCGAGACAAACGCGATTTGCGCGCCGGTCTTCGGGTTGACCGCCGGGTCAACATCGATCGATCGTGAATACGATATCCTGCGGAGATTCCTGCCGTCAAGGTCGGCCATATAGATTTGTGAGTGGCCGGTCGCCGAGGAGGCGTAGACGATCTTCTCGCCGTCGGGCGTAAAGGCCGGCGTGGCGTTCATCGAGGCCTCTTGGTTGTAGAAGGTCAGGCGGCGATTGGTCTCGAGCGAATGGATGAAGATGCGCGGATTTCCCATGAAGAAGCTCGTAAAAGCGAACTTCGAGGCATCGGGCGCAACGGCGGGCATGAGGGTGAGGTTCTTGTAGTTGGTCAGAGCCTTTTGGTTCCGGCCGTCGTAGTCCATGGACCAGATTTCCTGATCGCCGGTGCGATTGGAAACGAAATAGATTTTCGAACCAGCCAGACCGGTGCCCAGACCGAGGTTCTGGAGAATGTCTCGGGAGAAGTCGTGGGCGAGCTGCCTGGCGCCCTCGTCGCTGCGGGGGGCGAAGTAGCGCTTGCCGAAAATGTGGGCGGCTCCTTGCTCTTGCTGTACTACGTCGTAGAGGAAGCCTGATAGGACCAGTCGCTCGTCGCCTGCTTCGAGGGATCCGAAGGATAGGTACCGCGTAGTGACGGGGGGTTCGGACCATCCTTCGAGCCAGAGGCCGCGCGCGCCGGGGTCGTCGGGTATTTTGTCTCCTGTCTGAAAATCTTCCGGCTGTCTCGGGGTCGTGCGCGGATAGAAACTCTTGGCGACCATCTCGAACTTGGCGGAGGCTTCTAAGTCGTTCCAAAGAGTATTGTTGAAAACGTCGACTTCGTCGGCAATCGCCAAAGGGCCGCCGAGATTGGGGACGGCGATGCGGGGCGATTGCGCGGATTCTTGGATTTCGATACGCAGGTCGGTCTGTTGGCCGACAGCCCGCGGCGCTATCGCGCCGACATACGCGGAAACCAAGGCAAGGGCACAGGCCCAACCGAGAAAACGCAAAGGGAGTCGATTACGATTCATTCTTTCGGCCACCTTCTCAAGTCAAATTGTCCGGCCCTCAGGGCCACTCGGCCTCAGGCCCGTTTACCGAATCATTTCATGCGAAACCATATCTCGACGGTGATGCTGCTTCGTCCCATCGCGGGCGGTAACGGCCGTAGAGGGTTGACGTTCAGCACCGCCCGGAAGCAGGAGTAGTCGACGGTGCGGTTTGCGCTCGATTGCGCGATGCGTACTTGGTCGACCCGCCCGTTCCGGGAAATCCGAAACGATACGACGGTCGGCTTTCTCGCAGCTCCGCCGGCTTGTCCCAACGTGCGACGCCATTCCTCGGCGACGCGGCGCTGCAACGCTTCCCCGTACCAGCCGAAACGGGCCCCGAAGGGACTGCCGCGCCCGAAGCCGACTCCGGCCCCGGTTCCCGGCACGCCGGTAAACAGCGGCGAACTGGCGCGGGCGCCGCTGGTCGAGGTGAGCTGGTTGGGCGCGGGTTCGGGTCGCTTGCGCGCCGCCCATCGGTTCGGGTAGACCCGCTTGCGCTGCTTTTCGACTTCGACGACTTCCGTGTCGGGCGGAGGCGGCTCGGGCGGAGGCGGCTTGATCTTGCGGGGGTCGTCGGGAACGTCGTGCTGAACGGGATTCGCGACGGGGTTGACGCGCGCCCTCGATCCGGTGATCGGGACGCCGCTTATGGGCGTTACCGGCACGGCGCCCCCGATCGCACCATCGGGGTTACCGAGCGAAATCGGCGTATGCCAGGCCGCCCACAGCAGGCTGCCGGAAAACAGCGCCACGTGGCAGGCGATCGAAAGCACGACCGGCCGGCCAAGCTGCTGAGAGTTCGTTGCTGGAGTACTGCGACTCATTTTCTCCGTCGCGGCATGCGTTCCAGCGGCTTGGTGATCATGTTGACGGCGACACCGCCGGCGCCGCATTCAGCGACGACTTGGGCGATGACCTCCCACGTCGTCGTCCGATGCGCGCGGACGTAGACGGCAGCCTTGTCGCCGAGCTTTTTCTTGATGCGGGGGACGATGTCGTAGATGCTCACTGGGTCGGTGTTGAAGTAGACTTCGCCGCTGCCGGTGATGTTGACGAAGTCGTAGTCCTGGCTGCTGCTGGCCACTTCGCGAGTGCGCGGGACCTCGATATCGAGGCCGAACTCGACCACGCCCGCCGTAATCATGAAGATGATCAGCAGCACCAACACCACGTCGACAAACGGCGTGATGTTGATGTCGGCCATCGCTTCGTCTTCGCTGCTACGAGTTTGGAAGGCCATCTTTTTCTCCATAGTTGCGCTCGGCCATGTTGAAAAACTCGATCGAGAAGTTGTCCATGCCGGCGACGATCTCGCGAATGCGGTTGGAAAAGTAGTTGTAGAAGATGAGAGCCGGGATCGCGGCGAACAATCCGAACGCCGTGGCGATCAGCGCGTCGGCGATGCCCGGGGCGACGGCTCGCAGAGTCGCGCCGCCGGCTTGTCCCAGCCCGCGAAAGGCCTGCAGGATGCCCCATACGGTTCCGAGTAGGCCAATAAAAGGCGTCGCCGAGGCCGTGGTGGCGAGCCATCCGATGTTTTGACGCAGACGCACGGCCTCTTCGCCGGCGCCGAGCTGCAGACTTCGCTCAAGCGCCCCGGAGTTGGTAAGCTTGCCGTATTTGTTCACCTGGCGTGCGACTTCCTTGTAGCCGAACTCGAACACCGTCACTATCGAGGAGGGGCGAAAACGTTCGCCGGCGGTGCTGAGCTCGACGAGTTGCTTTGCTTCACGGAAGGCGCTCAGGAAGTTTGCGTTGTTGCGGCCCGTGCTGCTGATAAGGCGGTATTTCGACCACGCGACCGCCCAGCAGACCACCGAAAACAGGAGTAACGTGATAAAAACGGCCTGCGCGACCGGGCCGGCCGCCGCGAGCAGGCCAAGCAGCGAGTCTTGTCCGAAAACGTCGGGCAGGGCTTCTTCGACAGCTTCTACCGTTTCAACGGCCTCGGCGGCTTCCTCGGTATTGGCGGCCTGCAACAAGAGTGCTGGAATAAGATGTGCGATCAAGAGAACTCCCTATCTGATCCGGCGGCGCTTCGCCATTATTCGAACGCGGGAAGGTCGGCGGAGACCGGCTTCCGGCCGACGCACGGCCGGCGGTGATCGCCGGACAAGGGCCGGCTGCCGGGAGTGTGTCACAAAGATCGCCACAGAGTCGCTGGAAAGCTTTCGGGAAGGGACGGAGCCATTCGTCCCAATCCCGATGTGGCCGGTGCGCGACCGGTCGTGTAGGCGGTTTCGCGGAGCAGGCGTGGCTCGCGGAACGCCGACAGCCGGGCCAACAACATCCATCGCCGTTGCGGGCCGGCGACTAATAAAAAAGCTACCACATATAATAGGGTCGTTGGAACAGGGACGGGCGGCTGTGCTCGACGGTTTCAGGGCGGGAATCGGTTGTGCTCCTTACCTGTAACAAACATTCCACTAAGTCGAACGTGTGCCAAGGCCCCACGGGGTTCGCCGGGTTTGTATGCTCCAGGAACTGAACATTCAACACTTCGTCGTCGCGGACCGGCTGAGGCTGCGATTCGGCCCCGGCCTAAATCTGTTGACGGGTGAGACGGGTAGCGGGAAGTCGATCATCGTCGACGCGCTGTCGCTGCTGTTGGGCGCGCGCGCCGGCGTGGAGGTGATTCGTCCGGGGCAAAACAGCGCTCGAGTGTCCGGTGTTTTCTCGACCGCCGAATCGCCCGATCTGAGCGTGCTTCTCGATACGGCTGGTCTGGATATCGAGCAAGGCGAGCTGATCGTCGAGCGCGAAGTACTGGCGAGCGGCAAGTCGCGCGCCTATATCAACGGGCGTCCGGTGACGCTCACGCGGCTGAGGGAGCTGGCCCCGTTCTTGGGCGACATTCACGGGCAACACGAGCAGCAAGACCTGTTCTCGACGCGGGCGCAGCTCGACATGCTGGACGTTTTTGCCGGAACGGAGGAACTGGCGGGCAAGGTTTCGACAGTTTACACCTCGTGGCGAGACGGGCGTAAACGGCTCGACGAGCTGCGCGGAGATGAGCAGGAGCGGCTGAGACAGCTCGACCTTTATGAGTTTCAGGTGCGTGAAATCGAGCAGGCCGCCCCGCAGCCCGGGGAGGTGGAAGAACTCGAAAAAGAACGCCGTTTGTTGGGGAACCTCGAGCGCGTGCAGCAGACCGCCGCCTCCGCCTACGACCGGCTGTACGATTCGACGGTCTCGGCCGCTGCGCAAGTCAAGGCGGCGCGGCGTTCGATCGAGGAGTTGGCGCAATTCCACTCGGCGTTTCGCACCATGCTCGAAACGCTTGATTCGGCGCAAGCCGGGGTGGACGACGCGGCGTTTGAGCTTCGCTCTTTCCTGGACGGGTTGGAGCCCAACCCCAACCGGCTGGAGGAAATCGAAGACCGCGTGGCGCTGCTCAAGCAGCTGCAACGCAAGTACGGGGGCAGTGTCGAGGAAGTGCTTGCCTACGGCGAGCGGGCCGGGGCGCGGGTGGAGGAGCTTCGTTCGAGCGACGAGGCGGTCGCGCGACTCGAAGCCGGGCAAAAGGAGCTCGCCGAGAAATACCAGGCCGCGGCCCAGGAACTTTCCAGGAAGCGACGGGAAGCGGCGGGCCTTTTGGAGAGGCAGGTCGAAACCGAGCTCGCCGAGTTGGCGATGGAGCGGGCTCGTTTTCAAATCGGCTTTGAGCCGGTCGACGCGGGTGAGGCGGGATGGTCCGCGCGGGGCCTTGACCGCGCCCGTTTTTTGGTCTCCGCCAACCCCGGCCAGCCGCCGAGGCCGATGGTGCAAGTGGCATCGGGCGGCGAACTCTCTCGCGTTACGCTGGCTTTGAAAACTTGCTTGGTGGCGAGCCGCGAAACCGAGCCCAACGCCGTTCCGCGAACCTTGGTCTTCGACGAAATCGACAGTGGAGTGGGGGGGCGTGTTGCTGAAGCCGTTGGGCGGCGCTTGGAAAAGCTCGCGGGTGAACATCAGCTATTGTGCGTGACTCACCTGGCGCAGATCGCCGGATTCGCCGACGTGCATTTTGTTGTCGACAAGCAGGAGCAGGACGGGGTTGCGGTGGCCTCTGTCAAACGGCTTTCCGAGAAGCAGCGGATCGAGGAGTTGGCGCGCATGCTGTCGGGTGAAACGATCACGACGGCTGCGTTGCGACACGCCAAGCAAATGATCAAGCGTGGAGGCAAAGCTGCCGCAGGGTAGCAAGCCGAGCCGCGAGAGTAAGGGGGGCTGTGAAAAAATGGGTAGGCTCCGTCCCGTCCGTGTATGCCGGGGCGAAATGGGAAGGTGACCGCCACCCCGGACGAACGATACTGCGAACACTTCCGCTAGGGAATCCCTTTTGCCTACCCTTGACGCCCTCGACACCGAATACCTCATCGCCGTCGCTCGCGAAGCCGGAGCCGCAATTCTCGAAGTTTATGCAACCGACTTCGAGGTTGAGCGCAAGAGCGACGCTTCACCTCTCACCGAGGCGGACCTGCGTGCCCATCGGGTCATCATTGCGCGGCTGAGCGAACGCTACCCCGACATCCCCATTCTTTCCGAGGAAAGCGCGGAGCACGACGCTTACGAGCGGCGAAAAGAGTGGGACCGATTCTGGCTGGTGGATCCACTGGATGGCACCAAGGAATTCATCAAGCGGAATGGACAGTTCACTGTCAACATCGCACTGATCGAAGACGGACGACCACGCGCCGGAGTGGTGTATGCTCCGGCCCTCGACCTGCTCTACTGGGGGGAAGTCGAGCAAGGCGCTTTCAAGAAAGAAGCGGGCGGGTCGGCGGTCGCGCTCGGCCCGCCCACTCACAAGCCACGCGAAAAACTGATCATCGCCGGCAGCCTCTCCCACCCCACGCCCGAGATGGACGCCTTCCTAGACGAACAGCATGCGCTTTACAAAGAGGTCGAGTTCGTCGCCATGGGCAGCTCGCTGAAACTCTGCATGGTGGCCGACGGCAGCGCCGACGTGTATCCGCGTTTCGGACCGACGATGGAATGGGACACGGCCGCCGCCCATGCTGTCGTGAACGCGGCGGGGCGAAAGGTCCTGCGCCACGGGTCGGACGAGGAGTTGCGCTACAACAAGCCCGACCTCCACAACGACTGGTTTCTGGTGCGGTAGGGGCGGCCCCGTTCGCGCCTAAGGGTCTTTCGCGAATCCTGGTTTCGGCCCGCCGTTTGGCGGTGTTCTCCCCTTCACATTTGGAGGTTGTATAATATGACCATAGAGAGATGACCATGGTAGTCAAGATTCGATCTGTCCCGGCCGGGGAATTCAAGGCAAAGTGTTTGGCTTTGCTCGATGAGGTGGCCCTCACCGGGTGTTCCCTTGTCGTCACCAAGCGCGGCAAGCCCGTCGCAAAGCTAACGCCTTTGGACGACACGGCGCCACCCGACCTAAGGGGCAGCATACTGTGGGAGAAGGACATCCTCTCACCGATTGAAGAGACGTGGGACGCCGAGAAATGATCTTGGCCGACACGCATGCCTGGATTTGGTGGATGGGTGATCCCGACCGACTGAGCAACCGTGCTCGAATGGCCTTCGAGGAGTCGGACAAGATCGGCATCTGTGCGATCAGCTGTTGGGAAGTCGCCATGCTGGTGGCTAAAAAGAGGATCGGGCTGGACCGAGACGTGTTGGCATGGATCAAACAGTCGCTGGCTCGGCCTCGATTCGAGCTGATCGCGATTTCGCCTGGGATCGCGGTCGAGGCGGCGCAACTGAGCAGCCGCTTCCTCGGCGATCCGGCCGACCGACTTATCGTCGCCGCGGCGATGCTGTCGAAGGCCGATCTAGTAACGAAAGATCGCCGCATTCGCGTTTTTCAAGAAATCCGAACGATCTGGTGAAGTCGGCCCGCTGATTTACGCAGTTACGGAAAGCTCCCCGAACTACTCACCCGCGCCGGGTTTCAACCCGCCCAGGAAATCCCCCAGACGATCGTCCCGCGGGTAGGGATGTCCTCGGTGCTGCCGGAAGCCTTCGGCGAACTCGACGCCCGCTTCTCGACCGAGCGTAGCGCTCCAGTTGCGCATTTCCTCGATGTAGTGGTCCATACCGTGCTGGGCGCGAAGCCACTCTCGTTGGCTTTTGTGGCAGGCGAGCATGTCGCTTTTCAAGCCGATGACTTTGGAGATGTCGATCAACAGCGTCGATGGAACGGGATCGCCGAAAATGTCGGTCCCGGCGGCCGGGGCGGCGTAATACAGATGAGGAATCGATTCGGTCGCCGGCTCGGCGGGGCGGCGGCCCGTGTCGAAGTTGGGCGCCGAGGCCGCGAAGCAGGCGTTGCGCACGACGAGCGACGTCATCTCGTGGTCGGGCAAGTAGTCCTGGGGCGAATGGGTGATGACGATTGTCGGGCGCAGGCGGCGAATGATCTCGACGGCGCTGCGAATATGCTCGGCGTCGTACCGCACCAACAAATCCCGGCTTTCCAGGCAATCGTACGAAGCCCGGATCTTCGCCGCCGCTTCTCGTCCTTCGGCCCTGCGGATGGCGGCAATTTCCGACGGCCCGTGTTCGGTGCTTCCGCAGTCACCGGGCGTCATCGACGCGATGTGGACTTCGAAACCCTTCTCCTGCAAGCGCGCTAGGGTCCCGGCGCAGAAAAACTCCGCGTCATCGGGGTGGGCCATGATCGACAGTACAGAGTCGGGTTGTTTCGAGGAAGTTTCCATTCCCGAAGGCCGGCAGGATGTGATCGGCTGTTGCGCGGCTGTTCTCTAGTTTAGATCGGGAGCCGGCCGGCAAAAACGGGCCCAGACGCGACGTGACCTCATCAACCGCCGTGTGGCATACTTTGGAAACCGATGGAGGGTGCTCGCCAACGGCTGATCGAGGGGATGCTGCGGCACTATCCGTTCGTCTTCAAGAATCTCAGAGCCTATTTCGGGAACCTCTACCGCCGCAACGTCCGCAAAACGACCGTCGTCACGCCCTACTCGGCGATTTTCTACGCGACTCACAAGTGCAATCTAGACTGCAGTTACTGTAATCAAAAGAACCCCGAAGTCTTCAGCGAAGAGGTCGACACTGAAACGACGATTCGAATCTTTCGTGCGATTCGTAAAGACGTCGATACCATGCTCATCACCGGCGGCGAATGCCTGATGCGGCCGGACATCGACGAGCTGGTCCGAGCCGCTCGCCGCGACGTCGGGTTCCGTTCCGTGTTGATGGTCACGAATGGCGTGCTGCTTGACCGTCACCCGAGCCTGCTTGAATACCTCAACGGTTTGATCGTAAGCCTCGACGCGATCACCCCCGACCCGACCGAACCGACCTCGAAGCCGGCCAACGTCGAAAAGGTCATCGAGAATCTGATGGCGGTAAAGGAAAAGATGTCGCCCGAAGCCATCACGATCAGTTGCGTGCTCGAGCGACGCAACATCGACGAGGCCGAGCGCATTCTCGATTTCTGCCGGGAGCACGGCTTCGTTTTCTCGGTGCAGTCGGCGCAGACCAACGGAAAATATCCCGACTACTCCTTGCTTGAAGAGGACCGTTATCGCGGCTTTGTCGAAAAGTTAATCGAGATGCGTAAGCGTAAGGCTGCGCGCATCAACGGTACGCCCAAGCTGCTCCGGACTCTTTTGATGTTCGAAGAGTTCAAGTGCTATCCGACGATGTTTCCGCGCGTTTACCCCAACGGTGACGTCTTCTACCCATGCGAGGTGCTGCGCAAGATCGCAGGCAACATCCTCGAGGAGGGTTCGATTCGGGCGGCTTTCGAGCGCGGCCGTCGGCTCTACGGCGAAGTGCCCGAGTGCAAGGCGAGCTGCTTCCTGTTTGGGAACGTCCTATCTTCCTACTATGTGGAAGACTTCTGGGGATTGGCCGGCGACACGGTTCGCTGAGCGGCGCGCGTGGTCTAATGCGTGAGCCGTCGATTCGGCCAGGTGGCGCGAGAAGGCTCCGGTGTAAACGAATCTGATAGACGTTTCATCGTTGAAAACCAATTCCATCTTTGAAGTACGTGAGCGGTCGACATGCACTTCGCGCACCGGAGGATCTTTGGCTTCCGGGATGAAAACAGGGCGGTAGGGCTCTCCGTCGACGAGCACTTTGGCGATTTTTCCGAGGTCGATCGCCGCCAATACCTCGTCGTCGGCGTCCCGAGGGACAAGCAGCAGCTCGGAGTCGCGAACCAGCAGATAAAGCGGCGCACCTTCATCAATCGACGCAGCGCCCGGCAGCCTGCCTCCACCAAAGGTACCGCCATTTAGAAATGACTGCGCCCCATGGCGGGCCTGGAGAAGACGCTCCCGGTCGGGGTCTTTGACGGGTCCCACGACCAGAGCAAACGCGAGAGGGACCGCGCTCAGCGCAACCAGCCAATTCGCCGACAGCGTCCAACCCAGAGCGGCAACACCCGCGCCGGCTAGGGCAATAAGTAGACGGATGCGGTACCACGAGTGCCCTCGCCTCTGCCGACGGATCCACGGCAGGACCAAGGCAACCCAAAACACCGCGTAGACCAGTCGCCGGGTCCAACGCGGCAAGCCGAGCTGTCGTTCCGACTCTCGGTCGTCTTTTTTCTTATCGGCGTCGAGTGCCGGATCGCCTCGGCGAACCCTGGGGGTGGTTCCTCGCGTTTCGGCTTCGGCGCTGCGATCGGTCATGCCCCCAGGTGCTCCTGAAAGACCTGAGCCAGCGCGGAGGCGTGGTGTTCGACGTCAGCCGGGTCCTCGGCCTCGACCATAACGCGCGCTAGTGGTTCCGTGCCGGAGTAGCGCACAACGATGCGCCCACGGTCGCCGAGCTCTCGCTCGCTCATGGCGATCCTCTCCGCGATAGCCGGGACCTCCTCGATGGCGGGTTTGCTGCTGACCCGGACGTTCGTGAGGGTCTGCGGGAATACCTGCAGGCGCGAGGCGAGGCGGCTGAGGGGCTCGCCGGAGGCCGCGACGATTTCGATCATGCGGCACGCGGTGAGTAGGCCGTCGCCGGTCGTCGCGGCGTCCGCGAAAATGATGTGGCCTGACTGTTCGCCACCCAGCACCGCGCCGCGACGCCGCATTTCCTCGAGGACATACTTGTCGCCCACCGGGGTTCTCACCATTGATATTCCGCGTTCGCTAAGGCTCTTTGCGAGGCCCATGTTCGCCATCACAGTCGTAACGACCACGCTATCGTCGAGACGGTTATGCCGGGCGAGGTATTCGGCGGACAGAAGCAGCACTGCGTCACCGTCTACGAGGTTCCCGTTCTCGGCCACGAACAGCGCTCTGTCGGCATCGCCGTCGAGGGCGACGCCGAGATCGGCCGGGCCGTTGGCTACACGGCGGCGAAGCTCCTCCATGTGAAGCGAACCGCAATCGCGGTTGATGTTGCGGCCGTCGGGTGAGCGGGCCAGGAACTGGGCCTCGATCCCGAGGCGTTCGAAGAGCAACGGAGCGGCTTCGGAGGCGGCGCCGTTGGCGCAGTCTACGAGAACGCGCGGAGTCGAGCGAGCCGTCCATAGGGCAGCCAGGTGGTCGAGATACCGATCGAGGGCGGTCTCGTCGCGAATCAGTTTGGCGGGTTGCGGTTCCATGCCCTCCGCCGAGTGTTCTTCGATTGCCGCCTCGATACTCGCTTCCACGGCATCGGGCAACTTGTAGCCCGCGTCGCCGAAAACCTTGATTCCGTTGTCTTCGTAGAGATTGTGGGAGGCGGATACCATCACGCCCGCGGCGTAGGGACCTTGGTGCGTGAGGTAGGCGACAGCAGGAGTGGTAACGATGCCTGCAAAATCGACTTCAGCGCTCGTTTGTTTCAGCCCTCCGGCGAGCAGGGCGGCGATACCGGGACCCGACTCCCGGGTATCCATTCCGATCAGAACCCGCGGGGGTTGCGCTGACTCTTCGAACGACGCGCCGAGCGCCGCGCCCGCGGCGAAGACGGTCTTGTCGTCAAGCGGGTGTTGGCCGGCGACCCCACGAATGCCATCGGTTCCGAAGTACTTTTTCGCCATGTTTGCGTTGTTTCGCCGGGGTCGCTTCCGCTCGCTCTATTGCACCGTTACGGTGACCTCAATGCTCGGGGTCTGCTCAAAGCGCAAATAGGGGTCGGGTAAGTACGCGATGCTTGAAAAGGTTTGCCGGCCGACCACTGTTGAGAGATCGATCGGATCAGTCGTGACGTTGTGCACCAACGCCATGCGGCTTTCCGGCCCCGCGACCCACAATTGCGGCGGGTTGACTTTAACCGCGACCACCGTTCGACCCTCGGGGATCCCCGCCAGGTCCGGATGGATCGTCACCTGCTCGCGCACGGAGCGCTCCAGCGAAAGCCGCACTTGCGAAGGAATTGCTCTGACCAAGCGGACGCCGGAGGGGAGACTGAGGCGCATCTCCCGTATATCAAAGGTGTAATCGCCAGGGTCCCTGACGGCACCGAAATCGACTTCCACCGTGGGCGGCGATTCAGACAAGGCGGCCAGCCGGCCGCGCGGCCCGGCCAGGACCAATGTCACAGAATCGGCCTGGTCGGGATTCAGTTCCTGTCCTTCTGGAACGCCGATGTAGTGAAGCGCGGCACCAAGGGACGTCTCGACGGTTTCTTCGAAAATGAAAGACCACCAGACTACGGCGGCGAAAAGCACCGCCAGGACTTTAAGCCCTGTGTGGCGAGGTGGGCTGTCGTCGGTCGTGGTCATTGTGGAAGTCCACGTCTTCGGGAGCGTGAGCAGGTATGGCTTCGGGAGTCGCGTTCGCGGCTTCGACCTTTCACAAATAGGTTCCCACAAGTGCTCGATCGGCGGGCGGCGAAGGTCTCAAAAGGGAGCGTTTTCGGAGCATGGCGAGGTACAGGCGGAATGGATCGGTTCGGGGTCGGGTCGAGGTTGTTTCCGCGCCCCCGGTCGACCAAAGAGCCGCATGTTTCTTCGAACCCCGCACTACGCTCCGGCGGGGAGCCCGGCGCGGTTCGAGGGGTGTCCGCCAAGATCGGCGCCACGGCACGCTGAACGTGCGCCACACCCAGAGGCTGTGTGCTAGTAGCGGGCTTTGGGCATGATGATCCAGAGGACTATGTAGACGATAATCCCGGGGAAAGCGACCGAGACGGCCGAACCAACGACGTAGAGAACGCGCACCAAGTTCGGGTTCCAGCCCAGCCATTCGGCGATGCCTCCGCAGACGCCGGCGATCCATTTGTTTTGTCTGGAACGGTGCAACGGATTTTGTGAAGGCGCCATGCGGCCTCGCTTTTGTCTACGCAATCGCGTGGGCGAAGGTTCAATCGTTGGTTGACACGGTAGTCGTGACCGGCGGTGTCGGCGCGTTCTTGGCGGCGTCCTCGACTAGCCCGCATTTCTCACCACCTGACGGTCGAAGCACGCAATAGGCCTGTCATTACTTCGTTACGGTTGCCTGCCGTGCTCACCGTACTGTTCAAGTACGCCTCTTTGCTTAAGAAATGGGGCGCCAGGCGGCCCGTGCCTCGTATTGACAGTGCTCTCACGCACTTCGCCTCGCCACGTGGTGAGAAAAGCGGGCTAGAGCTTCGATTAAGCCGTCGGTGGTGTATTCTGGTGCCTCGATATCGACCTGCATGCCCAGTTCGCGAATCGTCGCCGAGGTGATCGGCCCTATCGAAGCGATGCGGACGCCTTGCAAACGATCGACCGGAACGAGCGTCGCGAAGTTCGTAGCGGTGGAGGAACTGGTGAAGGTGATCCAGTCGGGGTTCCTGGTCGCCGTGAAGACCTTCTTCGCAAGAGCTTCGGAGGCCTCGGGTAGTACGGTTTGGTAAGCCGGAGCAACATGGACTTCGGCGCCGCGTTTCTCGAGTTCGAGTGGCAGAACGTCGCGGGCCTGGGCGGCACGGGGCAGCAGGACCTTTTTCCCGTCGAGATCGTGGCGCTCGAAGGCCGCCAAGACGCCTTCGGCCACGAACTGCTCGGGCAGCAAATCGACGTTCAAATGTAAAGCTCTCACGGCATCCGCCGTTGCCGGGCCTATGGCGCAGATCTTGGCGTGAAGGTCTCGGAGGTCGCGCCCGCTGCCGTCAAGTCGATCGATGAAATAGCGCACGCCGTTGGCGCTTGTGAAAACCAGCCAGTCGTAACCGGCCAAGTCAGAGATCGCGTCATCCAGCGACCCTCCGGCGGGTAAGGGCTCGGTCTCGATCGTCGGCAGCTCGATCACCTCGGCCCCGAGTGTTCGCAGGGCTTCACGAAAAGGGCCCGCTTGGCTGCGTGCCCGGGTGACGACGATGCTTGTCCCGAAGAGCGGCAGTCTCTCGAACCAATTGAGCTTCGGGCGGAGAGAAACGACTTCGCCGACGATGATCAATGCCGGGGGCTTGAGTTTCGCTAGTGCTATCTCGGCGGGTAGGGATTCGATGGTTCCCTCGACGACGGTCTGGTCGCCTCGCGTCCCCCAGCGGACAGCGGCAGCCGGGGTTTCCGGGGAGCGACCGTTCTCGATCAAGCGACGCGCAATTTCCTCAAAGGTCGTCAGCCCCATGAAGATGACAAGCGTCTCGACGCGACCGAGTTTCGACCAGTCGATCGCGTCAACGTCGTGGCCCGTTACGAAAGTCGCCGCCGAGGCCCAATCGCGGTGCGTCAGCGGGATGCCCGCATAGGCGCCAACGCCGACAGCGGAGGTGACTCCGGGGATAACCTCGAAGCGCACCCGGGCATCGGCCAGGGCTTCCGCTTCTTCACCCCCGCGACCAAAAACGTAAGGGTCTCCGCCCTTGAGGCGCACGACGCGCTTGCCGGCTCCAGCCGCCTCGATCAACATGCTATGAATTTCTTCTTGCGAGTAGGCGTGCTCGGCGCGCTTGCGTCCCACGTATTTTGTCTCGGCGCCTTCGGGAGCGTGGGCCAGCAGAGCGGGTGTCGCCAGGTTGTCGTAGAAGATAATGTCTGCGGCCTCGATCGCGCGCAGCCCGCGCAGCGTGACCAAGTCGGGATCGCCCGGGCCCGCGCCGACCAAGGAAACTATGCCTTGGCGCGCGGTCTGGGAGTCTCTATTCATCGCTAGGTTCAGGCGTCGACGCTCAACGGATTGCGGGCGAAAACGAATTCTTCCACAGGTTTGCCGCCCAACACGTGTTCTTGAAGAATCCTCTCGGCGACCGCGGGGGTTACCGAGTGGTACCAGACGCCGTCGGGGTAGACAACGGCGATCGGTCCCTGTTTACAGACACGCAAACAGTTGACCTTGCTGCGGTAGACGCAGCCCTCTCCGGAGGCGATTCCGAGCTCATCGAGGCGCCTTTTCAAGTAATTCCAGGAATCGATCGTCTGCTCGCGGGGGGCGCATTTGGGCCTGGTCTGATCGGCGCAAATCAAAATGTGCCCAACGTAGGGGCCGGTGGGGACGGAAGGTTTCTTAATCGCCGTTTCCGGGGACGCAACGCTTTCCGAAGCCGTGCCCTCTGTGGACTCGCTCATATCGGACCGTATTATAGCGGCTGGCCCGCCGATTCCCCTTGTTATGTTCCGTGGGCGCGGAGGTGAATCAGAGCCCCGAGCGCAAGCGACGGGCCGGGGGCAAGACAGCTCGATTGTCTTGGGTCTGATCGAAGCCTCATGGGGTTGGCCCGTCGCTTGCGCCCGGGGCTCTGATTCTTCGGTTGACAGTCCTGCCGCGAAATAACAGAATGAAGTGGCCCTGAATAAACGTTACAGCCGCGACGTAACCCGGCCCGAACCGCGGGAGTCCATATTCGTGGGAGGCTGGTATAGCGGGGATTGCAAGGCCGGCCTCGAAGGCCGTTGAAGGGGGATGAGATGACGCGTAGCACCCGGAAGGATCTTCGTGGCTCGGCGGCCGGGATGTTCGCGATTCCGGCGGCGGTTTTGCTGCTCGTCTTCGCGGCGTTCGCGCAGAATAGCGGCCCGCTGACAAAGGGTCCTCGGCGCGCACCGGGACCGGGGCCGGCGGCCGAGCGACCGCGCGCCCCGCAAGAGCTGCCCAAGATCGAAACCCGCACACGGCGGACCGGTCCCAACGACACCGACCCCCTATTCACCACCGACACCAACATCGTCACGGTTGACGTCTCAGTGGTCGACAAGAACGGTAATTTCATCCCAGGCATTCCGAAGGGAAATTTTCAAGTCACCGAGGACGGCGTACCCCAGCAGATCCAAGGCTTCGGACATTCCCAGGCTCCGATGACGGTGGCGCTGGTGATTGAATTCAGCAACTTGTTCCAACAATATTGGACGGAGAGTTGGTATCAAACTTTGCAAGCCACGTACGGCTTTGTCGACACCCTGCAGCCGGATGACTGGGTGGCCGTCGTTGCTTACGATCTCAGGCCGGAGATCCTCAGCGATTTCACCCAAAATCGAGGCAAGACGCGGGGAGCGTTGCAGCGCCTGCGGATCGCCGCCTACCGTGAATCGAATCTTTACGATGCCCTCACCTACACCATCGAGCGCATGAAGGATATCGAGGGGCGAAAATCGATCGTGCTTATCGCGTCTGGCATCGATACTTTCAGCAAGCTGACCTTCGGAAAAGCGCGCCGCAAGGTGCAAGACGGCGGAGTAACGGTATACGCCATCGGTCTCATGCAGGCCTTGCGCATCGCCTACGACTCCTACGGGAGGATGGGGCCGATGCAACGCCTCGACTTCTTGCAGGCGGATAACCAGATGCGCACCTTCGCGCGAGAGACCGGCGGGATGGCCTTCTTTCCCCGGTTCTACGGCGAGTTCCCGACGATCTATCGAGCCATTCACCATTCCATGCGCAACCAGTATTCGATGACCTACAGCACCACCAATACGAAGCGAGACGGGGAGTGGCGCAAGATCAAGGTTCGGTTGGTCGATCCGAAGAACAACAAGAACCTTCGGATTGTCAACCAGAAGGGCAAGTCGATCAAGTATCAGATCATGGCCAAGGCCGGTTACACGGCTCCCCGAGAGGTCGAATAACCGCTTCGAAAGCGGGGTGCTGCACCGGATTGCAAAGAACCTTTTTTTGTTCCGGTCCCAAGCTCCTCTGTTTACAACCAGTTGCAGCCGCGTTGACACACGTCTCGCGGCGCTGTTATTCTGAGCCGCTTTCTCATCCCCCGAAAGGCAGCTCAAATTCTTCAAGATGTCGCGACGTTCCCCGCGAGTTCTGCTCATCGATGACAATAAGCACGGCCTTATCGTTCGACGTACGTTGCTTGAAGAGCAGGGGTACGAAGTGGAGACCGCGGCGAACGGTATCGAAGGTCTGGGAAAATTCGACCAACAGGCATTTGATGTCGTTGTGACCGACTACCGTATGCCGAAAATGAACGGCCGCAAAGTGCTCGACGCGCTACGAGCGCGCGATCAGCGGGTACCGGTCGTCATCCTGTCGGGCTACGCTAGGAAGCTCGGTCTCACCCAGAAAGGTACCGGCGCCGATGCCGTGCTCGGCAAGGGGCCGAGCGAAGGCCCCGATCTGGTACAAACCATCGCAGGTCTACTGAGCAAGAAGCGCGTGCGTCGGGAACAGCCTCGCGCGAAGAAAAGCTCACGGCCCCGGTCGGCCTGAGAGAAGATCCCATCCACCTTTCGACAGGGCACCTCCGCCCGCGCGACTTCAATCACCAGTCGCACACGGTCCGGCTTCCGGTGAACGTGCAAGAATCTATAGGGGTACGGATAAGGAAACCTTTGGGTGATCCGACGAGTGTGGAAATTCTTGCCGCTTTCGGCGCTCGGTTTGCTAACAACCGCGCTCGCGCAGGACCTCGATACTTTCACCTTCCACTCCGAACGAAAGCCGTTCACCGTTCTGGACCGCATCGAAGACCGTGAAGAGAAAGAGGCTTTTCAGCAGCTTTTGGGAACCGTCGAGGCGGCCGAGAAGAAACGCCTCGCGGAGTCGTTTTTGGCTCGGTACCCGAGCTCTTGGATGCTTTCGCAGGCTTATGAGATCGCCGCGAAAGCTTCTATAGACACGGGTGACTTTCCTCAGGCCCTGCTCCACGGCAGGGAATCGCTGCGGCTGCTGCCCGAGAACCCGTTGCTGCTGGTCCCCTTGGCGAATTTGCAAGTACAGCAGGGGCAGATCGACGAGGGCGAACGGAATGGCCGCCGGGCATTGGAGATCTTGGAGCGTTTCGAGCGTCCGCTGCGTTACGGCGAAGAGGAATGGAAGCGACTCGAGCGGGAATTGCGCGCCTCGGCCCACTTTGTCGTGGGTCGAGCGGCGGCGACCCATGCGGCGCAGGCGGGCACAAAAGGGGGTCCGGAGTGGCGCCGAGCGAAAGAGTCGCTCACTCGAAGCCGGCTCCTTAACCCTCGGGATCCGCTGGCTGCATACTTGCTCGGTTTCGCCGAACAGGGGTTGGGAGACTTGGACCGCGCGGCGCGCGAGTACGCTGACGCGGCGCTCTCGCCCAACCCGGTGCAGGTGCGGGCACTCGATGCGCTCGGGAAGATTCATCAGGCCAAGAAGAGCAACCAGTCGTTTAACGGCTTTCTTTCCGAACTACGCTCGCGGTCGGTCTCCTATGAAACGCCGGGGGAGGCGCCTCGCGAAGCTTCGGGCGAACTCGACTACGCCGGGTCAGCGAGCTGTGAGGGCTGTCACGCCGCCGAGCATCAGGCCTGGCGCCATACCGGAATGGCCCGCATGTTTGCGCCCTACGACAAGGAAAACGTTCTCGGTGATTTTGCGACTGACAACGAATTCCGGGGCGGCGACGAGGTGTCGTTGGTGAAGATGTTCGAGAGCGACGATCGACTTTATTTCTCGTTCTTGACGCCTGGAGGAGATTGGAAACGCTACCCGGTCGACTATACGATCGGATCGAAATGGCAGCAAGCCTATGCCACCCGGCTGCCGGACGGCGAGATTCATGTATTCCCTATCCAATACACGAGGCTTGAGAAGCGTTGGCTCAATTTCTGGAAGATCATAGACGACCCAGGCTCGGCGCGCGCCGTCATTGGGAATTTTCCCCAACTGACGAATGCCACCAGCTATCAGCTCAACTGCGCGCCTTGCCACACCAGCCAGTTACGCACCGTCAGCGGCGAGATCGAATCCGCCGACATGCACTTTCGCGAGCCGGGGATCAATTGCGAAATGTGCCATGGGCCGTCTCGCTCTCATGTAAACGCGATGACGGCCGGCAAGGCTTATGACAAGGCCGCCCATCTGCCGCCGGTTGAGTTCGGGGAGATCGATCACCGCTTGTACGTCACCATCTGTGGCCAGTGCCATATGCAGTCCGGAGTCGCGAAGCTGGGTAACGGCGGCGCGGTGAACTATTCGGGCGAAGCGGATTTCGTCAAGCGGTACACGAATCGGCCGTATATCGAATTCTCTGAAAAGGCGTTTTATAAAGACGGCCGCTTTCGCGAGACGACTTTCATCGTCGAGTCGTTTCTACGGACGGCTTGTTTCGAACGGGGCAAGTCACACTGTGGAAATTGCCATGACCCGCACCCCGCCGATGCGGCGACGAACCAGCGTTCGCTGAAGTTTCTCGACAACCCCGACCGGATGTGCACGCAGTGTCACGAGTCCTACGCCGAGAAACCCGAAGCTCATACTCGGCATGCCGGCGGTACCGAAGCATCACGCTGCACTTCCTGCCACATGCCGAGAATCATGAACAGCCTGCTGTTCAAGGCCGGCACGCACCGTATCGACTCGATTCCCGATACCGAGACTCTCGAGCGTTTCGGCCCCGAGGAGAGCCCGAACGCGTGCTTGCTGTGTCATTCGGATCAAGACGCGGAGTGGCTGAAAAAACAGCTCCCCCGGTGGAAGCAAGGCGGTGACGGCGTTGACGTACCGCGACCCCAAGCGGGCTCCGGTTAGGGCCCGCGAGATTCGTCCAGGAGACCCTATGAGAATCAAAGCCGCGCTGACTCGTGAAGTTAACCAGTTGACGGTCGAGGAAGTCGAGCTCGACCCGCCGAAAGACACTGAAGTCTTGGTCCGTATGAAGGCGGCGGGCGTTTGCCATTCCGACTTGCATACCTATCGCGGAGAGTTGCGTGCAACGCCGCCGCTCGTGCTGGGTCACGAGGGCGCCGGGGTCGTCGAGGCGGTCGGCCGTCGGGTCAGCCGCGTCAAGAAAGGCGATCGGGTCACGATCAACTGGCTACCAGCCTGCGAGACATGCCCTACTTGTCTCAACGGCCGCTATAACCTATGCGAACGGCTGGCGGGAACGACCTTCAAAGCTCTTCTGCTCGACGGGACGACGCGCCTGACAACGACGGACCGGGTGCCCCTCAAACACATGCTGGGTGCCGCGACGATGGCTGAGTATGCGGTCGTGGACGAGGCCGGTGTGGTCCCCGTTCTCGATGATGTGCCGTTCGAAGTCGCGGCGGTGATCGGCTGTGCGGTAGCGACCGGCGTAGGTGCGGTAATCAATACGGCTCGCGCCAAGCCCGGGCTGCCGGCGGCAGTGATCGGCTGCGGGGGTATCGGGCTGAGTGCGATTCAGGGGTGCAGGTTGGCGGGGCTAAACCCGATCGTCGCGGTGGACGTGATGGACAGCAAACTCGAGTTCGCGCGTGGGTTGGGCGCCACGCACACTGTCAATGCCGCCGAAGACGACGCTGTTAAGACCCTTCGCAAAGTGACCCGCGGGGGGCCTGAATACGTCTTTGACAGCGTTGGCTCGGCGACGACGGTTTCGCAGGCGCTGCGGGCCGCCCGACCGGGAGGTACCGCGACGATCATCGGCCTGCACGCGGCCAAGATTGACGTGCCGATTTCGGCCGCGATGCTCGTCTTACAGAACAAGCGCTTGTTGGGGTCGTTTGTGGGTTCGATCCGTCCTCGACTGGATCTCCCGGCGCTGATGCAGCTTTACTTGGCCGGCAAATTGGCGCTCGACGATCTGATCACGAAACGCTATCCGTTGGAGCAGCTCCCGCAAGCGTTCGACGATATGGAAGCGGGGAAGGTGGCGCGAGGCGTGCTGGTGTTCGGGGAAGACGGGTGATCAACCACACTTTTCACGTCGTCTGAAACCCGGAAGTGTTTCCAATACGTCCTGGTATACTGGGGGCGAAATTGGGGAGTGGGTGTTCCTGTCGCTGCCCCCCCTCGCCCGAGCTCATCCAAGGAGGACCGAACGTCCATGTCCAGAAAGCACCGTTGGTGGTGGATCGTGCCCGTCACGATTGTGGCTTGCGCGCTGATCGGCGGGATTTGGGGGCCGCGAACCGGATTGGCGGCCGCCGCCGAGGAAGACGAGATCCGCGACAACCTGCGGCAGTTTTCCAAGGTCCTTGCCTTAATTGAAAACGAGTACGCAGGTGAAGTAGACGCGGAGAAGGTTGTCTTCAATGGCGCTATCCCCAGCATGCTGCAGCGCCTCGATCCGCACTCGCAGTTCTTTAGCCCGGAAGCCTTCAAGCAGCTGCGCGACGAGCAGAAGGGGCAGTACGCAGGCGTCGGCATGCAGATTCAATATCGCAATGGGCGAACCGTTGTGATGTTCCCGTTTCCCAAGACCCCGGCTTACAAGGTCGGGCTTCGGCCCGGCGACATCATTGCCGAAGTGAACGGCGAAACGACCGAAGGGCTGAACACGACCCAGGTGGCCAAGAGGTTGCGAGGTCCGGCAGGGACGAAAGTGCGCATCGGCGTCGAACGCCGTGGCGTGGAAGATCTAATCCAAGTCGAGGTCACGCGCGCGAAAATTCCGAGGCGCAGTGTCCCGGTGGCCTTTTTCCTCGAGCCGAGGGTCGGGTTCGTACGCATCGATACATTCAATGAGAAAACCGGTCGGGAGCTGGATGCGGCGCTCAAGAAACTCGATGAGAACGAACTCGAAGGCCTGGTTCTTGACTTGCGCGGCAATCGCGGCGGGCTGCTGAGCGAAGGCGTTTACGTTTCGAGCAAGTTCATCGAAAAAGGACAGACGGTAGTTTCTCACCACGGGCGGTCGTCCACCGAAAGAGTGTACAAGGCGCAGTCAGGTAACGACGGTTTGGTTTACCCGATGGTCGTGATGGTGAACTGCGACTCGGCATCGGCATCGGAAATCGTCGCCGGCGCACTGCAAGACCACGACCGCGCGCTCGTCATCGGCACCAATACGTTCGGCAAGGGATTGGTTCAGACGGTGTACCCGATGTCGCAATCCTCGGGTTTGGCCTTGACCACGGCACGCTACTACACGCCCAGCGGGCGGCTGATCCAGCGGCGCTACGACAATGTTTCGCTCTATAGCTACTACGCCTCCCCCTGCAGCCAACAATACAAGCCCGCGACCGACCAGGTGCGGCTGACCGACAAAGGGCGCACCGTTTACGGCGGCGGCGGTATCACACCCGATTTCAAACTCGAAGACAACAAGCTGAACGATTTCCAAGTGAAGCTTCGGCGAAACTACGTGTTTACCAACTTCGCTCAGGAATACACTTTGAAGCGACCGGATCTAGCGCCGGGCTGGGAGCCCGACGATGAATCGATGTTGGAATTCAGGAGCTTCTTGGACAAAGAGAAGATCGCCTTCACCGAGCCGGATCTCACTGAGAACATGGACTTCATCAAGCGCTTTGTAAAGCGCGAGGTCTATGTCTCCGCTTATGATCTCGACGAGGGGAACAAGGTTTACTACCGGTTGGACCCCGACGTCCAGAAGGCTCTCGATATACTACCGGACGCTCGGGCCTTGCTTGAAGACGGCAAGCGTCTCGTCGCCCAGCGGTAGGGCGATCCACCCAACGTAACGCTGCCCGGCTTGGCCGGCCGTACCCCGCCGACTCGGAGATTGACTATCAACGCGCCTAGCGATAGCGACTTCCCCTCGCCCGCCGGTTTGTCGCACAATAAGAATGCTGGAGAGTGCCTCGTTTCCCGGTGCTGAAACGAGACAACCGCTTGCGATTGGGAACTGGTATGGGACAAAGGATTTTCCACGGATTGAGTGTGGTGGTGCTGTCCGCCACGTTTCTTGCGACCAAAGCAAGAGCTGAAGATCGGGTCGATTTCGCTAAAGAGGTTTTCCCGATTTTCGAGTCGAGGTGTTTTGCCTGCCACGGCGAAGCCCAACAGATGGGCGAGCTACGGCTCGACGCCAAAACGAACGCCTTGAAGGGCGGCGTTTCGGGACCTTCGATTGTTCCGGGAAGTGCCCAGGCAAGCCCGCTCGTGCGTCGCATCTCCCATGCCGAGGGCGTCAACCCCATGCCGATGGGAGCCGAGAAGCTCTCGGAGAGCAAGATTGAGCGGATCCGTGCCTGGATCGATCAGGGTGCGGAGTGGTCTGACAACGTTGGTCTTGAACAAGCCGAAGTCACAAAACATTGGGCCTTTGTCAGCCCCCAACGACCGCCGCTACCCGCCGTGCGCGACGAAGAGTGGGCGCGCAACCCGATCGACCGGTTTGTTCTGGCCCGGCTCGAGAAAGATGGCCTGTCCCCGGCCCCCGAGGCTGATCGACTGAAGCTGCTACGGCGCGCGGCTCTCGACCTGGTCGGCCTTCCCCCGACAATCGAGGAAGCCGACGCCTTTGTGGCGGACAGCGGCAACAAGGCCTACCAGAAACAAGTCAACCGTTTGCTTGATTTGCCGCACTACGGCGAGCGCTGGGGGCGTCACTGGCTTGACGCGGCGCGTTATGCCGATTCCGACGGCTTTGAAAAGGACAAGCCACGCTTTGTTTGGTTCTATCGCGATTGGGTGGTCAACGCTCTCAACCGCGACCTGCCCTACGACCAATTCGTCATCGAGCAAATCGCCGGCGATCTACTCCCGAACCCGACGCAGGATCAGCGCGTGGCCACGGGTTTCTTGCGCAACTCGATGATCAACGAAGAAGGCGGCACCGACCCCGAGCAGTTCCGCATGGAAGCGATGTTCGACCGCATGGATGCAGTCGGCAAGAGCATCCTCGGCGTCACCGTGCAATGCACGCAGTGCCACGACCACAAGTACGACCCGCTTACGCAGGAAGAGTACTATCGCCTCTTCGCCTTTCTGAATAACTCGCATGAAGGCGCCCTCACGGTCTACACCGATGACGAGCGTGAGCAGCGCCGCGGGATGTTCAGCGAGATTGGGTCTGTCGAAGACCGGCTAAAGACGCGCACGCCTGATTGGCGCGGGCGAATGGAAGCTTGGATCGAAAGCGTCAAGGATGACCAACCCGAATGGATCGTGGTGCAGCCCAAGCGCGATGAGACCGAGGCCAGCGGGGCGCGCTACACGGCGCTCGAAGACGGCTCTTACTTGGCGCAAGGCTACGCGCCGCCCACATCGAGCCCGAGATTCATCCTGGAGACAGAGCTTGAGAACATCACCGCAGTTCGGTTCGAGTTGATGACCGACCCGAATCTGCCCCGCAACGGTCCGGGACGCTCGATCAAAGGCACCGGGGCGCTAACGGAATTCAAGGTGGAAGCCGCGCCCGCCGGGGATCCCGAAAACGTTACGAAGCTCAAGTTCTCGCGCGCCACGGCCGACATCAATTTGCCCGAGCATTCGCTGGACAGAATGTTCCAAAAACTCGAGAACGATTGCCGCACCACGGGGCCGGCATCGTTCGCGATCGACGGGGATGAAGAGACGGCCTGGGGTTTCGATGTCGGGCCGGGGCAGAGAAATCAACCGCGGAAGGCGGTGTTCACCCTTTCGGAACCGCTCCGGAACTCCGGCAAAAGCGTGCTGAATTTTTACATCGTTCAGAAACATGGCGGCTGGAACGGAGACGACAATCAAAATCACAATCTCGGCCGCTTCCGAATATCACTTACGACCGATCCGAAGGCCGAAGCCGACCCGCTGCCGGCCCGCGTTCGCGAGTTGGTCGGCAAACCGGCTTCGGATCGCACCGCCGCCGACAATGCCGAGATTTTCCGTTACTGGCGGACGACGGTCGCTGAGTGGAAAGACGCCAACGAACGAATCGCAGATTCGTGGATGCGGCATCCGGAGGGGACGACGCAACTCGTTCTGAACGAACGGCCCGAAAAGCGGGTCACGAAGATTCTCGAGCGTGGCGACTACCTGCGACCCAAGAACGAAGTGGCTCCCGGCGTGCCGGCGACCCTTCACGCTCTCCCGGAAACGGATGAACCGGGCCGGCTGCGCGTGGCCAAGTGGCTCGCCTCGCGCGAGTCGCCGACCACGGCTCGCGCCATGGTCAATCGCATTTGGCAGGCGTACTTCGGTCGCGGCTTGGTGGCGAGCCCCGAAGACTTGGGCACGCAAGCCGAGCCGCCGTCGCATCCGGAATTGCTCGACTGGCTGGCGGTCGAGTTCATGGATAACGACTGGAGCCTGAAACATATCCATCGCTTGATCGTGAACTCAGCGACCTATCGCCAGTCGTCTCGGGTGACGGCGGAGCAGTATCGCAAGGACCCTTACAACACGCTGTTGGCCCGCGGTCCGCGCTTTCGTGTAGAAGGCGAAGTCGTGCGCGACATCACCCTGGCGGCAAGCGGCTTGTTGAGTAAGAAAATGGGTGGCCCGGGCGTTTATCCGCCCGCGCCGGAGTTTATCTTCCTCCCGCCGGTGAGCTACGGCCCCAAGGTTTGGAACACCGAGACGGGAGAAGACCGCTACCGGCGCTCAATCTACACCTTCCGCTTCCGCTCGGTGCCGTATCCGGTTTTGCAGACTTTTGACGCGCCCGACGGCAACGCCGCCGTCATCAAGCGTGACCGTTCGAACACGCCTTTGCAGGCGCTGACGGCGCTGAACGAAGACCTATTCATGGAAAGCGCCCGGGCGCTGGCGTTGAAAACCCTCAGCGAAGCGGGCGGCAATGACGAGGCCCGCGTGACCTACGCCTTCCGGCGCTGTCTGACGCGACCACCGAGTGAACCCGAATCGCGGGAGCTGCTCAACTTGCTGCGCGCACAATTGGGGCGTTTTGAGAGCGGCGAGCTGGACCCATGGGAACTGGCGGCGAATGATCCTAAGCAGCCGCCGACGCTGCCCGAGGGAACCACTCCCGAGCAACTGGCCGCGTGGACGGCGGTTTCGCGGGTTCTGTTGAATTTGGACGAGACGATTACGAAGGAGTAGCCCCGGCGTTGGAGAAGCATCATGAATTGCCAAGACAAGCTTTACACCCACCACGACCCTACGACCGTCAGCCGACGTTGGTTCCTGGAACAATGCGGCGTCGGGCTGGGTGCGGTCGCTCTGGGCAACCTGTTGGCCCGCGACGGCTACGCGGCGTCCCCGATAGCATCCGACAATCCCTTGGCCCCGAAAAATCCGCACTTCGACGCCAAGGCCAAGAACGTCATTTTCCTGTTCATGGCCGGCGCGCCGAGTCAAATGGAGCTTTTCGACTATAAGCCGAAGCTCGAACAGTTCGATGGCACGCTGCCGCCCAAGGAGCTGCTTGAAGGCTACCGCGCGGCTTTCATTAACCCCAACTCGAAACTGCTCGGCCCGAAATTCAAGTTCTCCAAGCACGGGCAAAGCGGCACCATGATTTCCGAGTTGCTGCCGCATACCGCCGAGATCGTCGACGACGTTGCGCTCGTAAAGTCCGTGTCGACCGACGCTTTCAACCACGCGCCGGCGCAGTTGATGATGAGCACCGGGGCGCAGCAATTCGGGCGGCCCAGCATCGGTGCTTGGTCGCTTTACGGGCTCGGCAGTGAAACACAGGACCTGCCGGGCTTCATCGTCTTCAGCTCGGGAGAAAAGGGTCCGAGCGGCGGCGCGGCCAACTGGGGAGCGGGCTTTTTGCCGACGGTTTACCAGGGCGTGCAATTTCGGGGCAGCGGTGCCCCGGTCTTGTATCTGTCGAATCCGCGCGGTGTCGACGACAAGCTGCAGCGCGATTCGCTGGATTCGATCGCCCGTCTCAACAAGATGCACTTCGACGAGATGGGTGACCCGGAGATTACGACCCGCGTCAACGCTTACGAGATGGCCTACCGCATGCAATCGGGTGCGCCGGAGTTAATGGATATCTCGACCGAACCGGAAAGCATTCTCCAAATGTACGGCGCCGAGCCGGGGAAACCGTCGTTCGCAAACAACTGCATTCTGGCGCGGCGCCTGGTCGAAAAAGGTGTGCGCTTCGTTGAACTGTTCCACGAATCCTGGGACCAGCACCTGTTCTTGGTCCGTGACCTGCAAAAGAACTGCAAGGACACCGATCAGGCCTCCGCGGCGCTCGTGAAAGATCTCAAGCAGCGGGGCCTACTCGACGAGACGCTGGTTGTTTGGGGAGGCGAGTTCGGCCGCACACCGATGGTGCAGGCCGGCACGGGCGAGGACGGCCGCGACCACCATCCTAACGCCTTTACGATGTGGCTGGCCGGGGGCGGCGTCCAGCCCGGGCTGACGCTGGGTGAGACCGACGAGCTCGGCTTTAATGTGGTGGCGGACAAGGTACACGTCCATGATCTGCACGCGACGATTCTTCACCTGCTGGGCTTTGACCACACGAAGTTGACATACAAGTTCCAGGGGCGAGACTTCCGCCTGACCGACGTGCACGGCAACGTCGTCCACAAGCTGGTGGTGTAGGAAGGTCGAGGGTTGACTGCCGTGCTCCCGGCTTGCGAGTGCTCGGGGTAATGAATTGCCCGCGACATACTCGCATCGGCATCAGAAGTCTGTAGTAACTATCGAGGGGGCGGCATGCCGCTAGCGTTTCCAACTAGAAAATCACCTTCCGGCCTGAGGCGCAACGATGTCTTTGTTTGCGCGTCGGCGGTATCGACCGTCCTGCTGCTATCCATCGTCACCTTACCGGCCCAAGAGAATCCGCTCGAAGCCCTGCCCGCCGTTACCCGTACGGTTGATTTCGGCAAGGACGTTTTCCCGATTTTTGAAAAGCACTGTTTTGTCTGCCACGGCGAAGCTCAACAGATGGGCGAATTGCGGCTCGACACCAAGTCACTCGCCATGAAGGGCGGTGCCGGCGGCGCGTCGATCTTGCCGGAGAACGGCAATGCCAGTGCGCTGGTGCGACGAGTCGCCCACGTCGAGGGCCTCAACCCGATGCCGATGAGTGGCGAGAAACTCGCGAACGAGGAGATCGCGTTGATTCGCGCCTGGATCGATCAGGGCGCGAAGTGGCCCGAGGGTATCGGGAGGGCGGAGGCGAGGATCGAGCGGCATTGGGCCTATGTCGGGCCTGAGCGACCCGCGTTACCGGCGGCTGGGAAGGATTGGGCGCGCAACGGCATCGACCGCTTTGTGGCGGCCAAGCTCGGCGAGAAAGGGCTTACTCCTAACCGGGAAGCGTCCCGCGAGAAGCTGATTCGGCGGCTGAGCCTCGATCTGAGGGGGTTGCCGCCGACCGAAGATCAAGTCGGACGCTTTCTCGCCGACAAGAGCCCCGCGGCTTATGAGGACCTCGTTGATCGCTTATTGGCTTCCAACCGCTATGGAGAGCACTGGGCTTCGTCGTGGCTTGATCTGGCCCGTTACGCCGACACGAACGGTTACGAGAGCGACGAGCCGCGCACGATGTGGCTGTATCGCGACTGGGTGATAAACGCTTTCAACCGCAATCTCGGTTTTGATCAATTCACGATCGAACAACTCGCGGGTGACCTTCTCCCCAACGCCGACGAGAGCCAAAGGATCGCCACCGGCTTCCACCGCAACACGCTGATCAACAACGAGGCGGGTTCGAAAAACGACGAGTTCTATGATGCCGCGGTGAAGGACCGCGTCGACACGACCGCCACTGTGTGGCTTGCGACGACCCTAGGCTGCTCGCAATGCCACGATCACAAATACGATCCTTTCACGCAGCGCGAGTATTACAGCTTTTACGCCATTTTCAACAATACGACCGACAGCGCCATCAAGCTCAACGACGAGATGGATGTTTTCCTCGGGGACAAAGACGAGCTTGCGCGGCGCGAAGCCGGGGTTGCTCGGCTGGACGACATCCTCAACACGTCGACCGCCGAGCTCGAGACTGCTCAGCGCGCATGGCAGGAGGGACTCACGGAGGTTCGCGAAGAAATCGAGAACGCCTGGCGGCCTGTGCGCGTACTTGCCGCTCGCGCCGACGGCAAGGAGTTGAGGATCGACGCCGACGGCTCGATTGTGATCGAGGGCGAACACAGTGTCGGCAAGGTATTCGAGGTTGACGTCGAAAGCGCCGGCGCGCGCAGCTCCGCGCTACGCATTGAATCGGCTTCGGTTGAGGGTCTTGAGCCCACTCCGCTCGCCGAGGACGCCGACGAGGAGGAGAAGGCGAAACAGCCGGCGCCGATTACGATTCGCGGTGTCGAGGTCGAGAACCGTTCCGACGCCGGGCTACGCCGGCGGATCGGGGACGCTCGCGCCAATCTGCAATTCGACGAGTGGCACATGATCGGACCGTTTCGAGAAGCCTCGCGCCAAGGGGCGTTCGAGAAGCAGCACGGCCCCGAGACCGATTACGACCTGTTGAAGATCTACGAGGACGGCAATCTGTTTTGGCAGAAGCGGGCCGATTGGCAGGACGGCACGTCGCACTTGCTGCAAGGCGAGCGGGCGGCGATTTACCTTCATCGGACGGTAACCGCAAAGCAGGCGGCGCCGTTGCGGGTTTCCCTCGGTAGCGACAAAGACGTTGAGCTTTGGTTCAACCACGAAAAGCTCTATTCGGCAGAGCCGACCCGCGAGGTGAGCGCCGATCAGAAGATCATCATGTTGCCGCTCAAGGCGGGGGAGAACCACATCGTTCTCAAGTTCGCGAACGACACGGGCGATTACGGCTACTATTTCCGCGCCTATACCGAGCCGGAATGGGAGGCCCGCGAGCGCTTGTCGGCCGCGGCGGCCGATACGGGTCGAGACGCCGCCGTAACACTGCCGGGTCTGGTCGATGGTCGCGGAAAGCGCGCTTGGGAATTGAGTGAGCAGGAAGGCGGGGCAACGACACTACACAGTACTGAGACAATCGATGGGCACCGGATGCGGCTTCGGATCTTGGCCGGGCGTCAGTGGTCTCCGAGCACTCCGGCGCGACGTCAACCGGCTCGGTTGCGTATTGCGGCGGCAAATCTGTCGGCCGCGGCGATCGCTGAGGTGTTGCGAACCCCCGAATCGATTCGAGAGATCGCGGCGAAAGCCTCCGCCGAACGCGACGCGGAAGAGACCGACCGGCTCGCGGCCCACTACCGCTCGATTGCCCCCCGGCTTGCCGACACGCGTGGCGAGCGGGCGGAAACCTCGAATGCGCTCGAAGCGTTTCGCGCTAAGCACACGACCAAGACGCTGGTGGTGCGGGAGCGCGAAGAGCCGCGCGAGACATTCATGCAGAATCGCGGCAATTTCCTTGATCTGAGCGAGCGCGTTTCCCGGGCTGTTCCCAAGGCGCTGGGCGCTCTTGCGGAAGACGAAAAGCTCGATCGGCTGCGTTTGGCTCAATGGCTGGTGGGCGGCGAAAATCCGCTTACGGCGCGCGTGCGGGTGAATCAAATTTGGACAAGCGTTTTCGGGCGAGGCTTCATCGGGAGCGCGGAAGATTTCGGAAGCCAAGGCGATCGACCGAGCCACCCGCATTTGTTGGACTGGCTGGCGACGGAATTTGTGCGCTCGGGTTGGGATCAGAAGGCGCTGCTCAAGACAATCGTGAACTCGGCGGCTTATCGGCAGTCGTCGGTTGCGAGCGCCGAGAAGATCGAGAAAGACCCGAATAACGAATGGCTGTCGCGCGGGGCGCGCTTCCGGGTGCGCGGTGAAGCGATTCGAGACGTGGCGCTACGGATCAGCGGCCTGTTGAGCGACAAGCTGGGCGGACCGAGCGTCTTTCCGCCGCAACCCGACGCCGTGCTCAACGACCACTTTATCGAGGGCGGGTTCCGGTTGTGGCATACGAGCGAAGGCGAAGACCGCTACCGCCGGTCACTCTATACGTTTTATAAGCGCACGGTCGTCTACCCGATGTTGACGACGTTTGACGCGCCCGACCGCACGATTTGCACCGTCCGGCGGCCGCGCTCGAACACGCCGTTGCAGGCGCTCAACACGCTCAACGATCCGGCGTTCTTTGAAGCTGCCGGTGGGTTGGCCCGCTTGATCACGTCGCGGGCCGAGACGCCCGCCGAGCGAGTCGATTACGCTTTCCGGCGGGCGTTGGCGCGCAAGCCGAGCGAGGGCGAGGCCGAGGCGATGCTGGCGCATTATGAGAAGTGGGCCAGGCACTACGGTACCGAAAGGGAAGACGCCGAGGCTGTGGTGGCGCAGGCGTTTTTCGAGTCGAAGCCCGAAGCGGACGCGGCAGCGTTGGCCCCGTGGATTGTCTTGGCAAACGTCATGTTGAATCTCGATGAGACGGTGACGCGTGAGTAGGGAGTGTCCGTTTCTATGTACGTGCTCCATAACACCGCCACGAAAATGGATGTAGTGAAGTGTTCCCGCCGCCCTTTCAGGGCTCCTGTTAGCAAAGGGGCTACCCAGGGTTCCGCCGTCGGCTTTACCCTGGGCGATATTCCTGCCGCCGCTGCGCGGCTCAAGGAATCGCGATTCTTCCGGGCCTACGATGTGCGGCGGCACTTGGATGGAGCGACGACGCGCAGCCGAAAGGCCGCCGCCTGATTTATGCGTAACGCGACGCACACAGAAAGGGAGAGACAACCCATGACTAAACGGAGCAATTTCGAACTCCTCAACGTCACGCGACGGCACTTCTTCAGGCAGGCCGGCATCAGCGTCGGCTCGATGGGGCTGGCTTCGTTGCTGGCCGACGAGGGCTTTGCCGCGCCCAAGCAGCAAAGCGCGCTCGCGCCGCGCGACCCGCACTTCGCGCCGAAGGCCAAGCGTGTCATTTTCCTGCTGATGGCCGGCGCGCCGTCGCAACTCGAACTCTTCGACTACAAACCGGAACTGGCGAAATATCACGGTAAGCCCGTCCCCGAACACCTGATCAAAGGGCAGCGTTTCGCCTTTCTCAAAGGTATCCCGCAGTTGCTCGGGCCGGTCTTCAAGTTCAACCAATACGGCGAGTCGGGGACCTGGATCTCCGAGATTCTGCCCCATACGGCCACAGTCGCCGACGAGATGACGTTCGTCCATTCGATGACGACCGAGCAGTTCAATCACTCCCCGGCGCAGCTGATGATGTTCACCGGCGCGCAGCGACCGGGCCGACCGTCGATGGGGGCTTGGTTCACCTACGGGCTCGGCAGCGAGAGCAGCGACCTGCCGGGGTTCGTCGCGATGACGTCGGGACGTCCCGACCGTTGCGGGTCAGCTTGTTTGGGGCCCGGTTTCTTGCCGACCGTGTATCAGGGGGTGCCATTCCGATCGGGCGGCGACCCGGTGCTCTATCTGTCAAATCCGGAGGGGGTGAACGCCGACGTGCGGCGCGGTTCGCTCGACGCCATCCGCGAGTTGAACTTGATGAAACGGGACGCGCAGGGCGATCCGGAGATCGACACGCGCATCGCGTCCTATGAGATGGCCTATCGGATGCAAACCAGCGTCCCGGAGCTGATGGATATTTCCGGAGAACCCGAGCATATCCATAAGCTGTACGGCACCGAGCCCGGCAAGAAGTCATTCGCGAACAATTGCCTGCTGGCCCGGAGGCTGATCGAAAGGGGCGTACGTTACGTGCAGCTTTCGCACGGTGAATGGGACCACCATGGAGGCGTTCGCACGAACCTCAACCATCAGATGCCCGCCCGCGCCAAGGAAGTCGACCGAGCCTCAGCTGCGTTGATCAAGGACCTCAAGCAACGCGGCCTGCTCGAAGACACGATCGTCGTGTGGGGAGGGGAATTCGGGCGCACGCCGATGCTGCAGGGCGAGCCGGACGATCCGCTGGTCGGGCGCGACCACCACCGCACGTTCACCATGTGGTTCGCCGGCGGCGGCTTTAAGCGCGGTCACCATTTCGGAGCGACCGACGACTTGGGCTACAACCCGGTGGAGAATAAGATCACCGTTCACGACATGCAGGCTACTCTGCTGCACTTGATGGGTATGGACCACACGAAGCTGACCTTCAAGTTCCAGGGCCGCGACTATCGGTTGACCGATGTGCACGGCGAAGTCTTGCATGATCTGATCACCTAACGGTCTAACGGATTCCGCGATATCGCGCCGATGCAGTTTGGGTATCTGTCGGCGAGTCGATGGGAAGACATGTCGCCACAAATGGCGCCACGGCACGCTGAAAGCGTGCGCCACGGTCAAGTTTCCGTGAAAGCAGCGGACACGATGGAATTGACGAACACTTATGAAAGCTCTAGTCCTCGAGGAATACAAGAAACTCGTCATCGACGAGGTCCCCGCGCCCGAGGTTGCACCCAACGAAGTCCTGGTGCGCGTGAAATCGTGCGGCATCTGCGGCAGCGACATCCACGGTTTTGACGGCGGCTCGGGGCGTCGTATCCCGCCGGTCATCATGGGACACGAAGCCTCGGGGACGGTCGACCAAGTCGGCTCGGACGTGAGCCGCCTTCGGCCCGGCGACCGCGTGACGTTCGACTCGACGATCTCGTGCGGGCAATGCAGCTTTTGCCGCCGCGGCGAACCGAATCTCTGCGACAACCGGCGCGTCTTGGGTGTCTCGTGCGAGGACTATCGCCGTCACGGCGCTTTCGCCGAGTTGGTGAATGTTCCCGAGCACCTTGTTTTTCCGATTCCCGACAATTTGTCGTTCGACGAAGCCGCGCTGGTCGAACCGATTTCGGTCGCCGTTCACGCCGTCAATCGAACGCCGGTTCGATTGGGCGACACCGCGGTCGTGATCGGCGCGGGGATGATCGGGTTGCTCACGATCCAGGCACTGCGAACGGCGGGCTGCGGCACCATCATCAGCGTCGATCTGGAGGATGACCGATTGGCGATCGCTCGCCACGTCGGTGCCGACGATATTCTGAACTCGCGCCACGTCGATATCCCGGCGACAATCCGGGAGATGACGGCAGGCCTCGGGGCCGATATCGCCATAGAAGCGGTCGGGGCCGACGCAACGGTGCGCATGTCGATCGATTCGGCGCGCAAAGGCGGCGTCGTGACGCTGATCGGCAACGTGACGCCCGATGTCGGCTTCCCGTTGCAATCCGTCGTCACGCGCGAGATTACCGTCTATGGTTCCTGCGCCTCCGCGAACGATTATCCGGCCTGTTTGGAACTGATGGGCCGCGGTGCGATCAAGGCCGCGCCGATCATCAGTGCCGCGGTTCCGCTCGAGCAGGGCGCCGAGATGTTCGACCGGCTCTACGCGAAGGAACCGGGACTCACGAAAGTCATCCTGCACCCGTAGCCGAACCCGGTTTCGCTGAATTCGCGGATCTCCAAAGGGGGCCCTCTGACCATACCGGTGCGCGCGGGCGCGAGCTAGTATAGAGCTTGCGTCGGCTTGTTGTAGCCGATCGAGGCGAGGAATCTGATGACCGATGTGTTGATGCCCCAGATGGGGGAGAGCATTGTCGAGGGGACGGTAACTAAGTGGTTGAAGAACGTCGGCGACGCAGTCGAGCGCGACGAGCCGTTGCTTGAAATTTCAACTGATAAGGTCGACTCGGAGGTCCCCGCGCCGAGTACCGGCGTGCTTTCGGAGGTGCTCGTCGACGAGGGCCAAACCGTTGTTATCAACACTGTCCTCGCCCGGATTCAGGGTGACGGCGAAGCCGCGCCGGGGGCTCCGGCGACCGCCGCGAAGAATGGGTCGGCCGCCGTCCCCGGGACCGCGACAACCGCGGCCGCCGGTTCCGCGCCTCCCACTACAAGCAAAGCCGAAGACGGGCCTCGCCCCCGCTCTTCCCCGCTCGTACGCCGTTTGGCCAAGGAACACGGCGTCGACCTGCGCTTGATCGTCGGCACGGGACAAGGCGGGCGGATTTCAAAGAAAGACATCGAGAAGTATCTCGAAAGCCGCGAGCAAGAGCCAGTCCCGGCCTCCGGCTCGACTCCGCCCGCGGACGCCCGTGAAGCGGTCTCAGGGGTCTCCGCCCTCCAGGCGTTCACCCCGGCGCCGGAGGCGCGCTTCGGCGACCATCGCGTCGAACCTCTCTCGACCATGCGCAAGCGGATCGCCGAACACATGGTCATGACGAAGCGGGTCGCGCCACACGTCTCAACGATCCATCAGGTCGACGTTACGGCCGTTGCGCGACTACGCGAGCAGCTTAAGACCGAGTTTGAACAGCGCAACGGAGTGAAGCTGACTTACATGCCGTTCTTCCTGCGCGCGGCGGCGGCGGCGCTAAAAGACTATCCGCTGGTCAATGCTTCACTCGACGGCGAGGAAGTCGTTTATCACAACAACGTGAACATCGGAGTCGCCGTGGCGCTGGACCCTGGATTGATCGTTCCCGTGATTTCGGATGTCGACGAGAAAAGCGTCGTCGGTCTCCAGAAGGCCGTTGCGGACCTGGCTTTCCGCGCTCGCAACAAGCAGCTCCGACCTGAGGAAGTCCGCCAAGGTACATTTTCGATTTCGAATTACGGCGCTTACGGCAGCTTGCTCGCGACGCCGGCCATCAACCAGCCCCAATCGGCGATTTTGGGGCTCGGGGCCGTGCATAAAGAGCCGGTCGTCATCGATGATGCGATTGCGATTCGCTCGATTTGTTACGTGACACTTACCTTCGACCACCGACTGCTCGATGGAGCGGTGGCGGACTCGTTCCTGAGCCGGCTCAAGGCTGTGATCGAAGGCTGGAATGAGAGCGTGCTGTAGCCACGGCTGAGCCGCTTGCCCCATCGGCCCCCACGATGCAGCTCGCGGCGTGCTGTCAGGCAGTGCAAGATAGGCGCTTGCAGGTCGTGAATGTGAACCGGGGCCTCGACGATGTTGTAGAAGCAATCATCGGTTTGCCCCAGCCCGGTCCCCGGGGTGCATGCCCCTCCGGCCATCCGCATCGTGAAGCAGCGCGGGTGATGGTCGCGTCCGTAGTTGGTCTCCGTGAGAGTCCCCTGGAAATAGACGGTGCGCCCGAACTTTCCACACACGCCGGGGGTTCACTTATCCGAACGCGGCACGGCAGGGCTCCAGCGGCAGGTGGTGAGAAAAGCGGCTAGGTCTAAGCACTTCCCCCGAGGTCTCGTGACCCGTGCGTACCATGCTATGGCCCCTCTGACGGACTGCTTACGCTATGTCTTGTTGTAGAATGAAAAAGCCTAGGTGTGGCTGTGAATGAGATTCGCGCAGCAGCCGTTTCCCCTGACGCCGACGTTCCCCTTACCGTGTCGGCTCGTGTGGTACCGATTGGTAGTCCGTTCAACCCATAAATCGACCGCCGGCTTTTGTTGGACCTAATGGAAGAGGGCGACGTCCGCGTTGCGTTCACGCTAACGCGAAGCAAGAACGAGGAAACCTGTTGGCCGTAGAAAACGAAACCGCTAAGGGTCCGCGCGGCGGAACCGCCGTAGATCGCTTGCTGAGCGATTACGACGCCGGACAACTCGAAACCCTCCAAGAAGTTCCGGCGGCGGAGGAGCTCGAGCGGGAGGAGTCGGCGCCGGCCGACAGTAGTCCGGACCTCAATCTCCCCACCGACAACGAGACGAAGACAACCGACCCGGTCCGCGTTTATTTGCGAGAGATGGGCGCGGCGCCGCTGTTGACGCGCGAAGGCGAAGTGGAGATTGCAAAGCGAATTGAACGCGGGCGTCGATGTGTTCACAGAGCGCTTACGCGCTGCCCCCTGGCCACATTGAAGTTGATCGTCGCGCGCGAGCAGCTTGAAGCGGGCAATCGCTCGATTCGCGACATCATCTCGCTGAACTTCGAAGACGTCAATGAGCAGTTTCTAAACGAGCAGACAACTAATTTCATTGAGACGATCAACGATGTCGCCGAGAATCAGAAGACGGCCGAAACCGCGCGCCGCACGCTGATCGGGGTTCCGCGCCGGCAAAAGCCCGCGGAGACGCGCCGGCTCAGGATGCAGTTGGGCCGAACGCGAGTTCTGATTTCTCGCAAGATTCGGTCCCTTGACCTCACCGACGATGAGCGAGGGCGGCTGGTGGAAGAGATTCAAAAGGCCGTAGACACGCTGAAGGCCGTCGACGGGACGCTGGCGCAGCGCCGACGCGACCTTGAGCAACTCCAACGCGAACGAAGCGAAGAGGCGCGCGCGATCAAGAACGAGATCCGCGACTTGGAACAGAACACGCGCCGTATCGAGGACGAAGCGGGCGCCGAGTCTGCCGAACTTCGCACGACGCTACGGATCATTCGAAAAAGCCAGGTGCACGCTGCGACCGCAAAGCGCGAATTGGTGGAAGCGAACCTGCGTTTGGTGGTTTCGATTGCGAAGCGTTACGTCAATCGAGGGCTGCAGTTTCTCGATCTCATCCAAGAAGGCAACCTCGGGTTGATGAAAGCGGTGGATAAGTTCGAATACCAGCGCGGATACAAGTTTTCGACGTATGCCACCTGGTGGATTAGGCAGGCTATCACTCGAGCCATTGCCGATCAAGCCCGAACAATTCGCATCCCGGTTCACATGATCGAGACGATCAACAAAGTGATCCGCACCTCGCGATCGTTAGTCCAAGAGTTGGGACATGAACCAAGCAGCGAGGAAATAGCGGCGAAGATGGGCGTCTCGGTTCCGAAGGTCCGCAAGGTGATGAAAGTAGCCCAGGAGCCGATCTCGATCGAGACTCCGGTGGGCGAAGAGGAAGAGTCGCACCTAGGCGATTTCATCGAAGACCAGCAGCAGGTTTCCCCCGCCGAAGCCGTCATCAACCTCAATCTGCGCGCGCAGACCTCGCAGGTGTTGCAATCACTGAGCCCGCGCGAAGAGAAGGTCATCAAGATGCGCTTCGGGCTCGAGGACGGCAACGAGCACACGCTCGAAGAGGTCGGCCAACGCTTTGCCGTCACGCGCGAAAGAATCCGCCAAATCGAAGCCAAGGCTCTTCGTAAGCTGCGACACCCCAGCCGCAGCCGCCGGCTGCAAGCCTTCGTCGATCCGGACGCCGAACCGTAGCCACGAGAGCGTCCACAGCCCCCCTGACAATCGCTGAAAGATTCGGATCCGCCGAGGTGCGTCTTACGCCGCGGTACTCTCGCGGGCGGCCTCCAGAGCGGCCGCAATGGCCTCGGTCTGTGCCTCCGAGCTTGCCGGCATGGGCGCTCTCGGGTTGCCGCCGCCCCGGCCCTGAAGTTTCATCGCGGTCTTAACGTTGGCCGGCAGATTATCCGCGGAAATCGCGTTCCAGATTTGGAGTAGCAACGTGTGCAGTTCACGAGCGCGAGATTGATTTCCGTCTCGGACAGCGTTCCATAGCTCGACACAAAGCCCGGGCGCGGCCGTTAGAATCGCCGCCACTGATCCGTGAGCTCCTAAGGAAAAAGAGGGGTAAAGCAGGGCGTCGACCGCTGAAAGAATGCGCACGCCTTTTTCGCGCGCCCAGTCGGTATCGGTCAAGAACAGCAAGTCGGCCAGCAGCTTCATGTCGCCGGCGCTTTGCTTAACGCCGATTACACCGTCGACGTCGCGCAAGATGCGGGTCAACAGCTCGGGCGACAGGTAGCTCCAAGGGACAACGTTGTAGATGATGACGGGTAGACCGGTCGCTTGGGCCAAAGTGTCGAAGTGGCGCACCATGGCGTCATCGTCGGGCCTGAACAGATAGTGTACCGGCGTTACCTGAAGCGCGGCGACCCCAAGATCCGCCACGGCTGAGGCTCGCTCGATCGCGGCCTGCGTGCTGTTGGTGATAATGCCCGTGATGACAGGCACCCGGCCGTCCGTTTCCTCCATGGTTGCCTTGGTGATCGCGCGGGTCTCTTCCGTCGTTACGGCGTGGCCTTCGCCGGTACTTCCACAAACGGCCAGGCCATGCACGCCCGCTGCCAGCAGAGCCCGGACGTCCGCGCGGTGAAGGGCTTCATCGACGCGACCCTCCGCGTCGAACGGCGTCACCATGGGCGGAATGATACCTGTAATGTTTTCAAACGGCATCGTAGCTCCCTGAGTTACTTCCTCGGCGCTATGCCAACACGACGTAAACCACGATTAACGTCGCCATCAGCCCGGCCGCGACGAAGCGCGGATCGACGCGGTCGGAATCGATCTTGTGGGTCAACACGGCCAGCGGGTTATCCCAGGTCAGACCCTTGATCTTTTCGGGTGGCGGAGGCGGCGTCAGCAGGCTGACCACGACGAAGACCACGCTGCACATCACGAAACCCCACCAAGCCTGCAGCATGAACGGTATACCCCAAACGTCGGTGATGAGCTTTTCATCGCCGATCAAGGGCATGTCGACCGTGAACGCGATCACCCCCAACGTCAGCCCGAAGATCAGCGTCGCCAGAGAGGCCTGCTCGGTTCCGCGGCGCCAGAAAACGCCCCACAAGAACACCGCCGTGATAGGCGGCGCCAAATCGGCGGCAATCACCTGCACGGCTTCGAAAATACTGGTGAAGCGCCCCCCTTGGGTCGACCAGGCCATGGCGGCCAGCATGATGCCGACGGCGGCCCAGCGGCCGATGCGGACTTGCATTTCATCCGACGTTTGCGGACGAACGCGGGTGACGATATCGACGGCTACGAGAGTTGCGCAACTGTTGAGCGCGGCCGCGATCGTGCTCATCAGCGCCGCCAGCAGTCCCGCCGAGATCAACCCCTTGAGGCCGGTCGGAATCAATTCCGTAATCAACACCGGCAGCACCTGATTGGCGTCTTCGCCGATTCGGTCTTGGAACAGGACGTAACCGATCGTGCCGGGCAGCACCAGGATGAAGACCGGCAACACCTTGATGAACCCCGCGAACAGCGGTCCGATCTGCGCGTCGTGCTGGGACTTCGCGGCGAGTACTCGCTGCACAATCGTCTGATCGGTGCACCAATACCAGATTCCCAACACGGGGTAACCCAGCAATACCGAATACCAGGCCAGGCCCACGGAGTTGTCGGTGTGCAAGAGATTCAACTGGCCCGGCTTCAGAGCGGCCTCGAACTCCGCCATCGTCGTGATGCCGTGATCGGGAAGGGCCATGATGGCGGCAATGGTGACCGCGATCGCGCCGACGATCAAAACGACCGTCTGAATCGTCTCGGTGATGACAACGGCCTTCAGCCCGCCCAGCACGGTGTAGATTCCCGTGATCACCGAAATGATCAGAATCGATGCAATTACATTAATGCCGAAGAATTGCTCAAACACCGTCGCGCCGGCATACAGACTCATCCCGATGTGGATGAAAAGCGCGGCCAAGATCGCCATAAAGGCCAGGAACGACCGCGACCCCGGACCGAAGCGGCGTTCGAGAAACTCCGGTAAGGTACCGATGCGGTTTCGAAAGTAAAACGGCGCGAACACCAGGCCGAGAATGATCAGCGTGAAACCCGCCGCCAACTCGAAATTGCCCCACACCAGGCCTTCGCTGTAGCCCGAAGCCGCCAGCCCGACCACGTGAATGGTTGAAATGTTCGAGGCAAACAGCGCCGCGCCGACTGTGACCCAGCCGAGGGAGCGTCCGGCCAAGAAATACACGTCGCCCGTCATCTTCTGGCGGCGCGTGGCCAAGATGCCAACCGCCAGAATTCCCACCATGTAAACGACGATGATGACAAGGTCGAGTAGGGGGATTTGCAGATTGGCGCTAAGCATCGCTTGGGAACCGCTGGGAATCCGCCCGCACCGGAACGGCGCGTCGTTTGGATAGGGTCGTCTGGAGTGAGTCGTCTAGTGTAGCGAAGTCGGCTGAGCGTCGCGTTGCGCAACGGGGTGCGCGACATAAATGTGGGACGCGAGGACGGAAGTCCGCGCTCAGCCCGGTTCAGCGGGCTTGGGCTGGGCTTGGGTTCGATCAGGCCGGCCCTTCGAGGGCCGGTTAAAATCGGCCCTCCGTCATATAGGCCGTTTCAACGGTCTTTTCCCTTCAGGCTTTAGCCGTGGCCGAACCAAGGGAAAATTCCCGACCGGGAGCGATCGAGAGGGGCCGGTCGCCTGGTCCACATTTATGTCGCGCACCCTTGTGTAACCGGCCTCTACTGTACGGAGCCGACCGGAGTTTTCGCCGCAGGCTCCCGCGACCGACAAAGACAAGCCGCGTGTTCGCCGGGCCACGGTTCGCCGCGCCAACCCGAAGGGATGAGAGGATGGGCCGGAGGCCCGCGAGGTGGAGGAAGTTCTCTCTATCCTTGCCGGCTGCGGCGCCTCATCATGATCAAGACCAAGAGGCCGACGGCAACAAGCCCACAAAGAACTCTGACCAATGTTGAATCCATAACTCTTTTGTAAACGATCTAGTACTAAAATGGCAACTCAAGTTTCTTACCTAATACGGCAAATCATTTCTCTCACGCCAATCATCGCCAACCCCGGCAAACCAATCCATCGTCACGCCATCGAGTCGGGCTTGCAGTCCCGAAATCTCAGGCTTGCCCACGAGATTGATCATCTGGAAGGGGTCGTTTTCGTTGTCGTAGAGCACCCAAGGCTCTTGCTCATGTCGGGCGTAGGTGTGGGTTTTCGTTCGCACGCCGCGCCAAGCGGGGAATTCGGCGGACTCGGTTTCGGTATAGCTTTGGATGTAGACGGACTCGGGTTCCGCGCCAACGGCGCCTTGCAGATTCGCGGAAAGATCACGACCCGTAACGCTGTCGGGGACAGGTACTCCCGCCAAGCCCAACAGTGTCGGCACGATGTCGACGTGCGAGAAGAGCAAGTCGGAATCGCCCCCGGCCGGAATCGCGCCGGGGTAGCGGACAATGCCCGGCACGAGAATCGACTCTTCCCACGGCTTGCGCTTCAGTACCGTCCCGTGCGAGCCGAGCATGTCGCCGTGGTCGGAGCTCAACAAGATGATCGTATTGTCGGCCTGCCCGTTTTCCTCAAGCATCTTGAGCAGCCTCCCGATTTCGTGATCGATGAACGTGATGGCCGCGTAGTATCCCGCGACGTCGTCGCGGCCCGCTCGGGGCGTGTTCTCACGCCAATTCTCCCGCATCCGAATCAGGTCGAAGTCGTAGAGATTCATGTACTCCGGCGGCGCGACGTAGGGGTTGTGAGGGGGCCCCCACTGCAGATAAAGGCAGAACGGAGAGTCGTCGCCTCCGCCCTCGCCCCGGCCCTGATTGAGGAAGTTGATGGCTTCGTCGGCGAAGAATTTCGCGGAGTAGTCGTCCATCGGAATCGGCGTCGGGTCGTCGCGAAAATAGTGCATGTTCCAATAGGCATGGCTGCAAACATTCGCGGCCCAGAAGTCAAAACCTTGACGCCGCGGGCCGGGCGGAACAAAGCCCGGCAAGCGGATGCCGCCCTCCAGATGCCACTTCCCGACAAAGCCGGTGCGGTAGCCATGCGGCTTGAGCAACTCCGGAAGGCTGACGGCCTCGTCGGGAAGCGGTGCGTCGTTGACGTCAACGCCGTGCTCATGGGCGAATTGTCCGGTCAGCAGCGTCCCGCGGGCCGGGCAACAGACCGGGCAGTTGGCGATGGTATTGCGGAGCAGGACGCCTTCCCTTGCGAGCCGATCGATATTCGGCGTCTGGACATCGGCGTTGCCCATCGCGGCGATATCCATGCCGCGAAACTGATCGGGCATCAGGAAGAGGATGTTGGGTCGTTTAGGTTCAGGGGGACCTTGGCAGCCAACGAGAGCCGAAGCCGCCGCGCCCGCCAGAAACTCACGGCGGCGAATCATGCGGTGTAGGATGTCACCGGCCGGCGGGCGGTGTCAAGAAGGGGGGAACATGGAACATGTCGTCGACGAGGGATTGTGCTGCGCGCCGTGTTGCGAAAGAAAGACTTCACCGCGGAGGCTCTTGAGATGCCGAAACGTTCGGGCGTAGGTCTCGGCGATCTCGGGGAATTTTCGGTTTCCGGCCCACCGCCCACCGTCGTTGATGGAAACGCCACCGACGAAGACGACTTGGAGCTTGCGACCATTGCCGCTGACTTTCATGGTCCAGGTCGTGCAGCCCTCGCGGTGCCCGGGATTGTGGCCTGCCGTGAAACTGACGAACGGGCGGCCCGCTGTTGCGCTGATCGTCTGATCAACTAAGCTGAACAGTAGATGAAGACAGGGGTGCAGAGGTTCAACGAGCGAGTTCCATGGCCGCTGCGGTTGCTATTGTTGCTGGTCGTCGGCTTTCTCTTGAAAGATGTTTTGTTCTTTGCCTTACACGGAGGCTGGGCGGTTACGGCGAGACTCAGAGGGCGTGCAACCCTTTGTCCCTGGTCGCGAATCGGCACCTACTACCTCGATCAGTTGGCATTCGACAAGCACTTGAACGCGCATCGTGAGTCGACTGAAATAGTTGAGTCGGACGAGAAACTGGGTATTCAATTGGTTTCTTCCGCGGCGGGGTCTTTTTGGATGCGTCAAGGAGTCGGCCTGTCGTACCTTTTGGCAGAGCACGACTGGCTCGTCGAGGACTCTCCGAGCCTGAGTGTTCGCCCGGGCGACATCGTTTTCGATTGCGGAGCGCATGTGGGCGTGTTTACCGCCAAAGCGCTGGCACTCGGCGCCGCGAAGGTCGTGGCGATCGAACCCAACCCCACAAACCTCGAGTGCCTGCGACGCAATTTCCCGCGGGAGATCGAGTCGGGCCGAGTCGTTTTGGTTCCCGAAGCGGTCTGGAGCAGCGAAGGAACGGTTTCGCTGCACATGGGAGAATCGACAGCGCAGGACAGCCTGGTGCGCTCCGTCGGCGGTGACACAATCGACATTCCCGCGACGACCATCGACCTTCTGGTCGAGCGGTTGGGTTTGGACAAAGTCGATTACATCAAAATGGATATCGAGGGCGCCGAAAGAGAAGCCCTGAAGGGTGCGTTCGAGACTCTCCGTCACCTGCGCCCGCGATTGATGCTCGACAGCTACCATCGCAAGGATGATTCCACCGTGCTGCCGAAAATCATTCGCGAGGCAAATGCCGACTACCAGTTTACTTGCGGCCCGTGTGAAGCCTTCTTGGACGATGGCAGCTACTTGGTCCCGCACGCCACTTTCTACGAATGAGCCGAATCTCGGCTTCCCCCGCCGTCCGCGCCTTTCGGGGCCCGGTACGATGTGGCCGGTCGCTCCGTTCGAATCACTTTTCACTCGAAACCGCGCCGGCGACCTCCAAATCACCGATTTCACTCTCTGAGAAACCCCAGTCGGAGAGAGCCTTTCGGCTATCTTCGCCGGGCGCCGGCTGCCTGACGCCGGCGAGCGTGACAAAGTTCTCGCGGGCCTTGAGATGGTAGTGCTCGGCGCGAGACGTGGCGCACGCTTTCAGCCTGCCGTGGTGCCGGCCCTGGCGACATGTCCTGTCCCCCACCCGCGCGGCCAAAGGCCCTTTCTAGGGTTGCCTGCGGCGGGGGGTGATTTGAGGCCCCGTGATATACTGACGTTGAAATTACACCTACAGGGGCGGCTAGCTCAGTTGGGAGAGCGCGGCGTTCGCAACGCCGAGGTCGTGGGTTCGAATCCCATGCCGTCCACCAACGCCTCCCTCCGTTTCTCCTTTTTCGTTGTCGGTAGCGACCGGCACTCGTGCCGGTCCTAGCCCGCATTTCTCACCACCTGGCGAGGCGAAGTGCGTGAGAGGGCTGTCAGTACGAGGCACGGGCCGTCTGGCGCGCGGAGGCGTACTTGAACAGTACGGTGAGCACGGCAGGCAACCGTAACGAAGTAATGACCGGCCTATTGCGTGCTTCGACCGTCAGGTGGTGAGAAATGCAGGCTAGCCCCAGTCCGGACAAGCTCTCAGCTTGTCCCGCCCCAATCGAAGTTTCAGGTCAGTCCAACAGTCCCCAGGGCGAGCGAGAGCCGCCGTTCGCGCGGCGGTGCCCGAAGCTGAGGCAAACGTGGAACAGCAGCGCGTATACGAAATACTCGATCCGAAATAGGGCTCCGAACACCGCGGGCAATTCCCCGGTTTGGCAGAGTCGGGCCGCGCCTACAAGAACCGCGTTCAGCAACAGTACCGAGGCGACCCATCGAAAGGTTCGTCTGGTCGGTACGGCTCCGCGTCGCAGCGCAAAAACGTACCAACTTACATAGTGAAAAACCACAAGAAACTGGAACAGATAGGGCCAATGACTCGCCGGGCCGCTTCGCCAAGTCAGCAGGACGACCGGAAGCGCAAACAACAAGGTCATCGCCGCCAAGAAGGCCCAAGCGCCGATCTTCGGGCGGGGCGATCGCGCGATTTGGCGGATTCCCAAGACAACCAACAAAACGATCAGCCCGAAGCGCAGCTCGCGGAAAGGGACGCTCGCCGGCACAAGCGGCGCCGGCTCGAGGCCGTATCGGAGATCGAGGGCCTGATGTCGGCTCGGGGCGTCCTCGATCCACAGCCACACCCCGCTCAATCCCCCCCTTTCGGCGACGAAACGTTGCCCCAGTCGATGGCCCCCGTTGACCCGCGCGGTGGAGCGATCGGCGGGAGGAGGCTCTTCAGGCGGCTGGAGCTCGGAGCCGAAGCGTGGAACCATCCCAAGCGCCAAAGGACTCCCGTAGGCGGTCTGGCGGCTCGGCCTGCCGTTGACCAAGAAACGCGTCGACAAGGGCGCAAGGGCGGCGACCATTTCCGGAAACGGGGCACTACCTCGCGCCTCGATCCAAAATCGGAATGATCGTCCTTCGGAGCCTTCGACAGGAGCGAAGGGAAACAATGTCCAACCGGGCTCGGAGGCTTCGAGCGCCGGCACTTCGGCCACCCGCGTGCTTCCGCGCAAGTCGTAGCGCGCCGGATCATCGGCGACCGACCAATTAGGAATCAGCAGAAAAGCCGCTAGAAACGGCATCATGCCCGGAAGCTCGCTCACCGCGGGCGTGCCGTCTTCACCGGCTCGCGTCCGAAGGTAGATCGATATTTCGTCCCGCACGGCATGAAAGACGAAAAGCATCTGGATGAAAGTCAACAGTAGAAATTCGTGGTGCAGCCATGCGATTGCCGCCCAGAGCGCGAGACCGGCGGGGAAAATCAGCCGTGATGTTTGTCCCCTACGCAGCTTCAGGCCATACGAGAAGAACCCCAGAAGTATATGCGGCCAACCGATGCCGATGAGCAGAATGTCATAGCCGGGCCGTCCCCAAGCCCAACCCGCGCCCCCGAATAGAAGACCGGTCAAGATCAACGACAAACCCAAGTTGCGCACCGGAATGCCGAACCCGGCGCCTGGGGTCGGCGCTCCAAGGGTCTCGGTGGTACCGGAGGGCATCAGCGGCAAAATTCCCTCTTGAGGATAGCTGGGCGGAAGAATGGGAACGCAGGTCTGACGAAAACCGCGTCTAGACCTGCGCTACGGGCGCGCTATGGGATCTTGCGGGGTTGGGCCCTCGGTCGACGTGGCACACTAACGGCTTGAAGCACTGCCTCATTCTCGGTTGCGGATACACGGGACGCCGCGTCGCTCGACGGCTTTTGGAACGGGGTATTGCCGTCACCGCGACGACTCGAGACCCGATCCGGCAATCGGACTTGAAGGCTGCCGGTTGCCGGGTCGCAGCGCTCGATGTCACCGACGAGGCGACGCTCACGTCCGTAGCGGAGCTTGTCGACGAACAAACCAGGGTCCTGCTTTCGATCCCCACGCTGACCGAAACGAGTGGCGACACGGCGCGACTCGACGACCCAACCGCCCGCATCGTAGAGGCCCTCGGGAAAGCCCCCGCTCGTGTGGTCTATCTTTCGACGACGGGCGTCTACGGCGAAACCAAGCACGTTGACGAAACAACGCCGATTGCTCCCGTAACCGAACGGCAACATCGGCGCGCCGAAGCCGAGCGCGCCGTGACTGCCGGCCCGCGGCCCTCGCTGATCTTGCGGCCCGCCGCCATCTACGGCCCAGGGCGCGGCGTTCACACGGCATTACGGGCCGGGCGATATCGTCTCGCCCGCGACGGCGCAAACTTCATTTCGCGCATTCATGTCCATGACCTCGCGGCATTAGCGGCGGCAGCCCTCGAGTCCGGCATCACCGGGGCATATCCAGCGGCGGACAAAAACCCCTGCACCTCGCGTGAGATGGCACGTCACTGCGCCGACCTATTGGGACTGCCGATGCCGCCCTCTGTGGAAAACGGGGAAATCGATGAAACGCGGCGGGCCGACCGCCGCGTTGACGGGCGCGCGATTTGCAGGCTACTCGAGGTAAAGCTGCGCTACCCGTCGTATCGCGAGGGCGTCGCGGCGGCACTGGCGGAGGAGGGCGTTCCGGGGCAGCACCCCGAATCCTCAGAAACCGTGTCCCCGCACCCCGTCCTCGAAAGGCACAGGACCACGTAGCGCAGGGGTCGAAGACACCTGCGACTTTTCCTTTCGCCGCGAGCTACCCTTAAAATACTTGGTGGCCTGTTCCATGCAAACAAAACAGGCTCAAAGGGGTCCCGATGACAACCTCGCGGAGACAATGGATGAAAGACAACTTGGCGGTAGCGACGCTTGCGCCGACCCTGCTGACGCCCAGCGGTGCGAAGGGCTATAGCGTCGATGAAGTGGAAAAGCGCCTCAGCTCCGAGAAAGCGATCGAAGGCGTCACAAAGCACGATCTGCCGACGCCGGCACTGCTGCTCGACCTGGATCGGCTTGAACACAACCTCGCCGCGATGAGCGAGCACGCCAAGGGGGCGTCGGTCGATTTACGGCCCCACGCCAAGACGCACAAGAGTGCTGAAATCGCTCGCCGCCAAACCGCCGCGGGCGCGCTCGGAGTATGCACGGCGACGATTTACGAGGCCGAACAAATGGCCGCCGCCGGCGTTGGGGGCATTTTGATTACCTCCGAACTCGTCGGCCCGAACAAGATGGCTCGGCTGGTTCGGCTGACTAAGACCCACTCCGATACGATGGCCGTCGTCGACAGCGCGGCGCACGCCGAGCAGTTGAGCGAGGCGGCGAAGGCGGGGAAAGTCGACCTCAATATTCTCATCGATATCGATCCGGTCGGCCGGCGTACCGGCATTGCGCCCGGCGAAGGTGCGGTCAATTTGGCGAAGACCGTGGACAGGCTGGAGAACTTGAATCTGCGCGGCGTCCACGGGTATTCAGGCGCGTCGTCCCATGTGAGGGGTTTCGATGCTCGCAAAGAACATTCGGCGAAATACATGACGCCGGTTGTCGAAAGTTTCAGACAGATACAGCGAGACGGTCTGCCCGCCGAAGTCATGTCGGGCACCAGTACCGGCACCTACAACATCGATCCGGAGCTGGGGATGACCGAGATGCAGGTGGGCTCCTACGTTTTCATGGATGTCGACTATCGACTGATCGGCGGGCGCGGCGGCGACGTCTACGAAGATTTCCAACCGTCGCTGACGGTCCTTGCCACCGTCATCAGCCACAACTACGACGACCGCGCCACGGTTGACTCCGGGCTCAAGTCGTTCGCCACGGACCGCGACTTTGGCCCCGAAGTACTGGGCTACCAAGGCGTCGGGTACGGATTCGCAGGCGATGAGCACGGCATTCTGACGCTCGAGAATCCCGAACCCGCCGTCAAGCTCGGAGACAAGGTCGAACTGATCGTTCCCCACTGCGACCCCAACGTGAACCTCTACGACCGCATGTACTGCACCCGTGGCGACGATGTTGTCGAGCTGTGGAAGGTAACCGCTCGAGGCCACGGCTAGTTTCGCCGCTCTATTTCGATCGCTCCCACGGCGCAGCGACAGAGGCGTGGACGGAAGTCCACGCTTGGAGTGGGCGTCGACGGGTCTACGCTGCGCTACAATACCGCTCGCCGGCTCGGCGCTCGAGTTGGGCAAGCCCCTCCCCACATGGCCTCTCTCATCGATCGTTTTCGCAACCTCGGCGCGGGTCTCTCTTCATTCACCGAACGCTGGATCCCCGATTCCTGGGTCATCTGCATGATGCTCACCAGCGTTGCTCTGCTGTTGGCGGTCTTCGGCGCCGGTGTCGGGGTCGAAGACGCTGTGCTGGCCTGGGGAGGCGGGATGTGGGTCTTGCTCGAGTTGGCGATGCAATTCACGATCGTCATGGTCGCCGCCTATGCATGCGTCTCGTCCAGGCCGGTGTTTCGGTTGTTCGACCGCTTAGCTCGGGTGCCCGATCCAGACAGGCCACTGCAAGCGGTCGCGCTGGTGGCGGGGGTTTCGCTCTTCACGGCCTTCTTGAACTGGGCATTTTGCTTGGTGGCGTCGGCGCTGTTCGTGCCTTTTGTGTGTCGTCACAATCCGCGGGTCGACATCCGTGTTTTGATTGCCGCGGCCTACCTTGGCTTGGGGACGTTGTTCCCTTGCGGGTTTTCGAGCTCGGCTCCACTGATCCTGGCGACGCCCGGCAACCCCCTATCGAACCCGCCGCGGGCGCCGCGATTCTCGATCGGCTGATCCCGGTTACCGCAACTCTGTTTACCCCCTTCAATTTCGGTTACGCCGCCGTAATTTCGCTCGTAGGTCTGCTGACGGTGATCGCTCTTCATCCGCGTGAAGGCGCGGTGACTCTTTCAAGAGAGCAAGTGGACGCTATTCTCCCCAAGCCTCCTACAGTCGAAAGCTCGGCGCTGACGCCAGCCGCGCGGCTCGACCGTTTTCCCGGCTGGGTCGTGTTGGCCGTCATCTTGATCGCTTACCCGCTAGGGCATTCGATGGTCACGCGCGGTTTCGGCACGAGTTGGACGATCAATGCCTACAACATGACGTTCCTCGTCGCGGCCTTATTGCTGCACCGTCGCCCCAACTCTTTCGTCCACGCTTGCCGCGAAGGCGTCGGCACCAGTTGGGGCATTATTCTGCAGTTCCCTTTTTACGCCGGGATTTTCGGCATCATGAACAGCACCGGTTTGGGAGCTTGGTTAGGCGAGCGCTTCGCCGAATTCGCGACCACAGGGAGTTATCCGCTGGTCGTCTATATTTACTCGGCTTTCATGAATCTGTTCGTCCCGTCGGCCGGCTCGAAGTGGTTGATTGAAGCGCCCTACTTGATTCCAGCGGGCCGCGAGTTGGGAGTCTCGGTGGAGACGGTCGTGATGGCCTACGCCTACGGGGATGCGACCACGAATTTGATTCAACCGTTTTGGGCGATTCCGCTGCTGGCGGTAGCGCGGCTGCGGTTCGGGGAAATGGTGGGGTACACGAGCTTGATCGCCGCGGCTTGTTTCGCAGTGAGCGTGGTTGCGATGTTGCTCATCCCACCGGCACTGTAGGTCAGCCGGCTGGACACCGTAGCGCAGGTCTAGGCGCGCTTTTCGCCAGACCTGCGTCACCCCTATTCAAGAAAGGGCGCCCGCGAAGACGCGGAGCGCAGGTTTCGAAGAAACCTGCGGCTTCAGCTACCTCGTCGCCAAACTACCGTCACCCACAAGAGAACCACACCGGCGAGTTGTACCGCCGTCACCGTCGTCCCCAAGAAGGCCCAATTCAGAAGAGCGGCGCCGGCCGGGAAACACAACTCCGCCAGTGCCGCCCGCGAAGCCGACGTGCCGCTGAGCCCGCGATAGTAAAACAGCAATCCCAGCAGGCCCGGGACAATCGCCAACAGCAACAAGGTCGGAAGCTGCCCCGCCCCCGCCAACGGAAGCGAAACATCGGGGCTTCTCGCAAGAACCAGCGCTCCGAGCAAGGGCAACGCCGTCAGCACCCGCAGCGCCGTCATTTCGACCGGCGAAACCACGGGAAACATCGAACGGCCGGCAACCGTCGATGTCCCCCAGATGAACGCCGCCGCCACCGCCCACAACGATGCAGATCTCCAAGGGCCTGGCGCGAAGCCGCCGTCAAGAGCGCCGGAAATCAGCAGCACGGCCCCGATTGCAACGATAAGACGCACCCAATAGCGTCCTTGGATGAACTCTCTCTCTCGCAACCCTATGCGGGCCCCCAGAACGGCGAAGAGAGGTTGTAGCTTCTGGAGAAAAACAGCGGCGGTCGGGTTACCCAACTCCTGCTTATACGGTTGTTTCAGCAAGCCCCAAGATGTTGGGGTGGAGGTCATCGCGTCTTGTCCAGGTCACGCGCGCGGCGGATGTGGGCGTAAGGCGTAGGAGCGTGTTGAGTTCCGAGACCAAGGAGGGTTTGGAAGGCTGCCATTGGGGTCTTGCGGCGGTTGTGTCGAAACACGAACTCATCGAGGTAAACCTGAAGCTGAGCGCGGCTCACGCCGTGGTACGTTCCGGTCAGCCATTGCTGCAGGTTGCCAATGGCACGATCCGCCAGCGGCACCACCGACTTGGCGCCTTTCCGCAAGTCAGTCCGGTGAGGTTGCGGACGAGAGACGTGTTTGTAGCCGGCCTCTTCGAGGGCGGTAAAGGTCTTCAGACCGTCTGTGTAGATGGTCGAGCCGGGAACAACGTTCTGGGCAAGAAACCTGTCGATCGTCACCTTCTTGAAGTCTGGAATAACGGACATGCGAACGCGCCCGGAGCGCTTCCCGCGTTTCTCAACAGCGACCATCACAAGGGCCGCACGGCGCCCCTTCAGTTGCCGGCTGCCTCGCAAACCTGCTTGCGGGCCGCCAATCCAGGTGTCATCGACCTCTACTTCTCCGTGCAAGGGCTCGCGAGCTGCGTTCACCATGGCCCGTCGCAGTTTGTGCAACATCATCCAGGCGGTTTCGTAGCGCGACAGGCCGAGCTGACGCTGCAGTAGCAGCGCCGACACACCTCGCTTATCAGTTGTCATCAGGTACGCAGCCCAAAACCAAACCGTCAGCGGGGTCTTCGTATTGTGGAGCACCGTTCCCGACGTCAACGAGACCTGGTGTCGACACGCCGCGCACTGCCACCGTAGTTTCTGCTCGAGAATGTAGGCCTGCCGATGCCCACACTGAGGACAAAGGAACCCGTCGGGCCAACGACAAGCAGCCAGGTACTTCTGGCAAGCCTCCTCGGTCGCAAACTCCACCTGAAACTGACGCAGACTCTTCGGAAACGGCGGCCGGGCCACGCCCTACCCTACATCTTGGGGCTTGCTGAAACAACCGTATAAGCAAGACCCAACTTGATGGCTTGTGTAAAAAAGATCGTAGCGAGCGCCGACCCGCCCCAGCCGATCCACAAAAGCGCCGCCCATTGGGCTTTGGTGAACGAGGCCCCTCGCCGCCGCGCCCGGATCGCGACCGGCAGCAGAATCACCGCCAGGATCACGTGCTCGAAGAAAACGATTTCCGCGCTTGAAAGCGTCTCGGTCAGGGGACGGCGTAAGACGGCATCCGTTCCCCAAAGCGTCGCGCCCAAGGCGACCCAAATGATGCCGTTGCGTTCGATTCCTCGCTCGTCAGAAGGGGGTCGGGGATGCGATTCGGACGCCGGCACGGCAGACCATTGTAGAATACGCATTCGTTCGTTCCACTCCAATGTCGAAAGAAGTGGCTATCCTCGGCGGCACGGGCCAAGAAGGGTTCGGCTTGGCCTTGCGCTGGGCCCGTGCCGACAGGATGGTTTTCATCGGCTCCCGCGATCCGCGACGGGCGCGCACCGCCGCCGAAAGCGTTCGAGAAAGGGTCCCCGGTTCGGCCGTCGAGGGCCTGGCCAATGAGGAGGCCGTCGCACGGGCCCCGATTGTGGTGCTAACCGTGCCGCTTACGGCACAGATCAGCACGTTGAAGTCGATCCGCGATCGCCTGCGGCCCGACGCGATTGTCGTCGACGCGACGGTTCCCCTTGAAAAAGCCGTGGGAGGCCGCCTGTCGCGAATCGTTCAGCTCTGGGACGGCTCGGCCGCGGAACAGGCCGAGCGCTATGTCGGCAAGCTCGCCCGTGTCACGGGTGCGTTTCACAGTTTGGGGTCGGAGGCGCTTAGAGACCTCGACCACGACATCGACTGCGATGTTTTGGTGACCGGAAACGATCGCGAGGCCCGAGCCGTCGTCGCGACGCTCGTTGAAGACATCCCGGGCGCCCGCGCGATCGACTTCGGGCCCCTGGAAAACTCCCGCTACGCCGAGCAGACCGCGGCACTGTTGATCACCCTCAATCTGAGGCATAAATCCGCTGCCGCGGGCCTACGCTTTACCGGTCTCAGTTCGTCAACGAAGGAGCGCTAGATGACGGGACCGGTCGTCGTTCTCGCCGGCGGCGTCGGCGCCGCTCGCATTCTAACCGGTTTGGCCGGCGTCATCGACCCGAACGAGATTACGGTCATCGGCAACACCGGCGACGACCTCGGACTCCACGGCCTTTCGATCTCTCCCGACCTCGATACAGTCACCTATACGCTCGCCGGCGTGGCGGACCCGGAACAAGGTTGGGGCATCGCGAACGACACGTTCGAGTGCCTCGGGTTCCTGGGGCGTTACTCGGGCGACACCTGGTTCCGGCTCGGCGACCGTGATCTGGCGACGCATATCTACCGCACGGCCCTGCTCAACCGAGGCGTGCCGCTGTCGGAAGTGACCGCGGCCGTCGCCGAGCGCCTAGGGGTCGCGTCGCGCATCTTGCCGATGAGCGACGACACCGTGCGCACCTGGATCACGACGCCAACCGAGCGTGTGGATTTCCAAACCTATTTCGTGCGCCGGCGAGCGCGAGACGAGGTTCGCAAAGTGGAGTTCGAGGGAACCGAGGACGCCAAACCCGCTCCGGGGGTCGTGGAGGCCATCGAGTCGGCCCGCGCGGTTATCATCGCCCCCAGCAATCCCTTCATCAGCATCGGACCCATCTTGGCCGTGCCGGGAATTCGCGAGGCTCTGCGCAAGACGACGGCCCCGGTGGCCGCTGTCGCACCGGTCGCCGCCGGGCGGGCTTTCAAAGGACCCACGGCGCGAATGATGGCCGGCCTCGGCCACGAGGTTTCCGCTTTCGCTGTCGCCGAACTCTACCAAGACTTTCTCCACTCTTTCGTGATCGACAAGCAAGACACCGCGCAAGTCGAACGGATCGCAGACCTCGGTATAAAAGTCGTTACGTCGGACATCGCCATGTCGTCTGATGAGCGCAAGAAATCGCTCGCCGCCCGAGTATTGGAAGCGCTGGAGGCGCCAGCCTCATGATCTGGGCACTGCTCCCGGTCAAGTCTCCCGAGAAAGTCATGGAGCGTCTCGCACCAGTGCTTTCGGTGGATCAGCGGCGAACACTCGCGGGGCTGCTTTATCGAGAAATGCTCGAGAAGCTAGTACGCGCCCGGGGGTTCGATGGGGTGGCGGTAGTTTCGAGCGACGGACCGACGTTGGACACCGCGCGGCAAGCCGGCGCAAGAGCGTTGGAAGAGAGTCGTCAGCAGACGCACAGCGCCTCGGCCGATTGGGCCGCCGCGCGACTCGAAGCCGAGGGGGCTCTCGCCGTCGTGTCGCTCCCGATCGACGTTCCTCTCGCCGAAGTGTCCGAAATCGAGCAGCTCGCCCGCGCCTGCTCTCGCCGCGAATCCCCCGTAGTGGTCCTTGTTCCCTCCGCGGACGGCACGGGCACAAACGGGCTCGGCCGCACGCCGCCCGGCGTCATCGAAAGCCGCTTCGGTCCGGGTAGTTTCGCGGTCCACACCGAGCAAGTACGCGCCCGCGGTGCACAACTCGAAGTCCTGCGTCCGCCCGGTCTGGTCTTCGATCTCGACACCCCCGACGATCTGCGGGAGTTTCTCACGCGCTCGGGCGGCGGGCCGATCCGCGACTTTCTCGATCGCATCGGCGCGGACGAAGCCACCGCTCGCTATCAAGAGTTGCAACCGAACCCGGTTGGCGACCCCAACCCGGGCGAGCCGACCGCGAGCGGCGATGAGCCCGAGGCCGCCGTGCCGTGAATCCCCCGACCCCGCTGCGGCTCACCGCCCTCGCCGGCTTGCCGGAAATCCACCCCGGCGACGACTTGCCCGGGTTGATCGCCAAGGCCGCCCGGCGGGAAAGTTTGGTCTGGCGCGAGGGGATGGTCCTTGTCACGGCACAAAAAATTGTCTCAAAGGCCGAGGGCGCGATTGTCGACCTGCGAACCATCACGCCCTCACCGCGAGCCGTTTCTTTCGCCGAGGACCACGACAAGGATCCCCGCCTCGTCGAACTTGTGTTGCGCCAGTCGAAACGCATCGTTCGAATGGAGCGCGGAATTTTGATCGTAGAAACCCATCACGGGTTTATCTGCGCCAATGCCGGCGTCGACCGCTCAAACGTTCCCGGTGACGATCACGCAGCCGTCTTGCCGCAAGACCCCGATCGCTCGGCCGCGAATCTCCGGGAGGGCTTACGCGAGAGACTCGGCATCGACCTCGCAGTTGTAGTAAGCGACACTTTCGGTCGGCCGTGGAGACGCGGGCAAGTCAACGTTGCGCTGGGCGTAGCGGGGTTCGGTGCGCTCCAAGACGCACGTGGAGGACGCGATCGCCAGGGCCGACCGCTGGCCGCCACCGAACCCGCAACCGCCGACGAAATCGCCGCCGCCGCCGGCCTCCTGATGACCAAGGACGCCGGACGCCCGGTCGTGCTGGTCGAGGGCTTGCGGCTCGAACCGGCAGAGGGAACCGTGCGGGATCTGCTTCGCGAACCCGAGCAGGATCTGTTTCGCTGAGACCGGCCAAAGACGGCTGAAATCTGGTTCGATGGGATTCGACGGGGTTTTGGCTGTGCCGGCGTTATTGCCGGCATATCTACGAATAATGTTCTCGGACTCGGCGGGCCGGCATCTATCGAAAGTTCGACTAGACCTTCGATAATGAATTCTATGTACGCCGCCGTGGTGCAAGCCGGTCCGATTCCCTTTGACCGCGAGCGGACACTCGAAAAGGTCCGCGATCTCACGGCCGACTCAGCGCACGAGGGCGCGCAGCTCGTCGTCTTCCCCGAGGCGTTCGTCTCGGGGTATCCCAAAGGCGCTGATTTCGGCACGCGCGTCGGGACGCGCTCGCCCGAGGGTCGACGGTGGTTTCGGCGTTATTTCGAAAGCGCTGTCGATGTCCCCGGTCCTGAGGTGAACCGGCTTGCTCAGACCGCTTCCGACAACCAGGTCCACCTCGCGATTGGCGTTATTGAGCGCGAGGTCGGCACCCTTTATTGCACGATTCTGTTTTTCAGCCCCGACCAAGGGCTCATCGGCAAACACCGCAAGGTAATGCCGACGGCGATGGAACGCGTCATCTGGGGACAAGGTGACGGTTCGACGCTGCCGGTCTTAGAAACGCCGATCGGCCGGGTGGGTGCGGTGATTTGCTGGGAAAACTACATGCCGCTGTTGCGCATGGCGATGTATGCGAAGGGGATCGAGATTTACTGCGCCCCCACCGTCGACGACCGCGACACCTGGCAGCCAACGATGCGGCACATTGCGCTCGAAGGCCGTTGCTTCGTGCTCTCCGCCTGCCAATACATCGAGCGCTCGGCCTACCCGGAGGACTATGTGAGCCCGCCGGCTGACTCGCCTGACACGACCGTTATCCGCGGCGGCAGCGTCATCATCAACCCACTGGGCAAGGTTCTGGCCGGGCCTTGCTATGGCGAGGAGAAAATCTTGACCGCGCAACTCGACCTCAACGAAATCACGGAAGGCAAATACGACCTCGACGTGACAGGCCATTATGCTCGGCCTGAGATTTTCAGCTTGACCGTGAACGAGCAACCCGCGCGGCCTGTTGTGGTTGCCAGCTCCACGCCCGACGAGCCGTTTGCAAAAAAGGCGAACCTCAGCGAGGCGGCCCCCCAGCCTGAAAAAGGGCGACGCGGCGGCGCCGAAAAACTCCCCTAAAACCACGCTACAGATACTCCCTAGACCCTGCCTCGACCGCCCTAGCCGTGCAACATAAATAGGGGAGATTCCGCGTCCCCATCAGACGTGGTGCACGCTTTCAGCGTGCCGTGTCGCCACTCTTGGCGACATGTCCCACCGTCCAGACCCGCGACCAAACCGCGTCCGCAAGCAAAGGAGCCACGCCCGGTCGGGTAAACGCACGCAAAGTTCTATCCCAATACACATTTTGTCGAGACCCCGACCGCGCTGGACAATCCCGGTCCCGTCTGACAATCTGATGCTGAACGGTCATTTTCTCCCGGTTTCCTCCTCCGGCAAACGGATCGGGGACAAATGAACAGCGGGCTTGCAATATGGCAAACTCCCGACACCCGAAATGCCTTTCCGAACAGCTCTCTTACGGGGGCCGCGCCCCGATGGACCGCCGTCAATTCTTATGGCACTCGGGTGGTGGGCTGGGCGGCGTGGCGCTGGCCCATTTACTCGGCCATTCCGGGGCCCTGGCCGGAACCCCCGAGTCACGAGACGACCTCAACGGCGGACTGCACCACCGAGCCAAGGCCAAGCGCGTCGTGCAGCTTTTTATGTCTGGGGCGGCGAGCCAGTGCGACACGTTTGATTACAAACCGCTGCTAATAGAAAAGAGCGGCGAAAAGTTCGATCCCGGCGGCAAGGTCGAGTTGTTCCAAAGCGAGCCCGGGCCGGTGATGCAAAGCCCCTGGGAGTGGAAACAGCACGGCGAGAGCGGCAAATGGGTCAGCAGCCTGGTGCCGAACCTGGCCGGCTGTGTCGACGACATCGCTTTTCTGCCGTCGATGATCTCGAAATCGAACGTTCACGGGCCGGCGACGTTCATGCAGAACACGGGATTCGTCGTGCCCGGCTTCCCCAGCATGGGTGCATGGGTTTCCTACGGGATGGGGTCTATGACCGACGAGTTGCCGACCTTCGTCGTGATGCCCGACACGCGCGGCTTCGCGCCCAACGGCCCGGGCAATCATTCAGCAGGATTCCTGCCGGCGTCCAATCAGGGAACGATGATACGGGTCGGCCGCCCGAATGCGATTCACGATTTGTTCCCTCCCGAAACGGCAAAGTTCATCACACCGGCCGGCGAGGTCGACACGCTCGAAACTCTCGAAAAGCTCAACCGCGCGCATCTCGCCGAGCGTCCCGGGGACTCGCGGCTCGAAGCCCGCATCCAGTCCTATGAGATGGCGGCGAAACTGCAAGTCAGCGCGCCTGAAGTGCTGGACATCTCAGGCGAGTCGGAAGCTACGAAGAAGCTCTACGGGCTCGACGAAAAGATCACCGCCGATTTCGGCCTCAGTTGCCTCGTCGCGCGCCGCCTGCTCGAGCGGGGCGTTCGCTTCGTTCAACTATGGAGCGGCGCCGACAATGGTTTCCCGCGCCGCAACTGGGACAGCCACGAAGACCTCGTGAAAGATCACGGCGGCATGGCCAAGGGCATGGACCAACCCGCGGCTGCTCTGATCAAAGACCTAAAGGCGCGCGGTTTGCTCGACGACACGATCGTCTACTGGACCACCGAGTTCGGCCGCATGCCCTGCAGCCAAGGCGCCAAGGGACGCGATCACAATCCCTTCACGTTCACGAGCTGGTTGGCCGGAGGCGGCGTGCGAGGCGGCGTCACCTATGGAGCCAGCGATGAGTGGTCCTACCAAGCCGCCGAAAATCCGATTTATTGCTACGACGTTCACGCCACGGTCTTGCACCTCCTCGGCATCGATCACAAACGCCTCACCTTCCGCCACAACGGCATCGACCGCCGCCTAACCGACGTCCACGGGAAAGTCATTCACGAGATCGTGGGCTAGCTTGAGGGCGCTTGTCCGCCGTCGGTTGCGGTGTGGACAGCCTCACAAAGGCTTCCCCGCGACCCCGCGACCCTTTGAGACGACGGTCGACATCCGGCATGGTAAACTTGACACAGAAGTTGAAACGCTTGCCACGCCAGGCTGACTGCCGAAGGTTGCTTTCTCTGATTCCTTCTCTTTCCGCCAGACGCTTGCACTGTTTCAGTACCTGTTAGAGGAGGAATGTTCCCATGAAGAGACTTTACGTCGGCAACTTGAATTTTGCCGCCACCGAAGACGAAATTCGCAGCAGCTTTGAAGCCCACGGCGAGGTGGAATCGGTTCATCTCGTGTTAGACCGCGAAACCGGGCGCTCGCGCGGGTTCGCATTTGTCGAAATGGCTGAGGAGGAGCAGGCCGAACAGGCCATTGCCGCTTTGAACGGTTCGCAGGTCGGGGGCCGCGACTTGGTGGTCAACGAAGCGCGACCGCGCCCGGATCGCGGCGGCGGCGGCGGCGGCGGCGGCGGCTTCGGACGTCCCGAAGGCGGACGCCGAGGTTCTCGCGGCGGCGGCGGACCTCGCTGGTAAATCCGTAGTATCAGGCGGGATGCCGCGAAGGGGGGGCGCCGTTGGCCAGTCGATCGAACACTAAATTCCAAAAGCGTCAAAAAGAACTCGCCAGGGCGGAAAAACGCCAAGATAAGGCGGCGCGGAAAGAGCGCCGCAAGGTGGAGAAGAGGGTGGGTATGGGCGGCCCCCCCATCGAGGCCATCGACCCCACCGATCTGGGACTCCCTGCCCTCGAAGAAGAGCCGCAAGCCGAGGAGGGCGCCGAGGCCTAGCGCTTGGCGTGTCTTAGCCCGCTCCGGTCGCGTACCACCTTCATCGAAACATCCATTTTCGAATGCCGTTGTTTGCGGTTCAGGCTGCCTCTGTCTACTGTTCAGGGTTCCTGGGAAAGCGCCAATAGGGGAGGCGCACGCCGTCGATGAAAACTCGGTCAGCGCGCTGCTCGGGCGGCGGTTGGAATTGCTCCGCGCCCCCCGCCGAGACGTAGTCGTCCTGCTCGACTCCATCGCCGGAAACACCCAGTCCACCAACCAATCGGCCATTTTTATAGAGCGGCGATGAGCCGGGAAAGAAGACGATGCCCGACTGATTCGGGCCCACCGGTTCGCGGCCTTGCGTACAAGGGTTGGCGAGGTCAAAAAGGAACAGTTCACGAAAGGGTCCGGGAGTCGACCCGTCAATGCCCGAGGGAAAGAACGACTGCGAACCGAAACCGATCGTGCGCGCGGTCACGGCCGTTCCCGCCGGTACGCCGGGGAGGTCGTCGGGTACACGCTCTTCGCTCGAGAAATAAACGGCGTTACGTGCCTTTGTCGCGGCGACGTCGATCGAAAAAACCGTGGCGTCGGGCATCCGAAACAGCCCGAGGATGTTTCCCTCGAGATCTCCAACCGAGATCGCCATGCGCGAACGGCTGCCCAACGGCAGGCGAATCACCGCGCGGGTTCGCTCGGCGCGGTCGCGTGCGGCGGTGATGATTTGGTCTACTTCCGCCGCGCTCAGCGTTGGGCTGCCGCGCGGGGCAATCAAATAGCCGACCGGAACCCCGGCGCCCGCTTTCGGCTCCACGATATACTCGCCTGCGGGCACCGACGCGGCCCCGGTTCCCTCGGGGCGAGTCGTTTGCTCGACGAACGGCAGCCGGATACCGTCCACATAGACCGCCCCCGGCGGCGGCAAGGGCAACGCGACGAAGAACTCGGTCCCGAAGGTCGCGGCCACCGCGGCGAACTCCGCCGCGTCGGGATTGATGCCTGCCACCCCGAGGCCGCCGACCAACGGCTGCCCGCTTCCGTCGGGAAGATTCTTGAAAACGGGCACCCCTCCGGGAATCGTCGCCACCCCGAAACCCGGCCCGGTTCCCGCCAAGTTCGTCGCGGGAGGGATGCTCCGGCCGGGGTCGAAGGAATCGGAAAGGCGGCAGCCGCGATTCGTGTTTTCGATGCCGAACAACGCCGCCGCGGGCTGATTCGGCACGTTGTTGGGAAAATTCTCGCGGCTGAGAGTGCGCACGGTGCGCGACGAAAGAGGCGCTTGGTTGTTACTAAAGAAAGCTCCGGTCCGCGCCAAGCTGAGGGCGATTTCAGTCGCTTCATCCGAGGCGCTCGGGTTACGGTAGACGCCCAGCGGCCGTCCGGCGCGGTCGGTGACGGCAATCGCCATCGCGGGATCGTCGATCGCCGTCGCGGCCCTCTCGATCAGTCCCGCCACATCAGCGGCGGTGAGCTGCGATGGATCCGCTTGCGCCGGGCGAACCGAGATCGTCGCCGTGTTGCCGCGAACGCCGCCGGAAACCAACGTGAGCTCGACAAAACTGCCCCCGGCGTCGGTGGGTACGGTGAAGGCGACCTGTTGCCGCCCTCCTTCCCAAGCGGTGGTTGCCGAAAGAACCCGCAAACGCGAACTTCGAGAACGCCTGGCCCTCGGGGGCGACCAGGAAATCCGCAACCTGCCCGGAACTTCGCTACCGCCCACCAACACCTCGATCGGCGCCGTCGCTCCGTGAACGTCAACCAGCAAGGTTTCCCCCGGAAGGGCCGGGTCGGCATCGGTAACAGGCCGGTTCGAGGCGGCGTGATAAGCAACCGCACGCAAGACGCCGTGTTGCGGCTCGGAGTGCACAACCGGCTGTGCGCCGAGAGTCGCGGCCAAAGCGAGCAGAAGGCCGAGCCTCCATGGACCCAAGTGGCGACCGGCACTCGTGCCGGTCCTCGCCAACAGTCGAGACCGGCTCTCAAGCCGGTCCACCGCGGCCGCTCTTAGCCGGTGGGGCAGGTCTCCCGGCCTGCACGCGAGTTTTCGCCCGAGCGAAACCGCCGCAGTCCTCCGACCGACTTTACATGCCACCTCAGCGTCCCCCCGCCGCAGGTCCGGGAGGCTCGTCGGTCACGGTATACACCTTGCCCTCTCTCATATACAGCCGACGCATCTCCTCAAGATTCAGCGGTCTCGCACCGCGACGCCCAAAAACCGCAATGTGGTTGCCGCTTTCATCGACCGCGCGGTCTCGATCAAGACCCTTCGACAACGCGATCGCGGCGCCCTTCGTTTCGTAGGTCGCAATCAGCCGTGGCTCGACCGGTGGAGAAAAGCCCCACAACCCCGGCGTCTCGGGAGTGATCAGTTCAAGTACCCGCAAACCGTTCTCGCCGTCGGCGACATAGGCGAACACACTCGCATTCGTCATGCCGACCTTGACCGCATGAGCGTCGTTGATCGCCCCCTCGGCATTGAAGAAACGCGCTTTGCCGGGCTGCTCCGGTTTCTCGATATCCACGATCGCAAGGCCTTGCCGACCCGCGGCGACGTAGGCGTAGGTTCTTGCCAGGTAAACGTCGCGGGCGTCATCGATGTCGACCGAGGCGCGAACGGCGGGCTTTTCGATATCGGTGACGTCGATGACCTTCAGCCCCTCGTTATCACAGACAATCGCATAACGGAACTGAATCGCGGCATGGCCCGCGCCTTCGAGCGGAACCATCGAGACGACTTTGGGCTCGAGCGGGTTCGAGAGATCAACCACGACCAACCCTCGCGCACACGACACGAAAGCATGCACACCCGCGAGCACGACGTGATTCGCGCCGTCGAGGATGCCTTCCGGGTTGAACGTTATCGTCCGTTTAAGAAAGTTGTTGCGCGGGTCGCCGTCGAGCAGCGTCGCCGCCTCGATCAGAATTAGCCCTTCCTCGTAGTCCGCAACATAGAGATAGCCGTAGCTCGAGTGAATTTCCGGCTCCTCGTTCACCGGGTTCCGCCGTCGCACCGGGTCAACGCCGAGCGTTGTCGGCGAAGCGATCCAGCGCGCGTCCTTCGTCTTGACATAGAAGCGCTGGCCCAACGGCGAGACCGGTGCCGACACGATTCTCTCCGGCAGCGTCTTGTTGTCGATATTGGCGATGTCGTAAACGCGAATCCCCTCACGCCCCTTGGCGACGTAGACGTATTCACCGCGCATCTGAATGCTTTGGGCGTCGTGCGCATGATGGTGGAACGTGGTCGCGAAACGTCCGTGCTCTTTCACGACGCGATCGCCCTTGAGGTGACGAGCGTATTCGTCGGGGTAGGCCATCTTGTGCAGGCCGCTGCCGATCACCGCTTGCGGCTCTTCGCGTTCGGTCACCGCGACCGCCTCGAAACCGTGGTCGCCCTCGGCCACGTAGACGTAGCGTCCCATGAAGTTGACGAAGTTGGTTCCTTGCAGGAGCACCTGCGCGATCCAGGCGTTGTTGTCGCCGTCGGCCGACAGATGGCAGTCCGTGCAAGTCTTCGTTTCGCGCTTGCGAACGCTGTGCGGGAAATGCGGATTGAATGCCTGCCCGCTCAGCCCCTCGGAGGAAATCGTTTGCTGCTGCGAGTAGAGCCATTCGCGTTGCGCGCTTTGCGACGAAACCAGCACCGCGCTGGAGGAGCGCACAGGAACGATCTTTCCTTCTTTCGCCGTACTGTCGCGGCCCAGCATGAAAACGTCGTCGCGCAACACTTGATAGTTGTACGTCGTGAAGTTGCGGGTCGAGGTTTCGCCCTTGCCGTGGAGCGGCGGACGGTTGGCGTTGGCGCGCATCGAAAGATGGCAGCCAAAGCAACTGGTCATCCACGAGGTATGGCAGGTGTAGCAAGCCATCTTGTTGTCGGAATGTGCGAGGGCGCCGTCCGCCGCCGAGGCATCGCCCCAACTCGCCCCGTCGCGCTCAATCGTCTTCGCCAACCGAGCCTTTTCGTTGTATTCGGGATGCCCCGGCGTGACAGAATCGCGAACCTGCGAAACCGCCCACTCGGTGTCGGACTCCACCATCGAGCGTTGCACCAGCTTGTCGCCGACCCACTCAAAGCGCCGCGCCCCGAAGGGTGTTCGCAAAATCGACAGATCATGCGGCGGCCGCGTTGCCGCCGAATTCGTCATCTTCAACCGGGCGCGTTCGCGAAGGGTTCCATGGCAGTCGGCGCAATCGATCTCCACCGCCGCCCGCGGCTCGCCGTAGAGCATGCCATTGCCGTGAACGTCCTGTTCGAAATGGCAGTCAATGCAGTGCATGCCCTTTTCGAGGTGGATGTCTTTGAGGTGTACCGCTTTTTCGAAACGCTTTGGATCGTCGAAAGCAATCGGCCGATCTTCGGTGTCGAGCCACACGCCCTTGCGGTCGTGCTTATAGACCGCGCGGTAAAGCCAAGCGTGGCCGTTGAAATCCGCGAAACGCGTCTGCTTCATGCCGTCCGCCAAGTCGCGTGCGTTTGAGAGAAAATCGACGTCCGACCACTTTCCCCTCAGCGACGCGGCTTCGGGGTTGCGAGCCAGCGCACGGGCCTTTTCTTCGCTGTTCCATTTCGGGGGTTTGTCGGGATACAACGCTGCACCGTCGGTTTCGTTGTCCCACCACATATATCCCGTGTATTGCACGGCGTAAGAAGTCCCCGGGTGAATATGGCAGACGATGCACTGGCTGCTTGGAATCGCCCGTGTCAGCCGGCGGCGAATCGGGTGCCCGGATTCATCCTTCGGAATCGTGGGATCCTCTGTGAAGCTTTTCCCGAGATGCCCGTATTGCGCATAGGGGCCGGAGTGAAACGGGTCGCGGTCGTTGGCGTACACGACGTGGCAGGCCGTACAGCCCGAGGAGCGATAGTCGCCCGGCTGATCGTTGGTTCCTAGAAACGACAGCAAAGGATCGAACAAGCGCGTCTTCTGTATTCCCTGAAACACCGGGTCGGTGCGAGTCAAGGTGCCGAAGCCGCGATTACTCAACCGGGCGTCCCCTCGTTCGAAAACACGCAGCGTGTTGCCCGGCTCGGTGTATTCGAAGTTCGGCAATGGGTCGAGAAACGGCAGCAAGCTTTGGGTGCGGGTCTGCTCGGGCGTGACCGGGGGTCGGCTGACCAGGCGCCGCGGCGTACCGTCGGGGGCATAGCTTTCTCCGAAGCGGGGATCTTTCAGCGGATACGCGCCGTTGTTATAGAGCGCCGCACCCCACAGAAAGGCCCCGTGCGTCATCAGGCTGCGCTCAACCTTGTAGACGACCTCGGCGTGGCAACCGCTCGACCCGCAGGTCTTGGGCGCGGCGCGCAGATCCCCGGGGTTGATAAACCGCACAAATTCGGGATGTTCGTCATTGAGCAACGTATAAGTACGCTCCGGGTTAGCCGAAGACGACCAACGCTTGGGGTATTTCGGAGCGACGTGCGCCGCCGCTTTGCTCGTCGCCGAGACATCGCCCCCGTGGCAATCGGTGCATCCCAATCGAACGGCCGGCGACACGTGCATCGGCTCGATTCCGACATGGCAGCCCGAGGTCGTGCAGCCGGCGCTCTTAGTCTGCTGCGCAGCGCTGGTTTGTGCAGGCAGCTGCTGAGCCCATGACGGCGCTGTGGCTGCGAACAGCAGCACCGGCAAGATCACCCACAGATGTCTTCGCCCCCTCAAAACAGAAACCTCGTATTCAGAAACCCCGAAAAAAGCGTCACGTCAGGATAGATCCGCCGCAATCCCGCGCCCGGTTTCAGCACGCCGAATCCTCCAGTGATGACGATGTTGTCGTTGAGAAAAGGACGGTATTGGAAACCGAACCCGGCATCGACGCCGATGCTTTTCTTGATGCCGCTTTGAAACAAGATCGCTTCGAGCACCTCGGTCCGATCAAAGCGCAAGTAGTTGACGTTGATTTGCGCCTTGAGTTTCGGCGTCAACTTGGCGTCTGTTCCGGCGTTGAAAATCATCACGCCGGGGTTCAAGAAATTCGCTTGGCCTTGGAACTTATTGCTTCGCAGCGACGGCAGCAGACTGTTGAAACTGAAAAGCGCTACGCCGGCCGCCGTCAGCGGAATCGTCTGGCGGTTGAGCAAATTCGTCCCGCCGCCTTCAAAGAGCGGATTCAACAAGCCGCGATCGGCCAGCGCCGGGTTCCCGAGAAAACCGCCGCCGGCGAATTGCGGGTTGTCGACAATGGCGTCGAAGCCGCGGGCGACTCCATCGTTGATATCGTCGTCGCCCGAGGCGTAGAAGAACGACACGCGATAGCGCCGCCAGTCGACTTCGTAGTCGAGTTCGAGCGCCCCCATGAACGCCTTGATGTGTTGCGGATTGTTCAAAGGCGGCAACGGATGAAAATCGTCGCGCCCGAAGGCATAGTAAATCGCGTGCGAGACGTTCTATCGGCCCAAGTGTCCCTCGCCGGCGAACCCGGCGTACCCGGCGCGAATCTTGTGCGGCCGCGGATCGCCGATCGGGGCGGGGCGCACCAAGAAGCCGTTGCGGTCGATGTGGAAGCTCGGTTGGTCGTTGTTGTAATGCAGGCTGAAATTCAGGTTGTAGCCGAGGGTCGGCTGGTCTTGCAGATACAGATTGGCTATATAGACCGACTGATTACGCCCGCGCCAACGGTTCAGCCCGCTGTTGGTATCTTTTTCGAGCAGGTTGAAATAGGCCAAGTTGTATTGCAACTTGTTGTTGCGAAGGGTGCCGAAAAGCCGCGCGCCCGGCTGTTCATCGGAAAAGATGAAACCGCGAAAATCGCTCGTGAAGCGCTGAATGCCTACTCGCATGGCGCTGAAGTCGAACTCGGCGTTACCCACGTCGTCGAAATCCTTCTTCCCGCGCCTGAGCAGCTTCGAGCTGTTCGTTCCAAAGCGCGTTTCGAAAAACATCTCCTGTAGGCCGATGTGCGTATCGAGCCGCGTCACGCCCGCGCGCGGGTCGATGCGAACGACGTTGTTTTCGCGCGCCCCCAGGTAGTTGATATTGAACTCCGGCGTAATCTTGAGGCTGAAATCCACCGGCTTGAAACCGGCACTGCCGCGGAAGAACTCCATCGCGATGCGGAAGCTCTGGCGCACGAAACTTTGCCCGCCGTCGCCGAAAAACTCAGAGCTGTCGGGATTGGCCGTACTCACCGCGTTCGTCGTCGGAACGCGCCGCAGCTCGACCAGAGTGTCGCTGCTTCCGGCGAGGTTCAAGAAATTCTTGTGGCCGAAAAGCGGAATATCGCCTTTGACACGGTTCTTGTTGTAGGGGTCCTACCAGCGGGGTCGCGAATAGATCAGGTCGAGTTTTTCGTTCTCATAGCGTTTCGGGAACGGAAACTCCGCGCGCCAACGGTCGGGGACGCGGTCTTCGGAGCGATGTTCGGAACCGAGAGGGATTTCGAAAGAAGGCGGAACTCCCGCCAACGACCCGTCGCCGGGCCCGCGCCGAGGCCGCGGGTAGAGAGCCTCGATGGAAACTTGCACAAGCGGAGGAGGCGCCTTCGTTCGGGGGGTTCGTCGCACGAGAGTTCTGGTGCGATCTTCGGCGAGAGGCGGGGCCGAGGGGAGAGCGTCGCGCATCCGTTGCCGCTCGACCTCGTCGGGATTCGGCGGAATGACGATCGCTGCCGGCCCCATGCGGCGGGGCAGTTGGTGCGTCGGCGACGCGGTCGCTTGGCTACGCCTTGCCGACCCGGCTTCGCGCGTGCGGCCTTTGACGCCGATCGTCGCCACTTGGGCCGCGATAGGGGCTGACAGGGAAGCCGCCAACACTGTCGCCGCGAAGGTATGGAAGGGGATTCTCATCGCCCGCCGGGTCATCTTGCGCGGTCGCGGCTTCGCGCCATTCACCGAATCAGCCCGGCCGCGGCTCGGAACCTTTTCGCGAACTCCGCCGGGCGATAAGTGGAGGGGTGTTCCAAGTAATCGTAGAGCTCGCCGATCGCTTGCTCCGCGCCCTCGGTCCCTGGCGCCGCCGCGATTGCGTCGAGCGCCATCGTTGCTTGCTCGGCCGCATTGACGCCGAAATTGCTGATTCGCCGAATGTCCGTTTCGAGAGCGCGGGCCATTCCCGAAGCCGCCGATGACGTGAAGTCATGCGCGGCGAACCGCTCGGCCAGCGCCTCGGCCTGTGCGGCGATCGCGCGGGCTTCACTCGCAATCGTTTCCCCGTCACCCAACTTGCCCCCGATCGCCTTGCTCAGAGTCTCGAGCGATCCGCTGAGGCTGCTCGCCGAACCGCCGGCGGCTTGCCGCGTCACCGCCTCCAACACGACGAACCGCGAAACGTTCAACAGCAATCCGCCGGGTTTGCGCCCGCCGTAGCCGCGGGCGATCCGCCAACTATCCCGCCGCAGATCGTGGTGGCATTGATAGCATTCCAAATGCACGAACTCGGGCCAAGCCGGCGAGGCGGCGTCGGCAGCGAGCTGCCGCATCCCCTCGGCCAGAGCCATCGCTTGTCCCACGGCCAGCGCCCGCAAAGTGGGAAGCGTGTTGCCCGCCTCGGTCTCGGGCACGCGCCAGTGTCTCGGCAACGCCGCGCTGAACGTGTCGAGCTCAAAAACGAGGTCGGGGTGCCCGGCGGCGATCAGCGCGTGGTCGACCCGCCGGCCTCGTGCACCGATGTGGCATCCCAGGCATTTCGCGGCGCGGACGGCGAGGTCTTTCGTATCGTCCATCCCGAGCGACACGTTGTTGGTGTGGCTGTTGTCGGCGGCGGTGTGCGGCCCCAGCCATTTTTCCGCGGGGCCGTGGCAGGCTTCGCACGACACACCGTCGGAGATGAACTTCGCCGTCGAGCCGACGGCGTGGCAGCTCAGGCAGTTTTCGGCTTTCGTGGCGTCGCCGACGCCGACGATTTCCGCCATGCGCTTCGACCGCTCATTCGAAAGAACGCTGTAGGCCTGCGAATGCTTATCGCGGACCGACCAAATCGAATATTCATTGCCGAGAATACGGCTTTGGCTCAGAGGTGCCGGCGTGGTCGCCCCATGGCAGTTTGAGGACGCGCAGCCACCCGCACCAATGTAGCCCGGTGCTTGGGCGCTAACGGCGAGCGCCCCGAACAGCCCCGGCAGAGCCACTCGAAACGCTTGCTGAAGGACCGATCGTGCCGGCCCGGCGGGTCCGCTCATGACTGTCTCACATTGTACAGTTTTCAAGCGATCTGCCCAGGGTAGCGACGGGTCTCTTGCCGGTCCTATAGCCCACCCTGGGGACCGACTCTCAGCCGGTCACACCGCGAGCACTCAAGGCCCTCATTCTCGGGCGATTCGAACTTCGATGTCCCCGATTCCGTCAAATCGCGCAACGGCCCTGCTTCCCGGCGGCAGCGCTTGCGGCCCAGTGACGGAGCCGGTGAGCACGAAATCCCCTGCGTGTAAACCGATCCCTCGCTCTCGTACGCTGTTCACCAGCCAAGTGAAAACATCGAGCGGATCGCGGCGCCACTCTCCGCTCCGCCCCCGGAGGGGACGCGGATAGTAGCCCCGGGTGAAGCGAAGCGGAACCCCGGGGTTCCGACTTGCCCACGAGAATGACCGTTGCTGCCGCCGGCCGGCCTAGTCCGCGCCTCCTTCCCCCAACAACTCGAAGAATCGTGCCACCGAGTGAATGGCCTTGTAGTAGTTGTCCAAGTGGAATTTCTCGTTGGGAGAATGCAGCCGGTCATCAGGAAGCCCGAAGCCCATCATCGCGGTTGGGATTCCCAAGTGCGTCGCGATGTCGCCGACGACCGGCACCGAACCTCCCGAACGGATGAAAACCGTCTTGCGCCCGAACACTTCCTCCAATGCGCGGGCCGCTTTCGCAAGCGCCGGATGATCGGGACTGACCTGAGACGCCGGTGCCGTCGACAGCAGGCGGACCTCTACTTCAATGCCCGCCGGAGAATTCTCGGTGACGAATCGCCGCACCGATTCAAGGATCTTATCGGGGTCCTGCTCAGGGACCAAGCGCATGCTGACCTTCGCAATAGCCTTGGCGGGAATGACCGTTTTGCCCCCCGGTCCCGTGAATCCCCCGCCGATGCCGTGAACCTCAAACGTCGGCCGCGCCCAGGTGCGTTCAAACACGGAATAGCCCGGCTCGCCCGTCAATTGGGGAGAGCCGACCTCGGCTTCGAGATAGTCGGACTCATCGAACGGCAGCCCGTCCCAGCTTTCCTTTTCGGCCGCGGCGGGAGCGCGAACGTCATCGTAGACACCGGGAATTTGGATCACGCCGTCGGCGTCCTTGCAGCGGCCCAGCAACTCGACGAGGCCGAAGACGGCATTGGGCGCGGCCCCACCATAAAGCCCGGAATGGAGGTCGCGCGAGGGTCCTCGTGCTTCCCATTCCATGTAGATCATGCCTCGCAAACCTGTGCAGAGCGTCGGAATCCCGGCACCGTACATGGCCGTATCGGAAACCAGCGCCGCGTCAGCTTCGAGACGGTCTCGGTTCCCCGCGACGTACGCGGTGATGGTCTCTCCGCCGACTTCCTCCTCGCCCTCGATCAGAAACTTCACATTGATCGGTAACTGGCCGTGCACCTCGCGGAGGGCTTCGATGGCTTTGATATGCGCGTACATCTGGCCTTTGTCGTCCGATGCTCCGCGGGCGTAGAGATCGCCGTTGCGGACGGTGGGTTCGAAGGGTGGGCTGACCCATTCATCCAGCGGATCGGGAGGCTGGACGTCATAGTGGCCGTAACACAAGATCGTGGGTTTGCCGGGAGCGTGGAGCCAATCGGCATAGACGAGCGGGTACCGCCCGCCGGCCAAGCCCGAGACCGACCCGGGCTGAATCATCTCGACGTTTTCGAGCCCGGCGGAGCGAAGGCTCGCCGCAACATAATCGGCCGCGCGCAGGACGTCCGCTTTGTTCTCCGGCAGAGTGCTGATGCTGGGAATGGAGAGAAGCTCTTTCAGTTCGCCGAGTAAACGATCGCGGTTTTGCTCCACAAAGAGGGACAGGGAATTCGACATGGTCAATGGGTATTATAGGAACCCTGGTGACCGCTCCTTTTCGGTGCCGGCAGCCGGGATTTTTGCGGGACGGACCCTCTGGGACCGAATGCTAAGATAAACGAGCAGCTTTTCCTGTTGCCTGCTGGAGTGGCGGAACTGGCAGACGCACGGGACTCAAAATCCCGCGGACTTTACGGTCCATGAGGGTTCGACCCCCTCCTCCAGCACCAGCCCCCGTCGCTGTCGATGAGGTCCCAATAGACTCGTCTTTATGGCTTCATTGACCGACCGATTTAACGCCCGGGTCCCCCTCCCCGTTCGAGTACTTCTGTTGATCGGCGTAGGGTTATCGATCGCACAGCCCAAGATTCTGGCACCCGGCATTGGGACGCTGTGGGCCGTCGGGCAGAAGATGCTCGGCAACGCCCCCGACTGCCCCTGGGGATCCATCGTCACCTACTACTACGACTTGGAGAGCTTCAGCGGATGGGTCCTTCATCACAGGAATCAGATCGAAGTGCGACAGTACGACGAGACCTTCGATCTCCAACAGGTCTATCACCCAAAGCGAAGCTTTTGGATTCGCAAGAGTGGTCTGCACGAGGGGGCGGCGCTCCTGGCTTACCACTTAGGCGAGCGAAATCGAATCCAGGAACGGTTTGGGGAAACCCTGATCCGGGAAGGAGACATCGTTATTGACTGCGGTGCGCATGTTGGAACGTTCGTTCATCAGTCGCTGGCCAACGGTGCCTCCAAGGTAGTTGCGATCGACCCCGATCCCACGCAGGTCGAATGTTTGCGGCGTAACTTCCGCGAGGAGATCGCCTCGGGGCGTGTGGTCGTCGTGCCCGAGGGCGTGTGGAGCAAGGAAGGGACCATGACGCTCTACGTCGCGTCGTTGCACTCGGGGGCAAGCAGTTTCGTAGAAAAGCATGGGGAAAAGGAAATCACCGTCCGCGTGACGACCATTGACGAGTTGGTCGGGCGGTTGGGGCTCCCGCGAGTCGATTTGATCAAGCTTGACATCGAGGGGGCGGAACGCGAGGCTCTGCTCGGCGCATCCGAAACGCTGGGGAAGTACGGCCCCGCGCTTCTGATCGACAGCTACCACCGTCCCGACGACGTCGTGGTCTTACGCCGTCTGATAGCCGATGCGGGCGTTGGCTACCAAGCCTCCTGCGGCTGGTGCGTCTTGGCTCGATCGGGTCTGTTGAGGCCCCACGTGCAACTCTATCGTTCAGCTCTATCGACAGACGCCCCGTAGGCGCGCCAACGGGCCGCCGTAGTCGAACAGAACTTGCTCTTCTCCCAGCCGCTCGATCCGCTCTTCAAAGTGGCTCAAGATGCGGTCTCGACGCGCCAGTAGCGCGCGCACCTCGGGCTTGGTCAAGTAGCCCCGTACCGATGACGCCGTTTCCTTGAGATTAAGAGTTCGCAGTGCGGCGAGCAGGGCCCGATCACAGCGCAGTAGCTGCTCGGGTTTTGACAGCTTCTTGTGCGTGCGAAAGGCGCGGGTGTGGTCGATCATCCAGACCTTCCAGTTCGTGGTGATGATCAAGTTGCCGAGGTTCCGATCGACGTTGTAGATCAGCTGGTCGAAGACGCGCACGCGGTGGATCTGCTGATTCCACTCGGTCGTGTTGGGCGGTTCGATCTTGCGCTGGTGACGGAGCTTCTCGGTCATCAGCACATCGTCGATCCACCAGGTCATCGCGCCCCGTTTGCCGTCGAACCTGCGCTCAACGCTGACCGGGACAGCGTCCAGCCCAAGCAACCTGCTCAAACGATACGCGGCGATGTTGAACTTGTAGCTGTCTCGGAAATCTAGTTCGTAGCCGGCGGAGGTTTGAAAGCTTCGATGGACGACGTCGATGCTTTGAATCTGCGCGTCGTGGGTTACGGCGCCGTCATGAAGCGTGGCGCGCAGTGAGTTTGTCACGCCTTGGGAAATCGGGCGCGTCGAAAGGACCCGAGCTTCGATTAGGAACTGCTCGATTCGGGCGGGCGTCCAACCGGTTTGGGCTTGCGCCGATGCGGTAAGAGCGATTAGGTCGAGCATGGCGAGCAACGGGAGCAGTCGGCTGAGTGGGAAGTTGGACATGGATCCTCGGGCTCGCCTCGATCGCGCGGCTCTAGACCGAAAGCGGCTTCAGGTAATCGTAGCTCTTCCGCACGGCTTCCTCGACCGACATGATGCCGGCGAAAGCTTGGTGAACCGTCACGTAACCGCTGTAGCCGATGCCGTGCAGCGTCTCGAACATTTCCTCGAAATTGACGCCGCCCGGTTCCCAAACACCAATATGGTCGATCGGAACCGGGCCCTTGCCCCAGGTATTGACGGCACTCTCGGCTTCGGGATTGAGCTTGTGGTTCTGGACGTAGACGTTGAAGATGTAGTCCCGCACCGCCTCGATGCCGTGTTTGCCGTATTGCTCACCGGCGATGAACCAATTCGCAGGCTCGTAAATGATCCCGAAATTCTCGCGTCCCACGGCCTTGAGCACACGCAGGGAGCCCTCGACGGTTTCGAAAAGGCTCGAGTTGTGGGACTGATGTGCCAAGCGGATATTGCGCTCGGCGGCTTCGTCGCTTGCTCTTTGCGCCCACTCAATGTCTTCGTCCTTTTTCATGCAGATGCGAATCAGGGGGGCCCCGAACGACTCCGCCAGGTCGAGATAGGGCGTGATGTTGCGCAGCCCGTCGGGGCCGTTCTTGTCGTTCTGAGGGACGTAGAAGTCTCCGGTCGCCATCGAAACGACCAGTCCGGCGGCGCGGATAGCCTCGCTGATCTCAGTGACCTTTTCCGGCGGCGAGTGAACGCCCACTTGCGAAGCGCGCATGCAAAGCGCGTCATAGCCGATTTTTTGCGCCAGGGCGATCAGCTCGTGGATATTCAGCGACGCCTCGCGTTTGTTGCTGAACGACTCGGCAACGCGCGCCGACAGCGAAAGCTTCATGCGCGGCGCGGCGGCGGGCTCGGGTGCTGGTTCTTCGGGCGGCGCGGAAGGGGCGCAGCCCGCGCCCCAGGCGGCCAACGCGGCGGCTGATTCCAGAAAGCGGCGGCGAGTGGAATCAGACTTCACGAGGGACCCTCCTGACAACGGGCCGCTTGGCCGACGGCCCGTGAAATCATAGCAATTCGGGGTGTGCGGCGCGCCCGGCACCGCCACGGCCGCACGGCGGGCCTTGCCCCTGTTGCCCGCTTCGTCGAGGTTCTCCTTAAAGATCCGACGCCGATTTGCCGATATGCACAGCATGAGCGAAAAAATGTTCGACCGCCGCCGTACCGCCCGCAAGGCGGTCGATCTTCCGGCCGGGCTGAAGGTCTCTACTTATGACGAGCAGGGTTCCCCTCGGACTTTTGCCGCGAAACTCGTTGATGTGACCGAGAGTGGGGTCGGGGTCGAAATGTACGTGCCCCTTGTCGAAGGCTCGACCGTGGCTCTCGAAGGCGAGCTGGCCAACGCCGACTTATCGTTGAATCTCCAGGGCCGGGCGCGGGTCGTCTATTGCCGCTGCGAGAACGGCGAGACTTTCCGCGTTGGGTTGGCCTACGAAGAAGTCGCTTACCGCAAGACAGCTTGACTTCGTATCCCGCCGTCGCGGCTGCGGTCGCTTGCGATTTTGGGAGTCAGGTGTAAGCCCTCATCCGTCTGAAAGGGATTTTCTGAGAGGCGACCCGAGCCGGCGCTCCCAGATCCCTTATCCCTTTCTCAAGCTAGCGCCGGTCATAAGGACGGCCGTGGGGTCCGTGGGGTCCATCTTGTTTCGTGGCGTGCGGTCCGTTCTGCTATGCTGCCCCGCAAGATGGGTGTTTTCGGGTGCGGCGTTGTAAGGGCGTTTCTTCGCTGGTCTGTGTGCTTCGGGGTCGCCGCGCTCGGACTTGTCGCCGGCACGCGGCCGCTCATCATGGGGACGCGCGGGGTCGTGGTGACAGGCCATCACCGCGCAAGCGATGCCGGGCTCGAGATGCTCAAGAACGGCGGCAACGCCGTCGACGCCGGTGTTGCGGCGGTTTTCGCGCAGGCCGTCGTTGAGTTTGACCGTTTCGGGTTGGGCGGCGAAGTGCCGATCCTGATCCACCTCGCCGAACAAGAAAAGGTCGTCTCCCTTAACGGACACGGATTTGCGCCGCGGCGGGCGACGATCGAGTGGTTTCGAGAGCGCAAGATTGAATACGTTCCGGGCGACGGCTTTCTCGGCGCCGTCGTGCCGCCGGTGGTCGACACGCTCATTCTCGCGCTCGACCAATTCGGGACGCTTTCGCTCGCCGACGTCATGGCGCCGGCGATTGACCTGGCCGAGAATGGTTTCCCGATGTACGGCCAGTTTCGCGGCCACATTCTCGAGCAGGAACAACGTTTTCGCACCGAATGGGACACTTCAAGAAAAGTATTCTTGCCGGGCGGAGATGTTCCGGCCGGCAGCGACGTATTTGTTCAGAAAGACCTGGCCCGTACCTTGAAACGCTTGGTCGCGGCCGAGGCAGCCCATCGCGAGCAGGGCCGGTCGGCGGGTCTTCAGGCAGCGCGGGATCTCTTCTATCGCGGCGACTTGGCCCGGGAAATCGTCGCTTACCAAAAGGGCTTCAAGCCCCGCGATGCCAACGGCACGGTTTCAGCGGGTCTGCTCGAGTTGGAAGACTTCGCCCAATACCGCGCCCGCGTCGAAGAACCCGCCAAGACGACCTACCGCGGCGTCGAGGTCTACAAGGCCGGGTTCTGGTCGCAGGGACCGGTACTGCTGCAAACCCTGAACATCCTCGAAGGCTACGATCTCAAGGAGCTCGGCCACAATTCCCCGGCCTACATTCACCTGCTGGCCGAGGCGATGAAACTCGCTTATGCCGACCGCGAATGGTATTACGCCGATCCTGATTTCGTCGGCGTCCCCGAGCGGGGTCTGCTTTCGAAAGCGTATGCCGCCCAACGCCGCAAACTCATCGACCTCACGAAGCCCTCGCTTGAGATGCGGCCGGGCAATCCGTATCCGTTTCATCCCGAGACGATGGCGCACGGCGCGATCCCGGAGTCGATCGAACTCCGCCCCGACGCTCCGGGAACGACCGGAACGCGTGTGGCTGACGCCGCGGGGAACGTTTTCTCCGCTACGCCGAGCGGCGGCTGGTTCCGGCATTCACCGATTCTGGAAGGGCTCGGCTTTGTTCTCGGTACGCGTGGACAAGCGTTCACGCTGGACCCGAAGCACGCTAACGCTCTGGCTCCCCACAAACGTCCGCGCACGACTCTAACACCCAGCTTGGCGCTGAAAGGCGGCAAGCCCTATCTGGCCTGGGGTACACCCGGCGGCGACGCGCAAGACCAGGTGAATCTGCAATTCCTGTTGAACGTCGTCGAGTTCAATATGGATATCCAGGAAGCAACTGATGCCGTGATGTTTCAGATCTTCGATTTCCCGAGTTCCTTCTACCGGCATGCATCGCGCCCGGGGACGCTACGGATCGAGAACCGTATCGCGGCAGACGTGGTCGAGGCGCTTGAAAAGCTCGGCCATCAGGTGATGGTGAGCGAGCCTTGGTCGGTGGGCGATGCGACGGCGCTGCGGGTGGATCCGCAAAGGGGTGTATTGTTCGGGGCGGCCGGACCGCGGCGGGACAAGTCTTATGCGCTGGGTTGGTGAAACGCTGGTACGGACCGGCTGAGAGCCGGTCCGAACTGTTGTGTGCTGACCGGGACATAGGTAACACTTTAGTCCAAGCACATAGGTAACACTTTTGGTCAATCGGCACACCAGGCCTTGCCGCTAACTTGTGCCGAATCAATGAACCGGTGGGGGGTCCGAGGAGACCAAGCCAAAAAGGGCCATCGCCCTGCTATTGGTTAGAGAATCAAGGCCTAGAGCCCTCGCTAGTGACAACGCCACCGCGAGAGACCATCCTGTGTCCTCTCTGCGCCGTTTCGAGAGATGAACCTGATCTGAGAGGAAATGAGCGATGACCAAATTGCTACTCCGTCTCCCGGGGCCGAGGAGCCGGGTCCTGCCGAACGCCACCCTCGCTGGTGCCGTGCTGATGCTCCTGGCGGGGACCGCCGCCGCCCAACGGGATGGCGCGTCCGGCCCGCCGGAGCACGCGGCCGTCGAGCCGATCAACGATGGAACGAACCCGTACGAAACGACCCGGGACTGGGGCACGCTTCCCGACGGTCGCTCCTGGGGGTCGGTGAGCGCCGTCGACGTCGACATCGATGGCGTGCACATCTGGGCTGGGGATCGCTGCGGGTCCAACTCGTGCGCCGAGTCTGACCTCGACCCGATCGTCAAGCTCGATCCGGATGGCAACGTCGTGCAGGCCTTCGGCGGGGGGCTGATCCACTGGCCTCACGGCATGGATGTGGACAGCGAAGGCAATGTCTGGATAGCCGATGCCGCGAGCGTAGCGGAGGTGGGACAGAACCCTACCGCGTCGGGTAGGGGGCACACGGTCATCAAGTTCAGCCCGCAGGGCGAAGTACTTCTCACCCTCGGCACGCCCGGTGAAGCGGGCGACCCACCCACCCACTTCACTCAGCCGGCGGATGTGCAGATCGCTCCGGATGGGAGCATCTTCGTGGCCGAGGCGCACGGCGCTCAGTTCCTGGACGAGGCAGGACCGACGAGCATCGGGCGCATCTCCAAATTCGCTCCGGACGGCACCTTGATCAAGAGCTGGGGCTCGTGGGGCTACGGCGACGGCCAGTTCCGGGGCCCGCACTCGTTCGCTATGGACTCGCAGGGGCGCCTGTTCATCGCGGACCGTGGCAACCGGCGGATCCAGATCTTCGACCAGGAGGGGACCCACCTCGACACCTGGTATCAGTTCAGCCGCAACAGCGGGATCTTCATCGACGCGAACGACGTCCTCTACGCGGTTGACTCCGAGTCGGACGACAACTACAACCCTGGCTGGAAGAAAGGGCTTCGTGTCGGTAGCGCCCGGACGGGCGAGGTAATGTACTTCATCCCGGCACACGAGTCGGCGCGGCCCTCGGGGATGGGAGGGGTCGGATCAATCGGTGAAGGAGTGGCCGCCGACGCAGCGGGCAATATCATCGTCGGAGAAGTGGGCCCCATCCAGGGACTCACCAAGTTCGTGCGTCGCTAAGGGCCGGCGGCGGCCGTCTGTCGCCACCGTGCGCTTGAGGCGAGGGTCCGTTGCCGAGCTGGCTGACGATGCCCAAGTTACCTCTGGCAACGCGGCCTACACAGCGTCGCCTCTTCCCGGCGTATGTACGCTTCCTGCGATGACTTGTTCGCCTAGATGGGGTCGGGTTGTAGATCCTAGCTGAGGTGGCGTACGTGCGCTTCTCGCTGAGTGCAACGTGTCGCACGCGAGTGGAAGCCGAAAACGTGGGAAGAGTTGAAGGCGCAAGCCGCCGATCAGTAGCGGAAAAACGGGTCAAGGAGTTCTCCGGTTTTCTGTCCAGGCCTCGCGGCAGCGAGCCGACAGGGAAGCGTTGACAGAAGACCGGACGAACTCCCAACCCTGAAATAGCAGGGCGATGGCCCATGTGTTACCTATGTGCTTGGACTAAAGTGTTACCCATGTGCCCGGTGAATACCTTGACTTGGACCGGCAAGAGTGCCGGTCTCTACCGAGGCTGCGGATCCGGCGCCGTTTTTGGGACACTGACGGCTGTCATGCCGATCAAGATCACCCCAAACCGGCCCCGTATCTCTCGTCGCATCGCGGCGGCCGCCTTGGCGCTGCCGCTGATCGCTTTGGCCGCTGGGGACTGGCCTCGTTTTCGCGGTCCCAACGGAGCCGGAGCTTCCGATGCCGCCGGGCTGCCGATCGAGTTCGGCCCGGATAAGAACGTCGTCTGGAAGACGAAGGTGCCGCTCGGTAAGTCATCTCCGGTAATCGTCGGCTCGCGGATCTTCTTGACCGCTCATGAAGGGGATCAGCGGATGGTGCTGAGCTTGGACCGTGCAACGGGCAAGGAACTTTGGCGGCGGTCTATTACGGCTCCCCGCAACGAACATCGCAACAAGCTGAATGATGCCGCCGCACCCACGGCGGTCAGTGACGGAACCAATGTCTACGCGATGTTCTATGATTTCGGCCTGGTCTCCTACGGACCCGAGGGTGAAAAGCGTTGGGAAGTTCCGCTTGGTCCCTTTGAAAACGGGCAGGGGATGGCCGCTTCGCCCATCTTGATCGGCGGCAAAATTATCCTTGTCGCCGACCAGAGCAAGAATTCCTACATCGCCGCCTTCGACCCGCGCCAAGGCGAGCTGCTTTGGAAGACCCCGCGCATCGACGGCTCGGGTGCCTTTGCGACGCCGGTTGTGCATTCGACTCCGCAGGGCGACGAGATTATCGTATCGGGCCAGAAAGAACTGGCCGGATATTCGGTCGCGCGCGGCAAAAAACTTTGGTGGCTCAACGGTTTCGCGAAACTGTCGAAGGGTTCGCCCGTCGTTGACAGCGGCGTGGCCTACGTCAACGTCAAGGGCATTGGTGAATTCATCCCGCCATACGAAGACTATCTGACGCGCACCGACACGAACGGTGACGGGCGTGTAACCGAGGCCGACGCGAGGGACGAAAAGCACCGCAAATCGCTGCAAGCGAGTGACGCGGACGGCGACGGCGTGGTCAGTCGTTCCGAATATGAAGACCCCATCAAAGCCGACGCGGCGGTCGGAGCAACTTGGGCGGTTCGCCTCGACGGCCGAGGGGAATTGGCCCCGGCGAACGTCTTGTGGAGGCACGCGAAGTCGCTGCCGAATGTCCCTTCGCCGCTTTACTACGACAATGTCGTTTACCTTGTGCGCAACGGCGGCATTGTGACAAGTATCGATCCCGTCTCAGGCGCCGTTTTTAAGAAAGGCCGAATTCGCGATGCCATCGAAGAATACTATTCGAGCCCTGTCGCGGCCGACGGCAAGATCTTCGCCGTGAGCCAAAGCGGCAAGATCAGCGTCATCAAAGCCGGGCCGCAGTGGGAGGTCCTTGCGACGAGCGACCTCGGCGAAGACAGCTACGCGACCCCGGCGTTCTCCGGCAAGTTCGTCTACTTGCGGACCGCAAGCACCCTGTACTGTTTCGCCCGAGCCGGCTCTTGAGCGCCGTCGCGCCGACCCCGCCGACCAAACGATGCCGGACGCTCTCGAGGCTGACGCTCCTGACTCACCGATGAGCGTTGGAGCGTTATCCCGCCTTCGCGCCAGGCCGTTTTCCTAGCTACCGGGTTTCTTGACGACCGCGAAAACCGCCAAGACGCGGCTGCGATTCGTGGGTTTGCCGACTGCCGTGACGGGTTCGCGCTGCACGTTGACCGCGTGTACCTCGCGGCCCGTCTCCGACTCGTAATCTTCGATTACGCGGCGCAGTTCTTCACCCAGTTTTCGGTCTCGCTCAATTTTCTCTTCCAAGGAAACTCCTTCAACCCGAAGCTTACGAGAACCTACCAATCATACGACGCTTGCCGCGACCACGGCAGTCCAGGCCTCTGTTGGAGCGTTGTTCGAGTGCCGCGGATCGCGCGAATCGCCTCATCCGATTCCTGGTACGCTGAATCCGATATGCACCTGGAAAAAGATGGTTCCGGCAGCGATACGCTGGCTCTGGGCAAGCAGCACCTCATCCAAAGTTACGGCCCTACTTTGGTCATCGAACGCGGCGAAGGCTGCTACCTCTACACCGCCGACGGCAGACGGTATCTGGACTTCATGTCCGGGATCGGCGTCAATGCGTTGGGCCATGCGCACCCTCGTGTGCTCCAGGCCTTGCGCGAGCAGATCGGCGCCTTGCTCCACTGCTCGAATCTGTACGCGCATCGTTATCAAGCGCCCCTAGCGGCGCAGCTTGCGGCAGCCTCGGGTCTGCAGCGCGTATTCTTCACGAACAGCGGCGCCGAGAGCGTCGAAGGGGCAGTCAAGATCGCGAAGGGGTACGGTCACAAGCTGGACCCGGAAAAATACGAAATCGTCGCCTTGAACGGGTCGTTTGGAGGAAGAACGCTGGGCGCGGTCTCGGTTACCGGCCAGCCGAAACACCGCGCTCCTGTTGAGCCGTTGGTTCCCGGCGTTAAGTTCATTGAGCCCAACGACACGGCCGCTCTCGATGCCGCCGTCGGAGAGCGCACAGCCGGGATCCTCTTCGAGCCGATCCTGGGCGAGGGCGGCATTGTCAGCCTCGACCGTGAGTTCGCCGCACGCGCCGCTGCGCTTGCCCGGCAGCATGATGCACTGTTGATTTTCGATGAAATTCAGTCGGGGCTGGGCCGCACCGGTAAGCACTTCGCCTTCCAGTGGTGGAACGAAGGCGAAGAGGCGGCGATTCAGCCCGATATTGTCGTGACCGCGAAACCACTCGCGGCGGGCTTGCCTTTAGGCGCGATCATCGCCAACGAGCGCGCGGCGGCTGTCATTACGCCCGGTACTCACGGCAGCACGTTCGGAGGCAATGCTCTGGCCTGCCGCGTGGCGTTGGAGTTCATGGACCTGCTCGACGATTTGCTCCCGGAAGTGCGCGAAAAAGGTGATTACTTCGCGGAGCGTCTCACGGGCCTGATCGAGAAATACGATTTCGTTGAAGGCTTGCGCGGCCGAGGCTTGATGTGCGGCGTCAATCTCACCGTGCCGGGCAAATCGGTCGTTGGCGAGTGCCAAGAGCGGGGCTTTCTCATCAATTGCACCGCGGATACCGTTTTGCGTTTTCTGCCGCCTTACATCATCGAACGCGAGCACATTGACCAGCTTGTTGCCGCCCTCGACGAAATCTTTGAACAAGGCCCGCCGGAGTAGGCGCCCTGGTTCCCCTGTCTTGTTCCCAGACGCCGCGGGGCCGGCCCGCACGCTAAAATCAATAGCTTCCCCCCACCTGCCGGCGGCATGCCCTGCCGCTGCACCGTAGCTCACCCAACAATGTTGCTCGAACTCGACGACATTCAGAAGAACTTCGGCGGCGTCCCCGCGCTCAAGCACGGCCACATGCGGGTCGACGCGGGTGAAGTGCACGCGTTGGTCGGCGAAAACGGCGCCGGTAAATCGACTCTGGTGAAAATTGTCGCCGGGATGCTCGAGCGCGATGGCGGCGTGATGCGCTGGCGGGGCGAGGAGGTCCATCTGCGGCGGCCGGCTGACGCGCACGCCATCGGCATTTCGATGGTCCACCAAGAGTCGTTGCTGGCGCCTCACTTGACGGTCGCCGACAACGTCTTCCTCGGCCGCGAAGCGGTGCACGGACCGCTGGTCGATCAGAGCCGCATGGAGCGGGAGACGGCGGCGTTGATTGAGGAACACAATTTTCCGCTGAACGCCCGCGGGCAAGTGGAACAGTTGAGTCCGGCGCAAAAACAATTGATCGAAATCTGTCGCGCGCTTCACAGCGCATCGAGCTTGTTGATTTTCGATGAGCCTACCTCGTCGTTGTCCGAGACCGAGGCGGCCGAGGTCTTCCGTATCGTCAGCGACCTGCGCGCCCGAGGCATCGGGATCATCTACATCACGCACCGGCTCGATGAGCTGCGCGAAGTCGCCGACCGCATCACCATATTGCGTGACGGCGACACCGTACATAGCGGCGACTTTGCGGAGGTGACCACCGAGGAGATCGTCCACCACATGGTCGGCCGTGAAGTGTCGCGCATCTATGAACGTGAGCCTCTCCCTCCCGGCCGCGAGATGCTGCGAGTGGATCTGCCCGGGGCAGGCTTCACGGTTCACGCCGGCGAGATCGTGGGCATCGCCGGCCTGATGGGCGCGGGCCGCACTGAACTTTGCCAAACTCTGTTCGGCATTACGCCCGCCGAGGAAGGATCGATCCAGGTGGAAGGCCGGACCGTCGAAATCCGTTCACCCAGCGATGCCGTCAACGCCGGCATTGCGTTGATTACCGAAGACCGCCAGAAGACCGGGCTGGCGCTGGAGCTGTCCCTGCGGGTCAACGTCACGCTGGCGAACATGGATGCGGTTTGCCGGACCGGGTTCGTCCTCCGTTCCAAGGAGGCTCAGGCTGCCGAAGACTCCCGCAAGCGCTTGCGCATCCTCGCGGCGACGATCGAGCAGCCCGCGGGCCGGTTGAGCGGCGGCAACCAGCAGAAAATCGTCATCGCCAAGTGGCTGTTCCGCGATACCCGCGTGATGCTTTTTGACGAGCCGACACGCGGTATCGACGTCGGCGCCAAGGCCGAAGTGTTCGCTTTGATGGACGAACTCGCGCGTGACGGTAAGGCAATCGTCATGGTCAGCTCCGAGTTGCCCGAGCTGTTGCAAGTCGCGGATCGCATTCTCGTCATGCGCGATGGAGAAGTCGTGACCGAGTTGCCGCGCACAACGACGCAGCAGGAAATCATGCATCACGCGGCGGTGGGCAAATGAAACTTCGCTCCGACATGATTCAGAAGCTGTTGCCGTTCTTCAGCCTGATTGCGCTGTTTGTATTTCTTTCTCTCGCCTCGCCGTATTTTCTGACCGCCATCAACCTCTCGAGCGTTGTTCGCCAAACGGCGGTCATCAACATCATGGCGCTCGGAATGACGTTGGTCATCGTTTCAGGCGGTATAGATCTCTCGGTCGGTGCGATTCTGGCGTTCTCGGGGACCGTCGGCACCATCTGCATGATCTCGGGATGGGGCGTCGGCGGCGGCATTCTGGCAGGGCTGCTATGCGGGTTGGCGTGGGGATTAGCAAATGGCTTTCTGATCACCTCGCTCAAGATCCCACCCTTCATCGTGACGCTGGGAACGCTGGGAATCGCCCGCGGTCTGACGCTGATTATTTCGGGCGGGCTGCCGGTGGTGGGCTTGCCGCGTGAGTTTTCTTTCCTCGGGGAAGGAACGGTCTTCGGCGTGCCGTTCGTGTTGCTCGTGTTGTTGGTCTGCGCCGGGCTCACCTACTTGATTCTTCACTCGACCAAGCTGGGTCGCTACACCTACGCCATCGGGAGCAACAAAGAAGCCGCGCTCTACGCCGGCATCCCGGTCGCCGGGTACACAATCGCCGTCTATGCGATCTCTGGGATGTTGACCGGCGTTTCGTCGATGATCGAGGCTTCGCGCTTGATGACCGGCCAGCCGACTGCCGGCCAAGGCTATGAGCTGCTGGTGATTGCCGCCGTCGTGATCGGCGGCGGCAGCCTCACCGGCGGCGAAGGCAGTGTCGTGGGTACGCTGATTGGCGCTTTCATCATGGGTCTGCTGGCGAACGGCAGCGACCTTCTTGGAATCAATCCCTATCTACAGCAAGCGATCATCGGTGCGGTGATCATCGTGGCCGTGGCCCTCGACGAAGCGCGCAAGCGACGCTTTTCGACTTGAGCTGGAAAACGAAGATTGCAAGCCCTGAGGTTCTCCGCAGCTGCGGATTCTCCTCTTATCCGGCCGTCGATGGCTTTCTGCCCACCACAGGCATCGGGGTCGAGGGCCGCATCTCATACCGCTCGACTGCTCTCGCGGCTCCGGGTCGGGACGTGAGATTGTCCGGCCGCAGCGGGTACTAGGGCAAATGAACTCCTTGTTATCAGTCATTTATCCCTGCAACTTGTCGTCCTACAGTTATATGACCTTTTGCCGCCGAGTGATAGTCTGAAACTTGCCCTTCCGCCGAATCCTGGCGGCTTTCGGCTTCCCTAAATCTTGCAACCTTCCACGAGGTGAATGAATCATGCGCGTGAAACTAGCTGTATTGCCGGTACTACTTGCCCTAGCGGTCGGCCCCTTGTTCCCACAGGGGCTCGAAACAACAGCGACCAAAGACGACTGGGAAGAGATCAACTTTCTTTTCGACCGAGCGGTGTTAACCGACGGGTATCCCAGTCTTTTGAAGCTGGCCGAATTGCTGAACCAGAACCCGGAATATCGCGTGAAGATCGAGGGCCACGCCGACAGTCGCGGTTCCGAGCAGTACAACGTCGGGCTCTCGGAAAAGCGAGCCCAAACAGTACGGGACTTTTTGACGAAGTACGGCGCACGCCCGTCACAGATCTCGATCGTCGCGCGCGGCAAGACGGCGCCGAAGGTCAGTAACGAAAGCGATGAGGGTCGCTGGATCAACCGGCGCGTCGAGGTCACCGTGACGGACGCCCGGGGCAACGTGATTTCCAGCGGCGGCATCGGCGACGCGATCCAGTCCCTCGACGAGTTGGCTCGTAAGCAGGAGGAATGCTGCAGCAAGATTCTCAAGAAGCTTGATGATGTCCTCGACCTTCTCAAGGGGCTAAGGGACGACAACGAGAGACTCAAGCAAGAAGTCGCCGATCTCAAGAACAACCAGCGCGGCATGCGCGACGACGTGGATAAGCTCGCATCGACGCCACCCACGCCTCCGACCCCGCCGGTCGCTCCGACTCCGCCTACTCCTGCGGTTCAGACCGCGCAGGCGGGAGATCGGCAGGATTCCGGCAGGTCGTCGGGCAATCAGTACTCCACCATAAATTTCAATGTCGGACCCGACGTGCCCGGCGGCAACGTTGCGTTCTCGGGTAAGGGACGCTATTTCCTTCCGTTCGCAAACCGGCACGCCTTCCAGGCCGAAGGTGAATTCTTCCACCAATTCGGGCGCGACGAGGGACAGGTCGATTTCGGTCTCGTGAACCGCTTCGGCAACGTCCAGGCCGGAATGTTTTCGAGCTTTAAGTTCGTCAAGTTCGGCGATTTTGAGCGCACCGGTTCGCTGGGACAAGCCGCCTTTACGCTCGATTACATCTTCAACCGCGGACGTGTGGGTTTCTTCGGCACAAAGAAGATCCTTGACGGCGCGGTGGTCAACGAAGCCTTGATCAGCCGACATGTGCTTGAGCAGACCTTCCTACGGGTGGTCGATCAGGCCGGCGTCAGCACGGCTGTGGGCGCTTGGGGCGACGCGTGGTTTGAGGGCAACTTCGGAGCTATGTTCCGCTCGGGTGGTAGCAACCGTCCCGGCGGAACGCTGCGCTACATCCATCCGGTCAGCGACAGGGTCGCTCTTACGTTTGAGGCCGGCTTGAATCAAACTCTCGTTTCGAGTGACAACACCGGACGTGTGGTGGTCGGCGTCGAGTTCGGCAAGTGGCTCAGCCCTCAGCGGTACGAACTCGAGGACGGTGGGCCCGTGCCGGTCGATATCCCGCGCGTGCGCTATGAAGTGTTGAAGCGCCGTATCCGCACGGGCAACGACGCTCCGGTAGCGGACGCCGGTCCGGACCGTATCGGCATCGACGCCGGGCCGGTAACGCTCGATGCTTCGGCGTCGTTTGATCCCGACGAGGATGAGATTACGTTCGCCTGGGATCAGATCGCCGGGCCTCCTATTTCGCTCAACGGCGCGGAGAGTCAACAGGCGTCTTTCACCGCCGAAGAAGGCGAGAACTACCAGTTCCGCCTGACGGTGCGCGATACGCGTGGTGCGGGCGATACCGATCGCGTTACTGTTTCCACGCTGGACCGTCAGATCAAGATCGTGCGCTTCAGCGCTACGCCCGTCGAAATCCGAGCGGGCGAAGCCGTCAATGTGGTTTGGGAGGTGCAGAACGCCGACCAGGTCGAAATCAGCGGCATCGGTTCGGTGGATCCCAACAACGGAACCTCCTCACTGACGCTCGACGAGACTACCACGCTGACGTTGACCGCGCGCAATCCGAAACGTGAGATCAGCCAGTCGGTCACGGTCACAGTGCTTACGCCGCAACCGCGGATCCTGCGCTTCTCGGCTTCGCCAATGACCGCGGCTCCGGGCGAGAGCGTGACCCTGATTTGGGAAACCGCCGAAGCCGACCGTGTGATGATCGACGGGCTCGGCAGCGTGCAACCGAGTGGGACGGCGACGGTCTCGGTCGATGAGACAACGACCTACACATTGACGGCGGCCAACGATCATGGGGAGGTCAACTCCGCGGTGACGGTCACCGTTCGTGTGGATACCGAAGCGCCCCAGATCGTTCGCTTCTTGGCAAACCCGGCCCAGACGACGCCGGGCGGGCAGAGCACACTGATCTGGGAGGTTCGTAATGCGGACGAAATTGAGATTTCCGACATCGGTCCCGTCGGGGCCGCCGGCAGCTCCACGGTCACAGTCGATGAGACAACGACCTACACGCTGACCGCGCGCAGCGCCGCGGGCGAGGTTGTTGCGACCGCCGTTGTCTCGGTGGTCGACGGCTCACCGGCGGAGATTCTCGAATTTACGGCCGAACCCGCGATCGCCAAGGAACCAGGCGACCCGGTTGTCTTGCGCTGGAACACGGCGAATGCTACCAAGGTGAGCATTGTCGGCATCGGCGATGTTGAGGCGAGCGGGTCGATCCAGGTCAACCCGGTCGTTCGCACGACCTATATCTTGGTTGCCTACGGGGTCAACTCCGAGGTGACGGCCGAGGTCAACGTCACGATCGAAAACGCCAATCGCGCACCAACGGCGAAAATCACCAACCGCGAGGTGGTCAACGTTCCCGATACGGGCAACTCGACGATCGTTCTCGACGGCAGTCAGTCGAGCGATCCGGACGGTGACCCGATTACCTTCCAGTGGCGCAGCCTGGGGCCGGGTAGAGTGGAAATCATGAACCCGACCTCGGCGACGCCCACGGTGCGGTTGCTCGACGGTACCGGGCCTTACAACTTCGAGCTTGAGGTGACCGACGACAAGGGTCTACGGTCCTTCGATCGAAAGAAGATTAGCGCGGCGGACATACCGCGCCTGCGATGACGATCAACGCTTGTGGCGCGTGCTCAACCTGCGCGCCGCGGGCCGCCTTTCCCGGCGTCAACCGGCTGTGCCGATCTCGGGCGCGGTTTCCTGGCGGGCGTCGAGACAGCGGTTGATCTTCCCGAAGAGCTCTTCCCACTCGAAAGGCTTGCAGACGTAGTCGTCAGCCTTGGAGGCGAAGGCTTTTTCAATGTCCCCCATCATGGTCTTGGCGGTGAGCATGATGATGGGGATGTGGGCGGTGTCGGGACGCTGCTTGAGCATCTGGCACATCGTCAATCCATCGATGCCGGGCATCATGATGTCGAGCAGAATCAAGTCAGGCATTTCGGCGACAGCGGTTTGAAACCCGAGATCGCCGTCGGGCTCGAGCAAGACGTCGTACCCCAGCATGTCGAGCCGAAAGGCGGTGGGGCGAACGATTTCTTCCTCGTCGTCGACGATGAGAATCTTGATCTTATCTTCCGAATGCGTCATAAGGCTCTTTCGCTCGGGACGGGTGTGGCTTGGGTCCTTTCGGGTGGATTCGTTTCCGCCGACGGCCGCGGCGGGTAGCTCGCGGCGGACTCCGCCGGATTCCCCCGTGCCGCCTCGGAAGATGCTCCGGCGAGTCGTTGGATGTCCTGCATGATGCGGCTCGCCACGTCGAGCGCGACCTGTGTCGACTGCGGCAAGTCGCGTTCGACTCGAGCCATCTTCAACACGTCGTCTAAGTGTCGCGCCAGCGTGAGAAGTTGGGACTGCAGGGCGGTCTCATCGGCTGACTCGCGGGCGACAGGCAGCGGCTGAGCGGTCTCTTTTTCCGGGGAGACCAGCTCGTAAACTCGCGACGCAATCGATTGCGCACCGTCGCCCTTAGAGAGGTAATCCACTGCGCCAAGCTCGAGAGCGCGCTGACGAAACTCGGGCTCAGCGTTGCAGGAAAAGAGCAGGATCTTGATCTGCGCCCATTTGGGCTCGGCCTTGACCAGCCGCGTCAGCTCCAAGCCGTTGATCTCGGGCATCATGAAATCCGCCAGCACCAGGTCCACGGCGTTCGCACGAATAACGTCGAGCGCCCGGGCGCCGTCCTCGGCCGTAAGAACTTCGTATCCCGCGCTCGCTAACCGGAACTGGAGCGTCGCGATGATGTCGGGCTCGTCGTCCACGATGAGTACGGTGGTTTTCCCCATGGTTAACTCCCGGTGGCTTCTCCGCTGTCAAAATCCGAGTCTTTGCCGAGCCGCAGCGAAAACGAGAAGGCCGAACCTTCGCCGACTTCGGACTCAACCCAGATGCGCCCTCCGTGCAGCTCTACGATTTTCTTGCAGATCGCCAGACCGAGGCCCGTGCCCCCGGAGCGGCGGCCGGGACCTGTGCTGAGCTGCACAAAGGCGTCGAAGATGTTGTCGAGTTTCTTCTCGGGGATGCCGGGGCCGGTGTCCTGCACCCGCACGACGACCTCGTCGTCGCTCAGTTTGGTGGCGACTTCGATCCAGCCGCTTACGCCGTATCGGATGGAGTTACCGATCAAGTTGATGACAACCTGACTGATGCGGTCGGGATCCATCCGCACAGGCGGCAGATTCGCGTCCAAGGCGACTTCCAGACGGAGCCCCTGCTTTTCGGCGGCCAGGCGCTGTTGGGCGACGGTCTCGGAGACCAGTGCGTTCAAGTCGTGCGAGCCGAACTCGATGTTGAATTCGCCTCGCTCGAGCTTCGAGAAATCCAGAGTGTCGTTGATTAGGCGATGCAATCGATCGACGTTGCGTTTCGCCAGGGCCAGGAAGTCCGCCTGGTGTTTGGTGACCTCGCCTGCCGTGCCGTCCCCGACCACGCCGATGGCTTCCTTGATGGCCGTCAACGGCGTGCGCAACTCGTGGGAAACCATCGAGGTGAACTCGCTTTTGACCATCACGGCGCGCTGCAGCGCCTCGAGCATGCGCTTGCGCTCCGTGACGTCCCGGGTAACGGCAATATAGTTCGTCGTCCGCCCGGCGGCGTCGCGGATGGGAGCGATGGTCTGCTCGATGTCAAAGAACGTCCCGTCCTTTTTCTTGTTGCGCAACGAGCCCTGCCACACCTCGCCTTGCGTCAACTTGCCCCACATCTGGCGGTAGAAGTCCGGAGGGTGGGCGCCGCTCTTGAGAATGCGCGGATTCTGCCCGATCGCCTCGTCGCGTGAGTACCCGGAGATTCTTTCGAAGGCTGGGTTGACGAAATGGATTCGCCCCTCGGTGTCGGTGATGAAAATGGCCTCCCCGGCGGACTCGAGGGCGGCGGCGAGCAGCGTGTGCTCTTCTTCCATCCTCTTGCGCTCGGTGATGTCGAACCCGACGCCGATCAGCCCGGTCGAGCAGCCGTCGTTGCCGACCACCGGGGCCTTGATGACCAACACCGTCCGTGACTCGCCCTGAAAGTCGATCGTCTCCTCATGGCGAACAGGGCGACACGATGCCATCACCTCGCGGTCGCGTTTCACAAAGCGCGAGGCGATGTCGCGCGGGAAGAGGTCGAAATCAGTGCGCGAGACCACGCTCGACGCCGGCATTCCCAGAGCATCGGCGAAGATTTTGTTGACGGCGGTGTAGCGGAACTCGGCGTCCTTCAGGAACGCGAACGCGGGCAGACTGTCGAGCAGCGTGTTGACTTCGCGATTCTTCTGACAATAGGTAGAGGCAAGCTGCGCATGGGAGCGCAATTCCTGTTGGAGCCACCGGTCGAGCTCATCGCCGAGATCGCGATGCACCACGGCGATCGACCCAAGCACCCGGTCGTGCGCCGACGCCGGAGTCTCGTCAAGCGCCGATTGAGCGCACTCCCAATAGCATTCGAGCGCTTGTCTGATCGACACGCGCTGTTCCGTCATCTCCCGAGCCAGCCGGCGGGCGCCCAGCCGGGCCTGTTCCGACTCGGTCGATAGGAACTCGGCGATCGCCTCGCGGCAATCGTCGAATTCGGAACGTGTAGGCGAAGATTCCAGAACGTTGACTGCCATCGCAACCCATAGCCCGGCGAGGTGAGTCGCCGAATACAGTTGTCGTCAACCAACATATCGACGCCGAACTATCGGGTCTTGAGCGGATTTATTGCGAAGTCGACAACCGCGGCCGCGAAGCGGCGGCCGGAATAGAGCCTAGGGTGGAGCCGGAACGCCGGAACCCTAGGTCTGGAGTGTCTACCTTTTTGATGTATCGGTTGCCCGCAGTGGGGCAGGTCTCGAGGCCTGCCCGTTCCTCGAATGACCCGTGAGTCAACGCGCGAAGCGATCCGCACCGGCACCGCCGACGAGCCGAGTTAATGCCGGCCCTGGGCGCAAGCCCAGGGATTGTCAATCCCGACCCCACCGTCTTCCGCCATGGGCGAACGACCGCTCTCGCAGTCGTTCCGGGGTTCGGGGTGGGCCCGGACCGGCCGCCAAGCGGCCGGGATGTCTCATCGCCTCGGACCCGCCCCCGGAAGGGGGCGCGGATAGTAGCCCCGGGCGCAAGCCCGGGGACCCGTGCCGTTAATCACGGTAAGCCCCGGACGGGGCGTAGGAAAAATCGCTCGATCGAACCCCGGCCAATGGAAACCTTTCACCCTTTCACCCGCCGACGGCTGACACTCGACACCTCCTTGGCCTGTTTTCCTGCTTCAGCCTTCACACCCCCGAAACGGAAAACCGGCGCTGTGCCATATGGCAAGAAGCTGGAGGCGGTAGGAAATAGCCCGTCAGCCCGACCTGACGCTCAACGCCCGACTCACTGATGCGGACCGTTTCACGCGACCCTGCCGTCATTACCGACGGATGAGGGCCCCTACCTCCCTACCCAAGGAGTCCTATTTAGCAGTACAATTTGCTCAGACCTTCGGGTGGGGAGATGACCGGCCGAACCATATCGCATTACCGCATCACCGAGAAGCTCGGTGAGGGCGGCATGGGTGTCGTCTATAAGGCCGAGGACACAAAACTGCGCCGCACGGTCGCGCTGAAGTTTCTGCGCCCCGACGCCATCGAAGATGCCGAGGCCAAGGAACGCTTCCTGCGCGAAGCTCAGGCCGCGCCGGCCCCGTCCGAAAGGGCTGGGAGCCGCCCGGTGATTTCACCACAGTGGGAGACAAGCTCTCAGCTTGTCTCGCCTCAACCCGCCCCAATTGAAGTTTCCGGTTAATACCAGCCCGGTCCGAAAGGGCCGGGCACTCCCACTCCACCCACAATCTCCTCCCTGGCCGAACGACCCTGACGTGGCGCACGCACTCTTGCGTGCCGTGTCGCCACTCCTGGCGACATGTCCCTCTTCCGAAAACGGCCTTCGAGAGCAGCGTAGCGCAGGGCTCGAAGAGACCTGCGGCTTTTTGCCGGCCCCGCGATTCTCTCCGCCCCTCCCAACTCGGCTCACGGTTCACGGCCCACCGACACGGACCCCGGCGACACATACCTCCGGCGTCAGGAACATTATAGTGCTGCACGCGCCCCGTTGCAAAAATACACTAATTGCGTTGCAAATTGCAACAATTCGGTTGCAAATTCTCGGCCAAACCAAGCGCCTTCAGTCACTTAGACGCACCAAACGGGTCGCGTGTCAGTGGAACACACGGCCCGTGAAATGTTCTTGCCTAAACCCCTGTGAGAGGTCCCACAAAAACCTTGAGCGCAGGGCGTCGCGCGGCCCAGACCGCGCCGGTCGCGACTGCGTCAACGCCCGGATCTCCCATGCACGTCTACCCTCTTACCGAAACCTTCCCGGACTGCCCCAATCTACGGCCCTCGGACTCGCTCGATATCCTCTGCACGTCAACTTATTCAGTCCACGGTAATAACACGAGGTTCCCAGTCACCTGGCCGGTAGAGATCAGGCGGTGCGCCTCTGCCGCCTTGCTCAGTGGCAGCGTGTGGTCGAGTAATGGCTTGATACGACCCACACGGACTTGCTCCAGTCCCCAGTTGAAATCCTCAATATCGCTAGCCATCGAACCGCGCAGCCTTTTCTGAGCAAAGAATAAACTTCGAATGTCGAACTTGACTTCAGGACCGGCCGAAAAACCAAAGGCGACAATAACGCCCATTGACTTTGTGGCTTCAATACTTTTGGCCAAAACATCTCCGCTTAAGTTGTCGATCACAACATCAGCACCGGCCCCGCCCGTCCATGCCTTGACGCGCTCGACGAAATCCTCTTTGCGTGTGTTGATCACAAGGTCTGCACCGAGCGTTTTGGCAAATTCGCCCTTGGCATCGCTGCGAACAGTCGTAGCGACATCTGCGCCCAATACTTTAGCGACCTGGATTTGCATGCTGCCGGAACCGGAAGCGCCTGAATGAATCAGAACCTTGTCGCCGGCTTTCACTTCGCCAATCTCCTTGAGAGAATGAACAGCCGTCGCTAAAGGAACCGGGAGTGTGGCCACCTCTTCGGGCTTTAGCCCAGTTTCATCCTTGATAAGGGCGTAAGCAGGCACTTCCATAAACTGAGTATAAGTTCCTGAAATGTGCAAACCTGGTAAGGCAAAGCTTGGGGCGGTAACTGTGGGACCTGAATTATGCACTGCGGCGTGGACCTGAGGAGGGCTGAGCCGCAAGGGACCATTGGGGACCCCCGAAAACATGGGGTAAAAAGGTCGGCTGGCAAAGATCCCAGCTTCGCCAGCCAACCCCAAGGAGGTCACCCACATGGTTACCAGACGAAAACAGCATAGCTCCCAAAGGCCCGTCCAACAAGGCCCAGCCGTGACGGCCTCGCGGCCCAATAAAATCGGGGCTTCGACGCCTTACCACTTCCGCGGCAGGAAGCCGACTCCCTACGGCGGCTTGCTGCCGGTGGTCGGGAGGGCGCTGATCTGAGAGCCTGGCTATGCGCTATGCATAAATTTTTATGCACTAGCCGTAACGCACTGGAAACACGTCACTTCCGAGCGAGGTTTTGACGACGCGGATTCTGGGCGGGAAGGGAAACCGGACACGGAGAAGCCAAAAGGCCAGTTGCCGAGCTACCACCTCACGACGACCGCCAACCCGCTACGAACGCAGCCACACTCGCAAAGTGAATCTGTGCATAATTCAGGTGGGACGAATGTTGGTCTCCTCTTTTTTTTGCGGATATCCCGGGGCTACAATCACACGCTCACCGATTTCAAAACCGGTAACTCCTTCTCCAAGATCAGCCACCTCGCCGGCAGCATCTGCCCCCAGTATATGAGGGAATGGCAGTTCCGGCACAATTGATCCTTCACGGATATAATGATCCAAACGCTCGACCCCAGCCGCGAGCACTTTGATTGATACATGGCCAGGTTTTGGGCTTGGCCGTTCGATGTCTTCGTGCTGGAGCGCGTCGAAATCGCCAAATTCGTGTATGACTGCTGCTTTCATTTGACTGACCTCCTTTTCTTTCTGGTTAAAACCAGGATTTCAGTTTTGGCCATCTCGGCACGGACAGTATGGTCAAGCTACGGCCGCGCGGAGCAACGTTCTTCGCGCTGCTTTCACGTTCGATCCTCCGTTCTTCGCCGGTCCAGCCTTCAGTTCAGTTGATGCTTCAGAACCTGATTGTAACAACCAACCGCTCGCCCGGAAACGTTGTGCCCACCTGCGTCACATGCACCGTAAACGGAGCAGCGTAGCGCAGGGCTCGAAGAGACCTGCGGCTTTTTGCCGGCCCCGCGATTCTCTCCGCCCCTCCCAACTCGGCTCACGGTTCACGGCCCACCGACACGTACCCCGGCGACACGTGAATCGGCGACACGTACCCCGGCCACACCGCCATCACACAACCCAAAAAAATATTTCCCCTTAATCCCCAACAACTTAGGAAATCCAAACCCCCGCTACCCTTGCACCCCCACCGTATCCTGGTATCGAGGAACCCAAATGACAACCGACGCTCAAACCCGCGCCAACCGCGCCAACGCAAAAAAATCCACCGGGCCCAACACCCCCGAGGGAAAAGCCCGCTCATCCAAAAACGCCCTCAAGCACGGCCTGCTCGCAAGGGACGCCGTGCTCCCCGGCGAAGACCCCGCCGACTTCGACCGCCAACTCACCGCGCTCGAGGACTGGGCCCTCCCGCGAAACCCGCTGGAGCACGAAATCTGCCGCCAAATCGTCGACGCCCAATGGCGCATGCAACGCCTCTCCCGCATCGAGACGGCCATCATCACCGCCGACATCAACCACGTCCTCCGCAGGGACCGGGCGAAGGGCGCCGCAGCCGTCGAGCCCGGCCGCGAAGGCGACAACAAGCTTCTCGGCAGAGCCATGCTGATCGGCGGCACTCAATCGCTCGTTCAACTCTCCCGCTACGACGCACATCTCACCCGCCGCTTCCACCGCTCCGTCAAGCTCCTCACCGAAATCCGCCGCGACCAACGAAAGGCCCGCGAAGCCCTCAACAAAGGCGACGACACCGGCTTCGACGTTTACAGCACCGTCGGCCCAACCGGCCTTCAACATCGCTACGTCCCCGCGAAATCCCCCATCCAAACCGTGATCAACCGCGCCGCGAACGTAAGTGAGCGGTGTCAGACGAACCCCGACAACTCCAACAAACGTGGCGGACCCGACGCGACGGACGACCGCACCCCCAAGCACCTCGATGCCTCCACCACCACCCCCACCCAACAAACCACCGCCGAAACCCAACCCACAATCAACCCAAAAGCCCCGCCGTCCCCAAGCTAACCGCCCAAAGCGGACCAACAAAACCCAGCGCCCCACCCCAACGCCACAACTCCATGCAAAATCACCCAAAAACACCCAAAAACCCGCTTCCCCCCAATCCACCGCCCCAAAACCCTCTCCAAACGCCCAAGCCCGGCCCTGGCCGAAGCCCCCGCCGGCAATCCGCCCCCGTGATGGTCGCACCCAGGCCGGCCACGAGCACCCAAACCGTCGCCCGTAGCCAAAGAATCATATAACTCCCGCAATATCAACAACGTCACAACGACCCTCCCCGACCCCTCACAAAATCGACCATACGAACCCAACTCACCCCACAGCCGTCCTTACGGCCCCGCATCCCCCAGTAGCGACGGCACGAAAGCCCGTCGCGGCCCGGCCGATGCCTCGGTAGAGACGAACACTCGTGTTTGTCCTAGCCTGAAACTTCAAATCCAGTTCAATTTTCACCCATCCGAGCCGCGCCGCCTCGCGGCGCGGTCCTCCGCGAACCGGCGCCCAAGTTTCTTCCTGATCGACCCGGCGCGGCCGGTGGCCCCACTAGCCCAAAGTTGAGACAAGCTCTCAGCTTGTCTCGCCCCGGGCGGCCTTCGGTGCGTCTTACACTGGAGAAAGCCATGCCGAACCAGAAACGCCTGTTTCTCTCCGCCGCATTCGCCACCGTATTTCTTGCCGCCTCGATCGTTCCTGCCATTGCCCAGCGGGTCGAACCCCGCGTCCACACCCTCAAGAACGGCATGAAATTCCTGCTCGTCCCGCGCAAGGGCGACCCCAATATCTCCTGTGGCTGGGTCGCCAAGGTCGGCTCGGTCAACGAACGCCCTGGGGTGACCGGCGTGGCGCATCTTTTCGAACACATGATGTTCAAGGGAACGCATGTGATCGGGACCTCGGATATCGAACAAGACTTGAAGATCATCGAACGGCTCGATGCGCTCAAGAGCGAGATCCGCCAACAGGAAGAGGACCTGATCGAGAAACACCGCCGCGGGCTGATCAACGACCCCAAAGACCCCGCCGCCCGATCGGAGCGCCACAAGGAACTGCTTGCCGAGTTCGCCGATCTTCTCGATCAGCAGAAAAAGCTCCTCATCAAAGACGATTTCAGCCGCGTCTATCGAACCGCCGGCGGCTCGGGGATGAACGCCGGGACGAGCTGGGACTACACGATTTATTTCGTCAACGTCCCGGCCAACAAGCTTGAGCTGTGGTATTGGATGGAGTCGGACCGGCTGGTCAATCCCGTCTTTCGGGAATTCTACAGCGAGCGCGACGTGGTGCATGAGGAGCGCCGCCTGCGGGTTGACTCGACACCGACCGGGAAGCTCGACGAACAGTTCGACGCGATGTTCTGGCAGTCGTCGCCCTATAGCTGGCCGATCATCGGTTGGCCGAGCGACCTGGAAGGCATCACGCGCGAGGAAGCGCTGGACTTCTTCTCCGTCTACTACGCGCCGAACAACTTGACGGCGGCGCTGGTCGGGGATTTCGAGCCCGACGAGGCGATTGCGTTGGCCGAGCGCTATTTCGGGCGGCTCAAACGCGGCCCGCGGCGTCCCGAGCCTGTTCGCACCCGCGAGATCGAGCAGCTTGCCGAGAAACGCCTAACCGGGCATGCCGAAACCGTCCCGAGCGTGAGCATTCGGTATCACACTGTTGCCGACGCGCATGTGGACGAGCCGGCGTTGCTCGTACTGTCGGGCGTGCTCAACGGCCGTACGGGGCGGCTGTATGAATCGCTTGTCCTGGAACAGAAAGTCGCCACCAACGCGGGTGCGGGCGTGTCGGGGCTGAAATTCGATGGCTATTTCAGTCTCAGTGGCGTTGCGGCCGAGGGGCATACACCCGAGGATGTCGAAAAGGCCCTGGACAAGGAAGTCGAGGCGCTTCAGAAGACTTTGGTCAGTGAGCGCGAGATTCAGAAAGTCAAGAACCAACAGCTCGCCGGCGATTTTCGGCGTTTGCGCTCGAAGACCAGCCTGATGATGCAACTGCTGACGTATGACGCGATGGGGAGTTGGGAGAACATCAACAAGTTTTCCGACCGCATCCAAGCTGTCACGCGGGAAGACATTCAGCGGGTCGCCAAGAAATACTTCCGGCCAAAGAATCGAAGCGTCGCCGTCTACTACACCAAACCGGGGACCAATAGCGGGGCGGAAAAAACGGGGACAGTCCGCTTCGCGCCGGACGCACTTCCGGGTCCTACAGACCTCATTCAGCCGGCGCTCGGTACAGTCCCTAATTTTTCCGGCGGTCCGGGAGGTGTGCAATGAAGGTGCTCAATGGAATGAGCCGCCGCGATTGGCTACGGCTCGCCGGCGGAGCCGCAGCGGCCCCCGGTTCGCTATTCGGAGCCGAGAGCAACATTCCCGCCCACCCGAGTCAACTCGAATTCGGGGGCCTGGATTTTGAGCCTCCGCGGCCCGAAGATCACCGTCACGAACTGCCACACGGCGCGATTGCCTATCTCGTCGAAGACCATCAGCTGCCGCTCATCCGGCTGGGAGTAACGGTTCGCACGGGCGGCTACTTGGTTCCCGATGAGCATCTCGGCCTGGCTTCGATGACCGGGTCACAGATGCGCGCCGGGGGGACGAAATCGATGTCGGCTCGCGAGTTCGACGAAGAAGCGGCATTTCTCGCCACGGAAATCAACAGCCGTATCGGCGGGACATCGGCCCGCGCCGGGCTTGACTGCTTGAAGCAAAACCTCGAACCGTCGCTGGCCATGTTTTTTGACATGTTGCGGAACCCGGGCTTTGACCCGGAGCGGCTCGAACTCGCCCGGCGGCGCAGTTTGCAACGCATGGAGCGGCGCAATGATCGCACCGACGGCATCGAGGGCCGCGAGTTTCGCCGCCTGATGCGGGGCGACGACCACTTTTCGGCGAAGCCGACTACGAAGGCCACGATCGAGGCCGTCACGCCGGAGTTGATGCGCGAGTTTCACGCCCGCTACTATCACCCCTTGTCGTTGATTTTCGCTGCGGCCGGAGATTTCGATTCGAAAGATCTCGTGGCGCGATTGAGCGATGCCCTTGGCGAGGGTTGGCCGGGCGAAAAGCCCGAGGTTTCCGAGGTGCCGGCGCCAGAATATCTGCCGGTTCCCGGATTGGCGATGGTCGACAAGCCCGACGTCAATCAATCGCGGGTTTCGATCGGACACCTGGGCATTCAGCGAGCCAACCCCGACCACATTGCCGTCATGATTATGAACTCGATTCTCGGGGGTGGCGGATTTACGTCGCGCATTATGACGCGAGTCCGCTCCGACGAGGGCTTGGCGTACAGCGCCGGGTCTAGTTTCCGGGCCGGCACCTATTACCCCGGCGTGTTCCGTGCGTCGTTTCAGTCAAAGAACGCAAGTTGTGCCCAAGCCACGGCGATCGTGCTCGAAGAGATCGAGCGGATTCGCAACGACAAAGTCCCTCAGGAGGAATTGGACACGGCGAAGAACTACATCATCGGAATCTTTCCGCGCTTCTTCGCCACCGCTTCGATGGTCGTGGGAACTTTCGCGGATGACGAATACACCGGCCGCGAGAAAGGCTATTGGAGCCGCTATCGAGACCGCGTGGCCGCCGTCACGGCCGACGACGTAATGCGCACGGCCCAAAAGTATCTCCAGCCGGACGACGCCGCGATTCTGGCCGTCGGCCATGTCGAAGAGATGCTCGCCGGCAATCCCGATAAGCCCCAATACAAGTTTGAAAACTTCGCCAAGGACAGCGGCATCCGGCGGATTCCACTGCCCGACCCGATGACGATGGAGTATCCGGGATAAGATCGGACATGTCGGCAAGAATGCCGACACCTGGAGTTTCTACATTTTCAGGCCCTTCAGGCCACAACGAAACATTAGGAAATAGACCACCCTCGTCAGGCACGTTCCCCCCGTAGCGCAGGTCTAGGCGCTTTGCGCCAGACCTGCGTCATCCTATTTTCCGGGTAGTTCCCAAACAAACCGTGGCCCCTGCGTGGAAACGACGCAATGCGATAAGCAGAGACCGAGGCGCGAACGGAAGTCCGCGGCGGCGCGGGCCGGCGCGCGGTCGATAGAATGACAATTTCACAAGTTCCAATGTCCGACACCGCCAAGACCCGTCTTTTCTCCGGGATGCAACCGACCGGGAACCTCCACATCGGCAACTACCTGGGGGCGCTCAAGACCTGGGCGAGCATCCAATACGATTACGAACCGATCTACTGCATTGTCGATCAGCACGCGATTACCGTTTACCAGGACCCGACCCAGCTTCAGCAAAAGATCGAAGACGTGGCCGCGCTCTACATCGCGGCGGGCATTGACCCGGAACACTCGGCGGTGATCGTGCAGTCGATGGTCCCGGCACATGTCGAGCTGGCTTGGGTCTTCACCTGTGTGACGCCGATGGGGTGGCTCAGCCGGATGGTGCAGTTCAAAGCCAAGTCCGAACAGCAGGAGTCTGTCGGTACCGGGTTGTTCGTCTACCCAGCGCTGATGGCGGCCGACATTTTGCTCTATCAAGCCGGTGTCGTTCCCGTCGGCGAGGATCAGGCTCAGCATCTCGAATTGACCCGTGACATTGCCGCGCGTTTCAACTCGCAGTACGGGGAAACCTTCGTTGTGCCGAAGACGGAGTTGCCGGCGGTCGGTGCGCGCATCATGGGGCTTGATGATCCGACCCAAAAAATGAGCAAGTCCGCGCCGGGGTCGAATCATTCGATTGGCCTCTTAGACCCCACATCCCGCATCAAGAAGCTCATAGGCCGCGCCGTCACGGACACAAAACCCGCGGTCGACTTCGATGATCTGGGCGAGGGCGTTGCCAACTTGATCACGATTTACCAGGCTTGCAGCGGGGCCGACAACGATGAAACGCGGGAGAAATTCAGCGGCTCGCAATACGGTGCGCTCAAGAAAGCGGTAACCGATGCGGTGGTTGAAAAGCTAGAGCCAATCCAAGAGAAGTTTCGGGAATTGACCGCCGACCGCGCCGTGATTCGCGACATCCTGCGTCGAGGGGCCGAGCGAGTCGCTCCGATCGCCGAGGACACGATGAAGACGGTGCGCGAACGCGTCGGGCTCTACTCGGGTTGAGGGGTCGGCAGCCCGCCGTTTCTATTCGGAAGTCGGCGGTGTTGCGGGTACTTCGAACGGCAGATCCGGCGTAAGTCCCGAGGGCGTCTCGGGACTCTGCTCTTCCATCTCTTGTTTCGCTTCTTCCAGGTACCCAATCGCTTGCTCGGCGAGGCGGCGAAGTTCGGCGCTGGGGGAGATCCTCGTCAGCCGAAATTGTTCGAGCGCGCCGTCGAAATCGCTCTGCTTGGCCAAGACGGCGCCCAGGCCGTAGTGTGCCGCATAGTAGCCGGGCTGCAGGCGCGACACCGTGCGGTAGTGCTCGGCGGATTCCTCCAGGCGACCGACTTCATCGAGAGCGCTGGCCAGGTAAAAATGAGCCTCGATATGTGAGGGATCCAGTTCCAGGGCGTGGTTGAATTGTTCCATTGCCAACGTCATGTCGCCGCCCTCTCCGTGGATGAATCCTAGGCCGACACGAATCTGCGCCGAGTTGGGATCGAGGTCGACGGCGGTCTGTAGGTGACGCCGTGCTTCGTCGAAGCGCCGGCGCCTTTGCCCCAGGAAAACCCCGTAGTCGTGCCGGGCGCGGGCGTAGTTCGGGGCGTCTTCGACGGCCTGGCGGTAATGCTCCTCGGCGTCGTCGAGATCTCCTCGGGCTTCGAGCAGGGCTGCGAGCGTTGCGCGGTTGACTCCGTCGTCGGGGCGAAGTTGGACGTGCTGTTGCAAGATTTGGATGCGTTCGGCGAGGTCGGCAGGCAACCCGGGTCGGTCGGACGGGGCTGGCGAATCCCGTGGGGGCGCCGGGGTGACCGGGACGAGCGGGTCGAGGAAGCGAGTCGCTTGTGTGTCTCCCGTCGATTCCCGGATCGACTCGCCGAGGGGCCGCGCGGCATCGGGCGAGTCGGCCGGCACGGGGTCGGCGATCGCGGCGGTCTCGCCCGACGGCGCTTTCCCCGGCAGCAGGTTGGTCCCGGCGCCACCGTCGGTATCAACGGAAAGGTAGAGCCCAACGGCGATAACTGCCGCGACTGCGGCGCCGCCGGCGATGACGGTTCCCAGGCCGAGACCCGGTCGCTCGGGCACGGTTTCCATCTCAAAGAGGGCAACGTCGGGGGACGGGCTTAACGGCGGAGTTGGTCCCCGGCTGCGTCGTGCCCGTTTGGCTCTCTTTCCGGCCATGGTTCAGGAAAGGCAGGCTTCGAACTTCAGCTCATCTTAGCGCGGCGATGAAATCGCAGTCGTCGGCGCACGGATCCTGCAGGAGGCGACGACCCAGGCTCTCGTGCCCGCTGTAAGGTCGCTGAGCCCGAGGACTGACAGCCGAGAAATACGTTGTGAGTACGGGCGCGGCACATCAATCCGTTGGTTCGATTCGGCCTCGTCGCATACCGTTCGATGAACCTCGATAGGGCTCGGTCTCGCGGGCGCCAAGAGGCCCTTCGGACTGGAACACGCTGGAGGCGTGTGGTAGCGTTGACGATAGTTACTCGCTTACCGGCTCTATGAAGCGAATCTCCATTTTGGGCTCGACAGGTTCGGTCGGGCGCAACACCCTGCAGGTCATTCAAGAGATCGGCGGGGAATGGGAGGTTGTCGCCCTCGCCGCCGGAAGAAACGTCGACAAGCTGGTCGATCAGACCTTAGCTTTCCGCCCTCGACTGGTCTCGCTCGCCGATGAAGCCTTGCGCGACGATTACTTGGCAAAGCTGGCCTTGCAGGAAGATTGGCAGGGCGAAGCACCCGAAGCGCTCTACGGGCCGGAGGGCAACCTGGCAGCCGTCGCGGCCGGGGACCCGGATATCGTCGTTTCCGCAGCGGTCGGCGTCGCCGGTCTCGAGGCGACGTTCGAGGCGGTGCGACGCGGCAAGCGCGTGGCTCTGGCGAATAAAGAGGTCTTGGTAGCCGCCGGAGACCTGGTGATGGCGGCGGCGCGGGAATCGGGCGCCGAGATACTGCCGGTCGATAGCGAGCATAATGGCGTTCACCAGTGCCTCCAAGCCGGGTCGGCGAAGGAAGTTTCGCGGCTGATCCTGACAGCCTCGGGCGGACCTTTCCGCACGCTGCCGAAAGCCGAGTTCGACGCTGTTACGCCCGAGCGAGCCCTCGATCACCCTACCTGGAAGATGGGCGCGCGTATCACGATCGACTCGGCGACGTTGATGAATAAGGGGTTTGAGGTCATCGAAGCGCGTTGGCTGTTTGATTTCCGACCGGATCAGATCGAAGTCGTTGTTCACCCTCAGTCGATCGTCCACGCGCTGCTCGAGTTTCAAGACGGCTCGGTGATCGCGCAACTTGCCCCGCCGGACATGAAGCTGCCAATCCGCTACGCGCTTAGTTATCCCCGCCGGCAAGTCGCGCCCACAGACCGCCGGCTGCGATGGGATTGTGTGAGACAATTAGACTTTGAGCCTCCCGACAGGGAGAAGTTTCCACTGCTCGGCCTCGCCTACGAAGCGCTCGACGCGGGCGGCACCGCGGGATGTGTGCTCAATGCAGCCGATGAGGTAGCTGTCGAGGCGTTCCTCGACGGCCGGATCACCTTTCCCGAGGTGCCCCGCGTCGTTGGAGACACGCTGGAGCGGGTGGAGCCGAGGCGAACGGCCTCGCCCGCTGAAGTCCTTGAAATCGACCAGCAGGCCCGGCGGGTTGTACGCGACCTCATCGAGCGAAAACCTGTCGTTTTTGCCTCTTGAGACGGAATTCAAACAACGATGGGAGCCATCGAAAACATTCTAGCCTTTGTCTTCGTGCTCGGCGTCATGGTAGTGATCCATGAGCTGGGGCACTTCTGGGCGGCGCGCTATTTCAAGGTACGCGTGTTGGCCTTTGCCTTCGGGTTCGGCCCGCGGCTGTTCGGGTTCAAACGTGGCGATACGGACTATAAGGTCTGCCTATTTCCGCTGGGTGGTTTCGTCAAGATGGCGGGCGAAAATCCGGGCGAGCCGAGCGGTAAGCCGGATGAGTTCATGGCCAAACCCCGCTGGCAGCGGATCATCATCGCCCTGATGGGCCCGGTGTTCAACGTCATCTTGGCGTTCGTTCTGCTGGCCGGCCTTTTCATGGTCCATTACGAACGGAGGGCCGTGCAGCTCGAGCCGCCGCTGATCGGCTATGTGTCGATGGGGTCGCCGGCGGAGAAGGCGGGGATTCTCGAGGGCGACTTGATTACGGCCCTCGACGGCGAAGCGGTCGCCGACTGGGAGTCGGTGCGACTGGTCGAGATCGCGGCTCCCTACAAGACAGTCGAAGTCACGGTCCTTCGGAACGGTGAGGATCTAAACTTTTCCGTGCCCATCGACGCCGATGAAAGGACCGGCCTCGGTCAGGCCGGCTGGAACGAATCGACCGGGGTTCGTCTTGGGGAAACCACCACCGGGCTTCCGGCGGAGAAGGCGGGAATTCAAGAAGACGATTTGCTGCTGACCCTCAACGGCGATCCTGTCAACTCCTGGCGCAAAGTGCCCGACTCGATCCAGCGAATCGGCGGGCAGCCCATCCAAATCGAAGTGCAGCGCGGGGAGCAGGTCGTGGCCATAGAGGTCACGCCGGTCTACCACTCCACGGAAACGCTCAAGCCCGCTTGGCGCATTGGAGTTGAGCTGATTCCCGAAGACGAGACGATTACGACACAACTGGGGCTGGTCGACGCGATGGCACAGTCCTATGACCACAACGTCAAGAACGCCACACTGATTTTCGGCTTTCTCAAGGGCTTGATAGAGCAGCGCATGTCACCCAAGTCGCTGGAGGGCCCGATCGGCATCGCGCGCCTTTCGGGAGAGGCGGCGCGCGCGGGCATACCCTACCTAGTAATGATGATGGCGGCGATCAGCCTGAATCTGGGTATCTTCAACTTGCTCCCGATTCCAATTCTTGACGGCGGGATGATCACAATGCTCTTGCTGGAATCGGTGATGCGACGTGATATCAGCATCGCGATCAAGGAGCGCGTCTTCCAGGTGGGCTTGGTGTTCATTCTGCTGCTGTTTGGGTTCGTGATTTACAACGACATCCTCAAGATTCTTCCCGCCGGGTAGAAGAAGGTCGTCATTCGCCCATTCGAGTGTTCCCTAGACGGCTTGCTTCCTCGCTCGCGATTTGATGGAATGGCGTTATGCCCGCGGCGACGCTAGATTTGGACAAATTCATCGGCCGCTCGGTCGACCGCTTGACGCTCAATGAACACGAATCGCTGGTCGGTAAGTTCATGGCGCAAGAAATTTATACACCGCAAACACTGCCTTTACAGCGCATCGAGGCGCTCGGTGACACCATCCAAGATTGCGTCAAGCAACTGCGCTCCCGGGGCCTCGATCCTCTAAACTTCGAATTCACCCGCCTCGGCCCACCGTACTAACAGCGCCTTCCGACGGCTCGCCCGGGTTCGGCGCACCTTGCCGTTCGAACCTGCTTGAATATCCTTTGGTTGGTTCGGCCATGGCTTGGCAACAGAATCTAAGGGTCGTCTTGGTTCGCTCCCGCAACTCGCTCAATATCGGGGCAGCGGCGCGGGCGATGTTCAACTTCGGGTTCTCGGATCTTTGGCTGGTCGAGCCCTACGATAAGGCCTTTCGCAAAGCTCGATCGGCGGTCGGCGCGACGAAGGTACTGCGCGATGCGCGCGTTACCTCTGATTTGGCCGAAGCGTTGGGCGAGGCGTCGCTGATCGTCGGAGCCTCAGGCGTCGAAGGGCGGGTCCAACGTCAAGTGCAACGGACGCTGCCCGATGCCGGACACGCCTTGCGGACGCATCTGGAGGACCGCCCGGCCGCGCTCGTGTTCGGTTCCGAGAAGTCGGGTTTGTCGAACGAACAACTCAGCCATTGCGACTGGATTCTGAACATCCCGACCCAGGCCGACTGCCCGTCGATGAACCTGGGGCAAGCCGTGGCGTTGTGCTGTTATGAGATCGCGCGGGTGGCACGACCGGTTCCTCGTCTTCGGACTCCGGCGTCAATTAGCGCCGACGAGCGCGACCGGATACTCGGGATGCTGATGCCCGTCCTCGAAGAGAGCGGCTTTATCCTACGCGGACACCGCCCATCACAACTCCTCAAGGTCCGTCGATGGATCGGGCGGCTGAGGTTGGCTCCCGCCGACTCGCGGCTGCTGATGGGGATGCTGCGACAGATCGGCTGGAGGCTGGGCCAGGGTAAGTAGGACAGGCCAAACGGCGACGCCGCACGCACGTCGTCGGCGCGAATTCGAAGGGCTATTTTCAGCCCGATTGATATACTGAGCTTTCGGTCCACCCAACGTTACTTTCGGGTCGCCCCTCACCGGCCGCCCGGCCTCAGCGCGGTCGACAGGAGCGCCCCGGAACCTCGTTGCGTCGGCCGAACATGACCCGTGCAGGCGGCGATTTTTTCCGCCGATGTCAATACAATGGCCCCCGAGAAGACCGGGGTCAGGCAACCGTCATGTTGATGCAGCAGAGACTGAGCCTTAAGCTTGCGCAGAAGCCTGTCCTGACCCAGAGCCTGCGGCAGCTGGTTAAGCTCCTCGCGCTCAACAAGCTCGACCTGAAAGAGGAAATCACCCAGGAACTCGAGTCCAACCCGGTCCTCGAAGCCGGAGTTGACCCGGAGGGGCCCACCGACGCCGAGGAATCACCGGAAGAGGAGAGCTGGGAAGGTGCCGCCGGTAATGCGAGCGACAACGTGTCTACTGAGCCGGCTGACAGTGGCCCACCGGCGCAAACTGTTGAGTCAGGCACAGCGGACGAGGTGCCCGCCGCTGAAAACTCCCCCGAAGCATCGAGCGCGGAGGCCGGCGATCCCTTCGACGAGATCGATTTCAATGCGTTCTTCAACGACTATCTCGACCCGGGCGTGCATACCCCCTTCGCAATGGAAACGATCGACCGCCCGTCATTCGAAACGTTTCTCTCCCAACCGACGACATTGACCGACCATCTGCTGTGGCAGCTTAGCCTCAGTCCGGCAAATGAAACTGTGTCGGATACGGTCGAGGCGATTGTCGGCAACCTCGACGAGGACGGGTACCTCACCGCGCCGCTGGAAGAAGTGGCCGCCACGTCGGGTGCGTCCGAGCAGCAGGCCGAAGAGGCACTGCGTTTAGTCCAGGAATTCGACCCCTCGGGTGTCGGTGCGCGCGGTGTCGGCGAGTGCCTGATGATTCAGTTACGGGCCTGTGGAGCGGATGAGGGCGTGGCGGGAGAGATCGTCGAGCATCATCTTGAGCTATTCGAGAACGGCCACGCCGGCGAACTGCCCTCCCGCCTGAGACGACCTCAGCGCCACGCCGACATCGCGCTACAGCTGATTCGGGGGCTCGATCCCCGCCCGGGTCAGCACTACGCGGCGTCGAAGACCCGCACGGTTGAACCAGATGTTCATTTCGTCAAGACGCAAGACGGTTTCCGAGTGTCGCTCAACGATGACGACTTACCCGACCTGCGGCTGAATCGTCAATACCGCCGCTTACTCCAAAAGGGCAAAGCGACAAAGGAAGTGCGCGACTACATCAAGGACCGCTATCACTCGGCGATCCAGTTGCTCCGCAACATCGAACAGCGAAAACACACCATTGAGAGCGTTTGCGAGTCCATCGTGCGTCGACAGGGCGCTTTCCTCGCCAACGGCATCGAGCACCTTAGGCCGATGATGATCAAGGAAGTCGCGGAAGAAATCGGCGTGCATCCCTCTACGGTGAGCCGTGCGGTTGCCAACAAATACGCCCACACGCCCCACGGCGTTTATGGATTGCGGTTTTTCTTTTCCGAAGCCGTTCAAGGGCCCGCCGGGAATTCGATACCGTTATTGGTCCTCAAACGTCGCGTCAAGCAGATGATCGACCAGGAGAATCCTGCGACACCGTTGACTGATGATCACATCAGTCGCATGTTGCGGGATCAGGGCATCCAAGTGACGCGCCGGACCGTCGCTAAGTATCGTGAAGATTTGAATATTCCGTCAACGCACAGGCGCCGCCAGCGTGCCTAGAGGCGGGTTGAAGACGACTCCATGCAGGTTAACTACACTTCTAGAAACACCGACATCTCCGAACAGCAAAAGCGGAAGGTTCAACGCAAGTTCGAGAAGATCCACAAGATCCTCAATCCGAACCGAGACTTGGAAGCGCGCGTGTTTTTGTCGCGGCAACGTCATCTATGCGAGGCGGAGGTCACCCTCCAAGCCTTGCACCATACGCTGGTCGTGACCGCTTCACACCCCGAACCGCTGGCGGCGGTCCTCGGCGCCGTGGACAAGCTCGAAAAGCAAGCGGTGAAGAACAAGCATAAGCTGATCGATGTTCGCCGTTCGGACCGCAATCGCAGGGCGACCGCGCCCGCCGGCGAGCCTATCGCCGCCGTGCCGGCCAATGACGCAGCCACTCCCCGCCCTGTCGTCCGGAGCAACGACGTAGCCCCCAAACCCTTGACTCTCGAAGAGGCTGAGATGCGGATTGAAGAGCGCGATTGCGATCAGGTGACGTTCCGCGACGCCGAGAGCGGCCGTTTGCAGGTGCTGTTCCGTCGGCGCGACGGCCGCCTGGAACTGGTGGATGTCGGGGCCTAGCAGACCGCATACCGTGTCTGGATAAGCCGGACCGTGCCGAAGAAAACGACGAAAAGGTCAAAGGCGAATCCAAGTCGCGATGCGTCCGCCGCGGCGGGCACAACTCCGGATCTCGTGATTTTGACTGGGCTCAGCGGCTCGGGCAAGGCCTCGGTCCTGAAGATCCTCGAGGACAACGGCTACTACGCCGTCGACAACCTCCCGATCGATTTGATTCCGACCTTCGCGCAGCTCTGCCGCCAGTCCCAGGAAATCTCGCGAGCGGCTTTAGTCGTGGATATTCGGGAGGGCAAGGCGCTGCGGCGGTTTCCGAAGATGTTTCGGGACTTGCGCCGCGAGATGCGGGTTCTGCTCGTGTACCTCGAAAGTGACGACGAAGTCTTGCAGCGGCGCTTCAGCGAGACACGTCGCCCTCATCCACTTGGAACCGCCGACAACGTCGCCGAAAATCTGCAAGCCGAGAGAAAGGTCCTGGCGCCAATCGAGAAGCTCGCGGACCTGACCATCGATACTTCGGGACTAACCGTTCACGACCTGCGGCGTCTAATCATTTCCCGCTTTAGCGGCTCGACCCCCCAGCCGGAGCTTCTGGTTACCGTGCAGAGCTTCGGGTTTAAGCACGGCGTGCCGAGCGACAGCGACTTGGTCTTCGATGTTCGCTTTCTCCCGAATCCCAACTACGTGCCGGGGTGCAAAGGCCTCACGGGGAAGCACCAGCGAGTCGCCCGGTACATTCGCTCGTTTCCCCAGACCGGAGAGTTCGTCGGTCGCATTTCGGAATTGCTCGTCTACCTCATGCCGCATTACGGCAAAGAGGGGAAGAGCTATCTCACGATCAGCTTCGGCTGCACGGGAGGGCGCCATCGTTCCGTATTCATTGCCGATGCCATCGCCCGGAATTTGGCCGCCGCCGACTGTCGAGCCAAGGTGGTGCACCGCGATGTTCGCAAGCCCGCCTGAAAACTGCGTTCGACCGCCCGGACAGAGTGCGTTCTTGCGCCGCTCGGCGGGTGGAACGGCAAAACCGGATTGGTATAATTTGGTTGTCTCCGGCTGAGTTTCACTATGAAAACGCGCATCATCTTCTTCGGCTTAGTGGTGTTTGTTCTGCTTCCCGCGGCGTGGTCGCAGAAGCCCTTTCCAAAGGCGCCGCCCGGCGTTGAAGAGGCGCTGCGTGCACGCGTCTCCGAGTACTACACCCTGTTCGGTCAAAGCAAATTCCGCCAAGCGGAAGCGTTGGTTACCGAAGAGTCCAAAGACACCTTCTACACGATGAACAAGTCGCGTCACATGGGTTTTGCGATCAAAGGTGTCACTTTCACCGACGACGTCAAGGGTGCAAGGGTCTTAGTCACCCTGATGATGATCATACCGATGATGGGAAGCAAGCCGTTACCCTTCCCTGTTTCCACGCAGTGGCGGCTAGTCGACGGCGAATGGTACGCGCACATTCCACAATTCAAGCCCGGGGATGTCGTCAAGACTCCTTTCGGACTCAAGACCGTAGTGGAACGCGAATATGTCCCACGCACCCCGATCGAGACAGAACCCCGGCCGGACCTGAAATCCGTGGGAAGGATGTTCCGCCTCGATCGCAACACCTTGGAGTTCCCGACCAGCGCTCCCGGGCCCGTCACCGAGACGATCTCCCTAGAGAACCGCTCGCGGGGCGAGTTGACAATTCGCAACTTGTCCAAGGGCATCAAAGGCGTGGAAACTGAACTGAAGCCGGCATCGATTGCTCCCGGGGAGACGGGCGATTTGACGTTCACGTACCGCCCCGCCGTCCGAGAATTGCGGCGGAAATTCCGCATGCGGTTCGTCATCGAACCTATCGCCCGGCGTTTCACAGTCAAGCTCAACTTCCGCGACCGAGAGTTAGAGTACCAAGATCAAGCCGGCATGACGTACGGTGAATCCGTGACGGTAACCGGGCTGGGTCGGCAGTCGCTGACCATTACCGACTTGACGCCGGGCCAGACCTACCGAGTTTCCACGCGTGCCAAGATGCTCGAAGGCGATGAAGGCGGAGTCTTTTTGTCAGGGCACGAAGGAAACCGCCGTGACGCCGTAACAGACGGCCCCTTCCAACTTTCCGCGGGCGAGGAGCGAACGCTGGCGATCGACTTTCGCGCGCGGGGGGCGGCCATGATGCGTATCGACCTGGGCTACACGGGCACGACGGGCCGCGTGGGCTGGAGTAAGGTCTCGGTAACGCCGTTGCTGCGGGTGAATCCCCCGGTGGCCAACGCGGATTTCGAGAGCCCGTTCCTTCATCCGTGGAAGCGTTCCGCGAAAGTCCGGGCCAAGGTCGAAAAGTCATCGGTGCACACAGGAAACGGCAGCATTGAACTCAGCGGCGAGCCCGGGTACGTCTTCCAGGATGTCACGGGGCTGAGCCCGGGTCGTCGGTACGAGGTTAGAGCTTGGGCTCGGGCCGCGGATGGTCGGCCCGCTGTCGCCGCCCTTGGCGTTCACGACAAGCGAAACCGGCACGAGCAGTCATCGGGCATGCGCGGGGTGTCCGTTTCCGACTACGAGCTTCTCACTGTGCCGTTTACAGCGTCGGAGACAGGCGTTGTCCGCATTCACCTTACCTATCATGGGGGAGAGGGCCCGGTCTATTTTGATGACGTAGCGGTGCGCGAAGCGGGGACGCCGAACGGCGGTTTCGAAAACTTTTCGCTGGAACCCTGGACTTCCTATGGGGGCGCGGAGGCGGCCGTTGAGAAGGAGGTTGTCTTTAGTGGTGTCCAAAGCCTGGCCCAGAGCGGCGCGATCGGAGGCGTCTCCCAAACAATTACAGACCTCGACCCCGGGAAGCGTTACCAGGTGATTGCTTGGGTCCGGGCCGCTCCCGAAGGCGATGCTCAGGCCGCCCTGAAGCTTGGGGACGGCCGCAAGCAGGACGGGCCGCGAACGGTATCCACTGAACGTTTCGAACCGTTCGCCGTTGACTTCGAGCCCGAAGCCGACGGCAGCGTGGAACTCGCGTTGGAGCGTGCCGGGGGATCCGGTGCGCTCTATTGGGACGACGTATTCGTCCGTGAACGCCGCTGAACCACCTGTTGTACTGCTCGCCGGCCCCTACGGACACTGGATCACGGTCTTGCTGTCCAAGCTGAAAGCACTGCCCACCCGAATGACCAGGTTACGGACCCCGCACTCGGCGTCTTCGGGAAGGTTGAAGTTGATTTGGTACAGCCCCAAGAATCCCGGGGCGTAGAACCCTTCCTTGAACAGAACTTCCGCGCCCTTGTCATCCACGCCGACAACAACGGTTCCCGTCATCACCGCCGGCGGAACCAGACCGAGAACTCCGGTCAAAACGGTAGGCTGCAGCGCCCCGCCCCCCGTGAAGAACACCGACAAAGGCTGGTCTCTCGCAGCCGGGTTTGCTGAGGTGATCGGCACGAAGGTGAGGGCATCGAGGACGGCGCCCACGGTACCGCCGGCGGGATCCGGGATCTCAAAAATACCCGGCTGCGTCGAAAAGACGGGCACCCCGGCCACGGTGGTCCGCGTCCCGTTGTTTTCCACCTCGATGGTCGTCGTGGTTCCGGTAAAGAGTTCAAAGGGGACCTGTAGGTTGATTTGCTCGACCGGTGAGCCGGTGATCGTGATAAGTGGCGAGGGGATACCTCCGATCAACACTGTCGTTCCTTGGAACGAAGTCGCACCACCCGCCAGAACCGTTTCGGAGATGCCCTCTGAAAGGCCCTCGCCGAAGAGGGAGGCCAAGCTGCCCGGCACGATGCCGGCCTGGAAGGTAGCGGCATTGACAATGCCCTCGGAAACAAACGCGGGAGTTCGGCCGATCGAGCCCAATACGAACGTCGTCGACAAGGTGTTGTCGACCGTGGCGACAATGGAGATCGTCCGGCTGAACTGGTCCGCCGAACCGGGTCCGAGGCCGAGCCCCGCCACGATCGGAAGCTCGACACGCACTGCCGCCCTGCCATCGGCCCCGGTGACTTGAGTGACGGGATTTCCGGGCGGGCTTCCGTCCAAGGGATGCAAGCGAACGAAGCTGGGACCCGAGAATTCGACGGGCACGTTCGACGCTTCCACGTTGTCGATTTCGGCGACCTGAGCGATCAACGGCTCGGAAATATCCCCGGCTGCCAAAATCTGGTTTTGACCCGAAACCGTAGAGATCGAGATCGGCTCCGGTGGGGTCGCCGTCAACTCGAAGACCGCAGTCAACCCCGCTATCGATGCGCTGACTTTGACCGCGCCGGGCTCGTCTCCCATGACGACGCGCGCTGTAGCGCCGTCGGGATCCGTCGCCGTGATCAGTATTGCGCCGCCCTCCGTAACCAACCATGTAACCTCGGGGAACAACACGACGCCGCCCGACTCATTGATCACCCGCATCCGAAGAGGCAGGGGTAGTTCCTTACCGACGCGACCACTCTGCCCATTTCCCTCGATCTGAAAACTTTCCGGCAGACCGCCGGTCGCGGTGATGTTGAATGTTACGGAAGGGAATTTGGGTGCGAGCGCTTCCGCCTGGATCGCAACGTTCCCCGCGTTTGGGCCGAGCGTAACTTGAATCGATCGGCTGAAAGAGGGGTGAGTCGCCAAGAACGTAGGGCTCAAGTTGACCGGCGGGCCGGACAACTGTCGGATGCGGATTCCGACCTCGCCGGTTGCCTGGAAGCCCGACTCCATACGGAAGATAAGAGGGTCCGGCAACATCTCGCCGGCAGGCGCCGCCTGTCCGTCGCCGGAGACTTTCACCATCTCGATCAGGTTTGCGCCCAACGCCACGCTGAAGGTGAAGCGAGCAAACCCGAGTTCGAGGAAATCGGGCACCTGGGCAATCAAAAAACCCGTCTGCATCGTCCCGGAGGAAATCTCCTTCGCTCGGCAAATCACCGTTGCAAAACCGTTGGCGTCGGTCGGCACCTCGCTGGCTTGGCAGCGGGCCTGAAACGCGGAAAAGTTGACGGCTGTTCCCGGGGGCAACGGCAAACCGGTTTCATCCGTTACCAGGACCGTAAAGGGCTCCGGGAAGATTTCCAACGGCGCGCCGACCTGCCGGTCACCGCTGATTTTGATAATCCCCGTTGCCCGTATCAAGTTCAGCTGAATCAAGGCAGGGTCCAGGCCTACGGTCCGCGCGGTCAGGATAATCGGATCAACAACGTCGACTTCCTGCTGGACCGGCTCCGCTTGCGTACCCAGCGCCGCCAAGGTCGCTTCCTCGACCGGGCCGCCCTCGGACGGCGCCAAGTCCGGCAGCTCCGCGTCGGGATGAGACGCGCTTTCGGCCCCCTCCTCCTCTTCCATCGGTGGGGGTATTGGTGGAATCGTCACGACGGCGGACGCGACGCCCAGGATATTGGTAATTCCGGAACCGGCCGGCTCGATCAACACTTCCACTGGGGAGCTTTCCGCCGCGAACAGGACCGGGACACCGGCAATCGGACTACCCTCCTGGTCCGTTACCTTGACCGAAACGGGTACCGGCACCACGATGTCGGGCGGAATAAATTGGTTGTCGCCCCCGTTCACTGTAATCTGCGCCGGCGGTAACTGAGAAGGTCCGAAGACCGTCGCATGGCGAGCCGGAGCGATCGGAACGTTCACCGAGGCGACGACGGTGTCGGTCTCGAGGTCGATCTTCGTGACGCTTGCGTCGTCAAGGGAAACTGTGTAAAGAAACCGCTTGTTCGGCGACAGCGAGATGTTCCGACTGTTTGCAGCGAAAGGGAATATTTCTACCAACGCAGGCGAAGTCGTGAGGTCGATGTCGGCCAGTTCACCCGTACGGTTAAACAGGCCGATCGCCCGCTCATTGTTCAGGATCATGACTTCCACGAACCGCTCGGCCCCCACGTCTCCCACGATTGTCGCGGTACGTAGATCCAGATCAAAGATCTCGGAGGTGTTCGGCGACCGTCCCGAAGAGTTGCGGGCGAAGGCCTGCGTACTGTTGGGGAAAGGCAAGACCTCGCCGCCGATAATATCCGCGCGCGCATCCACCGAACTGATTTCTTCCAAGTCCGCGGTCCGGAAGTTGCGAAGCCCGTTCTGCGACAGCGCCAAGAGCCGGAAGTCATCCGGTGTTAGGGCGATCGACCACACATTCGAGACGTCGAGAGCCTGTTCGACCGTCAGCGTGCTGAGGTCGATGACACTAATCACGTCTCCCCCATCGGCCAGCACATATGCTTTCGCTGAGGGGCTGTCGATCGCGATAGCGGTAGGGCCTTGTCCCACCGCTATCCCCGATCCGATCTCCTGATCCGTTTCGACATCGATTACCCGCAACGAGCCGGCCGCGATAAGCAGGTACCTACCGTCGGGCGTCATCTCGACGACACGCGGCTTCGCCCCCAAGCTGATCCTCTTCGTGATCGTCAGCGTTTCGACATCCACGACGAGGATGGTGTCCGTCGACCGGGCGCTAATGATGTAGTATTTTTTGCCGTCCGGAGAGGCAACCACGTCATCCGCGGCGGGCGTACCCGCCAGCGTCGTAACAGGACTAAGATCGTCGCTGTCTAGGACAGTAATCACATCGGATTGCGTGGAAAACAGAAAAACGTGCCCGCCGGCCCTCGCAGCGTCCGCGCCCATCAACAAGGCAATTAGACACAGAAAGAGTGTGTGAATCAAAAGCATTGAATCGTTCCTCTCTCGGCGGCAGGGAGGTGGGCACCCGGTAGGAGGTATCTCCGAATGATATGAGTTTTCGTCGGCGCCGGAAAGACGGAATTTTCGTGAGCCGTCCTGAACGTCACACGTGTTTTTGGGGGCTGCCAGTAAGCTCACCCGGCTCCGTCGAAACGAAATGACTCGCCCAAGTACACGCGCCGAACCTCCGGGTCCGACTCCAACTCCGCCGGCCGCCCGGCCCGGAAAACCTCGCCGTTGTGGAGGATATAGGCCCGGTCGGTGACGGTCAGCGTTTCGCGAACATTGTGGTCGGTGACGAGAATGCCGATCCCGGCCTGTTTGAGTTCCGAAATGATCCGTTGCAATTCGAGAACCTGTTTCGGGTCGATGCCGGAAAACGGTTCGTCGAGCAATAGGAAGGAGGGCGAAATCACCAGCGCTCGCGCGATCTCCACCCGTCGCCGCTCACCGCCGGAAAGCTGATAACCTTTACTGCGACGCACCTTCTCGAGCCCCATCTTGTCTATCAGATCATCGAGTTTTTCGAGACGTTCACGCTTGGACATCTTCAGGGTCTGCAAGATGGCCAGCAGATTGTCGTCGACCGTCAGTTTGCGAAAAACCGAGGCTTCTTGCGGCAGATAGCTGATGCCCAAGCGCGCTCGCTGGTACATCGGCACGACGGTGATGTCCTGATTATTGAAGAAAACGCGGCCCGAATCGGGGCTGATCAAACCCACGATCATGCGAAACGATGTCGTCTTGCCGGCCCCGTTCGGCCCCAACAAACCGACAACTTCACCGAGCTCGAGAGAAACCGAAACGTCGTCAACGACCTTGCGGCCGCGGTAGCTCTTGCAAAGACCTTCGGTGCGAAGGGCGCCCATTGAAGTTCGTTCAGCGGGTCCGCGGACTATCGGGACGATAGCTGTAGACGCGCTGCTGCTCGTCCCCGTGAACCAATACCCTGTCCTCGTTGAGATGATACGTAAGCCGCGCGCCCCGAGTTTCCCGGCCGTCGGCGCTGCGGAGCCGCGCGGGCGATCCGGTCAATTCGACCCGGTCCTCGCCGGGGCGGTACTCGGCCTCCTCGCCGAACCCCTGTCGTTCGGCGCTGGGCCCCGCCGCGGCATTCTTGAAGATCTTTACGGAGCCGCGCGCGAAGGCGACTTCTAGTTCCGCCCCTCCGCCTGCCTCTTTGTTGTCGGTCAGGAAACCCTCGATTTCTTCCGAAAAGACCGTCAGGTCCTCGCGGATCAACTTCGCCCGTTTTCGATAAAGCGCCCTGCCGGTCCGCTCGTTGTAGTCCAACGAATCAGCGCTCACACGTACAGGCGTTTCGGAAGCGTTCGCAACGGTCTCCCCGCTTCGTTCACCGCCCACCGCTCTCATGACGCTGCGCACACTCCCGCGAGCAGCCAAGCTCTTCTCGGGCCGGTTTATCGTAATGTCCCGCGCCTCGATGCGATTCTTCCCCTGCCAAAGCCGTGCCCGACCCTGATAGTGCAACAGACCCTCTTCTTGCTCGGAAATCAGGTTCTCGGCCGTTGCAAGGACGGGTTCGTTCGAGGAAAATAAGCTCTTGGACGTGCCTGCGGCCTCGGTGGCGCCCTCCCGGTGAATTGAGGAAACGTTGCCGTGGGCTTCCATTCGCCCGATGTTGTCCTCGAGCAAGATCGTATCCGCTGTCACTGAGCCGGATTCATCCCATATTCGCGCCTGGCTCGACAAACGCGTTCGGCCGGCCCTTAGATCGAGATCCGCTTGCTCGGCACGACCTTCACGCGTTCCCTGACGAAAGCGAAAGTCCCCCCACTGCTTGATCCCGACGGCAGCGCCCGAGTCATCGAACTGCGCTTCGAGATTTCCGCTCCAGCTCAACAGCGGCACCTGTTCGGCTTCCGTCTCAGCCGCGGCCGGCGGCGTGCTGACCACCTCTACATCGCCATGAGCTAGGAGGTTCTTCATGCGGTTCGAAGCACCGTAATTCATCCGGATACGTCGCGCGGTCATTTCTCGGCGCCACTGATCGGCCGAGCTCGGGATCAACTCGATCGTTCCCGGGGCGAGCGTCTCCACGCGGTCGACTTCCCGTCCGCCCGACCGCATGGTGAGATGAATCCACTCCGACCGCACGCGTCGCATTGGGCCGGCCGCATCGGGCTCCGCATCGCCCGCGATAGGGGTCGTCTCGATGCCGGCGCGATCACGGACGTCTACTTCCTGCAGCACACTCTCGTCGTCTCCCGAGGCGAGATCGTAGACGAGTTCCAACCGCTCGCCCCACGCCGTCAACGCAGATCTCTCGCTCACCGAGCGCAGCCGAGCCGCCGTCTCGCCGACAACCTTCTCCAGCAACTGGCGTGGTCCGTACCACAGCGTGGCCCGGCCCGCCTCGAATCCAATCGTACGCCCGGCTCGCCGCTCTTGGCCCCACGACGCCGTCATTTCGATCCGCCGCACCTCGCCACGGTCCAGATAGACGTTGGCCTCCTCAGCGCGCGCTTCGCGCGGACCTTCCTCGATAATCACGTTGCCCAGCAGGTCGACGCGCTGAGCGACCTCGTGATAATGCAGCTCCCGCGAGCGAATCTCAAGCGGCGGACGCCCGGGCCGAGGCGGGTCTCGGCGCACATAAACGTCCCTATCCATGCGGAAGTAGCGATGGATCGAGTCGTAGAAGGCGCCAACTGAGCGGCCCGAGCCTCCATGGAACTCGTAGACGGTGGGCTGATCGGTGATGCAAACACCCGTCTTGGCCTCAAAAGTCACACCGGAGCTGTGGATCTTGGTCGTGGGTTCGAGAGTGTCGGCCAGCGATTCGAGATCGCGGCCCAAAATCAGCGTGACCTCGCCTTCGCTGTAGAGCTTCTCGGTGTGGCTGTCAAATCGCGCCGCCCCGCTGATTACCTGGTCGTAGCTCTTCCCGTTCGCGTGGAAGATACGCAAATCGACTCCCTCAAGATCGAACAGATGGGTTTCGGTCGATTGACGGAACGAATCCGCGAAAATCTCGACCTTCCTGCGCTCAGCCGAGGATTGCGACCAGTGCCAGCGGCCGGCCCGAGATGCCAACTCGGAAGGGATCGTCTGGAGCTCCGCGGGGCTCTCTGCCACGGCCGCCCGGCGGGAATCGAGAAAATCACGCACCACGACCGCGACAACCAAACCGACGGTCAACAGCAGAAGGAAGCGGACCTTTCGCATGACATGAGAGGGCGCCGATCGGCGCCCGAGAGGCCGACAGCGTGGGACAAGGGACGACCGAGTTGATCATACCAAACGTGCCCGAGAAGCACGCTGAGGCAACCCCGCCATGCCCATGCCCATGCCCATGCAGACATCCGGCCGCGGCGGACACCAAGTGCTACTGTAAAGAACTGCCGCCGTCCGGCCGGGCCGGGCAGGCAGGCTTCGGGCCGGTAAATGAGGAGGGTCGACCGGGTCACGAGACGCAGCGTGCTGGGCGCCGTCGCCATTTTCGTGCCGCTTTGCGGAACGGTATCAGCCCGCAAGAAGAAACGCAAAACGGAGCAGACGGCGATTATCGCGGGAACCGTTTTCCGAGGCGTCGGGTTCTCTTTTCCCGGTGTGGAGATCACGGTCGTGGATAAGGCCTCGCCGAAGAAAAAGCGGCGCGGGACAACCGACAGCCGCGGCGAGTTCGCCGTGCACGTCCCGTCCGGAGAGGCGGTCTATCTCGCCACCGCGAAAGCGAAGGGGTTCGTGACACTCGAAAAAGAGGTCGAGATTTACGGTTTGGAGCGCGTGACCGTGAACTTCAGGTTGGTTCCGGAAAAAGGGCGGAAGAAGTAACGGGGACAAGCGGTCGCGCGTCGAAGCGACGTTGGGGTTACACGCACTGCTGCGCGGTCCCGCGGCAATATCTCGAATGATCAGCGCTATTGTAACCCGAGGAAAAGAGCCCAGAGGGAAAATGCTATGAATCGGAGGGGATGGCTTGCTTTGTTGCCTTTGGCGGCGTTCTTGATGATTTCGGCCGATCCGACGGCGGCGCAGCTGTTTGGGAACAAGAAAAAGAAAAAGGAGAAGACCCGTACCGTCAAGGGCTTGGTGACCGACATACGGGAGAACCCGATTCGCGGGGCAGTCGTGCAGATCAAGAATACACGCACGCTGGTGGTCAAATCCTTCTTCTCAACGCCCGACGGCAGCTACTATTTCCACAATCTCGACCCGAATGTTGATTACGAGATCAAAGCGAAATACAACGACGCTACCAGCCGGACCCGCACCGTCAGCACATTTGACGACCGTCCGGAGCTGATCTACAATTTCCGACTGAAGCTGCCGGAGTAATTGTCTTTCGCCGCGCCCGCAATTGGGGCCTTAGCCGATCCTTCCCAGCACAATGTCCGCGCCGGCGGCCGGCCTTTGTTTGTGGGAACCGGTTTGTTGATGCTGCCAACGGTACTGCCTAACTATGGGTTGTTCGACTGCTTCCTTTTCGTTGGGATTGGTGGCGCTCTTTCGTGCCCTCTCCAACGAACCGACGCTAAACGCGAAACAGCCGCGGCGTGTCTTGGGTAACGTCGTGGCCATCATGTTGATCCGCGTTGGAGCAAGGGCCGGATCGACCTTTCCGGTCGTTTGTTCGGAGTCGCCGCTCAATGGCCGCCTCCATCCGCGACGGCATATGAGCGAGCAATCGATGACCCGGGCACGATCTATTTCCCATTTGGCGACTTTGATACGGAGGGACGCTACTATCACGCGTCTTGGGGGGTGATGGAATGCGAAGACGCGGGGCTTCCGGTCACTGAATCTCATTTCCGAGCTCCCCGCCGCCCGCCATGGAGCGCGTTGCGATTCTCGAAGGGAACACCTGGACAAGCGATCCGTCGGGCCGGAACCATTCGCCCCTGCGGCGCCTGTCTGAATTCGATTGCAAAGCCGCCGACCCGCGCCTCCCGGGGTGGAGCGGTTCATTCGAGTCGCGGTGAATTGCGCAGAAACCGTCTCCGAGGCGTCACGTTGATCAAGTGGACAACTGCGATTCCCTCGGCTTCCCCGGTAGACGTCCCAAGGCGCTCGATCACCCCTCCCCTGTTTCTCGCATTTCGATCCGAGAACTGATTTCCAAGACGTTCTCGCTATAGTTTCCAACCATCGTGCCGATGAGGACTTCGAGTGAGTCCTCACACGTCATTTCCAGCCACGGCTGCGTCGGTAGTCGAGCGGGACGTTTCAGTCGATCCGCGGCGCGTCCGGGAGGCTGTGCGGAAACTCCAGGGGCTTCCGGCATCATATCCGATCCTCCAGGAAGCCTTGAGGATGACCGAAGCCCCACTGTGCTCTTTTCAGGAGCTGGATCGCGTGCTGTCGGTCGAGCCGTCACTTTGCGCACAATTGCTCCGGCTCGCCAACTCCGCCTTCTACGCGGTTCGGTCGGAAGTGACGACGATCTCTCGTGCGGTCACCGTGGTCGGTCAGGTCAAGCTGCGGATGCTGTTGTTCCAGATGTTCGTGGCCGGTTTGTTCCATCACCTAGCCGGTAAGGATCCTCTAGCGGATGAAATCTGGGAGGACTCGATCGCGGCCGCCGCGGCTTGCAAATCCGTCGGTGAGTTCCTTCCCTTTGTCGAGTCGGATGAGGTTCTCGTCGGGGGCCTGCTGCACAACATCGGAGACTTTGTCCTTCTATCCCAGTTCCGAGAGCAGTATGCATGGGCCGTCCGCAACACCGCCGGCAAAGACCGCTATGCTGTCCAGGCTCAGGTCTTCGGCGTGGACGCGCGGCGCGTCGGGCGGTGGCTGCTGGAAGCATGGCGGTTGCCTGCAATGTTGGGGCAGGCCGCCGAGCATTGGGAAAGACCTTTTGACGCCGATGTCGACGTTCCCGGGCGAGAGTTCCTGGCGATGGTGCACGTCGGAGTCGTGATGGGACTCGGCTGGCGCCGCCGTCGAGGGTTCGAACAGATTGTAGAGCGCATCGATAACGAGGCACTCAGGTTAACGTCCCTGGATTTGGGTACTCTCGAGAACGTCTACGCGGAACTGGACCAGCCCGCCGCCCAAGTGCACCATCTCCGAGACATGTTTAGCTACGCCGCGTGACGAGCGACGCAGCGGATCGAAGCCGCTGTGCCGGGATCGAGGCAGTGAAGGAGATCAGGGGGAGGTTTCTTCGCGGCCCTTTCGAGGCCTGAACGATCGCAGCCTTTGCGTCGGCCGAAACAGCTTATCGCCACCCTAGTGCTGAATGTCACGCGCGCGCCCGATAGGCTTGTGGTTCGTGGATCTCCTGGAGCTTACTCCGCCGTCGGGCCCGCCGCCGGACCGTACGCAACAGCACTGCAGGCATCCAAAGCGATAGCGCCAAAGCCCCTAGAAACAACCAAATCGGTTTGTCCAGAAAATACTCGCCGAGCGTGAGTGGCGCCAACGCCAACCACCCTACGGTAAACGCCATGAACAAGTAGACGTTGAGAATCTGTCGGATCTGAAGTCCGACATCAAGGCAGGCTCTGAAACTCCCGTTTGGCAGATTGCGCCCTTCGAGAACTCGGTAGCTGCGGATCGGAAGCAGCGGCACCATCATGATCGAAAACCACCGCGTCGTCACGTACGAACCATCGGGGAGAAAGCCGGCCTTGCCCGCTGTTACGGTCACAAGGCCGTCGAGTGCTTGCGGCCCTCGGGTCGAAGTCGAGAGTTTTGCTTGAAGGCTCATTGTTTTGTACCAGAGACGGATTCCCTGGACCCCGGGTCAACAATATAGTACTGGTACTTCATGGCCGGTGCCAAGCCCTTTCGGGTTGTTAGAAGAAAACTTCCGTACTATTCCGTGGCGTATGAACTTACGTAGATCTATCCGGGCGTTGGGTACTCCAAAGGCCCGGCACGCGGTGCCACAAACCATTAAGTTATTCTATAGCAGTGATTTGCAGGATCTCATCGCATCGAATAAGGATCGTAGCTACTGCGAATGTGACCCGGTTCGCGGGTGCCCACTATCTCCGCGGACGTGGAACGGATCTCAGGTTAAAGTGAAGCCGGCAGAGGGCTGTTGCAGGGTTTCGGTGATTCCGGCCGGAGTAGATTGTTCAAGAACCGGGGCCTGAAGAGGTTGGGTCCGGCGATAGTGTTGGTAATCGCGACGCGCCTTCGACACCAGGGCTCGCTCCGCGAAGATCATGCCCCAAAGCACGAAGACGAGCAACGCGATCACGGTTAGCCCTTGGTTGCTGATGCCGATCGTTCTCATTGCTGTCTCTGCCGCTCGGGAAGCAATCACTTGGCCAAACCGCTCTACATGGTAAATTCGCTGTCTTGGGCCTAAAAGTTCCATCTAAGGTGTGTAAAGTTTACCCACCGAGAAGACCACAACGGGCCCAACCGGGTAGTTATTACCAGCTTCCGGGACCGGCGAATCAGACATGCGGACCGCGAAGTGCTCACTGGATCGACGCTCGGCCCCAGCAGGGGTGGGCGACATGAATATCGGAGATCATGCGGCGTGGGAGCGAGCCTTCCAATTGTCCGCCGCCCGGCTGTAAGGCGCGCCGGGATGGAGGCGTTGGCGTCGGGCAAGGTCCGAAACATGCCCAGCACTTTCAACCGAGCTGCGATCACTGTCTTGCCGCTCACAGCCACGACTTGGTTTGCGAATCAGGTTCGGGCGCGTTGTTCGGCCGGCTGAAGCCGGGAGGGAGAAGTCCATATCGGCCCGAAGCGAGCGGCGTATTCCGACCCAAGCCCGGCGAACCGTGCCCACTCTCCGGATTCATGTCACGCACCTGCCTTAGCGGTGGCGTTCCTTTCCGGTGTGCGTACCGTTTATTTCATCGGGACGAAAATAGGCCAAATTCGCAAAGGCGATGAGCCTGATTGAGCGAGGTCGGATTGCGCGTGAGGTGCGTGGTCGTCAGGTGCGAGGTATGGCTACGAATCCAACACGTTGAATTTTGGTGTGTAGCCGTGCGTTGGGCGAGGTTTCTTTTTCAGCCGCAACGGACTTCCAGATGACGGAGAGTCGCCGTCTATTAGGCCGCTTTTCGCAGGTAGCGATGATGCAGCCCGCCAACTTCCGGTACTTCGATCACAGGTCCCAAGTTTGGCGGTTGAACTTTTCTCGTGATTGGCGCATCCTTGCCGAGCGAGAGATGCGTTCGGGAATTGTGATAGTAATCAACGTACGATCGCAGGATACGTTTGAGCGATTGTTCGTTGAGGACGATCACATGGTTCAAGCACTCTCGGCGGATGGAACCAATCAGGCGCTCCGCGAAAGGATTCTGCCAGGGGCTCCGCGGAGCGGTCTTAACCTCTTCGATGCCCATTGCTTTTACGCATTCCCGGAAGGCCTTTCCATAGATTCCATCCCGATCGCGCAGCAGGAACGGAGGAGCTGTCTCCCACGGAAACGCCTCGCGAATCTGTTGCGCCGTCCATTTCGCGGTGGGATGAGCCGTAACGTTGACGTGCAGTATACGGCGACGGTCGTGGGCCAGCACGACGAAGACGAACAGCACCCGAAATGTCAGCGTGGGCACGACAAAGAAGTCCACGGCAACGAGTTGCCGAAGATGATTACTGAGGAATGTGCTCCAAGTCTGCGACGGTGGCTTCCTGCGTCGGACCATGTACTGCGCCACGGACGTTTCGCCGATGTCGAGGCCCAACTTCAGCAATTCCCCATGGATGCGCGGAGCGCCCCAGCCTGGATTCGAGAGGTTCATATTGCGGATCAGCGCCCTCACGTCACGCGAGACCTTTGGCCTGCCCGGTCCGCGCTCTCGGCTTTTCCATCGCCAGTAGAGCTGAAAGCCGCGCCGATGCCAGGCCAAAACAGTCTCGGGTTTGACGATGACGAGGGCGCGCCGCCAGTCCGGCCACAGCCGCGACAGCCACGTCCAGAAGATTCGATCGCTCGGGCGAAGTCGGGGCCGTGATCCGGAGCGCCGTTGCAGTATCCGCAACTGCTGATGCAGAGCGGCGATCTCGGTCTGCAGTTCGACGCGGCTCCGCAAGCTCGCCGACAGTCCGATTAGCAAGGGAATCACTACGCTACGCATGGACCTTCGAGGCTATCAGTTCAGATCCATAGGTTCCATGTTTTCAACACGGACGAAATATTCGGTAGGCACAGCAACCCGGCTTCGCCGTCACGCCGGTATCGTCGCAGCCACTCGCTGACGCTTTGCCGCGCGACCTTCAATCGCCTCGCTGACTACAGCCTTGCTCGACCAACCGGATCGCTTTGAAACGGCGCTTCTCCAGGGCCTCGAAATCCCGCCGTACGCCTTTTGTATTTCCCATACATACAAAGACGTACGTACCCCAAAAAGGTGTCACTTTATTTTGCGAGATTCAATAGGACACTCGCTGGCCGTATCCGGGGTTTTTCCCCCTGCGTGCCCGTTTAGCAGGTTCCGTAGCTCCGTTTCCAGCTCCCGCCACATCGCACGCAGCGTGCGGATCGCCAAGACATGTCTCGGACTGACTTCGACCAACCGGATCGCTTTGAAACGGCGCTTCTCCAGGGCCTCGAAATCCCGCCGTACCGCATTTTGCGAGATTCAATAGGACACTCGCTGGCCGTATCCGGGGTTTTTCCCCCTGCGTGCCCGTTTAGCAGGTTCCGTAGCTCCGTTTCCAGCTCCCGCCACATCGCACGCAGCGTGCGGATTTCCCGCACTACGCGCTCCTGCACACTTCGCGGCAAGGGTTATGGGGCCTATCGGCATGGGGCGGCTGCCGAGGAAGGCTGTTGATAACATTCGCGTGCGGGCGGTCGTTATCAATCATGGCGACGTCCCCCGTCGGGGTGACTACAAGGTTCATCTTCGCTCGGTCAACAGCCGCCCCTCGGCCGCGGCCGTTGCGGGATTTGATCTTCGCATTAGCGAAGCGTTGGCGCCGCGGGAAGCGCGCGATGTCGAAGTGGAACTGATGTCGCTGACCCATCCCTCCGCGCTCCCCGCTTGGACCGAGCAGCGTATCGAGTTGGAGGAGCTGACGCCCGCGCCGTGACGCAAATTCCACGCCAACGACGGAGATAGGCATCCACTCACTCATCGGCGGCAACCAAGTTACGCCCGCGAAGGCAACCAGCATTTGGCCCGCGACGCGGGAGATAAAGCCGCTGTCAGCAACCACAACAGCGGCGCGAGGCGTTGGGAGGGCACGGTGTCTTACTGCCCGATGCCGAAGCAATAGAGCGTTCCGTCAAACGTCGGAATGAAGACGCGGCCGTTGGCGAGCGAAAGGCCGCTCCAATGACTCCACGAGGTGATTTGGTCGCCGCTCGACCACAGCTCCTCGCCCGTCCGCGCGTCCAAGGCAAACAGTACGGCATTAGTCGAACCGGCAATGCGGTCTTTGCTGAGATTCGTGAGGCCGACGTCCGGTCGGGCCTGGTGCGTGTCCTCGCCGTTGCCGTACGCAAAGATGAGACCGTTGGCGATGACGGGCGGCTCGGCGCGGTTCATGTCGCGTGAAATCCAGGCGGGCGCCAACCAAGTCTTGCCGTCTTTCTCTTCTACTTTGAACGCCGCGATGGCGCCGTGAACAACCTCGCCGTGCTCGATCGGCGCGTGAAACGCCGAATGCTTCGGTCCCCAGAAGGGCGTCAAGACCCAACGTGTCCCATCGGCATCCAGCCAAGTCGCCATCGCGCCCCAGATGCCGGCCGAGGCCATGTTCACTTCTTCGTTGCAAATGAGCGGGCCGCGGTACAAGGGAGTGCGATGGTCGTCACCGCCGATGGAATCGGTGTCCATTAGGTAGATGACGCACTCCTTGCCGGCGTCGACCATTAGCTCTTTGTCTTGGTAGTCGAAAATCGCGGGCGTGACCTGCATGTCGAGATCGCGCTTAAAAAGCCACTCCGCGTTGGAAGGGCCGTAGTAGTCGACGAGCAACATCTCCTTGGTATCGGGATCTTGTTGGACCCCGATGATGCCGTTGCCGTAGACGCCGTTTTCCGGATCCCAGCGGCCGTCGCCCGTGCCCGTATAGATCGTGCCGTTCGAGCTGATCGCGGGGCCCGTGCGTCCCCACATGCCGCCGCCGGCGGGACCCCAGCTACCGACCTTGTCGGTGGCAAGATCGTAGGAGTACACCATATTCGGGTTACCGCCGCAGCCTTGCGCGGTGTGGGTGTAGATGACATTCTCGAACAGACTCAGGGCGTACGGCTTGCCGTTGGGAGGCATGAAGTTCGCCGGCGGCGCTACGTCTTCCCCGTCTGCTACGTTCAGTCGCCGTAGCCGTCCGTCCCAAGACGCGATGTAAATCGTGGACTTCCCGGGCGTATCGGTAGGCCCGATGACCGGCGTCGCGGTCAGGCCGCCGGGGCATAGCACCCCCGTACCCGGAGCATTCGGAGCCGGCGACCAATTCCCTTGGAACTTCTTCTTCCAGATCAGCTTGCCGGTCTCGACATCGATGGCGTAGAGATTGTCCGACACGCCGGCAATGACAGCAATCTCCTTCGGACCGTCGTCGGTCTCGACGCCCTCGGCGATCAGCGGCGGAAACAAGGAGTGCATTTCCCGCGGTTCGTTATCCAGCTTGATCTTCCACAGCAGCTTCGTCTCACCAACACTAGCCTTGGTGAAGATCGTTTCATCGCGCTGCCACGCGGTACGCTTCGTGTCGCCGCCGTCGGTCAGCCAATCGGCGCTCCAACCCGGCATCGAACCGAGCGTAATCGCTATGAGAATCCGCAATCGTCGCATTCAGAACACTCCGCTACGAGTGTCTCACGGTACCCGTTATCGTACAGCATGCTCCACCGCGGAAAACGAGGGGCGGGAGGAACGATCGAGCAGGCAATTGTTGCGCCCGACAGGGCTGGACGTGATTCCAGGCCGACCCGCGGGTGTCGCTTCGATCCACCCCGGGCAGCGTCGTCCCAGCGCAGCTTGAAGGTGTATGTCTTTGCCCACGACAGTTGCTTGACGGGCTCAGGAGCCGCCGGGACGCGAACTACCCGATCTGAGTCGATCAGCACGAGGTCAACGTGGTCCGGATTCGGATTCGCGGCAGGTTCTTTGCCGGCGACGAGATCACTACGGACAAAGTGCACCTTTGACGCCAGGGTCAATTCGCGGCCCTCGGGCAGGGGTTGTTGCGGGGGCGGCTGCATCAGGCGCGCCGCTTGCCTCCGCAGATCGGCCAACGCCGTTGGGTTGTCGAACTTGAGCGGAGGTTTCTCGGCCGGAGGAAGGCCCTGGCGGAACTCGTCGGTCTGGCCGGCCAGGTGCTTCAGCAGAATGTTGCGATACTCGATCGTCATGGGCGGCCCAACGTGCACCTGTACCCCCAACAGGCCGCGCCGTTGGCCGAGTCGACCGTCACGGTCCAGCACTTCGCTCATGAGATGACCATTGAGGATGTGGATCATGCGGCTGCCGCGCACGATAACGTGGTAGTCGTTCCAGTCGTTCTTGCGAACTCTCGCCTGCAATTCCTCAGGCCGGGCGAATTGCTCAACCAGGCGCGGGCGCTCGCCGGGTTCCACGATCGTTTTTTGGCCCCGGTGAGCCAAGAACGTGCGACCACGCTCTTCGTAATTGATGCCCGTCCAGTTGTCATCGCCTTCGATGTCGGCCTGGTAGCCGCGTACGGCCCAGGGCTCGCCCTCGATTGGGACGCAGCGGTAGCCGATCCCGCTGTTGCCTTTCGAAGAGACCCGGTATTGGAGTTTCAGCTCGAAGTCTTCCACTTCTCCGCCGCGCCAGAGGATGAACGAGTTCCGTTTGAGCAGTGTCGCGGGCGTGATCTCGCCGACCAGCGCGCCGTTCTCGACCCGCCAGTAAGTGGGATCGCCCTCCCAGCCTGAGAGGGTCTTGCCGTTGAAAATGGGTTCGAAGCTGTCGGCGTCCGCGGCTGTAACCGTGTGTGCAGCCAAAGCGACGAACAAAACAACGAGAGCAAGGGTGCGTGCGAGGGCTCTTTGCGTTCCACGCAGGCGCTTTAGGAGGCCGATTATGGAGAGCATGGGTCCGTGTCTTCCAGACTGAAAAGCGCTGTCCTCAGATCTATTCGAATCGGACATCCGTGCGCGCCTGGTGGATTAGAGTTCCTGAATCACCACGTCGCGGAACTCGACCTTCATTTGCGGGCCGACGTGGATTTGGAATCCGATCTTGCCGGTCTTGTCCCCGTAGTAGTCAACCAGATCGCCGGTCACCTCGCCGTTGATTTCGACAATCAGATGGTTCCCTTTGCAGATGATCACGACGTCGTTCCAGTCCTCGTGCCGGACGAGGTCGAGACGTTTGCCGGGATCGTCGATTCCGAAGAGGAAACCACGGTTCAGCTCCTCGCCGTAGAGCTGTCCCCACCAAGGAAGTCGCACGCTCCCGGTGTCGTGGACGGCCATGTCGATTTGGTACCCCTCCATGCCTGTAGCCGAGATATGGCTGCGGACCTGAATCCCCGAATTGCCGGTCGCGGGCGTCATGCGAACTCTCGTCTTCAGAATGAAGTCGGAATAGTCCTTTTCCGTTACGAGGAAGTTGTTATGGGACGCTCCGCTGATCACGCCGTCTTTGACGGACCAGAAGCTGTTCGACTCTCGCCATTGATTGGGAGCCCCCGCTGGAAATAAGGGTCGGAACCCCTTCGGGTCACGGGCTGTCTCGAGTAACTGCTTCGTCTCGCGCGTCCACGCCTCTTCGGTGAGCCGCTGAAATCGGGGGCGGTCGGCTTTCCATGCGTCGGCCGGTTGGTCCTTTAGATCACCGGCGGCAGGGCTCATGGGCCAGTGGACTTCCCCGAGCGGCCGAAGTTGGAGATCCTTGAATTGCGCTCGGCCCGGCCCATCGAGCTGGAAGCCGATCGATCCTTCAGGGGGGCCGCCGAGATGACGGTAGTGAACGATGGTCGCCCCGTTGCGCTTGACCGTCAAACGGTCTCCCAAGCAAGCGAGTTCGTAGTCTGCCCATTCGCCATCGGCGGGCCCAGACGCCGCCTCCCACTTGACCAACGACGTTTCGTTGTTGAAGGGAATGCCCTTGGCGCGGGCTTCGGCCAGCTTGGCGAAGTCCGGAAAGTCGAGAAAGGACAAAGCGACATTTTCGCCGCCCAGCTTGATCTTGTAACCCGCAAGCACCTCGATCGGATGGACAGCCGAGCGCAGGAGAACGGCGCCGTTTCCGGAGCCGGCTCGAGCCTTAAACCGCAGCACAAAGTTCCCGAATCGCTCGACGGTAAAGATACGTCTTGACCGCGTTTCTTCGCCGCCGGCCTTGCCGGTCAGAACCGCGTTACCGAATGACCACGTCGTCTTGTCACCGTGGAAGCGGTGCAGGCTGTTCATTAGCGGCTCGAAGTCGGTAGCCGACCGAGGGGCGGCGTCCGACGCCGAGATCGACGTCACTAGGAACAGCGCGAGTACCCCGAACGGCAGCAGTCTAGGCCTATTTTTCATGGTGACTCTCAAAACCAGGATTTCCATTTTGGCCCTGGCACGGTGAAAGTATACACCCGCGCTGCCCCGAATACCACGTCTTTTCGCACTGAACGCTGCACATCATCTCCGCCGGTAGGCGCCAGGGCTCGTCCATCCGCTCACAGACGTTGATTGAGCGGGCTGAACGGCGCTCCCGCCGACACTGCTCCTTGCGAAACCTTTTGGAGCCGAAAACTGTTGATCCTCGCCCGGTCAACGCTACCCGCTTGGCAGCGGAGCATGTCGCCGAACAGCCTGCGGTTCAAATGCCCTTCGGCCAGCAGCAGCCAGTAATACCGCGCGTGCTTGACCAGCCGACCGCCGGTCTTCATCAACCTGTGTTGCAAGCTCGTCAGCGACCAACTCTTGATCCTGTTCGGCAGTCCGAGCCGCCGCCACAAGTTGCCCAGGTTGTAGGCCAGCACGCTCAGTTGTAGCCGTACCTCGTTCGCCCGGAACCGATGGCACGACAGCCTTGTCCAATGCGTGGCCTGTTTGCCTTCCTTGATCCACTGCTCCGCCGTGCCGCGCTTGTTGTAGAAGCGCACCACCGAGCGGCTTGGCAAGCTCATGCTCGTCACGATGAATCCGACCCGCGGGAACAGCTCGCCCTGGTGATGCTCGACCTTGGCGACGATCCGCCTCGCCTTCGACCAACTCTCCGCCTGATAGCGAAAACTCTTGTAGCGCACCAAGGGCTTCCGGGAGGGCCTTCCCGGCGGCCGAAACAAAATGTCTTCGATCTCCAACTCCAGGCTCTTGTTGGCCGGAATGCGGATGGCGTACTGTACTCCGCGTTCCTCCGAAGCCTCATAAACTTCCGGCTTGGCAAAGGCCGCATCGCCCCGGAAGGCGACCTGCTTGCCCGCAGCCTGTTGGCGCTCGATCTCCGGCAACAATAGCTCATCCCAGTCCTCGGCGCTGTGCACGTTGCCGGGACGCAGCTTGGCAGCGAGGCAATCACCATGACCGTTGAACAAAAGTAACGGGTGGTAGCAGACCGACTCGAAGTGTCCGTTGTAGGCACTGCCTTCCTGTTGGCCATGGACCGGACTCTCGGTGGAGTCCATGTCCAGAACGACCCGCTCGGAGTCGTCGAACGCCTCCGCTTGCCCGACCAGCTCTCGGTTCAGCGCCATCAGCCCCAGCAGGTTCTCTTCGCTTGCCAGCATCTCCGTCTCGAAGTCATGCAGCGTCGAGGTCAAGGCCGCTCCGCGATCCCAGATCTTCTGCGAACCGATCAGCCGAAACGTCGGATCGATCGAAACCCGCTCTGCGTCGTTGAGGTCCTCGTAGCCCGCCAAGCGGCTGTAGACCGACTGCCGCAACAGATCAGCGAGCGTGAACTGCTTGTTTGTGCCTTGCCGGGAGTCGCTGAGATGCTCGTCAATCAGTTTTCCGAGCCCGAGCCGTTCGTCCAGTTCGCGAACCAAAATCAGGCCACCGTCGGAAGTGACGTGCGATCCCTGGAATGGCTTGGTGAAACTTAGCTTGGCTTGGTTTGTTTTTCACCCATTGGGTGTTGGCCTCCCTGGCGTCCTCATCGGGCTCTAGCCCCTATGAATAAAGACGCTCAAGGCCGCTGGAAGGTCGGGATGTCAAACATCAGATTGAAAATGCGGGGTAATGGCTTCGGGCCTTGGTCTGGGCATCAGTGTTGATGTACGAAACGATGACGCCGTCGGGGTTATAGGCAAGCCAGTTGTCGATTCGGCGGTGATCGATCGAAGCTACCAGAGAACATCCTGGCCGATCCGGCATGTAGACCCGTGAGGAGTTTCCCAGGATCGTCTTAGCGGTTTCACCCATAAACAGCACGCCGCAGAAATCTACGCGAGGGGCTTTGCGTTTCGCGACGTATTCGCTCAGGCCGAGTGAGTCGCCCACCGTCTCGGCTACCTCCTGCAGCTCCGGATACTGGTAGTTGTGCGCAACGATGGTAGAGTTTTTCTGCCGCGCCAGCCTCCGCACTTCCTCTCCCATTTCAGCCAGGAGCTTCACGTAGTCCCGTGGATAGCGGCCGGGATACAAGTCCTCCGCGAACCGAGAAAAATCATCGTGTCACTTATCAAACGTCATCTTCATCCTGCCTCGGCTTGGCGCCTCGGTTGCTCTTGACACGGTCTTTGGCACAAATCCGATAAGAACAATGGCGATCTCCGGCCAGCAGATGCGAAACTCGTGTCACCTTACCGTCCGCCAAGCTGCGGATCAGGCACAATTCCTCATCACAGGTTTCCGGAAAACGCTTGGCCACGTCACGAATGGCACAGTTGCACAACGTTAGCAACAACTCCCCGTGACCCAAGGTCTCGACCTCGGCCATGTAACCGCATTCGGTTAGCACGTCCGCCACTTCGTGTACCCGCTCTTCGAATTTTTTCCCTTCTGTGCGTGATCGGTAGCGAGCCTGCATGGTGGCGCGCCGCTTCCGAAAAACCTGCCTGACCTTCTGCTGGCCGTCGAGCTGAACCAGGCTCGACAGCACATCGACGGCTAAACCTGTATAGTCTCTCGGGAATTGGCCATCTCCATCGTCAGTCAGCGAGTGCACGGCCGCCGGCCTACCCCTGGAGCGCCGCTCCCGTCGGGTCTGGATCAGACCATCGGCCTTGAGCTTTAACAAATGCCGACCGACTGCCATGGTCGTGAGGCCACAGAATTTGGCGACCGCTTTTGCATCGGCCTCGCCCCGTCTTTTCAGGAAATGCAGAATGGCCTTGCTGGTCGACCCCTCTCGCGATTCCAAAGTGTTCATGTCGTCAGCCATTGGTTGGGGTTGCGGCTCAACCGCCGTTCGAGTTCTTTGGGAACTGGTAGGCCCCAATCTCGCCACCCGGGATCTGGGTCCGGACGATGAGCGCATATCGCCTGGTCGGTTTTCGCAAGGGCGTTTCGGTCATCCTGTGGCCGGCCTTCTTGACCCTTTTCGGCGCTGAGAGTCCGGTGGGTTTGCCCCGGGCGAGCTTCTCTGCTTCATGTCCCCAGCCATTATACTAAACTTCACAAGTATCTATGTTGATTAAATGCCCGGGACCTGCTACAAGGGAGGCTGAGGAGCGGGTCCCGCCGCAGAGCCTGGGACCGGAGGATCCATCTGTCTTGCAAGAATCGGCCTGGAAGGAAGAGCACGATGAAGACCTCTGGTTGGGAGCGCCGGAAGAAGCGTCTCCGCCAGAGGACAGCGTACACTTGTACCTCAAGGAAATGGGTGCGGTGCCCCTGCTGGCAAGATCAGCCGGCGCCGAGCTGAGATCGGCATAACGGCGGCGGAGATCCAGTGCACCCAGCAGCAGATCCGGGCGGGCCAGGCCCAGGTCGAACAGGCCAAGACGGCCCTGGTCGAGGCGAACCTACGTCTGGTCATCTCGGTCGCCAAGAAATACGTGAATCGAGGCTTGCATTTGCTGGATCTAGTCCAAGAAGGCAATATCGGGCTGATGCGCGCCGCCGAGAAGTTTGATTACCACCGAGGCTTCAAGTTTTCGACGTACGCCTACTGGTGGATCCGCCAGGCTGTGACCCGCGCCCTGGCGGATCAGTCCCGACCGGTGCGTCTTCCCGTCCATATAAACGAGCATCTCAACGTCGGCCCAGGAACGGTTGTTGAAACGAAACGAGACTAAAACCTGAGAAGGGGGTCAGAAAATGGCATATATTATCGCCGAACCTTGCATCGGCACCAAAGACACGGCCTGTGTAGACGCTTGCCCTGTGGATTGTATTCATCCGAACCAGGGCGCGACCTATGATGACGGCCGCCCAGGTTTCGATGATGTCCCGCAACTCTATATTGATCCAACCGAGTGCATCGACTGCGGGGCGTGTGTGCCGGTCTGTCCGGTCGAGGCGATCTTCGACGAAGCGGATCTACCGGAGAAATGGCAGCACTTTGTTGAGATCAATGCGAACTATGTCGATGCCGGGCAGTTCCAGGCCGACAAGTTCCGAGCGGAAGGCTAAGCGCAGATGATCTCCTATAAAATCGCTCTGGGTGTCGCCATCATCGCCGTGATCATGGTCTACGGAACCATGGATTTGGCTGAGGTGGTGTGGGGCAGATGATTGGCCGCTGGATCCCTTTCTGGGGCATCCTAGCCCAGCCCGTGGCTTCCGCTACGATCAGCTCATGAAACTGGGCTGGAGGGGGCTGTTCCCAATTTCCGTCGTCAACGTCGTGGTGACAGCCGTGGTCCTGATCCTTCTCGGGGAGACGCCGTAAAGGTTGTCCGCAGGCCGGAGCTGACTTTCTGGGAGAAGACCTACCTCCCCCAGATCATTAGCGTGTCGAAGAGCTGCGGACTCCCGATGGCTGTAGCGTAGAGGGCTAGCACGCCTTTTCTGAGGCACCGTCAAACTGGGATAATCGGATTCAGGGTGCCGAGCGTATTCAGGGTACCGAACAGACCGGTACGGGCTTTCAAAGAAGGAAAGTCGCCAGCCTGCTGCATTACCATGAATTCAATGGCTGCAAGTGTCCCAATTGTCCCACTTAAAAAAAGGGGCGGCCGGCACGCTGAATTCACACAAGCTCAGGTGGAGCACGCACTCACCGCAGCCAATGGGTTTATCACGTCCGCAGCGAAGCGTTTAGGCTGCAACCCCAAGACCGTTTATAGGTACCTCCAGGGGTACCGTCCCTCAAGGACGTGCTGACGGAGGCACGGGAAAATACGCTGGACTTCGTTGAGTCGAAGCTCATGAAGGCTATCGACGACGGCAACCTCACGGCGATCATTTTCTTCCTCAAGACTCGCGGCAAATCGCGGGGCTACAGCGAGCGCAGCGAGTTCGGGCGCGCTAGCGACGGGGAGCCGGTCCAAGTCACGTTCAAGATCAATACCGAACCGCACGACGCGTGAACCCCCGGCTCCTTGCCTGGCACATCGTTCGGCGCGCTGCCGAAGGCCGCCCTTTGCCTTTTCTCTGCCGGAGTCGGTGATCCGCGGAGAACTACGCCCGCTGAGAAACCCCGCGGAGGTACTGGAGGAGGTGGCGTGAACCGGCCTTACGCCGGTTTTCTGTTCCTTCCAGCCCCCCCACCCGATTTCGACAACGGAACTTTCCGACCGCCCGAAGTGCCGTTTTGGGCGTCTATTTGGCTCTCCTGGTGCCTCTTCTCTTCCGCAGCTGTTGAGCCAGGAATGGTAAGTTCCTCACTATCCGCTCTCTGTCCTTTCTGCCCCGAGCTCTCCCCCGGCTTTTTCTCGACATAAAGCACGCCTCTTTCACTGGGGTTATCTAATCCCAGAAAACGCAAGGAGGTCGCCCCCCCCTACTGAGTCCCGCATAATATACTGTCAATCGAGACAAAGAGAAGACTGTTTCCAGAAAGCGGTAATCAAGCGCGGTTTGCGGCGCATTCGCCGCAGCGCTTTGCGGGCGCGCTCGTCGAGTTCCCAGTAGTCCTTCGGGCAGACGTTGGGCAACTCGTGCTGCTTCCAGTACGCCCAAATGTATTCCACCGGGTTCAACTCCGGCGCATAGGGCGGCAAGTACTCCGTTGCGATGTGATCCTCGGAGAGCTGGATGAACTCCCGCACCAGGCGGCTGCGGTGCGCCGGCAGCCGGTCCCAGACGATCAGCAGTGGGCCGTCGATGTGGCGCACCAAAGCCTTCAGGAAGTCGATGACCTCCAGCTCGCCGATCGCGCCGGGATAGAGCCGGAAGTAAAAGTTGCGCAACGTCAGCCCGGCCGACACCGACAGCTTGTCCCAGTTGAAGTTGAACTCCAACACCGGTGTCTCGCCGCGCGGCGCCCAGGTGCGGCAACGATGCGGCTTCTGACTCAATCCGCTTTCGTCGATGAAGACGATCGTACGTTCTTCTTTGCGGGCTTTTTTTTAATGGCCGGCCAAGTCTTGCGCTGCCAGCCGCGGATGGCCTCTTCGTTGCGCTCCCGCGCTTTGCCGACGGGCCGTTGCGGGCTCCAACCGAGCGCCCGCAGGATCTTCCAGACATGGCCCTCGTGATAGCGCACGCCGAACTCGTCTCCGATCAGACGAGCGACCCGCGGACAGCTCCACAGCGGCGTCGGGAAGCCGTGCGCCTCGGGGCCTTCCAGCAGCAACGCCTCGAGGCGTTCGAGCTGCGCGGCGTCCAACAGCGGCTTACGGCCGGCGCGGCCGGCCTGGCGCAACCCGGCTTCGCCGTCACGCCGGTATCGTCGCAGCCACTCGCTGACGCTTTGCCGCGCGACCTTCAATCGCCTCGCTGTCTCGGACTGACTACAGCCTTGCTCGACCAACCGGATCGCTTTGAAACGGCGCTTCTCCAGGGCCTCGAAATCCCGCCGTACGCCTTTTGTATTTCCCATACATACAAAGACGTACGTACCCCAAAAAGGTGTCACTTTATTTTGCGAGATTCAATAAATAGGGTAGCGGGCAAAATAGTGTAAAAGTACACGGTAACAGCAAGCCTTTGAAATCAATTGGTTGGGCTGTCCGCTGGTTCTTTGCAGAGGCTACCAAAGCTTCGCTGGGCAGCAGAGAGCGGGGTCAGAGCCGGCTCGGGCTGCCGCAACGGATCAAGAGCTGGTCACTGACGAGTCTGCACCGGCTGATGAAGACGGGTGGTAGGCTGGTCAAGCACGCGCGGTACTATTGGGCTGCTGCTGGCCGAGGGGCATCTGAACCGTAGGCTGTTCGGCGACATGCTGCACAGGATCTGGGCGCTGCCGCTGCCGAGCGGGTAGCGTTGACCGGGCGAGGATCAACAGTTTTCGGCTCCAACAAGTTTCGCAGGGAGCAGTGTCGGCCGGAGCGCCGTTCAGCCCGCTCAATCAACGTCTGTGAGCGGATGGACGGGCCCTGGCGCCTACCGGCGGAGGTGATGTGCAGGGTTCAGCACGAAAAGACGTGGTCTTCGGGGCAGCGCGCGGGTATACTGCGACCGTGCCAGGGCCAAAATGGAAATCCTGGTTAGTGCGGAGGTTCGTCGAGTGCGTCCCATGGATCGTCACGGGGTTGTGGTTCGGGTCGTCGATCGCCACGGCCGAGAATGCACCCCTTGGCAGCTTTCGAGGCACCGTTGTCGCAAGCGCGGACGGCCGTGCCGTTCCCGGCGCCGTCATCGAGGTAGAGGGAACGGCCCTGAACACGGTCGCCAATGCCGTGGGTCGCTTCGCCATTGATAACGTTGCTACAGGCGAAGCGGTCGTCGTCGTGCGGGCCGCGGGCTTTCTCGACCTTCGCGTACCCGCCCTGTAAATCGAAGCCGACCAGCGGCTGGAACTGCGCGTCGAACTGGAGGCCACTCCGAATCTCATGGAGCGCATCCAAGTGACCGCGACGAAGTCGGCTCTCAGTATCGGCGAGGTTCCCGCGCAAACAGACGTGGTGGACCGAGAGAGCATCGATCGTCGAGGCGACCAAGAACTGACGCAGGCCATCTCGCACGTTCCCGGCCTCGTCGTCAGCACGCAGGCGGGTTCATTCGAATCGGTAGCGCTGCGCGGCATGCCTCGTGATGGCAACGAATTCACCAACACGCTGTTGCTCATCGACGGCGTGCCGCAGACGGACTCGCGCAACAGTGCCCGAGTCGTTAATTTGCCTATCAACGATGCCGGCAGTATCGAGGTCGTGCGGGGTCCGAATTCGGCGTTATACGGCCGCACCGCCGTGGGCGGAGCGATCAACGTGCTCACCGCTGATCCAACCCCCGAGCACCGCTTTGGCGTGGATTTCACCACCGGCGAATTCGGAACGTTGAAAGGTGTCGCCAGAGCTTCGGGACCGCTGGGCCGCTGGGGCGGCTACTATGTTTCCGTTGCCCGGGAACATAACGAAGGGTACTTCAGCGGTCCGATTGACTTCGATGTTGACGAAACGGCGGCATTCGGAAAGCTTACCTTCGTGCCGGACAGGAAGTCATTCGGCAGCGTCAGCCTCAACGGCGTCGTTTCCGACAACAGCACTCCGACCAACGTCCCTATCATCGACGGGCGATTGTTGAGCGATATCGACCGGCGGTTCGATCGCCGCACCAGCCTGAACTTTCCGGGTCCGAACTATCATCAGGAGGAGTCACGCTTCACCGTCAACTACACCCGCTCACTTTCCGATTCGGTCCGGTTCGTGGAAGTCTTCGGGTACCGGCCGATCCAATACAAATTCATCGACGACGGTGATGTGATCGGAGGCCCTTTCGATCTCGAAGCCAACACCCTCACGATGTTTCCTTTCGAGCTCGAAACCGACGAGGACATCTTCTACCAGGAGCTGAGACTCGAAGCGGCCCCCGAGTTCGGCCGCGTCAAGAGTTCCCTGATCGTCGGCGGATCCTACGAGCGAACCGGCGGCTTCAGCGCGGGCAACTTGATCTTTACCGACCCGGATCTCTTCGGGTGGACGCTGAATTATCTCAATCCGGTCTTCCCGCCCAGAGACGACTGGCAATTCTTCCGCTTCGGCGGCAACGACTACAACTTGGGTATCACCGGTTTCTTCGCGCAGTACATGATCGAGCCGACAAGCCGCTGGGTGATGACGGTAGGCGGTCGATACGATCGCCTCGCACTCGATAATACGCTGACGTTCCGCGACGGGAACCCGCTGGTCGAAGACACATTCGATGCCTTCAGCCCGAAGCTCAGTTCGACGTTCAAACTTCTCGGCGTCGAGGACGACGGCGGACCCATCGTCAATGCCTACGCAACCTATTCTCAAGCGTTCCTCCCGCCGCGTCGACCCAGTCAGCTACGGCCCGGCGACGAGCAAATCGAATTGATTCCCGAAGACGTCGACAACTACGAAGTGGGTGTCAAGGGCAGTGTCCTCGGCGGCGCGCTCTCATTCGAGGGCGCCTATTTCCGAATGCACCGCGACGGCATTGTGACCACCGTGCGCCAAGGCCCCTTCTTCCTCCCGACCAACGCAGGCAAACACAAGTACAGAGGATTCGAGACCGGTGTCCGCTGGCGGCCGGCCCACAAACTGACGACCTACCTCAACGCGTCGTTTTATCGGAACCGCTTCGGGGACTTCGTGATCGAATCCTCGCGCGGGGACACGGTGTTGACCGGCAACCGCCTGCCGATTTCGCCGGATCGAGTCGTCAACGGCGGGGCCGTTTATTCGCCCGCGCCGTTCGTTGATTTCACGCTTGACGTGAAGCACGTCGGCAGCGTGAAAGTAGACCAGCGCAACACCTTCGAACTCGACCCGTACACGCTGGTTGATGCGGCTGTGACGTGGCGCCGCGGGCCGGCGCGGATCACGCTTTCCGCTCACAATCTCTTCGACACGGAGTACTTCTGGAACGGCGATATCTCGGCCGGCCAGTCCGCGGATATTGGGCGGCCGCGTCAAGTCCTCGTCACGACCTCGTTCGTTTTCCAATGAGGTACACCTGATGGCCGGCCGGTTGCCGCGGTATGCCGTTCGAAGGGTGCTGATCTACACGCACCGTTGGCTTGGCATCGCCGGGGGGCTGCTCTTTATCGCGTGGTTCGTCTCGGGCCTGGTGATGATGTACGAGCGCATGCCGAGCTTGTCGCCCGAAGAGCGTCTTCGAAGATTGCCGGCATTGGATCTTTCCAAGTTGGAGGTCGCGCCCGCCGACGCCGCCCGGGGGCTCCGATACCGACCCGACCGGTTTCGCGTGGGCATGCTGGGTGACCGGCCCGTCTACCGATTCGTTCGCGGCGGCGAGTGGGCCACCGTCTTTGGAGACGACGGGCAGCTCCTCGACGGGCTGACCGCCGAGAAGGCGATGACGCTTGCACGGCAATTCGAACCCAACCTCGCAATGAACGCTCGGTACGATACGCGTCTCATCGACGCCGATCAGTGGACCCTTCAATTAGGGCGCTTAATGCCGATGCACCGCATTGCGTTGGACGATCCCGACGACACCTATGTCTACGTTTCCGACCGCACGGGTGAAGTCGTGATGAAGACAACACGCTCCGGACGAGGCTGGTCTTACTTGGGAAGCGTTCTGCATTGGCTCTACTTCACGCCTTTTCGGCGCCATTCGGCCCTCTGGATCAATTCCGTTATCGGGCTGTCGTTGGCGGGGTGCCTGCTGTCGTTGTCGGGACTGGTCTGGGGCATCCAGCGGTTCTCCCTAACAACCCGGTATCGCGTGAAGCTTGTCCGTACCCGCTCTCCCTACGCGGGCTTGATGCTGTGGCACCACTACGCGGGTCTGATCTTCGGCTTCACAACGTTTACGTGGATTCTGAGTGGCTGCCTGTCGCTGGATCCTTGGAACTGGCATCCGGGTACCGCACCGACGGCGCAGCAGAAGGAAGCCGTTGCGGGTGGACCCCTGCGGCTCGATTTAGTGACTCCCAACCGGATTCGTCGCGGTGTGGAGGCGATCAGGTCGTCTTTTAACCCTCAAGAAGCTGGCTGGCCCCAGCTACTTGTCCAGGTTGCCGACTATACGTCCACTTGAAGCTGAAATCGGGCTAAGTGTCTTTGTTGCAGTATGCTACGTGCTAACGACCGTTGATTGCTAGTGGTATCTCTTCCTGCCTTCGGAGCCACCGAGTTGAAGCTTCGCTAGGACCCCCCGATCGCGTCAAGCCTTCAGGAGATACCTGGCGGGATGTGTGTCGAGCGGAGGCTGCAATCGCCCTCTACTCGCGTTGCCGCTTTGAGGGAGAGGATGTGGAGCCAGCGGAACGCAACTCTACGACGATTTCAGCGATGCTCTGGGCTTCCAGCCTTAGACTTCTTCGATAACCAACTGCCACTAGCGGAGAAAACCGCCACGGAGTTCGGCGGAACCCACTACAGGAATCTCCCTGACACCGTTGGAGATAAGTTTGATGACTACGAAATCGAATTCGACGAGATCACGGAGGCAAGCGAGGAGGAGGTCAAGGCGTTCTTTCAGCGCCTTCAGGAAGGTCTTCCCCTCACAGCCGCTGAAAAGCTGAACTCAATTCATAGCAAGTTGAGAGACTTCGTATTCCGTTTCGCGCAGCATCCCTTTTTCAACAAGGTCAGCGCTTCAGACAGACGCTACGGTCGTTTTGACATTCTTGCCAAAGCGGCCGCGATCGAAATCGACGGAATCGAGGTCGGGCTCCGGTACGATGATCTCCGAGCCGTTTTCGAAAGCCAGTCCGAGTTTTCTGAACACTCAAACGTCGCAAAGCGACTCGGGGCCGCTCTTGACTTCGCGGATGCCGGTTTTGACGATCAAGCAGGGCGTTTCTTGCGCAACAGAACGATCACTCAGTCCCTCCTGACTCTGATATGCCGTCTAGTGCAGTCCGGCAGGGCCAACGGTCACGAGCAACGGCTTTGCAGGTTCTTTCTGGAATTCATGGAGCAGTTGAACAAACAGGTCGAACTCGGCCGCAGTGCCACGGACTCGGACTATCTCGAATTCCAGCGCACTGTGAGCGCGAACATTAAGGGCGGCCCCGTGATCCGTCAGCGGGTCCTGTTGCGAAAACTCCTCGCCGCCGATCCTGCATTCATCGAGATGTTCGATCCCGCAACCGTCCTCGAAAGTGGCCTCAAAGCCTCCGTAGCGTCCGATAGTAGACAGATTGTCAATCTGATTGGACAGTCAAATGAGCAGTACTCATCCCAGCACGGAAAAGACCTTTTCAAAGCAACCAACAGGACCTCTCAGGTCCAGGCCAATCTCGGACAGGTTGTCGCCGACTTCGACCAATACAAATCATTCGTGGATGACCTGTACTTTCTTTTTCACGAGAGTGTAGGCACTCGTCTGGAGGGAAATGTCCCAGTGTCCTTCCAAGACGTCAATACACTTCGTACAGACCGCCAACACGATGTCGATCACGGTAAGAAGACGAAGGTGAAAGCCAAGAAGCTGGAGATAGGTCAAGTCTGCCAGAAATACGCGGGTGCGCCGTCACCCGCTGGCCTTGCGCCGGAGCGGTTTATCGTGCTGCAAGCCAACCTGCTGAGCGCTCTCAAGCGGGACATAGCGCAACTGACGCCATGACTAGGCTGCGCTGGCGAACATGCGCCAAGCGGGTGGAGTTGCAGAGAGATTCCTGAAATTTAGGAGCCGGCTGGAGGACGCATTCACTGCCCACGGGCGAGCCACTTGGCAGCGAAGCGTCCAACAATCGGGCACACCGCTTACGCGTAGTGCCGGCCTCCAAGAGACCCGCGGCTTCGTAGTCCCCTCCACCCCTGCCGCACTGGTCGGCGCCTTGGTCCACTTGACATAGACAAGGTCCCGGCATATGCGGCATACTGGCCGTTGCTGTCCGCCTTGGCGGACCGGAAGCAACCGACCGCATCGCCGCGGCCGAGGCAATAGCGGGAGGAGGCTACACATGAAAGATCGATTAGGTAGTGCAGTGATAGCCCTCGCCTTGGTCGGCGCTGCCGCCCTGGCGTGGCCGTCACCAGCCGCCGAACACGAGGCCTACAAGCCCGAACAAACGCCCGATGGCAAGCCCAACCTGAACGGGATTTGGCAAACCCTAGGCACCGCCTACTGGAACATCGAAGGCCACGCGGCACAATCGGGCCCGATTGTCGCGCTTGGCGCCGTCGGTGCGATCCCCGCCGGGCTGGGCGTCGTCGAGGGCGGCGAAATTCCGTATCAATCCTGGGCCGCGGAGAAAAGAAAACAGAACCGCGAAAAATGGGTGGAACTTGACCCCGTCGTCAAGTGCTACATGCCCGGCATCCCGCGCGCGACCTACATGCCGTTTCCGTTTCAGATTGTGCAGACACCCGAGCACATCTTGATTGCTTACGAATTCGCAAGCGCCACGCGCGTCATTTACATGAACAAGCCGGATTTCGAGAGCCCCGCCGATACCTGGATGGGCCACTCGCGTGGGCACTGGGAAGGGGACACGTTGGTTGTCGACGTGACGAGTTTCGTCGAACAGACGTGGTTCGACCGGGCCGGAAATTTCCACAGCGACCAGCTCCACGTCGTCGAGCGCTATACCCCTATCGGTCCGAACACGATCATGTACCAAGCCGAAATCGAAGATCCCAAGGTGTTCACACGCCCCTGGAAGATGAGCATGCCGCTCTATCGGCGCCTCGAAAAGAACGTTCAGCTACTGGAGTTCAAATGCGTCGAGTTTGCCGAAGAGCTGATGTACGGCCACCTTCGCAAGAAACCGAACGAAGAAGAGGCTGCTAAGTAACCCAGGCCCGGATTGCCGCGCGACAGTTGATAGACTACGGTCAAACAGCGGGAGGAAACTTCAATGCGAATCAAGCTGCTCCATCATCGTGGCTGGACAATCGGTGCCGCGGTCGTCTTGCTGATCGCGGCCGTCGCCGTCCCCGTTTGGGCCCACCACGCCTTTTCGGCCGAATTCGACGCCAACAAGCCGCTCAAGCTCCGGGGAACCGTGACCAAGATGGAATGGATCAATCCCCATGCCTGGATCCATATCGACGTCAAAGATAAGGACGGCAAGGTCGAGACGTGGATGATCGAAGGCGGCACGCCGAACACGCTGTTTCGGCGAGGCTTTACGAAGAAGTCCCTGCTGCCGGGAACCGAGATCGTAGTCGACGGCTATCAAGCTAAAGACGGCTCCATGAAAGCCAACGGCCGGGATCTCACGCTGCCCGACGGGCAAAAACTCTTCCTGGGCTCCTCGGGCACCGGCGCGCCGAGCGACGGAAGCGACCCAACCGAACGCAAGCGCTAGGCGCGGGACGGCTCGGATTCTCGCCGGACACTACCTTGATATACTTTCCGGCAACCCTGCTCGGAGCGTAAAACATGGCCGCACGTACGCCGCATGCAAAGAACCACGGCGACCTAGCCGCGTCGGCATCGCGCTATGTCAAGGTCGACGATCTTCCTGAAACGGGTTTCCTAGTCGCCTCTGTGTTTGCCGATGCTGACGCGCCAAGTTTCTTGTTTTTTGGAAGTCCGAATTCCGGCTTCATGCGCCATCTCGGTTTGAGTATGCGAATACTTGCACGAGCAAGCAAACTTTCCCCTTTTCTGAGGACCTTGATCCATCCGCGACGCGAGCGCCTGAAAAACACCCCGCGTTCCTGGCCGAATGGTTGGTGCGCTGCTTGACTCACCGCAACGAAGAGCGGACGGGACGGCGAGTGCTTGACTTCAGAAGTTGAGACAGGGTGTTCGGTTCCGGCTTGCTGCCTGGATGAGCACCCCCTTGCCCCCCGCGCCTCGAACCACGCGCGTCCTAGGGTCGCGAGGTAACCCTCTAGGACGTATTCTATCTCCACAAACGGCGTCCGTAAAGCAGGTAGTGTCTCAGTTTGAATCCAGCAGCCCAACGATTTTATTATTGGCTGCTGCTGGCCGAGGGGCATCTTAACCGCACAGGCTGTTCGGCGACATGCTGGGGAGGATCTGGGCCTTGCCGTTGCCGAGCGGGTAGCGTTGCCCGGACGAGGATCAACAGCTTTTGGCTCCAAAAAACACTCTCGCAGGGAACGCAGGGAGCCGTGTCGGCCGGAGCGCCGTTCAGTCCGCTATCAACGTCTGTGAGCGGACGGACTAGCCCTGGCGCCTACCGGCGGAGGTGATGTAGTGCAGGGTTCAGCGCGAAAAGACGTGGTACGGTGTGAGCGGCGACACCTCTTGCGCGGACAACTGCTAGAATCTTTCCAGGAAGGAGTGTCGCCGGCGGATAACTGGTGAGTTGGCTTGTTATCACCATCTATTCGCGAAGGCATAGAGTAGAATAGCCACCGTGGCGCAGACGAGTACCATCAAGCGATGTCTCACGCGGCTGTTTTCATGAGCAAACCCTTGAATCTCGAAACGATCACCCGACGAGATTTTCTCGCCACGACGGCGGCTGGGTCGGCTATAGTCGCGACCACGGCATCGGGTTGCAAAGCACCCAGCCCGATTCCAGATGTTCGCGTCGAGGGACTCGCTGACGACGTTGCCCGCTCCGCGGTACGAATGGCGCGGCTGCTCTATCCCCATGACGCCCTCTCGGATACCACGTACGCGGATGTCGTCCAGGGGGTCGTCTCTGCCTCCGAAGCCCTGACCGCATGCTTTGAGGCGCTCAACGCCGCCCGTTCAACCGATTGGCTCGGTCTCGGCGAGGACGATCAGATCGCCGTCATGCAAGAGATCGAAGACAGCCCGTCCTTCGCAACCGTGCAAGATTTCGTCCGGGTCGCACTTTACAACCATCGGGACTTGTGGAAAGTCATCCGCTACCCGGGTTCGTCGCTCGAGTTCGGCGGCTACATCGACCGCGGTTTCGACGACATTGACTGGCTGCCCGAGGACGATTGATGGCGAAGACCTACGACCTAAACGACAACTCGGTCGTTGTCGTGATTGGTTCCGGCGCGGGCGGCGGCACGCTCTCGAACGAACTAGCTCAAAAGGGCATCGACATCGTCTGCTTGGAAGCCGGGTCTCGCCTGGAAATGTCCGACATCGTCCACGACCCACCCCTGATGGACCAGCGGATGGGCTGGCACGACAAACGCTACGGACCCTACACCTGGCTTTGTAAGACCGTAGGCGGGACCACCGTGCGCTGGTCTGGAATGGCTTTTCGGTTCCAAGAGCACGAGTTCAAGCCCCTGACGACCTACGGCAAGCTCGACAACACAACGCTCATCGACTGGCCCCTCACACTCGCGGAGCTAGCGCCGTACTACGACCGCGCCGAAGACAAAATGAGTGTCTCGGGAACGCACGGCATCCCGCCTTCACCGGAGACCAACACGTTCAAGGTGCTCAGGGCCGGCGGGAAACGGGTTGGCTACAAGGAAATTGACACCCGGAACGTGGCGATCAACTCGGTCGACCGAGACGGGCGCCCGGCATGTCGGCAGCTCGGGTTTTGCCATAGCGGCTGCGCCATTTCCGCAAAATGGTCGACACTCTACACCGAGATCCCCAAGGCGGAAAGAACCGGGCATTTCGAGCTGCGGCCGAAGTCGATGGCGGTCAAGATCAACCACGACGGCGACCGCAAGGTGACGGGAGTCGTTTATGTCGATGAAAAAGGAGCCCTGCACGAGCAGAAAGCTCGCGCTGTGTCTGTCGCGGGAAATGTCGTCGAAACAACGCGTCTTCTGCTCAATTCCGAAACAATCCGATTCCCGGAAGGGCTCGCGAACTCGTCCGGCCACCTAGGCAGGAACTACATGCGACACCTGGTGGCGCATGTTTTTGCCGTGATGCCGGGTCCGGTAAACTCTCATCGAGGCACCCGGGCGGCAGGACTCGTTCGGGACGAACAGTACCACAAGCCGGGGCGGGGCTTCGCGGGAGGTTACTTATTGACGACTTCAGCAAGTCCGCCGGACTGGAGCGCTCAAATGCTCGGGTGGGGTAAAGAGACGGCCGCATGGCTGGAACAGTACGACCACCAGGTAAAGATGTTCATCGTGGGCGAGGACCCGCCGCAAGAAAGCAATCGTATCCGCCTGCACCCAACAGAGAAAGATCACTACGGCCTGCCCGTCCCAGTCCTGGAGTATGCCGAGCACCCGAACACGACCGCCATGCGCGAGCATGCGGTAGCGGCGGGGAAGGCGGTGTTCGACTCGCTGGGGGCGACGCGGCTTTTCGGCACCGAGGGCGTGCAGGTAACCTGTCACAACATGGGCGTCGCCCGCATGAGTGCGAATCCGCGAGAGGGCGTCTGCAACAAGTGGGGCCGGACGCACGATATCCCCAATCTCTTCATTTCCGACGGCAGCGTCTTCACGTCTAGTGGTGCCGAGAACCCGACCCTCACGATCGTCGCGCTTGCTATCCGCCAAGCGGAGCACATAGCCGAGCAAATGAAGCGAGGTGCGGTTTGATCGGCCGTACCTGACGGCGGATCAAGCTGATGTCAAGGAAAAGAGACCATTTCAGTGACGCAGGGATCGATTCAAGCGAACGGCGTGGACTTGGCGTATTTTCGCGGAGGCACCGGCCCCCCGGTGATGGTGGTCGGTTGGTCGGGATACCACCAAATGTTTCCGGCTAGTCTGTTTGAGCGCTTCGACATAACCTTCGCAGACTGCCGCTACTTCGTCCGCTCATACCAGGCTACTCAGCAAGAGCTGGCCAGTGTCGACCTTGAC
>CBDCHL010000005.1:0-1689540 GCA_965217195.1 Bryobacterales bacterium
GGTGCGGTATCCGCATGCAATCTCTCTTACACAGGGGCTTTTAAGGGAGATGCCATACAAGATATGCGGCCGCGGCCGTGCCGAGAGTCGCCGCTCCATAGCAGAAAAAGGTGATGGGGCCGCTGAGGTGTTTGACCTGTAAGCCATCGTAAAGCGTATACCGGAATCGATGAGCCCAGTGAAAAAGTGAAAGAGAGCAGAGACCGAATAAACCAACTCGCGCCAGAGGAAGACCGGCCAACGCCAGCACTCTTTCGTAGCTGGGAGCGTCGAGCAGGCCCAAGGGGAAAGCCAGCCCAAACAGGAATAGAAGTATCGGGATCAGAAGCGCCGCAATAACACCGCCGGCGCTAAACAGTATCCAGAAAAACGGTTCGTTCGACCTTGTCGCCATTCATACTCCGAGAAGCAGCCAAGCCACTCCTGCTGACGCAACGACCCACGCAAGATAGTTGCCACCCGTGATGACCAAGTCGGGTAGGCGTCTGCCTCCGAGGCGGACGACCATTGCCTTGGCAGCCAGGTTGAACCAGGTGATGGCGTGGAGCAGCACGAAGCAAAAAGAGATTCCGTTCAGCGCGATCAGCGTCGGAGTCCGAAGCCATTCCTGGAATTCTTGATAGGCCTCCGGGCCCTGGGTCAATGCACGCATCTGCAACATGAGCATGATGACGAACCACGCGACGAAGACACTGCTGATCTCCCGGAGCATGAATTTCCGATCGGACCGGCGTTTCAGCCACCAGAAGGTCGGGACGCGGGCCCGATACCATCGGGGGTGATATTCGGGTTGTGCGGCCGCCTGTTTCATTTCCCTCCCCACGGCATGAGCATGGATTTCATCCACTCCTTGGAGGCCGTCAACTTGTATTGTTGAATGGCTCCGGCGGGATCCACATTCTTCGGGCAGACCTGAGTACATTCTCCGACAAACGTACATCCCCAAATTCCCTCGTCCTGTGAGAGGACGTCCAGGCGTTCGCTTGATCCCTGGTCCCGGGAATCCATGTTGTAACGCTGCGCCAGAGCGATTACGGCCGGACCTGCGAAGACCGGGTCGAGCCCGTAGACAGGGCACGCGGCGTAGCACAACATGCAATTGATGCACATGCTGAATTGCTTGAAGACGTCCAACTCCTCCGGAGTCTGAAGAAACTCCCCTTCCGCCAACGGCTTCTCCTCCTTGCGCACAATCCACGGTTTCACTTCCGAAAGCTTCTCCAGAAAGTCGGACATGTCGATAATGAGATCCCGGATCACCGGGAAGTTCTTCAACGGCTCAACGCGGATGGGCCCCGGGGCATAGCTTGACAGGAAGGTCGCACAAGTCAACTCTGGCTCCCCGTTCACGGTCATCCCGCAACTGCCGCAGATCCCCATGCGGCACGACCAGCGGAACGACAGGGATCCGTCCAGTTTGTCCTTGACATAGTTCAGGGCATCAAGAATCACCCAGTCGCTCCTGAGAGGGACTTCGTACTGTTGGAAAGCCGGTTCTGTATCGGTTTCCGGACGGTATCGGGCGACTTCGAGTGTAATTGTTTCAGCCATCGGCACTGCCTCGCTGTCCTGCCTACGCGTCTGCTTACCTTCCGTAAACCCGCTCGGCGGGTGGCAAGCGAGTGATGGTTACCGGTAGATACTCCATTCGCGACAACCCGTCGTCCTTACGGAATATCAGTGAATGAGATAAGTACTCTTTATCATCCCTCGCTGGAAAGTCCGTGCGCTGGTGGGCTCCGCGAGACTCCTTCCGATGCAAAGCGCATTGGACGATGGTCTCGGCCACGTCGAGCATGAACGAAAGTTCACACGCCGAGGCCAGTTCGGTATTGAAGGTCCGGCTATGGTCATCGAGGCTGGCGTTCTCGAATCGTTCCTGGAGTCGCCCCAGCTTGTCCACCGCCTCGGCAAGGGAAGAACCGGAACGATAGATTCCAACGCTCTCCTCCATCGTCTTCTGCATCTCCTCGCGGATGACTGAGATGCGCTCACGCCCACCGGTCTTTGACAGGAACCGCTCCTCCAACCTTTGCTCCTCATCCATCGCCTGTGACAAGATCCCACGAGACGCCTTCCGGCCCGACACAAACCCGGCGGCCGCGCGCCCCGCTCGCGCTCCGAAAACCAGAAGTTCGGTCAACGAATTCGAACCCAGTCGATTTGCGCCGTTAATGCTGACACAGGCAGCCTCGCCCGCCGCATATAAGCCTTCCAGCGGTGTCGCTCCATTGATGTCGGTGTGGACACCACCCATTACGTAGTGAACAACGGGTCTCACCGGAATCAGTTCTTTTATGGGGTCAATGTTTTGGTATTTAAGGCACAGCTCCCGAACAAAAGGAAGCCTCGTAGTAATAACCTGCTCTCCCAAGTGCCTAAGATCCAAGTGAACCACCGGCCCGTAGGGCCCTTCGATGGTCCGGCCTTTCTCCTGCTCTTGAACAAATGCCTGCGACAAGCGGTCACGCGGTCCCAACTCCATACTGCGAAGAACAGGTTTTTCTTCCGGCGTCCCGAGGTCATAGTCCTGCAGGTAACGATACCCATCCTTATTTATCAGATAACCGCCTTCAGCCCGCGTTGCCTCGGTAATCAGGATCCCGGTGAAAGGAAGGCCGGTCGGATGATACTGGACGAACTCCATGTCTTTCAGTGGAGCACCCACTCGATACGCCAGCGACATCCCGTCGCCATTCTTGATGCTGGCATTTGTCGTGTAGGGGAAGACCTTGCCGCATCCCCCCGTGCAAAGAATCACCGCTTCCGACGTGAAGGCCCGAATCTTTCCCGATGCGAGTTCGATAGCAACAAGACCCTGTACCCGCCCGTCATCGACCAGCAGTTTGGTGACAAAGTACTCGTCGTATCGCGTAATGCCGCTGTATTTGAGAGAGGTCTGGAACAGAGTGTGGAGCATGTGGAAGCCGGTCTTGTCAGCGGCGAACCACGTCCTCTTTTTTTTCATTCCGCCGAAAGGACGGACTGCGACATGCCCGTCCGGCTGCCGACTCCAGGGACAACCCCAGTGCTCGAGCCGCAACAATTCTTCCGGGGCTTCGTTGGCAAAGGCTTCCACGGCATCCTGGTCACACAGCCAGTCACCGCCGGAGATCGTGTCGTAAATGTGCTCATCTATGCTGTCATCGTCGGCACTGACAGCCGCTGCTCCCCCTTCGGCGGAGACCGTGTGGCTTCGCATGGGGTACACCTTCGAAACCACGCCTACACTGACTTTGGGATTAGCTTCCGAAATTGCGATGGCGGCGCGCAGACCGGCGCCCCCGCCACCCACAATCAGAACGTCGTGAGAAGAAATGATATCCATCGACCGATTTCAGATCATACCCACACTCTCTCGATCGTTTCAACCCCACCCCCCGCTCACCGACTCGTCGTCCTTCGCCTGGGCTTCCGTGGGTGTCGGCGGACCGAGGGAATGCTCTTCGCGTCGAGTACCCGGGCGAGCGTGCTGTGTATTGCATTGTATCCGGCGAAATCGCGAACAACCACAGCCGCGAAGCGGCGACAGGAATATAGCCTGGGGTGGAGCCGAAGGCGGAACCCCAGGTACGGAATCAAATGAGGTTGAGCCCTGGAGGGGCGGCAGGAGGGCAGTCCGTCAACCTGACCTAACGGCCCGCGACGCCGACGCTCATTTGCATAGCGGTATTATGAATGCCGCCCGTTCATAGAAACGGACTGAACCCTTTTCTTGCGTAGTCGGACCGACAAGAGGCTGCCGGCGCGCCATACTCCGCAATAACCATGCAAGAGCGCCTTCAGAAGATCATCGCGCATGCCGGGATCGCTTCTCGTCGCGCAGCCGAGGAGATGATTCTGCAGGGTCGGGTACGCCTCAACGGGAAGCTGGTTTTCGAGTTGGGCACGAAAGCCGACGCGGCGACCGACCACATCAAAGTGGACGGCAAGCTCCTGCGCGCCGCCAACCAGCCACCCATCTACCTGATGCTCCATAAACCGAAGGGTTGCGTGACGACCCGGCATGACCCGGAAGGTCGCCCAACAGTGATGGACCAGCTCAAACGCCTTCGCTCGAGGGTCTACCCGGTGGGTCGCCTCGACTACAACAGCGAGGGTTTACTGCTCCTGACCAACGACGGCGATTTCGCCGAGCGCATTCTTTCGGCCAAGAGCGAGGTTCCCAAGACCTATCACGTCAAAATCAAAGGGCACCCGACCGAGGGCGACCTGCAAAAGCTGCGCGACGGCGTGAAGCTGGACGGTCGGCCGAGCGCACCGGCCAGGGTCCGACTGCTTCGCCAGGCCGTCAACCCTTGGTACGAAGTCACGCTGATCGAGGGACGCAACAATCAGATCCGCCGGATGTTTCAAAAGCGCGGCTTCTTGGTCGAAAAACTGAAGCGCGTTAAGATCGGCTCGTTGGCCCTGGGACACCTCCAGGCCCGCGAGTTCCGTCACCTCAAACCCGAGGAAGTTGCGAAGATCCTCCGGCGGGCGGGCGAAGCAAAGGAATCAAAAGGACCGAAGAGGCAACCTCAGTCGTCCCGCGCCCGATCGAGACCTTCGAAGCGCCGGCAAGGGAAGCGCTGAGCACCTTCCACGGTCGTGTCTTACATCATGCTCGACGATAAGCAAATCACTGAGCTGCTCGAAAACTCCAACACCATCGCGGTCGTCGGCCTCTCCGATAAACCGTGGCGCCCCAGCTTCGGGGTGACCCAATACATGGCGAGCCGCGGTTACGAGATCATCCCCGTCAATCCCGAGATCAACGAGTCGTTGGGAAAGCCTTCCAACGCGAGCCTGGATGACGTGCCCGGCCCGATTGACATCGTGAACATCTTCCGCCGCTCTCAGTTCGTCAGCCCGATTGTCGATCAGGCCATCGCTTTGGGGGCCAAGTGTATCTGGATGCAGGAAGGCGTCCGCGACGATGAAGCCGCCGCCCGTGCCCGCGCCGCCAGCATCCCGGTCATCCAAGACCGTTGCATTCTGAAATACCACCAGCGCTTGCTCGCCTGATCAGCGTGCCGAAAACGCCAAGCTCGAGGATATCCATATGCGTGAACGGTCTCGTAGCGAGACGTGGCACACGTACTCCTGCGTGCCGTGTCGCCACTCTTGGCGACATTCTCCAGGATGGTAGCGGTCGCCCGCAGGCCGCGCTACAATGCCTACGGCCCGAACCGCCCAATCAATCGGGCCGCGGAGGACGCCGTGTGGATCAAACAAAAATACCTGAAACATCTCGCCAACGCCGAGAAGGCGGCCTACCGTTCGCCGGTCCCGACCCAAATGGTCTCGAACGGCGAATACATGCCGATGGCGCAAACCCCCCAACAGAAAGAGGTCGAAGACCGCATCAAAGTACTTGCCGATGACTACGGCAAGAAATTGGGCCTCAACCGTCGTGACTTTCTGCGAACAAGCAGCGGTACCGCGGCCGCGTTCATGGCGATGAACAAGGTCTTCGGGCCGTTGTTTGCTGTCGAGGGCGCCGAAGCCGCCGACCCGGCCGCGGCTGAGGAACGCCGTGCGTCGCTAGCCGACGAATTCATCTTCGACGTCCAGACCCACCACGTCCGCTCGAACTTCGACCGGGACGGTCTGCTGAACCTAACGGCCTGGGCGCAGGGCCGAAATGAAAAAGGCATCCTCATCAATCCCGAGCTGGGGCGCGAACCCCACACGATCGATCGCCTGAAGTTCGATCACTACGTCAAAGACATCTTTCTCGACAGCGACGTCAAAATCGCGATTCTCAGCGGCTTCACGTCGGAGACCCCGGAGCACATGGCCCTGACCACCGACGAGATCATCGAAAGCCGCACGCTGATCAACCAAATAACCGGCTCCCAACGGCTGATGGGACACGGGCTGTTTTGGCCGGGCAAAGACGGCAATCTCGAAGAGATGGAACGTGTCGCTAAAGATCTCAAGATTGACTCCTGGAAGGGCTACACGGTCGGTGACCCCGGCGAGGGCGAGTCGCAATACCCATGGTTCATGGACGACGAGAAGGTTGCGTTCCCCTGCTGGGAACTGGCCGACAAGCTCGGCATCCGCAACGTGTGCATCCACAAGGGCTTGATCCCCCCCGACTACGAGACTTTCACGAATTGGAAATACGCCGCGGTCGACGATATCGCGGGTGCGGCCAAGGCTTTCCCGAATATCAACTTCATCATCTATCACTCCGCCCTGCGGCCGTCGTTCAGCCTCAACGCAGCCGAGCAGGAGTTTGAAAAGAGCGGGTACATTCCGTGGGTCACCGATCTTGCCCGCCTCCCCAAAGAGCACGGCGTCAAGAACGTCTATGCGGAAATCGGAACGTCGTTTGCTTCCGCCGTCGTTACTCACCCCAGAATGGCTGCGGGCATGTTGGGTCAGCTCATTGAAGGTTTCGGAGCCGACCACGTGGTCTTCGGGGCCGACTCGATTTGGTACGGTACGCCGCAATGGCAGATCGAGGCGTTGCGGCGGCTCGAAATCCCCGAGGATCTTCAGAAGAAACACGGGTTTGCGCCGCTCGGTCCCGCAACCGGAAAGGTGAAGCGGGCTCTATTCGGACTCAACGGCGCGCGCGTCTTCGGCGTGGATGTGGATGCTCAACGAAATCCCATGCCCGCCGATTACAAAGATAAGCTGGCCGAGATCAAGGCCGAGTATCGCGCTATGGGAGGCAAGCCCGACAACACCTACTACGGCTGGGTGAACACGGGATAGCATCGGGCGAAGCGGTCGAATTTTTGAGTTCCGATCACCGACGATTGTTGCATTTGGTGTGACAGCACCACCCACTGAGATCACGCCTTTCCGCGAAAAAACATCCTAGCGTCATTGCGTTTTGTCGCCGAGACGACAATAATAGCCACATACCCTCTCGAGAAGGACCTTGGGGATGCCACGCACCGTATTCATGGGCAACTTGCCCGGTTGGGTCACCGCCGACGAGATCGAAGGCTGGTTGTCGAACGAAGATATTCTCTTCGACGAAGTCAAGGTGATCCGCGATTTCGAAACGCAAGAGTCAAAAGGCTACGCCTTTGTCGAGGCGGCTGGTGACGAAGACGTCAAGGCTCTTATCGCTCGCTTCAACCGCGCGCCTCTTGACGACAAAGTGTTGCGGGTCAACGAAGCGCGCTCGAACGATCAACAAAGAAATAGGCCGCCCCGCCGCCGGCGGTAGGCTTGCTGTCGCGCGCGCCTCCAGGCGAGCCGTGTCGGGCTTTTGAGCCCGACATCTCTTGCTCCGCTCGCCCACTTCCGCTCCCGTCGCGGGGAACTTCCCGCGACGAATCGTCGTATGAATACAACAGCCGCCGGTCATGTGGTCCGTTCAGTGGCCCGCCGGCGGTGATGATATCCTAGCGCTAATCATGGCCTTCTGTACAAATTGCGGTTCCCAACTCTCCGATGACGCTGTGTTCTGCGGCAACTGCGGCACGCCCTACCGGTCGGGTGGCGCGGAGCTGGCGGCGGCGCAGGCCGTTTCGGTCGGGCCGCTGGAGTATCGCATCGAGGGCGACAACCTGCAGATCGTTCGCATTCAACTGCGGACCGGGCAGGAGATCTTCGCCGAGGCGGGCAAGATGGTCTACAAGACAACGAGCGTCGAGTGGAAAACCGCCATGACCGGAAAGGGTTTGGGCCAGAAGCTCTTCGGCGCGCTCAAGCGCAAATTGGCCGGTGAGTCGCTCTTCATGACCCATTTCAAGGCCCCGGGCGGCGAAGGCGAAGTCGGCCTGGCGGGCGATTTTCCGGGTCGGATTCAGGCGTTTGATCTGGCGGCGGGCAAGTCGATTCTGGTTCAGCGGGATGGCTTCATCGCGGCCGAGATCAGCGTCAAGCTCGACATTGCCTTTACCAAGAAGCTCGGGGCGGGCTTCTTTGGCGGCGAGGGATTCATCCTCGAAAAGCTGACCGGCCCCGGCATGGCGTTCATTCACGGCGGCGGGGATTTCGTCGAGTTCGACTTGGGTCCGGGCGAGACGATCCAGGTGGATACCGGATGCGTCGTGGCGTTCGATGAGACGGTGCATTACGATGTCCAGTTTGCCGGCGGCATCAAGACCGGCCTTTTCGGCGGAGAGGGACTGTTTCTGGCGACGCTTCAGGGTCCCGGCAAGGCCGTCATTCAGACCATGACGCTGTCGAAGTTGCGCCGCGAGCTCGGCGGCGGTTTGGGCGCGAAGTCCGGGGGCGGGGAAGCCCACGGCCTGGGGTCGCTGACGAACATGTTCGGCAGCAACGACTGACAATCAAACCGAGCCGCGCGCGTCAGGGGCTGTGAAAAATGGCCCCCCCAGACCCCCCTCAATTTGCGGCGGCCTACACAATTGACAACATTAAGATACAGAGCCCAGAGCGAAAGCGACGGGCCACGGGCAGGCAACCGCAACACGCCGCGGCACGCGTCTCCCGAACCGTCGCGCACGCCGGCATCGTCTTCGGTTTACTCGAAACGGTTGTGCTCTCGGCCCGTCGCTTTCGCGGATTGACGGTTGTGCTCTCGGCCCGTCGCTTTCGCTCTGGGCTCTGTATCTGCGTTCTGAATTCTGTGCACGGACGCGAGGGGGCAATTTTTTCACAGCCCCAGCAAGCGGTATCCAACGAACCCACTCGATTCCAAGCTCGGCCGCGCATTTGCGTAGCGCAGGGCTCGAAGAGACCTGCGGCGGGTCACGCCAATTCGGGCGATTGCAGAGGTCGCGTTCACGAGACATCGTCGGTCAGGGTGGCAAGTTCATGCGTTGAACGCAACGCGTCGGAAAGCCGCAGGTCTCTTCGAGCCCTGCGCTACGCAAACTAGGGGTCGGGGAGCGCGCCCCAGTCAGCGAGCATTTGGCGGGTATTTTCGGCGGTGGGGTCTTCGATCTCTTCGCGAATCGCCAGGGCGGCTTGGGCATCGGGGATCGCCTCGTCACGACGTCCCAACTCGTCAAGCGACAGGGCGCGGTTGTAGAGGACCGTGCCTTCGCCGCGGCGGTCGCCGGTCTCGCGGGCGATGGCGAGTCGCTGCTCGTAGTATTCGATCGCCTTGCGCGGCTCCCCTAAATCGCGATAGGCAATGCCCAAGTTCCCCAGCGCTCGGCCCTCGCCGCGACGGTCGCCGGTCTCTCTGGTGATGGCGAGCTGCCGCTCGTAGTACTCGGTCGCCTTGCGCGGCTCCCCTAAAGCGCGATAGGCGAGGCCCAGGTTCCCCAGCGCATTGCCCTCGCCGCGGCGGTCGCCGGTCTCGCGGGCGATGGCGAGAACCTGCTCGTAGTACCCGATCGCCTTGCGCGTCTCTCCTAAATCGCTATAGGCAAGGCCCAGGTTCCCCAGCGCGTAACTTTCCTCTTTCTTGTTCCCCAGTTTGTGCGCTGCTTGAGCGGAGGTTACGAGCCAGGCGATTCGGTCGCGGGCGTGCTTCCGAAGGTCGAGGATGAAAGCGGCCCTAAGGGGATAGTCTTGCGCGAACCGCGCCGCTTCGTCTTCTTCTTCCGCGTGCACGGCGGCCCAACCTTGCCCGGCTTCGATGTGCGCCCGTTCGCGGTCGAACAATCGCAGCCCGTCGAGAACGCCCTCGTTCCCCTGTCGGTAAATGGCAGCGGCCGAAGTCTCGACGTTCAAAAAATGCCCCGCGTGGCGCTTGGCGGCGGCGTACTCGTTTTCATCGATCAAGCCCTCGCGGGCCAAGTCGCGAAACAGGTCGTGCAGCCGAAAGCGCTCTTCCTTCTCGTCGAAGAGAACCAGGTTACGGCTGACCAGGACCTCCAACTCCTCGTCGTCGAGTTCCCCGACGGCCGCCGCGGCCGGGCGATCGAACGGCGCGGGGAACACCGCCAGCGAGCGCCATTTCTCGACCAACTCGGGTTGATCGTGATCGAGTGCCTCGACGCTTTCCGCCAACACGGCCATCACCTCGCGGCCCTGATAGCGCAAGTCTCCGCGGTCGCGCTCGAGCTTCTCGAGGTAGGCCGGGGTGGAGAGAGCCTTCGAGCCGGCCAGCCGCTCGCCGGCCGCCCGCAGCGCCAGCGGCAGGTGGCCGCATAACTCGGCCAGGCGGGCGATTTCGTCGTCGGTCGCGCGGTCCTCGTCCACATTCTTTCGAAGCAGCTTCGCGGCCTCGGGCGGAGCGAGCTGATCGAGATCGACCGGTTCGACGCCGGGCAAGGGGATCGACTGCCGCGAGGTTACCAGCAGCGCCGAGGGCGGCTTGGGGACGAGCGGGGCGACCTGGGCGCTGTCTTTCGCGTTGTCGGCCAAGATCAGCACGCGGCGTTCGGCGAGCAGGCCTAGGTAGAGGCCGGCGAGATGTTGGTCGTTCTCGGGTATTGGTTGCTCCGGGACGAGGGCAAGCACGACGTCGCGCATGGCCTCGGTGGGCGTGGCGGGGGAGGCGTCGAGCCCGCGCAGGTTGATCTGAACTTGTCCGTCGGGGTAGTGGTCGCGGACCTCGCGGGCGACGTAGTAGGCCAGTTCTGTTTTGCCGACGCCGCCCTGTCCGCCGATGGCGCCCACCGCGCTGATCGCTGCGCCGCGCCGCTGTCTTAGGCAGGCAGTGATTTTCTCGACCTGCTCCTCACGTCCGACGAAGTCGGCGACCGGGTCGGGCAGTTGCGGGATGAGGCTTGGCAGGCTAGAGGCGCGTTGCGCCCGTTCGTGCTCAGTTGATTGGCTGCCACTATCCGAGGTCGTCGAGCCAAGATCTGGGGTTTCGGCCGATTTCCGAGTTCCTTCGGGAGGGCCGAAAACACGCTTCAGACGGTGAAACCCCCACTGTTTTAGATACTCCAGCACCCCGAAATAGAAAGCTCCGCCAATCACGGCGACAGTGACTACAACAACCCCCACAATGTAAAAGAGCAACTCCGACACAATCTCTTTTCCCGGTTTCAATTTTAGACGAGTTTTTCCCTTATGAGTGGTTTTTCATTTGGTTGTGGTCGTTGGCTATCGCTCTAAATGGGCTCCTAGGTCCTCGATTAGGGTGAGGCGGCGGCGGAGATCGCGGATGGCTTCGCGGCTTTCGCGGGTTTCTCGGGTGGTGCGGGTGGGTTTGTTTCGTTGTTTTTTGGTTCGCCTCGCAATGCTACTTGATTGATTTGATGGGGTTTGTGGTTTTTGGGGCTGTGCTTGGGCCGGTCCGGAGGCCTGCTCGACAGCTGCATGCTCCATCTCGTCGTCGGGGCTTAGGGTGGTCCTCATTTCTTCCAGGCGTGGGGAGTCGTCGGGCCCGCTACCTTGGGTGGGGTCTTGCGATTCGATCGCATACCGCTCACTCACGTTCGCGGCTCTGTTTGGCGCGGCGACCGGAAAAATGGGGGACAGTCCACTTCGTGCCTGCCCGCTTTTCGAATGCGTGGAATCGATCGAGTCGGCGCTTGGGATAGTCCCCATTTTTCCGCTTGGGGATGCGGGGATGTAGCGATGCTCAAGATGGGGCGGGGCGGTGGAGTCGTAGACGTCGAAGCCGTCGTCCCCCTTGGCCGGCGTCTTGCGGGAATTCCGTTCCTGCTTTCGGATTTTCATCATGAGCTCGACGGATCGATGGAAGCGGCGATTGAGATGACCGTCGTAGCGGGCCAGGTTGTTGAGGAATTTCGTGTCTTTGAACATGGATGTGCCCAGCAGTTGCAGGTCGCCTTCGTGGCCCTCTCTCATGCGGCTGGTCTGGAAGTCTCGTTGATAGACGCGGGTACGTTCGATGGTGGTGGTGATGATGGTCGCTTCGATGCGGGAGAGGCGCTGGATTCTCCAGGCGGCGTCGGCGATCTGATGGACGAGTGCCTTTTCGACGCAGTTTCGTGGGTTGTAGGTGTCCTCGTAGAGGGTGACGTGACGGTCGAACTCGGCGGGGTCCTCGCCGGGGATGACGGAGTTTTCGGCGAGCAGGCCGTGTTTGAGTGCATTCTTGGAGACGCGGGCCTTGCCTTTTTCGGTGCGAGGTCCGGTCGATTTTGTTGCGTTTTTTCGGTTGGCCCGAATTTGGGCTTCTGTTGGCATGATTGCCTCCTTCGTGGGCAGCTTGCCCACTCATTAGGGTACGGTGGGGGTCCAAGAGTATCGGGGGTTGCGGTGGGCTAAGTCTTTTGGAATGAGTGGATATCTTATGTGACTGGTTTTGGCGGTTGCGGGGTGGGCGTGTGGCCGGGGTACGTGTCGCCGGAGTACGTTGGCCGTGAGCCGTTGGCGGAGTTGGGAGGGGGCGGACAGAATCACGGGGCCGGCAAAAAGCCGCAGGTCTTGAGAAGACCTGCGCTACGCTGCTTTCCTAGGGTTCCGCCTGCGGCTCCACCCTAGGCTATGTTCCTGCCGCCGCTTCGCGGCTCTTGGCTTGTGCGGTCTTGCCGGGCGCAAACCGAAATGGCCCGTTGCGCCCGGGAGGGGTTGGAAAAGACATGTCGCCAGGAGTGGCGACACGGCACGCAAGAGTGCGTGCGCCACGTCGGGGTTGCTGTGCCCTGCCGGGGTCTCTACAGTAAGGATAGACACTGCGGGCCGGGAACCAAGGGCCCGATCCTCGTGCATACTCACAACCACGCTACCGGCCGGAAGCTGCAAATTTCTTTGTGGCTGACGGTCGCGTTTATCGTGATCGAATTCGCGGCGGGGATCCGGGCGCAGAGCCTGGCTCTGCTCTCCGACGCGGGGCACAACTTCACGGATGCTCTGGCGCTCGGGCTGGCTTGGTTCGCTTTCTATCTGCAATCGAAGCCGCCCAACGAAATCAAGACCTTCGGGTATCTCCGGGCGGGGGTGCTTTCGGCGTTCGTCAATGCCGCGACGCTTGTCGTTCTAGCGTTCTACATTTTCTACGAGAGTTATGCGCGCTTCTTGGACCCGCGCGAGGTTCAGGAAGACATCATGATTGTCGTGGCCGCCGCCGGGCTCCTCGTGAACATCGGCGTCATGTGGGCGCTGCATCGTGACAGCCGGCATGACATCAATATCCGCGGGGCGTTCATGCATATGCTTGGCGACGCGCTGTCGTCGGTCGGCATTATTATCGGCGGCGTTGCTATCGCTTACACCCGCTTGCCGTGGATCGATCCTCTGTTGTCGGTTTTGATCGGCGTGCTGATTCTTTGGAGCGCGCGGGAGATCATTCGCGATTCGCTGAATATTCTTCTCGAGGGCTTGCCGCGGGGGATTACTCGCGAGGAGGTTTGCGGCGCGCTCGCCGACGTTGACGGGGTGGTCGACGTTCATGACCTGCACATCTGGAGCTTGTCGTCGAACTCCCACGCTTTGAGCTGCCACGCGCTGATCGACGATCTGCCGCCCTCGGCGAGCGACGTGATTCTTCGCAATATCAACGGCGTGCTGGAACGGCGGTTTCGGATTCTTCACACGACCATTCAGTTTGAACATCTGCGTTGCGAACACGCCGACGGCATCTGTTCGAAACATCCGGCGGAAGCAGTTGCGGTTGAGGGTGAAGCGGTTCACCGGTAGTCGTCGGCCGTGAGCCGTTGACCGTGAACCGATCCTGAAGACCTCTTGGTTGACTCCTCGCGACCGGTCGGGGTATGCTGCATGCTGCGTTGGAAATGGCTTTGGCTGTTGCTGACGCGGCCCTGCTCTAGGTGCCCATCGGGGCGTAACAGGGAAGTCCGGTGAAAGTCCGGCGCGGTCCCGCCACTGTGAACGGCGAGCCGTTCCCCAACATCGAGTCACTCGGCATGAAGGCCGGGGAAGGCTGGGGAATGGCGAGGGCGGCAGTTCGATGCCGCCGACAGCCGTAAGCCAGGAGACCTACCTACAGCAGACAGACGGCACGTTTTCCGCGGGCAACGGATGTGCGGCCCTTGCAGCCGATTCGGCTGTGATCGCCCTTGTTCCCGGCGGGAGCGAGGGCTTTGTTGCGCGCGGCTGCGCAAGCCCCGGCTCCCCCTCCTCAAGCCCTTTCGCTAGGGGCCATTCGATCGGATGCTCTTGGCGTGTTGACGTCGGGAAGTGACTTCCGCGGGTGTATCGTGCCTTCGCTTTTCGGTTGAACCGACGAGGAAAGGTACACACCAGATGAAGTTTCTGTTTAGCTGTTTCACTCCATTTTGTTTGACCGTTGTGATGAGTTGGGGGCCGTGGGCGTGGGCCGCGTCGCCGGGTTCGGTCTCGGGTCAGGTAACCGATCCGCGAGAAGAAGCAGCGGCCGACATTTCGATGACGCTGCGGCCGCGCAACGGTAATCAGTCGCTTTCGACGTTTACTGGTGCTGGGGGCGTCTATCGTTTCGCCAACGTTGCGCCGGGTCATTATTTGCTCGAAGCCGCCGATGGCTCGTCGACGTTTGGGGCGTCCGAGTTGCTGACGCTACGGCCGGGCGAAGAGGTGACTCGCGACATTCGACTGCGGGTCCGCGGAACGCCGACGGAGGTGCAGGTGACGGCTTCGGGAACTCCGCGGGTGTTGTACGAAGTGGCCAAGGCGGCGGACGCCGTTGACAGCGCTGAGATCGCGCGTCGTGCGGAATATGCGATTCCGGAATCTATTCGCAATCTTCCCGGGGTGCGCGTGAAGCAGAGCGGGGGGCCGGGTGCGTTGACGTCCATTCAAACGCGGGGCTTGCGGAACCACGATACCGCGTTGCTTATCGACGGACTGCGTTTTCGCGACGCCGCCGGACTGGAAGGCGACGCCACGGCTTTCTACGAAAACCTCCTCGTTGTCGATACCGAGCGTGTGGAGTTCTTGCGGGGCTCGGGGTCGTCGATTTACGGTTCGCACGCGATGGGAGGTGCGATCAACGTTTCGTCGCGGACCGGCGGCGGTCCGACGCATGGTGAAATTTCGGCCGAGGGCGGCGGGCTGGGGTTCTATCGGGGTTTGGCAAGAATCGGCGGCGGACTTGGCGGCGTGGACCGGTTTGTCTATAGCGCGGGGATCTCGCATGTCAATGTGACCGATGGTGTCGACGGTGCGGACGCCTATAGGAACTCGAGTGGGCAGGGATCGGCACGCTATTACTTTCGCCCGTCGATTTCGCTGAGTGGTCGGGTTTGGGCGGCGGATGCGTTTTCAGCGTTGAATGAGTCGCCGACGTTTGGTCCGTTGGTTTTGGAGAATCACCCGGGAAGCGGGCCGGTGCGGGCTGTCGGTTTGGCGTCGGATCAGCTCGCCCGGTTCGCCGGCGAACAGCCCTTCGAGGCGGGCGGGGCTACGTTTATCCAAGGGTTCAATGATCCTGACAGCCGCCGGGTGTCGTCTTTCTTCGCGGGGGCGTTGGTGTTGCAGCATGAGCTTAGCGCGCGCAGTTCGTACCGCATCAGCTACCACGGCGTCGATACGAACCGCGCGTTTCGCGATGGCCCGGCGGGGCGCAGCGCTTTCGACCCGGCGTTCAGCAGCGACGGGCGTTTCGACGGGCGCATTGACACGGTGACGGCGCGGACGGATCATCACGTGAGCGCTCATCTGTTGAGCCTGGGGTACGAGTTTGAGCGGGAAGAGTATTTCAACTTCAACACGGATGAGAACCCGGACCCAGTGTTGCGGGACGAGTCGAGCGGGACTACCGAGCAGCGCAGCCACGCCGTTTTCGCACAGGATCAAATGCGTTTGGCGGACGGGCGGTTGCAGATCGGGCTTTCGGGGAGGTTGCAGGGCTTCACGCTGGAGTCACCTGGCTTCAGCGGCAACGCCAATCCATATCTGGGCGTGGAATCGGTTTCGCCTCGGACGGCCTACACGGCCGACGGCGCGATCGCTTATTTCTTTCGCTCGAGTAATACGAAGCTGCGGGCGCACGTGGGAAATTCGTATCGGGCGCCGTCATCGTTTGAGCGGTTCGGGGCGTCGTTCTTCGGAGGATTTGCGAGTTTTTGGGGCGACCCGAGGTTGGCTCCGGAGCGATCGATTGCGGTGGATGGCGGGATCGATCAGTGGGTGTTCGGCTCGAAGCTGCGCCTGAGCGGCACCTACTTTTACACGGCGCTGCAAGAGGTCATCGTTTTTGATTTCGGGATTATCGATCCGCTGGTCGATCCGTTTGGGCGGTTCGGCGGGTACCGCAACGCGGGGGGCGGGTTGGCGCGGGGCGCGGAGTTCAGTGTTTCGGTGGCGCCGAATTCGTCGCTTAACCTGACGGCTTCTTACACCTATACGAATTCCGTGTTGCGTTCACCGACGGTGCCGGGAGAGAGTTTCTTCAAGCGACTCGGCGTGTCGGACCACATGTTTTCGCTTACAGCCACGCAGCGGTTCGGGCGGCGGTTCGATGTGACGTTTGATTTGTTTGCGGCCGGTGATTATCCGTTGACGTTTTTCGGGGCTGATCGGAGGTTGATGTTCGACGGTCCCGTGAAGGCGGACTTGGTGGCAACGTATGCGATCCCGGTTGGGGAAGGGAAGGAACTGCGGGTGTTTGGGAAGACCGAGAATCTATTCGATCATCGTTATTTTGAGAATGGGTTCGAGACTCCGGGTGCTTGGGCAGTTGGTGGGCTGAAGTTCAGTTTTTAAGCGAACAGACTGGAATTTTCAAGTTTGGCGAGTTCGCGGGGCGAGACAAGCTGAGAGCTTGTCTCAACTGTTGACCGGGACAAACAAGAGTGTTTGTCGCTACCGCTCCACGGGACTAGAATACCTCGAGTTGCACGCCGCCGCGGACCCAGCGGCCGGGCTGCGAGAGGCCTTGGAAAGCCTCGTGGTACATGTTGAGTAAGTTCGACACCTGGAAGAAGGGGTGCCAGCGACCTTTCGTGTACATCAGGGAGGCGTCCCACAGGGCTTTCGTCGATTGCCAACTGCGATTGAAAGCGCCTAGGCGGGTCGTGAAAGCAATTCCTTTGCCGAGGGAGCCTTTGTAGCTCACGCTGGTCGAGTTGAGCGGAAAATTGAAGACGTAGCGTGAGGTAACACCGGGCGTGAGCGTCTTTGAGGCGCGGATGACGGTGTAGTTGAAGCCGATCTCGGAGGCGGTGCCGAGCCGCTGTCGGATCTGAACCTCGCCGCCGTGGAAGGTGAGCTCGGCGAAATTGCGGGCGCGGAATTTCAGATCGTCGGCGCCGCGGACCCAGTCGATCGTGTTGTCCTCTTGGCGTTGAAACCACGTCAGCGAGACGGAGGTGCCGTGACTGGAATACCAGTCGGCTCCTGCCTCGTAGTTCCATACGTTTTCGGGCAGCAGATTCTCATTACCCTTGTTGACAGGGTCTTCGTAATAGAGGTCGGTATAGGTGGGAATGCGGTAGGCGTGCCCGGCCTGGCCGCGAATCTTGAAACCCTTGCCGATCCAATAGCCGAGTGACACGGTCGGGCTGGTCTCGCCGCGCCACTTTTGCCAGACCTCTTCGCGTACGCCGACGGCAAGGCTCAGCCTTTCGGTCGGGCGCATGTTCAACATGAAGAAGGTCGAGGCTCGCTCGCGCCGCCTCAGGCCTAGATTGGTGCTGTCGATGCCTTCCGAGAGCAGCGAGGCGCCGGCCGACCAGCTCACCTTGTCGTTGACTTGGCCGCGGACAGAGTAGTTGCCTTGATATTGATTGGTTGTATGGATGTTCTCGAAGATCTCGGGGCGGTGCCGGAAGAGCACGAAGTCATCGGTGTGGCGACGGTACGCGAAGCTGAACCGATGCTGTAGATGCGAGGGGTCGCGGCCGATCGTTTGCGAGGCGGCGAAGAAGGTTGTTCCGGTGTCTTCCCAGGAATCCCAGGGGCCATAGAAGCCATTGGCGCCGAAGGGGCGGTCGTTTGCGGCAAACATGATTGTGGTGGAACCGAAATCTTTGTCGAGGAACGACTCGCTGGAGAACGCGACGTTTCGATAGTCGCGGCCGGGGCGGAAGCCGCTCGAGAAATTGCGTTCAAACGATGTTTGCTGACTCCAATCGCCCAGCCTAAAACCGCTAACGACGGCCTGGCGATGCCAACCGAAGTCTCCACCACCGGTCATCAGTTTGAGCTCGGTAGCCTGAGGTTTCTTGGTGACGAAATTGACGGCGCCGCCGATTGCATCGGAGCCGTAAAGGGTGGACCCGGTTCCGTGCAGGACCTCGATTTGCGAAACCGATTCGAAGGGTAGAGGCAAGTCCATATTGTGGTGTCCGCTTTGACTGTCGTTGACACGAATGCCATTCACGAGCACCAGCACTTGACCAAATGTCGACCCGCGAATCGAGAGGTCGGCCTGCGAGCCCTCGGGGCCGCGTTCGCGCATGTCGATCGAGGTGTCATGTTTGAGGACGTCGGCAAACGACCAGGAGGGAACATCGGGGTTGTCGACGGGCAGGACGACCAGAGTGCGATTGATTTCGGCCAACTCGCGGGGTTCGGTCGTTCCTGTGACCACGATGGGGGTTTCGACACGGGTTCGCAAGACCAGCTTGAATGTCAAAGCGCCGGCTTGCGCGCCGAGAGGTTGCTCCGCCGGTTGAAATCCTATCGCGCGCACGGTGACGGACCCGGCTCCTGAGCGCAAGCCGCACAATATGGCTCGGCCTTCGGCGTCCGTGATTTCCTCCTGGCCTGATGCCGTGACGCTCGCCTCGGGCACGGGAAGACTATCGGGATCTCGGACGAGGACCTCCAGACAGTCGGCGGCTGCTAGGGCGAGCGGCAGAAGAAGTGTCGCAGCGGCAATCAGCGAGCGGCACCGACTCAGCGAAAGATATCCGAACGGGCTTAGATCCGACAAGAAGTTCACCTCATCAAGCGATAAATGCGGTAAACCACTATTCTAGACCAATTGGACATCAAAAATCGACCCCTAGTCTGTTGATTTTACAATAGGTTACTATGAGGTAATGATAACGTGATTTAGATATATTTTAATGATAGATCATGGCATTTAGAGTATCTTTAACGGATTGCCGGGTAGCTCCCGGTTTGAAAAGCACTTCGAGGCCGTCCGAGCGTCCGGTGCAGCCTGCTGAGCGTGTCGTGCTCCACGACGAAACGAACCCGCCAGCCCTGACGTGCGCCCTTTGGGTTGGACAGGCCATCGTGTAGGGTCTAGGATGGCTATATGAAGATCGCTGTGGCTCTCGTCCTTCTTGGCGGCTTGTGCTCCGCCTCCGGGCAGGAGGGGACCATACCGCGGTGGGAAATCCTTGAACTGGCGGCGAACCTGCACGAGAATGCTCAGAAGGTTGAAAAGATTCTGACGCGTATTCGGCCGAAGGAGTGGATTCAAGATGGGGCTCCGGACGTTTATGTTTCTCAGCACGAAGCGTTGCAGGCTGACGTTGCCAACCTGGCATTGTCGGCGCAGGAAATGATTCGGAAACCCGAAAAGCTGTCGGCCGCGATCAACACTTTCTTATGGCTGGACCGGGTCGGCTCGATGGTCGATTCCTTGGCCGCCGGGGTTCGCAAATACCAGAACACGGCGTTGGCCGATCTTCTCGAGGGCACGGGCGCGAAGGCTCTGTCAGGGGAAGACCGCTTCAAGGTGTACATGCGTCAGCGAGCGGTGGATCAAGAGACGGAGCTGGCGATCGCGGATCACGAGGCGCAGCGTTGCCGCAAGGAAATGTTGAAGAGGCCCGCCGGGCGCGACTGAATCCACAACAGCCTTGGCGGCGGAGAATCGTGTTTCACGCACTCCGGAACCGGCTTCGGGCGCTCGCCGACCGCGCCCGGCCGCCCCATCTCCGCGACGCACGGAGAGGAGAAGACCTAGCTTACGATTACCTGCGACGATCGGGTTACACCGTCGTGGCGCGCAACTATCGTCCGCGCGTAGGCAAGGCGGAGCTTGATCTTGTCGCCTGGGACGGGGATCGGCTCGCCGTTGTCGAGGTCAAGACGCGTGCCGGCGTGGAGTTCGGTCGCCCGGCCGAGGCGGTCGGGCGCGAAAAGCGTCAAATGCTGGTGCGGGGCGCGACAGAATACGCCAGGCGGGCGAACGTCGATTTCGATCGCCTTCGGTTCGATATCGTCAGCGTGGTCTTAGAAGACCCGCCGCGGATTGAACTTGAGAAGGACGCGTTCTCGGCGCGTTCGGCGAGAGCGGCAAGTCGGGGCGTTGGGCGCTTTTGATCGAGGTCAGGCGATGGACTTCATGTGAGACCGTGAATTCAACGCGGCAATGGCTGCGGCCTTTCGCGAGTTTGCGCCGTTGAGCGGATTTGCAAAGCGGACGCAGCCGCGGGTTGGGAAGCCGGGACATGCCGGCAGGAATGCCGACACGGCATGCAAGAATGCGTGCGCCACGTCGCAGGCCGTACGGCAGCAAGGTACCGGTCGCGGGGGCTTTGTAGGATAATCAGTAGTTCGATGAAGGACTTTCTCGAGTGGGCGCCGGCGGGAAGCCGCGAAGAAGCGCTGGCGCGGGAGATCGATGCGGCGCGGGTGCCGCGTCATATCGCCGTGATCATGGACGGCAACGGCCGCTGGGCGGGGCGGCGACACCTTCCGCGGGCCGCCGGTCATCGCGCCGGTGTGCGTCCGGTGCGCGAAACAATCCAGGCATGTTGCCGCTTGGGTGTGGAAGTGTTGACACTCTACGCGTTTTCGGTAGAAAACTGGAAACGGCCCCGGGCGGAGGTCCAAACGCTTTGGGGCCTGCTGCGGCATTACCTGCATCGCGAACTTCCCGAACTGAAGAAGAATGACGTTCGATTTCAGGTGATCGGCCGGGTGGAAGCCCTGCCGGAAGTGGTGCGGAACGATCTGGACATTGCGATTGTTGAGACGGCGGCGAACACCGGCCTGCGGCTTAACGTGGCGCTGAACTATGGCGGCCGCGCGGAGTTAACCGATGCCGTGGATGCTTTGGTCAAACGGGCTCGCAAGGGCGACCAGTTCGAGGTCGACGAGGGTGCGATCAGCGCCGAGCTCTACACATCCGGGTTGCCGGATCCTGATTTATTGATTCGCACTTCGGGCGAGATGCGAGTCAGCAATTTCTTGTTGTGGCAGATCGCTTACGCCGAGATTTGGGTCACCGACAAGTTGTGGCCCGATTTTCAGACGGTTGATTTGTTGGACTCGATCCTGGACTATCAGCGGCGCGAGCGACGCTATGGCGGGCTGGGACCGTCGCCGGCGGAAGATGAATCGTCGGCTGCGTTGGTCGGTGCTCGGCCGGATTCGGAGGCCGGTGCGGGGTAGTCGGCAACTCCACGCTTAGTGCTCTCTTGCTTTTTTCCTTATGAAACGGGTCCTCACGGCCCTTGTACTCGTTCCCTGCGTAACCGGCGTTGTCTTTTATGCGCCCCCGCTCGCTGTTTCGGCGGGGCTGGCGGTTGTTGCGCTGTTGTGCCTCCGTGAATTCTTCGGCATCGCTGAAGCCGGCGGCGTGCGTCCCTTTCAAGTCTTCGGGTACGCCGCGGCCGCGGCGTTGATCTTTTTTCCCGAGTTGCCGCAGCCGAGCTTTTTCGTGGGTCTGGTTGTCGTTCTGCTGATCCTCTCGCTTCGGCCGCAGCGCGCATTGACGGATTCGGCGGCCGGGGTCGGTGCAACGCTGTTGGGCGTCGTTTACATCGGCGGTGCGTTCGCGCTGGGGCGCGAGTTGCACGGGATAAGTCCGCACTGGTTGTTCTGGGTGTTGCTGCTCAATTGGGTGGGGGATTCGGCGGCGTACTATGCCGGGCGGGTGTTCGGCCGTCATAAGCTGTCTCCTCGCGTGAGCCCGAACAAAACATGGGAAGGCGCGATTGCGTCAACCGTGGCCGCCGGTGTGGTAGGCAGCGGCTACTGGGTGTATTTCACGCCGCAACCCGAGATTGGCTGGTCGGCGATCGTGTTGTCGGCGCTGTTGGTTAATGTCGCGGGACAGGCGGGCGATCTAGCCGAATCGCTGCTGAAGCGTGGCGCGGGAGTGAAAGACAGCGGGGACTTGCTCCCGGGGCACGGCGGGATGCTGGACCGGGTAGACGGGGTGTTGTTTTCGGTCCCGACGCTTTATTGGGTGCTTTGGGTGGTGGGGTAGCTCGGGCGTCGGCGGCGTTCTCCCGCGGAGCAATCGCAGGAAAGTAGGCGAGGCGCAGCGAAGCCCGGTCAAGCGGACAAGTTAAGAACGCGTTGCGCCAAATCGGATGTCATCTTCTGCTTCCATAGCGGTCAAGGCCGCAGGTGTCTTTGACCCCTGCGCTACGCGTTGTTTAGCGGGGGATCGTCGGGGGGGCGGGGTTTATGCGCGTTGCTCGACTTGTTCGGCCATGTAAGAGCTTCGGACGAGGGGCCCGCTGAAGACGGCGCGGAAACCAACCAACTCTCCGTATTCGCGATAACGCTCGAAGACCTCGGGCTTGACGAATTCCTCGACCGGCAGGCGGCGCCGGCGCGGCTGCAAATACTGCCCGATGGTGGCTACGCCGGTGTCCGATCGGCGCAAGTCGTCGAGGAGGCGACGTACTTCGTTTTCGCTTTCTCCGAGGCCAACCATTAGTCCCGATTTGGTGAGGATCTCCGGCGACCGGCGTCCGGCGTAGGCGAGTACGTCGAGCGATTGGCGGTAATCGGCTTGCGGGCGCACGCGCGGGTAGAGACGCTCGACGGTTTCCATGTTGTGGTTAAAGACGTCGGGACCGGCGTCGAGCACGGCAGCGACGGCGTCGAGGTTGCCGCAAAAGTCGGGCGTCAGGACCTCGATTTTGGCGCTCGGCAGAGCCGCGCGCACCTCCCGTACGGTTCGGGCGAAATGTCCGGCGCCGCCGTCGGGCAGTTCGTCGCGGTTGACGCTCGTGATGACGACGTAGCGCAGTTGCATCTCCGCGGCCATCTCGGCGACCTGGCGGGGTTCGTCTGAGTCGAGTGCCTCGGGGGTACCCTGTGGGACGGCGCAGAATCCGCAGGTGCGAGTACAGGTGTTTCCGAGGATCATGAACGTCGCGGCTTTGCGGGCGAAGCATTCGTGAATATTCGGGCAGCGGGCGGATTCACAAACGGTGTGCAGCTTGCGCTCGCGGAGCCGGACCTTGAGGTCGTGAAGGGCAGGGAAGTCGGTTTTTCCGCGGCGCAGCCAAGGGGGAAGCCGAGTCGAGATCGGAGGGCCGGGGGAGGGGTTGATTTGGATGAGAGACATTCTCGCCGATAAGTCCCACTACGCGAAAATGGGTACGATCTCGTTTCAATGAATGCGCGGTTTCATAATACCGTCGTGAAAATGGGGGCGGCGGCCGACGTGTCGCGTGGGAGCTTCCTGCCGCCCTTTCAGGGAGCATTTTCGGAGGGGCTGATTCTTTCGAGGATGAGTCGAGAAGCAGGTCTGGTGCAAAGCGCGCTCAGACATGACGTGCGCCTTCGGCGCCTCCAGGCCGGGACCGTGCCCGCCGCTTACAGCCGTTTCCTTTGCGAGACTCCATCCCGCTGCGCTACTCTTCGAATCATGCCGGAACCCTCTCTGCAAATTGCCTACGCTCCCCACAGTATCTGCTTCGGCTGCGGGCCCGCCAACCCGGAAGGGCTGCGGATTCAAAGCTATGTCCAAGGCGACGAGGTCATAGCCGACTGGGCGCCCGAACCCCATCACCACGCCTTCCCGGGCGTTTTGTGCGGCGGCATTATCGGAACTCTACTTGACTGCCATTCCAATTGGGCCGCCGCTTGGGAGTTGATGTGCCGCGCCGGCGCCGAGGCGCCCTCGTGTACGGTGACCGCGGAGTACGCGGTGAAGCTTCTGCGTCCCACCCCAATCGATCGAGCTGTGCGGCTGGTCGCCAAGATGGTCGAGGCAAGCGCGGACCGCGCCCGCATCAAGGCGCAACTGTTCTCAGGCGAAAAACCCTGCGCGACCTGTGAAGGTACCTTCGTCGCGGTGAAGCCGGGCCACCCGGCGTATCATCAATGGGGTTGAAGCAGGGCGGGGAAGCATGCTCCGGCCGGCGGCTAATCCAGGTGCCTCGTTGACACGTCATGGCCTCGATCCACAAACGGCTTGCTGACAATGTCCCCGGCGAATTCTACGTCGACAAGACCTGCATTGACTGCGACACCTGTCGCCAGGTCGCGCCCGAAGTCTTTACGCGGTCCGACGCCGCGGGGATGTCCTATGTACACCGCCAACCCGTCGACGTGTACCAGGCCGAAAGGGCCCGCATGGCCCTGGTCGCTTGCCCGACAAGCTCGATTGGAACGCTCGGCCCGGCCCGGGCTCGCGCGGCCGCGCGAGCTTTTCCCGAGCCCGTCGTGGACAACGTGTCGTATTGCGGCTACACCGCGGCCTCTTCGTATGGCGCATCGAGCTACTTCGTACAAAGGCCGCGGGGAAACGTCCTCGTTGATTCCCCACGCGCGGCAGGCCCGCTGGTCAGCCGCCTGAGAGACTTAGGCGGGATCGATCGCATGCTGCTCACTCACCGCGACGACATCGCCGACCACGCCAAGTTCCAAGCAACATTTGCATGCGAACGTGTAATCCACAACAAGGAAGTCTTGCACGGCGTGGACGACATCGAGCTACAACTCGACATCAGTGAGCCGACCCTGCTGGATGATGATTTTCTCGCCATTCCGGTACCGGGCCATACCGCGGGCAGCCTCGCCTACCTCTACCAAGACAAGGTTCTGTTTTCAGGCGATCATGTTTGGTGGTCGCCCAACGTGGACGGTCTTCACGCTTCGCCACGGGTGTGTTGGTACGACTGGAATCAGCAGACACGCTCGATGGAAAGGCTGTTGGATTTCGATTTCGAGTGGGTACTCCCCGGACACGGCCGCCCTTACCACGCAGCTTCAAGCGCCGCGATGCGCACCGAGCTGGAACGGCTTATCGTCCGCATGCGCGGCTGAGCAGTTGATCAATGGGCAAGGCAGCAGGACAGCGGTCCGAGCGCGAGAGGCCTGGAACGGCGGGCTGCCGCCATGACGGCTGGGGGCAGGGAAGTGCCCCCTACTACCCGCTCCAGGAGCGACATAAGTCGTTCTGTGTATAGTCTCGAAGTTCAAACTCTGTTAGCATCGAACTGGGGACGGAGGTCCATTTATCATGCGCTCGATTATTGGTCTGACCCTGATGTTCGTTTTGTTTGCGGCCCCGACGTGGCTCGAGGCCCAAGCTTTTATCGGCTATGGGATCAACGTGGCTCGAGCGGGCGCATCGGGCGTCGGCGCGGGCGCGGGGGTTGGCGGCATTTTGGTCGGCCTCAAGAAGACGTCCAACACGGCCGCCACTGCGGGTAACAAGGTAACGGTGCACTCCACCAGGGCACCGGTATTCGAAGAGGATGATCTAGAACCCAAGACCGTCATCAAGCTGTCCAAGGGCGACAGCAAGAAGATATCCACGGGCGCGAGCCAAAGGAAGATCAAGGGCGGTGTCGTAATCTCCGGAGTTCCGGCTTCCGATGCGCCGGCCTCGACCGGCACGGCGGTTCGGGTACGCACTGAGAACGGCTTGCAAGCGTCACCCGGCGTTGAAAAGCGCGTGCGATGGGACGTGGGCGGCGGCTCCGGCCGAAGTGCATCGCCTGTCCGTAGAGCTCCCCGAACCCCGCGGGACGCTGCTCAGCCGTCCGCGAAACCGACGGCGAACGATCCGGAGGCCGACGAATCCGCTGACGGAGAGGCAACCTCGGCCGCTGGAGCGGCCACGGCTGCCGGCGGATCGGAAGCCGGCGCCGATTCAGCCGCGCCCAGCTCCTCACCAGCGCCCCAGCCAAGCGGTCCGAGAATGGTCATCGCGGCGCCGTTGAAAAGCAGTGGTGAGGCGGCCCCTGCCGGGGAGCCGGTCGATGACGATACTCAGGCCGCGGAGGCTATCGGGATCGAGGTAGGCGAGGACGTTGCGGCGGTGATCGAGCGATTCGGCAAGCCGTCGATGGTGCTGAAGGGCATCTCCGGTCGGGACTACACAGAGAAATACACCTTCCGCACGAAAGACGGTCGCAAGATCGTAGTTCTGGCGCTTAACGGCAAGGTGACGGCCATCGCACCCGATCGGACACGTCTGGCGGCGCGGCGCTAGCGCTCAGCCGTAAAGATACGGCGCTTTCTAGGAGCGCAATCCGAGCCCGTTGATCGAAGCGATCCGCGGGCTCTTTCTTTGGTGCGCCATCGTCCCGGCTACGGGGCCTTCTCGAGCTGATCAGCCATCCAGCGCACGGCGTTCTCAACAATCTTAAGCGGGTACTTCTCTTTGAAGACGGGAAAGATCTCGTGGCCGGGTCGGAAGTAGAAGACCTTGCCCTTGCCGACGTTCCAGAGCATGCCGCTGCGGAACCAACCGCCTTCCTGGAAGTCTTCGCGGAAGATCAGCACGTCGGGCTCGGGGATATGGAAGGGCTCGCCGTACATCTCGGTCTGGGTGATCGTGAAGGTCGCCGGGATGCCGTCGGCGATTGGATGATTGGGCGCCAGCGTTGTTACCTTGCTCGGTTTGCCGTCGGCACGCACCCCTGGGAAGACACAGTTCGGCAGGTCCACGCGAACTTGCTTGACGCCGCCGCCCCCTTTGAACGCGTAGAAGGCTGGGGTGACCAGCGAATCGTAGGTGGGCGCCATGCGGCCGGGTGGCTCGATGTACTCGAACTTGGTGTCTTTGTCGGCGAAGCGCCGTTCGGCGTCGGCGCGGGTGCGGACGTACATGGCCTGCATGAAGGGCTCGGCCCAATGCGCGGAGTGTAGAGGAATGTAGGCGAGTGTTCCCGCCTTGACGCGATCGACGATCTTGCGAGCGGTCGAAACCGAGATCTCTGGGTGCCGGACATGACCCCACCAACTGAGTACATCGGTATCGGCGAGAGTGGCGTCGGATATCCCTTGGTGGGGATCGTCGAGCCCGAATGAGCGAACCTTGAGGCCGGGCTTTGATTTCAGATAGGCGGCAATCTCATTCCCCAAGAAGTTGTCGTAAGCCTTGGCTTGCTTCGGCTGACGCTCGTCCCACACGGTGACGCGGATGTCGCCGGCTTGGAGGCCGGCGCACAACAGCAGGGCGAGTACGGCGACGGTTGTCGGCAGCTTAGGGCGGGGAAGAGGGGTGGTCGGGGATGTCATTGATTTCCTTTGGGGTTTCCTTGAGCCGAGTGTACAGGCGAGGCGGGGCTCAGTGCAATGCGCAGGTCTCTTTGAGCCCTGCGCTACGCGCTCGGACCGCCGCGCGATGTCAGCCAACGGAGCTATTCTAACCCGCGTGTCGGAGGAATTTCGACCAACCCGAGCCGCGCCGTCTTGCGGCGCGGTGGTGTATTGCGCGCAGGAGGACCGCGCCGCGAGGCGGCGCGGCTCGGAAAGCGAAAATCTTGTTCGCGCGCTTGAAGCCGGCGGCCGGCGGCGCGCTGAGCGTGCGCCACGTCGGGGGGCTTCGGCATGCGCGGAGACGCCGGGCGCTTTGACAGGACGGGGATTGGGCCCGGTGTTGTGGTCTAGCCAGGAGCGGGGCCATAGCGTAGAATGGCGGCGGAGGCGGGGCGATGACTTACGAAGAATGCGTGGAGGTGATCGAAAAGGCCGAAAGAGAAGGCGCCACGGAGCTTAATTTATCGCGCCAAGGTCTCGAAAAGCTGCCGACGGAAATCGGCCGGCTTACCCAACTCACCTCGCTCGACCTCCGCAACAACCAGCTCAGCGAGCTGCCCGAGACGCTGACCGCGCTCACCCAACTCACCTCGCTCCACCTCTACGGCAACCAGCTCAGCGAGCTGCCCGAGTCCCTCTCCCGGCTCACCCAACTCACCTCGCTCTACCTCGCCGACAACCAGCTCAGCGAGCTGCCCGAGTCTCTCGGCCAGCTCAGCCAACTCACCTCGCTCAACCTACGCAACAACCAGCTCACCGACCTGCCCAAGTCCGTCACCCGGCTCACCCAACTCACCGAGCTCAATCTCAACAACAACCAGCTCACCGAGGTGCCTCAGTTCCTCAGCGAGCTAAGAAATCTCAAGGAACTCGACCTGCGAGGGAACGAAGGACTCCCGCTGTCGCCGGAGATTCTCGAAAATTTTGAGGATGCTCCCGCCATCCTTAAGCACATCGAAGAGATCGCGGATCTGAAACTTGAGCTAGAGGACTCAATGGCGTCACTAGCGGACGACAAGGAGAAGAAGGTCAAGAAGAAAGAGCCGCACAAGGCAGCGCCCCGGCCCGAACCCAAGGTCGGCGAAAAGAAGGAGCCGCCGAAGAGTCCGGGTGCCACCGAGAGGGGCAAGAAACCGGCGACGAAGCCGAGCGCCGAGCCCGGCCGGGTGCTGGCGGGGTTCCAGTCTGACTCGATCGGCATTGACGACAAGGACAAGCTCGACATCGAGGGCGTGGTGGAAGCGTTCTGCTCGGTCATGCTCTCCCAGAAGGTACATCCGCCGCTGTCGATCGGGCTCTTCGGCGACTGGGGCAGCGGGAAAAGCTTCTTCATGGAAGAGATGTGGCGGCAGGTCAAGGCACTTGCCGAGGAGGCGCGAGACAAGGACAGCCCCGACTGGCACGGTCACGTGGCGCAAATCCGCTTCAATGCCTGGCACTACTCCGACGCCAATCTTTGGGCGAGCTTCGTCACCCACATGTTCGACGAACTCGCGAAGATCATCAATCCCGGGCCCACCCTGCAGGAGACACGTGGCAAATTGCTGCAGCATCTCGAGACCTCGAAGGCTCTGCGCGAAGAAGCCGAATACGAGCTGGTCGACGCCCACAGTGCGCTCGAACAGCGCAAAGGCGTGCTACAGCAACAACGCGACGACCTCCAAGCGAAGCGGCAAACGCTCGCAAGCATCAAGCTGCACGACATCCAGGCGATGGTTGCGGATCCTGCGTACAAGGAGGAAGCTGAGCAGCTGAAAACGGAAGCGGATGAACTTTCCAAAAAATTGGGTATTGGGCGCGCGTGGGAGACAGCCGACCAGCTCAGCCAAGTCGTTGACCAGGCCAAGTCGATCAGCGGTCGGGTCCGCGGCCTCTGGGCGGACTTTCGTGGGGATCGTTCCCGAGTTACTCTTGCCCTCGCCGTGATCTTGCTCTTTCTGCCCGCGCTGTTCGTTGTGGCCGACCCCGTCCTCCACCTTCTTGAGAAAGACGGTATCAGCGGGTTCTTCGACCGTGCGAAGGCGCTTTGGCTGCAGGGCCTAATTCTCCTAGGCGGTGTCGGCAAGTTCTTGGCTGCCGCCACCTCAAAGCTCAACCAACTCGACAGATTTCGCGGGCGTCTGACCGCGTTGGCGCGGGAACGCGAGGAAGCGCTGTTGAAACCTGCCCAGGACGAAGTCGACGCTTTGCAAACAAGAGTTACGCAAGCGGAAGCGGCGGCGGTTCGGGCCGACCAGCGGGTCTCCGAAGCGGAGCGTGCCGTGCGAGACGCGTCTGCGGGCCGACGATTCTATCGCTTCATCGAGGAGCGCGCCGCAAGCCACGACTATCGCAAACACCTCGGGCTGATCTCGATGGTCCACCGTGACTTCGAGCAGCTGGGAGAGCTTTTGAAGGACTGCGACCCATACGTTGCCGAGAAACCGGAGGGCAACCGAGGAGCCGATTCGGTGAACGAGGGCGGGGAAGTAAGAGCAGTTGAAGAGGCCGTTGAAGAGAACGACAAGGTCGCCAAGATCGAGCGGATTATCCTCTACATCGACGATCTGGACCGGTGCCGGCCGGAGGTGGTCGTGGAGACACTGCAGGCGGTACACCTGCTGCTGGCGTTGCCGTTGTTCGTCGTTGTGGCCGGCGTCGATTCCCGCTGGCTCTTACGGGCTCTCGAGGTGCACTATCCCGAGTTCTTGTCGGTGGGGTCACGCCGACGGACCGGGACCCGGCAAGAGACGAAAGACGGCAAGCCGAACAAAGAAGAGGACGAGAATAACGCCACAACACCGCAGAACTATCTCGAAAAGATCTTCCAGATTCCGTTCTGCCTCCCTGAGATGGAGGAACACGGCTTCGGAAGGTTGATCGAGGCGTTGGCGAATCCCGCGGAAAAAGAAACCCCGGGGAAGGATTCCGGAGCCCCTGGGGCCGCGGGCGTGAAACCGCAAGGTGCCGGTACGCCGCCGCCCGCCACTCCGCCGGCGGGACCTGGTAAGCCGCCGGCGACGCCGTCACCTAAGCCTGCGGACCCATCGGGCGGGAAAAAGAAGGGTGCAGCGGCCCCGGGTGGAAGGCCACCGCCACTTCCCAAGAAGCCGCTTCCGTCTCCGCGTGTTCTTGAGATCTCCGAGGATGAGCGTCTGTTCATGAAGACGTTGCATCCGTTGATCGAAACGCCGCGCGCGACGAAGCGTTTCGTCAACGTCTACCGGCTTCTGCGAGCCGTATCCGTCAAAGACGAGGAGGCTTTCCTGCAAACCGGCTACCGGGCGGCGCTCACTCTGCTTGCCTTGAACATGGGGTCTCCATCGCTTGCTCGGCACGTTTTCGACGAGTTGTACCGGCGGGCCGCCACCGGCTCTTGGGAGGATCTCGTGAAAGCGCTGACACCCCAACGAGATGGCGATGGTTGGAAGAACGAGGCGTGCGGCGGCCTCAGCGGGGAGGAGCCCGCCGACTGGAAGCGCATCACAGATTACCTGGGTGGGTTGTTGAGCGAGATGCCAGGGGAACTCAAGACCTATCAGGATTGGGCTCCCGCTATCGCCCGTTTCGCCTTTTGGCCTCAGGAGAAGTCGCTTGCTGAATCAGCCGGGCGGGACGAGGAGAGCCAGAGCCAGGGAGCCTCGGCCCCGCACACGTAAAGTCGTATAATGTATATTATGTTAAATTATTACGGTGTGCTCCGGTTCCCTCCCGGCGATACGCCGCGGATGATCCGTGCGAAGGGTTGCTAGCGGCACTGCACGGTTGACCGATCTACACGAGCGTCTCCTTTCGACCTTTCAGGGCTCGGAATGGGGTGGAGGGCTTCGCCGGGTCCACGACCTTCCTTCTTGCTGTGGGGCCTCATCGGACACCGCTCCCTCACGGTCGCGGGTCAGTTTGGCGGCGTTTCCTTTCGCCCTTGCAGGGCTCGGCGGGTGTTGAGCGATTCCCTAGGGTTTCGCCTTCGGCTCCACCCTAGGCTGTTATCCTGCCGCCGCTTCGCGGGTCTGTTTCAGACAGGCGACATGCCGGTGTTGTGGACTGAGGTGTCGGAGGGTGTTAGCGGTGATTGAGGCATGCCGCGGGTCTCTTCGAGCGCCCGCGCTACGCAAGCAATGCCGCTCGTCTCTTCGAGCGGGCGCGCGCTCCGCAAGTCAGCGTTACGGCGAGCTGCCAAGGCCAACAGTAACAGCGCGCTGGAGGGTTGGGAGCACTTCGCTCACGGACTTTACGGGCTTGACTTGCATGCCCGCGGCCTTCCCGGCGGCGATTCCGGCTTCGGAGTCTTCGATGACCAGGCACTGTTGCGGTGTGAGGGGTTGCGACGATCCGTTGTTAAGTCGTTTGAGTGCTGTTAGATACGGTTCGGGGTCGGGCTTGTGGCGGTGGACGTGATCGCCGCAGATGAGGACGTCGAGGTGCTCGCGGATTCCGGTCTTGATCAGCAGGGGCTCCACCTCTGAGGTCATGCTTGAGGAAACAACCCCAACTTTAAGATGACGTGGAGTCTCCTGGATCCAAGCTTTGAGCTCGGGTAGGATCGTCAGCTCGTCGCAGAAGCGGGCTTGGAAGGCGGCGCGCTTGGCGTCCGAGGCTCGTTGCATGTTTTCGGGCGTGGGGGACTTCCCTGCCTCGGTGAGTAGGATTTCGGCTGCCAGGAGGTCCGTTTTGCCGGTTATTCGACGGTTGTATTCGGGCCAGGGCATGTGGGCGCCGTAGGGTTGGATGACGTCCATCCAGCAGCGGTAGTGGAGGGGTTCGCTGTCGACGAGGACTCCGTCGAAGTCGAATAGGACGGCGAGGATGGGGGTGGGGGGGGCCATTTGTTAGTTTGGCAGATGGGGTGGACCCAGTTGGCCGATTAACCGCAGGGGCGACGCAGGTTTCTTCGAATCCTGCGCAGCTTTGAGTCGGAAGAGATGTCGCCAGGAGTGGCGACACGGCACGCAAGAGTGCGTGCGCCACGTCGGTCGTTCGGCCATTGGCAGGCCTGATTGGGTTGTCAACGTTATGGGGAGACAGCCGGATCTTCCTCTTCTTCTTCGGGGAGGGCGAGGTGTTCGTCGATTAGGTCGAGGATCTCGCCCCAGGCGGCGTCGCGGACTCCGTGCCAATTGTACGGGCGATGTCCGTTGTCGGCAGCGGTCAGGAAACCGGGAAACATGGACGGGTATTCGAGCAAGCGGTGTTCGACGCCGATTCGGTGCAGATTGCTGACGAAATAGAGCAGATCGCGGCGCCCGGGGTCCGTTGCGGTGGTCATCAGCAACATTGGGGTCGTGATCTTGTGGGCGTTGCGGAAGGCATCACGGTAGTAGAGTTCGCGTATCAGCTCGTTTTGGGATAGCTCGCGGCCGAAAAGTTCCTCGGAACGGCTGCCAAGCACTTTCAAACCCGCATAACCGTACTCGACCATCCCGGAAAAGGGGCTCGGCGAGACGAGGATGGCGACCCGAAAAACGTTGGAGCGCTCGATTCCCAACAGAGCCGTCGTCGCGCCGTCGTCGAAACCGAGGATGGCCATTCGCAGGGTGTCTACATATTCGATCTGACGCCCTATTTGGACGAGCTGCAGGAGATCGAGCACCTCGCCGCGCGCGAGCTGGGGTAATCCTTGCGACCGCCCTTCCCTGCCCCCGCGGCCACGATAGCTCGGCGCCAATACGATGTAGCCCAGGCGGGCGAGCTCGATGGCGATCTCGCGGTAGGCTTGCGTCAATCCGTAGGGCGACCCATGGCTGAGCACGACCATGGGGTAGAGGATCTCCTCCTCTTCGTACTCCTCGCCGGCAGCCTCGGCGGCAGCGGCGGCTGCAGCTAGTTCCTCCTCATCGGGTAGCTCGATGTGGGGTTGAACGAGGATACCCGTCATGCTCAGGTCGATGCTTTCGTAGGCGATGTGATATCCCTCGATGCCTTCGCGGTCTCGGTAGAAGCGCTCGAGAATGCGCAGTTCGTAGTTCGATACGCCGAGTTTTTCCCAGTCCCGCGGGGTGGGAACAGGCGCTTCCTCGAGGGCGAGGGTGAGCAGGCCGGGTGGGGTCTGGGCCGCTAGGTCGGTTGGCTGCGCGGCCGGCAGAAACAAGATTCCGCATAGACCTATTAAGAAGAGCCTCATCGGAGATTCGCGTCTAACCCGTAGTCAGAATTCTACCGTAGGGCGGCGACTGGAGGCGGATTCGCTCGACCGCGCATCGCCGGCATGCACCAACGGTGAGGCTTACGTAGGTGCGGCGAGGGGCATATGTCGATTGTCGAAATCGACATATCTATTCGCTCGTGATTGTCTATGTCTGAAGAGCCAATCTCGTCCGGTACTTCGGATTCTCAGGTTTCAGTACTGGGGGACTATACAAAAAAGTACTAGTAGCTTATGGACAAAAAGCCTTAGACGCAGGTATAAATGGGGCATCGGGATGGACACCATCGGAGAGGACACCAATGACCATGACCGGCATTCACACCAACATCACGAAACCAATGAGTCGCATCGAGTTGTGTTTTATCCCATTTATCTACAGTAAGATCAAGGGCTTACGATCCGACGCCCGCGGTACCCTCATGGTCGTGACTGCATTGGTCTTGCCGGCGCTCTTGGCGTTTCTAGGTCTTTCCGTCGATTTCGGAATGGTCTTCGACACAAAGCGTCGGCAGCAAAATGCGGCCACTGCCGGGGCGATTGGCGGAGCATACGAACTTTGGCGGCTGAACGACGCCTACAGCGAGGTGGAAACCGCCGCCAAAGCGGATACGAAACGGAACGGATTTGACGACGACGCCGACAACGTCACGGTGACCGTGAACTACCCCTACAACTGCATCAACGGCGATCCGAACTGTGTGGAAGTGATCGTCGACCAGACGATCCCGACCTTTTTTATCAGCATTTTCGGCGACGATTCAATAGCCGTACAGTCGCGCGCGGTGGCCGGTCTGATCGCCGATGCCGGCGACGGCTGCATTTACGTGATGGACCGGACTGAGCGGGATTCCGCCTTCAAAGTCCCCGGCACGGCCACGCTGACCGCCAACTGCGAAATCATGGTCAACTCCACCCATGACCGGGCCATCAGAAACCTCGGAGGCGGCTGTATCCATGCTACTTGGATTGGTGCAACGGGTGGAAGCAACATGACATCCAGTTGCGATCCGCCGGTAGTGGAGACTATGCCGCAGGTCGACGATCCGTTTTGGATGTATGATCAGCCGATTGTGACTGACTACGTTGAAGTTTCGGCGGCGCCGTATGTGCGAAACGATCCCGGCGGTACGCTCGAGGAATGGTTGGACCCGGGGATCTACAGGGGCGGCATCAGGCTCACCGGCGGTACTTATCACCTGAACCCGGGTATCTTCATCATGGATGGCGGCGGCTTTGAAACCGTGTCGGATACGATCATCGACGGCACCAATATCATGATCTTCAATACAAACACGACCGGGAACGCCGCCAATTGGGAGCACATCACGATCGGCGCGCAGACACAGGCCGATTTCACCGGACGGACGGAAGGATACTATCAGGGCTTTCTGTTTTGGAACGACCGGTATATGCCGGACCTCAACCCCGGAGCTTCGATTGTGGGTACGACGAATTCCTACCTTGAAGGAGTCATGTATTTCTACTCGGTGCATCTCAAGTTTCGCGGCAACAGCGAAACCGGAGGTTGGAACATGATAGTCGCCAATACGCTGTCGATCGCCGGAACAGCCGATGTCGTCTCGAATATTCCCGACTTTGACAGCAGCACGACCGGCATGCCCAGCCTGTTGCGCCGCGTAACGTTGATGGAGTGAATCACAATGTGTATGAGAAATTCAAGAAATAGTTCGCGAGGCCGGGCCGGTGCGACCGTTGTTGAATTGGCGCTAATCGCCTCGTTGCTCATGTTGTTGACGGCCGGAGCGATTGACTTTTCTCGCGCCTTTTTCAGCGCGATCACCGTAGCCAACTCCGCCGGCACGGGGTCCTTCTTTGGTTCCCAGAGTCTGGTCAAGTCCGCTTCCGTCGATATCATCGACGCGGTCGCTACCCACGACGCCGCCGACTTAAACGCCGTTACCGCTTCCCCCGCCGTGACCGTCACGTCGAGTACGTATTGCGACTGTCCGGACGGCGCCGAAGTCGAGTGCGCGGCCGTCGACTGTAGCGGCGACTACGGCATGCCGCGGGTCCATGCGAAGACGCGGGTGGAGTTTACGTATGTGCCGCTGTTTCCTTGGCCCGGCGTTCCCAACCCGATCATCGTGGCGCGCGAACACTACGTGCGGGTACAGTAATTCCATCCATCGGAGACCAATAAGCCATGAAATCGCCAACGCTAGATTCAGTTCGCCGCCGCCGCGAGCAGAGGGGCGCCACGCTCGTCGAGTTTTCGCTGACCTTCCTGTTATTTCTGGTCATCCTCCTCGGGATCATGGAAATGAGCCGCATGATGTGGACGTATTCCACCATCGCGCACGCGGCACGACAGGGGGCGCGCTATTGCATGGTTCACGGCAGCATGAATACGGCGGTCTTGGAAGATCTCGAGGCCGTGGTACACCGAAGCTCGATAGGACTGCAAACCGATCAGATCACGATCAGTCCGATCTGGAACCCCGACACCGCTCAGGAAACCGCGGACCCGGCTTCAGTCGCCCGAGGGGACATTGCCGAAGTGCGGGTCACCTATCCTTTCCAGTTCATCACGGGGGACCTGTTGGTCGAAGCCGGCAGCCTTACGCTGGCCACGACCACACGCATTGTTGTCGCGAACTGACTCGCCCGCCGGTCGGTTGTTGAAACTCTCTTTGTTCCGGAGCCCTCGGCCTCCAGGCGATCTCATTGGGTAGGCTGTCAGCATGGTTTCGGTTATTGTTCCTGTTTGGAACGACGCGCCCGGCCCTGGATATTGATTGCTGCCCCAACTCCTCGCTGGGGCTGCGGTCCGGGACAAGATCGGGGGGACGGTTTGACGCGACCGCCAGCCTGAGCACGGTGACTCGAGCGAGCAACGTTGGCAGCGACCCACAGGAGAAAAACCTACCCCCTGCGCCCTTTTTTATTTCGTGGGTTTCAGCAGGCGACGGGCGGCCTCGAGGTCTTCGGGGGTGTCTACGCCGATGCCTCGGCTCTTTGATTTCGTCAACACGACTCGGATAGGGATGCCGCTTTCGAGGGCCCGGAGCTGCTCGAGGCGCTCAGTTTTTTCGAGGGGCGTTGGGTCGAGGGCTGAGAAACGCCTGAGGCATTCCTTTGTGTAGGCGTAGAGCCCGATGTGTTTCAGGGGATGTGCTTCGTTTTCGCCAGTGACTGTCGTATAGGGAATCAGCGAGCGGGAGAAGTACAGTGCGTTTCCGCGCTGATTGCGCACTACCTTGACGACGTTGGGGTCGTTGAGCTCGAGCTCGTCATCGATCAACTGAGCCAGGGTTGTGAATCGCGTGCCTGGCTCGTTTCGAAAAGGCTCGACGACTTCGTCGATCATCAGGGGGTCGAGCATGGGTTCGTCGCCCTGGATGTTCACGACAACGTCGCATTCGATGTTTCGGACGGCTTCGGCGATACGATCGGTGCCTGAAGCGTGAGCGGGGTTGGTCATGACCACTTCGGCGCCGAAGGAGCGGGCCGCGGTTTCGATTCGCTCGTCGTCGGTGGCGAGGATGATGCGATCGAGTGACGCCGCCTCGCGGCAGCGCTCCCAGACATGTTGGATCATCGGGCGGCCCGCGATGTCGGCTAGCGCTTTGCCGTCGAGGCGGGAGGAATGATAGCGGGCGGGTATGACGCCGACGACTTGCATGGCGGTTGCTAGCAGAGGATAGCATTCGGCTGTTTAGATCTGCGCGGGGATCAGCTCACGAGGCTCAGGAGTGCGGGACATGGCGCCAGGATCAGCACCACGGCACGCACGAATTCGTGCGCCACGTCGGGGGGCCCTAGCCGGGAAGGCGAGGGCGGTTTAAGGGGTCGTCGGGTTCTCGACGAGGTGGGTAGTTCCCTGCCCCATCATCGAAATGAACATGGACGCGCGCGGTTCCTTGGCGGACGGCTTTTTCGATCCGTTTCCAAAGAAAAGCTTTGATCAAGCGGCGTGTGCCTGGGATTAGGATCAGGAACCCGAATACGTCCGTTAGGATACCGGGTGTGATCAGAACCGCTCCGGCGAGCAGGATGAGGACGCCGTCGATTATCGAACCGGCGGGCAGCCGGCCTTGGGCCATTTCGGTTTGCATGTTGCGCAGCACGCTTAGGCCTTGCTGCCGCGCGAGATAAGAACCCAACAAAGCTGTAACGAAGATCAGGGCCAGGGTGGAAAGTGTTCCGATGTGGCGGCCGATTTCGATGAGCAGCGCCAATTCCGCGATGGGAATGACGAGGAAGAGCAGGAGCAGGCGGCCCATATGGGTGAGGATAACAGGGCCTTAAAGAGTTTGGTGCGGGCGGTGAGAGATTTGACCCAAAGGCTCGGCAGAACATGCGGTCACCCATACAGACAGTTAGTTAGTGTGACACCATGGCGGGCACTACGGGCAGGCTGACTAACTTCGCCAAGCGTCGGAGTGGCTTCGTAACTTCGAACGTCGATTGGAAGGCCCCGAGGCGCACGGAGGCTGTGGGCGTCGCTCGTTGTAGTTCGGCGTGCGTTTTGGATCCTGCGGGCGCTCGGTTGGCCCGTCGCCCATATGGGTGAGGATAACAGGGCTCTGTAAAGAGTTTCGGTGCGGGCGGGTGAGAGTTTGACGTTGCCAAAGGCTCGGCAGAACATGCGGTCACCCATACAGACGGTTAGGTGACACCATGGCGGGCACTACGGGCAGGCTGACTAACTTCGCCCGGCTTCACTTCGGTGATTGGAGGCGTGGGCGCGGTTGTATTGCGTTTTGGAGGTTGGCCCGTCGCTTTCGCTCAGGGCTCTGTATCTGTTTTTCGTAGGGCCAAAGCGGGCTCGCGCGTCACCGGGATATAGGGCGACCGGCCGCGGTCGCTGTGGTACAATCCGCCGTTGCCGGGTATGACATCCGGGTGAGGTGAATTATGTGGAAGCTGATGCCGGCCGCGCTTGTGGCCGTGCTGTCGCTGTCGGCGCAGGTCACGGTTTTTCAACATGCCGACGTGATCGACGGCTCGGGTGGGCCGGTGCTGCGCGACGCGACGCTGATTGTCGCTGAGGGCAAGATTCGTTTGCTTGCGGCCGGGAAGGCAAACGTCCCGCCCTCGGCCCAGGTTGTTGATCTAAGCGGCAAGACGGTTATTCCCGGGATTATCAACTTGCATGGGCACGTCGGGATGACGAGGGGCTTGGCTCAGGGCAGCGCCCATTATACCCGCGAGAATGTGGCTGCGAATCTGCTGACGTACGCGCGTTACGGTGTCACGACGACAACGAGCATGGGTACGGATCTCGATTTGATGGTCCGGATTCGCGATGAACAGCGGCGGGGGCATCTTAGCGGAGCCCGGGTTTTCACGGCATTGCAAGGATTCACGACGCGCGGCGGGTATCCGACGCATGTTCCCGGGGTGAAGGGCGTTGCTCAGGAAGTCACCAGTGCTGCGCAAGCCCGTCACTGGGTTGACCAATTGGCCGACAAAGGCGCCGACGTCGTCAAGATGTGGGTGGACGACCACCACGACACTTTCGAGAAGCTGTCACCGGCGGTTTACGGGGCAATCATCAAGCAGGCGCATAAGAGGGGGATGAAGGCCTTCGCGCATCTCTATGAACTCGAGGACGCTAAAGGCTTGGTGCGCGCGGGGCTCGACGTGATGGCGCACAGTATCCGCGACCGCGAAGTGGACGACGAACTGATCGCCTTGCTCAAGAAGAACAAGGTGACCGCCGTGGCGACGCTCAGCCGAGAGAAGTCGACGTTCATCTACGCCGATTCCCCGCCCTGGCTGAGTGACCCGTTTTTCGTGAAGTCCACAACGGCCGACGTCATTCAAGGAATCCGCACGGACTTGAAAGCACGGCAGGCGAAAGACCCGGAGCGGGAGATCAATCAGAAGGGTTTCGAGATGGCCAAGCGCAATTTGAAGAGGCTTTCCGACGGGGGCGTCCGAATTGGGTTCGGTACCGATACGGGGCCTCCTGCTCGATTTCCCGGCTTCTTCGAGCACTGGGAAATGGAAATGATGGTCGAGTCGGGGTTGACCCCGATGCAGGTGATCGAGTCGTTTTCCAAGGGTGCGGCGGAGGCCCTGGGCGTTGAGAAAGAGTTTGGGACGCTGGCGAAAGGCAAGGCCGCCGATTTTATTGTTCTAGACAAAGATCCGTTGGCGGATATTCGGAATACGCGCGCGATTCATGCGGTGTACCTCGGAGGAAAAAAGGTCGAGTAGGCCGAGCCGGCTAGCGGGTAAGGGTCAGTTACCTGCCCGAAACGATCGCGTTCATAACGTTCGCGGTGTTGGACGGCGGGGCAGGTTAGGCGGAGAGCGCGGGCGTTTTCTTCTGATGGGTTCTGAGCCGATTGGGATGTTTCAGTGGTTTCGGAGGGCAGTCAAGGCCGCAGGTTTCTTCGAACCCTGCGCTACGCGTACCAGAAGGCGCGGTTTTCTAGAGGTTAGGAGCCGCTAAGCTTGGTTGCGAGGGTTTCGGCATCGAGGGAAAGATCTTCGGTTCCCGAACTCGTCGTCAGCCGGACGCTCAGCCCGTCGTCGGCTATCACGCCAATTGTTTCGGTCTTGCGTGTGCTTAGATCGTCCGGCGACGGCTCTTGACCGCGGGAGGTTCCGACTCCCACGCGCAATCCACGCTCGCGCAGTTGTTCCCCCAGGCGGATCGCTTTGGGAAGCGCTTCTTCGCTTTCGGCGAGCAAGAAAACTTGATAGGGCGTCGGGGCCGGCCGGGAGTTCGTGCGGAGGAAAGCGTCAACCAGCGCATCGAAGCGGAAGGCGCAGCCGGTGGAAGGCATTGCAGGCCCGCCAAACAACTCGACCAGCCGGTCGTAGCGTCCGCCGCCGCAATAAAGGACCGCGCCATTGGCCGCTCCCGAGGCGATCTCGAAAACGGTACTCGTGTAGAAGGTAAAACCGCGGGCGATTCCGAGTGCGACTTCAAAGTCCGTGAAGCCGTACATCTCGACACGGCGGCACACGCTTAGCAATTCATCGAGCGCGGCCCTGGCGGGTGTTTCCGCAAGTAGTTCGAGCGCTTGCTCGCGAACCGCTTCGAGGGGACCTCGTAAGAGCGAAGTCTTGATTAACAGTTCCGCCGATTCATCGGGAAGGAGCTCTTCCATTTTCCAAAGGCGACGGAAGGTCGCTTCGGCTTCGGCGGGCAGACGTTCGGCGTATTCCTCGGGATCGATTTGGGGCCTTTCGGCGATCGAGTCGCGACCGCTGTAGTCAGTTTGAGCCTGCAGAGCCGCCAGCTCCATGCGTTCGAATTTCAGATCGTCGAGCAAGGAATCGTCCGGGCCGGCTCCCAAGCGTCGACACTTCTCGTGAATGCCGATCAATTGATCGAGATGCCCGATCACCGCCACCCGATCTTCGGCATCGAGGTCGGCGGGCAGCAAGTCGCGGAAGATTCCGATGCTGCCGATCTTGAGTGCGAAATCTTCGATGCCCAATCCTCCCAAAACTCGTCCGGCGACGGCGACGATTTCGGCATCGGCGTCGGGACCGGGCGCGCCCAAGCACTCGATGCCGGCTTGAACCGATTCCCGATAGCGACCCGAGTGCGGGCGACAGTACCGGAAGCAGGGCCCGAAATAAGAGAGCTTGTGGGGCGTTTCGTCAGTCGCCAGGGCGCCCGAGCTCATCAACCGACAGATAGGCGCGGTCATTTCCGGGCGGAGCGCAAACTCCTCGTGGTCGCAATGGAATGTCAGCATCGAGCCTTTGATTTCGGGACCGGAACGGGCGGAAAACAGCTCGACATGCTCGAAAATCGGCGTTTGTACTTCTTGGAAGCCGTAGGACTCGGCGGCCCGCATGAACCCCTCGCGGACACGGTTGCGCGCGGCCGTTTCGCCTGGTAGAAAATCGCGCGTTGCGCGAGGAAGGTCAAACTTCGACATGGCTTTGCGGTCCGAGATTCGCCGCTGCCTAGCCAGGCGAGCGTCCACAAAACGGGGGTAACCGATCAGGGTTTGGCGGGTGCCGGCGCGGGAACTCTCTTTATAACAGAGGGGTTAGAAACCCGCAAGCAGATGGGGCGACGCCGCGAAGGCTGTTGCGCCGTGGAAGCGGGATCGACTGGTCTGTCGCCCCGCCCCGCCGTGTGAAAGGCCGCAGGTTTCTTCGAACCCTGGGTTACGCAGCCTTTTGGGGCGCCGCTCCGGTTTCGCCCACCTTACCGCGGGGTGGTATCGCGTCCCCAACGGGAACCGGGCGATGAGAGTACTGGACCGACACGAGAAAGCCTAATGGTGTGGTAAACTTGCCACACTTGACGGTTTAGTGGCTCCTTTGAATCAATAACTTACAGGTGGACCCGTGCATGCGTATTGAGAATTCCTTTTGTCGAGGGATTCGTCGGATTCGGAACGATCCTTACGCCTCGTAGCTCTCTATGCAATTTGAAACCACCACCGTCGAACCGGTTGAAACGGCGGGCGTAGGCCTTCACAGCGGGCAAGATGTCTCTCTGCGAATTCTTCCGGCTTCTTCGGGGAGCGGCATCGTTTTTGTCCGGACGGATCTTGAATTGTTCGAGATTCCGGCGGATTGGCGGCATGTCGCCCGAGTGAGCTACGCCACGAGCTTGATGCGCAAGGGGGTCTTACTGTCGACGACCGAGCATTTATTGAGTGCACTCTACGCAGCGGGCATCGACAACGTGAAGATCGAGATCGACAACCTGGAGGTGCCGATTCTTGACGGGAGCGCCCAGCCCTTCGCTGAGTTGTTACAGGCCGCGGGGGTAAAGCGGTTGCGGAGGCGAAGGCGCTATTTGCGGATCGTTCGTCCGGTGGAAATCATTGAGGGGTCGAAACGGATCGCGATAGAACCGGCCGACGAATTTCGGATCACGTGCCGTACCGACTACGGACATCCTCTCGCGGGTCGCGATGAAGTGACGCTCCGCGTCGAGACGGAAGACTACGCGCGGTTGATCGCGCCGGCGCGGACCTTCGGCTTCGAGGCGGACTTGGAAAAGATGAGAGACATGGGTTTGATCCGCGGCGCCGGTCTCGATAATGCCGTTTGCTTTAGTCCGGAAGGCGTGCTGAACCCCGGCGGGCTGCGCTTTCCCGATGAGTGCTGCCGCCACAAACTTCTTGACGTGATCGGTGATTTGGCGCTGTTGGGCCGCCCGCTGCTTGCACACGTGTCGGTCGAGCGCGGAGGCCACGCGCTCCACGCCGCGCTGGTGCAGAAGATGATGCACGATCCCTCCTGCTATGAGGAGGTAACCCAGAACGCGGTAGTCCCTGACGTCGGGGACCTTGTTGCTGTAGGCTCCGCGGCCCAAATCCGTCTGTAAGAAATCAAAAGCCGCAGGTCTCTTCGAGCCCTGCGCTACGCGGTGCTGTTATGAGGAGGTAACTCAGAAGGCGGTGGTCCCTGCCATCCCGGACTTTGTTGCTGTCGGCTCCGCGGCGGAAGGGTGATTCGGCTGCGGTATCATTCTAAGTAGGGCCTGTTTCGGGGCTTGGTCTTCCTTCCTTTGCGAACGCCCGCTTGAAGGGATTCCGGTGCGTCCGGGCAGCCGAGGACCCACCAGCCGCCGACCCTGAAACTGCATGTTGCGATTCGGCGTTACGATCGTTCTAAGCGCCTTCCTGCTCTTCCAAGTTCAGCCGCTCATCGGAAAATACATTCTGCCTTGGTTCGGCGGAGGGCCCGCGGTTTGGACGACCTGCCTGCTCTTTTTTCAGCTGGTCCTTTTGGTCGGCTACGCCTACGCCCATTGGATCAGCTCGCGACTCTCCCCTCGCGTGCAGAGCAGCGTTCATCTAGTCCTCCTGGCGGGTTCACTCCTCGTTTTGCCGATCGTGCCCTCGCCTTTGTGGAAGCCCTCGCCGGGGGATCCTCCCACGGCGCAGATCCTTCTGCTATTAGCGGCGACAGTCGGCTTGCCGTACTTGCTGCTCTCTTCGACCGCTCCTTTGGTGCAAAAGTGGTTCAGCGAAAGCCTGCCCGGGCGCTCGCCCTATCGGCTCTACTCGCTGTCGAACGCGGGTTCGCTGCTGGCTCTGTTGACCTATCCGTTTCTGTTCGAGCCGTGGCTGGCTTTGCGGAACCAGGTTCTGAGCTGGTCGATCGCGTACGGCGTTTTCGTGGTCCTGTCGGGATGGTCGGCGTTTCGCGCGGGTTTTGTCGATTGCTCTTCGAAGCCGGCCTCCGATTCACACAAGGATGCGGATCGGGGAAATGCCGTCCGCCCCCCGAGCGCGGCCACTATCGCTCTTTGGGTAGCGTTTTCGGCGGTGGGGGCGACGCTGTTGTTAGCGACCACCAACCTGATGTGCCAAGAGATCGCGGTGGTTCCGTTTCTATGGGTCGTGCCGCTGGCAATCTACTTGCTGACGTTCATCATCAGCTTTGACAGCGAACGCTGGTATGACCGCCGTGTTTTCGGGTTTCTCGTCGGCGCATCGGCCGCCGCTTCGCTTTCGGCGCTTTCGGCGGGCCTGCACATCCAGTTGTCGGTTCACATCATTGCCTACAGCATCGCGCTCTTCGCTTGTTGCATGTGCTGTCACGGCGAACTCGCGAAGATGAAGCCGGACCCGAGTCACTTGACGCTTTTCTATCTCATGATGTCGGCGGGCGGGGCCTTGGGTGGAGTTTTTACAGCCTTAATCGCACCTCGGATCTTTACGGGTTATTCGGAGTATCCACTCGCGCTGGCAGCGTGCGGGTTGTTGACGTTAATCGCCTGGTATCGCGCCCGCGCCTGGGAACCGTATCTCCAGCAACCCTATTGGATTGTCGGACCGATGGCGGGAATGCTGCTGGCGGTGGTTGCCTCGACGATCCTGATGAGCGCCGGGACCGGCCCCAAGGATGTCTTGACGTGGAGAAGCTTTTACGGCGTGCTACGGCTTGAGGAGCGCGGCACCGGAGCGGACCGAAAACTGGAGCTCATCCACGGGCGTGTGGTCCACGGCAGTCAGTTTCTTGCCCCCGAGAGGCGTCGGTGGCCCACCGCGTATTACGGGCCCAACAGCGCGATCGGATTGGCGATGAAACGACATCCTCGCCGCTTTGATCAGGGCGACGCTTCGTTGCGGGTCGGGGTGATCGGGTTGGGCGCCGGCACTATCGCGACGTACGGCGTTGAAGGCGATTATTTTCGTTTCTATGAGATCAACCCGGACGTTATTCGGATCTCGGAAGAATATTTCAGCTATCGAAAGGACTCCGCCGCTACAGTCGACGTGATCGCAGGGGACGCGCGGGTGCGGATGGAATCAGAGTCGGCCGTGAACGAGCTCCAGCGATTCGATATTCTCGCCGTGGATGCATTCAGTAGCGACGCCATCCCTATTCACTTGCTGACGGCCGAATGTGTCGAAACGTATTCGCGACACCTGCGAACCGACGGTGTGCTGCTTTTTCACATTTCGAATCAGACTCTGAACCTCGAGCCGGTTGTGCGGGGCCTTGCGGAGACTCGCGAGAGCACGGCGCTCTCGATACGGGACCCCGGCGATCGGGCGCGTGGGGTCAGCCCATCGGCTTGGATGATTGTGACGGACAATGAAGAATTCTTGGTGGACGAGGTGATCCAAGAAGCCGCGGTTCGGGCCACCGATCGAACGACTCGGTCATTAGTCTGGACGGACGATTTTGCGGGCTTGTGGCAGGTTCTGAAATTCTAGAAACAGGGTCTGATGCGGGACATTTCGGCGGGGCGGCGTCAGTTTGCAGGATGCGCCGGCATTCGGGCGGCGGTGCATCTCTTGCCGGGGCGAAAAAGGCGCCTTTTCGAGGAATACTTCGGATGATGGCGCAACTCGGACCCCCCCCTTCCTTGAGATCGCGAACGCTCGATTTCCCTCGACGCTATAAACCGGCCTTCATCGCGCGAACGGTTATCGTCACATCGTAGCCGGGGTCTCGTGTGTCGAGTTCGTCGCGGGTCAGCTCTTGAGAAGCCAAGCCCTCGAGGAAAGAGACAGCGGCCAGGACATTGCCGAACGCTTCGACGGTGACGTTGTTCTCGCCGAAAGCCTCGTTAAACAGCAGACGCGCCGAGAGTGTCGTGAAGGACCAATACCAACAGGCTTGCCATTCGGCGTCATAGGTTTGGCTAATGCCCGGAAAAGTTGCCAACAGGACTCCGCCGAGTCGAAGAGTGCGTTGGAGAGTTCGGAGCGCGGCGGCCGGCTCCGGGATGAGTTGCAGAGTTTGCGTAGAGATCACACAGTCGAAAGAGTCCGAGGGGATGTGGGCTGCGTCGCATAGATCGCCGACAATCGTGGTGCCGGGGACGCCGTCTCGCAGATTGAGGACGTCGCTTTTCTTGACTTTTGCGCCGCCGAAACGACGCGTGTAGCCGTCGTCGCCGATTTCCAGCACGTTGCCGCTAACGTCAGCCGAATGAGCCTCCAGGAAATTCTCAATGTAGTAGCGATCGATCGGCTGTCCGCGGTCATAACCCCAGTGACGGCTGATCGGAGTGACTCGTCGCAAGTCTCCCCAGCGCACGCCGCCCGGCGAGGGTTGAGGGCGTAAGGTGACGCTGTCGAGAGTATGCTCGGCCGTGAGGGGCTTGCCCCCCTCAACGTTCTGGAGGTAGAACGTCGTTTCGTGTTGCAGCCAAGTTCCAATACGGGCAGTTCCAAGCGCACCGGACCGACTCACTAAAGGTCCGTCGGGCGCTCCGAGACGAACTTCGACAGCAGTGGTGTTGCCGGTGGTCCAAGTAAGAGTCGTCGGCTTGTATGTCGGGGGGTGGGTCCGAGGGATGGGGTTGGGGGTCGCGGCGATGCGCCCGCGGGCGGCCGACTTGTTCATCTTGATTCACACGGCCGGAGTCGGGTCATGATGTTCGGGCGTGGAATCGCCGGTCGCCGATTTTCAACGCGCGACCGCAACGCGCCTCGGGAATAGTTTGTCGAGGATCAGCGCAACGATTCGTGCCCGCTGAACGACTACGTCCCGTCCGGGTTCGGCGCGCCAGGCGGGGCTGAAAGGCGTCTCATGCCAGTATACGACCGGCAAACCTCGAAGCACTATTTGCAGCGCCCGAGCTCGATCCTCCGGTCCGGGCGCAATGAAGACCGCGCCCGCGATGCCGGCGTCCTTGCCGGCGACGTTTTTCCTGAGAACGTCGTGGTGCAAGCACAGGTCGGGCCGTCGCTCCGCAAGGTGGGCGGCGCAAGCTTCGAAGAATCTTTGTCTCGGCGTGATGGAGTCTGATGTCTTGAAGAGAATCCTTTGGATAGAATCTTGCGCGGCGAAAGATGACTCGGGCGCGTCGTTCGGTTCGGTTCCCTCGCCGACCGACACGAGACCGGCCGGTGGGCGGTCTATTACGGTGGTAACCTCCCATCGCTCGGATGCGGAAGTTTCGAGCAAGTCTTTCAAGAGGCCCGGCGAGTCTGTGCAAGGGTTCGGGGTGACGACACGTAACGCGCGTAGGTTGTCGCCGCCGGGGCCCGCGGCCGTGGCAACCTCGATCCGGGGAGCGGCGTCGGCGCATGCGTCGGGTTGGAACCGTGCGTAGGCGCTCAAATCAAATAGGGGCCGATCGAGGGCGCGATGGATGCGCAGTTTCCAGCCGAGTGGAAGCGCCATGCCGGCTGTATGAATAGGGCGGCGGAGCCACGAGCGGACCGAAAGCAAGCCGGCATTCAACAGGTGGGCGGCGGCGCGACGTAGCGGTTCCGTAATCGGTGTTTGGGAATGCGGTGTCCCCGGCACGCCAAGAGAGAAGGCTATTCCGGCGCCGCCGATATCGCTTGGGAAGCAGGCGGCGAGCTCGGCGAGTTGAGGATGGGCACGGCTTGTCCGTCCGTGTGGGCCTGTGCCTCCGGACAGCGACAAAGCGGATTCCGCGGAGCCCGCAGTCCAGCGGTGATCGAGATCGCGCATGCGATTGCTTAGTTCTCCGCGACGTTGACAATCGAGATAGTACAACGCGCTGAAGCTGCCCAGCGTCCGGGCCAAGACTTTCGCTACTGTGTCACGTAATTCCTCGAGTGGCGAGGCCGAGACGCACGACGAAACTTCGTCGAGAACCCTATACAACATGTCTCGCACCGGATGCTGCTGATAGTTTCGAAACTCTCGCGGCGATTTGCGCCGCCCTTCCGCTTCCACTGAAAGTCGTAGTCGAAAACGAGCGGACGGGAGTTGTGTCGTGTCCCGAGACAGTTCCTCGAACAGAAGAGCGACTTCGCCGATTAAGGAGCCTACCAACCGAAAGAAATGTTCATCGCCGGTGATCTCGGGGTTCCGCGGTGCATAACCAAGCAATTCCGGAACCATTTTTCCCGATAGATACAAGCGTGTGAGATGAGAGAGCGGCGGCCGGTCGTGGGAGTGCCGGACGACAGCGTCCGGCGCGTAGGCAAGGCGGTGTCCGGCGCGTAAGGCGCGCAGACCCCAGTCCAAGTCTTCCGCGAACGCTGTTTCGGAGAAAGGCATCTCTTCCCACACCTCGCGACGCAAGGCTGAGGCGACGTTGTTGCAAGTAACGAGACGGAGGCGGTCTTCTCGGGACAGGGAGTCGAAGGCCTTCCAATCGCGGACTTCGGAAAGGCGGTTAAACGGACCTAACAAGTCGCTCTGCGCAAGGGCTTCCCAACGTCCGACGGGGTCGGCGTCAGGTCGAGGCTCCACCAACGCCGCAACACCCGCGACATTGGGGTCATCAAGGGGTAAGAGCAAAGCCTGGAGCCAAGTCTTTCCGACGGGCAGTGCATCTTGCACTAACAGAACACAATACCGACCCCTGCTTTGCGCAATGCCGCGGTTTCTGGTCCCTCCGTGGTTAAACGACTCCGGCGGTATGGACTCCACCTTCGCCCCGTATTGGCGGGCGAGGACAAGCGTTTCGTCAGTCGAGCCGGAATCGATGACGACGAGTTCCGACTCGATGGTCTGGTTTCGGATCGCTTGCAGGGTTTCGGCAAACCCCGAGCCCGCGTTCTTGGTGGGGATGACTACGCTGACCGAAGGTCGGGGACTCTTGGCGTCGGCCATTTGGGACCCGGCGGCGGTGAGTGAGAAGTCGGCAGCCGCCCCGCGCCCCCGGATAGCCCGCCCGACGGCTCAGACGGCTGAAATCCCGTGCATGAACCCTCCCTTAGCCGCCCGGGAGGGAACTGGGCCGAAACGCGAATAGTGTATCATGTGGGCGCGTTTTCGGCTCTCCCGGTCCACTTTGGGCCGGCCTGCCCGCGGCGCCAGGCGCCGGCGGTAGCCCGCTAGACGCCGTGAACTCCATGAATGCGTACGGATTGGTCCTGCTTTATCACCGTGTTGCGGAGGCGGGTTCTGATGAGTGGGGGCTTTGTGTAACTCCTGATAACTTTGCCGCACAGATGGACGTGGTGGCGCATCATTTTGCTCCGGTCCGATTCGGGTCGGTCTCGGAAGCGGTAGGGCGAAACGGCGAGAAGATTCCGGTGGCCGTGACTTTCGACGATGGGTACGTAGATAATCTGGAGGCAGCGAAACCCGTGTTGTCTCGTTTCGGTATTCCCGCGACGCTTTTCGTGATCAGCTCGGCGATTGGCAGCGAAAGGGAGTTCTGGTGGGAGCAGCTGGAGAGGATTTTGCTCGAACCCGGACTCTTGCCCAGCGAACTCCACATGACAATCGGAAGCAAGCGTTTCGATTGGAATCTTTCCGCCGACCGAGACTACTCCATCGCCGCCTACGAAGGCAATCGCCGGCGGCGCGCCTTAAGCGAGGACGCGCCGACCTCACGTCACGCCCTTTTCCGAGCGCTTTACTTTGTGCTGCAACCACTACCCGACGAGGAGATTACGGCTGCGATCGACGCGTTATGGGCGTGGGCAGGCGGCGACGGAGTTTCGCGCCCCGAGCGCTTGCCGATGGCTGAAGAAGATTACGTTGCGTTGGCGGAAGCCGGCCTGATCGAGCTTGGAGCCCACACGGCGACTCATCCTCTGCTCCCCGCTCATTCACTTGACGTCCAGCGCGGTGAGATCGAGGAATCGCGCGACAAAGTACAAGACCTTGCCGGAAACCAGGTGCGGCAGTTTTCCTACCCTTACGGGAAGTATTCTCCCGACACGCGGCGGATTGTCGGCGAACTGGGCTTTGACGTCGCCGCCACGACGGCGGCCGGTCCGGTGCGCCCGGGCGTCTCCAACGCGTTGGAGCTGCCTCGTTGGGCGGTCGAGGATTGTGATGGCGAAGAATTTCTACGCAAGCTCTCCGGTCCGCCCTTCTCGGCCTACCCACCCCTATTGAATCTCGCAAAATAAAGTGACACCTTTTTGGGGTACGTACGTCTTTGTATGTATGGGAAATACAAAAGGCGTACGGCGGGATTTCGAGGCCCTGGAGAAGCGCCGTTTCAAAGCGATCCGGTTGGTCGAGCAAGGCTGTAGTCAGTCCGAGACAGCGAGGCGATTGAAGGTCGCGCGGCAAAGCGTCAGCGAGTGGCTGCGACGATACCGGCGTGACGGCGAAGCCGGGTTGCGCCAGGCCGGCCGCGCCGGCCGTAAGCCGCTGTTGGACGCCGCGCAGCTCGAACGCCTCGAGGCGTTGCTGCTGGAAGGCCCCGAGGCGCACGGCTTCCCGACGCCGCTGTGGAGCTGTCCGCGGGTCGCTCGTCTGATCGGAGACGAGTTCGGCGTGCGCTATCACGAGGGCCATGTCTGGAAGATCCTGCGGGCGCTCGGTTGGAGCCCGCAACGGCCCGTCGGCAAAGCGCGGGAGCGCAACGAAGAGGCCATCCGCGGCTGGCAGCGCAAGACTTGGCCGGCCATTAAAAAAAAGCCCGCAAAGAAGAACGTACGATCGTCTTCATCGACGAAAGCGGATTGAGTCAGAAGCCGCATCGTTGCCGCACCTGGGCGCCGCGCGGCGAGACACCGGTGTTGGAGTTCAACTTCAACTGGGACAAGCTGTCGGTGTCGGCCGGGCTGACGTTGCGCAACTTTTACTTCCGGCTCTATCCCGGCGCGATCGGCGAGCTGGAGGTCATCGACTTCCTGAAGGCTTTGGTGCGCCACATCGACGGCCCACTGCTGATCGTCTGGGACCGGCTGCCGGCGCACCGCAGCCGCCTGGTGCGGGAGTTCATCCAGCTCTCCGAGGATCACATCGCAACGGAGTACTTGCCGCCCTATGCGCCGGAGTTGAACCCGGTGGAATACATTTGGGCGTACTGGAAGCAGCACGAGTTGCCCAACGTCTGCCCGAAGGACTACTGGGAACTCGACGAGCGCGCCCGCAAAGCGCTGCGGCGAATGCGCCGCAAACCGCGCTTGATTACCGCTTTCTGGAAACAGTCTTCTCTTTGTCTCGATTGACAGTATATTATGCGAGACTCAGTAGGCCCGAAAAGAACGATGCTCGTTTCGGCCGTCATTATCTTTTTTAACGAGGAGCGCTTTCTCGAAGAGGCGATCGAGAGCGTGCGCGCGCAAACCTACACGAACTGGGAGCTGTTGCTCGTGGATGATGGGTCAACCGATGGCAGCTCAGCCTGCGCGCGCCGACACGCGGCCGCGGAACCGGGCCGGGTCCGCTATCTTGAGCATCCGGGCCGCGTCAATCTCGGAATGAGCGCGGCGAGGAATCTCGGGATTCGTGGGGCGCGGGGCGAGGTGCTTGCTTTTCTCGACGCCGACGACGTTTGGCGCCCAGATAAGCTAGAGCATCAGGTCGGCCTGCTCAGCGCCAATCGCGCCGCCGACATGATTTGGGGCCGGACGTACTATTGGTATAGCTGGACCGGAAGAACCGAGGACAAGGAGCTGGACCACATCGCCGTGTTCCCCGCGGGCTTGGGCGGGCTGGTCAGCGGCGCGCCGTTGCGCGCGTTCTGTTTTCAGGGTGCTCCTCCGTCGAATTGCGCCTCGCTGTTTCGGACCGACTTCGTTCGGGGTGTTGGCGGCTGGGACGCATCTTTCAGGGGGCTTTTCGAAGACCAGGTTTTCTGGGCCAAAGCGACCGCTGTGGGAAAGGCCTACATCGACGATAAGTGCGTCGCTCGGTACCGTATGCACCCAGATTCCTCTTGCTATACCGCCCTACGCGAGGGCAGCTATCACGCTTCCCGGAAGCGCTATCTGGATTGGGCGGAAGCTTATTGGCGAACCCTCGATTTCGACGACCAGTCGAATACAGCCGACGATCCGGCCCTAAGCCTCCTCCGACATGAGTTGTGGCGGTACCGCCACCCCTGGCGGTCTCGGCTTCGTGCCGCGATGGAGAGTCTACGGTCGACAATGAGCCGGCAGCGATTGCGGACTGCCCTGATGATCCGTCGGATCGCCCACGCGCTGTCGGCCGGCAGCGAGGTCTCAGGCCGGGAAGCGATCAGCGCCGAGCCGAACCCGATTCCTGTGAGGGATTGCCACGCTTCCCATCGTCCTCGGGGGCTCACCACTCTTACGTGGCGAGCAAGAAGCGCTACGGAGTTGCGTCGCGGGGCGCCCGACGGTGAACCTGTCGCGGTGAGTCTCGCGGGGGACACCCAGACAGCCCGTGTCTGGGCTGAAGACGGATCGCTCTTTTATCTACAGGACACGTCTGATGGGAAGTCCCCCACTTTCGATCACACTCTCGATATGGTGCGAATTCGCTTGCGGCTGCTGGGTAAACTGGTTGCGCCATGGTGACCTGACACGACTTGGTGAGCCGAACCGGCTGTCCGAGTGCCCGGTACAGCCGACGGGCCGACTTGCAACCAAAGCCCTCTAAATGGACGGTGAACCGGGCCGAGCGTGGACTTCCGTCCGCGCCTCTGTTTCTGTTGCGCGCAGTGCGGGAGATGCGTTCGACATTTGTGTCGCGCACCCAGCCGGTCCTTGATCTGACTCGAAGGCATCTCGGACAATAGAGTAGAGGCCGGTTGCCGTCGTTCGATCGGCGACAGGACCGACTGTCTCGAAGAGACTACCATCAGACATGAAACTCGTCGGCGTCATGATGGTTCGCAATGAGGCGGATGTCCTTGCCATCAACCTGCGGCACCACTTCGGCCAAGGGATCGATGAGTTTTTGATCGTCGACAACGGTTCGTCCGATGGGACCGATCGCATCCTTGAATCGTTTGCCGAGGACGGACGTTTGCGTTGGGTCCGGGATTCGGGTCCCTACAACCAGTCGGGCATCACTACCGATCTCGCGCGGGAAGCCGGCTCTCTCGGCGCCGATTGGGTTGTACCGATCGATGCCGACGAGTTCTGGTTCGCGCCGGGAGGCAGCCTTAAAGGGGTGTTGCAGCACGCTAAGGCGAGCGCGCTCAGCGTGTCGCTGACTAATTTCGTTCAGCGGCGCAATCAGCTTACGACTTCTCCTGATGCACTCTTACACATGACCTACCGGGCCGACGCACCGGACGTGCCTTCGGAAAACGCGCAGGCCGAATTCAGCGCGGGTAACTACTCGTATGTGGAGTTGGGCGCTTACCCGAAATGGATCTCCCGGCCTTCCGAGCACCTCCTGATTGCGATGGGCAACCATAACGTTTTCCATATTCCGGGTGCTACAGGCGATTGCGCGGACATCCAATGTCTGCACGCGCCCTTGCGGTCTCGTTCGTCGTGGATTTCCAAAGCGATGGATCATGGGGTCCGGGCGGAACAGCTCGGGCTGCCTGAAGACCAGTGGTGGCAGGCACGGGCGTGGTATCGGCTCGCCAAACAGGGTTCGCTTGACAGCGAATGGCGTGCGAACAGTTATGAAGATGAATGCCTCGATGTTCACGGCGTTGCCCACCCGGTCATCCGCGACACACGGCTACGGGATTTGGTAGCTCCTTGGATCGCGGAAACTACTCCTCACAACGTAACCGTCATGCCGACGGGGACGGAGAAAATGATCTCATGAGCGCGTCTCCCGGTCCCGATCCCTTGCCGGCTCAAGGACCTAAACCCGACGAACCCGCCGCGGTCGATTCCGATTCCTTACAACGGGTCGTGCTGCCGACCGTTCCCAAAGGCGGGCGCGTTTTACTGTTGGGCTCCACAGGTGAGGCGTGGGCATGCAAGATGCGCGACCTTGGATGCCGGCTTATCGTGCTCGAAAAGGATCGGCGATCCGCTTTACGAATGGCGCCGTACGCCGAGCGCGTCATCGTCAACACTCTCGCATGGCCGGAACTCAAGAGTGAGATCCCCCAGGGCCCGTATGACGCGATTGTCTCTGTCGGCCTGATCGAGACCAGCCCAGACCCCGTGGCGGTACTTCGAGATCTGAAAGACCGCTTGACGCCGGAGGGGCATCTCGTCGTCGCCTGCGCCAATTTTGCTCACGCCGGAATGCGGGTTTCACTTCTCGAAACCGGCACGCTGCCTCTTGAAAGTGAAGGCGCCGTCGCGTCCGATCACGTGAACTACATCACGCGCTCTCGTTTGGAGGAGATGATCGAGCAAGCCGGGTTCCTGATCGGCCGGTTCGATCGCGTACGGCAATCGCTGGAAACCATGCCCGGCGTGCCTTCGAAGTTGGATGCAAAGATGCGGGAGCGCTTGGAAGCGGATCCCGACGCGACGACTAGTCATTTTGTTGTCGTCGGTTATCCTTCGAACCTTCCGTACCTTCAGGCAATCCAGGAGCGGATGCGAGGTATGGCCGAGCAGCTCGAGACTCTGCTCCGCGAGCGGGCCGAGACGGAGACCCGCCACGCGCGCGAGCGGGCCGAGACCGAAGCCTCCCATGCCAAGAAGCAAGCGGCCCTCGAAAAGCACGTTCGCGTTCAAGGCGGCGAGCTTTCGGATCTCCTGGATCTAACGCGCCGTCAGGGCTCCCAGTTGACCGAGCTGAAGAATCGACAACAAGTACAAGAGGCGCAGTTGGCGGCTCAAAAAACGAAGCTGCGGGAGGCCCAGGCGACCGAAGAGGCTTACGCCGTGCTGCTCGCTGAACTGCGACGCGTAAAGGAGAGCCCCGGCTGGAAGCTCAACACCGCGTACCGGCGGTGGGTTAAGAAAAACATCTGGAGCCGGCCGGGGCTCATGCGCATCTATGAAGGCGTTTTCTCGCTCGTGTCGGGCCGATTGGCCCCAGCGGACGTGCCGCCGGCCGGACAGGGGATGAAAGCTCCCGCTACTCCTGCGCCTGTTTCTCGGCAGGCTGAAGAAATTGAAGCCAAATCGCTGTCTCGGAACGCTCCGAAAGCGGCCCCCAACGCGCCTCCGACCGAGTTCAGGATTCGGCTGGATCATCCGGAACCCGATTCCAAACGCACCCTCGCCGGTCGCGTGTTGGTGCGAGGTTGGGCGCTTGCCTCCTCGCCGATTGAAAGCGTTTTCGTGCAGATGGGCGACGGCCCCGAATATTTGGCCGTCTACGGAAAAACGCGTCGGGACGTGGCGGAAGTACATCCTGAATACAACGACGCAGCCAAGTCGGGGTTCGAGGTGCGGTGGAACATCCCGCGCGGCCAGGGTGGTCTTCATCAACTGCGCATCATTGTGATCACGACCGAAGGGGCACGCGGTGAACTGGTTAGGGAAGTACTGCTCGATGATCGCGACGCCTACGAAATCTGGGTTCGACGCAATGCCCTTTCCGACGTCGAAAAGGAAGATATGCTACGCGAAAGCGAGGGGTTTGCACGACGGCCGTTGATCAGCGTCGTGACGCCGGTGTATCGAACCGATCTCAGAGATTTGGAACACTGCGTTGAATCCGTGTTCGCCCAGATCTATTCCAACTGGGAACTTTGCTTGGTTGATGACGGATCGAACGATGCTTCCCTGACCGAGGCGCTACAAGGTTTCGTCGCCAAGGATTCTCGAGTCAAGATTATCGCTCTCGAGAAGAACTCCGGAATCGCGGGTGCGACGAATGCGGGGATCGAAGCGGCAACAGGCGATTATGTGGCCTTTCTCGACCACGACGACGAGATCGCGATCCAGGCCCTTTACGAAGTGGTTCGAGCCGTCAACCAGGACCGCAAACTAGAGGTTTTTTACTCGGATGAAGACAAGATCGATCCGGAGGGGAATCGCTTCGGACATTTCTTCAAGCCGGACTGGTCCCCGGACTTAATTCATGGCATGAACTATATCTGTCATTTCCTTGTTTCTAAAAGAGATCTATTGAATAGTATTGACGGATTACGCCTTGGTTTTGACGGTGCTCAGGACTATGACCTGATCCTTCGGCTATCAGAGAAGACCAACGCCATTAAGAGAATCAACGGGGTCTTGTATCATTGGCGCGCCGCTGCCGGCTCCACCGCGGTCGATGTCGGGAACAAGCCCGCGGCCTCCGACGCCGGCCGCCGCGCTCTTGCGGATCATGCCAAACGAGTGGATCTTGATGCCGACGTTGTCGAAACGGGTCCCGGGCGCTATCGCATGCGGTACAGGATTCAAGGTGAGCCTCGGGTGTCAATACTGATCCCCACCGGAGGCCGGGTGGATCGTCTCGAGGAAGCCGTGGAGAGCGTTTGCGCGGAAACCGACTACCCGAACTACGAGGTCGTTGTCATCGACAACTCGGCGGACGACCGTACGCGCAAGTTGGTTGAGCGACATGAGTCCTTGGGGCGGTCGATACGGCGGCTGGATTATCAAAGCGAAGAGTTTAACTTTTCCCGCCTTTGCAACTCGGCCTCGCGGAACGTCGATGGCGATTTTCTGCTTTTCCTCAACGACGATATCACCGTGATCGCCCGTGAATGGCTAACGGCGATGGTTGAGCACGGGCAGCGCGAAACCATAGGCGCGGTCGGTGCGAGGCTTCTGTTCCCCGACCGCCAAATTCAGCACGCGGGCGTCGTGCTCGGGGTCTTTGGTACGGCCGGCCATTGCTTCAAGGGGATCGACGCCGACGAGCAGCACTACGGCGATCTGCCCGAATTGGTAAGGAATTGTTTAGCGGTTACGGGCGCTTGTCTCCTTGTCGATCGGGCGCGGTTCTGGGAGGTCGGCGGATTTGATGAAGAGAATCTTCCGATCGCTTTCCAAGATGTCGATTTCTGCCTGAAGCTTCACGAGGCCGGCTATCGCAACGTCTACACACCGCACGCCGAGTTGTATCATCACGAGGCGTCGAGCAAGAGCGACGCCCAATTCACGCCCAGCGATCCGGAAGTTGCGTACATGCGCTCGCGCTGGGGTAAATACATCGACGACGATCCCTACTACAATCCCCATCTCACGCGAGAAGCCGAGGATTTTTCGCTGCGTTTGTAGGACCCGGCGGGTACTTCGTGTGCTCGCGAGCATTCCAGCGGCGGCGCCGGGCTCGGCCCCTGCGCATCAGAACGGCGAGCACGCTTGTCGCACTCGCCCTAGCAACCGGATTGCTCCGGAATCGAAATCTTGCGTTTTTCGCGAGTCGGCTTTGGTAAGTGTTGGACTCTCAGACGACTCCAGCGGGCAAACTCAACCTCGTGGAGCGACCGAAAGAAACGAACTTATCGGGGCACCAATCTTCGTTCAATGTCAGCGCCTCTCGCCCGCCCAACTTTCGGACACAATTGTCGGATAGAAGGACAGCTCTTCCTCGAAAGACGCGGAGGATCGGAACAACATTAGTCGCCGGGGTCCGTTGCACCCGCTCGAGCGTGTACTATCCGCTGCCTGCGTGCAGGGCGTGATATTTACAGTAGCCGGTTCGGCGAGCCGGCTCGTCGCCCTGGGCCGTTCGGCCGTACGAACCGCATGCGGTATCGCCGCCACGGATACCAAGAATGCAATCCGGTCGTATTACCCGACCGTCACGCTTACGACTTCTTACCCCTTTTCCAACACAAGCAACATGCTTGCTCCGCGGAGATTTCGGCAATCGAGGGTAGGAAGGCGGTACCGAGGCCGGCCAATTCGTCGGCTGCCGCTGAGAATTCTGTACCACCAAGAATGATCCAAAAGTTCCATGGTCAACAACGCGTCTCTGGTGGCAGAATTGAATTGTCGCGCCGGTCTCGAGCAGGTCCCGTTCTGATCGGAATCTCCTCGTTTGCCCAACGAAGCGTCCCGGCGCGAAAACGGGGTCCGCGAGGTCCGGGAAATTGTAGATGGCCGCACGACGACCACAAACCTCTCGCCGCAGGCGACCGCGCTCCTGGGGATCCCAGTTAATACAAGGGTTTGCAGAGCTTCCGATCGCTCTTGCACAGGCCGCCCACTATCCCAAAAAGAGCGGGGCAAAGAGTACGGCACCCAAGCGGCCGACACAGCGGAAATCTTCGCCTTCGAACCGGCCGGTGAAAAGGCCCGCCACCGAACTTCAGGCGGCGCGTGGACGGGGCGCAACCGATCCCCAGCTACAGAATAACCGCGACCACACTGTGTCCCGGATTCTTGTGGTGGGTCTCCCGCTCCTGGGCGTCGTATTCTCCGTCTACACGGCCTATTCGATCTCGACGGCAGTGGCGTTGGAGTGGATTCCCATCGCGGCCTTGGCGACGGTGTGTTTTCTGCTTGGCGGCGCCCTGTTGACAAAAACGCTGCCCGGTTCGTGGGTTCACGGGACGGGATTTGCGGCCGTGTACATCCTAGCGGCCGGCGTGCTGCTACTGCCCGGACCTGCCGAACAGCTGAGTCCCTTCCTGATCGCTCTCATGCCGGCCGTCTCCGCGGTCGTGTTCCTGTCGTTTCGATGGTATATCCCCGTTGCCATTGTTTCACCTCTTGTCTCGGGTTTAGTTTCTTGGAGCAAGTACACATCGGACCTCCCCCTTATGATCACCGTCGGCTCGATGGCGGCGGCCGGTCTAGGAGCCCTCGTTCTCAGACAGCGTTTAAAGCGGCACGAACGCACCTTCTACCGGCGACAAACGGAGCAACGCAGTCAACACGAGTTCAAGCAAAACAAAGACCGCTACGACATTGCCGTCCAAAGCAGCAATGAAGGCCTATGGTTCTGGGACCTCAAAGCGAACAAGATGCATCTTTCGCCGCAGTGGAAAGCGATGCTCGGGTATCAGGACCATGAGATCGGCAGCGATCCCGAAGAGTGGTTCGGGAGGGTCCACACGTTCTATGTCAGCTCGCTGAGGAAGGATGTTGACGCTCACCTCAAAGGCCGGACCCCTCATTTCGAAAGCCAGTTCCGGATCCGGCACCGCGACGGCAGTTACCGATGGGTCTTGGCGCGGGGGCAAGCGAAGCGAGACCGCTGGTCGGAGCCGACGGAATTTGCGGGCTCGCAGACCGACATCACGGTGTTGGTCGAGGTCGAAAAAGGGCTCATTCATGACGCCATGCACGACCGCCTGACCGGTCTGCCCAACCGCAACTTCCTGATGAGGCAGTTGGACCGCGCCAACCAGCGCGGCAAATTGTTCGCCGTCCTTTTCCTCGATCTGGACCGCTTCAAAATCGTCAACGACAGCCTGGGGCACGCTGTCGGCGATGAGTTGTTGCGCGTGGTTGCGCAACGGCTGAAATCGAGCGTCCGTCAAGCCGATGTAGTCGCTCGTCTAGGCGGAGACGAGTTCGTCGTATTGCTCAACACAGTGACCGACGAGGCCGAGGCGAGAAGCTGCGCAAAGCGTATCCTCGATACCTTGGCCGTGCCCCTTGACCTCCACGGCAACAAGATCTCCCCGTCAGGCAGCATCGGCATTGCGCTCAGCGAAGGAAGGATTACCGCGGGCGATCTGCTGAGAAACGCGGACATCGCCATGTACGAGGCGAAGACGAAGAAACAGGGAGCGAGCGTGTTCAACGCCGGGATGCACGGCCGCATGTTGCGCATTTGGGAACTGCAGGCGGGACTCGCGAAGGCCGTCAGCCGAAGGGAACTCGTGCTCCAATACCAGCCGTTGGTGTCGATGGAGACCCGACATATCGAGGGCTCCGAGGCCCTAGTGCGTTGGAATCGGCCCGGCGGCGGGATGGTCTCGCCGGCCGACTTCATTCCTCAGGCGGAGGAAATGGGCTTGATCGGTGATATTGGCGAGTGGGTCTTGCGAACGGCCTGCGCGCAACAAAGGAAATGGCAAGACCTCGGCTACGAGCGCCTCAAAGTCTCCGTCAATGTGTCGGTTTGCCAGCTCAAAGAATCCGAGTTCGAGGACCTGGTCAAGAGAGTCTTGGAAGAAACGAAGCTGCACCCGAGCTCGCTGGAACTTGAAGTGACGGAAACCTCATTGGTCGAGGGAGAATCGGAAGCGATGCAGAACCTGGTTGCCCTTTCGGAGCATGGCGTGCGAATCGCCATTGACGATTTCGGGACCGGGTACTCTTGTCTGGATTACCTGCGTCGCCTGCCACTGACCACGTTGAAGTTCGACCGTGCTTTTGTATCGGAGATTCTTGAAGATCCGAAAGCAGCCGCGCTGCTCGAAGGCTTGATTGGAACCGCCCACCGGCTGGACCTGAACGTAACGGCCGAGGGAGTCGAGCTTGTAGAACAGTTGCCCCTGTTGCGGAAATACGGGTGCAACACAATTCAAGGCTACGTCGTGAGCCGTCCGCTGGCAGCACCAACGTTCACGCGCTTGCTCCTAGCCGATCGCGACCACGCGATCCTGGAACCCCTCGAACTACCGCTCGCAGTTGACCCGCCACTCGAGACTCTACCCAAGACCATCGCTATAGAGACCGCCGTTTTCTCCCAATCCGCGCCGGGGGGCGAAGCGGCGCGCGATGACGCCGAGCTGGTAAGGGCTTCCTAAGCTAGGCTGCTTCCCCGCCCTCTGTAAGGACTACCTGCTTTCAATTGGCGTCATTTTTGCGATCAGCGTTTTTCGCCCCGGCTTCCCTAGGACGGCCGATAAGAGTCATGTGAAATTCGCCACCGAAACGGCGCCGCTCGAACCACGGTGGAACTTGGTTTCCGACCTGCGTGGCTCGATGCGCCGCATGATGGCTCGCGGCCACCGCCCGGGATCGTTTCTAGTCGCCCGTCTCACGGACGGCCGCGTCAAACTCTCTCGGATGGACGGCCGGACGGAAGACGTGGAGGCGCGCTTAGCGCGGCTGCGAAACGAGTACGGCCCGGTGAACCTGGCCGTGGTGGTCGAGGTTTTCTTTTCCGAGGGTAAGTGGGACATTCGTGTCGAGCAGCCGCGTGCACCGGCGGGACAGAGTGATTCGCCGCGTCGTGCCGCCTTGTTGCGAGGCGTGCCGGCTCTAGGGGTCGCCGCGGGCGTGCAGTAAACCGAGGCGGGGCTAGTTCGCGCTTGCCTCGAGGAACTCCGCGATTCGTCCCGCATCATTCGGCATTATGACCGGCTTGTTTCCGAAGGTTGACGCGATGGGTTCGTCGCCCGGCGTCTTTAGCTGCTCGGTGTGATAGCGATAAACGAAGTCGGGATCTTTGAGTAGATGCCCTGTCAGAATGGCTACGACGTCGGCATCCTTCGCGATCGTTCCGGCGGCGGTGAGTTTGCGAATACCGGCGAGCGTCGCCGCCGAAGCGGGCTCGCAACCGATACCGCAACGCCCGATCACGGCTTTGGCATCGGCAATTTCCTGCTCGCTGACTTTCTCGACAACCCCATTTCGGCTGCCGACTTCGTGTAGCGCTTTGGGCCAAGAGACCGGAGCGCCGATGCGAATCGCGGTGGCGAGAGTCTCGGGGTTTTCCACCGGGCGCAGCGGACCGTCTCCCCGACGGTATAGTTCCTCGAAAGGCGCGGAGCCCTCGGCCTGGATCACAGCGATTCGCGGAGAATGGTCGATCACGCCGATTTGCTCGAGTTCCCGCAACCCCTTACCCAACGCCGACACGTTTCCGAGGTTGCCTCCAGGGACAACGATCCAATCGGGGACCTTCCAGGCCCGCTGATCGAGCATTTCCACAACGATCGTTTTCTGGCCTTCGATGCGGAATGGATTGATCGAGTTGAGCAGGTAGATACCCAACTGTTGGGTCAGCTCGCTGACTAGAGCCAGGATCTGATCGAAGTTCGCCTCGACCTGGAGAGTCAGCGCGCCGTATTCGAGCGCCTGCGCCAACTTGCCGTAAGCGATATTACCGTGCGGAACGAAAATCACCGCTTGCATCCCGGCAGCTGCCGCGTAGGCAGCCATTGACGCGGAGGTATTGCCGGTCGAAACGCAAGCGACTCGTTTCACTCCAAGCTTTGCTGCCTGCGTCATTCCCGCCGTCATCCCGTTGTCTTTGAACGAAGCCGTGGGGTTATAGCCTTGATGTTTGAATTGAATCCGGGCCAGGCCCCCATACTCTGCCGCCCGTGGAGCATCAAGCAGCAGAGTGTTGCCTTCCTTGAGGGTCACAACATGGCGAAAGTCGTCGGCAAAAGGGAGAATCTCGCGATAGCGCCAAACGCCGCTGACGTCGAGAGGGTCGCGGCTGAGTCGACGCTGTTGCCAGCAACGAATCAGCTCGGTGGGCTCGATGTCGGAGAAATCGTTGACTGCCTCGAGTAGCGCGCCACACTCGGGGCATTCGTAGAGGACCTCGTCGACGGAGAAGCACTTGCCGCAATCGCGGTTGAAACACATCAATTGGACGCGGGGGTTGGGCACGGCGGCTTAAGGGTTCAGGGGATTGTTTCGGCGTTGGGAATCCCGGACGGCAGTCCGAGTTCAAAGGGAAAAGGACTACCGGTCAGCATTCCGCAGTTTTTCATCGTACAGCAGCACGATGCTACAGCTTCATTGCCAAGGCTGTCATCGTCCTGATCGGGATTCCGGTCGGCCCCTTGGCGAGGTACGGCTTCTCATCTTCAAGCCAGGCGGTTCCGGCGATGTCGAGATGCACCCACGGGAGCGGGTCGGCGAACTGCTTGAGGAACATCGCCGCAGTGACCGAGCCGCCCCAACGCGGCCCTATGTTAGCCAGATCGGCGATGGGGCTGTCGATCAGCTCTTTGTATTCTTCATCCAAGGGCATGGGCCACAGCTTCTCACCCGCGGTTTCGGCGGCGTCTAAGACGTCGTCCAGCCAGGGCTCGGAGTTCGTGAAGGCGCCGACTCTTTCGTGGCCGAGTGCCACGACGATCGCTCCGGTGAGTGTCGCGGCATCGACTAGATGGGTACAACCGAGTTGCTGAGCGTAGGTTAGGGCGTCGGCTAGGATGAGTCGACCCTCCGCGTCGGTATTAAGGATCTCGATGGTCTTTCCCGACATGGACGTCACGACATCACCCGGGCGTTGCGCTTGGGAACCGGGCATATTCTCCACGGAGGGAATGATCGCGGTGACGGGGATGCGGGGCTTCAGCACGGTTAGGGCTTTCATCGCGCCCAGCATCGCCGCCCCTCCGGCCATGTCGTACTTCATGCGGCCCATGTCGGCCGACGGCTTCAAGGAAATGCCGCCGGTGTCGAAGGTCACCGCCTTACCTATCAGCCCCAGGTGCGTGTCGCTGTCCGGGGCGGCATCGGGTTTGTATCGGACCACCATCAAAACGGGAGCCTCGGCGCTTCCCCGCGCTACGCCGAGGAGGGCGCCCATCTTCAGCTCTTCGATCTTGGCGCGCTCGAGAACCTCGAACTTCAGGCCTGTCCCCGCGGCCATCTCGCGTGCCTGTTCCGCCAGCCGTGTCGGGGTAAGGTGATTACCCGGCTCGTTCACCAGTGCTCGGGTAAAGTTCTGTGCTTCACCGATTGCTACGCCGGCATCAAAGCGATCGGCGGCCTTGTCCGACGCCGCGACCGTCAACTCTTCGATCGCTTTCGCCTCTTTATCTTCCGTGTGATAAGCGTCGGGCTCGTAACCACCCAGCAGCGCGCCTTCCGCTACCGCCTGAGCGGAGTCACCGGCGTCACCTTCCGCGGGAGCAACTATAGCCAGGTGACGCACACCCTTCTTCTTGGCGAATCGCAGCGCGGCGCCCGCCGCTTGTCGCAAGCGGGTTGTGCCGAACTCGCCGGCGGGTCCGCCGCCGACCAGAATCAACCTTTCCGCCTGAAAGCCTATAGGTCGGTGCAGCAGCGTTGTGTCGCGCAGCTTTCCCGTGAACTCCTTCCGGACATACAATTCCGCGGCCAGACCGCCCGTCGGGACGTCGAGGAACGCGCCCGGCTTTGGAAGTTCTTCCGAAGCCTCCCATAGAATGATGGCTACCGCATCGGCGTGGATTTCTTCCGCTCGGGAGGAGACAAGTCGGGTTTTCATAAAGATCCCTCATTGTAGAGATGTCCGGAGAATAGAGACTTTGAGCCTCTCGATCCCCTGATCCGTCGGTAAGGACGGCAGAGTTGCATGAAACGGTCCGGGCGCGGCAACGGCTGGGAACGTCGGCGCGCGTCCTCGCAATTTTACCTGGCGGGTGAGAGATTCAAACAGCGATCGCCGAAACAGATCGTAGGGTGGCACAATGGTTCGATTGCAGGACGACCATCCACGATTCTTATCCCTACTGCGAGGCATCAACGTCGGGGGCAAGAACGTCATTGCCAAAGATGACCTAAGAGCTGTGTTTCGAAGACCTCGGCTTCCGCAGCGTCCGAACCTACATTCAAAGCGGCAACATTCTCTTTCGAGCTGATGAAAAAGGTGTCGGAGCGCTGACGAGAACAATTGAACGAGCACTCTCCAAGCGCTTTTCGTATGCGGCCCAAGCAGTCGTGCTGTCTCATGGACAATACGCCTCCGCCGTGGAAGCCGCACCCGCGGAATGGGGCAAAGACGACACCTGGAAGCACAACGCGTTGTTTACCCTCGGCGATCTGGAGCCGGATGAAGTCTTGGCGAAGCTGCCCCCGCCAAAGCCCGACCTCGAAACCGTTGCCGCCGGCCCGGGCGTGATCTTCTGGTCGGCATCCAAGAATTACCTCAGCAGAACAATAATGATGAAGCTCTCCGCGCTGCCGGTGTATCAACAGGTAACGGTCAGGAACCATAACACGGTCTTCAAACTGCGACAACTATTCGAGGAGATCTGAATTGTCCCGGGTTTCCGACTCCGCCCGGAGCCGCAGGCGCTGTAAGGTTGTAGCTTGACCTCAAGCATGCCGCAGTCGGCGCTGTCACGACCTATTGCACGTAGCCCAACGTTCCGGTTCTCCCGAGCTGCTCGGGACTCATCTCAATCTCGGCCTTTGCCCCGGACGGGGCTGCGCTCGGGCTCGCGCGCGAATCAGACTCCGGTAATTGCCGACCATAAGTGGATACTCCGGGGCCGCGGAGTGCAATGCCTTCGGGTCGAACTCAAGATTGAAGAGTTCTCTGCCCCGCCGGGATTCGTGGTATTTCCAGGGGTAGTCAATGACGGCATCAGCGAGCCACACGCCACCGTTATCCAAAAGCCGCGGGTCTGTTCCAGCCCCGCGCTACGCGGCGTTTGGTACGCCGTAATCGTTTGCAGCTTGCTTACGGACGGGCTATGGTCGATCTTGGCGGCCCCACCACCCGGCCGCGGAGGTATGATGGGCGCAAGCCGCAACTTCCCCGGAGTTCGAGGGTTGTTACTCCAGGGAGTTCCAGGCACAGCTTCGCTACGATGGTAACGGGAGACCGGGGCTACGTATGTAAGGACCCTTGTACCCCCTAGGTTCCGTTTCGCGTCCATGACTTCAAGGCTGAATCCCATGAGAACTTCTCTTCTGTTGTTGATAGCGGTGTTCACTCCACTGATCGCTCCGTCGCAGGTTTTCGATGCCGGGACATTGTCGGGGGACTACCACTTCGTGCACTTGCTGATTTCCACCGGCGTCGACGGCCGGGCGGTCAACGCTCGCAATTTGGGCGGGACGATGACGTTCGACGGGGTCGGCGGATACACGTTTCAGGGACAGATGGGGACCGGGGCCGAGGGCGCGCAAGCCACGGGCGGCGCGGGAACCTACGCGGTCGACACTAACGCGTTCGCTCTGCTCAGCAATCCAATCGAAAGCAATCTGGATATCAATGCACGTGTCGGTGCTGACGCGGAAATCATCGTTGGATCCTCGACGGAGGCCGTGGACGGCTCCTATGATCTGTTCGTCGCGGTACGGACACCGGGTTCCGCCCTTACGAACGCGTCGCTTAACGGCAACTATGCCATGGTGACCTTGGCGCTACCGGAGGGTTCCGACGACGGCATAACCACGACTTTCGCTCTGCTAACGGCGGATGGGCAAGGGGCGTTCTCCGCAGCCGACGTTATCGGGCACGGCGCCCTTCTTTCCGAAGACGTCAATTTCGTCGAAAACCTACCGAATGTAACCTATGGTGTCAACGCGGACGGGAGCGGTACGCTTTCACTCGGGAGTGACGCCGATTTGCTCTCGGGAGATCGCGACATCTTTGTGTCCGCGTTCGGAAACTACGTCATCGGTATTTCCACTTCGGCGGGGGACCGCGACGTTCTCTTTGGAATCAAGAACCCCGAAGTGACCGCCAACGATTCGTCCTGGGAAGGGAGCTACTGGATCGCGGAGTTGGTAATCGAGCTCGACATCAATGCGCAAGGACTGGTGAATAGCTATACCTCGGCGAGCGGAGGGATTCGGGCTGACGGCGCGGGCACGGCTCTTCTGGCGCAGCGGCAACGATTTGACTTATTCCCGCTCGATTTCGGCGCAACCCAGGTGTATCGCATCGATGCGGACGGCTCAGGACACCTGGCGGCCTTCCAGGACCCTTTCGTCACGAATATGGCTTTGGGCCCCTCGGCCGGGGCGCCCCCGCCGGCGTTTATCGGGGCGCAGGTTCTGTCGGAGACGGACCTGTCGGTGCTGCACGGCGTCTTCTTCGGCGTTCGGATGCCGGATTTCTCCGGCAATGGTGTCTTTCTCAGACCCTTGGGCGTGGTTAATGCCGCCTCGTTCGCACCACCTACGTTTCCGGTATCGGGGGGGACGCTTGTGTCGCTGTTTGGACTCGAGTTGGCCCCCGGGCAAGAACTTAATGAAGTGGTTCCTTTGCCGACCGAGCTAATGGGCACGAGCGTTCTGGTCAACAACACGCCCGCGCCACTGCTGTTCGTCAAGGACTCGCAGATCAATCTTCAGATTCCCTTCGGCGTATCGGGGAACTCCGCCGAGATTGTAGTTAACAACAATGGGGTTATTTCGAATGCTGTGCGAGTTCCCGTCGCGGCCACGAGTCCGAGCATCTTCTCTAAGCCACAGACCGGCTTCGGGCCCGGCACCATCACGCACGCTGATTTCCGGCCCATCACCGAGCAAGACCCGGCGGCGCCGGGCGAAACGGTTCTTATTTTCCTCACGGGTCTGGGTGCGTTGGACCCGCCGGTTGCCGACGGCGCCCCTGGGCCGACCTCGCCGCTAAGTCGGATTGTCGATCCCAATCTCCAGGTCCTCTTCGGAAGCGAAGTTGGGGATGTGAAGTTTGCGGGAGCGGCTCCAACCTTCGCGGGGCTTTATCAAGTCAATGTGGAGATCCCAAGCCCGGTTGTAGCGGGCGCGGCGATTCCCGTGGCTATATTCACGACGAACGCGTTTGCTTGCTTTACCGATATTTCGATTGGGCAGTGAGGGCGCTCGGGCCGAGCCGTCGTTTTTCGACGAATCCTTCTTCCATGGCTCTTCCATGATAATCAGCGTCGCGCCGGTTCACTGAACTGGTGACGCTGAAACGCCTCGGCACTCCAAATCCCGCTCGCGAGCGCGACGGGGTTGTAGTTAACGGACCTCAAGAAGCACTTCGTTGCTTGGGCTGCCTTCGGCCTCCATGCCCAGGGGATGGATTCCGGGCGGGAGGTCTTCGGGCAGTTGCGCGTTCACCTGGTAGAGCCCGACGAAAAGAGGGGCCAAGCCGGTGAAAACGACTTCCGCGTTGCGTCCGGCGACCTCCACGCGGGGAACTATCAAGGTCCTGGAGAGTGGTGACAGAGGTGCGCCCGTGCCGCTGAGAATCGGCGGGTCAACAGTACCCAGTCCTGTTACAAAGATTTGGACCGTTTCTCCAGGTGCGGGCGGGTCGGTGATCGCGGAAGCGCCCTCGCTATTGAGAATCGCGCCGAAACCGGTTTGTGCATCAAAGAAAATGCCCGCCTGGGTTGCTTGAAGCGGTAGGCTGACCGTCTCGCTGAGTCCCGCCGCTGAGGTAATGGAGACTTCGACCTGCTCCTCTGACAAGCCAAACGGCACCATTAGGTTGATTTGTCGGGCGGATGCAAACAGTAAAGGAGCCGGCGTTCCATTGATCAAGACCGTTGTGCCCGCCAATTGTCTAGGTAGCGGAATGGTTAGGGCCCACTCGGGTTCGCTCGCGGCGGTCAACGCGGCCCCGAAGATTGAATAGAGCCCGCCGGGGCTGACGACGCGCTCCTCGGCGGCTCCCGCTGTGTTGAAACTCGCCGCGTTGACGACAGCGGCCTGTGAAAAAGCGGGCCTCGGTCCCGCGGCCAACGCCGTAGCCGTGGTCCTTACGTTCTCCGCGTCTTCCACCTCAGCCCGCAAGATGTTGAAAACACCATTGGACGCCAGGCGCCACTCGACCGCGACACGGCCGGTTGCGTCGGTCATCGCTCGCGAAGGCGTGACGACACCGTCCGCGCTGGGGATGAGGACAATGGGGACTCCGGCGTAGTGGAGCTTGTCTTCGTCCCGTAATCGGAAGACCAGCGGGAGGGGCAGCACGCCCCCGTCGCCCGCCGATTGAGAATCACCCGACTCGACGGTCAGCCGTAATTCCTCAAGGCCTTCGGTGGCACGGACGATCGTGCGGGCGGTGTCATAGCCGGAGTGCAGGACGTGCGCAGTCAAGTTCGCGATTCCGGGGCTGAGTCCTTCGATCGTGAACGCGGCCTCGAGTTGGCCGGCGCGAATCGTCACGACCGGAGGGATTTGGATAACGCCGCTGTCGGTCGAGAGCATGACGTCGATGTCGTCACCGTCTGGGCTGTCGATGCTGACTGACGCGGAGGCCGAGCCACCTACGGTCACCCCGGCCGCGGGCCATGTCGATAGGTGGAGACGTCGGACCAGTTCGGTTTGCGCGGTGCCACGCCGGTCCACGGCATTGCGGAAGTACGTTGCCCATTCGGTGCGGATGCGGTCAAGCTTGTCGAGCGTCTCGGCTGAGGGGTCTTCGCCCTCGCGGACCAGCAGCAGGAAGGCAAAGTTGAAGTCCCTTTGAGCCAAACTCGGTTGCGGGCGCCGTGGTCCCTCGGCTGCAATGATCATGTCCATCGTGACTTCCCGACGCGTACCGTCGAATGTGACACCAATAGCGGGCGGGGACCCTGATGATCGAGGCACGGAGGGACTGTCAACGTAAAAGCTCGGAGGAACCTCGTCGGCTTCGCGTAATCCCATGAGGTATTGGTCGAGGTCGCTGTATTTCTCAACGGCGGCGGTGGTTTCGAATTGGGGCGAGGTCATCCCGTTGTCGGCGATGCGGTTGCCTTCGAGTACGGAAGCATCGGAGTTGAAAAAGAAACTCCAGTGCGCGGCCTGGCGTCCCAGAAGCGCCGTTGATACGGATTGGGTGATGGGATCGAGAAACCCGATATACACAAGAAAACGGTGGCCTGATTCCTGGCCGAACACGCTGAGCGTATTGTTGTGCCCCAAAAGAGGGATCGTAGTCGTGGGGTCGTCCGGAAAATTAGAGAGCGGCCCCATATTGAGAAAGCTTTGGAGACGAAGAGGCGAGCCGAACGGTGCTCCGAAGTCGAAGACGGGGTTGCCGTCCGGCTGGGGGCTGCCGATGCCTTCTACTTCGTTGCGGATGTTCAGCTCGAAGGCAAAGGCACCCGGGCCGGCCTGGAGTCTCAGATCGTTGAATAGCACGATGAAATCGTACGCATCCCCATGATTGCGGTAGAACTTCTGCGTGACCGCAACCGGATCGACGTCGCGCCGATCGGTGAAGATTTCCGCCAAAGCGCCAGGGACCGGGTCGGGCGCGCCAACGGAAAAGTCCAGGGCCGTCACGTCACCTTCGAAGTTGCCCGGCATGACGCCTACCACGATCGACGTCAAATTGACGACCTGGTAGTGGAAGTCAATTCGCCCGTCGGCGTGGAGCACGGCCTGAAAGATTTGCCGACGGCCGATGCCCGAGAACGTGAACTCAGGAACGTTATCCCAGGTGAAAACGACCCGATTGGCGGCAAGGAAGATCGTGACCCGGGCATCGGCCTTGCTTGGGTCCAGGTCGGTGAAGAGTGGAGCGATGCGCGGGGGACCTCCGGCGGCGCGCGATAGACTACGCGCAGTGGAACTCGCTTCAGGTTCAACGAAACTCAGGTTGCCGTCGGAATGGAGCCAGATCACATCGCGCGCCTGGTTGAAGAACGGAAAGGAAAACGGCAGCACGACGCTCTCGGCGTCATCGTCTCCCAACGGTATGGGGGAGCCCAATGTTTGCGCCTGCTCGTCGAAACCCAGAGCAAGCCGCTCGGCGGTATAACCTGTATCGGCTGGGCGCAAGGTGACGCTCAGTTCATTGAGGTCGAAATCGTTCGGCCGCAGCACGACACCGCCGGCATCGTCGAGGATCGCAATGTTTCCGATGTCGTCGCGGATGGCTGACTGTCCTGCGAGCGACACGCCTGCGACAAAGCCACTGCGAAGAGTTTCCTGTCTATGGCGGAACAGTTCCGAGACGACGCGGCCGCGATAGGTGCCGTCAAAGCTCTCACGCGTTGCGTCAGCGGCCGGCAGCGGGACGGCCGCCATGACGAGCAGGAGAGCGACCGGTATAAGGGAGCGGTCCGGCGGCCGTCGTAAGGAATCGGGCTTCATGCGAGGGGGGTGGGATTGAGGCGAGATTCTTGCCGACGGACGCGAGTCACGTGTTCGTACCCCTGGAAGCTGTGAAAAAATCAGTTGCGGTCCAATTCGCTCCGGGTGCGGCTACTGATCCAACGGAACTTATTCGGTCGGCGCTCGGTACAGCCCCCATTTTTTCACAGCCTGCAGTCACGTAATCCCGGAGGACGACCGCTGATCCGGGAGACGGCTAGTGGAAACGTGTCAAGAAAATCGGTAAACCGTCCTTGTTCGAATAATCGGGCCGGTAGCGGTCAACGTTGTACATCGTCTTGACATCCACTTCGCGCGGTCCGAGGCCCGGGTCAGGGATGTCGGTGATGGCGTAGCATCCGTTCTGAACGGCCATCATCTTGCCCGTCATTCCCTTGACGATACAATCGAGGGCCATCGTCGCGAAGGTCGTCGCGATCATCCTGTCGAGAAAATCCGGGTCGCCGCTCCTTAGTTGATACGTGAGGTCGTAGACGACGGTTTCTTCTCCCGACAAGTCTTTGAGCCGGTCGCTGAAAGCTTCAGCGATGCTGACTTTCTTGCGGTGGCCGTAGGCATCGGGAGGCCCCATTTCCTCCACAGGACGCCCTACCCACGTGGCTCCCTCGGATAGAACGACGAGCGAGTAATTGCTCGGGTTGCTTCGCTTGTCGGTGACCAACAAGTCGATCAATTTTTGGAGATCAAAGTGGTGCTCGGGAATACAACAGCGAATGTTCGCCACGTAGGCTGTGTACAGCGCTGTAAAACCGGCGTCACGTCCGAAGATGCGAAAGACGCCGACACGCTCGTGAGAGCCCACAGTCGTTCGCATTCGCTTGACCGCGTCAACCGCTCGAGTCAACGCAGTCGAAAAGCCGATGCAGTATTCCGTGTCCTGTACGTCGTTGTCCATCGTCTTGGGAACACCGATCACCGAAAAGCGTTCGTCCGCTTCGTCCGATAGGACCTTGGAATAGCTAAGCGTATCGTCGCCACCGATCGTGAGTAGGTGGTCTATGCCCAGCTTGCCTAGGTTCTCCTTAACAATCGGCGTCATGTCGACGACGCCGCTCTTGACTTCCTTGCAGCGGCCGAGCTTCGGTCTAACATGTTCGGGAACTTGATCGACGGGCATCTCGGAGGGCTTGGTGCGCGAGGTGTGCAAAAAGGTGCCGCCGGAACGGTCGATTCGCCGCGTGATATGGGGGTTGAGCCGTACCATATACTCCTCGTCGAACCCTTCGTCGAGGTTCGCATGGGTTAGCCCGGCCCAGCCGCGGCGAATCCCAATGACGTCGTAGTCCCCGATTGCAGTTGCGCCGTAGACTACCGACTTGATGACGGAATTGAGCCCGGGAACATCGCCTCCGCCGGTTAGGATTCCTATTGTCTTCTTCGCCATACTCTTTTTTCTTACCCGAACAACGCGTTGGCCGCGGCCCGAGTGTCGTGCGACCCTTCAACCGAGGAATATGCCCGCGGAAGGATCCGTTTCCCAAGCCAAATGATTCGTATAGAGGAGGACCAACGCCTCGGGGTACTTGTTCTTGAATTCAGCGTGAACGCGCCCCTGCCAGCCCTCGGCGAGGGCGTCACCGGTCTGGTTGTTTTTGTCAAAGAAACCGTTGCCGTCGTGGGGTATTTCGAGAAAATCGAGCACCTCGGCAACGAAGGGTAGGTTCGAGACGAGGACCGCTTGGGCCGCTTCGCGAGCGACTTCGTTGTCCCCCTCTTCCAGCCGACCCCAGAGTCGCGGGACGGCTTTGCGCAGCTTCTCGCGGTTGAGTTTGTGCATTCCGGCGTGAACTTTGAAGGAGTCGTAGACCTGAAAGGTACGCAATTTACCCATCGACACGCCGCGCATCAACTCCTCAAATTGCTCTTGCCCTAAGCCCTGAAAGACCGCCGAAAGATCCATGAAATTCGAGAATAGCATAGGCCTGGAAGGCTCTCGAAAACGCGTGGCGAAGGGCGGGGAGAGCAGGCGCGGGACGCCCCGCGACGGAGCCGGGTTAGCCCGCTTTTCTCACCACCTGCCGGCCGAAGCACGCGATAGGGCCGTCATTACTGCGTTACGGTTGCCTGCCGTGCTCACCGTTACTGTTCAAGTACGGCTCTTTGCCTAAGAAATGGGGCGCGCCAGGCGGCCCGTGCCTCGTACTGACAGCCCTCTCACGCACTTCGCCTCGACACTTGGTGAGAAAAGTGGGTTAGGGCCGGGGGACCTTTTCGTCCTTTTCGACAAGGCCGTCGCGGAGCTGGATCACGCGGTGGGTTCGCATGGCGAGATCGTGTTCGTGAGTGACGAGAATGATGGTATTGCCCTTTTTGTGGAGCTGATCGAACAACGCCATGATCTCATCGCCCGTCGCCGTGTCGAGGTTACCCGTCGGCTCGTCGGCGAGCAGAATAGAGGGGCTGTTGACGAGCGCCCGCGCGATTGCAACGCGCTGCCGCTGGCCGCCTGACAGCTCGTTCGGCTTGTGATACATGCGGTCGAGGAGGTCGACTTGTCCGACAGCGCGCTTTGAAAGCTCAGCGCGTTCGGCGAGCTGTATCCCGCTATAGACGAGCGGCAACTCGACGTTCTGGAGCGCGGTGAGTCGGGGTAGGAGATTGAAGGTTTGGAAGACGAACCCGATTTCTTTGTTGCGAATGTGGGCCAACTCGTCATCGTTCATCTCGCTGACGAGTCGGCCCGCGATGTAGTACTGCCCTTTCGACGGGGTGTCGAGGCAGCCGATGAGATTCATCAATGTCGATTTTCCGGAGCCCGACGGCCCCATAATCGCGACATACTCGCCCTTGCGAATCTCGACGTCCACCGACCGTACGGCATGGATTTCCTGATCGCCCATGACGTAGGTTTTCCACAAATCGTAAGTGCGGATGACCACGCCGTTGCGACGCAGTTGCTCGCCTACATCTCGCTGTTCGGGGAGTGTTGCGGTAGCCATGGCGTATTGTCGATCGGTCCGCCGCTATCGGGCCGCTTACCGGCTCCACCAGCCGGCTGCATCGTCATCATTGTTGATGCGGATTCTTGCCCTGTTCTTGAGGGTTCGGAGAACTTTGTAGTTTCCCGTGACGATCTCGACGCCTTCGTCGAGCCCGCTCGTAGCCTCGATGTGAGTCGTGCCCGTGACGCCGGTGTCGACGGGTCGAAACACCGCTTTGTTCTCGTCGACTACGAAAACGCCTTCGATTTCCTCGTCGGGATCTTCGGGCATACTTGCGGCTCTGGCGCTATCCGGGTCGTCGGGTTCGGTAAGTTCCTTGGCCGGTCGGACCGTGAGGGCTTGAATCGGCAGGGTCAACACAGCGTTGCGGGTAGCGGTGGTGATTCTAGCCGTGCAGGACATGCCGGGGCGGATGGTGACGCTTGGATCGTCCAGAGCCACGACTACCTTGAAATCCTTGGCCTCTTGTGCGGTATTGGCGGTTTGTGAAGCGGCCAGACCCGTGCTCCGAAGGATCGCCGTGTTGCCGATTTCGATGACTCGTCCTTGGAAGCGAGAGTTCGGCAGCGCGTCGATTTCCACTTCGCCGATTTGATCAAGCTTGACGTTCACGATATCGGTTTCGTCAACCTTGACCTCGGCCGTAATGAGCGACATGTCGGCGATCGTCATGACCAGACTGGCCGACGAGTTCTGTACGCCCGGCACCACCGTCTCACCCACCCGAACCGGTAGATTCGTGACAATGCCGGCCAGCGGCGCGACGGAATAGTGCTTTTCCAAGATATCGGCGGCGCGAAGCAGCTGGGCCTCCGCCTGATCTACCCTCCGGTCGGCCGACTGTTCTTGGGCAACCAACCGGCTTCGTTGGACCTTCAATTCAGCCAATCGCGCCCGTGCTTCCTCGACGGATGCCGCAGCGGCCTCGAAGTCCGCCCTGTCGGCATCGTAGTCCTGACGGGAGATCAATTTCTCTTCCAGCAGTTGGCCGGCGCGTCCGTAGTTCACCCGGGCGCGCTGCAACTCGGCTTCCGTCCGGGTTAACGACGCTTCCTGGGTGAGTTGATTGGCTTCATTCGCTTTGATGTCGGCCCCGCGGGCAACAAGCTCGGCGCGGAAGAGCTGCAGAGAAGCCTTCTGAGCCGCGACTTCGGCGGCAGGCTGGACGGTTTCAAGCTTGGCTAGGCGTTGGCCCGGCTCGACCAGGTCGCCCTCCAGGACATAGAGATCCGTGATGCGGCCCATGCTGTCGGCGCCGATATTGACGTAGTTGCGCGGTGTAATCTCGCCCGACGCGGTTACGAGCTGGAGTAAATCGCGGCGTTCGACCCGGCCGGTTTGGACCTCGACGACGCCCCGTTGGGTATATTTGTAGATACCCCCGCCGATCATCGCGATCAGCAGCACGCCCCCGCCCCAAAGAAGTATCTTTTTCATCTTGGTGAACCGGAGGCGGCTAACCGCTGCTCGCCTTCGTATTCAATACGTGGATTCCCCGGGAGAAGTTCCTTCTAATTGTCTCGACGATCAGGACCGCCGTTAGGTTAGCGGGCGGAAAGAAAAACTTGCACGAAAGGAGAATTGGGTCCATAAATCGTGCCGGTCGGACAGCGAAGGTCGAGACGAAACTCCTGCTCCAGTCTAACAGAGCGTTTCCTGGAGTACGGGTACTTAGCGATTGGAGGTGCGCGACACAAATACGCGAGGATTGGCGGTTAGGGCCCGAGCGCTCCCCCGGCTGACCGCCGCTGTCGTTTCATGATAGCCTTGGGTCTGCCTCGCGGCCGACGGCGAGATGACTCTGGTCGAAATTGCGTTGGGGGAACAAAGAATACACCACATTTACCTCATGAAATAGATGCGATGGAGAATTGTAAACTATTAAGATTTAGCATCTTATTGATCTTTGGATTCGGCTGTTCCGACCGCTCCGACACGATCGTCATCGCCTCAAAGCACTTCACGGAAAGTATCCTGCTGGCCGAACTCGCGGCCCAGCATATCGAGAACACGACAAACATCACGGTCGAGCGGAGGTTGAATCTCGGCGGGACGTTTCTGTGCCATGAGGCGCTGTTGGCCGGTGCGATCGACCTCTACCCGGAATACTCCGGCACAGCATTGACGGCCATCTTGAAGTTGCCGGTGGGGCAAGATCCCGAAGCGGTTCGTGAGATCGTGGCGCGCGCTTATAGGGATCAGTTCGAGCTCGAGTGGCTGAGACCTTTTGGGTTCAACAACACTTACGCGATCCTCGTTCGAGGTGACGACGCGGCGGAGGCGGGGTTGACGACGATTTCCGACCTGGCGGCGGTTTCCGAGACCATGGTGATAGGGTTCGGATTCGAGTTTCTGGAACGGCAAGACGGCTACCCCGGGATGGTAAGAGCCTATGGATTGAAGTTCGCGGAGGAACCAAGGTCGATGGAACTCGGGCTTGTCTTTCGAGCTCTGCGGGACGGCCAGATCGACGTTGGCGTCGCTAGTTCGACGGATGGACTCATCGCGGCTATGAATCTGAGGATGCTCGAGGATGATCGGAAGTATTTCCCGCCCTACGATGCGGCGATTGTGGCGCGGTCGGACACGTTGTCAAGATTTCCCGAGATTGGGGGAGTGCTTGACGGTTTGAGCGGGACGCTGGATGAGGCACGGATGCAGCAGCTCAACCATGAGATTGACGCGAAGCAGCGGCGGCCCGAGGACGTGGCCCGGGAAGTACTGGATGGTTGGTTCTTGGGTCGAAGCGATCGCTCGAGTGGAGATGATCGAGACGCTCAATGAACCGGCCCGAGACGCCCGCAACGGAAGGCCGGCAGCGCCGTGGAGGGCTCGTGATGGGTAGCTGACATCAGCCCTTGATTCTCTTTTGCGCCTCGCCCCACTCTTTTTCACGCAAGATGTACTTTTGAATCTTGCCGGTGGCGGTTTTCGGTAGGTCGCCGAATGCGACGTGCTTGGGGCACTTGAAATGGCTTAAGCGGGCGCGGGTGAAGTTGATCACGTCGTCGGCCGTGACCTCAACATCGGGGCGCGGCACAACAAAGGCCTTGGGGACCTCGCCCCACTTTTCGTCGGGAACTCCGATGACCGTGACTTCGAGCACGGCCGGGTGCTCCATGACGACCTTTTCCACTTCCTGACTGGAGATGTTTTCGCCGCCGGAGATGATGATGTCTTTGGCGCGGTCTTTCAGTTCGATATACCCGTCGGGATGCTGCACGGCCAGGTCGCCGGAGTGGAACCAGCCGCCCGCGAAGGCCTTCTCCGAAGCGGCCGCGTCGTTGTAATATCCGGTCATCACGTTGTTGCCGCGCATGATGACCTCACCCATCGTTTCACCGTCGCGTGGTACGTCTTTCATTTGCTCATCGACCACGCGCAGACCGGTTCCGGCGATCGTGAAGGGGACGCCCTGACGTGCCTTGACGCGGGCCAGCTCGTCGGGCTCGAGGTCTCTCCAGGAAGGCTGCTCGGCGGCGATCGTGTGGGGACCGTAGGTTTCGGTCAGCCCGTACATGTGATGAATCTTCGCCCCCATTGCTTCCATTGTCCGAATGACCTGCGGCGCGGGGGGCGCGCCGGCCGTGGCGATCGTCACGCCTGAAAGATCCTGCCCCTCCGCCGCGGGCGAGGAATACATCGCGGTCAGCACGGTCGGCGCGCAGCACATGTGGGTGACGCCTTTTTCGTGGATCAACTCATAGATGCGCGCCGGTTCGACCTTGCGCAGACAAATTTGCTCGGCTCCGACCGCTGCCGCGGCCCAGGCGTAGCACCAGCCGTTGGCATGAAACATCGGCAGAGTCCAAAGGTAGACCGAGCGCGAGTTCATGCCGGTTTCCATCGCTTCGCCCAAAGCGTTCAGATAGGCGCCGCGACCGTGATATTCGACGCCTTTGGGAAAGCCGGTTGTGCCCGAGGTGTAGTTGATCGTGATGGTCTCGGTTTCCGTGAGCGGTTCGACGGGATCGGGCCGGGCGGGGGCGCCGGCCAAAAATTCCTCGTAATCAGAACCGGGAATATCTTCCGCTTTCGGGGCTTCATCGGTGATCTGGATATAGCTTTCGACCGCGGGCACGTCGGCGAGCAAGCCGCGCACTGTCGGCGCTAATTCGGAATCGAAAATCAGCACCTTCGCGCCGGAGTGATTCAGGATGTAGGCGATCTCGCGCGAGGAAAGCCGGATATTCAGCGCGACGAGGATCGCGCCCAGGCGCATCGGTCCGAACTTCGCTTCGAGCATCGCTCGTCCATTGGGGGCGAGCACGGCTACGCGATCGCCTTTGGCAACGCCGATTTGTTGCAGCGCGGCGGCTTGGCGGTTCACGCGAGCATTGAACTCGCCATAGGTGTAGGCGCGTCCACGATCGATGACGGCGGCCTTGTCAGGGTAAACGTAAACGCTGCGGTCGAGGAAAGAGAGCGGGCTGAGATTTTCGAAACAGACGGAATCTTGCATGGCAGCGAGGTGGGGTTCGGGTCAAGTATAGATGAACGAGGAAGTGGTTCGTCCTTCCCGTCCCAGCGCCGCGGCGTTGACCTCACCGAAGATTTTCGGGCTCGTTCTCGGGTCGCGTTCGGGCGACCAACTCCTCAATCTCGTAGCGCGGCCCCCATTGAGCCGGCGGGCTGTCCTCTGGAATACAGATCGCGACCCCTCACACGCGAAGCATCACCCAACGACCTTACCGGTCGGCTGTAGCGGTAGACCAATCGTCTCTACCGACTGCCCTCGTTCCAATGAATCTCGCGGCGATTTTCGCGGACGCCGGCCGGCGATCAACTTCTCCAGTTTCCCCAAGGCGGCCCCCGGCTGCAGCAACCCTCGCCCGCTGTGCATGTTGTGAAACGACTGACCCAGGGGCAAACAGGTTGAGTAGATCGCCGTTTTCAGCTCATCGAGCGACGCCTGCGGAAAGGCTTCCCACAGCAGAGCCGCCGTGCCGGAGACGTGGGGCGCGGCCATCGACGTACCGTCCAGGGAGTCGTACGGTTTCTCGTCCGCCGGCTCGTCACCCGTCCCTTCCACGTAGGCCGTCGGTATGGAGGAATAGACAGCCACCCCCGGCGCGCAGAGGTCCGGTTTGACGTAGACATCGTTCGTTCCCCAAACGAAAGCCCCGCCCCCGCTGAAGTCGGCCACCTCGTTCTGATCATTCACCGCACCCACAGCGCAAGCATCCCGATGATTCGCCGGGCTGCCCGCCACCCCGAGCCCCGAGTTGCCGATCGAAAACGACGGAAGCACGCCAAGCAGCGTCAAGTTGCGAATCGCCGGTTCGTAAGCATCGTTGTAGCCGGGTCCGCCGAGCGAAAGGTTGATGATTCGCGCTCCCTGGCGAACACACCATTTCATCCCGGTGACAATCTGCTTCGTCGTTCCACTCCCCTGCGGCAAAACCAGCGCCGATACCAGCCTCGCCTCCGGCGCCACGCCGATCGCCGTTCCGCTGCCCTGCCCGCCAACCAGAATTCCCGCCGTATGGGTTCCGTGAAAGGCCGAGTCATAGATCGGCGTGCCCGTAAGCTTCTGCCCGAATTGGTCAAATGCCTCCCAGGCCGCGACTTTGCGTTGGAGATCCGGGTGGCCCGCATCAAGGCCGGTATCCAGATGCCCGATTCGTATCCCGCGCCCGCTCAAGCCTCGCTTCCACAGCGCGGGAATCTTCAAGTGTACGAGCCCAGGTGCCGTGTCGCCCAACAGTGATGCGTAGGTGAGTTTGGCGCTGCGAAACGGCTCGGGGTGCCGCTCGGGACGGTTGGCGAGAACGCGCGCAACCCGGCAGTGCGAGGCCAACTTGCGAATCCAATCCGGCGAAGCAAGGAATGAAACGGAATTCGCCAGCCAGGAGGAAACCATGACCCCGGTCCCCGCCGTCGTGTGCCGCGGCGTCGTGTGTTCGGTGTCCATCGCAACCGGCACCCCGGGCATCGACAATCGCGCATTGCGCCGCAACAGAGCTCCCGCGACCACGTCGAGACTCTGCATCACCGCCGCCTCCAGTACCTGAATTTTCTCAGGCAGTGCGGCGGGCTCGCGAGCCTCCAAAATCCGCTGTTCAGCCTTGCGGTAGTGCGGCTCGAAAATGACGATAACGTCGGTGACAAATCCCGCTTCGACCCGCTGCGCGACGGTCTTATCAACCTTCTCTCTAGGCATAGGAATTCTACAACGATCGGGAACTGGGATTGAGGAAAAGTAAGGGGGGAAACAAGTTCGAGCACCGGCTGGATTATGCGTCCTCCGCGACCGCCCCAAGAATATCACGGAGGTGCGACTTTCCATGAGTAATATTGACTGATCCAATTGGTTCTAAAGCAGATATATCTTCGAACCGTGTGTGATGAACTCTTGCTCGCCGGCCCAGCCCTTGGACTTGGACCCCCCGGCAACGAAAAAGACTTGCACCGATCTGCCTACGTCTCAATACCCTCAATTTTCTTATGGTGCTTAGCGCGGAGCCCGCAGAGACCCGCGGCTTTCTCTGCCATTCGTGCAAGCGGGGAAGTTCGGGGGGAGTCGGGGAAAGCTACGATTCCCGGGGCCAGGCAAGATTGTGTGAGGACGCCCCAAACGAATTGACTCACAGCCCAGCCCCTCGGCCGTGGCCGGGCCCGACTAGAAAAACCGCGCGAAAACCCTTGTTCGCCCCGCGATTTGGGTTTACCCTGTAAACAGGTAGATCGTATGCGCCTGCTCGCCACACTCAGTCTCGCGGCCGCCATCGGGCTCGTCATGCCTTCGGATCTCCCAAGCCAAGGCCGCGCAGGCCGTGCCGGGATGAGTTCGATCGGCAAATCCGGCTTCGGCGGAGGCTCGCTCCGGGGAGGCGGATCCAGAGCGGGCAGCCGCGCGCGAGGACGCGGTGCTGGTGCGGGGCTGCGGCGCGGCGGAGGCTTCACCGGCGGCTCGCAACAGTTCGGTCGCGGCAATGGACCCCACCGCGGGCGCTCAGGTATCACGTCAACCGGTTTCCGAGGCACCGACCGTGTCATAGCCAATCCCCCTCGTAAATCGGGCAACGTCGGCCGTGGGAGCGGAGCGGCCCCGAGGGTCGGCACACACGCCAAGACGCCGCGGGTGAGTGGATGGACTTACGACGCCGGCCCGAAATGGGGGCGCCGGACCGGGCACTTCGGCGGCTACTACGGCAATTACAACCCCTACTTCTATTACGGCTTGCCTGTCGTATACGCACCCTATGGATACACGCGCTACCGGCGAGGATACTACTCCGGCGCGGATTTCGACTATGACGACCGCGACCGCGGCTCGTCCGGCCATGTGTACCGCGTCGACCCGGAGACGGTCACCGAGTCGAGCTCGAAATATGTGATCCGCGTTCCCGATGCCGGTCAACAAGAGCCCGTGACCGGAACGGTATTCGAAGTCCGCCCGGAGGGCGTGAGACCGGCGGCGCCGGATGCCGCGCGCTCCTCACCGGACGCCAACCCCGGCCCTGAAGCGACGTTTCACCTCATCGCGCTCAAAGGCGGAGAGATCCACACCTCGCGCGAGCATTGGTTGGAAAGGGACGCCTTACACTACGTCACCCGCGACGGCGTCCACAATCGGGTCGCGGTTGACGACGTGGATATGGATCTGACCGCCCAGGTCAATCGTGAGCGCGGCCTCCCCTTCGTCTTAGAAGTTCGCGAACCGGCTCCCTGAACCGGTGGTGACCGGCACTCGTGCCGGTTCTAGTTGCCAACGGCGACCGACACTCGTGTCGGCCGCAACAGAGGCGGCAGCTCAGTCAACTAGGTCCCACGGCCTGTTCGCTTGCTCACGGCAACTCGACTGGCCGCGCAAAGTTAACAGCCTCGACTTCAAGCAGCTGGTCCAGCACATCCTTCGGCAACGCCTCGTCCACCCGAATCACCGCGACGGCCTCGGCCGGCCCGTCCTTCGAGGTCCCACCATCTCCCCGCCCTAACGAAAAGTCGGCAATGTTGATCTGGTTGTCACCCAGGATGGTGCCCAACCTACCGATCACGCCCGGTACATCGTCGTTTTTCGAAAACACCATATGCCCGTCGAGCGGAGCCTCGACGTAGATGCCGTCCACGTTAATCAGTCGCGGCGACTGGTCGGCGAAGACCGTGCCCTCCGCCTTGCGCTCGCCATGCTCGGTTTTGAGAATCACCGTCAGCGAATCGGTGTATTGCGTCCTGCGGCGCCGCACCTCGCTCACGCCCAGGCCGCGCGCGGTGGCTACCTGAGCAGCGTTAATCAGATTCGCTTTCTGGGAGAGGAAGCGGTTCAGAATACCCGCCAAAGCGGCGTTGCGAATTAACGCCGCGTCTTTTTCCTCGAAGTTCCCCGAGTAGAGAATCGTCGCTCGCCGAGGTTGGCCGGTTGCAATCTGGGCTACAAACGATCCCAGTCGCAGCGCCAAGTCCAAGAACGGCTTGAGCTTGCCGTACTGCTCCGCGCTGATCGACGGCATGTTGACTGCATTGGTCACCACACCGCTCTTGAGATAATCCCGCACCTGCTCGGCGATACGAATGCCGACGGTTTCCTGGGCTTCCTCGGTCGCGCCGCCGATATGGGGAGTCGCGATGACGTTGGGATGGCCTAGCAGGGGTGACGAAGGGGGCGGCGGCTCTTCGGGGAAAACATCAAGCGCGGCACCGGCCACCTTACCCGCATCGAGTGCGCGGGCCAGGGCCTCGGTATCGATCAACTCGCCCCGCGCGCAATTGACGATTCGAACACCGTCTTTCATCTTGGCGAACGCCGCGTCGTCGAGGAAGCCCTCGGTTTCGGGAGTTCCGGCGAGATGCAGTGTGATGTAATCACTCCGGGCGAAGAGATCGTCGAGCGACGTCAACTCGACGCCGCGATCTTGTGCTGCCTCGCGCGAAACAAAGGGATCATGAGCGATTACGTCCATGCCAAGCGGCCCGGCCCGCACAGCCACCTGCCCTCCGATGTTCCCCAGCCCGACAATGCCCAGTGTCTTGCCGTTGAGCTCAGTCCCGAGAAACTTCTTCTTTTCCCACTTCCCTGCTTTGGTGGATTCGCTGGCCTGCGCGACCATCCGCGCCAACGAAAGCATCAGCGCCAGAGTGTGTTCGGCAACCGAAATGGCGTTGCCGCCCGGCGTATTCATGACCACCACGCCCAGTTCGGTGGCGGCCTCGGTGTCTACATTGTCGACGCCGATACCGGCCCGGCCAATGGCGCGTAGCCGATGCGCTTGGCTGAGAGCATCGCGCGTGACCTTCGTCGCCGATCGGACGATCAGCGCATCGGCGTCGGCGAGGTGCGGAAGAAACTCCTCCGGGTTACTGAGCACGACTTCCCAATCGGGCTCCACTTCGAGCAGCGCAACCGCCGCCTGGGAGATCGGGTCGCTGATGAGAATTTTCATGGGCCCCGCAAATCCTAGGCGCCGCCGCCCTTGTCCGCTTCCGTATAGACCTGCTGCACCGCCCGCACACCCGCGCCCAACTCGATCAGGTGACCGAGCGATTTCAAGATGATTTCCAGCCCGGCGATCACCCCGAACAGGTCCGCAAAATCGAAATACCCCAGGTGCGCAATCCGAAAAATCTTGCCCTTCATCGAGCCTTGCCCGTTGGCAATGATTGATCCGAAGCGATCGCGAAACTGCTTGACGATTTCGCCGGAGTCGATCCCTTCGGGCGCGCAAATCGAACTCACCGCCCCCGCCGGAGTCGCTTTCGCAAAGGGCTGCAAACCCAATGTCACCGCCGCCTCGCGGGTGGCACGAGCCAGCATTTGGGCGTTCTCGACGAGATTCGCCGGGCCGATCTCGCGGATGTAAGCTAAGGTTTCGTCCAACCCCAACAGCAGCGATACAGCGGGCGTAAACGGCGATTCGCCCCCTTCTCCCGCCTGCTGATACTTCCGCAAGTCGAAATAAAAATAGCCGCCCTGAGCGCCGTCCCGCCGCGTCCAAGCTTTCTCACTGACGGCGGCAAAGGCCAAGCCCGGCGGAATCATCACCGCCTTTTGCGACCCGCCGACGACCACATCGAGGCCCCAACCGTCAATGTCGATGTGACTCGTCCCCAACCCCGTAATCGCATCGACCACAAAGATGGCGTCGGTCTCGCGCACGGCCTCCGCCATCGCCTGAATATCGTGCGAGACCCCCGTCGAGCTTTCCGTCGCCTGTGTAAAGACACCTTGTATCCCCGCTTCCCCGGCCAGCGCCTCGGCGACTCTTCCGGGAGAAACCGCGTCTCCATACGGCGCTTCCAATACCGTCACGTCGAGCCCGAAAGCCTTCGCCAAGGCCACCCAGCGCTCGCCAAACTTACCCGCCGAGGCAACGAGCACTTTGTCCCCCGGCGTAAACAGGTTCGAAACCGCCGCCTCCATCGCCCCTGTCCCCGAAGCCGTAAACAGCACGACATCGTTCGTCGTCCCCATGAAGTGCGCCAGGTTCCCCAACACCCGCTTATAGAGCCGCCGAAACTCCTCGGTACGATGATGAATGTCCGCGCCCGCCATGGCGCGAACCGCCGGCGGATACAGCGGCGTCGGCCCGGGTGTCAGCAACCGAAGCTTCTTCACATGCATGGCGGAAATGGGGATTTGCCGAAGAAGTGCGCCGGCCGCATCCATCGGCAATCATTCAGAATACCGCGCCGGCCCGAGTTGCGTGATTTGCGACGACAGCCTTCTCATCACTCGTTTACTTGCTCTATTCGCCCGCTATCAAGGCGTTTCCCGCATTCGACTACAATGGGAATCTCGCTTGTTGCCTTCAGCAACTCCTGCCCGGTATTCGCGGCTAGACCTGCATGCATGGATTCTACTCGGCCCTAGTCGCCGGCCTGCTGCCGGCCTGCCTTTGCGTCCCAGCTATGGCCCAAGAAGGCGCCTCCGAGTCCCGGCGCGTTCGTGCTTTCCGACTCACCGAGCCGCCAAAGCTCGACGGGCTGGTCGACGAGCCCCTCTGGAAACCCATCAAGCCCGCAACCGGTTTCACCCAACAAAACCCGGACGAGGGTCGGCCGACGACGGAAGAAACGGAGGTCCGCGTCGGCTACGACGACAACAACCTCTACTTCGGCATCATCTGTTTCGATTCCCAACCCGAAAACATCGTCATCACCCAAAACCGCCGTGACGCCGAACTCGAGGACACCGATTCGGTCTTACTGTTGCTCGACACCTTCAACGACGACCAAAACGCTTTTGTCTTTGGAACCAGCCCCACCGGAATCGAATTTGACGCCCAGGTCTCCAAGGCCGGGCAGAGGCGCGGCGGAGGCGGTCCGAGACGCGCCGGCGGCGGCGGGGGCGGCGCCCAACGTGGCGGCGCGGCGGCATTCAACCTCAACTGGGACGGCGTCTGGAAAGTGCGTTCCCAGATCACCAAACGCGGATGGGAGAGCGAAATCGTCATCCCGTTTCGAACCCTTCGTTACCGCCCCGGCCCCGATCAAGTTTGGGGACTCAACATCCAGCGCAACTTGCGCCGACGCAATGAGCTTTCTTTTTGGGCTCCCGTTTCACGGGCCTTCAGGTTCACCCAGATCGAGTTGGCGGGCGAGCTCTATGATTTCGAAGCGCGCGCCCATCGCAACTTGAAACTGCTTCCCTATGTTCTGGGAGGCTTTTCGCAGAACTACGAACTTTCCGGCGATCAGACCGAAGTTCAGCGCGAAGTCGGGCTCGACGTCAAATACAGCGTCACGCCGGGCTTGACGCTCGATCTGACCGTCAACACCGATTTCGCCCAAGTCGAGGTCGATGACGAACAGATCAACCTCACCCGATTCGATCTGTTCTTCCCGGAGAAGCGGCCGTTTTTCCTCGAGAACTCCGGCTTCTTCGAGTTCGGCTCGGGGCAGGAGGTCGAGATATTCTTCTCGCGCCGCATCGGCCTCGATGAGGACCGGCAACAAGTGCCGATCGACGCGGGCGCGCGTCTAAGCGGAAAGGTGGGTCCTTATCAGATCGGCTTGCTCAACATGCAAACCGACAGCGTTGGCGGGTTGATTTCGGCGAACAACTATAGTGTCGCTCGGTTCAGCCGCGAGCTGCCCAACCGCTCATCGATCGGGGTAATCGGTGTCAACCGCCAATCGACCAGTAGCTTCGACACAGATGTCAACTTCAACCGCACCTATGGCGCCGACGCCAACTTCGGAATCGGCGAATTCGGTAATTGGTTTAACTTTGTCGCGAAGACCGAGAGCCCTCACCTGACCGGCAGCGACCACTCCTACTCGTCTCGGTTCGAATACGACGATTCGAGACATCAGTTCAATGCCGGATTTCTCGAAGTCGGCCACAATTTCAACCCGGAGGTAGGCTTCGTTCGCCGGGTCGGCTTTCGTAAGGCGAGTTACTTCTACCGCCTTACGCTATACCCGGAGAGCGGCCCGATTCGCAGCGTCGAGCCTCACCACTTCGGCAATCAATGGTTCACGTTGGGCACCAACGAGTGGGAATCCGGATTCTCGCACTATCACGTCACCACACGCTGGCATAACGGCGGTCAGTTGGGTCTGGCCTGGAACCGCAATTTCGAACGGCTGGAGGAACCCTTCGAGGTCTTCCCCGGAATTCGCGTGCCGACCGGGCGCTATCACTTCAGCGAGCTGATCGCCAATTTCGACTCCGATCCCAGCGCGAGGTTTTTCGTCGGAGGCGACGCGGCCGCCGGGAGCTTTTACGACGGCACGATCCGGACGATTAACTTGGAGGGCGGGTACCGCCGCGGCAAGAACCTAACCTGGACCGGCACTTGGGTTCGAAACTTCATCGACCTGTCCGTCGGCGATTTCACCACCGATCTCGTCGGACTACGATTCAATTGGTCCTTCACGCCGAAGAGCTTCCTACAGACGTTCAGTCAGTACAACAACATCACGCAGCAAATTGGCCACAACATAAGGCTCGGCTTGCTGTCGACCTCGAGCACGGGGTTTTTCCTGGTCTACAACACCACCGGGTTCACAAGAGACTTCCTCGACCCCCACGAGGTCCAACGCCGAACCCTATCCCGTGCACTCTTCTTCAAATTCAACTACTTGCTCGACTACTAACACCCCCCTGAAAACCTGCGGCCCGCTACAATGCGTAGCGCAGGGTTCGAAGAAACCTGCGGCTTTTTCCGGACAGGGCGTCTCTCTGAATACGCGGCATTCATAATACCGCCATGAAAATTCGTTGCGGGCGGGCCGGTTTTGAGCCAGAAATGTCGCCACGAGTGGCGACACGGCACGCAAGAGTGCGTGCGCCACGTCGGTCGGAGTGCGACATAGGATACGTCCGACACCTATTTTCGGAAGAGGGCGAAGCAGCGTCGAACCCCGCGGGAACAGCGCCGCCTCAAAACGGCTTCGGAACACCCCGCCGCTGCATTTCTACTTCGATACGCCGTTGGTGCTCGGCCCTCTCGAGCGGCGTGCAATCCGCCCAATCGAAGCCGTCCTCACGGGCAACGAGCGTACTGACCCAAGCCACGGTGAACTCATAAACGCCGTCCGGCTCCCAACCGTTAATGACCTCAGCCAAGATCTTGAGCGTCGGCAGTTCGTAGGGCCGCATACGGTCGAGGTACGAATCCGCCCGAAATTCGAACAGCAGCTCACTGAGAACGGTCACCTGTTCGTCGGGCAAACCGCGAATCGCATCGGTAAAGAACGAGATCGCCCGTCGCTGCCTCTTGGACAAGGGCGCGCGCCCTCCAGCGACAGTTGGGAAGGTTACCTGTGTCGACCCGTTCGGCATGAAAAGCTGCTCCTCCAGGACGTAATCGGAAGAGCCCCGGCGGAACTGTAAGACACGTGTGAACGAGCGACCACAGCCTATGGCTCCCCCGGGAACCGGGCCCCCGTGAGGAGGACAACCGGATTGACAGTACGGCTATCCGCAGCGCGGAGGGCCCCGGGGCAGAACCGCATTAACAAGTGAAAGAGGACATCACAGTAACCAACGAACGGCCAACAAGAACTGCGAAAGAAAGCCGGCCGTCCGATGCATCTCGAAGGGAAGCCGCGCCCTACGCCATGGTCAAGACAACCTTACCCGCAGCCTTGCGTTCCGTCAGCATCTTGAGCGCCTCGGGAGCCTCGACTAACCCGAATTCGGCGGCAACCACTGGGCGAATCTTGCCTTGCGCGAACAACTCCGCCAGCGCCGCTTGGGTATTGCCGTAATACGACGGGTCTTCGATGCACTCGCGTCCCCAAAATACGCCGACCGCCGACATATTCTTGAGCAGCAACCGGTTCGCCGCGATCGACGGAATGCGCCCACCCGCGAACCCGATGACCAACAACCTTCCATGGTGGGCGATGCACTTGCTCGAAAGGTCGAAAACATCGCCCCCGACCGGGTCGTAGATCACGTCCGCGCCATGCCCTTCAGTAATCCGCTTGACTTCGTCGACCCAATCGCCGCGGTAGTTGATCGTGTGCTCCGCGCCCTGGGCGCGACAAAACGCCAGCTTCTCATCGCTGCCGGCCGTGGCGATGATCCTCGCGCCGAAGGCCTTGCCGAGTTGAATCGCCGACATCCCAACGCCGCTTGCCCCCGCGTGAACCAACAGCCACTCGCCCGGCTGCAATCGTCCCCGCCCTTCGAGAGCCAGGTAGGACGTTTGGTAGACGACCGGGAAACCGGCGGCTTCGCTGAAACTCATCCCCTCGGGAATCAGGTGGGTGCGTTTCGCATCGGTGACGCAGTACTCCGCATAGCCTCCGCCTCCGCCCGAAGCGACAACCTTGTCGCCCGCGGAGACATGCTCCACGCCCTCGCCCACGGCTTCGACCACGCCCGCCATCTCGCCGCCGATCGTAAACGGGAACTCCGGCTGGGCTTGGTATTTGCCCTGAATTTGCAGGATGTCGAAGAAATTCAACCCCGCGGCGCGGTTCCGAATCAAGACCTGACCCTCGCCCGGCATCGGAGTCGCCACATCCCCGAATTCCATCTCCTCGGGTTCGCCGTAGTGCATCACCTGCCAAGCTTTCATGGTTCAATCCTTCCGGGCCGGGCGCCGACCGTGTTCCTTACGCTCGGTAGTGCTTGGGAAAAGACTAACCATCTTAGCGCTGCACACATTGGCCGTGGCCCCAAACCCAACAATGTAGACTGGAAAAAGGCGCGGCAACGCTTACGGGATACGCCGGCTGTAAATCCATTGCGTCGCTACGGTAACTTCCGGCTCGCCGGCGCGAAACAACTGTATAGGGGCAGCCGTGGAAGTTAGGCATCAGCCGAGGTTCGGATTCTTCGCCGAGCAAGCCCGGATGCACAACGGCGACTGTGGAAACTAGGAGACCAATGATGCCGAGAAATCGCTGGTTCCCTCTGGTCCTAGCCACACTTGTTCTCGGTGCGGGCGCCCTCTCGGCGCAATCCGTCAAACGTAAGCCTAAGTTCGACCCCGTCAAATGGACGCTTGCCGTGGAACCCTCCGAAGCGGCCCCGGGCGGCCGCGCGGTGGGCCGATTAACCGCGACGATCGAAGAGGGCTGGCGTCTTTATGCCCCCACGACAGCTAAAGGCGGTCCGATCCCGACCGAGCTCAAAATTAGCGACAACCCTGCCGTCGCCGCTTGGAAACCGTACCAACCCGAGCCCAAGACGAAATACGACCCCAATTTTCAGTTTGAAACGCAAACCTATAGCGACGAGGTCGTCTTTCTGTTCGACATCGAATTGAGTCCGGAGGCGCAACCCGGCAAGGTCGAGATCGAGTCAACCACGCGCTACAACGCCTGCAACGACCGCCTGTGCCTGCCGCCGGCGAGACGTTCGGCAACCGCGGTCTTTGAGATATCCGGTGGAGCCACCGCGCAGGCCCCGGCAATCCCGTCCGACTATCAGCAAGCCAAGCCGGCCGAAACCGTTGCGTCGTCCGCGGCGCCTCCTCGCAACGTCCGCACGACTGATCCGGGGTCGGAAGGCTTTCTAGAGTTCGCGGCCGTCGCCTTCGGGTTCGGCGTTTTGGCCATCTTTACGCCCTGCGTCTTTCCAATGATTCCGATCACGATGTCGTACTTCGTGAGCACGAATACCGGTTCGAGACGGCAATCGCTGATTCAAGCGGTGACATTTTGCGTCGGCGTGATCGTGCTCTTCACCGGGATGGGTGCGGTCGTATCAGCGGCGCTGGGCCCGTTCGGTCTGTCGCAATTGGGTTCGAATGTTTGGATCAATCTGTTGATAGCGGTGGTGTTCTTGGCTTTTGGGGCGAGCTTGCTGGGCGTCTTCGAAATTACCGTGCCGAGCGGAGCATTGACTTCGCTAAATCAGGTCTCCAACCGAGGCGGTTTGCTGGGTACGCTGGTTATGGGCCTGGTCTTCGCGCTGGCTTCCTTTGCCTGCACCGGACCGTTCATCGGTGCGCTGTTAGCGGGCTCAATCCAGGGTGACCTGACTTGGCCGATTCTCGGGATGATGATTTTCTCTACCGGCTTGGCCTTGCCCTTCTTCTTTCTCGCATTGTTCCCCGCCTACCTCTCGAAGCTGCCAAAGAGCGGCGGCTGGCTGGCACGCACCAAGATCACGGTTTCGTTCTTGGTCTTCGCGGCGGCGGTGAAGTACTTGAGCAACGTCGACCAGGCTTACCAGTGGTTTCTGCTGACCCGCGAGCGCGTGCTGGCAATCTGGATCGTCTTACTCGCAATGGCGGCTTTCTATCTCCTTGGGATGTTGCGGATCGGAGACGACGAAAGCGGCCCGGTCGGCGCGGGGCGGCTGAGCGTCGGAGCGGTGTTTCTCGTCGCCGCCGTCAGCCTGATTCCGGGGATGTTCGGAGGTCGTTTGGGAGAGATCGAGGCCTATATCCCGTCACCCGAGTACTCGGGCTTTCAAGGGACTGCCTTCGGGGGGAAGCCGGAAGCCGAGCGTTGGATCAAGAACGATTACGAAGGCGCACTTGAAATCGCGCGCCAAAACGGGAAGAACGTGTTGGTCAGCTTCACCGGCTACACCTGCACCAACTGCCACTGGATGAAAGCGAATATGTTTACCAGGCCCGAGCTCGCGGGCGAACTCGACAACCTAGTCCTCGTCGAACTCTACACCGACGGCGCTGACGAGGCGTCCCAAGCCAACCAACAGCTCCAACTCGAACGATTCGAGACCGTCGCGATCCCCTACTACGTCATCATCGACCCCAACAACTCAGTCATCGCCGAGTTTCCCGGCCGCACACGTGATGTCGACGAATTCCGCGGTTTTCTGGCTTCCGCCGGCTCGGCTTCCGTGGCGAGCTTCGATTGAAAAACGGGGCGGGCCTGTCGTGTGCTTTGCCCGTCAGGCGATGAGAAATGCGGGCTAGCCTTTCGCCCCTGATTCCCCGTTGTCTGAGGTCGACACGGCGTGTATAATCAGGGTGTAAGGTTTCAGTGCCCTGGGTTGCGTGCCCGGGGTCGATAATTGGGGGAGGCTGCGGGCCTCCCCTTTTAATTTGCGGCTTCTATAGCTGGGACAGCCTGCATCTTTATCGACGGAGAAAATCTTCGCCATTCCCTCGTAGAGCTTTTCCAGGAAGAGTTCAGCAAGCCCGACTATCTTCCCAAGAATGCCGATTGGACGGGTTTCTTTAGCTTCCTCACAGCACAAGCGAATGCATCGAGTCGGCTTCGGACATATTGGTATGTTGTAGATAATATTGACTTTTGGCCGTGGGGCGCCACCCGTTTGGCCCGAGATCCAACGAAGCTGCACAAGGTACTACTCAAAGACGCAAAGTGCCGCCAAGATTTGCAGGCGGTCTCAGGCCAAAAGAACAAGGACCAATTGGCCCAACGGAAAGCGCAGGAGCTTGTCAGTCGCCAACGCCAGATGAAAAGTCGCTTTGAAGGCTGGAAGGAGTTTCAGGACGGTATTTCGCATCGCTTTGACGCCGTTGAGTTCCGCCGTGCTGGATCGATCCACTACAATCTGTTCACTCAACGGCTAGGGAAGGAAAAGGCCGTAGACGTGAATCTTGCGACTGATCTGCTGGAGTTGAGGGACATCTACGATATCGGAATCATCGTCTCCGGAGATCAGGATTACGTTCCGGCCGTGAAGGCCGTAAAGGACAGCGGCAAACAGATCATCAACGTCTCATTTCTCAAGCGTGACGGAGAGGTCCTACCAGGTGGTGCAAGACGGCTCAATCAAACCACGGACCGAACCATCGAAATGTCATATTCAGACCTGAAAAAGTTCATGCGCTTCACGCCGCCGATCAAAGGCGTCCCCGCGACTACGGCTCAAGCCTCGGGTTGATCAGCAACGCTCTTTAAGCGAGTAACCAAGGCAGAACTCATCGCGCCGTAGTCCGTAAGATGGATGTCTGCACGACCGCATCGATCCGGTCTCGCGGCGGGCTGAAACTCAAAATCTTCTCCGTCGCAGCCGAGCGGAACGATCGACGCCGGTTCGGTCGAGCTATTGATTCCAACCAACGGAGAACGGAAGGAGCTGACTCTTATGGCTTTTGAACTGCCCAACCTGCCCTATGCCGCGGACGCCCTGGAACCGCATATCGACGCCCGCACGATGGAAATCCATCACGGCAAGCATCACAACGCCTATGTGACCAATCTGAACAAAGCCATCGGCGACAACGCCGATCTGGCCGCAAAATCGATCGAGGACCTCGTGCGCGACCTCGACGACGTACCGGAAGGGATTCGCGGTGCCGTGCGCAACAATGGCGGCGGCCACGCCAATCATTCGATGTTCTGGAAAATCATGAGCGGCAGCGGCGGCGGCGCGCCCGGCGGCGACCTCGGCTCCGCCATCGACAGCACTTTCGGCGGCTTCGACAGCTTCCGCGAGCAGCTCACCAAGGCCGGCATGACGCGCTTCGGCAGCGGCTGGGCTTGGCTCAGCGTGGACGGTTCGGGCGGCTTGGTGGTCGAATCAACCGCCAATCAAGACAGTCCGCTTACCCACGGTCACACGCCGATTCTCGGCGTCGACGTCTGGGAGCACGCCTACTATCTGAACTATCAGAACCGGCGTCCGGACTACTTGGCCGCGTGGTTCAACGTGATCAATTGGGACGCGGTCGCGGAGCGTTTCGCGGCGGCTAAGAGCTAGTCAATTCCCCGCCCCGCGGGACCCCAGGCTCTCGTCAAGGGGCGCGCCTTAGCGCGCCCCTTTCCGCGCTGCCACATCCTCATAACGTCGGCCCTTCGCCGACTCTCGTCGGGCTTCTTGCCAGGCACTCATTGACCCCAGGATTTTTCCCTGGCCGGCAGGAACTCGTCGCCGGGTTTCCAGGTCGGCAGATCGGGTTCGGCGGCGACGCGCCGGCCCAATTCAAAACCGAAAGCGGCGATCTGACTGAGGCCGCTGAAATCCCAAGCCGGGTCGAATTCGTCCGAGGGTTGGTGGTAGTCTTCGGCGACGTAGCGCTTCTCGGCCTCTTCCCCCCAGCCCTCCGGCCGACCCACATAGTCAATACCCGGGTTCACGGAGAATGCCGGCACGCCGGCCTTGGCCAAGCTGAAATGATCCGAGCGGTAGTAGTAGCCTTGCTCGGGATGAGCCTCGGGACGCAGTATCAAATCAAACTCCGCGGCGAGCTGCTCGACAAGCGGTTCCAAGGTCGTTCGCTCGTAACCGGGCAGGGAAATATCCTTCGCCAGGCCGAGCGGAAGAAAGCCGTCATAGTTCAAGTTGACGGCCGTCTTTCCGGCCGGAATGACTGGGTTTTGAGCATAGTATTGGGAGCCTCGAAGGCCGCCCTCTTCAGCGCCCACCGCCGCAAAAAGAATGGTACGCGGCGGAGCCGGATCGAGCTGCGCGAAGGCTTGGGCCAGTTCCAGCACGATTCCGCAACCGCTGGCGTTGTCAGCGGCGCCGTTATAAATCTCGTCGCCATCGACGGCAAAGCCGATGCCAAGGTGGTCCCAGTGGGCGGTATAGAGAACGGCTTCGTCTCGACGTTCGGGATCGGAGCCCTCGACCTTGGCGATCACGTTGCGGGTTTCGAATGGCTCGACTTGGCTTTGAATCCGTCCCCGCAAACGGAAGCCAAGCGGTATGGGCTGAAACGCCGGGGTGTTGGCGGCATCCAAGAGTTCATCCAGAGTCTTGCCGGTCGACGCGGTGATCTTCCCGCCCGCCGCTGAAGTCACCCACCCGGCTACGGCAAGGGCTTCCTCCCCGGCTTCGAGCTTCACATACGGGTTGCGGCCGCCCCAGGAATTGCGAACGACCTGCCAGGGGTATCCGGCCGTGGGCGTCGTGTGGATGATGATCGCTCCGGCGGCCCCCTGCCGCAGCGCCTCTTCGTATTTGAAACTCCAGCGGCCGTAGTAGGTCAGCGCTTTGCCGCCAAAGAATTCAGGATCTTCGGAAGGCGGCTCGTTGGTGAACAGAACGACGACCTTGCCTTTGACATCGAGGCCCTTGTAGTCATCCCAGCTGAACTCGGGCGCCACGATGCCATGACCGACGAAGACGACCTCGGCGTCGATCGATATGTTCTCCTGTTGGCGGTGATTGACGGCAACGTAGTCCTCGAGCCACTTCATGCTGATGCGCCCTCGAGAGCCATTCCACGTCAGCGACGTATCGGGAAGCGACTGCACGCCAACAAGCGGCACAACCTGAAAATAGCTGCCGTCGTCAGCGGCCGGTTCGGCTCCGGCCAGCGCGAATTGCGTCGCGAGGTATTCAGTCGTCAGAATTTCGCCGCGGGTGGCGGGGCCGCGTCCTTCCAGAGCATCTGAGGAAAGGAAGCGCACATGGGCGGCGATGCGATCGCCGCTTAGAAGGGCGGCAGGGTCAACGGGCGTTTCGGTCGGGGCGCATCCGAAAGGAGACAGAAGAGTCCAAAGAACTGCGAAGAACGACAAGCCACGCATGCGTTGAATCGTATCACGATAGAGCGTCGTGAGAAGGTGGCGCGAGCCTTGAGAAGCGCGGCGAGACAAGCTTAGAGCTTGTCTTAACTGTGGACTAGGACCGGCACGAGTGCCGGTCTCTACCGACAGTGCACCCACGTAGCGGAATGACCAGGCCTAAAGAATCACCGGATCCCCGACCTCGATTACCCTCCCTGCTTCCGATTCGGGAATCCGGGTGTTCGTCGTGAGTCGATAGAAATGGTCGAAGCAGCCGCGATCAGCCCAGTCAGGCAGAGTCTCCGCACGACGTTCGGCAAAGACCTTGGCAAACGACTTGTCATTGATCAGGCCGGTGACAGAATCCCGCGGAGGCACGGTGCATCGCGCGCAGGGTTTGATTCCCTCGATCGACACGTCGCCTATGCGAAACGACACCTTGCCGCCGTTCGCTTCAAAAAGACGGTCTTCCCAGAAAGCCGGAACGCCGGCGATCTCGATGTTCGGCCGGAACCGCCGCCGTATTTCCTCGGGGGTCAAGCCGGAAAACCAAGTTGCGGTTTCTTCGAGACTTGCTGTGCTCACCAGCGTGGGACCCGACGCATCCTCATCGTCCGGAAACCCGCCCGTACCATCGTGGGAGAGCTTAACGGGCTGTTCCAACCATTTGCTGAACCATTGTTCCAACTGTCGCCGATCTCGCGTTATACGAAAGCGCGACGATTCCCCGTTCGCCCGCAAGTCCACTTCCCCGAAGCCAAAATGGAACTCGGAACGGATCGGGATCAAGCGCTCAGCGAGCCGTTTCGAGTTGAGGACAGCGCCCTCTTGGTCCCGCAAGCAATACTCACGGTCGTGCGCCAGAGCGCCGCTGCGCAGCACCACGGCTTCGGGAACCTCAACCGGGTCGAGTGACTTGATCGGATACACGCGGATACGCGCCAAATACGGATTCATCGGATTTCTATCGCATCATTGCGGCTCTTCAACCGCAATAACGGCACTGTTGCTGGGTTGGCTGTCCACCGTAATCACTATAGGAATGTCGGGGCCCAACGGTGAGTTTTCGGGAACAATCAAGTTTGCCTGGGCGAGCCCGACAAACCCCGGCGTCATCCCAAGGAAGAGAATACGAGCCGGTTTGCCTCCGATCGTCGCAGTCGCCGGCAGAGCCACGCGTGCGAAGGGTTCTGCCGAGGGAGCTTCCTCGCCTGTAGCAAGAGCCGGATCGGTTTCACCCACACCGCTGAGATAAAGCGTTACTGCCTCGCCCGGCGAAGCCGGATTGGAAGGGCGGTTAGTGCGCAGGTCCTCGTTTTGCGCCACAGCGCGCACGGGAACGAACGAGAACGGGTTCGTGAAGATCCCCGGACCCGCCGAGGCTGTCACAACGTCCTTGGGAACCGAATGATTCCCGGCCACGCGGGCTATGAGTTGCGATACAGTTCCGGCGTCGGTCTCAAAGGGTAGTTGTGCGTTGATCTGACCTCCAGAGGCGAAATAGAGCGGTATCTCGCGCCCACCGGCAAGCAACGACGCCCCGCCAAGCTCCAAAGGCAAAGGCAAGGTCTCCCCGGCAACGAACAAGCCATTTGCCAGCCCGCCACCGAAACTACTGAAGATCGCCCCAGGAGCGAGGGCACGTCCGGCACTGAAGCCGGCAGCGTTGACAGATCCAAAGGGAAGCAGATTCGGCGCGGTCGTGCTTTCTATCGCACCGATCAAAACGGCTTCCGCTGTCGACGCGCTCGACATCGCGGTGAACAAGACGCTCACCTGCGGCGCGGCGTTGCGCGGTGTCCACGTACCGGAGTACACACCTCCGCGGACGCGCTCGAGCGTAACGGCTTCGTCCCCGTTGCCGAACTCCGCTACAAGGGCGCCGACACCCGCCTCGGCGGTACCACAGGCAGCGTCCGTCAAGACCGCTTCAAGGTGAACAGGGCGACCGCTTGAAGCACTGAAATTCTGATGCGGGGATATCGGGTTGACTCGAAGTCCCGAGGGCGCACACGGACCGGGCCCGCCCGCCGGCCGGTACACCGACACAGAAACCGACCGCACGATCCCATCGCCCAGCGTGATACTGACAAGCCCTCGGGCAGTGCCGCTTGCCAATACACTCGGATTTACTGTCGCGGTCAGCTCAACCTCGCCGCCCGCCGACGTAGTTCCGCTCACGGGCTCGACCAAGAGCCACGCCCCACCGTCAAAAGTGGAAGCCGCGGCTTGGAATTCGGCACTCGACGAATTGTTTGTCGAAACCGTCAACGCTTGGTCGACAGAAGCGCCTGAGTGGGCAACGAAGATAAGACCCGATGGCTCAATAGTTGAGACCGGACCTACGCCGCTCGGGCGAACCGTTAAAGCTGCCGTCAAGAAACGAGACGGACCTCCCGCATCCGGTGAAATCTCGACAAGCGCCGTGTACGCGCCCGCCGGTAAGCGCTCGGCCCCGGCCGTGAGCGTAACCTCCGACGGCCCGGTCTCGCCGCTTTCGGGAGAAATGGTCAGCCAAACTGAAGGACCCGTTAACTGGCGGATGTGCGCCGTCCAGTTGTAGGACGTCCCGCCGTTGGCGAAAATACTGACCGTCCGCGTCCATTCGCCGTCGCCTTCCGCGCCGTCGAACAACACCCCCACACGGTCGGTCCGAAGAACTCCGCCTGGCGGAGAAACAACCAGCGCGACAGGAACTTCCGTCTCCACTCCGCCCTGTTCGAGAACCACCCGCCCCTGATAAACACCGGCGGAAAGGCCGGAAACCGCGGCCGTCACTCGCGCCGTCGCGGGCCCTGAACCCGCTGTAGGCAAAACCCCGAGCCAGTCGTCTCCGCTGTCGGTTTCGGCTTGCGCCGTCCAATTGAGTTCGGGTCCGCCGCGATTGCCGATCCGGAGAATTCGAGTTCGGGCGCCCAGGTCGCCTTCCACGCCGGAAATAGTCACTACGCTCGGGGCGACAATGAGATCCGGCGGGGCGTCCTGGAGGATCAATTGCACCGGTACCGTCGCCAAAGCAGCGGTTTGCGCCGTAACCGCCGGTGCTGACGGCCCCGCGCTCTCGCCGAGCGGATCGATGCGCACTTCCGCGGTGTACTGTCCGGATGGGAGGCCGGTATTGTCGACCGCGATGATCAGATTTCCCGGCACGCCGCCACGGCTCGGCGCAGCCTTGATCCAAGTTGTTTCGGGCGGGTCAACAGCCGCTTCCCAGGCAACCCCGCTAAGCGAGGCGCCGGCCAAGCTGACAATGCGGTGCGTCGTAACCGGTGTTCCCGCCGCGCCGAAAAAGCTGACGCTGCTGGGAAAGGTCGTCAAGCTACCGGGCGGGTTGATGCTCAGCGTCACGTCGAGCGTGAGAGGGGCGTTTGTCGCGCTCGGCGACTCGATGGTCAACTTGCCAAGGAACGTCCCGGCGGTAAGCCCGTCCGTGTCGACGCGAACCGTATGGATCCCCGGGCCCGCGAGAGTATTACCTCCCGTCGGCTCAACGGTCAGCCAGGGCTGATTTGAGCTGACCTCGTACAGCAGCGTTTCGCCTTGGCTGCCGACGATGAGAGATCGGCCCGAGGGATTCACGCTTCCTTCAAAGGCCGTAAAGATGAAATCCGTCGGATTGACCGTGATCAGCGGTCCGCTGCCGACGGTCAAGTTCACGGGAATCTCAAACGGGCTGTTGGCGGCGTTGCCGGTGACTAATAGAATTGCCGGATGTAGCCCCGGCTCTAAGCCTTCCGTCCCCACGCTGACCTGGTGGCCCACCGAACCCCCGCTCGATGTCCCCGAAATCGGGTCAACACTCAGCCAACTCACCGAGCCCTGGGCCGGATAGCTGATATTGAATTGGTAATTGAGAGTCCCGGCTCCGTCGTTGCGGACATCGAGCGTCTGAGCAGGGGGGTCATTGCCCGGACTCGGCGCTGAGAATCCGAGAGACGAGGGATCGACATCGATGACGGGATCGGACCCGCCGCCGCCTCCTCCTCCCCCGCCGCTTCCCGGCTCGGAAACGATCGCCGTGACGCGCACCGCCCGCCGGTCGCCTTCCGTGCCGAGACGAACGATGATGTCGGCTATTCGTTGTCCCGGGGCCAGGAGACTGGGGTCGACCGTGACTCCTACCTGGGAAGGCGTGAATCCGTTGGTGCGATCAAGCTTCACCCAAGCCGTACTAATCAGTGTGACTTGAACGAAGGCGGAAAAAGCCTCGTCGGAAGGGGCGGAAGTGATGTCCAGGAACTGCTCGGGCGGTATCGGGCCGTTTGCCTCGACCTCAAAGGTGAGCGTCAAAGGGCTGACGGAAATCGTTTGCGCCGGCGAGAGCACGCTCGCCATGGCGAACATCACGAGGGGGACCAGGAGCCGGCTCGACTCCTGACCGGTCCGAAGGCCGATCATACCCCATCTTAACGTGCCTTGTGGACGACACAAATATCTCGACGGCAGCCCTGTGCTCGCGCTGCTTTCTTGACTTTTCCCGGCTGGTATGCGATTGTTTCGTATTCTTTCGCGCGACCGGCCGGCTCATCCGACGATGCAAGGGAAAAGGATTCGTCTCAAGCTGGAGAGCAACCTGGACGTCGTCGAGGCAACGGAAATGGTAGCCCGCCAGGCTGCGCTGGAGAAGAAGATTTCCGAAGACGAAATCGATCAGTTGGGGATTGCGGTCCGCGAATGTGTGGTCAACGCGGTTTCGCACGGCAACGGTTACCGCCGCGACAAGTCGGTCTACTTCACCGTCAGCAGCGACGCTACCCAACTGAAGATCGCCATTGAGGACGAAGGAGAAGGGTTCGACCCGGACGCCGTACCGGACCCCACTCAGGGTGATAACTTGTTCCAAACGTCGGGGCGGGGCTTGTTGCTGATGAGGTCCTTCGTCGACGAGTTATCGATCGGGCACACCACCGAAGGCGGTACAGAAGTGGTGATGGTAAAGAACCTGCCCGTCGGTGAAAGACAAGAGGAGGAGGAAAATGTGAGTCTATTGTCGAATCTACGAGAAGTCGGAGGCGTATCCATCATCGATCTTTCCGGTCGAATTACGCTGGGCGAAGGATCTGAAGTGCTGCGCGACGCCGTCCGCGACGTATTAAGCAACGGCCAAAAGAACATCTTGTTGAACCTGGGCGAAGTCAACTACATCGACAGTTCCGGTTTGGGCACGCTCGTATCGGCCTACACGACCGGAGCCAACCAGGGCGCCAAGGTTAAGCTCGTCAACGTACAGAAGAAGGTCGGCGACTTGCTCCAGATCACTAAGCTTTACACGGTCTTTGAAAGCTTCGAAGACGAGTCCGCGGCGGTCGGCAGCTACGTACCCTGATTACGCGGGGAACAGGCCCAAGGCGGGACACGGCGCCTGGTTCCATAGAGCCGTACGCGTCAGAATACGATCCGCCGGGAACCCAGCGGCTCTGTCGTCGTGTCCGGGCGTCCATCAATCCAGTTCCTTTCTCCGTAGCGGCGACGAAAGCGGGAGGCGCTTATCGTCTTCGACACTTTCGAATTCGGCGTCTTCTTTTTCGTCGTTTTCGCCCTCTATTGCGCCCTCTCTCACCACGTGCAAAACCGCCTGCTCTTGGGGGCGAGCTATGCCGCGTCCGACAATCCCGCGCGACGACGCTCGTTCCTGCTCGCAAGCTTGGCGGGCAACCTCGGCGTCCTGGGATTCTTCGTCGACCGCGGCCACAACTCCCCGGCTGACTTCTCCGCACCGAACATTCTGGTCGCAACTAGAACATTCCTGTTCGGCTGTTCAACGTGCCTATGCCGAAAAGCCTTCATCAACGTTTCGAAGAGCTGGGTGTTCTCGAAAGGTATCGTCGCCTGATCGGTGAGTTGAAAGCGTCATTTGGCAACGTCCAGGTCGTGGAACCGTTGATCGAAGTTTACCCTGATGACTACGTCGCCGACGTGGGCCATCTGAATACCAAGGGCGACCTCGCCTATCACGCAGCCTACTCGCGAAGGATCGCGCAGCACGCGCTGTCCGCGTTGCCGTAGGCGCTCACGTTGGCGATTGCCGAATTCGCTAGTCTGGTATCTTGTCCGCCTTGGATTGTGAAGGGAGCATCCACGTGCAATTTCCCACCGTCGCTCGACGATCGTTTCTCAAAACCGCCGCCGCCGCGGGAGCCGTTACGGCGGCGCCGACGATGCTCCGCGGAGCACAAGCCGGAAATAGATTTCGGATGGGCTTCATCGGCATGGGAAGGCGCGGCCGGAGCACACTACGCGCGGCTCTGAAACAGCCGGAAATCGAAGTCGTCGCCATTTCAGAGATCTATCAACCGAACGTCGAAGCGGCCTTGCAGATGGTCCCCGACGCGAAAGTCTACCCGGACTTCCGCGACTTGATCGCCGCGGATGATATTGACGCTGTCTGCGTTGCAACACCCGACCATTGGCACGCCTATATGACCATCGAGGCCTGCAAAGCCGGTAAGGACGTCTACGTCGAAAAACCCATCTCGGTCACTGTCCACGAAGGTCAGATGATGGTGCAAGCCGCCCACAAGTACAACCGCATTGTCCAGGTCGGTACGCAGCAGCGCTCCGGCAAGCACTTCCAGAAAGTTGTCGAGATCGTTCGCGGCGGCGAGCTCGGCGACATTTCCTTTGTTCGAAGTTGGAATTACGAAAACGCGTATCCGGACGGCATCGGCAGCCCTTCCGACCAGGCTGCTCCGGCCGACCTGGATTGGGACATGTGGCTGGGTCCGGCGCCGGAAAGACCTTTCAACGCCAACCGCTTTGGGGTCCACCCGGATCATTACTCATATTTCCGCTGGTTCTGGGACTACGCCGGCGGCATGATGACCGACTGGGGCATTCACTTGCTGGATATCGTTCTGTGGGCGATGGACGAAAAAGGTCCCCGCGTCGTCACAACGATCGGCGGTAAATACGTTCTGAACGACAATCGCGAAACGCCCGACGTCATTCAGGCGAACTTCGAGTTCCCGAAATTCGTTTGTGTCTACGAGAACCGGGTGGGCAATGAGCAATCCATGTTCGACCGCGGGTACGGCATCACTTTCCACGGGACGAAAGGCACGTTGTTTGTGGATCGCCAACGTTACGAAATCGTTCCGGAGATGCGGGACCTTGACCCCAAGGGCCATCAACGCGAGGCGCGCATGGAACGCAAGGAAGGAACCTCGGTCAACAATTCGACCGATGCCCACTGGGCTGATTTCGTGGCTTCGATGAAATCGCGCAAGCCGCCGATCTGCGACATCGAGACCGGCCACCGCTCGACGGTGATCGCGCTGCTCGGCAACGTTGCGCTCCGCAGTCGTCAGCGGGTCGAGTGGGACCCGGAGTCCGAAACGACGTCCAATAAGGAGGCGCGGACCTACCTGCGCCGCGAATATCGACCGCCCTGGAAACTGGAGTTGTGAACCCAAACCGAGCCGCGAACGTAAGTGAGTGGTATGAGTGAAACTCGCGGTCGCGGATCCATTGCTCTATTCGGCCGCTGCCGCGATTTCGCCTCGGGCCGGCGCTACAATGGAACCGATTCGATGTACGCTTTCTTACAGACAGAGACGCCGCAGGGTAGCGGCACTACCGGATGTAATTTTTGAAACGAACCGCGGCGGCTCCGCGTCCAAAAGGACGTGATGAGTACAGCAAGTGCAGCGGTATTTCCGGCCCCAGCCGCCGCGGGCCGTACCCCAAGAGCCAAGGTGGCGTTTCGAGACACCCCGGAAGCGGAAGTCGTCCGGCGGGCCCAGGGTGGAGATGAGGCGGCTTTCCGCCAAATCGTCGAGCGCCATAGGTCGAAGGTCTTCTCGATCATCTACGGCATCGTCCGCAACCGCAACGACGCCGAGGACATCGCTCAACAGGTTTTCGCGAAGATTTACCTTTCGCTGAAGGGTTTCGACTTTCGCTCTTCGCTCATCACATGGGTCTACAAGATCGCCGTGAACGAATGCTACGACTACCTACGCAAGCAGAAAGTCCGGAAGCTCGTTTACGAAAGCGACCTTGGCGAGGACGACGCTCGCACCATCGAAAATTCCCCGATGGTCATCGAGCGGTCGCCCTCGGCATCAACTACCGTGGAACGCCGGGATTACTTGATGAAGCTGCTTGAAAAGGTCTCGGAGGAAGAAAGAGTCCTTCTGATTCAAAAAGAGGTAGAGGGATTGACGGTCGAGGAATTGGCGCGACTGACCGGGCTCAACGAGAACACGATTAAGGTAAAATTGTTCCGAGCTCGGCAGAAGCTCGTGAAGGCCGCGGGGAAGTTGGATCGGCGAGCGCTTGCGCACGCCTGAAGAATTGCACAGCGGGGTTTGAGGCGAGGCACTGACAACTATGAAGCAGTTCGTTAAAGAACGCTTGGAAGATTACCTTTCGGGAACTCTCACCGCGCAGCAAGAGGCGAAGTTCAATGCGTACTTGAAGGAGCATCCCGATGAGGCGGCCGAATTGGCGCTCTACGGGGAGTCGTCTTCGTGGTTCGAAGACCTACGTACGCCCGAACGCTCCGAGCCCGCCGGAGATTTCTACGCCCACGTCATGCAGCGCGTCGAAGAGCAACGCGCGGTTCCGTTTTGGATGTTCTTCCTACAGCCCGCCTTTGCACGGCGATTGGTTTTCGGTGGTTTGATGTGGATGGCGCTTTTGGGCGGCTATGTCGTAGCCTTCGATTCGATCGGCGGTACGTCTACGGTCCATATCGCGGAAAGAATGCTGAGCGAGCCTCCTTCGCCGGAATTCAACGTGCGGCTGGGTTCCGACATCGAACTGAACCGTAATTCGATGCTGGCCGTTCTGATGGTGATGGAATAGTCCATGGCTGAGGTATCTATAGACGCTTGTCGAGGCAAGGCTCTGGCCGTACTGCTCTTGGTCTTTGTCGGCGGCGCCGCTTCAGGAATGATCGGCTCGCACGTCTTTCAAAGCGTCACGCCGGCAACGCCCGTTGTGAAAACGCCCGACGATTTGGCGGAGACGAATTTAGGCGCGGTCGAACATCTGCGCCAAGAGTTGGTGCTGGACGCTGCGCAGGTGCAACACGTGCGCGATATCCTCGATCAGTGCATCATGCACGAGGCGGATCTGATGTTGCAGATTCGCGTCAATCAGAACTCCGCCCGTGAACGCATCATGAAGATCCTCAACCCCGAACAGCGTTCAAGGTTCCAATCCGAGTTGTTCGAAGCTTCCACCGAGCACGAAGCCTCCTTCTGACAGCCTTCCCATTACGGGCTCACTGCGTCCCGGTGAGCTGCGCCTATGCGACCCTTGCTCCGCCCGCTACGCCCTCCCGAAGTTGTTTTCTGCCTGTACTTCTTCTACGTGGCCGCGGTCGCGGCCGTCCACCCGGTCGAGGGAGTTTTCCTCCCCGCGGCGATAGTGAATCTGCTGGTCGTGGGAGGGTATGCGGCGCTGGCCGCCCGTGACCGAGAGAGCAGCGGACGGTTCGCGGCAGCCCTGCGCGACTGGCTTCCGGTGCCGCTGATCGTTCTGGCCTACAAGCAAATGGGGTGGTTCGCGCCGGCGTCTCATACCAACGAATTCGAAAACGGTTGGATCGTTTGGGACCGCGTTCTGCTTGACGAATGGAGCCTTCGAGCCGCCATTGAATCGCTGGGAGCCTTCGGACCCTCCGTCCTCGAAATCTCGTACACGCTCGTCTACGCGGTTGGCCCCTTCTCAGTCGCTGTTTTCTACTTCTACGGAAAACGCGCGCGGCTGGACCGTTTCCTGTTGCCGTTCGTGCTTGGTACCGTTCTGGCCTACGTGTTCTATCCTTTTGTTCCTTCGGAACCCCCACGCGCGGTCTTTGCGGGGCAAGACCTGCCGGGCGTGGAAACCATCTTCCGGCGTTTTAATCTTTGGCTGCTGTCGGGAGGCGGAATTCACACCAGCGTCTTCCCAAGCGGACATGTGGCGCACTCCTTCGCCGCCGGCTGGGGCATGCTTCGTGCGCTCCCCGAACACAAGTGGGTCGGCCGGACTTTGCTAACTCTTGCTGCGCTGATTTTCATCGCCACGATATACGGGCGCTATCACTATGCCGTCGACAGCATCGCGGGGTTAGTAGTCGCAATGGCGGCGCTGGGAATCACGGAACTGTTTTACCGGCGTAATCCCGATCACGGACACTGAGCCCTGAGCGCAAGCGACGGGCCACAGAGGTAGTGCAGTAGCCGGATGTTGCACCCGTTGCCGGCGTGCCGTGTCGCCACTCCCGGCGACATGTCCCGCGGAGTGCCCCCGGCGCGTCTGCGCAGGAGTAAGCGAACTCTTGGGCAGCGGGCCGCAGCCTCAAAAGCCTTCCCGGTCCCACGGATACCCCCACTCCCCGACAACGTCGCCGCCCCCCTGTAACGCTACTCTGTATAGAGTGCCGCTGCGAGGGCGGCGCTTACAATTGTGTTTGTCGACGAAGCTCAAATCTCGCTAAAAGCAGGCGACGGCGGAAACGGCTGCGTGGCGTTTCGGCGCGAGAGGTTCATCCCGCGCGGCGGGCCGAGCGGCGGCGACGGTGGACGTGGCGGCGATGTTGTCCTGCGATCGACTCGGCACCGCAACACGCTCCTCCAATTTCGCTTCAAGCCGAACCATGAAGCTCGCCGCGGGCGTCATGGAGAAGGTAGCAATCGGAGCGGCAAATCCGGTGCGAATTTGGTCCTCGAAGTGCCCGCCGGCACCGTTGTCTTCGACGCCGAGACCGCGGAGAAGCTCTTCGATTTCACCGCGGCCGATCTCGAATTCGTCGCCGCGCGCGGCGGCTCCGGTGGCCGCGGCAACGCCCGCTTCGCCTCGTCCACCAACCAGGCCCCGCGCCGTGCCGACCCGGGAACTCCCGGCGAGTCGCGGTTACTGCGACTCGAACTGAAGCTGCTCGCCGACGTCGGTCTGATCGGTTTCCCCAATGTCGGTAAGTCCACCTTAATCTCGCGCATCTCGGCCGCGCACCCAAAGATCGCCGACTATCCGTTCACGACCCTCGAGCCGAATCTCGGTGTCGTCGCGATCGACGACTACCAAGGCTTTTTGGTAGCTGATATTCCCGGCTTGATCGAAGGTGCGCACGAGGGTCACGGCCTCGGTACGCGCTTCCTGCGCCACATCGAAAGAACCAGTTTGCTTTGTCACCTCATCGACGTCAGCGATTTCAGCGGCCGCGAACCGATCGAGGATTTCGATGTGATCCTGCGCGAGTTGGAGAGTTTCTCCGGCGCGCTCGCCGAAAAACCCATGGTCGTCGTCGCCTCAAAGATCGACACCGAGCAATCGCCGGAACGTACTGACGAGCTGGAAAGATTTTGCCGAGCACGGGGGATCGCCTTCTTTCGCATCTCGGCGGTGACTGGCGAAGGTGTCGAAGCTCTCCAATATCACCTCGGCGCACGCATCGCCGAAAGCAGACGGGAAGCTCCGGAGGCGCTGGAAGCGCGGTGAGCACGGCGATCTTCGGCGGCACTTTCGACCCGATCCACAACGGGCACCTGGCCGCGGCCCGCGCGGCCGCCGACGGTTTCCGAATCGATAGGGTCCTATTCATCCCCGCCGGCAACCCGCCTCACAAGCGCCGGCTTCCCGAAGCCGACTACGAAGACCGTCTCGGGATGGTCGAGCTGGCTTGCGCCGAGGATCCCCGCTTCGTCGCTTCGCGGCTCGAAGAGCCGAGCAAGGCAACCCGGCCGCACTATTCCGTAGACACAATTCAGCATCTTCGTCGGAAAATCGGACCTGACGAGCGCTTGTATTTCATCCTGGGGGCGGACGCGTTCGCGGAATTTCCGCTATGGTATCGCCGCCAAGATGTCGCCCGGGAAGTGGAATTCTTGGTCGTCAGCCGCCCCGGGTCAGACGTTTCAACCTCGCAATCCAACGAGCCGGCCGTGAGGGCGATTTTTTTGAAAGACATCGCGGTGCCGATTTCATCGACGGAGTTACGAAGTCTGCTGCACTCAGGCGGTGAGACCGCGGAGTGGTTGGCCCCCGCCGTGGCCCGGTATATTCGGGAGCGCCATTTGTACAGCCCAACCTGACCGCGTGTGCCGGAGACCCCGATACATAGCCCCGATCGCAAGGGAGGGGTCCCACATGGCCGACCCAATTCCATCCGTGCCGTCACCTCCCCCTCAAAACAACCCCAAAAAACAGCAGTCCCATTACAATGTGAAATCGGCCGCGGCCGCAACGGCCGACGAAAGTGAACGTCGATGAAGCTGAAGATTCTAGTCCTTCCCGGAGACGGCATCGGCCCGGAAGTCACTCGCGAAGCGATTCGCGTTCTCGAACACGTCGCGGCCAAGTGGGGACACGAGATTGAGCGCACCGAAGGCCTGCTGGGCGGCATCGCGATCCACGAAACCGGCGGCCCGTTCCCCGACGAAACGCGCACCCTGGCGCTCGAAGCCGACGCCACGCTCCTCGGCGCTGTCGGCCTGCCCGAGTTCGAGGATCTTCCGCCACAACAACGTCCCGAAAAGGGCCTGCTCGGCTTACGGAAGGTGCTCGACGTGTTCGCCAACCTGCGCCCGATCACCGCCCACGAGAGCCTGCTCCCCTCCTCTCCGCTCAAGAACGAAATCGTGCGCGGCACCGACATGTTGATTGTCCGCGAGCTCACCGCCGGGCTTTACTTCGGCTCCCCGCGCGGCATCGAAGAGCGGGACGGCGAGCGCGTGGCCGTCAACTCCATGGTCTATCGCGAGTCGGAGGTCCGTCGCGTCGCCCGGATGGCTTTTTCGTTGGCTCAAAAACGGCGCAACAAAGTCACTTCCGTCGACAAGGCCAACGTCCTTGAAAACTCACAACTGTGGCGCCAGGTCGTCGTCGAGGTCGGAGCGGAGTTCCCCGACGTTGAGTTGGACCACATTTTGGTCGACAACTGTGCCATGCAACTCGTCCTTAACCCCACGCGCTTCGATGTCGTGGTTACGGAAAACTTGTTCGGCGATATCCTCTCTGATGAAGGTGCGGTGCTGGCCGGCTCGATCGGAATGTTACCCTCGGCGTCGATTGGTGATCAGTTGCCGAATGGTGTTTGGCGGGGCCTCTATGAGCCCGTCCACGGCTCCGCGCCGGATATCGCGGGACAGAACAAAGCCAACCCGCTGGCGGCCATCGGCTCCGCGGCGGCCATGCTGAGCTACAGTTTCGGGTTGAAGGAAGAAGCCGCGGCGGTCGATGCCGCCATCGCTGAGGTTCTGGCCGAGGGTCCGCTCACCGCCGACCTCACGCGCGGCGGCGAATCCGCTACCACCGAGCAAGTCGGCCATGCAGTCCGCGACGCAATCGGGTGATCGCGTGTAAGCGGGCCGTGAGTGCGGCTAGCTTGCCGCCTTGACCATTTCGACCAAGACCTCGCGGGTCTCTCGGGTCGTGCGAACTTCGCGTGAGAAAGCGATGCGTGCACCGCGCATTCCATCCGCCGTTTTCAGGCGGGTGTGAAAGCCGAGTCGGTCGACCGCCGTCATTTGCACCTTCTCGGCTTCGATGCCGGCGTGAACCTTCGCCAGCAGAATCAGCGCGTCGGCGTGATCTTCATTCATGTGACGCATGATGCCTTCCGCCTCATCGGCTAGAGGGTCAGGTTCGGCTCCGCTGTAGTCTTCCGCCTCCACCCAGCCCATAACGCCGAAACCGCCGACGAAGTAAACATCAACAACACTCATGCGGTAGAAAGCAAAATCGTCGTAGTCGACCCAATACTTGGCATTTGGGTAGGCCTTCAGATAGAGTTCGCGGGTTTGGGGAACTTCCTCCTCGCCGATGACAGATGCCTCGCCCATCAGGGTTACGCGCGCCGCGCCCAGCACGTCGGTTGCGCCCGGGTCCTGCATCACGAGCAAAGCCGCCCGCGGATCGCCCTGCAGATTTTGCGTATGCATCGCCATGTTGCTGATCAAAAACAACGGTCGTCCCTCGGCGTCGAGCCCAAAGGGCATGACGGACCCAAAGGGAAAACCCCGCTGTTTGCGCGATTGCGTGGAAAGGGTCCCCACGCAACCCAAGTGCATCAACGTGCGCGCCTGCTCGGCATGGCTCGGCGTCGGCACATCCGCCCCCGCCGGCATCGCCGTCGCCCCGTGCTGTCCGCGAGATGTTGTGGCCATGAAAATTTCCCCTTCTCATCGTACCGGGGACCGTGTGCCGGATTCCGTGTTGCTGATCCCGTGCCGCCGCAAGTCTCAGGTCAGGTGTTCGCGATTGACGCGGCTTGTCGCCGATCTCGCCAAAGCCCCCAACCGCAAGCCCAAAATGTCGTTCAAGGGGCCTCGTCGAAAGCTTTAGCCGGCTCGCATAAGGACCAGTCGCCGGGAGGTGACCCTGTGTCTTTATTGGGTCGAAGGCCCACTCTCTCCGCGCTAAACGGCACCCGGGGTAAGCATTCGCCGCGGGTTATCGATCAGCAACTTATCGAGTTCTCCTTGCCCAAAGCCCCGTTGCCGCAGCATGGGCAGGAATTCCTCGAACAAGCCCGTGTAGCGGCGAAAGTCCTTCTTTTCAGTTGTGCCGGGTTGGAACCAGCCAGCGTCCTGAGAGATCAGGACGCGGTCCAACAGATCCGCCTCCGCCATCTCAAGAACGCGTTCGAGAATCCAATCGGTCGCCTCGGCGTGATCGGGCTTGATCCCGTCGTAACTAATCCAGACACCGCGACGGGCGATACGTAGAACAGCAGAAAGGTCCTCTTCGGCCTGGGCGTGGATCCAGACGAAACGCGAAAAATCGACGCCGGCGGCTTCGAGGATCTCCAGCTCCTCAAGCACCGGAGCGGCCGGGCCGGAGTGGACCCCGAACGGGACCCCCGTCTTGCGGTGAGCAAGCGCCGCCGCCCGCACCAGCTTGCGCTCAATCGGGCTCAAAGGAGCGGTCGGATTCACCCCGCTCTTGATAAACCCCGCGCGGACTCCGGTTTCGTTGATGCCCTGCTCAATTTCCCGCACGTAGCGCGCCGCCAAATGTTCGGCGGTTTCGGTCCGCGCATAGCTCGGAATGAAACGACCCTCAATCGCACCATAGACTCCCGTTGAGCAAATGATCTGCAGCCCGCTTTCCTCGGAAAGAGTGCGCAGCGCCGCCGGGTCGCGGCGAACAAGGATCGGGGAAGGCTCGACCAGGGTTCGACACCCGGCGGCTCGGAGTGCTTCCAGGTGCGGGCGACAAGTCTCGATAGCGCGCAGGCGGCTGTAGTCGCCGACCTTCCGGTCCTCCAGCGGCCGCAGATCGGCAATGATGTGCTCGTGTACAAGCGTGGTCCCCAGTTGCTCGGGAAGGATCGGTCCGGTGACCGTGACGATGGCGGACCGGCTCGCGGCACCACACCCAAGAGCAACCGAGCCGGCAGTCAATTCTCGACAAAATTCACGGCGCGTCACAACGGACCAGGTTAGCGGATTGACGGCGTCAGGGAAGCAATTTCTCCGACCACGCACTAGACTCCCATGAGTTCAAGTCTGTACTATCGGCATCGCGATCCAAGGTACTCCCCGTGCGTCCCCAATATTGGCTGTGGCTCTTTCTGGTTCAGTTCGCGTGGACCGGCAGCTACGTGGCCATGAAATGGGCGGGGGACGAAATGCCGGTCGGCGTCGTCGTTTTCTTGCGCTATGGCGGGGCGTCGTTAGGCTTCGTCGTCGGGAATCTTTTCACGGGGCTGCCGCGTTGGCATCGCTCCGACCTCGGTTATCTCGCGCTGCTGGGTGCGCTCAACTTCGCCCTCGCCCCGACGCTCCAGATCGCGAGTTTGCGCCATACGCAGGCCATCGACGTTTCAATTCTGATCGCGCTCGAGCCCATGCTGACGGCGCTGGTCGCGGCTCTGCTGCTGAAGGAGAACATTTCCCGGCAAGCCGGCGTGGCGCGGGCGGTCGGAACGGCGGGGATGTTTGTGCTCTCCGGTGTAAGGCCGCCTTCGAGTGAAGGGTGGGCGGCGGGACGGCTACTCGGAAACCTGATGTTCTTCGCGTCGTTGTTGTTCGAGGTAGCGGTGACGGTTTCGGGCAGGCGTCTGGCATACCGCTACCGGCCGAGCCATGCCGTCCAAGCGATGATGCTGGCCGGTTTCGCGACAGCGGGGGTGGTCTACGCCGGGTCGATCGCGGGCATGAATTTCACGGCGCCTTCCCTGCGTGCGTGGGGCTCGATCGTTTATCTCGTTGTCGGGCCGTCGATATTTTCTTACACGCTCTGGTACCGCATCTTGCGCGAGGTTCCGGCGAACCGTGTCGCCTTGAGTCTGTTCTTTCAGCCGGTGATCGGGACGTTTTTGGGGTATTTCTTGTTGGGTGAAACGATCGGCGTTGAAACCATCGTCGGGGGAACTCTCGTTGTCGGAGGCTTGGCTTGGTGGCAGGCGCGCGGCGGCGGCGACGGTGGCGGAAGTTAGTCGGCTCGACCTACCCAATTCACAACGCAGATACAGAGCGCTGAGCGAAAGCGACGGGCCAAGAGCGCATCGGTCTCGACTAGAAGCGAGAGGATGTCGAAACGCGCGACGGTTCGGGGAGACTCAGTTCCAGATCGTATAGCGGCTGCCTGCGCTTGGCCCGTCGCTTTCGCTCAGCGCCCTGTATCTGCGTTGTGCCTCTCGCGGCTCGGTTTTGCGGGGCCTTCAAGCTTCGAGGGCTTGCTCGAGGTCGGCGATGATGTCGTCGGCGTCTTCAATACCCACCGATAGCCGCAAAAGGTTTTCGCTGATCCCGAGCCGTTGACGGTGTTTCGGGGCCAGGTCGCGATGAGAACTCATGCCCGGGTGAAGGATCATCGAATGCACGTCGCCGAGGCTCGTCGCGCGTACGACTAACTGCAGGCGATCGACAATCGCGAAAACCTCTGCCTTGTCGGCGTCCTTTACTTCGAAGCTCAGCATGCCTCCGAATTGCGGCTCGCCGTCTTCGCCCGACGAAAGCAACCTGCGAGCAATCTCGTGGTCCGGGTGGTTGGCATCGCCGGGGAAATGGACTCGCTCGATCCTCGGGTGTTGCTTGAGGCGCTCGGCGACCAACGCGGCATTGCGGCATTGACGCTCTATTCGCAGCGGCAAGGTCTTGATTCCCCTCATTGTCAAATACGCCTCGAACGCGCCAAGGTTCATGCCCAGGGTACGACCCAGCACGTCAAGCGTCGGACGGAATTCTTCGCCGGCAATGAGAACGCCCCCGAGGGCATCGCCGTGGCCGGCCAGGTATTTCGTGGCGCTGTGAACGACAAGGTCCGCTCCCAGCTCGAGCGGCCGCATCAACACCGGCGTTGTAAACGTGCTGTCGACGATCAGGACCGCTCCGTGGCGCCGCGCAATCTCGGCGACACGGTCAAGCGCGGGAACGCGCATCATCGGATTCGACATCGTCTCGACGAGCACGCAGGCGGGTTTGGCCTCGGCGACGGCGGACTCGAAGGCTTTGAGATCACAGGGATCGCTGAATCGCACATCGACGCCGGAAGGTTCGAGGACATTCATTAGCAGCGTGATGGTCTGTCCGTAGAGGACATTCGCGGCAACGATCGACCTGCGGCGGTCGGTCAACGCGGCGAGCAAAGCGAGGTGGATGGCTGCCATTCCCGACGAGCAGGCTTGGGCGAAATCTCCCCCTTCGAGTGCCGCAACCTGCTCCTCTAAGGCATCGGTGGTCGGGTTGCCGTAGCGAGAGTACGACTGCCCCTCCTGCTCGCCGCCGAAGACTCTGTCGAGGTCTTCCATGCGGTCGTAGAAAAAACTCGAGGCATGGTAGATCGGGGTGGTCACAGGGACGTATTCGCCCGGCTTTTTCCGATCTCCGGCGTGAACGGCTAGGGTGGATAACTTCATGGACGGCGGCGGAACCCCGGCGAGGTTGGCACTGTGATTATAGAACGCGGACGGGACTCTCCCCGTTCGAGATGTGTGACCGAGACAAGCTGAGAGCTTGTCTCAACTGTCGAATTAGGACAAACACGAGTGTTTGTCGCTACCGGGAGCTTCGCCCGCTGAGGAAAAGCTCTTTGCCTGCCACCGCGGCTTGACGTGCCAGTTTTTTTTCGATGCGGCTTTTGCGGTGAAGCAACTCGGGGGAGCCGGGGGGCTCGATTCCCTGCTCGGTGAAGGTCAGCGCTCGCGGAAGGTCCTTTACGCGGTGCTCGTAGTGCTTGGCCAACTCCTCGCAGGCCGCGACGCGGTGGGCGTTGCGGACACCCACCAGGTCCGCCAACAACGCCGTCATGGCTTCGTAATCGCCTCGCTTTTTCTCGAGCAGCGCCGTCTCCCACAACGCCGCAAACAGGTTTTCGTCGCTCAGCGACTGAGATGTCGCGCGACGATAGAGTTCGATCGCCTGCTCGTGGTCGCCGGAGCGATTCAGCCACCGGGCCAGCCCGAGCAGGTCGGCTCCGTGACGGAAATCGACGTCGGTGGGGGAGTCGAAGGCCGGCAAGACGACCGCCGTCAGACAAGCCAACGAAACAATGTCGATGACGTTGTGATGCAGCAGCGGGACCAGCCGGAAGGCTTGCTTCGTCTTCAAGTATTCGAAGTAGTAGTAAGGAATCAGTTCGCCCGGCAAATCGCCTTGGCGCTCGACGCCGAGAATTTCGTATTCGAGATCCATCAGGCGGCAGCTCGTCAAGCGCAATTTCCACAGCCGGCGGGCGCCGTGCAGCAGATCGAGATGATGCATCCGCTCGATGGGAAACGGCAGGCGCTTCAGCCGATAACGCGTTTCGAGCAGCGGCGCATCGTAGGCTTTCCCGTTGTAGGTCACAAGCACGTCGTAGCCGGAGAGAAACTCGGCCAGCGCCGCCAGCATCGCCGGTTCCTCGTCGTAGTCGCGCATGAAGAACAGCCGTACGCGGAAGCCGTCTTCATCGATTGTCCCGACGCCGACAAGAAAAGCGCAGGTGCCGGTGCCTCCTGCGAGTCCCGTTGTCTCGGTGTCGAGAAAGGCCCAGCGGTGGGGCGCGCAGGCCGGGATGTCGTCGCGAGAGATGCCGCCCAGCAGTTCGCCGGGTAGTTCGGCAAGATGCGAAAGTTCCATGCTGCCGTGGCGTTGGTGATTGGCGTAGAGGCGTTCGGAGAGAAAATAGGAGCCGTGTTCATTGGTGAGCCCGCGGCCGTCGAGGAGCGTTTCAGCGTCGTAGCGGGCGGGACCGCCCTCGGGCATGTCGTCCTTGAGGGGAGAGGGCCGAGGGATGCGGCCGGCCCAGTCATGGACATATTTCGGGAAGCCGTCGGTCGCCGAGGACGCGGTTTCGCCAATTCGCTCAGGCAACGCCGGCTTCGGCTTTCGCCGCTCGATACGCCGGATGCGGCGGCGCAACGCCCGTAGTTGCCCTTCGAGATCGGTTTCCATAATGTTCCTATGGGCCTTCGCTGAGCCGCACCCTGAACTCGATCTCCTTCTCGCTCGGATGGGGTTTCACGGTCACGATTGCGTGATTCGGTCCTTCCCGTCTAAGGCCGGTTAGGTTCCGACGGAGATTGGGCCGGCTCGTTAGATCGAGAGCGCCGCGTTTGATGACCGGCTCCATCAACATACAAGGGCCGGCCTATTTGCGGTTCAAGCCCGGTGAACCGGGCTGGAGCGTGGACTTCCGTCCACGCCTCTGCGTCTTTGGTTCGCACGGCGGCAAAGCGTTCCACGTCTATGTCGCGCACTTTCTCTCCGACAACTCTTCAATGACGGCTTTCGCCACTTCCTTGGCTCTCTCGCCGACTTCGCCGGCGGGGCCGACGCACGACGGGCAGCCGGCTTCGCAGGGGCAAGCATCGAGCAGTTCGCCGGCTCGTTCGATCAAAGTCCGTCGCAGCCGAAACAGCGGCTCACTCTGCCCGATACCGCCGGGATAGTTGTCGTAGAGATAAAGGTTCGGTTCAAAGGCGGACGCCTCGCCCTCGCGATCCGAGCCCATCGTGACGCCCAGATCGCGCCCGTCACACATCAACAGCAGCGACCCGACCGTGCGCAAGACATTGGCTAACCCGACCAGGCCGTTTTTCTTGTCGGTCGGCGAAAACTTGGTCAGCCCAGCGAGAAAATCATGGGGGAAGTGCAGCCAGAAGGCCGTCGTATGCATTTCCTGCTCGGGCATCGAAAGCTTCCCCGCCCCGACGTTTTCGTTGGTGTAAAACTTGATCTTCTTGAAACCGACGATTTGCCGGTTCAGCCGAACGTCTCCGTGATGGGCCAAAGCCGCGAGCGCGAGGGGCGGTGAAAAAATGGGGGACAGTCCGCTTCGCGCCGGGCGGCTCGTCGATTCGGGAGAAACTGGTCGATCGGCGCTTGGGACAGTCCCCAATTTTTCACCGCCCCTCGCGCTCGCTTCGGCTCCGATCGGCGATTGATCGAATTCCTCGAGAATCGTGACCTTCGTATAGTCGATCGCATCGGTGTAATAGTCGCAATCAACGCTCTTCACGTAGGCCTTGCGATCGTCGTAGTCAAAGCGCTCGACGTGGTACAGCCTGCCTTCGTGCAGGTAGATCGCTTTTTCATGGAGCGACGTCAGCGCCGGGTTGAAATCGACCTGCCCGATCACCGCCGGTTCGCCCGTCACATCCACGACGACGAAATTGTCGCTCGTTACCTTTCGCAAACTAACGGCGTCGGCCGGGTAGGACTCCGAGGTCCAATGCCAAGCGTTGCCGGCGTGATGGACGACGCCGACCTCTTCGAGAAAGCGGCACAGTTCACCGGCCTCGTGCTCCCCGAAGGTTTCATCGTCTTGGATCGGTAGTTCGAAAGCCGCGCATTTCACATGGCTGATCAGGATCTCCAAATTGTCGGGGTTGACATACCCATACTCGGGCGAGGCTCCGAAAAAGTAGTCCGGGTGCTCGAGAATAAACTGGTCGAGCGGCGCGCTCGATCCCACCAGCACCGTTACCGACAGCGAGCCTTGGCGACCGGCACGGCCGGCGCGCTGCCAGGTCGAGGCGATCGACCCCGGGTAGCCGGCCAGCACGACGGCGTCGAGCGATCCGATGTCGATGCCCAGCTCAAGGGCGTTCGTCGCGACGACGCCCAAGATTTTGCCTTCCCGTAACTGCTTTTCGATCCGCCGGCGTTCGCGGGGTAAGTAACCTCCTCGGTAGCCGCGAATCGCCGAAGCCGGCAGCGGTCCGCGCTCAAACGCGTCCTTGAGGTAGCGAACCAAGATCTCCATCGCCAAGCGATTGTTCGCGAAAACCAGAGTTTGGCGGCCGCTTTCCAGCAGCGTCTCGGCCATCCGTCGGCTCTCGGCGATGTAGCTGCGTCGAATGCCGAGTTGTCGATTGACGACCGGGGGGTTATAGAAAACCAAACATTTCTCGCCGCTTGGCGCGCCGTTGCCGCTGATTGCCTCGACCGGGCTTTCCGTCAGCGCCCGGGCCAGCTCGGTCGGGTTGGCGATGGTCGCCGAACAGCAGATGAATTGCGGTTTCGATCCATAAAAGTCGCAGATACGTTTCAGCCGCCGAAACACAATGGCCACGTGGCTGCCGAAGACGCCGCGGTAGGTATGCAACTCGTCGACGACGATGTAGCGTAGATTTTCGAAGAACCGCGCCCAGCGCGTATGGTGCGGCAGCACACCCGCATGCAACATGTCGGGATTGGAAAGAACCACTCGCGCGCGCCGCCGGACCGCGCGGCGAGCATCTTGCGGCGTGTCGCCGTCATAGGTGAAGACGCCGATCTCGGCTTCCGCGGCTTCGACGAAGCCGTGGAGCTCGTCGAGTTGATCCTCGGCCAGGGCTTTTGTCGGGAATAGATAGAGCGCACAGGCGTCGGGGTCGACGAGCATGCGGTTGACAATCGGCAGGTTGTAGCAAAGCGTCTTGCCGCTCGCCGTCGGCGTCACCACGACGATATGCTCTCCGCGGCCGATGCGGTCGAAAGCTTCGGCCTGATGGGAATAGAGCCGTGTGATTCCCTTTGCCGCCAGAACCTTTGCGAGCCGCTCGTCAACGGAGGTGGGCAGGGGCAGGAAGCGGCCCTCGCGGGCAGGCTGCCGGTGGATGGCCGTGACAGGCGAACCGGGTTGTTGGTGCAAGGCCTCCAACTGATCAACCACACGCTCAAGCGAGCCGTCAACCCGTGCCAACCTGCTTTGCGTCACAGCCATGGGCCCCGGCTCCCCAAAGTTCAACGAAAGGTTCGCACTCATGAAATTCTCTTTCTCTTCGCCTTTCAAGCGTAATCTACTCCTATCCCACCGGGCAAGGCCCTGATCTGTCCGCAAGAATAGGGTGAAGAGGATCAAACATAGTGAGGTGAGACAGAAAGGGCTTCAAGGAAGAGTTGAAGTCAAGCCCCTTGCTGTGGTGTGGAAGATCAAAAGACCGCAGCCGCTTCGGCCGCGCCGCCAACAACTCTGCGGACAAGGCCAATCTCAACCCCCGCCTTGCACCCTGCCAGTGCAACCCGCCCGCAAACCGCTCGGCATGCCCTTCCCGCCCCTCTTCGCCAAAGTTTCAAAACGGTTGGGCAGGGGCGGCGCGGATGTCGACCGCCTTGCTCGGCTACAATACACAACAACTTCCGCAAACGAATAGCCCTAATGTCGCCCACCTGCTTACATCGGGTCGCCCGCGCGGCTCTCATTCATCTCGTTGCCCCCTCGGCCCTGCTCCTTGCGCAGTCTTCCACGCAAACGACACTGCGCAATCCACCCCCCGACGCCGACACGGCGCTACTCATTACTCTCGGCGTGGGCGACACTTCAAAGACGAAATGGGACGGGGCGATCGAAGTCCGAAACGGCGAACTCGTGGAGCTGGTCGGCTACGAGATGGGCGTGGGCGATTTCATCCATCCGCCGCGGCGTTGGGAGGCTTCGATGCGCGAAGCCGTTCCCTTTAGGCGGCGCAATCACGACGTAGGCATCCTTCAAGATCTGCCGGGGACTGTCTACCTGAGCCCTCGGTTCTACGTTTACCTGCGGGCGAACCCGGCGACACGAGTTCATCTGGACACCATACAGGGCGATGTGCGGTTTCGAATCGAGGAGATTCCCGCGGTCGGGGCGAAGGCCTTCCTCGACGGCCGCGTCGTCGTGCGGCATTCCGCCGTACCGGTGTTGGTCGGACGAGGCGGTGAGCGCGACATCGGGGAGCGCCTTACCGACAACGACTATCCTTCCCTCGCCGCCGCTCGAGACGGATCCTTGTGGGTTACCTGGAGCGGTTTTCGCGGAGGCGCGGATCGCGTCTACGCCGAGCAAATTCCCGTCGAGGGCGGTGTACCCGATCGAGAGCCGCACGCGGTCAGCCGCCAGGGAGGCGACGTGTACCGCACCGCGATCGCCGAAGACGCCGAGGGGAACGTGTGGGTCGTCTGGTCCGAGCGGGTTGACGACAATTGGGACATTTTCGCTCGCAGTTTCGACGGTCAATCCTGGTCGTCAATCGAGAGGCTGAGTCGGGCCCCGCAGCCCGACATGCAGCACCGATTGGTCCGCGGCCCGGACGGGCGCTTGCATTTGGTCTGGCAGGGCTTTCGCGAGGGCCGCGCGAGAATTCTCTATCGCACGCGCGATGCTCAAGATGGATGGTCGGAAACGATACGTGTCAGCGCGCCCGACGCCCCCAATTGTTGGGAGCCAACGATCGCGGTCGACAGTCGCGGCAAGATCTACGTCGGGTGGGATCAATATGGGCCGAAAGGCTACGACGTTTGGATGCGGCCGGTCGTCGCCGGGCGGCTCGAAGCTCCCGTCGAGATAGCCGTCACCGAGCGTTTCGAAGCCTATGTTTCGCTGGCCGTCGACAACCAAGACCGCCTCTGGGCAGCCTGGCATGAATCGGGCATCAACTGGGGCAAGGACTGGGGCTATCCGTTCGACATCACGGCCAACGCGGTCGGGCTCTACACATCGCGCAACATTCGCATGGCGGTCTATGAGGACGGGCGGCTGTTGGAACCCGTGCAAGGCCTCGAAGAAGCGCTGCCTGGACCGGGCCCGGGGGGCAATTTCTACGAATATCCGCAACTGGCCGTCGACGGCTCGAATCGCGTTTGGGCGTTTTTCCGTCATCGCCGCCCGGCGCAACACAACGTCTATTACCGAACCCCTTCTCACCATGCGCTTTGGGAGATTCAAGGCTCGTTCTACGACGGCCGGCGCTGGTCGCCGCCGATGCTTGTGCCCTACAGCACCGGCCGCGCCGACATGCGTATTCACGTGACGCGCGACTCCGAGGGCCGGCTCGCCGCCGCCTGGCCGACCGACCGGCGTAACTTCCGCGACTTTGTCAACCTCCTTCCCGATGTTTTCGCGGCGCGTCTTCCGTCACCCGAAGCAAGCGAAGTCCGGCACGCATTGCGAGCTTACAACCCTCCGCCGGCCGTCCCCGCGCCGCGCGCGCCCCAGGTGTCCGTCGAGTTGCAGCCGCGCGAAGGCGTCGGCCCGGTTCACGCCGACGAACAGGGAGACGTGCAACGCATCCGCGAGTACACGTACGAGGCCAACGGCAAACGCTACAAAATCTATCGCGGCGACATGCATCGCCACAGCGAGATTTCCTGGGACGGCTATAACGACGGTTCCCTGCTCGACAGCTATCGCTACGCGATCGACGCCGCGGCGCTCGATTTCCTGGCCATGACGGAACACAACTTCGGCGTGATGGACGAGTACGACTGGTGGCGAAGTCAGAAGTTCGTCGACCTGTTTCGCATCGGAAAAGAATTCGTGCCGCTGTTCGGCTACGAGCGTTCCGCTCGCTACCCCAACGGCCACCGTAACGTGATCTTTCCGTATCGCGGCGCGCCGATTCTCGACGTGCAGCATTACGAGTTCAACGCCTGGACCCAGGGCAGCGCCTACGTCCGCCAAGGCCCGGAGCGCTTTTTTGCCTATTTGCGCAAGTACAACGGCATCGCGATGCCCCACACTTCGGCCACCAGCATGGGGACTGATTGGGCGGACTACGATCCGGAAGTCGAGCCGGTGGTCGAGATCTATCAGAGCGACCGCACCAGTTACGAATGCGAAGATTGTTGGCGCGCCGCCGACCCCGATGACATCGCCAAACAATTCGGTGGCCTCAGACCGGCCGGCTTCGTCTCGAAGGCTTGGGCCAAGGGTTATCGGCTCGGCGTGCAGGCGAGTTCCGATCATTTGGGTGTCCACACCGCCTATTCAATGCTGTTGGCGGAAGACAATTCGCGCGAAGCACTGGTCGATGCCATACGAAAACGTCATACCTATGGAGCGACCGACAATATCATTCTCGACTTTCGCTTGATCGACGGTGATCGCGAATACCTGATGGGGGAAGAAGCGGCGGTGTCATCGCCGGCGCGATTCCGCGTGCATGTCGAAGGGACGGCTCCGATCGGCGAGGTCGAGATCGTCAAAGACAACAAGATGGTCTACTCGAGCCGCCCCGGGACTCAACGCGTCGATTTCGAATATCGCGACAACAGCACGCCCGGCGAGGAAGCGAGTTTCTATTACCTGCGCGTGCGCCAGACCGACCACGATCGGCAGCTCGGCTGGAGCTCGCCGATTTGGGTAAGTGGTCCGCGCTCGGACTAGCCTTTGCGCAAAACGATCCCGTCGAGGATGCTCCCACGTCGTGGACAACCGTTTGAAGCTCTCACGTCGTCGATTTCTCGGAGCCGGCTCCGCTGCCGTTGCCGCTGGGAGCTGCGCCTCCTCAGACCAACCGCCCGACATCGTTTTCATCCTTGCTGACGACTTGGGTTACCGCGACCTCGGTTGTTTCGGCGCGCGCGGGATTGAAACTCCGCACATTGATCGACTGGCCGTGGAAGGGATGCGATTGACGGCCCACTACGCGTCCGCACCGGCCGGCTCGCCGTCGCGTGCGGGCTTGCTGACAGGCCGCTACCCTCAACGCACCGGCGTCAGCCGACCCATTCTCGACGGGGACGAAGACATTGGCCTGGAGGTCAACAAGAATACCGTCGCCGATATGCTCTCCGGAGCGGGGTATGAGACGGCGTTAATCGGGAAGTGGAATCTCGGCTTCGGCTTTCAGAATCATCCGACGCGCCGGGGTTTTCAATCCTTCTACGGATTCCTGAGCGCCTGGGTTGACTATGAAACGCACGTCTCGCTGGGCGGCGGCTTCAAAGGGCTGCCGGCGCTCTATCGCGGACACACGCCGGTCGAAGAGCAGGGCTATCTGCCCGAGTTGCTGCACCGCGAAGCCGTGCAGTTCATCGAGAAGCCTCGCGATCAGCCTTTCTTTCTGTTTCTCTCACTCGCGCTTCCGCATCCCCCGTTGCAGGTGCCCGACCGATGGTCGTCGATGTATGGGCACTTTGCGGACCCCAATCGGCGCATCTATGCGGGCATGGTCTCCGCGATGGACCACGGTGTGGGAGAGATCCTGAAAGCGATCGATGCGCGAGACAACGCGGAGAACACGCTGGTCATCTTTTCCTCCGATCATGGTTGGGAAAAGCTCGGTCGAAATCCCGAGCTGGATGGGGCGGGCGATAACGGTTCGTTCCGCGGAGGGAAGTACGAGTTGACTGAAGGAGGCATTCGGGTGCCGGGTCTGGCGCGGTGGCCTCACCGGATACTCCCCGGATCGGTTTCCGGCGAGCCGACGATTCATCTATTGAATCTCGCATAATATAGAGTTAATCGAGACAAAGAGAAGACTGCTTCCAGAAGGCCGTAATCAAGCGGGGTTTGCGGCGCATGCGGCGGAGGGATTTGCGAGCGCGCTCGTCCAGCTCCCAGTAGTCCTTCGGGCAAACGTTGGGCAACTCGTGCTGCTTCCAGTACGCCCAAATGTATTCCACCGGATTCAGCTCCGGCGCATAGGACGGCAAGAATTCCGTGGCGATGTGGCCTTCGGAGAGTTCGATGAACTCTCGTACCAGGCGGCTGCGGTGTGCCGGCAAGCGGTCCCAGACGATCAGCAGCGGCCGGTCGATGTGGCGGACCAAAGCCTTCAGGAAGTCGATGACCTCCAGCTCGCCGATCGCACCGCGATAGAGCCGGAAGTAAAAGTTGCGCAACGTCAGCCCGGCCGACACCGAAAGCTTCTGCCAGTTGAAGTTGAATTGCAGCAGCGGTGTCTCGCCGCGCGGCGCCCAGGTGCGACAGCGATGCGGCTTCTGACTCAGTCCGCTTTCGTCGATGAAGACGATCGTGCGGCCTTGTTTTTGGGCTTTTTTTTAGTGGCCGGCCAGGTCTTGCGCTGCCAGTAGCGGATGGCCTCTTCGTTGCGTTCACGGGCTTGGCCGACCGGCCGTTGGGGGCTCCAGTTGAGCGCCCACAGGATCTTCCAGACATGGCCATCGTGATAGCGCACGCCGAACTCGTCTCCGATCAGACGAGCCACCCGCGGACAAGTCCACAGTGGCGTCGGGAAGCCGTGCGCCTCGGGCCCTTCGAGCAGCAGCGTCTCGAGGCGTTCGAGCTGCGTGGCGTCCAACAGCGGCTTGCGACCGGCACGCCCGGCCTTGCGGAGTCCGGCCGCACCCCGCTCGCCATGCTCGCTGACCCAACGGCTCACGCTTTGCTGCGCCGCCTTCACCCGCCGTGCTGCCTCGGATTGACTCAAACCTTCGTCAACGACCAGCCGCACGGCCTCCAACCGTCTCCTCTCGAGAGCATCAAAATCGCGTCTTACGCCTCTTGGGTTCCCCATGTCTGTTAGGACGAGCAGAACCCTCAAAAGGTTACTCTATATTATGCGGGAGTCAATAGATTGGATGCCTACCCTTCTCCGAGTGACGGGGCTGACGAGGCGGCCCTCCCGGGAACCTGACGGTGTTGACATTTTCGATCTACTGACTTCTGACAAGAAGCCCGCGCGGAGAACCCTCTTGTGGCGTTTCGAGGACGAACGCCTCGGTTTGCCGGCGAGCTTCGCTGCGCGGCAACGCCGTTACAAGTACTTGCAGGTCGGCGAGGAAAAGATGATGTTTGACTTGCTCGTTGATCAAGAAGAAGAGACCGATCTTTCCAGCCGATTCCCCAACGAGAGGCGACACATTGAGGCCATCGTCGAAGGCTGGCGAAAAGAAATGCGGATCTAGCAGAACGATCCGATGGTTCTAGCGGTTCACAACAGCGACCCGGAAATACGGACGCTCCTTCTCGGCCGGGTCCATCTTGAACTCTTGCTCGGTTTTCGCCGGGTCGTAGGCCCGCCATAACCAAGTCATCGCGCGAGGCAGCTCGGCGTTGCCGTGCTGGGTGTTGTGTTGGGCGTTGCCGAAGCTGAAATGAAAATCGTATTCGCGCATCTTGAGCGAGTTGGCCATGCGGATGTTCTGTAACGACCAACTTCCCCTCTCTATTTCGAGATCGTAGGAGCCGTCTTCCAGCCACACGCGAATGTTTCGTTTCGCTTGCTGGCGGACCAGCGTCGGGTAGATGTCGCCGCCCTCGGCGAAGCCGGCCGGGTCGTCGAGCCCCCAGCGTTCCTCTGGGTTCGACTGACCGCGTAGCCATTGCAGTGGTGTATAGCTGCCGATGCGCGAAAGTACGCGCCCAAAGGCGTCGGGCCTCCACCAGGCCGAATTGAAAGCGCAGATCCCCCCCGAAGATTGGCCCGCGATGGCGCGACTGTAGCCGTCGGAACGCAGCTTGTACAGCTTTTCCACTTCCGGGAAAATCTCAGCGAGGACCATCTTGTTGTAGTCGTCGTTGACGGTGTCATAAAGAATGCTCCGCAGCTCACGAACCTTTTCATTGGGAACGTATAGGGAATCATCGGCACCTCCGATATAGCCCGGCGCAATGAGCACCAGCACCATCGGCGGGATTTTCTTCTGATGCACCAGGTTTTCGACCACTGTCATCAACCGCGAACGCTTGCCTCGATAGACGAAGCGTTGTCCGTCTTGCCAAACCATCACGGGTGACGGAACCGCCGGGTCGACGCCGGGCGAGGCGTAGACCCAGTAGGAAACCTTCCAGCTGCGGTAAACCTCGCTCTCGATGATCATTTGCTCCGAGAGCTTTCCCTGCGGCACGCCGGCTTGCGGATAGGAGTCTTCCGTGAAAGCCGATGTATCGAACCGTTTACCGCCCAGGATTTCGCCGCCGACCCGGTAGAGGTGGGCATGCGAGCGGCCCGCCACCAACCGCGCCGTATGCACCCAAAGATTGCCGCCGAGAGAACGCATCTGGAGCACCGGCTTGTCGTCGATATAGAGAAACGGTTCGCGTTCCGATTCGACGGCCCAGACGAAGTCGCCGCCGTTCGCGGCAACTGCGGCGCCGGTGTGTAACTCCTCGGCACTGAAATGTTTCCGCGCCACGGCGGCTTGCGCCGCGGCCGGGCCTTTCTCAGAGAGCAGGTCGTAGAGCGTACGGTTTTCCGCGTCGCCGGCCGCCAGGCCGACCGCGCTCAGGCAGAGGATGGATAGTGTTGGGAGCAAGGTTCGCATCACGATGTTCCTTCTGCTGAGCAACGATAGCATTTACGTATGCGCTTCGGCACGAAATGGCGCTGCCGATAACTGCCGCCCTGTCGCCACGTCACACCGATCGATCAACAATTCCGCCTCTGTGAACTGGGATACTAGTAAACGACCGACCATGGTCTCCGACGCGATTTCTTAGAAGCTCAAGGCGGATACCGATCGCTCTCAGACCGCCGGTCACAGCCCCATGGCGAAACAGGTCATTCTCGAAGCCGATTTGGGCGGGACGCCCGTCAGTGCCGAGGAGCTGGCTCAGGTTCCCGACTTCGCCGACATTCGTCCGCAAATTTGGGAAAAGTTTCCCGGAGCTATCGCGAAAAAGACCCACCGTGCCGGCGAGTTCATTTTCCACGAAGGCGAGCATGGCACGACGGCCTGTTACATCCTCTCGGGCGAGGTCGAGGTCTTTCTCAAGAGCCCGATCGTCGCGGTGGAGAATAAGAAACGCCGGGGCTGGTTCGGGTCGCTCGGGAGACTCACTCAATACTTCAAAGGCGTACCGGCCCAGCGCGGGCGAGAGAAGTCTCCGCGTCGGTACGTCCCCGTCGATGGTTCGGTCGATTTGGCGCTCGACGACCCCATCGCGACGTTGGGCGCCGGCGAGCTGGTCGGCGAGTTGGCGGCGTTGGCGGCGCTCAAGCAAGATCGGGTGAAGCGGGCGAAGTTTTACCCGCGTTCGGCTTCCGTGCGGGCCAAGTCGGACGTCGTGGTGTTCGAGATGCTGCCGCATATCTTGAACAACGTCCTCTACAACTCGAAGGCGTTCAAGCAAAAGCTCGCCGACAACTACCGCGAGCGAGCGCTGGAGACCCATCTGCGCTCGGTGCCGATGTTCAGCGAAGTGGACCGCGCGTTCATCGATTACTTGCGTGGGCGTGTCGAACTGATCGACGTCCAACCCGGGGAGGAGATCTGCCGTCAGGGCGATGCGGCCGACGCGTTTTATTTAATTCGTCTGGGGTTTGTGAAGGTCTCGCAAACTTTTGCGGGAGGCGAGCTCGTCCTGAACTACCTCTCACGAGGGTCTTACTTCGGGGAGATCGGGCTCTTGCCTCCTGCGTTTCGGATTCGAGCGCGCGGGAAGAATGCCGGGGAGTTTGCAGAAGCCGTTTTGTCATCGCAGCCCCTGACGTGTGGCCGCGCGCCTTCCGAGGAGCGCTCGCTTGGAGTTTCCTGGGACAGCTACATTTCGCGCGAACACTTTTCCGCGCGCGTCGACGGCCGCCAGGTAAAGATCGAGCAATCGTCGAGCGGCAAGAATCCGATCACATACCGAATGCGACCCACGACTTCGTTTGTGGCGGCGCCGGGCGAATCATTCATTGCCGGCGGTACAACCTTCGAGATCGTAGAGGACCGCGACCAGACCGGCTACCGCACTGCGACGTGCACCGCGATGGACTTTGTGCAGCTCGTGCGTATCACGGCGGAGGACTTCAAGCAAATGCTCGCCAAGTTCCCCTCCGCGGCTGCCGCCGTTGAGGCAGAAGCACAACAGCGCCGCCAAATGAACGCGGGCCTCATGAACCGGCTGCAGACCGTTTCGCTCAACGACTTTCTGACGCAGGAATTGGTCCAGGGCCAGAACCTGCTGATGTTCGATCTGGAACGCTGCACCCGCTGCGACGAATGCGTGGACGCCTGCATCGCGACCCACGAAGACGGCGTGACGCGGCTAATCCGCGAGGGCTTGCGGTTCGACAAGTATCTCGTTCCGACAAGTTGTCGCGCCTGCATGGATCCGCTCTGCATGACGCGTTGTCCTGTGGGGTCGATTCGCCGCAAGGATTCGCTCGACATTGTAATCGAGGATTGGTGCATCGGCTGCGGAAACTGCGCCGTCGATTGTCCCTACGGCAACATCAACATCGTGCCGATCTCGGGTCTCGTGCAGATCGACGGACTGCCATCCGCCGGGAAGCAGAAAGCCCAGCCGGCTCCCAAGGCGACGACCTGCGATCTATGCGTTGACTACGACGAGCCGAATTGCGTCCGCGCCTGCCCCCATGAAGCTGCGATGCGAGTAGATCCCAAGGAATTTTTCGCGCACGACCTGGCGGGAATGCAGCTGGCGGTCAGCGACCGGCCGGTGCAACAAGCCGAACAGGCCGCCCCGATGACCGAGACGATTCTGCTGACGAACATCGGCGATCTCTCGGCCTTGCTGCCGCGACTGCGCGTTCGCTCGGGGCCGCGGCCGGGACGCATGCTCCAGCTTCGGTTCCCGTCGACCAGCTTCGGCCGGGGGCCGGAGAACGACTATCGACTGACCGAAGAGGAAATGGCCTCTCGGCAGCATTGTGTGATCGAGGGTAGCGAAAAGCGCTTTCTGCTTCGTGACCTTGATTCGACCAACGGCACCTTTGTCAACGGAAATCAGGTCGAGGGCGAGATCGAGTTGCGACCCGGCGACGTGATTCGAATCGGAAAGATGGAAATGGAGTTCTTGTGGTCGCCGGGTACGTAAGGGCTGTGAAAAAGTTGGGGACTGTACCGAGCGCTGATCGAATTGGTTCTCTTGAATCAACGACCCACTCCCCGCGACGTGACCTGCTCCGACAATTCCCTTTCAAGCGTCTGGCGGATTATGTTCCGAGTCGTGAACCCGCAAGTCTCCACAGCCGCGAAACGGCGGCCGGAACCTTAGCCCAGGGTGGAGCGAAGGCGGAACCCTGGGTAAGCACCCGCCGGCGGCCGAAACGAATTTTCATGGCGGCATTATAAACCGCAGATTCATGGAAACGAGCCTGTCCCCTATTTTCATGCCCCCCTTTTTGGAGCCCAAAACCGCATCACGTCATGCTGATTGACCGGACACATGTGCGTTGGACTGTCGGTTCGGCGATCGCTGCCGCGGTTAGCGGGCTTCTCTATGCCGCGTATGCCCTAACTTCGGTGAACGGACCGACGGGAGGCTCTTGGGCGGGGCTCTTCTTCGCTTTCGCAGGGACGGGTTTGATCCTCTTCGAATGCTTGCTCTCGTTACGCAAGCGGTATCCGGCGTCGCCAATCGGTCGCGTGTCGACATGGCTGAAGGGCCATCTTTGGTTGGGCTTGTTCAGTTTCGTTTTGATCCTGTTCCACACCGGGTTCCAATGGGGCGAGGGTTTGGCGGCAGTGCTGATGACGCTGTTTACGGTGATCCTTCTAAGCGGAGTCTTAGGCGTGGCGCTGCAAAACTTCCTGCCGCAACGAATGACGGAATTGGTCCCGCGGGAAACAGTCTATGAACAGATTCCTGACGTGATTCAAAAATTGCGCTTCGAGGCCGACGAGCGCGTGGAGTTCATCACTGCGGACCTGGGCGTCGAACAGGAGCCGGAAGAAGAAGTCGTGATGGCAGGCGGGAGGAAATACTACTTCGACAAGGTACAGCGCACGAGCGCCGCCAAGAAGGTCGCCGCCGTCGAGCAACAGCGGAAAGAGAAACCGCAAATCGAGGTCGACGACCCTGCGATACACAGCCTGCGGGTCCATTACCTCCAGGAGATTCGCCCGTTTCTATTCCCCGAGTCGGAGCCGTTTTCAGAAAAGCTGTTCGCCACGAACGAAAACGTGGCAGGGTACTTTCGCCACCTACGGACGATTCTTCCGGTAGCGGCGCACGAAGTGCTGGAAGACGTGGAAACGATTTGTGAAGAGCGCCGTCAGCTTGCGGTACAACGCAGCATGCACCATTGGTTGCACGGCTGGCTGTATGTCCATGTGCCGCTGTCGTTCGCGTTTTTGCTCTTGATCCTGGTTCACGCGGTCGTCTCTCTGCGGTATTGAGCAGCCATGGCCAAGGAAGAAAAACCGCTTGCCTACGAACGCCGCGTGCTCGACACCAAGAGCCTGGCGCAACGGATCGAGCTGCTCTACTTTCTGCGGCCAAGCCCCTTTCGGCGCTGGAAGCGACGATTGATGCTTTGGGTCCCGGTCGTTGCCGCGGCCGGCATCGCGCCGTTCTTCTTGCCGGTTGGCGGGGGCGAGCGCGCGTTTTCGAACGGTCCGGTCTCAAAGGCCCATGCCATCTTCGAACAGGATTGCTCGCTGTGCCACAGCGAGCGCTTTTCGGCGGTTGCCGATCAGGCTTGCCTGCGTTGCCACGATGGGCCGACTCATGTGAGCGGGCAGGTCGCCGCGACGATGAACGTCAGCGAAGCCCGCTGCGCCACCTGCCACGTCGAGCACCAGGGCGATACCCAGTTGGCGCTGGTCCGCGAAGGCAATTGCACCCGCTGCCATGAAGACCTGAACGGAGTCGGGATTCAGAACGCCCAGGTTGTGGCCTCGATCACCGATTTCGAGCAAGACGGACACCCCGATTTTCCGCGTCCCGAAAAGACCGACTCTCGCCCGCTGCGGCTCAACCACTCGGTTCACATGCCGGCGGAGGCCAAGAAAATTCGCAACATCGAGTTGCCGATGCAATGCAGCGACTGCCATGCCACCGATCGCGACTCACCGACGGGCGATCTTTTGGCTGTTAGCTTCGAAGAACACTGCCTGAGTTGCCACGAGCAGGAGTTGCAGTTCGACGTCTTGCAACTTCAAGCGGAGAGCGCGCGGCCGGCTCCACACGCTCGCGATGCGGAGGCCACGCGTGACTTTATCGAGACAGCCTATCGAGATCTGCTGGCTTCTCGCCCAAGCATTGTTAATACACCTATAGAACGCGGCGCCGAACCTGAGCGTGATCCCGAGGTCTGGCTTACAAAGGTTACCGATCGTTCCTCGCAATTCCTCTTCGATCGCAAATGCGTTTATTGCCATCAGTACGCGGATCGCCAAGACGGCGTCCCGCGGGTCAAGCCCGTGAACCCGATCGCGGGTCGGTACGTCGGCGAAGCACCGTCGGGCGAGGTGTGGCTCGATCACGCACGCTTCAGCCATCGAGCGCACCGAGCCGTGGAATGTACTTCCTGCCATCGCGAAGCGGCGGAAAGCCTCGAAACCAGCGATGTGCTCATACCCGGTATCATCGACTGCCTGCCCTGCCACGCGGGTACCGGCACAACGCAAGACCGCTGTTCGCAATGTCATCTCTACCACGACAAGAACATCGAAAAGGACCGCGATCGGAGGCCGATTGAACAATTGTTGGGCGCAGATCCGCGGCCGACGAGAGAGATGATTGCGACAGGGCTGTAATGCCGGCCGCTTTTCCCAAGGCCACGACAAGAACCACGTAGAGCCTGCCGTTCGCCATGAAAGCCACCGATATCACGGGCAAAAGCGAGATCGGCCCGGTTCGTTCGAAAAACGAAGACTGTTGGCTGGCCGACGCCGAAGTCTTCGCTGCCGTGATCGCCGATGGAGTAGGCGGCGCGCCCTGTGGGGAGGTCGCGTCACAAGCGACTGCCGAGGCGATACTTGACTATCTCCGATCTCCCGAAGAAGTGCTTCCGCCGGAGCAGCGCTTGCGGGAAGCTTTTCGACACTCGAATAAGCTTGTCCGCGAACGCGCTGCGACCCATGCGGAGTGCGGAGGCATGGCCTCGACCGCGGTCGCCTGCCTCTGGGATTCCGCAACGCTGTACATCGCGAATGTCGGTGACAGCCGCTGCTACCTTTACCGCGCCGGGAAACTCAGTCAACTGTCCCACGACCACACGCTCAGAAACGAAGCGGCTTGGCGCCCCACCGCCGCTCAACTCGAGGACGACATCGGCGGGGTCCTCACGATGGCCGTCGGCTCACGGGAAGACCTTTTGGTCCACACCGCGAAAATCTCGCTCGAACCCGGGGACCGCGCCCTGATGACCACCGACGGCGTGCACGGTTCGCTCTCCGACGAGAACCTCGCCAAAATTGTGGGCAAACGCGCCGGCACCCGCAAGTCACTCGACCGCCTCGTGCGCGCCGCCCTGCGAGCCGGCAGCCGCGACAACCTCACCGCCGTCCTGATCGAGTTTTCGGCCGCGTAGGGCGGCTTTGCGTGGGTCCTTTACCGCTCGACGAGGACTTACACCAGCTCCAAACGCACTTCCCGCCCGACCGCGGCGGCCGCCTTCCTCAACGTTGCTAGGGTAATCGACTCATTCTTGGGATCCAGTAGGCGGTTCAGTGCGCTGCGGCTGGTTTGCATTCGCCGCGCCATCTCAGTCTTGGAAATGCCCTCCTGTTCCATTGCCACTTCCACCTGACGAGCCAAAACGCGCTTGATCGCGCCGGCCGTAACGTCCTCGTAGATGCCTTCCTCGCGCAGCCAACTGTCAAGCGATGTACCGATATTGTTGTCCTTCATCCACCTTCTCCTTTGCCGCGCCTGAGCGCCAACTCGATATCTCTCCGGGGTGTCCTCCGGCTCTTCTTGATGAAGCCGTGGAGCAAAAGCATGCGGCCCTCATACACACGGAAAAGTACCCGTGCGATCTTCCCGCCCGTCAGGTTGCTGCGCACTTCCCAAAGGTCATGTCCCAATGACCGCACCACCGGCATGCCGAGCGGCCAAGAGAACTCCACGTCCTTGATGTCTTCGCCGACGATCTTGCGGTCCTCGCGGTCGAGACCCCGCAACCATTCACGAACCGGCTCGCGCCCGCTCTCGGCACGGTAGAAGTACGCGGGCAACCGCTTCAATTCCAGACGCAAGAATAATTGTACCAAAAACGGTACAAGCCGCCAACGCTCTTCCCGATCGGCCAGTCAATATGTTGGTATTCTAGTAGTCTATATTTTAGTTATATTCTTTGTCCAACAGTAAACTTCGATGCCCAAACCAAAGCACTCCTCACACTCCAATCCAACCTACCACGTCAATCTCCGGGAACTCGAACGTCACGTTCGCCCCGGATACCATCACCTGTACCTAAGCCTCATCAAGGGCGAGCGCGACCTCAAACTAAGTGATGCGGCCGAAGTCGCCGCGACACTCGGCCTCTCACTCGATCAAGTTCACGACGCCGTCAAGCGGAAGTCGTTTCGCGCCAACAGCCGCCAAGCCGAGTTACTGCGATCGCCCGGCCGGAAGGTGCGAAGCGCACAATCCAAGCGCGAACGTCCCAACATTGCACCTCCTGAGGGTAAGCTGGGCGTACTGTTGCCGGGTATGGGGGCCGTCGCCACTACCTTCATCGGCGGCGTGGAGCTTGTCAAGAAGCAGCTGGCAAAACCGATTGGCTCGTTGAGTCAACTGGGACACATCCGACTGGGCAAGAGAACAGAAGGCCGTAACCCGCTCATCCGCGAGTTGACTCCGCTAGCCGGCCTCGACAATCTAGTCTTCGGCGGCTGGGACATCTACGAAAGCAACGCCTACGAGGCCGCCCGTCACGCCGCCGTCATCGACTCCGCCCTGCTCGATCAAGTGCGCGGCGAGATGTCATCGGTCAAGCCGATGCCGGCCGTTTTTGAAAATCGCTTCGTGACTCGCATTGACGGAAAGAATAAAAAGTCGGCCGCCAACAAGATGCAATACGCCGAAGCGTTGATGCGGGACATTGCCGACTTCAAACAGACCAACGACCTGTCGCGGCTGGTGATGGTCTGGTGCGGCTCGACGGAGATCTATCAGCGCGCGACCGAGTCGCACGAAAGTTTAGCGGCTTTCGAGAAGGGGCTGCTCCAAAGCGATCCCGAAATCTCGCCTTCGCAGATCTACGCCTATGCCGCTTTGAAATCCGGAGTGCCGTTCGCCAACGGCGCGCCAAATCTGACCCTCGACTTTCCGGCCATGCTGGAGCTCGCGAAGCAACAAAATGTACCGGTTTGCGGCAAGGACTACAAGACCGGCCAGACGTTCATGAAGACCCTGCTCGCACCGGGCCTCAAGAGTCGTTTGCTGGGGTTGAACGGGTGGTTCTCCACCAACATTCTGGGCAATCGCGACGGGTTGGTACTCGACGATCCTGATTCGTTCAAGACCAAGGAGGTTAGCAAACTCGGCGCCCTGGAAGTGATTTTGCAACCGGAAGAATACCCTGACCTCTACAAGGGATTCGACCACATTGTGCGGATCAACTACTATCCTCCGCGTGGCGACGCTAAGGAGGGATGGGACAACATCGACATCTTCGGCTGGCTGGGCGTGCCGATGCAGATCAAGGTCAATTTCCTTTGTCGGGATTCGATCTTGGCGGCGCCGCTGGTCTTAGACTTGGCGCTGTTCCTCGATCTGGCGCAAAGAGCCGGTATGAGCGGCATCCAAGAATGGCTTTCGTTTTACTTCAAAAGCCCCATGGCCGCCCCGAGCCTCTATCCCGAGCACGACATTTTTATTCAGCTCATGAAAATGAAGAACACCCTGCGCTGGCTCGCCGGCGAAGAGCTGATCACCCACCTGGGCCTCGAATACTACGACTGAACGATTCGGCACGCGAGGAGACGGAGAGGAACTCTCGGATAACATCGGATAACGTCTCGCTCACTGCTCGTGAGCGAATGCCTCATTCCCGAGCGTGGTGTCGCATCCGGGGAATTTACGAAATCTTTATGACCAAGGCCCAGTGCTTCTGAGGCAAGGTGGTATTTGGATCGTTGGATCCTTAAACTGTAAGGGCTCATGCTCTTCTTGATCGAGACGGAGCTACGGAGCGATGCACAATCATGATGGGGTCTTCGATCTGAGCGAACTGCTCGCCGAACTACAGAAGGAGAAGAGATACATTGACAGGGCGATTTGCGCCCTCGAATCACTTGTCCGCGCGCGGGGCCGCCGTTTGGACGATGGATTGCCGGCACGATCCGCGAAGCTCTGCGATGTGAACGCCAACTCCGCCTCCGCACCGTGCCGCTTCTTCAAGAGTCCAAGGTCGGTGTTCCACGTCCACCGCAACCGCGGGCGCCGCTCGTCGCGTGGACAGTGACGACTACTACCGACTTCACCTCGGGATTCTTATTGCTGCCGGCAGTCTCTATTTGCTTGGTTCACCAGCCGCTTTGGGTTCGTCGGCGCTGATCTCGACCGCGCGATATCCCCCGATCGACTTGAAGTAGAAGAACAGGCCTCCGAAGATAAACGTCAGGACCAGCGGGAAGTAGGCCACATAGCGGAAAGCGGCCGCGGCCCCTTCGGCGTCATACCATCCACCCATCAGCGGCAAGACAAAGGCCACGGACAAATTTCCCGTGCCGCCGATGAGGGCCAGCAAGAACGCCCCCCCGTTGGGGAACCGTTCCGATGTCACACCCAGCATGAAGGGCCAAAAGTACGTCTTGCCCACGCCGAAAATCGTCGCCGCCGCGAAGGCCTGCCAGGGCGTCTCGACATAGCTGAGTCCCAGCAGTCCAAGTCCGGAAAGAATCGCCGAAAGCGTCAGCACGCCCATCGGCGAGAATCGGCGCGCCATCGGTCCGCCGTAGAAGCGCAGGACGAACATGATGCCCGCCGTGTAGACGAGGATTAGAATTCCGCTCATCCCGGTCAGGTTCGTGATCACCGAACCGACCCACTGATCGGGTCCCAGCTCGGTAGCCGCCGTCATCCACATGGCGACCCACCACAGCAAGAACATAGGCCGCAAGGCTTCCTGGAGCATGCGGCCCGTGGAGACCCCGGCCGCAACGCGCTCGGTGGCGGGAAATTGCTGTCCCCGGATCATGTAAGCGTAGATCGCGGCTGCGACCAGGATCAGTGAAAGTTTGATTTGCCAACCGAGAGTCGCCGTCGCCGCCGACACATCGCCGTCCAAGCCCATGATTTTCGTGATGCCGTAGGCCGCCAGCCCGCCGATGATCAGCCCGCCCGGCCACCAGGCGTGGAGCACGTTCATGCGGTGGGTTTTATCCTCGGCGTAGAGCGTCGTGCACAAGGGGTTGATAACGCCCTCGACCAGACCTTGCGCCAGCCCCAGCGTCAGCATGGCGCCGTACAAGATGATGAACCCCGGGTCGGTGTAGTAGGCCTCCACCGGGCCGTCGGGCGTCGGCGCGAACAGAATCGCCAGCACGCCCGCTATGTATCCGAAACTCGACACGTAGAGCAGCCGGCGCATCCCGAACCAATCGACGAGCGAGCCGCCAATGAGAATCGAGAGCGTAAAGCCCCAGAACGCCGGGCTCAAGATGATGCCGATTTGTTCCTTGTTCAGCTTGAAATCCGCGCCCAGCGCGTCGAGAATGTCCCCGCGGATGGAAAATACCATCGACGTCGTGACAAGCGCCACGCAACTGGCCAGAAAGAGTCGGTTTCTGTTCGCGTACATTGGTTCCCCCGCTTGGAGATGGTAAACGGCGGGGCCGAGGTTGTCAACCGGGCGGGAGCGGAAGGGTACGCGAAATAAATGTGGGACGTTACCTCCCGCAATGCGAGCAGTAGAGACAGCGGCGTGGACGGTCCACGGTCAGCCCGGGCGGCCGATTTCCCATATCATGTCGCGCACCCGTTCGGTAGGAGCTCCGGCGTTGATGTCGACCCTGCTGTCTTGCCGGGACGTACGCAACCGACGACGGTGCGCGTCCTAGAAATTGACGGTTACCGGAGAGGAACAGTTGGCCGGCTCTCCGGAAACGCACACCTGATAGGTGTACTGCGCGCCGCCCTTGGCGATTGGCCCGTCGGTGAAAACACCACTCCCGCCCGCGCCCGCGGCGGGGGAGCCCACGAGAATGGCTCCGCTTCCATCATCGCGGAACACGTCGACGAATCCGCCCGGCGCGCCCGTCCAGCTTACGTCAACGTATTGCCACCCCTTCTGCTTGTAGCCCGATGCGTCGACCGTCAGGCCGAGAGGAGTGGTAACTTCCCCCGACTCCACCCAGGCGGAATCACCCGCCGCATTCGTCGCGGCGACGCGGTAGCGATAGGTCTCCTGAGAGACAAGCCCGCTGTCGAGGAACGAGCCGGCATCCATGGACGCCATTCCGGCTTCCGTCCACGGGGCCCAACTCAGATCGGGGTTCTGTGTTTGCCGCTCCACCTTAAAGCCGGATTCGTTATCGCCGCTGTGACTCCACGTCACTTCGGCGCTGCTCGCAGAGAGGGCTGCCGCGCTGACACCGGTCGGCGCTTCCGGTGGTTCGAGATTCGTCGGGTTCTCAACGCGAACAAACAGGTGGTCGACCGTCACGGAGTCCAGCGAGCGAGCACCGGTGCTTTGGTCGGTATCGCGCAGGCGCAGGGTTAGGATACCGCCCACCCCCGGGGGCATCGTCAAAGTCTGATACGTGTCGTCGTCGGAAGTCCTGTCCGGAACAAGGACGTCGCTCGAACCGCCGACTGTCAATTCGAAGGTATCGCCATCCGCGGAAGGCGTAGTCCAAGCATCGACCCACACCGTAACACCTGAATTATGCACAGATTCACTTTGCGAGTGTGGCTGCGTTCGTAGCGGGTTGGCGGTCGTCGTGAGGTGGTAGCTCGGCAACTGGCCTTTTGGCTTCTCCGTGTCCGGTTTCCCTTCCCGCCCAGAATCCGCGTCGTCAAAACCTCGCTCGGAAGTGACGTGTTTCCAGTGCGTTACGGCTAGTGCATAAAAATTTATGCATAGCGCATAGCCAGGCTCTCAGATCAGCGCCCTCCCGACCACCGGCAGCAAGCCGCCGTAGGGAGTCGGCTTCCTGCCGCGGAAGTGGTAAGGCGTCGAAGCCCCGATTTTATTGGGCCGCGAGGCCGTCACGGCTGGGCCTTGTTGGACGGGCCTTTGGGAGCTATGCTGTTTTCGTCTGGTAACCATGTGGGTGACCTCCTTGGGGTTGGCTGGCGAAGCTGGGATCTTTGCCAGCCGACCTTTTTACCCCATGTTTTCGGGGGTCCCCAATGGTCCCTTGCGGCTCAGCCCTCCTCAGGTCCACGCCGCAGTGCATAATTCAGGTAACAACGGCCCCGCCGGCGCCGATGTCGACTGTCCATTCGTGGTCAAGAAAGCTATATCGGTTCTTTGGCTTTCCGCCGCTCTCTCGCTCCGTGAGAACCTCAACAGCTCCTTCGTTCTGCGTCCAGCTGTCAGCATAACTTCCTTGCTGGGTCCCACCGAAAAGGGTTTCGCCGCTCATTGGGAAGTCAGTGTAGGCAGGCGGATCGCCCGGACCGGAACAGTCACCCCACTCGGAAGTTACCGTGCTGCCGGACGCTTGGTAGACCGTCGCCTGGATGCACGCGACAGGCCCTACCAACTCTTGAAATTTTAGGTTCAGAGTATAGTTGCCGTCGACATACTTGGTCGGACGAATCTCAATTCCGTTGAACTCTCCAACCAGAGGATCGAGTGGCAACTGCCGGTCCATGTGGACATGCGCGCTGTAGCTCGATCCATGGTCCTGGTGATAGGGGCATTCGTTCGCGCCGCCCGAGCCGAAGCTGGACCATGGAAAGTTCGTGCTGTTCTTGTGGCTGTACTGGAAATTCCAGTCGTTCATGCCGAACCAGGAGGGCAGAACGTTATAGCCGTTCGCATCGGCTGTGTTGCCCGGCTGGACAATCGGATCGTCCGCCGCGTCAAGAAGCGTCAGCTCTATGCGCTCAACGTCAATCCGGGACGTGGTGAGTGTGAGTTCGACAACCGGACTATTCGGGTTGAGCGTATCCACGGAATCGAAAGTGATCGCCGCGATCGCCGCGCTGCTATAGGGCAGCACGCCGATGGGATGAACACAATCGCGCTGCCAACGGCTCAAGGGATCGAACCCCGGCGCGTCTCGGACCTCGAAATGCAAATGGGCGAAGCCGCTGGCGCTGCTCCCCGTGTAGCCGATCAGATCCCCCTTGCTCACCGTCGCGTCCGCCACGACCAGCGCCTGGCTCAGGTGCATGTAGTTGCTGTTGTAGCAGCCGACCGATCCGCAGGAAGAATACCCCGGCCGATAGTGCCGCAATTGGACCAGCGGGTCCGAGTAGCTCGGGTGATCACCCGCGATCTTCACAATTCCGTCGGTGATCGCAAAAACCGGCGTCCCTTCCGGCGTCGCGATGTCGAGGCCTCGGTGGAAATCGTATCGGTCGTCTTCCGAGGCCAACGGCCGCGGACCGAACGGCGAGGCGATCGGCATGTCCGTGAAGTTGCTGTTCCCCCAGCGCTCGCTCGGGCAGCCGTCCGCTTCAACCCAACCCGCCGGGGGCGCTTCGGTAATTCGCGCGCACAACGGCCACGCCGGCGAGGAGTCGAACTCTTCAGCCTGAGAGGCAATCGGCAGCGCAGCCGATAAGAGCAGAACGAAGAATCCAAAGCGAGGTCGCGCCATGGCCATCCTTTTCGTTTCCGGCAAGAATACCAACCGGACCGCCGGTGGCCCGAACCGCGCTTTCCAAGCTCTCCTGCAAAAACGACTCTTGAACTCGAGGGGACGGCTCCGGCCGAGGGGTAACGCTCAGACCCCGCCCGCAGACCACATCCATCATGGCAGACCGTCGCTGACAATGTGAATAGTATGTCAGTACCGGCTCGCGCCGGCACTTTGTCCTATCAATGACAACCATTTTCATGGCGCTATTATGAATCGCACGATACCGCAGCCTTCGACATGGCGCACGTCTCCAGGCGTGCCGTGTCACCACTCTTGGCGACATTTCTGCCCCGAAACTTGGGCCGGCTGAAATAAGGTTTCATGGCGATATTATGGAATCCGCGGATGATCCATGGAAACGAGTTCGTACCGACTGTACCCCTTGGTTGCGTCGTCGGACTCACACCACGGGCTGCTATGCGAAGCGCGATACTTGGCGCTACGGCCTAAATGCCAAAGATGAAGTTCAAGATTTTGGCGACAAGCTTGATCAGAGGATCCACCCAGCCTTGAATTCTCCCTGCTAGGAACCCGCCGCTGCTGTAGCCGTAAATGATTAGGCCCAGCAGGATGGTTGGCACCACGATGTACCAAAAGCTACTCATCAAAAGACCAAAGCCAGGGTTTCAGACGGGGCAGTTGCGACCATACCTAATGTTACTTCTTGACCCCAACCGCGCCTGGTTCGCTTGCAGTTTTTCAAGGTTAACACAGCTGAGTGCCGGTACTCCGTACGTACTTCGCGCCGATCATCGGCGGGCAAAGCTCCACTCGAGTCCCCATGAATCGTTCGCCCTGCAAGATCTTGCCGCTCACACCTTCGCTCTGGGCGGGGGCGCCATCACAACCATCACGACCAGACGCCCGGGGCCCGGATTTGCCAACGCATGTTCTTGGCCCGCGCGCGCGGCGACTAAATCTCCGACCCCGATACGCGAAGTCTCCTCGCCAACCGTGACATCGCCCGCCCCTTCGACAACAAAGTAGAGTTTGTCCTGGCCCGAGTGAGTGTGTAGCTTGTGGCGCTGTCCTGGTTCAAACGCATTCAGCCCCGCGAATAGATGCTCCGTCGTCACCAAATCTGCTTTACCCATTTTTTCAGAGCGGAAGACTGCTCGAGCGGCTGCGTTACGGACGATCATCTATCGACTCCTGCACTAAGATTTGCGCTTCAAACGCAGGAAATTCTCGAGCGCCGAACTGCCTGCATACCTGCCACGCAGGGCCGGACACAGCTAAACAGGGAGACTTAGGGCTGTGTCACCGTCACCTCGGCCTCGACCTGGGACGGGATAGTCGGCCGAAATTCCTTGCGCCGGCGTCGCCGATGCGGCCGCTCGACCCACTGCCCCAACCAATCAATCACGTTCTGATACCAGTGGATGCTGTTACGCGGCTTCATGATCCAATGCCCCTCGTCGGGGTAGTAGAGGAAGCGCGAGGGTACCTCTTTCAACTGCAGTGCGGTGAACAGCTGCATCCCTTGTGTTACCGGAACGCGATAGTCCTTCTGCCCGTGAATCACCAAGGTCGGAGTGTTGAAATGCTTCGCAAACGTCGCGGGCGACCACTTCTCATACATTTCCCGGTTTTCCCACGGCGCGCCGCGGAACTCCCATAGCGGGAACCACAGTTCTTCCGTCGCACCGAAGAAACTCGCCAGGTCGTAGACGCCGGCGTGCGAGACGACGGCCTGGAAACGGTCGGTATGCCCCAGGATCCAGTTCACCATGTAGCCGCCGTACGAAGCACCGGCGGCGACGACCTTGTTCGAGTCAACGTAGGGTCGGCGCAGTATGTGGTCGACACCAGAGAGAATATCTTCGTAGACCATGCCGCCCCATTCGCCCGTAACGGCGTCGGTGAACGCCTGGCCGTAGCCGGTCGACCCCCGGGGGTTCGGCATGAAAACGACGTATCCCGCCCCTGCGAACACCTGTGCATTCCAGCGATAACTCCAACTCTCGCCCCAGGCTCCTTGCGGCCCGCCGTGGATCAACACCAGCAGCGGATACTCGTTCTCAAAGCTGAAGCCCGGCGGCTTCACTTCGAATCCCGAAATCGAGGCACCGTCGGCGCTTTCGTATGTTACTTCTTCGAACTCGGTGACCTCATACTCCTCGAGAAGCCTTTCGTTGAGGTGTGTCAACTGATCCGGAGGGCCCCCCGACGAGTATCCTCGAAATATTTCGACAGGGTGCGAGCCGCTATGTCCGCTATAGACGACCGACTGCCCGTCGGGAACGAGTTGCACATCCGAGTGGCGTGCATCGCCAAAAACTGCGACCCGAATGCCGCCCCCTTCCACCGGTACGGTGTGAATCGGTTCGCGACCCCGGTCCTCGACCGTAAAAAACAGCTGTAACGAATCCGGAGACCAGGCGATACCCGTCACCGAACGGTCGAGCGCCTCGGTGAGGCTGTTCACCTCGCCCGTGCCGCGATTGAACACCATCAGCCGAAAGCGGTCGCTCTCGAATCCGGCCCGCTGCTGCGCCCGATAGGCGATGTAATTTCCATCCGGCGAGTAAACCGGCGACGTATCCGCGGCCGGGTTGGACGTGATGACGACCGGCTCCCCGCCCTCGATCGGGACCACATAAAGTTCGCTGTTCGTGCTGGTCGCCGGTGAGCCTTCGGTGTTCATCGTGAAACAGACTTCGAAGCCGTCGGGAGACACATCGTACCCATCCGGGCCCGCGAGTGAAAACGGCGGAACATCGAACTTCCCCGGCGTCAGATCACGCGGACCGCCTTCCTCCCCTACTTCACCTGTATCGAGATCGAGAACGAACAGGTGGCGTCGCCGCCCGTCGGCCCATTGATCCCAGTGGCGGTAGAGCAGACTGTCATAATCCTTGGCTTTCACCGGGTCGTCGGCTTGTTGTCGCAGGCGGTCTTGATTGCAGGCATTGTCGCCACCGCAATCGGGATACACGCGGCTCGTGAAAATTACCTGTCGGCCGTCGGGCGAAAACACCACACCGTCCGCTTCGCCCGCCGAGTCGGTGAGTTGGCGAGCATTTTCTCCCATCGGGTCCATCAGCCAAATCTGCGAAGATCCGGCGCGGTCGGAGATAAAGGCAAGTTGCCGCGAGTCGGGCGACCAGCGTGGCCGAGTGTTCGATTTACCGCTGTAAGTGATGCGGCCGGCCTCCCCTCCTGCGAGAGGAATCGTGTAGATGTGCTTCTCGATGTCGTTGTGAGCTAATGAAACGCGCGCTCCGACAAAGGCCACGGTCGAGCCGTCGGGAGAGAGCCGTGCGTCCGACAAACGCACCAATCGTACCAGCGCCCAGACGTCGAAAGGCTTCTTTTCAGCCGATTGTCCGAAAGCGCCCGCCGCCCCCGACAGCAACAAAATCAGGCGTAAGACCATTTCCTTAGACTGTAGCGCAGCGGGGCCGCGGGTCGAGATGGACCCGGCGCCATGGGTGGGTTTGGGGCTGCAAGAAATATGGCAAGAAGGTTAGGGGTGGCAGGAAGGCCCCCGACGCGCATTTCTGTGACGGTTTTACAGACCCGCCGGTTCATAGAAACGGACGGTCGGTATCCGATTCTTTCGCAGCCCCTTTATGTGCGCGCCTCGGTTCGGGCGTTGAGGAAACGGTCGAGGGTTTCGAGGGCGATCTCGCATTGGTGCTGCCGGCGGCCCATTTTGTCACGGCGGAAGCGGGCGTGGTCGGCGGCGGGAAGGGCCGGTAGTAAGTCAAACGTGATGTTGGCGGGCTGGTAGTTGTCGGGATTGGCGCCGGAAATATAGTTGGCCAACGAGCCGTGGGCCGTGGCGCGGGGCCAGACTTCGGGATCGAGACCCTGAACTCGCCGGACCGCGTTTTGGCCCGCCATCATACCGCCCGCCATCGATTCCACGTAACCTTCGACGCCGGAGATCTGTCCGGCGAAAAAGATGTTGGGGTGCGAACGCAGCTCCAGCGCGGGCGTAAGCAGCGCGGGCGCGTTGATGTAGGTGTTGCGGTGAATCTGGCCGTAACGTAGAAACTCGGCGTTCTCGAGGCCCGGGATCATGCGTAGAATCCGTTTTTGGTCCGCATAGCGCAGGTGATTTTGGAAGCCGACGAGATTGTACGATCCGGCGCGTAGGTCCTCCTGGCGAAGCTGTACGACGGCGTAAGGCGTTTTCCCGGTACGAGGGTCGCGCAGCCCGACCGGCTTCATCGGACCGAAGCGCAGGGTATCGATCCCGCGGCGGCCCAGTTCCTCGATCGGTAGGCAAGCCTCGAAATAGTTGGGGTTGTCGAAGTCGTGTCCTTGATGCTGCTCGGCTTCGGTGAGCGCCTGGTAGAAACGCTCGTATTCCCCACGGTTCATGGGGCAGTTGAGATAATCGTCGGTACCGTCGATAGAACGGCCCCAGCGGGAGGCGCGGAAGGCGATGTCCGCGTCAATCGTTTCGGTGTCCACGATGGGACTGATGGCATCGTGGAAGAACAGCCTCTCGCTTCCCGTCAGCTTCGCGATCGCTTCGGCCAAGGGATTGCTGGTGAGCGGTCCGCTCGCGATCACGACAACGGTGTCGGTTGGAATTTCGCGCACCTCCTCGCGACAGATTTCGATCAGGGGATTGTCCTCGATCGCCGCGGTGACGTAGGCGGCGAATCGATCACGGTCGACGGTGAGAGCTTGGCCGCCGGGAACACGGGCTTGGGCGGCGGCCTCCATCGAGAGAGAGTGCATGCGGCGCAGCTCTTGCTTGAGCAGCCAGGGTGCGGAGTGCTCGCGTTCGCTCTTGAGCGAGTTGCTGCAGACGAGTTCGGCGAAACGGTCGGTTTGGTGCGCCGGCGTAGTCGAGCCGGGACGCATTTCGAATAGCTTCACCGGCCCGCCGAGGTTGGCGATTTGGAAGGCGGCTTCCGAACCGGCCGGTCCGGCGCCGATGACTGCGATGGGTTGGAGAATAGGCCGCCTCCGGGCCCTCATTATAGTTTCGCGCCGAGGCCGACGATGACGATGGAGAAAGGGGCCCGGGCGGCTCAACACGCCAGGACCCCATAAAATAGGGTGTTCCCCGCGTTTTGTGCTTTACAAAGGGCTTAGCGTCCCGTATGATGGGACGACAGAGATAAAACGTTTCTCTACCTTTTTGTTTTGGACAGTCGGCGCGGCAGTGAGGGCGCACGACGGAAGGAGCACTATGGCAGCATCGAAAATGACCCAGGCGCAGACGGTAGCGGCGCTGGCGGGCACGCAGGACGTCAGCAAGAAAGACGCCAAGTCGTTTCTTGAGAATCTAGCGGCGTTGGCGGTCAAGCAAACGAAGACGACCGGCGAATTCACGATTCCCGGCATCGGGAAACTGGTTAAGTCCGAACGGAAGGCTCGATGGGGCCGCAACCCGGCTACAGGCGAGAAGATTCGGATCAAGGCCAGGAAGGTCGTCAAATTCCGCGTGGCGAAGGCCGCGAAGGATGCGATCGTCCCTCCCAAGAAGTAGCACCAACCTACTTCTACGCACGAACCCCACTCGGTCGCCCGGCCGAGTGGGGTTCAGTGAAAAAGTGTTCACAGGGCCCCTTCCAGGGGCAGCCTCAAGAGCAGTGGAATCGGCTTATTGAGCCGACCCTGGGGGCTGGGTGTCTTTGTCCGCCTTGTCCTCTTTCTCTTTCTCTTCCCCTTTCAGAGAAGACTTGAACTGGCGGATGCCCTCGCCCAGGCCTTTGCCGATCTCGGGGATCTTACGTCCTCCGAACAGCAGCACCGCGATGCCCAGCACCACGAGCAGCTCCGGCACGCCCAAGCTGGGCAGAAACCACGCCGTCGGGACGTTGGTGAAAATCGGTTGCACTATAGTTGCTCCTGCGACTTCATTGTAGTTGCCGGTTTTGCAAGGGTCAACCTGCGCCGCGCGCCGGTTTATTCTTCCCGTGCGGTTCAGTTCACCCAATCGTCGGGGCGGCGGCGGTCTTGTTTGCGCATGTAGACTTCGAACCGTCGCCGCGCGCGCTTCCGTTGCCACAGCCGCAGGCTGCCCAGCCAGTCAATGTCGAAGAAGGTGGGTCGAAACCGCAGATAGTAAAAGCCGAACACCATCCCACCCAAATGGGCCATGTGGCTGATGCGACTGCCGCCGGCTCCGAAGGTGGAAAGGAAAGCGATGCCGCCCAGGATCAGCACGAAGATGCGCGCCGGGATCGGAAACAACAAGCCGAAAAAGACGGTGCGGTTGGGGTAGAGCAACCCGAACGCGAGCAATAGGCCGTAGATCGCTCCGGAGGCGCCGATGGTGGGGATGGCCAACTCGCGTCCGCTGCCCAGCAAGAGGCGGGCGGCGACGTCACACAGCCCGGCACCGATACCGCAGAAGAAGTAGTAGTTCAGAAATCGCCGTGTACCCCAGTCTCGCTCGAGATCGGAACCGAACATCCACAGCGTCAGCATGTTGAACAGAATATGACCGAAACCGTTCGGGCTGTGCAGGAATAGATAGGTGACGGGCTGCCAAATGACCGCGCCCTTGATTACCCACGATGGAATCAAACTCAACGCCTGAAACAGCAGCATCAACGGCCCAATGCGCAACTGCACCGACAGGAAATAAATGACGAAGACGACCGAGTTGGTGATCAGCAACCACTTGACGCCTGGGGGAACCGGCCCACCTCCGAAACTGACCGCAGGACCGCGAGGAGAGTAGCCCATAAGTTGTATCAGAGGGCGATGGAGCCGGCGTCGCTCATCTACGCCCGTACTTGCAGCATAGCAGCCGACCGGTTGTGCTCCAGTTGTGTCGTCAGGGACAGCCGAGGTGGTTCAGGTTAGTCGGCTTTCCTCAGAACAGGGTAGAACTGCGTGAACACGTTGTCGGTCGCGGCGTGTTCGTCGTGGCAGGACCAGCACTCCGCTTTCGGGAAGGCTTTGGCACGATCGGCGCGTTTTCCGTCCGGCAGGTCAAAACTGAAATAGGCCCATGATTCCGGAAAGCGCGAGCTGTCTTTGACGGCGGCTTCGAGGCCCACGGAGTGTTCCTCGAAATGCCCGCGGCGATTGATGGAGGCATGCGAGCCGGGGGTGAAGACTTCCATAGCCAGGATCGTTCGTTCGGGGAAACGGCCGGTCTTCTTGTACTCGCGATAGGATTCCGGGTTGATATAGATGTTGTGAAAAGTCGGGTGCTTGTCGGGATCGGGCTCTTTGTCGTAACTCATGGCCAATGAAGCCCCGGCGAAGATCCATTCTCGGAAGCCTTCGGGGCGGAGGAGTTGGTCGTCGGCAAAGCGCGGGGCGGCGGTTTGGGCTTGTAACGCGGCGGCGGTGAGTAGGGTAACTAGGATCGCGGCTGCATGGGTGGTGTGGCGCATCGTGGTCCCCTTTCAATGGCGCGGGCAGGCCGCACTGGCGAGAAAAGCCGCGGGTCTCTGCGAGCCCCGCGCTACGCATATTCCGCGGAAGTCCGCTACCGGCCCGACGTCACCGGGACTTGGCGGTCCGGTTTGGGTTTGACCCGAATGAGGCTCCAGGGCCGCTGGCGTAGCTCGTCGGTCAGCCGCTCGATATTCTCCGAGCTAACCCGAAAGTTCTCGAGCATTTCGTTGACGTTCTCTTCGTTGACGACAACAAGGGCTTGCATGTCTTCAATCAACCGTCTCGTATCTTTCAGCGTGGCCTCGATTTGAGCCAAGTCTCGCTTGAGCGGCTCGCGCGTTTCCGTGATGGTTTGGTCGAGATTGCCCATGGTCTTGTCGGCATGCTTGGCGATTTGGCGCATATCGTCGAGAAGCTCGTCCACCTTCACGAGCATTTCGCTGGTCTGGGTGGTGATCTTGTCGAACTTGGGGCGTTGCTCGGTGATCATCTGATTGGAGTTTTCGAGTAAAGACTCGAGCTGTTGTCGATTCCGTTCGCCGGTCAGTTCGTTGAGGTTGTCGAGGAGGATCTCGGCCCGGTCGGTCAGCGAAATGAAATTGGCGCGAATGTCCCTCATCAAGACGGTCGCTTCCGCGGAGACCGTCGAAATCTGTGCCGTGAGATCGTCGAGCGTGAGGGTTTCCTGGGAGCGAATAACACCGCCCGGCTCGATGCGCGCTGCGTCCGCTGAGCCGGTGCTGACTTCCAGATACCGCTCCCCCAGCGCGCTTAGCGATGCCGCCGTTGCAACCGAGTCCTCATTGACTGGAATGTCGGTGCGCATTTCAATGATGACTTCGACTTTCGTGGGGTCCTCGGCGTAGGGGCGGACGACGTCGACAATACCCGCCTTCAGGCCCCCGAACCGGACCAGTGTTCCCGTATCGAGCCCGGCGGCAAAGGTGAAGTATGTCCGATAGGAAACCTTGCCGCCTGCCAGTTGTACGTTCGCGACGGAGATGAACACGTAGACGAAAATGATGACCGCAACGATCACGAACGTGCCGACTTTGGCTTCGTTGCTCATGGTGTCCGAATCGAATTGGTTCGCGCCGAAGTCCTTGTATTATCTCTCGGACAACTATCTCTCGGTCAGGCGGTGTAAGTAGGCCTGCTCGTCGGAGCCGATTTCATCCGGTACGCGATCGAGAAACTGCCGAATGCGCGGATGGTCACTATTGCGAATCTCTTCCTTGGTCCCCACAGTGATCATCGTTCCCTTGCGCAGCATGCACAAGCGATCAGCGATCAAAAAGGCACTCTCGAGTTCGTGCGTCACGACAACGATGGTCATCTTGAAAGCGCTCTTCAGGTGCAGGATCAGTTCGTCGATACCGGCGGCGATGATCGGATCGAGCCCGGCGGAGGGTTCGTCGAACATCAGAATCTCGGGGTCCATTGCCAGAGCCCGTGCAACCGAGGCGCGTTTCTTCATCCCACCGGAGAGCTGGGAAGGAAACAAATCCTCCACGCCACCGAGGCCGACCTGCTCCAGTTTCATGCGAGTCATGAGCTTGATGGTCGATTCCGCCAGGTTCGTATGCTCGCGTAGCGGCAGAGCGACATTGTCTCCGACCGTCATCGAGTTGAACATCGCCGCGCTCTGAAACGAAATGCCCATGATGCGACGGATCTCGAACAAATCCTTTTGGGAAGCTTGAGTAACGTCGATTCCCTTGATCAGAATCCGGCCCGACGTCGGTTTTTCGAGCGCTTCGATATGCCGGAACAACGTGCTCTTGCCCGAGCCGCTGCCCCCCAAAATGACCATCGTCTCGCCGGCGTGAATGTCGAGATTGACCCCGTTGAGTACGGTGTGGTCGCCGTATCGGACAACCAGGTCTTGGACGGAAATGAGCGCCTCATCCTTTCCGCCGTTGCGTGCCGCATCCGGATTAGATGTTGTCATTTCCAGAAGAAGTAGAAGAACCCGGTGAACAACAAGTCCGCCAGCACGATCAAAAAGATCGATTTCACGACCGCCGAGGTCGTCGCATGGCCCACGCCCTCGGGCCCGCCCCGAACCAGGAAGCCTTCAAAGCAACCGACGTGGACGATAATCGTCCCGAAGGCGATGCTCTTGACCAACCCGGAGACAATATCGCGCAGCAACAGAACCTCGAACGTCGCGCGAATGTAAACGTTCATCTCCATATCGAGCGAAAAGTAGGTGAAGATGCCGCCCGCCAAAATGCCGGCCGTGTCCGCCGCAATGGTCAAACACGGCATCATGACCATCATGGCGAGGTATTTCGGAACCAGAACAAATTCCACCGGATCGAGCGCCATGGCGCGTAGCGCGTCGACCTCCTCGGTGACGACCATCGTTCCGATCTCCGCCGAAAAGGCCGACCCGGAGCGGCCGATCACGACAATCGCGGTCATCAGGGGACCTAACTCGCGAGTGATTGTGACACCGACCAAGTTTATGACGAACTGAAGCGCGCCGAACTTGCGCAACTCCGCTCCGGCTTGCAGCGCCAGGATCAATCCCGTGCAGGCGGCGATCAGACAGACGACGGGTAGCGCGTGAACGCCGACCACCGCCATATGGCGAACGGTCGATTGCCAGCGCAAACGCGAGCCGGTAAATGGGTTTGCGCGCCAAGAGGCTCTAAAACCACGCCAAAACTGGATCGTCAACCCGCCGACGTACTCGACCTTTTCGATCGTGGATTTACCGACGGCTTCTAGGACGTTCATGAGCAGAGCATGAGCGGCAGTCGGAGGAATCGATGGCCGGCTGGAACCAGCGCGGGAATGCTCCTCAGGCGAGGGCCTCCTGCTCGGTCGCGGCGACCTCGAAAACGTTCAGCAGCCGCGTCAACTCCAAGACATGCCGCGGGCCGTCGTTAAGTCCGACCAGGATCAACCGAGCTTCCTGTCGTTTCGCTTCTTGCAAGGCTTCGACGAGGCTGGCGATGCCGGAACTGTCGACGTAGGGGACCTCGGTCAGGTTCAAAATCACTTTTTGTTGCTCGCGATTGCGAAACAGATCCAAGACCGTATCCCGCAGTTGTGGAGACGAATAGAGGTCGACATCGCCAGTAACATAGACGATCGAACAGGCCCCGTCGCGCTTTACATTGATCTCCATGGCTTTCGGTTACTCAGCTGCTTGCGGGCCGCTTCGTCATGCGCAACAGATTCCGGTTGTCTTCGCGAAGATACTCGACGGTGTCCATTATCGTGCGCATCAAATAGACGCCTCGTCCACCCGCGCGAAGCTCGTCCGGGGGCGGCGGCAAGTCCGCGACGTCGAACGGCTCGCCGTCGTCCCGAATCTCGACTTCCAACGCGCCGTTTCTCAAGGCGCAGCAAAGTTCAATGGGGCGGGTCTCGTCTCCGCCGTAGGAATGGCGCATCACATTGGCTAGCGCCTCCCCGACCGCCAATTCGACCTCCCGCTGCGTCTGGGCTGAAAACCCCGCCTGTTCGGTGAATTCCTCCACCAATAACCGCACGGGCCGTAGCCATCGGGGGTCGCTGACGAATTTGACCTCGAGTGCCTCGGCCACGTTCACGCGCTTGGGGACGTAAGCCCGTTCCAGCGGAATTATAGCATGACGCTTACGGCAGTCCCACCAAGTGGTTCCGCGCCGCCCGGAAGCGTCTTGAGGGATCGGCTGGGGAAGCTTCTCGCCACGACGAGGAGGTTTAACGCGCTGCGCCGGACCTGGCCGCCGGCTCGTGCGACCGAAAAAACTCGATCGTCTGTTCGAGGCCTTCGGCGAACGGTACCCGCGGTTCCCAGTCGAGAACGCGCTTGGCCTTGCCGATGTCCGGGCGGCGTTGCTTGGGGTCATCTTGGGGCAGAGGACGGAAATCGATTTCGGAATCGGAGCCCATGTGACTCCGAATCGTTTGCGCGAACTCGAGAATCGTCATTTCCGTCGGATTCCCGAGGTTGACCGGTTCCCGCTCATCGCTTTCCATGAGGCGGTGCAAACCCTCGACCAGATCGGAAACAAAGCAAAAGCTGCGCGTTTGGGAGCCGTCCCCGAAAACAGTCAGCGGTTTGCCTTGCAGCGCTTGATCGAGAAAAGTCGGCACGACGCGACCGTCGTTGAGCTTCATGCGCGGCCCAAATGTATTAAAGATGCGCGCGATGTGAGTCTCGACGCCGAAGGTACGATGATAGGCCATTGTCAGAGCTTCGGAAAAGCGTTTGGCCTCGTCGTACACCGAACGGGGGCCGATCGGGTTTACGTGTCCCCAATAGGTTTCCACTTGCGGATGGACGAGCGGGTCTCCGTAGGTTTCCGAAGTCGACGCCATCAGGAATGCCGCGCCCTTGTCGCGGGCCAGATCGAGCAAGTTCTTGGTGCCGGCCGAGCCGACCATCATGGTTTCGATCGGCAGGTCCAGGTAGTCGAACGGGCTCGCGGGGGAAGCCAAGTTGTAAACCCGATCGATCGGGCTGTCGATCGGCAGCGTTTGGCAGATGTCGTGCTCGACGAATTCGAACATCGAGTTGTCACGGAGGTGTTGGATGTTTTCCGCGCGACCGGTCGAACAATTGTCAACGGCGAGGATATGATGACCTTCGGACGAAAGGCGGTCGCAAAGGTGCGAACCGACAAAGCCCGCACCGCCCGCAATGAGAATTCTCAATGGTTTTCCCCGATCGCTGTCCATGCGTCAACGCGCCCGGTTCGCGGCGACCCGAGCCCGTCGGCGCGTAGCGGTCCGCATGTAGTCCGTGTTCGGCTGAGTTTTCATGGTAAGAGCAGCTAGTGCGTTCGGGCAACTTCGAGTGACCGCGGATTCCGCGGCCGACGCGTTCTGCTTTCAGGTCGCGACTCTTGTACCGTCTCGTTAACGCGATCGGCCGGCCCCGTCTACCACTGCAGGGTCGGCGGCGGCGGCGGCAAGAAATCAGTGGAGTGTCGTCCGCGCGACTCGGCACAATAGAGAGGATTTCCGGGCCGGCGATGACGGCAAGCAAACTGACTTCCACCACCCACGCGCTAACGCGCGCGTTCTTCGCCCGGCCAACGACGGCGGTCGCGCCGGATTTGCTGGGGACCATCCTGATTCACGAGACGGCCGACGGCTTCTTGGCCGGGAAGATCGTGGAGGTCGAGGCCTATCTCGGTGACCGCGATCCCGCGGCCCATGCATACAAAGGGCTGACAGACCGCACGCGCGTCTTGTTCGGCCCGCCCGGCCATGCCTATGTGTACCTGAGCTACGGGATGCACGAATGCTTGAACTTCGTCACCGAGCCGCCGGGACGGCCCGGTTGCGTGCTGATCCGCGCACTGGAGCCGCTGGTAGGCGTGGAGCGCATGCGCACCCGCCGACCGAAGGCGAGAACGGAGCGGAATCTGGCTTCCGGGCCCGGAAAGCTGACCCGAGCTATGGGTATATCCCGCGCCCATTATGGCGTGGACATCACGAAGGGGGCGCTTCGGGTCAGACGGCTACGGCGTCGCGACGAGCTTGAAATCGCGACGTCCCGGCGCGTTGGGATCTCAACGGCCCAAGATCTCCCTTTGCGCTTTTTCGTGCGGGGCAACCCACATGTCAGCCGCGCCCATCCGAGCCCATGAAGGTTCCGACGAGTGTGCGACACGAATGTGAGGCGACCCTCTCGTAATGGGAGGGGTAGAAACAGAGGCGTGGACGGAAGTCCACGCTCAGCCCGATTAACCGAGGCCTGTATTGATGTCGTGCACCCGTTCCGATGTTTGCCGAGGCTCACCCGATTAATCACCGGGTGTCAGGACTGCCTCGGATGCCTCGACTTTTTGGAAGCCCAGTCCGGCGACGAGTTCCTCGATGTCGTCGTTGGTGAGGCCCTTGCGACCATCCGCCAAGGCGGTGAAGGCTTTGTAGACACGCATGAGATCTTCGCGGTTCAGCTCGGGAAAGCCCAGGTCTTTCACACGTTCGTGGAGCGCATGACGGCCGCTGTGCTTGCCGAGAACGAGGTTCGTCGCCGGCACGCCAACCTGTTGGGGCCGCATGATTTCGTAGGTCAACGGATTCTTCAGATAGCCGTCCTGGTGGATGCCCGCTTCGTGGGCAAAGGCATTGGCCCCGACGATGGCTTTATTCGGCTGAACGCCAAAAGCAATTAAGCTGCCGAGCAGTTGACTGGCGCCGTAGAGAAGTTCAGTGCGGATGTTCGTGTGGAAGGGCAACCGGTCGTTGCGGACGTTCATGGCCATCACGACTTCTTCCAGCGCACAATTACCGGCACGTTCGCCGATTCCGTTGATCGTGCATTCAATTTGGCGCGCCCCGGCGCCCAGCGCCGCCAGAGCATTGGCTTCCGCCAAACCCAGGTCGTCGTGCGTATGCACGCTCACGATCGCACGATCGCCCACCGCGTCCACGATGCGGCCGATGATTTCGGCGTAGTGCTCGGGCACCATGAAACCGACCGTGTCGGGGATGTTCACCGTCCTTGCTCCGGCATCGACCGTGGCTTTCGAGATGGCGCACAGAAAATCCATGTCGGTGCGCGTAGCGTCTTCGGCGGAAAACTCCACGTCATCGATGTACTTCTTGGCCTGCTCGACCGCGGCGACGGCGTCTTCCATCACCTTCTCCTGCGTCATGTTGAGCTTGTATTGAAGATGAATCTCGCTGGTGGCTATGAAGGTGTGCAGGCAGGGCTTCTTCGCTCCGTCGAGGGCTTTGATCGCGCGCTCCACATCGATTGGAACGGCCCGCGCCAGCGCGGCGACGCGAACGTCTTCATATTCACGCGCAACGGCCCGGACCGCTTCGAAATCGCCTTCCGAGGCGATTGGAAAACCGGCTTCCAATAGGTCGACGCCGAGATCCACAAGATGTTTGGCCATTTGCAGCTTCTCGGGCGTCGTCATACTGCAGCCTGGGGACTGCTCGCCGTCTCTCAAGGTGGTGTCGAAAATGTATACACGGTCGGACATTCCGTTGCCTCCGGGATCAGGAACGCACGTCTACGCGGTGGGAGACGGGCAGGGGTGTTCCCCTCTAGTTAATCAAGAAACACCCTATAATGCAAATTTATAGTGTTTCTATGCGGTATGATGTATTCTGATTGAATAAACGTGGCTTATTAGGGTTCGCTGCCCTATTTGAAATATTGTTGATTGTGGCGGGTGGAGCCCGATACCGCCTCTGAAGGCCTGGGAAAAATCGGGAGCCTCCTCAATTCTGGGCCGGCATCCACCAGATACAGAGCCCAGAGCGCAAGCGACGGGCCAAGGGCAGGCAACCGCAACGCGCTCCGGCACCGCGTCTCCCCGACCCGTCGCGCATTTCGGCACAGTCTTCGGTCTACTCGAAACTGTTGTGCCCTTGGCCCGCGCTTGCACTCTGGGCTCTGTATCCGCGCTCTGCATTGTTTGCACGGACGGGAGTATGACGGAATGAAGAGGGAGGTTGATCGTGGACGTTTCTCTGCTTGAAACTTTCGTGGCGGTCGTCGAGGAGGGCAGCTTCTCGGGGGCGGGCCGGAAGCTGCTGCGCACGCAGCCGGCGATTTCGCTGGCCCTCAAGCGCCTGGAATCCGAGTTGGAAGAGAAGTTGATCGACCGCTCGTCGAAACAATTGACGTTGACCGACGCCGGGCGCGTGGTGTTCGACTACGCTCGGCGGTTTGACGGGCTTGACCGGGAGTTGCGCAACGCTATCGTTGAGATGCGAGACAAACGGGCAGGGCGGTTGACGATCGGCGCCAACGAGTCCACCGCGCTTTACTTGATCGGTCATATCGAAAGATATCGGCGGCTCTACCCGGGAGTAAAGGTGGAAATTCGCCGTAGTTTGTCGAGCCGGATTCCCGAAGCGCTTTTGGCCGGATCGTTGGATCTGGGAGCAATCAGTTACGCGCCGGCCGATTCCGGGTTGGCGGCGCTCGAGATCTACACGGATTCGCTGACCTTCATCGTTGCACCGGAGCACCGTTTCGCGAGCCGGGACGAGGTCGGCATTGAGGAGTTGGGCATGGAAACCTTTATCGCGCATAACGTTATTTCGCCCTATCGCGCAGCGGTGATCGACACGTTCCGTCGGCACCAAGTGGCGCTGAATATGGAAGTCGAGATGCCAACGATCGAGACGATTCGAAAGCTGGTGCAACTGAACATGGGCGTGGCGTTCTTGCCCAAGATGTGCGTTGAGCAGGAAATTCGGGCCGGTGCGCTGGCCGAAGTTGGGGTTCGTGAGATTCAGGTAGAGCGCAAGATCAGGTTGGTTTATCCGGCGAAGCGGCAGGCCTCCTATGCGGCACAGGCGTTTTTGGACCTTGTGCCGGGCGCCGGGGAGTTGCCTTAGCAGCGTCGCGGGCGTCAGCGATGGCGCGGCGGTACAATGCTTGCTGTCGATGACCGAACCCTACATGCCCCGGTTCACGCGTCGGGGAATGAACTCGGCCGGCACACTCGATTTCGGAAGGAGTTTTCCAGTGGCCTTTCGACAGACTATTGTCGCTCTTACGGCGATATTCGTAATTGGCTGCGGAGATACCACCGCACCGACTTTCACGACCGCGCCGTCACTGGCTCCCAATCCGAACCCGGCCGTGCCGCTCGCTGCTGTTGTCTCCGCCACGACGGATGAGCCCGCCGAGTTGGTTATCGAAGTCAGCGACGGCGAACGCGAGTGGAAAGTCCCCGGTCTCGGCCACCCGGTGGCGGAGCACGCGAGGGCGGTACTCGGATTCAAGGCCGGCCGAAAACATCACCTTCGCGTGAGGGCTCGCGACCAGGCCGGCAACGTGAGTACCGACGTTCACGAGCTGGAGTTCAAAACCGCTCCCTTGCCCGACGACTTTCCCCCGATCAAAGCCACCGTGGCCGTCCCCGACAAGATGGAGCCGGGCGTGACGCTTTTTGCTCCGATGAAGTGGCCTACCGGTGGAGAAGCGGACGAGGAGTACGGCCTCGCGTTGGCTGTGGATGCCGACGGCGAGGTGGTCTGGTATTACCGCGGCAACGAGGCCATCGGGGATCCGCATCCGCTGCCGAATGGCAATCTGCTTTGCGACATCGGACACAACCGAGCCTTCGAAATGGACATGCTCGGTAACGTCGTCGCGCAGTGGCACGCCGCCCGGCACCCCAATCCCGAGGCTGTCGAGAAAGTCCCCGAAGGATCGATCCCCGTCGAAACCGAGACGTTTCACCACGGGATTATCCAGATGCCCTCGGGGAATTTGCTGGTCCTCTCGACGGAGCTGAGGGAGATCGAGAACTATCCCACCGATCCCGCCAAACCGGATGCGGCTAGGGAAACCGCGAAAGTCATTGGCGATGTCGTCGTGGAATTTGCTCGGGACGGGTCGATTGTCGGCGAATGGAAGCTAATGGATATGCTGGACGTCCACCGAGTCGGGTACGATTCATTGGCGCCGATCTGGAACGACTGGGCGTACACGGAAGTCGAGGGCATGACCAGGGATTGGGCGCACGGGAACAGTATCTTTTACGATGCCTCGGATAACTCGATCGTCCTGTCATTCCGCCACCAGGATGCGGTTGTGAAATTCTCGCGCGAGAGCGGGGAGCTGATCTGGATCCTGGGTACGCACGAAGGGTGGAAGGATCCCTGGAAACCCTACCTGCTCGAACCGCAGGGAGAACTTGCCTGGCAATACCACCAGCACGGGGCCAAGACGACCCCGTCAGGGACCTTGTTGTTATTTGATAACGGCAACTTGCGTTCGTGGCCGCCCGGAAAGAAACTGGACGACAAGGATAGTTACAGCCGCGCGGTTGAGTACGCCATTGATGCCGCCACCAAGAAGGTGGACCAAGTCTGGGCATACGGTGGTCCCGGAGACGAGATCTTTTTCTCGCCCTTCATCAGTGAAGCGGACCTTTTGCCTGAGACCGGTAATGTCCTGGTCACCGATGGAGGGCGCGTTCGCGACAAGGACGGAAATGCATCGAGCGACATCCCCGGCGGCCGGCATTGGGCGCGGATCGTCGAAGTAACCCACACCAACCCGCCGGAGAAAGTCTTCGAGTTGGTTGTGGACAGCGGCGATGAGGAAGATCCGATCGGCTGGGCCGTGTATCGGAGTGAGCGGTTGGCCGACCTCTATTTCGCTTCGCCCCACTGATGATGGGAGCCGCCGAAAGATCATCGCCACATGCGACACAGGCGTGGACGGAAGTCCACGTCACCATGTCCCAAGTCCCGATCAAAGTTCTCTCGCGGCCCTTGGCTCAAACGTGGACTCTCGTCCACGTCAGCCCCCGGAAGGGGGCGCGGGAAAGTAGCCCACGGTGAAGCGAAGCGAAACCGTGGGTCCCCGCCCAAAAACACGATAAGCCCCGGATGGGGCGTAGGAACAACCGCCCGATTCAGGCCCCCGGCGCACACGAAACGAACACGCCGATGGTCCCTGTTTTCGGGTAACGATCTTGCAGCCGCTTCGGGTTGTTGTGATTGAGGATGGCCGACCACTACCGTTCCCCCGCCACGATCCGCAGAAACCCATCGCCGTCCATTGCCGCCGTGTCGCCGGTCCGTAGCCAGCCGTCTTCGAGGGTCGCCTCGCCGGCCGCGGGGTCGTCGGCGTAGCCAAGCATGCGGCTCGGACCTTTAATCCACAACGCGCCGGCCTCGTCCGGGGCGGCGATCTCTCCGGTCGCCGGATCAACGACTTTCGCAACCAACCCCGGCAGCGGATGCCCCACGGTTCCTGGTTTTGTTCCGATTTGTCTTCGATGTCCTTGGATGTAATCGGGAATGTTCAGAGCGACCACGGCGGTCATCTCCGCCAAGCCGTAGCCCTCGATCAACGGCAGGCCGAACTTCTCTTCAAAGCCTTGCGCGAGAGCATCGGAGGCGAAATCTCCGCCGACCAAGGCGCAGCGGAGCGCGGTTAGATCTTCCCGCGGAATCTGCTCGAGATACCGCCCATAAAGATCGGGCGGTGCGACGAAGATGGTTACCTCGGCATCGCGAGCAAGTCGGCCCACCGCGGGGCCGTCTCTCGGGTCGGGGACGTACGCCGCGCCGCAGCCGGTCAGAAGCGGAAACCACAACGTTCCTGTTAGCCCCATCGCGCGGCTGAACGGCAGCACTCCCATGACGCGGTCGTTGCGCTTGACCCAGAAAACCTGCGCCAGGGCTTCGACGTTGGCGATAAGGTTGGCGTGGGAGAGCAGGACGGCTTTGCGTCGCCCGCCGGTTCCCGCGGTGAAGATGATCGCGGCCGGGGCGTCGGCGCCGGAGACTTTTGCACATGCGAGGGCCTGGAGAACCCGGGCAGGTGTTCGGAAAGCCCCGAGTGACAGCAACGCTCTTTTCCAGCCCGGTGCCGACGAGTGGAGATCCTGGATGGTCAGACTCCAACCGGCCGGCGGGAGTTGTGGGTAGCCGGAACTGTGATTGGTGATCAAACCGTCTAGGGCGACATCAGTCGAGAGCAGGCGCAGGGTTGCGACGTCGGCGTCCGGCGGCAGATTGACCGCCACGCCCCCCGCGACCACGGTCGCCAAATTGGCGAGGACGGCATCGATCGAGGGGGGCAGCGCGATGCCGACGCGGGGTTCGTTTTGCCCCGCGGCGCGGGCAAGTCGCTTGATTCGGCCGCCCCACAGCAACGCCTCGCTCAACAGCCGTCCGTAGGTAACCGAGCGGAGTTCATCAACGACGGCGCGCCGAAACCAACGTTTCTTCGCGGTACGGATAAAGCGGAGTTGCAAGGAATCACGGCTGTCGTAGGCGTGTCGCGCGGCGTCCGAACCGAGTTCCATGACCGCTTGACGGACTTCGACGGTTTTAGCGGTCGAGGCCAAGGGACGGCCGAAGGAGACTGTGATGGGATAGCGTAGATACTCCGGGAAGCGGAAGAAGGCTTTGCCGTCTTTCATGCTGAAAATGCTGCCCCAGACACGATCGAGGTTGACCGGAATGATCGGCACCTCGAGGTCGTCGTCAGCGAGGCCTTCCATGATGCGTTCGAAGCCGGGCTTAAAGCGCATCATATTCCCGGTGCGGCTGACCGAGCCCTCCGCGAAGATACACACGATGTGACCCTGTCGAAGCTGTTCGCGCGCCAGATCGATGGACTCGGCCACCTTTTCGGGGTCGCCACCTTGGATCGGGATGGCGTGCATGCGGCGCAGGATCCAATTGAACGCTTTCATTTCGTAATAGGGACGGTAGATCAGAAAGCGCAGGAAGCGTTGTACGCAGCCGCCGACCAAGAAGCCGTCGATATAGGAGAGGTGATTGCTGACCAACAGAGCCGGCCCGCGAAACGGCACGTTCTCTTGTCCGACGATGCGAATGCGGTAGACGGTGTGGGTCAGCATCCACAACACAAAACGGATCAAGAAATCGGGCACGACGGTCAGCATGTAGGCCGTGACGACGAAGGTCATGATCCCGAAAACGAAAATAGTCCGATCCGGTCCGATCGCCGCCAAGTCGTTTAAGGCATAAAGCGCGCCCGAGGCTGCCAGAACGCCGAACATGTTGAGGAAATTGTTCGCCGCGATCAGTCGTCCGCGCTCGCTCGCGTCGCTGCGTTGTTGCAGCAGGGAATTGAGCGGAACGATAAACAGTCCGCCGGCGAAACCCAACAGAGCCATGAAAAGGCCCGCGCGCAGGAAGGAATCACCGGCCGCCAGCCCCAGCCCGGCCAATCCCATGCCGATCGAGCCGAGCGGCGTAAGGCCGAGCTCGACCTTGTCGCCGGAAAGTCGTCCCGCCGCCAGGCTGCCGACCGCGATTCCCAAGCCCATGAAGGCGATCAGGCGGCCGGCCCACGCTTGCCCGGCTTGCCCGGCTTGGAGAGTGTCGCGGGCAAACAGCACGATATCGAGCTGCAACAGCGCGCCGAGCATCCAAAAGTAGGAGATGCCCAGCACGGTCAGCCAAAGCGGCTTGTCGCGGTAGAGCCTCCGCAGGCCTTGGCCGATTTCACTCCATGGGTTCAGTTGGAAAGCTTTTCGCACGGCCGGATCGGGAACGCGGCCAATCCCGAAACTTGCCGAGAAACCGGCGACCGCGATCACGACGAGCACGACGCCGATGCGCCGGCTGTCCCCGGGCCACGCGGCCAGCATTTCGCTGCCGATCCAGGTGCCGAAGATGATGGCGAGATTGGTCGTCATCTGAACCAAGGCGTTGGCGCGGGAGAGGTCCTTGTCGGGAACCATCTCGGGCACGATGCCGTATTTCGCCGGGCTGAACAGCGTCGATTGCAAAGCCATCAAAAACAGCACGACGAGCAAGAATGGAAAACTGCCGATCCAAAGCGCCCACACGGCCAAGAGCATCGAGAAAATTTCGATCGACTTAGTTGCAATCAGAACGGTACGTTTATTGCGGCTGTCGGCAAGGTGCCCTGCATAGCCCGAAAACAGGAAGAAGGGGAGAATAAAGACCACGCCCACCAGAGCGAGATCTCGGCTTCCCGACCCGCCCGATGTTACCGTGGTCGCGAGCAGCGTGACGACGATCTTAAAGACGCTGTCGTTGAAGGCTCCGAGCAGTTGGGTCCACAGCAGGGACGCAAAGCCGCGCAAGCGGAGCAGGTCTTTGTATTCGCCGAAAGGCATGGGTTTGCGACCTGCCGGTCGAAGATCAATCTAATCGTTGCGAAAAGCGTTCGACCGAAAATGCCGGCTCCTCCGATAACAGCCCCGCAATCTCCTCGATGCCGAAACCCTCGATGTCGTGCACGCTTTCAGCGTGCCGTGGCGCCGGCCCTCGCGACAGGTCTTCTCCGCCCCTCTCCCGAGTGCATTATTGGCCGCTTCGTTCATGTCCGGCAAGACCGCAAACACCTTGAGCCGCGAAGCGGCGGCAGGAATATAGCCCGGGGTGGGGCCGAAGGCGCAACCCCGGGGTAGACCCCCACCCGCGCGAGCCCTGAAAGGGCGGCAGGAACGCCGCCGCCCCCATTCATGGCTGTATATTGAAACTGCTATTCACATAAAAGAAACTAGACCCGATTTTCACGTAGTCGCACTTGCACCACAGGCTGCTTGTCTAGGACGTTTCAGGACGAGGAGCGCCGGTCGATTCATTTCACCAATTCCGTCTGGACCATTTTACTCCTGTCTTCCGGACGATCCAACGCTTATAATCACGTCGTTGGGTCCGCTCGTCGCGTCCACTCGCCGACGTGCCCGTCGGACAGAACGAAGCCGAGGAGGATCTCAATGACCCGTCGATCCCTTGTTTTCTTGAGCGTTGCGGCGAGCCTCGCCGTTTCACCCGCGTCCCCGGCCGACAGCGCCTCGACCGCCCCGCCGGCAGCGGCGAGCACGCCGCGCATGTCCTGGGGCGCGCCCGACCTAACGGGCATCTGGGACTTCCGCACGATCACGCCGCTGGAACGCCCTGAAGAGCTGGAGGGCAAAGAGGTCCTCGCCGACCGCGAGGCCGCAGCGTATCAGAAGAAAAGACGCAAGGACCGTAATAACGACCAGCGGCCCGAAAAAGCCGCCGACGACGTCAGGCGCGCCTACAACGACTTTTGGCTGGACTATGGAGACAGCCTTACCGAGGATAAGCGAACTTCGCTGATTGTCGACCCTCCGGAGCGGAAGATTCCCCCACTCACGGCCGCGGGAAAACTACGAGCCGACACCCGGAAAGAAGTCATGGAACGTCCCGCTCACGGCCCGGAAGACCGCGGTAGTTTTGAGCGTTGCCTACTAGGCTTCAACGCCGGACCCCCGATGCGTCCCGGCGGCTACAACAATAATGTTCAAATCTTCCAGACGCAGGATTCCGTGGCGCTGCTTATCGAAATGGTCCACGATGTCCGCGTCGTCCCGTTGGACGGGCGCCCCCATCTGCCGCAAGACATGCGCCAATGGAAAGGCGACTCACGGGGCCGATGGGATGGGGATACGCTGGTCGTCGAGACCAGGAACTTCACGGAAGCGACGAGCTTCCGCGGATCCGGCCCGAGTATGCATCTGATCGAACGCTTCACCCGCCTAAGCCCAGACCGCCTGCTCTACGAGTTTACGATCGACGATCCGGAGTCGTTCACCAAACCCTGGACGGTGGCTGTTCCTATGAAAAAGACCGACCAGCCGATCTACGAGTACGCCTGCCACGAAGGGAACTACAGCATGGAGAACATGCTGGCGGGCGCTCGGGCACAAGAGAGGGTCGCGGAACCCGCCAAGGACGAGTAGCCCATCAAAGCCAAACAAAATCCCCTTTTCGAGCGTACGGTGCACTAACGTGTGGCCCGAAAAATCCGCAACTACCGCAGCCGCGAAGCGGCGACAGGAGCCTTAGCCCAGGGTGGAGCCGAAAGGCGTAACCCTGGGTAGACCCCCCCACCACCAAGCGAGCCCTAGAGGGGGCGGCGGGAGCGCCCTGGCACACATTTTCATGGGCGGTTTCACGAATCCTCGAAGTCATGGAAGCGGTGCTGGATTGTACCCTTTTTCGCGGAGTCAGACTTACACCACGGGCTGGTAGCCCCTTTGGCGATGAAATTGGCAGCAAACTCAGTCGTTGAGAAAATCAATTCGCGCACACGAAACGGGAATGCTACCATGGCGTCGTCTCGGAATCTCCGGGCACGACGAGTATCCCGATGAAAGTCACATCCATTGAAACGCTGCACTGCGACGCCGGCTGGCGGAATTTTTCCTTTGTCAAACTGACCAGCGACACCGGCCTTGTCGGATGGAGCGAGTTTCAGGAAGGCTTCGGATCGCCCGGAGTCACCGCTGCCATCGAAGGCTTGACGCCCGTCGTCATCGGCAAGGATCCGCGCCACACGGAAGCGATCTACTGGGACCTCTACGCCGCCACGCGGCCGGCTGCCGGCGGGATCGCCGCCGAAGCCGTCGCCGCCATCGAGAACGCTCTGCTCGACCTGAAAGCGAAGCACTACGGCGTGCCCGTTTTCGAGCTGCTCGGCGGGGCGTTGCGAGAACGCATCCGCGTCTACTGGTCGCACTGCGGTACTTATCGAATCTCCCGCCCGGACGTCCATGACTGCCCGCCCCTCGAGTCGCTTGACGACGTGAGGGCCATGGGGCGCGAGGTCGCCGAAAAAGGATTCACCGCGCTCAAGACGAACATCTTCCAGTTCGATCCCGAGCCCAGGCTCTATGCTCCGGGGTTCAACCGCCCCGGCGGTTATCACGAGCTGAACGCCGAACGCAGCGTCATCACGGCCCTCACCGCCCAACTGGAAGCCTTGCGCGAAGGCGCGGGACCCGACATCGACATCCTGCTCGACCTGAACTTCAACTTCAAGACGGAAGGCTATTTGCAACTCGTCCAAGCGCTCGCGCCGCTGGGATTGTTTTGGATCGAGATCGACAGCTACGATCCCAAGGCACTCGCCTTGGTGCGGCAGCGAAGCGCGACGCCGATCAGCTCGTGCGAAACCCTGATCGGCATTCGCGAATTCAAGCCCTACTTCGAGAATCAGTCGATGGATGTGGCGATCATTGATGCCGTCTGGAACGGCGTTTGGCAGTCGATGAAAATCGCATCCGCCGCCGAAGCGTACGAAGTCAACATCGCCCCGCACAATTTCTACGGGCATCTGTCATCGATGATGAACGCACACTTTGTCGCGGCGGTTCCCAACTTCCGCATCATGGAGATCGACATTGACGAGGTACCCTGGCGGAGTGAGCTGTTCACGGCGGCGCCTGAAATCGAGGACGGCTACTTGACCGTACCGACGACCCCGGGTTGGGGCACCGAGCCGAATGAGCAAGGCCTGAAGGCACACCCACCGAGGCAAACCGACGGGCTGATCGGCCTGGCCAAGCCCGCCGCCTCGAACTGACGACGAGTAGACGCCTCTTGCTTATACGGTTGTTTCAGCAAGCCCCAAGATGTAGGGTAGGGCGTGGCCCGGCCGCCGTTTCCGAAGAGTCTGCGTCAGTTTCAGGTGGAGTTTGCGACCGAGGAGGCTTGCCAGAAGTACCTGGCTGCTTGTCGTTGGCCCGACGGGTTCCTTTGTCCTCAGTGTGGGCATCGGCAGGCCTACATTCTCGAGCAGAAACTACGGTGGCAGTGCGCGGCGTGTCGACACCAGGTCTCGTTGACGTCGGGAACGGTGCTCCACAATACGAAGACCCCGCTGACGGTTTGGTTTTGGGCTGCGTACCTGATGACAACTGATAAGCGAGGTGTGTCGGCGCTGCTACTGCAGCGTCAGCTCGGCCTGTCGCGCTACGAAACCGCCTGGATGATGTTGCACAAACTGCGACGGGCCATGGTGAACGCAGCTCGCGAGCCCTTGCACGGAGAAGTAGAGGTCGATGACACCTGGATTGGCGGCCCGCAAGCAGGTTTGCGAGGCAGCCGGCAACTGAAGGGGCGCCGTGCGGCCCTTGTGATGGTCGCTGTTGAGAAACGCGGGAAGCGCTCCGGGCGCGTTCGCATGTCCGTTATTCCAGACTTCAAGAAGGTGACGATCGACAGGTTTCTTGCCCAGAACGTTGTTCCCGGCTCGACCATCTACACAGACGGTCTGAAGACCTTTACCGCCCTCGAAGAGGCCGGCTACAAACACGTCTCTCGTCCGCAACCTCACCGGACTGACTTGCGGAAAGGCGCCAAGTCGGTGGTGCCGCTGGCGGATCGTGCCATTGGCAACCTGCAGCAATGGCTGACCGGAACGTACCACGGCGTGAGCCGCGCTCAGCTTCAGGTTTACCTCGATGAGTTCGTGTTTCGACACAACCGCCGCAAGACCCCAATGGCAGCCTTCCAAACCCTCCTTGGTCTCGGAACTCAACACGCTCCTACGCCTTACGCCCACATCCGCCGCGCGCGTGACCTGGACAAGACGCGATGACCTCCACCCCAACATCTTGGGGCTTGCTGAAACAACCGTATAAGCAGGAGACGCCTAGCAGCCCGCGGCGCAAGTATGTTCGGGCAAAATTGGGGGCCGCCACCCGATTTTCGCCTCGTCGAACCACCCGTGTTTCCAGCCGCAGCAAGCGAAACGCGGGCCGGCTCTTCCGATAGCCCTTCGAGCGGACGGTGCATTACGTTCATGGTCGCCAACGTCGCAAATCTCTTGAGCCGCGAAGCGGCGACAGGAGTATAGCCCAGGGTGAAGCGAAGCGAACCCTGGGTAGTTCCCGACTCGGACCAAGCCCTGTAAGGGCGGCAGGAGCTAACGGGAACCGGTTTCATGGCGGTATTACGAATACCGCTTTCATAGAATCGGACTGTACCTTTTTTCGCGTAGTCGGACCTTTGCCACGCTCACGAGGCAATCAATCTCCCGCAACCCGATCTCGAACCTGTGCTCGGATCCGTTCACCCTGACGCCTGGTGAACTTCAGTGAACCCTCGGCGGCCATCCGGAGCCGCCTCTTGCCCCACGGGAAGCCCATCAATCCCGACGACGAGTGACTTCCCGGGCCCAGGAACAGGTGACCCAACTCATGGGCCATCACGTACCCGAGGATCTCCGCCTTGGATGGACGGCCTAGATAGGCGAGTGCCTCCACCCTGTGGGCAAACACGTTTGCGCGGACCGCGAATTCCCGGCCCCTGGTGGGCAAGGCAAAGCCGAACGTCTTGGTGTTGAATCCGAGCTTCTCGATCATCTCTTTCGAGAGGATTTGCAGATTCAACACCGACGGACCGTTGTTCAGCGCGGCGCATTCCGGGTACTTGCCCGCCTGTTCCGGCCGGAAGGGGCAGTCGACCCACGTTGTCGAGATGCCGATCTTGCGGTACACTTTGGCCGCGTGGCGCTTGGCCGCGAGCAGTGTTTTCGGACTCACGTCGGCGTAATTGTAGACTTTTACCGCGAAGGCCGAATCACGATCCGCCGTGTTGGGGTTGGCCGCGCCGAGGACGCTGAGTCCGGCCGCCGCTGTGAGCAACCCAAGAATCGCTGCGCGGCGGCCCGGTCCGTGGACGACCCCGCGCCAAGGGGCAGGCCCCTGCCGCGGGCCGCGCCATTCAGTTTCTCCCTCGCCGAGCCGTGACCGAGCAACGCCGCTCGGCCCGGTGGGTTGGTCAAGCTCTGATTTCGTGTGGCCGGCATGGCCTGTGATTCGTGTCATCGCACTCACCTCGCCAGCTCCGCGCTCAAAGACCGCAGAAGCGAAGTCCCAGCGGCCTGCTCCGGGGTTGATGAGTGCGAGTTTTGGCGAGATCAGGTCGCTAGACCATGGAGGGACAATGAAGCCTCGCTGAAGAAGGACTGAATGCCTTCTGTCGCTTCACTGCGTTGATTAAAAGGGAGTTACAGGTAAAGATGAAGAGCGACAGAGTGCATTGCCGAGGGATGTAGGGGAGTCCGCGGGCGCTCAGAATGCCTCTTCGTCCGGTTGATGAGCCTAAGGGGAGCCGGTACCGTCAGTCGATCCCACGAACAACCCGAGCCGCGCCGCCGTGCGGCGCGGTCTTATCGTGGGCTTCGTACGTGGACGAAAACCGCGCCGCGTGGCGACGCGGCTCGGGTTGTTCGCGGTTACTCGGGTCGAGGCAGGCGGTGTCGCTCCGGCCCGGGGGGCGACGCCCGCCAAACGCGGCTTTGACGGGGATGCGGGCGCGCCCGGACGCTATAATGCCCCTTCGGCAGGGTGTGCGCCGGAGGGGAGCCAACGGTGTCCGATCAACCGTCACAGGGTCGCGTCGTGCGTTTCGGCGTCTTTGAAGCCGACTTCACGACCGGTGAGCTGCGCAAGAGCGGCGTTCGGGTCAAGCTCGAGCAGCAGCCGTTTCAGGTGTTGCGGGTGTTGCTCCAACGGCCCGGGGATCTCGTCACCCGCGAAGAATTGCGGGAAGAGGTTTGGTCCGACGAAACCTTTGTTGATTTTGATCAGAGCCTGAACACGGCGATTCGCAAGCTGCGCGACACGCTGGGCGACTCGGCGACGCATCCGCGATTCATCGAGACACTGCCCAGGCGAGGCTACCGGTTTGTCGGCGCGGTCGATGGACCGCGTTCCTCCGAAGCCGCATCACAGAGCCCGCCCCCCGAACCGGCTCAGCGCTTTGGTTTTCCCGCCATTGTTGGGGCCTTTCTTCTTGGGGCCGCCATCGTCGCGGGGCTTGGCTACGTGAGCAGGTCGGAGCGGCCGGCGCCGCCTGCGCCCAACTACTCCGTCCGCCAAGTCACCTTCGACCCCGGGCTCACCTATCAACCCGCCTTATCGCGGAATGGTAACTTCCTTGCCTATTCGTCCGATCGCGGCGGCGAGGGCAACCTCGATATTTGGGTCCAACAACTCGGAGGCAGCGGCGAGCCCACTCGCCTCACGAACCACCCGGCCGATGACTCCGAACCGCACTTCTCCCCCGACGGCCGCACGATCGCGTTCCGCTCCGAGCGGGAGGGTGGCGGTGTCTACCTGGTCCCCGCACTCGGGGGTGATAGCCGGCTACTGGTGAAGAACGGCCGCCGGCCCCGGTTTTCGCCCGACGGCAGCCTCGTCGCCTACTGGGTTGGTCCATCCAGTCGCGCGATCATTGGTGAGATCGGCGTGGTTTCAGCCGTGGGGGGAGAGCCGCGGCGACTAGCGGCAGACCTTGGACAGACGCTGTATCCGATTTGGTCACCGGACGGAACGCACCTTTTGTTCGCGGGTTCTCGACAAGACCTGGTCGATTGGGATTGGTGGGTCACGTCCGTCGAGGCCGGCGAACTGACAAAAACTAACTTCCGCGAAGTGGCCGCGAAGTACGGGTTGGAAAGAACAGGGTTGGAACTCCCGACCCCAGAAGCCTGGGATCAAGCCGGCCAGGTTGTTTTCTCCACACTGTCATTGGGCTTGTCCGCGGACACTGCAAGCGTCTGGCAGGTAAGGATCTCCTCCGAGACATGGCAAGCGGAGGGTTCGCCGCTGCGTTTGACAAGGGGGTCCGGGGAAACACACGCCTCGCTGGCTGCCGGCGGCGCCATCGCCTTCGCCAGCGTGGCACGCAACATTGATGTCTGGAGTCTCCCTATCAATGTCGATCAAGGCCGGATTACGGGAGAGCCGGAACGGCTAACAACGAGTGGGGCGATTGACTTCAATGTTTCGATCTCCCGGTACGGCCGACTGATCAGCTTTGCTTCGAACCGTTCGGGCAACCCCGATCTCTGGGCAAAGGACCTGGTGAACGGAAACCTAAGAGCATTGACTCTCACTCCTTGGGCCGAGGTAAACGCAGTCGTGAGTGACGATGGTTCCACTGTGGCTTATTTGGTCCTCGAATCATCCGACCCGCTCAGCAACGTCTGGGTTGAGCTGAGGAACATGGCTGAAGAAGTTTCGCGGAAAATCTCGTACCAGGCGGAGTGGCCGATGCCGACGGACTTTTCCTCGGATGGCAGCCTGCTGGTACTGAGTGGGAGTATCAACGAACGGCGCGCCGTTCGTGTGGTCAACATCGCTTCCGGCGAGACCCTAGCCACGGTGGCGCACCCGGATCACAACCTTTACCAAATGCACCTCTCGCCCGACGACCGCTGGCTCGTATTCCACGTGCACCGTACGGCGGACAAAACGCAGGTGTCGATCCTGCCTTTCCGCGAAGGCACTCACAACGATCCGGACCAGTGGATTCCCGTGACCGATGGTCAAGCGTTGGACGACAAGCCACGCTGGTCGCCCAATGGCAATCTGATCTACATGACCTCGGATCGTGACGGGTTCACCTGCCTGTGGGCACAGCCGCTGGACCCGGAAACCAAGCGTCCCAACGGCCCGGCCTTAGCCATCCGGCACTTCCACCAATTCCAGAACTCACTGGGCGCTGTGCAGATCAACATGCGGGAGATCGGCGTCGCCCGCGACAAGATCGTGATGCCGCTGGCCGAGCTGAGCGGCAACATCTGGCTGATGGAGCCGGTCGGATCCGGAGCGGATGATCAGCCATAGTCCACGCTCAGCCCGGGATTTGCCGGAGCCGCTGGTTTTTCCCGACGAGTGGACGCTCGGCCAACCTGACCTCGTGATTACACTGGACCGGCCCTATGCGCCCAATCCGCTGGGGGAAGCAAGCGTAGCGCAGGGCTCGAAGAGACCTGCGGCTTATTGCCGGCCCGCGAATTTGTCCGGCCCTCGCGGCTAGTCTCACGTCTCCCGGCAAGCGGTCACGTGGCCCAAGGATAACGGTCACGCCGCTCGAATTAGTAATAGCCCGGTCCGCAAGGGCCGGGCACCCCCATCCAACCCGCATCTCCCATGGGCGAACGACTGCGGGAGCGGTCGTTCGGGGGCCTGGGGCGGGGCCCAAGGAACCGGACGCCCGGCGGCCGGTTCCCCTCCCGAGGCAAATGGCGCCCGGCGACACCAAACCATCACGTCAACCCAAGAAATATTTCTCCCCTGCCTCCAACAACTTACCGATTCCCCACCCCCTCACAGTCGCTCTACCGGCCGTATCCTACTAACGGGCATCTGGCCCCAACATCGAGGTAATCCGTTATGGCAACTAATGCACAAATCAATGCAAATCGCGAAAACGCGAAGAAATCTACCGGACCGCGTACACCCCAGGGCAAGGAGCGGTCTTCCAAAAACGCTCTCAAGCACGGCCTGCTCGCCCACGACTCCGTCATCCCCGGCGAAGACCCCGCCGATTTCGACCGTCACCTCACTCTTTACGAGGACACCTACAACCCCGCAAACTGCGTCGAAAGAGAACTGGTCCTCCAAATCGCCGACTCGGCGTGGAGAATGCGACGCCTCTCCCGTATCGAAGCCACCGTCATGACCGCCGGGATCGAAAGGACCCGCGTTCATCAACAAACATACCGCCCGGAGCGCACCAGGGAAGGACACGAAGGCAAGCTCCAACTGCTCGGCGCAGCCATGCTCGAGCGAACGAAACTGCTCAACAACCTGGCCCGCTACGACGGCCATCTCAACCGCCGCTTCCACCGAGCCGTCGAGCTCATGATCAAGATCCGACGAGAAGACGGAAAACTCCGCGACGCGGAAAACAAAGCAACCAACAGAGACCGAGGCCTGGGCGGAAGTCCACGCTCCTCCGGCGAGCCGGCTTGGGACGAAGTCATCGAAGATTACGGCCCGCGGGAAGAGTACGGCCCGGTCAATCAGGCACAACCCACTCCAATCGCCGGCCGCAAAGGCCCCGCATCCGTGTCGAAGAGCGCTAGCGACCCGCGCCACGTCGCCCTGCGCGAAAAGCTGCTGAACGAAGCCAATGCTTTAGTAAACGCCTTGAAGAATAAGGAGTTCCCGGACCCGCCCGACGAGCGTATCCGGCGCAAAGTAGAAGCAGGCCTGGCCTCCATCCCAAGCCGCTAAGCCGCTAAGCCTCGGCGACTCCATAAGAAAGGACCACTACCAGCAAAAACAAAACCAACCTCAACCGCCGGGCCGTGAAAACCCATCCCTCGGCCAACCACCCCAACCCACCGAGCCCAAAGTGCATCCCCCGCGCCTCGGCCGGCCGGGGCGGCCAAGCTCAATCGAAACCCGATGTGGCGCACGCTTTCAGCGTGCCGTGTCGCCACTCGTGGCGACATCTCCCCGAGCATCGCCTGATCGCCCTCGACGAACCACCGTCGCCGCGCCCCGGCGGTCCGCGGCCGGATCGCAAATTGCCTAAGCCGCGAAGCGGCGGCAGGAGCCCTAGCCCAGGGTGGAGCGAAGGCGAAACCCTGGGTAGACCCCACGTCGGGGAGAGCCCTGAAGGGGCGGAAGGAACACACGCGGCGGCTCTGCTCGTCACGGGATATGGACGCGCGGCACATCCGCGGCCGCGCTGACACCCGCGGGGCTTCCAATGGGGGGCGGTTCGGGGGCGGTTCGGGGACGGAGCCCGAATAAGGAATTTTCATTCCACAGCGGAGATGGGCAACGGGCTCCTGAACTCGGTCTGCGGGTTTCGACCCTGGTACGCAGAAGCACGGCACAAGATTACCCTGGCATTTTGAAAGCAAAGATTTTGATATGCGAGGATAACGCGCCGCCCAAGCACGGGCGGTGGGCGGAGGGTTCGCGAAGCCCGTTTACGATGGATGACCGGCGCCGGGGGTGAGTTCGAGCGCACGTCAATGTTTCTCGCTTAGAATAGATGCAACGGATATGTACGCCATCTTTTTTCGCGGCTTGCTTGTGTTGCCGGTGATAGCCGGCACGCTCTTGGCGCAACAACCTCGCGTTCCGGTCAGAGCGCGCGGCACCGCTCGTTCCGCGCCGGTTGCCGAAGTCACTTTCAGCAACCAGATTGCGCCCATCTTCCAACAGAACTGCCAGGAGTGCCACCATCCCGGCGAAGTGGCGCCCTTTTCGTTGATGACTTATGAAGATGCGCTGCCCAACGCCGAGGCCATCCGCGAAGAGACCCAAAGCAGGTACATGCCTCCTTGGAAGCCGGTACCCGGTTTCGGAGAATTCCAGGGAGAGCGCCTGCTGACCGACGACGAAATCGCTTTGATCGCTCGTTGGGTTGATGCAGGCGCTCCGGAAGGCGACCCGCGAGATTTGCCCGAGCCGCTTGTTTTCTCAGACGAGTGGACGCTGGGTGAACCTGACCTTGTGATTGCTGTGGATCGCCCCTATACGCCGAATCCGTTGGGGGAAGATGACTACCGCTGCTTCAGCATTCCTTCCGGCTTGCTCGAAGACCGCTTCGTCGGTGCCGTCGAAGTCAGGCCCGGCAATCGACGTATCGCGCACCATGTTCTGCTCTTTCCCGACCCTGTCAATCTATCGGCGGAGCTGGAATCACCCGGCCAAGAACAACCGGGGTATCAGTGCTTCGGTGACCCGGGATTCACGCCTTCCGGGCTGCTGGGGGGCTGGGCTCCCGGCAACCGCCCGCAGGTCTTGCCCGAGGACGCCGCCTACATGGTATCGGCCGGCAGCCGTATCGTCGTTCAGGTTCACTATCACCCCGACGGCACACAGCAATCCGATCAAACCAGAGTCGGCCTTTTCTTCAGTAGCGACCCGGCTCCTAAGCAGTTTCTGGTTCTCCCGTTAGTGAACACCGAGTTCGAGATTCCGCCCGGGGCAAGCCGCCACGAGGTTAAGGCGATAGTCACGATCCCCGCGTTCGTGAGCGCGAATCTTTTCAACGTTACGCCCCACATGCATCTTTTGGGTCGGGAAATCAGACTTGATCTCATTCATCCCGGCGGGCAGCTACAACCGCTGATCTACATCGACGACTGGGATTTTGAGTGGCAGGACACGTATCACTTCAAGGAGCCGATCGCCGTGGGTCCGTCCAGCCGTTTGGAGCTAACCTCCATATACGACAACTCGCGGTCAAATCCACATAACCCGAACAACCCTCCCAAGGCGATTCGCTGGGGGCCGCAAACCAGCGACGAGATGTGTTTGGCCTTGATCGGCTTCACCCTCGAGTGAATTGCTCGGGAATCGGTCAATTTACAACGCACCGGTTGACGGGCCGGTGAGGCACGCCCCTGTAGCAAACAATGCCCGTTCAGCTCCGTGGGCGGCCGCCTAGGCCAGCAGCCCCTTTACCACCTTTGGCTCCTCCGTCGGACCGATCAACCGCTGATTAAGACCCTGGAAGGGGTAGCTGAGCTTGTGGGCGTCGAGACCGAGTTGGTGCAGGATGGTCGCCTGCAGGTCGTGTGGGTGGACCGGGTTCTCGGTCGCGTAATATCCAATGTCGTCGGTAGCGCCGTAATTGAGGCCCGGTTTGATGCCGCCGCCGGCCGTCCACATGGTGAAGCCATGCGGATGATGGTCGCGGCCGATGTAGTCGCCGTACTTACCGCCGCGGTTTTCGCGCATCGGCGTGCGGCCGAACTCGCCGCCCCAAACGATCATCGTCTGATCCAGCAGGCCGCGCTGCTTGAGGTCCTTGATCAACGCCGTCATCGGCCGGTCGACTTCCTTGGCTCGCTTGGGCAGTTCATACCGAATGTCCTCGCGTAAGAGCGAGCCATGGTGGTCCCAGCCCCAGTGGAAGAGTTGAACGTAGCGAACACCGCTTTCGATGAGCCGCCGCGCCAGCAGGCAGTTGTTGGCAAACGACACCTTGCCCGGGTCGGTGCCGTAGAGCGTGTGCATCGCATCGGACTCCTTGGAGATGTCCATCACCTCAGGGACCGCGATCTGCATGCGGTAGGCCAGCTCATATTGTGAGATGCGGGCAAGGGTCTCCGGGTCGCCGAACTTCTTCTGCTGGAGCTCGTTCATGTCGCGCAACGCATCGAGCGTCTTCCGGCGCATCGAGCGGCTCACACCCGTGGGGTCGCTTAAGTAAAGTACCGGTTCGCCCTCGGTTCGGCATTGCACGCCTTGATAGACCGAAGGCAAGAACCCGCTGCCCCATACGCTCTTACCGGCGCTGGGGATCCGGCCGCCGCTGGCCAGGACAACGAAGCCCGGCAGGTCCTGATTCTCGGTGCCGAGTCCGTAGGTCGCCCACGAGCCTATCGAGCCGTACCCCAATCGCGAGTTGCCTGTATGCATGAAAAGCTGTGCGGGCGCGTGGTTGAAGTGATCCGTTTTCATCGAACGAATCACGGCAATGTCATCGGCCACCGAACCCAGGTGCGGCAGCAGCTCGCTCATCCAGGTGCCGGCTTGGCCGTGCTGCTTGAACTCAAACGGGCTGCCGAGCATTTTCGGCACGCCCTTGATGAAGGCGAACCGTTTGCCTTCCAGATACTCCTGCGGGCAGTCCTGTCCGTCGTACTTCTTCAGCTCGGGCTTATAGTCGAACAGGTCGAGCGTCGTCGGCGAGCCTGCCATGTGCATATAGATGACCGCCTTGGCCTTCCCGTCAAAATGGGGCTGCTTGGGGGCTAGCGGATTACTGACCGCGTCCTCCTTGGCACTTAGCGCACCCGGCGCGGCCAGCCCGGAAAGCGCCGATCCAACGAGACCGAACTGGCAGCGCTCGAAGAAATGACGCCGCGTGAGAGTCTTCTGGAGTTCTAGATAAGGATTCATGGTCTGATACTTTCTTGGCGGCACTAGGCAATCCATTGCCGCGGCCGACTACCGCTTGGTTAACGCTTCGTCCAGATTCAGGAGTACGTTGGCGACGACCACCCACGCGGCCCGGTCGGTGTCATCGTCGTGGGGCGACCCGAGGTCCGGCCGCTTGAGCGCCTTGAGGCCAACGTCAATATGCTGTCCTCTGTTCTTCTCACGGTTTCTACTCGCGTACACCGCCACCACATTCCGGCCGGGCTTGATGGCGGCCGCGGCGTCGGCGTAGAGCGGAAACTCCGTGTGGGTTGCGTACTGTTGGGGCGGCCGGGCGGCATGCACGCCGTTGACAAACGCGTCGAAGGCGCATAGATAGCGGGCTTCCAATTGGTAGTCGGTGAGGCCGTCAGGCGGCACATCGAATTCGATCCGCATCCAGATCTTTTCCGTGTCCCAATCAGTCACCAGCTCGATGTCCTTGTTCCTGGCATTCCTCTCCTCGATGTACCCGAACGTCCCCGAGCCCTTATGCCAACCGGAATCGTCGAAGCCGGGGTTTGCCCAGTTGTCGGGAGGCTGCTCCGTCGTGTAGTGCCAAGTTGCACCCGCTCCTCGAACATCATCGACCAGTGTGGTCAGGCGCCCTTCCTTGTAAAGCGTTCGGTCGTAGCGAAGTAACTCGCGTGCACGTTGGCGGTCGTTTTTGAGCTCCGCTTTCGCCTCAGCGTGGAATTCCACCAGGCGTTCGACCTCCGCCGCCGCCGCCGGACGAATCAGCGTCGTCTGGAACGCGTGGCGAGCCCTCTCCTCCGCCGTGGGACCGGCGTCTTCCAACGTTCGCAGCGCGAGCTGCTGCGCAGCCTCCATGGAAACCGGGTCGTTCAGCGAGGCCAGCGCTTGGAGCGGCGTGTTGGTCCTGATCCGCCGAACCGTGCAAACCTCGCGTGAGGGGGCATCGTAAGCCACCATCGAGGGATAAGGCGCGCTGCGTCGCCACAGCGTATAAAGGCCGCGACGGTAGCGGTCCTCGCCCGGGCTGGTCTCCCAGCGCGTGACGGTGTCGTTGACCATTTGCCAGATACCGTCGGGTTGCCAAGGCATGACCGGCGGTCCGTACATTTTCTTGCTCAGCAGTCCGCTGACCGCGAGGGCCTGGTCGCGCACCATCTCGGCTTCGAGCCGAACCCTCGCACCGCGCGCCAACAATCGATTGCGCGGGTCACGCTCCCCGAGTTCCGCCGTGACCTCGGATGATTGCCGGTACGTGGCCGACATCACCATCTTCTTGAGAATGGCCTTCGTATCCCAGTCGAGCCGCATAAACTCCGTGGCAAGCCAGTCGAGCAATTCCGGGTGGGTCGGAGGACTGCCCTGCGCGCCAAAGTCTTCTTCGGTCTCCACAAGGCCCGTGCCGAAGAGCCTGCCCCAAAGCCTGTTCACCATGACCCGCGCCGTGAGCGGGTTGCGTTTGTCCACGATCCATTTGGCGAGGCCCAGACGATCGAGCGGCGCATCGTCCGGCAACGAGTGAAAGGCTGTCAAAACAGCCGGTTGCACCTCCGCGCCCTTGCTCAAGAAGCTGCCCCGCTCGTGGATGTTGGTGGTGCGGCGCTTATCGCCCTCGAGGTCATGCATCACCAACGTCGTAACGCCGTCTCTTAAATCAAGAGTCGGGCGATCATCGCTCTGGTCGTGGTCTTCACTTTGGTTGAAGAAGGCGTAGAGCTGATAGAACTCTTTCTGAGGAATTGGGTCGTACTTGTGGGTGTGACACTGCGCGCACCCGAACGTCAAGCCCATCCAAACCTGGCCCGTCGTGGAAACACGGTCCTTGACAGCAAGGTCGCGGAACTCCTCGTCATCCGTGCCTCCTTCGGTATTAGTCATCGTGTTGCGATGGAAACCGGTGGCGATCAGTTGCTCTTGGGTCGGAACAGGGAGCAGGTCGCCCGCCAACTGCAAAACCGTGAACCGATCGTAGGGCATATTGGCATTAAGGGCACGGATGACCCAGTCGCGGTAGGGCCACACGGTACGAATGCCGTCGTTCTCGTAGCCCTTCGAGTCGGCATAGCGCGCCAAATCCAACCACACCCGCGCCCAGCGCTCGCCGTACTGTGGCGAGTTAAGCAACTCAACGACGAGTTCCTCGTAGGTCGGCGGCGCTGCGGGTTGCTCCTCGGACTGGGAATTTTCTTCAGCCTCCTCACCGTCACTGACATCGGGGGGCGGAGGTTGCCTGGTAAAGGCTTCGACCTGTTCAGGGGTTGGCGGCAAACCCGTCAGATCAAGGGCCAGCCGGCGGATTAGGGTGTACTTGTCCGCCTCGGGCGAGGGCGCGAGCTCTTCCTTCTCGATACGCGCCAGCACGAATCGGTCGATCTCATTGCGGGCCCAATCTTTGTCGGAAGTATCGGGCAACTCGGGCCGTTCCGGGCTCACGAACGACCAATGCCGATCGTAGGGCGCACCCTGATCGATCCACGTCTTGATCAATTGGATCTCTTCCGGCTTAAGCCGCTCCCCGGCAGGGGGCATCGGCTTGTCCGGGTGCGTGATCCGAACGAAGGCGCGGCTTGCTTCGGAGTTACCCGGCACGATGCCGGCGTGGCCTCCCGCCTCGCCTGTGGCATGCTCCCGCACGTCAATACGGAAGCCAGCCTGGCGCGCGGCCTCGTCCGGGCCGTGACACGCGAAGCAATTTTTCGACAGAATCGGCCGGATGTCGGTGTTGAAATCGACAACGACTTTGGTTGCTCCCTGGAGTCCGTGGGCGAAAACAAGCACATACGCGGAAAGCAGGGCCGCAACCCCTTGCTGGTTCGTCATACGGGTTGATTATAGCCCGGTCGATCGGGCCGCGGGTATCCGGGAGAACGAGTACAGCGGGTGCGAGCAGCCCCCGGCCGACTCCGCGCCTGCTGACGCCCGCCCAAAGACCTCAACGCGTTCGGAGAAGCTGAAGCTGAGAGCGACAAACAAGGACGAGAGGAGACGCCCTGGGAGGTGGCTCCGCCAGTCGGATTCTGGTGGCGAATCGCAGTTCGTTGACCGGCGAATCCGTCCATCTACGCAGGTGAATTCACTGCCCTACGGTCAGGGCATACGCGCCGCCACTACGTCCCCGCCGATACACTTGGATGTAATAGGTCGCACCTGCATCGGCGGAAAACCGATAGGTCAAGTCTGCACCCGCCGTGTCGTTGAATGTGTAGTGCATCCGTGCCTTGTCAGCGTTGAAGAGGGCAATCCAGGGCGCAAGTGTGGTCGAGCGGTTCTGCACCGATACCACCGCCTCGCCAACTGCGGCTACCGTCACCCGGTAGAAATCCGTATCATTTTGATCCATGATGCCGGCTTCGATGGCTGTTCCCACAGAGATTTGCGTCGCCTCAAGGATGCTGTCGTTCGGCTCGTAACGATCGTAGGCCCCCTCCGGGGTGATCGTCAGGGCATACGCGCCGCCACTACGTCCCCGCCGATACACTTGGATGTAATAGGTCGCACCGGCTGCGTTGGCGGAAAACCGATAGGTCAAGTCTGCACCCGCCGTGTCGTTGAATGTGTAGTGCATCCGTGCCTTATCAGCGTTGAAGAGGGCAATCCAGGGCGCGAGCGTGGTCGAGCGGTTTTCTACCCGTACCTTCAGGAAGTCTCGTTGTCCTGCGGGGGCGGTGAACCGGTAGAAATCCGTATCCTCACTCCCCGCGATTCTCGCCTCCACTGCCGTCGAGAGAGGGATCGGAGTCGCCGTCAAGATGGTATTGTTGCCCAGCTCCTCTCGGATAGCCCGCGCGCTTTCCGTGGCCCCCTTGTGTGCTCCCGCGTTTTCAAAATGCTTCTGGGCTTCCTTCAGGTTCCCCTGCGCCTTATGAATGAATCCCAGGTTCAAAGCCACCCCTGCGTCATTCGGGTTGAGGGCCATTGCCTTTTCGTAAGCCTGCCGCGCCGCCTGGAGATTCCCTATTGCTGCCTGTGCAACACCAAGGTTGTTGTACAGCGCTCCTGACTGCGTCTTTCCCGCCAACTCTTCAAACAACGGAACGCTTTGAGCAAAGTCGCCCTGTTTTACAAGGCGTACAGCCTGTTCCAGCTGGTCCTCCAGCTCCGGATCGGCCAGGGAGACATTAGTGACGAAATACATGTCGCCGCCCAATTGGGTATTTGCGATGTACGTGGCGCCGGAAGCTTCCTGGTTCATCACTGACGGTATCAGGGCGATCAGGGCCACGACGATAGGTACCGCTATCGCACCGGCCCACCAGTATTTCTTGGCATAATCGACAGGTGTCGGCCCCGCTTTTGTGGGCCGAGCAGGAGCGCCTCCGGTCGTGGAAGGTTCCTTGCGAGGCTGCGGTTCGGTACCCATCTAAGAGCCCTTCCGGACCGGCGCCCTCCAGGGAGTGATCACAGGACTTAGTTCGAGGAGAAACCTTTCTTCCGACGGGGAGCCAGCGACCGAGTTGCGCTGAGTGGTGGTTTTCATGTCTGCCTCCAACACTGAAAGATTATACCCGGGATTTCCGATTTCGGTCTCCGGCCATGGCGATTGTACACGCCCATCCGCTGAAACGCAATGATTTCGCGGCTCGTCGATGGCGAAGCGGACTTCGAAGCCGACGCGCCGTTTGTTTCTAGCCGGCGCGGCAGCAATGGGCGCCGCCTGTTCCCGTAGAACGGATACGATCGCGCCGGGAGCGGTGGCGGGTCGTGAGGCCCAAGGTGTCGATTCCCCATCCAAGAGGAGGAACCCTGTGGATCACCCCCGAGGCGACCATCCGCGTAGTCGAGAACCGGCACGACCCATACCGCCACCGCTGGCTGAGTTCAAATCCCCCGCGGCACGCCTTTCGGGGTACAATTTGCCTGAAGCCGATCCGACCAAGGGGCCGGGGATGCCTGACTCAAAGCGCGTCGTCGCCCCGCGGTTTCCGCCGTCGAATCGGTTAGAGGGAGATGATCACCATGAGACATAGGGCACTTTGGCATGTCCTGCTCTTCTGCTTCTCCGCGGCTCTTCCGGCGCCCGCCCATGGCGAGGACCGTACAGGATTGCTGAAAGCAATGGTCCTAACCGGGCAGTGCAATCACGGCTGGCAAGTCAGCAGCGCTCATTACAAAGACATCCTCGAACAGACGGGCCTCTTCAAGGTGGATCTGATCACAAGCCCGCCCAAGGGCGGCGATATGAGCGCGTTCGCCCCCCGTTTTTCCGGGTACGACCTGATAGTCCTCGATTACTACGGCGACGATTGGCCGAAGCATGTTCAGGAGTCGTTCGAACGATATATGAAAAAAGGCGGAGGGATGGTCTATGCCCACGCTACTAACCATGCGTTTACCGATTGGAAGGCGTTCAACGAAATGATCGGGATCGGCGGCTGGGGAGGCCGCGATGAGAAGGTGGGACCCTACGTCCATTACCGGGACGGCAAGATGGTTTTAGACAATCGTCCGGGTCACGCGGGGGAATGCGTGGATGCCCATGAATTCGCCGTCGTCACGCGCGAACCGGATCACCCGATCATGCGTGGGCTTCCTCGCAGTTGGTTACACGGGCGCGATGAATTGTACAGCAATCTGCGGGGCCCGGCGAAGAACATGACCATTCTGGCGACCGCGTATTCCGACCCCAAGTATGAAGCTCATTGGGGAGTAGAGCAATATGGGACCGGCGAGCATGAACCAATGGCGTTTACGGTTCGCTACGGAAAGGGCCGAGTATTTGGAACCCCGATGGGCCATGTGGATAGCGGCGCGGGTCCGGGTTCGGGACCATGGCCCGCTATCGACTGCGTGGGGTTCATTACGCTGATTCAAAGGGGCGCGGAATGGGCCGCGACGGGCGAGGTCACGCAGAAGGCTCCCGAGGACTTTCCATCCGAGCGTGAAGCGAAGTTTCGGTAACGATGCCGAAACGTCGAAGCGAACCGCCCTGGAAGACCAGCCCGGAGCGGTGGCGGCCCGCGAGGCCGGTGCTACCCGATTCCCCATCCAAGAGGAAGTGCGTCGTGGATCAAGCAACCTGGTTGGCGCAGGTAGCCGAAGACATCGTCGACCCGGAGAGAAGGATCTGCGATCCCCATCATCATCTATGGGACCGCCCGGATAATCGCTACCTCCTTGATGAGCTCCTGGCTGACATCGGCAGCGGCCACAACGTCGTAAGCACGATCTTCGTCGAGTGCAAGTCAATGTATCGTGCCGACGGAGCGGACGCGATGAAACCGGTTGGCGAGACCGAATTCGTCAACGGCGTCGCCGCGATGTCGGCAAGCGGCGGCTACGGCGAGGGTCGAGTATGCGCCGGTATTGTGAGCTTTGCGGACCTGCGCCTCGGTACCGCGGTCGGTGAAGTCCTGGACGCACACATGGCGGCAAGCCCCCGATTTCGAGGCATTCGCCACGCCAACGCCCGGGATGCAAGCCCCGAGATCAGAAAGTCCCACACCGACCCGCCCGAAGGATTGCTTCTCAACAAGGCGTTTCGCGAAGGCTTCGCGGAACTCGGCAAGCGCAACCTCAGCTTCGACGCCTGGATGTTTCATCCCCAGATCCCCGAATTGACCGACCTCGCGAACGCCTTCCCCGATACCAGGATCATCTTCGATCACTTCGGCGGGCCCTTGGGCATTGGACCCTACGCCGGCAAGCGCGAGGAGATCTTCACGGCCTGGCGCAAGGACGTCACGGAATTGGCGCGCTGTGAGAACGTATTCGCCAAGCTGGGCGGTCTGGTGATGCCGATCAACGGTTTCGGCTTCCACAAGCGCGACCTGCCCGCGACTTCCGACGAGATTCTCGCGGCTACCGGCCGCTACCATCGGCATGCCATCGACGAGTTCGGAGTAAACCGCTGCATGTTCGAAAGCAACTTCCCCGTCGACAAACGAAGTTGCTCCTATCACGTCTTATGGAATGCGTTCAAAAAAATGGTCGCCGACGCCTCCGAGAGTGACAAAGATGCCTTGTTCCACGAAACGGCGCGGCGGGCTTACCGGCTCTAGGGAAGTCCGTGAAGGTGGCGCACGCTTTCAGAGCGTGCCGTGGTGCTGGTTATGGCGACTCCTCCACGGATTGGGTCGGACTGGTGGTGCATCAACACCAGCAGGCGTTTCATGTCACGGACAAGGAGGCGGAGGATTTCGCTGAGGTCCTCGTTGCCGCAAGAGACGAACTGAAGAAGAACAGTCCCCGTCCGTGAGCGCTTAATCGACTCCGGCAATGACCCTCCCAAGACTCCTCACCCGGTGCCAATTCGCTCACCAAAGCACCGCCGGCACTCCTGCCGGTCTAGCTTGAAACTTCACATTTCCGGCCCGCTCCGCAGGGTACGTCCGAACGCGCTCTAACCCTCCCGGAAACTTGTCAGCACCACTCCAGCCTGCTCGGCGGCGTCGTGGACCGCCAGGTCGGTCAAGGCGCGTAACTCCTGCTCGCGGCTCACGCGTAAGCGGGTGGGCAGGCGGCAAAGATCGTCCGTCATGCGGCCCGGGTGGCACATGAACTCCGTCATCCCCTCGGGGAGCGCCCGAATCAGAGCGATCAATTGCTCAGCCTGAAACGCACCGGTCATCTGAAAACCCGCGAAATGATCAGTTGCGCGGCAGCCGTGTCGTCCCAATGAGCGAACAAAGTTTCGGCGCAACGGCTTTAGGCACCATTGAACCCCTCGGGTTCGCCAAGCCGGCGCGCCGCGAGCCGCGGTCAAGGGTAAATCAAAGGGACGCCGCACCCATGGGATGGCGAAGCGTTGCGCGACACGCAGCAGGGCTTTCAGGACCGGTGGAGCCAAATGGGTGTGTTTGTGCGTATCAAGATGCGTCGGCTCGATTCCGGCTTCCCGCAGCCTGGTGACTTGGGCGGCGAATTCGTCCTCGATCAGGTCGACGGTGAGGGAACTTGCCAGTACGGCGAGCAGTTGGGGGATGGAACCGGGGAGCCTGCCGCCGGGAAGAGCCAGGGCCTCTCCTTGGACCAGCATCAGGTGGCACCCGACGTCGAGCACCTCGTGCTCTCGGGACAAAACCGCCGCGTGATCGAAAGCCGGGCCGTTGGCCATGAGGCTCGCCGAGCGCAAGATGCCCCGCGTAAACGCCTCGATGATGCCTTCATTGACACCCTGGGTGAGGCCGAAGTCGTCGGCGTTGACTATCAAGCGGCATCGAGGCATCGAGTTAGGAAGCGTAGCACGTGAGTTTAAGGCATTCGGGCTTTTGGCTACGGGATTACGCCTGTCGCACGCCGCTAGTTCGCGGAGTCGTCGGTGTTCAATCGGACCTGACGCCGATGACTCCCGTTTTCGACCTCTTGTAAACTGAACCTATTGTTGAATTCTCAACTATCCGCTGCCTATCGTGCTGAGATGCTGTTGCTGAAAACGCGAATCTTGACCCTCCTGCTCGTGCCGGCAGTCGCGGTCTTGATCCCGGTCTCCCACGCCAGGGCCGACCAGCTTGATACCGACATCCGCCTCTTCACCGTTCTGACCGCCATCAATCTTGCCGGATACGACGAGGGCCTCGGCTCGCCGTCGGATAGTCGGGTCAGGCGAGCGATTCGCAACGAGCTCAGCGATTTTGACGGCTCGAGCCTGTCTCTGCTGAAGACTTTCTATGAGCAGAACAAGCGAGAGGATCCAGGCCGAACCCTCTCGCAATACGTCTCGTACGCCTTGGTCAGTGAGGGCCCTCCCAACTTCGAGGTCAAGGCGGATTTGCCGACCGACCTTCCTCCCGATGTGCGTCGTATTCGCGGGCTGGGGCCGATCTTGGCGGAATTTTACAACCAGGCTCCCATCGAGCGCTTGTGGAACAAGTACCAACCCGAGTTCGACCGCGAAATCACGCGTTACCAGGAGCCGCTAATCCAGGCGCTGTTCGAAGCGGCGGGCTACGTGCGAGTGTCGCCAACCAGTCGCGAAGTCCAGAGCTTCCAGGTCCTGTTCGACCTGCTTGCGGCGGCGAATCAGCTCAACACCCGCAGCTACCAAGGCAAGGTCTATGTCGTCGTCCACCCGTCGTCGAAGCCGCGCGTCGAGGAAATCCGCCACGCCTTCCTCCTTCACTTATTGGACCGGTTGGCGATCCGCCACGGGATGGAAATCGGAAAGAAAGACATCCTTTCACGATTCGCGATGTTCGCTCCGGCTCTAGACCCGGTCTACAAGAGCGATTTCCAGCTGCTGGTGTCCAAGTGCGTTGTCAAAGCCGTCGAAGCGCGCTTAAGTCGCCGCCCCGAAGCGGAGCGGGCGGCACAGGCCGAACGTGACCTTCTGGAAGGCTACATACTTACGCCCTATTTCTACGAAGCGCTGGAAGTCTACGAAAAACAAGGCCTAGAGTTACGGCTCTACTATCCCGAAATGATCGAAGCCATCAATTTGAAACAGGAGGCCGCCCGGTTGCAGGACATCGAATTCGCCGAAGCGCCCTCCCGCAGTATTGAGCCGACGACTGTTCGGCCTCAGGTGTCCGAAGCCGACATCCTGCTCCACGAAGGTGAAATCTTTCTCGCGGACCGTAAGCCCTTGCGGGCCAGAAAGAAGTTCGAACAAGCAATCGCCAAATCCGAAGGGCCGAACCCCGACGCAGCGTATGGACTTGCGCGGGTCGCGCTCTCCGAGGGTGACCCGGACTTGGCAATGCAATTCTTTGAGCAGGCGCTCGCGTCCATTCCCGACCCGCATGTGGAGTCGATGTCGAGAGTCTATCTGGGACGGATAGCCGACATCACGGGCTTACGCGATCAGGCCATCGAGCAATATCATGCCGCCTTGGCGGTTCGCAACATCCCCGATGGCGCGAGTTTGCTCGCGGTGCAAGGCCTGGACGAACCCTTCGGACCGAGACGCGAGCCGGCTGAAGCCGACGAAGACGAAGACTACGACCACGAAGCCGCCGCCTGGGGCGACGAGGGTGATTGGGACGGCCAAGAGGTCGATGAAGACGATTCATTCGACGAAGAACCCCAGGAGCCCGATCGTCCCGCACGGCCGTAGCGCCGTCTGATCCTGGGTCGTCGAGCGTACGCAAGATGCGGTGCTCAACTTCCGTGGAATTCAAAAGCCTCGGAATGCTAACGTGTAGAGAGCAAGATTCACTTTGGAGCAGGTCATGAGGAATACCCTACTCGCCGTTTTGTTGAGCCTTGGCGTTGCCGCATCGCTTTGGGGACAAAAAGCGAAGTCGAAGAAAGAATATGACGCGTTAATGGCCATACAGGACGCCATCGACCTGGACAGCCAGATCTTCGCGGTCCATTCGCTGCTGACGACTTTCAAGAACACGGAGTTCAAAGAATGGGCGAACTTCGTTGCGATGAACGCCTACAGCAAGAAAAACGACTTCGAGAACATGCTCCTCTACGGGGAACGGACCCTGGCCGCCAACCCGGACAACGCCGAAGTCCTGACCGCCTTGGCCTATGCCATTCCTACCCGTACTAAGCAATTTGACCTCGACAAAGACGCGAAACTGTCCAGGGCGGAGGACTTTGCCCGCCGGGCATTGCGCCTTATCCCGACACTGGAAAAGAAAGACCCGAACGCCACGGACGAGCACTGGTTGTTGGTCAAACAGGAGCTAATGTCCCAGGCGCATGATGCCCTCGGTTTGGTCGCATTCGTGCGTCAGGATTTCGCCGCCTCCCAACAGTCTTTCGAGCAATCTCTTCGAGTGGCCTCTACGCCAAGCGCCCTGACGTTGTATCACTACGCCAACACCCTAGAGCAAAGCGGCCAGACTGACAAGGCGCTCGAGACGGTGGAGAAATCGATCGCGGCCGGCGGCGTCCCGGTAGGCACAAAGGACTTAGCCAAATCCCTCAAGGCGGAAATCATCAAGGCCCGGGCCCGCGAAATGTTCAAGCCGAAACCCAAACCGAAACCGGCTCCGGCTCCCGTACCCGCGGCGCATGCGCCGGCCGCGGAAGGGGCTCCGGAAGCCGCCGACGCGGAAGATGGCGAAGGAGAGGAAGACAGCGAAGGAGACGCGGAAGAGGAAGAAGAAACCACCGGTCCCGCATAGTCAGATCGAACCACCAAACCGAGCCGCGACTGTAAAGGGGCTGTGGAAAAACGTGCGCGGCTCGGTTTGGTGAGGCCCGCCGGCCGGAAACAGGCGCTGCCGCCGTTTTTCACGCTGCATGCCGAAACCCTCGGAAGCTCTTGAGGCCGCTATCGGCCATCGCTTCGCTTCCCGGGGATTGCTTCGGCAAGCGCTCACACACCGCTCCTATACCTCCCAACCCCGACCTGCCGACGGTCACTATGAGCGGCTCGAATTCCTTGGAGATTCGATCCTAGGTTTCGTCGTCAGCGAACACTTGGTCGATCGCTTCCCCGAATCGCCCGAAGGGCAGCTCACCAAGCTCAAAGCCTTCTTGGTGTGCGCTCAGAATCTGGTCGCCGTTGCACGCCGGCTGGACCTGGGTGCTCACCTCGTTCTGGGACCCGGCGAAGAAGCAGCGGGCGGACGCAATAAGAAGGGACTACTCGAAGATTCGCTCGAGGCTCTGATCGCCGCCGTCTACCTCGACGGGGGAATCGAGGCGGCAAGAGCCTTCGTCCGGCGGGTCATCCTCAACAACGACGCCTTGGAGGCAGCCGAAGAGAACCTCCCCCTCGACAATTTCAAATCGGCCCTACAGGAATACCTGCAAGGCCGGAAACTGCCCGCCCCGCAATATCGGGTCGTCGAGGAAAGCGGCCCCGCTCATCGCAGGACTTTCACCATTCAGGTCGGCATCGGTGAGTTAGTCTGCGAACGAGCACGCGGTGCCTCAAAGAAATCGGCCGGCCAGGAAGCTGCAAGATTGGCGTTCGATCGAATCCGCGAGGTTGTCCCCGAGGACTCCGCGGCAAATGACAGCGAAACCGGCGAGCGCGCGCCTGCGTAAAACGAAGGTGGCGTCCCAAGAGTTCCGCGGCCACCGGACTAGGGTGATGGCGATCCAGCCAATGAAATGGCTTCTCGTCGCGCCGGTTGCGGCGCTCGCCGCGGCGACCCTTTCGCCTCACGCCGGCCGCGCGGCGGCCGAAAAGTTTCACCGCATCGTTGACGAACAGTTGCACCCGAACGAAGTCCTCACGTTCACCGAATACGAAGTCAATTCGTTCTTTGCCTACGAACCACCACCGGGAATCCCGGACGGAATCAGCAACGTTCGTGTACGAATCCTTGAAGATCGCGGCGTTGTCGATGCCGATGTCGATTTGCAAAGATTGCAAGCGGCCGGCGGATCCGAACCCAGCCTTCTAATCCGCTTCCTATTGCGGGGCGAACGCCATGTTCGGGCTCATGTTAGCTTCACGTCCGCGGACGGTATCGGCGTCGCCGATGCCGAATCGATCGACATTGATGAAACCATCTTGCGCGGCTGGATCCTCGATTGGCTGCTGGAGCAGTACGTCACTCCGCGGGTTCCTGAATTCAAACCGGGGGAGCCATTCGCCCTGCCGAGCAATCTCAAAGAAATCCGCCTCGAGGAGGGTCAGGCGGTGGTTGAGGGATTCTGAGCGAAACGCCGGCCCCCTCATTCCAGGGCAAATCGCGTCGACTGTCGTTCGTGATGCCGCTCGATCGCCAGCTCGATCAGTCGGTCAAGCACTTCGCTGTAACCCAGCCCGGTCGCTTCCCACAACTTGGGGTACATGCTGATTGAGGTAAAACCGGGCATCGTGTTTACCTCGCTGAGTAATAGTTTCCCGCCGGCGTTCTCGAGAAAAAAATCGACGCGCGCAAGGCCGCTTGCGTCGACCGCTTGGAACGCCGCCACTGCCAGACGTTGTACCTCTTCCATCTGCTCATCGCTGAGAGGGGCGGGGATCAGAAGCTCGGCATCATCGGCAATATACTTCGCCTCATAGTCATAGAATTCCTTGGCGGGTACGACTTCGCCCGGCACGGAAGCTTCCGGATCGTCGTTCCCCAACACGGCACATTCGATTTCGCGCCCATCGATGGCGGGCTCGACGATGATCTTGCGGTCGTACGATGCGGCAAGGTCGAGGGCCCGCCGCAATTCCTCGCGATCACCGGCCTTTGAGATGCCGACGGAAGATCCCAGATTTGCCGGCTTTACGAAAACCGGGTAACCGAACCGCTCTTCGATCTCAGCAATCCGGTCGTGGCGCCCGGGCCGCAACAACGCCAAATGACCAACCGTCGGCAAACCTCGCTCGCGGAACAGACGTTTCATGACGTCCTTGTCCATACCGACGGCCGAACCCAGCACACCCGCGCCGACATAGGCGACGTCGGCCAGTTCCAACAGCCCTTGCACAGTTCCGTCTTCTCCGAACGTACCGTGCAAGACCGGGAACACAACGTCGACACCCTGACCGGAACCGGGCTCGTAGGAAAGCGTCACTGTATTTTCCGTGGCCAGGCCTTCGTGGGACTCGGCCGGCAATATCGCAGCCGAATCAGTGGGTGAGAGGAAGCGACCCTCCTTCGTAACGGCAACCGGGACAACGTCGTACTTGCTGCGATCGAGCGACCCAATAACTGACGCCGCCGAGCGGATCGAGACCTCGTGCTCGCCTGAGCGCCCGCCAAACAAGACCACGATGCGTTTCTTTTTCATGACGGGAAGGGGCAAGGCCGTGAACACGCATTAGGGCGGGCCTCCCGGCCCACCAAGCTTCACGGCCGCATTCGATACAACATTCGGGGAAAGGCAATCGTTTCTCGTACGTGCTCCAAACCGCATATCCATGCGACGCAGCGCTCAATGCCCATTCCGAAGCCACCGTGCGGAACCGAGCCGTACTTTCTCAAATCCAGATACCATTCGAAGGTCTCGCGGGAGAGCTGGTGCTCGTTGAGCCTTTCGAGGAGCAAATCGTAATCGTGAATCCGCTGCCCGCCGCCAACGATCTCACCGTATCCCTCCGGCGCCAATACGTCCACACCCAGCGCCAGCTCGGGTCGCTCGGCGTCGGGCTGCATATAGAACGCCTTGATCGCCGTCGGAAAGCGATGCACTATGACGGGCCGATCAAAATCTTCCGCAATCAAAGTTTCGTCAGTGCCGCCGAAATCGCCGCCCCATTCGATGGCGCTTCCCTTCCCCTTCAGTTTTTCGACGGCGTCGTCATAGCTGATGCGCGGAAACGGCTTCCGGATGCTCTCGAGCTTCGAAACATCCCGTTCGAGCGCGTGTAGCTCCCGAGAGCGGTTTTCGAGCACCCGTCCCACCAGAAAAACGATCAAGTCTTCGGCCGTGTCCATCACGTCATCGATATCGGCGTAGGCCATCTCAGGCTCGACCATCCAAAACTCGGTCAAGTGGCGGCGGGTTTTCGATTTCTCCGCGCGAAAAGTCGGGCCGAAGCAATACGTCTTCCCGAAGGCCACGGCGGTGGCTTCGCTGTATAGCTGGCCCGACTGCGCCAAATAAGCGGTCTCGTCTTCGAAGTAGGGCACTTCAAAAAGAGTTGTCGTGCCTTCGCAGGCCGCCGGCGTGAGAATCGGAGTGTCCACCAGCGTGAAGCCGTTGTCGTCGAGGAAATCCCGCGCCGCTCGAATCACTTCGTGCCGAATGCGCAGTACTGCGTGCTGGCGCCGGCTGCGCAGCCACAAGTGGCGTCGATCCATCAGAAATTCCACGCCGTGTTCTTTCGGCGTGATAGGAAAAGGATCGTCGGCGGCGACCTGCTGCACAACTTCCAGGTCTTCGACCTCGATCTCGTAGCCGCCCGGCGCACGCTCCTCCGCGCGCACTCGGCCGCGCAGCCGCACGCTGGACTCGTGCGTCAAATGCCGGCAGCGGTCAAAAAGTTCCTCGGGCACCGACGCTTTGACCACGACCGCCTGCAAGAAACCCGTGCCGTCACGAAACACAGGAAACAGCAATTTGCCCGACCGCCGCAGATTGTACAACCAGGCTTCCAGCCGCACGCTTTGGCCGGCGAACTCTCCGATACGGTCAATCGTGACGCGGGGAGCGTCGTCCATCACAGACTCTCCAGTTGCTCGAACGACGCAACGGCGTCCTGGAGGGGGTCGTCTCTCTCGTCGTCGCCCCGCAACTCCAAAACCCAGGGCAAGTCGTCTCCGTGAGAGTCCAGCATTTCTTTCATCGGAACCCAAGGGATTGATCCGTTTTCACCGAGCGGCGGAAAGCGATGATTGTCCTCAATTCCGTCGTTGTCATGGATGTGCGTGGACCGGATGCGGCCGCCCATTAGCCGCAGCTCGCTTTCCCAATCTCCGGTTAGGTGAGCGTGCCCCGCATCGAAGCAAAAATTCAAGGGCAGATGGGTGATCGCGACGAAGAGATTCAGCCGCTCGGCCCGCGAAAACGCATTGGGGATATTCTCGACAAGAATTTCGACTCCTAATTGCGAGGCGAAGACACGCAACTCATCCAGCGAGTTGAAAGCGGCTTCCATCTTGGCGTCGTCATACTCTTCCTCGGGCATGCCGATGTGCTGAATCAAGTAACGAAAGGGAATCGAATCAGCGATTTCCAGCGCCCGCTTGATCTCATCGGTCGCGGCGATCCGTTTGGCCTTCGAGGTCTCCGTCAGCGAAACAATCGCATGCGGTCCGCTGCGTCCCCAGATGTCGTCACTGAAAACCGGTGCGTGCAGAGAATGCAGTTGTAGATCCGTGTCACGGAACCAATGCCGCAATTCATCCATCTGAGCGCGATTGTGGTAATCGAGGTGCTGGCGAGCGCAGAATATCTCGATCTGTTCGATGCCTCTGCGAAGAATACGATCCAGCAGGGCGACGGTCAGGCGTTGTTCGGCGAAGAGATAAGTGGAGAGTACTCGTCGCATGAAACAACTCCCGCGCCGGAAGCGATCCGTTGAACACCCCGCCGCGGACAGTCATTGATTCTACCTGAAACCGGGCGCCTCGGAATCCGGCTTCCCCGCTCCCGCCGACGCGCGTTGCTAATGAAACGCCGAGTCGTAATCAGGCGGAGAACGTTATAATCTTCAAGACCACCGCCGCGCGCCAGGCGACCACACCTTTTCCAATGAAGCCCTTGCCAAAATCGAGCACCACTTCGCCGCGCTGAAACCCTCCTTGAAGGTGCAATTCCCGACTTTTCACGAATAGGAAGACCGATGGCCGAGCTGAAGACCAAACCAACCACAGCAAGCGTCAAAAAGTTCATCGATTCCATCGAGGACGAGAAACGGCGCAAGGACAGCCGTGCCGTCCTGGCGATGATGAAAGAGATCACGGGAGAGCGGCCCAAGATGTGGGGCCCCAGCATAGTGGGTTTTGGCAGCTATCACTACAAGTACGCGACCGGCCGCGAAGGGGACTTCCCCGTGACCGGCTTTTCTCCCCGCAAGCAGGCATTGACGCTCTACATCATGACCGGCTTCGAGAAACACGAAGCCCTGATGAAAAAACTGGGCAAGTATAAGACCGGCAAGTCTTGCCTCTACGTCAAAAAGCTTGAGGATGTGGACGAGGCGACGCTCCGCAAACTGATCGCTCGCGCGGCGAAGAAAAACGCTCAAATGGGCGCTTGACCCGTTCGGGTAATCCATAGGAACTACTTTGTTCAGCAGCTATGCTACCGGCGCAAGAGCACTAGAGCGGAAGGCGCTGTACGCAACCGCGTACGGCGAGGATCGCCGGACCTCCCCGCTCGCGGCCACGAATCCGTCGTGCGCTCGTATTTGCAAGTGAGTCTTGTTCGTGCCAACCGCCGGCGGCGAACGGCCCTTTCGACGCCCTCGACCCCGCTTGCATACAGGTCGAACAACCGGCAGTCGAGGCCGGCTTCCGCCGACTTCAATGGAAATGTCATAATCGTGAATGCCTATTCGGGAGTGCATGCCGCGTCTGCTTGTATTCCTTCTCTTCATAAGCTTGCCTTTGCAGGCCGATGAAGCAGCCGATCTCGAAGAGCCCCTCCTCAAGTTCGTCGACGTCTTTAACGTTGTCGACCGCGAGCTGGCGGATACTTTTGACGCTTCCGACGCCATCTATCATGGGGCCTTGCCGGGGATGGTCCGGACCCTCGATCCCCATTCGGCGTTCCTAGACTCCGATCAATTCGAGTCGCTGCAGGAGATGCAGCGATCCACTGAAAAGGGCTTCGGCAGCGTAGTTAATCTTCTTCCCGGCCGCGTGATCGTCTTGCAGACGCTGCCGGGCAGCCCCTCGGAGCGCTCCGGTCTTTTGGCGGGCGACGAAATTGTCGCCGTCAATGGATATCAACTCGCCTACTTGGGCATCCAGCAACTTGTGGCACTGCTCGGCCAATCGCGCCGGGCGCGCGCTGAACTAATGGTCAAGCGATCGTCGTTTCCCAAGTTGCTCCCGATGGCGCTTGTTCCGGCGGAGCTTGCGGACCCCAGTGTCACGCGCGCCTTTCTATTAGAGGACGGTATTGGGCACGTCAAGGTCGGCAATTTCGAGCAGCACACCGCACGCGAGCTGCGCGATGCGATTGAGCTATTGGGCGGGCGAAGCTTGCGTGGTCTGGTTCTTGACATGCGGGGCAACCCAGGCGGCGTCATTGAAGCCGCCGTGCAAGCCGCTTCCTTCTTTCTCGAAAGCGGGCAGAGAATTCTTTGGATCGAGGGCCGTGACGGGCCGCAAGAAGACTTACGCGTCCCCGACGGCGCCGACCCCTACAAGTTCCCCGTCGCGATTTTGATCGACGCGAAAACCGCCAGTGCGGCCGAGCTGGTGACAGCCGCGTTGCAGGATAACGACCGCGCGGTCGTCCTGGGGGAGTCAAGTTTCGGAAAGGGGATCATCCAAAGCGTATTTTCACTCGCCGAGGGTACCGCGCTTGCGCTGACCACGGCACAGTATCTGACTCCGGATCGAAAAGTCATCCAACGCCCCCTTGGTGACTGCAAGTTGTTCGAGCTCGTGAAATGTCCGGAGGATTCCGAAGATGATGCGCCCCCCGAGCCCCCGCGAGGCGGCATCGAACCCGACGAAACCGTCCTGCCCCGCGGCTACACGGATCTCGAAGCGGTCATCGAAGCGACCAATTCCTTCTTCGATTTCGCCCAAAAGTATTTCGACGTTCACCGAGACATCAATGAAGACTTCACCGTCTCACCCCAAATGCTCGACGGCTTTCAGTTGTTTCTCTCCGAACGTCGCATTCGCCCCGCGCTTTCCGAATGGTCGGTCACCCTCGAGTTCATTCGCAGTCGCCTCAAGCAGGAAGTGTTCAATCTAGCCCTTGGCGTCGACAAAGGCGATGAGATTGAGGTCGCGAGAGATCCGCAGGTCTTGGCGGGCGTGCGGCACATCAAGGACAAGGCGTTCTTCATCGAACTCAGCCCTTGAAAAACCGACCGTAAACCAGTTGAATCACGACGGCGTTTTCCCGCCGCCGGCCCCGACAACTCGCTAAACTATCACTCCAATGATCGGATCGACCATTGCCCACTACAAAATCCTCGCCAAGCTCGGCGAGGGCGGCATGGGCGTGGTCTACAAAGCCGAGGACACCAAATCTTGATCGCACGGTCGCCCTGAAATTCCTCGCGCCCCATCTCGTATCCAACGAGGATCACCGCAAACGCTTCGTTCGCGAGGCAAAAGCGGCGGCGGCCCTCAGCCACCCCAATATCTGCACGGTCTACGAGATTGGGGAAGCCGCGGGCCGCATCTACATCGCGATGGCGTATTTGGAGGGGCAAGAGCTTTCCGACATCATCGGCGGCGGCACTATGGAAACCGATCAAGCCGCCGATCTCGCGGTGCAATTTGCCGACGGACTGGCCGAGGCCCACTCCAAAGGCGTCGTCCACCGCGACATCAAACCGGCCAACCTGTTCGTCACGTCCCAACGACGCGGCGTCATTCTCGATTTCGGCCTGGCGCAACTGGCCTCGTCTGATTCCAGGCTGACCCGCGAGGGAACCACTCTCGGAACCTGCGCCTACATGTCGCCCGAGCAGGGAGAGCGGTGTGCCGATAGACGCCCGCACCGATGTCTGGGCGCTTGGCTGCGTGCTCTATGAAAATGCTGGCGGGCGAGCCGCCCTTCCACGGTCACTATGAACAAGCGATCATCTACTCGATCTTGAACGAAGAACCCGAGCCGCTCAAAGCGTCAGCGGGGGGTCTCGCGAGCGTTGTGGGTAGATGCCTCGCGAAGAAAGCCGAAGACCGTTACCGTGACGGCAGTGGATTGCTCGCGGCCCTACGAGCGGCTCGCGAATCAGCCGTAGTGAGCAAACCCTCGTCCTCAGGCAAACAATCAGCGCCCCGGCCTTCGATCGTAGTGTTGCCGTTCCAAAACCGCGGCCGCGACGAAGAGGACGAATACTTCTCCGACGGCGTCGCCGAAGACATCATCTCGACGTTGGGGAACGTCGAAGGTCTACGAGTCATTCCCCGCGCCTCGGCGTTTCACTTTAAGGGGAAACGTCCCAGCCTGGCTGAGCTTGTCAGCTTGCTGAACGTCAGTCATGCCCTCGAGGGCAGCGTTCGACGCGCCGGGAATCGCCTACGAATCACCGTCGAACTCATCGAAACGGCTGACGGCGAACAGATCTGGACCCAACCTTACGACCGCGTCATGGAAGACATCTTCGACGTGCAAGACGAAATCTCGCGGGCCGTTGCCGATGCCTTGAAGGTCAAGCTGCTTGGGGAAAGCGCGGCAAGTCCCGCTCGCCGCGGCACAGCCGACGTCGAGGCCTATAACTTGGTCCTGAAGGGCCGTCACCTGGCAAGTCTCTATCGCCGCGGTTCGCTCGATCAGAGTCTCAAGTGTTATGAGGAAGCCATTCGCCGCGACCCCGAATTTGCGGCGGCGCACGCTTACAAAGCGGAGAATTATCTGATCCGCGCGGCGCTCGCATGGGACAGACCCCACGACGTGATGCCCAAGATGAAGCAGGCTGCAACGCCAGCGCTCGCCCTGGACGACCAAGCCGCAGAGGGGCATCTTGCGCTCGGCATCTACCTCCTTTATTACGAGTGGGATTGCGAAGGCTTCGAGCGCGAAATCCGAAGAACTATGGAACTAGACCCCGCCGGCACAGCCGCGGCCCGTTACCTGGGTGAGATGTTGGTATGGTGTCGTCCCTCGCGTGTTCAAGAGGCCAGAGAGCTTCTCGAGCAGGCCGTCGCGCGCAACCCTCTCGATCTACAGTGCGCCCGAATTCTTGTTCAGGCCGACCAAGTGGAAGGGCGGTTTCAATCAGCTCACGAGCGACAACGAGCAGTTTTGGAACTGAACCCGGACTTTAACCCGATCTACTACCAAATCGCATCCACTTACGCGGCGCAAGGGAAGATGGCTGAAGCCGCGGAGGCCTGCGAAAAGGCCCTGACCATTAGTCCGGGGACGGCCTGTTGCAGACCGTTCTTGGCATGGTCTACGCCTTGGGCGGGCGGCAAGAGAAAGCAATCGCAGTCGTCGAAGAACTGGAGAAAAGACGGCAAGAAGGGTATGCCGCCCCATCCCACATCGGGTCAATCCGCGGAGCCCTGGGAGAGTACGACCAAGCTTTCGAATGGTTCGATAAAGCGGTTGAGGAACGAGACTCGACGTTGGCCTACATCACATGGCTGAAGCTGTACAAAGGGCTCGAACCTCTGCTTTCGGACACGCGCTTTCAGCGCATGCTTCGCACCATCGGAATGGAATACTGATCGACTCCGCTGTTCGAACCCGCGGCGGTGAGTATTCAATACCCCCAGAGGGCTTGACTGAAATTTGAAGTGAGCCGGGGGTTTCGCTCGGCGTCACCCCGGGCCGCGATTCCGGCCGCCGGTCGGCGCTTCGGCTTAACTTCCGAAAGCGTCCATGCCGGCTACCAAGGCTCTCCGAAACTCAGGCCCGCGTCATAGCGAATCAGGAAATTTTCAGCGGACGCCACGACGCCGGCTCGCTTGGCGAAAACCTTTTGGGCTCCTTCTTGTCCAAGAGCCCTCACTATCGGCGAGGCTTTGTCAAACTCCGCGTAGTTGTCGGCCATGAGCAGGAACACCCAATCCTCGGAGTTTCCACCAAAGACCCTTTGATGGCCCATCACATGCTTGGCGCCGGCCTTTGTTAGCGCCGGAAGAATTTCATCCTTCACCCAACGCTCATATTCCACTTGCTTGCCCGGTACAATCGAGCTGACGATAACGAGGGCCATCTTGGGCGGGTCGGGATCCTCGGGAGTGATGCTTACATCGGGTCGGGTCCTAACGGCGTAGACACGGCGGGAAGCAACGCATTTGAAGATCCTCGACAGCAGGCTTGAAAGTTCCTGAGGTTCCAAAACCCTCGCAAGCGCGGAGTCCCCGTCCAATGCGGCGAAATTCTTCAATGGAGTAATGCTTGTGTACCTACTGAGTCTCGCATAATATACTGTCAATCGAGACAAAGAGAAGACTGTTTCCAGAAAGCGGTAATCAAGCGCGGTTTGCGGCGCATTCGCCGCAGCGCTTTGCGGGCGCGCTCGTCGAGTTCCCAGTAGTCCTTCGGGCAGACGTTGGGCAACTCGTGCTGCTTCCAGTACGCCCAAATGTATTCCACCGGGTTCAACTCCGGCGCATAGGGCGGCAAGTACTCCGTTGCGATGTGATCCTCGGAGAGCTGGATGAACTCCCGCACCAGGCGGCTGCGGTGCGCCGGCAGCCGGTCCCAGACGATCAGCAGTGGGCCGTCGATGTGGCGCGCCAAAGCCTTCAGGAAGTCGATGACCTCCAGCTCGCCGATCGCGCCGGGATAGAGCCGGAAGTAAAAGTTGCGCAACGTCAGCCCGGCCGACACCGACAGCTTGTCCCAGTTGAAGTTGAACTCCAACACCGGTGTCTCGCCGCGCGGCGCCCAGGTGCGGCAACGATGCGGCTTCTGACTCAATCCGCTTTCGTCGATGAAGACGATCGTACGTTCTTCTTTGCGGGCTTTTTTTTAATGGCCGGCCAAGTCTTGCGCTGCCAGCCGCGGATGGCCTCTTCGTTGCGCTCCCGCGCTTTGCCGACGGGCCGTTGCGGGCTCCAACCGAGCGCCCGCAGGATCTTCCAGACATGGCCCTCGTGATAGCGCACGCCGAACTCGTCTCCGATCAGACGAGCGACCCGCGGACAGCTCCACAGCGGCGTCGGGAAGCCGTGCGCCTCGGGGCCTTCCAGCAGCAACGCCTCGAGGCGTTCGAGCTGCGCGGCGTCCAACAGCGGCTTACGGCCGGCGCGGCCGGCCTGGCGCAACCCGGCTTCGCCGTCACGCCGGTATCGTCGCAGCCACTCGCTGACGCTTTGCCGCGCGACCTTCAATCGCCTCGCTGTCTCGGACTGACTACAGCCTTGCTCGACCAACCGGATCGCTTTGAAACGGCGCTTCTCCAGGGCCTCGAAATCCCGCCGTACGCCTTTTGTATTTCCCATACATACAAAGACGTACGTACCCCAAAAAGGTGTCACTTTATTTTGCGAGATTCAATAAAGGTATGTCCGAAAGTGGCGGTTCGCCAGATCACCCGCCAGGGCACGCCCGCTTTCTTCAAAGCCGGGTTGATATGGTTCTTCGTCAGGTCCTCCCACTCTTGGACCATGTCGGGTTTGATCTGAAGACTGGCGACCCGCAAGAGCTGGGGGCCTTCTTCATGGTGATCAGCCCAGGCCGGGGCGATGATGCCGGCGGTCGCGATGATTAGAGCGACGGCCGGCGGAAAAGATCGAAGTTTCATTGTTTCTCCTCTCGAGGAGCGTGAGCCCGTTACTGCCGGCGAAGCTCCCATAAAACGTGGTTACGTGTCGCCACACTACCAGCGGGTTCCGACTGTGTCAACCGGAAGACATCGAGTTGAAGCCGGCTCGTGCGTTAAGCGGCGACGTGGCGTGAGCGTCCACGCTTGCCGCGAACCGATTCATCGGTTCGTATCCCGGAAATTCGCGAGACCTCGCAAGGCGGCGATCCACGACCCGTCCCGACGACTCGGGGCGCGGCAAGGCTGGACCCTCACGCCACGTTGGGGGTGTCGGCGCCGAATAGATGCCGGGGCCATTTTCGGAGGAACCACCGATTTTCGCCGCTAACCAGCGTTGGAAGCAGAGTGGTTCGACCGGCGAAAACCGACCGGCGGGCCCCTTTTCGGCCGAACACCTTCGGCACAGGCGGTCGGCCCGGCTCAAGCCTCATTTGTTACGATGGCAAGCAGTAACGGGGAGGGATTTCGCGATGCGCTTCGTTCACCTCGCAACCACCGTTTTCGCCCTCGGCGTTCTCTGTAACGCCGGCCTCCTGTCAGCCGCCGCGCCGCTGCTTGAGCGGCTCGAACCGCGCGGCGGACAAGCCGGCACCGCAGTGAAATTGACCCTGGTCGGAGAGGGGCTCGACAGCGAAGTCCGCCTGGACTCGGCAATCCCGGGCGCGCTCACTGCTCTGGCGCCGCCAAAGAAGGCGGCTCGCGTCGGCAAGGAAGTTTCCTTCATTCTCGAAATCAGCCCCGATGCCCTGGTCGGCCCCTACACGCTGCGAGCGAGTTCGCGCGATGGAATGTCGAACATTCTGCTCTTTACCGTCGGCGCGTTCCCGGAAACCGAGGATCGAGAACTCAACGCTCGCGGACGGTTGGCGGGCGAACCGTTGAATGACTCATTGAGCATGGCGCAGCCGGTGGAAGCACCTGTCACCATCAACGGGACGCTGACCGTCGCCGACCGAGACTTCTTCCGCTTTCATGCCGCGAAGGGAGAGGATCTCATCATAGAAGCAGAAGCTCGTCGCATCGGTTCCGCCGTCGACCCCGCGATTGAACTCTTCGACACTTCCGGCAACCGAATCGGCCGCAATCAAGACGCCCCCGGAATAGGCGTCGATTCTCGCCTGGCATTCACCGCTCCGGCCGACGGCGATTACATCGTCGCCCTCCGCGACTCGAAGTTCAGCAAGCAGACGCAAAACTATTACCGACTAAAAATCGCGAACTACAGCTACGCCGAAAGCCTCTTTCCTCTCGGCGGTCGTCGCGGCGAAACGCTGGAAGTGGAGATGTTCGGCGGCAACCTCGACAAGCCCGTCAAGACCCAAGTCGATTTGACGACCAAAGACCCCGCCGCCGAGTTCGTGGATGTTCGGCTACCGGGCGCCCCGGGCGCCCTGCCCATGCGGGTCGCCGTCAGCGACGACCCGGAAGCCGACGAGCCGACGGGTGCCGAGGTCAAAGAATTGAAACCGGGCACTCTTACCAACGGCCGTATCGCCAAGGCGGGCGAGGCGGACCGCTACCGCTTCGCCGTCGAGTCCGGCCAAAAATGGCACATCGAATTGCAGGCCGCCAAGCTTGGCACGTCGCAGCTCTATGGAGTGCTAAACCTCTTCGATGGCAAGGGAGAGAGACTCGGCACGACTCGCGAGATCGGTCTTCGCTTCAAGCTCTCCAACCTCGACGTCGGCGAGGATCCCAATGCCGACCAGCACATGTCGTTCGAGGTTCCCGACGACGTCAACGAGATTCAAGTTGAAATCGAAGACCTGCTCGGCCGCGGCGGTGACGCCTTTGGCTACCGCATACTGGCCGCGGAGCGCCCGGGCGATTTCACCATGACGATTCAAGCCGAGCAGCTCAACGTGCCACTGCGCGGCAGCGCCTTCGTCGCCATCCTGATCAACCGATTGAATTACTACGGCCCCATTGAATTGTCGATTCCCAACCTCCCGGACGATTGGACCATGAACGGCGGGAACATCCCGGCGCTGGAGCAGCAGGGCGCGCGGCGCACCATTTCAACCGGCATATTGACCGTAACCCCTAAGCCGGGCGCCGAAACCCGCTCAGTCAACCTCGAGATCTGGGGCGAGGGCGAAGTCGACGGCGAAGCCATTCGCCGCAGGGCCCGCGGCCCGGGCATGAAATCGAATGTGAGCTTTCGCGTCGGCGAGGTCACTTCGAACGAGAATGTCGCCCCCTGGTTGGGCGCGGACTTACCCGCCGTGGTGACCGCAGAGCGGGCCGCCGGCATAGAGTTCAACGCGCCGCACTACATCAAGATCATGCAGGCCACAAAGGCGGAGATCCCTTTCGAGTTCACGGCTCGACAGGAAGACGTTGCCAGAACCGACAAGCCGGATCGGACCAACCTGATCCTTACATCCGGCGTGCGAGTCACGCGAAGGCTGGTTGTGGATGAAGACAATCCCAACAAGGGCGTCTTTATCTTGGGAGGACAGGTCGGCTGGGGCCCGGGCCTATTCGAGGTCGTCTTACCCGCGAAAATCAAAGTCGACGGCCGTGAAGAGACCGTCTACGCGCAAGCCATTACGATCGATGTTGTGCGGCCTTATGAGATCGAGCCCCTCACGGAAATCACTGCTCTCGAACCGGGCTCGGAAACGACGCTGGCGGTACGGCTCAACCGACAACTAGGGTTTGACCGCGAAGTCGAAATCAAAGCCGAGAACCTGCCCCTGGGTATCTCGTGTGAAAGCGCGAAGATTCCGGGCTCAGCGGACGAATTTCAACTCCCCTGCAAGGTCGAATCCTCGGCTGAAGCAGGCGAGTACGAGATCGATCTAACCACCTCTTCCACAGTGATCGGAGGAGAAGATAAGATCATTCCTTTCAGTCCGCCACCTTTCAAAGTAAAGGTGAAGATTGCAACCGGGAGCCACCAACCCGAGCAAGTCGCCGACGGGCTCTAGACCTAGTCCGCTCGGCCTCTTCCTGCGTAGCGCACGGCCAGAGGGCCCTGCGGCTTTTGCAATCACGCACGACGCCCAAAAAGGGCGGGTACCGTTCATTCTGCTCGCCCTGGCCCAAGCTACGCCCAACCCGACGACAAGCCCGGTTTCACCGACGATTCACCGCTGCAATGGGCCGGACCTTTGTCTGCCGGTGAGGGTACCTCACAATCCTCAAACCAGGCCGCTTCAGCGACCTTCCACCCCGCGCTTCTGCAACTCGACCGTAACCCCGCCAAAATCCCCCGCGTTAAGATAAATGGGGCCTGCGGGAACTCCCTGCGGGCCATGCCATGCGCTTTATCGCGGCCATACTTGCCCTGATCGTCGCACCAATCCTTGTCGCGCAAAAAATCAATCTCTACCTCAAGGATGGCGGAGACATCACCGTCAAGAAGTATGAGGTCGTCGACCAACGGGTCCGCTACTACAGCATCGAGCGCAGCTCCTGGGAAGAGATTCCCCTCCAATACGTCGATCTCGAAAAGACGGAACGCGAGCAGAATCGCAAACAGGCAGCCCGCGGAGTCCGTGCCGAGGAGGACCGGGTAGAACGGATCGCTCGCCGTAAGGCACGAACGGAGCTGCATCGTGTGCCGCTCGATGACGGCGTGTACTACCTGCGGGGCGAAGCGGTCGAGCCGCTCCAGCAAGCCGAAGTTATCGTAGTCGTCAATAAGAAGCGGAGCTTCCTGCAAGTGCTGGCCCCGATGTTTCTAGGCAAGTCGACGCTGGAAGTCGACGGAACCGCGGCGAAATTCACGACACACGGCGACAAGCCGATGTTGTACGTGCGGCTGGAGAAGATCGAACGGCTGATGCTCGTCCGACTCACAGGGAAGAAAGATAAGAGTCGGATTGTTCAACACATCTTGAAAGCTCCCAAAGGCTCCGAAATGCTTGAGGAGCAGGAGGAGGTCGAGATTTTCCGGCAGCAGCTTGCTCCGCAGGTCTATAAGTTATGGCCTGTTGCGCCAATCGGCCCGGGAGAATACGCCGTGATTGAGTTCACGCGCGGCAAGAATGACTTGCGAGTGTGGGACTTCGGTCTACAACCGACCCCGCGGGGAGCCCCGTCCGGGTCGTAGCAATGTCCGACGCGTCAGTTCGAGCCCCGCGTTTCAAGGCCGAGGTCGCCGCGCTCACCCTAGCCGTCGGCATTTCCCTCGGCTGTACCGAAGACCTCGCAATCCGCTCCGTCGTTGTTCAGCGCGAAGACCTCGCTCAGTATTTGACAACTAACGGACGCATCGAGCCGATTGACGATTCTGGGATTACCACACCAGTCGGCGGGAGGGTGACATCGACCCCGATCGCAAAGGGATCTCGCGTTTCCCAGGGCGCTGTCGTTGCCACAATCGAAGATAAAGATGCCCGATCCGAGCTGGAGCAGGCGAAAGCGCGTCTGGCCGCTGCCGAAGCCGAATTGGCCAAAGCCGAGATGGGCGGCGCCGCCTCGGAGACCGAGGACATCAAAACCCGCCTCGAAACCGCGCGTCGCGCCGAAACCCGCGCACTGGAAAGGGTCGCTTCGCTGGAACGTTTGGTTGGCAAACAGGCTGCACCCCGTATCGAGCTTGAGCTGGCGCAAGCCGAGCTATCGGAGCACCAGGCCGACAGGGAAGCTGTCGAAAGGCAGTGGGATCTGCGGGCGGATCCTCAGGAGCGGAAGCTGGCCGCCGCCCGTGTTTCCGAAGCCGCGGCCGCGACCCGTGCGGCCGAGCGCCGGTTACAGGCATCCCAGGTGCGGTCGCCGGCGCCCGGCGTCCTCTACGCGCTTACTGTTCGACCTGGAGACTACGTCGAGCGCGGCGCCGTGATCGCGCGAGTGGGTAAACTCGACCGCGTCCGGGTGGTTGTGTTCGTCGACGAACCTGAACTGGGCCGCGTAAAGCAAGGCGCAACCGTCGTACTCGAAGCGGACGCTTACCCCAGCCGTCGTTGGGAAGGCCGCGTGGACAGGCTGCCGACCCGGATCGTCTCACTCGATACGCGCCGAGTGGGCGAAGTGCTCTGTACGGTGGAAAACTCCGCGGGTCGTCTGATTCCCGATCTCACCGTAAGCGCTCGGATTGAGACCGGCCGGGTCAAGAACTCCCTCACGGTGCCTCGTGAGGCCCTGGCTCAAGAGGGCGGGGCTGTCTATCTGTGGCTGCTCGACGACTCCCGGACCGCGCGTAAACAACCCGTCGAGTTGGGACTGCGAACCGCATCGCGAGTTGAGGTGCGATCCGGCGTCTCGGACGGGGCCGAGGTCCTGCTGCCGGGCGGCGTGGAATTGCAGCCCGGGCAAAGAGTCCGCGCCGGGCTGTAACCGGCCAGCCCCGAATGAGATATTCCGTCTCCCATGAGTGATGGCATGCGAACTTGGTCGGCCACTCTTGGACTCTCGCTTCTTGCGGTCGCGCTAACCGCTCTTGCACCATCCCACGCTCCGGACGACGTTTTCCAACAGGGCCTTCGTTTCTACCAGGACGAAGACTATAGGAAAGCCATCAAGGCCTTCGAAAGCGTAACCGCCGCCCATCCGAACCATTCGGAATATCGCCGTTGGCTTGGCCGGGCGTACGGCCGCCGAGCCGAGACCATGAGCAAATGGAAGTTGTTTTCCGCGCTGGGATTGGCAAGGAAGACCCGGCAGTCCTTCGAACGCGCCGTCCAACTTGACCCTTCCAATCTAAAAGCATTGCAGGACCTCTTCGAGTTTTATCTCCAGGCACCCGGGATGATCGGCGGTGGGCTGGATCGCGCCGGAGGGGTCGCCGACAAGATCAAAGCACTTGAGGAAGCCGCCGGCGAACGTGCCTGGGCCGCGATTGACGAGAAACGCGACAACCACGCCAAGGCCGAAGCGAGATTGCGGCGAGCGCGCCTAGTCGCACCTGACGACCTCGAAAGCCTGCTGGCGTTGGCGGCATTTCAAAGTCGCCGAGGGGCGACGGCCGAAGGCGATCAACTCTACGAGCGCGCGTTTGAGCAACACCCGGAGTCGCCCGAGGTGTGGTTTTCAAGAGCTAAGGCCCTATTGCGCTCCGGCCGAAGAAAGGCGGAAGCCCATTCGCTGCTCAAGCGCTACCTCGCGGCCGAACTTGATCCCGACGCCTCACCTCGATGGGAAGCACGCAAACTGCTCAATCCCTAATTGCTCCAAGTGACATCCTCTCCAAAAGAAACGGCATCGGGCGCGCGATTCTTTCGGGACGCGGTTAGGTTTGCCGTCGCTTCGATTCGCGCGCACAGGACGCGGAGCCTGCTTACGGCGTTGAGCATGGTCGTTGCCAATGCCTCCGTCATTCTTGTGGTTAGCACAGCGCTGACGGGCCGCGATTTCGTAGTGAAACAGATCCAAGGCGTCGGGTCGAACTTGGTCTACGCCTATTACGAAGCAGGCGGGAATGTCTCCGAGTCGGAAGCCGACTACATCACCCGAGCCGACGTCGAGGCCGTACGCCGGCAGCTAGGCCCGCGCGCTCAAGCCGTGGCCGGCGTGATGGGGAGTTGGGACCGCCTTTTCATCGACGGCCGCGAGCGGCAGATTCGCGTGCTTGGCTCAAGCGCGGAATACGAGGCCGTACGCAACCTGAAAATCCCGGCCGGGAGATTCTTCGACGCCGACGATGTAGCAAGGCGGGCAAAGGTTTGCTTGCTCACTGAACCGTTGGCCGAGAAACTCTTCAACTCTTCGCGAGCCGCCGTCGGTCAATCGATTCCCATCCACGCATTGCGCTTTACCGTGATCGGAGTTTTCCGGGAAGGAGTCGAAACGTTGGGGCAGACCGAAGTCGCCGCCGACTCGGTCTTGATGCCTATCAGTGTGATCGAGTATTTCCAATCGGTGGAACGGATCGACCCGCTGTATGTCTCGGTTCGTTCGGCGGACGAGGTTGAAGAAGTGACGGCATTGGTCAAAAGCGTCCTCGTCTCTCGGCACCGCCCTGGCTCAAGCTATCGCGTGGAAAACCTCACAGCCATTCTCACGGCCGCCCAAGAGATTTCGCGGGCGCTCACCGCGGTTTTAGTTCTCGTCGCGGCGCTGACATTGATCATCAGCGGCATTTTCATAATGAACATCATGTTGATCTCGGTCGCCGAGCGGACCAAGGAAATCGGCATTCGCTTGTCGGTTGGCGCGGAACGCCGCCAGGTCAAGGCGCAATTCTTAATGGAAGCCGTGTGCCTGAGCATGATGGGGGGATTAGTCGGCGTGGCGGCGGGAGTGGCGGTTCCTCTAGTGGTGCGCGTTCTGTTGCCCGAATTGACAATTCGGATCGCCCCACTTTCTATTGCCGCGGCCCTCGCGGTTTCGTGTGCAGTAGGTGTTGTCTTCGGTTTGTTGCCCGCATCTCGCGCGGCAAAGTTAGACCCAGTCGAGGCTCTTCGTTATGAGTAGAAATCAAATATTCGCACCCGACGTGGCGCACGCCCCGAGGCGTGCCGCGTTGGGCCGCCGGCCCAACGTCTCCTTAGGCCCCCACGATCTTTCCAAGGGACACAATATCCGGCCCCGCTTGGCATTCAGTCCACTCATCTTCCTTCTCCGCGGCGCGGCGCTTCTCGTCACCGCGCTGGCTCCCTTCCCCGCCCCGGCCGAGCCACCCCAGCCGATCACCCTGCGCCAGGCGATCGGCATCGCTCTCGAACAAAACCCCGACGTCCTCCTGGCCCGCTTGAACGCCGAAAAAGCCGGATACGCCGTGCGCGAGGCCCGCGCGCCGTTTTCGCCGCAACTGGTCGTCGGCTCCGGCTTAGCCGCCACCAGCGGGATCCCTCAAAGCGTGGAAGGAGCCTCGCCCTCGATCGTACGGGCGGTGGGCCGGCAATTCCTCTACAACCGCGAGCAATCGAGCCGCGTCAAACAGGCCCGCGAGCTTGCGGTGGCCGCCGAGCACGTCGTCGCTTCGCAGCAAGACGAAGTTGCTTTTCGCGTCGCCTCGACCTATCTCGATTTCGAGCGATCGTGGCGGCGCTCGCGGCTACTGCGCGATCAGGCCGAATCCCTCGCACGTGTTGAACGCGTCGTTGCCGCGCGGGTCGCCGAGGGTCGCGCGATTCCGTTGACGGAGCGCCGAGCCCGGCTGGATGCCGCAAAGGCCGACCGAGCGCTCGAAACGGAGCAGGCCCAGGCACGAGTCTTTGAGGCCACCCTGAGGCACGAGCTGGGATTGGGCCGCGACAGTCGGCTCGAACCCGCGCCGAGCGATTTCGTCCAAATCGCCAAGCTGCCGGAGAGTCCCTTGGCGGCACGAAATCTGGCTCTTGACCATAACCCAGAGTTGAAGAAGCTCGACGCCGACCTCCGCGCCAACGGATACGCACTGCGAGCCGAAAAGGGATCGCTCTTCCCGCGAATCGATCTGGTCGCCCAGTATTCCCTATTGGGGCGCTTCAACAACTTCGAAGATTTCTTCAACAAGTTTCAACGTCACAACGGGCAATTCGGAATGTCGGTCCAGGTTCCCGTCTTCGGCCGCCGACAAGCCGGCGCCCGCGCCGGTAAAGTTCGCGTGGAGGCAAGACGGCTTGGCGTACGGCGCAAAGCGGTCGAATCAGGACTCGACTTGGAAATCACCCGGTTATACGAAGATTGGGAACTGGCCAAAAGCTCACAAGCGCTGTCACGCGACGAACTAGACTTCGCGCGCGAGAAGCTCAGCGTTGAACTGGCACGCTTTGACGAAGGCCTGATCGCCATGGAAGAAATCGAGCGTGCCCGCCTCGAAGAAAGCCGTGCTTGGAGCGCCTACTACGACTCCCAATATGCCGTCCGAAAGGCCAAACTCAATCTGCTGCGCCAAACCGGGCAGCTGGCGGCGGCGATTAGGTAGGGGTATCCCTGGCCTATCCCGTATAGTCGAAAGATCCGCTAGCTTCATCTTTGAATGTCGTATTCCCGGGACGCCGGCTTTGATCCGAGAAACTTCAGCAATGAGGTCATTCGGAACAGAGCGATCTCCAAGGAACTTATCGTTTTCTTTGTTCGCGCGTAGAGGCCCCGGATTATTTTCCGGCCCAAGGTGCCCGTCCTGCCAGATGGGATGTTTTCGCCAGGAATGCCCACATATGTCCCCCATTGGTATAGAGATTATTCCTGAACTCCGGTAAATCCGTGTCACTACTATCGTGCTTGTTGTACCGAGGCCCATCCGGGTACGGGTTGGCCAGTTGCCGATCGATCCAGGCGACCGCGTCGGCGATGCTGCCTTTTTGGTCAGGGGACAGCAGGTGATGGCTTCGTGTCAGTGCCAGGGTCACGAAACCGGTCGCATAGGCATCGGGCCGCACTTCGCGTTTCCGGCAACAATCAGAATCGCTTCCTTCCCAGTTAATGAAGGGGCCGAGATCACGTAAGGCCCAGCCACCGTTATCATTTTGCAGGGCCAGCAGCTCGGTAGCCAGTTGCAGGGCAACGCCATTTTCCAAAACTCGGCTACCGGTCTCCGAATCACACCAGAGAACGGCAGCCTTAACGTGCAGACTCACTTCGGCATCCGACGAAGCTTTCTTCAATGTTGCGTGCAGCAGTCGGAGATTGTCCCGGGGCGCCAGGTCCGGGAAAATACCGGCCGCGACACAGGCAAGCGACGCTCCCCAAAGATCCGAATCAGTAACCTCCCATGGCACCAAGTTCGCTTGAATCCACCGCCATCGGCCGGCCGCCGGACCGGCCTGGACTTGTTCCGCCCACATGTTTTCAAACGCCCGCCGAGTCTCCGTCTGCGCCGGCTTCCGCAAATAGGCGTCATGCGTTGCCCGGATGAGTGCGTTGAAAACAGCTTCGACGCCACGTGAATCCGCGGCATTAAGAAAGCCTTTCAGTGCATCCGGAGGAAGATTCGAGAGCGTGGCCGTCTGCTCGAGCTTTTCATCCGAGTACCATGGTGTGTTGGCGGACCATGCCAAGATGCGATTGTCGACATTCTCGATCAGGTCCTGGTATGCGGGGTACTCATCCACCAACAATGGTTCCACCAGGGCATAGGGCAACGAGGTATGACAACTGATACAGGCTTTCCCCTCGCCTGAAATTAGGGCAATCGGATTCCTTGCCCACACGTCCGCGCCATGACGTGCGTAACGGGAAAAAATCTCCGTCGACGAATCTTCTTCTGCGCTCGTAGTGATCGGTATCCAAACCAGGAGGCTTGCCGCAAGAACATATAGTGACAGTTTCCCTAAAAGTGAAGATGGATTGAGCATGTTGGTTTCGGTTTCTTCGTCGTGTTCTTCGGCGAATCCCGGGAAGGTTTGCTGAACCAACAGATGAGTAACCGCCCCCCGGCTTCGTCGATGTCATTATAGAGGCTCCCAAGCCGAAACAGTCGGCCGTGGGGTAGGGGCAGCAGCCCAGGCCGTCTTTGCTACGATAGCCCCGGTCTTGCCGCCCTCCCGTTTTCAGTCTCGACTGCGCGCCCTCGGCCTCGACCGCAAGGAATTGCGGGCCTGGGCCATGTATGACTGGGCGAACTCGGCTTTCATCACGACCGTCATGTCGGCGGTCCTACCGATCTACTACCACCAGGTCGCGGCCGTCGGTGTCGAAGAGCATCTGCGCACGGCCTATTGGGGCTACACGCAAACCATCGCGCTGCTGGTCATCGCCGTCCTCGCTCCGGTCCTCGGGGCGGCGGCCGACTACGCGGGCCGCAAGAAGGCGTTCCTGTCCGGCTTCGTCGGCGTGGGGGTGATTGGCGCGGCGTTGCTCTCCCTCGTCGGCGAAGGCGATTGGATGTTAGCGTCGGCGATCTTCATCGTCGGCAACATCGGCTTTGCGGGCGCGGAAGTCTTCTACGAATCGCTGCTGCCTCACATCGCCCGCCGCGACGAAATCGACCGTGTATCAACGGCCGGCTACGCGGTGGGCTACGTCGGCGGCGGACTGCTGTTGGCGGTACACCTAGCCTGGATTAGCGCCCCCGCAACATTTGGCTTCGACGACGGAGGCCAGGCTTCCCGCGCGGCTTTCTTCACCGTCGCGCTGTGGTGGGGGTTTTTCACAATTCCGTTGCTGCGGCGAGTCGCTGAGCCCCCGCGCCAACTCGAAGTCGGTGAAGCGCCGTCGCTGGGGGCCTTGCGCGCGGGGCTCGCGCGTGTGATCGAAACCTTCCGCGAGATCCGCCGCCATCGCCAGGTGTTCGTCTTCCTGTTGGCTTTCTGGTGCTATAACGACGGCATCAACACCATCATCAAAATGGCGACGATTTACGGAGCCGAAATCGGTATCGGACAAAACGACTTGATCGGCGCGTTGCTGCTCGTGCAATTCGTGGGCATCCCGGCGACATTCGCATTCGGCGCGCTGGCGGCACGGATCGGCCCAAAACGCGGCGTCTATGTCGCCCTGGCCGTCTATACCGGCATTTCCGTCCTCGGCTTCTTCATGCAGGAGGCCTGGCATTTTTGGGTGCTGGCGTGCGGCGTGGCGCTGGTCCAAGGCGGCAGCCAAGCCCTGAGCCGCTCGCTCTACGCCTCGATGATCCCGCAAGGAAAGTCGTCGCAGTTTTTCGGCTTCTACAGCATCAGCGGCAAGTTCGGCAACATCTTCGGGCCGCTGCTGTTTGCCGTTGTCAGTCAACTCGCGGGCGGCAGCCGCTTGAGCATTCTGTCGCTCATCGTCTTCTTTGTGGGCGGCATGTTGCTGTTGAGGCGCGTTGACGTGGAAGCGGGACAAGAGGCGGCGCGGGAAGAGGATGCGGAGTTGGTTGCGGCTTAGCCGATCCCGACCGATGCCATACTCAAATCGTGGCTTTGCACATCGAGCACCCGGACGCCAGACGCCTCGCGGAAGAACTCTCCAATCACACCGGCGAGAGCATTGCTGAAGCCGTTGTAAAAGCCTTGCGGGAACGGCTCGTGCGTGCAACAGGGCGCGCCCTGAAACCCAGCCTCAAAGAAGATCTGCTCGCCATGGGCGATCGGATGGCCGCCCTCCCCGACTCGGACCTTCGTAGCGCCGATGAAATCCTCGGTTACGACGAACGCGGCGTCCCAAAATGAGGGGCATCGTAATCGACCCGTCCACCGGCTGATATTCTGACAAGGTACCTCGCACTCGGCTTTCAACTCGGGTCTTACCCACGCGCCAATGATGCACCTCAAAATCCTCTCGCACCCGATTTTCATGAATCTCGACTTCCATCTGCCCATGGTCGTCGACCTGTCGCATCCGCTAATCATGCTCGAGGGCGAGAACGGCTCAGGCAAATCCACCCTGCTGCACTCGATCTTTTACGCCCTGCGCGGAGAACAGCCCGAAGGCTTCGCCTACAAACTGCACAAACCCGACACTGTCGCCATCGAAAAGGTCTTGCTCTTCGACGCCGAGCAGCACAACCCGCGCACCCAGCCTCATCTATTTGAAGATGACCCGAAGATGAAGGAGTTTGTCGAAACAGCCAGCCATGGGCAGGTGATGCTTTCGCTCTTCAGCAATACTTTTCCGTCGATGCCGGACGGTACGGTGCTACTCCTCGACGAACCCGAAATGGCACTGTCCCAATCGAATCAGCGCCGCGTATTGAAGATGCTTCAGGAGCTGACCGACCAAAGGAAGTTCCGTATCGTCGCCGCGACGCACTCACCCGTGTTGTTGGGGGCGCCGCAGACTTACGTCATCAATCTCGACCGCCACGTCAACCGCAACATCATCCGCGACGACTTCGGCGTCCAAGGCGCCAGTACGATTCAATAGCAGCCGTTCATGTGATCTCAATTCACCACGGACCCCGCGCCCGGAAGAGTTACACCTCCGGAGCGCAGGTCCAGCCTGCATTTCTCACCACCTGGCGAGGCGAAGTGCGTGAGAGGACTGTCAGTACGAGGCACGGGCCGCCTGGCGCGCGGAGGCGTACTTGAACAGTACGGTGAGCACGGCAGGCAACCGTAACGAAGTAATGACAGGCCTATTGCGTGCTTCGACCGCCAAGTGGTGAGAAATGCAGGCTACGCGCACCTTTCGCCAGACCTGCGTCCCTGTTGACAGTGCAGTTCGAAGAAGCCCGCGGTTTTTCCGGACGGGCCGGAGGAACGATTGTTCGATTGTCTGGCTCCGAAACCGACAAGACGGCCCCTCAACCCGACGCGCCGCCGAACCATTTCACGGCAGTACGATGCATCTGCAATTCAAATCCGTTCACGGTCCTGAGGCGTTCAGTAGACCCTGCAATTCGCTTAGACTCCGCACCACAGCCTTGGGTTCGTAAGAGGCAAGTTCGGCCTCGGTAGTGACGCCGGTCAAGACGGCAATGAACTCGACTCCCGCCCCTTCGGCCGCCAGAGCGTCGACGGTGCTGTCGCCGATGTACCAGGCGGTCGCGGCGGATGACCCCAGTTGCGCCAACGCTTGCATCAGGCCCTCCGGATGAGGTTTATGTTCTTTGACATCCTCGCCGCCGACGATCGTATCAAACAGATGGCCCGACCCTTCCCGATCAAGCACTGCTTCGATTCGGGATCGATATTTGGTCGAAACGATCCCCATCTTCAGCCCGTTCTCGCGCAACGGTAGGAGGGCCTCGACCACGCCCGGTAACAGGCGGGTCTCCTTGACCATGATTCGGTCGGAAAGCTCACGCCACAAGCGCCGGAACTCCGAAGCCTTCGGACGATGTTCCTCGCCGGCCAGAGCTGCGAGGGTATCGGGTAGCGACAGACCGATCGTCCGTCGAATCGCGTCGGGTGACGCCGGCTCGAAACCCAAGCCCTTGAGTGCGCGATTCGCGCACTTCACAACGGCAGTCGACGAATCCGCCAATGTGTAATCGAAATCGAATAGGAGCGTTTGCGGTGTGCTTGCCAAGGATGAGTGCCGTTCTATCGCCTTTCTCGATCGCCCCTACCGGAGTATACTTTGAGTATTAACCGCAACGGAGAGTGGAATAAGTGTCTTCGCAGTCTTTCTACGCGCTCCTCGGCCTTCTATTGCCGGCTTTTCTCGCCCCTGCCGCGGCGGCGCCCGCCCCGTCGTTTGAGTTCGACGTTCTCCCGATTTTCGAACAGCGTTGCCTTGCTTGCCACGGGCAGGAGCCCTTCCAAGGCGAGCTGGACCTTCGTTCCGTCGAGGGCCTGCTCATGGGCGGAAAGTCCGGCTCGGCGGTCACTCCCGGCTCCGCCGAGCACAGCCTGTTGCTGGAAAAAATCGTTGCCGGATTGATGCCTCCCGTCGAACCCCGGCTGACGAACGACGAAGTAGACAAGATTCGCGGATGGATTGATCATGGTCTTTCCCAGGAAACCGCCGTTGTCGAAACGCCCGTTACCGAGAAAGACGTCCTGCCCATTTTCCAACTCCGCTGCGTTAAGTGCCACGGAAAACGGCGTACGGAGGGCGATCTCGACCTACGCACCTTGGCCGCCCGCCTCAAGGGCGGCAAGTCGGGACCGGCGCTCGTTCCCGGCGACCTGGAAAAGAGCCTTCTGTTTCAGCGTGTCATCCGTGAGGAAATGCCCCCGCCCGACATGCTGTTCGAAAACCAGGTCCGTCCGCCGAACGACACGGAAGTCGCGGTGCTGCGGAAATGGATCGCCGGTGGCGCTTTGCCCGAACCGAAGGAGGCCGTCGCAAGCGCCGAGGAGCACACACAACCGGAAGGCAGCGATTTCTGGTCGCTTCGCCCGCCGGTCCGCCCAACACCGCCGAAGGTCAAAGACCAAGCCAAGGTAAACAACCCGATCGACGCTTTTTTGCTCGAAAAGTTGGAGAGCAAAGGTCTGAGCTTTTCACCCGAAGCCGATCGTCGCGTGCTGATGCGTAGGGCTTTTCTAGACCTGACCGGCATGCCTCCAACGCCTGACGAAATAGACGCCTTCATGAGCGACAATCACCCTGGGGATTATGAACGCCTGGTCGATCGCCTGCTCGACTCCAGCCATTACGGCGAACGTTGGGCGCAGATCTGGCTCGACCTCGCCGGGTACGCCGACTCGGAAGGCGTTATTGAAGAGGACCGCGCTCGGCTTCACGCCTGGCGCTATCGCGACTACGTCATCCGCGCTCTCAACTCGGACAAGCCCTACGACCGGTTCTTACTCGAACAACTCGCGGGCGACGAGTTGATCGACTACGAAAACGTCAAGGAAGTCACGCAAGAAATCGTCGACACCCTGGCCGCCACCGGCTTCCTGCGGCTCACCCCCGACGGCACCTACGGCTCGGCGACAGGTTCGATCGATGAGCGGATGACCGTCATCTCCGACGAGATTCACGTGCTGACGTCGTCGGTGATGGGTCTTACCGTCGGCTGCGCGCGCTGCCACGATCACAAGTACGACCCGATTCCGCAGCGCGACTACTATCGCCTCGGCGCGGTCTTCCAGACGGCTCTCGATCCCTATGACTGGGAGCCCCCCACCGAGCGCTTTATCGAGATCGGCCTCGTAGAGGAACGCCAACACGCGACCACCTTCAACAAGCCCATCGAGGAGCAGATCAAGCGACTGCGAGCGGCCTTTGAAGCGATCGTCAATCCTCGCTGGGAAACGGAACTCGAGGCACGCCTCGAAGCGCTTCCCGACGACATCCGCGACGACTTGCGCAAGGTTGCTCAGACTCCCAAGAAAGAGCGCACACCGGTCCAGAAATACCTGGCCAAGAAGTTCAAGAGCCTCCTCCAGATTCCCAATGCCGACGGCGAATGGCACCAAATCGCTGAAGCCTTCCCGGAAATCAAGGAAGAGGCCGGCAAGATCAACACCGAGCTCATGGCGCTCAAGGTGAAGATGTGGCCCGAGCCGAAAGTCCGCGGCCTCTACGACATGGGCGGCGACCCCTCGCCGGTCTATTTGCTGCGCCGCGGCGACGCCAAAGCCATCGGCGACCGCGTCTACCCGGGGGTCCCGACCGCGTTTCCGACGAGCCTGGAACCGTTTGAGGTCCGCTCGCCGCGACCCGGCAAGACCAGCGGCAATCGCCTGGCCTTCGCGCGTTGGCTGACGCAGCCGGATCACCCACTGACGGCCCGCGTGATGGTCAATCGCGTTTGGCTAAATCACTTCGGCCGAGGGATCGTCGCTACCCCGGCAAACTTCGGGCACACCGGTTCCCCGCCCTCTCATCCCGAACTGCTTGACTGGCTGGCAACCGAGTTCGTGCGCAACAAATGGAGCATCAAATCGCTCCATCGGCTGATGATGACTTCCTCCGCCTACCGCCAGGTCTCGATCGTCAACGAACAGGCCCGAGCCGCCGACCCCAAGAACATTCTGCTCTCGCGAATGCCCTTACGGCGGATGGACGCCGAGGTTCTTCACGATTCGATCCTGCGCGCCACCGAACGCGTGGATCTCACAAGCTTCGGGCGGCCGGTATCGGTCACCAAGCGAGACACCGGCGACATCGTTCCCGACTCCGGCAAAGACGGTTGGCGCCGCGCGATTTACGTCTTGAAGAAAAGGCGCAGCCCGGTGACGATGCTGGAAGTTTTCGATGCGCCCCAGTTGTCGCCCAATTGCACGGAACGGGCTGAGTCAACGGTCGCGCCGCAAGCCTTACATATGATGAACGGCGACGCCCTGCTGCAACATGCGCGCTTCTTGGCCGGTCGCCTGATCGAAAGACACCCGGGAGACGCTTCCAAGCAAATCGATGCACTCCACGAGCAAATCCTCTCACGGCCTGCAACGGAACAAGAAAACGCCCATGCCCGAGACGACCTTGTCGAGCTGGCAAGCCATTGGGAAACCCATCTGCAGGACACACGCTACAATGGTCCCCGCCCGGCGGCGGCCCAATGGATGGCGCTGGGCTCCGTCGCCCACGCACTTCTCAACTCGCCCGAGTTCGTCTACATCGATTGATCCGCTATGCCAAAGCAAAACAAAGTTGCGAAACCGTCCCGAAGAGATTTCTTCTCCCGTGTCGGAGACGGCTTGCACGGCGCCGCCTTGGCAACGCTGCTCGGCAATGACCTGTTCGACGCGAACCCCTTGTCGGCCTCGACACCCGAGCGGGAATCGTACGATCACAAGCCTCGAGCGCCGCATTTTGAACCCAAGGCGAAATCAGTCATTCATCTCTTCATGAACGGCGGCCCGAGCCAGGTTGATTTGTTCGATCACAAGCCGTTGCTCGAGAAGCATGCCGGCAGCGCGCCGCCGCGAGACATCGTGGCGCAAATCGAGTTCACCGACGAGATCGGCGGCATGATGCCGTCTCCCTACAAGTTTTCGCGTCGGGGCAAATGCGGCATGGAAATCTCGGATCTGATGCCGCATCTCGGCGAGGTCGTTGACGACATCACGCTGGTAAGGTCGATGTACGGCGAGCATTTCAATCACGAGCCGTCTCTGTACCTGGTTCATTCCGGGAGAACTCTACCGGGCCGCCCGGCCCTGGGTTCGTGGGTCGTCTACGGGCTTGGCAGCGAGAACCAAGACATGCCGGGGTACATCGTCCTCGACGATCCAATCGCCTATCCGATCAACGGGATTCAGAACTGGCAGGCCGGCTGGCTCCCGCCGGTTTATCAAGGCACCCGTTTCCGGGCCGAGGGACCGCCGGTGTTGAACCTAGAGCGCGAAGAAGAGGTCCCCAGCGCGCTGGTCGAGGCGGAGCGACGCATGTTGCGCCGACTCAGCGAAAGCCACCGCAAGCAGCGGCCGTTTCAACCCCAGCTCGACGCCCGGATCGCCAGCTACGAGATGGCGGCCAAAATGCAGCTTTCGGCGACCGACGCCCTCGATACCTCCCAAGAGAGTGAAGCGACCAAGGAGATGTATGGCCTCGGCGACGAGCGAACGCGCTCCTACGGCCTACGACTTCTGCGTGCGCGTCGGCTGGTCGAGCGCGGTGTGCGCTTCGTCCAGGTCTTCATCGAACACCAGATTTGGGATAACCACCTCAACCTCGACCGCGAACTCGGGTACGCTTGCGCCAAGACCGATAAACCCGTCGGCGCGTTGATCAAAGACCTGAAGCAACGTGGGCTGCTGGATTCAACGCTGGTGATCTGGGGCGGCGAATTCGGACGCATGCCGCTCTCGCAAGTCGGCGAAGCCGGCACGGCCGGCCGCGACCACGGGCCGGCCGGGTTCAGCATGTGGATGGCCGGCGGCGGTGTCAAAGCCGGTCATGTCCACGGCGCGACCGACGATATCGGCCACAAAGCCGTCGAGGGCCGCGTCAGCGTGCACGACTTCCACGCAACGATGCTGCATCAAATTGGGCTCGATTTCAACAAGCTCACCTACGACGTGGACGGCCTCGATGAGCGCCTGACCGGACAGTACCCGGCACGGGTCGTTTCTGAAATCCTCGCTTGACGAGGCCGAGCTCCCGACAGCGCCATCCCCGCGCACAAATCCTTGGTAACCGCCTACCGAGCTTGACACAACCGCTACCCTGAATCAGGGAGGTTGCCGGTCGAGCGCCCGTGATCGGACGAATTAATGGAGACGCCGGGCACCCGCAAACAAAAATTGCGATACGAACCCAATTTTGCAGGCGTAGCAAGCCGCAAATAGTTCGCCAAATCAATAAGTTACAGAAGATGCGTAGCGCGGGTCTCGGAGAGACCCGCGGCTTTTACCGTCCCGGCCTGACGGAAGATCCGATGCCGACCCAGATATCCAGTGCTCAGCACTGGCCGTTAAACAAGAATACGGAACGAAGCCAAGGCCGTCTATGTATCATTAAATCATTGGCTTACGGGCATGCCGCAGGCGCCCTGGAGACGAGGACAGACCTGCGGGGCCTCCAAGCCAACGCATCTGAACTCTTAGGCGCCAATGCCGGGCTTATGGCTCGACCGCTAACTCGATGCGATCCAGGGCCTCCCGAAACGCCGGGTTGGGAGAAGACGCCTCCCGCTCGACGGCCCACTGATAGTAACGTCGGGCCCAGTCGCCGTCTCCTCGGTGTTCACTGATTTGTCCTAGGTAGAAATACGGGTATGGGTTGGCGGCGCCCCCGCCCCGAACCGCGCCGAGCAGCATCGATTCGGCTTGCTCGGCTTGGCCCCACTCCCAGTACACCAGGCCTGCTTCCTGGCGTTTATACCAGGCTTCCGGATCGTCGCGGAGTGCCTCGCGAATCGGCCGTAACGCCGGGAACAGTACCAAGTCTGTTTCAGAGATCCCCTCTGCTTCCCCACCCCCGAGCTCGACCACCTCTTCGCCCGACCATTCGCCGACGAGATTGCCGGCGAGATCAAACGCAAAGACGCGATCGAACCGTGACAAATCGACGTCCGCCGGTGACGTCAACCGAACCGGCGGTTTGTGGCTCTTGGGGATATCGCGGGCCACCACGACCGTCCACTCGCGCCCCTCACCGAACTCCCTCAGAACGTAATGCTGATTGTGGAAGGGATGGACCGGCGTCAGCAAACCCGTTACGAGGATGCGACCTTCGCCGGGAGGGAGACTCTTCCAACGCGGGAAGACATCTATCAAATTGCGGTTGATGCGTTCTTGTTCGACAGCCCAGCGATTCTTTTCAAAATGCGGTTGATGCAAGGAAGCCATCATGGCAAGCCAGCCGGCCGCGAGGGTGCCCAGGATCCATCGGTTCGAGGACAGTCCCGTAAAAGGTCCAGCGGCCAACAGAAACGGCGCAAGGAGCAACGGCGCCGCGGTCGAGGCGTATTGCGCGCTGAGGTGGTGCGGCAGGGGCACATGCGGCAGTAGTGCGCAGAAGCCGCCCAGGCAGAGCGTGGCGATCGGTACGAAAATGCGGGGTTCTCGGAAAGCCGCATATAGGCCCGCGCCCATCGCGATCAAGACGCCCCAGGGCATGAGAGCCTTGGTGTAGAACCAGAGCACGTTCGCCATGGACGACGGAGAGAAGTCCATCGCGTAGACGCTCGATGTGTCGTCGAGGCGCATGAAGGTTTCGCTGGAGTGCAAATTCCAATAGAGCCCCGCACTCTCGGCGGCGAGGACGACGCCTAGGACGACGGCGGCGGTGCGCCGAACCCGGCCGTCGCCCAGGAAAACCTGAGCGGCCCAAAACAGCGCCGCCGTCACGAAGTAGGTTTCCTTGGTGAAGGCCGCAAGCAAGAAAGGAGCTACGCACAAAACCATCCGGACCGGGCCGGGCCTTTCGACGTACAAGTACCAGGCCGTCATGCCGACGATCAAATACAAATACGACAGCGTCGCCAACGTGTCATGCACGTAGTTCACATAAAACTGCGGGTGGGCAAACACCAACCCGGCGTAGAGGGCCACCATCGTAAGCGGCAGCCGGCGTCCGACAATGCGTTGCACGAGGTCGGCCGTCAGGGCCGTACTCACGAGGGTGATGACAACCAGAATGAAAATGAAGCCCCGCACCCCCGCCAAGCCGAACAAATGCGCCGCCAGATACCCGGCGGGGCGCGGCCAATCGAAGTAAGCTGTCAGCGAAGGATTGCGGGCGCTGAGGCCGGGCGAAAAATAGACATCCGAGTGAATCGGGTACAAGGGATCGAAGTACCCGGGAAAGATGTAGGCGAGAACGACGACGTAAACGCCGCAAACCATGGCGAGCAGCAGCAGGCCTTGCGGCCCGAAGAGCGCGCCGCGCGGCTGCTCACTTGTAGGCGGCACAGACCACCCGCTTCCCCCGTCGATGTTGCTCGTACGCGCCCGGGGGAGGCTCGATCAATTCCACCCGCGCAAACCCCGCTTGCTTCAACATGAAAAGGAGGGCGGCGGGGGAGGGGCAAGCTGCCACCGGCGATGCTCCGGTCTCGGAATTGTCGGCCAAGAATTCATCCGACTCGTCGATCAATGCCAGAACGCCGTGGTAGGGTCGAGTCCACTCGCGCGATCCCCATTCAGTGGTTCCAACGACTTCGTCGACGACCTGGGTTTCGACGACGCAAAGCTCCTTCGTGAGGGCCGCGATATTGCGCAAGCAGCGCATCGGATTTTCAAGGTGGTAGAGAATGCCTAAAAACAGACTCAGCTCGAAACGGCCGACCTTGTCGACGGAAAGATCTTCACAATTGCCCGCTTGGAATTCGATGGCGGAACAGCCTTTCGCGGCCGCTACGAAGCGAGCCTTGGCCAAGTTTCTTTCGCGAACGTCAACGCCCACGATGCGCGGCACGCCGAGCGACGCCATCGCCATCGAGTAGAATCCTTCGTGGCAACCGACATCAATGCACTGGATTTCGCCTAAACGATCGCCAAAATGGCTCTTGACAACGCCGCTTGTCATCGCAAGCCGAGTTTCAAAGATCTCCCGCACCTGAAGCGGTAGTTCCGACTTCGTCCGCAACCCCTCGCCAAGGTCGAATTCGTGGAACCACGGCCCCAACGTCGCAATCTTCTCTTGGATTTGCTGGGGTGTCATCGATTCCCAAGGCCAAGTACGGTCGAGCGGGCCCACGCGACCGTCCCAACCGAATGCGTTGCGGAATCCCATTCTAACCGGAAAGTTCAACACGGGCGGGTCCGCCGGCCCCAAGAGGTAGCCCCCTAAACAAGCAGCTTCAGAGCCCCGAGCGAGAGCGACGGGCCAACACGCCGCCTCCCCGACCTCTCAGGATTCCAAGGAACCCGCGGCCCTTCCAAAAGCGGCGCGGAAGCAACCCGGTCGATAGGATAATAGGAGTTCCCTTCGATCCGCCCGACGTACACACGTTGTCCTGTGAGAAAATCTAGCAATTGACTCCGTGCCCCGCGGCACGGCAACCGACGGCTGAGCTCTGATGTATCAAGTTCTCGCTCGAAAATACCGCCCTCAGACCTTCAGCCAAGTTGTCAATCAAGAGCACGTCAAGCAGACCCTCACCAACGCCATCGCGCAAGAGCGCATCGGCCACGGCTATATTTTCTCGGGTCCCCACGGGACGGGCAAGACGACGCTCGCCCGCATCCTTGCCAAGGCCCTCAACTGCGAGAAGGGTCCGGCCGTCGAGCCCTGCCTCGCCTGCTCAAGCTGCACCGAAATCGCGGCGGGCAATTCGATGGACCTCACCGAAATCGATGCCGCCTCGAACCGCCGAATCGATGATATTCGCGAGCTCCGTGAGAACGTGCGCTATCGCCCGGTCCGTGATCGCTACAAAGTATTCATCATCGACGAGGCACACCAGATTACGGCTGATGCCTTCAACGCCCTGCTGAAAACCCTCGAGGAACCGCCTGAATGGGTGGTTTTTATCCTGTGCACGACGGAACCTCAGCAGTTCCCGGCAACTATCGTTTCCCGTTGCCAAAGCTTCCCGTTTCGGACCATCAATGTTGACCATGTCGTCGAGCATCTCAAGTGGCTCTGCGGCGAAGAAGGCGTTGAGGCCGAAGACGACGCCTTGGTTGCGATCGCCCTGGCCGGAGACGGCAGCATTCGAGACTCGCTATCGACCCTCGATCAAGCCATCGCGAGTTTCGGCAACAAGCTCGAAGCCGCGGCAGTACGTGATCTGTTGGGCGCAATCCCGGCGGAGATGACCGACGCCATCATGCTTGCCCTCAAGGAAAGCCGACCCGAGCAGATGCTCGAAATCGTCGACCAGCTTCATCGCGAGGGGCGTCACCTGCAGAATTTCAGCGGCGAGCTGGTCCGCTATTTTCGCAATCTGCTCATCATGAAAGTCTCTGGCGCCGACACGCGCTTGATTGCGGCCGGAACCGGTGACCGTCAGCGTATGTCCTCTGCTTTAGAATCTTTTAGCGAAGAGGACTTAACTCGTTACTTGCAGCTCTCGTTGGATCTGTATCGTGACCTGCAACAAGCCGTGCAGCCGCGCTTTCGCCTCGAAATCGGACTGTTGAAGCTGGTTCACGCCGGCAGACTCACGCCGATTGAAACGGTTTTGGCGGAATGGGGAGGCTCGTCTCCTCAAAGGTCTTCGGCGAGGGCCGGTTCGGCGAAACCCGGTTCATCCGGCCCCCACACAAGCGCCCTGCCAATCGATGCCGGCCGGCCGCCTGCCCGAAATGAACCACCCACACCGACAGTTCCTCCTTCTTTACCAAACGAACCCGCCGCACCAGGCCCCGATGACCCACGGGGTGATCTCCAGCAATCCGTCGTGCGAGCGTTTCGGCAAGGTGGCGACGACTTTACGGCCGACGCGGTCGAACACGCCGAAATGAGCCGCGAAAACGGGCGAGTGGAGATCCGGCCGTCGCCCGACGATGTGGCCGCACTGCAAATCAATTTGAAGGCGGTCGAGGCGGCAGTCCAAAGCATTGTGGGCCAAAATGTTCGTGTTACACTGGGGAGCCGACTTTCCGCGAAAGACATCGAGCCTACCCCGTCCGCGCGACCCGAAAATGGCGAATCGAACGGCCTAGTCGAGCCTCCGACGACCACGAGAGTCGACCCGGCGACCGAAACGGAGGTCGAACGCCGCGCGATGGCTGATCCCGAGGTAAGCGAATTCCACGAGACTTTCGGCGGCCGGGTTCGCAACGTTCGAGACCTGAGGAGGTATTCGTGAAACTACCCGGCAACATGCAGAAGATGATGCAGCAGGCGCAGCAAATGCAACAGCAGTTGCAGGAGGAGATTGCTCAAATCCGCGTCGAGGCGTCAACCGGCGGCGGCATGGTCACCGTCAAGATGGACGGCCAAAAGAAGGTCCTTTCGATCGACATTGATGAGGAAGTTCTCGAAGATCGCGACATGTTGCAGGACATGGTCCGCGGGGCGGTCAACGAGGCGGCAAAGCGAGTCGACGACGAGACGCAATCGAAAATGGGCGGCATGCTGGGCGGAATGGGCCTGCCGCCGGGCATGCTTTCATAACGCTGGAGAAGTCGGAAACTAATGCCGGTCCGAGCAAATCGTTGCCGATCGTGGCGGAGAATTTCAGGCGGCCCGGCAGAGGTGCGGACGGAAGTCCACGCTCTTCGTCACTGCAGCGCCCCCCATTCCGTTGACTTTTGGGGATCCTCATTCCTTGCGGCTGGTCCGCATTAGGGCTTAAGAACGGGAGGCCGGATGTCCCTTCCAGACTGTGAAGTCGTAGAGAATTCCTATGGATGATCTCGCCGCGCCGATGTCCCGCTTGGTTGACGAGCTGAAACGTCTGCCCGGCATCGGCGCCAAGTCGGCGCAACGCATGGCTTTTCACTTGCTTGGCGTCCCTAGAGACGACGCCGATAGGCTGGCCCGCGCCGTGGTTGAAATGCGTGAGCAGATTCAGCTCTGCGGCCAATGCAACAATCTCTCCGAAGGCCCTCTGTGTCACTTTTGCGCCGACGGCGGCCGTGACGGAAAAATCATCTGTGTCGTCGAGCAGCCGACTAATATCATCACGGTCGAACGCACCCGACAATACCGCGGCTGCTACCACGTGTTGCACGGCGCCCTCTCACCGCTCCGCGACGTCGGTCCTGAAGACCTCATGCTCAAGAACCTGCTGGAACGTCTCTCCGGCGGCGAAGTGCAGGAAATCATTCTCGCGACCAGCCCCACAACGGAGGGACAAGCAACCGCGACTTACCTGGCGCGTCTGCTGAAACCTCTCGGCGTGCGAGTTTCGCGCATCGGCATGGGCATCCCCGTCGGTACCGAACTCGACTACGTCGACGAGGCCACCATGATGGAGGCCATCGACGGCCGCCGCGAGCTGTAAAGCACTGCCAATTCTTAAAAGACGGCTCTATACTCGTGGGTGGTGCCGACTCCCTCGTCGCAGCGAGACTCGAATCCCGAGGCCCGGTGGCTCTGCTCTCATCTGGTCGAGCTAAGCTTTCTGGGAGATCGATCTCTCTCGGAAACCGGGCTGCTGGAAGAGATCGGCGCCACTCAGGCTTGGGTCGCTGTTGAAACGGCGTATCCCATGGGCAGCCACGTAGATTTCACGGCCCAAGGCTTCCGGGTGTCGGCTGAAGTCGTTGTGTGTCGTGCTCGCGAGAACGATTATCGAATCAAGCTTGAGTTTCAGGCCGGACGTCTGTGGAGTCCCGAGGTTTGGGAGCCTGATCACCTTTTCCGGCCGCCCTCGAAGAAATCGAAGGCGAAGGGCAATAGGGCTGCTGCGGGCTGATCACTTTAATGATCGGAATACGCGCTCGTGCGACCGAGCGCCGGGCTTCGACGTGGCCCCTTCTCTAGTTGAGTGTTGCGTTGACGGCCGGCAAACCGGCAAGGCGTGGTCGTCAGTCCGCTTCCCGAGTCACCGGCGGGTAGCGATTTGAACGTGTCTACTTCTTCCGCACGAGCCGCGGGCACGCCCTGTAGAGTTTTTCGATCTTCGGCAGCGCGTTGACGATCACGTAACCATGGTTGGGATTGCGCTCCACAAAATCCTGGTGATACTCCTCGGCTAGATAAAACCGTTCGAATGGCTCGATGGTGGTGACGATCTTGCGGTCGAATGCCTGTGTTTCGCCGAGCTGCCTGATGTAGGCCTCAGCGATGCGTTCTTGCTCGTCATTCGCCGGGAAGATGGCGGAGCGGTATTGAGGCCCATGGTCGGGACCTTGCCGGTTCAACTGCGTGGGATCGTGCGCCACGCTGAAGAACACTTTAAGAAGCTGCCCGTAGCTGATCTTCGAAGCGTTGTAGGTGACCTCGATGGCCTCCGCATGGGCTGTCCGGCCGCCGGCCACCAGACGGTAGTCCGCGGTTTCGGCCGTTCCCCCGGCGTATCCCGAAAGCACTTGAGTTACCCCTTCAACGAACTCGAAGACACCTTCCGTGCACCAGAAACATCCGCCCGCGAGGACGGCTTTCTCCATCACCGGCTCCGATTTGAGTTCCTGGTCGATTGCCGGGTCGGGGAACGCAGCTCCCGCACCGGCTGCCGCTCGCGCGGCGAGAAAAGTAGGTAGAAGCGCCCGCATCTTCATGGTCGACCTCTCGCTTCCAGTCTAACTGTTGAGCGGCAGGTCCATACGCCACATCGTGCGCCGCAAAAACTCCGCTAAACTCTGGCCCTGTCCTCAACTCCGGTCCTCGGAGCTCTGATCCTCGAGCAACAATAGCCGCGCCGACAGATCATTGAACCGAGGCTCGGTGTTTTCGTTGAGTTCACGTTTGGCGCTTTTCAGGAGCATGCGTACCCGTTGAAGTTGCCGCCGATGGAATACCGCCTCCTCGACCAGCGCGAGGCAGCAATCGGCCATTTCCAGGTTCTGATCAACGGTTCGTTGTGGGATGTGAAACAGCTCTTCATAGCGTTCCCGCTGTTGGGCAACGCCCTGTTGCCTTTTTCGACACGGAACACACCTAACGCAATCGGATTCGAGGGCGAATCCAAGCTCCTCGTACCAATATTGCTGTTCCTCGGCAAAGAAGATAAACCACTTGTCGCAATCACGGCATTTTCGTTTTACGTCGAAATAGTGCGTAACCGGAACGGTTGCAGGAGCTTGCCGAGATAGCCTTGCCGAGATCGCTGTATTGGCGATACGACATTCTTCGGGCGAGTGCCAATGAAGAAAGACATCGGCGTCGAAGTCGGTCTTGGGATTGAGCCCGGTGATCCGCGGCCGCCGGCCGTATCGAGGATGGGTAACGTACTGGGCGTATTTGTCCACGCCTAAGCTTTTTCGAGTCTTTCGCACAGAGGTCCTTACTTGGCGTGCCGGCGGTGCTTTGGCGAAAGGCGGACAACTTCTCCGCGGCCACGGCGGTCACCATCGGGAACCTGGTCGTGTTGTGGATCGCCTTCTCAGGCTATTTCCCAGACTAATGGGCCTCCCTGAAGAATTCGTTTCACCCATTCATGGCGGTGATTCCGGGGGCGATAACGATCCTTCTGGTGGGCGTGATTCTTAGCTCGCGGAATGCGCCCAGGGAAGACGACCTGAAACTGCCCCGGGAATAGTTCCCGGTGACCGGGCTCCGAAGGACAGGCCCGCGTTCCAGCTTTTCTGGGGAGACGGTATGCACCATCCGACGCGGGCCGAGGATACCCCTGTCTCGCCTGCATTTCTCACCACCTGGCGGTCGAAGCACGCAATAGGCCTGTCATTACTTCGTTACGGTTGCCTGCCGTGCTCACCGTACTGTTCGAGTACGCCTCCGCGCGCCGGGCGGCCCGTGCCTCGTACTGACAGCCCTCTCACGCACTTCGCCTCGCCAGGTGGTGAGAAATGCAGGCTAGAGCTCTAGTTGGCCGTTGAAGACCATCTTCTTGAGCTTGAACTTGCGCTTAATCTCCATGCGATCGGTCTTCATCAAGAATTCGACGTCCTTGTCGTCCAAGGTGATCGGGTCGGTCCTGGGGAAGACGAAGTAGAGATCGGTCTTCTCCATCTGCGCGGTGATTTGGAGATCGGCCGGAGCGATAGGCTCCTTGCCTTTCCGGCGTAGGCTTGTGTTTTGCTTGACTTGGTCGGGCATGCGCTGCATGAAGCCCGCCATGCGCCCGGGCAGGCCGGCCACGGAGACAAGGTAGTTGGGCTCCTCGCGGTTGATGTAATCCAGCCCGTCGGCCGCGGTTGCCGCCTCGTTGCCGTAGCGCAGCTTGACCGACGCTTGCTTGACGGGCAGCGCGGAGAACCAACGAACCACCGCGGTCATCTGCGGCATGGCCATGCCGCCGCCGGGGCCACCAAAGCCACCGCGGCCGCCGCGGCCACCACCGCCGCCACCGTAACCACCGCCGCCGCTACCACCCGCTCCGCCGAAGCTCGGACCACCGCCACTGCTACCGCCATAGGCACCGCCACCGCCGCCGCCACTGCCACCTTGACGGCCGCCACCTGGGCGGCCAAACCTGCCGTCGGCGCCGGCGCCGCCACCGAATGATCCGACCATGCGGATGGTGACGTTTTGGGACCAAGGCGATCTATTGAGAACTCTGTCGACTTCCTTGGTGCTCCATTCCGTGTACGACTTAGCCTCCCAGAAGTCAGCCGCCCACAGCATGGCCACGCTCATCGAAGCGGCTACCGCCACTCGAATAACTGGTTTCCTCATTGAGTTCACCTCAATAGTGCCGCAGTGCTAAAGCTCACGGCGTCTCCCCTCACCTTCATGGCGCGGATACGGACCCGCGGGTTACCGTGATTTCCGCTCGTTCGCATCGTACGACACCAGGCTACCGAATCCCGGAAAACGGCAGCGGTTGCATCTGAATATTTGTAATGTTTGAAACAACTTCCTCGTTGGCCCACTCGGGCTTGCTGCTCATTTCCTTCCATTCGTCGCTGGCGCCGAATTTGCCCCATGCCGCCTGGCGCGCCGTCAAGTCGTCGTACCAGACCATGTAGGTGAGATTGGGGAGTTTCGATCCGACAATTGCTTGCCCAAAGAAGACCGGGGTCACGCCGACCTTGCGGAACAGGGCGATTTCACCCTTGTTGAACATATTGATCTTCTCTCGAACGTCACGAAAAGTTTCGGCCTGATAGATACGCAGGTCGAATATGCGAGGCGGCTTGCCGGCAGCCGGCGCGGAGGGCGTCTCGAGCTTCGGCATGCCGTCAAAGGCCCGTAACAGCGAAGATTCCATGCGGATGAAAGGCGGTTCGGCCTCTGAGCCGATTTTGTCGGCGGCGCGCATCCATGGCTTGTCGGCGGCCTTGCGGGCGCTCTTGGCCTCCATATCCGCAAGCGAGTCGTGGGCCAGAACCATGACGAGCATGGGAGTCTCGGCGCCCATCGTGACGTTGAAATAGCCGACCGGCCCAAAGTCGTTTCGTTTGGTCATCGGGACGTGATGTTTTTCCAGAAACTCGCTCAGTCGCGCAGGTTGAAGGGCGCGGCTGTTGCGGAGTTGGAAATGGCGTACCTCGATGAATTGGTTCGGGGGGTGGTCGGCGGCTGAGGCGGCCCCGGCGGTGAGTCCTCCGGCGGCGGAAGCGGTAAGAAAATGGCGTCGTTGCATGCAGACTGTTATACCACGCCCAGGGTGGGTAGCTTGGTGTGGTTGGTAGGGTGTTGGAGTCTGGGGCTGACCGGCTGAGAGCCGGTCACTACCGCTGCTTTCGGCGTGGAGACTCGGTACAATCAAGCGCACTTGGAGGAGGGAATGCTATGCGAAGATTGTTGAATCGAGCCGGGGGGCTTGTCGCCGCTTTCGTGCTGGGCTTTTGGGCGGCCCATCCGACGGACTTTGGCGCGGTGGCGGCGCCGGTCGCTGCGGGCGCCAAACCAGCTTACGTCATTGTGAGCGCCAAGATAGTTCACCCGGACCAGTTGGGGCCTTATCGTGAGGCCGCGGTTCCGCTGGCGGAGAAGGCGGGAATGGAAGTCCTTGCGGCCGGCGACAGCGGTTCTTCGGTCCGTGTCTTGGAAGGCGAATGGCCCTACCAGGGTCGCTTGGTCGTGGAGAAGTTCGACTCGATGAATGCGTTGCTGAGTTTCTGGAATTCGCCGGGATATCAGGCGGCCAAGAAGCTCCGCGAGGGGCTTGTCGAGGTGAACTTCATCATCGCGGTTGACCCGGAGGAGTAGGTGGGTTCTCGGTAACCTTGCGGGCATGAGGCGATGCCGGTACCGAAGAATGGACGCGGGTTCCGGCTACTGTGAAGACACGGCGGCACGAAGCCGCCGCGGCTCGCCTGGAGGCGCGCGCCACGTCGGGCTTTCTAGCGGGTCGCGCTCACCTGGGGTAGGAAGTTTTTCATCGCCCAGATCTCGGACGTGGTTCGGTTGCCTGTCGTGGCGTGAAACAACAACTGCCGTCCGTCGGGGTGCACGCTCAGACCCAACACGCCGGCGCTGTCAATCGCCACTCCGGTCCTTGTCGCCGGCCCGCCCTTCAAAGGTATGCGCCATAGCTCGCTCTTCGGGTACTTGCCTTGAGAAAAGATCAAGTGCTTTCCGTCCGGCGTCCACGCTACGCCGGAGATTTGGTTGAGTGCATCTTCCCGGGGTAGGGTGGCGACATCGCGCACAGTACGGTCTTTCAACGACAAAACGCTTAGCGTCTTTGCTCTGCACAGCGCTAAATCACTTCCATCCGGCGACAGAGCCATGTCCCGGAAATAATTGTCCAAGGGCGGTTCGGTGTACATTTCAGTTTCCTCGCCGGTTGCCAGTCGCCGCATAACAAGGCGCCGCGTCTTCAATTCATCATCGTCGTGAACGTAGAAAACCGATTTGCCGTCGGCGGACCAAACTCCGTCCCATATACGTCCCTCGCCGACCCGCAGAATACGCTCGGTCTTCCCCGTGGCCGGGTCGATTCGATAAAGACCGTCGCGGTCCTTCTCGATTCCGCCGGCCGCCAACAGCGAGCGTCCGTCCGGGGACCATCGCGCAGTCAGCCCCTTGTAGTTGTCTAAAGGCAGGGGAATCTCACGTTCCGCGCCGGTTTCAAGATTTCGGATCACGAGGGACCACGATTGGGTGAATCGGCCCGGTTCGCTAAGAACCGCGTAGGAGAGATAATTGCCGTCGCGCGAAAAGGCGGGACCTCCACTGCGCCCGTCATGAAGAAGGCTCACTTGCAAGGGGTCGGCGGTCGCCTTGCCGGTCGAGGGATCGAACTCGGCGGTATACACGTTACTCGTTCCCGTGACGACGCCGTAGTAATAAGAGCCGTCGCGAGCGAAACCCTGCGGCCGGACGAGACCGATGTTGCTCTTGACCAATTGAGGGGTTCCGGTTCGGGATCCCTCCTCGACGCCGATCATCCAGGCGGCGTGGCTTCCGGTTCGATTGCTGGTGAATAGGATTCGATCGCCATACGGCGTCCATCCGAGCACTCGGTCGTCGGCGGGATGCTCGACCAGTTTGATCTCCCGGCTGCCGTCAACGGTAAGGAGGTAGATATCTCGTCCCGTGACGTCTTTGCTCGGCGGGAAATCGTAGACGATGTAGTCTCCGTCGGGAGAGAAACGCATTCCCCTTGGCACGCGCCAATCGAAGGACTTGAGCACACGGACGTCTCCGGTTTCCAGACTAATCAGACCCATTTGAGTCGTTTCATCTTGGCCCTTGAGAACCAGTAGGATGTGTTTGCCGTCCGGGGACCAATCGGTGGGGGAAACGTAGAGCGTCTCGGGATTTTGATACAAGAGACGGGAAGCCGGAGGACCGCCGTCGCCGGTCAAGGGCGCGAGACGCAGTTCGACGCAGCAGGTGTTGTCTTTCCAGTTTTCCCAGGTGTAGGCAATCATCTTGCCGTCCGGGGAAAAGACGGAGACCCCGGCATACGCGTCGGGCTCATCGTTCCAATTGGTGTCCGTGAGAGTGCGATTTTGGCCGGCGCCTAGGTCTCGAACTGCCAGGTTGCCGCTATTCCAGTCGACGAAGCTCAGGTAGCGGCCGTCGGGCGAAACGCGGCCCGTTGTGTCCGTCATCGCCTCCGCCCAGATTCGTTTCGCTTCGAGTTCGGACCCCGCTTCGGCGCGGGCTTCCTCGGGACCGAAATGCGGACCGTTGCCTACCGAGATCAGCGACAGCACGAGTACAAGCGCCAAAGTCAAGCCGGTTAACGGTCGGCGCCATGGGGGCCAAGCCAACGGCGAGAGCGGGCCGTCTCGGAATGCGGATTCGACTTCCTTGGTCTCCAATGATGGTTTCCGAGTCGCGCGCCAAGCGTCCAGTTCGCCGGCGTAAGCGTAGACGGTGCTGCGAGACAGATGCTCGTGGCGGTGGACGGGAAGCCCTTCGTACTTTTCCCAACGTCTCACGGTGCGGGCGTCGCGTTGGAGGTAGGCGCCGATCTCCTTCCAGGATTCGAGCGGCTGTTCTTGATGCTCTTCGGGCATCGAGGGAAGAGGCTCTTCGGCGTTGGGATTGGTGGGGGGATTTCGGGCGGCCATGATGATCTCCGTTGCCCTTGGCGGGCGCGTGGTCTGGGTGTGCTCTGAATGTACGGCGGATGGTTAGAGGTTGCAAGAGAAAAGTGCGGACGGGGAGCGGGGTGTCCGCCGATGTCCTCTATTTGTTCGGCCGGAACGAGGTGTGGGTGGAGATGACGAGGCTGCGTGGAGAAAGACATGTCGGGCTCGAAAGCCCGACACGGTACGCCGGAGGTGCCACGTCGGAGGGCGCTACATCGGCAGGGTGGCGTAGGGCGGACTACGTTGGGTGGACTCGTGGCGGAGGATTCAGCTGCTAGCGGGCCGCGGCGAGGTCGGGGAGAAAGTTTTCCATGACCCAGATGTCGGTTTTCAATTGGCCGGCGACATAGGCGATGCGGTTGCCTTCGGGGTGAACGCGGACGCTGCCCCAGCGAAAGCCGGTGAGACCCAGTTTTTCCGGGGCGCCGCCGTTGACCGAGACTCGCCAGAGTTCAGGATTAGGCCGGCCGAGCTTGTTGTAGTAGAGATATCGGCCGTCGCCAGACCACTCCAAGCCACTGATGCCGACTTCTTCGTACGCCCCCTTGATTTCGAGTACCGTCTTGGGCGAACCGCCGGCGACCGGCATCACATACAAGACATTCGCAAGCTCACTACGACCGAAGGCGAGTTGAGACCCGTCGGGAGACAGCGCCAAGTTGCCGACCGGATGGTCTTCATCGCGGTACAACACTTGCTCTTCTCCGCTTTCGAGGTCTCGGACGCGAATCTCCGAGGCGTCGGTACGGGGCCACAGGTTGCTGGTGTAGAAGATACGCTTGCCGTCGAGAGACCAGACGCCTATGGCGCCATAGCCGGGACGGTCGATCGGGATACGGTCGACCTCGCCGGTTTCAACGTCAAGTCGAGCGAGAACCCAGCGCTCCTTGTTGTCACGACCGGTCGCCAACAGCGACTTGCCGTCGGGGGCCCAGCGAAGGTGATTCATCCTCGCATCGGTTCGGAATTCCCAACTCAGCACCCGGTCTCGGCCGGTCTCGAGTGAGAGAAGCACGAGGCTTGGGACGCCGAAGAGATCGTTGGAAACTCCCCTCATTGAAAAGTAGGCGAGCCGGCGGCCGTCCGGCGACCAAGCCGGCGAAACGTTGGCGCCCATAAACCGCCGGCTAGCCAATTTGGGATCGCCAACGGCCTTGCCGGTTTTGGGGTCGAGCGTCGCCAGGTAGATGTCTTTCATGCCTGAGGAAACGCCGTAGTAGAACGATCCGCTTGCCGTCAGTCCCAGCGGCTGAACTCCTCCCAAATTCCGTTTGATCAGTTGGGGAAGGCCGCTTGGTTTTCCGCCGCGCACGCCGATGAGCCAGGCGCTGAAATCCCCGGTACGGTTGCTTGCGAACAGCACCGAACTACTGTCGGGGGCCCATCCCAGCATTAAGTCCTCGCCGTCAAGGTCGACCAGCATCGTCTCGCGGCTGCCATCCGCGGCGAGGATGAAAATGTCGCGCTCGTTGTCGTCTCCGCGGGGTGGAAAATCGTAGGCGATGTACTTTCCGTCGGGTGAGATTCGTCCTTGCGGCCCGCTCCAACCGAAGGATTTCAGGACTCGGACGTCTCCGCTCTCAACAGAGACGAAAGCTAATTGCGAGGTGTTTTCTTTTGTCGCAAATACCGTGAGGATTTCTTTCCCGTCAGGTGTCCAGCTGATGGGATCCAAATAAGGCGTTTGATCGTTGGCGTAGACGATGACGGGTTCCGAGGGGCCGGGGCCGGGGCCGACCTCGACTACTCGGAGGTCGTAGTGTCCCTCGGGACAGCAGAAGGAATAGGCAACGCGGTCGCCGCTCGGCGAAACCACGGATTTGTAGGCAAAGTGAACCGGCTCGTTCCACTTTCCATCGTCGGCCAGAAAGCGGTTTTCGCCCGTTTCGAGATCGTGGAGGGCAAGGTTCCCGGTTTCCCAGTGACTATAGGAAAGAAATGCGCCTTGGGGAGAGGGCCCGCCGTGGAAGTCGGCCTCGGATTCATTCCAGACTTGGCGCACAACGATGCCGGATCCTTCCCCGGCGCGGGCCTCCTCGGGACCGAAGTGCGGGCCGTTGCCGACCGAGATCAGCGAGAGCAGCAAGACCAGAGCAAAGGCGACGGAGGGTAGGGGCTTTCTCCAAGGCGGCGCCGGCGGACTCTTGGCGGTGGGGCTGCGGGAGTTGCGCCAAGCGTCGAGTTCGCTCGGGTAGGCGTAGACGGAACTCCGGGCATGATGGCGGTGACGATGGACCGGCAAGCCCTCGCTATCCTCCCAGCGCTTGGCCGTTCGGACGTTGCGTTGGAGGTAGTTGGCGATTTCCTTCCAAGATTCGAGGGGTTGCTCTTTCGTAGATTCCTTGTCGGTTTGAGGGTGGGGGTCGGAAGGCATTGTGCTCGCTCCTATTCGAAAGGGGGTCGGACAGGTGAAATATCGGTCTGCAAGGACGATCGTAAGTCGGTTTTGGGATAAGCGCAAGCGCCATGTGGGGACAGGAGGGCAATGGCACCAAATGCCCGATGTGGGGGCTGCTTTTTTGGGGTTGGGGGGGCTCGGGTGAGGTGATTTATAGAGGCCGAATTGCTGTAAAGGAAGACACGGCGGCATGAATGCCGCCGCGGCTCGCCTGGAGGCGCGCGCCACGTCGGAGGGCGCGACGTCCGTGGGCGCGAGGTCGGTTTAGTAGGTGGCGCGGCCGCCGCTAACGTCGTAGACTTGGCCGGTTACGAACGAGCAGTCGGGGCTTGCTAGGAAATGCACGACGGCGGCGACTTCTTCTATGGTGCCGGTGCGGCCGCGCGGGATGCGGGAGGTCATGTACTCGACTTGGTCGGTAGTGAGTTGGTCGAGGATCGGCGTGCGAATCACGGTGGGAGTGACGGCGTTGACGCAAATATTCAGCGTCGCGACCTCTTTTGCAATGGACTTCGACATTGCGATCACTCCGCCCTTTGACGCCGAATAGGCCGTCATGTTGGGGTTGCCTTCCTTGCCCGCCAGCGAGGCGATATTTACCACACGGCCGTAGTCACGCTCACGCATGTGCGGCATCACCGCGCGGCAGCACCGGAACACGCCACTTAGATTGACGCGGATGACGCTTTCCCAATCTTCGTCGGTTTGCTCCCAGACCGGCGCGGCGCGGCCCGCGATACCGGCGTTGTTCACGAGGATGTCGATCTTACCGTCGCGGTCAAGAACGGTCTTAACGGCGGCTTCGACCGAAGCATTATCAGAGACGTTCAGCGAGACGGCGTGAGCTTTTCCGCCATCAGCGGCCAGCTTGGCGGCAACTGCCCCGGCCTTGTCGAGCGCCAGGTCGGCTACGACCACTTCGGCGCCCGCGCGGGCGAGGCGAGAAGCAATGCCCTCCCCTATACCCTGGGCGGCGCCGGTGATGAGAGCGGTGTGTCCGGAAAGATCGAAGTTCATCATTCGACCCGGTCTTCGCCGGAGTCGTCTTCGGACGCGTTCGCTTCAGGGGTATCGGCTTCAGCGGTTTCGGCCGCGGCTTCTTCGCTCGGCACTTCGGCCTGTTCAGACTCGGCCGCCTCGGCGGTTTCCTGAGCGGAAGCTTGCGGGGTTTCCGGCGCCTCCCCTGCGGCGGATTCGTCCCCTTCCTCGGCTTCGTGTTCCCGCCCTTCAGCAAGAACCCGAACGGTCATCGGCAGGTCGATGTCTCGGTGCAGATGCACTTTGACGTCATGTTCCCCCACCATGCGTATCGGCCGATCGATCAGAATCTTGTGGCGATCCACCGTATAACCGAGTTTTTCGATTTCAGCCGCGATGTCACGCGAGGTCACCGAACCGAACAATTGGTCCGCGTCGCCGGCGCGGGCGACAATCCGAATCGTGAGTCCGGAGAGAACCTCGGCCAATTTTTCGGCGTCTCCCCGCAGGTTCGCGGCCTCGCGGTCGGCCGCTGTCCGCATTTGGTCAATCTGGGTCTTGTTGGTCGCGGTCGCCGGAATAGCGAGCTGCTTCGGGAACAGATAGTTGCGGGCGTACCCCGGTGCAACGCGAACGACATCGCCCTTCGAACCCAGCTTCAAAACCTCATCAGTCAGGATGACTTCCACCATCGTTGTCGGCTCCTTATTCGCTCGGCGCCTTGGCGACTTCCACTTTCGGGCCGGTTACCGAATCACGATCGCCGGCAAACGGCAGCAAGGCGATGTTGCGCGCCCGCTTGATGGCGATCTTGAGCTTCCGTTGATGCATAGCACTGAGGCCCGTATGCCGTCGCGGCAAAATCTTGCCGCGATCGCCGATAAACTGCTTCAACATCTGCGCGTCTTTATAGTTGATGTGGTCGATCTTGTTGACACTGAAGTAGTCAACTTTCTTGCGGCGATAGAAACGACGGCCGCCGGGACGTCCTCCGCGCGGGCGGTCGCGGGGGCCGCGGTCACCGCGGGGCGGGGGGCGGTCGCCGCCGCGCGCCCCACCTTGAGGCCGGGAGGCGCCGGCCGCTGGAGCGTCGGCCTTCTTTTCAGTCGCTGCCGCAGCTGCCACGGGCTTTGCTGCGGTCGCGGCGGTTGCGGCATCCAGCTTCGCTTCCGTCGCGGCGGGCTTTACTTCGGCCGCGGCGGTTGCGGCATCCGGCTTCGCTTCCGTCGCGGCGGGCGTTGCCGCGGGCTCTACTTCGGTCGCGGCGGTTGCGGCATCCGGCTTCGCTTCCGTCGCGGCGGGCGTTGCCGCGGGCTCTACTTCGGTCGCGGCGGTTGCGGCATCCGGCTTCGCTTCCGTCGCGGCGATTGCGGCATCCGGCTTGGCCTCGGTTGGATCGGCATTCGCTTTGGTTTCAGGGGCGTTTTCTTGTTCAGGCATGATTCCTCCGTGGATTCCGCTCTACGTTGCCGGCTGCGCGGGCTTTGCGGGCGCGGCGGGCCTTGCGCGGTCCATCGGTCCCGACCTCTCGTCCCGAGTGCCTTTCTTGGCCGCTCGTTGTTCTCGTTTCGCGCGAAGCTTCTCCACCCGTTTCAAGTCTTCATCAATTCGCACCGTCATGTACTTGATAACAGTGTCAGTCACCTTGAGCCGCCGTTCAATTTCCTTCGAGAGACCGGCGTTGGATTCCACGGAGTATTGAACCAGTATGTAGTGCCCTTCGTTGTACCGTTTCACGCTGTAGGCAAGTCTGCGCTTTCCCCACCGCTCGACCTTGTCGACGGTTCCGTGCCCTTCCGTAATTGTTGTGGTGACTTGGTCTAGGGTAGCGTCAATCTCTTCGTCCGGAGCCTCCGGACGGACTATGAATATCGTTTCGTAGATTCTCATTTCGCTTCTTGCTCTCCATCGGCGCGACGGTTGATTTCCGTCATGGCCTTAGCGGCGCCGTCGGATAAATACAGTCGAACCGCCTCGGCGGCTCGATCAAGAAACTCATCCAACTGCTCTCTCTGTTCCCTTCCAAACGGACGCAGAACAAAGTCCGCGCCGTCTCCGTACGGTCGGCCTGGATCGATCCCCAGCCGCAACCGAGGGAACTCGTTGGTTCCCAGTTTGTCGATCACCGAGGCCACGCCTTTGTGGCCGCCGGCCGACCCTTGCAATCGCAACCGCAGGGTGTCCCACGGCAGCGCCAAATCGTCAAAGATGATCAGCGTGCCGCCCGGCTCGACCTCGTAGCGACTCAGCAACGCTCTTACCGGCCCGCCGCTGAGATTCATGAAAGACAGCGGTTTGGCCAGCACAACAGGCAGCCCGGTAACTTCTCCCCGGCCGACCAAACTGTTTTCCTCCGGCCGCGTAACTCGGATACCACTTTCCGAAGCCAGGCGGTCAATCGTCAAAAAACCCAAGTTATGCGGCGTCGACTGATATTCCGGCCCCGGGTTCCCAAGCCCGACGATCAACAACGGCGCACCGTGATCGGATCCCTTCGGCATCGAGTCCACAATACGCCGGCACGGATCTCCGAGAATGCGGTCGTCTGTCCGGTCGCGGTACCGACAGCTATTCGGTCTTGGCCTCTTCGGTGGGCTGCTCCGCGGCGCCTTCCGCCGCGCCTTCGCCCTCGACCTCGACGCCCTCGACGGCCTCCTCTTCCTCGGTTTCCTCCTTCTCGACTTTCGGCGCAACGACGTGCACGACCACACGCTCGGGACGGCTCAAATAGCTATAGGCCTCCGATTCGGGCAGATCACTCACTCGAATCGCCTCGCCAATGTGCAGTTCCGTAATGTCGATTTCAATCGCCGAGGGAACCTCGAGAGGTAGGCATTCGATCTCCACCTGGCGACTGATCTGCTCCACCAAACCGGCCTGTTCCCTAACACCGACCGCGAGGCCGGCCGTAACCACCGGCACGCGGGCATGAACTTTCTTCGTCAAATCGAGCCTCTGCATATCGACGTGCAGCAGAGTTCCCTTCACCGGATCAACTTGCCAATCCACCGCCAAGGCGGGAGACTGCTCGCTGCCGTCGACCTTGAGGTTCAAAATAGTGTTGTGTCCTGACGGCGACTTGAGAAGCGTCGTCATTTTCTTGCTGTCCACGGCGACGGAGACCGCTTCCTGACCCAAACCGTATAGCACGCCGGGTACTTCCCCCCGCATGCGCAGGCGTCGCGCCGCATTCTTGCCGCGCTCGTCGCGGACGCTTACTTCGAAATCCAGTTGATCCTGCAAAATCTCCTCCCGGAGTCTCGCGCCCGAAGTTTCCTAAGCGGTTGGCCGGCGCGCATTTCTGGCGCTTGCCCCTGCGCTTGGATTAGAGGAATAGCCGGCTTACCGATGTCTCCTCGTAAATCGATTCGATCGCGCCGGCCAGCATGGGAGCAACGCTGAGCTGGTGCATCTTCCCGCAAGCCGCCGCCCTCGGCGACAAAGGGATGGAATCGCTCACTACAAGCTCGGCAAGCTCTGATGCCTCAATATGATCCAGTGCCTCGCCTGACAGCACGGGATGCGTGCAACAGGCATACACCCCCAGCGCGCCCTGCTCACGCAGAGCGGCTACTCCTTTCACTAGTGTACCTGCCGTATCCACCAAGTCGTCAACAATCAAGCAGGTTCTTCCCTTGACGTCCCCGATGACATGCATCACTTCCGCGACATTGGCTTGGTCGCGACGCTTGTCGATGATCGCCAAGGGTGCGGCCAGCCTTTTTCCGAAAGCCCGCGCCCGTTCGACACCCCCCGCGTCGGGTGAGACGACCGTCAGATCGGGCAACTCCAGTTTCTTCAGATACTTCACCATTACCGGAGCGGCAAATAGATGGTCAACAGGAATGTCGAAGAAGCCTTGTATCTGGCCCGCGTGGAGATCGAGCGACAGAACCCGATCGGCACCCGCGGTGACGATCATACTCGCCACCAGTTTTGCCGAAATCGGGACCCGCGGCCTGTCTTTGCGGTCTTGACGCGAATACCCGTAATAGGGCATCACGGCGGTAATGCGTTTCGCCGAGGCCCGCCGCAGCGCGTCGGTCATCAGCAACAGTTCCATCAAATTGCGATCGACCGGCGTGCAGGTCGGCTGGACAACAAATACATCCATGCCGCGGACGTTCTCCTTCACCTGAAGGTAGATCTCGCCGTCCGAAAACGTTTTGATCGAGCAATCCCCGAGTGGCACCCCAAGCTCCCGGCAAATGCTGTCGCTCAACGCCGGGTTCGCGGTACCGGTAAAAACGCGCAGCCGGTTGAGCGGCTTTTCTCGCACGGGTTGGGGTGATGCCATGATGCTGACTTAGTGATCGCGCCGCCAAATCGAGCGGTAGGACCGCCGATCCAGCGTCTTGACGACGTAGGTCTCACCCGGGAATGCGCCTAGGGATTTTCGAGCTTCGCCGGCAGCCTTGCGGTCGGCGAAAATACCGAACAGAGCCGACCCGCTTCCCGACAGCGATGCCGTCGACGCCCCCGCCCGAAGAAGGCGCTGCTTCCATTTCCGCAGCTCGGGATGAGCCTTGAAAATGACGGATTCGAAGTCGTTCGGTGGTAGTTTAGCGGCGCTTGACGCTAGGACGCCCTCAGGCCCGGAAATATTGGCGCAGAAACCACCTATGATATGTTGCCGCCGCTCGGCTGTCAATTCTGAACGTTTTTCGGCGCGGCTTTCCGCCAGATTCCGGTAGGCTTCGGCGGTAGAAATCGCCCTATCAGGAGCAAGAAGAACCAGCCAACGCTTCGGCGCGTCGGGCAGCGGATAAATCTCTTCTCCCCGACCCACGCCGACGGCGGCGCCGCCCAGCAAAAAAAATGGTGCATCACTGCCAATTTGGGAAGCGATGTCGTACAGCATTGCGACAGTCGGCGCCGGCCGTAGCAAGAGTCTGAGCGCCGCAAGGACGGCAGCGGCGTCACTGGAACCTCCGCCCAGGCCCGCACCGGCGGGAATCCGCTTTTCCAGGACAATCCGCACCCGGCCCTGATACTTCCCCGCCTTCAGCAGCGTGGTGGCCGTTTGAGCGGCCAAATTCTTGGGCCCGGCAAGCTCGGCAACGTTGCAATCGAGCGATACTTCACCGTCGCCCTGCCGGGTGTAGGCGACCGAGAGGCGATCGGCTAAAGAAATCGTTTGGAAGACGGTTCGCAGTTCGTGGTAACCGTCGTCGCGCCGGCCCAGGATTCGCAGTCCAAGGTTGATCTTCGCCGGCGCCGACCCGCTGAGAGTGGGCATGCTTACTCGTTGTACTGGAGCAGCGAGAACACATCCCGATCGGGTAGTTTGTCGCGGCCGTTCAAGAATGTCAGTTCCACGATGAACACTAGTCCCGCTACCACCCCGCCGAGCTTCTCGACGAGCTCGCAGGTCGCCGCCGCCGTGCCGCCGGTGGCCAATAAATCGTCCACGATCAAGACGAGCTCGCCGGGCTCAACGGCGTCCTTGTGCATATGAAGACTATCTTGTCCGTATTCGAGATCGTAAGTAACGTCGACGGTCTCGGCGGGCAGCTTTCCCGGTTTGCGCACCGGAATAAAGCCGGTCCCGAGCCGGGCGGCCAACATCGGCCCGAAGACGAAGCCCCGCGCTTCAATGCCGAGGACGACATCGGGGCGAAGGTCTTCACAACAACGCACCATTTCGTCCGAGAGTATCCGTAACCCGTCCGGGTCTTTCAGCAGAGTCGTAATGTCGTAGAACAAGATCCCGGGCTTCGGAAAATCGGGGACCTCGCGGATGAGTTTCTTAAGTTGATCCATGAGAGTACTGTGAGACGCCGGAGGGATTCTAATACTCGATTGTAAACGCCTGCCGGGGCTCGACGGCAGCCTCCGATTCTTCCACGGTGTCCACGCGTCCCCAGGGCGGCCCCGCCGCCAACTGCTTTTCGAGCCTTCGGAGCTTGTCGGATGCACCGACCGCGTACACTTCCACCGAGCCGTCAAAGCGGTTCTTGACATAGCCTGCCAAGCCGAGGTCCGTCGCTGCGTGCTCGACGAAGAAGCGAAAACCAACGCCCTGTACTCGTCCCCGTACGACATAGAACCGAGCTTCCGGCTGGTGGCTCCGACCCATCCAGGAAATCCTTACACGAAGCCTGCACAAATTTCCAGTTGATTTCCCTCATAGAGGATGGCGGGGGGAGGTAAGTCCCTCTGATTCAATAGGCTGCCGTTTGGCGGCCGAGGTGCAAAGTGAGCTGCGGTCGAGCCCTCGATCTCAAGCTCGATCTCAAGGATGCCCTCATGGCACAATCCGGCCTCGTAATCGTAATCCTTATTGTCTCGTTCAGCTTCGCTCTCGCTCTGGAGTGGGCATTGCTTCGAACCATTATTCGATCAATGGCTCAAGCATCTTCGAACACAACCCCTTCGAGACAGCGGCCGCGGCCGGTCGGGGCAAGGCCTGCCCAACTCGCCGCCAAGCGGACATGGCTTTCTATTCAGGGTGGGGACCGCTGAGTTGTCGAGTCGTGGGCTCTGGCGACAGCTAATCCCGCCGCAGGCCGATATTGAGACGGACCTTGATCGAATCTATCGCGACGCCGGCCGGCGAGAGGATCGGTGTTAGGATGGAAGCAATCCGACAAACCGGTCGTCCGCTCCTCCCCCGAGGCAATCATGCATTACGCGAACATCGAATCCCCGGTAGGCCCTATCCATTTGCTGGCTAACTCGGAGGGTCTGGAGGCGCTTTTCTTTGATGCCCAAATCGATGACATGGAGACCCGCTTCCCCTCGTCCGCGCGTCAACCGGGCCGCGGAAACACGTGGCTGATGCGCGCCGAAGGGTTTGCCGCTTGCTACTTCGCGGGTGACCTCGACTACATCCCTGACATTCCCTTGGCCGCGGAGGGCACCGACCTCCAGCGGGAAGTGTGGCACGCCCTCACGACGATCCCGCCGGGCGAGACGCGAACCTATGGGCAGATCGCCGAACAGGTTGACCGTCCTACCGCCGCCCGGGCCGTGGGCGCTGCAGTCGGTCGCAATCCGATTTCGCTGCTCATTCCATGCCATCGCGTGATCGGTTCCGGTGGCGAGCTGACGGGGTACGCCGGCGGACTCGACGTAAAGCGGTTCTTGCTCGGACACGAGGAACAGTCGCTTGATGCGGGTGCATGAGGCATTTCCGCGCGTCTTAGGCGTCTTGACGCTCGTCGCGGCGGGTGCCGCATTGCTTTCAGCACAGACCCCAGCGGGAAACTTGGGACAACCGGTTGCCCTCATCGTCTCTTCTCTGGGCGGCGAGGTCTTCCCCGCCGGACAGGACACGGGATTCGCGGCGGCATCGGGGACCATCGTATTTCCCGGGGACCGACTGCGGGCCGGCACAGGGGGCACAACTTTGATGTTTTGCCCGGGGAAAAGCGAATACGCTCTCTCCTCCGGGTCTCAAATCGAGTTCACGTCAGAAGAGATACGCACAATCAGCGGCGAACTCACCCTGACCGGCAGCACCTCGATTTGCTCTTTGCCACCGTTGCCGCGAGGAGCGCCGGCGGGACGTTTCCACAACGGCGCCTCGCTGTCGCGCGATTTGCTCCAGGACGAGCCTTCTCCTTCGGATTTCGACACCCGTCTTGCCGCGCTGCCCGGCGCGGCCCGCGCCAATCTGGAAACCGAGTTGGCCGCGATCGACAGCGCTCTCCAGACCAACCCCGACGGACTCAACGCCAGGGTGGCTCGCGCGGCGCTGTTCGACCGATACGGGCTGTCGCTCGACGCCCGTAATGAGTACCGCACCATCCTCGCGAAATGGCCCGACGCGACCTGGGCGAGTTCACGGTTGTTTGTCCATGACGAAGCCGTGGCTGAAAACGAGCTCCGTGAAGCCTCGGTCGGGAGTTCGGCCACTGAGGCGGGCACGAGTTACGCGCTGCTCGTAGGAATTTCCGACTATCAGAACTCGCGGATCATCCCCTTGCGGTTCGCTCACGAGGACGCGCTCTTGTTTCGTGAGCACTTGCTTAGCGAGCGCGGCGGGGCTTTGCCACAAGAAAATGTTCAGCTCTTGGTCAACGAGCAAGCGACGACGTCCGCCTTGCGGCTGGCTTTCGATGCTCTGCTCAAGGCGCGCGCCGGACCGGACGATACCGTCCTCATCTTCCTCGCCGGCCATGGTACCGTCGACCCCACGACCCGCGAAGGTTTCATTGTCACCTACGACAGCGATCCCCAAGACCTCGCCTCCACCGGCCTCCCGATGGCCGACCTGCAAGAGCTTGTTCGGACAAAGCTATCGACGGTCGGGCGAGTGCAGATCTACGTCGACGTTTGCCACGCCGGCACAATAGGCACGATTCGGGCCAAGGGCAATCGCATCAACAGCGTGATGGAGCGACTCGGCGAGGCCGACGGCGAAATCGTTGGGTTCATGGCGAGTCGGCCGCGCGAAGTTTCCTACGAGGGCCCGCAATACGGCGGCGGGCACGGCGCCTTCAGCTACTTCATGCTGAACGCGCTCAACGGCGCCGCTGATTACGATCAGGATGGGGTAGTCAATATCTCCGACCTCATCGACTACGTAGAGTCGCGCGTCGAGGAAGGGACCTACGATCGACAACATCCCCGTGATTTCGGTGTTTTTGACAACGACTTGATCGTCGCCGACCTCGGTAAGCCGGGGGTGGAGATTCCGGAATGGAGCGGTGTCGCGGCCCAAGGCGACCCGTCGGGAGAGGCCGCGGGCCGTAGTCTTTCCGCGAGATCGCTCGTGCCGCCCGCACCGCCGATTCCCCGCGGGCGTCGCGATTTGGCCGACGATATCCGCCTGTTTCAAGACGCCGTCGGGGAAGGTCGTCTTTTACCGGGCGACCGAGACAACGCGTTTCAAGTTCTCGGGGCGCTGCGGCGTCGGTTGCCTAAACCCCGCTACCTCGAACAGTCCAACCTGCTTCGTTCGGCACTCGAAATCAAGGGACAGCAAGTGCTGCTGCGCTACTTGCAGGGAGATCAGATTCCACAAACCCGGGAAGATTTTTTGGCGGGCGCGGCCTTTCTAGAACAGGCCAAGGTCCTCACGCCCGAGTCCTTGCTGCTCGATGCGCGGGCGGCGTTTTGTCTGGGACGGGTGGCGATCTTCGACAAAGACTACGCCCGGGCGCGAACCTTGCTCGAACGGGCGGCTCGACTCGACCCCGCTGGAGCGTATTCGTTTAACGCCTTGGGGATTGCCTACCTCGAGCAAGCTGATTATGAACGCGCGGCCGCGGCCTTCCGGGACGCGATCCGGCGAGCAGGCCGTTGGGCGTATCCCTATCACAATCTCGCGCTGACCTATCTCCAGAGAGGAGATTACGCGAACTCGGTGGCGACCTATCGCAAGGCCATCGAGCAGGCTCCGGATTTCGCGTACCTCTCCTACAACCTGGGCCTGGTCTATCAGAAACTGAATCGCGGGCGAGAGGCCCAGAGAGCGTTTCTTGAGGCCGAACGCAAAGCGGCTCATCTCGAGGCTCGGGCGCGCGCCAGACACACCGCGCTTGCCCGCAACGCCCGCGGCTATTCGAAAGCCGCCGCGGGCAAGACGCGCCAAGCCGAGCAACTATACCGCGAGGCTCTCGGTCTCGACGACGGCCTGCTCGAGGCGCGTCACAACTTGGCGGTCCTGCTGAGCGGACCCCGCGCGAATCGATTCGCGGAGGCTGTGGATCTCTGGCGCGAAAATCTCGCAGGTGATGCCGACTATTTACCATCCAGATTGAGCCTGGCCCGGGCGCTCGAACGTGCCGGGAATTCCGCCCGCGCCGCCGTCGAATACGAACACGTGGTCGAGCAACAGCCCGGCTATGGCGCGGCTCGCCTGGCGTTGGCCGACCTTTATCTTGAATCCCAAAATGTCGCCAAAGCCCTTGAGCATTTGGAGAAGGCGCGGGAATCCCAACCCACAAACGCCCGCGTGCACGAAAAGATAGGTGACGCGCTGCGCCACTCGGGCGATCGCGACGCCGCGGAAGACGCCTACCGCCGTGCGCTGGAGCTCGTCGGCGATAACAGGACGCGCAAGCGTATCCGCCGCAAGCTCCGGGATTAGAAGAATGGCGCGGGGCTTCCAAGATTCCAGTCGTTTTCGAGCCGCAATCGAGCGCATTGACGCGGCCAACGCCGAGGATCCCAACGTCGAGATTGACGCGGGTAAGCGGCACCCTAAGGAGTTACTCTACGCCCGGCGGATGACTTCCGCTCTCAATCGCATTGCACCCGCCGCGTCCGAGACGGTTCGACTCGCGGTGCGCGCGCAACATATCCAACGCTGGAGAATTCCGCGGGACAGTTATCCGAAAGACCGTCAGGGATATCGCCGCTGGCGAACCGAGTTGGGCAAGTTTCACGCCAAGACCGCGGGAGCGATCTTACGCGACGTCGGCTACGACGAGGCAATCGTTGAGCGCGTAGCCGCACTGTTACGCAAGGAGCGTCTGAAGGCCAATCCTGAGTGCCAATTGCTGGAGGACGTCATTTGCCTCGTTTTTCTGGAGCACTATTTCGAAGACTTCGCGGAGCAGCACGATGAGGAAAAACTGGTCAGTATCATTCGCAAGACTTGGAACAAAATGTCGGAACTGGGTCACGAAGCCGCGCTCGAACTTGCCTTACCCGAGCATCTAAAGAACCTTGTGGGCAAAGCGCTGGGAGGGGCCTGATTTGCTTCGCCCTTCCAGGACTCCGCGGGAAGAGCTACCTGGGGTTCCGCCATTCCGGCTCCCCCCCAGGCTATATTCCAGACGCTGCTTCGTGGCTTTAGTTTCTCGGAGGTTTTTCGCCGACTCGCGGTGAGCTCGCAAAGTCAACGTTCTCGGTTTGCGGTCGAGGGGGATTGTCGCGTACCGCTCGCTCCGGGCTCTGTAGCTGCTTCTGAATTGTGTGCACCGACGCGAGGGGGCGATTTTTTCACGGCCCCTTACGCTCGCGGCTCGGTTATTCGTAGAAGCGAAAATTATCGAGCTCCAACCAGGCGGCTTCGCCGGGTCGGCCCCGTAACTCGAACATCAACTTGGTTAGATCGTCGCCACGCCAAGCGACCGGGCGACGGGCCGTGGGTTGCTGTAGTTCCAAGAAGTCGATCCGTACTGTCCTCCACGCCGCCGCGGCTTCGAACCGCGCCTCGTAGTAGTCGTAGTCGCGAATGTGGCGGGTCGCAACAATGAAGCGATGCTCTCCGTCGCCACGTACCTCGAATTCGACGCCCTTGTATCCCCGCGCGTCGACGGGCTCGACGGCGCCCGGCTGTAGCGGTAAATCCGCGCTGACGAAAGGTTTCTCGGATTGCGACATCCGTGCCGTAATCGAAAGGGCGTAGCCGCCCTCCTCACGCCGAATCCGGGTAAACAAAGAGCGCGAGGGGTTGCTTCCGCGCTCAGTGCGGTTCACCCAGCGTGTACCGATCGCACTGTGGCGGTCCGGTTTCTCGAAGTCGTCGATCAAGGGCCCGACCGTCCGCGCGGGAATCGGCGTTGGATCGGTCGATTGGATCGCTCGCGCCAACGCGGGACGGTCCACTTCCCTGCCCCCCACGAATACGCGGGCGATGTTTTCGATGGCGGCGATGTCGCGATGTGGAAGGCCGTTCACGAGAACGAGATCGGCCAACCGGCCCGACGCAATGGTTCCGCGTTCCCCCTCCAGCCGCAAAGCCCGTGCGCTGTTGCCCGTCGCCGCGGTGATTGCTTCGAGCGGTGTCAATCCGGCGTGTACGAGGAGACGGAGTTCGCGCAGAGTCGACCAGCCATGGTACGCTCGCGCAACGCCGGAATCCGTCCCGGCGGCGAAGCGTATGCCTGCCGCCGCCAGTTTGCGGTTGTTGTCGACCAGCAGGCGCCAGCGTCGGGATCGGGCGTTTCCGTTTCCACTACCGTGAGCACTGTAGGGTTTGACGAGACGCGATAGAGGCGTCGGGGTTAACAGGGGAGGATCGATCGCTTCGCGAACGGCGGGATCCAAAACCGATCGCAGCAGCGGCGTTAGCAGGTCGGACGCGCGCGGATGGTAGACGGCCAGCGTCGGCGCGTAGGCGGCGGCACGGGCGATGATCAGCTCGATCCATTCCCCATCGACTGCACGGTCTCCGGCGCCATGGGCGATGACGTCGATTCCGGCGCGGGCCGCCATCTTTCCTCGATCAACGGTTACGGTATGAGTCAGCACTGGGAGGCCGGCGTCGTGCGAGGCCTCGACTATGGCGTGTAGCGTCTCTTCGTTCATGCTGCTCATGTCGGGCGCGTAGCCATAGCGCCAGCCGTCGGTGAACACCTTGACGGCATCAGGCCGAAAGGGCAGTAGCCGTTTCACAGCTTTACGACCCTCGGCCGGAGTCGTCACGACGGCCGTGAAGAAATCTCCTCGGCCTCCTTCGACACCGTGTCCCGAGGGGGTTGTAATTCGCGCCGCGAGATGGACGCGAGGACCCTCCACAATGCCGGATTTCAGCAAACGCCGCATGGGATCAAACATCTCCGGATACGAACCGAAATCGACCACGGTGGTGACGCCACAGTAGAGATAGGCCTTGAGGTTCTTACCCCAATCGCCGGAACGACGCCAAACGGCGGCATACGGTAGGTGAGTGTGCAAATCGAACAGTCCCGGTATGAGAGTTTTCCCTTCCGCCTCTATGACTCGGATGTCTTCCGGAAGCGACAAGTCAGGGCCGACAGCTTCAATTCGGTCGCCGTTGATAACGACCACGCCTCGAAACGGCTCCGCGCCGGTGCCGTCCACAATCACGGCATCAACAATTGCGATCCGCGCGGTCTCGGCTGTTCCCGATCGAGTCCCCGCAGCAATCCAAACAGCGGTCGCAAGAAGAAATAGAAGGCGCCGACATGTACGATTTAGATCCGGGACCATGAGCACTCGTTATCTTCTCATGCCTGTATTCCGGAACCGTCCAAGCGCGGGGTTGGAAGAAGCCATGGCGCCGAGACGTGCGGCCGGCCCCGCGGACAACGGATCGAAACGGCCTCAAGGCTCTGATATTCTGGGAATCGCTACGAGCCGCCACCAGCCCAATGTTTGAACGCCATCAACGTAAAGCTGCCGTTCTATTCGCCGTCGCCGATGTCCTGCTGACCATTTGCGCGTTCGAGGCGGCCTACCAAACTCGCGTCGCGCTTCCTCTCGAGCGCGTTTTCTTCATCGTCGCGCCCACCAAAGCCCTTCTCCTTGTGTTCACCCTGCTGCTGTGGGTAGCTCTGGGTTCTTGGATCGGTGTCTATCGAAGGCTCTATGGAGCCAATGCGGTCGCTGCGGTCACTGACACCTTTGCCCAGGTGCTGCTCGGCACGTTGGGCCTGGTGGCTTTTCAGTACCTGATTGACCCGCACCTGGCCGTCAGTCGTCTGTTTGTGGGTCTCTTCGCCGTCTACAACCTGGTCTTTCTCCTGCTCTACCGGCTGCTCGCCGGCAGAGTGCGCGGCTACATTCGGCGGCAATTCGGGGCCGAGGTCTACTACCTCATCGTCGGCATGGGTGACAATGCGCTCGAAATGGGACGCCGCCTCGAAGAGGGCCGCGAGTTCGGTATCCGATTGCTGGCTTTTGTCGATCCGTCGGGGGAGCGGCGATCCCCGCTTGAACTTGTGGGTGAGTACCCGGTCCACTCTCCCTCCGAACTTCCCTCGTTGTTGCGCGAACGCGTTATCGATGAAATTATCTTCGCCGTGGATCGCGAAAAGTTGGCCGACCTCGAGGAGGTCTTCTTGCTGTGCGATGAGGAGGGCGTGAGAACGCGGGTTGTGATGGATATCTTTCCCCATGTGCACAGTCGCGTCTATTTGGATCGTTTCAGCGGCATTCCACTGCTGACATTTTCGGCGGCGCCGCACGACGAATTACGGTTGTTCGTCAAGCGCGCGATCGACGTGGCAGCGTCTTTGGTCGCGCTCATCATCCTCGCGATTCCTCTCGCAGCCCTCGCCGCGGTGGTCAAGCTCAGCTCCGCCGGCCCGGTCATTTTCCGCCAAGTTCGCTGTGGATTGAACGGGCGGAGATTTACGTTCTACAAGTTCCGCTCCATGGTAGACAAGGCCGAATCCCTGAAAGCCGAACTTGATTACCTCAACGAAAAGGACGGCCCTGTTTTCAAGATATCCGACGATCCCCGCTTGACACCGATCGGCCGTTACTTGCGCCGCTTCTCGATTGACGAGCTACCACAGTTCTGGAATATCCTGCGAGGCGATATGTCACTTGTCGGGCCGCGTCCGGCCGTGCCAACCGAGATTGAACACTACGAGACGTGGCAAAGGCGCCGTCTGCGAATGCGCCCGGGACTGACCTGCCTGTGGGCCGTGAGAGGACGGGACAAGCTGGATTTCGACACCTGGATGCGGCTGGATCTCGAGTACATCGACACCTGGTCGCTGGGTCTCGATCTGAAGATTATCCTCCAGACGATTCCAAGTGTGCTGGCGGGCCGCGGGGCGAACTGAACTGAATCGCCTCGCTCGAGGAGCCGGCTTCTGGAAATGACGGAGCTGGGAGTCTTCGGTCCGCGGCCGTATCGGATCAGCCGACTGCGCGCGCTGCAACCGATTTCTTCGACGCCCCTACGACCCGCCTTCTTCAGCGCTCAGAGAGATGCGAGACGGGAGATCGGGGATTCAGCCGGGGGCGCCGAAGTGGGGCGTGGTAGTGAGATTGAACACCTCGACGCGGACGCCCCTCACGGGAGTTTCGACTCCATCGATTCCTTCTTCGCAGCTTCCGCGGCGGCCTTCTCTTCGGCGCGCGCTCCGCTCACCCCAGGAATCTGGACATCACGAACAACTGATTCCCTGGTTATTTCACCCGGGCCAAAACCGTTCGATGATTCGATAAAACTCCTCGGACTGTTCGTACCACATGAAGTGCCCGGCTTCCTCTATGATCTCGACTCCAGCGTGAGGAATCGCTTCCTGGATCTGACCGAGGGTGTAAGCAGGCTCCGGATCGCTCCGGCCCCAGATGACCAAAACCGGTGCGCTGAGGCTGTCCAGGCCGTCCCGAGCGTCCCAATCGCGAGCTGTGAGGTCTTCCAACATGAGGTCCCCAACCTGCTTGCTATAGGAGGAGGTCGGGCCCGCGGCTTCGAGATGCAGGTGGGCCTTCGTTGGATCGTGGAAGTAACCCCCGACATAAATCTCTGCGGCCTTCATAATCGCCTCTTGCCCTTTCGCCTCGATTTGCGAATTCCAGTACTCCATCGCTTTCTTGTCTTGGCGATTTTCCAAGTTGGCCAGAAACTCTGAATTCGAATCCATTGTGACGCCGCCGGGGGCAGCGAGGACCATCGTCTCGATGCGGTCAGGATGCGCTCCGGCGTAGGAGAGCGCCAGTTGTGCGCCCCACGAGTGCCCAAGGATACGCAGTTTCTCCAATGCCAGGTGACGGCGTAAGGCTTCCAAGTCCTCGATGTATCGATCCAGATTTACGGTTCTTCGATTGTAGGCCGCCAGCTTTGATTCCCCCGTGCCGCGCTGGTCTAGGAGTATCGTGCGGTGGCTGCTGGAGAGTTCGTCCGCGACGGCGTTCAAGTTGTTGTGATCCCAGCCAGGACCGCCAGTCAGTATCACTACGATGGGACCCTCGCCCGCCTCGTAGTAAGTGAGGATCGTTCCGTCTTTCGACTCGAACGTGTTTTTCGATTCCTTCTTCGCGGCTTCCGCGGCGGCCTTCTCTTCGGCGCGCGCTCCAGAGAGGAGATTGAACATGCCATAGTTCCCCTCATGACACGCGTACTCGAATATCGGCCCCTCCGTCTTCCTCATGGGAAACACCGCTGTCCAGGATCTTGTGAACGACTCCGGATCATCGATCGTGTACTCGTAGCGCAGGGTGTCGGCGTCGACGCGCGTGATGCGTTCGACCACGTGCATATTCTCGCCGGATTTTTTGAACATCGTCTGATCGGTGAAATTGGTCGTGTCGACGACCAGCGTATCGCCCTCCCAACGGCCACGTGAGTCTCCCATCCACTGGCGGATGCCGGGCGAGAGATGCGAGCGCCCGTCGAGGGGGATGATGCGCGCGTCGTGGACCATCTCGTTGAGAATCGCCACGTATTCAGGAGTCTGGAAAAGCTGCATGTTGTTGTTGTAGGCGCTTGGATTCATGGGCGGTCCGGAGTTGAACCCCACGATGCAACGCGCGCCCACACGGCGGTCCTCCGGGCCGTGGGCAGGACGTCGCCGAATCTCCGCCACGGCGTCCGCTCTCTTCTGCGCCTCGGGCGTCAAGGAAGGAATCCTGCCGGCCGGTGGATCCACAATCAGCGACGTTCGCCTGTCCGGTATGACCTCTGTTCCGCGGTCAAACCAGTACTGGTTATAGCTGCCAATGCAATCGACGAAGTTCGGAGAGCCGATACAGCGATCTGGAATCGCGCTCGAGTCGCGCTCTATGCGGCTTTGCGCTGCTTGCTCTTCCAGTTCACGCGCTTCCTTTTCCGTAAGAAGCTGTTTCCCCGACAGCTCACGGGGGCGTTCCAAGGGCGTGATGGTGCGGAAGTCCCATATCCCGCGCAGGTCGGGCTTACCCCACGGCGTCCGGGGCGGGGTCGGCGTGTCCACCGCGGAGGTCCGAGCCTGCGCAACGCCGGGCGCCGGCGCCACGATCGCGAGGACGGTTGCCACAACACCGATTGAAGCGAGACATCGATGGCTCATCTGAACCGTCCTTTCACCTGCTTCGAGGCTTTATCTCTATTCCTCTTTGAGCGGCCGCAACTCGATGTTGCGATAAAACAACTCCGCCCCCTCGGACTGAAACGCAATCTTTCCCCTCGTGAGGCTTGCGTCGGTTCCTTCCATGACGAAGGTTCCGTTTACCCAATACCTGATGTGATCTCCGTCAGAGAGCATTTCGAGGACATTCCACTCTCCGTGAGGCTTTTCTACTTCGTTCTTGGAATCGCGGTAGCCGGCGGGCGCCCGGTAGCCGACCGGCCAATTCTCGCGACGTTCCGTATCGGTCTTGTTGAAACGATCGATTTGGATGCCGCGATCGCCGCCCTTCCTTTCGCCCTTGACGGTCAGCTCGGACCCTCCGAGGAGGATGACATCGCCGGTGCCGCCCTCCATGATCTGAAATTCGAGCGCCTTCGGCCAAATAGAGAACTGCGACTCGGCTTCTTCGGCGCTCTTCCTCTCGCCCGCCACGTGATAGAGAATGCCGCTATCGCGTGTTAGGCCCTTGCGGCGTCCGTGCGTCGCTTCGCCCCACTTGAACTCCACCCGCAAATAGAAATTTCCGTAGTTCTCTTTGGTGATGAAATACCCATACGGGGAACCCTCGACGCGAACCATGCCGTCATGAACCCGAAAGACACCTTCGGGGTCATTGTTGAACCCCTTCCCGAAGACAAACCTGTCGAAGTGCTCTAGGCTCTTGCCGTCGAATAGCCGAATGCTCTTCCCCGTTGGCGGAATATCGGCCGCGGCAAGCGTCGCGGCGAACGAGATCGACGCGAGGAAGATCGTCACACGACGAATCGATCGGCGTCCGATCTGGATCATGATCACCGCTCCTGTTTCAAGCCGGTTTAGGTGAGTCGCCCAAGCCCCAATATGGGTCAAGTATACGCCCGCGCGGTCCCGAACACCACAGGTCCCGGTCGAGCCGATCGAGCTGATGGCTGTGGAGCTGGTCGGATCGGGTATCCGCTTTAACCGCCCGCACTCCACTTTCCTCCGACTTTCCTCTTAGTCCCTAATCAAGACGATGGTCCGATCGCCTGGGCCGATGACACCTAGGTCAATCAGACTCTCTGAGCCTCTTCTCGAACCCGCCGCGGTTCCGCCGCGCTGCTTTCTCAACACGCCGAAGCACGGGCTCTGCTTCAACGCCATTGCGGCGTACGAGATCGTAAATCAACCAGTAATACAAGTCGTCCGCCGCCCTTTCGAAGTGCTTTTCAGGGATAGCGCGAAGCCATCTAAAGGCAATCTGACGCCAAGAGCAAGTTCTACCACGTCGAGGCTTTTCTATCAGGGAACATCACGATTCCGAAACATGAAAATCGCCGCGGTTGGTCCGGTTCAGGGGTTAGAATTGCTGCACTCGCAGTGTCAATTCGGTCTCGACACCCTGAGCTGGGTCCGGTTGCGTCCGCGGCCGCATCGTGAAGCGAACGTGGGTCTCCGGCCCCCGTACTCCACTGACAGTGTTGCGGTTTTGCTCACCTCGGTCCCGGCGGCAAGGGTCACCGGCGCCGCCGCCCCCGACGCTTCCAGTCGTCGTTAGCATGCCTATCACGGGCCCGACAACTACCGACCAGAAAGGCCACTCCCCCGTAATTCACGTCTCGCCACGTAAGACATGTCGCGGGAGCATCCTCGGGAGCGCGCGGCGCCCCTTCTTGATCCGTTCTGGGATGGGGGCACGAATCGGGATCGCTGGGATTCCGGGACGTCACTATGGTTCCTCCTTGTGGCCGAATCAAGTTTAGGCGGCATTTGTCTGATCGTTCGGATTGGCACGATCTTTTCGCCAGAGCAGTGATTCCCATACAGAACTGCCCGCCCGCAGGTGAGCCACAAGAGCAATGATGCTACCGAGATTAGTTGGTTCGTCGTTCGAGTCCTTGTGGTCGAGAGCCGTTGACCCCGAGCCTCCGAAGGCTCGGCCGACCGGCTCCGGGCCTGCATCGGCGTCTCGCTGTGCCGACAAGGACCTCGCACATTACTCCACCGACAGTGTTACGGTTTTGCTCACTTCGGTCCCGGCGGCAAGGGTCACCGACACTTCCCCGCTCACGCCGCCCGGCACACGCGCATTGATCTGCATCAAACCAACGTAGCCCGGCGCACTGCCCGCGTAGAGCAGGTCGGCCGGCTGCCCGTTGATGAGCAAGGTCACCGACGCCGTTGGGGGGCCCCAGTCCCTCGCCGTTGATGGAGAAGATCTGGCCGGGGGCCAATGGGCCCGTCCGCCACGAAGCCGCATGAACCACGCCGGCTTCCGCGATAGCTCCCGGAGCGATGAAAAAGGCGTCGTTTGGCAAGGCGCCGTTCTCCAGAGGCAGCACATCGACGATGTCGTCGACTTGATCGTTGAAGACCAACATGCGGCCGGCGCTGAACGTGAGGGGCAGACCTTGCGCTCGATACGACTCCGGACGGTCGGAAAGATGAACATGCAAATGAGGAAACTCCGTGTTCCCGGAGTTGCCCACGCGGCCAAGCAAGCCGCCGGCGGCCATCTCGTCACCGGGTTCGACGGCGACAGATCCCTGCATCAGATGCGCGTACCAGCCGTAGATTCCGGGAGCATGCTCGATCACAACCACGTTGCCGGTGAAACTTTGGCCGTCGTGTTCGCCCAGCGGCTGATCGGCGTGATGCGTTTCCACGGCGGCCACCCGTCCCGGCGCGATCGCGGAAACCGGTTGCCCCCATGCGTAGAAATCCTCAACCGCCGCCGGCGCGCCCGTATCGGGAAACAGATTGCCGTCAAAGCCAAGGAGAACCATATCAATGGCAAAGCGCTCTCCCACCCAGAACTGCGTGGCGGTTTCGTTTGGGAGGAGCGACCCGAGCCAATGATTTGCCGCGCCGAAGCTATTGTGGGCCACCCAGGGTCCTCCGGGCACCGGCGGGCGAGCCTGGAATCCCGGCTCGAAGAGCGTCAAGGGAACCTCGCGGTCGAACGCACGGGCGTCGGACAGTTCGATCCGCACGCGCGCACGCGCCGGCGCCGGCCCGTTAAGGGTAGTCCAGACAAACAGTACGGCTCCTGTGCCGCTGAGCCCCGGATCGCCAAGAACCATCTGGTCGAAATCGGCCGGGACGTATCGCCGACTTGCGACGACGGTTCCGTCGGGGCCAAGCACTTCCAGCGAGACGCGGCTGAGTGCCGCGCCGCCGGCGGGGTTGGCGACAAGCGCCTCGCCGAGCACCACCCACTCGCCGCCCGCTTGGCGAAACAGCGGCCATGGGGAGCGCATCAGCTCCATCCGAACGTCTTGCGCCACTGCCGGAGGGCCCGATGGCGGGCGGGTTCAGTAACCGGGAAATCGGCGAAGCATTAGGCTGCTCGGAAGGCACGATCAAGAATCACGCATCGAGCATTCTATCCAAGCTTGGTGTTCGCGACCGCACCCGAGCCGTTCTGCGCGGCATTGAGCTTGGCATGATCTGAAGCCGCTCTTGGTGGCAACCGTGGTCGCTCACGCCACGTCGAGCCCCGCAGCGTGGCGGGCAACGTCCGGTCAACACAGCCTCTTGTGCCCACTGATGTGCCCAGGGGCGTTAGGAAGTGCGAAGGGCCTGCTCGCGACACCGGGGCCGTGGAGTGGAGAGGAGCCCTACTCCTCGATGTTGATTTTGAGGGCTTTCAGAAAAGCCTGGTCTTGATCGGTGAAGGTCAGCTCAATGGGTAGTTGTGACGTCGCTTCCGCCAGGCTGGGCGCTTCTTCCCCCTCGCGTTTGTTGAAGCCGATGGTCGCTTCAATCACGAGGAACACGTCGTAACCGGTTTCACGGATTTCTCCGATCACCTCGGCAAGGCTTTCGGATTCCGAAAGCGATTCGTTGATCACATTGCCGAGCTGTTGAATAAGCTCTTTGAGGCGATCGTCCAAAGCGACTCTCCGTTATGTGACACCGGTCAAAACATGTACCAAGGTGTCGATCCCATTCAATCAGATTCGTGCGACGAGACGCAATCGGCCCCCTGTTACCACTTATCGACGAGCGAAGGAAAACAACGAGGGTCCGCCGTTGCCGGCTGACACGCTCTACCAAGGCAGGCGAAAAGTGCGGCTATAGGGTAGCGCGCGTCGGGAAGCGTTCGCCGGGCACAGAACGCTTGGCTCTGGGAAGCTCTACTTGCCGCCCAAAATCTCTCCGTGCGGCTTCCCAACCGTAATCTCCTTGTAGGCCGCGGTGACCTGATCGCCCAGCCGATCACCGACCCAATTGGAGACGTTATTGGAAAGCCGGATCGATGTGGAAACCGTGCCGCCCTCGGTGGTTGTGATGTCTTCGAGTTTCCGGTCCGCGTCGACCGCTGATTGCACGGCCTGGGGCAATTCCCGGAAGAAACGAAGCTGTCCGTCCATCAGATCTCGCCCCCCGGGTGCGCCGTGCCCCGGAAGCACGCGTTCAACGTCGAGTCGCCGGGCGGCTCGGATGACGTCGGGCCAGTTGAGCGTATTGCCGTCGCCAGTGTAGTTGTAGGGTCCGTTGACAATGGCGTCGCCCGTGCAAAGAATGCGTTCTTTGGGAAGAAACACGAAGCCGTCGCCGCGAGTGTGCGCCCAGCCGAAAAAGTGAAATTCGACACGGCGAGTCTCATCCTCGAGCACGTAGGGACTTTCGCGGAAAGTCTCGCGAGGAGGTTCGGCGGTTTGTAGGTCTAGGTCGGCTACGCCCGGACGCGCGCCGGCCGCATCCCGCCAGCGTTGCGGCTCGTACCGCTTCATCTCCTCGGCTACGCCGACGTAGGCAAGAGTCGTCGCGCCGGCGCGAGTCCAGACCGGATTGCCGTAAGCATGGTCACCGTGATGATGGGTGTCGAAAACGTACTTGACGGGTTTCTTCGAAAGCTTCTTGATGTCATCGAGAACAAGGCGAGCGCCGCTGGGGAAATTCGCGTCGACCACGATGAGGTAGTCCTTCATCTCGATGATGATGTTGTTGCAGTGGCCCATGGCCGCCTGCTCGCCCTCGCGGAACCAGACACCGGGGGCGATCGTCTTGACCGTGCCGGGTTGGGCCTCGCTTTGATACGTCCAAAACGTGAACGAAGCCAACAGAAGGAAGGGGAAGATCAAAAAGAGCCTTTTCCCACGCATCACAACCACCTTTCCGAGGAATCAGCGTTCTTCAGATGAGACAGTTTAGCGAAGTTGCACGGTGCGAGCCAAGTCTTGAGATGGAGTCTCGAGATGGAGGGCGGTCAGCGAGCGGGGCGGCCGGCGAGGTGGCCCGTCGGGCGGCGATGTTACAATCGTCCGGTGCCGGGCCGATGGCGGCGCACCCCAACCGATGTTTCGCAAGATCCTCATCGCCAATCGCGGGGAAATCGCGGTCCGGGTGATTCGCACCTGCCGCGAGATGGGCATCCCGACCGCGGCAGTCTTTTCGGATGCGGACCGCACTGCTCTTCACGTGCGGATGGCCGACGAGGCGGTTTGTATTGGTCCGGCCCCGGCGGCCGAGAGCTATCTCTCCATGGAGCGTATTCTCGACGCCGCGGGGCAAACTGGGGCCGACGCCGTTCATCCGGGCTACGGGTTCTTGAGCGAAAACCCGGACTTCGCTGAGGCCTCTGGCCGGGCAGGTGTAAAGTTCATCGGTCCCAGCGCGGACGCGATGCGCCTGATGGGGTCGAAAACCCGAGCGCGCAAAACGGTCGAGGGGGCAGGCGTGCCCGTGGTACCGGGCACGATGAACGCGGTGAAGGATCCCGACGAAGCCCTGCGCATCGCCGGTCAAATCGGCTTTCCGGTCATGCTCAAGGCCTCGGCGGGCGGCGGCGGCAAGGGCATTCGACTGGTGCCTTCGCGGGACGACTTTGAGTCCTCGCTCGCCCAAGCTCGCGGCGAAGCCCAGGCGGCTTTCGGAAGCGGCGAGATCTACATCGAGAAGGCGATCGAGCAGCCGCGGCATATCGAAGTGCAAATCCTGGCCGACGAGCATGGCCACGTCGTGCACCTAGGCGAAAGGGAGTGCTCGCTGCAGCGCAGGCACCAGAAGGTTGTCGAGGAAACGCCGTCTCCTCTAGTCGATCCCAACCCGGCCGTGCGCGAGCAACTTACGGCCGCCGCGATCAGCGCGGCTCGCGCCGCCGATTACACCAACGCCGGCACGGTCGAGTTCCTCATGGATCGTGACCGCAATTTCTATTTTCTCGAGATGAATACCAGACTGCAGGTGGAGCACCCGGTAACGGAGATGGTCACCGGCCTGGATCTGGTCAAGGAACAGATCCTGATTGCCGCGGGCGAGCCGTTGCGCTACGACCAACAAGACATCCAACACCACGGCAGCGCGATCGAGTGCCGCATCTATGCTGAAGATCCCGACACCGGCTTTCTGCCCTCTCCGGGGCTGATCACGGCCATAGAGCGGCCCTCGGGGCCGGGAGTCCGGGTTGATTCGGGCGCCTACGCGGGTTGGCGTGTGCCGCTTGAGTACGATCCCTTGATCGCCAAGCTCGCGGTCTGGGCGCCCACGAGGCCCGAGGTGATCTCGCGCCTCCGCGGGGCCCTTGCTGAATATCACATCGCCGGCATCCGCACAACGCTCGGATTTTTTCGGGCCCTTGTTGAAGACCCCCATTTCGCGGCCGGCGTGATGGACACGGGGTTTATCGAGCGGTTTCTGGCGACATCGGCCGCGCAACCCGCACCCGCGCCGAACGGCGAAGAGGCAGCGGCGGTCTTGGCCGCGGGGCTCCGCTTTCAAGAGGCGACTGGACCGCCTCAAGCGGCTCACCCGTCTTCAGGCGCCTGGCGCGCGGCCGCGAAACGAGAGTCGCTGCGGTAGCCGCCGATGAACCGCCGTGATGCTGATGCCCAACGCGGAGCATGCCGGGACATAGCCGCTTATGAAACTCATCGTTGAGCTGGGCGGCGTGGAACACGAATTGGTGATCGATCGCCGGGCTCTTGGCCCGCCGTGTCTTTTTACGATCGGGGGCGTCGAACACAACGCCGACGTGGAAACCGTTGGGCAAGGCCTCTATTCAATCCTGATTGGCGGACAAAGCTTAGAGGTTCGGTTCGAAACGGTCGGGAATCAGGAATTTGTCAACGTAAACGGAAGCCGCTACTCGGTCTCTGTCCGGGACCCGTGCCGTTCATCGTCTCGGGCGTCCGGGATAGCCGCTGAAGGCCGCCAGGAGGTCTCCTCGCCCATGCCCGGCAAACTGATCGAAGTCTTGGTCGCGGCCGGTGACGAGGTCGATGCCGGACAGGGGCTCGTCGTCGTCGAGGCCATGAAGATGCAAAATGAGGTCCGGTCGCCGAAGGCCGGAACGATCACCGACCTGCCTATTGAAAAGGGCTCATCCGTCGCCGCTGGAGACGTCCTCGCTGTGGTGGAATGAAGCAACGCAGGGAATACGATGAAGCCGAATCCCGATTGCCCCCACTGTGACGGCACAGGCTGGAAGCAGGTTGTCAACGACGGCGTCGAAGCCGTCGAGCGCTGCAACTGTTTCCAACGCGACCGAGGAGAAACGCTGTTCGCCGGCGCGCAAATCCCCGAGCGCTTTCGCAAAGCCGATTTCGAGAACTTCTCACCGGGGAGCCTTAGCGAAAACCCAAACGCCTACGAAGCCATGGTCAAAGTTATGCTGACGGCGAAGGCCTTTGCGCGCGAATATCCGTCGCTCTCGCAACTCGGCCTGCTGCTGCAGGGACGGACCGGCGTCGGCAAGACCCACCTCGCGACGGCCGTCCTGCGGCAGTTGCTTTCGCGCGGCTTTGAATGTGTCTTTTTTGACTACCAAACGCTGCTTGACCGTATTCGACAAAGCTATAACCCCGCCGCGGGCGCGGCCGACAAGCAGGCATACCGCGCAGCGCTCGACACCGAGGTCGTCCTGATCGACGATTTGGGCTCGCATCGCGTGACTGAGTGGGTCGAAGACACTGTCACGGCGATCATCAATCACCGCTACAACGAACGCAAGGCCCTGATTGTCACAACCAATCTCCCCGATCCAGTCCTCGGGGACGCCAGTGTCGAGAAGGATGCTGTGAGTGGGAAATACAACGTCAAAGACACTCTGGCCGACCGAATCGGCGCGCGCGCCCGCTCACGCATCTATGAGATGTGCCGAGTGGTTCAGGTACCCGGAGAGGATTACCGCTTGCGAAACGTTGAGGCTCAGCGCTGATTCGATCGACTTGGCCGTCGTAGCGGACGTTCTAGGCGTACCGCTGGTTGGCCGGGGCAATAATCAGCTCCGGCACAGTTGCCCGGGCCGGAAGTGTCGCTAAGAAGAGGGCCGCCTGGGCCAGGTCCTCCGGCTGCAACATGGCGGCCCGCTTCTCTGCGGAAGGCACGACAGGGCGCTCCTCAAGAATAGGAGTATTCACTTCTCCCGGGCAGACGTTGCAGGAGCGAATCCCGTTTTCTCCGTCCTCCAGCCCGACCATCAAACTCAATGCCGTCGCACCGAACTTCGAAGCGCTGTAGGCAGCTCCGCCCAACACGCTCGCCCTGACGCCCGCTATGGAAGTCACGTTGATAATGAGCCCCTCCCGCCGGCGTCGCATGTGGGGAAGAACCGCATGGATGCAGTGAAAGACACCGCGCAGGTTGACGTCGATCAGTAGATCGAAGTCTTCAGTAGATAGTTCTCGAAGAGCACGCTTGGGAATGTTGGTACCGGCATTGTTGACAAGAATGTCGACGCCCCCGACCTCCTGCTCCGCCGCTTCCGCCGCTTCCCGGACGGCATCGCGATCCGCAACATCGACGGCGCGCGGCAACAATCGTTCACCTGCATCCGCGGCCCTATCTCGAGCCCGTTCCAGCTTGTCGAGGTTGCGGCCCCAGGTTACGACTTTGGCGCCCTCCCGGGCAAAACAGGCTGCGACGGCCTCCCCAATTCCGCTGCCCGCGCCGGTTACAATCGCTCCCTTACCTTCCAGTTTCATGCCGACTCCCTTGCACTGACGTCTCGGGAGTATATCAAGATATCGCGGGAAACCGACGGCCCACAGGCCCGACCTACGCGCCCAATCCGCTACGGTGACCGAAAGCCTCCGCCGCGTGGGCGTCCGCCGCCGCCCAAGTACGTAGGCGAGGTCGCCAGGGCGGGCTGACGTCGGGCACATCCGAAGCACTCCGGAGCACACTTATCCCGGAGTTCGATTCGAGGACTTGCGGTCTACGCGGCAGCCCGAAGTTTGTATTTCTTGATCGCGACAGCGACGTTGCCCTTCATGCAACGCACCGTCACGCCTTGGACAATTAGATTGACGTCCGGCCCTTTGCCCAAAGCGGAGCCCATTCGCACAACAAGCTCGATGCGCCTGCCTACCTTGAGGTCTTCTTCCGCATGAAAAAGAACGCCGCGGCGGCTGATGTTCAGTGTACGGCCCGCACCGACGACGGGACCGGTTGCGCCTCTGATCTTGTACTCGAGTGGGCGGTGGATCTCATACCTATTGGGGCGCTCCAGCATGTCAGACCTTAGTTTTGTACAAAGAGCGCCCTAAGCACAATAGGACTATTGGTCTAAATTAACGAGTACCAAGGTACCAACATTAGGCTGGTCAAATCCCGGCGGACAGGGCCCTTAGACCCTCTCAGACCTGTTCTCGGAAAGGCCGGCAGGGGCGCGGGGAAGCTGCAAGATTAGTATTGGCCCTGGGTGCAGGCCCCGGGGCTGACGCCCCTGGCCAATATTAATTGACACCAGGCCGGCTCGCAGGCGTTCCCGCGAAGAAGCTTCCGCTGCGTCAGCTTGATGGAAACAGCGGAGCGCGGTGAGCGGTCTATGGTTCCGTGTAGATCCGAACGCGATTGCTCGTAATGCCGGCGGCTTTTAGAACCAGTTCGCCGGTCCCGGCGGTCAACACGAAAGGCATCTCCGCCTCGACGAGGTAGGTCCCGATATAGCCCGCCGCCAGCGTCGCCGAGACCACACGCAACGAGATTCCATTCAGATAGACCTTGACGTCCTCCACGGTTTCGGGCGGATTCTCGGCGGGCGCGGGCACGCCGGTCGGCCACTCGGGTTTCACGGCGCCCAGCCCCGTCGCCAAGATCAAAATGCGCCCGCCCGCGACAGCCGGATGAAAGACATTGAGCAGTCTGCCCGTTCCCGCGTCAAGCACCAACGGACTACCCCGGTCCACAAAAATCGCGGGAGAGACTTCGGCCAACGGGAAGCCCATTTCGCGGGTACCCGACCCCGTGGTCAGCCGCAGCGATAACACCTCGCCCGCGACGCCGTAGGGCACCTGGATCTGGGTTTCTGTTCCATCAGAAAACAACACCGGCGCAGATCCGCCTTCGACGCCCGCCCGCTGCAGTCCTTCCCCGAGGATCGTGAGCAAGCCGCCGGGCGCGGCCGCGCGGTCGGTCAAGTCCGCGGCGTTCAAGACCCTCAGCGCGTCCGAAACCGCCGGGGCGCGCACGCTGTAGACACCGTACCCGTCGACCAACGCGTACAGCCGTCCCGCAAGCCCGTCCAGCAAGACGTCCGTTACCCGGGCCGGTAAATCTCCCGCGGGTTCCCATGAAGTCGGCGCTCCCGGACTTGTTAAGTCCGCGACGGTGTAGAAGACACCGCCATCACCGGCTACATAGACCGCGCCGGTCGCTCCGTCAGCGGCGAGAGCAAATACTTTGCCCTCAGGCAAGTCCGTCGTCAAATCGTCCCAGAAGGCGCCGCCGTTCGTTGTGCGGAACACTCGCGCGCCGGCTTCGCCGTCGAAAACGGCTAGGGCCGATCCAGGCGCTTCCGGGTGGCCAAACATCGCCGTGACGGCGCCGGAGAGCGGCAACCCTACGATCGACCTGCGCCAGGTCAGGCCGCTGTTCCGTGAGGTCCAAATGCGCCCGTCAGAAGTTCCAAGGTAGAGAGTTTCTCCATCGGCCGCGGTTTGGAAAGCGCTGATGTAATGTTCGGCCGGGTTTGTGCAATCTCCCACCGCGCAAGCGGTCAAATCGCCGCTCACCGGAATGCCCGCCATCCAAACTCGCTGGCTGACGGCGAAGCCGGTGGGAGTCGCGAGAGGGAACGGAGCCGTGCGCAGGCGGTCTTCGGCAGGCAGTCGAGCCAAGAGCGCCTCAAAAGCGTCATCCCCGCCCAGCAGCGCCTCTCGCCACGCCGCGCCGTCGAGGCCGGTGGTTTCAAGGGCCCCGAAGCCGTCCGCGTACAACCCCAAGAAACGGTCCGAGGCCGGGGGATGCAGCAACTTTCCGGCGGGAAAGTTCGGCAGGCTTTGGTTCAGACCCGTCCACGTCAAGCCGTAATCGGCCGATTTCCATACGCCAAGTGAGTTTCCAACGACCAGCGTATCGGGCGCGGCCGGCGAGAAGGCTACCGACGACTGCCAGGGACCGATGACCGAACCCGCTGTGTCCGCCGTCAAGTTAACCCAGGTCTCGCCGCCATCCGCGGATTGGTGAAGATGCAACCCCAACGCGAAGCGCTCCGATCCTCGAAACGGATGCCGGACCACGAGCGCTGTTAGGTCATCATCGGGCGGCAGCGCGGTCGGATCGAAAACCGGCGGGCGCGAAAAGGGGTCGAGCGTCTCGAGGCCGGCCGCCAAGGGTGTCCAGCTCGCTCCCTCATCCGAAGATTGCCAGACTCGTCCGGCCCCGGTTCGGATGTAGAGAATGGACCCGTCAAGGGAAAAAGCCGCCTCGGAAACCGGCCCGCCGGCCAGGCCCGCCAAACCGAAATCAATCGCCGCCGAGCCTACCCGCGACCACCGCGGGGCGGCCTCGGCGGACGATGCGCTGAGGGCTAACGCCGCGGCGACCAAGATCGTTGCTGGAAGTTTCCCGCTCATCGATCAGAAGGGGCGGCCATTGCGGCGCCGCCCGCCTGTCACTGAAAGACTCGAATTCTTCGCTTTGCGTTCCGAAAGACCTGTGTCAAACTGACACAATAACATGTCTCTTCAGCCTAACTGAATCCGGCGGAAATAGCGCCGACCTCAGGTGAAATCGTTGATAAGCCTGAGGTAATCCGCCCACCGAAAGACGGTTGAAGACATGCAATTGGAGTGCCGGACATGGGGGCGAAGTGTATCACCCACGCGAGAGTGGCCGATCCGGCGACCGTCGCCCTTCGTCTGTGTGCCCTCCTATTGGCTCTCTGGCCGGTTGCTGTATCCGCACAAATCGGGGCCGCCAGGGTCCTTGTCGCCGACGGCAGCATTTCCATCATGCGCGAAGGGGTAGAGTGGGCGCTCTTCGCGGGCAACGAAGTCGCGGTCGGGGAACTCATCGTCAGCGGCGAGGACGGCTATGCTCATCTGGAAGTCGCGGACGGCAGTTCGTTCATCGTCTATTCCAACTCACAGGTTGTTTTTCGCAAGAACCCCGGTAGCCTCAAAGACCTCCTCGACTTGTTCGTCGGTCGTATTAAGGTTCACATCCAAAGGCTGGGCGGGCAGCCGAGTCGAGAGCGCATTTTCACGCCGACGGCTGTGATCTCGGTGCGCGGAACGGTCTTCGACGTCAGCGTCGACGAAAACGAGACGACGACTGTCACTGTCGGCGAGGGATTGGTGGTTGTACAGCACCGCCTGCTGCCCGGTAATGAACAGATCCCCGTCGAGGCGGGCCAAAGCCTCACGATTTACCGCGACACGCCGCTGGCGAAGGCAGGAGTCGACAAGGCTCGAGCGGCGGCCGTGGCGGAAGATATCGCGCGCAGCCTGGCCTACATCTGGAATCGCCTCGGGCGACGTGGCCGCGGCACGTCTGGGACCCCGCTGCCTGGTGACGTGCCCGCGGGTGGCGGTCCTCCTTTGCCCGGCGACACGCCCGCCCCGGAACCTCCGCCTCCACCGGAAAACTGACGAAGACCGGCAACCTTCGGGCCCTTTCTCCGTTGGTAGTCTTCACACGAAAGGATATAATCCAATCGTGCGCTGCTTTCCGCTGATTTGCCTATTGTTAGCACCGTTTTCGGCCGCGGCGCAGCTCGTCGAGCGAACCGAAGCCCCGCCTGATCCCGACTTCGGCCTGGTCGACGAAGACGAAGACCAACTGGTTGAAAAGCAGTACGTTTTCAACCCAATCCTGGCAAAGAAGGAATTCAAGGTCGGCAACTTTTACGCCAAGAAAGGCAGTCATCGTGCCGCGGCCGGCCGTTATTTGGAGGCTACGCGCTGGGACCCGCACTATTCGGAAGCCTATTGGAAGCTGGGCCGTTCGCGTGAAAAATTGAAGCAAGCCGGCAGAGCTCTCGAAGCCTATCGGGAATACCTCCATCTCGAGCCTAGCGGCAAGCATGTAAAGAACGTCAGAAAACGAATCGCCGCCGTCGAGCAGTCGGCCCAGGCCTGGGCGGCCGCAAACGACACACGTGAGCGAAACCCCGTCGTTCTCCCGAAGCTGTCACCGTGAGAAAGCTCTATGTTGAGACACCAACTCATCCACCCCAAGATCAACGAAATCCTGGGCCTTGCCGGCCACTATTCCACGGTCCTGATAGCCGACGGCAACTACCCCGCTTTTAACGCGCGTGGCCCGCGGTCCGAATTGGTAAGCCTCAACCTGGCGCCCGGCGTCGTGACCTGTACGGAGGTCCTTAAGACGCTGGTCACGGCGATCCCCGTACAGCAAGCCAACACGATGCAGTATCAAACTTCCGGCCTTTTCGCGCTGACCGAGGACCCGCCAGTGTGGAATCAATATCGCGCTGTGTTCAAGAACGCCGCCGTCGAGCTGGAACTCGACCCGATCGAGCAATTCGAGTTCTATAAAACCGTCGCGCAGCCCGAACACGTGCTCACGATCCAAACCGGCGATCAAGCGCTCTACGCGAACCTGCTACTGACGATCGGCGTCCAAACCCCCTAAGTACGCGCCCCGCGACGTGGCGCGCGCCTCCAAGCGAGCCTTGGCGGCATTCGTGCCGCCATGTCTTCCCGGCCACAGGCTCGGCCGTATCCTACAATGGACACCATCATGAAAATCACCGCTTTCTTCTTAACCGCCTCTTTGACCCTGGCCAGCACAGTCCACGCCGACACGCTGAAAGGCTGGACCAAAGACAAAGGATTCGGCTGGGTCTGGGGTAGAGATGATCAGCTCGGAGCGATCCAGGCCGTCCTCAGTCCCGATCGCGTTCTCAATGCCGTCCAGAGCGTCAAGAAAGGCAAGGTCTACGACCTCGGCGTCCCCCTCGACCGGCATTCCTACAAGTGGCCAGGGCACTCCGCGACGTCGATCGTCTCTTTCCGCAGCCCGGTCGGCGTAAAGACCGAAAAGGATATCGGGGTCTTCACCGGCCACGTGAGCAAGCTTGCCTTCCACAGCTGTGCGCTTTATATTTCCGACAATCTCGGGACGCAAATCGACGGCCTAGGACACATCACCAAGGGAGAGGACAACCACTGGTACAACGGCTTCAAGGAATCCGAACACGCCGGCGATTTCGGTTTACTCAAAGCCGATGCGGATGGCATTCCCCCGATCATAGGCCGTACGGTGATGGTGGACGTAGCGGCCTGGAAGGGGGTTGACGCGTTGCCCTCCAACTTCCCGATTGGGTCGAAAGAAATCAAAGCCACGCTGGCCGCTCAAGGAACCGAGGTTGAGCCCGGCGACATGGTTTTTCTGCGCACCGGAACGTTGCGTTACTGGGGCAAAAACGGTTCGGACCACGCCAAAATCGGCGAACATGATTCGGCCGGTATCACTCTCGAAGGCGCCAAATGGCTGGTGGAACAAAAAGGCGTCGTCCTGATCGGCGGCGATACCAGCGGCACGGAAGTCGGCCAAGACCCTGCCTTACCCGGTGCTTTCAACCCCGTGCACGAATACCTGCTCATCGACCAGGGTGTTCACATCGGCGAGTTCCACAACCTCGAAGAACTCTCGCGCAGCAAAGTCTACCGCTTCCTCTACGTCTCGATGACCAACCGCCTCAAGGGAACGGTGGCGGGAACGGCGATGCGACCGATAGCGATCGAATAGACGGGCGGACCCGCCCCCCCCAATCAGCGTTCAACGGAGCCAACGGACCCGTCCCGGACAATCTCCCCGCTCCGCGGACCAATGTGAATGTGCGCCCCGGTCGCCTGCCCCGGCACGGCACTGCGAAAAGCAATGTACGGAATCCCCCAATTCTCGAGTAGCGTAATCAGGAAGATACCCTCGTTCTCGTCCGGATGCAGCGCCACGTCAACCCGGTCGCGGTGATCAAAACCCATCTGACGATGCGCTTGCGTATCTCCGACCGCGCTGAGCGGGAGCGACAACCCGAAGTGTTCATGGAAAACGGCGTCAATCGTGGGCAGGTCGCGTTCCCAAAACGTGATCGCGCCTTCTGAGAGAAACGCAAGTTCCTCCTGCTCGAGTTCCGCAAGTCGCTGCTCGGCCCGCGCTATCGCCGCCAGCTCCCGGACGATCTTAGCGCGTGACTGCGCCAACTCGAACTGCTTGTCGGCAAACGCCGCTTCGTCCTCAACCTCTTTGAGCCGCTGCGTCGGCATGGCGCCCGCTTCGACCAGGGCAATCACGCGCCGCCGATTCTCCCGTGCCATCTCCCGCAACTCACTGACAGCCTCGAGCATGCTGGGTATGTCCCTCTCGCTGATCTCGGTCTTCAGAAGTGTCGCCTTGACGGTTCCAGTCAGCTGAGCACGTCGGTAGCTGCGTTGGGCGTCCGCTAGAGCATTTCGCGGCAATGCGCCGGCGCCTACTAACGCTTTGACGCGATCGAACTCCGCTTGGGTGGTAACCGGGTCGGCTGCGTGAAGGGAGAGTCCCGCGAGCAGAACAATCATGAGCCTGACGAAAACGTGTGTTGTTCGCATGCGGCAACTCGGCCGGCCGAGGTCATTCCTATTCTAACTTCAGCGTCGACAAGCGCTAAGATAGGGGTCTGGCATCCGCCTCGCTGGGTCGCCACGCAAATCTCTTGATGACCGAATGGGAAATCGCCGTACAAGCGGCGCAATCAAGAAAAGCGGAAGGCATTGTCGCTCTGGATATCAGCAAGGTGTGCTCATTCGCCGACGTCTTCATTGTTTGCAACGGTTCCAACACTCGCCAAAACCAAGCCATTAGCGATGCAATCCAAACCGAGCTGCGCGACGAAGGCTTGCGACCCTTGGGGATCGAAGGCTATCAGAACGCGGTTTGGATTCTCCTCGATTACGGCGACTTCGTGATCCACGTCCTCTCCCCGGAAACGAGGAAACTGTACGACCTGGAGCGCCTCTGGAGAAACGCGCCCCGAATACCCGTGCCCGAGGCAGCGTAGAAGCCTCACTTCCCTTTCCGTGACATGAACGGTTCGCGCAACTCCACCCGAACCTGCGCGGTGAACACACCGGCCAACCGTGAAAATCCATCTCCTCTACGTCGGCAAGCAGCGTAACCGCGAAACCGATCGGCTGGCGCTCGACTACGCCTCGCGGATCCGGCGGTTCTGCACGTTTCAGCTCAAACCGATCAAGGATGAATCGGCCGCGGAAGCATATCCGCGAGCCCTGCGCGTCGTCCTCGACCCGGCGGGTGAGCAGATGACATCCACGGACTTGGCGAAGTTCCTCGAACACGCAGGTCGCGACGTGGCCTTTTTTGTCGGTGGTCCGGACGGCTTCAGCGATGAGTTCCGCGAAAAAGCAGACCGCCTCCTGTCGCTTTCGAAGATGACGCTGCCACACGAACTGGCCCGAGTTGTGGTCGCGGAGCAGATCTACCGCGCCTTCGCGATTCTCCGCAATCACCCGTATCCGCGCTAGCAAGCGCGAGGCCAAGCATCGCTGGGGCAGGCCTCCAGGCCCCCCGGCGAGCCTAAGAATCTCATGAATGCCGAGCGAGGGTCCTCCGCAAGACCGTTAGTCAAGACCGCGGCGTGGACGGAAGTCCACGCTCCGCCGGCGTTCCGGCAACGTCCCCGCCCGCCCCTCCCGCATAAGCGCCACCCTAAGCCTCTTCGAAACATGGCCCCGTCATCTCCTCGATGCCCCGACGTGGCGCACGCCTCCAGGCGTGCCGTGTCGCCACTCTTGGCGACATCTCTGCTCCGAAGATGGGCCTCGGACCCTACTCTGTGCGACACTCAGACCTCAGAATCACCGAGCAAAGGTGGGTAACTCAAGAGCGGCCTAAACAGATTTTCATGGCGGTATTTATTAATGCCGTGTCTTCATTGAAACGGACTCTTCGGGAAAAGAAAAACCGCGGACGCCACCAGGCGTCCGCGGGCAAGTAGGAGTCAAGGGAGATTGTTCAAACCCCCCGCCCGCCAAACGGGCGGAGGGCTCAAGCGAGGAACTTAGCTTTTCTTCGGATTCTCAACCCGCAGGTTGTTCGTCACCTCGAAGACACCGCTAACGCCGTTCGCCTCGATAAACGCAACATGCTTGTCGGCATCTCGACTCACAACGCCTTCGAGCGTGACACGCCCGTTCTTCACGATGATATGGATAACCGGCACGGCTCTCAGCGCGTAGCGATCAAGAACCGGGTTGGTGTAGATCGCGCGGGCAACGCTCAGGCGCAGCCGGTCGTCGTACCCGGAAACCGGCAGTACTTCAATCCGGTTCTCCACTTCCTTCACGCCTTCCAGCCGCGCCACCAGACGCTCGGCGGAGGTTTTGATCGTCGGTCGAACGGTCTCGCCCAACAGGATCACGCGATCACCGTCGACCTGAAACTTCAGGTTGTCAAACACGCCGTAGTACGGCATCGTGACGAGCTGGTGGCGAACCTGCCTCTCAATGGGAGTCAGATTCTCCATCGACTTGGCGGCCACTGGCAGCGCTGCTAAACCTAAGACGATCGTTAAAGCGATATTTCGAAATGACTTTCTCATGATGTTCTCCTCTTTATCTATGCGGTATCCGTTGCGCTAACCCTTTCAGCTTGTGGCCACAAAACCCAATCTCTTGTGCAACTGTGTGATTGGACGCACATCCCCCCGCCGGCGATTCAGCGAATCGACGAACTCGCGAGTTCTTACCGTAAGGAGATACAGCGGGCGGCTACAAAGCTGTCCCTTGTCACCAAGCGGAGACAACGCGGAACGTCAATAACCCTTCGCCTTATCGACAACATTCAGCAGCGGCCGTCCTCGGACGAAACGCTCAATATTGTTCCTGACCACAGCCAGCCGACGGGTTCTAGATCCGGGCGACTGCGAGGCGATGTGAGGAGTAATGATCGCGTTAGGAAATTTCCAAAGGGGATGGCCCTTGGGCAGAGGTTCGGGATCGGTTACGTCGACTCCGACGCCGGCAAGCTTGCGGCTATCAAGGGCCTTGACCAACGAAGGCATGTCGTAGAGCTTGCCTCGCGAAACCGCGATGAAGTAGCTTCCCTTCTTCATGAGCTCAAATTGCGTCGGTCCCATCATGCCTTCACTGGCGCGGGTATGCGGAGCGGCGACGAACACGACATCCGCTTGAGGCAACACCTCATCCAATTGGTCGGGATAGATCATCCGTCCGTCGGGCGACCCTAAGGGGATGTCTTTCGGGTCCACGCCGATCACCTTCATGCCGAAGGCTCGTGCCCGGCGGGCGATTTCCGAGCCGATCCCGCCGTAGCCGATCACAACGGCCGTCTTGCCTTCCAGCTCGATCAGACCCTCCGACGATCGGTCCCATTCTTCTTTCGTTCGATCAGGGATGTAGCGCGCCAGCCCCCGAGTAAAAGCCAGCAGCATGCCCATGGCGTGGTCGGCGATCGTCGGACCTTGCACGATCTTGCAATTTGTCAGAACGATGTCGCTGTCGACGAATTGCGGCCAATGGTGATAGGCCTCCACACCGGCGCTGAAGGTCTGAACCCACTTCAGCTGCGTAGCCGTGACGAATAGATCACGAGGAAGGCCCCCAACTACCCCATCAGCATCGGCGAGTTCACGGGCCAGCGCCTCGCGGCCGCGCGCGACGACGATCTCGGCATCCCCCGCCGCTCCGCGGAATTGTTCAATAGCGTCATCAGTCAGGGCCCACGAATAACGGGACATGCCTGCGATGACGATCTTTTTCTCCGCCGCCGTGACAAGTGAGGTCAGCGACAGAATAGTGACAACGATAGCAAGCAGCATCCGCATTCGATTCCCCTCCACTACGCCGAACGAGCCCAACACGCCGGTCGGGCATCCGACATGACGGGGCCATTATCCTACACTCCCGTTCTTTTGTGGACAATACTCGCGCCGAGTCGAAACCCTCGTTGGGCGCGTCGCGGCAGGCGTTTTGAATGAGCAAGAATCCTTGGCAATGATTGTGCAGCCGATGAACCGCTCGGAAGGGCGGAAGCGCGTGTAGTACTCTAGGCTTCGATGCGCTTCGGTCTTGTCGGCGCCGGGGAAATCGGAGCGGTTCGCGCCGACGCGCTGAGCCGTTCCCCCGGTTGCAGCCTGGTCGCTGTGGCCGATATCGACCCCGATCGGGCCGAATCGGTAGCGAGGCGCGATCGGGCGGCAGCCCTTTCCGACTCCGCCGAACTCATCGCGCGAGACGATGTGGAAGCCGTCATTGTCTCCACTCCGCCCGACAGTCACGAGGAACTAGCACTCGCCGCGATCGAGGCCGGCAAGCACGTTATCTGCGAAAAGCCCTTGGCGCCAACACTTGACGCCTGCGGCCGTATGGTTGCGGCATCCAAGCGTCGCGGTCGCGTGCTGGCCACGGGCTTCTGCCAACGTTACTTTCCCGCCGTCCGGTTCGCCAAGGACACCGTGGACTCCGGCGCGATCGGCGAACTCACCCATGTTCGCGCCTACACCGGCCATGAAGGCTTGCCGGAATTTCGCAAACCATGGATGTACTCGAAATCAACCGTTGGGGGCGGTGCCCTCATGGACAACGGAATTCACGTCATCGATCTTGTCGCGCACCTCTTGGGTGACATCAGTGAGGTCTACGGAGCCGCCTCGCATCGCACTTGGAAGCTTGATGACGTAGAAGATCACGCGGTAGCTCTCCTACGCAACTCCGCCGGCAAGACCGCAACGATCGAGGCCGCCTGGAACGAGTGGCGCGGCTACCGGTTTTCGATCGAAGCCTACGGAGACCGCGGCATGGTACGGGCCTCCTACGCACCGATGTTCGCGATGGCGGTCTATCTGGACAAACCCGGTGTCGTTCGCCGCCGTAAGTATCACTTGTATCCAAGGGCCCTCTTGCGGGAACAATGGTACGGGTGGCAATCCACCGTGCGTGCGGCATTCATCGAAGAGTTTCGGGATTTTCTCCGTCTTACTCAGGGAGAGTCCTCCCCCTGCGCCGACGGCGTCGCCGGTTTGCGAGCCGTCGAGATCGCCCAAGCGGTCTATCAGAGTAATGCTGAGCGCCGGCCGGTCTCGGTAGGAACAGCGGATTAACCGATGTGGGAATGGCTGCGGAATCAGAGTCGGTGGGACAAAGGCCTGCTTTTCCTGCTTGCCCTGTATCTGTTTCTCTGGCCTCTGGAGCCGATAGTTCCGGGGGTAAGGGCAATCCGGGAAATCCTGCAGGCCGCGATCTATATCCTCGGATCGATAGCCCTCGTTCGATACCTCGTTAAGGGAATACGCATCCTGATCGGGAAGTTCCTGTGGCGCGTGCGCCGACGCATGGCGGCGGTATACGTATTCGTGGGCCTCATCCCCCTCACGTTGGCTGTAACGCTTACCGGGCTGGGAATGGCCCTGCTGTTCGGACCCTTAGCGGCCTACATGGTCACTTCGAAGGTGGAACAGCGCGCCGCCGAGCTCCAGGCCGCCGCCGCATCGTTCGGATGGGAAATCCGGGCAACTGAACCCGCGCTTCGGCGTGAAGCCGGCCTCCGTTTCATCCAGGACGCCCAAGAGCGCTTCCCGGGAATCGTCCTAAGGGTCGAAACAGCGGAAGGAACCGTTGCGGGATTTCCACCGTGGTTGCTCGAAGAGAAACCTCCCGCCGACATCGAACAATACCAGGGTGTCGTTCGGCGCGGTGGTGATCTGTTTGTCGCCGCCCACGCGCAGTACGCCCCGGGCGCCTTGTCGGTCCTGTTAATGGTTCCGTTGACGGGAGAATACCTAGCCGACCTATTGCCCGGGCTCGGTGTCGTGGAACGGTTTGATCTGGACGCCGCTCTGCAGCCCCTCCGAGAGATCGAGCGCGCCTCGAGAGAGGACGAAGGAGAGCCAAGCGCTGAGGAGCAGCAGCGCCGCGAGCAACTGTTTCGGCGGGCGGGCCGACGGTTCGCTGAAGCCGGTGGGCTGGGCGGCGAAGAAACACTGCTTCCGCCCCAGGCTCACGCCTTCGATCTGCCTATTCGCTGGCCGGTACAGGTTCCAGTGCTCTATTGGTCGAGCGGTGAATCGCAACTCGAAACGGTCTTTGCATTGAGATCCAGGTATTCGGCGGTGGCCGGGCTTCTGTTCTCCAACCAATCAATGCAAATCGCACAGGCAGTGCGGATTGCGGGCTATGTCTTGCTCGGCCTGTTCGGCGGTGCCGTGGTCATTTCCTTGATCGTCGCGGTCTCTTTGACCCGCACGATGACGCGCACCGTGCACGAGCTCTACAAAGGAACGGAAAGAGTCAACCGCAGCGACTTTTCGCATCGCATTCACGTTCGTGGTAACGACCAACTCAGTGATCTGAGCCGCTCCTTCAATACCATGACCGAATCGATCGAACGCCTGATCGAAGAGTCACGCGAGCACGAGCGGTTGCAATCGGAACTCGAAATCGCCCGAGAGGTGCAGGTGCGGATGTTCCCGCGCGAGGCTCCGAAACTCTCCACTTTGGAAGTCCTGGGCGTGTGCCGCGCGGCCCAAGTGGTTTCCGGAGACTTCTACGACTACATCCAGCTCTCGCCGTCACGGATAGCGCTCGCGTTCGGCGACGTTTCCGGCAAGGGGATCTCCGCTGCGTTGGTGATGGCGACATTGCATTCGATTGTGCGAACGCAACTCAGTTTGCTGGCGCGCAGCAACGGGGAGTTCGCGCTCTCCACGGCTGAATTGGTGTCGCGAACGAACCGCCGGCTCCACACCGACACCTCCGACGACAAGTTCGCCACGCTGTTTTTCGCGGGATATGACGAGCGCGAGAGCGTTCTTTCCTATTCAAACGCGGGTCACCTGCCGCCCTTGCTGATTCGAGGGGGAGAGATTCAACAGCTTGAAGTCACCGGGATGGTGGCGGGTGCATTTCCTGAGTCAACGTACGAATCGCAGCAACTCGAACTAAAACCAGGCGACACCCTCGTCGCTTTCACCGACGGGCTTACCGAGCCGGAAAACGCCTACGAGGAAGAGTTCGGGGAAGAACGCTTTCGCGAGGCGATTCTGCGCCACCGCGACCTGCCCACCCGGGAAATGATTGCCGCCGTCATGCAAGAAGTCACCGACTGGACCGGCGAGTCCTCGCTCCAGGACGATATGACGATGTTGGTGGCAAAACGCCGATGAATGCTTCTCGCCCGCTGCTCCTCATCCTCGCGCTGCTCAGCGGCTCCCTGGCTTTCGGGACCCTCGGCTTCTACTGGATCGAGGGCTGGAGCCTCTTCGAGAGCTTTTACATGGCGTTGATCACGCTGTCGACAGTGGGGTACGCGGAGGTTCATCCGCTGAGCGAAAACGGCCGGATGTTTGGGTCAATCCTGATTCTCACCGGGGTGACGGTAACGTTGGTGTCATTCGCCCTGTTGGGCGACTTTATTATTAAATTGGAGTTGGCCGACTACTTTGGTCGTCGCCGGAATAAGCGAATGCTGGGAAAAGTCAAGGATCACTACATTGTTTGCGGCTTGGGCCGAGTAGGGCGCGGCGTTGTCCGCGAACTCCACCACAGCAAGGCACTCGTCGTCGCGATCGACAAAGACCCCGAGAGTGCTCGCTGGGCTTCCGATCTGGGGATACCCACGCTGGTCGGCGACTCGACCAAAGATGAGACCCTCGTCGAAGCGGGCATCCGGGACGCCAAGGGGTTGGCCGCCGCCCTTTCCAGCGACGCCGACAACGTCTATGTAGCCCTATCGGCCAGGGGAGTTAACAGCGAGCTCGTCATCGCGGCGCGCGCGACCGATGAATCGGCGGAAGAAAAACTCAGGCGAGCCGGGGCGTCAACGGTTCTAACGCCCTACACCTATATCGGCCACAGGCTGGCGCAATCGATGCTGCGTCCCCACGTGCTCAGTTTCATGGATATCGCCAACGCGTTTCGCGATTCCGACCTGGAATTGGAATTCGAACAAGTCCGAGTTTCGGAGTCGAGTCGCGTGGCGGGGAGATCGTTCCAAGATTCCCGCCTTCGCGAGGACTACAACGTGATCGTGCTTGGGGTGATCAAACCCGATGGCAAAACGCAGTTTAGTCCCGAAGCCACAACCCGCATTGAACCCCGCGACGTCCTCATCACGGTGGGAGAGCGAGCAAACCTGCAACGGATGGAGGCCGAGCTGGAGGGCCGGCCGCTTTGAAAAAAATACTAACCGCGGCGCAGATGCGCGAGATCGATCGCCGCACGATCGAGGAGCGCGGGATCCCCGGTCTCGTTTTGATGGAAAACGCCGGCGCGCGCGTCTACGAGGCGCTGGCGAGCCGTTTTTCACCCCTCAACGATCGACGCGTCGTCATCCTGTGCGGCAAGGGGAATAACGGCGGCGACGGGCTCGTCGTGGCCCGCCAGATGGTAGTTCGCGGCGACGCTACCGGATTGACCGTTGTCTTGGTCGGCGACCCCCAGAAACTGCGGGGCGACGCAGGCGCCAACTACCGCATGCTGCTGGCAGTCGACTGCGAACCCGTCGTCGTGCGCACTTCCGAGGATTGGCAGCGGATTCGCCCCCGGCTGCTTCCAGCGCAGGTGATCGTCGACGCCATGCTCGGAACCGGTTTGAGGGGTCCTACCAAGGAACTCTTTCTTGAAATCATCAACGACCTGAACGCCAACTTTGGTCACGCCGAAATGATTGCCGTCGACATGCCCTCCGGCCTGCCTTCCGATTCAGGCGAACCAATCGGCGAAGCCCTGCGAGCCGCGCGAACCATCACTTTCACAGCCCCGAAGGTCAGCCAAGTCTTTCCCCCCAATTGCGAACGGGTCGGCGAGTTGACTGTCGCTCAGATCGGAACGGCCCCGTCCGTGCTCGATTCCGACCCGTCGCTCAACCTTGCGCTCGTCGCGGAGCAGGATTTCGCGTACCTCTTCGCTCCGCGCGATCGGTCGGCGCACAAGGGCGACTTCGGACACGTCTTCGTGATCGGCGGGTCATCGGCCACGCCCGGGGCGGTGCTAATGGCCGCGCAGTCCGCCGAGACGGCGCTCCGTTCGGGCGCGGGACTCGTCACAACCGCGACGTCGGCCAGTGCCGTTGCGACGCTCATCGCCCACACCCCGGAACTCATGACGCTGAGCCTCCCGGAGACCGCCGACGGCTCCTTCGATGCCGCAACGTTCGACATGAGCGCGCTCGATCGAGCGACGGTGTTGGCTCTGGGCCCCGGTATAGGCACTTCGCCCGGCAGCCGCGAATTGGCGCGAAAAATCGTTCGAGAAGCGACCCTACCCCTCGTCGTCGACGCCGACGGACTGAACGCTTTGGCCGAATTGGAAGACTGGCAGGCGGCGAGCCCGCTACTCGTGCTCACGCCGCATCCGGGAGAAATGGCGAGGCTCACTGGGTTGTCAACGAGCGAAGTTCAGACAAGCCGCGTCGAAACAGCCCGCGAATTCGCAGCTCGTCGCAATGCTTACGTGGTCCTCAAAGGCAATCGCACATTGACGGCCACCCCGGACGGGCTGGTCCTGGTCAATCCCACCGGCACTCCGGCCATGGCCGCCGCTGGTTCCGGGGACGTCTTGACCGGTATCATCGCCGGCCTATTGGCGCAATTCTCCGACGAACAGCCGGAAATCGTGATCGCGGCGGCGGTCTACCTACACGGGCTCGCCGCTGAACTCGCCGCCGCTGAAAAAAGCGAACCCGGTATGCTCGCCACCGACATCCTGCAGTTCCTGGCGGAAGCGATCAAGACGGTAGCCGCCGCGACCCGCTCGCATCCCTGACTCGCCGCCCCGTCAGATTCCGAGCGAAGCGGCAAGCGTGATCGTTTGCCCCGACCGCGCGTCCTTCAACTTCAGTTCGCCGTTCCCGAACTCCATATCGTCAACGCCGAGGAAGCCTTCGGGCGTCCTGACCCAAAACATCAAGAATCTTGCCTCAATGGAGGAGCGCGCCGGTAACCAGCGATAGAGCAACTCCCCGAACAATCGGTTTTGAGTGATGACGTCGCGGCGTGGTCTGTCGAAAGCCTGAGTGCCGAACTCCAATCCCCGAGCGCGAACGCCCTGTGGAGGATAAAACTCCCAGGTCTGGAGCCAAGGAAATTCCGCCCGCCGGAACACGTACCCCAGCAACAGGCGTTTTCCCGGATGCAACGCCGTCACGAAGGCCAGACGTTGGTTCGGCGCATGCAAGTGACCGGTGTGATCAATCGAATTGGGCTTGGCGGGTGCGGCGCGCAGATCCACTTCGCCGCCGCCTTCCAACGGAGCCATCGGCCACTGGAATTCTTTGCCGGCGGCCAGGCGATTCTTCAGACCTTCAAGACTCTTGCGGTCGGGACGCGTGATCGCTCGGTTCGCTGAGATGTCAACGACCGTCACACCTGGCTCTAAGAACGGCGAACCAATCGTTCCATGCTCAGCCCAGCTGATGGGCCTGTCGAAATGGAGCAGATTCTCTAGCCGGCTCTGCACCGCGATGACGTTCTCTCCGTCCGCAATCTCAATGGTCCGAGTCAGGTTCTGCTGTGCCCTCGGCAACAGAACGGTCTGGACCAGCTGCGTCCGCTTGCCCGTCCGCCCCGCCGAAACGGTCGACCACGGCAAAGTATGAGCCTCTCCGTGCATCGGCATCCCGGCCTTCGCCTCTTGGGACGACGCCGGCCCGAACCCGTCCACACAAGCGAAATGCCCCAGCACGCCGTTATTGCGCAGCGGTCGGCCCGCTTCGCGATCGGCTCGTAGGGCATCCCAAAGCGGATTGACGGTTTCGGGATCGTCCCGAAGTGTGACCGCCGCAAAGACTCCACCCAGCGGCAGAACGGTCAATTCAACCACGCCATTTGGAAAGAATCAGCGCCGGGTTGCCCTGAAAGTCTCCCGTCCGGACAGGGTCTTCCTGTGTTTGCGCGGACAACAAACACGCTGCCGCGAGAGCCCATACAAGTCCCGCGGTTCTGGGATCCACAGGTATCCGATCGAGGTACATCGTTAAGGTGTCGCCGGACAACCGACCTCCGGCACGCCCTATTGTAGTCGGCCTGCAACACCCGACGCAGGCCCTTTTGTCCGCAACTCCCCGGTTGCAGTGCGGTGCTGGCGACCGCTCCGCACCCCACAAACCGTACCGTCACGCCTGGACAGTCCGGCTCGCCGGTCGATAAGATGGCCCTTTGGCCGAGGACCGGACGAAACCCGGCCAGAGCTTAATGATGACTTTTCAAAAGCGTAGCTTGGCGATCGGCTCAGCGATCGCGTTCCTCTTGTGCGCTTCGGTTTCCCAAGCGCAAAAAGTGGAGTCGGCCGTTCGAGGTCGAGTCCTCGACGCTTCCGAGGGCTCCATTCCCGGAGCGACCGTTACCGCGGTGCACACCGCCACGGGCGCGTTCCGTTCCACCGTGACCAACGGTAACGGTTACTACGTGTTGGCTTCCCTGCCGGCCGGAGCGTACGAGATCACCACGACGGCCGACGGTTTTCAGAAACTACGGCAGACCGGGCTAAACTTGGCCGTGGGCGAGCACGCCGCGGTTGATTTTCGATTGACAGTTGGGCAGTTGACCGACGAGATCACCGTCGTCGCCGAGCCGGTGACGCTCGAAACGCAGTCCTCCGCCGTAGGCGCCGTAATCCCGCATAATTACATCGTCAACCTGCCCCTCAACGGCCGCAATTTCCTGGAGTTAGCGCTGCTGGCCCCTGGTGTCTCGCCGAGCGCTCAGGGCTCGGCCGGATCGGCGCGCGGGCGGTTGGCTTTCCAGTCGAACGGACTGCGCGAGTCTCAGAATGCCTATATTTACGACGGTGTCTACGCGGTTGAGCCGGTCCTCAACAGCTTCACGCTGACCCCCCCGGTCGATGCCGTCCAAGAGTTCAGAATTCACACGAGCGGAACGGAAGCACCTTTTGGAAGCAACAGTGGCGGGCAAGTTGCAGTCGTCTTGCAAAGTGGACGCAACAACTTCCACGGCTCGGTCTACGAATTCTTGCGAAACGATTCGCTCGACGCCCGTAATTTCTTCGACGACCCTACCGCCGGTAAGCCGAAACTGCGCCGCAATCAATTCGGGTTCGCCGTCGGCGGCCCGTTGCGAACCGGCAGCAGCTTTTTCTTCGTCGATTACGAAGGTTTCGCCGAACGCCGTGCGATCACGCAAACCACCAATGTTCCGACGGCCGCCGAACGAGCGGGAGATTTCTCTCAAAGCCTGTTCCCGGCTCCAATCAACCTCTTCACCGGACAACCTTTCTCCGACGCCAAGCTACCGTTCCTGCACCCCATCGGAGCAGCGGTCGCGAACCTCTACCCCCAGCCGAATCGAAATGTTTTCGGACAAAACTTTGTTGCAGCGCCGACCCAGCTATTGCGAGACGACAAGTTCGACGTGCGGTTGGACCAGACGCTCGGAAACAACGGCCGATTGACCGGACGCTACAGTTTCGGCGATAGCGAGTTATTCGAGCCCTACGCGAGCGGTAGCGCCACACTCGTTCCCGGCTTCGGCAATGACGTCGACGAGCGCGGACAAAATCTCATGGTGGCCGAAACACACACCATCGGCGCCCGCTGGGTGAACGAGTTTCGCTTCGGATACAACCGCGTCGACAGCCGCACATTCCACCAAAACAGCGGCAACAGCATTAACCGGACCCTGGGGCTCCCCGATTTCACTACCCGTGATCGCGATCTCGGCCTGAGTCAAATCAGCGTCACAGGATTTTCACCGCTGGGTGATGAAGGAAACAACCCGCAAGACAGCTTAGTCGACAGCTACCAAATCCTGAACACGACCAGCTACGCCCAAGGCAACCATCTACTGCGCTTCGGCGTCGAGCGGCGCTGGATCCGGCAAGACGCTTTTCGCGACGTTCTCTCGCGCGGGATGATCAACTTTCTCGGCGCGTTCACGCAAAACCCACTCGCCGATCTCCTGCTCGGTCTGCCGACTTTCACCGGCGGCGCGCTCTCCGACAACCCCCAAGCGCTGCGCACCGGCAATACGAGCGCCTTTGTCCATGACAATTGGAAGCTGCGGCGCAACCTGACGCTGAACCTCGGGCTGCGTTACGAATACAACACGCCGGCGCACGACGCCCTAGACCGGGCTCACGTCTACGATCCGGCGTCGTTTTCCACAGCGCAGGTGGGGACAAACGGAATCCCGCGCGCGGGCTATGAAAACGATCGCAATGACATCGCCCCGCGAGTCGGGCTCGCTTGGAGCCCCTCGCAACGAATGGTGCTCCGCGCCGGTTATGGCATCTATTACAACGCCTCCCCGCTCGCGCCCGGACAAGGAATCTACTTTAACCCACCGTTATTCAATTTCCAGCTGTTCTTCCCGTCCGCCCAAACCGGCCCCATCACCATCGAAAACCCTTGGCCCGCGGCTCTTCAGGCGCCTTTCCCGCCCAGCGCGTTCACCTATGACCGCAACTTGCGATCCAGTTACGCACAGCAATGGAACTTCACCCTTCAGGGCGAGATGAGCAAAGAGGTGATTTTCGAGGTGGGCTATCATGGCACGTCGGGCGTGAACCTACTGGCCGGAAGGGACATCAATCAGCCGGCTCCCAGCTTCCAGTTCCCGAATTTCCGGCCGGTGCCGTTCTTCCAATCCATCGATCAAATCGAAGCCGCCGCCCACTCGACCTACCACAGCCTCCAAGCGCAACTGCAATGCCGTTTTCGCGGCGGACTCACCGGCATGTTTTCCTATACCTGGTCAAAAGCGATTGACAACGCGTCCAACTTTTTCCCAAGCGCCGTGGACAATAATTTCCCGCAAGACAGTCTAAACACCGCTGCCGAGCGCGGGCTGTCGAGTTTCGACCTCAGGCAACGATTCTCGGGAAGCTGGGTTTACGAGCTGCCCGTCGGCAAGGGACACAGCACGTGGGGAAATCTGAAGGGTCCACTCAACACACTGGTCGACGGATGGATGCTCAACGGCGTGTGGACGCTGCAAACCGGTCAGCCGTTCAGCGTAGTGCTGCCCCGCGAGTTGGACAACAGCAACACCGGTATTTCCTTTCTAGGGGGAGCCGCCGATCGGCCGAACGTCATCGGCAACCCGATCTTGGGTAGCCCGGACCCGTCGCGTTGGTTTGCTATCGAGGCCTTCGGTATGCCGCCGTTCGGCAGCTTTGGAAGCGCCGGACGCAATATCCTGAGCGGACCATCGATGAGGAACCTGGACTTCTCCCTGCTCAAGGACACCAAGCTGGGCGAAACCGCCACGCTGCAACTCCGCGTTGAATTCTTCAACGTCTTCAACACACCGAATTTCCGCCAGCCCAACGCGGTATTCGGCACGCCGGGTTTCGGACGCGTTTTGGCCGCCCGCGAAGGCCGAGAAGTCCAATTCGGATTGAAGTTACTCTTCTAGAAACCGAGCGCGCCGATCCCTTCCACGGCGCCTGAGAAGCGCTCTCGATATCTTCACCGCAGGACAAATCAGCCGTCAAGGAACACTGTGCTATGATTGCCCGCATGTCGGATTCTACCCTGCACCGCCGTGACGTATTTCGTGCCGCCGCCGGAGGGGCCCTGGCGATGACTGCCGGCTCCTACTCCCGCATTCTCGGAGCCAACGACAAGATCCATCTGGGTCTAATCGGAGCCGGTCAGAGAGGCCAAAGCGTGATGAAGGCCTTTCAGCGCAACGAGTCAATTCAGGTCTCGGCGATCTGCGACGTCTATGCCGGGCGCGTCGACCAGGCTATGGAGAACGCCCCTGACGCTCGGGGCTTTTCCGACCACCGCAAGCTCCTCGCACAGAAAGACGTCGACGTGGTCTTGGTGGCAACACCCGACCACTGGCATGCAGGTATTGTGATCGACGCGGCCAACGCCGGGAAAGACATTTACGTCGAAAAGCCGCTGACGCTGCGCATCGAAGAGGGTCCGCCGATCGTCAAAGCCGTGCGGGTGAACAACCGCGTTTGCCAAGTCGGCATGCAACAGCGCTCCGGTGCGCATTATCTAGACGCTAAAAAGGAATACTTCGACACCGGAAAGCTCGGCAAGATTACGCTGGCGCGTACATGGTGGCACGGTAACAGCGCTCACCTGCGAAAGGCGCCCGCATCTCTGCTGTCGTTGCCTTCCAATCTCGACTGGGCACGTTTTCTCGGGCCTGTGAAGTGGCGCGACTACGACCCGCAACAGTACGCCAATTTCCGCGCTTATCTCGACTTCGGCGGCGGGCAGATCACCGACCTGTTCACCCATTGGATCGACGTCGTCCACATGTTCATGGACCAAGACAATCCGATCTCGGCGGTTTCGGCCGGCGGGATCTACGCCTACAAGGACGGCCGCACCGCGCCCGATACGATCAACACCGTTCTTGAATACCCCGGAGAGTGGAGCGCAACCTTTGAGGGCACCCTCGCCCCGGGCATTCGCGGAGCGGCGGTCGAAATCGCCGGTACGGAAGGCCGTCTACTGATCGATCGGCGCCGCTATAAGTTCTTCACGCCTGACCCCGACGAGCCTCCGACGGTGGTTGAGGCTGAAGGCAACCTAACGGTTGACCACGTCAATAATTTCATTGACTGCGTCAGAAGCCGCACGCGCCCCAACGGCGACGTCTGGATCGGCCATCGCTCGGCGCAGGCATCCCACCTCGGGAATGTCGCTTACCTGCAAAAGAGGCGATTGAAGTTCGATCCCGACCGGGAAGAGATCCTACCGTTGTAGCCGTCGGGGATTAGGCCATTTCGAAGCCGCGGGCCTCCGGCCTAACCCGCGGTTGGTCGATTCAAGGCCGGAACGTCTCACGGCCGCGGACCCCGCCCCCGGCAGGGGGCAAGGATAGTAGCCCCGGTTGAAGCGAAGCGGAACCCGGGGTCCCGACACAAATCATGATAAGCCCCGGACGGGGCGCAGGAACAATCGTAGGATCGTTTTCGCCTCGGACTCCACACTCCAAAAGCAGCGGTGTGCCATGTGGCGAAAAGCCGGCGGCCCTACTGCAGCGTCAAAATACGGTCGGCCACCTTGTTGATTTGCTCAGAGAAGGGGTGCTCAGGAAACTTCAGCACAAAAATCGCACTGCTTGCCAACTCGACGATCTCCAAGTTCAGTGGGAAGACGCCCGCGACCTCAGTCTTGTAAGTTCTCTCCAGGTGGTCTTTCAGCACTCGGTTTTCGAGACCCGAAGGTACCTTGTTGACAAGCAAAAGCAGCTCACCAACCTTGAGCCGACGCGCCAAGTCGATCGTGACCGCGGTTCCCTGGAAGTCCTGGTTGTCGGGCCTCATGATCACGAGCAACAGGTCGGAGATCGCAATCGATAAGAGCGTCTCTTCGTTCACGCCCGGGTGCGTGTCAATAAAGAGGTAATCCAGCTTCAGCTCCTCGATCATGCGCCGGAACCCTTCATTGAGCCGGCGGATATCATAGCCTTCCTTCAGAATCCGCGTGATCTCCCCCGCCTTGAGGCTCGACGGGATCAGAAACAGCGTCGGCTCTTCGCTATCCGCTTCCGCTTCAGTTCTGGCGGCGGCGGAAACATCGTACGCCGCGTCTTGGATCGAGCAAGAATCCGCCAGATAGTCGTTGAGAGTCTTTTCGACCTGGTCTTCTTTAAGCCCGAATATGACGTGGATCCCTGGGGAGTGAATGTCGGTATCGATCACGCCGACACGGTTGCCTGCCCGCGCGACGGTGGCCGCCAGATTCGCCGTGATATTGGACTTCCCGGTGCCGCCGCGGAAGGAGTGGATAGAAACGATCTTGGGCATGCAAATATCCTAGTGCCTGTATGGTCAAATCGTTGCCGATTCTGGCGGAAAATTTTCCGACGGCCGGGCAGAGGCGCGGACGGAAGTCCGCGCTCTTCGTTCGTGTCGTATATCCGTTCGGTCTGTTTTGGGAACCCTCTTTTCGTTGCGGCTGGTCCGCGTTACGAGGTTTCGGAAGATAACCGTGAGGTTGCGCGCTTGAGGCTAGTCCTGTCCCGCGCCTTTGCTCTTGCCTTCGGGGCGTTTGCGCAACCCTTCCGCGAATTCCTGCAATTGCTGAAAGTAGGGTGTCTCGGCAACTTCGCTGACTTGCTGCTGCTTCTGGGCCTGATCGATCTCGATCGCCTTCCCTAAGTCAGGCAAGGCATTGTAAATGCTTGTCGTTTGCGCGTCCATGTCCGCGTGGAAGAGTTCGAAACGAAAAGACGGGCCGCTCGGACCCAATCGGAACACCGCCCCGTCTTCAAGCGGCGCGTCGTCGACCTTCTCCCCACTCATGAAAGTACCATGACGTCCCTGATTTGCAAGGTACCAGGTCGACTCCCTGTAGTGGAGTTCGGTGTGAAACCGGGACGCATAAGGGTCGCCGATGACCACGTCGTTTTGTTCGGATCGTCCGATGCGAATGATTTCCTTGCGTTCAAAACGCCACGTCTGGACGACCCTGCCCTTGGCGAGGTCCATCAGATGAACACTGATTTGTTTACTTTCAGCCACGATAGACCCGCCAGTGTGGTCGCGGTCCGTGCCGCGGAGCGGCCACACACTTGCAAACCTTCCCCACGCAAGAGAATAAACCACTTGCGCCCCCACCGTCTACCTTCTTGTGGAGTCGTGAGTTGGGATGCCGCCTCTGCGCGAGCCTCCTCTATTGCTTCGTGAAGCAGTAAAGCGCGTCCGCGGTTCTTAGGTAGATCCGGCCCCGTGCGATAGCAGGCGTGGCAAAGACTTCTTGGCCCAGGTCGTTCGTCGCGAGAACTTTCCAATCCGATCCCGCCTCAAGAACAGAAACCTTTCCCCCCCGGCTGGTCATATAGACCTTTCCGTCACCCGCCACCGGCGAAGCGTAGTACTCGTCAATAGCCCCCGACAAACGGCCCCGTCGCAGGATCTCGCCGGTCGCCGGATCGAGTGTCGTCACGATACCGCCATTCTTGACCAAATAGAGAACGCCTTGGTAGAGCAATACCGACGGAACGTCCGGCAGCGTCATCGTGTGCCGCCACAAGATGTGCGTATCGGTAACATCACCCCGCCCGCCAAGCCGGACGGCCAGAGTGGAGTTCGACGAAGTCCGCCGAGATTGGTAGTAAGACCAGTCCCGCGCATCAAACCGATCATCCTTGTCAAGGTCCTGCATCTCCCAGTTACCGGGCAACCAGGCCTCCGGGATCTCTTCCCGGGACAAGAATCCGTCTTGGTCGGCGTCATGAGACTCCAACATCTTTTCGAATCCAGGCAGCACCAACCTCCGACTCGGCATGCCCCCGGGGGCCCAGCCGTTGAAGTAGAGCGTGTCGCCGTTGCTGACCGGCGTGGACTTGACCTGGTAAGTCAGTCCACGCGCGCGCCATAATTCGCGCCCTGAATCCACTGCGTAAGCGACTATCTGATACGATCCCGGCGTCACAAGTTCGGCCGGTCCGCCGTCAGGTCGATGTATCAGCGGCGTTGAAAAGCTGTGCACCATGTCCGGGCGTTCTACTTTCCACGCGACCTTCCCGTTACTCTGATTCACCGCAACAACATACGCATTGCGATCTTGGTCGCAAACCATGAGGACTTTTCCGTCCGCGAGAATGGGCGAAGCCCCCATGCCGTGGAAATTTGTAAACGGCCCCATCGGATACGCCCAACGAAGCTGCCCGGCCTTGTCATAGGAAAGCAAGCCGTAGCCGGCAAAGAAGGCGTAGACGTTTTCGCCGTCGGTCACGGGACTGGCCGAAGCTTCGTCGTTGAGCGAGTGCATCTTCTCCAGCCGTCGCGATGGCGCAGGCTGTCGCCAGAGGACCTTACCGCTCTTCCGGTCGAGCGCAAGCGTCAGCAATTTCCCGTCCTCGTGAGCGGTGAGATAAATGCGGTTGGCCGTAAGAACCGGAGACGATTTGCCGAGCGGGAGTTTCGTCATCCAAGCAAGGTTCTGCGCCGGGCCGAATCGAACCGGTAGACCCTCGCTGCCCGACACGCCCGCGCCGTTCGGGCCCCGAAAACGGTCCCACGCCTCATCTGCAAATAGTTGTCCCACCACCAACACGGCGGCGATCGTGTACAGGAGGATTCGTAAGGGCAAGCGGTGAAGCATGGTTGTATTCGGTCGGATATTCATTGGACAAGCGCGCATTCGGTGTTCGAACCGCAGTGCCTTCCGGGGCTCGCGTCGGGCGAGATCACCCTCCCCCCAGAGCCACGGCATCCTCCGGATCAAGTTCTCGACCTTGCCTGAGCAAAGCCTCCAGACGTTCCGAGCCGAGCCGCGACCGAGCCGTCTCGACGCATTCCTCCACGGTGGCGCGTTCTCGTTCCGGCAGCGGCGCTTGCAGGCGCTCGCGTATCGCGTTGGCCGCACCGAGCATTCTCGCCGCGGCTTCCTCGTCGCCCGAGAGCACCTGCAAGCAGGCAAGGCTTTCGATGCATTCAGCCACGCCAATAAGGCTCCCGATTTCTCCGCGGATCTTCAAACTCTTCCGCAGCAGGTCGGAAGCTTTGCTGTCTTGCAGCCTTATCGCCGCGCAGCCCTGCTCGTAAAGGTTTAGCGCCGCGCCCCACCGGCTGTGGCCTGCATGCCAACTTTTGAAACCGCGCGCGAGAGTCTCGATCCCCTTCTGAACCTCACCCTCCGCAACGAGAGCAGCGCCGAGATTGGTCTGCATCCAGGCGAGGAGCGTCGGGTGTCCGCCGCGGCGCCACAGTCCGATGCCTTCTTCAAGAAGACAAACCGCGCCCGGCTCGTCACCGCGCAAACGGGCAATTCGAGCACGATTGACGGTGGCCCAGGAGAGAAGGATTCGGTCGTCCAACGGTTCCAAGAAACCCACCGCCTGCCCGATCAGCTCGGACGCCCGGTCCAGATCGCAATGCAGGCATTCAGCCCAGCAAAGATTAGTAAGCGCGAAGCCGATACCCCGCTGGTCTCCAATCTCGCGCCGCAGGTCGAGGCTACGCTGGTGATAGCGCGCTGCTCGCGGATAATCGCCGACGTATCCGGCCACCCACCCCATATTGTTCAGTGACAGAGCCATTTCACGCTTCTCGCCGAGCTGCTCATTGAGAATTAACGCTTCGCGTGAAAGAGCGCGCGCCGGGCCGAACTCGGAAAGCTCCGAGTGGACCCAAGCGAGGTTGTTCAGCGCCCTCGCCATGCCGCGCTGGTCGCCCCGATCGCGAGCCAAGGTAACGCACTGCTTCAGAATTTCTCGAGCCTTCGGCGTTTCGCCAAGGTAATGCGAAAGAGTTCCCAACCCGTGAAGTGCTCGGATACGCGTTTCGGCGTCGGTATCCGGGGAAGGTCGTGAGAGTAGGCGTTCCAAAACGGGCAAACCCTCCTGAATGTGCCCGCGTGCTATCCAGAATCGCCATAGGGAGGAGCCCAGCCGAACGCCGAGAGCGTCTTCCCGGTGTTCATCGGTCCATCGCAGTGCCAACTGTAAGTTATCCCGGTCAGCCTCCAAGCGATTGAGCCAACTCCGTTGGTGCGCTCCGATAAGCTCGGGCTCCGCCTCCTCCGCCAAGGATAGGAAATATTGGGCGTGGGCCCCGCGTAACTGTTCTTCCTCTCCGGCGGTGCGTAAACATTCGAGGGCAAAGGTACGAATCGTCTCTAACATCAGGAAGCGGACGCCGCTGCCGCCGTCTTCCGAACGCACCAGCAAGCTTTGCTCGGCCAGCGCCCCCAGCCAGTCCAGGACGCCGTCTCGAAGTTCCGCGTCGTCGGCACAGACCGCCTCGGCGGCTTGCAAGGTCAAGCCACCGCTGAAAACCGCCATTCGCCGGAAGAAACGCCGGGCCGGCTCCTCGAGTAGGTCAAAGCTCCATGCAATCGTCTCCCGCAGAGCACGGTGGCGTTGAGGCTTGTCCTGGGTCCCGCCGCGAAGTAAGTCAAGTCGGCCGGCGAGCCGAGAAACCAAGTCGCCCGGCGTAAACAGTTTGATCCGAGCCGCGGCCAGCTCAATCGCCAGCGGTAGGCCGTCGAGACGACGGCAAAGCTCTCCAACGGCACCGGCGTTCGCGTCTGACAGAGCGAACTCAGGCCGCGCCGCTCGAGCGCGCTCCACGAAGAGTTTGAGTGCCGAGAGCCGCTCCGCGGCCTCCGCGCTGATCGAGCCGCCGCCGCGAGGCACCTGCAAGGGCGGTACCGGATATTTCTTTTCACCGGGTAATCGAAGTGCGGCTCTGCTCGTTGCGAGAAGCTTGATGGCGGGGCAAGATTCAAGCAGCCCGTTCACCACGCCGCGCGCCTCCAACACATGCTCGAAATTGTCGACCACCAGCAACATGCTCTTAGATGACAGATACTCTTTGAGATTTGCGAGCAGCGGCACTCCCGCCACATCGGGCAGGTCGAGGGCCCGCGCGATTGCGGGAGCCACGCCCGCTGAATCACTGACGCCGGCTAACCCCACAAAGCACGCACCTTCACCGAACTGACCGGCCGCCGCGCGTCCGACCGCTTGGCCCAATCTCGTTTTGCCCGTGCCTCCCGGACCGGTCAAGGTGAGCAATCGGGTCGTATCAAGCAGACGCTCCAGCTCTCCCAACTCCGTCTCGCGTCCGACAAAGCTGTCAAGGTACGTCGGAAACCCGCGTATCGGGACATCCGGTCGCGCTTCCGCCTCCCGCCCCTCCGCTGAAAGTTCCCCCGTCGGGGCGCGGAAAGGGCTTATCGATTCCGCCAGGAATTCGTGGACGTTGGTGAGAATCGCGTCCGTGTCTTCGAGCCATGGGAAATGACTTTGCCCGGATAAAGAGACCAAACGGGCTCGCGGGACACTCCGCGCTATCTCCACGGCCAACCGCTGCGGGATCGCCCGATCTCCCTCCCTGTGAAGCACCAGCGTCGGAGTGCGGACTTGCGGAAGTAGTTCGCGAACATCGATGTCGTAAACCAACTTCAACAAATGACATGCCGTCGCTGCATCGGCGGAGGTGCGCTGCAGTCGAGCGAAGTCCTCCGCCGCTCGAGCGTCGGCGCCGGGCATGAAGATATCCGCGAGAGCCTTCGAACCCAGGCCCCAGTTGTCGCGAACTACGGCCAACATCGAATTGCGGACGCCGGCATCCGCGATCCCTTCACCGTGGGCGTATGCACCGACCAAAACGAGGTGGGAGACTCGAGCCGGGCATTCGACAGCGTAAGCGATCGCAACCGACCCACCCTGCGATAGGCCCACAAGTGCGACCCGCTCGAGCGCCAGGTGGTCGATCACCGTTCGGAGGTCGATCAATTCCGCTTCGAGCGAGAAATCCGTGCGATCCCGATCGGAAAGCCCGGTCCCGTGTTTGTCGTACAACACCAGAGTGTGACTTTGGGCGAGACGCCCGTAGAATTCCCGCCGCCGATCGTCCAGCCACGCTTCCTGCAGGTGACTGATCCAGCCCGGCGGCATCAACAGGGCGGGACCGGATCCGATTACCGAATACGCTAAGCCCACGCCGTCGGGGCGTGTGCAATAGCGTATTTCCAACTCTCTGCCGGCCCTGCCTCCCGTCGAGGGCGCCGCGGTCCGAACGGCTGTGGTGGGAACACCGCTTCTTATCGTTGAGCGTTCAGACGCCGGAGTGGTGTCGAGGGGCGATTCGCCCATCTCATCGGGCGGTCCGACCTGTTCTGTGAGCCTCCGTGCTACGGCTTGCGAGATCTCGTCCTGCACCTCGAAGACGTCCTCGAGGATGCGGTCGTATCGCTCGCTCCATACATCGTGTCCGCCGGCGATATTGCTGAGACGAACCGTGATTCGAACCTGCTTGCCGGCTCTGCGGACGCTCCCGACAAGCACGTTCTCGACACCCAGGCGACGACCGACTTCTTGAAGTTCCGGGCTCGTGCCCTTGAATTGCAGCGCAGAGTTGTACGCCGCGACGCGCAACCCCGGAACTTTGGTTAACGCGGAAGTAATGTCCTCGGTAATCCCGTCGGCAAAGAATTCGCTCTCGTCATCGCGGTTGACGTTTAGCAAAGGAAGGACGGCAATCGACGGCCCTGCCGGCACCCGACCGGTAAACGCGGAGAGAGACGATAGCCCCGACTTCGCCGAACGGAGGCCTCTTTCCAAATCCACGCCCAATTCGTCGGCATGTTGATATCGCTCCGCGGCAGGCTTGGTGAGAGCCTTGAAAACGATCCGCTCGACCTCGACGGGGACGCCTGTTCGCAGGCCGGTGATGCGCTCCGGTTCCTCGTTGAGAATGGCGTAAATAATCGCTTCGGAATACTCCCCTCGGAACGGGGGCCGCCCGATAATCATCTCGTACAGCGTGGCGCCCAGAGCCCACAGATCCGTGCGGGTGTCGACCTCGGCTCCCGACGCTTGCTCAGGCGACATATAAGCGACCGTGCCCACGCGTGTGTTGGGATCGGAGACCGGGCCTAGATCGCGCTTAGCCAAGCCGAAGTCGAGAATCTTGACAAGACCCTTGGTGGTCAGCAAGATGTTGGCCGGCTTGATATCCCGGTGGATCACGCCCGCTTCGTGCGCATGAGCGAGCCCGCGGGCAACCTCTCGCCCAATCCGAAAAGCTTCCTCGATCGGCAGAGGCCCCTGTCTCACGCGGTCGCCGAGCGTTTGGCCGTCGTAGTACGCCATCGCGAAAAACATGCGTCCGCCGGCGGTGCGGCCGATGTCGTGAATCGTGCAGATATTCGGGTGATCGAGCGCCGAAGCCGCGCGTGCCTCAGCCAAAAAACGCTGCTTGGCGCGCTCGTTGGCGACAAGATGAGGAGGTAGGAATTTGAGGGCGACGAAGCGGCCCAAGCGGGGGTCTTCCGCCTTGTAGACAACCCCCATGCCACCCCGGCCGATCTCGGAAACGATACGATAGGGCCCTACGTGTTCGCTGTCCGAAACCGGTTCCTGCGCTGCGTGAAGAGCTTCGGAAGCAAGTCCCCCGAGCGGCATGTCGAGAACGCCGCCGGCGCGATTGTGCGCGGCAAGCATCTTCTCGACCTCCCCCAGTAGAGCCGCGTCCCCACGGCAAGCCTCAGCTATCCACTGGGTACGTTCCTCCCCCGAGTGCTCCAGCGCCTGGTCGAAAATGGCGGAGATCTTGTTCCAGGAGGGTTCGGACGCCATCAGGTGACCACTACCACTTCAACCTAACTTCTCGCTGGATACAACTCTTTGTAAAGCCACGCACGCGCCTTCACCCAGTCCCGTTGCACGGTACGTGGAGTCACCTCGAGTAGGTCAGCGGTTTCTTGTTCCGTCAGGCCGCAAAAGAAGCGGAATTCGACAATTTGCCGCAGCCGGTCGTCGATGCCCCGGAGTCGCTCCAGCGCTTGATCAAGCGCCAAGAGTTCATCCAGCCGTTGGTCGGGAGAGACACCCTTTCCGTCCAGCGAAGTGCGGTTCCAATCACCGCCGCGTTTCTCGGCGTTCTTGCGGCGGGCGTAGTCAATCAGCACCTGACGCATCGCTCGCGCCGAAATCGCAAAGAAGTGTTCACGGCTCTGCCAATCGACCTGCATCTGATCGACCAGCTTGAGGTAGGCTTCGTGAACGAGTCCGCTGGCCCCTAGTGTGTGTTCCCGGCATTCGTCCCGTAACTGCCGTTCCGCGACTCGCCTAAGCTCGGCATAGACCAACGGCAGAAGGCGATCCATCGCCTCGCGATCGCCTTCCCGGGCCATCACCAACAGCTGTGTGACGTCGCCGCCCCCCCTGACGTCCAGTGGCTCCACAATCCTCTTGCCAATTGTGTCACGTCCGATGTCGTGCCGTAGAACTTTTTTTCGCAGCAGCAAATGAAGGCGGAAATAGAGCCAATCGTTAACGGATTAGCCGATCGTGAAACCGCACTTCCACAATCAAGGAGAAACACGATGAGCAAGCTGATTGAGATCATTTTCGGATCCGCTGAATTCGCCTTTCTGGCCGGCACCATCCTTTACGGCCTCTGCTTCTCTGTCGAATGGCTGATTGCCGAGAGCAAGGGGTCCCGAACGGCGGAATCCTATCGAGCGACGGAAGTGCTGCTCCGATAACGAGTTACGACCTATATCGAAGAGAAAGACAAGGAGATCAAAACCATGAGTCGTATGAGTAAAATGATGAGTTTCATTTACGGATCGGCAGCCTACACCGTTTTTCTGGGATGCTTTGTCTACGCCGCCGGATTTCTCGGCAACTTCGTCGTACCGAAGTCAATCGACAGCGGCCAAGTTGCGCCGCTCACCGAGACATTGATCGTCAACACTCTGCTGTTGAGCTTGTTTGCGATACAGCACTCGGGCATGGCTCGCAAGGGTTTCAAGAAAGCCTGGACCAAAGTCGTCCCCGAACAGATCGAGCGCAGCACTTACGTCCTGTTCTCGAGCTTGGCGTTGTTCCTCCTGTATTGGCAGTGGCGGCCGATGCCGCAAGTCGTCTGGAGCATGGAAAGTTCCTTCGGGCAAGGCGTGATGTGGTCCTTGTTCGGGGCCGGATGGATGATCGTCTTGCTGTCGACAATGATGATCCACCACTTCGATCTATTCGGGATGCGGCAGGTCTACATGCACGCAAAGGGCGTGCCGTACAAAGACCTCGGTTTCCGGACGCCGGGCTTCTATCGCTGCATGCGGCATCCAATTCAAGCCGGCTTCCTGATCGCGTTCTGGGCAACCCCGGTGATGACCGTCGGGCACTTAGTCTTCGCGGTAATCACGGCGGCCTATATTGTGATTGCGGTAACGATGTTCGAGGAACCGGACTTGGTACGCGAGTTCGGCGAGCGCTACCGCAATTACATGCGGCAGGTGCCGGGGTTCATTCCGTTGGGCCGCTTCCGCGAAACTGAATCACCCCGAACGGGTGAAGTATCCTCCTGAGTTTCCAACCAGAGCAACGGCGCGCCGCGCCACGCGGCATCAAGTCTAGGCGGGCCTTCGGGCCCGCCTAGGCGTGGATGGAAGTCCACGCCTGGAGTTTCTACATTTTCATCCCTTGACGGCTGCGCGCGGTGGGGCAGGTCTCCAGGCCTGCCCTTTCCTCGATCCGCCCATGAGCCAACGCGTGAACCGATCAAGCCGGCCCGCTTGAGTTGCGTAGCGAAGGGCTCGCAGAGACCGGCGGCTTGCCGACGCTTTGCGTTCAACGCATGAACTTGCCATGCTGACCGACGATGTCTCGTGTACGCGACTCTCCAATCGCGCGAAGACGACGGCTTCGACGTCTACAGCCGGCCCGACGACGAGATTGACCCCCTCCTCGAAGACGGCACCATCCTACGCCCGCCAGGCGACGAACCGGCAGCGTGAAGTGGACGCCGGGGAGATCTGGTTTCGCTTTGAGCGGCGAGTGGATGAACTGACCGCCGCGGAGCGGGAGACGGTTGGGTTGGCGTCCCGGTCAGTAGAAGGGAGCGCCGGCCTGGGTTATCAGACGCCGTGGTCGCGGCTCAGCAGCGCTGCGTGATGAACAACGTGCTTGAACTCAACACTTAGTGGGCTTCTTGTAGCAGCTCCCTAACCGTCCCCTTCGAGGTCGCTCCCCGCACCACGGTCCACCGGAGGGCGGTTCGGGACTAGCCTGAACTCCCCTCTGAACTCCCATTGTGCCCGCCGACACCGGGTTGTGTCGCCGATTCTGGTGATAAAGTTGAGGTACAACGACGACAAGGCCGGCCTCGCCGGCCCGCGGCCAACCCACAACGGTTAGCGCCGAGGACCTGGAGACGGACAATGGGAGCTTGGGGTACCGGCAATTTCGAAAACGACCAAGCCGCGGATTTCGTCGCGGAGTTGGTCGCGGCGAAGGACACGGACCCGATCAAGACGGCCATCGAGCAGATCCTGTTCGCTACTGAAGAGTCACTCGATGCGGACCTCGCGTCCCGCGGTCTCGCAGCCGCGGAAGTTGTCGCCGCATTGCGGCGTAATCCCGGCGACGTACCGGATGAGGTGAGCGAGTGGGTTTCCGGCAGGAGAGCAGCTTCCGTGGAACTGCGAATGATGGCGCACAGCGTCGTTATCAAGGTCCTCAACGATTCCGAACTCCGGGAGCTGTGGGAGGAAACGGATGACTTCGACCGCTGGCGAGGTCGTTCGCGATCTGTTGAAGCGCCTCAGTTTGGTCAAGCCTGGTGCGATCAAGGCGCTAGCCAAGGCGCTCCCGCGGACCGGGAAGCTTACCTCGTATCTGTGTTGTCTATGTGGCGAGGGTATTCGGTCCAATGACCTCACTGCGCTCTCGATAAAGCGCAAGTGGCGCTCGGAGGAGGAGGTTTACGCACACGGTTCATGTCTGGACGACGTCTTGATTCTGGTTCCGAGGGGTAATAAGTAGTTACCCGGGAGTTCAGGGAGGGGATCAGGGACAGGGTTCCCCGATCTCGCCCAAGAACCGGCCGCCAAGCGGCCGGTCCCCTCTCGGCCTCGACCAACGCCTCACCAACCCACCCCGGCGGCACGTAAATCGGTGCCGGCTCCCCAGCCCCTGAAATCCATCACGTAAGAATCAAAAAAACTACCCCTTCATTCCAAACAACTTAGCCCAGCCGACCCCCGCTACCTTGACGACCCCACCGTATTCTATTACCGGGCAACCAGCCCAGAAAGAGGTAATAGTCATGGCAACCGATGCCCAGATCCAAGCAAACCGCGAAAACGCGAAGAAATCCACCGGACCTCGCACTCCCGAGGGCAAGGCCCGCGTCTCGAAAAACGCCCTCAAACACGGCCTACTGGCCCAAGATTCCGTCATCCCCGGCGAAGACCCCGCCGAGTTCGACCGGCACCTCACCACCTACCAGGACACCTACTTCCCCAGAAACTGCGTCGAAAAAGAAATCGTCCGTCAAATCGCCGACTCGGCGTGGAGAATGCGACGCCTCTCCCGTATCGAAGCCACCGTCATGACCGCCGGGATCGAAAGGACCCGCGTTCATCAACAAACATACCGCCCAGAGCGCACTAGGGAAGGACACGAAGGCGAGCTCCAACTGCTGGGCGCATCCATGCGCAGCGGGACGAAATTCCTCAACGACCTCGCCCGCTACGACGGCCACCTCAACCGCCGCTTCTACCGAGCCGTCGAGCTCATGATGAAAATCCGCCGCGAGGAGGCCAAATCCCGCCAGGCTCGCCCGGGCCCCCAACCCGACAACGGCTTCGCCGTCTACCGTTTTCCCGAGGACGGGTCTGAACCGACAGTGGAGTACGTCTCTGGGCCTGCCCAAGCAGAGCAAGCACCGGCGGAGCAGGCCGCCGAGCCTGCTCAAGCACAGCCCCAAGAACAACAAACCCCATCAAATCAATCAAGTAGCAAAGCGAGAACGACCAAAAAACGGCGAAACAAACCCAATCGCACCACCCCGGAAACCCGCCAAAGGCGCGAAGCCGTCCGCGATCTCCGCCGTCGCCTCAGCCTAATCGCCGACCTACTGAGTCTCGCATAATATACTGTCAATCGAGACAAAGAGAAGACTGTTTCCAGAAAGCGGTAATCAAGCGCGGTTTGCGGCGCATTCGCCGCAGCGCTTTGCGGGCGCGCTCGTCGAGTTCCCAGTAGTCCTTCGGGCAGACGTTGGGCAACTCGTGCTGCTTCCAGTACGCCCAAATGTATTCCACCGGGTTCAACTCCGGCGCATAGGGCGGCAAGTACTCCGTTGCGATGTGATCCTCGGAGAGCTGGATGAACTCCCGCACCAGGCGGCTGCGGTGCGCCGGCAGCCGGTCCCAGACGATCAGCAGTGGGCCGTCGATGTGGCGCACCAAAGCCTTCAGGAAGTCGATGACCTCCAGCTCGCCGATCGCGCCGGGATAGAGCCGGAAGTAAAAGTTGCGCAACGTCAGCCCGGCCGACACCGACAGCTTGTCCCAGTTGAAGTTGAACTCCAACACCGGTGTCTCGCCGCGCGGCGCCCAGGTGCGGCAACGATGCGGCTTCTGACTCAATCCGCTTTCGTCGATGAAGACGATCGTACGTTCTTCTTTGCGGGCTTTTTTTTAATGGCCGGCCAAGTCTTGCGCTGCCAGCCGCGGATGGCCTCTTCGTTGCGCTCCCGCGCTTTGCCGACGGGCCGTTGCGGGCTCCAACCGAGCGCCCGCAGGATCTTCCAGACATGGCCCTCGTGATAGCGCACGCCGAACTCGTCTCCGATCAGACGAGCGACCCGCGGACAGCTCCACAGCGGCGTCGGGAAGCCGTGCGCCTCGGGGCCTTCCAGCAGCAACGCCTCGAGGCGTTCGAGCTGCGCGGCGTCCAACAGCGGCTTACGGCCGGCGCGGCCGGCCTGGCGCAACCCGGCTTCGCCGTCACGCCGGTATCGTCGCAGCCACTCGCTGACGCTTTGCCGCGCGACCTTCAATCGCCTCGCTGTCTCGGACTGACTACAGCCTTGCTCGACCAACCGGATCGCTTTGAAACGGCGCTTCTCCAGGGCCTCGAAATCCCGCCGTACGCCTTTTGTATTTCCCATACATACAAAGACGTACGTACCCCAAAAAGGTGTCACTTTATTTTGCGAGATTCAATAGGAGGCGCTCTAGAGCGATAGCCAACGACCGCAACCAAACGAACGATCACCCAAGAGCCGAAGACTCGTCCAAGATTCAGAGCGTAGTCTGGCTCCGCGATATCGTCGGGAGGAAATAGTGATGCCGAGTGCTGACTTCAGTCAATAAGACCGTAGCGCAGGGCTCGCAGAGACCTGCGGCTTGCCGACGCGTTGCGTTTAACCTGCACTTCTCAAGCGTTGTTGCATGGATCGGGGCGGAGATGGAATTCGCCCTTTCCCAAGCGGTAGCGTCAGGCGATGCGTTCGAACACAGGCCGTCCGAGTGCGGTCATTGTGTTCAGAACTTTCTGGCCGACCGTGATTTCCGTGATCTGCCTGGAGAAGCTGCGGGATTTGAGCTTGGGGCCGATCACGCTCTTCCAACGGCCGATCTGCGTTTCTATCCGGCTGCGCTGGTTGTACCCTGTTGCCGTCTGCCAGGCCATGCGGCCGTTGCTGCGGATTTGGGCAATATGGCGATCCCGAACGGTCGCATCACGCGCCGATTGCAGGCGGATCACTGCGTCCTTTGGCGGCGGTATGACCACATCCAGGGTCTCCCCATACCGCTGCCTCAGCAGATTTCGTGTGGACGCTCCATCGTAGGCGCCGTCAGCCAGAAAGCCCGTGACCGGGGCATCCAGCTGATCCAGGAGGCTGGGTAAGGCTGTGCTGTCTCCAACGTTATCGTGAGTCAGAGCGGCGCAAACAATCGCCCCGCTGGCGAGGTCCAGTCCGAGGTGGAGCTTGCGCCAGCGGCGGCGTATTCCCTTGGTGTTATGCTTCTGTGCGAGCCATTCGCCCTCGCCGAAGATCTTGAGGCCGGTACTGTCGACCACCAGATGGATAGGCACAGATCCTGCTTGCCTCATCACCTGAGCGATGCTCACCCCGTTTGCGCGACGCGACAGCGTGGAGTAATCCGGTACCCGTATGTCCAACCCCATGAGCGTGCCGATGGAACCCATAAGCCCCTGTGTCTGACGCAGTCCAAGATGGTATGCCGTGCGCAGCATCAGGCATGTCTCGATCGCCAAATCCGAGTATCTGCGCTGACCACCCCGTGACGTGCGGCGCGGCGCGCTCCACACACTTTGAGCCTCCTCACTGACCCAAATCGTCAGGTCACCCCGTTGGCGCAAGCTCTCGTTATATTCCGCCCAGTTGATCACCCGGTACTGCACCTTATCAAACTTGTGCCGGCGCGCTGCGTTGAACTTATGTGGCATTTAGACTACCCCCAGCGTTGAAAAAACCAATGATAAGACATCCTTCGGGATGATCCATGCAACAAGGTCCATCCTGGGGCGGTTACTGTCGCTCGGCGTGAAAAAGTTGGCATTACAGTTGCCGCCGCCGTCCTGGGCCTCGGCGCGGACATCGTCGCCGCTTGCGCCGCCATTGCCATAGTTATTGACCTGGAAATTGCCGGCCGCCTCGTCAAAGCCGTATTGATATTGGATGTCGTGAATGATGTTGTTCCAGTAGAAAAGGTTGGCGGTGGCCGCTGGTGTATAGGCGCTCGGTGCCTGGGTCAAATCGATGGCAAAATCACAAGACAAGGAACCCCCACAATCGGGGGTACTGTCGGGGATGTTGTTGGCATTCGTGTCGGGGTAGGCGTGAACATTGTTGCCGCGGGTGCCTGTAAACTCGGCGCCGGCCGCACCGTTGGTGTCGTGCCACCCAAAGGGCGACGCCGTACCATCCTGCGGGTCGACCTGCAAGGTCCTCCCGTCCGCGGGCGGTGCGGGTGAGGTGTGATTCGGACTCTCGATTGGTTGCGCATACACTCGGTACGTAGCGTCCGCTACCCAGTCGATCTTTGTCCAAACTTGCCCCGACTGAGCGTCCACCGTGAAGTCATAGTAGTGATCGCTGGATGTATCCAACTGGAAATTCCACACCAGACGTGTCTGGCCCCGCCGCACGCCGAGCCACATGAGCTGAGGAGCGAGCGGTTCGAGCGACGAGTTGAGCCCTAGGTGCTCCGACGCGCTCTCGGCTGCCTCGACGGAGGTCACGGACGGCTGAGGTCCCGCACCCCCGGTCGCTACATCAGGCAGAAATGCATTGTTCACGCTCTGAATGCGTCCGTCGCGATTCACATTGAACTGCACCTGGCCGTTGTAAACAGGCAGGCCTTGGTGCGTCTGCCGCAGGTAGAGATGAGTCGCCCCGGTCAACTGGCTGAAGACGCTGTCCGTGACCTCGAAGTCGCTGACATCCTCGTCCGTCAGCCCCAAGGCGGTCGCGTGCTCGGCAAGGAACCCGGCGGCGATGTCGTTTACGCTGCTCGTGGAATCCGCATCGGTCAAGAACCCGCCACGATTCCACAGCGACCGCGTGGCGCCCGTGGTGCGCTCAATGCTCACGGAGAGATCGCCCAACGAATCGCCCAGAGTGTCCAAAGCCTGAGACTGCTCGGGCAATGGCGGAAAGTTGATCTGCGCGTTGAGATTCGTGCGCGCGTCGAAGTTGCGCGCCTGACCCAATAGCGCCGCCGTAAAGGCCGTCCCGAGAGCGAAGACTTTGAGGAATCGCCGGCCGGAGCCGACGGTGCTATGTCCGTTGAAAAAAGCGGGTTGCGATCTGAGGCCCGCCTCCGTTGATTCTTCCCGGCTTCGATCGTTCATGGTGACCTCTCCTACCTTGTATGTCCTCTCGCCGGGACCGGATATCAACTCACGTTGCAATCGACGCGCAAAGCAATCCGGCACCCGGGATCGACGCTAACATCGACTACGAAACATCGTCCGCTGCAACAAGCGTCAACGATCGTATCACGACTTCCCGATTAAGTAAATTACCCTAGACATATTGAGGTGTATGACCTAAGCGTCAAGGAAATCGATTCCGCGCAGCTTCAGACACGTTTTACCCAAAGGTTACTGATTCAAAAAGGCTTGCTGTTCCTCGACCGTTGGCGCCCAGAAAGCAAAATCCTTGCCAACCGCGGCAAAAAAACGGATAACGCAGCTTCCGAGCCCGAGCGAAAGCGACGGGCCGCTCAACCCGAGGGAGCCGCGAAAGGAGAACGGCGCCGGCCCCCGCCTTGTTGGCCAAAGATCCAGGGTGCATGAGCGTCGCCCCCCAAAAACCGTGAGCCAAGTCGAGAGCCGCCCCGGACCCGGACACCGCGGCGAGCCGCCCCGCCCGCCGACCAAGACACCGCTTGACACGTGCGCTATCCTCAAGTCGCCGGCTGCCGTACCATCGGCTAGACTGTCCGGTCGCGCGGGGGCCAAAGAAACTCCTGAAACGAAGGAAATGCGGTACGGCGGAAACGCGACTGAACGAAATACGAAACGAAGTCAATTTCGTCTGAGCCATTTGAAATCAAAACGTAGCGGCCCCCGCTCAAACGGGTCCACCACCGGGTGCGTCGAATAGCTCTTACGACAATCTCACCGAGGTCGTCGATGCGCCGCCAGCACTGCGAACCCCGTTTCGGAAGGCCGTGGCGCTCCGGGGTGGACTGATAATATGACCTCCCTCGCGGCAGGAAAAAATGCGGAACGAAGCCAGAATCGAGTCCCGCCCCGGCGAGGGGGTTGCCGTTCACGCGGCGAACAGCAGGCGGCGGGTGCCCCGAAAACTGCCTGCGTTCCAAGAATGCGAAACAGGGCCAATTTAACTAAGTACGTTTAAATCAATGTCATAGTGGGATATTTCCCGGGCCGGCTCAGCAATGTGCGGACCGCCGAGTTGAGACGCTGATCGCTCCGAAATCGTCACCGCGGGCCGCAGCCAAAACCGGTCTCCGAAGCAGCGGTCCGTCGGAATGCCCGATAATAGATCCTCCCTCGCCGGTCTCAAAGGACACCCCGATCCCCTCCCTGCGCCGCTCTCAAAGGACACCCCGATCCCCTATGAAGATCACCGACGTTGAAGCCATCTATCTGCGCCTTCCCGATGTCAAAGAGCTATGCGACAGCGGCCAAGACGCGCTAATCGTCAAAGTCTCGACCGATGCGGGCATCACCGGCATCGGCGAAGTCGATTCAGCGCCGCTGGCAGTCAAGGGCGCGATCGAGGGGCCTTTTTCCCACAGTGTGACCTGCGGCCTGCGCGAGCTCGTCCTCGGCGAAGACCCCTTCGAGACCGAGCGCCTGTGGTACAAGATGTACCGCCAAAACACCTACGGCGGCCGCCGCGGGGTGGGGTTTCACGCCATCAGCGGTATCGATCTGGCGCTATGGGACATCAAGGGCAAGGCGCTTGGACAGCCCGTCTGGAAGCTGCTCGGCGGCGGATTTCACAAGAAAATCCGTCCCTATGCGAGCGTGCTTTGGGGTGCCACGCCCGATGAGACCCGCGAACGCGCGCAGCGTTTCCGCGACCGCGGCTTCACCGCCGTCAAGTTCGGCTGGGAGCCGATGGGCGAGGACGAGAAAACCGATATCGCACTGGTCCGCGAAGCCCGTAAGGGGCTCGGCGACGACATCGACTTGCTGATCGACGCGGGTCTCGCATGGGACGCCAAGACGGCGATTCGGCGCGCTCGGGCGTTTGCGGAATACGACGTTTTTTGGATCGAGGAGCCGCTGCTGCCCGACGACTACGAGGGCTACCGCAAGCTTGCCGAAGCCACCGACATTCGCATCGCCGCCGGAGAAGAGGAAAGCAACCGTTCGTCTTTCATTGAGCTGATGGACCGCGGCCGCGTCGATATCATTCAGGTCGACCTAACTCGCGTCGGCGGCTTCACCGAAGCTATGAAAGTGGCCTCACTTGCGGTTGATCGAGGCATCCCCGTGGTCAACCACGGCTTCACGACCTATATCAACGTCGCCGCCGCTCTGCACTTCCTCAACTCGATCCCGAATTCATTCATCCTCGAATTCGTCGCCGAGGAGGAGACTACTTTGCGCGACTACGTGACCAAGCAGAAGATCGTCGCCCGCGACGGTTACCTCGACATTCCGACCGAACCGGGTCTCGGCGTCGAACTGGACGAGGAAGCTATCGCGAAATACCGCGTAGCGTGACCTAGCTGCGCCCAGACAAGAGTTGGGTGTTCAAAGAAGCGGGAAACTTTCGGGCGGATACTTATGAGCGACCGACTTTCAGCGACGACGCGGCATCGGTTGGATGTCCAAGGATTTGACGGCATCCCGGATCAAACGTTGGCCCCAGTCGCTGCTTGGTTACGACTGGCTTTCGCGATGTGCGCGGCGCTGGCGGCCGGCGGAACTATCACCGCCTCGTCCGCTGTCCTGGGGACGCTCGTCGTGATAGCCGCTTTGGGGGCCCTCTTTCCTGTCCACCCATTTGATCTGATCTACAACCACGGCATCCGGCACATAACCGGAACGCAGCCGCTGCCCAAGCGTGGCGCGCCGACGCGCTTCGCGTGCGGCGTGGGAGCCGTCTGGCTGCTCGGAGTCATCTGGGCGTTTGGGGCCGGGTACCAGCAAGCAGGGTACATACTCGGAGGATCGCTTACAGCGGTGGCCTTGCTCGTAAGCACCACGGACATATGTATCCCCTCGATGATCTATCGAGCGATCTTTCGGACAACGAAGTCAGCTAAAGACAGCTAGCCGGCAAGCCGGTCAGCCGAAATCCTTGACCGCTTCTTCAATTGCCGGCCCCGCCGCAACAAGGTCTTCCGGCACCATCGCGGGCGTTACTTCGATGGAAGCGTTCAAGGCAAGGAACCAAGGTTCCGCCAGCGCCGGCAAGTCCGAGGAACTGTCCATATTGACAAACAGCAATGCCGTCCGCCGACCGCCCTCGGCGACAAAATAGGCCGCTTCCGGCTTGATCCGTTCGAGAATCTTAGGGATGACTTGAAACCCGTCTTGCGCCGCCTTGTTCGCCGTTTCGACCGGCATCGATACTTTCATGAGAAATCGCATTATGAACCTCCTAGGGCTGTAACCAGCCTCAGGAAATGGTACCAGTTTCGGAGGCGAGGGATCGTGAACCGGACTTCGGTGGCTCACACTTCCCGACGCCGCTTTAGCTCTCCGAGGATCACATCGCAACGGAGTACTTGCCGCCCTATGCGCCGGAGTTGAACCCGGTGGAATACATTTGGGCGTACTGGAAGCAGCACGAGTTGCCCAACGTCTGCCCGAAGGACTACTGGGAACTCGACGAGCGCGCCCGCAAAGCGCTGCGGCGAATGCGCCGCAAACCGCGCTTGATTACCGCTTTCTGGAAACAGATTGACAGTATATTATGCGAGACTCAGTAGGGCTGTAACCAGCCTCAGGAAATGGTACCAGTTTCGGAGGCGAGGGATCGTGAACCGGACTTCGGTGGCTCACACTTTACGCAAGCACCGCAGAAGCTGTTCGAGTGCGGTTTGAGCGGCTAGGGTTCTCACAAAGCCTCGGTCCCCGGGAAACCGCCGCTGGAAGACCTCGACGTCGCCTTTGGGACCGGCGACACCGATGCAGACCGTGCCGACCGGCGTTTCATCCGTGCCGCCGGTAGGGCCGGCAAGGCCGGTGATCGAGACAGCAACCGAGGCGCCGGCCTTCTCCTTCGCGCCCGACGCCATCGCCGCGGCTGTTGGCTCACTGACCGCGCCGTACTTGGTGAGTGTCGCCTCGGGGACGTCGAGCCAAGCCTTTTTGGTGTTTTCGTCGTAACTGACCCACCCACCGAGAAAGTAATCCGAACTGCCGGGCACAGCGGTCAGCCGCTGGGCCAGCAAACCACCCGTACAACTCTCGGCTACGGCTAACGTGAGACCCAGCGCGACAAGCCGTTGCCCGACGATTTCCTCGATCGACTCGGCCCCGCGCGTGTAGATGGCATCGCCCAACTCGGCATCGACCTTCTCGGCCAATGCTTCGGCGACGACTTGGGCTTGCTCGACCGTCGAGGCGCGAGCGCGCAAATGAATTTGAATGTCGCCGGGCGCCGCGAGAATCGTCGTTGCCACGCTCGGCTCGGCGGAATAGATCGGGCCAATGCGCTCGTCGAGCTCCGATTCCGGCACCCCTGCCACTCGCATCACGATCGTGAAGTACTGGTAGGGTGACTCGATGCGCCCGAGCCGAGGCATGCATTCGTTCTCGACCATCGGCTCGAGCTCGCGGGGCGGGCCGGGCAGCAGAATAAGAAGGCCCGTGTCGTCTTCGAGCCATTGCCCCGGGGCCGTCCCCTTGGGGTTGTCGAGAATCTCGGCTCCTTCAAGGATGAAGCCTTGTCGACGGTTTACTTCCGCCATCTTGCGCCCGCGCCGCAGGAAGCGTTCGCGGATCAGCTCGACAATGTGTTCGTGGTACTCCAAGCCGCGGCTTACAGCGTCGGAGGCTGCGTCGCGCGTGACATCGTCCAGGGTGGGGCCCAGTCCGCCGGTCACAATAACCAGTTGCGACGACTGCCGCGCCCGGCGGATTTCGTCGCCCAAACGCTCGCGGTCGTCGCCAACAATCGATTTGCGAATGACTTCGATGCCTCGTTCGTTGAGCTTGCGCGTCAGAAACAGCGAGTTGGTGTCAAGGTGCTGCGGAGTGAGCAACTCCGAGCCGACAGCGATAATTTCCGCGTTCACGAGCCTCAGTTGCGGGAGGAGAACCCGCCGCTCACGCGAAAGAGCGAACTCGTCGTGGCGATGACAAGTTCCTTAGCAGGAAGGAAGGCGAGCCCAACAATGGCGGGCCCCGAGACGACGCGCTCGGGCTCGGCGCCGGGGCGCAGCAGGAAAACTCCCTTACGGCCTCCGTAGGACGCGGAGAGATACAGATTGCCGGCCTGGTCGAAGGCCATGCCTTGCGGCCGGCCGAAGCCCCTGCATACGACATCAACTTCGCCATTCGGATGAACGCAATATATCGAATCGAAACTCGACGTCGTGGGTCCCGCGACGTAAAGTTCATTGCCCGGCCCCATCGCCAAGTGATACGCCGCGATCGATGGCTCGATCGTCGCGAAGACAAAGATCTGACGACTCGGGCTGATCTTGAAGATCGTCCCGGTGCGGTCGCCGACATAGAGGTTGTCTTCGCTATCGAAAGCCATACCGGTGGCCACGCCCATTCCCTCGGCGTAGACCTCGACTTGGCCCTTCGGGCCTACCGAATAGATCGTCCCATTGTCGCGAGAGGAAATGAGCAGGTTGTCCGAGTTGTCGAACAGCAGGCCGGTGGGATTGACAATATCGGAGACAAACGGCTTGACGTTGAAATTCAGGTCGATTTTGAAGACCGAAACCGGAACTTTCTCGCCCCTCGAGCCGCTGCGAGTGGTATAGATATTGCCTTCCGCGTCGACGGCCGGGTTCGAGACCGGGTGTAGGTTTTCGGCAATAGTGATGCCGAGCGAGCAGCTGTAAGGCGAGCTTTCCGCGGAGTCGTTTTCGAGCGTCAAGCTGCCGTCGGTCGCTTCTTCGGGCACTCGGATGACGAGATGCCGGTCACCGCTGATCACGAGCCGGGCGTCTACGGACCCGAAGCGGGCACGGACGCGCGAGCCACCGTTGTCGAAGAAGCCCGCACCGTGCACGTCGATCTCACCGCCGTAAATAGCGGCCGACGGTTCGACTTTCTCGATAAGAGGCCCGTTGGAAGCAGTCGCTTGCTTAGAACTCATCCTGTTCGGATTTCCGCGGAGTCAACTCGACCACCAGCGCAGGCCGGCCAAAATCATCATAGCGTACAGACCCGCGGCAAAGTCGTCGCCGACGACTCCCCAGCCTCCTGGAAGGCGCTCGAACCGGCGTATTGGATAGGGTTTGAGAATGTCGAAGGCACGAAATAACGCGAATCCCACCGCCCAGTGCACTGGCTTGTCCGGAGCCGCGGCAGCCAACGCCAGCCATTGCCCGACTACCTCGTCGATCACGACGGCCCGCGGGTCGGTGATCGAAAAGTGAGTCTCGGCGACTTCGGCAGCCCGGACAGCGGGAACAAAAAGCACGACAGCGCCGAGAGCCAACCAAAGCGGCGACAAACCGATTAGGGTGGTGAGCGCATAGCCGCTGCCCATTGCGGCCAGGGAGCCGGCAGTACCCGGCGCCCAAGGCGCATAGCCAAGGCCGCCGCACGTCGCTAACAGCAGGGCAGCGCGATTATTCGTCATTCGAATCTGAAGGACTAGAGGGCGAATCCGCGGGGTATCGGGGGTCTAGGTGCTCGTCGGCTTCAGTAAGCGGGGAGTAGGCTACGTATTTCTCCGACGACCAATTTCCGAGGTCGATCACCTGACATCTTTCGCTGCAAAAGGGGTAGTGGAGATCGGTCGCGGCAACCGCCTTGCGGCAGCTAGGGCAGTGCTTCAGTGATTTTGTCATGGCACGGGGTCAAGCCGACGGCCGATCGCGGAGGGTCGGGCGAATACCTACCGCAGGATCGGTAACACCGCGGGCTGCCGGGCGTTCATGGCCGTTTTCGGCAATGCTCTTTCGGAAACGGACTCCAAGCAACCGAAAACGTCGTAGTCCGAAGCCCTTGTGATGCGGATTGTCCCGAAATCGCCGGGCCGTGGAATCTCGCCGGCGAATTCCGTGATGTACGTCTTGCCGTCGATCTCTTCGGCCTGCGTGGCCAGCCGGCCTTCCCAAAGCAGATCGGTTTCCTTTGACGGGCCCGTGATGAGAATGGGCAACCGCTGTCCTACCCGCTCACGGTTGCGTCCGCGCGAGATCTTGCGCTGGATTGCCATCAGCTTTCTGCGGCGATTGTAGATCATGCGGCGATTTACCTTGCCGTCAAGATGGTAGCTTTCGCTGGTCTCGTCGTCCGAGTAGCTGAAAACGCCGACGTGATCAAACCGAGCCGCCTCGACAAAAGAGCAAAGCTCGTCAAAATCTCGGTCGGTCTCGCCCGGGAATCCGACGATGAAGCTGGTCCGAACGGCGACGCCGGGAATCGTTTGCCGGATGCGCTGGAGCAAATCGAGGAATATGTCGCCCGACGCCCCTCGCTTCATGCGCCGCAAAACCCGTGCCGAGGCGTGCTGCAAGGGTACGTCGATGTAATTGCAGAGAGGCTCGTGAGCCGCGATTGTATCCAACAGTCGTTGGGTAACGCGGTTCGGGTAGACGTAGAGGAAGCGCACCCAACCGGCCTCTTCGATTGCCGCCAACCCTTCGAGCAGTGTCGGCAGTCCGTCCTTCAAGCCCAAGTCGTCGCCGTAGGCGGTGGTGTCCTGTCCGATCAGATTGATCTCACCGACACCCTGCCGGAAGAAGCTTTCGGCTTCGCGGATCACGCTCTCGAAGCGGCGGCTGCGGAAACTTCCGCGGAACTTGGGAATGATGCAAAAGCTGCAGGGATGATCGCAGCCTTCGTTGATCTTGATATACGCCATGTGCCGGGGCGTGGCCGATCGGCGAGGCGTCAAGTCGTGATAGAGATACGGCTCATCAGCCGGTGCCGCGGGATCGAATCCCTCGCAGTGAGCGATGATGTCTTCGAGCTGGTTCGTTCCCAAGACAGCATCCACATCGGGAATTTGGCCGCGGATTTCGTCGCGATATCGTTCGACCAAACATCCGGCGACGATCAATCGGCGGGCGGCGCCGGTCTTCTTGTACTCAGCCATTTCAAGGATCGTGTCGACCGATTCTTGCTTGGCCGGGTCGATGAAGCTGCAGGTATTGACGACGAGCGCTTCGGCTTCTTCGGCATGCGGAGTCAACTCGTGCCCGCGAGCTTCGAGCAGGCCCATCATGACCTCGCTGTCCACCAAATTCTTGGGGCAGCCCAAGCTCACAAAGCCGATTTTCATGGGAAAAGACGCCGTCGGCGCGAAAACTTCATCTTAGCATCGGCCGACGCGGACGCCCTTCGAGGACGGTCGCTTCGCGGCCTAGAGATGATCCGCGAAATCTCTTTGCATGCGCCTAAAAACTCTGTGACCTAACCACAGCATCATCAGCGAAACCAGTGCCAGCTTCGGAAAAGCCGAGCCCGGATCGGCATCGTACAGCAAGATGCGGCGCATGACGAGCACCACGGCCGCGACCGGGTTGATCTCATACAGCCATGCGTACCGCGGGCTGACTTGATCGAAGCCGTAGAAAATCGGGACCATCCAGAAAAGCACCAGCGTGAACGCCTTGACGACATATTCCATATCTCGGAAGTAGACATCGATCGCCGAGGAAAGCAACGTCAAGCCGCAGATGAAAGCCAACTGAAAAATTACGAGGAGCGGCAGCCACAACCACTGTACGGACACGCCGACAAAGTACCCCACCGCAATCAGCAGCAGAATCAATTGCAGAACGTAGTGCAACGAATTGCCTAAAACAATCGATACGGGGACCAGTTCCCTTTGAAAAGGAACCTGTTTGATCAGAGGGGCGTTCGAGACGATCGAAGTCGTTCCGGTCATCCAGGCCAGACTGAAGAAGTTGAACGGCAGCAGGCCGATCAGGACAAACAAGGGGTACCATTCGCGCGAACCGGCAAAGACTGCGGTAAAGACGAATGTCAGCAACCCCATCATGATCAGCGGGTTCAGCAGAGACCAAAACACACCCAGCGACATGTTGCGGTAGCGAACTTTGAAGTCCTTCCCAATAAGGCTCGAGAGGATGAACCAAGGATCGTTGTCCGCGCGCAGAAGGGCGTGGCGCGGTGCGTTGAGGCGAGTTGCGGCGCTGTTCTTACTCATCAGTAGGAAGGGCTATTCTAGCGGAGTTGCTCTGTCCCGACAAACCTCTCGTCAACGAAGTGACCGACGTCACGAAGAGAACCGGACGCCGCCCGGGCTCTCGAAAACGCCATGTTATAGTCGAATTATGTGGTCTCCGCGGTTGCCACACTGGTGGATATTTGCCTTGTCACTGCTGCTGATTGCGGCAGCCCTTCTTTCCGCGCAAGGCACATATCGCGGTATGCCGTTGCTCGCGCCGGGCCCGGTCTTCGTCGAAGAACCTGAAGACGGTGACGTGCTGGGCGAGTTCTCCTTTGTCCGACTAGCCTACAGCGACCCCTACGGTCCTCGTGCCATTGGCCAACGCCCTTGGATGATCGACTCGCCGGCCGCCGAACGGCACTTCTTGCAAGGCTTGCGGAGACTCTCGAACGTCGATTGCCGTTCGATGGAGGTGTATCACCGGGCCACCGACGAGGAATTGTTCGACTACCCCTGGATCTACGTCGTTGAACCCGGGCACTGGGATCTTGCCGACGAAGAGGCCGAGCGTATTCGCGAATATTTACTGCGCGGCGGCTTCGCGATCTTCGACGATTTTCACGGTACCTACGAGTGGGCGCGGTTTCTGCTGGGAATACGGAAGATCTTTCCCGATCGCCCCGTCCTCGACGTCGAACCGACGGATGAGGTCTTCCACACGGTCTACGACCTCGAACCACGGGAACAGATTCCGGGTGCACAGGTACTCTACACCGGCCGAACGTACGAGAAAGACGGCATGACGCCGCACTGGCGGGGCATTTACGATGACGACGGCCGCCTGATGGTGCTGATCAATTTCAACATGGATCTCGGTGATGCCTGGGAGCACGCCGACTGGCCCGAGTACGCTGAGCGCTATACCGCGATGTCCTATCGGCTGGGGATCAATTACGTCGTCTATTCGATGACCCACTAAGCGTGATCGCGCCTATTGCACGGAATCCGGCACTGGTTCCGGCTCGGCTACGCGAAGCGCCCAGCGATCGAGAGTTGCCTTCAGGGCGGCCGGTTGAACCGGCTTGGCCAGATAATCGTCCATGCCGGCTTCGAGGCATTTTTCACGGTCACCCGCCATAGCGTTGGCGGTCATCGCGATGATACTGGTGCGGCGTTGCTCTCCTTCCATGCGGCGAATTTCTTCGGTCGCTTCATAACCGTCCATCTCAGGCATCTGGCAGTCCATCAGCACGATGTCGTAGTCGCGATTACGAACACGCTCGACGGCGTCGATACCGTTCTCGACCACATCGGCCGAATAACCGAGCTTGGCAAGTAGACGCACCGCAAGTTTTTGGTTCACCGCATTGTCTTCAGCCAGCAGGACACGACACTGACGACGAGTTTCGTCCGAGATCTTTGCTTGTTTCTTGCCGCTCGCGGGCGCCTCGAAACCGTGCGGATCGAATGCCCGGCCCACGGCTTCAGCCAGCTTGGTCGCCAAGACCGGCTTCGGCAGCACCGCCCGGACTCGCGCTAGTCGCAACGCCGCCGAATCCGGCCTCTCAGAGAATGGGCAGACCACGATCACGCGAGTGTCGGCGAGAACGGAGTCGCCGTGGATCCGCGCAGCCAGTTCCATGCCGTCGATGTCGGGCAGCTTGCACTCGGCCAGAACAAGGTGGTACGGGGAACCTAATTCGGCTTGGCGATAGAGCACCGTGAGCGCCTCTTGCCCTCCCGAAGCCAAGGAAGTCCTCACGTTCCAACCCTTCAGATAGTACTCGAGAAGCTTCGAACCGGTTGGATTCGCGTCGACGATGAGGGCCTTCCGGTTTGCCGGGATCAGTTCTCCGAGGTCGGTATGCTCGGGAGAGTTCACCGGCGGTAGCTCAATCGTGAACTCGAAGGTCGAACCGCTGCCCAACGAGCTTTCCACGCCGATGTGTCCGCCCATCGCTTCTACCAATTCCTTACAGATGGCCAGACCGAGGCCCGTTCCACCGAACTTGCGGGTGGTTGTGCCGTCGGCTTGGATGAAAGGCTCAAACAAGCCGGCATGCGCTTCCGGTGCAATACCAACGCCGGTGTCGCGGACTGAGAACCGGAGGACGCGCGGCCCGGGGTGGTGCTCGACACTCTCTACGCGCACGACTACCGTGCCACGGTCGGTGAATTTAACGGCGTTGCCGGCTAGGTTGAGCAAAACCTGGCGCAATCGGGCAGGGTCACCACGTACCGTTCGGGGCACGTTGCGATCCACAAAAATGACCAGCTCGATTCCCTTCGACTCCGCTCGCTCGGCCAGAACCTCCATCGCTGAGCCGGCGGTCTCGTAGAGATCGAAGGGAATGGATTCGAGGGTCAGTTTACCGGCCTCGATTTTCGAGAAATCGAGCGTGTCGTTGATTAGATTCAGGAGCGACTCCGCGCAGAGGCTGATCGTTTGGGCGTACTCGGTTTGTTCGGAGTCCAACTCCGTCCCCAGTAGCAAGCCGGCCATTCCGACGATTCCATTCATCGGCGTGCGCATCTCGTGGCTCATCGTGGCCAAGAATTGGCTCTTTAGGCGAGTTGACTCGAGTGCATCGTCGCGCGTAGCAGCCAGTTCTCGCTCTGATCGCTCGCGCTCGATGGCGTAGCGCACCGAACGCGCCACTATGTCGCCGTTGACGTGCTTCTTGACGAGATAGTCTTGGGCGCCCTGTTTGATCAAGTCCAAGCCCAGTTTCTCGTCCTCTATGCCGGCCAGCAAAACAATCGGGATGCTCGGCGTCTGTTCGCGCAAGCGCTGAAAGGTGTCAGGCCCCTCGCTATCCGGGAGATTCAAATCGAGCAATATGCACGCGATCTTGTCATTTGCGTCGAGGAATTCGATTCCCCCTTGCAGCGTTTTCGCCGTCAAGACGTCGAGTTCCTCAGCGAAGGCCTGGTCAAGAAATCCGAGAATGGCGCTCTGAAACGTCAGGCTGTCTTCGATGAGAAGAATCCGGATGGGATCGTCGGCCATTGTGCAGTGATTGGGGCGGCCCACGCTCAATCGAGGCCGGTTAGCCCTCGGCCCTCGCTCAGACGCAAGCACCCGCGGTGCGCTCCGCGTCGGAAGTGGGTGCACCCCTTTAAGTACTGGTATCGACAATTTGAGAGGTTTTCTGACGCGTTCCTCTTGGGGGAATCGCGGATGAGTCGCAGCCGACAGCGTGGCGAGCGGCCTCAGGCTGCCTCAAGGGCCTGCAAAATTCCCTTGATGTAACCGAAGCCGTAAGCGAAGCCTTGTCGCCCCAGTGGGCGGTCGCGGCTCGGTTTGAGGATTCGTCATCCATGCCATCATAAAATTCGAGTCTTTTGTTGTTTCTACCGTGCCTCTGCAGGTTTCCATCAATACTGAAACGCTCGATGCCCCGAGGGGCTTGTCGCTGTTTGAATGCGGCGAGCGGATGGGCGTGCACATACCCACTTCGTGCCACAAGAACGGTAAGTGTCGTGAATGCCTGGTGGAAGTGGCCGAGGGCATGGAGCACCTGACGCCACGGTCGCCCGAGGAATCGCACTTGAGCGATGCCTTTCGGCTCTCGTGTCGGGCTCGGCTGACTTCGGACTCGGGGGCTGTCCGCTGTCACACGATGCGCCGCAGCGAGCTGCGTATCGAAGAAGCCGCCAGCGGGCTTCCCGAGGGGTCGGCGTCGATCGATCCGGCAGTCGCCAGGCGAGGCCGAGCGATCTTGATCGACGGCGAACCTATTGGAGAGGCCGACGGGCCGCTGCTGGGATTGGCGATCGATCTCGGTACGACGACGGTGGTCTTGCGCCTGCATGATCTTGAAAGCGGCGCGTTAATGGCGACGCAATCTTTCGAGAATCCGCAGCGTTTCGGGGGCAGCGACATCATGGCGAGAATTCGCTATGACACCGACCACAAGGGCCGTCTGTTGCAGCAGACGTTGCTGGGTTACCTAGGGCGCGCAATCGAAGAGTTCGATTGCGACCCGCAAACCATCTACGAAATTGTCTTGGCGGGCAACTCGACGATGCGAGATCTGTTCTTTGGGTTGAACGTCTACTCGGTTGGCCAAAGGCCCTATCAATCGCTGACGGAGAAAGAGTTTGAGGAGGGCAAGCGGAAGACTACCAGCCTCACAGCCAAGGCCGGGAAGTTTCGCTTGCCGATTCACCCGAAAGCGCGGGTCTACGGGCTGCCGCTGATTCGCGGCCATGTAGGGGCGGATTCGGCGGCTTGCCTGTTGGCAACGGCTTGGCAGACCGAGGACCGGCTGGTTGCTTTGATGGATATCGGCACCAACACGGAACTGTTGTTGGGGAATCGGGACAGGCTTTTTGTGGCGTCCTGCCCGGCCGGTCCCGCGTTCGAAGGGGGGGTGGTCTCCTGCGGTATGCCGGCGCTTGAAGGCGCGATAGAAGCTGTGCACATCGACGATGACGGGCTGGTCCACACACGGTTGATCGGTGGACCTCCGCCCGAGGGGATTTGCGGCTCCGGCTTGGTGGAGCTACTGAGCGAGTTACGCCGCACCGGCCGCATGACGGACCTGGGCCGCCTAGCCAACGATCAAGACCGTTTTGTCGTCGATTCCGAGCATGACATCGCTCTGACCGAAGCCGATATCAGCGAACTGGCGCAGGCGAAGGCGGCGAACGTATCGGGTCTGCGGATCGTCGTGAAGCGCTACGGTGTCGGGCTTGACGACATTGACGTCTTTTATCTCGCCGGGGGCTTCGCGAAGAATTTGGAGCTCGACGCGGCCCGCCGGATCGGCCTGGTCCCCGACCTGCCCGACGAGAAGATCGTGCAGGTCGGCAACGCCTCGATCGCGGGCGCAAGCGTGGCGCTATTGTCGTCCTCGCGTCGGGCGAAGCTCGAAGAGTTCGTCACCGATGTCACACATGTGGAACTCGAAACCGATGAGCACTTCTTTGATCACTTTGTTGAAGGGTGCCGATTCATGCCGATCGGCACCGACCCGCTCGAGTCAGCGGAAGCCGGCTTCGCTGAGTAGAAAACCAGCCGCCGTGACCAGGCAGGCTTGGAGGTCTGCGTCATCGTGTCGACGGTTGGGACACCACCGGGAACAAAACGAGGTTAGACCGTCGCTTTGCGGATTGTCCTCTTGAGACGGTGAATTTCGCGTCGCACGCGCTTTAGTTCCTTGTGGTCGTGGGCTTTGATGAAATCGTCGCGTTGGTTCTTTAATTCCCGGATTTGTGATTTGATAGCGCCCTTGTCCACGCCGACAACGTCGTGATGCTCGTGGATTTCGACGCCGAGAGCTGTGCATAGTGCTTTGAGAAGCTGCTCTTTGTTCAGCTGCGTGTAGCCTTTGACGGCCTCATGGTCGAGGCCTTTGGCTATGTCTCGCAGGTCACTCATTTTGGTGTGTTTGAGTTTGTTGTAGGTGTATTCCATGTACTCCTCGTGGGGCCTTGTTAGTTGCGGCGAGTGTGACGCGGGCGTCCGGGGATCATTATTCTCGATCGGTTGGGTTTCTGTCAAACGCTGAGCCTGAGATCCTCCCCGTCTAACCGCGCGGGCACGGGGAACAGTCGGCGTTCTCGGAGCCGCCCTTACACTAGAGATCATGCCGCAGCGCTCTCGGCGACCGCCTTGGGGACAGCATTTTCTCCACGACCCAGTCATTCTCGCTCGTATTGCCCGCAGCGTCGACATCCGCCCGAATGAGCTGGTGGTCGAGATCGGGCCCGGGCGCGGGGCGCTGACGCAGCACCTGCTCGACCGCGGAGCTCGGGTGGCGGCAATCGAAATCGATCCGGGACTCGTTGACTTCTTGCGGGAAAAATTCAAGAACGCTGAGAATTTCGACCTTCATCACGCGGATGTGCTTGACGTGGACCTCGCCAAGTTCATTGCGGACCGTTCGGATACGACCGCCGCGGTGACGGGCAACCTACCGTACTACATCACTTCGCCGATCCTGCGTGCGATCTTCAAAGCGGGCGGCTCGGTTTCCCAGGCGGTGGTCTTGATGCAGAAGGAGGTCGCCGATCGCGTAACGGCTCGTCCTCAGACGAGCGACTATGCATATCTCAGTGTCCTGTGCGCCCTTTATTCGAGACCCCGACGCCTGTTTCGCGTGCCTGCCCGGGCTTTTCAGCCACCGCCTCAAGTTACGTCGGCGCTGGTGGAATTTAGCTTCGATGGAACCGCGCCGCCGGAGCCGGAGTTCGTGGAATTCCTCAAGGTCTGCTTTGCGCACCCGCGCAAGACACTGCTTAACAACCTGTCGAGTCGGTATGAGCGCGCGGCCCTAGTCAAGCTCGAAGTGACCGGCAGCAGGGCGCAGCAGCTTGGCCTCGAGAAATTACGCGATCTGTGGGAGGCAGTCCGGCGGTCGCGTAAAGCGAGTCAGGTTAGGCGGACCGATCCTCGTCGAGGACTATAGCCCCCGTCGGTCTCTTGTCTGCGAATCCCCGAACGGCGGTTACTCTCGTTGACACGGACCAGCTGCAGTGCCGATCCAAGCGTGGACTTCCGTCCACGCCTCCGTCTCCGCTACTTGCGGTGGTGCACGAGCTGTTCCAATTTCCTCCACTACAATAAGGGCCTCCGATGCCCTGCACCCGTAATCGACGCTGGATCTTGGCGGTTTTTTTCGTCACTGTCTTTCCGGTCAGCGTCGTGCATTTTTCGTGTGTGGCCGTGCTGGGACCCGGCAGTTGGGGTTCCGGCGTGGAGGAAAAGGACCCCATCCTACAATCAGTACGGGAGCGGCCTGATCTCGCCCGCTACGTCGAGGAGTGGGAGACCGTTCGCAAAACATCCGACGAAGCCCCGGCGACTTCCCCGGTCTGGGCGGTCCAAGCGCTCGGGGATCGCGTAAGCGATATCGTTTGGGCCGATCGGATTAAGGAAACCGGCCACGCCGTGCTGCTCACCGCAGACGGAAGCAACTGGACCGAACACCAAAGCCTCTCTCTGTTCGAGGGCTCAGGAGCGATGCTCCGAGAGGCAGCAATCCCCCGCGACATGATCGTCGAACGGCCGACGCTTTTGAAAAAGGGCGATGAAGTGATTCTCGTGCTGGGTCGCTGGAATAGCTGGGCCGTCTCGCCGACCCAAAAACTGAGTCGCTACACGAAGAGCTGGTTCGACGCGACTCTGAGGCCTGAAAACTCTCTCTACCTTTACGACTTGGAAACGGAAGACCTCGAAATATTGAGTCCCGGCGGCGGTCTCCAACCGTCACCGGATCGCACCAAAGCCCTGATCGTGCGTTCGGGCGCGTTAGGCACGACGCTTCACAGTTTGCATGTCTGGGAGCCCGGATCCGGTCACATCGAGACGATCGCTTCACTGAGCGAAGCCGACCCCGGTTCGGGACGTTCGTTCGATTACGGCTGGTCCTCCGACTCGAAGGCGGTGTTCATCTGGGGCGCCGCGGGAGGGTTTCGGCCCCGTGCCCGGGAACATCACGAGCTGAGATGGATTTATCTAGCGGCGGAGAAGGAGCTGTTTTCGATCGAGTGAGGGCGGCCGATCACGCTATCCCTGAACCGTGGCCGCAGTGAAGCTGAGTAGGTCTCCGTCTTCGCGGGCCAGCTCGCGCAGCCGTTGATAATTGCCCGCCATGTCACAGAGCTGTTGGGGGTTAGGGCAATTCAAATAGACAGGATCGCTGTCTTTCAGATGGCGTTGATAGACGTCAACGGCGTCGTCAAATCGCTCCAGGCGCGCGAACAATTTGATCAGAGCCTGGGCAGGCGCGGTGCCCACTTCATAGGGGTCGCTTCCTTCGACTTTGCCCCGAAAATGCTCCACGGCCGCGTCGATGTTTTCGCCCAACACCGCTCGCAGATAAATCTCGTGGTCCTCGAAAACCTTGTCGAACGGCGGCTGCCCGGCGTATTGAAACATGTCGGAAAGCCGCTTGCCGTAGTCGCATAGCTCGATTACCAGCCGCAGGGTCTCGGGGTCTTGCCACTCGACGCTGTACTGAACGATCGAGCCGACGTGCGAAGTGTCGATATAGTAGTTCGCGCCTTCGAACAACCAGTCGCGTCCGTCGATCAACTCCGAAATGCTTTCGGCTTCGGGCGCGGCCCCTTCGTTTCTATCGATAGCCCGCCGCAGGTTGTCGCGCAATTCGCCATGAACCGTTTCGGTCAGCAAACGCGCCGACTCGCCGAGCCCTTCCGGACCGGGGTATTGGGCAAAGTAGGTGATCGCTCGACAGGTGCCGTAGTTCTCGAGCACCAGCTCAAAGCCCTTACGGGGATGGACACGTTCGTTATAGGCGATTTCAATCACCCCCTCTTGATCGTCGCCCGGGTCAAGTCGGTCGATGGCTTCGTGAATCGGCTCGGACTCACCGACGGCGCGGTAGTAGGGCCATGCGCGCGCAATATCGCCTTGCGCGAGGAAGAGACCCCCGACCTCGCGCGCCGCTTCGATCGAGCCGGCGTCGTAGGCCTTTTGCTTGTCGTCGGTCAGATCGTTGAGCGGTCCGTTGGGAAGCAAGGGCAAAGCAAGCTCGTGACGCTTCTTCATCAGTAGCGCTTCGAAAAGTTGGGGATATTTGTCCTCGGCACGAAACTTTTCGATCAACAGGTCGAAGCAAGCTTCGGAGCCCTGTTCGGCTAGTGACTGTTCGATTTGGGCAAACGCGTCGTCGCTCATCGCGGTGCGCGGCGGCTTCCCGCCCCTTTTCGAGCGAGGCCGAATCTATACGTAGTATGTCACGTCGGGGTGTGATTCGACGGCTCCGAAGTAGACTATGATCGGGTCGCTACCGTGCAGTCGCTATCATTGCGCTACGCTGAAGAGAGTCGCGAGATCCCTCGGCGGACTCTCGCAAATGGGTCATGGCCTCGCACTCCCGCCGAGCATTTCTACGAGAGAGTTTTCAGACGGCCGGCGCCGCGGCGCTAAGCGGCGGCACGCCCGCGGTCTTCGGCGCTCGCAAGCCGAAGCCGTCGCTGTGGAACGTTCTCTTCATCGGCGTCGACGATCTGCGTCCGGATCTGGGTTGTTACGGGAACAGACGTGTTCATACGCCGAATATCGACCGACTGGCCGCGGACGGGCTGACGTTTACGCGAGCCTATTGTCAGCAGGCGGTTTGTAGCCCCTCGCGCACGTCGCTGTTAACGGGGCGGCGTCCGGACACGACGCGCGTCTATGACCTCCAAACCCACTTTCGGCGTTACCTGCGGGGAGTGAGGACTTTGCCTGAACAGTTCAAACGATCCGGATATGCTTCAACGGCGTTCGGCAAAATCTTCCACAAGCCGCAGCTCGACGATTTTCCCTCCTGGAGCATTCCGGCGTGGATGCCCGACAACGAACCTTGGAACTCGGAACCGAATCAGGCTTCCGCGCGCAAGAAATGGGATGAGTTGCGGGCTGCGAACTGGATCTCGAGGGAGGACTTGTATTACGATCCGTCGAAGCGGCGTCCACGGTCGCCCGGTTCGGGTTGGGAAATGCCTAGTTGGGAATCCCGCGATGTCCCCGATCAGTCGCTACCGGACGGCCAGACCGCCGACGCGGTTATCGCCGGTCTCAAGGAACTGCGGAATCGTCGCTTCTTCATCGGAGCAGGCTTTCTGAAACCTCATCTTCCCTTCGTCGCCCCAAAGAAATACTACGATCTGTACCCGGCTGAAAAGATCGATCTGACGGAAAACACGGCTTGGCCGCACAGCGTTCCGCTCTTTGCGTTGCACAATTCCGACGAGCTTCGCGGCTATAGCGACATTCCGGCCGAAGGGCCCATTCCCGAGAAAAAGGCCCGCGAGCTTGTGCGGGGGTACTACGCGTCGATCAGCTACGTGGACGCACAGATCGGCCGAGTGATTGACGCTCTCAACCGCAACGGCCTACGCGAAAACACGGTCATCGTTTTGTGGGGAGACCACGGCTACCATCTCGGCGAACACGGCCTTTGGAACAAACACACAAACTTCGAAGCCGCCACGCGTTCACCGCTGATCGTGAGTGTGCCGGGGCAGCGGAACGGAGGACGCAGGACCGGAGCCTTGACTGAGTTCGTCGACATCTACCCGTCGCTTTGTGAGTTTTGCGGCGTCGAACAACCGTCGGGATTAGAGGGTTCGAGCTTTGTTCCGCTATTTGAAGACCCCGATCGGCTTTGGAAACGGGCGGTCTTCAGCCAGTATCCGCGAGAGATTCCCGGTGTCGGTCCCGGCATGGGTCGCTCCATGCGAACGCAGCGCTACCGCTTCACCGAGTGGAGAGCTTTCGATACGAACTTCCTGACGTCGGAGCTTTATGATTACGAACTTGACCCGGACGAGACGCAAAATATCGCCAACCGGCCCTCGAATATCAGCCTGGTCAACGGTCTTTCCGGGATGTTAAACGAAGGCTGGCGGTCGTCGCTACCGCCTACCGACGGACCGGTGTAGCGAAGTCGGTTAAGGCTATGTGTTCCCGATACGGATCACCTCCTGCTCGTCGCGATAATACTGCTCCGCCGGCTCGCGTGGGAAGAAATCAAAATCTGTCTTGCCGACAACATCATCAATCCGCCGCGCGCCCAAGACTTTGAGGTGCGCCGCGTTAGTAGTGATGAATCGTGAAGCCGCGTCCTTTACGTAGATATAGTCCGGCAGGTTGTCTATTAGAGCGCGCTGCAGACTGCGCTCGCTTGCCGGCGATTCGTTTAGACCGGCTGGGTCCGTAGCAGTCCGGTCCGCCAGTCGGCAGACTTCTCCTACCCTTTCACCGCCGCGACTCGCGATATGGCCCTGACCAGCTTGCGGTAGGGGACTTGGTCGAGGCCGTCGAAGAGCAGCACTTCCCCTTTGCGCCAAGAGCCGCGGTACCAGCGATTGAACAGCGCCATGTGGTCGGTGCGCTCTTTCGTGGTTCCGGTCGTGAATGATGATTCTTCGAGCAGCGCGCGTAGACGGCTGTCGAGAGAGACCGAGCGACCTTTTTCAATGCTGTAGGCAAATGTTGTGTTCAGCTGCAGGAAGCCTTGGTAGATCCAGAACAGCTCGACGGCTTCGGGTTGGACTGACCGCTGTACAACGACCCCGAAAAAGCGGTCCAAGTCGCGTGCCGGCTCGTCGGTGAGTTTGAGAGCTTCGGTAACTTTCGAGAGTCGCTGGTGGTGGCGAGCGGCTTGTTCGAACTCGAGCGCCGAGGCTGACTCATCGCGCGCGCTCTCGATTTCCCGCACCAGCGACTGTCCCCGGGTGTTGAGAAAGTTAAGGACGCGCCCGACCTCGCCGCGATATTCCTCCATCGTCGAGCGCGCTTGGCAAGGCCTCAAGCACATCGACATCTCGCCGTAGATGCAGCCCGGGTGCTCGGGGTCGGGACGAATTTCCTCTTGGCAGCGGCGAATGAGAAATAAATCGAGGAAGGCGCTTTCAAAGCGTTCCGCGGCGACGCGGCTGGGGAAGGGTCCGAAGAACAGCGCGCGTGCTTTCGTCAGCCTTCGGGTGACATAGGTGCGCGGGTAGTCATTGGTCAGTTGGACTTTGACGAATGGCGGCGGTTTCAGCCGTAGATGCTTGCGATAACTCGTGGGGTGGATTTCTCGCGCCAGCCTGTAAAGCACGAGCGAAGATTCGAACGGCGATCCCGTCGGCTCGAAGCGGGCCTCGACGACGGCGTCTCGGATCGCTGCCCAACGAGACCCCTCCTCGTGGGTGAGCAGGCGGCCCAAGCGGCGGCGCAGATTGGTCGCCCGGCTGAAGTAAGGGGTACCGGTCTTGAAGTCAAGGCGGAACACGCCGGGGCTTTCCGGGATGACGCACATTTCCGGCTCACGGTTAGCGGCGAACTTGACTGGACGCGAAAGGGCCATCCTGTGGGGAGGAGCAAAACCATTCTTGCAGAGAAACCGAGCCCCGAACGAGAGTGGGGGGTCGGCGTGTGCGTACCAAGGCGCGCCTTCGTCTGCGGCGGGGGGGTCTTGGGCGGAACGAGCCGGACACTCGCTGACCCCTCACTTTCGTTCGGGGCTCTGTTTCGGCGTTGGTTGGGGTAGAGTAGTCTGCGATGCTTTGGGCAGCTTTGGCGTTGACGGCTTCGGCGGTGGTTTATCTGCTGACGCGGTATTGGCGGACTGAAAAGGTTGCGCCGTTTGCGGCTTACGGTTGGGTTGGTCTCGGGATCATCGCCGCGGCGGAGGCGCTGCTCTTTGCCGACGTTCGCATGGTGGGGTTCTATTTCACCCCGCTCGTTTGGACCGGATATATCCTCGCGGCCGATGCCGCCGTCTTCAGCCTGCGAGGGCGATCGATGATCCGTAACGCCCCCGACGCTTTTCTTTGGATGGCGATTCTTTCCATCTTTCTGTGGCTGGTGTTTGAGCTCTACAACCGCCAGTTGCTCAATTGGACCTACGCCGGGCTTCCGCGGGGCGTCGTTCCCCGGTACCTCGGCTATGGGTGGTCGTTCGCGACGATCTGGCCGGCGGTGCTGGAGACAGCCGATTTGCTGCTGACGCTCGGTCGGGCGAAGACCGGTGCTGTGCCCTCTCCGCCGACCCCGGAACGAGCAAGCGTTCCGTGGATCGTCGTCGGGGCGGTTATGCTGATTACCCCCTTACTCGCCCCTTGGCCCACGAAATTGTACATGTTCGGCTTCGTTTGGCTGGGGTTCATCTTTCTTGCCGACGCGTTGAACTATCGTGCCGAACGGCCCAGCATCTTGGGCGATCTTTCCATCGGCTACCGGGCGCGGTTGGGCGCGTTGCTAACGGGCGGGCTGATTTGCGGATTCTTGTGGGAGTTTTGGAATTACTGGGCGGCGGCGAAGTGGCTGTACATCTTTCCGATTCTCGAAAACTACACGCTGTTTGAAATGCCGGTCGTCGGCTTTCTCGGGTTTCCGCCTTTCGCCGTGGAGATTTTCGCGATGTACACGCTGGCCACGGCGGTGCTGAATCTGCCTCGTTATGACATTGGGACCGAGGCGGCTAGCTCGTAGCCGCGGGATCGCCGCTTTCTTCAGGTCCCAAGGCGCGGAGCGACCGCCAACTCAGTCCTTCTAGCGCAAGCAGCAGAAAGGCAGGGGGGATCACGATTAGAAACGACAACGCCCAAAGTAAGACGGCCAACGCACCGGCCAATTCGACGCCCAGTCCGAAAAACTCCGTCAGCAAGAAAACCGCTGCCACCTGCATTCCGCCGCCGACGCCCGGAAGCTGAATGAGCGAAGCGAGCACCAGAACGCCCATGAAGATCAGCGTTTCGGCGAACGAGAACGTCAAGCCGCAATTGCAGGCGGCCAGCACGGCGTGGTAGGAAGCGGCGATCACCAGCCACTCCAGCAGACTTAGAGCGAAGCATTGCGCCATGCTTCGTCCGTCTCGGATGACCGCCAAGCCCTCGCCGAAGACATCGAGCCAGCGTTCGAGGGCTGCGCGCTTCCCGACCGAGAGGAAGCGACTTCGCTTCGCGATCCAGGCGGCGAAGTCGTGATAGTAGCTGCGAAAGAAGACAACCATCACGATCACTGTCGAGGTGCCGACGGCGATCGCCACGCCCAGCGTGTGTACCAGCGAAGACATCGCGGAGCCGGCGTTTTCCGGCGAAAGCCGCAGCATGCTGAGAGCGATGCCGGCCGAGGCAAGCACGACCAGCCCGTCGAAGGTGCGTTCCAGCACCCAAACCGCTAACTGACCGGAGACTGGAACCTGTTCTTTTCGGGCGACGAGATAAGGGCGAACAAACTCCCCCGGCCGTCCCATCAGCCCGATCGCGCCGAAGCCGATTACGGTGGCGGAAAACAGATTCCACAAACCCGCGTTCGGCTTCACGGAGCGCATCAGGACCCGCCAACGCCAGGCACGCACTGCCAAGGTCAGATAAATGGCTGTGGCCGCGACCGTGATCCAGCGCCAGTCGAAGGTACGAAAGCTGTCGACGAACTCTGACGGATTGAACCGACGCCACTCCGGGTTCGACAGTACCGCATAGACCAGCGCCCCGAACAGGAGCAGGGTCATCCAAAGAACGCGTTTCCGAGCGCTGTTCATGGGGTGCGCTGGATGCTTGTGGGGGAGGCGCCAAGGGCAACCCCCGGGCGTGGCGGGCTTTCTGAAAACGCACCGAGCGGCGTCGCGTCCGGGACGTCCATCGTGTTGAGCGCCTTGAGTATATCATCGCGTTTGGCGGCTTATTGAATCTCGCAAAATAAAGTGACACCTTTTTGGGGTACGTACGTCTTTGTATGTATGGGAAATACAAAAGGCGTACGGCGGGATTTCGAGGCCCTGGAGAAGCGCCGTTTCAAAGCGATCCGGTTGGTCGAGCAAGGCTGTAGTCAGTCCGAGACAGCGAGGCGATTGAAGGTCGCGCGGCAAAGCGTCAGCGAGTGGCTGCGACGATACCGGCGTGACGGCGAAGCCGGGTTGCGCCAGGCCGGCCGCGCCGGCCGTAAGCCGCTGTTGGACGCCGCGCAGCTCGAACGCCTCGAGGCGTTGCTGCTGGAAGGCCCCGAGGCGCACGGCTTCCCGACGCCGCTGTGGAGCTGTCCGCGGGTCGCTCGTCTGATCGGAGACGAGTTCGGCGTGCGCTATCACGAGGGCCATGTCTGGAAGATCCTGCGGGCGCTCGGTTGGAGCCCGCAACGGCCCGTCGGCAAAGCGCGGGAGCGCAACGAAGAGGCCATCCGCGGCTGGCAGCGCAAGACTTGGCCGGCCATTAAAAAAAAGCCCGCAAAGAAGAACGTACGATCGTCTTCATCGACGAAAGCGGATTGAGTCAGAAGCCGCATCGTTGCCGCACCTGGGCGCCGCGCGGCGAGACACCGGTGTTGGAGTTCAACTTCAACTGGGACAAGCTGTCGGTGTCGGCCGGGCTGACGTTGCGCAACTTTTACTTCCGGCTCTATCCCGGCGCGATCGGCGAGCTGGAGGTCATCGACTTCCTGAAGGCTTTGGTGCGCCACATCGACGGCCCACTGCTGATCGTCTGGGACCGGCTGCCGGCGCACCGCAGCCGCCTGGTGCGGGAGTTCATCCAGCTCTCCGAGGATCACATCGCAACGGAGTACTTGCCGCCCTATGCGCCGGAGTTGAACCCGGTGGAATACATTTGGGCGTACTGGAAGCAGCACGAGTTGCCCAACGTCTGCCCGAAGGACTACTGGGAACTCGACGAGCGCGCCCGCAAAGCGCTGCGGCGAATGCGCCGCAAACCGCGCTTGATTACCGCTTTCTGGAAACAGTCTTCTCTTTGTCTCGATTGACAGTATATTATGCGAGACTCAGTAGGCGCCGGAGACGGCGACTACGGCGACCGGCCCGCTGTAGGGGGGAGTTGTCGCCAAATTTTTTTCCGGCACACTGAACTTTCCGCTCCGCGCTCTCGTTCCCTTTGTTAAGAGGACGTGGTAGAAAGATGATGTCCGAAGCGACACTGGATACCTGGAGCGGGTGGTGGGCGGCCGACCCCGGCCGCGTCGCCGAACAGAGGGCGGCCGAAGCGCGGATGACCCAAGACGCCGATCTAGTCGAGCGCTGCCGCCAGGGCGACCACGGCGCGTGGGAGCATTTGGTGCGCTCGCACACGCGGTTGGTCTACAGCGCTTGTTACCGCTTCACCAACCACACCGAGGAATCAAATGACTTGACCCAAGAGGTTTTCCTGCGGGTCTTCCGCAGTCTGCATACCTACGATGCTCGCGCCGGTGGTTTTCGGACCTGGCTGCTGCGTCTGACGCGCAACTTGCTGATCGATAATTATCGAAGGACGAAGAAACACCGCGTGCTTGATCCCCTTGAGGATCAGATCACCGTTCTGGAAGCGAAGGCTTCTTCCGGTGGTCATGCGGACCGGGCCTTGCGTGGACGCGAAGCGGGCGAAATGTTGCAGGCGGGTTTGCAACGTCTGTCGCCGGAACTGCGCGAGGCCGTCATTTTGCGGGACATCGAGGAAATGGAGTATAAGGAAATCGCGCAAGTCTTGCGCATTCCCGAAGGAACCGTGAAGTCCCGAATCAATCGCGGCCGCTCGGAATTGGGCAAGCAGCTTCGCGCCCTGGGGGTGCGTCCATGAAATGCCGTGATTTCGACAACGTTTTGTGCGACTACCTCGACGGTACGGCAGATTTTGAGCAACGCCGCGGGATCGAGGACCACACTTCAGAGTGCGGCGCCTGCGCCGGCAAGCTGGCCGATGCGGAACTGGCTTTGGGTTGGCTGCAAGACGCACCGAAAGTTCATCCGCCGACTGAGTTGGTCGATGCCATCCTGCATGACACGCTGGTCGCGGGTGCACCGGTTCCGGCCGGCGGACCGGCGGGAGCTTTCGGGTTCCTGCGGCCTTTCTTCCATCCTTTGTTGCAGCCGCGCCTGGCGATGAGCCTGGCGATGACGCTGTTGTGGCTGTCGATGATGACGTTTTACGGGCGAGGAGCGTGGGAGCGGTTTGGATCAAGCGAGGGCGGAACGGCGGTTCTGACGGCCGGCGTCGCGGACGGGCTCGATCGCGCTTGGGAAACAGGCCTTGAGCTGTTCGAAACAACGGTGATGCTTTATCGGCTTCAAACCGAGTTTGGGGACGGCGAAATGCATATCACCGATCCAAGGTCGCCTTCTCGGGTTACCCCCGGTGAGCCGGGTAAAGAAGAAGGCGCTGACGCGCCCAAGGCGGAGGCCCCGTGAACTGCGCGACTCACGAAGAAACCCCGGCGACGGCATTCTGCCGCAATTGCGGCCGTGCTGTTTGCGAGGAATGCCGCAAGGACCGCCTCGGTGTGCCGCACTGCCCGGCCTGCGATGAAAAGTTGGAGGCGCTCGAGCAGCCCGCCGGCGGGTTCACCTCCGGCGCGGCCGGCGAATCATCAGAGGCCTCCGCTCAGGCTTCCACGAGCGACGCGGGCTCTTGGCAGCGAGCCGAGAATTCAGCTGCAAGTCCCGGGCGCGCCGATTACGGCTACGAGGGCCCGATTCCTGCTTTGGCGTTCATCCTGGGGCTGATTCCCGGTGTCGGAGCTGTCTACAACGGCCAATATGCCAAGGGGGTCGTCCACGCGCTGCTGTGGGGCGGGTTGCTGGGCGCCGCCATCACGAGCGGCCAAGCCGACCAGCCTGGGGGCGTGGCGGTGTTCGTCGTTCTACTGGCCCTTGCGACCCTCTACATGCCCATCGAAGCTGTGCAGACCGCACGAGCCTTGCGACGAGGCGAAGAACTCGACGACATGTCGGGGCTGCTCGGAACTTCGTCGCCGGTGGGCGGCGTTTTGTTGATCGCACTGGGCGTCATCTTTCTATTACATTCGCTGGGGTATTGGCGCCTCGCGGATGTCGTTCGCTTTTGGCCGCTGGCGTTGATCGCGCTCGGCATCCACATTCTTTACCGGCGAGTCAAGGAACAATCCGCTGCGCGTCCGGCGGGGAATGTTTCATCGGGGCCGCTGCCACGCATCACACCGGAACCGTCGAGTGGCGGCACCACGTCTGATCCGAAACGCGAAGCCGCCCGAGTTTCCGATTTGGCGGACGACGCCCAGCCGGAAGAGACGGCCTCAGCGACCTAACCGCGTCGAGTCGCGCGAAAAACTCAAATGGCCTCCTCCGCGATCGCTCGGGAAACCATCGGAGCGATCGGCCGCCCGCTGGCGCTGATCGCGCTCGGGGCGATGTTTCTCATCGACTACGCCGGCGGGTATGCGGTTAGCCAGACCTGGCCGGTCATCCTGATCTTGCTGGGGCTTGTTCTTGTGCTCCAGAGTTTCACGGGGCCCTCGTCACCGGAGCCGCGTTCGGCTCCCGCACCGCGACGCAAATCCCTCTTTGGCCCGCTGTTCTTGATTGGAATAGGGGTTGTTCTGCTGGCGAAGAATCTCGACCCGAGCATTACGCTCCGCGGGTGGTTTGCCGCCTATTGGCCTTGGATTCTGATCGTTTGGGGCAGCTTCCGTTTGTTGGAAGTGCTTTTTAGTCGCGGTTTCGGCCGTCCGGCCCCTCGGGGGCTCGGTTTCGGCGCAGTGGTGATGGCCGTGTTGCTGGTCATAGCGGGTTCCGCGGCTCGGCACGATTTCCAGCGAGCTTGGGATATCGACATCGAAGCCGATGGATTCGGGGTGTTCGACCCCTCGGTGAAAGTGCCCGTTGATCACTCGATTGATATTGAACCCGGTACGACGGTCGTGCTGGAAGACCTCCGCGGGAAGGTTCGGGTCACAGCGATCGAAGGCTCGCAGTTGCGGATACACGGCAACGCCGAGTTGTGGGGCCGCCGCAATAAGCACGACCCGCCCGAATTGCTGATCGAGGTCGAGCAAAAGGGCTCGGAAGCGTGGGTGCGGACGCGGGAGGACGACCGGGTCGATTCTCGCGATGTGCGCTATGACGTCGAAATCAGCCTGCCTCCGGAGGTCGGGCTTCGTTCGGAAAGCGGCCGCGCGCGGCTGGTTGTCGAAGACATCGCCGAAGCCGTCGAGATTCAGGCCGGCCGCGGCAAGATCGCGCTCAAGCGCATCGGTGGAGCGGTAAGAGTTGAAGCGGGGCGAGCCCGGCAAATCGAGGCCGAGGACTTAGCTTCGAGCTTCACCCTCGAAGGCAATACCGGGACAATCGATCTCAAGTCGGTGGCTGGGGACGTTGCTATAAACGGTGATCTGTTGGGGACGGTTCGTTTGGCCGGGGTCGGGGGTTCGGCCCGGGTCGCTTCCCGATACGGAGAAATGGAGGCGGCCGCGGTTCCCGGGCGGGTCGAGCTCAAGGTTCGGTCGGTCTCCGGGTCGGGGCTGAGCGGTGGCCTGCGGCTTCACAGCGAGCGCTGGCGTCGTGTCCATCTGGAGGATGTTTCCGGTGCCGCGGACATCCGGGGCGGGCGTATGGAGTTGGAGCTTGCGACGGGCGAGGAGTTCGGTGAGATCCGAGCTGAAGTCAACAAGGGCGACATTCGGTTGCAGCTTCCCCGCGATGCGCGGTTCACGGTGGATGCGCGAACCAAGCGCGGACGGGTTCGAAACTTCCTCGGACCTTCTGTGCGCACCGCACGGAGCGGCAGCTCGGCGACGCTCGAAGGGGGCCCGGGGGGCGGTCCGGCCATCCACCTTCAGACCGGGCGCGGGACGATTGTGATCGAGCCTGTCGACGCCGATTCCGATGCGGATTGGGACGCGGATGACGAAGGAGTTGAGGAGACCATCCGTGGGACGAGGATTGCACTAGAGGAGTTGCGGGATTGCTTGCCGGACCTGATTCGCCAGTGGGTTGGGTCGTTTGCCGTGCCGAGGTTCAGGTTGACCGAGCCGCCCGCGTGAGGGGCTGTGATAAAATCTCCCCTCGCGTCCGTCCACACAATTCAGAACGCGGACACAGAGCCCAGAGCGCAAGCGACGGGCCAAGAGTACAACCGTTTCGAGTAAACCGAAGACGATGCCGGCGTGTGCGACGGTTCGGGAGACGGGTGCCGCGGCGCGTAGCGGTTGCCCGGGCCTGGCCCGTCGCTTGCGCTCTTGCGGCTTGACCATCCTCTCCGCGGAACCTAAGAAAAACGCACCCGCATGACTTACCCCCTGGTCTGGGAACAGCGCCGCCACCCGTTTCGCGATGAATGGGTGCTCTACACCTCGCATCGCGCCGAGCGCCCTTGGGTTGGAGAAACCAAGCCGCCCGAGGGCGTGCCCGTGCCCGCCTACGACACCACCTGCTATCTCTGCCCCGGCAACGAGAGGATCTCCGGGAGCAACCCCAACTACGAGGGCGTTTACGTATTCCCCAACGACTTACCGACATTCTCGAACGACGCGCCCGAGACCGCTTCGGTCGACGACTTCTACCAAGTCCGGCCCGCCAAGGGCGTGGCCGAGGTGATTTGCTACCATCCCAACCACGCCATGACGTTCGCCGACCTGACCGAGTCGCAGGCGGCCGCGGTCGTCGAGATTTGGCGCGAGCGTTCTCGGGTGCTTGGAGCGCGGCCGGAAGTTCGCCATGTGCTGATTTTCGAAAACAAAGGCGCCGTGGTCGGGACGTCGAATCCGCACCCGCATTGCCAACTCTATGCCGGAAGTCTCATCTTCGGAGTCACCGAACGTGAGCGCGAAGTCAGTCACCGCTTTCATGCCGAAACCGGCCGTTTCCTGGGTCTCGACGTTGTCGAGCGCGAGGGGGCGTCCGAGCGCGTGGTGTGCGAGAACGAGGCTTTTCTGGCTTGCGTGCCGTGGTTCGCCCGCTACGCCTATGAAGTGTTGGTTCTGCCGAAGACGCAGCTCGCCGGCCTAGTGGATCTCAGCGATGAACGGCTCGAGCTCTTGGCCGCCTTGATGCGGGAGGTCGCCATCCGCTACGACAACCTGTGGAAGATGTCCATGCCCTACGTCATGGCCGTTCATCAAGCGCCCTGCGACGGGGAAGACAATACCGGGCATCCTTTTCATATCGAGTATCACCCTCCTTTGCGCAAACCGGACACGCTCAAATACCTCGCCGGCGCCGAAATCGGCGGCGGTTCGATAACCAACGAATCGAACCCCGACGAAAAAGCCGCCGAACTTCGGGCCGTTTCGGCCGGCCTTTATCGCGACGAGGAGTCTCGCCAAGAGCAGTCCCGCGACGAGGAGTCGCCCCGTGGCTGAGGCCCTCGACTTCGAGCGGGCGGGGCATCTGCTGTGTACTTTGGGAGACCACATACGCGACACCGTCATCGAGGCTCGCGCTGAGAACTCCCAACAGGAACTCGCCGAAGTGGCCGCCGTGCGCCCGGCTCTTTACCACATGCTCGAAAGACACCTCGGGACCCTGCCTTGAAGCAAACCGCCTCGGCCGAGGCTCACGGTCGCCTGGATTTCCTTGGCGGGGTCGCGGACTACAGTGGCTCGTTGGTCCTTGAAATGCCGATCCGTGCCGTGACGCGCGTCGACATCTCGCGGGTCGCCCCGCCCGAGTTTCGACTTTCAAGCGCCGCTTACGGTCGCTGTAGAGTCCCTGCCGGTGGATTCCTCGATACCGGCGATGAAAGCGAAGCCCGCCAATGGCTCGCCGAGCGCGGCGCTCCTCCGTGGACATCCTATGTTCTCGGCAGTCTCTGGGTCCTGTGCCGAACGAGAGGTTTGCGGCTCGAAGGGGGCTTGTCGTTCCGCGTACGTTCACGAGTGCCTGAAGGCATGGGCGTCGGCAGTAGCGCCGCGTTGGAGGTCGCCACCCTGCGCGCACTCGGCCGCGTCGTGGGCGCGCGTTGGCAAGGCACGGAACTAGCGCGCCTTGGTCAGCAAGCAGAAAACCGTATCGTCGGCGCTCCTTGCGGTTTGATGGACCAACTCACCGCCGAGCACGGCAAGGCCGGCTGTTTGTTGCCGATCGTCTGCCGCCCCGACCTGCTGCGAGAGTCCGTCCCGTTGCCACGCGGTGTCACGGTTGTCGGCTGGGCCAGCGGCGTCAAACACGCCGTTTCCGCCTCCCCCTACGCCAGAGCGCGCACGGCAACCTTCATGGGGAAGCGCATTTTTGAAGAAAAAACGGGCCGCCAGTGGAACCATGCCGCCGAAATCACGCCCTCCTTATTTGACCGCGTCGCTCCCCGACTAATCCCCGAGTCGATCAGCGGCCGTTGGTTCGCCAAACGGTACGGCAAAACCGCCGACCCACTCTCGGTCGTCGATCGGACAGTCGACTACGCCGTGCGCTCGGCGCTACGCTTCCCGATCGAAGAAAACTTCCGTGCCGAGCTGGCTGAATCGCTGTTGCGGGCCGGGAGCGACCGCCTCGAACACCGCCTGTGCCAAACCGGAGAGCTAATGCTCGAATCCCACGCAGGCTACAGCGCACTCGGCCTCGGCGCCCGTGAGACCGACCAAATGATCGATGCGTTGCTGTCGCTGGGTCCCGAACAAGGCATCTACGGCGGGCGAACCAGCGGCGGCGGCAGCGGCGGCACCGTCGTGGTCTTGCTAAAAAAAAGTGCCGTCGGGAAGCTCGCCGCCCTTGCGAAACAGGTACAGTTTAACGGAACATCGACAACATTGATCCGATGAAGCGGTTGGCGTTTGAGGCGCCCCTCCGGTTTCCGATCGCTCAAGAAAGCAAACAAGCAACATGAACGAAGCGGCAACTACCTCGACCTGGGCCTGGGCCGACACCGTGACCCTCTGCCTGTTTTTCGCCGGCATGATCGGCATCGTCGTCCGGGTGATGCGCATGAAAGCGGAAACGTCTTCGGATTACTTCCTCGCCGGCCGTGACGCCGGCTGGTTAGCCATCGGCGCATCGATCTTCGCCTCGAACATCGGCTCGGAACACGTCGTGGGCCTTGCCGGCGCCGGGTTCTCCAGCGGCATGGCCATGGCTCATTGGGAAATGCACGCTTGGCTGATTCTCGTGCTCGGCTGGGTCTTCGTTCCGTTCTATTCCCGCAGCATGGTCTACACCATGCCGGAGTTTCTCGAACGCCGCTTCTCGCCGGGCGCCCGCTCGTTTCTCTCCATTATTTCGCTGGTCAGTTATGTCTTGACGAAGGTCGCGGTCACGGTCTACGCCGGCGGCATCGTCTTCAAGCAAGTCCTCGGCATTGAAAGTTGGATGGGGATCGACTTCTTCTGGATCGGCGCGATCGGCCTCGTCGTCCTCACCGGCATTTATACCATCGTCGGCGGCATGAAGTCCGTGCTCTACACTTCACTGCTCCAAACCCCGATCTTGCTCATCGGCTCGCTGCTGATTCTCGTCATCGGCCTTTCGCAGCTCGGCGGCTGGGAAGAATTCGAGCGTATCACGGGCGCCGCGAAGACCGAATTCGGCGATTCCAAGCTCTCGCTGATTCGCTCCCCCGACGACACGACCTTCCCCTGGACCGGCGTCTTGTTCGCTTCGCCCATCATCGGGTTTTGGTACTGGTGTACCGACCAATACATCGTCCAGCGCGTGCTCTCGGGCCGCAACCAAACCGAGGCCCGCCGCGGGACGATCTTCGGCGGATACCTGAAACTCACCCCCGTCTTCATCTTTCTCATCCCCGGAATGATCGCCTTCGGCCTCAACCAAAAGGGACTGATGCAGCTCGACGACGCCGACGCCGCCTTCCCCACCCTCGTCTCAACCCTACTGCCGATGGGCATGAAGGGCGTGGTTGTGGGCGGACTGGTGGCCGCGTTGATGAGTTCGCTGGCGTCGCTGTTCAACTCCTCGGCGATGTTGTTTACGGTCGATTTCTATAAGAAGTACCGTCCCAACGCGAGCGAGGAAAGACTGGTCTACGTGGGCCGTGTGGCGACGGCGGTGGTCGTCGTGCTCGGGGTGCTGTGGATCCCGGTCATGCGTGGGAGAGGACAGGCGCTCTACGTTTACCTGCAAGATGTACAATCGCTGCTCGCGCCCGGCATTGCCGCCGTCTTTCTGTTGGGGGTCTTCTGGAAGCGTGCGACAGCCGCCGGCGGGCTGGCCGGATTGATTTTTGGTTTCGTCTTCGGGATGTTGCGACTGGGGATGCGCGTCGCCGAAGACAGCATCGGCCTCGACTCGGGCGGCCTATTCTATCAGGTCATCCTCTCGCCCAACTGGTTGCACTACTCGATCGCTTTGTTCCTGGCGTCGCTGGCCGTCATTTGGCTTGTCAGCCGCGTGACCGAAAAGCCAACGCCCGAAATGCTGCAGGGGCTGACCTACGGCTCGGCGACGCCCGAGCAAATCGCCGAGACTCGCAATAGTTGGAACCTGGGCGACGTCGTCCACTCGCTCGTCATCGTCGGCGTCATCGTCATCTTCTACGCTTACTTTTGGTAGCACTACACCGAGCCCCTTACGGTCCCGGCTCGGTTTGAGGGTCGGTCGGTTTGGCACGACGCTCGCCGGTGGGCGCGGGCGGTTTTGGGTTAATCGAGGTTCAGCTTGCGCAGCAGGTCTTGGTAGCGCGGGTCGGAAGCATCCATCAGACCGTCGGCGGGCCACAAGTTCGCGTAGCCCATCCAGCCGTCTCGTTCCTCGAACGCCGTGTCGATCCAACTCCAGGCTTCCTCGGTTTCGTCCAATTCGATCAACGGAAGGGCGATCGCGAGAGCGGAAACGTAGCGTTCGCGGCGCCGTTCGATCAAGTGGTCTAGGATTTCGCGAGCTTGCTCTTCGCGCCCCAAGCGGGCATAGGCTCGGGCGAGCATACCCTCTAAGTACGCGGAACCCATCATCAGCGGAGCGCCCTTCTCGAAGGTGTTCGCCGCCTCCTCAAATTCGCCGGTTAGAATTTGTGCGAGTCCAAGTTGGAGATATGCCTCGGAGGAATCGGGGTGGATCTCCATCAATTTTCGTGCCGCTTGCTTCGATTCCTCGTAACGGCCCGCCAACCGCAAAGCGCTGCTCAAGCCGCTTCGTGGCAGGGCGGAAGCGGGGTCGAGCGCAACCGCGCGCTGTGCCGCCACCAGGGCCTCTTCGGGTCGGTTCAGGGCTAACAAGTACTGTCCGTAGCCATAATGGACTACGGCATCTCCGGGCGCCAGCTCGACGGCCCGCCGCCAAACCTCTCCGGCGCCTTCCCAATCCCACTCATACATGCCGAGTACCCATCCAAGGGCGACGTGACTGTCTACATGGTTGGGATCGATCTCCAGCGCTCGCAGGGTGGCCTTCTTAGCCTTGGGCAGGGTTTCCCGTGGAGCAGCGAACCCGCCGACCCCGAGGATCGCGTAACAGCGCGCCAAACCGGCATGGGCGTCTACATAGCTCGGATCCTTCTCGATCGCCTGCTCAAAAGCTTCGATCCCCTTCCTTAAACCTTCACCGCTAATTTTCTCTGACTGCTGCCGGCCGACCAGGTAGAAGTGATAGGCCTCCTCGCTCTCGGTTCCCCGCTCGACCATGGGGGCGTCTGATTCGACCATGAGCTCGACCCGAAGATTTTCGACAATGGCCCGCGCAACCTGGTCTTGGATGTCGAAGGCGTCCATCATTTTCATGTCTTCGAATTGCCCGGACCAAAGCTGGAAGCCGTCCTCTACGTTGATCAGTTGGGCGGTGATGCGGGTGCGTCCGTCGGCCATTCGGACGGTGCCCTCGAGCACGGAATCGACGGAGAGCATCTCACCGATTTCACCGACATCGAGGCCGCGGTCTTTGAGGCGAAAGACGGAGCTGCGGCCGATCACGCGCATGCCCCGCACGCGGCCCAGTGTGTTGATCAGTTCATCGGTCATGCCGTCGCTGAAGTAGTCGCTGTCGGAGTTGCCGCTGACGTTGACGAAGGGCATGACGGCGACCGACGGCAGGTCGCTCATGTCGTCGGGCATGGTCATGGCGCTTTTGGCGGGTTCGGGGGCGGGGGCGTTTGGGGTGCTGGTGAACCAGGCGGCTAGGGCGACGGCGATGACGGTCGCGGCCGCTATGGCGAGGTTGCGGGTGCTTCTCGGAGTTGTTGGGGGACCGGCTGGAGAGCCGGTCGCTACCGAGGAAACAGTCGCTGCTTTGGCGGCTTGCAGGTCGGGGATCAGGTCGCCCAACTGCTGGTAGCGTTCGGCGGGTTTCTTGGCTAGGATCTTGCTGACGATGTTTTCTATTTCCGTGGGGACGTCCGGGCAGGCCTGTTTGAGCGGTTCCGGAGGCTCGTAGACGATCGAATATTGGATCGCTTGCTCGTATTCGCCCCGGAAGGGCAAGGTGCCGGCGAGCATCTCATAGAGCACCACGCCCAGGGCCCAAATGTCGGTTCGCTGATCGACGGTTTCGCCGCCCATCTGCTCGGGCGACATATAGGCCGACGTCCCCACGGTGGAGCCCTCGCGCGTCAGCTTTGCTTTCGAAGACGCCAGTTGCGCCAGGCCGAAGTCCATCACCACGGCGCGCCCTTGGGGCGTGACCATGACGTTCGCAGGCTTGATGTCGCGGTGGACGGTTCCGTTGTTGTGGGCTTCCTCGAGGCCTTGGGCGATCTGCGTCGCCAGGTCGACGGCGCGGGCGATCGGCAGAGGGCCCTTGCCAATCTCCTCGGTCAGCTCGCGGCCGTCGATGTAGGCCATGACGATGAAGGTTTGTCCCTCTTCCTCGTCGATTTCGTGCACCGTGCAGATGTTGGGATGTTGCAGCGCAGCGGCCGCGCGGGCCTCACGCAAGAAACGTTCCTTGGCTTCGGGGTCGTCCAGCGCTCGCGCGGGAAGGAATTTCAGGGCGACCGGGCGTTGCAGCTTGATGTCTTCGGCCTTGTAGACCACACCCATCCCGCCTTCCCCGAGTTTTTCGAGGATTTTGTAATGGGAAATGGTCTGCCCAATCATCAGTAGGGGGAGTCGCTGAATCGGCGGTGTGTAGTGCGAACGGTCGCCTTTAACGCCCTGCTTTTCAGACCCTGTGCGATCTAAAGAATAACAAACACTTCTTGATCGAGAGTTTCGTTTTCGAGGCTGATGGGCCGGCGGCCCAAGCGAAAAATCTCAAGCTTCAGCTGAAACGGGTCGTCGCCATTCCCGAAAGCATCGCCGGCCAAAGCCCAAACAATAGCCTGGGAGGCCGCCCAAAGGGGGGCGCCCGCGGCGACTCGGGCCAATTCCCCGTCCTCGATTTGGGGGCGAACCTTCGCGTAGCTGATGTGCCGCACGTTCCATCGCTTCGACGGACTGTCGGTTGGCGCCGCGGGCTTGCCGGGGGGACATGTCGCCACGATCGGCGACACTGCACGTTGGAAGCGCGCGCCACGTCGGGTGCGGGACCCCATAGGCCGCATAGGCCGCCTGGAGCGGTTAGTGCCGCGCATCAAACACGTTATTCTAAGTTGTACTGTGCAAACAAGGAGCCATGGTCATGATTCGAACCTCTCGACCTGCCTGGATCAGCTTCGGACTCGTTGCTGTAGTGGTTTTCTCGGCCGTGAGCTTGTCGGCCGCGAAGGACGAAATCGTCTTTGACGACGTAAAGGCGCAAACACAGCAATTCATGGAATGGGAGAAAACGATTCGCCTTACGCCTGAGCAGGAGGCCGTTAAGAAAGCGGCGTTGACTGCGATGCCGGCTCCGTGCTGCGACGACAACAGCGCTTACACCTGCTGCTGTTCCTGCAACGTCTCGCGCACGATCTGGGGCCTGTCGAACTTCATGATCGCCGAGCAAGGCGCCGACGCAAAGAGGGTCCAGGCCAAGGTCAACGAGTGGATCACCTTTGTCAACCCGAACGGCTTCAGCGGTAGAACCTGTTACACCCGCGGTTGCGGGCGGGCGTTCAAGCACGATGGTTGCGGCGGGATGCGTCGCAGTCAGGTCGTTTTCTAACTGGTCATGGCCGACGACTACCGCTTTCGGCTTGCCGTCTGCAACGAACTTTTCGAAAAATCGGATTTCGCGGCCTCCTGCCGAGCGCTGAAGAAAGCGGGCTGGCGGGGGATCGAGATCGCGCCTTTCACTCTCGAGGAAGAGGCGACGACGCTGTCGGCCGAGCGGCGTCGGGAAACCCGCGACATCATTACCTCGGAAGGGTTGGAGTTCATCGGCCTGCATTGGTTGACCGTGGGCCCTAAGGGAATCCACGTTACGACCCCGGACGAGACGGTTCGTTCGAGCAGCTGGGATTTCGTTCGTCGGCTGGTCGATCTTTGCGGCGACCTGCGGCCGGACGGGACCGGGGGCATCATGGTTTTCGGCTCGCCTTTCCAGCGGCGCACCAATGGCGAGTTTCCGGCCGAAGTCGGGGTTCGCAATTTCGTCGCCGGCGTGCGGTCGGTCATTCCGCGACTCGAAGCTCGCGGCGTGACGTTGCTGGTCGAGGCGCTGCCCATTGCGCAATCGGACGTGATTCTGACACTCAATGAGGCGGCCGGCGTAGTCGCGGAATTGAACAGCCCTCAGGTCAAGACGATGTTTGATTCCCATAACGCGATCGACGAAGTCGACCCGCACGGCGAGATCGTCGCCCGGCATTGGGATTTGATTCGCCACATTCACGTCAACGAGCTCGACGGAAGCTATCCTCGGCCGGAAGGAGGCTACGATTTCAAGCCCGTCTTGCAGGTCGCCAAGGATCGCCGGTTCGAAGGCTGGGTATCGATGGAAGTTTTCGATTTTACGCCCGGCGCGGAGAAGATCATCACCGAGGCGCACTCGTACCTGACCGACCAGATCGCGCAGTTGAACTGACCCGACATGAAAGACGTCCTCGTCACCGGCGGGGCCGGGTTCATTGGATCGGCCTTGGTTCGGGGCCTGCTTACCGAACCGCGTGTCGAGCGTGTGGTCGTCATCGACAACCTGCTCACCGGCAAGCAAGGGAATCTCGACGAGCTGAGCGGTTCCATCGAATTCCACGCGGTGGACATTCGCGATGCCGACGCGGTTACACCGTTGCTTGCCGGTATCGATGTGGTCTTTCACCAAGCGGCTATTCCGTCGGTCCCGCGATCGATCGCGGAGCCGGAGCTCTCCCACGAGGTGAACGTGAATGGAACGTTCAACGTGTTGCTCGCGGCACATCGGCAGGGGGTGCGACGGGTGGTCTACGCGGCTTCGTCATCGGTGTATGGCGACACGCCGACGCTGCCCAAGGTCGAGTCGATGCCGGCGCGACCGAAATCCCCGTATGCGGTGCAGAAGTTCGTCGGCGAGCTATATGCCAAGACGTTTTGGGATGTTTACGGACTAGAGACCGTAGCCCTTCGCTATTTCAATGTTTTCGGGCCGAGGCAGGATCCCGGCTCGCCTTACTCGGGGGTTTTGTCGCTCTTCTGTCGCGCGATTCTCGACCGGCGACGGCCGACGATTTGTGGGGCCGGCGATCAGTCGCGCGATTTCACTTTCGTTGACAATGTGGTCCGGTTGAATTTGTTGGCGGCCCGTGCAACCGAAGCCGCCGGAAAGGTGTATAACGGCGGCACGGGCGAGCGGTATACGCTCAATCAGACCTGGGCCACCTTGAACGCGATTGCGGGAACGACAATCGACGCGGAATATGGCCCCGCTCGCGAAGGCGACGTGCGCGATTCTCAAGCCGACTTGACGGCTGCGCGGCGGGATTTGGGTTATGAGCCTGAGGTGGGTTTGGAAGAGGGTTTGCGACGCACGCTGGATTGGTATCGGGGAGCCGAGTAATCGACCGGCCCTGATCGGTGTTCGCCGCACGTCGAGTAATCTCAATAGAACCATGGCCGAAACGGTCTTCGAAGCTCGCGGCGTTACCAAGATCTACGACATGGGGGAGACGCAGGTGCACGCACTGCGCGGCGTCGACCTGGATCTGTACGAGCGCGAACTAATCGTTTTGCTGGGGCCTTCCGGGAGCGGCAAATCGACGTTGCTGAACATTCTCGGCGGGCTGGACACCGCCAGCGGAGGAACCGTCACCTATCATGGCAACGAGCTGACGGCTGCCGGAGACCGTGAGTTGACCGAGTACCGGCGCTTTCACGTCGGCTTCGTATTTCAGTTTTACAACCTGATTCCCAGCTTGACTGCTCGCGAGAACGTGGCGGTTGTTACCGAAATCGCACGCGACCCGATGACCCCCGACGAAGCGCTCGGCTTGGTGGACCTCGGGAATCGCGTCAACCACTTTCCGGCACAGCTTTCGGGAGGAGAACAGCAGCGGGTGGCCATTGCCCGCGCGATCGCGAAACAGCCGGCCGTTTTGTTGTGCGACGAACCCACCGGGGCGTTGGACTCCGCCACCGGTGTTGTCGTGCTTGAGGCGCTCGAACGCGTTAACCGCGAGTTGGGAACGACAACGGCCGTCATCACGCACAACGCGGATATCGCTCGCATGGCCGACCGCGTGGTGCATTTGAGCGACGGGAATATTAGCAGAATTGAGAGGAATGTCGAGAGGAAACCGGCTAAGGAATTGCATTGGTAACTGGGGGTTGCGAAGTGACCGGCTGAGAGCCGGTCGCTACTGGTTAGAGCATCCATGAGCGCGCTGAACCGCAAATTGATCCGCGACCTGTGGAACATCAAGGGCCAGGCGTTGGCTATCGCGTTGGTAATCACCGCCGGCGCGGCGACGTTCGTGATGGCCCTTACTACGCTGGGTTCGCTGCAGGTGACGCGGTCCACTTTCTACAGCGACTACCGCTTCGCCGATGTGTTCGCGATGCTGAAACGCGCGCCCGAGGGCCTGCGCTCGCGCTTGCAGGCGATCCCGGGGGTGGCGCAGGTTGAAACGCGCGTCGTCGCTCCGGTGAACTTGATTGTCGAGGGGTTCTCCGACCCGGTTACCGGTCTGATTCACTCGCTACCCGATTTTTCGGACCCTCTGCTCAACGGAGTGTTTCTGAGGACGGGACGGCTGCCGGAATCCGGCCGCGACGACGAGGTGGTCGCGCACGAGTCCTTCACACAGGCCCACGATTTCGAGCCGGGCGACCGTCTGCACGTCATTATCAACGGCCGACGAAAACGCTTCACGATCGTCGGCATCGCCCTAGCCCCCGAACACGTCTACGCGATTCGGCCCGGGGATCTGTTCCCCGATTTCACCGGATTCGGCGTACTCTGGATGCGCCGCAAACCACTCGCGACCGCCTATGACATGGACGGCGCTTTCAACAACGTCTCGTTGACCCTCGCCGCCGGCGCCCAGGAAGAAGAGGTGATCGACCGTGTGGACGATTTACTGGCGCGCTACGGCGGCTTGGGCGCGTTCGGGCGCATGGACCAGGTCTCGCATCGCTTTCTATCTGAAGAGTTCCGGCAGCTCGAGCAGATGGCAACCGTCTACCCGATCATTTTCTTGGGTGTCGCGGCGTTCTTGCTGAACGTCGTGATCAGCCGTCTGATTCGCACGGAAAGGGAACAGATCGCGACGCTAAAGGCTTTCGGCTATTCGAACTTCGCGGTCGGTTGGCACTATTCCAAGCTCGTACTCATGATCACCGCGATCGGCATCGCGGGAGGCGTCATCGCGGGCACGCGGTTCGCCTTGGGCATGGCGATGATGTACATGGAGTTCTACCGCTTTCCGTTTTTACGATTTACCGTTGATCCCCAGATCGGTGTTATCGCGGCGTTGGTCGGGGCGGCGGCGGCGCTGACGGGGACCCTCTACTCGGTGCGTTCGGCGGTACGGGCTACGCCGGCTGAAGCGATGCGTCCCGAGCCGCCCGCCGTCTATCGCGAAACCGTTGTCGAGCGTCTGGGGTTGAAACGCTGGTTGGCGCAGCCCACGCGAATGATCGTGCGCAATCTTGAGCGACGCCCCGTCAAGTCGTTTCTTTCGAGCCTGGGAATCGCTTTTGCCTACGCCATCTTGATGGTCGGGTTTTTCTTCAACGACGCGATGGCGTTCTTGATCCGCTATCAGTTCAGTTTCACGCAGCGCGACGACATGACGGTGGCGTTCGTGGAATCGACGTCGCGTCGAGTTCTCTATGACCTCTTGAGCTTGCCGGGAGTGGAATACGGCCAAGTCTTTCGCTCCGTGCTGGTACGATTGCGCTCGGAGCATCGCACCTATCGGACGACGATTGAGGGTGTTGATCCGGAAGGAGATCTTATTCGATTGCTGGACGAAGATTTCCAGCCCATCGAACTGCCGCCCTCGGGGATGTTGCTAACCGGGTATCTCGGTGATCTGTTGGGCGTCAAGCCGGGCGACGAAATTACCGCCGAAGTCCTCGAGGGCGAACGCCCAGTTCGAAAGGTCGTCGTTACAGGCATGGCCCACCAGTACCTGGGCGTCGGGGCCTACATGCACATAGAGGCCTTGAACCGTTTGATGCGCGAGGGCGCCGCCGTCTCGGGCGTCCTACTCGCGGCCGACTCGTTCCATGAAGAGGAGATCTACGCCGCGCTCAAAGAGGCGCCTCGCGTGGCGGGCGTGACTGTAGCCGCCAACGCTATCAAGAATCTCGAAGACACGATGGCGGAACAGATGCTCACGTTCGCCTTCTTTATGACGCTTTTCGCGGGCAGTATCGCGGTGGGCGTCGTTTATAACAGCGCCCGCATATCGCTTTCGGAGCGCAGCCGCGAATTGGCCAGCCTGCGGGTTCTGGGCTTTACGCGCGGCGAGATTTCCTACATCTTGCTGGGGGAATTAGCCGTGCTGACGTTGGCCGCGATCCCGTTGGGTTTCTTGTTGGGGCACGGCTTGAGCCTGTACATCGTGGAAGGCATCCAGACCGATCTTTTCCGCATCCCGATGGTTTCGTCCCCGAGGACCTATGCTTTCTCCGCGACCGTTGTCTTGGTTGCCGCCGCGATTTCTGCTCTGATGGTAAGAAGGAAGCTGGATCGGCTGGACTTGGTTGAAGTCCTCAAGACGAAAGAGTAAAGGCGTGCGCTGGGGCAGGAAAACAGGATTGGTCGTCTTTGCGCTCGCGATTGTGTTTGCGATCGTGCGAGGCTTCCAGCCGCAACCGGTGGTCGTCAATGTGGCGTACGCCGAGCGCGGACCGATGCGCGTGACGGTCGAAGAGGAAGGCAAGACCAGGGTCATCGACCGCTTCATTGTTTCGGCGCCGATCGCCGGTTTCGCTCGCCGTGTCGAGATCGATGTCGGCGACCCGGTGAAACGCGGCGCGGTGCTGGTTCGGCTGGACCCCCTAAGAGCCCGCGTGTTGGACCCGCGCAGCCGAGCCGAGGCAAAGGCTCGGGTTGCCGCCGCTCAAGCCTCGCTCAGTGCCGCGCAAGAGAACGTCGAGGTGGCGGCAACCGACGAGCGCTTCCGTGAAAGCGAGTTGAAACGTACCCGTGAGCTGTTCGAATCCGGGACGATTCCCAAGCAAAACCTCGATCAAGCCGAAACCGATTTTCGGCGGGCGCAAGCGACATTACGCTCGGCGCAATTCTCCGTGGAAGTCGCGGGCCATGAGCTCGAAGTTGCCCGTACGGCTCTGCGGTACTCCGCCGCCCAGCAGGCCGGCCGACCTATCGAAACCGTAGCGATTCACTCGCCCGTTTCCGGACGGGTTCTCAAACTGATTCACGAAAGTGAAGGCGTCGTACAGGCCGGACAGGCGTTGGTTGAAATCGGGGATCCGCGAGGGCTGGAAATCGAAGTCGAGGTCTTGTCCGCCGATGCGGTGAAGATCGGGCCCGGTACGAGGACGTTGCTCGAGCGCTGGGGTGGCGAGAAACCGCTCGAAGCGGAGGTGCGGACGGTCGAACCGGTCGGGTTTACGAAAATATCCGCCCTGGGCGTCGAGGAACAGCGCGTCCTTGTGATTGCTGATATCGTTTCGCCCCCCGAGGAATGGGAACGTTTAGGGGATGGCTACCGCGTCGAGGCGCAATTCGTCTTGTGGGAAGAAGACGAAGTGTTGCAGATCCCCGGCAACACGCTGTTTCGCCGAGACGAGGGATGGGCGGTTTTCGTGGTCGAAGCGGGCCTGGCCAAACGCCGCGAAGTGACCCTGGGTCGTAGGAACGGCCTTTCGGCGCAAGTCCTCTCCGGCATCGAACAGGACGAGGTTCTCATCGCCCACCCCGACAAAGCCATCGAAGAAGGGGTTGAGGTCACGCCGGTCGACGAGGGGACATAAGGGTGTCCCCGCCGCGAGCACGGTACCTCGGATGCGCTCCTGCAGGCGCCCTTATTCGGCATTCAGCGTGAACTGACCTTCACGATGGGCTCGCGAGTCGTCATCCCAGGTAATGTGTACGTTTAAGGGTTGCCGTTGTTCGGGGATTAACGGAACTGCGAGCGGGTATTCGATGTAATCCCTCGGGGCGAGCGTTTTGAGCTCTTGTATGGGGGCGAATATCGACGGATGCTGGTGTGCCCGTTTCCCATCAACGAGGAGCTGCATATTTCTGGCAGCGCCCGCGCCCTCATTCTCCACTCGGAAGGACCAGGCTGAAGCCGTGCCGGAACTCTCATCTTCCAGTCTTTCCCTTCTGATTCGAGCGCCAATCTCGGCTTTCGTTGCCCTGTTGTCGTGCTGTTGCACTTGGAATCTTTTCAGTTCGGCCAGCTGAGTTCGGAGTTCGTTACTCACATCCAGCGCCGCGGCCGCCACGCGCTGCGCTCCCTCGCATTCTTGAAGTGCTCGTACGCCGCTTTTCGATGAAGTGGATTGAGTCTTAGACAGCCGCCACGAGGCACATAGCGATATGCCGCTCAACACCATCGCAAGCATTGGAATCACTGAATCAGTCTGATCGATGCCGAACCACCAGTCAGTCATCGCATCCACCCCTCTCATCGCCCGCGGCTGCCGGCAGGCGTCGTGCTCGCTTACTCGAGCCAACGATCACAAGCCGGAGGGTCACACAACGTTCCCCTCACCTAAGAGAGCGGATAAACGGGCACTGAGGGGCCAGACGACTCCCTACTGTTTGGGCTCGCTTGGCGGAATTGCGGCTGGATCTCCCATGAGTTGCCGCATGAAGTAGACGTACTCGAGCGCCGTGCGCATGGCGAGCTGCTCTTGGTTGGCCGTCCCTCCATGCCCTCCCTCGATGTTCTCGTAGTAATAAGAGGGGTAGCCGAGCTCGGCCAGCTTGGCGACGGCCTTGCGGGCATGGCCCGGATGGACGCGGTCGTCCTTGGTCGAGGTGTAGAACAGGACCTTGGGGTAGGGACGGTCGGGTTCAAGGTTGTGATAGGGCGAGTATTTCGAGATGTAGGCCCAGTCCTCGGGCTTGTCGGGATCGCCGAACTCGCCCATCCAACTGGCTCCGGCGAGCAGTTTGTTATAACGCTTCATATCGAATAGCGGCACGCCGCAATCGATGGCGGCGTAGAGATCCGGCCTTTGTGTCAGCGCCACGCCCATGAGCAGTCCGCCGTTCGATCGGCCCATGGCGCCGAGCTTCTCAGGGCTGGTGATGCCGCGGGCGATGAGGTCTTCGGCGATCGCGAAGAAGTCGTCATAAGCGAGTTGGCGATTTTCCTTGAGTACCGCCTGGTGCCAGCGGGGTCCGTACTCGCCTCCGCCGCGAATGTTCGACAGCACCAGCACGCCGCCGCGCGAGATCCACAGCTTGCCGGCGAGCGCCCCGTTCTGCGGACGGGCCGGTTCTGAGTAGTAGACCGGCAGAATCGGAATCAGGAAACCGCCATAGCCGTATTGAATTGTTGGCGCATCGCCTCGCGCCAGCACGTCTTCAGCTCCCATGACGAAATAAGGTACGTGAGTTCCGTCCTGACTAGTTGCGAAATGCTGTTTGACGACCACGCCGGAGGAGTCGAAGAACTCCGGCAACTCCTTTACCTTCGACGTTTGGTTTTCGGGCGAAACATGGAAGAGCTGTTGCGGGGCGTTCAAGCTTTCGTAGAGCAGGAAGAGATCGTCGCGCGAACTGCTCGCCGCGGCAATCCGAACAACGCCGTTGGCGGGCATGGGGATTTCGGTTGCCGTCCAGCCTTCGGCGCCCCGCCGAAAACGCATCGCCTTGCCGACGGCGTCTTCGAGCACCGCGGCGAAGATCGAGGACTTGCCGATCGAGACCTCGTCCAGCGCCTGACGGTCGCTGGGCCGGAAGATTTCTTCGGCGGTCATGTCTTCGAGGTTGAGAGCCACCAAAGAGCCTTCCGGAAGGCGGCCGCCGTCGGTGTCCCAGGACTCTTGCAAGGTGGCGACGAGCCGTCCCTCGAAGGCCCCGATAACCCGAACACGGCGCGGCAGCGGCAAGCGGACGAGCGCGGAGCCGGAGTCGCCGCCCGTCTTCAGCCAGTGGTGTTCCTGTTCGTAGAACGTGACGTCTCGAACAAGGATCGGATAAACGGAATCACCATGGCGGTAGACGGCAGGCCCCGCGATGACGTCTTTGGGGTCACCCTCGAAGATCGTTTCGGCGTCGGCGAAAGGGGTGCCGCGTTTCCAGGTTTTGACGACGCGGGGATAGCCGGACTCAGTACGTCCTTCTCCCCAGTCGGAGGCGACGAGAAGAGTGTCGGAGTCGAGCCACGCCTCGCGGTTCTTGCCCTCGGGCGTGACGAAGCCGTCCTCGACGAACGCCCGGTTCGCGACCGAGAATTCACGTGCGATGGAAGCGTCGGAACCGCCGCGCGATAAATTGATGATGCAGCGGTCGTGGTCCGGAGGTAGGCAATCGGCGCTTTGGAAAATCCAGTTTTCGCCTTCGCTGTCAGCCAGGGCATCGACGTCCAGCAGGATCTCCCATCGCGGGGAACCGGAGCGATAGGAATCGAGGTCGGACCGGCGCCAGATACCGCGCACATGCTCCTGGTCTTGCCAGAAGTTGTAGATGAAATTGGCGCGAATCGTTCCCAGCGGAATGCGATCGTTGGACGTAAGGATCTCCAGGGCTTCTTGATAGAGTTCTTCGTATCGAGGATCCCCTTGAAGCTCGTCAAGAGTACGGGCATTCTCCGCGCGAACCCAATCGAGTTGGGCCTCGCCCTCAATCTCCTCAAGCCACAAGAATGAATCCTCCATTTGCGATTCACCGCATGCCATAGTGGCGACCGCCAAACTGGCGGCCAGGAACGCTCGCATGATGAGTCCTCCCCGATTGCAGAGACGATTATCGCTCAGCCGCCGTGCGTGCCGATGGGTTTGTTTCGTAACTCCCTGGGGCCGGGTGGTGGGTGGCCGGGTGCCTGGACCCGGCTTATGTCGCCAAGAGTGGCGACACAGCACGCTGAAGCGTGCGCCACGTCGGGGGGCTTCGGTATTGCGGAGAGGGCGGCGCGCTGCAACAGAGGCGCGCGGCGGTGGGGCTTGGGAGATGCAGTTGGGGCTCGGCGTTTTGTGGGGGTTGGTCCAGGGGTGGGGGTTTTTGGGGGCGTGGCTGCGGTTGGTTGATGTTTTGGTTGGTGTTGGTTCCTTTCTTGGTGGTTTGGCGTGACCCGATCGGCTATTGGCTGGGGGTTGCGGTTGGTTCCTGGGTGGCTTCGGGCCGCAGGCTTTCGTCCGCCGGCTCGGGAAACTGTCGGTTTTTCAATGCGTTGACCAACGCATTGGCTTCGTTTAGTAGTTTTGCGCGCAGGGCGTCGTTGTGGGGGTCGCGGCCGCTTCTCGAGACCGACGCCGGGCCCCGGCGACCGGCGGTCGGGGCGGATTGTGGGTGATTCACCGGGCCGTTGTCATCCTCCAGGCCATAATTTTCGAGGGTTTCTTTCCAGGTCGATTCGTCGTCGGAGCGTGGACTTCCGTCCACGCCTCGGTGTCTGTTGGTTGAATCTTTGGCTTCGGCGTCGCGGAACTTTGCTTCCTGCCTTCGAATTTTCATCATCATCTCGACGGCGCGGTAGAAACGGCGAGTGAGGTGGCCGTCGTAGCGGCCGAGGCTGTTGAGCAGCTTCGTGTCGTCTAACATCGAGGCGCCGAGCAGTTCAAGATCGGCTTCGTGTCCCTCGAGGGCGGACTCTTGTCCGTAGCGAAGCCGGTGTTTGCGCCGACGGGCCATGGCGACAGTGATCGCGGTGGTTTCGATGCGCGAGAGCCGTTGCATGCGCCATGCGGCGTCGGCGATTTGACGCACGATTTCCCTTTCGATGTAATTCTTGGGGACGTACGTGTTCTCGACCAGAGTGAGGTGACGGTCAAACTCGGCGGGGTCTTCGCCGGGGATGACGGAGTCGGCGGCGAGAAGGCCGTGCTTGAGGGCGTTCTTGGAAGAACGCTCCTTGCCCTCGGGCGAGCGCGGTCCGGTGGACTTTTTTGCGTTTTCGCGATTAGCCTGTAATTGTCGATCGGTAGTCATGAATATTACCTCGATTTCCGGGCAGGTTGCCCGATAATAGGATACGGTGGGGGCCGAGGGTTAGCGGGGGTCGCGGATGGGTAAGTTGTTGGGATTAGGGGGGAAATATTTTTTTATTTGCCGTGACGGGTTGGGACGCGGGCCTTGGGACGGCGGCGTCGGCAAGGGAGGAACCGGCCGCGGGGCGTCCGGTTCTTTCCGAGCGAGAAACTTGGCCAGCGGCTCGCGGAGGAAGAGCGCGCCGCGAGGCGGCGCGGCTCGGGAAAGCGAAAATCCAAGTGGGTTGACCGACGTAGGTTGTCGGCCCTACAAGGACCGGCCTACGGGGATTCTCAAGCCCGCTGAAGCGGGCTGCCTGCATCGCGGCGCAAGCTCGTTCGGCCGGGGTGAGGTGCCGCGCTCACGGGGCCACCGCCTCCCGATCTGCTCGCTCGGCGCGGTAAAGATTGTTAAGTAGGAAGTGTCCCCGGCTCCCCCCCGGCTCCCCCCACTAAGGAAACCCGGGGAGGATCAAGCGGGATGCTAAGCGGAGCGTGCCGATGTCGGATCGGTGTCGAGAAAAAGTTTCTCATCCAACCCCCGGGCTTTCGGTGTGGCGGAGCGAATGTCCGGAGACGGGAAGATAGCGTGGGTTAGGGACTTGGCCACCAAAATAATTCCATGCTGGTGACATCGATTGTTCGCGCCACCTATCCTCACAGCGCTAAAATGGCCCCATCTTGATCAGCCAAACCATCAGCCGCTACAAGGTCACCGAAAAGCTCGGTGAGGGCGGCATGGGTGTCGTCGACAAGGCCGAAGACACGAAACTCCAACGTTCCGTCGCACTGAAATTCCTCCGGTCAAATGCTCTCGAAGATGAGGAGCACAAGGCTCGTTTCCCGCGGGAAGCTCGGGCCGCGGCAGCTCTCAACCATCCCAATATCTGCGTGATCCACGAGATTGACGATGCGGCGGATGCTCCGTTTATCGCAATGGAACTCGTCGGGGGCGAGACCGTCAAGGAGAAGATCAAGGCCCGACCGCCGCCGCTCGAAGAGGCCGCCGATATTACCGTCCAGACGGCACGGGGGCTTCAGGCGGCGCACGAGAAGGGATCGTCCATCGCGATATCAAAAGCGCCAACCTCATCGTTACCCCCAACGGGCAAGTCAAAATCATGGACTTTGGCTTGGCACTTTTGGCCGAGCGGTCCGAAATCCGGATCGTGCACGTAATCACAACTTCTGAGCGCCAAGAGCGCTCATCCCCCACTACAAAATCCTCCAAAAGCTCACTGAGGGCACCGTTCGCTGGCCAAGTGGCTGTTGTTGCAGGCCATTTGATGCGGCTAGAATGCCGATAGCATGCCCAACCGCCGGGTTAATCGACGCCCACACGCCATACGCACGACTCCCGAAGCCTGTCTCATTCCCTGCTCCCTGTTCTTGACACTCTTGATGGCTGCGCCATTGGGCGCCGAGGAATGGTCTCGGTTCCGTGGGCCCAACGGCTCGGGCGTCTCCAAGGACACAGGGTTCCCAATCGAATTGGACCCCGGGTCGAACCTCATCTGGAAATCCCCCGTTCGGCCGGGCAAGTCTTCGCCCGTGCTGACTCAGGAGCATGTCTTCCTCACAGGCTATCAGGGGGACCAGTTATTCACGCTGTGCTTCGATCGGGCTTCGGGGGAGCTGCTTTGGGAGCGTTCTGTGCAAAGGACGCGGAAGGACGCCATTGGCAGTGGTAATGTGCCAGCCTCTGCCTCCCCTGTCACCGACGGGCAAAACGTCTACGCATTCTTTCAAGATGTCGGTCTCGTCTCCTACGATTCTTCCGGCGATCTTCGATGGAAGACCGAGTTGGGACCGTTCTCGAATCTTGTAGGGCTAGGAAGTTCGCCCATCTTCCTCGATGGACTGGTCGTGTTGCAGGTTGACCATGCGGCGGGCTCCTACATCGGCGGCTTCGACGCGCACAGCGGCGAATTCGTCTGGAAGACAACCCGCTCGGAGACGGACAGCTGGGCCACGCCGCTTGTTCATAACGGACAGGTAATCACGGTGGGAGATCGCCTACTGGGAGCCTATCGGACCCGCGACGGCAAGCACACGGTCGGCGCCGCCGGGATGGCGCGCGCGATGGTAGCCAGCCCGGTGATCGGCGGGGACACCCTGTACGCTTTCGGCTACAACCTGGACAAGATGCCCGCATTTGACCGATGGCTTTCGGAATTGGACAAAAGCGGTGACGGCCAACTGGGACCAGGTGAGCACGAGACCGTATCGATGCTCACGGTCATCGCCGGGTTTCAGGGTGATAGGGATGGCAATCTCGATCGCTTGGAGTATGACCAGTGGGTCGCCGACAACTCCGGTCCTTCGAGATTGCTCGCCGTGCGCTTGAAGCAGGGCGAAGAGGGCTTGATCACCGACACCGAGGAGCTATGGGACTACCAGAGGAGCTTCGTCGGGGTCATTCCTTCACCGCTCCTTTACCAGGACATCCTCTACTTCATCAAGAACGGTGGCATCACCACCTCCATGGACGCTGCCACGGGGGAGGTACTTAAGCAAAGCCGCGTGCGGGAGGCCGCCGATCCTTATTCAGCATCCCCGGTGGCAGCGCAGGGCCACATCTATGTGAGCAGTGAGGCGGGAAAAGTGTCTGTTCTGCGGAGCGGTGCCGATTGGGAAGTGATCTCGGTCAGCGATCTCAAGGAGCCAATCTACGCGACTCCCGCCTTGTCAGAAGGTAAGATCTTTGTCCGAACCGCAGTTCATCTCTACTGCTTTGGGGGCTGACCTTGTAGGACGCTATTCGGCGACCGGGAGCAGGGGATCGCGCGGGAGTTCACAGAAACTCGCGTCATTGCGAACGGGCACGACCGGCCCGAACATGTCATAGCTCATCCAGGCGCCTTCCATGAACCAATAGATCAGAAAGCGCGGCTCGGTTGCCTCGGCGGCGTGGTCCTTGACGGCGCCGGTTAGGCGCGGGCTGAGCGAGCTGTGTCCGCCGCTCAAGAAGTAGCTGAAGAAATCGGAAGCCGCCAATCCACCGGCGAGACGGCTGGAGTTCTTCAGAAAAGCCCGTCGTTTCATGGAGACCTTTTCGGGAGCGTAACGGTTGTATCCGTTGACCTGGTTACAAGGTGCTAATCAGTACAACCACAAGGGTAAAGTCGACAGCGTGCTTCACCCGGAACGGGCTACCGCGCGAGCCGGCGAGCAGGTGCCGGCGGTTAGGATGGACGAACAGGTTTCGATGTTTCCGCCGGCCTCACTCTTCCGCCGTTGGGCCCTTCGCCGAATGCGTCGTGATTGGGACCGTCGCGCGCGGGAGAATGCTTTCTTCTATGTCGACACGGCGAACGCGGATTGGAGCGAGGAACAGATTTTCGAATCCGGAAGGCGGATTGTCGAGCAGCACGTTCTCAACGACATGGAGAACATCTGCCGCGGCAAGTCCCCCGATTGCATGCGGGTGCTCGATATCGGCTGCGGCGTAGGACGTGTTACGAAGGCGCTGGCGGAGGTATTCCAAGAGGTCCACGGGGTGGATATCAGCGGGGAGATGGTCGAACAGGCACGACGCTACGTGGCGGAACCCCCCAATGCCCATGTCCATCAGAACTCAGGTTCCGATTTAGAGGTGCTCGGGGAACTCGAGTTCGACTTTGTGTTTTCGTTCGTCGTGTTTCAGCACATTCCGGAACGAGCGGTGATCGAGAGTTATGTACGGGAAGTTGCTCGGGTGCTGAAGCCGGGCGGGCTCTTCAAGTTCCAAGTTCAGGGGCGACCCGCCGCGCGATGGTATCACCGCAACAGTTGGTTCGGTGCGTCGATTGAGTCGGAAGAAGAGGCACGACGGTTGGCGGAACGAAGCGGTTTGGAGGCACGTTTGCTGCACGGTGCGGGCACGCAGTATTTTTGGTTGTGGTTTTTCAAACCGGAGGAACGGTGATGTTGACGAGTTGCAGAGGAATCGGCTGCTTCATCAATGCTCGTGCAAGAAATCGGGGCAGGAAGGTGTGAAAAAATCGAGGGCAGTCAGCCGCGGTGCTCCCGCCACCTTCCTTCTGGTTGGCCGGCCTCATCGGACACCGCTCGCTTACGGTCGCGGCTCGGTTTGGGGTTTCACGTTGGCTCCAGTAACCTAATAGAGACACCCGCACGCCCCATCCGAAGGGAGATTTCCGTCATGAGGACTTTTCGCTTGTTTGCTTTTCCCGCTGCAGTCGTCGTTTTCTCCGGCGTAGTTTTCTCGGCGGCGCCGCCGACCGTTGAGGAACAGAATTGGGCGCGTTGGCGCGGACCTTACGACACTGGGATGGCGGCTTCGGCTGCTCGGACACATTGGAGCGCTACCGAGAACGTGAAATGGAAGATCGACATCCCCGGCAAGGGTCTGTCCTCCCCGGTCATTTGGGGTGACAAGATTTTCCTCACGACTGCGGTGCCCACCGAGCCCGTCACCGAGGCGCAGCCCATGCGCCGACCGTTCCGCAAACGCCCAAGCAGCGAGCGGCCTTCCGCCGACAAGCGGCCACCTCGAAAGCGAGCCGGCAAGAAAGGCGGCGGCATGAGAATCGGGAAGGCCTCGGGCGTCGAGCATCGTCTCGAAGTGTGGTGCATCAACAAAAACACGGGCGAAACGCTGTGGAGCAAGGTCGCCAAGACCGCCCGTCCGCATGAAGGCTACCACCCACGCTACGGCAGCTTCGCATCCAACTCGCCGGTGACCGACGGGCAGCGCGTCTACGCCTATTTCGGCTCGCGCGGCATCTTCGCCTATGACCTGGACGGCAACCTGATCTGGGAGAAAGACCTCGGCGTGGAGATGGAGAAGATTCTCCAATTCGGGGAAGGGACGGCCCCGGTTCTCCACGGGGATACGCTCGTGTTGAAGCTCGATCATCAAGGTGACTCGGTGATCATCGCGCTCGACAAGAAAAGCGGCAAGGAACTTTGGCGCCGCGACCGCGATGAGATGTCCTCTTGGTCGGCGCCGTTGGTCGTCGAGCACGACGGGCGTAAGCAGGCCGTTGTCAGCGGGACGACGAAGACGCGGAGCTACGATCTGAAAACGGGCGAGGTTATTTGGGAGCTAGCCGGGCTGGGCCGCAACGTGATCCCGAACCCGGTGAAGCAGAACGACATCGTGCTCGTGATGAGCGGATACCGTGACCCCAACCTGCAGGCGATCCGTTTGGGTGGCCGTGGGGATATCGCGAATTCCGAGCGGATCCTTTGGACCAACCAACGCGCCAACTCCTACACCTCGTCGCCGGTCCTGTACAAGAACAAGTTCTACTTCGCCACGGACAACGGGTTTTTCAGTTGCCTGAACGCAACGAACGGCATGCCCTATTACCATCAGGAGCGGTTACCGGGATCGCCGACTTTGAAGTCGTCGCCGGTCGGCGCGGGGGAGCACATCTATCTTGCCACCGAAAACGGGACGGTGATCGTGTTCAAGATGGGTGAGAAGTTCGAAACGGTCGCGGTGAATGAAATGGGTGACCACTCTTTCATTGCCTCGCCTGCGATTCTGGACGGTGAGATTTTCCTGCGTAGCGAGACTTCGCTGTTTGCGATTAGCGGCGAGTAGCGAGGGCGCGTAGACTTGGGAGATCGTGTGTCGGCTTGACCTGGCGCACGCTTCCAGGTGTGCCGTGTGGACATTCGTGCCGACATGTCTCTACCGTCGGCGTGGCCCACAGCCTCCGCGGGTTCCCCCCCGGACGAACTCGCACTAGGCTTGAGGCCCGCCACCTTGCTGTCGCACACCCCCCAAGGAGTTTCTTTCATGAACCTGCACCACCCACATGACCAAGCAGCGACGGCATTCCGGCGCGGAACGGTCGCCCGAAGCGTTTGCCTGCTCGCCGTTCTAACGGCCTGGTTCGCCTCGTCGCCGATCGAGGCCCGCGCCGAGCTGCGCTTCGCCTCCCTGGGAGATTTCCATCTCGAAAACAGCGACGTCATTCGCGATTGTAAGATCGGCTACCGCACATTCGGCACGCTGAACGCGGACCGCTCGAATGTCATCCTGTTCCCGACTTGGTTTACCGGGCACACGAAAGACCTGGTCGAGTTCATGGCGGCCGACGGCATGGTCGACATCTCGAAGTACTACGTCGTCGCCGTCGACGCGCTTGGAAACGGCATTTCTTCCTCTCCGTCAAACAGTGCCAAGCAGGGAAGACAGGCCTTTCCGCGGTTCTCGACAGGCGACATGGTTCGGTCGCAACACAAGCTGCTGACTGAGGAATTGGGCATAGCGCATCTGCACGCCGTGATGGGCATTTCGATGGGCGGGATGCAGACCTTCGAATGGATTGTCACCTACCCGGAATTCATGGACAAGGCGATTCCGATCATTGGTTCGCCGCGGCTGGCCGCGTACGATCTGTTGCTGTGGCGCACGGAACTGAACGTGATCGAAGCAGTGCTGGAAGCGTACACCGACCCCTCCCAGCAGCGCCGCATCGCCATGAAGCTGGCGAACGACGTTCAGCAGTTGGCGCTTACATCGCCCGGTCGCTTTAACGCCGACGTTGGTCGTGATCAGCTCGAAGTGAAGATGGCCTCGACCGAGGCGGAAACGATCAAGAAAATGGGGCCCTATGATTGGGCAAGCCAGTTGCGGGCGATGATCGGCCATGATGTGGCGCGTCGTTTTGGGGGCAAGATCGAGTTAGCCGCCCAGGAGGTGGAGGCCGACGTCTTGGTGATCTCCGCCGTCCGGGATCACATGGTCACCCCGGGGCCATCGTTTGATTTCGCCGGGCGCGTGAAGGCTCGAACTTTCAAGATGGAAAGCGATTGCGGCCACCTGTCGTTTCAGTGCCAAGCAGAAGAGGTTAAACGCGCCGTACGCGAGTTCTTGGCCGAATGACGTTGCGGTGCTGAGCTAAGCGTTTTCTTCTGTTTTGGCTGCCAACGTCGGCGGCACAAACGGATGCCGCTCCCCGGGGTCGACGCCGTTGAGCAGCTGACGGATCTGGAAACCGGCGACGATCAGATGAGAGTAGTCCAGGGCTGTCGTGGCGTTGGCTTCAAACGTCGGCAGACTGGATTCGGGAAATCGCACGGCCCAGCCGTAGCGGCCCTCGTAAAAGGCCGGCTGTCCCATCCCCCAGGATTCGAAAACGCTCGTTGCCAGGCCGAGCTGCGATTCGTCATATCCGTCAGGGATGCCACTTTGTCTAAAGAATTCCAAGTCTTGATCCCAGCGCCCGCGCGCGGCCCGATAGGCGGTGACGTTGTCAAAAGCCCGGGCTTCCGGGCGCGATCCGAACACCGCCAAGAATTCCTCTGAGGGTTGGGTGCGCTGCGACCCGGCCACGGGCTTCCACGGTTCGGAGCCAGTGAACGGGTTCACCTTCCACCATTCCCCGCCGAACTCCTCGGGGGCCTGTTGGTAGGGTCCGATGGGCCACTTCCAAGCATCTGGAATGTCTTGGTAACGTGGCGTGTTCGGCTGAAAGGTCGGCTCCGGCTCGCCGACCGGAGCGGGGAATGAGCCGGTTGAGCTTTCTGATGTTTCCGCGGCGGTCTCGCCGGTCGTGTCGAGGACTGGTGTTTCTCCGCCGGGTTCCACGCCTCCCGGGGGCAGCGCAGGCGACGTTTCGGGCGTCTCGCCCGTGCCGCCGTCATCGGGCACTGGGTCGGGAACCTCGACGGCGGGGGCATCACCGATGAACGGCTTTCCGCGCGCTACTTCATATGCGCGAGCCCAGGGCGGCGGAGAGGATGCTCCGTCGCCCGGGTTCCACTCGAATCGTACCGGCGGTGGCAGCGCATGCGATCGCTCGCCGGCGTGGCCCAGGGCGGCAGAGTTCTCGGCGGCGCGCGCGCGTAAGAACGCGGCGAATTGTTCGGCACGCTCAGTTTCGTCAATGGAAATGCGCTTAGGAAAGTCGTGGTGGGAGATCGTTGTGGGAAGGCTGACCGGTTGCGGCATGATGTTTCGTGATCCTCGTCGTGAAAGGGATTTGTCGCGGGCGATAGAGCAGGCGCGGTTCCATCTCCCTTGACGTTCGGGTGGGAGAGAGAACTCCTTTGGATTCAAAAATTTATGCGGAAGGCAGGCGGATCACCCAGCCGTGGGGGCGACGAACTTTTGTCCGTCGCCAAGTTTTTTCCGCGCCGGCCGGGGACGTCGGCTCAAAGTTTCCCTGAAGGTTCGCGTGTTCAGCGAGCGTTTGAGACTACACCCATCCGTTGGAGTGGCGTACCCGGGACTGTACGGATCGATCCCGAAGCCTATCGAAAATCTAGCCAAAGATATTTGAAATTTCGTCGCGGGACCGCCTGTGGAGCGCGGACTTCCGTCCGCGCCTCTGCTCCTGTCACTCGCATTGCGGGGATGTTTGCCGGCGCTACTGAAACCTCTTCGCCGCGCGGCCTTTCCTACGCCCCATCCGGGGCTCTCCATGATGTGGTCGGCTTGACCCACGGTTCCGCTTCGCTGCACCGTGGGCTACTATCCTTGCCCCCGTCCGGGGGCCGGCGCATCGTAAGTTGGCGCTTATGGGGTGTCATCCCCTGGACTTGCGCCCAGGGCCAGGGCCAATATTAACCTTGCAGCTGTCCGATCCGCGGACGGTTTGCCGCTATCGTTACGGCCCATTCCGCGAACAAAATCCTCAGACTTACCGAAGTAGCATCTACACCACCTTGTAATAGACGAACTTCTCGGTGTCCTGTCCCATGAGCGTCTTTCTGATTTTGAAATGGTTTGTCTTGTTGGGGTTGAAGAGATCGCCGATGTGCAGCAGGAATCGCGCCGCATCGAAGCTGGGGTTGTTCTTGTCAATATCGAGGTCCACGTAATGGGTCCGGTCGGCGACGTCTTCGGGGGGCACTGCCACGACGGCCTGCATGGAACTCGCGACATCTTCGCGGTAACTGATGAGTTTGAAGTGCTTGGCACGGGCGTGGGGAATCCTCGCAAGGAGCCGCTTATGCGTCGAGTTGATCGTGGCATCTTTGTTGAAAGTTCCCTTGACGATTCGGTGAAAAGCCGGTTCCACGGCGCAGTAGATACGGTCCATCTCGCAGTGGAATATATTGCGGACCACACGGTTGAGTCGCCTGCGGTCGGTCGGCACGGCGGCCAACTTGGCGAGGATGTTCAGCAGGCAAGCCTTTCGTCGGTCTTGGTGCTCGCGGTTCGTCAACCAGTCGACCGCGCTGAAGCCGTCAAGCATGGACGCTTCGTGGTTCAGAATGTCGAGGGAGTTTTGGTCGAAGTCCGCGAAGGGGCTCAGCGAGATCGTTTTCTTGGCGGGCTTGGCGTCAAAGACTACCGTTGCGGTGGAGGACTTGGAAACCTTAACCACCTGCTGCCGCTTGGCAAATGGGAGCTCTCCCACGGCCAGTTTTAGATCGTAACGGCCTTCGGGCAGCGATGCGCCGTCAACGCCCTCAAAGCGGATTCCGCTGCGTACCTTCCCAGCTTCCAGGTCGAAGCGATTGACCCATCCGTGACGCTGTTGCACCTGCTTGAAAAGGACTTTCGTGCCGGCATCAATAGGAGACAGGCTGAGCGAGAGCTTTCTGGGGAAGGCGCTGGTCTCACCATCGAGTACGATACCCTGCTCGAAGGCTTGCTGCGGGCTGGTGCGAAACTGCGTAATGGGAATCGGCCTGCCGGCCCTTTGGAATCGAATGACGAATCTTGCGGCCATAAACTCCTCCTCTTTGGAAAACGGGATCTGGATCGCTGCAAGTATATCCCGTATTCGATTTTGAGTCGAGAGGGAAATTTTGGCGGCCGGAACTTTTCACGAGGGTCCCGTGGCGGAGCCTACAGGATGACTAGGACCGGTCCCCCCGACTGCCATCGGCGGGTTGGGCCCGCGACCCGAATTGCCGTGTGTACACCGCGGTGAACTGCGCGCCAAGCAGAAAAACGCGCAACGAATAGTAGACCCACACCAGCACTAACACCAATGACCCCGCCGCGCCGTAAACCGACCCCAGACTGCTTCGCCCCAGATAGAGGCCGATCAAATAGTTGCCGAACGACAGGAGCAGTGCGGTGACGAACGCACCCAACCAGACGTCTCCCCACCGAATCTCGGTTTCCGGCAACACTTTGAAGATCGTCGCGAAAAGGAGGGTCATCAGGGCGAACGCGATCAGCATGGCGCCGAGTTGCAGCAGAAAACCGGGGACCTCGAAAAAGCCGCCGATGAGTTCTCCGGCGGCGTTCAGCGCGGCGTTGGCGGACACCGCGGCCGAGAGCAATCCCCCCAGGCTTAGAACCATCAGGAATGCCAGGAGCCTGCTCATCAGATAGCGCTTGACCGCTCTTCTCTTGCCCGGAGGGTGTGTCACGTTCCAGATATCGTTGAGCGCTTTGCGTAACTCGGCAAACAAGATTGTCGCGCCAAATAGGAGCGCCCCCGCACCAATCAGCGTACCCAAAGCACCCGAGAGTTCCCGGTTGGCGCGTTCCCCGAGCGACAGCATAAACTCGGCCCGGCCGGCCCCCATCCAGCCTTCGAGGTACGCCAGGCTCTCCTGCCGAGCCGCTGATTCACCGATCATCGTCGAGGCCACCGCAATGATGATGAGTAACGCAGGCGCCATGGAAAACAGCGCGTAGAACGCGAGAGCGGCGGCCAAGCGGGACACATTGTCACGATGCCAGGCTAAGAGGGCTTCGCGGATTAATCCCCAAGCCGCGCGAAGGTACGACAGGCGATTGTCGGCCGCAGTCATGCGCTTGACAGTGTAGAAGGTTTGCACCGGCAAGTTTCGGAATCCGTCTTGCGGCCCGCGTGGGATTGCCGACCGACGGGCGGAGGGCCTACTGAGTCCCGCATAATATACTGTCAATCGAGACAAAGAGAAGACTGTTTCCAGAAAGCGGTAATCAAGCGCGGTTTGCGGCGCATTCGCCGCAGCGCTTTGCGGGCGCGCTCGTCGAGTTCCCAGTAGTCCTTCGGGCAGACGTTGGGCAACTCGTGCTGCTTCCAGTACGCCCAAATGTATTCCACCGGGTTCAACTCCGGCGCATAGGGCGGCAAGTACTCCGTTGCGATGTGATCCTCGGAGAGCTGGATGAACTCCCGCACCAGGCGGCTGCGGTGCGCCGGCAGCCGGTCCCAGACGATCAGCAGTGGGCCGTCGATGTGGCGCACCAAAGCCTTCAGGAAGTCGATGACCTCCAGCTCGCCGATCGCGCCGGGATAGAGCCGGAAGTAAAAGTTGCGCAACGTCAGCCCGGCCGACACCGACAGCTTGTCCCAGTTGAAGTTGAACTCCAACACCGGTGTCTCGCCGCGCGGCGCCCAGGTGCGGCAACGATGCGGCTTCTGACTCAATCCGCTTTCGTCGATGAAGACGATCGTACGTTCTTCTTTGCGGGCTTTTTTTTAATGGCCGGCCAAGTCTTGCGCTGCCAGCCGCGGATGGCCTCTTCGTTGCGCTCCCGCGCTTTGCCGACGGGCCGTTGCGGGCTCCAACCGAGCGCCCGCAGGATCTTCCAGACATGGCCCTCGTGATAGCGCACGCCGAACTCGTCTCCGATCAGACGAGCGACCCGCGGACAGCTCCACAGCGGCGTCGGGAAGCCGTGCGCCTCGGGGCCTTCCAGCAGCAACGCCTCGAGGCGTTCGAGCTGCGCGGCGTCCAACAGCGGCTTACGGCCGGCGCGGCCGGCCTGGCGCAACCCGGCTTCGCCGTCACGCCGGTATCGTCGCAGCCACTCGCTGACGCTTTGCCGCGCGACCTTCAATCGCCTCGCTGTCTCGGACTGACTACAGCCTTGCTCGACCAACCGGATCGCTTTGAAACGGCGCTTCTCCAGGGCCTCGAAATCCCGCCGTACGCCTTTTGTATTTCCCATACATACAAAGACGTACGTACCCCAAAAAGGTGTCACTTTATTTTGCGAGATTCAATAAGGTTTCCATGGTTCCGGGCTAAGGTAGAGTCTTTCCGAACCCGGGTTGCCGACTTCGCGCACCCACCGGTAGATTGGAACTAGTCGTGCCGAAAAGAGTTCTCTTACAAGGACCCCGCTGTTTCGAAATCCTCGTCGCCGCCGTCGCTGCCTGCCTCGCGACCATCTCCTGCGGTCCCCAAAGTGATGGCGAGACGGTCGCAACGACACTCACTCAGGCTCGGATGAAGGACGGACGCTACATCTCTTGGCAGGAGCACCTGATTGACGACGAGACCTTGGGCGGAAGTGTTCCCGTTCGCGGCGGCGACGGTCTTCAGATGGCCGACCTCGACCACGACGACATTCTCGACATGATCTCGATCCATGGCGAGAGCAGCTATGTCCGTGTGGTCTTCGGCTCGGACGACGTCGATACCTGGTTCCGGCTTTCCCTCGCCGAAGGAGATGAAGTGCGCGAGCCGCGCGATCTCGCCGTCGGTGATCTCAATGGAGACGGTTTCGCCGATGCGGTGGTGGCTTGTGCTACAGGGCATTTGTTGTATCTCGAAAATCCCGGCGGCATTGTGCGCGGCTTCCGTTGGGGACGAATCATTCCGGCGGCGACGACGGGCAGAGGTTCGTTCGATCGAGTTTCTCTAGCTGATCTCGATGGCGATGGCCGGCCGGACGTTCTCGCTGTCAACGGAGGCGAGGGTCGAGGGTCGAGCGCGGAAACGGCGAGCACCGGGATTTCTTGGTTTTCGCTGCCCGTTGCCCCCCTGCAGGGCGACCTCTGGCGCGAACATGTCGTTCTCGAGAGCGAGCAAGCGGTCAACGCCCGGCCGATCGACCTTGACGGCGACGGAGATGTCGATGTTGTTGCCGGCACGGGCGAGGGCCGGCTGCTGCTTTGGTTTGAGAACACGCCGGCGGAATCAACCGGCGACGCCGAAGAAGGCATTGCCGGAGTGAGCTTCTCGGCGCGTGATTTTTGGGGCGACGAGGGCCCGACCGGCGCTCGGCCCGATGGTTCTCGAATGGATTTTGGAGATCTTAACGCCGACGGCCGCGTTGACCTCGTCACTCTGAGTGCGGACGACCCCTCCGAGCTGCTCTGGATCGAACAGCCTTCCGATCTTTCGGCTTCCTGGCCGATTCATTCGCTGGGCACGATCTCCCCGGATCGGGTAACGCACTTCCGGATCGTCGACATCAATGGCGACGAGAAACTTGACGTGATCGTTGGCAGCCGCGGGGTCGAGATTTCCGATGAGGCCGTTGAAGATGACAAAGCCGCGACGGCGGCCAATCCCTCCGGCCGCATTGCGTGGTTCGAGAATCCGGGAAAAGCCGCCGGGAGCTGGGCCCGGCACGATATCTCACGTCGGGCTCAGGGTTCCTATGTCGGCTTTGTACCCTACGATGTCGATGAGGATGGCGACGTTGATTTCTTCGTGACTCGCGGCGGGAGCGGGAAGTTCGACGGGTTGATCTGGCTGCAGCAACTGCATTCCGGCGCTCCCGCGATCCAGTTTACGCCTGCCCGCGAAGAAGGCGATAAACCGCTCGGCTTGCCTGCCGGCTAGGCGCTACCGGCGCCCGCCTCGATTTCGAATTGTCGCCTGCCCTCCGGACAGGGGCCCGGATGGTAGCCCCGGGTGAAGCAAAGCGCAGCCCAGAGCGGACCGCTTGTATTTGCGGGCGAGACTCAAGTGTCTCAGTTGCTCCGGCCCCAAGATCTCCGCACTCTGCTTCCTCGGCGATCAGTGCACCATCTTCGTCTTGTGATTCATGTAGTCCATCAACAGATACTGCCCGAGGGTATACGGTGTGGTGAAATATGCCTTGCCTTGGCAAATCTCGGTCACCTTCCTCACGAATTGCACTAAGGAGCGGTCCCGCGCCAGCATGAACGTGTTGATCAGAATGCCTTGTCGTTTACATTTGTGCACTTCTTCGAGAGTGCGGCTGATCACCAATGGATCGAGGCCGAAGGGATTCTTGTAGATCCTTCCATCGTCGAGAGTCAGGGCGGAGGGTTTGCCGTCGGTGATCATGACGATCTGCCGCATGTCTTTGCGCTGCCGGTGCAGAATGCGTTGCGCGACGATCAGCCCTTCACGGGTGTTGGTGTAGAACGGACCGACCTGCACGCGTGCCAATTCCCCGAGTGGCATTTCCTCGGCCGAGTCGTGGAACAAAACCAAGTTCAGGCTGTCGCCCGGATATTGCGTCCGAATCAAGTGTGACAGCGCTAACGCCACACGCTTGGCCGGCGTAAAGCGGTCTTCCCCGTAGAGGATCATGCTGTGGCTGCAGTCGAGCATCAGCACCGTCGCGCAGGAGCTTTGGTACTCCGACTGGCGCACCATCAGATCGGAGTATTCCAGATCCAGCGGCGACCGAAGCCCCTGTCGCCGCAACGCCCGCGACAGGGTCTCGCTGATGTCAAGGTTGAGAGTGTCCCCGAACTCATATGGCTTCGACGCCCCGGAAGTCTCAATACCGGTGGCCGATTGCCGTGTGTCGTGGCTGCCGAAGCCGGCTTTGCCGAGCGACCCGAGTAGGTCTTTAAGCGTCTTGTAGCCCAGGAAATCGACGCCTTTGTCGGTCAGGTCGAAGCGGATCGGATGTTGCGATTGGTCTTCGCCCGCCGCCCCCTGTGGGTTGCCCGAAGGGCTTTGATTCTGCTGCGAGTCGCCGACATTGACGTAGCCTTCGTCGGCCAGCTTGTCGATGAGGCGATCGACGAGCTGTTCGAATTGGTCGGGCGACATGTTGTTGAGTTGGTCCATCATCTCTTCGAGTTTCTTGTCGTCGAAGAGTTGCCCGCTTTCGAGCGCCTGCCGCACTGCATCCTGTAGTTCGTCGACCGAGCGCGGATTCATCTCCTGAAAATCAAGATATTGCTGCTCAAAGCCGCTGCGGAGAAAGAAATCGGAGAGCGCGCGTATCAAGTCGGCCGCGCTGATGCCGAAATCGTCGCCGGTGTATCGGGTGTACTTGATGAATTTCATGGCGCTCGGCTCAGCTTAGAGGCGGTCGCCTAGCGGGTGCATTTGCGGGCTCTGCCGTTGTTTCGGGCGCTCGTGGCCCTGCTCGACTGGTGCTTCGAGGGGCATCCGTGTCCGTTACAGTTCGTCTCCCATGGCGGCCTCATCAAATGATCGCACAGCATGGATACAGAGCCCAGAGCGAAAGCGACGGGCCAAGGGCAGGCAACCGCAACGCGCTTCGGCACTGCGTCTGCTCGCACTGTCGCGCACTTCACAGTCTTCCGCCTACTCGAACCGATGTGCCCTTGGCCCGTCGCTTTCGCTCTGGGCTCTGTATCTGCGTTCTGAATTGTGTACACAGACGAGAGGAAGCCTACTCTTTTTTTCACAACCTCTCACGTTCACGGCTCGGTTTGGCTAATTGAATCGGTCTCGATTCGGCTGCTCGGGAAATCCTATCCGCTCGGCGGGTTCGCGTTTCTTTTCTCGGGCCGTGTAGCCCAGTTCCTCGTGACGGCTGATCCGCCGCAGCGCATAAAGCCCGTCGAGGACAAACTCGGCGGCTGAAGCCAGGGCTTCGGGCTCTTTGCCGCCGTCCAGGGCGATACTCCCCGCCAAGTCGAGCAAGCCTTGAATTTGACCGAGTTGCTCGATTACCGCCTGCCCCGGCTCGTTTTCGTCGAGCTTCAGCGTGCCGCCCAGCTCGAACCACTGAACCACGGCGGAGGTATCCGCGTCTTGTTGAAACTTTTCGTAGACCTGCGCAACGGCTCCGGTGATCAGTTCGCGCGCCACGCGCTCCCCGCCTCGCAATTCGCCCTCATATTCCAATTCGAACTTTCCAGTCAATGACGGCAACGCTGCGTAGACGTCGCTAATGCGCGGCACAATGACGCTTTCGTCATGGACGAGGCCGCGCCGCTCGGCGCTCGAGACAACGTTCTCCAGACAGGAAATCGGTAGGCGTTGGGAGACGCCGGAGCGCTGATCGATCTTCTTGTCCTCGCGCGCGACAAACGCTATGGCCTCGACGACCTCGCGGATGTAATCGGGAACGAGAACCTGCTTATCGCCGGCCGTACGTACCCACCATGCCTCCTGCTTAGTGATGGCCGCGCCTTGTTCGATCGAGAGCGGATAGTGGGTTCGTACCTCGCTGCCGATGCGGTCCTTGAGCGGCGTAATGATCTTTCCGCGCGCAGTATAGTCTTCCGGGTTGGCGGTGAACACGAGTTCGACGTCCAGTGGCAGACGCACGGGATAGCCCTTAATTTGGATGTCGCCTTCTTGCATGATGTTGAGCAACCCGACCTGGATTTTGCCCATGAGGTCAGGCAGCTCGTTGATCGCGAAAATGCAGCGGTTGGCGCGCGGCAGGAGCCCGAAGTGGATCGTCATTTCATCCGAGAGATTGTGAGCGCCGCGGGCCGCCTTGATGGGGTCGATATCGCCGATCATGTCCGCGATCGTTACATCGGGCGTGGCGAGTTTCTCGACGTAACGCTCGCTAGGTGTGAGGTAAGCGATCGGGGTGTCTTCGGCTTTATCGGCGACGGTTCGTCGGGCCCAACTGGACAACGGAGCATATGGGTTATCGTTGATTTCGCTACCCGCGACAATCGGCAGAAACGGGTCGAGCAGAGCAGTGAGCTGTCGCAGAATCCTGCTCTTGGCCTGGCCGCGGAGCCCAAGCAGGATGAAATTGTGTTTCGAAAGAACGGCGGCGACGATTTGTGGAATGACCGTGTCGTCATATCCCACGATGCCGGGGAAGATCGGCTTGCCGGCGCGAAGCAGGCAGATCAAGTTTTCGCGCATTTCGTCCTTGACGGACCTAGCTCCAACACGCTGTTCCGAATACCGGCTGTCAGCCCGCAGCACACCTAAGGTTGAGGGAAGTTCGTCGACGTGGGACATGGGCGGCTCGATGGGAGGGCTCCCCGAGGAGCCGACCCGAGCCTATTGTAGCTTGGCGCAGCGAACGGGTAGCTTACAGCCGGGTTTTTCCGGACGCATAGAATGCACGGCCTGGCGCCACCCGGGGGTCGCCGCTCGGATAAGAATCGATCTGAAACACGCCCGTACTGGGACCTGAGCGTGCCGCCGCCGGGTGCGATTTTGGGAGTTGCCGGCTGTCCGTCGATCCGCATGGTAACTTGAAGACGTGGATCTGGAAGCCGAAGCTCGCCGACTTCAACAGATCGGATTAAACGCATACGAGTCACGGGCCTACTTGGTGCTGATCGGGCATCGGCGATTCAAAGCCCTGGAAGTCGCCGGTCCGGCCCGCATTCCCCGCCAAAAAATTTACGAAGTGCTCGACAGCCTCGTTGAGAAGGGCTTTGTCCGGGTTGTCCAGGGCAAAGCCAAGCAATTTTCCGCGGTGGAACCGCAGTTGGCTCTCGACGCCTTCCTGGCTCGCAAGAGGGAAGCCTATGAGCGCGAGTTCGAGGATCGCCGCGGTTTGGCGACCCTTCTAAGCGGTAACTTGGCCGAAGTGTACGCCGCCGGCAATCAGGGATACGGCCCCCTCAATTACATCCGTATCGTCGCCGATACCAGCCAGATCGCCGAGGAGTACCGGCGCTTCCTGCTGGAGACAACCGAAGAGTATTTGGAGCTCGCCCGGCCCCCTTACGCGGTGCAGCCGATGCAGGAACCGATGGTCCAAAAACTGCTATCCAACGGAGCCAACTGCCGGCTGCTCTACGAATCTCAGATGCTCGATGAAGAGCAGCGCAGTCAACTCAAGCAGCTTGAAAAAGCGAAAGCGAACATCCGGGTGCTGGGAGAACTGCCGATTAAGCTCGCGCTGTTCGACAACCAACGGGGCATGATTTCGCTCGACGACCCGGTCGCCAGTCGCCCCCGCATCACGGCCCTCGTTTTCGACCACAAACAACTGGGCGCCGCCATGCTGAGTTTGTTCGACGACTGCTGGAACCGCAGCGAGGAACTGTAGCGCGAGCAAAGAAGCCTGGTATCGCGTGACGACGTGCCACCGGGGAGATCGCTTGACCACGGGCATAAGAGCCGTCGGACCGCGCTAGGCCGTTAGCGGGCCGAGAGAGGTGTCGCCGGCGAGTAGAGCTCCGCCTACGATATCCCATGACGCCCCCTTTTCAGCTTGATTTGTTCCGTTGTAGAATAGAGGCTGATTCTCGAGCCCTCCGGGATCTTCGAGAATTCGGAAAAGCAGGAGATTGCATGATGAATACCCGCATTGCACTTGTCGTTGCGATTCTGGCAGTCGTCGCCGTAGCGCCGGCCGCCGCCGAGATTCGCGGTAATTATCTGGAAGCGCGTAACGCCGAAGTCTATGCTTCGCATTGCTTCGCCAACTCCGAGATGGGGATTCGCGGTGATTTGGCCGTGATGGCGTGGCAAGTCGAACAAGGCGGCTTCAACGGCGTTTCGTTGAACGGGCTCGGTGTCGTAGCTGTGGTTCGCGCCGCCTCGACGCTGGGGGATCCTTTCAGCAACCCGTATCCGGTGAAGTCGGTTTTGATCTTCGATGAGCGTGCAGACAGCGCGCAACGCGAAGCCCTGGCCGCGATGGCGAAAGACGCCGCCGGCGAATTGCTGAACGACGTGGTCCGCAGCGAGACGGCGCCGATCAACTTTGATTTCGACGGCAACATCCACGCGCGCCGCGCGACGGTGACCGCCGGGGACCTGGTTCGCGTTGAGACACGCCAAATTCGCGACAGCGACTCGCTGTGCCACTTGGATGATCTCTACTACGCGCCGCTGGCTGCGCTTGATCATGCCATGCCCGCCTTCACGCTCGACAATCGCTTCGACGGTGAAGGCCTCGGCGTGCGTTTCAGCGCTCCGCGCCGCAGTAGCGCCTATCTGGGTACGTTCTCGCTGGGCGTCGCGCATACGGACTAATCCGCTCGCGGCAGCGGGACGGATGATTCGACCAAACGGCAGGGGTTCGTACGTAGCCTCTGCCTTTTGTGTCTACGCCCACCGGTAGTGACCGGAACGAGTGCCGGCCCGGACGCGGGATACGATCGGAATTCCTGCAGGTCGGCCTGGAACCCTTTGCAATCCCAACTCGTCACACGAGACAGTTATGAACATCACAAAGGTTTTCCCCTTGCTCACAATCCTCGCCGTTGCCATGGCCGGGGCCCTCGCCGCGGGCGATTTCCAGGCCTCCACCGGGGGCGCCGCGCCCCCCGACGGTCTGCCCGCCGGCATGGCCGACATGATTGAGGCCGAGGCCGTTGCCGCGAAGGGCCCCGACGGAAAGATCGCCGCTGAGTTTTGGCCGCGGAAGGCCGCTTTCGACGGAGACCTGGTTTCCGGATTCGGAATCCGCTTCGAAAGTATGCCGGAGGGCGCTTTTCTGGGCGTGGTGCGGTTTCCCGAAAGCGGCTCCGATTTCCGCGAGCAAGGCGTCAAGCCGGGCGTTTACACGATGCGTTACGGCTTACACCCCGAAGACGGCAATCACATGGGCGTGGCGACCAGCCGCGACTTTGCGTTGTTGAGCCGGGCCGAGGCTGACACAGAGCCGGCAAAGAACCTTGTCTTCGAGGCGCTGACGGAGTTGAGCATCTCCTCATCGGGAAATCCCCACCCGACAATTATGCGGCTCGAGTTGCCCGACGGCAACGAGTCGGGGCACATCTGGGAAAACGACATGGAACACTGGGTGCTCGACCTGGCGATTCCCGGCGACATCATCGGGGTGGTTGTGTACGGACATTCCGAAGAATAGGTTGCCGTCGCGTCACCCCCGTCCTACCTCGAGCAAGACAGCGAGCGTGCGTTCCGCCGCCCTCCGCCAAGTAAGGCTCGCTGCGCGAGCGCGACCTCGATCGACGAGCTGATTTCGCAAGGCGGCATCGCTTAAGACACGCTTGACAGCTCCCGCGATCTGGTCGACCGAGAGCGGATCAAAGAAGACCGCCGCCCCTCCGGCCGTTTCGCGTAGAACCGGAATGTCCGAACACGCAACCGGCAGCTCCGCCGCCATCGCCTCGATCACGGGGAGCCCGAAGCCTTCGAACGTGGAAGGGAAGACCAAGGCTTCCGCGTATTTGAACAACGACCAAAGGACCGCTCGAGGCGTCCATCCGACTAAGTGAACGCGATCGGCGAGGCCGCCGTTCGTGACCCGGTCGTGAATCCTCTCCCACGATTTGCCGGGCAGCCCGGCGATGACAAGATGTTCTTCAACACCCTCAGCGACGAGCTTGCCATACGCCTCGATCAATCGTTCCCAGTTCTTATGCGGGTGCAGTGTAGATACCGCTAGGAGATATCTGCGATCGGCAATCTTCGCTTCCGCAAGAAGTGCCTCGTCGTAGGCGACATTCTCTTTGAGACCAAAGAAATTCTCTTCGACCCCGTGGGGAATCGCCGTGATGCGATCTTCCGGGACCCCGTACACGTTCGCGACATCCGCTTTGACAGTTTCCGACGGCGTGATCAAACGGTCGGATACCCTAACGGCACTCCAAACCACGAAGTTCCAAGCCTGCCGTTCGACCGCGCCAAAGTTTCGGGGAAGGCGTTTGTGTTGCAGGTCGTGAATCACTGTCACCTTGCGTCCCGCCGACACCAAGGGCACGGTAAATCCCGGGGAGAAGACCACGTCCAGGCGCCTCCGAAGACCCTGCCAAGGCAGCACGGTCTGCTCCCACAGCAAACGTAAAGGACGAACTCGCGCCGGGACGAGGCTGCCGACCGTCTCAAAGTTTTCCGCTTTCGGTGTTAGATCACGGCCGGTTTCGCGATTGGTGAAAACGTAGTAGATGTTTCGTCGGTCGATCGCCGATAGAGCGGACAGCAGATTGCGGAGATAGATCTCCGTGCCCCCAACACCGCCCGGAATCAAGTAGAGGGCATTGACGCCGATACGCAGGGGCCGGGGCATGGGATAGGAAATCGTGTTCGGCTGCCTGCCCGGGATTATCCGGCGCGCCGCTGCGCCGCCCAATCATTCCCCTCTCCCGAATCACACCGCCGAAACCCCATGATACCGGCTCGGGGTCGTTAGTCCGATCGCGTTAGTTCGGCTTCCGTTGGCGAAGTGTCGAAACAGAGGCGGGGACGGCAGTCCACGCTCAGGGACCGGCATCAAAGGACCGTTACCGGGACTTTGGAACGGCGAGCGTGGACTGCCGTCCCCGCCTCTGTCGCGTCTGGTCGCGGCTTTTCCAAATCAGAGGCGTTCGTCCGTCTCTGCCCGTCCGTACCGGCTTCCTTCGTATATGGGCTCGTTAACCAATCATCCTCTTCAGTCCGATAACCAGGGATGGGAGGGCAACTTAAGTCTTGCCGATGGCCCTACCGACCACGTCACCCGGTGTCCCGTCTCAGCGATATTGGTTAGTCATGGATAAATACATCATCTGCGGCCCCCAGGGCTCGGGCAAAGGCACGCAAAGCGAGCTTCTTTGCGAAGAGTTCGATCTTGTGCACATTTCCATCGGAGACATCCTGCGTTGGCACGTAGCTCACCACACGAAGCTGGGGGCGCGCGTGCAGAAAATCGCCGACCAAGGCTTGCTCGTCTCCGACGAAATCGTAGAACCGGTGCTACGCGCGCGTCTCGAGGAGCACGACTGGAATTACGGCTTCGTGCTCGACGGATTTCCGCGCACGTCGTCTCAAGCGGAATATCTGTTTCGGAATTGGGACATTGACAAAGTTATTTATCTGGATCTACCGGACGAGGTCGTCTACCAACGGGTGATGCGTCGGGCGAGTCTCGGCGAGGGAGCCGGCTTTACCAAGAGGGCCGACGACAATCTCGAAGTCCTGAAGACGCGGCTGCTGGAATACCACAGTCAGACGCAGCCGTTACTCGCTTTCTACGGCGAGAAGGATCTTCTGCTCTGTGTTGACGCCGACCGGCCGATTGAGACTGTCTACGCGGACATCCGCGCCGGGCTCGGCTTGCCGAGAAAGAACGGCGGCAACCCGCCGGCCGATACGCGGACGCGCCGGCCTACCGCTTCTTCCGAAGCCAGGCTTGTGGCCAGTAGGTAGGTGTCTTCGTTAGAGGGGTGTCGGCGAACGGCCTGGGGCGTTCGACTTGCTCAAAATCATCGCCTCCGGCAAGGAACTCGTGGGAAGCCGCCAGGGGATTATCGTTCACCCAATTTGGGTCGCCCCCGGGAACGCCAGCCAGGTCCTGCATTACGCCGTCGGTGACTACGAGGTAAGAGCCCGGCGTAACGAAATCGGCGTAGGCCGCCAACTCGCGGCTGACGTGCGCCTTGCTGTGATGGGAGTCGAGAATCACCAACACCGGACCCGCTCCACCCACTTGGTCGGCGACCTGTTCGACCACCGAGGCCGAGACCGAATCGCCCTCGATTAACGTGATCCACGGCGCCAATGCGTGCCCCTTGATGGCGCTTCGCACATCGCCCGGGATCTCGACGTCGATGCCCACCACGCGGCCTCGATCTATCGCCTTGCACAGCGTTGCCAGGAACATCAGCGAACCGCCCCGGTAAACGCCGGTTTCCACAATAACCTCGGGCCGCAGCTCGAACACTACTTCCTGTAAGCGGAGCAGATCTTCGGGAAGCTGAACGATCGGGAGCCCCATCCAAGAAAACGTGAAATAGTACTCCAGGCTCCAGCCGACGCGCAGCCACTGTTCCGAGAGCAGCTCAAATGATTCCTTGCTGTAAAGTCCGTGCGTAACTGCATCCGGGCCGTCGCCCGCGGTCAGGGTGCGCGCCTCGGTGTCGATCGTGATCTTCACGAGCTCGGTTCCCCGCCGTCGGGTTCGTGCTCGGCATCAAGACTCCGAAGCAGCCGTTCCCATAGTTTCGGGTCCACCCGTTGGGGGCCGGGGTGCACGGGGCCGCCGGGTTTGGCGTAATTGGGAAAGACGAGCTTGGGGTAGACGGTCTTGCCCAAAGGACGATCGGGGCGTCCGACAAGCAACTGCGTATGCGGCCGAGCCACGACCTCGATACCGGCGCTTCGCATCAACGGCTCGAGCACGGTGTGAGAGGGGAACCACCAATTCGTCGGATCGTCGTTGTAAAGCCCCTCGATGAATTTCATGTGCGGAAAGGCCGGATCGGTGATTTCGGCGTCGCTCGCTTCGGACCCCTCGGGTGGGTCAAAGTTCGGGTGGTTTTCATCGCCCACCGAGTAGGAGTGAAGATAGATCCGCTCCTTCGTCATTTCCGCAAGTCGGTCGAGCACGATCCCGGGGTATTTGAGGTGATAGAAAAGGCCCAGGAATAAGACGTAGTCGAAGCGCTCTTCGGTCGTCAGGCAATAGGTGTGAACGTCTTCGTTGACGACCTCCAGCTCGACGCGGAAAGACTCCGCGGCATATTTCGCCTGAGCGACGAACTCTTCATACGGTTCGAGCAGGACGCAACGCCCCGCACCGCGCAACTTCATCTGAATCGAGAAGTACCCGGCGTTGCCCCCAACGTCGAGTATCGACTTGCCCGCGAGATCGTCGGGCACGAAGGGTTCGATTACCCGCCAGCGTTCGTCGGGCTTGTAGGAGGGTGGCTTTCCCGTCCCGGTGCGTACGCCGGAGGGCAGTTCGAAGTCTTGATACCACCAACCGAGTTCGCGGACCCGCCTTTTTTCGTCGGCCGCGGTGGCTCTGAGGTCCCTCTCAGCCACGATCAGCAGTCGCCTCCTTGCCGCAACACACGAATCGGCTCCGCCGCGGCGTCGAGGCTTTCAGTCTGGGTCCTGTGATCGTTGATAATTCCCCGCACAATAAATCGCGGACGCTGCTTTACCTCCTCGAAGACCCGTCCCAGATATTCCGCTACGATGCTCAGGCTAAACAGTTGCACCGCGCCGAGAAAAAGAATGGCCGTCAACAATGTCATGAAGCCCGCCGGCGCATCGGGATTCGCGAAGTAGCGAGCGATGTAGAGCACGATCGCCGCTCCCGCCAGCAGAGTGACAAAAAAAGCCAGTGTCGAGATCATCTCCAGCGGCTGGTAGGAAAACGAGAAAATTCCGCTCTTGGCCCAGCGAAGATTATCAAGAAAGGAATTCGTGGACTCGCCGGCGAAGCGCTCGGCCCGTACGTAGGGAACGCCGGTTTGCCGATAGCCGACCCAGCTTCTGAGCCCCCGCATGAAACGATCGCGTTCCGGCATGGCGAGAACAGCCTCGACCACCCGCCTGGTCATCAACGAAAAGTCGCCGGCGTCGAGCGGCATGTCGATGTACGAAAGCCTGCGGTAGACGCGGTAGAAGAGCTTTCGGAAACCCTCGGTAACCGGATTCTCCTTGCGGCGCGTGCGCACGCCGTAGACCACGTCGTAGCCCTTGAGCCACTTGCGTACAAGGTCCGGAATGACCTCCGGGGGATCTTGCAGGTCGCCGTCCATGAGAATGACGGCCTCGCCAAGCGACTGCTCCATGCCGCTGGTGAAAGCCATCTGCGACCCGAAATTGCGGCTGTGCGAGATGACGGTCACTCTTTCATCGCGCGCGGCGAGGGCTTTCAACAATTCCTCGGCGTTGTCGGGGCTATTGTCGTTGACCCAAATCAGCTCGTAATGTGAGGTGACGTGAGTCATGGCCTCGGTCAGGCGGCGATACATCTCCTCCACGCTGCCCGCGTCGCGATAGCAAGCAATCACGATCGAGATGTGTCGATCGGTCAGCAAACGTCGCTTTCCTCCTATTCGAGTCGCTCGGCGACACGGCGCGCGATGCTTTGCGCGTCAAGGCCGTTTTGTCTACGCAGCGAATCCTGGTCGCCTGTCACGGCAGCAAACGCATCCTCGGCCGCGATAGACAGCAGCGACCCCGCGACGTCCCCGGCCGCCATCCACTCGCCCACCGCCGACCCAAGACCTCCCACGCGGCTGTGCTCCTCGATCGTGACCGTCAGCGGAGTGCGACAAGCTCGTTTGAGGGCATCTTCGTCGAGGGGCTTGACCGTGTGCATGCTGATGACACGCGCCGCAACGCCGCGACCCTCCAAGATCTCCGCGGCTTCGACCGCCACCGGCAGTATTCCCCCGGTCGAAATCAGGGCACAATCGTCGCCTTCTTTGACCGTGATCGCTTGACCGACCCGGAAGTCCGGCGGCGTCTCGTGCACGACCGCATCTCCTGCCCGGCCCAGACGCAAATAAGCCGGACCGTCCCCGACGAGGGCCGCGACCGCCAACTCAGCTTCCACCGGATCGCCCGGCGCGACGACGGTCATGTTCGGCAGTGCGCGCATCACCGCCAGGTCTTCAGTGGCGTGATGAGTCGGGCCATTCGGACCATAGCTAAACCCCCCACCCACGCCAACCACTGTCACCGGGAGGCTGTTGTAACAAACATCGTCGCGAATCTGTTCCAAACAGCGCAATGTCGCGAACGTCGCGATTGAATAGACAAACGGACGGAAGCCTTCGAGCGCCAACCCTGCCGCGACGCCGACCATATTCTGCTCGGCCACGCCGGCGTTGAGGAAACGACCGGGGAAACGCGCCGCGAAGTCGTCAAACAGCTTGTATCCGAGATCACCTGTCAAGAACACGACCCGCTCATCGCGCTCGGCGAGCGCGGTCAAACCTCGGATAAAGGCATTGCGCATTGTTCCAGAGAACCGTCCCGCCGCCCTAGCCGCTCGCCTCGATCTCCGCGAGCGCGCGCTTGAGATCCTCGTCGGTCGGCGGACGGTAGTGCCACTCCAAGTCGTCCTCCATGAACGAAACGCCTTTGCCCTTGACAGTGCGTGCCACGATTGCCGTCGGACGGCCCGGTACGGCGGGGATGTCGTCCATCACAGAAAGAAGCTCACGGGCGTTGTGGCCGTCGACTTCCAGCGACGCCCAGCCAAAGGCCGTCCACTTCACGGCCAGCGGTTCCAACGCTGTGTCGGTGCGGCTCATCGCGGACCAACGATTGAAATCAATAAAACAAACGAGATTGTCGAGCTTGTTCACCGCCGCGAAGACGGCTGCCTCCCACACGCTGCCTTCGTAGCATTCCCCATCGCTGAGCAACGCGAAAACGCGATGACCTTCGCCGCGCATCTTAGCGGCAAGCGCCATTCCGGCCGCGATCGGCAGGCCGTGGCCGAGCGAGCCGGTGGCGACTTCGATTCCGGGTACGCACTCACGGGAAGGATGCTCGGCCAGCCGGCCACCCTCAAGCGCGTACTCTTCCAAGATTTCCACGGGAAAATAACCCCGCTCCGCCAGCACGGCGTAGCAGGCCATGCAGCCGTGTCCTTTCCCGAGCACGAAGCGATCACGCGCCGGGTCCCGGGGGTTTTCGGGATCGCTGTTCATGCGGGCGAAGTAGAGCGCCACTAGCAAATCGACGCACGACAACGCCGAGCCGACATGCGGAGTGCAGCCGTCGTGAGCCATCCGCACGACCCGCGCCCGAACGCGGCGTGCAACGGCGGCAAGAGAAACGGCTAGGGCGGGGTCGGGGGGCATCGAGTTTCGTTCTTCAGGGGGTCCGCGGCCGGAAACACCGCGCGTCAGTGCGTATTCCTATCCGCTATGCCGACGCTCGGCCGCCATCGTGTACACCGAGCATGCCAGCGCACGCGCTACAGGCGTGGCTTCCAACAGTCCCTCGACCGCTTTCATCAGCCGCGCTACGGGGTCGGGACAAAACATCGGCACGAAACCGGCGAACCCTTCCGCGGTTACCACACCGCCCGATTCCCTGACCCACTCGCGTAGTCGACGGGGGCGATAGGACTTTTCATTGTGTTCGATGTGATAGCGAGATGTCTTCTCGATGATCTTCAATCCCAAGTTGTTCCCGTTGGGGTCGTGAATGACGATGCGCGGCGCAACTCGAAAAGCCTCGCGGACGAGAGCCGGCGGATCAGCGGCGTGGTGCAGGATGCTTTGCAGCAACACGACGTCGAAACTGTTGTCCCGGTAGGGTAGGCACGCCGCATCCGCCGCGGCAAATCGAATCGGGCGTTTATCGACAGCGCGGCGGGCAACCCGCACGGCCTCGGGGGCCGCATCGACCGCCGCGATGCCGCGAGGCTCGCCCCGATCCCAATACCGAACCGTGTAGTACCCGTCGCCGCAACCGACATCGAGTACCGAACGATCTCGAAAATCGCCCAGCCGAAGTACCTCATCCGTTGAGCGCCCGGTGGCCAGCCGGCTGCTGAGCTGATCGGCCAGAGTGTAGCCGTATCCGCGGTTTTCCGCCGCGTCGCGATCGAATATCTCAACATCCCCGCGCGAAGGTGTCGAGGCGGGCGCGCTCACGCCGTACCTCGCGATGCTTTTCCGGCAAACAGCCGTTCCCGATGCCAGGCCACGGTTTTGGCTATTCCCTCGGCGAGACGCGTGGTCGCCGACCATTCGAGCATCCGCCTTGTCTTGGTGCAATCAGCCACCCAAGTTTCCGTGTCCCACGAGCGTGCATCCATCGCGCCCCATCGAACCGGCGGCGCTTCTCCCGTTGCTTCGACGGCAGCGTCGAAAATGTCTCTAACGGTGGATTGAAGTCCGGTGCCGATGTTGAACACTTCTCCGCAAACCGCGCTAAGCTTCTCAATCCGCAAGAAAGCGTCGACCACGTCATCTACATAGACAAAATCACGTGCTGTTTGCGCTGAGACCATATCGAGGGGCAAGTCGTCAATGCAATGGCGCACCACGGTCGGCACGAGCCTGGACGGTTCTTCATATGGCCCATACACCGAAAACAAGCGAAATGTATTAATAGGCCGCTGTTCGAGGCGCGCCGTGTGGCGGCAAACCAGAGTCTGCGCGGATTTCGCCACGGCGTAGTAACTGTTCGGCTCGAGAACGTCGGTTTCTCGCATCGCGTGCGGTTTCGACCCGTACTCCGACGAGCTGCCCGCATTGACGAAGATTCTGTAATCGATCGAGGCACAGGCTTTCAGCAAATTCCAAGTCCCGAACACGTTGGTGCGAATGGTTTCATCCGCATCGGTCTGAAACGGATAGGCGCCGTGAACCGCGAGATGGTAAATAGCGGTGGGCTGAATTGCGTTGACAATCGATTCCAGTTCCTCGCCGGTCAAGTCCCCGATATGGAAGGTGAGCTTGTCTTCGATGCCTTCCAGGCGCCCGCGGTCCGCGCCCTCGCGAACCAGCAGATGCACTTCGGCCCCGGTCTCAGCCAACCGCCTGGCCAAGCAGGAGCCCACAAAGCCCGTGCCTCCGGTCAGAAAGAAACGCTGTTGGGAAAGGTCCATCGTTACAACGACCGTCTGCTGAACGACCGGCCCTTAATTCTATCGTGATGCGTTAGGTTCGCAAAAACCGGCGACGACGACGCGGCGCGCGCTTTCAGCGTGCCGTGTCGGGCTTTCGAGCCCGACATGTCTCGGGGATCAAACGGCGACCACACCCCGTTCACAGAGGACAGCCGAAATCCCTTCTTGGCGAGCCGCGTTGTCGTATTCGCCGCGCTCCCACAAAATCGATCACACCGCTGCTACCGTATAGAAACTGTCCTCATGCCGGAGATCCCCATGATGCTCAAACTCTTATTGGCGAGTCTCGGAGTGGGCGCCATGGTCCTAGCCGCCGACCGCCCTTTCGGGCGCAGCGCTTCGGGCCGCAGTGCTGTATTGGCCCGTAACGGCATGGTTGCCACGAGCCAGCCGTTGGCCGCCCAAGCCGGTCTTCGCATCTTGCAGCAAGGCGGCAACGCCATCGATGCTGCTGTGGCAACCGCCGCCACACTGGCCGTCGTCGAGCCGATGATGACGGGTCCCGGTGGCGACTTGTTCGTATTGGCGCACATCGCCGAAACCGGGGAGCTCGTCGGTCTGAATGCGAGCGGATTCGCTCCCGCGAAAGCCGATCTCGATTTTTTTAAAAGCCGGGGTCTGGAAGGTATTCCCACCGTCGGCCCTTTTTCCGTCACGGTTCCCGGAGCCGTCGATGGCTGGGCGACGCTCCTCGAAAAGCACGGAACGATGACCCTGGCACAGGTGCTTGCGCCCGCGATTGAATACGCCGAGGAAGGCTTTCCCGTGTCCGAGATCATCGCCGGGACGTGGAAAACTCCGGCGATCGACGATAGCGTGTCCCAAGCGACCAGAATTGTCAGCGATTTCGAAGCTGCCTACTACATCGACGGCCGGCGACCCGAGCACGGTGACGTCTTCGGGAACAAGCCACTCGCGGACACATTTCGCAAAATCGCCGCCGAAGGCCCCGATGCCTTCTACAAGGGTGAGATCGCCCGCAAGATTGTCGACCATCTGAACGCTCTCGGTTGGCCGATCACGATGGCCGACATGGCCTACCAACATTCCGACTGGGTCGAGCCGATCAGCACGACCTACCGCGGCCATAGGATCTTTGAGCTTCCGCCCAACGGCCAGGGCATGGCGGCGATCGAGATGCTAAACATTCTCGAGGGCTACGATCTCAAGGGCCTAGGCCACAACTCGGCGGCCTATCTGCACCGCTTGATCGAAGCCAAAAAACTGGCCTTTGCCGATCTCGACGCCTGGCTGGCCGACCCCGAACGGGTAGACCTGCCGATCGGTACGATCATTTCGAAAGATTACGGCGAGCAACAGCGGGGCCGCATCGATCCCAACCAAGCCGCGACCGAGGTCGAGACCGGCGTCAACGATGCAGTCCTCCGCCTCACCGGGTCGGGCGACACAATTTATCTCACTGTCGTGGACAAAGACCGTAACATGGTCTCGTTCATCAACAGCATCTTCCACGCCTTCGGCTCGGGTGTTGTTGTCCCGGGTACGGGAGTCGTACTCCAAAATCGTGGCGCCCTGTTCTCGCTCGACTCCGAACACCCCAATCGCCTGGAACCGCGCAAGCGTCCCTACCACACGATCATTCCCGCCATGGCGTACAAAGACGACAAACCCTGGCTCTCATTCGGAGTCATGGGAGGCAACATGCAGCCTCAAGGGCACGTTCAAATTCTGCTGAACATGATCGATTTCGGCATGAACGTCCAGGATGCCGGCGAAGCCGCCCGCTTTCGCCACAACAGCGGCAAGGAAGTCGTACTCGAATCCGGCGTCAGCGAGGAAGCAGCGACCGGCCTCAGCCGCATGGGTCACGTTATCGATCGCACGAAGGGAGGCTTCGGCGGCTACCAAGCGATTGAAGTGGACTGGAAACGGGGGGTCCTACTCGGTGGTACGGATCCTCGAAAAGACGGCCAAGTGGCGGCCTGGTAAGTGCTGTGAAAAATGGTTCGCCGCAACAAGTTCAAAAGGAAGTGGGATGATGCTTCGATGACGGGCGTTCCGCTTGGTCGCATCGGAATGAACTTCGAAGGCGCGCGATGGAATTTGCGGTTAACGACAGCGTCTTGGTCCTGCTTGAAGGCGACATCACGAAAGTTACCGTTGATGCCGTTGTGAACGCAGCGAACTCCGAATTGATCGGCGGCGGGGGTGTTGACGGCGCCATTCATCGGGCGGGGGGGCGCTCGATCATGGCCGAACTCGACGAGATGCGCCCCAAGATTGGCGCTTGCCCAACCGGAAAGGCTGTCGTGACCAACGCAGGCAACCTGCCCGCGAAGTACGTGATCCACGCGGTCGGGCCGATCTACCGAGACGGCCGCCAAGGAGAGCCTACACTACTGGCCTCCTGTTACCAAACCTCGCTGGAGTTGGCCGCCGAACATGGGGCGACAACGGTTTCGTTCCCATCCATCAGCACCGGCGTCTACGGTTACCCGCTCGGCGAGGCCGCCGAAATCGCCTTGCGGACGGTGAGCGAGTTTCTGCGGCGCCCGGGCCACTCCATCGAAAAAGTGATTCTTGTGCTGTTCGGGAAGGCGGCTTACGCAGTGCACGCCGAGGCTGCGAGCCGCGTGCTTGGACAATCAGATGAAGCTTGACCCGAAAGAAGCCGGGTGACGATTCGCTGCCGGTATAGTAGGTGTCAGTCCGATCAGTTCGTCCTATTCGCGCCGGTCTTAGCGATCATCTCACTCGCCCTTTGTAGAGATTCGATCGTACCGGCGTCGGTCCACCAGCCGTCGAGCGTTGCAAACGTCAACGTGCCTTCTTGGATGTAAAGGTTATTGACGTCGGTAATCTCCAGCTCGCCCCGACCGGACGGAACCAGCGTCCGAATCTTCTCGAACACCGTGTTGTCGTACATGTAAATCCCGGTGACAGCGTAATTCGACCGAGGATTTTCGGGTTTTTCTTCGATTCCGGCGATGTGGTCTCCGTCGATCTCGGCGACGCCGAAGCGTTCGGCGTCCGGCACTTCTTTCAACAGGATCTTCGCTCCGCGCTCTTGTTGACGGAAGGCCTCCGCGGCGTCGGAGATGTTGTGTTCAATAATGTTGTCTCCCAGCACAACGCAAATCCTCTGTCCTTCGGCGAAATGCTCGGCCAGCCCTAGGGCCTCGGCAATGCCGCCTTCACCCTCCTGGTAGGTGTAATTGATGTGCTTGAGACCGAACTCCTTTCCGTTACCCAGTAGTTGGAGGAAGCCCCCCGCGTTACGGCCGCCGGTGACGATCAGGATATCGATGATGCCGGCATTGACCAAAGCCTCGATCGGATAGTAGATCATCGGCTTGTTGTAGACCGGCAACAAGTGTTTGTTAGTGACGCGCGTGAGCGGATCGAGCCGCGTGCCCAATCCTCCCGCTAGAACAATACCCTTCATGGAAACTCCAACCACCGAACGCCGTAGGCCGCACCGTCCCGGAGTCGGGTCGCGACCCCGACGTGCGCGGCAAAAGACCCGTAGTATATCGCGCCGGGATATCGACGGCAGCTTCGCGGCCGATCCGACACCCTTTCCGAAGCACGACTCGCGCGGGCGTTTCCACGTCCGGCCGGAAGGTCTACAATGAGACCCGCGGGCGTGTAGCTCAGTTGGATAGAGCGCCTGGCTTCGAACCAGTAGGTCGGGGGTTCGAGTCCCTCCACGCCCGCCATCTAACCTATTTTTAGTCAGTAAATTATAAGATCTCCGCCCTCTCGGATTGAAGCGGTTGTGGAGGCAGTGTGCCCAATTCTGCGCCCACCCCGAGTAAAAGTCGCTGCCCGCTCCATGGCAGAGCGCACCGTTCCAGTCCGCGGATGGACCTAGCCTGCATTTCTCACCACTTGGCGGTCGAAGCCACGCAATAGGCCTGTCATTACTTCGTTACGGTTGCCTGCCGTGCTCACCGTACTGTTCAAGTACGCCTCCGCGCGCCAGGCGGCCCGTGCCTCCTACTGACAGCCCTCTCACGCACTTCGCCTCGCCAGGTGGTGAGAAATGCAGGCTAGCGTTTTGTGATGGACATGTCCCGCCGGCCCGCGAGATAGGCCAAGGTCCATGGGTCCACGTGCGGAGCTCAGCGGGTGAAGCAGGACTCGCCCAATCCACGGGAGTGATTGATACCGCTACACTGCCCTGAGCGCCTAAGCGCGAAGCACCGCCGCCCCCGGCTTGAACCTTCGCGCCGAATGAACCAGGCCGTTCCCAGGTGTGCATATCGGCCGCGTACTTCGCCAACAAGTCCGGAAAGCCTTCTTAGCCGCGGTTCATGAAGAAACCCCCTAGATTGAAGAAGAAGCGCGGTAAAAACCGTCCGGCAGCCGACCCGAGACGGTGGGACACTTCTATCCTTGCGCCGATCGCGGTCTGCAGCTATGTGGCCGGTTTCGCATTCCCGGATATCTGGATGTTCTCGCTGTTGAGCCTGGGGGTCTTTGGTCTACTCGCGATTCTCTTCAGTAAGGCTCACGGCGGGTCCGGGGCTTGGCCTCCGCTTGCTCTTCCTTGGTTTCTTCTCGTGTTGACCACGGTCTTGTCGTGCTTCGCGTCGGAAGACATGAGAAAGAGCTTCATTCTGAGCTTGCCCTTCTTCCCGGCGGCACTTGTCTTTTTCTTGGTAGCTCAACATTTCACGAAGGTCAAGCACATCCGGTTCCTCTACGTGACGTTTTGCAGCGTCGCTCTTGGATTGGCGTGTAAGGTGCTCTGGGCCGCGGCTGAAGCGCCCGGCGCCTCGACGCGCGTCTTGGCTTTGGCCGCGGACAGTCCGATTTTCCTGGTGCCCAACGACATCACGTTTCTCGCCGTCATCGCCCCGCTCTCGTTGGCCCTGCTCTTCCGCAAACCCCGTGGTTGGGAATTCGTCCTTGTCTTGTCTTCGCTGGTTCTGTCGATCGGAGCAATCGTCGTCCTCCAGAGCCGGACGGCGATCCTGACCCTGATCGCGACTCTTACGTGTCTGGTGGTTCTCGTAAGCCCTCGTCGCCGTCTTGCGTTGGGACTGGTTTGCTTGGCCGCCGTCGTCGTCTTGGGGTTGCTGATCGATTGGGCCTTCGGGTCTCCACTGAGCACGAAATTCCTGACCCAGTTGCAGCAGCGTACTCGGTTGAGGCTTTGGTCGACGGCCTGGACGGCCTTTCTTCAAGCCCCATTTTTGGGACATGGGCCGGGGGGATTCGGCCAATTCCACAGGATCCCGTGGGCGCACAATCTTTATCTCGAGTTCCTCGCCGAGCGGGGCATCCTCGGTTTTGCGGCCTTTGGGACCCTGCTCGTGGGCGGTGAGCCCGAGCGTTTGTCGGCCCTCCTTCCTTTTCGTCACAATGAACCCCATGGCAGGTTCTCTTCGGGCCGGGGCATTTCTCCGATCTGTCTGCGCCGTGCCGGCCATGGCGGTTTCCCTTGCGGCTTCCGTGCAGCTCGAAGGTACCGTTCCGTAACGGCGACAGCCGTCTTCCCATGGCAGGCGCGTTCGTCTGCGTCCGCTCGGCCGGCACGTCGTCCGCTGGTGGACGCGATGCGGCTCGGATTGGTTGAACGGGTTGGGTTCGTATGGTCGATTTTGGGAGGGGCCACGGGGCCGGTCGATAGTGGGTTAAGTTGTTGATTGTAATATGGTTGTTTTGATTATAGCGGCCGGTGATCGTGGGTCTTGGTTGGTTGTGGGTGGTCTCGATGCGGCCGGCGGCACGGCGGACCGCTAAGTTTGGGTGCGCCGCACTTGTTTGGAGAAGGTTTTGCGGCGGGAGATTGCTTGGGCAGTGTGATTTTGGGCGTTCTTGGGGGATTTTGGATGGAGTTGCCGCGTTGGGGTGGGGCGCTCGGTTTTTTTGGTCCGCTTTGGGCGGTTGGCGTGGGGATGGGGGCTGCAAATTCATGCGTTGAACGCAACGCGTCAGCAAGCCGCAGGTCTCTTCGAGCCCCGCGCTACGCGGCTAACGTTGCGGCGGTGGGGCCTTTGTGATGGGGTGGATCTCCGCGGAGGACCGCTGGGTTGGGGCGGCGGTGGTGGCATCGAGGTGCTTGGGGGTGCGGTCGTCCGTCGCGTCGGGTCCGCCACCTTTGTTGGAGTTGTCGGCGTTCGTCTGACAGCGCTCACTTACGTTCGCGGCTCGGTTTGGGGCGGCGCGGTTTGTCGTTCCGTTCGCGGCTCTTCCGTGTGGCCGTGAGCCGTTGGCGGAGTTGGGAGGGGGTGGACAGAATCGCGGGGCCGGCAAAAAGCCGCAGCTCTCTTCGAGCCCTGCGCTACGCTGCTGAGGCCGTCCCGGTTTCCCGCCCGTAGCAGGCGTAGCAGGCGCGAGGGTGTTGACTTCGTCTTCGTGGTTGTGGTCCTTTGTCCCGGATCGTACTAAGTGTACTAGATGCGGTTGTGCGCGCACTCTTCTTCGCTGACGTACGGTCTTGGTTGGTCCACCATAAAGGCTACCTAATTTGACCGCGAAGGACGGAGAGACCAAATGAAATCACGAACGTATGCCACCAGGTTTTTATTGATTATGACCGGTATCCTGGGCTTTGCTGCAGCCCAAGGGCCCATTTACGCCGGGACCCTATGTGAGTGCGTGACGAATTTTACTGCTAAGAGAACGTGTTTCGATGCCAACACGGGGGACGTAGATTTGGTTGTGTTCAGCAGGGGGGGAACGAACCAGAGGCAATGCGAGATTCGAAGCGGGAACGCCCGTCTATTTCTCGTCGCTGATTTCCAAGGGTCCAGAAAAGACCCCCAAAATCTGAATTTTAAATGTACAATCAGTATCACAGGCCTGCCCGCTTGTAACGGCTTTGCCCAGGTTAACAACCTGTCGCAGAAGGATCAAGCGTCCTGGAGGTCGTTAGCAAGGTCGGAATGCAGGGCCGCGGAGTAGGTGCCCGCCGGCTCAGCGATCACACAGGCACATACGATACCATCGGCCGGCTAGGCCCGCACGCACCCAACCCTCGTACCCCCGAACGTACGCTCCAAGCCGGGCGGTTACCAAGTTCTCGCCCGGCTCCTGCTCATAAAGCCGGATAGCACGCTCTAGAAAGGTTACGATCGTCTGCCTGGCCGGCGTCCGCCCCCGCGGGCTGAAGTGGTAGCGTACGAAGTCAAAGCCCTTTTCGATCCTGCCAATGAATGTCTTGCCGGGGTGCTTTGCGAGCCGCAGCGCGCCCAGTGCTCGGTTGAGGGCTTTGACCACCGCTCTCAGCTTCCGTCGCGTGGGCGCCAAGACTATGATGTCATCCATAAATCGCACGTAGAACAGCCCTCGCTTGCCGAGCGCTTGTCGGCGCTGCTTCTTTTTCGTCACAATGAACCCCATGGCAGGTTCTCTTGGGGCCGGGGCATTCCTCCGATCGGTCTTCGCCGTGCCGGCCATCGCGGTTTCCCTTGCGGCTTCCGTTGACCTGGAAGGCACCGTCTACATCAGTAGCGGCGACGACCGTATTCCCCTGGCCGGCGCGTTCGTCGGGGTGCGATCGGCCGAGCGTGGGCCGTTTCTCGTAACGGTTCGAACCGACGCGAAGGGCCGGTACCGGATCGTCAACCTTCGCCCACAGCGCATCGTCGTGAGCGCCTCGCGTCCCGGCTACTACGTCGAGCTGGCCGGGGGCCGCACAGGTTCCGAAGTCCCCCTCGATTGTTCCGGTGGATGCAGCTATGCCGGGATTGATTTTGAGCTGATCCCCGGCGCGGTCGTCAGCGGAATGGTGCTCGACCGGTTCGGGGACCCGCTCGAGCGCGTGAGAGTGTCGGTGGCAGCCCAAGACCGCGGAGGAAGCAAAACCAGCAGTACAGACGACCGTGGACGGTTTCGAGTGGCCGGGCTCAGGCCGGGCGACTACGTGGTTCGCGCGCGGTTTGGGCGCGGAAGCTCAGGTCTTGCGGCCGACCCGGTCCAGCTTGAGCTGAGCGCGGGAGAAGAGCATACAGGAATTCGGTTTTCTCTCGCCGGCCTCGGCGCCGGCTCCCCAACGGAAGATACCGCCCGCGGCGGCCATTCCGGCTTCCAGGTCGCGGGGATGGTGTCCGGAATCGACGCCGGGGGCAGCCGGCCCGCGCGCTTGCGTCTGAACGGGATCTCGGAACCGAGGCAAAGCTATTCGGCACGAACTGATGTTTCCGGTCGCTTCACGGTCGAGGGCGTCGCGGTCGGGCGCTACGCGGTGACCGCGAGGTCCGGTCGAAGGAGGCACTCCTTGGGGGAAGTCGAAGTGCACGGTGACATCGAGGGCCTGGTCCTGGTACCCCTACCAACCGGCTCTGTGGCTGCTAGAGTGCGAGTCAGCGCCGACTCGCCGCCGGCCCAGGTCCGGTTGACGTTTTCTTCCAACGAGGGTTCGGGGCACCGCAGAATTCTCGCCCGCGCGCCTCGGTTCGAATTCCAATTGTCCGATCTGGAGCCGGCTTCGTATAGGATTGCAACGACCTCGCGCGATTTCTACATCAAGGGAATCAGCCGGGGTGACGAGAGCGTTTCGGCCGACGACGTGATTATCTCGGCCGGCGCCAACCGCTTGGAAATCGTGATGGCGGCGGACCACGGGCGAGTTTACGGGACCATCCACGAGCTTAGCAGCGGCCGGCCTCTGCCGCTGGCCAGGGTGGCCCTCGACGGCCCGAAGGGAATCCGCCCGCTACAAGCGGACCAGAACGGTCGGTTTTCCTTTGATCGCGTTGTTCCGGGGGAGTATCGCATCTGCGCCTGGACCGATATCGATCCGGACACGCTCGCCAACAAGGCCGGCTGGAAAGCAGCCGGCTGCGAAAAAAAGATCATTCCCGTGGCCCCCGACAGCGAAGTCGAAATCGACTTGAGCGCGGCACCATGATGCGCCGGCCGGCAATAGCCTTGGTAGTGGCGGGTATCTGTGTCGGCCAAGGACCGCCGCCGGCATCGGCCGGAGAGATCGGGGGCTCTGTGCGGTCGGCAACCAGTGGCGAGCTTCTTCCCGGGGTTCGCGTGTCCCTGCGATCGACCGACGGTTCGCAAAGTGCATCCCGGAATACAGCCACGGGCTCGGGGGGAGATTTCCGATTCGGGAACCTTCCCGCGGGTCAATACACCTTGCAGTTGCGAAAGACGGGATACCGCCCCCTAGCGGGCGGCCACGGCGGACGAGTCGTTTTGCAGAGCGACGGCGCAAGTCGGCATGTTGAAATGCAACTCCGGCCCGGAGGAGCCGTCGCCGGGCGCGTTCTGGACAGCGAGGGCGAGCCGGTGGCCGATGCCCGAATTCAGCTGTACGTGATCCTGTATCAACAGGGCGAGCGCGCGTTGTACGAGGCCGGCCGGGGTCGGAGCAATGACCTGGGCGAGTACCGAATCCACGGTCTTGTTGGCGAAAGACGGTACATCATCGGAGTGTGGCCGCCCCAGGGAGAGACGGCGGAGGCGCTCTTTTATTCCAATCACGCGGGCAGCTACTATCCCGGTGCTTCAGCTCCTTCTCAGGCACTTGCGACAAAGGTGGACTGGGGGCAAGAGCTTAGCGACATCGATCTGGAGCTATCTGGTCGCGCCGCCTACTACATCGCCGGAGTCGTCGCGGATCCCCAGGAGGGCGGACCTTGCCGGGGCTGCACCATCCGGTCGGCTCGCCTGGATGGGTCGTTGTTTGTGACTCAGCCGCAGATATCCCGGGTTACCCGGGAGGGCACATTTCTGATTCGCGGCCTGAGTGCCGGGAGCTACAAGGTTTTCGCATCGAAGGGTCGCCGAGTAGTACGACAAGTGGTCCAAGTCGATGATCGATCCGTCGACGATGTGGCACTGCTTGTCGGGTCGGGGCAGGCCGTCGCGGGTCGGGTGGTGTTCGACCAATTAGAGAACGAAGAAGACGGGCCGGACCCGGAAGGCTTGACGATTGGCTTGACGGCGCCGGCGGCGCCCGAGCAGTGGCCGCAACCCGAGGCCGACGTGAGCGGTAGCGGCAGTTTCGTACTTCAGGACGTGCCGGCCGAGGACTACCGCCTCGACGTCTTCTCGCTGCCCCGGGGGGCCTACCTCAAGGCGCTGAGTTTTGGGGGCCGGCCTTTGCCGCGTCCGGTCATAAGAGTTCCCGAAGACCACCCGCTTACCGGCTTGCAAGTGGTGATTGCCTTTGATGCGGCGACGGTTGGGGGGCAGGTGAAGTCGAGCGGGTCGCGAAGTGAGGAGCAGGAGGCCGTCTCGGCTCGGGTGAGCCTGATTCCGAAGCCGAACCAGGGCGGTTATCTGGAGGAACGCACCGTTGCCACGGGGCCGGCGGGGCAGTTTCAGTTTACCGGCGTTGCACCGGGGAGCTACCGCCTGTTTGCGCTTCCACTCGGCAGCCGGGCACAGATCAGCGACCCGGGTGTGCAGCAGGCCCTGCGAGCGTACGGGCGCGATGTCACCGTTGAGCCCGCAGAAAGTGAGACGGTGTCGCTTCGCCTGGCGCTCTGATGGCTCCACGCCGCACCAAGAAGGTTCGCTAAGGCGACCTACCTGTCAAAGCTGTAAGGAATCTCCGACGTGTCAGCCGGTAGTCGCCAGTGGTCGGGGTCCTCATATGTGTAGGCCCGGTCTACGAGGTTGAGAAGCAGGCCTGGCGTGTCCGAAATATTCTGTACGCCGTGCCACACCCCGGGCGGGACGACCACGAGTCCGGGCCGTGACGAGCCAAGGCGGAATTCGTTGATGCGGCCGAATGTCGGCGACTCCCCTCGCGCGTCGTAAAGCACGATTTTCAGCAGGCCGTGGTTGACGAATAGGCGGTCGGTGGTGAATTGGTGGACGTGCCAGGCGTTGACACCGGCGGGCGGCAGCATGACCTGGAAGACCTGATCAACCTCCGCGCAGTCGGGCGTCCACTCGCGGCGGAAGATCTCACAAAGCCGCCCCCGTCCGACTTGCAGACGTTCTTTACCTCTCGGAGTATGACACCGTCAATCGGTTCCAGTAGCAACTCCCAGTCGGCGGTGATGCTCTGGCGATCTTTTTTCGCACCATCCAGGACCCCGTCCGGTCGCTTGCTCGCCGCTGCCGCTTCCTTTTCGCTCACGATGATTTACTCCCGACGGACCGTTGCCGTCAACGTTTCAGAACGGGGAGTCCCCGCTCCCTTCTGAATTTCTCGATCTTGGCGCCTTTACGATGGTGGAGCAAGAAATCCTTCGTCGCTCGCGGACTCAATCCAAACCGGGAAACAAGAGAAGAGAACACTCTCGAAACGGCGGAACGAATCCGCGAAATGCTCAGTCCCGCGCGGACGTCCGCGGCCCTCATAAGTAGAGAGGTTAGCTCCCGCTCTCGAAAATCAGGCTCGTCGCGGAGCCTTCCATAATAGTGCTCGTGTTCGTCCGATTCCCTTCTTGCATAGGAACCGGGGTGTCTTCGGGAGGAGAGCTTGACCACCGTCAAATGGGGCGCCATTGAGAGCTTCTTATGCGCCTTCCATGCCCGGAACAGCCAATCCTGGGACGGCGCATTGTAGCATTCCCGGTAGGTGCGCCACGGCCCAATCTCCTCGGCAAGCTCTCGTCGCAGAAGCCAACTTGAGGCACTGACGTTATGATGGGGATGATATTCCATGTTCCCTTGATTAGGGGCAATGCTGACTCCTCCGCGACCGAACTGCTCAAGGAGAGCGAACACCAGATCGGCGCTTGATTCCTGTATCCGCTCAAGGCATTTCTCAAGATGGTCCGGCAACCATAGGTCGTCGTGATTGAGGTAGGCGATATAGTCACCCTTGGCGCGTTTGACGCCTTCATTGTTGGGTCGAGACTGTTCTCCCCAGTTTTCCGCCAAATTGACAAAGTGGATTCTCGGATCGGCAAAACCGAGAACGACTTGCTCAGTGTCATCAGTACAGGCGTCGCCGATCACCCACATTTCCCAGTCCTGGAAGGTCTGCCAAAGCACGGTTTGGATGGCATACCGGAGGACATTGCTGCGATTGTAAGTGGCGGTGATGACGGTGACGGTTGGCTTCGATTGGAGCGCCATGGGGCTTCGTCGCTTGAACCCTCTATTGTTGCTTCCTTGAATCGCCCTTTCAAGTACGTCATGCTTTTGATACGGTGGACTTTCACGAACCAGCAGGTGTCCCGTAGGGATACGGTTGGCTTCGATTGGAGCGCCATGGGGCTTCGTCGCTTGAACCCTCTATTGTTGCTTCCTTGAATCGCCCTTTCAAGTACGTCATGCTTTTGATACGGTGGACTTTCACGAACCAGCAGGTGTCCCGTAGGGATAAGAAGAGTGGACGAGGTGAAAGAGTCTCGCTCAGATTGGGTCGTATCTCTGAGAAAACGTCTCTTCGATCTGGTATGCACTATCTTGGGGCTCACGGTGTTGTGGCCCTTGTTCCTGGTGGCGGCGGTGTTGATATGGCTGAATGACGGGGGGCCTGTTTTTTTTCGGCAGCAACGGGTGGCCAGGGACGGCGCAACCTTTCGCATCTGGAAGTTCCGCAGCATGGTGCCGGCGGCGGTGGATCAGGGCATCGCTCTCACTGCGTCGGGGGATCGTCGGGTGACCCGGGTCGGTGCCTGGCTGCGGCGGTTCAAAATAGACGAACTCCCCCAACTGTTCAATGTGCTGCGTGGTGAAATGAGCCTCGTCGGCCCGCGGCCGGAGGTGCCGCAGTATGTGGATTTGGATGATCCTGCCTGGGGTGCTGTGTTGACGATGCGTCCCGGAATCACGGGTTTCGCGAGCTTGGCCCATCGCCACGAAGAAGAGAAGCTTGCGGAGGGTCGAGACCCCGAGCAGCAGTACCGGACGGTGATCTTGCCCGAAAAGTTGACGCTGAACACCCTCTATGCGCAAACAGGCTCGTTTTGGGTGGATCTCAAGGTGATCGTGTTCACAGTCGGTAGCAGCCTGTGGCCGCGCTATTACGACACGCACCGGCTGACATGGTCGCTGCTCGGTCAGGAGAAGCCTTGAAGGAAACGATCAGCGTTCCGTTCAGCCTGCCTTCCATCGGTGAGGAAGAGATCTCCGAGGTGGTTGAGACCCTGCGTTCCGGGTGGCTGACCACGGGGCCTCGCACGGCTCGGTTCGAACGAGAATTCAAAACCTACGTCGGAACACAGCACGCCCTCGCCGTCAACTCCGGGACAGCCGCTTTGCACTTACCTCTGGCGGCGTTAGGCATTGGTCGGGGCGACGAAGTGATCACGACGCCCTTGACGTTTTGCGCCACCGTGAACGTGATCATGCAGGTCGGCGCCACTCCGGTCCTGGCCGATGTGGGGACGGACGGAAATATCAGCCCGGAGTCGATTGCGGAGCGAATCGGATCCAAGACACGGGCGGTGATCCCCGTCCATTTAGGGGGGCTACCGTGCGAGATGGACTCCATCGGGGCTCTGGCTCGGGAGCATGGCTTGCATGTTGTGGAGGATGCCGCGCATGCCCTCGGCGCACGCTACCGTGGGCAGCCGATCGGTTCGACGGAGTCTGACCCCGAGGCTGCAAGCGATGCCGTGGCGTTCAGTTTCTACGCCACCAAGAATGCCACCACGGGCGAAGGCGGAATGGTCACGAGCCACGTCGAAGCTGTGGCCGAGCAGATGCGGGCTCTGTCGTTGCACGGGATAGACAAAGACATTTGGCGACGGGAAAACGACGACAGGAGCTGGTACTACGAGGTGCAAAGCTGCGGCTTCAAGTACAATCTGAGCGACTTGCAGTCCGCTGTCGGGATTCATCAGTTGCGCAAGCTGGAAGGATTCATCGAGACAAGGACCCGATGCGCAGCGTTCTATAACCGTCTTCTTAGCGATCTTGAGGAGATTGAGCTGCCGCCCGATCGGGAGTCGTGCCGGCATGCGTGGCAGCTTTATGCGATTCGGCTGCGCCTGGAGAAGTTGAAGATCAATCGGGATGACTTCATTCGTGCTCTGGAGCAGAGGAACATCGGTTGCAGCGTTCATTTCATACCGATTCCTCTTCATCCCTACTTTGCACCGTTCGCCGGCGACGCTCGTAATCAGTGCCCTCGCTCCATGGAACTTTACCCGCGGCTCGTCTCGCTGCCGCTATATCCGGAGATGACCGAGGAGCAGGTGGAGTACGTCGCGGCGTCGGTTCGAGAGGTGGCTTTGGCGGCCCGGAGGGCGACGTCTTTCGCGATGAGTGACGAGTATCGTTAGAGCCGCTGTGCACGACTCTTCCATTGCGGTCAAGGCGCCTAGCCTACATTTCTCACCACCTGACGGTCGAAGCACATGAGAGGCCCGCCATTACTTCGTTGCGCTTGCTTGCCGTGCTCACCGTACTGTTCAAGTACGCCCCCGCGCGCCAATCGGCGCGCGCCTCGTACTGACGGCCCTCTCGTGCACTTCGCCTCGACACCTGGTGAGAAATGCAGGGCTAGAGAGTCCACTCACGAAACCCGGCCGAAGCGGTGATCAGACCGCGGCAGGTGATGCCGGCCGGTTGGGGAGAGACTGTTGAACTATTGGTCCGGATTGCTTCGAAAACTACAAGCGGTAGACGGTCCGTTGGTGCGGCATCGTGCCCTGGTGGTCTTTCTGGCGGATCTGTTGATCATGGTGTTCTCGTTGGTGATCGCATTCCTTCTTCGATTTGAATTCGAGGTGTCGGAGCGACAGCAGGTGCTGCTCTTGCAGGGCATGGGATGTGTCCTGGTCTCAAAGTTGGCTGTTTTCCGGATCCTCGGGCTGGAACGCACGTCCTGGCGTTTCGCGAGCCTGTCCGACTTGGCCTGGTTAGCCCGTGCGAACCTGGCGGGGTCGGTCGTTTTCACGATTCTGACGAGGATTCTCGTTGGGCAGGCTTTTCCTCGATCCATCTACCTCCTTGACCTCCTTCTGTGTTTTCTCGGGACTGCAGGGACTCGATTCTTGGTGCGCTTTTTCTGGGAGTCTTTGAGCAGTTCGTCCGGCCCCGGCTCTCAGCGCATCCTGATCTACGGGGCGGGCGCCGCGGGCATGATGCTACTGAGGCAGCTGCGGGCCAGCTCGGATCTCAACGTGCTGGTCGCCGGTTTTCTCGACGATGACCCCTACAAGCGTGACGCCACCCTTCACGGAGTCAAGGTGCTGGGAGGCGGCAGCGAGGCGGCTCAGATCGCAGCTCAATACCGTATTAACGGAATATGGGTGGCAATTCCGTCAGCGGGCGAACAGCAGCAGGAACGCATCGAACGGATTTGCCAATCCGCCAAAGTGGCATTTCGCAAAATTCCGAGTCTCGCCGAGTTGATCACGTCTTCCGGCGCTACGGCAAACAATCACGAATTCTTCACCGAGGAACTAATAGACCGCAAGCCGGTGAAACTGGATGAGGAGAGAATCCAAGCCTTCATCGCAGGCTGGTCGGTGATGGTGACGGGCGCGGGCGGATCGATTGGTTCCGAACTATGCCGGCGGCTCGCTCTCTACCAGCCCGAGCGGCTGATCGCTCTTGAGCGCTCCGAAGGTGATTTGTTTCGAATCGAAAGGGAACTGAAAGAGCGGTTTCCCCAAACGAACATTATCGCCGAACTATGCGATGTCAACGACAGTTGGGTCCGCGAAGTGATCCGGCGCCATGAGGTGAATACGATTCTGCACGCAGCCGCCTACAAGCACGTCCCCATGATGGAGAAACAGATTCTACAAGCTACGAAGAACAATGCTCTGGGGACCTTCAACTTGGTGGACATGGCGGGGGAGGAGGGGGTTGCTCATTTCGTTCTGATCTCGTCAGACAAGGCGGTCAATCCGACCAGCGTCATGGGAGCCACGAAGCGGCTGTCGGAACTGATCGTGTCGTCAATGACCGACGAGAGAACGAAATGCGTTTCGGTGCGATTCGGGAACGTCCTGGGCAGTAGCTGGAGCGTTCTGCCCCTTTTTCAGGCACAACTTGCCGCCGGGGGCCCACTGACAGTAACCGATCCTGAGATGGTGCGCTACTTTTTGACAGCTCAGGAAGCGGTGCAGCTGGTCATGCAAGCGGCAACCATGGGGAGGGGAGGGGAGACCTTTGTCTTAGACATGGGCACACCCGTTAAAATTCTCCACCTAGCGGAAAAGCTCATTCGCCTCTCCGGTATGGAGCCGTACAAGGATATTCCGATCGTCTTCACCAAAGCGGGTCCGGGTGAAAAGCTTCGAGAGGAGCTTGCATCCGTCCGAGAAACTCTGGCAAAAACCGAGCACGAAAAGATTCGGGTCGTGCGGGGCAACCGGCAGCACCCTCAGCGGTTTCGACGGTGGATGTCTGAGATTCGCTCGTTGGTCGACGATCAAGACGAGGCCGGGATCCTGTTGAAGCTTCAGGAGATCATACCCGAGTATCAGCCCAGCGAGTTCGCACAAGAACTCGCCTTTGAACGGAGCGGCCAATCCAAAGGGAGCGGCCCCGGTACGGCAGGCTCTTGTTGATCCACTAGAATCGCCGGCGAAGCACCAACTGGATTTGCCGTGAGGCGGTGCTCGTGTCGGTGATCCGGCCGGCCGATCCGACACACCCAAGCCTACTGTTAAAAAGCTCGAGTTCCAGCGGAATCTGAAAATTTGGTTGGTTTGTAATATTGAAGAATTCCGCGCGCAATCGGACGCTGTGCTGTTCGTTCTTCCACAGCACTTTGTGTGCCGCCGTTTGCGTTCCCTCGTCTGGAAAACTGAGGTGGCCTCGCGGCTTCTTCAATGCGCGAGGTGCTCGTCTATCGCCGTCTCATAGACGTCCCGCAGCCTTCCGGCGACCCGATCGACAGACAGTTCGTTCAGCGTTTCCCTGCCCTTCACTCGACCGGGTCCGGCGAGGACGCGTCGAAGCTTCGCCGCCAGGTCGTCGCGCTCGGAGCGTGCCAGGTAACACCCCTCTACACCCTGTATTCGCTCCCGAACGTCGCCGACATCCACCGAGACGACCGGCACGTTGCAGGCCAGAGCCTCCTTGACGACATTCGGTGAGCCCTCATGGTAGGAAGTGAGCAGCACCGCTTCGCCGGCGTTCATCCAGAGAGGCACCAGTGAATGAGGCACGCCCGCAAGCTGATGAAGAGTGGCGGCCGGTTCCTCTAGTTGAAGAGTTTCGACGACAGCTTGAGCCAGCTTCAGCCTCTTGACCGGTGCACCCCGATGGGCCGGGGTCAAGACATGAAAGCAATCGTCCTTCCAGCCCAGCTCCGTTCTGGCAGCCGCCCTATCCATGGGCCGAAACATCTCCAAATCAACCCCATTGGGAACGACCCACACCTTGCTGCTGTCAACGCTTGCAGGCAATGCTCGACGTAGGTTGGAAGACTTTGCGATGATCGCGGATGCTCTCTTGGCCGCCAAATGGGAAGCGATCACTCCGAGCCGGACCGTCAGACGCGTGAGGGGGGCCCAAAACGTCCCGCCGAGAAGATCGGTACCGCAAAAAGAAACCACAACCGGGCAATTGCGAACGAAACGCGTGACCACCTCGGCCAGCAATCCGCCATACATCACATGGACTACATCGGGTCGAAACGCCTCGAGCTCTCGGCCCAACCGCCGCCGCAGGCCCAGATAAGCTCTTGTTCCCAATCCCACCCGATCGACGAACAGGACCTTCACATCCACCCCGGCGCGGCGCAGACCCTCCACGCTCTGCTTCACGAATGTACCCGCCGTGGGGCTGTGCGGCATCGGGTAGAGATTCGTAACCGCAAGGACTCTCATCGGAAGTCCGTTCAGCCGGCGTGACATACGCATCGGCTCGGCAGCCAACATGATCGGAGCGGAGGCCCGACTTGGGGTTGGGGCGAACCGGTCGAGCTCCGTGGCGCTAAGCTCTGTCCGTCCGCACCGAAAGAGCAGGGGAACTCAAACAAACCCCTCTAAAAAGGCCGGCGAAACCTCCTCAACTTTGCGTCCATGACGGTCAACCCCCCGGCACGGTTCACCGTATGAACGCCGAAGATACCACGATCCTTCGACGGCAAGATCGCGTCCACCTCGGTCTCTTCGTACTCTGTCTCAGTGAGGGCGTCGATTCTCTGGATCCGAACCGCGTATCCATATCCCTCGGAGCAGTCTTGCGCCGGGCGATAGAGTTCTCCGCCAAGCTGGTAGATTCGGCCTGCCGGTCTCGCTCTTCGGACGTCAGAGACGATTGGATTCTGAGCATGCGGAGTCCATTGATCGCTGAGTGGGTGGTCGGAGTGATATACGCACAACTCATCCCAGCTCGAACCACCGTTCTCCGCGACAACGTTCGCAAAAAGCCACCACAACCGCCCGTGAAACACCATGGTCGCATCCGCCGCTCGAATGCCGCTCATGAGTCGTTTGTGAAACACCCATCGATTGGGAAACTCCTCGCAGCTGTAGACCTCAACGGTCTCGTTCTGTATGGTCTCGGGGACCATGTAATAGCATCCTTCCCACTCAAATACGAAGGGATAAGAGAGGTGGTACGGTTGTTCGATAATCTTGACCGGCCCTAGGAAACGACCGGAAGAGTCAATCTCAAAGTAAGAGATGTGGCCCTTCCGTGAACGGTAGATGAATTCCTCAACAAAAACATAATGACGGCCTCGGTGCTCAACCACGAAGGGATCCGCCCACATCCTATCTCTGGGCGGCACCAGAAGTTCGCAGTCTTGGGGACGAATGGAGGAGTCTTTGCCGGCTGCGTGCAGGATAGCCCATTGATTTCTGTAGAAGAAACGGTGCGACAAATGTCCGAGTAAGAGATGTGGCCCTTCCGTGAACGGTAGATGAATTCCTCAACAAAAACATAATGACGGCCTCGGTGCTCAACCACGAAGGGATCCGCCCACATCCTATCTCTGGGCGGCACCAGAAGTTCGCAGTCTTGGGGACGAATGGAGGAGTCTTTGCCGGCTGCGTGCAGGATAGCCCATTGATTTCTGTAGAAGAAACGGTGCGACAAATGTCCGAGTAGCCGCCCAGCGTGTCGGAGCAACAGCCCCGCCTCCTGCCACGGAGTCGTTCCGCGGTAGCCGGTACCTTGACCCACCGGTTGTTGATCTCGGGTGGTCTCCAGGCGGGAGAGGAATCGGTCAGGACCGGCGGCCCAACACTCCTCCAGCTTTCGCGGAAGGACCGACGTCCTTCTCCAAAAGGAACGACCTCGGTTCCCTGCGACGGATGACGGGTCAGTCGCCAACAAAGACCGGGATACAATCCTGGTTTCGTGCGGCTTGCCGCTGACGATCCTAAGTTCGCAAGTCGTGATGGGACTCGCACAAATAACCTGCCGAATTCCTGTCGGATCGCCGACGACCGGGTCCGGCGGGACGTGGTCGAAGGTCCACACGCCATACTTTGGCGCGACCTGTAGATCGCTCGCGCGTGGGAAGGCGGTCAATGCGATCAGGACATCCGGGTTGTCGAGTGTTGTTGTTGGGGGATCTGAATTGGCGCGGCCGGCGAAAGGAGCATCCTTGTCCGCGGTGAGCAGCTTCGTGGTCACACCTTTAAGAAGCTCAGAGGCACTGATAGGCTCGAAAGCGTCAGGGCGGGGACGGAACACGATTTCATCGAGCTTGAAGTAGAAGGCCTCCAGCAGAGAGAGCGCGCAGTCAGGTGATCGTCTTAGGAATCCTCTTGTTCGCCGCGGGTTGCCGGCCAACAAGACCAGAGCCGGCCGGAAGCATCCCGAAACGCAGATCGCTCGGATGACTTCGTACGCCCAGGCCGGCACGCGCAGGTCATCGATCAAGAAGCCTACTCGCAGTCGAGGTTTCGAGGTATTTCGCATGAGAAGGATCGACAGCTTCTCAGGTCAACGGTAAGCACAACTTCCTGAAAGGGATTCCGTCCGTGAGCTTGGCTTGCGTAGCTTCTTTCTCCGCCGGGCGATAACCGGAGCCTACTCAGGTCCCGACCCAAGCAGACGGCTCCTATCTCAAAAGCAGAGGTGTCGAGGGCCCCTGCCGAAAGCCTCAGGTTCTGTCCCCAACTAGGAAAGCGGATTCCTGCAATGCCGTCTCTGACCAAAGAGCCTCATCCCACGGAATCCACTCGCTGGGGTTAAGCTCTCGCAGCTTGGTAGCTCGCACCACCAGCACCTTAACCGCATCCATCCCCAAGACCGCTGCTGCAGCCGCCCGGTGGTGTCCACCCACCATCTCGTAATTCAAAGGTTCGTAGACGGAATCCGGCGGATAAATCGGCTTTTCGAACACCACAATCGGGGAACGGCGAAAAGGACCCCCCATGTATCCGTGCTCTTGGATGGATTTCAAAAGCTCAAAGAAAGAGTCCACCTTTTTGTGCAAGTACTCTTTACTGTATGACCTTCCCCCCAAATAGGTCCGGACTGCCAACAGGCGCGTATAGTCCTGATCGTAAAGTTTCTCACCCGTCCGTTGGTAGTGCTTCAACAGTTTACAGTGTGGTGTGTGCCGGATGCGGCGGTCCTGCTTACCGTTGACCAACGGAAAGAAGCGGTCGATCGGGTGCGTGATCAGTTTGCCAACTGCATTGCGGTAAGGGACGGGTAAACTTGCCGAGTTGCAGCGAACAAGTAGTGGCTGCCGCCTTGTGCGCAGATCGTCCAACGGAACAGTTTGCAAAGTCACCGGCAGGTAGCAGCAGCCGTCCTCAAGTCGTAAGGATTTTCGCAATAACGAGTAGATCAAGCCGGTATTCATCGACCGGAACACAGCCAGGCGACGCACGGAAACCTCCCTCGCCTCTCCTTATCCGGAATTTCCGATTAGGACATTCGGCTCCCACAGGGTACACAACCTGCTTCCCGGAACACAAGAGTTTTTCGCCCGACAGTACTCCCGGTGTAGGTCGAAGTGTTCCAACCAGAATTTTCGATTCGGAACTCCGACTCGAACATGGCACTCCCTCTCTTCTCCTGAATGCAACGACTTTGCGTCGTAAGGCAGGCCACGACGGCATCGAAGGGTTCCCATGGCCAGTTCTTGTCGTCCGCTGAGCCCGTCTCGCTGCTGCTCAGCCGATCGGTCGCACACCCCTCCGACCCCCCTTCCTCAACGCCCAGATTTCCTACCCGAAAGGGACGGCCCCAACCATCCGGCACAGGCAGCCGCTAGATCCGACGCAGCATGTCGCCGAACAGCCTGGCGGTTCAGATACCCCTCGGCCGGCAGCAGCCAATACTACCGGGCGTGTTTGATTAGCCGACCGCCGGTCTTCATCAGCCGATGCTGCAAACTCGTTAGCGACCAGCGCTGCGTAGCTGCTTTCTCGGCCGGGCGATAACCGGAGCCTACTCAGGTCCCGACCCAAGCAGACGGCTCCTATCTCAAAAGCAGACCCTCGATCAGCTCTGACTTTCTCTCAACGAATGTGGCTTGCCCGAACAGGCTCACGATGCGGGATCGCGCCCTGGCCCTGATTCTCGGACCGTCCGATTCGAGCTGCTCCAGCATCGTGTCCCAACCGTCGGCCAGCGCCCGCGGATCACCGGGCCTAACCACCAGGCCCGTCTCCCCAACCAAAATCGCGGCGTCCCCAACATCGGTTGCCACACAAGGCACACCGCAGGCCATGGCCTCCCCCAACACATTGGGCAGTCCTTCGCTCTTCGAAGAAGAGGTGCACAAATCAAGGGCGCTGTAAACCGCGGTCATGTCGCTCCGCTGACCGGCCCAAATCAAGTTCTCCTCCACGCCAAGGCTCCGCGAAAGTCCTTCAAGTTCAGCCCGATAAGCCGGGCTGCCGTCACCCACGCAAACGAATCGGGTATTCTTCCGTGTTGCGAGCAAGAGGCCGGCAGCCTGCAGGAACAAGGAATGATCTTTGACGGGGCGGAGACGACCTGCGATGCCAATCAGAGCTTCCTCCGATCCGACCTCCCATTCCGCGCGAAGCCGCCGGCCGTCGTCGGTAGGCCGAAAACGCTCGGTGTCAAACCCATTGGGTACAACCCGCATCCTACTTTGCGGAAAACCACGACTGCCATAGTGCCGGCACCCGGCCTGGGAGTTGGCAATGACCAGATCCGCGAACCGCGAGACGGGCCCTTGAGCCCAATACACGAGCCTCGACAGCCAGGGCGATGCGCCGAGGTCCTGGCCGGCATCCGCGATTCCCCACATAACGCGCAGCCTTCCCAGACAAAACTTGAGAAGGACCGCAAGCAAGTTAGAGTCGGCGAGAAAGCTATAGATCACATGCGGCTTCGCACGGCGCACCCGAGCGACGAGCCGGCTCAAGAATACCACCACATCCCAACGGCCTTTCTTCTTGAGGTCGACAACGTCGACTCCGGCAGCGGATTCGAGTTCCCGTTGCAACACTCCGCCGCCCCGGAAAACTATCACCGTCAAATCGAATCTCGTCTTGTTCAGTCCCTTGCAGAGTTCGACGAGTTGTCGGGCCGCTCCTCCGCCCTTTAGTCCCCGGATCAGCAAGCAGAGGCGGATTTTCCCGCTTTCGCCGCCTAATGGTCTTGCGATTGGTTGCTGCATAGGGCTGCGCGGTAGGGCCGTTGGTGTCGTTCACACAAGATCCGCGTTACCGGCATCCACTTCTCCGGGACGAAGCTCGCCGCGTTCCGGGCGGTCCAGAACATGCCGTCGTCTACGCGGAACCAATGTCTTCCAATGCCTTCCTGGGACCGCTTTGCGGCTTACGAACATTCCAAGCGACACACAATCCAAACAGCATCCAGCCGGACTTTGCATACTCCCAGCTCATGAGCATGGCCGGTCCCAGCCAACACACGAACAAGAATCCCCACAGACGGCGGTCCGCCCGGGGAAACCAGCGAGCCCGCGAGGCGACGGCAATCAGCATACTGAGAAACAGACTCAGACCTATCACTCCACCTTCCAGCAGGAGGCCTACAAAGACGTTGTGAGCAGAATGCATCTTGCTGAGCAGGGGCTCCACGGCAATGGCAAACGTACCCGCGCCCGTGCCGAGAATTGGGCTTTCTCGCCACGCCTGTAACCCCGCGTACCAGATGGTAAGACGCCTGTCAGGGTCGTCCAGAATCAGCTCCGCCGTCGCAGATGTGCCTAGTCTCAGTGGCGCTGTCATCGGACTTACAAGTGGAAGGGAGCAGACGATGATGAACCGAATGACGATCTCCGCGGTTCTCCGCTTTGCGGGCAGTTGAGAAAACGCGATCGGGATGTAAGCGAGCATTGCGATGCCAACGAGAAAGGCTCCACGGGATCCCGTCAGCAGGAGGCCCCAGCCTGCAATACCCAAGTGCAAGCGATACAGCCAGCTCAATGCCCGACGAGACTCCGCCGCCCCCAGATAGCACGAGATCGGAATGCTGAGCGCTAATAGATATCCGATCTGGTTCGGAGATCCGAACGCAGCATAACGAAACGTCGAAAAGCCGTCAGAGTCCAGCAACGGGTCGGCGCTGAGGTAGCGCGTGATGGTGACAATGGCCGGCACCGCCGTACCCAACACATAAGCGCGGAGGAGGCTCAACTGACGTCGCCTTCCTTGAACGAACAGCCCAATTAGCCACACAAAGGCCAGCAGCTGGGCAAAGGTCAACACTCTTTGTAGTGTCCGGTCCGGAGCAATGCTCCAGAGAAGGCTGACCCCGGTCCAACCAACGAAGGCTGCTATCCAGCAATCCGTTCTCCCCAGTGGGCTAAAATCCGGCCGGGAGCAGACGGTGAGGAGGGCGAAGCCGGCGGCCACCAACCCCAAGAGGCCAGGAATCGAGCTCTCCCCGGGCACCACCAGGGCGCGTTCCAGCGGAATTGTGAAAACGAGAAGCTGGATGGATACAAAGGTTAACCGGTCGAGCTTGTCGCTCCATCCCCCCCGGCCGGACAACGAATCACTGAGCGGCCCCAAGTCTTTATTAGGCATGCGCTTTGTTCCGTTCGGGATCAGTGCCTTGCCGCCAAGCTTCCCATGGTGAGACACCGGGGACAGGGCCGTGAACAGCATCTTTCATTCGCAGAATTTCCCGATACCTCGGTAAGATTAGGTTTCGCGGTCTCGGTATCCCTCGATGTCCTCCGTTCTTCATGTGCCGCTAATCGGCGTGCGTGATTTACTTCTCCTTGGCTCGCTCGGTGTCGGTTACGCCGCGACGAGTCTCGTGCCGCCGACTCTGGATAGCCGACTGGTCAGTACGGCGCTGCCAGTGACTCGTCTGATTGGCCGCAGGCGAGGGACACAACTTGCCCGCCGAATTCAGTCCCTACTCGATCTTCCCAAACTCGAGGACGCTCTGAGTATCGCGCGGGAACACCATCGGATGGCGATGGAGCTGCGCTGGGCACGACTGCGTAGTCTCCATGTCGGAACATGGCAGCCGGAAATCGAGATCCGAGGCGAAGGGCAACTCAGGTCGGCCTTGGCGGAAGGGAAGGGAGCCATTGTTTGGCTCATGTCGTTTTGTGCCACTCCCGTATTCTTCCAAGGTGTCTGGCGAGCAGGAATCCCCCTAGTCCATCTCAGTCACGCGAAGCATGGTTCCCCCTCGGCTAGTCGCCTTGGGCTGCGCTGGACTGCTTCCCTCTTCCAACGAGCGGAAAACCCTTATCTGGCCGAGAGAGTCGTAATTCCACTCGACCGGAGTCTTGGCTATATGCGTATCCTGCTGGACCGGCTTACGCGAAATGCGTGTGTCTCGATCGTCGGTGAGAATTTGGGCCGCCGGAACATACGGACGGACTTCTTCAATGGCGCTGCGGAGTTCGCAACCGGCGCACCTGCTCTTGCGCGGAAGACGGGTGCCTCTCTTCTAACTGCCTACTCGATCAGGCTGGACGCGTTCCGATATCGGGTAGTGATCGAGCCGCCGCTCGACCTCGATCGATCGTCGGGCCGCCAAAGCTTCGTGGAACAGGCCGTAGGCCATTATGCGCGGCGTTTGGAGAAACACATCGGCGAACACCCCGCCAACTGGCAGGGGTGGTATAGAGCGGGAATGAGTGCGCCCTGAGGTGCGTCGTGACGCCCAGAACAGTCTCTTCCGTCCGAGTGGACACTGGGGAATGGTGCCCGAGTACTGCGTGGCGACCAGCCGCGGGTCCGTCGACAACGCGCCATGCGGCGAAGCCAAGGCCAGCCGGGTTTGGCAGCCGGCAAAACCGTTTAGTCGCGACTCGTACGCTTTCGCTCGGACCAGATAACCGGCCAGCGATTCTCGATGAGGCTGATTGCCCGTTGGGCATCGGATCCCCACGCTCTTCTTGGCAGGGTCAAAAACACCACGGCGAGTGTTAACCCGGAAACAAGCGTGACCGTAATCAGAATGGCAAAGTCCGCCCATGCCAATACTCGCAGCCAACTCGCCAGCGGAAAACCAACGATAGCCACCAAGCCCGCAAGCCCCCAACCGGGAAACTGCGAACGAAAAAACTCCCCCCACGTCAGTCCGATCAGCCGGCAAACGAGCTGAGCGGTCAGAAAGTAAGGAATCAAGGACGCCACGGTGACTCCGATGCCGACGCCCTGAATGCCCCAGCGAGAGGCCTCGAACGAGGCGACAGCCACTCCAATTGCATGCAGGAAATTGCGGATCACGCGACTACCGGTGGCTCCCTTGGCGCGCGCCACCGAGGTGCCGATCGTGTGGACGCTGCGCGCCATTCCCGCCAAAATCACGACCTGCAATACAGGTACGGCCGGCTCCCAGGCTTGGCCGAAGACACCACGGACCAACTCCGGCGCTACAATCCCGATCAGCGCAAGCGCCGGAAAACATCCCATGGCAACTAGCGAAACACTGCCGCGATACGCTTGCCGAAGACGTGCAGCGTCGTCTTGGATGGACGAGAACACCGGGAAGAGGATGGGGCGCATGACACCCGAAAACTGGCCAATCGGCATCGTCATGATTCCAAAGGCGCGGCGATAATACCCCAACGCCTCGGACCCAAAGAACCGTGCCACGACCAAGCCGTCCCCTTGGGCGGCCCCATACTCGCCGAGTCGGGCGAAAATACTTGCTACACCGAACGAGAAGATTCCCTTTGCCTGTCCTATTGCCAGGCTAGGCCTAATCGGGTGACGGGTTTTCAAGTAAACGGCCGCGCTACTTACAGCGGTTTGGGCCACGGCGGCCCAGGCTAAAGCCCAGGCACCATAGCCCAGTAACGCAAGCGAAACTCCAACTCCGGCATAACCTAACAGAAACGATTGCACTTCGATCTGAACGAGGTCACACTCCAACCTGCGCGTCAGGATCGCGCTTGATACCAGGCTCAGACCTGCCAGGCCCGGCTCCAGCGCCAAGAGCCGTAGAATGGGCTCCACCTCCGCCATATCAAAGAAACCGGCTATCCAAGGTGCGAGCCACCACAGCACCAACGTTGAGCAAGCACCCTGCAGGGCTGCCAAAGTGAACGCGACGCGTATATGCGTCTCGGTTAGGTCCTTCCGCTGGATAATTCCCGTACTGAATCCGCTTCTGGTCAGCTCCGTTGTCAGGCTGACAACGATCGAGGCCGCAGCGACGACGCCAAAGGCGGAAGGCGGCAACAACCGAGCCAAAACGACGACCACGCCAAGCCGTGCGCCGTACATTGCCAGCCGACCCGCGAACCGCCAAGCGGCGGCGGTCAGGGTTCGGTCCGTGAGGCTTTGAGTTTGCACAATGGCGCCGGGGGCGACTTCAGACCTCAGATGTGCAGGTCAAACTTGGGCGGGTACGTCCGCAGGAGCAAGGGGGTAATCAGGTCTTTCAGTCTGGAATGTGAGAAAGCAACAGGTCCTCCAATTTTCCGGCGATGCGTGCCCGGTCAAAATGTGTTGCTACGTAGGAACGACCTTTTTCCCCCATGCTGTGATGCCGGCCATTATCCCGCGAGAGCCGGCGGATGGCCTCGGCCAGTTCGTGGGGCGACTCGGGCGGAACCACTACACCGCAACCAGCGTCGGCGACCAACCTAGCCGGCTCGCCGGCTGCAGCGAGAACCACCGGAAGGCCGGCCGCCATAATCTCAAAGAGCTTAGAAGGTCGGACTCCTTCGAAAACCGGCCCTTTGGCCAGCGTTACCAGACCGGCGTCCACGCCTGCATAGATCTCGCGGATGCGTTCATGCGGTTGCGCCGGATAAAACGTCACGTTCGACAACTTGGATTGCGTTGCGAGAGTCTGCAGTTCTTTTTTCAACGGTCCGCTCCCGAAGAATACGATACGGATATGAGGTTCGTCCCTCAGCATGCGTGCCGCCGCGAGCACTTGCCCTAAAGCCTGCGCATGCCCGTGAAGTCCCACATACCCCACGACAAAATCGCGGTCCGGCCGGCCTGAGCCTTCTCGCCGCGGCTTTGGCCGCGTCTGCCAATAAGCCAAATCAACGCCATTAGGGTAAAGATGGACCGGCTTGTGCGGGAAGCGGTGCTTGATATCTTTAACGATACCGTCCGACTGTCCTAAGATGACCGCAGCACGTCGATAGCACCACTCTTCGAAGGCGACCGCACATTTCGCAACAATGCCCGGTTTCAGAACATCCAACTCTAGAGCTGAGGCCGGCCAGAGATCCGAAACATTGAGAACATACGCAGCGCCCAATCTGCGCGCCAGATAGACGCCGGCCGGGGCCAGCAGCAGAGGTGGTGATTCGGTGATGACGAAGTCGGCCCGATCAAGGAGTTTTGGTCCCCGAATCGCCGAATGGAAGGCAAACGAGGAATAGTGGGCTATGCGTCGCCAGAACGTCTTCCTCTGTGGCACGTATAGCTTGACTCGCTCTACCGGCACGCCGTCGAGACACTCAGAAACAACAGAACGACCACGGTATTCCGGGAAAACCTCGCTCTCCGGATAGTTCGGTATCGCCGTCAGCACTTGCACCCGATGACCCCGCTCCACGAAACGGCGGGCCAGATCGGAAAGGCGATTCTGCGGAGCTCCGATCTCGGGCGGGTAATACTGAGTCAAAATGACAACGTGCATAGCTCTTTCGCGGGTGGCCCGCGAGTAAGTTGACCGTTGTAAGGGTAACAGCCGCCGAGCCGGTCACACTCCCGCTCTTTCAAACCGCAGCCCAAATGTCAAGAAGGAGCATGTCCGATTGGCAACGAGGCGACCACATTGAACGCTGGGTCGGCTCGGCGTTGTGGGTGGCGGAAAAGAACTTTCGCCGCGTGAAGGGTTATAAGGATTTGCCGAAGTTATTGGAGCTGCTTGAAAAACGGCGGGGAACCTCCCCGCCAACGTCCAAAGCGGCGTAAACTAGATCCACCGGAGAGCCGCGAGTTTCAACGGAAATCAAGACACGCCCCAAACCGCTTGTTGTCAATCCGATAAGGGTTAGACTTAAAGTGTGGTATCTGGCTTCGAACCAGCAGGTCGGGTTCGGGTCCCTCCACGCCCGCCATCCAGCCTGCTGCTAATCTATGAATTGGAAGACTGCTGCCAATCGAGCTCCTCCACGCGGCACCGCGAGAAGTAGCCGTGCCGGCCGTCAGCCGACCACGCTCCTGCCGTGCGGCGATCCGTTCGCCAACGGTCGGGTTAGGAGAGCTGGAGCAGAAAGGGGACAGCGCTATGGCTGGGTTCTCTGAGCGGTTCAATGCCGCGGTTCCGGCGCCGGTCCGGCTGGTGCTGGTTGTTGTTGCCGGAGGACTGATTTACTACTCGGGAATCCTGAAGCCCGTGGTGGTCACCTTGTGGGCCGCCGGTGTTAAGGTCTCAGGAAACGCGCCCGACTGCCCCTGGACAAGCATTCTTACTTTCTATCCCGATCTGCAAGGATTCACCGAACGCATCCTAATTCACAAGAATCAGCTTCGAATGGAGAGCTATGACGAGGCGTTCGATATTCAACTGTTGGCTCACTCCGGACGGGACTTTTGGATTCGAAAGACCGGCGGGGTCAACGGTGTCAACTTGCTCTCTTATCACCTCGGTGAGCACGACTGGATCGCGTCACGGTTTCCCGAAATCGCCGTTCGAGAGGGCGACATCGTTGTCGATTGTGGCGCCCACGTAGGCGTGTTTGTCCACGAGGCACTCTCGCGGGGTGCGGCGAAAGTCATCGCAATCGATCCGGACCCTACCCAGGTCGAGTGCCTCCGACGAAACTTTCGGAAAGAGATTGCCGAGGGGCGGGTCCTCGTCGTTCCCGAAGGGGTCTGGAGTTCGGAAGGAACCATGAAATTGTACATCGGGTCGGAGCACTCGGGCCTGAGCAGCATGGTGGAAAAAGTCGGTGATGAGACTCTTACCGTGCCCGTGACCACCATCGACGCACTCGTCAAGCGGCTCGGGCTCAAGCGCGTTGATTTTGTGAAGATCGACATCGAAGGTGCCGAAAGAGAGGCTCTCCAAGGCGCCTCGGAAACGCTCAAGAAGTATCGTCCCCGTCTGTTGGTTGACAGCTATCACCGGCCCGATGATGTCACGGCCTTGCCCAAGATCATCAAGGGCGCGTGGGCCGACTATGAAATGACCTGCGGGTGGTGTGAGCTTGACTACCACGGCTCGGGCCGCATTATGCCGCATGTTCAGTTTTATCAATAGCCGACCGCGGTCAGTCCCGGCCCTGGGATAGGCTCTACCACGAGCACGGGCACGGGCGCTATGTGGTTTGTTTCGACGAGCTTAGTCCTGCTCGCGATTGCGGAACTCTTCGTACCAATTCTGGACGATGTGGACGGAAGGTCGATTCGCTTGCTCGTCCTTCACCTCTTCGATAACGACGAATCGTCGCCCGTCGGCGGAGACGTCGTACTGATACTCGATATCCAAACCGACGAGTCTCGGGAAGCGAAATAGCGGCCTGGGCGACCCTGCCGAAAACTCTCCCACGGTCGAAACGGCGACTGCCATGAGAGTCTCCCCCTCGACGTAAAAAAGCTCGGCTCCGTCCTTGCTCCAAAGCGGTTGCCGACCGCCGTTTGCCGTGACCTGCCGTTTACCACTGCCCTGTGGAAATGGGCGCACGTAGATCTCATTTCGGCCCGACTCGTTTGAATCGTAGGCAACGAACCGGCCGTCCGGCGAGAGCTGTGCATTGGTTTCCGAGAATTCGGTCTGAAGAAATACGTGCGCCTCAAAAGTCCCGTCTTGCGGTTTGCGCTGAAGATACCCTATGTCCCACCCGGTTCGAGGATCTGCAATCGTATAGAGCAGAATCCGGCCGTTGGCTGACCAGCTTTGCGCGAATTCAAGCACGGGCGCGCCCATCAGAAGTGTTGCTTCGCCGCTGCCGTTGGCCGATCGAATGAAGATGTCCTGATCGCCTCGACGGTTGGAGCTGAAGGCAATCTCCTTCCCCGATGGCGACCACACGGGCAGAAAATCGTTCCCCGGGTCGAAGGTCAGGCGCGTGCTCACAGAGCGATCTACTTCGTGCACCCAAATGTCCATGTCTCCGCCCTGCACGAATTGAACCGCCACGCGCCGATCGTCAAGCGACAACGCCGGTTGCGACATGCCTTGCTGTGGCCGGCCGATCACGCCCAGCTTCCGTCCGGCGCGGTCGAACCAGGCCAACTGACGCGGCCTTGCGTCCTCGAAGTCCACGGCCACCAACGTACCGTCATCCGCCAGACTCGGGTCCGCCAGTCCCTCCGCGACACGGAACGCTTCTCCGGTGGCGCGCAGCGTCTCTATCGAGAACGGCAAGGCCCACAACCCCGCCTCAAGGACATTGGTTTGGTACACGATATGCCCACTTGGAGAATAGACGGGGAATGCACCCTCGGTCAGCACCGAGAACTGACCGTTTTCGATGTTCTTGACGGCAATTTCCTGATCGTTCACCGTCCCCACGGTGAAAAGGATGGCGCGCGCAGCGGCGTCTTCGGGCAACGAGGGAAACCAGTTACCCCTTCCCCTTTCGGTAATCTCGCGTTCGAATAACAACCTCGGCTCCCCGCCCTGGTCGGGGATTTCGAAAACTCTCGGAGGCAGCCCCTTGCTGAACACAATTGAGCGGCCGTCCGGGCTCCACGAGCCTGAGGCATACGCTTCCCGTTGGACCGGACACAGAGTGATGACCGAACCCCCCTCAACCGGAACCCTTTTTAAATTGTTGTTCGCGGCGAATCCAATAAATCGGCTGTCAGGTGACCAGAATAGACCCTGCGGGTAGGCACCCTCGGTTCGCGCCAGCATCCTTGGTTCTTTGTTGTCGATGTCCCGTACCCAGAGGGTCGGTGTGTCCCCGCCCACCACATAGACGATATGCTTGCCGTTGGGTGAAATCGCTGCACGGCGGGGGATGAGGTTTGCGGTTACAGGATGGAGATTCTCCGGGGTGAATGAAAAGCGGCGCACCGCGGGCTCGGGAGTTTCTTCACCGAAGCGAACGAAAGAAACGGCCAAGAGCGCGATCAGCAGCACGGCCGAGACTACGGCAAGCAGCCGCTCACGGTGCGTGGGGGTTCTTGTTCTCTGTTGGACTGAGTCAACACCGGGTACTGTTGCGCGCCCGCCCGGTTCACGCCCTCCGGAGTCGGCGACCGTCGCGAAAGCGGGTTGCTCACTCGAACCCGCAGGCGGGGTTCTTAGGATCGTCGAGCGGCCCGACTCCAGTTTCTTTTGAAGGCTCTTCAGATCGACCGCCAGATCACCCGCGTCCTTATAACGCTCTTCGCGGTCCTTCGCGAGGCACTTGGCGACGAACACCTCCAACTCCATCGGCACACCCGCGCGAACCCCCGTGATTGGCTCGTGCTCCTCATTGAGGATCTCGTAGACCAGCGCCTGATCGTAAAGGCCCTTGAACGGCCGCTGCCCGCACACCATTTCGTAGAGCACGCATCCCAGCGCCCAAATGTCGGTGCGGTGATCGACCTTCGCCCCCTCGGCCTGCTCGGGCGACATATACGCGACGGTGCCGAGGGTCGTGTCGAACTTAGTGAGTTTGGAACCCTCGGTCAGCAACGCCAGCCCGAAGTCCATCACCGTGACGTGGCCCTTGTCGTCGACAATGACGTTGCCCGGTTTGATGTCGCGATGAACGACGTGCTTTTCGTGAGCGGCTTCCAGCCCCCTGGCGATTTGTTGCGCGATGTCGAGAGCATCGAGGACCTTTAACGGCCCCCGTTCGATGTGTTTATCGAGGCTCTCGCCTTCGATGAAGGCCATTGCCAAGAACGTCCGCCCATCCGCCTCGGCAATTTCGTGAATCGGGCAAACGTTCGTGTGATGCAAAGCCGCGGCGGCCTTGGCTTCGCGATGGAAGCGCTTATTAGCTTCCTCGTCTTTCAAAAGATGCTGGGCGAGGAATTTGAGGGCGACCGGACGATCCAGCTTCGTGTCCTCGGCCTTGTAGACGACACCCATCCCGCCCTCGCCAAGCTTGGCGGTGATCTTGTAGTGACTGATGGTCTGGCCGACCACGACAGCCCGATTCTACCCCAAAAAGATAGGTGTTCCCAGCAGTAATGCGACGGCCGCATCACCAGAGCCATGAATCGAACAGGCAATCTGGCGCTCTGAAGGCATGTTGAGTGTCCCGCGAGGGGGGGGGAAGTCATCGTCGCCGACGCCGTGAAATTTGGGCCCTCCGCACTAACCTGCATTTCTCACCACCTGACGGTCGAAGCACGCGATAGGCCCGTCATTACTTTCGTTACGGTTGCCTGCCGTGCTCACCGTACTGTTCAAGTACGCCTCTTTGCTTAAAAGATGGGGCGCCAGGCGGCCCGTGCCTCGCACTGACAGCCCTCTCACGCACTTCGCCTCGCCAGGTGGTGAGAAATGCAGGCTAAGATGATGACCGGCCACGAGATGGCCGCCGCTGAAGAGATCCGGATCGACAACCACCTCGGGCGCGGTACGTTGAGCAGTTTCTCTCGTCTCGAGCTGAAATCCCGGTGCGACAATGTTCACATGGCTTGGATTGAAACGATACCCGAAAGTGAAGCCCAAGGCGACTTGCGGCTGAGTTATGAGACCGCCGTCAAGCGCGCGGGAAGGGTATGGAACATCATCAAGGTGATGAGCGTGACGCCGCTAACACTGCGGGCTGCGATGGAGCTTTATCTGGCGAGCGTTCACGGTCCCTCGCCCCTGACGCGGGCCCAGAGGGAGATGCTGGCGGTTGTGGTGTCGAAGGTGAACAACTGCCACTATTGAGTGGAAGCACATGCACACGACCTCCGGGCTGAGGTCGGCACAGAGACGGCGGAAAAGATCAAAAGCGATTGGCGACAGGCGGGACTCGACCCGGCCACCGGGGCGTTGCTTGAGTTCGCCGAAAAGCTTACGTTGAGGCCTTCCGAGATGGTGTCTGGGGATCTCGAGTTGTTGCGCGCGCAAGGATTTTCAGACAGGGCCATTCACGACGCCGTGCAGGTGATTTCGTACTTCAACTACATTAACCGAGTCGCGGATGCACTCGGCGTGGACCTGGAAGAGTGGATGCCCGAGAAAAAATAGTCGGCTGAGCCGGCTGTATTTTCAGCAACCGGGGGACGTAACTGAGACAGTTGTTTGCAAAGGGCTTGCGCAATCAATGAGATGAGAAGTACGTTGAGCTCGGCTGTGTGCAAGTTACTGAAATGGCGGAGGAAGAGGGATTCGAACCCCCGGGACACCATGGTAGGAGTGCGCGTTTTCATCCTCGCCATCTGCAGTCTGCTGGTGCTGCCTGCGGCGGCAGAAGACGGCGATCATTACTGGCCGCAGTGGCGCGGCCCCACGGGGACGGGTGCCGCGCCGCATGCGAACCCACCGGTGGAATGGAGCGAGACGAAGAACATACGCTGGAAGATCGCACTGCCTGGCAGTGGCCATTCGACGCCGATCGTCTGGGGCGATCGCGTCTTCATCACGGCAGCCGTACCGTACGGTGATCCTATGGAACCAATGTACGACAGCGCCCATGGCACGCATGACAGCGTGCCGGTAACCCGACATCATCGGTTTATGGTGCTCGCCATCAGCCGCCGCGAGGGAAAGGTCCTCTGGCAACGGACGGTGCATACGGAGGTCCCGCACGAGGGTGGTCATTACACCGGAACGTTCGCATCCCACTCGCCCGTCACCGACGGCGAGCATGTCTTTGCGTTCTTCGGCTCGCGTGGGCTCTATGGTCTCGACCTGGACGGCGAGCTGCAGTGGAAAGCAGAGCTCGGTGAGATGCAGACCAAGCACGCGCACGGCGAGGGCAGCTCACCAGCGCTCCACGGCGACACGCTATTCATCAACTGGGATCACGAAGGCCGGTCATTTGTGATTGCCTTCGACAAACGGACCGGCGAAGAGCGATGGAGGGTCGCGCGGGAAGAGGTCACATCGTGGGCAACACCGATCGTGGTCGAGCACGGTGGCAAGCCGCAGCTCATCATCAGCGGCACCAATCGCGTTCGAGGCTACGATCCGGCCACTGGCGACGTCATATGGGAATGTGGCGGGCTATCGGCTAACATCGTCGCGTCACCCGTTTCGGCGGACGGTATGGTGTACGCCGCCAGCAGCTACGACACGCGGGCCATGCTCGCCATACGCCTCGACGGCGCCAAGGGCGACATCACCGGAACCGACCAGATCGTGTGGAGCCGCAGACGAGGCACGCCGTACGTCCCATCGCCATTGCTGTATGGAGACTCGCTTTACTTCCTCCGCCACTACCAGGGGATCCTTTCACGCGTGGACGCAAAGAGCGGTGAAGAACGGACCGGACCGTTTCGGCTCGGCGGCATCCGCAACGTGTACGCGTCACCGGTGGGCGCCGCCAACCGCCTTTACATCACCGATCGCCAAGGAACAACGCTCGTGATGAGTCACGCTGACCTACCCAAGATGCTGGCAGTCAACCGGCTCGACGACAGCTTCAGCGCATCGGCCGCCGTCGCCGGCGGCGAGCTGTTTCTGCGCGGGCAGCGAAACCTCTACTGCATTGCCGAAGAGTAGTGTGACGGCCCATCCAGGGAACGACGGAAAGGATCCACCTTGGTGAGGCCCGCCCAGAGCGCGAAAACAAGCCTTCCGTTGAGCTATCCGATCGGAGCGCCGCCAGGGCCTTGATTCCAGGGGTGTTCTACCCCTTCGACGAGCTTCTGAGGAACCTCAGGCGGTCGATATCTAGTGGGAACCGGATATATCAAGAGCGCCGGGATAAACCGGCATGTTGTCAGGAATGAAAGAGTCCTACAAGGAAGGAGTAGCGAACCACCTTGACCTCGAGTCTTGCGGACGGCGTCGCGAGGCGACGTTCGAAGCGTAGACAGGGGTATCGGCGGGCCGGGCTATTGAGCTTCGAAAAATCTGTTTCAGGGTGCCGACCTCGTTTGGTAGATGGGAAGGCAACACGGGCGTTTGCGTTAGATCGCGAGTGGGCGTCCGGCCCTGCGTAGTCGAGGAACCTGAGCACGTCGAGAAACAACATGCACGAGAACCGGGAGACCTCTGGAACGTCTCGACCCTGCAAGGGGGGAGACCGGTCCGAGAAGGCGCTGAGCCGAACGGCGGACATGTACGTTCCAGAGGGGTCTGACTGCGCCGTAGTACCTGTGAACCGGCCGAACAAAGAAGGGCGACCTTTGGCGGAGGTTGGGGAGGAAAGGGCGCAGACCAAGGAGAACACCGAAGGGTCCAACACGAGCCCGACACCGAGCGGGAAGAGAGTGTCCCAAGGGCTTGCCGGTGTGCGTAGAACAGCCAAAGAAAGGAGGCAGGAGAAGTTCACCGCTTTGCTCCACCATCTGAACGTCGATCTACTCAGGGAGAGCTTTTACGCTCTGCAGCGGAAAGCCGCCCCGGGAGTCGATGGCGTGACGTGGCGGGAGTACGAGACCGGGCTGGAGGGTCGACTCGTCGATCTGCACGGCCGGGTTCATCGTGGAGCGTACCGGGCGCAGCCTTCGCGCAGAGTCTACATTCAGAAGTCCGACGGGCGGCAACGTCCGTTGGGCATCGCGGCGCTGGAGGACAAGATTGTCCAACAGGCCGTGGTGACGATCCTCAACCAGATTTACGAGGTCGACTTCCAGGGCTTTTCGTATGGGTTTCGACCGGGACGTAGTCCCCATCAGGCGCTCGATGCGCTGACGGTGGGGATCCAAACCAAGCGCGTGAACTGGGTGCTTGACTGTGATGTTCGGTCATTTTTCGACACATTGTCGCACGAGTGGCTGGTCAAGTTCATCAAGCACCGCGTGGCCGATCCGAGGGTGCTTCGCCTGATCCAGAAATGGTTGCGGGCGGGAGTGTCCGAAGACGGTCAATGGTCGGAGACGACAGTAGGTACTCCGCAGGGTTCAGTGGTTTCACCGCTGCTCGCCAACGTGTACCTGCACTACGTCTTCGATCTATGGGTGGAGGCCTGGCGCAAGAACGCGGCCCAGGGCGACGTCATCGTCGTCCGTTACGCCGACGATTTTGTGGTGGGCTTTCAGTATCGAGCCGAAGCCGAGCGTTTCTGGACTGAGCTTCAGGAACGTTTGGCCAAGTTCGGTCTGGAACTCCATGCGGGCAAGACGCGGTTGATCGAGTTTGGGCGGTTCGCCGCTCAGAACCGGAACAAACGTGGAGAGGGAAAGCCGGAGACCTTCACGTTCTTGGGCTTCACGCATTACTGCGGGACGCGCAAGAGCAACGGCACATTCATCGTCTGGCGTAAGACGGCGAAGAAGCGGATGGTGGCGAAGCTGCATCAACTGAAGGCAGCTCTCCGCCGCTGGATGCACGAGCCGACGGCGCGGGTCGGAGAGTGGCTGCAGAAGGTCGTACTGGGCTATTACCAATACCACGCGGTTCCGGGCAACACCGATCGACTGGCGTTGTTCCAGTATCGGCTGCGCCAGCTGTGGCGACACGTCTTATTCCGTCGCAGTCAGAAGGGACGTAAGTCCTGGAAGAAGCTGAACCGACTGCTGGACCGCTGGATTCCTGTCCCTCGCATTCTTCATCCTTATCCGATGGACCGTTTCTGCGCTACTCATCCAAGGTAGGAGCCGTGTGCGTTAGGAGCGCACGCACGGATCTGTGCGGGGGGTGCCGGGTGACCGGCATCCCTACCGCGATCAGTTATCCGCGGAGGGGGACTAAGTGACTCGTTTCTAAAGGCTTAGTCCTGCCGGCGGTCGCGGAACTGTTCGAAACAACTTTGGACGACGTGGATCCAACGTGTTATCCAACCGGCCCCGCGACCGCGATTAGACGTTGCCACAAGAGATTCTCGTTCTGGGCGATAAGACTAGTGAGTACGCGCACTGCGCTCAGTCCACGGCCAGGGTCACCACGGGACTGGCTTGTCCAGCGATCAAAACAACGAGTTCGGCTGCCCCGCTAGGTGTGCCTGCCGGTACCACGGCATTGACCTGATACAGACTCGCAAAATCCGGGGTCAGGCCCGCGAAGAGTACTCTTGCCGAGCGGCCGCCAACCGTTACCGTCACATCCTCTACCATTCGCGCCAACGGCGAGGCGGGCGCTGGGTCACCACTCGCAACTTCCGGGAACACCGCACCCAACCCCGTGCAGTAGATGATAATGGCATCCCCGGCCTTAACCGGTCTCGCCGGCGCCACGATCTGGAAGTTTGCATTTTGAATCGAACCGGGCCCACCGCCGGAACCATTCTGCGTAAATACTCCCGGTCTCGCCGCGGTGACCAATACCGGTTCCGGCACCGCTAGACTGCCGGCGTCCGTGCGAAGCGCAAGCAGCGGCAGGCTCTCGTTCAGGCGGTCCCCCACCTCGAATGGAAGAACGGCGTTGACTTGGTCTTCCCGGGAGAACAGGATCGGCAGAGGTCGCCCGCCTAAAATCATTTGTGTCCCCGCCAGGTCGGTTGGCAGCGGGACGCTCGGTGCAGAGAGGCCCCTACCGCTGACAGGCTCGCTCGAGAGGTTGCTACCGAAGATCGAAACGATCGTTCCGGGTGCAAGCGGGTCCCGAACGAAGCTCGCGCTATGGACCACACCTCCCGGTGCGACGCGCGGTGGTGACGAGGAATTCGGACTCACGGAGAGCGGTTGTGTGAGCGCTCCGCTGATGCCTGCCGGGTCAGTGGCGGTTACGGTGACGATGGCCATCGAGTGCTGGTCCAACGCAGGTACGTTCCAAGTCGCCGTCCACAGGCCCAAGCCCGTGTGCCCTAATGCCAGACTCGGGGAAGCGATATTAGAGAAGTCCACGACGACGGAGCCTTCGGTCATTTTGCCGGCGCAGTTGTCTACAACCTCCACCTCGAAGCTGGTCGGCCAACCGGCAGGAATCGGAGATATCCCACCCAGAACCTTGAACACCGGAGCAATCTCTGTGCGAGAGCAGGCCCCCTGAGACACGCGAGTGGGTGAATTGAGACTTGTGCCGGCTCCTGGGGCGACTACGAGCAGCACTTCCACGGTGCGGGTTAGCTCATCATCGAATTGCAGCCTCAACCAGCCCCGATAGATACCGGCGTCGAGCCCTTCGGGCAGAACTTCAACACCAATGTTTGTAGGCTCACCGGGGCTGACAATTCCCTCCGCAGTTGTGGGCGCCAGCCAGCCGTCGCCCGTCAACGTCAGCCCTCGTACGGTGAAGTCGATCGAACGGGTGGTCAGATTCGAAATCCGAAAACTCTGCGGGGAGGGTGCGGGATCCGCCGGCACGGAGGCGAAAGTCAAACCGCTGGGATCAACAATAGGGCCCGGGTCCCGGTCTCCTTCGAGAAGATTCAGTACCACTGTCGTTAACTGCGGCGAGTTAGCCCCATCGGGAGCCATTACTTCCAACAGGCCGTAGTAGGTGCCCGGGGTCAGCCCTTGTGAACTGATAGCGACAGCCGCTGTCGTGGGAACTGAGGGTTCGCTGGAATCCGCTAAGGGGGTTACAGTCAGCCAGTCTCCGCCCGACAGCGTATCCGATCCGATGTCCCAAACCATCACGCCCAACCCATCGTTAAACACCTGCAGAGTCTGGACGGGTACAGCGCTACCTCCCGCCACACCCGTGAATGTCAGTCCCCTTTGCGAGAGACGAAGTAACTGCGAACGGCTGCTGATCGCCATCACCACCGAAACTGTCGTGGACTGTTGTGCAGCGGGACCGGCAATCTGAATTTCGCCGAAGTAGGTCCCGGGAGCCAACGAAGTAGGATCCACCGTCACGTTGAGCACACCCGGCTCTGCCGCAGTCGTTTCTCCGGCCGTTGGCGAAACCATCAGCCAGGGCCCGCCCGACTGGGTCGCAGTGTCTACCTGAAAGCCCAACGAACCCCCGCCCTCGTTAAGCACGGAGAGCCTCTTTGTTGCGGCTGGCGATACCTGGACGAACGAAAATGTTAGGCCGTTCGGTTGTGCTCCAAGCTGCGGCTCCACGTTGGGATCCAGCTCAATCTGTGCCAGGAACTCCTTGGCCGCTACGTCATCTCTCGTGTCCGTCACGAGCCCTGAGAATCGGAACGTGCCTGGCACTGTGGGGTTGCCTTCCAGGGATCCAGTCGTCGGATCGAGTGTCAACCCTGGTGGGAGCGCCCCCAACACCACGGACCAAGTATAGGGAGGAGCTCCTCCCACCGCCGAGAGTGCCTCCACATAGGGCCGGCCAACCATCCCAGCCGGAAGCGGTGAGTCGGAGATCACCGTAAGTTCGTCACCCCCTCCGTCGCCGCCGCCCTGGTCGCCGCCGCCCCCTCCGTCGCCGGAGCCGACGAAAAGAAAATCTTCGGGGTCGGAGAACGTATAGCTAACTCCGCCGACAGTCAACGTACCCGTGTGAGTACCCGGTGCGAGACCCTCCGGTACGATCGCCTCCAGCGTGTACACCCCCGGCAAGGAGAACTCGAACTCCACGTTGTCTTGCAAGGACACTATTTCCACGGGGAGTCCGCCCACCGTGACAGCAAGCTGCGGAGGGAGTTCCGTACCGAGTCCGGTAATCCCGGTGCTAAGGACCGTCTCGCCGGGTAGGGCCGGGTTTTCCGCGGTGAGCGGCGATCGATCCAAATGGTAATCATCACCCTCCCAGGCTGCGGTTGGGGCAAACTCGTTGACCCGAAAGTCGAACGGAGCGGACATGACTCCGTCCACGGATACGGTGAACGTTGCGGGCCCCACAACAGTCTCTGAAGGCACCTGAAAGAATTGCAGGCTCGTCGAATCACCGAAACTCAAAGTCTCAACGCCGTTAACGAATACTCGGGCCGAACCCGACTCGTCCGCGATGCCTTCTCCCCACATTTTTGCCCACCCTCGCGGCGCGATATTCGGTTGCCCTTGCCCGATCGTGCTGAAGATGACATCGACAGCGGTAATGTCATTAATTTTCGGCTGTGCCGTCGCCGAAGCGGCGCTGAAGAAAAGCAATACCGGAACAGAAAGTCTATTGGGTCCAAGTCATGATTGAAGAGTTCTACGTTCCATTTGTTCTCCCTGTTTAGATGGCCGTTGTTTTCAACGGCACGAACTCGTCCGTGATTAGCGGCCGCATTTATCTGCCGAAGCCCTTTAACGACGGGACCGTCAACGATTTCTACTGGCAGGCAAATACTATGATGCCGTGATAGCACTTGTCAATGCCCGACCGTGGAGGCTGTTCTTCGAGGGCACGAAACCTAAAGTGCGCTTCGCCCGCTAATGGCAGGCTTCCACCAACGGTGGGCTGCAGCCACGCTGGGGCGGATCCCCCAACAACTTCGGTAAATCTCCCGCCTGTCGCTATCACTAAGGATCTCAGCACACCATTGTCGACAAAACCCATCGCTTGTGCCGACCCGCCATGAGGATCGTTCTGAGACGCTGTGAGCGGACCTAAAGTGGGCCCTTCGATCTCGCTTCTGACCACATCCTCGACAAGGTACGGCGACGCATACATGTCGATCCCGCTGCCGATGATCTGCTCGGCCACCGCCAAACCGGCGCCGGAGAGCAGCAATACCGTAATAGAAAGCCCCTTGAGTCCAAACCAAGATCCTAGAGTTCTGCGTTCCATTCTTTCTCCCTCCCCAGGCGCGGCGGGGCTAGTGTGGTACACGTATCGGCCCTAAAATGAACATCGTCGAAATGACCTTGTCCACGAACAACTGCCCGATCAAGATGGGGCCATTTTAGCGCTGTCAGCATAGGTGGTGATAACAATCGATCCGTCCAACAAAGATTTTTTTCTGGGCCAGGCCGTTGCCCTACGCAGGTTTCCAGCCCCTTGACGAGGTTCTGGCGCGGTCCGGTGGGCGGAAGCGAGTGCGATCCGGATATATCAATAGATGTCCGCGCACGAGCGCTATGTCGTTTGTTTCGGGGGGACTTACTGAGTCTCGCATAATATACTGTCAATCGAGACAAAGAGAAGACTGTTTCCAGAAAGCGGTAATCAAGCGCGGTTTGCGGCGCATTCGCCGCAGCGCTTTGCGGGCGCGCTCGTCGAGTTCCCAGTAGTCCTTCGGGCAGACGTTGGGCAACTCGTGCTGCTTCCAGTACGCCCAAATGTATTCCACCGGGTTCAACTCCGGCGCATAGGGCGGCAAGTACTCCGTTGCGATGTGATCCTCGGAGAGCTGGATGAACTCCCGCACCAGGCGGCTGCGGTGCGCCGGCAGCCGGTCCCAGACGATCAGCAGTGGGCCGTCGATGTGGCGCACCAAAGCCTTCAGGAAGTCGATGACCTCCAGCTCGCCGATCGCGCCGGGATAGAGCCGGAAGTAAAAGTTGCGCAACGTCAGCCCGGCCGACACCGACAGCTTGTCCCAGTTGAAGTTGAACTCCAACACCGGTGTCTCGCCGCGCGGCGCCCAGGTGCGGCAACGATGCGGCTTCTGACTCAATCCGCTTTCGTCGATGAAGACGATCGTACGTTCTTCTTTGCGGGCTTTTTTTTAATGGCCGGCCAAGTCTTGCGCTGCCAGCCGCGGATGGCCTCTTCGTTGCGCTCCCGCGCTTTGCCGACGGGCCGTTGCGGGCTCCAACCGAGCGCCCGCAGGATCTTCCAGACATGGCCCTCGTGATAGCGCACGCCGAACTCGTCTCCGATCAGACGAGCGACCCGCGGACAGCTCCACAGCGGCGTCGGGAAGCCGTGCGCCTCGGGGCCTTCCAGCAGCAACGCCTCGAGGCGTTCGAGCTGCGCGGCGTCCAACAGCGGCTTACGGCCGGCGCGGCCGGCCTGGCGCAACCCGGCTTCGCCGTCACGCCGGTATCGTCGCAGCCACTCGCTGACGCTTTGCCGCGCGACCTTCAATCGCCTCGCTGTCTCGGACTGACTACAGCCTTGCTCGACCAACCGGATCGCTTTGAAACGGCGCTTCTCCAGGGCCTCGAAATCCCGCCGTACGCCTTTTGTATTTCCCATACATACAAAGACGTACGTACCCCAAAAAGGTGTCACTTTATTTTGCGAGATTCAATAGTCCTGCTCGGGGTCGCGGAACGCTTGGTACCGATTCAGCGTGATTCAGGTGGCGCACTTAGGCCTCTCGCCATCTCATGCCGAACGAGCATTCTGTAACCTGCGTTGATTCTCATAGCTCGCGGGTGTATGCTCCTGTCTTAGTGCGGCCGCTTGCATGAGCGGCTGCGGGCATCAGGTCGTGCTGGATGGAACGGCGCGCTCGCCCTCGCCATGATAGAGCTTGCTCGGCCGCGCGAGCATCCAAACTACTTGGCTGGTAACATATTGTTGGAAATTCTCATGAACGGCGGTCAGGCGATCTCGGTATTATCGGCGGCACTGCTGGTGGCTTCGGCGGTCCGTGCAGCAGACCGCGACGGAGAGCGATTTTTTCAGCAGAAGATACGGCCCGTGCTGGCGGAGAACTGCTACGCGTGCCACAGCCGACAGAGCCCGAAGCTAGAGGCCGGTCTGCGTCTAGACTCCCGCGAGGGCATTCTAGCCGGCGGCAATGCAGGACCCGCAATCGTCGCCGGCAGGCCTGAGCGCAGTCTGATGATGCGCGTCCTCAGCCATGAGGACGAGGTCAAGATGCCGCCGGCGGACAAGCTCGCTGCCGGCGACATCGCCGCTAATGCAGGACCCGCAATCGTCGCCGGCAGGCCTGAGCGCAGTCTGATGATGCGCGTCCTCAGCCATGAGGACGAGGTCAAGATGCCGCCGGCGGACAAGCTCGCTGCCGGCGACATCGCCGCTATCGAACGCTGGATTAGAATGGGCGCTCCGATGCCCGAATCCAGTTTGAAAAGCCGGCTCAAGCTGACAGGGGCAAACACTGGTCGTTCGTGCGGCCAAGCCGCGCGGAGCCGCCGGCCAAACTGAGCGACTGGGCTCTGAGTTCGATTGACCGATTCGTCGAGGCACAGCTAAGGGGAAGAGGTCTAAGGCCTTCCGACGAAGCGGACCGGCGTACGCTCATTCGCCGTGCTTATTTCGACTTGATCGGCATACCGCCCAGTCCTGATGAAATCCGCGCGTTCGTCGAAGACCCATCGCCGGGGGCCTATGCAGCGATCGTCGACCGCCTGCTGGCATCCGAGCATTTCGGCGAGCGCTGGGCGCGGCACTGGCTCGATGTGGCTCGGTACTCGGACGAGGGTTTCCAGGCGCGACCCTTCGCGATCTCGTGGACCTATCGAGATTGGGTGATTGAAGCTTTCAACAACGACATGCCTTACGACCAGTTCGTCACGCGCCAGCTGGCAGCCGACTTAACTGGAGATGAACGGCGACATTTGGCGGCGCTTGGTTTCTTGACAGTGGGCATTAATCTGCCTCGCCCTACTGATGTTCCGGAGAACCTCGAAGACCGTATTGACGTAGTGACACGCGGATTCTTGGGACTGTCGGTGGCTTGCGCGCGTTGCCATGACCACAAGTATGATCCGATTCCGCAAAAGGACTACTACTCAATCTACAGCGTGTTTTTGAACTCGCCGGATGTGCTCGAACCGGCGCTGATCGAGAGAATGCCCGAGACTGAACCTGCCCGTTTCTTCAGCGAGAAACTACAGTTGCGCCGCGAGTGGCTCGACAAGTTTCGACTCGAGCGCTTGAACCGGCACATGACCGAGTTTCGGAAAGCAGACGCGCTGCAACGCTACATTCGGACCGCCTGGCAGGGACGCAACCTGTCGAACCGGCAGTTGGAATCGTTGGGGAAAGAGAAGAACCTCAACCAGTACCTGCTGGACCGCTGGCGCAAGTTTTTGATTGCGCGGGAGGATGAGGGTTCGGCGCTGATCGCCGGGCTCGACATAGAGGACAGCGCGAGGGATCTCGCAACTCGGTTGTCAGGGGCTGACCGTGACACGACATGGCCCGACGCCGAGCGGGAATCGCTGCGGCAGGTTTTGCGCGGCGACGACGCGCCGACCAACATCCCGGTCGAGGACTTTTGGTGGATCCAGAACGAAGGCGACTCGAACGTCATGAAGGCGCTGAAATGGCAGTACAACGCCGTCATGACGGAATGGAGCTACCGCGGCGGTCCGCGGCACGCGATGGCCGTCGAGGACGCGGCTGAGCCACAACCCGCGTATGTGTTTGTACGTGGGAATCAGCACGACAAAGGTGCTCAGGTCGAGCCACACTTTGTTTCGGTTATCTCCAGCAGACCGTTCGAGAGCGGAAGCGGCCGATTGGAATTAGCGCGTGCAATTGCGAGCGCTGACAACCCACTGACGGGGCGCGTGATGGTGAACCGCGTCTGGCAGCACCTGTTCGGCGAAGGGCTGGTGCGCACACCGAGCGATTTTGGGACTCGTGGCGAGCCGCCTTCCCATCCGGAATTGCTCGATTACTTGGCAAGTTCCTTTGCCGAGGATGGCTGGTCGGTGAAAAAGCTGATTCGGCGGGTGATGCTGTCCCGCGTCTACCGCCAAAGCAGCGAGGTTTTGCCTGATGGTCAATCCGTTGATCCGGCGAATCAACTCTTGTGGCGACAGAATCGTCGCCGGATGGAATTTGAAGCGCTACGAGACTCGATGCTTGCGGTCGCGGGCCGGCTGGACCGCAGCGTGGGCGGCCCGCCGTTCGCGTTGGAGGCCCAGCCTTCTTCCCCACGACGCTCAATCTATGCCTACATTTCGCGAGAAGAGCCCTCGGGGCTGATGCGTTCGTTCGATTTTTCGAATCCGGAGCAACATACCCCACAGCGGTCCCTAACAACGGTTCCCCAACAGGCGTTGTTTTTGCTCAACAGCCCGTTTGTAGGCGAACAGGCGCGGGCAATTGCGGAGAGCCTGAACAAGGGCGACACAGCCGAGCGCAACACCGAACTCTACGGGCGACTACTTGGGAGGGAACCGACCGCGGCCGAGCAGAAGGCGGCCGCGCGTTTCCTTCGCAACCACGCGGGCGTGCCCGAGATCGAGCCGCTACCCAAGGGGCCCTGGCGTTACGGAACTGTTGCGCTGGACCCGGCTAAGGGACGGGTGAGCGCATTCCGCGAGTTTGGGTATTGGCAAGGCGAGCGCCTTCAGCATGGCGTGATTCTCCCGTCGCGCCACGGTGGACGTGCCTCTCTCGCGGATCGGAGTGGCGCGCCGGGCGACGATTTGACGGCTGCGGTGACGCGCCGGTGGGTTTCTCCGATCAGTGGCCGGGTCTCGATTCAGGGGACCTTGGACCACCCGATGAGTGATCAGGCGAGGCGTTTTGGGTATTCGAACGGTATTCGCGGCTGGGTAATCTCCAGCCGCCAGGGTGTGATCGCCGGCTGGACGATCGCAGGTATGCAGGTTGCGACCGACATCGAGCGGCTTACAGTGGAACCGGGTGAGGCGATTGACTTCGTGGTGGATTCCCGCAGCGATTATGAGTCGGATAATTTCACGTGGGCTCCCGTGATTGAAGAGATGCTCACGCCTGAGCGGAAACAGGCCGGAGAGAACGCTCGGCGATGGAGCGCGGCCGATGATTTTCCCCTACCCCGGGAGAAGCCTCTGAGCGCCTGGGAGCAATACGCACAGGTAATGCTGATGACGAATGAGTTTGCGTTTGTGGACTAAGAAAAAGGTGGTTCTGGTTAGTGATGACGGTTATTAGCCCCCCGAATGGATTGATCAGTCGACGCCGGCTACTACGTGAAGCGACGATGGGCATCGGTTCGCTCGGACTCGGCACATTGTTAGCCGAGGCGTCACCTGCGTTTGATCCGGCCGATCCGCTGGCGCCGAAAGCCCCGCCCCTGGCGGCGAAAGCTAAGCGTGTCATCCACATCTTCATGAACGGCGGCCCTTCGCAAGTGGATACTTGGGACCCCAAGCCTGCGCTGATGAAGTATGCGGGCAAGGCGCTACCCATTCACCTGCGGACGGAGCGTCCGACCGGCGCGGCGTTTCCTTCGCCGTTCGAGTTTCGCCGGCATGGCCGGAGCGGCATCGAGGTCAGCGAGATCTTTCCGAAAGTCGCCGAGCATGTAGACGATCTGTGTGTCATCCGCTCGATGTATACCGATGTGCCAAATCACGGTCCGTCGCTGATGATGATGAACACGGGGACGACCCAGCAGTCGCGGCCGAGCTTCGGTTCTTGGTTGACATACGGTCTCGGATCGGAGAACCGCAATCTGCCGGGGTTCATCGTATTGTGTCCTGGCGGCTATCCGGTCTGGGGCGCAAAGAACTGGCGTTCAGCATTTCTGCCTGGGGCGTATCAGGCCACCCATGTCGATACAAAGTATGTAGAGCCGGAGAAGTTGATCGCAAATGTTCGCAGCCCCTTCACCGCGAAGTCTGCTCAGCGGCAGCAGCTGGACTTATTGGGAGAGCTCAACCGGGCGCACAGCGAGGCGCGTGGCGCCCATCCGCTGCTGGAGGCGCGTGTGCAATCGTTTGAATTGGCGTACCGGATGCAGGCCGAGGCCACGGATGCTTTTGACCTGAGCGCGGAACCCCGAAATATTCGCGAGTTGTACGGCGAAACGTTGCACGGCAGGCAGATGTTGATCGCGCGCCGTTTGCTGGAAAAGGGCGTGCGGTTCGTGCAGGTGTGGCACGGCGCCGGACAGCCGTGGGACAGCCACAGTGAGATCGAGTCCAATCATCGCCGCCTGGCCGGTGAGTGCGATCAGCCCATCGCGGCTTTGATGACGGACCTCAAGCAACGCGGAATGCTCGATGACACGCTGGTGATTTGGGGCGGGGAGTTTGGACGCACGCCGGTCGTGGAGCTATCGACTTTCGGCGCCAACGCCGGAAAGAACGGCCGCGATCATAATTCATATGGCTTTTCGATGTGGTTGGCCGGGGGGGGTGTGCGGCGCGGGTATGTCCACGGCGCAACTGATGAGTTCGGATTCCGCGCCGAGCAGAACGAGGTGCACGTGCATGATTTGCATGCTACTCTGCTGCACCTGCTGGGATTCGATCATGAGCGCTTGACCTATCGCTACGCGGGCCGCGATTTCCGGTTAACTGACGTGCACGGACGGGTGATACGCGAATTAATTGCGTAAGCGTGGCGCGAGTCCGGGCAGCGAATCACGTCTCAAGCAGGTGGGAATCGGCCTTCGTGCCGGCGGCCTCGACAAGAGCTACTCAAGAGACATCTGCCGCTGACCCCTGCGCCCTCTCGATGACGCAACGTCGGTCAGGCGGAACTGGCGACCGTTGTACTTGTACGTTACGCGCTGGTGCTCGAGCCCCAAAAGGTGAAGGATAGTTGCGTGAAAATCGTTGACCGAGACTCGATTCACCGCGGCCTTGAAGCCAAACTCGTCCGACTCACCGTAGGAGACGCCCCCCTTGACGCCGCCGCCGGCCATCCAGGCGGTGAAGCAGTGCGGATTGTGGGTTTCGCGGTCCCGATCTGAGCGATCGGCAGCCGGCCGAACTCACCGCCCCAAATCACGAGCGTGTCCTCGAGCAAACCACGCTGCTCCAGATCGGTCAACAGCGCCGCCATCGGCTGATCGGTCTCGCCGGCGAAAGGCGAGTGGTTGCCGTGGATGTCGAGGATGTCGGGTTGTTGTCCGCCACGTCGCTCAATGAAAACGGTCAAGAACAAGCGGGCATGGGCGTTTCGGCAGCGGATTTCAACCGCGACGGCCGACTCGATATTGTCAAGACGAACTTTTCCGACGATGTTCCGTCGCTGTACCGCAATGAGGGGAAAGGATTCTTTACCGACGTGTCGTACCGCGCCGGACTTGGCGTTCACACCAACTATTTAGGGTGGGGCGTGAGTTTCGTCGATGTGGACCACGACGGCTCGAAAGACATTTTCATCGTCAACAGCCACGTATATCCTTCGATTGATGAACTCAAGTCGGCCAGTCCGTATCGTCAAAAGCGATTGGTGCATTGGAATGTTCGAAACGGGGCCTTCATTGATGTATCGCCGCAGGCGGGTTCGGGGGTCTCGACGCCCGCGTCGGCGCGAGGCGCGGCTTTCAGCGACCTCGACAACGACGGCGCCATCGAGGTAGTGATCAACAACCTCGACAGCACGCCGAATCTCCTCCGAAATCGCGCCGAAACGGACGCATCGCACTCTCTCACAATTGCGACAGACTCCTCATGGTTTTTCCCGTTCCAATTGAACGGACCGGCCTCGCTTGGTAAGCCTGTCGGGCGCGTTGATCTCGCCATGCCCTATACTGCCCCACAATGTGTTTCGAAACGATTGCGATCGTTACAGCCGTCCCAACCGAAACCCTGCGCAAGGTGGGGATCATCTCTCTGTCGGTGGCGCTTCTACTCCTGGCAGCCCGGCCGGCTCAAGCCCAGGACCCTCTCGATGAACTGATCCTCGAGCCCTTCATCACAGGATTGAACAAGCCGACGACGGTGATCCAGGCAGTCGACGGCTCCGGCCGCTTCTTCGTCACACTCCAGGAAGGTCAGATCGTCATCCACGACGGCGCACAAATTCTCCCGGCGCCTTTCCTCGATATCACATCCCAGGTCGGCTGCTGTGGCGAAACGGGGTTGCTCGGGATGGCTTTCCATCCCGACTTCGAGCAAAACGGCTATTTCTACGTCTTCTACACCGACAAAACCGACCCCATACGGACCAGCATTCTCTCGCGGTTCCGGGTTTCCGCTGACGATCCGAACCGGGCGGACCCCGCCCCAGAGAAAATCCTGATGAGGATCGAGCAAGGTAACAGCAATCATCAGGCCGGCCAGCTCCATTTCGGGCCGGACGGCTATCTCTATATTGCGGTCGGGGACGGCGGCCTCGACCCACGCCTGGACGATCCGGCCCAAAGACTAAATGGCCTGTTGGGTAAGATTTTGCGCATCGACGTCGATCGAGGCGACCCTTACGCGATTCCGCCCGACAACCCGTTCGCGGGCCGGGACGATGCAGCCGGTGAGATTTGGCTGTACGGCCTTCGAAATCCGTGGCGGTTCAGCTTCGACCGCGAAACCGGCGACATGTTCATCGGGGATGTAGGCAGTTCCCTCGTCGAGGAAATCAACTTCGTCGCCGCGGGCGCTCCCGCGGGCGGGAACTACGGCTGGGCGGTTCGGGAGGGAGATGACTGTCTGTTCGGCAATCCCCGCTGCGGCGAGGCGGGCCTAGTTCCGCCCATTCTCTTTTATCGGCATTCCGCGGTCAGACAGCGAGGCGATTGAAGGTCGCGCGGCAAAGCGTCAGCGAGTGGCTGCGACGATACCGGCGTGACGGCGAAGCCGGGTTGCGCCAGGCCGGCCGCGCCGGCCGTAAGCCGCTGTTGGACGCCGCGCAGCTCGAACGCCTCGAGGCGTTGCGTGCGCCATTGTGGGAGGCTATCGATACCGAGGGGTTCAGGCCATCCGCGGCTGGCAGCGCAAGACTTGGCCGGCCATTAAAAAAAAGCCCGCAAAGAAGAACGTACGATCGTCTTCATCGACGAAAGCGGATTGAGTCAGAAGCCGCATCTGCCGCACCTGGGCGCCGCGCGGCGAGACACCGGTGTTGGAGTTCAACTTCAACTGGGACAAGCTGTCGGTGTCGGCCGGGCTGACGTTGCGCAACTTTTACTTCCGGCTCTATCCCGGCGCGATCGGCGAGCTGGAGGTCATCGACTTCCTGAAGGCTTTGGTGCGCCACATCGACGGCCCACTGCTGATCGTCTGGGACCGGCTGCCGGCGCACCGCACGGGAGTTCATCCAGCTCTCCGAGGATCACATCGCAACGGAGTACTTGCCGCCCTATGCGCCGGAGTTGAACCCGGTGGAATACATTTGGGCGTACTGGAAGCAGCACGAGTTGCCCAACGTCTGCCCGAAGGACTACTGGGAACTCGACGAGCGCGCCCGCAAAGCGCTGCGGCGAATGCGCCGCAAACCGCGCTTGATTACCGCTTTCTGGAAACAGTCTTCTCTTTGTCTCGATTGACAGTATATTATGCGAGACTCAGTAGTTCCGCCCATTCTCTTTTATCGGTCCGCGGAGCCGCCGCCCCGCGGATCCGTGGCCATTGTGGGAGGCTATCGATACCGAGGGGTTCAGATGCCCCAGTTCCGCGGCAGATATTTCTATGGCGACTTCTGCAACGGGTTCTTGTATGGAGCTACGCACGATGGCGCCTCCTGGAACGCAAACGAACCGCGCGACACCGATCACTACTTTTCAACTTTTGGAGAAGATGCCGACGGCGAACTCTACGTGGCGGATTGGGTCGGCGGCGGCGTTTATCGCCTCTCGGCGCCAAGGCCGACGCCCCAACCGACCACTCTCACGCCGGGGATCTCGGTGGAAGGGGCGAACGAGTTCGTTCTAGCGGTCGCGGGTTCGCTGTTTGTTCCCGATTCGGAGGTTTGGTGGAACGGCGAGGTTCGCCCCACGGAGTTCGTCGACAACGGGCTTCTCAGAGTTTCGATCTCGGCGGAAGATGTGGCAGAGGCGGGCGCTGCGCAGATCAGCGTTTTCAACCCGCAGCCCGGGGGCGGACTCAGCGAGTCGGTAGAGTTTACAATCGCGAGCCTGCCTGATGATGGCCCCGCCGTCGCGCCGGAAGGCATCGTCAGCGCCGCTTCGTTCTTGCCGGGAAGGGCACTGGCCCCAGGGTCCATCATCTCGGTGTTTGGCGCCAGTCTGGCCGTACAGTCCGAAAGCGCCGCGGGAGCGCCTCTGCCGACCTCGCTGGGCGGCTCGAGCGCCCGTTTCGACGACGAGTTTCAGGCCCCTTACTTTTTCGCTTCAGCCGGTCAGCTCAACATCCAGATTCCCTGGGAGCTCGAGGGGAAGAGGATGTCATCCCTTCGTGTTCGGGTCGGTTCGGTTGCGCAGGAAGGAGTTGCCGTACCGTTGCGTCGCTTCAGCCCGGCGATCTTTACGCTGGATCAGTCCGGCTCGGACCAGGGTGCTGTTCTCATCGCAGGCAGCGGCGGAATGCCGGCCGGGCCGGCGAGTTTGCCGGGCGCCTCGCGGCCGGCGCAGCCGGGCGAGTTCCTCGAGGTCTTCTGCACCGGGCTGGGACCGGTTGAGAGGGGACCGCAAACAGGATACCCTGCCGGGCGCATCAATCCGACGATCGACCTAGCAACGGCAACCATCGGGGGACTCGATGCCGCGGTGACGTTTTCCGGTCTGGCCCCTGGTTTCGTGGGGCTCTATCAAGTGAACGTGCAGGTTCCCGAGGAGGTCACTCCGGGAGAAAACGTCCAACTGTCGATTGCTGTTCGGGGAGTGGGGTCGAACCGCGTCACGATTGCGGTCGAATAAGTCTGAGGCCAAGAGCACGTGGTAAGACTTGTATAATCTTGATTTCGCTATGCGCAAGCTCCTGCCTGTCTTCGCGTGCCTCGTTGTACTGCTTCTGAGCAGTTGTCCCTCGAATGAGCCGGAGCTGTTTACCGCGCCGGGCGGGACGCCGGAAGCGGCGCTCGAGCCCGGTGAGTTTCTTTCGACTGTCCATCTAGCCGACCCTCGCGCCACCCCCCAATTGCTAAAGGGTTTTCACGTTCTGGAACAAGGTGTATGGCGCTGGACGGAAAGGGTTTTCGCGGTAGCTTTGAAGCCTCCGCCTACCGCGCCCGGCCAGGAGGTGAATGTCGAGCTCACGTTCAGCATCGTCGAGGCATCGATCAGCAGGCTTGGGCCGCTCACGCTCATTGCAACCATGAACGGATCGCCGGTCGGCAGCGAGACCTACGGCCAAGCGGGCGACTACACCTTCACGAAGCCCGTGCCCGCTGATGTGCTAACGAGCGAAACAATCGAAGTGGCCTTTGCGCTGGACAAGGTGCTGCCGCCAACCAGGTCGGATTTGCGCGAACTTGGCGTTATCGCGGTATCGGTTGCCCTCAGGTGAGCGAGGAACCCGCAAAGAACTTTCCACGGCGGCTCGGGGCCGTTCTCTACTGGGTTGTTCCGGCGATTCCTTTCTTGTGGCTTTACCATCGCGGTTTGTGGTGCTGGTTCCATGGGGATGATTTTTCTCTCCTGCTGCTGGCCGCGTTGCCTGACTACGAGTTCTGGGAAGCGTTTTTTCAGCTCCGGGCCCAAGGAACGTTTCGTCCCCTGAGCGAGCGCTTGTTCTTTTACTTTTTCCATGGCTGGTTCGGGTTCGACGCGTTTCCCTACCGCGTGCTGGTGTTCGCGACACAGATTGTAAATTTGTGGTTGCTGGCGGCGGTCACGAATCGCCTGACCCGAAATCGCCTCGCGGGCCTGTCCGCGGCGTCGCTGTGGGGCGTTCACCACGGACTGGCGAGCAGCATGACATGGACCTCGGCCTACAACCAGGTGTTGTGCGCGTTTTTCTTGCTGTTGAGTTTTCTGCTGTTCTTGCGCTTCGCTGAGTCAGGGCGAAAGCGTTATTACGCGGCGCAGTGGATCACTTTTGCTTTCGGGCTGGGTTCGCTGGAAACGATGGTGGTCTATCCCCTCGTGCTGATAGTGTATGCGCTCATGGCAGACAAGCGGCGCCGGCGGCACGCCGCGGCGATGTTGCCGGGCTCCATTGTGTTCGCGTCGGTGCGACTGAGCGCGGCGCCGCTGCCCAGCGAGGGGGTTTACCAAACTGATTTCACGAGTTTGGCCGCTGGATTCTGGCACTACACGCAGCGGGCCTTAGCGGCGGACGAGCCGGCCGGACTTGCCGTGGCGATGGCGCTGGGCGCGGTGGCGTTCGCTGCATACCAGGCTTGGCGCGGAGCGGTCCTGGGGGTATTCTTGCCGGCCTGGTTTGCGATTACCCTGGGGCCCTATCTGCTCTTGCCGGATCATCGTTCGGACTACTACCTCGTCCTTCCGGGTATGGGAATCACCATGCTCGCGGGCTGGGCGGTGTCGTTGGCCTTCGGTAGGGGATCTCGGTCACCATTCGGTCTGAGTCTGCCGGCCGCGGCCGAGAACAAACAGTCACGAACGTCCGATGACGATGACCGGCCGAGACGCACGGCGACGATGTCCGCAAGGGCGCCGCTGAACGTTTTTCGAATAGGCGTTGCCCTCTTCATCGGATCATTCGTCTTTGCGTCGGCCGTCCGGGCTGACCGCGAGGTCTCCTATTTCCAGCCACTCAGCCTGGCGGTCAAGCAACTTCTTTCCGACACCTCACGCGTCCGCGCCGAGAATCCCCGCAAGACGATCCTGCTTACGAATGTGCCGGAGATGGTCTTCAACCTTTCGATGGCTCACGACGCCTTGCGGGCCGTCGGCGTCTACGAGGTGTATCTCACGCCGGACCATCAGATCAGCCGGTGGGCCCACTACGCGCATCCAATGGACAAGTATTTCTTGCCGGCGTCGGAGACTTTGGTTGCTCTCGAGCGGCAAAGCGCGGTTGTGTATGACGCGTCGGGTCCAAGGCTCGTGGATATTACGGCGCAGTACTCGAAACTAGCTCCCGCGCAGCTCCAACGGGCGCGGTAGAACCAATCTTGGGAGGCGCGGTGGCCCGCCTCCACACTGCCGTGGTGACCTTGACTCCAGCCCCAAGGGAGTGTCACGATGTGCCGCACGCTGCGCTGATACCAATCTAGCGGCAGCTTCAATACCTGCGGCGCAAGTTCTGGTCGGCCAGTTCGGCACCGTAGAACCTCGTCAGTTTGTCGGGTGCGACATTCTCATACTCTTCCCCTGTCCACCGAAAGATCCTTACTTGGAATGCAATGTCGATCAAGGGCGGTCCGTCATCCTTTGAACTTGCGGCCGGCGATTACCAAGAAAGGCTGAGGAGCGAGCAAGCTTACTTTCGAAACATCTCCAACGTCTACGACCTGCCGCCGATTTTCCACTATTGGTCCGACCAATATATTCGGCCGATGACCGAGCAATTCGATTTTGTAACCGCCGAAGAGACTGAAGCGTGATTTACACTTTTACGGGAGAGAAGCTCGTTTTTTCAATGAAGAAACACGCCACGGTCGTTTCTGCTTCCCACCGGTACACGATTGCGCCCGTGTGCACAGTTTTGCTTTTCCTATTCTTGGGAGCTTTGTGGATCGATCAGCCTGGATTGTATTACGACGAAGTTTTTTTCGTCTGGGCCAGTTACCCGGATCCCGAGCCGAGCAGTCCCGGCTACTTCGAGATCCTCGGACGCCCCATGAAGCTGATGGTTGTCCCTACACGGGGTGCGCTCAAAGGATGGATCTATAGGATACTCTTCCAGGTCTTTCCGGGATCAGCAGCCACGGCACGCTTGTCGGTCCTGTTGCTCGGGGCGGTGGCGATCCTTCTGTTGTACTGGCTCATCTCCCGTGTTGCGGATCGAAGAGTCGCGCTGGTAGCAGCGCTGCTGGCCGCCGCGGACTCAACATTTCTACTGACTACCCGACTGGACTGGGGCCCGGCAGCGATTCAGCGTTTTGGCGTGCTGGCGGGATGCTGCCTGTTGGTGAAGTGGCATCGAGGCGGCCACAGGGCCTACTTCGCGGCCGGCTTCTTCGTTTTTGGGCTCGGGACCTTTGACAAGCTGTCGTTTTTGTGGCTTTTGGCTGCTCTGGCGGCCGTCACGCTTGCACTTTTCCCGAAACTGGTTCTGCGACGCCGGACTGTGTCGTGGGCGGCGACGGCGGCGATAGCGTTTCTCATCGGCTTTCTCCCCGTGATTCTCCTACTACGCTGAGCCGACTGCCGCGCGGTCGTCTCTGGCGCTCGATTGGGACAGAGGCTCCTGGCAAAAAAAGGCGGGGATGCTTCGAGGAACCCTGGACGGTACGGCGGTTCCAAACGCCATTGTCATACCCCAGGCTGCAGCGCGAGGACGAGAAGTATCGAGTCTCGAACGAGCTATCAGTTTGGTTGGCGGTCCGGAAAAACCGGCACTGTTCTTTCCTGCTCTCTTGGTCGCGGTGTGCCTGCTGCCACTCACTCTGCGCAGCTCCTACCGCAAACTAGCGGTGTTCTCGGCCGGATATTGCGTCCTGGCGTGGGCGATTATGTTCCTCGTTCAGGAAGCCGGCTCGGTTCACCACCTAGCGTTGGTTTATCCGTTTCCCCACGTGTTCGTGGCCGGGTCTGCGTTCGGCATTGTTGAGAGCGTGCGGCGACCCGGATTCCGGCGTGTTTTGTGAGCAGTCCTCATCTTGGCGGCGTTGTTGATCGTAGTCGACGGGGTCCGGCTCGTCCTTGGTTTTCACGTGCGTCTGGCTCGCCAAGGGGAGCGCGCGGTCTGGTCTTCCGCAATCTACGATTTGCACGAGAGTCTGCTGAAGATGCAGCCGGCACCGACCGTCACGCTGGATTGGGGGATCGCGGCACAGATTCGATTTCTTTCCCGGGCAAGAACTCCAATCCATGAGTGGTCGTCCATGGAAACCGCCCCCCAGCTACCCAGCCTGCTGGAAAAGCCAGAGGTCCTCTATCTTGGGTTTGCAGAAAACCCGGGCGTGCCTGGGTTAACGCCGCTTTTCCAAAAGCTGGTTCGCTCGAGGGGTTACGACTGGGCACGTGTCGCAACGATTGCCGACCGGGCCGGCCGGCCGGTGTACTACGTCCATCGAGTTACGGGGCATGCCGGCGCGGCGCCCGGGCTATAAGTCGCCCGAAGCAGGGCAAGATGGACGAAGCAGCCAACGGCACTATGTTCCCGGTGGGATTCAAGAAGCCGATTCCGGTGGCCCCGAAGGAGAGGCTGGTAACCGTCTCGATTGACGGCAAGACCAAGGCTTATCCGTTCCGCCTGCTGCGCCGCTCAACCGTCACCACAGGGCGAATCCGGAAAAAACGGTTTGTGAACTTCTTCGATCCAAGCGCTGTCACGACCATGGGCGCGGAGCAGATCGCTGAGTCCCGAAAAGTGGGTGCGGTGGGCGTATTCTCCCCGGAGTTGGAACTTGTTTGGGTGGCTATGGAGGGACCGCTCGCTGGGCGACGGCTTGAACCGATCGAGCATGGCGTCTTTTATGCGTTCGCCTGGTTGGTTTTTAACCCGGATACCGAGGTCGTCGGGGTAGCGACAGCAGAACAAGATATGAACGACCTCCTTCTGGTTGCTCATTATTCAGCTACTTCAACGAAGCCTCAATTCCTCCAAGCCTGCGGACCTTCGCCTCCCCACTGCCGCGCCAGCGGCTTCGTCCAACAATCGATGTCACCAACAATCGGCCCAGAGTCCCGCTAGGGGCCGGATCCCGCTCGATTTCGGCCCGTTTCGGGGCTCCCAGTGAGAGTTCGGGGGCTGATTCCTGAATAGGAAATTATTTCTCGACACCTAATGAATCACCGACTCCTGTCGCGGAAGAACCCGTTGCCCGCTTCCTTGTCGATGTTCTCCGCGAACACAAAGCAGAGCAGGAACGAACAGCAAAGACGATGGGGCCGGGATTCAACGAAGAGAACCTGGTCTTTTGTCGCCCCGATGGGCTCATCCTACGCTCACGTACTACCACGCATGCAGGAGGAGGCCACGAAAAACTTTGACCGGGCGTTGCGGAAAGCGATGGAATCGCAGCACCTACCGGTTTCGTAGATTAACAAGGGATTAGCAAAATGCGCCCTGGCTGGATTCCACGCGAAGCGAGATGCCCCTACTGAGTCTCGCATAATATACTGTCAATCGAGACAAAGAGAAGACTGTTTCCAGAAAGCGGTAATCAAGCGCGGTTTGCGGCGCATTCGCCGCAGCGCTTTGCGGGCGCGCTCGTCGAGTTCCCAGTAGTCCTTCGGGCAGACGTTGGGCAACTCGTGCTGCTTCCAGTACGCCCAAATGTATTCCACCGGGTTCAACTCCGGCGCATAGGGCGGCAAGTACTCCGTTGCGATGTGATCCTCGGAGAGCTGGATGAACTCCCGCACCAGGCGGCTGCGGTGCGCCGGCAGCCGGTCCCAGACGATCAGCAGTGGGCCGTCGATGTGGCGCACCAAAGCCTTCAGGAAGTCGATGACCTCCAGCTCGCCGATCGCGCCGGGATAGAGCCGGAAGTAAAAGTTGCGCAACGTCAGCCCGGCCGACACCGACAGCTTGTCCCAGTTGAAGTTGAACTCCAACACCGGTGTCTCGCCGCGCGGCGCCCAGGTGCGGCAACGATGCGGCTTCTGACTCAATCCGCTTTCGTCGATGAAGACGATCGTACGTTCTTCTTTGCGGGCTTTTTTTTAATGGCCGGCCAAGTCTTGCGCTGCCAGCCGCGGATGGCCTCTTCGTTGCGCTCCCGCGCTTTGCCGACGGGCCGTTGCGGGCTCCAACCGAGCGCCCGCAGGATCTTCCAGACATGGCCCTCGTGATAGCGCACGCCGAACTCGTCTCCGATCAGACGAGCGACCCGCGGACAGCTCCACAGCGGCGTCGGGAAGCCGTGCGCCTCGGGGCCTTCCAGCAGCAACGCCTCGAGGCGTTCGAGCTGCGCGGCGTCCAACAGCGGCTTACGGCCGGCGCGGCCGGCCTGGCGCAACCCGGCTTCGCCGTCACGCCGGTATCGTCGCAGCCACTCGCTGACGCTTTGCCGCGCGACCTTCAATCGCCTCGCTGTCTCGGACTGACTACAGCCTTGCTCGACCAACCGGATCGCTTTGAAACGGCGCTTCTCCAGGGCCTCGAAATCCCGCCGTACGCCTTTTGTATTTCCCATACATACAAAGACGTACGTACCCCAAAAAGGTGTCACTTTATTTTGCGAGATTCAATAAGTTACTGAAATGGCGGAGGAAGAGGGATTCGAACCCCCGAGCGAGTTGCCCCGCTAACGGTTTTCAAGACCGCGACTCGGCGTTATGGCCAGGTTCAACCAGTGCCGTTTCGTAGTGATAAATAAGGACTTACGAAATCGGCCGTCCTGTCCGATTCTGTGGAATTCGGGCTTGTGGTGACCAGTGGATTAGCAAGGGATTAGCAAAACGAGACCGTGCTATCACTGAATCATGAACCGTCTCGCCGCCGCGCTTCTCGCCTACGCCGCCAACGACCTGCTGGAGCGGCCGCCACAGGGTAAGAGCAAAACCTTGCCTCGAGAGCTCGGGCAGGGTTTAGCGGCATTGTGATCCGCGCCCTTTGGAACTTCGCCCGAAATGTCGGGCGAAGTTAAAGCCGCTTGTTTCGACGGCGCGCCCGCGCCGCTCCCCTTCGCTGTGTGCTGCCAGTTAGCCGGCGTGGAAGCCGGCAGATCGCGCCTACGGCTGCGACAGGCGGCGCAGGACCCGGAAGGCCACAGGGACGCGCTCAGGCGGCTGTGTCGGCGGATGCGGGCGGCGTGATGGCTCTAAAATAAGTTGTATGGGCGAACAGATCGAAGCCGTGCAAAACTACCTTGCCGCCGAATTCCCTGGTGCCGAAATTAAACGCAGGCCGAAAGAGGATCGTGAACATCAACATCGGCGTCAACATGGGCTTGACTTCGACCACAAGTGTGTGCAGTTCAGGATAGACACCGGTTCGGTACGGCACAAGCTGTGTGCAGACGAGAACTTCCTGGACGATAGTGAGCCCTCAACAATCGCTGATTCTCTGAAACGGTGGGAAGTAGCCAGAGAACTACGCCGATCCGGCGAAAAAACTTTGCTCGTAGGTCACGAAGGGTTGCACTTGATAGAAGGCTAGGTGCTGGGTTCCGGCTGTCGCTCTCTCTGACGGCCAACTCGCCCGTTCGGTTTTGGACAACCTTCAGGGGAACACTCAGATGGATCCAATAATGAACCGGTACGACCCTTGGGTGCCGATTTCCTCGACGTTGTATTCCATCAACGATTCTGACTTGGTTCAATCCGTCATTGGACTCGCGGGTCTCGAAGTCCAGTGGCCGGTTTGGGACGGTACGCATAAAACCCGCATTCGAGCGTACATACCCATCATCCAAGCTGCTTACGATGCCTTGGAGAATGAAGAAAAGGGAAGATTCGCTGAAAGGGTTGCCAAGGGGCTTTTGACCAGCCAGATCGTCATCGAAACTATTGAATCTCGCAAAATAAAGTGACACCTTTTTGGGGTACGTACGTCTTTGTATGTATGGGAAATAAGGAGCATTTGGTCGAACGCCTCGAGGACATCGGATGGACGATTACTGAAGGCATGGCGCTCGTGACCCAAGACGCTCTTGTGAGCGAGCAGTTCTTTCCGGCAGGCAGCTGTCGGTGTCGGCCGGGCTGCGCAATATGATGCCTATGTCGCCATTCGAGAGATCCTTGCGAAGGCCACCAGCAACATTATGATCGTCAATATGATGCCTATGTCGCCATTCGAGAGATCCTTGCGAAGGCCACCAGCAACATTATGATCGTCGATGCCTACATGGGCAGCACCTTATTCTCCACGCTCGGTGCTATCGCCGCCCCAAAGCTGTCAGTCAAGTTGCTGACCACGGCGATGAGCCTAAAAGCGGATTTCCATGTCGAAGCAACCAAGTTCCGACAGCAGTTCACCGGTGCTCAGGTGGAAGTGCGTACCACAGCCGATTTCCACGATCGATTCTATGCCATCGATAGCTGTGATTTTTACCATGTGGGCGCTTCGGTCAAGGATGCGGGGAAGCGTGCTTTCTTCGTGAGTCGTCTCCAGGATCAGCCCATCATTGCTGCGCTGAAGCAGTACTTGGATCAGGCGTGGAACGAGGCTACGGCAGTCGATCTGTCCTAGCCAAGTCTACTTGCCAGAGAACAAGCGACCAACCACGCATTATTAACGAGCAGACAAGAACGGGGGCGGCGGCCAACGGAGAAACCGCCGTCCCTCTTGTGTCTACGTGGACCGGGGGTTCCCCTTGTTTGCGTCCGGCAATGCGAATCCCTCCAATACCTTCTCGCGGGGCGTCTTCGTCCGGGACTTCAGGGGCAACCTGGAAGAGTCTACCGGCGTCATGCCGAAGCGCTCGAAGGCCCGCCAGAGAGCCGTGCGGTTCTTGTCGAGCTGACTGACCAGCGGGTGAGCGACCAGCGCTCGCGGGTCCCGATCCTTGCCGCAGACTACGCGCCCGTCCCGCGCTAAGTGCTCTTCCATCTCGTCAACAGACGCTATCAGCCGGCAAAGCTCCTGAACCGCGTAGATATCCGTAGAGCGGATCGGCACGCCGTTCTCTTGGAATAGCGTTTGGACGCGCGCCCATAGCTCGCGGTGTGGGAAGTCTTCAGGGTAGGCCGGGTATTCGCTTGGAATTTCAACGGTTTGCGGCTGCGCACGCTTGCCGCGCCCGCCGTCCAAAACCTCTAAACCGGGGTGTTTCGGCTTTCGTCCTCGGGTTGCCATCGCAATCAGCCCCAGCGCGACTCAACGATATGCCTGTCCCTATTCGTGGTGAAAATGATCCTCACTTCGGGCATGGGATCGCCTAGTAGCACATTGGTGAAGTCCTCGGACTCGACCATAAAGTCCACGCCGCCCTTGTGGTTGGGTTGAGCCGCCAGAATTTCACCGCTCGGCAAATGCAACAACGCGGCCAGCAAGTCAAATGGGACCGAAAGCTTGGCGCGTTGCCGTAAGACTCGGCCCGGCTGATGCGCCCCGATAGCGAAAATCGGGGCCTTCTCGTCTGTCGCTATGCTTCCCATCGCTCTAATTAGGTTATGGGGACAATGCAAGGGAAAACGCGGAATTGTAAAGGTAGCTGACCGCTTGGTCTACGGCAAACGATCTCTAGATTTTCGACCCGCCCTCCCCTCTAGGCGGTGATGAATCGGTTCGCCTTGTCCCGCGCTGTCTTGCTGCTGTGATGCGACTTGCAAAGCGCTTGCAGGTTTGCCGCGTCGTACATCGCTCCGCCGTCCTGCAAAGGTACGATGTGATCCACTTCGGTCGCCGCCCCTAGGGGGGCTGGCTTGAACAAGGGATTCTGTGCGAGATACCATCCTCTGAACCGTCGCCAGGTCCAGCCGTATCCGGGTCGCGCTGCTGACTGCCGCTATTCAGTAGCCGGGACGCCCGACACAAACGCAGCGCCGGGTACGCCATGGCGGGGCCGGGTTACTGCCCGCGTAGATTTCCCCGAAAGGTTTCGGTCGTAAGCGAGGGGCGCCGAATGCAACTCGAACGGTCGTCGGCCTGCGAATAAAGGATCGATTGGCCGTCGGGCGACACGCTCAGCCCCTGCGCCATGTGGACCTCATTCGGGAGCCGAGAAACGGGTTCGACACGGCCGCCAGCAAAAAACCGAATCAAGTCGGCCCAATCGGGGTCGTCCTCATCCGGCCCTCGCAGGAAGTAAATCCCTCCCGCCACGACCACAAAGTTCCGGTCAACAACCCGATCCAGCACCTTGGTCTCTTCTCCTCATCCGGGGGAAGCTTCCGGCGGGCAGATTGAAAAACCGCCCCGACGGACGGTTGTAAGTAGTTGAATTAAAGGTACATAAAGGACGTTATGCACCCTTTAGGGTAGCAGGCCGGGGGAGCCTGTCAAGAGGGGATATCCACAACGGGATCCGCCGCCGGGAGGACGGCTGATGCCGTTACCCGGCGCGAACTTTCCGTGCGGCCGGGGAAGTTTCCGTGCCGATGGGTTTTTTGGGCGGAGCGAACCGTTTCAGCTGCTCACTCACGCAGACCAGAAACATCGGCTGTTTGGCATCCTTGAGCAGGTCGATGACGCGCCCGGGGCGGTCCTCCAGGTAGATCGATTTGCCGTCGGTGAGCAGGTGCAGCTCCGGGTCCCCGCTCAGGACCCGGCTCAGGCGCTGTCCCCCTTCGCGTTTGAGGAAGCGCGCGACGCGCCGGATCCCCTGCAGCGAAAATCCCTTGCGGAGAAGCTCGGCGATCACGATCACTTCGAGGACTTGGGCGGGAAGGTACACCCGTTTGCGGCCTTCGCGGCCGGGGGAGACGATCTTGCGCTCGTCCCACCATTGCAGCTGGCGCAGGCTCACCCGGGCAATCCGAGAGACCTCGCTGGTGGTGAAGGTCCGGTCGGCGAGCAAATCAGGACGGGTCTGCTTTGCTTTGAACATAAGGCACTGTTTCTGTTTTGAAATTGGGTCTCTCAGAGATTGTACACCGCGGGCGCTCGCCCGTCTCTTTCATGGAGCGGGAATCGCGGGGTCTAAGTAGAGGCCATCAAAAAACCGCCTCAGAAGGGCGGTGGGCACGGGCTCTGCTTAGAGCTTGTCGGGGTCGATGACCTTTCCTCCTCGGGTCAGAGAAGGCAGCGGCGAGCGGGCGGATTCTCGAGGTCCAGCTTGAGAACCTCGCGCTTGAGGTGAAAGAGATCGCGTTCGGCTTTGACGGCCGCCTTGAGGACAGCCGATTTGGCTGAGTAGCGGCGGCGCAGGTCGGAAAGCAGCTTTGAGATGGCGTTATGCGCTTCGGTCAGCTCAGCCAGGATCTGTTCTCGATCTGGTTCTGTCAGCGGTGATGGCGGCATAAGTTATTTAATTAGAATAACATAACGTCCTTTATGTTATACCAATCAGCGAGGGTGTCAAGGGCGAACAGAGCGCCGGCAGAAAGGTGGACGGAACTCGATATCCCAACACCTAACGGCGACCGAGCGCTAAGTAGTTCGTTTCAAGGGATTTAGTGGAGTGAACCCCAAAAGTGAGACAAGCTAAAGTGGGACAGAATTCAGCCGACGGCGTTCGAAGCATCGTTGCCACCATGCGAACAGCTCAGAAATCCGAGCTTTGAGTTTTCTGAGGCATGAGACAATCTATCGAGACTTCGCTTGTGCCCGGAGCGGGACACATGTCCCACTTGTCCCGCCCCGAGGCTCATGGTCTCGATGAGTTGTCGGCCGGTATTCCTTGGCGGGTTGCTCTCCAGCAGCGCCTGCCTACGCTTTCCCGGCTGCTTCAGGGTTTGCAATCCTGTCGCTCGAAAATCTACTATCTTTCAGCGAACGGCTACTGTCCCACTTTGTCGCTGTCTCAGCCTAGGGGGTGCATACCTTAGTCCTGCTCGTGGTCGCGGAACTCTGTGAAGAATCAAGGTCAGGTAGCGGCCCGAAGTGTAGGGCGCTCGGGGGGAGGGGACGGACGAGGATCGGGTAGAGGGGGACCCGGAACAGGCGGAGGTGGTGCCGGCTTAGGCCCCTGCAAATGAACGAGGCTGTCGATGCATCCACCTGAGCTGAGGGACACGGAATCCATGACTTACGAATAGTGTACGGGCCTGCGTGGGCCCTATGTCTTTTTTCTTTTCCGACGGTCCCGTATCAGCCTCTAAAGCTCGGGATCTGCGATCCACACTGCCGCGCGTGCACTACCTGCCCGTACACATCGGCGGGTACGGACGGCCCATTGCGGGTGCAATGCTGACGGTAAGCCTTCTCAAGCTCTCCGGCGATCTCATCAGGCGTCATGCGCTCGATGTGCCGACGCTCCAGCGCGTAGACAAGCGCGCCGTCCTTGAACAGGGCGACGGACGGCGACGATGGAGCAACCTCCGGCATGCGCTCGCGCGCGCGTTGGGTCGCCTCCATATCCACCCCCGCGAAAACCGTGGTCAAGTGATCCGGGATGACAGCGGCCTGCAGCGCCTGGGTGACCCCGGGTCGGGCGCCTCCGGCCGCACAGCCGCAGATGGAGTTTACGACAATAAGCGTGGTTCCAGGCTTGCCAAGAACCTCATCAACATCAGCAGCGGCCTTGAGCGGTGTGACGCCACATTGCGCCAGTTCCTCCCACATCGGCCGCACTGCTTCCGGATCATACAAAGGCTGCATACGAAACTCCCTCCATTTTGGTTTCTGCACACTCTCGGGCGCTCGGGCTAAAAACAGCGTCGAACCCGCCGCCATCACAAGAACCTATTAAGTATGACCCTTCGGTCACCGTTACGTCCGGAACATCCACCCACCTCTGATAATCCCGCTGCGTTGAGCCGCCCTTCTGGAGCTCTTTGCCGACTTCCCAGTAGATCCAATGACATGGCAGCACGGCCACAACACCGTGGACGAAAGACTTCTCTTGCCCTATGACCCGTCGAGGCCGTCCCAGCTGCCCTTCATCTCTCCGCCGGTTAACTCGCACTTGTGGGGGAACTTCAGGCCGCAGTCGCTGAGCGGTTTACGCAGCTCAGGGTCCATCAGCTCATGGATGTCAAGCCGCATGGCCTCCCTTGAGTAGGCCGCCAGGTCGAGGATTCCTGTGTCCATCCGGATCGCGTCCTCGGGGCATACCTCGACACAGTACCCGCAATAGACGCAAACCCCCAGGTCGATGTCGAAGCGAACCGGGTACTTCTCGACGTTGGGGTCGGGATGCTCCCCGGGCACGATGGTAATGCACTTGGCCGGGCAGACCGTCTCGCAGAGCATGCACCCCACGCAGCGCGGGGTGCCATCCTCGCGCAAGGTCAGCCGGTGGCGGCTGCGGAACCTCGACATGAAGGGCCTGAGCTCCTCGGGATACTGGATGGTGACCGAGGCGGGAAGGTGCTTGAAACGGCCCAGGCGGTGGGCCGTGTGGAGAAAGAGGTTTCGGAAGAAGTGTCTGGAGGTGATCTTGAGACCGCAAATGATCTGGGGGAGGTAGGTCTTCTCCCAGAAAGTCAGCTCCGGTCTGCGGACAACCTTTACGGCCATTACGGCGTCTCCCCGAGAAGGATCAGCACCACGGCCGTCACCACGACGTTGACGACCGAAATCGGGAACAGCCCCCTCCAGCCCAGTTTCATGAGCTGATCGTCGCGGAGGCCACGGGCTGGGCTAGGATGCCCCAGAAAGGGATCCAGCGGCCAATCATCTGCCCCACACCACCTCAGCCAAATCCATGGTTCCGTAGACCATGATCACGGCGATGATGGCGACACGCAGAGCGATTTTATAGGAGATCATCTGCGCTTAGCCTTCCGCTCGGAACTTGTCGGCCTGGAACTGCCCGGCATCGACATAGTTCGCATTGATCTCAACAAAGTGCTGCCATTTCTCCGGTAGATCCGCTTCGTCGAAGATCGCCTCGACCGGACACACCGGCACACACGCCCCGCAGTCGATGCACTCGGTTGGATCAATATAGAGTTGCGGGACATCATCGAAACCTGGGCGGCCGTCATCATAGGTCGCGCCCTGATTCGGATGAATACAATCCACAGGGCAAGCGTCTACACAGGCCGTGTCTTTGGTACCGATGCAAGGTTCGGCGATAATATATGCCATTTTCTGCCCCCCTTCTCAGGTTTTAGTCTCGTTTCGTTTCAACAACCGTTCCTGGGCCGACTTCGGTTTGCTGCGCCTCCGTGAAGGCACCGAATCTCAGCGGTGCCTCTCCCAAAGGCGCTCTCACGATTTCGACGCGAGATACTGCCGCAACAGCGGAGCCCGCCTGGAGTCGCGTAGCCCTTCCAAGGCGTTGGCCTCGATCTGACGAACGCGTTCCCGGGTCAGCCCGAATTCGCGGCCAATTTCTTCCAGCGTGTGCTCGTCGTCACAACCGATCCCAAACCGCATGCGGATCACTTTCTCCTCCTTGGGCGAAAGCCTTGCCAGCACCTGGGCGGTTTTAGCCCCCAAGTCGGAAGCCACGACCTGCTCGATCGGGGAGGACAGGCGGCAATCTTCGAGCAAGTCGCCGAGGGCTTCCTGGCCATCCCGACCCACCGGAGTTTCCAGCGAGAGGGGCCCCCGGGAAACCCGTCGCAGCGTTTCCACGCTCTTGACTGTCACCTCCATTCGCTGCGCGATTTCTTGATTGGTTGGCGCATGGCCCAGCTCCTTCTCGAGCTGCCGTACAGCCCGCACGAACTTGTTGAGATGCTGGTTTATATGGACGGGAAGACGCACCGGTCGGGACTGATCCGCCAGGGCGCGGGTCACAGCCTGGCGGATCCACCAGTAGGCGTACGTCGAAAACTTGAAGCCTCGGTGGTAATCAAACTTCTCGGCGGCGCGCATCAGCCCGATATTGCCTTCTTGGACTAGATCCAGCAAATGCAAGCCTCGATTCACGTATTTCTTGGCGACCGAGATGACCAGACGTAGGTTCGCCTCGACCAGGGCCGTCTTGGCCTGTTCGACCTGGGCCTGGCCCGCCCGGATCTGCTGCTGGGTGCACTGGATCTCCGCCACCGTCATGCCGATCTCAGCTCCGCACCGGCTGATCTTGCCAAGTTTCCTGTCGCCGACACCCCTGTCTCTACCCTGTGGGCACCGCGCCCGTTGCTTCTCAGCGCCGAGGAGGTCCTGTGCGGTGTCTAGGAACTCGACCGCAAATCCCCTCCAGGCATCCAGGTGGAAGGGAATGTCCCGAATGGCGCGCGATATCGCGACTTTGCACCTTGCCCGGCGGCAGATGCCTCTGCGGCGAACGGCGACGCCGGCACGCGCACTGCGGTGCTTCCGAGCGGCCAGTGTCTCGAACTCTCGAACCAATCCGGCGACCAGAATAAGCTTCTTGTGGAGCCCTGCCTGCGCGCGTTTCCTCGCCGACAGAGCATCGTCCCCGGTTTCGAGATCGAGAAGGGAACGGAGACCCCGTTGGTTCTCGCTCAGCTCTTCGTCGAGTCGAAGTAACTTTTTCCAAAACCAAGGAGTCCGCGAGAGCGTCTTTTTTACTCGTCGATTGCCGCCCTCCATGCGTCTTGCCAGCCGCACCTCGCCTGCCCGATTCAGCAGGGGCACCGCACCCATTTCCTTGAGGTACAGGTCTACGCTGTCCTCTGGCGGAGACGCTTCTTCCGGCGCTCCCAACCAGGGGTCTTCATCGTGCTCTTCCTTCCAGGCCGACTCTTGCAAAAGAGATGGGACCTCCGGTCCCAGGCTCTGCGGCGGGACCCGCTCCTCAGCGTCCGTTCTAGCAGGTTCCGGGCCTCACAGGGGCGAGAGCCCCATCACTCACCGCCGTCAGCCACTAAAAACCCGGAAGAGCCTTACATTTCTGCAACTGCACGTCCGTGTCGGACCGGATGAGCAACCGTTGCTTTACTGCCGTCCGCCAAACACGTCCAATATTGGCACTGGTCCCCCGCCGGTGACCACTGTGGGCATCACCCCATTCCATTTCTCTATAGCGCGTCCCTGCACCTCGATTCGCCGCAATTCCAGTAACTGCGCCGTTATCTGTGCTTTTTGGAGCTCCAGTCCCTTGGCTTCAGCTTCGGCTCTGGTGATTGCCTGTTGCGCTTCAAACTCCACCCGTCTCAAGGCGTTCTCTGCCTCCAGAGCCTGTTGGACCGCTTTCACCTTCGCCTCGATGGACTCCTGGAAGGTTGCCGAGAACTGAAAGTCCGTGATGGAGAGTTGTACAACGTCGATACCAAGAGGAGCTAACCTTTCCGCCATCAAATTTTGAAGTTCCTCTTTCACCTGTGGCCTTTATGTGATCAACGCCTCGGCGTCGTAATTGGCCGTGGTAGATTTGACCGCTTCCTGGATGTACGGCTGAATGACCCTGCTTTCATAATTCTGCCGCATATTGCGATAAATTTCCCCCACGCCGCCGGCTTCCAACTGGTAGTTCAAGGTGACTTCCGTGGTAACCAGTTGCAAGTCCTTGCTGGAAGAGCCGGCAGGAGCGGTGTATTTCTGAAGCTGGGTTGACATCAGAGCTACCTCCTCAGCGAAAGGAATCTTGAAATAGAGACCTTCATCTTTGATCTCCCCGGTCACGGCTCCAAAACGCAGCAAGACGCCTCGTTGTCCTGCGCCGACTATCCCGGTGCTTTCCGCTACCACAATGAGGCAGGCAATCACGACCCCGATAGCCGCGATCTTTTTACCCAGCCCTAGCGGAATTCTAAAATCCCCAAATTCTCCACTAGGGTACTGTGCCATCGCTACCTCCTGTTATGCGGAATTTTCAGCCACGTTCGGTACCGCTTCGCTGCCGCTCTGGCCTTCGAATCTGCCCGATCGTGCCGCTCCGCGACCGCAGAGGGCTTTTTGGCAACACCCCTCCCGCGCCGACCCTCGGCAACCCGCGTACGCCGCCTGCTCCGGCCGCCTCACTATCGCGAGGACGCCAAGATTGCGGGCTCTGCAGTAGAAGAAACGCTGGCAAGGGCGATCCTTCGTGTGCGTGCGGACTGTCGCACGCGCACCTGAAGACTGGGCAGGGTCTATTCCAGGCGGGTCCGATCAGGGGGCTTCGCACACACCGCTTTCACACCTCTTAGCAAGCTTGTAGCGATGCTTCGCGACCCAGCCATAGCCGGAGCGAGAGATCCATTTCAGGACCGGGACACGATACAGCCAAGCCACGAGTTTCCAACCGCTCAGGCGGCGCGCGATCTGGTGCACCGCGTCAGCACCCACGTCGATTGAACCGTCGGGGTTGACCAGCCGCATGCCCGAGTTGAAATCGCCCTCGGCCAGCTTGGGAAACCGCTGCTTAAGTCCCTCGGACTGGCGCGGCACGTATTCGAAAACGCCAGCCGTGTCTCGCCGCTTCATCCTCTCGACCTGCTTCAGGCAGAACGAACACTCTCCGTCGTAGACGACGACGGAGCGGGCAGGTTCTCCGGTGGTTTGCACCGTGGGCATCGCTTTTAGTGTACCGATTCGGTATGGGGCGGAATTGCTCGCTCTGGCCTACTGCTTGCCGACTGCGGGTCGATCCCAAGACCGAGGTTCTTGAACACTCTGTACACACGCTTCGCAGAGCGGGAATCGCTAGCGGAACACAAGGCAATGTGCGGTTCTGCCGGCGATTCCGACGCTGGGCCAAGCTGCGTGGGGACGCGGGCTTCGTCGCAAACGCCGGGGCAGGGCCTTCGCGACCCGCCGCTAGAAGCAGATCAGCCTACCGCAAGCGTCGTCCCCGGTAGACGGTCACCGGTGACCCTTCGGCCAGAAATGCCGAGCTGGGCCGACGCGCGAGCGGCTCAACGAACTCCGGCCCGTACAGATCGGCGGCCCAGACGTCTACGTTGGTGTCTGTGGTTTGCCAGACCCGCCAAGGCACGTGTTCGACGCGGTATTCGAGGGAGCTTCCGTCTGCTTGCGCAGTGTAGCCCCAGTAGTGCTCGGTGATGAACTCCTCTTCGGAACCTGGCTCGGCAAGCAAGGGCTCGCCGCTGCGCAGAACCCCGAAGTGATTCGACTTGCCGTTGAAATGCCAGGAGTAGCGGAACTCGTCTCCCGCGACGTGGTGGCGCATCGGCAACGAAACGTAGTTCTCGTTATAGAGCGTTCGGGCCACCCAGGCGATCGCCCGGCGAGGAACGATCTCCTTGATGAACACGACCCCCCGCCGCCACTCCTCCCCGGCCTTGTGGCGCACGTAAAAGCGAAGGTTGACCTCCTCGAAGTCGCGGTGGAACGGGATCGGAATCTGTCAAGGACGGAGTAAATTTGGACCACTTCGGCGGAGCAAAAGTAGACCAGTTGGTGAAGGGGTAGCGGTTTTCGTGGGACGGCTGGAACGGAGCCTGCGGTCGCCCTTTAGGGCGGCCCAGGCGTAGTGGAGGCCGTCCCACGAAAACCGGGCGAGTGGCCGGTGGGTCAGCCCAAAGAGTGAGCCCGCTTCTTCTTGCTCTGGATCAGACGGAAGCTTTCGCCGTTCATCTCTAGAATATGAACGTGGTGCGTGAGGCGATCGAGCAGGGCGCCGGTCAGCCGCTCGGAGCCGAAGACCTCCGTCCATTCGTTAAACGGCAGATTCGAGGTGACCAGCGTCGAGCCCTGTTCGTAGCGCTGGGAAAACACTTCGAACAATAACTCCGCTCCGGTCTTCGATAGCGGCACGTAGCCCAGTTCATCGACGATCAGCAGATCCTGCTTGGCCAACTGCTTTTGACATCGCAGCAAGCGCCGTTCATCTCGGGCTTCGAGCAGCTCATTGAGCAGTGCCGCCGCTGTTGTGAAGCGTGTTCGATAGCCGCGCTGACAAGCCGCCAGTCCCAACGCCAAGCCGATGTGCGTTTTTCCCGTGCCGGAATTACCCAGTGCCGGCACGTTTTCGCGGCGGTCGATAAACTCACAGCGCGCCAGTTCCAGCACCAGCTTCTTGTTCAACGCCGGCAAGGACGGGAAGTCGAAAGTGTCCAGACTCTTGGTCACGGGAAACTTCGCGGCCTTGATGCGGCGCTCGGTGGCCCGCTGTTCACGGTCGAGCAGTTCCAGCTCGCAGAGTTGTTGCAGGAAGCTCCTCGAATCCAAGCTCTCGGCGGCGCATTGCCGCGCCAGTTTGTCGTACTCGCGCAGGAAGGTTGGCAGCCGCAACGCTTTCAAATGCGCTTCGAGCAGAAGTTTCGACCTCGCCATTACCCCCCTCCTTGTGCCGGCAGTGCCAAATAGTCCGCAGCGGAGGTTTGCTCCACCTGGGCTGCCGGCAGGTGCGGATACTTCGTCAAGTCCAAGCGCGGCGGCCGTTGCTCGATGCGGCACAGCACTAAGTGCCTGACTGCATCCAAGCCAATCGCTCCCAACTCGCAGGCTTGGCGCACCGCCGCGGCAACGTGCTCGAATCGGAAGTCCTCCAGTAATCGCAATACCTGCACGTACTCGCGCTTGCCTGGCTTTCCCAACCGTGCCTCGAGCAAACGTCTCAAGCACGTGAACTGTTCGGGCAGCTCCCAGCCCGCCAACGGGGCCGCTTGATCGAGCGCGTTGGTCTTGCGTTCCAGCAGTGCTAGGTAATGCAGCGGATCGAAGATCAACTCTTCGCGTTCGTAACTGCGCCGGTGGCGCGCGATCTCTTCGCTGCCACAACAGATCACGATTTCATCGACGTAGCCTTTCAGCAACACCTGGCGATGTCCGTAGCGTGTGGGCACCGAGTAGTCGTTGGCGCGATAGCGCACCAATGACAGCGACGTCACCCGCGTGGTGCGTTTGTCGCAGGCGTCATAGGGCGTGGGCGGCAAGGGCAACAACGCTTGGCGGTCACGCTTGAAACGTTCCTCAATCGTTTCGGTGTGCCGCCGCAAGCGCCGCTTACGATTGTTGAGGCACTGCGCTTCGAGCTGCTCGTTGAACGCTTCCCAGCTTGGAAACCTTGGCGCCGGCACCATGAAGTTCCGCCGGGCATAACCGACCAGTCCTTCCACCTTTCCCTTGTCGTTGCCTTTGCCCGGACGCCCGAAACGATCGGAGAATAAATAGTGCGACTGCAGTTCACTGAACACCCTGGTCCGCTTGCGCCTGCCGTCGCCCAGAATCCTCGCCACCGCCAAGGTCGTGTTGTCGTAGAGGATGCTGCGTGGCACGCCGCCGAAGTACCGAAACGCTGCGTTGTGCCCCTCGCAAAACGCTTCCGTCGTCTCGGCCGGGAAAGCTTTTACGAAAGCGTCATCGCTATGCGGCAGATCGACCACCAAGTAGTGCGCCTTGCGCTGTACGCCGTCAATGACCACCAGAGCTTCACCGAAGTCGGCCTGGGCATCGCCCGGCGGATGCACCAGCGGCACGAACATCTCTTGCCCGCCGAGCTTCTTGTCGCGAACATAGTCCTTGACGATCGTGTAACCGCCGGTGAAATCGTACTCGTCGCGCAAGCGGTCGAAGATGCGTTTTGCGGTGTGGCGTTGTTTCTTCGGACGTTCCTGATCGTCGATGAGGATCTGATCGACGATTCCGGTGAAGGGATCCAGCTTCGGCCTCTGCGCTGGTTGGCGCCGCCGATAGCCCGGCGGAGTGGCGTAGCGCAACATCTTGCGCACCGTCCCTCGCGCCAGGCCAAACCGTTTGGCGGCCTCGCGCTCACTGAGCCCTTCGACAAAGACACTGCGCCGTACTTGAGCGTATAGCTCCACGCGATACATCCCTCTCGTGTCCCACAAACACCACAGGAATGTTCGCTGGACCACTCGGACGGTCTACTTTTACTCCGCCCAAAAGCAGCTTCGATTCGCCGCTCTATGGTCTAGTTTCGCTCCGCCGTTCTCACCGCCATGACGACGGCAGCGGGTATGCCCGCGTTCGAGGCTTCCTCGATCACTCTCTGACATTCAGTTGGCCCGTCCCGGCCTAGCCGCTCGATCGCCGCGAGGAAGCGGCCCTGCATTTCCTTTACGAGGTCGTTCTTTCCTTCGGGCGACAGATCAAATTCGTTCTCAATGCAGGTGTGGAACCACGCGTTGTTCCTCGGGCGGCCGTACTGCTTGATCCGGCCCTCCAGGAAGCACTCGATGCTCGCATAGCTGTCTGCCCTTGCCGCTTGCCTGAGCCACGACAATGCCGTCTCGCGTTTCTCGCTCTTCCCGGTCGAGCGGAACATAAACTGCTGAAACAACCCGGCGTCTTCCAAGGTAGGTCGATAGGATGATCCGTTCGTCGGTCGTGAATGGACTTCAGCGGTATTTGCTTTCGGATTGTCTTTTGAGGTATTTCGACCGACGATGTCTTTTGTGGGTGCACCAGAGTGCACGGGTGTAGGTGCAGTTTTTGCACTCCCCAGTGCACCATTGTGCACGGGTTCTTGCGGCTCAACCCGTGCACTTTTTTGCACGGGTACCCGTTCACCTTTTTGCACTGGTTCTGGGACAAGGAATTCGTAGACGGTCGTTGTGCCAGGACGCTGAATGCGGGTTGCCAGGCCCTTGCCCTCCAGACCTTGGAGGGCCTGAAAAACAGCTCGTCGGCTGAGACCTGTGCCGGAGTTGAGCCGTTCGCCGTTCTTCTTCCTAATGCCTGAGCAGATCTGATCGGAGGACATCGTGGCGCGGTCCTTTTGGAAGCCCTTGGTCTGACGGGTGCCGAAAAGCCAGACCTTCAGCTCCGCGCCGGTCAGGTGCGGCAGCCAGACATCCACGAGATCATTCGGGACTTTGAGCCATCCCACAGCACACCTCAAGAGGGTTGGGCATGATCCTACCGCTCGGCCTCTTCCTGCTTTTGTCGGACCCACTCTTCCCAGTGCATCCGTAAGCGAATCGCTAGTCCGATACGCATAGTGGACAGTTTGCTGATGCCAGTGCGGTCAAGGATTTCGTACGGGGCTATCCGTACTGTTCCCTCCGGCCGATTCCAAGAGTCGATACAATGCCACGCGCGGGACGAGTAGACGACGGCCGATACGGATGGTCGGTATTTCGCCACGTCGGGCCGCCTCATATCCGGCGTATCGGGAGATGCCGAGTAGGTGGCATGTGTCCGGCCAGATCGGCAGAGCGAGCGGTTCTGGTGCGTTTTCGTCGCGAGATAACTTGTCTGAATTCATATGTTGCTCTTCCAGCCCGGTTGGGCTACACTCATTATGTAACGTCTAATAAATCTTGCAAAGCGTTATGACCCGTTCGGTCTTGATAGCCGTTACGGTGAGCGTTACATGCCGAAAGAACTTGCGAAAATCCCTGACCGACCTGACGAGTTGTCGATCGACTACTTTCGATGGTTGGTTCCGAGCAACGGATATGAGTGGCAGAGGCTCTATCGTGTTAAGCCGGGCGGAGGGCGGCCAGCCCGCGCACTTGACACCGCCCTTGTGGTCAGACCGGGGAAGTGGACCAAGCGCTATCAGCCGTTAGAGGATCACCCGGATCTTTTCCTTGAATTCGCTGATCTCGACATCAGGGGTAGCAGTGCCCATGTAGAGCGGTTGAACCAAGCGAAGGCCGCCATCCAAAGATTTGCTGGTTTGTACGGTGAACTCGGGACCATGGAGGAGTTCTTTCGTTCCAGAATCATCAAACCGGTTGACAGGATGGCCCGTTCTAACCTGCCCGAGATCATGTCGGACTTCGGAGACAGCTGGTGGACGTGGGCAAACAACATCCAGTTGATGAGAATGGCGGTTTCCGTGTGGGAGCTGACTGGTGCCGCCAAACCGGGTGGACAACCGGACCGCGCGAAACTGCGTGAACGAATCGTATGGGAGCAAATTGGCCACGTGACCAGGGTCAAGATTTTGCACCCAGATGAAAGGGGGGTCACACCCATCGGGTCATCGGACGACCCCCGAACGAGCGAATTGCTCAAGGGTTGGCGTGTTGGGGAACTGGTCAGGCCCGCCAGAGCTTTCGTCGCGAATCAAATAAACAAGGGAGTGCGCGGAAGAACCTCTCCGCAGTTCGTCTACCGAGGCAACGAGTGGCAACCCGCCACAGTTCCTCGCAACCTCCTGGGATGCCTCTGGTATCAGTTCTTCCGTGCGTTCACTGGGGAAGCGCGAATTCGGAGATGCTCCGCTCCTGGTTGCGGGAAATGGATGCTCTACGAACGCGACTCCAAGACCATGCACAAAGCTTGTGCAAACCGACTTCGGCAGCGTCGATTTCGACAACAGAAGGAGAACGAAAATGACCGGCACGATTAAGAAACGCTCCAAGAACTCGTGGAGCATCATCATCTACTTGGGCAGGGACCCGAAGACCGGAAAGAAGCGACAGAAGTGGTATACGATCACTGGCACCAAGCGTAACGCCGAACGCGAGAAGACCCGTTTGGTTCACGAGTTGAACACGGGTCAGTACTGCGAGCCGTCGAAGTTGACCGTGGGCGACTACCTTCGGCTGTGGCTCAAGGATTCGGCCGCCCGAAAAGTGAGCCCGAAGACCTTCGAGCGTTACACCGAGATCGTTTCCAATAATCTCATTCCGCGCATCGGCTCGATATCCTTGGAACAACTGCGACCGCTGCACGTGGAAGCGGCGTACAACGAATTGCTGCGAAACGGCCGTCTCGATGGGAATGGCGGACTGTCCGCCCAAACCGTTATCCACTGCCACCGAGTACTCCACAAGGCTCTAAGGCAAGCGGTCAAGTGGCAGATGGCACCCAGGAACGTTTGCGAAGCGGTAGAGCCCCCGACGCCGGAGAAGCACGAAATGCGCGCGCTTGACGAAGCACAAATCGTGTGGCTCTTGGAAGGGACGCGAGGGACACGCTTCTACATGCCTTGTCTGTTCGCGGCCTGTACCGGCGTGCGTCGGGGCGAACTTCTCGCGTGCCGGTGGGAAGACTTCAGTTTCGCAACAGCGGTTGCGATGATTCGAAGAAGCCTAGAGCAGACGAACGAAGGGCTTCGATTCAAGTTGCCGAAAGGCAAGAAGGGAAGACCGGTCACGTTACCCGCGTTCCTTGTCGATGTTCTCCGCGAACACAAAGCAGAGCAGGAACGAACAGCAAAGATGATGGGGCCGGGATTCAACAAAGAGAACCTCGTCTGTTGCCGCCCTGATGGGCTCATCTGGAAGCCCGACACATTCAGCACTGATTTTTCCAAGCTGGCCCGAAAACTGAATCTCGAAATCCGCTTTCACGATTTGCGGCACAGCCACGCCAGCCAAATGCTCAAGCAGGGCGCCCCCATCAAGGTCGTCAGCGAACGACTGGGACACAGCACGCCCAACATCACGCTGACCACCTACGCTCACGTACTACCAGGCATGCAGGAGGAGGCCACGAAAAACTTTGACCGGGCGTTGCGAAAAGCGATGGAATCGCAGCACCTACCGGTTTCGTAGATTAGCAAGGGATTAGCAAAATGCGTCCTAGCTGGATTCCACGCGAAGGGAGATGCCCCTAAGTTATTGAAATGGCGGAGGAAGAGGGATTCGAACCCCCGAGCGAGTTGCCCCGCTAACGGTTTTCAAGACCGCCGCCTTCAACCACTCGGCCATTCCTCCATCTGCATTCTAGCAGCGCGTTTTGTTGAGCGCCCGTCCGCGTTGACCGCACTGGCGGCGATTCTCAGTAGGTGGATCAGGGACATCGAACCGGGCCGGCGCGGCCGTATTGAAGGCCGTTTCAGCGAGGCTCTAGCCGGCCAGGGCGGCCGTTCCAACCGCTTTGTTCAGCGCGGGCATCAGTTCGTTAGAGAAGAGCTCCATGCTGTGGAACCAGCTTTCCTTGTCGTCGAGATCGTAGCCCATCAGGATGAGGGTTCCGATGGGACCGGTTTCCTCGAACATCAGCAACAATCGCCGCAATACTTCGTCGACATCGCCGGCGATGATCTGCTCGGTCATGAGGTAGTCGAGGTTGCAATCGGCATCGCTCATCTCGGGATCGCGCTTGTAGATGAGGCGTCCCGGGCCTCGATCGAAGATGAGTCCAACGTATTCGTGGACCTGAGCCATCGAGTTGGTCCGAGCTTTCCTCTGCGCTTCCTCGGTGGTATCGGCTAGGAAGATTGACCGGGCTACACGGAAGTCCTTCCGTTGAGGCGTCCGGCCCGCCTCTTCGCAACCCAGTTCGTAGTTCTTCCATAGGTCCGCTACCACGTTCGATGTGACCAAACCGGACACGAAAGGTGCGAAGCCGAGCCGTCCGCAGGCCTGCATCGTCTTCGAGTTTCGACTCATTCCCGGCATGGCGATCGGCGGATGCGGTTTCTGGTACGGCTTCTTGATGTAGCCGACCTTGGTGACTTCATCGAACTTCTCTTTGATCCGGATCTTCCAGAACTCGCCGTCGTACTCATAGGGAGGATCAGCCCCCCAAAGGCCCAAGATGATGTCGATGGCTTCGGCGACCATCCGGGGCGCATTCTTGGGATCCACGCCATAGGGCTCCATGTCACCTGCTACGCTGCCGGGACCGAAACAGATGTTGAGGCGACCTTTTGACAAGTGATCCAGGAAGGCCAATCGGCTTGCCACATGAAACGGGTGATGCATGTTTAGGCAGACGGGAGCCGGCCCCAGGCGGATTTTGGTGGTCTCGCCCAATGCTCGGCCGATGAAGATCTCGGGCATCACGATGGATTCATAGTCCATCGTGTGATGCTCGCCGATCCAAAATTCGCTGAACCCGAGTTCCTCAGCCCGCACGACCAGCTCGAGATCCTCGTCGTAGCACTGCGCCAGAGGCTTCGCGGGATCATGAAAGGGCATGATGAACATGCCGTGGCGAATGGGATTGAACGCTTCTTGCATTCCGAGGTACCTTTCGGTCGGGAGCTAACTATAGAGTGTCTCGGAGAACCAGAGACACCGTGGTGAGGACTCGGCCGCTCTAGTGTAGACGAGGCCCGGCTGCGCGGGCAATTCCACCGTTTGATCGACGGTCGCTCCCGGGCCTTGCCTCGCTTACGCTCCCAACGTTGTCCAAGGGTTGCGCAATAAGGTGTAAGGGCAATGTCGGCGCCGCGCAAAGCCAATACCGAGCACGTTAGTGTGATATATGTTCGCTTTCCGCGAGCGGGTGTGAATCGGTTAGATCAAGAGGAGTCAGCCATGAATCGCAGAGACTTCGGACGGGCCATCGGCCTCGCTTCGTTGAGCCCGGGATTGGCCGCGCTCGCATCCCCCGGCGCACCCGCGGAGGGGACGGAAGGGTACGTCCCGTGGTATCGCAAGCTCAAGGTTGGCATGGAGATCGGTCCCACCGGCGACAACGACGGTGACGACGTTTTCATGTCCAAGGCCACGGGCAAGGAATGGATCGAGCAATGTGTCGCGGCCAAAGCCGAGTACGTCGTGCTGTTCATGAAGGACTTCGAGTTTGCCTTCTACGCCAGCCGCATTGCCCGGCCGTGCCCGAATCTCAAAGGCCGCGACTTGCTTCGCGAATGCTTCGACGAAGCCGCTAAGCATGAGATGCCGATCATCGTCTACCAGCAGATCCGATACGACTCGGCGGCTTGGCGGAAGTTTCCTGAATATCGCATGCAGGACGCCCAAGGCAAGGACATCAACAACCGGCTCTGCTACAACCGCGGGTATCTCGAGCATTCCAAGCGGGTCGCCGACGAGCTGATGGAGTACGACATCGTGGGCTTCCATTTCGACATGCTCGACTACGGCTTCAGCGAGCCCTTCGGATGCTGGTGCCCGACCTGCCAAGATCTCTTCCGCAAACAGCACGGCATCGATATGCCTCGCAAGCGAACCTGGGACGACGCTTGGGAGAAGTTTCTTCAGTTCCGCTATGCGTCGAACTCGCGGTTTTCCAACGAGCTGCGCTCCTATGTCCAATCGAAGAATCCGCGAATCTCCGTGGACTTTAACTACCACGGCTACCCGCCTTTTGACTGGCAGGTGGGTGAGTTGCCGATCCCGCACTCGGCCATGAGCGATTTCGTTACGGCTGAGGGGCTGCCGTGGGCCTTCGGCTATACGATGCCGAGCCTGATTACGCTCTTCATGGTGGCGAGCCACCCGGATGGGCTGGCGCAAGGAGTGACCTGGCGGGGAATTCGCGAGTATCACGACTACACGGTGCGGCCGGCAATCGACATCAAGGCCGAGGTCATGACGTACTTGGCGCACGGTGCCTTCTGCACCATCGTCGACAAGGCCGACTACGACGGCAGACTCGACCACGAAGCCTACCGACGCATAGGCGACGCTTTCGGCGAGGCGCGCGCCAAGAGCGAGTACTTCGGTCACACCCCGGTGCAAGAGGTCGGCCTCTATTTTTCAGAACGCACGCGCGACTGGTACGGCCGGGAGGATGAGACGCCGGCCAACTTGAAGCGCATCGAGCGCATGCCGACAGAAAAGTACTATCAGGCGTTCCTCGGAGCTCATAGTGCCATGGTCGAGAGCCACATTCCTTGCGGCATCCTGTTCGACGGTAACCTGTCACTCGACAAGCTGCGCGAGTTCCCCGTCGCCTACTTACCCAATGCCGCCTGTATCACTGAGAAGCAAGCCGACCTGCTCGGCGAATACGTCGAAGGCGGCGGGAATTTGCTCGCCACCGGCCTCACCGGCCTCTATGACGGGATGGGCCGGCCACGGAAAGAATCGGTGATCGCGCATTTGATCGGCGCGAAATTTGTCCGGTTGATGGATACGCAAGATCACTACTTTCGATTTGCTGCTCCGGATGGCGAAACGCCCCGGGCGTTGCTCAAGGACATTCCCCCGGAATGGTACATGCTGTCGTGGGGTGTATGGGCGGAGTTCGAGCCCAACGGCGCGCAAGCGATCGGTGAATTATGGTCGCCCTATCGCACGCCAAAGCGGAGCTGGGAAGGAGAAGACCCGCACCGCGCGATGTCGGCCCAGGAGCCGATCGGGCCCGCCGTTCTAGTGAATCGAGTGGGGAAGGGTCAGGTGGTCTACATCCCCGCGTCGCTCGACGCGAGTTGGGGCGCGGAGTATCGCATGCCCGAGCAGCGCTTCTTGATTCGTAATATTGTTCGGCACTTGAATCCGACGCCGCCGGTGGTGGTGGATGCGCCCTCGACTGTCGAGATCGTTGTCAACAAGGACGAGGCCGGGAAACGTTGGATTATCCACTTTCTCTCGGGAGTCGCCGGGGGAGTGTATACCCGAGGCCGCTCGCCACATGCTCATGGCCCAGTCCAGGAAGCAAGGATCTACCGGGCAAGCGTGACGTTTGATGCACGGATCAAGGACGTGAGGGCTCTGAATGAAACCTCGAAGGTCCGGCGCAAGGGGCGGACCGTTCAACTTGAGGTGCAAGAGGTGCATGAAGCTTTGGTAGTGGGGGTGTGAGGGGAGGAGATAGTCACCGAGGAGCTTGAGCGGGGTTGCGGGTGGATTAGCACTAGCCGACAAGGGCGGATTTAGATTTAGTCGCTCGGGCCGTTCCCGACCCACCGGCGGTTACTTCCGCGAATCGGACTTATCGGAAGTGTGGGTTCGAGATCACGCTCGCTAGTGAAGCCCCGGGATTTCTCGATAGCCGTCGGTGATGCACGCTTGGGAAGCCGCAGCAGGTGCTCTATAAGCTAATCGAATCTCAGCTCCAGAACGCCACCTGGCTCGACCGCCGCCCAACGCCCGAAGAGATCTCGCCTAGTGTTCCGAATACTCCTGAGGCCTTCATCGGTGACGGCGGCCCGAGTGTCCGACCCACGAGCTTCGCTGTGCATCGCGGCGTTGCGGTTGAACTCCTCGGCGGACCACTCTTCACCTGAGGCTCGCTCTACATCGAGGAAGCCAACGATTAATTCCACGCGTTCGGCCTCCTTCGGCAGTGGGCCTTTCGGCCAGGGGGAACCGAAGTCTCCAATTTCCCATCCGGACGCTACCAGGCCTAAAAAAGCCTCGGTACACCCAAGGCTTGTTTCGACCGCGTAATGCGTTAGGTCGTGATGTGCAAAGAAGGCAGCTGTCCGATCGCTCTGACGCTGCCAAGTGATCGAACCGTCCGCTCGCTCACAGCTCAGTGAGCCCGCGCCGGTTCGGTTCTTCTTGATCCTGACTTTGCGGCCGGGCAAGGGTTGCACCTCTGTCAGGATAGGCGATACCACGCTCCTTGCTTCCGATAATGGGGGTGCCAGTCGGAAGTACAGTAAAAGTTGCACTTACCGACGGGATTCACCCTTCATCCGACAATCGGAGTGCTGGGCCCATCCGCAGGCAAGCTAGATCCGCCCTGACGGCGAAGGGTTTTCCCGACTTTTCGCGCGCCGGCGACAGGGTCGGAGCCCGGCATTCGGCCCCCTGCTCTTGATACTGAAGGGCCAGAAGGCATTGCCGCACGGGAGCGCAGTCTCCCCGCGGGCTGACGTTACACTGACAGCAACGAGCTGTCAGCTCTGAAGTGGAGAAAGGTGGCGGGATGCCAACTGGAATCGAAGTGGAACTACTGTTGTTGTTGCTGATCCAGACACTTGGCATGAGTATCTTCGCCGTGTTCGAGCTCGAGACGCCCGCTTGGCGAAAGATCCTCAAGTGGGTCATCATCGTGGGTCTCACGCTGGGATTGTTCCCGTTGCTTGGACATTGGTCGCTTCTGTGCCCCGCAGCCTTCCTGGCACTGGGAGCGGCCGTACATCTGACGTGGTGCCGGAAGCACGGCATCCATCCTATTAAGGCAACGCCGCGAAGGAAGTATTACGAGCTACGGGGTTGGAAGTGGGTGGAGTGAAGAGTCCTTTGGCGCTGCTCACGGTGGCCAACAGTCTTGACTCGCAGACCTTTTCAGAGTAGGATCGTGGCACATACGGACGGTCTGAAGTATCCGTTTCGATGTGAACTTCAGTAAAAGTACTAACAGAAAGTACCAAAAACGTATTCAAATCCCATAGGCGTAGTGTCCGCCCCCCCCGGCTTCCTTCTAATCTCCTTATCGAAAGTGCCTCGGCAGCAATATTTTTCTGCCTCTCCGCCTTCCTTCACCTCGGCACTCCCGATGAAGGCTAACGACCAGTGTGGATCCAGCGGCGAAAGAGCGCCTATGTAGTTCGTTTCGGGCTCCTTAGTCCTTCTCGCGGTCGCGGAACTCTTCGTATGAGTTTTAGCAACTGGCTCAGCGCTGTCCTCTCCGCAATCACCCTCTAAAGGGGGGGTGCCGTTGTGATCCCCACGTTGGTAGATCTCGCAAAGCGCTGTTGGGAAAGCCCAGCCGTCCAAGTTGGACCTAGGTCTGAACTCACCCGTTTGAAGCGCCGCCGAGACGAGCTTATCCGGCGGATTTGCCCTCAGCCCGATCGCGTCTTCAACGCTCGAGAGCCTAGGACTTCTGTCAATCTGAGACCGATGTGTTCAGCGGATGCATTCTTGGGCTAGGAGGCTCTGAGGCGTCGCATCAGCCGAAACCGCGCACCGCTCTACCCGATTGCTCGATGGAAAGGTCCCTGGCGAGAAGTGGTGCGCCCAGGTAGTTCACACTGAAGGACCCTGCGGACCGACCGAATATCATTACGTTTGCCGGGTCGCCGCCAAACGAAGCGACATTCCGCTCGGAGTCGACTACCAAGCCGCTACCAAGCCGTCTTTGCGCGGGTCGCTGCCGCCAAGCAGAATCCCTTCTTCCCAATCAATTTGAATTCCCTGATAGCCTCCGAAACTTCCCGGGTTCTGAACGATGGAATGTCCCATGGCCTGTAACTCCGACGCGACGGCGGCCTCAACTCCTGATTCGAGACCCACCTCAGCCACACCGTCGTGGCGGAAGCGCGGTGCTTCTCCAGCGTCCTGAACGTTCATTCCGAAGTCGATCATATTCAATAACACCTGAACCTGGCCCTGCGGTTGGACGGGTCCCCCCACGACACCGAAGGAGAGCCACGGCTTGCCGTCCTTAAAGACCATGGCCGGAATGATCGTGTGGAAAGGCCGCTTGCGGCCTTCGATGCGGTTGGGATGGTCGGGATCGACAGAGAACAGAGCTCCACGATTCTGCAACAGGATGCCCGTCCCGGGGACGACGATCCCAGACCCGGTGAAGAGGCTATTGATGAAGGACACGACGTTGCGTTCGTTGTCTACCACCGTCAGGTACGTCGTGTCACCTCCGTCCTGCAACCACTGCACTGGTTCATTGATGCCGGTCGTCACATCCGTAGCCGCTCTTTGGAGGTCAATGCGCCCTCGTTGTCTCTCCGCGTAGTCCTTTGAAACGATGCTCGCAACAGGGATCTTGACGTGCTGAGGATCGGCCAGCCAGGCATCCAGATCCGCGAAAGCCAGCTTCTTGGCCTCAATCAATAAGTGGAGGTACGGCGCCGAGTTGTGACTGAGGTTGGCCAGGTCGAAGCCCTCCAGAATGTTCAGCATCTCCAGTGCGGCGATCCCCTGGCCGTTGGGGGGCAGTTCGTAGACGTCGCGTCCCCTATAGGTTGTACTAATAGGCTCGACCCAGTTGGAGTGCTGGTAGGCCAGGTCGTCCATGCTGACGGGCCAGTCGCGGCCGTTGAGGCAGTCCACGATGTTTCGGGCGAGGTCTCCTTTGTAGAAGGCATCGCGGCCGCCTTCAGCAATCTTTCGAAAGGTTTCGGCCAGCGGCTGGTTGACAAATACATCGCCGTGAGCCGGCGGCTTGCCATCGAGGTAGTAAGCGCGAACGAATTCCGAGTCTTTCTCGTACGACTCTCCATAGAGAGCCCATTCGCGCGCAGTGACCTCCGAGACCGGGAAGCCTTTCTCGGCGTAATGAATCGCCGGCTCCAAAACCTGCGAAAACGTCATCGTGCCGTACTTGTCCAGCAACGTCGCCCAGCCGTCGACAGCGCCGGGGATCGTGACGGAAAAGGCGCCCCGTGTGGGAATGGATTCAAGACCCCGCCTCCTGAAGAAATCAACATTCACAGCTCGAGGTGAGAAGCCACTACCATTGAGACCAACAATCTCTTCCGTATCGGCAATGTAGGCCAGCGCGAACATGTCGCCGCCAGGTCCGGTCATCATAGGCTCGACCACCGCGAGGGACGCAGCGGCTGCGATGGCGGCGTCAATGGCATTTCCGCCTCGCTGCAAGATGCGCAGCGCAGCCTGGGCAGCCAGCGGCTGGCTTGCGGCGACCATCCCATTGCGAGCCAGCACCGCGCTGCGGCCCGAACCGCGGCAGCCGGCAGGACGACCCCCAAGGGGCATGGAAGGTCCACCATCCATCACGTAGGAAATACCTTAGTGCAACTGAGTTCCAGTGACGCCGCACTCCAGCCGCTTGGCTGTGTGAGTGCGGCTGGACTCCGGAATCTTGGCCACGACTGGAAGGCCTTCCGCACGACAGGATAAGACAAAATCGGCGAGGTGCGCTTAATTGAAGAAGGCATGTTCACATTCCACATAGACGAAGTCGCACCCACTGCGTTTCCAGATGCTCGCCAACCATGGCTGCGTAACGTGTTGGGTTGTCAGGCCCACAAGCGGTGCCTCGCCGCGCAGCATGTTCTTGAGAGATTTCACCTTAGCTACCCTCCTATGAATCAAATCCAGTCGCCGGCGCTTTAGCCTTCTCTGCGACTTGCCGAGTGGAGCGGTTCCGTTGTCGTTTGGTATTGCACGATTCAACACATCCTTGTGGATTGCTCTAACACCGATGGTCCGCCCCTCCTTACGAGCCCAGCCACTCCAGAATGTTGGGCCACTGCTGTCGGAACGCGATCGTAGAGATTGTGATGTAGAACAGCGCGCAGAACACCAGCAAGATCCGTAGGAACCAGGGCAACTGCAGCTGTTTCGGCAACAGCTTGTGCGTCATGAACAACAAATGGAGCGAAGAGAATCCCATGGCGAAGTTGAAAAGCACTCCGCTTCCGATGGCGAGCACAACCGGGTCGGGCGTCAGCCGCAGAGCGATCATCCCCCAAATACAGTAGGCGGTCAGCAGTCCATAATAGACAAATTTGACCTGATGGCCAGGCAGGTGACGAAGCTGCCGGGCGCCCATCCAGATGACGTCGGTCCAGCGGCGGCAGATTGAGTCCACGTTGGTCACCTGGCTCGGCGCCAGGATGATGAACCCACATAGTAAGGTCAGGAACCAGAAAACCTGCCCATGCCGTGCGGCGATCCCGTCCGCGATCATGGCCGCCACGGCGTTCCCGGGTACGTTTTCCACGCCCCGGATGAACTCGTAAGACACCATGGCCGGCAGCGCCATCCCGAGAATGCAGGAGGGAGCCCACAGCACGAACTGATCGCGGCGAATCGTGCGAATCCATTCGCGCCAGCTCTTCAGCGTCTCAGCCGTGATCTGGAAGACCTTGCCGTTGTGCGAAAGCTGGATCGTTCGTCCACCGATGGCGCTCGGCAGTGCGCCTACCTGCGCGCCCATCCCCCAGCCACGGTCACGCACCAGGCTCGAGAAGTTCAGATTCGACAGCCCGCCCGACCCGGAGATGGCTGCGAAAGCCGCTAGGGTAGCCCAGTTGAAGTCTCCGGATGGCAGCGCCCCAAACCGCGTGAATCCCGAAAGGATCTCCCACTTTGTGGTCCAGCCCGTAAAGAATAGAGCGAGGAAACCAAGGTAGAGGAGGACCAACGTGAGTTTCGTGACCATGACTCGTTGCAGCGAGTTGTAGATTTTGCCGCCGAAGATGAGCGGCACGAATCCGGTAAGGAAGATGGCGTAGCTGAGCGTTCGCACGAGACTGCCGTCCTCGTCGCCGGGCAGCCGGCCCAGGATGACGGCGGCCAAGGGGACGGCCGCATTCGCCGCAAGATACGGCCACAGGCTGCCGAAGTCCATCACCAGATAGAAGGCGGTCCAGAACCGCAGTCCGGGAGGAGTGCGAAGAAAGCCTACCAGCACCGATTCGCCCGTATAGAGCGAATAGCGCATCACGCCGAGGTTGTAGCCGACCTGGCAGAAGATCGCAACGGTGGCCAGCCAAAGGACGGTCCCACCGTACTGCGCCGTGACGAGCGGGCCGAACAGCCACTCCCCCGCGCCGATACTCGCCCCTGCCATCAGGAGGCTGGGACCGATGAGCCCCGTCCAATTTCGTGCCTCGAAGACGGGGGCGTCAGGCAGTTGGCCCTGATCCCAAGATCGGAAGCCGCCGGCGTCGGGCGTCGGGGTCGTAGCCATAGACAGACGGGTCATCGCGGGCTGCGCAATGGCTCCCGCCGCGCCGCCCGCGAGTCACTAGATCCTAGCGCATTGAAGGTCAGCGCTTCACTCGGATTGGAGCGAGAAGGCGCCCAACTGCCCAACATCCACGCCACACAAAACCAGTTAGCCGTGTTCCGTTGCGATCGATCGGGCAGTCAAAGCCTACGAAGAGAACCCGTCCGGCATGGAACAGGAGTTCCGTGAGTACATAATGGAAGTCCATGTCCGGCGGACAAGAAGATGATCCCGGGTGAATTGATTCGGGCAGCGTCAGTATAATGTTCCAGACTCATGGAGGCCTTGTGCAGAAGATTGCGCGAGAACAAGCTAGGCAGTACACGTTTGATCGGCAACATGATCCACTTCTACGTGTGCAGCCCGGAGAAAGCTTCGAAATCGAGACCTACGACGCAAGTGCGGGCTACTTCAAAACCGAGCACGACAAAGCCATTCCGTCTCGCCGGCCGGGCTTTGGTCGTAGACCGCCGCTAGCCAATCCGATTGGAGGACCGGTGTGGCTGGAAGGGGCCCAGGCAGGAGATACCTTGGTCGTCAGCGTCGAGGATATCGTTGTCGACGACTATTCCTGGATTGCGATCGGCCCACGTCGCGGACCCCTGGGAGAATCGACGCGCTGGCCCGAGTTGTCGGGCGACTACACGACACGCATTTTTCGACACAGCCCTGGTGCAAGTGGAACCACTCGCGACGGCACCCTGCACTTCAACGATCGCATCTCTTGGCCCATTACGCCCTTCATTGGCACACTGGGAGTCGTACCCGACCGCGAAGTCACCACCAGCATGGACGGCCAGGGCGAGTGGGGTGGAAACCTAGACGTTCGCGACGTAGCAACAGGCAATCGAATCTACCTACCCATTTTCCATGACGGCGCCATGTTCTACCTGGGTGACGTCCACGCCAGCCAGGGCGACACTGAGTTCACGGGCACGGCTGCCGAGACCAAGGCCACGGTTCGGGTCCGACTCGACCTAATCAAAGACAAGCGCGTTCCTTGGATGCGGATCGACAAGCCGGACTCCATTGTTGCCCTCCACGCTTATCGACCTCTGGAAATCGCCGTCGAGACGGCCACAACGAACCTGATGGATTGGCTCATCACCGAGTACAGCTTTACGCCCACTGACGCTTACTGTCTGGTCAGCACGTGTCCGGGTTTCCGGATCAACGTCTACCAAATGGTGAAGATGGCCAAGCTCAACTTCGTCGCCGGCGCCGAGATCCCTAAACGCTACCTGTAGTCTCGCGGCTTGGTAGGACAGGCCGGGCGGGCCGTCGCTTACCTACGCACCTGCTCCACCGAAGCCACACGCCGGACCTGTGTTTTAGCTATGCTCTTGCTAACAAAACGTCCGCAGGTCGGGGCCGCCCTCGGTCAAAGCAGGAAGCACCCGACAGTGACCCGTGGCACAGACTTGCGCGAAACAAATACACTTTAATATTAAGAGACCAACACAAACATGAGTGTTGAGTGGAAATCCGACGAAGAGCTATTCGATCTTGCCCGGCGTGAGCTTTTTACCGCTGTCGTGGGCGATGCAATGGACAAGATGGGCCTGCTGCATCAGTTCCTGCCGCCGCAGGTGCGTCCGCTGGAGCCCTCGATGCGCACAATCGGCCGCGCCATGACGGTGCTGGCAGCGGACTGGCTGGACGCACCGGAGTTGGCCACGCCGGGGAACCCGCTGCTCGAGCGTAACTTCGGCATCATGCTGCAGGCCCTCGACGACCTCAAGGCCAACGAGATCTACTTCGGCGGCGGCGGCTCGCCCCGCTACGCGCTGTGGGGTGAACTGATGGCCACCCGCGCCAAAATGCTGGGCTCGGCCGGCGCGGTGATGAACGGCTATTGCCGCGACACGCCGGGGTTGCTGGCGTTGAAGTTCCCGACCTTCTCGTGGGGCCCCTATGCGCAGGACTTCACCGCGCGCGCCAAGGTGGTCGACTTCCGCTGCCGGCTCGAGGTGGCGGGTGTCAGCGTCAAGCCGGGTGACCTGGTGCTGGGTGATGTCGACGGCGTATGCGTCGTCCCGCGGGAGGCGGAGGAAGAGGCCATCACCAAGGCGCTCGAGAAATCGCGCGGGGAGAAGCTAGTGGGCAAGGCCATCGAGGGGGGCATGTCGGCCCTCGAGGCGTTTGACCAGTACGGGATCATGTAGTGGGCACCGCTGTCCCGCTGAGAGACTGCCTTTTTTCAAACAGTAGATAGCCCACCGATGTAACAATCGGGGACAATGGAAGCGGAATGACCACAACCCGTGTCCTGGGCGTCGGCGCATTGGCACTGGCCGGCGTACTACCGTTGTCATCGGCGCCGGGCACGGGCGGAATCAGCGCCGCTACCCCAACCACGGCGCCGCGTTTGAGCTCATCCAACAGTCTAGTGTGGGTAGACGGTACGAGGGCCTCCCCGTTCGCCGACAGGCTCCCAAATCCTCCCTGACGGGGCAGTGTTTAGTCTGGCGACGCGTGACTCCAGACTGAACCGGCCCCAGGGTCTGCCCTGGAAACCGAATTGGACACGGACTAAACAGGTTGAGGAACTCCGCCCTGGAATTGAAGCATCACACTCTCGAGTACCGTGTTCTTGCCGGGGCCAGTGCAGCCGCGGTCAAATCGCCATTCGCCGAGAACCGGAACTCGGACCCGGACTCGAATGAATCCAGCGAATCACGACGTCGTATGATGGGACAGTTCCCGCGGGACGTGGCTCAGGAATCAGGAGATGACAATGCAGATTTTAGAAGAACGAAGCATCAAGGTCGTTGCAGGGTTTAGCGTAGCGACAGCACTCACTTTCGGTTGGGTGCTGCTGTCTGAACTGTCGAACAAACGCGCGGCGGCACAGTCCAACCGGGAGGTGACCAAGGAAATGGTCGACGCTTGGATGACGGAGCTCTCTAACTGGGGCCGCTGGGGGAAGGACGACCAGTTGGGCGCGATCAACCTCATCACGCCGGAGAAGCGAAAACAGGCAGCGGCGTTGGTCAAAAAAGGGATTTCCGTGTCGCTGGCGCGGGACACCGAGAAGGAAAAGGCGCCCGATAATCCATTGCCGTTCGTGCATGAGATGATCCGCACCGGACTCAATAACCCAGGCGACTCCAGTTCCGACAGATACAGTGTCTCTTACCACGGCTACGCCCACACTCATATGGATTCCACCTGCCACAAGTTTTACAAGGGCAAGATGTACAACGGTTTTTCGCAAGAAGAAGTCACCGACAAAGGGGCGGGCAAATTGGGGGTCCAAAATTTCAAGAGCGGGATCTTCACGCGAGGTGTTCTGATGGATATCGCCCGCCTGAAGGGTGTGCCCTACCTCGAACCGGACACGCGGATCTATCCCGAGGATCTCGACGCTTGGGAAAAAAAGGCAGGCCTGAAAGTCTCAAGCGGTGACGTCGTGTTCATCCGTACAGGCCGCTGGGCGCGACGGGACGCAAAGGGTCCTTGGGCGGCTTCCAAGAGCTCCGCGGGGCTCTACGCAACCTGCGCCAAGTGGCTCAAGGAGCGCGATGTAGCGATGCTGGGCAGCGATGCAGCGAGCGATGCTATGCCGTCGGGAGTGGAAGGAGTCCGCCAGCCGATCCACCAGCTCGTTTTGATCGCTATGGGTATGCCCATCTTTGACAGTTGCGACCTCGAAGCTCTCGCCCGCGAGGCAGCTAAACAGCAGCGCTGGGAGTTTCTCTTGACCGCGGCGCCAATTCCGGTGACGGGAGGGACAGGCTCGCCACTCAACCCGATTGCGACGTTCTAGCGACCAGGGCCTTAGGGCGGTCGGGCCCTCACCGCAAAGCGATACGGTAGATGTCCGACTCTCTCTATCTCGCTACAACACGCGGCAGGGGCTACAATCAAGTAAAATCGTTTAGTCTCCGAATTCACGGCAGAACCGCGCGCCGAAGCGCCCATCCGATTGCGCCGGAGAGATGGCCGAGTGGTTGAAGGCGCACGCTTGGAAAGCGTGTGTAGGGGAAACTCTACCGAGGGTTCGAATCCCTCTCTCTCCGCCATTCTCTAACTGTATTCTATTGAAAATAAGACTGTTAGGAAATTTCCTTGAGACTAAGTCTTTCTTTTAGTCTGTCTTTTGTGCGGCGCTTGAGAACCGTAGAAGGAGCGAGCCAAACGCTTTCATCCAACCCGTGATGAGGGTCCTTCTTCCAGAGAACCGTCGGGCAGGATCTGTCTCACCGCACATCCTAACCCGAGGATCACGGGCTCCAGCAGGGAACGCCGATGGCATTGATGGGGATCGCCCTCCGAGCACATCCAGCAGGTACGCTCGTGGGGTGGCAACAGCTTTGCGATTTCGTCTTCCAGGGCCTGACCCGCAAGGGGCGGCCGGCCGCCGAGAGCGGGCAGCGATTGGTAGCCGATGCGGCGTTGCTCGAGGGAGGCTCGCAGCGGTTCGCGGTTGAACTGCGGATGCCAGCGGCTGCGGGGAACGCTTCTGGTCGCCGACTCCGCGATCTTGGTCATTGTGGACGATAAGCGAATGCAACTCGCGTCGTAGCAACACTCGATGACGGAAGCACCGCTTTGGGGACAATACGCGACTTCTCCATTAGCCCAATTCATGTTCCGAGGTGAGAAGCCTTCGATGCGTTTTCCGGCGGCGAATTGTCTGCATCAGGTATACCGAAAGGCACGAAGTCACTCCCAGGCCGATGCCGACTGAGGGAGAGAACCAGTAGTGGGTCCCCGCTCCAAACGCAAACCACGGTGCGGCGATCACCCACAGTCCGATCGAGGTTCCCAGACGTCTACGTTGTTCTTCCATTCGGTGTACCCAGGACCCCACGAGAATGACATAAGCTGCTGCTAGAACGACTGGAACAAACAACCCATCCGAGCCGTCAGACAAGAGTGCAGTCCACAATAGCCACACAGCAACTCCCACCGCTAGTTTTTGTATCGATTTCATCCCGTTATCTCCAGTGGTTGACGTTTGACAAACACGAATTCATTTGGACTGAACAAACCGGGTGGGGAACAACACCCGTCTCCGCCGCGTGACGGATCAGCGCGCGCCGCCGCTTGACGTCAACAGTTGCCAAGCGCGAAATCCTTCCGCCAAGAACACTAGCGGGTTGCGGTGGCGGCGGGGCCACACGCTCCGAACCCCATGTCGCGCCCGCATCGGGTGCCCTGGGCAGACGGCGTGAATCTCGTTTATCAGAGATGCCGGCTCCGTGACGCCGGCGAGCGGGAAGGCTCCCAGCCGCTCAAGTTCGCGACGACGAGAATGATCTGCCGGATCAACCGCTACTATGACACGAGTCCTGGGCGACCAATGCGCGACCCGCAAGATTGTATTGGGACCCTGCAAGATCGGCACGCCCGGGCCCAGGATCAAGACGTCAGGCCGATGCTGCCGAAACATCTCGGCAACATTATCCTCGTCCGCCGCGTCGACCAAGACTTCCAAGTCCTCTTCCAGCGCCAGCCGGATGCACAGCGATCGTCTTAAGTACTCACGCCCGTCAATGACTGCAATACCAATCGTGCCGTTGCGTTCCGCCATGATAGTTCATCCTTTCTCCGCAAACTTCTTTCTCTCGTTGTCCCCGGGGTCCGGGCGTGTGAGGTGACATCACCGCTTTCTGGACGCCGTACCGTCATCACCAGTGTTTCACCCGGCGTTGGCGATCCGACATGCTTCAGCTCCCTGGATCCTGAAAGTGCGATCTACAACGGGTCTGGGTACGGGCATTTGGGCCGCCTCCAGGAGCCGTTCGATCATCTGAGCGTTCAGATCATCCGGCACTGGTTCTGTTGTTTCGATGGAAACGTTTCGTGCTCCAATTCGGACTGTAAGGTAGCCACCGACAAAAAGCGCAAAGCCGAGCCCCGCGTTGAGTTCTGCTGAGGGTGAAGGAGACCGGCTCGCGACTCCTAGAAAGAATCCTCCCAGGACGATCAAGAAGAACCCAAATGGAATACGCCCTTGCCGCCATAGAAGGGTCATTAGGAATGCGAATCCCAGGCACAAACCGAGAGTGGCGCCGGTACGGAACCAGTCCAGATCTGACGCCGTGGCCGCGAAATACGCGAAAGATTGTGTGGTGGCAACCCAATAGATCAAGGCTCCTACGCCGAGAACATTAATTGCCAGTGCTTTAATCGTTAGTTTGTTTGTCATTTCTTTGTCTCCAGAAGTTTGTAGAGTTGCTCTTTACCGGAATGGGCGATCAGGGAGTCGCTCCCAGGTTCTCGACCGGAATCGATTGTGTGATCGGTCTCGCGACGTAGCGCCCGGCCAAACCGGGCGTGAATAGGAAAGTATGGTAACCGTCCAACCGGACGACAATGCGGTCTGCAGCTTCGTCTCCGGGGGCCCCATTCGCATCCTCGCGAGTTATGCTCACCATCTCGGGTGTTAGTCCCAGCAATCCCATACCTGTCAGAGCAGTCGGATCCGGGTCGTTGTAAAGGATCACGTTGCGGATCCGATTCTCTGCAGCCGTCGGGTCCTCATCCCAATCTGTCACCACGGCATACCGCGAGCCCGCCCGCAGCCGTTGCACAAAGGCTTGGTGCACCGTCAGCATTTGGCCGAAATCGATGATGGCAAGCAGAAGCCCGATGGCGAGAAGCAACACGAATGCAGCTTCCACGATGGCGCTCCCCCGCTGCTTGGAAGATCTCGTCATAACTCGTTGCCGCTCCATAATTTCCTCCTCTACGGAACCACGATCCGTCCCATGAACCGGAACGTCGCTTTGGGCTTGCCCGTGATGGTCAGCTCCCGCAGGAATGTGTTGATGGTCAAACCGTCAATCTGGACGCTGACGTCTTCCGGCACGACACCGCTGGGCGTGCTGATTACCGTAACGTGTCCCGTGGTCAACCCGGGAACAAGGGCGTTCCCTGACCCGTCGGCGCCGGGGTCGCCATAGACTGTCATGTTTCTCACTGCTGCGGCCCATCCGTCCCCGCTGTTGCCGCCCGCAAGGTCAAACGGTCGCAGGGACGCGTAGCGTGCGCCGTCACGTACTGAGCTTTGTAAGGAATTGTAGATGTAGAAACTGTATCCGAACTCCAAAACACCGGCCAGAATGAGGAGTACGAGCGCAGACCCAAGGCCAAACTCGACCATAACGCTGCCTCGGCGATCCCTGGTTCCGTCTGCCGCCCCCAACGGGTCGTTCGTTTGTGTTTTGGTTCGTGAAGTATTGTCTCGCATGACAAGAATCTCCCTATGTGCTCGTTCCTCTATTGTAGGCGCCGGCTGACACTCTTTCCGCCGGCGACGGCCCCGCCCCAAGCGCATAAAGAGCTAAGTGCACGCGGTCGGAAATATCCAACTTCTGAAACACGCGGTGAATGTGGTTCCTGACCGTGTTGGCGGTGATGCACAGTGCGCGCGCTATTTCTCGGTTTTTGTATCCTTTCGCCACCAGCTCAACTATTTCGTGCTCTCGTTCACTTAGGCGACGTTCCATCAAGTCCTCCGAATCAGGACACGCAAATTCTCGGACGACCAGTGCCTGGGACTTGGCATCAAGCCAAACATGGCCCGCTCGCACCGTGTGGATGGCCGCCACCAGGGTCTCGGTTGGCGCGGTTTTGCAAACAACACCAGATGCACCGCGCTTCATCGACAGGACAATCGCGGCCTTGTCTTCCTCATCTGTTAAGACAATGGCTCTCGTGGCCGGCGATTCACACTGTAGATAGGTCAAGACACTCAGCCCGCTGACTCTGGGCATCCTCGAGTCGAGCAGCACGATGTCAGCCCGCTGACTCTGGGCATCCTCGAGTCGAGCAGCACGATGTCGGGACGGGATACATCGATCAGCTCGATCGCGTCTTTTGCGTCAGCCGCTTCCCCAACCACTTCGATGTCGCGTTCCAAAGAAAGCGAGACCTTCAGAGCATCCCGTAGGATAGGTTGATCGCCGACAATAACGACTCGAATTCTTCGTACATTCTCCATCACACCTTCTCCTTTAAATTACGCTCCGTGGGCAAAGGACTACCTGCCTGGCCCGCTCCATAGTCTTTATGCATCGACACCACCGAGGAGATCAGGTACATCAATCCGAAAGTCACCGCAGTGAACAGGGCTGCTAGCGGATTAAACCAACTGATAAGTAGGGCCGTCACGCCTAGTGCAGCCGCTGCGAAAATCCGGGCTTTGTCTAGCGGGAAATCGTTGAAATCCATGATCTGCGCTCCTTTCGTCGTCACCCTACGTCCGACAACATTGACTCCTTATTCAGTCAGGCGGGGTACGTATACCGCCACATCCCCGGAAGCGGCGCGGCGCATCCCGTAGAGAATGCCGCTCCCCACATACTCGGCACAGCAGGGCTTCGGCGAATTGACGCCGGCATTACCCCCGCCGCCACTGTTTCCACCCCCGCCGCCGTTGCCACCCCCGCCGCTTCCACTGCCTCCGCCTTGCCCGTTACCGCACATGCCGGGGCCCTGCGGGCAACAAACCTCGTCCTCAGGCGGGAGAAAGAACGTGGCGAACTCCACAACGCGGTCACCGTCCCAGGAGTTTTGGGCCGGCATGAACACAATCCGACGTCCGTTCCCGTGGATCTTTCCGTTCGGGTCCGTGTTTCCGATGTATGCCGCGTAGGTTTGTGAATAGGAATCAGCATCTTGGCTGATTCGCTCTCTGAGAGCTGCGTCCTCGGTGGAGCGCTGTCCGTTCACATGGATTAGCGGCTCACCAACCACGAGGCCGTGGGACTGGCTGTTGCTGACAATGGCTTGCCTGATGAATGCGGAGCCGTTCGCACCGGCCCACTGGAAGGTCGGCCTACCGATGTCAATAAAGCCCCGTTCCCCCGCCACCCATTGGCGGATCGAAAAACAGCTCGCCCGCATCGGGATCGTAGATGTCACCTTCACAGCGTCCTTCAAGGTCATTCGTACGTTGACCAGGAGGCGGCCACCGAATTGTATATCTCCGACCGATCTCGAAACCAAACGGATCGGGTTCAGAGGCTCCCGGGTTGACCACCGGCGCTCTGCCGGGGTCCAGATGGGCGTGGGGGGCGTAGGGAAGCAAGCCCTGCTGGAACATCGACTTCCGAAGCTGCCCGGCTCCGGAGTCCGCCCCTACTTCAAAGGTGTTCGCGGCAGTCGGCATGGCCAGACCCAGAGGACCAAAGGCACTCAAGGCGAACGCCGGTGTCCCCGCGGTCGTCGAGCCTCCGATCAGTGAGCTAAAGACGGGCAGGAAATACAGCTGTACCGGACCTAGGGCCGTCACGCGGACGAAGCGGTAGTCTTCCGGCGGTGTGGGAGGGAACCCCATCCACGGTCCGTCGGGATCGTCCGCAAAAAATACTCCCGGGTTCGCGACCTCTTGTGTGCCGAAAGTCCACCGGTTCGGAAAGGTCTGGGCGATGTCACGCGCTCTCTGAACGCCCTCGTCAGTCCCGTCCAGCTCCGGTGTCGCAGCCAGTGCGGCCGCGTCGGTGTAGGTTTGCAGCTCGTTTTGAGCGATGTAGATGCGGCCAAGATCAAAGGTGAGGCCCAGGATTCCGAAGAGCACTCCGGCGATAATCACGGTGACTATCAAGCCGACTCCTCGTTCATCCGAGAGAACTCTCGCGGACTGTCTGTTGATAAGTCCAGGTCGTAGCATTATTCGCTCACTCCTTTTGTCGGCGCAATTGCGATCCGGATTCCCTTGCGGCGACTGTTTCGTTTTTCTCATGACACCCAAACTCTAACGTTAATACTTGGATAAATCGATGGATCCAATGAGTGAATTTTGATAGCCAAATTGAGCGAGGCGAATCTGGTAGCCGGGTACTCCAACTTGTAGGGTCGGACTTCCAAACAGCTAGGGATCAAGAGTACTTCACGCCCTCAGGGATAAGCCCTACGCCTGCCGGTACGAGCGCAATGTCCTTGATTGCAAGCCGCTCCTTTTCAGAGATATACGTCTATGTCGGAACCGGGGGTTGACCGTTCCGGTGGCCCGAACTCCTCGACTCCAGGTGGGGCTTCCCGGCAGTGGGGCATCCAGCTGATTGCCCGCCGATGGCTTCGCCGGGAACCGACCGAGGAGGGTACGGTTCAAATCGAACCGTGCTCGTCATAGTTAGGGCGGGCCACCAACCGAGTTGTTGAGATCACCTGCGAAAGTTGAAGTAAGTGGGGGACTCGCCCTTAGCAACGGCGAGGGGGAGATCAATCCAGCTCAACTGCAGCGCAGCGGATGTCGGAGGTCCGGGTTCACGGGAGCGCCGCGTGAGGCGTTGGTGGTTGCATCAGGTGGATCAGCCCCGCCGCCGTCATCCTCGCTTGTCCCACGAGTTCGGCCAGCGGGTCAAAACGGACCTGCCTGTAGCCGTACCCCTCGACGAGAACTCGCAGTCTCACGGCGATGTAGTTGCCGTGAAAGCGGATGAGCTGTTTCAAGAGTTTCCCGGCAAAGTGTGGGTCTTCACTGAGCGGCGCCAGCCGAAGGTTCACGAACCAGGCTCGGCAGAAGTCGGAGCGCAGGTCTTTGAGGAAAAGGGTCATGACTCTGCGGCGAATTCTTCTGCACCGCCGAACCTTACTGGGATCAGCGTCGGAACAATTGAGAATGTAGGCTAGATCCGCTGGAGAGAAGGCCCGCGCAATCGGCGGGTGCGGATCCGAGAATTCTGTCTCAAGTTTTTCGTCGAACTTGTCCCGAAGTTGAGCTTTTGATCGTATGAGATCCCAAGCGAACACAGCGGCGAACGTCAGTGGAAGAACGACCAGAACAATTACTACTGTCATGCGGTTACAGCTTCAGGCGCCCCGGGGACGGCCCAAGCCCGACGGCTTATCGTCTCTCAGTTGACCCAATCTTACAACACAGCGAGAAACCATTGAAATCCGTAGATCGCCCTAAATTGCGCGGTGAGAAAAGTACCGGGGTGGGCCGAAAGTGCCGGGCGATCTATGCTCAGGGTTTGAGCACGAGAACCGCAAGGGGCGTTCTCCCAATGCGTCTTGGCGTGATACGGGATTACGAGACGGGCGTGGCTGCTATCTGTCCATGCCCGCACCAAGGCCATCGCGGGTCATGCGCTGCGCAGCAGAGGAATCTTGGACGCGATCGCGTAGAGCACCAGGTGCGTCCTGTCGGAGACACCGGTCTTCTTGAAGATGTGCTGGAGGTGCGATTTCACCGTTTCTTCCGAGACGTGCAGCGCGTCTGCAATCTCCTTGTTCCGCCGGCCGTCGCAGAGCAGCGACACGACCTCCAGCTCACGACTCGTAAACTCAGGCACGGGTACCGGGTCGGAATACTGGCGCATGACGGAGACCAACGTTCGATTGTCCAGCCAGACTTGCCCTTGCTGAACTGCTCGGATGCCGTGAATCAGGTATTGTGTTGCGTTGGATTTCAGCACAACTCCCGAAGCCCCGTACTTCATCGCCAATACATGGCTGTTTTCCTGGTCAACAAGTGTAACAACGATTACTTTTACGGCTGTCCCTGCCGACCGGATCTCCTTTAGAGTTGTTAACCCATCCTTTTCCGGCATCAATAGGTCCAAAATCAGCACGTCCGGTTTCACGGCTTGAAGCATCTCGAGTACGGCGGCTCCATCTTCCACCTCAGCGACCACTTCAAAATCGGGCTCGCACGACAACAACCGGCGCAGCCCATCTCGAAAGATCGGGTGATCATCGGCAAGTGCGATGCGGATCTCACCCGCTTCAGACACATAGTCTGGTCGCTGATAGGCCATTCGCACGTCCTACGACCGACCCCTACGGTGAGCTGCCGTTCAGGCAATCGATAATTCGGCGATCATCGACGATACCATGCCGGCGCACCGGCACCGGCACCTAACGACACCGAAGGAGCCAAGAGGATCGTCTCGCGGCAGCGCTGCTCCTACAACTGTGGAAATCACGAGCAGTTCATTGAAAACCGCCCTATTTTCGACCGAGGGTTTAGTTCTTACCCTGATAGGGTTCTTCAGTTGGTATTGGAAGCAGTCCGGATCTGATGGCGTACTGAGTCAACTCAGCAATGCTGCGAATTCCCAACGTTTCTCGTATGCGGTTTTGGTGGAATTCCACCGTCCGGGGAGAAATCTTCAACTCAGTCGCGATCTCCTTGACAGAGTGCCCTTCCGCGACCAGCTGGAGTACTTCTCTTTGCCGGGGTGACAGCACTAGCGCCTTCCGTGAACCCTTCATCAGGGACCTGACTGTACTATCGGCTACATACGGAGTGACGTAGACGTCGCCCGCGAGGACCGTTCGGATCGCGGCTACAAGCTCGGAGGCGGCGGAGCGTTTGAGCACGTAGCCACGCGCGCCGTCGCTTAAAGCCTGCGAAATGTAGTGCGAGTCCGCATACATGGTGAGAAATATGATCTTCGTCTGCGGCAATGCTTTGTGGAGTAGGCGGCCCGCTTCGATACCGTTCATTCGCGGCATGCCGATATCCAGCAGGATCACATCCGGGGCCAATTTGGCGGCCACCTCGACAGCACTGCGTCCGTCCTCCGCTGTTCCGACGACATCAAATTCGGATTCAAGCAGATTTCGGAACGCGTCGAGAAGAAGCGTGTGATCGTCGGCAATGAATAGGCGCGCTTTGCCCATGAGTTCACAAATTATACAAGATATTAGCACTAAAACAAGACGGCTGCACTAGTGAAATCCCCAGGCCCATCCAGAGTGTCGCGCGGGATACGTTCCCGCAAGGAACGCGTCCGCTTCGCTCCAATCCGACAGAAGTCCGAGGCAGGCGTACAAACTTTCGCGTTGTTAGGGGCGTGACGTCTGGTATTGTTTGGTATTGTCAGATTGTGGACGCGCACTGCTTTCGCGGGCGCCCCACACAAAAAGGTCCCGGAACGGCGGGCAGCTTGCCACGCGAACGAGAGTTCAATGATGTGCTTCCGCCACACGAGAGGGAGCCTGCATGCTTTCTCGTAGAGGGCCGGCGGGTGAACGAGATTGCGACTTGCCTGAACCCGAGGGTCAAGACTATCGAGACGCAGTAGTTCTACTCAATGGGCAAGCTCGCCATCCACAACAAGGCGGGCTGGTGTACTACGCCGTGCGCCGCAAGATCATTGGGATGCCCACCAAAATCGATTCCCTTCGCAAAAGTGCTGGGGACCCGATCGCGGCCTTCCGTTGTGCTGACCCTTCTCGAGCGAACGGCCCGGTTAAGGACTCGGCTCAAGTTGAGAATCGTTTCGCCAATGGGGGACTTGAGGTGCCGCGAGGCTTCGGTTCGATGCGAGGTTTGACCTATCATACCGACGTCGAATTTTGGAGCGTGATCTACCCAATTGAACCGGGCTGAGCGGAAGCGGAGGGGATAGCAGGAGACGGAAATGAGGAATCGCAGTATCAGCGAGCGCAAGGAGGCACAAGAGACGGTGCGCGCCACGGAACAGCACGTTCGGCTTCTGGTGGAGGCGACTAGAGCTATTCCCTGGGAGGCGAGCGCCGAGACCTTTCAGTTCACCTATGTCGGTCCTCAAGTCGTCAAGCTGTTTGGCTATCCGCTCGAGCGATGGTATGAGGACCATTTCTGGATCTCCCACATTCACCCTGCCGATCGGGACGACGCAGTTGAGTTCTGCCTGAAATCCTCCCAGAGTTTCGAAAACTACGAATTCGAATACCGCATGATCGCGTCAGACGAGAAAACTGTTTGGATTCACGACATCGTGAACGTGGTGTCTCACGATGGTGTGCCTAAGACCCACCGTGGCTTTCTGATCGACATCAGCGAGCGCAAGCGCGAGCAAGAGGTATTACAAAATAGTAAAGAGCAGCTTCGTCTCATCACCGATTCTTTACCGGTATGTATCTCGTACGTCGATGCGGAACAGCGATACCAGTTCAACAACAAGACGTACGAAAGCTGGTTTGGCCTCAGTCGCTCGGAACTCAAGGGACGTCACCTGAAAGAGGTTTTGGGGGCCTCCGCCTACGAGACAATCCAGGGCCCAGCCGAGGAAGCGCTCTCGGGGCGGGCGGTGACTTTCGAAACCGTGCTGCCTTATATTGGCGCAGGTGAACGGCATGTGCTCGCCAATTTTGTTCCCGATGTTGCAGATCGAGGGAAGGTCAAGGGGTTCTTTGTACTTGTGACAGATATCACTGAGCGCAACCGGATAGAGAAAGCCCTGCGGCAGAGCGAGGCTGCCCTGCGACAAAGCCAAAAGAGTCTCCGGGGTCTGGCTGGTCGACTACTGTCTGCTCAAGAGGACGAACGCCGTCGTATCGCCCAAGAACTCCATGATGACTCAATCAGCGGATGGCCGCGGTCGTCATTGGGATCGGGACGCTCGAGCAGCAGCTCGCCAAGTCCGACAGACCCATCGGCAAGACTTTGGCTCAACTGCGGGGCCAGGCGGAAGACCTCTCCGATCAGATCCGCCAGTTCGCCCACAGGCTACATCCTTCGATCCTCGATCACCTAGGACTAGTCGCGGCCCTCAAATCCTTGTGTGAGGAGTTCGGCCAACAAACTGGCGTCCGGATTACATTCCGTCACCGCAACGTACCGAGCGAGCTTCCGTCTGAGTTGGCACGATGCCTCTACCGCGTAGCGCAGGAATCCCTGACGAACGTCGCCAAGCACTCCGGTGCAAAACGAGCTAGCCTCTCTCTGACGGGAACCAGAGATCTGCTTCGCCTTGCCGTTACCGACCGGGGCACCGGTTTCGATCCTGAGATATTGGGAAACAATTTGGGAATTGGCATGATCAGCATGGAGGAACGAGTAGGGGTCCTCTCGGGAAGGTTGTTCGTCGAATCTCACCTTGGGGGTGGCACGCGAGTTGAGGCGCATCTCCCCCTGCTCCACAACAACACCTAAAACTGGAGTGCGGGTGGAAAACGAGACCAAGGAAGGAGGAACTTACCATCGAATGGAGAGGAGGATGGCCCATCTCGAAAAATTGGGTGATCGTCCGCAATCGCGATGCGGATCTTACCGTTTTGGCACGTGTTGGTTGGTCGCTGACATGCCATTCCGACCTCCCACGAGAGGCCCCGTGATGAGCTGTTCAGGGGGGATCATTGCGACGACTATCTCTCATTACGGTCATCCTGCGAATGAACGCAATTTCAACTCCGCGGCGGCTCGCAGTCCGAGCGTCTCCCAAGTGCATTTTTGTAGAATTCCACTGAAATCTATGGACCCTTTGTACTATTGCACTCCCCGTTTTGTACTTTCCGACATCAGCAACAACCTTCCGTAATCTGCGGTGAGGTTCCGATTCCCGACCATACCGGCCGATGATAACCTCGATTTCACAGGTTGGAGCCGTCCGATAAGAGGGACGCCGACGGCCGGGCCGAATACACCCGCAGAGGCGTCAAAGAGCGGCCATGGCCAACGAAGATTTCGGGAGCGGCACTCCCGAGTTGTGAAATCTTCGGTTTCGAGCGAAAACGGAACCGGGACTCACAGAGCGTAAGCTCTGTCTTGAGCGCCGAGGATTAGTAGGGACAACGCCCCTCACGCTCTCCTTCTTCTCCGGTTCGACTACAGTTTGCCTCCCGAACGACAACGTCATGCGATTCCTCTTGTTTCTCTTCCATCTCATATGGACCGCCGCGGCCGCCGCTCAGTCGTTCCCGGCGGCGCCGCTCGGGGACCGAAGTCCGAGCCTCGGGGGCGAGGTGCCGGTGCCGGTTTTGAAACCCGTCGACATCGCCGACAAAACGTACCGGCTCGGTCCCCATGACACGATTTCCGTTTCGGTCTTGGAGTTGGAAGAAGTTTCCGTCACCTCCTTGCGCATCACTCCGGACGGTTTGGTCGCACTGCCGCTCGTAGGCCGCATGGCGGCCGCGGGCATGACCATTCCGGAGTTGGAAACGAAGCTGACCGAAGAACTCAGGCGCATGGTTCACGAACCGCACGTGACCGTCGGCCTGGTCGGAGTCCGAAGTCGTCCGGTGACGGTCCTGGGCGCAGTGAAGTCCCCGGGTATCTACCAGATCGAAGGACGTGCTCGGTTGCTGGATGTGCTCACGATGGCGGGTGGTTTGCGCGAGGATGCCGGTTATCGTATCCGCGTGAGCCGGCGCATTGAGCATGGCGATTTGCCTTTGCCCCAGGCGCACCGTGACGCCGGCGGTGCTTTCAGCATCGCCGATATCGATGCGCGCGAGCTGACGGAAGAGCTCGACCCGGCGGCGAACGTAGAACTTTGCCCTAACGACACGGTTTCCGCGCCGAAGGGGAAAATGGTCTACGTGTTGGGAGCGGTGTTGCGTCCCGGAGGGCTTGTCCTCGCCGAGCGCGAACAAATCTCGGTTTTGGAGGTTCTCGCGTTGGCGGGAGGGCTGACATCCACGGCAGCCAAGAGGCGCGCCAAGATTCTTCGGTCTGTCGAGGGTCGAGTCCGGCGCGAGGAGATTGACGTCGACCTTCAGAGCATTCTCAAGACGGAAGGGCGGGACGTTTCCCTAGAGAGCGAAGACATTCTGCTGATTCCCGAGAGCGGCGGGAAGAAGGCTGCTGCCGCTGCGTCCGCGGCCGCGCTCAGTACACTTCCCACCGTGGCGCTTTGGCGTCTAATTCGAGGGAATTGACGGCCATCCATTGGCTGCGGGACATCCCCATGAACGATTCCCAACGACCGTTAGCACCGGTTCACATCGGCTCACCTCGGGCGGTGTCGGGCTTCGCCCAAGTCGACCACGAATGGAGCCCCGAACCGCTCGAAGCGCAGAACGGCCTCGGTTTGCTTGACTACTGGCAGCTGCTGAAGCGCCGGCGCCGCACGGCCCTTTTGTGCCTCGTGCTGGGAGCCAGCGCGGGATTTCTCTTCAGCCTTCCTCAGACACCTGTCTATCGAGCACAGGTTACCCTCGAGATCCAAGGTTTGAATCGGGAGTATATGGGTTTGCAGGATGTCACGCCGACCGAATCCGGCGTAGGAGGTTTCTTGGGCGTGGACATCGGAACCCAAGTCGACCTGCTGCAGAGCCGGATTCTATTGGACAAGGCTGTCGAGAAGCTGACGCCGTCCGACTATGCGACAAGGGGCGACGACCTAAGCCGAATCTTGGCTTGGCGGAAGTTTCTGGGTTTTCCCGAGGCGGGAGACAAAGAGCGTTGGCGGGACACCCTGGAGGGCATCCGCGAGAGTCTAAAGGTCGCCTCGTTCCGCAACTCCCGGATCGTCCGAGCTTCGGTTGACTCAACTGATGTGGCTATCGCTTCGGATTTCGCCAATGCACTCGCGGAAGCTTTCATTACGGAGAATATTGAGGCCCGTTGGGCGGCCACGCAATACACCGAAGATTGGGTGGAGAGACAACTCGAGGACCTCAAGATCAAGCTCGAAAAGTCCGAAGACGAACTACAGGCCTACGCGCACGCCAGCGGCCTGGTGTTTACATCCGAGCAAGGCAGCATCGCCGTGGAGCAGCTCCGCAACCTGCAGGAGGACCTAGGCGCGGGGCGGGCGGAGCGGATCGCCAGACAGTCCACATACGAGCTCGTGAGCAAGTACCCGGAGGCATCGCTCGAGAGCGCTCACCAACAGGAACTCGCTGCTCTGCACCACGATCTGGCGGCGCTGCAATCGATCTATACGGACGACTTCCCCAAGGTTCGCGCTGTTAAGGCGCGGATCAGGGAAGTGGTGAGATCGATCAAAGTCGAGCGGGATCGCATCTTGGATCAGCTCAAGAGCGAATACGACACCGCCCTCCGTCGGGAGAGCTTGTTGCAGGCCGATTATCGTCATCAGGCGGCGCTGGTTTCCGAAGAAGCGCGTAAATCGATTCAATACAACATCCTGCGGCGCGAGGTCGAGACCAGTCGGCAGCTTTACGACAACCTTTTGCAGAAGGGCAAAGAAGCTCGTCTGAGCGCGGCGCTCCTAAGGAGCCCCATCCGGGTCGTCGATCCAGCGACGCCGCCCGCTTCGCCGATTCGCCCGAACCATCTGCTCAACACCGCGTTGGGGCTCGGACTCGGAGGTTTTTTGGGTGTCGTTCTCATCATCATTCGGGAGCGCGCCGACCGGCGAATCAAGGAACCCGGGGACGCCGAGTTTTTCCTCGGAGCGCCGGAACTCGGGATGATTCCTCTGGTCGAAATCAGTACGAATCGATCCTCGGGAGTGCATACCCTGCTGAAAGCAAGACGAGGCGGGAAGCCCGTTCCATCAACCGTGGGGTTGCGCCGAATCGGAGTGCGAAGCGCACTATCGCAGGGCGTGGAGTTAGTCGCGTGGAACCAGTCGAAGTCCGTGGCGGCCGAGTCGTTTCAGAGCGCTCTGACATCGCTGATGTTCGCCGGAGGGAACGGCTCAATACCGCGCCGCGTGGTTGTGACGAGTTCCGTGGCGGGAGAAGGGAAATCCACTTTGGTCAGCAACCTGGCCGCCTGCCTGGCGATGGTCCATCGGCGCCCCCTGGTAATCGACGCGGACCTGCGGCGACCTCATCAACACGAAGTTTTCGGCGTTGAAAATGACACTGGGTTGGCGAACATTCTGGGCCGTCCGGGTCCCTTTGCCCCGGCGTTTGCCCAGAGGGCGGTTAAGAACACCGCGGTTCCCTATCTCGATCTGATGCCGAGCGGCGGAGCCGAACAGAGCGTTTCCAACCTGTTGCATTCACCGAGAACGATCGATGTGCTGAATTGGGCAAGCCAGAATTACGATTGCGTGCTGATCGATACGCCGCCGGTCGGCCATTTATCGGACGCCAGACTACTGGGTCGCCTGGCCGACGCCGTCATTCTGGTCATCCGCTTGGGGGTGACGACCAGGCGGGACGCGATGGCTGCGCTAAAACGTTTCCGCAATGACGGCACGCAGGTTCTGGGCTTTGTCTTGAACGGCTACGAGCCCACAGAAGGCCAGTACGGCTACTACGCGGGCTATTACTCCCACGGATCGACGGCGCCTCAGGCGAAGGCGGGATAGATTTGGTCGGGCACCGGATTCGACGAGGGGCACTCGTGCGTATTCTGATCACCAATGTTTACTCCTGGCGAAACAAGGGCGACGCCGCCATTGTGCTCGGCCTCTTGTGTCACGTCAAGGAGACCTATCCCGGCGCGGAGATTTGTCTCAGCTCGCAGGATCCCGACGACCAAGGTAAGTACGGCAACTACTCGGTGGCGCCCAGTCTGCTGTCGCTGCTGCGAGACGCCGGTTTCCAAGATCGGGACTCGATTCGCTCACGCTTCGCCGTAGCTCTGGCCGGAATTGCATTCCGCTTCGCTCTGTCGCTGTTTCAGGGGTTGCGAACGCTTGGAATCTCGGCGTGGTGGTTGTTCCCACGGACGATCGTCGACAAACTGCGCACCTACGAGAGTAGCGACCTCGTTATTGCTTGCGGAGGAGGCTACTTGTTGACGACAACAGCGTCACGAAAACTTGAGCGCGTGATGCGGCATAGCGACTTGCTTTTTGTCGCGCTCGAATTCGCTCTCGCCAAGGTATTCGAGAAACCGTATATCCTCTATAACCAATCGATCGGGCCATTTCACTCCAGCGCGGACGAACGCTTGGTGAGGTCCATGCTGGAAGGTGCGTCGGCAATCTTCTGCCGAGAAGAGCTTACGTTCGCCAGGTTGCAAGACTGGGGCCTTTCGAACATACGACCCTGCGCAGACGCGGCGTTCGCGTTAGAGGCGCGCGTCGGCGCGATGCCTGCGGCGCTGAAACCGGGGATCGGCGAAGGCGCGGTCGGACTGACCGTGCGGGCCTGCCTGCCCGCCCAACAGCAGGCGAAGTACGAAACCGAGATCAGGCGTTTCTTGACGCGATACCTTCGTCGCCACGATTCAACGCGCGCATTCTTCTTGCCCCAAGTCATTTACTCGAAGGTCGGTGACGACGACCGCGTCGTTGCGCGACGCGTCCATGCCGGCCTGCCGCGAGACGTGCGATCGAGAGTCATTCTCATCGAAGCGGAGTTTCATCCCGGCGAACTCAAAGCCCATATCGCAGAACTGGACCTGTTCATCGGCACTCGCATGCATTCGAACATATTCGCTCTGAGCAGTCTCGTCAAAACGGTGGCCATTTCCTACGAACCGAAAACAGAAGGGATCATGCGAATGCTGGGGATGAGTGAATATGTCTTGCCGGCAGCCGAACTGAGGGCCGAAGGGCTGCTCGCCATGGTCGAGCGGCTGGAAGATGACCAACGTTATCATGAACGCCTTCGTCGGGTTCTGGCGCATGTGTCCCGCCACACTCGCCCCGGTTTGCGGAATTCCTTCAGGGCGGACACAGCAACTCGGACGCCGAGTCGCCGGACGGCCGCTATTCCGCTTTTCAAGCAACTGCAACGGAGCGCGGAGACTACTCATTAGCTCGACAGCGCCCCCCGGGTTTGGCCGAGTTGGATGCCCGACAAGCAAAATCGATCGTGACCCCCGCCGCCCATACCGGACTCGCGAACGCGGACCCCGAAAAGACCGTCCGACAAAGGTCGCTCGCGAGCAACGCGCTATGGAACGTTTCGCACCCTGTCTGGGCTTTGCTGACGGCGTTCTTCCTGACGCCATACATCATCCACAAGGTGGGTGTCGAGCACTACGGTCTTTACATCCTTCTGTTGTCCTTGACCGGCCTGATGGGAACCTTTCAACTCGACCTCGGCGAAGCCGTGCTGCACTTTGTCGCCAAGTATCATGCAGGCCGAAAACCGGACGGCGTCAATCGCGTCTTAGGAGGAGCCCTCGGGCTCTATCTCGTGGCGGCCGTTTTTGGCGGATTCTTGCTTATGTACGCGGCGCCTTGGGTGGTGGACCGTTTCGCAACGAACCCTAAAGACACAGACTTGGCGGTGCGTATGGTGCGGATGGCCGTCGTGGGGATCTTCTTTGGATTGTTGGTCGGCGTATATAGCGCCGTCCCGCGCGCTTTGGAAGACTTCCGTCACTACGCAGGTTTGTTGCTTGCCCATAGCGTTATTCAAACGGCGGGTACTTTGGTGATCTTACTGGCGCTCCCGCGCGTCGACATGTTGTATGCCTGGGTAGTGTTTTCCCAGCTCTTCCTGGTCGTTGGGTTTGCGATCACGGCACGACGGCTTGTACCAGGCCTGCGAATCAGGCCTTCGTGGAATCCGGCGGCATTCCGCGAGATGACGCGCTATGGAATGTTTTCCCTGGGCACGAGAATTCTCGCGGCGATCTGGGCCCAAACCGACCGGCTGCTCTTGGGCGCCTTCTGCGGCACCGCGGCGGTTGGGTATTTCGGCGTTCCCAAAGACATTTGCTTTCGGGGACTTGGGCTCGCGTCCCGCGCCGGAAGCGTACTGATGCCGAGATTCAGCTCCATGAAAGTGGGCGCCCAGATGCGGCGGTTGTTTCTTGACTCAACCTGGCTCATGCTCGCGTTTACGGCTGTAATCTATGCACCCCTCACGTTGCTCATGCCCGATTTTCTTAGGTTATGGCTCGGAGAGGAGTTTGCGACCCGAAGCGCGGGCACGGCGCAGATGTTGACCGCGGGGTGCATCGCCGTCGGAGCCTTCTACCCCTACCAGATGCTCTTCGCCGGCCTGGGCAGGCCGGAGTTTCAGACTGTCCAGTCCGCATGTACCGCGGGTGTCGCGGTCATATTGAATTTCGTTCTGATCCGCCGGTTTGGACTGCTTGGTGCGGGATACACGATGTTGGCGACGGGAGGTATCGGAATATGCGCCGTGATCTGGACCTGGCGAAAGGTTCTCAAGGCAAGATCCAGTTCCCCGCTCTTTCGCGTGCTCGCGGGGCCTTTGATGGGAGCGGCATTGGGCATGGGGGTGTGCGTTGCCGTCTTGGAGTCGTTGTCGAACGGAACTTGGCTCGCGGTCTTTTCCCGAGCCGCCGTCTTCTGCGCGGCTTCGGTAACGGGGGTCTTGAGCATGGAAAGAATTCTGGGAGGAAAGCGCTCCAGGTTGCTCTTGGTTCGCGGAATTGCCGCGCGCCAAGCCCGCGCTCTTGGGAACCTATTGCGATGTATTGCCCGCCGACTGCCGATGAATCTCACCGGCCAAACGGCTCAAGGCTGGATGATCAGCCAATCCGCCATTGTGCGGACGTCCGCGCGCAAGTTGCTCAAGAAATCCGATATGGATCACTGGAGAGACCCGAGAGCCCTATTGCCGGAATGGGAATCTCGGACACGCGTGCTGGCAACATTCATCCAACCCGAGAGTTCCGTGCTCGAATTTGGCGCGGGAACCATGAACCTACGGCGCTATCTTCCGCCGGATTGTCAATACACCCCCAGCGACCTCGTTAATCGAGGCCCTGGAACGATCGTGTGCGACTTGAACGGCCCGCGCCTGCCTGACCTTGGCCGCCACGATGTGGTGTTTTTTGGCGGCGTCCTCGAGTACGTGTACGACCTCGACCGACTTTTTGCCCGGCTCGGTAACGTGGCCGCTGAGCTTGTCCTGTCCTATGCACCGACGGACCTCGCAGGCCAGAACAATTTACTACGCCGGCGCGGCAACGGCTGGGTGAGCGACCTGAGTTCTACCCAATTGGAACAAATGCTCGGAAGTCACGGATTTCGTCTCGCCGAGAAACGAAGCTGGAACGGGAACCAGATTCTCTATCGTTTCAAGCACGCCACGAGCCGGGAGACCTCGACGACCGCGGAGCTTCAAACGGATGGGGCTGTGCTCGATGCGTTCAAGCTCGAGGGGCGGCTCGTTCCTGAGCGTCCGGCGTTTTGATTTTCACGACCACTTGGGAGCTACGATGCGAATCGGAATTGCGATCTATGCGTTGGAAATGGGAGGAGTCGAGACATTCCTCCAGAACCTCTGCGCCGAGCTGAAGCGCGAAGGACACGAGATCCGCATCGTCGAGACCGAGTCAAGCGGCGTTTGGAGCGATGAATTTCGCGAACTCGGTTACGAAGTGGTGACGGTGCCGAAGAGTCCCTTAAGAACGCCGTTTCAGCACGCCGCCCGCGTAGGTCGAGCTCTTTCCGCGTGTGACGCCTTGTTATTGAATGACGCTCCGGTGGCTGTCGCTGCGCTTGGCTGCCTGCCTTCCCAGACAGTGGCGATTACGGTTCTGCACACGGATTTACCGAGCATGACTCAGAACGCAACCGTTAACGCGGGGCGATGGCGCCGAGTGGTTACCGTGAGCCCGGGCCTCCAAGAGACGCTTTTGAGGGGTGGTCACACCGATCCGGAGCGGGTTGTGTGCATACCAAACGGCGTTCGGGTCGGCATGGATAGCCGCGTCCCGACCCCGGAGAGCGAGCCACTGCGAGTTGCCTATGTAGGCCGCCTCGAGCACGGACAAAAAGGGGTTTTGAACATCCCCGGGATCATGGCCGAGGCCCACCGGATCGGAGCGAATCTCGCGCTGGACGTTATCGGAGACGGTCCGGACCGGGCGGCGCTCGAGCAAATGCTCAACGCCGCTCCCTATCCTTGTCGTTTTCACGGACGGTTGCCCTCGTCGCGGGCTTGGAATCTCTTACCGACATTCGATCTTCTGCTCATGCCGTCGCGCTATGAAGGCTTGCCTATGGCCCTTCTGGAAGCCATGGGCGCTGGAGTCGTTCCCGTTGTGAGTCGATTGCCCGGGTCGACCGATTTCGTCGTGAAAGACGGCGAGAACGGTTGCTTGCGGGAGCCGGGGGACATTCATGGTTTTGCCGAAACGATCGGAGATCTGGCGCGCAACCGGGCCGTTTTGGCGAGGATGTCCCGGCAGGCTCGGAGCACGGTGCAGGAACGATTCACAACCAAACGAATGGCGGAGGCGTATCTTGCCTTGATCCAACAATGCCTGGCCGAGTCGTGGGAAACTCCCCGCGTCCGAACCCGAACGGTTGACGGATCCCTGCTGGGGGATTTTCCGCACACGCCGTACTCGCTGGTACGACCGCTGCGCAAGACCATGCGCCTGCTGGGGCTCTACGAGCCCGCGGTCTCCAGCCAAGTGAACGCCGCCGCAAAGTAGGGATCCTCTGTCTATGGTTCGATACCCACCCATGGAACAGCTGCTGGGGGCCCAACCGCCAGGTTGTTTGGGCGCCAGTGTCCGCGGAGCGGAAGACCGGGCCGATCCCGTTGCTGCAGACGGCAAATCACGCGGCATCTCATTTCTGATGCGCTTCCCGTTTCTCGACAAGGTTCCGAACCTGGTTGCGTTTTGTCGGTACGTAGCCGAAGTCCGCGGCCAATTCGTGGATCTCGTCTACCCTACCGACGACGCCTACCTGGAACCGTCGTTTGCCAGCCCGCATGTTCGGTGTCATCCAATCACAACGTCACATACGAGCAGGCGAGCGCGGTTTCCCGTGACCGGACACCTGTTTCTCCGAGGGCTCAAATTGGTGCTCGATCGTCGGCCCGCCATTCTTATGGCTTGTGATCCCTATAGTCTCGTGGCCGCCTTCCTGATAGCGACTTTGACAGGATGCCGTCTCGGCTACTTCGTTGTCGAAATGCCTGACACCGCTTCGGAAGCAAGCCGGTTCGGGCGGCTGGAACATCGACTTATGCGGGCGGCCGACCTGGTCATCACGCATGATCGGCATCATATGGATTTTCTGGCTCGAGAGACAGGGGTGGCGCCAAACCGAATGCTTGCGCTACCGAACGGCGATTGTGAAAGAGGGGCCCGCCAGGAAAGCCGTCGGCTTCGTGTGCAGTGTGGAGTGTCCCCGAACAAGTCGATCGTCCTGCACTCGGGTGGTTTCGGACCGCAGTTCTCCTCGTTGGAGTTGGCTGCGGCGGCTTGCCGCTGGCCGAACGATTTGCAGCTCGTCTTCCACACCAGCTACCGCGTCGACAAATCCGAGTATGCGGCACGTTTCCGAAAGGCGGGCCGCAAAGGCCGCGTCATCCTTCACAGCGAACCGACAAGGGCGGCGGACCTTGATTCTCTGGTGGGGTCGGCCGACATCGGCCTGGCGATCTACAATCGTGACCTTCTTCGTTACCGCGCCGATTGCATGGGGTTCGCCGCCGGCAAGATCGGGCGCTATTTGAAGAACGGAATTCCCGTCGTTGTGACGGATCTTCCCTCGGTGACCGCCTATATCGAAGAGTACGAATGCGGTATCGTCGTCCGGGCGATGGACGAAATCGAGCCGGCCACCCGCAAGCTCTTGGCTGACTATGAGCGATACAGCCGAAACGCTTTGCGTTGTTACAACGAGAAATGGCTCGTGAACGCGTATTGCGAGCGTACCTGTGACCGTATCCGGCTCGACCGACAAGCGTAAAGCCGTTGTGAGTTCAAAGTGAGACGCCGCGTCGAAATCTTTCTTCCCTGCCTGCTCGCGGGCGGGACCGAGCAGAGCACGCTGCTGTTGGCGAGATCGCTTCTTGCCGGCGGTTACCGGGTTGGCGTCGTCAACGCCTACGAAAGCGATGAAACCATGGTCAGGGCTTATCGCGATGCGGGTGTGGGGCTTTATTCGCTGGCGCGTCGGCGTCCTCAAGGCATCCTCGCACTAATCCGAGAGTATGCGGGTTTGGTCGCTGAGCTTCGCAGGAGGTGGCGACGGGTGTGCCCCGATGCAGTACATGTGCAGTATGTGGCCCCGGGTTTGGCACCGATCTTGGCGGCGCGTCTTGCGAGGGTTCCAGTGGTCATGGCTACGGTGCATCAATGCGGGCGCGGGTACGGCTTTCTCCCGCACTTTTTGATCCGGATATCGTCGCGGTTGTGCCGGCGCTTCGTCTGCGTTTCCGAGGCCGTTCACAAGAGTTGGTTCGCCGAACCACCGGCCCCCACTCGCTCAAGAGAGGTGCCGGCCGGCCGGCGAGTAACTCTGTGGAACGCCGTGGATGTGAGGGACCTAAGAAGGCAGGCAGCGAGGTCGGATGTTGCGGGACTTCGGCAGGAGTTGGACATTCCCCCACAGGTTCCGATCATCACTTTCCTCGGCCGACTGCACCGTGTCAAAGGCACGGACTCTCTATTGACGGCCGCGGCTTGGTTGGCGAAGGCTGACGAGCCGTTCGCGGTGGTCATTGCCGGAGACGGGCCCGAGCGCGAAACGCTTATCCGGCGAGCGGACGAACTTGGATTGCGCAATCACTGCCGTTGGCTTGGTCGTGTCGCGCCGCGGGATGTTCCATGTGTTTTGGCTGTCAGCGACATTGTTACCGTTCCGTCACGAGCGGAAGGTTTTGGGCTGGTCGCGTTGGAAGCGATGGCGCTCGGCAAGCCGGTCGTGGCGAGCGACATCGACGGCTTGAGAGAGGTCATTGAGCCCGGCATTAGCGGCGAACTTGTGAAAACCGGGCACGACGAGGGTTTCGGAAGGGTCTTGTTGGATCTGATTCGGACCCCAGGGCGAAGGGCGAAACTCGGCAGAGCGGCGACTCATCGGGCCGTCAGTCAGTTCGGCTCCGACCGCTTCCGGGATCAGGTTCTAGCCCTTTATCGCTCTGAGTTCGCCGCCGCCGCGTGACTCGCACCCGAGAATTGCCACAGGGCGACCCGATAGCCTTCGGTTCAACGCCCAGACTGCTGAGACCTGGCGGTTCATACGGCCCAGGCGGCTCTTCCAAGGGGATATACATGAGCACCAACCGGAACCAACTGATAGAGAACCGCAGCGTCGCGCGAGGATTGTGGGCGTTGGCGCGACTCGGCGGGCTGGGTCCCCTTGCTTTGCGCATACACCCCAAGAGTGGTCTGCAATCCTCAGGTTGGTTTCGGTCTTTTCGTGAAGCCAGTCCCGTGAACAAGAATGGCGATGTGCTGCCATGGTGGACGTACTCGAGCATCGATTTCTTGAACGGGCGAATCGGCCGAGACTGCCGGGTGCTTGAATTCGGCGCGGGAAACTCAACGTTGTGGCTCAGCCGGCGGGCGCGTGAAGTCGTATCGGTAGAGGATGACTCCGCCTGGGCTGTCCGCCTATCGAGGAGATTGCCGGGAAACGTGAAGCTGCTTTTCGTCAGGCACGTCGACGACGTTTACTTCAGCCTTGGGCCCCAAGGCCGTTTTGACGTCGTTGTGGTTGACGGTCTAGGGGATCGGATGGCCTGCGCCGACCTGGCCCTACGGCACTACCTGAACGACAGGGGCGTAGTCGTTTGGGACAACACAGACGGCCCTGACTGGCCCTCAATCTTGGGCTTGATGGAATCGCGTGGGTTTCGAGAGGTGTCGTTTCACGGCATGGCACCGCAAGTCGTCAGCCACTCGCGAACGACTGTGTTTTACCGGGACCACAACGTTCTCGGCCTCTAATCGGCTTCCTGAAGGATTTTCGACATGATTTCCGTTGTCGTCCCGGCTTTCAATGCGGAGAAGAGCGTGGGTAGGACCATCGCGGCGATTCTTCGGCAAACCAAGCCGGCTTCTGAAATTGTTGTAGTGAACGATGGGTCGACAGACGCAACACGAAAAGTGGCCGCGGGCATCATAGGTGACAGCCGAATTCGCATCATCGATCAACGGAATGGCGGGGCCGCCGCAGCGAGAAATCGAGGGGCGCGGGAAGCTCGTAACGAGATTGTCGCGTTCTGCGACGCTGATGACACGTGGGATCCTGAGTTTTTGGAAACAATCACCGGACTCTACGAGGCATTTCCTCATGCAGCGGTTTTCGCCACGAGCTACCGCATCGTTCCCCCGGACCGACCGTCCTATGACGCTCGACTAAGACGAATCTCGTTTTCGGGCCGCCAAGGGATGTTCGAAAACTACTTTGAGGTAGCCGCCATTTCCGATCCTCCCATCCAATCGTCCACGGTCGCTTTGAAACGGCAGGCACTGTTCAGCGTGGGGGGATTTCCCGAGGAAATCGTTTCAGGTGAAGATCTGTTGACTTGGGCGCGGCTGGCGGCGAAATACCAAATCGCGTACAACCGAAGACCGCATTCGACTTTCTATTGCCCCGCCCGGTCTGACTTTGGGCGTACCTCCGCCGGGTCGGAAGAGGTCGGCCGCGAGCTGGCGAAACTAAGCACCCAAGTGGCGGGCGCACAGGTGCCCGGCGTGCGTCGTTACGTCGCTCGATGGAACGAGATGAGAGCTGTGGTTGCTTTGGGCCAGAAAAACCTCGGCTCCGCTCGTCGACACACGCTGAAACCCTCGCCGAACAGCGCACGAACCTTTCGCCTGACGGCACTGGGCTGCCTTTGCCGGCTCCCGGATAATTTGGCCTTGCAGATTTTCGGCCTTGTTCGCGCATTACGGTAGACACACCTACGAACCATCAGCACCCGATGAGCGGCGACTTCGTCCGCGGGTGATTTGCTCCATGCGCATTCTCCTGGTCCACAACTTTTATGGCTCTTCGGCACCGAGCGGCGAAAACCGTGTTGTCGAGGAAGAACGGGACCTACTACGGCAGGCGGGTCACGAGGTCATCGAACACTTTGCGTACAGCGACACGGTTCGAAACGGCGGGTCGAAGGTTTTGGTCCAAACAGCGCTTCGGGTGCCCTGGAACGGACAAGCGCGTCGCGTTTTGCGGCGCCGCATTACCGACGTCAACCCTGACATTGTCCACGTACACAACGTTTTCCCCTTGCTCTCGCCGGCGGTCTTCAGGGCGGCGCGAGGGAAGAAGGCCGCCATGGTCGCGACAATGCACAACTACCGCACCGTGTGCCCCGCGGCGGTTCCTTTGCGGCGGGGCAGGACCTGCACCGCGTGCATTGACAGCCGGTCCATTTGGCCGAGTTTGCGTTACGGTTGCTATCGCCGGTCCCGCGTGGCCACCGCGCCCCTGGCCGTTTCGGTCGCCCTTCACCGACTGCTCAACACCTACGCGCGGGACATCGACGGGATTATCGCTCTCAGCCGCTTTCAGAAGGATCTGTTGCAAGAGGGCGGTCTGCCCGTGGAAAGAATTCGTGTCAAACCCAACTGCTACCCCGGCACCCCGCACGTTGTCCCGTGGCCGCAACGCGCGGACAAGATCGTTTTTATCGGGCGGCTGTCGGTCGAGAAAGGTCCGCTTATCTTGATCGAAAGTTGGAATCAGTGGGGTGCCGAAGCACCTCGCTTGGAAGTCATCGGGGACGGTCCCGACAGAGCTTTTCTTGAAAGCCGGCTTACACCGATGGCGGCTCGCCGGGTCATTTTTCTCGGATGTCGGCCCGCACAAGAAACCCAGGAACTGCTGTCGAGCGCACGGATGATTGTCATACCCTCCATTTGCTTCGAAGCGTTTCCTCTGGTTCTCCGCGAGGCGCTGGCTTTCGGAGTCCCGGTTGCGGCTTCGAGGATCGGCGTCTTCCCGGAGGTGGTCCGGGGCGGCGGCGTGGGACGTCTGCTGGAGCCGGGCGATGCCGTAAGTCTCCGCAGGACCGTGGAGGGGATGTGGTCGGACAGCGCCGGTCTCGAAGCGACCAGCCGAAAATGTTTGACCCTGTTCCATCATCGTTACGACCATCGCGCCAACCTGGCAGGCCTGGAATCCATTTATCGGCAGGCGATCGAACATAAAGCTCGCCGCCCAGAGAGAAGATCAGACCATGAAACGTCACCGATACTTCATAGCGCAAGTTCCGTTTGACTTTCTTCAGCCCTCCGACGTCTTGGCGGCTGTCAGCAGCCGCCTGCCGGAGCGTCCGCTGGTGGTGTCTCTCGTGAATCCGCACTCGGTCATGACAAGCCGACGCCGCAGTGATTTCCGTAGAGCGATCACGGCCTCCGACCTGGTCCTTCCCGAGGGTGTGGGCGTAACCCTGGCCGCCCGGCTGCTTCGGATTCCTTGTCAGGGTCGAGTTCCCGGCCCGAGCCTTGTTCGGTACTTGTGCGACGCAGGACGCCGGATAGGCTTGCGGCATTACTTTTACGGCGGCGGTCCGGAAGCCGCACGGAAGATGGCTGAATCTCTGGAAGCGCGGTTTCCGGGCCTCGACGTTTGCGGCGTCCACAGCCCCCCCTACTTCGAGCAGGCCCACGCCTCGGAGGCGGAGGAGTGCGAGCGCATTAATCAAACAGGTCCGGACGTGATTTGGGTGGGATTGGGGGCGCCGAAGCAGGAATTGTGGATGGCGCGGAATGTGCATCGACTACGCGCGCGGGCTATGTTCGGCGTCGGAGCCGCGTTCGACTTCGAGAGCGGTAACGTCCGTAGAGCGCCCGATTGGGTTCAACGCTCCGGAATGGAGTGGCTCTACCGGCTGTCGCGGGAGCCGCGCCGCCTGTGGCGCCGCAATGTGGACAGCCCGGTTTTCTTGTGGAAGGCCGTTCTGGAAGGTTCACATCACCAACGTGCCTCGGTCGAAACGTATCCGCTCGTCAGGCAGTCCCCCTGATCGCGATCGAAGGATTGGAAAATGACGAACCCTCACTCCGACCCGCGAGGAGTTTTGGCGTTGCTCACAAACTTCGTTCCGCCGACCCGGTTGGCGGCGTTTGAGGCCATCGCGGCCGCGACTCCAATGACGGTTCTTGTGGACGCCCCCACCGAATCGAATCGCTCTTGGCGCGTCGATCACGGGCGGTTGCGCGTCGAGCCTGTATCCGGCTGGACGCTGGAGCGGAGCTATCGGCACCCGACGGGCTTTTCGGATCGTTCATATCTTCACCTACCAATCGGCCTGTTGTCGCGCCTGTTTCGCCTGAATCCTTCCCACGTCATCGCGGGCGAGATCGGATTTCGCACAGCGGTCGCGTGTTTGTACAAGATGATACGGCCCGACACCCGGCTCGCCGTTTGGGTGGAAGGAACGCCTCACACCGACAGCTGCCGAGGTATTGTTCGTTCGATGTTGCGAAGGGGTCTTCTGCGCATCCCCGACGTGGTGGTGGCAACCAGTACAGCAGCCCGAGATTTGACGTGCACCCTGGGCGTGGATCCGTCCAAGGTGATCGTCAGTTATCTCGCGAGCGGGTACGGTCCGTCGCCGGACACACCCACGCGGACTCTCGAACAGCGTAAGAGGCTGCTTTGGGTCGGTCAGCTAATCGAACGAAAGGGTATCAGGCCCTTCATGAAGGCTCTTGTGAAAGTCGCCGCGGAAAGACCACGCCGCGAGATGGAGATCTGGTTTGTCGGCTCGGGTTCGGAGGGCGCTTGGTTAAGGCAGTTGGCGCTGCCGGAAAGCCTGAAAATGCACCTGCTCGGCTCGGTCGATTTTGAACGCATGCCCGAAATCTATCGTCAGTGCGGCATCCTTGTCTTCCCAACGCTTGCCGACGTGTGGGGACTGGTGACGAACGAAGCAATGGGACATTCCATGCCGGTATTGGGCAGTGTTTACGCGCAGTCGGTTTGCGACTTGGTCGAAGACAACCGAGACGGGTGGACATTTCGTCCGGACGATCCCGCCGATCTCCAGTCGGCAATCGGGCGGGCTGTCGACGCGGACCGCGAGACGCTGGAAAGGATGGGGCGGAGCGCCAGGAGCAAAGTGGCAGGCTTGACTCCTGAACGATTCGGCAACGATTTACTATGCGCCGTATTCGGGGAGAAGCCGGAGGCGCGGGAACGTGTTGAAGGTTCGGTGGTTGCCTAGAACGCAATGAGACAGTTGGGACTTACAGTCCGGCTCGCCGCCGCGGCTCAACCGCTCTTCATTCTGGCGTTTGCGCTTATGTTGGCCTCGAACTTTGTGCATTTCCAGTTCCTTGGATTCAACTTCACAGGCTTATCGTGGTTCGCGATCCTCGCGTGGAGCATCATTACGGCAGCTATCCATGCACAGCGGGCTCCGGCGTTTCCACTGTGGATTTGGGCGCCCTGGGCTCTCTATGTTCTCGGGTCGGGGTTCCAGGGTCATGCCTATGGTTGGCAGTCTACGGCGCAGGTTCTGTGCCCGTTGGGGGCGGGAATCGCGGCTTCCATGTGCCGGCTGAACCGTCGCTCGCTTGCCTCAATCGAGGCGTTGGTCAGGGTCTCTTACGGCATATTTTTTGCGGCTTTTCTCTTGGTTGTGGTCCCATTTGCTTTCCGTGATATCGAGAACTCGGGATTTCCGACTCTGGCGGTTAGCGCGTTGGTCTTTCAAAGCTACTTTCTCGCTTCATTTTTCGTGAGCGGCCGACGAAAGGCGGATCTGCTTCTTTATCTCTCGGCGCTCGCTATCCCCCTCGTGTCAGCGAATCGTGGTCCGTTGCTGGCAAGCATCGGTCTGTTGGTGTTAGCCGCGGTACCGATATCGTTGGCGCGACGGGTCGTGATCGTGGCACTTGCGGCAATGCTTGGTGCCGGGGCGTTCTATACACCCAAAATGCAACACAAGATGTTCTACTCCGGAAATGGAGGGTTGGAGGATCTGCGGCTGGATAACCCCGATTTGAACATGAGCGGGCGCGCTCCCATGTGGGAAGCGCTTGTGGAAGGCATTCGGGAATCGCCCTGGTTCGGCCATGGCGCTAACGCGGACCGCACTCGGTTGTTGGACCTCGGTTTTGCGACCTATTTGCCCCATAACGATTGGTTGCGAGTCCTGTTTAACTACGGAACGCTGGGGGCCTTTCTATTGATTGCCGCCATGACCGCGCAGGTTTTTCATCTCTCTCATTTACCCGTACGAGGGCAGCCCGAGTTGCGCGCCCTGGGTGCGGCGGCGGCGAGCTGCTTTGGCGCCTTCGCTTTTCTAATGGCCACCGACAACGTGTTGATTTACTGCCAGTTTTTTACCGTGCCCATGATGCTTCTCGTGGGGGCCACTTACTCGATGTGTCCTGAACGGAGCCTAGCCCTAATAGCACATTTTCATCCCGGCGCTCGTTGTGAGGTTGCATCGTGAACCACGTAAGGCCGCTTCGCTCAGGTGCGCGATGGCTGCGGCGGACCGCGGTCATCGCTGGAGCGCGGATGCTTCCGGAATTGCGTCTTTCATCGCGCCGCATCCTCGTGGTCGCGCCTCACCCGGACGATGAGGTGTTCGGAACAGGAGGCTTGATTGCCGCACAGAGAGAAGCCGGAGCGGCGGTTACCGTTCTTTTCCTAACGAACGGGGGAGCGTCTCATCAAAACTGCTGTTCCATCGAGAACAGTACTGTCTCCCTGCACCGAAAACAGCTGGCTCTCGAGGCGGGGCTCAAGCTCGGCCTGGGCCCCAGCGACCAGGTCTTTCTCGATTTTCCCGATAACGAGCTGCCCCGGCTCCCAGATCGGCATTTTGAAGAGGTTGCCTTGGCCGTTCGGAAGGTGATTGAGAGAACGGCGCCGACGGAAGTGTTTTGTCCTCACCCTGCCGAGATCTGGAAAGACCATGTCGCCGCGGCCGAAATCGTGGAGTACGCGTGGAGAAGGACCCGTCGTTGCGACACCGTACTTTGGCATTACCTTGTTTGGGCTCCAATGAATCAGCCGATCGGCGGGCTGTGGTCCCTGCCGTGGTCCGCGGCGCGAAAACTTCCGATTGAGCGCTGGGCGTCGGCAAAGAAGGACGCTTTGGAAGTTTATCTGGGTGCGAGGCCCGTGTCCGGCTGCCCACATCCCTGGGTAGGGAATCTGCCCACCGATTTCCTGAAGATCTCGCGGGCCCCCTTGGAACTCTTCTTCGCAGCAGAAGGATGAGATCGGTCGTCGTTTCCGGGAATCCGCCGCAAAGGAATTTGCGATATGGCTACGCAGTGGAAAATTGAGGCGTTAACGACATGGAAAGACGCTTTGGCCCCGTCCTTTCAACGGGCTTGGGAATCGTGGTACGCCAACGCCTCAAGAAGCCATGTCTTTCATTCGCCTCCCCTGGCCCGAGCCTGGCTCGACGCGTATCTCCCGCTACGAAACTTGGAACCTGTTTTCCTCATAGCTCAGCGAGAGTCCACCACCGTTTTTCTTCCATTGACGCTGTGGAGACGGACCTGGAAAGAGGCTTGGCGCAGGCAGGTCGTTCCAGTGGGGTTTTCCGACTATGACTACCACGATCCGCTGGTCGTGGGTGAGATCGAATCCGTGGCATGGTCGAGTTATTGGAAAGAGGTTACTGGTTTCGTCATGGCGGAACGGCGTTTCCATTGTCACAACTTAACGATCGACGGGATTCGACCGAAGAGCCTGGACTTCGTAACCCACCGTCTTCCTCGCGCGGCCTCGTGCCGCTATATCCGCTTTTCCGAGTACGATTCGGTCGAAGCATACTTGGGGACCTTAAAGAAGACGTGTCGCAAGGACTTTCTGCGGCGTCTCAAGAAACTCGAGCAGCGGGGCGGGGTCACCTACCGGGTATTCGCGAAGAACGAATCGGAACCCGCCTTAGAAGAGCTGGAAAGATTTCTGGATCACCATGCGAGCCAGTGGCCGAACGCCTACAAGGCCCCGGGCTTCCATCAGAACATCATCCGACGCGGCCTGCCGCGAGGCATGATCCATTTTTCGTGCCTCCAATTAGATGGAAAGTCCTTGGCTTGGAATCTGAATTTTCTGGATCGAGACGCGCTGCTTTACTACATGCCGGCACTCGCTGAAGAAGGCCGCTCCTACGGGGCCGGAAACATACTCCGGTTCTATGACATCCGATACGCTTTCGAAGCGGGAATTCCGATCTTTGATTTTCTTCGCGGCGAGGAACCCTACAAACGGATCTGGGCGCCCGACGCGACGGAAGTTTTCCGTTTGGGCTCTCATCGGCTCGGGCTTGTCGAGAACGCGCGCCGCCGGGCCGCGGCAATCGGCTCGCGTATTGCCGGCCGGCATGTGGCCGCCGGATCAGCGCAAAGATAGGCGATTCTTCCAACTAACGCCTGTTTTCCATCTTCGATCGGGTCTCGGAACCCACTGAAGGATTCCGTTCAACCACTGCACAACACCAGGAGTTCACGCACTATGTCTCATAGCGAAGACCTGGAGGTCGCGCGCTTGGCGGCACCCGCAGCCGAGCTCTCGCGACGGCCCCGCGCCCTGATTACCGGAGCCACCGGGCAAGACGGCTCGTACCTGGCGCGCCTCCTTCTTGAAAAGGGTTACGAAGTCCACGGCATTATGCGGCGCAGCAGTACTTTTGCAACCGACCGCATTGAAGACATCTATCAAGATCCTCATGAAGAGGATGTGCGGTTTCATCTGCACTACGGCGATCTTTCGGACGCGACGAGCTTGAGCAAGATTGTTGAAAAGTGTGCGCCGGACGAGATCTACAACCTCGGGGCACAGTCCCACGTCAAGGTCTCGTTCGAGCAGCCCGCATACACCGCCGACATCGTTGCGACCGGAACGCTTCGGCTGCTGGAAGCCCTACGCGATTTTCGGGAGCGGACGGGAAGAGATGTTCGTGTCTACCAAGCCGGGTCGTCGGAGATGTTCGGCGCGGCTCCGCCCCCGCAAACAGAAAGCACACCTTTTTACCCGCGCAGCCCCTATGGAGCCAGTAAGGCCGCTGCGTTTTGGTACGCCAAAATTTTCCGGGAGGCGTACGGGCTCTTTGTGTGCAACGGAATTCTTTTCAATCACGAGTCTCCGCAGCGAACTGAAACGTTTGTCTCTCGTAAGATTACCCGAGCCGTGGGCCGCATCTACTACGGTTTGCAGCGAAAGCTCTATCTGGGCAATCTGGATGCGCGACGAGATTGGGGTTTCGCCGGAGACTATGTGGAGGCCATGTGGCAAATGCTCCAACAACCCGAACCCGACGACTATGTGATCGCGACAGGCGAAGCGCACACGGTCCGCGAATTCCTCGAAGTCGCGTTCGGATCGGTCGGCCTGGACTGGGCCGAGTACGTCGAGCAGGATCCCCGCCATCTGCGTCCATCTGAAGTGGATCACCTCTTAGGAGACGCAACCAAGGCCCGGAAGAAACGTGGTTGGCGTCCTTCCGTGAAATTCCCCGAGCTTGTCGACATGATGCTGAAGCGGGACTTGGACCTGGCTCGCAGTGAGCTTCTTTTAGCCGAGCACGGGCATAACGGCCGGCTCAGGCTCGCGGTGTAGAGCCGTGCAGCGGCAGCGACATTTTCTCCACAACGATCAATGAGGTGATTATGATTCCTCTCCTGTCGCTTAGCATCCTCGCCCTGCTACTAGCGCTCTTGGTAACCCCGATCGTTTGCTGCATCGCGCGGCGGGTCGGATGCATGGATCAGCCCGATGGAGTGCGGCGCCGGCACACGGGGGCCGTTCCCCGTGTCGGAGGTGTCGCCGTGGCGATATCGATAGCCGGTTCCGCGGTCCTGACAGTCCTATTCCCGTGGGATAGCGCCGACATCACGGCGAATTTCCGAGTTCTCATGGGTCAGATTGGCACCGGTGTCGGACTTGTTTTCCTAGTGGGCTTGGCGGACGACCTTCACGAATTGAAACCGCGCACGAAACTTGCGGGGCAGGGTGTTGCGGCTTTCTTGGCCTTCGGAGCGGGCATTCGCATCGAGACGCTGGGACCGTTTGTCCTTGAGGAGTGGCAAGGCTTCGCGCTCACCATGGTTTGGCTCGTGGGCTGCTCGAACGCGCTCAACTTGATCGACGGTGTCGACGGCCTGGCGGCCGGAACGGGTCTGATCGCAGCGACAGCCGTCGCTGCCGCGGCACTACTGCGCGGCGACACGGCGTTGGCGATGCTTGCATGCCTGCCGGCGGCGGCGCTGCTGGGTTTCCTCCGTTACAACCGCAGCCCGGCGTCGATTTTTCTCGGAGATTCGGGTAGCCTGACCATTGGCTTCCTGCTTGGCTGTTTCGCCGTCATGTGGTCTCAGCGAGTTGATGACGCCTTGGGCCTGGCCGCTCCGCTGATAACTTTGACACTCCCGCTCGCCGACACCGGACTCTCCATCTTTCGGCGTTTGGCCAATCGGCAATCCATTTTCTCGGCCGATCGGAACCATATTCACCACCGTCTGTTAGGACGTGGTTTCGGCGTGCGAAAGACGATCCTTGTGCTTTACGGAGTCGGCGGAACCGCGGGAGCGCTGGCGGTTCTCCAATCCGTTGTTCATGGGTGGGGGCAAAGTTTCTTGCTTCTCCTGTACCTCGTAGGCGGTTCGATGGGTGTCCGTTACCTTGGCTATGTCGAGTTTCGTGTCATCGGGCGATTCCTAGCGGCAAGCCCGGCCTTCCTGCTGTTCCTGCGCGATTGCCTCTTGTTGCCGCTGCGGTCCGCCGCTGCCGTGACATCCCCTCGACGAGTGCACAGTTTGGTTCCCGTCACCGCCCTCGCGAGATCGGCAACCAACCAAGGCCGGGGATTAGAACAGGTCGCGAGGCTCTCGAAAACCCCGTTGGCTTTTGAAGCCGACCGATAGCCGCGAATTCAGCGCCGAAACCGTTTGGAATCTCGCTCTACCGCACGGCACTCGCGTCCGGACACCCTCTTTCGACGAATCGCAAGGGCCGGCTGGTCCGAGGGAAAGACATGATACACAAGACATTTCAGCTGACTCAACTCCTATTTTTGATCGGAACCGCCGCAGCTCAGATTCCATCCGCCGAGTGGATCGAGGGCGACTATCATTTCGTCCAGCTCGAAGTTGTGACGTCGAACGGCGGCGTAACTCAATCCACAAACCTGTCAGGCAAGATCACGTTCGACGGCAACGGCCGATATACATTCTCGGCCGAGAGGCTGGACGGACCGGCCAATGCGCAGCCTTTGGCAGGTGCAGGCGACTACATAGTGAACCCACTCGGAGAGATTCGACTGGTCAACCCTCTGCGAAATGAGCTGGACCTCAATGCCAAGATCTCCGTGAACCGTTCCGTTGTCGTCGGCGCCACAACGGAGACTCAGAAGGAATTGTGGGACCTTTTTGTCGCCGTTCGCGCCGGGGAAGGTTTGGCCGCTGATCCTCTGAGCGGCGATTACACCTTGGCGACGCTGGGCTTCCCCGGCGCAGATCCTTCCCGATTTCGCGCCGGACTTTTGGCTTTTACAGCCGAAGAAGGGCGCTTTCGGAACGGCTCGATTACCGGCCGGGTGCATGCCGGCCCCATCAAAACGGAGGAACTCGACGACGCCGTCTACGAGGTTGGGGCGGCCGGCGCCGGAGTCGCCACATTCCTAGGAAACTCCGAACTCTTAGAAAAAAACTATAAGATCTTCACAACGGCGGACGGCGCTTTTGTCATCGGGTCCTCCACCGGTGCCACACGAGACATTCTCATCGGCACCCGCGATCACGCAGGACCCGCAAGCGACTTTCAAGGGCGTTATTGGATCGTGGAGATGAACATCACGGGCGGACAATTCAGCCTGGCCACCGGCTCGCTTCTTCCATCTCACTCCAATATCGCATTGCTTTCCGAACGGTTGCGCTTCCAGTCAAACGTCATCGACTTCACCGGCCTGAATTTCTTTGACGTTTCCACAGGCACTGGGCGCGGTTGGCTTGCGAACCGCTTTCTTGGCGGCGAGGTCGCGAACGTCGCGCTTGGCGCGACGGATCGAGACGAAAAGGCAGGCGCGATCGTTGGAGCTCAATTCGCGCCGTTTGATCGAGAGGAAGCCGTTTCTGCCTCCGTCGAGGAAATCGGCCTTTTTTTCGCGGTTCGAGTGCCAAGCTTTGAGGTTGCGGGGCTGACCGTGGACCCGGCGGGCGTCGTCAACGGCGCGTCTTTTGCGATGCAGCCCAACCCGGTCGCCCCCGGCGCCATCATTTCCGTTTTTGGTGACGGCTTCACGCTTCCCGAATCTTGGGCCGTGGCCGAGCGGCTGCCTCTACCGAACGAACTGCTCGATTTGAGCGTCACGATCGACGGTCGTGACGCTCCTCTATTTTTTGTGTCCGAGGCACAAGTCAACTTGCAGGTGCCCTACAGCTTGACTTCCGGAACAATTACCGTGGCCATACGCAGCGGCGATACCGTCTCGAATACGGTGGAAACCCGGGTAGCGCCCACCAGCCCCGGCGTTTTTTCGTACGTGAGCCCGGAGAGCTTTCGGGCCGGAGTCGTGACCCACGCGGATGGGCGTCTCGTGACGGCCAATGCCCCGGCCTTGAGGGGAGAGACGGTCGTTATTTATGTCACCGGTCTTGGGGAGACAGAGCCGACCGTCGTCGCGGGCGATGGAAACCCCAGCGATCCGTTGGCCCGAACGACTGAGCAGAACATCACCGCCTACCTAGCGCGGCGACGCGCGAAAGTGCTCTACGCGGGCGGCACGCCGGGTTTCGCGGGACTTTATCAAATCAACGCCGTGATCTCGAATGATACTCCGCTGGGCCTCAATGTGCCGCTGGCCATCGCCACCGGTAATGCTTTTCACGATCAGGTAGACATCCCTGTCGCGGCCGGTTCTGCGGTCCAGACCATAGAGAGCATTGACTTGAGCCTGCCGGGAGAGCCATTGCCGCCGCGGTCGCGGCGCTAGACACAGGATCGAACGAGGCCTGTCGTGTTTGCACAGTACGCCAGTCTTGCCGGGCTCGGCTTGGTTTTGGGGTATACCGTGTTTCAATCGGGTGGCGTGGTGCCGCAAGATTGGAACGTCAGCCTACTGGCGTTGGCGGTTCTGTCTATCTCCGTCTGGTTGGGCCCGGCGCGTGTTAACCCTTGCCCGCCGCTGTCCCGTCTGCTCGTTTGGTCCCCTTTGCTGCTTCTGTTCATCACCGGCCTTCAACTCTACCCCTTGGAGACTTCAGTGCTGAGACATGTCTCCCCGCTGCGGGCCGAGGTAATCGAACGGCTGGCCGGCGTGGGAGTCAATGTGGGCGGGAACCCAATGAGCGTAGTGCCTTCGGAGACATTGCAACATCTCATTCGTGTAATGGCCTATCTCACGGTTGTGTTCCTCGTGCGTGAGACGGCGTGGCAGTGGCGCACTCGGCCCTGGGTAGTCGCATACCCGTTGCTCGCGGTAGGCGCCGTAGAAGCGGCGATCGGCGTTCTAAAGTCCTATTTGGGTGAACCCGGAGCTGCAGCCTCCGGGACTTATGTGAATCGCAATCACTTCGCGGGGCTGCTGGAGATCTGTTTGCCCTTCGCGGTTGGTTTGGCGGCCACGGCAATCCGGATTCGCCGCACTCCCTTCCGACTTGAAGTGCGTCAAACCGCGCCGCTTCTTATCGGCTCGTTGGTTTCCGCTCTATTGTTGTGCGGAATTCTGTCGTCCCTGTCCCGTATGGGGTTTGTGTGCGCTCTCATCGGTCTCGGCGCAATGGCTTGTGGACTGATAGGCCGACACTGTGGAGCAATGCGCATGCCGCGCCGGATAAAGGTTGTGACGGTGTGCGGCGTGGGAGCGCTGCTGATGACCGTATTCGTGCTGTTGCCCAGTCCCGCGCTGATCGAGCGCTTCGGCGAGTTGATCGCGACCGACCAACTGGACGCAAGCTTTCGGATGACCGTTTGGCGCGATTCACTAGACGTTGTGGCGGCGTACCCGGTTTTCGGTTGCGGTCTCGGCGGCTTTCTGTCGGCATTTTCGCGCTACAAGACCGGCGCTCCACAATACGACGTTGACTACGCGCACAACGACTATCTCCAATTTCTCGCCGAGATTGGCGGTATAGGTTTCGCTGTCGCCGCTGTTTTCCTGATTGCCGTGGCGCTTGCTCTACTCCGTCGGGTCGCCGCGTGTAGGGACCTCGAGCAAAAGAGCCTTGCAGCAGCCTGTCTCGCTTCATTGCTGGCCATTGCCGCTCATAGCTTGGTTGACTTCAACCTTTATATACCGGCCAACGCCTTGGCCGTTTCCTGGGTCATCGGCCTGGCCCTGGCGCCACAGCGCTCGGTATCCGGAGAAACAACGACCCTCGCTTAGAACTCGTCCAGGGTTGGTTTTTTGAATTCGATAGGAGGCATCTATGAGCTTTCGAATATGGAACAGTCTGATTGGTTTTCTGGTGTTCGCCGCCCCTTTGCACCCGGCCGAGAGCCCGGGCTGGGTGAGCGCCGCAGGTTCATTCGTCATTTCGAACACCACAATCCCTGTAGACGCCGGTCCCGTCATCCTCGCCTTCGGGGACGAGATTGTCGCCGGTGGAACGGCCGCAATTCTGATGCTGCGGGGCCAAGGAAGGTTCATCCTTGAGAAACATTCAGCGGTTAAGGTCGAACGGCGCCGCGACTTTGTGGTGTTGCATGTGGTGGAGGGCCGTCTCTCATACGACCTGACTCCCGACTCCAAAACCGCAATTTTTATTGGCACGGAAGAGCATTCGACCGGTCACAAACTGACGGGAAGTGCCGCTACGCTGCCCAAACAGGAGGATGACCCGTCTCTACCGCCCAGAACGCGGGACGAACCGATCTCTGACCCGCGCTTTAGGCCTCCCAGCCCAAGCCAACCCTGATCGTTGACCCGGAAAGCAGACCTGAGCCGATGAGCGCCTTGAACATGAATAAGACCTCTGCCTGACATTCGCGTGCGGAGAGATTAGGTCAACCCAATATGTTTCATCGATACTTGGGCATTACGATGGGCTTTGTAATCCTCGTCTACTCCTCTGCTGTCCTGACCGTAAAACCTCATTTGCGAAACAACCCGGGGTTCGAGAAAACCCTGTGCCGATTCTACTTGTGCGACGACGAATTCGTTCTGGGACAAGCACGTGAGCGGTCCGAGTCTCTGACGTCCCGGAAAGCACACGAGGCTGTCGTGCTGTTCCAGGAGTTGCTTCGACGGGATTCCCACTCGCCCTTTCGCTGGCTGGATCTAAGCCAGGCCTACTTTCGAGCGGGCGCTGCGAAAAAGGCTCTCGACTGTCTCAACCACGCTGTGCGCCTGGGGCCCAATGACACTCGGGTACGTTTTCGAGCTGGCAATCTGGCTCTCCAACTTGAGCGGCACGAGCAGGCGCTCGATCACTTCATGCACGTTCTTTCCTTCACTCGCGATTACGATGACCCGGTCTTCCGCGCGTTTTCTCTATCGGGCGTTCCAATCGAAACCGTCCTGGATCGAGGGCTACCTGACGCCGCAGCGGCAGGGCAAGCCATGATGCGCTATCTACTACGAATCGGGTCTGATTCCGAAAGCCTGCGCTCTACCTGGGCTTGGCTCGCTGAGCGCTCCTACGAGGAAAGAACGTTGATGGCTCATTACGTCGATGTTCTGGTGGATCGTGGTATGCGCCGGAGCGCGCGTGACGTTTATTGTTCTCTGATGCCTGAACGCTGCCTCCACAATGAAGCAAGCAGCCTCGTCCTCGACCCGGAGTTGGAGGAGCCGCCTGCCCGCTTCGGTCTCGGTTGGCAATTCGAGTCGCACCCGTACTGCACCTTTGTCCATCGGTCGGAGTGCGAAGGAGCTCGAGGGGGTTGTTTGACGGTGCGATTCCGCGCCGCGGAGAACCTCGCGTTTCGCCATCTCTTTCAGCGGGTAGTTGTTGGACCGGGAGAATATCGCTTTCTCGCGCGGGTTCGGGCAAACGGAGTCACGACCGATCAGGGTCCTGCCTTCGAGATCTCCGACGCTGACCAGCCTTCTCGTTTGCGTGTTCGCACGGAAACCGTTGTCGGGTCCACGGGTTGGATCGTTCTCGAAAGCCGGATTCTCACTGCCGATACCACCGAACTTCTTGATGTAAGGCTGGTACGGGACAAGTCAATGAAACTGGACAACAGACTCCGTGGATCGTTTGAAATCGATTCGGTTTGGCTCGAACCGGTCGGGCCCTACGCCGTGTCCGGCAGATCTTTTCAATCTTCGGAGAAGAAAGCCGCGGCGTCTCAAAAGTCGGATTCGCGTCGGTCGGGCGCCTCACAGCGCGAGCGATTGCGCAATCGCGTCGGCCGGACATCCGATCGCCAAACATAGGATTCATAACGGTTTCCACACTCGGTAATCGCATCTCCAGAATCGGAAATCATGAAACTCACAACACTGTGGAATGTGTTGTCGCTCAGAACCAGACCGGAACCCTTCGGCATGAAGGCACCGTGACCAAGTCGAAACGGGGCGGTGAAGGTGTTCCCGACAATGACAAGGCCGCGGAAGTCTTCCCGCGGGCCGAGAAGAGACCACAACCCGGAGCCGTCGTCGGAGTTTCCTACCAGGTTGATGTTGTGCACGGGTCCATGGTTGTAGACGCTAATTCCTATGCAATCGTAGTCTTCGATGCGATTGCCGACAACGAGCTTCGGCGGATTTCCCACGGCATTTGCCACCATGATGGGCTGCCCGCCGCCGTAGTAACAACTACCTTGCTCGGACATCCTCGAATTTCGGAACGTCGAGCCGGCAATGATCGTTCCTTTCGTTTCGGCGGGCGACTTGACGGAGACGCCGTCAAAGACAGCGTCCACGATATGGACATCATCCGCCGCAATCAACACGACCGCGTGCCCATCGCCTTGGAAGACCTCTCCCGGCGGCGGCGAAGTTTGCAGCTCCAGGGTTCCCTGGACCAATACGAAGAGCGCTAAGGGTAACACCTTACTCATCCTAGGAATGTTCCGAAAACCAATCAATGGTAAGAACGCTTCATTCTTGTAGTACCAAAGTACTGGCAGATTCGCTCATCAAACGGTCGATGTTGGATTGTCGGAATCGATCCGGCCCATGGCTCACGGTCGAAATGAAAGGAGTTATTGAAATGGATATCAGAAGTTGTATCTATGTTGCTGGGCACCGAGGGTTAGTCGGCGCGGCTATCGTGCGTAAATTGCAAGCCGCCGGCTTTGGGAACTTGCTGTTGCGTCCTCGGGAAGCTCTCGACCTGGGCAATCAGGAGTGTGTTGACGATTTCTTTCATGCCCACCGGCCCGAATATGTTTTTCTCGCGGCCGCGCGGGTCGGCGGCATTCAGGCGAACGCCACGCGGCCCGCCGAATTCATCCACGAAAACTTGATGATCCAAAGCAATGTAATTCATGCGGCGTGGAAGCACGGCGTGCGGAAACTCTTGTTTCTCGGTTCGTCGTGTATCTATCCTCGCGAGGCGGCCCAGCCCATTTCAGAAGACGCACTGCTTTCCGGAAAACTCGAGTCAACAAACCGGGCATATGCGATCGCAAAGATCGCGGGCATCGAAATGTGTCAGGCCTACTATCGGCAGTACGGCTTCCCATCGGTCTGTCTGATGCCGACGAATCTATACGGGCCCCAAGACAATTTCAACTTGGAAAGTGCGCACGTTCTACCGGCCCTGTTGCGAAAGTTTCACGAGGCAAAGGAACACGGAACGCCCTCATTGACGGTTTGGGGTTCCGGCACCCCGCGCAGAGAATTCCTCTATGTTGACGATCTGGCCGACGCGGCGTTGTTTCTGATGTCGCGCTGCGACGCCGGGGAACTCGTAAACGTGGGCATGGGTGAGGACATCACGATTGCGGAACTCTGCGAAATGATTCGGGGCGAAGTTGGGTACAGCGGAAGTATCCAATGGGACCGCGACATGCCGGACGGAACCGCTCGCAAGTTGCTCGACATATCGCGACTCACCGGCCTGGGCTGGAGGCCGAAGATTGGCCTGACCGAGGGCATCCGGCGGACCTACAGCTGGTACTGCTCTCAGGAACGAACCGACGCGTCCGCCGACACCCGCCTCGTTCCCCCCGGGGAAATGCAAGTCGTCGTATAACGGCGTCGTTTCACGGCTGCGTTCGGTCAGCTCCTCTAAACACTCCGCGTCCTCACCGTCGGCATCTGATCGAATAAGGCAAGAACGTCATCTTATTCACACCTGTCCGGTAATACGGTCGGAGAAAAAAATATGTGTGGAATCGTCGGCTATATCGGCCGCGACCAAGCGGCACCGCTTCTCTTAGAAGGACTCCAAAGCTTGGAGTACCGTGGATATGATTCGGCCGGTCTTGCGATCGGAGCGAACGGACACGGAATCCTTGTCCAGCGCGCGGCCGGGAAACTTCAGAACCTCCGCGCCCTGGCGGTCGGCGAGCCCCTCCCGGGAACCTACGGCATTGGCCACACGCGCTGGGCGACGCATGGTGAAGCCGACGAACGAAACGCTCATCCTCATCGCGACGCTACAGGCGACATCGCCGTTGTCCATAACGGGATTGTCGAGAACTATCTCTCGCTCAGAGAATCTCTCGAAGAGGCGGGCTGCCGCTTTGCCAGCGAAACCGACACCGAAGTGATCGCTCATCTCATCGACAAGTACAGTCGCCGAGACGGCAATCTAGAAAAGGCGGTACGCCGGACAATTGAGGACCTACAGGGTATCTTCGCCCTCTTGGCGATCTCGCGGCGTGACCCGGATAAACTCGTCGTTGCTTCCTCGGGGCCCCCGGCTTTGATCGGCGTTGGAGAACGGGCTCATTTTGTCGCTTCCGACGTTTCCGCCCTACTGCCACACACGAACGAGGTCCTTTTTCTGCAAGCCGGTGAAATGGCCGTTGTGACGATCGGAGCCCTTCGCGTCATGGACTTCAGCGGCCGTCCGGTCGACCGCGCACCTCAAAGAGTCGAGGGACAATCGACCAGTGTCCAAAAAGGCGATTTCGAACACTTCATGTTAAAGGAGATTTTCGAGCAGCCGGATGCCGTTCGACGCACCTTCGACGGAATCGCGCTCCCCGAGTCTCCCTGGCTTGGTCGGCGGGTCTTGAGCGTTGAGGATGCCGAATGGTCAACCCCTGAGCACATCCGCATCGTGGCTTGCGGAACTTCCTGGCACGCGGCTTTAGCTGGGAAATACATGATCGAGGAATTAGCGGGGATACCGGTCGAGGTCGACTATGCCAGCGAGTTTCGCTACCGACATCCGATCGTGACCGACGACACGCTAACGATCGCCATCAGCCAATCCGGAGAAACCGCCGATACGCTCGCGGCGCAGAGAGAGGCCTCCGATAGGGGCTCCAGGACTCTCGCCATTTGCAACGTTCCCGGCTCCACTCTCACGCGCCAAGCCGACTTCACATTTCTCACTCAGGCGGGACCGGAAATCGGCGTAGCCTCTACCAAGGCGTTTACCTCGCAATTGACGGCGGTGTTTACGCTGGGTCTCCACTTGGGACGGGCGCGAGGAAAGGTCGGCTTATCCGCGCTGGAAGCGATGGTACAAGAACTTTGCCAACTTCCCGAAAAACTCGCAAGACTACTGCAAGACGGCGGCCAGGTTGTTCGCTGGGCGGAACAGTTCGGGTACGCCCGGCAGTTCTTGTTTCTCGGCCGGGGGATTCATTTTCCTGTCGCTCTTGAGGCGGCGTTGAAGCTGAAAGAACTCTCCTATGCCTACGCCGAAGGACACCCAGCCGGCGAGATGAAGCACGGGCCCAACGCCCTCATTGACGAGAACCTGCCGATCGTCGTGATCGCCACGCGAGACGGTGACAACGAAAGAAGCCGGATGTGGTACGAGAAAACCCTGGCGAATATCAAGGAAGTTCAGGCCCGCAAGGGCAAAGTCCTGGCCATCGGCACGCAGGGGGATTCCCTGCTTGGCCGCATCGCCGATGGTGTCATCGAAATCCCCGCGGCGCACGAGCTGCTTCTCCCGATCTTGGAAATTGTCCCACTGCAATTGTTCGCCTACCACACGGCGGTTCTAAGGGGCTGTGACGTTGACCAGCCTCGCAATTTGGCGAAGAGCGTTACCGTCGAGTAGGCCGAGGCCCCTCCGCCCACCCACCGCCTGCCCGTCTTGATCTTCACTTTCAATCGTCTGTTGCAGATCTTCTCATCTCCCTCATCCAACGGACCGCAATCAAGCCACAACTGCGCTGGACGACGATTTCCCCGCGGAATCTCGTCAGCCCTTTTCTTCTCTCATGCGACCGATAGTCCGTCCGTCGCGCGACAATCATATGAATGCGTCCCACTAAGCCCTGTCGTTCGCAAATCTTCTTCCTCATTACCAAAGCGTTGGTGGGTTGAGGCTGATCGCCGCGACCTCCCCGCCGCAGGGCTCCGACATTCCGACAGCTTCGCCGTTCTCCCTCTTCCCGAGGACCGACAAATTCGTCCCTCCCCAGCAGGTCGCTTCCGACCGTATGGACCGGTCTGTCGGACTTCGTGCGTCGTCAAATAGGGCCCCAAACCACCATTAATGTTCGGATTTATAGGGTCATACGACTAACCTGTTGAGGTATTTCCCCGATGGAATAAGCGAATCGGAAGAGTCAGGATCGAGTCACACTCAACGAGTCGTGTTTGAGATCAAGGAGTTGCCGCTTGCAGTCCTTTACACTCGTGGAAGAAACCAGGGCGTCGTCCGTCAAGTCTGCTTGGTTTGCGATCCATGTTCGGACCAACCATGAAAAGACCGTCGCGACCATGCTGGCCGAAAAGGAATTCGACCGGTTCCTGCCGCTTTACCGTGCTCGGCGTCAGTGGTCCGACCGCGTGAAAAGGCTCGAGCTGCCGCTCTTTCCGGGGTACCTGTTCTGCCGATTCAATCCCGACAGGAGCAGAACGCCGATCTTGGCCGTGCCAGGGGTCTTGCGGATCGTCGGCGCTGGAAGGAAGCCTTCGCCGATTGACGAGACGGAAATGTTCGCCATTCGGAGTGTTGTCGCTTCGTGCGCTCGCGTGCATCCCTGCCACTTTTTCAAAGTGGGACAACGAGTGCGCGTATGCGACGGCCCGCTGCGCGGGGTCGAGGGTGTCGTCGTACAGACTAGGAACGGCCGTAGGCTCGTTGCCTCCATAACGTTATTGCAGCGATCTGTTTCCGTTGAGCTGGATAAGGAATCACTAAACCCTCTCGACTGAATTCTGCCAGAGAGCATTGTCAAGCTAACGGCGCGAAGGCGGTTTTTCCGTGAAGATCATCGACCGCACAGCAGATTCGAAAGGCGTTTCCCTGGGAGACCGCTCCTCGATTCCTGTTGCGCGATCGGGACGGGATCTACGGCAAGGCGTTTCGGGCGTGTGCGACAGCGATGGGCATCGATCAGGTCCGAATCGCACCGCGGAGCCCTGGCAAAATCCTTACGTGGAGCGGCTAGTCGGGTCCATCCGGAGAGAGTGTCTGGACATGATCGTCTTTAACGAAAGATCGCTGCGGCGCATTCTACGATCCTACGTTGATTACTATCAGTGTTCGCGCACGCACCTGGCGCTGGGCGAGGACGCGCCGATCACGAGGAAAGTCCAGCCTCCAAAACTGGGTCAGGTGATCGAAATTCCCGAAGTGGGCGGACTGCACCATCGCTACGAGCGGAAAGCAGCCTGAGGACGCTTCTCGGGATCGAGAGCGAGCCCACCAGGGTCGACTCGTGCGCCAGCACCGACAGATCTGTTTGGTTGGAGTATCGCACCCGTGCCGGCGATAGCCGCCTTTGCTCCAGCTGAATCGGCCTGAAGTCATTCTTGATCTATAGGAAAATCAAAAACTCATTTCTGATGTCGGCGGCTTCTCCAATGCGGCAGGACGGGTCGACTCGCTGGGTCCTGTGAGCGCTTCAGGATCGCCCGGTCGGCGCGTTGTCACTGTCGCCCACGAGTCGGCAGGGAAGTCAGCCGTCTCGGTACTGCGCAGCGTCGCAGCTGTCGGCGCTGTTCGTAAGGTGCGGCTACGGATCCAGCTCCGGGGGCTGGAGGACACAGCCTCACTGGGACGGTGTTGGGGGCAGCCGACGAGCCCAGCGCATTCTCTGGCCCTCACGATCCAGGAGTGGATCGACCCCGAAGCTCTTTTTCAGGGATGCTGCCCACCGCAGTCGCCGCGGCTTCCCCAGCCGTTCCTGTCCCAGGAGGGCGAAGACGGCATCGTGTGTCCGGCCCTTCACGCGGGGCGAGAGGAGACCGAAATACCGGATGTTGTGCCGGTAGCGGTCCGGGATGTGATGGGCCAACGTGGCCACGAACTCAGCCGGAGTGTACGTGGTTTCGACGATCCGCTTCTTGCGCGTGTCCTTTGTCAGGAATCGGATTTCCTGACGGTCAATCTTCCGAAACCGGTGCTGCGCGATCGGTGGGCGCCGCGCATACCGGCCCGCGTATCGGAGGATGTGCGTCTTGCCCTGGAACCGCATGATCTTGATGTCCCACCAGCGTTCGTACTGCGCGGTGAGGAGTTCCTGTAACTCGGTGCGAGACATGTCCGTGTCGAGAATACCAGCCCGCGCGGCTTCCCGCAGGTACGTGATGACCCTGTACTTCCACATCCGCATCAACGCCGTCCGGTCCAACGGGGCTCGCGTTCGCCATCCGGTCCCATCATCCCTGAGTCCCCCCTCGGATACCAGGATGTGCAGATGGCAGTTGAAGTTCAGGTGGCGGCCGAAGGTGTGGGGAATGACCACGATCATCTGCCGGATTCCGTATTTCTGCCGGGCCCACTGCTGCAGCAGTTGCGCCCCCAGAACGGGAAGATCGTGAAGCAGATGCCGGTTCCTTTGGAACAACGGCCATAAAACGTCCGGCATAGTCAGGCTGACGTGAGAGTAAGGGACGTCGGGAAGCTCGCGCCGCCGATCCCGCTGCCACGCCATGGTGGCCCGATGGCCGCAACTGGGACAGGCCCGGGACTTACAGGTGTGGTAAACGACTCGCTCCTCACGCGAGGAGGAAAAGACCTCCGCGCCGAGGGCCTCGGTGCCACAGTCGAGCACTTTCTGAAACGCCGCGCGCACGGCTGGCCGGGCGTCGTCCCGATCCCACATCTCCCGGTTCATGCTTAGGATCCGCTTAAGCGGTGGGGCCTCCGAGTCCTCCGTGTGGGTCATTGGCCTTTCCTCCGAAGCAGGTCTTCGTAGCACTCCCGGGTGACCACGATGGCGTTCCCTGGGATATCGGCGACCACGACGGCAGTCTCGTCGGTCGCAAGTCCGCTGAGTTCGGCCCGCACTTGATCGACCGACGGAACGACACGCTGACTTCGAATATGTTGCATGATCAGGCCACGGATGGTCTGACCGGTTTCCTTTCGATTCCGATGAGCCCAGAGGGCGTCGCGCTGCTGCTTCACGGACAGGTGACGCCAAAGCCAAGCCTGATGGATACTAACATCTCCCCTGCGAAGGCTCTCCCGAACCTCAGGACTCACGGTTCCCAGTAGTTGTTTTACTTTTGTCACGTTCCCGGTCGATACGCCTGCGATGCGGGCGATCTCGGCCCGCACATCCTTGCGGCCGATCCTGCGGGCGCTCGTTCGTCGGCAAAGCGCGGGAGCGCAACGAAGAGGCCATCCGCGGCTGGCAGCGCAAGACTTGGCCGGCCATTTCGTCTTCATCGACGAACGATTGAGTATCGTTGCCGACCTGGGCGCCGCGCGGCGAGACACCTAGCCGTCCTCGGCGGCTGACGTTGCGCAACTTTTACGTTCGTCAAATTTGACGAACGCGTATTGACGCTAGCCGCCTGCGGCCGTCGAGAGTTGCTAGCTCTGTAGTACGGCTCCAATTTCAGGGCCGCCACGATGCGGCAGAAGGCGTTTAAGCCTACGGATTTGTGGTGACGCGCGAGCAGAAACTCGAGGGCTTCCTCCTCGGTCAGGTCGTATTCGATGCAGCAAAGGCTCGGCTGATGCCGATCCATCGCCACTTGCCACCGCACGTGCCCGTCGAGAATCGTGCCATCCGTGGTAATCAGCAAGGGCTCGCACATCGCCCAAGCCTGCTGGGCCAAGCGTGTCGCTCGTGTCGCTGCGACCGGACCGCACACCTCCAGGTAGATCGGGTGCGGTCGCAATTCAGCGGCGGGGCGATGCACTAATCGACCCTGATGCGGACCGCCCTCACCACGGTGGGTATTGGGAACGCCATCTGCCTCCAGGCCGCCGCCACTCAGCCGTGGGTCTCGCGCTTCGCCGCGCGAGTCGGATAAATGGCCAGCTAGGAGCTTCGGGCGCGTGGTCATGACTGCGGTTGCCGCCGCGCCGAACCGGCCTTGCGGCTCCTGTCGATTTGCGCGGTCAGCCACGCGTCTACCTCGGCTTCGATCCAGCCGACGGCGCGTCCACCAAGGGACACAGGCGCGGGAAAGGCGCCTTGGGACACGCGGAAATAGATGGTGCTTCGGGAAAGCCCCGTGCGGGCTTTGACGGCCGGAAGTCTCAATAGCGTGTGCGGCATCTTTACACCTCTTGCTCTACACCGGTCAGATCTGATCGACGGGCCTGTTTCTGATCGATCCCCGGCTGGCAGGAATGACAGCAACATGCAGAAAGAAAGTGGAGTATGGGGCCTTGAAGGAGGTGAAAAAAGATTACTGCCTACAGATCAGATCTGATCTGTGGGACTCACTAGCGATCAGGCGGGGGCGTGAGTGATTTGAACGCGGCCGTGTAGCCGCCTTGGCCCTTGTCGAATGGAAACGGGTCATCGTTCAGTTTCAGGCGTTCCCTAAAGGCTTTCCGAAGAACCGTAAAGCGGTTAGCGAGTCTGTGACGCTCCAGCCCACGAGGTGGCTTTAGGAAAGACTCGCGGGCCAGACGCCGAAGGTCTTGCCACGCTTTGCTTGGTTGTGACTCTCCTCGTCTGTCTGCTAGCCCCAGGTCGCCATAGGTGGCCATTTCCCGATGCCCCCCCCACGATAATTCGATCTGGAAGTCGCTGGTGAATCGTACCGACAGATCAGCAAAGCTGATGAGGATCGGAGTCTTTGGCTTGCTGATGGGGTGCTGCTGTTCGATCCTTACCGAGGCCTGCTCGCGGTCATCGGCACGGTCAACATTGACCGCCCTCCGATCCGCACCAGCTTCCCCCGCGATCCCAGCGTCCTGGACCACTTCCATCCGACTTCCACGCTCTCGCTCCGAATCGGACAAGTCAGCCGCTTCCCGCAGACACCGAGCGTGCCACTTGTCGATCGCGATTCTCATGTACGAGAGGGCTATCGTGAACGGTATTGGCTCCCAGACTCGGGAGTCAGCCAGCCTTAGGATCAGATGGACGATCGGCGGAATCACGTCCTCGCAGACGCAGGGTGTCAGCTTGCTGCTCTTTTGAAACTCACACGCTACAGCGTCGTAGATGCCCTCGTGAATTTGAGACGGTAGCACTTCGGAGCCTTTAGGTCCCTCGGGAGGCAGCTCCCCCGTCGTAATTCCACGGTGGAAAACAGCCCGTGCGGTGAGCGCGGACGCACGAACTCGATTCCGTCCGGTCTCGCCCAACCAAGGCATCTGTTCCTCAAACAAGTCCTCCCACGCCAGGTAGGTGGGACGGGTCAGGCGGAGAGGGGACGAGATTGAGCCGACCACACTCGCCACCGCGGGCCCGGAATCCGGCGGGCCAGTGAAGACCATCCCTGCTACTGCACGGTCCTGAAGGAACTCCTTGACCTCAAAGTCGAAGTGGCTGCCATCGCTGAGTAGCAACTGCGTGCGGGTCCCGTTCTCCCGCTGAGGCCAAGTGTCAGGATCCGCCAAGACCATTCCGGTGACACGAAATTGGTCCTGGGCATCGCCCAGGACCAGCTCGTAGTAAGCGTCGAAAGGGTCGTCGGTTGAGCCAACGAGTAGCTTCCCCTTGCCACGTACCATTGGTGTCAGGCCAGCAGGCTGTGGGGGCTTTGGATCTGCCATCGCGTGCAAAGAATAGTGTAGGGAGAAACGGGAACAATCGGGGGTCCTGAACCCACGACTTGGGAGGCGTCGATGGAGTCCGGCAGCAGCTCGGCTTGCTCCTCATCGAGGATCGGAGTCTTGCCGCGCTTGACGACGAGCTTGGGACCGCGCACGGCGGTCGCGGGGTTGTAGGCAGGACCTGGCCGACGTTCAGCCAGTCATGGAGCCGCCGGATCGTCGCCAAGTGCTGCATGACCGAGGATTTCGAGTAGGGGGTGAGCGGTGAACGGATTGATGTCCTTGAGCAACTGCTCGCTGTAGGCGGCGACGCGTGGAAGGACTCGATGTCGGTGCGCGACCCTCCTTTTGACTTCCAAGTCGAAAAGGTTCCAGCTCACGCTCGGCTTCCTTCATCGGTCAGCCCTCCGGCGTCCAGGTTGTCCCTTTCCAGCTCCGCAATAGGAAGCCCAGTCGTCCATGAGCACCCGACGTTTGTCCATTAGGTCGCCGCGCCGATAGGCAGCCTCGGCGCGGTCCAGCAGCCTATGTGCAAGTGCCTGCTCGCAGACTTCTCGAGGATGCACCGTCGTTTCTCCCGCCCAGTCCCGAAACGTGGAGCGGAAGCCGTGCACAGTCAACTCGGCGCGCCCCATCCGCTTACTGAGTCTCGCATAATATACTGTCAATCGAGACAAAGAGAAGACTGTTTCCAGAAAGCGGTAATCAAGCGCGGTTTGCGGCGCATTCGCCGCAGCGCTTTGCGGGCGCGCTCGTCGAGTTCCCAGTAGTCCTTCGGGCAGACGTTGGGCAACTCGTGCTGCTTCCAGTACGCCCAAATGTATTCCACCGGGTTCAACTCCGGCGCATAGGGCGGCAAGTACTCCGTTGCGATGTGATCCTCGGAGAGCTGGATGAACTCCCGCACCAGGCGGCTGCGGTGCGCCGGCAGCCGGTCCCAGACGATCAGCAGTGGGCCGTCGATGTGGCGCACCAAAGCCTTCAGGAAGTCGATGACCTCCAGCTCGCCGATCGCGCCGGGATAGAGCCGGAAGTAAAAGTTGCGCAACGTCAGCCCGGCCGACACCGACAGCTTGTCCCAGTTGAAGTTGAACTCCAACACCGGTGTCTCGCCGCGCGGCGCCCAGGTGCGGCAACGATGCGGCTTCTGACTCAATCCGCTTTCGTCGATGAAGACGATCGTACGTTCTTCTTTGCGGGCTTTTTTTTAATGGCCGGCCAAGTCTTGCGCTGCCAGCCGCGGATGGCCTCTTCGTTGCGCTCCCGCGCTTTGCCGACGGGCCGTTGCGGGCTCCAACCGAGCGCCCGCAGGATCTTCCAGACATGGCCCTCGTGATAGCGCACGCCGAACTCGTCTCCGATCAGACGAGCGACCCGCGGACAGCTCCACAGCGGCGTCGGGAAGCCGTGCGCCTCGGGGCCTTCCAGCAGCAACGCCTCGAGGCGTTCGAGCTGCGCGGCGTCCAACAGCGGCTTACGGCCGGCGCGGCCGGCCTGGCGCAACCCGGCTTCGCCGTCACGCCGGTATCGTCGCAGCCACTCGCTGACGCTTTGCCGCGCGACCTTCAATCGCCTCGCTGTCTCGGACTGACTACAGCCTTGCTCGACCAACCGGATCGCTTTGAAACGGCGCTTCTCCAGGGCCTCGAAATCCCGCCGTACGCCTTTTGTATTTCCCATACATACAAAGACGTACGTACCCCAAAAAGGTGTCACTTTATTTTGCGAGATTCAATAAGAACCGCCGACAAGGTCATGTCGGAAAGGGGCCGACCCGGCCTTTCTCCGGGGAAGGTCAGCTCATGGGCTCCGAAACTCTTCATTTCATCCAGAATCGAGAGCGCTCGCTCCGCCAGCGGGACACGGTGCTCACGCCGACCCTTCATGCGGGCCGCGGGGATGATCCAGATCTTGTCATCCAACTCCGGCCATCTCATCCAGCGGACCTCGCCGGAACGGGTCGCCGTGAGAATCGCGAACTCGAGCGCTCGGGCGCCGGCGCCCTTACGCTTTCGCAACTCCTCCATGAATGACGGGATCTCGCGCCAGTCGAGCGCCGAATGGTGTTTTGGACGCTTCACCTTCGAGGGCGCAGGCAACAGCGCCTGCAAGTGTCCACGCCACCGAGCAGGGTTTTCTGCGTTCCGGTGTCCCTGCACCTTCGCCCAGTCGAGAACTCGTTCGACACGGCCCCGTAGCCGAGAAGCCGTCTCGGACTTCGATTCCCACAGGGGCCGCAGCACGTCAAGCACGCCCGCCGTGTTCACCTGATCGACCGGCAGCGGGCCAAGCACGGGATAGGCGTAGGTATTCAATGTCGCAGCCCATTGCGCGCGATGCTTGGGATTTGTCCACGCGCTCGAATGCGCTTCAAGGAATTGCTCGGCACACTCACGGAAGCTCGGGGTCGCGCCTCGGACTGCCTGCTCGCTGCGGCGGTGCTCCAATGGGTCTATGCCTTCAAGTAGGAGCAGCCGGCAGCGCTGCGCCGAGTGTCGCGCGTTGCTGAGTGTCACTGTATGCAGCGGCCCGAGTCCCATCTCACGCACTCGGCCCCCGCGCTCCCAACGGAACACCCAGGCTCGAGAGTTCTTGCGAACCCGGAGGTAAAGGCCGCCCCCGTCGCCATGAGTTCCAACGCCAGCCGTCGCTGCCTTGCGCGCGCTCAGTTTTCCTACCTTTCTCATGCTCGCCGTGAACCCCGTCTTATCTTCGGTCTTACTACACAACGCGGATTGTAACAGACTTCGTCGGATGTACTCGGATGAAGAGCGGATCGTAGCTAGTTGATAATAGGGGATATCATGGACTGTGTCGGACATCCTCGGATGTCTCTATGGCGGACTCTCTCTCCGCCACCTTCTTATCTGTAAGTTACTGATTCTACAAAGCTACAGAATCACTGAAAACGCTGGAAACGCATATCCTCGATACATTCTTGATACACGGGATGTGCAGTCGCTGGTGCGTCGGTTTCCATTGTTGATCGGCCCTGTCGCTGGTGGTTTGATCATCGATCATTTTGGGATGTTGGGGGGAGTAAGGATTGGTGCCGGGCCGGCTGTCTTGCCGGCTGCCGCGGCCATCGTCCTGCGAATGCGGATGTGCCGGCCCGCCCCCGCGCAGGTCAGTATCCGCGTGGCTTGGACGATTCCCTTCAATGCCTTCACACCGGGGCTGAAACGACTGCTGCTGAGCGATATCCTGATTCGCTTCTGCGAACGCGTCCACTTCACGAGGGTAGCCATCTATGCGATGGATTCCATCGGCACAACGGCGTCTGCAAATGGGGCTTCTGGGCGCTATCGAGGTGACGGCCGCGGTGTTATCGTACCTGCCTGCCTCTTACTATGCCGACCGTCTAGACAAAGAGCCATTTGTTTTCGGCACTTTCGTGCTCTTCACGCTTTCCCCACTCGCCGTGTGGCCGGCCCGGGACTTCGGTTCCTTGAGCCTCGCTTTTGTCATTCGCGGGTTGCGAGAATTCGGTGAGCCGGCACGCAAGGGTCTGATCATCCGGGACGCACCCCAGGACCGCCGCGGACAGACCGTTGGTGCGTATTATTCGATCCGTGACGGCCGGCCCGGCATCGGGTCGCTTTTTGGAGCTGTCCTGTGGAGTGTGAGTCCGCGCGCCAACTTCGCCGGCGCCGCCGCTTTGGGGATCGCCGGCACAGTTGTTTACGCCGTCACGATTTGGTCGCATAAGAAGGAGGCTGTGGTTCGATGAAGACTTCAACGCTCGCAGGGCACTGTTTGCTGCCAATCGGCGCATTGCTGACTCTAGCCGGCTGCACGAACGGTCGCCAAGACGCCGTCAACGTGGTTGTTGCCTATGTCAGCGAGGATCAGGTTTTCTCAGAACCAATCCTCAGAGACTTCGAACAGGAAACGGGCATCCGGGTGCAAGCAGTTTTCGACACCGAAGAGACCAAGAGCACCGGCGTGATGAACCGCTTGCTGGCTGAGAAAGCCAATCCCCAAGGCGATGTATTTTGGGCGAACGAGCCGATCCGCGCCGAGTATCTGAAACAGCAAGGAATCGCTGCCTCCTACGTATCTCCCAACGCCGCGGGTATTCCCGATCACTTCAAGGATCCCCAAGGCTATTGGACGGGCTTCTCGGCCCGTTCAAGACCCTTTGTCGTCAACAGCGACTTCCCTGGGGAGAGGCCTAAGACCGTCTGGGACTACACCGACCCGCGCTTCAAAGGAAAAGGCGTAATTGCCAACCCCTTGTTCGGGACCACGACCGTCTACAGCGCAGCACTGTTCACACTCTGGGGGGACGACAAAGCAAAAGAGTTTTTCGAGGGCCTGAAAACCAATGACGTAAAAATATCGACCAGCAACGGTGAAAGCGCCGATCTGGTCGGGTCCGGGGAGTTCGGATTTTCCCTGGTTGACAGCGACGATGCCTACAGCCGTATCAAGCAAGGTAGGCCGATTGAAATCATTTATCCTGACCAGGGACCTGAAGGAATCGGTTGTTTGATTCTCCCCAACGCCGTGGTTCTAATCGCCGGAGGGCCGCATCCGGAAGTCGGCAAGAAGTTGATCGACTATTTGCTATCTACAGAAACTGAGCGCAAGCTGGCGTTTTCCAACGCCGCGCAAATTCCCCTACACGCCGGAGTCGAAACCCCACCGGATATGAGATCAATCGAGGGTCTGAAAACGATGCAAGTCAGCTATGCGGAAGTCGCTCGAAAAATGGAGGAGATTCAACCCTTCTTGAAAACGTGGGTGGGTTACTGAACTTGGCCAAGCGTATCATCTTAACGGCAGCCGTGGTGCTTCTAGTGGCAGCGGGCCTTTTGCCTCTGCTGGTGATGCTTGTCAAAAGCCTGACGGTCGATGGCCACTGGAGCTTTGCCTACTACAAAGAACTTTTCAGCTCCGGCCGACCGTTGACGCTTTTGCAAAACAGCTTCCTGCTGGCCGCTCTAACTGCGCTGCTGGCGACCGCCGCCGGAGTTCCTCTCGCTGTGTTGCTCGCCCGGACGGACTTGCCTCTGCGAGGGATGTTTACCATCTTGTTCACGATTCCGTTGTTGCTCCCACCCTACGTCACAGCCGTGTCCTGGTTTGATCTGCTTGGCCGACAAGGCTTGCTGTCGCGAGTCTGGGGGGAACCGGTCGGGCAATGGACGTCTTCCCAATTGTTCGGGCTGCCGGGCTGTGTACTCGTGCTGGTGCCAACCTTCTTGCCAATCCCGTTGCTGCTTACGATGGCCTACCTCCACGGTGTTGACCGGCGCCTGGAAGAAGCTGGAATTCTTGTGGCGGGTTGGGGTACGGTGCTGCGAAAAATCACCGTGCCGCTTGTCCTGCCGGGAATCGCCCTCGGGGCGACACTCGTGTTCTTACTGACGTTGGGAGAAATCGGTGTACCGACCTTCCTCCGCTACGACGTATTCGCTGTGGAGAGCCTTACGCAGTTCGCGGCCTTTCATGACTTTGGCGCAGCGACGGCTGCGGCGGTCCCGCTCGCTTTGATCACACTATTGCTCTTGTTCGCAGAGTGGCGCTTCTTCGACTCTCGGACTGTCCCTCTTCGGATGATGGCCCCTGTCGGTTCATCTGAGCTGATTCGTCTGCGCAAGTTCCGGCGTTGGCTGGTTCTCGCGGTAGGCTCCACTTGCCTTTTCTTCGTCATTTCGCCGCTAGTAGTATTGGCGCTTCAGTCAGCGTCACACAGTGCTTACGTGGACGCCTTCACACGAGCGGGGGCCAGCTTGCTCCGCAGCATCGGCTACGCCGGCGTCGGCGCCTCGCTCTTGACCGGCATTGGCTTCTTTCTCGGCTACCTCGTTCATAGCAGGGCTCCCGGCTTAGCCCGCTTCACTGACGGACTGACCCTTTTCTTGTTCGCGGTTCCCGGGGAGTGTGACCGGCATCGGCCTTGTTATTTTGTGGAACACGCCCGCTACGGCTTTCATCTACGCAAGCCCGTGGATCGTGCTGTTTGGGTATCTGTCGCAGTATGCTGCATTGGCCACTCGGGCCACGGTAGCCACCTTGAACCAGATTCCGCCCTCCATGGAGGAGTCTGCTCAAGTTGCCGGAGCGTCTTGGCTACGTAGGATTGTGCAGATCGTAGTTCCACTCTCGGGTCGCGGCCTGCTGGCGGCCTGGCTGCTGGGATACATTTTCTGCTTGCGCGACTTGGGCATCACGATGCTCGTCTACCCGCCGGGCGGCGACACCCTGCCTGTGCGGACGTTCACGCTGATGGCCAATGGACCACCCGATTTGATTGCCGCCCTGTGCATGCTGATGGTCACCGTCACGTTGTTTCCTCTATTCGCTTTCGCCATCGTCGTTCGGCGCAGGAGATTGCCACATGTCGTTCATTGAGTTTCGCTCCGTGATGAAAACCTACGGACGGCGTACGGTGCTGTCCAGTTTCACACTCCACGTTGAACAGGGAGAGCGGCTCGTCATCCTTGGGCCCTCCGGGTGCGGCAAGACCACTCTGCTCCGCCTGCTTGCGGGTTTGGCGGTTCCAGATGAGGGAACCATAACTGTGGCTAATAGCGTCGTGGCGGCCGACGGACGGGTGCTGCTGGAACCGGAAAAGCGAAACATCGGTATGGTTTTCCAGGATCTTGCCCTGTGGCCGCACTTGACCGTCGAGGGTAACTTGGCATTCGGCTTGAATGCACGAAGCGTTCCCGAAGCCCTTCGCGAGGAACGAATCGACCGCCTACTCCGGCTTACCGACCTGGTAGACCGCCGTCAAGCCCGCCCTGCCGAGCTTTCCGGTGGTGAGCAGCAGCGTGTGGCTCTCGCTCGGGCGTTGGTGCTGGAGCCGCAGGTCCTTCTCATGGACGAGCCGCTCTCTAACCTCAATCTCGAACTTAGCCTGTCTTTGCGTGCCGAAATCCTACGCCTTCACGAAAGGCTGGGCTTCACTCTTCTCTACGTGACGCACAGCCGCGAAGAAGCTCTCGAAATAGGCCAACGAGTGGTGATTATGGAGAACGGCCGCGTCGATCGAATCGGCTTGCCGGCCGAGGTCTCCCAATACCTGAACCACCGCGCGGAGTCGGCCGGAGGAGTGTTGGGTGGAGACAGGCAGTGAACAAGATACAGTGACCGGCTTGTAGCTCCCCAGTTGCAGCTATTGAATCTCGCAAAATAAAGTGACACCTTTTTGGGGTACGTACGTCTTTGTATGTATGGGAAATACAAAAGGCGTACGGCGGGATTTCGAGGCCCTGGAGAAGCGCCGTTTCAAAGCGATCCGGTTGGTCGAGCAAGGCTGTAGTCAGTCCGAGACAGCGAGGCGATTGAAGGTCGCGCGGCAAAGCGTCAGCGAGTGGCTGCGACGATACCGGCGTGACGGCGAAGCCGGGTTGCGCCAGGCCGGCCGCGCCGGCCGTAAGCCGCTGTTGGACGCCGCGCAGCTCGAACGCCTCGAGGCGTTGCTGCTGGAAGGCCCCGAGGCGCACGGCTTCCCGACGCCGCTGTGGAGCTGTCCGCGGGTCGCTCGTCTGATCGGAGACGAGTTCGGCGTGCGCTATCACGAGGGCCATGTCTGGAAGATCCTGCGGGCGCTCGGTTGGAGCCCGCAACGGCCCGTCGGCAAAGCGCGGGAGCGCAACGAAGAGGCCATCCGCGGCTGGCAGCGCAAGACTTGGCCGGCCATTAAAAAAAAGCCCGCAAAGAAGAACGTACGATCGTCTTCATCGACGAAAGCGGATTGAGTCAGAAGCCGCATCGTTGCCGCACCTGGGCGCCGCGCGGCGAGACACCGGTGTTGGAGTTCAACTTCAACTGGGACAAGCTGTCGGTGTCGGCCGGGCTGACGTTGCGCAACTTTTACTTCCGGCTCTATCCCGGCGCGATCGGCGAGCTGGAGGTCATCGACTTCCTGAAGGCTTTGGTGCGCCACATCGACGGCCCACTGCTGATCGTCTGGGACCGGCTGCCGGCGCACCGCAGCCGCCTGGTGCGGGAGTTCATCCAGCTCTCCGAGGATCACATCGCAACGGAGTACTTGCCGCCCTATGCGCCGGAGTTGAACCCGGTGGAATACATTTGGGCGTACTGGAAGCAGCACGAGTTGCCCAACGTCTGCCCGAAGGACTACTGGGAACTCGACGAGCGCGCCCGCAAAGCGCTGCGGCGAATGCGCCGCAAACCGCGCTTGATTACCGCTTTCTGGAAACAGTCTTCTCTTTGTCTCGATTGACAGTATATTATGCGGGACTCAGTAGGCACTCCACGACTAGCTGGAGACTCGGGTCCGCTCGGAGGAACGACCGTTGCGAACCTTTGTCTTGATCAGAACCGCTGTCGTTCTTGCGCCGGGCTGCTCAGTTCTCACGCCGCTGGAAGCTCAGAAAAAAGACCATGGCCCTGGAGCACTTGGAAGCCCTGTGGCTCCCGCTCACAGAGCCCACGCAGGGCGGAATCCCGGTTTCGGGGGAAAAGAAAGCGAGAGTTCCAGTTTCCCAGTTTGGTGAAAACCAGCCCGCGAGGCCGCAGGCCGATGGGCGGGATCGTTTCGCTAATTCATTGCAGCCGAGTGAGCCGGTTGGCAAGGAGGCAAGCGCGTTTCAGGGCACAGGGGGGGGCAGAGCGCGCCCTCAGATCGAGGGGATGCCAGTGAGCAAGTCTTCGGGTTTGCATCGAAGGCCGGTCCACATCAAGCGATCCCGACTCGGCTCCGGTTACGCGGTTGCGGCGGATGGTCGAGCGGACAGCTCGCCGTTCCCGCTCTCAATCGTGACAGCCAGATCCCGCAGCAGCCCGCCCCCGTCACCACGAAAAGCACTCCCATGTTGACAGGCCAGCATCGACGGATCGAGGCTCGCCAGCCGCTCAAGAGCAGCCGTTGTATTCGTCGCGTGCGCGTAGTAGTCCATCATCTCGCGCATTGATTCGCTGGCGGTGAGTACTTCCGACTCGGTCACCGCGGGCGGGTTGCCGCCCGGTTGCGTGAAGAGATCCCCGCAGAGCAATGTCTTCGTTGACAGATCAAATAAAATGCCGCAATCCCAGCCGTGCGGAACGTGCGGCGTGTAGAGCCACTTCATCCGGCGGCTTCCGATCGAAAATTCCTCGCCATTCCCGAACCCGCGGGGCGGCCTGTCGGCATAGTCATTGAGCGACGTCAACACGCCGATTTCAGCGCCAAACGGCGTCGCACCGGGCGCGGCTGCCAGCAGCTCATTCAGCGCACCGAATTCGTCGCCTTCAAAGTGCGCTCCACCGATCCAACGCAGCTTCTCGACCGGCATCACCTTCCCAATGGCTTCGAGCGTGTTGGGGAACACCTTTCGCCAGCCGGTGTGGAAGAGCAGGGGTTCGTCGTCGTCAATCAAGTAGGAATTGAAGGTGAATCCGCCGGGGATCACGTCCAGCGGCGTGCAAATGCGATAGATTCCGGCCGCGACCTCGTCAACTCGGGTGTCTGTTTCTTTGCTTGCGATCAATGTGATTTCTCCTTCTCCGCGGGTCGACCGCCATGGGGACGGTCCGCTTTCGACACCTGGACGTGTAACAACACGCCTTCCCGTTACACATAAAATATGTGTTGATGCAAATCGAGCTGAACGATGCCGAGCTGGTGCGGCAGATCGGGGCTGGAGACGACCGCGATGCCGAGGCCGAGCTGTTCCGCCGCATGGCTCCGCGTGTTCGGCTCTATGGCCTGCGTCACCTCAGAGATGAACACGCCGCGGAGGACTTGGCCCAGCAAGTCCTGATCACGACGCTGGAAGCTCTGCGGGCCGGTCGGCTGCGTGAACCGGAGAAGTTGGTATCCTTCGTGCTCGGGACGTGCCGCATGACGGTGCTCAACCTGAAGCGCGGCGAGCATCGAAAAAAGCGCTTACTGGCACAGTTCGGGGCGGATTTAGCGATGCCGGCGCAACCGCCCGGACCGCGCCTCGACCAAGAACAGCTCGCCCGCTGCCTGCGGAATCTAAAGGAGCGCGAACGGACAGTCGTCGTCATGACTTTCTATGACGAGCAGACAGGTGCGGATGTGGCCGGTTTCCTGGGCGTTTCCGAAGCCAACGTACGGGTGATCCGCCATCGAGCGATCAAACAGCTGCGCGATTGCATGGGGGTTTCGGCCTGAAGATCGAAAACGCGGGCTTCCTCAGGACTACCCAATGACTTGCTCCAATCCCATCGACGCGGCGGTCCTCGCCGACTATTGGCTCGCCTCGCCGGCAAGTTCTGAGCAGGAAGAAGCGGTTGAGGTGCATCTGCTCGCCTGTGACCGATGCGGGGCGCGGCTCCGCGAAGTGATCGCGCTGGCCGAAGGAATCCGCAACCTCGCGCGCGAGGGATCTCTCCGATTGGTTGTCAGCGATGCGTTTGTGCTCCGTGCCGCGGAGCAGGGCTTGCTTGTCCGTCAATACGCCCCGCCCCCCGGCGGCGGCGTGGAGTGCACCGTGACCGCGGAAGACGACATTCTTATCGCGCGCCTGGCCGCGAACTTGAGCGGCGCGAAACGCGTCGATCTCTCCTTGTGCGATGAGCGCGGCGTCGAACAGCGCCGGCTGCCGGATATTCCCATTGCCGGCGGCGCGAGCAGCGTTGTCTACCAGGAGTCGATCACATTCGCGAAGGCGATGCCGACAGGCACACTGATCGCGCGTCTAGTCACGTTCGATGAGGCAGGCAGCGAGCGTTTACTCGGCGAATATACGTTCAACCACACGCGCTCCCGGCCCGGTACGAGTGCTTAGTAGCGAATCGGAGATAGCCGAATATCCCGGGCCATCGTCTCTGTGCAGCGACTCAGCAGCGAGCCGTGCGACAGGTTCTTTGCGTCATCTTCTACGCCGCCAGTCTTTCATCCGCCGGATCGCTCTCGACTCATAACTCGAGATCAGCTTTGCTTGACGCCGGCCAATTTCTTGGGGCCTGTCGCCGCCTGGCCTGTCCTGTGTGATGTGTCTCCCACTCGCGGTCTTGCTTCCATAGTTGGCGCCTGGAATGAAACAAGACCGCAGTTTCGGCGCGGGCAACTGCAAACCGAGCCACGCACATTAGGAAGCAGTATGAGATGGAGGTGGCCAAGGCGAAGCCCGGTGGAGGGATCGCAGTGTGGGGTGAGGGCTTGACGCCTTTTTTGTGAACACGAAACGCGCCGACAGCTTCGCGGTTGAGTGGCGGGAGACCTTGAGGCGCCTCTTTGGGCCCCTCACCTTTCTTGCTTCCGGGGTGGGTTCAACGGATACCGATTACTAATCTAAGAAAGCGGTGAAAAAATGGGGGGCCCAGAGCCCCCCTCAATTTGCGGCGGCACACACAATTCACAACATTAAGATACAGAGCCCAGAGCGAAAGCGACGGGCCACAAGCAGGCAACCGCAACACGCCGCGGCACGCGTCTCCCGAACCGTCGCGCACACCGGCATCGTCTTCGGTTTACTCGAAACGGTTGTGCTCTCGGCCCGTCGCTTTCGCTCTGGGCTCTGTATCTACGTTCTGAATTGTGTGCACGGACCTGAGGGGGCGGTTTTTTCACAGCCCCTGACGTGCGCGGCTCGGTTTAACGTATTCCGCCACCAGTTCTTCCAAGACAGGCAACGGCACCGAGCCCGCCGACAGTACCACGTCGTGGAACTCGCGCAGCTCAAAGCGGGGACCCAAGGCCTGCTCGGCTTGCTTCCGCAGGCGACGAATCGTCAGTTCGCCCATCTTGTAGGCAAGCGCCTGGCCCGGCCATGAAATGTAACGATCGGTTTCGGTGCGGACTTCGTGTAACGACAGGGCCGTGCGCGAGGCCAGGTAGTCCATCGCCTGTTGCCGTGTCCAACCCTTTGCGTGGATGCCGGTGTCAACCACCAACCGGCAGGCCCGCCACATCTCATAGGTCAGGCGTCCGAAGTTGCTGTAAGGGTCGGTGTAGAACCCGGCCTCGAGCCCGAGCCGTTCTGAATAAAGGCCCCAGCCTTCCCCGAAAGCGGAGAAATACGAATGCCGCCGAAAGTCCGGGACGTCGGTTTGCTCTTGGCTCAGCGCAATCTGTAAATGATGGCCCGGGACCGCCTCGTGGAATGTCAGCGATTCCAGCACGTAGAGCGGGCGATTCTCGAGCGCGTAGGTATTCACCCAGTAGTAGCCGGGCTCGGTGCCGCCGCTTGGGGCGCGCACGTATCGGCCGCTGGTGTACTTCGGCGCTATATGATCGGGGACCGGGGCAACTCCGTAGGGAAGGCGGGGCAGGGTTTTGAATAGGGAGGGCAGCTTCCCGTCCATACGCTTGGCGATGTACGAAGCGTGTTTGAGTAGGTCCTCGGCCGTCTTGGCGTAGAAGCGCGGATCGGTTCGCAAGAACTTGAGGAATGCCGGGAAGTCTCCGCGAAAGCCGGTTTCTTTCATGACGGCCTGCATCTCCTCTCGAATGCGCTTCACTTCGCTGAGGCCGGTTTGGTGTATTTCGTCCACCGAGAGATCGAGGGTCGTGAAGTTGCGGACCAGATGCTCGTAATATTCGCGGCCGGCGGGCAGCTCCGACGCTCCGATCGTTGTTCGCGCGTTCGGAATATAGTCCTCGGTCATGAATGAAAGGAAAGCCCGGTACGCCGGAACCAAACTGTCGCGAATCGCCGCCTCGCCCGCTGATCGCACCCGTTCGCGGTCGCTCTCGGCAACGCCCGGCGGAAACTCCTCCAAGGGTTTATGGAAAACACTCTCCTCGACCCGGTCCACGACCTGCGCGGCGATCGTCAGCTCGTAACCTTCGAGGACAACCTGCGGCAGTGTCATGCCACGTTCAAGGCCGCGCCGCATGTTGTCGATGTGTTGATGCACGTAAGCGGGAAATGCCTTCAGACGCGCGATGTAGTTTTCGAAATCCCGGGTGTTTCGTAGCGGCACCTGGGTGGGTAGGCGCGAGAACGCGATGTGGAATCCCGAGTCGACCGTAATAGGGATTTCGTAGGCAGCGAACTTTGACCCCGCGGCATCCTCTCGGAGGATGTGCTCGAAGACGCTCCGGCTGATGCGGTCCTCGCGAGTGAGGCCGGCCGCATCGATTGTTTCAAGTTCCTCGTGCAAGTCACGATAAAAGTCGGTGCGGCGTCGTTGATCGGTGGGCGTCACCGACGGCAGTTGTGCATTGAATTCGTTGCGACCCACCGAGGTGGCCAGCAGCGGGTTCTCAGCGAGCCGAAACTCCCACTCGCGATCGAACAGGGCATGCAGGCGCTCGCTCTCGCCGGATGGCCGGCAGCCCGCCAGGACAAAGAGAGTCGAAACAACAGCCGGGAACCAAATTCGTTTCATAGTTGTGGTCCGCTCGTCCTTCCGCATGTACGGGGCGGCGCGCTTAGTCGCAACTCTTTAGAGGATACAGGCGTTGTCAAGGGTTTAGGGACCGGCGACGGCCGCGGGTGCTGTATCAGAATTCACGTACGGATCGAGTCGACAGAGGAGTCTGAGAAGGGGAGTGATAAGATGGCCTCAGTTGATGCTTTGACGGGCCGGCGTCTTCAGCGAATCTCATGAGTTCCAAGCGCTATTCTGCAACTTTCGTGTTCCTCGCGGCTGTTCTGCTGGGGGCCGTGGCAGCTTCCCCGCTCGCCGCGCAGGGCATCATTACCACTTTGGCCGGGGCCGATTGGGTTTTTCCGGGAGACGGCGGGCCGGCTCTTGGCGCCCCGCTGGGCGGGGTTTCGGGGCTCTCTCTCGATGCCGGCGGCAACCTTTTTGTCGCTGACCCCGACAACTTCATGTTGATGCGCGTCGATCAGGAAGGCGCGCTCGAAGTCCTCGCCGGCACGGGTATTCGCGGCGCATCAGGCGATGAGGGTCCGGCTTTGCTGGCGTCGTTGCGCGGACCGACCAAGGTGGCGTCCGATCCGGCGGGGAATCTGTTTTTCATCGATATCGATCCGAATGTCGGCGTTCGGATCCGTCAACGCACTCCCGACGGCATCGTGCGAACCTTTGCCGGGCTGGGCCCGTTCGGGTTCGGAGGCGACGGCGGGCCGGCAACGGAAGCTCAGTTCCGGTCTCCCCAGGATCTTGCTGTGGGGCCGAACGGTATCTACATCTCCGACACCGGGAACCACCGCATTCGGTTTGTCTCGAGCGGCGGGATGATCTCGACCTTCGCGGGCAACGGAGAATCGGATTTCTTCGGCGACAACGAGCCGGCGGAGCTTGCGGCGCTCGACTTGCCTACCGCGGTCGCGCTGAGCTCAGCCAACGAACTGTTCATCGCTGACAACGGCAACCGCCGAATTCGGAAAGTCGACTCGAAGGGAATCATCAGTACGGTTGCCGGCACGGGACAAGACGGTTTCTCTCCCGACGATATTCCCGCTCAACAAGCGTCACTCGGCACGGTCGGATCGCTCGCTCTCGACGATGCCGATAACCTCTACCTGAGTGAAACGTTTGACGGGACCACCCGGATTCGGAGGATCGATGAAGAAGGTGTGATCTCGACGGTCGAAGTCGCCGGGCCGGGTTCCGAGGCTCCAATCGGGTTTGTTCTTGGGGTATCGGACATGGAGATTGGCCCCGGCTCCGCTCCGACGATGTATTTGGCCGATGGCGTGAGAGACCGAATCGTAGCGGTCAATTCGGCGACGGGCAATGTCATGCCGGTTGCCGGGAACGGGGGTTTTCGGGTTGTCCCGGACGGAACCTTCGCTATGAGAAGCCCGTTGAACCGTCCTTTCGCGGTGGCAACGGATGGAGCGGGAAATGTCTACATCGGCGAGACTGGTCGGCCGCGCATTCGGCGGATTACGCCTGACGGTCGAATGTTCGTCGTGGCCGGAACCGGCTTGCCGGACTTTGCGCGCTTCGAAAACACGCCCGCCTTCGAGACGAATCTAGCCTTTCCGGCCGGAATTGTGCCGCTGTCTGGAGGCGACTTGCTGTTTTCTGAAGCTGCGGGGCACCGTGTCAGGCGTCTTTCGATGCCCGTGTCGACTGCGCCGTTGCCCGGCGGCGGCTTCATTCAAACCATTGCGGGCACGGGGACTTCCGGCACTTCCGGAGACGGCGGACCGGCTACCCGGGCTCAGCTGGAAGGGCCGGTCGGGTTGGCGTTCGATTCACTCGGGAACCTCTTCGTCGCGGGCCGAAGCCGTGTTCGTCAGATCAATCCGATGACCGTTATCACAACGGTAAAGGCCGAATTGTTCTCGCCATTCGACGTCGCCGCGGGTAATCAGGACGAGCTCTTCGTCGCGGAGACGGGGGCTAACCGCGTGTTACTGCTTTCGCCGCGAAGCGGTTTCATCCCCTGGGCGGGCAACGGTGAACCCGGTACAGGCGGCGACGGCGGACCGGCGACGGAGGCGAGCCTCACGTTGCCGGCCGGCCTTGCAACGGACGCAGGCGGCAACCTATTTATTTCCGAGCTTTCCCATGCGGTTCGTATCGTCAATGACGACGGCATTATTGATACGGTCGCGGGCTCTCATGAGATGGGTTTTTCCGGCGACGGCGGCCCGGCAACCCTGGCTCGTCTCAACTCTCCCGCGGGCCTCGCCGTCGATCCGGCGGGGAATCTGCTGATTGCCGACTTCGGGAACGATCGCGTGCGGGTGGTATTGTCCCAGCCGCCCGCATTTTTCGCCCTCGACACGCGCGGTTTGGAATTCAACGGGATCGCCGGCGGTCCTACGACGCGCGGTCGCCTTGTGCCCATTCAGAGCGCGCTCGACGGCGTCTTGTTCTCCACCGCGGCCAAGACCGAAGACGGCGGGAACTGGCTGAAGGTAAAGCCCCCCATGGGCGCCTCTCCAGGGCGCGTCGAGATCAAGGCCGACCCGGCCGAGCTGTCGCCGGGACGATACTTCGGCTCAGCAACCGTGATGATGCAGGGAACGCTTCCCGAGCAACGAAACATCTCGATCACGTTCAATGTCGAACCGGCCCCTCCGCCTGAATTGGTAGTCGCGATTCCTAAGTTGTCGTTTGTTTACCCCCGAGGAGCCTCCGAGCGTTCGGAATCATTCATCGTTGGCAACGGAGGCGGCGGGAGCCTGCCGTTTTCGGTCGGCGCCTCGACGGAAACCGGCGGTGATTGGCTGAGTGTTTCGCCCGGTGACGGTTCCGCGACCGCGCTTCTCCCGGCCCGCGTCTTGGTGACAGCCGATCCGGGGGGGCTACCTCCCGGCACTTATCGAGGCCGGGTCCGAGTGGATAGTCCCGTAGCCTCGCAGCCCGTCGTTGTGCCCGTCAACATGCTGATCAGCGAATTCAGCCAGGCAATTGCGCTTTCTAAGACCGGTCTATCGTTCACGGCGGTCGAAGGGGGTTCGCTCGTCCAAACGCAGAGCTTCGGCATCACCAACCTCGGAACCGGCTCGATGTCCTGGTCGCGGTCGACGTCGACACTGACCGGCGGTTCGTGGCTCAGTGCGACGCCGGGAAACGGGGCGGCCGCGCCGGGCGCGCCGTCGGTAGTTTCCGTGAACGCTGATCCGAGCGGACTTGGGGTGGGCAGCTATTACGGCCGCATCCGGGTGGACGCGCCGAACGCGGCGAATTCACCGCTATCGGTCGTGGCGCATCTGGAGGTGATTCCCGAGGCGGACGATCCGGGGCCCACAGTGACGCCGAGCAGGCTGTTTTTTAGCGGGTTGACCGACAACGTTTCACCGGGCGCGAAGATGATGTACATTTCGAGCCTGAGCCCCGATGGGAAGCTGTTTGAAGCCGTCGTTTCGACCCAGAACGGCCTCGATTGGCTCAAAGTTCTGCCGGGGAGTGGGCCGGTCAGCCCTCTGGCGCCAACCGGTCTGCTGGTGCAGCCGTTTTCCGACGGTCTGGGCCCAGGCCTTCACGAGGGGGAGGTTTCACTGCAGTTTTCCGGCGGCGCCGTGAGAACCGTGCCCGTTGTATTGGCGCTACGTGGCGGTACACCGCCGGCCGCGAAGCTTCCTGTCAAAGCGGCGAACGGCTGTGCGCCGGGCACGCTTCAGCCCGCCATCCAAACCCTTGGCGACGGTTTTTCGGTTTCGGCCGGATGGCCTATGGCGCTGGAAGTCAACGTGGTGGACGATTGCGGTGACGCCATGGAAAGCGGGTCGGTGGTGGTGGAGTTTTCGAACGGTGACCCTGATCTGGTGATGACGCATCTCGAGGGTGGTCGCTGGGACGGCACGTGGGAGATCGGGCCGGCGGCGGTCGAGGAGATCGTCGTGCGAGTGGATACCGAAACACCCGGCCAAGCACTGCAAGGAACGCAGGAGCTTTACGGCGGAGTACGGTTGCCGCAGGAAGCGCCGATTTTGCCTTCAATAGGAATCGTCAGTCCGGCCGCCTTCGGCCATGTGCCGATTGCGCCGGGAGCGTTGATTTCGCTGTTCGGGCTGAATCTTTCGGAATCCTCTTTTAAGGTCGAAGAGCTGCCGTTGCCTACGACCGAGGGCGGAACGACGATCACGATCGCGGGCAAAGCCATGCCGTTGCTTTTCAGCAATCAAACTCAAGTCAACGCTCAGGTGCCATACGGCATCAACGTCAACACGACGCATCAAGTATTGCTGCGGCGGGGTGATACTTTTGCGACCCCGGCGCCGATCGAAGTCGCGGCCGCGCAACCGGATGTGTTTTTGGCGCCGCAGGCGCAAGCACCGGCGCAAGGGCACATCTACCGCTTCATCGACGAGGCGACACAGCCGCTGGCCGCGCCGGGCAATCCGGCGGCCGCTAAGGATGTTCTGATTATTTATTGCTCCGGACTGGGCGAGACCGGTCCAACGGTGATTGCCGGAGAAGAAGCCCCGGCCCAAGAACCGTTCGCGCGAACGGTTAATCCAGTGGTCGTCACGATTGGCGGGGTTGAGGCGAAGGTGGACTTTGCGGGCCTTACGCCTTTCTTTAGTGGGCTTTACCAGATCAATGTTCAAGTACGGTCCGGGGTGGCTCCGGGCGATGAAGTGCCTGTCATCGTGTCGGTGGGCGGGCAGATGAGCCCAGCGGTGACGATGGCGATCGAGTGATCAGAACCGATGGCGCCGGCATGCGCGCGGGCGTCAGAAAGATCGATAGAAACTGGCGGTCCAGCCGGCCCCGACAAGCTCGGATCCGTTCTCAAGCCGAAGACTGGGGCTCGTAGCGCTCGACGCTGATTTCGTCTTCGCGCGCCTGTGCTTGGGCGACGTCGTAGGCGGCCTGCAGGCATATCCAGGTTCCGGTCGTAGAACCGAAGGCCTTAAGGTGTCAATCGACACTTGTCAGACAGGTCATGATTCCAAGACTCACCGGTCCCCAGAAAGCCCCAATTAGCTAATCTCTCGCGACTTACGGCCGATAAGATGACCGAGGTCCTTATTAAGGTCTTCGTATGTCATGAGAATCGACGATCATTCGAATACTTCCGGCGACTTGCAGTCTTCGCAAGTCGACCGGACACAACAAGCTGAGCGCGAGCAGCAGGCGCGGCAGCGTGCTCCGGCGCAGGGCAGCGATTCCGTCAGTCTCTCGGCGCTGAGCGAACAGCTCGTCGCGGCGATTGAGACCGATCCGCCCGAGGTCGTTCGACAAATCGAGCAACTCGAGCAGGCCGTCAACAACGGAACATTCAACGAGCCCTCCGATCAGGTGGCGCGTTCGATTGTCGGTGCCTCGCTCAACGGCGAGTGATCGTGGGGACGGCCGGGAGCGAGTGATGGCGGAATCAACGGCCATTGTGGACGAGGCGACCGTTGCGGCCGAACAGGCTTTGCGGCTGCTTCGCGAGGGTCGCTATGCGGAACTGATCGAGCAAGCGGACGAGTGGAGCGCTTTAGCGGTTCCTCTCGGCCGGTTGCGCGATGGGATCGAAGCGGGCGGCGTCGAGCTGGCCGAGACGGCCAGGTCCGCGGCGAAGCTGCGGGGCCGTATTCACGCGCTTCGCGAGACGCTGCGGCATGTGGCGATGGTCGAAAACGGGTTGCGCGAGATCGAGGCGGCTTTTCGCACCGGCTACTCGGCGCGAGGGCAAGTAGAGAGCGAGGGTACGACGCGGCTGAACGCGGAGGCGTAACCGATGGCGAATCTAGGGTCGGCACTGGGCTCGACGACGCGGTCGCTCGCGGCGTTTTCCGAAGCCCTGGCCGTTATCCAAAACAACATCGCGAACGCACCGACTCCCGGGTATGCCCGCCAGCGGGTGTCGCTGGCGCCGATCGTCAGCCCTCGCGGGCAATCGCTGGGCGTCGAGGTGAGCCAGGTGCAGAGCCTGCGCGACCGTTTGCTCGATTTTCAAGTTTTGCTGGCGCGCCAGTCGGCGTCGCTGTTTGAGAGGAAGGCCGAGATCTATCAACAGATCGAGCCGGTCTTCAATTTGACCGGCGAAGCAAGTCTTACGGGTGGGATCGACAAGTTCTTCGGCGCTCTGTCGGCGCTTTCGGTTTCGCCGGGCGATTTCAACTTGCGGCGGCAAGTGCTCGATGCCGCGGGCGGTCTCGTGGATATCACGCGCTCGACCTATTCGCGGGTTTCGAGCCGCATGGCGTCGCTCGACGGCGAAGCGCGGGGCGTGGTGACGCAGGTCAACGGGCTGCTCGAGCAAGCGGCGGAACTCGCCGCCCTTGGCACCAACTCCGAGGGCAACCAGAACTTCGCGGCTCAGACACGGCTCAGCCAGGTGCTCGACGAGCTGGCGGGACTGATCAACTTCACGTTGATTCATCAGAGCGACGGCACGCTCTCGATTGTCGCCGGAGGCGGGGAAGCGTTGGTGGTCGGCACGACGGTCCGACCTCTTCGCGTGGGGTTGTCGGACGACGGCATCAGCATTTACGACGAGGACGGCCGCGATGTCACCGCCGGATTGCAGAACGATGGCGGGGAGTTGGGCGCCATACTCGAACTTCGCAATCAGACCCTTCCCGGGTACCTCGACCAGATCAATCGGCTGGCGAAGTCCGTCGTCGATCAGGTCAACGAGCAGCACGCTCGCGGTGTCGACATCACCGGGGCTCCGGGGGCGGCGATCTTCGACTATCAGACGTCCTTCGTCGACGGATCCGGCCGAACGGCCGGCACGACTGGTGCAGCGACACCGGCTCCACCGGTTGACGTGACGGTGACGTTCAGCGGGGGGCTCAGCGGGTCGATCACCGCCGTGCTCGACAGTTTTTTTGTGGCTTCATCAGCGCCGACGGCTGCCACGGCCGGAGATACGGTCAGCGTCAGTTTCACGAGCGCCGACGGGGTGATCGAACGTACCATCACGACGGCGCCTCTGCCGGGCGGCGAGACTACCGCTCAGTTGGCGACTCGGCTCAACGATCAGATCGCGACGGACCCGGAACTGGCGGGCTTGATCACGTTTTCCGACGTGGGCGGGAACCTCAAGGTGGTGTTGTCCGAGCAAGCCGGGCAGGGATTCAGCTTCACGTCAACGACGTCGAATCCTGCGTTCACGACCGGGCTTGAGAGCGGTGGGAACCTCGGAGGGCGCTCGGCCGAGGAAATTGCCGCGGCGCTCAACCAAGAAGTTGCCGCCGACGCCGCGCTCACCGATGCCGGAGTTCGCTTCACGGCGATCAACGGCGAAGTTCGATTTGACGCCTATACAGCATTTGACTACACGATTGTCGACAACGACACCGCCGGTACGGGTTTCGTCTCCGGGTTAGCCGGCAGCGGTTCCGCCGGAGGAGGTCCCGCGGCCGCAACGTTGCGACTGGCTGATCTAGGACCCGCGAACGTCGCCGCCGGCTTTCCGGGTTCTCCCGCGGGCAATCAGAACGCGTTGGCGCTGGCGGCGTTGGCCGATGCCGGGATAGTTGACGGCGTAACCTACACGGAAGCTTATGCCGCGCTGGTTGGCGAGGTCGGGCAAGACGCCGCCGGGGCGTCATCCCAGTTACAGACGCAGACCGAAATCCTAAATACGGCGCAGGGGTTGCGGGACAGCTTTTCCGGCGTCGACCTCAATGAAGAGGCCGTGCGGCTGCTGGAATTCCAGCAAGCCTTCCAGGCGCAGATCCGTGTGATTCAGGTGATCGACAGTTTGGCGACGGAGATCCTATCCCTGGTGAGGTAGGGGCTTAGCCGCCGGGCCGTTTACACGAGGTAAGTCATGAGGGTTACGTTCCTTTCCCAAGGCCGCCAGACGATTGCCAATCTACAGGCAGTGCAGGCCCGAAAACTTCGGGCAACGGCCGAAGTCTCTTCCGGACTACGCGTAACGCGGCCCTCGGACTCTCCTTCCGACGCGGCGGGTATCGTGCGCAGCCGAACCGACCTTCGGGAAATCGAGCAATTCCGATCCAACCTCGAGTTGGTGCAGGCCGAGTTGCGATCGGTCGATGGCTCGCTTTCGCAGGCCGGCGACGTGCTGAATCGGGCGGCGGTGCTGGCGGCTCAGGCGGCGAATGACGCCCAAGGCGACGCGGAAGGCAGCCGGGACATTGTACGCAATGAGATCGAGGTCATCTTCCGTCACCTGGTTTCGCTGGCTAACACAACCCATTCCGGGAAGTTCGTCTTCGCCGGCAGTACTGATGATGTGACTCCGTTCTTGATTAACCCGGATCACCCCGACGGTGTCAGCTACCAGGGTGATTCGCTGAGCCGTCAAATCACGTTTCCGGATCGCCGGCCAGGGCAGATTTCGCAGCCCGGCAACAGCATCTTCGCGCAGCCGGAATTCTTTCTCGGTTCGGGCCGAGTGTCCGGGACCGCGGGCTCGACGGTTCCGAATCCGCCGCCCGGCGTCGGGTTGGCCTTCAGCGGCGATGTCGATGCTGTGTTGAGCGTAGACTTGGATGGTTTTTTTGTCGCTTCTTCGCCACCTGGAGTTCCGGCGGGCGGTGAACAGGTCAGCGTGACCTTCACGAGAGCTAACGGGGCGCCCAGGACGATTACGACCGCGCCGCTAACCGCGGGAGACGACACAAACCAAATTGCCGCGGCGCTCAACGCGGCAGTGGCGGCCGATGCTGTCATTGCGGGCGGTTTCACCTTCAGCTCCGCCGACGGATCGGGTTCCGGTGCGCTAAAGCTTGTTCAGAGCGATACGTTGGGCGTGGGCTATTCTTTCACGTCCTCGGCGACAGGCGGGCTAACGACCGGGCTCGAGTCGGGCGGGGTGACCGGAGGCCAATCGGCTGAAGAGATTGCCGCTGCGCTCAATGCAAGGGTGGCGTCCAACGCCCAACTTGTCGCGGCCGGCATCCTGTTCAGCTCCGTCGACGGCGAGGTTCATGTGGATGGCGATGTCGACTTCACGCTTACCACGGTGGACTTTGACCGCGGGACCGGCTTTCAATCCGGGCTGGCGGGTACGCACTTCGTCGGCGGCAGCCGAGGAGCTAATGTCTTCGGCACATTGAATCAACTGATCGATGACCTCGCGGCGAACAACCAACCCGGTATCGCCGCCGCCGTCGGGGCTCTTCGCCGCGGCCTCGAGCACGTCAACGGTTCGCAGAGCTTTTACGGGAGCACGCTCAACCAAGTGGATCTAACGTTGAAGAACCTGCAGGAACTGGACGTCGTCAACCAGCAGCGGCTTTCGCAACACCAAGACGCCGATATCATCACTTCGATCGGGGACCTCTTACAGAACACTTCGGCCGAGCAGTTTGTCCTTCAAGTGGCTTCACGGCAGTCGCCCAATCTACTCGACCTTTTGGCATGAGGTTGCCGCCACGCCCCCGAATTCGCTCTAGAAAATCCCGGACGTGCCGATAAGATCGTTGGCAGACAATCGCGGCGGAGAGGCGGATCATGGATCGATCCGATGCCGCTCGCCGTGATTTGCCCCGAAAATCCAAGGAAGGGGGCGGGGAATGACGATTACAGAAGCACAGGTTTCGCAGACTTCCCGAGTCAACAATGATCGGGGAGGTCCGCAAGGCCGCGCGCCCGAGCAAGCCGCTCGGAATCGCGAATTGATCAAGGCGATCAAGACGATCAACGACGGCGGATCATTGGGGCCGAGCAACGAACTTCGGTTCGGATTCGATCCCGACACCGGCCAGGCCCTGATTAAGATTGTCGACCGGGTGACGAACGAGGTCATCACGCAACTTCCTCCTGAATCGGCTCTGCGCACGGCGCAGGTTCTCAAGGACCTGAATTCGGGCGAGCACATTGCCTAGAGCCCCAGATAGGCCTAGAACCTCGGTTCGCAGGCCGATGAGAAGGAAGGGAACCTCGACGTGTACACGGACGACTACGTTGAAAACGGCGTCAACAGCGACGACCCGGTAGGTCTGATCTGTCGCCTCTACGAAAAAGCGGCCGAGCGGCTGCACCGAGCAAAGACCCATCTCGATGAGGGCAACACGGCCGCCGCCGGCGAAGCTGTGGCCCGGACCATGGAGATCGTGCTGGAACTGATGGGCTCGCTCGATACCGCCGAGGGCGGGCAGATCGCGGCCGACTTGGCAGGCTTGTATTTCTATGTGCAACAGGAATTGGCCGAGGCCGCGACCAAGAGCCGCCCCGAGTCTATCGATAACGCGCTCCACGTGATGGAGTCGTTGCATGAAGGCTGGAAGGAGTGCCGGGCGAAACTTCTGCTCGAAGCGGCGAGCCAGGTGCAGGCCGAGGTCCCCGTCACTGCCGGGCTGGAACGCGGGTGGACGCTATGAAGCCCTCTTTGGAGCGGACGAGACACAGTGGGAGCGAAGCGCCGCAGCTCCGTGCTGAGGGCCGCGGGTAACTACGCGGAGCGGTCGGGATGGGCATACCTCCAATCAGCTTTACCGGGATCAGCGAGTTCGCTGATGACTTTCAGGTCATCCTCGAAAGATCGTTTGAAATCGCCTCGCTGCCGATCAACAACCTGCAAACCGAGCAGACGATCAACCTTGCGCAACAGCTGCAGCTCGGCGATTTGGCGGCAGCTGTCCAATCTCTCGAAAGTTCTTTCTCTTCGCTTGCGACCCAGGGTGAAAACGGCGCGATCTCGGCGTTCACCTCCGACAGCAGCGTTGCCACGGTGACGGTGACCGGCACACCGTCGGCGGCGACGATCGACCTGAACGTGGTTTCCGAGGCCACCGTCGCGCAGGAGACAACCACCACTGCGATCGGCGACACCGACCAGACGGCTCTCAGCGCCGACGGCATCTTCGACCTCACGCTCGATACGACCACCACGACCATCGATCTATTGACGATCGGTTCGGGTCGGACGGCCGGGACGACGGGTGCGACGACGCCTGCTTCGCCGGTGAGCGTCCAGGTCGATTTTTCGAACGGCCTGACTGGCAGCATTACGGCCGACTTGAACAGCTTCTTCGTTGCCTCGGCCGCTCCCAGCGGCGCCGGCGCGGGCGACACCGTCAGCGTGACCTTCGCGAGCGAAGATAACTTGATCAACGAAACGATCACGACTGTAGCGCTCAGCGGAGGCGAGACCGCCTCGCAAATCGCGACTCTGCTCAACGACCAAATCACCGCCAACGCCAATCTCAACGGTAAGGTCACGTTCAGCGACGAGGGCGGGAACCTCAAGCTAGTTGTCAGCGATACCGCGGGGCAAGGGTTCACCTTCACGTCGTCAAACACCGGAACCGTGGTGACCGGCCTCGAAGCGGGGGACACTGTCGGCGGGCATTCGGCGGAAGAAATCGTCGCCGCCCTTAACGCCCAAGTTGCTCTCGATCAAACGCTGGTCGACGCAGGCGTGACCTTCACCGCCGAGTCCGGGGAAGTGCGCGTCGAGAGCAATCAGAAATTCGACATCACAACAACCGACACGGCCCAGGGAACCGGCTTCGTTTCCGGGTTGGCGGGAACCCAAACCGTCGAGGGATACGATAATCCGCTCGACGGGTTGTCGGGGTACATCAACGCCAATTCGGCGACGCTGGACGTCAAAGCCATTCTGATCAACACGAGCAGCGACCCGGACAACCCCGCCTACCATTTGACGGTGACAGCTGTTGAGACCGGGGCCACGACGCTCAAGCTCGAAGACAGTGCGGCGTCGAACCTGGTCACGGCGAACGACCAGGGCACCGACGCCGTTTTCTCGGTCAATGGTCTGCCGAACGTCAGCAATTCGGGCAACGTCATCACGGATTTCTCGCCCGGAATAACCTTGACCATCGTCGGGGCGGGCGACACGGTCATCACAGCCCAGCCCAGCCGCGCTTCGTTAAGCTCGACGTTGACCAGCGTCGTGCTCGACTACAATTCGCTCGTAGCGAAGATCCAAGGGCAGATCGGCGAGAATGCCGGGGCTCTTTCGGGCAACTCCGTCGTGCGGAACGCTCAACAGTCGTTGCGCGATATCACGGGTTTTCTCGGCGGCGGAACGATCCAATCCATGGTCGAGCTGGGGCTTGAACTCGACAACAAGGGCCAACTGTCCTTTAATACAGCTGTTTTCAATACGCTGACCGACAGCCAACTCAGCGACGCGATCGCCTTTATCGGAGACACGACCACGGGATTCGCCGCCAATGCCGTGACGCGGCTCGGCGACCTGGGCGATCCGATCAACGGACAGATTCAGGTTGCGATCGAAAGCTTAAAGGATTCCGACGAGAGGCTCACCGAGCAAATCGAAGAAGAACAGGCCCGTGTCGACGCGCTGATTGCCCAGCTCGAGGCGCAGTTCGCGGCGGCCGATCTCTTACTCGCGCAGCTTGAATCGCAGCAGAATCTGCTGACAGTGCTGTTTGAAGCCCAGCTTATTGAATCTCGCAAAATAAAGTGACACCTTTTTGGGGTACGTACGTCTTTGTATGTATGGGAAATACAAAAGGCGTACGGCGGGATTTCGAGGCCCTGGAGAAGCGCCGTTTCAAAGCGATCCGGTTGGTCGAGCAAGGCTGTAGTCAGTCCGAGACAGCGAGGCGATTGAAGGTCGCGCGGCAAAGCGTCAGCGAGTGGCTGCGACGATACCGGCGTGACGGCGAAGCCGGGTTGCGCCAGGCCGGCCGCGCCGGCCGTAAGCCGCTGTTGGACGCCGCGCAGCTCGAACGCCTCGAGGCGTTGCTGCTGGAAGGCCCCGAGGCGCACGGCTTCCCGACGCCGCTGTGGAGCTGTCCGCGGGTCGCTCGTCTGATCGGAGACGAGTTCGGCGTGCGCTATCACGAGGGCCATGTCTGGAAGATCCTGCGGGCGCTCGGTTGGAGCCCGCAACGGCCCGTCGGCAAAGCGCGGGAGCGCAACGAAGAGGCCATCCGCGGCTGGCAGCGCAAGACTTGGCCGGCCATTAAAAAAAAGCCCGCAAAGAAGAACGTACGATCGTCTTCATCGACGAAAGCGGATTGAGTCAGAAGCCGCATCGTTGCCGCACCTGGGCGCCGCGCGGCGAGACACCGGTGTTGGAGTTCAACTTCAACTGGGACAAGCTGTCGGTGTCGGCCGGGCTGACGTTGCGCAACTTTTACTTCCGGCTCTATCCCGGCGCGATCGGCGAGCTGGAGGTCATCGACTTCCTGAAGGCTTTGGTGCGCCACATCGACGGCCCACTGCTGATCGTCTGGGACCGGCTGCCGGCGCACCGCAGCCGCCTGGTGCGGGAGTTCATCCAGCTCTCCGAGGATCACATCGCAACGGAGTACTTGCCGCCCTATGCGCCGGAGTTGAACCCGGTGGAATACATTTGGGCGTACTGGAAGCAGCACGAGTTGCCCAACGTCTGCCCGAAGGACTACTGGGAACTCGACGAGCGCGCCCGCAAAGCGCTGCGGCGAATGCGCCGCAAACCGCGCTTGATTACCGCTTTCTGGAAACAGTCTTCTCTTTGTCTCGATTGACAGTATATTATGCGAGACTCAGTAATTTGAAGACCATCTAGCCGGTTGCATTCTTGGACCCTACGCCAACATTTCGAAGCTACTCATGACGGCCCAGTCCATCGACGACTTGCTGGACCAATTGCTGGCTTTCAGCGAGACGCTGGCGGATGGTGCGTGCAGCGGCGCATCCGACACACTCCAAGCGGTGCTCAACGAGCGTGCCTCGTTGGTCCACGGACTCGCCGCGATGGGTAAGACCTCGGCGCTGACCACTTCGCAGGCCGCCAGGCTGCGACGCGCCCTCGACCTAGGTGAACAGGCGCGCTTTCCCGTGGCTGCCAAGCGCGAGAACCTGCGAGCCCGGCTGCGCGACCTGCGCCAAAGTCGGCATTCGCGGCAGGCGCTCAAGCCTTTTCGCTCGGCCACCGGCGGCCGCTTGAATATCGAGGGGTAAGCGGTCGGTGTCTGCGTCTGTGATCGCTCTTGCCGGCCCGCGGCGTGGCGCATGCCTGCGTCGTGCCGGCTAGCGGAGCTTTGGCCCAAGGCGGGGTGGTCGCCAGTCGTCGTTAAGTTATCGATATTAATAGATCGATCTTTGCCCAGGATTTGTGCATTGGCTCGTTTGGTTTTCTTGGATCTCATCGGTAGGGCTTCACCTGCTGCCGATGCGGCAGTGACGCGAAAAAGGACGTTTCTGGATCGGAGGCAATGCCGGCTCGGCGCCGGCACGGAGGTGCGATTCTTGTCGATTGCCAGTTTTTTGCCACGCCCGTCAGACCTTAACTGCCGAAATTTCAATGGAACGGGTTTGGCCCGTCACATGCTCCGGCAAGAGGAAGCAGACAGCGAGATGAAGTTATATCAACTTACGACGAAAGGAGTCGTCCAATGCCGAGTGCCTTTTCTACGGCGCTTTCCGGTCTTCGGGCCCATAGTGCGGCCGTAGAAGTCATCGCCAACAATCTGGCCAACCTCAACACGTTTGCCTACAAGAATAGCCGTGTAGAGTTTCGCGACTTGTTCTACCAGCTAATCGGGCAGAGTCGATCGGGGGTCGCGTCGCAGGTCGGTTTAGGTGTGGCGCCGATCACAACTTCGCGCCAGTTCGCACAAGGAACGGTTCAAAACACCGGTGGTGTGCTCGACGCTGCGATTCAGGGCGACGGTTTCTTCGTCGTGAAGGATCAGGATCTGACCCTCTATACTCGTGCCGGCAATTTCCAGCTCGATGTGGCGAAACAACTGGTCACGATCAACGGAGAAGTCTTACAGGGGTGGGTACGCGATCTTTCGACGGGCACAATTAACACCGGATTGCCCATGCGTGACATCGTTCTCTCCGGAAGCGACAGCCTGCCCCCTGCCCCCACGTCCGAAATGACCATCACCGCAAACTTGTCGGGGGGGGCTACCATAGGTGACATTTTCACCGTTCCGATACAGGTCTTCGACTCGAGAGGTGAATCTCACATTCTGACCGCGAGGTTTACCAGTGTGGCCGCAAGTCCCTCCGCAGCGGCGTCCTGGGAAGTGCAGATGGAGATACCAGCGGCCGATGTCGGTGGTGCCGCCCCGGTCGCTCCGAGCGTGGGTCCGAATATCCTAGTCGGTGGGCCGGTGACGATAGACTTCAATAGTCAGGGGGTAATGATCAATCCCAATGCACCGCCCTCGACAGCTCCCTACGATCTGATTATCGACATGGCTACCGTTGTCCCTCCCCAAGTCTTCGTCAACGGCGCCAGCCCGCTAAATGCCACGTGGAGGCTCTTCCCGGCGGGGCAGCCCACGCTGACGAACTTCGCTTCTGATTCTGCGGTCTTCGATATCTTCCAGGACGGTACGCCCCCTGCGGAGTTGACCTCTATTCCGATTGTCGACGATGGACTGATCAGTGGTTTCTATAGCGACGGGCGGACGCTCAGGCTTGCCCAGCTTGCCCTGGCAAGCTTTACGAACCCTCAAAGCCTATTGGCGCTCGCCAACAACACCTTCGTGCCGACATCGGCATCGGGGATCCCAATCAACGGAACTTCCAATAGCGGAGGCTTGGGTTCAGTTCTTGGTCAAGTGCTCGAGTTCTCAAATGTCGATATTGCTCAAGAGTTTACGAACTTGTTGACGTTTCAGCGGGGTTTCCAGGCCAACTCACGGGTCATCACTACCGCCGACGAGCTCAATCAAGAGGCGCTTAACCTGAAACGCTAGTCATCGATGGAACCGTTGCGAAAGCAGTTGGTGGTGCCGAGGGTTGTGGCAAGCTTTGGTGAGGGGATGAACAGGCTCGCTTTCCCGTGGCAGCCAAGCGCGAGAACCTGCGAGCCCGGCTGGGCGACCTGCGCCAAAGTCGGCATTCACAGCAGGCCCTGATGCCGTTTCGCTCGACCACCGGGCGACGGCTGAATATCGAGGGGTAGGCCAGGGCTGGGTCCCGGGAGGGCGAGCCCATGGCGCTCTCCGCTCGCTCACGAGTCGATCCCCACAAGAACCAGCTTCAGAGCCCCGAGCGAAAGCGACGAGCCGGCCCCGAACTCGACACAGACCCGCAAGAAATGCGCCGACTACCAACCGATGACCCGGTGCGTACAGCAATTCCCAACAAGCAGCTCGATCGCGCCTCCACAAGCACCCTTGCACTGCGAAAGCCCTTGACACACCCGTTATCCTCAAGCCGGAGGGACGAGCCCGGCCGGAGCGCCGGCAACTCAATCGCAAGAAATGGAACAGATCAAAAGATCAGTGAAGAAATGACTAAACGAAGCTGATCTCTCCAAGGGCTATGAATTGAAATAGCATTATAAATCAGCATCTTCTGACCTATCACTTCGCTGGGTAGATAAGGTTCTGTTGAGGTCCGCCCGTAATCGCGGAGCGCACCGCCCCACGACGTGGCGCACGTCTCCGGAGTGTCGGGGTGCCGGCCGTGGCGAAATCGCCTCTCATACCTCTGCTCAGCACGGACCACGCAAGAATTGACTAAACGAACCCAAGGGCAATGCGGATTTACGACCTTATATCAATTACTATCAACAACTTACCTGTCAATAGCGGCGGCAGAAAGGAGTCCGGTTAGGAGTGCCCAATGCGGCCGGCTCGTTCGGGCCGGCATGATTGGGGCCGCGAACTCTGGGCCTGCGTCTTGGGTGCCGGCCTCCGGTTTCAAGACTGCTGTGCGATCAAAATTGGCCGACCTGTGCCGTCTATTCTCACTGGCGTCGACCTTCCAAGAAGGCTGGGAACCGGCCGGCGCAAAATTCGACTCGGGTGGCCTCTTGCCGGACGGTAGCCCCAACGTGGCCGCGAGCACAACGAAGAACAAAGTGCCGCCCGTGACTCGCGCTAGCGCGGCCGCAAATCGTTTGACGGGGAACTGGGGAGCTATCGGGGCGGTCCTCATGGTCGGAGTGCTCCATCCGAGACCAGGGAACTTGATTGGCAAGGCGGGAGACCCGCCCCATTGCGCCCCGTTGCCGTAGTTCCGCAAGGGGAGTTATGTTTGACTTGGTGTTTAGCCATCGCCGTTCACCTGGCCGACGTTACCTTGGGAAGGAAGTCTTTCATCACCCAAAGGCCGAATTCCCACTTTTCCTGAAATGAAAAGGACAGCCGCCTGCCGTCCGGGCTGATGCTGACCGCCCGGATACGGCGCGAAAGCGGTTCGTCTTCCGAGACCCTATCGGGCCAAACGCCGCGAATCAGTCCCGTGTCGACAGGCTCCCCGCCCTCCGTCGGAACCCGCATGATTCGCCCCTCGCGGCGAAACACCAAATAGATTGCGCGGCTGTCGGGTGACCATGCAAAGAACCCTTCATGACGGCCATAAAACGATTTCTCAAACTGGAAAAGCTCACGCACTTCACCCGTTTCCGTTGCTATAGCGGCGAGCTCCCAGGTCCCTCCCGGCTGACGAGTTCGCGCGATGGCTACCGTCTTATCGTCCGGGGAAAGGCCGGAGACGTGAAGCCCTCTGTGTTCCTCGGGAAGCTTATAGAACTCGGTCTCGCTTCCATCGTCGAGATTTTTCCTCGCCAGGCGCGAAGGCTTCCGGTGGTGCAGAATGACCTCCCGGGCGTCGGTGGTCCAATCGGCGATCTCCGAGGAAGACTCCTCAAGCAGTAGCTCTGTCTCCCCGCTTCGAGCGTCGACTTGATAAAGGCCCGGCGAGCGCGCTTTGCTCGTCCGGCCGACAACCAGCAAGGATCTTCCGTCCGCGTGCCATCGCAAACGCGAAAAAGTAGCCAATTGCGGCACGATGTCGCGTGCGATGCTCCCTGCAACGGACCGAATCGAGATTTTCATGCCGGACTTGTCGGAGGGTCCTTGCCAACTGCGGTAGGCGATCCGTTTGCCGTCCGGGGACCAGGCGGCCCAATCATTGGACCCGCTAAAGCGATCGGTCACGCGTCGAGGTGTTCCGGTAGCTTTGCCGGTTTCGCGATCAATCGTCGCGACATAGGCATTGGTGGGTTCGCTCTTGAGTGAGTAGTAAAAGGAGCCGTCTCGATCGAAACCGGCCGACACGATTTCGCCGACATGAGGCCGCACCAACTCCGGTTCTCCCACCGGCTCGCCGTCTCTGACGGTGACAGCCCAGATCCCGTAGCTGCCGGAGCGGTTGCTCGCGAAAATGAGCGTGCCCCCGTCGGGTGTCCATCCGAGCGTATAGTCATCGGCCGCATGGGGCGCCACCGACACGGCCTCTCCGCCGGCTGTCGGAAGGATGGAAACGGCACCGGCGGAAACTTCCCGGTCGGGAGGAAAATCGTACGCGACGTAACGACTGTCACGAGACAGAAAAGTTCGGCGGCGATAGCGCCGGGGCGATTTCAGTTCCTTGAGGGTTCGAAGGGAACCGTCTTCCACCGAAACCAGCACGATTGCATAATTGCCTCGGCCTGGCGGCCTCCAACCTTCGCCCGCTAACGGTATCCGGGCAAGAATCTGCTTTCCGTCCGACGACCACGCGTCCGGGGTGATCCACCCGTCATCTGAGTAGGGCGACTTGCTGTAGAGCGTTCGCCCGCCGGTCCCGTCGGAGCCGATGATCCTCAACTCGACGGTCGGATTGGGTTCGTAGCCGGACGTGTAATAGGTAAAGGCGATCTGCTTGCCGTCAGGCGAAATGACGTTCGCATCAGCAAAGCCCGATTTCTTCCAGGCGTCGTCTTCGCTCCAATCGCCGTACTGGGTCAACACTTTCTTTTCACCGCCGGCCAGGTCGCAGATCCCGGTATTGCCGGTAGCCCAATGGCTGCAGGAAAGGAAGCGCCCGTCGGCGCTGATGGTGCCGCCGACGTCTCCCTCCGGGTCGTCGAAGAGCAATTGCACGGTCGTACCGGCCGCCTCGGCCAGCGGGTCGACGGGATTGAGGATCGGACCTTGCAGGACGACGAAAGTGGCTATCAACGTCATCGCCGCCACGGCAACCAGCGGAGCCAGGCGAACCTGCATCCGCGGGGGCTGTTCCCCGGCGGCCTTGGGCTTGCGGGCCGCCCGCCAAGCGTCGAGTTCACTGGGATAGGCGTACACGCTCGCGCGGCTGCTGTCGCCGTGACGTCTGACGGGCAGGCCTTGCGTCTTTTCCCATCGGCGGGCTGTGCGGGGCTCTCGATCGAGATAAGCCGCAATCTCCTTCCATGACTGGAGCGGCTTTTCGCCGTTCAAGGGACCGGCGGCCTGCCCTACGGCGTCAATGGGGTTGGGATTGTCCGGCATGTTGGCTGCCCCTTTCCGAATCGCAGCCCCAGCATACGGCAGGAATCAGCCTATTGAATCTCGCAAAATAAAGTGACACCTTTTTGGGGTACGTACGTCTTTGTATGTATGGGAAATACAAAAGGCGTACGGCGGGATTTCGAGGCCCTGGAGAAGCGCCGTTTCAAAGCGATCCGGTTGGTCGAGCAAGGCTGTAGTCAGTCCGAGACAGCGAGGCGATTGAAGGTCGCGCGGCAAAGCGTCAGCGAGTGGCTGCGACGATACCGGCGTGACGGCGAAGCCGGGTTGCGCCAGGCCGGCCGCGCCGGCCGTAAGCCGCTGTTGGACGCCGCGCAGCTCGAACGCCTCGAGGCGTTGCTGCTGGAAGGCCCCGAGGCGCACGGCTTCCCGACGCCGCTGTGGAGCTGTCCGCGGGTCGCTCGTCTGATCGGAGACGAGTTCGGCGTGCGCTATCACGAGGGCCATGTCTGGAAGATCCTGCGGGCGCTCGGTTGGAGCCCGCAACGGCCCGTCGGCAAAGCGCGGGAGCGCAACGAAGAGGCCATCCGCGGCTGGCAGCGCAAGACTTGGCCGGCCATTAAAAAAAAGCCCGCAAAGAAGAACGTACGATCGTCTTCATCGACGAAAGCGGATTGAGTCAGAAGCCGCATCGTTGCCGCACCTGGGCGCCGCGCGGCGAGACACCGGTGTTGGAGTTCAACTTCAACTGGGACAAGCTGTCGGTGTCGGCCGGGCTGACGTTGCGCAACTTTTACTTCCGGCTCTATCCCGGCGCGATCGGCGAGCTGGAGGTCATCGACTTCCTGAAGGCTTTGGTGCGCCACATCGACGGCCCACTGCTGATCGTCTGGGACCGGCTGCCGGCGCACCGCAGCCGCCTGGTGCGGGAGTTCATCCAGCTCTCCGAGGATCACATCGCAACGGAGTACTTGCCGCCCTATGCGCCGGAGTTGAACCCGGTGGAATACATTTGGGCGTACTGGAAGCAGCACGAGTTGCCCAACGTCTGCCCGAAGGACTACTGGGAACTCGACGAGCGCGCCCGCAAAGCGCTGCGGCGAATGCGCCGCAAACCGCGCTTGATTACCGCTTTCTGGAAACAGTCTTCTCTTTGTCTCGATTGACAGTATATTATGCGAGACTCAGTAAGGCAACGGACAAGAAAGGACACTCACGGTTTGGCCAATGAAAACCGCTTATGGTGAGAGAAAAACGGGCCCGAATCAAGCCCGCGCCCTTAGAGCCGCAGGGCCGCCGCTGGTACAATGGCCTGCCGGAGAAGTTGCTCGGTTTTGGGCCGCTAGGGATTCGGATGCATTCTCTTTTGCGCATTGAACGCGGGTTGACACGCACTCTCGAGGCGATCAACGCGGCCTTGCTTTTCTTGATGGCGGCGGTGGTGCTGACGCTGGTGGCGCTGCGGTACGTCTTCGGCACGGGAATCGTTGGGGCGAATGAGACGGTCACAATCCTATTTGTCTACACTACGGCGTTGGGCGCTGCGGTGGCGATTGGTAAGCGCGAACACATCGCGATCCCGTTCTTAGTGGACAAGTTAGGAACCCGGGGACGACGCGCGGCCGAGTTAACCACCTTCCTGGCGGTGGGGCTGCTCAACGCGGTGATGCTCGTGTATAGTTTCCGCTGGATTGAACTGACGGGCTCTTACATCATGCCCGCGACCGAGCTTCCGCGAAGCGCTTTGCAAGCGGCCGTTCCCGTGGGTTGTGGTTTGGCGCTTGTTTATTGTCTGATCGGCGCGTTGGGGGTTTGGGCGCGGACAGAGAAGGGGGGATAAATTCCGGCCCTGGCCGCAAGCTCCTGGGGCCAAGAATCGGGAGCCCACCCAACTCTTCGCCGGCGTACAGAAATTCACCGCGCAGATACAGAGCCCCGAGCGAAAGCGACGGGCCGGGGTTGCGACGGTTTGAGTAGCCGCAAGACTATGCCGAACCGCGCGGTTTCGGGTACACGCGAGTCCGGAGCGCGTGGCGGTTGCTTGCCCCCGGCCCGTCGCTTTCGCTCGGGGCTCTGTATCTGCGTGGCGAGCTTTGATCCCACGTTAGGAGGTGACGCGGCTTTCTTGCGATGACCCTGCTGTTGATCAGTCTTGTGATTCTGCTGTGCGCGGGGATTCCGGTTGCTTACTCGCTAGGGTTGGCGACGCTGGTCTTCTTCGTTGTTGTCGATCCCGATTTGATCATCGTGATGCCGCAGCGGCTGCTGGCGGGGATGAATTCCTACGCGCTGATCTCGCTGCCGTTTTTCATCCTGATGGGACTGGTGATGAACGAAAGCGGCATCACGGGGCGGTTGATTCAGTTCTGCTTGCTGTTTGTCGGCAAGCTGCGAGGGGGGTTGGGGCTGGTGAACGTTTTCGCCAGCATGCTGTTTGGCGGCATTTCGGGATCGTCGGCGTCCGATACGGCGTCGATCGGGTCGGTGCTGATTCCGGAAATGAAGAAGCGGGGTTACCCGGCGCGCTTCGCGAGCGGCATCACGGTGGCATCCTCGACGATGGGGATGATTATCCCGCCGAGCATCCCGATGATTCTCTATGCCGTGGTGGCGCAGGAGTCGGTCGGCAAGTTGTTTTTGGGAGGCCTCGTTCCGGGAGTGATGGTTGGCGTGATGCAGTTGGCGGTTACGCTGTGGATCGCGCGGCGGCGGGGGTATCCGCGCGAAGACGTGACGTTGACGCTCGGTTCGGCGTTGCGCGAGACGGTGCGGTCGTCGCCGGTGCTGGCGATGCCGATTTTCGTGGTGGGCTCGGTGGTGTTGGGCATTGCCACGGCGACCGAATCGGCGGCGCTGGGCGTTTTCTATGCGCTGCTGGTGGGATTTTTCGTGTTGCGGGGATTGACGTTCGGGGCGGTTTCGGAGTGTTTGCGTTCGGCGGCGTTGACAAGCGCGAAGATCATGATCATCATCGCGCTGTCGCAGGTCTACATCTGGGTGCTGGCATTGGAGCGCGTGCCCGAGGCGGTGGCGGCGTTTGTAGCGGGGCTCGAGTTGTCGCCGCTCGCGACGTTGTTGGTCGTCGATTTGATCATCCTCACGGCGGGGACGTTCATCGATGTGAGCCCGGCGATCTTGCTGCTGACTCCGGTCTTCCTGCCCGCGCTGACGGAAATCGGCGTGTCGTCGGTACACTTTGGCGTGGTTTTGGTTTCGGGGCTAGCGGTGGGGGCTTGTACGCCGCCGGTGGGGAACTGCTTGAATGTTTGCGCCGCCATTTCGAAGTTAGGTATCGGGGCGATCTTCCGGGGGGCTATGCCGTTTCTGGCGGCGAATGTGGCGACCCTGTTTTTGATATCGGTTTTCCCGCAGTTGGTTTTGTGGGTGCCCTCGGTTTGGATGCCGGAGTGGGGGGGGGGGCGCGGTGTGCTGGTGGATATTTGTCAGGTATGCGGGTGGAATTGCCGATTGTCCTGATGACCGCCGGCTCCGAATTGCCGGACCATCTTGGGGTCAAGAGAGGTAATCGTGCAGTGCTTGATTTGTAAGAACGCGGAGACCGAAGCGGGGAAAACGACCGTTTTCATCCAGCGTGGGGACACGATGGTCATTTTCAAGGAAGTGCCCGCCGACATCTGCGACAACTGCGGCGAATACTACCTTTCAGCGGAAATCACCGAGAAAGTCATGGAGCGGGCCGAGACCGCCGTTCGCAACGGGGCGGAAGTGGAGATTCAGCGCTTCGCTGCTTGACGGGATGGGCGGGCCGGGAGGCTTCTATGAATCCGCGGGGATTCATGATACCGGCATGATAATGGGTGTCAAGGACGTGAAGGGTCAGTTGGGAATTTCCTGACGCCTTTTCAGGGCTCGCGCGGTGGGGGGGACAACCCAGGGTTTCGCCTTTTCGGCTCCACCCTGGGCTATATTCCTGCCGCCGCCTCGCGGCTCAAGATGTTCGCGATCTTCCCGGACCTAGACCTAGTACATATTACGGTGGCGCGGAGTTCGAACTAGTCGCTCCGTGGGCGGCCACGTCCGCGGCCGCCGCCGTAGCGGCCTCCGCCGCCACGACCACCACGACCGCCGCCATCGCGACCGCCGTCTCGGTCGCCGCCTTCGCGGTTGCCTCGGTTGCGATCATCGTCGGGTTCTTCGCCGCGCTGTTCACGGAGGACGGCTCGTCGGCTCAGGCGGATCTTGTTGCCCTCGAGGGCGAGGCATTTCACCAGAATCTGATCATCGAGCTTGAGTTCGTCGCGTACCTCGCGAATGCGCTGCTCGGCGATCTCGCTGATGTGCAGCAGGCCTTCGGTGCCCGGGAAAATTTCAACGAAGGCGCCGAAGTCGACGATTCGGGTGACTTTGCCGAGGTAGGTCTTTCCGATCTCCGGCGACCGCGTCAAGTCCTCCACCATTTGGATGGCCTGCTTGGCTGCCGCTTCGTCGGTCGATGAGATCAGAACGGTACCGTCGTCGGAGACGTCGACTTTCGCACCGGTTTGCTCCACGATCCCCTTGATGATCTTGCCGCCAGGTCCGATCACGTCCCGGATCTTGCTGACGGGAATCATCACCTTGTGCATTCGCGGCGCGTGGGGCGACATCTCCGCCCGCGGCTCCGCAATCGTTTCGCTCATCGTATTGAGAATCTCAAGCCGCGCTTTGTTGGCCTGCGCCAGCGCTTGCTCGAGCACTTCAAAGCTCACGTTGGGCTGCTTGATGTCCATCTGCAGCGCCACGATGCCGTCGGAGGTGCCGGCGACTTTGAAATCCATGTCGCCGTAGTGATCTTCCGCGCCGGCGATGTCGGTAAGCACCGCGAAGTTATCGCCTTCCATAACCAATCCCATCGCGATGCCCGCCACCGGCGCCTTGAGAGGAACTCCGGCGTCCATCAACGCCAACGTCCCACCGCAAATCGTCGCCATCGAACTCGACCCGTTCGATTCCAGGATGTCGCTGACGACGCGGACGGTGTAGGTGAAGTCCTCGTAGCTGGGCACGACCTTCGACAGCGCACGTTCGCCCAACATGCCGTGGCCGATCTCGCGGCGTCCGGCTCCGCGAAGGAAAGCGACTTCGCCGACGCTGAACGGCGGGAAGTTGTAATGGACCATGAAGCGCTTTTCGTAGTTCGGGTCTTCGAGCCGCTCCTGGCGCTGGCCGTCTACCTTGGTGCCGAGCGTGACGGTGGCGAGAGCTTGGGTTTCGCCGCGTGTGAAAACCGCCGAACCGTGGGCGCGCGGCAGAATGCCTATTTCACAGGTAATGTCGCGGATCTCGTCGTGGGCGCGTTTGTCGGGACGCCGCTTGTCTTCCAATATCCAGCGGCGGAAGATCTCTTCCTTGAGGCGGTTGAAGAGCTTGCCGGCCTCGGCGGCCTTTTCTTCGTCTTCGGCGTAGGCGGCTTTGACTTCGCTCTTGACCTCGCTGACCTTGGCATAGCTTTCGAGCTTAGGGTACTTGTGCGTGTCAAGGGCGTCGCCTAGCGCCTCGCTCCATTTGGCCTTGATTTCGTCGTAAAGGGCTTGGTCGAAGGGCGGCGGCTCGACGGCGCGCTTTGTTTTTCCGGCTTTCTCCACCAACTCGTTGATGGCGGCGATGATCTTACGGCAGGCTTCGTGCCCTTGACGAATCGCCTCGAGTACGGTGGCTTCATCGGCTTCCGAGCCGACGGCCTCCACCATCACGATGCCCTCTTCGGCGGCGGCTACAATGATGGTCAGCTCAGCGTTGGCTCGCTGTTCGTAAGAGGGGTTGATGACCCACTCGTCGTCTACGCGGCCCACTTCGACCGCGCCGATTGTGGTTGTAAAAGGCACGTCGGAAATCGACAGCGCGGCCGAGGCGCCCGCCAACGCGAGAGGGGCGGGGTCGTAGTCGGGATCAGCCGACAGGACCATCGCGATCACTTGCGTTTCATTCTTGAAGCCGTCGGCAAACAAGGGCCGAATCGGCCGGTCGATCATGCGGCTCGTGAGGACTTCCTTTTCAGTGGGACGGCCTTCACGCTTGATGTATCCGCCGGGAAAACGCCCGGCGGCATAGGTGTACTCACGGTAGTCCACCGTGAGGGGGAAAAAGTCAATTCCTTCGCGCGGTGAGTCCGAGCAAGTTGCTGTCACAAGGACTCTTGTGTCGCCCGCGGCGACAATGACCGATCCGCCGGCTTGTTTCGCCAAGCGGCCGGTCTCCAGTTGCAGGCTGCGCCCGCCCAGTTCAATTTCTACAGTTTGTTTCATGATGAATTTTCCATTTCTTTGGAGAACGTGTAGGTACACTCCGACCCGGCGGAGGACGCGTGGTCCTCTCACACCGGTGGCGTGGCCCCAAGATGGAAGCTATAAGGGATGCGGCGCAACCGCGTGAGAAGATCCACGAAGGGAAGAGGAGGGGGCGTCAGCTACATGCCGACCCGCGACAACCCCGGCTCGAATCGAGAAGGAGAAATCATCTTGTGCCCCGTTCCATCGTCTAAATCGTTTGGTGTGATCGTCTCTGAGCGCGGATTCCGCCGTCGGGCGAATGCTATCCGCGCAGTCCGAGACTCTGGACCAAGGTCCTGTATCCCTGTGGATCTCCCTTTTTTAGGTAGGTAAGCAAACGCCGCCTACGACTGACCATGGCCAACAGGCCACGACGGGAGGAAAAGTCTTTTTTGTGTTCCTTGAGGTGCTCGGTCAATTCCGAAATGCGCTTCGATAAAACAGCTACCTGCACCTCGGAAGATCCAACGTCGCTCTCATGCTTTCGGTAATCCCGAATGACTGCTTCTTTCGCCTCTTTCGCTAATGGCATTCAGCTCGTTGACACTCCTTGTAAATGCTTCAATCTTCGTTCTTTACTGGGCTGAGTATAGCATAGGGGAGAGTTGCGGAGCCGCACACCCCAAACACGGTCGCAAGAAAATGTTTCAGAAGCCGGGCGCCCCACACGACCGTGCAGAGGGCGGGCGGGGGTGTGCGACGTAAATGTGGGACGCACCCACGGCTGCGAGCTATGCACTGCCCGTCGACACACCGGTGAAGTCGGGATGCTCGATCATCTCGTGCATGATGTTGGCATGACGTTCACAATGGTAGGCAATGTAACCTGAATTATGCACTGCGGGGTGCACCGGGGTGCACCTGAGGAGACCTGTGCCGCAAGGGACCATTGGGGGACCCCCGAAAACATGGGGTAAAAAGGTAGGCTGGCGAAGATTCCCGCTTCGCCAACCGACCCCAAGGAGGTCACCCAAATGGTTACCAAACGAAAACAGCATAGCTCCCCAAGGCCCGTCAAACAAGGCCGGGGCGCGAGGGCCTCGCGGCCCAATAAAATCGGGGCTTCCACGCCTTATCACTTCCGCGGCAAGAATCTGACTCCCTACGGCGGCTTGCTGCCCGTCGCCACCCTGCTCGAGAAACTCGACTTCCAAGCGCTGCTGGAAGAAACCATCACGACCAAACGAATCACCCGAGCCATGAGCCCCTACCAGTTTGTGCTGGCCCTCGTGCTCGGCCTCTATGTCGGCTTTGCGCGGCTCAACCAACTCCGCTTCATCGCTCGCGATCCCATCCTGACCGGCATCTTAAAAGTGACACGGCTGCCGCCGCAGTCCACGCTGTGGCGCTTTCTGGCCTCGCTGCACCTCAACGTGGCCCAGCAGATTCTTTCCATCCAGCGCCAGCTGCGAGAACGAGTCTGGGCCGCGGCCCACGTGAAATTGGAGACGGTGACGCTGGACACCGACACCACCGTGCACACGCTCTACGGCCGCCAGATGGGCGGGCGCAAGAGCTACAACCCCAAGAACAAGGGCAAGCGCAGCTACCAGCCGATACTGACCTTCCTGGCCGAGACGCGCGAGTACCTGATGGGCGGGTTGCGCGGCGGCGACCGGCCCACGGGCCAACAGATCGCCGCCCACCTGAAGAGCGCTTTCCGGGCTTTGCCGGCCGGCGTGAAGAAGATCTTGGCGCGGGCCGATGCCGGCTTTTATTGCTGGGAGGCGGTGGCGGCCTACGAGCAAGCGCGTTGTCAGTTCGTCATCGTGGCGCGCAAGACGCGGCGACTGGTCGAGCAGTTGCAGCAAGCCGAATGGAAGCCCTCGCCCCACAGCGACGCTGAAGCGGAGTGCGAATTCCTCTACCAGCCGGAGGGCTGGGCCCATGCTTGCCGCTTTGTCGCGCTGCGGTATGAGAAGGAGCCGGAAACCGACGAGGTCGAGCAATATCAGTTGTTCGCCACCAGCAGCTATACCTACCGCGTGTTTGTGACCAATCTCGCCGAGCCAATCGCGGCGGTGGTGTGGTTTTACAACCAGCGGGCCGGGGCCGAGAACCTCATCAAAGAAGCCAACAACGACGCCGGGCTGGCGGCCCATCCTTCGCGCCGCTTTGACATGAACCGCAATCACTTTCAGTTGGTCATGCTGGCCTACAACCTCAACTGCTGGCTGCTGCTGTTCCAACGCGAAGCCGACGCCACCCCGGAGAAGCTGCGGCACACCACCCTGGCGACGGCGCGGCTGCGCTTTCTGTTCCTGGCGGCCAAGATCTGGCGACACGCCGGACGAACGGGCGTCAGCTACAGCGATCAGTACCAGGAGAAGGGCCTGTTTGAGCGGCTGATGCGACGGCTGCGGGCGATGGCGCCGCCGGGATCGAGCTTCGCGCCGGTGGTGGAGGGTGCGCTGAGTTGAGGGGCGCTATGCATAAAATTTTATGCACTCGCCGCAACGTACTGGGAACACGCCGCTTGCCAGCTCGCTTTTGCCCGCCGGGATCGGGAGGCGGCTCAAACGGGGAGGGAAACCGCAGAAAAGACGACTTGCGACATTATTGAGTTGACACCACTGCCGCTACCGCCACAACTCCATCGCCGATGGCTACGCCGAATCTGTGCATAATTCAGGTGTAATAGAACCATTGAATGGCTGTCAGCTCGCCGTACGCGGCCGAGTACGGATGCTTAAAGATATGGGTGCCGGGCTCCGGAGCCACAGAGAGCAAATTCAGCGCCTTCTTGTGTGCCGCTTCGAAGTACTCGACTACTTCCGCCTTGGAGCGCAGCGTATTCTTGACCTTATAGTTTTCGGCCCTGGTCTTTGAACCGAGCATTCTTTTCCGGATCATCTCCTCTTTGCCCTCGAGCGCTTTCGCCCGCTCGGGCTGTTCGTCTCGGCGCAACGCCGTCACAACCATGGTCTGTAGTTCTTGGTGCGCCAGGGCGGCGTGTTCGGCTTCTTGACCCAAAGTGTGCCGGTACCCTTTGGGGCGAAAGTTCCAATCCGCTTCTTCGATGCGGTCGAGTGCCGTGCGAAAGCGGTCGGCACTCGCCTGCAATACTTTTCGGGCTTCAAGAACCTCCCGGGGAGGCTCCGAAGCGGTTTGTTGCCCGCGGACCAGGCCCGACAGGCTCAAGAAGAGTACGGTTGCTGAGATCAGATGCAAAGTTGAGTTGGGCATATCGGTGTTAGATTCTGTTCGCTGCGAAACTGCGCCGTGAGCGACTGATCGTCTTATTCAGTTGGACACACGGTGCGGACGGACGGTTTCCTGCTCCCCATATTTTTCATGGATGACCGCGTCTTCGTCAAATCCGTGCGCCAGGAGGCTCTCTGAGATTTCCCCTACCATTTCGCGACATCCGCACAAGTACACGTCGACGCCGTCTGACTTTTCGCCGAGGGCCTCGAATAGATGTTGCTGGATGTGTCCGGTACGACCACTCCAGGTTGCTTCCGCTTGGCTTAGGACGGGCCGGAACCGGAAACGTTGGTGCCGCTGCTCGAACTCTTCGAACTCATTGCGATACAAGAGGTCTTCGGACATTCGGGCGCCCTGAAGCAAGGTCAGTGAAGGGCCGCGGACAGCGTGCTCCCCGTCGGCGAGAACGTGTTGCAACATTGAACGGACCGGGGAAATTCCCGTGCCGTGGACGGCAAAGACGGATGGGCGTATGGGGTCGCGAAGTAGGAAGTTGCCCGCGGGCGGATCCGATAGAAACAGCCGGCCGAGTTCACACTCCGCCAGGAACCGCCCCAAGGCGCCGGCCGCCTCCGTTACGCGCACGCACAGATCGAATCCGTCCGCTCTCGGCGCCGAGGCGACGGAATAACAGCCCCTGGCGGCCGCCCCGTTGAAATCGGTACTGAGGCAGACATATTGACCGGGGTCGAACGCAACAAGCTCGTTATCGACCCGCTCAAGGGTCAGGTGAAACACTTCGGACGACAAGGGTCGCCGCCCGGTGAGTTTGACCGTCCACTTGCCTGGTTCGCTCATGTGTTCAACGCCTGCTTCACTCGCTTCGCCAAGATATCCACCAAGGAGGGGTCGCCGTCGAGCGGGGGCGAGCAGACGATTTCGACTCCGGGATGAGCGTCGGAAACTTCCCCAAGAATACGTGGCAAGTCTTTTTGTAAGTGCATCCCCATCGTCAGGAAATAGGGCGTGACAACGATTCTCTCGGCGCCCCGCCGAGTCAGGCTGTCTACGGCAGCCCCCAAATCGGGCCGCACGGGGTCAAGAAATGCCTCTGACCACAAGTCCACTCCGCAGCGCTTGGCCGTCTCGGCTGCCACCTTCCGGACAGCTTCGTTGGCCTCGGGAACGCTTGAACCGTGCGCGAAGACAACCAACCCGATGCGCCCTTTAGCGTGGTCCATTTCCCGTCTAGTCTAGCATCGAGAATGCGGTGTTCCAGCGCCGCGGCACCGCCCAAGGTGCTGGGGAAGAACCTTGTAGTCGCGTCAGATCCTTCACTCGGCTGTTTCTCTACCGACCGGGAATGATGAGGTTCGCGGTGGGTTCGGCCGCGACGTGAAAGTGCATCTGGAGGAAGTCCAGAAAGGCCTTCCCCTTGGGCTTCCGGTTGTCGCGGTCGAGCGCCATTCGATACAGAAACACCAGCGTCGCCATGGTGTCGCCGTCGCGCGTGCGATTGAAACCGATTCGTTCCGTCTCTTGTCGTTGAAAGCTCTGGATGTATTCCCGCAAGCTGTCGAAGATCGCTCGTCCGTAGGCCGAATCGGGACGGCGTTCATAGTGGATGCCGCTCTCGAGCGTCTTGTAAGTCTGGACTAGGGATTCCAAGGCTTGTTGAGCGTCGATGTCCGCGGCGCCTCGGACGCCGAGCGTGCTTTCGAGTGTGCCCCTTGCCAGACCGTTCAGCAGGTCGCCGTGTTCTTCGAGAAACCGGTTGTCAATCTCGATTTCCTTGAACGGGAAATTCTTCGGGTCTAGGCGTCCGACGTATTCACGTTCGCGGCTTTCACGTAGATAGGAGCAGTCGAGCGGGCAGTCGAGCGAGACTTCGCGTTCGGTACCGCAGCAGAGCGAACAAATCCGGCCGCCCTTGGCGGGACACGACCGCTTGGGTTTGCGTTTTTCGCAAATCAGGCAGGCCATCGGAGGTTTAGGTTCGACCAGGAGTTTGTGGAAAGGGTTGCGAAGCTTACACCCCGCTCTTGGAGGCCTGACCGGACTCGGACTGCTCGCTCCATAGATCGGTCTTCAACTCTTCCAACCTATGCTCGGCGGCATCGCGTACGTAGCGATACTTGTCGTTTTTTGCGATGTCCTCGAGAACGGTCTGATCGCTGAGTTTCTTGACTGCCTTGCGGCGAATCTCCTCGTCGTTCGCGTTGCCGGCCAGGCGCGCGTAGTTGTCTTGCGAGTCGAACTTCTCGCGAATGACGTCAAAGGTCCTGTGACGCACAAACCACTCCGGGTCGCTCGCCGCCATCTCGACGAGAATCTCGGGCTTGTCCAGCTCCCGCGCGGCGGCGATCCGCACGTCCGGGTCGCTGTTCTTCCATTTCGGACGCAGCCTGTCCAGCAGTCCCATACTCCAATACGAGGTCTCGGCGGACCCAACTCCTATTCTTCAATTGTAGACGTGTGCTCGGAACTCGTGCAAAGAGTGTGGGTGTGCAACGGCCGACCGGCGGAGGCCCCGACGGGCTATCCTAACGGATTCTCGCGCAGCTTGCGCTTCCTTCCCGTCGAGTGATTCGGGCGACGTGAAATTGATTAGCTGGAATGTCAACGGCCTGCGTGCCATCTCCCGCAAGGGGTTTTGGCCCTGGTTGGAGACAGAATTACCCGATATCTTATGCCTGCAGGAAACCAAGGCCCACCCCGGACAACTTGAACCGGAACTGGCGGAGCCGGCGGGCTACGCGGCTGACTACGCCGTTGCCAAGAAAAAGGGATACAGCGGGGTCGCCACTTGGACACGAGCTGCAAGTCGCTCGGGGCTCTTCAGCAAACCCATCGTCAACACGCGCTTTCCTGAGTTGACCTCATCGGCAGAGCGCGGCATCGGCATTTCCCGCTTCGACAATGAAGGGCGAGTTCTGACGAGGGAATATAGCGGGTTTACGCTGGTCAACGCGTACTTCCCGAACAGTCAACGCGAGCTGGGGCGGTTGGACTACAAACTGGATTTCTGCGAATCGATGCTTGGCCATTGCAATCGATTGCGGCGCAAGCGTGAGCGGGTTATCGTCTGCGGTGATTTCAACACGGCTCATCACGAGATCGATCTAGCCCGTGCCAAGGAGAACCGCAAGAATTCAGGCTTCCTGCCGGAAGAACGCGCTTGTCTCGACCGTTTCGTTGAACGCGGGTACGTGGACGCATTCCGGCATTTCCACCCCGAAGACGGCCAGTACACGTGGTGGAGCTACCTGTTCGATGCCCGCGCCAACAACGTGGGGTGGCGGATCGACTACTTCTTCGTTAGCGATGATTTGGTGGAAGATCTGCAGGATTGTTATCACTTGCCGGACGTCGGAGGCTCGGACCATTGTCCGGTTGTGTTGCGACTAAAGCCTTCGTCGGCATCGGCGAGCTGAGGTTCCCGCGTCGGCGGCCATTAGAAGCCGGCCCCGACCCGCCGCTGGTCGGGTGAAGTGCAATCAAGCTCGCGAGTGTCCATGGCGCTACAATGTTCGTCATGTCGAAGCCAAGCGGATGGAGAGAATACGTTTTGTTGGCGGTCTCGATCTTGTTGGGATTGGCTTTTCTCGGCGCCGGCGGCTCGAAGCTTTCCGGCGCTGAGATGCATGTGGAAAGTTTCGCGCGATGGGGCTACCCATCATGGTTCCTGTATGTGACGGGTCTGGTTGAAGCGGTTGCCGCGCTGCTGATCCTTATCCCGACGACTCGCTTTTACGGAGCCGTTTTGCTGGTCTGTACCATGCTGGGCGCCATCGCGACACACCTTAATGCAGGGGAGGGTTCGATGATCGGGGCTCCGGTCGTTTTGTTGTGTTTGTCGGCCCTGGTGGCTTGGGCCCAACGACCCGTCCCTTCGGCCGATTGAGGCGGTTCGCCAACAGAGATAGGTGTCCTGTATCTGCCCGCAAGCGAATTTCGGCTTGACACGGATTTGTCCCCTTGTTAGCCTGCCTATTTGCCCCTGGGACGGTTGTCGAACGGCGGTCTCGGGTCCTTGATCCGTTTTAGGAGGAAATCGTGACTGTAAAGCCCTTATACGACCGCGTCCTTGCCAAGAGAGTCGAAGAGGAAGAACAGGTGCAAGGCGGGATTATCATTCCTGACTCCGCCAAGGAGAAGCCGCAACAAGCTGAAGTCATTGCCGTTGGAAAGGGCAAGCGACTGGAAGATGGGACCGTTGTTGCCCTCGATGTTCAAGCAGGGGATAAGGTTCTGATTGGAAAATACTCAGGAACAGAAATTTCCGTCGATGACGAAGATCTGATTATCTTGAGGGAAGACGAGATTCTCGGCGTTCTGGAAGGCTGATCTCAGGCACCCCGCCCGACCTGGCGGTAAGCTCGCTCCGACCACAGGTCGCTCACGTCTGCTCCGCGAGCGCCCGCTCGACATTGAGCAACCCCGTGCCGTACGCAAAGCTTTTCTTGCTGTTACCCATGGCAGGAACCCTTGTCGTCGTACCGGTTAGGCGTCGTTTTATATCGCGGACGCTCATTCCCGTGCATTGCGCGCGCACTAACGCGGCCGCCCCAGCCACGTGAGGTGTCGCCATCGATGTACCGCTCCACGCCGAGTAGTTCGACTCCTCGAGGTGGGGCGAGGGTTGTGTCGGCAGCGTGGAAAGAACATTGGTTCCGGGCGCGACCAAGTCGATGTGACGACCGGTATTCGAAAACCAGGCGCGTTCCCGATTTTCGTTCACGGCGCCAACGGCAGTAACGTTCCTGTACCCCGCCGGATACTCGATCGGGTTGCCTTCGGCGAATTCGTTTCCCATCGCCGCCACCGCTAAAACACCGGCGTCATCGAGACGACGGAAGAGCAGTGCCTCGGTACGCGATGAGGCGGTCCCTCCGATGCTCAGATTCATCACGCTTGCCCTTGAGGTGCGCGCTTCGTTAAGGGCTTGAAAGTAACGCTCACCGTCTACATAAAAATCGCCCTGAATCGGCTGGTCGTCGAATATCTTCCACACGTCGAGTCGACAGTCGGCCACGCCCGCAATGCCGACACCGTTGTTGGCCTCCGCGGCGATCACGCCGGCAACGTGTGTCCCGTGTCCCAAGATGTCTTGGGCGATAAGGCCTTCGTGACGGTATTCAATCTCAAGGTCGTCGAGGTCCGGGTGGTTAACGTCGATTCCGGTGTCCAATACCGCAACCCGAATATCCGCAGCGGTTGGCCGGGTCGCCTCAAACCAACGCACCGCGCGCAAACCCCACTGCAGGTTCCGCATCGGATCGACCTCGGTCGCCATCAACCACCGCGCGGGCATCGGCTCGACGATTTCAATCATCGGTGAAGAACTCAGCGTGTTCAGCAACTCCGGCGTGACACTCTTGGGATTGAGCGAAAGAATGCTGAAACCGGCGACGTCAGGTGGGCTGCTGGAAACGCTTGATAACACGGCCATGCGTTGGCTGAGGGCGGACGACGTGGCGGGCTTCCAGGTGGGAGTTGCCTTAGGCAAGAATATCGGCCTCGCGGACTTAAGCCCGGCGTTGTTCCGCAGGAAGTCGATCGGTCCCGAAAGATTCTCAGGAAGATTCCGGGCTAATGCCGGAGTGGGCGCCCGCCCGGGACCCCCCAGATAGCCAAGCAGCGGGCTCCGGCGAACCCGCAGGATCACCCGCCCCGGTAAGTGCTCGATGCGCTTCTTAGACTGTTGCCCCGAGGGCCCTTTCCCGTTCGACCGTTCCAACGCCATGCGCGCCTCCTTTCTTCAGATTAGGGACGCTGTCCAGAGGTCCGCACCCGTGGAAATGGCGTGGCGCGAACTCTCGGGCGGCGCCGAGGCTAACGGTTCGCGGCCGGTCAGGATGCTCCGAAGTTGCTTAAATGGTAGACAAGACGAACTTTCCCCGCTACTGAGTCTCGCATAATATACTGTCAATCGAGACAAAGAGAAGACTGTTTCCAGAAAGCGGTAATCAAGCGCGGTTTGCGGCGCATTCGCCGCAGCGCTTTGCGGGCGCGCTCGTCGAGTTCCCAGTAGTCCTTCGGGCAGACGTTGGGCAACTCGTGCTGCTTCCAGTACGCCCAAATGTATTCCACCGGGTTCAACTCCGGCGCATAGGGCGGCAAGTACTCCGTTGCGATGTGATCCTCGGAGAGCTGGATGAACTCCCGCACCAGGCGGCTGCGGTGCGCCGGCAGCCGGTCCCAGACGATCAGCAGTGGGCCGTCGATGTGGCGCACCAAAGCCTTCAGGAAGTCGATGACCTCCAGCTCGCCGATCGCGCCGGGATAGAGCCGGAAGTAAAAGTTGCGCAACGTCAGCCCGGCCGACACCGACAGCTTGTCCCAGTTGAAGTTGAACTCCAACACCGGTGTCTCGCCGCGCGGCGCCCAGGTGCGGCAACGATGCGGCTTCTGACTCAATCCGCTTTCGTCGATGAAGACGATCGTACGTTCTTCTTTGCGGGCTTTTTTTTAATGGCCGGCCAAGTCTTGCGCTGCCAGCCGCGGATGGCCTCTTCGTTGCGCTCCCGCGCTTTGCCGACGGGCCGTTGCGGGCTCCAACCGAGCGCCCGCAGGATCTTCCAGACATGGCCCTCGTGATAGCGCACGCCGAACTCGTCTCCGATCAGACGAGCGACCCGCGGACAGCTCCACAGCGGCGTCGGGAAGCCGTGCGCCTCGGGGCCTTCCAGCAGCAACGCCTCGAGGCGTTCGAGCTGCGCGGCGTCCAACAGCGGCTTACGGCCGGCGCGGCCGGCCTGGCGCAACCCGGCTTCGCCGTCACGCCGGTATCGTCGCAGCCACTCGCTGACGCTTTGCCGCGCGACCTTCAATCGCCTCGCTGTCTCGGACTGACTACAGCCTTGCTCGACCAACCGGATCGCTTTGAAACGGCGCTTCTCCAGGGCCTCGAAATCCCGCCGTACGCCTTTTGTATTTCCCATACATACAAAGACGTACGTACCCCAAAAAGGTGTCACTTTATTTTGCGAGATTCAATAGGTTGCTTGCCTGAACGCACCCAAGGAGGGCCGCAGGTCCATTTATTTTCGGCTTATGTGACTAAGAGCGGCCGAAATGATAATCTGGGAACACCTATGGCATCTTCCGATCTAGTCGTAGAGCTTGAGGCCCCGATTGCCGTGCTCACGCTCAACCGGCCGCGGCGGCGGAATGCGCTTTCGATGGAGCTGATGCGCAAGCTGACCGGTGAACTTCGAAGTATCGCCTCCAGCGGAGACATCAAAGTTGTCATCGTTGCGGCCCAAGGCCCTGTTTTTTCCTCCGGCCATGATCTGACTGAGATGATCGGCAAAGACGTCAACGCTTATCGGGAGATGTTTGGTGCGTGCACGGACTTGATGACGACGGTCCAGAGTATCCCGCAACCCGTTATCGCTCAGGTCGAAGGCGTTGCGACGGCCGCCGGTTGCCAGCTCGTTGCGTCCTGCGATTTGGCGGTGGCCTCCGAGGCCTCCACGTTCGCGACGCCGGGCGTGAAGATCGGGCTCTTTTGCAGCACCCCGATGGTTCCTCTCACCCGCGCAATCGGTCGCAAACGGGCCTTGGAAATGTTGTTGACCGGCACACCGATCAGCGCCCAGACCGCTCTCGAGTGGGGTTTGCTCAATCGCGTGGTTCCGTGTGACGAAGTTGCGGCAGCGACGCGAGAACTGGCTTGCCGCATTGGCGGTGCCGGCGCGGTCGTGCTGGCGCTCGGCAAGGAGGCATTCTATTCGCAAATCGACCTTGACCAGCCGAAAGCCTACGCGTACACAAAAGAAGTCATGACCATGAATGCGTTGGCCGACGACGGACAGGAAGGCATGAGTGCCTTTCTTGAAAAAAGAACCCCTCACTGGACCCATCGCGAACCGTAATTTCCCGGTCTAAAGCGCCCGCTGAACCAGCGAGTGCGGTTTCCGCCAAAGCTCTCTCGGAAAAACTCGTTCCCTCGGGCCGCCGATTATCTGAGCGTTTCACCTGAGGTTCCGAACGTGTCCCCACGTTCCGAGGCGTCTGAGTGAGGTTTCCAATGTACGTCGCCTTGAGTACGACGACGGTCGTAGAGGCAACACGCGCCGGAATTCAGTACTACGGTCCTATTGCTGCTTTCACCCCGGCGGTCGCACATTTGAAGGTATAGGCGAAGGGACCAATGCCCCCTCACTCCAAGAGCCATAGCGGAGAACCTCCCCCCGACATTGTCGGTTCGAACGCAAGTCCGACCCCCGAGGGATGGATGGCTGCTGTTCGCCTCACCGCTTTGCTCGCGGCTTCGGGTTACGTGCTGTGGAGTCTGGCCCAGGGCTTGGGGGAGCGGTCGGTGGTGGCGTCCGCGGCCGGGGTGGCCGCCGCCATGGCAACGGCACTGTATTTCTTCGGGCGCTACCGGAAGAAGCTGAGCAAAGCGAACCTGCTCATTTGGGCCCTACCCTGGGTCTGTCTGGCTCTGGTCTTCTTCCTGACCGCGTCGGCCTGGCACGCCCGTCGCTACGAAAACAGAATGCTCGCCAGAGCAGCCTTCGACCGCGAAGTGGACGGCGCTCAGCACGCCCTTAGCGAGCGAGTTGCGCGCTATGGCGACTTCCTCCAACTGGCGGCGCCGTTGCTGGAAAAGCAAAGGCCAACCGACCACAAGTTTCTGGCCAACTTGGTTAGGTCGCAGTACCCCGCGATCGCCGCGGTGGGGACGGTTGGGCCGGCCTTGTCAAACGACGGCAATCCATCCAAGGCCGAACAAGAAACCTATCGCTTTCGCAGCGCCGCAAGCACCTCGACTCATTGCGTCGATTCGGACTTCCGCCTGCCCGAAGGGCCGACATTACCCACGGCCCTGAAGGTAGCTACCGACACGGGCCGGGCCGCGGTAAGCGGCAAATTTGCCTTTGATTGCGGAGGCGGTGAGCAAGACTATTTGATGTTGGCGCAGCAGTCCCACGATCAGCGTGGAAGGCCCGGCACGTGGACCGCAACGCTGCTGTTGCCGGCGCAGTTGCTGAGTCCCCCTTGGACCAACGGAGAATACGAACTCGACTATGCCGTCTACGATGGCGCGCCGAAGTCACGAGGAAGCGTGATCTATTGGGAGGGGGGATCTTCCCGTCCCGGGGAGGCGTGGTTTCAACGAACCGCGGTGTTGGAATTTGGAGGCCGAACGTGGACCCTGCGCTTTCAAACCAAGGAGTCGTTTGAAACTTTGTTTGCGAGGGGAGGCCTACAAGGAGTTCCCTGGCGCGGGGTCATGTTGGGTCTGGTGGTTTTCGGCCTGACTTGGTCGCTGGCGGTACAGCACAGGAGCAGCCTCGTTGTAAGCCGGAGCGATGACCCGGAGAGACAGACGCACGCGCAGGCCGCGATCGATCATTCCCCGGATGCCGTGGTTGGCGTGAACGAAGCGGGAGTGATTCAGTCCGCCAACCCGGCTGTTTCGCTCCTATTCGGATACAGGGAAGCTGAGGTCAATGGGAAGAGAATCTCCGAACTGCTCGACCTGGCGGGTCGACGTGAGAGTGAAGGCGCGTTTGCGGGCCTGCCGCAGCTTTCGCGAGAAGCGTGGAAAGTCGGAGCGGAACTTGTTGCGCGGCACCGCGACGGATCCGATTTCCCGGTGGAAGTCCGCATCGGAGAAACGGTGTCGAAACAGGGGCGCTTGTTTACACTGATCGTTCGCGACATCAGCCGTCGCAAGCAAGAACAAGAACAGCTCCAACGTTTAGCCTCCATCCCCGACCACAATCCGCAACCCATTGTGGAAGTGGCTTTGGAAGGCGACATCACCTACATCAACCCCGAGGCATCGCGACGCTTCCCCGAGTTAAGGGAGAAACAAGACCGGCATCCGATGTTCGCGCAATTCGACGAGGCGGTGCAGCACTTCAAGGAGGGACGCCGTCGCCCCGTGATCCAGCAATTTGATTTCGATGACGCCGCGTATGAGCAGCATGTGTGCTACGTCCCGAAGGGCAATTTCATCCGGATCTACGTCTTTGACGTCACAGATCGGCGGCGGGCTTTGCAAGACGCCCTGACCGGCCTGCCGAACCGCATCCTGTTCCTAGAGCGGCTGGGACAGGCCGAAACAGATGCCCGCAAGAGGACCGGCTACCGATTCGCCGTCCTATTCGTCGACCTGGATCATTTCAAGCAGATCAATGACACCCACGGGCACATGGTTGCCGACCAGATGCTGAAGACCGTGGCGCAGAGACTGAAGAGCTGCCTGCGTCCGCGGGACATCGTGGCGCGGTTGGGCGGTGACGAGTTCACCATCCTGCTGGACAAGGTCGACGACATCGAGGCAGCAGAAGCCGTGGCCGACCGTATTCACGAAAATCTCCAGAAGCCCTATGAGTTAGGGTCTCATCGCTTTACCACTACCGCCAGCGTAGGAATCGCTCTTAACTCCTCTCCTCACGAGACGCCGGCGGGACTTCTATCCAACGCTGACGCGGCGATGTATCGGGCCAAGCAGTCGGGTCGCGCCCAAAGCGCCGTGTTCGATTCGGCACTCGATCGCAAAGACCTGGTCCAGACCGAACCGATCAGTATTCTGTAGTCCGCGGCCCAGGTCGTTAACCCGAGGACAGCCGGTTGCCACGGCCCGTCGCTTTCGCTCCGGGTTCTGTGTTGGCGTTATGAATTATGTAATTGGGGCGTTGGACTTTTGGGGCGCTCCGCCCGCAACCAAACCCGCGCGTGCTTTTCACTGTAAATGTCGCGGCTGCGTGAACGCCCCGTTCCCGGCCGAGTCCCAGGCGGCGAAGCGCACCCACTTCACGCCGGCGGCGTCGAAGGGAATCTCGAAACGTTCCTTCGAGAACGGTGCACGGTCGCGCGCGGAAATGATCTTCCGATCCACGGCCTTGCCGTCGCCCCAAACGATTTCCACGAACTCCAGCGGAAAGGTCCACTCGACCTCCGCGACGTACGTTCGCTGATTCCCCGCCCCCTCTACGCCATGATCAGTGATCAGAACCTCTCCGGTCGTGACAAAGAATTCCCCCGCGCGCATCGCGTCGAAAATCGGACTCCAGTCTCCATCAAAGCTCGGCAGTGAGTCGATCTTGATGTAATTCACCGAGGACTCGCCGTAAATCTCGTCGTCCGGGAACTTCGCGTAGGTGTCTCCTTCGGCCACTAAGTATTTCGGCCCGGCCCAGTTGTTAATATCGTCCAGCGTGTTAAAGCAACGGACCGGGCATAGCCGCCGCTCGGACATGTCGACCGGGAAGTTCTTGAAAGCAACGCCCAGGTAGCGGTCGCTTTGAAAGTGAGGCGTGTCACGAATCGCATCGGGATAGAAGGTCGATCCTTTCGTCCGCGGATGCGCCTGCCACACAAGACCGTTTTCCCGTTGCATCATTTCCAGCATGTCGGCGGCCGACCCGGCATGATAGACGGTTCCGAACTCAGGGTGCTGTTCCGAGAAAGCCTGTCCCTCGCCGCGAACCATCGTCCAATACACGGGCTTGGGGAAGACCAGCGTGTAGTGCCCCCCTAAATAGGCATTGGCTTCCTCACCGGGAAGTAGTAGGAAATCGCGATCCGAATGCCGGCGGCATGCTTCGAAATAGCTACCCATCTCAGCGAGGCGGATCGGTCCGGGGTCGGTCGGGTTGGAGTCGGCGTGAAAATCCGACATCATTGCGATGTTGATGCCGCGGGCTCGGAACGCCGGCAACCACGGCGGCTGGAGATCGAGCGTGCCGGCGTCGCGAAGCTGTTCGGAAAAGTGGGTGTGAAAGTGGCTGACCGCGACTTTGTATCCGGGAAGCGGTTTGAACTTATCGTCATGCGTATAGGCCAAAACCTGCCGCTGCGCGGCGACCGGATCACCGGGGCTCAGGTAGAAATACACGGCCATCCGTTGTTTGGTGCCGGGCGGCGCGTTGTATAGGGCGAAATTCCCTTCGGCGAAGTTTCGCGATTGTGTGACTCGGCGTTGCCACAGTTGCTCGGAAACTCCATAGGGCCGGTACATTTCTTCTCGGTCGCCATGGCGGACGCCGACCGAGAACGATCCTTCGGCATCCTTGCGATACCAGACGTAACCGAGGTTCATCTCGATTTCGCGCGCGAAGAAAAACTTATGCGGCGGGGGAAAGATCGCAATCGAACCGCCCTCGGTGTCGACCAGCACAAGGCGGTTGCGGGCTCGTAACGGCACGGGGGAGCTGTTTCGGGAACCGCCGAATTCGTACTTCTGCCAATCGCTGCTCGTGTCACGCCACACGACGCGGGGAGCGTCTTTGGTTTGGAAGCCCCGTAGACCGGCGGAGTACTTGTAGGCCACGCTCGGCTCATTCGTTGAGGCGATGGCTTCCTGCCGCACAAGATTGGAACCTCGATAAACGGTGTATTGAAGGCGTCCGGCGAAGATCCCCAGTGACAACCCGTCGAAAGAAACCTCCAGACGCGCTCCATCCGTTTTGACGGTACAAGAGGTGATCTGGAAAGAAGACGTCGCACGGCGAATTTCCTCTCGGTTGCGCGGCAGCCCGGGATTTGTTCCCGCCAGTCCGGGCACGGCCAAGGGAGCGTCCCAGAAAACGACCCACTTCTCCTTCTCGATGATTTCAGGCGTGATCTCGACCCCGAGGTTCCGCAGAGGACGAAGTTGCTGTTCGGAGATGCGGCGCAACCCGGTAGTCACATTGAATTCGGGCGAAACGTCGCGAGCCAGAGTCGCCCAAGAACCGCCCTCTTGCCGGACGGCCATCTCGGTGACGCGGGGACGTCCCTCCGACACCGTTAGAACGAGACGCAGCTCCGTGCTTCGCTCGCCGCTCCAGGTGAGCGTAAGGGCGTCATCCTGGCTGGAGGCGGCGAGCCCGGCGACGGCCCTGTATTCGCCCACATCGCAGGGCATTGCCGCCGGCGCGGGGGTTGGTGCAAGCAGCACCGCTCCCGCGAACATTGCCCACATGGCGTTTCGTGATTTCATGCCCGATCACCTCCTTATCCGCGCACTTCGGATACTTGCCGACGGATCGTAGCATATCGGGGCGGGTTGGGAACGGCCCATAGTTAGCCCCTTGTCGCCCGCGGTATAAGCCTCACGACGTCCTCCGTCGATGGGTAGAAATGAGCGTCAAGACGTGCCGGTCCGGCGCCGGTCCGGATGCACATTGTTGAGGAGGACGATTCGACACATGAGACTAAAGGCACATCTTTCACGGATTCGACGCGGATTGGCGATACTACCGCCGGCGGTGATTCTCGGGACCTGTCCGTTGGCGGCCCAGCAGGACACCTGCGACGCCCAGGTGGCGGTCTGCGACCCCGCGGGATTCACTTTTGAGCTGATCGCCTTCGAACCGGCAGCCGGCACAACGACCGGATCCAGCACTTGGACTTATGAAATCTGCGTCGACTCCGAGACCTGCCCGCCGCCGACCGACTTCCATGATCTGAGCCATTTTGACATCGTGCTCCCGGACCTGGTCTCAGCCGGAGGATGCGTCAGCAAGGAGCACCAGATCACGTTGGCGCAGTCGGACGGTGACGAAAATGCTGTTCTCGATTGTGACGGCAGCACGCAAGATCAGCCGTGCGGCTTAAGCACGGTCGCCAAATGTAATATTGACTCGGGTACACTCGACGACGGCGAATGCGTGCAGGTGGAATTGACGATCGCCGGCGAGGAGGTGCAGTTAGCGGCGGGCGAGGTCGCCATTGTTTCCAAGGCAGCGACTAATTGTGTCGAGACTCCGATCCTGGGCCCCTCTTGCGAGTCATGCGACGGCACCGGGGCCGGGGACGGCGCCTGTCTGACTAGGACAATCGGATTCTGGGGAACGCACCCCGGTATCACGAAGGATTTCCTGCCGTTGACAGCTTGCGGGGAAGACCTGACGAGCGTCGACGCCGGTTCTTGCGACTCGGCGATCGAAGCGCTTTGCTCTAGTCCCGGATTCGAGTATAAGCAGAACGTGGCCTACGTCACGTTGGTTCGGCAACTGACCGCCGCGAAGATCAATCTCGCGGCTACAGCCGACGTAGCGGGAGGGTCATGCGCGGATTTCGAACACGGGGGTCAAAGCATCGCGGAAATCCTCGCAAGTTGTGAAGCTCTCTGCGGCGCCAACAAAAGAACGATCAGCCGCAGCGGCTGTATCGAAGCGCTTGACGAGTTTAACAACTCGCAAGACACCGGTTTCGAGGTAACGCCCGAGCCTTTCAACCGCCCGGGGAGGGCCGAATCCCGCGAGTGCCGCGAAGCGAAGCTGGACCGCATCGTGATCGGCAAGGATGCTCGTAGGGGGAACAAGGGCCTCGACTGCTCGCAGTAGCCGACACGCGCGAAGCTGAACGCCGGGACGACGGAAACAGGAAGGTCGTGGAGCGTGCCTGCCGTTAGGCCTCCGCCGGACTGTTTCGAGCGACACTCCTCATGCCACGCTCGATATCGCTGCCGCTGGGGTTTTGGAACGGCCGCAAGTCAAACTGCGGCAGCACGGCGTACATGTGGTCGAAGATATCCGCCTGGATGGCTTCATACTGCACCCAGCGCTGATCGCTGCTGAAGACGTAGACCTCGATCGGTAACCCTCTGTCGGTCGGCGCGAGCTGGCGTACGAGGAAGGTCAAGTCCTGATGAATCTTGGGATGGCGGCGCAGATATTCGACGAGGTAGGCACGGAACGTCCCCACATTAGTCATACGGCGTCCGTTGACCAGCACGCTTTCGTCGATGTCGTGCTTGAGATTATGTTCTTCGAGCTCTTTCTTTTTCCGTGCGACATAGTCGCCCAGGACCTGCATTTTCGAAAACCGCTCGACCATCTCGGCGGTGCAAAAACGGATACTGTTGACGTCGAGAAAGATTGAGCGTTTGATTCTCCGCCCACCGGACTCCGACATACCACGCCAGTTCTTGAAAGAGTCAGAGATCAGTGCGTACGTCGGTACTGTCGTGATCGTCTTGTCAAAGTTTTGAATCTTAACGGTGTTGAGAGTGATTTCGACGACGTCGCCATCGGCTCCATACTTGGGCATCTCGATCCAGTCACCCGGCCGCACCATGTCGTGCGCGACCAATTGTATGCCGGCGACGAATCCCAAGATAGTGTCTTTGAAAATCAATAGTAAGACCGCAGTGAGCGCGCCTATGCCGCTGATAAACACCCAAGGCGAGCGGTCTATGATGATCGACAACGATAAGATCAGGCCCCCGACCGTGACCAAGATCTTGATCACTTGAACGTAGTTCTTAATCGGGATTCTCTTGGCAATCGCGAACTGCCGGTAAACGTCGGTGACCGCGTCGAGAAACGAAGCGACGATCAAGATCCCGATCATCAGCATGTAAACGTCGGTGGCGCGACCTGTGAAGGCAATCAGCCGATCGGATCCCGCCAGCGCGACCGGCGCCAACGCTCGGATCACCATTGCCGGCGCCAAGTGCGACAACTTGGTGAAGACCTTGCGTTCGACCAAGGCATCGTCCCAATCCGTCTTTGTACGGCGCACGATGCTGTGGACGACCGTCAAAATAATCCGTTTAACAATGAAATTTGCCAGGTAGCTCACCAAGGCTACGAACAGGACGGCGACGATGCGGCTCGCCACGACGGCCTGTGTTTCCGTGACGCCGTGGCCGACCAGCCAGGTTTGGAATGCTTCGATCATGGGTTGTCCTCTGAGCGCGACGCGGCCGCGTACAGGCGCCGGCCGGACCGCCGCGAAGAAATTCTATCCTAGCGTTTCTTTGTTGCGGGAGGACTCGGGCCGCGGACGCGGTTGCTCCATTTCGCCGTCAGCCGAAAAGGCTCTTGACTCCCGATCTTGACTGCGACGGAAGACGATCTCCATACTGAAAGCAACTTGCAACTGAGTTGCAAGTTGCATCATGGCAGGGGATCACATTAGCAACGGAGTTGCAACAACGCGCTCGGCCACTTTGGTATCGTTGGCGCTGGGGGAAGAGGGGATTCTGGAGCGAATCGACCTGCCCTCCGACGACGCACAGCGGCTGATGGAGTTGGGCTTTCTCCCCGGTGCGGCGATCTCGGCGGCACGCGGTTCGCCGCTGGGCCACACGCGGGTATTTCGCGTCGACGGCTCGGAAGTGGCGCTGCGGCGTGAAACCGCCGCCCGTCTGATTCTCCGAACCGATCCATCCTTGGAAACGGCATGAGCGACTGCCATCCCAGCGGCGTTGCGACGCTGGAACCGGTCCGCCCCGGGAACGGGGAGGCGTCGGGGACTCGTCGCACCGTCGCTCTGGTGGGTCCGCCGAATTCCGGCAAATCGACACTGTTCAACCGGTTGACCGGGTTGCGCCAAAAAGTCGCCAATTACCCCGGCGTCACCGTTGAAAAACGTTTCGGGCGAGTTAGGCTCCCGGACGGCAACGAGCCGCTGCTGATTGATCTTCCAGGCGTCTATAGTCTCACGCCGCGGAGCGAAGACGAGCGCGTCACGCACGACGTGTTGACGGGAGAAATGAAGGATGTTGGGCGGCCCGACGCCGTCATTCTCATCCTTGATTCGACGAACCTGGGGCGCCATCTGACACTGGCCGCGCCGATTTTGAGCCTCGGCCTGCCGACTCTCATCGCGCTCAACATGGCCGATGATCTCCAGAGCCGCGGGGGAGGACTCGATACCGATGCGCTGTCGGCGAAAATCGGCGCTCCGGTGGCGCTGATTAGCGCACGCGGCGGACAAGGGGTCGATCAAGTCACGCGGTTTTTGGAAGGCCGGGCTGTTGAGAAGGCCGCTCCGGGGCCGCAGCGCATCGAGCTGCCGGTTATCTCGAATATTCCCCAATGCCGTGAGTGGGCCGGCCGCTTGGGCGGCGAAGCGGCGTATCGCGCCCCCGCGCCGCCGATTTGGACGCGCCGGCTCGACGCGGTCTTTCTTCACCCGGTCGCCGGACCGCTGGTCTTTCTTGGGGTGGTGGTCGCTGTTTTCCAGAGTATTTTTACCGCCGCTGAGCCTTTGATGAACGCCCTGAACAGCGCCATCGGCGAGTCGGGCGCGTGGCTGGCCGCGGTGCTGCCCGAGTCGATGCTGCGCTCGCTGCTCATCGACGGTATCTGGAGCGGCGTCGGGTCGGTCGTCATCTTTCTGCCGCAGATTCTGATTCTGTTTCTGTTTATCGGCATTCTCGAGGACTCGGGGTATTTGGCTCGCGCCGCGTTGATCGCGGACCGCACGATGGCGAAGGCGGGCTTGCAGGGCAAGTCGTTTATCCCGCTGCTGTCGGCCTACGCCTGCGCGGTGCCCGCGGTGCTATCGACTCGGACGATCGAAAACCGGCGTGATCGGCTGGCAACGATCTTGGTGGCGCCTTTCATGACTTGCTCGGCGCGTCTGCCTGTCTATACGCTGCTGATCGCGGCCTTCGTGCCCGAGCGGCCCTTGCTGGGGCCGTTGTTCGGAACCCGGGCGGCGACGATGCTGGGGCTTTACGCGTTGGGCTTCATGGCGGCGTTCGGGACGGCTTGGGCGCTCAAGTCGTCTATTCTGCGAAGCTCCCGCACACCCTTTATGCTCGAGCTGCCTCCCTATCGCCTGCCGACGCTTCGATCGTTGGGAATGCGATTGCTCGATCGTTCGAAGATATTCTTACGTCGCGCCGGAACAGTCATTCTCGCAACGACAATCGTTCTGTGGTTTCTGCTCAGCGTTCCAATGACCGACGGGCAACCCCCGCCCATCGAGGATAGCCTCGCCGGCACAGTCGGGCGGACGATCGAGCCGCTGATAGAACCTCTTGGCTTCAACTGGAAGATCGGCATTGGATTGCTGACTTCGCTGGCCGCGCGGGAGGTTATGGTTGCAACGCTCGGGACCATCTACGGGTTGGAGGCCGACGAGGAATCGATCGAGTTGCAGGCGGCGATCCAAAGCGACCTCAGCTTTGGGGCGGCGATCGGGCTGTTGATTTTCTTTGCGTTCGCGATGCAGTGTATGTCCACGGTAGCGGTCGTCCGGCGAGAGACGGGAGGTTGGAAATGGCCGCTGATGCAGTGGGGTTACATGACGGGATTGGCTTACGTCGGGGCCCTAATCGCTTATCAGACCTTGCTACCTTGAGTCTCCAGGCATGAAGTCCGGCGTCTCGCACTTTCGGCCCAGAACTTGCGGCCGGCTCCCATCGTCGTATTTTCCCTGATATCTGAGTTCCGACGCGTGGCCGCTCGCCGAGATGGCGAAAGCCCGGACTTCGGTGTTCGGACTCAGGGTGAAGTCCGATACCGGCAGACGAGGTCGAAACCAGGGTCGGTCAACGTGCGGGAGAGTTTTTCGACGTCGGGGCGGACTATTTCGGTGTGTACGTCATGATCCGCCTGACCATTGATAAGCAACACGATCTGGTCCGCGGATTCGGAGAAGTCCGTCTCACCATTAAACGGACCGACCTTCCTGGCGACGGCTTTCATTGAAGGCGAAGACTTCGACAAGCCCTCGATCAAGGCCGCTAAAGATTCTCGAATCTCTCGGCATGGCCCAGCAGATCACCAAAGGTCTTGAGGCCGCCCACGAGAAGAAAATCGTTTTAGAGGCTGAAATATTCCGGGGCGCTAGACAACCGGCCGAGCGTCGCGGCAGCGCCAATCTGGTATTGTTAGACAAAAGTTGCCGGCAACATCGGCTTTCCCTTCGCATCCGATAGAATCATTCGTGCGCCATCTTTCCCCAACCATTGCATCCTAGAGGCGTTTTTTCCTCCTTCCCTTATCCGACCGAACCTGAGTGGGTGGAGAGACCCAGCCCATGAAAAGAGTCGCCGCCGCCGGCCCGTTCATGGTCGTAGCCGGCCTACACGGCTTTGCCGTCGCCGCTCCTTTGTTCGAAACATTGTCGGCAAACCCGGAATTCTTAGTCGCTCATCATTTGACACCCCTGGAGGTGCCGGCTTTGGCCACAGTGCTCTGTTTCGGATTGCCGTCGGTCTTTTTCTTGCTTGAAGCGGTCGCGCGTCGCATTCACCGTCAAGCCGGCTTAGTAATCCACTTCGCTGTTGTCGCCGCCCTTGCAGCGCTCCTTGTCCTCCGGCTGCCGGCAAGGCTCTTCGACGCACCGGCTTGGGTTGTGGCGGTTTCGGCCGGCCTGCTTGGTGCCGTCACTGCCGTATTCGCGTTGCGCTCCAAAGGTTTCGCGGCTTTTCTTCGGTTCGTCTGGCCGAGCGGGCTTGTTTTCGCTGCAGTATTCCTTCTGACGCCCGCGGTCCGAGAGCTGTGGATGGCGCCTGCTCAACCCGAAACGGCGGTGGGTTCCGTGCAAGCGACTACGCCGGTTGTCTTGGTGGTTTTCGATGAACTTCCGCTTGCCACTCTGCTGGACGAACGGGGACGGATCAATAGAGCACGATTCAAGAATTTCGCCGCCCTCTCGGAGGAATCCTACTGGTTCTCCAATGCCACGACGGTTGCCGAGTTGACGGACTTAGCGGTTCCCGCCATCCTAACCGGCAGGTACCCGTGGAAGCCGTCAAGCGCGATTGTCGAGAATTACCCCGACAATCTCTTCACTTGGTTGGCCGGCAGCTACGATTTCCACATCGTAGAAGGCGCAACCCAGCTTTGTCCCGGGGATGTTTGCCGTGAGACTGATCCGGTTAGCTCGTTCGAAGCTCGCCTGCGTACGACACTGGCCGACATCACTCTCATTTATTTACACACCGTCCTGCCCGCCGGGTGGAGCCGGGATTTGCCCGACGTCACCGAGGGTTGGACCGATTTTTGGCCGGCGACGCGGGAAGACCCCCAATCCGGGCGAGGCGAGCCGGAATTCACTCGTTTCCTCGCCGCCATTCAGGTCTCGAGTAAGCCCACTCTCCATTTCATCCACAATCGTCTGCCGCACGGTCCTTTTTTCTACCTGCCTTCGAGCAAGTCATACGGCCCCGGAGGTTTTTTTCAGTCTTCTCACGGCATGAGTAAGGCCGCCTGGACCGGAACGGAGTGGGAAACGCTCCAAGCCCTGCAGCGTCACTTGCTTCAGGTCGGATTTGTCGACCGGTTGCTCGGTGACTTGATTACCCGGCTTCGGGGAGTAGATCTCTACGACCGCTCGTTGCTGATTGTGACCTCCGACCACGGCGCCGCCTTTCGGAAAGGGTCTTCTTATCGACTGCTGTCCGAGGACCGGCCCGGAGATATTATGGCTGTGCCGTTGTTCGTCAAGCTTCCACACCAAAAGCACGGCTCCGAACGCCGGGAGAATGTAGAGAGCGTTGATATCCTCCCGACAATCGCGGACGTGTTGAATGAGGAACTACCGTTCCCAACCGACGGCTACTCAATGCTCGATCGCGAGAAAGACCGAGTCGGCAAATCCATCTACAGCATCCGCCACAAGACCCTCACCCGGCTCGACTCGCAGGCAGCCGACGTCCAGGCAACGGTAGTTCGCACAATCTCGATCTTCGGGACTGGCGAGGACCCTGACAGCGTTTACCGGTTCGGCCGTTACTCTTCCTTGGTTAATCGGTCGATCAATGAGTTTCCCCAGTCCAATTCCCTCGATCTCGAAATGGAGATGCAAGACCCGGACAGCTTCGACAACGTTGATCTTACAAGCTCCTTCATTCCCGCCCAGATCGCGGCGTGGGTTCTTCCGCGGGGTCGCATCGGTGGAAGTCGCCATATCGCCGTCGCCGTCAACGGTACTATTCGCGCCGTCACCCAAACGTTTCAGAGTCCGGTCGGCGACGATGCTTTTTCCGCCATGGTGCCCGAATCCGCGTTTGTAGGGGGCTCGAATCGGATCCAGACGTTTCTGCTATCAGGACCGCCGGAACGACCTGAGCTCACGCCGCTGCGCGACCGCACAAAGACGATCTATTCTCTGAAGCGCTTCGGATCCCAGGAAATGATCGTTTCCTCCGCCGGCGAGACGATTCCGATCGTTCCTGACAAGGCGATGGGCATGGTGGATATCGTGAGCCGGACCATGGGATACATGCGCTTTGTGGGGTGGGCGGCCGGCGTCGCGGCCCGCACGCCTGTCGAAGAAGTCCTCGTTTTTCCCAACGGCGTGGCCAACCATGCTTTTCACACACGGATGGTGCGGACGGATGTGGCAAAACACTTCAAATCGGAAGGTTTACGGCTGGCCGGATTCAGCGTAGTGCTTCCGAAACACTCTTCGGTCGACGAGATGCCCGAGTTCCGAGTATTTGGTGTTTCCGCTAGCGGGTACGCCTCGGAGTTAAAGTATCGTTCCGGTTACGCGCTGACGGCAAGGGCCAAAAGGATCGACATCTTCAACCGCGACGATAATTAGGCCGCTCGGGCGCCGAATAGTAACTATGCGCCCCTCAGCACTTCAGTTCGGCGCGGCCGATTTTGAAACCGTTCAAGTTGCCGAGCACCGCCAGCGCGATCATCTCCGGTCGGAACCACTCCTCGGCTACTTGTTGAATCGCCGCAGCGTCCACCTGCTCGATTTTCTCGTGGACTTCGTCGATCGATACAAACCGCTGGAAATATCTTTCCTGCCGTGCGAGATTCGACATGCGACTAGAGGTCGACTCGAGGCTTAGCGTTAGGCTGCCCTTCATGTAGTCCTTTGCGCGACGCAATTCCTCGGAGCCCACAGGTGTCTCCTTGAGCTGCTTCATCTCCTCGAGAATGTGGTCTATCACACGGCGGGCCGTCTCGATCGAGGTGCCCGCGTAGACCGAGAGCATGCCGCTGTCGCTGAACACGCCCAAGTCGGAAAACACTGCGTAGGCCAAGCCTTCGTGTTCCCGAATCCGTAAAAAGAGTCGCGAGCTGATTCCACCGCCGAGAATCGTATTGAGGACGTACCCGGCGTGGCGGTCAGGATGTGCAATCGGATAGGAGGGTACGCCGAGGCACAAATGTACTTGTTCCAGAGACGGCTTGTCGCGCAACGTTACAGAGGGGCGGCTGTTAGGCGCGGCCTCTTGCTTTGGCGCCTCCGCGGGCTTGAGTCCGCCGAAACGCTCACTGACAAGTGCGACCAAGTCGTCGTGCGGTTGATTCCCCGCCGCGACAACCATGAGGTTGGCCGGAGCGTAAGTGCGCCCGAAGAAGCTTTGCAGTTGAGGCCTCTCGAAACTGCCGATCGTCTGCTCGGTGCCGATGATCGAGCGCCCTAGCGGATGGTTCTTCCAAAAGTTACTGACGAAAATCTCATGGATAAGATAGTCGGGGTTGTCTTCTTCCATCTTGAGTTCTTCGAGAACGACGCCTTTTTCGCGTTCAATGTCCTCTTCTCGGAAGACGGGGTGCAAAACCAAGTCCGAAAGAACGTCCAGAGCGCGCGGGAGATGCTCGTCGAGCACCTTTGCCGTGAACGCGACGGTCTCCTTGGTTGTAAAGGCGTCGAGATGACCTCCAATGGCGTCGATCGAATAGGCTATTTCGTCGGCGCTGCGATTCGCCGTTCCCTTGAAGACCATGTGCTCGACGAAGTGGCTGATGCCGCTTTCGTGGTCTTCCTCCCGGCGTGAGCCCGCATCCACCCAGCAGCCCATGGCGACTGAGCGGACGTAAGGCATCTCCTCGGAAATCACGCGGATTCCGTTCGGAAGGACAGTCTTGTGGATATTGGCGGCGGTCACGTCTGTGAGGGCAGGCCCCGCCCCGGGCTTGGGAGGTTTGGAGATGACAAGCGCTCCCCTGGGACAGTCAGTGTATCATACGGGGGACGAAAGTCTCGGCGCTCCCTATGGGGCGGCAGACCTCTACACGGCAGGCTCCTTGGCCCTCCAAGCCCTTACAGGACAAGACTTTACCGCGCTCACCCGCGTGCTCGCTGAGCATGGTGAACCTCGCTACCGAGCTCGCCAACTTTACCGTGGGCTCTATCGCGAGCGAGTGTCGAAATTAGCTGATCTCACCGCGCTCCCGAGCGGTCTCCGGCGTGAATTGGCGAAAGATTTCACCCCGGGCTTACCGACCGTCGACCGCCGCTTCCAATCGATCGACGGAACGGTCCGGTATTTGCTCAGCCTTGACGATGGCAAGAGTATTGAATCGGTTTTCATCCCCGAAGTCAAACGCGACACCCTATGCATCTCCACGCAGGTCGGCTGCCCGGTGGACTGCAAGTTCTGCCTGACGGCGCTGATGGGCCTGGAAAGAAATCTGACAGCGGGTGAAATCGTCGGCCAGGTCCTGGTCTTGCTTCGGCAACATCAACTTGAACCTCGCCGCCGTCCCGTCAACATCGTCATGATGGGCATGGGCGAGCCTTTATTGAACCTGGAGGCGGTCCTGAAAGCCTCGCGATTGCTCGCCGACCCCGAAGGCGTTGCAATTCCAATCCGCCGCATCACGGTATCGACATCAGGGATCCCGCCGAAGATGCGGGAACTCGGCGAGTCTCCCGAGCGACCTCACCTTGCCGTTTCGTTGAACGCATCCACGGAAGAGATGCGGCGGGAGCTTATGCCGATCACGCGCAAGTACGGTTTGGAAGAGCTGCTCGCTACGTGTCGCGACTATCCGCTGCGTCCTCGAGAGAGGCTAACGTTTGAGTATGTTCTGCTGGCGGGAGTGAATGATAGTGATCGGGATGCCCGTCGCGTGTTGGGTCTGCTGGCGCAATTGAAGTGCCGTGTTAACTTGATCCCTTTCAACCCTGGAGCGGAGCTACCCTACAGTACGCCGTCGTCGGAGAGGGTCGAAGCGTTCCAGTCGATTCTCAAGGCGCAGTTGCCTTGCTTCGTGCGTAAGCCGCGAGGACGAGAAATCTTCGCGGCCTGCGGGCAACTCAAGCGGACAACAGAATAAGGAAGAACAGGGAGACGAAGCCGAGAGCTACTTGATCGAACGGATCTCAGCGATGGGCGACGTCGTTATGATCTTGTGGACGGGGTGGCGAAACTCCAGGTGCATGCCGCGGCCGATGTAGGCGACCTTCAGCATGGACCCACCCCAACTGGAGCCGTGAATCTTCACCCGGACCGGCTTTGGACAGAAATCGGGATGGCCGCAAATCGTTGCCTCGCCGTCAGTGCCCATCCGCAGAAAGTACAGGTTGTTTTCGGTCTGTACTTCCAGCCGCGCCCCTTCCTCGAGGTCTTCCAGGTAGACGCCGCCATCAATCTCCGACTTGACGATGTTGTGATTGATTTCGTCGCTGAAATGAGGCAGCGGAGCAAAGAAACCCGAATCAAGGTCCTGGACGCGGGTACTCACGTTGATCCCATTGTACACCAACACGAGCGACTGTCGGCGTCAGGTGTACGGTGAATTAAGATTCCAAATCGACGCGGCGCGACGGTCTGACACTACCGCACGGCTTCACCGATAGTACCATCGGCAAACCGCCGAAAGTATCTTACGCTCTGTCACTTGGACGAGGGTTAAGCTAGGGCCGTTTCCGGCTATCGACTCTGGCTGAGGCGTCGATAGTATTCGGCGACGGCTTCACGATATCGTTCGGGAACCGGCTCGTTGGCTCCGGAGCGGACGTTCGCACCGCCTTGGTCTTGCTCGACCTGGCGTCGAACCTGCAATTCCAACTGCTCGATGAGTGAGAGTAGCTTGCGATGCTCCTCCTGCAGCAAGCGGGGGTTGCCGGCAAAACGGCCGTGGGGCAAACCGCCGACAAAGCGGCGCAGTTCGTTGAGCTCCTGCTCGTCAATGCCCGAGCCGCGAAGTTGGTGCGTAATCCCGGGGATAAGACGGGCCCCATCTCTCATGGCTTGTTCCATCTCTCGGCGTGTCTGTGGGTCCAATGTGCGGACTCCGCCCGGGCCGGGCACACCACCGAAGTTGCTCGCACTACCCCAGTCTTGCTCGCTTCCAATACGTCCGCCGGGTCCCCACATTCCTTCGCGTGACCCGCCCGCCATTTGCCCGGGCCGGCGTTGGCCGGGTCCCTGCTGATTGCGTGAACCTCCTCGGCCTTGTCCGAAACCGGGCTGTTGACTTTGTTGATTGCCGTTTCCTTGTTGGCCGGGTTGTGTACCCCGGCCTTGACCCTCGCCTCGACCACGCTGTTGCCCGGGACCTTGGCCACGTTGCTGCGCTCGTTGGTCCTGACCTTGACCCGCTTGGTGACCCTCGCCCTGCCGGCCGCCCTGACCCTGCTCGCCAGGTCGTCGGCCACCCGACCCTAGTTGCCCTTCTTGATGTTCCTCGCCAGGGCCCTGACCGCGCCGGTTGGGGTCGTTTTGTCGACCCATGCCCGAAGCGTCCTCAAGCTTGCGACGCAGGTCTTCGAGGCGAGTGAGCGATCGCTCCAAACCGCGGTCGCCGCCGCCCGCCCCTTGTGCCCGGGCCAACCGCTCAGCGTCTGCCAATTGGTCTCGCAAGCGGTTAATTGCCGCCGTGACGGTCTCTTCCCTTTGGGCGATATGAGCGGCGTAACCTTGGCGGATGTGATAGGCGGCTTGCCCCAGGCGGACGCCCAATTCGGATTGCTGGAGATCCGAGAGCGCCTCACGGAGCTTGCGGCCGCTGTCGGTTTCCCGCAACCGCCGCGAAGCTTGCTGCATGTCGCGCTCGATGCTCTCGACCGCTTCCTGCATCGCTTTCTTCCGCTCGGAGAGCTCGAGTTCCTCTCCCGGCGACATGCCGCTCGGAACGCGCCCCCGCGCTTGGCCGCCGTTCTGTTTGATGTACTCGAGAGCATGTGAGAGAGCGCCGCGCAGGGCCTGAGCAGCGTCCGCCTGTTGGGCAGCCAGCTTGTCGGCTCGCCGCCGCAGGCTGGACAGGTGGTCGCCCACCTCTTGCAGACGTTGCTGTTCAAGCAAACGCAGAGCCTCTCGCAGTCGTTCTTGGGCGCGGCGCGCACGAGCCTGGGCCTGCTGTTGTCCCATGCTCCCACCCTCAGGGCTGCCGGCCTGAGAAGCACGTTCCATGTCCCGAGTCGCTTGTTCAAGGCGCTGGATCGTTTGCTCGAGCCGTGAGCCCCCAGCCCCGGAGCCGGATGCGCGTTGCCGACCGCCCTGGCGACCTTGCTGTTGACCGCCTTGTTGACCGCCCTGTTGAGATCCCTGCTGTGAGCCTTGCTGTGAGCCTTGCTGTGAGCCTTGCTGTGAGCCTTGTTGGGACCCTTGCTGTGAGCCTTGTTGGGACCCTTGTTGCGAGCCCTGCTGCTGCGCGGAAGCCTGACGTCGTTGCAGCTCCTCGAGTTTTCGTTTGAGCTCCTCAGCTTCGCGCCGGAGAATCTCTTGCTGCCAGCGCTGCGAGAATGTCGGGGTTGGCTGTCGACGCGCCTGCTCGGCGAGCTTTTCTTGGCGGCGGGCCAATTCCTTTAGTTTCTCGAGGGCCTCGTCAACTTCGCGATCGATTTGCCGCGACGACATCCCGCCGCCGGTTTCGTATTGGTTCTTCTCGAGATCCATCTCGAGCTCGAACATCTCAAGCAGATCCTGGCTTGCCTGCCCGCCTCCACCCCCGCCGCGGCCGCCGCCGCGCTGAACTTCGATTCGACGAAAGATCGACTCCGCTCGCCGCAAGTACTGCAGAGACTTCTGTTGCGGGGACAGGGATTCGCGAAGTTTTTGAGCTTTCAGCTCGGCCGCGGCGGGAGCCATATACTCAGCGGCTCTCTCGAGGTTCTCGACAAACCTCTTAAAGTCGCCTCCTTGCCCGGTGATCTCACGGGCCCTTACACGCTCGGCCAAGGTCTTCGCTTGATCGCGAAGGGTGAGTTGAATTTCCGAAAGTAGCTGCGCGTTGTCGCGGACTTCGGCCCGCGTTCGCTTGTCGGCACCGCTCGAATCTTGAATCAAGTTCCAGGTTCCGGCGATGATTTCCTTTTGGCGCCGGGAGATTTCCTGTTGTTCCTGGCCCCCGCCCCTCCCCATGCCACCCCCTTGGCCTTCGCGCAATTCGAAATCATAGGGCCGCACTTCGACGAAATACATGTCGGTCTGTACTGAGCGCTTGGCGTCACGCGCTACGGCGTAGTAGGAAATAATGTCGCCGGGAACAAGTTTTGGCGAGCCAGGCTCGGCATCGCCGTCAGCAGCTTCAGAATCACCCAGTTCCTCCAGATAGAACGTATGGCCGGCACGGATCGTCTTTGCGCCGCGCCGCATCGGCAAAGCCGCGGTCTGGGGCTCACCACCATTCACGGAGTAATGCACTTTGAACGAACGCAACCCGAAGTCGTCGGAAGCCTGGAATTCAGCCGTGACTTCCTCGATGTTCGTGGCTCGCCAATCCCGACCCGGCCGACGAAACTTGACCGTGGGTTTCTCATCCGGCACGAGCGAGATGAAATAATCGTCGGTCAGCCGCACAACCTCGCCTTCGTAAAGGGCGGCGATGAAGTACTGTCCTTCCTTGTCAACCTTCAGACGTCCAACGGCTGTAAGCTCTTTCGCCGACATCGCGAGGCTTTCTTGGTCGTTGACGCGCAGGACGCCGTCCGCCAGCGGCTTGTCGAGGGTAACTTCGACCTCGACTTCGGTGCCCGCAACAGCGCGAATGTCGCCAAAATCCTCTTCGACAAGATTCTCAAGGCCGGTCCATTTGGGGTAGTGATAAGTCAGCCGAATCGATTCGACGTTCGGCATCTCGACGACCTGCACCTGGAACTCTTCGCTCTCGATGCCTCCGGCGGCAACGCGATAGCGCAACGGCTCGCGGACGCCCGCGAATAGGAATTCGAAGCCCGCGCCGTCGAGCTCCTTTTGCATGGGCGCCTCTTCCCACCCAACGCCGCTGTCAAATTTCGCAAGCAATTGCGCCGTGGGCGATTCGAAGCCGACCATGCGCGCGGTGACGACGAGATCAGCACCTTGGCGGATCGTCTTTGATCCCGGTTCAACAATGATCTGGTAGAGCGGCGACACGGACGGCTCAAGCCAACCGCCCCACAACCGATTCGTTCCGTAACTCCAATAGCCGGGGCCGGCGATTCCCAGCCAGACCAATACAGCGAGGGCCGTGACTCCCGCGGCGGCGTAGACCAATATCCCCTTTGACTCGACCACATCTTCGGCGGGCACGGCTTCGGCAACCTGCATCGTGTCTTCGGCAAGCAAATCGAGGAAAGGGTTCTCCGATCCGTCCTTCCTATCGGTCTGATCCACGAAGGTATCGATGCGGCCGTCAAAAGCCGGTACGCGTTTTTCGATATGACCCGCCGCTTTCCCACGCCCTAATCGGAGCAGAGGTCGTATGAATAGGAACACGACGGCCGCGGCAACGGAGGCAAACAGAAGCGTCCGCGCGCTGATAACGCTGGAGTTAGAGAACGCGAATTCGTTGGCGAAGTAAACACCGGCTACGGTGAGACATAGCGCGGCGACGGCTGCCGCTCCCAACCCGCGGGAGGCGGTAACGGCCTTTAGCCGCAGGTGCACCCGACTTAGGTAGTCTTGGAGCTTCTCGGCCGGCGTGCGGGAAAAATAGCTCACGATAGACGAACCTCGCGGCGTTCTTTGAGGTGTTGGTTGCCTACTACCGATTCTATCAGTGCAGCCAACAACAACAGCACCAGAAGCCATCGCCAAATCTCGAAAGGAGGTAATGCAATGGGCGTTTCCGCACCATCAAACGCCGCGGTTTCGCCTCCCCCGCCGCCGGTGGCCTGCCACAAGGCCAGCATATCGGCATCCATTGGGCGCAGGTTGGATTCACGGGGATCGGGATTGACTGCAATCAACTCGGACTCGCCGCTACGCCGAATCTCATAAAAGCCAAGTTGTGTGACTTGCAGATCTTCCTCGGAGATCGACTGCGAAAGCGACAGAACCCGGGCGCCATCAGGATCGAAAACCTGGACCGTGGAACCGGGCGCGCGGCGTGTTCGTAAGGCCTGCACGGAGTCGATAACTGCCTGCATCCGGCTTTCCTCAAGACCCGACAAGTACCTTGCCGACTCGATCACGAACGGAACAAATACCGGATGGACCGGGAGGTCACTCCAAACATTGTCGAGCGAGGAGGCAAAAACGAGCAGTCGTCCGTCGCCCACTCTGTGTTCGACAAGCATCGGAGACCCGTCGGCGAAGCGCGCGGCGACTTCATCGTCGTCGCCCGTCCATAGCTGCGCGTATCGGAAGAATTTCACCCGTCGGAATCGCTCTACCTGCCTGAGTGCCGGATGGGAGGCATCGACTTCGCCGGCAACCTGAAAGCGCTCGCCCTCGCGGGGGACATAGCGCGCCTCTCCAATCCTCTTCTCATAGAGAGGCGCCTCGCGCGCCAGGGTGATCTTCGGGCCTACAGCAAGCAGGACCGAACCCCCAGCCTCTACGTAATTGCGCAAGCGCTCGCTGAACAGCGACGACAGGCGCGGAACGTCGGAGATCACAACCATCGCGAAACGCTCGGGTTGAAGGCGATCGGCTTCTTTAGGCGTCGCAGCTTGCACCTCGAATACGGATCCGGATCCGGCGTCGAGGGCAGCTTTGTAATAGAGGACGTCCCGCCGCCGACTCTGACCGGAAAGAAAAAGAATCGGGGCCGGTTCGGTGTTGTCGAACGCCACCAAGCGCCGATCGTCGAGTGCGAGCGCATCGCCGCCATCGAGTGCAACTTCGGCACGAGTACTGCCTTTGGGCACGTCGAATCCCTCAAAGACGGCCGAGGCACGGCCCGACGCCGGCACGTCAACGGAGCGTTCGGCAACCCGTTTCCCGCCGATGCGGAGTACCACGGTTTTGCGGGCCTCGACAGTGCCGAAGCCGGCGACGGTCACTTCGATACGAGGTTTCTGCCCTGCGCCGTAAAGTCGTGTGATTCCCTTGACGCTTTCGATGGTCCAGTTCGGCGCCTCAGGGTCAGCGATATCGTGCGCAACAAGAGTAGCGATAGTAGGGAGCGCGACATCGGAAAAACGGCCGGGCAGCGCCGAGGCCTGGAAGTCCGAAACGAGATGCACTTCGACAGGCACGCTGTTGGCGGGAATGAGGTTGCGCACGGCTTCGATCAACTCCCCGTACGAATTCCTGGAAGCGCCGGCTTGGAGCGACCTGATCGCCGCGAGCAGTTCTTGTCGGTCACTAGTGCGTTCGGTAACTATGCGAACGCCGGGGCCGCCGGCGAGGACTTGCGCCACGTCGCCCGATTCCATGGCGTTGACGATACTCTCGGCCTCGGCGACAGCGCGGTCCCGACGGCCTTCGAAGCCCATGCTCAGCGAGGTATCGACCGCGATCATATGGAATCTCGGCACCGAGCCAAGAACGGCCCGTGAGGGACGTTCCCAGATAGGCTTAGCGAAGACGAGAGCAAGCAGGGCGTAAAGGGCCAGCCGCGCGGCGAGCAGCACAAGGTAGCGAAACCTGCGTTCGAGCAGCGCCGCTTGCTTGCGACGCTCGAAGAACATCAGGGAGCTGAACGGGAGCTGAATCGGATTTTGGCGCTGCAGCAGATGCAACCACAAGGGCAGCGTGACGGCCAAGCCGCCGAGCAAAAACAGTGGCGAGAGTAGCAACATTGTCTAGATCAGCAGCGATCGTACGCGACCCGCATCACGAATCCCCACGCCGACAAAGCAGACCGAGGAGTGGATGCGTTACTTCATTGACGCTTCAGCAGGCCGGAAAGCGCAGCGAAACCTTTCGGGCCGCTATCTGCGGCGTTGTCTAAATAACAAATACTCCCTCAGCGCCAGGTCGAGCGGCTTCGAGGTATCCATGAGCCAATATTCGGCGCCGAAGCCGGCGGCTTCATCCTTGATCTTTTCCAAGTGATCCGCCATTCTCTTGCGATACTCGCGCCGCGCGTAGTCTCCGGAAACCTCCATGCGGTCGCCGGTCTCCATATCCTCGAGCAAAGCGGAGTGACCGAAGTCAGGTTCGATCTCGGCCGGGTCGAGAATCTGGAAGAAAATGACATCTTGCCCTTGATGCGCCAACGGGCGCGCCGAACGGATCAGGATTTCCGGATCGGCGTAGAAGTCTGAGATGACGGCCACCAGGCCGCGGTGAGAAACGTATTCTTGGAAGTGTGCGAAAGGCGCCTGCAAGTTTGTTCCCGTCGCGGGCTCGGCGCGTTCGAGCGCGTGCAAAATACTTTGCAGATGGCCGGGCCGCGTTGACGGGGGTCGAAAGTCGCGGACTTTTTCGTCGAAGACAATAAGACCGACAGCATCGTGCTGATGAATGGAAAGGTACGCGAGCGCGGCGGCCAAGTAGCGAGCGTATTCGATCTTCTTTATCCCGTTGGCCCCGTAGCCCATCGAAGCACTGGCGTCAAATAGGATCGCCAAGTGCGTATTTGTCTCACCCAGATAGCGCCGCACGTAGGTGCGGTCGGTGCGCGAAAACACGTTCCAGTCAATGAAGCGGGGATCGTCACCGATCGCATAAGGGCGGTACTCAGCGAACTCCAGACTGGAGCCGAAAAAAGGTGCACGATGGAGTCCGGTGAGAAACCCGTCAACGACAGTTTTCGCCACCAGTTCGATGTTGTTGAGCCGCGCCAGGACTTTGGGATCGAGGAGTCTTTGGTCGGCCATTCGATTGCCTGTTGCCAGACGACGCGGGATTATCTATCGCGGAACGCCCAACCGCGGGCGTGGCTTCATCTCGGTCCGTATACCTACTTACTCGTTGGGCGCCGGCCGAGCTTCGACCATCTGCTTCAGAATCTCGTCGACGGTGACGCCGTCAGACTCGGCGTGAAAGTTGGTCAGCAGGCGATGTCGCATAACAGGCGGCACCAGTGCCTGAATGTCGCTGTAGGTTACGTGGTAGCGCCCCTCAATCAATGCACGACCCTTCGCGGCGGCGACGAGGAACTGCGTAGCGCGAACGCTACATCCGTAATTAACGTACTTGTTGATTACCTCCGGCGCCAGCGGGTCTTTCGGGCGCGTCGCGCGCACGAGCTCCACGGCATAACGGGTCGTGTTGTCGGAAACGGGGACCTCACGCACGAGCTGTTGGTAGCGAATAATCTCTTCCGCGTTCGTGCAAACGTCGACCTCGGGCGGCGGTCCCTCCCCGTAACGATTGACCACATCGATCTCTTGGTCCGTGTCTAGGTAATCAAGAATCACCTGGAATAAGAAGCGGTCGAGTTGAGCCTCGGGGAGCGTGTAGGTCCCTTCCAGTTCGATGGGATTTTGGGTCGCCAAAACGAAAAACGGTGGTGCAAGCGTGTAGGTAGTACCTCGAACGGTCACGCTCAACTCCTGCATCGCCTCAAGCAGAGCGGCTTGCGTCTTTGGGGGCGTGCGGTTGACTTCGTCCGCTAGTAGAACGTTGGTAAAGATCGGGCCCTCGATAAACGTCCACTTTCTGCGCCCAGTCGTGACGTCTTCTTCAATGATGTCGGTACCGGTGACATCCGTCGGCATCAGGTCGGGAGTGAACTGAATGCGCTTGAACTTGAGGCCTAGGGCGGTCGCCAGCGTGCGGACCAGCAGCGTCTTGGCTGTTCCGGGCAGACCGGTGATCAAACAGTGGCCGCCGACGAGCAAGGTGACCAACAGATGCTCGACGACTTCGTCGTGGCCGACGATCACGCGGCGAATTTGGGTACGAATGCGATCCAGGGTTTCACGAAAGGAGCCAACAAGCTCGCGGTAGTCAGAGGTATCCAGGCTGGAAGTTGTCGGGAGGCTCATGAATAGAGGATCTCGTTTCTCTAGCGCTTGAGTTCCAGAAGTAGCTTTTGGGCGGGACGGTAGCTGGGAGCCGCTTCCAAAGCCAACAGCAAATGACGACGGGTCTTTTCGCGATCGTCCATCTTATGATAAGCGCGCGCTAGATGAAAATGCGCAGACGCCGGGTCGATCGCCCCTATCGCCAGAACGGTTTCAAACTGCTGTAAGGCGTCTTCATACTGCTCTTCGGCGAGCAGCCATTCGCCGAGGCGGCTGTGAAGTTCTTCATCTCCGGGAGCGATATAGAGAAGACCGTCGAGCGCCGAGATCGCCTCGGGACGTCGATTCATTTCGTGCAAAAGAGCGGCAAGCTTCTTGATACGCGAGGGGCTCCGTCCACCGGCTTTCTGGTACCGCTGCAATTGTTCGACGGCGGCCGGTTTATCGCCTTTTTCCAGGTACGCATCGGCCAGTAACGTGTAGGCATTACCACCCTCGACGTATTCAGGGTAAATGTCACGGGCCGTCACGGCAGGCTCAATGACTTCGTCCCAGTTCTTCGCGCGCGCGGCCTCGAGAGCCTTCTTCAGCAGTTTGCGCCATTCAGGGAACTTCTCGACCAGGTCACCGTAGCGGTCTTTGACATAAGCGGCGAACTGCTCGTCGAACTCCTCGCTCGACAACTCAATGACCACTGCAATGTTGTCGGCGGTCGACTTCCCCTGACCGAAGCCGTCAAGCAGTTCGACGAGCTTCGAAAAGCCCCATTTTTCGGCGATGAACTTACAAACCAGGCCCGACTGAAAATAGGACACAGGGATCTGTTTGGGATATTGCGGCCGAATGAAACCGCTGTCCAGCTCCGCCACCGGCAAAAACTTGTCCTTCTTCAGGGCTTCGACCACGTCCGGGGAGATGCGGTCGCCCCAGCTTTCGTCCGCGGCCCATTCTTCATAGACCGAGATGCCCTCGCTGAACCAACGCGGAACAAGATGGTTCGTCGCCTCGAGTGTGATGACGTGGGCAATTTCGTGCCAGAGTGTGGTGCCCCAATGAAAACTGCCCGGCGTGCGGCCGGATGGGCTGTCCATCGCGACGACATGGCCGAAGGTTACGCCGAGCAGACCCACGCCGGGGAGACCCATCGTGCGCACACCGAAATCGTCGTGATCGGGATAGAGTTCAATCCGGACCGGTTTTTTCGGCGTGAACCGGTATTTGGCCTGGAAGGTTTCAAGGCTCAATTCAGCAAGCTGGAGAACGTACGGTCGAAGCACGTCCGCTTCGTCCTTGTGCAGTTTGAGGATGATGGTGGGCTTTTCGAAGCTGCCGTCCAGGACGCCGGGTTCGTCGGGCAGCGGCTTATCGAGGTTTGAAAAGGTCTTGAAATTCTCAAAGCTGTCCAGCAGGCGTAAGGTATTAACCGTCTTGGCACTATAGGGGTCACCACGATAGGCCAATTCGAGATGCCGTGCGGCCTCTTCTTCTTCACCCTCGCGCATCAAATTCACGGCGAGGTCGGCGTGCGCCGACCATAGCTGCGGGTCGCGATCGACCGCTTTGCGATAGAGTTCCCCGGCCTCGCGATAACGGCGTGTAATGACGTAGAAGTGCGCCACATCCGCGTAGATGCGACCGTAGGCGGGATTGTACTCGAGGGCCCGCTTGATCCATTCGCTTTCCTCGGCCCCCCGCAGCAAATCGATTGCGGCCTTGAGGGCATACAATTCCAAGGGCGCTTCGTTTCTCTCTTGAGCCTTAGCGAGCCCTTGATCGAGGATCTTGCCGGCCGCTTCAATCTTGTTTTCCTCGATGTCCATTGACCCCAGCAGAGCGTAAGCTTCGACGAGATCGGGGTCGGCTTGCAGTACCTCCGACACCCATTCGCGAGCCTTCCCTTCGAAGCGTCGGGACAATACCGAGGCTTTGCCGAGACGCGCCGCCAGATTGGCCTCGTCGAGTTTCAAGGCCTCGTCGAAAAGCTTCAACGCCTCGCCTTGGTTGTGGGTTTCGAGAAACAAATAGCCCCAACGGACACGTACCTCGGGGTTCTCCGGCTCCGCCTCGACTGCCTGACGGAACCACTCGTTCGCCTGCTTGAAATTCCGGAGACCCCGGAACGCTTCGGCCTTCGTTGCGGCGTCGGAGACGCGGTCGATCAGGTTCATGTAGCAGCCCCGCGCCTCTCGCCTTCGTCCGTGGTCCCAGTGATCGTCGCAGGAGTGCAATTCCGGACTACGCCTTCCCCGCCCTTCCCCGCGCTGCGCCGTGGCGGGAGCCGCAAGAAAAACCATGGCGGTCAAAACGAGCGCTGATATCGACGCACGGCAGCCACTGGATAGGTGGACTGACAACGATCGACTGAATCTACTCATCCCCGACCGCCTCATCGATTTTGGCTTGCTTGCCCGCCAATTCGACCATCAAGACTTCCAACTCGTCGAAATAGGCGTCGAGTTCCATTTCGTCCTTGCGGGCTTTCAGGGCTTCGATCCGCCCTTCGATCGCCTCCCGTTCTACGAACAGACGCCGCACAGCCGGGTCCTCGGAAGCCTCTACCGCCTTTTCCAGCCGGGCGAGTGTGAATGTGCCGGCGATGTCTCCCTCGATCCGCGAGTGCTCGCCGGCGAGTCGCTTCTCCTTTTCGAAGAAGTCCTTTACCCGTCGCTGGGTGTATACGAATGCCTCCGAAGCGGTGATGACCGAGTTCTTGTCCGAATCGGCGGCCTCGTTGCTGAGCGCTTCAATCCAATACTCGGGAAACACGGTTGCGTTGCGCTCGCGACCGCTGCGGGTGGCGGTGATGACGACTCGGTCTTCACGCTTGAGGACGTCCATCAGCGCTCCGCTGGCGCTTGATGTAATCGCGACTAGTTGCCGGCGTGCCGGAATAGCATCGAGCAGCTCTTGCAGCTTCTCGGCGGTGAGATCGGGACCCGGGATGTTGAACTTGAAGACGCGGCCATCCCAGGTGCCGTGTCCAATAAGAACAAGTGCGACCGAATCGTTTTCGGTGGTTCGGCCGGCAAGTTCCTCCAATACGGAAGTGATTGCCTCGCGCCTCGCATCGGAACCCTTGAGTACCTGGACTCTCGAATCGTCACCGGTCGTTTTTTCGAAGATTTCTCCTAGGGCGGTAGCGTAGGACGCGAACTTCTCCTCGTATTCGGGCTCTCCTCCCAACCCGCCGACGATCACGAAGTGCGATTCTCCGATTTCTGCGCGCAACCAAGCGCCCGGCGCCGTTAGCAGCAAAAGAGCGGCGAGGAAGGGAGCGAATCCGAGACGTTGATCGGCCACGGCAAAAGGAATTCGACGGCGGAGCCCCCGAAAATGTTTCATCCGTGGCGATCGCGCATTCGCAATTAGGTGCGGTCCTTCGTCCATTCAATACCCCGCCGGCTGTGCATCGGTCATATGACGCCCCAGCGCCTTCTCAGCAGCCATTCACCGCCGCGCAGGGCGAGCAGCAAGATGAACAGGAACGGCATATCCCACAGATCCATCGTCTCGCGAGCGGTAATACCGGCTTGTGAGAAACGCACTTCATCCGGCAATCCGGCTGCCTCATCAAGCGTCCAGTAGTCTCCTCCGGTCTGTTCGGAAAGCCGCTCCAAGATTTCGCGATTCTGAGCGGGGTGAAAATCCTCCGCTACGCCGTCTTCGCGTCGCACATGGAGTACTTCGGAGCCAAGCACTTGGTCGCCGCGAAGGGCCGTGACTTCGATGCGGTAGGGCCCGGGCCGGGTCGCGATGAGATCGGTTTGATAGAGCCCCTGCTCCTCCGCGGAAGGGTGCAGCTCCACTGTCACCGGATCTCCGGACTCGGGAGTCAGCAGCGCGGTGACGGTTGCGTTGTTGGCGGGTTCGTAGGCCTTGGTGCGGACCTGGGCCTGTAGACTGACGCGCGGATCGTCAGCGTAGAGTGTTTTATTGCTCGAAATCGTAACGGTGCCGGGAGAATTCGCCACCATACTTCGAAACAGCTGCCTCCAGAAAGTGTGGTGGCGCTGGTCGTCATGGGGCAGGCCCATCTTCCATCGCCACGTGCCGCCCGTCGCCAAAACTATCGACTTGCCGCGGCCGTAACTCTGCCGGACCAGGATCGGGATGGGTTTCGTTTCGACGCGAGCCTGGATAAGCCCAACGGCGGCCGGCTTCAGCTCGCCGACCCTTTGATAATCCGCGAGCGCGGGCATTTCCTTCCACATCGCGAGGTTTTTGGCACGATCTTCGTCGAGACGGCAGATTAACGAATCGCGCCCTTGCGGCGTGAGTTCGACCGGTGCGTGTATGCGAAAGAAAGTCGGACCGTCACCGTCGGGAATACGCACAGGAAGAACTTCGGCGACTCTCGATGCTCCCCATCCGCCATCGCCAAGCCCGTTGCGGCCGGCCAGCATCAATAAAGTGCCTCCGCGACGATTGACGAATTCGCGAATCATCTCTTGCTGCTCAACGGTGAAGAAACCCGCTTCCACGCTTCCGAGGATGAGCGCGTCATACGCGAATAGTTCCTCGGGCGTGGTCGGAAAACCGTCTGCGAGCTCCTCGGGCGTATCGACGCCCTGGCGGTAGAATTTGTTGGGGGAAGTACGGAGCAGCGTGACGAGTCGGACACCGGCATCCTTGTGGATCGCGCGCCTCATGAATTTGTATTCCCAGCGCGGCTCACCCTCGACGTAGAGGATCTTCCGCCGACCCCGCGGAACGTCAACCACACGCGTCAACGAATTGTTGCCTGTGATCTCTTCGCCCGGCATCGGCTCGACGGCAAAGCGCAGATTGCGAATGCCCGCGTCGCCGGCGTTGAAATCCACCCATTCGTTGTGAACCGTCTCGCCGCGACGCAAGGTAACCTCTTTGGACGCTAGAATCGTGGAGTCGTCACGGACTGTGACACGCGTTTTCTGTTCATCGCGACCGGAATGCCGGATCGCTAATTGAGCGCTGAGTTGGGAATTCGGCAGAGCTCGCGGTGTGACAGTGACCTCACTGAGCTCAACGTCGCTCGGGATTTCTTCGCGCCCTACGCCAACCGTGTGCACCGGGACACTGTGCTTGCGGATCTCAGCCATCAGCTCGCGGTCGAAAGAGCGAGCATTGTCGGACCCGTCACTGACGACAACGACGGCGCCAAGCGGCAGCGCCGCCGACTCACGCAATACGGCCGCGACCGCTTCGCCTACGCGCGTGGCATTGCCGGGCGAGGGGAGCTTTTCTGTTTCGAAAGATTCGAGACGACGTACGCCTGCCGAAAAGCCGTAAAGCCGGACACGGAACTTCTCACGGAGTTGGTCGATGACACCGCCGTTCAAGACCGCCCGGGCCTGGTCGAGCCGCGGTTCCTCGCCCTCGCCGAGCGCCATGCTGCGCGAGGTATCGAGCAGCACCGCAACGACATTCTGCTGCGATCGTAGTGACTGGATACTTACCGCGGGCCGCCACAACAACACCAGGAGCAGTGCGACCGTCGCGGATTGCAAGGCCCAGACGATTCGCTGCCGCTGCCCGTCGAGTGCACCCGGGTTGCGGCGAACGTGCTGAAATAGCGCTACGGCCGCGGCCGCAATCAGCAAGAGGAGCAGCCAAGCCGGCCACCCGCTCGCTAGAACCAATTCACCTTTACGAAAGACGGTCGGCGGGTATTTGAACAAGAACTCGAACACGAAGTAAAGTCCTTAACTCCTTTGACGAACGGGCGTCCCCGTGGCCGCAGAAACCAATCTCCAACCCGGCGCTCAGTGCGTCATCGAGTAGATGGCGTAGTTGATACCGAAGCGGTAGGCCAGGGCGGTCATCTTCTCGGGATATTGCGGGGTATCAGCGTGCTCCCACGCATCTCCTAAGTCCATGTTAAAGTTGATGGCCACCATCAGGCGATCGTCGTCGTCGTAGATTCCGCGCCAGCGAGGCTCGAAACCGTCCTGTTCGTACGTCGAACCGCTCCATATATATTGAATCCCGGGCACTTGAATTCGTTGATCTAAATCGTAGAGGACATGTAATAAAGGATCCTGTTCCTCGATATCGAGAATCGGCCGCTCCGGGAAGACTCGGCGCATGCTTTCCAGAAACATGGCCCACTGGTATGTGCCGTGGAAGTCGTCCACGACAAAAAAACCTCCGCGCAAAAGGTATTCGCGCAGTCGCGCGGCCTCTTCCTCGTCCAAATGCCAGCGTCCTACCTCGACGGCATAGAGCCACGGATACTCGAACAGTTCATCGTCGAGGGGCCGGACCAGCCTGCTGCCGTTAGCAGAATCGATGTTGGTAAGTCTCCCGATTCCTTGCATGAAGTGGTAGTCCGCCTCGGGATAGTCAGTCGCCCACCCGCCTCGACGGCCCCAGTCTTGGCCGCCCGAACCGGCGTAGACAAAGCGTGCGAAGTGGAATTCGCCATGACCCTCGGCGTCGAACCATTCGTCGGGGACCGGCGATTCTCGGAAACCGAAGGGCCCGCCGAATTGCTGCCACGCGTACAGCCAAGCCGAGCCCGCGAGAAAACAGGTCAGCAACCAGACGCCGGCACGGTTGATCAGCGATATTTTCATCGGTTCCGCAGCGCCCACCCCAAGCGTAACACCCCGCGGTAGAGGGCGCTGATCAGCAGGAACACACCGGCGAAACGGACCTCACCGCAAGCTCCGGGCCGGACGGAAGCTTCTGCAAACTCCCGGCCGGGCTGAGATGTTTCAGTAGGCGCACGAGATCGACCGGCGGCCGGTGCTACCCTGATTCCTTCGTCGGGGCTTCGCGTGAAAGGGGGCTAAGCATGACTGCGGTCGATTGGTTTGTGCGAGGTTTGCTGGAACGAGGGGTCGAGTGGATCTCAACCCTCTGTGGGCACGGGCTTGATCCGCTGGACTACGCCGCGCGCCAGGCCGGCTTGCGATTGGTCGACGTCCGTAATGAGCAAACCGCCGGCTATATGGCGGAGGTTTGCGGGAGGCTCACCCGCCGTCCCGGAGTTGCCGCGGTATCGAGCGGAGTCGCGCACGCCAACGGCCTGACAGGCGTCGTCGATGCCTATCTGGACCAGGCCCCGATGTTACTTATCAGTGGTTCTCACGCGCACGCGACGGCGGGGATGGGGCATTTTCAGGACCTGGAGCAAGCGGTTTTAGCCAACTCCGTGACAAAGACCGCCAGAGTCATCGAGCGCCCCGAGCGCGTTTTGCAGGTGCTCGACGAAGCTTGGAATAGCGCACTTTCCGCGCCCCACGGGCCGGTGAACCTGACGTTTCCGATGGACATCCAGGAGACGCCCGTTGCCGAGGAGGACCTGGTGACAGCGAACACCGCCGGTCCAGTGACAGAACGAGTCGATCCGGCGGGTGTTGAAGCCGCCGCCGAAGCCTTACTCACAGCCGAGCGTCCGCTGATCGTCGCGGGCAGCGGCGTCTACTACGCAGGAGAAGGAGCGGCTCTTACTGAATTTGCCAGCACACGCGGCATACCGATAACTGTTCCCATCTGGGATCGCGGCGTGATCGAGGAACCGCTGGAAACCTTTGTCGGGGTTCTTGGGGCCGCGACCGGCGGGCCTCGATTGCTTCCCGACGCGGACCTGGTTATTTTGGCCGGGGCCGTCGCGGACTACCGCTTGGGCTTCCTACAGCCGGGCACCATTGCCGAAGGCGCTCGCGTTATCGCGTTGGACAGCGGCTGGGCGAAGTTGGCGGATGATGACCGAATTTCCGCCGAACGATTCGAAGGTTGGTTGTCCGAGGCTCGAAAGCGGCGCGATGAGTTTCGGGCGAGTGTTCGACAGCGAGGACTCGAGCAGGCCGGAAGCTCGATGCACGCGATCCATGTGGTCGATGCGATCGGTGAGGTGCTCACGGATGAGACAGTCTTCTTGATCGACGGAGGCAGCATCGGGCAATGGGCGCACCAGCTCTTGACCGACCGTTACCCGCCGACCTGGCTTACGTGCGGACGCAGTGGGGTAGTCGGTTGGGGGCTGGGCGGCGCAATGGCGGCGCGCCTGACCCACCCGGATCGACCCGTATTACTCCTCGCCGGCGACGGGTCGTTTACCTTCACGCCGGCGGAAATCGAATGCGCGGTGCGGCAGAAGCTTCCGTTTGTGGTCCTAGTGGCGGACGACGAAGCTTGGGGGATTACGCAATCGGGGCATCGCGACAAGTATGGTGAAGCGATTACAAGTTCCCTGGGGCCAATCGATTTTGTGAAACTAGCGGAGGCCTTTGGCGCGCATGGGGCAAAGGCCGCAACGCCCGATCAATTGACCTCAAGCTTACGAGAAGGACTGGATTCGGAAGAGGTGACCGTGATTCAGGCGCCGATCATTGGTGGAAGCCCCGCCGGCTAAGGCCGCTATACGGAGCACGCGACAAGCGCCCGGCCCGAAAGCCCTAGGAGAACATGTAAAGTGGGCTGGCTTCGGCTACGGCGACGCCGCCTTCACCCTCGCCGTCGGGTTCAGCTGCTTCACCCTCCTCGGCCAGGCGGTAATACATTCCGTCTTGACCAAGGAAAATCTCGAGGTCGGCCGGCTTAGGTAACTGCCCTTGAATCAATGCTTCCGATAGCGGATCTTCAATGAATTTCTGCAAGGCGCGCCGTAGCGGTCTGGCACCATAACTGCGGTCGCCGCAGGTCTCGTCGAGGATGTACCGCGCGGCGTCCTTGTTGAGGCGAATGTGAATCTCTTTCCGGACCAGATTCTCGTTGATCCGGCCGACCAGCATTTCGATGATCTCGATCAGGTCCTCGTCGGTAAGCGACGAGAAGATGATCATCTCGTCAATGCGGTTCATGAACTCGGGGTTGAATACCCGCTTGACTTCATTGAGAACCTCGGCCTCGGCCGTGGCGTCGGCCTCTTCCTTGGAGGGGCCCTCGAATCCGATGCGCGACTGCTTTTGCAGGTACCGCGCCCCGAGGTTCGAGGTCATGATGATGATCGTGTTCTTGAAATCGACGGTGTTGCCGAGGCCGTCGGTCAACTGGCCATCCTCGAAAACCTGCAGCAAGATGTTGAATAAATCGGGGTGCGCCTTCTCGATCTCGTCGAGCAGGATGATTGAATACGGCGCCCGCTTGACTCGCTCGGTCAACTGGCCGCCCTCTTCATAGCCCACATAGCCGGGCGGCGAACCAATCAACTTCGAGACCGAGTGCTTCTCCATGAACTCGGACATATCGAAGCGCACCAATGTCTTCTCGCTTCCGAAAAGCGTCTCGGCAAGCGCGCGGGCTACTTCGGTCTTGCCCACGCCGGTCGGCCCCAAGAATAGGAATGATCCGGCCGGCCGGGCGGGCGATTTCAAACCCGCACGAGAGCGCCGGATGGCCCGCGCCAGCGCGGAAATAGCTTTTTCTTGGCTGACAACGCGGCGGTGTAGTTCTTCCTCGATGCGCAGCAGCTTGGCCAACTCCTCTTCCTTGATCGAGGTCATCGGAACGCCGGTCCAGCGGGCGACTACGTCTTCGATGTCGTCCTTGGTCACCGAGGCGGCGGCGGTTTCATCGAGGTTGTATTGTTCCCGAAGAACGCGAAGATTCTCGCGTTCCTTGCGCTCCTCATCGGAGTAGAAGCGGGCCTTTTCAAACTCGTGGTTCGCGATGGCGTTTTCCATGCGATGAACGATGAACTTAATGCGTTTGTGGACCTCGGCGATTTCCTCGGGCATCGTTGTTTGGCGCAGTTTCACGCGCGCGCCGGCTTCATCGACCAAATCGATCGCCTTGTCGGGCAGGAAGCGGTCGGGGATGTAACGGCTCGATGTGTAGACGGCGGCTTCCACGGCTTCGTCGGTGTAGGCCACCGCGTGAAACTTTTCGTAGCGGTCCTTGATGCCGAAGAGCACTTGAACGGCCTCTTCCTCGCTGGGCGGGTTGACCTTAACAGCCTGGAAGCGGCGCTCAAGCGAACGGTCTTTCTCGATCGATTTGCGAAACTCGGCCGGCGTCGTGGCGCCAATGCACTGGATTTCGCCGCGCGAAAGAGCGGGCTTGAGAATGTTCGCGGCGTCGAGCGAGCCTTCGGCCGATCCGGCGCCGACCAGCGTATGCAACTCGTCGATGAAGATGATCGCGTTCTGATTTTCCATCAACTCTTTCATGATGGTCTTCAGACGCTCTTCGAATTGCCCGCGGTACTTCGTTCCCGCGACGATTAGCGACAAGTCCAGCGCCAGGATGCGCTTCTCGGCTAGGAACGAAGGGACTTCGCCGTCCGCGATGCGTTGGGCGAGACCTTCAACGATGGCGGTCTTGCCGACGCCCGGCTCACCGATCAGGACGGGGTTGTTCTTCGTGCGGCGGCACAAGATTTGGATGACACGTTCCACTTCGTTGGCACGCCCGACGAGAGGGTCGAGAGCGGCGTCGACAGCGGATTGCGTCAGGTCGCGGCTGAATTCGGACAGCAGTGAACTTTCCTTAGGACGGTTCGAGAGCAGCTTTTCCGACTGGGATCGCGCCAATTCTTCTCGAATCGTGGCGAGCCGCAGACCGCGTTCATGCAAGATCTCGGCGGCGAAGGATTTTTCTTCGCGCAACAGCCCGAGCAGCAGATGTTCCGTTCCTATGTGTTTGTGCGAAAGTCGCTCGGCCTCTTCGGCGGCGTAGGCCAGAACCCGCTTGCATTCGTGGCTGAGAGGCAGGTCAACCGATGTCGACACTTTCTCTCGAACGGTCGTGTGGGCTTCAATCTGCTTACGGATCGATTCCACCGCCGCATGCGACCGCAGGAAACGATTCGCTAAGGCCTTGTCTTCGCGGATCAGCCCCAGCAGCAGGTGTTCGCTCTCGATATAGGGACTGCCGAACTGGCTCGCTTCATACCGGGCAAAGAAAATGACTCGGCGAGCTTTCTCGGTGTAGCGTTCGAACATATCTCTCCCGCATTCCCCTTAACGGGGCGTCGAACTCTCGTTTCCTCATCATATCAGCCGGCCGCCGGGTTGCGGCAGAGCGGGCGATCCCCTCCGGGTGTCGCGCAAGCACGAGCACCTTAACCCACCTTGGCGACCCCGATAGTGCGCTGCCTGCTCGGCGCAGCCTCCCTACTCGATTTCGCCTCCAACCGTCGAAACCTGCCCGGCTTCTATCATGAGTGTACGATCACAGCGGGATGCGAAGTCGCGGTTGTGAGTCGCCACCACCAGCCCGAGCTGCCAATCCTTGGGCAAGGAGAGTAGGAGACTGATAATCGAGTCTGCCGTGGCGCTGTCGAGGTTGCCGGTCGGTTCGTCGGCCAAGAGGATCTTTGGGGAGGGCGCCAACGCTCGAGCGATCGTCACACGTTGTTGCTCGCCACCGGAGAGCTCGCCGGCGCGGTGCTCGGTGCGCTCGGCAAGCCCCACCCTGTCGAGCCACAGGCGAGCCTTCGGATAGGCCTCGCCCGCCGGTTCTCCGGCGATGAGCAGCGGCATGGCGGCATTCTCGAGAGCCGTAAACTCCGGCAATAGGTGGTAGTTTTGCCAAACAAAGCCGATCCGCCGATTGCGGTATGTAGACAGTTCTTCGTCCGAGCGAGTCGACAGTGGGACCGACTCAAAGAGAACTTCTCCCGATGTAGGCGCGTCCAGGCCACCGAGTAGATAAAGCAGAGTGGATTTGCCGGCTCCCGATTCTCCAACCAGCGCGAGGCTCTCTCCACGGTCCAGGTCGAACGTGACATCGTCGAGGACCGTCAAATTCGAAGCTCCGCTTTGGAAGGTCTTTGTGAGGCGCTCAGCTTGAAGGAGTGGGACGGACACTGGAATCCTCTAACGAGTTCATACAGGTTGACTTTCTAAACCAAAGCGCCGAGCACGGCCCCCCGTTCAGCCGCGGCCGAGCGCAGCTCGCGGGCGACGCAGGGCCTGGCTAAAACAGTGACAGTGCAAACACGTCTTCGACGATCCGGTCGGAACCGCGTGCCCCCGCCGCGATGGTGAAATCCGCATTGGCGTAATCCTCCAGCCGTTTCTTATACAATGCTTCAAACGCTTGGCGGTCGCGCGCCAGCGGACGGTGGTCCCCGTCCGAAACCCGTGTCCAGAGCTCTTCCAGCGATACATCAAGCCAAAGCGAAAGTCCAGCCTGTCTTATCGTATCCCGATTGCTTTCGTCGGCGAACGTCCCTCCCCCCAAAGCGACGACGCGCGCTCGCCCGCTTCTAACAAAGTGCGCTTGCTCGCTGAGAGCATCCCGTTCGATGGCCCGGAAAGCCTGCTCCCCGAAGTCGGCGAAGACTTCGCTGATCGAGCTTCCGGCTCGGCGCTCAATTTCATCGTCCAGGTCGACAAAGTCCCAAGCCAGCCTTTCGGCGAGTTTGCGACCCACGGTCGTCTTGCCGCAGCCCATAAACCCGGCCAAGTAGATTCCGGGAGTTGATTTGAGTCTGACGTGCATCCTATGTATTGGCCGAATCGCCCGGTTGCTTGCGATCATCCGCCGGCAACGGCGTATTCATCTTGCCCATGCGTCCGAAGACGACCCGGGGCAACAATCGAGTTGCAGCGGTTAGCGCCCACCCAATCTTCGGCGTGACTACGGTCCGCTTGCCGCGCCTGAGGCCGTCGATCGTTGCTTCCGCGCATTGCTCAGCTGTGATCATGAAACGCTTCTGTCCGGCAACTCTTTCAGGAATCTCGCCGACGAGGACGTTCCGCCGGAACGGTGTATCCACATAACCCGGGCATACGCATAGTACGTGAACGCCCGCGGGAGTCAACTCCATCCGCAGCCCGTCAGAGAAGGCATTCAGCGCAAATTTCGATGCTGAATAGAGCGTCAGCCAGGGAAGCGGCACCTTGCCGGCGATGGAACTCATGTTGACGACCGCTCCGCCTCGCGGAATTAGAGGGGCCAGACGCCTGACGAGTTCAACGGGAGCCAGGAAGTTCAGCGAGAACATAGAGCGGACCATCTCGGGGTCAGCTTGAAAAGAAGGTGCGTAGAGCCCAACACCGGCGTTGTTGATCAGCACATCGAGAGTCGCGAAGCGGTCACACACCTCGTCAGCGAGTGCCTGAAGTGACTCAAAGTCGGTGAGGTCAGCGGGGATCAGTGTGCTTTCCGCTGGCAGATCCTTCGCCGTCGCCTTCAGCCTGTCCTTGGACCGAGCGGTCAAGATCAACCGAGCGCCTTCGCGAGCAAACGCACGCGCACAGGCGAGCCCGATACCGGAGGAAGCTCCGGTGATCAGGATAGTCTTGCCCTGAAATTGCATGCCTGTGCCGGACGAGTCTTCTCGGACCCGGAATCACCGTCAGAAACTTGACCTCTGCTGGTCAACGGCCCCCATACGTCGGCAGTCTGCCGGCCGCCGGAACGTCGTCAACCCTAGCCCGCATCCCGGTTCATGGGCTCATTGATCCGCTTTTCCGAGTCGCTAGTGATCACAACCGCGCGATGAAGGCATAATGTAGCATGACCACCGACGAGTTGCTGCCGCTGTTCCCACTCGAAGTGGTTCTCTTTCCCGGCACCAAACTGCCCCTTCACATTTTCGAACCTCGTTATCGCCTCATGATCGGAGAGGCTGTCGAGGGACATTCTGAATTCGGCATCATCCTGATTCGAGAGAGCAAGCTTGCGCCGTTTGGTTGCACGGCAATAGTCGAGCGCGTGACGAAACGTCACGATGACGGCCGCTTCGACATCGACACACGCGGCCGACGGCGTTTCCAAGCACTGGAATTGAATACGAGCCTCGCCTACCTACAAGCTCGCGTGGAATATTTCGACGACACCGCGCGGAGCGCGGTCGATCGCGAACAGGTAGAACAGATCGAAGACCTTGCTCGCAGGCTCGCCACCTTGATTGGAGCAAGCGAGCCTGAGCCGTTGGACCCCTCTCTCCCGCAGCCGAGTTTTCACATTGCTCACGCGCTTCCGCTCGACCTCGATTTTAAGCAGCGGCTGCTGGCAAAGCGCTCGGAAAAAGAGCGCTTGGACGACCTGCTCGGCGGCCTCTCGGAACTGATCGAGCATGTCGGGTCGACGCAACGCACCAGGCCGTTGGCGGCCACCAACGGGCATGCCCGCAGCCATTGATTGGCGGACCCCCGAACTCCCATCCACTAGGACGCAACGCCGTTCAATAAGGCGTTTTCGCCGAGTAAATCGGTTCTTTTGATACGGCAATGCGGGCGACCTGAGAACCCGTGCCTGTACGATGCTCTTGATAGAATCAGGGTGTCCGTGCCCACCCATATTCTCGGTCTTTCGGCCTACTATCACGATTCCGCGGCCGCGCTGGTTCGCGACGGAGAAATCGTCGCGGCGGCCCAAGAAGAGCGTTTCACACGGAAAAAGCACGACCACCGCTTTCCGGCAAATGCGGTGGCGTATTGTCTGCGGGAAGCCGGCCTCACGTCCTCGGCGATCGACTTCGTCGTTTTTTACGACAAGCCGTTTCAGAAGTTCGAGCGGCTCCTTGAGACCTACCTCGCCTATGCCCCGGAAGGAATCCGTTCGTTCCTGCAAGCGATGCCGCTGTGGTTGCGCGAAAAACTGTGGATGCGTGAGCAAATCGCCAAGGAGTGCGGCGGTGCCGGGAAAGTTCTTTTCACCGAACATCACGAATCGCACGCCGCCAGCGCTTTCTTCCCCTCGCCTTTTGACGACGCCGCAATTCTCACCATCGACGGCGTGGGAGAGTGGGCAACAACGACGTACGGATACGGAAAGGGAAACGAAGTGCACCTCTTGGGTGAGTTGCACTTCCCTCACTCCCTCGGACTGCTGTACTCGGCTTTTACCTACTACACGGGTTTCAAAGTCAACTCGGGTGAATACAAGATCATGGGCTTGGCCCCTTATGGCGAACCCCGCTTCACTGAGAGGATTCTCAACGATCTCATCGACCTTCGAGAAGATGGTTCGCTACGGCTGAACATGGAGTACTTCAACTACTGCCAGGGCCTGACGATGACGAACCATGCCTTCGACGACCTATTCGGGGGCCCGCCGCGCGAACCGGAATCGCAGTTGACCCAACGGGAGATGGACTTGGCGCGGTCTGTACAAGAAGTCACCGAAATCGCGATGCTGCGGATGGCACGCCACGTCCACAGGGAAACCCGCAAGAAGAACCTTTGCTTGGCGGGGGGTGTCGCGCTGAATTGTGTCGGCAACGGACGCTTGCTGCGGGAAGGCCCCTTTGAAAAGATTTGGATCCAACCGGCCGCCGGCGATGCCGGTGGAGCGCTGGGCGCCGCGCTGTCCGTGTGGTATCAACATCTCGACAAACCCCGACGGGTGAGCGAGGTGTGTCGCGGGCGACTCGACGGAATGAAGGGTTCCTATCTAGGCCCCGCGGCTTCGGCCGATCAAATTCGGACTCTTCTGGACAGTCTCGATGCTCGCTATCGACGGTTACCTACGCGAGATATGATCGGATCCGTCGCCGCCGAACTCGCCAACGAAAAAGTTGTTGGTTGGTTTCAAGGCCGTATGGAATTCGGACCCCGTGCTCTCGGCGCGCGGAGCATTCTCGGGGACCCTCGCTCTCAAAAGATGCAGTCGATGATGAACTTGAAGATCAAGTATCGAGAGAGCTTCCGGCCCTTTGCTCCCTCGGTGCTACGTGAATTCGTCTCCGAGTATTTTGAGATGGACCGCGACTCCCCTTACATGCTGCTGGTGGCGCCCGTGCGGGAGGAGCACCGTATTCGAACGACCCGGGAACAGGAACAATTGTTCGGGATCGACAAACTCAACGTGCTCCGCTCGACAGTGCCGGCGATCACTCACGTCGACTATTCGGCGCGAGTGCAAACGGTCCGCAAGGAAGAGAACGGCCTCTACCACGACCTCATTGCCGAGTTTGCGCGCTTGACGGGGTGTCCCTTGGTAGTGAACACTTCGTTCAACCTGCGCGGCGAACCGATTGTCTGCACCCCCGAGGACGCCTATCGCTGCTTTATGCGGACCGAGATGGACGTCCTCGTGCTGAATGATTTCGTCTTGCACAAAGAGGACCAAGGCGTTTTTGAAGAAGACACCGCTTGGCAGGAGGAGTTTCAGCTTGACTAGTCCGCCCCCCGATCCGCGGACGGAGAAGAAGTCAGCCCTGATGGTGGGCGCGGTCCTGTTGTTGATCGCCGTTTGGAATCATTGGCAAGGACGTTCGACCACGGCCTCGGTGGCGGGTGGACTCGGCACCGCGTTGCTTGGAATCGGGCTCTTGTCGGCGTGGGCTTCGCGGAAATTCTACGTGGGCTGGATGGCCTTCGCCGGAGTGCTCGGCTATATCAACAGCCGCATCTTGCTCTCACTGATGTTCTACCTGGTGATTGCGCCCTACGGTTACGCCATGCGGCTCTTCGGTCGTGATATTCTCAATCGCCGCGGGCCGCAACAGGACAGTTACTGGATTCCGCGCAAGAAGACAAGGCAGCCACGCGAGCAATTCGAGCGGCTTTTCTGAGGATTCCGAAGAGGGACCAGGTTACCTCGAGATCCTCCCGTTACCTCAACGCAAACACTTCACCATTTCCTCGGCCGCCAAGCGGTGTCCCTCTCGGTTCCAGTGCGGGTCGCGTTGAAAATACGTATCGACCGACCGGCTATGGTCGCGGAATGCCGAGGTCAAGTCGACGCAGGTAACCGCGAGTTTGTTTGCGATCTCGCAAAGACGTCGGTAGGCCCTCTCCTCCATGTCCAGATAGTCTCCGGGGAACAGCTCCGAGTAGATGTTCCTGTAGGCCGACCCCTTCGAAGGTAATAGAAAGACGACCGGCTCGACGTCGTAAGCAACGATTTCCTCGAGTAGAGCCCGAAACCTGGGCTCTATTTCGGCGTGGAAGGATTGTGAAAAATAGTGAGGGTGCACTCCGAGTTGGCGGTAAAACTCCATGCCCCGGGAGTCGACTCGTCGATCAAGATGGGAGGGTGACCGGGGGGGTTGCCATCCGGCGGCCACCGCGGCGCGATTCGCCATGCTCTCCAGGAAGCGGGCGGCTTGGTACAGGAACGTCTTCTTGTGGAGGGGATACGAGCGGTACTGATTCCAGCGAAATCGCTCGTAGAAGTTTTCGAAATCTTCGTCGCTCATCGGTGCTGTCAGGTCATTGGCGAACAGACAGACGGCGACGCGGCGGGGCCGGCCGCGCTTAAGAGCCAGCTGCGCAACTTTGTGATACTGCTCGATGTAGTAGCTCTCCTGGCCCAAGTTCGAAATTTGCACACCCAGCTCGCGGCCCACGATATCGGGGAAAGTGTCTTTGCGCGATACCCATACGCCCCAGGTGAACGAGTCCCCGATGAAGTAGATCTCGCTTTCCGAGTAGTTTCGACCGACGTTGCGAAATCCCAGCTCATCAGTGCTATAACTTCCGATCAGAGCATTATCGCGCCAGCGCACCTCAAAATCGCGCAGGTTGGGGCGGGCTCGAAAGCCCAACTCCGGATGAGGTTCAAACAACCCGAACAGCGTAACGTGACGGTCGTGAAACTCAGCCGGCACGAGCAACTCAAACGGTACGACCACCGCCTCTACGGCTGCCAGCGTCACGAATAGCGAAACAAGAGGTACGAAGATTCGTCTCATGCCTGGACAAGCGATGCGCGCGAAAAAAACTACGGCTGGAATATAGTGTAGGGCTCGGTGAAGGCTCTCAGCCCGTGGTGTAAGTCCGACTACGCGAAAAAAGGGTACAGCCACCGATTTTCGCCGTCCGCCAAAGTTGGAAACAAGGCGGTTCGACGAGCGAAAATCGAACGGCAGTCCCCCCTTTTTCGCCGGAACACACCTTTGCCACGGGCTGCCGGCCTCGACGGCGGTTAGCGAAGTTCCGCGCGGATCTGTTCGTCGAGGGCTGCCGCTAGTTCGGGAAGCCGGCTTGGGTTGGCGAGCAGGTTACGCACTTTCAGGGGATCTCGGTAAAGAATTTCCGCCGCCGCCAAGCCCAGTAGGTAGGCGATCTCAGCTTGTGAAACGTGCATCGCCATCCACCCGGTCCCCAACTCGTTGAGCTTTGGCAGACGTTCGGCCTTCAGCGTTTGCCGCAACAATGCCCGTTTTTCTCGGGTCAGACGAACTCCGGAAAGATGTTGCGCGATGCCTTCGTGAAACCAGCCGGGCCAAGGGCCGCGGCGGGTCAAGCACGCGTGGACAAACTCATGCGACAGCGAACGCCGAACCTGGTCGTTGACGACGCCGTTCTCCCCTAGGGCGATCCGGATCTTGCCGTCATAACTTCCGCCGCTCCACTTCGCTGAACCGGTCGTATTGTGGAAGTTTTCGGTGCTCTGCAGGATGACGGCAACGCGTTCGCCCGATTGGCAACCCAATTGAAAAGAAATGCGGCTGACTTCCGGTTCAAACGCGTCACGCACGCGGCGCGCGGCGGCCGGCGATAGCGAATCCGTTTCATACCGAAGGACGAAACGGGTGCCGTAGGTCACCTGGTCACTCTTGTCGCCGGCCAATTCCCTATCGATTCGGCGCACTAATGCCGCCACTCGCAGGTTGGCGTCGAGAGCTTGCGAGCGATGCAAATAGGTGCGCGCGTTCCGCAGATCGTCTCGGAAGTAAGACGCCAGACCGGCATAGGCCAGCACGCCAGGATGCTCGGGATAGGTCCTTAACGCGTCCTGGATGACACGGTGAGCGCTGTCGATTCGAGCGATCCTAAGCAACGCCTGTGCACGAAAGATCGGCACCGATGGGTCACCCGGCTCGGATCCCAAGGCGGCCAGAATCTTCTCCACTTCGTCGAACTCTTGCCGCGCAAAGAGTTGTCGAGCCCTGCTCAAGGCGGCTTGAATGTGAGGAGGAGCGATCGAAGAGCCCGCTATGTCCGCCAGGTCCGCGGACGAAAAGCCCGAAATCTTCGGTCCGGCGCCAGTCGCTGCCTCACCGGAAACCGCTCCGGCATTTCCGAGATCCGTTGAGGCCTTCCTTCTCGAACGTTCGAAACGGTCCAGCCCCTCCAGCGCGTCACGCGAGACGAATCCACTGACCCGTCGACCGTCAAGATTGACGGTCACCGCATAGCAGGAGCTTGTGGACGCCGAAAGGACAAACCGTAGGCGCACTTTTTCTCCGGCCCTTAAGGTGCCAATCCGCGCCCCTTCTTCGCCACACCCCGCACGTAGACTTGTTTCGTGACCCCTCACGGTCAATTCAGCCCCGAACGAAGGTGTGACCGCCGCCAAACCAACCAGGAGCAGCCAACCGCCGCGACGATTTCGGGAGCGCAGGGCCATTCTGTTGACTATTCTAACCCGGCAGTTGGAAGGCAACTCTTGCCCAGGGGATCAATCGGGTCGGGGTGTAGTCTGGAAACCGGAAGCCTACCGCAAACTTTCGTTACTGCGCGGCTGCGTCCCAGATAGAGACCTGACCGCCGTCGGCTGCAGTAGCAATGCGGTAAGCGTTCGCGCTGAGTGCGATGGAGCGGACCGTTTCGCGGTGGTGGAGAGTGCTGAGGGTTTCCTGCGTGGCAACGTCCCACAACTTCGCGACTTGAGCAGGTTGGCTGAGGGCACTTAGAACGAGAAACCGCCCATCGTCGGTAAACGTCATTGCGTGCAGCCACCCGGGGATCTCAATCACATTCCGGGGACGCCGGGACGGGTAATCAAACAGTTTCAGTTGGTTGTTGCCCGCTATCGCCAGTGTCTTTCCGTCCGGGCTGAACACCACCGCATTCGACCCGATCTCCGGTCCGTTAAGCGCCCCTTGGGCCCTTTCCTCGTCGACACCCCAAAGCCGAACGTCGCCGGAGGTGGAAACCGAAGCCAATAAAGAGCTCGTGGGGCTGAAAGCCATCGCTTGCGGAGTTCGTAGATGGGCTCGGTAACGATGCGATTTACCGCGCGGATTTAAGCTCCACAGCTTGACGGAGCGGTCCGACGAACCCGTAGCAAGCCACTCGCCGTCCGGGCTGAAGGTAGCGGCGGTGACGTAGTTGCGATGCCCGAACGTCGCCGCCTCACGGCCCGTACGCAGGTTCCAAATCTTAGCCGTCCCATCCCAGCTTGAGGTCACCAAGCGCTTACCGTCGGGGCTGAAGGCAATACTTGTAATGCGATCAGCGTGACCTCTCAGAGTCATCCGCTTCTTCGCAGTGGCGGCGTCCCAAAGTTGGATGGAGTTGTCTTCCATCGCGGCGGCGGCGAAACGACCATCTCTGCTAATCGCCAGGGCCTGCACCGCGTTGCCGGCGGTTAGGGTATACGCCTCAGCGTGGAGGCCGTCCGCTCGGAACGGATTAGCAAGCGGGGATTCACCTTCGGGTTGAATCGACAGGCGGCGCGTAGACCGGCCTTCAAAGCTCGTTGGGGGGGCGGTAGGCGGGGTTGCGCGAACAGTCGCGACCTGTTCCGGTTCCAACCGATTCCCGGCATCGATCCGTACCCCGGACAGCGGAAGCTTTCTCCTATTTCCTCTTAGCGCCTGAGGATCTTGTTCCGCCGAGAGTCGCTGTCTCACGATGGATCTTCGGCGCGGTGGCGGTCGATCAAGCGCGACCGCAGTGGGTTGCGGCTCGGGTGGGCCCATTAAAACAACCCGGTTATCATCCGTGTCCGCCGCCTCCGTAAAACCGGCGTCGGCCTCCGCATCACCTACCGGTCGGTCCACTTTCTCCACAACGATCTCTTCGCGAGGCTCCACCGGCCGCATGGCTAGTGCCGCCATATAGATGATCAGGAAAAGGGCGGCGACGCCCGCCACAACCTGCACTGCTGTGGATCGGAGAGCGCGATCAATCCACCCCAGCAACGGATCTTGCTTCCTCGGACGTGGGAGCAACGACAACTCAGCAGTGTCCGCAAAAGAGTCGGCCTGGAGAACTTGTGGCACCAGACACTGTTTGCGGACTAGTTCAAGTTCTTTTCGGAATGCTCGCGCGGAAGCGAACCGATCTTTCGGCTTTTTCGACAGGGCGCAAACAATGGCGTCGTTTAGAGCCTCCGGCAGCGAAGAGTTCAATTCAAGCAGCGGGGTTGGAGCCTTCTTTACGTGCGCCTCCATCAAATCGAAGCGGCTGGCTCCCTCAAACAGCTTCCTGTCGGAAGCTAGCTCGTACAGCACGGCTCCGATCGAGTAGATGTCCGTACGGTGATCGAGCGATTCCTTTGCTTCGATCTGCTCAGGAGACATGTAATACGCCGAGCCCACGGCCACACCCTGGTCCGTCAGCCGGCTGTCGGTTTCATCGAGCGCCAGCCCGAAGTCCGTCACCTTCACGACACCCCGCGGGGTGACCAAGATGTTTGAAGGGCTGATGTCGCGGTGAGTGACTCCATGTTCATGAGCGAACTCAAGAGCTTCCAGCGCCTGACAAATATAATCGAGTCCCGCGCGGAGCGGAACGAGCCCCTTGGCGTGCAAGTTGCCCAGTGAATCACCGGGAACGAGTTCCATGATGAGAACCAGTGTGTTCTCAGCCCAAAAAGCGTTGTGGACAGAAGCGATATTGGGGTGCTGTAGGCCGGCCTGGAGCTTGATTTCTCGTTCGAAGCGCTTGGTTTGGTCCATGGCGCCGCTGTTTTGCAGCAGCACCTTCATCGCCTCAATCCGGCCCGTTACGCGGTGCTTGACCTTAAAAACACGTCCTACACCGCCCGTGCCCAGCAGGGAAACGATCTCGTAGGATCCTACCGTATCTCCGACTCGAAAGCTCATAGCCTCAATCGTGCCCGCACACCCATACTTTCTGCGAGAGGCACGCTCACTGCATGCCCTCATATCGAGGGGGCGCGGGTCCCAATGCTTGCACCTCGATTATAGCCGCAGCGCCGTCGATGCAACACATTCTTCTCGCCCTTTGTTGGGAGTTCAAATCCTCAAGAATCCGCATACCGAGGTGAGCTGCAACACTCTGTCACGTTAGGAAAAAAAATATAACCATTGACTTTTCAACAGCTTACAGATTTCTCCTAGCGAAAGTCGGGGTCTTCAACGTTATTCTGGAGCCGAACACTACCTCACTTGCGGGCCGGAGATTTTCTAGACCAGAAGCTCTTCCGGCCACCTCCTCAGGAAAGGGACGTTGGAATGCGAAAAATCAATCGTTTGGGAATCCGTCTGTTCATTTGCGGGATGCTCTCGGTATTTTTGCCAGCGAGCCTCCAAGGCATACCCAAAACTACCATCCAAGACACGCTGTTTAACGCGGACGGCAGCAAGGTGCAAGGCTCCGTGACGCTGAATTGGAATGGCTTCACCGCCTCGGACGGCACCACGTTGGTAACGAACTCGGTGAAGGTCAAGATCGTACAGGGCGTGCTGGTTGTCGACCTCGTGCCGAATGAGAACGCCACGCCCGCCGGCACAACTTACAAAGCAACCTACCTGTTCAACAACGGCATTCGCTCGGTGGAACATTGGGTCGTGCCTGAAAGCGCCACGCCGGTGACCGTTAGCAATGTGCGCATCGGGCAGCTTCCGCCGGCGGGGTCGGTGATCTCAATCTCGCAGATTTCGGGACTTACTGAGTCTCGCATAATATACTGTCAATCGAGACAAAGAGAAGACTGTTTCCAGAAAGCGGTAATCAAGCGCGGTTTGCGGCGCATTCGCCGCAGCGCTTTGCGGGCGCGCTCGTCGAGTTCCCAGTAGTCCTTCGGGCAGACGTTGGGCAACTCGTGCTGCTTCCAGTACGCCCAAATGTATTCCACCGGGTTCAACTCCGGCGCATAGGGCGGCAAGTACTCCGTTGCGATGTGATCCTCGGAGAGCTGGATGAACTCCCGCACCAGGCGGCTGCGGTGCGCCGGCAGCCGGTCCCAGACGATCAGCAGTGGGCCGTCGATGTGGCGCACCAAAGCCTTCAGGAAGTCGATGACCTCCAGCTCGCCGATCGCGCCGGGATAGAGCCGGAAGTAAAAGTTGCGCAACGTCAGCCCGGCCGACACCGACAGCTTGTCCCAGTTGAAGTTGAACTCCAACACCGGTGTCTCGCCGCGCGGCGCCCAGGTGCGGCAACGATGCGGCTTCTGACTCAATCCGCTTTCGTCGATGAAGACGATCGTACGTTCTTCTTTGCGGGCTTTTTTTTAATGGCCGGCCAAGTCTTGCGCTGCCAGCCGCGGATGGCCTCTTCGTTGCGCTCCCGCGCTTTGCCGACGGGCCGTTGCGGGCTCCAACCGAGCGCCCGCAGGATCTTCCAGACATGGCCCTCGTGATAGCGCACGCCGAACTCGTCTCCGATCAGACGAGCGACCCGCGGACAGCTCCACAGCGGCGTCGGGAAGCCGTGCGCCTCGGGGCCTTCCAGCAGCAACGCCTCGAGGCGTTCGAGCTGCGCGGCGTCCAACAGCGGCTTACGGCCGGCGCGGCCGGCCTGGCGCAACCCGGCTTCGCCGTCACGCCGGTATCGTCGCAGCCACTCGCTGACGCTTTGCCGCGCGACCTTCAATCGCCTCGCTGTCTCGGACTGACTACAGCCTTGCTCGACCAACCGGATCGCTTTGAAACGGCGCTTCTCCAGGGCCTCGAAATCCCGCCGTACGCCTTTTGTATTTCCCATACATACAAAGACGTACGTACCCCAAAAAGGTGTCACTTTATTTTGCGAGATTCAATAATTCGGTTCTGGACACCAAAGCCGACATCGACGGGGTGAATGTCTTTAGCGCGGAGCAGATCATGCGAAGGAGCAGTGCCGGCTCGCCCATCCCACTACTGACGTTTCAAGAGGAAACCGGTACCCACTCCGTCAGCTTCGATCTCCCTAACCTGACGTCTAGCTCGACGTATACCTTGCCCGTCGCTGACGGCATCAGTGGCCAGCAGATGACGACCGACGGCACAGGCAATTTGTTCTGGGCGGCTGCCGGACAGGGCGGAGCGGCACCGACAAGCTACGAGATCTTTCAGGATTCCGGGACATCGATTACACAGCGCAATACGGCGAACTTTTCGAACGGCCTGACGGTGTTCGACAACGCAGGCCAAACACGTACTGAGGTCCAGCCGGTCTACGGCTCCGTGGCGGGTACAGTCGTCGAAGGGAACGACGCTCGGCTGTCCGACGCTCGGACCCCCTTGCCGCATGCCTCGACCCACGCAAGCGGTGGTTCTGATCCGGTGACGCCAGCAAGTATCGGAGCGCTCCTGAATACCAACGATCAAATTCTGAGCACTCAGGCCGGCACCCCCGTTCTCATCGTTCGCGGCATTACCGGCCAGGCGGCCTCGATCCAAGAATGGCGAGACGGCGCCGGCGATTTGTTAGCGCACATAACGCCCCAGGGCAGCGGGTTCTTCCGAGAAATGGGCTTAGCGACCAAGCTCGGTGGAACTGTAGTGAGTCAGTTCTTCCAGGTTGACGGATTGAATCGCTTCGCCTTTTCCGGATTCGCGACAGCGCTGAACGTCAGTCGATATGACGACTTGGGCAATTTCCGCGACACGGCGTTCCAGATTCTGCGAAACGGGGGCACATTCCTCAACACCACTCTCCAGGTCAGCGATACGACCCCAACGACCGGAGCGACCAATCTGACGGTCAAGGCCGGTCAAGGACAGGGAACCACCCGATTACAGGATTGGGAGGACAATTCCGGTACTGTACTCAGCAGCGTGGATCAAAACGGCAACCTCGAGATGAACACCCGCTATGTCGAGTTTGCTGAAACCACGGCACCGGCGCCGGGCTTGAGCGGCGAGGTCCGGGTCTTCGTGGATTCCTCGACTGGCGAGGTCTCAGCGAAGAAGGACAACGGTACCGTGGTGTCGCTCGAAACGCCAAGCGCGGGCGGATCGTTTGCCGCCTTCCAAGACGCCGAGACGCCCTCTGGGACGATCAACGGGTCGAACGATACCTTCACTCTGGCCACCGCGCCCAACCCATCGAGCAGTCTAGTACTCACTAAGAACGGCGTAGTCCAGGAAGCCGGGTCGGATTACACTCTAAGCTCCGCCACAATTACTTTCCTGGCCGGAGCGGTGCCGCAAAGCGGCGACAATCTGCTGGCTTGGTATCGCACCGACGGCTCTGCCGCGGGAGGCGACCTGACGGGCAGCTTCCCGAATCCGGTGGTCTCGGGAATTCGCGGACGCGTCGTTTCAAGCAGCGCGCCGACGGACGGACAATGCCTGGTTTGGGAAAACTCCTCGAGCCAGTGGATTCCGAAGGAGTGCGCCAAAATCAACGACTCATTGCAATGGCATTTTTCGGGCACGCCTTCGACCGGGACGCAATCGATGGTTCTTTCGATACCCGAAGGCGTGACGAACGCTTCGCTCGTGGATTCACGGATCTCGATCAATTCCACCGGCGGGGCGACCGACTACAACATCGAGCGTTGCATCTCGAACTGCAATTTGGGTTCGGCGAACTTCAGCGATATCTACTCGACCGACCCGTCGATTTCGACCGGTCGCCGGAGTGCAATCGGCGGTACGCCGACTTCGACGACGGCGGCGGCGGGCGACCAGTTTCGAGTCAGTTTCAGCACCGTGGGCAGCGGTGTTGGCGACGTGACGGTTTCGCTGACGTATCAGCACACGGCCGTGCATTAGGCGGATTTCGCGCGGTAAGGGACAATGCTCTCTTCCAATGTGCGTCGCCCGGGAGCTGTTTAGGATTTGGCGGCTCCCGGGCTTTTTTTACGGCGCCCCGCGGGAGCCGCGTAGCAGACGATACCTGCCGGCCACGCCCATTCGCTTGGGTCGCCCAACCGCGCTTCGATCAATCGCACCGTCCGCCCGCACTTCGAGTTTCATCTGCCTCCCCACGCAATTGCTCGATTCGACCTTTTGTTCGGCCTCCCGTTTGCGGCCCCGTCCGACGAGATCTTGACTCGTGGCTTACACTGGTACGTTGTATCGCTCAGAAAACCGGTGCTTATCTCTTCGGTTTTCTTTCCCTCGAGCATCCTAACTCGTAAGGCGCGCATGTCCAAGACTGACTCCGGTCCGGCGCCGACTGTCGCCAAGACCCTGGTACAACGGCAGGAATTTCGCTACTACGACTTGCTCGTGCATGTCTTCGTCGTCGTCCTGCTGGTCTCCAACCTAGTCGCACAGAAACTCTGCGCCATCGGCCCGTTTTCGATCGGCGGGACAGAGTTCGGTCCGTTCCTGATCAGCGGGGCGCAGATCCTCTTTCCAATCACGTACATCTTTGGGGACATCTTTGTGGAGGTCTACGGCTACAGCGCCTCGCGTCGTGCGATTTGGATCGGATTTTTTTCCGCGGCCTTGTTGGCGTTGATGGCCCAAATCACGACCAGCTTGCCGCCGGCACCTGAGTTCCAAAACCAAGACGCCTTCGAGAAGGTTTTCGGGTTCGTGCCGCGCGTGCTGGCCGCCAGCTTGGTCGCCTATTGGTGCGGTGAATTCGCCAACGCCTTTGTCATGGCAAAGATGAAGATTTGGACCGAAGGCAAGCATCTGTGGACGCGGACCGTCGGGTCAACCGTCGTGGGCCAGGCCATCGATACCGTCATCGTCATCACGATTGTGTTCATTGGGATTCATTCCTTCTCGACGATGTTGAACCTGATGTTCACGGGCTATTTCGCGAAGGTCCTCTACGAGGCGGCCGCGACGCCAGTGACGTACTGGGTGGTGAATTCCCTGAAACGGGCCGAGGGTGTTGATGTCTACGACGAGGGCGTGGACTTCAATCCGTTTCACGGAGCGAAGCAAGCGGATTAGCGGCGAACCGCTCGCGGAGCGGCGGCGCCATGCCTCGGTCCTACGCTCGTGATCGACATTCGTTTGTCACGAACTTCGTTTTCGACCCCGCAACACTCGAAAAGGCCAGGTCATTAAGCGTCCGATCCGGAAGCTGAACGACCCGATAACCTGCCCGAACACCTGTTTCCGCTCGGCCAATTGCCCATAGAGAAATCGAATGTGTTGGGCGTCGCGGCGAAACAAGGTTCGCAGAGCCCCGTAATCCTCCTCGCTGAGCCTGTGGCCGGGTTGAATGTGAGCAGGCATTGGGCGCGGGACATAGACGGTGCTGTGATCCTGCCCAACTTCCGCGGGCGGACGTTCCCGAGTGTAGAAGTAGACGGCAATGGTTCGTCGGGTGATGTTGCGTTTGTCCTGCGGCAGAACGATCTTGCGAAAACCGTGCCAGGAGTGTTCAGTGGTTTCGAAAACAACACACCGATTGCGGGCAGGAGGAAAGGAGAGAATCTCATCCGTATCCGGTTGCCAAGGGTCCCGATGAAAATCGAGGACGCCGCCCCAATCCTCATCCCATTCACGGTTGAGGAAGAGAATCAGATTCAGCCGCCGATGCAGCGCTGTGGCCGGGTGGCGGTTGAAATCGACGTGAGGATCCAGCTCTTGGCCGTGACGATTTTCGTGGGTTCCGCCTCCGATGTAGTCAGGGTCGTAGAGTAGGTCTGGGATACCCGTCCAGCGGCCCAGCAAGTCTAGGAACTGCTCCGAACGCATCAAGTCGTCGAAGCGTTCATAGGGCTCACCTAGTTCTCGGAGATTGCTGTGTACCGCTTTGCCGCCCACTGCTCCCAACTCGTTGATGGCCTTGTCGTCGCGAAATTCAGGGAAGCCTTCCGCAAGCTCTTCACAGAACCGCGGTGCAAGGAAATCGTCGATGACGAGATGGCGAAACGGCTCCGCGTCCCGGAACTTACGGGCGAGGGCACTTTTTTCGCCTTGCGGCTGGAGGAGATCGATCACTGTCCGATTGGGTTTCAACCTCTAAGAGTCGCGGTTGCCACCCCGCAGCAGGCGAAGGGGCCAAGTCATCAAGCGCCCGATGCGGAAGCTGGGCGATGTCTCGACCTCGCTGAGAACCTTTTCGTGGAGCTCAATCTCCTTCTCTTGCTTGTCGCTTTGCTTCTTGAGCTGGGCGATTTGCTTGTCGCTTTGCTTCTTGAATTGGCCAATTTCTTGCCGCCGCCGCGCTATCTCGGTTAACAAGGTTTCCACCTGCGCATCGGGCTCCGCGGGAGCATGCGACCGATTGGCCAGCAGATCGTACAGAAACTTGATCTGGTGCGTGTTTCGCATGTAGAGCGTTCGCAGATCGGAATAATCGTCTTCGCTCAGCGTGTGGCCGGGTTGAATATGAGCCGGCATCGGTCGCGGGACGTAGACGGTACTGTGGTCCGGCGCGACTTCGTCCGGCGGGCGTTCCCTCGTGTAGAAGTAAACGGCAATCGTGTGGCGGGAGATGTGTCGCTTGTCCTCGGGCAAGACGATTTGACGAAAACCGTGCCACGAGTACTCGTTCGTCTCGAATACAACACAGCGATTGAACGCCGGCGGAATCGAGCGCACTTGATCGCTGTCGGGGTCCCACGGGTCGCGATGGAAATCGAGCACACCGCCCCAGCTTTCATCCCACTCTCGGTTGAGAAACAGAATCAGGTTCAGGCGCCGGTGCAGCGCCGTAGTCGGATGGTAGTTGAAGTCCACATGAGGATCAAGCTCTTGACCGTGGCGATTCTCGTGCGTTCCACCGCCGACGTATTCGGGGTCGTAGAGCAGGTTGGGAATGCCTGTCCAGCGCCCGACGAGGTTCAGGAATTCATCCGAGCGGATCAAGTCGTCAAACCGCTTGTAGGGCCCGCCCAACTCGGGGAGATTCGTATGGACCGCCTTGCCGCCCTCGGTTCCCAACTCGCTGATCGCCTTGTCGCCGCGAAAGCCCGGAAAGGCGTCGGCGAGATCACGGCAGAATTCCGAGGTCAACAAGTTGTCGATGACAAGATGGTGAAAAGGCTTGGCGTCTTCGAAAGAGCGGGAGAGAGCGTCGTCGTCGGCGCGCGGCTCGAGTAGATCCAGCATGGTACAAGTGTCGTCCCCAGCATATTAATTTACCGCTTCCGGGAGACTCGCCTCAAAGCCCCTTTGCGGCAATCAACCCGGGGACTCCGTAGCTTCCGACAATCCCCCCTGCCAGCTCAACCGGTCGGCGCAACACAAGCGTGGAGGCGGTCTGCCGAGAGTGTGCGGGCAGTGAGAGGGACAGGTGGCTTAACTACGAGCCGAAGCCCGAATCGCAACTGCGTAACTCTCTGCATTTCAATAGCTTGTCAAGAGAAACGACGGCGGCTGAAACGGCGACTCGGCACTGATCCTTCGCATTAACCCTCTTGTTATCAACAGCTAGAGTGTTGCATCGACAGGTTGAGATCACCCCCATTGTCGGAAGTGGGAGCTGGGCCTACTGGACCTGCAGGCCAACGAGAAAACAGTCGAATTTGCCGCCTCCATGGAACGGTTGCAGCGTCGTGCGGAATGGCAGCTCAGAGGAGGCTGTGAGGCCCGAGATCCAGACTGTTCCGGCCGGACTTATCGCCAAACCTTCAGCGATGTCCCGCGACTCGCCGCCCAAGTAGGTGGCAAACTCTAGAGGCTCGCCCAGGCGCATCCTCGCGGCGAACCCATCGCTCTCGCCTCCAAGGCTCTCCTGGAGGGCCCCACGAGTCGGCAGGTCAGCGGAGGTGGTTTGGCCCGTGAGCCAGACTCGGTCCTGCGAATCCACCCTGACGCTGCGGCCGTCATACGCAGCCGAATCTTTGCCTGAACCCCCGTGGTAAGAGCAGTAGTCGATGCTCTTGCCCGTCGAATCGAGCCTCGCAACAAAAGCGTCTTCTTCTCCTGCCAGTCTCCGCTGAAAGGCATCTTGGGTTGTTGGTAGATCTTCGGAACTCGTGGTGCCCGCGATCACCGGTCTGCGGTCGCTTAGCAGATCCACTCCCCATACCGCGTCCGCGCCCGCGCCGCCAAAGAACGTGGAGAAAATGGGTTGGAGGCTCCCCGCGGAGAACTTGGTGATGAACCCGTCGCTCGACCCTCCGAGGCGATCTTGAATGGGCTCGATTACGGGGAAGTCGGCGGACTCCGTCAATCCGACTACGAACAGTTCACCGTCTCCGGTCAAAGCGATGCCCGTGGCTTTCTCATACCCGCTACCACCGGTGATGGTTGAGCGAATGCGGTCTTCGGGCCCTGGCGAGAGCCGTGCAACGAATGCGTTCGCGTTCGCGGGTGTTGGGTGACTTAGGTCTGTGACGCCGGGAAAGTCAGATGACCAGGTCGCTCCTCCCAGCCATAGAGTCTCGCCCTCGATGGCTATGGTGAAGGCGCGGTCGGCTTCGCTTCCCCCCAGAAAGCTGACCTCCAACAACTTTCCTTCCGGGTTGATTTCGGCAAAGAATGCGTCGGCCTCGCCGCCACCGTACCTCTTTTGCAACGCGTTGGCTGTGACTGGAAAGTCGACCGAGCCGGTCAAGCCCGCGACGAACACATGCCCGCGTGCATCTACCGCAATGTCAAACGCTCCGTCATACTGACTGCCGGCAAGAAGCACCCCCCACTCGACGGTGTCGAGTTGCGCAGAAATCTTGACGACATACGCGCTCATTGGATCTTCAGGATCCAGGACCGCATCTCTCACGCCAGGCAGATCGACCGAGACCACATGGCAGGCAAGGTAGACGTTGCTGTCGCTGTCGGTCGTTACCGCGTCGCAGTCGTCAACAAGACTGCCGCCTACATAGGTGCCGTGCCAGGACGGGGCCCTCGGAAGCGGACGGGAGCAGGAAAGGCAGAATACCGCCAGGAAGGACAGGCAAGCGAGTTGGGACATGCTCAAGGCGTATACGTGTGAAGCTGCCCGGGCGTTGCCAGATCTCCGGGCATCTTGTCACTTCCGACAAGTCCCGGTTGTGGGAAGCGGCCGCCGCCGTGCAGTGACTCAGCAGTTATACTCGACACCGCCATCGGCCCGCGACGATGGTTCAACCTGAAGAAACCGCTTCAACGCCCCATCCAGCCGCCGTCGACGACCAGTGTGGCTCCGTTGACGTAGTCGGACGCCGGCGAAGCCAGAAACACCGTTACGCCCTTCAAGTCCTCCGGCTCGCCCCACCGGCCGGCCGGGATGCGCCCCAAGATGGCGGTGCTCCGTTCCGGGTCGTTCTGTAAAGGCGCCGTGTTGTCGGTGCGGATGTAACCGGGCGCGATCGCATTTACGTTGACACCCTTCGCAGCCCATTCGTTCGAGAGGGCCATGGTCAGCGTGCCGATCCCGCCCTTTGACGCAGCATATCCCGGGACGGTAATACCTCCCTGGAAGGTCAGCAACGAGGCCGTAAAAATGATCTTGCCCTGGCCGCGCTCGACCATCAGTTTTCCGAATTCGCGCGCCAAGACGAACTGCGCGTTCAAGTTGACCTCGATGACCTTGTCCCAGTATTCGTCGGGGTGCTCGGCGGCGGGTTTACGCAAGACGGTGCCCGCGTTGTTGACGAGAATATCGATCTTCGGAACATCCCTCTTGACCTTTTCGATGAAAGCGGTCAATTGTTCGCGATCGGAAAAATCACACTGGTAGCCGCGAAAATGACTCGCGGCCTCTTCGACGTCTCTTTGGACGTCGCTTCCCGTCTCCTCAAGAGACGCGCTCACACCGACAATATCGGCGCCGGCTTCGGCCAACGCCTTGGCCATCGCCCTGCCGATGCCCCGTCGGCAACCGGTTACAAGGGCTGTCCTTCCATCGAGTCGGAATTGATCGAGAATGCCCATGAAATTGTTTATTGCCGGCAGGTACTTCCAATGGAAACTGTAGCAAGAGCAGGCGAGTGGACCTTGCATTGACGGTTGCGGGATTCCTTGAGCCGACATGTCGCCACGATTGCCGATACGGCACGCAGCAAGCGTGCGCCACGCCGGGCCGACGCGCTGCCTCCCTACGTCTGCAGCTCTTCCCACAGTGCCTGGTAGTACCGCAGAAATCGGTCTGGCTCCGTGCTCTCTTCGCCCACCTCACAAAGCGTGTAGCGATCGTACCCCGAGCCCTTGAGTTGGCCGAATAACTCGCGGTACGGATAGCCACTTACCAGCTCGGTGATGTGAACGTTCTTGATGAACGGCCGCAGCAGGTCCAAACCGGTCTTGATGGAACCCTTGACAACGTCCGTGGGATTAGAATTCCAACAAATGCCGACCCACGGGTGGCGGCAGAGATCCATCATCGTGTACATGTGCGGAAGTTGCCGCGTTCCTTGACCGTGAACCTCCACCCAAATCTCCACGCCGAACCCTTCGCCGATTCGGCCGCATTCCCGCAGGGACTCGGCAATGCGCTGCAACGTCACGCGCTCGGGTACGCTTTCGGGGAAGCCGTTCGGACGCACCTTAACGCCCCAACAACCCAGGTCGTGCGCCAGCTCCACGAAACGCCGACATTCCGCGACGTTGTCGCGGCGAACCGAGGCGTCCGCGGAATGAAACTCGCACGTCGTCCCCAGACTCAGCAAGCGAACCTTGCTCTTCTGAAAGCGCTCTCGAACACGAGCACGTTCCGCGGTCGAGAGCGAGGGTTCGACACCGTGTTTGTGGGTAGTGCGCAATTCGACGGCTTCGAAACTGGCGGCTTCGAGCTTCTCGATGATCGTTTCGATGTCCCACTTACGCCCGATGTTGTAGGTAACCAGTCCAAGTTTCATGGCCGCGGCTCCCGGCGTATTCTAACAGGAGCGCCCCCCCTTCTCGCCCGCTGCATGCCGTACCTCACTCTGAAGCTGGGCCCGAGCGTGCAAGGACAGCCCTGACTACTCGGCTCAGTTCATCGGTTTCAAAAATGCAGCGAAAAAACGAGCTCTCCGCCGGGCCGAAGCGCACATCGGCCATCTCAATACGTTGACCCTGGGGAGTCGGGAAGACCGTCGTGACGTTGTAGCGCGCGAACCGGAGAAAGTCCCCCGCTAACCCGTGCTTGCCGACCGCCTCGAGCGCCGCGCTCGGTGCCGGCTTGAAGTGCTTCTTCCCAACCGTCGGATCAAAGCTTTCTCGCAGGTCAAGTTCCGAGACTTGGTGGTAGGCCTCCGTCTCGATGTAACCGCTCCACAACCATGGATTCATCGCCGTGGGGAACGCTGCGACACGGTGCGCCGCGCTCCCGTCGTAGATATGTGCATCGAGAGTTTCGACCGCCCGGCTATGCAAAATCCCCTTCAAGCCGGCGAACAAGACCAATACAACGAGACCCGCCCAAGCGGCTTTCGCGCCGCGCGCCGACTTCAGTCCTATCTCGCGATCGACGAGTCCCGCCGCTGAAGGCGCGGCCACCGCCAATAGAAGCACTACCCACAACCAGGGCTCGACGATGAAAAATATGTCCCAACCAAACCAGCTACTCGTAAAAGGCAGAAAAATCCTCACGCCGTAGGCATTCGTCAGATCCAAGAGTGGATGCGTCAGGGCGGCGATTGTTGCCACCGCCCAGGCTCGCAACCAGGGAAGCGGCGGGGCCGTCGGCCGTGCGATTCTCGTGACTCCCTCCACGATTAGAAGAGCGAGCAACGCCATGAGAGGAACCGCGAACAACGAGTGCGTCAGGTGACGGTGGTAATTCAGGTAGTTGATACCCGATGGTCCGACAACAATGTCGATGTCGGGGATATTCGCAGCCGCAATCGAAATCCACGTAGCCCGCGGTGTGAGGCGGCGAAGGCCCGCTCGCGCCAACAATACTCCTGTGAGCGTGTGGGTTAGATTATCCATCCGCGGGATGAGCAACTAGGTATCAACGGCATGCGGGGAGCGACAAAACCGAGAAAGCGAACCGCTAAAACGCCATTTGCGCAACGGAACGCTCGGATGAGTGAGAAGCACCTTTTTCGGCAAAATCGCGCGGCAACAGGAGCTTGAGCGTCTGCGGGGCGATTTCCACCACCGCCGGAACACGCCCTGCCAGCTCACCGTCGACCTCAAGGTACACCGGCGATGTATCCAACGGCGACAATTCGATTCGCTCGGACCGACAAAAGGTGACGTCAGGGAAGCTGTCGAGGCGCCGGGCCGCCAGTTGTGCCAGATACGCGACATAGCGCAGGGGCGAACGCCCGTGGAAAATCGCCACCTCGAACTCCTCGGCAAGTAGCTCGGCATTGGGAGTGATCATCAATCCGCCGCCGTAGAATCGGCTCTTGCTGATCAAAGCGAAGGTGGCTTCGTGGCTCTTTCCGTCAATGCGAATCCCGAAGGGCTCGAGTTTGCGGTGCAATTGATCGAGGGACCCCAGCCAATAAGCCCCCTCGCCCAGATAGGCCTTTAGGCGGGTGTCCAAGTGGTAGATGATTCCGGCATCGACGCCGACTCCGCACATCAACAGGAATAGCCGCTCTGCCGCTCCGTCACCTTCGGTGCGAACACGGCCGAGCGGGACCTCGAACGGCGCGAGTTCAGGAAGCAACGCCGCGGCGAGATCAGGCCGAGTCGGCAGATCGGCCAAACCTGCCAGAACATTGGAGGTGCCGGCGGGCAACGCTAACAGCGTCGCGTCGGATCCCGCTATACCGCCGATCACTTCATTGATCGTGCCGTCGCCTCCACTAGCTGCTATCAGATCACAGCCCGCGGCCACAGCTTCGCGGGCCAGCCGCGACGCGTCCCCGGGCCCCGAAGTGGCCAGAAGATCGACATGGGGAACCCAACGCGTCAGAGTCGCTCGGGCACCTTCGATCCTCGCTTCGCGAAGGAGCGATCGGCGGCCCGAAACCGGATTGTAGACTAACGCTGCGCGGGAGTATTCTCTCGAAGCCAATTTCTATAATAGAACGGCCATGGCGAAGTTGAGCCGCGACATCACTCGGCAAATCGAAGCGCTGCGCGAAACCGTACGCCGCCACGAGCGGCTTTATTACGTTCTCGACCGTCCAGAGATAACCGACGCCGAATACGATCGGCTGATTGCGGATCTTAAGCGCTTGGAAGAGGCCCATCCGGAGCTCGTAACATTCGACTCGCCGACTCAACGTGTCGGAGGCGCCCCGCGGGACGGGTTCGTCAAAGCGGACCACGCCTCACCGATGATGAGCCTCGACAACGCTTTCGACGACGCCGACTTGCGCGATTTCGACCGCCGCGTGCGGGAGTTGAGCGAACAGGACGAAGTCGACTACGTGGGTGAACTCAAGCTCGACGGTATTTCGATGTCCGTCGAGTTCTCAGACGGACAGATGACGCGCGCGCTGACCCGGGGCGACGGGGTTACCGGCGAAGACATCACCGAGAACGCACGCACGATTCGCTCGCTGCCGTTAGTCATCGACGCCGGAGGCCGCCTACCCGCCCGATTCGAGGTGCGCGGTGAAGTCGTGATGAATCGTCGGGCCTTCGAGAGGTTGAACGCCGAGCGGTTGCGCGAGGAGCAACCCACCTTCGCAAACCCCCGCAGCGCCGCCGCCGGTTCGCTTAGAGTGCTCGACCCCAAGATCACAGCATCGCGGCGGCTTGACTTCTTTGCCTACATGCATCCCACGGCGGACACGTCGACGCTGGATTCTCACTGGGATACGCTTGAGACCCTCTCCGGTTTGGGCTTCAAGGTCAATCCCCATCGAGCGCGGTTGCACGGCATCGACGAGGTTTCAGCGTTTAGCGAGCAATGGAAACAGAAACGCAACAGCCTTCCCTACGAAATCGACGGGCTGGTCATCAAAGTAGATTCTCTCATGCAGCAACTATCCCTCGGCGCAACCGCAAAAGCACCGCGCTGGGCGATTGCATGCAAGTTCGCGGCCGAGCAAGCCGAGACGGTGGTCGAAGCTGTTGACGTGCAAGTCGGGCGCACAGGTGCCGTGACGCCCCGGGCCCGATTGAAGCCCGTCTTCGTCGGCGGCGCGACAGTTTCCCGCGCGACGCTGCACAACGAAGACGAAATCGCGCGCTTGGGCCTGCACATTGGGGATTCGGTCCTCGTCGAGCGTAGCGGCGACGTCATCCCAAAGGTGGTGCGCGTCGTGAAGGAGGGCAGCGACCGGCAAGCCTTCCAAATGCCGGCGGACTGCCCCGTTTGCGGCACGAAACTGGTTCGCGAAGAAGACGAGGCGATTCGCCGTTGCGTGAACGCGAATTGCCCGGCCCGACTCAAGGAATCGGTTCTCCATTTCGGCTCGCGTCGTGCCATGAACATTGACGGTGTCGGGGAAGCCCTGGTCGATCAACTTGTGGAGCGGAACTTGGTGAGCAGCGTCGCCGATCTGTACGCACTTGATGTCGAAACGCTGGAGAACCTCGATCGCATGGCGAAGAAATCCGCCTCCAATGTCCTCGACAACATCGACCGATCGCGGTCGGTGCCCCTCCCCCGGGTCATCTTCGCTCTCGGCATCCGTTTCGTGGGTGAGCGCACCGCAAAGGTGCTTGCCTACCGCTTCTCCTCCCTTGACGCCTTGGCCGCTGCATCGGTCGAGGAACTGCAACAAGTCGACGACGTGGGACCGCGGGTGGCCGAAGCAGTCCGAGATTTCTTCAGCGAATCGAAGAACCGTGACTTAGTCGAGCAGCTTCGCGCGGCGGGCCTTCAGTTCGAACAGGAAGCCGTGGAAAAGGCCGGCGATCACCTAACAGGCCTGACCTTCGTCCTCACCGGAACTCTTCCCACGATGAGCCGTGACCGGGCGAAACAGCTAATCGAGCAGCACGGGGGAACGGTCACCTCATCCGTCAGCAAGAAGACGGATTACGTTGTTGCCGGCGAAGCCGCGGGGTCAAAGCTGGCGAAAGCAGAGAAGCTCGGCGTGAACGTCATCGACGAAGAAGAACTCCGGCGTCGGCTCCACGGGTTCTTGCCGTAGCGAAACGATCTGCCGCGGCGCTAAGGCGTCACATCTTGTGATACCAAAGTGTCCCCCGACTCACTTCAAATAGAACAAACTCAAACGCGGCAGCCCTGCCGTTTCAAACGCTTGGCGTTGTAAGAACTGCTTCTCGAGAAGCACCAATTGATCGGCGGTCATCTTTCCGCGGTAAGGCGTAAGGTACCGATCAAGCTCCTGGCGGGCCGTCAACATTTGGTCTTCGCTGAGACGCCGCACGGCGGCCGCAAGCAAGCGCTCTTCAAGAACCGTCAATCGCTGTTCGACCGTTTCCAGGTCGCCGATCACCCCGTCGCCGGCCGCCGATGCCAGCTCGTCCAAAGCGACCGCCGTCTGGCCGCAGGCTTGCTCAAATTCCTTGGGGGCGGCTGCCCCGGCTCGACGCACCAACTCGGCGTTGGACCGGAAATACTCGGCCAGCTCTCCCGCGTCGAAAGCCGGCGCCGCCACTCTCTCAGACACCTCGGCATCCGGCTCCGCCAACTCGCGCGCGGCCGTCAACACCTCTTGGCTGCAGTACGCAACAGAGTTCACCGCCCGCGTTCGACGTTTGCGAACGTGCCATTTTTCGAACGCGCGGTCAATACCCTTGCAAACCGCCTCGAGTGGGATACCGGAATCTTTCCAAATCTCGATCAGCGCCCAATCGAGCGGCGACAGCAGAAAAGTCCCGCTATTGCGTGCTCGCTGGAAATGCTCCTCGATTTCCGTGAAGTAGTTGAAGTAGTTCAAGGCCCTCCAGGGTAGCCGTACACGGCAAATCACTCCGCGAAATAGAACAGGCCGTTGAACAGCATCTTGAACGTCGCGTTGGATTGACCGCGGTATTGAGGGCGGATTCCGAACAGCACCAAGCGGCCCTCGCCCATCGGCACATCGAGCACCGCCGAACGGTTAGATAGGTATTTCTCCCCCAATAACCAACCCGAAGCGAGGACGCCCCTTCTGGGATACGTGAGCACGCTTTGGGGTGAGTCGCCATTCGCAAGTGCACCGGTTTCGAAAGCCGGTCCGGACTCAAACCACACCGCCTCGTCGGCCCTCATACCCCAGGCCAACGGATGCGATGTATCAACCTGCACATGAAGCAACGACCCCGGTGCATAGAACTGCTGATTTCCCAGTCCGCTCAAGATATTTCGTACCGGCGCCTCGAGCCGTTCGATCGTGTAGCTCGACGCGCGGTTCAGTGCCAGAATCGTTCCACCGCCCGTAACAAACCGTCGCAACGCCGCAGCGCCGACGTCTTCAATACCTCCGGTGTGATCCGGCGGCGCCTCAACGCCGTTGTACAGCGCGCCTTTGATATAGCCGGCGTGTAGAACGCTGGGCTCGGCATCCGGCAGAACGATTACGTCGTAGTCATCCCGAAGATTGCCCGCCTGGATACGCTCGTTGCCGATGTTGTCGTAGGAAAACTCGTACTGGTCGAGCACCCAACGCGTCCAACCTTCGTCCATCATGGGAACCTGACCACGGTAGAGGCCCACACGTGGGCTGCGTAGGCGACGGCCTCGCCCTGGAGCTTCCGAAGCGGACGCGGAAAAGTTGAGATCCAGCTCAGCCGCCAACCGCGGAATCATCTCTACAGCCGCCCCGGCGAACGGAATCAAAAACTCTCCCGTCGCTCGATCACGCTCCACGACTGCCCCGGCGGCCAGCAGGCGGTTAATAGCCCTCCAGGCGTTGTCTGCTGTCGAAGGGAGCGCGAGGACCTCGGCCTCCTCCACATGACCGTCCCACTCGAATTCTTCAGCCGCAACGAGCTCGACATCCGCGGGCTGTTTCAATTCGACTGTATCCACGCCCAGCAACAGCGGCAGAGAATGCGCGGTTACGTCGTAAGGACGCCGCGGTGGACCGCCGGGGTAATCCCGCAAATCCGGGTATTGCTGGGGCTCGAGCAGCGTTTTTGCAAAGGCCCCGTACGGCTGAGCCAGGCGAATGATGTAGTCGCCGCGGTCGAACACTTCGTTGTCGGACCGAAACTCTTCGGCAGCTTGCTCGATCTCGACTTGACCGAAGGCCAGCGTCTCCAGCAGACGTCGTGCCGCATTGGGATCGTGCTGCTCACGCGGAATGACAAATCCCCACGGAGTCTCCCCCTCCACAGCTCGGCTATGGATGCGATAGAAATTCCGCAGCAAATCTTCCCGCTGAAGCGCCGCTTGATAAAGACACGACCCGAAGGCGATCAGCTGATAGTCGACGATATCGCGAAGCTTCCATTCGCCCCCGGGCCACGGGTCCAGAAAGTTCCAACTTCGACTCTTGGGGTTGTAGCCGCGCCCGCGGATCTCGAGTGACGAGAAAGGGACCTTGATCGGTGTGGCAAATCGAACACCCGCACTCTCGCTAAGTAATCGCAGCCCGCCGTGATAGCTCTGATAGTGGCGGGCGGGTGTGAAGTAGTCATAGATGCCGTTGACAACAACGCCCTTCTTGCCCGCGGCCGTCAGATCCACCGCCACCGCGCTGCCCAGTTGATTAATCTGCTGCACGATAAGCGAGTCGATGTTCGGGTCAATGGGGTCCATCCACGGAGGCAGGAACATCCGCGCTCCGCGACTGCCCATCTGGTGAACGTCATAGACGATCTGCGGCCGCCAGACGTTGTGAACTTTCGCCACCACCAGCCGAGTCTCCTGCTGCGTGAACATATACCAATCGCGGTTGTTATCGTGACCTGTGTACTTGTGGTAGAGCTCGATCAAAGGCGCACCTTCGTAGCGGGTACCCACAAATCGCCGGTACCACGCGGCCACCTTGTCCACACCATCCGGGTTAAGCGAAGGAATCAACAAAAAGATCGTGTCGCGCAAGACCGCACGGTGGCGGGCGCTGTCTTCCGTCAGCAGTTTGTAGACGAACTCAATCGCGGTATGGGTCGACGCCACCTCGCTGGAGTGGATCGAGCAGGTGATAAGAACGACGGTTTTGCCTTCGGCGATCAACGCCTCAGCCTGTTCGGCGGAGGTCTTGCGCGGGTCGGCCAAGCGGCTCTGAATCTGCTTGTAGTGATCCAGCTTGGCCAGCGTGCGCGGATCGGCGACGGTGACGAGCAGAAAAGGGCGGCCCTCGGTTGTCGTACCCAGATCGTCGACGCGCACCCGGGGATCAGATTCGGCGACCAGCCGATAGTAAGCGACAACGTCGTCCCACTCGGCTAGCTTCCGGTCCGCACCCATGCGAAAACCAAAGTGCGATTCGGGAGTGGGCAGGGCGGCAGCTGCCGGCATTGCGGCTGCGACCGTCGCCAATAGGCACACCACGACGTAGCGAGACACCATCTCTTCTAATATATCGCGGCCTGAATTGAACCCCTCCGGCGCCGATCGGTGCGTTCGCGGGAGGCAGGAGAATTTCCGTGCCGGCCGTTGCCGGGTTAAACGGCTCATCTGAAAGGAAACTGTTAATGGTCGCCGACGATGGACCGCGCTAAAGCTCGATGGCGGCCTTCCCGACCCCGTCCGCGTATTCGGCGACCGTTTGAAACGCTTTGTCGCCCTGTTCAAAGGGAAAACGGTGCGTCACAAAGGCGCGAGTATCGATCAACCCGCGTTCGAGCATCTCGATTGCTTCGTGGTCGTTGTTGTTCGAGCGTTTTTGGATGAAGAAGGTGAGTTCCTTGCCCATCGCTTCCCAGAACGAAACGCCGATCTCCTGTTGTGAAGGGATCCCGATCACGGCCACCCTCGCGCCGTTGCGCGCGGAAGCAATGGAGTTACGGACCGATTCCGGCTCGCCCGCGGCATCCACGACCACATGGGCGCCTTTGCCACCTGTCATGTCGAAGACGGCGTCCGGAACCGAATCTTTTGTGAAGTCAACAACGGCGTCAGCACCGAATTGCTTTGCCAGCTCGAGGCGTTCCGGGACGCGGTCGGCGACCGTGATCGAGGACGCGCCGGAAAGCCTCGTGACCGCCACCGCCAGTAAGCCGATCGGACCCGCACCCATGACCGCTACCGCCTCTCCCAACTGCAATTTGACCAATTCCATCGTATGGAGCAGCACGGCCAAAGGTTCCACTACCGTGGCATCCGTGAAACTTATCTTGTCCGAAACAGGTGCGACATTGCGGGCGGGAACGACGGCATATTCCCGCAACGAACCCGGTATCTGTAGCCCTCCCATGAATACCGAGGCATCACACAGATTGTGGTGACCTGAGCGACAGCCCTCACAAACACCGCAACTAATCGTCGGCTCCACGGCGACACGCATGCCCGACCGGAGGCTTTCGACACCCGAACCGACTTCGACGATCTCGCCGGCGGGCTCATGCCCCAGCACCATCGGATAGTCGGCATCTGAACCCGCAACGTTACCGTCGGAGTAAAAATGCATGTCCGAACCGCAGATCCCCACGGCACGAACGCGCACCAAGACCTCATTCGGGCCGGGGTCAGGCGGATCCACCATGTCGCGAGGTTCGATGGTTCGGGGAGCTACCAGCTGCAGAGATTTCATGGAAAAGCTTCTCGATTAGACGAGACCGGACTTGCCCCGCCCGGTGCCGCCAACTCACGATTCTATCGGATCGATGGGGACCGATGAACGCCGCCGGGGCGGCGTGAGATTCGTCTGGGGCGAGGCGACCGGCAGATCAGGCCTCAAACAACAACCTGTTCCTGATAGTCACCGAACACCGTCCGCAATGTGTCGGCGATCTCGCCCAAAGTCGCCCGTGCTTCGATGGCATCGAGAACATGGGGCATGAGGTTTTCCGCAGACGCCGCCGCGCCTTCGATGCGACCCAACGCCGCGTGCGCTCGCTCTCCATCCCGAGAGGCTCTGAGCTGCTCCAGCCTATTGATCTGGACTCTTTCGTGCTCAGGGTTCACGCGCAAGATTCCCGGAGTCGAGTCCTCCCCCACTTCATAGCGGTTCACACCGACAATCACCCGTTCACCCGACTCAACCCGCTTCTGAAACTCATAGGCCGATTGCTGGATTTCGCGCTGCACAAAGCCCTTTTCGATGGCCGTGATCATTCCCCCAAGGGCGTCGATTCGGTCAACGTATTCGCGCGCCTCCTGCTCGATCTCGTCCGCCAGGCGCTCGATTTCAAACGCCCCGCCCAGCGGGTCAGCCGTATTGGCGACGCCGCTCTCGTGCGCCAAAACCTGCTGGGTTCGCAGCGCCAGCCGCGCCGCCTCTTCGGTAGGCAATGCCAGGGCCTCGTCGAGCGAGTTGGTGTGGAGCGACTGCGCACCCCCCAGCACGGCCGACAAGGCCTGCAGAGTCGTGCGGACGACATTCACCTGAGGCTGCCGGGCCGTCAAGCTTGATCCAGCCGTCTGCACGTGAAAACGCATTTGCATCGACTGCGGCGCTCGCGCCCCGAAGCGATGCTTCATCAGCCGCGCGTAGAGTCGGCGGGCTGCGCGGAATTTCGCGATCTCTTCCAGAAAGTTCGTATCCGCGCTGAAAAAGAACGAAAGCCGCGGAGCGAACTCGTCAATGTGAAGTCCCGTCCCCAAGGCGGCCTCCACGTAAGCGACGGCATTCCCTAATGTGAAGGCAAGTTCCTGAACCGCTGTAGCGCCCGCCTCGCGCATGTGGTAACCGCTGACCGAGATGACGTTCCATTGCGGCGCGTGTTCGCGCGCCCAGCGGAATAGATCCGTGACAATCCGCATCGATGCTTTGGGCGGATATATGTAGGTCCCGCGCGCTATGTATTCCTTGAGAATGTCGTTCTGAACCGTCCCGCGCAGCTCGCCGACGCCGACGCCCTGCCGGCGAGCCGCTTGGATATACGTCGCCAGCACGATCATTGCCGTCGAATTGATCGTCATGGAGGTCGAGAGTTCGGCGAACGGAATCCCTTCGAAAAGCCGCTCCATATCGTCAATCGAACAGATCGGGACGCCCGCCCTGCCGACCTCGCCTTGGGCAAGCGAATGGTCGGAGTCGTAGCCCATCTGGGTCGGCAGATCGAAGGCGACCGAGAGTCCGGTGATGCCTTGCGAGAGTAGGTAGCGGTAGCGGCGGTTTGACTCTTCCGCGTCACCGAAGCCCGCATATTGGCGCATGGTCCACAGCCGGTCGCGGTACATGCCCGGGTGGAGGCCGCGTGTGTATGGAAATTCGCCGGGAAGAGGGTTCACGCCTTCCTGGAGGGTCTCGGGCCGCCCGCTTGCGGTCGGTTTGTCGGCGGTAGAACTCAAGGTGTCCGCCTTTACTTTCGACTCTTGGCGATACGGCGTGCACGCCGGAAGGAAGAGACACCGAATCCACCGAACATCAATACGAACACACTGACGAGGGCCAACCGCGCCCCGGCATCCGGATCGTCGCCGAGCGCCTGGTAGCTGCGAATCAGTCCTTGCCCACCGAAGACGAAGAACAAAGTCAGGGCAAGGAAGATGAAGCCCATGATTTCATGAAACAACTCGCGCGCCATCCCCCAAAGCTGGGGAAGGAATTTCTGGATCTCGTGAACGCCGGCGGCCACGGCGCGCATCAGCTGCATAGCCGTCATGCTAACAAAACGAAGGTCCGGTTCCTTTCGCGGTGCCGCGCAGCGCCCGCTACAATGTGACTCACTGCGGTATGCCTTCCCCAACAGCTAGAGACCACAAGGAGAAAGCCGCCCGCCATGGGCCTGTACGCGTCGCGGTTGTCACCGTCAGCGACACGCGCACCCGTGAAACCGACAAGAGCGGGAACTACCTTTGCGAACGAATCACGGCAGCCGGTCACTTCCTCCACTCGGCACGCATCCTCGCCGATGAGCCGACGCAACTCGAAGCCGTCTTGGATGAGTTGGCCGCCGGCGATGCCCAAGTGGTTCTCTTTAACGGAGGTACCGGCATATCCCGCCGCGACACGACGTACGACGCACTGAATCGAAAACTCGAAAAGACGCTGCCCGGTTTCGGCGAAATATTCCGGATGCTCAGCTATGAGGAAATCGGCCCGTCGGCGATCATGTCTCGCGCGACCGCGGGCGTCTATCGCGGGACAGTGATCGTTTCCACGCCCGGATCTCCGGCGGCAGTCCGGTTGGCTTGGGAAAAACTACTGTCGCGGGAACTCGAACACTTGGCCTGGGAAGTGGTCCGCTAGCCATGTCGCGATCGATTCGCCACGCGTCGTAACCGAAGTTCGTTCATTGCGAGTCAACATCGGCAACTTTTCTTAGTTTTCACGTTAAGAATGTCAGGACAACGTACTCTTACTGCAATCTTTATCGACCGCGATGGACGTCATCAATCGGAAGCCGCCGGACGAGAATTCCTACGTCACGCGATGGGAAGAGTTCGAGCTCCTACCGGGCGCTCTCGAGGGCCTTCAACTCCTCGCCGAACTGAATGCACGCTTGCTCGTTGTGACGAACCAACGCGACATCGCCCGCGGATTGATGAGCGAGCGAGACCTGAATGGAATTCATGACAGAATGCGGGCCGAGATCGCGGTGCACAATGGTCATCTCGACGGAGTCTACTACTGCCCACATGATGAAGGCACTTGTAAATGCCGCAAACCCGCGGGCGGCCTTTTTCATCAGGCCCGCCGGGAGTTCCCTGAGATCGCCTTTGCTCAGTCGATGGTTGTGGGAGATTCCGAAGCCGACCTTGAAGCCGCCATCGCCATCGGCGCCCACCCCGTATTGATAACCACTCGGCCGGAATGGCCTACGATTGTCGAAAGATTTCGCTCAGCGGACGCGGACGCGCTGCGGACCTTCCCGTCACTTCGGGCGTTCGCCGAGGCGCTTGGGAGATGCGAACTGCACTTGTAAGCTTCCGACCCACGGGCCGAAGGTCGCTACCGTCGTGAGAACCAAGGGCTCACCGCACCGCGATCAACGCGACTTCGACCAAAACCGGCTGTTCCTGCTCCGGCTGAAGCGTCGCCACCGTCGTTCGCGCCGGCGGCTTGACGGGAAACACTTTTCGAAACTCGCTGTTCATCCCTTGAAAGTCCGTGACATTCCGCAAGTACACGTTCGCGTTGACCACGTGCTCGAAACCGATCCCCGCTTGGCGCAAATCGTCGCCCAACTTTCCGAGAGTCGCACTCATCTGGGAAGGGATATCGCCGCCCGCCTCCGGGGCCGAACGAGTCGCGAGATAGATGGTCTCGGCACCCTCGCGCTCCGCAAACAGAGTGATCTCGGTCGCGATCCCTCCTGGCAATCGAGGCAGGCAGACGCGCGACCGCGGAAAATTATTCTCTTCCGGAAATGCTGAATCGAAAGCTTGGTCGACACTTTGCCTGCTATCGCAGCCCAAATAGTAGGCGTTGGAATACACCACGTCATCGCTCGAAAGCCCTGCAGCTTCAATAACTTGTCCAATGTTTGCCAGGGCCTGCTTTGCTTGCGCCTCGACCCCGTCGGGCAGTTGGTTGGTCGCCGGGTCGCGACCGCCCTGGCCGGAAAGATAGAGCGCATCGCCAGCCATCACCCCGGGCGAATACGGCCCCATGGCTCCCGGAATCGATCCCTCCGGCGGACGCACGACGCGGATGCGTGACTTATCGCGAAAGGCGATGCAACTCACCTCGACCCGGAAACCTCCGGCCAGCCCGGCAATCTCCAGTGTCGTCCGCGCGGGATAGTAATCGGGTGGGAAAAAGCCTGCATAGGTGTCGTTCATCGGCTTGTAGTTGTCCATGTCGTCGAGAAGGACATGGCATTTGACGAGATGACCGAAATCAAGTTCGGCGGCGGCGAGGATTAGCCCGATGTTTTCCATCGCGACTCGAGTCTCATCTTCAATCGGCTCGGGTGTTTCACGCGTCTTCGGGTCGCGGCCGACCTGTCCCGCCAGATAGAGGGTGTCGCCCGCCAAGATGCCGGGGCTGAAGGGGCCGCCGAGGGGGAACTTGGGCGGTTGGATAGCCTCTCGTGGGACGACAAACACCGGGTCGGCTGACTCGGACTCGGTCGGTTCGCCCTCATTTCCGCAACCCACCCAAACTAGGAGCACGCACACCACCCATGCATAACGCCAGGCCGCAGCGGACAAAAAACGATTCCGCAACACGTTCCCTCCTCTTCAACGAAAACTGGAGCCTCGTTACCACCCCGACGTGCTCAGCACGAGGAAATACTGATAGGGCAAGAAGTCAAACTCCCGCCGTAATTGAAAACCCGAGTCGCTCAACTCCCGCACCATTTCTTCCCGCGCAATCTTCATCTCAACACCCGGGCCGACCGGCAATTCTCGTTTGAAGAAATCGACCACCACTAGACGACCACCCGGCCGCAGAGCCGCTGCAAGTTTCTTGTAGTAGGACGCCCGACTCTCAACATGGTGCAGGACATTGCAAATGAAAACGAGGTCCACCGACCGCGGCGCTAAGCTGGGATCGTCCGGCGCGGCGGACACGGCCTCCATGTTTTCCAATTCCTCTTTGGAAGCCCGCTCGCGCAGATGCCGGACCAAGCCGTGATCGATGTCAACCGCGAACACCTTGCCCGTTTCACCCACCGCTCGCGCAAAGCGCGTCGAAAAATAGCCCGACCCGGCCCCGATATCAGCCACCGCATCTCCCGTTCTTAGACCAAGCGCCGTTACCACCTCGTCGGGCTTCTGCCAGGCCGCACGCGAGGGCGATTCCAAGCGCTCGAGCCACTCGTCCACCGACCACTCGTGATGGTGCATCGGCTGATCGTGTTTATGCCGATCGTGTTTCTTATGATCCTGCGCCGCGCCGACGCCGAGCAGCGCCGGCAAGAGAATTCCCGGTAGCAGAATCCAACATCGCATGGTGGGAGCTTAACAAAGAAAACCCGCGGCCGCGTGCCTGAGTCCGCGATGTCCGCAAGGCAGCCGGCCGCAGGCTCTTCCCGGCGGGCTCTCCAAACCCCTATGACATAATCGAGGTCTATGGCCGACGAAAAAGTCCGCCTGACAGCCGGTGTGAAGACCGCTGGTTGAGCAAGCAAGCTGAATCCCGCCTTGCTCGACCGGGTCCTCGGCAGGTTGCCGCGGCAAGACAATCCAAAGGTCCTTGTCGGATTCGACAAATCCGACGACGCCGGCGTGTATCTACTCGACGACTCCACGGCACTGGTCGAAACCGTCGATTTCTTCACGCCCGTCGTCGACGATCCGGCGACCTTTGGCGCCGTGGCCGCGGCCAACGCACTGAGCGACGTGTACGCCATGGGTGGAAAGCCAATCACCGCGCTGGCGGTAGCGTGCTATCCCTCTAAGGGCGACCCGGACGTGCTGGAGCAAATCATGGCGGGCGGTCTCGCCAAGATTCGTGAAGCCGGTTGCGTCGTCATCGGCGGACACAGCGTCGCCGACGACGAGATCAAGTTCGGCTACGCCGTGGTGGGCCTGGTCAACCCGAAACATGTTCGAACCAATGCCGGAGCCCGACCTGGCGACGACTTGATTCTCACGAAACGGCTCGGCACCGGCGTGATCTCAACCGCCCTCAAACGCGGCCTCGCGAACGACGAACACGTCGAGGCCATGATCGAGTCGATGACCGCCCTCAATGCCGCCGCGGGCGACGCCGTCAGCCGTAATGACGTCCATGCGGCTACCGACATCACCGGCTACGGCTTGCTGGGACACGCCCGCGAAATGGCCGAAGCAAGCGACGTTGGTCTGCGGATCGATCACCGCACGATCGCTTGGCTACCCGGCGCTCTCGACTACGCACAGCAAGGCACCTTTCCGGGAGGACAGAAAAATAACCGCGCTTTCGCCGACAGCGGGGTCAAGGTGGATGAGGACGTCAGCGCCGAAATTGAAGGCCTTCTCTACGATCCGCAAACCTCGGGAGGCCTGCTGATCTCCGCCGCCCCGGAAGCTTCCGGGGCGCTACTCGCCGATCTGTCGAAGGCCCACGTACCGGCCGTCAAGATCGGCACCGTAGTTCCCCCCACCTCACCAAAGATCCGCGTGTTGTAGAACAGATCACCGCGGAAGCGCAGCCGGAAAGGGACCTACAGCTCTTCGCCGGTAAGCGTGATGTAGGCTTCCTGATACTTCTCGGAAGTATTGGCCACAACCTCAGGCGGCAGCTCCGGCCCGGGAGGCTGCTTGTTGAAGTTGACCGATTCCAGATAATCACGAACGTATTGTTTGTCGTACGAAGGCTGCTCCCGCCCAGGTTGGTAGGTTTCGAGCGGCCAATAGCGCGAAGAGTCCGGCGTCAAGACCTCGTCACCCAAAACAATCTCTCCATCGAGAAGCCCGAATTCAAACTTGGTGTCCGCCAGCACCAATCCACAAGCCAGCGCATGCTGCTGTGCCCGCGAAAAGATATCTACTGTCAAATCGCGCAGCTTTTCACCCAACTCCGTGCCGATAATTCCGCAGGCCTGCTCGAAGCTGATGTTTTCGTCGTGACCTTCTACGGCTTTAGTCGCCGGCGTGAAAATCGGCTCAGGCAGCAGTGCGTTTTGGCGCAGCCCCGACGGCAATTTGATACCGCAAACGGTTCCCTGTGCCTGATATTCCTTCCATCCTGACCCCGCCAAGTACCCACGGGCCACGCACTCGATGGGCACCATCTCGAGTTTCTTGACCAGCATCGAGCGGCCTTCGAGTTGGTCGCGAAACTCATGCACCTCCGCCGGGTATTCAATCACATTCGCCGTGACGAAGTGCGTCGGAACCACGTCCTTCAAGAAATCGAACCAAAAGATCGAAAGCTTCGTGAGCACCTCTCCCTTGCGCGGAATGCCGTTCGGCAGTACCACGTCGAAGGCCGAGATGCGGTCCGACGCGATGAAGAGAATGTGCTCGCCCGCCTGATAGACGTCGCGGACCTTGCCGCGAGCGACGAGTTCAACGCCGGGGAGATTGCTTTCGAGGAGGACAGAGGTTTCAGTTTCGGTCATGGCTCTTTCTACGTTCGACAGCAGGGTAAGTTCACGATCATAACGGCCCCAGGGGAACTGCGGCAAGCGGAAAGCGCTCCAACGATCGAAAAAAAGCACGGGCCGGCGTGTAGGCGATGATCGCTTGATGTCCGGGGAAAGTTCTACGAGGACGACCGGCGCCGCCGGGGGCCGGGATAGACCGCGATTCGACTTTTCACTTCAGACGCATCGATCACTGCAAATTGACGGTGACGGTGTTCGTGGTCTTGCCTTCGCCGGTAGTCGTGTCCGTTACCGTTAGGACCAAATCCACCTCTCCACGCCCTTGAAAAATCGCGGGGTCGAGAGGGCCGATGTTGACTTGATCGAGGCCCACGAACTCGGGTTGAATGGCTGCGCCGAGCACTGTTACCTTCAGGCCTCCGACCGTAGCGGTGATCATCTCGTTGCCAAATACGCCACGAATTCCAGTACCGAACAGCAACAGAAAAACCCTCTCCTCGCCGTCGCCGAGATCAATTGGGATGGACTGTCTGGTATTCGTGTCGAAAATGAAATCCTCTTCGCGGCTGCCGTCGTTCAGCACGCGAAGAAAGCGCGCCGCGGCGACCCCTTGCCCACTGCCGTTCGCAGAAAATATTCCCGGACCCATTGTTTCGATCTCGACGGTTCCAAAAAAGGGGACACCCGAGGCTCGGTTGACCCGAACGTCGGCCGGGCCCACGGCCGTTCCCGGTGGAATCTGCAAATTGATCTGCGTGGGTTGGATGAAGAACAGCGGTGCCGGCCGCGTGACGCCTGAGCTGTCGGTGACGTCGACGCTGGTGTCCAGCAGCACATTCGGGACCCCCGCTCCGGGCGGAGCGTTCTGGGTTCCGGACGCAAGATTAATGCCGAAAAGCGTCGCAATCGATTCCGGCGCGACCGGTTCCAGCACAAAGCTCGCACCGTTCGTCATCGCAACCGGAACGCCCGCGTAGATGACGTTAACCGCGCCTCTCCCGCCGTTTTCACCCGGTACGCCGATAGCGATGTCGTCGCCGCCGTCGCCGTTGTAATCCGCGGCAGCGAGGGCCGAGCCGTAGCTGTCGCCGTCCTCCGGCCGGCTGATGTCTTGGCGCCAAAGTTGGTTGCCTTCGCTCGTCAGGGCATCCTCCGAGCCGTGGATGATATGGACCACGCCTTGGAAGTCGTCTTCTCCGGCCGTGCCAATGGCCAAGTCGGCGAAGCCGTCGACGTTGAAATCGCCCGAATTAAGCTCCCCTCCGAAACGGTTATTAGACTCGGCCCTATCGAGAATGCCGGCCTCGCCTTGTCGCCATCGTTGGTTGCCGGCGCTCACGAGCCGCTCGCTCGAGCCGTAAATCACAATCACCGAACCGCCGTCTTCAAACGGCATGCCCACGGCGAGGTCATCATAGCCGTCGCCGTTGTAGTCGGCTGCGTCAACGGCGTTGCCGAAACGGTTGTTGCGTTCCGCGCCGCCGGTGATGTCATCCTGCTGTTGCGACCAGCGCTGGTTGCCGTCCGCCGTGAGCCGTCCGCTCGAACCATAGATAACGTTCACGGCACCGCGCGCGGCATTTTCACCAGGCACGCCCACGGCCAAGTCGTCAAAGCCGTCGCCGTTGAAGTCGCCTGCGGCCAAGTCGCTGCCGAAAGCGTCGTTGTCTTCTCGGCCGCCTTCAAGCCGACCGTCGCGGTCATTGCCTTGTCGCCAGCGCTGATTGCCGTTACTCGTTAGGCCGCCTCCGGACCCGTAAATCACATTGACCACACCCTCGTTGCCGTTTTCACCCCGAACGCCGATGGCCAAGTCGTCAAAGCCGTCGTCGTCGAAGTCGCCCGCGGCCATAGCGATGCCGAAAGCGTCGCCCTGGTCGTCATCGTCGCGGATGTCGTCACTGCCCTGCCGCCAACGTCTTGACCCGCTGCCGCTCAGACCGATCGCCGAACCATTGATCACGAAAACCGCTCCTCGAGCGGTGTTCTCTCCCGGCGCCCCGATTGCCAAATCGTCAAAGTCGTCACCGTTGAAGTCTCCCGCGACGACTTTGAAGCCGAACAAGTCTTCGTTTTCCGAATTATCAGGAAGCCCGTCCTGCCCCTGGCGAAAACGTTGGTTCCCGACGCTTGTCAGCAAATCAACCGAGCCGTAAATGACGATAACCGACCCGCCGTCCTCTCCGGGAAGTCCGACGGCGATGTCGGCAAAGCCGTCGTTGTCGAAGTCTCCGGCGCCAATGCTGCTGCCGAAACTGTTCCCGCGCTCGGCGCCGCCGGTGATGTCGTCTTGCTCTTGCGAGAAAAACTGGTTGAAGTCGGGAATCAGCTGCGCACGCACCTCAGGCGCGAACACGATGGCGAGCAGGCATACGAAGACCGAATAACGTCGGCATGATGAATTGCGAAGATGTTGCATGAGCGATGATCCTCGAAACGACGACCTCTCATTTTCAGCCGTGGGATCGCATCGGCGCAACGGGCAGAGGGCCGCCGTCGTACTACTCATAACCACGCTTGCAGGCCTAACCCTTGGGGGAGATCCTGCGGGCGTAGCTTGTCCGCTTCCTGCTGTGAGAATCAACACCGAGATCGGCTACGATAAGAATCCATCGACATGAACACCCGATACCTAGTTGCCGTCGCCTGCATTCTTGCCCTCGGGGTGATCGCTGTGTTCAGCGTGCCGCCCTCCGCTTTTCAGATGGACCCGGCCACCGCCCGGAAGCTCCAAGAGCTGCGCAATCTCGGCAAGGCGATGTATGAAAATCCCGGCACGCAGACTCAGGCCGTAGACGTTCTGCGTCAGGCCGCGGAACTAAACCCCGACTCCGCACAAGACCGCCTCAACTACGGTCTCTCGATGCTGCGCGCCGGGCAGGCCGATGAGGGCATCGTTGAAATCGAGCGCGCCCGCGAACTCGACCCGAAGCTGCCTCATACCTACTTCAACCTAGGGGTCGAGTTCAAGAAACGCAACGAGGTAGAGCGTGCCGTGCGCGAGCTCGAGCACATGGCACGCCTGGTCCCCGACGAACCGAAGACGCACTACAATCTCGGCGTGCTCTACAAGCTACAGGACGATCTCGACCGCGCGGTAGCGTCGTTCGAGCACACCATCGAACTTGGCCCTAACTTGGCGGCGCCTCACTTTCAGCTCTACAACACGCTCCGCCGCACCGATCGGGATCGAGCCCGCGCACACCTAGCTCGCTTCCGCGAGATCAAGGAATTGACGGAAGGCGCAGCGGTCGGCGAAGACATCAATTGGAGTTTCTATTCGGAATTGCATGACCCGCCGGTCTCGACCCCGCCCGCGCGGGAAGCCGAACAAATCCGATTTCAAGTAACGGGTGAAACTGCGGAGTTGGGGACCGCGCCACGCGGTGCGCTCCTACTACCCAGCGATGCCGAGAGTCCTCCCAATGTCGTCGCCTGGTCCAGCGGAGGCCTGTTACTCGACGTCCCCGGCAGCGAGCCTGTCACAACTGCGGTGCCGGGCGTCCGGCATGCGGCGGCAGGTGACATGAACAACGACGGCCGCTCGGACCTTTGCCTGGCAGGCTCGGGGGGTGCGAGCTTGTTGACCGTCGAGGCCGGTTCCCCCCCGTCTTTCGGAGAACCTCAAACTCTCGCTGCGGGCGATTTCAATGCTTGCCTATGGGTCGATTACGACCACGACTACGATCTAGACCTGCTGGCGGTCGGTCCCGATCAAGTCTTGCTCCGCAACAACGGAGACGGCACCTTCGCCGACGTGTCGGATTCTTTCCCGTTTGCGGAAGGCGTCGGTCTCGGCGCTACTTGGCTCGAGCTATGGGAGAACAATAGTTTCAACATCGTCGTGGCTTACAGCGGCAAGGTGGTCGTCTACGAAGACCGTAAGCTGGGTTTGTTCCGTCCCGAAACAGTGCCCGGCACCGTACCCGGTAAAGGCCCGCTCGCGCTCGAGGTGATTGACGCCGATCACGACGGCTTCCTGGACATAGCAATGACAGGCCCGACCGGAACACGCTTGCTCCGCAACGTGCACGGCCGATTGCGCGCCGGCGCCACGTTGCCCGCCGCGTTGGCATGGGCGGACTTGGAAAACCGGGGATTCGTGGATGCCGTCTCATCCACAGGAGTGCTACGCAATCGAGGTCGCTTTGAGTTCGAACCGTCCTCGACAACCGGGCTCCCGCCCGACGTGGCATTCGCCGTTTCCGCGGATTTCAATTCAGATGGTCGAGCGGACATCGCAACGCTGGACGCGGCAGGCAGGCTCCGCTACCTGACCAATGAAACACCTACAGGCAACAACTGGGTGAGCCTAGGCTTCCACGGTGTCAAGAACAATATCCTGACGGAAGGTGCGCGTATCGAAGTCAAAGCCGGGCGCATCTACCGCAAGCAAGTCTACGACGGCTACCCGGTGACGGTCGGCCTCGGCGGAGCCGAAGGGATCGACACGGTCCGTATTACCTGGCCCAACGGCCTGATCCAAAACGAATCGGAGCAAGCAGTCAATCAGGCTTACAACTTCGAGGAGAAACCACGTTTATCGGGATCGTGCCCGATGGTCTACACCTGGAACGGCCGGGAATTCGAGTTCATCAGCGAGGTGCTGGGCGTGGCGCCGCTCGGAGCCGGTGCCGGCGGTGGGCAATTCTTCTCGGTCGACCACGACGAATATGTTTGGATTCGCAGTGAACGTCTCAAACCACGTGACGGCTTCTACAACATTCGCATCACCGAAGAGCTGCGCGAGGTCGCCTACCTCGACCAGATCAAGCTGCTTGCCGTCGATCATCCCGCCAAAATCGACGTCTTCACGAGCGAAAAGTTCAAAGGGCCACCCTTTCCCGAGTTTGAGCTCTACGAAGTTAGCGAACGAACCTACCCCGTCACCGCCGTCGATGAACATGGGCACGACGTCCTCGACCGTGTCACAAAATCGGACCGCCGTTACGTGGACGACTTTCGTCGCAATTTCGCCAATTTGGCCGAGCACCACTCGCTAACCCTCGACTTCGCGGGCGCGGAAGGCGGTTTGGTTTTGTTCCTGCACGGCTGGGTCGACTGGGCCGACGCAAGCCGCATCGTCGCCGGATCACAGAGCAAAAGGAATAATCTCCACATGCCCGTGCTCGAGGTCAAAGACAGCGAGGGCGGCTGGGTGATCGCCGACTCGGATATGGGACTTCCGGCGGGAGGTCCGCGCACGATCGCCGTCGATTTGACCAGAAAGTTTCTCTCGGACTCGCGCGAGGTTCGAATTTCGTCCAACATGGTCGTTTACTGGGACGAGGCCTTCGTCGCGCCCAAGCAGGCGTCGGACACCGCGACGAACTCCACCCGTCTAACGGAATTGCTTCCCGAACATGCAGCAATGGATTTCCGGGGCTTTTCTCAGGTTGTAGTCCACCCCCAGCGCCTTCAACCGGAAAGCTACCTCTACGCTTCGGTAAGTCCGACTACGCTGTGGAATCCCACGCCCGGCAACTACACGCGCTACGGCGACGTGCGCGAGCTGCTGACCACAATCGACGATCGTTTCGCGATTCTCGGTGCGGGAGATCAGATCGACTTGCGGTTCCTAGTAGATGGGCTGCCCCCGCTGCCTCGGGGTTGGCGACGGGATTTCTTGTTGATGGTGGATGGCTGGGCCAAGGAAAACGAAGCGAACACAGCTTTCGGAGGCAGCGTGGAGCCTTTGCCGTTTCATGCGATGTCGGGCTATCCTTACGGGCGTGGAGAAAACTACCCTGCCGGCAAGCGCCATCGCGCTTATCTGAGAGAATATAATGTGCGGCCTGCGCTAAGGTTGATTCGGCCGCTTCTGGAACGGTGAGCAAGTCTCGAGCAATTGCCGTCGGCTTTCTCGTTCTGATTCTAAACTCAGGCTGGATTTGGGCCTTCCCCGAAGCCAGCGTCGCCTACCTTACCAACGTCCTGCTGCACATCGGCCTTGGGATAGCTCTTACCGCCGCCATCTGGTTCGTCAGGGAAGACGCTTTAGCCGCCCTGCGCAAGAATGGACGACTCGCGCTCGCCAGCGTATCGACGGCTGCCGTCCTCGGCTTGGTGCTCTGCGTCGTCGGTGCGACGCGCCCCAACCAATCCATCGTCATCGCGCACGGCGCCGTTGGGTTTCTGGGCGCCTTGATGGTCATCGTTTGGGCTTGGAAAAGCCGACGAGGTTTCGCTCGTTGGCTGGCCGTCGCCGTGATCGGCGCACTGGCTTTGCCACTCTTCAGTTGGACGCGCCTCGAGTGGTTCCCGCGCGCCGAAGACCGCATCATCAACCCGACCACCGCGCCGATCAGCATGGATTACGAGGGCGGCGGTCGCCACAGCCCCTTCTTCCCTTCCGCATCGGTGACCAACACTGGCGACCTGATTCCGTCGGGCTTTTTCATGGACTCGAAAGTTTGCGGCGCCTGCCACGTAGACATCTACGAGCAGTGGAACAGTTCGATGCATCACTTCTCGTCGTTCAACAACCAGTTCTACCGCAAGTCCATTGAGTACATGCAGGAGACCGCCGGGGTGGAGGCTTCGAAGTGGTGCGCCGGCTGTCACGACCACGCCATGTTCTTCAACGGGCGCTTCGAAAAACCGGTCAAGGACCAGATCGACACGCCGCAAGCCCATGCCGGGCTCGGCTGCATGTCCTGCCATTCGATTACCCACGTCCCCGACACCATGGGCAACGGCGGTTTCACAATGACTTACCCGCCGCTGCATGACGTCATGTCAAGCGACAATTGGCTGATCCGCTCGGTGCATGATTACGTCGTCTATACCGCTCCCGCCGCCCATCGCAATGCGTTCATGAAGCCCTTCATGAGGCTCGATAAGTCGGAGTTCTGCTCGTCGTGCCACAAAGTACACCTCGACCAGCCAGTGAATAATTACCGCTGGTTCCGCGGTTTTAACGAGTACGATTCGTGGCAGGCAAGCGGCGTTTCCGGCTTCGGGGCGCGTTCGTTCTACTATCCGGAAAAATCCGCTGACTGCTCTGATTGCCACATGCCGCTGGTCCCCTCGAATTACCCGGGCAACAAAGACGGCTACGTGCATTCACATCGTTTCCCGGCGGCGAACACCGCCGTTCCCTATGTAAATAGGGACGAAGAGCAGCTTGAAGTCGTGAAGAACTTTCTTCAAGACGACATCGTTAGCGTCGACATTTTCGCGGTTTCGCCGGTCGTTGAAGATGGCGCCGCCGTTTCCATGCGGAGACGGGCGGGTGAAACGCCGATGCTCTCCACCGGCTTCGCGGTAGGCGAGGAAGCCGAGAGTGGCGCTCGATCGGTTGTCCTTCGGGAAGTTGGTGATATGGCCGCACCGATCGACCGCGCCAAGCCGGTACTCGCGCCCGGTGACAGCGTCAAGGTGGATGTCGTGGTGCGTACTCGCAAGGTTGGGCATTTCTTCCCCGGCGGCACCGTGGACTCGTTCGACGTTTGGGTAGAATTACAAGCCGTCGATGCGACCGACCGCATCATCTACTGGAGCGGCAGAGTCGAGGACGACGGTCGCGGACCGGTCGAGCCGGGCGCGCATTTTTACCGCGCCTTCCTTCTCGACGGGCACGGCAATCCGATCAACAAGCGCAACGCCTTCCAAGCGCGTAGCCTCCTATACGCGCAGTTGATTCCGCCCGGAGCGGCTGATACGGCTCACTTCCGGATGACCATCCCCCGGGATGCGCAGGGGCCGATTCGCCTCATCGCAAAGCTCAATTACCGTAAGTTCTCCTACTACTACACGCAATTCTCCTACGCCGGCGAACCCGACCCCGACGACGACGCCCCCTTCGGAAAGGACTTCGACGATCGCCGCTTTACCTTCTTCTCCGAAAACATCCCCGCCAATGTTTCCGGGGAAATCAAGGACCGCATTCCGGTGCTTCCAATTGTCGAGATCGCTAAAGCCGAAGCCGAAATCGCTTTGGGGCGCAACGAAACGGTTTGGGGACCCAAGGTTACGCGCGAAGACCACACTCGCTGGAACGACTACGGTATCGGCCTCCTGCGTCAGGGTGATCTCAGAGGCGCCGAACACGCCTTTCAACGCGTTACCGAGGCCGCCCCCGACTTTGCCGACGGCTGGCTCAATATCGCCCGCGCGCTGATTCAAGAAGGCCAAACCGAAGCCGCCAAGCCGTTCATCCAACGCGCCCTTGGCATCGACGACAGCCTCGGACGCATTCACTTTTTCCACGCCAAAGTGCAGCGTGCCGAAGGCGACTACGACGGCGCCCTAGCCTCCCTACGGCGCGCGGAGAGCACCTACCCTCGCGACCGCGTTGTGCTTAACGAAATTGCGCAGATTCTCTTCCGTAAGCGCCAATATCCAGACGCGCTCGAAGTACTTGAACGCGTAGCCCGCATCGACCCGGAAGACTTGCAGATGTACTACACGCGCATGCTTTGCTATCGCGGCTTAGGCGACGCGGAAAGCGCCGATCGCGAAGAGACCCTTTTCCGACGCTTCAAAGCGGATGAGTCCGCGCAGACCATCACTGCCCGCATCCGCCGCCTCAGCCCCGAAGACAACAACGAACGGCAGCCGATTCACGAACATGAATCGGTGGAGTTACCCGCGGGATTGCGGGTAAAAGCAAAACAACAGCCGGGCACGTCGGTCGGCGGCGGACTCTAGAAAGCGGCATCTCCACGCGGGACCTTCAGTTTGCGCTCGAGCGGTCGGTTCACGGCTCGCGGTTCACGACCGATCACACCCGTAATCCCAATCTCCACAAAATGTATCCCACCGCCTCTCGAGCGTAGTATCTAGTGCGCGTCCAAAAATCGTCGTTGCCGGGTGTGCGCGGCGAACCGTAGACCCGCAATCCCCGCTCTTCGAGCATTCGCTTAATCCGATGGATGTGGTAGCCGTCGCTGACAACGATGCAGGATCTGAGTTCCATTTGATCCATGATTTCGGCTACGCCTGCGGCACTGTGCATGGTCGACTGGCCCTGTGTTTCGGCCGTCACGAACTCGGCCGGTACTCCCTGCTCGGATAGGTATTCCCGACTGACGTCCCCCTCGGCAAACTCCGCGCCGCGCCCGTGGCCGCCGGTGGTGATGATACGGGGCGCCAGCTCGCGGCGGTAAAGTTCGAGCGCGTGGTCGAGACGGGCCTTGAGCACCGGCGAGGGACGCCCACGGTATTGCGCGGCCCCGAGGACCACGATGGCATCGGCGGGTTGCGCTTCGTCGGTGTGGGCGTAGCGCCGAACTTCAAAGAAAACGAATCCGAAATACCCCGCAGTTGCAGCGACCATCACGGCCGCAAGCGCCGCTGCAAAGACAATCCGCTTGCGCTGCGCCGCCCGGCGTGGGGTCTCTACTACAGGTATTTCTCCAGTTGCGCCCACGAGACGGTACCCGTGCGAACGATGCGGGGCGGACCGGTCAAATCCAGAATCGTCGACGGATGCCGCGCCCGACACCGCCCGCCATCCACAATATAGTAGACACGCTTTCCTAACTGGAGTTGCACCTCCCGGGCTGTAGTCGCGGCCGGACGCCCCGAAACGTTCGCGCTCGTACCCGTGAGCGGACATCGCGCCGCGCGAATCAGCGACCGCGCAATCGGCGATGCGGGTAGCCGAACAGCCACAGTTCCCGTGCCGGCGGTGATAGCGCTCGGCGCCGCCGCGCCCGCCGGTACCACGATCGTCAAGGGCCCCGGCCAGAAGTGAGCGGCTATGCGCCCGAACGATTCCGGCAAATCCCCCGCAACCAGCCCTAGCTGCTCGCGGGAGTCAATCAACAGCAATATCGGGTTTGACTTCGGACGCCTCTTGATTTCGAACAGGCGGTCAACCGCGGCGGCATGGAACGGATTCGCGGCCAGCCCGTAAACGGTGTCGGTAGGCGCCGCGATGACCTCACCCGCTCGGATCGCCGCCGCCGCGCGGCGCAACTCGACCCACGAGGGACGTTGGGGGTTGATTCGAAGCCTCGCGCCTCTGGTCGGTCCGACCGGCATACTCAGCGCCCCGTTCCGCGGCCTCCCAATCAACCCGCTAAGCGGATGCCGCGCGGACCACGGCGGGGCCGACAGCGGCATCCCACTCTCGCGCCTGCGTCGATTCCGCGTCGGCAGCCGTGATTTCTACTTCAGTCAATCGAGGGTCCACTCGGTGGGGAGTGTCGAGCTGAACGGTCACGTAGTTGTCGGTCACGGCGGTGGCCTTGCTCGAGTCGCCGCGGCTCAGGGTGACCGCTTCCAAGCGCCTTCCGATCAGAGACCGCCGAAATGCCAGATTCTTCTCCGCAGCCAGCTCCCGTAGAATGCGATTGCGCTCTTTCCTAATCGGTGGTGGCACATGCCCCGGCATACTATCAGCTTCCGTTCCCGGGCGAGCTGAATAGGTGAAGACATGCAGGTAGGTGAAGGGGAGATCAGCAACGAGCCGCTCGGTAGACTCGAAATCCTTGTCGGTCTCAGCGGGAAATCCGACCATCACGTCCGCGCCGATGGCTGCCTCCGGCATCAATCGTCGTGCTCGCCGGACGCGGTCGGCGTAGTGTCGCGCTCGATACCGCCGGTGCATCGCCTTCAGCACAGAATCCGAACCCGACTGCAACGGAATGTGAACGTGATTCGCAATTCGGTTCGACGAGGCCGCGAGCTCCAGCAAGTCATTCGTCCAGTCCATCGGCTCAACCGAGCTGAGCCTCAACTTGCAGATTTCGGTTTCTTCCAAAATGCGCCGCAGCAACCCCGCCAGGCGCGGCCGGCCGTCGAGATCGCGTCCCCAGCGCCCCAAATTGATACCGGTCAGAACCACCTCCGGGTAGCGTCGAGCCAGCCGCCGAATGCTCGAAACCACGCTTTCCGCCGGAGCGCTGCGGCTGCTTCCCCGAACGGAGGGAATAATGCAGAAGCCACAGCGGTTGTTGCATCCGTCCTGAATCTTTAGATTCGGGCGGCTGCGGTCGCGCCCGGCAGCAACGATCTGAGCCGAAAGCCTCGACACCTCTTCGAAGGAATCGCCCACCAGTACACCGCCGTCTTGAATCTCGCCGTGGTAGGCGGGCCCTTGCGTACCTGCCCCCGCACCGATGCTGACAAGTTGGGGAGCAACAACTTCTCCGATCACGCTCTTATGGGAATTACCAACTACCCACTTGACTCCGTCGAGCGCCGCCAATTCATCGGGCCGCCGCTGGGCATAACAACCTGTCACCAAAATTGCCGCCGCGGGGTTCTCGCGGTGAACGCGCCGAATGGTTTGGCGCGCGTCTTGGTCGGCCTGATGGGTGACCGTACACGTGTTGACGACAACTACGTCGGATGTTGTTGCGGTGCCGCCCGGTTCGAGACCACGGCCCTCCAACTCGGCCTCAAGTCCGGCTCCGTCGGCCTGCGTCGCGCGGCAACCAAAATTGCGGACGTAGAAAGTTCGCGGCTTGTGCATCGCGGGGAAGCGAAACAGTCGAGGGCTCGACTGAGCAAGACTCATTGTACCGAGAGGCCGCGGCCGGCCCCCGACAATCCGAAGCATTGGCCCGTGATGAGCCCCTCGCCGATGCTCACCACCCCTTTTGCTTGTCCACCACGTTGAGCAGCGGCAGACCTTCAGAGAACCGCCTGATGTTGTCTCGCGCGATCCCCAACATCCGGCCCCTGTCCTGATCCGACCGCCCGGCGATGTGCGGAGTGACGATCACGTTGTCAAACTGCCAGAGCGCGTGGCCTGCCGGCAACGGTTCCGGGTCCGTCACGTCGACTCCGGCTGCCGTAAGCCTTTGGCTGTCCAAGGCTTTCACAAGCGAATCCAGGTCATACGTACCGCCCCGGCTGACGGCGATAAAAAACGCGCCCTTCTTCATCAAATCGAATTGGCTCGGGCCGATCATCTTGTGACTCTTTGGCGTGTGCGGCGCGGCCATGAAAATAACGTCCCCTTGTGGGATGACCTCATCCAACCTGTCCGGCTTGACAACGTCTGCTAGAAACGGAGAGAAAGGAACATCTTCAGGGTCGACCCCGATAACCTTCATGCCGAAAGCCCACGCGCGCTGCGCGATCTGCATGCCGATGCCGCCTACACCGATGAGAATCGCCGTCTTACCGCGCAACTCGAGCAGCCTGTCCGTGTTTCGTTTCCATTCGCCGCGCTGGCGGTCAGCGATAAAATTCGGCAGGTCACGGGTGAATGCGAGCAACATCGCCATCGCGTGGTCGGCGATCTCCGGCCCTTGGACGATTTGATTGTTCGTGAGGACGATCTTGCTGTCCCGTAAATCGTTGCCGCCCGAGAGGTGCAGCACCTTCTCAACTCCGGCACTGAGCGTTTGCGTCCATTCCAGCTTCTTACCGGCGCGAACATGTTCAGGTTTGATATTGCCGATGAACCCGTGAGCGTCGGCGATGTGATCCATCACCGTATCCGACGTTACCGGCACGAGCTCGGCCTTCGGCGCACCCTTCGCCCAATCGGCAATCACTTCCTCCGACTGGTTCATGACGAGAATCTTTTTCGTTTCCGCTCCAAGTGCAAGCGCGGAAAGAGTCAATACGAGAATCAATCGATACATAGCGGTCCCTCCCGAGAACTCGTCGATTCTACCTCAGTGGGAAGAACGCGCGCCACCGCCGCCTTCCCGGACTGACCTTATTTCCTCCCCGCGACAATCGCGAGAATGGTTTTCCCAAACTTCTGCGTCAACCGTGGGCCAATACCAGGCACCTGCAGCAGCTCAGCCTCATTCGCGGGGCGGTAGCGCCCAATCGCGTTCAGCGTCCGGTCGGGGAAAACGCGAAAAGCCGGAGTACGCTGTGCCCGTGCCTGCCGCAGACGCCACTCCCGGAGGCGCTCAATGAGATCAACGTCAGCTCGCGCTTCCGCCATCGTGTCGGATGTTGGCGCGGCCGCGGCCCTACTGCGACGCTTGCCTCTCGCGGCGACCTTCGGCTTCGCCGGCTTCTTCTTCCTCTTACGCTGCACGCGGGGAGCCTCGGCGGCCAAACTGACGAAATCCGCCGCGGATCCGTCGACGCTCCTACCTTCCTCGGTCAGAAAAACGCGCCGGTACTCGATCCTACGTCCGTCCTTCTCGAATGCGTCGACGACCGTCTTGACAAGGCCCGCCCGTGCCGCCCCGGCAAGCAATTTTTCGAACAACCTTCGTTCGAGCAGCGCCGCCGAGAGCGCCTGTTCGTGGAGCCGTCCGACAGACAGCCCATTGCGCGTCCTGAGCGTTTGAACCATGTCGTTGAGGGCATCTCTTTCCTCTGCCTTGAGCGGTCGGTAGCGCTGCACGGTACAGGCATCAGGAGCACAGATGTCGCAGATGCCGCACGGCTTCTGCGAATCCTCTAGATCGCCGAAGTGACGCACCAGCTCCAGCATTCGGCACTCGTGCGCCTCCGCAAAACGAACGATCAAGTCAAGCTGTCGCAGCTTGTGATCGGATTGCCGCTGATACCCCGGCTTCCAGCTTTCTTTTCCCCGTTGGATGTTCTCCTCGGGGTCAATCAACGCACCGCCCTGAATCCACAGCTTTTCGATTGCCTTCTCGAAAATGAGGGGATCCATCTTCAGGCGTCTTTCCAGATTGCGTCGCGGCTCCGGATCATCGCGAAGTTGTTTGTAAATTGCCTCGAGCTCCCCGGTTGGTGGATAATCGCGTTCATGAAAGAATTCGTGCGTCTTGCGGTCCGCCCAGGAATACATCAGCACGGCCCGCGAGGGCTTGCCGTCGCGCCCGGCACGGCCGATTTCCTGATAGTAGGCCTCAATACTGCCGGGCAGACCGGTATGCGCGACCGTACGGATATCCGGCTTGTCAATTCCCATCCCGAAAGCGATCGTCGCGACGATCACTTCGCATTCGCCGCGCAGAAACGCCGATTGCACTCGATCGCGGTCCTGTGGCAGCATTCCGGCGTGGTAGGCCGCGGACGGAAACAACGACGACAACTCGATCGCCAACTCCTCGGCCGACTTCCGAGTCGGTGCATAGATGATCGCCGGCCGTCGCTCAGCGTCCGCTAGCAACTTCGCAACCGCCGGGGGCCGCTGGCTCGGCGTCAGCTCGACCACCTCGACAGCAATGTTCTCGCGCCTGAATCCGTGAATGGACCTCAGACCCTTCTCCAGCCCCAACTGCTCCGCGATGTCGTCTTGTGCCAGCGGCGTCGCCGTCGCCGTCATGGCGATCACGGGCGCGGGACGCAGCATCGGCAACCGTTCGCCCAAACGCCGATATTCGGGACGAAAATCGTGTCCCCATTGCGAAATGCAATGGGCCTCGTCGATGGCAACCAGCGCCGGGGTTCGCTTCGCCAGCATCTCGGGAAAGCCCGGCACCGCCAATCGCTCGGGCGCAATGAAAAGAAAATCCAAATCGCCGCCCAAGTAACGGAAACAAACCGTGCGGCTCTCCTCTCGGTCCCGTCCCGAGTGAATCCGCTCAGCCCGAAAACCCATCTGTTGGAGCTTCGAGACCTGATCTTCCATTAGCGCAATCAGAGGGCTGACGACAAGCGTTACGCCCTCTCGCGCATATCCCGGCAGCTGATAGCACAGCGACTTCCCCGCCCCGGTCGGCATCACCAGCAGGACGTCGTTCCCGTCACGCACTGCCTCGCACACCTCGTGCTGATGCTTGCGGAACGATTCGAAGCCGAAGGCCGACTGCAGCAGGTCAAGCAGGCTGCCGGTTCGCTTTCCATTGCGAGGCTGCCGGCTTGCCGCCTCGGAGGGGTGCGCGGTGCCGCCGTTGCGCTGCCCGGGTGTTGAGGGCATCGCGCTCTTTTCCGTCGTGGCCTTTTCGGCAACCGCCGTGCCGACGCCGGGTTGAGTCGCCGCCGCGGTCTGCGCCTGGCGCATCGCCCCGGCGGAGGCGCTCTCGAACGGTTCGGCGCGCGGACCACCAACGACCTCTCGGACGTATTCCTCGATACGCCGCATGAAATCGTCGAACCCCGCTTCGCCACGCTCCATCTTGCGGAGCTCGGATTCCCACTCCCCCGTCATCGCCGGGCTCTTCACGGCCGGGTGAACCGCGCCGATCAGCTCAATTCCCTTTTCCAACGCTTCGAGCGATTTACCCGTTCGCTGGATATACTCCCGGCGCAATAGCGTTTCGATAATCGCTGCACGCGTAGCGGGTGTACCCAACCCGCGGTCTCTCATAGCGTCGGAAAGCTCTTTCTCTTCCAACGTCTTCCCGGCGGATTCCATGGCCGTCAACAGAGTAGCCTCCGTGAAGCGCCGCGGCGGGCGGGTATTCTTGGCGACTGCCTCAACATCGGTAACCCGTTGAGCCTGTCCTTCCGAGAGACCCGCGGGAAGTTGCTGCTGCCTCTCCGCCAACGCGCCACGCGCCGCCTCTTCGTCTTCGTTCCCTTGTCCTCGCGGTCTCGACGTCCCGGCGGCTCTGGGAAAAGGCGGATCCAGCACTTTCCAGCCAACTTGCTCGACCGAGGTGCCGGAACTGAAATAGCGATCGACAATGGGATCGCCGGATGCTTTCCCCGGCGACGCAATGGAGGTAATTACGTTAGTCACCGCCAGCACGTGATCGTTGTGCCAGGCGCTCAATAGACGTCGACACACCAGGTCGTAGATCTTGGCCTCATCGCTGCCGGTGGAAAGCGCGGACCGAACCGTCGTCGGAATAATCGCGTGATGGTCGCTGACCTTGGCATCATCCACGAAGCGCCGGTTGAGCGCTCTGATGCCTGTCCCCGGCGCCAAATCTTCCTGATAGGATTCGGCAACGGCCGCCGCAACTTTGTCAAGCGTCGCGGCAACGTCCTTGGACAAATGTCGGCTGTCTGTCCGCGGGTAGGTCAGCAGCTTGTGCTTTTCATAAAGCGCCTGTGCCAACTCGAGCGTGTGCTTGGCGCTGAAACCGTATAGACGGTTGGCGTGGCGCTGCAACTCGGTCAGGTCGTAGAACCGCGGCGGCGCAATGCGCTTCGTCCGGCGCTCAACCGATTCAATGCGGGCTTCCCCTCGCTGCGCGCGTTCGACAACCTCGCGGGCGAGCTTTCCGTCGGCGGGTAGGCGTGTGTTTCGCTTGTCCGTGTCCTCGCCTTGCGGGGAAGACTCGCCGGTACCGTTGGACGGCTCTTCTTTGCTGCCGACCTCTTGAAAATACGTTCCCCGGTAAGCACGTTTCTCCGAGGAACGCGCCTTCTCTCCCGCCTCCGGCCCGGAAGCATCTTCGACCGCGTCGAAGGTCGCAACGACTTCCAAGTAGTCTTCCGGTACGAAGTTGCGAATCGCCAGTTCACGTTCCACCAGCATCGCCAAAGTTGGCGTCTGTACTCGCCCGACCGAGAGATTCAGATTGCAATCGAGCGTATAAGCTCGTGAGAGATTCATGCCCACCAACCAGTCCGCGCGGCTGCGGGCTCGGGCCGCGTCGGCCAGGCGGTCGTAGGAATCCGAAGACTGCAACGATCGCATGCCCTCCCGAATCGCCTCGGGGGTAAGCGATGAAATCCACAACCGGTCGACATCTTTGTCCGAACCGGCAGCCTCGTAGATGTAGCGAAAGATCAGTTCCCCTTCGCGGCCGGCGTCGGTGGCCGAGATGACACGCCCGACCTTGGGACTGGTAAGAATTCGACGCACGACCTCGAACTGGTCGCGGCTTTGTTCGTAAACGACCAGCGGCCACTCGTGGGGCAACAACGGCAGTGCCTCGCGTCGCCAGACACGCCAGTCAGGGTTGATCTCGTGCGGCTCGGCGAGCGCTACCAAGTGCCCGACCGCCCATGTAACTATGTATCCGTTGCCGTGGCGGTATCCCTCGCCGCGCTTGTTCGCCCCGAGGACGTCGGCAAGGTCACGAGCAACAGATGGCTTCTCGGCAACAACGGCCGTGGCCTTGGTTGAGGAGGCGGGCACTGAATTGGAAACATTTTACCCCGCCGTACGTGAGCGGTGGGGCGTTAGCCGTGAACCGCTAACCGTGAGCCGATTAGGCGGGGGGGGGCGCTAATGGATTGCGATGTCGCCGGGAGTCGGGTTATGTCTTTGGGGGGCCTGACGACACGAGAGGCCGAGGCGGTTACCATGTCGGCTCACGGTTAACGGTTCGCGGTTTTGCGGCGAGCGTTTCGCCCGAAACGTTCTTCACAAGCAGGCGGGCAAAACCGAAAGTCCCCTTCTCAGCGAGGACGCGGGCTAACTGCTGCTCGGCGATTTCGAGGTATCCTTCGCCTCCGGTCATGGCGTCTTCGCTTTCGTAGGGGCTTCCGGCTTGACGAGCCGTCTTTAGCAATTGCTGGATGAGCATCGCCTCGAATTCTTTCGCCGCGGCTTCGAGACGTTCTCGGCTCCGGACTAGGGATGGATCGGACGCGGCGACCGGAAACGAAATCGGGAAGTTCTGCAGATGCATATGAATGTCTGGGCGTTCGATGGAGACTTGCGTACGATCCCGCCAAGAATCGCGCTACGGATCGCTGCGCGCATGCGCCAATGCGGCTCACGGTTTATTAACGGTTCACCTTAAGAATCAAATCACCTCCAACCGGGCGGCCAGCGCACCGGCAGCGGCAATGCTCTGCATGATGGCGATGATGTCGCGCGGCGTCGAGCCGATTGACATCAGGGCCTTTACAAGATCTTCCACGCTGGCCCCGTGCTTCAACACCACCTCCCGAGCCTGCTCTTCGATAACTTCGACACCCACTTGAGGAGTGATCGCGGTTCGGCCCCCCGACAGCGGCCCAGGCTGCGAAACCGCGAAATGGGTCACCACTTGAACCGTCAAGTTTCCATGTAACACAGCCACTGGCGCGATACTTACCGCGCTGCCGATTACGACGGTCCCGGTGCGCTCGTTAAGAATAACCGCCGCCACCCTGTCGGTAGGCACGTCCAGCCCGTCGATCGCCGCGATAAATTCCACCGGGCGCGCTCGATAGTCGTCCGGCATAGTGACCATGACCGTGGCCGAGTTTTCGGCCTTCGCGGTGCCGGCGAACTTTCCGTTTAACGCTTCTGTCAAGCGCGACGCGGTCACAAAGTCGGGCCGTCGCAGTTGCAGCCGAAACCCCGCGGGATTAGGCTCCACAGTGGGTGCGGGCTTCTCAACGCTTCCTCCCAACGGAATCCGCCCCACCGTTGGGTGATTCACCTGGACCCCGGTCCCGCCTTGCCCCACGCTGAAACCGCCGATCGATACCGGACCCTGGCCGACCGCATAAACCTCTCCGTTCGCAGCCTTCATTGATGTCATCAGCAACGTACCGCCCTGTAGCGTCGCGGCGTCGCCAATAGAAGAAACAGTTAAGTCGATCTTCGTTCCAGGGGTGGCAAACGGCGGCAGATTGGCCGTCACCATTACGGCGGCAACGTTGTTCACCCGCAATGCGGTTGGAGCGACGTTGACCCCCATCTTCTGCAACAGGTTGGACAAGCTTTGGGCCGAAAAGACCGTCTGTTGCCGGTCGCCTGTTCCGTTAAGACCGACAACCAGCCCGTATCCGATCAACATGTTGTCCCGCACGCCCTCAATGGAAACAAGATCCTTCAGCCGAGCACCACGAGCGGGCAGCAAGCAGACGAGCAGAAGGAGCGAAAGGATCTTAGCTGTTCTCAAAGTCATGGATTTCGCGCCGCAGAAGTCCGTGTCGCCGACTTACGTGTCGCCGGGGTAGGTGTCTCGAGGTCGTACTTCCATGAGTGACAAGAGGCGCGCTTAGAGTCGTCGCAATTGCACCATGATTCCGCTATTCGTGCGCTTGATCCGCCAAGCAGACACGTAACCCGGCGTCACGTAACCCGGCGTCACGACCCCTAAAACGGCAATATCTTCTTCAGTACTCGCATCAACAAATTCGGTCTGCGAATCGCGTCATTGACGATGCAAATTCGGTCTGCGAATCGCGTCATTGACGATGCCCTTGCCGTTGATGCGGAGCTCCATCATCGCGACACGATCCGAACGCACGCTGTTGTCGGCGGCGAGGTCGACCGGCCGAACCATTCCCCGCATCCAAACGGTTTGCTTCTCGGAGTTGACGATCACTTCCTTGATGCCTTCGATCACCAGATTTCCGCTCGGCATCACATGCGTCACCTGGGCGGTGATGGTCGCCGTAACGCTCGTTCGACGACTCGTGCTGCCCTGTCCGTCCAGCGTCGATTCGCCCGAATGTTGCGCCAAGTTCGCCAGCGCACCGGCCGGATTCAGCGCTCCGAAGAGCGACGAGACCGAGTTCGACGCATTGGATGTGCGTGACGAGGAAGTCGAACCGCTCGTCAACGCGCTGGCCTGCTCCACAACCCGAATCGTGATCAAGTCTCCGGCTACCGCCGCTTTCGGGTCTCGACCCAACTCCGTTAGGTAGGACCGGCTGTTGAAAAGCGAGCCTTTTGACGAACGTCCCCCGCCCCTCGCATTGAGCGACTCTTCGATGTGCCGTTGCAAGGTCTGTTCGCTCGACTGCGAAAAGCAAATGCCGACCGTCAGCCCGCAAAGAGCCAAGACCGGTGTGCCCCCCATCCGGCGGTCGCGCACCCTCATCGCGCCCACTCCACCTCAGCGTGCTTCGAATCAAGCACACGGGCCATCACGCGGTTCCCCGATTCCAAGTTGCGGCACCTTATGATCTCCCCTACAGCGGCACCTTCTTCGGCGCGGCCCGGCACCCGCAACATAATCAGGCCCGAGCGAAGCCGCAGTTCGAGAAAATCTCCCCGTCGGACGGCCTGATTCTTGACTAGGAGATCCGTCGTCAAGGCTTTGCCCCGGCTCAATGGATACTTCAGAGACATCCCGCTAAGTTCTTCGTATGAAATGAGAAATTTACTAGGATCCCCTGGAAGGGGTCCCTCGCGGAACTCAAGATCCTCGGGCCTGAGCGGAACCTTGGCTTCCAGCGCTTCCTTCGCAACCGCGTAGCGCCCGACGACCGAAATCGTCGCCCGCACCCATACCGTTCCGCCACGACCGCCCTCCTCCCGCCAGCGCAACGCCACCGAGGTAGGTTGATTTAGCCGCGGAAGGGAACCCGCGATCCGGAACGTAAGCTCACCGGTCGGAACGCTCAGTTCCTCGAATCCGGCCAGCCTTGCATCGACAGCTTCCGGCGTGACTCTGTAATGCTCCGCGACCACCTCTCGTAGCCGCTGCTCGATTTCGGCGGGCTCGAACGTCCTCATCCGACGAGTAATCAACAGGACGTCGGGTAGCTCATCCCTATCGAGGTTCACCCCGAAACGGCGGCCCCAACCGATCAACCGGCTTGGGCCCACGCGCCGTTCGACCCCGGGCAGCGGAGCATAGGCGATCATTTCCTCCGGTTCCACTTTGCCCCAGGCGGGCAGAAGCGAGGCCAGATCACCCGCCGTGAGGCGGTCTTGGTCCAAAGCCAAACGCACGCTTTCGGATGCCGCGGGGGCCGCAACTACTGCAACTGCTAGGGCCACCGCAACGATGGAAATCACCTTAGTCACTACGCGTTCCTCTTTATCGGCTCAGCGAGTTGGCTTCCTGGTACATCTCATCCGCGGTACGGACAACCCGAGCGTTAGCTTCATACGCCCGCTGGCTCATGATCATGGCGATGAATTCTTCGACGACGCTCACATTGGAATTCTCAAGAAACCCCTGCTGTAAGCTTCCCAGCCCGTCTTGACCACCCGGCAGACCCACCGCCGGGTCACCCGACGCCTGGGTGGGCTGGAAGAGATTCTTGCCCAACGCCATCAGCCCGGCCGGATTCTGAAAACCCGCCAACTGAATAATGCCGCCCTGCTGTGCCTCGGTCTGCCCGACCTGCGTATAGCTGACCGTGCCGTCGGAGGCGATTGTGATATCGAGCGCCTCTCGCGGGATGGTGATGTTCGGCTCGAGAGGATCGCCATTGGGAGTCACGAAGTTTCCGTCACGGTCCACATGGAACGAACCGGCGCGCGTATAGGCCAACTCCCCGCTAGGCAGCCTCACCTGAAAGAACCCTTTGCCTTGGATTACGACATCGAGCGGATTCGTGGTCGAAACGAAATCACCTTGTTTGAAGATGACCTCGTTCGAAACAACACGGGTCCCGAGGCCAAGCTGCAACCCCGAGGGCACGACGGTCTGCTGACCCGCCTGCGTGCCCGGCGCCACTAAGTTCTGGTACATCAAGTCCTGAAACTGTACACGCCGTTGCTTGAACCCTGTCGTGTTGGCGTTCGCGAGATTGTTTGCGATGTTATCAATGCTCATCTGCTGCGCGATCATGCCGCTGGCCGCGCTAAAAAGTGCTCGGATCATGCGTATTCCTCAATTCCGTTGAAGGTTTTCGTGGGGCGCCTGCTCTCAGTCCAACGCGCAGTCGGTCGCCCTACGACGTCCGGCCCAATTCCTCGACCGCCCGCCCGTTCATTTCGTCTCCGATCAACGATGCAATGCGACGCATCATCTCGAAGTGGCGGCCGGCCGTAATCAGATTGACGGCCTCCTCGGAGGCGTTGATATTGGACGCCTCGAGCCTACCCTGCAATATCGCCGTACCTTCGGCCGGTTGCGCGGGGTACCCGTCACCCGCGGCGAAGTAGTTGTTCCCGGCCTTCGAAAGTGCCTGCAAGGCCGCGAAGCCGACAACTTGGAGTCGCCCCGACTCCAAGCCGTCTACTAGAACTCGCCCGTTGGGCTCGATCTGCACGTCCCCGTTTTCAGGCAGGACTATGGATCTTTGGTCCGTTCCCAATACCGGATAACCGTCGACGGTAGCGAGATCCCCGTTCACCAACCGTTGTAGACTCCCATTGCGCGTGTAGAGCAATCCGCCCGGTGACCGAACAACCAGGAAACCCGGACCCGACAGAGCCACGTCGAGCGGCGACTCGGTTGTCACCAGAGGGCCCTGCGCGAAATCGACGACCGAGCCTTCAACGACCGGCATTAACCGCAATCGGCCATCGTCGCCTCCAAACCGGGTTCGCTCCGTCATGAAAAGCCGATAGAACTCCCGATCGGCCTTGTACCCATTCGTTGAAGCGTTAGCGATGTTGTTGCCCAGCACATCGAGAGTCTCGAGACGAGCCTTCATCCCGGCGGCAACGGTTAAAAGAGACTGATCCATCGCCGGTCCGAACTGCAATCGTCGTGCCGGTGCGGGACGTGCGCAAGTTCCTGTAGATTCAACGCGGGCGTGAAGAGTCGGGTGCGCAAATCTTGTCTCTCGGCACGATTTCGTCGCGCCCGGCCGCCGCTAACTGCTTGATTCTTCAACGCCCAAAGTTTGGCCCGCGGCGTGCCGAATCATTCGCCGTTGCAGCTATCACTCCCAGTATCCGTCCCCGCCTCGGTCCCCCCCTCAACGAGTCGATCGAACGAGAGAGTCAGCAGAAAGACATCCGGTAGCCATTCCGCCCGCCGCTCCGAGGATACTCCGGGGGGGCGTTCACGAGGTAGTGGACCGGGTGTGGGCTTTGCCGATCCAGCTCCCGACCGAAATGGCGAAGCTGCCGGCGCCGTCGTTCCAAGGGCCGGCGCGGGGCGTGGAGCCAGGGTGACGGGCGCGCGACAGCAACTTAGCGACAGCAAAGAACCGCGTGAGAGCGAGTCCCCTACGGATTCCGACTCCGAATTTCAGGCAGCTGTTGAAACGGCCCGTAAGCTGATCGAAGAAGCGGAACGCCCGAGGTGGAAGGGAGCCCGCATGGGATCGGCCGTCTACCATACCCGATCGACGCCATCGGAAACCGGTTTCCAAGCCGCTACTCTTCGCACAAGCGAACTGGTCGATTTGGCGTGGGGTCAAGGCGTCGAATCGGCGGCCCGACCGGTGCCGGTTGAAACAGCGATTGCTAATCCTGTTCCGCTGGTCGGTCAGCCAACCCTTGCTGGTGCGCTCTCGCCTCGCGGTGGAACGTCCGGCGATCCGGTCAAACTCGGGCCCGATCCAAATTGGGAACTTCCGGCCCTCGTCGGCGCGGATGATGCCCGGCAACGTGGAGCTTCTCCCATCCAGGTCGCAGAAACGACCGGACGGGGTCACGAAGGCCCGGGACCACATCCTGTGGAAAACTCGGTACCACAGTCCGTATCCACGGCCAAGAGCCCGGAAGATCAAATGGGCGCGACGGTGCGAACCGATCAAGCCGCGCTCACAGTTCAGTCGCCAACAACAAAAACTACGGGGAGGGCAGAGCCGCTCCGAGAACGACTCTCCGACAACCCGCCCTCGAGAACGATGGATTCGGCACCCAAGAAACTCATGCTCGCGCGGACACCTGTCGGAGTCAACAACGCGTTGATCGATACACTGATCAAGCGCCACAACGCTTCCGAGAACTCTCATTCCTCACTTGATGAAGTTTCTTCACAAGACTACAAAACAATAACTTACGAGCACAGTAAGGGGTCTATATCTTCGTCCCGGCCGGGGCCGGGCTATTCGCAGGGATCACAACCGCCGCAATCCGGCCGGCCGCAACACGGCGACGCGGTAGCGCGGCCGCTACCAGAACAGCCGTTCCTGTGGCCAATCCTTTCAGGGCGGCCGCAGGCAGCCCTCTCGAAAACGGAGAGTCCGTTTCAGACCGCCACTCGCTTAGAAATCAGACCCAGCGTGCAACCGGCTCCACAAGAAGCCGGAGTGACGGCGGTCCAAGCCGACGCGGACAAGTTTTCCACAACATATCCACAGATGCCGGATAGGCGCCCGCCCCACGTTACGGAACAAACCGCGGCGTCGCGGCCGGCTGCTGTGTCGCACACAGAACGACCTAGACAGAAGCCGGGCGGGGCTTCAAAGGGGGTTGCACCCAGGGGTGCTCGGTCCCACAATCCAACCGCGAAACCGTCCGCACCGGCAGTCGAGGCCCCCAAAGCGTTCCCCGAGGATCCAGCATTAATTACGGGCCTCAGGCGTGGGGACCAGGCGCCAACTTCAAAAGATCCCGGCCTCCACGGAAGCCCAGGCGGAGATCCAACACCCAAAGCCTTTGCGTTGCTCGGTCCCGAGAGGCGCCCGCCACTCATGCATGCGGCGTACTCGCTCGGCTCGACAACCTTTCCACTAGGCGGCCGCGCCGCGGGCGGGGACGAAGGCTTGCTTTCACAGGCCCCGGCAAGATCAATCCCCGGAACGCCGCCGACGCAGACTCCCGCGGCGGACCCTGCCGCGGCCGAAAGGCCCGAGGCGATTGAACGCGTCGTCGAAATGGCCACGCTTCACCGCAAATCCCAGGCCAACCAAATGAACGTCCTGTTGCGCGACAGCCGCCTGGGGCGGCTCTCGCTGCATCTCGTCGAACGTGCCGGACTCATCGACACGATTGTGCGCAGCGATAACGCCCGCACAGGAAGCTTGATCAACGACAACATGTTGCAGCTTGTCGAAGCTCTCGCCGGTAGGGGGCTGCACGCCCAGGCGGGGTCCCAGTCGAGTGGCTCGAGCTCCTACGAAGCTCCGCACTCTCAGCAGCAAGGAGGTCGCCGACAGCAGCGGCCGTTCCGTCCGAAGTATCAAGTCGACCGGCGAGCCGGTTCATTTCGAATGGAGATAGAGCACGGCGCCCGCTGATTGTCATCGACCGCCGCGCGGACACAGGAAGGAAGAACAAATGCCGAAACAAACACCCCGGACCGGCAACGGAGCACCGGCATCGGTTTGGTTGGAAACTCTCGAAGGAGTGCAACCGCCCTCGCTGCCGGCAGCAACGCGCTCGGCCGCTGCTTCCTCGAATGCGGCTGCCGCGATACCCAAGGCGAGCCCAAAGAGGCAACCCACAGCGGCAGCGGCCGCAGCGCCGGCAAGACGCTTCGAGCCCGAAAAAGCGGCTTCGCGGGAGAGTAGGGCCGCGCGAAGAAATACCCCGCGGGGCAATTCGCCCCGCGGCAATACACCCAGGAGAAATTCAACATGACCTCTCCCGTAACCGAGACCGCCGGCCTCTCGACTGCCGGAACGGAACAAATCCAGCGCCCGCTTACATCGAACGACGAGACCCGCGACATGTTCTTGCGGCTGCTCGTCGCCCAAATCCAGAACCAAGACCCATTCAGCCCGATGGATCCTACGCAGTTCGTTTCCCAACTGGCGCAGTTCTCCGAGATGGAGCAGACTATCGAGATCCGCAAGACGTTGGAAGGCATCCTCGGCTTGATGCAGGCCGAAGCCGCGCTCGCGGAAGCGCAAGAGAATCAGAGATGAATCAGCCCGTGACACCGACTCAGCAACGGGGTAACGAGCTTACGATCCACTCAAAGCTCGACGGAAGACGCCGGACCGAGCGTCACTCGACAACAACATTACTAAACAACAAGGAGCAATTTCATGCCTAGTTTACAGCGATGGCAGAACTTGGACCCTGGCGCAGCTCTCTCTAGCGCGCTTCACCAATCCACAGACGCTGCTGTCGGTCGGGAACAACAACTACGTTCCGACATCGGCTTCCGGGCTGCCCGTCACCGGGCCGGCAAACACGGGAGGGTTGGGGTCCGTGCTCGGCCTATCGCTCGAATTCTCGAATGTCGATATCGCCCAAGAGTTCACGAATCTGCTGACATTTCAGCGAGGCTTCCAGGCGAACTCGCGAGTAATTACGACCGCGGATGAGTTGAACCAGGAAGCGCTTAACCTGAAACGGTAATCACGGCGGACGCATTCGTGCCGCGGCCCTAGGCAGAGACGGCACGCAGCCGCAATCGTGAGCCGGAAGAGCGGACGTAGCGCCGCAACAACATGGCACCGCCCCGCAAGGTTCCTCCTCCGCTTGCGGCCCCCGTGCCGGAACCGGAACCCGTGGCTCTCAATGCCGTCCCGGACGCGATCGAGTCGTTCCGGGATGTTCCGGTGCAGATCTCGGTCCAACTGGACCGCAAACGGGTCAAGGTCGCCGAGGTGTTGGACTTCAAAGTGGATTCCGTCATCGAACTCTCAAGGTCCGCGGGCGAAAACGTGGATTTATTGATGCACGGAAGGGCAGTAGGCAACGGAGAGATCGTCGTCATCGAGGACACCATGGGCTTGCGCATCACCGATCTTCGGATTCCGGACGACAATCCGGACGAATGAGCCTTGCTCGCCGCAACGTCCGCGCTTCACAGGCTTGGCAGAGCAACGGTCAACTCAGATGCTGAATTCCTTATTGGCCCTCTTGTTCGTCTTCGCAATGCTGGGCGGCTGTTTGTGGCTGCTACGGCGATGGAGTCACGAGAAGATCCAGGGCCGCAACCTGTCGGTCCTCGAAACGCTTCCCGTCGGGCCGAGTAAGACGCTTTCGATCGTTCGCGTCGGGCAACGATTGTTCCTGCTCGCCGCGACGAATGAACGGGTCTCGCTGATCAGCGAGCTTGACTCTGACGAGTTGTCCGAGTCTGCGCCCGATGACGCCAAGGTTTCGCCGTTTTCGGCGCTTTTCTCCCGCCGGCTGCCCCGAGGGTCCGAACGGGTGTCCGAGCACTCGTGACTAGAGCGATCCACCCCGGCAGGACCCGGCACCAGTCTGCGCGAGCCTGTTCCAAAGCCCCGACTATCCCCCGGCGCACTCCACATTCTCGCGTTGCAGTGCGCTTGCTACTGCTCCTGTTTCTAAGCGTCGGCATTGCCGGAACGCAGAGTCCCACGCCGCCTGCATCGCCACAGCCGCCCAAACTGGGAATCTCGTTCCTCGACAACCCCGATCAGTTGGGAACGTCGATGCAGATTCTCCTTCTGCTGACTCTGCTGACGCTGTTACCGGCCTTTATCGCGTCGTTGACGCCTTTCTTGCGGATCTTGGTCGTCCTACATTTCTTGCGCCAGGCCGTCGGCACGCAAACGGCGCCCGGCAACCAGACCCTTATCGGCCTGGCATTGTTTCTGACCGTGGTGTTGATGCGACCGGTCGCCGATCAAGTTCATGCGGAGGCGATTGTGCCTTTGCAGAAGGAGGAGATCGGACATCTCGAAGCTCTCGAGCGTGCAGCCGGCCCATTAAAGCGATTCCTCGCGAAATACGTGCGGGATAAGGACGTAGCGTTGTTCCTCGACATCACCGACAAGCCTCGCCCCAGGAATCTGGATGACCTCGAACTCACCGTGCTGATGCCGGCCTACGTCCTTTCGGAATTGAAAACGGCTTTTCAGATCGGCGCCGTACTGTTCTTGCCTTTCTTGGTGATCGATTTACTAGTCGCCTCCGTGACGCTGTCCCTAGGAATGATTCAGCTCCCGCCGATCATGATTTCGGCGCCGTTCAAGCTGCTGCTGTTCGTGCTCGTAGACGGCTGGAATTTGGTGGTCGGGTCATTAGTGAAAGGATTTTGATTCCGTGTCGCCGGGATACGTACCGCCGAGTCACGCCGACGCCCGAGGCATTGCCGGGGCACTCCCCAACGGAATGGCTTTGCCTGGAACAGGCTTGATGAAGTGGGTAGTGCGTACCCGCAGCACCGTAATTGGGCGAAACATGAATCGGCGACACGTAATTCGGCGGCCCGGACAATGACCCCCGACACCGCCGTAGAAGTCATCCGCGGCGCCTTTTGGGCCACCTTGGTCGTCGGCGGCCCGCTGTTAATGATCGGATTCTGCGCGGGCATCCTCGTCAGCGTCGTGCAGATCCTGACGTCCATGCAGGACCCGGCGTTCACCACGGTGCCAAGGCTGGTAGTGTTCCTAGTCGCCGCCATGGTCCTAGCCCCGTGGATGGCGGACAGATTGATCGGATACACGACCGAGCTGCTCGGCGGCCTAGAGAAATTTGCGCGTTAGCCGTGTCGCCGGAATACGTGATTCCGAATTACGTGTCGCCACGGTAAGAGTTACCGCTTTCGGTGCGGGGCGGCGTTATTCGCGGCGCGCAGACCCGGGCATGCAGGTTAGGCGGCACGTAGTTTGGTCACGCGAGTCGGCGCCACGTAATTCGGCTTCACGTACTCCGGCGACACGAAAGAATGATCGACATCCCCCTCCCTTGGCTGATCAACGCGCTTCTGCTCCTTGCGCGAACAGCCGGACTGGTAACCTTCGTCCCCCTGCCGGGCCTCCGCCAATTCCCCGCCCTGCCGAAGGCCGTCCTGGCGTTAACCCTTGCTGTCTTGCTGTTGCCGCTCGCGCGCGGCACCCCGGACGTCGGTTTTCTCAACGAGCCTTCAGCCCTGCTCACGTTGACCGGCCTCATCATCTCGGAGGCCGTTTTCGGGCTCGCCGTCGGCACCGCCGTAGCGTTGCTGCTTGAGGTCTTTGGGCTGGCGGCCCAGATTCTCGGTTTCCAAGCCGGATACTCCTACGTCAATATGATCGACCCAACGCCCCAAGTAGACGCCTCCATTCTCAATGTCCTGTTCGCGCTGCTGGGCAGCTTGCTGTTCTTCACTTTCGACCTGCATCTTCACGTTGTTCGTGCAATCGCCGCCAGTCTGGAATCGTGGCCCCTAGGGCATTTCGTAACGCGGCCGGCCGACGCACTGATGATGGTCCGACTAGGAAGCTCGATGATCGAAACGGCCGTACGTACGGCCTTTCCCGTCATGGCGGTATTGCTGCTGATCGACCTGACGCTGGGCCTGCTCAACCAGGTCAATAGCCGATTGCAGTTGTTGACGCTGGCGTTCCCGGCGAAGATCGTCGGCGCCGTCGCCATCCTCTACCCGGTAACCCTCGTTGCACCGCGACTTTTCCACAACTTGGCGGAGCAGACCCAACAGGTGATTCAAGCCCTCGTGCATCGATAGGTTCGATCGCCTGGTCGAACACCCATGTGAGCCGTAACGATGCCCGCGGACCAAGCCCAGCGCAGCGAGCAACCGACTCCGCGGCGGAAACAAAAGGCGCGCGAAGAGGGGCAGGTCGCCTCCAGCCGCGAGTTCACATCAGCATTGCAGTTCGCGGCCGCCGTCGCGCTGGTCGTCATCTACGGAGGCGATGTCCTCGACGGGCTGCGGTTGGCTATGCGAGGCCTTTTTGCCTACGCGTACCGGCCCTCGCTGACGCTCGAAGAAATCCTCAATCTCTTCATCACCGTCGCCGCCGAACCTATGTCCTTCCTGGCCGTCTTTGCCGGCGTACTGTTGACAATCGGCCTGCTGACCCAACTCGCGCAGACCGGTTTTGCCCTGTCGCCCAAACGTCTCCAGCCGGACTTCAAACGCCTCAACCCCGGCCCGAAAATTACTCAGCTGCCCGGCGACAATCTAGCCCAGACCCTCAAGGCGTTGATTCTGATCCCCGTCGCGGGAATCGTCTTTTGGTGGTTGTTGTCGGAGGAACTCGGCGGCCTACTCGAACTCCCCAAGATGCCAGTCGCCGCCGGTGTGTCTCTCGTGGGAAACGTACTCGGCGAGCTGCTCATCAAAGCCTCCGTCGTCCTTCTGTTTCTCGGCGCCTTCGACCTCTACCGACAGCGTCGCAAGACGTTCAAGAAGCTCATGATGACCAAGCAGGAGGTCAAACAGGAGCAGAAAGACCTCGAAGGCAATCCGCAGGTCAAGGCGCGACTGCGCAAACTCCAGCGCGACATGATTCGTCGCCGGATGATTTCGCAAGTCCCGGAAGCAACCGTCGTCGTCACCAACCCCACTCACTACGCCGTGGCCCTCAAGTACGTTCCCGAAAACATGCCCGCGCCGCTCGTTGTCGCCAAAGGACTCGATTACCTGGCACTGCGAATCCGCGACGTAGCCGAGGAACACGGCGTACCTATCGTTGAAAACCCACCGTTGGCGCAAGCCCTCTACAAGAGCGTTGAGGTGGGTAGCGAAATCTCGCCCCACCTTTACCGCGCTGTGGCTGAAATTTTGGCTTACATCTACCGATTAAGTCGAGAGGCCTTCTAACCAGAACCCGGTTCGCGCCTGGACCGCGCTGCACCCGAAGGCGGCGGTCCGCGCCTTCCTCGCTGAGCGAAACCGGAGTGAATGGCCGGCTGAGGCGGAGTTTTCGTGACGAACGAGCAAGCCATCGCCGCACCAACCGCGGCACGCCTGAATGCGGCCTTGCCTCTGGCGGTCATGATGATCGTCTTGATGATGGTCTTGCCCATTCCGGCCTTTGTGCTGGACTTGCTCATCTCGCTAAACATCACGCTGTCGGTCATCACCCTGATCGCGACGATGTATATCACTCGGCCGGTGCAGTTCAGCGTCTATCCCTCTTTGTTGTTGCTGCTTACATTGCTCCGCCTGTCGCTCAATATATCGAGCACGCGGCTGATACTCACCAGCGGCCACGAGGGAACCCAGGCGGCCGGTGACGTCATCGAGGCGTTCGGCAATTTCGTTGTCGGCGGCAACTTCGTGGTCGGCGTGGTCATCTTCGTTCTGCTCATCGCCATTCAATACGTGGTGATCAACCACGGCGCTGTTCGCATCTCGGAAGTAACGGCGCGCTTCACACTCGACGCTCTGCCCGGTAAGCAGATGAGTATTGACTCGGACCTCAACGCCGGCTTGATCGATGAGACCGAAGCCCGCGGGCGCCGACAAGAGGTCACGCGGGAAGCCGAATTCTACGGGGCGATGGATGGCGCGGTGCGCTTCACCCAACGCGACGCCGTAGCAAGCATCATCATCACGGCGGTCAACATTCTGGCGGGATTCCTGACGGGTGCGTTGCAGCACGGCATGGACCTGGGCGAAGCGTTCGAAACCTACACGGTCCTAACGGTCGGCGACGGATTGGTGACCGTCGTGCCGGCCCTGCTGATCTCGGTTTCCGGCGGCATGATCACAACCCGCGCGGCGGGGGAAGCGCAGCTCGGGGCCGACGTCGGCAAGCAAATGTTTTTGCAGCCGCAGCCGCTCCTCATCGCCTCCGGAGTCCTGACGACGATGGCGGTCATTCCGGGTCTTCCCACGCTGCCCTTCCTGATGCTCGGCCTGGGCGTTGGAGGTATCGGCTGGAACTTGAAACAAAAACCACCGTCGGCTCTCGCAACCGCCGAGACGCCCACCCTGCCCGCCGAAGGCGAAAACATCGATCGCTTATTGCGGGTCGAGCCGATCGCCGTCGAAGTAGGGCTGGGGCTCGTCAAGCTGGTCGACGCGGCGCAGGGCGGCACGCTTCTGCAACGCATCAGCGGTGTTCGAAAGCAACTCGCTTCAGAGCTGGGTTTCGTGTTGCCGCCGGTGCGCGTAACCGACAACCTCTCGCTGCAAGCGCGTGAGTACGTCGTACACCTCAAGGGCGCGGAGATCGCTCGTTTCGAGCTGCAACCCAATTCGGAACTAGCCATCAATCCTGGTGAGGCGCAGGGCCGCCTCGACGGTGCGCCCACGCACGAACCGGCTTTCGGGCTACCCGCGACTTGGATCGCGCCCGACCAAGTCGACAAAGCCCGCGTGATGGGCTACACGGTCGTCGACCCCGCGAACGTCGTCGCCACTCACTTGACCGAGCTGGTTCGTTCGCACGCTCACGAACTGCTGACGCGCCAAGACACGAACCGCTTCCTCGATCGCATTCGCGAGGAGCACCCCAAGTTGATCGAAGACTTGGTGCCGAAAATGCTCAGCCTTTCCATCGTGCAACGCGTCTTGCAGAACCTGCTTCGCGAGCGGGTTTCGACACGCGACGCCGTCTCGATTCTCGAAGCCTTCGCAGAGGGCGGTTCGGCAACCAAAAACGCCACCCTGCTGACCGAGTTCGTGCGGCAGGCTCTAACCCGCACCGTCGTGAAGCCGTATCTCAACGAGAAAGGTGAACTGCCGGTCTACTATCTCGACCCGCGCATCGAGCAGTCCGTGCAGAGTGCCATCGAACACACCGAAGTGACCTCGCGGGTGGCGTTGGCGCCCGCGACGATCACGGATATCGTCGAGCGCATTCAAAGGACGGTCGGAACCCTGCAAGGTCCCGCGGTCCTGCTTTGTTCGGCGGGCGTCCGTTTCGCGGTGCGGCAGCTCGTCGAAGCGGGATTGTCGCAGCTCGCGGTACTCTCACACGCTGAAGTACCGTCCACGACCAAAGTCGTTTCCTTGGGAGCGGTCCAATGAGGAAATCAACGGCACGCTACGCCTCGGCGACCGTTCCCATCGGGCGACCAATAGAACCGGTCCTCACCGATGGATCGACGCCGAAGGCCAATGGCGTGCAAAAGGAACCCGCCCACGTCCTTAGCCTACATTTCTCACCACCTGGCGAGGCGAAGTGCGTGAGAGGGCTGTCAGTGCGAGGCACGGGCCGCCTGGCGCGCGGAGGCGTACTTGAACAGTACGGTGAGCACGGCAGGCAACCGCAACGAAGTAATGACGGGCCTATTGCGTGCTTCGACCGTCAGGTGGTGAGAAATGCAGGCTAGTGCTCGGAGCTCGTCCCCGAGCTCGCCAATCGAGGCGCATGTCCTATGAAGCTGAGAACCTACCGGGCGCCGACGGTCGAAGCAGCTTTGAAACGTGCCGCAACGGAGTTGGGGGATCAGGCGGTTTTCGTCGGCTCACGAGAAAACCCTGGAGAACCCGATGAGAAGGAACGCCACGACGTCACATTTGCTTTGTTCGACGCTGAAGAAACACGTAAACGCAACGCTGCCGCCAACCGAACCGATCCTGAACTTGCCACCGCGGCCGCGGCCGGCACCGGAGCCGACCGCGAACCCGATCGGCTGGGATTGAAGATACCGTCGTCCCGAACCAGCTCGCCCCTTACCTCGACCGGTCGGGAGACCCAAGATCAAACCGTTGGCTTCACCACACCGAGGATCGACCGTCCCCACTGGAAAAGATTCGTACTCACCGACCTAAAAGCGACCCTGACTCGCGGCCCTGAGATCGACGGCTCGACCTCCGTGCCGAGTGCTCCGGCCGCGGCCGGATCCGGTGCGGCGGCGCAGCCCGCCCTAGCTCCGAGCCTTTCCTCGTCCGAACCCCCGGACACAGTACAACCGTCGTCCGACGCGCCCAGCATTTCGCCGCAACCCGATCCGTCAAATGCTCGTTCAGGTTCGCACGCGCTCGTCCCCTCACCGGCCCCGAGCCGAGTCGCCGCGGCTCTAGAAGCTGAACTCCAAACGATCCGCCACATCATCACGACCGAACTCGCCACAAGACCTTTTGCAACGATCGGCGAGTCCGGATACCTGAGCGAACCATCACGAGCTGCTCTCCTAGCCCGTCTCTTAGCGGCCGAACTGGACCCGGACCTCTGCACACAGCTTTTGTTGAATCTTGCTCCAGCCGACGCGACTGACCCCAACTATCTAGTGGCCCGGCTACGGGAGCGCCTTGCCGAGCTGTTCGAGGTCGCTCCCGACCTCCAGCCTTCCGCGGAAGCACCGCTTGTGGCCGCGTTCGTCGGACCAAACGGCTCCGGCAAAACCTCGGCCGCCGTGAAACTGGCCATTCGCTGCGCCGTCGCTGAGCACCGCAGGGTCCACCTAGTGGCCGTCTCCGGGCAACGCATCGGCGCGGCTGAGCCGGCGGCAAGCTACGCTCGCCTGGCGCAAATCCCTTTTACCCTCGTGGACCGCGAAAGCAATTTGCTCGATCGCTTGCGCCCTATTACCGCAGCCAACCCGGTCCCCGAGGTTGTACTCGTCGACTTGCCGGGCTACACCGATAGCACTCGCGACCGAGCTGTGGGACTTGCCGCTCAACTCGCCGCCATCGACAACGTCGACACGCACCTAGTCCTCGACCTGGCTAAGAAGGAAAGCGACAGGCGGCGCTCAATCGAATTCCATCAAATTTTCAACCCCTCGAAGCTGCTTTTCACGCGGCTCGACGAAACAGCCGCGTACGGAGCCGTCATCGGCGACTCTCGCCGAGCCGGCCTGCCGCTGGGCTGGTTCTCGACCGGCCCGATAATCCCCGATGACATCGAAGCCGCCGACGCCGACAGTATCGCGGACCGTATCCTCGGCAACGACCCAAGCGGACGCTAACCCTATGTACCCGAAAGCCTCGAAATCGACCGAACTGCTCGAGCGAGACACAGAGCGTGACCAGCTGATCCTCGACCATTTGCCGCAGGTCAAACTGATCGCCTCGCGCATCCGCGAAAAACTACCCGAGAGCGTTTGCCTCGATGATCTCGTCAGCGCGGGCGTCCTCGGGCTAATCGAGGCGGTAGATAAGTTCGACCCCTCGCTCAACGTCAAGCTCAAGACGTACGCCGAGCACAAGATCCGGGGCGCGATCCTCGACAGCCTGCGCAGTCTCGACTGGGCGCCTCGCAACAAGCGCCGCAAAGCAAAGATGATCGAGTCCGCCATAGTTGCAGCGGAGAAAACGCTGAAGCGCACACCGGCGGAAGATGAAGTCGCCGAGCAACTCGGTGTGGACATCAAGGAATATCGTCAGTGGCTGGTCGAAATCAGAGGCATCAATCTTGCTCCTCTCGAGCAAGGCAACCCCAACGACGGCGAAGGCACCGATCTACTGCGTTTCGTCTCCGACAACGAAGAGGAGTGGCCCTCTCACCTGTTCGAGCGGGCGGAACTCGAAAACCTAATTGCCGGGATGATCGAGCGTCTGCCCACCGTCGAACGCACCATTATCACGCTCTACTACCACAAAGAGTTAACTCTACGTCAAATCGCGCGCATCGTTCACTTACACGAGACCCGCGTTTCGCAACTTAAGTCACAAGCCATTCTCCGCATGCGCGGCGCGATTCACGCCAAGTGGCCGAAATAAGCGCCGACTGAAAAGCAACTAAAGCCTCGCCCGCCGCGCCGGCTGAATAGCGAAAACCGCATGGAACCCAAGCTCTCCCAAGACGAAATTGATCGGCTCTTTAAGGAATATTCCGAAGGGAACCAAGATGGGCAAGGGCCGGCGAAAGCCGCCGTGACCTACGATTTTCGCCGGCCGGACCGCATTCCCAAGGAGCAATTACGATCCATTCACTTGATGCACGATTTCCTGTCGCGCAATCTTGCCTCCTCATTGGGCGCCTATTTGCGAGCCTACATCACGGTCAGCCTGGTTTCGGTCGAACAGATCTCGTTCGGTGAGTTTCAGCAATACCTGCCCACGCCGACCTCGATCTCAAACATCAGCATGAAGCCCATGGAGGGCAACGCCGTTTTGGAGATGAACCCCTCGCTCGTCTTCCCCATGCTCGACATGATGCTCGGCGGCAAGGGCGAGTCGGTCGCCGTCGAAGTGCGCGAGCTGACTGAAATCGAGCGCAGCATCATGGAAGGCGTCGTGCGGATTGTTCTCCACGACCTCAAGGAAACCTGGGCCCCGGTCGCCGAAATCGATTTCAACATCGAGGGTACAGAGACACAACCACAATTGATGCAGATTCTCTCTCCCAACGAGGCCGTCGTCGCGATTGGGTTTGAAATCACACTGGGGGAGAGCCGTGGAATGATGAACCTCGGTATCCCCTCGATCATCGTCAAGATGATGGGCCAGAAGTTCGAACAACAGTGGTCCATCCAACGGCGCTCCGGTTCCGACGCCGAGCAGAACGAAATGCGGTCGTTGCTCAATCGTGTACCCCTCAACATCGAGGCCCGCATGACCGGGGCGAGCATCCAGGTTAAAGATCTGCTCGCTCTCGAAGCACAAGATGTAATTTCTTTGGATATTCCCGTGCGGCGCCCCGTCGAACTTCGCGTCAACGGACGAGGCAAGTTTCTGGGCGAGATCGTAGCGGACGGTAACCACCGTGGCGTGGTGGTGACTGCAGAGAAACGGGCCGGCTGACCGTGGCTGAACTCAACCGAGAACAGTGGATTGCAGACCGGCTCGGTCATTGGCTGACGCTTGAGTGGGCGCGTAGCCTAACCGAGGTTCTTTCCGCCCTCGATCTCTCCGGAGCGGCCGATGAAGTCGCGTTTGAGCCCCACGAACCTAATCCCGAATCATGGGCGGAATGGGTCGACCCGCTGTGGCTACGCCTTCCGGTCGATGTCGCCGACGACGCGTTCATCAGCGTCGGCTGTCCCCTTTCAACGGCGCATCGTCTTGCTGCTGTCATCATGGGCGATGACGAGATCGAACCCGATTCGGTTCGAGAGACCTACGGCGAATTGGTTAACCAAGTCGCCGGCTCGATTTCACCGACCGTCGGCGAAAAGGTCGGACGGGCCGTCCGAATCGGTCCCGCGGCGGTCGATTCTCAAGTCGAGGACGGCAAACTCGGCGTGGAATATGCCTTCTCGGCCAACGACACGGCCTACCCGCTCGTGGTGGTTCTCAGCCCCGCCGCTCTCGAAGCGGTGCAAGCGACCGGTCAACCTCGGGTCGCCGAGGCTGCCTCGGTCGGCGCGGAAAGTGCGGACGGCGTAGGCGCGTCAGGCCCGCCCCCCGTCGCCGGCGAGTTACCCGCGGCCGGCAACCTAACACTGGACGCATCGGCACAGCAGAACCTCGCCATGCTGTTCGAGGTCGATCTCGACCTGAGTGTCAGCTTCGGGACGACGGAGCTGCCTTTGCAAGACGTATTGAAACTGGCTTCCGGTTCGATCGTCGAGTTGAATCGATCGGTCAACGACCCCGTCGATGTGCTTGTCAACAACTGCGTTGTGGCGCGGGGAGAAGTTGTGGTTGTCGAAGGCAACTACGGCATTCGCGTTACGGAGATTGTCAGCCGCAAGGAACGGGTACGGTCGATCTTCTGAGGCGATGTCGATGATGATACCCGTGCAGTTCCGCCCCAACCTCGCCCACATCCGTGCCACCGGAGAGGGGAATCGCTGATGGCTCGCGCAATTGATTTCGCACTAATTACCTACTTGCACTTAGTCGTCGGCGTTGGGATCTACATTTGCTACCGGGCCTTCCACCGCCTGCGCAAAAGGATCTCTACGCTGGAGCTCAACGCATCGGTCCGCCCGGAGCGTTTCGAAGACCTCGTCGTGTCGGCCACACAAGACCTCGATACGGGCCGACGCGCTGCCGCGGCCGCCGTTGGAATAGCCGAACCTCCTGCCGCCGACAGAGAACCGACCAGGGCGTACTCCACCCCCGAAACCGAGTTCTTGCGGAGACTCGAGCGTCTCCGGGCGTCGAAAGCGAAAGCCGCGGCGCGCTGACCAGGACAACAAGCCGCACCAGCGGCAAGCGCTTCCCCCCGCATGGCGGACACTCGACGCGCTACGCTATCCGGCAGGATGCGTCTCGAACCACTTCTGTCGTTGGCTGAAATCCGTGGCCCCTCAGGCGCTTGTTTTGCGCAGTCCTAATTGAACGCTCGATTCGCGCAAAAAGGTACCGTTATGCCGCAACCCCACTCCGTAGAACGTGAACCCCTGGCAACGCCATGGTCAGCCCGCGAGGACGCCTACGACGTCATCGTCATCGGCTCCGGCTACGGCGGCGCGATCAGCGCCGCCCGCATCGCCACCGCCCGTTGGCCCGGCGCCAAGCCCTCGGTCTGCCTGCTCGAGCGCGGAAAAGAGTGGCTGCCTAAACAATTCCCGGATAGAGTCAAAGAAGGACTCCGCCAACGCTTCGACCCGAAACAAAACCCACTCGGCCTTTACAGCTTCGCCGGCGGCGTTGACATCGTTTCCTTTCAAGGCTCGGGCCTAGGGGGAACGTCGTTGCTGAACGCCAACGTCGCGTATGACCCCGACGACGAGGTCTTCAACAAGCATTGGCCCCGCGCTATCCGAGATTCGCTCGCCGGCGGCGAACTGCGCAAGCTCTTCGCACGCGTCAAGAGAACCCTGCGAGCCCGCAAGCATCCCAAGGGCCGGAGCCTCGATAAAGTGAAAGCCCTCAAGAAGGGTGCCGCCGCCCATGCCGACGCCCCGCACTTTCTGAACAACATCGTCGTCAACTTCGACGGACAAAACCCCTGGGGTGCCGCGCAGCGCGAGTGTATCAATTGCGGAGACTGCTTCACAGGCTGCAACGTCGGCGCGAAAAACACACTCGATACCAACTACCTGAAAATCGCCCAACTCGGCGGCGCCAAGATCTTCCCGCAAGTCGCCGTCGACCACGTCGCGGTCGACAAGACTCGCGGCGGATACCTGGTCCACTACACCCGCCACAGCGGCAAGACAGGAAAGACCAAAAACTCGGGAGTCCTTCACGCCCGGCGCGCCGTCATTGTCTCGGCCGGATCAGTCGGCTCGACCGAGATCCTGATGCGCTCCCGCAAGCAAGGCCTGCGCCTCTCGCGACAGGTCGGCAAGCGCTGGGGGGGCAACGGAGACTTCTTCGGTATCTCTTACAACTCCGACCTCCGCACAAACGTGCTCGGATGGGGTGCTTTTCCCGAGAGCAAGAGAGCAAAGCGGATTCAGCCACACGCCAACCCCACGCCGGACGACATGCTCGTCCCCGGCCCCTCCATCGTCTCGACCGCCCGCTACAACGCCTCGGGCCGCTTCAACAAACGCGTTACGGTCCAGGACACTTCGATCCCCCTTATGTACGTCGACCTGATGCGGGCCGGATTAGCCTTTTCGATTGGAAAGGATATGGATTCCGGCGACGAAAGCGAGGAGTGGGCCCGCCGGTTGCGTGACATGTTCGCCCTCGACCCGAAACTCGAGGGCGGCGCCCTCAATCACACGCTCTTTTATCTTCTGATGGGAGTCGATGACCAAGCCGGTACCATCAGCCTCGATCAAGAAGGCCAAGCCAAGATTCGCTGGCCCAAGGTCGGTAAGCAGGGCGTGTTCAAACTACAGAACCGCATTCTCAAGAAACACGCGAAGGAGTTGGGCGCGACTTTCGAGGCGCACCCCCTGTGGAGATTCTCACCTTGGAGAACGCCGGTAACGGTGCATCCGCTGGGCGGCTGTCCCATGGGCGACAACGTCGACAAGGGCGTGGTTGACGACCGCGGCCGTGTCTTTAAATCGAACGGCGAAATTTATCCCGGAATGTTCGTGACGGACGGTTCGATAGTGCCCGCCCCCGTTGGGGCCAACCCGTTCTTAACGATCTCCGGCCTCAGTGAACGCGTAGCCGAAGGAGTCATCCGCGACTTGGGCGGAAGGCCAAGAGTCGTTCGAGACAAGAACGACATCTGAGCCGACCGCCAACAGCCTCATTTCTCGTGAAAGACTATGTTGCCCCCTCGAATCTCCAAAGCACCCGCAGCGCGGGTCTAGGCGCCTTTCGCCAGACCTGCGTCACCGCCTAAGCCGCTCGATCACTTCTTCCGCCTCCCGCACAATCCTTCGAACAACCTCGCCCGCTCCCTGGACGTCGCGAATCAAACCAACGCTCTGCCCGGCCGGCAACACTCCGTTTTCAACGTCGCCCTCCAGGCGCCCTCGTCGTGAAGCATTATTACCAACCCGGATCGCCTGCAACGGATACCCCTCGATCTCATCCTCGCGCTCGGCCCAAGAGTCCGTGAATTGATTCCGAATCATGCGGCAGGGCTTGCCGCTATGCGCACGACTGACAACCGTATCGTCCTCCCCGATCTCAGCGATGCGGTCTTTGTAATTCTCGTGAGCTGCGGCCTCCTTGGTCGCGATGAACCGCGTTCCAAGCCAAACGCCCTGCGCCCCGAGCGCCAACGCCGCCGCCAGCCCACGGCCGTCCGCCAGCCCACCGCCAGCCAGCACCGGCACGTCCACGGCATCAACAACCGCCGGAATCAACACCGCCGTGCCAACGCGCCCCACGTGTCCTCCCCCGTCCGACCCGGATGCTATCACCGCGTCGACCCCATCCCCGACCGCCTTCACCGCGTGACGCACGGCACCGACAACCGACATCACCACAATGCCGCGCTCATGCGCCTCGGGCACTACGTCGCGAGGGCTCCCCAATCCCGAAATCAGCACCGGTACGCGCTCCTCCAACACCACCTCCAGCAGCCCTCGGACGGCATCGGTATAGCGCACGACTTCCCCGCCCTTCGCCTTGACCGTCCCGAAAAGGATATCCACCCCGAAAGGCTTCGCCGTCAACGAGCGCACAAGCCGTATCTGCTCTCCCATCTCGTCCGGCTCCATGCTCGTCCCCGCACCAACCACCCCCAAGCCGCCCGCCTCCGAAACCGCGGCGGCCAGTTCAGCCTGCGCAACCAACCCCATGCCGGCTTGAAAGACCGGGTATTCGATGCCGATCTGTTCACAAATGGGCGTCCTGAGACGGACGGATGGGGAGACACTGGTTGCCATGGGAAGCTCTTCGCGGCACAAGCTACTCGCATTGCGGACGGAGAAATGCCGCCCTGCCAAGATACCAGGAAGGGGCACGCCGTCATCCAATCACGATCCCGGCTCCCCCTCCAGACGGATTGATCGCATCGTCCCTCTAAATCGGCACCTCGTAATACTCCAGAGCCCACTCCCGCATGAAGCGAACGCGCTCGGGAACCACGCGATACAGAACAAATTCGGGATTGTCGATCGAGCCTAAGAATTGACGCAACAGCGGATTCTCGTCCCAGATACTCTGTTTCGTCGCGTCGTCCGTGACCAACTCGGCTGACCCGCTGATGCGCACTTGATCGTGCCCTTCGTCCAAGTACGCCAATTCAACGTGCGGGCACCGCTCGATTTCCGCTGTCTTATTCGAGCTTCGAAACGAAGCCACGTAGATCGTAAAGCCGTCATTACGAACCGGCGAAACAGGCCGCAGACGCGGCCGGTCCCCGTCGACCGTCGCCAGCATCGGGAACTTCGCGCGCTCGATCACGCCCAGCGCCAACTCAACTAAGCGCGATTCATCCACCGGCTCCGGCAGGGGTTTCATGTGTGGAAACAGAGCCCCGAACGAAAGTGAGGGGTCAAGCGCACTACCGCGGAATCAAACCGCCCGACCCGGCCAGGCTCCAAATCGCCTTTCGGGCCTCATTGTAACTTCTCTACGGGCTCTCGCTCATGTAACGCGGCACTCTGTTGAATGAGCCTTCGGATGAAATCCAACAAGTCCACCCTTTCGCTCAAACTCTGGTCCACATCGCGGTAGTCACGAAACCGCCCCGGTCCGTGCGCCCCAACGCCGAACTTCTTGCCAACCCAGATGATAGGTTGCATTTCTAGGATTTCAATTGCCGTCGTCTCTTGGTCGACGGCTTCGAAATGAATCAGGAAGCTCGTCGTGAACTTCGCGGGCCCACCGTCGTAGAGATAAGCCTCGGCGGGCCAGAAAACGTCCCCGAGCCAACGCACTTTAAGGTCATAGGCACGCTCACTCTCCGGAATCTTTAGGTACTCCGTCAACCACGGATTCACACTCTCGGCAAGGCGCCGCACGTCGAACTCTGACAGTTCCCGAGTGCCATACGGCCTGATAAATGCCGTGGGCCGCAAGTACTCATACTCGGGAACGAAGCCCCGCGGCGTGTATCGTTCCAGCTCGGGGCGCGAAACTTCGAGAGCTTCCGCAACAGCCTCGATCAAATACGGAACGGTACCCCGCACCCGCGCCCACGGGTCGCCCGGCTTCTTCTCTATCGACTTGAACTGGTGGCAGGAAAGCGACAGCGCCACCGTCACTACCGAGATAACGGACGAAACTCTCATCGATCGCGGGTTCCAACAAGAAAGAAGGCTTGCCCGGCCCCTCACTCGCCGCCGCGCGACAGCTCCGCCTCAATGATGCGCGTGAACGATTCTTTCGGTTGCGCGCCTGAAAGCAAGATACCGTTGATCAAAAACGCCGGTGTGCCGCTGATTCCCAAACCCGCGGCCTCGTCGCCGTCGGCTTCCACGGCGGCGACGTGTTTCCCGGAATCAAGACACGTTTCCCAGGCCTCATAGTCAAGCTCCAACGATTTAGCCACGCCGGGGTAGACATCATCCGTCACGCGTCCCAGCGCAAAAAGCCCGTCGCGATACTCCCAAAACTTGTCTTGCTCTCCCGCACAGCGCGCCGCCTCGGCCGCCCGCACGGCCCCCGGGTGGAGTCGCGTCAGCGGCAGGTCCTTAAACACCCAGCGAAGCTTCCCGTCATACTCCTCGAACAGCTCCTCCAGCGTCGGTTGCACGCGCTTACAGAAAGGACATTGGAAGTCGGAAAACTCGACCAGCGTGATCGGAGCATCCTCGGGTCCCCGCCCGTGGGCGTTCTCGACGTTCACCGGCAGCCGCGGCGGAGCGATCCGCACTTCGACATCAGCGTCCTTGCGCAAGCGCACCACGTAATCGCGGCGTGCTCGCTGAAGGTTGGTGTTGCGCACCATCGCCGTGACCTGTTCCCGCACTTCCTCAAACGGCTTCCGCAAGCGCGACTTGCGCCTCTCGTAATAGGCCTTGACCTCGGCCGGATTCGGCTCGGGGATCTTGCTGTCGACCACGGCCTCCAGCAGCTCTTCAAGCTCCATACCGTTCTTGGACGCTTCCTTCTCCAGTAATCGCATGGCGATTACGCGGTCAAGGGCTTCCTGACGAACCTGATAAGCCTCCTGCTCGAGCTTCACTAATTCGCCCTTGATGTCGAGATCTTCATCAGTAATCGGCTCGCCGTCGAGCAGCGCAACCACTTTGTTCGGAGAATCCGCGGAAGCCACGACCACGGTTTGCGGCTTCGAGCAGGCCGCACCGAGCAGCAGAATCGCCACGGTTGTCAGGAGCCCGCGCCAAAATTCCCCGCCTAACTTGTTCATCATGTAGAAGCCTTTCGCCGAGAAGCCTTTCAGACGTCCTTATTGTAACCGCCCAACCGACGGACGCCTCGACGTGGCGCACGCTTTCAGCGTGCCGTGTCGCCACTCATGGCGACATCTCTGCTCCTGAAAACACCCCGGCCCAAACGAATTTTCATGGCGGCATCATGAATGATGCGGATTCACAGTAGTCCTCCTGATTTCTTCACACCCCCGAGGCCACCAACGCCACCGAAACCAGTGGGGCAGGTCTCCAGGCCTGCCCTCCCAACCCCCCGCAAACCCCTTCCCGACGCAACGACATAAACAGCCACATTCAGGTAACGTTCACACGGCTCAAATTAATATTGGCCCGGTCCGTAAGGGCCGGGAACCATCCAACACCGATCACGCTTTGGGCGAACGATCGTTAACAACGATCGTTCGGGGGCACGGGGTGGGTCCAAAAGAACCGGTCGTCCCGGGGCTGTGAAAAAATGGGGACTGTACCGAGCGCCGACCGAATAAGTTCCATTGAATCAGTAGCTGCATACGGCGCGATGTGGACTGTACCCGATTTGTTCACAGCCCCCCGCGGCCGGTCTTCAACACAACCCCGAAACGTCAGGGCAAACCAAAATCCAATCCCCCTCACCACAATGGATGCGGCCCCGACCTGCCCCTTGACCTCTATTTCCTACGAATCGACGCCGCGCGAGTTTCCATTCCCTTCGCTTCGTCCACGCGGCCCAACGTGCGCAGCAACCCGGCAAAATTCCCGAGGGTAGTGGCGACCGAGGGATGGTTGGGACCGAGCGCCTTCTCTTTGATGGCGAGAGAGCGCTGGTAGAGCGGCTCCGCCTCCTCGTAGCGCCCTTGGCTTTTGTAGAGCAGGGCGAGGTTTTTGAGGGTCATGGCGACCGAGGGGTGGTCGGGACCGAGGGCCTTTTCTTTGATGGCGAGCGAGCGCCGGCAGAGCGGTTCCGCCTCCTCGTAGCGCCCTTGGCTTTTGTAGAGCAGGGCGAGGTTGTTGAGGGTCATGGCGACCGAGGGGTGGTCGGGACCGAGGGCCTTTTCTTTGATGGCGAGCGAGCGCCGGCAGAGCGGTTCCGCCTCCTCGTAGCGCCCTTGGATTCGGTAGAGTTCGGCGAGGTTGTTGAGGGTGGTGGCGACCTCGGGGTGGTCGGGACCGAGGGCCTTTTCTGAGATGGCGAGGTCGCGCTGGTAGAGCGGCTCCGCCTCCTCGTAGCGCCCTTGGCTCTCGTAGAGAAGGGCGAGGTTGTTGAGGGTAACGGCAACCGATGGGTGCTCGGGACCCAGGGCCTTTTCTCGAATGGCGAGGGAGCGCTCGTAGAGCGGCTCCGCCTCCTCGTAGCGCCCTTGGCTCTCGTAGAGAAGGGCGAGGTTGTTGAGGGTGGTGGCGACCGAGGGGTGGTCGGGACGAGGGGTGGTCGGGACCGAGGGCCTTTTCGGAGATGGTGAGCGACCGCTCGTAGAGCGGCTCCGCCTCCTCGTAGCGCCCTTGGCTTTCGTAGAGGCCGGCGAGGTTGTTGAGGGTGGTGGCGACCGAGGGGTGGTTGGAACCAAGGGCCTTTTCTCTGATGGCGAGCGAGCGCTGGTAGAGCGGCTCCGCTTCCTCGTAAAGGCCGCGGTCATAAAGATAGCGCCCGAGTTTACCCAGAAGGTCGCCCGCCGCCCGCGAATCGAAACACCAACTCGTGACAAGCTCGGCGGCGGCTAATCCGTGACTTCGCAAACGCTCGCACCGCCCCCAATTTTCGTATTCCGACCAGGGGAACGCTTGGTTCAAGGCATTGACGGCGCGCTCAGCCCAAACCCGACGCGTCTCCGCATCCATTTCGTCGCGCACGACGACCTGCACCAGGCGGTGCATGGCAAGGGTCTTGTCCGCGGGGTTGCGCTCCACCAACGAGAATCGTCCCGCCTCCTTAACGGCCTCGATAAACGGCAGAGGCTCGGCCGCCGCGCGAGCGAGTTCTTCGCCCAGGTGTTCCGCGCCTTCCCGAAAAACCTCTTCCGGAATCGCATCGGCCGCCAGGAAGGCGCACAGCCTCACGAGGTCGGCCGCCGCGGCGCTGTTCTTCGACACCTGCTCGAAAGCGAGAGAAAAAGTCACCGTCACCGAAGGGTGGTCCGGCGACAATTCGCCCCGCGCGGCCCGCAGCTCCTTGCCCCCGCCGCGGTAAAGCTCCAAATACTCAGCCAAGCTTGAGGGGGTTTCCTCAATGAACGCACCGGCCTGGTCAAGCGCCAGCGGAAAACCGCCCACTTCTCCGTGGATTTCCGCCGCGAGGGCCCTGTCCGCTTCGCCGGCCGCCTCGAGCGGAGCGGCGCCGGCGACAATTTTCGCCCGGCGGAGCAGGAACAGCGAGCCTTCTTCAACGTCCATTTTGGTCAACTCGACGCGTTGTGCGATGGTTCCTGTCGCTGGCAGCCGCGTGGTCAGCAGCACGCCGCCGGCGCTGTTCGAGGGAACGAATTCTTTGATGAGTTTCAGGTCTTCGACATTGTCGAGAATGAGCAGCCACCCCCGGTTCGACTCCAGCCAGCGCTTCGCCGCCTGGACAACGACACCCAAATCCTGCTCGTCGCTTTCAGGCAGCTCCAACAAGCGCGCCGCGGATGCGAAGCCCGAAACCAGCGCATCGCGTGATTCAGCCCCGCTCCAAAGCACCGCCCGGTAATCATCTCGATGGCGATAGGCGTATTCGACGGCCGCCTGCGTCTTTCCAATCCCGCCCAACCCGCTGATCGCTTGGGGCTGCGACAAGGCCGCCTGGCTACCTTGCGTGAGAACCTTTCGGAGGTCTCCGAGCAGCTCCTCTCGGCCGCTGAACACAGGATTCCGGGGATGAGGGACGTTGAAAGGGGCAATCACGACCCCCGCAAGCCCATCGCCGCGCTCTGACACGAAGGCTTCGAAAGCGCTCCTGACATCACCCGCCAGCGCATCGACGTTCTTTTCCTGAACGACGGAAATTAGCTCATCAAGCTTCGCCTCGATTCTCTGCGGTCCCATCGACTGCCCTTTAACGAGCACTAAGAGCTCCTCCACCGACAGAGATTGTTCCGCGGCGCTTCGTTGAGCCTCGGCAAAACTTTTCCGGAATTCCGCCACTTCCTCCGCGTGCTCGTTGGCATCCGCGGTCCCGTAGGCGAGCTGTTCCAACAAAGCGCCGACTCCCGGAGCGGATTTCACGGTTCCTCTGACCAAGTTCCGCCACAGACGGTCAATGCTGTCGGAGCCGGCCGGCTCCCCGGAAATGGACAAGGGCTTCACGGCTCGATTCTCCCACAAACGTGCAGCGCCGGCTCGCGGCCCTAATCCGTCCGTAAGCGGTAACACAAACCGGACCAGTTTCCGGCACCGCGTAGCGCAGGGCTCAAAGAGACCTGCGGCTTTTCACTTCTTACAGACGGATTTGGCTCGCAGCGCGTGCCACCAAAAACCACTTGACACGACCGCTATTCTGAGCAAAGGAATACCGTGCCGACCGTAGTCAACGGTTCCCAGGAAAAAGGAAAAAAATAAAACAGAAGAGCGATCCGACAAGCATTGCGAAACGAAGCCGGCGGCGGATTCCAAGACACCGATATCCTTCGATATCAACGCCTTAGCCAGACCTTGGGACCTTGTCCTACCCGGCTCCAATTAGGAATACTACGAAAAAACTCCGCCCCGCCGGAGCCGGCAACCGCTCAACATGAGCCTTATCCTAAACGTGAACGGGGCGGGCAACCCGCGTTCCGTGGAGAGCTCGAATTAGAAAACAAAAGGTGCACCCAAGAGGCGCGCCGAGAATTTTGCGAAACAAAGCTGGTTTCGCCCGATCCAAAGATCAATCTCAAGGGAGATCGGGGCGCATCCGGAGGGAGATCGGGGACCCGACCTCCCGATCTCGGCCGATCTCCCTGAACCGGAAGAGACCGCGCCACTCTTGGCATCAGAGCCTTGCCGCGGGAGCGAAACAGGGGCGCGATCAAGGAAAAAACTAAACGAAGCCAGCCTTGAGAACAACTCCCTTGTAATCAACAATGTGAAGAGTGCGATGAGCTGAGTATCAATGCAAGCCGACGGCGCAACCGAGTAATCGCCGTTCTACCTCGGCGGATCGAAAATAGGCAGTCGGCCGGCACTCGCTCGGACGCCTGCTGAGTAATGAGTTCTGCGCAAAACGAGAACCGACGAAACGAACCTGGTGATCCTCAACCTATTTAGAATCAGTTACATCCGAGTATTCTGACGAGCCGCCAGGCGACGAATCAGGCGCACCGGGCGGAGCTTTCCCATCATTCGCCATCGCGATCCCGGCCTGGAGCGGCGCAGACGGGCACACCCGCTCCGCGCATCCGTGTCCCTGCTTGACCCGCGCTGTAAACTGGTGTGTTCTCCTGACTGAGCCCGCACGAGGTTGCTCCATGTCCCCTTCCAACGAAACCACTGACGACGACCGCCCTCGACGCCTTCTCGATACTCCCGAAGACGCCGCATTCCGCGGTCGCCTCCGTGAATGGCTCGAAGCTAACAGCACCGCAATCAAACGCAGTGACTGGGACGCCCGTCGCCAATGGCAAGCCAAGCTCTACGAAGCCGGCTGGCTGGGCCTTAGCTGGCCGACCGAGTTCGGCGGCCGGGGCGGGACTATGCGTGAGGAGTTCATCTACAACGAAGAGGTCGCCCGCGCCAACGCCCCCGAGGCCCTCAACACGATTGGCCTGCTCATCGCCGGCCCCGCGATGATCGCCTGTGGCGACCCCGAACAAAACAAACACTATCTACCACGCATCCTTTCGGCCGAGGATATCTGGTGCCAGGGTTTCTCCGAACCCAACGCCGGCTCCGACCTCGCCAACCTGCAGACCCGCGCTGTCTCCGACGGCGATGATTACGTCGTCAGCGGGCAAAAGATCTGGACCAGCTATTCCCGCATCGCCGATTACTGCCTGCTGCTGGTCCGCACCGCCCCCGACCGCCCCCGCCACAAGGGCATCACGGCCCTGATCGTTGATATGAAATCCCCCGGCGTCAGTGTCAAGCCGCTTCCCCAAATCACCGGAGAGGCGGAGTTTGGCGAGATATTCTTCGACGATGTGCGGGTGCCTAAGAAGAACGTCGTCGGGGAGGAGAACGAGGGCTGGATCGTCGCCATGAAGACCTTCACCCGCGAACGCGCCAACATTTCGATCCGCTCGAGCGTGCAGGTCCAGCGCGCCGTTCAATCCTTGATCGCTTCCGCGGCCGAACGCGACGAGAAGCTCGACTCGTCGGCGCGCCGCAAGATTGCGAGCATTTACATCGATTCAGAAGCGCTGCGACTCAACTGTGAACGCTTCGGCGAGCGGCTATACGGCTTCCACAGCTCTATGGTCAAGGTCTCATGGGCGTTGACGAATCAGCGCGTCAATGAACTGGGCCTCGACACTCTCGGCCCCGAGGCTGTTTTGCTCGACGACCCCGAGGACCACAGCACGTGGCAGTTCGGCTACCTGCGTTCGCGCGGCAATTCGATCGAGGGCGGCACTTCCGAAATCCTGCGTACGATCGTTGCCGAGCGCATCTTGGGACTTCCGAGAAAGTAGGGGCATCGGACTGAACCCACGCAACGACCCGCCAAAGGAATATTCATGGATTTCGCATTGACTGAAGAACAAGAGCTGTTGCGCAACGAAGCTCGGGATTTCCTCGAACAGGAGTGGTCGTCCCCCGCGATGCGGGAGATGCTCGACGACCCCCAGCCTCCGACCGAAAAGATCTGGGCGAAGATCACCCAACTTGGCTGGCCGGGCCTTGTCATCCCGGAAGAATATCAGGGACTGGCGTCGGAAGCTTTCGAACTGGCCGTCCTGATGGAAGAGATGGGGCGACGCCTCGTACCGGGGACGTTCTTCTCGACCGCCGTACTTACGCCGGCCGTGCTCGCACGCCTAGGAAGCGTTGAAGCCAAACAGGAGTATCTTCCCGCGATTGCCGAGGGCCGCATCCGGGCAACGACAGCGATTTTCGAAGCCGACTCGGGGTGGGACTTGACGCGTCTAGGCAGACCCAATGCCGAGGGACGGTTGGCTAAGCGCTTCGTCCCGGACGCCGCTTCCGCCGACGTTTTGTTTTGCGTCGTCAGTCAGGGCGACGGCTCCGTGCGCTTGGTTGTCCCCGAGCAAACCGACATCGAGCCGCTCGGCACGTTGGACGTTACCCGGAGTTTGTCGCAGGTTGTCTTTAAGCCCGCGGATGCTCGCTCGGTCGGGGAAGGTTCGCTCACCTACCTGCAGAGCGCCCTCGATTTCGCGACCATCGCGCTGGCCGCCGAGATGGTGGGCGCGGCCGCCGAAGCCCTCGACGTCACAGTCGAGTACGTAAAGACCCGCAAGCAGTTCGGGCGCCCCGTCGGGAGCTTCCAAGCGGTTCAGCAACGAGCCGCCGACATGCTGATCGCCGTCGAGCAGGCGCGCTCCGTGACCCAATACGCCGCCATTGTCGCCGACGAGCAACCTGAGGTCTCGGGCCGTGCCGCCTCCATGGCAAAGGTCGCGGCTAACCAGGCATTGCGGTTCGTCGGCCAATATGCGATTCCGCTACATGGTGGTATTGGTTTTACTTGGGAGCAGGACCTACATCTTTACTTGAAGCGTGCCAAGGCGGCAGAATTCACGCTCGGTGGCACAGACTGGCACCTCGACCGTATCGCCGGCGACCTGGGCATCTAATGCAATCCAGGGAACCAATCCGTTGACCACCACAATGCGGAAAACGGGTTGGACCGTCCAAGTGCTATGGGAGTGCCGCGGCAGTGTAAATAAATCCACAAGTTACGAAAATTTTCTTCCGAATCCGTGCGTACCCTGCTAAAGTATGTAGCCAAACGTTCCGATCGAATTTGAGACAGGTTGTTCTTCTCTTCTCCTTGGACAGCGCGGCCGCGGGGTGATTACCCGTGGCCGCGTTTTTTTTCAGCGCCGGAGTTGTCGCGGGATTTCGGTTCGGTGGCTTTGGGAAGTAGACGTTCGGCGGAGTTCCGCAACCACGTGAATCACCGTCGGCTGAGCCTCTCGGCCCGCTCGCACAAACCCTCTCAGGAAGTTCACGGTATGGCGGACGTCACTTGGCATTTTCCTCGGGACGGCTGCCCCCGCGCGATCGCAATAGAGGCCCTCGCCCGCGCACTTGCGCAACCCGCTCCCAAAGAGTCGATCGCCTTTCCCGAAGCCGCTCGCGACCTCTCGAAACCATCCGGCGGCGCGATCATAAGGCCTGTAGCCCGCAGGCTTGCTCGCTGCCGGCACACGATCGCCGACGTACCGAGATTCCCATTGCGCGTTGTCGGTCGGGTCATAAGGCGGTTGGTCTGCCGGCTTAACGGAAGCTTCCGCGGACCGGACAGGAGCAGCTGCCGCTGAGGCGGTGACATCTTCAGCCTCCACGGACCGAGATGTCGATGGCGACTCCGCGGGCACAGCCGCCACTTCCGACGACGACGGCTCGTCAATCATATCGGGTTCGTCTGACGCCGTCTCCGATACAGCCTCTGCCGTCTCAACGGCCGGAGGAACTTCGCTCGGTGCGCCCGTTTCTTGCGGATGAAGAAGCACCGTGTTCATCGAACCGGCCGCCAACAGCCACAGAAATCGCTTCATCACTATCTCTTCGACCGGGCCGCTGCAGTCCGACATCACGATCTCAATCGACCCGAACATGCCCGGGGGCCGACATGGGGCCGGCCCGGCAAAGGTCGACTCTACATTCCGGTCTTCCTTTCGTCGATCGCTCAACAGAAGCCCAACCCGGCCCATGTCCGATGCAATCGAACCCTCGCGCCTCAATGTCGGCTGTGGCCGTGACGCCAAAGCGGGGTGGGTCAACCTGGATGCCGTCGAGCTTCCCGGGGTGGATACCGTCACGGATTTGGAACACTGCCGCGAGAATCCCCTGCCGTTCGAGGACGACCGGTTCGACGAGTTCCTGCTGTCACACGTCATCGAGCACGTTCAAAACACTCTGCCGTTAATGCAAGAGCTACATCGAATCGCTACGCCCGGGGCCCGGGCCGTCATCCGCTGCCCTTACGGGTCGAGCGACGATGCATTCGAGGATCCGACGCACGTCCGCCAGTACTTCCTCAACAGCTTTGGGTACTTCTCGCAGCCCTACTACTGGCGCGCGGATTACGGCTATCGCGGCGATTGGAAGGTCAACAAGATTGAATTGGCCGTCGACCGCGCCGCACACGACGGCATGGCCGCGGCGGAGATTCTCGATCGCGTCCAGAGCCGCCGCAACGTTGTCCGTGAGATGGTTGCCGAACTGGAAGCTGTCAAGCCAATCCGCGAACCGAGGAAGGAGTTGCAACAGCAAGTCAACGTCGTCTTGACGCTGCGCTGAGGCCGGCTACCGAAACGTCGCCGCCGGCAGTGGCTAGATGGGGTCAGCCGCCGACTCGGCCTGCTCTATCTCGGACTCAGAGACAAACACATCCTCCAGGTCGCATTCGGTTTTAAAAGGATCAAGCTCAGCGCGCAGACCGTACAGTCGGAAGGTCGTGACCGCCAAGCCTGACCCGACCGGCGTAAAGCCGAAAACCAGTTCCTCGTTCTTGAGCATTCGCTCAACCAGCGAAGCGGGGTTCTCGAAGAAAAGAGCCTCGTCCTGAGTCGACCGGATCATCCTTACGTCCTCGGCCTCTCCCTTGTCGAACCGGATTCGCACGGAGGCGAAGTCTCGCCGACGTTCGCGCTTCGCCGGAAAGCCGGTCATCACGTAGCCTTCCAACTTGCCGTGTGCGCAAACCAAGCTGAGGACGGGAGCGACAATTCGTCCGTCCGGGCCTTGGATTGCTTCCTCGCCCTCGAGATCAAAATAGATCGTCTTGCTGTCGTCAAGAGGCGAAGTCTCGGTTTGTCGGTTCCATGCCGACTCCGGCTCGGGCTGTCGTTTCTCCACCGGCGCCGCTGTTTCGGCGATCGAAACGGCAACTCGGGGAGGCGGCCGGCGCGTCGGCGCCTTCTCCGGGGAAGCGGTTTTCACCTCTTCGACGGGTGCCGCCGGTAAAGGGGCAGAGTCTTTTGGACTGAGCAGAAAGCCGGCGAGGACAGCCATTGTCACCGCGCCTGCGGCAACCCACTTCCACCAATCCGGAAGAGTCGATGCCGCGGTCTGTTTCGACTCGGGCACTTCGTGCCCGCAGATCGTGCAGCGATGCGTGCCGGGTGAGACCGGGCTGCCGCAACGTTCACAAGATAGAGACTGAGAAGCAGCCTTACCGTCCGCGGACGAGCTTGATGATGGATCGAATTCGCCCATGTGGCCTAGTCGCCCAGTGGCGCATCTTTTCGTGGCCGTTCACTCTGGAAGGCGAGATCGCCGGACCCTAGCCACGCACCGCTATACCGTCAGTATGTGACTGGTTCAAAACGAGTTCGTATACGTGAATCGCCTTAGATTAACACGGAATTTCGCGGCTGCTTCCAAATGGGACACAATCCAAAGCCGTGTCGTCCAGGGGCTGTGAAAAAAACGCGAGCCCTTCCAATTTCGCGCCGTCATACACAATTCACAGCAACAGATACAGAGCCCAGAGCGAAAGCGACGGGCCAAGGGTAGGCAACCGCAACGCGCTGCGGCACCGGCGGCGCCGCTTGGTAAGGTCCGGCCGACACAGCCGTTTTCAATCTGGGAACGATCTTGAGGTAGGTCTGTGCGGGGAGGGTACGGCGGCGGGTAGCGATCTCTTATCCAAGGGACTCAGGGCGCGACGTGCGAGAGGGCCAAGCGACGTCAGGAAGGGGAGTCTCAGCGGAGTCGTACTTCGAGCAACGCAACTGGCCGACCGTCTTCGATTGGACAACTCTCTAAATCGAGCGCCGCCGGCCTGTCGCTACAATGAACTTTCACCCCATTGAATCGGACAGAAACCCATGGAAAACGTCGTCATCATCGGATCCGGCTGCGCGGGCAACACGGCCGCCATCTACGCCGCCCGCGCCAATCTCGCCCCCGTTGTCTTCGAGGGCCTCGAAGCCGGCGGACAACTCTCGATCACCACCGACGTCGAAAACTACCCCGGGTTTCCCGAAGCCGTCATGGGCCCGGAACTCGTCGAGAACATGAAGAAACAAGCCCAACGGTTCGGCGCGAAGTTCGTCCCCGGCGACGTCACCAAGGCCGACCTCTCCGAGCGTCCTTTCAAGCTTTGGGCCGGCGACGAAATGATCGAGGCCAACGCGCTCATTGTCGCGTCGGGCGCTTCGGCGCGCTGGTTGGGCATCGAGTCGGAACAAAAGCTCATCGGACACGGCGTCAGTTCCTGCGCCACTTGCGACGGCTTTTTCTTCCGGGACAAACCGGTAACCGTGATCGGCGGCGGAGATTCCGCCATGGAAGAAGCGACGTTCCTGACAAAATTTGCCACAGAGGTAACCATCGCTCACCGCCGCGGGGAATTTCGCGCGTCGAAAATCATGCTCGACCGCGCTCAAAAGAACGAGAAGATCCGCTGGGCTCTCAACACCGTGGTCGACGAAGTCTACGACGTCGAGCAAAACGAAGTAACCGGCGTCCGCTTTCGCGATACCAAAGACGACAGCACGCGTGATCACCCCACCAGCGCCCTTTTTCTAGCCATCGGCCACATTCCCAACACGAAGATTTTCGACGGGCAGCTTGATCTCGACCCTGACGGCTACATCGTTTCTAAGGGGGGCGCCCGAACCAACGTCGAAGGCGTTTTCCACGCCGGAGACGTTGAAGACCGTGTCTACCGCCAAGCCGTCACCGCCGCTGGAGCCGGCTGCAAAGCCGCCATGGAAGCCGAACGTTTCTTGGAAGCCGATGAATAGCAGCCGCCCTACCTTCGGGGCCGCGGCTGGCCCAAAATAGTAGACTGTCCCCTGCTTTTCGTTTTCCTCCTGTTTTCTGCACATGCAATAGATCGGACCGCACCAGCGGTATTAGCCTCACCCCCGCCGCGAACGCAACAAGACACATCGGGACGCATGGAACGGCAACTCTGGCGGGCCTGGCGAAGGGCTACCCGTCACGGAGCTGACGCCGCCTATTGTTTGAGAAACGCTCGAAGGCGCGGGCGCTCCTTGATCAGGTTAGTGAAGCCTCCCTGTGATCTTTCGAGCCACCCTTTGATGCCGGCTTCTTTGAGCCTGTGAGGGCGACCTCGCTGCTTTCCGTCTCGTTGCCCGATACCACCATTCCACGTAAATCTGATTGCAGGCTTTCGGCGAGCAATTGGAGGAAAGTCTGCTCCTTAGCACGCCATCCGATAACCAATAGTTTGTCCACTCGGGGAAGGAGCCTCCTGAACTCTTCAAGGTGGTCTGCCGGACACTCGTATGCCTGTCTTGTCTGAACCGGGATTGCCAGAGCGGGCATGATCGCTTTGTCGCCCCACGTGTGTGCAGTTGCGAACCCATCGACTAGCCGCCAGCGGTCACTTGGACGCAGATTTGCGGCCTGGTCGATCACCTGTTCGTACACCGCTGTCCCAGCTTTCCCTGGGACGAGATCATCCACCTCGCGAACCCAGTTCACTGACCCGTGGATCTTGATCAACTTGAACCGGTCACTCGAGATGTAGTGTTCGAGCTTGGTAATCGGTACACCGACGTCTCCCAATGCTCGATCGAGTATCGTGTCGTAGTTGACGGTCACCACCAAAGTGGGCCCCACCTCGTTCTTGGGATTGCCTGATCTGGTCGAGCAGCGTTGCATAGTGGTCACGCCTTGCGCGCCTGAATAGAAGCTCGCGCCACAATCGGACAGCATTCTGGCGAGGTAAAAGCGTATCGCGGCTAGCTGACAATGCCTGTCGCCGTCGCGGGCTGCTTCACATAGCAGTGTTTCCAACACCTGCTCTACGGAATCGCCACGCGCGGAAATACGCCGCAGGTGCGGGATTACCGGTCGGCACCGCGGATATGCCGAGATTACGTGATTAACGATGTCCGATTTCTCGAACAGATTGTCGGACAGAGGCGGCCGATCCGGCTGGTTGACGTTCTTAGGTTCTCGCCCAGGATCACAATCGTATGAGGCGCCCTCCCCAAAAATGACCATCAGGATGGACAAATTCTAGAGCAGCGCCGCCCATCCAAAATGAGCACTTGGAAGCTCTCGCCGCCGCGATAATCCAGCGGGCCGTCTGGGACCTTCAACACCCCGACCACGCCGAACGGTAGATCGGTGTCACCGAACCTGCGCGCAACTCCGCGGGCATCACGCGATATGGTAGGGCGGGCTGAACTCCGGGACCCCGGCGCGTCGACCTGCAATCCACCGAAGCATATAGATCTGCCGGGGGTCAGTGGCGCCACCGAACTGGTTGGGGACAACTTCAAGGAGCAAATGAGCTAACGGATCGCGGAAGTAGTCCATATCACCTGAATTATGCACTGCGGGGTGCACCGGGGTGCACCTGAGGAGACCTGTGCCGCAAGGGACCATTGGGGGACCCCCGAAAACATGGGGTAAAAAGGTAGGCTGGCGAAGATTCCCGCTTCGCCAACCGACCCCAAGGAGGTCACCCAAATGGTTACCAAACGAAAACAGCATAGCTCCCCAAGGCCCGTCAAACAAGGCCGGGGCGCGAGGGCCTCGCGGCCCAATAAAATCGGGGCTTCCACGCCTTATCACTTCCGCGGCAAGAATCTGACTCCCTACGGCGGCTTGCTGCCCGTCGCCACCCTGCTCGAGAAACTCGACTTCCAAGCGCTGCTGGAAGAAACCATCACGACCAAACGAATCACCCGAGCCATGAGCCCCTACCAGTTTGTGCTGGCCCTCGTGCTCGGCCTCTATGTCGGCTTTGCGCGGCTCAACCAACTCCGCTTCATCGCTCGCGATCCCATCCTGACCGGCATCTTAAAAGTGACACGGCTGCCGCCGCAGTCCACGCTGTGGCGCTTTCTGGCCTCGCTGCACCTCAACGTGGCCCAGCAGATTCTTTCCATCCAGCGCCAGCTGCGAGAACGAGTCTGGGCCGCGGCCCACGTGAAATTGGAGACGGTGACGCTGGACACCGACACCACCGTGCACACGCTCTACGGCCGCCAGATGGGCGGGCGCAAGAGCTACAACCCCAAGAACAAGGGCAAGCGCAGCTACCAGCCGATACTGACCTTCCTGGCCGAGACGCGCGAGTACCTGATGGGCGGGTTGCGCGGCGGCGACCGGCCCACGGGCCAACAGATCGCCGCCCACCTGAAGAGCGCTTTCCGGGCTTTGCCGGCCGGCGTGAAGAAGATCTTGGCGCGGGCCGATGCCGGCTTTTATTGCTGGGAGGCGGTGGCGGCCTACGAGCAAGCGCGTTGTCAGTTCGTCATCGTGGCGCGCAAGACGCGGCGACTGGTCGAGCAGTTGCAGCAAGCCGAATGGAAGCCCTCGCCCCACAGCGACGCTGAAGCGGAGTGCGAATTCCTCTACCAGCCGGAGGGCTGGGCCCATGCTTGCCGCTTTGTCGCGCTGCGGTATGAGAAGGAGCCGGAAACCGACGAGGTCGAGCAATATCAGTTGTTCGCCACCAGCAGCTATACCTACCGCGTGTTTGTGACCAATCTCGCCGAGCCAATCGCGGCGGTGGTGTGGTTTTACAACCAGCGGGCCGGGGCCGAGAACCTCATCAAAGAAGCCAACAACGACGCCGGGCTGGCGGCCCATCCTTCGCGCCGCTTTGACATGAACCGCAATCACTTTCAGTTGGTCATGCTGGCCTACAACCTCAACTGCTGGCTGCTGCTGTTCCAACGCGAAGCCGACGCCACCCCGGAGAAGCTGCGGCACACCACCCTGGCGACGGCGCGGCTGCGCTTTCTGTTCCTGGCGGCCAAGATCTGGCGACACGCCGGACGAACGGGCGTCAGCTACAGCGATCAGTACCAGGAGAAGGGCCTGTTTGAGCGGCTGATGCGACGGCTGCGGGCGATGGCGCCGCCGGGATCGAGCTTCGCGCCGGTGGTGGAGGGTGCGCTGAGTTGAGGGGCGCTATGCATAAAATTTTATGCACTCGCCGCAACGTACTGGGAACACGCCGCTTGCCAGCTCGCTTTTGCCCGCCGGGATCGGGAGGCGGCTCAAACGGGGAGGGAAACCGCAGAAAAGACGACTTGCGACATTATTGAGTTGACACCACTGCCGCTACCGCCACAACTCCATCGCCGATGGCTACGCCGAATCTGTGCATAATTCAGGTATCAATCTCCACCTTGAGACAAGTAAGGCCTGCGATTCGCTTGCGATCATTCTCGTGCAACGTGATCTGTATATTGGCTTCCCCGAAGCGAACCTCTTTAAAACTTCTCGTCGCGCCGGGGTGTAGGGAGCTATTCGCCGTCTCGAACGTGCCTTGCTCCACGGCAAACTCAACCTGCTCCACAAGAGCCGTATCGGCATAAGCGAAAAAGCGATCCACCAGGAACTGCTCACCATCCCTGTTGCTCGCCGGCCGCTTCAAATAGTCGAACCCCGTACCGACCCGAAATCGAATATCGTCCAACGCCTCGGCGAAATTCAGGAACGCCGCCAGCTGCTCAGGGTTGTCTTCCATCCACTGGCTGTGGTGCTCGTCGGCTTCATCTTCACTGCGCTTGTCCTTTAGAAATGCCGTCCACTTCGGGTGGCTAGCCCGCAGTGCACTCCACAAGGCGTCACGAAATCGAAATGTTCCTGCGTCCGGCAGCAGCATCAAATCGACTAGCGTCACCGCTCCGGCCCTCAGTCGCACAGGGTGAAATCCTGCTTGTCCATAGTCGTTGCCGGACACGATCACCGCATAGTCATCCTTGAAATTGTCCGCAAGAGGCAGGGTCGCCATCAGCGAAGGCTTCTCTTGGGATTTATCCACGACTTCCCTCTGCGCCCCGTCGCGCAGCCGAAATCGAAGTTTCTTCCCGACCGGGATCAACTCCCGCCTGCCGTCATGAGCGGCAACTCGAATTTTACCCTTGCGTGTTCTTGCAGCCGGCATTGCTTGCCTCCTCGTGGCCGATTATTCGGTATCCTTTGCCAGGGTGAAGTATACACAATAAACTCCCAAAACTGAATATTCTCTCGTTCACATCACACGGCGACCTCCTATTTTGGAGGAACCTCGCATAGATCGCGTAGATCGGTGACGAATCCGCAGGACCGGCGACGCCTTGCCGGGCCGCATCGACGCTTTCCAGCGAACAACCTCATCAGGCCCAAATTCAGTAGGAAATCCGCTGCCGTCGGCGACGCTCGAGCCGTTGGGGCAGCGGAAGCGCGACCAGTCTTCGGCGGGCAAGGTAGACGCCGTCAACAACAGGGCCGGCAAGGTCTGGGCCCAACGCGTCGCTGAGTCAGCATCTTGACGGCATCGCCCATTTGTTCCAACCTATACGAGTGCCTAACGGGAGAATGACGAGAACCAACGTAGCCGCGGTGATGCTTGTGCTGATCGCGGTCGGGTCGCCGACCGCGGCCCAAGACCCGGCGCCGAATCCGTACGGCGCCGGTGTGCAGTGGGGCGAGCTTCCCGAGGGGCGGACATGGGGATCAACGAGTGCTATCCATCTTCATCGCGACAGCACTGGGGAGCCCACCGGAAACCTATGGGTTTTTGAGCGCTGCGGCAAGAGCCATTGCGTCGGAAGCGATCTTGATCCGATCATGCTTTTCGACCCCAACGGCAAGCTCATTCGCGCCTTCGGAGCCGGAATGTTCGTTTGGCCTCATGGCATCGATGTTGACCGCCAAGGCAACGTTTGGGTGACTGACGCCGTTCAAACCTCCTGCGAGCCCGGCCGGGAGAACGGCAAGGGCCATCAAGTCCACAAGTTCAGCTCCAAGGGCGAGCTACTCCTGAGCCTCGGTACCGCGGGCGTGGGCGGCGCCGGTGAGGATACTTTCCGCTGCCCGTCAGACGTCTTGGTCCTGCCTGACGGCCATATCATCGTTGCGGACGGCCATAACCACGGCCACGGCGGAAACAATCGACTCGTCAAGTTCTCGAAAGACGGCAGGTTTGTCGACTCATGGGGCAAGAAGGGCGCAGGGCCGGGAGAGTTTCAAGGGATACACGCACTGGCCATGGACTCCCAGGGCCGAATATTTGTCGGCGATAGAGCGAATCAAAGAATCCAACTACTCGACCAAGACGGAAACCACCTGGACACTTGGACCCAATTCGGGTCGCCGAGTGGAATTCATATCGATGAGAACGACAAGATCTACGTCGCCGACTCGGATTCAGGCTACGATCCCGACGCGAGCGGCAAGCCTCGCAACCCCGGCTTCAAGCGCGGCATCTACATTGGCGACGCTCGGACGGGCAAGGTAACGGCATTCATCCCGGACCCTGAGCCCACGCTCGAGATCGTCACAAGCGGAGCGGAGGGAGTTGCCGTGTACGGCGAGTTCGTCTTCGGCGCCCAAGTGGCCGGCTCCAGAGGCGTGCTGAAATACTCGAAGTTGAATGCGCCTCACTAGCTCGGAAGGTAATGGTGTAGCTCATTCCGGGCTCTTTTCCACGAAAAACCTCTAGAACGGCCTGCCGACTCTCCACTTCGTCAGCGCCGAGCCGGCTTGCTTGATGGCTGAGTATTTCCCGGTACCCGTTTGGATGAGACCCGAGTCTTCCGAGACTGACTTCTTTGACGGCGCGCCGATGCCTCGGAACGGGAACATAACGATTTCCGACGACCCGGGCGTGGGGTACAGGTTCAACTTCCCGATTCACGATTAGCCCGAGTAGCCTCCTCCGAAAATAGCCCTGCACTCTCCTCGATCCCTAAGCCCCCGACGTGGCGCACGCACTCTTGCGTGCCGTGGTGCTGGTCTTGGCGACATGTCTTTTGCAACCCCCCTCCCGAGCGCGACGGGAAATTTCGGTTGCGCCCGGCAACACCGCAAACGCCAAGAGCCGCGAAGCGGCGGCAGCAATATAGCCCAGCCGAAGGCGGAACTCTGGGGAGACACCCCATGACACAGGCGAGCAGGAGATCGTCAGGCGGACGCCGGCGTGGCTCACGGCAATCGCGTTTCTGATCGTCGGCCTTTCCTACTCGATCGTGAATCACACGCAATCGATGCGTATGTTTGGACCGCGCACCGAGTGGGATCTCAAAATGTCCGTGGTGGTCGCCGGCGTGATCCTGATCAGGACGGGGCGGCGGGGTAATTCTCAGCTTTGTCGTTTTTTGGTGAGCGCTCATTCCTCCTATTCGTTGTCGGCGAAAACCGAATACCGTCGAAAGGCACGTGGATCCGCCTGATGTGAGGGAAACCGACCGGGAACAACTTCTAAGTTGACGGTAAGACGCGAAGAGGCCTTATGGGGCCCCCTGCCTCGGGCTAAGCCGCAACGCGTACCAATCAACGTGCCGGGTGGCGTACATGACGGCGGCGAGGATGACGAAGAGCCCCAGCGAACCTATCAACAGGGCGTAATCCTGAATCTGCAGCAGCACGTAGAGACAGCCGTACAAGCCTGACAAAATGGCCCCGATAACAGCGGTGCGTCCGCGCGAATGGAGTATCGAAAGGCCGTAGAAAACGACCAGGGCGACGACCGCTGCCGCCGCGATGGTATACGCAACCGCGAAGCCCAGATGCTCGGCGAGCGAAAGTTCAAGCAGGTAAAAAATACACATTGCCCCGCCAATCAGTGCATATTGGATCAGGTGCAGGCGCAGTCCGCCGAGCACTTCGAACAGCCAAATGACCGTGAACGTCAGTCCCAGGAACAGCAACTGATACTTGAGGCTCCTATCGGTCTGGCGATAGGCATCGACCGGCGAGAGAAGGTCGACGCCAAATTCGGAAGCGGCGATCGCCGGAGCGTCGGTTCCGGAGGGCCGGCTTCGAGGATAGTTGCGTCCCAGGTGCGGGATACTCCAGGTCGCCTCAAATCCGTCGGGTCCGACTTGCCGCTCCGCCGGCAACCAGCGGCCCTGGAAACTTGGGTCCGGCCAGTTGCCCTGGGGGTGCACCTCGGTTTGGTCTCCCAGCGGCGCGAACCGAAGTAGCGTGCTGCCGTTGAGGTTCAAAGTACAGGAGAAGTCCAACGACTGCGCTTCCCTCAATCCCTCCACGCCGGCGTGAATACCCGACGTCTCCGACGACCGGAGCCCTGTGCCGGGTTCGAAATCAACTTCTTGCCCTTGCCGGCGCAAACGCGCTTGGTTTTGGATCGCTCGGACGTCGCTTATTTCAAACACGAGCTGAGCGCGATCCCACATAACTCTTGATTCATCAATGCCCCACGCGGAAAAGTCCGGGCGGTCAAATTGTCCCTCGATCTCGATTCGGGAGCGATAGACCGACGTCTCGAAGATTCCCCGCTGACGGGCTTCGACATCGAGGCTTCCATTGACGTTTAGTGCCCGAGGGAAGGAAGGTTGCCCGCGCCTGGTGCTCGCGAGCCACCGACTTGCCCTCGTTATTTATCGTTTTCTTCAGATAGGTGTAGGGGACGACAAGAAAAGGGCCGTGAATTCGCTGAGCCTGGCCCCACTTTTCGGTGACCTCGGCCTGAGCGGTTAGGCGAGTGCGGTCCCGCTCGGAAACCAGCTGCCAAATCAGCAATATGGGGATCTGCAGCACCAACACCAATGCTCCAATTAGAAACGCCTTGGCAAGGGCCGAGGCTCGTAAGTATTCGAGCGGACTGGACAAGGCGGACTTTGGATCGATCATAGGTTCTCCTAGTTGGACGGAAACGGACCGCCGTCGCGGCGTGTCAGCTGATGCTGGTTACGTGGACTGCTAATCAGCCGCAGTGCAACCCACGAAATGCGCGGGGCCGTTGGTCTCGACGACTTGCATCTGAGTGGCCATTCGTCGGAACCACCTGGCACGCGCGTACGCGTAGCGCAGGGCCCGAAGAGACCTGCGGCTTTCACCCCAACCTCACACACCTAGAACGACCGAGAAAGCGCCCCCGCCCCGCAGTTCCCCTGTGCTCCGCCCCCATGCGGCCTTACAATTCGCTCACCCATCCCCGCCGTTGGCGCGCCTTCACGGAACACGGCAACGGCATCATCGGTGACATGTGCACCCACATGCTCGACCTCGTCCGCCGGCCGCTCGATCTCTTTTGGCCGACGAAAATCTACTCCACCGGCGGCATCTACCTCGACAAAGCCTCCAAGGCCAACACCTCCGACACCCAGACCGCGACGTTCTCTTTCCCCGAACTCGACGTCACCTGGATGCATCGTGCCTGGAGCGTCCCTCAAGATCAACAGCTAACGTCAAGGGCACTGCATGTAGTTGTTTTCGTTGTGTTCAAGCGGGAAGTTGTGTATCCTAACGATCGAAGAACTTCTCTCAACACAATGGCGAGGAAAGTCTCTTTCGTCACGAGACACAAAACGGGAGGAACGATGAACTGCGAAGGATTACCCAGTCATTCCGAACTAAAAGCCGCTCTCGCCGCCGCTGTAGGCAGTCCGCCAAGTGGAAACGGGGGCTTTAATTTGCACATGTGGGCCACGATCGTCGACCGGGACGGGATCGTCTGTGCGGTTGCCTTCACCGGGAATGATAGGGGCGACCAGTGGCCGGGTAGCCGCGTGATTTCCGCACAAAAGGCCAATACGGCCAATGCTTTCAGTTTGCCTGGCTTGGCTCTCTCCACCGCCAATCTGTGGGCTGCGGTGCAACCCGGAGGCAGTCTCTTCGGCCTGCAACACAGCAATCCGGTTGACACCGAAGTAGCCTACGGGGGCAACTCCGAACACCATGGACAGGACAACGACCCGATGTGCGGGAAGAAAATCGGCGGGGTGAATGTCTTTGGCGGCGGACTGGCGCTGTACAACAGCGAAGGCGAACTCGTGGGAGCGATAGGCGTCAGCGGCGACAGCTCGTGTGCCGACCACAACGTCGCCTGGCGAACACGCAATAATCTTGCCCTGGATCACGTCCCTGGGGGCGTCAGCGGTGACCCGGCGAGGCCTGACAACATCGTTTTCGACCTCACCGACGATGTCGGGGGGAATCCTGAGTCTTCGGGAGGATTTGGTCATCCGCACTCTATTGCCGCGAATGCGGACAACGAAAGCGCGATCGCCGGGTCCCTGCCGGTGATACCGTCGTAGGTTCGGTGGATATCACCGATCTTCCTTAGGTTCTCCCTGAGTTGATGGAATCGGACGGGTCAGTTGCAGAGGGGTCAGCAGCGATCCTTACGGGCCGGCCGGATCCTTACGGAAGATGCCGATCAGCGGCATTCCCCCCCCGCTCCGTGCGCGGGACACGGCATCCGTCGCAGTGCAACTGAATGGTCGTTCCCGGAACCGCATGAAGCGTAGCGCAGGTTTCTTCGAACCCTGCGGCTTTTTTCTGCTGCGACTTCCACATGCGTGCCCGCGAGAATCCGCCCAGACCGCGAACGTTCTCCTTCCCGAACTCGACGTCACCCGGATACATCGTGCCTGGGGCGACCCCGACACCCCTGGGCGTTCTTTATTTATGGAGAGAAGGGCGTACTCAAGGCGTCCACCACGAAGTGGGACTTCATCCCCCTCGACAAGGACGCCAAGCCGATCCACCGCAGCCGCGAAGCAGCGACGGCGGGGGAGATCGGGGACAGCTCCCGAATAATGAATCTTCAGCGTCCCCCAAGCCGGCCGTCTGCGAGCGAAGCTGAAGGAGTACTACGAGGCCGACGGCGCCGAGGACCCGGTATTGATCGAGGTTCCGCGGGGCTGCTACGTCGCCCGTTTTCGAAGAAGGTCCGCGAAGGGCGATCCAGGATGAGATTGCCGATGCGATCCGTCGGACGTTCGCGGCGCAAATGGCCGAAACGGAGGGACGGCTCCCTGCAAGACCCCGGACCGGGAACCTGGATGCCTTCCATCACTACCTGCAAGGTCGTTCTCAAAAGGTATCCCTCAATTGCGAATCACCAGCAGAAGTCCGACTGGCGGAGTACCCCGTAGCTAAGCTAGCGGTCCTCGGCGAGGAGCAGCGCTTCTAGGCGGGCCAAACGCTTTGCAAGGGTGGCGTTCTCACTTTGGACGTGGGCAAGTTGTGTTGCGTTGTCTTGTACGAAAGTATCGAGCTGCTCGATTGCAGCTTCCTTTTGCTTTAGACGCTCGTTGAGCTGGTCGATGTAGATGTGGCTCTTCTCGAGTTCGTTGAGCATTCCCACCGTCTTCTGTAGGACGTTCATCGTCATGGGTCCGCCCTGACCATCGTTGTCGGGTGTCGGGCCGACAGCGGGGAGGTAACTGTTGTTCCACATCGACGCGGCATGCTCCTCGATCGACTCGATCTCATATCCCGGGTCGAACACATAATCACTTGCGCAGTCCGCACCCTGGGACGTGCACGTCCCGGAAATCACAAGGTGGCCGTTGATGTCAACTTGGTTGGATGCAGTCTTACCCAGCCGGAACAGATTGGCGTCGGCATTGGGCGCTACTAAGAACGACCCCTTGTTGCTGACGCCGTCAAAGAGGACAAAGTTGCCGTTGGCCTGGTTTGCTCTGATTCTCCAGGACTGACCGCTAACTGCTAACAAGATCTCCGCGTGAGCGAAGGTGGTGGGATTTGTGTTCTCGATTTGGAGGCGTGTAGGGGTCGTGTCCGAGCGCACGATGTGCAGCGCTTCACTCGGCGAATCCGTACCGATGCCCACGGGACCGAAGAACGACGTTAAAGCTGCGCCGGCCTCTCCATAGATCTCGCCGGCGCCGATGAGGTCGTCGGCTAGGGGTCCGAAGGTGAGGGCCGCGTTGTAGAATTCGTTCATCACTGCGATCTCGGTAAGTTCGTGGCCCAGCCCGATGGCATGACCCAACTCGTGAAGAGCGATGATGCCGAAGCCGATGCTGCCCGCAGCGGGAGCACAGGTCCACGGTTCTGCGCTGTCGAAGTGGATATCTCCGGCTGCGGTGGTTCCGTTCGGAGGTGGAAAGAAACCGTGAGCCAAAGTCGAAGGAGGTCCGGTAAAGACATGGGCGCCAATGCGAATGTCGGCCACCGGGTCGACGTTAAAGGGACCACCGCCGTCAGTGACCGGGACGAACAAGATGTCCGCCACCGCCGACCAGGCTCCGAAGGCCAACTCGATCTCATCGAGAAAGCACGGAGCAAAACTGCCCAGACTGGTGATGGCAACGTTGTCCCCGACCGCGTCAGAGTCCGCAGCCAGGTCGACCCCGGACGCCATAAAGCTGTAGGTGACCGTGCCTCCCGGTAGTCGCGGTCCCGGCACGTCAGTACCACCAGCGAAGGGCGATCCCGCGCGCCATTTTGTGCCGAAGAGCACAAATTCATCGGAGACCGGGGGCACTGTCGTCGTGGCCCCGCTCGGGCCCATCCACAGGCCGCCCTCGTCGATCCTCTGTCCGACGGCCGACTCTCCCACCGTCAACTCGTAGCACTGTTCCGCCAGCCGGATGTAGCTGCGAGCCGCACGGCGGAACTCCGACTTATCGACCGACGAGCGGTCCTCGAGGAATTGGGTTCGCAGCTCCTTGAAATGCAGCTTGGCTTTGAGTGTTGCGTCGCAACCATCGATAGGGTTCGGTGTCTGGGCCGCGACGATCGCGGTCGAGGTCAGAAGCAGGATCGAGTGTGAAAAGAAAAGCAGCGTTACGCGGCAGAGCCGACTTTGTGTTTTCATCTTAAGCTCCTCTCCACGGTAACCGTGGACTCGTTTGGAGAACGCTAAAGCAGGATTTCCATTTTGACCGTCTGGCGCGGATAGGGTAGCCGATCCACGGCCGCGATGCAACGGTTTTCGCACTACTGCCACGTTCGGTACTCCTTTCGCTGCCGCTCCGGCCTTCGGATCCGCCCGATCGTGCGCAACTGGATCTGTCGCCCGACGGACGCGAGCCGGCGTACACGCAATTCGACAATCTGAGCAGCGACATCGTAATGATCGAGAATTTTCAGTGAGTCCTGGTGAGCCTCGCCAGGTCTTTGCTTTGGGGAGTTCGGGGGGCCGGGTTCGGGGGGACGGGGAGTTCGGCGGGGGAGTTCGGGGGGAGTTCGGGGGGGAGTTCGGGAGTTCGGCGGAGTTCGGGGCGGAGTTCGGGGAGTTCGGGGAGTTCGGGGGAGTTCGGGGGAGTTCGGGGGAGTTCGGGGGGGGGAGTTCGGGGGAGTTCGGGGACGGAGCCCGAACTCCGACACCGCGCAACAAGACCGCACCCCGGCCCTGCCGCTTCGGGTCGTACGCGACGAGAAACCGCGGAGAAACCGCCCCCTCGCCAAACCGGGCCGGCATTTCCCACCAGCCGCCGCCGATATCTTCGATACTAGATAGCCGCCCCGCTTTTCTCATCGCGTGGCGGGATAACCGATGAAGATTAACGATCTGTTTCACCACTACGGAACCGACAAAATTAGGTATGCCACGCTGTATCACTCGCTGCTCGAACCTCGCCGCGAGTCCACCCGTGCGGTCCTGGAAGTAGGGATAGGAACACTCATACCGCGTGTCCCTTCCTCCATGGTTCCCTGGTGCGCGGAGTGGTATCGGCAGGGGGGATCGCTTAGGGCGTGGCGCGATTACTTTCCCAACGCCGGTGTTCACGGCTTGGATGTCCAGCCCGACACACAATTCTCCGAAAACCGGATCCACACCCACGTCTGTGACTCGACCGACCCGCAACAGATCTCGCAATTCCTGGCCAACGCCGGGGTCGACGCCTTCGACCTGATCATCGACGATGGATCGCACCGAGCCGACGATCAGCTCGCCACTCTCGGAAACCTGCTGCCGCACGTGCGTCCGGGAGGACTCTACGTCATCGAGGATGTCAAGCCCAACGGCGTGTTGTCCTCGAGGCCCCACCTGCTCGAAGTAGCCTGTGAAGGCAACCCGTTTTACTTCGTCGGGCTAAAGAGGAATGTCGTCGTGGTCTCAAAGCGCTCGCCGGAAGATGCGGAGGTTCGCTATAAGAGGCACTGATCCCGCCTGCTTTCACAACAGCATTTCGCGGTAAGCGGGCACCGCCGCGCGGCACGGTATCTTAGGGACGAAGTCCTTTGGCCCTTTATCCTTCGGGAGTTCGGCCGGGAGTTCGGGGGGTAGTTCGGGGTAGTTCGGGTAGTTCGGGGGTAGTTCGGGGGTAGTTCGGGGTAGTTCGGGGTAGTTCGGGGACGGAGCCCGAACCTCGCCTCGCGCCGATTCAGGGCGATGCAGCCATGGTCTTTGGTTGTGGGCCGGGGCTGCGAAGCGTCAGTCGGCGACCGAATCTTTGCTCCAGCCCGGCCACAAACTCGCGGTTGCCCAGCGGCATCCCCGCATACGTTGCCTCGCGGACGCGTTTCTCGTCGTCGGCTGCCGGCGAGCGCGTCAGGGCTTCGCCCCATGCGGGTTTTCCGGGTATCTGACGCCACAGCGTCCAGTCGATAAGCCCCGCGGGGTCCCTTTCCTCCGCGTGAGCCCGAGCGCTTGACCAAGGATAGTGTTCGGCTTGACCCACCAACCCGGCGCGCAGCGGGTTCTGATCCACGTAGAACAGTGCCGTGAGCAGATGATCGCGGCCTAACGAGCAGGAAAAAAAGCGGTTCTGCCAAAGGTGACCGCTCCGCCCATACTGTCGGTTGAAGCGTTGCGCGTATCGCGAATGGCTCCGCCGCAATGCTCGGGCGAACGAGCCGGCGCGCTCGGGCACCGCTACCAGATGGACATGGTTGGTCATCAGGCAGTAGCCCAACACGCCCACGCCGCAGCGGCGGCAGTCCTCCGCCAGAGTTTCCAAATAGAACCGCCGGTCTTCGTCAACCAGGAAGACATCCTGGCGGTTGTTGCCCGGTTGGGTGATGTGATGCGGAACGCCCTCCGCCACCACACGGGCCGCCCGTGGCATTCTCGACGCTATTATCGCACGGCAGGTTCAGAAGTTCAGATCCAGAGTTCGGGCTCGTCCCCGAACTCCCTTAACTCCCTTAGGCGGCCGCCCAGCGGCCGGTTCCCTCTCGGCCTCACCAACCCACCCGGCGGCACGTAAATCGGCGCCGGCTCCCCCACCCCCTGAAATCCATCACGTAAGAATCAAAAAAACTACCCCTTCATTCCAAACAACTTAGCCCAGCCGACCCCCCGCTACCTTGACCACCCCACCGTATTCTATTACCGGGCAACCAGCCCCGAAAGAGGTAATAGTCATGGCAACCGATGCCCAGATCCAAGCAAATCGTGAAAACGCGAAAAAATCCACTGGACCTCGCACTCCCGAGGGCAAGGCCCGCGTCTCGAAAAACGCTCTTAAACACGGCCTACTGGCCCAAGATTCCGTCATCCCCGGCGAAGACCCCGCCGAGTTCGACCGGCACCTCACCACCTACCAGGACACCTACCTCCCCCGAAACTGCGTCGGAAAAGAAATCGTTCGCCAAATCGCCGACTCGGCGTGGAGAATGCGACGCCTCTCCCGTATCGAAGCCACCGTCATGACCGCCGGGATCGAAAGGACCCGCGTTCATCAACAAACATACCGCCCAGAGCGCACCAGGGAAGGACACGAAGGCGAGCTCCAACTGCTCGGCGCATCCATGTACAGCGGGACGAAATTCCTCAACGACCTCGCCCGCTACGACGGCCACCTCAACCGCCGCTTCTACCGAGCCGTCGAGCTCATGATGAAAATCCGCCGCGAGGAGGCACAATCCCGCCAGCCTCGCCCGGGCCCCCACCCCGACAACGGCTTCGCCGTCTACCGCTTTCCCGAGGACGAGTCTGAACCGACAGTGGAGTACGTCTCCAGGCCTGCCCAAGCAGAGCACCCAGCCGGCCCACAACCACAAGCCCCATCAAATCAATCAAGTAGAGTCACGAGGTCGACCGAAAAACAGCGAAACAAACCCAAGTCCACCACCCGAGCACCGCGCCAAAACCGCGAAACCATCCGCGATCTCCGCCGTCGCCTCACCCAACTCGCAGGCCTAGGAGACGATTTGCAGCCCTAGCGACCGCCCACCACCAAACGAAACAGCACCCACAAGGCAAAACCTCGCCCGCGCACACTCGCGAAAACTCCTCCCTCTGGGACGCAACAAGACCCCCAAACGAACCCGCCGACCTTCAACGGATCACCCACGCTGAAACGACGGGAAACCGCGGGTCAAGTCTCGCTCTCCCGGACCATCCGCTCCAGCATCACTTGGCAGCGACATTTTGGCAAAAAACCTGTTGATTCAAGCAACGGCTGGGTGTAAACTCACGATACCGTAGTATCGGAAATCCCCGGTAAACATACCGTCGGAGGAAATACGATGCCCCTATTGCCGCTCTTCGACACACCCGCCTCTCTTCGAGATGTCCCCGCGGGATCACCGTTTTATGCCAACTGGAGCAGCTTCATCAGTAGCGAAATTGCCGACCTGACTCCAGGAGATAACAATGGCGCCTTTTATGACCCAACCGTCACAAACGTGAGCGTGGCGGGAGAAAAAGCCATGGTGTGGATGGGCTTTCCGCGGGATGTGATCCTTCCAAACAGAAGAGACGACCGGGCGGCCGCCTTTGCTCTGGCGGATGGCGACGTCGCAATGCGCAGCCGGCAGAACGAGTATTTCGAATGGCGAGTAGATAATAATCCAGCCGGCCGCAAGATCACCAAGGTGACGTTCGTCACCGAGTTCCGCCAATATTTCCAGAAACTCTGGGACGTGGACCGCGCCGCCGTGGTCAGTATCTACCGCAACCTGGTCAGCCCGGCCGTGCAGGAGGCGGATTTACGCACGGCGGCGGACCAGTACGACTTTTTCAATCGTTGGAATACAACCGACGGAATCGTGCATTACATTCAAGGCATCAATACACTGGGGGCCGCCGTCGGACTCTGCCAGAGTTCGGTCACGGCTCCTCCCCCGAACCAGAATAATTATGAAGCGCAAGTCCAATTTGCGGGCGCGGAGACGTCCGTCGACCCGCGAATATCGTATGACGTCCACATGCTTGTGCGGAAGGGCCTGTACGTTACGCTCCGAGATCCAATCGGATTTTACATAGCTGACTGGGACAACAGCGGCATCACGAAACCCAACGGCCGGCCGGCCCCCAGGAGCTGGTGGAAAATCAGGCGAGGCAAACCCGGCATGGTGTTGCGGCTTGAATACGAAGTGCCGCCCGGACAGGGATTTGTCGTCGGAGACCTGAAAATCGGCGGCCGCCGGATTGAGTTCGGCGGGCAGCTTGCCGAGCAAATCGCCGTAGTCATTCACGGTACGGCCGGCAAAGTTGGGAGGGGATAACCATGAACGCTTCTAGAGAGAATCCCGGCGCCAATGACGGCGTACCCGCCGGCGACGCGGCGGTCGAGGAAATCGACATAACTTTACCCGCTTCCGACAAGCCGCAAGAGCTGGAAGAGGCGATTCACGGCCTGGCAACCCTTGAGGAGCCCGTCGCGAAAGATATCAATATCAGCGTGCTCGCTTCACCCCTGGGACAAGATGTTCCCGGATCACCGGCCGAGCCTGTTTACGATCCGGCGGCGCAGGGTGACATCCAAGGCAACATCATTCCCGGGTTCAATAAGAACCATCAGCACTTTCTGTTTTATTCAATCGACAAGCGCAAGGGAATCAAGCGCGTCAAGAGTTTCCTGCGCTGGCTGACGCCCTACCTGTCTTCCATGGAAGAGGTGATGGCTTTTCGCCGTCTGTACCGTGCGCGGCGCCTCAGATTGGGTAGGGGGAATACTTTTCTGTGCTCGACTTGGGTCAACATCGCGTTCTCTCATTCCGGTATTTCCAAGCTGGTGGGGCGGGATCAAACAGATGCTTTCGGGGATCAAAGCTTTCGCCAGGGCTTAGCCGCGCGCTCGGGCTATCTGGGCGATCCAACAAGCCGGAGGGAGCGCGGACATCCTTCGAAGTGGGTGGTAGGCGGGCCCCGAAAAGAGCCCGATATCATCGTCATCCTCGGAGGTGACAGCCCGGGCATGCTGCAGGACCTCGTTAAACTCATCAGCAAAGAGGCGAAATCGGCCAAGCTCAAGCTCCTGTATGAGCAGCGAGGTGATACCTTGCCGGGTAATCTCAGGGGCCACGAGCATTTCGGATTTCGTGATGGTATTTCCCAACCCGGAGTCCGCGGAAAGCTCTCCGCCGCACCGGGAGACTACATCACGCCTCGCTACATCGAAAACACCGATGAGAGGCGCAAGTATTTCGCCAAGCCAGGCCAGCTATTGGCGTGGCCGGGACAGTTCTTGCTCGGTGAGCCGCGCCAATCCACCGAACATTTGTTCAACCAGTTTGCCGCGGCCGGGAACTTTCCTGAGTGGGCCGCCAGAGGCTCCTACCTCGTCGTACGCAGGTTGCATCAAGACGTCGCAGCCTTTTGGAGGTTTGCGTACCGCGCGGCGAACAGGATCGGCATAGACTCGACAAAGCTGGCTTCCATGTTGGTCGGCCGATGGCCGAGCGGCGCGCCGCTGATGCGGGCGCCGATAGCCGACGACCCGGCGCTTGCGGCGGATGAGTTTGCCAACAACCATTTCCTGTTCGATGACCAGACCGAGCCATCCAAGCTAAAGCCCATCCCAGGGTATCCGGGAGACCATTTCCCTCAAGCGATGGCCGATTTCCTAGCGACCGTGTGCCCGCACTTTGCGCACATTCGTAAGGTGAATCCCAGGGAAAGTGTCACCGATCTGGGCAAACCGGAGGATAACCTGGCGCGGATGATACTCCGGCGCGGCATTCCCTACGGCCCGCCAGTGGCCGGTGTCAAGAAGCCGCCGAAACGTTTGCTCAGCCAGGAACGCGGACTCGTGTTTCTGAGTTATTGCAGCAGCATTGAAGATCAATTCGAGTTCTTGCAGCGCCGCTGGGCGAATTCCCCGTCGCAGCCCAATTTCGGAGGCCACGACCCGATCATCGGCCAAAACGGTGAGGACGCCGGGCGAGTCAGATCCATCGACTTTCCAAAACCGGGCGGGGGCACGGTCCGTCTCAAGTTCAGACAGGAATGGGTAATCCCCACGGGCGGCGGCTATTTCTTCGCGCCGACGATCAGCGCGGTTCGGGACGTGCTGGGTTCGTAGCTCCGCGGCCCTTGTCTCGGCCACAACCAACGGTGCCGTCGACCCCGAGCTTGGGCCGGAGCCTGCGCTTGGAGCCACAACCGAGCCGAAACCGGGAGAGCCTCAGGGAGAAAACCGGGTGGAGTACGGTCTCGTTTTCCGCCCGCACTCCAATCTCTCCCCCCGATCTCCCCGATCTGCCCTGGTGCGACAATGTCCACATGGCTTGGATCGATACGATACCCGAGGGCGAAGCGCAAGGCGAGTTGCGGCGGGGCTATGACGACGCCGTTGAGCGCGCGGGGAAGGTATGGAACATTGTCAAGTTGATGAGCTTGACGCCGCCGACAATGCGGGCTTCGATGGGGCTTTATCTGGCGAGCGTTCACGGCCCCTCGCCCCTGACACGGGTTCAGAGGGAGATGCTGGCGGTTGTGGTGTCAAAGGTGAACAACTGCCACTATTGAGTGGAAGCACATACACACGACCTCCGGGCTGAGGTCGGCACAGAGTCGGCGGAAAAGATCAAAACCGATTGGCGCCGGGCGGGACTCGACCCGGCCGGCGAGGCGCTGCTTGCGTTTGCCGAGAAGCTTACGTTGAGGCCTTCCGAGATGTCGCCTGGGGATCTCGAGTTGTTGCGCGCGCAAGGATTTTCGGACACGGCAATTCACGACGCCGTGCAGGTGATCTCCTACTTCAACTACATCAACCGAGTCGCGGATGGACTCGGCGTGGACCTGGAAGAGGGGATGCCCGAGAAGAAATAGCCGGCCGCATTTTCGCGGCCGGGGTGGTGTACACTGGGGCCGGCTTTCAACGTCTAGGGCTTGATCGCCTTGTCGCTCCAGGGAGGAAGCATGAAGGAACAGGGTTTTGAAAGACGGACCGTCCTGAAGGGCGGGCTTTTGTCCGTAGCCGCGGCGCTGGGACTGCTGCCGGGCTGCACCGAAGCGGACTCTTCGCCGGGAGGCGCGGATACCGGCAATACGGACAAGGGAGGTTCAAGCAGCAGTCTGCCAACCGCCGTGCTTGGAAAGACGGGCGCGACGATCCCCATTTTGGGTCTTGGAACATCAAAGCTGGGGCTGTTCAAGGGGCCGGATTACGATTACGACCATATGGCCCGAACCTTCAGCTCGGCGATCGATCAGGGGATACGTTATCTGGACACGGCAGCCGGGTACCGTCGGGCTGAAGAGGCTTTGGGTGAAGCGATGCGCGGCCGTCGCGATCAAGTCTTTGTGGCCACCAAGCTCTCGACCGATACCCGAGAAGAAGCTCAGCCGTTGTTTGAGAGGTCGCTCGAGCGGCTCGGTACCGATTATGTCGACGTCCTTCACATGCACAGCGCGGGACAGCGCAATCTCGACATTGCTCTGTCCAAAGACGGGGTTTGGCCGTATATCATGGAGCAAAAGAAGGCCGGCCGAGCCCGCTTTTGCGGCATTACCGGACACAACAACCCGCCGAATTTCGTCAGGGTCTTAGAAAATGAAGAAATAGATGTCCTGATGTGTTTGATGAACTTTGTCGATCACCATACCTATTCGTTTGACGAAGTCGTACTGCCCTTGGCCCGAAAACAGAACGTTGGCGTGATGGCGATGAAGGTCTACGGAGGCTTGGAGGCCGGGCCGAGCGGAGGTTTCCATTTTTACAATGACCCGGTCCGCCACCCCTCCCAAATGGAGGTGCAGTTCGATAAGAGTGCGCTACGCGACGCGCAGCGTTTCGCCAAGAGTCTCGCCGGCGTCAGCGGGATGGTGATCGGCGTCTTTGATACGGAGGAGATTCAAGAGAACGTCCGAATTGCAATCGAGACTGAGCCGCTGTCCGACGAGGAGCTGGCGGCGGTCCTGGCGCTCGGTGAAAAAGTCTCCCAGGGGTGGGCGGAGCGCTACGGCTGAAGATAGAAGCCTCTAAAGGCAATGGGCGCCCGGCTACTGCCGGTTGACTGGAGCAGATTGATGTCTTACACGCACCGCCTGCCGGGTATCGCCGGGCGGCGTGCTCTTCATCAGTTGGTTCCTGTCGGGAAAACAGGGGCAGATCGGGGACAAGACGCTTTGAGTAAATTGAAGGCCGGGGTTCCTGCAGTCCTTTCGATTCAGTACGTTGTCAGCGCAAATGTGACACGCCAACCGTCCGAGATCAACTTACTCACACCTGCCGGCAATCCCCATTGTTCTAAGCCCCTCACCCGATCGTGAAGCCGCCGTCGACGACGATCGTTTGCCCGGTGACATAGCTCGACGCATCGGAGCATAGGAATAGCGCGGCGCCCTTTAGCTCACCGGTTCGACCGATACGACCTAACGGCACCCGGCTTTGATACTTCGACTCAACGCGATCAAGTACCTTCTCGGTCATGCGTGATGGGAAAAAACCGGGTGCGATGGCGTTTACGCGAATTCCAAAGCGGCCCCAGTTCCCCGCCAGTTCGCGAGTCAGCCCCATGACCCCCGCCTTGCTCGCCGCATAGCCCGCAACGCTCACCCCCGGCGTGGTGCTTCCTTTTATTCCCGCAATCGAGGCAATCGTCACGATATTGCCGCTCTTGCGTTCGACCATGTGACGCCCGACGACCTGGGAGAAAAGCCAGACGCCGGTCATGTTGACGTCGAGCACGGCTTTCCATTTGTCGAGCGGCATCTCCGTCGCTTCGGCACCCCAGGTGATACCGGCGTTGTTAACCAGAATGTCGATCTGACCGAAGGCCTCCAGCGCTCCCGCCACGGCCTGCTCGACTTGTTCGGGAACCGCCGCGTCGCAGAGCGTGCCCTCGCAGCGATACCCCTTCTCCTTAAACTCCGCAATTGTTGGATCGAGCCATCGCTCGCGGCGCGCCAGTACGAAAATCGAAGCTCCGGCTTCGGCAAGTCCTTCCGCGATTTCAGCGCCTAATCCTCGCGACCCTCCAGTGATGAGAGCAGTCTTGCCGGTGAGATCGAACAGTGATTTAACGTCGGCCATGGGGAGATAGTGTACACCGGGCGGCCGGACTTACGTGAGCGCGGCGTCACTCCGGCTTGCGCCGCAGCCAACCTCCGGGATTGAAGGTCATTATCATCGCCTCGCGAGAGGAATCGATTTCGAACAAGCGGCCGGCGGGCTCTTTGAGAAAGGCCCTGATCGCCGACGCGGGTCCGGGCCCGCGTTCGGGATGCGTGGGGACGGCATCGTAGTGGGTGTCTTCGACGACGAGGTAGCTTCCCGGACTCACCATCGGACCGTAGAGGCGCAGCTCAGCGAGGACATGCTTTCGAGTGTGCGCGGAGTCGAGCGTCACCAGAACTTTCTTGCCTCGCACGCGTTCACGAATCCGGTTGACGATCGCGGGGTCGGTGGAGCTGCCGAGGAAGAATTCGACACGCTCTCTCCAAAGCGGCTCTTTGGCTGCTTCTTCGTTGACGTCTTGGATATCGACGGTAAGCACTTTGGCGTCTTCCAACCCCAGTCCGTCAAGGATATGCGCCCAATACAGTGCTGAGCCGCCCTGGAAGGTGCCGGTTTCGACTACGAAGTCCGGCCTCACGTCGTACATCACTTGCTGCATCATCCAAAGATCAAGCGGGTTCTTGATGATCTTGTGACCGAGAAACCACATGGCGTCCCAGACGGGCAGATCGTGGAACAGGCGAAGCAGTTCCTTGTGCTTCTCAGGGGAAACGCGCAGATTCCGCTCGCGCAGGATTTCGTTGTACCGCCTTTGAGCCAAGCTTAATTCGCCCTCGACAAAGTCTTTTGTCGTATCGAACCCCTTCAGTGCGACGGCGATGGCAATGAGGCCCAGTTCGTGATCCGTAGGCCCGTTCGGCTGTTTGGCCTTGTCGAGCTCAAATTCGACTTCGACCCGCTCGGACTTCAGCAGGCGCTGGGGTAATTCCTTGGTGAAGCGCCGCTTTCCATGATCGGCATAGGTTTCACGGCCGATTTCTTCCCCGTTCAAGCGGGCCGTCAGCGTCACGTCGCCTAGGTCTTTCATCAAGATTTCCGAGAGGGCGAATTCCAGTTCGACATACACGGGTGGCTTGACATCGGGCACGTCGAGTGAGAACGCGAACGATCGCGCGGACCAGCGCCAGGCGCCCTCTGACTCGTAAAGCCCCCGCAGCAGGCGGTCCTCGGGATAGTCTTTCCCCAGTTCGAGAGCGAAACGAACCTCGTGGCCGGCGGAAGCTTCGTTTGCCTGGGAGTCAACCGTGTCAGGAGCCGGAGGTTCCTCGGCCGCGCATCCGAGGAGAACGAGCAGCCCGCAAGCAAGGCACGCCGATATGACTGTTTTCCGCATGACGTCTTTCAGAAAGGAGAGAACATTATCTGTTGCGCCGCGGACCAGGATCAACCCGCGCGGCACTTCGGGGCTCTCTATCGGCGTGATGAATTCGGGAAAACAGCTTTGGGCCGGGATGGTAGCGCTACCGGGATTCGAACCCGGATTTGAGCCTTGAGAGGGCCCTGTCCTAACCCTTAGACGATAGCGCCAAACTACCCCTGATTGTAAGGAAGGGCCGGGAGAGGGGTCAAGGACCACGAGGGCTACGCCTGCTTCAAGAAGTCGGCGACCTTGAGGAGGGCGTCGGGTTCCCCAAACGACCCGCCCTTTGTCACAACCGGCCATGGATAATCCCGCCTACCGGAAGGGCGACCCCACGGGATTCCCGGCAGGACTTCTCCGCCGAGTTCGAGGGACGTGACGCCGGCATCCCGAAAAAGAAGTGCCGCTGTATCTCCGCCGCTCACGCAGACTCCGCCCCACGCGTACGCAAGAATCTCCGGCTGGATGTGGAAATCCTCCCGGTAGGGATGTCGGTGAAAGGGAACATGCACGATGAGGTGCTTTCCGAGCGCCGGCCATTCCTCAAGCAGCTCGGGCGTACATTCATCGAGTTGGACTTGAGTCGCTGCGTCGGCCGAGAATTGTCTGACTTGGCCTTGCGTTGCCTGGTGCTGTGAGCCGATCACAAAAAGCGTGGGGCCGCGCGGCCCCGGCAGGCTCGCGGTCGCCGACCTCTTTGCCGATTCCGGTCGCAGGTACCGAGCAACCGCCGAGGCGAACCCGCCGGATCCGGCCGGCAGCGGACGGTGTTCGTTCCCCCTAAAAGCTTCAGCGACGATTCGGGCAAGGTCGTCATCGGTTTCGGCATCGGGAACCAAGAATCCGTCGGCTTCGGACAGCAGCGCCGGCAGATGGACATCGCCGGCGGCCCTCGCCCCATCGACATACAGCCTGCCTCCGCGGAAGGTCCGCCCCATCTCGGGAAAGCTCGGCGCAACGATGGCTTTATCAAAGCCCTCGGCCTTCATCACGGCTTCGAGTTCGGTTCGAAGATTACCCCGCAGCGTGGAATCGATTTTCTTGAACAAGACCGGGATGTTCCGAGCCTTGAAACGGGCGCAGGAGGCCTGAACCTTGAGACGAGCCAAGTCGGGCTCATCACCCCGGCTGCCTGTCGAAACAGCGATGACGTCGGCCGAGGCATCGAGTTCGCCATCCGGAGCGACGATTACGGTTGTCCTGAACCCCTCGTTCGCGAACTTGACTGCTGCGTCGCAGGCGCCGGTTAAATCGTCCGCGATGATTCCCCATGGCGGCGAAAGGAGCGCCTTCCCGGAGTCGGTTGGAGCGTGGTCGGCCATGGATCGCTTTACGACGAAATTCGCGGGGACCCCGGCAGGCCCCTGCTCGTGGGCGTATCAACTGTCAGTTGCGTCGCGGGCCGGATTGTGCGACGCCATCGTCACGGCCAGCCGGAGCGCCGCCTTCATATTTTGCGGGTTGGCCAGGTTGCGCCCCGCAATGTCAAAGGCGGTTCCGTGGTCGACCGAAGTGCGGATGATCGGCAACCCCAGTGAGACGTTTACCGTGTTCTCGAAATCGAGCAGCTTCATTGGAATATGCCCTTGATCGTGATACATCGCGACGACTAGATCGTAGTCTCCGTTGACCGCCTTGTGGAAAATCGTGTCGGCCGCTACCGGGCCGTCACAGAGGATTCCCTTCTCTCGCACAGCCTCAACGGCCGGGCCTATAACGCTTGCGTCTTCATCGCCGAACAGGCCGTTTTCGCCCGCGTGGGGATTCAGCCCGCAGACCGCCACCCGCGGATTCCCGAAGCCCATCGATCGTACCGCGGCATGTCCCAGCTCGATGGTCCGCTGGATTCTCTCGGGTTCCAAGTCACAAGCGCGGCGCAAAGAAACGTGGGTCGAGACGTGGACTACGCGCAAGCGATCACTGGTCAGGAGCATTCTCGACTCGCTCACTCCGCAGAGCTCCGCGATGAATTCTGTGTGACCTGAGAAGGCCTTGCCCGTGCTCGAAACAGCTTCTTTGTTGAGTGGAGCCGTTACCATGGCAGCGGCCGATCCCCGCTGACAGAGCCGTGTGGCGGCCTCAACATAGTCAACAGCCGCCTGGCCGCACACGGCGCTGACCTTGCCTAAGGGTTGCTCGAATACGTGGGGGTCGCCCGTCTCGAGAATTTCCACGTCCGAGACGGCCGACATGGTAACTCCGGTTTCAGCCTGCGCTCTCGACAGGACTTCGCCGTTGCCAACCAGCGTCCATCTTGCTAAGCGGGCAACTTCCGGGTCGGTCAAGGCCTTTACGACGACCTCAGGACCAATCCCCGCCGGATCGCCCATAGTGATGGCGATCGTCGGTTTTGGCGATCGATCATCGGACATCGATTTGATAATGAGTGAAGCGAATCGTGGTCGCCTGAAAAGAGGACCGGCTACCACTTCGCCCGAGGAAATTCGTTGCCGGCCGACCGGCCGAATCCACCCTATCGTATCAGACCGCCCGATTCGGTCCGGCGCGATCGGAGCAAACTCGAAGATCGCACCCTACGGCCCAGCGTGACCCGCCGCCGCCGGCGTCCCAAACAAACAAGAGCGGGCGGAAGGGGCTACCTCCGCCACAGGCCATCTGTCCTCGTCTCTTTCGATCACAGAGCTGTATTTCTTGCGGCATGCTCGACCTGGATCGCGGCGCTAACGTCCACACGGAGTCTATAGCCCACGCCGGCGCCTTTCCAAAAAGTCGTTTCCCAAGGGCTCATCAGAGCTCCGCCAGATCCACCAGATCGAGCTTCCCCGTATAAATCGCCATGCCCAGCGCGGCATGGATGTTCAGCCGCCCAAGCTCCCGAATCTCCTCGATCGTCGTGATGCCGCCGGCGGCGGTGATCTCGTGGGACGTAGCATCGCGCAGCCGGCGAAACCAGTCAAGATCCGTCCCTTCGAGCATGCCTTCCTTGTCCACGTAAGTGCACATGAACCCGGCGCAGTAAGGCTCGATCTCGCGAATGACTTGTTCCGCCGTAAGATCCGTGGCTTCCCGCCAACCCCTGACGACGATCTTGCCTCCTTTCGAGTCGAGCGCCGGGAGAATCCGCTCCGGCCCGACGGCCGCCGCCAGCTCGGCAAGGAATTCGTGATTCACGCCCGAGGACGAAAAGGCCGCCGTGCCGATGATGACCTTCGCGGCCCCGGCGTCCACCAACGCTTGCGCCCGCTCGACCGAGCGCACACCTCCACCAATCCGCGTCACCACTCGCGCGGCCAAGTCGCGCACGACCGCGTCGTTCGAGCCCTTGCCCATCGCCTGGTCGAGATCGATGACCTGAATCTCGGGGAAGGCGGCGAACTTTTCGAGCATCACCAACGGGGCTTCCCCCTCAAGAGCCCGCTCGCGACCTTGAATGAGTTGAACGACTTTACCGCCCATCAAATCAATACAGGGAATGACCATGAAGACTTGATTCTAGCGAGGTCTCATGGGGCGTCTTGGGACTCGGCGATTCAGGGGTGTCGGACACAAACGTCGAACGTCCCTGCCGCAATGCGAGCAGCAGAAGGAGAGGCGTGGACGGAAGTCCACGCTCAGCCCGGTTTACCGCGGTTCACCGGGCTTGGCTTCGAATAGGCCGGCCCTTGCAGGGCTGGTTTAAAGGGCTGGTTGTCAACTACGAGGGCGCTTCAACGGCCTTTTCCCGTAAGGCATTAGCCATGGCCGGGCCAGGCCCCCCCGATTCTCCCATGTTTGTGTCGCCCACCCGGCGATTCAGCCTCGGGGAATTCTGCGGCGCGACGTGGGCTTTTGCTCTTGACTCCCAAGCACGATCGTGCGATAAAGCAACCAGCACAATGAAGGGAGAACAGCATGTCTATGCCTGAAAACGGCGGCCTTAGCCGCAGGGAGTTCCTCAAGACGACCGCCGCCGGCGTAGCGGTCGCAGCGCCGGCCGCGGCCGGCGAGTCACGTCGTCCGTCGGAAACTCTCGTCACGGAGTTGGATGAAACCCTTACACCGCAGCAGAGGCGCGCCATCGTCTTCCCCTTCGACCACCCGCTGCGGTCAAAGATCGACAACAATTGGCACATCACGCAGCCGACTATCGGGGACTTTTTCAACCCATCACAGAGGGCCCTGATCGCCGATATCTTTCGTGGCTTACACAACCCCGAATTCGTTGATCAGGTAATGACGCACCTCCAAGAGGACGCGGGGGGATTGGGCAACTACTCGATCGCTCTGTTCGGCAAACCCGGCTCGGGGAAATTCGAATTCGTACTCACGGGCCGCCACTGTACCGTTCGTTGCGACGGCGATTCGGTCGAGGGCGCGGCTTTCGGCGGGCCGATGCTTTACGGACACGCCTCCGGACGCTTCGTCGAAAAGCCCGACCACCCGGGCAACGTTTACTGGTATCAGGCCAAGCGAGCCAACGAGGTCTTCCAAGCCCTCGACGGTCGGCAGCGAGAGCTTGCCCTCCTGGGCGACCCACCCGCCGAACGTGCCTCGGCGACCGTGTCCCTCAAGAAGAAGGGCGAAGCGCTCGCCGGTCTCCCTTTGGCCGAGGCGTCCCAAGACCAAAGACAGCTTGTCGAAAAGGTGCTCGAGGACCTGCTCCACCCCTATCGAAAAGCGGATCGCGATGAGGCGCTACGTTACATCAGGGCCGCCGGCGGCATTGAAGCCCTGCATATGTCGTTTTACAAGAACACCGACCTCGGCAACGACGGCATTTGGGATGTCTGGGCGCTCGAAAGCCCCTCGATGCTGTGGTACTTCCGGGGGCATCCTCATGTCCATTGCTGGGTCAACATCCGCAGCGCATGAGCCGCGACGGCGGTAAACCGAGCTGCGACTGTGAAGGGCTGCGAAAAAAACGTGGGCCATTCTAATCTTGCGCCGGCATGCACAGCATAGATACAGAGCCCAGAGCGAAAGCGACGGGCCAAGGGCAGGCAACCGCAACGCGTTTCAGCACCGCGTCTCCTCGAACTGTTTCGCATTTCACAGTCTTCCGCCTACTCGAACCGATGTGCCCTCGGCCCGTCGCTTTCGCTCTGGGCTCTGTATCTGCGTTCTGAATTATTCGCACGGACGGGCCGGAGCCTACCCTTTTTGTAGCCCTTGAAGGAGCGGTATCCGATGAAGTTCGCCGTCGACCGCCGACGGTGGCGGAAGCGAAATGTTCTGAACTACGCGCCGCGAAATGTCCGCGAGGAGACCGCCGGCAACAAAGACGACCCAAAAGGCTGATCGGAGTACCAGCACAACCTAAGACCGAAAGGCTCCATCGGCTGATCCAGCGGGGCAATCCCGGGCTCGCGCCCGACGCGACTCGCGCCATCCTACGCGTTCTCGCTCTCCGGCTCAACCCAAGGATCGTAGGAGCCGAAACACCATAGGTGCCCCTCCGGATCACGCGCGGCGTAAAAGAGACCTCGATCTTCCTGATCCTCGATCGGCGTCACGATCTCGGCCCCAGCCGCCACCGCCTGTTCGTAGTGCGCGTCAACGGCTTCCACGACGATGTAAGCACTCTGTGTCACGCGACCACCCTTGTTCGGTACGGTCATCAGCTTGCCGAACTCATCCTCGCGCGCCGTCCCCACCATGATCATTCCGTTGCCCAACGTGAGCTGAGCATGGCGAATGGTTCCGCCCTCCCCCGGCACAACCAGACGTCTCTCGAACCCAAGCGCCTTGCAAAGCCAATCGATCGCGGCCGGGGCGTCTCGATAGCGCATGGTCGGAATGATGTTGCCCTTTGTCATTGCGTTTTTGCCTACGGGTGAGCCGACTTTTTTACACGCCGATCGGTACTCCGTCCCCGTCACCGGGCTGAGCGCGTGACGTGCACTTGAATCGTTCGTGTCCGCGGACGATTATCGAAATCGAGAAGGATAACCTGTTGCCACGTCCCGAGGGTTAGTCTACCGTCGACGATGGGAATCGATAGCGACGGTTTCATCAGCGCCGCCCGCAAATGCGAAAACCCGTTGCCGTCGCCCCAGGTCTCGTTGTGCTTGTAGTCGGCGTTCATCGGGGCGATCCGATCGAGTGCCGCTTTGAGATCGGCGACCGCGCCCGGTTCGTATTCGATCGTAGACAGAGCGGCTGTCGAACCGACAACGAAAACATGCGCGACGCCTTCCGCGACGTCCGCCGCTTCGCAGATCTTTCGAACCTCGGAAGTGATGTCGAGGATATCCGTGAAACCGCGCGTCGAGACGGTGAACTCCATCCCGGTATTATCGAACGGCGCCCGGCTGAACGAGAGAAGAAAATGCCGCAGGTTTCTTCGAACCCTGCGCTACGCGTTCCTCTTCTTGCGAGCCCATTCTCACGGGCTAAGCCGGGGCGTCGCTCGCCCAGGCTGCTCGTTAAGCGAGAATCTGCTTCACGACATGCGCCGGCTCAACTCCCGTCAGCTTGGCGTCGAGGCCCTGATGCCTGTGGGTGTAGCGCTCGTGGTCGATTCCGAACAAATGCAGGATCGTCGCCTGGAAGTCGCGGATGTGAACCGGGTCTTTGACGATGTTGTAGGAGAAATCGTCGGTTTCCCCGTGGACCACGCCCCCCTTGACGCCCCCGCCGGCCATCCACAGGCTATAGCAGCGCGGGTGATGGTCGCGGCCGTAGTCGGTGGGCGTGAGCTTGCCTTGTGAGTAGATTGTGCGGCCGAATTCACCGCCCCAGATAACAAGCGTCTCTTCGAACAACCCACGCTCCTTGAGATCCTGGATCAGGGCGTAGGACGCTTGGTCGACGTCCCTGGCTTGCGCCGGCAGCACTTCCGGAGCGAACGCATGCACGTCCCAGCCACGGTGGTAAATCTGGACAAAGCGAGTGCCGCGCTCGATCAGCCGGCGCGCCATCAGAGCCGCGTTCTGAAATTTGCCGGGCTGCTTGGCTTCCTCGCCCCAGCGCTTGAACGTGCTTTCCGGTTCACTCGACAAATCGCTCATCTCTGGAACCGAAGCTTGCATGCGAAACGCCATCTCGAACTGCTCGATGCGGGCCAGCGTCTCGGGGTCGCCGATCTTCTCGTGCTGCATTCGGTTGAGCTCATTAAGCCCGTCCAGCATCCTGCGGCGAACGTCGGTCGACACGCCGTCGGGATTCTTGATGTAGAGCACGGGATCGCTTCCGGTGCGTAATGCCACGCCCGCGTATTTCGCGGAAAGAAAACCGGAACTCCACAGCCGCGCCGAAATCGCCTGCACGCCGGCTTTCGGGTGACTGCGCTCGGCGTTCATGACGGCGAACGTCGGAAGATCTTCATTCATGCTCCCGAGCCCGTACGCCAACCAAGAACCAATACATGGCCGACCGGCCACCTGACGTCCCGTCTGGATAAAAGTAATCGCCGGCTCGTGATTGATGGCGTCGGTATTCATCGATCGGATGACGGCGATGTCGTCGGCCATCTTCCCCACATTCGGCAGAATCTCCGAAATCCACGTCCCGCTCTCTCCGTGTTGGTTGAACTTGAAGACGGACGGAGCGATCGGGAAGCGCGACTGGCCGGACGTCATCGTGGTCAGGCGTTGGCCCTTGCGGATCGAGTCCGGCAGGTCTTTGTCGTACCAATCCTTCATCTTCGGCTTGTAGTCGAGCAGATCCATCTGCGGCGGTGCGCCCATGGCGTGCAAATAGATGCAGCGCTTGGCTGTGGGAGCGAAATGCGGCAGACCGGGCAGACCGCCAGAAGTCACCTCGGCCTTGGGGCTTCCGAGGCCGTGCTCCGCCATCAAGCTCGCGAGCACGATGCCGCCGATCCCCTGCGCGCCGCGGGCGAAAAACTGTCGACGAGTTTCGGCGAGTACGGTTTCGTCGGCCAGTACGATTTCTTTGGATGGATGCATAGTAATTCTCCGTCTGATCTTCGCTAACATGGTTCGGCACAGCCGGCGATCGGAGGCCGGCTATTTGTTCAGTACTTCGTCCAAAGTCAGCAATTGATTAGCGACCATGGTCAACGCCGCGATTCAACCGCCGCCACCCCCCGTCTCGGGTTCGGAATCAACGGTTTAAAGCAACCGCGCGGCTTCTCCGCCGTTGGCATCATAGTAACTCAAAAACTACTCTTCTCGCACGTCCGCCTGGCGATCGGATGCGCGACATAAATGTGGGAAGTCCATCTCGCAACGCGAGCAGCAGCGACAGGCGCGTGGACGGAAGTCCATGCCAAGCCCGGTCCAAGGCCGGTCCAAGGGGCTCGTCGTCCGGTACGAGGCCTTTCAACGGCCTTCACCCGCAAGGCTTTAGCCATGGCCGCAGCAACGGAAAATTGCCGTTAGGGAAGTGCTCCAACCCGGGCCGCCGATCCTCCCATGTTTATGTTGTGCACCCGTGTCTACCCCATGGTGCCACCCCGCCGACGCGCGCCCTCCGCGCCCCAATCATCGCCGCGTTTTCGCGAAGTAATTCTTGCCGTGGCGGGGTCGATACGACAGTTCAGGGAGGACTATGCTCGCGATTGTCGGCATGTTGATCGTCATCGGCGCCGTTTTCGGCGGCTACCTGATGCACGGGGGCACGATGGCTGTTCTGATGCAGCCCTCCGAGTTCCTCATCATCTGGGGTGCGGCCCTAGGAACTCTCGTGATCGCGACGCCGATGCCGGTGATCACTCGCCTGTTCAAGAACTTCGGACGAGTGCTGAAAGGCAACGCCTACAACCGCGCCGTCTATCTCGAAACACTCAAGATGTTCAGCGACCTATTCCAAGCCGCCCGTAAACAAGGCATGGTGAAACTCGAGGCCGATGTGGAAGAGCCTCGCAAAAGCGACATCTTCAAGAAGTACCCGCGCTTCCTCAAGGACCATCACGCGACCCACTTCGTTTGCGACACCTTGCGGATGGCGATCACCGGCGGGATTCCTCCTTTCGATTTGGACCAGATGATCGACGCCGATCTCGAAGTACACCACGCCGAAAATGAAGCGCCGGTGCATTCCCTCACAAGCGTCGCCGATGCGCTGCCGGGCCTCGGCATCGTGGCCGCCGTGCTCGGCATCGTCATCACCATGCAGGCGCTGGGGGGGCCGCCCAAAGAACTGGGCTACAAGGTCGCGGCGGCTCTGGTGGGAACCTTTCTCGGCATCTTGACCTGCTACGGCTTCCTGGCGCCGTTGGCGCAAGCTATGGCCTCGGTCGACGAGGGCGAAGCGGCCTATTTCCGCGTCCTGAAGTCGGGCATCATTGCTTTCGTCAAGGGGCATCCGCCGATCATGGCGCTGGAGTTCGCGCGGCGGACCATTCCTCACTCCGACCGACCCACGTTCCAAGAGATGGAGAAGGCATGCAAGGGGAAGAAGGCCTAGGCGGCGAGTCGGGCGGCGGCAGCCCGATCATCATCAAGAAGGTCTACAAGGGTGCGGGTCACCACGGCGGCGCGTGGAAAGTGGCCTTTGCGGATTTCGTCACCGCGATGATGGCGCTTTTTATGGTCCTGTGGCTGATGAACGCCGACACCGAGGAGAAGGCCGCCGTTTCGGCTTACTTTCATGATCCCCAAGGCTTTGAGGAGAAGTGGGGCATGTCGCAACCCAGCATGACCATCGGCCAAGACGACCTGAACGGATTGGCCGAAAAGCTGGCCGAGGCGATGAAGGAAATGCCGGAACTCGACAAGCTCAAGGATCACGTCGTCGCCACGGTCAGCGGCGAGGGTCTGCGCATCGAGCTACTCGAGGACGCGAAAGGCATGTTCTTTAAAAGCGGCAGCCCCGAGCCCAGCGGATCGGGCAAGCAGGTGATCCAGGTCATCGCCGGGGAACTCGACAAGCTGCCCAACAAGATCATCATCGAAGGCCACACCGACGCCAAGCCGATTCGAGGACGAGAGAAATACACGAACTGGGAGCTTTCCGTCGAGCGCGCCAACGCCGCCCGCCGCATCATGGCCGAGGCCGGGCTTGACCCGGGTCGAGTCGTACAAGTCCGCGGTTTCGCGGACGGGCAGCTCAGGAATGCCGACGAACCCGACGACCCGTCGAACCGCCGCATCACCTTGATCGTGCGCTTCGAGGAGAGCGAGAAGGCCGCGCAGCCGACGACCGCAGCGGAGTAAATGTTCCTTTGACACGCGTAGTGCAGGGGTCGAAGACACCTGCGGCTTTTCACCCCGTCGGCCAACTAACTCAAAAACGCAAGCCCGCGGCCGGCGCGTGAGAAGATGGTGGAAACTGTGGCAACTCCAACGGCACGGGGGAAACCCCACAATGGCAGCAGAACTTAACGGCAAGCTCGCCCTGATCACCGGGGCGAGTCGCGGAATCGGACGAGCGATCGCGCAGCGGTTGGCGCGCGAAGGATGCGACTGCATGATCGCCGCCCGGACTGAGGAAACCCTGCGGCAAGCCGCTCAACAGATCACTGACGAGAGCGGCCGGCGGGTCGAGATTTGCGCCGTGGATTTGCGGACGCCGGAAGGGTGCCGCGCGTTGCACACCCAAGTAGAAGAGCAATTCGAACGGCTCGATATCCTCATCAACAACGCCGGCGCGACCAAGGGCGGCCCGTTCCTCGATCAAGACGACGCGCTGTGGGAAGACGGATTCGCCTTGAAGTTTTACGCCTGCATCCGTCTCTCTCGGCTTTTCTGGCCGGTTCTCAAGGAGAGCAGTGGTTCAGTGGTGAACATTGTCGGTGGTTTCGCCCGCACGCCGGACCCCGATTTCATGATCGGGGGCGCTGTGAACGCGGCTATGGCGAATTTTACGAAAGCACTGGCCGGGTTGGGCCTACGCGACGACGTCAATGTCAACGCCGTCTATCCGGGATTGACCGAGACCCGAAGAGTCGAGGAGATCTTCGCGATGCGGGCGGCGATGCGCCGTGTGTCGCCGGAGCAGGTCCGTGCGGACATGGTCAAGAAGGAGGGTATCCGGAGACTCGGGCGTCCCGAGGATGTGGCGGACTTGGTGGCCTTTCTTTGTTCTCCGCGCTCAAGGCACGTACAGGGAACGGCGATCGCTGTCGACGGCGGGGCCACGGCGGGGCTGTACTGAGGCTGTGCGGGGGGACCCCGGCCGGCTATCGCTGCTTCACCTCCAACCGGCATGTCATCGTAACGTCGGTCCCGATCGCCGATACCGCGAGTAGCCATGACATCAGTCTTCGGCGACAAAACTCACATCGCGGTCGTGGGTGCGGGGGCCTTCGGAGGCTGGACGGCGCTGCATCTCGTGCGAATGGGAGCCCGGGTAACATTGCTGGACGCGTGGGGTCCGGGCAATTCGCGATCGAGTTCCGGCGGCGAGTCGCGGGCCATTCGCGGCCTCTACGGGCCGGATCGTATTTACGCGCAATGGGTCAACCGGGCCTTCGCCCTTTGGCGCAAGAATCAACAACGTTGGAACACCGAACTCTACCGCCGTACGGGCCTGCTATGGATGTTTCCGCAAGACGATGAATACGCACGGACCTCTCTGCCGCTCGCCACGGAATTCGGACTGAAGGTCGATTGTCTCGAACGGAGCGAGGCCGAACGCCGGTTCCCCCAAATCGACTTTGACGGCGTCCGAACGCTGTATTTCGAGCCGGACGCCGGGTACCTGCGTGCCCGCCTCGCCTGTCGCGTTGTATGCGAGCAGTTTCAGCGAGAGGGAGGAGCCTTTCTGGAAGCCTGGGCTAAGCCCGGGCCGATCCGCTCCGAGGCGTTAGAGCGCATCGATTTGTCGAACGGCGGTCATCTTTCAGCCGACTGCTATGTGTTTGCCTGCGGGCCGTGGCTTGGGGATCTGTTTCCGAGTTGGATCGGAGACAATATTCGCCCGACCCGCCAGGAGGTGCATTACTTCGGAGTGCCGGCGGGCGACGGATCGTTCGAACCGGGAAGGTTTCCCATTTGGGTTGATTACGGCGAGCGCCTATTCTACGGCTTTCCCAGCATCGGTCGGCGCGGCATTAAGATCGCCGACGACACCCGGGGCGAGGTGTTCGATCCGACCGATGGGGATCGCCGGCCCTCGCCGGAGGGCGTTGCGCGCGCCCGCGAATTCCTGGCTCACCGTTTTCCGCGGCTCCGTTCCGCGCCGCTGCTGGAATCAAGAGTCTGCCAATACGAGAACAGCCCTGACGGGCATTTGATCGTTGATCGGCATCCGGAGGCGGAGAATGTTTGGCTGATCGGCGGGGGTTCCGGCCACGGGTTCAAGTTGGGGCCGGCTTTGGGAGAGCATGTCGCTGAATGTGTTCTTGGGGGAGGCCGGCCCGAAGCGATGTTCTCATTGGCGAGGTTCCGTGCCGGCGGGGCTCCGGTAACGCAGTTTGGTCGGTCGAGATGACGCCGTGTTTACTAGGCGAAATCATTTGCATGCGCCGAAGATTAACTATTTGTACGGACATAGGTTGGGGGTTGGCTCACATCAGATAGACACTATACTGTATTACCTTCACCTGTTCTACCGAGGAGGACTCCATGGCCGGCGCCCAAGACCCCACCGATCCAATTCGCGGGAAAGCCGCAACATTCCCTGCCGTGGCCGCAGGGACGTCCTGCAACCAGAGTTCTTTCAAGGCGGGCAAAGGCTCGTTCCTCTTTATCGGACCTGGGGCCAAAGGGCGGGGATTCAAAGCCATGTTCAAACTCGAACGTTCCATGCCCGAGGCGGGAAAGATGGCGGTCAAGGACCCGGATCGCTTTCAGGTGGGGTCCACCGGCTGGGTGACGACGCGCTTCACCGCAGAAAAGCCGCTCCCCAAATCCATCTGGGAAAAGTGGCTGAAAGAATCCTACGATTTGACCTGCGACTCAGGGTCCAAAGGCAAAACGAAGACCGTCAAGAAGGCCGAAAAAAGGAAAGCTACGAAGAAGACCAGATGAAAGCGACTTTCCAGCCGCAACCAGGGCTCCACCCGCCCGATGCCGCCGAACGGGCCGCGCGCGAGGCCCACATGCGGGAGTTGGTCGAGCAACTTCGCGAGCTGGAAGGGCGCCTCCGTGCGGGAGGTGGCGACGAACGCATAGCCAAACAGCACGCGGCGGGCAAGCTGACCGCTCGCGAAAGAACCGCGCAGCTTATCGACCCCGGCACGTCATTCCTGGAGATCGGTCTGCTCGTCGCCTGGGATCAATACGACGGCAAGGCCCCGGCGGCGGGCGTCGTCACCGGGCTGGGAAATGTTTCGGGCCGATCGGTCGCAATTGTGGCGAACGACTCGACGGTTAAAGCCGGCTCTTGGTGGCCCGAGACCGTTCCCAAGATGGTGCGGATGCAGCACATCGCTATGCGATGTCGCATCCCGATCGTCTATCTCGTGGACTCGGCGGGTGTGAATTTGCCGTTCCAGGAAAGCGTTTTCCCGGGGCGATACGGTGGGGCCCGCATCTTCTATAACAATTCGCTCATGCGCCGGGTCCTCAAGGTTCCCCAAATCGCCGCGGTAATGGGTCCTTGTATTGCGGGCGGCGCTTATCTGCCGGCGCTGAGCGACGTCATCATCATGGTCGAGGGGACGAGCTTTATGGGTCTCGGGGGGCCGAATCTCGTCAAAGGAGCGATTGGGAAGTCCGTCGACGCGGAGACGCTGGGGGGCGCCGCGACGCATACCGAGCTCAGTGGCGTCGCGCACTACAAGACCGCGAACGACGAGGAATGCATCGAGCTGATGCGGCAACGCATCGGCGACCTGCCGCGCTCGGCCTGTAACGCTTCCGGCGAGGCTTCCGAACCGCTACTCGATCCGGACGAAATCGATTCGGTCTTGCCGGCCGATCCCCGCTTGCCCTACGACATGCTCGATATCGTCCACCGCGTCGTGGACGCCGAGGCATTCGCGGAGTTCATGGCCGACCATGCGCCCGAAGTGCTTTGCGCCAACGTTCGAGTGGCGGGCCGGCCGGTAGGGCTGATCGCGAACCGCCGTGGGTTTCTGCGCCAGGGTGACAAGACTCGTATTGGAGCGATCATTTATACCGAAAGCGCCCGCAAGGTTTCACATTTTGTCGAAACGTGCGACCGACAAGGGCTGCCGCTGGTGTATCTCCAAGACGTATCGGGATTCATGGTCGGACCCGAAGCCGAGCACAGCGGCATCATTCGTGCCGGGGCTCAAATGGTGGAGAGTATGGCCTGCGCGCGGGTTCCGAAGATCGTGGTGACGGTGAACCATGCCGGGGGGGCGGGCTATTACGCCATGGCGGGACAGGGTTTTGATCCCGATTTCATCTTCAGTTGGCCCACGGCGCGCGTGGGGGTGATGGAAGGCGAGTCGGCTGTGCAAGCGCTCTACGCGGCCGAGTTGGCGCGCCTCCAGAAGGCAGACGAGCCGGTGAGCGAAGAGTTGGCTGAAGCGATGGACGCCACGAGAACCGACTACGAACGTTATCTGGACCCGAAGTGGAGTGCGGCTCGCGGCTTCGTCGACGCGGTCATCGAACCGCGCAACACGAGGGGGGTCATTACCGCATGTTTGGAAGCAGCCGCGGATGCAAAGCCGTTGATCGAGCCTTAAGGGCAGGGGGGCTGCGAAAGGTTGAGCTTGCGAATGGTGATCGGCGGGCTTTCGCCCGCCCAGTCGGGACGTGGCGTGAGCGTCGACGCTTGCCGCGAACGGATTCATCGGTTCGTATCCCTAGAATGCGCGGGACCTCGCACGGCGGAAATACAAGACACGCCCCGATGACTCGGGGCGCGGCAAGCCTGGCGGCTCACGCCACATCGGAGGCTTCGGCAGCGCGGCAAGCTTGACGATGAAAGACACGATTCGTATCGCGAACGGACAGGGCTTCTGGGGCGACTGGCTCGACGCTCCCGTGCGGCAGGTGGAACAGGGACCGATCGACTATTTGGTGCTCGACTACCTGGCCGAGATCACGATGTCGATTCTGCAAAAGCAGAAGCAGCGTAGTTCGGAGTTCGGATACGCGCGGGATTTCGTTGGGTTGACAGCGAGGCTGTTCCCGCAATTGATCGAGAAGGACATCCGTGTCATTTCGAATGCCGGCGGCGTCAACCCGACGGCCTGCGCCGAGGCCGTAGTCGGGAAAGCCAGCGAGCTCGGGCTGAGCGGAGCCAAAGTGGCCGTCGTTCGCGGGGACGGTATCTTTGATCGCTTCGACGAGATGCTGTCGCGGGGCGTGCGGTTCGACGATATCGATACCGGGCGGCCGATCCAGGATATTCGCTCTCGCCTTCTCAGCGCCAACGTCTACCTTGGGGCGTTTCCGTTGGTGGAAGCGCTCGAAACGGGCGCTCATGTCGTTATCGCCGGGCGCTCGACCGATACGGCTCTCACTCTGGCACCGATGGTGTATGAGTTCGGCTGGGCCGACGACGATTGGGACAAGTTGGCCGCGGGCACTATCGCCGGGCATTTAATCGAATGTGGCGCGCAAGCCACCGGCGGCAATTGCCAAGTCGATTGGCAGTCGATTCCGGACTTGGCGAACGTAGGCTTCCCGATCATCGAAGCTCGGCCCGACGGTGGCTTCCACATCACCAAGCACCCGGGCACCGGCGGACGCATCACCACCGCGGTCGTCAAAGAACAACTGCTTTACGAACTCGGTGATCCTCACGATTACATCACGCCCGATTGCTCGGCCGACTTCACCAGCATTCACCTCGAGGACTACGGAGAAGATCGCGTTTCGGTCAGCGGTATTCGCGGCGGTCCGCGCCCGCCGACTCTGAAGACCTCGATGACCTACTCGGCCGGCTGGAAGGCGATCGGGACGATGGTTTTCAGTTGGCCCGATGCCATCGAGAAGGCGCAAGCGGCCGATCGCATTGTGCGGGAACGGCTTGATGCCTTGGGCCTGAGGTTCGACGAGATTCACACCGAGCTACTGGGAGTCAACGCTTGCCACGGGAGCTTGGCGCCGCCGCGCGATGACGCGGCCGAAGTCCAATTGCGCATCGGCGCTCGTGGACCCGATCGCGCCGCTGTGGACCGTTTCACGCGGGAGTTGATTCCCTTGGTGCTGACGGGGCCGCCGACCGCGACGGGGGTGGGTGAGGGGCGGCCGCCCGTGCGGGAGGTGGTCGCGTATTGGTCGTCGTTGTTGCCGCGCGAGGAGATTGCGCCGCGGGTTGAGGTTCATGAGGTGTAGGTGGACTCCGCGAACTCGGGCGGGAAGCGGTCCGTGGGGCCAGCTTAGCGACCTACTGGATGTAACCTAGACTCCGCAGCCGCTGGAGTTCCTCGTCGCTCATACCCTCGGTCGAGTCGGCTTCGGGCAGTGGCGAAGCGCGCGCCAGGGCGAGGCGCTCTTCGAGTCTAGCCTTGAGCTTTTCGAGAATCTCGGGTTGCTGTTCGGCAAGGTTGTCTTGATCGAGCGGATCTTCGGTGTGGTTAAAGAGTTCGTATTCCGGGCCTTCTTCAATGCGCACGGTGTTGTGAATCAATTTCCAATCCCCGTGAATCACGGCGAAAGACTCGGTGTTGAGCGGCCGGGGCCCGCCGGTTTGCTCAGTTAGATTCTTTTCGATGAAAGCGCCGCGCGGCTGCCAACCGTAGTTCGCGGCCGCCTCGGCGAGGCCGGATTCCGCTTCGCCGCCGAGGTCGCGCGCGGCGGCCATCAGTCCCGTCAGACTCTGTCCCTGGATGTTTTCCGGCGCCGCCAAGCCGCTCAACTCAAGCACGGTCGGCATGATGTCGATGTTCTGCACGGTCTCGCGGATGACAAGGCCCTCGGGCAGGAACGATGGACCGTGGAACATCAAGGGGACGTTCGTCAGTTCGCCGTAAACCGTCTGTCCGTGCCACATCAAGCCGTGGTCGTGGAAGCCTTCCCCGTGGTCGGAGGTGAAAACGAGTAGAGTCTTGTCGTCCAATCCCATAGCGCGCAGGCGTTCCATTAGGCGGGCAATTTCGGCGTCCATACCCAGAATCGAGCCGTCATACCAACCCTTGAAGTAACCCATCAACTGTTCGCGGTCGACGCCTGATGCGACAACCTCTTTGAGCTTCGGCATGACGCGATTCCTGCCCGGCCCGTCGATGAACTTCTTGACCTGTTCGACATTCTTGTCATGTTGTTCCCTTAACGCCGGGTCGGACCAAGTTGCGTGATAAGGCCGCCGCGGCTCAAAGGGTGAGTGTGGGTCAAAGACGTGGAGGAAGGCGAAGAAAGGCTCGTCGCGGTGTGCTCCCAGCCATGCGCTCAAGCGATCCACGTACGGTCGGGCGCTCTTGCTGCCGTAATCGCTCTCGGGCACGGAGCCGCGTTCGTGCAGTTCTTCAAAGCCCTGGTGCAAGCTTGTCAGCTTGCCGCTGAACGGGACGGAGGAATAGCTCACCGTTGCGTAGCCGGCGTCGCGAAACACCTCGGCCAGGGTGACGGCCGGCGCGGGGAGGCGGTCGGCCATATCCTTGACGCGGTGAGAACTGGGATAGAGCGAAGTCAGAATCGTAGGGACCGAAACCTTGGTCCAGGTGGCCTGGGCAATGTTGTCGAGAAACAAGGCGCCGCGGCCGGCGAGCGCGGAAAGAGTCGGCGCAGTTTCGCGTTCATATCCCCAGGGATTGAGGTGATCGCTGCGTAAGGTGTCGGCCACAATGAGGATGATGCCTTGCGGAGTCTTGTTGCCCGGAACCAGCTTCGAGGCTGTTTCATTGTTTGCTTGCCGGGAGGCTCCGTCGCGGCCGCGAACCGCCACCGTTCCCCAGAAACCTAAGGCACCGGGTTGTCGGGCTGAAACCGTCAGCGACAACGACACGCTTCGTCCGCCGTGCGTGGAAAGATCGACAGGGGCCGTCTCCCAGCGGTTGGGCGTGGTGAGAGTGCGTTCGAGGAGCAGCTCGCCGGCCTCCGCGTCGTTGCCTTGGGCCGCAGCACGAATGGAGAAGGTCACCGGGGCGTCCTCGACGGTACCCAAGTGCAGGTCCAGCCAGGGACGCTGTTGCAAGTCCACGTCAAAGACGATCGATTCGGGAGCGCGGGAAACGAGCGTTTCGCGATAGATCTCGCCCAGCCCCTGCCAGCCGACGCCGGAGGGGATACGGCTGAGATGTTCCTTGCGCGAAATCAAGCGCACGGATTCTATTTCAAAGTCGGCGCCGGCCGCGTCGGTCGGGCGGATGAGCAGCTTGTGAAAGTTTGCCAAGGGCGTGGAGCCAGCGTATCGTATGGTGACGGTTTGCATCTCGTCGCCGGCCGCCAAGGGCGAGGAGAAATTCCAGGGCTGTTGTAGGGGCTTCGCCCGCTCGAGGATTTGCTTGAAGTCGAGGTCGTCGGCACCGCGAGGGGTGGCCATCAGGTTCGCGCCCTTGCCGACCCGCAACCGGACTTCGATGGCGTGTAGCAGATCGGGGGAATCGACGCCGTCCTTGTTGTCGACCCAGATGATGGGGAAGTCGGTCGTGGAGCGTCCCAGGAGTCGGCCGTCCTCGACTCGCAGACCGCTGATGCCGACGCCCGCTTTCCAGCCGAGCATGGCAGTGTCGGGCGAGCCGTCGAGTTCGGAGAAATTCCAGGAGCCGGCCGACTCCGTTTGCGCGATTTTCGTCGGTACATTGCGAACCGCGTCCTCTCCGAAGCGATCGACGAGACGGATGACGCCGTTCGATGAGCCGCCGCCGCAGCCGCTAAGAGTTATCAAGCCGAGAGTCGCGAGGGCCGGCCCCCGACAGCAGCGGAAAGAACTGAAAATGGATCCGGGTGAATACCGGCGACCGCGCCTCATGACGCCTCCTGTTCGTGGGACTGCCGACGCCGGTTTAGAAGCCCGCGCGGCTCGCCTATTCTAGGTCTTGCGCGGCGGTAGGGTCAAGGTGCTGAAGCGCCGGGACGAAGCGCCCTCGGCGAATAACGGGTCCGGAACCGGCGGCATGGGCTTCCGAGTAACTTTTGTGATTCAACTCCGTAAACCAAGACGGGTCGGACGGTCAGCAGCGAACCCGGTAAACCGGGTTCCGCTGCATGTTTCCGTTACAATAGGAAAAATCAATCGGGCCGTAGCGCAGCCTGGTAGCGCGCTTCCTTGGGGTGGAAGAGGTCCCGAGTTCAAATCTCGGCGGCCCGACCAGCTTTTCAAAATCAACGACTTAGCGTCTTGAGTGTCAATTCCTCCGATTGCGTTGGCCTGCTCCGCGGATATTCTCTCCTATGCCGGCGGGGAGTTCATGGTTCGCGTAGACGGGCCGGTGAAACGGCAAGCGGCCCGAGGAATTGGTGCGAACGGGGGGAGTCGAACCCCCACTCCCTCTCGGGAACTAGAACCTAAATCTAGCGCGTCTGCCGGTTCCGCCACGTTCGCATCTTCTCATTTAACAATTCACGGCGTCCGAAATCAGCGCTTGACGGTTTTGGTCTTGTTTCGGCCTTTTCAAGCTGTTGTTCAACTTCGGCCAAGTGCTGTTCGAGCGTAGCTGCCGCGTCGTGGAGACCGCGTTCACTTACGATATTGTATCGATCGAACACAGAAGCCGTCTTCCAAATGCCGATAGCCATGACCACCCGCTCAGATATACCTGCCTGCTAGGTGGCGGGCGCCTGTTCGGCGCAGTTCGTGCAAGACCTTGGCGTGCGTGCCCTGTTCGGCATCCTACAGGCAACCATCCTTCATCAGATCGGGATGAACCACCGCGACCTGGTCTGTTCCCACGACGGTCGCAACGAGCGCCTCACCGACGAGTACTCCGCCCTCGTCGTCACGGAGATTCCGGGCTCGTAAGAATGGCAAGTGCGTCCCCACCTGCCGCGGGCCTCTTGTTCGCGCCGGGCACGATGCAGCAAGGCATGCGTCAGCCGCGTTCCCAGCCGTTCCAGCGCCACCCCCGAAGAGCGCTGCGCTCACGGTCGTTCGTTTGAAGCACCGCTCGCCACCGCATGGGCTCGCCGACGGTCCTCGATGCCGGCTCTGGTGCCCCCCGTGGGAGAATAGGCAGGATGAAACGTCTAGCGAACGCCGCACGCCTTGCCTGCCGACCAACCGCATGGCCCGCTGCGGTTCTCTTCGCCTTTTGGGCCGCCGGCGCCTGCGTTGCTTCGGCGGAAGGTCCGGTCTTCCTGGCGTTCCTCGGCGATAGCGGTACCGGCGATGCTCGGCAGCGGCAAGTCAGCTCGCAATTGCAACGCGTCGCGACCCTAGGGAAGCTCGACTACGTTTTCCTGCTCGGCGACAACATCTACAACAAGGGTGAGTCGAAGTACATCAAGCCGAAGTTTCTCGATGTCTATCAACCTTTGTTCGCAAAGGACATCCCGTTCCACGCCGCGCTCGGCAACCACGACGTGAAATCCTGCGACTTAGCCGAGAGCAACCCGCTGCCAAGCGACGCGGGAGCCTATGAAGACTGCGAGGTCTCGGATCAGCTCGCGGATATGCGCTTCGGGTATCCCGAAGGGAAACGGTATTACAGCGTGACCGGCCCCGGTGCCCCTGCGCTCTTCGAAGTCTTCGTGATCGATACCAATACGCTGGCGACGCGGCACTATCTGGACGAGGACTTGCCGCCTGACTTGGCTCAGCTAACCTGGCTCCGTCAAGCTCTTGAAGCATCGAACGCGACCTGGAAAATCGTCGCCATGCACAATGCGATGCATACGCCCGACCCGAGGACATTCCTGGGCATCGAAGGGCACAAACCCGAGCTGGGTTTGCAATTGCAGCTTGAGAAGCTCTTCCGCGATCGCCACGTTGACGCAGTCTTTCAAGGACACAATCACTTCTACGCCCGCCTGCTGCCGTTGAGCGGTGTGCGCTATTTTGTCTCCGGCGGGGGTGGCAGGCGGCCGTACGCGTTCAAGTTCAAGCCCGGTTACGTTGTTCCGAACGCCGAACGGGGGAAATTCAACCACTTCGTGCATGTACGCGTAAGCAAAACCGCTTTTGATTTCTGCACCGTTGACGCGGACGGCGCCATTCGAGACAGCGGAGGTTTCCGCCGCAACGGCAGCGCGGCGCCCGGTTACGGTTCGGACTGCCGGTTCTAGAGAGGTTCTTGGACTGAACGGCGGCCGGCGCTGTTCCGGGGGAGCGAAGAGCCCGGAACATCCTTAGGACCTGAAGGGTGTACGTCGCAGCGCCCAAGTTCCTGCGAAAATAGCAAGGTCGTGGGCCGGCCGAGCCGATCCGACGCTGATCCGAAAGGCGACTGTTCACCTGCCGGACGGAGATGACGGACAAGGAGACACCAGGACATGAATCGACGCAACTTCCTTTCCGGCAGTGCGGCGGCAACGGCAATGGGGGCCGCGGCCCAAGCACAAAGCAACGCCCCGAAATTCAAGCTCAAGTACGCGCCGCATCCGGGCATGTTCAAGCATTCCGCGGGTGAAGATATCCTCGGCCAGATTCGTTTCTCCGCCGATCAGGGCTTCACGGCCTGGGAGGACAACGGCGCCGGCCGCCGTCCCGTGGATCTGCAAAACAAGATCGGCGAAACGATCGACGAGCTCGGCATGACGATGGGTGTCTTCGTTTCCTTTGGCGATTTCGGCAGGAACGATTTCGTCACTCGCACGGACAAGGAATACCAGGACGAAATCCGCAAGGCGATGCGTAACGCGGTCGAAGTCGCCAAGCGGGTTAACGCGGTTTGGACGACCGTGGTTCCGAATTCCGTCAACCAGAAACTGGATCCCGGCTTCCAACGGGCCAATTGCATCGCCAACCTAAAGGCGATGGCGGAAGTTTGCGAACCGGCCGGCTTGGTGATGGTGCTGGAACCTCTGAATTGGTATGCGAATCACCCCGGGCTGTTCCTCCGCACCGTGCCGCAGGCCTATGCGATTTGCAAGGCGGTCGACTCGCCGAGCTGCAAAATCCTCAACGACCTGTATCATCAGCAGATCGACGTGGGGAATCTGATCCCCAATCTCGAAGCCGCCTGGGACGAAACCCCCTACTACCAGGTCGGTGACAATCCGGGCCGGAAGGAGCCTACCACCGGAGAAATCAATTACAAGAACATCTTTCGCCTGCTTCACCGTCGTGGCTTTGACGGAGTAATCGGCATGGAGCACGGCAACAGCCGTCCGGGGAAGGAAGGCGAAGAGGCCGTTATTGCGGCGTATCGAGAGGTGGACGATTTCTGAGTCCGACCGGCGGAAACGTTACGACTCGTTGGAGGGACTGAGGCGGCCTGTAGCCCTCCTACCCACGAACGGCCACCTTACGGTTAAGCTGTTTTTTTTCAATAAGTTGTCTCCTTGCACCTTGGATCCCACTAAGGGCGGCAAGACCCATGTACCGGTCGACACCCACCTTGCGAGCAAGGTAAGATTGAAAATGGGGGTGTAGGCCGATTACCCCCTCGTAAGCCGGGACGGCTTCCGCCGTCGTGAGCGTCGCGGGAGAACTGTAGCCTGGCCCGCTGACGCCGCTTGAGCGGCCGCCGGGCGTACGTCTCGACAATGTCGAATCAGGTAATCATCATCTCCCCGGATGAGGGGCTAGCGAGGGACCTGGTCGAGGCGACTAAAGGCGCCTCTCCCGGTGCCGACCCTGTTGTTCTGTCGGAATATCCAACGGCTAGTGATTTACGAAATCTGCTGATGGCCTCGGACGGCTCGTTCACGTCCGTGATCGTGGATCTGGGTATTCCCGAGCAAGGGCTGGAGCTGGTTCGGGCGGTGAGTGAGGGTTTCCCGCATATCACGGCGATGACCGCTGACGTCACGTCGAAGGCCGAATCGATTCTGGGAGCGATGCGCGCGGGTGCGGCCGAGTATTTGATTCCGCCCTTTGACATCCAGCAATTACGCGACGCCTTCCGGCAGCGGGCTCGAAAGGAAAGAGCGGCGCGGCCGAAGGGCAAGCTCGTTTGCTTTATGCCCGCGCAGGGAGGAAATGGTGCGTCGACCCTTGCGCTGCATGCAGCGAACGCGATCTCTCGAGAGAGTGACGGAAAAGTTCTACTGATCGATTTCGATTTTCATTCCGGGACCGTGGCGTTTCGCCTGCGCTTGAAACCGGAATTCACTTTCGCGGACGCGGTTTCGCGGATTGACGTCATCGACGAGTTGTGGCCGCGAATCGTATCGAGTTGCAACGGACTCGACGTGCTGCCGTCCCCCGCCACCAGCGCCGACGTGCCCCGCGATATGCAGGGCAAGCTGCTTCACGAGGTCTTTGAGTCGGCGATGAGGATGTACTCCTGCGTCATTGTGGATCTGCCGAATGCGCTCTTCAGCTCGTCCAAGCAAGTGCTCCAGCAGTGTGATGCGGTCTATCTGATCGCCACCGCCGAGATCATGTCGCTTCATCTGGCACGTCGGCGAATGAATCAGCTCATGCAGATCCATGTTCCGCAGGAGAAAATCAAGCTCGTTGTAAACCGCGTGGGGGCCAAACGCGGGTTGGACGCCGCGGATATCAGCAAAGTTGTTGGAGCATCGATCGACTGGCGATTCAGCAACGACTACTCGGTCGTCACCGACTCTTATGTAAAGGGGTCGCTGATTCCCCGCAGTTCAATCCTGGGACAAGAGATCGATCGTTTCGCTTACCACGTCTTGGGGATCCGGCCGAAGAAGGCCGCCAAGAAGTGGAAATTTCTCTGACGGGAGTCATTCCCCGACCCGCGGCGCAGCCACGCCGTATTTCTCAGCTGTGCGGCACAGATTGTCCCAGGTGCCGGGGTGAACCGGGATGCCGCCCGCTGCCCGTTCAACTCGGGTTCTTTCTTCGGGTTCGCCCGGCATAAGGATCTCGGAGACGCCGGGCATGAGTCGGCTGCTCTTGACGTAGTCCACCAACCCGTCGACGTCGTCGTGAAAGGGTTCCGAGCCACGTACCTGCTCGACATCGACCAGAGTGAGCATGAAACTGTTCCCGACTCTCTGTGTGTCGGGATTGCTGCAACCCGCGCCCGAGAGTGCTCCGGCCAGGATGTCACCGGCCAGGCCGAGCGCGAACCCCTTGTGGCGCGCGAACGGCAGCAGCGCGCCCTCGGGTGGCCCGTAGAAATCGGCGGCGTTGGTTGTCGGATTGCCCTCCGCGTCGATGATGCAGCCTTCGGGCACCGGCTCGCCGGCTGTGCGCATGTTTCGGATCTTGCCTTCGGCTATGGTGCAGGTCGACACGTCGACAACGATCGGGGAAGCGTTTTTTCTCGGAATCCCGATGGCGATCGGGTTGGCGGATAAGCGCCGCTCGACGCCTCCCCAGGGCGCGACGATCTTGCCGCCTCCGTGCGTATTTGCAAACAATACCGCGGCCATGCCCGCCTCGGCGGCCATAGCCGGGTATTCGCCGAATCGGCCCATGTGGCAGCACTGCCGTCCGGCGACAATAGCCGTACCGTTTTCTCGCGCTTTGCGAATCGCCAGCTCGGTCGCCTTGCGACCCATCACTTGGCCGAAACCCCAGTCGCCATCGATTACGGCGAACGAGCCCGCCTCCGTGACAACTTTGAACGTTGCTTGCGTGTTGACCCACCCTTTCTCCATCCATTCGACGTAGAAGGGCAGTCGCATGACTCCATGGGAATCGTGACCGACCAGATTGGCGCCGACGAGACTTTCGCTCACGATTTGGGCATCTTCGTCACGGGCCCCGGCGGCGACGAAAACGGCGCTGGAAAAGGCGGTCAATTCGGCTGCTGGGAGGGTAGGCATCAATCTACTGTAGCGGAAGCGAGTTGAACGGGGATTTGGCGCTAAGGAATCAGGGATGCGCTTGGAAGCCACGAGACAAACCGTTCGACCGGCCGTGCAGCGGTCGCGTCGCCTACACTAGAAAAAGTGGCCTTAGTGGTCCGGTCTGATGTCCGCCATTGTAAAATCACTGACCGTGTTGCCCGCCGAACAAGAGGACACGACGGTCGGCAATTACTTCGTTTCGAACTATCCGCCCTTTAGCTGCTGGGGTCCCGAGCACGTCGAACAAGCGCATGGCCGGTTCGAGCAACCGGGCAATCAGGACACAACTCTTGGGATGTACGTCCACATCCCTTTCTGCCGCAAGCGCTGTCATTTTTGCTACTTTCGTGTCTACACCGACAAGAACAGCAAGGAGATCATCGACTACCTCGATGCGGTTGCAGCCGAGGCGTCGCGGCTGGCGGAGACAGCTTTCATCAACGGCCGAAAGCTTCGCTTTCTCTACTTTGGCGGCGGCACGCCTTCTTATCTTTCCGACGCCCAGCTCAGCGGCTTGGCCTCTCGACTACAAGGAGCTTTCCCTTGGGACGGCTTGGAAGAAATCGCCTTCGAGTGTGAGCCGGGAACGCTTACGGAAAAGAAGGTTCGAAGCTTACGAGACCTGGGGGTCACTCGCGTTAGTCTGGGCATCGAGAACTTCGACGACCGGATCTTAGAGGCCAACAACCGCGCCCATCGCTCGATGGAGATCTATCGCACCTATGATTGGATCCTTGCCGCCGGCTTCCCGCAAGTCAATATCGATCTGATCGCCGGAATGATCGGCGAAACCGACGAGAATTGGCGCCGCGCCATCGATAAGACTCTGGAGCTTGGCCCGGATGCGGTGACCATTTATCAGATGGAGATCCCGCGCAATACGACGATCTATCGCGAAATGCGTAGCGAAGGGCGAGAGGCCGCGCCAGTCGCTAATTGGAAGACCAAACGCCGTTGGGTGACGGAGGCTTTTGCGGCCCTCGAGGCGGCCGGATATACAATTGGCAGCGCGTACACTGCGGTCAGAGACCCGAAGCGAACGAAATTTCTTTATCGCGACGCGCTATGGTCCGGTGCCGACATGTTGGCGTTGGGCGTTTCCTCTTTCGGGCATCTCGACGGCGTCCATTACCAGAACGAAATCCACATGGAGCCGTATTTGGATGCCGTCCGTGACGGGCGATTGCCGATTTGGCGGGCGGTCGGCATGAGCGTCGAGGAGAAGATGATCCGTCAGTTTGTCCTGCAAATGAAGTTGGGTCGCGTTTCGGCCGACGTTTTTCTGCGGCGCTTCGGCGTGGACGTGAACGGACGCTGGGACCACATCTTTCGCGAATACGAACAAGCGGGTTGGCTGGAGCGTCAAAACGGCGCTATCGAGCTGACACGGGACGGGCTGATGCAGGTTGACCGACTCTTGCACGCATTCTTTCTACCTCAACATCGAACGGCGTAATCGCTCGACCGCTCAGTCCGGCTCGAGTGCAACGTGTGGGCTTTCTCTAACCGCTCAAGGTTTGCAGATCCGTCTCAGAGAAATCCTGACCCTTAAAAAGTAGCGGTTCTCCCGTGGCCTTGGCCGCTGCGTAGGCGAAGCAATCCCCGAAATTGAGCGCGGCCCTATGCCGCCCCTTGCCGTATTTGCGAGAAGCTCCGCGAGCAATTTCCATTTGTTCACCGTCGACCGCCACCACTTGAAAGCGTGCGCGATGCAGGAGTAGGTCGAGCTCTCGCCCCGCGGAGTCGCCATGCCGAGACTCGACAACGATGGAAGCCTCCAGTACGGTGGCGGCCGAAACAAGCCGACGCGGGTCCTTCTCAATCAATTGGTTGAATCGTCGCCGCTCCGGCTCGTCGAAAAGTATCGCAAGCAGGGCCGATGTATCAATAACCATTAGTGCGGAAGTCCGGATTCGTCATACCCCAAGATCTCTTCAGGAGATCTGGAGTCTAAGACCGGTAAAGAGGAACAGCGTTCAGCGATCTCATCCAACTCATCCGCTAGAGAGCGACCACGCTTGCCGGCGGTGACTCGATCGAGCTGTCCTCTCAGAGCATCCGTGACTGCTTTTGTGAGGGACTCCCCGGTGGCGGCAACGAGTTCTCGGGCCAGCCGATCCGCCTCGGGATTCTTGATACTAAAAGCCATATCTAGAATCAAGCAATTACACTATATTCTAGCATACGATTATCTTCAGGTGCAAGAAGCTTCGAAAGCGCAGACACGGTCACAGTTACGCGTCAGGACCGATCGGGGCGTCCCACTATAATTGAAGTTAGCTCGCGCATTCGGTTCACCTCGCTTTCTCACGACGCACGAGTCCGTTAAGGCCGCTCGCTTCGGCTCTTTCCCAGACTTCATGGAGCACAACGGCAACACAGCGGCCGATTCACGCTACGACGTGATCATCATCGGCGCCGGGCCGGCCGGCTCGACGGCGGCGGCGGTACTCGCCGAACAGGGGCGCAAAGTTCTGGTTCTCGAAAAGCAGAAGTTCCCGCGGTACAGCGTCGGCGAGTCGCTGTTGCCCTATTGCTACTATCCGCTGGAGCGCATCGGCGTTCTTGACAAGATCAAGCAGGCGGCTTTCGTCAAGAAATACAGCGTTCAGTTTGCGTCGGTCGACGGGCGAGTCTCGCAACCTTTTTACTTTTTCCAACACCTTGATCACGAAGCCTCGCAGACTTGGCAAGTCTGGCGCAGCGACTTCGACCACATTCTGCTTGACAATGCGGTCGAAAAAGGCGCTTGCGTAATGGAACAGACGGTGGCCAAGAAACTGCTGCGCGAGGGAGGTCGCACGATCGGCGTCGAGGTGAGGACGCGCGACGGATCGACGCGCTCGTTCCACACGCCGATCACGATCGATTGCAGCGGCCGCGACGGTTTTGCATTGAAACGCAATGACTGGCTCGTTCGCGACCCGAGGTTAAACAAGATATCGATCTGGACCTACTATCGCGGCGGGCTGCGCGACGAGGGTTATGACGAGGGCGCCACGACCGTTGCCTACCTGCCGAAAAAAGGCTGGTTCTGGTATATCCCGCTACGAGACGATGTCGTCAGCGTCGGGATCACGGCGGAAGCCGATTACCTTTATCGAGACGGCAAGGATATTGAGAAGATCTTCGTCCGCGAGGTCGGGGTCAACCGTTGGATCGAACAACACCTGGCAGCGGCCGATCGCATCCGCGATTTCCGGGTAACCGGTGAATACTCCTACCGCTCCCGGTATTGCGCCTCCGACGGTCTCGTTCTAGCCGGCGATGCCTTTGCCTTCCTCGACCCGGTGTTTTCCTCCGGCGTGTTTCTGGCGCTGCGAAGCGGGGAGATGGTCGCCGATGCCGTGGAGGAGGCACTGACCGCGGACGACGTATCCGCCGGGCGTTTCACCGACTATTCCGCGAATTTATGTGAGGGCATTGAGGCCATGCGCAAGCTCGTCTACGCTTTCTACGACGACGCATTCAGCTTCGGGAGCGTCTTTCGGAAGTACCCGGACCTGCGCGCCGACGTAACCGACTGTCTGATCGGGAACCTGTTCCGTAAATTCGACCCCCTGTTCGCGGCGATCGGAGAATTTGCCGACATACCCGAGGCTCTCGATTACGGGGAACCTTTTACCGGGCCGACGGAGGCCGAGGTGGCCTCGCTCGAAACATCAGGTTGAAAGTAAGGGGCCCCGCCCTTGTACCTTGCGCATTGCGGCATGGAACTCTCGCTGCAAACTTCCTCCCCATCGGACCGCCGCCGCGACCGAAAATCACAAAACTTTCTCCCTGCGGTTGCAGTCCTGTCGCTGCTGGGTTACAAGAGTTGAATGCCTTCCGCGCGCAGCCGCTTGAATCTTGCTTTTTACTTGCTGCCTTCCAACCCGGGCTTTGAGCGTCTGCACCGGGAAAACGTTTTGGAGCGCGTTCGCCGCGTAGACGCTCAGGCTCGCGAAGAAGGCTTAGCTTCCCTCAAAGCCTCCTCTGACAATTTGATCCGGATCGGCATGGAAGTCAACGGGTCAGGTTCAGTCACGAAGAACGGTTTCGGCGTATTGAACCTACCTTGGCAGGTCGAACAACATCCGGAGTGGGCGGACACGATACGCCAAGAAGTGCTCGAAATTCGCGCGGCGATTCGGCGGGATCACGGAGTACGTCTGCGCTATTTGATTTGGGCCGGCATGGGTGGGTCCGCCGAGGATAAGGCCTTTTATCAGGCCGCCGGCCTGCTTGGCAAGCGAGTGCGCGTCTACATTCTCGATTCGACCGATCCGGCCAAGCTGCGGGCGATCCTCGATCATATCGAAGCTTCCGAGAAACGGCCTCTGAAGGAAGCGTTGCGCAAGACGCTCGTCGTAGGCATGGCGATGGGCATGACCTCCTATGAACCGGTGTTGAACCTCGAAGTTCTCGATGCGCTGTACCGGAAACTGCGTGCCCCCAACCAATCAAACTTCATTTACATGACGCTGCCGGGATCGATTCTGGACCGCTTCGGGCGCCGACGCGGTTTTCGTCGCGTCGAGTTGCAGCTCGATAACGACAACACAACCGCGGGACGTCACAGCGGGCCCTTAACCCGCGGAACCCTTTATCCGCTGGAATTGGCCGGTTGCGATCTTTCCTCGTGGATGCGGGCCGCGATGCTCAATGAGGATGAAATATCGGCGGCCTTTGAACTGGCGGGCTTCCTGCACGCGAACGCGCTCGTCGGCCGTGACAAGGTGACCCTTTTTCTTCCGCGGGAATGGCTGGGCGGCGCGGTTTGGACAAAGCAAGACTTCGAAGAGAGCCTGGGTAAGAGCGAAGACATCGGCATCAAAGTTGCGATCGGAGAAAAGATCCGACCGCTGAACTATTTCCCCCCCAAGGAATCCGCCCAAGACCGCTGTTTTCTGGTCGTCAACGCGCGAGGTCTTCAAAATCCCGATGCGGCCAAGGTGAGCAGATTGCGCCGCGCCGGCTACCCGGTGGCCGTGTTGCGGGTGCACGGTGAATCGCAGCCGGCGCGCTACATGCAGTTCATTCACTACACGGTCTTCGGCCTGGGTTATTTGCGCGACATGAATTTCGTGACCCAACCGAACGTGGAACTGTACAAAACGATTGCCGGAGAAATCCACAGCGACGCCGGGAAGGTCGGCGGCACCGTAAGCACCAAGGCTTGGGGCGCCGCGGTCGATGGTCCCTGCAGCATCCGTTGGCGCGGCGGCTTGACCGTTCACCTAGGGTCGTTACGCCGCCTCGACGCTGTTTCCGACGAGCACCTGCGCTGCGAAAACGGCAATGCGGCGGCAATTTATGCGGCAGTGTTGCGCTCGTTAGTCGAGAAGGGAAAAGTCTCCTACGGGGAGTTGACGTTTTTCGGTGACACTCGTTATCACTCTCCCGGCAAAGCCTTGTTGCGAACGCTGAGCCAGGCGGCGGAGGGCATCTTTCGATCTCGGCTGAAGATGCCGGCGGACGTCTATGAAGGGCCCGCCATGAATCACTCCTACCATGAGATGATCATCGGTTACGGTCGCGGTTTCTCGACCGTGCTGTTGAGCGAAAAACCGGCAACTTTCAAGAAGGTTGACTACGCGGAGGACTACCACCGCGCGCAATGGCTGGCCACGCAGGAAGCCCTCACGCGCAGAGGGCGGGCCGTGGCGGGCATTACGATCCGCGACCTCAGCGAGCGGAGCAGGCAGAACGTGAAGGAGTTTTTCTCCGAGGTGGCACGACGCGTCAAGCGGCGGCGGAGTTGAGCCGATGTCACGCTGGAGAGCGGCGAAGGGCCGCACGAAATCTAAACAATCCAAAGCCGGCGCAGTCGGCTGCGTGTTAGCCATCGCACTCGCGCTGCTGTTTTTCATATGGAGCTTTTCGGCGCTGGTGCGCCCGTAACAACATCCTCGTGCTCTTGCGCGGGCCGACAATTGCCCGGCGCGCCAGTCGTTGCAACAGGCCGAAATGGGAAGTTTTCGAAGGATAATACGAGTTGCCGAACCGCCAGGAGGTTTTCGATGAGTCGTCCCACAACCTTAACGTCCGGTGCACCCTCACGACGTCAATTCCTCGCCCGCGGTGCTGCATTTCTCCCCGCGGCGGCAGCGACGCTGATCGAGTTGGCGCCTTCGCTCGCTGCGGCCGGAGGCGGCGAAAGCTACTGGAAGCTTGTTCGGGAGCAATTTGCCTTTCGCGATGAAAAAGTTCCCATGAACGCCGCGAACCTTTGCCCCGCGCCGCGCGTCGTGGCCGAGCGCATCACGGATCTGACGCGTGACATCGATCTAGATTGCTCTTTTCAGAATCGTGGTAGATTTCCCGCGATCCTCGAACGAGCCCGCGAGAAGGTCGCCCGGCAGCTTGGCGCCTCGGCCGATGAGATTGCCTTTGTTCGCAATACGAGCGAGGCGAACAACACGATCAACAACGGCCTGTCGCTCAACAGCGGAGATGAGATTCTGCTTTGGGACCAAAACCACCCGACCAATAACGTTGCCTGGGAAGTTCGCTCCAAGCGTTTCGGCTATAGGGCACGGAGGGTGGTGACGCCCGTGTCCCCGAGTAGCGAAGACGAGTTGAGGGCGGTGTTCGAGAAGGCCTTTGGTGCTCGAACGCGAGTGCTCGCGATCACTCACGCCTCGAACATCAGTGGCCAACGCCTGCCGGTCAAGGCGCTGGCCGAAGCCGCCCGCCGGCGCGGCATCTATCTCCATGTTGACGGGGCACAAACGTGGGGCGCTTTCGATCTCAACCTTCGGCGACTCGGCGTGGACTCGTTCACTGCCAGCGCCCATAAGTGGTTCTGCGGGCCCAAAGAAGTCGGACTGCTTTATGTTCGGAAGGAGAGGATTGAGGAGATTTGGCCCAATGTCGTGGCGCCGGGTTGGGGCACGGACGCTGATCCGGACGTCGCGGGCGCGCGCAAATTCGAGTCTTTCGGCCAGCGGGATGATGCGGCCCTCTCCGCCATCGAGACCGCGGCGGATTTCCACGATCTGATCGGCCCGGCCCGTGTCCAAGCACGCGTGTTGGAACTAGCCGCGCGTATCAAGAGCGGCGTGCGCGAACTAGGGGTGAAAGTGGTCACGCCCGCCGATCCCGCCCTCAGCGCGGGCGTCTGCATCATCGAAGTGCCCGAGGCCAATCGTCAAGAGCTACTCGACAAAATGTACCACGAACACGGCATCGCCGGGTCGACGGCGGGCGGGTTTCGGCTTTGCCCGCATATCTACAACACTCACGAACACGTTGATCGCGCGATCGCCGGACTAAAGCGCCTGGGACACTTAATTGGCTGACGAGAACGCGGAATGGGAGACAACGGAGCCCCGAACCCAGGTCGGACCGCGTATGTCCAGCAACTGAACCCCGAACGAAAGTGAGGGGTCATCGTGAGCGTTCTGCAGTTTCGAGTGCGACACAGCCTAATTGGGAGTGGTCCACCGCCGCGGACCACGCGGCCCAGCAGCGATGTCCGGCGAAATCCCTGAAACAGTTCGGCGGCGCCTCCTTCAGTTGCGCGGCGAGATGCTCGCTCATCTCGAGCGCACCGAGTCGAATACCGCCTGCTGTCGTCGCTGCTTGCTCCCCTACCCCGAAGGCGACTTCGAGTCTTACGATTTTTGCCCCTGGTGCTCTCTCGCTGTTCGCGGACGCACGCCGCGCTATGATGAGTCGCGCAAGATCATCCAGAAAGAGCGCTACGGCTTGGACGAAATCCAATGCGGAGAGTGCGGCGGGGAGTACGAGCAGCCGACGGCGTATCCCTTCAAGTTTTGTCCCCACTGTGGAGCGCCTTTCTCCGCACAGGATGAGATATTGATCGAGCTGCCGTTTTGGGTGCGATGATCCTTGTTCGGCAGCCGGACCCGCCAAGGCAGTTAGAACCCTTGCTGATTTTCCGGGAATTGCCGATGAAACTTCCTCGCCGTGTCTCGAGCGTGCTTACGCCGGGCGCCGCGGCGGCATCCATTATTCTGGGAACCATGGCCTGCAGCGAGCCGATTCCTGTCCTACCCCCTGTAGCGAGTGTCATCCCGCACGCCCGAACCGTCCACGGCGAAGAACGCACGGACAATTATCACTGGCTCCGCAAACGCGGAAGTGCTGACGTGATCGCATACTTGGAAGCCGAGAACGGGTATACCGAGTCGGTGATGAAACCGACCGAAGACCTGCGGGAAAAGCTTTACGACGAACTCGTCGGGCGCGTCAAGGAAACCGATTCGGAGGCGCCGACGCGTGTCGATGACTATGAATACTATTCCCGTACCGAGGAAGGCAAACAGTACCGCATCCATTGCCGCAAGCCCGCGGGCGGGAATGGGGAAGAGTCTCAGGGGGCGGAAGAAGAGATTCTTCTCGACGAGAACGTCCGGGCCGAAGGGAAGAAGTACTTCCGGTTGGGGGCGTTCGAGGTCAGCCCGAACCATAGCCTGCTGGCCTATTCTTCCGACACCGATGGCTCGGAAACCTACACCCTGCGCGTCAAGGATCTAACCACAGGGGAACTACTCGAAGACGCGATTCCGAACACCTATACCTCGGTCGAGTGGGCCAACGACAGCCGAACTCTCTTTTACAACACGCTGGACGAGGCCAAACGCCCCTACAAACTGTTTCGCCACGTCCTGGGCGAGAACCCCGCGTCCGATGCGCGGGTGTTTCACGAGCCCGACGATGCTTTCTACCTCAGCCTGAGCAAGACTCGCAGCAAGAAGTACTTACTGCTGCAGCTCAAGAGCAACACGACGTCGGAGATTCACTACCTCGACGCCGACCGCCCGAGCCGACACTTCCGCGTGATCGAACCCCGGCGGCAAGACGTCGAATATTACGTTCACCACGGCACGGACCGGTTCTTTATCCGAACGAACGATCGCGCCAAGAACTTTCGCCTGATGGAAGCCCCCGTTGCCGACCCTTCACGCAGACGCTGGAAGGAGGTGATTCCTCACGATGAGGATGTCCTGCTCGAGGCCGTCAGCGTGTTCCAGAACCACCTCGCCGCGTGGACCCGTGCCGGCGGACTGGAGCACATTCGTATTCGGGATCTGCATTCCGGCCGCACGCACGAGGTCGAATTCGACGAGCCTGTCTATAGCATCAGCGGAGCGTGGAACCCCGCATTCCGGACCTCCACCTTGCGTTTTGTCTACAACTCCCTGACCACGTCACGCTCGGTGTTTGATTACGACATGGATGCGAAAACGCGCGAACTCAAGAAGCGATACGAAGTCCTGGGCGGCTACGATCCGGCGGACTACGCGTCCGAACGTCTTTTCGCGACCGCCGAAGACGGCGTTAAGGTTCCCATCTCGCTGGTGTACAAGAAGGGATTCACCAAGGACGGTTCCCACCCGTTGTTCCTCTACGGGTACGGTTCCTACGGGATAACCATCGACCCCAACTTCTCGTCCGTGCGCATCAGCTTGCTCGACCGGGGCTTCGTTTATGCCATTGCTCACGTCCGGGGCGGAGAAGACCTCGGACGGCGATGGTACGACCAGGGAAAGCTGTTAAACAAACGCAATACGTTCACAGACTTCATCGCCGCGGCCGAGCATCTTGTCGAGCAAAAGTACGCCGATCCGAAACGTGTGGTGATTCAAGGGGGAAGCGCGGGAGGCCTGTTGGTCGGCGCGGTTCTCAACATGCGCCCTGATTTGTTTCACGCCGCCATTGCGGCCGTGCCGTTCGTCGACGTGGTGAATACGATGCTCGACGAATCCATTCCTCTGACGGTGACCGAGTATGAAGAGTGGGGTAACCCCAACGACAAGAGATTCTACGACTACATGCTGTCGTATTCTCCCTACGATAACGTCGAGCGCAAAGACTACCCGCACTTGCTCGTTACGGCCGGCCTGAATGATCCGCGAGTGCAGTATTGGGAGCCCGCCAAATGGACGGCGAAACTGCGGGCTCTCAAGACCAACTCCAACCGTCTTCTGCTCAAGACAAGAATGGGTGCAGGACACGGCGGACCGTCGGGTCGCTACGAACGTCTGCGCGAGAAGGCCTTTGAGTACGCCTTCCTGCTCGACGTGCTGGGCGTTGAGGAATAGAGCTTTTTAGCGAAGGTCCGGCGGCCCGCACGGTGAGTGTACGCGGCAACTCGGCGTCGTCCGCCCCGGGAGGTGGCGCGGGAAAGTAGGCCTGGGTGAAACGAAGCAAACCCCGGCGGGGCGGCCCAATTACACGTGACCGTTGAGCAGGGTGGCTACTTTCTCTTTCCCGACCGCGCCGACCACTTGGTCAACGACAGCGCCGTCTTTGAAAAGCAGCAGGGTGGGGATGCCGCGCACTTGATAGCGGGTCGCGACCCCCGGATTATTGTCGACATCCAACTTGCCGACTTTGGCTTTTCCCTGGTATTCGGTGGCGACCTCGTCGACGACCGGCGCCATGGCGCGGCAAGGCCCGCACCAAACCGCCCAAAAATCAACCAGCACGGGTAGGTCTGATTGCAAGACTTCGGTGTCGAAAGAGTCGTCACTGAAATTTAGTGTGTGGGGTCCGGCCATGAAGATCCTCCGCGCCATTGAAGCGCTGCTTGGGACTTGAATTATCAGATTAGCAAATCCTCGAAATCCAGCAGATCAGACTCATGCAATCCACGTAAACTTCCGGCCTAGAGGGTCTTACCCTCCGCCCCTGCCGCCTGTCGACGAACCGGCCGCTTGCCACCGTCTTCTCGAGCGGATTAACGATAACCGCGCGCTGGGACGATGAGCCTCTTGTGGGGAGGTGTACACCGACCGGGAGGCTGTGGTGAATCACGACTCGATTGAGCGAATCAGCATCAACACGATTCGAACGTTGTCGATGGATGCGGTGCAGCGGGCCGGCTCGGGACACCCCGGGACGGCAATGGCGATGGCTCCGGTGATGTACACCCTCTGGCAGCGCCACTTACGCTTCGATCCCGACGACCCGATTTGGCCCAATCGCGACCGCTTCGTACTCTCGATCGGTCATGCCTCGATGCTGCTCTATTCGATGTTGCACCTTGCCGCGGTACGGGCCGTGAATCCTAAGTACGAAACGCTGGGCGAGTTGTCTGTTTCGCTCGACGACATCCGCAAATTTCGGCAGTTGGGTAGTAAGTGTCCCGGGCATCCTGAATACCGCTGGACCTCGGGGGTCGAGGCGACGACCGGGCCGCTGGGTCAAGGCGTCGCGACCAGCGTCGGCATGGCCGCGGCGGCGAAATGGATGGCCGAATATTTCAACCGCTCACGGTATGAAATGTTCAACTACGACACCTATGCCCTGTGTGGCGACGGCTGCATGATGGAGGGCGTCAGTCAAGAAGCCGCGTCGTTGGCGGGGCACCTCAAGCTGTCGAACCTTTGCTGGATCTACGACAACAACAAGATTTCGATTGAAGGGCATACCGACTGGGCCTATAGCGACGACGTAGCGACGAGGTTCATCGGGTACGGCTGGAACGTCACGAGAGTCGGCGACGCCAACGATCTGGAAATGCTCGACCGTGCTTTCAATACCTTCAAGAGGACCCTTGACCGCCCAACTCTGATCATCGTGGACAGTCATATCGCGTACGGCTCACCCAACAAGCAGGACACCAGCGCGGCGCACGGCGCACCGCTTGGAGAGGAAGAGACTCGGTTGACCAAGAAGAACTACGGTTGGCCCGAAGACGCTGAATTTCTTGTCCCCGACGGTGTCCGGGAACATTTCCAGCAGGGCATTCAGCGGCGCGGGCGGGGGCTGCGGCAGACGTGGATGGTCAAATTCGACGAGTACCGCGCCGAATACCCCGAGCTGGCCGACCATCTCTACAAAATGCAGCATCGGCGATTGCCCGACGGCTGGGACGCCGCCTTGCCCAACTTTCCATCAGACTCGAAAGGGCTGTCGGGACGAGATGCTTCCGGGAAGGTGCTCAACGCCCTCGCCGAGAAGATGCCCTGGCTGGTGGGCGGCTCGGCCGACCTTTCCCCCTCAACGAAAACCAGGCTCGAATTCGAGGACTCCGGGGATTTCACACCCAAGACGTACTGGGGTCGAAACTTCCACTTTGGCGTGCGCGAACACGCCATGGCATCCGTCTTGAACGGCTTGTCGCTTTCGAAGGTCCGGCCATTCGGGTCGGGTTTCTTGATTTTCAGTGACTACGCTCGGCCGGCGATTCGGCTCGGCGCGCTGATGGAACTGCCGGTGGTTCATGTCTTTACGCACGACTCGATCGGCGTCGGTGAAGACGGGCCGACGCATCAACCGGTCGAGCAACTGGCCTCGTTACGGGCGATTCCGGGGCTTGTGACGCTGCGCCCCGCCGACGCGAATGAGGTTGTCGAAGCGTGGCGTTTGATCGCCGAGTTGCGGCACCAGCCCGTGGCGCTGGTGCTGTCAAGGCAGAACCTTCCGACGCTGGACCGCAGGCGCTACGGCTCCGCGGCAGGTCTGGCTAAGGGCGCTTATGTGCTCGCCGATGCCGCGGACGGCCCGCCTGGACTTCTGCTATTGGCCAGCGGCAGTGAGGTAAGCTTGTGCTTAGAAGCCCATGAACAGCTCCAGCGTGAGGGAATCGCCGCCCGTGTCGTCAGCATGCCTTCTTGGGAGCTTTTCGAACAGCAGCCTGAGGCCTACCGCAACAGCGTGATTCCGCCCGCGATCGGGGCTCGTGTTTCGGTCGAACAGGCTTCTACTCTCGGCTGGGAGCGCTATGTCGGCATCGAAGGGGTCGCCATCGGGATGACGACCTTCGGCGCGTCCGCCCCGCTCAAGGAACTGCAACAACGATTCGGCTTTACGCCCGACCATGTTGTCGACGCAGCCAAGCAGCAATACCGGCGGGTTCAAAGCGGCGAGCCGGTATTGGTGTAACGTCGTCCGGGCGTTGAGTTGCCCGCCGGCACGCCGAGACACCAGAGAACAATCATGAACCCACTCCAACAACTTTCCCGGCAGGGACAATCGGTTTGGCTCGACTTCATCCGCCGGGACTTGATCGAAGGCGGCGGCCTGCAAAGGATGGTCGACGCGGACGCGCTTGGAGGCGTGACCTCCAACCCGGCAATTTTCGAGAAAGCGATCTCCGGCAGCCCGGACTATCAGACGCTGCTCGACGAGCTTTCCTCCTCGGGCGATCTCGACCCGATGGGGCTCTATGAAAAGGTCGCGATCCGCGACATTCAAGACGCCGCCGATGTGCTGCGGCCGGTGTACGACCGCGCCGCCGGTCGAGACGGCTTTGTCAGCTTGGAGGTCTCACCCTTTCTCGCCCACGACACCGCCGGGACCCTTGAACAGGCGCGCCGCTTGTGGGCCGAAGTTTCGCGCCCCAACCTGATGGTCAAGGTCCCCGCCGCTCCAGAAGGTATCCCGGCGATCGAACAACTCGTCAGCGAAGGCATCAACGTCAACGTCACGCTATTGTTCGCACAAGAGGTTTACGAGGAAGTCGCCCGAGCCTACCTCAACGGTTTGGAAAAACGCGCGGCTGCGGGCGAGCCGATCAGCCGCGTCGCCGGCGTGGCCAGTTTCTTTATCAGCCGCATCGATTCCGCCATCGACGCCGAGATTGAGAAGAAGCTCCCGGGTGCCGATGGTGCGGCCGCCGAACGCCTGCGCGGGCTGTCGGGCAAGGTCGCGATCGCCAACGCCAAGCTGACCTACGACGCCTACAAAGGCATTTTCTCGGGTGATCGCTGGCAAGCGCTCGAGTCGAAAGGCGCGCAGCCGCAGCGCGTGCTGTGGGCCAGTACCAGTACGAAAAATCCTGCCTTCAGCGACGTTCTCTATGTCGAGGAGCTGATCGGGCCCGACACCGTCAACACGATTCCTCCGGCCACGATGGACGCTTTTCGCGACCACGGCAAGGTTCGTGCCGGCCTCGGAGAGAATCTCGAAGCGGCCCGCCACACCATGCAGTCGCTGGCCGATGCCGGGATTTCGATGGACGCCGTCACGGACGAGTTGCTGACCCAAGGCGTGAGGCTGTTCGCCGAGGCTTTCGACAAGCTGCTGAACGCCGTTGACGGTCGTTGCCGTGTCTTAGCTCATGGGGAGTGTAACCCCCAAAGTTACTCGGTTCCCGCCGCGGCCACTGCCAAGATCCAAGCCGCTCTCGACGATTGGCTGGTGAATGGCAAGATCCGTCGCCTGTGGGCCCGCGACCCCTCGCTTTGGAGCGGCGCGGATGAAGACCAATGGCTCGGCTGGCTCCACATTACCGAAGAGCAAATCGCGCATCGGCATCATTTGACCGATCTCGCCGAGGACGTCCGCGGGGCCGGTTTCACCGATGCCATGGTGCTGGGCATGGGCGGATCGAGTCTTTGCCCGGAGGTTTTTTCGCTGACCTTCGGCCCGCAGACCGGCTTTCCGCGACTCCACGTTCTCGACTCGACCGACCCGGCGCAGGTCAAAACGTTTGACGAGAAAGTCGACCTTGCCAAGACCGTCTTTATCGTCGCCAGCAAATCGGGCAGCACGCTCGAGCCCAATATTTTCCAACAGTACTTCTTCGAGCGGGTGCGTGAGACCGTCGGCGCCGAGCAGGCCCCGAAGCATTTCATCGCCGTCACCGACCCCGGCTCGCAGCTCGAAAAGACGGCCCGGGACCTCGGCTTCCGGAATGTCTTCCACGGCTTCAAATCGATCGGCGGGCGCTATTCGGCCCTGTCGGATTTCGGCATGGTGCCGGCCGCCGTGATGGGCGTCGATACGGCGCTCTTTCTTGGCAATAGTGACCGCATGGCCGCCGCTTGCTCGCCTTGCTCCCCCGCGCCGGAGAACCCCGGCGTCGTGCTCGGCACTCTACTCGGCACCCTCGCTCTCGAAGGCCGCGACAAGGTCACGATCCTCTCCTCGCCCGGCATTTACGACCTTGGGGCGTGGCTGGAGCAATTGCTGGCCGAATCGACCGGCAAGCAGGGGAAGGGCTTGATCCCGGTGGACCGCGAGCCCGTCGGGCCACCCGAGGTGTACGCGGATGACCGCGTTTTCGTCCACTTGCGGCTCGCCTCGGACCCGGATGGGGAGCAAGTCCGTGCCCTGGTAAAACTGGAAGCCGCCGGGCACCCGGTCGTTCGCATCGAGATCCCCGACGTCCACGACCTCGGGCAAGAGTGGTTCCGATGGGAGATCGCCACCAGCGTCGCCGGTTCGATTCTTGGAATCAATCCTTTCGATCAGCCCGACGTCGAGGCGGCTAAAATCGCGACTCGCAAATTGACGGACGAGGTCGAGCAAAGCGGGTCCTTGCCGCCGGAAACGCCTTTCTTTGAAAGCGATGGGGTAGGTCTCTTCGCTGACGAAAAAAACGCCGCGGCGTTGTCGGAATCCGTTGGTCCGGATCCTTCGCTCGCCGACTACCTGAGAGCTCATCTGAACCGCATTGGGGCAGGCGACTACCTAGCGCTGTTGGCCTATATCGAGATGAATGAAGCGCACGAGCGGTCGCTCCAAGCCGCTCGCGTCGCCATCCGTGACGCCAAAAACTCTGCGACCTGCTTAGGCTTCGGCCCGCGATTTCTGCACTCGACCGGCCAGGCCTATAAGGGAGGACCGAACAGCGGCGTCTTCCTGCAAATTACGTGTGAAGATGCCGCTGATTTGCCGATTCCCGGACGAAGCTATACCTTTGGCGTCGTCAAGGCCGCGCAGGCACGGGGAGACTTTGAAGTCTTGGCCGAGCGCGGGCGGCGGGTCCTGCGCGTGCATTTGGCAAGCGATGTCGAGGCCGGCCTCGCAAAGCTCGAAGCAGCGGTAATCGAGGCTCTCCAGTAGAAGCGGCGGAGCGGGCGCCGACTTTGCGTGACAGGCGCGAGGTCCACTCCGAGTCCACCCGAAATGGCGGTTGCGACCAGCTCTCTCTCCACAACGCTCCGCGGCGAGGCTTCCGGCCATCACCCGATCGAGGAAGGCCTCCTCAAACTCCTCGAACAGCTTGCCTTAGCCGGCAAACTGATCTCCTGCGAGGTAGCCCGTGTGGCCCTCACTGGCGGTCTCGGGGCCACCGGAGACAAAAACCCCACCGGCGACTCACAAAAAAAACTCGACGTTATCGCCGACAAGATCTGTTTCGACGCACTGGCCGAAACCGGCTCGGTCGCCGCCATGATCGGCGAGGAACGCGACGAACCGGCCCGACTGCCCCATTCCGAAGACGGCCCCTACGTCGTCTATATCGATCCGCTCGACGGCTCGTCGAACACGGATATCAACGGCTCGCTGGGGACCGTTTTCGGCATTTATCGACGCCGCGCCGGCTCAACGGCCGACAACGAATTCCTTCGCCGGGGCAGCGAACAAATCGCTGCCGGGTACATTCTCTATGGGACGAGCACGATGTTCGTCTACACCGCCGGTGGAGGCGTCGAAGGCTTCACTCTCGATCGCGATTCCGATGAATTCGTCTTATCCCACCCCGATATGCTTTGCCCTCGGCGAGGCAATACCTATAGCGCCAATCTTGGACATTATTCGGAGTGGGAGCGAGGTATTCGCCGGCTCAGCGATGCCCTGAACGCCGCTGACCCGACCCACCATCGCTCCTACTCGCTGCGCTACACCGGCGCCTTAGTGGCCGACTTTCACCGCTGCCTGCTCGAAGGCGGTTTCTACTTCTACCCCGCCGACCGAAGTTACACGCAAGGCAAGCTCCGCCTGCTCTACGAGTGCGCACCGCTGGCCCTCATCATCGAGCAAGCCGGCGGCGCGGCCTCGACCGGTACGGGCCGTGTGCTCGACATCGAAGCCCGCTCGATCCACCAGCAATCGCCACTCGTTATCGGCAGCGCCGAAGACGTTGCGCGCTACGAAGAGCAGACGGCCCGTTAGACCGCGGTCCTACTCGGCGCTTGACGGTGGGCCGTCGGCGTTGAAACAGTCGACGGAACTTTCCAGCCTCCATCAGCTTGCTTTTCCCAAACCGTGACGTACTTGCCGACGGTCGTCGTCGGGTTTCCGTCGGCGTCGTCCATCTTCAGCTCATACGTGCCGATGGTATAGCCCAGGTCCGCGTTCTCGGCGACCTCGGCCCCGGTGGCTTTCCAGTTCAGTGCGAAACCCGGCAAGCCCGTCAAATGCGAAACCACGCCGTGAATGGCCTCGTGACCGACCGCGAGCGGCGCTCCGGGGGGCAGAAACCGCCCGTCGGACGCCATGGCCGCGACAAAGACGTCGACATCGGGCAGTGTCTGGAACCAGGCTGGATCGGCCGCCATGAGCGAAGCCCGCTCCGCCGCCAAATCCACGGCCGGTTCTTCCGGCGGGGATGCGCAGCCGAACAACAACGCGAATCCTATGAAATACGTCAAAAATCTTGTGCGCACAACTCCTCCTTTATGAGTGCTTTCCCGCGGGCCGCAACCGCTATGGGCGGCCGTCGAACGCGCCGATGTAGCGCACTTTCCCGAGGGGATGTAGACTTCTAGAAAAATCGCACCACGTACGTAAACCGCACGCCTCGCCCGATCTCGGGCGCCAAATCCTTGATGAACGACGAGTGGTTGCGGTAGAGGCGGTCGGCGATGTTGAACACATTGACCGAGAATTGATGCGCTAAATGCCGGCTGGGGATCGTGTAGGACGCCTTCAAGTTCAACACGGTATATCCTTGCGTTCGCGTCTCGGTCGTGAACGTTTGGTGTTGAGAGGCGGCCATCACGATTTGAGGCTTGATGCTGATCCCTCCCCGCCGCCAGTCGAACCCCACCTTGGCTCGTAGCGGCGGGATGCGCGGCAGCGGCGTGTTGCGCGACGTTTCCTGCGCGTCGACGAGGTCCATCCCCAGGTTGAACCAGAGACCGTCTCGGAGACGCAGGCCGCCCCCTACCTCCATTCCCAGAAAACGACTGTCGAGTTGCGTGAATTGGAGCACCGGCAGGCCCTCGCGGACCTCTCCCGTCGCAAACGGGAAGACGAAGTTGTCGAAGCCGTAGTAGAACCCGTTCAACTCTCCGCGAACGCGCCCGCCTTCGCGGCGTAACGATACTTCGAATCCGTTGCCGACTTCCGAGGTCAAGTTCGGGTCGCCGACTTCAAACGAAATCGTTCCGATGTGAGGGCCGTTGTTGTAGAGTTCTTCGAGCGCCGGGGCGCGGTGCGAATGCGCATAGTTGAGAACCAGCGCCGATCCGCGACCCAAATCGACGTGGATTCCCGCCGCCGCCGAAACGCCGCTGAATGTTCTCTCACGGAGCCCGACCGGCTCGTAACGGTTTCGTTCGAGTCGTCCGCCGAACTGAAACTTGACGTTCTCGAGTTCGATCTCCTCGAGGCCGAAGACCGCGACGGCTCGCTGATCGACGGGCGGCGACAGGGCCTCCGCTCCGACCACGTCGTAGTCGCGCGCCAAGCCCCAGAACCCGAAGCGTCCGGTCAACGGCCCGCGCTTTGCCTGCTCGAACACCCCGCGGTAAACGAATTGCTGCTGGGTAAATTGCGTTCCGACGGTGCGTTCAGCGCCGGCAACTTCCACTTCGTCGTGCGCCCAATCGGTCAGGCTCAGCGACAGTCGAAACGCTTCGATCGCGGGGCCGATCCGACGCCGGCCCCAGGTGAATCGCGAGACAAAGCGCTCGGCTTCCAGTTGTACGCGACTGGGGTTCCCTTCCTCGGCGGCATCGTGTTCGCCCTGCTCACCTTCCAATCCGGGCTCGAAAGCCGAGGCGAAAGGCACGCCGTTGACTCCGTCGTCGGCCTTCACGCCGAGGCTGAAGAACGTTTTTTCCCCGTACCATCCTATGCCGACTCGCCCGTCTGAGGTTCGCGTTCTCGAGTTGTCGACGGTGCCTGTTGGAGTATCGTAGTCGCCGGTGCGTTGTCCGCCGCCTCCACCCCACAGCAGCCAGTTTCCCCGGCCGTACTCGAATCCCGCCGTACTGCCCGCCAGAGAATTCGTCGAGCCGGCTGACGACGAGACGAACCCGCGCAAGCCTTGGTGAGGATGCTCGTGGGCCGCGTGATGGCGGCTGATCGCGTTCACTACGCCGCCCAAGGCATTGCTCCCGTAGAGCAGCGTGGCTGGGCCTTTGACCACTTCCAGCCGATCGAGCGCGGCGGCGTTGATCAGCTCGCCGTGGTCGCCTGATTGCGAGGAGAGCGTCCCCGATCGAATGCCGTCTTCGAGAATTAGCACGCGGTCCCCGTCGAAACCGCGAATGATCGGCCGCGACGAGCCGGGGCCGAAGCTCCGCTTGGCGACCCCGGTGCCGGGATTATCGCCGAGCACTTCGCCGATCGAGGCGCCGATCGATTCGTTGAGTTCATAAGCGTCCAGCGAATCGACGCTTTGAAAAGAATCGAAGGCCGATTGCTGGCGGCCTTTCGCTGTGACGGTGATTTCGACCTTGATCGAACGCAAATCGAGCGCGAAGTCGACCCGCGCCGTTCGTCCCTCGACGACGGTGACGATCTTCGACTCTTCGGTGAAAATGCTGTCGAGGTGGGCAATTACGCCATAGGTCCCCGGCGGCACGTCGTGAAAGACGTAGCGGCCGTCGCCGTCCGAGGTAGCGGTTCTCCCCAGGCCTTCGATCAGGACCGAAGCGCCGTGGAGCGGTTCGCCGCTCGTGCCGAGCCGTACCGTTCCCTCGATCGAAGGCGGCGTCTGGGGGCGCAAGTCCGCTGCGAAGGCCGTGATGGCCCACAGGGCGGCAAACCGAATTTGAGTCTTCGAAACGCGCATGAGCAATCCGAGAACCGTCGGAGGGGCTTTTTCCCAATCGCGACTGAACACCAGCGAAGGTCAACGTGCCGGCACCGCGAGAATTTGGACCTTGCCGGCATGCACCCGCGCAGCTGAGGTCGCATCCTGAACGCTCCACTCGTGGGCGGAGCCCAGGTGTCAGCACGAACAAGAGATTGGAGAATCAGGCGGGAGGAGCTCGCAGAGAAGGCAGACCCAACCGGTGTTGGGAAGCGGCGGTCTTCGCTATGAGGATGACGGCGGTTGCCGAGACCGAAGGCGCCGGGATCGTGAGCGAAGCGACTGACTTAAGAATGGGCGCATGGCCCAAGTGGCAAAATTCACAGCAATGATCAAGTCCATCGCCGTGAAACAGCCCGGGGGCGGCCCCGGCCGTGGTCATGACGAGCAGGGCGACGACAGCCGGAAGAGCCGCCAGGCGAAGCAACCAGTGCGGGTGGACCCGTTTCATGAACTGAACCGTTCATCCTTGAGTTAACATCAGGCCGGAATTTTGTCAAGGCGGGTAGCGACCGGCACTCGTGCCGGTCCTAGTCCAGCCCGCCATCCAACCTGCCCCGCCAACATCATTTTCACAGCGGTATCATGAATTCCCCGGATCACCGCGAGAAACAAGAATCGAACCATGCCCACCGTACTCATCAGCTCCGACGGAAGACTCGACCCCCAAGGCCCCCATGTCGACATGCTCAAGGAAGCCGGCTTTGATATTCGCTACTCGAAAGGCCTCGAGTTCCCGCGCGGTCATGCCGGCGATCAGGCCTCGATCGAACAACTGCGTGGCGTCTCCGCCGTGCTCGCTTGGGGGGAGCGCTACACCGCCGTCGTCCTGGCGGCCTTGCCCGGGTTGCGAGTCATCGCCCGAATCGGCGTCGGGCTCGACAGCGTCGACGTTACCGCCGCAACAGAGAGGGGAATTGCGGTAACCGTCACGCCCACGGCAAACCATGGAGCTGTCGCCGAACACGCCATGGCCTTGCTGTTCGCGGTCGCCAAATCGATCCCGCAAGACGACAAAGCGACGCGAGCCGGGCAATGGCCCATCGAACTCCACCAGCCCATCCGCGGCCGGATGCTCGGCATTATCGGGTTGGGACGCATCGGCCGCGCCACGGCGGTCCGCGCCCTGGGCATGGGCATGAAGGTCATCGCCGCGGAAATATATCCGGACCTCGCCTTCGTCGAGCAGCACGGAATCGAGCTGATGGACCTCGACGCGCTTCTCGGCCGCTCCGACTACGTCAGCCTCCACTGTCCGCTCTCGGAGCAGACGCGAGGCATCATCAACGGCGACCGCCTCGCGAAAATGAAGCCCGACGGGGTCCTCATCAACACATCGCGCGGCGGCCTCGTCGTCGAAAAGGATCTGGTCGCCGCCCTCAAATCGGGTCAACTCCGCGCCGCCGCCCTCGACGTTTTCGAGAAGGAACCGACCGACCCCGACAACCCCTTGTTCCAGCTCGACAACGTTGTCGTCAGCTCGCACACCGCCGGCACCGATACTCTCGCGATGGAGGACATGGGTATCGAGGCCGCGCGGTGCATCATTAGCCTTTCGCAAGGCCGCTGGCCCGACGAAGCCGCAGTGAACCACGAGCTCAAGAAGACATGGCAGTGGTAGCCGGCGGGCCGCGAACCCGACGAGCACTTCGGCCTCTTCCTAAAATATCCTTGCGATCTCCCCGATACGGAAACCCCGACGTGGCACACGCTTTCAGCCTGCCGTGTCGCCACTCTTGGCGACATCTCCGCTCTGACAACGAGCCGGCCGAAACAAATTTTCATGGCGGTATTATGACTGCCGCGTATTCATAGAAACGGCCTCTTCTGAAAATCCCCCTTCGAGCGTACCGTGGACTACGATGTAGCCCGAGAAACCGGCAACGGCCGCAGCCGCGAAGCGGCGACAGGAATATAGCCCGGCGTGGAGCCGACGGCGAAACCCCGGGTACACCCCCACCCGCGACGAGCCCTGAAAGGGCGGCGGGAAGCTGCCGCTTGCCGTTCGGCCCGTCGACGCCCATGGAGGCATTATGAATCCGCGGATTCATGGAAGCGGCCTGTCCCTGAAAACACAGGGCCTCGCGGCGCGAGCCGGCTACCTTCCAATCACAGGAGACAAACCAGGGCACGAGAAATACTGGGGGATTCGGGCGGAAAACCCTACAGCCTCGGCACGCGAGTCGGCAACATGGTGTTCGTTTCGGGCCGATTGGGTCTTGACGGCAACGACGAAATCGTCGCCGGCGGCATCAGTCCCGAAACCCGCCAATGCCTGGAAAATCTAAAAGCAGTCTTGGCCCGCGGGGGTGCCGGCCTCGACGACGTGACGATGGTCAACGTCTACATGAAAGAACTCGACGCCGACTACGCAGTGATGAATGAAATCTACCGCGAATTCTTCGGCGACAAGCGCCCGGCCCGTGCGACCGTCGAAGTCAGCCGCCTGGCCTTCAATCTGGCCGTCGAGATTTCGTGTGTGGCGGTGCTTCCTTGAGAACGCGCCCGCAATCAGGCGATGATCTCCGACAACACACGCCCCCCGATATCGGTCAGCTTGCGGTAACGCCCCTGGTGCAGGTAGGTCAGCCGCTTGTCGTCCAGCCCCAACAAACTCAGGACCGTCGCATGAACGTCGTGCAGCGGAATGGGGTTGATCCCGCCGATGCCGAACTCATCCGTCGCACCGACTGTCGCTCCGGCCTTGACGTCCCCCCCGGCCATCCACATTACCAGCGCATTTTGATTATGGTCACGGCCCGGCTTGGGATCCGGGCTGTCGCCCTGCTGGATATACGGCGTGCGGCCCATCTCGGAGGCCCATACCACGAGGGTCTCTTCGAGCAGGCTGCGGCTCTTCAAGTCCGTCAGCAGAGCCGACACCGGCTTATCCACCTCCACGGCGTGTTGCGGCATGCGGCCCTTGATGTCACTGTGGTCGTCCCAACTGTTGCTGGAGATCCTCCGGCCGTGAATTAACAGCGTGTAGCGAACTCCCTGCTCCACCAGCCGCCTTGCCAGCAAACATTGCCGACCGAATCCGGCGGTGTTGGGATCGTCGAGGCCGTACAACTTCTTGACCGCCTCCGATTCCCCGGCGAGATCGACGACTTCCGGTGCCGCCATCTGCATCCGAAACGCCAACTCATAGGCGTTGATGCGCGCCTCTAACTCGGAGGCATCCGGCTGCCGGTCACGATGCAGGGTGTTGAGCTGTTTGAGCAGATCGAACTCCCGGCGCTGCTGCTCCCGCGAGAGACCGTCGGGGCGTTCCAAATCGAGAATCGGGGGACCGGACGACCGGAAACGAACACCCTGGTAACTTGCCGGCAGATAGCCGTTGCTCCAAACCGCCGAACCATTGATCGGACCGCCCCGCGGATCCTGGATCACAACGTAGCCCGGCAGGTTCTGGTTCGGCGTCCCCAGACCGTATTCAATCCAAGAACCCACCGACGGACTGCCCGGGAACTGCGAGCCCGTGTTCATGTGCAACGTCGCCGGCCCGTGGTTGTTGTTGTCCAATCGAATCCCATGGACAAAGGCGAGCTCATCGATGTGCCGGGCTAGGTTCGGAAAAAGCGTGGAGACATAGCGGCCCGACTCACCGTATTGCTTGAAGTCCCAAAACGACGGCATGGCCGTGTGAGGCTTATCCAGCGCTGTCGCCACCTCGCCGGAAAGCCCCTCCGGCCGCGGCAGAGCCTTGTCGGCATATTTCCTCAGGGCGGGCTTGTAGTCGAAGGTATCGATATGGCTCACCCCGCCGCCCATAAAAAGGAAAATGCAGTGCTTGGCCTTGCGGGGCAGGTGCTGTTCGCGAGGGGCCAGCGGGTTGAGGGCGCTCGGCCCGGCCTGCAACTCGTCAGCCGCGATGCCGGCGAGGGCCAAACCGCCAATGCCGTTCCAAGCGCGGCACAGGAAATCGCGGCGGGAAGAACTAGTCAACATAGACAAACTCATTGCTGTTGAGCAGCACCCGGCACAACCCGATCAACGCTTCTTCTTCCGACTCAGCGGAAGCAAGGAACCCCTGCACCTGTTTGCTCTCATCGGCTGAAGGATTGCGGCTCAGCGTCAGTTGAAAGGCCCGACGTATGAGGCTCTCGACATCCGCGCCGCTCTGTTCCGCGACCCGGAGGGCAAAGTGCCGTGATTCCTCATTCACAAAATCTCCGTCGTAGAGGGACAACGCCTGCAAGGGCGTAATCGAAGTTCGGCGCCGGTCGCACGACGAGTCCGGCACCGGCGCGTCAAAGGTCTGCAGCATCGGCAAAGCCAAAGAACGTCGCTGGAAAACATACAGACTGCGCTTGCGGGCCTCCTCCGCGCTCGACGGTTCCCAGAAATTGTTTTCGTACTTACTGTCCAGCTCGTTCTCCAATCCGCGGGGCAAGGGTGGAGATATGGGCGGGCCGCCGCGAGCCGGGTTGAGGCGGCCGCTCACCGCCAACACGCTGTCCCGGATCACCTCCCCTTCCAAGCGCTGACGCGGGAAGCGCCATAGCAGCCTGTTTTCCGGGTCGGCTTCTTCCGCCTGATCGTCGTGCCGTTGCGAAGCTTGGCGGTAGGTGCCGGAGGTCACCATCAGCCGCTGCATCGCCTTCAGGCTCCACTTCTCGTCCACAAAACGCACAGCCAGCCAATCGAGAAGCTCCGGATGGGTGGGCAGCGCGCCGTTCTTGCCAAAGTCGCTCGAGGTCTCCACGATGCCCTGCCCAAAACGATATTGCCAAAGACGGTTCATCATCACGCGGGCGGTGAGAGGGTTTTCCGGGCTCGCGATCCAGTTGGCCAGGGTCATTCGGCGGCCGTGGCCGGGATGGCGCTGGTAGCGATCGACCTCGATCAGCTCGGCAGGCTGAGAATGCCCGGTGACAGCACTAAGAAACCCCGGCTCGACCGGTTCAGTGGGCTGATCCCACTGACCCCGATTCAACACGTAGGTGGTCGGCACGCTCGGGCCATACGGTGGAGGATCCATCGTCCGCAGTGACATCGCCGACGGCTCGACCCGCAAGATTTGGTCCTTGAGGATTCGAACACGCCGCCGAAACAGCGCATGCCCCTTTCGCTCGTCCGGCGAAAAGAGCGAAGACTCATCAGAATCGCCGGCGTCTTCTTCTTTGATGGCTTTCGACAGGTCGCTTGCGGTCAACTCCTTCTTCTCGTCGTCGGTCTCCTCAGCCCCTTCGGCGGGCTTGTCCTTTTTCGCCGCCTTGAGTCTTCGAAGCAACGGCGCTTGGAATTCCTCGAACTCGGCTTCAACCTCCTTGAGTTCCTTCTCGTGTTTCTCGCGCTCTCGGTCAGCCCATTCCTTCTCGCCGGGCCGATAGAATTCGGCCGGCTGAGGACCGCCGATCTGAAAGATGTCCCCGGAGCGCGCCGGCGCCATATAAACGGTGGAGAAGAAGGCCTTCAGGCGATAGAAGTCCCTAATCGGGATGGGATCGTATTTGTGGTCGTGGCACTGGGCGCAGCCCGCGGTCAGCCCGAGAAATACGGAACTGACCGTCGAGGTCATCTCGGTGAGCAGCTCGTGGCGGCTTCGCTCGCCGCGAGGTTCGGTGATCGGCGCAAGCCGCAGGAAAGTCAAGGCAACGGTGTGCTCCGGCTCCGGCGCGGGAAGCGGTCCCGCCGACAACGACCGGACAAACTCGTCGCCGGCGATCTGCTCCTTGACGAACCGGTCGTAGGGCTTGTCGTTGTTGAAGGCGTCCACTACGTAGTCGCGGTAACGCCAAGCGTGATAGTACTCCGGGTCCCCTTCGTAGCCGGCGGAGTCGGCGTAGCGAGCCAGGTCAAGCCAATGGCGCGCCCAGCGCTCTCCGTAGTGAGGATCGGCCAGCAGGTGGTCCACCAATTTCTCGTAAGCGTCGGGCGAGGAATCCTCGACAAAGGCTTCGACGTGTTCCCAGGTCGGCGGCAGTCCGATCAGATCAAAATACAGCCGCCGAATCAGCGTTTTGGGGGGCGCCTCCGCAGCCGGCGTCAGCCCCTTCGCCTCGAGCTTGCTCAGGATGAAGTGGTCGATGCCGTTGCGCGCCCACTCGACGTCGGCAATCGCGGGCGGGTCGTCCCGGCGCGGTTGCATGAAAGCCCAGTGGGGCTTTTCCGCGTCCGCGGTCTCCGGCTCCAGTCCTCGGATCCAGTCTTCCACGGCAGCCAGCTCGGCCTCGGCCAACGCAGGCTTGCCAAAGGGCATCCGAGGTTCGAGGTGACCCCGCAGCATCTTGAGGAGAACACTGTCGCCGGGTTCCCCCGGGGTAACCGCGGTTCCGCGTCGTGCCCCGCCGGCCGTAACGCTTGCCGCGTCTTGAACCGAAAACCCGCTCATGCGGTTGTGCTGATCGTGGCAGGGAAGACAATTCGCGTTCAGGATCGGCTGAATCGTGTCTTCGAAGATCGTTCCTGCTGGAAGGGCAGGGACGCAAACAAGCAAGGCAATTGCAAGTCGAACGCTCATGCAACACTCGTTAAGGAGAGACCTTTGCCTCAATCTTAACAACGCCGCCGCTGGTTGATGGTTGAATCCGCTCCACGGCGGCACTAAATCAAGCCGCTCTCCAATGCCGGTATCCGCAAGAGCAGCCTTGGCGCCTTCGGCCGCGATGCCCGTCGGAGGATGCACCTCTCGCGGAGCCTTGTCCTTTTCGGTGAACTGCCCTACGCGGATAAGAATCGGAGTCGAGTCCTCCGGGTCCTGCCTGCTGAGCGGGGGTTGCTTCACCGACTCCGCCATGACGTTAGGAAAGAATACCGCGTCGGGCGTGGCACGCGCACGCTGCGGGGACGTACTGAAATTCTCAGCTGCTCCGCGGGCGAGGCTGAACTTCTCGAAGCTGCGGTCGGCCGCCACGATACGCCCCGCCGTCGCGCGAAAACCATCGCCGTGAAGCGGCGAAATTGTCGGGCGGCAACCAATTGAGGGCGCTCGGGAACGCTTATACTCTCCGTAGGGTGTGTCTATGAAGCCGTTCCTATTGCCGGTGCTGGTCGCCGTCGTCACCGCCGCCAATCTTGTGGCCGCACCGAAAGGGCCGTCCGCCGACGGCGTCGACTTCAGCCGCGAAGTTCGGCCGATTCTCTCGGACAAGTGCTTTGCTTGCCACGGACCCGACGAGGGCCCGCGTCAGGCCAACTTGCGCCTCGACACCCGAGAAGGCGCGTTTGCCGACCGTGGCGGATATCAAGTCGTTGTTCCCGGCGACTCCCCGGCCAGTCGTCTCTTCCAGCGCATTAGTCACGCGCAGGAGGTCGCCCGCATGCCTCCCCCGAGTTTCGGACGGCAGCTCACCGACGGGGAAGTCGAGACGATTCGCCGCTGGATCGATGAGGGCGCGGAATGGGAAACCCACTGGGCGTTCGGGACGCCGCGTCGCCCCGTGCCGCCTGAAGTCGAAAACGACGCTTGGGTGCGCAACGCGATCGACCGTTTCGTTCTTTCGCGTCTCAAGCAGGAGGGACTGGGGCCGTCTCTGGAAGCGAACAAGAACACCCTGATCCGCCGTGTGAGTTTCGATTTGACCGGCTTGCCTCCGACACCCGAGCACGTCGCGGTGTTCCTGGCCGATGATTCCGAGGACGCCTACGAGAAGGTCGTGGATCGTCTACTCGAATCCGAGCACTACGGCGAGCGGATGGCGATGCAATGGCTCGACTTGGCTCGTTACGCCGACACGCAGGGCTATCACATCGACAACCTTCGCGAAATGTGGCCCTGGCGGGATTGGGTGATCCGGTCTTTCAACGACAACAAGCCGTTCGACCGGTTCACGATTGAGCAGATCGCCGGCGACCTGCTCCCGAATGCCGGCATCGACCAGAAGATCGCCACGGGTTTCGGCCGCAATCACATGATCAACGCCGAGGGCGGCGCCATTGCCGCGGAGTACCAAACCGAATACGTTGTCGATCGCGTCGAAACGACATCGACGGTTTGGCTGGGACTCACGATGGGCTGTGCCCGCTGCCACGACCACAAGTACGACCCGCTACGGCAAAGGGAATTCTACGAGTTCTTCGCCTTCTTCAACACGATTCCCGAGCGTGGTCTGGACGGCGCGGCCGGCAACGCAAGACCCATCGTTCGCATGCCTACGTCGGACCAGCAGCACCGCCTGGACGAGATCTCCAAGGCGCTCGACGACTTTGACGAAACCCTCGGCAACGAAAGGGTCGACGCGTGGGTCGGCGAATGGCAGAAAACCGCCCTACCCGGAATCCCCACCGCTGATTCCAAGGGCCTGACCGCGCACTACGAATTCAGTCAAAACCTCGACGACTCTTCCGGCCAACAGCAGCATGCGAGTCTTGTGCGCGGGGAGGTCACCTACGACGAGCTGAACGTCGGAGACGGCATCCAGTTCGACGGGGAGACACGCATAGCGTTCACGGCCACGCCGCTCGAGCGAGAAGGGCCTTTTTCGGTTGCTTTCTGGACCTCCATACAACCCCCCGAGGACACCGCCTTGATGTCGGTTTTCCAAAAGCTGAACCTCGCGCAGAACCGCCGCGGCTTTGAAATCCTCGTTGGTGAAGCCGAACCGGCGAACATGCAGCTTAAATTCAACATCTATGTGCGTCTCTCTCACCGCCGGCCCGACGACGCCATTGAGGTTCGGACCAAAGAGAAGGTAAGAGGCCCCGGCCATCACTACATCGTCACCTATGACGGCTCCGGCAAGGCCGCCGGACTTCGACTCTTCATCAATGGTGAAGAGCAGAAAATGATTGCGACCGACGACAGCCTCAACGGGTCCTACCAACACGCCGGTCCGCTCGAAGCCGGCGTACCCGGCGTGTTCAATCCCTACAAGGGCAGTCTCGACGACCTTCGCGTCTACGACCGTGCGATCGGCGTTGGCGATATCAAGCAGCTCTTTGAGCACGAGGGCATGAGGGCCATTCTGACTGCGCCCATCAGCGACTGCGCTGACGGTATGAAGGAGTTCGACGCAAACAAGAAGGCGGATATTGACGGCACAGGAGAGAACGTCCCCGTAGTGTCCGCACAAAGCGCCTCAGGCCGTCACCTACGCGCTTGCCTGAGTCGCCGTGATCGCTTTCGCAAATACTACCTTACCTATGCCGCGCCCGACGATATCAAAGACCTCTACAAGCGCAAGAAGGACTTGCAAAAAGAAAAAGGCAAATTAGAGTCCTCTATTCCGTCGGTCATGGTGATGGCGGAGATGAAACGGCCGCGCGAGACTTTCATGCTGGGCCGCGGCGATTATCGAAACAAAACCGAAAAGGTCGAGCCGGGCGTGCCCGCTTTTCTACCGCCGCTCCCGAGGGACGCGCCGCCGAACCGTCTGGGACTCGCGCGGTGGCTTGTCGACCCGTCCCATCCGCTGACGGCGCGGGTCACCGTAAACCGCTATTGGCAGATGTACTTCGGCAACACGGGGCTACAGGGAGGGTCGACAAACTGCCAGCTTTTATAGCACCAAAGAACCTTAAACCTTTTGTTTCTAATGAGTTGATCGAGTCGACCGTCCCCATTCCTTTTCATCCGCCAGCAGGTCAAAGAGGATATGGATACCGAGCAGAATTACTACCGCAGGTTTGCGATGTGTACCTTGCGGCCCGTAATTCTAAGGCCCTGCTACCAAGTCAGGAACACATTGCCAAACGGTGCGAAATACTTATCCGTGGTCTTGCTACGGTCGGCGTCATTGCCCTGGTCGACGAAGCCACAGGCTACCAGCGGATCAGAGAAGAACGAGCCTTAGCAACCATCCTAGAAAAGTTCATCGCCAAGGAACTTCAAGCTTGGACCAAGACGTTCGATATCGAGTTTTACAGACAGATTTGCCGCCTCAAACGATGGCCTAATTTGTACAGCATCAAGAGGCCACAAGTTGTAGCCCATTACACCAACGATTTTGTCTATGCCAGACTTGCCCCTGGAGTACTGAATCAACTGAGACGACTCAACCCTGTGATTCCTGAGACTGGACGGCGCAAAGCCAAACTCTTTCAATGGTTCAATCGTGACTATGGACATCCAAGGCTCAGAGAGCATCTTGCAGCCGTTACGGCTCTCATGCGAGCTGCTCCGAACTGGGAGAGCTTCAAAAGGAGCTTAGTACGAGCTTTCCCAAAGGAACACGAGAATCTTCCCCTTCATTTGGACGAGTGACCACAACACCTAGCGCTCCAAAACATTGGGAATTATATACGAAAGTGGCGGGATGGGGATCATGTGTTGAACAATTCACCTTGTGCCCGCTCCATTTTGGCAACATCGAGCGAGATGATCTTCAAGTTATCGTCCATGTGAGCTACGCACTGTACGCGGACTACTGAGTCTCGCATAATATACTGTCAATCGAGACAAAGAGAAGACTGTTTCCAGAAAGCGGTAATCAAGCGCGGTTTGCGGCGCATTCGCCGCAGCGCTTTGCGGGCGCGCTCGTCGAGTTCCCAGTAGTCCTTCGGGCAGACGTTGGGCAACTCGTGCTGCTTCCAGTACGCCCAAATGTATTCCACCGGGTTCAACTCCGGCGCATAGGGCGGCAAGTACTCCGTTGCGATGTGATCCTCGGAGAGCTGGATGAACTCCCGCACCAGGCGGCTGCGGTGCGCCGGCAGCCGGTCCCAGACGATCAGCAGTGGGCCGTCGATGTGGCGCACCAAAGCCTTCAGGAAGTCGATGACCTCCAGCTCGCCGATCGCGCCGGGATAGAGCCGGAAGTAAAAGTTGCGCAACGTCAGCCCGGCCGACACCGACAGCTTGTCCCAGTTGAAGTTGAACTCCAACACCGGTGTCTCGCCGCGCGGCGCCCAGGTGCGGCAACGATGCGGCTTCTGACTCAATCCGCTTTCGTCGATGAAGACGATCGTACGTTCTTCTTTGCGGGCTTTTTTTTAATGGCCGGCCAAGTCTTGCGCTGCCAGCCGCGGATGGCCTCTTCGTTGCGCTCCCGCGCTTTGCCGACGGGCCGTTGCGGGCTCCAACCGAGCGCCCGCAGGATCTTCCAGACATGGCCCTCGTGATAGCGCACGCCGAACTCGTCTCCGATCAGACGAGCGACCCGCGGACAGCTCCACAGCGGCGTCGGGAAGCCGTGCGCCTCGGGGCCTTCCAGCAGCAACGCCTCGAGGCGTTCGAGCTGCGCGGCGTCCAACAGCGGCTTACGGCCGGGCGCGGCCGGCCTGGCGCAACCCGGCTTCGCCGTCACGCCGGTATCGTCGCAGCCACTCGCTGACGCTTTGCCGCGCGACCTTCAATCGCCTCGCTGTCTCGGACTGACTACAGCCTTGCTCGACCAACCGGATCGCTTTGAAACGGCGCTTCTCCAGGGCCTCGAAATCCCGCCGTACGCCTTTTGTATTTCCCATACATACAAAGACGTACGTACCCCAAAAAGGTGTCACTTTATTTTGCGAGATTCAATAGGCCGTGGTAGGTTCCGAACAGTTCGTAGAACTGCTGTTCGTCCTCTCCTTTGTAGGTGTAGAACACTCTACTCCCATCCGATAGGTGCAACCACCCACTGTTGGTGCTCTTGGTGAGCGAGTTGAGTTTGGCGTTCAGCCATGTCTGCTGAGTGGAAGTGGCTGGTTTGTCTCCAACCGTGAAATACTGCCGCTCGGCTAAAGAAATCTTTTCCTGGACACTTTCCTCGGACGATTTCGCTGTAATCTCGGCTTCTTCGATGCGGCCCTCGACAAGTGGAGTGGCGATTCGGTCCAAGTCCCCATCTATCGCCCTGGTCTTGAACAATTCATACGCTTTGAGCGGCATCTCAATTTTGACGCCTGTGGAGTTGACAACGTAGATATGGTTCTGCTGCGAGATTTCCTCATGGAACGGTTTCCCTTCCGTATGTCGCTTGGCGCGAATTACAGCAAGAATCCTTTTTACAATCCACCATGCCCCCCCCGCCACCACGCTTGAGCCAGCGATGAGGGCTTTGTGGTGCTCTTCCAATACTTCCCATGCCACCAAGAGGACATCCGCCGAACCAGGGCCGATACTCGTCAGCTTCAGCCGGTGTGTGGCATTCGGGTTATCGCTTGCAGCCAGTTTTCCGTATGCGCTTGAGAAGCCTTGAAGAACCGGAATGACGTCCTCGACGGACATCGTTCCGTCATCCACGCTTGGCCCTTTGAAGCGAAGGTGGATCTCAACCTGTTCCTGTTGCACCTTACCCCCAATAATAACACCCCACGCGCTTTTAGGCCACTATCAGTCCCTTCCAAGATCCTACTACCAAGACCTTAAACTAGGAAATTCCCAAAAAGAATTCGATATTCGCTTCGACGACACGTATCCCCTGCCCCTGGACCTCGACGCCATGAAGGCATACAAGAGGCAGCTGATTCCCTACCGCGAAGCCCCAGCCGCCAAGTTCTCCCAAGCTAGTATCGACGCGTTCGCCGAGATTTTCGGACTCGTCACATCGGATTGGGGAGCCGAAAGCCGAAAGGAATGGGACCGGATCACGGCCGGAATTCGCAGCGCAAGAAAAGACCGGGAACTCAAGGACAAGCAGGCTCGTGAAGAGGAGGAGAGGCGCGAGAAAGACTTGCAGCGGTTGCACGCGGAGAAGAAAGACTTGAACCGTTCACTCGAGTCGACCAAGCGTGACTTTGACCGCCTCCAGCACTCCTACGACTCTGAAGTCAGGCGGCTCAGGGAATCATACGAGTCTGAGTTGCGCCGGGCCGACGAGTATCGCCGGTCGGTAGAGAAACTGCAGCAGAGTGCAGTAGAGAAACTGCCGCAAAAGTCCGTAGAGAAATCGGAGCAAACGTCGGATACACTCTCGCTTCTCGTTTTACTGATGAAGCGTTTTAGTGGTCGACAGGTGTTTCTTATGAGTGCTTGCCTAGTTGGCGCCATCTCATTAATTTTCTTCTTCGTTGTGGAGTCGCAGGAAGAAAAGCTTTCCCGGTTATACGCAGCGTCTACTCCCCCGGCGGTGAAGGTGCGTCTTCTGCATCAGCTATACGACGACGAAGTCCTATCGTTCCGCCAACTGTTGCTTCCTAGAGTGGATTTGAGTGGTAGTGTGCTTTCCCTGAGTGACCTGAGCGGGGCTGATCTTTCTGGCGCACGTCTGACTGGTGGCGACCTGAGGGGCGCGCTACTGCAAGACGCTAACCTAACGCGTGCGGATCTCTCGGAGGTGGATCTAACCAGAGCCAACCTTAGAGGCGCGGTGCTGAGCGGTGCCCGGTGGGACGGAGCGAATTTGACCGGTGCGGATCTTGAAGGAAGTCGCGCGGATAGCAGGCTCGCTTCGGCAGCAACTGACGAGTCGACGACGCTACCCGACGGCGCTCGAGGCCCTGCCCTCGAGGCGCTCGGGGATGCATGTACGGCCGCCTCGGATGAGTTTCTGCAGCTTGGAAGATTGAGAGAGGAAGATCGACAAAGCGCTATGAGGAGACTGGTAAAGCTACCGTTCCGATACATGGATGACTCGTTGACCAACTCGCGCGACATTCTCCAGCTTGTCGAAAATACCAAGTTGGAGGACGATCCGCTTCACTTTGTTCGCTTTGCCGAAGCAATGCGGAGCTTTCCGCACCTTCGATATCTGGACTCTCGGAATCGGGTACCCATCGTAGTTGTTGCGGGCAGCAAAGGCGGCGACGTACTGCTGATGTGCGACGGTGAGTGGAAGCCGGAAATGGTTGTTCACCTGCGAGGCATTCAAGCCGGCTCTCCCGGTCGTCCAGAGTAGAAGCCGGCTCTCCCGGTCGACATTCTCCAGCTTGTCGAAAATACCAAGTTGGAGGACGATCCGCTTCACTTTGTTCGTTCGGTGCCGGTTCACGGTTCGGTGACGGGTTCGGTTCGGTGACGCTCGGTTCGGTGACGTTCGGTTCGGTCACAGCCACCGAATAAAAAATCTTCACGCAGAGATCCGGCGGGTGCGCACCGCATCCGAAGAGCCCTCGCCCCTCGTGCCGGGCCGGGAGTTACGGCCGACTTTTCTTACTGCCCCAGGATGTCGAAGGTCGTCGTGCCCGGGACGCGCACCTTCTCGTAGATCTTGACCCAGGCGTCGTGGGCCGGGTGTGCGGCATAGCTTTCGAGGGCGGCTTGGTCGGTCATCTCCATGCAGGCTCCATATTCCCGTCCCAATTTGACCTGTTGGGATACGGCGGCCCGCTTTTGCAGCTTGCCGACCCAAACTCGACGCAGACCGTCGATCTTACTCGGAAGCTCCTCCGTTGCTTTGTAAAACGCTTCCCAATCGGCTTCGCCGGCCTCCGCGATCGGTGTAAAGAAGAAGCAGTGCATCAACCCTCTCTCGCCGGCCGAGGCGATGCCGCTCAACGTCGTCACTCCCGTGAGCAAAACCATTTCCCGTACAAGTCGAAAACTCATGATTCCAGGCCCTCTCATTTTTCCCGTAACTGTTTCTCCGCGCTGATTGGGCACGGCGCCCGATTATACTATCCCACCGCTGCGGCGTTGAAGGCTCCCGCTTACGGCGCTTACGGGGAAACCGGGGGGAACCGGGACATCCTCCATTATGGGGGTGGAGTGACCCTCAAGAATGAGACAGTAGACGCCGGCGGCCTCTTCGACCCGATTCCGACATCCCGATCACCATTCCGGAAACGCCCGACTAGCGATCGGCATCGCGTCGGAACGCCGATCGGCATCGTCCCGGAATCCGAGGCATCTCCCCCTTCCGCTACCCCACCGCCTCGATTACAGCTTCTTCAAACAAAAAGTGCAGTCGATCTTCCTCGCCAAGCGCCTTGCCCGCGCGCGCTGCATGACTTGCCATGGGCATCGTACGCCTCGGTTGGAAGAGCTCGAGTCCGGCACCGCCCAGTGAGCCTCCGGATGGCGTAAGCTCTTATACGGAGGTGAACCATGGAATCCCGGAACGTACCCGGTAAACGAAGCTTTACTGCGAGGTTCGCGTGCCTGAGCGCGCTTGTTCTCAGCGCCGCCCTTTACCCGTCCACCGGCGCGGCCGACGGAGTTTACACGGAAGTAGAATGGCCGATGCAGGCGAAGACCATGATCGGCACGCCGTCGCCTTGGCATTTCGGCCAAGTCGTGGCCGCGGCAACCACCAAGCAGGGCAACATCCTGGTGCTTCATCGCGGCGCCCACCCGATCATGGAGTTCGACCCGCGGGGGAAGTTCTTGCGTTCCTGGGGCGACGGAATGATCAGCGAGGGCAAGGTCACCGCCGTTGAACCGAAGGACCGTGCAGCGGGCGCCTCGCTCTCCGCGGCCGTCTATGGGCCGGCCGGATGCTACTCCTGCGGCGCCCACTCGGTGCGTGTCGATCCGGAGGGAAATATTTGGATAGTCGACGCCGGTGCTCACGTGGTTTACAAAATGAATGCTGAGGGGCGCGTGATCATGCAGCTCGGCGCCAAGGGTGAGTCGGGCAGCGACTCGACTCACTTCTACCTGCCGACCGACGTCGCTTTCGCGCCCAACGGTGACATTTACGTCAGCGACGGTTACGGCAGCGCGCGCGTGGTCAAATACTCGGCGGACGGGAAATACTTATTGCAGTGGGGCAAGAGAGGAACAGGTCCGGGAGAGTTCGAGTTGCCGCACAACCTGGTGGTCGATGCCCGGGGGCGGGTTTACGTGACTGATCGGAGCAACCTGCGCATTCAGATATTCGATTCCCAAGGCAAGTTTCTCGACCAGTGGAAGGACATCGGGAGCGTCTCCACGCTCTTCATGACCAAAGACCAACACATATGGACGGGCGGAGTCCTGCGGAATCTAAAAGGGGAGGTCGTGGCAAGATTGCCGGGAGACCCGGGCGGACACGGCACGACCGTCTCGCAGTCTGGAGACGTCTTTATAGCGCAGCTCAGCGGGATTGTGCAGAAGTTCACAAAGCCGCGATAACAACCGAAAGGAGCGCATGTGCCGTCGTCTTCTGTAACCCGTACAGCCATTTTCTTTGTGGCGAGTGCGCCGCTGCTTGCCCAACAGTCCGCCTCTTCTCTGTCCGCGGTGTCTTCTCTCGACTACAGCTTTTTCAAAGAGAGAGTGCAGCCCATTTTCCTCGCTAAGCGCCCGGGCCGCGCGCGCTGCATGACTTGCCACCGGCATCGGACGCCTCGTCTGGAAGAGCTTGACGCAGGAGCCGCTCAGTGGGACGACGAGCAGTCGCGCCGGAACTACGAAACCTGGAAGCAGTACGTCGTTCCGGGACACCCCTCGAAGAGCCGTATGCTGCTGCATCCGCTGGCGGCAACCGCCGGCGGCGACCCCTTCCACGCGGGCGGCAAACACTGGAAGTCACGGAGCGATCCGGAATGGCGGACGCTGGCCGCATGGGTTGGCGGCGGCCACGACGGAGGTTCCGAAGAACATGTGTCGGCAACGTCGTCGGCCGGGAGCAAGGTGCGCGTTCTCCAGACCAACGCGGCCGGCGACAACATTCACGTGATCGATCCCGCAACGAACAAAGTGGTTGACTTGATCGAGGGAATCGAGGTGCCGCACGGCATCACGATCGCCCCCGACGGCCGCCGGATTTACGTCACCAATGAATCGCTGACGACGCTCGACGTGGTCGACGCGAAGACTCTCAAGGTATCGAAGCGAATTCCCCTGAGCGGCCGCCCGAACAACGTCGCCGTGTCGAAAGACGGCGCGAAAGTCTACGTCGGGATTGCCGAGGCCCCGGGCGCCGTGGATGTCATCGACACTGCATCGATGACCAATGTGAAAAGCGTCCCCGTGAAAGGGCGAGTTCACAACGTTTATGTGACTCCGGACGGCAAGCATGCCGTCGCCGGGTCGATACCGGCGCGGACCATCAGCGTCATCGACGCTTCCAAAGATACCGTTGCCTGGACTTTGACGCTAAGCGCCGGCATTCGGCCGATGGCTTTTACCCGCAATCCCGACGGATCGACGAAAAATATCATCGTGCAGCTCTCCAACTTCCACGGGTTCGCTGTGGTTGATTTCGCGTCGCGCAAAGAGATCCGGCGCATCACACTGCCGGACCCGCCTGGTCATCAGAAGGAGACGCGGGTCCTTCAGGGATCGCCTTCGCATGGACTTGCCGTTACGCCGGACGGGAAGATGCTGTGGGCCACCAGCAAGTATTACCACTGCGTCGTTGCCTACTCCTTGCCCGACTTCAAGATGTTGAAGGTCGTGGATGTCGGGAACCACCCTGATTGGCTCACCATCACGCCGGACAGCAAGAGCTTGTATGTAGCGGTCGCGGGGGACGACGTGACAGTGGTTGTGGACATCGAGACGATGGCGGTAGTCGAGACGATTCCCGTGGGGGCTGTGCCGAAGCGAGTTGTCGCCGGGATCTTAAGCCTGGACTAAGAGATTGCGGGAATAGCCATAGCGTTTACCGATAGCCGGAGCACCGAGTTGGGATTCCTGTCGAGTGACGGCCTAACCATCTTTCTCGTCACGTCTCGTTTCAGACTCCAGGAGCTTGGATGAAGGCAGCCATTCCACGGTGCGGTGAAGGATCGAATCGGCATAGAGTTGAGTACGTAAACCCGTCGCGGCACTTCAAGGGCCCACAAAAACGGTAAGCCGACTATACGGTCATGTGGACGGGATGAATCAACCCTTCCCCGTCAGGGAGGATCTAGTGCCATATGGGGCAAACGGATGCTTCACGGGGTGGAGGCCTTCGTACTGCCTGCCCACGCTAGAATGTTGGGCGTCACCGTCGGATAGATGTTGAGAAATGATTTCCCGTCGAGCAATCAGCCGTCAGATCCGCCGCGACCAGGCCGCCGCAAGGGCCGAAAGCGAGTTCTCTGAGGCGGCTAGCGAGCGTCGGGGCCGCTAGCGAGTGACATCGATTGTTATCGCCATCGATCCTCAAAGCGCTTCCGGTACCGGCATTAGGTCGGACCCGCTCTGGTCGGCGACCGGCATCTGGAAGCGAAATTGCCACGATTCCTGCAGGCGTGAGCACCGGCCGAGGTGAAAGCGCCCGAAAGGCCGATCCGGGCCTCGTACTCACCAAGCCGTCGTTTCCAGGGCTGTCGAAAAAGCAGAGCCGCTTCCGTGTCGCGATGATCGATCCGAGCGTGGGATCACGGCGGTCCGAGCGTGGGATCACTGACTGGAAAAACCTAAGCACGGGACAGGGCCTGTGTTTCTAGTGGAGGCACCGCATGACGAAATCTTCCGGAATCTCTTGGTTGCTCGGGATTGGGGCGCTGCTCGTCGCGGCTGAACATCCGCTCGCTCTGGCTCAAGAAGGGAACGAAGCAGAGCATGAAAACAGGGGCGTTCGCGGGGCTGAGCCCAAAGACGAGAAAGAAGGGCTGCCCCTAAAGCCCGAACGCAAGATCGAGTTTACGACCGACGAGGGCACGTGGATATCACTCGACGTCTCCCCCGCCGGCACAACCATTATTTTCGACCTGCTTGGAGATCTTTACAGCTTGCCGATTGAGGGAGGCGAGGCCGCGCTGGTCGCCGGGGGCATGGCCTTTGAAAGTCAGCCCCGCTATTCGCCCGACGGTTCGAGAATCGCTTTCCTCAGTGATCGGGAGGGGGCCGAGAACGTCTGGATCGCCGACGCGGATGGTTCCAATGCCAAGCGACTGAGTAACGATGACAGCAATCTTTTTACTTCACCCGGTTGGACCTCCGACGGCGACAATGTACTCGTCTCGCGCAGGACGGAAAATGGCTTCGAGATTTGGATGTATCACGTCGGCGGAGGCGCCGGCATTCAGCTCGTCAAGGTCACTCCTCCGCCCGGCACGCCAGGCTACGCGACACAGGGTGCCCTGGGCGCCATCGCCGGCCCCGGCGGGCGCTACGTCTACTATGCCAAAGGGGTTGGCAAACCGGCTTGGATGCCTGCCGGCAGTTTTGGGCGATGGCAGATCGCGCGGCGGGACTTGCTCACGGGCGTCGAGGAACTGATTACGGAGGCGCTCGGGAGCGCCATACGGCCGCGGCTGTCCCCCGATGGGACGAAGTTAGTCTACGGTACGCGCTACGACGCCGCGACAGAGCTGCGCATCCGGGACTTTTCGACCGGGGAAGACCGCCGGCTGAAGTATGCGGTCCAGCGAGATGATCAGGAATCTCCCGCCGCACAAGACCTCCTTCCCGGCTACGCCTTTACCCCAGACGGGAAAGAGGTCGTTCTTAGTTACGGCGGCAAGATTCATCGGGTCGATATCGAAAGCGGGGACACGAAGACCATCCCGTTCGTGGCCAACGTCCGGCAAGACCTGGGTCCGTTACTCGACTTTCCTTCGCGCGTCGATGACGGTCCGGTGCGGGTCCGCTTGATCCATGATCCCTCGCAGTCTCCGGACGGCAAGCGATTGGCATTCTCAGCACTGACCCATCTCTATTCGATGGAGATTCCGAGTGGAACGCCTCGGCGCGTTAACTCAGGAGACGATCGCGAATTTCATCCCGCGTGGTCGCCCGACGGGCAGTGGCTCGCCTACGTAACCTGGTCTGCCGACGGAGGAGACATCTGGAAGGCGCGGGTTGACGGCCAAGGTTCGCCGCGGAAACTGACGCAAGTTCCCGGATACTATCGACACCCGATCTGGACCCCCGACGGCGCCCGCATCGTGGCGCTCCGCGGACTTACCGGCGTGCGAGTCAAGCGGATCCGAGACTACGGCCCCTACACGGGGACGCCAAGCGGGGACGACATCGTATGGGTGCCCGCCGGAGGCGGCGAGGCCCGGCTCATCGTACCCGCTCGCGGTCTCGGGCGACTGCATTTCGGCGAAGAGAAGACCCGCATCTACGCAAGCTCGAAGGCGGATGGGCTGGTTTCGTTTCGCTTTGACGCGACGGAACGCCGGAGTCACCTCAAAGTTACTCGTAGCTTCGATAATGACACGCGACCGACAGGGGAGATCATTGTCAGTCCCAACGGCCGCTACGCCGCGGCTCGAATCCTCCAACAACTGTATGTGATGGTTGTTCCGCGCGTGGGAGGAGATGCCCCTACCGTGAACGTGAGCGCTCCCAGCGTGCCGGCAAAGATTGTTTCCGAGGTCGGGGCCGATTATATGGCGTGGGCGGATGACGGCTCCGTTTTAACGTGGGGGATGGGTTCCTCGTTCTTCCGTGCGCGAATCGATGACATCTTCGCCCACGGCGTAAAGCAATTGGAGACAGGCGCCGACACCGACGGGACCGTGGAGCACGACGCGCTGCCAATCGAGGAAATCGATGTGAAAATCGAACTGCCTCGCCATCGTCCGCGGGGGTCTATTGTACTTCGCGGAGCGAACGTTGTCACGATGCGAGGCGAGGAAGTCATCGAGAACGCCGACATTGTCGTGAGCGACAACCGAATCACCTTCGTGGGCCGCCGCGGCGCCGCGGATATTCCCGATGGGGCGCGCGTCTTCGACGTGAGCGGCGCAACGATCATGCCCGGCATCATCGACGTTCACGCGCACTGGTTCGAGATTCGTCGAGGCTTGCTCGACATGCAAAACTGGCCGTTTCTAGCGAATCTGGCCTATGGCGTAACGGCCGGTCGAGATCCGCAAACCTCGACGAACGACACGTTCGCTTATCAAGACCTGGTCGACGTTGGCGAAATCCCGGGTCCCAGGGCGTTTTCGACGGGGCCGGGAGTATTCGACATCCGGTCGGCATCTGAAGCCTCGAACGTGGTCACCAGATACAAAAAGTACTACCGAGCGAAAACGATCAAGAACTACGCTGTCGGGAACCGCGAGAAGAGGCAGTGGTTTGTGCAGGCCGCGAAAGAGCACCGCATCATGCCGACGACCGAAGCGTGGAATCTGAAGCTGCACATCACTCACGTGATTGACGGCTTCAGCGGGAACGAGCACAGCATTCCAGTCTTTCCGCTCTACCGGGACGTGGTCGAGTTGATCGCTCGCTCGGGACTGACCTACACGCCTACGCTACTCTTGGCGTATGGTGGCCCGCACGCCGAGAACGTATTCTATGTGAACGGCGAAGTCCACGACGACCCCAAACTCAGACGCTTTATTCCTCACAATGTACTTGACTTGAAGACCAGGCGGGGACCGTGGTATCGGGAAGACGAGCATGTCTATCGCAAGCTTGCTCGGTCCGCCGCCAAGATTGTTCGCGCCGGCGGACGAGTCTGTGTCGGGGGGCATGGACAGTTGCAGGGAATCCAATGCCACTGGGAGATGTGGGCGCTCCAGAGTGGAGGCATGACGAACCTTGAGGTGCTCCGGGCGGCGACGCTGCACGGAGCTGAGGCGATCGGCTACGCGCAGGATCTCGGGAGCATTGAGGAGGGAAAGCTGGCCGACCTGATCGTCCTGAACAGAGACCCGCTGGAAGATATTCGGAACACCAATACGATCAGGTACGTGATGAAGAACGGAGAGTTGTTTGAAGGGGACACCCTCAACCAGGTCTGGCCGCAGCAAAAGGCCTTGCCGCCTCTGTGGTGGTGGAACGACGAGCCTTAGCGAGTGCCCTTTAGATTCGGGCGAAGAAGCGGGAGCGAACGGCTCATTTCTCAGAGAAGTTTTCGGCAGTGAACAGGGCTAAGCCATTCAAAAAGAACCACATAGCCCTCGTCCGCGGATTACTGTCGCGAAATCCGGTTCGCATGAGAAATCCGCTATCTCTCCTTCTAACTTGTTCTATCAAAGTGGCTTAGGTAGAATCTCTGGCGCACTTGGCCGTGTGGTAGGGCAATCCAGGACAAGTGTCGCTCTCTTCCTTCAACGCTCTTGAAGGCCAGGAAGTGCGGCTAGATCCGCCCTTGTCGCCAAGTGTAGGACCAGTCACCGTCAGAAGGATGTATAACGCCCTATCCGGAAATTGACTCATCAAAACCACGGGCAGTAGATCATTCCGAGAAGCGCGGTAGGCCGCTCATCCGTTACCGGTGAGGGCGAGCCATGAACCAATTGCGGACACCGATGACATAGTCCGCGGCGACAACCTCGAAGCCAAATCGCTTGTAGAATCGCACGTTCTCCGATTTGTCCGTCTCCAGATAGGCCAACACCCTAGCCGCGTCCATCCGATCGCAGAACACTTTGAGAAGCGCGCTGCCTATACCTTTGCCTTGCAAGTCGCGCTCGACTCCGACCGGGCCCAAGTGCCAGTGGGCCTCAGCTGGATCGTGGCGAGCCCAGGCAGATGTCCACCGCAGAACCGAGATCACCGTAGTGAGGCTGTTTCCCGAGAAAACGGCGGGCAGCAAGCCTACCTTCTCTCTCGGCGTCGGCCGGCAGCTGCCAGGGACCACCATCGCACACACTCCTATGAGACGCCTTCCGACGAACGCACCAAGTATGGCTCCCTTCCGCCGGTACTGCCGGAGAAGTGGCGTGAATAGACGCGACAAGGTAGCTTCCCGGTGAACAGGATCGGAACCGAAGATTCGTAAGTGAAGCGGGTTGTCGCGCATCCCACGGCCTAGGACTCGCGCTGCCCCCGGCAGTTGCTCAAGAGCAAGTTCACGGATATCCGGCTGACTCATAGGGGGAATTGCAGTATTGGGGTATGTAATTGACTCCCGAACCCCAAAGCTTCAACGTTAGCCTGCGCCGCTCGCGGCACGAGCGACTGTGTCACCTCGGGTCTCGAGCTCCGCTGACCCAAGCGCCCCGCCGACCAGGCCTGCCAACGCTTGAATAAAGACCGGGCTGTCGTTAAGGCCGGGCATCATTTCGAACTGCTCGATCCCATTCTCACGGGCCTGTTCCCGTGCCTCGACATCGATTTCGGAAAGTGTTTCCACGTGGTCGGAAACGAACGCCACCGGAACCACTAGAACGCTTTTGGTGCCGCTTGCCGCGAGCGTTTCGATCGTCTCGTGCAAACTCGGCCTCAGCCACTTTCGGCCGCCGATCTTGCTTTGGTAACAGACCGTTCTACTGTTGGTCCAGCCCGCTCGGCGGTGCACCAGACTCGCCGTCTCTTCGATCTGTTGGCGGTACGGATCACCCGCCTCGATGACGGTGAGCGGTACATTGTGAGCGCTGTAAACGACGTGGACCTCTTCAGGGTTGGTAAATCGCGCGAGTGTCGAAGCGATTTGAGCGACAAGCGAATCAAGGTAGGGCTCATAGTCGAAGAACTTGCGCACCCAATGGATCTCGGGTGAGAAGCCGAGTCGTCGGCACTGGCGATTCCACTCATTGATCGCGCTGCCGGTCGTAGTCGAGGAATACTGCGGATAAAGCGGCAGCAAGACCAGCTCCTCGCATCCGGCGGCTTTCGCCTCGATGATCGCCGCCTCCGTCAAGGGGTGCCAATAGCGCATAGCCACGAACACGCGGGCGTCATAGGTCTCCCGCAGCACCTCCTCAAGCGCTTCGGCCTGGCGTTCGGTAAACTCGCGGATCGGCGATCTGCCGCCGATGTGGTCGTAGTGCTCGTGCGCTTTGCGGCTGCGACCCTTCGAGATCCACTTAGCCAACAGCGGACGGCCGACCTTGGCCAGCGGAAAGTCGATGATGTCCGGGTCGAGGAACAGGTTGTACAAGAAGGGCTCGATGGCCTCCGGGCTGTCGGGCCCGCCTAGCTGAAATAGTACAACGCCAATCTTGCGCTCAGGCATAGGGGGTTTCGGGCGGGACCGAACAGCATACCGGATCGGCGGGCTCGATGCAGATCCGGCCTCGCATCCGCCGCGCAGCAAACAAGAAGACGACGTTTCGTTCTGGTGCCGGTGGGGCCGGCAACCTACGCGAACAGCTCGCTAACTTCTTGGTTCCCTCGGCCGAGCAGTTGGGTCCCCGAGAAGGGCTCTACGTGTAGAAGGTGCGGCCGGACGGCGTGGTTTCAATGCTCTTGGTCCAATCAATCCCCAGGGCGGAGTAGATCGTCGTCGCGATGTCCTCGGGGTAGACGGACCTCTTGGCGTGCCAACCCGGTTCTACGACCTTGGCGCCCATCTCGTCGGTCTTGCCGATGACCCGTCCGCCTTGGATGCCGCCGCCGGCGAACAGTCCCGTAAAAGCGAACTGGTAGTGATCGCGGCCGTTACGTTGTCCGGTAAGCGCACCGGGCGTCCGCCCGAACTCACCCATGCACACGATCAAAGTTTCGTCGAGAACGGAGGTTCCGTCGGGGCGTTTCGCCGCCGCCAAGTCGTCGATGAGAGGGCACAACGCCGCGTCGAGTGTTCGCGACTTTTGGTAATGGTGCTTCTCGGCATAGATGTCGTTGTGATGATCCCAGTCGTCTTGAGAAAGGAAGATGAAGTGTGTTCCCGCATCGGCGACGACGAGATTGCGGGCGATAATTGCCGCGTCGCCTGTAATGGAGGAGCCGTAGCGTTTCCGCTCTTCCTTGGTAATTTTCAAGATGGCGGCCGTGCGCGGATCGGACATCAATTCAACGGCGCCCTCGTAATAGTTGTGGTAATCACGATAAGCTTTGGCTTCGAGCGCCGGGTCGGTACGCAGTCGATCGTCGAACTTTCGCAGGAATTCCCAGCGTTCGAGGAATTGCGCCCGCTCGCTCTCCGGCGGCGAGAATGAGCCGAGATCCGTATTGGTCTTGATGTGGAACGGCGTGTACGTGGCCGGCAGGAACCCGGAACCTAACAGACCGGCTTGGCTTTCGGCGCGGTTGAGGCCGACATACGGCTTCAGGCAACCCCTCGATTTTGAATTCCTTCAAAAGGTCATTGAGGATCAGCCGGTGCAGGCCGTCGATGTTCGTCCAGGGGAGCTCGCCCCGGCGAACGCGGTTCATGGAAGGTCCGTAGCCTCCGCGCCAGGCATCGGCGAAGTGTCCCCAATCGACGTCGAGTCCTTTTCGCTTGCCGAGCGCTTCTCCTTCGCGGATGATCGAGGATCTCCAATCAACGACGGTCCCGAAAACGTCGAACGTAAGCGCTTTGACGGATGCGAGTCGCGTAGCCATTGCATCTTCCTCGCCGGGCCGCGCTCGGGCGGACTGGAAAGATTCCAAAGCACACCCAACGCCGGCCAACACCGTGCACGACCCGAAACCGACGAACCGCCTGCGATTCAGCTTACTGTTCATCGAGCAAGAAAGAAGTGATCTCGCCGACTGCGTGCAGCCGGTACTCCCGATTTCGGACATCCGGCACACAGTGTACATGGCTTGCTACCCAGTGCACGAAAAACTCCGCCCCACGAGCGTGGACTTCCCTCCACGCCTCTGCCGCTATGATGGTAAAATCGGAGGTCGGGATGATGCGTCGATTCGCCAGTCTTACGATTCTGGTCGGCTTGATCTTGGCGGCACGCTTCGCCTACGCCCACCACGCATTCTCCGCCGAGTTCGACGCCGACGCGCCGATTCGGGTGGCCGGCAAGGTGACCAAGGTTGAGTGGATCAATCCTCACGCCTGGATACACGTGGAAACCGAAGTGGAGGGCAAGGCCCTAGTTTGGGAACTCGAGGCGGGTACTCCCAATACCCTCTTGCGCAGGGGGCTCACCAAGACGCTGCTGACGCCGGGCACCGAAGTGACGGTGCGCGGTTACCAGAGTAAGGACCGGCTGTGCGACCCGAATTGCAAAGGCAGCGGGCGCGACATCACTCTCCCCGACGGACGCAACCTATTCATGGGATCGTCGGGAACGGGAGCCCCGCGCGATGGCGCCGACCCCAAACAGTCGAAGCGCCGCTGAGTTCACTTCTCGTTCCGCGCCTTGTCCTTTTCCTGCTCTTCCTTCAGCCGCTCTTCCGCCGCCTCAACTGCTTTGGCGCCGCCGTACCAACTCGCCAGCCAGTCTTTCGCTTCCTTGCCCTCGCCGCCGGCCTCCCGCACCCGCGCCCCGCGCAGCATCAGCGTCATGGCGCGGTTTCCCTCGTGGCAGGCGTACTCGAGCAGCGGGTCCTGGGTCGCCGCCATCTCCACCGCGACCGACCACGGTTTCTCGAACGACTCGGGGTCGTTGATCGTGTACTCGTAGAGCAGCGCATCGGGGCCGGTTCGGGTGAACCGCTCCTCCAGGATCATGTTCGGGCCCGAGCCTCGGAAGTTCGTGTGCTCGGTAAAGTTCTTGGTCCTGACGACCAAAGTAGCTCCGTCCCAGTGACCGCGCGAATCGCCCTTCCATAGACGGATATCCTCGGACACATAGGGACGGCCATCGAGCGGGATGATGCGGTGGTCGTTGATCATCTCGTTAAGCAGCGCGACGTGGTTGGGTGTCTGGAAGACTTCCAAGAAGTTGTTGTAGGCGCCGGGGTTCATCGGCGGACCGGAGTTGAATCCCATGATGCAACGCTCGAGCGCATTGCGGTCTTCCGGCCCGGCGGGCAGTTTGCCCCAGCGGGCATGGCGCTCGGCCGATCGACGCTTGGCGTCTTCGGTTAAAGCGGGGATGCGGCCATCCGGAGGATCGACGACGAGCGACGTTCTCATCGTGCCGGTCATCTTTTCGCCCAAATCCAGGAAGATCGAGTTGTAGCCGACATCGACGTCTCTTTGGCCTTGGACCGCCTCGCGGTTCCGCTTTTCCCAGCGCTCCAGGCGCTCCTTGCGCTTTTTCTCCTCCCACTGGGCCACTTCTTCAGGCGTTAGAAACTCCTTGTCCTTGAATTCCGCCGGGCGCTCGAAGGGCGTAATGGATTTGAAGTCCCAGGTACCTCGCAAGTCGGGCGCGCCCCAGGATGTTTTCTGAACATCCTCGGCGAGAGCGAGGGGAGTCAGTGTGATCGCAGCCAACACCACCATGCGTAGCGCCGGGCTCGAAGAGACCTGCGGCCTTTTCAGCCCCTCGCTGCTCCGCCGCAAACTACCGCTGATCTGTTCGAGCTCTGCGCTACGCCGGTATTCACCTGGATTCACCATGATCCAACTCCTTACTCAGGGGACTCGGATTCGGCGTTCGCCGGCTCAGTCGGCTCAGTCCCCCGGCTCAGATGCCCGTACACGGCCCCCTCGGCAAACGGCACGCACTTGAACTCTAAGATCTGCGCGTTGGGTTCCAGCCGCCGATAGAGCGGCATGCTCATCTTCCAAGGCCGCGTGAAGACCTTCGGGTCTTCGACGGTTACCTCGTAGCGCAGGGCGTTGGGGCCGATCGGGGTGTAGCGTTCTTCCACGCGAAGTTCCTCGCTGTGAAAGTTGCCCGAGCTGTCGAACCAAGTGTCCGGCACTTGCTCGGTCACGTCGACGATCAGCGTTTCGCCCTCCCAGCGGCCCAGTGAATAGCCCATCCAGGAGGGCGCGAGCGCTTCCGTCCCGGGACGATCCAGGCGAATGACGCGGCTGGTGCTCGCGAACTCATACGCCATGAGGATCTTCTTGGGGGTTTGTACAATCTGGAACGGAAAAGGCATATAGGCGGCACGGGGAATTCCGGGCATAAAGCACTTGACCGCCGGGTCGAGCTTCAGCCAATTCTTCAGATTTTCCGCGCGCCTCTCCGCCGCCCACGGTTGATACGGAATCTTTCCACCCTCGACAACGCCAAGCCCCGCGGGGATGGCCCCGAGTGCGCCGAGCGCCTCGATGGGACCGTGGCGCGCGGCGTGACCCTCGATATCCCAGTGCGCCGCCCCGAGCGCCTGCCAGATGCCGTTAAGATCCGCGTTGCCGTCCGGCGTACGAGTTGCAACGTAGGGGTTCGCGGACTGCGCTCCCACCCACGGTGCGAGCAGCATGGCGGCGAGCGCAAAGGCGGTCGCGGCAACGTTGGTCTTCTGCGGCATGGGTAACCCCTAGCCGTCGGTCCTCGAAGACGAGCCGGGCAGCGGGAATCGTGGCGTCGCGGTGCTCACTAGTATACGTCGCGCGATTGTGGAAGGGAGGCCGAGCAGGCGCGGCCGGTGACGAAACTAAACGGCCTCGGCGCCGCCCAGGGCCTCGACGCCCGGGAGCTTGTGTCCGGCGAGAAATTCCAACGAAGCGCCACCGCCGGTCGAAATGTGGGTAATCCCATCTCCGACACCCGCGGCGCGAACCGCCTTTTCCGAATCCCCGCCGCCGATGATGCTCAACGCGTCCGATTCCGCCACCGCCCGGGCGATTTCCAGCGTGCCTCGGGCGAACGGCGGGACCTCGAAGACTCCCATCGGCCCGTTCCACACGATGAACTTCGCGGTCGCGATGGTCGAGCGGTAGAGGTCGACAGTTGCCGGACCGATATCGAGGCCTTTCATGCCCGGCGGAATCGGATCGCTCGTTCCGTTGACCACTCGCGTCTCAACCTCCGCGCTGAGATCAGCCGCGATAACGTGGTCGCGCGGCAACAACAGCTTGTCCCCGGCGTTCGCCGCCGTTGTCCGGGCGACTTCGAGCTTATCTTCTTCGACGAGCGACGCTCCGACGTCGATGCCCTGAGCACGCAGGAATGTGTAGCTCATCGCGCCGCCGAGCAAGACCTTGTCGGCGCGCTCCAAGAAGCTTTCGAGCACGTCGATCTTGCCCGAGATTTTGGCTCCCCCGACGATCGCGACATAAGGCCGCTCGGGTGCCGACACCGCCATCGCCAAGTACTTCAACTCCCTTTCCATCAACAGACCGGCGGCGCGTTCGGGAACGAGCTCGGCCATCCCCGCTGTTGAGGCGTGCGCCCGATGGGCCGCCCCGAATGCGTCGTTGACGTAGACATCGCACAACGATGCCAGGTGCGCCGCGAAATCCGGGTCGTTCGCTTCCTCGGCGGCGTGGAAACGCAGATTCTCGAGTAAGAGGACGTCGCCGGGCGACAGGCTCCGAGCGAGCTGTTCTACCTTATCGCCAATGCAATCATCGGCCTTCTTGACCTCTTGGCCAAGCAGTTCCGCCAGACGCACAGCGACCGGGTCCAGCCGCATCTTTGAGTTGGGTTTGCCCATGGGACGTCCCATATGAGACGCCGCAATTACCGAGGCGCCCTTTTCGAGGGCGAGGTGGATCGTCGGCAGCGCCGCGCGGATCCGTGTATCGCTCGTGATCTTGACGCCCGCTTCGTCCAGCGGAACGTTGAAATCAACGCGAATGAAAACCCGCTTGCCGGCTAAGTCGAGGTCACGAATGGATTGGTACGGCATCGCCGACAGTGCGTCAGTGCAAGCCTTTTTCGGCCATCACCAGCGCTAAATCGACCACTCGATTCGAGTAGCCCCACTCGTTGTCGTACCAGGTCAAAACCTTGACCAGGTTACCGTCGAGAACGCGCGTCATGCCGGCATCAACGATCGACGAGCGTGGGTCGCGCAGGAAGTCGCTCGAAACCAGCGGCTCTTCGGTATACCCGAGAATGCCCTCGAGCGGACCGCTCTCCGAAGCTTCCTTCAAGCTTGCGTTGACTTCCTCGGCCGTGGTCGGTTTGTCGAGCAGCGCCACCAGATCCACCACGGAAACGTTCGGTGTCGGGACGCGGATCGAGAACCCGTCGCACTTACCCTTGAGATCGGGCATCACGAGTCCTATCGCCTTGGCTGCCCCTGTGCTGGTGGGGATCATGTTCAGGGCCGCCGCGCGAGCCCGCCGCAGATCACTGTGCGGCAAGTCGAGCGTGCGTTGGTCGTTCGTATAGCTGTGGATCGTCGTCATTGTCGCTTTGCTGATTCCGAACTTGTCATGCAGCACCTTAGCGACCGGCGCGAGACAGTTCGTTGTGCAGGACGCGTTCGAGACAACCCTATGCGAATCCGGGTCGTACTGATCCCCGTTGACCCCCAGAACCACGGTCAAGTCCTCGCCCGTCGCCGGCGCCGAGATGATGACTTTCTTGACGCCGTCGCGCAAGTGCTTGGAGGCGTCTTCCGCTTTGGTGAACAAGCCGGTGGATTCGATCACGATTTGCGCCCCGACCGATCCCCACGGAATCTGCGCGGGGTCGCGTTCGGCAAAGACTCTCAACGGCTGGCCGGCGACCTCGATGCTGTCGCCTGCGGCGGTCACATCGACACTCAAGTTGCCCATCACAGAATCGTGCTTGAGCAGGTGTGCCAGCGTTTTCGTATCGGTAATGTCGTTGATACCGACGATTTCGATGTCGGGATTGCCCATGGAGGCGCGGTAGACATTCCGTCCGATGCGCCCGAATCCGTTAATACCTACTTTGACTGCCATGGTGGGGTTTCTTCTCCTCGTTCTGTCGAAGGCTCGCTTGTTATTGCGGCGGCCGGCGTGGCTCGACCGCCGGGTCGGGTGTCCATCGGGAACCGGAAATGACAGGCGGGATGACGAGCGGCGGCGTGGCCGGAAGCGCGACGCGACCCTTTAGTGTAAGGCAACGCCCCGCGTTTTGGGGACGGGAGTCGGCGCCCTTCCCTTAGCGGCTTGTGGCCGGCAACATCTCAGGATCATAGGCCCGTTCATGGCGCAATATTTGCTTCAGCGCGTGAACGTGGCTGGGGGTTCTTGGGGACGGAGCTTGTTCGGGTGCGTGCCGTAAAGATTCTTTATTTGGGAGCTCTTCCGAAAATAGGCCCCTAAGTGTAGTCCATGTTACATTCGTATCCAACGAGCGGCAGCTGGAGGGTGCGTACCCGCTGGCGGCCAACCAAATTTTCATGGCGGTATTATGAATACCGCGTTTTCATAGGAACCGACCGTCCCCGAACTCCCCCCGAACTCCCCCCCTAGACCAATTCCCTTGAGCCTTTGCGCCAAAACCGCTGGGCGAGTCGCCGGGCATGCGCTGGGCACAAAAAAGAGGGGGGCGCTGCCGCCCCCCTCGTCGTTAGGTTGAACTTGTTTCGACCTTATTGGTCAAGCTTCTCAGGCAGTTCGCGTGCGCCGTCGTCGTCGAACTCCAGAAGTAGCGCCAGATAGCCCTGCGCCAGTGTCGGTACCGACCCAAAGCCGTCGGTGATGAACGCATAGCCATGGCCGTACTGGAAGTCGCACACCACGATGATGTAGCCCTGGAACTCAAACGCCGGATCCACATCCTGCGCCGCATTGCCGCTCGACAGCAGCCAAATCAGCTGCTCGCCCGCGCCAATTACCGACGTCGGATCGGTGGGAGGCGCCGCCCCGCCACCAGTCGTGCTGCCGTGGTAGTGAATCTCGCAAGCGCCGTCTTGCGGTTGCGTTCCCAACCAGTCTTCCGACGTGTTGGAAACCACCAGCCCCGTATCAAACCCTGCTTGGTTCGTCACATACGGGAACAGAATCGTCGACGTACACTTCACCACCGTGATGATGTTCTCCGGATCCGAGCCGGTGCCGTCGAGGTGCCCACCGTGCTCAGAGGCGCGAAGCTCACCGATAGCTGACCGGTGCCCGGTGCGGGCAGGTCGTTCTCGGTGTCGGGCGTCCAGCAAGCCCATATTTCAACTGTGCAGTCTTCACTCACGGTCGTGAGGTCGTCCAGCACTTCGTAGCCGATCCAACCCGATCCGCCGCTGATGTCAACCTCTACGGCCCCATCAAGACAATCGTCGGCATCGCTGATCGGGGCAGCCCCGTCGCAATTGTCACCGTTGACGTCGCAATCCACCGCGTCAATCACGAGATGGTCGCTGTCGGTGGGGTCGCCCCCGTCTGGGGGATCGGTACAGTCGGGCATATCTTCGACACCGATCCGCACGCCTTCAGGAATGTTGAAGAACGTGAACAGGAAGTGCGTCGACTGCGTCGCGCCACCAATGTCGGAGCCGTGATAACCGGCTTCAACCTGAATGCCGGCCGAGATCGTGAAGCTCGGCACGCCGATCGTCTTGAATGCGGTCGGGAAGCCTTCGTTGAGTATGACCTCGCCGTGGCCGCTTGTGTCGTCACACTGCAGGCCGGAAGCAACCGTTTCCGTCGAGACGGTCAGGCCGCGCAGCGGAAGACCGACGTTGAACTGGTTCTGGTCAACCGAAATCGCGCTCTCACCCGTGATCACCAGGTCGGCTTGCACCTGCGTGAAGGCGGGAGCGTTCTCATCCGGTACGCCCAGCATCGAGGCGTTGATACGAACGCTCGTGATGCGCAGGATCGACTGTTGGCTATTCTCACCGAGGCTACCGTCGGGAACGGGAAACATAACGCCGTTCCAACGCAGGTTGTTGTTGGCAGCCAGCAGACCCTGCTGCGGGCATTGGTTGAGGACCCCAAACCCGCTAAACCCGCTTATGGGGTTGGTCTGGCTGGCGCAAGAGTGATCATCTCCTCCGGCTACCGGAGCTGGGGAGTTGTTCTCGTTGATGACCAGAACGGCATCGGTGATGTCCGTCCCGGAACCGAACGACCGATTGTTGGTCACGAAGGCGCTGGTGAACAGATCGACGTTCACCTCGAACTCGCCGTCGCTCGGGTCCTGAATGGAGCTGCTACAGATCAGCGTAATGTCGCCGACCAGTTCCGCGATACCTTCAGCGCGGATCAGAGGCGTCACCGCCCTGGCGTCACAATTAACTAGATTTTCCTGAGCGTTCGCCACGCCGGGCAGCAAAGCTAATGCCGCCAGCACCGCGAACAAGGAAAGCTTTTTCAAAGCTGTCATGGATTCTCTCCTTTTGTCCACAAGAGATAAAGATCGAATCTCCTCAAATCAAGCGAGAAGATTCAGCCCACAAAAAGCAAATTATTCTTTCAAACCCGGCCAGGCGACCCCATTGGAGTCATACCGACCATGCAATCAGCGTGTTAGCCCTCCTCAGTCCCTGTTTGACGCTGTAGGAATCGCCCAAGCGTTTTCCGAAGACCATTGGATCGACGCACACGAATGTAAAGATCATTTACCTTCGTTCACATTCCCAAGCACGGAATCAAGAGACGAGGAGTTCGGGGGACGGAGCCCGGGGGAGATCGGGGAGGGGAGATCGGGGGGAGATCGGACGGGGAGATCGGGGACAGCTCCGGAACTCCCGTTTGCGTCCCAGTTCGGGAGCTGTCCCCGGTCTCCGTCTCGATCTCCGTCCCGCACAGTTCGGGCTCCGTCCCCGAACTCCCCCTCAACTCCCCCTCAGCCGCCGCTCTCTTCCGGGTGAAGAAAATGGTTGCGCTTCGCCGGGTGAGGGTGTAAACTCGTGCCGTCAGAGGAGCCAAATCGGAAATCCTGGTTTATCAATGGCTTGTGCTCGCAGCCAGCCCTTCAAGACGTGTATCTCTTCGAGCTAATCCTTACGGACTGCAAAACTCTTCAATCGGGATTTCTATCCTTGCCGCTCAACCACTTCCACGTAAGTATCGATAGGACAGCAGGTATACCGCCGACGATCGCAAGCAGTACCGTTCCGATGATAGGGCCGGATTTGGCAAGAAGATGGAAAGCGAATGCCGTAAGGGACGCACCCCATGTCCAGAGGATAATCAACTTCCCATAGTGCCAGCGCGTGATGTGCATGACGAGGCTTCTTACGGATGAGCCTATCCGGATTTGAGCTCCACATTAAAGAACGGCGTACGAATAGTGAATCGAACATTGCCGGTGAACGCGAACAGGCTAGAGCGAACTGCTTCAAAGCTCCGTTCCCACGCCCGCCAGAATTCCTCTGAGCGGGGATCGATCTCGTCAAACTTTTCGTCGATAATGTGCTGCACTAAACCGTTCAAGACGGCAGTCACCTCGTCGGGCTTAAGTTCGTTCAAGCTAACGACAGCCCGGGCCTTCACCTTCCGAAAAGTTTTGGGAGACCCGAGTTTGCCAGCCCCTGGATACTCCGTTGTGACGAGGACATGGGGACTCTCACTTATCTTTAGATCATAGGTCTTGCAAAACTGGCTAGCTCGCGCGGTATCGGGCCCTCCAGCCTCCGAAAACCAGACTGCTACGTGTGTCGGGCCAATAACGTCGCCGAACGCTCTAAAGCGATCGTGAAGCTTGGATAGCTCGGCGCGGGTCTCCGGCAGCACCCAGGCGGGATTACAGATAAGGAATAGCGACCAGCTTCTATACTTTGTGGGAATCGGTGTGTCTCGGTCGAAAATCTCGAGTGGCTCGGGTGCCGCGTCCGTTGTCATTGACAGTGAGAGAACTAGCAAGCAGACAAAAAGCGTGGTCGGCAGCGTGCGCGATCGTTGTCCGAATGACCCTGGCATGACTCCTGTCCCTCCAATTATTGGTTCGAACTTCTCACGAAGGCTCTCTGCCAGCAAAAGCGCCATTCATCAGCCGAGTTCGAAATGCGAGGCTGAGACGCGCGTCCGATGCGGGCAAATTCCGGAACGCTTCCAGCGAAACATTCGCGCTGCTAAATTTAGAAACACAAAGCACGTCTTGACCTGCTGCGGCAACCCTGACCGGACCCAACGCGGTCGGGCCTGCGGCCACGCCACGCTACGCGAGCAATTCTTAGTACTCGACGAGATAAGGTACCCCCGCCAACCGCTATTATGGCTGATAGGCTGGACACCCGGGGAGTTCGGGGGGGGGGAGTTCGGGGGAGTTCGGGGGAGTTCGGGGGGGAGTTCGGGGACGGAGCCCGAACCCTGACGAAACCGGCGAGATCGGCGGCGAGATCGGGAGTCCCTGTCGCTCCAGTTCGGCCCCCAAAACCGGCCGCCCGGCGGCCGGTCCCCTCTCGGCCTCGACCAACGCCTCACCAACCCACCCCGGCGGCACATAAATCGGCGCCGGCTCCCCCACCCCCTGAAGTCCATCACGTAAGAATCAAAAAAACTACCCCCTCATTCCAAACAACTTAGCCCAGCCGACCCCCGCTACCTTGACGACCCCACCGTATTCTATTACCGGGCAACCAGCCCAGAAAGAGGTAATAGTTATGGTAACCGATGCCCAGATCCAAGCAAATCGCGAAAACGCGAAAAAATCCACCGGACCTCGCACTCCCGAGGGCAAGGCCCGCGTCTCGAAGAACGCTCTCAAACACGGCCTACTGGCCCAAGATTCCGTCATCCCCGGCGAAGATCCCGCCGATTTCGACCGTCACCTCACTCTTTACGAGGACACCTACAACCCCGCAAACTGCGTCGAAAGAGAACTCGTCCTCCAAATCGCCGACTCGGCGTGGAGAATGCGACGCCTCTCCCGTATCGAAGCCACCGTCATGACCGCCGGGATCGAAAGGACCCGCGTTCATCAACAAACATACCGCCCAGAGCGCATGCGGGAAGGACACGAAGGCGAGCTCCAACTGCTGGGCGCATCCATGCTCAGCGGGACGAAATTCCTCAACGACCTCGCCCGCTACGACGGCCACCTCAACCGCCGCTTCTACCGAGCCGTCGAGCTCATGATGAAAATCCGCCGCGAGGAAGCAAAATCCCGCCGGCCGCGCCCGGGCCGCCACCCCGCCAACGGCTTCGCCGTCTACCGCTTTCCCGAGGACGGGTCTGATCCAACAGCGGAGTACGTCTCTAAGCCTGCCCAAGCAGAGCACCCAGCCGGCCCACAACCACAAGCCCCATCAAATCAATCAAGTAGCAAAGCGAGGACAACCAAGAAACAGCGGAACAAACCCAAGTCCGCCACCCGAGAACCCCGCCAAAACCGCGAAACCATCCGCGATCTCCGCCGTCGTCTCACCCAACTCGCGGGCCTGGGAGACGATTTGCAGCCCTAGCCACTGCCCACCACCAAACGAAAGAGTACCCTCAAGGCAAAACCTCGCCCGCGCACACTCGCGAAAACTCCTCCCTTTGGGACGCAACAAAACGAACCCGCCGACCTTCAACTGATCGCCCACCTGAAGCGACGGGAAACCGCGGGTCAAGTCTCGCGTTCCCGAACCATCTGCTCCAGCGCGACGCGCGGACAAATTTGATTGTGAATGTAATCGACGAGGTTGGTTCCCAGCCGACGGAGTCTCTTCTCAGCCGCCGGATCCAGGCACGCGCCCTGCTCGTCAAACACCTTGTGGACGTTGGCGATCGAGACCGGCCCCGGCAAGACGATCGCCCCCACGTGCGAACAAACGCTGCGGAGATGCTCCAGCGACTTGATCGCGCCGATGGCGCCGGCCGCAACGCCCAACAAGGCGATCGGCTTGCCGCTCAGAACCGACGGATAACCCAGCTGTTCGATGAAAAGCTTAATCACGCTGCTGTAGCTGCCGTGATATTCCGGCGTCGCCAACACAACTCCGGTCGCCTCGGTTACCTGGGCCTGGAGGGCCTCCATCGTCGAGCGATCTTGCGCCGTTCCCGGCAGCTGCATTTCCAGTTGCGCCGGGTCGACGATCTCGACGGTGATGTCTTTGTGGGAGCGGATCTCGTCAGCAACGTAGGCAAGGGCCTTGGCGGTCTGGTTTCCCGGGCGCACGCTGCCGCCGGCACAAAGAATCCTGATTCCGCCCGAGGTTGACGCCATGGATCATTCCCTTAGAATTAGTTCACCGCACCGTCTCGGCGGCGTAAGGCTCTGCCCGCGTTGCCTGCGCTTCGGCTGGTTGCAGGGCCGCGGACCACCCCGCCTAGTTGTCGTGGTAATACACAAACTCGAGCACGTGGCCGTCCGGATCTCGGCAAAAGATCTGATCTATCCCCAAGTTGCTGTTACCGCCCGCGCCGTATTCGATGCCGTTGTCATCGAGGGTCTTCTTAACCGCCTCAATGTCGCGAACCTCAATCGCCACGTGGTCGGAGCGACCCAGTCGACCGGTGCCGTCTTCGGTGTCCGAAGACTCGGCGATCAGATGAAGCTGCCGGTCGCCGATCGCATACCAAGCACCCGAGAATTGGAAGCCGGGCCTCTCGATTTCAGGCAAGCCCAACACTCCGCCGAAGAACCGCTTCGAGACTTCAAGATCGCGGATCGCAAAAGACACGTGATGCAGTTTGACAAGATCGATCATGCCGGCCTCCCGAGCAACCTCGTCGCCCGACCTCACAGCATAGCCGTTGCACCAAGAGAGCCGCAAACCAATCAGCCCCTACAGCCAACGGGTGCCGTCATGATGCTAATGAAAAAGTCTTCGCCACAAGGTCGACGTCCCCGACGGGCAGATCTGCTCTGACGATCAACAAAGGCGGCAGCGGGCTCTCGATGTTGCGGGGCGCTTTTCCCGGGCTCCGACGACGGCAGTCTGGAACACGACCGCCACCTTGGCGAGGCGTTTCGCGATAAAGCCGACACGAACTCGCGCGACCCGGCCGTAGGTGATCTGACCGGTTCTTCCGACCCGCTTTGATAAGGGGTTTCGCGGTCCCACACGGGCGAACTCGACATGGCGGTTAGTCTTCCGGACATTGATAAGGTAGGGGTATGACCCCCGAACAGGTCAGCGCGGTAGTGAATGAGATCCGCGAACGGGTCAAGGAGCGGCACGAAAAAACGGTCCCGGCGCTGCCTGACTTCAGACTTCCGGCATTGGATCCTCTCGCTCAGGCGCGCGATGCCGCCGAGGGAACAGTTGCTGCAATCGGGACTGTCAACCCGCGGCCCCCGGGGGTTGTCAACAGCCTGATTCAAGCCGCAAAGCGCCGCGTCGCTCGCGCGCTCAACTGGTTCGTTCGCGACCAAGTTGACTTCAATCAAGCGGTCCTTCGACACATGGACAAGCAGTTGGAGGTCGCCATCGAGCAAAACTATGCCATTCTCCGCGTTGCCAAGACGGTTGGCGTCCCCGAATCGGAGCTGAAGGATCTGCGCAGCCAAGTGGACCAAATGCTCGACCACTGGAAGGAGTGGCGCCCGGCGCTCGAAGAAAAGCTCACGCGATCGGAGATTGAGTTGCTCCATAGTGTTCGCGAAATCGAGGAAGGTGCTCGAGAACGCGCGGCGGCGTTCGAGGATCGAGCCGCCGCTCGGCATCAGGACTATCTCCAAGCTGTCGCAAGGGCGCAGACCGAATACACGGAGGCTCTCGAACGTGCGAACCACGAGATACAAGCCCGTTTCTGGAAGGATGTAGAGACATTCAAGACGGACCAGGACCGGCTTGTGCACACCGAACTGCGGCTGATACGCCAAAGAGCCGCGGCGCATCCCCAAAACGCCGCCGCCCAACCCGAGGCGGCGCTGCCGCCGAAACTCGGCGACGGCCGTTCGATCTCTCAATCAACCGGCTTCGACTATGGCCGCTTCGAAGAACGGTTTCGTGGTGACGACAATTATGTCAAGCAATCACAGTTGTTTTACCTGCCTTACTTCAAGGATTGCCGTAATATTGTCGATCTCGGGTGCGGGCGCGGAGAGTTCCTTGAGTTAGCCGGGGCCCAAGGTATTGCCGCAGTCGGAGTCGACTCGAACCCAGAAGCCGTTGCCGCCTGCAAGGAGAAGGGCCTCGACATTCGGCCCCTGGATCTATTTGAGTTCCTCGAACAACAGCCTGACGGCTCGCTGGGTGGCGCCCTCTGCTCGCACGTCATCGAACATCTGCCCGCCGAGCGTCTACCCGAGATGATTCGGTTGGTTGCACAAAAGCTCGAAGCTGAAGGCGTCTTCGCCGTGGAAACTCCCAACCCGGGCTGCCTGGCGATCTTCGCCGGCGACTTCTACCTGGATCCCACTCATCAACGCCCGGTGCCGTCGCAACAATTGCACTTCTACTTCCAGGAGGCCGGCTTTACCGCGATTGAAATTCAAGAGAGACACCCTGCCTCCGAGGCCTTTCCCGAATTGGCGGCGTTGGACGAGATCGGCCTTCGCGGATTTCGAGGCAAGTTTTTCGGCGGTCTCGATTACGCCGTCGTGGCGCGGAAGCTAAAGCTCTGATGGAATTCACCGGAGAGCGGGTCGTTCCGGGGCAAACGGACCCCGACCTTCTAAATGAACACGTGGCCCGGTACGGCTTCGCCGAGTCCCTCGTGAGCGAAAGACGCGTTCTCGACGCCGGGTGCGGCGTGGGGTACGGCGCCGAGCGTTTGGCCCGCCGCGCGGCGTCCGTCACAGCGCTCGACATCGCCTCCGCGCCGCTGTACGAAAGCCGCACGAAATACGGCGCCGGGACCGTCAGTCAGTGCCAAGGCGACTGTGCCTGGTTGCCCTTTCGTTCGGGATCGTTCGAGGTGGTCGTTGCCTTCGAGGCGATCGAACACTTGCAGGATCCCGGGGCGTTTCTCGACGAGGCTGCGCGCGTCTTGGTTCCTTCGGGACAGCTGATCGTTTCGACACCTAATCGAGACTACTACGCCGAGTCGCGCACGGAACCCAATCCTTTCCACATTCGGGAGTTCAACTACAACGAGTTTCGTGAAGAGCTGGAGCAGCGGTTTCCGCATGTGACGCTATTCCTTGAAAACCACAACAACGCCATTACCTTCACGCCGCTCGAAGTCAAAGGGGTGAGAACCACGCTCGAGCCGGCCGTCCCCGAACCGGCGCAAGCGCATTTCTTCGTGGCCGTCTGCTCGCGGCAGCCGCTCTATGGCTCGCCTGCGTTCGTCTATTTACCACAATCCGGCAACGTTCTGAGGGATCGCGAGAAGCACATTCACTTGCTCAGAGACGAAGTGATGCAGAAGGAGAAATGGCTGGTCCAGGCGACGGATGAGCTGAAAGAACTCGACGAGATCTACCGCAAAGAACAGCTTGAAGCGCAAGAAGCGATCACAACCCTCGAAAATGAGAACGAGGAGAAGATCCGATGGGCCGAGGAAATCGAAGAACGTTACACCAGCGAGTTGGCCGAGCGAACTAAATGGGCTGAGTCCCTTGAAGAGGACGTCACAGAAGCGCGCGGCAACTTCGCGCGGCTTGAAGCCGAGCGCAACGAGATCGTCGGGAAGTTGAAGGGTTTGTGGGACGACGCCGAGGCTCAGGTCACCGAAAGGACCGAATGGGCTCGACGGCTGGACCGAGAGCTGAAAGAAGCCCACGAACAACTGGCGAAGATCTACGCCTCTCCGGCCTATCGTCTGGGCAGGCGTGTGGGCCTGGCGCCGTTGCCGCCCGCGCCGCAAAGCGAGTCCGAAGAATAGGGGAGGGGTAAGCCCATCGGAGGGCACGCGGTAGAAGCGGAGCCTGGTACGCCTAGGAGAGGCTGGGCGCTTGTCGGCTCGCGCGGATCCCGATTGCGATCATGACCGCGACAGTCCGCAAAAGGATACCTGCAAACCTTGTTCCTAAACGCTTGGAACACGGTCCCGGAGACAAGGGATTGTGCCCCCGCACGGCTGCTGCCGTCACCGACACGACGCGCCTCCGTCGCACGCCTCGTGTCCATTCGCTCTGTTATCTCATGGCGGCCTGCCTCGTGCTCGCCGCCGGTTGTGGCGGGAAGAAGCGCGTCAAGCTGCCTCCGCCCATCCCCGCCAAGGAGGGTTGGACGCAAGAGGGCATGGCCAGTTGGTACGGCCGCCCCTATCACGGACGCCGGACCAGCAACGGGGAACGCTACGACATGAACAAGATTTCGGCGGCCCATAAGCGTCTACCGTTCGACACCTGGGTCCGCGTCACTAATCTCAAGAACAAGAAGACCGTCGATGTGCGTATCAATGATCGCGGCCCCTTCGTGAAGGGCCGCATCATCGATTTGTCGCGGGCAGCCGCGAAGAAGATCAACATGATCGGCCCGGGAACCGCCCGCGTAAGGATCAGAGTCGTTGCGATGCCCGGTACGCGGTATCGTCCCGGCCGAAGGAGGCGTCGTGATGAGGTATCCGCGGAAGCATCTGCGCCTGCGTCGCCACCCTCGCCGCCGGCACAAACACCCGATCCCGACCAGCCTTCGAAGAGCTTTCCGACACCCAAGCCGCGGCGGGATCGTTCCAGCGAGGAATTGGAATCCGAGGGCAACCCTTGCGTGGGTACCACCTATTTCGGCGTTCAAGTTGGGGCGTTCGCTGTGATCGAAAATGCCGAGTTGCTGAGTGACAAGATGACCGAGCGCCACAGCGACAACGTCACCTCTCGAGTCGTCGAAAGCCGGCTCGCCGAGGGCACTCGCTACCGAGTCGTTGTCGGCCGCTTCGCCGGTCCTACGGCGGCGCGGCAGCTGAAGCAGCAGTTGCAAGACGACGGCGTAAACGGATTCGTCAGCGAATTCGAGGAATTGCCGCCGCCCGATTGCCTATAATGAGCGATTACTGGTCATTCTCGGGAAGTGAACATCTGTTACCGTCAGGAATACTGCTAATCGCCTGACCATTCTCAGTGCAACAGCGCCTGCTGTTCGACAACGCGGTCAGCGACTTTGGACTGATAGGCCGTTCCCCTCAGATCCACCGCGTCCTGCGAACTATTCGTAAACTGCACAACGATTCGTCGACCGTGCTGATCACGGGAGAGAGCGGTGTCGGCAAGGAGCTTGTCGCGCGGGCGGTCCACTCCGTCTCGTCATTGGCGCATCAGAAGTTTCTGCCTGTCGATTCGGCTTCGTTGGTCGGCTCGCTCATGGAAAGCGAGCTTTTCGGCCACACCAAAGGCGCGTTCACCGGCGCGACTCGCGACAAGTCGGGTCTGGTGCGGGCGGCCGAAGGCGGCACGCTTTTCCTCGATGAGATCGGTGAATTGAGCCCCGACTTGCAGGCCAAATTGCTGCGGCTGTTGCAGGAGAAGGAGATTCGCCCGATCGGAGCGACGCGATCCGTTCGAGTCAACGTCCGCATCCTAGCCGCTACGAATCGGGACTTGGTGCAGGAGGTTCGCGCCGGGCGCTTCCGGAAGGACCTCTACTACAGGCTCTACGTGATCTGCGTGCATATACCGCCTTTGCGTGACCGCCGTCACGACATTCCGATATTGGTGCGGCACTTTCTCGAGAAGCACTCGGCGGGCCACGTCGTTATGTCCGAACATGCCCTTGAACGTTTGGCGGCCTACGATTGGCCGGGTAATGTGCGCGAGCTGGGGAATGTGATCCAGAGTATGGTCGTGTTGAAGTCCGACGCTCTGATTCGCCTGCATGACTTGCCGTCGGCCTTCGTTGAACCGGAAGAACGGTCAGTGAGCATCGAAGAGGACGGGAAAGTTATTCCACTCGCCGATGTCGAACGGCGGCACATCCTAAACGCCATCGAGTACACGCATGGGGACATGGCCACCGCCGCCAAGCTGCTGGGCATCGGCAAGACGACCCTCTATCGCAAGCTGAAGCAGTACCGCACCTCGAACGAGCCCAAAGAGACCCAGCAACCGCTTTTCGCCTAGCCTGCACTTCTCACCACGTGGCGGGGCGAAGTGCGTGAGAGGACTGTCAGTACGAGGCACGGACCGCCTGGCGCGCGGAGGCGTACTTGAACAGTACGGTGAGCACGGCAGGCAACCGTAACGTAGTAATGACAGGCCTATTGCGTGCTTCGACCGCCAAGTGGTGAGAAATGCAGGCTAGGATCGCCGTCCCGTCCGGACCGACAGTGTATGGCACAACCCGCGGCGGAAGAGGCCGGCAGTGGTGCGTGATAGAATAAACGATTTCCCAGGCGAGGAGCCGTCATCTTGGAACCTGTTCGAGAGATTCTGCCGGAAGCATTTCGCCGCGAAAGGGGCTTCGGAGCGGAAGAAAACGACCAACTCGTATGCTCCTGTTGGAAGGCAGCCGTGGGTCCGCAGATCGCCGGATGCACCCGCCCGGTTCGCATCCTGGGTAAACGTCTGATTGTCGATGTCGAGGGTCAGGCGTGGCGACGCGAGTTGGCGTCAATGAGTCGCAGAATCGCCGATAAGGTTAACCGCGCCGTCGGGTCGGCAGTGCTCGAGGATGTTGACTTCCGGGTCGCCGTCCCACGGCGACATGGTCCGGGCCGCGCGGCGTTGTCTGCCGGCCCGGCTTTGAACGACGAAGCCGACGCGATTCGCGACCCGAACCTGCGTCGGATCTACCGGCGCTCCAAAGAAAAAGCGTTAGAGAAATGAAGATCACGGAAAAGGAAGTGCGCTATATCGCGGACCTCGGCAATCTAACCTTGACCGAGGACGAGGTACACAAATACGCCGCGGATTTGGAAGAGATTCTGACGTACGTCGAGAAGCTGGATGAACTCGACACCTCCGAGGTCGAGCCGATGGCGCAGGTAATCTACGCGGGAAGCGAAACGGGGACGTTGCGGAAAGATGAGCGTCGCAAGAGTTTCGACCGTGATGTCGTTCTGCGGTCGGCGCCGCAATCGGGCGCGGGCCAGTTCAAGGTTCCCCGCGTGATCGAGCGATAGGGCGATAGGATTGCCGACGTCCGCCCTACCGGGCCGGATGGGACGGGCTTCAACTCGCCACGACTCCTTCAACCGGCGGCGTCGGTAAACGATGGAAAACTACAAACAACTCACGATCGACGCCGTGCAAGAGGGACTGACCGCGGGCGCCTTCAGCGCCAAGGAGCTCGCGGAGGAAGCGCTGCGCGTCGCGCAAGCGGAGAACGAGCATTACGGGGCGTTTCTCCACTTTTCGCCGCAACAAGCGATCGCCGCGGCCGAAAGTGTCGACAAGGATCTTGCGGCGGGTAAACCCCTGGGCAAATTGGGCGGCGTGCCGATCGCCGTCAAAGACGTCATTCTCACCGAAGGCCTGAAGACAACGTGCGCTTCTCGGCTACTCGAGAATTACATCGCACCCTACGACGCCACGGCTGTCGCCCGCATCAAGCAAGCGGGGGCGGTGATCATCGGCAAGACGAACTGTGATGAGTTCGCGATGGGGTCGTCGAACGAAAACTCGGCTTTCTATCCGGTTAGAAATCCGGCGGCGCCCGACCGCGTACCGGGGGGGTCGAGCGGCGGTTCAGCCGCGGCGGTCGCGGGCGGGTTTGCGCCTGTCTCTCTCGGTTCCGATACCGGCGGCTCGATTCGCCAGCCGGCGTCGTTTTGTGGCGTCGTTGGAGTGCTTCCGACCTATGGCCGCGTGTCTCGCTACGGTTTGACGGCGTTTGCCAGTTCGCTCGACCACATCGGACCGTTTTCGCGGACGGTGAAAGATTCGGCGACGCTTCTGCAAGTTATTTCGGGACGCGACCCGATGGACGCCACTTCGGCCGAGGCGCCTGTTGACGACTACCCTACGGAGCTCAGCGGAAATATCAAAGGGCTCAAGATCGGCGTACCCAAGGAATACTTCGGCGAAGGCCTCGATTCGGAAGTCGGCTCGCGGATCGAGCGAGGACTTGACTTGCTGAAGACGCTCGGCTGTGAGATCACCGAGATCAGCTTGCCAAGTACCGAGTACGCCATCGCGTCCTATTATTTGATTTGCACAGCCGAGGCCAGTGCCAATCTGGCTCGGTACGACGGGGTGCGCTACACGACGAGGGCGGGAGACACGGACAGCCTCGATAGGATGTATCGCAATACACGAGGCGAGGGTTTCGGAACGGAGGTCAAGCGACGCATTATTTTGGGAACCTACGTTCTCAGCGCGGGCTACTACGACGCCTACTATCGGAAGGCGCAGAAGGTGCGCGCGCTCATTGCGGCCGATTTCACGAAGGCTTTCGAGCAAGTAGATGCGATCGTGACGCCGGTTTCACCCTTCCCGGCTTTCAAGCTGGGGGAGAAGACGGCCGATCCGCTCGAGATGTATCTCTCCGACATCTACACGATTACGGCGAGTCTGGCGGGCATTGCGGGCCTGAGCGTCCCCTGCGGCAAGTCGTCAGAGGGCCTGCCGGTGGGCATGCAGATTCTTACAAACCATTTCGAGGAAGCGAAGATGTTGCGGATCGCCGATGCTTTCGAGAAGGCGGGTGGGTTCGAGGGGTAAAGGCTACCGGGCCGTTTCCAAAGCTCTCGACCGAAGAACCAGAGCCCCGAGCGAAAGCGACGGGCCAAACGACAAGGTCTTCGCTGAATCGCGAGAGGCACTCAAAGTTTGGCGCGCCGACGAGACCGTAGGCCGTGGACAGGTTTCATGCTTGAATCGCCCGACAAGAAAGCGTCCAGCGGTCTGCCCGTCGGCACGGTGGTTTTCGCGTTGGCAGCAATCGTAGGGGTGGCCGGTGCGTACTTTCTATATCAAGACTGGGTAGACCGCGCACCGCTGCTGCCGCAGCTTACAGAAGAAGCCAAAGGTTACTTACCCAATCTCGACTTGAGCGACGTCGAGATGACCGCGGAGGAAAGCTTTCTCGAGCAAACCATCGTTAGCATCGAAGGTAAGATCACTAACAACGGAACCCGTGCCCTGCGCGCTGTCGATATCCATTGCGTTTTTCGGGAACCCTACGGGCAGGAGGTCGGCCGCGAGCTGGTCAGAATCGTCGGGCGGCGGGGAAACGAGCTGCCTCCGGGAGGGACGCGATCGTTCCGTTTGGCTTTTGACGATGTCGCGCTTGAATGGAACCAGGCATTGCCGGATCTCTACATCGCTCAGGTCGTTTTCGCGGAATAATGCGATACGACGAGGGCCTCTAACAGCGGGTTTAGCCCCTTAACCACCCGGCTCGCCGTCGTCGTATTCGATTAATTCCAACAATACGCCGCCAGTTGATTTCGGGTGGACGAAGACATAGCGGTACCCTTCGGCGCCGATTTGGATTTGGTCCGTGACCAGTTGAGCTCCACCGGCCCGCATTCTCCCAACCGCGGCCTCCAAGTCGGGGACTTGCACGGCGATATGGTGCAAGCCTTCGCCGCGCTTATCGATGAACCGGGCGATCACCGAGTCATCCGAGGTAGGTTCGAGTAGTTCCAGGCGCGGCTCGCCGAGCGGCAGCATAGCGACTTCGACTTTTTCGAGCTCGACCACGACGCGGCGGCTTGGCTCGACCCCGAGAGCGTCACGGTAGAGTTTCAGGGATTCGTCGATCGAGCGAACGGCGATGCCGATGTGGTCGATTTTGGGGTCTTTGGGCGGAGGCAAGAGAACCTCTCTGGGCGGAGATTAAAGCAATCCTCGCAGAATCATTCCACCTCGCCGACTAACTCCTCGACGAGGTCGTAGGGGTTCTCGCGACCCTCGGCCACTGCGCGGGCCATCTCGTCGAGGCAGGAATCGTCAATGCGGCCGAGAACGCGTTCGGCCATCCGCTGTTTCACCAGTTCAACAAGCCGCTCTTTCCACCCGGCGGTGAGGCGGGCATGCGACTCGGGCAACGAGTCCAGGGCGTCGAGGAGTTTGTCGACTCCCTGATCTTCGACGGCAACGGTGCGCACGATCGGCGGCCTGGAGTGACGTTCGGGCAGGAGCGAGAGCAATGCTTCGAGCTGCCCTTCGACCCGGTCGGCGCCTGCTTGGTCGGCTTTGTTGATCACGAAAACGTCGGCAATTTCCAAGACGCCGGCCTTCATCGTTTGCACATCATCGCCCATCGCGGGGGTTAGAACTAAGGCGACTCGGGACGCCCACTTGACGATGTCGACTTCCGCCTGCCCGACGCCGACGGTTTCGATCAGCACGACATCGGTGCCCGCGGCCTCCAACACGGTGACGACGTCCGCGGCCGTCGGGGCCAGCCCGCCCAACACGCCGCGTGTCGCCATGGAACGTACGAACACTCCGTCATCGGCGTGATGCGATTGCATACGCACGCGATCGCCGAGAATTGATCCTCCTGAATAGGGGCTGGTCGGATCGACGGCCACGATCGCAACCGTTCGACCTTGGCGGCGCAGATGCCTAGCAAGACGATCAACCAACGTGCTCTTGCCGGCGCCCGGAGCGCCGGTCACCCCGATTCGCAGGGCCTTGCCCGAATACGGAAACAGTGCCTTGAGGAGGGAGTCGGCGCGTGGGCCGCGGTTTTCAATTTCCGTAAGAGCACGGGCGAGCGGACGCGCTTCCCCGCCCCGAATCTGCTCGACCCAATGGTCCAACTCCACGGCTCTAGGATCTCAAGTTTTGAGAATCTCGCGGGCAATAATATTTCGCTGGATCTCGCTGGTGCCTTCCCCAATGGTCAGCACTTTGACGTCACGATAGAACTTTTCGACCGGATAGTCCTTGATGAATCCGTAACCGCCGAAGATCTGCACCCCTTCGTTGGCGGCGCGGACGGCCATCTCGCTGGCATAGAGTTTGGCCATCGAGGACATTTTCGTTACCCGGCGTCCTTGGTCAAGATGCCAGCCAGCTTGGTAGGTGAGCAGGCGCGCGGCTTCGATTTCGGTCGCCATGTCGGCCAGCTTATGTTGGATCGCCTGGAACTCGGAGATCTTCTGACCGAACTGTTCGCGTTGCCGGGCGTAGTTGAGCGAGGCTTCATAGGCGCCCTGCGCCAGCCCGACCGAAAGGGCGGCGATCGAGATGCGGCCTCCGTCGAGTGTCCTCATTGCGCCGGTGAAGCCGTGGCCGGGAGCGCCCAGAATGTGATCGAGGGGCAGTTTGCAGTTCTCGAAAAGCACCTCTCCCGTTACGCTGGCACGCATGCCGAGCTTGTTTTCCTTGCGGCCGACTCGGAATCCTTCGGTCCCTTTTTCGATGACGAAGGCCGAGATGCCTTTTTCGGCTTTGTTCGGGTTGGTGACCGCCATTGCCACGCAGACATCAGCAATGTGGGCGTTTGTCGTGAACGTTTTCGAGCCGTTCAACAGCCAATGGTCGCCCTTCTTTTCGGCACGGCAGCGCGTGCCGGCGGCGTCGGAGCCGGCCTGGGGTTCAGTGAGCGACCAGCAGCCGATCCACTCGCCGGTCGAGAGCTTGGGAACATATTTGCGCCGTTGCTGGTCGCTGCCCATTATGTAGATATGGTTGGTACAGAGCGAGATTTGCGCGGCGACCAACAGGGCCACCGAGGGATCGACGCGGGCCAGTTCCTCGATCGCGATGGCGTATTCGATATAGCCCATGCCGCTGCCGCCCAAGTCCTCGGGAAAGATGATTCCGAACAGGCCCAACTCGGCGACTTTGCGGATGATCTCGTCGGGCAGATTCTGGGCCTCGTCCCACTCCATGATGTGAGGCTTGACCTCGGCCTCGGCGAACTCTCGCACCGACCGGCGGAGTGCCTGTTGCTCGGGGGTGAGCTGGAAATCCATGGCTTGCCCTATTGTCCCTTAATCGGAAAGCGGGACCTGGAGCAACACCGAAAAGGGAGGGCGGCGAGGCGGGAGAATGTTCGATCAGGCCCGGCTTGCCGAATGTCGGCTACTCGGCACACCGTAGCCGCGATGTCAGGAAAACGTCGCCGGAGAACGAACGGAACGCTGCTAGAACTGCTTGCCCTTGAGCAGTCCCCACCCCATGAAGAACAAGCCGGAGATCATCATCGTGACGCTCCAGTTGCGTGGCAACACGTCCTGATAGTAGAAGTTACAGAAAACCCAAGAGAGGGTGACAATTGATCCCAGCAGAAACATCTTCGTTGCCCCAGCTACCATAATCATCGCCGTTGCGTCGGCTTGAGTCAAGCTCAGAAGCACGAACCTAGGTCGAAATCAGCGGTACAGAGGTACTTCGACGTGGTAGGCCGTAAAGCCTTCTGAATAAGGCCTTTGACCTATCAAGATCCGCTGACCGGAGCGGGTGGGGAGAAGCTCCGGCAGGCGATTCACTGAAAGACGCTCAGTCGGCCTCTTCCGCCAGGACCTTCGACAGCTCGGTGAAAAACTTCCGAATCATCATCTTGGAGGTCATGTCCATCAGTCGCTGGCCGACGGAAGCGATCATACCGCCGACGCGGATGTCCCCTTCGTAGTGAACCAGCGTCTCGCCGGCACCGGCTTCCTCGATGCGAAACTGACCGCTGCCGTTGACGAAACCGACTTTCCCCGTTCCCTCGACGAGCAGTCGGTAGCTTTCCGGCGGTTGGGTGTCTTCAAGCGACACTTTACCGTCGAAGAGGCCCTGCACGGCGGCCAGAGCCAGCTTCATTTTCATCTTGTATTGGTTCTCGCCGATCGGATCGAGAGATTCGCAGCCGGGAAGCGTGCGCGCCAAGACCTCCGGGTCAAGCAACGCTTCCCAAACCTTTTGTCGCGGGGCCGCCAGCTTGTGCTGACCCTTGATTTTCATTGAGCGCGTCCGGCGGCGGCCGCGATCGCCCGGCGAGCGAAAACCGTCGCCAAGTGGGCGCGGTATTCGGCCGAGGCGTGGAGGTCCTGCAACGCATCAACACCTTCAGCCGCCGCTTGCGCGGCCGAAGCGTAGGTCTCGTCGTTGGCGGGTTGCCCTTCAAGCGCGCTTTCGACAGCAGAGGCGCGATAAGCCTTGGAGCCGACGCCGGTCATGCCGACGCGTGCGAACGAAATATTGCCGCCGCTGACGCCGATGCGCGCCGCGGCGCCGACAATGGCGTATCCCGAAGCGGGCTGCACAATGGTCTCGTACGCAGAGCCGACGCCGGCAGACTCCACCGGGACCTGAATCTCGGTGACGATTTCGCCGGGCTCGAGCGTTGTCGTCAGCGCATCCACGATGAAATCGTCAATCGCCGCCACACGTTCGCCGCCCGATCCGACGACCTTGACGCTCGCTTCGAGGGCTTGCAACGCCGCGGGATAGTCGGCTGCGGGGTCAGCGTGCGCCACAGCGCCGCCGATCGTGCCGCGATTGCGTACCTGGACGTCGCCGATGCCCGCGGCGGCGGCGGCGAGCAAGGGGCACTTCTCGCGTAGCAGGTCGGAGTTTTCGACCTGCTCGTGCGTCGTCATGGAACCGATACGAATGACGCCGTCCTCTTCCACGATGAAATCCAGGTCGGCGATACCGCCCAGGTCAACGACTTGGGACGGCGCGGCTAGACGGAGCTTCATGATCGGGATCAAGCTCTGCCCGCCGGCTAGAACTTTCGCCTCGGGGTCGTCAGACAAAACCTTCAGGGCGTCGGAAAGGGTGTCCGGAGCGGTGTAGTCAAAACTAGAGGCAATCACGATTGGCTCCTTTCGTTGATCAGGTTCCAGACTTTCTGCGGCGTCATTGGAATGTCGATGTGCTCGACGCCCATGTGAGACAGGGCATCGACGACGGCGTTGACAAAGGCGGGAAGCGAGCCGATCGTTCCGGCTTCTCCGACGCCCTTGGCGCCAAGCGGGTTGACGGGCGAGGGCGTCACGGTCCTTTCCGATTCGATCCAGGGCATGTCTTTCGCCTTGGGAATCGCGTAGTCCATGAAGGTTCCGGTGAGAAGCTGGCCGTCGTCGCTGAAAACGACCTCTTCAAGAAACGCCGGGCCCAAACCTTGCGCGATGCCGCCGTGCAACTGGCCGTCGACCAGCATGGGGTTGATGACGTTGCCGATGTCGTCGACCGCGACATAGCGCAGAATTTTCACTTGGCCGGTATCGCCGTCCACTTCCACCGTGCAGATGTGTGCGCCGAAAGGGAAGGCGAAGTTAGCGGGTTCGAAGAAGCGCGTTGCCGAGAGGCCGGGCTCGGTGTCGGGCGGCAAGTTCTGCGCCAGAACAGCTTCGAGCGCGAGGGCTTGGAAGGTGAGCGTCTTGTCGGTCTCGCTCGACGAGAACACGCCTCCCTCGAATTGCACGCTGTCGGGCGAAGCTTCGATGATGTGGGCGGCGTACTTCTTGCTCTTGGCGACGATGTCTTCGAGCGCCAGATGAACGGCGGTTCCGCCGATCGCCGTGCCGCGGCTTCCGAACGTCCCCACGCCCCAGTGCACCTTGCCGGTATCGCCGTGAATGACGACGACGTCGTCAATGCCGACGCCAAGCGCATCGGCCGCCATTTGCGCATAAATGGTTTCACCGCCTTGCCCATGGGGCGAGGCCCCGGACATAACGGTGACCTTCCCGGTCGCCTCTACACGGACGGTTGCGCTTTCCCAACCGCCGGCGGGTAGCGCCGAGGAGGGTCCGAAGGCGCAGAGTTCGCCGTAGGTCGAGATACCCAGCCCGAGCAGGCGTCCTTCCGATCGGGCTTGCTGCTGTTCCGCGAGGAAATCCTGGTAGCCAATGTTCTCCAGAGCGATGTTGAAGGCCTTGGCGTAGTCGCCGCTGTCGTAGCTCAGGCCGCTCGCGGTTTCGAACGGGAATTCGTCGGCGGAAGGGAAATTCTTCAAGCGCAGCTCGGCGGGATCCATGCCCAACTTGTCGGCCAGCTTGTCAACGACGCGCTCGAGGACGTAGGTCGCCTCGGGCCGTCCCGCCCCGCGGTAGAGATCGGTGGGCGGCAGATTGGTGAAAACCCCGGTGAGATCGGCGGTGAAACTCTTGATCTTATAAAGCCCGGGGATCATGATGACGGCGAGCGTCGGAATGATCGGGGTCAGCAACTGATGATGGGCGCCGATGTCTTGCAAGATCTTGAAGCGCACCGCGGTAATCGTGCCGTCACTGCCGGCGGCCATTTCGAGATGATCGATGTGACCTCGCCCGTGGGCGACGACGCTGATGCTTTCGCGGCGATTCTCGATCCACTTGATCGGTTGCTTGAGGTCCATGGCCGCAAAGCAAGCCAACGCTTCCTCGGCCCAGACGTTACATTTGCTGCCGAACCCGCCACCGACTTCGGGTGCGATCACGCGGACGTGATTTTCGGGCAGGTTCAATTGAACTGCCAACTGCGTCTTGAGCAGGTGAGGAATCTGCGTCGACGAATAAACGAGCAGGTCTTTCGTCCCTTCGTCGTATTCGGCGACGACGCCGCGGGTTTCTATCGGCGAGGGCGCCAGGCGCGGCACCGTGACCCGTTCGCTGACGACGACATCGGCGGCTTCGAAAGCCGCGTCGGTATCGCCGCCTTCGGCGTGGAAGGTAAAAGCGACGTTGTCGTCATATTCCGGGTGGACTCTGACGCCGCCGCCTTCGAGAGCCTTTTCGGGGTCCGCCACGGAGTCGGTCGGCTCGTATTCGACCTCGATTTGGTCGACGGCGTCCTGTGCGACATAGCGGTCGCTCGCCACGACCGCCGCAACCGGGTGGCCGACGTAATACACGCGGTCTTGCGCCAGGATCGCATGATGCGGCACGCGCAAGGTCGGCATCGAGCCGGCGCAAGGAACGGGACCGACTTCCTTGATGTCTTCGCCGGTATAGACGGCCGAGACGCCCGGCAGCGACGCAGCCTTTTCGATCGAAATGCTTGTGATCTTGGCGGCCGAATGGGGACTGCGCAGGACCGCGGCATAGAGCATGCCGGGACGGGTAATGTCGTCGACGTAGGTCGCCGTGCCGGTAATCAAACGGGGGTCTTCGGTGCGCCGAACGCGCTGCCCCACATAGCCTTTCGTAGCTGGAGTGGTTGTCGTCGCCATGGTTCTTCCCCCTTATCCTTCGGCCATGGCCTTGGCGGCCGATTCAACGGATTTGACAATGTGCTGATAGCCGGTGCAGCGGCAGAGATTGCCCTCAATGGCGTGGCGGATTTCGTCGCGTGACGGGTTGGGGTTGTCGCCCAATAATTGCTTGACCGACATGATCATGCCGGGCGTGCAGAAACCACACTGCAGGCCGTGCTCGTTCCAGAATCCTTCTTGAATCGGGTGCAGGTCGCCGTTGGACGCGAGACTCTCGATGGTCTCGACGCTCTTGCCGTCGGTTTGGACGGCCAATACCGTGCAGGACTTGACCGTGCGGCCTTCCAGCATCACCGTGCAGGCGCCGCAAACCGTTGTTTCGCAACCGATGTGGGTCCCGGTCAATCCCAATTCTTCCCTAAGAAAATGGACTAGGAGAGTGCGCGGCTCGACTTCGCGCTCGTACTCCCGCCCGTTGATATTCACCTTAATCGCTTTTGGCATCGGCGTGGCTCCTTCCGTAGCTTCACAATGATGAACGACTCCAAGATGCCGCGTCAAGAGATGGGAGTACAACCCTGAAAAAGGGGGCCGGAAGCTCAGATGTCGCCGTGAAACGACCCAGTGACTGACCGGCAGCCGGCCCTCGTCCTCTGACTGGGTGCCCCCGCAGCGGTGCCGGTCGCTACCCGCCGGCGCTTTCGGGGTGTTCGAGCCAGTAGAGGCCGGCGTAGACTTTTGGGTCGATCAACAAACCTTCTTGAGCGCGTCGGCACAGCCAGGAGTTTACTTCGCTGAGCGGCACGAGCCGAACCTTGATCTCTTCTCCGCCGACTCCCCCGCCCTCGCCGACTCGTTGCAAGCCCTCGGCGTGCAGAAAAGTGACGACCTCGGTCGTCAGTCCCCCGCACGAAGGTACGCGGCCCAGCACCGTCAGCTTGGCGGCGCGAAAGCCGGTCTCTTCCTCGAGTTCGCGATTCGCGGCCTCAAGTAGCGGTTCGCCGTCGTCGCCCTCCTCGTCGCCCACTAAACCCGCCGCCCATTCAATCATCTTGGCGCGGACCGGCTCCCGATATTGCTCGACGAAAACGGCCTGATCGTCGTCGGTGACAGCAATGATCACCGCTACATCGTCGACACCGGGGCGGTCAACGAACTCCCAGCCGTTGCGGCGTTCCAAAGTCAGGAAACGACCGGTGCCGAGCCGTCCGTCCTCCGAACCTGAATTACTCACGAGGCCGCGGCTCCTCGGGCATGGAGACCGGCGAGAACTTCTTCGCTCGAAACTATCTCAGCCCCTGCCGCAGCCATGGCCTCGACCGCACGGTCAACGTCGCCGGGTTGCAGGTCAATGCCGCGGCCGCCGTCCTTGATGACGTGGGTCTTGAAACCGAGTGACAGCGCGTCGAGGGCGCTGAACTTCACGCAATAGTCGGTCGCCAGTCCCATGATGTGGACCTCGTCGACGTTGCTTTCTTTAAGGAAGTCCCCGAGACCGGTGGATTTACGACGGGCATTGTCAAAGAAAGTGCTGTAGCTGTCGATGGACGGGTCGGAGCCTTTGCGGAAGACGCGCGCGATATTGGTTTGTTCGAGTCCGGCGTGAAACTCCGCGCCGGGGGCGCCCTCGACGCAGTGGTCAGGCCATAGTTCCTGCCGCAAGCCGTCGAGCTCGATCACATCGCCGGGTCGCGTGCCCGGGTGTTGTGAGGCAAAGCTGCCGTGGTCGGCCGGGTGCCAATCCTGAGTCGCGACGACCAAGTCGGACACCGAAAACGCCTCACTCAACTGATTCGCAAGAAACACAACCTCGTCGCCGCCGGGGACAGCCAAAGCCCCGCCCGGCATGAAATCGTTCTGCAAATCGACGAGAATCAAGGCCTTCATGACACGACCTCAGTGTAGCCGGACGCAGGGCCTCGGAATGCAGCCGGACGCTCGGACACGACGCGGAGCGGGAGCTTGCGGGATCACGTGCGATAGGCTTGAGATACGGATGTCGATCGGGGCGCATGGAATTGAGCGGGTGCCGCGATCCCCACAAGAACTAGGTCTATCCGGGGGTGTGCCGACGCGGGAAACGACACTTCAGTCTTTTCGAGGGTAAGTGATCGGTGCGCGGGGATTACGCCGCCACTTCAACGTAGTCGACCGATGAACTTGGCTCGGAAATCGGCTCACCCAGTTCGCGCATCGCCTGGAAATGGGCGGCTAAAGCATCTTGGAAATTGCGCCGGGCTTCTTCCTCGGTGTCGCCAACAGCAGCACACCCCGGCACGTCGGGTGAATAGGCGGAGTACCCGGTTCCGGTCGTTTCGATGACCAGTGCGTAGCGTTTCAGACTCATTGCAGGCCTGCTTTCGTGAGTATAGCGTTCAAACCAAGCTTCTCCCCTGATCGATCCGCCGCGGCCGGTGGCGCCACTAGCCTTGCTTTGCCTCGCCACTTGGTGGGAAATGCCGACTACTCCGCGGCAGCTTCGCGGAGAAACTCGATTACCTCCTCCAACTCCGCGTCGGTGTACGTGCGGATCACCCCGGCGTGGGACCACGAGTTTGCGGGTCCGGCGTCCAGGGGAGCTTGGCGGAAGGTTCGTAGCACTGGGAGCTCTTCGGCGAGCTCATGCCAGCGCGGGACGCCGGCTCTAGATGTCGCAGGGACAGCGATGAACGGCTCCACGCCGGCGGGTCGGACGATTCGGACCCGGTCTGACGTGAGCGCGCGTAGCCGGGTCGGGCTTGCGGGCGGCGGTGCCTCGAACGGCAAAGCGACGGCCAAACCGAGCCCGTCGAAGTCATGGCAGGAGCCGCAGGGCGTGATTCGATTCGGGTCAAAAAAGAGTCGTCGGCCAGGGTGATCGAGCCACGGCCGGTTGGCGTCCAACTCAGCGCGCTTTGCAGCCTTGCTCTTTTGCAGAGCGAAGACATATTCGATCACCGACGCCAGGTCCGCCGCCGACAACGTGTTCTTCCAGCCGGCCATGGCGGTGTCGGGAATGCCGTCGCGGACAATCCTGTTCACCTGTTCGAACGAAAGCGCCTTTCCGGCCACGGCGGGTGCGGCACCGGCGGAGCCCCGATCGCCGTGGCAGTAGACGTTAGCGCAGTTCTTCGCGTAGACGCGCGCGCCCGCCGACCAAATGCCTTGGGCCGGGACGAGGGTATGAGCCCCTAGTGCTAGTAGAATCGCCCACAGCGACGGCGCGACCCGACGGACTCGAGAGCCGGCGACGAGTGGGTCCGTGGCGCGCGTTTGGGCGGGCGAAATTTGCGTGAGATTCATTGCCGCTCGGCCTCCGCCTCGCTGTGCTCCGGCAACGCGAACACGAATAGGGCACCGCCGGTTCGGGCCAGCTCAGGGAAGAAGGAGCGGGAGCCTCCGCCCATCGATCCCCAGCCGCTGGGGGTGGCGACGTATTGCCGCCCGTCGATTTCATAGGAAACCGAGGACCCTCGATGTCCCGAACCTGTTCGAAAAGCCCACAGCTTTTCGCCGGTTTCGGCGTCGAGCGCAAAGAACTCGCCCTCGCCGTCGCCGGCGAAGACCAGCCCGCCCGCTGTCGACAACACCGATGACAGGATGACGTATTTGTAGGGGTACTCCCACTTCTTCTCGCCGCTCACCGCGTCGAAGGCGGCGATACCCGAAGGATACTCTGCTCCCGCCGGAGCGCGAACCAAGTACCAGAACCCTCCCGAATAGGGCTTGCCTTCGCGGGGCGGCTGCGGTCGCACGTACATGTTGCTGCAAAACCGAATCAGCGGCATATAGACCAGGCCCGTCTTGGGAGAAAAGGCGGCTTGGTTCCAGCTCTTCGCGCCGCTGATGCTGGGGCAGACATTGGTTTCTGCGCCGCGGATGGGCTCCTTGCGGCCGACAAGTTTGCCGTCCTCGGTGATACCGCTCACCCAGGTGATGTCCTCGACCATGCGCCAAACGCCGATGAATTCGCCATTTGTGCGGTCGAGCATCCAGACATAGCCGGTTTTGGTGGGGTGGATGAGCAGCTTGCGCATTTTCCCGCGCACGGGCAAGTCGGCCAGGATGCACTCGTAGGCCGAGTCGTAGTCCCACATATCGTGCGGGACTTCCTGATAATGCCAACGCAGTTTGCCGGTGTCGGCGTCGAGCGCGACGACGCTCGCTGTGTAGAGGTTGTCGCCCTCCCGCGCCGCGCCATCGAGATCGGGGGCCGCGTTCCCTGTGCCCCAATAGATCAGGTCCAGCTCGGGATCGTAGGAACCGGTCATCCAGGGAGCGCCGCCGCCGAATCTCCAGGAATCCCCGGCCCAGGTTTCGTTGCCGGGCTCACCAGGAGCAGGCGTAATGTAGAAGCGCCAAGCGAAGCGTCCGGTCTTGGCGTGGAACGCCGTCAAGCTGCCGCGATGGGCGAAGTCGCCCCCGGTGCCGCCGACCACGACGAGATCCTTCACCAACAGTGGGGCCGCACTGATACCGCAGCCGCATTGAGCTGGGTCTTGGACTCGGGTTCGCCAAACCTCCCGGCCCGTTTTCTGATCTATCGCCAGCACGTGGTTGTCCACCGTGCCGAGAAAGACCAACCCGTGACCGATAACGACACCACGATTCTGCTTAAAGTAGGCCGCGTCGATGGGGTGCTTTGAGTCGTATTCGTACTTCCAGATGATCTCCCCGGTTGCCCCGTCGAGCGCGTAAACAAGATTGGTACCTGTAGAGAGGTAGATCACGCCGTCGACAACGATAGGGGTTGACTGTAAACCGGTCTCATAGTCGCCGGTCTGAAAAGCCCATACGGAAACCAGCTTCTTGACGTTGTCGGCGGTGATTTTGTTCAAGTGGCTGTGGCGCCACGCGCTGTAGTCCCCGCCGTACGTCGGCCAATCGGCACCGGCACCTTGCGCGGCGACTTCTGCCGGTTGACCGAATATGAGCAGCACCAGACCGAGACTAGGGCCAAATCTCAAGGTCGAACCTCCCGTCCTAATAACCTAAGCTCACCTCTGACGTCTCCACCATAGCGGAGTGCGTTGAGGAGTCGGCGGCGAGGTGCCGGCTTGGGCTTGGCGTTCCGCCGCGTATCGGCTTCTCCTCGCGATCGGCTCCCGCCAACCATGCGTTTCAAGCAATCGAATCACTTCTCTTACTTTCATTGGCATGGTTCACAAACCCGGTTCGTCCCACCTTGACGCAAATATCCCATGCGCTGAGCTAGAGTTGTCGCGCGCCCCCTTTTCTTCACCGTAAGAGGATCGACCTCCGGCTTAAGGTCGGGGCGGCCCTGCCTTCGGGCTGGAACCGTTCATTCCCCTTGTGGGGAGCGGTCGCGAAATTCCTCGGCCCAGTTCTCAACCACGCGGATGGTCGGCTTGGGGGTCTCGCCGGTTTCGGTAATCGGCTCGACGAGGATGAAACGTTCGCCGTCCGCCGAGACATCGTAAGGCGCGTAATTGAAGCCCGGGCGCAGGCCGGGATGATCGAACAAGCGCGTCGTCTTCCCGATCGAAAATTCCCCCTCGGTCGAAACCTCGACCGCGATCAAGGTTTCTCCCTCGACGTAGAAAAGCTCCTTGCCGTCGCGACTCCAGCGCATTCTCGTGCCGCCGTTCGTCGAGACCGTCACCCGGCCCTCGCCTTCGGGAAACGGGCGCACGTATAGCTCAATGCGGCCCGACTCAGCCGAGCTGTAGGCAACGAAGCGGCCGTTTGGGGAAAGTTTCGGCACGGATTCGGCGGCCGGAGTTTTGATGGTCCGATGGGGTTGCCGGCTGCTCCCTTCTTCTTCGAGCTCAACCCATCCGATGTCGTACACCCCATCAACGTGAAAAAGCAAATACCTCCCGTCCCTCGACCAATCCGACAGAATGTCGAAATCGGGCGTCGCCAACAGCGGCGTCGCCTCACCGGCGCCGTCGGATCGACGAAGATAAATGTCCCCACTGCCCGACCGGAACGTGAGGAAGGCGATTTGTTCCCCGTTGGGCGACCACACCGGTCGCCACTCGGCCGATGCCGCGTTCGTCAAGCGCGTCTTGACGCCGCGGACCATGTCAAAGACCCAAATATCCTGGTTCCCTCCCTCGGTCAGCGACAGGGCGACGCGACGGCCGTCCGGGGAAAGCGCAGGGGAGGCAAGCTGCCCCGCGAGGTCTACTTCTCGCAACTTGCGACCGCTTCGATCAACCCATACCAATCGTCCTCTGTCCGTTGGGGGAGTGTCGAGGTAGACCAGGGTCTCATCGTCGGCTACCGTTGCTTGGAAGGCGTCCTCGGAAATCGGAAACGCCTCACCCTCGGCGCGCAGGGTATCGAGGGAAAAAGGCATTGCCCAGAGGTCATATTCGGTCAACAGGGAAGCCTGATAAACGAGGTGACCGCCGGCCGAATAGGACGGGTTCGTGCCCTTGCCGAGAATTTCTCGACGCCCGGTTTCCAGATCCTGCACGACTAAGGAATGCACGCTCAGGGGACCGGCCGCGAAAACCACGACTCGGCGCCCTGCCGGCGCGGGCAGGAAATGTGGGCGGCTAAGACTAACGCCCTTGCCCAGCTCATCCTCGAAACCCTCCGGCCTTAGCAACAGCTTGGGGGCCCCACCCTGAGCCGGAACCTCATAGAGGCCAAACACTCCCTTGTCTATATGCGCACTGAAGACAATCACTTCCCCGTCGGGGCTCCACGCGGAGCCATTGTTAGTTCCGTCCTTAATGCCGCACAACGGAATCGAGGGACCGCCAGTGACCGCTACCTTTCTCAGTTCTCCATCGGCAGCGAACCCTATGAAGTCGCTTCTCGGCGACCAAAAAGGATTACCCGCGCCTTTTGTACCTTCAATGGCTCGCGGCTTGCGTTGATCGAGGTCCCACACCCAAAGCCCGCCCGAATCCGGCGCGACAAAGGCAATATGGCGACCATTTGGCGAAATGGCCACATTGCGTTTCACTGCGAGGGTTTGCACTCCGACCGAAGGCGTCAACGCAAATTGGCGTAAGGGGCGCGGTTGCTGTTCGGAAGCCGGTTCCCGCACCCTCAACCCGATCAGCGCCGCAATCAGCATCACCAAAGCAACCACGAAAGCGCGGTATCTCCACCGACGCCGCTCGGCTTCCCGCGCGGCCGACTCCGGCACGACGTTGATCGTGACCGACCGCTTCAGCTGCACGTCTTCGGCGCGGAAGACGACGCTGTCGCCGACCGAATCGAGGTCTTCGATGACGTGGTACTTGGCGAGGGGGTTGTCGACAGGAGCAAGTTCCCTCGAACCAGCCGAGCGGACATCGGTCGCAGCGGGGACGGCGGCCACGCTACGCGACACTCTCGATCGCCCGGACTTGATCTTTTCCGCCAAGTTGCCCAAGTCGACGCCCAGGTCGGCGACTCGCCCATAGCGCTTGCCCGGGTCCTTTTCCAAGCACTTGTTGACGATGAACTCGAGATCCATCGGCACGCCGGTGCGCAGGCCGGTGAGCGGCTCAGGTTCCTCGTGGACAATCTCATAGGCCATCGCCTGGGCGTATTCGCCTCGAAATGCGCGCCGACCGGCGACCATTTCATAGAGCACGCAACCGAGGGCCCAGACGTCGGTTCGGTGGTCGACATCGAGAGCCTGCATTTGCTCGGGGCTCATGTAGGCGGCCGTGCCGACGGTGGTGTCGAGTTGCGTGAGCTTCGATTTCTCGGTCAGCAAGGCCAAGCCGAAATCGAGGATCTTCACCCGGCCGTCGGGGGTGATCATCAGGTTGCCGGGCTTGATGTCGCGATGAACGACGTTCTTCTCGTGGGCGGCGACGAGACCGTCGGCGACTTGGCGGGCGATCCCGAGAGCGTCCTCGACCTTGAGCGGACCCGGTTCGATACGCGCGTCGAGCGTTTCGCCGTCGATGTATTCGAGCGCGAGGAAATCACGCCCGTCGAGGTCGCCGATTTCGTGGACGACGCAAACGTTGGGGTGATTGATGCCGGCGGCGGCCTTGGCTTCGCGCAGAAACCGCTTACGGCTTTCCTCGTCGCGGGTGAGTTCTTGGGCGAGGAATTTGAGCGCGACGTGGCGGTCGAGCCGGGTGTCCTCGGCTTTGTAGACCACACCCATCCCGCCCTCGCCGAGCTTGGCGAGGATTTTGTAATGGGAGAAAGATTCGCCGATCACAAAGGTGTAGTTTACTTGGTTAGGGGGGCGGGCGCGAGACTCGGGCTGAGTAGAACCACGACATCAATGTGAAAGTTTCTCCGGTAGTTTGATCGCGGAAAAGTCTGCTTCTTTGAGTCACGGATTCAAAATACCGCGATGAAAATTCGTCTCAAGCCGTGATTTTTGAAGCAGCGATGTCGCCATGAGTGGCGACACGGCACGCTGAAAGCGTGCGCCACGCCGGGGGCTACACCCGATTCACCGCTCAGAACGCAAATCGTAGCAGGAAGCGAAACGTGCGGCCGTCGTTGAGGGTGTTGGTGATTTGCCCGAAATTGCCGCCGCTTAAATCCATGCCCGGTTCGGCGAACTGGGCGGTGTTGAAGAGGTTGATCGACTCGGCGCGGAATTGCAGCGCTTTCTCGCTGCCGACTTTCCAACTGCGCGAGAGCGAAAAGTTGACATTGCGAATGCCGTCTTTGCGGAAGGTATTGCGGCCGAGCGTGCCGGCGCGGTCTTCGGGGCGGATGAACGCGAAAGCCGAGGCCGGCAACTGTCGGGCCGCCGTGTCGGGGTGATCCACGCTGTTGCCGAGAATGGAGGGGTCGAGAATGTGCGGGCGGTCGCCGCTGACGCCATCCACATTACCCGTACCGGGGCCGTCCGAACCCGCCGTCACGCCGAACGGCGTGCCGGCCTTCAGCAACAGCACTGACGCCATCGTCCAGCGGCCGAGCAGCGACCGGGGCAGGCGATGCATTCCCCGCAGCCGCGGCGTCTCATAGCTTAAGCGCCACAAAGCGGCGTGAGGCTGGTCGAAAACGCTCAGCGCTTTGACGTCCCCGTGGACGTCCGATTCCGTTTGGCTGCGCCCCATGTACCCGTCGCGGCGGTCCGCCGTACTGGAGTAGGTACCCCCTAAGTCGATGGCCTTGCTGAACCAATAGGAAGCGTCCATCGAAAGGCCGTGCCAACGCCGCGCCATCAAGCTGAATTTGGCGGCGTCGTAGTAACCGCGCGAGCCGTTCAAGATGCGGCGAATGTCGAAGTAGCGCTGATCGGGCCGCCGTTCGTTGACGTTCTCCGTCATCAAGGGCAACCCATCGATCACGCGAGCACGATTGAAGGACCAGACCGCGAGCAGACGATGAGCGCGACTTCCCAGGTAACCCAACCGCAGCGTCCAATCCTTCGCCGGCGTCAGCTCCCAACTGAAGTTGTATTGGTGGGCGTAGGGGGACGCCAGATCGGGGGAAAGGTCATAGAGGCTGCTCTGGGCGTTCGGGTCGACGCTTACCCCCGCCAGCGGATCGAGAACATTGGGAGCCGTGAGTCGCACGGTAATGTTGCCGGGCGGGTTGAAGCGCGCATTGGTGTAGGTTGCGTGCGAGACCTCTCCGTAATGCAAACCGTAAGCGCCTCGCAGCACGCCCCAACCTTCGGGAAGCCGGTAAGCGAACCCGAAGCTCGGACCGTAGTTGTTGCAGTCGCAGTCATAGGGAACGCTCGAAAGGCCGTCGACTTCGACGGGGCGCGTGACCGGCTCGTAGCGTAATCCGAAGTTCAGGCTCAGCTTGGCGTTGACGTTCCACTGGTCCCCGACGTAATAGAGCATTCGCCAGTCGCGAAAGCCGCGGTGGGTATTGCCGATGCCGAGGATGTATCCGCCGGGCGTACCCAAGCGCACATTCGTGATCGTGTCACGGATGTTGCCGAACTCATCCTCGAAATCACTCCGGAACCACCACATCCCGACGTGTCCGGAACCCTCGATTCCATTGACTTGGCCGCGTACCGCCGCCGCCCCAAGCGTCAGAAGGTGACGGCCCCTGACCTGCCGTACCAGACCCTCATAGCGAAAGCGGTTATAGGCCCGATCGAAAGGCAAGCTCGGCGTGCCTCCCAGCGTTTGCAGTTGCCGTCCCATGTAGATCAGCGGACCGATCGCGGATTCATCTTCGGTCAGCATGGATGTGACGCGGTTGTAGCCCACCGAGACATCGGACGTAGTCGTCGCCGACCAAATGCGGTTCCACGTCAGGCGCGCTTCGTGCGAGCGAGTCGTCGTATTGGGGTTTTGGCCCTTGACGAGCTGGAACGCATCGACCTTCTGGGCTTTGAAGCGGTGGTGAAGGAACAAGCGGTCCCAGTCACCGAGCTCTTGGTCGAGACGCGTGCCGATCGTATCGTTGTTGATACTCTGGGGCGCGTTGGTGTTGAGCGCCCGGGGATTGATGTCGGTTCGGTTGGGCGCTTCGTCGGGAAATGAATCGAGAATGCGGCTTACGAAAGCGCGCCGGTCGGGGTCGGTTGCCAACGGGATGCGCTCCTCCGGCGTCGGAACCAAGACGTTGCCGTTGACGTTGCCGCGGTTGCGCTTTTGGCTCGCTTCCATCGAGAAGTTCGCGCCGTTCCACAACGGCAGTCCAACCTTAAAGCCGTAATCGTTCGACCGCGCGGGCTTCACACCGCCTACTTGAAAGAAAGAGCGGGCCGAAAAAATGCTGTTGCCGTGCGATTCGTAGAAACTGCCGTGAACGCCCGATGCTCTTGTCGGCTGCAAGTGGATCGGAGCGCTCGGCGCGGCGCCGAACTCGCTGCCGAAATAACCTTTTTCGACGTCGAACGTTCGCACCAAGGTGGCGGTCGTTCCCAAGCGCCTGTTGAGCTCTTTGAGAACATTGTTGTCGATCAGGGTGATATCGACATTCTCGTTTCTACGGCTCTCACCGGACGAGGAATCGACTTCACCGAGTAGGTTGAGGGCGGTGCGCTCGGCGTTGGCGGCGGGTTCGGCGGCAGCTTCCGCGCTCGCTGCAGCGTTTGTCAACGTGGCTTCCGGTTCAGGGGCTACAGCGCGGGAAACGACGGTTGTCGAATCGGGCGGCGGTTGCGTCGGCGCCGCGGTCGGTTCAGGGGCGGAGTCGGCGGGGCTCTCCTCGCCGGCTAAGGTCGGAATGGCGAGCAGCAAAAGCGCGGCAGCGAAGGTGCGTACGCTGAACAACCTCGCTCGGGGCGCGCCTATACCGCCCCTGTGACCGCGGCTCGCGGAATCCGTTTCCCAATTGTCGGAAAGCATCGGGTGCAAGACTGCGTCAAACGGACCGAGAAACGTAACTGAAACCTCTTCGCCGCCGCGACAAGACAACTACTATCGTCATGATATCCCATTGGGGGCCCTTTCCCGGCAGCGTGCAACAATGGGTGAGATTCATGCCCGGGCCGGCGCGGGCGGGCGTGGGCGCGCGCGCGAGGAGTACTTTTCGATTGTGGCAGTGCGAGATAGAGTAGGGCGGACCGTGTGGGGCGCCGTCGCCGGGAACCTGTTGCTGTCGCTCGTCCTGGCGGCTCAATCTACCGAAGACGTAGGCGCGCTGATGGGGCGTGCTCGCGAGGCTCATCAGATGGGCCGGCTCGACGAGGCTGTCGCTCTCGCCAATCAGGCAGTTGAAGCGGCCGGCGGCGCGGATGACTCGGAAAGGTCTCGCGCTCGGCTCGCGCGCGCCGCGATCTATGAGAGCGCCGGGCGTTGGGACGACGCTCTTATCGACTACACGCACGCCCTAGGAGCTTTGCCGCGAATGAGCGAACTCCACAACCGGCGCGGGGCGTTGTATTTCAAGATGGGGCGGATTGACGAATCCATCAGCGACTTCGACAAGGCCGTCGAACTCGACCCACGCAGCGATCCGCATCACTGGCAACGCGGCATTTCCTACTACTATGCGGGACGATTTAGAGAATGCATCGGACAATTCGAGAGACACCGCACCGTGAATCCCGACGATGTCGAGAACGCTTTTTGGCATTTCTTATGCAAAGCCGCTCAGGCCGGCGTCGACGCAGCGCGGGAAGCGCTATTGCCCGTCGGGCCCGATGCACGCGTGCCGATGATGACGATCTACGAGCTGGTGCGCGGCGAAGCCGACGTTGACGACGTCTTGGCCGCCGCTGGGCGCACCGGGGGGTCGCCGTCACGGCGAGATGCGGCGCTTTTCTACGCCCATCTCTACATCGGCCTCTACCACGAGGCGCTGGCCAATCCAGACTCCGCCAAGACTCACATCACCAAAGCCGCTCGCGACTTTCGCTTCGAACATTACATGGGCGATGTTGCGAGGGTCCACGCGGAACGGCTGAAGGCCGGCAAGTAACGCGCTTGCCGCTCGCGTACGGCAACCAGCCGCACCGAAGGGGCGTCTTACTCTTCGAGTTACAATAGGGTTAGCGTTCCTTCCCGCCCCCTAACGCCATGATCGACAACCTTTTCGCGAAGGTCTTTGGGACCAAGCACGCGCGTGAAGTCAAGCGGATGCAGCCGCTTGTGGCGTCGATCAATGAGTTCGAGGCCGGGCTTCGGCAGGTTTCGGACGAAAAACTCCAGGCGAAGACCGGCGAATTCAAACAGCGACTCGAAAAGGGAGAAACTCTCGACGATTTGCTGCCGGAAGCCTTCGCGGTTTGCCGCGAAGTAAGCGGCCGAGTGCTGGGCATGCGCCACTACGACGTCCAGTTGATCGGCGGGATCGTTCTGCACCGCGGCCAAATCGCTGAGATGAAAACGGGTGAAGGCAAGACGCTCGTCGCCACCCTGCCCGCCTACCTCAACGCCTTGGAAGATAAGGGTGTTCACGTCGTCACAGTGAACGACTACCTAGCGCGCCGCGACTCGGAGTGGATGGGCAAGCTCTATAAGTTCTTGGGCCTTTCCGTCGGCGTAATTGTCCACGGGCTGACCGACAAGGAACACCGACAAGCCTACGCCGCGGACATCACTTACGGCACGAACAACGAATTCGGCTTCGACTATCTGCGCGACAACATGAAGTTTGAGAACGCAGGTTGCGTCCAGCGTCCTCACAACTACACGATCGTGGACGAGGTCGATTCGATTCTCGTAGACGAAGCGCGCACGCCGCTGATCATTTCCGGGCCCAGCGAGGAATCGACCGACAAGTATTACAAGGTCAATCGCGTCATCCCGAAACTCGAGCAGGGCGAGGTAATCGAAGGCGATGAGCCGCGCGACCGCAGCTACACTGGCGACTACATTCTCGAAGAGAAGCACCGCACCGCATTTCTTACCGAGGTCGGCGAAGAGAAGGTCGAAAAGGCTCTCGGTATCGGCAACATCAACGACCTCGTCAATTACGAAGTCAAGCATTGCGTCGAGCAGGCCCTCAAAGCCCACTCGCTGTTCCAGCGCGACAAGGACTATGTCGTCAAAGAAGGCCAGGTCATCATCGTCGATGAATTCACCGGCCGTCTCATGCCGGGCCGGCGCTGGAGCGACGGGCTCCACCAAGCGGTCGAAGCCAAAGAGCGGGTTAAGATTCAGAAGGAAAACCAAACGCTCGCAACGGTCACTTTCCAGAACTACTTCCGGATGTACAAGAAGCTGTCGGGGATGACCGGCACGGCCGACACCGAGGCGGCGGAGTTCGGCAAGATCTACAAACTCGAAGTCATCGTCATTCCGACCAACAGAGAGTTGATTCGGCTTGAATACCCCGACGTCGTCTATCGCACCGAGGAAGAGAAGTTCCGCAACGCGGCGGTGGAGATCAAGGAATGTCACGAAGCCGGACAGCCGGTGCTGGTCGGGACGATATCCATCGAAAAATCCGAGAAGCTCTCGAAGATTCTCAAGAAAATGGGTGTCAAGCACGAAGTCTTGAACGCCAAGCAGCACGAGCGCGAAGCCTTGATCGTCGCGCAAGCGGGAAGTAAGGGGGCGATCACCGTCTCGACGAACATGGCGGGCCGCGGGACGGACATCCTGCTGGGCGGCAATCCCGAGTTCCGAGCGCGACAGTCGCTCCTTAAAAAGGGCAAAGACCCGGATGATCTGCCGCCGGAGGAATGGGCGGAGGAAGTCAAGACTTGGAAAGCCGAAACCGACGCCGAACATGACGAGGTGGTGGCTGCCGGCGGACTGCACATTGTCGGCACCGAGCGTCACGAATCACGCCGCATCGACAATCAGCTGCGCGGCCGCGCCGGTCGCCAGGGCGACCCCGGCAGCTCGCGTTTTTATCTCTCGCTGCAAGACGATTTGATGCGTATCTTCGGCGGCGAGAAGATGCAGAACCTGATGCTCAAGCTGGGCATGGAAGAGGACGTTCCGATCGAGTCCGGATTGATCACCAAGCGCATTGAAGCGGCGCAGAAAAACGTCGAAGCTCAAAACTTCGCGGCCCGCAAACACTTACTCGAATACGACGACGTCATGAACAAGCAGCGTGAGGCCGTCTACGAGATGCGCCGCAAGCTGCTTGAAGGCAATGACCAAAAGGAATACATCGTCGGGCTGGCCGAAGACATGGTCGAGGATGCCGTCAACACGCGTTGTCCGGGGAAGGCGCACCCGGATACGTGGGACCTCGCCGGGTTGGGAACCGACATCGCGGCGCAGTACGGAGAAAAGATTGATGACCTCGACATCGAGGGGCTGGGCAAAGACGGCATCACGAACGTGATCTTCGAGCATTTGCGCGACGTCTACGAGCGCAAGGAGCAGGCGATCGGCGCCGAGCGGCTACGTTACACAGAGCGGATGATCTTACTGCAGTTGCTTGATGGGCAGTGGAAAGATCACCTGCTCTCGATGGATCACCTCAAGGAAGGCATCAGCCTGCGCGGGTACGGGCAGCGGGATCCTTTGGTCGAGTACAAGAAAGAGTCCTTCCAATTGTTCCAGGACCTGATGGGGCGATATGAAGAGGAAGTGCTTCGATTCCTTTTCAACTTGCAATTGGCTGAGCCGTCTTCGGCGGCGATGATCGACGAGGACGCGGAAACCCTAGGACCGCGACCTGTACGGGCACGCTCCGAGCCGGTGACGACGGCATCGGGCGCGAGCCTGGAAGACGTCTCGCGCGACATCTTGCGCAAGAAGGAACGCGAGATGCAGCATGTTCAGATGGCCGGGGCGGGAGATGCGCGGCCTTCGGTGAAACAGGTTGTGCGCGGTCAAAAAGTCGGGCGAAATCAGCCTTGCCCCTGTGGGAGCGGCAAGAAGTATAAGAAGTGCTGCGGGCGGGCCGCTTGAAGGTTGGATAGAGTCGTTGGTCGACAACAGGATGGCAGGCCGGGAGACCTGCCCCACTGCCCGCGCCGGAACCAGCATGACGAGAGTTATTTCGCTGTTGTTACTCTTCCCGTTACTCGCCGGGGCGGCGCTGTTGCCCGAGGCGCTGGGCGAGTTCGAGCGTAAGAGTGTCGAACCTTATACGCCTGCCGAAAGAGATCTTTACTTAGAGTTCGGTTTCGAAGAGGGCGAGACAGCCCATTACGCCACCCAGGCCGGTCAATCTGTCGACATCACTGCGTGGCGCTTCCAGGACCCGACGGGAGCCTTTGCCGTTTATTTGTGGCTCCACCCCTCGGAAGGCGTTGAACAACCCTATGGCCAGGGCGGCATTCGGAACCGCGACCGAACGCTGATCCGTTTCGGGAACTACGTGCTTGAAATGCGTGGAGCCGAGCCGATCGACGAGCACGTCGAGCTGATGCTGGCCTTCCTGCCGCGGGTTCAAATGACGGCGCTGCCGCCCCTGCTGGCGTATTTCCCGACCGATCAAATAGTGCCTCATTCGGCTCGTCACGTACTTGGGCCGGCCGGACTTGACCGGGTCGCACCGAACATTCCACCGTCGGTGGCCGCTTTTCATTTCGGAACAGAGGCTCACTACGGGCGATACGCCACACCAAACGGCGAGCACGAACTCTTGCTCTTCAGCTACCCCACGCCACAAATAGCCCGAGACCAATTTGACGCCTTCAACGAGTTGGACGCCGTGGTGGCCAAACGCTCCGGACCGTTGGTGGCAGTCGTCCCGAACCCGTCCTCCGCCGACGAGGCCCAGCGTCTTTTGGCGCGGGTTCGCTATGCCGCCGAAATCACTCCTCACTATCGGGAAGCGACTCGCAGTGAAAACCTGGCGACTCTGATCACCGACATCCTCATCTTCTGCGGCCTTCTGGCGTTTCTCATGATCGTCGGGGGCGGCATCGTCGCGGGCACCCGGATGCTTGCCGGGAAGTACGCACCCCAATCCATCTTGGCCTCGACGGACGAAGGCAATATCCTCCGCTTGGATATTGACAAGCACTGAGCCTGGCGGGCGGCAACGCCGTCGAAATGCCCACGGGGGCCGGCCCAGCCGGTGCTCACGGCTTCAGGTTCACGCAGACCAGCGTATCGCCGTTGCGAACGTAATACAAACCATCCGCGAGGGCCGCGAATGCCCGAACGGTTCCTTGCAGAATCTGCGCTCGCGAGATCACCTCGAAGCGCTCGGGCGTTGCGGACGCTATGACGAGTTCGCCGCTCTCTCGCTGGATCAATAAACGGTCGCCCGCGATCATGACAGACCCGCCGCCGAAGCGGTCTTCGCTCCAGCGCACTTTGCCGGTTTTCCAGTCGGCCGCGCGAAAACTCGGCTTGTGCTCTTGCCTTCCGTGAAAGCCGTAGAGCACGCCGTCCTTCTGAACGCTCGTCGCGTAGTGGTTCGTCAGAACCCCGTCCGACGCCCAGAGAGTCCGTACCCCGTCGGCTTCCAGTCGCACGACCGTCGCGCCGGTGCCGTAGCTCGTCGATAGGAATACGGCATCGTCAACAACAATAGGCGTCGCCGCGTTCACCGAGTTTCGACTGCGCGCCCGCCAGCGGTGTTGGAGTAGGATCTCGCCGGTCCTCGGCCGGGCTGCGACCAATCCGGTTCCCGTGAAGAAGAGAATCGCCTGTTGGCCCCCCAGTTGAGCCGTTACCGGCGACGCGTACGAGGCTTCATCGGAGCCGGTTTTCCAAAGCAGGCGGCCCGTGTCTTTGTCCAGAGCGATAAGGCCGGAGCCGTCGCTGCCCCCGACGTTCAAGAAAATACGCGGCCCTTCGACGAGCGGCGTTCCCGACGCGCCGAAGAAACCCTGGCGCACGCCGAACTCGCGGTGCGTATCGAGGCTCCAGATCTTACGGCCCGAGACAAACTGCAGGCAATGCAGCATGCCCTGTGCACCGAAGGTGTAGACCTGCCCCGCGACAACGACCGGGCTCGCGCGCGGGCCTTCGCTGAAACCGAAGTTGTCTCGGTAATCCGCCGGGTAGGAGAATGACCAGATTTCCTTGCCTGTGTCGGCGTCGAGCGCTTCTACGACGTCTTGGTCTCCTTCGCGGTGGAAGAGAATGAGGCGTCCGTTTGCGACTACGGGGTTGCTAAACCCTTCGCCAACCGGCCTTTCCCAAATTTGTGGCGGCCCTGCGGCCGGCCAGGTGTCGGCAAGGTCGTCGCCCGTGTAGACGCCGTCGCGATTGGGTCCGAGAAACTGAGGCCAATCGGCAGCGAATGCCGGAATCGCGATCGAGAGGACCGCTAGGATGCACAGCGGGCGGGTGACCCGGTGGGGGCCGTCAGCGCAGCGTGGGTCCGGCCAACGATCCCTCGGAGCGTGAAGATATGTCGGGTCGAACACCCGACACGGCACGCCCTGCGGCGTGCGCCACTTCGCGAACCTAACAATAAGTCCCGGCATCGGTGAGTACCGCGGCGCTTCGGAAGCTAGCCGATCAGGCGTTCGATGAAGTGAGTGTCGAAGTTGCCCATCGAAAATTCAGGGTCGGCCATGATGCGCTGATGAAGCGGAATCGACGTGTGAATGCCCTCCACCACGAACAGATCGAGCGCCCGTTGCATTCGAGTAACCGCCTCGGTTCTGTCGCGCCCGTGGACGATTAGTTTTGCGATCAAAGAGTCGTAATGGGGCGGCACGAACCAACCGCTGTAGGCCGCGGTATCCACGCGAACACCAATCCCTCCAGGCGTAATAAAGCTTGTGATGCGCCCCGCGGAGGGTGCGAACGTTTCCGGGTCTTCGGCGTTAATGCGGCACTCGATGGCATGGCCCCGGAATTCGATCTTTTCCGGCACCAGCGCGGAAAGATGTTCTCCGTCGGCCAGCAAGATTTGGCTTTTGACCAGATCGACGCCCGTAATCGCCTCGGTGACTGGATGCTCGACCTGAATCCGGGCATTCATCTCGATGAAATACAGCTCACCGTTCTCGTCCATCAGAAACTCGACGGTCCCGGCATTTGAATAACCGATATCCGCAAGTGCCGAACCGATTTTCTCGCCGAGTTCTTCTCGCGTCGCCGGATCGAGCTTTGGCGAGGGCGCTTCTTCGAGCAGTTTCTGATGCCGCCGCTGAATGGAGCATTCTCTGTCGCCTAAAGCGACCACCTTGCCGTGGCGGTCACCCAACACCTGGAACTCGATGTGACGCGGCCGCTGCACGAATTTCTCGAGATAAACATCGGAAGAGTGAAAGCTAACCGCCGCCTCGTGTTGGGCCTGATGAAACAATTCGTCGAGCCGCTTCGGGCTCTCGACGACGCGCATCCCGCGGCCGCCCCCGCCCGCTGCGGCTTTGATGATCACGGGGTAGCCTATCTCTTCGGCAGCCCGGCGAGCCTCGTCAACCGAATGAATCGGGCCTTCCGTGCCGGGCAGGATCGGCAGCCCGGCCTTTCTTACGGCGCGACGGGCTTCTGCCTTGTCGCCCATCAGACGCGTCATCTCGGGCGTCGGGCCAATAAAGGTAATGCCCGAGACTTCGCACACTTCGGCGAAGGAAGCATCCTCAGAGAGAAAGCCGTAGCCGGGATGGATCGCGTCGGCGTCGGTGATTTCGGCCGCGCTGATCACGGAAGGGACATTCAGGTAGCTGTCCGTACTGCGCGCCGGGCCGATGCAGAGGGCCTCGTCGGCATGGCGGACGTGCAACGATTCGCGGTCAGCCTCGGAGTAAACGGCAACCGTCCGAATCCCGAGATCTTTGCAAGCGGTAATCACCCGCAGGGCGATCTCTCCGCGATTGGCGACGAGCAGTTTTCGAATCATGGAAAGCGCGACTCTCAGTCGCCGGGCTTGACGGCGAACAGCTTCTCGCCGTATTCAACGGGCTGGGCGTTGGAAACGAATCGCTTGACGATCACGCCGCCGACTTCGGCCTCGATCTCGTTCATCAACTTCATCGCCTCGATAATGCAAAGGACTTGTCCGGCCTTGACGGTATCCCCGACCTCGACGAACGCCGACGCATCGGGTGAGGGCGATTCGAAGAACGTTCCCACAATGGGCGAAGTGACGATCTCGGCATCGTCGTCGGCATCGGAAGCAGAGTGGGCATCGCCTTCGGTCGGAGCTGAGGCGGGAAGCGCGGCTTTTTCGGCGGGAGGCGCCAAGGCAGGCGCCGCCTCTTGCACCGGGAGCGCGGGGTTGGACATGACGACGTAGGGCGCCGCTCCTCCTTCGCTGCGCGAATTGCGGCGAATACGGACCGTACCTTCTTTCGACTCGACCTCGAGCTCAGCGATGTCGCCTTCCGTGACAGCCTCGATCAAGGCTTTGATTTTTCTCAGATCCATGGTTGGGGCGCGTTAGACTATCGGACCCGGCTTGTGGCGCAGCCGCCAAGGAATCAGAGGACGCGCAACTCTCGGGACGTCTTGGTCAGCACTCGGCACCCGGTCGGCGTAACCACCACAACATCCTCGATGCGAACGCCGCCGACATCTTCCAAATAGGCGCCGGGTTCGATCGTAATCACCATTCCGCTCACCAGTCGGGTGTCTTCGGCGGGTCCCACGCGCGGCGGCTCGTGGATTTCCAAACCCAACCCGTGGCCCGTGGAATGCGGAAAAGCTTTCTCCAGATTGAATTTCCGAAGGACGAGGCGGGCCTCGCGGTCAACCGTTCGCGCCTTGACACCCGCCTTGACCGCGGCCGTCGCGGCAGCTTGGGCCTCCCGAACCGCGCGATACAACTCGCGAAAACGGCGGCCGGGTTTTCCAAAACAAACCATACGAGTCATGTCACTCGTATAGCCATCGAGTATAGCACCCTGATCGACGACAATCGGCGATTTTCGACCCAGAAGACCCTCGCCCGGCGTCGCGTGAGGCAGAGCGGAGCGCAATCCAGTTGCCACAATTGTGTCGAAAGCGCTGCCTGCTGCGCCTAAAGAGCGCATTTCGTACTCGATCTCCGCGGCCATCAGCAACTCGCTCCAATCGGGTCGCGCCCGACGGCAGACGCTGTCGAAAGCCCGCGAGTTGAGGGCGATCGAACGGCGAATCTTCTCCACTTCGTCAGGGCTCTTGACAGCTCTTTGGGCCTCGACCACCTGCGTAAGCGGCTCCAATCTGAGTCCCCGGAGCTGTTCGCGCAGATACTGGTACTCGGCGAAGGACAGCCGATTCTGCTCAAACGCGAGACGGCGAATCTTGCGGCGCTTTAGGTCGGCGACGACGCCTGACAAAAAGCCCTCGCTGAAGACGATAACATCGACCCCGTGGGCCTGCTGCCGCGCCTGGACAGCGTAGCGTCCGTCGGTGTATAGAACCGCAGCGTCGGGAGCGATCAGTACGATGCCGTTGCTGCCCGTAAAGCCCGTAAGGTAGTGAATGTTCGAAAGTCCGGTGACGAAGAAGAGCTCGTGGTCTTGGACGACGAGTGATTTGCGCAACCGAGCCCGACGTCGCACAAACGGATTCTTATCCGACATTGCTTTCGACACCCGCGCTAACTCATTGTGACCGATGAGTCGGTAATCCACTCACTGCCCGGTCGTTGACACCTGGATGTCCAGGCCACCCGAGTGCGGGAACAGCAGCAGATTAGGAAAAGCTGAGACGTCAAGAACAAGGCGCGTTACCCAAGGGTCTTCTTTGAATTGACCGAGCCGAATCCGCCTGACCAGGGGGTGATCGACGTTGCGAATTAGGTGAGACCGTTCCAAGCTTACGCGCGTGTCCGCGATATCGATCACGACGCGATTGGGCTTGTCCAGCTGGAACTTGTTGTACGACGGTCGGCCGTTCATCACGAGCGTCATCTTGAGATCGCCGTCGCGGTTCGAGATGTTTAGAGCGCTCAGCCGCACCTTGGGTGGGGTCGCGTTTTTCGACGGGTTCGGAGTCGGCGCGGCGATCGCCCTCGGCTCGTCAGCGGTCGTGGGTACCAGACTGCTTGCGGCCGCCGGCGCGGGGCCATCCTCAGGCGCGGTCACGGCGGTCTCAGAAGCGACCGGTGGGTGCATCCCCGAAGGCGAAGCGCTGTCAGCCCCAGCTGGTGTGAACTCTGAAGTTCCCCCCGCTTCGCCGCCGGGCGCCTCGACCCGGTCGGTGTCGGCTGTAGCCGGGGACGCTTCCCGTACTTCCTTGGTCCCGTTTCCACCGAAATAAACAAACATCGCCGTGCCCCCGGCGGTCAGCAAAAATACCCCGAGCGCCACTTCGCGCTGTGAAATAAAGGCCGGCCGCTTTCCGGGCTGGTTCCCTGCGTCCGGCGCCCCGGGGCCGGCGGAGATACGCGGATTCAACAAGTTGACCCGAATCATAGATCTTGAAAACTTCGCAGCGCCAGGCCGACGGCGATCGCAAGCGTGGCGCGGTGCTCTTTCACGACCCCCTCTAAATCGCTATCGGCAGGCACATCGATTTCCCGAAAGGGGTCCAGCGGACGCGCCTGAACCTCGAACAACTCGCTTATCGCTTCGATGACTTCGTCGCGCGCACCGCCGCCGGAGACCCAAATCGACTCTACACCTTCCGTCTGAGTCAGTTCGCTGAGCTGATCCCACAAGCGGTGAGACTCCGCCGCAATGGCTCTGGGCTGATCCTTACTCTGCGAGCCGCCTTGATCCAAACGGACCGTGCGCGAGCAAAGTAGCGTGTCACCGCGCATCAAACAAGCGTTCAGCGTTCGTGAGCCGGCGTGAAGCACTAACGACCCGACATTGTCCTGCGGCAGACTGTTCAGGACGAACACGTTCGCCAACGCGCAAGCCTCGACATCTACCAATTCCGCGGTCTTGCCGGCAAAACCGACGGTCTCCTGCAGCCACACCACTTGCTCCGTCGGTACGCTGACCCATAACAGTCGATCGCCCCCCGGCGTGGAAAAGATCTCATAGTCGAGCGTGGCGGTCTCCAGCGAATACGGCACGACGCTCTCAGCGTCACGTCGAACTGCCGACTCAATGTATTCGGGCGACTTCGATGAGAGATCCCGGCATTGGCAAAAGACCTTCTCCCCGCGCACCGACGCCGCCACACGAGAGGTCTTGATGTCGTAGGCTTGCCAAATCGAGTCGAGCTGCTCGGCAACAGCCATCCCGTTGGTGAATTCGCCGGCCGTCATGGCTTCGGGCGGCGTTGGAAACACGGCAGCTTGGTGCAACGAGATTTTCGTCTCGCTTCGCTGCAGTTCTATCACTTTGGTGCTCTTGGAGCCGATATCGAGGCCGACCACAGGCCTATCGCGACCAGCCCAGCCCCTGCGGGGTCGTCCCGAGGCGCCGGCACCGGGAGCGTCCATAGTTCTTTTGCTGATCGTCGGCTCAATCGATAATCCCGACACTGGATTTTTCCTGCTGGCAGCGGCCCCTTCAGCGGGCCAAACTGTGATTCTCTACTTCAGGCTTCGGGCCAGGTCTCGGGCCAACACCACGGCGCGGCCGGCCAGGTTGCGCGCAAGAGCCGGATCGCGTGACCGAGCCTCCTCCGCTTGACGTAGGAACTCCCTAACTCGACGCACTGTATTGATTTGTTCGGCGGTCAGGTCGTGTCCAACAATACTTGCGACAATGCGGCGCGCGGCGTCCAGGTCGCGGTCTATGAGGCGATTACGCTCGCGCCGCTGCTCGCGGCTCAAAACCGGCCCAAGGCGAGGAATCACGCTTCGGGGTGCAGTTGCCCTCGGTGCTTCGCTGGTTTCCGCGGCGCCGTCCTCCACGACGTTCTCTTCGCCTAGAGATTCCGTCCCCGCTGCCCTCGGCAATCGGCCGGCCTCGCCTGCCAGCGGTTCCGGACCCACTACGGCCGCCTCAGCGGGAACAGGCGGGCCTTCGGTCAGCGGTCCTGTAGTTTGGGTTTCGACAACCGAGGCGACGGACCGGGCCGGTGCAGGCACCACGGCTTCGACAGCCGGTTCGGGAGGCGTGGGCGTTGCGACCGTTTTGCTGCCGCAGGCGGCTCCAACGAGCGCGAGCAATACAGCGTCGGCGACCCTCGCACGCCGCTCGCGCGTCATGCGTTCGCTCCTTGCTCGTTCGCCGCTTGCTCTCCCGATGCCGAAGAAAACGTGAGTCGGAACTCGGTTCCTTCGCCCGGCCAAGTTTCGAAACCAATTGTACCACCGTGCAATTGCACAATCCTAAACGTCATTGCCAACCCGATGCCCGACCCCTGTCCCTTGGTTGTGAAGTACAAATTGTAGATCTTGTCTCGGATTGCCTCCGGAATTCCGCTCCCATAATCTCGAATAACGACTTGCCGACTTTCACCGGTGGACGAGGTTGCAATTTCCAATCGGCCGCCTTCGGGCATGGCGTCCACGCCGTTAACAACGACATTGAGGAGAGCTTGGGTCAAGAGATCCTTGTCACCGCGAATCCAGACCGGCGATTCGTCGTAGGTCGACCCAATTCGGACTTGCCTGCGCTCGGCATCGGGCAGGACGAGAGCTGTGACGTCGTTGACCAGGGTCGCCAGATCCAGCCGAGTCATTGTCGGCTCGACGGGACGCGTGAAGTCCAAGAAACTCTTGACTACGCGATCGAGTCGGGTGATCTCCCGCGAGATGACGTCGATTTCCCCCTCGGTTTCCGCTCCCGCTCCGTCGAGCTTTGTCTTCAGTACTTCAAGATGGAGCGCTATCGAATTCAACGGGTTCTTGATCTCGTGAGCGGCCCCGCTGGTGAGACGACTGATCGACGCCAGCCGGGAAGCGACGTCGAGTTGAGATTCGATCTGTCGTCGCGGCCCGGCGTCTCGCAGCGTCACCATCGTGCCGCGTCGTTCATGGGTAACAAAATCCTCTATCACCTCCACGTTGACAACCATCTGCATTGTCGGCGCATCGGGGCGATCGTAAGTCACTACCCGATCATTCACGGGTTGGTTGAGGCGAACCGCGCTCTGCACGAGCGCGCCCAAGTCCGACGAAGCCTGGAACACCTCATCGACCGAGGAGCCCATCCATTCCCATCGTCCGCCCAGCAGGCGCTGCGCCGCGCGACCGGCCATCAAGAGCTTGTCGTCCGGGCCGAAAAGCAAAACCGCCTCCTCCAGCCGATCCAGAAGCCGATCGACGTTCGCTTGGAGTTGTTCGCGATCGGCGCGCGCTCCGCGAAACTGCTCGCCCAGGACGCTCAGCTTTGACTCGACCGCCGACTCTTCGCTTGACTCGCCGCTCTTTCCTTGCTTTTGGACGTCCAACTCGCCGCGACTGATTCGATCGATTGCATCTCCGATCCTCGCCAGCGGTCGAAAAGCGATCTTGGCGGCCAGGATCGCCAACAGCACCGAAAGCACCAGCGAAACGCCGGACGCGAAAGCGAGGGTTTGCAAGCTCGGGAGAATCTCAGCCCGCATCAATACCGACGAGAGAACTACGCGTACGGCAAAGATCGGCTCCTCTTCGCCGGGAATGCCTAGCGGGTTTGTGACTTCGTAATCTCGGCTCGCTGTCAATACGTCTTCGACCTTGCTCCACCAGGGTTGGCGGTTGAAGTCCTCCAAGCTGGGTCGGGAACGAACTTTTTGGCCCTTGCGGGAGGGGATCGACGCCGCAAGTACACGGTCGCCGGCACCACTCACGAGTACCTCGACCATCGCCGGCGAATTACCCGTCAGCTTCTGCAACAGGACCGCCAAACCGTCATCTTGTTCGACAATCTCGATCCACACTCGCTTGACCTCGTCGAGTGTCGTCGGAGGTGGATCACGTCTCGCGGTCTGCTCGTCGACGATTTGGAGAATGAAGCTCTCGACCTGCATCGCGCCGATCGAAGCCAGCTTGAAAGTGTCCTCGAAACGAGCCTCCACGACGCTGCGAACGTGTAGCACCGACAGCCCGACAACGACGATCACCACCAGCGCGATGATCGAAAACCGCAGTCGATTCTTTACAGACATTGGCTTCGGACTCGGTCTAGAGGTGAAGTCGGCAGCGCATTCGGGAAATCCCTCCCGCTGCCCTTCGCACGGGTCGGATCAAGGAAACGTAGATTCCTATTGCTCTGAATCCGACTCCCGTGAGCTATATTCTTTCAACTTGTTATGCAGGGTCTTTAGGCTCACAGCGAGAATCTGCGCCGCTCGAGTCTTGTTGTTGCTGGTGTGCTCGAGGGTTTTCAAGATCAACGCTTTCTCCGCCTCTCGCACGGTTGTGCCGACGGGCAAGGCAACGGAATTAGGGTCAGCGGGAATCCGCGCGGCGTCCGTCTTCAGGCCGGCCGCCAAGCCACCCACCAGATGCGACGGCAAGATCGTTCCCTCGCCCGCCAAGATGACGGCTCGCTCGAGGACATTGCGCAGTTCTCGCACATTGCCCGGCCAGTTGTACCCCCGAAACCGTTCGACCACTTCTGGGTGCAGGTCGACCACCCGGCACTCGTGCTTCTTATTCAGTGCGCGGATGAGAGTCTCGCTCATAACTAAGAGATCGTCCATGTGCTCGCGTAGCGGCGGCAGGGGTATGTGAAAAACATTCAGCCGGTAGTAGAGATCTTCGCGCAGCGATCCTTCCGCCAGCGCCTCGTCCGTTTGCTTATTGGTGGCGGCGATGACGCGAACATCGACCTTGATCTCGCGCGAGCCGCCGAGACGGCGCACTTTCGAATCCTCGAGCACACGCAAGAGCTTGGCCTGCGTACCGATCGGCATATCGCCGATTTCGTCCAGCAGCAAGGTTCCGCCATCCGCTAATTCGAAACAGCCCTCGCGGCGCTGCACGGCTCCGGTAAAAGCACCTTTCTCGTGGCCGAAGAGCTCGCTTTCCATGAGCGTTTCCGGGAGCGCCGCGCAATTGACGGCCACAAACGGGCCCCCGCGGCGCGGACTTAAATCGTGCACGGCGCGGGCGACCAGTTCCTTCCCCGTCCCGCTCTCACCGGTCACGAGAACAGCGGCGGTCGACGGCGCCACCTGGCGCGTCATCGAGTAGACCTCCTGCATCAACGCCGATCCGCCCACCAAGCCATCGAGTAAACCCTGGTAGCTAAGTTGGCGGTGGAGAAGATCGGTCTCCTCGGCCAGCCTGCCCTGCGACGCGGCACGTTCGAGCAGCACCTTTAGCGCCGTCGGTTGAATCGGCTTTTCGAGAAACCAAAACGCTCCCAGGTCATGCACCGTCTTGATGGCGTTTTCCATGCTGCCGAAAGCGGTAAGCACAATCGACGCGGGCGAAGGTCCCTGAACGCTCAGCTGCCGCAAAAGCTCAAAGCCGTCCATGCGCGGCATATTAAGGTCGGTGACCAAGACATGCGCGCGAAACTCGGCCAGCTTCTCGAGCGCATCGCGCCCGTCGCAAGCGGTCTTGACGCTGAATCCCCACGACGAGGCCAGACTGGCCAACGCGCGGCGCTGGTCTTCCTCATCGTCGACAATCAGCACCCGTGAGGGCGCCGGTTGGGGGCTTTCACTCATCGCTTCCTATTCTATAAAGGACGCGTAGGAACAGTTTTGTGTTGCGAGGCTCTGGGTAGCTGAGCGTGAGCCGGCGATGCGTCAGTCGACAATTCCCAGGGCTTCCAAATCGGCTTTGTCCTGCGCGCGGTCGGTGGCCTTCTTGTTCTTCACAAAGGAATCCAACCCGATAAACGAAACCGGCAGGCCGTCGAGATTCGACTCGACGCGTGAGTTCCAAACTTCGGCGAATTCGACACCCGTCAAAGAAGTAATGAGATCGATGCGATGCGGCGGAAAGCCTAGTTGAACGACTTGATTCGCGACAACGAAATCGGCGGCGGAAACGCCGGCCTCTCCGAACCCGAAGGCTTGCAGTGCCTTCTCGATCTTCGCCGCGTTCGCCCCCGAGCAACCGACGAGAATGTCGAGATCGCCGGTATTGCGCGGGCGCCCGTGAAAGGCTAAGGCGTAGGCCCCGACAACGACGTAGTCAACCCGGTGAGAGTTTAGTAACTCGATAAACTCTCTGGAATCTTTGTGAAGCTTCATCGGTCAGGTCGCGAGACTCTTCTATAAGCTCAAACAGGATGTCCAAGCGTTCCTGAGGGGTCAGCGAAAGGTAGTAATCCCGTGTCGCCTTCTCTTCCTGATCAAAGGAAGAATAGCGCTTCACCCTGCGCTCCATAGTGCTTAGTTTAGCGGTAGAGGGCCGGGAGCACGGATGCTCGCGGCGCTGCTTCACCAGCCGGCACCCCTACGGAGTACGCGGCACCGAACCGCGATTCACCTCCAAGGAAGTCTGCTGCTCCGCGGTGAAACGACACTCGTCGGGAGCAGTATGGAGCGTCGAGAGAGCGGCCCGCCGGCCCACTGCGGTTTCGAGCAATATAGCGTTGTGGCGGGCATCGAAGTTGCAAGGGTCGGATTCGAGACCCCGCTCGAATGAAGCTCTTGCACCTTCGACATTTCCCAGCAAATAAAGGGCGGCGCCATAGTTGGCGAGAGCTTGGGCCTCGTCGGGATCGGCCTCGAGAACCGACTGGAACTCGCGGCGGGCGTCGGCGGGTCGGCCGGCGCGCAAGTAGAAGACACCGAGTTCCGTCGCCGCCCGTGTTCCGCCGGATTCCAAGCGCCGCGCTTCGAGCAACAGGGCAAGCCTTTCCTCCAAAGCGGCCGATCCATTCCTCTCCAGCGCTCGCGCCAATTGTAGTTTGGGACGCGCCTTCGCCGGGGATTTGTGCACGGTATCCCGCCAAAGCGTCTCTTCGGTCCGCCACATGTTCACCCTCGCAAGGCTGAGCGTGCCGAGCACAAGCGCCGTCAGCAACAAGACCGACCGTGGACGTTTCGCCAACACGATGCCCGCCGCAAGACTCAGGCTGAGCATCGGCAGGTAAACGCGCCGTTCGGCGAAGACATCGGCGAGGGGAACGACACTCGACGTCGGCGCCAGCAGAATTAGAAACCCAAGCGCCCAGTACACGGCCTCGACCCTCCGAGCGTAGAACAGCGCCGCGGCGGCGAGGAACAGCAACGTACCGCACGCCGCAGTCGTCGCGGCATCGAAACCGGAAGAGAGTGGAAAATCTCGGTCAAAGTTGAGACTGGTCGGCCAGGCGACGAGCCACAAGTACTCCCAAATCACCCGCGGCTGCGTCAGCAGATACTCGGCCGGCGAAACCTCGACAAGGTCGAAGCCGACGCCCGCGCCGACCGTGACGTCGGCCGCGTACGCCAAGCGCACCCCCGCCAACGCCACCAACGAACCCATCACAGCCAGGGGCGTTCGAAAGACGGTGAGACCGTTCAGACCCTTCTTGCCTACGAAATATTCGGCTGCTATTAGAAAGACGGGGAACGCCACTGCTTCTTCTTTTGCGAGCAGGGCGAGCGCAAAGTACCCAACCGCGGCCCCATACTTCTCGCTAAGCCACGCCTTCCAGCAGAGCAGACAAAGCAGAGCAGCCAGTAATGTAGCGCGGGCGAAAATGTACGTCACCGCCTCTGTCTGAATCGGGTGCAGCGCGAAGATGACCGTCGCCGCGAGCGCGGCTCTTTCCCCTGCAATCCGCCGGAACACACCCCAAGCGACCCAAACTGCGCTGAGGTGCAGCAAGAGATTCACCAAATGGAAGCTGAAGGGTTCGCGGCCCGTGGTTTGCACGTTCAGCCATAACGTGAGGTAGCTCAGGGGCCTGGTACGTTCGACGCGAAACACCTCCCACCAGCCCGACGGCGACGTGATGATTGGGTCGGCGAATAGCGAATGGTCGTCGAAATGGAACGACGCCCACAGGCAGGGACTTAGCGCGGCCGCGGCAACAAGCAGAACCAGCAGTAGCTCTCGGGAGGGCATGCTATGATCGCACTTTGCCCGGGGACCGCCCGGGCAACCCGGTCACTGTACCACCCAGGCTGATGAAAACGCCGTCCCCGGCTCTTGCCGGCCCGCCATGAAACGTGCTCCCAAGCCTTCCCGGAATCGGACCGGCAAAGCCGCCGGCGCGGTTAAGAAGCCAAGGACCAAGGAAGAACGAAAACGGCGGCTCAGCACTATTCTTCGCCGACTCAATAAAGACTATCCGAACGTCGACTGCGCGCTCCGCCACGGCAGCGCCTGGGAGTTGCTCGCGGCGACGATCCTTTCGGCACAATGCACCGATAAACGCGTGAACGAAGTGACGCCGGGCTTGTTTCAGAAATATCCGACCATCGATGACATGGCGACCGCCCCGCCGAAGGAAGTCGAGAAAGTGATCCAATCGACCGGGTTTTTCCGTAACAAAGCGAAGTCCCTGACTGGGGCGGCGCGTAAGATTATGGCCGACTTCGGCGGGCGCGTGCCTGAGACGATGGATGAACTGCTCAGCTTACCCGGAGTAGCCCGAAAAACAGCGAATGTCGTACTCGGCACATGGTTCGGAAAAGCTTCGGGCGTGGTGGTCGACACCCATGTGCAACGTATCTCCAGACGCCTGCATCTAACGCAAAAGGACGACCCGAAGAAAATCGAGCAAGACTTGATGACCATATTGCCCAAGAAGCGCTGGATTCTCTTCTCCCACCAAATCATTCACTTCGGCCGGTCTGTGTGCGTTGCGCGCAAACCGCGATGCGTGAAATGCCGCTTGCAAGACCTTTGTTATGCGCCGGATAAGACAGTGTAAGCTCCGAACCCGCCCGCGCCCATTGGATTGGCAGGAACGGAACACGCGAAGGGCGTGCGACATAGACGTGGGATGCACCTCGCGCACTGCGAGCAGGAGAAGCAGAGGCGACGGAAGTCCGTGCTCAGCCCGGTTCACCGGGCTTGGGTGGCAATTAGGCCGGCCTTCGAGGATCGGTTTAGACGGCTTGGCGTCCGGCATTAGGCCGTTTCAACGACCTTTTCCCGTAAGGCTTTAGCCATGGCCCAACCAAGCGAAAACCTTCAGCCGAGAAAGCGCTTGCGCCCCAGCCGCCGATTCTCCCATGTTTATTTCGCACCGATCGGCGAGCCAGACGGCCTCGGCCGACGGGTGTTCTCGTCGCTAAGGAAATAGCCTCAAGTGTTGAAAGACCTAGCAGCATGGCTGATGGCCCTGGGTCCGTTCGGCGTGTTCTTGATTTCCCTGCTGGACTCCGTTGCCGTGCCGATGCCGCAAGGGGTTGACGCGCTGATCATCGCGCAAGCGATCGCGGCCCCCGAGACGGCCTATTGGGGCGCGGCGCTGGCGGTGGCGGGATCGGCGCTGGGCTCGCTGATTCTCTTCTACATGGCGCGGCGGGCCGGACAAGCCATGCTCGAAAAGAAAGCCTCACAGACGGGCATCGACAAGATGCACCGGCAAATCGACAAATTCGGCGCGCTGGTCTTGCTGATTCCAACAATGGTTCCCCTGCCGCTGCCGATGAAGCTGTTCGTCATCGCCGGGGGCGTCTTCCAAATGAAAGTCGGGCAGTTTCTGGCGGTGGTTGTCTCCGCTCGATGCGTGCGCTATTTCGGGGAAGCCTTCGTGGCGCTTCGTTATGGAGACCAAACCGCGGCGTTTCTCAAAGAACACGCCGTGGCGGCGGTGATCGGGGCGATTGTTCTCATCGCCGTTTTCTACGGCATCAATCAGTGGTCGACCCGGCGGCTCAGCCAGGGCTCGTAAGCTCGGTAGCGTCCTCGCCAGGGCCGAGCCGCGGCCGCCCCTGATCCTGATGAAGTGGTAGAAATCTCACTTCCCCAACGCGGACAATAAGGAACTTCGCGGCCAACCCGATGAGCGACGAAATCCGAGCCGAATACCTTCACCTCGAAAGGCGCTGGCGGCAGGGCCTGGACGTTCTTATCGTCCTAGCCGCGCTGGCGACGATTCCCGTAGTCATCCTGCAAGAAAAGGGCGTTGACCACGCGGCGGTCACGGCGGCGGATTGGTTGATTTGGACGGCCTTCCTCGTTGAATTTCTTTTCGGGCTGGTGACGGCGAGCCGGCGTGCGGACTACACCCGTCGCCAATGGCTGAGCGTGGCCGTGGTCGTCCTCTCTTTCCCGCTGTTGCCTGACTTACTGGCATCGGTTCGCGTCGTGCGGGTCACGAGGCTGCTGCGGCTTGTGCGGATGGTCGCGGTGACCGGGCGGGGATTGCGCGCTATGCGCACGTCATTGGCAGGCCAAAGCCTGATGTATGTAGCCGCGCTGACTACGTTGCTGACAGTCTCGGCAGCGGCGCTATTGACCGTGATCGATGGAGAAACGGCGCACGCGGAATTCGCGGACAGCCTGTGGTGGGCGATCGTAACGGTGACGACCGTCGGCTATGGCGACATCGCGCCGGCCACCCCGGTGGGTCGGACCCTGGCCGTGGTCTTGATGTTGTGCGGCCTGGGTTTGCTCTCGACGCTGGCCGCCTCGATCAGCGCCTATTTCGTGGGCAGCGATTCCGACAAGGAGTTGCTGGAAATCAAAGAGCGGTTGAATCGCATCGAGAAGCTGCTGGAGAAGTCGGGCAAGCACTCGGTGGAGGGATCGGCGGACAGCGAAGGCAACGGGCCGATCTGAAACGCCTTTGACACGGTTCGTATCCGTCCCCTGCGAGATGGCCATCTGATTTCCGGCGGCTACGGGGACTGAGTCGCAACCGGGTGCACGACACAGGTTTGGGAGACCGGCGCTCACCCGAGCGTTCGACGCTACGACGGCGTTTGCAGCCGCAACGGTTTAACGCGGTATTTAAAAATGCACCACAGCGCCCGAAAGCCGTCTCGCATTCCGATCTTCTTCCCTTCTTCGTAGGTGCGGCCATGGTAGGAGATACCGACCTCGTAGATGCGGGCGCCGGCGCGAGCCAGCTTACAAGTAACCTCCGGCTCGAAGCCGAATCGGTCTTCCTCCAGAGGAATCGACTGAATCAATTCACGTCGGAAAACTTTGTAGCAGGTCTCCATGTCGGAGAGATTGAGGTCGGTCATCATATTCGACAGCAGCGTGAGAAGCTTGTTCCCAAGGGAATGCCAGAAATAAAGTACGCGGTGTTCCTGCGTCGTCGTGAAGCGCGAGCCGAAGACCGCGTCGGCTTTGCCCTGCTCGAGAGGATGGAGCAGTTTGGCGTAGTCCTCGGGGTCGTATTCCAGGTCGGCATCCTGGACAATCACATACTCGCCCCGAGCGGCGGCAAAGCCGGTTCGCAGGGCTCGACCCTTGCCGTGATTGGCCTCGTGGTAGAAGACGCTCAGATTCTCGCTGCGCGCCTCCAGCCGCGCTAACTCGTCACGGGTACCATCGGTCGAATAGTCGTCGACGATGATGATCTCCTTGTCGGGAGGTACGGCTTGGACACGGCCTACGATTTCCGCGATTGTTTCCGCTTCGTTGTAAACGGGAATGACGACCGTAAGTTTCATCGGATCTTCAGTAGGCGGTAGCCGCGACCGGGCGAGGACTCTTGACGCATACAGCCTGCAATGCTAAGCTGCGACCGCTATGTGGGAACCACTTCATGCGCCCTCCGCGCGACCGCTATGGTACGTCCTGTTCCTTCTGTTCTTTGTCTTGCCCGCAGCCGGAGTGGAGCCCGGATACGTCTCCCTCTTCGACGGAAATTCGCTCACTGGATGGAAACTGCTCGGCAAGATAGGCGCCGGATATTACGTCCGCGACGGAAAGATCGTGTGCCCGCGCGGCGGCGGCGGCAATCTTCTAACCGAAAAGCAGTACGCTGATTTCATCCTACGCTTCGAGTTCAAGCTTGAGGAAGGCTCGAACAACGGTCTCGCGATTCGATCGCCGCTCCAGGCATCCAACCTAGCCTATGACGGCATGGAACTGCAAATCATCGACAATTCCGCGCACCGCTACCGCGATATCCATCCTTGGCAAAAGCACGGGTCGCTCTACCATGTCTTCCCTGCGAAAACCGGGTTCTTACGACCTACGGGTGAATGGAACAGCCAAGAGGTCGTCGTCACAGGCCGAAGGATTGCGGTTGTCCTCAACGGTCATTCAATTCTGGACGCGGATTTGGACACGGTAACCGACCCGGAAATCCTAGCGAGCCACCCCGGACTGCGGCGATCGTCCGGTCACATTGGGTTCTTGGGTCATGAAGAGCCGATCGAGTTTCGCAACATCCGGATCAAGGTTGTTCCGTAAGCGCGGAGAGCCGATCAGAAAACCCACGTGATGCCGAACATGGGCGTCCAGTTGTGCAGAATCGAACCGATATCGGCGCCCAAACCCGGCGCGATTACTTTGTCGGGCGTTTCCGTGACAAAGTCCCGAAATTCCACCCGAAATGAAACGTTGTCGCCTATCTTGAAGCGGACCCCTATGCCGACATCGCCCGTAGGCACAGTCTGATTCGACTTCGTAAGCAAAGCCAAGCCGGAGCCCGGCGCATCGGGTTGTTCCGAGCCCGTACCTTGGTAGACGCGGAAACCCCCACCGAAGGCGACGAACGGTCTTACGTTCGCATTGCTGTCGGTCAGGTAATACAACACGTCGTAATGAACGGTGTGGGATTGTCCGCCGAGCGAGTGTGAGTTGGCCCCTGCATCAAGTTCCAAGTCATTCTTCGAATAGAAGTAGCGCAATTCACCGCCCCAGCGCCCCTTACCCATCGTCTGGCCCAGAATGAATCCGCCGCCGCCGCCGATGGCCGGGCCGACGTTGCCGGACCCGGTGGGACTCGAAACGGAGGCCTTCTGATACACGCTGAACACACCGAACGCTCCTCCGTAGTTTTCGGCCTGCACGGGTGCGGCAAGCAGTCCACCCCAGGCCAAGGCAAGGGTAGCGAGCAGTACCAGGTTTTTCTTCGTCATGCTTTCCTCAAATGGAATACTACGAGGTAATGGGGCTGGGCCCGGTTAGAACGAAGGGGAACCGAGCCCAAGCGCGAATCAGTCGACAACTCTGACGTTTATGGTGGACGAAACGCCGCCGGAATTAATCTCCACAGGCACTTGGATACCGAGGGGGCTACCCCCCGGGACCTCGACGTTGATCTGGCAGAGTCCCACGAACCCGGGTGTGAGTCCGGAGTACAACACTGCGCCGCCAACGCCGCCGAAGCTGACTTCGGGCTCGATTACGGTAATCGAAAGCGGGTCAGTCGACGCCGCGAATCCGGGAAAGGCCAGCGGGGTGACCGGCCCCAACCCGGTGGTGTAGATCACAGCGATTTCATGGGGACGAAGCGGGCTTGACAAGGTCGCCAACTTGTTGTCCTCGCGAATCACGGCGGCAAAAGTGTTGCCGCTCGGCCCTTTCACCGAGAAAACGGCAGGCGCCGCCGTCAAAACGCGGGTCAAGAACGGATCACTCACGCCACCTTGGGTGTGAACCTGAATCCCGGCGTTTCCGCCGAAGAACGGCAGCTGCGCGTTGATCTGCTCGGGAGACACGAACAACAAGGGCAGATTTCCACCGTTGGAGGTCACGCAGACTTCGGTCAAGTTGTTGGGAAGCGGAGTATCGGTCCCAGGAGTCGCAGAGGCGGTTTGACCCGACAGGTTCTCTCCGAAAATCGAGATCAGCCCGCCGGCGCCAAGCCGGGTGGAAAAATCAGCCGCGTTCGTCACACCCGCGATGCGCGGAATTTGCAAGGTGGCATCGAACGAAGGCGGAAACTCGACCACCCCGGCGCTACTCGTTGAAGCCAGCCGACCGTCTTGCAACGCGGTCAAAGACCGATAGAAGGCCAACCTGTCGCTCGGAGGCGGAGGCGGCTCTACCATTCGGACCTGATCGGTAAGCCGTGTCGGGTCGCGCGGATCGTGGCGCTGCAAGGCACCGGTGTCGACTTGGAACCTCGGGCGGATCGAGCGGACGGCGGTCGAGTCGGGCAAGACTGCGAAACCGGCGGAGGCTTGGCCGGCCTCACCGCCGGGTAAAGCCGCGATCTCCACCAGCGAGGCGTTGAGCACGTGATTGTCCACGAGGAAGAAATTCGCGCCGACGCCGATGGCTCCCGAAAGCGAGGGCAGTTCCCGCCGCGTCAGGGTGATTCTCGAGGAAAGAGCTTCCCAAAAGTGGACCCCTCCGGTCGATTCGGCGATCAAGACTCCGGAGCCGTCCGGCGCACCGGCCACTGCGAGATCAGGAGAAAAAGAGTTCGTGAAGATTCCCAAGGTATCCGGATTGGTCACGATCTTGTTGTGTAAATTGAACATCCCAATCTCGCCGCCACCGGTGGATGTCTGCATCGTCAGCAGAATATTTCCGGCATCGGCCGCCAACGAGAGAGGATAACGACCGCCTCCCAGCGATTCCCATGGCAAGAAGACCGTTGTCTCTACCGTCAGCGTATTCAGGTTGATTAGGGTCATCGTCTCCGACTGCGCGTTGGCCACGATGAGGAACCCGCCGTCGGGGCTGACCAGCATCCAGGTCGGCGTGTTTCCGACTGAGATCCTGCCGTTGAGGCGGAACGAGCTGTCGAAGACGAGGACCTGGAATCCTTCTTGATCGAGAACGTAGAAACGATCTCGGAAGTGATCGGCGACGATATCGACGAAGCTACCGGGCACGGAGTGAAGCGTTCCCTGCTGGTCGACGTCTCGCACCGTGGCAAACACCTCGGCTTCACGCGGAATATTGACGGCATTTGTTTGCAAAACAATCGGGAAACCACTCGTTCCCTGAACGGGACCCAAAGCCCCGGGATCGACGCTCACGCGAACCTCGGCGGGCGTGGTACCGGTGTGAGGTTCAAATAAGACGGCCGGACGGCCTGAACTTCGCTGGTCAAGGACGGAGAGGCTAAACTGCGCCGGGCTTCCGCCGGGATTCTCAATACGCAGGGTTTGGGCCTGGACGTCGCGGTTGCAGAAATCGAACTGGAAGAACAAGCTCCGGTCGTCGGGATTAAACTCCATCAAAGGCGCTTCCGCCAGCTCGTCGAGAGGAACGTGGATCAGCCCTGATTGCCCAATTGCATAGAGGGTTCGACCGGCCTTGTCGGAAGCCAACCGGCCACCAAGCCGCTCCGGCAACAGTAACTGCGTCCGCAGCAACAAGTTGTCCAACTCCATTACCTCAAGCAAACCTGCGGCCGGCGCACCGGGAACTATCGGATCAACGCCCGCCGGCTTATCGAACGAAACATAAACCGTCCCTGTCACGGGATCAATAACGCTGCCCCCGATCAACCCGTCGGAACTCGCTACGGCTTCGAGCGGGTCTGCGATCACCCGCAACCGCTTGTTGAAAAGCAGATGTCCGGCCATGAAGTATTGCCCGTCGCCGGAAGCGCTCAACTGATTGAAAGCGGGCGTCGTTATGAGCGTGTCGTTGGTCCGGATGGTCATCAAACCGAGCGGCAATGACACCTGGTAGGAAAAGACAAAGGAATCCGTCATGCCGAAGATCCAGGTACCGTCGGCATTGCGGTCCAAGCTGGCTGTGTTTATTGTCCGCGGGAAGGTGGCGGGCGGAACCGGCAAACTGATGTTAGGAGCATCCGTGCCCTCCAAATCGGCGAATTCCACAAGATCGCGGAATGCGCCTGCATCGGGGTCGAAGAAGACGATCCCCCTAGTTGTGATAATGACCGCCTCGCCGTTCTTGGCAAAGGTGACCGCCACCGGCGTATCCGTCATGGGATAGTGCCGTCGATCAACAGGGTCATTCAGATTGACGGCCGTCACGCCGGAAAGCTGCGACACGCCCGAAGTCACTGGGGCGTTGAGGGTTAGCAAATATCGGCTGTCCACCGACATGGCCATACCGACCATTGCGGCGGGTTGGGGCGTCGTGACAAAAGAACCGATGCGCTGATTGGTTGCCATGGAAACCACTTCCACGCGTCCGGCACTGAAATTGCCGGCGTACACCAGTCCACGTGCCTCATCGATCGCGACATCGTTGATAATGCCCGGCAGCGGAATCACGGTTCCGAAGGTCGTCCCTCCAGATACGTGCCCTTGCGCCCAAAGCGAGGAACCGCTGAGGAAGGCCATCGCCAGGGCGACGGCAAGTCCAATTGTTACCAGGGATCGCTTTTTCATGCCTATTGCTCCAATCGTCTCAACAATTTGAGGCGGCTTCCGCGACCGGAGGTGACGCTCGACTCTGAACCCGTCGGCGTCGCGGGGGTAAGCGCTCCGGTCCGGGCCTATGCCCGCCCCTGTCTTCTCTACCGGCCGGCCCTCTGTCGGCGGCGCATCAGGATCAATCCCAACAGCACTACCGCTAAAAGGCCGCAAATCAATCTAACTACCGAGCCGTCCATCTCGTTCTCCTTGTCGTAACCCTTCGCTTTCAATCGGCGTCCGCTCTTCCCCTAAATGTTGAGGCCGGGCAGGAAGTCACGAACCACCTTGACGATGATGGGCCCGACCGTGACGACGAACAGCGAGGGGAGAATAAAGAAAAAGATCGGGAAGACCAGCTTCACACCGATCTTCGCCGCTTTTTCTTCGATTTCCTGCCGCATCTGGACTCTCATGAAGTCGGAAAAGCTGCGCAGAGTCTGCGAAATACTCGTTCCGAAACGGTCGGCTTGAATCAACACGCTGACCAACTTTTTCACCTCATCCACATCGGTTCGCTCACCGAAATTGTGGAGGGATTCGGACCGTCTCTTGCCGGCGCGCATCTCCAGATTCATGACGGCCAGTTCGTCGCTGATCTCCACGTGCGCGGTCTGCAACTCTTTGCTGACCTGCATCAACGCCTGGTCGAGACCGAGACCTCACTCGACACAAATAACGAGCATGTCCAGTGCGTTCGGCAAGCCCCTTTTGATCGCTTTCTGGCGCTTGGCCGCCATGCGGCCGAGCGCGAAATTGGGTCCGGCCCAGCCGAGAAAACCGGCGGCGGCGATCTGGAAAATCGTCATCTCACTCTGCAACTCGAAGCCGAACAGGAGGCCCCCGCTGAGCATCGTCAAGAACGCCGCCAACGTTCCCTTGATACCGTAGAGCACCCTTAACGCGGACTGACTACGAATTCCGGCCGCCAACAGTCGTCTCTGCAATATCCCCGTATCCGTCGGGTTGGCGGGAATGCTGTTGCCGATCTTTGTGAGCACGTCCCGAAAGGCCAGTCCCGGTTCTCGGACAACGTGCTGAGCAATCCCGACCTCACCTATGACGCGCTCCAAAGCGGCCTTGGGCTGGACCCAAAACTTGAACCCGAGCAAGGCCAGGAAAACTGTGATGATCAGGAAGAGGAAAATGGAGGCGATGAATGCACTCATACTTCTTTACCTCTGCTACACACCCAGATTGACGATCTTTCGGGTCGACACAAATCCCAAAAATTGCAGGACGATACAAACCGCCATCAGGATCTTTCCGTCCGGGTCATCGAAGAAGAAGAGCACGTAGCTGGGGTTCGTGTAGAACATCAACACACCCACGGTCAAGGGGATCATCGACAACACCAAACCGGAAATTCGTCCGTGCGCGCTGACGGCTCGAATACGTCCGCGCAGTTTAAAGCGCTCGCGGATTAGATACGCCAAGTTGTCCAACAGAGAGGCCAAATTGCCGCCCGTGCGCTTCTGCAGCAGGACCGCGGAAACAAAGAAATGCACGTCCAGCAACGGCACACGAGCGCCAAGACGCTCCAAGGCCATCTCGAGCGGCAACCCCAGATTCTGTTCGTCAAAGGTACGACGGAATTCATCAGCCAGAGGTGCGGCGTATTCCTTATGTAACAGTTCGAGCGAAACAGAGAACGCGTTGCCGGAACGCATGGCGCGCGACACGAATTCGAGGGCATCGGGAAACTGGGCTTCGAAAGCTCTCAGGCGTTTCTTGCGCTTCTGCTGCAAGAAGAGAAATGGGGCGCCGGCGCCCGCGATCACGCCGATGACTGAAATCATCTCCCCGCGCGGGATCATGTACCAGAACACGTTGAATCCGATAACGGCGAGCAATAACGAAAGATACACTGTGCGAGCGGGGTCCCAATCCATGCCGGCCTGCTCGATGTAGTCGCGCAACTTTTCGGTCAGATCCTTGCCCAGAACATACCGTGCAAAGACGTCCCGCTTCTCCGAATCATCATCCTTGATGAGAGAAGTGTCGGCCTCCTTTTTGGTCGTCGCCTTGCCGGCGACCAGGGTCTTCATCTGGTCAACTTCACGCTTCTTGAGACGATTATTGGCAATGACAATCGTGAGCACCATCACGACCGCGAGGAACACGAAAAAGATCAAGAATAAAGCCATCACGTCCCTCCTATTCGCCGATCTCGACGATCTCTTCGAAGATATCGCTCGGCAGCCGTACGCCCGCCGCGAGAAGCTTCTCGTAGAACCGCGGGCGAATCCCGGTCGCGGCGAAGCGTCCCAAGACTCGTCCTTCCGAAGAAACGCCGAGTTTTTCGAACACAAACAAATCTTGCAGCATGACCATGTCGCCTTCCATCGTGGTGACCTCGGTCAGGCTGCGACAGCGACGTGTTCCGTCGCTGAGCCGCTCGACTTGCACTATCAAATCGACGGCGGACGCAATTTGACTGCGGATGGCGGTCACCGGCAAGTTTGCGCTCGCCAAGCTGATCATGACTTCGAGTCGCGTGATGACGTCGCGCGGCGTGTTGGCGTGAACCGTGGTCATCGATCCATCGTGACCGGTGTTCATTGCCTGCAACATATCCAATGCTTCCTCGCCACGACACTCCCCGATGACGATACGGTCGGGCCGCATACGCAAGGCGTTGATCAGCAACTCGCGCTGTCGAACCGCGCCCTCGCCTTCAATGTTGGGAGGCCGCGTCTCCAGTCGTACAACGTGGGGCTGCTTGAGTTGCAACTCGGCCGCGTCCTCGATCGTGACGACGCGCTCAGTCGGGGAAATGTAGGCCGACAACGCGTTGAGCATCGTGGTCTTCCCCGAACCGGTGCCGCCCGAGACGATGAGGTTGAGACGCGAAGTGACCGCCCCTTTCAGCACGTCCATCATGCCTTGCGTAATCGACTTCTTGGCCACCAGGTCGTCGGGCATCAGCTTGTCGGTGCCGAAACGACGAATTGACATCAACGGGCCGTCGACAGCCAGAGGCGGAATAACGGCATTCACACGGGAACCGTCGGAAAGCCGGGCGTCGACCATCAGCGAAGACTCGTCGATGCGGCGGCCGACCTGCGAGACGATCTTGTCGATGATGCGGTAAAGGTGGTTATCGTCCTTGAAGGTAACGCTGGTAAGTTCCAGTTGTCCCTTGCGCTCGATATAGACTTGCCGATGGGTATTAACCAAGATGTCACTGATGGTCGGATCCTGCAGAAGAGGCTCGAGCGGCCCGAGACCGAAGACTTCATCCAAGACCTCGTCGCAGATCTGCTGCCTTTCGAGCGAACTGAGCAAGGTTGACTCTTCGTCCATCAACGACATCAATGCGTTACGGACTTCCAACCTCACCTTTTCGTTTTCAATGCTGGCAAGCGCCTCGAGGTTGATCTTGTCGAGCAGGCGGCGATGCAGACGGAATTTGAGTTCCTGGTACTCCGGGTTTAAGGTCAGCCGCCCGCGGGAGGTCCCGCGTCGCAGGCGGTCCTCCAGGTGACTTCACCGGATGTCTGAAGATCGGTCATCATCGCCATGGTTTATCCCTCTCCCGTCGTCGGACTTGCCGATCTTCAACCTTGCGAGAGCAAGGCGGAAAGCTTCAAAGCTCCGACTCCCCTCTTCTTCTCCGGCGCCGGCACAGCGAACAGTTTCTCGCCGAAATCCTTCAAAGAGCGCCCCAAGTCGCAGTTCCACGGCACCGGCTTTCCCGTAGTTTGCGCGCGATGCAGAGCACTGTGATCCTCCGGCAACACGGAGCTGATGGGAAAGGCAAACACCTTTTCCATGTCCTCGGTGCCGAGCCCTTGACGTCCGCGAATTCGATTCACAATGAGGGACATGCGCTCACGCCCGATCTGCATCTGCTCGAGGTAGGCAATCAGCTTCCGCGTCAAATGCAGGGCAGGCAATTCCGCGCCCGACACAAGAAAGATCTTGTCTGATTCCCCGAGCGCCACTTGAGAAACCCGTTCGTAGGCAGCAGGAAGATCCAAGATCACAACGTCGTACACGCCCCGGGCGTATTCGACCAAATCGTGGATCCTATGAGCTTCGATCGTGGTCGGCTCCGGCTTGTCGGGCGCCGCGAGCAGATCCATATTCGCGTGACTCGTCACCAACGCGCTCCAGAGAGTCGCGTCGATTTTGTCCGAGTGAACGAATAGCATCCAAAAGGCTATAGCTGCAACTCACGCGCGCGATGAACGACAACGTTCCGCCGGTAAGGTCGAAATCGATAAGCAAAACCTTCCGCTTTCCCCCTTCAGCCCCGATAATCGCCGCGTGATAAGCAAGCGTCGTAACGCCCTGGCCGGCCTTCGCTCCGACGAAGGAGAAAACTTGAGCGCGCTTGCCGGTCGATTGATCGTCGGACTGGCGGAGCCGCAGAACACGAGCAATTACGGTCGATTGGGACTCCGCGTCGAAAGGGGAACACAAAAACTCCGTCGATCCCGCTCGCAAAGAACGAATAATCACGGCTGCGTCGTTGTGCTCATGCAACCCCACGACGTGGATCGTAGGCCGAATCGCGGCGATTACGGAAATGAGCTCCACCGCCTTTTCGGTGTCCGCACTCAGATCGAGCAGAACGACATCAGGCCTCAGCTGCCGCAGACGGCTGTCCAACTGGCGGGCGTTCGGGTAACCGTCGAGGTCAGCCGCGAGGTGAAAAGATCTCGTTTCCGGTATCGTCGCGACAAACTGCTGGGCCAAAGCCCGGTTCGGGCAGATAAGAACCGCGATCAATTCCGGTCGATGTATGAGTTCGTGGGGTTCCATGTCTCCCGTTTCTAAAGATGGCGACTGAGAGTCAACAGTAGGCCTATTTCTCTGATTCTTCCGCCTTCAGCCGCTCGACATAGTCCGCCAACGGCTCCATAAACTCATGAGGCATCGGCAACGAGGGTAATGGCTCCCCAACGTCAATCACCTCGGGGAACTCGGGCGTGACCAACACGAGCAGCTCCGAGTTCTGCTGCTCCCGCGAGTAACTTCTGAAGATGCGTCCGAGCAAGGGGATACTCGACAGCCCGGGTATGCGACTCACTGTGTCGGCAATCCGATTGTCGACCAAACCGCCAACCATGAAGCTCTGTCCGGGCATCAACTCGACCTCGGTTTCAACGCGCCGCGTGCTTAGTGCGGGTACAGTAAAGCCCTGAATCGTAACCGCATTGGCAAAGTCAAGGGCGCTGACCTCAGGGGTGACCTCCATCCTGATCGACCCTCGCTCTGTAATGTTGGGGAGGAAATCGAAACGAATCCCGAACTCACGAAACTGAATCGTGATCGACCCGGCAGTCGAACCGCCCTGCACGACAGGAACCGGGAATTCACCCCCGACGAGGAAGTGAGCTTCCTTGCCGTCGGTCGTGACCACGTTCGGTTCGGCCAGAATCTGAATAAGAGCCTTGGAGTTCAACGCCTTAATCGCGGCGCCCAGATTCAGGTCCGGACGAAACGCGAACACGTTCAAGATGTCCTGAAGCTGGAAGTTGAAACTGGCCTCGATTTCGGCGGGGATGCCACCCTGAAGGCTGTTCAGCCGACCGGCGCCAAATTGCTGGGTAGTTGTCTGAGCGGCCGCGCGTTCGACACTTTACCCATTAGCGTGACGACGCCTCTACTGGCCGATATGCGGACCTGCTCGCCGGGAAACGAGGTTCGGATATGCTCTTGGATCTGCTCCACGTTCGGTTTGACGTTGAGGGTGAAAAAGTTTCGGTCGCCCGACCGGGACCAGATCACCATGCTCGTCAAGCCGGGAGCCTTTCCGTTGATCAACATCTCCCGGGTCGAAATCACAATCGCGTCCGCCACGCCGTCATTAGCAATCGCAATGCGGCGGATTTCGTCGGGATGATCCAGCACGACCGAACGGCCGACCGTCAGCGGAATCTCATCGCCCGCGGGGGGCTGTTGAATCGGCTCGGCTGTATACGCGGCCGGAGACAGCACCAAGAGGCTCGTCAGAACGAAGATCCAATGATTCATCACCGGTCGCGGAAGCCGCATTTTTTTCATCATTCGCCAATGAGGCGGGCCTGCTTTGATGCACAGACACGACAGCAAAGTTGGGGGACACAGGGGACATGGGGGCACCTTGAATGCTTGGTAACTTAATTCGCTGTACGGGAGAACCTTTGCACCGATCGCTTATTCCCTCGAATCATCTCGACCTGCGCCGGGGGGGGCGGCGGGGGAGGAGGAGGAGGAGGCGCAGCGCGTCTCGGGCGTGGAGCCGGGCGGGCCGCCCGCCGGCGCGCCTTCGCCCAGAGATCACTTTGCCGAACAGGTTTGCGCGCCTTCGCCGTCTCTTCTTCATCCATGGGGTTGCGCAGCACAAGATGAATACGGCCGGCCTGAGTCGCCAGCGTCAGCAGTTCGCTTTCGTTCGGAGTCAGCAGCATGTTGAGGACCGGGACGTTTTGCGGTTTACCGTTAGGATCCATCTGCAATCGGTGGCCGGTCGACAGGACGGTAACATTCTCGAGAACGGTCGTCGTGATCTGCTCGGCACCACCCTTGGGCGTCCCGGTTAGCAGGATGTCGACGTCCGATCCGGGGTTGATGTATCCCGAGACACCGGTTACCTGATTGATCGCGATCGCCACCGCACGCTTGCCTTCGGGAATCAGCGGCGCCAGCCCAACACCGGCACCCTTCTCGGTGACGCGTCCGGCGAGGATTGGCTCGTTCTCGAGAATCGGGCTCACGACGGACCGCTCGATCACATCTTCTTCACTACCGAAGGCACCTTTAGGGTACGCTTCAGCGGGAAAATCCATCGCTCTTAAATCTTCGTAGGTAATTTCCTTGCCGATCGGTAGATTCTGCTTGGCCACGATCAGAACTTTCTTGGGCACTTCAGCTTGGACCTGCCGGCGTCCGATCGTGATCTGGTAGAAAATCGCCGTGATGACCAAGGCCACCACAACGGCCATCAAAATTACAGTGACTAATCGTTTATCCATAATTCACCCCTGGCTCAAAAAATCAGCTCTGCTCAGAAACGAAAGCAACACTCCCGCCGTGATCGCGGGTGCGTAAGGAATCGAACTCTTCAGGGCGGAGCCGGCGATGTCGGAGCCGACCTTTTTCTTGATCCAGCGAACACCCACGAATGCGAGGGCCATCACGCCGCCCACCAGGGCCGCCATGATCGCCGCCGTCACGATCTGCTCGCTGCCGATGATGGCTCCGAATCCGGCCATCAACTTGATATCTCCTCCGCCCATTCCGCCCAACATGAAAAAGATCAGGAAAACCACGAATCCGATCACACCGCCCAGCAACGAGTCCCAGACACCGTTGAGCCCGTTCAGGGTCGCCTGCGCCGCCACGCCGGATACAAACGCGGCCAATGCAATCGGGTTCGACACCTTGCGCCGCCACAAATCTTCGGCGGTCGCCAACAGGCCGAACAGTGCGCAGAGTCCAAGAAGCCAGTACACTACTTTTGATCTCCGAGTCCGCTCATCCCGCACGGCCTTTGACAGCGCCGGTGAAGACGGCACGCGACTTCAACGAGTCGGAACTCCTCGATATTCCCATTGAATAACATCCCGCGCCTGAATTGAAATTCACAGAATCCTGCGGTTTCCACCGTATCCTTACTTAACCCAGCCTAAGAGAAGACCCCGGGAATTTCCGTAAGTCCCCCTAGGGTATGGTAGCGTATCCCTGTCCCTGGCCCGCACGGTTTGCCGGACCCCATCCTCGCCTCTCGTCTGTCGGCTTCGTGAGCTCATTTCAATTTCGAACTCTCTCAAAATAAACGGCTAACCCATCATCGTAGACCAGATTCCACTCCGGATGCACCTTCATCGCACTGGCCAGCGACCAGTTGAGCGGCAACAAGGCGGAATCGAACTCGTGTCGGTCAACGACTTCCTGCCAGCGCCATCCCGATCCGATCAGTCGTAGATAGTCCTCGCGCAGTTCCGGCGCATAGAAATCGCTCCTGCCGTCGAAGAACACCTTGCGATTGGGATAAAAGCGATAGATCAAATAATCGCTCCATTGGTCCGAACTCAGCACCCGCCGCTCACGGGTCAAGCGGTCACTCAAGGCTTCACAAGCCGCCACCGGAAAGCGAAAATCCGGGAACTGCGCTTTCCAGCGCATTTCGTCGGGTTTCAAATGCAACATCGTCGCCACAATACCGATTGCTATGACAGGCAGCAGGACGGAACCGAAGTTCCAACCGAGCGAACGCTCCGTAGCGTTTCCGCTATAGTCCTCCGCCATGCTCTTGAGCCCCAGGATCCATTTGTTGCCGGAGCGTCCTGCTTGCTCGATCAGCAACGTTACCTCGCGCGCCACCCAAGGTGCCGCCAAAAACATGAACAGCGGCACATGGCGTGCCGAAACCAAGGAAGCATGTGCCCACATCAGAAGAAGCAGCGCGGGCGCCCATTCGCGCCGCAGCGCCATGCGAACGACGAAGAAGAGTGTCGCAAACAAGAAACCCTCGAATACAAGCATGCTTTCGCCACGAAAACTAGGGGACTGAAACTCTTGCACGTTGTTGAGAATGAAATCGTTGCCGAGATACTCACCGATATGAAGGTGCAGCTCGTAGCCGTAAGGGTTGACCAGCGTCGCGGTTGAACAGAGCAGCAAAAGCAACCCGTAACGCGATGCGGTAGCGCGCACGGTCTCCCACACTCGCTTATCACCATTGGCGTGGGCCGCCCAGGCGCGTTCCAGACCGACCCCGACGCCGTACACCACAATGGATACCAGCAGAGCTACAAATCCGCCGTGAACGTTTGTCCAGACCATTACCAAGGGAACCAGAAGATACACCTTCCGCCCCGGGGTTCGGCGGTCGGCCTCAAGAAGCCATGCCGTGGCGATCAAGAACCCCCAGGTGAACATGTGAGGGCGAGCCAGCCAATGAATCATGGACGCCGAGCAGCTCAGTATCATCAGCGTGATCGCGACCAGGATGTTCACGCGCAGCCAAAGCATGTACTCGAGCACCATGGCCGCGGTGATCGAGATCACCACTCCGGCGAGCAAAACGACACCTTTTAGACCGGCCGCGCGATGAGCCAGCGCCAAGGCCACGTCAGCCAGCCATTCCCAAGCAAACCACTGCTTGCCTTCCATCGAGAAGGAAAACAGGTCGTGCCGTGGAAAGGTATGGTTGTCTAAAACGTATTCTCCCGTACGGATATGCCAGCCTGAGTCCCCGTCACCCAGCAAAGTCGTCGCACCGAAGTGCCCGATGAACAGCCAGAGCAGAATCGATACAAAGACCCACGCCGACATCGGAGGCAGAAACAGGTCGCGCGGTCCGCGCTTCGCCAGGGCGGAACGGGCAGAGCCGCTCTTTGCGGGTTCCCCGTCGTCCTGAGTCTTGGGAAGCGTATTGTGACCTTCACTCGACATTCGGTTCAACTGTCGTACTCGTTCAGGAGCGACAAGCGCAAACTTATGGCGATCGGAGAGCCCTGAGTCCGGCCGAACCCAATGAATTTGGGGAATTTACGTCCGTCGCTCAAGTTCATACTAACCCAATACGCGGGACGTTCCAATAGCCATATTGATCTAGAACCGGTACTGGATAGACAGGAAGTACTATAGGGTTATGGTACTTAGTTGTTCACAGCCCGAAGCCCGTGTGGAGAAACTCCTCCAAGCTTCCAGCGCGGCCGGGTGACCTTCCCGCGCGGCCCCCCGCCGATGTCGTAGACTCGGATCCAACTCCCCTTCGTCTCAAACACGGGAACAAGTTGCGCGGTAAGAGCCTCGACATGCTCGAGGATCGAGCTTTCGGCACTCTCGAGCCGAAAATCGTCTTTCGCCACCAGCCAATAGCGCGCCCCGACGGCGGCGGCTGTGTCCATGAAACGTTCTAAATCGCGGTTCAGAATCTCTTCATCTTGTCTATAGAAAGCCTCGGGTGAAAATATCATCGGCCGGATCGCTTGACGACCGGTCGAAAGCCAGAGGACCGCGTCTTGATAAGCAATGAACCGGTCGCTCTCCTCGGTGTTTCGGCGAATCCAATCGTACGCTTCTCGTTTTTCGGCAGCCGGCCGCTCCCTCGCCTGTCGCGCCTCCTCAACAGCATCGGGCACTTGACCGAGGTAGCCAAGAGTGCCGTATCCCGCCAGCCACGTGATCAACCCCAAAAGGATGCTCGCGATTGCGCGGTCGGCCATGGGCTTTCCCGACCGTAAGACGTCCAGCGCCGACCGGGCGACAAAACGGATCTCCGTGTAAGCACCGGCAAGAAACAAGGGCAGAAACGGAAGCAGGAAGCGATCTAATAGCGCGAAGTTCCACACAATGACAATTGGCAGCGTGGCCACGAAGGTCAACACCGCCGGGTGAAAACCACGAGAACGGGCCAAAGTCCAAAGCCCCTTGGCGATCCCCATCGACACGGCCACTGATAACGCCCGCAGAACGATGCCTCCTGAAAATCCGACAACCGGTATATGAAATGTCATCGCAGCCGGGTGCCGTAACAGCTCTCCGAAGTGAAACGTCGCCATCAACCGAAAGGTCTCCAAATCGGGAACCGAAAGCTTCCAGAACCCGAGATAGCTCGTGTAGTAGAGCATCGTCTGAGAAAACCCGTTCGCAGCTCCCGCAAAGTCCGCGGGCCCGGCCTCTCGCCAGGACCATAGGACGCCGGCCGCGACGACGGCAATCCCGCCGCCCGCCACCGCCAAGCCCCGCAACGTCTCCCGTCGCATCACCGCGAAAGCGCCGATCCCCAGTGCTACCGCGACGCCGGCGGACCGCATCGCGACGGCAAGGAGAGCTGCCACGACCGCCAACCACCACCATCCCGACTTCTCACCTGTTTCGCCGGTCGACCCCGAACCGGCCCAGGCCCCGACACAAGCCCAGATCACCAGCGCCATGAAAGGCATATCACTGAGGACGCTAGAGGACAGAATCAGCGTCATCGGGTGCAGCGCACATGCCGCCGTCAACCCGAGGGACACCGGTTCGGACAAGCCCAGCTGGCAAAGGAGGAGGAAGCAGCCCGCGAGGAAAACACATCCGGCCAGGGCCGAAATCCAGAAGCCCGCCGAAAGATTGTCCGGGAAAACGGGCCAGATTCTCCAGACCAGCGAAAGAAGCCAGGGGTAAAACGGTGGGTACTTGGTCTGCGCCGGCTCGCCCGGGACGCTGGGCAGCACCGCGCCGCGACCATCCGCCATTGCCTTGGCCGAACTCCAGTAAATCGAGTCGTCGTGAAAAAAGCCGAAGCGGTCCGGCGACCAGTACAGGCTCAACAAGAAAGCGAAGAAAGCAGTGACGCAGACGAGGCCGCGGATCGAACGGCTGGAGACCATTTCGGACCGATCAGCCTTGCCCCGCAGGTCGGGTAGGGCAGTTCCATGGCCGGGGGCTGGGAGACCGTCTCATTCTCGAATTCTAGCGCGCCGCCCCGCTGTTTGCGACCGTATGGGCCGTATGCGGCCGGCTACAAGCGGTCCTCAGTCCGGGTGCCGGCTGTTTCGACTCGGCATACAGGTTCGGCGCCGAATCAAGGTCAAGCGTTCCTGCCGAACAAGCTCTTGATTTCAAAGACTAGTGTAGTAGAGCATCGTTTGTAAGAAGCCGGGTCCGGCTTCCGGCGCCTCTACTCCCCAGCTTTGCTCTTGCCAGGACCACAGGACGCCCGCGCAGGCTACGGCTATGCCCCCACCCGCGGCCGCCAAGCCCCGGGCGACGTGCCCTCGGCGCAGCCCGGGACACTGGGCAATATGTAACCACGGCCTTCGGCGGCTAGGGCTCGGGCTGAACTCCAATAACAGCGAGTCGTCGTGGAAAACTCCGAAGCGCTCCGGCGACTACCTCGAGTTCAACAGTAATGCGGAAACTGCAATGATGCCGACAAGGCCGTAGATCGACCGAGCGGAAACCATCTCACCCGATCAGCCTCGCCGGACCGGCCGGCTAGGGCATCGCCAGGGCGACGGGCTCGGGGACCGTATCATTCTCGAATTCCAGCGTGCCGCCGCGCAGTTTACGACCATACATCGCCAGTTCGAAGCGGTCCTTAACTCCCGTCTTCTCAAAGATGTGCATTAAATGAACTTTGACCGTCCCGGTAGTGATCGTGAGTTCTTCAGCGATTTGCTTGTTCTTCATGCCCCGCATGACGAGGCTCAGGATTTCTTCTTCACGCGGGGTGAGACGCGGGATCGAGCGCCGGTTGATGAAACCGACAAACTGATTTGATACCGAACTCTCAATCCAAATGTTCCCGTTCGCGACAGTTCGTAGACACTCAACGATGACGTCGACCGGCAGGGTCTTCTTCAGAATCCCGCGCGCCCCAACCTGCAGCGCCCGAAAGGATTCCACCTCGGAGATCTCAGCGGCCCACAACACGGGCTCGGTTTCAGGTGTTCGAGCCTTGATGTCGGACACGAGTTGAAAGACAGCCTTGGTTCCGAATGCCTTGTCGAGCAGGCAGACCTTTGGGGACTCCGCATCTACGAAATCGATCACAGAGCGCAGGTCGTCCACCGAACCGATGAATTCGACATCGTCAACTCCGGACAAACTGCTCTTCAGGCCTTCAAGTACAATCGGTTGTGATTCGCATGCACAGACTCGGATCATCGATTTTACACCCTTCTCCCGCCGAAACGAGCAGATATCAATACACCGTTTCGCACTGTTAATACTAGTACTATAGTGACTCGGCTGTTGCGGGCAATGCTATTCGCACCTTAGGGGAATCAAGAAAAACCTCTTACTGCGAAGGTTGTCGCTCCGAAGGCGTTGCGGGGCCGGCGCGATGACAGAGAAATGCGGTTCGGCGATTATCGCTGACCCACCGGGCGGGCGCTGCTGCTTCCGACAGTACTCCGCAATACGCCTCCGCGATTCGCGGCAGAGCGTGGCAGCTCAAAAGGTGATCCCTAGCCCTGTTCCCAAGCAGCGTTCGTAACTCTTTATCTCTCATCAATACCAGCAGCATCTCGGTGAGCATTTCGACCTCCGCTTCGCCGGGTTCGACCTTCCAAAATACGTCGTCGGGATAGGCTGCGTTCTCCTCGCCCGCGGTTACGAGGACAGGGGTTCCCGCGACGGCCAGCTTCCCGACAATCGCCGAGGCTTCACCGGCCGAAGGGTACCTCAAGCTCACACCCACGTCGGTGATTGCTGCCAATTCCCAAAACTCGGTTTCCGGCACATAGGGTTTTTGAATCACGGGCAACTCGGCGAAGAGAGGTTCGATCGCTTGACGGTAGCTTTCGGAAACAAAATCTCCAATGAGGAGCAATCGATACGGCACATCGACCGCCTGGAGCGCTTGTACGAGCGATCGCAACCTCTTGGTGGGCCTCTGGTAGCCGAACGTTCCGATCACGACAGCGTCGGGCGGGATGCCGAAGCGTTCCCGAATCGCCGAACGGGCTGGGACGTCAGGCAGGCCGGCCTCTTCGGCAAAATGCGGAATCTCGACAATGGGCGTGTTCCGGCCCTTGCCGACCGCGTCGCGCGCGAGTCGTCCCGCCGCCGGGTTGTGCACGATGACGACGCGGGAGTTCTCGACGATCCGCCGTAGCATAGGATAGCGGAAATAGTTGGCATCGCTTCCCGACACCGCCCGCCGAAGCCACAAGTCTTCGGCGAACGGGCGCATCCATTCGCCGTAGTTGTAGACGAACTCCTCCACGTATTCATCGCGGTCAAGCCGGCCCAGGAAAAAATGGTGCAGCACTGCATCGTGCAGAACGACGGCACCGGGGTGCTTCAGGGCCAGGTCGTAGATCGGTGCGTGGAGCGTATTGTTGCCGAGGTGATAGAGACAAGCATCGTAAGACGCAGCCTCGCTTTCATCGAGGGCTTCAGCGAGGTCGACGCGCATGGTGCACGAAAGCTCACGGGCGAGAGTGACGGAGTAGTCGGCAACGCCGGTCGGAGCGGGCGGCAGGGGAGAAACGACCGCGACGTTCACCGCGGGGGCCTCTTCCCGAAAATCGCGGTGCCTACTCGAACCAAGGTGGCACCTTCTTCGATGGCCGTTTCGAGGTCACGGCTCATCCCCATCGAGATTTCGGCCAATCCGTGTCGGTCGGCCAGCCGCCGCAAACGCTGGAAGTAGGGACGCGTCTGTTCCGGGTCATCGAACCATGGCGGCATTCCCATCAAGCCGCGCAGCCTTAGATGGGGGCAGGCTTCCGTGCACTCTTTGACGGCGGCAATGTCGGCTTCCGCCAACCCCGATTTGCTTTCTTCCTCCGACAGCTTGACCTCGAGGAAGACAGCTAAATCCCGCCCGGCCTCGTTGAGGCGTCTCGCGATCTTTTCGCTATGGACGGTTTGAATGACGTCGAAGAGTGCCGAAGCGATGCTGGTTTTGTTCGATTGCAGCCGTCCGATCATATGGAAGACGGCGCCGGGGAGCGGAGGTAGCTCGGCCCGCTTGCGCCGAAATTCCTGAACGTAGTTCTCCCCGAAGTGCCGATGCCCGGCTTCGTACGCTGTCACAATATCGGCGGCCGGTTTCACCTTCGAGACGGCGACAATCGTGATTCTATCGGGGTCGCGCCCTACTTTTCGAGCCGCCAGGGCGACCCGGTCTCGAACTCGCGCCAGTCGTTCGCCGATCAAGTCCCCATTCTAGTCCGCATTTCTCGCACGCAGCGGCGGGAAGGGGCTTCAGAGCCCAGAGCGCAAGCGCCGGGCCGGGGGCATAACGGTTTCGAGTGGGACCAGGACTATGTCGAGATGCGCGATTGGTTCGGGGAGACGCGGTGCTGGAGCGCGTGGCGGCTGGCTTGCCCTTGGCCCGTCGCTTGCGCTCTGGGCTCTGAATCTACGTCACGACTTGAGTACGCCGGCATGGAATTGCGAGCGCTCTGGTTTCTTCACAACCGCTCAGACGTCGTGGCTCGGCTTGATTCGGACGCGGTGGGATCACAACCCGGCGCGCAGGTAGGCGATCACGTCAGCCAGCTGTTGGCGGGTTAAATCCCGCGCCCACCCCTCCGGCATCAGGGAGACAGCCGAGGCCCCCATCTCCGCGATATTGTCTCGTGCGATCCGGACGTCCTCATGCTCGCCGCGCAGCATCACCTCGCCGGCAGTCTCTCGCAGCAGCAGACCGTCGTACACATATCCGTCCCGGCCGACAACGATGTAGTTCGTAAACGAGGCGGCAATACGGGTACTGGGTTCCAGGATCTCCGTCAACAATTCTTCACGGGTCTTGTTATTGACGCCGGAAAGGTTGGGACCGATACGCCCGCGGTCGCGTTGAGGTTCGTGACAGGATGCGCAATTCTCGTCAAATACTATTCCCCCTTGATCGACACGTCCTTCAACCCGGAGTAGTTCGCGTTTCACTTCCGCCATATCCGCGGCGGCGCGATCATCGTCGGCGAATAAGGCTCCGGCCCTTTCCCGAACGGCAGTGTCGGGATAGTCGCGGAGCCGAATTAGGTCGACCGCACCAATCGTCGCGACGTCGACGGTCCCTGTTTCAATCGCCGACAGCAACCCCTTGATCCGCTCGGGCCAACGAAGCAAAGCCCGCAACGACCGCGCACGCATCTCAGGCGAGAAGCCGGCCCAACCCGCCACAAGCATCTCACCGACCGCGGGATCATCGAATCGGGCCGCCGCATCGACGGCTGCTTCCTTTACGGCTTGCGGCGAGGGTGACTCGAGAATCCCGCGCAAAGTTTCCGAAACGGCTCGGAAACTGCCGCCGCGCAAATAACGGACCGCGCGGGCCCTTTTCTCGATCGGCAGGCTTTCGTCGCGGGCGCTCACAAGCGCCATGCTCGTGAACTCGGGGAACACCAGGTATTGACAGACCTCCGCGGCCTCAGTCCGAACAGCCTCAGTGCGGTGCCTCAACAAGCTACCGAGTACGTGCTCAGCCGAGGGTACGCGCAACCGCTTCTTGGCCGGCCGCGCCAGGCCACGCGCCAACCCGCCGAGCGCTGTCTCGAGCCACGGCTCGCGCCGAATCACCGGACTGCCGTCCAAGGTGATCAGCAGCATGGTCACGTCGTTGGCCCCACGGCCGGCCCCGATCCGAGACGTTAAGTTTTCTATAAACTCCTGCTTCTCGGATGTAGGTTCGTTGAAGAAATCGCGGTACCGCACCAGCATCCGCGTCAATACTTGCAATGACCGCGGACCGGCGGAGGCGAGAAGCGCGGCGCGCATCCAGCGATCTTCAACGCCGCCGGAGGCCAGCTTCGCTAGAGGACGGTGGTTACCGTTGATTTTTCCCAGCGTCAGGGCGAGCTGAAAACGCACTCGGGGATCCGTCTCTCCCAGCCGCGCCGTCACCGTATTTCCCAATTCAGGCAAGAAACCCTCGGCCAACCGCAAGGCGTGTTCGCGAAGGCGCGGTTCGTCATCACGCAACGCCGAACGTACGAGCGCGGCGTCGAGAGCCTCAAGTCCTTCGAGGGTCCAGAGGGCGTGCAAACGAGCGAGGGGCGATGCCGCGTTTGCAGCGGTGTTTTGCAGGATTGGAACCGCGGAAGGATCGCCTCGCTGGACCAGCAACCGTTGAGCGGCGCGACGATGCCAACCGTTCGGGTGTCCCAGCATTTCAACCAACTCTTGGAGGCCGACCTCGCCCGGAAACTTTCGGAGCGAGGCGACGCGTCCCTCCGGGACGACGCGGTAAATTCTGCCGCGATCGTTGCCGCGGTAAAAATCGATCTCGACTTCCCTCTTGATCGATTCGGGGATGGAGGCGGGTTCCTCTATGTATTCGCGATACAAATCGACGACATAGAGGTTCCCGTCGGGGCCGTTGGCGAAGTTCACCGGACGAAACCATGCATCGGTGGACACCAGGATCTCGCGGCCCTTCGGGAAACGGTCCGCGCGGAAAGTGACGCCCGCCGGTGAAAGCACATCGCAGTGAACAAGGTTGCCGGCTGCATCGGCCGTAAAAACACTGCCGGCATACTCGGCGGGGAAAGCATCCCCTAAATAGACGGTCGCACCGGTGGCGGCGGAAAAATGTCCGCTGAGCTGCTCGACCCGCCCCGGCTGAGTTTCGTCATATCGGCGTTGCCGAACCTCGGTGCGCCGTTTGCGCCATTCCTGGGGCTTGGTCAGCGGATAGATCACCGACGCGGCGGGGTCGTGGGCGGTCATGTCTTCGAGCAATGAAGACAGCTCAGAAAACGGTTTGCCGACGAGGTAACGCGCGGGGAAAACCGCGTGTCGCAAATGCAGCTTGTTTTGCGAAACGAAACGATTGCCCCACTGGTCGAACGACATCCCGAACTGCGTGGGTCCTGCCGCCGCTTCAAAATGCCCGCGCACGGGATGAAAACGGAAGTCACCCCCGCCTACCCAGACCGGAGGTTGGTCGGGCCATTTGGGCGACGTGATTTTGCCCGCCCTGCCGCTATTGGCGGCATAAATCCAGTTGTCGATCCCGAGCCGCAGATTCGTGACACGAGCCTCCGAAGAAACTCCGGCCGAGGCAAACCCGCGGAACCAGACCTCGCGCAGGTTGGCTTTGCCGTCGCCGTTTGTATCTCCGAGATAGAGGATTTCCGGGGCGGCGGTAACCAGCGCGCCGCCGCGCCAGGGCAGAACGCTGCTCACCTGGAGTAGTTCGTCGGCGAAAACCGCGGCGGTCTCGAAGCGTCCGTCGTTGTCGCGGTCCTCAAGAAAACGTATCCGGCCGCGGGGTGGGTTGCCTTCCTGTGGATCGAATGGATAGTCGAGCATCTCTGCTACCCACAAATCGCCGTTTTCATCGAAAGCCACCTCGACCGGGTCGACGACCTCAGGCTCGGCGGCGACCGTCTCCAGCCGAAATCCTTCGATCGCTTGAAAGCTTTCAAGAGCCTGTGCGGGCTCCAGCGGATCGGTGTCGTAGGGGCCTTTGGCTGGGCGAGAATCCGAGCAGGCAGTGCAAAGAATCGCCAGAGCGGTTGCGCCGCCAAGGAGGTTGTTCCGCGCGGTATGGGCTGTAGCCCGCAAGGTGTACCTATTGTTGCAGGCGGGCCGCAGGTCTGGCGAAAACCGCACCTAGACCGGCGCTACGGGGGGGGGATACTGCAAGTTGTTGGACCCCACCGAGGGGGTTGAAGTGGGAAGCGCTGGTAGAATAGATCCGGCTCGGACGCCAAGAGGAATATCATGAGCGATCGTTTCGGCTTCAACGCACCGGGGCTAAGACCTCTGGAGGACTACATTCGCTGGGCTGGTGAGAACAGCTTTCGGTACATCGATTTCAATGCCGACCGGCCGCCTAACGCGCTCGCGTCATTCGACAACCGGCGGGTTGGGGAAGTGCGGCGGCTCTGCGAGAAACATCGGGTTCAGGTGGGCCTGCACCCGACCTCGGCCATCAACAACGCCGAGGACGTGCCGATCGTTCGCGAGGCTGTCGACGAATACCTCTTCGCCAATCTCGACCTGGCGCAACGTCTCGGCGCCGGTTGGTTGGTCGCCCACGGCGGCTATCATTTCGGCGACTTTGAGCGTCGGCTGCCGTCGGCGATCGCCCGTGTCCGTGGGCTGGTCGAGCGCGCCGAGCAGAAGCACGTCGATATCTTTCTAGAAAATCACAACAAGGAGCCCGAACGATCGGAGATCCACTATCTGCCGCACAATGTCGAGGAGATGCGGCGATTCTTTGACGCGCTCGATTCTCCGAACTTGAAATGGGCGTTCAACGCGCCGCACGGGCACCTTGTTCCCGAGGGTTGGGCGGGGTTTCTCGACGCCTTCGGGGTGAACAAGATTGGGCAGGTTCGGCTTAACGACAATACGGGAGAGTACGAAGTCCATCTGGTTCCCGGCGAGGGGAACATCGACTTCCCTGCCCTGTTTGGGCGGCTGAAAAAGGAAGGCTACGAGGGCTGGTTCAGCCTCGGTTTCGGCGACGAAGCCGACAAAATCCGCGTGCGCGATCAATTCGAAAAACTGCTCTAGATTAAATCTACGTCTTCATCGTGAAGCAGAGTTTCATAATCTATACACCTTGAGTTCAGCAAGGTGAATGGTGTACGCTGTCCGGGGCGAGCGTCCGGATCGGAAACTGCGGTTGATCAACTAACCGCTCGCGAGCACTCGTGCTCCGTGAGGGTCGCCACCAAGGAGGAATGAGATGAGAGGTGCTTATGTCTTAGGGGCTGCTGTCGTTTTGGCCTGCGGTTGCGGGTCCGGCGGAGGCGACTCTTCTGGAGCGCGCGAGGAAGGGATCGACATCACGAAGAACCCGCTGGAGGCTCTAAAGCTGCAGAATATGGAACCGGTCGAACCTGTGCATTTCTCTAAGTTGATCGAGGCGCTTCCCGACGTGCCGTCGGGTTGGAATGCCACCGATCCCGGAGGCTCGAACCTCCAAAAGGGAGCGATGCAGACGAGCACCGCCAAACGCGAATATCGTGAAGAGGGCACGGGAAAGCAAGTCACAGTTGAAATTGACGACTTGGCATTCTACCGGACGTTTTATGTGGGGTTCTTCATGGCCGCCAAGTTCAGTGAAGAGACCACGGAGGGCTACGAGAAGGGAATCACAGTGGGAGAGTGGCCCGGGTTTGAGAGTTACGTCTATCAGAGGAAAGTTGGCCGGCGGACAACGCTCGTACACAAGCGATACAGCATCAAGGTTGAGATCATCAACGCAGAAGCCACGGAGTTTGACACCTGGCTGAACCGAGTCAAGATTGACAAACTTCCGAAGCAGTGAGAGAACTTCACCGACAGCCGCCTGACGAAAGGGTTTTCAGGGAACTTTAGTTTTGAATCAGAGAGGGCATGCGATGCGGGGCATGATTCCAATTTGGCTCCTGTTGATGTTGGTCGCCGGGTGCGGTTCGGGCAGCGAGTCGCAATGGTCTCATACGCAAAGCGCCGGCAGTGAGACCGTCCAAGCCGCCGGCGCCCGATCGGGCACCTACTTCGAGGTTAGCGGCGACGTGACTGTGACGGTCGACGATGCCGAAGCCACACTCTCCAAGAACCGAGCAAACATATGGGCGCTGAATATCGTTACCACTCCGGCTTCAATCAAGAAGTTAGGGAAGAGCTACAGCACCAACCTGTTTTTCTCCACGGATTTTGAACCCGCGCCGGGCAAGTATCCCGTCGAGTTCTCATATCGACGACGGAAGAACACGCTGGGGGGCTCTTTCTTCACTCGAGGAGGCCGGTTCTCGTTCGACACAAAAGGCGAGGCGGAGTTTCTGGAATTCGGAGAGCAGGTCAGCGTCAGGTTCGAATTTCAGACCTACTCCAAGAGTGAGGGCGCAGAAGATCGGCAAATGGTGACCGTGCGGGGCGCAGCCGTTTGTCCGCGCGGCGACGCGTTCCAATAGGACCCGGCCACAGGCACTTGCCGCAGGCCGCCCTGCCGGCGAAGGTTCATGTAGTCCTCGCTCTCCGAGAGGACTTGTCAGGCGGCACGAAAACGGGGCAAAACCAGGGGGTGAGAGCTGTGAGAAAGAGAAGTCATCCATGGAGAGGAAGTTGGGCGACCGGGGCGTGCCTGTTGGCCGTCTTGTTGGCCCTCTCTACGGCGACGTTGCCGGGCCAGGCCGGCCTCGACGCTCCGACCGAGGCGCCGGCTGGTTCGTATATCCAGGTTCACTGGACGGGGCCCAACGACCAAAGCGACAAAATCATAGTACTGCCGGAGGGCGCAGACAACCGCACCTTTCCGTGGGCGTATCCCGCCTATACCTCAGCAGGCAACCCGCTGTGGTTGGGACTGGGCAGCAAGATTCAAGAGGGCCGCTTCGAGCTCCGTTATCAACACGCACAAACCGGCGACATTCTGGCGCGCAGCCTCATCACGATCGTGCCGGCCAAGGTGGACCTGAGTGTCCCCACGACCGTTGCACCAGAAGCCGTCTTCGAAGTCAACTGGCAAGGCCCTGGTGGCCATAAGGATTTTGTGGGGATCGCCGAAGTCGGGGCGCTGATGGGCCGGTACAAGCACCAGGTGGACGTCAATCAAGGCAACCCGTCCAGGCTGAGGGCGCCGAAAAGTGAGGGTGAGTACATCGTCCGATACGTGATGGGCTCGTCACGGTTGCCGGCAGCCGAGGTCACTATTGCGGTTGGGACCGCGCCGGAGTCCGCAGTTGCGAATCCGGAGCGTCGAGGAAGGCTTTCCGTAACAAGCTCGGCGGCCAAAACGTCGGTGAAGATCGCTTCGTCCGGCGAACTGAATGAATACTTGGCCCAGAGCCTCGTCGTGACCTATTCCGACGACACCAAGCAAGCACTAAAATTTGTGGTCGGCAGCGTCGTCGTCGGGCCGGATGGCCGTCGCGTGAGCGAGTGCTTGTCGACGGAAAGGTCGATCAATACAGGGGACCAATTGCGACTTCCCGCCTCCTGCGGAACAGGCGGTTTTGTGACAGCTAAAGGCGGCGAGGCGATAGGCAAGGCGACTCTCGGGACAGCATTTGTCATTAATCATGAAGAGCAATACCTCACCGATATGCGGCCACTGAATTCACTTGGGAAGACCGCCGCCGAGCAGGCACGGCGGCTAGGCTCGGTTGTGGTCGCCGTTGGGGTGTTTCCCGTCGATCGCGAACGCGCGAAGGGAATCGATACCAGAGCCTTCGGTTATCCCTGCGTGAGGTACTGACCAGCAGGATCGTCGGCAAAACCCTTGCCAAAGACCGAAACGAACGCTATCAACACTCCGAGGACCTCCTCGTTGACTTGCGCAGCCTGAAGAAGAAGCTGGAATCCGGCAAGTCCACGATCTTGCGTGGATCTGTAGCGCACGGCATGCCGTGCCCGCCGCGCCGGAGGAGACAACAGGAACACAGAATGCTGTGCCGAGCTTCTGCGGGCCTGACGCGGCGGATTGATGGTGCGAACTCGATTTGAACGAAGTCGCTGAAGCGACAGACACTTCGCGTGAGTGCAGGCGCGACGGAGGTGGGCACTACCGGCCGCCGAGGTCACTATTGCGGTTGGGACCTCCAGCCAATCCAAAGGCCGGCGCAAGCTTTCTATTGAGGGTCCAGCTCCCATGGCATCGGCAGAGTTCTTGTCTGGGTACCACAGCGACAACCCGGAGGCGGTTCGGTTGATCCTGGAAGTTGTCCTCTATCCAATCAAGATCGAGGGCAACCCTGCCTCCTACGGTTCTAGGTCGGCCTGAAAACGGGCCCTGGCGCAACGTCTATTGAATCGTCAGCATTCGCTGGATCGCTGCTTGCGCTTTCACGCGCACTGGTTCGTCCACGGTCACTTCAATACGGTCGTTGGTGAGCGAATCGAGGAGCTTCTCGATCGTGTTCATCTTCATGTACTCGCAAACCGCGTCGGGGGAGACGGGATAGAAGATCTTCTCGGGCATCGCCTTGCGCAGCCGATATAACATCCCCGATTCGGTTCCCACGATGAATTCCGAGGCGGCTGCCTTTTCTGCGTGACGCAACATGCCTTCCGTCGAAAGGAAATACGCACGCTGGTAGGGAGAATTGCCGCTCACCGTTTTCGCCAGACAAGAGGACGAACAACCGCATTCGGGGTGGATCAGCAGATCGGCCTCCGGGTGGCAATCGAATGCGCTTTCGAGCGCGTGCTCGCCGATCTTGGCATGAACATGGCAAGCGCCGTCGTAGAGATCCACTAGATCGGCGTCAACGGTGGTGCGCGCCAACGAGACGGCGCCTAGGTATTTGTCGGGCAGGAACAGAATGCGTTTGCCGGGGTGCTGATCGGCGGCGTGCTGAAGAATCTGCGGCGCGTTGCGCGAGGTGCAGATGTAATCGCTCATCGCCTTGGTTCGTGCGTCGGTATTGACGTAGGAAATGACAATGCCGTCTGGGTTGGCGTTGATCCAGCTCTCGATGCGTAAGTGCTCGATCGAGTCGACCAGCGAGCAGCCCGGTCGGTCCGGCATGAAAACTTTCGCGCTGTCCCCGAGAATCGTCTTCGCGGTCTCGCCCATGAACCAGACGCCGCAGAAGTCCACGCGGGTCGGCGCTTGGTCGGCCACGTAGCGGCTAAGACCGAGCGAGTCCCCTACTTCCCGCGCCACTTCCTGCAGCTCGGGGTATTGATAGTTGTGCGCGACGATCAGCGAGCTTTTTTCCTTCGCCGCCTGATTGACTTGGCGGCCGACTTCGACGAGATCCTTGACGGCGTCGCGAGTATATCGGCCCGGGTACAGGTCACCCGCGAACCGATTGAAGTCTTCGTACCAGGATTCGAAATCGATTCCGTTTTGCATCGGTCAGATACCAAACGACTTGCCGCAGCCGCAGCTCTCCGTTGCATTCGGATTATGGAACACGAAGGCGCGTTCGAGCAACGACTCGGTAAAGTCGAGCGTCAGCCCGTCGAGGTGTTCGAAGCTCTTGGGGTCGACGAACAGCCGCACCCCGTCGGCCTCGATCACGTTGTCGTTCGGGCGCGGGTCCGTTTCGAACTTGAATTTGTAGCTGAGGCCGGAGCAACCGCCGCCGACAACCCCTAGGCGCATCGCCGGCTCGTTGCTCTCCGCGAGCATTTCACGGATGCGGTTGACGGCCTTGGGAGTGACTTCAATCATGCGCCGCTCGGGTCCTTTCCAGTTCTCATTATAGGATGGGGGCCTAGCGATAGCGAAAAAACCTGGGGTTTGACAGACGGGTAGTGAGGACAAGGACATGTCGGCACGAATGCCGACACGGCACGCCCCTGGTGACGTGCGCCACGTCGCGGGGGGGCTGTCAAGCTACAATGATCTTGCTTAGCGAGCCGTGGGCTCTTGGGCCCGCCGCTCCCGTAGACTCGTGCTGCTCGACTCCTTCCAACGCCCGCTCGAAGACCTGCGTATCTCGGTCACCGACCGCTGCAACTTCCGCTGTACTTACTGCATGCCGCTCGACGAGTACGAGTGGATTCGCAAGTCGGAAATTCTGACGTTCGAGGAGATTACGCGGGTAGCTCGGATTTTCTCGGGCCTCGGGGTCAAGAAGATTCGGCTGACCGGGGGCGAACCGCTTCTCAGGCGCGACCTCGAACACCTCATTGCCCGCCTCGCCGAGCTCCCGGGCGTCGAGTTGTGCCTGACGACCAACGGCACCTCGCTGGCTGAAAAGGCGGCGGTACTGCGGGAGGCCGGGTTGCGGCGGATCAACGTCAGCATCGACACGCTCGACCCGGAAAAGTTCCGCCGTATGACGCAACGTGGGAAGTTGGCCCCGGTGCTCGACGGGCTCTTCGCCGCGCGCGACGCCGGCTTCCGCCCCATCAAGATCAACGCCGTCATTGAGAAAGGCGTCAATGATGAGGAGGTTCTCGATCTTGTCGAATTTACGCGCACCAACGGCTTCGCCCTGCGGCTGATCGAGTACATGGACGTCGGCAACGCCAATCAGTGGACCAGCGACAAGCTCGTGAGCGCGGGGGAATTGCTGGCGGCGATTCACGCGAAGTATCCGTTGCGAAAGGTCAGCCGGGCGCGGGGAACGGCGCCGGCGGTCGACTATGAATTCGTCGACGGCCGGGGGGATCTCGGAGTCATCGCCTCGGTTACCGAACCGTTTTGTGGGAGCTGCACTCGCGCCCGGTTAACGGCCGACGGAAAGCTCGTGACCTGCCTTTTCTCGAGCGAAGGCAGCGACATCAAGGCGCGCCTGCGCTCGGGAGCCGACGACGATGAGCTGCGGGCCTGGATCGAATCGATTTGGCGGAAACGGAATGACCGCTATTCCGAAGAGCGGTTGCGGGCGCTGCAGTCCGACAAGGGATACCAGGCGTCTGAGCGCAAAAAGATCGAGATGATTACGTTGGGCGGGTAAGGGGCCCGGGAGCGATTGCCGCTCAAATCGGTTACGGCCTACTGCCCCCGCCAAGCCCGGTTCACCGTGAGAGACGGCTTGGCCGATCATGTTCGGTTACAGCGGGTAGTCCAGCGCAGAACGGTCGAGAGAGCCCGGAGCCCGACCGGCCCGACGTGGCGTGAGCGTCCACGCTTGCCGCCAACCGATTCATCGGTTCGCATCGCTGAATGCGCGAGATCTGGCAATGCGGCAATCCAAGACTCGCCCCGATGACTCGGGGCGCGGCAAGGCTGGAGCCTCACGCCACGTCCCCGCCAGACCGACGGTCACCTGATGGCGGCGCCGGCCCTCATCCCGCACATCCCAACTCTCTACGATTCCCAAGCCACCGGGCCGCGGAGTTCACCCCATTCGCGGGCCATGCGGCGACCGGCGTCGGAGAGCTTGGTCAGTTCGGTTTCGCTCAGGGGCTGATAGGTGCGCACGGCCTTCGCCGCCTGGCGCACTTCGGTGGCGTTTTTCATCCCCAGGATCGCCACCGAGAGCCCGGGTAATCCCAATCCATACCGCAGAGCGCTTTCGTAGTGCGCGGCCAAGCGGCCGTCTTTCTCGTCCACCTGCCCGCCGAGGATTTTCATGGCGACGACGCCCAGCCCCCGGCGAGCGGCTTCGGTGAAAACGGTTTCCTCAAAGTTGTAGGTGTGGCGATCGACGAAGTTGACGGCGCACATGACGACCTCGATGTCGCCCGTCTCGAGAATCGGCAGCGCCCGTTTGGGCCGCAGGTGACAGGTGAGGCCGATATGGCGCACGACGCCGCGTTTCTTGAGATCGCGCAAGCCCCCCAGCGCTCCCAACGGTCCGGTCAACACGTCAAGGCTCGGGAAGCGATCGGTGCGGCCGACATTATGCAGATGAACGATGTCGAGGTAGTCGGTTTGCAGCTTTCGGAGGCTTTCTTCCACCTGCCAGGTCGCGTCCTGCCTGGAGGTTGCTTCGACTTTCGAGACGAGGACGAATTTGTCGCGGCGGCCTTTGAGGGCGTGACCGAGACGGATTTCCGACAGCCCGTAGATCGGTGCGGTGTCGATGTAGTTGATGCCCTCGTCGAGCAGGGCGCCGACGACGCGATTGGCCATGGTCTGGTCGGCCGGGGGGTCGCCGATTTGCGCCGCTCCGAGGCCTAGGAGGCTGACCTCGAGGCCGGTTTTTCCCAGTTTGCTGTAGGGGAGGGTGCGGGCCGCGCGGGCGAGGGAAAGAGACGAGCCGGCGGCGATGGCGGCGAGCGCCGGGGTGGCTTTGCGGCCCAGCTCGCGTCGAGTCAGTTTGGATTCGTCGTGGTTGTTTTTCATTGAGAACCTCCTGATTCGTGAGGGACGCGTAACAAGTTCCTGTCGCCCTTTCAGGGCTTGACTCTCGTTTTGTTCGGTACCTAGGGTTCCGCCTTCGGCTCCAACCGAGGCTATATTCCTGCCTGCGCTTCGCGGCTCTCGATCGCCAACCGGCCCGGGTCCGCCGTCGTGCCGCCGGCCGACGACAATCCCCGGATCGTTCCGGGTCCGCCGTTTCGACAGACCCGCAAGCCCGCCGTCATCGCGCCATCAGATAGTCCCAATGCTCGCCGGCTTGTCGCAGGATTCCCGGTATGTCGGGGGGGATTAGGTATCCTTGGTCGGCGGATTCCAAGGCGGCGGCTGCAATTTTACCGAGGTAGTGATCCCGATTCAGGTACCGCTCTTCGATCGAGGGCCGCGGATCGCCGTTGGCCTCTCGTTCCGCCTTCGTGCGGGCAAACGAAATAAACGATCCGTTCATGCTCGAGATCTCGTGCGTCGGCCCGGAACGCTCGTTGAACGTGTTCCAGCCGCAATAAGTCGCTAACGGAACCGTCAACTCAGGCAGGGCGATACCGGCCCGATCGTTGCCGTCCTTGTCAACCGCCGGCACCAGAATCGGAAAAGCCTTGCCGATCTTCGGCGGTTCTTGGGTGACGATGCCCTTGGTGTAAAAGTCGGGTCCGTAGTCGGCGCGGTAGGCCTTGTGAACCAGCGTCGATACTTTCAAACCCGGGATCGCCGGGAAGTTGAGCTTCTCGGCCGAAACCAGAGTGCCGTCGGCAATGCGCGGGTAACGGCTCGCGGGAGGCGCGACATCATCTGCCACCCAGCGGTCCAGTGCCTTCAGCAAGGCCCGCATGTTCCAACTGAAATCCATCGGATTGTCGCGCTGTACTCCCTGAGACCGCTTTGGCGGGAAGCGGGCGGGGCCGTGCTGCGTGCTTGCGAATAGATAGATCCGGGCGTTGTCGAGCGGCGCGATGTCGCTCGTACCGTCAAGGCTGGTGTGAATCAGCGACGCCGCGCGCCCCCAGTATTCATAGGCCGAGTTGGTGTAGAAAACCTTGGGACGAAACTCAGGCTTGAGACGATGCGTTTGGAGGCCGTCGGTCATTCCGGTGACAGGATCAGTTTGCTTCCGGTCGCTAAACGGAAAAATATCGGTTGGGTGGAAGAAGTTCATGAAGGGATGGGCGTCGCGCGACGGCTGGGCGAAGCGATGGTTGAAGCTTCCTCGGCCTCCGCCGGCGACATGGGAGATAACGCCGTCAAGGGCTCGGCGCTGCTGTTCGTCTTCGTTGAAACCGTAGTAGAGGTATGTACGCAAGAATCTCCCGCATTGGGAAATTCCGTAGGCCAGCGTTCGATCGATTGCGTCGGCCGGGACGCCGAGTTCCTTCGACCCCTCGTATTTCAAATACGACGCGGCATCGCGTACCGCCGTCGGGCCGAGTCCGACCAAGGGTGGGTTTTCCGACAGGTACACGACCTCGTAGATCTTGTCGGGTTCAAAGCCGTCATCGAGATAAACGTGCGTGCGCGAAGGGACGGGCTTGCCGGCTTCGACCGTCGCGAACCTCCATTTCTCACGCGGAATCGTAAGTCGCTCCGCTTCAACCGAATCGCGGACCGTCAGCACGTTTTCTGAAGCCTTTGGGTCGGCCACTTCGTACGGAACGTGATTGCGGTCAGAAAGAATGTGGTGCCTGACGCGGTCGGTGACGACGAAATCGGCGCGGACCAACCCGCGAATCGGTTTACCGTCCTGACGGGCCACGGGCGTGTACAGCCGCATGCGCCCCTCCTCGCGCGGAGGATCGAATTGCCAGCCCAGAAACAGCACCGTGAATCCCTCGCGCTGAAGAAAGCTGTCGCCGTAGTGCTTTTCGCTTTTCGGGGCATTGACGCGGGAGCTGCGATTGAACATTCCCAGCGCGGTCTTGCCTCCGCGATTCGGGATGTCGACGAGCAGGGCGCCGTTGGCTCTCGACATGTCTTTTGGGCGCAGCAGGAAAAAGTCGGAGCTGAACTCGACCTCGCCTTGGGTGTTGCGCGGCGCCAGGTCAATGTCGGCGATGATGCGGTTGGCGGCGTTCGAGGGATTGACCGCGAAGTGAAGCTTACCGCTGACGGCTTCGTAGGACCCGACAAGTCCGAAGGAGCGTCCGTCGAGAACGGCGGATTGCGATTCGATCTCGACTCGGGTCACGCCGGCGGATGCGGCGGTTGTGAGCAGAACGAGAGCGAGGAGCGTTCGTCGAATCGTGGACATGATGTACCTTATCAACAACCGTAGCGCGGGCCTGCCTGCGGTAAAACAACCGTAGCGCAGGTCCCTCTGGGGACCTGCGGGAAGACCAACCCGAGCAATATCTTACTCCGCCCACATGCGAATGTCATGTGTGTATCCCTCGGTCAACTCGCCAACCGGTCTCTCAATAAGCCGCCGCAATCTGCTTCTGCACGAAACGGCAATCTTTCTCGATCACCGCCAACGTCTTCTCCCGCCGACCCGATTCGGTCGGCGCGTCGACCTCGTACTCGAGGTGCACCGAAAGCGGCCCGCGAAAACCGCTTGCCGCGAGAATCTTGAAAAACTCCGGGAACCGCACCATGCCCTCGCCTAGCGGGCACATTCTGATCTTCCACTTGTCACCTCGCTTCTCCCAGTAGAAATCCTTGAGTGACACCATATTGATGCGCGCGGCCAGGCGATGGAAACCGACCTTCCAACCCCAACTTCCGCCCTCGATCGTCGCGTGGCAAGGATCGTAGTAAAAGCCCATCCAAGCCGGGTCGATGTCGCGTTGAATCCACCAGTTGTCCCACATCACCGCACCGATGGTGCTGCCCGAATGCGTGTGAAAACCGCCTTGGATGCCCGCGTGACGGCCAATGGCGGCAATGCCTTCGACCAAGCGCTTGACGCGATCCAGCGTCTCGTCAAGCTTCGTGAGATCGCCATAGTGATAGTAGCCGAGCTTGTAGCAGGGAACTTCCAGACGCCCGGCGGTTTGCAAGGTCGGCCTGGCCGCCGGGTCCTCGGGCGAGGTAAGGCCGGTCGTGATCATCGGCAAGTCGATACCCTCACCCCGAATCGCCTCGGCCGCGTGGGGCAAATCACGAGCGACGCGCTCGGGCAGTACGTGTCCCTTGGGCCGAACCGTCAGGTCGACGCCCCCGAAGCCGATTTGCTTGAGGGTCTGCCCAAGTTGCCGATAGCCAAGAAAAGGAAGATGTTTCGAAAACATGCAGAGCGTCGGACCGCGGCGCTTGGCTGCTTTCACCCTAGTGGGTGCGCTTCCGGCCGCGTAAACGCTTGCCAAGGAAGCGGTCTGAAGGAGTCGGCGTCGCGAGAGGTCGGGCATGCGGTTCTCCCAGGGGCTTACGGCCCGCCACACCCATGATCGCATAGGCGGGATTCGCTGAAAGGATGGCGTCGTGTGCCTTTGATTCCGGTGCGCTGCTCCGCGGACTAGGAGCGGACGACATGTCGGTACGAATGCCGACGTGGCACGCCTGGAGACGTGCGCCGCGTCGCTCCGGCTAGCCGGCGCGGGTCGCAATGTAGGAACCTTCGGGACCTTGCCGCGGCGGCTGAAAGACCCGATCCGCAACTGTTACAATGGCCGATCGTCACTTTTTCTCTCCCTAGACGATGGATTAGATGGAGTCTTGTCTCGCAGGCCCCGTCGCGCGAGAGTTCGTGTTCGTCCATGTGGCTGATCATCATCACGATAGTGCTGTCATCGACGGCGTTGGGTCAGCAACAACCGATCGACTTCCCCCATAACAAGCACGGAGATCAGGGGTTGGCGTGTGTGGATTGCCACAGTACCGTCGATACCGGCGCGCGAGCAGGCTTGCCGTCGGTCACGAAATGTATGTTGTGCCACGAAAAGGTCGCGACCGCGGGGCCGGGAGTGACGGTTTTGCGCGAGTACGCCGAAAAGAAGCGCGAGCTGCCATGGGAGCGCGTGTATGGCTTTCACGAGTTGGCCGTCGTGAAGTTTCGGCATGCGCCGCATGTTCGCGCGGGTGTTGAGTGTGCTATCTGCCACGGGGAGGTCGCCAAGATGACGGTTGCAACGCGGGTCGTGAAGCACACGATGGGGACCTGTGTGACCTGCCATCGGGAGAACAAGGCGAGCGACGATTGCGTCGTCTGCCACTACTAAGGGTCTGACCCGCACGCGCGGTACAAAACAAGCGATGGATCGAAGGAACTTTTTCAAGCTGGTGGGAACCGCCTCGGGCGGGGCGATTACCGGCGCCTGCGGCAAGACGGGTCAAGAGTTGATCCCGCTGCTGGTACCCGAAGAAGCCATCGTCCCCGGCGAAGAAGAGTGGCATCCGAGCGTCTGCCGCCAATGCAGTGCCGGTTGCGGAACGATTGTTCGCGTGATGGAAGCTCAACGCGAGATCGAGGTCGAGGGCGAGAAGGTCCGGGAGCGCATTGCCGCGATCAAAAAGATCGAGGGGAATCCGCTCGATCCGGTCAGCGGCGGACGGCTTTGCGGGCGCGGGCAGGCGGCGGTGCAGGCCTTGTATCACCCCGATCGCGTGCGCGGTCCGCTGAAGCGGGATGCGGTGGCCGAAGGCGGATTCCGGGCCATTTCTTGGGAGGAAGCGCTCGACGAAGCCGGTGGGTTGATCGCGGAAGCGGTCGAGAAGAATCCCGCCGGGATTGTCTACCTCGCGGGCCCGGGAAGCGGAACGCGGGCTGTGGTCGTCGACCGTTTCTTACGGGCTCTAGGAGCCTCGGCCGCGACGACGACCGGCGTTTGCGATCTCACTGTCGAGCGACGAGCCGCCGAGCTGCTTCACGGGCAAGGGGTTTTGCCCTCGTATGAAATCCAAGACGCTACGTACGTCCTGGGCCTGGGCGCGGATTTTCTGGGCGCCTGGGCTTCCCCGGTGCTCTATGCCCGCCGTTTCGGACATTTCCGGCGGGGGCGTCCGGGGATCCGCGGCAAGCTGGTTCACGCGGAATCGCGATTTTCGCAAACCGCTTGGAGCGCCGATCGCTGGCTGCCGGTAGCGCCGGGTGGCGAGCATGCCTTGGCGTTGGGGCTCGGACATGTGTTGGTTCAGCGCGGCTTAGGGCAAGGTGCCGTGTCCGACGGCGTGCGCGATGTTTTCGCCGCGGTGGATCTCGAACGGGCGGCCGCGGAGGCGGGCCTCACGCCGAAGCAGATCGAACACACGGCCGGCGAGCTGGCCGAGGCCAAGGCGCCCCTTGTTGTGCCGGGAGCGTCGATCGTGCAACAGAATTCCCTCGATGCGGTAGTCACCGCCGGTGTCCTCAACATCCTGCTTGGGAACATAGGCAAGCCCGGCGGAGTGCGTTTGCCTCCAGGAATCGACTGGTTCGAGAAAGCGCGCCCTGAATACGAAGATCTCAAACAGCGACTGGATAAAGCCGAGCTCGTGCTACTTGACGGCGCCAACCCGGCATACGAGTCACCTCCGGTTGCCGAGTTGCTTGTCGACAAGACGGTTATCAGTTTTGCGTCCGTGCTGGACGACAGCGCCGCGCTCAGCCACTTGGTGATGCCCGATCACGATGCGCTCGAGACGGCCGCGCTCGTAGCTCCCGAGGTAGCCGATCGTCCCGCTGTCACGGGTTCTCGGGCTTTCGTCCGCCCGCTCTATGACACGCGCGCCACCGAGGAGATTCTGATTGAACTGGCGAAGCGCACCGGCGCGAAAATCGATGGATATTCGCCGCAGGATGCCTTCGAGCAGCTCTATCAAGACCGTGATCTGGGGGCCGAAGGAGAGTCCGCCGTCGACTTCTCTGCCTACGCGGAACGGCAAGGAGGCTGGTGGGGTGAGCCCGAGGAGTCCGATCCTACCAACGGGCCCGCATCAGTTGCGGCCCAACGCCCAATAGAAGCGACGGAGCCCAGTGGGGAGTACGCCTACCGTTTTCAGGCCTACCCGTCATTGCAGTTCGGAGGTGGCTCGGGGGCACATCTTCCGTGGTTGCAGCAGATGCCGGATCCAACTTCAAGTGTCATGTGGGGTTTGCCGGTCGAGATCGATCCCGGAACGGCCAAGCGCTTGGGCGTGGTGAACGGCGATGCGGTGCGCGTGACGTCGGATAGTGGATCGATCGAGGCGGCGGTCTACGTCCACCCGGCGGCGATTCCCGGGGTCGTCAGCATGGCTCTGGGGCAGGGCCACACACACTACGGCCGCTATGCATCCGGCCGCGGCGCGAATCCGCTGAGGTTGACGGCAGGCGTCCAAGAAGAAAAGACGGGAGTGCCGGTGCTCGGTTCAGTGTGGGTGAAGATCGAGAAACTCGGGGCACGACCCGGTTTGGTGCAGTTCGCGGCGATGGATCGAGAGGTTACGCATAAACGGATGTAGCCGTTGACACTGTAGCCAGGGGGGAGATAGACCAAGTGGCGACCGAAACAAGCGAAGCGACCGAAAGTACCTCCGGAGAAGGAGCCCAAGACCATATCCCGCAATGGGGCATGGCGATCGATCTCGACCGTTGCACGGGCTGTGAGGCCTGCGTGATCGCCTGTCACGCGGAGAACAATATTCCCCTCTCCGACGAGGCCTCCTCAGCCCAAGGTCGAGCGAATCATTGGATTCGCATCGACCGCTACTACGAGGGCGAATTTCCCGACATCAAAGTCAAATACCGGCCTGTCATGTGTCAGCAGTGCGACGACGCGCCGTGCGAACCGGTCTGCCCGGTTTACGCGACCTACCAAAACCCCGAGGGCCTCAACGTTCAAGTCTATAACCGCTGCGTCGGCACGCGCTATTGCGCCAATAACTGCCCCTACACGGTGCGGTTCTTCAACTGGTACGACCCGGTGTGGCCCGAGGAATTGAAGCTGCAACTGAACCCGGATGTTTCAGTGCGTCCCGGCGGCGTGATGGAGAAGTGCACTTTCTGCATCCAGCGCGTGCAGCGAGGCAAGCGCGACGCCAAGGCCGAGGGTCGAGACGTGGAAGACGGCGACGTGCAACCGGCATGCGTGCAGTCGTGTCCGGCCGAAGCCATGGTTTTCGGAGACCTCACCGACAAGGAGAGCAAGGTTTCCCAGTGGACGGAAACCGGTAGGTCGACGCAATTGCTCGGCGAGTTGGGAACCAAGCCGCGCGTTTTCTATCTGGAGCGGGGCGAGTAATCGCGGTCGAGCGTCGCGCGAAGAGTAGTTCATCGTGGGAGCCTTAGCCGAGCCTCTGGACAGCCTGTCTACGGCGCGGGTGCGTCGGGACCTGCTGCGTCCGCTGGAAGGCTTTAGCTTCGGGTACTTGGCCGCTGTGGGGTTCTGCGGAGCCGTTGTCGCCTGGGCGCTCGCGGCTTGGAGCTACCAGATCTACTACGGCATCGGCGTGGCCGGTATCCGGCGGCCGGTTTTCTGGGGCTTCTACATCATCAACTTCGTTTTCTGGATCGGTATCTCGCATGCCGGGACGCTGATCTCCGCCATCCTGCGGCTCACCGACGCCGGTTGGCGCAAACCGGTTACGCGCGCCGCCGAAGCCATCACGGTCTTTTGCCTCATGATCGGGGGACTGTTCCCGCTAATTCACCTGGGGCGGGTTTGGCTGTTCTATTGGCTGATTCCGTATCCCAACGAGCGAATGTTGTGGCCGAACTTCCGCTCGCCGCTGGTGTGGGACATGACGGCGATCTTCACCTACATGACCGGCAGCGTATTGTTTCTCTACCTACCGATGATTCCCGACCTGGCGATGATGTCGCGTCGGGCGAGCGGGTTGAGAGCCTTCGTCTACAGAGCCCTGTCACTCGGCTGGACGGGCAGCGACCGCCAATGGCACGCCATCGAACGAGCCATGAAGCTGATGGCGGGGATGATTCTCGCGGTGGCGGTTTCGGTGCACTCCGTCGTGGCGTTCGACTTTTCGATGTCGATTGCTCCGATGTGGCACAGCACGATTTTCGCGCCCTATTTCGTGGCGGGAGCGATCTTCAGCGGCATCGCCGCGCTGGTGTTGGTGATGGCGGCGCTGCGGCGTTTTTTGAAGCTGCACCGCTACCTGCGGCCGTCACATTTCGACAATCTCGGCAAGCTGATGCTGCTGATGTCGGTGGTGTGGCTGTACTTCACATGCGTCGAACACCTGACCGTTTGGTACGGCAATAATCCTGCGGAGATTGCGGTGTTCAACGTCCGGGAACATGGCGTATACTCGACCGCGCTGTGGACGATGATTATTTGCAACTTCGTGATTCCCTTCACGCTGCTGAGTATTCGAAAGCTGCGCAACATCACAACGATTTGCTTCTCGGGAGTGACGGTGTTGATCGGCATGTGGCTCGAGCGCTTTCTGATCGTGGTTCCGACGCTCTCGCACCCGCCTCTGGCATCGGGTTGGGGCGGCTACGCTCCGAGCTGGGTCGAATTGTCGATTACCGCCGGCACGTTCGCGGCCATGGCCTTGCTCTATTTACTCTTCGTCAAAGCGTTTCCGATTATCGCCATCTGGGAGTACGAAGATGATCATTAACGCCGAGTTCCGGGAGACGAAAGAGGTTGCCGCGGCGGTCGGAGAGCTTCGGGGACAGGGGATCGGTCCCGAGCACTTGGAGATCTTTTCGAGTAAACCGGTCGAGTTGGAGCCCGGGTTGCTCGATCGCCCGAGTCACATGTCCCTGTTCGCCGTGATCGCCGCGCTGGCGGCCGGCACGGGCGTGACGGCATTCATGTTCTACACCCAGCAGGACTACCCGCTCGTCACCGGGGGCATGCCGCTCACCTCCGGCTGGGCCACCGGGGTCGTGACCTTCGAGTTGACCATGGCCGGCGCCATTCTGGGGACGGTATTCATGTTTCTGTGGGAAAGCGGGCTGTTTCGCGGACGGGCCCACCCGGCACCGGAACTACCCGATGACGGCATGATTTTGCAGATCGATTGCCGCGGCGATGTGGCGGCGGCCGAGGAGGCTCTCCGGGGCTGCGGGGCTCGGCATATCGAAACGTGGGAGCAGCCGGAGTGATGCGCCGCCTGGTAGTGGGAATCATTGCGATAGGGCTACTCCTCGCATTACCGGTCGCCGCGGCCGACCGCAAACCACCTCCGTGGGAAAAGTCGAATCACATCGGCCGCGCTCTCTATCGCGAAAACTGCATTGTCTGCCACGACATCGAAGCGGCGGAGACGAAGAAGCTCGGCCCCTCGCTGTTTCGTCTGTTCCAGAACAAAAAGCTCCCCTTTACCGGCGGCAAGCCCAGCGTCGAATACGTCCGCATCAAAATCCAATTCGGCGGCGACGTCATGCCCCCCTTCGTCAACCGTCTCGACCCAGCCGGGATCGAAAAGATCATCGCCTATATCAAAACCAAGAAGTGAGGCCGGTAGACGTGGCGCACGCATTCTTGCGTGCCGTGTCGCCCATCTTGGCGACATGCCTTCGAGCCGTCCGAAGAGATATACTAAGGGCAGTCAATTTCACCCGCCGGAGGCGACATGAATACCCAACTGAAATTCGGCCTGATCGCTGTCATCATTGTCGGGACCTTGGCGTGGCTCGGTGCTTCCGGCATCAACGAAACCGCCACTTACTACGTCACCATAGAAGAACTACAAGCCATGGACGACGCCGTCGAAAAGCGTCTCCGGGTAGGCGGCGACGTGGAACCCAATTCGATCGTCCGCTCGGGCGAGAAAGTCAATTTCACGATCGAGCAGGAAGACAGGAAGCTGTCAGTGATCTACGTCGGACGGGACCCGCTGCCCGACACCTTCCGCGACCGCGCCCAAGCTCTTTGCGACGGCCGTCTCCGCTCCGACGGAGTCTTCGAGGCGAAGAAGATTCAAGCCAAATGCGCGTCGAAGTACGAAGCCGACCCCGGCAAGGACGCCCAACCGGTTTATACGACAGAACCGTCGAACAAGGCTTCGCTGTAAGGGCGCCCTGTATACAAGATCCCCGGCTCAGATACAGAGCCCTGAGCGAACGCGACGGGTCCGCACCTCGCCATCGTCGTTCTCGGACAAAGGCTCGATCACATCGGGTCCCCTGTCCGAGCGAAGGCCTCGCCTTCTCCACCGCTTAACGATCCGCATTCCCCAAACCCAATTCCTCGAGGATCCGGGCATCCGGCTCAGGAGGGATATCGAGTCCTAGCAACGCAGCCAGCGTCGGCGCTATGTCCTCCGGCCCGCAGGGTGCATTGTACCGCCCCGGCGCCGCGCCTCCTCCCATGACAAAGATCGGAACATGGCGATCGTAGTCATACGCGCTGATGTGCGTAGTGTTTCCCTGGCTCTTCCCCGTGTAGTAGAAGGGTTTCATCTGAACGAACAAATGCGGGCTGCGGCCGGGGTACACCGCGTTTCGATAGAGCTCTCGATCGGGGTCAAACTCATCATCCCTGGGTTCGGCATCTAGATCAGCATGCGTATAGACCGCAACGACGGGGTCAAGATCGAGGAGCGCTTTCCTGGCGACCCGTTCCACTTCCTCGCGCTTCAGGCCGCTGGCCTCAATCGCTTTCAGATCCAGGGTCACGTGTCCCGCATCGATCGAGGCCACAACGCCGTCCCGCCCGAAATGTTCCGCCGCTGCCCGATCAACCGTCGTTCGCAACAGATCGGACGGCACCGCCCGCGCGGCATTGCCCTGCCTTCGCGATTGTGCGACAAGCGGAGCCACGCCGTGATCCGACGTCAGGACAATCATCGTGTGTTCCAGTCCCACCCTCCGATCTACCTCCTCCCAAAGCCGACCTAAGAGCAGGTCCAACCACAGGTGTTGATCCATCGCTTCTTGGCTGAAGGGCCCGAAACTATGGCCTATGTGATCGGTCGCGGAAAACCCGACCGCAAGGAAGTCTGTCACATCGTCTCCGCCGATTTCATGGAACTCCATCAGGTCGAGCACCGCGCCAAAGACGAACTCGTCGTTGCCGTGCGTCTTCTTAAGCTGCCCGTAGTTCCGAGGGACGTGCGGGAAGGAGATGTTACGACCATCGTTTTCAGCCTTGAAGGCATCCTCCCGAGCGCGCCGGCTGTACACTTCCGGGTCGCTAAGCAAGCGTGTCCATGGCTTTCCGATGTAGCCGTCCACACGCCGCTCCAGGCGGAGTCTTGTCAGCCAGGCAGGAGCCTCCGAAGTGAAGTAACTGCTGGTGATTAAACAGCCGCACTCATCGGAGAACCAATACGCGGCGTCGCCTTTTCGCCCGGCCAACATCACTGCTACCCGTGTTTTCGTTCCGATACCCACAACTTTTGATCGCGGATCGCGTTGCTTTAAGCGGTCCCCGATGGTGGGCGCCAAAAGCCTTCGCGGCGAGGCCTTGACGCCGGGTCCGCCGACAGGTTCGTAATCGGGATCCCATGTTGCGGTCACATCGCGTTCGAGGGCACTGTCGTACCAACTGTTACCGACGACCCCGTGATGGGAGGGGTGCCGCCCGGTGACGATCGTGGCGTGGCCGACCGCCGTCACATTCATTCCGTGGCGGTATCGAGCCTCGGTGAATAGCGCACCGCGTTCGAGTAACGTGCGGAAACCGCCTGTGTAGAGGTCCTCAAAACGCGTCAGGTAGTCGTAGCGCAATTGATCGATGACCACCAGGAGGATAAGCCGCGGGGCGCCGTCCGGCAGCGGGTCCGGCTCGCCTGTTTCGATCAACGTGCCGCTGCGATCTCGTCCGGTCTCAGCGGGAGGTGTCGGATCGGGCACGCAGCCCGTCGCCGAGGCCAGGACGGCCGCCAACAGACTTGCGAGCTTGACGCCGCGCGGTTTCACTTCAGGCTGTCCCGCTCATCAGGTGAAGGCGCGATTCGTTGGGCTTCGTCGATCAATATACGCGCCTCCTGCTCGTCGGAGGCTGTTACGCGGACACCGACTTTACCGACAGGAAGCGCCGGCACATTCTCGCGGAAAATCATCGACCGCAGGCCTGCCGATTCGAGCAAGCCGTGGATGGTAACTGCTTCAATCTCCGCATCAACCTTGCGAGACGAGAATACCGTGACAAACGGGTCGGAATGTCGCTTATTCCTCACGATCCAACTTCAGCCGGCGCCGGGCGCCTCACGATGTCAGCGCCTGGAGAATTGCCTCGCTCGACGGCATTCCTCTTTCGGCGAAAGCGACCTTGCCCGCCCGGTCGATTCCGTACACAGTTCGCTTAACGAACAGCCCGCCTGCTCCGTAAAGCGACGCGACCCTCTTTCCCGGGTCGACCAGTAGCGGGAAGGGAAATCCATGATTCTCACTGAACTTCCGATGACGTGCTTGACTGCCGGGGTTCACCCCAAATACAGCTATGCCGCGCTCAACAAACGAATCCCAGTTGTCCCGCAACCGGCACAGTTGCCTGCGTCAGCCCGGGGTTGCGTCCATGACGTAAAAAACAAGAACGACCCCGGATCGGCCTCGGAACTCGGTCAAAGCGACTTCGCGCCCGGTCTCGTCGGGAAGTCGAAATTCCGGTGCCGGCGATCCCAGAGGCAGCAGCTTGCGATCGATCCCTGCAAACAAGACCCCATGATAGCGAAGCAAGCCGACAGTTCTCTGAAAGGGGGTCGGCCCGGTTGAGCCCACGTTTGAGAAGACGGGGTCGCTGCTGTGTTGACACTGAACTCGCGAGTGATTGAAAACGGTTTGTTAGACTCACAAGCGATCTGATGGACCAGGGCCAACCCGTTAAGAAGGAAGCCAAGGAAGCTTCAGAAACCGCGGCTGCGCGGCTGATCAAGGTCGTCTCGGATTTCGTGCTTGAGGTTCATCCCGAACGGCGCGGCGACCTGCGTCTCACCGCCGAAAGCCGCCTCGACAGGGATCTCGGACTCGACAGCCTTGGCCGCGCGGAACTACTGAGTCGTCTCGAACGTGAGTTCCAAGTCAGCTTGCCGGAAAATCTGCTTTCGGAAAGTGAAACGGTCACTGATCTGTTGGTCGGTCTGGCCAAAGCCGACGGCGTGGTCGGATTCACGCCTGATTCCGTTACCGATCTTTCCGTCCTCGCGCCCAGTCGTACTACACCGGCGGAGGCCGCGACCCTTCTGGAGGTCCTCGACCGGCATGTCGAGAACCACCCCAATCGACCGCACATTCTTCTCTGGGATGAACGCGGCGATCACCCCGAAATCAGTTACCGGCGACTGGCCGACGAAGCGCGCGCCGTGGCCGGGGCTCTGACAGCACACGGCGTCGACCCAGGCGACCGAATCGCATTGATGCTGCCCACCGGGGCCGACTTTTTCTTTGCGTTCTTCGGAATTCTCACCGCCGGCTGCGTACCGGTCCCGATCTATCCGCCGGTGCGGCCCTCACAACTCGAGGACCATCTGCGGCGTCAGACGGGAATTCTTAACAACGCGGGCGCGGTGGGGCTGGTCACTGTTCGGCAAGCTCGCGCCATTGCGGCTGTCTTGAAGCTGCAAGTCGACACCCTACGATTCATCGAGACGGTCGACGGCCTACGCGGCGAAAAGGCTGCCGGAGTCGCTACCCGGCCAAATACGAGCGATTTGGCACTGTTGCAGTACACGTCCGGCAGTACCGGTCGACCCAAGGGCGTGATGCTCACCCACGCCAATCTGTTGGCGAATATACGGGCCATGGGCCGATCCGTGGGGATTGATTCCAACGATATCGCCGTCAGTTGGCTGCCGCTCTATCACGACATGGGCTTGATCGGTACGTGGATGGCCGCCCTGTATTTTGCCGTACCGTCTGTCATCATGTCGCCATTGACATTTCTGGCCCGCCCCGAGCAGTGGTTGTGGGCCATCCACCGACATCGGGCGACCGTTTCAGCGGCCCCCAACTTCGCTTTTGAACTGTGCGTCCGAAAGGTAGAGGAGGAGGCGATACGCGATCTCGATCTCAGTTCGCTGCGGCTGATGATGAACGGCGCCGAACCGGTTAGCGCGGCGACGATTCGGCGGTTCACTGAACGCTTCGAGCCATACGGCTTCCGGGCCGACGCAATGGCGCCGGTGTATGGGATGGCGGAGAATTCTCTCGCCGTAACCGTCCCCTTCGAGGCGCGCTCGCCCCTGGTCGACCGAGTTCGGCGCGATGCGATGACCTCGCGTGGAGTTGCAGTTTCCGCGAGCGCGGAATCGGCCGAAGTACTGGAGTTTGTCGCCTGTGGCCAACCCCTACGCGGCCACGAACTTCGGGTGGTGGACGCCGACGGTCACGAGTTGCCCGATCGCCGCGAGGGGCGATTGCAGTTTCGCGGACCGTCCGCCACGAGTGGTTACTTTCGTAACGCGGAAGCAACGAGTGAATTGCTCGACGGCGATTGGAGGAATAGTGGTGACCTGGGTTACGTCGCCGAAGGCGATGTCTTTGTCACGGGACGTTCGAAGGACATCATCATAAGAGCCGGGCGCAACATCTATCCGCATCAAGTCGAAGAAGCGGTGGGGCAAGTAGAGGGCGTACGCAAGGGCTGTGTTGCGGTTTTCGGAACCTCGGACACGCAGTCGGGGACGGAGCGCTTGGTCCTCGTCGCCGAGACCCGCGAGACGGTGCCCGAGAGGATCGAGGCGATTCGCAGTGAGGTGCGGGAACGAAGCGCGGAGGTGCTCGAAAGCGCCGTCGATGAAGTGGTCCTCGTGCCGCCTCAGACCGTCCCCAAAACTTCCAGCGGCAAGATCAGGCGATCGGAAACCCGAAGTCTTTACGAACGCGGCGCCCTCGGAGCCGGCAAGCGCCCGCCCTGGCGACAGCTAGTGCGTTTTACTGCTGAGGGACTAACTCGGCGGGTCCGCGTCGGATTCGTTCGAGCAACCCGCTTGCTGTACGGAGGCTACACAGGGCTTGTTGTTGCCTTGGGGATGATTTTCGGTCTGCCCTGGGTTTTCGCCCTTCCCTCTCTCAAACTGCGCTGGAGCGCCGGGCGTCTTCTTTGCCGGACCGTGCTGGGTTTCATGGGAATCTCCGTGCGCATAGAGGGGATGGAGAACATGCCGCAACGCGGGGGCGTGGTGGTCTCGAATCACGCCAGTTACCTCGATGCTCTTGTCCTAACGGCGGTCTTGCCCGCAGAAACCGTGTTTTTGGTGAAAGGAGAGTTGCGGTCGCACTGGTTTGTGGGTCCTCTGCTGCGGCGTCTCGCAGCACTCTTCGTCGAGCGCATCGATCCCGGCGGCAGCGTCGAAGACAGCCGCGTGGCCGTCGACAGGGCCGGCGTGGGCGAACGCTTGCTTTTCTTCCCCGAGGGAACATTTTGGCGTAAGCCGGGCCTGCTCGACTTTCGGATGGGGGCGTTCGTCACTGCCGCGACGGCCGGCGTCGCCGTTGTTCCGATGGCTTTGCGTGGGACGCGCTCGGTGTTGAGGGACGGCAGTTTTCTGTTGAGCCGCGGCCAGGTAGAGGTGCGGGTCGGAGAGCCGATCCCACCCGCGGGCGCCGATTTCGACGCCGCGATCAAACTACGCGATGCATCAAGAGCCTGGATTCTGCGTTATTGCGGCGAACCTGATCTTACCGGTGAAACCGCGATATTCCACGAAGCCGGCGTTGAGGAACTTGACCCGACTCGATCATAGCTCTTCGGTTGATCCACCATGAATCTCATCTAGAAGATTAGATATAGACATCTAATCCTATAAAAAAACAACAAGTTATTAAGCGACGTGTTATCTGATCTTCGAGGAGAAGAGTGAACACGCAACTGGTCGCTGCCGCCTGCGCACGCGAACCGTAGAACTTCCGATTATCCACGTCTACGGCAAAGCACTGCCGGAAATTGCGGTCAGCCGCCGATTTCCGAAACGGCTTCCGCACGCGAATATTCTAATGTGAGAATCAAAACACCGTCCTTCGGTTTCGGTTGGAGAAGTATTCTGAGCAGCGTTCTCGGCGTTGCCGCCCTGATGAGCGGCTTCTTCTGGCTGGGCTACTGGACAGCCGAGCTGAATATCCAGGTACGAGGTGACACCCTCTTCGTCGCACCGTCGCCGCGCAACCTCCCTAGACCCCCGCGCGACGACCCCGCAACGAAGAAGACCGAAAAAGCCGACCCTGATCGCGAAGAATCCTCCGACCACGTCCGCCGCTGGATCAGTCTCTAAGAAACCCCTGCATCGAAAATCGTACTTGGACCAAGTACGATCGGTCCCGCAAGAAACTCAGTCAGCGAGCCGTAGGGCGATGATCGTCATGTCGTCGGACTGCGGTGCGTCGCCGCAGTGGTTTTGGACACCATCGCATATCCGGTCAATCAGCTCCGCGGCCGATTTGTCCCGGTGTTGGCGCGTCAACTCGATGAGAGGTTCCTCGCCGAATTCTTCGAGGCTATGGTTCATCGCCTCTGAAAAGCCATCCGAGAAAACCAGCAAGACATCACCGCGTTTGAGCTGAACCGAGGCCTCTTGGTAGGGGAAGTCCGGAAGAATGCCCAGCACCGGGCCGCCGGATTCGAGTCGTTGCACCTCGCCGGTCCCACTGACAAGGATTGGCGGGTTGTGCCCGGCATTGGCATAGCAAAGCTGTTTCGTTTCAATGTCGATCACTCCGTAGAAAAGAGTTACGAACTTGTCGGAATCAGTGCTCTAAAACAGGAGCCGATTCGAGCGCTCGACACACTCGGCCGCGGAGGCGCCGGCAAGGTTCTGACTGCGAATCGTTGCCTGGACGTTCGCCATCAACAACGAGGCCGGCATCCCTTTCCCCGACACGTCCCCGAGACAGAGGGCCAATCGCTGATCCTCCGAAACTAGAAAATCGAAATAATCGCCGCCCACGTTTTCGGCGGATACGGATTGCCCGGCCACGTCGTACCCCGGCACATTCGGCGGAGACTTGGGAAGCAGGTTGTTCTGGATGGTGCGTGCCAGGTCGAGCTCTTGCTGCATCCGAAGGAGGGCCTGCTCCTCCTGATAAAGCCGGGCATGTTCGATGACCTGCGTCGATTGCGCGGCGATAATGGTCAGCAAACGCTGATCACTTTCGGTGAAGCCCTCCTCGGAGTGTTTATTGAAAGCCGAAAGAATACCGATCATGCGTCCCTTGACGCGCAACGGCACGGCGGCCAGCGATTTTATCGGCTTGTCGTCGTCGGAGATTGCTCGAAAGCGACCGTCGGCGACGATGTCGTTGATGAGCAGTGGCGCCTGGTTCTTCAGCATCCAACCGCTGAGTTGAGTGCCTATTCGAAAGGGATTGGAATCAAGGCGCGAATCCACACGTCGCACCATTGTCCGCAGGGCGGTTTCTTCCTCTTCTTCTTCGAACAACGAAAGATTGCCCTGATCGACGTCGAGGTGTTTGACGCATTTCTGAACGATCGAGTCGACGATCTTGTCGAGCGACCAAGTCGAGGTCACCGCCGAAGCAACTTCGTTGATGATAGAAAGCTCCTCGACCGCTCGCCGAAGGCGCAGGTTATCGCGCTCGAGATACGCGATTCTATCCTGGATCGATTCGGTCGGCATCAGTCACCAGCCAACGGGCCGGCTCCTCACTCAACGCGCCCGGACCTTCATAACTCAGATGCCAAGCCCTGAACGAAAGCGACGGGCCCGGCATCATAGACAGCGAAGTCGCGAACGACTCGATCTTTCAGCTCATCGAACCCAGGCCCAAGCAGCGCGGACAGGACACGCACGAGAAGAAGAGCATTCACCCCGACGTCATGAGAAGGTACCTTGCGACCGAGGGGAAAGTCAACCGAATCGGGCCGCAACAGGTCTAATTGAAGGAACGGGCGACGATTGAGAAACCCGCGCCCGAAAAAATCGGCGCTCAGTCGACGCGACGGATGCGTTTACGGGCGCGTTTGCGCGCCAGGGCGCGCTTTAGACGCTTCTTTTCCCCTGGTTTGAGATAAAACGAGTGCCGCTTGACCTCCTTGATGATGTCTTCCTGCTGCACTTTCCGCTTAAAGCGCCGCAGGGCTCCGTCAAGCGATTCGCCACTCTGAATGTGAACTTCAGCCAAGTTTCTCTCCTCCGGCGTCACAGCGCGGGTCAAGAACCCTCGCGCACCCACCATTCATTACATACTACAACACGCACCAAGTCGGCGTGAAAGACAACCCTGCTCTAATCCTCCCGCCGGTCTCGCAGTTCGCTACGATGCACACCAGTTCATAGCAACGAGTCCCTCTCAAAATACGCTTATGTGCCGGAACATCAGAACGCTCTTCAACTTTGATCCACCCGCCACGGATGACGAGATTCGGGCGGCTTCGCTGCAGTTTGTCCGCAAGCTGAGCGGGTTCACCAAGCCGTCGCAGGCCAACCAGCCTGTATTTGACCAAGCCGTGGACGACGTCTCGCGGGTCGCCCGGGATTTGATCGCTTCACTCACAACAGCCGCCCCGAGCCGCAACCGCGAGATCGAAGCAGCAAAGGCACGAGCCCGCGTGGCCAAGAGGTTTCAGTAGCGCCGGCGACATCCCTGCAATACGAGCGGTAGAGACAGAGGCGCGGACGGAAGTCCGCGCTCCACGGGTCTTTCGGCCTGACGCACCGCGAACCAATCACCGAGCTTCGGGCCGCTCAGAAATCAACCTGAAAGCGGCTCTGGAATAGATTCGCCGCCCGAGATCAATTCGCTCGGCCTATCCGTAGTTCCACATGAATCGCGTATTGGGATTCATCGTGGTCAGCATCGCCCTGGCAGTCCTGGTGGCGACGGCTGACGTGACAACCGTGCTGCTGCTACAGCCGCCGGGGCAGGACTCGTTTCCCGTCGCGCTGTCCACGGGAATAGCGAACGCACCCGAATCGATGGTTGCGAGTCTTTGCCTGGCGTACGTGCTGACCGCTGGAATGGCTATCGCGGCAGCGGCCCTCGCGGCAGCATCGGCGGCGCGGAGAAAGCTCCGGCCGCCCGCCTGCTGAGTAGAATATGAGAAGGCATCCATGAAGATTCGCGTACTCCCGACCGCGGTTCTGCTTGTACTTACCGTCTCGATCGGCGCTCGCGCCCAGACTCATCTGGAGTTCGTCGGCTCGAAAGCTTGTGAGACGTGCCACAAGAACATTTACGACCGCTGGGAGGGTACGCTCATGGCCAACATCCTCGTCGATGTGAAAGAGCGCCCCGATGTGATTATTGGAGATTTTTCGAAACCTAACCCCCTGGTGACGTTTACGAAAGAAGACATCGTTTTCACCTACGGAAGCAAATGGAAGCAGCGCTACTTCACCAAGATCGGCGACGACTATTTCGTCTTCCCGGCGCAGTGGGATGTGACGAACAAAACCTGGCGAAGATACTACGTCGAGCGCGGAAGTGACTGGTGGGCGGAGCACTACCCGGCTGATCAGATGGAACGCCCGACGGGTCCGCTCTGCGACGGCTGCCACTCGACGAACTACGACATCGAGACGAAGCGGGTTAGCGAGTGGAATGTAGGCTGCGAGAAGTGTCACGGCTCGGGAGGGGAGCACGTTCGTGGCCCCTCGAAGACGAACATTGTCAATCCGGCTCGCCTCGGTTACGTCCGTGCCGTTGACGTCTGCATCCAGTGCCACTCACAGGGCCTGCCGCTGGAGAAGCCGCTGAAGGGCGTTTTCTACGACTGGCCGGTGGGCTACCAGCCGGGCGAACGCTTGAGCGACTACTGGATCCTGGAGGAGCATCACCTCGGCGAGGAAACCTTCACCCATTGGCCCGAGGGGTCGGCGCATAAGAATCGCATGCAGGGCAATGACTATGTCAACAGTGTGATGTACACAAAGGGCGTCCGCTGCTGGTCCTGCCACGACGTGCATGGAACCGAGCATAGTGCGGACGTGATCAAGCCGGGGAACGCTCTCTGCCTGACATGCCATGGACCCGAATCGCCTGCTGGGCCGCGCGGAAAGCTGGAGGAGCATACTCACCACGCCCCGGCGAGCGGGGGTAGTCAGTGCATCGCCTGCCACATGCCGAAGATTGCCAAGACGGTCGGGGATGTGAATGTCCGCAGCCACACATTCCGCTTGGGAATTGCCTAGTTTAAGGTCTTGACAAAGGGCCTATCCTGTGAGACAATAAGTTTGCCGAACAGATTGTCATCACGAAAGGCCCTTTGCCATGAACATTATATCCGTTTTTCAGCAGTTCCCCACACAACAATCCTGCATCGAGCATCTTGAACGTGCCCGCTGGCCGGAAGGGCCGCGTTGCCCTTACTGCGCTTCTGATCGAACGGCACGGTTGCAGCATCGTCACCGCTGCTACGCCTGTAAGACCTCTTTCAGCGTCACGGTAGGGACGATCTTTCACCACACTCATATGCCGCTCCAGAAGTGGTTCTTGGCCGTTACCCTCATGCTGAACGCCAAGAAGGGACTTTCCGCACTCCAACTGTCCAGGGACTTGCGGGTGAACAAGAACACAGCTTGGCGGATCAATATGCAGATTCGCAAGGCCATGAGGCAATCCGCGCAGCGCGATCTTCTGACGGGGATCGTCGAAATGGACGAGACCTACGTAGGAGGCAAGCCAAGGCGTGGGGGGCCGCCAGCTACGCGGGGCCGGGGAACAGACAAGGTTCCAGTGGTCGGCGCAGTCGAGCGCCAGGGGAGGGTAACGGCCAAGGTCACGCGAAAGGGCAAGCTCAAGGGCCGTCACCTTCGGTCCTTCATTCGTGACCGGATCAATATCAAGCGTTCAGTGCTTATGACGGACGAGTACAAAGGATACTTAGGCGTCGAGAAACTGCTGCCTCATGCGGTCATCAAACATGCCCGAACATACGTGGAAGGGATCAAGCACACGAACACCATTGAAGGCTTCTGGGCGCTCTTGAAGCGCGGTCTGGTGGGCCAGTTCCACAGCGTCACCCCGCGCCACCTGCAACGCTACGTTGACGAGTTCTGCTTCCGCTACAACCTGCGCGGCGTGGAGCCGGATCACATGTTCGCCTATACCATAGACCGCTGCTTGGGAGTTGTCTGATGAGTGAAAAGCCACTGAAAGTCATTGCCGGGGCACCGGACAGACCACTTGTGATCGGCAAGGTTGAGATTCCCTGCTACGTGCTGGAGGATGAGACTCGGGTCTTGAGCCAGAGAGGTTTTCAGGGTGGCCTTGGAATGTCTGAAGGTGGCGGCATACGCGGCGCGCGGAGAATCGAATCTTTCATGGCGGGTATAGGTGATAAGGGTATATTTACCAATGACTTAACGGCGAGCATTAAATCACCTATAGAATTTCAGCCCGTATCAGGTGGAAGAACGGCATACGGCTATCCTGCGACTCTACTCATAGAGATGTGCGACGCGGCACTAGCAGCCCGTGAAGCAGGCTCCCTCCATCAATCGCAACTTCACATTGCGGCTCGCGCCGAGATTCTTGTTCGGGGATGTGCCACGGTCGGGATCATCGCTCTTGTCGATGAGGCTACCGGCTTCGACAAGATCAAGGAGCGACGCGTCCTAGCCGAGATCTTGGAGAAGTACCTGGAAAGAGAGTTGCACCCATGGACCAAGACATTTCCCTACTCGTTCTACGACGAGATTTGCAAGCTCAAGAGGTGGCCCAGCTGGTACGCCGTCAAGAGACCGCACAAGATCTCCGAGTACACCAACGACTTCATCTACGCCAGGATTGCTCCGGGCATCCTGAAAGAACTACGGAAGCGCAACCCCATCGAACCTGAAACGGGAGAACGCAAGGTGAAGCATCACCAATGGTTCACAGAGAAGATAGGGCATCCCAAACTGAAAGAGCACATTGCAATCGTCACAGCCTTAATGAAAGCATCACCGAACTGGTCCAGATTCAAGGGGAACCTACAGCGTGTGTTCCCACAGAAGTACGACAACTTCCTGCTCGCCTTCATGGACGACGACTAGAGCTTGACATCCTCCCTCCATTCCGGCTCTCGGTCGTAGCGGTCGCAACAGGGCGCGAGCCAGTTTCTCGGGCGTGGCGCCTACCAAATCTCTCTTGGGATCGAGCATCGGCTTCATGAACAGTTTCCTCCTATGACAATGACTACCGCTTATCCGGGGTGTCATCAGGATGATGTCCAGTGAGCGACAGTACTATATCTCGTAATTCGATGGCTAAAACATCGAGCACCTGATCTTCACTAATCCCATTTTCATATGCACAATCCAATACTGCCTTGCGCATCGACTGTTCCAATTCAGCTTGTTCCACGAAGTCGAAGCACTGAGACTGGATTTCGTAAGGCGATTTTCCCTGCACAGTGCCCACCAACTGCTTCGCGGCCTGTTCGGCCCATTTTAGCCCTCTCAACTTTTCCGATATTGACTGGCCAAGAGGGTTCAGTCGAAGCGGACTATTTCCGAGAGTGTAGGAGAAGGTAACCGCTCAAATATTTTTTTAATATCTTCCCTGATTTCCTTCATAAAATCGCGCAGAGCAGACCTGTCGCTATCGGCGGATGTTTTGAGGCTAGCTTGACCCTGGTCAACCCTAACTATCCAAGAGATCACCTTGAAAGCAACGGTGATGATCGCAATTATCGCAACGACCACAACCGGATTATTTATCAGCCACTCCATTCAAGCACTCCTGTCTAGAACCCTCTTGTGTTTACAGTACCATGCCTACACTGTAACTAAGGACGTCCCCACGCAACCAGGGAAATTAGTCAAGACCTTAAACTAGGCAATTCCCTTCCGCTTTATCAGTCCTGCGGCGACCGAGACCTACGGGGTTCCAAATCCTTGCACCTCGTGTCACACCGATCAGACCAACGAATGGGCCGCCGCGGAACTGCACATGTGGGAGAACGTGTCGCCCTGGAGGGTGGGACGCTAGTCGGCATGACCGAGCCCCTCGTCGAGCTAAGGAGCGTGGCCAAGCGACACGGCTCGTTGGAAGTGTTTCGAGATCTTTGTTTGCAGATTGAGGGAGGGCGGCATTTCGCGCTGCTCGGCCCTTCGGGTTGCGGCGAATCAACGCTTCTGCGCTTGCCGGCGGGCCCTGAGCCCCCGACCTCCGGAGAGGTGTGGTTGGGGGGATGTCTTGCCTCTGCTTCTGCACAAATCAAGCTCGCGCCTCACGAGCGAAGGTTCGCGATGGTTTTTCAGGACCTGGATCTGTGGCCGCATTTGACTGCTCTCGAAAACGTCGAGCTTGGTCTTGTTGGGCTCAGGCTCAGGCGGAGCGACCGGAAGGAGCGGGCTTTGTCGGCTCTGCGCGTCTGCCGGATTGAAGACTTGGCCGAGCGCAGACCGGCCGATCTTTCGGGGGCCGGCAGCGGCGGATGGTCTTGGCGCGGGCACTCGCCCTGCACCCGAAAGCGCTTCTGCTCGACGAGCCCTTCTCCGGCCTCGACATTGCCATGAAAACGCACTTGTTTTGCAGATCGAACCCCTACCTGGTTGGAAAACCGAAAGACGGGAACGGCGCGGCGGCCGGGAGTTTTTTGGGATGCGGCTGGGACCGTAGCGGAAAGGAGAAAGACCTTTGCAGACTTCTTTTCTCAGTCGGACAGTAACGATCCTTGCACTCGGCTACTGCCTGCTTCCACCGTCGTTAACCGCTCAGAATAGCGACGGCTGTTTCTTTCTCTGTCGGCCCGAGCTCAAGATCGAGCCGACTTTTACAGTGGAACACCTCTTCAGCCGGCACCGAGTCGCCGAGTTCGAAGGTGATGAGCAGGTCGGCGTCACGCGGGCGGAGCGCGAGGTTGTATTCGAAACCGTCCTGGCGCTGGAGATCCCGACGGAGATTCCGAGAGTCGGCTTTACGTTCGAGACGATCTTCATCCCCTTCGCCTCCGGATCGGAGAACCCCTTCACCGGAATGACGGCGCAAGAAATCGGCAGGGATTCGATCCGAGACAACTCTCCCGAGGTAGAGATCGAGCTGAACCTGGAGTGGCTTCGCTCCGAAGACACCGGAGGCTGGGTGGGAAGTCACTTCGATATCGTGGACAAGATCAGCCCAGCCGAACGGCCACAGGACGCCGGCGCATATACTCACAAGTTGAACTTTGAACTCGACACGGCTGTCAACATCTTCAATTGGCTGCCGGAGGGAAACTGGCTGCGCAACATTGAGGTGGAGGGATCGCTCGATTACGTCGCCACCGGACTGCCCCGCGCCGGCGACCGGAGCGGCAACGAACTCTTTCTCGACAATGCGAGCGGCTGGTCATTCTCTCTTGTCTTCGTCATCCCGCTCGCTCCTTTGTCGCCGTGACAAGGTGTCTCAAAAACAGTCTTGTTGACGACTGGCGTTAAGGTCGGCCTGACGAAACGCCCGACAGATCCTCGCTAATCGTTAGCCTTCGTCGGAAGTGCCGAGGCGCAGGGACGCTGGGGCGTGGGAGGGTTCTTCCTGCCAGGCACTTTCGATAAGGAGACTAGCTACACGCAGCGGAAGCAAGTTGAAGCGGAAGCACTGTACAAACAATCTCTAGTCATCTTGGAAAGGCTTTGGGCCCCGAGCAGCCTGTCGCCAAAGCTGCCCGGCATAACCTATGAAGAATTGAGAAACAGCAAACGCTAGTCCGCATTTCTCACCACCTGACGGCCGAAGCACGCGACAGGCCCGCCATTGCTTCGTTACGCTTGCTCGCCGTGCTCACTGTACTGTTCAAGTACACCTCCGCGCGCCAAGCGGCGCGTGCCTAGCACTGACAGGGCTCTCACGCACTTCGCCTCGCCAGGTGATGAGAAATGCGGACTAGAAAGCCTCGCGACCCGATGCAGTGGCGACGTTACGCAATCAGAAACTAACGTCCCACTGCGTGCGGTAACGCGTGTCCGACAGATCCGGCTTTCCGGTCTGATTCAGCCGCAGGCGCGAGACTTCGAAGGTGAGCTTGTTGGAGTGACCCTCGAAGAACCAGTTCACGGCAAACGCAAACTCGTGCAGCAGGTCGTTGGGTGCTGATGTATTGTGATCGACAAACGCGTAGCGAAAAGCCGTTTCAAGTTGCTTGGGAACGCGCGGCGCGAGGTGGTGGAAGAAGTAGCCGGCTTGAGCATAGCTACCCCGCAAATGTGTGGTTGCCAGGTTCTTATTGTCGATAATGCGCTTCCAGTGAAGCTCGTGCTGAAACGAGAATCCGCGGTACTTTAGCGCCGTCTCTTCAAGATACTGGCGGATCGAGTACTGCCCCAACTCGCCCGGCTGGAACCCTTGCAGTTGCCCGCCGCCAGAGCCCGAGAATCGGGTATAGCGGCTGCGGTTGCTCAACGTCGCGAAGGAAAGGCTCGCGGCGGGCTGTTCGTGGTACTCGAGGTCGCTCTGCGAGAACTCCAGATCGCGCTTGAGAAAATTCCATTGGTAGCGGGCCATGAGCAACGGTCGCCCGGCGTTCTCGTCCCTTGAGCTGATACCGCGCCCGGTACCCGCGAAGATCCCTGCGTAGTAGCGGGAATCCCCCCGCGTGCCCTTCATGAGCCGTCCCGTGAGCATCGCACCCTTCTGGCGATCGACCGTGAACGTGCGATTGACTATCGAGCGCTCGGCAAACTGCTGCTTGCCCGACGAGTCGACGCGTTCACGGTTGTAGTTCGCCTTCCATTGCCCAAACTTGAACTGCAACCACTCCAGACGTCCGATCGTCAGATCCGCGGTGAGCAAACGATTGTTGACCAAGTCGTGCTCGATGGAATATTGGATCCAGGGCCGGAAGACCGCGCCCTTCGCCTTAAACCGCGCTCGACGGAAACCAAAGTCTCGTACCTCCTCTTTGTCGAAGCCTTCGGAGTTTCGGGGTGCGGCATCGAACGGGTAGGAGTATCTGAGCTGGCTGCGCCAATTGATTCTGGTCGTGTAGTTTCCGTCGCGTCCTTTAATCTCCAGCCCTTTGCGACTGTACTTAACTTGTTTTTCTTGAGTCTCTTCCGTGGCACCGAGTGCTGCGGGCTCTATGGGTCGTTCATCGCTTTCCTGGGTCTTTTTGTCAGCCCGCTCAATTGTCGACGTCGCCTTGTCAGAGGCGTTTGACTTGGGTGTTGCGCCCGACGCAAGTGTGCGAGTAGATGCAACCAGGACAACCCCGAACGCGAGGGCCATCGAGAGGAGCAATCGCCACGTTACCTGGTGCGACGACGATCCTGAGAGAGGCTCGATTCCCGGAGTACCCATGACTAGAGCTTCGGCCACGATCTCACTGGGCTTGGTCTTGACGCGGGATGTTGGTGGGTAGAGCCGCTCGTAGCCCTTTTGCCGGCACCGTTGGGCAAGCCAGTCATAGTTTCAGACTAGCTCTCGCAAATGGCGATTGGGTTACAGAAGTGTGAAAATCCGGTTACAGACGGGTGACGGTTCGGTTAACAGACACCGGCAATGGAACTCGTGAACTGCGCATTTACACACTAGCCGACGTTTGGCGGTCCGCACTTTGGCGGGCACGGCGCCCGCACTCGCTCTGAGCCCATAGGCTGACTCCCAGCTTGTGTGAGCGTTCCGTGCGAGTTGACCGGGCGCATCGACCCGCGCCTTAGCTTTCGGGGGTTTTGAGAACGACCGTTTTCTCCGCGCTGACCAAGTCGTAGACGTAGCCGCGCCATTCAATCTTCCGTGTGGTCGCGGAGCCCACGAAACTGACGAGCCACACCCAGGTGGCTATCGGGACCAGCCAGAAATACGCCCAACCATGGAGGTCGAACCAATGCTCTCGTTGGGGAAACATCAATCGCGCAACCGTCCCCCTTAGCGCTCCTTTCCCCATGCCGGGAACCATCGTTACAACGAGTGCTCCTAATCCAAGAGGCGTGTTCTCGGTTAACGCCATGACAACGCTCAAGACCATGGCTCCGCAGTACACGATGTGACTGACGAAGCCCGCCGCCCATAGGTGCGGCCGGTAGACCCGTGTGATGATGAGTTGGCGTCGCGCCCAGGCTAGAAATTCGTTGGCTGTGCAGGGGCCCGTAGTTCCAACCATCGCGCCGGGGACGAAACGAATGCCCCTGTCCACTGCGTTCATCGCGGCCGACAAGCGATAGTCATCACTCACGGCTCCCTCCCAGAACTTCGCGACATCCGCCTCGGCGAAGGTCGAACGTCGCAGCGCCGTCGCGCCGCCCCAAGCAAAGTTCTTGTCCTTCGTGCTCATGCTGCTTGCAATTGTCGAATCCCACGCGCTGCGCACCAGCGGCCAAAAGCCGCCTTCCTCGGGGAAATACCATCGGAAGCCGGTCGTTGCCCCAAGGTTTTCATCTTTGAGTGGAGCGACCAAATTGCGAAGCCAATCCTCCGCAACCTGCCCGTCCGAATCAGCGAAAGCGAAAACTTCGCTTTTCGGGCGTGCCTGCCTGACCGCGGCGAGGAGGTTGTGGACTTTTTCGCCCGTTCCCCCGGTTGGCTCGCCGGTGGTGACGAACCCAGCCTTTTCCCCGAGAATCGTCCGGGCCGTTCGAACCCCCGGGTCCTCAGGGTCCCGAGCCGTAACGATAAGCTCGTAATCCGGGTAATCCAGAGCGCCGAGCGAACCCAAATTGCGGGCCAGATCGTGATCGTGGCCGCGAACCGGAACGATCAGCGTGACCGGAGGAAGAAAAGGCTCGGCGGGTTCGAATTCAGCGTCCGCCTCGAGGTCGCGGTCGGGCTTCGGGGATAAGGAGTCCTCGACATACTCCAAAAAATCCCGGCCCTTACGCATCGAAAACAGAGCGGCAATGGTTGCCGGAACAACGAAAAACCAGAACCAGAAGCTGAGCACCGGTCGAGTCTATCACAAGACTCCGGAGGCTCAGGCACAGGAAGCTTAGCGACAGACGCCATCCCGCATGATCGATCGGCGCTACGCCGGCCCGGTTCTTGGTTACCATACTTCGCCGGTTTCCAGAGCTTCTGTCGAACCTCGGACCCCAGGCCGGGCTTGCTCGCGGACCTTGCCGGCTGCAATCCCCGATGTCGTGGCAATCCAGCCGGAATCCCTTACTCAAGGGCCTCGGCGGCCGGATCGTCGTAGGTTATTCACCGCCGTCGCCGCCGCCCCCCAGCAGTTGCACGATGTCGGTGTGACCGCGTTCGGCGGCGCGCATCGAAGCGGTCCAGCCGTCCTTGTCTTCAGCATCGACATCGGCCCCGCCGGCCTGCAACGCCCGAACGGTGTCTGTCTGCCCCTTGTCCGCGGCAAACATTAGAGGGGTCCAACCGGCGTTTTGTTTCGCATTGGAGTCAGCGCCTTCTTCCAACAAAACTTGAACTGTCGCCGTGTGACCGTTATACGCGGCACCCATCAGCGCTGTCCGACCATCTTCCATCTTCGCGTCCGCTTCCGCACCGCCCTTCAGAAGCACGCGCGCGACATCCGTGTTCCCTTGGTCGGTCGCAAACATCAGGATCGTTTGTCCACTTTTTGCGCGTGTGTTCACGTCAGCGCCCGCTTCCAGCAGCACCTTCGCTGCTTCGGGGTGGCTGTTAAATGCCGCGGCCGTGAGAGGAGTCCAGCCGATGCCCGTTTTGGCGTTCACGCCGGCGCCTTTGGCGAGCAAGCTCCGGACGATCTCCGCATGACCGTCCGACGCGGCACCGATTAACGCCGTTGTCCCGTCGGTCGCCGCCGCATTTACCTGCGCACCACGCTTGAGCAGGGTGTCCACTACCTCGGCGTGACCGTTCTCGGCCGCCTCCATCAGAGCCGTGCGGGCGCCCCGACGAAACCTCGGATTCACGGCGGCGCCGTTATCCAACAGAACCTCCACAACGTCTGTGTGGCCGTTCATCGCCGCGGTGGCCAAGGCGGTTAGACCTCGGGCGGCTCTCATTTTCGTATCGGCTCCATGGTCCAGCAGGACCTTCGCAACCTCCGGACGACCGCTGAAAGCCGCGGCCATTAATGCCGACCAACCGTCTTGTGCTCTCGCCTTCACGTCGGCCTCTGCCGCGATCAAGGTTGTCGCGATGTCCGCGTGGCCGCCATCGGCAGCCCGCATCAGGGCGGTCCACCCATTGTCGGCTTCCGCGTTCACTTCGGCGTCCTTGTCAAGGAACAGCTGCACCAGCCCGGCGTGGCCATTTTCCGCGGCCGCCATTAACGCGGTGCGACCGTCGTCAGCCGTCGCGTTCACATCGGCATCTTGTTCCATTAGCGCGGTCACGACATCGGTATGACCGTTTTCCGCCGCCAACGTTAGCGCCGTCTTTCCGCCGAGACCCTTCGTGTTCGCGTCGGCGCCTTTGTCGAGCAACATCCGCACGACGCCGGCGTGGCCTTGGTCCGCCCCAAGCGTCAGAGCGCTCCACCCGTCGTCAGTTTCGGCAGTCAAGTCGGCGCCTTGCTCGAGCAAGGCTGTTACCACTTCGCTGTGACCGTTTGCCGCCGCGACCATCAAGGCCGTGCGGCCGTCTCTGGCCTTTGTGTTGACATTCGCGCCATCGGCGAGGGCGGCTGTTGCCGTCTCGACGCTGCCGGAGATTGCCGCGTTGATCAACTCGTCGTTGGGGTTTCCACACCCTGCAAGCAGAATCAGCAGGGCCGATAAACCGGTGATGTTCCGTAATGCACGCATAACTTCTCCTTCGATCCTATTCGCCTAAAGATTCCATGACATATCCAAGATCAGAAGCCCTCGGATCTTAACTGCGCCGGCAGCGGGTTCAGCCGGGCGACGATTCGGCACACAACTTCCTCACAGGGCGAGCGAGAGAACTGAATGCTCACCTTGAGACGCGCTTCAGACATCTTCCACCAACGGACCGCTACAGAAAGAAAATCAAGTATACAACCAGTCCGCCGATCACAACCCATCACAGCTCCAAGTGAGGTACTCCGAAGTTGCACGAAACGTTCCTTAGCGAAACCGCTACAGTTATCAGCGGTGACATTATACAGGATTCCAGTTGAGAAGAGATACCCCGTGGCGCGGGAATTCTTGTGAAGAAAATATGCCGGGCGAGAAGCCTGTCGAGGTTGCAGCTGGCCCTCGGATTACCGATCCGTGATGCACGCCTCTCTGCCTGCTCCACGGTGTGCTCGACTTTGGCGAGATGCTGCCGGCTGGGGGCGTAACCCGTGCCCGGAGGATAGCGACGACCGCCCGGGGGAACCGGTGGAGCCAGGTTGCTCTTGTACATCGAGTTTTCGTCGGTCTTCAATGGAAATCGTGGCTCGGGATATCTAGGGAGACATCCCCAAGTCGTTCAATCTTTCGGGCGCGGATGTGAATGACTCCGTCCTGCTTTTGGAGTTCCCCTTCGACGAATAGAAAAGGCTCGCCGGTAACGAGGATGCGCCAGTCTTGGAACTTGTCCGGTGTGACGACGACGTTCGAGACGCCGGTTTCATCTTCGAGGGTGAGGAAGACAAAGCCTTTGGCGGTTCCGGGACGCTGACGGGTGATGACGGCTCCCGCGACGCGCAGTCGACGACCGTTGGGCTGTGATTCAAGTGCAGCGGCGGGTACGACACCCAGTGCGTTCATGGGTTCGCGCAGATAGTGCATTGGGTGAGGGCCGGTGGTGAGCCCCGCTCCGCGGTAATCGGCGTCGAGGCGCTCGAAGGGGGTCATCGCGGTAAGAGGTGAGGGATCGGTGCCGTGACACCGAGATGCTGTGTCGGGGGCGGGAGGTGGACCGACAGGAGTATCGGTCCGTACTCTTGATGGACCGGCTAGAGAGCCGCTCTCTACCTTGCCGGGTGTTGGTTCGTTTTCCCATAGAGGGCCCTTGGGGCGTCGGGACTTCTCGATTTGCCACAACGCGGCGCGGCGGTCGATACCTTGCTCGAGGGAATTCAAGGCGCCGATTTCAGCGAGCACGTCGAGTTCGGGCTTGCGCAGTTTCACGCGGCGGACAAAATCATCAATCGAGGCAAAGGGTTTGCGGTTGCGCTCGGCGACGATGGCCTCGGCGGCGTCGGCGCGCAGGCTCGAGACGTACATTAATCCCAAGCGAACGGCCGGACCATTGCTCGGTTGCGTTGTTGCGGTGTTGAGCGGAATGTCGGTTGCCGGCGGGTCTTCCACGCAACACGCCACGTCAGACACTTGCACGTCGATTGGTCGCACTCGGATGCCGTGCCTCTGTGCATCCTTCACCAAAACCGCCGGGCTGTAAAACCCCATCGGTTGACAATTCAACAACGCCGTATAAAAAACCGCTGGATAGTGGGCCTTCAAATAGCAACTAGCGTAGGCCAGCAGGGCGAAACTTGCCGCGTGCGATTCCGGGAATCCGTAGAGCGCAAACGATGTGATCGAGCGCACGATCTGTTCCGCCGCTTCGCCGTGAATGTCGTTTGACGCCAACCCGCGCCGCAGCTTTTGCTCGATTTCATTCATACGCTCGCTCGAACGCTTGAAACCCATCGCCCGCCGTAACTCCTCGGCCTCCCCTCCGGTGAAATCCGCCGCCACCATCGCCAAGCGCAAGAGTTGCTCTTGAAACAACGGGACGCCGAGGGTGCGCTTCAAAATCGGCTCGAGCGACGGGTGCGGATACGTCACCGCTTCGCGTCCCAGCCGACGATTGATGTAGGGATGCACCATCTTGCCGACAATCGGACCGGGCCGAATGATCGCCACTTCAACCACCAAATCGTAAAAGCACCTCGGCTTGAGACGAGGCAGCGTCGCCATCTGGGCGCGGCTTTCGATTTGAAACGTGCCGACCGTATCGGCCCGCTGGATCATTTCGTAGGTTTTCGGGTCGTCGGGCGGTAGATGCGCCAGATCGATCTCGCCGCCGCGCGAACGAATGATCTCGATCGACTCCTCGAGCGCGGCCATCATGCCAAGTCCCAACAAATCGACCTTGATAATGCCCAGGTCGGCGCAATCGTCCTTGTCCCACTGCACGACTACACGGCCGGGCATGCGGGCGTTTTCGAGTGGAACGACGGCATCGAGATCACCGCGGCAAATCACCATGCCCCCGGAGTGCTGCCCCAGATGCCGCGGCAGGTTCTGGATTTCCAAACACAACCGAACCAAATGCCTCACGCGCGGATGTGCGGCGTCGAAGCCCGCTTCCCGAATCTGATTCCCTAGCTTGTCGGCGTCGTCGGTGTATTCGAATGAATGAATGCACTTCGACAAGCGCGCGATCATTTCTTCGGGGAAGCCTAGCACCTTTCCGACCTCTCGAACGGCGCTCTTGCCTCGATAGGTAATAACATTGGCCGTCATGCCCGCTCCCCGCGGGCCGTAGCGGTCGTAGACGTGTTGTAGAACCTTTTCACGCTGTTCGCCGCTGGGCAAATCGATGTCGATATCGGGCCACTCGCCGCGTTCCTCGGAAAGAAAGCGCTCAAAGAGCAAATCCATGCCGACCGGGTCAACGGCGGTGATGCCCAGGCTGTAGCAAACCGCGCTGTTAGCCGCTGAACCGCGCCCTTGCGCCAGGATTTTGTTCTCGCGGCAGAAGCGAATCATGTCCCAAACGATCAGAAAATAGCCGGGTAGGTTGAGTTTTTCGATCACCCGCAGCTCATGCTCGATTTGCCGCCGAGCTTGCTCGTGATAGGGGCGATAGCGCTCACGCGCCCCTTGGTCGGCGACTTGGGCGAGATACGACATCTCGCTTTCGCCGGGAGGAACCGGGAAGTGCGGAAACTCGTAACCGAGGTCCTGCAAAGTGAAATCGAGCCGCGAAGCCAGCTTCGCCGTATTACGAACAGCATCGGGGAGGTCGCGAAAGATGTGCTCCATCTCGCCAGGGCTTTTCAGGTAACGTTCGCCATGGGGCTCGAGCCGGCGTCCGGCTTGGTCGAGCACCGTTTTCTCGCGCAGGCAGGTCAGTACGTCATAGAGGGCGTGTCCGGAAGGCTTGGCATAGCGAACGCCGTTGGTGGCGAGCAGCGGCAATCGACGGCGTCGGGCGAAGTCGATCAGCGCTTGGTTGGCGTGTTCCTGCTCGCGCCGGAAATGGCGTTGGATCTCGACGTAGAGGTTTTCGCGGCCGAAGACGGCTTGGAGACGGTCGGCATACCGCAAGTCGTCAAGCAGAGCGATCAGGCCGTCGGCATGTTCTTCGAGATCGTGCCGGAGCGCGCGGCCTTCGCCTTTGGGCGAACGCAAATGCATTTTTGTCAGCAGGCGGCAGAGGTTGCAGTACCCGCGGCGGTTTTCGATCAGCACGGTGAGACGCGGCGGTGGGCTTTCGTGAACCGTAAGCCGTGAGCCGTTGGCCCCGAGCGGTGAACCGTTAGTCGTACCGTTAGGCGCGGTATGGCGGGTTTGGTCGGGGCTTCGCGGTCGTTTGAGATGCTCTTCGGCGGGGTCGGGTCTTGGATCGGCCGAAGTACCTGTTGTCGGCGGATTGTCGAACTCTGTCGGATGGAGAGAAATTTCGCACCCAATCAGCGGGCGAATCCCGGCTTCGACGGCTGCTTTGTAAAACCTCGGCGCGCCGTAAACTCCGTCGCGGTCGCAGAGCGCCAAGGCCGGGTAACCCAGTCTCGCGGCACGAGCCACCAGATCCTCGGGCTGCGAAGCCCCATCAAGAAAACTAAACCCGGAGGCGGTATGGAGTTCAATGTACATGCTGATTCCGGCGAACAAGCTATAGTCTTGCCATATTTATATTTTTATGTAAAAATGTACATATGCGGACCACCGTTGATCTTCCCGACCCACTCTTTCGTCAAATGAAAGCTCATGCAGCGCTTCGCGGTATCAGCATCAAAAACTTCATCACTGCAGCCATCGAGTCTCAAATCACTGCACCCGAAAGCGGCGACGACTACTCGGTGAATCTCCCTTTGATCCGCTCCAAGAAGCCCGGCACACTTAATCTGACCAATGCCGAAATTGAGGATCTGCTTACCTGACATCAACATTTGGATCGCTCTCAGCTCCGACCGTCACGTTCACCATGTCGCTGCGAAGAGTTGGTTTTTCTCGATGCCGCCGCGCTCGGCCGCTTTTTGTCGCGTGACTCAGATGGGTTTCTTGCGGTTGATCAGCAACCCGAAAGTGATGGCCGGTGATGTGGTTACACAACGACAAGCTTGGACGATCTATGAAAAACTCCTTCGCGACCAGCGTGTATTCTTCTCGCCTGAACATTCCGAGCTTGAGCCGAGATGGAAACGTTATTCGCTTTCTTTGCTTTCCGGAATTCCTTCCTGGACCGACGCCTATCTAGCCGGTTTCGCGAAAGCTCGCTCTTGGCAATTGGTTTCCTTCGATCGCGGCTTCAGGCGTTTGCAACCCGACGAAGTTCAAGTACTTCTGCTGGGTTAGGCCCTGGGGCAGCCTATGAAATCACGCATGGCTCTACACCGCGAGCGGCGGCAGGAAGGCCCCCGGCCCCATTTTCATGACGGTATTATGAATGCCGCGATTCATAGAGACGGCCTCCTCCCATCTTTAGAATCCCCGGACAGGGGCTGAATCGAACGGTTGTTCCTACGCCCCGTCCGGGGCTTATCGTGTTTTCGGACGGGGACCCAGGGTTCCGCTTTGCTTCACCCTGGGCTACTTTCCGGCACCCCCTCCGGGGGGCTGCCCTGGGCGCAAGTCCAGGGCCGATATCAGCCGTGTAGCTCCTGTTAGTCATACACCCCCATCACGTACCACCTTTCTCCGGGCCTCTCGCAACAAATGCGGTACAGCTTCCCCCGCACATCGACATCCCACTCTTCGTAGTGACCGGGGCCGGTGGTCCACCATTCCCCGCGAACTTTCCAAGGGCCCGCACGGGTTTGCACTTCCCCTTGAATTTCCCCGGCATGGACGGTAACCGGCCGTTTGCCGTCGAGAATCACTTCCGCGTCGAGTGACGGTCGAAAGCAGCGAAAGACCGGAGACACCCCACGAAGTTGCGCCGTGTCGCCGTGTCCCGGCGGCGCTGTTTCTAGGTTGATCTGTTGTGGGATTGCGCCGTTGTGCCGAAAAGGCATCCCATTTCCACGCGGGATAGAGACACGACATGCCGTGCCCGTTTCTTGTGATGTTTCGCCAAATGCATCCTGACGACCACGCCTCGGGACTTGAATCGGACCGGCAAGCGTGCCGGCTGAGGACGTTGCCGTCGGGTTTGTCGCCGAAGCGGCAGGGACGGCTGTGCTCAGCTCTTTGGGCTCCGCGCTGATCAAACGAACCCCGCTCCCTCCCCGTCGCCGTTTCTTTTTCTCCGCCGGGGGCGCGAACCCCACCAACGCAAAGGCCCCCGGCCGATGCGTATCGACCACCAACGGCGCTCCGACGCGATCCGGCCCGACCAAGTTGACAAGCCGCGCCAGCGTCACCGCCAGCTTTTCCGGACTCGGCTGCATCGGCTCGAAGAGCGAAAACTGCACCCTTCGCCGCGGCGTCGTCCGCGCGGCGACCTTCACGCCCTCAATCGCCTCACCCGGCGGATGCACCGACAAGTCCAGCCGCACCAAAGTCAGCAACACTCGCCGATCGGCCAGCGGAGAGGGCAAGGAAACATTTCGTTCAAATCTCGATCCGCCGGTCAATTTCAGAACAAGCCGAATTTGCTCCGCCGCCAAACCGCTGCCCTGCATCTTCAAGCACAAGCGATCCAGCAGATCCGACAGAAGAAATGAAAGAGGCTCTAATTCAGTAACTTCCCATTCAAAATCCAAGCTTTCCTCAAAGGCCGGCGGCGCTTCATAAGGCTGCAAGACCGAGTCCAACTTGCCTCGTGCCATCTTGGCGAACTCGACCCCGCGTGTCCCGAAGCGAGCGACCAGTGAATCCTCGGACAGCCGCGCCAGCTCGCCGACCGTGTCCAACCCCCAACGTTTGAAAGTCCGCAGCTCCTCGGAATCGAGCGGCAAAACATCCAAGGGCAGGGCATGCAAAAACCCGGCTTGCCAGCCGGGAAAAATGTGGGTGATGCCGGGCCGCGCGCGCGCGGCGCACAAGGCGGTGAAGCGATTGCATGAGACGGCGACATGGGCCGGCAAATGGAGCTTTTCGACCTTGTGGAAAAAATCCTCCGCAGCGCCATGCGGGTCGGCAATCCCGGCGAGCTCGACGAGAACAACTCCCGGGGAAACATCTTCCACGCGAGGAGAAATCGTCAACGCCGTCTCGATCAATTCCCGTTGCGTTTGCCGCTCGGCTTCCGGGTTGCGTGAAAGCACCTTCAGCGGTTGCCCGCTAGCGACCGGCACTCCAGTAGCGACCGGCACTCGTGCCGGTCCCAGCTGACAGTTCGGACCGACACTCGTGTCGGTGCCGGCACGCCGTTGCGCATTCGATTCAGCCCCTACCGCGGGAACACTCGGCCTCAAACGATACGGGCGAATACCTCCCGCCCGCTCACCTGAGAGACTGCCCGCCGCCCCAAGCTTCTTACTTCGCGCGGCCGTGAACCGAGCCATAGCCTCGGTCAACGGCATACCCTCGCGGATCCCTCCCTTGCGGGCGGTCTCGTTGGCCGCGTAAACAAAACAGTTCGGCGGCTTGCCGGTCGAAACCGTCAGCGGAAGCGTCCGCAAATTCCTTTCCCCGCGCAGCAGCACCGCCGCCGGAAAATTCGGCACGTGCAGACAGGCGTAGAGGCTCACCGCTCGATCTCCCAATCGTTCATGCCGTCTTCTCATGACGAACGCGTTGAGAAACAACACGAACTTGTACCTCTACTCCATCGAGCAATAACGAAATACCCTGCCGTCCCGCCCAGTGTGTCTTGCGCCGGTTCAATTCCACGGCCAACGAAGAAACACCGCACGTCAACCGCTTCGGAGCAAGAATCACGAAGACCGTTGAACCGCTCTTCAATGTCTGCATCAACCGCATCCACGGCCGGTTGCGCCAAGGGTTGAGGCGTCGTCCTGGAACCCCTCCCAAATCGAGAACGATCACTCCAAAACCGCCGGCCGAGGTCACAAGATTGACGGCCCGCCAAGCGGTTTCGCCGTGCTTGCGCGGTTGAACCCCCGAGCAGTTGAGGGGTTGAGGGGTTGAATCGTTTCGATTTCTTGCTTCATGCGGTGAAGCTTGGTACGTCCTCGCTAAAACCGGAAACTGCACACTGCCGGTTTGTCCGCAACGCACCCAGAGCAGACGTTCAAGATCAACGCCGGCCGCAGAGACCGAAAGCGGATCCAAGCAATCCGAGACATCGATATACGCGGCGACCTCCCCGCGCGTGGTTGCTTCGGCGAGTAGCGACAGAATGACGCTTGTTCCGCCGGATGACGCCTCTCCCGTGATCTCGCTGATTTCCCCACGCGGCAACCCGCCTCCGATCAGAGCATCCAAGACGGCAAGCCCGGTTGGTGCCGGTGGATACGCCGTGACCCTCTTGGGCAAAGAAGACCCTAATCCCTGCTGTCGGAGCAAAGTTTTGAGCTGCTTGAGCTGGACGGAGGCCGCCAATCTATATTCTCCTTTTGTTCGCCTACGACATTGTGCCAAGATCAGATTCGAAATGCAAACTCCCGAGAGAAAAAAATTCAACCGCGGCCGCTTCGACCGTCGAGTTCGACACTGTTGTCGTTGATGACGACGGCGGCTCCTGGATGGGTCGGATGGGTAGAGACGCCCGGCCGTTTGAAAATCAGGCCGCCTTCGATCCGCCGCGGCCGATGAGAACAATGGGAACGAATCTTTACCGTGCTGTCCGCGACCTCCGGCGCGTCCTTGTCCGCGTTTCCCGAACTGCTTCCGGCAGCGAGCGGGCGCCCGCAACGCGCGGACAACTCGTCCACTGAAAAACCGCTTAAGATCTCTCTGCGCGCCGTAGCGGCGGGCCGAGAAACCTCGCCGGGCGGCCTGACGTCCGAAGAGCGTCAGATCGTCATTGAGCTCCAACAGACCGACCGCCAGGTGCGCGGGCATGAACAGGCTCACCTGGCGGCGGCCGGGGGGTTGGCTCGCGGCGTCTCGTTCACGTTCGTCACCGGGCCTGATGGCCGGCAATACGCGGTCGGGGGTGAGGTCTCGATCGACACGTCTCCGGTCTCCGGGGACCCGGAAAGGACTATTCAGAAGGCCCAACAGATTCGCGCCGCCGCGAATGCGCCAGCCAATCCCTCGGGGCAAGATCGTGCCGTGGCCGCGCAGGCATCTCAGATGGAACAGGCCGCTCGACAGGAATTAGCGGCTCAGAAACGCGAAGACCTCGATGACCAAAATCAGCGCCGGGCGCTCGAGGCCTTCGGCCGGGCCGAACCCTCGCCGCCGGGGCAGGTGCTTTCCGTAGTGGGTTGAGGCCGGCGCCGATTAGGGCCCGCCGGCCGTTTGCAAGGTCGACTCGATCGAGGCGATTTTCGCTTCCAAGGGCGACGGTTCCGGGTCGAGATCGGCGGCCTGCTTGAGATACTCCAACACACGGACCTCGCTGTCGGTATCAGGCAGCCGGACTTTCCGGTTCCGATGCAAGGCGAAAGCCTGTCCGTCTTCGAGCAAGAGGCAGGTCATGCGTCTTCCATAGTAAGAGCCCAGCCCAACATCGATGAAGACCGCGCGGCCGTCGAAGCGAGTCATGACCGCGCCTTCGGTGACCGTGTGTCCCATCACGATGCGTTCCGCGCCGTGTGTGGCCAGCACGTTCTCTAAATGGAGCGATTCAGGGCCCGCGTTATGGAGCGCGAAGCCCCGGTACCAGAGCGGCCCCTCGCTGTCGACCGCCAGTTGGATGTCGCTCAGACCCTTCAGTTCGTTGCGGATCTGATCGTTCAACTCCCTAAGGCTCATCGAGGCGTATGTCGGTCCGATCCCTCCGTGCAAAAAGAGTGTGCCGTTGATCTTCACGACGGCATTGTGACGGGTGATCCAACGGCCGTATTTGCCTTTCTTGCTGAACCCCAATCGGTGTTCGAACGACCCCAGCGGGAACTTTTCCAGCCAGTGCCGTTTGTAGTCGGGGTCGATCTCCTGCGGCCCCCCGAAGGGAGAATTCTGTCGCAGTTCCTCGACGTGCTGCTGATAGAAATTGTCGCGCAGGGCTTTGGATTTCTTGGTTCTAAAGGCGGCGAACTCCCCGACGTGGACGTAGCGCAAATCGCCGTACATGTTCATCGCTTCATGATTGCCGATCAGGGCGTGGACGTAGCCGCCGGCCCTTTTAGCCTGCTTTTCGAGCTTCATCAACAGGTCCATGACATCGCGGCTGCGGGCGCCGCGATCGGGAACATCGCCGGTTTGGACCAGGTGGGCTTTTCCGCCGGCCCAGTTATCTTTCTCGTCGAGCAAGCCCGCGCCGCGGAGCAATTTGACGAACTGCTCGTAATCGCCGTGAACATCTCCGACGGCGACGATTCGTTCAACGCCGCTCCAGGTGTCTTGGGCCGCCCAAGCGTCAGGGGCCGCCAGGAGAACGACGAGGCAGAGGAGAAAGCGAAGGGGTGGGGAACTCGGTCGGGATCGGGGCGCCCGCGGCGATCTTGTTAACGCCGAAATCACACCTCACCTTACCAAGGTCGTGTGCGGCCTCCGTGTTCGAAAACCCGAAACGCACGCGTCGCTAGCGGTTGTAGATCGCTGTGGGGCCTCGCAACCGGGCCCAAACTTCGTCACACTGCTCGACGGTCGAAGCGGCCGGCGGTGGACCTTCCAGTGCGCGGAGATTGCTCTCGAGTTGGTCCGCGTTCGAGGCCCCGAGAATGACGGCGTCAATGCTTTCTTGCGCAAAGACCCATGCGAACGCCAGCTCGATCAGGCTACGCCCGTCGGCCTCCGCAATAGCTTTCAACTCCTCAACGGAGTCGAAGTAGCCTTGATGCCAGAAGCGATCTTGATAGATCTTGTTGCCGTCGAAGCGCGTTCCTTCGATCGGCCCCTGTTCGAGATTGTGTTTCCCGCTCAGCAGACCGCCGGCCAGGGGATTATAGGCCACGACGCCGACTTCGAAGCGTTTTGTAAACGCCAAGTATTCTTGCTCAATGCCCCTGGTCAGTATGTTGTACATAGGTTGTGAAATCCTGGGCGGTTGATAACCGTTCTTTTCGCACAGCCAAAACATTTCACACAACTGCCAGGCACTGTAATTCGAAGTCGCCGTGTAACGAATCTTCCCTTCCTGTCGCAATTCCTCCAGTGTCTCGAACGTCTCTTCGATAGGCGTCTCGTAATCGGGTAGATGCAAGTAATAGATGTCCAGATAATCGGTCCCCAGGCGAGCGAGGCTCTCGTCGATGCCTTGCCGTATTGCGGAGCGGGAGAGTCCGCCGTAAGACGGCCAAAACATTTCACACAACTGCCAGGCACTGTAATTCGAAGTCGCCGTGTAACGAATCTTCCCTTCCTGTCGCAATTCCTCCAGTGTCTCGAACGTCTCTTCGATAGGCGTCTCGTAATCGGGTAGATGCAAGTAATAGATGTCCAGATAATCGGTCCCCAGGCGAGCGAGGCTCTCGTCGATGCCTTGCCGTATTGCGGAGCGGGAGAGTCCGCCGTAAGACGGCTCCTGTTTCATGCGGCCGCGGACCTTACTTGCCAGCACCACTTGCTTGCGTTTCGGCCCGAGAGCGGCCCCTAGGATTTCCTCCGAGCGCCCCTGGTTGTAGACATTCGCCGTGTCAAAGAAGTTAATGCCGACGTCAAGGCAAAGATCGACCATGCGGCGGGACTCTGATTCGTCGGCTTGAGAGCCAAACGTCATCGTCCCCATGCAAGCTCGCGACACCACGAGATCGGTATGGGGGAGCTTTCTTGTTTCCATCGTAGTTCTATAGCGCCAGGTGCAGTAAATGGACTTTCGAGTAAGGCTGGGTAATGCTGACTACCCGGAGTAGCCAAATAGGTGACACCACCAGACTAGCCCGTGGTGAAAGTCCGACTACGCGAAAAAAGGGTACAGCCACCGATTTTCGGCCGAACACACTTTTGCTACGGGCTGCCGGTGTCCGCGGCTGATTTTGCTTCACCCTCGTGAGATTCAATATGTTAGCATTGAAAAGCTATGACTGATGTACTTGCCTTACTCATTGAAGAAAGAGATCGTTTGAACCAAGCGATCGCCGTGCTGCAGGGGCCTAAACGCCGCGGCCGGCCACCGGGAAGCGGCTCGGCCGGCGGTGCAGCAGCGGCTAAGATCGTTCGAAAGAAAAGGAAGAGCCGCCGCAAAATGAGCGACGAGCAGAGGGCCCTTGTTTCCGCTCGTATGAAAAAATTCTGGGCGGCACGACGCAAAGCTAAGAAAAGCTGACGAAGCGTCTCCCTATTCTTCCAGGTCGTTGGAACAGCGGCGAGAGGCGGCTGCGAGGCATATAGCCGGCTCGGGTGCTGGTGGAGTGCGTCCGGCGCGGAAAGAAGGGTACGATCGCGTTTCTTGAATCCGCAGTTTCATAATACCGCCATGAAAATGGGACCTACGGGCCCGAAGCGTCGGGCCGGAGTTTCCCGCCGCCCTTACCTTCTTGCCATATGGCACTCGGGCGATTTCGGGCCGTAGAGGTCGATACCGTTGTCAACCACCGCGTATGGGACGGATGCAGTGTTTCAATGGGTCGATGTTCGATCGAACTATTGCTCCTACGCCCCATCCGGGGCTCGTCGGGAAAAAACGGGTCCCCCGGGCTTGCGCCCGGGGCTACTATCCACGCCCCCGCCGGGGGCGGGAACATCTCGGCCGTAAGGCGATAAACCTCGGGGTCCGGGGCAGAGCCCCAGGGCTCACAACGCCCGAAAGACCCCGACCGGTGTGCCATATGCAACATTTTCAGGGCTCCTCTTGGTAGGGTGTCTACCCAGGGTTCCGCCCCACCTCCCTCCACGCTGGGCTATATTCCTGTCGCCGCTTCGCGGTTCTTGGCGTTTGCGGTCTTGCCGGGCGTAACCGAAATAGCCCGTCGCGCTCAGGAGGGGGTTGGAAAAGACATGTCGCCACGAGTGGCGACACGGCACGCCGGCAGCGTGCGCCACGTCGGGGGTTTTGGGATCGAGGAGATTACGGGGCTATTTTCGCAGTCCCCCTTTTTGGCCCGGACGCAGGTCGGGTCGGACCCTAGGTCTCGGTTCCGGAACTCCGGCTTTCCCCAGGCTTATTTGCCGAGCGCGTGACGCAAGGCCCCCTCTATGTCCGGGTATTGAAAAGCGTATCCCAACTGCTCGGCTGTCGCCGGCAACACGCGCTTACTCGACAAAAGCTCTGTCGCGAAGCCTCCCAAGACAATCTTGAGTGCGAACGCCGGAGCCGGCATGAAAGCCGGACGGGATAAGACTCGCCCCAACGCGCGGGCAAACTCCTTCTGACGCACCGGCGCCGGCGCAACGCCGTTGACCGCGCCCTGATAGCGTATCCGCAACAAATGGCCCACCTGCCCGATCAAATCTTCGCGGTGAATCCACGACCACCATTGTCGGCCGGAGCCCAAGGGTCCACCGGCACCTAGTTGAAACGGCAACAGCATGGCTCCCAGAGCGCCCCCTCCGCGGGCCAAGACGATACCGACGCGCAGGCGCGACACGCGAATACCGTGCTCCTCCGCCTTGCGCGCTTCGGCTTCCCATTCGCGGCTCACTCCCGCGAGAAAGTCATTGCCGGGGGTGGAGTCTTCCGTCAACTCCTCGTCGCCTCGGTCGCCGTAGAAACCGATCGCGCTTGCCGACACTAGGATACCGGGCTTAGGGTCCGCTCGGCGCAGAGCGTCCACTAGGTTGCGCGTGCCTACGACTCGGCTGTCGCGTATGGCTTCTTTTTTCGCCGTTGTCCAGCGCCCGGCCACTCTTTCACCGAGCAAATGGACCACGCCTTCGACGCCGTCGAAGGCGTGGCCGGGCGGCGGGCCGGCGCCGGGGTCCCAGCCGTCGACTTGAACCAGTTCCGGGACCGTTTCCTCGGCCCTCTCCGGGTCGCGAGACAACGCGGTCATGCGGTGTCCCTGCTGAGCGAGCGTGCGGCAAAGCTCGGCGCCGACAAAGCCCGTTGCTCCGGTGACAAGGATGTTCATGGGGGCGTCTCCTGCCTCGCCTCGGTACGGGCGGGGCTCGTGTCTGCAATAGCGCCTTCAATGGTACCGCGACGCACTTTGGTTGCGGTTTCTCGGCGCTGCCAGGGGTGTGCCGATATCGATGGAGAGGGTGAGCCCGGTTGGCCTTGGAGCGGCGGTGAGAAGAGACACCGCGGGCGTCGGATCGAATGTGGTTTGGTTAACGGCGGGCGTCGATTGTGTCGGCGGCGTTGATTGGCGGTTTGTCGGGGTGGTTGATTTCCTTTCTTGGGGTTGGCTAGAGGCTTTGGGGCCGTCGGGTAAGGCCGCAGGTCTCTTTGAGCCCTGCGCTACGCGAGGCGGGCGACGTGGTACGCAAGACGAGGTGCTTGCCGTGTTGCCTTGGTTGCTTCGTAACTCGTTGTCTCAAAGCGAGTTAGGTCGGTCTCAGCTTCGTTTCTCCGTTCTTGGTTTTGGGGGTTCGCGGGGCGGAAGCCTATGGGGGTTTTGGGGGCTTCGTCTTGCGATACGCCTTGATCTTGTTGGGCTTCCTTCCAGACCGGCGGGCTGGTGGAGCGTGGACTTGGGTCCACGCCGCGGTCTCTGTTGGTTGCATCTTTGTTTTCCGCTTCGCGGAGTTTTCGGTCTTCTTTGCGGATCTTCATCATCAGCTCGACGGCGCGGTGGAAGCGGCGGTTGAGGTGGCCGTCGTAGCGGGCTAGTTGGTTGAGGAATTGCGTCCCGCCGTACATGGATGCGCCGAGCAGTTGCAGGTCGCCCTCGTGACCCTCTCGCATGCGCTCGGGGTGGAGCTTTTCTTGAAAGGTGCGAGTGCGCTCGATGGCAGTGCGGATGATGGTCGTTTCGATGTGCGAGAGGCGCCGCATTCTCCAGGCGGCGTCGGCGATTTGACGGACCAGTTCTCTTTCGATGCAGTTGTGGGGCAGGTAGGTGTCTTCGTACAGGGTGAGATGTCGGTCGAACTCGGCGGGGTCTTCGCCGGGGATGACGGCGTCTTGGGAGAGCAGGCCGTGTTTGAGTGCGTTTTCGGAAGAGCGGGCCTTGCCCTCAGGGGTGCGCGGTCCGGTGGACTTTTTTGCATTTTCGCGGCTGGCGCGGATCTGTTCTTTCGTTCTCATGGAATGACTCCTGGTGGGCTGGATGCCCGGTAATGATGGGCTGTTGCCCAGTCACAGAATACGGTGGGGGTGCAAGGGTAGCGGGGGGTGCGGTGGCGTAAGTCGTTGGGTTTATGGGAGATGTATTTTCGATTCCTATGTGACTGGGTTTTCGTGTCGCCGGGTTCCTTAGCCGTGAGCCGAGTTGGGAGGGAGAACCGGCCGCCAAGCGTCTGGTGCCGGCGCGTCGAGCCTTGACGGGGTGGCGGGAAACATCCCGTCAACCCAGCCTGAAGCGCCCCATCGGGCGTGGTGCGGCCTTTTGGGGGCGCGGCGGAAAACTTCACTCCGCCCGACGGGTGGAAATCACGATCACCGGAAAGATCGGGACGTTCCTCATCGAACCGCGGCGGCTGGTTTGTACCGCCGCGATGCGGTCGACAACTTCCATGCCTACGATCACGCGTCCGAAGACGGCATACCCGGGCCGCGGACCCGAGCGGTCGAGCTGATCGTTGTCGGCCAGATTAATGAAAAACTGCGACGACGCACTGTTGCGGTCGTTGGTGCGTGCCATCGCAACCGAACCGCGCACATTGGGAAGGTCGGTTCGGGTCTCGATCTTGATCGGGGGCAAGGTCCCCTTCAGGTCCAACTCCGGCGTGAAACCGCCGCCTTGAATCATGAACTTCGGAATCACGCGATGAAAAATCGTATCGTCGAAGAATTTCTCATCGACGTAACGAAGAAAGTTGGCCGCGGTGCGCGGCGTCTTGTCGGCGAACAGTTCGATCCTGATCTCGCCTTTGCTGGTTTCGATGACAACCCTGGGCCGAAGAATGTCGTCTTGGGCGAGGGCAGGGACGGGCAGCACGCAAAATAGGAGCGCGACAAGCCAACGTGCGCCGGTCGGAGGCGCCCCGCACCGACCATGGCGCTTCCGCCACCTTTGCTGTTTTTCGCGACGTCTCATCTCCTACCGCTCGATAACTCTCACGGCTCGGTTTGGAAATACAGTTTACATCGACGCCGGCCCGAAGTCTGGTACACTCGCGGTCGATTCGGATTCTTGTGACTACCAAAGGAGCGCAGCCATGGGCGAACTCATTCACACCTCCCATATCAAGATTTATCAAGACCAGCCGCCGGAACGCCGCGCGTACATCGAAGACTTTGAGGACCCCGTCACCTTCGGCGTTCACGGCGGCATCAAACATTTCTACAAAGTCGAGCCTAAACGCGACTTGCCCGCGACCCTCGATTACATGATCGCGGCGGTGGGTGGTTGACTGACGGGCACTCTTGCCGGCGCACTGGCAGTGCGCCAAATCCCACCTGTTCCCGATAAGATTTGGAGCGAACTCGAAGGCGACATTGAAAACGTCGACGGCGTGATTCGCATCACGCGCATCCGCGTCAAGTATCATTTGAAGATACCCGCGGGCACGCGTGAGGCCGCTGAGCGGGCGGTCGAAAAGCACCCCGACAGGTGTCCGGCTGCGATGTCGGTCAAGGGCGCAATCGAAATTGCCATTAGCGCCGAAATTGAAGAAGAATGACGCCGGCGCACGCTCGCCGGCGCCGCTCGCCGCATCGCTGACACGGCGCAACCTGGCCCGGCTGGCGGTCGGTGGCGGGCTGTACGGCCTTCTTCTTCCAGAGCCGGGTGAAGCCGCGCGGATCGAGCGTGTTCGCCGCCTGAGCGTTCGCTATCGCACTGACCCGAAGCGCATCGCCCGGTTGCTTCCACCGCTTCTGACCGCCGACGTTCTCCCCGACATCTTGATCGACTATCTCTGGGTTGCCGGACGCGGACTCTCTCCACTTTCGGGTGACAACGACGAAGAGTTCGGCTGGTTCACGTTGCAGGCGGCGGCGCGCTACGGGCGACGCCGCGGCATGGTCGTATTGGGCCTGATCACCGACCACGAGTTTGGACGAATCCAGGCGCGGGAATTCCTGGGGCTCCCCGCGAAACCGGGGAACGTTTCGCTGTCCATCGACGGAACGACGCTTCGCGCCTCGTGCGGCCGCGACGGCCGCACGGTGCAGCGACTCGAGACCTCCGTCACAAACAGACGCGCCCATCCCCTTGCACTGCCGGGCTCGACGGGTTTCGGAAGTTTCGTCTTCCGCTACGCGCCCGGCGTCGACTCGTCCAAAGCCGTCATTGATCCCCCGGTCGAACTCTGGCGCGTTGGAGCAAGCGCCCCGACGGCGTCCAAGCCGGACGCCGCTGAAGGCGCGGAGGAGAACGCTGCTCGCGCCTGCGACATCAGCCGAACGAAGTTCACCTGGGGACCGTCCGCGTGGGCCGATGCTGAAGTTGCGCTCCCTGTGAGGGAGTTCGTCGGGGCGGCTTACCAAGAGCTGACGGGCAAGGGAGCGGTAGAGTGGCGTCACAACGAATCTCGCCGCGAACAGGTCTTCCTCGCCAAAGCTGATCCGAGCCGCTTCGCCCCCTGGGGCCTGTCGCGATACGACCGTCCGTTCAGTTTCGCGAAAGAGGCTTCGAGGGCCGCGCGGACCAAGATCTTCGTTGCCGGCAAACTGTCGCCCGCGGAGTTGTCCACTTACCGAAGTCGTGAAGAGGACGCGCTGGGGCCCATGAGCTTGGTCGAGTTTCGGCTATCGATCGACCCGGAGCTCCACGCCGAGGTCTTGCCGCCGGGCTGCGAACCCGGGCGTCGGCCGTTGCTGCGGCTTCTCGTCCTGCGTGCGGAAAAAGGCGATTTTTCGAGGCGCCCGTTCCAGGAAGCTTGGCTGTTCGCTTACTGCCGCGTCGAGGGTCGCCCACGCTGGTACGCGCTGTCGCATGTGGCGGGAGAGGGCGGAGAAGTGCTGCTGGGGCGCGAGCGGTTCGGCTACCCCACGGTCGGGGGCCGCATCAGCATGGGAGTTTCCCCTGACGGGTTCAACATTTCGGGATCGCGGCAGGGCCGCGAATTCGTCCGAGGGGCCGGATCGTTTCGCAGCTTCTCGACCGGTCTGTCGCTTTCGAGAATACATGTCGTTACGCTGCGGGCGGGACCTTTCCGCCCCAATACGCCGCCGAAAGCCGAACTGATCGAGCAAACGTGGTTCTACCAGGGCCGACGGCACTACGCCGATCCTCGAAGCATAGAACTCACGTTTCCGGACGAGCCCGGGTCCCGTTCCGACGCATTCGGTCCCCCGCGCAAGGCGTCTCCCTGGTTCGAGCTGACGCCGCTCCGCGTTGTCTCGACGGCGGCGATGGAAGACGCCCACATGCAGCGTGGGCCCGGACGGATCGCGCAGGTCGTCCCCGACTTCGAACCCTTCTACCGCGAGCGATGCGACGGGGTCCTGCCGGGAGAATCGCTTCCCACCGCGGGCGTACAACCGACGTTCCGCGGCACACGCGACACGCGTCCGCATTCCTAACCCGGGCTCGGTTCAGCGCAAGATCTCGGTTACTCCCCGAACTCACAGGCGGCTTTCCGCACAAGCGCCGGCTGCACCGCGCTAGTGCACGACCCTTCTTCCATGGCAAAATGGGTAGGACTGCCGATTACAGCGACGTAGGTCGCCGGCTTCAGCGAGGAGTACAAGACACGATGCGTTGGATGGGAACGACACGAACACTACCAGTGCTTATTTTTGCAGCCGCCTTGTCGCAGTTCGCCGCGCGGGCGCAGGAGCCACCGCCGACGCGTGTGGGCGTCGTCAATTTTCAGGAAGCTTTGTTGGCTACCGACGAAATGCAGGCTAAGTCCAAGGAGCTGGAGGCCAAATACTTGCCGCGAAGAGATAACTTGGCGAAGCTCGCGCAAGAACTGCAGGACCTCCAAGAGAAGCTGCAGAGCGCCTCGGGCGCCGAAGCGCTGACGATGCAAAGCGACTTTCAGCGTAAGCAGCGCGACGCGCAACGCATGCAGGAGGATTTTCAGGCCGACGCGGAGTTTGACCGCAACGAGATCCTAGGCGCGGGTGCCCGCGTCATGGGCGAAGTGATCTCCGAACTAGCGGCTGCTAAGGGCCTCGATATGATTGTCGACGTTTCGAACACCCTGTTCTTCAAGCCCGCGCTCAATCTTTCAGCGGAGGCCACGGCGGCCTACAACCGCAAGACGCCGGCTCAGTAGGACTTCGCGTCGAGGCGAAGGCCGGCTTTTGCCGCGATGGGATACCTGAACGATTACTACTCGGCATCCGGGGCGCGACGAGAGGAGATCCTCAAGGCCTTGGCGGTGACCCTGGTGGTCACCGTGGTTGTGGGTGCGGTCCTCTATTTCTTTTTTAAGAACTATTTCGAAGAGCGCCGGGTATCGTCTTTCCTGGCCGCGTTGCATGAGGAAGAATACCCGGCCGCCTACGGATTCTGGGGCTGCTCGATCGAAGAGCCCTGCCGCGACTACGATTACGAGAATTTTCTCGAAGACTGGGGACCGACGAGTCCCCTCGGTCGTGTGGATAGTTTTCGGTTGGGCCGTTCGGCGGAAGTCGGCACCGGCGTGATCATCGAGATTCGAATCAACGGACAGTCGCAGCCCGAGCTCTGGGTCGAAAAAGAGAGTAAGGTCGTCGGCTTCTCGCCCTTTCGTTTCCGCAAGAGTCCGTTTTCCTCGTAGCTTCCGGGCCGTGCGCACAGGGGCCGCGGGAGTGGGCAATAATCAGGCGGCGGCTGTTTCTATGAACCAGTGGGTTCATGATACCGCCGTGAAAATGGTGTCGACGGGCCGACGAGTCAAGTGGGGTTGACGAACGGTCTTCCTGTCGCCCCTTCAGGGCTTGCCGTATGGTACACCGCCGGTTTTCCGTTTTGGGGGCGTGAAGGCTGAAGCAGGAAAACAGGCCAAGGAGGTGTCGAAGTGTCAGCCGTCGGCGGGTGAAAGGTTCCCATTGGCCGGGGTTCGATCGAACGATTGTTCCTACGCCCCGTCCGGGGCTTACCGTGGTTTACGGCACGGGTCCCCAGGGCTTGCGCCCGGGGCTACTATCCGCGCCCCCTTCCGGGGGCGGGTCCGAGGCGATGAGACATCCCGGCGGTCAAGCGATAAACCCCGGGGTCTGGGGCGGAGCCCCAGGGGTTTCAAGACGTTCAAAACGCCCGCAACACCCCGACCGGTGTGCCATATGGCAACATCTTCAGGGCTTGCCGGGGTGAGACGGCTACCCAGGGTTCCGCCTATCGGCTCCACCCTGGGCTAAATTCCTGTCGCCGCTTCGCGGCTACGGTCGTTTGCGACCGGCTGGGTTTCCGCCGTCTTGGCCATGCTTTGAATGTCTTAGGCGGGTGTCTCAAGTCGGTTTCCGGCGGACACCGGCGAGCCACGCTTCGACGGCTGCCGTCCCCTGCTCCTGGATCGCCTCGTCGTCCCCGAACCCCGGAAGCCACTGGATTTCGGAATCCCGCCGAAACCAAGTCATTTGTCGCTTGGCGTAGCGACGTGTCTGAACAATCGTTTCCTCGATGGCTTGCTCGAGCGTAAGGGGTCCATCAAGGTGCGCCAGAGCCTGTTTGTAGCCGAGAGCCCCGAAAACGCGTGCCCCTCGGTCCACGCCGCGGTCGAGCAGTCGCTGAACCTCGCCGATCAAGCCGGCCTGGAACATCCGGTGGGTACGGGTCTCGATTCGTTCCCGGAGATCGTCGCGTGGCGGGTTCAGGCCGATACGAAGTACCTCATAGCCTTCCAGAGCATTTTTGCCCTGTTTCCATAGAGCCGACATCGGCGTCCGGCTGATAAGGCACACCTCGATGGCACGGATCAGCTTGGATTGATCATTGGGATGAATGCGCCCAGCGGCCTCGGGGTCGAGTCGACCGAGCAGGCGGTGTAGATAGCCCGCGGGCCTCTCAGCCGCCCGAGCGATTAGGCGTGCGCGTAACGCGCGATCTCGAGCCGGGCCGGGGAAGAGACCGTCCACAAGCGCCCGAAAATAGAAACCGGTTCCTCCGACCATGATCGGAAGCCCGCCTCGCTCACCGATCTCTCCCAGAACCCCTCGGGCGCGTCGAGCGTAATCGCCCGCAGTGATGTTCTCCCCCGGGTCGACGACATCGAGCAAGTGATGAGGGATGCCACGGCGCTCGGCCGGCGGAACTTTCGCCGTGCCGATGTCAAACCCCTTGTAGAGTTGGATCGAATCGAAATTGACGATCTCGCCGGCGAAGCGTTCGGCCAAAACAAGAGCGAGGTCGGATTTGCCCGACGCCGTCGGCCCCAGCACAGCGGTCATGGGCCTCGACGCGCTGCTCGCTCCCATCACTCCCGGCCTCGTCGCGGCGAAGCTCCGAACTCCGCCATGCTAGACCGATTCGCCGCGGACTAAATCCTCGTAGCTCTCGCGTTCTCGGATCACCTCGAACTCCGCGCCCCGCACGAGCACTTCCGGCGGCCGCGGCCGCGCGTTGTAGTTCGAGGAAAGGACAAACCCGTACGCTCCGGCGGTGCGCACGGCCAAGACTTCGCCCGGTTGCGAGTCGGCCATCTGCCGTTCACGCGCCAAGAAGTCGCCGGTTTCGCAAACCGGTCCGACGACGTCCGCGACAATCTCCGGACGCTCGTCGCGCACCAGCGGCACGACCTCGTGGTGCGAGTCGTAAAGCGACGGACGAATCAGGTCGTTCATCCCCGCATCAACGACCACGAACTCTTTTTCGCCGCTTCGCTTGCGGTAAAGGACGGTGGTCAACAGCACACCCGCTTGACCTACGATCGAGCGGCCGGGCTCCAGCATCAGCTTCAAGTTCTTGCCCCGCAACCCTTCGGCCAACCGGTCGAGGTGCTGCGCTACCGAGGGGGTGGTTTCGTCGCTGCTGTAGGCCACCGCCAGTCCGCCCCCCAAGTCCAAGTAGCGGATCGGAAGACCCGACAACCGCAGCCTCTCCGCCAATGAGGTCACGGCCTGGAGAGCTTCGAGAAACGGTCCGCTATCGAAGATCTGTGATCCGATGTGACAGCTAACACCGGCCGGAACGACGCGCGGGTTCACGGCCAACCGTTTATAAATCCGCTCAGCCTCGCCGATCGGAATGCCGAACTTGTGCTCGTGCATACCTGTCGCGATATAAGGATGCGTTTCGGCATTGATGTCGGGGTTGACCCGCAACGCGACCGAAGGGCGCTTGGCCAGTTTCTCGGCGGCTTCGGCAAGCACCTCAGCCTCGGCCTCCGATTCGCAATTGAACAGCTCGACGCCGCTTTCGAGTGCGTACTCGATCTCCGCCCGGGTCTTGCCGACCCCGGAAAAGACGACCTTGCCCGGATCTCCACCCGCCTGGATAACACGGAATAGTTCGCCGCCCGAAACAATATCGAAACCGGCTCCTTCCTTGGCCAACAGCGCCAACACGCCGAGCGCCCCATTGGCCTTCACCGAGTAATGGATCTCGTGATCGATGCCCGCCGCCCCCTGATCGTAAGCTTGATAGTTGGCGACGATGGCATCCCCTGAGTAGACGTAGCAAGGCGTACCGGTTTCCTCGGCGACCCGGCTCAGCGGGACGTCTCCGCAACAGAACGCGTCGCCGCGATAGGAAAAGCCTTGTGTCGGCATGGTGTCTCTTGGGGCCGGCGGAGTCGGCGCGTCCGCTACGCCGCTTTCACGACGATCACCGTTCTGTCGTCGGTCGCTCGGGTGACGCCGGTGAATGCGTTGACGCCTTCGAACACCGCGTCGAGCAGTCGGTCCGGCGACCCCTCCCCGTGTCGCTCGACGACCTTGGCCAACTCTCGGTCGCCGAACTGCTCGCGGGTGGTGTCTTCCGATTCGGTGATCCCATCCGAAGCAAACACGATGGTGTCACCCGGTGCGAGCGGAAGCGTCAAATCCTCGTATTCGGAAACTCCCATCAGCCCCAGCGGAATGCCCGAAACATCGAGTGGCGTCACTGAGCCCTGGTGGTACAGCAGCGGCCGCGGCAGCCCGGCGTTGGCCAGCGTAAGCGTGCGCTCGCCGGGGTTCCACTCGGCGTACAAGGCTGTCAGATAGCGTGCTTCGATTTTGCGGCTCAACAAGGCGCGATTGAGTTCCAGCAAGAGCCTGGACGGCCGGTGCCCGTCAGCCGCCATCTCGCGCATTAGGCCGCTTACCAGCGCGCCATAAAGCGCCGCGGGAGCGCCTTTTCCGCTGACGTCGCCGATCAGTATCCCAAGTCGCTCCCCGTCGAGAGGGAAAAAGTCGTAGAGATCCCCGCTGATCTCGGTCGCCGAATCATTCCGCGCCGCGATCTCGATCCCCTCCGCTTGGGGCGGCGAAGCGGGCAACAAGTGCTGCTGCAATTCCCGGGCGGCCCGCAAGTCGCGCTCCAGCCGTGCTTCATTCCGGGCAACCTGCTCATAAAGCCGAGCGTTCTCAATGGCAATAGCCACCTGAGGCGCCAACAACGACAGCAGCCAAACATGCTCGCGCGTGAAGGCGTTCACCTGCTCGCACTCGAGGTCCAGCACGCCGATGACTTCGTCCTTGACCATGAGGGGAACGGCGACTTCCGACCGGATACCCTCGACCATCGCGACATAACGCTCGTCGCGGCCCGTATCAGGGACTAACACCGTCTCCGCGTTTTTCGCGGCGGCGCCGACGATACCTTGTCCCACCGGCATGTTGTTCCACCGGATGCGCTCGTCGAAACGCACGCCGAAATAGTGCTTGAGAATCTGCGATTCCTTCTCGAGCAGCAGAATACTGAACGCGTCGTAGCGGATCTGCCGCCTTACCAAGTGCGACACCTTCGAGAGCAATTCGTCGAGGTTGAGGATGTGCGAGAACTCTTGCGCGACTCGCGAAAGCGTTGCCAAAACGCGGTTCTGACTCAGCGTCCCGCGATGCATTCGCGCGGCCTCGATCGCTAATGAAAAGCGCGAGCCGATCAACTCCAGTAGATTCTTTTCCCGTTCGCCGAAAGCATTCAGCTCGGTCGATTGCAAATCGATTACGCCGACCAGCTCACCGCGTGCCACTAGCGGAACCGCGATTTCCGAGCGCACTCCGTCGACGGTCAACAGATAGCGCGGGTCGTGCCTTACGTCGTCGACAACCAGAGTCTTTTGTCGCTGCGCCGCCGTGCCGGTGATTCCCTCGCCTAGTTCGATTCGAAGATTGCTCGCCACCTCGGGGCGATAGCCGACCGACGAACGGATCCGCAACCCGGCGCCGTCGGCGGTTCTGAGGAGAACGGCGAACACCTGGTAGTCGACGACCTTGCCGACCAGGTCGCGCAGCGCCCGCAGCAGTTCCTCGAGATCGAGGCTATGGCCCGCAACGATCTCAGCAGCTTCAATGAGAATTTCGATTGCGTCGGCCTGGGAGCGGGCCGACATGGGAGCGGCGGAGGGCACGGCTTACCCCCGGGCTCCGGGAACGACCCCGGCCGCCGTGGCTTCGGCGTCTATGCCGGAGGCCGTGGCTTGCGCCACGATGCCGACGCCCGATGAGCTGCCGATGCGTGTCGCCCCCGCGCGCATCATTTGGGCCAAATCCGCGTACGTCGAGATGCCCCCGGCCGCTTTGATGCCCAGCTCGCCCCCGACGACCCGATGCATCAGCGCGACGTCCCGAGTGCCGGCTCCCGCGGGCCCGAAGCCGGTTGAAGTCTTGACGAAATCCGCCCCCGCCAGCTTGGCCAACACGCAGGCGAGCGCCTTCTCGTGGTCGCTGAGCAAAGCGGTTTCAAGAATGACCTTGAGTACCTTCTTCGCCGAGTGCACCAATTCCGCCACACAGCGGATCTCCGTGTAAACGCGATCATCCTGGCCCGATTTCAGTGCCCCGATCGGGAGCACCATGTCGATTTCGTCAGCCCCGAGCTTCATCGCCTGCTCGGCCTCGACGCATTTCACCGGCGTGAGCGTCGCGCCGTGGGGAAAGCCCACAACTGTACAGGTCTTGACCGCTGAACCCCGCAATTCGCGCGAGACAAGAGCAACCCAGCCGGGATGAACACAGACAGCCGCGAAGTGATGACTGCACGCTTCGGCACACGCCGCCGCGATCTCGGCTTCGGCGGCATCCGGCCGCAGCAACGTATGGTCGATCAGTCCCGCGACGCCGCCCTCGGGAGGTCCCCAATCGGGGCAAGCGACTTCGCCTTCGGGGGGTGTCGAAATCAATCCGCCAGCGGCCCCGTTCGAGCCGCCGATACCCGTGCCGCAAGCGCAAGCGGCTGCCTCCGCGCCGACCTCGTCGGGCAAGCGTCCCAGTCTCGTCAGCAATTCATTGCCGACACTGTGAACGATCTGATCGAGTTCACGCTGGGTCATGGCTGATCTCGGCATCCTGGATACGCGAAGGCACCCCAAAACCGCGACGGAATCTCTAATTCTAGCTCACGGGGGAAGGGAGGAATTTGTCGGTGACGAGGGTAAGAGCTCGTTGGCGGGCAGCTCTTTAACGTTTAATGGATTTGGACGCGAGCCCCCGCGCTGGAGGCTCACGGTCGGCCCTTATTCGCCGGCGTCGGCTTCCGCCAATGTCTCGAATCGCTCGCGCGGTTCGCTCTCCGCAGTGGTCGGCAACCCGCGTGCTGTCCAGCCCGGATAGACCACGCGGCCCATCATATCCATCTCGCCGCCGAAGCCCCCGCGCATGTCGACCACGTTGGTGAACCCGCTCGCAACAAGGGCTTCCGCCGCCATCATCGACCGCGCACCCTTTTGACAACCGGTGATGCACTTGACGTCTTTCCCGAAGTTGGCCTCGACGATTTCGGCGAACCGAGGTGTCGGCTGCATTTGGCCGTAGGCGTCACGGTCCAAGACGGGGACGTTCTTGGCGCCCGGGACATGTCCGGCGTCGAACTCCGGCACAGTCCGCACATCGAGGTAGATGGTGTCGGGATCGTTGTCGAGAAGTTCTTTCGCTTCATCCGGCGAAATGCGTTTGATGGCCAATGGTCTCTCCTCGGCGGATTCCTATTTTCCCAGGCGCCGCTCCGCCGCAAATGGATCATATCACGCCCCTAATCCGTCCGTAAGCGATAAAACAAACCGAGACCTGTTTCCGGCACCGTTCAGCGCAGGGCTCGAAGAGACCGGCGTTACCCCATTTTCCGGGTAGTTCTCAAACAGACCGTGGCCCCTGCGTGGAAACGAGGCAATGCGATAAGCAAGACCGAGGCGTGGGTGGAAGTCCGCGCTCGACCGGCCCTCACGTCCCGCAGGGAGCAGAAGCAGAGCCCGGAGCGCGAGCGACGGGTCCGGTGGGAGAGTGAAAGCCTTGGGGCTGTTCGAGCCCGGGCCGGCGCCGCTACGCGCGCCGAGTTGTGTCTGCTCGTTGGTCTGGCGCGCTGCTGGAATCCGACCGGCCGAAATGCAACAGCGAGTCGGCCCGTCGCTTGCGCTCTGGGCTCTGATTCGGTTTGGCGCGGGTCCGCGGACGGGTTGAGGGTGGATCGTCTATCCGCATGGCAAGTTGCTGCTTTGGACGGAATGGGTCAGAAAGTTGTGGGGCTCGAGGAGACCCGGGCAAAGCGTGGACTTCCGTCCACGCCTCGGTCTTTGCTTATCGCATTGCCTCGTTTCCGCACGGATTTGGGTCACGCCGTGCCTTGGGACCGCTCCCGCGTGGGATCATAGTATGCGGTCTCGGTCGACGCCGGGCCGTGGACAGGAAAAACCGCCATGCACTTTGATGGTTTGCGCGCCGACACCCGGATAGCGATCTTGCTTGCTGTCCTCGTCGGATTCACGGCCTGCGGCGAAGGCGGTGGCGACTCCGGCATCCTCCAACTTAAGTTGGGACATGTCGCGGGTCCGGACTCCCTGGTCACCGCATGTGCCGACGAATTCGCCAGGCGCGCCAATGAGCGCCTCGCGGGTCGCGTCGAGGTCCACGTCTTCGGCTCGAGTCAACTGGGCAACGACGAAATTCTGTTGCAAAAGCTGAAGCTCGGCACCGTCGATTTCTCGATGCCGTCGACGATCATGTCCTCCGCGGTCGAAGCCTTCGGGCTGTTCGAGATGCCTTACCTGGTGCAAGATCGGAAACACGTCCAACGAATCGAGCAAGCCGTCTTTTGGCCGCATTTGGCTCCGGCAGCCGAAGAAAAGGGATACAAGATTCTGGCCCTATGGGAAAACGGGTTTCGCCACGTCACGAACAACGAACGGCCCATCATCACGCCGGAGGATCTAAGCGGCATCAAGCTGCGAACTCCCCGCGGGCGTTGGCGGATCAAGCTGTTCCAGACGTTTGGCGCGAATCCGACACCGATGCCGCTAAGCGAGGTTTTCGTGGCGCTGCAAACCGGCGTCATGGACGGCCAGGAGAATCCTCTGGCGCAAGTCTGGGGTTCGAAATTCCAGGAAGTGCAAACTCACCTCTCGCTGACTGGTCACGTCTACACGCCCACCTATCTCGTCACCGGCGCCAAGCGCTGGGAGCGGCTGCCGCCCGATGTCCGCGAGGCGATCCAAGCCGTCGGTCGCGAAATGCAAGAGTTCGTACACCGTACCGGCGAGCAGATGGACGCCGATCTGCTGGCCCGTCTTGAAGCCGCGGGGATGAAAGTCAACCAAGCCGACACCGAAGCTTTTCAACAGGCCGGGCAACCGATTTACGACGAATTCAGCGCCACTGTCCCCGGCGGGAACCAATGGATTGAAACCGCGCTCGCGCTCGCCGAGGAATAGGTGTTTCTTTCGTTTCGTTGAGAGTTTGTGCCGGCCAGGCCTGGCGGCCTGTCCCGCCGAGAAGTACCGTTTTGGGTCGGACGGTTTCGTCGCCTCGGGGCTTGGGTGCGACCGGCTGAGAGCCGGTCACGACTGTTGGCTAGGACCGGCACGAGTGCCGGTCGCTACTCTTGGCCGGGAGCTTGGGATGACCGTTACTGCCGCGTTGCCAAGTTGCTCGGGTTGAAGCCGTCGCCCGCTTGGAGTACCATCATGCCGAGCCATGGCCGCCCCCGCGACTGAGGACCTCTACTTACTGACCGCCGAAAGCGTCGAAGCGCCGCCGACGCGGATGCGGGATACGCTCAAGCAGATTGGGCCGGGCTTAGTCACCGCGGGCGCGGTCGTCGGAACGGGCGAGCTGATCGCAACGCCGGTTCTCGGTGCGGAAAACGGTTACTCGCTGCTGTGGCTCGTGATTCTGAGTTGTGCGATCAAAGTCGTTGTCCAAAACGAGCTGGGCCGCTACACGATCGGGACCGGGGAGACAGGCCTCGAAGCTTTGGACCGCTTTCCAGGGCCGCGCCTGCGGGTATCGTGGGTAGTTTGGATTTGGCTCGGCATGTACACGACGACACTCATGACGCAGAGCGGCATGCTGGCGGGCATCGCGGAGGTGATGAACCGCGTCTTCCCCGCCGTGGCGATCGACGTGTGGGTCTGGGGAGTCGCCCTCGGTACGATCATCATATTGATGGTCGGCCGCTACGGCTTCATCGAAAAGATTTCGGTAGCCCTGGTGATCTGTTTCACGCTGGTCACCGTCGGCGCGGCGCAGGTACTGATCCTAAGCCCGCAGTATTTTTCGTGGTCGAGCGTCGGGGACGGCCTTTTGTTTCACATGCCGCAAGGAGGATTCGTCACTGCGGCCGCCGTGTTCGGCATCACGGGCGTCGGCACTGCTGATTTAATCAACTACCCCTATTGGTGTATCGAGAAAGGATACGCCCGCTATACGGGTCCGCGCGACGAGACCCAGGCCTGGGTTGGTAGAGCGCGTGGATGGATTCGCGTGCTGGGCACGGACGTCGTCATCTCGGCCCTGGTTTATACGTTCGCGACGGTCGCGTTTTATCTGCTGGGGGCGGGAATTCTGAATGGCTTGGGAGTTTTGCCGCAGGGTACTGAAACAATTCGAGTTCTCTCGAACATTTATACCGAGACCTTGGGCGGCTGGTCGACTTACCTTTTCCTCGCCGGCGCGGTCGCCGTTCTCTATTCCTCCATCTTTGCCGGAACCGCCGCCGCGTCGCGTGCCTACGCGGATTTCGTTCGAGTGGTAGGCGGGTATGACCGGCACGACCCCGTGGCGCGTTTTCGCTGGGTGCGGATCTTCTCGGCCGTCCTGCTGTTGATTCCGGTGTTGTACTACCAGTTGCTGCGCGAGCCGGTTTTGATGATCAAGATCGGCGGTGTCGCCCAAGCGCTGATGCTCCCTATCGTCGGCGCAGGTACGGTGTATTTGCGGTACTGTCATCTGCCGAAAAAAATTGCCCCGAAAGGCTGGATCACTTTGACGCTGTGGGTCGCCGCGGCCCTGATGACGGTCATGATGGGCTACTCGGTTTTGAGACAGCTCGGCGTTTTGTGAATCGTGTGAACAAAGAAAGGTAACCCTATGAAAACTGCTGAAGATCGGACTCTCTTTCCCTCCGTCGCCTATGCCATTGTCGTCCTCGTGACCCTTGCAGCCTGGGGGCTCGGCGCGGCCGAAAGCCCCGTCGCCTCGAAGTGGTGGCCCTCGGAGTGGGGCGCCGAGGATGAGCGCGGCGCGGCCAATCGACTAACGCCGGCCAAGGTGCTCGAAGGCGCGTCGTTCATCAAAACCGGCCAAGTCTACCAATTGGGTCGCATCTATGAGCACGGCATTCCCATGCCGGGGAATCGGCATTTCAGCCTGACGATTCCGGGCCTGCCGACCGAGCAACCGCGCGGCGCGAACGCCATAGTCTCCAACGATGAGATGTTCAGCGGCGAAATCGGCCAGGTCGGCACGCAGTTCGACGGGCTCGGGCACATCGGCGCCCGCGTCAACGGCGAGGACATTTTCTATAACGGTTTCAAGTTACGCGAGTTCGGTACCGCTTACGGGCTTGAGAAGATCGGCGTCGAAAATGTCGGCGTCTTTTTTACGCGGGGCGTGCTGATCGACGTCGCGGGGTACAAGCAAGTGGATCGCTTGCAGCTCGGCTACGTGATTCGCGCGGACGAACTCAGCGGGGCTTTGGAGAAACAGGGGGTCGACATTCGACCCGGTGATGTTGTCCTCATCCGAACGGGCCACGGCAAGCTCTGGATGAAAGACAACGCGACTTACGGGGAAGGCGAGCCGGGGCTGGGGCTTGAATCCGCGAAATTCCTGACCGATCGCAAAGTGGTCTTGATCGGAGCCGATACGTGGGCCATCGAGGCGGTTCCTCACGAAGACCCCGATCTCGCTTACCCGGTGCATCAGTGGGACTTGACACGCAACGGCGTCTACCATATCGAGAACCTAGACCTCGAAGCTCTCGCCGCCGACAAGGTCTATGAATTCGCCTTCATCTTTTCGCCGCTGCGGCTGAAAGGCGCGACGGGATCGCCGGGGAATCCGATCGCGGTGAGGTAGTCGTTTCTAAATCCGCGGCAGACGTAAGTCCGGTGCAGCTATTCCCACCCCAACAGATCGAGTCGATTGGGGCGACGCTGTTCGAGGCCGCGGGCGCGCCGGCGGCCGAGGCGCGGTTGGTAGCGCAATCGCTTGTGCAGTCGAGCCTGGCGGGTCACGACTCGCACGGAGTGATGCGCATCCCCGAATACCTGCGGCTCATCGAGGAGGGCACCCTTCAGCCCGGTGCGCCCGTCGAGGTACATTCGACGTCGGCGACGACCGCCATTGTCGATTGCGGGTTTAACTTCGGCATGGTGGGAGCGACCCGCGCGGTCGAGACGGCGATCGAGATTGCGCGCGCGCACAAGACGGCATGCGTGACGACCCGCCGCTGCAACCACGTCGGGCGGCTCGGCGAGTACGTCGAAACCGCGGCGCGCGCCGGCGTAATCGCGATTGCAACTTGCAACTCCCCGATCAGCGGACATTTCGTTTTGCCATTCGGGGGGCGCGAGGGACGCTTGGCAACCAATCCCATCGCTTACGGGATTCCCGCCTCGGGCGACCCGATCGTCGCCGACTTCGCCACGTCGGTGGCGCCGGAAGGCAAGATCCGCGTCTACCATCATCAAGACAAGCCGTTGCCCCAGGGATGGATTGTCGACGCCGCCGGCAATCCCACAACCGACGCGAAGGACTTTTACGGGCCGCCCCGCGGGGGCATTCTGCCTCTAGGGGGCGCGGCGGGGCACAAGGGCTTCGCGCTCGGCTTGCTGGTCGAAATTCTCGGGAGTGTTCTCAACGGCATCGCGACGACGGACCGGGAAGCAGTCGGCAACGGTTGTTGCTTTGTCGCCGTTGATCCTTCGGCGTTTTGTCCTGAGGAGGTTTTCCTCAGCGAGGTCTCCCGGACGATTGACTACATGAAATCGTCGCATCCCGCTCCGGGTTTCGAAGAGGTGCTTGTTCCGGGAGAGATTGAGTTTCGCACCGCACGGCGGCGTGCCGGCGAGGGGATTCCCGTCGACGAAACGACGTGGCGGGCGATCGGGGAACATGCCGAGCGGTTGCGGGTTTCGATCGTGGGGATGCATGATTGAGTCTCGCGGTGAGCCAAAAGCGCGCAACGTCAGCCGGGCCGGGCGAGCTATTTTCTGTCGCCCTTTCAGGGCTCAGCGGCGTTGGGCAGTTACCTAGGGTTCCGCCGTTCCGGCTCCACCCTAGGCTATATCCCGGTCCCCGCTTCGCGGCTGCAGCTAGTAGGAATCTCGTCGAAGAGCACGGGCCCACGCGGGTGGCGGTTGGGGAAGCGAGCTAGGTTTTAGCGCTGCTATTCCCTCGCGTTGCATGGTTCCCTCAGGTCCCGTAGGAGGAAAGATGTCGTCGTCCGCCGCTTTGCAATACGGCATGTTCGTCATGCCGGTTCACGATCCCGCAAAACCGCTCGCCCAGTGCTATGACGAAGACCTCGAGCTGGCATTGCAGTGCGAGGAACTGGGCTTCCGCGACTTCTGGGTCGGCGAGCACCATTCCTCGACCTACGAGAACATTGTCATGCCCGAGATTTTTCTCGGCAAGGTGCTGGGGCTCACGAAGTCGATCCGCATCGGGGCGGCGCCGGTCTGTTTGCAGTATCACCACCCTGCCCACGTCGCCGGCCGACTCGCTTTTCTCGACCACCTCTCCCACGGGCGGCTGAACGTCTGCTTCGGTCCCGGCGCGGTGCCGACGGACATGGAGCTCTATGGCGTGGATCCCAAGGAAACCGGGGCGAGGGTCACGGAAGCGATCGACATGATCCTGGCAATCTGGTCCGGCGAGCCGCCTTATGAGATCGACGGCCGGTTCTGGAAGATCAGACTCATTGACGCCGTGGATGCGGAGCTCGGCATAGGTGCCCTTCACAAACCCCTGCAACGCCCCACGCCGCCGATTTTCGTCCCCAGTATCAGCCGCGGGTCGGCGGGACTCAAGGCCGCGGCGGCGCGGGGTTTCCGCCCCATCAGTCACCACATGATTCACGCCGAAGTGCTCGCCGACCAATGGCGGACCTACTCCGAGGGCGCGGCCGAGGCGGGGCGAGCGGCCGACCCCGCGGATTGGTGCGTCTCCCGCAACATTTTTGTCGCCGACTCCACGGCCGAAGCGCGCAAGCTGGCCCGCGGAAACTCTCTCGGCTCATGCATTCAATACATTCTCGACTTGACCGACCGCACCTCCGGCTCCGGCCTAGCGCTGTGGAAACCCGACCCGGAAATGAGCGACCGCGATTGCAACCTCGACTACTTCATGGACCAAATCGTGATCGCGGGCGACTCCGACGAAGTGGCCAACCAGATCTTGTCGTTGCGCGAGAGCGTTGGACCGTTCGGCACACTCGTGCTTATAGCCCACGATTGGGACGACCGCGCTGCGTGGCTGCACAGCCTGGAGCTCTTCAGCAACGAGGTGGTCCCCAAACTAGACCGAGCGATTGGAGACAGAGCATAAGCCCGATTCGTCAACCAGCAAATCATACGTCCTCAAACACAAGACAGTAGGCAACAAAAGCCCGATTGTGTGCCGACATACGGGCATTTTTTTTCGTTTCCGAGCGCCCGGCTGTAAGGTGCCTTACTGTACCCGGTCACCGTGTCATCTTGGGGGCCTGGGCTGTGCTAGACTCTGCCGAATGCGGCTCTGTGCCGCGCGGAGGTGAAGTATGAAACGCTTGATTTCTTTAGTAGTGATCCTCTCCCTGGGCCTGTTCGTTTATTGCGAGGCACAGGCCGAGCGGAGTGACGAAGAAATGATCGCCACGGCGGAAAGCGCCGCCCCGGAAGTCATTTCCACCAACGCCGCAATCAAGACCATGGACGGTCGGGTGCTCCGCGAGGGCTCGAACGGCTGGACCTGCTATCCGGGCAATGCCGTGATTGGTCCGATGTGCAACGAGCCGCAATGGGACACCCTGGTCGATGCGCTGATGAAGAAGGAGACCCCTGAAATCAAGGAATTCAGCGTCTCCTACATGCTCGCCGGGGAGGGTGACGCTCTCGGGGCCAGCAACATTGATCCTTTCGCCGCCGAGCCGACCGACGACAACGATTGGATTAAGGAAGGTCCGCACCTGATGATCATCGTGCCGGACGTGGCTGCGTTTGAAGGGCTCTCCACGGACCCGAAAGATCCCGTTTATGTGATGTGGAAGGGGACTCCTTACGCGCACATCATGGTGAGGATCGCCACCGAAGACGCAAAAGGCGACTAAAGTCGACTTGCGCTCGTGACCAGGCGGCGCCGCCCAGCGGAGGAGTGCGATCCGGAGCGACGACGCCCTCCACCTGATCGCAACCCGTCCGCCTCGGCATGATCCGCGGCCTACAGTCCGGCGCTGCCCGCGATCCTAAGGGAACGCGCCGCTGCTCCGCGACGTAAACTAAGTCATGGCGTACTAGCCGGTGCGCGGGCTGCGCACGGCGGACCTAGCGCCAAGCCAAGTGCTCCGGCGTTTGAAGCCGTGATCCGGAGAGGGGCGAACCGTGAACCCGATCCTCTGTACTTTCAGCCGGCGTGGCCGGCCGCGACGCTTCCCTGGCGCTGTCGGTTCCACGATATCGCTTGGCCTCGTGGTTTTGGGCTGGGTCGCCGCGACTTCCGCGCAAACACCCCGCCGCCTCTGGAACACCGAATTGGTCGAAGCGAAAACGGGCGGCGGCTCCGACCCCACAGCCCCCGCGACCGGGCGTCAGAAGCCTTCGAGCCCCCCGGCGAGACCCGCGAAACCGGCCTTGGCTCCCCAGTACACGTCGGCTTCCGCCGCGGCCAAATCGCTCGCTGAAAACGACGCCATCGTCGGTATTACCGTATGGCGAATGCGGGCCGCCGCCGAGGAAGATCCCGCAACGTTGACGGTAGGCCGTGAAGGCGGCGGCTTGCTGAAAGTCACTCCCGAGCGCGTCGAGACCGACACGCTTCTGCGCGAGGGCGATCGCGTACGGCTAACGATCGAAGCCCCCCGCAAAGGCTACCTCTATGTGATCGACCGCGAGCAGTACGCGGACGGCACGAGGAGCGCGCCGTATCTGATCTTCCCGGCGCTGCGAATAGGCGGCGGCGAGAATCAAGTCAAGGCGGGCAATCTGATCGAAATCCCCCATCAATCCGATCGGCCGCCCTACTTCACGTTGCGTCGTCGCAAACCCAACCAGACGGCCGAGTTGATTTCCGTGATCGTTTCTCGCGACCCGTTGCCGGGCGTCCCGATCGGACCGGAGGCTTCCCGCAATGCCCTCAAACTCTCCGAGAAGCAGGTTGACGATTGGGAGCGAGACTACGCGCGGAAACCCGAGATCTTCGAACTCGCCGGAGGCGCGGGTCGTGCTTGGACGCGGGCCGAACAACAAGCCGGCACGGGCACGCGGCTGCTGGTCCAAGAAGACGCTCTGCCCCAGACGCTGTACCGTGTCCCCGGCCGACCGGGGCAACCGATCATGATCCAAGTGCCGCTTTCGATCGTGGATTAGAAAGTGCGCGTCAAGCCGTGCCGTCGGCAATAGACACCGTCGGACAACTTCGATAGACTTAAGTCCAACGGTCTTCGTGTGTCACGAAGACGCATGTTCAGCGTGTGGCTGTGTCGTCCCGGCCGGCCACCGCATCCGACTTAACTTCTCCACTCTTGGGTTTTGTGGGGGTAGGAGCGCGCCGGAAGGTGCGTATCGCGAGTGATGACAACGCGGAAGACGACGACGTATGTTCCGAAGGCGTCGGAGCTTGAATCGAACTGGTATTTGCTCGACGCTGACGATCAAGTTCTGGGCCGGTTGGCGACCCGGGTGGCGGTGCTGCTGATGGGCAAGCACAAGCCCTGCTATACGCCCTTTCTGAAGACAGGCGATCACGTGATCGTGGTCAATGCCGAAAAGGTGCGCCTGACCGGAAAGAAGGAAGAGCAAAAGATGTATCGGCGCCACTCCGGCTATCCGGGAGGATTGAAATCTGTGAGCGCGCGGCGGCAGCGAGAGACGTTTCCGACTCGCATGATCGAAAGGGCGGTTGCCGGTATGCTGCCGAAAAACAAACTGGGGAAACAATTGAGTACGAGGCTGAAGGTCTATGCCGGTGGCGCGCACCCGCATCAAGCCCAGCAGCCGGAGACGATCGAGAATTCCTAGCGCGACGCAACGGTCGAGTCGGCGAACGAGGAAAGAAACGAAAATGGCCGAGCACCGAAGTCCAAACGGACAGGTTCAGTACTTGGGAACAGGGCGACGCAAGTGCGCCGTCGCGCGAGTTTTTCTCCGCCTCGGCGAAGGGAAGATCACGATCAACGGCCGCTCCGCGGAAGATTACTTCTCCACCCCGGGGCAACGGCTGCGCATTCTGCAGCCGCTGCAGGCGACCGAAACCAGCGGTAAATTCGATCTGCTGATTCTCGCTCACGGCGGCGGAATGAACGGGCAAGCGGACGCGATTCGAATGGGGGTCGCACGGGCCTTGCAGGAATTCAACATGGAGCTGCGTCAGACTCTCAAGAAGCAGGGCTTTCTGAGACGCGACCCTCGCAAGCACGAGCGCAAGAAGTATGGGCGTCCGGGCGCGCGGAAGCGTTTCCAATACTCGAAGCGGTAATGGAGGTAACCCCCGGCTGTGCTATCGGCGCCAGGCGCCGGATTAGGTCGGAAGCCCGCGAACCCAACTTTCGCTTGGGCGGGTTCAGGGCGAAGGAGGATACTTGTCTGAAATCACGATGAAGGAGTTGCTCGAATCAGGCGTTCATTTCGGGCACCAGACCAGGCGCTGGAATCCGAAGATGAAGCCATACATCTTCGGCGAACGCAACGGAATCCACATCATCGATTTGCAAAAGACTCTTAAGGCGTTTAAGGAGGCGACGCAGTTCGTGACCGATTCCGCGACCGAGGGCAAGACGATTCTCTTCGTCGGCACTAAGCGCCAGGCGCAGGAAGCCGTCGCGATCGAGGCGGAACGTTGCGGCCAGTACTTCATCAACAATCGCTGGCTGGGCGGTCTGCTGACCAACTGGGCAACGGTTCAAAATTCGATCAAGCGCCTCAAGGAACTCGAAACTCTGGCCGAGGAAGAAGGCTACGAGGGCCGCTCGAAGAAGGAAGTTTCGCGGCTCGAGCGCGAGCGCAAACACCTGCACCAGAACCTGCGGGGCATCAAAGAGATGCCCGCCGTCCCTGACATCTTATTTGTGATCGATGCCGGGAAAGAAGATATCGCGGTGCACGAAGCGCGCAAGCTGAATATCTCGATCGTAGCGGTGGTCGACACCAACAGCGATCCCACGCCAGTCGACTACGTGATCCCCGGCAACGACGACGCTTTGCGGGCGATTCGGCTGTTTTCGGCGAAAATCGCCGACGCCGCTCTCGCGGGCGCCAATCTTGCCGCCGAAGCCGCTATAGCGGAAGGTGCCGACGACGCTTTGCCGGAAGACGGCGCGAGTGTCGAGGTCTTTGAGGAACCGCTGCCGGAGCCGGTTGTCATCGAGAGCGTCCCGGCGCCGGAAAGCGGTGACGGGACCATCAAAGTTCAGTCCGGCACGACGGGCCTTGAACCGAAGCAACCGTAGCGAAATCTCGACCGGGGCCCTTGCGTGTCCCGGCGCTGTTGCCCTCTCGATTTCGAAAGTTAGGTGGGTAGACGATGGCGGACATTACCGCGCAAATGGTCAAGGAGCTGCGTGAACGCAGCGGCGTCGGGATCATGGAGTGCAAACGAGCGCTTACCGAATCCGGCGGCGATATCGGTGAGGCGGAAGTGATTCTGCGCAAGCGCGGAATCGACGTCGCGCAAAAGAAGGCGTCCCGCGCGGCGAACGAAGGCGGCGTCGGCTCGTACATTCACGCCGGCAGCAAGCTCGGCGTCTTGGTCGAGGTCAACTGTGAAACCGACTTCGTAGCCCGCACCGATGACTTCCGGCAGTTGGTGCACGACGTCGCGATGCACGTAGCAGCGGCCGACCCTCGGTTTATCAGTAAGGACGAAGTGACCGCGGAGGCCGTCGAACAGGAAAAGGAGATTCAACGCGAGCGGGCCTTGGCCGAAGGGAAACCCGAAAAGATTGTCGATAAGATCGTCGAGGGCCGCATGGGCAAATTCTATGAGGAAGTCTGCTTGCTCGAGCAGCCTTTCGTCAAGGACAACTCGACGACGGTCGGCGAGATGATCACCGCGCAAATCGCCAAGATGGGCGAAAATATCACCGTTAGCCGCATCGCCCGCTTCAAAGTAGGCGAAGCGAGTTCTTGATTCGGCACTTTCGCCGATCGGGCCGCGCGCCATCCGTCATGAAGTACCGCCGCATCCTTTTCAAGCTCAGCGGCGAAGCGCTTGCCGGCGAGGCCGGGTTCGGTATTGACCGCGCGCGAATTTCCGAAATTGCCTCCGAAGTCGCCGAACTCGCTCAACTCGGCGTTCAAATCGGGCTTGTCGTTGGAGGCGGAAACTTCTTCCGCGGCATCTCGGCCTCCGATAGCGGTTTGCGGCGCATTTCCGTCGATTACATGGGAATGCTCGCAACGGCAATCAACGCGGTCGCATTGCGTGACCACATCACCGCTTCGGGCGTCTCGGCAAACGTCCTGAGCGCGATTGAGATGCCGCCCATCGCCGAACCTTTCTCGCCGGAGCGGGCCATCTCTTTACTCGACGCCGGACACGTTGTCGTCTTTGCGGCCGGCACCGGCAGCCCCTACTTTTCGACCGACACCGCGGCGGCGCTGCGGGCCGTCGAAATCGAGGCCGATCTCGTCGCCAAGGCTACTAAGGTTGACGGCGTCTACGACAAGGACCCGATTCGTTTCCCCGACGCCCAAAGATATGCGAAGATTTCCTATGCGGAAGTTCTCGCGGCGGAGTTGGCGGTGATGGACCAGTCGGCGGTGGCGATGTGTCGAGAGAATCACCTGCCGTTGGTGGTTTTCAACCTTAACGTTCGCGGCAATATCAAGAAGGTTGCCGCGGGCGAGGATGTCGGGACCTTGGTTCACGCGGCGGAATAAGCACTCCGCCTTCGATCCCGTCACCTCTTTTTGTGGTCGAACTTCCGTCGGTCCAGGATAGGAAACGATCATGTCCCACATTCAAGGTGAAACGGTCGCGGAAGTCGAAACTCAGGTCGCTTCCCGCATGAAAAAGACACTGGGAGACTTGCACCGCGAGATGGCCACCATCCGTACCGGCAAGGCTTCGCCAACCATTCTCGACGGCGTGCGAGTGAATTATTACGGCACGCCGACGCCGCTGAATCAGCTTGCCAACATGTCGGCTCCCGAGCCTTCGCTGATCCTTGTGCAGCCCTGGGATGTGTCACAGATCGGGGAGATCGAGAAGGCCATCATGTCATCGAATCTGGGGCTCAACCCTTCAAACGACGGTAAGGTAATCCGCATCGCAATCCCCCCACTGACGGAGGAACGCCGCAAAGAACTCGTCAAGCACCTACACCAGGTCGTGGAGCATCACCGCGTCGCCGCCCGAGCCGTCCGCCACGAAGCCAACGACGCCGTCAAGCGTCTCGAAAAAGACAAGAAGATCTCCGAAGACGATCAACGCCGCGCCCAGGGAGCAATTCAGAAAAAGACCGACGAGGTCATCGCCGATCTCGACAAGGCCGGCGGAGCCAAAGAAAAAGAGATCATGGAGATCGGCTAGCGATCCGTCGCTACCCCAGCAGACACTCCTCGATCGCTTCTTGTGGAATCGCCGCTTCCCGGATCAGCTTCCATTGTGGGTCGGTGATGTCCACGGTGGTCGCGCCGCGGCCGTCGAGCGAACCACCGTCGAGAACAAGGTCGACGCGGCCGTCCATAGTACCGAAGACTTCGATACCGCTGCGACAGGTCGGCTGACCCGACCGATTGGCGCTTGTCGCAATCACCGGCGCGCCCAATAACTCCGTCAACTGATTGGGGACCGGGGCCTCGCTTTGCCGTACCGCCAGCCTACCTGTGTTGCCGGTTACTTTAAGCGGTAGTTTTGAAGAGGCCGGAACGATGATTGTCAACGGACCCGGCCAAAACCGTCGAGCCAACAAGTAAAACCGCGCCGAGAGGTGAACCGCATAGTCCTCGGCCATCAAAAGCGAGTTCACGAAGATCGGCAGAGAGCGATTCAGCTCCCGCCCCTTGGCACGAAAAACCGCCGTAACCGCCTTTAAGCTGAAGGGGTCGGCGACGAGAACATAGAGCGTATCTGTCGGGATCGCTACGACCTTCGCCTCGCGGATGGCCCCCGCGGCCTTCGCAATGGCATCAGGGTCGGGTGCGTCCCCGTCGATTTCGACAAGTTCGGTCCGCAAAGTAACTCTCGTTCTCTAGCCTAACCTAACATGGGTTTCGCACGACATCAGCCGGCCGCCCTCCCCCGGCTTGGTCACCAGGACTATATCGACGCTTTTGATGTCGATCCGCGAGTTTGGCCTCAATCGAGAATAATAGAGGTCGCGAGACAAGTACATTGGCTGCCCCGCACGCCACGAACAAATGAAAAGGAATCAGGCCATGGATCTTACCGTTCGGCGAAGCAAGCCTTCGGACTTGCCGACAATTGTCGACTTTAACGCGGCAATGGCTCTGGAAACCGAGGGCCTGGAGTTGGACCGTGCCGTCCTGCGGAAAGGCGTCAGCGCCGTAATCGAAGAGCCGTCACGAGGGTTCTACGTATTGGCGGAGAGCGACGGACGCGTCGTCGGCCAGACAATGATCACTTTCGAGTGGAGCGACTGGCGCAACGGACCGTTTTGGTGGATTCAGAGCGTCTACGTTGCCCCATCGTACCGCCGACGGGGAGTGTACAGCGCGCTTTACCGCCATGTCCTCGAACGAGCCCGCCAGTCGGGGGAAGTCCGGGGTATTCGCCTTTATGTAGAGCGTGAAAACATGGTTGCGCAAGAGGTCTATTTTCGGCTCGGCATGAAGAAGGCAGCCTACGAGATGTATGAAATCGATTTCGTCGTAGCGCGCTGAGACCGGCCGCCGCTCTCCTACTAGTACGTCTGGTTCCCTATCGAGAGGAACCCCTTAACGCGAAACTCAGGCAAAATCCCTATCACAAATCCCCCCCCTAAAGTTGTATTCTTGCCGGGACGACCGTGAGTGGATCGTTCCGGTACAACGCGGTAATCGCCGCTGTCCATTGTCGCTGTTGAATGCCCCCTGCCGGTAGATCGCGCCCGCCGAGCGGGCGTGGGGCCGAAGGAGACGCGTCCGCGACGTCCTGTTCCTGAGTGACGGGTCGGCCGTGGAGCCTGCCGGTCCGAACGACGGGTCGCTGCCGCCGCGTGCGCCCGCGCACCGGCCGGCCGGCTTGTCCCGAGGCCCTCGTCGGTGAAGGGGAGTGGATTTCACTAAGCTACATCCTCGTCGAGCCCCCCGGCATGGGGCGTTAGGACGCCTGCGGCGCCAACCCCGCTCGCAGCTATTGCTCTGGGCCGCCGCGACGATGGCGCTCATGTGGGGTGCTCGGTCGTGGGTTGTCACCGCGCAGACGGGCGAGCAGGCGGAACAACTGCGCGCCCTGCTGAGTTCCTTCGTCGAGTCGAGGCGCGACCAGATACGCTCGGAAGCTTCCCAAGCGCGGACGGAGGTGGGATGGCGGGCTGCCGACCTGACCGAGCCGGTTTCCGCTCTGCTGGGGGAGCCGTTCGACCGCCGACTCAGCGAAAGCCCCGCCCAAAACGCGCTGCGAGAGACCTTTCTCATGAGCCGGGGCGGCGACAAGGCACAGCATTTTCTGCGGGAGTATCTCGTCGTTGGCCCCGACGGCCGGATTCTCGCTTCGTCGACGAACCGTCTGGTTGGCAAGACGTTCTCGAATCTGCTCAACGGCATGGTTGGCGAGGCTCTCGCCGGACGAACCGTCCTGACTGCCGGGAGCGACCCGGTTCTCTCTCTGCACCAGGGGCAGAAGCCGCCGGTGCGTACCGCGGCGGCCGCCGCAATCCAGGACACCGACGGCCATTCGATCGCCGCCCTCGTGCTCTACCGGACTGTCTTGCCCGGCGCCTCTAACCTGGAGGCCGTTTCGACTCACGACACGATTCGAACTTCTTTCTTCACCGCGGACGGCCGTTGGCTTGGAGTCGAGAGGCCGAGCGAAACGGCGCGCGAAACGGACAACAACGTTGCCGTTGGTTATAAGGATCTGCCCCTCCCTCCCGCCATGCTCGTGGAGAGGCACGCGCCCGGTGAAAGTCTCTGGACTGACACGGCCGGCTATCCGGGCCGAGACCGCCGCCGGGTAGTCGGAGCGGCTACGTTCTTCCCCAATCTGCACTTCGGCCTCGTAGCCGAAATGGACTTCAACCGGGCGTACCGCCCGGTGACGGCCTTGGCGCGCACGATGGCGGCGATGACCATGGCGGCCTTGCTGCTGCTGGCGTTGCCGCTCTTGATAAGCCGCTACACGTCGCCTACGGTTGAAGGCACCCCGCCTGCTCCCGGAGGCCGCATGTTGGCCCCTTGGGCGACCATTGCCGTCTCCCTGCTTGCCACGCTGCTGTTGTGGGACATGACGAGCAGCCGCGTCGACAACAATGCACGGGCGCTTTTTGGGGAGGAAATCGAGCACTTTCGCAGCCGTTTCGTCAACCGATTGGAACGGGACGAAGAGACGCTGCGTACCGTTCAAGCAGCCCATGAAGCACTAGGCGCTTTCGATCAGACCCGCTGGCAGCGTTTCGTCAACTCCTTGCCCGTCTCGTCCGAATCAGTCGATTACGTCGCTTTTGTGGAAAACGTGCGAGGTCCGCGCCTCCCCGCTTTCGAAGCCGCGGCGGGCCGCGACATTGGGTTGCCCTATGTCGTTTACCCGAGGCCGTCCGCGGCAGATTCCTTTCCGATCCGCTACATAGAGCCTCACAACGAAAACCTCGGCCGGCTGGGATTTGACCTGGGCTCGCTCGATTCCGTGCGCGAACTTGCTGAGAATACTCGTGATTCCGGCGAACTGATGCGCACCTACTTTGGGACGGAAGTCTCGCCGCTGGGGCCGAGCCCGGGTTTTCTAACTCTGGCGCCTGTCTATGCGCCCGGGCCGGCGGCCGTCACCGTTGGCCGCCGGCGCGTCGCCCTGCGCGGTTGGGTAGCAATCCGGACCCCGGCGTACTCAATGTTCAGTAGCTTGCTCGAGCCTCAAGCTGAAACCCTAACCCTGCGTGTTTCCTTGGCCGGCAACAACACTGAAGCGGTGGTATTCGAGCGAGGGGCGCACGCTCCCGACGATGAAGGAGGCAGTCTACATTCCAGGACGATCTCGGTTGACGCCGGCGGTGGATTGTGGACCTTGCGGTTCGGTGCTCCGGAGCACTCCCTGTCCGCGGAAGCGGACCAGCCGATACAGGTGCTGCTGGGGGGGCTTGTGATCAGCGTGCTGCTTTTCGACATTGCCCTGGTGCTAGCCTCTACCCGCTCCCGTGCCTTGGCTATTGCGGATCTGATGACGCACAAGGCACGGGAAAGCGAGACCCGCATTCGCGCCGTGATTGATCAGGCCCCGGACGGAATCATTACTTTCAATCGCGAGGGACGCATCGAAACGTTCAATCCGGGCGCTGAGCGTCTTTTCGGCTGCCCGGCGGAACCCGCCCGCGGCCGCCGTATGCGCGAGCTCATGCCGGAATGCCCTGACTTCGCCGCTCCCGACTCCCCCGACCCGGAAACTCTCGGGGGCCGTGAGCTCATCGGCCTCGGCGCCGACGGGCGGAGGTTTCCGCTGGAACTGACCATAAGCCGGATGGAACTGGAGGGCCGTCCGATGTTCACGGCGATCGTGCGTGATATCTCGGAACGACGCGGTGCCGAGCAAGCTTTGCGGGAGAGCGAGAAACGCTATTCGCTGGCCGCGCAAGCCGCCAATGACGGTCTGTGGGATTGGGATTTGCTGACCGATCAGATGTACTATTCGCCGCGCTGGAAGATGGCCCTCGGGTACAAAGAAGACGAGTTGAAGGGCGGACCGAATGAATGGTTGAGCCGGGTTCACCCCGACGATCATGCGTTGTTGACGAGAGCTCTCAAGGACCACTTGCAAGGGAATGCCCCTCAGTTGGAAATCGAGCAACGTGTTCGCCACCGTGACGGAAGTTTGCGCTGGATGTTGACTCGTGGGGTGGCTGTGCGCGACGAGCAAGGGAAGCCGCTTCGTCTGGTCGGTTCGCAAAGTGACATCACGGACCGTAAACGCGCCGAGAAGCGGTTGGTTCATGAAGCCTTGCACGATCCGCTCACCGGCTTGCCCAACCGCGCGTATTTCCTCCGACGGCTGGAAGCGGCGGTGGAGGAACGGCGGCGCGAAGGTCGGTTGTTCGCCGTCTTGTTCCTCGATGTTGACCGTTTCAAGGTGGTCAATGACAGTCTCGGGCACACAGCAGGCGACCAACTACTGGCCGCGATCGGCGAACGTCTCGCTGCTTCGGTTCGCCCCTACGACGTAATCGCTCGATTTGGCGGCGACGAATTCGCCGTGCTGATGACCGCCATCTCCGGCGAATCCGAGGCGAGGCGGGTCGCCGAGCGTCTGCAAGCCGCGCTTGCGAAGCCTTTCAAGATCGGCGACCAAGAAGTCTTCACCGCTGTCAGCATCGGTATCGCATTCGGGACCAGGCGCGACGAGACGCCCGTTGAACTCATGCGCAACGCCGACGCCGCCATGTACCGCGCCAAGTCGCTCGGCAAGGCTCGTTACGAGACCTTCAATGAGGCCATGCACGTGCGTGCGGTCGAGCTGCTGCAACTGGAAACCTCGCTCCGCCGTGCTCTCGATCGCCGCGAATTCGAGATCTACTACCAGCCCATCGTGTCTCTCCCAACGGGTCGCTTCGTGAGCTGCGAAGCCTTGTTGCGCTGGCGTCACCCTGAAAGAGGGATCATGCTGCCGAGCGATTTCATTCCGCTCGCCGAAGATACCGGGCTCATCATTCCCATCGGTGACTGGGTTCTGCGGGAAGCCTGCCGCCAGACAAGGGAGTGGGAAGAAGCGGGACTGGGGCGGATGCCCATTTCGGTCAACGTTTCACCGCGCCAGATCAAGTCGATCGATCTGTTTGAATGCGTTACCACTGCGTTGCGTGAGAGCGGCGTCGCGCCACAATCGCTGAAGATCGAGTTGACCGAGAGCGGGTTGATGGGGAACACGGAAGCGACCGCGGGGGTTTTGCGTCGTTTGTCCTCTCACGGCGTCGAGATCATGCTCGACGACTTCGGCACGGGGTACTCCTCGCTTACGTATTTGCGGCGCTTCCCCATTAGCTACCTCAAGATCGACAAGTCGTTCGTTAGCGAACTCGCTTCCGACCGCGAAGACCGTGCCATCGCCGGCGGAGTTATTGCTCTCGCCCATAACCTCGATCTCAAGGTCGTCTTTGAAGGCGTCGAGCGCGAGGAACAACTTGAGTTCCTTCGCGGCCAGAATTGCGACCAGGTGCAGGGGCGCGTCATCTGCCCGCCTATCGATCGCCAAGCTTTCACCGACTTGCTCCGCGAGCACTTCGGCCTGGGGCGCTCCGAGCCCGCCACCGATTCCTTGATCCATCTCACCTCCCTGTCGAGCCCGAGCAGTTCCGTGAAGAGTAAGTAAAACAGCCCGCGGACCCTACGGTATTTTTCTTACGAAATCAGGTACGGACGGTGGTCTGTCGCGGGCCTACGACTTCCTAAAATAAACGCTAGGTGCAACGGGGATGAATCTCGAATAGGAGACATCCGCCGGCCCGGCGGCGCGCCCCCACCGGGCCGTACGGCCCCCAGCGCCGACTCGAGGCGGAGCGTCCAAATGGACTCGGGAATCCATCGAACGAAGGAACGGTACGCTCTCGCCGCCCGAGCGGCTGATGACGGTCTCTGGGATTGGGACCTCAACACTGACGAGATCTATTTCTGTCCGCGGTGGAAGTCGATGCTTGGGTTCGCCGATCACGAAATCGGCCACGACCCGGATGAATGGCTCGACCGAGTTTACCGCGAAGACTTGGGCCACTTGCTCGGGAAGCTTGCCGACCACCTCCATCGCGGCGCCGCTCGTTTCTCCATGGAGCATCGGTTGCTCCACCGCGACGGGCATTATCGCTGGGTGCACAGCCGGGGCATCGCCTTGCGTTCGGAATCCGGCGAACCCACCCGCCTTGTCGGCTCGCAGAGCGACATCACCGACCGCAAGAAGGAGGAAGACCGACTTCGCCACGAGGCAACCCATGATCCCCTGACCGGGTTGCCGAACCGCGCGGAGTTTGAGGCCCAATTGCAACGCACGGCTTCTCAGGCTCAACGTCGAGCCGACCGGCTCTTCGCGCTGCTGATGGTCGATCTGGATGGATTCAAGTCCGTGAACGACAGCTTCGGGCACCAGGTGGGCGACCGCTTACTCGCCGGCGTCGCCGACCGGATTCGCAACTGCGTCCGTCCCGAGGACCTCGTCGCCCGTTTGGGCGGCGATGAGTTCGGTGTGCTGCTGCGGGAGATCGAACAGCCCGCCGAAGCCGCGACCGTCGCAAGGCGCATCCAAGATGATCTTTCCACCCCATTCCCATGCGGCCGCAAGCAAGTCCGGATCGGTGCCGGCATCGGCGTCGCAATCGCCTCGAACGACTACGAGCAACCCGCTGACCTCGTACGCGACGCCGACGCCGCGATGTATCGCGCCAAGGCCCGAGGCTCGGCTCAATATGAAATCTTCGATAGCTGCCGCTATGCCGAAGATCTAGGGATTCTCGGTTCGGAACGGCGACTAGGCGAAGCCTTGTTACGCGGCGAGTTCGGGTTTCTGTACCAGCCGTTCGCTCTGCCCTCCACGGGCGAACCGGTTGGCGTCGAAGCATTGCTCCGATGGAATCATCCTGAACGCGGCTGGATTGCGACCCGCGACATCATCCGCGCCGTGGGCGAAAAGGGTAACATCCTTATGCTCAGCCGATGGATTACGGAGCAACTCTGCCGTCAGGCGCGCACTTGGGAGGGGGCAGGGTCGCCCCTGCCGATTTCGGTGAATATTTCGTCCGATGAGATCGGTCATCCCGAATTTGTCGCGACACTGCGCCAGGCGTTGCGCGACGCCGGAACCGACCCTGCGCACTTGCGGCTGGAATTGAGCGAGCACTCACTCGCCCGCAGCGGTTCCGAAGTTCCCGCGCGGGTCCGCGAACTGGCCTCGCTCGGCGTGCGCTTCGACCTCGACAATTTCGCCGGGGCCTATTCTTCATTGATCTACTTGCGACGGCTCCCGATCGACGGCATAAAGATTGATGTTTCGCTGGTCCGTCAGGCGGACGGCTCCCAAGCGGGCCCGACCTCGACGTCCGGCATATTGGAACTGGCCCACGACATGAGTTTCAGCGTGGCCGTAACCGGGGCCGAGACCGAGGACGACCTGGCGTTCTTGCGCAGCCTCGCTTGTGACCGCATTCAAGGGCATGTTGTAACGCCCCCGCTCGACCTATCCGGTTACGAAGCATTCTTGGACCGTTACCGGATGACCGGCGCCGGCACCTTCCACTCGCGCGTTTGAAGCCGAGGGGTTTCACCCCGATCGCGCGTCGACGGAATCCGCTCTCGGCCCCCTACAATCACCTGTGGGGGCTTCTTGCTCAAAGACGCGTTCTCCGCAACCTCATGCCCGGCACAATCTATCTTGTGGCCACACCGATCGGGAACCGGGAAGATCTCAGTCCGCGTGCGCTCGCCATTCTCCGCCAAGTCGATCGCATCGCTTGCGAAGACACGCGTCATAGCGGAAGGCTGTTGGCGCATTTTGAGATCGATAAGCCGCTGCTGAGTTATCACGGGCACAATGAACAAATACGTGCCGCGGAATTGATCGAATTCGCCCGCCGAGGCGAGCGCATCGCCGTTATTTCCGACGCCGGGATGCCCGGCATCTCCGACCCCGGCTACCGCGTCGTGCGCGCGGCGATCGCGGCCCGTGTTCCGGTGGTACCGATTCCCGGCCCGACAGCCGTGGAAGCCGCTCTGGCGGCCTCGGGACTCCCGACGGACCGCTTTCGCTTCGAAGGCTTCTTGCCGTCGAAGAAATCCGCTCGCCGCAAAGCGCTCGAAGCCCTCATCGACGAGGAAGCCACGACCGTTTTCTACGAGACGCCCCGCCGTGTCCGCGCCGCTTTGGCCGACATCGACGACCTGCTCGGCTCGCGGCCGGTCGTCGTCGCGCGTGAGCTGACCAAGTTGCACGAAGAGTTCCTGCGCGGCACGGCTGCCGAGATCACGGCGGCTCTCGAACAACGCGGAACCGTCAAGGGAGAGATCACTCTGCTGATCGCCGGCGGCGAAAAGGCGCGCCCGTCTCCCGATCAGGCCCCCGGCCGCGTGGCCGACCTGGTGGCCCGGGGCGCCGACCGCATGGCCGCGATCAAGCAAACCTCCCGCGAGTTCGGATTGTCGAAAAGTGAGGTCTATCGGCTGGTCGAGGAAGCCGGGCCCCGCTCGGACGAGCGCAAGTCGTGACACCAAAGGAACTTGCTTTGTCGGTAGTCCGCGACCTCCGCGGGCGGGGGCATACCGCCTACTGGGCGGGCGGCTGCGTGCGCGATCGTCTGCTGGGCCGCGATCCCGCTGACTACGACGTCGCGACCGACGCGCGCCCCGAACAAATCCAAAGTTACTTTCCCGGTTCGTTGGGAATCGGTACAAAGTTCGGTGTCGTTTTGGTTCGCGAAGGCGAGGCTCGCGTCGAGGTGGCCACCTTCCGCCGCGAGGGAGAATATCACGATGGACGCCGGCCTTGTGACGTCCGCTTCACTGACAACGCCGAGCAAGACGCCGGGCGCCGGGACTTCACCGTCAACGGACTCTTCTTCGATCCTATCGAGGAGCGTTGCCTTGACTACGTCGGCGGTCGCGAAGACCTCTCGGCCGGGCTCATCCGGGCGATCGGAGATCCCGAGCAACGCCTCGCCGAGGACAAGCTGCGCATGCTGCGGGCAGTGCGTTTCGCCGCGCGTCTCGGCTTTTCCATCGAAACCGAGACTCGCCGCGCGATCGAGAGCCACTCGACCGAGATTCTCGAAATCTCGGCCGAGCGGATTCGCGACGAACTGAACGCCATGCTGACCGAAGGCGCGCCACACAAGGCTTTCGCCTTGCTCGATGAGACCGGTTTGCTCGAAGCCGTTCTGCCCGAAGCGGCGAGGATGAAGGGTGTGCCGCAATCGCCCGAACATCACCCCGAGGGCGATGTTTGGACACACACTTTGTTGCTTCTCGAGCACCTCGAAACCCCCGCCGTGACGCTCGCCTGGGGTGCGTTGTTGCACGATGTCGGCAAACCCGACACGATTGAATTCGCCGACCGCATTCGCTTCCACGGCCACGTCGAGGTCGGAGTCAAGCTTGCCGAGGGAATCCTGACGAGGCTGCGCTTCTCCAACCAACAGATCGAACGCATTCTCGCCCTCGTCGCCAACCACATGCGCTTTGCGCATGTGACCGAGATGCGCACCGGCCGGCTGAAGAGGTTCCTGCGGACCGACGGCTTCGAAGAACACATGGAACTGCACCGCCTCGACTGCGTGGCGAGCCACGGCAAACTGCGCAACTATGACTTTGTGAGGCGGAAACTGGCCGAAATACCCGAGCCCGAGCTGCGTCCGCCCCGGTTGGTCCGGGGGGACGATCTCATCGCCGCCGGATACAGCCCCGGTCCGGTTTTTGCGGAAATCCTCGAATGGCTTGAAATCGAGCAGTTGGAAGGCGCCGTTGCGACCAAAGATCAAGCGCTCGCCAAGCTGCGGGAGCGATACCCCTTGCCCCATCACGCCGAGTAGTTTCGGCCCGCCGAATCAGCGCTCCCGTCATTGAAGGTTGTATTTTTCCTGCATCAAGCGCTGGAACCGCGGGCGATACAGCAAATCGTAGGTCGACTCCTTGCCGGGGAACATGCGAAGCGCCGCCTTGCGCGCCGAGGCGATCAACTCGCTTGCTTCCTCGACCGGCATGCGATCGTTCTGGCTGATGGTGCTCATGACCATCGACATCATCCACTGCAGCCGCCTGACTTTCTTGCGTTCCAGCTCGATTGCCGCGGCGTCGGGCATTTCTCTTGTCGGTCTCCCGAGTGCTGCACTCGCTATTCGATCGGTAGGGTTGCTTCGCTACTCCGGAACATCTCTACAGGTTATAGATATCCGTCGCGGTTTGGCCGAGGATCTGAGTCTGCTCGGCATCGGAGAGCCGGGAGAGGAACTCGCGGACAATGCCGACCCAGCGCCCATAGGAACACCCAAGCAAGCAAACCGGCCAGTCGGATCCGAACATAAGTCGACTCGGACCGAAGGTCTCGATAACAGCTTCGAGATAGGGCCGCAGTTGTCCCTCCGTCCAACTCCGCACGTCGGCTTCAGTGACCATTCCCGAAATCTTGCAACTCACGTTGGGGCGCTCGGAGATGCGAGTCATTGCTTCGCGCTAAGCAGCGAATGAGCCGTCGCGTATCCGCGGCTTACCGATGTGGTCCAGTACGAAGACCTGCTTCGGGTGACGATCGATGAACTGAATCGTTTGCGGCAAGTGTCGCTCGTAGATCAGGATGTCGTACGCCAAATTGAATTCGTGTAGGATTCCCACTCCGCGGTTGAAATCGGCCCCCAAGATGAAATCGTCATCGAGCTCATCCTGGACGACATGACGGACGGCCTTGAGTGCCGAGTTCGCCGAAAGGCGAGCCAGGTCGTCGCCGACAGCCCGGTCGGCGAGCGGCGTCCAGCCGACGACGCCGCGGATGAAACTATGCTCGGCGGCGTAGCCGAGCAAGACCGCTGTTTCCTCAACCGTCTGTCGCGATTGCACCGACACCACGCCGTCGACTCCCGCGGCGTCCAACTCAACCTTGAGGTCGCGGGGAAGAAAGTCTCGACGGAGCGCGGCCTTCTCAGTGTCGATCCAGCCGTATTCGCGCGCGGAATACGTCCAGAAATGATGGTGAGAGTCGATCGTCATCGCTCAGAGTATAGCCTTGAGGCGGTTTGGGCCAGCGCCGCGTCGCGCTCAAGCAGGCAGGGGAGCCGTTCCCAGAACTTCCGGTGAGGGGGGTCGCCTTAAGAATCTTCGTGCGCCGAGAGAAGCCCTCTAGGCGGAGGCGCTTTCCGCTTGCATCACGTAAAGAGCCAACTCCAGCCGGTTGGAAACACTCAACTTTTCGAAGATATTGTGAAGATGGTTCTTGACGGTTTGCTCGCTGATGTAAAGCCTTTCGGCGATTTCCTTGTTTAAGAATCCTTGAACAACCAAAGCAGCCACCTCTTGCTCTCGGTTGCTTAAGGGCAGCGGGCGGCGGTGTTCGATCACTTCGCCCTTGGCTTCGGTGAAGGCCCGAACAACCGCCGCGGTCGTCTTCGCGTCCAGCCAAATCTCGCCCTCGTGCACCTTACGTACGCTCTTAATCAACAATTCCGTAGCTGCCTGCTTGACAACCACTCCACGAGCGCCGCTTCTCACCGCCTGCACGTATTGATCTTCTTCTTCGACCGCCGTAAGAACGATGATCCGAGTTTCCAGCCTCTTGGCGCGCAGTTGCTTAAGCGTCTCCAAGCCGTCCGGGTCGGGCATGCGCAGGTCGAGCAGTAAGATGTCGGGATGCTCCGAGGTAACGACGTCCATGACCTGCTTGCCGGTACCGGCTTGGCCTACGATCTCGAAATCCTCCTCCGTCGCCAACATACGACAGAGGCTTTCTCGAAAGATGGTGTGATCGTCAGCGACGACGATTCGGATCTTGTCCGCGTTCAGCATGCGGTAGGAATACAGGTTTCGAGTTTGGGCTTGCCCGGCAGTTACGTCGAGATCGGAAGGCGCTTTGATGCTCACAACGATAACAACGACACGGCACGCTCAGCAGCCTACCCCACCCCTACGCAACCCCTGTGATGACTCAGGTCGATTATGCGAAGGGACCCAGACCCTGTCAAGATTACGAAAGTACCGTGAATCCTACGGACGCCAAGTACTTCCGCAACCCTTCCGTCTCGAATGCAACCGTTCAAGTGTTTCAATTTGGTTGCAAACAGCGGCACTCGCCGGCCGACGAGAAAAGTCGTAGTTCCTAAAGGGCGCTTGTCGAGCGGGGTCGGACATGCGTTGTCTTCAATTTCGATGTAGCTTTCACACTTGTCGCCGGCCGCGCGCCGTACGAGCAACCGGCCCAGTTAGTAATGGTACTCACCCTGCAAACGCAATATTTGACGGGCTCAATTACCGCGGTAATAATTTGGGATTCGCCCGGTCGCATTTCTTTGGAACGCGGCCGAGGTTGCCGCGTCGCTAATCTTATATGGGACGATAACGTTCCGTCCGACGTGTCGGCGGCCGGCTCGGCGCCGCCGGGCCCGACCCTCGAAGAAATCCGCGCATGTTGTTGCCCCGCATCGCTGCCTTTCTCGCCGCCGCCGGCGTCACCGCGGCCTGGTTTATCAACGTTTGTGACTGGATCTACACCTGCGGCTGCAAGTCGTGGTGGAGTGGAGCGGCGACCTCATGTAACATCCACGCCGCACAGGGTCCTCATTGTCCGTGGTGCTTGCAGAGCGGCCTGGGCGGATACGTCACTTTTGCGTTCGTGTTGCTGGCGCAGGGGTTCTTGTCCTTCTATCCGGGACAGATGACCTTGCGGCGCCGCTTGTTCTGGGCACTGGCGTCTTTTCCCATCGGCGCGGGCCTATGGGGACTCGCCTTTGGATGGATCCACGGCTACTGGCGCGGCTAACACTTATGCCTCGGCGCCCGAAACCTCGCGCCGAACAAGGCCTTTCACGCGTGGACCCCTTTCGCGCGTGGACCCCCGTGATAAGCTAACCATGAATGGCCACCAAGGCGCCGCCGCCGGTCGGGTTGGAGGAAGCCGAGCCGCCCGACACCACGCAGGCCTCGCGCCACGCTCGAATCGTCAGATCGGCCGGAGTCGTGAGTGCGGCCGTCCTCTTCAGCCGTGTGACCGGCCTGGTTCGCGAGGTCGTTTTCGCCAAATACTTCGGCGCCGGAATGGTCTTCGACGCCTTCCTTGCGGCCTTCCGCATCCCCAACCTCAGCCGCGATCTACTCGCCGAAGGAGCCCTGTCGGCCGCTTTCGTCACAACCTTCTCCCAATACCTCGCGACAAAGAGTGAAGAGGAAGCCTATCGGCTTTCAAACCGCCTGGCCACGGTGCTGGTGCCAGTGTTGGCTGTGATTTGCCTGCTGGGGATCGTCTTCGCGCCCCAGCTCATCGATGTGATGTTCCCCGGCTTCGCCGAAGTGCCCGGCAAGAAGGACCTAACCGTCAAGCTCGCCCGTATCATGGTTCCCTTCCTTCTCTTCATCGCTTTGGCGGCGAAGGCTATGGCGGTTCTTAATTCCAAAGGAGTCTTCGGAATTCCTGCGTTGGCCTCGGCCTTTTTCAACGTCACGTCTTTGGTCGCCGGCTTGGTTCTGGGTTTCGCCGCCGGGCCGATGTTGGGCATCGAACCGATCGTCGGCATGGCGATCGGAACGCTGCTGGGCGGGATGGTGCAGTACGGCTGCCAGTGGCCAAGCTTGCGCAAAATCGGTTTGCGCTTTCGGCCCGATTTCGACCTCTCCGACCCTGGGTTACGGCAAATGCTGGTACTGATGGGTCCCGCAGGCCTCGGCGCGGCGGCTGTGCAGATCAACGTGTTCGTCAACAGCATTTTCGCCTCGCAGATTACCGATGCCGCCGGCAACGTCATGGACGGCCCGGTCTCATGGCTTGGGTACGCCTTTCGTTTCATGCAACTGCCGTTGGGCCTTTTCGGCGTCGCTATCGCCTCCGCAACGCTGCCGGCGATTTCGCGAAGTGCCGGCCGGGGTCATATCAACGAATTCCGAGATACCTTGTCGCGCTCGCTGGGGCTGGTCTTCTTATTAACGATTCCCTCGGCGGTCGGGCTCACGGTCCTCAGCGAGTCGCTGGTAGGCGTAGTGTTCCAACGCGGTGAATTCGGGGCCATTGACACCCAACAGACGTCGACGGCGCTGTCGTTCTACTGCCTCGGATTGGCGGCGTACGCGGCCATAAAAGTCCTCACGCCGGCCTACTACGCCTTGAACGACGTGCGCATTCCCATGCTGGCCGGAGTGATCTCGATCTTCCTCAACTATGCGCTGAACTGGACCTTCGTTCGTGTTTTGGGATGGGGACACGGCGGCCTGGCGTTCTCCACGTCCGTCGTCGCCGCCTTCAATTTCGCGGTTCTGTTCTGGATGATGAAGGTCAAACTGGGCGGCATTCACGGACGCCGACTGGCCTGGAGCGTCCTCAAAATCGTTACCGCCTCGGCCTTGATGGGTGCGACCTGCCAGCTCTCTTCCACCGCGCTCCGGTATGCCATTGGTGAGTCGACGGCGGTTCGTTTCGCCGATTTGGCACTCTCGGTTCCGCTCGGCCTCGCGGTGCTGTACGGCATGTGCCGACTGATGCGCGTGCAAGAGCTTGACGCGGCGCAAGAGGCCGTGATCGGACCCCTTCGGGGCCGCCGCGAATGGTCGGCGGAGGAGCGCGCCCGCTATGATAGGATCGATCCCGATGATTACTAGCTCACTGCACACCCGAACGGCCAGCTGGTTTCAACACACTCCATGAATCCTGATATCGACCGCGTCCGTGAACTTCAGCTCATTGATAGCCGGATCCGCGAGTTGAGCGAAGAAATCGCGCGTTTGCCGAAATACGTCACCGAAATCGAAAGCAAGCTCGAATCCCACAAGCAAGCTTTGGCCGCTGATCAAGCGGCCCTTGAAGAGAACCAAAAGGCCCGGCGCCTCATGGACGGTGAGATTTCTACCTGGCAGCAAAAGACGTCCCATCTGCGCGTGCAAATGGGCGAAGCGAAGACCAACGAGCAGTTTCGCGCGTTTCGGAAGGAAATCGAATTCGCCGAAAAGGAAATTCGCAAGATCGAAGACCACATCCTCGACAAGATGGTCGAGGCGGAAACGGTCGAGGGAAATGTCGGGCAAGCTGAGAAGGCGCTCAAAGCCGAAGGCGCCGTCGTAGCGAAGGAAGTCGAGCAGACCACAGCCCGGGTCGCCAAGGATAAGGATGAGTTGGCCGAAGTCCGGACCAAGCGTAGCGAGCTGGCCGCCGGGGTCTCGCCGTCGGTGCTGGCCGTCTATGAGCGAGTCTACAAACTGCGCGGCGGCGCGGCCGTGGCGCAAGCTTCCGATGGACGTTGCCTCGCCTGCAACGTCGTGCTTCGCCCGCACGTGACGCAGAAACTCCGGCTCGGCGAAGAGATTCTTATCTGCGAGTCCTGCGGCCGCATTCTCTATCGCCAGCATTCGGACGAGACGCCGATCGAGGACCCCGCGGGCGAATCGAACGTGGTAGCGGGATAGCGTTCTCCCAACGCCGGTAGGGGGCTGCCGCCGGCTGTTCCGGGCCTACACAGTCGCGTCCGGCGCGAAGCGGACTGCACCCAATTTGTCACGGCCCCGACCCACCGCGGTAATGACCACCCCGGCTCTCACACAGTTAAGCGAAGACGAAACGCTGTTTCGCGACACCGTTCGTCGGTTCGCGGTCGAGCAGATCGAACCCTATGTCCGCGAAATGGACGAAGCGGCCGAATTCCGCTCCGACATTCTCAAGCAGTGTTTCGAACTCGGCCTGATGGCTATTGCCATCCCTGAGCGGTTCGGAGGGCAGGAAGGCTCCTTCTTCTCCACGATTCTGGCGGTCGAAGCGATCGCGACCGTCGATGCCTCGGCGGCGGTTCTCCTCGACGTTCAGAACACTTTGGTCAACAGCGCGCTGCTTGGTTGGGGCAGCGACGATCAGCAACAGCGGTTCCTGCCGCGGCTGGCCAAAGACACGGTCGGGTCCTATTGCTTGTCGGAAGCCGGTTCCGGCAGCGACGCTTTCGCATTGGCGACCCGAGCCCTCAGAGAGGGTGATGGTTACCGCCTCACCGGCCGCAAGCTGTGGATCAGCAACGCCCGCGAAGCCGGTCTCTTCCTTGTTTTTGCCAACGCCGACCCGGATGCCGGCTACCGCGGCATCACGGCCTTCCTCGTCGAGCGCGACACGCCGGGTTTGTCCGTCGGCAAGAAGGAAGATAAGCTCGGCATACGCGCGTCGTCGACTTGCGAGGTGATTCTCGACGGTTGTCCGGTCGGGAAACAAAACGTTTTGGGAGAAGTCGGCCAGGGCTACAAGATCGCGATCGAGACTCTCAACGAAGGGCGCATCGGCATCGGGGCCCAGATGCTCGGCGTCGCCGAGGCCGCCCTAGCACACGCGCTGCGATATGCCCAAGAACGCAAACAATTCGGCCGGCCGATCGCCGAGTTCCAAGGCCTGCAATTTCAGCTCGCCCGTATGGCCGCGGATATCGAAGCCACCCGCCTGCTGGTCTACAACGCCGCTCGTCTCCAGCAAGCCGGGGAAAACTTTCTCACTCAAGCGGCCATCGCGAAACTCCACGCCTCCGAAACCGCCGGTCGCGTCACGTCACAAGCCATCGACCTTTTCGGCGGCGTCGGGTTCACGAAAGAGTACCCGGTCGAAAAGCTCTACCGCGACGCCAAGGTCGGCACTATCTACGAAGGAACCAGCAACATCCAGCTGCAGACCATCGCCAAACAACTCCTCAGCGGCACGGAAAAGCTCTTCGGTTCGTAGCGCGGGATTGAAACGGGTCGAGAGGTTCAATCGCAGCGTGAGGATCGAGCGGCGGCGGCGTTCAGGAGCCGCGAAGCGGCGGCGGGAATATGTTATGGCCCAGGGTGGAGCCGCAGGCGGAACCCTGGGTACCAGGGCGAGCCCTGAAAGGGCGGCAGGAACGCCCCCGCCCCACGATCCCTCGGTTCCACCTCGCTACCATAGAAGGACACCGTAACCGGGAACAACCAACCAGACTGAGCCATGGCCGAAACCATTCTCGAAGCGATTCAGCAACGGGTACTCCTAGGCGACGGCGCCATGGGGACGCAGCTGCAACTGGCCGGCCTTGAACCCGGCGGCTGCGGTGAGGCATGGAACGTTGACTACCCCGACCGGCTGCTCGCGATTCAGCGCGCCTACGTCGAGGCCGGGTCAGACTGCCTGATCACCAACACTTTCGGCGGTTGCCGCATCATGCTCGAGCGTCACAATCGCGCCGACCAGGTCGCCGCCATCAACAAAGCCGGCGCCGAACTCGCGCGCGAGGCCTTTGGCTCGAAGCCCGGGTTCGTCATCGGCGACATAGGTCCCTTCGGGGGATTGATGGAACCCTACGGCGAGATCTCCTTACAGCAAGTCCGCGAGGCCTTTGCCGAACAAGCCGAGGCGCTTGTCTCCGCACGCGTCGACGCCGTCATCATCGAGACCCAGACCTCGCTCGAAGAGCTAGGTATCGGCATCGAGGCCGCCAAGAACGCCGGCGCCCCCTGTATCATTGGTTCAATGGCCTATGATGTGACCACCGACGGGTCCGAGATTCGCACCATGATGGGCATCGACCCCGAGAAAGGCGCCTCCTTCATGCGCGACGCCGGAGTCGACATCATGGCGCTTAATTGCGGCACCGGCGTCGATGTCGGCTGGGCAGGACGCGCCGTCAAACGCTACCAAGGAGTGAGCGAGCTGCCCACCATGGCTCAGCCCAACGCCGGCCAGCCTGTTCTTGAAAAGATGAAGGTCGTCTACAAACAAACGCCCGAAGAGATGGTCGCCGAGCTCCCTGCGCTGCTCGACTCCGGCGTGAACATCGTCGGCGGCTGTTGCGGCAGCACGCCCCAGCACATTCGCCTATTCCGCGAAAAGATCGACCGGCATCAAGAGACCGATTCCGAATAGCTATCATGAAACTCCTCATCGCCCCGGAAAACACCGACGCCGAAGCGCTCATCCCGCCCTCGGCGCCCGACGGGTCCGGCATAGGCGTCAACTACGCCGACGCCTATATCAAACCCCTCAACGTCGAGATCGCCGACGGCCGCAAGATCACCTGCAAACGCCACGGCCTCAAGATCACAATCACCATCGGCAACGTCACTGGGGAAGCTCTTATGCGGCGCCTCGACGACGGCCCCGACGCCAAGAAGATTCTGAGGAAGGCGCTCGAAGCCGCCGCCCAAAAAGCCGATGCCGCTTTCTTGGTTGAAGACGGCGTCGTTTATCTGGAGGTCTGAACTAAAATCACACCAACAAAACGTCTCGAAGACTGTATAAACAGACTAGGGGGCAACGTTGGAAAAGCAGCTTCTTGTCACTTCCGTGATGGTCGCGTCCAGTATTCCGCTCATTTTCAAGTGGGTGCCTCCCAATCGTTTGTACGGCTTCCGCACCCGAAAGACACTCTCGAAGCGGGAGATTTGGTATGAATCCAATCGCATCGCCGGTTGGGACTTGCTCCTTGCCGGATTGGCGGTCTTTGCGCTCTCGTCGGCGTTCGGCTTCTCTGCGATTACTGTCCTCGTCCCTTCAGCGCTTGCCGTCGGCCACAGCTTTTGGGCCTTGCGACGGCTGTAAGCGGCACGCCGTCACACCCGCACAAGGCGTTGCCGACGAAACAGCATTTACGAGACCATAACCGCAACTACTTTGCAAATGACCTCCAAACAAATCGTCGACCTCGCTATGAACCGCCGGCGCCCGCCGCGCATCCCGGTGATGTGCCAACTCGCCAACGGCCACACCATCATCAATACCGGCGTTCATCCGATCGACTACTTCATCGACAGCGACCTGTGGGCCGACTGCCTCATCCGCATGCGCGCCCTTTACGACTTTGACGGCATCCTATGCCACAAGCCCGGCCGCGTCCACGGCATCATGGACCTCGTCGAGCGCACCGACTACGACGCCGAAGTCCCCACGCTCTACTTGAAAGACGGTTCGCGCATCGAGTGCACCCGTGACGACGACGCCTACTACAAGGCCGGCGACGATTTCGTCCGCCCGACTTTCGAAGAGCTCGACCCCGACGACCTACTCGGCTGGGCGCCCGAAAGCTTCCTCGCTTTCCAAGCTAGTAAAGCCACGCTGCCGATTTCCGACCCCGACGGCTTCGAAGATCACGTCTTCGCGACCCTTGACCGCGTCCTCGAGCGCGTTGGCGACGAGTACTCGGTGCACGGCGAGGTCCGCGCCCCCTTTGATCATTTCCTCAACATCACAGGAATGGAAGACGGCCTGATGGCTCTGCTCGACGACCCCGAAAAATGCATCGCCATTCTCGACAAGACGGTCGAATGGTCGGTAGCGTTGGCCGTCGCCCAAGTCCGGCGAGGCGCCGCTGCCATCAAGATCAGCAGCCCCTTCGCCGGCAGCGCTTTCCTGAGCCCCGACATGTACGAGGAATTCATCCTGCCGTTCGAAAGCCGCTTGGCGAAATCCGTGCGCGATGCCGGCGCGGCGATCTACACCCACACCTGCGGTGCAATCGGCGACCGGCTCGATCTCATTTGCCGAACCGGCGTTTCCGGCATCGAGTGCCTCGATCCACCTCCGCTCGGCGATGTCGAAATCACCGAAGCCGTTGCTCAACTCCAAGGCCGCATCTTTATTAAGGGAAATGTCGACCCCGTCAACACCCTGTTGCGGGGCGACGATCAGAAAATCCGTGCCGATGTCGGTACGATTCTCGAAGCCGCCCGACCCATGGACGGATTCATTCTCTCCTCGGCGTGCTCGGTCGCGCCCCCCGCGCCGCCGGACAATCTAAAGCGAATGGTGGAAATTTGCCGCGACTTCGCGGCCTAGACTACGGGAACCAGGAAAGCGTTGCGCAGGGTTCGAAGAAACCAGCCGCTTTCTCCTAAACCTTCTCGATCGCCTCGCCCGCAAACAGCACACCAAGCAGCAGCGTGCCGTTATACCCGGCATGAATAAAAGCCGCGGGCACCACCGACCCGGTTCTGGCCCGAAACACCGCGAATACCGAACCGACATAGAGCAACAACACCAAGTTCTGCCAGTGCCAGCCGTACTGCGGTCCGTGGATCACCGAGAATACGACGCTCGTGACGATGACCGCCGCCAATGCGCCGTGCATCCCCTCGATAGCCGAGAAGAAGAAACCGCGGAACAGTAACTCTTCCACCGCCGGCACTATCGTCGTTCCGAAAATCGCCACCAGCACCAGCGCCCCGGGATCGCGAAACAGCCTCTCGATCGGAGGTCGTTCGGTCGGCATGGGAATCACGGAGGCAATCCCCGCCACCGTACAAGCCAACAAGAAACCGATGCCGCAATACAGCACCCCTGAGCGCAGCGGCCGAACAAGCGGAATCCAACCCACCGACGGCCCGAATTCCATCCGATGTTTAACCGTAGCCAGTACGTAAACGAAAGCGACGACCAGGGCCCACCAGATCATCTGCATGGTGATCAGCATGACGGCTTCGCCGGCCGGCTCCTGGAGGTCGAACTTCCAACCGAAAAGCATGTCCAGGCCGAAGAAAAAGGCGAAGCAAGCGATGATGGAAACGACCAACGCCGCGAGAGCGAAAGCCACAACATAGAAAAGATCTTTGTAGCCCCAACCCGGGCTCCACGGAGGCAGTACGGCTTCCTCCGGCGGTGCGATTTCCACCCCATCTACTTGAGTGCCCGCGCCCGGTACTACCGTCTCGACCGCGACCGCCGGCGGCTCCTCGATTACAGAGGACGCAATTGGCTCGCCATCCACAGCCACATGATCATCGCGATCCGTTTCTTCCATGAGTGTTTCTATCGTAACAGTCGTTTCCCACCGCCCTTGCCGCTTGACCGCTCCAGGTCGAAGACGGCCCAGGGCCGGCTGCCCCCCAATTACGTTTCAGGCGCCCTCTTGACTTTCCGCCGGACAATCTCTAATAGACCGTCTCCCGTCCTGCCGGCGGCACCTTTTAGTTAGGATGACCTGGTGAAAGCGCTCAATTCCGAACACCTAAGGCAGGCCGGATTCAGAATCGCGCTTCCGATCGCGCCCTCGGTTGGCGACATGCCTGAGTTTCGGGTCTTGGTGTTTCCGACAACGGCGCTGCTTCGGAGTTGAAATATCGTTCCGGCTACCCACTCACCGCGGGCGGCGAAGCAGTCGACGTGTTCAAGCACGGCCGACCTTAATTCGCTCGTCGCTCCGCTCGCCGTGAGTGGACGGTATTTCGATTATCTTCCGTTAGCCTTTGCCGACCGGAGGGTTGCTCCATTCAGCGGCGTTGAAGCCCACATGAATTTTTCGGCCACGCTTGATCAGAGGACGTCGAATCAGGTTCGGGTTCGCCGACATCAAACGTAGGGCTTCGTCTCGGGGCGGGGGATTCGTCTTCATCCCCATTTCGCGGTAGAGGGCGTTGCGGGTGTTCAAGAACAATCGGTAGTCGCGACGACCGATCAACTGGTCGAGTTCTTCAACGCTTAGTCCCCGATTCAGATCGACGAACTGCAGCTCCGCGCCTTGGTCGAGCAAGAAACTTCTTGCTTTGCGGCAGGTGGTTCAACTGGGTTTTTGGTAGAAGATGAGTTTCATAGTGCTGTGCGGTAGCAATATTCTTTCGCTAAGCCCGTCGCAACCGCCACGCCTCGCCCAGGCCGATCCACAAATTGACCAACCCAACACCGGAGACGGCGCCGCGCAGATAGGTGCTGAGCCAGACACGGTTCAACTCCGGCGTGATGCTGAAGAAGTAGTTGATGTCCCAAAGTACGGTCCACGGCATCAGGAACAGAACGAAACCCACTTCCAGGCAAAAAAGCACGAAAAACAGTTGACTCAAAAAATGTCCGCGTCGGCGTGGCGCGGCAACCGCGGGGGCCGTTTCAGCAGGCTGGTGGGTGGGAAGAGCGTCCATGACGGCCTAGCAGAATTCTCCCTCGGGGAACAACGGCGGAGTCTCCAAGTGGGGTGTTGGCAATGTAAAAGGACAAAACCGGGCCGCGTCGCGCACGGGGCTGAAGCTGAAGCGGTGTAGGGGCGTGGGCCCGTGTTCTTTGAGCGCCCGCAAATGATCGGGGGTAGTATACCCCTTATTGGAGGCCAGATTATACCGGGGATAGACCTTATCCCAAGCCTTCATCCACCGGTCTCGCTCGACCTTGGCGAGGATGGAAGCCGCGGCGATCGAGAAGCATCGAGAATCGCCGCGAATCAGCGCCTTCTGTGGCGTGTCGAGCTCCAGCCGCAGGGCGTCCACGAGCAAAAAGTCGACCGCCACGCCGAGCGACTGCACAGCGGCGGCCATGGCGCGGCGGGAGGCTTGATAGATATTCCAGCGGTCGATCCCTGCGCTGTCCACGGCACCGAAGGCGAAAGCGCGGGCACGTTCGCGAATCCGCGCACTTAGAACCTCGCGACGTTTGGGATCGATTTGTTTGCTGTCCCGCAATCCGCGGATCGGACGTTCCGGGTCGAGGATCACCGCCGCTGCGACGACCGGGCCGAACAGAGAGCCCCGTCCGACCTCATCGACACCTACGATGGATCGCAGGCCCTGACGACGTAAACGAGTTTCCCAACGTGAATTTGGGCGCGGCTTCAGTTTGCGCGCCGGCCGGTTACGAGTGGACATACAACGGATGAGGCGCTTCAGCGCTCACGCCGGGCTAAGTCCGTGCGCGCTCTTTAAGCCTCGCCGCCTTGCCGCGCAGCTCCCGGAGATAGTAAAGCTTCGCCCGCCGGACCTTTGCCTTCCGCACCGTCTTGATGCTTTCGATCACGGGTGAGTGAACCGGGAACACGCGCTCGACGCCGATACCGAAGCTGATCTTGCGAACAGTGATTGTGCCGCTGATGCCGGAGTTGTGCTTGGCAATCAAAACACCCTCGAAAGCCTGGAGACGTTCCTTGTCCCCTTCGCGAATCTTGACGTTGACGCGGACCGTATCGCCCGGCTCGAGTTCCGGCAGGTCGTCGCGTTTGTACTTGTCGTACACCCTCTGTAAAGGTTTCTGTATCATCCAAATCTCCAAGTTCCGCGACGGCGATCGGGTGCTGCTATTGACCTGGCGCTTGGGCGGCTTTTCCCCGGGCCATTCGCAGCCAGTGGTTTTCTTCCTCGCTCAAGTCCGCCCCGGCCAATAACTCAGGCCGGTTTCTGCAGGTTTTCTCGAGAGCCGCCCTGCGACGCCAGCGCCGAATCTCTTCATGATGGCCGCTCAAAAGGACGTCAGGAGCCTCCCACTCACTGTAGCGGGCCGGGCGGGTGTAGTGGGGGAAATCCAGAATTCCCACCGTTCCCTCCCGCGTCGGCGCAAACGACTCGCGCTGCGACGAAGCTTCGTTTCCTAACGTGCCCGGTAACAGGCGGGTGACGCTATCGACCACAATTCCCGCCGCCCACTCTCCTCCGCTCACGACGAAGTTGCCGATTGACAGCTCCTCGTCGGCTAAATGCTCGGCGACGCGTTCGTCCACGCCCTCGTAGCGTCCGCAGATTAGAGTTACTTCGTCGTAGCTTGCCAATCGTGACGCCGCGGCTTGATCGAACAGCCGGCCCTGCGCGGAAAGCAAAACCGTCCTTTTCTTCTTGCCGGTCGAATCGGATCGAATCGCCCGCAGCGCCTTATCGATAGGCTCAATCTTGAGTACCATCCCTTCGTCGCCCCCGAACGGGCGATCGTCTACCGTGCGATGAACGTCCGAAGTGAAATCCCTCAGATCCAGCAATCGGATGTCGATCAGGCCCTGCCGGCGCGCCCGAGCTACCACCCCGTAATCCAACGGCCCTTGAAAGAACTCGCGGAAAATCGTGAGGACGTGGAAAACCATTTCACGGATTCAAGCTTTCAAGACCGTCCGGCAGCCGCACGCGAATCGTCTTCTTCTGCGGTGCGATATCCACGCAGATATCTTTGACGAAAGGGATCAACACCTCCCGCCCTTCCGCATCGACTTGCAACAGCAACGGCCCGCCAGGCTCCAGAACTTCCTCAACAGAGCCGATCAGGCGATCGTTGTCGGCATCGCGAACCTCGCAGCCGACTAAGTCCTCAAAGTAGTAGCTGTCGTCGGGCGCAGGGCCGAGCCGCTCACGCGGCATCTGTAGATCGACATTTCGCAGCGCTTCCGCGTCGCCGATCGAATCAACGCCCCGCAACTTGAGAATCAATCTCCCCTGGTGAAGCCAAGCTCGTTCAACAGCCGTTTCGCGTCGGCGCTCCCTTGAATCGCGAAGAACAAGCGGGCTGCTCTGGAAGAAGCGCTCAGCGTCGGTCGCCCCTCGCCCGACTGCCGTCGGTGAGCAGAAGTCCTCACCGCTGAGATCCTCGGCGATCAGTTCTCCTCGATTTCCTCGAGGCCGCAGCAGCCGCGCGACGGTTACGTAGCCGCTTTCTTCGCCCCCCTCCACTACTCGAGAATTTCCAGCGTAAATCGCTTTTTCAACTTCATGCCGACCGCGCCCAACAGAGTTCGAATCGACTTCGCGGTGCGACCTTTCTTGCCGATCACCTTGCCAAGATCTCCGTCGGCAACGCTGAGTTCCAATACCTTGACTTGCTCGCCCTCCACAGCGTGAACGGAAACCTCGTCGGGCTTATCCACCAGCGCTTTCGCGATCAGCTCAACCAGTTGAACGATTTCGTCCGTTGAGTCGTCCACGGGACACCTCCAGTCGTTAGAACGAACAGCCCTAACATCCGCTATCTCTCGAAATGATCAGCCTGGATTATGATTGCTGCGGTCGTCTGCCCCCTTGTCGAGTTTATGGTCAGTGATCTACCCGATTATATCAACAGCACGGGTGGATCCAGCCGTTGACCGAGCGTCCCGGGGGCGGTCGCTGGGGGGCGGTTCTTATAAGCAATGTCCGCGGCAGAGGGGCTGAGATTTTCTCCCGCTTCTTACGCTTCCGGCTTCGGCTCTTCTGCCGCGGCCTCCGCTTCGGCAGGGGGCTCGGACTCCGCCGAGCCGGAGTCGCTTGCGGGGGCTTCGGCATCGGGTTGCTGGGAGGCGGCGGCTTCGGCCTGCTCTTCGGCAGCGGCCGGTTCTTCCGCGGGGGGCTCAGTCGGCGCCTCCACCGCTTCCGGTTCGGGGGCCGGTTCGGTTGCTTGGGCCTCAGCAGCCGGTTCCTCGGCGGGAGCTTTGGCGGCCGGTGCTTCGGCAACCGCTGCTTCGGCAGCCGGCGCCTCGGCAGCCGGCGTGGTCTGCTCGGTTGGCACCGACGCTGCCGCTTCCACGGGCTTTTCTTCGACCACCGTCGGCTCCGGTGGCTCGTAGCGCATCAGGCGCGCGACCGTCTTCGAAGGCTGGGCGCCATGGCCCACCCAATAATCAATCCGCTCCCGCTTTAGAGAAAGCAGAATCGGGTCTTTCGTCGGATTGTAGTGTCCGACGATCTCCAGAGAGCTGCTGTTGCGAGCGCGGCTCTTCTCTATAACCACGACCCGATACGCGGGTTTCTTTTTCGCACCTACACGGGCTAGGCGAATAGCTAACATGAATCCTCCAATTGTAACTCGTTTCCGTCCGGCGACGAAAAAGGGGGGCCGCCGGCCAGCTGTACCTTTTTTCGCGTAATCGGACTTCACCACAGGCTGCTAGCGCATCAAGGCCTCCATACCCATTTGCGCCAGGCGCCGCTTGTTCTTTTTCCCTCCGCCGGTCAGCGACCGCATCATGCGGCGCATTTGCCGATACTGGCGCAGCAATTGGTTGACTTGCTGCACCGACGTTCCGCTCCCCTTAGCGATGCGCCGTCGCCGCCGACCGTTGATGACCTCGTGGTTGAGGCGTTCTTTGAAGGTCATCGAGCAGATGATTGCTTCGATGCGCGCCATTTCCTTTGGATCGACGTCGACGTTTTGCAGCCCCTGCAGCGGGCCTACTTGAGGCAACATCCCGAGAACCGACTCCAGCGGACCGAGTTTCTTGAGTTGCTTTAGTTGTTGGCGAAAATCCTCGAGCGTGAAGTCGTTGTCGAGAACCTTTTGCTGCATCTCGATCGCTTGCTTTTGATCGATCTGCTCTTCGACTTTCTCGATGAGAGACATCACGTCTCCCATCCCCAGAATCCGTGAGACGATGCGTTCGGGATAGAACTGTTCCAGCGCGCTCAAGTTTTCGCCGGTTCCGACGAACTTCACCGGGCGCTTCGTCACGTGCCGAATCGACAAGGCCGCGCCGCCGCGGGCGTCGCCGTCCATTTTTGTGAGGACGACGCCGGTAATGCTTAGCCGCTCGTGAAACTCGGCAGCGGACTTTACGGCGTCCTGTCCGGTCATTGCATCGGCGACGAAGAGAATCTCCGACGGCTCGAACTCGGCGCGCAACTGCTCCAACTCGACCATCAACTCATCGTCGATGTGCAGCCGCCCGGCCGTGTCGATCAAAACGATGTCCCGTCCGGTTTGGTTGGCCTCGCGGCGGGCCCCCTTGGCCAACTCGAGCGGAGTCGTCTCCTCGGGCTTACCCTCATAGATCGGTAAGTCGAGCTGTCCCGCGACCACGCGCAGCTGCTCGCGCGCGGCGGGCCGGTAGACGTCCACCGATACCATCAGCGGGCGGCGACCTTGTTTGGAGAGCCAACGAGCCAACTTGCCGGTCGAGGTCGTTTTTCCCGAGCCCTGCAGCCCGACAATCAAGAAGTGCGACGGCGGATCGTTCGAAAAGCGCAGCCGCGATTTCTTCCCGCCCAGGAGGCCGACCAGCTCATCCTTAACGATTTTGACGACTTGCTCCGTCGGCGAGAACGAGGTCAAGACCTCTTGCCCGAGCGCTTTTTGGCGGATGGCGGCAACGAGCTCTTTGACGACCTTGAAATTGACGTCCGCCTCAAGCAGAGCCATGCGAATCTGCTTGAGCGCGTCTTCGATGTTCTGCTCGGTGAGTTTACCCTCGCCGCGCAGGTCCTTGAAGACACGCTGAAGCTTGTCTGTTAAGTTCTCGAACATGGCTGGTCAGATGCCGACTCTTCGCAAAGGTATCTTTCGCCGGCTGCGGGATCGCCCAATCCGGATCACCGTTGGCCGGGTAGGGTCTGTCGCAACTCTCTGCGCTACCTCGGGGTAAGGGAACGGGGAACCGACTGCCCCACCTGTAAATATTGTAGTGATCGCCCGAAAGAAGCGTCAAACGACGGACGTCGATTGACCCTCGTGGCGGCGCTCCTGACCGCGTCGGATGCTCGCACACATATGTGCGATACTGAGGACGTGAGAGGCTCCGAGTTTCTCCGCAAGATCAGAACGCTCGGAGTAGGGAAGAACGTCGACGTTCGGTTTGTTGCAAGCCACGGTAAAGGCAGCCACGGAACTCTCTACTACGGCCCAAGATTCACGACCCTGAAAGACCGTAACAAGGAGTTGAGCGCCGGGTTGGTTGCCGCGATGTGCAAGCAACTCGGCGTTGACAGGAACGAGTTATAACGCGGAGGTGTCTTGAAGATGCAGCTCAGTTACCCCGCCGGCGTGCGACGCGAGACGAACGGCTCGTTCTACTTGGTGAGATTTCCCGACCTGCCCGAAGCTCTCACCGACGGTCGCAACCTCGAGGAAGCCCTGAAGGAAGCCGTCGATTGCCTGGGTGAGGCGTTGGCCGGCCGCATCGTTCGAGGTGACAATATCCCGGAACCGTCTGACTCGACGCGGATCAAACGTAGAATTCCCGTCCCGTTAGACCTGGCTCCCAAAGTAGCCTTGTATATGGAGATGAGAAAACAGGGCGTATCAAAGTCGGCGCTAGCGCGACGACTCGGCTGCCGAGAAACGGTCGTCCGTCGGCTACTTGATCCGAAGCACCACTCGAAGGCGGACCGCCTACAGACCGCGCTGAAGGCCCTGGGTGTGGAAGTCGTGGTTTCCATCGCGGCTTGACTCTTCGGTCGCCCGCCCGCCCGGCCTAACAGCCTTAACGAACGTACGCCCACACAACTCACCAGCGCGCCAAGCGTACGGTGTGAGATGGACCTTAGTCGCACACGCCCCGAAAGATCAGGCGCCCGCGGCTTTATTCTTCGTGACGAATTGAATCGTCAGCAAGCCAAAGTCCGTCGTGACCAGAACTGGGTTCTCGCCCTGCGCGAGGCCGGCGCCGTCGCTGTCGATCCGGCGTCCCAGAACCTTCGGCTTCGAATGCGAAGCGGCGCCGGGGAGCGCCGACTTGACGTTTCCGATGATCGAGTTGGCAATTTCGGCGAGCGCATCTTCGAGTTCCTCACCATCGATGCGAGTGTCCTCATCGGTGCCATCCCGGTGCAGGCCCGCCCCGAGCCGCTCCGCCAGCCTGCGGTCGATCCCGATCAAGACTCGGCCACTCCAACTCCCCTCGATGTCCGAGAGAATCGTGAGTGTAGGGCCGACCGTTTGCCGCGCCACGGCCCCGCCTTGGCGGGCAACAATGCCGCAGGTCGATAGCAAGACTTGGCAGGCGACTTGCCCCGCCGACGACGAAAGATTACGGCGCAAGGTCTCGGGTTCTTCGACGGCCTCGACTGAGGATGTCGGTTGCGCCACATCGTTGTTGGCTTCGAGCGCCCGTTCGATCGTCTGAAAGATCAGTTGAGGGTTGTCGTAGGGCTTGAGAACGATCTCGCGAACGCCCAGATTCACGAGATGGTCCCGAAAAGCGGGCAACACCTCGCAAGTAATCGCGACCACGACTGCTTCCGGCGCGTCGGCAAACAAAGCCTCGGCGATTTCCTGAGCCCGACCGTCGACGCGGTCAAGATCGATCGTGACGACGGCCGGTTGAGTCCGCCGATAAAGGCTAATCGTATCGGCCGTGTCGTTGGCCTCAATAACGGTAAAGCCTCGCTGTTCCAATTCCGTACGCACCATGGTCGACGTCAACTCGTTGTCGTCAATAATCAGCGCCACGGGTTTTTTGGTTGGTTGAACTGCTGTGGTTTCCATAAGTCTCTCCCACCCGAAGAAATCGACCGCGGGAAGATAGAGCATTAGGTCATTTGGGCTATGACCCAAGGCGGGCCCGGCTAACCCTGTACGGGCAAGAGTGAGCCGGCGGCGGTTGCATGGTGGGGCGAGGCAGGGCGTCGGGTGCGGGTGTGGTTTCAGAGCAGGCCGAAAACAAGCTGACAGCCACGAGGGCGAGAGAAGCACGCATCAAAGCGAAGGTCGTTTGAGATTGATCCCGTTGGATTTGCAGAGCGTTGCCGGGAGCCCTAAACCTCCATCGCGGCCTTGACGTCCGGCGGAATTTTGGCCTCGGCGTCTTCGCTGCTCAGCAGAGATACCCCGATGAACACCACCAGCGAGACCAACATCGAAAAGCACCCGACCGCGAAACCGTTGGGCAGAGTGAAGCCGTCATTGCGCGCGCTCAGCTCGAGGGCGAAGTTTAAGATGATGCTGACTCCTATCGACAGCACGCAGGCCGTTCCCGTGGCGCGTTTCCAATTCAACCCGATCGCCACGCTCGGGACGATCGCCGCGGCGAAGGTCCCCCAACCGAAGGTTCCCATTAGCGCGATCAAGTTTTCCATGTAAAGGGCGAACAGCGCCGCGCTGAGCAGCAAGACCCCCGTCATCACGCGCGTCCACAGCAACTCCCGGCGGATGGGCCTCCCGAATAACGCAGTCGGCATGTCGCGAACCACCGCCGCCGCGCCGATATTGAGAAAGCTGTCGGAAGTCGACATGATCGCCGCCAACAGCCCGGCAAACACCATGCCCGCCAGCAATTCAGGCGTGTAGCTGAGCAGGAAAACCGGCGCCGCCAGATCGGCTTCGGCGAGAGGCTGCTGCTTCCCGCTTTCCACCAAGGCACGCATCACCAGCCCCACGCTCATCCACAACAGGCTCAATACGGCGTACGAACAACCGGCGAACAACGCTCCCCATTTGAGGTCGCGGATGTCGCGCAGCATCAAGAACTTCGTGATCACATGCGGCTGCCCCACCCCGCCGATGCCGAAGAGCAAATACCAACTCAGAGCCGTCATTGGACCGCGCGTGCCCCAAGGCCCGATGAAATCCGGATCAGCTTCCCAGAGCGTTCGGCTGATTTCCGACATGCCGCCGCCCGATTCGAGGGTGTAATAGAAGACCGCGAGAGCGGCGATCATCATGAGAAACCCTTGGAACAAATCCGTGTAGACGCCGGCGAAGATGCCGCCCGCCACGCTGTAGAAGGCCAATACGCCGAGTCCGATCATTAAGGCCACGGGAAGCTTTACGCCCAACACCGCGACTAAGACCATCCCGATCGCCTGTACCTGAGTTCCCAGATATCCGACCACACCCAGAAGGATCGCCAAAGCCATCATGAACCGCGGCGCGCGACCGCCGTAGCGCGCGGCGACCGCGTCGGGAAGCGTCAGAATCTCTCGGGCCTCCGCCATCAGGCGCATGCGTTTGCCTAAGATGATCCAGGAAAACGCAAAACCGAACAGGGCCGAGAACGTCATCCACAGTGAACTCGATCCGGAGTCGTAAACCAGACCCGGGCCACCCACAAAACCGAAGCCGCTCATCGTGCTCGACATCGCCGCGATGATCACGACGACCGGCCCCAGCGCTTTGCCCGCGACTAAGAAGTCCGAGATCGTGCGCGTCCGCCTCATCGCCCAGACGCCGATGCCCAAGCACACGCCCAGATAGGCCAGAACACAGATCAAGATGGTGGGAGATTCCGCGATCGGCATGGAGTTCAGGAATCTTTGCGCCCGAAGCGACGCAGGAAATCATCGAGGCGGTCGGGCGGAAGGACGGTCCGGTCGAAGGTCAGCCCATAAACGATGCCGATCGCCGCAGCCAACGGCCAGACCCCGTACACCAGCACAGCCGTTGCCGCCGGGAAACCAAGGACAAGATTCGGCGGGCCTTCGGGATTGTCCAATGCCGCCATCACGATCAACAGAACGGCGTAGACAACAAACAGGCTGACGATCAGGACCGGTATCGGCTTCCGCGTCAGCTGGGGGCCGAAGCCCACAGCGAGCCCCAGCGCCATCAACGTCAACGCGGCGATTCCAAACAGCAGCCAATGATTCAACCACCCGAGGACGCCGGCCGCCACCGCGGCCGGCAACATCGCCTTAACCCAAACCGTGTTGTAGTTTTTCATGGAGAGGCGTGGGTGGAAACGAGAGCGGAAAGGCGACTGCGCTCAGCTTGTGCTCGGCGGTGCAAAGCGCCCGTCGGCCTCCCAAACAAAGGCGTTAAAGCGATGGATTGTGCGAAACCCGATTCGCTCATACAAGCGCACCGCGCGCTCGTTTTTTTCGGTAACGGTGAGGCTGACCGCGTCGCAGTCCAACTCGCGAAACGCGCCGAGCGAACGGCGTATGGATTCATACCCCATGCCCTGACCGCTCATATGCGGCGCCACGCATAGCTGCGTAACGTGGCCGACTCGCGGCTCAACCAAGCTCGCCAGGCACACCGCACAAACTTCACGCGAGGGTGTGTAGACGGCTACCAAAGCTGCTTGACGGCAGAAGGATCCGCACCCGGGATGCTGCGACGTGTTGTATAGGAATCGCCGCGCCCCGGCATAGCTGCGGTACTGGTCATTGATGCGGCTGTCGACGTGGCTACCGTAGGCACGCGCGATTAAGCGGGCGGCCGGATCCAAATAATGATTAGCCCAACGGTTGTATTGCAAGAAGGGTCCAGTCGGGCGCGGTTCGAGCGATCGGTCAAGTTCCTCGGTGAACATGAAAAGGCGGCGGAAAACCTTGAGAGGGCTGCCGTAGACGACTTCATCTTCGGGGGTGAACGAAAGCGCGAGCAATTGTCCTTCAATACGCTGTACGCCCGGATGAGCAGCTGCTGATTTAAGGATGATCTCAAACAAGAAGCGCTCCGTCGGCTCGTTTCTATAGTCACTGCTGAGGAAGAGGTCGCCGATCAAAGCCTTGCGCTCTTCGTGGATAAAAAAGCTGTACCCGATCGGGCGCCCCGCCTTCATCAACACCGACCCGTTCAGACTGCGCATATCGAGGTAGCGCATGATCAGATCTTTGGACGCGCTGAAATTCCAACGGAAGTGTTCGGACCAGTAGACTTGCTGCTCTTCAAGCAGGGGCTCCAAGTCGGTGCCGCGAAACAGCTTGAGCTCCTCCGTTTCGAAGTCGTAAGGTGCTGCGGGCGCCGCCGCCATGGAGCCGATTATACCGCCCAAGGGTGCCCGGCGAAGGGCGGAACGTGCGGAATCATGCCGCGAGAGCAGTGGATCAATACGCGGCCGGACGCGGCCGCGCATGCAAACTGGAGAGAATCTACAACGCCAGCCCGGGCTTCGCCGTCAAATCCATAGCCGAGCGTTCGCCGCGCTCGAGGCGGGGATAGGCCGCCGCGGCGATCATTGCGGCATTGTCGGTCGCAAGTCCCAAGCTAGGGAAGTGAAGCGGATAGGGGATCGAACTAAACCGACGGCGAAGTCCTGAATTGGCCGCGACGCCACCCGAAACAATCACTGATCGCACGGGTTCCTGTTCGGCGGCTTTGAGGGCTCGCCGAACCAGTTCCTCGATCGCGGTTTGCTGGAACGATGCGATCAAGTCGAGGGTTGTTTGTGAGCTTACCGCCAGAATGTCTTCGATCGTAGGCCTAGACGGACCAAGAAACATTCGTCGCCGCGTGCGAATCTCCTCGTCTATCCCGGCCGCACGGACATAGCGCAATACCGCTGTTTTCAAGCCGCTATAGCTGAGGTCGAGTGGGTTGCCTTTCATTCGCACGGTCGGCAACGCGACGCCCGTAGGGTTTCCGTGGGGCGCAAGCCGATCGATCAACGGCCCTCCCGGGTACCCGAGCCCGAGCAGCTTGGCCACCTTGTCGAAAGCTTCTCCGGCCGCATCGTCGCGCGTGCGGCCCAGCAGCCGATAGCGATAGTCTTCGCCGATCTCCTGTTCGACAAAAAAGAGATGCGAGTGGCCGCCGCTGACGACAAGCGCTAGGGCGGGAAATTCGACCCGTTTGCCCTCCGCCCGATGTTCGAGTATGACCGCGTGGATGTGCCCCTCGATGTGGTTGATGCCGAGAAAGGGTATCCCCAGCGATACGGCCAGCCCTTTGGCAAATGTTAAGCCGACGAGCAAAGACCCTACCAGCCCCGGGCCTTCAGTAACCGCGATGGCGTTGAGGTCTTTGTATCGGATAGCGGCGTCTTCGAGCGCCTGCCGCACAACCGGGACGATCGCGCGCAAGTGCTCTCGCGAGGCCAGCTCCGGTACGACGCCGCCGTATTTCTGATGCGTGTCGAATTGCGATGCGACGACGTTCGAGAGCAGTCGCCGGTCGGGACCGACCACCGCCGCCGCGGTCTCATCGCAAGAAGTCTCAATTCCGAGTACGTACACAGGTTCTATTTCCCCGTCATAAGGACCGAGAAGAATGGACTGTACCAACTCACCATGGACGGCCCGGTAGCGACCGGCACTCGTGCCGGTCCTCGCCAACAGCGGTGACCTGCTCTCAGCCGGTCACGCCGGCCCTTCGGCCTGACCCATTCCCCGGCGAGTTTTCGACGAATTTCCCGGCCGCACCCTGAAACACCAATGCCCCCGAGAGGTACGCCCCTCGGGGGCTGGGCTTTTCGGCTTAGAGCGCTCGGCCCTTAAGCCGCAAAAAGCAGGAACAACCGATAAGCGAGATGGCCGTTCCACATGAACCGCGTCCCGTTGCTGTGACGGGCTTCAGAGCTTTCGAACGTTCACTTCAACGCTCGACCACCTCGCCGGATGTACATTCACTCATGTTGTCGACCACCTCCTTTCTTCAGCTGCATCCATCCTACTCGCGCGCGGGGAGGGAGTCAACTAAACGAAATCCGTCTCCGCTCGGCTTCCAGGTCGAGTCCGCGAAGCGGGCAGTAGGGCGGTTTGAAAGCTTTGAACTCAACAAATAGGACCGCCGAGCTTCGCAAAGGCGGGGTGAAGATCCGCCTTCAGGAGCAGTCTTTTCAAAATCCTCGCCGCGTCGCTCGAACGTCCGGGTTTCCGACGGTACGCCCCGCATTCATCCGCGAGGGACAACAAGGGCGGACGAACCGTAAGAATGCCTTGATCGCTGACTTTTTCGCGGGATTCTGTGTTACATTGGTGTCGGATCATACCGCCCCTCCCAACGACTTTTTCCCCGAATGAGCAACCCGCGCCGATACCGGTCCTCCGGCATGCCGAATAGCGGTTACCGCATGCCTGAATCATCGAGCCGAATCGCGATTATGGTTGTGTTTGTACTCGTTCCGGGAGTGGCCAGCGCCGGGGATTCCGACGCCGTCTCATCGCAGCGCGAAGAAACCGAGACGTCGGGCGACAATACGGGCAACAACCTTGTTCAGCGGCAGGACTCCAGTCTGGCCAACGCCTTCGCCGCTGACCCTCAACCGAGGTTTGGAAACTATCTCAAGGATCTCTACGAGCCCGGCGTTTTCTTGAAGACAGCCCTATCGGCGAGCTTCAAGCACATCCGTCAATCACCGAAGCAGTGGGGCGGCGGATCGACGGGGCTCAACAAACGCCTGCGTCACGTCTATGCCAAACGCGTAGTGGAGAAGTCGATCGAACACAGTGTGGCGGCCGCGCTCGGCGAGATTCTCGGCTACCGACGTTCAGGGGAAAAGGGCTTTTGGCCCCGGACGAAACACGCGATTGTCTCGACGTTCGTAACCCCTCGGGAAGGTGGTGGGCGAGGTCTTTCTTACGCCAGGCTTGCGGGAACCACAGGCTCTTACTTCATCTCTAACACTTGGTACCCACAAGGCGCGAACGGTAAGAGCGACGCCCTGCGCCGGTCGGGGCTTTCCCTGAGTCTCGATGTCGGTACGAACATCCTCAAAGAGTTCTGGCCGGATTTGAAGGAGAAGCTTCCCGGCAAGAAATCACCGAAATCAGACCGCGACGACAGCTAGCGGGCCGTGGCGGATATGTGTTCGGGCGAAAGAGGGTACTGCCATCCGATTTTCGCTCGTCGAACCACTTTTTTTCTTGACGCCGCCAGACAGCGGAAATCGGTGGCTGTCCCATTTTCCCGTCTGTCCCATTTTCCCGTTCCATTTTTCCATTTTTCGCTTAGTCGGACTTCCACTAAGGGCTGCCCGCCCGTCCCGCGACGCTCGGGATCCTCAACAGAGTTCCTCAACCTGCCTCTGGGTGCCACGCAGGACTTTGACCCGCTGCAATCGACCCGATTGCGCGACGTTCGGAGCGAGGACAGTCCCTTAGCCCCGCATAAACCGCATTTCCCGGCGAAGGTGAAGAGTGTCATTCTTTGCCACATGTCGGGCGGGTTCTCGCATGTCGACAGCTTCGACCCCAAGCCCCGCCTCGACACCGAAGCTGGGCAGCCTTTGCCTATGAAGGTTGAACGAACGATGTTCAACCAGAACGGCAATATCTTCCCGAGCCCCTGGAAGTTCAACAACTATGGGGAAAGCGGCATCCCGGTCAGCGATTTGTTCCCGCACATCGGTTCTTGCGCCGACGACTTAGCCGTCATTCGCTCGATGACGGCCACCTTCAACGAACACGCACAGGCTAATTTCTTCATGCACCCGGGCCGTCCTTTTGCCGGTTTCCCGAGCATCGGTGCGTGGACGACCTATGGACTGGGGAGCGAAAACCGGAACCTGCCGGGGTTTGTCGTTCTCGGCAGCGGCGGCATTCCGCTGGGCGGGCGCAACATGTTCGGCAACGGCTTCCTGCCGGCCATTCATCAGGGGTCGATTATTCACCCCGGCCGCGAAGAACCGATGAACAACGTCCGGCCCAAGGAAGCGGATCGGTTGCAGCGCAAGCGGTTGGCCTTCATCGACGACATCGACCGCGAGTTCCTTGCCAAGACGAACCATCCGCAGGTGGAAGCGGCGATTCGCAACCACGAAACCGCCTATCGGATGCAAGCGGCGGTGCCGGAACTGGTCGATCTCAGCCGCGAGACCGAAGCCAGAAGAAACTCTACGGCATGGATTCGGAAGTGCCCCAAAAAGCCGCCTACGCGACGCAATGCTTGCCGGCCCGGCGGCTCGTCGAACGCGGCGTGCGATTTATCGAAACGACCATCGTCCATCACCCGGGCCTGTCGAACGTCGGCAATCCCTGGGACCAGCACGGGAAACTGCGTGAAGGCCACGCGGCGAATGCTTTCCAAGTGGACCAGCCGATCGGCGGCCTCATCAAAGACCTGAAAGCCCGCGGGCTGCTCGACCAAACTCTCATAGTCTTCGCCGGAGAGTTCGGCCGTACGCCGTTCACGCAGGGCGCCGACGGCCGCGACCACAACCCATGGGGCTTCAGCCTATGGCTCGCCGGCGGCGGCGTCCGCGGCGGCACGATCTATGGCAAAACCGACGAATACGGCTACCACGCCATCGAAGGACGCCTGACGTTCTACGATCTACACGCGACGATCCTGCACTGGCTCGGCCTTGATCACGAGCAGCTGACCTACCGCTTCGGCGGACGTGACTTCCGCCTTACCAACGTGCACGGGAATGTGATCCACGAGATCTTATCGTAATCCCGTTCTCACGTTTCGAGAACATGAGGCTCCGCGGCGCAGCTGCCCTTGCCCCCGAAGCCGCTGATGCCGACCTCGATCGAGGCGGGCGTCTCTGCCTCGCGTTCGTAGGTGATCGCGTAGTGGTTAGCCAAGCCGCGCATAAGCGACCGGCAAACTTTGTCCAACTCCCAGTGATCTTGCGGCGCGTAGTAGGTACCGCCGGATTGTCGTGCCAGACTGCTGAGGTCGCGGCTTTCGCCTTCGCAGTCGTAACCAATCACGTAGACCGGAACACCGGAACTCTTCAGCTTTCTCACGATCGCCGGAAAGGTATGCTCGCTGCCCTGATCGACGCCATCGGAGATCACGACGATGCTTCGATGGCTGGGTTCGCCCGCGATCTGATCCAACGCTTCCGATAGGGCGTCGTGCAGCCGGGAAGCGGTCGCGACTCCGTTGAAGGGTCGCCGAATCAAGGCTGCCAGACGTTTCGGGTTGTCGCTGAACTCGCCCGTGCTCTCGATGTCGAGGCCGTACTTGAAAAAGGCGATCCGGTCCGTTGGGTGCTTCTCCGCGACGCTTTGCAACAACGCTGTGCTTACCTCCCGCACCTTGCTGATCGACATGCTCTTGCTGCAATCGAGAACATAAGTGAGAGAAAGCGCGTCGCGCAGCGACGGCGGCTCGACCCTCCGTGTCTCGATTCTTTCGCCGTCTTCGATGACTTGGAAGTCTCGCTCGTCCAAGTCGGCGATTGCAGAGCCATCCGCGGATGTGACGGCAACGCAGATGTGCCTGCGTCCGCCTTTTTCGACGCCGGCGTAGACCAACTCGAGGGCGAGTTCGTCGTTGCTGTTGAGAACGCCCTCGTCGTTGCTTGACGCTGCGTCGAGATTGACTCCCAGCTTGTCGAGGGCGTCCCGCACGGCGCTGCGTACGGTTTCCTCGCTGTCATCCCGCAGATCTTCAAGCAGTCTCGGGGACCGGCGATCGGCGACCTCTCCAAGCGCCCAAGCGGCCGCGGCGCGAGCAGCGGCGTTTGCTTCCCGCGTCATTGCACCCAACGACGCGACGGCGTCGGTTTCCCCTCCCAGTCGATAGCGCGCCACCATTGCACGGACCCGCACGTCGGGATTTCCGTCGCTCGCCGCCGCGTTCAAGACGGCCGGGTCGGGGGCATAGTCGGCGGCAATCAACCCGTCCAACGCATGAGCGCGTACGGTGGGCTCGGGGTCTTGGAGCGCGTTTTCGATAAAGAGCGCGTTGCGGCAGTGTCGCGCGAAGATGAACGCGGCCTTGGAGCGCAGTTGCGGCCCCCGCTCGCGTAGGATTCGCATCAGCGGCGGCAAGACGCGGTTGCTGTCGCATACTTCCGCCATGAGACGAAGAATGCGCAGCGCCGACTCGTCCGAGGCGTCCTGCAGCGCCTTGGCCAAGTGCACATCAACCTGGTTGATTACCTTCTTGATGACGCCCGCCAGCGGCACAGCTTCTTCGAGGGAAGCGATACGAGGGTCAAGAACCAATTCGACGAGGCGGCCTTCGCGTTGCAACACCCAGATCAACAGCCGACAACCCTGCTCGTCGCCGCCATTTATTGAATCTCGCAAAATAAAGTGACACCTTTTTGGGGTACGTACGTCTTTGTATGTATGGGAAATACAAAAGGCGTACGGCGGGATTTCGAGGCCCTGGAGAAGCGCCGTTTCAAAGCGATCCGGTTGGTCGAGCAAGGCTGTAGTCAGTCCGAGACAGCGAGGCGATTGAAGGTCGCGCGGCAAAGCGTCAGCGAGTGGCTGCGACGATACCGGCGTGACGGCGAAGCCGGGTTGCGCCAGGCCGGCCGCGCCGGCCGTAAGCCGCTGTTGGACGCCGCGCAGCTCGAACGCCTCGAGGCGTTGCTGCTGGAAGGCCCCGAGGCGCACGGCTTCCCGACGCCGCTGTGGAGCTGTCCGCGGGTCGCTCGTCTGATCGGAGACGAGTTCGGCGTGCGCTATCACGAGGGCCATGTCTGGAAGATCCTGCGGGCGCTCGGTTGGAGCCCGCAACGGCCCGTCGGCAAAGCGCGGGAGCGCAACGAAGAGGCCATCCGCGGCTGGCAGCGCAAGACTTGGCCGGCCATTAAAAAAAAGCCCGAAAGAAGAACGTACGATCGTCTTCATCGACGAAAGCGGATTGAGTCAGAAGCCGCATCGTTGCCGCACCTGGGCGCCGCGCGGCGAGACACCGGTGTTGGAGTTCAACTTCAACTGGGACAAGCTGTCGGTGTCGGCCGGGCTGACGTTGCGCAACTTTTACTTCCGGCTCTATCCCGGCGCATCGGCGAGCTGGAGGTCATCGACTTCCTGAAGGCTTTGGTGCGCCACATCGACGGCCCACTGCTGATCGTCTGGGACCGGCTACCGCAGCCGCCTGGTGCGGGAGTTCATCCAGCTCTCCGAGGATCACATCGCAACGGAGTACTTGCCGCCCTATGCGCCGGAGTTGAACCCGGTGGAATACATTTGGGCGTACTGGAAGCAGCACGAGTTGCCCAACGTCTGCCCGAAGGACTACGAACTCGACGAGCGCGCCCGCAAAGCGCTGCGGCGAATGCGCCGCAAACCGCGCTTGATTACCGCTACAGTCTTCTCTTTGTCTCGATTGACAGTATATTATGCGAGACTCAGTAAGAGATGCTTCGCAGCCGCGCGCTGGAACACGGCCGGATTCCGGACGAGCAGGGCGCAAAGTTGCCGACCCCCGTCTCGGCTTTGAACGGCCTTGTCGAACAGCGCTGCAATCGCCTGTTCCATTGTTAAGCATCGAGCCCCGGTGTAAGTTACGAGCGATGGACCGGGGTTCCGTCACTCCCCTTATCGGTTGCGTAATAAGGTATTTCACGCGATTTTCGAACCTGCGCGGGTTTGTTGGCTGCAGGAGCCCGCCCGTGTGCGGCGGTTAGACCACGCTCTCGGAGGCTTCGGCTGGAACAGGTTCGGACGGTACCGCTACCGGCGCGGGGGAAGATTCGCGCGTTCGCGACCAACACTCAAGCGCTTGTGCAAGGTCGTTAGGTCTGATTGGCTTCGAGACATAGTCATCCATGCCCGCGTCCAGGCACCTTTCGCGGTCGCCCTTCATGGCATTCGCGGTCAAGGCGATGATCGGAGTACGATCGCCGCCGGCTTCTCGTCGGCGGATCTCCGCCGTCGCCTCGAAGCCGTCCATTTCGGGCATTTGACAATCCATCAGAACAGCGTCGTAGTGAATCCGCCCCAGCGCCTCAACGGCTTCCAAGCCATTCGCCACAGCATCGGCCGTATAGCCCAGCTTGCCGAGCAGCTTGAGTGCGACTTTTTGGTTGACGACGTTGTCTTCAGCGAGAAGTATGCGCCCGCCCGGATGCAGCTCGGAAGAGGCTTCTTCTTCGTGGTCCCTTTCTGATTCCGCGAGCCTGTCCGCGGCCGCGGACCCCGACGCGGCGCCGGATTCCGCGGTTTCGGGCTGCTTCTCCAATCTCGCGGTGAACCAAAACGTCGACCCTTCTCCGGCGACGCTGTCGCAACCGATATCGCCCCCCATTTGTGTAACGAGCTGTTTGCAGATGGCGAGCCCGAGCCCGGTGCCGCCGTACTTTCGGCTGGTGCTGCCGTCGGCCTGGGTGAAGGCGGTAAAGAGGCGCGCTTGCACTTCCGGCGGGATGCCGATACCGCTATCAGTTACCCGTATGCGCAAGACCGCGTGTCCATCGTCCTCTGACTGCTTCTGGACGCCCACGAAGACTTCGCCCTGCTCGGTGAACTTTACCGCATTGCTGATGAGATTCAGGAGCACCTGGCGCAGCCGGCCGGGGTCCCCGCGCAACCGTAGCGGCGTATCGCGCTTGATCTGGGAGACCAACCGTATGCCGCGTTCGTCGGCCTTCTCGGCCAACAGATCCACCGCTCCTTCGACGGCCTCGTGCAGCTCAAAATCGCAATGTTCGAATTCGAGCTTGCCGGCTTCGATTTTCGAAAAGTCGAGGATGTCGTTGATGATCGTCAGCAACGAGTCGGCGCTTGAGCGAATCGTTTCGCCGAAGTCCCTCTGCTCATCGTCCAGTTCAGTGTCCAGCAGGAGTCCGGTCATGCCGATTACGCCATTCATCGGCGTCCGGATTTCGTGACTCATGGTCGCCAGAAACTCACTCTTGAGACGCACCCCTTCCTCTGCCTCTTCCTTGGCTTCGGTCAACTCTTGATTCAGCCTGCTGAGCTGTCTGGTACGGGCGCTTACTTGCTCTTCGAGGCTGTAGCGCTGTCGTTGAACTTGTTGGTCGCGGCGATGGACCTGCACCAACATGTCGTTAAATGCGTCCACCAGCAGTCCGAGTTCGTCGTTGCTCATTTTGCGCGCTCGCGCCGAATAATTCTTTTCGTGCGACACTCGCTTGGCGGTTTCGGCCAAATGCAAGATCGGGTTGGAAATCAACCTCTGCAACCGTACCGAGAGCAGAAAAGCCCCGGCCAGGAAGATGGGTACGACGACCAAAGCGACACCTGCGTACTGCTTTAGCCGATGTTCGATTTGCTTGGAATCGGCCTGGATCAGGATAGTCCCCAGCTTCTCTCCGTCCTTCATTACCGGTCGGGAAACAACGAAGTAATCCTCTTCGTCGTAGTCGCCCGCGGAATAAGGGGAAACCGGGCATTCTTGTGCGCCGGTCAGATTCCGCTGGTAGGAAGAATGGAGACGCCCCGTCCCGCCATAAAGGCAGGCGGCGACTACCCGTGGATGCGCACGCAGGCCGTCCAGCGTGCGGGCGCCCTCATCAGGGTCGCCCCCCGCCAGGGCTGCCGCGCAGTTGTGCGCGATAACAGCTTCCAACCTCGTCAACTCACCGATCGCGCCCTCGCGAAAGACCACTAATTCGTAAAGGATGAATCCGGCGCCCGCCATCACCAAGGCCGCCGTCTGCGTGAAGACGATCAGCCAGACAAGTTTGCGCTTGATCGGTAAGTCTTGAAAGCCTCGCATCGCCGGCCTGGGGGAAGTGTTGGATCGTGAGTGGGGGTTTTTTCCGGTGGAGAAACCCCGTCGGCGGCTTTAGTCAGCCCGCGTTCTCTCCGGTGACGATGGAAACGAACGCACAACCGCGCCGTCTGAGCTTTGCGCGCGGGCTTCGCATCCTCTTCCTTCCTCTTCGGCCGAAGCCGAGAATGGCTGAACATGCTGTATCTCGGCCGAGACAAGCCGACTTCGGCGCCATAAACCCGTTAACGCGTTCCGGATCGCCTTAACGCGTTCCGGATTGCCGGCTCGATCTTGAACCTCCACGAAGTACGACCAAGGAGTAGGCGGGCGCACGCATTTCTTGCGTGCCGTGTCGCCAATCCTGGCGACATGTCCCGACCCGCAACTCTGCCGCGAAGCGGTGGCAAGAATACCGTTGCGCGGCCCAGCGGTGCTCAAACCGCGCCGACGCGCGATTGAGTGGGTCCCCGACGTAAGCCGGCACACGCCTAAGCGCGCTGGGTATCTCTTTAGGCACCGGCCCATCGACGTGGACGCGGAGTCATCGTAAATATCTTATTTTAAATAACTTAATGTGTGTTGGCGTGGATCGATCACCGTACCGGGCTTGAGGGCGCAAGGGAGGTCCGCTGCTCGGCGGAGCGATTCCAATTATTTACGGAATCCCTTATTGACCAGCACGAAACAGTGGTGTATAATAAGGATGCGGTCCCGCTATCGATAGCCGCTTGGGCTTGCCGTTTCCCGCCTGCCGCGGACAAAGCGCTAACCGACATCAGCGTTTCGTCGATCTAAGTAAGAAGAGGATACCCGCGAGCGGCCGCCGAGGCGGCGGATGGAGGATTCCGCGGGTGCTGATCCGCGAGAAACAGCAACGTTTGGCCCCGTTGACGCGTCTAATAGAGTAGAAGGCAACGAGTATGTCCGAGTACGAACTGAGGAACCGAGAACTGCCGGACGCCAACACCGAGGGAGAAGCGGTGCGCTCTCCTGCCTGGCATGAAGAACACTCGGAAGATTACGAGTGGAACGAAGCCCAGGAGGCATCGCCTTCCGAGGACAGCGTAAGGCTTTATTTGACGGAGATGGGTGCGGTTCCGCTGTTGACCTCCAAGGGGGAAGTGCGCTTGGCGAAGCGCATGGAACGCGGGACGCGGCAAATGATCACCGCTTTGTCCCGGATGCCTTGGCTGTGGGAGCGGTTGCTGGCGCTGCGCGAGCGGGTCCGGGAGGGCCGGATTTCGTTGCGGGGGCTTATGGAGTTCCCGACCGCGGATGAAGATCCCGATGCAAAGGTGCGGGCGCGGATACGATTGTTGCGCAGGCTGACGCGCTTCGCCAATTTGCGGGGCGAGCTGGAAGCGCTGGCCGCCCGCAAGCCGAAGTCGCGTGAGCGCAAGGCCGTCAAGCGGGCGTGGAGCTGGGAAGTCGGACGAGCGAAGATCCGCGTTTCGCGGGCGGTGCGGAATCTTCCTTTCCGGCCGGAAGTGTGGAAGACGTTCGCTGACGAGTTCGAGTTGGAATCGGCTGATGCGGTGCGCTTGCTCCAGCGGCAGTCCAAGCATGGAACTGCCAAGGTGCCCGCCTCTGTCGTGAAGCTTGAGGAAAGCTTTAGCATGACGGGAGCGGAGATTCTGCGATCCGTCGAGCGGATTAGGCGCGGACGCGCGCGCACGGACCATGCCAAGAACGCCTTGGTGGAAGCCAATCTGCGTTTGGTCGTTTCCGTGGCGAAGAAGTATGTCAACCGGGGCCTGCACTTGCTGGACCTGATCCAGGAAGGCAACATCGGCTTGATGCGCGCGGCGGAGAAGTTCGACTATCACCGCGGCTTCAAGTTCTCGACCTACGCAACCTGGTGGATTCGCCAGGCGGTCACGCGGGCGCTTTCCGACCAGTCTCGAACGGTTCGGATCCCGGTGCATATGAATGACCAGCTCAATCGCTTCGTTCGCGCCTTGCGCGAGCTCGAGAAGGCTCTGGGGCGTCAGCCGACGAACCAGGAAATCGCCTCGCAGCTCGAAACGACGGTCGATCGGATCGAGACGCTGCGCTCGATCTCGCGGACGCCGGTGTCGATCGACATGCCGGTGGGTCGCGACGCGGAATCCGCGCTGGGCGACCTGATCGAGGACACCGGAACGGTGTCTCCGCTGGAACGTGTGCTCGAAGCTGACGTCTATACCAAGACGGCAACGATCCTGGGTACGCTTTCTCCCAGTGAGGAGAAGGTGATCCGCATGCGTTTCGGCATCGGCTTCGAGCGCGAGCACACCTTGCAGGAGATTGGGAAAGAGTTCGCTCTGACCCGCGAGCGCATTCGCCAGATTGAGACGAAGGCGCTGGCGGCATTGCGCGATCCTCGTTACGGACCGCATTTCCGCAAGCTGCTCGAATCGCGTGCTTAATCGATCTCTCTTTCTTCTCTTTGCGGCCGCCTCGGTCCCCCGAGGCGGCCGCTTTTTCGTGACCTACTTCGGCGGCTTCCTCGACGCTGAGTCTATGGCTTCCCGTACGCCGGCCCGCCTTCGCCCCCAATAAACTCTGGTCTCGCTCCGAATCTGTGTTTACTGTTCCGGCACGGTTTTCGAGTTCGGAGGCCCGAGTTTCTCGAAAGTCTCTTCGCTGCCACTCTTGCTGAACGCCGTTGTACCGCCGATAAGAAGCGGTGGGGCTTTGAGACTCGGCGACTAGCCCGTGTGGCGGAGAAAGGAGTCTGTTGTCGTGCTCCATAGTATTCGAGAGTTGTGTCGTTTTCGCGTGTCGGCGAGTGACGGCAAAGTCGGCCGCGCTGCGGACTTCTATTTCAGCGATCCAGGCTGGTCAGTCTGTTTTGCCGTCGTGAATACCGGCCGGCTGTTTCCGGGGCGGCGCGTTCTAGTTCCGCCCGACTACCTCGGCATTCCGAACGGCCCGAGCCGTCAGTTGCCAATCGCATTGACGCGGCGGGAGTTGGAGAGTTGTGCGGCTCCTGAAAAACACGAACCCATTTCCCTCAGGCAGCAACACTTGATGCAACAGCGCTACGGGGGCGCTCTCTACCGGCACGGCGGGGAGCCGGTGGCCGAGGCGCACGGAGCGGTCTCGCCGCAAGCGCTCGCGATCGCAGAAGCTGAACAGGAGTCGCCGGATGCGGGAGAGGTTCCGTTGCGCAGCGGCCAGGAGGTTATCGGCTATCACGTCGAAGCTCAGGACGGCGCTACGGGTGTGATCGATGATATGTTGGTCGACGACCAGAGCTGGAAGACCCAGTATTTCGTGATCGACACGAAGGACTGGCAATCGATAAACCCGCGCGTTCTGATGGCCCCGACTTGGGTTCAAGACGTGAGTTGGGCCGAGTCGAAAGTCTACATGAGCCTCACCAGAGCGAAGATCAAGCGTGCCCAGCGCTACGAGCCCGGCTCCCACAGCCCCTCGGAGAGTCCTAAACCATTCTTGTGGCCGTGAGCGGCAGCCCGAACCAACTGCTTAACGCGTGTCTCGCTCCGCGCCGGCAGTCAGGGCGGGTAATCGATTCTTCCGCTGCGCTCGATGGCGGGCGCGATTGTCCGGTCTCGTTTCGCGGTGCGACCTTCCGCGAATGAGATCCCGCCTCGTCGGTGAAGTATGATGGTCAAAACCGCGACCCGCGGGTGCTCACTAGGGTCTGACACCACGCCGCGCGGAACAACAATCGTATAGAAGATTGGATGTACGCCCAAACACAGTCGGGAGATAAGCTGACGAAACTCCACCACTTCACGAGGGTCTAGAGGCAGAGAGACCTTCGGCCAAGCGGATAAGCACACCAACCAAGAGACGACTCCGTATCTTCCGACCGGCTGGGGCGGCGTGATGCTCGACGTGCTGTCGGCCGGCATGCTGGAAATCCATCGCTTCCCCTCGAAGGTGAGGAGCCAGCATAGTTCGCCGTCAATAATCCGACGGTTTCCGACTAAGGCAGACTATCGAGTGCGACCCAGACGTGTTGCTAAGATGCCTCTTAGCGCCGTTGCGGCCGGCCTCGCCGAACCCCATGCCCATCAGCGAACCGATGACCATGCTGTCCGACTACGTGTTGGCGGCGTTGGCTCTGATGTTGGCGCGACCCCTGCTCAAGATCGGCCGCGAACCGGGTCGCCGACCGGCACGATTGTGGGGTTTCGCCCTTGTCGCCGTCGCGGCCGGAGCGTTGTGGGGTGGCACGTCACACGGTTTCGCGGTGCAACTCGGAGAAACGGGTAATGCCGTGCTATGGAAGCTCACGGTTTGGTCGATCGGTGCAGCGTCTTTCTTGATGCTGTCGGGTTCGATCGTCGCTGCTTTAGAAGGACGTGTCCGGCGGGTGTTGTTAACAATTGTCGCGTTGAAATTCGCTGCTTACGTTATTTGGATGGTCTTCCACGACCGGTTCCTTTTCGTGATTATCGAGTACGCTCCCAACATGTTGGCCGTGGCGGGTCTCCACGCGTATGCACGGCGGGTTAGCCGGGATAGCGCGTCCGGTTGGATGATCGGAGGCGTCGCCGTATCATTCGCGGCGGCCGGGATTCAGCAAAGCGGTTGGGTTTTTCACGAGTATTTCAATTACAACGATCTTTACCATGTTGTCCAGATGGCGGCGCTCTACTTGTTCTATCGAGGCGCGCGATTGTTGCGTGAGTCTGGTTCCGAGCCCGAGACGCGAGAGGCTTTGTGAGGACTCGAATCGAGCAGGGAGCCTAGGCCTACTACCCGAATGCCCACGCCTGCCGGTCCAACTTCAACGCTTTCCCGCTCACTCGGACCGCTTGCGGTCGCGTTGTTCGCCGGTGTCCTAATTTTCGGCTGGCAGGCGCTGGCGGTTCACTACGTCTACGACAACAACTGGACCGCTCTGTTCTGCACCGGCGACCGTTTTCCAATTCCGCCTCAGTTCCAAGAAGGCACCTACGTGTTTTCCGGCACGGAGGGCTACGACGCGGCCTTTTATCGCTACATCGCCCACGATCCGGTGTTTCGCGAGGGTTTGGGCGATCTGACCTATCTCCCGGATGTGCGCTATCGTCGCATCCTCGTATCCGGGCTCGCACACATTCTCGCGTTGGGAAGAGGTGAATGGATCGACTTCACCTACATCGGCGTTGTCTTGGTCTTCCTCGTCTTGGGGGTGTACTGGACGGCCGCCTATTTTGAGCTCCACGGACGCCGGCCGCTGTGGGGACTGATTTTTCTGCTGGTCCCCGCGACGCTGACTTCTATCGGCCGCCTTCTGCTCGACGGGCCGCTGACGGCTCTGTTCGCGGGATTTCTCTACTACGCCGCCCGCAGGTCGTGGACCAAAGCTCTCGCTGTCGCCGCGGCTGCGGCGCTGACCCGGGAGACCGGTCTCTTGCTCGTGGCCGGACTTGTAGGGTCGGCATTGCTCGAAAAACAGTATCGGCGCTCTGTCGGATTCGCCGCGGCCGCATTGCCCACGCTCGGCTGGTACGTTTTCACAGCTTGGCATGTGCGATCGCCCGAAATCCCAATGCCTCTGGAATGGCCTTTGCTCGGCCAACTCAAACGCCTGTTCGTCTTCCGCGAGTTTGAGGTCGAAGCGTGGAGAGAACTCGTGTTTCAGACGGTGGATTTCCTGGCCGTCGTCGGGCTGCTGGGAAGCATTGCTTTCGCCGCATTGTGCATCGCGAAACGCCGGCCGGGCCCGGTCGAGGTGACGGTGGGCTTGTTTGCCGTGCTGGGTCTTGTGCTCGGCGATGCCGTATATATGACGGAAGCCTATGGTTTTGCGCGGCCTGTTTCTCCCCTGCTGCTGTTTGTGATCGTCACGGCCGTCAAAGAGCGGCTTTGGTGGGGTCTGCCGCCGTCGCTGATGATGACGGCGAGCATCGGCCTTTTCTTTGTGGCCCCCACCTGGCGGATTGTTACGGGATTGCTCGCCGGCTGACGGCGCGATCGCGGCATCCCGCGCGGCCGTCATCACCGCGTTCTGGAAGGCGAAACTTTTATAATCACAATTTCAGCATGCTCCCCATGGAATACCCGCAAGACCTGCTCGACCGCGCCGCCAAGATCAAGCTCCTGCTGCTGGATTGCGACGGTGTGCTGACTGACGGGAACGTCTACTTCCTTCCGGACGGCACGGGCGGCATTTTCGAAACCAAGGGCTTCAATTCCCATGACGGCATCGCCCTGCACTGGGCCAAGTCGGCCGGCATCGAGATCGGCATCATCAGCGGGCGACAATCCGCCGCTGTCGAAGAGCGCGCTCGTTCAATCGGAATGAAGTACCTCTACCAGGGACGCACCGACAAGATGCCCCTATTTGAAGAAATCTTGGAAGATTCCGGCCTCGAGCCCGAACAAGTCGCCTTTGTCGGGGACGACGTAACCGACCTGCCGTTGCTGATGCGTGTGGGCCTGGCGGCCGCGCCCGCAAACTCCCGGCCCGAGCCGCTCGACGTCGCGCATTTCCAGACACCGTCCTCCGGAGGCCAAGGAGCCGTGAGGGATGTAATTGAGCTCTTACTGCGGGCGCAGGGTCACTGGGCGGGAATCATGGCGCAATACGATTTTTAGATCTTCGCAGTCCTAGAACTCAACAGCCGGAGCGGGCCTAAGTGCCCGGCAGCTCTAAGAATTCCAAATCCGCGGCTCGATAGCGGGTCAGGCGCCAGATGTTGATTCTCGCTCCCTTAGAATCCGTCGCGGGATTGCGAAACTCCCACACCACTTGCCCCGCCTGATTAACCTCAAAGGCGCGTCCTGACGGCGTATCCGTAATCAGCGTGTTCCCGTTGCCTAGACGCTGACTTGACCCTCCCCAGTCCGAATAGAAATCTCCGCTCTCGTAACTCCACGCGATGCGGCGCGAGGCGGGATTCAACTCGATGATCCTTGACTGACGTGTGCCGTTATCAAAGATCAAAATGTTCCCGTTGTCGAGGACCGTTGGGTGGTGTTGCATCGCGATATTGGTGGGTCCCCAGAGCCATATGATCTCTCGCGAAGCACCATCGATGATCGCAATCGAGTTGATATGTTTGATCGATACCAGGATGTTGCCCCGCTTGAAAAGAGGCGAGAATCCGCTTTGGCGTCCATCAAACACTTCCACGTGGTTTGTATGAAGAATGTCCAGCTCCTTCATTTCCGGCTTGAGGTCCATCTGAGCCGGGCTGGGCAGCAAATAGCGGTACGGCGAATTCTCCAATAGCTCCAGCAGCGAGAACTCGTCCTTCACTTTTCCATCAGGTGAGAGTACGACGATCTTGTCGAAAAGCGTGTCCAACGTTGGATGCACCTCGGGGATCCTTCGTGCTTCGCCGGCGATGACGTAGATCTCGCCGGTGTCGTGGACCCAGAGATCGTGATGCGCTCTGGCAGGGTAATACCACAGCAGGTTCGACGCCTTGTCCAGTTTGGCGACGCCGTCGTTCTTGACGACGACCAGGACATCGCCGTTCTTCATTAGTTCCGCGTGATGCCAGTTCTTGAGTGGAAACACATGCTTCCATTCATGGAGGATCTCACCGCTCATGTCCATGAGGTAGGCGCTGCTGTCGGTCCACGAGTTGTAGAAGTTGTAGCCGGCAAAGGCCCCGGGGGAGGAGCGGACAACGCCGCTTTCGGGACGTCGTGGGTCCACCCTTGCTCTAAGGTAGGGGTGACTTTGGAAGAGAGCGGGTTTTTGGGAGCGGGACGGCGTTGCCGCGGCCGGCACTTCGCGGATAAATCCGACCTTCAACGCCACATCGCGCAGCAGGCGTTGGGGAAAAAGATTATGCCGATGCGACAAAGTGCCCCAAGCGAATGAGCCGGCGACGAGTAGGGAGGTGCCCAGCCAGTACTTCCAGTGCAAGATCGATTACCTCACTCTCGCTTGCCGGGTCGGAGTCGAGTACCCGTGGCGATCGACCCGGAACATCCGGGCGGTAGGGTCGGCCCCGGCAACACAAAGCGTTTCTCGTTATACACCGGCGTTGCCACTCGCTGCCGTGGGCCGCGGCTCCAATTCTCGTTCCGCAAGCTTAACTCTTCGTCGCCGCCCGAATTACTTCCAGCAGTTGCCCCCCCAGCTGCATTCCCAGTCGGGGCAGCATCAGACCGACCGGGAGCAGCAACCACGTCGAACCGGAGCGGAACCAGCCTACCGCGAGAAAAACCAGCAACGGCGTGTAGACGCGCCCAAAGTCGTAGACGTGAATCCAATTGTCATCGCGCTGGAGGAAAACCCCGAGAGCCGCGAACAGAACAGCGGCAATTTTCACTGCGCCCATGCTGCGACGTTCGATCGCTCTTGCCGCAAGCGCGAACGCCGCCAGGATTCCCAACAGCGCAAGGCCGTCGCCGATCTGAACGAGGAACTGCATGGGTACGTGTGGCGGGTAATCGACAGGATTGGTGAGAGCGCGAAAGATCGCACTCAAAGGGACGAACGACACCGGATACCGCACTGCTTCGGTGTGGAGCGAAACGAAGACGTACCAAGCAAGACAGGGGAGAGCCGAAACGGCACTCAACACGGCAGTAGTCCATTCTCGCCGCCATAGCGCAAAGCTCATCGAGGCCGCGATGAAGATCAAGCCCGTCTCTCTCGTGAGTGCGGCGCCCGCCAGAACCCCATAGAACTTCCAGCCCGGCCGCTGCCGCGCGTAGTAAGCAAACCCGACCGCGAACGCGGCGAGCGCGATATCGACAACGAGGCGTTCCGCCCACACGATCACGGCGGGCATCGCTAGGAACAGCAATCCCCAATTGGGACTCTTTCCTTGCAAGCAGGCGCACTCGGCGAGCCAATATGCGCCTAAAAGCAGAAACAGCCAACCTATAGCGAGATAAGAAATGTCGATCGCATTGGATTGGCCCCCGGCAAGCGTATAGGCGAGCAGCGGCAACAGGATCCGCCGATATCGCAGGCGGGGGTCATCCACGTACTCCGCGAGTCCGTGTTGGAAGAACGGGTCGTGAGCAATGATGTGATAAAGCTGCCCGTCGTAGCCGTAGCTGTTTGGAAAGGTGTAGAGATTCGCTGACTCCAAGCCGGGCGGCATCTCATACAGCGCGCCCGTATAGAACAAGGCCGTCCAATTCCCGTCGTGTTGGAAATATACGATCAGGGTCTGGAACAAAAGCACGATCCCGAGGCACAACACTGCGACCAACAGAGAGTGCCGTCTAAGGGCCATTCGTTGGAGGAGATGCGGCTGCAACACTCGCCCGGCGTCGCACCCGCGCAATCGGGAGCCGCTCGGAAATAGCGGCCGACCTCCATTCTTGAACAGACAAACGTATCAGAGCAACAAGGCCTTTGCGCTTCGCCCCTCCGAGACCCCCGTGACACTGCGGACTATAATCATGAGTTCCGTGATTGTCAACGGTGAGCGGTCCGACGAGAAGCCGCGGAAGGCCATGCGATGTCAAAGCCGCGCCACGCGAAGAAGAAACGGGGACCCTACCGACAACCGGTGGTTTCGACACCTCTCCCCGCCCCGTGGTGGAGAGTGCCTTGGATCTACGCTGTAGGCCTCTTCATCGTCGGCGTGTTGATCTACCTGCCCGCGCTCTCCGGTCCCTTTTTCCTGGATGACGACGATCTGCTCGCGGCGTTCAGCCCGGTCAGGTCCGACGACCTTTCGATTCCGATGGGGTCGGGACGGCCGTTGCTGATATTGAGCTTCCGACTCAACTATTGGATAAGCGGCTTTGAAAGCAGTTTTGGATTTCACTTAGTCAACGTTCTGTTGCATGCCCTCAACGCCCTCTTGCTGTGGAGGTTCCTCGCCGCTCTGGTTGCGCTGCCGGCTGTTGGAGACAAACTTGCCGGCGGCTCGCGGAAAGTTCTTGTCTACGGGGTCCCCGCACTCTTTCTAACCTCACCGATCCAAACCGAAAGCGTGGCCTACATCAGCAGTCGCTCGGAAGTATTGGGGGCTACGTTTTTTCTGGCGGCTCTGTGGGTGTTCGTGTCCCCGTGGCGAGAAAAACACCCCTGGCGGACGGCGGTGTCGGTCGTCTTGCTCTTGGGCGCGTCTTGGGGGTGCAAACAGGACAAGATAACTCTGTTGCCCGTCATCTTGATCCTGGACTATCTGCTGTTGGCGGGCCTCGATTGGCGGAAGATGCGGGACAACATCGCCACTTACTCGTTGTGCGCCGCGGCGGGCGTCGTCGGATTCTTCGTCTTGATCAAACCGTTCTTGTTTGCCGTCTCGGCGGGATTCAATCTTCCCTGGCAGCCCTACCTGTTCACCCAATTCCGGGTGATCTTCTTCTACTTGAAGTTGCTTGCGTTTCCCTTCGGGCTGAACATCGATTGGGATATCACACCGTCGGAAACTCTGTGGGACAATTTCTCTTGGCTGGCTCTCGCCGCATTGGGAGGCCTATTGTGGGCCACGGTAAGGTTTCGTCGAAGCCTGCCGTTGGTCAGCTTCGCGATCCTCTTCTATCTCGTCACGCTCGCGCCGACGACGAGTTTCTTTCCCCTGCTCGACTTCGCCGCCGAAAGAAGGCTCTACCTCCCCAGCATCGGTTTTTTCATCGTGGTGGCAATCTTGCTTGCTCGTTGGGCCGGTCCCTCCGCGAACAAAGCCATCGCCACGCTGGCCATCTTGACCCTCGTCTATTCGGCCGGGACATTCCAACGCAGCCGGCTTTGGGGCGACGACCTTGCCATGTGGCACGACGCCGCCGAGAAATCACCCAACAAATATCGACCTCTTACCTGGCTCGGAAAACTCTACGACGAACGAGGGATGACGGATCGCGCGATTCAGTATTGGACGAGGGCCGAAAAGCTCGCGGACCCGGGCACGAAAGAGCACGGTTATTTATTGGTCAATCTCGGCGTTGCCGCCGTGAGGAAGAAAAACTACGCCGGGGCGGTCGAACACTACCAGGATGCGCTGAAGACGATTCCGAAAGATCGACAACCCGTCGTGTGGGCAAACTTGGCTGTCGCTCAACTCAGGCTGGGCCGAAAGCAACAGGGCTGGCAAAGCTTTCAAACGGCTGGTACGTTGGGCGGAGGCCCGGAGGTTAATCTGCTTTTCGGGCAGGAACTCTTTCAGCATGGACGGTATCATGCGGCGGTGGAAGCGTTCGAACGCGTCCTCCATGCGCGCCCTGAAGATGCCACCGCGCGCCGTAACCTCGCCATCGCACGCCAAAAAGCGGCTCAACAACGGTGAGCCCGGCCCGCCCTTACACCAGCAAATCGTGAATCACGTTGCCGTGAACGTCGGTGAGCCGCATTTCCCGACCACTGAAGTGGAAGGTCAGCTTTGTGTGGTCCAGACCCAGCAGGTGGAGCATCGTCGCGTGCAGATCGTGGACATGCACCTTGTTCTCGATCGTGAAATAGCCGTACTCGTCTGTGGCGCCGTAAACCGTCCCGCCCTTGATTCCGCCGCCGGCCATCCACATCGTGAAGCCGAAGGGGTTGTGATCTCGACCGACTGTGTCCATGTCCATATCGGGGTCGAATTGCGCGGTCGGCGTGCGGCCGAACTCACCGCCCCAAACGATCAGCGTCGAGTCGAGCAGTCCCCGGGCCTTGAGGTCTTTGATGAGCGCCGCGATCGGCTTGTCCACAGCCATGGCATTGAGGCGGTGCCCTTCGATCAATTTACGATGTTGGTCCCATCGATCGGATCGGCGTCGCGGATTGACTAGTTCCAGAAAGCGCACGCCGCGCTCGACCATACGACGAGCCAGCAGACACTGGCGGCCAAAGTCCTCCGTGTCTTTCTCATCCAACCCATAGAGTTTTCGGGTGGCTTCGCTCTCGCTGTTGAGATCGATCAAGTCGGGGACCGCCGCTTGCATGCGATACGCCAGCTCGTAGTTTGAAATCGTGGCCTCGAGTTCGCTGATCGCGCCGAAACGGTCGATGACGCCGCGATTGAGCCGCCTGAGCAAACCCAATTTGTTGCGCTGCACTTGCGGGTTTTCTTCACGCGGCTTGATATCAGCGATCGGGTGTTCGCCGCGCCGAAACAGCGTCCCTTGATAGGCCGCCGGCAAAAAGCCGCTGCCGAAAAGATCCAGCCCCCCGGGAGGAATCAAGCCCGATTCCATCACCACGAAGCCCGGCAGATTATCGCATTCGCTGCCCAGTCCGTAGGTCACCCACGAACCCATGCTCGGTCGTCCTTGAAACCCCGAACCGCTGTGCATGAAATAGTTGCCCGCGGTGTGCTCGGAGTGGTTAGCGACCATTGAGCGAATGATCGCCATGTCGTCGACGCAGGTCGCGACGTGCGGGAATAGGTCGCTGACGGGAATCCCCGATTGGCCGTGCCGGGTAAACTTGAACGGTGAGGCCAGGACAAGATTGCTGATGTTGAAGACGGTGGTCGGCGTCTCCATCTTGATCGGCCGGCCGTTTTCTTTGTCGAGCCGCGGCTTGGGATCGAAGGTGTCCAACTGGGAGGGGCCACCGTCCATGTAGAGAAAGATGACGGACTTGGCCTTTGCCTCGAAGTGGGGCTCGCGAGGCATCATGGGGTCCGCCGATCGGTCCTCTGCCGCGGCTTTCTCCGCCAGCATCGCCGCCAGCGCCAGTCCGCCGAACCCGTTCGCCGAGCGACACAGGAACTCGCGGCGGGAAGAAGCCGACCGATCCGAATGTCGGGTGTAGAGTTGAGAACTCACGGTGCTGCTCGCTGTTGTCGCTACCTTATGAAAATGAATTCCGTCGAGTTAAACAAGACATGCGCTAGGTCGGCCCAAATGCGCGCGTCGTAGTCGCCGAAGCTCGTGTATTCGGCTTTCTGGCCGTCGAGGAACGCTTCGGCGTCATGCACTTCACCTTCGTCGGGCGGACGCCCGAACGCCGTTTGAAACATCACGTCGATCCGCTGTCGCCGGGCGGTTCGCTCCTCCGTCAGCCGCTTCGCCCAAGCTTCCGCTTCACGGCCGATGAATTCGTTGTTCATCATCATAAGCGCTTGTGAGGGAACGGTTGACGCACCCCGCCGCCCGATCGTTGAAATCGGGGGGGGATAGTCAAACGCCAAAAACATCGGCGCGATAAAGTTGCGGCGCACTTGCAAATAGATACTCCGCCGACCCGCCCCGTCAAGCGGCCCGCCGCCGGGTTTGCCGCGGCCGTCCTGGTAGTCGGAGATATACGGAGCGATGCCCGGTCCGCCGACGGTTTTGTCGAGGGACCCGGACACCGTCAGCACGGCATCGCGGATAGCCTCGGCCTCGAGCCGCTTCACTCGGGCGTGTTGCCGCCACTTGTTTTCCGGATCGATCTCGGATGACCGTTCGCTCGGTCGGCTCGACATCCGGTAAGCGCTGCTGAGCAGAATCAGCCGGTGCACTTGCTTCAGCGACCAGCCTCCTTCGATCAGCCGTCCCGCCAAGTAGTCGAGCAGTTCCGGGTGGGTCGGGCGCCTGCCGGTCTTGCCGAAGTTATCGGTTGTCGCGACGATCCCTGATCCGAAATGATGCTTCCACAGACGATTCACCACCACCCGCGCGGCCAAGGGGTTCTCCGGGCTCACCATCGCCTCGGCCAACTGTAGACGTCCGCTGCCCCGGCGATACGGCTGTTGATGTTCTCCGGCGATGACTTGCAAGAACTGTCGCGGAACTTCGTCTCCAAGATTCTTGTGGTTACCGCGCTGGTGGATGGCGATGTTATGTGGGTTCTCGTCTTTGCTCACCATCCCGAAGAGCGACTTGGGAATGCGCGCTTCGAGGTCGCGGCGGCGCTTTCTAAGCTCGGCGAGCTTCCCTTGCTGTTCGGCGGAGAGCCCCGGCGCGGCATAGTCCTCCGCTGCGCGAGGCGAACGTAGAGCGGCCACAAGTCGCGCGTCGTCGGGGCGGGAGCCTTCGCCAAGATGACGGTATAGCGCCAGATAACCGTCGATCAAATCCGTGAGAGAAGCGATCTTCTTATCGGCAACCAGCGACTGTACACGCTCGTCCGGCGCCGACCAAGGAGGATCGGCCGAATCGGAGAAGACGATCTTGTCGACCGCAATGTAGCCCGCGGCGCCGCGGTCGACGATTTCGATATAGCAGGTTCGACCGATTTCCTTCGTCATTCTGCGCGTGACCCACTGCCACACATTGGGCCGGCTCAGCGCATAGAGTTGTGTCTTGTGACCGTCGGCATCTATCGTGACCCGAATGTCCGGATTGACCGGAAACGGTTTCGAGTCGGGCGTGCCGGCCATGCGAATATGCACGTACATCTTCGGCATGCGAAACTTGCCGGTCGTCAGGCTGCCCATGAACCTGTCCGAACCCGAACCGAACGAGTTGGCGATCGTCTCGCCCGCGAAGCCCGCCAACCGCTGATTGGCCGGAATCTGCTTTGTCGGCATTTCCCCAAAGGCACGGCCCTCGATCGTCCAACCGTCAAAGTCGTTTCGGTTGAAATCTTCGTAGACGACGTCGCCGCGAGCATTGTCCTTGCGATGGTCCGGACGTGCTTGTTCCTTGATTTCCGCCAACTTGCCGCGCACTTCGTCCAACCTCTCGGTAAACGACGGCGTCGGCTCGTCCTCGCCCTCGGCGGGGGTTTCAACCGGATGAGCAAGTTTCGCCAAGGGATAGAGCGGATGATCCGGTTCGGTGCGTGCTTGCCGCAGCAGCACCAACCAAGCTTTCAACGTGCTGCGGTCGAGTCCGCCCCGGGCGGCTGTTTCGTCGAAGAGGCAGTCGAATTCCTCCTCATCCACCGCCGCCAACTCCACTGCGGCCCTTAGGTAGCTTGTCCAGGTCTCCACCGACGTCGGCGCCGCGTGGTCGACAAGCGCTCGGATGTCACCGTTGATCTCGCCGATCTCGCGGCGCAGGGCGCTGATTTCCTCGCTTCGCTCCGCGGAATCGATCGAGGCGTCGCGGATCGCGGTGCTATGCAAAATCCCCGCCAGCGAATAGTAATCGGCCGTCGGAATGGGGTCGAACTTGTGATCGTGACAGCGTGCACAAGCGACCGTCAGCCCAAGAAAAGCCTTGCTGAGAACGTCAATCTGATTGTCGACCGTATCGGCTTTGGATTTGACCGAATCGGTCGGAGAATTGAGCACTTCGCCGAACCAATAGAAGCCGGTCCCAAGAGGCGATTCCCAATGAACCTTGTCGTCGCGGACACGCCGGGTGGCGAGCAGATCTCCCGCGATATGTTCTTTGACGAAACGGTCGTAGGGAACATCGTCGTTCAAGGCACGGATGACGTAGTCGCGGTAGCGCCAGGCATCGAGCTTGTCGTTGTCGTACTCGTGGCCGTTCGTCTCGGCGTAGCGAACCAGGTCAAGCCAGTGGCGTCCCCAGCGCTCGCCGTAGTGAGGTGATGCAAGCAGTCGCTCGACGACTCTTTCTAACGCGTTGGGCGAACTGTCGGCAAGAAAGGCATTGATTTCCGCGGGCGCCGGCGGCAGCCCGATCAGATCGAACGTCACGCGACGCAGCAGGGTTCGCCTATCAGCGGGAGCGGCAGGCTTCAAGCCGTTCTCTTCGAGTTTGGCCAGGACAAAGTAGTCTATCGGTGACGTCGCCCAATCCCCGTTAGTCGCTTTGGCCCGCGCGGCCGGCAGGGGATCGCGGACAAGCGGACGGAAAGCCCAAAACTTCCGACCCTCGGTGAGGTCAATACTTTCTTGCGGCGAGATCGGCTCGGCCTCCTCGGTTCGGGGATCCGGCGAGCCCATACGAACCCAAGCCTCGAAGTCCTCGATTTCCTCCGCGCTCAGCTTACCCGTGGGGGGCATCAGCAAGTCGGGATTGGTGTAGCGAATCGCGCGGATCAACAGGCTTGCGTCCGGATCGCCCTGAACCAGAGCGGTGCCACGACTGCCTCCTTTCAGCAGTGCCGCCTTGGAGTCAAGCCGCAACCCGCCCATAGGGTCATTGTCGGGTCCGTGGCAGACATAGCATTTTTCCGCCAGCACGGGTCGAATCTTCCGCTCGAAAAACTCGATCCCGTCCGCGTCCGTCTGCGCGGGAAGCGGCATAACGGATGCCGCAACCACCCATACGACCACGAAAGAAACGTACCGATCAGCAGCCATGATCCATTCGTCCGCGGTAGCTCAACGAAGAGTCCTTCCGCCGCTACGTACATCATAGTACCCGGCTTCTCGGGCCACAAGATCGCCGGTTATCAAGGTAGCGACCGCCACTCTTGCCGGTCCTAGTCAATAGTAGTGACCGGCTCGCTAGCCGGTCCCGCCCAGGACTCGAAAGCCCTCCAGCCCAACTCCAAGCACACAAGAACCACCGTTTTCGACGGAATGCCGACCCCTTACCGCACGTCGTTCGTATCGTTTTCAAAGAATTCGATGAGCCGCCCGGCGTGCTCGGAGAAAAGCGGCCCCGGGCTGTGGGTTTCGAGCGGTGAGGCGACCTTCAGCAGCGGTAGCCCGGCCTCTTCGAGAAATTCTCCAAGAGGAAGAATGTTCTCGGCGGGGATGACCTTGGGATCGCCTTCGTGGTAAAGCGTCGCCCAGCGCACCCCGGAAAGCGCTTCGCGTCGTCGATCGGCGCCATTGGCTCGGAGCCGGCGCAGAGGATCCCACCCCTCCGTCGAGCGCCGGAAAGCCATGTCATTGCGTGGGTCACCGGGGCATTCACCGGCCGGCTGAAAAGCAAACGCGGTGGAAATCCCCGCCACGCGATTCACCCCAGCCGGACAGCGATACATGCTTTCCAATGACAACACCGGCACGACCAACACCACGCTCTCGAAATCCGCCCGCCGCTCAAGGATCAAGTTCAACAAAGTCACGTTGCCGGCTGAAACCGCCACGGCATGAAACGTAGTCACCGCGTGGTTGGCGGCGAGGAAGTCCATCAATTCGAGAATCGATTCCTGGGTGTCCTCGTTGCCCCACATCCCGTTACCCGGGATGGCGGCGTGATTGGACTGCGCGAGCAAGTATCCGGCGTCGAGCAACGTCGTCATCAAGTGTTTCTTGCCCTCGGCTTGTTCCCAGGACGAAGACCATTCGACGACGAGCTCGCCGTTGCCGTGGATCAGGATGACGGCTTCCCCCGGGCGGGCGTTCGTCTCGGGCGATTTAATGAAGCACCACTCGCCTCCGATCTTGAGTCGTTCGGTGAAATCCGTATCGGCGGGTACGACGATCGCAGTCGCGAGAACAAGTGGGAGCAGGCGGGCGATTGCGCGGAAAAGCATGGCGGTGCCCTAGTGTTATAGGTTGTGGTCTTAGGTTCCGATTCCCCGAACGAACGGGTGTCTCGCCCCGCAGACCGGCAAGAGTGCCGGTCGCTACACGCCCTTGGGCGTCGCCCAATGAGTGCGGTAGCGGCGCTTCACATGAACGTTCGCTTCCGGTGTGCCGGGAATCGTCTCCGTCTCGGCGTCAAACTCGAAGCCCGTTCCCGCCCGCGACACGATATTAGCCAAGTGGCAGTGCAGCCCCGAAAGATGGCCGATGCCGATGTCGGCGTTGGGCAGCTTGCCGGACTTGATCGAATCAACGAAATTGCGCTGATGCGTGTCATCGTCGTTGACGTCGTCGTGGTCGAGTAGGTTGCCCTTCTTGTCGTAGGTCTTGAACCCCCAGCGGCCATTGTAGGGTCCGATGTGCACCACGCCCTCCGAGCCGTAGACGGCCACGCCGTTCTCGAGACCGGCAATGCCGTAGGGCGCCCAGATCCGCAGGTCCCAGTTCAGGAACATACCGTTGTCGTATTCAAACGTCACGTTCATCGTGTCGGGCGTCTGCTGATCGTCGTCAAAGAAGAATTTGCCGCCCGTGCCGCTGACCTTCGTCGGGTAGCCGACGCCCAAAGCCTGCCGTGCCGTGTCGAACTGATGTGCGCCGTCATTGCCGGCGTCGCCGGTACCGAAATGCCAGTGCCAATGCCACTTGTAGTGGAAGCGGTTTTCGTTGAAGGGAATCCAAGGCGCGACCCCCAGCCAGGTGTCGTAGTCAACGCCCGCCGGAACCGGGCCGTCGGGTTTGTGTCCGATGTTGTCGCGAAGCTGAACGTCCCAAGCCTTGGCCCCGATGACGTTGCCGATCCGGCCCGAGCGAATGTACTCCAGCGCGCGGTGAGTCGACGGCCGGCTGCGCGCCTGTGTCCCGACCTGCACAATGCGCTTATTGCGTCGAGCGGCGTCGATCATCAGCCGCCCTTCGCGGACGTTGTGCGAAGCGGGCTTTTCCACGTAAACATGCTTGCCGGCGTCGCAGCCGAGAATCGTCGCCGGGCCGTGCCAATGGTCAGGGGTGGCGATGACAATCGCGTCCACGTCTTTGTCGTCGAGCATCCTACGCATGTCGCCGACGAACTTAGGGGTCGCTTTCTGGTGTTCGCCCAGGACCTTCGTGGCGCGTTCAAGGGAGGCCTGATCTACGTCGCATAGATAAGTGACATTGACGTCCGGTAGGTCCGCAAAGCGACCGGTCAATCCGCGACCGCGGCCCCCGACACCGATCATACCGACGTTGACTTTGTCGTTTGCCGACACCGTCCTCGACCCCAGTGCGGCTGCCGCCAAAGCAGTCCCGAAAAAGTAGCGTCGATTCATCAATCCCCCTTAAGAGCACGGACGCGCCGTCCACCTGACCATCGTACAATTTTCGGGTCCGGGACGAGAGAAATCGTGACCAAACCGAGCCGCGAGAGTAATTGAGCGGTATCCGATGCCGCTGCCCGGAAGCAAGAAAGTGATGATCCTAAAACGGTCGCCCCCCGGGGCCTCCCCCTGGCGCAAACCCCGGAGCCCGCCAACCAACGCCGCTATTGTCGGCAAGAGAAGCCGGTCACCCGCCCCAGCGCCTTGGGTGACGCAAGCCTTCGGGCAAAATCGTCTTTTCGCTCCCCCGCGTTTCTTCGAGTTGCTCCTGCGTCAGGTCTTCCGCCGTTCGAAGATCCGCCGCGCTCAAGTCGGCGTCCTCGATGTCGACGCCCACCAGCCGGGCTCCAACCAGATTGGCGCCGCTCAGATCGGCTTCGCGAAGATCGGCGCCGCTGAGATTCGCCATGATGAGTTGCGCGCCGGATAAGTCGGCCGCGACCAAGTCGGCGACTCTAAGATCCGTGTCGCGCAGGTTGGCGCCCGAAAGATCGGGATGAAGCTGCGGATTCTCCTCGCGCCAACGGTTCCAGGCATCCACGTCCTGTGTGAGCAACTCGACCTGTTTAGCGTCCGCCATCGATCCTACTTTCCCCAACGTCATGAGAGCCGATTCTTCACGGCCACGCGCAACCGCGCGGTCCACATGTCTCAAGATTATAGCCCGACCGATTCCGCGCTCGCCTCTGTTCAACGCATACCTGGAGCGTTTCTGCTGCGCCGACGACGAGATGGGCTGTCATTAGACGAGACGATCTCTCTGGAAGTTGACCCTGATAGGAAGTCCGGCGGCAGACGCGGCAACCCTGGCAAAAGAACGGGACTCGAAGGGTGACGCCGAGCGGCGTTGCACACCATGTCCGCGCGACGTAAAGCGAACGGTCCTATCTCGGGCCTGATCAAAAGACCGTGTAAATGAAGGGCGCCAGCGCCGAACTCTGCGCGAAGACCAGCAGGGCTCCGAGCAGTAGGAGGGTGATCACAATCGGCAGCAACCAGAGCTTCTTGTTCTCCTTGAGAAAGAGAACGAACTCGGCTATAAGCGCCAGCTTGCTCATAACGTTTTCCTTGACCGCGACAGTAACTTGATAACCATCACTCTCCAAACGCCGCGTCAAACGCCAGATTCGACGGCGCGAAGTCGACGCGCTTGGTGAACGCGCACGCTTCCGTGGCGCCGCGCTCTCGTTCCATGCCGCTGTCTTCCCACTCGATCGACAGCGGCCCCGTGTAGCCGATGTGATTGAGCGTTCGGATGATCTCCTCGAAATCGACGCCGCCGTGTCCCAGCGAGCGGAAATCCCAACCGCGATCCGGGTGCCCGAAGTTCAAATGCGACCCCAAAATGCCGGTGCGCCCGTCCAACTGCCGCGCCGAATCCTTCATGTGAACGTGATAAATGCGGTCGTTGAACTCTTGCAGGAAACGAACCGGGTCGACCATCTGCCAGTGCAGGTGGCTGGGGTCGAAGTTGAAGCCGAACGCCTCGCGCCCGCCGATCGCGTCAATCGCCCGCTGCGCGGTGACGATGTCGAAGGCGATCTCGGTGGGGTGAACCTCGAGGCCGAAGCGCACGCCGCATTCGTCAAACACGTCGAGAATGGGGTTCCATTTGTCCGCGAAGTCTTGGAAGCCGGCGTCGATCATTTCATCCGACACCGGAGGAAAACTGTAGAGCAGGTGCCAGATCGACGACCCGGTAAAACCATTCGCTACCTTGAGGCCCAGGTTTTTCGCCGCCCGCGCGGTATTCTTCATAGCCTCGATCGCCCAGGCGCGTTGCCCCTCGGCGTCGCCGGCTAACTCGGGCGGTGCGAAGATATCCGAACGCCCGTCATTGTTTAAATCGCAAACCAACTGCCCGGCAAGGTGGTTCGAGATGGCGAAAAGCTGCAAGTTGTGCTTTTCGAGAATCGCCTTTTGTTGCTCGCAGTAGGCCGGATCTTCAGCGGCCTTGAAGACGTCCATATGGTCGCCCCAACAAGCCAATTCCAGCCCGTCATACCCGAATCCGGCGGCTTTTTCGGCGAGCACTTCCAAGGGCAAATCCGCCCACTGCCCCGTGAATAGAGTTACCGGTCGCCCCATGTCTATTGATCCTCCTGAAAATGCCCGGCGAGCCGCCGGACACGCCCCGAGGCCTCTTTACTGCCGTCCGCCAAAGATGTCCAATATGGGCACTGGTCCCCCGCTGGTGACCACTGTGGGCATCACCCCATTCCATTTCTCTATAGCGCGTCCCTGAACCTCAATTCGCCGCAACTCCAGTAAATCCGACGTTATCTGTGCTCTTTGGAGCTCCAGTCCCTTGGCTTCAGCTTCGGCTCTGGTGACTGCCTGTTGCGCTTCAAACTCCACCCGTTTCAAGGCGTTCTCCGCCTCCAGAGCCTGTTGGACCGCTTTCACCTTTGCCTCGATGGACTCCTGGAAGGTTTGCGAGAACTGAAAGTCCGTGATGGAGACTTGGATAACTAGGATACCAGGGTCACGTAACCTTTCCGCCATCAAATTTTGAAGTTCATCTTTCACCTGTGGCCTTTGTGTGATCAACTGCTCGGCGTCGAAATCGGCCGTGGTAGATTTGACCGCTTCCTGGATGTACGGCTGAATGACCCGGTTTTCATAATCCTGCCGCATTTCTTGATAAATTGTCCCCACTCTTTCGGCATCCAACTGGTAGTTCAAGGTGACTTCCGTGGTCACCTGTTGCAAGTCCTTGCTAAGAGCCGACACGCCAGCCGTGTATTTCTGAAGCTGGGTTGACATCAGAACTATCTCCTCGGCGAAAGGGACCTTGAAATAGAGACCTTCATCTTTGATCTCCTCGGTCAAAGCTCCAAAACGCAGCAAGACGCCTCGTTGTCCCGCGCCGACTATCCCGGTGCTTCCCGCTACCACAATGAGGCAGGCAATCAAGACCCCGATAGCCGCGATCTTCTTACCCAGCCCTGGTGGAATTCTAAAATCCCCAAAGTCTCCACTAGAGTACTGTGCCATCGCTATCTCCTTTTATGCGGAATTTTCAATTGGGATCTTGCGCTCCTCAACTCTACGCCCATGCCCTCGCCGGCCGGCAGCCCAGCCTCGAAGCTTTGTAGACGCGAGGTGAGCGCCCCGCCGCGATCCCAGTTCTTCGTCGAGCCGAGCAAGCGAAACGTCGGATCGACGGAAACGCGGACGGCATCGTTGAGCCGGGATTTCCATCTTGACCATCCCGGCACCTGTTAGGTTAGTCGAACCAGGGCTGCGGTGCAACAGTTTCCTCGCGTGCGTGCCGGCTTTGCCGGCCGAATCGCCGAGTGCGCCGCCGAAAATCGTCGGGCGGTCCGCAACTCCGGTTTTTTCGGGCCGATAAGAAGTGCGAAGCGGACGCGCTCCAACGGCGTTGGTTGCCGTCCCGGATGAAGGAGGCCATCGTGCCGATTCCCCGCTCTCAAAACCGCCGCGGCGTAACGATGCTTGAAACAGCCCTTACGCTCTCGTTGCTCCTGTTCGTCCTCATCGGCATCGTCGACATCGGCACGGTGCTGTTCACGTACCAAGGATTGGTTCAGCGGGCGCACGCCGGCGCGCGCTACGCCATCGTCAACACCTATGACGAAGAAAAGATCAAGAATGTTGTCGTGTACGGAAGCGCCGCCGGGGGCAGCAGTTCAATCCTGGGCTTGAGTACGTCGATGGTGACCGTCGTCTCCGACGACATCGACAACCAGACCTCGCGAGTCGTGGTAACGATAGGGAATTATCCGGTACGTCTGTTCACGCCCTATGTCGCCGGCAGCTTTAACCTCCCCCCGATCCAAGCCGTCCTAACAACCGAAAGCGAAGGCGCAACCACGTAACAGGAACCGCCGGGCGCCGTATCGAGAAACCAAGTGCCGGCCCCCGGCAACGTCCTCCAGTGACATCGCGAACGCGTCGACACTCGCGGCACTCTCACCATCTTTGTCGGGGACCCGCGGGAGGGGATCGAGACCGTGACGTCGGATTCCTAACGGAAATCCTTGGACCCGCTGCTAAAATGACATCATGTTGCGGGTGTTTACCGCCCTTGTTTTACTGGTCGTTCCGGCCAGCGGGAACGATCTGGAACAGGCGGTCAAAGCGCTTGACGAAGAGGACTGGGCGGCGGCCGCTCCTCTGCTCGAAAAGGTTGTGGCCGAGACCCCGGAGAACGTCGAGGTCCAATTCAACCTGGCCTATTGCTACAGTCAACTCCAACAGAGCGACAAGGCTGTCGATCATTATCGAAAAGTCGTCGAGCTCAAGCCCGAGCTAACCGAGGCCCACATGAATCTCGGGCTCATGCTGATGGAACGGGGCGATGTCGCCGAGGCGGCTCCCCACTTCCGGGTGGTAAGCGAAGCCCGACCCGACGCGTTCGCCCCGGCGCTGTACCACGCCCTCGCCTTGCTCGAGACCGGTGAGACGGAGAACGCCGCGGTCGCGTATGAAAAAGCGGTCGCCATCGACCCGCGGTCCGCTGATGCGCACCTGGGCCTGGGACAGGCGCTGCTGCGATCAGGCCGTGCGACGGAGGCCGCCCCGCACTACGATCGTGCCGCCGAGCTCGACCCCGAGCTTCAATCCATGAAGCTCGAACTCGCCGAGCACCTCGAATTCAACGGTGACCCGGAGAAAGCGCTGGCTCTTTACCGCGGCTATCTCGAGGTCGATCCTGAAGCTGTCGCCGTGCGCGAGCGAGTGGGGTTGCTGTTGCTCGAGCTGAAACGGTATCGGGAGGCGGCGAAGTTCTTCGAACACGCGGTCGAGCGCGACCCGACCGCCGCCAATCGCGCCGCCCTCGCCGAAGCATATTTGAACATCGGCGAGAACGCCAAGGCGCTGCCGCAGTTGCGGGAGGCGGCCGCGGCCGAGAACGCGGATCCCGGCCTACGGCTTCGCTACGCCAATGTCCTGCTCCACAACGAGAAGTTCTCCGACGCCGCGCGTAACTACCTGGCCTTGCTCGAACGAAAACCGGATCTGGTCGACGCTTGGAACGGCCTGGCATTCGCGATGTATAAGAATGAAGACCTGCCCGGCGCACTCGAGGCGCTTACGCGATCGGCGCGGGCCGGCCCACCCAAGCCGGCGCAAATCTACCTACGTGCGATCATCGAGGACAAGCTCGAAATGCGCAAAGAAGCCCTCGGGAGCTACCGCCGGTTCCTTGCAATGAAGCCCGGATTGGAAGCGGAAGAATGGAAGGCGCGGGAAAGGGCCAAGGTTATCGAAAGGTTCCTCAAACGCAGGCGATGATTCGACCGCGAACGGCAATTATTGGACTTCTCGTCGCCCTCGCGGCCGCGACGGCCGGCGCGCCGGGGTCGTCCGAGCTCGAGGCCGTGAAGGCGGAACCGGACCTTGAAAGGAAGGCCCGGCGAGCGTTGGAGTTTTCTCGCGCCCGGGTGGATCGCGTCCTGGCGGCTTATCAGCAAGACGACCCCGAAGGCGGCAAACAAATCTTGGCGGAAATTCAGGAAGCCGTGGAACTGGCCCACGAAGCACTCATGGCGACCGGCAAACCCGCCCGCCGACGCCCGAAACACTTCAAACGCGCGGAAATTCAAACCCGCCGCCTGCTCAATCAATTGGACGATTTGTCCCGAAACCTCCTGATTGATGAACGGGGCGCGGTCGATCCGGTGCGAGAGCGGGTCTCCGAAATCAACGATCAGCTCTTGCGGGCCATCATGACGAAGCCCAAAAAGAAATGAGTGGGGTGAGATGACGCATAAGCTTTGGGCGGCCTTGGGGTTGGTTGCCGTTTCCTCGGCTCTCACCGCCCAGGAATACATCGGCGCGCGGCGGGAATTCCTCACCGATCATGAAATCGATGCCATTCGCGAAGCGCAGGACCCGAATCTCCGTATCCTCCGCTACCTCGAATTCGCCAAGCTGCGGATCGAGCTGATTCGACTGCGGCTTGCCGAGGAAAAACCGGGACGTTCCAAGATCATCCATCGAACCTTGAAAGAGTACGGGCATATCGTAGAGGCGGTCGACACCGTGATCGATGATGCCCTCGACAGGGAATTCGACATCCAACCCACGATCGAACCGCTCCTAACCCGACAGCAGGCATTTCTCGCCGCGCTTGAGAAGATCGCGGACGACCCGGCGAAGGACCACTTTCGATATCAGTTCGTCCTCGAAGACGCTATCGACATAACAAGAGACGGCATCGAGCTGGCTGAGGGAGATTTGGGCGCTAGAAAAGCTGAGATCCGCGAGGCTGACGCCCGCGATGTCGCCAAACGGGAAGCCTCGATGGTTCCCGAATTGAAAGAGGAAATGGAAGAGATCCGCGCGGAAGACGAAAAGAAGAAACGCAAGCGCCCAACGCTCCTGCGACCGGGCGAAAAGCCGGATCGGCCTTAGCAAAAGAACAATCCCAAGAAGGCCCCAACATCGCGGGGCGTTCCAAGCGCTGGACGCGCCAATCCAGAAAACACGAGGGTCCGGCACATCCCTACCCCCGCTTCTGCTTTGCCGGCGCCGCCGAAACCCCGGTCAAGCCCCCGCTGACCGTCAGAACCTCGCCCGTGATCCATGAAGCCCGCGGGCTGCAAAGGAACGCAACCGCGCCGGCAATGTCCGCGGGCTCGCCCCACCGCCCGAGCGGAACAGCCTTGCGAACGCGCTCGATCATTTCCTCCTCGCTGACACCCAGTCCGGTTGCCCTCTGCGCCATCACCCTCTTGTTGAAATCGGTATAGACCGGCCCGGGACTGACGGCATTGACCCGCACGTTGTAGGGGGCCAGCTCGAGAGCCAGCGTCTTGGTGAGGCTGATCACGGCGGCCTTGGAAGCGTTGTAGGCCGCCACCAGCGCGGCCGGGCTTTGCCCATTGATCGACGCCAGGTTGACGATCACGCCCGATTCTTGCTCCCGCATGACGCGGCCCGCCGCCCGGCAGGTGTAGAAAGTCCCCGTTAGGTTGACGTCGATAACACGGCCCCAGTCGTCATCGCTCAACTCGACGGTGTGGCAAACATCCTGGCCCAAACCCGCACTGTTGACGAGGATGTCGATCCTTCCACGGTCACTAACGATCGACTTGAACAGTTCATCGACTTTCCCGCTCTCGGTCACATCCAACCGGCGCGCTTCGGCGGTAAGACTCTCAGCGGTAAACTCGTCCGCCGCAACTTGGGCCTTGCCGAGCTGCAAATCGGCAAGCAGGACGTGGGCCCCCTCGGTAGCAAGCTGACGGGCTATCTCCCTTCCCAAGCCCTGGGCCGCCCCGGTCACAACAGCGGTCTTTGCCTCAAGGCTGCGGGTTTCAGTCATAACGTCGGTTTTTCGAAGACGCCGGCCGGCGACGCACTCCAGCGTACCAAACCTCCGACATGACGCACGGCTCCAGCCGCGCCGCGTTGGGCCTCGGGCCCGACGTAGGGCAGGCTGCTTGATCGCCCGCAAACAACGAAACTCAGCGCCGGGATCTGTACGCGTCACGACCGGCGACGCGAAATCCGCGTTATCCTCAAGAAAGTCGCCTCTGATCTCGATCCCTCGAAAGGCCCGTTATGAAAGAAATCCTGCCGTTTTTGGCTCTGTTGATTGCGACCTTCACCGCCTCAGCCGCCCCCATCCCACTGATCTTTGACACCGACATGGGCAATGACATTGACGACGCCCTCGCGCTCGCCGTGATCCATTCCCTCGAAAGTCGCGGCGAGTGCAAGCTCATCGGCGTAACCCTCACCAAGGACAACGCCTTTGCCGCCCCCTTCATCGATGCCGTTAATACGTTTTACGGACGCGGAGATATCCCGATCGGGGTTGTGCGTGAGGGGAAGACGCCGGAAGACGGTCCGTTTATTCGGCCCGTCGCCGAGGCCAGGCATTCCGAGGGGTCATTCGTTTTTCCGCGCGACCTGTTGAGTGGCAAAGCCGCCCCGGAAGCGGTTTGGCTTTTGAGGAAACTGTTGGCCGCGCAGAAGGACGGTTCGGTCGTCGTGGTCCAAGTCGGATTCAGCACGAATCTTGCACGGCTGCTGGAATCCGGCTCCGACGATGCAAGCCCGCTCAGCGGCCGCGACTTGGTTGCCGGCAAGGTCAGGCTCCTCTCCATCATGGCCGGGGGATTTCCCTCCCGAACTCGCTGAATACAATGTGCGACTCGATCTATGTGCCGCCGCCAAGGTCTTCGCCGAATGGCCCACGCCGATCGTCGCGAGCGGCTGGGAGATCGGTTCGACCATCCTCTACCCGGCGGTCAGCATCGACAAGGACTTTCGCTATGTGGAGCGTCACCCTGTTGCCGAAGCTTACCGGCACTATAAGGCGATGCCCTACGACCGCCCCACATGGGACTTGACCTCAGTGCTCTACGCCGTGCGTCCTGACCGAGCTTACTTCGGGCTCTCGAAACCTGGCGCGATCGTGGTCGACTCCGAGGGCTACACGCGCTTTACGCCCTCCGAAGACGGAAGCCGTCGCTTCCTGACCGTGACCCCCGAGCAGAGGACCACCGTCTTAGCTACGCTCGTGCAGCTGGCAAGCGAGCCCCCCGGAAAATAGTCACTTCCACCCGCCCTCGCTGTGCAGTTCGCACCCCGCGGGCGCACCACCCGGCGGCCGGCGTAGCGCAGGGCGCGAAGAGACCTGCGGCTTTTAACCCCTGTCGGAATGAGGAAGGAAACCGATGCCCACCGACGGGCCGTTACCGCGTGGCGTAGAAAGACCGCTGCGGCGTCGAATAAGACGGACTCTCGCCCACCTGAGCCAGGAACGGAAACTCCGCGATCTTACGATAGACCAGCCCCGCCTCCGTCACCGTGCTCTCAAACAACACGAACTGATCCGGTGAGATAATACCGAACTCGCGGCTCGGCAAATCCTCGATCGCCCGGTAAAGATCGTCCACCACGATGTCTTCCCTTACACGCGCCAGGGTCAGATGGGGATGGTAGGGTCGAACTTCAGGAGCAATGCCGAGCGACCGCAGGGCGGAGTCAACGCTGCTCGCCAGTTGGCGTAGCGCGCGGGTGTTTTCGGCGCCCGCCCAGAAGACCCGCGGCCGATGGGCGTTCGGGAAAAATCCCAGCCCGGCCAGCGGCACATTCAAGACCGGCTCGGTCGCCGGCAATCGAACTTCACTCAGTTGGCTGACGACCTCATCCAAGCGCTTCGGGGACCACTCCCCGATGTACTTCAAGGTGACGTGCATGTTCTCCGGATGCATCCAGCGCAGATGGGCGTGGGGCTGCAGCCGACGAATCAACTCCGTCAGTGCCACGACAACCTTGGAATTTAGTTCGAGTGCGACGAAAAGACGCATACGGAATCTACTCTCGTCAAACAGGGCCCCGGAAGCTCAGCCCCGCTCTAGTTCTTCTCTTTCTTTCCCGTGTGGACCGAATGTTGCTCTTGCGGCAACTCCAGAGTAACCGTGTAGTCTTGGTCGATCTCGCTGAGTTCCAGCCGCTCCCCGTAGGTCTGGTAGCCCTCGGCGATCACCTGAATCAGCACATGTCCCTGCTTGATCGGAGGGAGCGGCGCCGTTCCTTGCTGGCTCGTCCTCAATTCGAAACTGCGGCCGATCTTCCTGAGCCTCTTCCCCTTGAGGGTTCGTACGACCACGCTCGCGCGCGGAACCGGAGCGCCCTCGGCATCCTGCACAATCACGCGCAGGTTGGTCCGTTCCTTCTTCGCCTGCCCGTCAGCCGGGAAAAGAGTCCAGAGAAACAAAGGGAGTAAGAAAGTAACAATCGCCTTCATGGGGCGCTTTTAGCCTCTATCTCAAACGAAGTCGCGAAAACGGTCAGGGGTCAGAAGATGAAACTCAGCGCGCCGCGGTAACTGCGAATCGCTTGCAGTAAGTACATTTGCCGGCCGTCCAACGTCGGTATCGGCACATAGCCCGCCTTGAGCAGGTTGCGGAAATCAGCCGTCGCCTCGAATTTTCCCGGCAGCCCTCCAGCGACCGGAATCGGCTGTCGAATCACGATGTTCAATCCCGGATCGGAACGCGCCGCGAAGTCATTATAAAGGTCGGAGGCAATCACCGCTTTCCGACTCAGCCACTGGTAAGAAGAAGTGATGTGGGTACCCGCCCGGGGCGCTTCGAACGAAACCGAAGCCATCACCATGTGCGCCCGCCGCATCCGCAGCGAGCTGCGCAAATCACTGATCCTTGCCGTCTGGATCAACCCTTCATCAGGAGCCAGAGCACCATTGAGCCCGTAGCCCACTGCCGCCTGCAAATGATCACGCAGCTTGCGCGCATACGACACGCGGTAGCCGGTCGTCTGATGGAATCCTCCGTTCACCGTCGAACTGCTGCCGAACAGATCAGGCAAGACATTTCCGTCGGTAAAGTACCCGGCCGGAACGTAAGCTGAAATTGCCGCATCCGACAATGAGTCCCGATAGACAGCCGCTTCAATCATTCCCGAGTCGCCGACCTTTTCGCGATAGGCAACCTCGAAATGCTCGGTACGCTGCACCGTGGGCCTGCCGCCACGCAACGCCATTCTCGGGAACAGGCCAAGACTCGAAACCTGCCGCCGCAGCGTTTCGTCGCCCGTCACCGAGTCATGCGGCCGCGGCACCCCCGAGGCATAACGCAGTTGCACTTCCCGGCCGTTGCCGAGACTGTAGACCAGCCTGCCCCAAGGACTCACAAAATTCAGCCGATTCAGAAACGTGACCGATTCATAAAGGAAGCCGTACTCGAAGAGCCCCAGGTCACCCAGCTTCACCTTGTCGTTGAATCCCAGGCTGACCGTCTGCAGCCACGGACGAGTCTGGTCTTGCGGCCCGAACAATGCCTGCCCGGCCATCACCGGAACCTGAAGCTGCCTCACGGTTACGGAAACTTCCGGCGCGGTCGAACCGACCTGGCGGCTGTAGGTCGTCCGAAAGGCCGCGGCCGGCGTCCCGGTCGTCGACCCGTATCCCAGGTTGCCGCTCACCAAAACGTTGTTGTTGCCCATCAGCGACGTCGCCACGGCAAAAGCCGTGCCCAGGTCCGTTTCATTCGCCAGCGCCGATTGCCGCGCACCACCGCCCGCACTGACTTCGGCGTAGCCGTGGGTATCGGCGAAACTGCCGCTCACTTTGCGCATCACCGAGCGAGTTTCTTGTCTTTCGTCTGGAAGGTAACGCAGCACCGGTCGTGTCGAAGTCGCAGTGCGCAACACCCATTTCCAATCGTCGCTCATGTCACGCACTTCACCCGAGCCCGGGAAAGAAAGCTGCAGGCTGGCGAAAAGCGAGCGCAGATTGACGTCCAGAACCGTCTTACGGCCCGATCTCACCTGGATCTTCTCTTTAAGGAGCGGCAGGAAACGGTCGAGAGTGACGCGGATTGAATAGCGACCCGGGAAAAGGCGGGGAATCTGAAAGACGCCGCGGTAGTCGGTAAAAACCCGTTTGATGATCCGGCCTTCCGGAGTCAACAGCGCCACGGTGGCGCCGATCTGAGGGGTCCCCCGCGCGTCGTGGACCAAACCGGCCATCGAACCGGCGATTTCGGCCCTCGCGGCGGGCAACAACACCGTCAGAACGGCAACCAAAGCCAACCCGTTCGCAATGCGACGGCGGCTTTGACGGTTCGCGAACATCACTTCGTTCTCAATCAGCCGCCGGCCCTGGCGGTTCCCATTAGACAGTCTAGTCCCCTTTGACCTTAAACGTCGCGGTCGGGACTAAGGTTTCATTCTTGATCGTGTCGGTCACCTTGAGACTGAGGCGGTACTCGCCCGGCTCCAGATTGCGCAACGGCAACAGCTTTTCGATTACGGTCTGCCGCGCCGAGATCCCACGGATCTGCTCAAATCCTTCCGTGAAGTCCAGCAACAAATCATCCGGGTTGTCGAGCTTCGCGATCTGATAACTCACCGATCCTTCCGGAAGACTCGTCTCCTCGTTTTCACCGAGGTTGTAGACCTGCATATAGATGCCCATCTTCTCGGTGCGCTTGAACTCCTCGCCGATCCGGGGACGTACCTTCGAACTGCCGATCACGAACTGCCCGGTACCCAGCGAACGGGTTGGCACTCGTTCAATACGGTCAGCCAATATCAGCGAGCTCATCGTCAATTTCTCTTCCTCGAACGCAGGCACACGCAGGGCCACGCGGTAAGTACCCATCGTCTCGCCGACGATATCCTTGACGACCAGCTCGAGACGATACGAGCCCGGCGCCAGCGGCACCCCTTTTTGATAGATCGCAACGCGGTCAAGTTCTTTCTGCAACTGCGCCTCGGTGGTGTCGATCGTCACCGTGTCTTCAAAATGCGTCGCCACACGGCGCGTCATCGTCGTCACGCGCCCGAAGATGTTCACGACGGCTCTCTGGACGCCCTCGTCGTCTTCGAAAACAAGGTCCCTGTTCTGAAGCTGCACCGTGACGCCGGTCAGAATCGAGCTATTGGTCACGCGCACATAGTGGATCTCCACCATGAAGGGCAACGTGTTGTATTCGATGCGCGAATCAACCACCGCTTCAAGATCCTTGAACTTCACCGGCGGTGGTTTAAAGATGTCGGCGTGCAATTGCAGGCGCTCAAACTGGTTATAGCGTCGACCTTGAACACCGCCCATCGGCATGCCCATGCGGGTTCCGTCGGAGCGAGTAAAGCGGTCCGATTTCGATGACAAACCCATTTGCTCTGCCATCGTGAGCCCCGCGCCGGGAACGTGCAGCAAAGCGTCTTTCTCGGAAGGATCCATCGTCAGACGGTACTCGCCTGTCATCGTGGGGTCGACGAATTCCAACATAACGTTCTGGCCGACGCCCTCGAGCCAGCGATAACGCCAAGTTTCAAACGGGAAAGTCGAGGTCGTTCCACCGCCCTCCTCGTAAGGCCTCTGGTACATCCCGCCCGACGGACGAGACTCGATCTCATCGGGTGGACCATGGGCGATATAAATGCGTCCGCGGTCCGTCCTCCAGCCGGGGATGCCCGACGCAAACCGATCGTTCGCGTAAGCGATGCGCCGGTAGTGCTCTTCCTTATATTCGTTCTCGATGCTGTCGGGGGTGGGGTCGCGGCGCATCCAAAACTGCTCGATGAAGTTCTCCCGCTCTTCGGCGGTGCTCATTCTCAGGAAGGCTTTTCGCTCATCGCCGGTGATGATGTAGCGCACATCATTCTTCAGCCAGCGGCGGAACGGACCCTCGAGTTCCTTCTCTAATCTCTTGAGCCGTTTCTTCTCTTGCTTCCGAGTGAGCTTGCGAGGCGGCTCATCCCCGTCGGCGGCCTGCGTCAAGTTGCCTGGCGGGAAGACAGCGAAGGAAAGCAAAACAAGCAGAGAGAATAACTTGCGGCCCATATGCCTGTGCCCCTTTGACAAAACGGTCGAGTCCCTGCGCGGCTCTATTCCAGTTTCGATTCTAGGCCCTCGTACGGGAACCCGTCAAGTAAATTATGTACGCTGATGCTAGGAAGAAGACATACGCCAGCTTAGCAGAATACCTGCAATTTCGGGACCTAGACGCCCCCTGCTGCCGGCCTACCTTCACGAACCTTCGCACGTCAATCAATAGGGTGGTTCTACGAGAATCCACATATCCAACCGCCGGATTATTCCAGTATACGGATTTCGGCCAAACGTCCACCAAGAACGTTTCCGTAAGTGATTGTTTCAAAATGACTTGCACGAACGATCCCGCGCCCCGTTTGGCAAGCAGCGTGCTAGCAAGATAGAGACCGCCCGTGCGCGTAGCGTGTCCGCGCTCGCCCGTCCGGCGGCAAACGAAGATGAAATCAGGGCTTACAACCCGGATTCTTACCCAACTGCTGGTGGTAGCCTCGATCGCGTTGGTGGGGGCGGCCGTGGTGAACTACCACCAGCGGCAAACGTTTGCTTTGCCCGACGACGGCGTGCGGTGGACCGACGCCGCGGGCGGTCCCCGGGCGCTTGAGGTTGCGCCTGGGGGACCCGGAGAGCGCGCGGGCATCGAGCCGGGGGACGTAGTGCGAAGCGTCAGTGGTTTGGCGACAGGCGACCGAGTCGATGTCGCGCGCGCTCTCGATCGCGTGGGGATCTGGGGCCGGGCCTCTTACGAACTCGTTCGTGCCGGAACAGCCTTCCGGGCCGAGCTGATCGTCGAGCCTCTCGGCCTCCAACAGCCGTTGGTCTATTACTTCCAATGGCTGCTCGCAATCGCCTACTTAGCGATCGGAGCCTTCGTCTTCGCATGGCGCACGGCGCGGCCGATGGTGCGTCACTTCTATGTTTTCTGCCTGACTTCGTTCGTGCTGTATGCCTTCAGTTACACCGGCGAGCTAAATGGGCTTGATCGCCTTATCTATTGGGGCGACGTCTGGGCCACCGTGTTGGCCCCGGCGATCTTCTTGCACTTTTGCCTCGTATTCCCACGGGCCCTGCTCGTCACCGCGGCTCGCCGTCAAGCGGCCAAATGGATCTACGCGCCGGTAGCGCTCGTGTTGGCGGTGCATCATCTGATTGCGGCCGGGGCGGTCGATACCGGTTGGCCGCTGGTCGAAATGCGAGAGATCCTCGACCGCCTCGAGTACGCCCTGCTGGGGACCTACTTCCTCGCAGGAGCAGCGGTGCTGCGGACCGGCATGAGGGCTCAAGCGGAAGAAAGCGTCGCGCTGCGGCAACAGCGCAAGTGGCTGGCCCAGGGGACGCTTGCGGGCGTCGTCCCGTTCGTTGCGCTCTACGTCGTGCCTTTCGCGGGCGGTTGGTCCATCGGACCGAATCAAAGCTTGGTCGTTTTTACGCTGGCGCTGATCCCGCTCACCTTCGCCTACGCCATCGTGCGCTTCCGCTTGATGGACGTCGACGTAATCCTGCGGCGCGGCGCGGCCTACTCGTTGGCGACCGCGACGTTACTGGCCGCGTTCTACGGCGTCGTCATGCTGTTGGGCGGCGTCGTTCAAGGCCAACCGTTGCGCGAGCTTTCACCGGCGGTGTGGGTCGTCTCGGTCATCGCCGCGGCGCTGCTGTTCCAGCCTTTGCGCAACCGTATCCAGGCAAAACTCGAGCAACGTTTCTACCAAGAGCGCTACGACTACCGTCGCACCCTGGTCGACTTCGCCTCGGAGCTGAGCACCGAAACCGACTTGGAACGCACAATGGCCGCTTTGAGCGACCGACTCGTCAAGACTTTGGGTGTAAATCGGCTCGCGATAATCGTCGCCTCCGAAGCTGCTGAAAACGCCGGGCGGTTGCAATTGCTGCGGGGCGTCGGCCTGACCGACGCTCACGGCGCGGCGATCAAGATCGGAGCGACGCTCGATCTTGCATTCCTTGCCGGCGATCCGCAACAGGTCAACGGCAGGCGCCCCTACTACTTCTTCGAAGACCCCCGAAACGCGGAAGAACTACACGAAGAAGCGCGCCAAACGGTTCTCGATTTGGACCTGAACTACTACGTCCCTTGTCGCGTCAAGGGCCGCGCGATTGCCTATCTCGGACTCGGCCGCACGACCGCCGGCGACTATCTGTCAAGCGAAGATTTGTCGCTGGTGCTGACCGTTTCCGGCTATTTCGCCATCGCTCTCGAGAACGCCCGACTCGTCACCTCGCTCGAAGAGCAGCTCGCCGAAAACGAGCGCCTTAAGGATTACAACCAAAACATTGTCGAGTCGCTCAACGTTGGCGTTTTGACGCTCGATCTTGAAGAGCGAGTAGAGAGTTGGAACACCCAACTCGAACTCACGTTCGGTATCTCGCGCGACCAGGCTGTCGGCCGAGCGCTGAGCGAGTTGCTCCCGGCGGACCTTGTTGCCGAGCTCGATCGCATTCGTGCCGAGTCGGGCATCCAGAATATCTACAAGTTCCCGCTGCGCGCCGACGCCTTCCCCGAGCCCTTCCGGCCCGCGGGGTCATCCAACGGAGTCAACGGCGCCGACGGATCGGAGCCGCACGAAACCGAGCAGCGCACGCTCAACGTCGCCGCCACGCCGCTGGTCACGAAGAACTTCGAACCCATCGGCCGGTTGATCATCTTCGATGACGTTACCGAGCGGGTTGAACTCGAAGAGCAGCTCGTCCAGGCCGACAAGCTCAGCTCGATCGGTCTACTAGCAGCAGGCGTAGCCCATGAGGTCAACACTCCGCTGGCCGTAATTTCGAGCTACGCGCAGATGCTCGCCAAACGCGTCGCCGACGATCCGAGCCAGACGAAGATCCTCGACAAGATCACTTCACAAACGTTCCGCGCCAGCGAGATCGTCAACTCGTTACTCAACGTTTCGCGTACGTCCCCGCGCGAGTTCACTGAGATCGATCTCAACCGCACGGTTGAAGAAACACTCGCCCTTGTCGAACCGCAATTGCGCAAGGCGCAGGTCGAAGTCGAAACGAAACTCGAGCCCGAAGCCGCCGCCGTCATCGGCAATTCAGGGCGCCTGCAGCAAGTCCTGCTCAACCTCTTCTTGAACGCTCGCGACGCCATGCCCCAGGGCGGCAGGCTCGTGGTCAGCAACGAAGTTCGCGAAGACGCCGACGGGGCCGTCGCCGCGATCACCGTGCGCGACACCGGGACCGGCATCGACGCGGCCCATCTCAAGCACGTCTTCGATCCCTTCTTTACTACCAAGGGGAACCATCGCGGTACAGGTCTGGGCCTGGCCGTCAGCTACGGCATCGTGCGCGAACACTCCGGTAGGATGGGCGTAGACAGCGAGCCGGGAGAAGGCACCTCTTTCTCCATCGAATTGCCTCTCGCTCGGAAACCGATTCATGCCTGAGGCTTCCGCCGAACGCGCCCCCGTCTCCCGCGGCAAGGTGCTCATCATCGATGACGAGGACGCCATCCTCGAAAGCCTCGAAACTCTCCTCAAACTAGAGGAGTACGAAGTCTCCACCGCCTCGACCGGCGGCGCGGGCCTTGATGCGCTCGACGCCACGACCTTCGATTTAGTTCTGCTCGACCTGATGCTCCCCGATATATCCGGGCTCGACGTTCTTAAGGAAGTTCGCTCTCGCGACCAGGAAACCCCGATCGTGATGCTGACCGCCTATGGCTCGATCGAAACGGCGGTGTCAGCCATCAAGCTGGGTGCGACCGATTTCTGCACCAAGCCCTGGAACAACGAAAAGTTGGTCCTCGAAATCGACCGCACCATAGAGCGTCGCCGTCTCGAACGCGAAAACGCCCATCTCAAAAACGTCCTCAAGGCGCGGTTCAGCTTTTCGAACATCATCGGGAAGAGCGAAGGCATGCAGCGCGTCTTCGATCTGGTCGGCCAGGTATCGCCCAGCCGCTCGACCGTGCTGATACACGGCGACAGCGGTACGGGAAAGGAATTGATCGCCAAAGCGATCCACGCCAACTCGCCGCGAGTGGGGCGCCCTTTTGTACCCATCAACACCGGGTCGATCCCCGTCGACCTGTTGGAGTCGACCCTGTTCGGCCACGTGCGCGGCGCTTTCACGGGGGCCGACCAAACTCGCAGGGGCCACTTTGACGTAGCCGGCGGCGGGACGATTTTTCTCGACGAGATCGGCACCCTCGGCGTCGAAACCCAGGCTAAGCTGCTGCGGGTCATCCAAGAGCGCGAGTTCGTCCCCGTTGGCTCGAACGAAACCGTCAAGGTCGACGTGCGAATCGTCGCGGCCACCAACGACAATCTCGAAAAGCTCGTTCAAGACGGCACTTTTCGCGAAGATCTTTATTACCGCCTGAACGTTATTCAGATCAACCTACCCCCGCTCAGAGAGCGCGTGGAGGACATTCCCTTGCTCGTCGAACATTTTTTCGACAAATATTGCCGAGAGAACGAACGCTTCCTCGACTCGGCGGGCCGCTCGACCTTACGCTTCTCGCCCGCCGCCATGAAGTTGCTGATGAATCACGCCTGGCCCGGCAATGTCCGCGAATTGGAAAACGTTGTCGAACGCGCCACCGTGCTCGCCACCGAACCCGAAGTCGGCGCAGACCTGCTGCCCGAGTCGCTGCTTGGACCCGACGGCGCCGAACGCCTACGAATGCCGGTGACCTTCAAACCCGCCGCCGGCGCCAGTCTATTTGAGATCGTCGAAGAATTCGAGCGGCGCGTGATTCTCGAAGAACTCGAAAAAGCCGGCTGGAGTCAAACCGAAGCCGCCAAACGCCTCCACATGGCGCTCTCCACGCTCAACCAAAAAATCCAGCGGCTCGACATCGACGTAAAACGCCGCCGCGAGCTAGCCCAAACCGACCGCTCCGCTTGACTGATTTAGGAGTGCGTAGCGCAGGACCCAAGGGACCTGCGGCCATTCCCACCGCCGTTAAGGGCCGACCAACTCCCCCGCCCCAACCGGGATCCAACACCGGCGACTGTCGGGCAATTCAATATGACGCCACCCGCCCCGCTCCTCCATGACCAAGAATTCGGTCCCCGCATGAAGAGGCTCTCGAAAACTCGGCTCGTACGACTCGCCGTCGCCTTTCCGCGCAATCACCTCATGCGCCAGGATCACCCCCGGTGATTCCTCCGAGTGCCGGTACGCGTCAAAAGAAAGCGATCCGAGAAACAACACCCCTACCACCGCCGACCCGATCAAGACAGCCCGACGCCGCGCCTCCGGCCGGAAGAGCCCCCATCCGGCCGGCACCCAAAACATCAGCGCCGCCAAGGCGAAGATCGCCCTTCGCACTCGCGTCGAAAAATCGTAGTGCCAAAACAGCAACGTGCGAAGCACCCGGGCCTGCTCGGTCGGCTCGAAAGTATCGAGCCGATTGGCGCGCGCCGCGCTCAGGTTCTGTTGCAAGTTGAGATCATGCGGAATCCCCAACTCGGCGCGGCGATAGTTGAGCAGCGCCCGCCCGACATCATTCGCCCGAAAGTAAGCATTGCCGAGGTTGTAGTAGAGCTTGCCGTTCCTCACCTCCCCGTCGTCAACCAGCCGCTCGAAACGCAACGCCGCCCGGCGGTAAAGGTCTTCAGCGGCAATGGGGTTTTGCGCGGCGACCTCATTGGCTTCACGGAAAAGCCCATTCGCTTCCGAAAAAACCGTTCGCAACTCGCTGTCGCTCATCTCGGCGGGAAGCGACACAACCGTGAAAGCCCACAGGGCTACCAGCAGGCGTCCGCTTGCAGCTGTCCACTTCATCCCAACACCTGTTCAGTCCGCTCCGCCGCCTCTCGAATCGCGTCCGCGGTCTCGGTCGCCGTCGTGCCCCCAAGAGCCCCGCCGGCGTATCGCCCGGCCTCGCAACGTTCAAACAACCGCTTCCACTCGGCCATCGCCTCCGTCGAAACGCCGCGAGAAGACAGTTCTTTCTCCGCATCGGTGGGGGTAAGCGCACCGGCAGAAAGCCCAAGCCGGTCGCCCAAGTACTGCCGTAGGGCCTCGAGCAGCACCGCATCCGCCTCTGCATCTTCGGCGGAAGCGTTGCCTATCCCTTCGAGCGATCGCGTCAGCTTCTTAAAAGCCTCGCGCGCCCGACGCAGCTCCGGATCGGCATTCCGCTTCTTCGTCACCACGACGAAAGCGAACAACCCGCCATACGCCAACGGCGGAACGAAAATCAACGTCGCCCACAACGGCGAAGCCAACCAAGCCGTCGGGCCATAAGCCTTGTTTGCGAGCGCATCGAAATCTTCGTAGTTGTGAGCAATACCGCCTTCCAGCGTTTCAAGCTCGGTCTGCACCGTCCCCAGCTCGGCGAAACCCTCGGCGTCGCGCGCCGTAACGATGCGCGCGGCATTGACGGTCAGGGGAATCTCGTCCGTCGTCGCCCGCTGATAGCGACCCGTCTCCACGTCGAAATAACTCAGCTCGATCGGCGGAATGCGCTCGACATCGGCGTGCCGAGCGCGCAGAGTCTGCTTGAAAACCTTCGCCCGCCCCTTGACCGTTCCCGGTGAACGCTCCGACGGGATCTTGAAATGCCTGGCCAGCGCCGGTTGCGATCCAAGCGCCGGGAGATCCACGTTGCCTAAGTAGCGCGGCCCGGAAATCTTCAGCGTCACCGTGATCGGATCCCCCACGTTCACTTCAGTCGGCGCGGCTTCCGCCGCGATCGAATATTTCCCGACTAACCCGCTGAACCCCGGCGGGCGCCCCCGGGCGGGCAGATCAAGAACCTCGAGAACAGGCCGATTCGACGGCGCCACGGCTGTTTCGTAGACAGCCCGGCTGCGCAGGCGGAAGAAATCTTCGCTGAAAAAGTCATCCAAAATCCCACGGCGCCGTTGCCGCCGGCCCGACTGCGCTTGGCACGTAGCGACCGCCTGCGGAAGCCTCAACTTCCCGGCCTCGCTCGGGATTAACACGCGTCGGAACCGAACGGTCAAATAGTCTCGCCCGTCGAGAGTTCCGCGGCCTCGTTCGCCGATCACCTCGCCGTCGGCAAGCGGTACCCGAACATACTTGTCCGCCTGTGCCTGGGTCACTTTCGGATCCGACCCGACCACCCGAAAACGTGGGTCTTTGAGTACGGGAACATCGAAGGAAAACTCCCGCACGTCCTTACCCACATACCAAGTGACTGTCAATGCCACGGGTTGGCCCACGTAGGCCGTCCGCTCCGACAACGACATCCGCAGCTTGAAGTCGTCGGTCTCAACCGGCGGCACGACGCGAATCGCGATCGGTGCCGTACGAGCCGTCTTCCCCTCCGCTGATACGGCGATGGCGGGAATGCGCAACGTGCCGGATCGTTTGGGAGTCAGCCGATAGGAAAAAACATAACCGCGGCGAACCACTTTGTTGACCTGCCCGTTGACGATGGTCATCGACTGGCTGCTGTTCTGTTGCCCACCCATCTCCCGAACTTGAAAGTCCGTAAGACCGGATACGTCCGGTTTATCGGGCGCGTCGCTGCCTTCAACCTGAATTTGAAAGACGAACGGCTCCCCCTGGAAAACCTCGGTCTTCTGAACCGCCCCCTGCGCGCGAAACGCCTGGGCCTCGGCGGTCGCATTCGGTTCGGCCAAAAGGAACGCGGCCAACAGAAGCATCAGCCACGGGGCCCGTCTAGTCCGCAACTCCATCACCAATCTTTGTCCACTGGAACGATCTTGATCGCCAATCCCAACTGCCTTTGTTGCCGATCGGATTTTTCCTTGTCGAGAATGTCTCGCGCGGTCTGCTGCTGCTGCGCGGCCTTCGAGCCTGGATCGGCAGGCGACGGCTGGTTGCGGGCAGTTTCGGAGGGTTGGGGCTGCGCTTGCCCCTTTCCTTTCTCGTCTCGCTCTTCACTCTCTTTGGGTTTGCCGCCCATTGCCTCTAACGCGTCTTCCAGCTTTTTCCGCGCCTCTTCCTGAGAAGCCTGAGCTTGATCGAAGTCACTCTCTTCGAGGTCTTTGCCCGCTTTGCGCTGCTCGGCGGCAGCCTGCTGGAGATCCTCCCGCGCTTGGTCCTGTTGCGCGTGCTGGGTCTTCGATGTCTGCCCTTGGTGTTCTGGCTGATCCATGTCGCGGGAAAGCTGCCGCGTCTGTTTCTCGATGTCCTTCTGCTGATCGGCGAGATCCTTCGCCTGCTGCTGCATCGCCTGCGATTGGCCCTCTTGCTTTTGCTGTTCGGAAGCCTCTCGGCTCTGTTCGGCGGCTCGCTGTTGCTTTTGAACCAAGTCTTGAAGCTTCTCGGAAAGGTCCTGTCCTCCTTCCGGTTGCTTCTCCCCTTCACCGCCTTGCGAGGGGCTTTGCGGTTGATTTTTCAATTGTTCGAGTAAATCTCTCATCCGCAGCCGAGCGACCTCGATATTGTGTCGAGCGTCGTTAAGCCCAGGATTAAGCTTCAAGGCGTTCTGGTAAAGCTCGACGCCCTTTTCCACCGACTGCAGGGCCTGCCGCGGGTCGGCCGGCTGTTGTTCGACACCTTGGCGAAAGGCCGCGTTGCCGTGACTGAACTTACTGAGTGCCTCGATGGCCGGGTCGGACCCGCGCAGCGCCGCCTGCTCGAAGGCGTCTCCCGCAGCCTTGTAATCTGCCTGCTTGTAAAGCGTGCTGCCTCGGTTGAACCAGATGTGCGCTGAATCCGGCGCTAGCTCCGATGCCTGCTCATACGCTTCAAGGGCCGTCTTGTAATCTTCTGCCTGGTAGGCTTGATTGCCTTGCTCCACCAAGGCCCGCGCCGACTGCGGAAAGGCAGTCCGTGGAAAAACAACCGAGGTAAGCAGCAACACCGGCACAGCGGCACACCTGCCCACCGTTGCTATCGGAATCCGGGCCGTCGCTCGCATCGACCGCCTCATCGTTTCACGCGCCTCCGATCTCGAACGGTCAACTCCACCGCCAACAACAGAAACGCCGCTCCCAAGAAAATCTGAAACTTTTCTTCATAGCGTTCAATCTCGGTCGAGCCCAGCTCAGTCTTCGGCGCCCGGGCAATCAATTTGACGTACACGTCGCCCAAATCGATCGCCCCCGTGGAAACATTTAGATACCGGCCCCCCGGCGTGGCGTTAACCATTTGGCGTAAGGTGTCGCCGTCCAGTTTCGTCCAGACCTCCTGTCCGTCGTATTGAAGAAACGTCTTCCGCCCTCCGCGTCCGGTGATGGGGATTCTCCTGCCCTGCTCCTCGTCGCCGAGTCCGATCGCCAACAACCGAATCTTGCGCTCGCCCATTTGCGTCGCCGCCTCGACGGGAAAGCTTTCGTGATCTTCGCCGTCGGTAATCAAGATGACGTCGCGATACTCCGTCTGGCGCTCGTCGAAAACCTCGCCCATCGTCTTGCGAAGCGCATCGCCGATGAGAGTCCCGCCGCGCGTCACACTCTGGGGCGAGATGTCGCTCAGCGCTAAGCGGAAAAACCCATAATCGAGCGTCAGCGGACATTTGATGACCGCGGTTCCCGCAAAAGCCACCAAAGCGACACGGTCGCCCTCGAGGCGCTCGATCGTGTCGACGATGGCCAACTTAGCCCGCTCGAGCCGATTTGGCGCCAAGTCCTCGGCCAACATGCTCTTCGAGACGTCGAGGACAAAAACCACATCCCGCCCGCGCCGCTCGACTTCCCGAGCTGTCGGATTCCAGGCCGGCCGCGCCAGCGCGACCACCGCGAAAGCGAACCCGGCCAGCAACAAGGCCGCCTTCCAACGACGCCGCGTACCGACCGCATCCGGGTGGATGTGCGCAAGCAGCTCCCGATCGGCAAACTCTTCAAGCGCCCGCCGCCGCCGCGTTGCCGCAAAAAGAAACACCGCGACCAGCAGCGGGAGAACCCACAACAAGTACAGCATCTCGACCGACAGCAAACGCGTCTCGCTCATGGAATTCTTCGAAACACCGTCCCCGCGAGAACGATTTCGAGCCCCAGCAATCCCAAGCCCGCCAAGGTAAAAGGCGGAAAGATCTCCCGGTAGTCCACGAATCGTGTTGACTCAATCTCGCTCTTTTCAAGCTGGTCAATTTCCTCGTAAACTGCGCGAAGCGCCTCGGCCTCGTTGGCGATTCGGTAAAGCCCACCCGTTGTCTCGGCTAAGACCTTCAGTGCCTTCTCATCGACACCCGACCCGCCAAACGGCAGACTGAAAGTGCCGAACGCCGTCTGATACTTCGAGGTCGCCTTGCCGCCGATGCCGATGGCGTAGATCTTGATGCCCCACTCTTTGGCAAGTTCCGCGGCTTCCTCGACGGTTCGCTCGCCGGCGTTGTTGACTCCATCGGTCAGCAAGATGATGACCTTGCTCTTGATCTCGTACTCTGTGTCGGTGCCCGTTTGCCTCGCGAGTGTCTGCTCCGCGGTTTGAAGGCGCGCCGCCGCCAGCGCGACAGCATCCCCGATCGCGGTTCCGTCCTCCTGGCGACGCGCGACCAGCTTCACGGAAGGCAGAAACTGCAGCAACGCGTCATGAGCCAACGTTAGTGGACAGCTCGTATCGGCGTAGCGCGCAAAGGTCACCATGCCGATCAGGTCAGACTCGCGCCCCTCCAGCCGCTCGCCGTCCCCTTCGACAAACTCCTGGAAGATGGTCTTCGCCAAGCCCAGCACCGTCATACGCCGACCCTCGTAGCGGAGTTCGGCGCCCATACTGCTCGAGCGGTCGAGGACCATCTCGATCGCGACACCGCGGCTGATGTCACGGACGCGCTCTGTGCCCATCTGGGGGCGCGCCAGTGCAATCACCAGCAGGACAAGAGCGAGGATTCTCAGAGCGAGAGGAATACCCGAAAGGTTTTGCCGCAACGACGTTCCGGCCGCTTGAATCGGGCCGATCGCCGAGAAACGCAAGGCCGCTCGGCCGCCCCTTCGGTGCGCCATATACAGCGCTGCCGGCAACAGCAGCAAAAGCAGAAACATCCAAGGGGACTCAAAACGCAACATGGACAAGCGAAAGACCCGCAGCCGATCGGCCGCAAAGCCGAATCACCGGGCCTTCACCAGGATTTTCTATTCTACTGCGCACGTGGTGATGGAGACCCGCCGCCGGCGGGCGACGATCCGAGCCACGGGCACGCAGCTTTCCAATCCTCTACATCATCTCTTTCACAGCCTCAGCCCTTACAATCTTGCAGGCGAAAAACCCGTCGCCCGCATCCCGGCCGGGCAAACGTTCCAACCAATCGACCGCCCGAAAATCCGACCCTTCACCCAATAGGCCCTCCACGACTTGCCGATTCTCCTCCGGCTCCATCGAACACGTCGAATAAACCAACACCCCGCCCGGTGCCAAACAATCAAGTGCGTTCGAAAGAATCCCCCTCTGCTTCGCCTGCAAGTCCACCAGATCGCCGGGTTTGAGCCGCCATTTGATCTCCGGGTTGCGCGCCAACGTCCCCGTCCCCGAGCAGGGAGCATCCACCAAGACTCGATCAAACAGCCGCCGAAACGGCAACGGGCTCCGCGCGTCCGCGACAACCCTATCAAAAGCCCTCCCCACATCCAAAGTTCCCCCGCCGGCCGGCATCATCGCCCTAAAGCGGTGCAAATGGACATCGCAAGCCACCGCCGGCGCCGCCAGCTTCCCTTCTCCGCCTCGAAGCAATTCCACTGCCTGCCGGGTCTTACCTCCCGGCGCGGCGCAAACGTCGAGGAAACTCAACCCCGGCCGCAAATCGAGAAGCGGCACGACCATCTGCGAACTGACGTCCTGGATGGAAACGCGCCCTTGCTCCGAGCAGCCTGTCTCGGCCACCCTCCCCCGCACAACCACGCGGCAACCGGGAAGCTCCGTCGCCGCGGTCTCGACGCCTTCACGCCGCAATTGGGCGATGGTTTCCTCGAACGGAAACCGAGCGTTCAGGCGGAGGTAAGTTTTCGGTGTTTCCAGGTTCGCCGCCGCGAACGCCCCCGCCGCTTCCTCCCCCCAATGCTCCTTCCAACGCTGATCGAGCCACTCAGGATAAGACCGCTCCGGGGACCCCGCCTCGGCCGGTGCATCGGCCGCGCGGCGCAGGACGGCGTTCACCAACCCGGCCGCCGAGTGCTTACGCGCCCGCCGCACCAGCGCGACGCTTTCCGAAACCGCGGCATGCGCCGGCACACGGCTCAAAAAGCCCAGCTGATAGCACCCCAGCCGCAGTGCGATGCTGACCTCGGCATCGAGTTTCGCCGCCGCCCGCCGCGACAATCGGGCAATCCGATCATCCAATTCCCCTTGACGCCGTAAGCACCCCAGGACCAACTCGAACACCAACCCTCGGTCGCGTTCATCCAGAGCCTCGGTGCGAGCCGAATGAAGCAATTCGTCCGAAAACGCCCCATCAGTCTCGACTCTCAGCAAAATATCGAAAGCGGTCCGACGAGCCGGAGAAACACCCATAGAACCGCTACCTTAACGGATTGCTGGAGCTACGGCCTCGAGGGCAAGGCGCTAACGGGCTCCCTGGACGAATCACCCTCTTACCGGCTAGCATTGGGGGCAGTGGACCCTACGCGCAGCGCGTCGCGGACACGTGCAGAAGCAGGCGGCTGAATACCGAATCCTCAATGCGTCAGGGCGCCGACCGATGATCCCACGCCACCCTGCGTCAGAACAAGCCCGCGCGGCAGCCGGCACGCTGGTGCTGACCGTCTTTCTCCTTGCGGTTGGCGCCGCGCCGGCATCGGCTGATCCCTTCGAAGCGGCTAGGAAAAAAATTCGTGAGGCTGTTGACGACGGGAAGGTGCCGTCTATTGCCGTCGCCGTCTCGCGGGGCTCTGAGATCGTCTGGGAAGAAGCATTCGGCTATGCAAACCGGGAGCAGAACATTGCGGCGACCCCGCGGACGCCCTACTCCCTGGCTTCCATTTCAAAGCCCATCACCGCTACCGGGCTGATGATTCTGGTCGAGCGGGGCAAGGTCGGCCTCGATCAGCCGATCAACCGCTACCTCGGAAAGGCAAAACTCCGCGCCGGCATCGGGAACCCCGCCCGGGCGACGGTTCGCCGCGTGGCATCGCATACGGCGGGGTTGCCGCTGCACTACCATTTCTTCCCGGTCGATGAAGCGTTTCGACGCCCGTCTATGGAGGACACCATCCGGCGCTACGGCGTCCTTGTAACGAAACCCGGCGAGCGTTATCAGTATGCGAACTTGGGCTTCGGCATCCTGGATTACGTTATCGAGCGGGTCTCGGGAAAGAAATATCCGGTTTTCATGGACCAGGAAGTATTCGCGCCGCTCGGCCTAGGTGACACGTTCATTCCCACCGGACCCGACGAAGCCCACGAGCGAGCCGTCCGATATCACGACAATCAACCGCTGCCCTTCTACGACTTCGACCACCGGGGAGCATCAGCCGTCTTTTCCAGCGCTCATGACTTGGTTCGGTTCGGCATGTTTCACCTCGGGATCGGGTCCGAGGGCGCGCGGCCGCTGCTTTCGCGGCGGTCGATCAAGCGGATGCAGAAATCGGTCACGGTGCGCCCGGACGGGGGAAGCTACGCGATCGGCTGGGAGATATCCAACCAACGTGGTGTCCGAACCGTCGGCCACCACGGTTCGATGAGCGGCGTGTCAACATCTCTGCTGCTGATTCCCTCCCTTAGGGCGGCGGTTGTGGTGCTTGCGAACACCCACACTTCGCTCGCGGTATCTCTCTCCCGCGAGATCGCGGATGTCTTGGCGGCCGGCCGGCGGTCGGAAGAAGCCCCCAGGCGAACCGGGAAAACCGACGGCAATCCAGCCGGCTTGAATAAGAGTGCGAGTTTTCCGCGTACGATTACTGGGTTTTGGAAGGGCCGGATCGAAACCTACCAAGACACCTTGCCGCTCAAGATGTGGTTGACTGCCTCGGGCAAGGCAGAAGCCCAAGTCGGTGATCAACCGCGATCGGAGGTCCTGCGCGCCACGTTCAAGGAAGGCCGCCTAAAGGCCGAAATCAAAGGCGATGTCGGAACCCCGGACGCCGGCCGCAGGCGTTATCTGCTGGTGCTCGACCTAAAGCTTCGGAGCGACATTCTCAGCGGCTCGGCCACGGCCTTGTCGACTCCAGGCCGGCGGCTGGGGAACGCCCTGAGCTACTGGGCGGAACTGAAAAGAACGAGACGGTAACCGGGCGGCAGATCAGCGACCAGGGCGGGCGCGAACGCGGAAGTTCAATTGACCGGACAGAGGCGTGGACGGAAGTCCACGCTTGGACCGGCACGAGTGCCGGTCGCTACCGCTCAAGCCAAAATCTTCTTCGCTACGTTGCCGTGAACGTCGGTTAGGCGGTGATCGCGACCGCCGTAGTGATAGGTCAGCTTCGTATGATCAAGCCCGAGCAGATGAAGGACCGTCGCGTGCAAATCGTGGATGTGCATGCGGTCTTCGACGGCGTGATACCCGAACTCATCCGTTGCTCCGTAGACAAAGCCGGGCTTGACGCCGCCCCCGGCCATCCACATGGTGTAGCCGTAAGGGTTGTGATCGCGGCCGTCGTTGCTCTCGGCAAACGGGGTGCGGCCGAATTCCCCGCCCCAGATCACCAGCGTGTCATCGAGCAGGCCGCGCGACTTGAGGTCTTTCAATAAACCCGCGATCGGCTTGTCGACTTCCTTGGCGCGCTTGGCGTGCATGCGTTTCAGCTCGGTGTGCTGATCCCATTTCTCTTCCACGCCCGAGTGAGAGCACTGCACGAAACGCACGCCGCGCTCGATGAAACGCCGCGCGAGAAGACACTGCCAGCCGAAATCGCGCGTGATATCCTCGTCGAGCCCGTAGAGCCGGCGGACCGCTTCCGTTTCCTTGTCGACGTCGAGGGCATCAGGGGCTTCCATCTGCATGCGGAACGCCAGCTCGAAAGACTGAATGCGAGCGTCGAGGTTGGCGTCGTGTCGGCGGTCGGCGGCATGACGGCGATTCATCTTGTGAAGGAATTCGAGCTCGAGGCGCTGCTCGTCGGTGGTCAGCCCCTTATAAGTCAGATACTCGATCGGCTCTTGGAGAATGTCGTCCACGTTCATGAACGAAAAGCCGATCGGAGTGCCCTGGTTGGCGCCCGGCAGAAAATTCGAGCTGAACAGCTTCGCCCCGCCCTCCCACAACGTCGGCTTGATCGTGATGAATCCAGGCAGGTTTTGGTTCTCGGTCCCCAGTCCGTAAAGCGCCCAGGCGCCCATGCTGGGACGAGTGAACGAAAAGGTGCCGGTAAAAAGCTGCAACATCGCCGCGCCGTGATCGACTCCTTCGCCGACCATCGAACGCATCATGCACAGCTCATCCACACAGCCTCCGATGCGCGGAAACAGATCGCTGACCTCGATGCCGCTTTCCCCGTATTTGCGAAATTCCCACGGCGATGCCATCAGCCCGCCGGCGCTTTCCTCGTTGAAAGTCAACGAGCGCTTGAACGGGACCGGCTTGCCGCTCTCGCTGGTCAGGCGGGGTTTCGGGTCGAACGTGTCGACGTGCGAGGGACCGCCGTGCATGAATAGGAAAATGACGCGCTTGGCGCGCGGGGCGAAGTGGGTCGCCTTGGGCGCCAACGGATTTGTCGCGGCGGCTTGCAGGCCCGCGTGTTCGTCGCCCAATAAGCCCGCCAGCGCAATGCTGCCGAACCCGCATGCAGTCCGCCGCAGCAGGGCTCGTCGAGAGAGTGCGCTGTCCGCGAGCGCGAGACCGCGCTGAGTTCCGGCGAGATTAGGTTTCCGGCCGTGTTGCATAAATCCCTCAATCGACGTAATGGAACTCGTTCGACGCCGTCAACATCTTACAAAAGCTCTTCCAGGCCGCCGCCCGGGCGTCCTCGGCGGAGGTCTGTTCCAGCTCGAAACGCGCCAGGTAGCGGATCGCCGTTTCGCGCTCCTCGGGGCTCGGCGGGCGCGTCAGCGCCATCAAATAGGCCCGTTTTATGCGCGCGCTTTCACTTACGTCGTCGCCCGGCTCGGACGACAAGCGCTCGGCGAACTCCCGCGACCGTTCGTTGGCGAAGCTGCTGTTCATCACATAAAGCGCTTGGGGGGCCACGTTGGTCTGACTGCGCTTGCCGTTGCTGGTGGCAGCATCACCGAAATCGAATAGGTTGAACAACGACGGCAGCTTATTGCGATGCAGCGGCAAGTAGAGGCTGCGCCGCATCGTGAAATCAGGGTCGACCCGGCGATTGTTTCGCTCAAACTCGGTGTAGCCGGCCGACTCCGGTTCGACGTTGCCGCCGACGGTCAAGTCGAGTTTACCCGAAAGCGCCAGATAGTTGTCGCGCAATTCCTCGAGCGTTAAGCGGCGCCGGTTGAATCGGCTCCACAGCCGGTTCGACGAGTCGGTCCGCCAAGCTTCGTCCGAGACCCGGCTGCTCATCCGGTAGGTGCTCGACAACAGAATTAAGCGGTGCAAATGTTTCACCGACCAGCCGCTCTCGACAAAGCGCCGGGCCAAGTAGTCGAGCAAGTCCGGGTGCGTAGGCGGCTCGCCGACGATTCCGAAATTGTTCGGCGTACGTACCAAGCCCTCGCCGAAATGGCGGAGCCAGATCCGATTCGCCATCACGCGCGCCGGCAGCGGGTTGTCCTCCCGAGTGAGAAACTCCGCCAACTCCCGCCGTCCGCTGCCGTGTTGAACCGGCTGCTGCCGGCGCCCGGCGAGAGCGATCGGGAATTGCTTGGCGACGATTTGTCCGTGATTGTCGTGCCGTCCGCGAACAAAAACCGGCTGCTCGACCGGTTTGCCTTCGGTCACGGCGCAGGCCATCGGCGGCTCGGACAGCGCTTCGGCCGCAAGCTGTTTCGCCCGTACTCGCAACGGCTGCAAGCGTTCTTTCCATTTCGCGGAAAGCAGCCCCTCGCGCTCGTCCTCGTCCTCGGCGGTCGCAAGCGGACCTTCGTTCACTTCGCTATGGAAGGGGTCTCGGCGCAGCCTCCCCAACTCCGCGAATCTCGTTTTCTTTCCCTCGATCAGGCCATCGAGGTTTTCCGTGAGCCAGGCGTCCGTGCCCGCCAAGCGTTCGCGGGCGACTTCGGCATAAAGCCGCTGGTATTCCACCGCCGCGGCGGCGCGGCCGGCAGCCTCGGCCGCATGCCACTTTTCAAGATGCGCCTTCGGCTCCGAGCCGGGCCTGAGATAGTCGGTCCACTTTCCCAGCCGCTCATGATCCAGCCCGGCGTCCCGCGCGGCCGCCTCGGCCGACACGCCGTCTTCATAGACCCGCCGCGCCGCCAACATGGAATCGGCGATACGCGGAACCAGGTTCCGCAACCCGTGATCGATGACGCCCAGGTTGATGACCAAATCGGTCGCCCGTTTCGTCCCCTTGATCTTCTTTTGCTCTTCGAGGTAGCGTTCGCCGAGATCCTTGCGAATTAGCGGCGTCACGATGAGACTCGATACGAAGGCTTCGGGGTCTTCATAACTCCGGGTACTGGCGAAGATAGAAGCCAGCGAATAGTAGTCGGTCGTTAGAATTGGGTCAAACTTGTGGTCGTGGCAGCGCGAACAGGAAATCGTCAACCCCAGAAAGGCCTTCGACGTGGTATCGATCTGCTCATCTACTACGTCGTAGATCATCTGCACTTTGTCCTGCTGCGCCATCGCTTTGGGCCCCAGCGCCAGAAAGCCCGTGGCCGTGATGCCGCGAAGGTTGACGTCTTGACCCGGTGGAGGCGGCAGCAGGTCGCCGGCGATCTGTTCGCGCACAAATTGGTCATAGGGCAGATCGCGGTGGAAGGCGTCGATGACGTAATCGCGATAACGCCAAGCGTGGACGAAAGGCCTGTCCTCATCCACGCCGGTCGAGTCGGCATAGCGCGCCACGTCGAGCCAATGGCGTCCCCAGTGCTCGCCGTAATGGGGCGACTCGAGCAAGCGGTCCACGAGATCGGCGAAGGCCCGGGGACTCGAGTCGGCGGTGAACCGCTCGATTTCTTCCAACGTCGGCAACAGTCCCTGGAGATCGAATTTCACGCGCCGCAGAAGAGTCAGCTTGTCGGCGGGCGGGGCCGGCGCAAGCCCTTTCCTTTCGAGCTCGGCCAAGATGAAAGCGTCAATATCGGTTTTGACCCAGCCAGTGCCTTGGACCGCCGGGGGCCGCGGATCGCGAATCGGCTGAAAAGACCAGTGATCGGTCCGGGTGGGATCGCCTGCGTCTGGTTTCTCTGCGTTTGAGGAGGGCGGGCCTTCGGAAACGACCCGCGGCTTGGGCCAAGGCGCTCCGATCTCGACCCAATGCGCAAGCGCTGCGATTTCAGCATCGGGCAGCTTGCCGGTCGGCGGCATTTTGATTTTTTCCTCGTAACGAACGGCGCGGATCAACGCGCTCATGGCGGGGTCGTCGGCCGAAACCACCGGCTTGCCGCCGGCTCCGGCGCGAAAGCCCTCGGCGGTGGTCAGATCAAGGTCGGCCATGCGCACTTTTTCGCCGTGGCAGGCGGAGCACTTTTCCACTAGAACAGGCCTGATCTTGGTCTCGAAGAAACGTTCAGTGTCGTTGTCTTGCGCCGCGGCAAGAGAAACGAAAGCGAGAACGATGAGGAGCGAAGGGAATTTGCGGGCTGGTCTCCCGGCTCTAGTCAAAGGCCCTAAGGGCTGCCCGCATCGCCGCATGCACCGATTATGGCACAGCGATCGCAGGCCGGTTAACACAGGCAATCAGTCGTAAAAGGTAAGAGACGACTTGTTTACACGATCCGCGATTCGGGCCGCGCCGGGTCGGTTATTTGGGCTACGGGCACAGGACCTCTGGCAGAAGGGGATAGCGGCGGAGGCGAAGATAGAGATTCCTATTAGGCGGCGTTTGACTTGAGAAATAACGCTTCGGCGATTTCGACGAACAGCTTGAAGTTTTCGCCCTCGGCTTCGCATTGCTTGACCGACCCCAGACCGCGATACTCGTAGCCGGCAAGAAGAACCACCGCAGGCGCCGAAACCGGCTCGCCAACCGTAACGACGACTTCACCGGGCTCGCCGTTCTCGAGTGCAACCGAGGCGGACGCCACGGCCCCCTCGTCGTCTACCCAGAGCAGGTCCGCCTGCCCTAGTGACGTCGTCCGGGCGCTATCGGTCCGACGGTTTTTGTTTCGATGCGCGGTAACGCGGAAACCATCTTCGGTCCGCTCCGAGGATTGGATGAAATACGGTTCGCCCGCGCGTGCCTCGGAGATGACCCACAGAGGCGTGTCAAGCGGCAGGCTCTTCGGCATCAGTAGGACGTCGTCCGATTCGGCGCTAAATCGGACCTTCGTGAAAACGGGGTTGCCGGCCACGTGGATCCAGCCGGCCGTCGCGGTCACGTAGGTAGGCTGCTCGGGGGCCGGGCGGTCAAGGACGTGCTCCTCACGCTCCGGCTCTTCGCCAAAATGGCCTTTGGGCCGTACCTCGAAACCGAGCGAGCGTCCCGCTTCGCGCCACAACTTGCTGAATCGCCCCATACCCGCAGTATCGGAAGTTCGCTCGCTCGACCGCAATCAGCCGGATACACTAGTTTGCTACCTCGGAAAACTACTACTTATACTTACGCACACAAGACCGGCCCTACGCCCTCGAATCGTTTTCGGCGATAATGCAGGGCGGCGCGACCGGAGGCTGGGTATGGAACGGGCGATTTCGCGGAGGCAGGCCTTAAGGCGAGGCGGTATTGCGGCGGGGTACTTCGTTTGCGGAACCCGCTTGTCAGCATCCGACCCTCGAGGGGTCGTCGAGCAGAGACGCGTCATCACCCGCCGGCCGCATCTCTATCACGGTTGGCCGACGCTGGCCCGGCGGGCGAACGGCGAGCTGCTGCTGGTTTCTTCGGCCGGACGGGAAGCGCACGTTTGCCCCTTTGGGCGGGTTGAACTGATGCGGTCCCGAGATGGGGGCGAAAGTTGGAGTTTTGCGCGCGTCGTGATCGACGGGCCGATCGATGACCGCGACGCGGGGGTTGTGGAAACCACGAAGGGGTCGTTGCTCATCACAACGTTTACCTCCGTGGCGTACGAGGAACGGCTTCGGAAGGCGTTGGCGGCGAAACCCGGTTCGGACAAGGCATGGCCGGCGGAAAAGATCCGCCGTTGGCAAGCGGTTCACGAACGCGTGGGGCCGGCGGACCGCGAGATTGAATTGGGCAGTTGGATGATTCGTTCGACCGACGGTGGACGCTCGTGGTCCAAGCCCTACCGCTCTCCGGTCAACAGCCCGCACGGCCCCGTTCCACTTTCCGATGGCCGACTACTATACGCCGGAAAGTTGTTTTGGTACGGTCGAGCCGGGCAGCATCAAGGACGAATCGGTGTCTGCGAATCGGTCGACGACGGTAAAAGTTGGCGATGGCTGGCCGAGATTCCCACGCGCCCCGGGGATGATTTCAACGAATACCACGAGCTGCACGCCGTCGAGGCCGCCGACGGAACAATCATCGCGCAGATTCGCAATCACAACCCGACGAACCATCGCGAAACGTTACAAAGTGAATCACGCGACGGCGGAAAGTCCTGGTCGATGCCCAGCCCGATCGGCGTCGAGGGCTATCCCTCCCACCTGCTGCGGCTGCGAGACGACCGTTTACTGATGAGCTATGGGCATCGCACCAAGCCGCTAGGCAACCAAGCACGTATTAGTAGCGATCACGGTCGCACTTGGTCTGCTGCGATAATCCTGTCCGACGACGGAACCTCGACGGACTTGGGGTATCCCTCGACGGTCGAACTCGATGAGCCCGGCCACCTCGTCAGCGTCTGGTACGAATTGCTTGACAGCCCGGCGGGCGACCTGCCGCATTATAAGACCCGCGGGCGCGATGAGGCGTGGTTCAAGATGACTCGGCATCAGCCGGGAGCGGTGCTGCGGCAGGCTACTTGGCGGCTCACCAGCTGAACACCGGGAAGCACCCGCCAAAAGTTTCGCCATGAAGATCCTCGTTTTTTCCGACATCCACGGCGACCTGCAGAGACTGCTGGAACTCGTCGACACGCCGGCCGACGTCTACATCGCCGCGGGTGATTTGGCGACCTGGTCGAGAGGTCTTTCCGAGTGCGGACGGATTCTCGAACCGCTAGGCGAACGCGTGTGGGTGATTCCGGGCAACCACGAGTCATCCGCGCACATCACGCGCTTTTGCGGGCAATTCGGCCTGCGGGATTTCCATGAGAAAGTCTTCGAGGTCGGCGGCCATCACTTTGCCGGACTGGGGTATTCGAACCCGACGCCCTTCAACACCCCCGGTGAATACACCGAACAAGAGTTGAGCGATAAGTTGGAGAGGTTCGCCGAACTCTCCCCGCTGGTGTTGGTCTGTCACGCCCCGCCCCACGGGACGAAACTGGACCAACTGAGAAACGGCGGCCACGCGGGCAGCCGCGCCGTGCGCGAGTTCATCGACCGCCGTCAGCCCGCGCATTTCTTTTGCGGGCATATTCATGAAGCGGAGGGAGTGACCGTCGAGCTGGGCGCGACCCGGGGGGCGAATGTCGGCAAACAGGGCTATTTGCTCGAGATTTGAGCGCGGCCTCGCCGGCTCCTCTTAAAATGGGTTCGGAATCTCCTCGCTGCCCAGCTCCCCGACGTGGCGTAAGGCTCCAGCCTTGCCGCGCCCCGAGTCATGGGGCGTGTCTTGCGTTCCCTCCAGGCGAGAGATCGCGCATTCGGGGATACGAACGGGATGAATCGGTTCGCGGCAAGCGTGGACGCTCACGCCACGTCCCACATCCCCGCCGGGCCGGCGATGACTCGCGTGACTTGATAGAATCGATCCATCGTCGAGCGTGGAACGGCGCGCCGCCAACCTCCCCCAACCATGCAAGAGAATCAACTGATCAACGCGCAGGCCCAGACCACAACGTCAACCAAGCCCGAAGCGATCTGCCTCTACTGTCCCTGCTGCTCGAAGCGATTGACGGAGATGCGGTGTAAGCTGCTTTGTGATCGCTGCGGCTACTACATGAGCTGCGCGGATTACTACTAGGCTTGAATGCCGGACGAGGGCTTGCATGCCAACGCCCATTCGCTTGCGCGGTAGCGCCGTTTTCTGGCACGGCGACACGGCTTCAGCTGCGCGGTAGCGTCTCTTCGCTTTCGCCTTAACGGCACTTCGCAGGCGACCCCTCGCTTTCGCTTAGGGCTCTGATTCTTGGGTTCGAGTTTCTTTGACGCTTATTGGCGTTGCAAGGCCCCTCGGATGGCTTGCTCGGTTTCCTCCCGCGTCAGTTTGGTCGTGATGAAAAGTTCCTGCCGTGCGCCGCCGGCGAGGGCGATGGCCTTCCAGCCGGTTTGGGTGGGGATCGTGACTCGAATCTTCACCGGGCCCCTGGCATCACGAACCTTGCGAATGCGGCCGGGGATGATCGATTGGATGGCGGATGTGGCGGCAAGCAGATCCTCGAGGACGCGGCGCAAACCCTCGATGATCGAGTGCTCGACCTTGAGGCGGTCATTGACGGCGCGAAGTCTCATGTCGATTGATTCATGACGGTCGGTACGACGCTGCCGGCAACCCGGAAGATGGTTCGGCGAGAGCGTCCTGGACTGCCTCAGCAGCCAGGGAGTAGGGTCTCTTCCCGATGCTATCATGAGTCTCCATGAAGGTCGCCCCGCTGCCGACGCTTGTGATCGTGGGGCGTCCGAACGTCGGTAAGTCCACTCTTTTCAATCGCATTACGGCCAGTCGCCGCGCGATCGTTGGCGACCAACCGGGCGTGACGCGCGACCGTATTCGCCTGGAATCCCGTTGGCGCGGGCGGCCTTTCGAACTCACCGATACCGGCGGGATGCTCTTCGGCGAAACCGCGGAATTCCCGAAGCTGGTCGGCGAGCAAGTGCTGGTCGCCGTCGAGGCGGCCTCGCATTTGATTTTCCTCGTTGACGGGCGCTCGGAGATCAGCGCCACCGACCGCGAGTTGGCCGATCTGTTGCGGCGCACCGGCAAGCCGGTCTCGCTGGCCGTCAACAAGTGCGATACCGCGGAGCGCGACACGCTGGCCGCGCAATTCCACGAGTTGGGCATCGAGCCCGTCTTTGCGGTCTCGGCCGAGCATGACCGCGGCGTCGCAGCTTTACTCGATCACGCCACCGCGGAATTCCCCCCAGGCGACGAAGCAGAATCAGGTGAAAGGCCCATTCGCGTGGCCATCATCGGACGACCGAACGTCGGGAAATCGACATTGCTCAATCGACTGACGGGCGTGGACCGCTCGATTGTCTCCCCGACTCCGGGCACCACGCGCGACGCCGTCGACGAAACGGTCGAGCGCGGCGGGACCACCTTTCAATTCGTGGACACGGCCGGCATTCGCCGCAAGGGCAAGTCCGCGGAAGCGGCCGAAAAACTCAGCGTCGTGATGGCGCAACGCCATATCCGGCTGGCCGACGTCGTTCTCACCCTTGTCGATGCCGACGAAGGCGTGGCGGCGCTCGACGCCAAGATCGCCGGCTATGCCCACGACGCCGGGAAGGCCCTGATCGTGGTGGTCAACAAATGGGACCAAGCGCCGCCGGCTCGCTCCAGACGAGCGGCTGTCACCGACTTCACCGAGAAAGTCCGCCGCGCCATGAAGTTCCTCGACTATGCCCCGGTCTTGTTTATTTCAGCCTTGACCGGACAAGGAACAGGCGAGATCTTCCGAAACATCCGAAAAGTCTATCGGGCCGCGAACCGGCGCGTGACAACGGGCGAGTTGAACAGGTTTCTGGGGGAAGTCGACTTCGACCGAGCGACGTTCCCGGGATTTCGCAAGCCGGTAATTCGCTATGTCACGCAGGCTTCCATGGCGCCTCCTACTTTTGTCTTCTTCGCCGGTCGGGCAAAGAAGTTTCATTTCTCCTTCGAGCGGTTCTTAGTAAACCAGTTGCGAGCGGCCTTTGATTTCGAGGGCACGCCGCTGGTGATCAAATCGAAAACTGCAAAGCGGTGACAGGCGTTCCTTTATCGCTCCCAAGGCCCCAATAAAGGATAGAGCCTGCCCGCCAGCTAATGTTAAAATCAGCGTGATGGCGGAGTTTCTGATCTAGATTCATAACAGCAAATACGGCTTTGACGTCTGCCGCCCAAGCCTGCCGGGCTGCCACAGCCGGGGGCAGACGGAACAAGAAGCAATCGAGAACATCCGTGATGCGATTCGGGAATATCTCGCTTCTCTTTCGGCGTTAAGACGCGATGAAAAGGTGATGACTATCGACGTTGCCGTCTGATGCTCTTGCCCTCTGGTTGCCGTGCGGGTACATGTCGGAGTCCGAGCTCGATTTGGCTTTGATCGAAGCCACGCTGGGCCCGATGACGGTACGCACCAAGCGGACCGTGGAGCGGATCGTGGCGAGGTATCTCAACATCTGAGGATTCCGGCCCTAGTCTCAACGCCCTGACCTGAAAAATTTGATTGTTGGACGGATCGCTTGTTCGCGACAGCTATGCACGGTACACTGGCCTGAGGTCAGGGACGGCTCGTGATTGGCCAAGCTATCTCGCACTAACGGATCTACGGGCATCCTCTCTTTGAGGCGAAGGGAACCCGATGACACATTCCATGCAACAAACAGCCCAAGGTTTCTTTGAGGCCTGCGAGGCCGGCAAGGGCTGGGAGGCTTGCGCTCCCTACTGCAAGCCGGACGCGTCGTTCTCGGCCCAAGCCGAGCCCCTGGCCGACGTTAAGACTCTTGAGGCGTATGCCGATTGGATGAAAGCTCTAGTTGGTTTTATGCCCGACGCCGGCTACGACCTCAAGTCGTGGGCCGTCGACGCCGAACGCAACAATGTGTCGGCCTACGCGGTCTTTTCGGCGACGCATACCGGCGAAGGGGGGCCGTGTCCGCCTACGGGCAAGAGCGTCAAGGCCGACTACGTGTACGTGATGTTCTTCGAGGGCGACAAGATCAGCCACATGACCAAGATTTGGCACTCGGGGCTCACAATGCAGCAGCTTGGTTGGGTGTAGCGCCATCTCGGCTGATGGCCAACGTTCGCGGACACAGTCGTAGTCGTCCTGGCGGCGATTTCATGCTGGGGGAAGACTTGCTCCAGTGATTTTCGTGAGAGTCGGATCGACTGGTTGCGATTGGCCTAACAGCAACAAAACAAGGAGGTTCTTGAATCGGAAGTCGATTCCTAATGTGAAATTCGGATCGCACTCCGAGACAGGGGCTGATTCGCTGAGATTGCCCAGGCGTACAATTTCCCCAGCGTGATCGGGACCGCGATCAGCCACGACAAGATCCTCGAGAAGCTCGGGCAAGGGGGCATGGGCGTAATCTACAAGGCTGAGGATGCTCGGCTCGACCGTGCCGTTGCACTCGCGCAACGTACTCGCATCTCTTGAACTTTGTGAGGCGGCCGGAAGAAGCGATGGCGCAAATAGAGCGAGCGATCGAACTCGACCCCCGCTACACCTGGCTACGGACTTTTTACGGCATAGACCCGACTTGTCCGGCACTATGACGACTCTATCGCGGAACTCCGTAAGCTTGTCGGATCGGAACCCAACCACACCATTGTCCGTACGGGGCTCCGTACAGCCCTCTACGCTAAGGGGATGCGCGAGGAAGCGTTCGAACACCACAAGGCCGAATTCGCCATTTTGGACGACCGCGAAATTGTGGAAGTTCTTGATCGCGGTCATGCGACAACGGGCTACGCCGGAGCGGCGGCGCTCGCGGCCGAGACCTTGGCGGCTCGTTCGAACACAACTACGTTGTACCCATGGAAGTAGCGAGGTTTTATATTATCGCCGGGAAGAAAGGCCAAACCCTTGGTTGGCTCGAGAAAACCTACGAAGCACGCGAGCCCAATCTGCCTTACGTAACCGTGGCTCCGGATTTTGACCCTCTGCGCGACGAGCCGCGCTTCCAGGACCTGTTACGCCGCATGAACCTTCCGCTGTAGCCGACCCTGTTTACGAGATTGAACGGGCGCCCGGCCGTCTCATTCGAGGCCCTGCACACGCCGGCCGTATAATGGAGCGGTGGCGCGCACGAAAGTTGCATTCCAAGGAGCCAGGGGCGCTTTTAGCGAAGAGGCCGCGCGGCAATTCCTCGGGCCGGATTTGCGATACCTGCCTTGTGAGCGCTTCGAGGAAGTTTTCCGCGCTCTCGCCGACGGCAAAGTCCGTCACGCCGTCGTACCGATCGAAAACACTCTCGCCGGCTCGGTTCACGAAAACTACGATCACCTGCTGAAGTTTCGGCTGCCTATCATCGCCGAAACGCGGGTGCGCATCGTGCACAACTTGATCGTGCGGCCCAAGACGAAGCTTTCGAGCATTCGGCGCGTGCTGTCGCATCCGGTGGCGTTGGGGCAGTGCTTGCGGTTCTTCGAGAAAAATCCGCAACTCAAGTCCGAGGTGTTCTACGACACCGCCGGCAGCGTCGAACACGTGATGCGGGGAGACGACTCGTCGACGGCCGCGATCGCCTCGGCCGCGGCGGCGGAATACTACGGCGGAAGGATCCAGCGCCGTTCCATCGAGGACGACCACCGCAATTTCACGCGGTTCTTTCTGTTGGCGCGGAAGGCGCCGAAGAGACGTCCTGCGGGGACCCTCAGGACTTCCATCGTTTTTTCGACCAAGAACACCCCGGGCGCGCTTTTCAAATGCATGAGCGCCTTTGCGCTGCGAGACGTGAACCTGATGAAAATCGAGTCCCGGCCGTTCCGAGGGCGGCCCTGGGAGTACCTTTTCTACGTCGATTTCATCGGCTCGCCCGAAGAAGAGCGATGCCGCAACGCCATGTCGCATTTGTCGGAGATGACCGAGTTGCTGGCTGTGCTGGGGTGTTATCCGCAGGCCAAGTAGCAAGCCTGTTCCAGCGCTAAGGGCCGCTGAAAGCCCGCGCCGCGGTCGCCAACCCGCTCCGCGGCAGAACCGAATGTCGCCGTTATGAAAATCCGCCTGCTCGACATTGCTCACGCTCGCTCCGGCGACAAAGGCGACACCGTCAACATCGGGCTGATTGCCCGTGAAGAACGTTTCTACCCTTTGCTGGTCGAGAAAGTCACGGCCGAAAGAGTCAAAGAACATTTTGCCGAGTTGTGCAAGGGCACAGTGGAAAGGTTCGAATTGCCCAACCTGGGCGCGCTCAACTTTCTGCTGCATGAATCCCTCGGCGGAGGAGGAACTGTATCGCTGCGGACCGACGCGCAGGGGAAAACGTTCAGCACCGCTTTGCTGCGCATGAAGATCGAAACCCCGGACGACGTGACCTAGCACGGCACGCGATGCTTCAAACGGCTTGAGCCGCGTTCAAGCCACGTCAACTCGGTTTGGGGCGCTTGGGCGGGCAGGTTGGCCCGTCGCTTTCGCTCAGGGCTCTGAATCCGGTCTCCGCGCCAATCGACCACGTACCCCGGGGATACGTCATTCGGCGGCACGTTCCGGGTTAGGTGATGTGGGCGCCTTGGGTCTCCACGTAGACCGCGTAGAGAGACTGGCTGCCGGTCATGAATAGGCGATTGCGCTTCCGGCCCCCGAAACAGACGTTCGAACACATCTCGGGCAGTCGGATTTGGCCGATGCGGGTTCCGTCGGGCGCGAAGATGTGGACGCCGTCGTAGCCGTCGCCCACCCAGCCGGCGCTCGACCAAACGTTGCCGTCCACGTCGGCACGAATCCCGTCGGCCTGGCCCGTTCCCACGCCGGCGAGTTCCATCGACACGAAACGCTTTCCGCCGCGCAGGCTTTTCTCGTTGACGATGTCCCAGACCTTGATCTCCTTGGCGGCCTCGGGATAGTGCGACGAGCCGGTGTCGGCGATGTAGAGCTTGTTGTAGTCCGGGGAAAAGCACAGTCCGTTGGGCTTGTAGATTTCATCGGTGACCATTTCCATCTTGCCCGCTGACGGGTCGATGCGATAGACGGCCTCCTTGATTTCCAACGGTGCTTTGTTGCCTTCGTAGTGCATCAGGCTGCCGTAGCCGGGGTCGGTGAACCAGATGCCGCCGTCGGGGTGCACAATGGCGTCGTTGGGGGCGTTCAAGCGCTTGCCGTGCCATTCGTCGGCCAACACGGTCGTCGTCCCGTTGTATTCGTAGCGGACGACGCGGCGGTTGCCGTGTTCGCAGGATATCTGGCGTCCTTCGTAGTCGAAGGTGTTTCCGTTGCTGTTGCCGGCCGGGCTGCGGAAAACGCTGACGTGGCCGTCTTCTTCGAGCCAACGATACTGAACGTCGTTGGGGATGTCGCTCCAGACCAGATACCGACCAACGCCGTTCCAGGCCGGGCCCTCAGCCCACAAGGTCCCGGTGTGTAAGCGTTGGATGGGGGTGTTGCCTAATTTGTATTTCGCGAAACGCTGGTCGATGACGACGATGTCTGGATCGGGGTAGCGAATCGGATTTTGGCCGCTCCAATCACGCTCGGCGGCGGGGGCGGCTAGGGCGGATGCGGCTCCCAGGGCGGTGGTTTTGAGCCAGGTGCGACGGTTGAGAGAAGATTGCGGTTTGGCCTGTGACATGGACTGAGCTCCTCCGGGTCGACGGACGGCGACAATTCAAACATCGTACTGCAGTTAGGGGAGGGGGCGGGGGGGGCGCAACATGTGTTTGGGCCGGCGACAGAGGCGGGTACTACGTGAATCCACAATCGGAGAGCAGGACACGTCGCCAAGAATGGCGACGCGGCACGCTTGGAAGCGTGCGCCACGTCGGGCTTGCGATCCGCTTCGTGCACCGAAATGTTACACTGGGGTTCCTCTTCAAAGTCCCAGGAAATTACAGCGATCGTGAACCTCGCTCGGGTGATCGGACTCTTCGGAAACTCCTCTCACCCCCGTGATGTGTCCGGATTCTTTTCTTCACCGGTATCGGGGCGGATTGCAGCTGATCGGCCACTCCGGTTCTCAGGAAAGGGCGCATGAAATTCGGCGTTGTCTTGTTTCCCGGTTCCAATTGCGATCACGATGCCTACTATGCCGTTCGAGCCAACCTCGGACGCGAGGCCTCGCTTGTCTGGCATGAATCCGAAGATCTTTCCGGGTTGGATGCGGTGCTGCTTCCGGGCGGGTTCTCTTACGGAGATTATCTGCGTCCCGGAGCGATCGCGCGATTTTCCCCGGTCATCGGGGCGGTCAAGAAGTTCGCCGAGTCCGGCGGCCTCGTAATCGGGATTTGCAACGGCTTTCAAGTTCTTGTCGAAAGCGGCTTGTTGCCCGGGGCTCTGATCCGCAACCGCAACTTGCGGTTCGTTTGTCGCACGGTTCATCTGAAGACGGAGACTCGAGACTCGCCCTTTACGAACGGGGTGGAAGGAGACAGCCCTCTCGCGGTACCCATCGCGCACGGAGACGGCTGCTATCACGCCGACGAAACGACGCTTGATCAGCTCGAAAACGAAGACCGCGTCGCCTTCCGCTACTGCGATCCATTCGGGCGCATCACCGACGAGGCCAATCCTAACGGATCCCTGCGCAATATCGCGGGCATATTGAGCGAAGGTCGCAATGTGCTCGGTATGATGCCCCACCCCGAGCGCGCTTCCGACCCTGCTATGGGGTCGACCGACGGCCTTGCCGTATTCCAGTCCATGACCGCCGCGTTGGCGACCGTGGCCGCCGGCTGAAAAATCGATGGCCACGCTGACCGCCGACCTTATCGCACAGCACGGGCTCACCACGGGTGAGCACGAGCGTATTCTCGACTGCCTCGGTCGCGAGCCGACCCTTACCGAGCTGGGCATTATCAGCGTGATGTGGAGCGAGCATTGCTCCTACAAGAGTTCGCGCTTGCAGCTGAAGAAACTGCCCACCGAGGGCAAAAATGTGCTCGTCGGGCCCGGTGAAAACGCCGGCATTATCGACATCGGCGGCGGTTGGGCGGCGGCGTTCAAGATCGAGTCGCACAACCACCCCAGTTTCATCGAGTCCTTCCAAGGAGCCGCGACGGGCGTGGGCGGCATTTTGCGCGACATCTTCACGATGGGGGCAAGGCCGATTGCCGTGATGGATTCGCTGCGCTTCGGCATGCTTGACGACCCGGAAACCGGCGCCCGCAACCGTCACATCGTCAGTGGCGTGGTCGGTGGCATCAGTCACTACGGCAATTGCTTCGGCGTTCCCACCATCGGCGGCGAGTGCATTTTCGAGCCGGGGTACGGCGGCAATCCGTTGGTCAACGCTTTCGCGTTGGGCATCTTTCGCAAGGACAAGATTTTCTTCGGGCAGGCGTCGGGCTCCGGCAATCCGGTGATCTACGTCGGAGCGAAGACCGGCAAGGACGGCATCCACGGGGCGTCAATGGCGTCCAGTGAATTCGACGAGGAATCGGAAGAGAAGCGTCCCAATGTCCAAGTCGGAGATCCGTTCTTGGAAAAGCTGCTGCTCGAGGCCTGTCTCGAAGCCATGGAGACTGGCGCGATCGAGGGCATTCAGGACATGGGGGCGGCCGGACTGACCTGCTCGACGTGCGAGATGGGCGGCCGCGGCGGCAGCGGCATCGAGATCGATCTCAAACACGTTCCGCAGCGCGAGAGCGGCATGACGCCCTACGAGATCATGCTCTCGGAATCGCAAGAGCGCATGTTGCTCGTCGCCGAGCGCGGCCGCGAGCAGGAAGTGTACGACGTGTTTCGCAAGTGGGGTTTGGACGCCGTTGAAATCGGCGTCGTTACCGGCGACGGCCTGCTGCGCGTCAAGGATCACGGCGAGATTGTTGCCGAGGTGCCGAATTCTCTGCTTACCGACGACGCGCCGCTTTATGATCGGCCGGCCTCGACGCCTCCGCGAACGGCGCCGCTCGACGGACCGGCGATTGATTTGTCGGAAACCGCGGGCCTTGGCGACGCTCTCGTGACGTTGCTGGCTTCCCCCGACATCTGCTCGAAGCGCTGGATCTTCGAACAATACGACTACATGGTTCGCACAAATACGACGGCAGGTCCGGGCGGCGACGCGGCGGTCGTGCGTGTGAAGGAAGCCGGTGTTTCGCTGGCGATGGCACTCGACGGCAACGGGCGTTTCTGTGCGCTCGACCCGCGGGAGGGCGTCAAGCTGGGCGTGGCCGAGTGCTGCCGCAATCTTTCAACCGTCGGCGCGGAACCGATGGCCGCCACAAATTGCTTGAACTTCGGTAACCCCGAAAAGCCCGAGATCATGGGGCAGCTCGTTGAAGCCATCGAAGGGATGGGCGAGGCCTGCCGGCATTTCGAAACGCCGATTACCGGCGGCAATGTGAGCCTCTATAACGAAACCCTCGGCGAGGGAATCTACCCCACTCCGGTCATCGGCGTGGTCGGGTTGCTCCATCACCAGGATCCCCCGCCCGGGATTCATTTCCGACGGCCCGGACGCCGGCTGGTTTTGTTGGGAGGACTATTGCCGGGCGTGGCGGTCGGAGACTCGGAAACCGAGCGGCGTTTCGGGAGCTCGCAATACGCCAAGGTTGTTCTCGGCGAGGTCTGGGGATTGCCCCCGGCGCTCGATATGGAGTATGAGAAGCGGCTGCACTCGGCGGCCCGGCGAATCGTCAACGCGGCCTTGGCGGAATCGGCCCACGACCTCAGTGACGGCGGGTTGGCGGTAGCCGCCGCCGAATCGTCGTTCGGCCGGGACGGCGTCGGCGCCGCGATCGAGCTTGATTCCGAGATGCCGGCGCACTATTTGCTGTTTCACGAAGCGCCGTCGCGGATCTTGCTGTCCGTGGCTGAAGAAGCGCTGAATGAAGTCCTCGCTGTTGCAGGCGACTGCGGAGTCAAGGCGCCCGCGATCGGGGAGACGGTCCAGGGGCGGCTCGGCTTTTCGGTGAACGGAGCGAAGTTGTTTGACCGGCCTGTCGGCGAGTTGCACGAACCTTGGGCCACGTCACTCGAGAACATTCTCGCGCAATAATGAAAGGGGCACCCTTGTCGGACCATTTCCACGAAGAGTGCGGGGTCTTCGGCATCTACGGCCACCCCGAAGCTGCTAACCTCGCCTATCTCGGCCTGTACGCCCTGCAACACCGGGGCCAGGAAAGCGCCGGCATCTGTTCGAGCGACGGCGAAAAACTGCATTGCCGCAAGGACATGGGCCTGGTGGCGGAAATCTTCACCGAGCCGGTCCTCAAAGAGCTGCGTGGCACGATAGCGATCGGCCATACGCGCTACTCCACCGCCGGGCAGAGCGCCCGTCTCAACGCCCAGCCGTTCTATGTGGAGTGCAGCAAAGGACAAATCGCGGTCGCACACAACGGCAATTTGACCAACGCCATCGATGTCCGCCGTGAGCTGGAAATGTCGGGGTCGATTTTCCAGGCCAGCAGCGATACGGAGGTGATTATTCACCTGATGGCGCGCTCACGGGAAGATCGCCTCAAGCACGCCCTGCGCGAGGCCTTACTGCGGCTGGAGGGGGCGTACTCCTTGGCGCTGATTGCAAAGGACCGTCTCATCGTTGCACGCGATCCGCACGGCTTTCGCCCGCTGGCATTCGGGCGCCTCGAACACAAGGGCCACGTTGCCTACGTGTTCGCTTCGGAAACCTGCGCCTTCGATCTGATTGGGGCCACGCACGTCGACGACGTAGAACCCGGCGAGATGATCACCGTTGACGCGGAAGGGCTGCACCGCGAGCGGTTTGCACCGGCCCGCAAACGTTGCAATTGCGTTTTCGAACACGTCTATTTTTCGCGGCCGGACTCGGTCGTCTTCGGGCGCTCCGTCCAAGAATCTCGCGAAATGCTGGGCCGCTTGCTCGCCCGCGAGGCGCCGGTGGAGGCCGATATCGTCGTGCCGTTGCCGGATTCCGGAGTGGACGCCGCTATCGGCTACGCCGCCGAATCCGGGTTACCCTACCGCATGGGGCTTATCCGCAACCACTACGTCGGGCGCACGTTCATCGAACCCAAGCAGTCGATTCGCGATTTCGGCGTGAAGCTCAAGCTCAACCCGGTTCGCGGCATCATCGAGGGGAAACGCGTCGTTTTGGTGGACGATTCGCTGGTCCGCGGCACCACGAGCAAAAAGATTGTCCGCATCATGCGGCAGGTTGGGGCGAAGGAAGTCCACTTGCGCATTTCCTGCCCCCCGACGGTTTCGCCTTGCTACTACGGGGTCGATACGCCTGATAAGAACGAATTAATTGCGGCCAACCGCTCGGTGGACAAAATCCGCGACCACACGGAGGCTGACTCGCTGGCGTACCTTTCGCTTGAAGGCCTGCGGCGGGCTGTCCGGGACACGCAAGACGAGTATTGCTATTCCTGCTACACGGGTGAGTACCCGACGGATTTGGTGGGTATCGAGCAGCTGCTCGCTGATCATCGGGAAAAGGGCTGAGTAGAGACCTGCGGGTGTCTTCGACCCCTGCGCGGCGCACTTTCCGATTCCCCTTTCCAACAATTTTCCGACGCTGCTTTGGTGCGCTTGTTGAAGCCGGGACATGTCGGCATTAGTGCCCGACACGACACGCAAGAATGCGTGCGCCACGTCTAATGCGACAGGCACGCCGGTTGCCGGCCCGGCCACCCCAAGGTCACTCGCGAGAAGTCGGTTGGGGCCCTTGGGAAGCGCGCTTGCGAATTGCTTCCACGGTGAGTTGGGCCTGTTGCGCGATGCGCGGCGACATGTCTTCCCTCGGGCGGAAAAAACGCCTGACGGCTTCGATGTCGTCCTCCGTCCCGATCAGGTAGAGGCCCCGCAAGGCTTCGTTGGCGTGCGATTCATCGGGACCGAGTCGCATCACGGGGGTGCCTGCTGTAATCTCAGTGCCGTCTGCCAAGAAACGCTCGTCGACAATGCCGGGGACCGGAGACCGGACCTCCCATTCTTCGTCGTGACCCTCGGCCTTCACTCTTGCCAATAACGTCCCCGCGGCGACAACGTCGCCTTCATCCAGTCGGTTTGTAAACACACCGTTATACGGGCTCAGGACGATAAACTCACCGAGCATGCCGCGGACCTCCGCGTGCCCGGCGTTATCGCCGAAGCGAATCAGCGACAGGGCGGTATTGCGCCGGACTATCGGCTCTTCATCCGCGAGCATTTCGCGGAGCTTTTTGTGGAAAGCCGGCTCGCTGCTGTCTTGTCCCATGACCCAGGCCACGTTGGTGCGCAGTTGAGCAAGCGGATGGTCCGCGAGGGCAATCACCGCCGGGTACCAGCGCGTGACGGAGCGGTCGCCGCGATTCAGGCGGTCGGAAATCTGCGCCAGAGCATGCTGCGCGCGGCGCGGATTTTCCTCATCGGCCAGGTACTCGCCGATCTCCACATCGGTCAGTTCCCGCCCGAACCACGTTTCGCGCCAGAACAGAAAGATCATCACAACGATCAGTACCGACAGCGCCGAAACCATGATCGTGGCTTTGCGCGAAACTGCTTGTTGGGTTGTCGGTTGTGAGGGCTGTTGCATGCGAGTAAACAGTATACCGAGCGACTTCAAACATGCTGGGCGCGGTGGAGCGAACCCCGGCGTGCGGCCTTCCGGCCTCGTTTTCGTCCGCACGGGAACGTTATAATTGCAGCTTGAAAAACGGCGTTTTTATCAGCCTGGAAGGCATTGACGGTAGCGGCAAGACGACCCAGTTGGAGCTTCTGCGCGGCAGTCTGGAGCACAAGGGGTATTCTGTCGTCGTCGCGCAGGAACCGGGCGGGACACGGCTGGGGCGGCATATTCGGAGGATCCTTCTTGACTCGGCTAATGAGGACCTAAGGCCGATTCCCGAACTGCTGCTCTACTTCGCTTCGCGTGCTCAGAATATCGCCGAGGTCATCAGGCCCGCGCTCAAGGCCCGGAAGGTAGTGCTTGCCGATCGCTTTACCGACGCTACCGTGGCTTATCAAGGGTACGGGCGGGCACTCGGCGTCGAGACGGTGCGAGCAATCGAGCGCGTTGCGTGCGCGAACGTTCAGCCGGACTTGACCTTGCTGCTGGACATCGATCCGGAAACCGGCGTGGCTCGCGCTTTGGACCGCAACGAACAAGAGACCGTGAACGAGAGCCGCATGGAAAAGGAAGGCCTGGCGTTTTTCGAAAAGGTTCGGACGGGATACCTCTCCTTGGCCCGGGAGCAGCCCGACCGCATCAAGATGATCGATGCACGTGGGACGGTCGAAGAAACGGCGGCGGCTATTGGACGCGTGGTAGCGGCGGTGCTTGAGGGGCGCGGCACAGCACGGTGACCGGAGTTGGGGAATGGGCAGGCGTGGAGGCCCGCCCCACCGGGAGGCAGCGTCGATTCGGAGAACCGTGACTCGGCGACACCTACTCCGGCGACACTACTCTGGCGACACCTACTCTGGCGACACGGAAGCGCTACTCTCGCATTTGTTGGAGCGACGTTGCCATGGTCGGCTGGGGCTCGGCGATGGGTGAAACATCTTCAAGGACCGGATATTCGCCGGATTCGGTTTCGCCGGGCCGTCGCGCGCCCAGCCGCCTCTTGACCCAATACGAGTAGATACCCGAGCCCACGGAAATCAGAATCAACAGGGCGATCAAGTCTCCGATATAGCGCCCGACGGGCCCGAAGAAGGCGCCCGAGTGGAGGTCGCCGATTACCATGTGAAGGCCGTTCGATTCGGGATGATATTCGTTGGTGTAATGCGCGGGTAGATAGGCATTGGCGACCTCGATGTCGATCAGTCCGAAGTCTTCTTGATGGTTGATCAGGACACCGGTAATTGCCATCAGCACCAGCCATAGAGCGACCACGAAACCTGTTACGAGATGGACCGCTCGCCAGCGACGGAAGGCTGCATTCATTTTCTTCGCCCGAATACCGTTACCGTTGCCGTTGTCCTGCATTCTCTATCCCTTTCGCCGATGTTTCAGAAGATTCGAAACTACAGTTCCTTGTGGAGTGATCCGGTGATGTTGGAGTTCGCCGCCCATTAGTCCGATCAGCCGGCCCCGGCACCCGATTCCCTTTAAGAATTCCCCGCCTTTGGTCAATCCCATCACGAAAACCGCGGTCGAAAGCGCATCGGCTTCGGCTGCGTCCGGAGCCTGAACGGTGGCGCTCAAGATCCTCGCAGTATCGGTCCCGTTTTCGGCGCCTATCGGTAGACCGCTGCGCGGATCGATGATGTGGCTGTAGCGTTGGTTTTCGATTACCAACGCCCGCTCGTAGTCCCCCGAAGTCGAAACAGCCCCGTCGCGGACATAGAACGCTGCGGCTTCTCCATCGTCGGGCCGAAGGGGATCTCGTAGCACAATCCGCCATCCGCGGCCCTCGCGGTCAGTGCCCAGCGCGTAGACCGTGCTTGTTCCGGCGCTGAGAAATGCGTTACGGATGCCGCGTTCCCGGAGTGCTTCAACCGCTCGGTCGAGCGCCCAACCTTTTCCGATGGCCCCGAAATTGACTTGTACTCCGGCATCGCGAAAACGCACTCGGCCGTCGTCGAGCAACTCAATGTTTCGCCAGCCTACGCGGCGCACGGCTTCCTGAAGCTCCTCACCGGTCGGTGGTAGGTCAGCCTGCTCAGCCGACTTCCACAATTGGACGAGTGGCGCGGCCGTGACGTCAAAAGCACCGCCTGAGATTTCGGCGAAGTGCCGGGAGAGTGCCAGGATGTCGTAGAGTCCTCGAGGGACCGCGACGGGCCTCGCGCCCGCCTCGCGATTTAAGCGCGCCAGGGCGTTGTCTTCGCGGTAGTGGCTCAGCAGCTCGTCCGAGGCGCGGATTTCGTCAAAGGCCGCCTCGAAGGCTTCCGCTGTCGCTTCGCGATCTTTCCCGTAGCCACGAATCTCGAAGATGGTGCCCATGAGGTAATGGGCACGCTGGACGAAATGTTCGTGTTCGGCGGGTGAGGTGGTCCCTTTGGCCGCGGGTCTGGAGGAGGCCCCGGCCGGCAAGAGTGGGTTCCCGTAGATCTCTTCGAGGAATGCTAGGGCTTTGCGGACTCCTTTGCTCATTGCCCGCACAGACAACGTCGCCCCGGAGATGTTCTTGATGTCGCGCCGGGCGGCGATGGGGTTGTCGAGGTTTTTCCGAGCGAACTGTTTGAGAAAGGCCCGGTGCCGCACTTCGCCGCCGATCGGCTCGCGATACATCATCACGGAAACATCTTTCACGACACGGTCTGGTGTGGTTGCGACTATGAAGGTAATCGGTCGATGTTTCCCGATTTCCTCGCAAACCACCGCGTACCCGATGACCTCATCCTCTTTGTAGGCGGTGAAACTGATGTAGAAAGGCTCCCAAATACTCGGCTTCATCCGCCCAATGCGCTCTTTCATGCGTCGCCGCAGAGATTCGTCGGAGGGAACATCTTTACGCTCGATGCGGTCGGCGCTGGGAAACATCACCTTCGGCGCTTCTTGGAGGCTGAGATAGACATCGACCTTTTCGGCCGTCAACACGGGCGATGCGAGGCACAGCGCGGAGGCGGCCGCGACGACCAACCCTCGAACGCTCATTCCGATCGCCGCTCTCATGATTCCCTCAGAACCCAAACGCCGTCCCCATCACAAAGCTGTCGAAAGACCTGTCGCGTAGGGGATCGGTACCCACCGGTCGTGGCGAAATCAGTTGGCCCCCCGAAGTTCTCCGGTTGTGTTCCCACGCGGCGGAAAACACTACCGAAGGCGTTGGGCGATAGGCCAAACCGAGTGACAGTCTCATCTGCGCCAAATCCTCGGTGTCGAGCCGTGTGATTTGCCCTCCCCTGAAATCGAACCCCGTCAAGAAGTCAGCGAACTTGACGCGCTCCAGCCGAACGATTGGGATCAGCTCGGGGTCCCCGAAGCCACGACCCAAGAAACTGTCATTCAGCCATTTGGGGCGGGTTCGGTATTTGAAGTCGACCCAAAAGCCGTTGCGGCTGTTCGTGAACGGTCCTTTGAACCCACCTTCGAGCTCGGTTTCGAGGCCTGCCGTCTCCGCGCTCGTCGTCTTGGCAACAGCGTCGACCATTTGCCGTCCCATGTCGCTGAGCACGTCACGCATCGCGCCGAAGTTCGTAAAGATGTACTCGCCCTCGATCTCAAAATTCCCGAGCGTGGTCTTTCCGTCGAACGCCAGGGTGTTGACCCAGCCGTCCTGCAGCAGATAATCCGGGGTGTATTCCCCGTGATAGCCGGAGAAGGCGAACTCATGCCCCAGGCGGGGTCGAAACGCCGTGCGCCAGGTCAAGGCATTGGCGGTATTGGTTCCGTTGAACGCGCCGTTTGAAAACGAAAGCTCCGGCTCGAGCTCAAGCAGGTTGCGGCCCTCGCGCAGAGAGACGACTTCTTCCATCGCAAAATCCAGTTGCGCGCCGTTGACGACGTACACCTGGTAGTCGAAAAAACCCTCTCCCCAGGGGATGTTGCCAACGACGCCGGCACCCAGTTCTCGCCACGCCGATTTCACCGGCAAAGCCGGGCCGCCCCGAACCGCCAGCGGCCGGCGGGGCAGGTCCCAGTAGTTGTCTTCGTGGAGTAGATTGAAGCGGCCGACCGGAGGCAGCACAACCCCCATGCGGGCGCCGATCATGTCGTTGAAATCAAATTGCGCCCACGCTTGCTCGACGGCGAGTTCGCCGCCGCTGGTGCCTTCGACTTCTTGAATGAAACGCACCCCGGCGCGATTGCGTGCGATGCGTCCGCGATTTTCGGGAATGGCGTTTCTCTCGATCTCAATGTTGTTAAGGCGTTCCATCTCGACTTCGGCGTAGAACCGCAACCGATCGGTAGGGGCCGCGTCGAGCGTGACCACAAACCGCCGAAAATCGAACGAGTCGAAGCTCCGCTTTAGGCGCGGCAAGTTGCCGACCCGCGGTCCCGGGTCAATGTTGTTGGTTTCGAATCGAAACGATCCGTAGCCCCCGATCTTGACCGAGTCGCCGAACAAGCCGGTCCCGGGGCCCAAAGCGGAACCGGGGCGAGGGTGCTTCTCGGCTGTGAGGCTGTCGTACAACCCGCCCGTTCCGACGGTTGGAGACGTCGTCGGCCCGTGAGCGGACCTCGGGGCGGGAGTCTGAGGCGCAACCGCGCGGGTCCGCTGCAGCGCGGTTGCCGAAAAGGCGGCTTTGCGAAGAGCCGCAAGCTCCTCGATTTGCCGATGGACCTCCGCTAACTTTGATCGCAGTTCCTCAATCTGTTGATCGATGGCCACGACGGCCTTCGCGACCGAGGGCTGCTCCGTCTCGGGACGCCCGACCTCGCTTCCTTGCGCCCCGCCTTGCAGGAAGACGGAGACAAGGAAGCTCGCCAGCCATGGTCCTCCCGTGCTCCCCTCTTTCGTCCACATGATCAAGGAACCAATCGGAAGTTTGCGGACGGTCAAAGCCGACCCGCAAGCGCTTTCTCAAATGCAACTCAGTTGCAACTAGACGGTCTTCCACAAAGATACCAAACTTGCAACTCAGTGTCAACTGGAAAAACAGATTCGTCTCAAACTATTTTCTGTAGGTCCTAATATACCAATGATTCAATAACTTATGCGCTAAACAACAGATCTTCCGTGAGGATGTAGAGAGGCTCAAGGTATGCAACTGAGTTACGAATAGAGTCGTTAGCTCGGCGACTAGAAACGCACTGGTGTTGCAATTGACTTACGAACACGCAGACAGCACTCAGGGTCCCGGCGAGTCAGGGGCGGTGAAAAAATGGGGACTGAACCGAGCGCCGACCGAATAAGTTCCATTGAATCAGTAGCTGCATCGGGCGCGAAGTGGACTGTACCCGATTTTTTCACTGCCCCTCAGCAGCGGGCTCTGATGAAGTGCCGCGCAGACTCGGGTGCGCGAACAAGTGGTCGAGGCCGGCTGTAAACACCTCTGTCGGCGTAATCAGGCTGAGCACCAGATGGGCTCCGGTGGGGAAATCGTAGAACCCGCCGGGGTGGACAAGGACTCCGTGGTTTTCGAGCAAATCGAGCGCGCAGTCCTCGTCGCTTTGTATCGAGGGTATCCGCAAGACGGCGTACCAGCCACCCTCGGTTGTCAGACGACGACTTGGGCTTTCGGTGTCGAGCCTGAAATCGAGAAGATCGCTGTTTTCTCGGATGCGTTGTAGAATTTGTGGACGAATCGAGTCGCCTTGCTTTATCAGCGCCGCCGCCGCACACTGTACCGGCGTGCCGACCGCGAGATAGGTGTCGGCGATGATTTCCAGCCTTGCGAGCGCTTCGGAGAGTAGGTCCGCGGGGCCGCCGACCACGATCCAACCGAGTTTCATCTGTGGCAGGGCGGCGCTCTTCGAAAGCCCACTGAGGGTGAACGTAAGACACTCCGTCACGGACGCGGCACTCGGTGCCCGTGACTGGTCCGCAGTCCATGTGAAGTCAGCGAACACTTCGTCGACAACCAAGGCGAGCCGGTAGCGGCGGCAAAGGTCGACCGCCCCGTCAATTTCATCATCTTTCAGGAAGTAGCCGACAGGATTGTTCGGACTGACGACAACGAGCACGCGACTTCGCGGCGTGATCGCGCGTTCCACGGCATCGATATCGAGGCGCCATCCGCGGTCGTAGGCGAGCGGAAAACGCACCAACCCTACGTCGCCGAGGTCGGCAAGAAAATCGAGCAGCGGATACCCCGGGGCCGCCGTCAAGACTTCATCGCCCGGACTGGCGAGCAACCGAAAAAGATGCGAGTAGGCTTCGCTTGTGCCGCTGGTTAGGACGATCTGCCCGGGTGAAACCGACACCCCGCGCCTTTCGTAGTACGCGGCAACCGCCTCCCGCGCCCGTGCCGTACCAAACGGTGATGGTTCGTAGCCCAGGATTGCCGGCTCGGCGAGCGCGGCGCGAATTTCGGCCCCGGGGTAGTCGAATCCGCAACGCGTCGGGTTCGACTCGGTCAGATCAATCACGGGCAAGCCCTGCTCACGCCGCGCCCGCAGCGCCCTCGTCAACTGATTCGGCGACCGATCCCAGTCAGTTCGGTTGGAAAACATGCGTTGCCGCTTCAGCAGTCTTCAGCCTGCCTGTTGTAGGTCGATAGTAGAGGATATCTAGTAGCATTGGTAGGGAGAGAGACACCGCGCCGAAACTCGCGAATCCGAAAGCCGCACCATGACCCGAACCCACGTCAGCTACGGCCTTCTGGTCGTTATGTTCCTCGTCTTCGCCCTGGGCGAATTCGTCGATTTTCACGACATTTACGCCATCCCGTTCTTGATCGCGGCAGTCGGTGTGTTGGTGGTCAACCGTCAATGGAAAGGCTGGGCTATCGCGGCCGTGTTCGTCGGCGTGGCGCTTTTTTGGTCGCGGGGGGATCAACGCGGCTGTTCGACCTGGTGGCGGACACGCTATGTCGTTGACAAGGTAGCAGGTCAGCAGCCTTACGTCGCTTGGGATGACATTTGGTACGCGGCGCTCGACCGCGGCCACTGCTTCTTTCCCGAAGGCCGGGACAGCGAGCTGCTGGAATCCCTTACCTTGCTTGCCGAAGAGGAGATCGGAGGACACCCCTTTCAGCAATACCGAACCCAGCTCGGAGATTTTTGGATCGCGGAGGAAGACGGTCGGGAGTCGCTCGCTTGGCTGATTTGGGAAATTGACATCGACGAAACCTATCAGGGAAACGCTGAGACGATTCAACCCGGCGATACGGTCATCGACGCAGGCGCGCATATTGGCGTCTTTTCCCGTTGGGCCATTAAACGCGGTGCAGCCCGCGTGATTGCCATTGAACCGAATCCGGACAACATCCTAAGCCTGGAACGCAATCTCGCGGCCGAGATTGCCGAAGGAAAAGTCACGATCGTGAAAGCCGGCGTTTGGAACGAGGAATCCGAACTCGAGCTGAAGCTTCACGACCACATCACGAGCCGACCCACCCTGTTCAACATGGAAGGAATTTCCCATTCGATCACGGTCCCGGTCAAGCCGCTCGACAGCATCATCGAAGAGCTGGGTCTCGAGCGCGTCGACTTTATCAAGATGGATATCGAGGGCGCGGAACGCCAAGCGCTCGCCGGCAGCGCGGCTACGATTCGGCGCTTTCAACCGCGCATGGCCGTCTGCACCTATCACATGGACGACGACCCGGTCGCCATCCCGGAAGCAGCGCTAAGCCTATACTCCGACTATCACATCCACGCCAAAGAAATGGACGTCAACTGGAAAGACACGCGCCCGAAGGTGCTGTTTTTCAACTGACCCGGGTAGGGATAGCCTGCAGGAAGCAGACGCGCGTCGTCTTACCACGTATCAACACAAGGTCGCTTCTTGCCCCTTGCGCGGCTCGGGCTTGGGAACGGAAGTTAGCGCGTTCATGATCCAGCGTCGAGACTGGGCTGGATCGATTACGTCGTCAAACTCGAAATAGGTCGCCAGGCTGATCGCTTGCCTTTCTCATACATTTCGGCGACCACCTTGTCGTAGAGGGCTTTCCGTTCGTCGGCGTCTTCGAGCGCCGCCGGCTCCTTGCGATAGCCGAGCTTCACGGCGCCTTCCAGCCCCATGCCGCCGAGTTCACCGGTCGGCCAGGACACCACAAAAACGGCGTCTTGAAGCTGCCGCCCGCCATCGCTTGCGCTCCAAGCCCAAGAACGGGACCCGTAACGCTCGATCCGGTCACGTACATGCGACAGACGTGGCGCACCAACGCGGTCTTTCCACCTCGGGTCCCATAGAGGAAATCTTACCGTGCTTGAAAGCCACGGCATCAAATGACGCCGTCGCCCGGCGCTCGGCTGTTGGGTGTTGCGCCCTGTCACGCCCGCGGCAGATGTCCGACGAGAACATCGGCAATCAGCGAAAAGACTCGAAAGCAACGTGAACGGCCCGCCGGCCGTCTCTTGTTCACGAGCTTCAGCGCGGCCCCCGGCTGCTATGCTCCGAACAGAAGCTAATGCAGCACTTTGTTCTCAAATTCGCCCCCGTCGTCTTGCTGATCGTAGTACTTGCGGGATGTACTGCCGCACCCCCGGGCACGGAGTTTTGGAACCAGGCTCACCGTCAGTTTGAAAAGGGGGACTACGGCGACACGCTGGCTTACTTGAAAGACCTTCTCTCTCATGAAACCGACTATGCCGAACGTGCGTCGGCTTGGAAGGTCGTGATCCTAGGGGCCATGACGCGCGCCGCGATGGAGTGGGAGGATGCTTGCGGAGAGGGCGTTTACTTCGTTCCCCAGTGGGAGTCGAGAAGGTACAAGATTTGCATTGACCAATACCGCCGCCAGACCAAGACGCGCGTGTTGGCGCTTCTCGACGCTGTGACGGAATTCGAGCAGAAGACCGAGTCTTCGGCGACCATAGCGCTGGGCTTTCCCCTACCCAATGCGAGTGTCGTCGCGTCGCCGATCCTGCGCCGCATCAAGGTAGGCAACATGCCGGGTGAGGACGTGCTCGAAGCGGCCGCCGCGAGAACGCTGGAGCGCCATTTCATTCTTCAAACCATGAACGCGGTCGGCGCCGATGACCCCGCCGACGCGAAGAGCCGTTTCGAGTCTCTTCCCGTAACGGTCGAGAAAGCTCGTTTTCTGTTGGGTGTCGCGCAAACCCTGCAACAAGCCGCCGCCGCCTTCGAACCCGGCCGCCTCGACGACGCCGCTCGGCGCAAGATGGTTCTCAAGCGAACTCGCGAGTGCCTGCAACCGGCTCTCCAAGGCGCAGACAAAGCCGCTAAAGCCGCCGCGCGTGCCCTGGCGCGCAAGGCGCGCGGGTAGGCGGACGCAGCTTCGCCGGTCTTCCGGGGTCACGCCCGGTACGTGACGTTCCAACTGGCGGAGGTGGCTATCCCGCGTCGGCGTTACTCAACGATGGACTGAGAAAACTTCATCCTAACGACCGGCCAAGCGCACCACGGCGTTAACGACGGCCTGCTCCACGGAGCGTGCGAAGAAGCCGGCGTTTCGTTGCAGGTTTCGGCCCCGCGCCGTCTGCGCAACCCCCTAAGCGAATACTACGGGGACCGGGGCCGAGAGGATAAAGTCCGGTTCGAGGTACCGAAAGGCGAGTATCTGACGACACCCACTTCGGTCCGATCCCCGCTGGACTAATCTTCTCGATCACATGGGCCTGTGACCGGCCCCTGGATCCGGCCCACTCGCCCTGGGAGGATTTCGCTCCGCCGTCACGTGGGCGCCTAAAGCATTTCGCGGCTTAATGCGATCGATTAAATGTCCCCTTTTTCGTGCACGATGGGATAATTAAAACGATGGGAAACGCTCAAGAAGCGACCCGGCTACTCGAACCGGCCACCGTTTTGGCCGAAAGGATTCGCGCTCGCACCGCCCGGGCGGGTGTGATCGGCTTGGGGTACGTGGGGCTGCCACTGGCCGTCGAGTTAGGCCGCGCCGGCTTTGCGGTAACCGGCGTCGACAAGGACGCCGCCAAGGTCGCCGGACTACGGACCGGGCAATGTTCGATTCCCGATGTCGAGTCCGAGGCCTTCACCGAGTGGGTCGGCTCCGAGAAAGCCGCGATCACGACGTCGTTCGCCGCGCTCGCCGACTGCGATACCGTCAGCATCAGCGTCCCGACGCCGTTGCGTAAGACGCGCGACCCCGACCTGAGCCACGTCCTTGCAGCCGTCGAACAGCTTGCCGAGCGACTTCATCCCGGCATGTTGGTCATTTTGGAATCGACAACCTACCCGGGAACCACGGAAGAGGCTATCTTGCCGGTGCTGGAGCGCACCGGCATGGCGGCCGGGCGCGACTTTTTCCTGTGTTTCTCGCCCGAGAGAGTCGACCCCGGCAACACCGATTTCAATACCCGCAACATCCCCAAGGTCATCGGCGGCGTCACGCCCGCCTGCACGGAGATGGGCCGTCTCTTCTATTCCCAGGTGATGGATCAAGTTGTCGCGGTAAGCTCCAGCCGGGTGGCTGAAATGGTCAAGTTGATGGAAAACACCTTCCGCATGATCAACATCGGCCTGGCCAACGAAATGGCACTGATGTGCGATCACATGGGCATCGACGTCTGGGAAGTGATTGAAGCCGCTGCGACGAAGCCGTTCGGCTTCATGCCGTTTTATCCGGGACCCGGCTTAGGCGGTCACTGCATCCCTGTTGACCCGATTTACCTTTCCTGGAAGACGAAGCAAACCGGGCACGAGGCCCGCCTGATCGAGCTGGCAGCGCAGATCAACAGCCAGATGCCGCGCTTCGTGGTCGACAAGGTTCAGGGCGCACTCAACGACCGCAGCAAACCGGTAAAGGGTTCGCGTATCCATATTGTCGGCGTGGCTTATAAGCGCGATGTTTCCGACATCCGCGAGTCGCCGGCGCTCGACATCATCAAGCTGATCGAGGACCGCGGCGGACTCATCAGTTACACCGATCCGTTTGTGCCGCGTTTTGAGCTCGACGGGCAAGTGCGAGAGTCGATGGATCTGCTTGAGGGCGCAGCGGCTTCCGATTGCGCGGTCATAGTCGCGGACCACTCCGACCTGGATTACAGCGCTCTGCTCCGAGCCTGCCCGCGTCTAGTGGACACTCGGAACAGGTACCCCGGAGTAGCCGACGAAAAGATCGTGCGCCTCTAAACGGCCCTAGGAGCCTGTCCGAGAATTAACATTAGGGTCCATATCTAGTGTCAATCTCTTTGCCTCACCACGAGATCGATCTTGTGGTCACAAGGGCTGATTTTCGAATACTCGGACACACTCCCGCAGCCGGCGAAGCAGCCGGGGGGATTGCAGGTCGGGCACGAAAAGCCGCCCTGCGTTGGTTTCTCCGCACAAGTTTCCTCTCCGCGCTATCGGAAAGACGGATCAGAGATCGCCGGCCGAGTTGATATAATGACATCTCGTCCGAGGCCGAAACGACGGCGTTTTCCCCCTCGAAACCCATTCTCACGGGCGCGTAGCTCAATTGGTAGAGCAAGTGACTCTTAATCACTAGGTTCGGGGTTCGATTCCCCGCGCGCTCACCATTTCGGGATACACGGGTGTTGCTGGTGGAGACCGGCCCCCGTCTGTTGGCCACATTCCCCGAGGAGCTGTCGGCGAAGGCCGAGACCGCGTTGCGCGCGATCGGGGTCGAGCTGTGGACGGAGTTTCTGGTGACCTCGCTCGATTCCGGTTGGATCCAGTTGGGCGACGTTCGGGTGGAGGCGGCCACGACACTGTGGGCGGTGGGGGTGCAGGCGTCGCCGTTGGGCGGTACGCTCGGTGCGCCCCTCGACCGCGCAGGACGCGTGATCGTTGAGCCGGACCTGACCATCCCGGGACGCCCTGAGGTGTTTGTGGTAGGAGACCTAGCCTTGTTCACGCATCAGGGCGACCGGCCGCTGCCTGGCGTCGCCCCGGTGGCGATGCAGCAGGGACGGCACGCCGCGCGCAGTATCCTCCGCGCGTGGGAAGGGAGACCTTATCGACCCTTTCGATACTACGACCGGGGTAATATGGCGACCATCGGCCGAGCGGCGGCGGTGGTTCATTCGGGTAGACTCAAGCTTTGGGGTCTGGCGGCGTGGCTGGTCTGGTTGTTTGTGCATGTCCTGTACCTGATCGGCTTCCGGAACCGCCTGGTCGTGATGCTTGACTGGGCTTGGAGCTACGTGCGGTTCCAGCGCGCGGCACGGCTCATAACCGGGGATATCGAGCGGCTTTTCGGGCGCTCGAAAACGCCTTGACTGTCTGGGCAGCCTACACGCTCTCCACCCATTCTCATGAACCGGGTCGCCATCGTCGGGGGGGGGAATCTCGGGGCTCTCCGCCGCTTACTACCTCTCCCACTCACCGATTACTGGCGAGAACAATCGATGTCATGAACATGACAGATTTTTTCGTCCAGGGCGTTGCGTCAGCTTGGTTTCTGGGTCCGTCGGAAAGCGGTGAGCACACTCTGGCGCCGGATTGTTCATGCGAACGGGATTTCGCGACACCTTTCCACGAACGAAGCGCTATGTGGTTCGTTGGACGAGCTTAGTGCCGCTCGCGGTCGCAGAACTCTTCGACCCAATTCTGCACGACGCGGATCATCGGTTTTGCCCCGGGCGCGTCTTCGAGCGGTGTGGCCGCGACACGAAGAAATAGTCACCTGGAGGGACGGCGCGCCTGCGCTGGTAGCGTTCGCTGTGTGCCGGCGACTGCCGGCCTACGTCACTGACGCCGTAACAACGGTGAAGCAACCAAAGCCAACCCCGGCTGCTTCGACGAGCACACAAAAAACCTTGGCGTAGATGACCCACAGGGGCTCGACCAATGCAGGAAAGGAAGCTGCTCATGACACGGCGACGAACCCGGCAATGAGGGCGTACTCAACCATGTCTTGTGCACCAACATCGCTACCGAGAGTTTGTAGTCGGTCCAGGACATGTGAAAGTCACGAGCGGAAGCCGGCGAATGTCGACGAGATCATGACCCGAGTCTCAAGTCTAAGCGCCTTGTAGGCAATGGAGCACGCGTAACGTTTGCCTCAGCGGTGCCACCTACGCATTGGGACATGCGTACCGTCGCCTCTACAGGATTCACCTCACCATGGGCCGCATCCGGAAAGGTGCGGCACGAGCGTGCGGCTCGGCTAGCGACTCCGTCTAGCGCGTGCTGAATCGCCCAGGACACCGTTAGTTGGTCGTAGCGGGATATGAACGAAGCCGCCGGCGCGACAGGCGCTTCGCGTGAGTGCCGGCGCGACGGAGGTGGACATTAGGGAGTAACGTCGGGACATCGAAAAGGAGGTGTCCCATGACACGTTTACGCCGGATGATGCTCGAGGAACTCGAGCGTCGCAACTACTCCGCGAGCACCATTCGCATCTACATCCGTACGGTCGAGGAGTTCGCACGTTACTTCAAGCGATCGCCCGACCATTTGGGGCCCGAGCACATTCGCAGGTATCAAGCCCACCTGTTTCGGGATCGCGGGTGGGCGCTCATCTTTGTCGCCTTCTTGAGGCAGCAACGTTACAAAAGAGTCAAGTCTGGTCGCTCGGCGCAGCAGTCCGCGAAGCATCTATACTATCCGGACTATCCGGGGAGTTCCGCGCTGTATGAAGACCGGACCGCCGCGCTGTGCGGTTACGACCAGCGAGTCCCGATTCCCCGGTTGAAGGAGAATGAGTGCCTTCCCAATCCCCGGCGTCGCCCGCACCGCACGGCGGTGAGGCCCGGGCACCGCGGCCGTGCTCCGGTACTGCGCCAATACCGGGGCGGCGGGTGGGGCATGCCGTGTTCTCGATGCCGCATCTGGTCGGCTTGAGGTCGCGGACGTCGCCGGCAGACCATCTTGACCCGGCCCCAAGACCCCACGGGGCAGCCAGGCATCGCCTGCGGAGCTTTCTGGTCGCGCTGGCGGGCCTCGTCGCCCTCGGCGTCCCGGCAAAAGCCGGGGTGGCACGAGAGGACATCGAGGTGTTGCGTTTCATCTTCCAGGCGCGGTTCGCCGACTACGCGCAGCGCGAGGACGGAGACCAGACCGTCTGGGACATCAGTTACGAGATGGGCAAGCCTCAAAGCACGCTCATCGCGCAGTATCGCATGCTGGCCAAGGGCGTCACCTTGATGGCCGAAGGCCGTTGGGACGAGGGCCGCGAGCTGGCAACGCTTCTCGACATGCGCGTCTCGTCGAAGCTGGTCGAACCGGGCGAGACGGTCGAGGTGCGCGTGACGCCCCTGTTTCGGCCGGAAAGCCCTCTGGAAAACAGCTACCGGGTTCGAGTAGAACTCATCGATCGCGAGGGCCGGCCCATAGGTCCGTCGGCGGAAGCCACCTACGGCGATCTTTCCGAGCAGACATTCCGTCTGCGACTCCCCGGGCGGCTGGCTCCCGGCCGGTATGGGGTTCGCTATCAACTGAACCAGGATTCCCCCGAGGGGGCCGGACCTATCGTCACCTCAAGGCGGAATCTCTCGGTCATTTCGGATCTGAAAAAAAGGCTCAAGAAACTACAGAAGCTGAACAACAAGCTGAGCCGAAGCAAGAAGGTACGCGCCAAACGCCGCCTCCGGCTCGCAGGCGAAAGCGTCCTGTGGTACCTGGAGACCTACAAGGCAACCCTCGAAGCGTCGTTTACGGGTCAAGCCATTTCCCTCAGCACCGTCAGCCGCCGGCCTCGGCGTTCGCAGCGCCTCGACTTCGTCAATGAGCTGGCGTTTGCCGAGGAGTTAGCGGAAGCACTGTCGGCGGGGCGCGACCTCCTCGCAACCCGTGCGGGGGACATGCGACTGGCAGCGGCTTCGAGCGTCGACGGCAAGCTCATTCCGTTTCGGATCTTCGTTTCCGAAGGCTTCGACCCGACACGGGCGCACCCGCTGGTCGTTGGCCTGCACGGGGCCGGGAGCAACGAGAACGCCTACATGGACTTTTACGAAGGTTCGTTCAAAAGGAATGCCCGGGAGCGCGGATACATCGCCGTGGCGCCAAACGGCCGCGGGCGAAATCGGCGGACGAATGAAGAGCTCGCCCGGGACTTGATGGACGTCGTCGACCTGGTGCGGGAAGTCTACCCCATCGACAAGAGACGGACCTACCTGACCGGTCACTCCTTGGGTGGCGGCATGACGATTGTTACGGGTTTCGATTACGCCGACCGGTTTGCCGCCCTTGCGCCGGTCGCGGGTTTCTTCGGGTACGACACCCGCCTCGCGAAAGCCAAGGAAATGCCGGTGCTGATGGCGCAAGGCGATACGGATCGGGTCGTTCCGGTTTCCCTGGCTCGAGCCGCCTACAAGAAGGCCCAAAGTCTCAAGATGCCGGCGGTGGAGTACATCGAGCTGGAGGGTGTGGGCCACATGAGAATCACGACGCTCGTGATGGATCGAGTATTCGATTGGTTTGATCGCCACGCTAAGCAGTAACGGGCATGCCGTCCAACTCTGTTTTAAGCCCCAAGCTCTTAGCCTGCGTCGGCCTGGGCTCGCAGAGCTGCGACGCTTCGTGGAAAGTGCCGCGGCACGGCGAGGCAGTCTTTACCGACTTGTGTCAATGGAGCCTCGAAAGGACTGGTCCAGCTTGTACTCTCGAATGTGCATTCCAGGATCATGCTACTCCCTTCAGCCGACCGCGGGGGGCTGCCCGATCGATCCCGGTCTGCCGGCACCGAGGCTCCTTACAATCGCTTCTGAAGCTTCGCCCATGTGTCCCGCAGCTCGGCAGTACGATTGAAGACGAGCCGCTCGGCCTTCGATGACTTATCCACACAGAAATACCCAAGACGCTCGAACTGATAGCGGTCGCCGGGCCTGGCACTTGCTGGCGACGGCTCGGCTTTGCCCTGGACCACTTTGAGCGATTTCGGGTTTAAGTACATCGTGAAATCTTGACCTTCGGGCGATTCATTTGGATTTTCGACCGTGAACAACTTGTCATAAAGCCGAACCTCTACCGGAATTGCCTCTGCCGCCGAAACCCAGTGAATCGTTGACTTCACTTTCCGCGTTTGCGGGCCGCTGCGCGTCTCGGGATCGTATGTGCAGTGGATCTCCGTGATTTCATCCGTAACGGGATCTTTCACGGCATCGTGACATTTGATGATGTAGCCATACCGCAGTCGGACTTCATTCCCGGGATAAAGTCGGTGGTAGCGTTTTGGAGGAACCTCGCGGAAGTCATCCTGTTCGATCCAGAGTTCGCGGCTAAAGGGTACTGAGCGCATACCCGCATCCGCGTCCTCGGGGTTGTTGACGGCTTCCATGAGCTCCACTTGGCCTTCGGGATAGTTCGTCAACACCAGCTTGAGGGGTCGCAAGACCGTCATTACGCGCGGAGAGGTCCGATTCAGATCTTGCCGGATGTAGTATTCAAGCTTCTCGAATTCCGTGAAGCCGTTCGTCTTCGACACGCCGAGATTGCGCGCGAAATTACGCAAACCTTCGGGCGAGTAGCCGCGCCGGCGCATCCCGCTAATCGTGGGCATGCGGGGATCATCCCAGCCTTCCACTACGCCCTGTTGTACGAGTTGCAGCAGCTTGCGCTTGCTCATTACGGTGTACGTCAAGTTCAACCGGTCGAACTCAATCTGTTGCGGATGGAAGACGCCGAGCTGATCGAGATACCAGTCATAGAGTGGACGATGATCTTCAAACTCAAGGGTGCATATCGAGTGGGTGACGCCCTCGATGGAGTCGCATTGACCGTGCGTCCAGTCGTACATGGGATAAATGCACCAACGATTGCCCGTGCGATGATGCTCGGCGTGCAGGATGCGGTACATGACGGGATCCCGCATGTTGAGATTCGGCGAGGCCATGTCGATCTTGGCGCGCAGGGTGCGCGAGCCGTCGGGAAACTCGCCGTCCTTCATGCGCGCGAACAGGTCCAGATTCTCCTCGACGCTTCTCTCCCGATAAGGACTGTTCTTTCCCGCTTCGGTCAGCGTGCCGCGCGTCTCTCGCACCTGGTCGCCACTCAAGTCGCAAACATAGGCCTTGCCCTTTTCGACGAGGTCGACGGCCCAATCGTACAACTGCTGGAAGCAGTCGGATGCATAGAAGGGCCGGTCGCCGAAATCGCCGCCCAACCATTTCACGTCTTCGATGATTGACTCTACGTACTCGGACTCTTCCTTGGTGGGATTGGTGTCGTCGAAGCGCAAATTGCACCGGCCGCCGAACTCCTCGGCGAGGCCGAAGTTGACCGTGATGCTCTTGGCGTGGCCGACGTGTAAGTAGCCATTGGGTTCGGGTGGAAAGCGGGTGTGCATACGTCCGCCATGTTTCCCGCTCGCGGTGTCGGAGCGAATCCAATCACGAATGAAATTCGAACGGGGTAAATCGGCGTCCTTCATTAGACAATTCCTAAAGCAAACTCGAGACGGGTCAGCACGGTGTCACGCCCGAGCACCTCGAGGGTTTCGAAAAGAGGCGGTGCATTCTTGCGCCCGCACACCGCGACGCGAACGGGCTGGAACATCTGTCCCGCCTTCACGCCGAGGTCGACGGCAGCGGCGCGAAGCGCTATCTCGAGGGTTGCGTGATCGAAGGCGGGTACCGTCGACAGCACTTCCGTCGCCTTACGGAGCGCCCGCGCGGCCAAGGCGGCATCCCCCTTTTTGGGGATCAATTCCGCAGGCTCGTAAGACCGCGGCTGGGTGAAGAAGAAATCGGCGACAGTGCCCACATCGCGCAAAAAACGGATTCGCTCCCGGATAAGCGGAGTTATGGCGCGAAGCTTTTCCGGCACGGCATTCGTAAACCCGGCTTGTTGGGCGTAGGGCCTCAATTGCCGCGCGAGGTCATCGACATCGAGCGCCCGGATATGCTCGGCGTTCAGCCACACGGCCTTGGGATCGAACGGTTCCTCGTCGCTGAAGTTGATGATTGCGTTGGCGCGGTTGATGCCGTCGAGCGAGAACAGCTCGACAAGCTCGTCGCGCGACATCTTCTCGCGGTCATTCTTTGGCGACCACCCCAGCAGGGCAAGGAAATTTACGAACGCGTGCGGCAGGAAACCGGCGTCGCGATATGTTGTAACGCTAACCACCGGGCCGTGGATGCGTTTGGATAGCTTTGCGCCGTCGGGCGCCATCAACAGCGGCAGGTGAGCCGTCAGCGGTACGTCGACGCCAAGCGCTTCGAAGATCAGCACGTGTTTGAACGTGTTCGCCAAGTGTTCTTGGCCGCGCAGGATGTCGGTGATGCGTAGATCGGCATCGTCGGCGCAGGAGGCCATGTGATAGGTCGGCATGCCGGTCGAGCGCAGCAGCGCGAAATCCTCGAGGTCGCCGGTAGCCTTGCGCACGGTCCCGTAGACGAAATCGGATACAACAACCTCGGGGCGTGAGTCGCGCGGCACTCGGAAGCGTAGGACGAAGGGTTCGCCCGCGTCGGCGCGGCGATCGCTCTGCTCGCGGGTGAGCTCGCGCATGCCCGGATTGAAAAGCCAGCCACGGCTCGGATTGTCAAGCGCCGCGGAGGCGGGCGTGAAGTCTCGATAGGCGAGCCCCTTTTCGAAAATAGCCCAGGCGGCCCGGCGATGGAGATCGAGGCGGTCGGATTGACGGTAGAACTCGTCCCAGCCTAGTTCGAGCCATTGGAGACCTTCGTAGATGGAATCGAGAGAGGTCTGCGTGTTCCGTTCGACGTCAGTATCGTCGATGCGGAGAACTACGACACCGCCCTGGTGGCGAGCATGAAGCCAATTGAAGATGAATGTTCGAGCGCCCCCTATATGAAGGTAACCAGTGGGCGAGGGCGCAAAGCGGACGCGTGTCATGCTCAGAATATTAAAGAATAGCTCACGGAAGCCGATCAGGACGAAGCGAGCGCTTACCGGGCGGTTGAGTTCCGAGTCGCACGTCGCAAGCTGTGGCACGAGAACGACTTCCACTCCCGGAGAAAGAACAATACCGGCCCCAAACGTCGATTGGGAACCAGAAGTCCCGTTGTGTCTCCGATAAAGGTTAGCACCGAGAAACGCCCTTCCGGCCGCGCATCAGCACGCGACCTTCAGCACTGGGCCGCGGCGAACGCTGCCAGTTCGACTTCAATTTCGCGCAGCATCGACGTCGGCGAGAGATCCGTACGCCTTGTATTCGGGGTTATGCGCGTGACAGTTGGCATGATCGTGGAAGCGCTTGCTGCCGGCCGGACAATCGAGCCGTTGCTCTTCGATTTCCCCTATCTGGAAGAGGAGGACATTCGCGAGGCGCTCGCCTTCGCCCGCCTTGCTCCGGGACACGAAATTCGCCTGGCGAGTTGATTGCTAAAGAGACCTCGCCAAAGGCGCCATCGTATCGCTCGACTGGTCGGGTCGGCCACGCGCCCGAGTACTGCCGCTTGCATAGATCCCTAGAAACGCTCTTCTGTCCGCCCACAGCCCGGATCGTCGGCGATCCGGAAGTAATCCACTTTGACGGTTTGTCGGCAAACCGTACAGGTGGTTCGGTCCACCAGCAGGTCTGAGACAACGTGGGCTGACGGCTAGATAGGGACTAGCTCGGTCGTTGGGCGGGAGGCATTCCTTCGCCACGCATCTACTGGAAGCGGGAACGGACCTGCGCACCATCCAGGGATGGCTTCCACCATGCGCCGGTCTTCTCGAGGCATCTGATCGACGTTGAGTTGGATGCCCTTTCCCACTACGACGCGTATAGGCTTCCTTTCGATTGCAATTACCGCGGGTAGTGACTGGTCATCTCGGGCTTGCCGCCTTTTCCGAGACCAGCTAGGGACCGCCCTGGCTTGCGCTTCGTGGCTCTTTCATGATTTGATTATATCCGAATAAACGGCATATCCAAACACGAATACTGGTTGACATATACAAACACACAATATCTGATGGGTATTTGGCGGCAGTCGGCTACGTCCGAGCCAGTACTGAGAAGCAGCCAGGTCACGAAGGATCTCTTTGAAGAGTACGCCCGGAAGAGAATCGAACGGGCGGCAGCGAAGGGAAAGACCATATGTGAGAGTACGATCAAGAGTGAGCGGAGCGCGTCGAGTGGCTGGTTAACTATGGGTACGACGGCGAAGCCGTGTCGTCACGTTACACTGTGCTGAATGTTATCAGCGTGCGGCGGAACACGCAATCACAAGGCGAACTACCGCTTTGGATCAGTAGGTCTTTGATCGACCAAATGCGATCCGTAAGGCCGTTCTCCATCGCCGGTGTGACTCGAAGACTGCTGTGAACACGACAGAAATTGTAGTAGGCGAAGGGCAAGCACAGTACCGCGAGCGAGCGCAAGAATGCGCAAGGAATGGATATTCAATAACAGGCTAAGGAATCAATGGAGTACAAGGAAAATCAGGGACTTAAGTATGGAGGCGCGGGTGGGAATCGAACCCACGAATAGAGGTTTTGCAGACCTTTGCCCTACCACTCTAAGCCCTCTGCAATCAGAACGATTCTCCCAAGTATCCGGATTTCTGACAGGATTCTGGCAGCCATGAAAACCGGCGAACGCTTTACCCCCATACCCGACTTCATCATGCGCCGGCGTGACCTCACGCACGGCGCTAAGTGCCTCTGGGGACGGCTGGATCGCTACGCGCAAAAAAATGGCAAGTGCTACCCGTCACTGCCTACGCTTGCGACCGAGTTGGGAACATCCATTGACTCGGTGAGGCGCTTCATCGTACAGCTCAAGAACGCCGGTTTGATTCGCGTCGCCAAGGCAGGGCTCGGGCGCGGCAACAGCACAAATTACGTGCTGTGCGACACCCCGGAAAGGGTAGCAGAAACACCACCTTTTGAGGAGCCTGGAAAAGGTGGCAGAAACACCACCTTTTCGCGCTCAGAAAAAGGTAGCAAATCCGCCACGGAAAAGGTAGCAAGAGTGCGTTTGGAAAAGGTAGCAAATTCGCCCTCTAAAGAAACAATCGTCGGTCGGAAGAAACAAGAGAAGAGACAAGTAGAACCGAACGTCAAAACCAACGGCAACTATCAAGCCACCGTGGCGGACGCTGAAGCCCTACGGCGGCTCATGTTCGAGCATACGCGGAAGACCGAGACAGTCGAGACTGCCCTTAGCTGGCTGCGCCCAGCGCGGCGGGCTGACGGCTGGGCAGACGTCAAGCAGCAGTTGCGCAGCAAGCTGACGAGCCACAAGCCCCGCTCGAATGCATGGTTCCGCACGGTCCTTGCCAACGAGTTCGGCTTGTCCCCGGATGATAGAGCGTCGCAGATACTCGGGTTCACCCAGCGATACCGTGAAGCCGTGAAGCTGAAAGACCCGCAGGAGCGAAACCTGGAGGCACAGCGTTGCATAGAAGAGGCGCAGGCGCACGGAATCACCCATACTGCCTTGGGCTTTCGTTGGTGAGAGCCGCGGCAATCACGGTCGCCGGGGGAGGTCGCGGAACTCTTCGTACCAGTTGTGGACGACGTGGATGGGCGGGAGGCTCCGAGCGAGGCCTCGGCAACGCATCAGGAGATCTTGAAGGGAATCGGCGGTACGCCGGAAGATCGCAGGCACGTCTTCGCTTTCTTCCGGTCGACGAAGGAAGGGGACGAGGACACCGAACTCCGTGACCTGAAGGCGTCCCTCCGGGTGCAACTGGGGGAGAACGTCTTCGAATATGCTGCCGGCGACTTCGGGAAGCTTTGCAGGGATGTCGTCCAAAGGCCTCTGCTGCTCCGAAAAATGTCCAAAAATGTCCGGCGTTTGGAACGAGCAGTGCTCGTGGTGACTCCTTATAAGTCCCTAGAGATCAATAAGTTAGGTTAGTTGAGGCCTGCTTTCGTAGCGCGGAACTGGTTGCGTGCTCTGCGGTCAACGTTCGGCCTCCCTTTTTCGTCACGGAGACGGATTTACGGAACTGCTGAACCCCTATCCGGAAAGTGCGACTCCACGGGTCGGAATTATGGAATTACTGAAGGAGTGGAAGATCTCCGGCGAACTATTCAGTATGAGCGACACCACATTTGTTCCTGAGAAGACCACCCTGGTCCTTTCGAACCTCCACAACGCTTGGTTGGACGAGGTCTCGGTGGCCATGCGGCGGCGAACGGGAGCCACTATTTCCAGAAGTTCCTTGGTCCGCGCCATGATCACGGCGATGAGTCAATCGTCCCTGAGTCTGTCAGCTTGTGACTCCGAACCTGCCATCCGCGACAGAATCCTCAAGCAGCTAAGTGGCGGCCGCAAGTAGCGATGAGTCGCCGGCGGCGAGACAGATAGCCATAGCTCTGGGCTGGACTCCCCGCCAGAATCTTCCACTGCCTGCGTGCTCGAAGCGACAACTGTGAAACGGGTCGCAGCGACCAACGCCTGCGTTGCAGGACATGCCGGCATGCAACCGCCGTCCCGTTGCATGACAAGAGGTCGCGTCAGCGTTTGGGTTTAGCTGCCACAACCAGTCCCTGCCCGCGATGGCGATGGCGCTCGCCCGCGAGCGCGGTTTCACGAGGTAGGAGCCGCGTGCCTTAGCCGCGCGAGCGCGGATCTGTGCGGGGGCTGCCGGGTGACCGGCATCCCTACCGCGGTCATTGATCCGCGAGCGAGTGCTTATCGAGTTCGTTCTTTTGGACTTGGTCCTGATCGCGGTCGTTGGGGGGGCTGGGGCCGGACTGCCGACAATCCACACACTGAAGCTGAGCGCCCTGCAGCCAATTTCGGGCGACGGGGCTGCGAACAATGAGAAAGTACCTTGTTGCAGCCGGCGACTTGAATTCGATAGTCTGACCGACTCCGCCGGATTCGGAAGTACGTATGGGCGTTAGGGTAGCCATCGACATCGGAGGCGGCTTCGTCGACCTCGTTGCCCTCGATGAGGGGACCGGTCACACCTCGTGGTCAAAAACCAAAGTGACGCCCGATAATCTCGGGGACTGTGTCAAGGAGGTCTTCCAACTCAGCGGCGTCGATCCGGGTCTTGTCACCCAACTGCTTCACGGACAGACTCTCGTTATCAATTCGATCCTGCAGCGGCGCGGCGCGAAGGTCGGCCTCATCACAACCAAAGGCTTTCGCGACATCCTCGCAATCCAACGGTCGAACCGGAGAGATATTTTCAATCTCCGTTATCTGAAACCGGAGCCGTTGGTTCCGCGCAAGCTGCGGATCGAAGTCGATGAGCGTACGATGGCCGACGGCCGGGTGCTCAGCGACGTTGCTCCGGCCGAGGTTCGCGAAGCCTGCCAAGAATTACTCGACCAAGGCGTCGAGAGCGTGGCGGTCTGTTTCATCAACAGCTACCGAAATCCCGCCAATGAAATTCGCGCCCGGGAATTGATTCAGGGTTTCGGAGACACGCCGGAGGGTGGATCGAGGCTGCACGTTTGCGCCTCGAGTGAGGTATCCCGTGTGTGGCGGGAGTACGAGCGCACCAGCACCTGCGTGTTGAACGCGTACGTAATGCCGATGGTTGGTCGATACCTGGATCGGCTCGCTGGTGACTTTCACGCACTCGGCATGAAGGGCACGCTCTATATGATGCTGTCCGGCGGCGGTGTGGCATCCTTTGCCTATGCGGCACAAAATCCCATAGAAACCGTGGAGTCGGGTCCCGTGGCGGGAGCGATCGGTGCGTCGAAGCTCGGTGAGTTGACCGGGGACACGAATGTCATTGCGCTCGATGGCGGCAGCACCACGACGAAGGCAAGCCTGCTGGAAGGCCTGCAGCCGAAGTTCACCACTAGTTATGCCGTCGAACGGGATGAGTACCGGCCCGGCTATCCCATCACCGTCCCGGTTGTCGACATCACCGAGATCGGTAACGGAGGGGGCAGCATCGCTTGGATCGACGAAGCGGGCCGGCTCAAGGTCGGGCCTCTGAGCGCCGGCGCTGATCCCGGTCCGGCCTGCTATGGCTGGGGCGGAACCGAGCCCACCCTGACCGACGCCTACCTGCTGATCGGTTTCCTAAATCCAACGAACTTCTTGGGTGGGAAATTTCCAATCGATCCGGAGAAATCCAAGACCGCTATGGCGGTCCTCGCTCGCCGTTTCGAAATCACCCCTGAGGAAGCCGCCGCTGCTGTCGCTCGCGTGGGCAACAACAATGCCGCGCAGCTGTTGCGGCTCATCTCCGTTCAGCGCGGCTTCGATCCACGCGACTTCACCCTCGTCGCCTATGGCGGGTCAGGCCCGTTGATGGCGCCGTATTTAGCCGAAGAGTTGGAGATTTCGAAGGTCGTCATCCCGTCGATTCCCCCCGGTAACTTCTCGGCTTGGGGTTTGCTGATGAGTGACCTTAGGCACACCGTCGTCCAAACTCTGGTCCACAGGCTTGATTCGGCGGACTGTGTCCCGGTACTCGGAGCTGCCTGCGCGGCGTTGGAAGACGAAATCCGCGAGATCTATCGACGGGAGGGCGTCACGACGGGAGTGCGGTTGGAGCGCACGGGTGACCTGCGCTATTGCGGCCAGGAGCACACGATCCCCGTCCCTTTGGGAGAGGGTGCTGTCGACACCGGAACCTTTAGCAGTTGGACCGAACGCTTCGCCGAGTCTCATCAGCGCGAATACGGCTTTGCCTTGCCCGACGCCGTGGAGGTCGTCAACTTGCGCTTCAGTGGGGTTGTGCATGTCGACAAGCCCTCACCACGGCCGCGCGAATCGCAGACTCGGGAATTGCGGGAGGCGCAGTCGGGCGAGCGTTGGGTTCATTGGATGGGCGAGGAAAAGCAGCGAACACCCATCTATCGCCGTGACCTGCTACCCAACGCGGCACAGCTCGACGGACCGGTGGTCATTGAGGAACCGTCCACAACAACCATCGTTCCACGGGGTTTCCGGGCCGCCCTCGACGAGTGGGGCAATATCATCCTACGGAGGCGCTAGCATGTCGTCGCACGGCCGTTCGGATCCATTCACGCTCAACATCCTCCACAGCGCATTAATCTCGGCGAGCGAAGAGATGTTTACTGTCACCGCTCGAACCGCGAAAAGCCCGATTATCTACGATGTGCTGGACTTTTCCACCGCTATCACGGACCCGCAGGGAGACGTCACCGCGCAAGCGCTCGCCGTCCCCGTCTTCGTCGGGATGCTCGACTTCAATGTCAAGGCGGTTCTGGCCAAGTACGGCAAGCAAGGTCTCGAGCCCGGCGACATCATTATCGTCAACGATCCCTACATCTCAGGCACCCACCTCAACGATGTCTGCGTCATCATGCCCGTGTTTCACGAGGGTACTCTCGTGGCTTTCACCGCGAGCAAGGGCCATTGGAACGACGTCGGGGGAATGAGCTTCGGAAGCTGGGGACCGGGGCGAACCGAGATCTACCAGGAAGGTCTGCAAATCCCTCTCTGCAAGCTCTACGAGCGAGGGAAAGTCAACACGGCGGTGATCGACATCATCCGGATCAATTCCAGACTGCCGGATTCCTCGATCGGCGACTTGGAAGCGCAGATCGCCGGCTTACGGGTAGCCGACAAGCGCATTTGGGCCATCATCGACAAATACGGGCTCGAAACCTACTTCGACGCTGTCCGGCATATCATCGAAAGCGGAGAACAGATTGCCCGGAACCGCCTCAAAAACCTGCCCAAAGGCCGATTTCGAGGCGAAGATTTTCTCGATGAAGGCGGCAGCGACGGCGGCCCCTTGCCGGTTCATGTGGACATCGAAATCACCGACGAGAAATTCAAGGTGGACTTCAGCGGCAACTCGCCGCAACTGCCGACTTCGTTGAACAACACGCTGCCGGGAACAGTCGCCGCCGTCAGGGTCGTGTACATGGCCCTCGTCGATCCTCATGCCCGATATAACCAAGGCCTGGTCTCGCGTTTGGAAGTTGTCGCGCCGGAGGGGAGCATTTTCAATGCTCTGCGGCCCGCACCGGTGTCGGTCTATTGGGAGGTCCTCACTTACGCCGCCGACCTGGTATGGAAAGCTCTCGCGCCTGCCGTGAGTGATCGCCTGACGGCCGGTCACTTCTTGAGCGTCGTGGGCGAGATCGTCGCCGGCGTCAACGATCGAACAAACGAACCCTTTGCCCTCGTCGAGCCGAATCCGGGAGGCTGGGGTGCGGGGCCCGACCGCGACGGAGAGAGCGCCTTGGTCAGCTTCGCCGATGGGGAGACGTTCGCCTCCAGCGTTGAGGTTATTGAAAACCGCTACCCCATTCTTGTCGACCGCTACGCTCTCAACACCACGGAGGGGGCAGGCGCCGGGAAGTACCGCGGTGGATTCGGCATCGTCAAGGACTACCGTATTCTCAACAGTTCCGTTGAATTTACGACCGATATCAATCGCGCGGTCGTCCCGCCTTGGCCCATGGAAGGCGGCGGCCCTGGAACACTGAATGCCATCTGGATTGAGTCGGAAGGATCCCCGGCCGAGCGTGTGCGAAAAGCCTCGGCCCGACGGCTGAAACGAGACGACGTGATCAGCATTCGAACCGGCGGGGGAGCGGGTTGGGGCTCTCCGCTGGATCGAGACCCCGAACACGTGCTCGGGGACATCGACGAAGGGTTGCTTTCGGCGGAAGCCGCGGCCGACGTTTATGGAGTCGTCTTGAAACCGGGAACGGCTGAGATCGATGAATCAGCGACCGCGGAACGACGGCAATCGATGCGACAAGACGAAGCGCCCCACTGAGACGGCAGACAATGGCTTCCCCTCGCGAACATCCTCGCATTCCAGTCGGCGACCTCTTCCTCGATATGCCCTTTACCGCGGCGCATTGGAAGGCCGGGATCGCTCTGTTTTTCAGCTTCGTGATCGAAGCCTGGGAGATGATGATCGTCATTTACGCGGGCGATCTCATTTCGGCGGATTTCGGGCTCGACCGCAATCAACTGGGCTCGCTGATCGGCTCGACTTTCCTAGGGATGATTCCCGGTTGCCTGGCCTGGGGGAAAATCGCCGACGCCCGCGGCCGCAAGACGACCATGATCTGGAGCCTGGCTTCTTACGGCGTCATTTCTCTGTTGAGCGCCTTTTCCCCGACCTACGCCGTTCTCTGGTGGACTCGCTTTGTCGCCGGGATCGCCTTGTCGGGAGTGCTGGTTGCCTCGTTTGTCTATTTCGAAGAGCTTCTGCCCGTGAAGGTTCGTGGACCGGCCACCGTTTACCTGGCGTCGGGTTGGCCCGTCGGCATGCTCATCGCCATCGGCGTCACCGCGTCGTTGCGGGATACGAGTTGGAACTGGATCATCGCCGTCAGCTCGCTGGGCGGGCTGTGGGCGCTGGTCGTGTGGAAGCTGGCCCCCGAGTCGCCTTATTGGGCGGTCGGCAAGGGTCGACAGGAACTCGCCAAACGCTCGATCAGCCGCTTGGCCGAGGGCACGCTGGATGCCCGAATCGCCGACGCCGAGCTGGTGGTTGATCATTACGACCAGGGGTCTTATCGGGAGCTATTCCACCGCAAGCTGCGGCGCGTGACGTGGCTGCAATTGGCCATCAACTTTTTCTTTGCCTGGGGATACTGGGGCCTGGCTTCCTGGATGCCGATTCTGCTGGCCGACCGCGGTCTTTCGACACCCGAGGGATACACCTTCATGGCCGTCTCGGCCGTGAGTATGTTCCCCGGCTATATGGCGGCCTCGTGGCTTACGGGACGCTTCGGCCGCAAAAAGATCATGGTGAGTTTCGTGGGTGGCGCCGCGGCGTTCGGTTTTGGCTTCGCGCAATCCGAGACGCTGACGCAGATGTATCTGTGGAATTTCGGCCTGTTCTTTTTGAACCAGGGCGCCTGGGGTGTTTGGGATACCTGGATGGGCGAGTTTTATCCGACGGAGGTTCGGGGCGTCGGCTACAGCCTGGGGCTTACCGTGCAACGCGTCGCCAACTCGCTGGCCCCGGTCGTGATCGGGGCTTTGCTGGCGAGCAACATGAGCTTTGGCTTCACGGTGTCCTTTATCTCTTCGTTCTTGATTACGGCGGCGGTTTGCAGCGTGTTTCTGCCCGAAACCGAAGGCAAAGTCTTGCACTGAATTGACGTGGTGAGGATGAGTCGTGGGGCGACGCAGGTGACGGCGACTTAACCCCTCGCGGCCCGCCGTTTATCCAGTCCACTGGTATCAACCCATGCCGACAAGGGGGGATCTATCTCGGGAATCTCACCCAACTCGCGGGGTGCAGGACAGTTCTCATCTCGAAATCGTAGCCCGCGCCAAGCGCCAATCTAACAGGCACTTACAACCCGGCCGAGTTCTTGGACAGCACGCCGTTGTCACCCTCGTCTTGCGAACGGTGGCACGACTTAGCCTGCGGCGAACCATGGTTTCTTGAGATAGACACGTTTCAGGAAGCGTTCGGCACCCCAAATCAGTCGATGGGCGCAAGGTCCCGAATGATCTTGGCTACCTCTTCGGGCCTGTCTAGTCATCGACGAAAGCGGGAGCAGAAGCCGTGTCGCGCCAGACAATGGTCACAGGCGCAACTTTTACTCCGGCTCTATACGGCCTGGAGGCGTTGAAGGCTTTGGTGCGACAGCCTGAGTGCCGGCGCACCGCAGGCTGCCTCCAGCTCCCGAAAAATACTTGCCGTATGCGCCGGGGCCCGTGTCCGCCACGACAATGGTCACAGGCTCGCGAATACCGCGCACCGCTTTCTGGGCGTCTCCGACGAGCCAGTTGGCTAGACACGTTTCAGGAAGCGTTCCCCAAAAAAATAGTGGGGCCCGTGTCCGCCAGACATGGTCACAGGCTCGGTACCCAGGCGTTACAGCACGGCCACCGGCTTCTGTACCTGTGCTAAGTCTTCGTCGGTCGGTCTGTAGTGCTCGAAGTTGTTGAACTCGTATTGAATCCATGTGTCGTCGGCCTCTAAGCGTGTGCGGTACCCCTCGGAGAAACCGTTGTACACGGCATCGCCCGTCAGCATGCGCAAGAAAGGCGCTTTGCCATTCGCAGTGGCCTTCTTCAAGAAGTCCAGTACGTGGTCGGAGTCGCTTAGACCCGCGAAGAGCGGGGGTTCATGCAGCATGGCTTTACGAACCACTTCAGGATGTCGCAGCACCAAGCTTAGCCCTATGATGGCGCCTGAGCTATTGCCCCACACAATCGCCGGGGCCAGTTCCAAAGCCCTGAGAAGAGCCGCGGCGTCGCCTGCTTCCACGTCCACGGTGCTGCCAGTGTACCCGGCCGGTCGAGGGCTTCGTGAATACGCGCGACGGTCGTAGCTTAATACGGTGAAATCGTTGTCGAGCCGTTCCACAACTCGGAGATACTCTTCGGCGTCACCTTCTGCACCAGGGATGAAGAACAGTGATGGCCCTCTGCCCCTGAGCTCATAGTAGAGCTTCGTGCCATTGATATCGACCGTTCCGGTCTTAGCGTCGTTTGTCATGCTCATCACTCCTTATGTTTGTTTGTCCCACCAAGAGGAGGCTTCTGTGGGCGCGCCGCCCCAGTGGAATCGGCCGGTATAACTTATGTTTAGGCTGACCTGGATAAAACCGGTCCTGGTCGGCCTAAGACGAAAGTCGCTGACGCCAACCCGGGCGGCAACCACGTTGTCTGCAATGACTTCCGAACTTCCCTCGCGGTTTTAGGCCGACCGGTCGGTCCGGATAATCCTACCACTCTCGCTGGAGACCGCTTTGCGCAGATTGTCGAGGGGGCTGCGGAACCCTTGACCGCCGCGTTCGGTGTGAGCACTGGTACTGTCGGCAGTCTTCTCAGCTCGCACAGAATTACGACACATAGATCCACCCTGACGGCGAAGTCTTGATCCAGAGCAGGTCAGTATCACACGGCGTTTCCAGACCGCTTTCCGAAGGGCCTTGAGGCTCCGGCCGGTCGCACTGCTCAAGGCACTTCAGTGCCGCGCGATCGGTTCTTCGGCCGGTCTTCAGAAAAGAACTCCACGGCAATTGCAAGGGGCGAAAACGTCCCGATCTCGCCCAATTTCGCCTCCGCCGGGAAGGGAGTTATCCGGCGGACTTCGTGCTCTCGCCGAACAGTCCCCAGGCCTCCAGCTCGCCAATCGGCGGCGCCTCGCTGCCCCATTTCCGGCTGGGCGCCCACCCAAATCGATCCCGCAACTCGACCAGAAACTCGGCGCACTTCAAGGGCGCGAGGATCGCGTCGACGACCGGCACTCCCAGTTCTTTCTGCATTTGTTGATAGAAGCCGTATTCCGCCGTGCAGCCGAGCACCAGCACTTCCGCGCCGTCTTCTTCAATAGCTCGGGCGCCTTCCGTCATGAGGCGCTCGCAGGTGACGCCGTGGTCGGCTTGCAGCTCGTGGACTCCCAAACCCAGAGCGCGCATGGAGGCCATCGCATCTCCATGCCCGTACGCTCGGATGTTCTCCGTCATCTTAGGTATGCACTTCTTGCGTGTTACCAAGACCGAGAAGGTGTTCCCCAAATGAGTCGCGATAGCCGTCGCCGCTTGGCACGGCGCGGTCACGACGGCGCGGCCTGAAACCTCGCGTGCTTCGCGCAGCCCGACGTCATAGAAACAGCCGATGACCACGCCGTCGTATTGGTCCGCCGCCTCATGCGTAAGCTTGACAATGTCCGCCAGGACAAGCGCCTCGTAGGCGTGATACTCCAGGTGCTTCGGGCGATCCGGAGCGAGAGACACCACATCGATTTCGGTAGTCGGCCCCTTGGCGGCCTCCAGAATCTTGCGGGTGTCTTGGTCGAAGACATCGGTTCCAACGGGGTTAATCACAAGTATTCGCATGAGGCCGGCTCCCCGGCTCGCGAGGCTCGCTCGTAGTGTCGGGCGTAGTTGAAGAGTAGCGGCGTACGCGATGCCTGTTCAATTCGAAAAAAGTCGTCTCAGGATTCTCGCCCAAACCAAATTGTTAAATACACAGCTCAAAAGCTTTGGTGCAATGCAGGTTCGGTTTCCTGCGCGTTATAGCCATCCTCCATCCCACCTTCGCCCAGCTTCTGACGTCCGTCAGTGGCATGGTTCTGTAGATCATCAACAGCAAGATTGTACCGCCGCAGGATCACTGTTGATAACACATTATTGAATCCCGCAAAATCTCCTGCAGCAACTACACCTGGTAGGAGCGAATCTCATCCGGACCGAGCTGATCCGGGGAACGATGGAAATGTGTGGCGAAATTCTCGACGGGACTCAGGTAGGTTTTTACGGTAGTCTGCGAGTAATTGCGACGCTGGAGTTCTTCCAGCATCGTTTTGCGTAAACGGGTCACAAGGACCTCCTTTCCTTGGGACCCACGATATTGCGTTTAACCGAGAACCGCCTTCATACCCCAAGCGCAACGTCCGCCGCGCGACCGGCTTCGTTCTAATCCGCGAACCGGGACTGTCCGAAGAAGCGTAGAGGACCTTCGAGTGGATTCCGATTGTGGCCACTATAGTAGGCATATGAACCAAGAGCCCGTGGTCACGTTCGATCGGCGTTCGACTCAGCGCACCCGGCCGGCGACGGTGGCCGGGCTCTGCTATCTGGCGGTGATCGCCGGAGGTCTCTTCGCTGAAGGCATGGTGAGGAGATCGCTGGTCGTTCCAGACGACGCTGCGGCGACGGCCGGCGCGATCCTCGAGAACGAGACGCTTTGGCGGCTCGGGCTCGCGGTTCACCTCCTCTACCTCATCCCGGCCCTGGCGGTGAACGTGATCGTCTCCGGCCTGTTCCGTTCGATGGAACCGACGCTCGCGCGCCTGGCGCTCGTGTTCGGGGTCGCCGGCGTGACAGTCGAGGCGGTGGCTCTCGTCTACCTCTACGTGCCGCTCGCGGTGATCGAGAACGGCGGCGCAACCCTCGCCGCGCTGGAAGACGCTCCGGCCCTGATCTACCTGGCGACGCGGCTCTTCTATACCGGCTTCGGCTTCTCGCTGCTGCTGTTCGCGGGCTTCTGCGTGCTGATCGGGGTGCTCATCCTGCGCTCGCGCCTCGTGCCCCGCGCGATCGGTGCGATGATGATCGTGGCCGGCATCTGCTACGTCGTGAACACGGTGGCGCTGATCGTCTCGCCCACCTTCTTTAAGCTGGTCAACCCCACGATCCTGCTCCCGATCCTCCTGGCCGAGCTGTCGCTGGCGCTCTGGCTGCTGCTGAAGGGCATCACGGTCGAGGCGAAGTGACGTGCCTAGCTTGGGCCACTCGCGACCTTGAATCGATAGGCCTTGTCCCGCACGAACTGTTCGTGCCGCTCTGGAGCAGACATCGTTCTGAAGGCACCGGCGACCCGTAGAAGAGAACCGCCCGGGACTCGCGGCGTCGGGCTCAGAACGACAGGCCGGCCCCCGCAGAGCACGGGGACTCTCGATTGGGTTGGAAAAGTCGCAAACACCTTGTCGCGCTAGAGGACGCGTCGCGTGCCTGGCGGCTCAAGCGCACTGGGCCTGGAGCGACCGTTGGATGCGGCGGGCCGCCTGATCTGTCGAAGGCGGATTCCCACTAGATCCACGGATGCCGACAAGGGCGGATCTATCTGCGGGAGCTCGCGACACCCGCCTGGCGAAAGATCCTCAAATGGGTCATCATCGTCGGTATCACGCTGGGACTGTTCCCATCGCTGGGGCACCGGTTCCTTCTGTGTCCCGCGGCTTTCCTGGTACTAGGAGTGGCTGTGCATCTGACGTGGTGCCGGAAGCACGGCATCCATCCTATGAATTTTATGCGATTCTCGCTCAGCATCGTATTGTGGGCAGGGTTAGTTGGCTTTAGTTCGTGCGATCATTTGACCGCGGAAGGTTGGCCTCGTTTCCGCGGGCCGAACGGTTCCGGAGTGTCGCAGGCCGGCCACTCCCTTCCCCAGTCGATTGATCCAACGACACACCTGCTCTGGCGTGTCGAAGCGCCTCCCTCGCTGTCGTCACCGGTTGTGTCCCAAGGCAGGATATTCCTTACCGCCCACCAAGGCGACAGTCGAGTCCTGTTGTGCATCGATTCCGAAACCGGCGAGACGCTCTGGAAACGAGAGACCACCGCTCCGCGAAAAGAACGTCGGTATCGCAACGAACCGGCGACACCTTCACCCGTGGTCGATCAAGACGGCGTTTATGCATTTTTTCCGGATTACGGGATTGTTTCCTACGATCATTCGGGGAAGGTGAAGTGGAAGGTTCCTTTGGGTCCCTTTTCAAGTCAGCACGGGTTGACGGGATCGCCGATTGCGGCCGGTCAATACATCGTCCTCCTCATCGATCAGGTCACCAATTCCTACATTGCCGCCTTCAACCGCGGCGACGGTCGCCTCGCATGGAAGACCTCCCGCCAGGACCTGTTTGGGGGTTACTCAACGCCGGTCGTTCGAGAGATTGGGTCCGCGGGCATCGAGGTCGTCGTTTCCGGACCGTCGGAACTCAGCGCTTATAACGTTGACACCGGAGAAAAGGTCTGGTGGTTCCAGGGTATGTCTCGACAACCGAAAGCCGGGCCCGTGCTGACTTCGAATACAGTCTACTTAAACTGGCCGAAGACCGACTTAGGCGGGCATACGTTCGACTTCGAGGCCATCATTGCGCGCCAAGATCGAAACGGCAACGAAGCCGTGGATCTCGACGAAGTCGACGGGGCCCTGCTGAATCTTGTCGACTTCGTTGACCGTGTGACCGGCCCAAGGGACCGAAAAGTCGACGCCGAAGAGTACCGTAAGCACCTGCGGGAGAGTAGTGAGGGGGAAGCCCTGTTTGCCATACGACTCGGCGACAGCGGCACGCTAACCCAATCGTCGGTTCGATGGAAAATGTCGAGATCTCTGCCCGACTCGCCCACGCCGCTACTGTATCGCAACGTCCTTTTCCTTTTCAAAAACGGCGGGATCGTGACGTCTTTGGACGCCGAGACGGGCGAGGTTCTCAAGCGAGGCCGGATCCGGGAGGGCGTCGACTTCTACTATTCATCCCCCGTGGCTGGAGATGACAAGATCTATATCGCAAGCGAAACGGGCAAGGTTTCGGTGCTCACGGCGAAGGGAAACTGGGAAGTGCTGTCGACGATTGATCTCGGGGAAGAGATCTACGCCACCCCGGCAATCGCGGACGGCCGAATCTATCTGCGAACCGCGTCGGCTCTGTACGCTTTCGGCAGCAGGGAATAGCCTGCCTCAAGGCTGGATATCTCATATAAAGGCAACGCCACGAAGGAAGTACTTAGACAGCGGCATCCGACAACACTCCACCTGTGTCCGAACAGAACTGGTCAACTCTATCGCGCGAAATGGCTTTCGAAACCACCAGCGGATCATCAAAGGCATCGAACCAGAGCACAAGAGGCTCAAGCTCGCGATAGAGATGCAGGTGGCTGCAGATTTCCGGTTCGGCGTGGTGCGCCGCCGCCTCAGCCAAACGGGCAAACAGCACAGGCGACGCACGAATTGTATATCGCTGATTCGACCCGGGCCACGACCAAATCGTGCCCACCGGTGCCCGGTACTGGTTCCGTTCCGCGTGAGCGGAGATAAGCGCGACGATGTCTGGAGTCGGGGCACCTTCCAGAAACATGTGAGTCACCTCCGGGGCTAAGCGTGGAATCGCCCGAAAGAACTTCTCTGCGTTCCTGACCCCGGAAACGCGCCAGCAATTCGCGTCGTCAAGGCTACGAGGTGATGTCATGTCTTGCATTCCTCGGTGGCCCATTCCGAACTCCAACGATGACTGAGATCGGAGGGCGAGCCATCCACGGCACACTCTAAGGAACCTAACAATTAGAACTGCGTCACCGGCCGCGAGTCAAGGCACATCACCTCGCTCCGCTGCGACACGACTCCGCTCCCCCAGTGGGAGGAGGATACACACCCTTGTCACGAACAAGTCTGGAACAAATCCACCCTGACGGCGAGGTCTTGATCCAGGTGGCTGAATCGCCAGATGCCGACAAAGGCGGCTCTAGGCGCACTTCCTGGCCTTCAAGAGCGTTGAAGGGAAGAGAGCGACACTTGTCCTGGATGGCCTACCACACAGCCAAGTGCGCCGCCGATTCGACCTAAGCCACTTTGATGGAACAAGTTAGAAGGAGAGATAACGGATTTCTCATGCGAACCGGATATCCCGACAGTAATCCACTCATAGGGGCAATAACCCTCATTGCGAGGGACTTGGGTCGGATCAAGTCCGGGTCTCGTCCGATTGTCCTGATCGGCTCGCAGGATCGTTATCTAAGGGTTTGCCCAGACCGTCGGTGTGGGGGGCCGAAGATGATCAGCCACTTGCGAGGTCGTCGTCGGGCATGGCGTTCGCCATTTCGCAGAGCGAATCCGCTTCGGCCGAGCTTCTTCGGGTTCATCCCTGGCTCACGAGCCATCTGGACCTGGGCGTGGGAGCCGCGCCAAGGCCTTTTTTAACAGTGCATTCTCCATCGTCAGCCGGCCCACCATCTGCTCCAGCTCGCTAACGTGGACCTGCTCGTCATGCGGCTCGCGGTCACGCTGAAAGGCTCGTTCGGGATCGCGGCGCAGCTGTTGCCGCCACTTGCTCAAAAGTGTCGGATGGAGCTCATAGCGCCGCACCACGGCGGCGACCGACGCTCCCGCCTCGACCTGCCTCACCGCCCGCAACTTGAACTCGGCGGAAAACTTTCGCCTGGACAACTTCATGGCACCTCTCTCCATTCACCGCAAAAAAAGATGCTTAGCGAGTTGTCTCATTTTCGGGATCCACTTCAAACTCCCCGCTAGGCCGCTTAGTTCCGGTATCGTTGTGGAAGGTTGCCAATCTTGTGGAAGTTTCGTTCACGAAGCTCCAAGGGCAGTACCTAGCATTTGGGTTCCGTCATTTTCAAAAGGCCCGGGTCCTCATGAACCACGTAACGCGCCGCGCATTCCTGGCTGCCGCTGCCTCGGCGGTGGCTTTGCCCGCTGCATCTCAATATCCGGTACGTCTCGGCGGGCCGGTTTTCTTGAAGTCAGAGGATCCCGAGGAATTGGCCCGCGAGCACCGCCGGTTGGGGTACAGCGCAGCGTATTGCCCGGACGCCGATGCGACTGACCGCGACCGAACGGAGGCCATTCGCAAAGCCTTCGCCGCGGAGGACGTGGTGATCGCCGAGGTCGGCGCATGGAAGAACATGCTCGATCCGGACCCTGACAAGCGCCGAGAAAATTTGCGGTATGTCACGGAGCGTCTAGCGCTGGCGGAGGCCGTCGAGGCCCGCTGCTGTGTTGATATCGCGGGCTCCTACAACCCTGAGGTTTGGTACGGTCCCCATCCAAAGAACCTTTCTCAGGAAGCCTTCGATGCCACGGTCGAGAACTGCCGGCGAGTGATCGACGAGGTCAAACCAACACGAACCAAGTTCAGCATCGAGATGATGGGATGGGTTGTTCCCGATAGCCCGGACTCCTACCTCCGGCTCATCAAGGCTGTTGACCGCGAGGCGCTTGGCGTCCACATCGACGTCTGCAATCTGGTCAACAGCCCGGCGCGTTTCTATGGCAACAGCGCGCTGACCGAAGAGTGCTTCCGTAAGCTGGGCCGCTGGGTGGTCTCCTGCCATGCGAAGGATCTGGAGTGGAACGTCGAACTCAACGTCCACTTCCGGGAAGTCATCCCCGGTCGAGGAGAAGTGGACTACCGCGCCTACCTGCGTGAACTCTCGAAGCTGGCGGCCCAGCCGCCCCTAATGCTCGAGCACCTCAAGACTGCCGAGGAATACGAAGAAGGCAAGCTGTACATCATGAGCGTCGCCAAAGAAATCGGCGTCGCGTTTGCCTGACCGGTAACCCGAGCAGTGGATCAAAGAAGGCAAACCGGTGACGCGCGGGACGCGGCTGTCGTGCCATCGATTTCGGGCGAACGAGGTGCGGCTGCAACTGAGCGTGCCGGCCTCAACCTGGGCAACCTGTGGCGACCCAGGTGGCAGGAACAAGCCCGTCAACTTTCTCTTGCAGTGCTCGGGTTCGCGGCTCTGACTGGACGGGGTTCTAAGCCCTCATCCGGACTTGAGAGGGCTTGCGGCGACAGATTACGTACGCGAACCCGATTTGCCACCAGTTTTCCATAACGGTGCCTCAAGTACCCGTGTTTGCAGAGAGTTAGGTCGCATTCCCGTGTGAAAGCCTCGCGCCCGGGTTCAGCACCTTTGGGGGCCTGCCGAGCCGGGCGTTAGTTACTCTTCATTGCGGCCTTGACGCGTTCGACGAACAGGCGCATGAAGCGCTCGACGTCGACGTCATGATCGACCGTGATCCGATGCGCGCCGTCTGCACCGGGCCACAGGCTCTCACCACCGACCGAGACCCCATAGTTAATCCCCCGCTGGGTGTCCACATCGACATACACTTGCTCCCGTTCGAATAAGCTTGAGTCAATCAAGGACGCTACAGCCAATTGGTCGTACATCAGAAACTCACGCCACTCCGCGCCCCGCAGTCTCGTGCGAGTACGGTTGCGAATCCAGCCGGCGAGATCGCCGCCATCCGAAAGAATCTCTTCGTAGGCGCTACGCGGGAACAGCGCCTTGCGAGACACATTCAAAGGCGACAAGACGATCGGCATACCGGACCGCAGTACCATGTGAGCCGCTTCCGGGTCGACCCAAAAATTGAATTCGGCGTTGGGTGTCTGATTTCCAGCGCCATCCGGCAGGATGGCGATCGCGCCGCCCATAATGTAGACGCTCTTCACGGCAGAAGCGATGCGAGGTTCTCGGGATAAGGCCGTCGCGATATTCGTGAGCGGCCCTATAGCGACGATCGTAATCTCTCCCGGGTCGCTCATCACGGTCGACACGATGAAGTCCGCGGCGTCCTCAGCTTGGGGCTTCTTGCGGGCGAACCCCCCGGGCCGTTCAGCGGCAGGGGCGTCCGACCACCACGTGCCAAATCGGCGGGTCGCGAACTCACTCTTCCGATGCACCAGCGGAAGAGTCGCACCCTGATAGACAGGGACCTCGTCGCGTCCGACGGCCTCGAGCAGCTTGAGCACCTGGGCCGTGGCGTCCGCTTGGTTTACGTTGCCTTCCACAGTGGTGACCCCATCGATCGCGATCTCAGGGGAGCCCAGAGCTAGGAGTAAGGCGTAACCGTCGTCTTGCGGCGGCAAGACGAAATCGGTGTCAAAGATGACCCGATGCTGTGCAGCCGCGGCCAACGCCGTCAACGTAGCGAAGAGAATTACGGTGGCGGACACTCGCATAGGGAGAGCGGATCAAGGGCGAAGCGTCCAGGTCCTTCGCCGCAAATCAACCTAGTGAGCCTGAAAGATTGTTACCCGATGCTACAGCTTCTCGTCCGGCAAAGCAAGGATGGAGACAACAAGCGGAACCAGTATCAGCGGGTCGGTATGTCTCGGCCGAAGCGTACTGTCTTTGACCCAATAAACGACTCTTAGAGCGGTTCTGGCCCGCGTCTCCAGGAACCGAATGTGAAAAATGGCCTCGCCTACCAAGCCGGTGAGATCGCAACCTCGACCTCTACAAACGTTTCAGGACGTTCGATCGGGAGTCGCAACGAGATATACCAACAGTAATCCGTGACCGAGCACCTACATGGTTCATTTTGCGGGACTTAGCCGGAATGGGCCCTCTGGCGAGAGCTTGGAGGTTTTGCGATCAGAAGAGGTTGAGACGACCTACAAGCGCGAAGACCGCGTCCATCCGGCGATGAAGCCCATCTCTTCCGAGCAGGTCTGGCAGGTTCTAGAGGCGAAAATGAACTCTCAGGCCGAGCCGGTTCCGCCCGCTCGTCACTGACTGATCAGGTAGTCCCGCATCGTCCCCATATTGCTGGAATGGTAGAGGTGGCTGTGGTCCAGCAGGTAGTTGCAACGCGTTCGGCCGTCGGTATCGGGGCGTTGATTCGCAGTGATTACGCCCGTCCTCGCCTGACCGATCGCCCGGCCCCAGCAGTCATAGCGCAGGCTGGCTCCCGGCGCCTGTGGGGGAATGGCCCTTGAAAGCCATTCGTTCATGAGTTGCTCCGTGCGCGGGTCGGAGCAGACACCGTGACCACCGGTACCAGAGACCGGCGCGCACATCCCGGAGAAGCCTCCCGAAACCGGGGGCGGCCCGCCCTGACAGGTCCCGCTCCAACTGCGTCTCAACGGGCCGTCCTTCTCGCCCCAGTTTCCGCTGAAAGAACCGTTCCCGGAATGGACGAACCGAACGCGGCCCCAACGTCCACTCGGATAGCGCCAAACCCCTTCAAATACATTGCCAATAACGCGCCCGGAGAGAGTGTTGTTGGTACCGTAGGTGCCGGAGACTTGGTCACCCGACACGCTGAGGACCATCCTGCCGTAGCCCGTGCTCCACTCACCCGCGAAACCCGTCGCACACCCACCACCGGTTCCCGAAGGTCCGCCACCGAACCCTCCAGGACGCGGCCCGCCTGGTGAGATGGCGCCGGGCGGGGTACGCTCGCAGCTTCCCTTCCAGGTGCTGGTCATGGGGCCGTCCTTCTCGCCATATCGCCCCTCGAATCCGCCGCGGCCGTCGTGCGTGAAAACGAAGCGACCCCAGCGCCCGTCGGCATAGCGCCAAGTCCCTTCGAGCTGGTTGCCGCGGATGCGTCCCGAAACCGTCTTATTAGGGCCATAGCTCCCACGCGCTTCATCCCCGCGGACAGTGAGTATCAGTTTCCCGAAGTTGGTGTTCCAGGTTCCGCCGAAGAAGGCGGAGCAGCTTGGGGCGAAACCAGGAGGACGCGATGGACGGGCCGGGGGCGCCGCCGTTGGCCGGGATGACGCCGAGGGCCGGGACGGCGGGGGAGCCGGCGCCGCATCACCAACGCAGGACCCTGTCCACTTCGCGTTCATGTTGCCGTCTTTTTCACCCCAGTTGCCTGTGAACTTGCCGTAGCCGTCGTGGGCGAAGCGCACGCGGCCCGAGCGACCGCTGGGGTACTCCCACTGCCCCTCGAGCGTACGGCCGTAGACGCGGCCCGAGATCCTATTGTTGGTGCCATATACACCCCAGACCTCGTCGCCGCTGACACTGAGCGTGAGTCTGCCGTAAGTGGTCTGCCACACTCCTGCAAAGCCGGAGCGGCAGCTTTGTGCTTGCGAAGTGGAGACGGCCAGAAAGCTGAACATTACCACGGCCCCCCAGAGAGTGACTGAACGCTGAAAAGGGACTGTCATGGCATGTCTCCTTATCTTCCGGTGGAGGGTCGGTGTGTAAGCAAGGGTGAAAGTCCGAAGGCCAACCAGAGGATACTACTTTGTGGGTATCGCGGGGATTAGCATTTTCTAGTCCAAGAATGATCCTGAACCAGGATTTCCGTTTTGGCCGCCTGGCCAGGGTCAGCATAGCCGAGCGACGGCTGCACTGCAACGCTTTTCGCGCCTCTTCCACGTTCGATCCCTCTGGGTAGGTTCGCCGCCGATTTCCGCCGGAAAACGCCCCATTGAGTAGTTCGGGCCCAGCGACCTCGGCACTTGCACCGTGCTCTGGCTTCGTTCCCTCTCCAAGGTCAACCCCAACGCCGAGTCTCGTTTTCCTTTTGTAATGAGGCCTGCACGCCAGTGAACGGAGAACGAGTCCTCTGTCGAGTTGGACTTTACCGCCGTCGTTGAGAAGGTGGGCCGCCACGAACTTCAGCGCGACAGGGGGACCGAGTTTGGTGTCCTCAGCCTTGAAGACCACACCCATGCCGCCCTCACCGAGCTTCTCGGTGATGCGGTAGTGGCTGATGGTGCGGCTGACCATGCCGGTCCGATTTTACCCTGAAAAGATAGGTGGCGTGATCAATCGATCCGTTGAGCAAAGATTTTTCTGGTGCCCAGGCTGCAGTCCAACGACGGTTTGCGACTCTGCCGCTGCCCATAGGGCCCGCTCAAGCGAGTGGAACCTCATGCGATCCGGATTCCCGATAGTAATCGGCAGCCGAGTGCTATGTGGTTCGTTTCGATGGGCTTAGTCCTCGTCGCGGTCGCAGACTCTTCGTACCAGTTCTGGATGACCTACACTCAAATCGCCACCGCCCGGCTTGCGGCTCGGCCGGCCAGATGTTCGGCAATGGGTCCAGCATCAGCAGACGGATAGACTATCCTAGGATGACTGCAACGTGACTACAAAACCGAAGTACGAAAACCCTCTCGTTCTCAGTATCTTGATCTCCCTGCTTGGCGTCGCGGTAAACGGCCGGGCGCAGGGTCAGGATTCTCCCGGAAGTGCGGACCACCCAACGGTGACGCGCTACACCGGTTCATTCATCGATGGCTACGAGGTTAAAGACTTTGACGAGTACACGCTGCCACTGGGACCTGCGGTTAAAGATGCAGCAGGCTGGCGGGTTCCGTCGAAGAAAGAAACCTTAGAGGGCAGGATCACGCGAATCCTCTACCGCGGGCCGGAGGGGCGATCCACCCTAGAAATTCTCCGCAACTACCAGGCGGCGCTGGAATCGGCCGGTTTTGAGACCTTGTTCACCTGTACCGACAAGGAGTGTGGCTTCTTGTTTCATTGGATCTTCTACCACGAGAGAGAACAGCTACTCCTCAACACAAAAACGAGTGGGTCAGCTTTTGCCATACCGCAGAATCTTCGCTACGTGGCGGCCAAAGGGTCGGTTGGCGGGGCGACAGTCCATGTTTCCGTGCTCGTCGCCTTCGATGCGGGGTTCAGCAAGCTGAGCAAGCGTCCGGTGACGCTCCTGGAAGTCGTCGAGTCCCAGGCCATGGACACCGGAATGGTCACTGTGAAAGCCGCGGCCATGGCGAAAGGCATCGACTCCACCGGCCACATTGCGCTCTACGGTGTCTACTTCGACACCGATAGTGCCGACATCAAGCCGGAGTCTTCAGCCACCTTAGAGGAAATGTCCAAGCTCCTCCAGAGTCGGCCGTCGCTAAAACTGCAGGTGGTAGGACACACCGACAGCCAAGGTGACTACGAACATAACATGGACCTGTCGAGACGCCGGGCGGCGGCCGTCGCGACGTCTCTGGCAAGCCGATACGGGGTCGATAGCGGCCGATTGAGGGCGGCCGGCGTGGGGCCTCTCTCTCCTGTGGCCTCAAATGACACACCGGAAGGTCGAGCCAAGAATCGGCGCGTGGAACTGGTGAAGCAGTGACGGCCGGTGGAGTTAATAGGACTGTCTTGTGAGGTCGAAGGCAGGACCTTTCATCGTGATGGCCTACCTTGAAGGCCAAACGATCAAGGACAAGATCGCCGAGCGTCCTCTGAAACTCGATGAGGCTCTGGATATCGCTGTCCAGACAGCCCAGGGCCTCCAGGCGGCACGCCAGAAGGTGTGAACAGCCATGGGGCCCCTCTCGTCCCTCCCAACGGTCCCCAGCCTCCCGCCGACGTCCGATCCACACCCAATTCAAGACGCATAGACCTGCGTCCTCGCGGAGCGACTTCGTTCATATCGCTCTATCACAAGCGACGAACTCTCCCGCTCCCCACCACCCTTTCAGACCCGTCGCCTGCGATTGAGCAACTGAGATATATCATTAGCTATCCGTGGACGAGTGTTATGTAGTTAGTTTCGCGAGGGTTAGTCCTTCGCGGCCGCGGAACTATTCGTAAGGAATCATGTTCTGAAGTGTGAACCGCGCTCAGCGGTTCGGGCGAAATGTTGCTGTTGCGTCCTCCCGCTGCGGTATTCTTGCATTGTGCGACGCGTGAACGTCTTAGTGGTCGTCGTAGGCTTGTTCGCAGCTTCGGCCGCAGCACAGCAACCGAGGTCGCCTCTCGAAGAGCTTAGGGTGCAGGCTAAGCAGGGCGACGCCACAGCGCAGCATGCCCTGGCGGCTGCTTACGCCAAGGGGGACGGGGTACCGCAGGACTACGTCGAAGCGCTCCAATGGATCCGCAAAGCGGCGGACCAGGGAAACGCCGACGCACTCTTCGCCCTGGGGTTCATGTACCTCAAGGGGCGCGGAGTACAGCAGGACTACGTCGAAGCGCTCAAGTGGTACCGCAAAGCGGCGGAACGGGGATCCACCCGCGCAACCCGCGCACTCTACACTCTGGGGGCTTGGTTCGGTGAAGGGCACGGCGCCGGCAATTCCTTCCTGACGGCCGGGCAACACGTCGCCACGAGGACGCGATATGCCGAGATTGAGGTATTGCCGGGCGTGTTATTGCGCCAAGGCGCCCACAGCAGGATTGAAGTCGTCTCCGCCCGACCCTCTCATGTGCAGGTCCGCCTGCTGGCTGGTTCCATCATTGTTAGCTTGACGGACAAGGCAAAGAGGGACGCTGCTTCGGTCCTATGCCGGGGCGCCGTCGTCCGATTCGGGAAACGCGGCGTGTATCGCTTCGACGCCCTCGACGGTGAGCCGCCTTCACTCAGGGTCTTTCGGGGCCAGGCTCACGTGGTCGCATTCGGGTCCGAATATAGAGTCCGGTCCAAACAGTCCTTGCTCCTGACAGAAACCAGCGGTGAATCAAACATTAAGAGGTTCGACCCATCGAAGAAAGACTCCCTCGACCAGTGGAACCGCGCGAGAGCCAAACTGGTAACCCGGAGAGCCGGACCCGAAGCTCTCGCTGACCAGGACGGACGGTTTGCAAGTGAAATCCACACGATTGACCTACCACGCGAAGATAGGATTACGCAGGAGGCTAAGGCGTATGAAGACATCGAATTCTCGAACCGAATGGATCATGAGCTGAACCGAGATGCCCTTCAGGAATTGGGATCGCGGTAGGGATGCCGGTCACCCGGCACGTCTATCCCGAGTGGGCCCACCGGACAATCGAGAAGGACTCAACTTGTCGGCCGTCGGTCCAGGGAGGCTCGAACGCCAAGAGTAGATGGCCACGTGGCTTCGGTTGTCTGTCTACTGTAACGTTCCCTCTTCCACTACAAGGATCTGATTGGCCGCCACATTCTTGAGTTTCTCCACCTTGCCGGAGAGCCAGCGAATCTCCAATTCCTCGGCTTGTCCCGCAGAGCCCAGCCCAAAATGGACCCGTAGATCGTTCTGCGAAAGATAACTCCCGCCGGATCGAATCTCTCTTGTCAGAGACCGGCCGGTGACCCGCGCCACCAATCGCGCGCCGATAGCGGAGCGCCCGCCCCGGCCCCCCTTTGCCTGCACAAGCAGCCAATTACCTCGATTCCCCCCGTCGTTCCGCAGCAGAATCGGCGGACCGTCGAGATTATTGATCACAGCGTCCAAGTCACCGTCGTTGTCGTAATCGCCCAACGCCAATCCTCGGCCTTTGTCTCGTCGCGTGAGGCCGAACCGCTCTCCGGTTTCCTCGAATCGCCCTTCTCCGGAATTGATGTAGACAAGCGGGCGCTGCTCGTACTTCAATCCCATCTCAAACTTGTCGGCTTCGGGATAGAGATGGCCGTTAACAACAAACAAGTCCTCGAACCCATCATTGTCGAGGTCTCCGAATGCAACCCCCCACCCCACATAGAGATGCGTACTCTGCCCGTGCCCGGCAACGTTCGTCATGTTCGTAAAGCTGCCGTCGCCGTTGTTGATCAGTAGGGAATTGCTCTCATACGAGGAATTTGTGTAGTAGAAATCGAGCCAACCGTCGAGATTGACATCGCCGATGTCCACGCCCATCGAGCCCTCCTCGATCCCATCCTCCGAGAATGCGGCTCCCATTAGAACAGCAACCTCCTCAAACTTGCCGCCTCCCAGGTTGTGATAGTAAAGGTTGGCCGTTAGGTCGTTGGCTACGAAGATGTCGGGTCGGCTGTCGTTGTCCAGATCAGCAACGATCACGCCGAGCCCATAGAGTTTTTCAGGATCGATGTCGAGTTGTTCGGCGGCGTCGCGAAAACCGCCCTTCCCGTCGTTAAGAAAAAGCGAGTCGCGCGCTCCGAGCAGTCCGCGGGGTCCGCAGAAGACGGAGAAACCCCGATAGTTACACCACGAATCGTCGCGGTCGGGGAGCCGTTCAAGCGGGTAATGCAGATAGTTGGCTACGTAAAGATCGAGATCGCCGTCGCGGTCGATGTCGCTGAAGGCCGCACCCAAGCTCCAGGCGGTCCGGCCAACGCCTGCGCCGGCGGAGACGTCCCGAAAACGACCATCGCCCAGGTTGCGGAATAGAAAATTCCCGCCATATCCGGTAATGAAAATATCCGTCCGACCGTCGTTGTCATAGTCGGCGACAGCGACACCTTGCCCCCAGCCTTTACTGTCTAATTCCGCTGCCTCGGTTACGTCTTCAAACCGACCCTTCCCGTCGCCCCGATACAGAGCACAGACCGCATCACCGCCTTGTTCTATATACTTTTCGACGGTCGAGCCGCGGACCAGTAAGATGTCCAGGTTGCCGTCGTCGTTGTAGTCGAAAAAAGCCGCGCCTCCACCCATGACTTCAACGATGTGGTCCTTTTTGTCATCCCCTTGAATCCCGCGAAAGTCGGAAATCCCCGCCTCCCGCGTGACGTCAACGAACCGGACGGCGGCCGAAGCACTGGGGCGAGAGGCCCCGTCAGGCGGCGAATCCGCCGGATGGAGGACACCGACTCCGCGGCAAATCCACATGGCCGCCAAGCCGAGCGCGAGAGGACGATGCCGGCCACGCTTCCCGAGCCGCGACAAAATTGTCCATCCGGACCGGCCTTTTTCGTGGGAAACTTTCATCGAACTTGGCGGCTTACCGCGACTGGCGATCGTTCTTACTCAGAGTAGGTTCGCTTGACGTCGCGGTCACGTTTCCGGGCTCGTTCGCGGTTGAGCCGAGTGAAGACAGCGGCCTCGCGCTTGGCTTCCTCCATGCGGCCCAGGGCGCGATACGCCTGCGAGAGATACAGGTGCAAAGAAGCCAACTCCGAATCGATCCGCAGGGCCTTTTCCATTTCTCGGGTGACCTCCTCGTGCCGTTTGAGTTGGATCAACGCCTTGCCCAACCCGGCATGAGCGTGGATCAACTTGGGATCCTGGGACCGCACCGCGCGGAAATGATCGAGGCTTGCCTCGGTCTCGCCCAGTTTGAGCAGCACTTCCCCGAGAAGAAGACGCGCCTCAAAGAACCGCGAATCCATCTCAACCGCTCTTTCCAAAGGCTCTCTCGCTTCGGAAAATCGCCCCATATTGTCGAGTTGTGCCGCCATGAGAAAGAAGCTCCGCGGCAGCTCCGGGAAATCCATCAGAATCTGCCGGGCCTGAGCGAGAGCCTTCTCGAAATCGTGGTTCCTATGGAGCGCGTCGACAAGCAAGAATCGCAGTTCGGATTTAGAGGGCTCCAGCTCGACGGCGAGGCGTCGGCTCTCAATGGCTTCGTCGTAGTAGCGTTGCTGGAGATACAGCGTCCCCAGTAAGGCCGGAAGACGGGAATTGTCGCGGCGGATTCCGGCCGCCGACCGTAAGTAACGAATCGCCTCCTCGCCGCGGCCGCTCGCAACAAGCTGGTTCCCCAATAGGACAAGAGCCTCATAGAACTCCGGCCGCAACTCGATTGCTTTCCGCAACAACGGTATCGCTTGCGTCGGTTGACCCAGCGACACTCGGGCCAACGCCATGTTGTAGAAGGCCTCCGCGTACGTAGGCCGTGTCTCAACAACCCGCTCGAGCATCAGCAGCGCGTCGTGGTGATAGCCGCTCTGCCCGAGAGCGATCCCCGCACCCAGCATCACGTCTGGATCTCCGCCAACCCGCAAGTCTCGAGCCAAGGCAAAAGCCTCGGCCTGATCCTTGTTCGTTAATGCAATCCTGAGCCGAATCAGGGTCCGAATGTCGTCCTGGACCTTGTTCTTCCATCTCTGAGCCAAATCAAACTCGCGAAGCGCGTCTTCCTTCCTACCCTGTTTCTGGTAGGCGCGGGCCAACAAATAGTGAACATCTCCCTGTTCGGGTCGTGTCCGCACGGTGTCTTCCAGCAGCTCCACGGCTTTCTCAATTTGGTCCCTGTTGAGATAAGAGCCGGCCAAACGAGTCCGAACGTCAAGCACGGTTCCAATTGCCAGCACTCGCTCGAAGTATTGAATCGCTTCGTCGATCTCTCCTCGGCTCAAGTGAATCCGGCCGAGGTAGTAGAGCGAGTGCGCATCGGGAGGGTCGAATCGCAATTCCCCTTGGAAAGCTTTTTTCGCTTCGCCAAGGTTCTGAAGGTTCCAATGCGCCAGACCCAGTTGGTAATAGGCACCCGGGATCTCCGCCTGGATCTGAATAGCCTTCTCCAACTCCTCTACGGCCGGGGAGTACTCCCCCTGATCGAGATGAATCTGTGCCTGCTGAAGGTGCCTTTGCAACGCTGCTTGCGGGTCCGCCCCTAAGACCGTCACTACGCAGAGGAAAGTCAGCAGGAAAGCCGCTCCACCCTGGCCTTTGTACCGCCATCCCCGCAACTGAGGCGGCACCGACTGCGGAGCCCTGACACTCTCCGTAGGCTGCGAGGGCCCCTCGTGCCCGATCGATGGCATAACCGTGGCGACGCTTCGACGCTCTCGGGAAGCGAGGTCGTCCAAAGTCATCGCGAGGTGCGAGTTGCCGGGCGTGTGTCCGATCGCCGGTGCGTCCACGATCCTAATTATAAGAAGCGGAGGTTGCGCACCTGTGCAGGCGTCTGCAACGGTCCACTTCTCGGCGCTGAGCCGCTCCCCGGAAGTACAAACGGGATGAAGACGGCAAAGCCCTCGCCGCAATGCGGCGAGGGCTCTGCTTCACAAACAGTTGAAAGGTTAGAACAGGATCTTCAACCCGAACTGGATCTGGCGCGCGGACTGTCCCGCAGCCAATCCGCCGATCGAGCCGAAGACGCCCGGTCCGGCGTCAAAGTTTGAATTCGGTTTCCCGAAGTTCACGTTGTTGAACGCGTTGAAAAACTCCGAACGGAACTGAATCCCGATGCGCTCGGTGACCTTGAAGTTCTTAAACAACCCGAGGTCAAACTGGAAAAGGCCCGGAGCGAGAAGAGCGTTGCGGCCTAGGGTGCCGAAGGTAAACGGATCGGGCTCGCCGAAAGCCGCCAGGTTGATGTACTCTTCCGGACCTCCACGAGCACCGGAAAACGGGTCCCCGATTATGTTCGGTCTCTCGGCGCCGACACGCCCGCCGATGTTCGCGATGTCACGCGGGACGGTAGTGTTGAAGGCAGGGCCGCTATTGGCCACGATGATTCCGGTCAGCTGCCAGCCACCGAGGATTGCGTCCGCGGCCTTGTTCATGCCTGAGCCGTAGGTTTTCCCTCTTCCGAAGGGAAGCTGCCAAACGTAGTCGAACGTAAAGGCATGGGCGCGGTGGAGATCCGACAATGCCCGATCACCCAGAATATTGTGCGGGTTCTGGGCGGTCTGGCTGGCGGAAAAACCGGCCCCCAGAACGTCGATCGTCTTTCCGAAGGCATAGTTGGCGCGGAAAGACAATCCGTCGGAGAAGCGCTTCTCCACCTTGAACTGTAGCCCGTGATAGATCGAAGAGGATTGGTTCCCCATTTCACTCAAAGGCCCGTATTGCGGGAACGGACGGCGCGGCTGCACTTCGCCCGGCCCGGGCAGAGCCGTGTTGACATTCGAGAAGGTCGAAAGCTTCAGGCCTCTCGTACCCACATAGCCGAGTTCGACCATCAACTCCTCCGTCAGCTGCCGCTGCACGTGCAGGTTCCACTGCTGCGTGTAACTGGTGCGGTTGTGACGCGGAACGATGTGTTGGGCGTTGGGCGCGATAGGAGAGCCGAACTGGACGTCCAGATCAGGCGTAAACGCATTCTCGACGGTCGCGACCGGGAAGCGGTCATTAATGTTCGAGAAGTTCTCACTAATCGCGAACGGCCAGTTCCCTCGCACGCCCTGAGCCTCCCAGAGGTAGTTGGACATGTAAAAAACGCCGTAGCCGGCGCGAATGGTCGACTTGTCGCCAAGACGATAAGCGAGGCCGACCCGGGGAGCGAAGTTGTTCTTGTCCGGCTCGATGATTCCGCGCCGCACGTTCGGGCCTTCACCCGTGATGGGGTTCTCCCCATCCCAGAGAAATTCGCCCGTACCGATATCGATCGAGGCCAGCAGATTATCGCGGTGTTTCATCCACTCGATGTAGTCGTAACGCAGGCCGAGGTTGATCGTCAGGTTCGGGGTGGCCCTCCAGTCATCTTGGAAGTAGAAACTGTAGTCTTCCTTCCGCATGATGGCCGTCGTGCCGGCGCCGATGTTCCGCAAGGCAATGGTCGGCAGACCCAACAGATAGGAGGCAACGGCATTGCCGGTTGCCGCCGCGTTCTGAGGATCTTCGGTCGGGCGCTTGTCGAAGGTCATGTTCCCGGTAAAGAACCCGTCGTCCAAGTTGCGGTTGTGTTTGAACTCAAAGCCGACTTTGATGGTGTGATTGCCGGAAACCTTCGTCATGCTCGCATAGGCGCTATAGCTGTCGTCGGGAAAGGGAAAGCCCGTCTGGCTGGGGTTGTTGTACCCCGAGATGCCCCACTGCGGAAACAGCGGCACGGCTTCGCTCTTCAAGATCGGGATGCCCTGGATGTTGTTGCTGGTAATAAACGACGCGATAGCTTCCTTGCCGCCCGGCGCGCTGTCGGCGATCTGAAGGTTGTTGCGGTGATAGGAGACCTTCATGTCGAGAATCGTCGTCGGGTTCAACGTGTGGGTGTCGCTGATCATGATATTGGTGAACGTGTTCACCAACAAGTTGTCCACCGTGAGATGGTTCGTCGGGCGGGGGTTTATAGAGTCGCTGAAGTTAAATCGTCCCGTGAGAATGTTGCTGTCGCCAAAGCGGTGGTCGACCTTGCCCATCCACTGATCGTTGTCAACCCGCGCTGCGTTGGTGTTGATCAGGTTCAACGCTTGGCCGGGCAGATTGGGAGACGTCCACAAGGTCTGCTGAAGCTGCTTGGTCGACTGGTTAAACCGGCTGGTAGGGATTTGGTTATTGGGGATCGGGTCCCGCGCCAAGTTCCCGTCGGCTAGCTCACGCGTCGTGTACGGATCGAAAATCGCATCCGCCGGATTGCCCTGGTGATCCATCGACAAGTCGCCGCCGAACATCGCCGAGCTGGGCACAACGCCCAGCAGAGTCGATTCACGGCTTCTGCGCTGACCTTCGTACATAAAGAAGAAAAAGGTCCTGTTCTTGACGATCGGGCCGCCGACCGTGGCGCCAAACTGGTTCTGCCGAAACTCGGACTTCGGCGTGCCGGAACGATTCGAAAAGAACTCAGCGGCATCGAGGTTGTCGTTGCGGAGGAATTCAAACGCAGAGCCGTGGATCTCGTTGGTGCCGGACTTGATCACGATGTTGACGTTCGCGCCGGCCGCGGTCCCGAACTCGGACGAAGTGATGTTCGTCTGAATCTTGAATTCCTGGATGGCATCGATCGAGGGCTGCAACCCGTAGGTTTTGAAGAAGCTCTCGTTGTTGTTCACGCCGTCCAGCGTGTAGTTGTTGGCTTCCGAGCGAAGACCGCTGATCGAAACGGCCGTACCGGAAGTCTGGAACGCCGTCAGCGCACCGGCACCGGCCACGGCGCCCGGTGTGTCAAGATCGTGAGCTGGGTGAAGCTGCGGCCGTTTAAGGGCAGCTCGACCACTTTTTCGTTGTCGACGGTCGAAGCGACAGTCGAAGTGTCGGTCTGAAGCTGCAACGCCGCGGCGCTGACTTCGACGATTTCGGTGACTTCACCGACTTTCAGGGTCAGGTCGACGCGAAGCGTCTGGTTCACAGCGAGTTGAACGCCGGTTTGCAGCGCTTGGCTGAAGCCGGCCATTTCGGCCGCGACCGAGTAAACAGCAGGCGGCAGCGACGGCACGGTGAAACCGCCGGTGTCATTGCTCTCGACAGTACGGGAATTCCCCGTACCTTCATTCGTGATGGTGACCGTGACGCCGGGCACAACGGCACCGCTCTCATCCCCAACGTTGCCGAGGATGGTCCCGAAGGACGTTTGGGCAACGAGCGGAAGGCTACTCAGCGTCGTTACCAGTGCAACGACGCACAGAATGCTGACTTTCATGAATCCTCCAATAGTGGTAGTTAGTGGTAGTTAGTGGTAGTTAGTGGTAGTTAGTGGTAGTTAGTGGTAGTTAGTGGTAGTGCTGGATTAGGACAAGACGCCCTCCCCCCAACCAGCTACCAGCATAGCCCTTTCTGTCACGAAGAATCAAGCCGCGCACGGCGCCGGCGATCTAGTGCAGGCTCGTCGAGTCGCCGGAAATACAGCAAATCGTTGGAGCCTCTCTCAGCGGCGTGGTTTTAGGCCGATAGGATACGAAATCACGGATTCAGGCCCAGCACCGGATTCCAATCCCGGAATTGTTCCAAAAAAGGGAAAATGAAAGGCGACGTGCCGTATCGCACCTTTCTCGTCGCGCCGGCGTTGTTCATTGCTGCCGTCTACTTAGCGGTTGTGCCCCGGGTGCTCACTGCGGACACGGCCGAACTCCTCGCGCCGGCCCGTGCACTTCGAGACGCCGGGAACCTATCCGAGGCCGCCCTCGCTGTCGAGCGATTGCTGGCGGAGGTGAGGACCGGCGAACGTCTTGAGGTGCGGCCGGCGGCGCTGCATCGCGAGTTGGGAGACATCTACGCCACGCAAAAACGTGTCCGCCAGGCCGTAGGTCAGTTTGAAAAATCGCTGGCCGCGGACCCGGCCCAACGGACTCTCCACTACCGCGTCGGCATCCTCTACCGACAGCTGGGCGAGGGCTCAAAAGCGGCAGCTCACCTCGCCGAGGCCGTCGAGTTAGGCTTCCGCAACACCGGGGTTCTATTTCACCTCGCGGCGGCGCAATTGGCATCCGGACAAAATACGGCCGGGTTGGAAAACGCGCGGGCCGCCTTGACGCCCCGGCCTGTGAGCGTGGACCTGGCGTTCCGCGTCGGTCGTCTATTGTTTCAATACCTCTTCTACCGCGACGCTCTCGAAGCCTTCGAATCGGCTTTCGAAAACTCGCCCGACTCCTACGAGATTCGCCTCTTTACCGCGCTGACGAATTTCCTGCTCAACCGTCATGAGCGGACCGTCGCGCTGCTTGAGCCCCTTGCCGCGCCCGGCGGCGAAGGGAACGCGGAGGCGTGGAGCTTGCTGGCCTCCGCGCTGGCCGCGCTCGATCGATTTGACGAAGCCGAATCGTTATTTGAAAGAGCCGTCGTGACAGAGCTGTCGAGCCCGCACGCCTACGTGAATTTGGCTTTTGTCTTGCTTGAGCAAGGCAGAACCGCCTCCGCCGAGGCTTGGCTCGCCAAGATGCGCGTCGCCGCCGGTGCGGCGAGTCCGAAGGTCTTCTACGCCGTGCGACGCAATTCGTGCGCCGAGGCCGAACAGGAAGTTTCCGCCAACACCGCCCCGGACGATGTCGGCGCCAATTCGGAACAAGGTCTCCAATTCTTCGAATTCGCTCAAATGCTCAGCGGCCGTCATCACCATGGAACCGCTGTTGAGTTGCTGCGCATCGCCACGCGTTACGGAAGAGGCAATGAGGCGGCTCGACCGGGTCTGCTGTACGCCCTGGCGTTCAGCTGCTTGAATCTTGAACCGGAAAGCGCAATCCCGCCGCGATTGCTCGAGCGAGCGATCGAGTTGGACCCGCAACGCCATGAGTCCCATCACCTGCTGGGCCGTGCCTATTGGAAACAGCGCAAGCCGGAGCAAGCCGCCGCCGCGCTCGAGCGGGCGATCGAGCTTAAACCCGATGCGGCGTCTTACTACACGGAGTTGGGTCGCGCGCTGGCGGCGAGCCGCGCCGGCGGAGACGATGGCGCGCGGGCCGCTGAGATCCTGAGCAAAGCGATCGAGATCGATCCCGCGGATGCCGCCGCTCGCTATGAGCTGGGCAAGCTGTGGATGGGGCAGGGTCGCCTGGCTGACGCCGCCGAACAACTGCGCAAGGCCGTCGAGACCGAACCGGAATTCTACGAACCCTACTACGTCCTGGGGCAAATCCATGCCCGCGAGAAGCGGCCCGACGAGGCCCGACGATACCTACAGATGTTCCAGACGAAGAAGGCCACCGCCGAAGCCCGTTCTACAATAGGGAAGGATTTTGTTAGCGCCAACTGATTTCGCGTTGCGGACAGGTCGACCGCATTGGCGCCGGCGCCCAACACCATAAAACGGGCTTTCTAGATATCACTTCGCGGTCGATGCCATGCTGAGTCGGGAGCAGAAGCAAACCTTCTTTTCGAGGGGATTCGTTCACCTTCCCGGCATCGCCGGTACTCGCGCCTCCGAGTTCGAAGCCTTCGTCTGGGCCCGTATGGAAGAGCTACACGGGATTCGTCAAGACGATCGCGCAACATGGAACCGCCCCGGACCCTGGGTCGGAATGAAGAACTTCAAGGACGCGGAACTGCTGCAAAGCTTCACCACCGCTGATCTGTGCTCGGCAATCGACGCTCTGCTGGGCCCGGGGAATTGGAAAAAGCCTCGTCACTGGGGCGGCTTCCTTGTGAATCTCCCGAAGTCCGAGGAAGAGGGGCTTTGGTACATCCCGACCAGCGGCTGGCACGTCGACTATCACTACACTCACGACCCCGAACCGTTGTTTGGATTGCGGGTCTTTTCGTTCCTGTCGAACGTCGAACCCCAAGGCGGAGGGACTTTGGTCGTCTCCGGTTCACACCGCGTCGTCGCCGACTACGTCAGGACACTATCGACTGAAAAGCGAAGCGCCGGGTACGCCAAGGTCCGGGACCGCATGCACGCATCGCTCCCTTGGTTCCAGCGACTGACAGAGGGAAACGAACGCGGCCCGAATCGCATTCCTACGCTCATGGAAGAGAGCGGCCGAGTCGGCGATGTCGAGGTACGCGTCGAACAGTTGTGCGGCAAACCAGGCGACGTGGTCTTGATGCATCCCTGGGTGGTCCACACCGGTTCGCCGATTCGAGGCGACAAACCGCGCTTCATGTTGGCGAAGAATCTCGACGCGGAAAGCGTCGCCGCTGCGGCCTGACGCAACCGCGGATTCCACCGAGCCTCCGGGATGAAGATTTTCTGCTCCATCGTCCTGTTTGCCGCGGCCTTGCAGGCGCAGTCTCAGGGCGAATTCCGCGATGTAGCCGCCCAAGCGGGCCTCACCGTTAAGCTCACTTCCGGCTCGCCCGACAAACCCTACATCTTGGAATCGATGGGTGGCGGCGTAGGTCTTTTCGACTACGACAACGACGGCTGGCTTGACATCTACCTTGTCAACGGTTCGACGCTCGACGCCGAGCGCCAAGGCGACAACCCGGTAAGCAATCAGCTCTACCGCAACAACCGCGACGGGACATTCACCGAAGTCACCACCCGCGCCGGTCTCGCCGACCACGCATGGGGCATGGGCGTCGCCGTCGCCGATGTCGACAACAACGGCTTCGACGACCTCTACATCACCAACTACGGGCCCAACCGCCTTTATCTGAACCAGGGCAATGGTACCTTTCGGGATTTCAGCCGTGAGTCGGGAACCGAGGGTTCGGCTTGGAGCTCGTCCGCCGCGTTCGCGGACTACGACAAGGACGGCGACCTTGACCTCTACGTGTCGAACTATCTGGAGTTCGACCCCTACAATCTTCCCAAAGACAGCCGGCTCTGCCGATACCGCGGGATTCGCGTACAGTGCGGGCCCCGAGGAATGACCGCCACACCGGACCGTTTCTACGAGAACCTTGGCGGGGGGCGGTTCAAGGACGCCGGCTCCAGGGTAGGGCTGGCAGACGTCGCACCTTCGTACGGGCTCGGCGTGATTTGGGCCGACTACGACGACGACGGGGACCAAGACCTCTACGTCGCCAACGATTCGGTACCCAATTTCCTGTTTGAGAACAGCGGAGACAATACCTTCCGCGAGGTTGGGCTGTTGAACGGCGTGGCTTTGGCTGACGACGGCCGGGAGCAGGCCGGCATGGGAGTGGACTTTGGCGACTACGACAATGACGGCGACCTTGATCTCATCGTCACTAATTTCTCGGACGACTACAACACCCTCTATCGCAACGACGGGGACGGCGAGTTTTCCGATGTATCCTATGTGGCCGGCCTCGGCGAAAACTCGTGGGCACTGCTGAGCTGGGGCGCGCAGTTCGTGGATCTTAACCTGGACGGATATGTCGACCTCCTGGTGGCGAACGGACATGTCTACCCCGAGGTCGACAAGCAGGAGTTAGGGGCCGCCTATCGGCAACGTACGAGTATCCTCCTGAACCAGGCTGATGGGAAATTCGCTGACCACGGGAAGCTCGCCCAAGCACTCCGGGAAACGCATTCCAGCCGTGGGTTGGCGATCGGGGACGTCAACAATGATGGGCAAATGGACGTTCTTATTGGAAACCTCGACGCTGCGCCCACGCTGATACGCAACCCGGGCGCAAGGGGTCACTGGCTCTTACTAAAGCTGAAGGGAACAGTCTCTAACCGGAGCGCCGTCGGCGCCCGGGTAAGGGTGAAAACGGGTGATCGAGCCCAGGTGAGAGAAGTCCGGAGCGGCGGCAGTTACCAGTCACAGAGTGACCTGCGCGTGCACTTTGGGCTGGGGTCCCACGCCATCATTGACGAAATCGAGATCCGCTGGCCGAGCGGGCCCGTGCAGAAACTCGAAAAGGTCACCGCCGATCAGATTCTTGTTGTCGAGGAACCCCGAGAGCCGCCGGCTTCCTAGCGGTCCGCGGACACGCCATCAGACTGCTCAGCGAGCGCCTCGGAAACCTTTCGCACATCGCCCTGGACCCGCTCGAGTCGTCTCCGGTTGAGTTCTCGGAACTTCCTCATCTCGCTTTGAGCCTCAGCCGTACGCCCCAGCTTCTTGTACGCGTTCGCAAGCAGGTAATGGATGCGGTCATTCTCAGGGTCCGCTTGTGCGTACATCTCGAACTCTGACACGGCCTCCTGATAGCGCTCTCGTGCCATGAGAGCGCGTCCGAGCTCGAGGCGGGCGGCGATCAAGCCTGAATTCGCGGCAAGCGCCTGCTTTAGGTGGGAGATCGATTGGTCGGGCTTGCTTTGCTCTGCGTACAGACTGCCGAGTCGGTAGTGGGCCAGGCCGTGATGCGGATTTCGCTCTAACTCGCCGCGCAGCCATTTTTCAGCCGGGTCAAACTGCCGTGTCTTCCAATAGACGTTGCCGATGGCGTAGCGAATTCCGGCCAGGGCGGGCCGCTTCTCCAGCGCCTTTCTATAGGATTCCAACGCCTTCTCATACGCCGTGTCTTCCTCATGGCGCTCGCCGGCAAGCTGATGCACCCGGTGGGAATCGGGGTCCGTCCGTATCATTTCATCCACGGTCAGGACCGCCCTCTGCTTGTAGATCCGGCCCAGCCAGTAGAGCGCCTCGAGGTCTTCGGGATCTTCGTCCAAGAGCTTTCCGGCTTCCGTCTCAGCTTCGGTATGTCGATTGGCGCCCATGTAGGCACGTACAAGGAAGAGCCGCAGGAGCCGCCCGTCCGTGTCCTTCAGAGCGGGGACGAACCCTTGTATGGCCGCTTGGTATTGACCGGACTTCAATGCTTCGAGGGCCGATAGAATCGGCAACCCGACCGCGGTTGCAGCCGTCCTCCCGTCGGCAGTCACCGAATCCGGCTTCCATTTCTCAAGACGCTGCTGTGACGCTCGCACGAGTCGCTCCGAGTCGGCGTCGGTCGGCGTCTGAGATGCGACCCTCGTCAGATGATCCAATCCCTGATCTTCCGCTTCGTGGGTTAGGTAAAACTCGCCCAGTTCATAGTTCGCACGCATATCGTATAACGACATACGCAGTGGACTCTCCGGCCTGTCTGATGGAGAGGGCGGCGTGCGGCCGGTGAACTTTCCCAGGGCTGGAATTAGTCCTCGAACGTCGGGTCGCAACTGCAGGGCCTGCTGGTACTCAAATCGGGCCAATTCGAGCCGGTCCTCGCCGGCGGATCGCTCGGCCTGCAAAAAATGAACGAGAGACGAGCGGGGATCGATGCGGCCGATGGTCGCGAAAAGGGTTGACGCGTGGCGGTCCTGCGCTCGCGCCAAGTGGAATAAGACCTCAATATCGTCGGCGCGGACTTGAGTGAGACGCTGCAACTGTTCGGTCGCCTCGCCGTGCTTACCTAGAGCTGAGAAACTCAGACCCAGCCAGAAATGTGCCTCGGATTCCGCCCCCTCGCGGTTTAGGACCAGGCTCTTTTCCAGCGCCGGCACGGCCTTGTCAAATTGGTTGGTCTTGTAATAATCCATCCCCAGAAAAAGATACGAACCCCACAGCTGCTCGTCTAGCTGAATAGCTTTCTGGAATTCCTCGATGGCCGGCCTATACAGATTTTCGAGATGGTAGGTTAGGGCCAAGCTCTGGTGAATCAGAGCCCAGTCAGGTTGAAGCTTGAGGATCTCTCGGTAGGCTCGTCGGGCAGCGGCGTAATTTTGCGAACGCTCGGCTTGCTGGGCGGCGGCGAGGTGGCCTTGAATCTGCTGCTCGAGAGAACCGAGATCCTGGGCGGCGGCTGACTCGACCGCGAGGAGGTTAGTCAGCAGCGCAACTGCCGCCACGAGAGAACGAAAGTAGTTGACCAAGTCAGACCTCATGTTGCGGCGGAGTGCCATGCGCTTAAGAGAAGGTCCCTTGTCGATTGTAATGCGGGGCCCGGTGCCTTCGCCTCTACTTGACGGTCCAAAGAAAGACCGTACTCCCAAACACGGCGACCTGTTTGTCGGGCGGCCAGGCATCCCCCATGTCGAAGCTGTGGGCGACAATCCGCGTGCCCCGTCGAAGTCTTTTGAGCCTGGGCACTAATCTAGCGTTCAGATACGACAGCAGGTAGGTCGCGACCACCGTGGCGTCTCGAAAATCCGCCTTGAAGAGGTCTTGCCGGCGGAACTCGACTCGGTTTTCAACACCCGCCTTCCGGGCGTTCTCCCGTGATTTTCGAATCAACCGCTGATCGATTTCAATACCCACCCCGCGCGCTCCGAATTCCTTCGCCGCCATGATGACAATCCGTCCGTCACCCGAGCCGAGGTCGTAGACGACGTCTCTGGATGTGACGTCCGCCAGCTCCAGCATTTCGCGCACGATGTGGTTTGGAGTAGGAAAGTAGTCAACGTCGGGAGCCCGGTCTTGGGCGCCGGCGTGCTGATGGAAACGGCCAGGGCGAGTAAGAGGGCTGTTCTAATGACGGACATCGCGATCTCAGCTACCTTTCTATTGTGTCGTGTTCGGGCGGCTCGAGACCCGCCAGGCCTCAAGGTCGGACGTCGCGATTAGCCTCAACTCAGACACGCGGCGAGTAGTCGAGGTTGGTGGGCTGACTTGACCTTGCCCCCGAAACAGCCGGTTACTCCAGTCGAGAAGATACTCGATGACCTTCGCGAAGACTTCGTATAACCGTTAATGACCTACTGGGATAGGTCGACGCCTTTTGACAACGAACAGACGGCTGCGTGCGACCGCCGCATGGGTGGGCCTGACGACGTTACCTTAACCTTCATGGACCTACCTCCTCCTCTCTCTCCCAGGCTCGTCGTCCCAGCAGGGCGGCCGAGGCGGCGAAACCGACCACCAGCCCCACAAATGTCGAGAAGTACATTATGACCATGCCGATCAGCACCGCGAGGGCGCGTTCTATGCGATTACGGGGCATCGCAAGCGCGACGTAAGCGCAGGCAAAACCGGTCAGAATCAGCGTCAACGAGAACGCCACGTCGAGCACTGGTCGAAACAGTTCAAGCAGCGGCCGGATGAAATAGAAGATCGGTAGACCGAAGAGAAAATAACTGAAAATGCCGCCAAAGATCGAGTCCATCTCTTTTCGGCCACGCCGGTAGCGCTCGGCCACGACGACTGTTGCACCGGTCCAAAGCGGGCCTTGCAGCGGAAAGAACGGGCCCGCAAGGACAGCCATCAGAAGGTTGCGGCTTCCGACCGTAAGATGGGTGCGGCGTTCATCGATGGGGACCTGTTCGTCGGGGCGATCGCGGGCCGCGTCACCGACGATAGCGGTGCCGGTAATGATGTCCCCGAAACCAACCACATAGGCCGCGAAAGCCAACGGAAGGGCCGCGGCGAAGAATTCAAAGTCCGGTAGCCCCTGAAAAATGGGGCTGAATTCTCTCACAAGGGTTCCGAACTCGGGAAGAAAGAACACGTCTCCGGGACGAAAGGTCCATTCGCCCGAACCGGGTGCGAGGAAGTAAGACTTGAAGCCTTGATAGCTCACCTCGCCGACCCAGGGGCCCACCACCATCGCCAAGAAGAAGCCGGGGGCGATCCCAAGTGAACCAATAAACGCAATACCGCGGTTTCGTTTCTTCCACCGTTCCATCGGTTCGGAAAACATCAACAGCAGCGATATACAGACCGCGAGAAGGATACAGATCGGTAGGGTTTCGATGCGCGATGCACGGCCACCGGAGCGTGGGATGAACTCCCCGTAGATAGCGCTCATACCCGCGCCTAGGATGATTCCCGCTCTAAGCGCCCTATTGAATCTCGCAAAATAAAGTGACACCTTTTTGGGGTACGTACGTCTTTGTATGTATGGGAAATACAAAAGGCGTACGGCGGGATTTCGAGGCCCTGGAGAAGCGCCGTTTCAAAGCGATCCGGTTGGTCGAGCAAGGCTGTAGTCAGTCCGAGACAGCGAGGCGATTGAAGGTCGCGCGGCAAAGCGTCAGCGAGTGGCTGCGACGATACCGGCGTGACGGCGAAGCCGGGTTGCGCCAGGCCGGCCGCGCCGGCCGTAAGCCGCTGTTGGACGCCGCGCAGCTCGAACGCCTCGAGGCGTTGCTGCTGGAAGGCCCCGAGGCGCACGGCTTCCCGACGCCGCTGTGGAGCTGTCCGCGGGTCGCTCGTCTGATCGGAGACGAGTTCGGCGTGCGCTATCACGAGGGCCATGTCTGGAAGATCCTGCGGGCGCTCGGTTGGAGCCCGCAACGGCCCGTCGGCAAAGCGCGGGAGCGCAACGAAGAGGCCATCCGCGGCTGGCAGCGCAAGACTTGGCCGGCCATTAAAAAAAAGCCCGCAAAGAAGAACGTACGATCGTCTTCATCGACGAAAGCGGATTGAGTCAGAAGCCGCATCGTTGCCGCACCTGGGCGCCGCGCGGCGAGACACCGGTGTTGGAGTTCAACTTCAACTGGGACAAGCTGTCGGTGTCGGCCGGGCTGACGTTGCGCAACTTTTACTTCCGGCTCTATCCCGGCGCGATCGGCGAGCTGGAGGTCATCGACTTCCTGAAGGCTTTGGTGCGCCACATCGACGGCCCACTGCTGATCGTCTGGGACCGGCTGCCGGCGCACCGCAGCCGCCTGGTGCGGGAGTTCATCCAGCTCTCCGAGGATCACATCGCAACGGAGTACTTGCCGCCCTATGCGCCGGAGTTGAACCCGGTGGAATACATTTGGGCGTACTGGAAGCAGCACGAGTTGCCCAACGTCTGCCCGAAGGACTACTGGGAACTCGACGAGCGCGCCCGCAAAGCGCTGCGGCGAATGCGCCGCAAACCGCGCTTGATTACCGCTTTCTGGAAACAGTCTTCTCTTTGTCTCGATTGACAGTATATTATGCGAGACTCAGTAGGTACCGCCCGCAAGAACCAGTCCCCCAACCCCGAGACTCCCATCAGTAAGAACGTCGCGGCCACGAGCAGGACAACCGCGGTCACGAACGCAGTGCGCTCCGGCACACTCTCGTACACCATGGCCTGGCGCAGAACCAGCGGGAGGGCGGGCGTCAACCAACCGGCGCAATAGGGGTCGCCGAAGACGATCGGACCTGCGCAGACGATCACCGACGACACAATGCACATGGCGACGGCCGTTTCGAAGCTCATCCCCCACCACTCCATGTAGAGCGGAACGATGGACAACCCGGTGGCGCCGGCTACCAGCAGGCCCTGGACTAGTTCGGGGATTTCAACGCCGACGTGGACCAGGGGCACCCGCAACGTGAAGGGGCCCCATCGATAACCGGGCTGGACGGCGCCGTGAGAGCGGATTTGGCGCATGCTGGCTCAACCAAAAGCAAGGACTCGGCATCCTACCACAGTTGAAAGCGAGCCGACCGGGTTGGGCTGCGCCGAACTATTTCGCTCAGGGGCTTTGAAAGGATGGGGGCTGTACCGAGCGCCGACCGAACAGGTTCCATTGAATCAATGAGCTTCGAGCGCGAAGCGGACTGTACCTGATTTTTTGACCGTCCCTCGCCGAGCGGGCTTGCTCATTTCCGAATCAGCAGGTTACATCTGTCTTCGCCCTGGCGGATTGTCAAGACGAGCCGTCGCAGCTTGCTCAACTTTCCGTTGTACCAGAAGTACACGTAGCCGCTTGAAGCGTGATCGGCGGGTTCGGTCGACAGAGCGTGAATCGTGAGAATGCGATCCGGCAACTCATCGGGGTGAGGGGGCGTACGAGTCACCCGAGGTTCGGACGGGTGCTCTGGGGGCCGGCGGCCCATCGCGACTCGGGTCGTCCGGGAATCGCGGGTTTCGTGGAGGCCCCCCGATCGTCACTCCTTCAAACTCACCGGTGCGGCGATTCGGCCGTCCGCCCCGTAGCACCCACTGGACCTTGCCTGCTTGACTGAATTCTGGTCGCAGCAGAGAGGCGACTACGTATTGAGGGTGTACGGGAACCAGCGGCAAATCCGCTTTCTTCCAATTGAGCTCGAAATCGTTCGACCCAAGAGTAATCTTCTCTCCACGATCCGGAAAGACGCCGATCTCGAAAATGAGCACTCCCGGGATGAACTGGGTGCCACGGGGCGTCGGGAGACTGCGACGCAGGTAATCCACGCCGATCGACGCGTTTTCCAGGCGACACGTCGCGGGATATTCGTCCACGCTCTCCCTCGGCTCGAGCTGCGCGCGGGCCGGAGCGACGGTCGCGAGCAGTGCCACGACCCAAACGGTGCTGTGATCGAATTTTCGCATCACGGCCTCGCCACCATCACGGGCCCGCCGTGCATCGTGTCATCGTGTCAATAACTCTAGTCTACCGTCGCCATTTCAAACGAAAATGGTACCGATCGTCCCCGCGCTTGGGGTCGGAAATTTCCACGACGGCAAGATATTGATTGCCTTCCCACGGCCTTTCGAGGAGGACGACCTTGCCTCGACCGTCCTTCTTCTCAACGCCCATGTCCCGCACCCGCGATGACGGCACCGGCTGAGTAAACGAGAAGCGCTCAACCGCGACCTGCCGCCCATCGGTATTCTCTGCCATCACTCGGTCGGCCTGGATTCGCAACCGCACGGTTCCGTCAATCCGACCTCGGAACTCGAACAGGCCTTCAGCGCGTTTGTTGTACTTGGCAGGATCGTTGTCGTCGGAAAAGATCTCCGCGCCCGGGATAACCGGCGTCGACGCAGCCGGTTCGGGCGGAGCTGTAGGAGCCCGGGCAGTAGTCGCCGAGGGCTCAGCGGCAGCCTCCTCGCGGAGACCGCGGCGGATCGCTTCCATGTGCTTAGCCAACACAGTGCTTCCCCGTGAAGCCGCCCGCGGGTCCGCCGGTAATGTTGGTACGCCAGTGGGTACCGATACAGGGGCTCCCGTCAGAGTCTGTTCCGGCGCGGAGGACGGCGCCAGTTCTTCCCACGCCCAGGTCAAGCGGGCATGATAGCGGTCTTCCCCGCCCTTGGGATCGGAGATTTTTAGCTTCGCGGTGTATTGGTTGGCTTCCGTAGGCTGCTCGACCAGGGTGATCTTCCCGCGACCGTCCTTCTTTTCGAGCTTGAACTCGCGAAATTTCGCCCTAGGAAGCGGCTGCGTGAACTCCGAACCGTCATTCCGGGGCGGCCGGCCGCTCAGCGCCCGATAGCCGACGCTCGCCGATCGTACGAACACATCCACTTCCCCGTCCACATGCATCCGCAGATCGAGCTGCCCTTTCCGCGCCGCTTCGTCATACCCTCTTGCGCGCGCCGGTTGAAAACTCGTCAGCCCGGAAAGATCTTGCGCAGCCTGCTGTTGGGGCTGCTGGGAATCCGAAGAGCGGCTACGCGGGGGCGCGGTCGTGGTAACCGCTGTGCTGACGGGATCGGTGACAGAGAGCTCTCCGATCCCCAAGTACGGATTGTAGGTGTAGTCCACGGAAAAGCGACCGGGGAAGCGCAGATTCCGCGACACGGCGTACGCCGGGTCGAGCCCCCACTGCCCCGTGGCCAGCACTTTGCGTTTGCGGGTACGGTTGTCGTGCCATCCCCAGAAAGGCTTGGCCTTGTTCGAGCCGTGCTTGCGGCCCAAAAACGATCCCGCGATCTCGCCAAGTCGCGGTCGAGGTCGGCGGCCGAAGGGCTCGTATGCGTAGTAGGCGTCAAAGGCTCGGCTTTGTTTCGCAGCCCCGTGAGCGCGCAACCACCAATGCTCGTAGATTGGCAGCAACTCGTAGCCCACGTTGCGGTCGTCGGGGTGACGCGGCCGTCCGGCCTTGCCCTTGAAAACATAAGTCACACCGGTGCCCTCGGAAAATTCGTTGCGCCGCACCGAAAAGCGTGAGTGACCGTCGTCGGAGCCGTAAACTCCGTGCCCTCCGGACTCGATGAAGACAACCGGGTGCGAGCCGTCGTGTAACTCGACGTTACCGTCAAAGCGATGGACACCCTTTTTTATACTGCGATCGTTGCGGTACGAGTAGATGTTGTTGTGAGCGAGCGTTTCCATAGTCTGAAGCCGGCCGAACTCGGAACCGTCGCGCTCAACGGTCAGAATCATGCCCTCGTTATCGTTTTCATGACACGTGCCGGCGACACACTTGTCGGAGTAGTCGCGAGGGTGGAAAAAGTTGTAGATCAAAAACCAATGCGTAGAGGTTTCCATCGCGGCGTAGTACACATAGCCCTGCGACGAGCCGATCTCGGCGCGATCCCAATTGTTGTCTCCCCGCCAATCGCCGTCCAGGTCAAAGCGTGCGAGGTAATCGCTCTTCGGTTGAAACCAGGTTTCTCCCGCCACCATCGGTGCATAGTGCTCGGCCAGGCGACGATATCGGTCGCGCGAGCGTGATTCAGCGGGAAAGGTTGTCCGCTCGGCCGGTTTGCGGCTCGGCGCGTTGTCCGCCACTTCGATCTCGATCGACGCCGTCTTTCCATCGAGCACCGTTTCGACGACATATCGCCCCGCTCGCTCGCCAGCCGTGAATAGAACGGCGTCTTGGAGAGCGAATTGGCCCGTCGCGCGTCCCAGTAGGACAGCCCCCAGGCCCTGGCCGCGTTCTTGGTGGAAGTCCTCGTCCTCGCGGCCTTGGAATCGGAAGAGCTTTGACAGCCAACCGCCACGCGAGTCTTTCAGTTCGAACGCCGCTGCATTCCTTTGCAGGCGAACCCGTTTCGTTTCGCCGGCCACGTCGTCGGCAACTTCGCCGTAAGCTCGTAGTTGAATGACTAGAGATTCGAGTGGGCGGACCCGAGCGTCGGCGGGGTCTGCGTGGAGTTGGACTTCCGTAACCGGCAGTTGAGCGACAGCAATTACCGGCGCCGAGAAACAGATCAGCGCGAACAAACGCGAAGCCTTACGCATTAGTCACCTCTATGCCAACGGACCTGCGCCACAGACGGCAGGTTTCTTCAATTTGAGCATAGCCCGAGAAATGGCGGCAATCCGGGAACGGGCTAAATCCGACACTGCGGGTGGGGAAATGTTGACGGCTTGAGATCGCAGCTTTGCCCGCTACTGCAATTCCTTCACCGCAATGTTGCGAAAGCGGTGGAAGCTCTCTTCTCCGCCCCAGCGCGAACCCGAGTGCACTTGCACAGCGATCATGCCGTCCTCCGCGCCGCCTGCAGCGTGATTGGCGGTGTCCTGGAAATCCGTGATCTGCTTTCCGTTGAGCCAAACAGTGATATGGGGAGGATTTCCTGTAATACGCGCTCGTAGCGCGTTCCAGTCATCCTTGCGCCAGACCTCTTGCCAGCCTTTGGACGGCGTGAGTTTTACGCCTTCCAGGCGCTCTCCGTAGATACCCCCGACATTTTCGCCTTCCAGATAATCGATCATCACCTGGTAGGCTTGGCCGGCTCCGTTCGAACGCAGAAACAGCCCGCCATCGCAGCCCCAATCGGGCTTGATTTCGAGATAGACCTCGAAATCCTTGTAGCGCTTATCGCTGAGCAACACCCCGCCGTTGCCCTTGGGACTCTGGCGCGCCGTGAGCACGTCGTCAATCACACGCCATTCACGCGTATTGCCCTGGTGGGTGGTCATGCTGACGTGCCAACCCGCGATGTTCTGGTGATTGAAGATCGATGTGAATCCCGGCGGAATCGATCCGATATCGTGCTGTTGGGAAAAAGCCGTTCCGAGGGCTACGACGAAACCGATTAGAACCGCAGAGTGGCGCATGAATGAGTTCTCCGGTGCCTAGCCTAACATAGGTTTGTGCGTTGCGCGGGCGGGCGCGGGACAACAAGACAGCGGCTCGACCGAACCCGAGAATCCGTCAAATCCGCTTGGGATCGACCGATAAGGACATTAGTCTCTCCTCCAATCGGGCGCGGCGCCATGACTACGGGTAATGCCGGGTCGGGCGGCGCGCCCACTCCTCGGGGAGGTCGTCTTGTACGACGCCGTACGAGACGCCTACCGAAGCCGCTCAGCCACCAATTCCGCGACATCCGCGACGCGCACGTCGTCGCGCCCGGCGTGTTGCGCTGCGTCGCTCAGCATGATCGGACAATACGGGCAAGCCACCGCCAGCGTTGAAGCCCCGGTGGCGGCCAGTTCGGCGAAGCGCTTGTGATTCACACGCCCTCCAGGCAGCTCAACCTTGTCATCCGCAATGAAGATTTGCGCCCCGCCCGCGCCGCAGCAAAACACGTCCTTCCCATGGCGCGTGGGCTCGATCAACTCGGCCCCGCAAGCGTCGAGCGTCGCTCGCGGCTGCGCGGTGATCCCGCGACCGCGGGCCAAGTAGCAAGGGTCGTGGTAGGCGACGCGTTCGAGAGACGGTTCTATCGCGAGCTTACCGCGAAGCTCCTCAATCAACTCCGTATGGTGGACGACTCGGATACCAAGCTTCTCAAAAGCCTCGTTCTGCCGGTAATCGACATCGAGCATGCGGGTGCAGTGCGGACAGCAGGTCACAAGGTTCTTGACTTTGTGCGAGCCGAAGGACTCGATCACCTTCTCGGAAAGCTGCATGTAGAGGTATTCGTTACCTGCCCGGCGCGCGGGCTCGCCGCAACAGGTTTCGCGCTTGAGCACGCCCCAAGAAACCCCCGCCGCGTTGAGGATCTTCGCCATCGCACGAGCGACGTCTTGCCCATGTGGGTCGTAACTATTGCCGCACCCGAGCCACAGCAACCAATCCGCCGTTCCGTCAAAAATCGGGAATTGCTCGGCCTCGATGAATCTTGCCCTCGTGTCGTGGGAAACCTTCCACGGATTGTGTGGGGCCCGTTCCATGGCCGTAAACAGCTCGGACACCCGTTCGTTGTGCGTGCGGCCCTCGCTGACCAAACCGCGTCGCAGGTCGAGAATCTTCGCCCCCACATGCTCGATGCCGACCGGGCAGATCTGCTCACAGGCGCCGCAGGAGAGGCACTGGAACAGATCGTCTTCCCGCACCCAGGCCTCGCCGCTCTCGACCTCCGGCTGGGTTCCCGCGATCACTTCCGCGCCCGCCAACAGCCCGTGTTGCATCTGGAGAATCACTTCCTTGGGGTTGAGCGTTCCGCCGATAGCATTCGCGGGACACGCATCGGTGCAGCGGCCGCACTCCACACAGGAATTGACGTCGAGGATGTCCTTGGCGGACAAGTCGCCGAAGTGGAGCATCCCGAAATCATCGTCGTCTTCCTCCCGCAGCGGCCGCATGCTGCTGGTCGTCTCGCCTCGGTAAAGAATCGCGATCGGTCCGAGTACAAGGTGCAAGTGTTTCGAGTTAGGGATGAGAAACAGCATTCCCGCCAGCGAAAGCGTGTGCAGCCACCAATTGACGGCCCACGATGGAGACGCTGCTTCCAGACCTCGCCACCCCAGCAGGTACGTCACCATCAACAGAACAATCAGCGCCGCCACCCAGCCGGACGATGCAGAGACCTCCCCCAACTGAGGCGGGCGCACCACGAAGCGGCGATAGGCGAGGCCGATGATCCCGACCAAAACTGTGACAGCCCAAACGGCGGCGAATGTGCCGTACCAGCCCTGATCGGCCGCGGCGCTCTCAAGCCCGGCAAACCCTTGGAGGATGTGCTCCAGGCTGACCCACGCAAAGGCGAAGAAACCCCACATCACGAGGGCGTGCAGAAATCCCGCTAAAGGCCTGTCGCGTATGACGCGAGTTTGCAGCATCACCTCGAGGAAGGTCGAGGCGAGGCGTCGCGCGAGGTTGATACGAGGAAGCGCCGGCCGTGCGCGACGCATCCTCTTCAGACGTTCATAAACCGTTCGCGAGAAATACGCGAGGCCGGCGAGAAGGAGGACTAGAAGTGCAAGTTGTGTGATCACGATCCACGACCGTCTGTTACTTCTTCAGCCTGGAAAGTTCGGAATGCGTAGCGCGGGGTTCGAACAAACCCGCGGCTTTTGCGGAGCGGCGTCGGAAACCCAGTGGGCCCCACCGAAGCTCGAAGCATCCTCTGAGCGTAGGCGATAAGTTCCCTGGGCCCGGCCGCCCGAAAAAAGTGGCCCGATCGGTGATCCGCTAGAATCGAATGCATCGATGCCTGACTCCGGGGCTGCCTTTTGCGACGTTGCTCTTCCCGTTCCCGTCGATCAGCCGTTTACGTACCGCTTGCCCGAGCCTTTGCGGGAGCGCGCCCAGCCGGGAGCGCGCGTCCTGGCGCCCTTCGGACCCCGCAAGCTGACCGGGGTCGTGCTTGAGAGAAAAGAAAGCCCGCCCTCGGGAAAAATCCGCGACATCATCCAGCTGCTCGACGACGAACCGGCTCTGACGCCGGAGTTGCTTGAGCTGGGCCGCTGGATCGCCGAATATTATAGCGCTCCGCTCGGCGAAGTCCTCAAGACGATGCTGCCGCTCGGCGGCACGACGCGCTCCGGCAAGGTGCTGTCGTTGACCGCCGCGGGCCGCAAGGCCGCCGGACAACTCGGCGACGAGGACGACGATGACCGGGTCGTCCAGGTACTGAAGGCCCTCACTAAAAGGCCCTTGAGCGAGGCGTACCTGAAGCGGAAGATTCAGGGAGTCGAGCCGGTGTTGCGCAACCTGCGCCGCAAGAGGCTGGTCTCGATGAATCCCGTAGTCAAACAGCGCGACCCGCTGCGGGCCCGCTCGGGGACGCTCCTGCTGGCGGCGGGCGTTTTTGACGAAGCTCCCGAAAAGACCACCCGAGGCGAGCGGTGGTTGCTTGATTACCTTCGAGACAACCCCGGCGCCCATCGCGTTGAAGCTCTTACGACGCAGCGTAAGGACGTCAAGCGCGTCGCCGCGAAACTCGCCCGCGCGGGTGTGGTCAATCTATGGAGAGATTTCGACGGCCCCGCCGGCAAGACCGCGAGCGGACCCTCCACGGACGCCCGCGTATTGCTCAATGATGACCAACAAGCCGCTCTGGACGCGGTGTGCAAGTCACTTGACTCGGCCAAGTACAACACGTTCTTGATTCACGGTGTGACCGGATCGGGGAAGACGGAAGTTTATTTGCGGGCCATCGAGAAAGCTTTGCAACTCGGCAAGAGCGCCTTGTTGCTGGTTCCGGAGATCGCCCTCACGCCCGCCGTAGCCCAACAATTTTTTGCCCGTTTCGGCGACCTGGCGGCGATTCTCCACAGCGCCTTTTCCGGACTCGAGCGGTCCGACCAATGGAAGCGGCTGCGGGCGGGCACGGCGCGCGTGGCCGTCGGAACCCGCTCGGCGGTTTTCGCCCCGCTGGTCGATCTCGGCTTGGTGATCGTCGACGAAGAGCACGACCACAGTTACAAGCAAGACGAAACACCGCGCTACAACGGTCGCGATGTGGCGGTGATGAGGGGCCGGCGAGCCGGAGCGACGGTGGTGCTCGGATCGGCAACGCCGAGTCTCGAATCCCGCTACAACGCCGAGCGCGGAAAGTACGACTTGCTTAGCATGCCGGAAAGAATCGAACGGCGGCCCCTTCCCGAGGTCGAGATCATCGACATGCGACTCGAGTTCGTCGAAACGAAACGTCAAGACTTGTTCTCAAGGGCCCTGAATGACGCTCTCCGGGCGCGGCTCGAGGCCGGCGAGCAAGTCATCATGCTTCTCAACCGCCGGGGGTTTTCGAGCTTCGTGGTCTGCCGCTCGTGCGGCGAACGAATCGAATGCCAAAACTGTTCGGTCACATTGACCTTCCACCGCCGCGAACAGAAGCTCGCCTGCCACTACTGTGACTATGCCGAGCCGGTCCCGAAGGTCTGTCCGAAATGCGAGAGCGAATACATCTATTTCATGGGGAGCGGTTCCGAGAAGGTCGAGGACTATCTGCGTGAGCGGCTGCCGACGGCTCGTATCGCGAGGCTCGACCGCGATACGGTCCGAGGCCGCGACTACTACGAATCCGTGCTGGGTGCGTTTCGTGACGGGAAATACGACATCCTGGTTGGAACCCAGATGATCGCCAAGGGACACGACATCCCGAACGTCACACTGGTGGGTGTGGTCACGGCCGATGTGGGTCTCGGCATGCCTGACTTTCGTGCCGCCGAGCGGACCTTTCAACTCCTCACTCAAGTCGCCGGGCGAGCCGGACGCGGAGAGCTAAAGGGCAAGGTCCTGCTGCAAACCATCAACCCCGATCACTACGCCATTCGTTTCGCCGCCGCCCAAGACTACGACGGTTTCTACAAGAAGGAGTTGAACTTCCGACGTCTGCTCCACTACCCGCCGTTTGCCCCGATGGCGGTCTTGTTGGTGCGCTCAAAGAAACTTGAAGAGGCGCTCGCCCTGAGCGGTAAACTCGGCCGGCACCTGCATGAAACGGTTCCCGACGGAGTGCGTCTGCTGGGGCCGGCGGCCGCGCCGGTCGTGCGGCTCAAGACGGATTACCGCTACCAGTTCATTCTCAAGGGACGGACCCGCAAGTTGGTCGCCGAGGTGGTGGCCCGCGCCCGCCGATTCGCCCGCGACCATAACTGGCCCGCGACGGCATTGGTGATCGACGTAGACCCGATGAGCGTGATGTAAGATCCGGCCGGATGACGGCAAAGGTTTACACGCAGCTCGCACTGTTCGCGTCCCGTCCGCCGTACACTGGAAAAGAGCTGGAGGACGTTGCATGGCGGATTACTACAACGACGAAGACCTGCCGCGCTTCGGAGAGGTCGGCAAGAACGCGCCCGAACTTTGGGAAAAGTTTCAATCCTGGTATGGCGCGGTCTTTGAGGAAGGTGCTCTGACGGCGCGCGAGAAAAGTCTCATCGCGCTCGCAGTCTCTCACGCCGTACAATGTCCCTACTGTATTGATGCCTATACGCAGGACTGTCTCGAAAAAGGTTCCAACCTCGATCAAATGACCGAGGCTGTGCATGTCGCGGCGGCGATTCGCGGGGGCGCAAGCCTGGTCCACGGCGTGCAAATGCGCAACATGGCGGAAAAGCTCAGCATGTGAGGGCCTCATCGGGAGACGCATTCACCGCGAGAACCACTCCAACAGCCAATGGCACAAAGTCTGCGGAGCCGAGATCACGAGTTGGCTTCCGCCTCCGAACAGCTCCGTATTCTCAATAACGGCGGCACGAGCCCGCGGCAGTTCGACGACGCTTTGGGCGAGTCCGGCTTATTCCCCTTGACTGGGACCGGCATCGAAATCCTCCAAATCAACGTCGGCAAGCTCTGCAACCAGACTTGCAAACACTGCCACGTCGACGCCGGACCGGATCGCACCGAAAGCATGACGAGCGAGACGGCCGATCTGTGCCTTGCCGCGTTGGCTGCGACCGACATCGCAACCGTCGATATCACTGGCGGCGCGCCCGAGCTGAATCCGAATTTCCGTCGTATCGCGACCGAAGCGGTGCGTCTTGGGCGTCACGTAATCGACCGCTGCAATCTGAGCATCTTGCTCTTGCCGTCGCAAAAAGGATTAGCCGAATTTCTCGCCGAGCATCGTATCGAGATTGTTGCGAGCCTGCCCTATTTCCTGGCCGAGCGAACCGACGCTCAGCGTGGAGAGGGCGTTTTCGACAAATCGATTGAGGCGCTGCGTCTGCTCAACAAGCTCGGATACGGCGACGAGGGCTCCGGATTGCGACTGAACTTGGTTTACAACCCGACGGGTGCGTTTCTGCCCCCGCCGCAAGCCGCCGTGGAGGCCGACTTCAAGCGCGAGTTACGAGACCGCTACGGCGTCGTCTTCAATTCTCTCTACGCGATCACCAACATGCCGATCAGCCGCTTCCTGGAATTTCTGCTCGGGAGCGGCAACTACGATCGCTACATGCAAAAGTTAGTTCAGGCGTACAACCCCGTGGCCGCGGCCGGCGTGATGTGCCGCAATATGCTTTCGGTCGGGTGGGACGGCACACTCTATGATTGTGACTTCAATCAAATGCTGGAATTGCCCATAGGATTCGGCGCGCCGGCGCACATTCGTGATTTCGCGGTAGGCGGGCTCGATCGTCGGCAAATTGTGACCGGGCAGCATTGTTTCGGGTGCACGGCCGGGGCGGGATCAAGCTGCGGAGGAGCTACCGCATAGCTCTCGCATATCGCTCAGCTGGCGGCGGTTCGGCGCTACTCTTCGACGCCCATCTGCGACAAGCGATACCGCAATGCGTTGCGCGTGACTCCCAGCAGCCGGGCCGCCTGACTCTTGTTGTCGCCGCTGCGCCGCATGGCCTCGCGGATCAGCTCCTGCTCATATTGCTCCAGCGTCGTCCCTTGCGGCAGAAAGGGACCGTCTCCATCCGGCATCGGCATGGCTCGTTGGTGATCTAGATGGATGTCGTCGGCCCCCACGGTTTCCGAGTTCGAGAGCACCATGGCGCGTTCGATGATGTTTTCGAGTTCGCGCACGTTGCCCGGCCAATAATATCCGATGAGTTTCTCGCGGGCGGCGTCGCTGATACCTTTCACCCGATTACCTGTATCGGCGGCGAATTTCGCCAAAAAATGATCCACCAGGTAGGGAATGTCTTCCTTCCGCTCGCGTAGCGGCGGCAGATTGATCGGCAAGACATTGAGCCGGTAGTAAAGGTCCTCTCGGAACGTCCTTTGCTCGAGCGCTACACGCAAGTCCTGGTTGGTGGCGGCGACGATCCGAACGTCGACCTCGGTTGTCTTGGTGCTGCCCAGGCGCTCGAACTCGCGCTCCTGCAGGACGCGTAATAGCTTGACCTGAACGCCCGGCGGCACATCCCCGATCTCGTCCAAAAAAGCCGTTCCGCCGTCGGCCTGCTCGAACTTTCCCGGATGGGGCTGCGCCGCTCCGGTGAACGCGCCCTTCTCGTAACCAAAGAGTTCGGCTTCCATCAGGTTTTCCGGAATCGCCGAACAGTTGATCTTCACGAAAGGCTTGTCCCGACGCGGCGAGTTCACGTGAATCGCGCGAGCGAGCATGCCCTTCCCCGTTCCGCTTTCACCTCCCAACAGAACGGTCGTGCGCGTCGGGGCCACGCGTCCGGCGGCGTCGAAGATCTCCTGCATCTTCGGACTACGGCCAATGATTTGTCCGAAATCGTAACGGCGTTCGAGCTCGGCTTTGAGCTTGATGTTTTCGTCGCGCAGCGCGTGCAGCTCGAGCACCTTTTCAATCGTCATCGTCAGGTCCTCGAGAGAAAACGGCTTGAGAACGTAATCGCTCGCTCCCGCCTTCATCGCCTCGACGGCGGTTTCGACGGTCCCGAACGCCGTCATCACGACCACCGGCAAGGAAGGGTAACGGTCTCTCGCTCGACTAAGGAACGCGAGCCCGTCCATTCCGGGCAAACGAAGGTCGGTCAATATCAGCACAAAGCCGCGGTCGCCGGACTGCGCCTTATCGAGGAGTTCCAGACCCCGTTCCGCGGATTCCGCCTTGGCGACGTGGTAACCGGAACCCTGGAGTTGCAATTCCAAGACCCGTAGCATCTTGGCTTCGTCTTCGACAATGAGGATCCGCTTAGCCATTCCGTTCTTCACCCGCCGGCTTCGCTCGACACCGGCAGTTGCACAAGAAACGTTGAGCCTTCACCGGGCCGGCTGGTTACCGAAATCGTTCCGCCGTGGCTGTCGACGAACTTCGAAACCATCGCCAACCCCAAACCCACGCCGTGCGGCTTGGTGGTGAAGAACGGGTTAAAGATGTCCTCCAGCTGCCCGTCCGGAATGCCTTCCCCACCATCGGCGATTTCGATCTGGGCGTAGTCACCGCGTCGTCTCGTCTCAACGCCCAGAGTCCCGCCCTCCGGCATCGCCTCGTAAGCGTTCAGCAAGAGATTAACTATCGTGCTCTCAATCAATGTCTCGTCGAACCGAAACGGGGGCAACGGGGCCAGCTTCTTATTGACCTGTAAAGGCACGTCCCGTCCCTTTTGTTGTTCGTCAAGCTGCGACAGCGCCCGCTCAATGACCGCATTCAGATCGTGGGTGTCCTTGTGCAGTTGCGAGGGTCGCGCGAAGTCCAGAAAGCGCGTCACCAGTCCATTGAGGCGATGGACTTCAGAGCGCACGAAACCCGACACCTCAAGCGCCACCGCATTGTCTTGATTCACATTCTTCTCGAGCAACTCCGCCGACGCCGAGATGACACCCAAGGGATTACGAATCTCGTGTGCCAGGCCGGCCGAGAGTTGCCCCAGCGCCGCCAACCGCTCGGAACGCTGTACTTCGGCCTGCGCTTCCGTCAGTTCGCGGTTCACCTGTGCCAGGTGCTCGGTTTTCGCGCGGTTCTCGGTCGCGAATCGGTTCACCAGAATCGCGCTCAAGAAGAAGAACAGGACCCGGACGATCAACTCCCGTTGACCTTCCGGAGGTATGTACGCCGTCTCGTAATCCACGGCCAGCAGAAACGAAAGGTAGATCCCCGACGTCGCTAGGGTCGACAGCATGGTGCCTGCCGGCCCGAAATTCGACGCCGCGGAGACCACCGGCAACAGAAAGATCAGGTAGTAGCTGCTCTCCAAGCCGCCGGTTTCCGCGACCAGCCAAAAACACAGCGTCAGCTTGACGGCAACCGAAAGCGCGGCGGTCGTCGCGTCGGAGATGACACCGAGATAGACTTCCGCGATCTGGACGCCGCCGAGTGCCGTTAACACCAGCCACTCATAGGGCGAATGCTCTGCCTTCGTCATCCCCAGGGCGGCGAGCGCGCCCAGCAGGATGAGCCAGACCATGTCGATAGCGCGAATTTTCGGCACTGGATCAGCTTCTGCTCAAGCTTACTATCTTTGGTCGCGAGAAGATCTGCCCGACGCCGGCGGACGTTCGTGTAGGGCATCGGCCGTCCCGTGACGCGATATCCTGAGACATCACGGCGCCGTTGCTGAGCCGCCGTGCCTGCCATGGAACAGGTTTCCCCCCGCCACGGGACAACCCACGATGCCGGCTCGTTACGGGTTCGGGAATTCTTTCGACGTCACGGCGTTCTGGCGCAATACCACCCCGACTACGAGTTTCGGCCGGGGCAGCTTTCGATGGCGCAGGAGGTCGAAGCGGCGCTCGATGAGAAGCGGCACCTCACCGTTGAAGCCGGCACAGGCACCGGAAAGACGTTGGCCTACCTCATCCCGGTCATCGCCGGCGGTAAGCGCGTGATCGTTTCCACGGGCACGAAGGCTCTCCAAGAGCAGCTCTATTACAAGGACATCCCGTTTCTCGAAAAGGCACTCGGACGAAAGCTAAAGGTCGCCTACATGAAGGGGCGCAACAACTATCTGTGCCGGCAAAAGCTCTACGACGCCGCGAAACGCCCGGTGCTTGAGGGTTTGGTCGAGATCGAGGATTTCGGCATGATCCGCGAGTGGGAAGCAGAAACCGAAACCGGCGACCGTGCCGAGCTAAAGAAACTGCCTCAGGCAAGCACCCTCTGGGACAAGCTCGACGCCCGCCGGGAATTGTGCTCGGGGCAGAAGTGCGAGCAATTCGACCGCTGTTTCCTCACGCTGATGCAGCGCAAGGCTCGCGAGAGCGACATCATCATCGTCAATCATCACCTCTTCTTCGCGGACCTGGCGCTACGCGAAAACGAGTTCGCGTCCATCATTCCCGAGTATCAAGCGGTCATTTTCGACGAAGCGCACGAAATCGAGGACATCGCCGGCAGGCACTTCGGCGTGCAGCTGAGCGATTACCGCTTCGAGGATCTGGCGCGCGACGTCCATCACGCCGCATTTCAAGGGGACTTCGGTTCGCGAGGACTCGACCGTGCCATCGACGGCTTCCGCACCCGCTTCCAGGCGTTCTTTGAGCTCTTCTCGCACTATCAAGGTCGTTCGGGCTTCAGCAATCGGAGCGAATTCTCCGATCGTCACCGGCAACCGTACGCAGCCTTGCTGACCGCTCTCGAAAGACTCGGCAATGAGCTGATGCAAGTGGACAAGAAGGTCGACGAATTGATCCCCCTCCAACGCCGCGTCAAAGAACTCGACCACGACCTGCGGTTCTTGATCGAAGGCGACGACCGGCGCTTTGTGTATTGGGTGGAGAAGCGAGCCCGGGCGACGTTCGTGCAAGCGACCCCAATCGACGTTTCCGAGATTCTCCGCGACCGTCTCTTTAACGAAGTCGACACTGTCGTGCTGACGTCGGCCACTTTGGCGGTTGAGGGAAAATTCGACTTCATTCGCGCCCGCCTGGGACTCGACTCGGCAAGAGAACTGGTAGTCCCCGGGCATTTCAACTTCGCGGAGCAAGTCTTGTTCTATGTGCCCCCAACGTTGCCGGACCCGCGCGCTCCCGAATTCGTCAAAGCAGCCGCCGATGAGGTGTTGCGCCTTCTCCGCCTCAGCCGCGGTCGAGCTTTTGTGCTGTTCACCAGCTATCAACAGATGCAGGCCGTACACGATTTCGTTTCCTTCGCCATTGAGTATCCGACCCTCATCCAGGGATCGGCGCCGAACTCCGCATTGCTGGATGAATTTCGGCGCACGCCGAACTGCGTTCTCTTCGCGACGGCGAGCTTTTGGCAGGGAGTCGATGTTCCGGGCGAACAGCTCAGTTGCGTCATCATCGACAAGCTGCCGTTTGCGGTACCCACCGAGCCGGTTGTCGAAGCGCGGATTGCCGCCGTTCGCGAGGCTGAGGGCAACCCTTTCTTCGAATACCAAATCCCCCAGGCCGTGATTTCGCTCAAGCAGGGGTTTGGACGTCTAATCCGCGGCACGAAAGACCGCGGGACGCTCGTACTCCTCGACAACCGCATTCTCAGGAAACGCTACGGCGAGGTCTTCTTGAGCAGCTTGCCGGATTACACATTCACGACCTCACCCCGGGACGTGGAGCGCTTTTTCGAGTATTGAAGAATCGGCCCCCTCGATGCAGATCACCGAAATCTTCCATTCGATCCAAGGAGAGTCGACTCATACCGGGCTGCCGTGTACATTCGTGCGCCTCACGGCATGCAATCTACGTTGCCGGTGGTGTGACACGGAGTACTCCTTCTATGGCGGAACGAAAATGACGACCGACGAGGTCATGAAAAAGGTCGACGGCTTCGGTTGCCGGCTCGTCGAAGTGACCGGAGGGGAACCTCTGCTCCAGCAGGAGGTCTACCCCCTCATGGATCGCCTCCTGGCTGACGGTTACCGCGTCATGCTCGAAACCAGCGGAGAACGTCTGATCGACCGCGTCCCAAGCGAAGTCATCAAGATCGTCGATGTAAAATGCCCCGATTCGGGGGAACCTGACACCTTCGCCCTCGAGAACCTCGATCACTTAGGTCCGCACGATGAGTTGAAGTTCGTTATTGCGGGCAGGCGAGACTACGAATTCGCGCGTGATTTCGTCCGCGGCCACGAAGTAATAGACCGAGTTGCAGCGGTGCTCTTCTCCCCTGTTCACGGCGAACCAGCACCTGCCGACTTAGCGAGCTGGATGCTTGCAGACAAACTGGAAGCTCCGATGCGCTTCGGCTCGCAACTCCACAAAGTGATTTGGGGAGCGGACGCCTCCGGTGTATAGCGCGCCTGTTGTCACTCCCTGTCTGCTAGTCGCCCTACAACCGCGCCGCACTCGATCAGCTACTCAACCGTTCACCGCGCGCGAATCCGCAAACTCTCGACAAGAGGCGGGCCGGCAATCAGTCGGTTCGTGGGATAAATGCGTGGCTCACCACCACACAGAAGGGTTGAAGTCGTCGCCTATCTAGGCGTCAATTTCTCGTCCATCGCCACCGCTTGATTCGGCGGCAGCTTGATTTCCTTGATCACCGGGCGGTGGCCGGGAAGCGACAACATGACCCGGTAGTCACCAGGAGGCAGATCCAGCTCTCTCGGTGTTGAGCCGGAGCGGCGCTTATCGTTGAGCACAATCTGGGCACCGGCCGGCGTGGTCGTAACGTTCAACTTGGCTCGTGGTGGCTTTGCGGCGAGGGAAAACTGCTGCGAGCTGAGCTGCCCTTCTCTGACCAACACGCTGCTCTCGACCATACCGGCGCCGGCTTTTTCAATCTTGATCAGGTGATAACCCGGCCTCAGGCGCAACGAAGTATTCGTTTGGCCTTCAAACTTCCTCCCGTCCACGTAAATATCAGCGCCACTCGGTGAGCTGCTGACGAGGACTGTCCCGACTACTTCCTCCATCTCGAAGGCAAGGTCGACTGGTTCCGAGCCCACCTTAAATGGTTTGCGGATACGGTAAAACCCGGTCATCGACACGCTCGCCGTGTACTCCCCTCGCGGCAGTTCCAGTGAACACGGCAAATTGCAAGACCATTGCGGCTTACCGTCGACGACCACGCGAGCGCCGGCCTGTTTCGTCGAGAAAGTGACCTCAACCGCCTTCGCGGCTCTCGCCGGCGCGGGCGGGGCCTTAGGCTTCGACGGAGGCGGCGTAGGGGCGGACTCTACCTTTGGTGGCGGTGCCGCTGCGATCCGTGTTGGTTCCGGTGGTTTAGATGCCGGCGTAGTTTCCTGGGTCCCTCCCGTCGCGGGCCCGCTCGAAGGCGTTTCCGGCATGGCCGTCTGCCCAATCGGAGCGGCAGTGGTTTCTTCGGCCGCCGGGTCACCCGGCTCCGCGGTTCCAACCACCTCCGAGACGCCTCCGCCGAGCATGCCCGGATTCTGGAGCACCCAATAGGCGCTGCCGGCAACAACGAGTCCCGCGACCGCCGCAATAGCTAACCACGGGCCGCGCTTCTGCGGCTCCTCGGCTGTCGCAAAGGGAACCGACTCAGGAACCGGCAGAGACGGCGGTTGGTCCGCGCTCGCGGCCTCCTCCGCAGCCGCGTCCAAAGGCGCGTCCGCGCCGGTCTCCCCCAGCGGCGGCAATCCCGTCATGACCTCGGTCGGGGCGTTGTCGGCAGTAAGCGGGTGAACCACTGTCTCGAGTTGATCCTGGTCCGCCGCGGAGTCTTCCGTGGGGGCCGGCGGCTGGACCACCGTCGGCGCCTCGCCGCTGCCGTAATCCTGCGCCGCGGTGGGCGCAATCGCGGAAGGCGGCAAGATCGCCGGGTCGCTGCCCCAACCGCGCGAGACGGACTCGGCAAAATCCTTGCAGCACGAGAAACGGTCCCCGTTTGATTTCGCCAATCCGCGTAAGATCGTGTTCTCGATTTCTTGGGGAATCGAAGGCACCAACTTGCTCGGTGGCAAGACCTCGCCCGAAACGATCTTGAACATCACCGCGGTTAGGCTGTCGCCCGAGAACGGCTTTTGTTCCGTCAACATCTCGTAGGTGATGACGGAAAGCGAAAACTGATCCGAGGCGCCGTCGATCGGGTCGCCTCGCACCTGTTCGGGGGACATATAGCTCGGGGTCCCCATCACAGTCCCCGTTTGGGTTAATGTCGATGAACTGATGCGGGCAATACCGAAATCGGTGATCTTGACCGTTCCGTCGGCGGTCACCATGATGTTGGCGGGCTTGATGTCCCGATGGACAATCTCGCGGCTGTGGGCGTAATCGAGCGCCGCGGCCGCCTGGCCCAAAATGCTGCTGATGAATGCAGAATCTTTGACGCGCCCTTCCTCCATCATCGTCTGGAGCGTCTCGCCGTCGACAAACTCCATCGTGATGTAGGCAAGCTCGCCTTCTTCGGCCACGTCGTAGATGGTGACGATGCCGGGGTGCGAAAGACGCCCGGCGGACTGTGCCTCGCGAAACAGTCGTTCGCGAAGCTTACCGGCCTCCAAGCTGTCCTGGTCGGCGAATTTGATCGTCTTGATGGCGACTTCGCGCCCGATCTTGGTATCGCGCGCGAGATAGACCACACCCATCGCGCCGCGGCCCAGCTCATCAAGAATTTCGTAGCGACCAATTTGATCCATGGAGATAGAGGGGGGTATGGCTATCTAAACAATGTATCACGAAGGGAGGGTACAGTCCCGGAAAACCGGCGCTCCGGAAAGAAATCTCGATCGAAGTCGCGTCTCGTTGGGGCGCACGTAAGATTGTCGCTGATACGCGCCGAAGGTCCCCGCCTAACCCTCTGATAGAATCAAGTTCACCTTCCCGGTTGGTCCTCAGGAAATGTCCGCGACCCGCAGAAAATCCAGCGTGTGCGTCGTAAACGGCGTCAAAGTCGGCGGCGATCATCCAATTGTCGTCCAGTCGATGACGAATACGGACACCGCCGATACCACCGCGACCGTCAACCAAACGCTTGCCTTAGCTCGCGCCGGCTCCGAGCTGGTACGCGTCACCGTCAACAACGAGAAAGCGGCTCAAGCTATCCCGGGTATCGTCGAAACGGTTCGCGACATCGGTGTGGACGTCCCTATCATCGGTGACTTTCATTACAACGGGCACATCTTGCTCAACAAGTACCCGGACTGTGCCCGGGCTCTCGCCAAGTACCGGATCAATCCAGGCAACGTCAATATCGGCAAGAAGCACGACGACAATTTCCGTACGATGATCGAAATCGCGGTCGCGAACGGCAAACCGGTCCGAATCGGGGTCAACTGGGGATCGCTCGACCAAGTACTGTTGACGAGATTAATGGATGAAAACTCCACCCGACCCGAGCCAAAGACAGCCGAAGAGGTTACACGCGAAGCCATCGTGTTGAGCGCTTTGAACTCCGCCGAGGCCGCGGAATCCTACGGCATGGCTCCTGAACAGATTATTCTCAGCGCCAAGGTTTCAAACGTCCAGGACCTCATCGCGGTCTACCGCGACCTGGCGTCGCGGTGTGGCTATCCGCTGCACCTCGGTCTGACCGAAGCCGGAATCGGAACCAAAGGCGTCGTCGCTTCCACGGCGGGGCTGGCAATCTTGCTGCAAGAGGGGATCGGCGACACGATTCGCGTTTCCCTCACACCCAAGCCCCACGGAGACCGCACCGAGGAAGTTCGTGTCTGCCAACAAATCCTGCAGTCCATGGACTTGCGCAGCTTCACACCGCAGGTCACGGCTTGCCCCGGTTGCGGCCGCACGACCAGCACGTTTTTTCAGGAGATGGCGGACGAAATCGAAGGCTATCTTCGCAACCAAATGCCGCTGTGGAAGACGCAATTCCGAGGCGTCGAGGAGATGAAGGTGGCCGTGATGGGCTGTGTGGTCAACGGCCCCGGCGAGTCCAAGCACGCCAATATCGGCATTTCCCTGCCCGGCACATTCGAGGAACCGAAAGCCCCGGTCTACGTCGACGGCCGGCTGATGACCACGCTCAAGGGCGATCAAATCGTACGCGAGTTCATCGGCATACTCGACGACTACGTCGAAACGCACTACGCATCAGAAGATGCAGCGGATACGGTTCAACCCGCGGTCGGGCTGAAAATGTAGTGCTGCCTACGTGGCTGGAGCCAAGCCGTTGACTTTCAAACTGAGGCGAGACTTCAAGCGCGAGGCGGTGTTCTTCTTCATAACACCCTTTTGGACCGAGCGGTCCAGTGCGCTAACGGCCGAGGCCAGAAGCTTCCGAGCCCCCTCGGCGTCGTTGGCTTCGATTGCAGTACGCAACTTCTTGACCTGCGTGCGCATGCTCTTCCTGTTGCGGCGGTTAACCGCCGTACGCCGTTCGATTTGGCGCGCCTTTTTGATTGCTGAAGATGTGTTGGCCATGAAAGTTTCAAAGGAATACGGATCGATCAGAGGGAATTTTCAGAATAGCTACAGGCCGAAGCACTGTCAAACCTCCAACGCGACGCGCGCAAAACCCCACGCAGCCTGCTAATGGCGGCTAAGCACCAAGAGCATGTTGCCGGGATCCACCACCACGCGGCTGGGGCGGTTGCGCAACACGACTTGAAATTCCGTGATTTCACCCTCAGTCTTAATGTACTTGGTGAGCGAGCGGCCGGGAGTCGTGTGGATCTCGACCGGCACCGCCACCGAAAAAGACTCAGGCACGTTCGTCTGCACCAGGCGTGCGTGCAGCGTGAATCGGGGCCCCTTCCCACTGACCCGGTAATCAACGCTAAGTTTCGGGATCCCCGTGTCGTAAACCCACTGGTCGAAGAAAGTGTCGAGTCTCGGGTCTGGGTAATTCTCGGGAACGAAGCCTACCGCGTGGCGGCGAAAGTCGTCGGTGGTCAGGGTCTTATATTCGAAACGTTCGCGCAACGCACGCAAGAAATCGAAGAACGCTGGATCCCCCATGATCCCGCGCAGCATATGGACCACCCACGCTCCTTTTTCGTAGATGATCAGACGCCGGGCACGAGGAAATTTCGAAGAACGCAGCCTGTCGCCCAACACCATCGCGCCGGCGCTTTCCATCGTGTCACCGTCTTCGTTGCGTTCCAGCAAACGTTCGCGGTAGGCGGCGAGCATCTCGTCACGGGCCTCGACACCCCGGCTGCTCTCCAGCAGCAGCAGCGCGGAATAAGTGGCCAAGGCTTCCATCAGCCAACCGTCCGAAGGAGACTTCACCGTGACGACGTTTCCCCACCACTGGTGCGCGATCTCATGTGCCGGCAGCGTATCTTTGTAGAAGATCCTCTCGAATCGCGACATCCGGTCAAAGGGGGCATCTCCCGCTCGCAAGTAACTGAGTGTAGGAGCGTACACCAGCCCGGGAAAGCCCTGGCCGAAATCGCCGGGAATCGGTGAAATCACGATTTCCGACGTCGCCGGAGGACCGAACTTGTCGCGGAAGAATCGAAGAGCGGCCGCACCGGCGTCCGCGACCTCACTAAGATGACGCGTCGGCTCCGGCTGCGCCGGCGAGGGCGTTTCGAGCAGAACGTTCGGTTTGCCGTTTCGCCTCCGACGCGACAACGCGTCCAAGGAGGACTTCGGAAAAGGATTGGCGATCACCATAGGCGCCGGCTTGGTGCGCAGCCACTGTTCGATGCCGCGGTACGCACAGACCTCGACAGTCAGTTCCTCGACCTTGCGGGAGACCCTCTCGTAAACACCCAAATTGAACCCCGCCATCCGAATCGGCTTCTTGGAACGAAACAGCGAAGATCGCGAGCCGGTCTTTTCGCTCGTCCCCACCAACTCGCCGGTGGCAACCAGATCAAAACGGGCCGGGTAGTGAAACAGCAGTTCAAAATTCGTGAAGTCGGCCTCAATTCTCGGATACCAGGTATCGCGGCTGCCGACGTAATACACGCCCTCGCCGGCCTCGGCAATCACTGTGCCTTCATAGCGAAACTCAATTTCGTGGCTCGAACCCGGGACCAGCGGCTCTTCCACGGCCATCGCAAAGAAATTGTTATTACGGTAAGGCGAATCCACGGTGCCGGGATAGTCAAATTGCAGGAATTCAACCGGGCCGCCGTCCAGCCACACGTCGGTGATCCGCAGGCGGCGGGAGAGCTCAAAAGCATAGAGCATCGCGCCCGGGTTCCGCGGCGTCAAAACCGCCTTGGCGTGCACCTCCATCCCGAGGTCGTCAGCCAGGCGCGTCTCAATTCGATAATCACTCAACACGGCTGCGGGTTCACGACGACGACGATCCCCGGCGACGAAATTCCTTCCCGGAAAGCGGCACCACGCTTCGTAGAACTGTCGACCTTCGCGCCAAACGATCTGGCCAATGTTGACTTGCTCGTTCCGCCGAGAGTCGATGACGACCTCGAATCGTCCAAGTGAACCGCCGCCAAGGATTGCACCAAAAAAGCCGGCGGCCGGGTCACGATCCTCGGCGATGTCGGAGAGCAGAGAACGCTCGGCGCCCGCAAAGAGGTTCTTCATCACCGAGTCCCATCGCGGCGCGATAAGACGGCCGGCCTCGACATCGACCGCGGTACTTGAATTACCTTCCAACGCTTCACGCAACGCGGTTCCTGTGTCGTCGGTAAAGAACATCATGGCGGTGCGAAACTGCTCGTCAAGCACCGGTTGCGAGGTAAACCGCGCCAACGATTGGCGCTCTTGCTTCGAGGGGGGAAAGAGAATAACTTCTCCGCGGTCGGCGGCGTCTGTCGCGACGAAGAGCGCGGCGAACGTGCGGCCCGCGAAAGGTTGACCGAAAATAATATGGCCGTCGACGAAATAGAACTTAACGTCCTCGCGCTCGATAAATAGATCGCGAACGCGATAACACTGCTCAGGATCGAGTCGCGTGCCGCGAATGACGGCCAGTTGCTCGGCGGCCCACCCGCCCCAAGCCGGCGCGACTTGGCAGAACAGAATCAGGATGAAGCACAAGCGCCGCATTCGCAGCCCTCATCTTACTGCCCGCTTGACGCGTCGACCAAGGAGATCAAGAGACATTCGGGACGTTTCTTGGGGCGTGTGCCGCGACCACGTTCGATGCACCTGATCGCCCGGTGGTAAGATGCGGTTCGCCGCTTGGCGCTCGGTTCTCATGGAAGCCTTCCCGTTTCGCGCTATCGAACAATCTCGCGCTTACGATAGCATTCGGATACTCCCGGTCTGCGTCGTTCTCGACAGCGTTCGCAGCCTGTACAACGTCGGTTCCTTCTTTCGCACTTGTGATGCGGCGGGCGTTGACAGGCTCTACTTGACCGGCATCACCGGACGGCCGCCCCATCGCGGCATTGCCAAGACGGCGCTGGGCGCGGAAGACGCCGTTGCGTGGGAACATCACGACGACGCCGATCCGCTGCTGGGCCGGCTCCGCGCGTCGGGCCGCCAGATCGCCGCAGTCGAGACGTCATCTCATGCAGTCGATCTCTACGACTGGGAGCCTGCCTTTCCCGTGTGCCTCTTGTTTGGGAATGAAGTCGACGGCCTGGCGCCGGCCCTGGTCGAGCGTGCCGACATCCACGTCAGGATCCCTTCGCTAGGCGTCAAGCAATCCCTCAACGTGGCGACAGCCGGAGGCGTAGTGCTATACGAGCTGCTGCGCAAATACCGAAGACAATGGGAACACGGCCGGAGCGGCGACAAAGTGGCCGTTGAGCCGAGCGGATGAGACTGAAGAAGAGCTTCTGTGAGCCCGACCGCAGGGCCGGCGGTTCACGGCTAACGGCTCACGGTTAACGACCAACCGCTAATTCAAATACACCGTCTGGTAAAGCGTATCGCGCTGCTTGGGGATAAAGCCCGCGTCTCGTATCATGCGGCGTAAGTCTTCCTCAGTTGCACTGTGGGACGCCCCGGCCTGACGCACCACGTTTTCTTCGAGCATCACGCTGCCAACGTCGTTGCCGCCGAAGCGTAGACCTAACTGGCAAACCTTGAGTCCTTGAGTCACCCAGGAGGTCTGGACATTCACGACGTTGTCAAGATAGATCCGGCAGAGCGCGAGTGTCTTGAGAAAGTCAACGGCTGTGACTTCGTGGGTCACCCGTCGACCGAGAGCCGTATTCTCGGGCTGGAAGGGCCAAGGGATAAAGGCCGTGAATCCCCCGGTTTCGTCCTGTAAGCGCCGCAGCAACTCAAGGTGGTTGACGCGGTGCTCGTAGGTCTCCCCGCAACCGAACATCATCGTCGCGGTCGTGCGCATCCCCAACTCGTGCGCGGTACGATGCACATCGACCCACTCGGCGCTGTTGCACTTGAGCCGTGCAATGCGAACTCGTACTTCATCATCGAGAATCTCCGCCCCCGCGCCGGGATCGAATCAAGCCCGGCGTCACGCATCCTTGCGATCGTGTCGCGAATCGAAAGATTGCTCACTTCGGCGATCGTGAGGATTTCCGGCGCCGATAGACAGTGCAAGTGGATCGCGTAATTCTTCTTGATCCAAGAGAAGAGGTCCTCGAAATACTCGATCTTCAAATCAGGATTAACGCCGCCCTGCATCAGCACCCCGGTGCCGCCCAGATCGATGGTCTCTTGGATCTTCTCTCCGATGGTTTCCTTGGACAAGATGTAGCCCTCGGCGTCTCCCATCGGGCGGTAAAAGGCGCAAAAACTGCAGTACTCGGTGCAGAAATTCGTGTGGTTGATGTTGCGGTCGATGATGTAGGTCGCGACCGGCTCGGGATGGAACTTCCGGCGAACCGCGTCCGCCTCGCGCCCGACTGCTATCAAGTCGTCGCATTCGAGATACTCGAGTGCTTGGACCGGCGTGATTCTCATTCCGCTTCCGCGACCGCCGGCTCGTCCATGTAAGCGACTTCAGAGCGCAAATCGACAAGGCCCAGTTCCGCGGCTGAACGCAGGAACAGCGAAAGGCTGCGCTGTTCTGGATCTCCCAATTCGAACTTCGTGTTTTCGGTGAGGTAGGCGCGGATGAGGTCCGGGGCGAAATCGCGTTCGTCGCTCTCCGACTTCACGATCTCATCAAGGTGTGCGAGTCCGTAGGCGGCCGATTCCTGAAAAGTCTGCGGCAGGGCCGCATCGGCGGCGAGGTTCTTCACTGCCCAAACCGCGAAGACCATCGGGAGCCCGGTCATCTCCCGCCACTCCGCGCCGAGGTCGTAGACGAACAGCGGCTGACCCTTCCAATCCGCCTGGTCAGGATCCAGCCGCAAAGCCGGGTCACCGATGATGAGCCCGGCGTCGGCCAACTCGAGCATCTCATCAAGTCGCGGTGGATAAGGCCGAACACGTGGCCGAACGCCGTAACGCCTCGCCAGCAGCACTTGCGTCAGCGCCACCGAAGTGCGCGAGCTCGTATCGGCGGCGAACGACTCGATCGCCTCCATCGGCTTCCGTGAGAACAACAGCACGCTGCGAACCCGCTCGCGGGCAGCGATCGAGGTTCCCGGCAACACCAGCAAATCAGGTTGGTTGGCGAGCTCGATGACCGGCACGAGCCCGACATCGGCGTCACCCGCCTTTAGCGCGTCCGCGCACGCCGCCGGCACTTCGAACCGCAGGTCGTATAAGCCCTTCTGGGGGCCGTGGGTAAAGCCCCAAACCAGCGGCGCGGTGTTGAGGTAACTGACGGCGGAGACGCGAAGTTGATCGGCCATGAGCGGACTTTCAATTGTATCAAAACGTCTCGCAAACACCCCCGCGAGCACGGGGTCTTACGCACGACCATGATCCGTCCATAGGCAACCCGCAAACCATTGCGACGCACACGCCGGCGCGTAGCGCAGGGCTGGAACAGACCTGCGGCTTTTCCCATCTCTCACCCGCCAGGTGAAATTGCGAGGACGGACGCCGATGTTCTTTGTGGGCGTGCCGCACACTGATGCAGGTTTCCGTTTCACGCGACCCTGCCGTCACTACCGACGGATTAGGGGCACGAACCCGGTCGAACGCTCGCAGCCTGGTACTTTGTGGAAATGAACCTTTCCGAAATCCAAGATCAGCTCCGAGCTCTAAACGTCGATGGCTGGCTCTTTTTCGACCATCATCACCGCGACCCGATCGCTTACCGGGTGCTGGGACTCGACGCCACCGGCCACGTCTCGCGGCGCTGGTACTACTGGATTCCCGCCGAGGGCGAGCCGCTCAAGCTCGTGCATCGAATCGAAGACTGGCTGCTCGATCTCCTGCCCGGCGAGCGGCGGCGCTATTCGGCGTGGCCCGAACAGCGCCGGCAGCTCGACGAAATGCTCGCCGGGGTCGAAACAATTGCCATGCAGTATTCACCCGAGTGCATGATCCCCTACGTGTCGCTCGTCGATGGGGGGACCGTCGATCTAGTTCGCTCGCTTGGCAAGAGTGTTGTCAGCTCGGCGGCCCTGGTGCAGTACTTCGAGGCACGCTGGTCCCAAGAGCAGCTCGAAGGGCACCTGGAAGCGGGACGACGTGTCGACAAGGTGCTCGCCGAAGCTTTCGTTGAGATGGGCCGCCGCGTCGGAGCCGAAGGAAGCGTTGAGGAATTCGCTATTGCAGAGTTGATTCGCAAGCGCTTCGCCGAAGAGGATCTCCATGCGGAAGACGGGCCGATCGTAGCCGTGAATCAAAACAGCGGCAACCCGCATTACGCCCCGACCGCCGAACAAACGTCGCCCATTCGAGCAAACGACTTCGTCCTCATCGACCTGTGGGCGAAGCTCAACAAGCCGCGCTCGGTCTACTACGACATTACCTGGACGGGATTTGTCGGATCCGAACCACCTAGCCAAATCCAAAACGTTTTCGAGATCGTGCGCGACGCGCGTGATCACGCAGTCGAGACGGTGAGTTCCGCCCTTCGGACCGGCCGCGCCCTGGCGGCCTGTGAAGTCGATGACGCCACTCGAAACTTCATCACCCAAAGAGGATTCGGCGACCAATTCGTCCATCGCACCGGCCACTCGATCGGCGAAGAAGTACACGGCAACGGAGCCAACATCGACAATCTCGAAACCCGCGACGAAAGACCGATCATCCCCCGCACGTGTTTTTCGATCGAACCGGGCGTCTATTTGCCCGAGTTCGGTGTGCGCTCCGAAATTGACTGTTACGTTTCCGAAGGCGACGCCGGCCCGACGGGCAGGGTGCAGGAGGAGATTGTGCGGATTGGGTGATGAGAGGACCTCGTCACGGCCAAAAAGAAGATCACGATCCTGCCGGGGTTCGGCGATCCCGTACGAGGGTTCGAAGAATTCTACTGAGCACTAGGGGATGCTCAGAATTCGAATCGCAACATCAGTTGAATCTGCCGCGGTGTCTCATCCAGCGGCGTTAAGGCCGGGAACCCCGTGTCCCGGCCGCGACGCCCGTAGGACGCGAAGCCAAAGTTTGCGGAGCCTACCAAGGCGTCGGGGTTGTTCAGATTGGCGTGGTTGAACACGTTGAAAACGTCCGCGCGCAGTGTCACCGTCCCCGACTCCCCCAGCCACCTGACCGGGATTACGCGGCTGATCGATAGGTCGACATTGTAAAGGCCGGGACCCGAAAACGCATTGCGCCCCGTGTTCCCGAGCGTCCCACGCGCCGGTTCCCCGAACGCTGTCGCGTCGAGCATCAGCCGCCCTCCGGCTGCGACGCGATCCACCTCGGCGGTCGCCGGATTCAACAGATCCGCCCTTTGGTTGAGGATCTGTCCCTGCCCGTCGAGCGAGCGCGTCGGGGCAAACGCCGTATAAGGAAACCCGGTGCGGAAGGCCGCGACTTGCGCAAAGCGCCAGTTCCGAAACACCGGCGCGGCGGCGGAATCGGAGAAGAGCGCCGGAACATCCCAACCGGAATAGAAGACCAAATTATGGCGTTGGTCGAAATCGGCGCTCCCGCGGTCAGCCGCGCTATCGAACTGCCGCGCGAAAGCGGCTGTCCCCCGCGAGCCGGCCCCGGCCCGCGACCCGACAAATGTCAAATCAAAAAAGTCGCCCAGCAGCGGATCACTCTGATTGTCAATCGCGTGACTCCAAGTGTAGGCCAACTGCAGAAACCCTCGTCGCGACCGGTAGCGGCCCACCGCCGTCAGCGCATGGTAATTCGAAGCCCCCTGGCCGGCGCGATAGCTGATGTCGGGTAGCGCGGCGTTCAATCGTCCTTGAGGATTGTCGCCGCCGCGCTCCACGCTGAATTGGCGATTCACAATGTCGGTTGTCGTCAGCTTTCGCCCCAACGACGCGAGGTGATTGACTTCCACCGACCAACTCGAGCTGAGCTCCCGCTGAACGCCGACGAACAGGCTCTGTGCATACCCGTTGCTCAACCCCGGATCAAATAGCGTAAGCCGAGGGAAGTCGCCGGAGAAGCGACGGCCTTCATAGGCGGGAAGAACGGAATCAACCGGCGCTAGATAGCCGTCCACACCCCCGACATCTTGGTAAGCGAAACGACCCAACACGAAACCGTTGTTGCCGGAGTTGAGCCAAAGGTTGTCAAAGGGGCGGTCGTAGAAAATCCCATACGCACCGCGAATAAGGGTCTTTGCGTCGCCGAACAAGTGGTACGCAAAGCCGAAGCGGCCGGCCACGTCGTTTTCGTCTGCCGGGAATAGCGCGTCGCCCGCTCCGAGCGGTTCGATACGTGCTGACTGCAAACGCTCAGCAAGATTCGCGCCCGACCCGAGAACAACCGCTGCGTCTTGGTCCCCTGAGCCGGCTTCGGGCGCACCGAAGTTCTCGTATCGCACGCCAAAGTTCAGCGTCAGGCGGGGACTAACTTTCCATGAGTCGGTAACAAAAAGGTAGTACTGGTTGTAGCCGAACGCGCGGTCGAACCGGGGCCGTCGAAACTCCGGCAACGCACCCCTAGCCAGCGGCGCTTCGAAGCTGTCAGGCAGATCGAAAGCGAAATTCAAGATGTCACGAAATCCGTAGCGAGCATCGCGCCCCGCCGTCAGCAGGCTGTCGATCCGGCGCAAAAATAACCCGCCCCCGAACTTGAAGATATGTCGACCACGGGACCACAGCAAGTTATCGTTGAGTTCGAAATTCCGCGTCCGGTGGCGAAAAGCGTAAAAGGCGGGACTGCCGGGTAGCAGCGTGGGCCGCAGCGCCGCTTCGGGCGGATCGCCGGGGCCGATCAAGGTTCGCACGGCGACCAGCGTGGGAATTTCCGGGTGGGCGCGGTCCCAGCTCACCTCATCCGAACCCCACCCCAGCCGCACTTCATGCAGCAAACCCGCGCGGGGTGTCTGGAAATAGCTGAACCCGACGTGAAACCCGGGCTGCTCCAACTCCGAAATGAACTCCTCGTACGGGTACCAAATAAAGTCGGGGCGTTCGAGGTTCGCTCCGGTGAACCGTCCCATCAGTCGATGCTTGGCCGACGAGGAAATCGAGTCGACCCGCCCCAGAAACAACGATCGATCGATCGAAAACGGCGGCCGCACGGTCAAGTCCGACGTCACCCCGTTCCCGTCATCGAGCGCCGGGGTCGGAAAACTAGTCAGTAAGCGTCGAGCCAGGCTGCCTTCCGCCGTGAAATCGCGCGCAAAGTTCGGCGCGGGCACTCGCACCGCGATCGACTCGGCTCGATTGCGAGTGCGCAGGTGCTCGAAAGCACCCGAAAAAAACAACGCGTTGCGGCGCAGCGGTCCGCCGGCGTGAAACCCGGTCTGCGCCTCTTTGAACGGAGGACGTTCGAGGCCCCTTAGGTTGCTCTGAAAATCGTTGGCGTTGAGGGCGTCGTTCTTGAGGTGGAAATAGCCGATGCCGTGCCACGCATTGCCGCCGGAGCGCGTAACGGCATTGGCGAGGTACCCCGACGTGCGGCCGTACTCCGCCGAAAAACTACTGATCGAAACGCGGTACTCCGCCACCGCCTCGGGCGCCAACGAAAACAGCGGTCCCGTGACGAGGTGGTTGTTGTTTTCGAGGCCGTCAAGCCGAAAGCTCGACGACGACGGACGTTGCCCATTGATCGAAAGGCCCAGTCCCCGGGCAGTCGCCGTCAGCAGTCGGTCCGTAACGCCGGGTTGGGTCAGCAGCATCGTATATACGTCGCGTCCGGCAAAGGGCAAGGAGCGCAAGTCCACCGGCCGAATCACTTCGGAAACGGTCGATTCAAGCGCGCTGTGGTTGCCCGTGCGCGCCTCGAACACTCCCGAGCGGCTGGTGTCAACATCGGGCCCATAAAACGTCACGACGGCCTCGCTGTCCGGGAAAAAGATGCTGCGATAGCGCCCCTTTTCCCAAAGGTCGTCTAGCGGCCGCAGCTTGAAAGGCAGTTCGATCCGCGAGGCCACGCGCAAGACCAGCCCGTGGACCTCCTGGGGCTGATAGCCGCCGGCCGTGACGCGCACACGGTAGTCTCCAGGAGGCAAAGGCGCAATCAAGTAATAGCCGCCGGCATCGGAAACCGCAGAGAGCCGGGTATTGGTTGCGGCGGCGTGAACCGTGATCGGAGCGCCACCGACCGCCGCTCCGCTCTGAGAATCAACGACTCGACCCGTGATCAGGCTTTGGGTCGTCTGCGCCGAAATATTCCCGGATAAGCCCGAAAGCACAAGCAGGGCGAGTCCCAAAGACCTGGATGAAGTCGGCATGGGGTCGGGGCAAGATAACTGCAATTATTGTAACGGGGGGGGGCTACGGGGTATCGCTCCAGCTTTCGTCGGGCCTGTTGTTCCAATCTTCCGCCGTGTACCAGCGCACGTTACTGATTCTGCTTTCCGGCTCCATGATGGAATGTAGAACCTGTGTCAATGCCTTGTGCTGCTCGACATCGGTTCCGCCAAAAAGCCTCTTGATCCGGCCGAGATCACTGTTCGTCGAGAGGAGCCATTCACGATCCTCGTCGTCGACCAGGCCGACGATCAAGTAGAAATTCCGATCGTCAACAATGCACCTGAAAGCAAAGGCGTAATCAAGATCTTCGGCCTTGGAACACTGATAGCCGTTCTCGACGAGTTTCTCGATGAAAAATTCCGCAAGGGATTTTGCTTTCGCATCGTCACCGGCCAGGGGGTCGGCAAAGGTCGCGCTGAAACTCACCTCAGTTTTCATGTTGTTTAGTTGAATTATGCGGTCGGTTCTCCGGCCTGCTCAACCCGGCGCTGGTGCTGCGTCCCTCCGCACTGAGCGGCCGTTACGGGTCGCTAGTGCTCGTCCCCGTCGCAACATCAAGATTCCGTCTCGCGGACGGGTTGTCAGGATCAATCACCAGCGCCCGGCGATAGTGTGAAACGGCCTCTTCAGTGCGGCCCTGGGCCTCCAGCAAAACACCCCAGTTGTTGTGTGCCCCGGCGTTGGTGGGGTCGAGTTTCGTGGTCCGCCGATATTGACGTTCGGCAGCGTCGAGCTTTCCTTGTTGGTGAAACGCAAGGCCGAGGTTGTAGTGAGCCTTGGCAAAGCCGGGTTGAGCCGCGATCGCACGTTGATAGTAGCCCTCGGCCTCGGCTTCTCGTCTCTGCCGGACCAAGCAATTCCCGAGCCCGTTGAGCGCCTCTGCATATTCAGGTTCGCGTTCAAGAGCGGCCCGAAAATGCAACTCCGCTTCCTCCAACTCGTCGCCTTGCATCAGGACGTTCCCCAAGTTGTAGCGGGCGTGAACATACTTCGGCTGGATGCGAATCGCCCGCCGAAAGTGTTCGACGGCTTTGTCCGTTTCGCCTTCCTCCGCCAGCGCTCGGCCGAGATTGTTATGCGCAACGATCGACGACGGACTCACCGAGATCGTGTGCGCCCACAGCGTCGTCGAATCTCTCCAAACCCCGATCTGCGCAACCGTTCGTTCGCAGAGCAGCAAAGTAAACGCCAGTGCGAATCCGCCCACCAACAGCGCCCGTTCCGGCGTAAACCAACGCAAGAACAACCCCGCCCCCAGCGCGGCAAGACCCAGCGTCGCGAGGTAGCTGTGGTGGTCGGCGACGAACTGTTGCGGGTCGTACCGCAACACCGACAGAACCGGCAGAAGCAGCACGATGTAGGCAAACCAAGCAACCGCCGGACCTAAGATTTCGCGCTTCACTGCCGCAAAAATAACCGCGACGGTAATCGCAATCGCGCACGCCCCACCAAGCAGCAACATCGGATCAAATGCATCCGGGACAGCGCGCCACACGTATTGGGGTGCTAAGCCGAAAGGCACGAGAGTCTTCCAAACATAGAACGCCAACCCGTAAAGCGACATCGTGACCCGTGCCATCGGTTCGATCGCCAGATCGGCGAATGTCCCGCCAACCCCGGTTCGTTGCCGGCTTAGCGCGAACAGCCCGGCGGCCAGCGCCGGTATGACATAGGGAATCTTTTCTAGTAGCACGCCTCGATCGAACTTCCGCCGCAAGGGATAGAAGTCCAAGGCAAGCAACACCACCGGCACCACAGCGATGATGATCTTCGACAGCAACGCCGCGATGAATACCCAGACGGAAGCCGACTTCTTTCCCCGCAAATAGAGCCAGACCGACGCTACAGCAAACAATCCCGAAAGAACATCCCGCCGCTCACTAACCCAAACCACCGACTCGACCCGTAGCGGATGCAGCGCGAACCAAAGCGCCCCGAAGGCCGCGGCCAGTCGCATAGCGGGCGTTTCGTCCTCTTCGCGCCGTGCAAGTTGCAGCAAGCGCAATATAAGGAAATACACCAACAATGTGGTCAGGGCGTGCAGCAGGACATTCGTCGAGTGGTATCCCACTGGGTTCATAGCCCAAACCGCGTAATCGGCGCCCAGCGTCAACCAAGTCAGCGGGTGGTAGTGTCCCAAATGAAAGGTAGTGAACATCCATTCCAAGTTGTCGAGCGAAAGCCCTCGGTAATGCGGATTCTCAAGGAAGTTGCGGTCGTCGTCCCAATTGACGAAATCATTGCCCAGAGCAGGCAGGAAGACGAAGAGCGTTATCGCGAAGCAGATCAGACCGAGGTGACGTGTCGTTTCCTCGGTCAACGGAGAGCGGGCGGGACCATCAACCGGGCGACGCGTCTTGAGACGTCGCCGCTTCGTACCCATGGGCGCATTGTAGCGCGAGAGTCCCAACCATCAAACCGAGCCGCGTCGCGCCGGCATACACAATTCACAGCATAGATACAGAGCCCAGAGCGAAAGCGACGGGCCAAAGGGCACATCGGTTCGAGTAGGCGGAAGACTGGGAAATGCGCGACAGTTCGGGCAGATGCGCTGCCGAAGCGCGTTGTGGTTGCCCACCCTTGGCCCGTCGCTTTCGCTCTGGGCTCTGTATCTGCGTTGAATTGTGTACACGGACGGGCCGGAGCTTACCCTTTTTTCACGGCCCCTGACGGTCGCGGCTCGGTTTGCCTTTACTTGGCGCGATACTCATCCCGCAAGCGCTTGACCTCGTCAAACAGATCCGCCGGGCAATAGCTGCCGCGGATCTTCGGATAGGCGCCCTCAGCCAAGGCATGCCAGGCCTCAACTGTTTGGTCATCCAAACTCGTTACTTTGAGCCCGCGCTGTTTCATCTCCTCGATGGAATCCGGCCCCAAACGGCGTATTTCGTCTCTCAGCTTCAGCCCCGCCTCGCGCGCGGCCCGAAGCATCGGCTCGTGGTATTGCGCCGGGATGCGATCCCAGGCGCGCTTACTTATGACCCCTCCCGCCACCAACGGGGCCAGTTTCAGGTCCATCATGTACTTTGCTTGCTCATAGATCCGGTAGAAGAGCGCCGCCAGCGGGGGAACGTCAACCGCGTCGATCAGACCCGTTTGCAACGACGTCAAAATATCCGTCGGCGCCAGCGGCACAACGTTAAACCCGAAACTCTTCCAAAGCTTCTCCGTCTCCGGATCGCCCGCCGAGGTGAACAGCTTCATGCGCTGAATGTCTTCCGGCGTTCTCGCCGGCTTTTTCGAAAACATGTGCACCCAGCCGCCGTCGGACCAGAACAGCATCTTGTGCTGAACCCCGGCGGATTCGATTCGCTCCTCCAGCTTCGGAGCGATGCGATCACGAACGTAGTCCAACTCTTCGTAGGAGTCGAACATCATGGGCACCTGCAACGCCAAGACCCCGGTGTCAATGCTCGATAGGCCGCCCGACGAAAGCGCCGCCGCTTGAATCACGCCCGAGCGCATCTTGCGGACGATCTCGACGCCATCCCCAAGCTGACCGTCGGGAATGATCACCAAATCCACTTCGCCGCCGCTAATCTTCCGCCACTCCTGACGGATGTAAAGTAGCGTCTCGTGCCAAGCCGAACCCCGCGGGACGATCGTCCCCATCCGAATGCGGATCTTGCGGGCCTCGAGCCCAGCCGGGGAAAAAACTGCCGCCGCGACCACAACCAGCAGCACCATCCCCAACCGACGAAAGAGAGTCATTGCGGTCCCTCCGCCTCCACGACCGGCTCCAGGTCAAAGATCAGATCGTCTATGCGATCGAGCAGCCGGCGTGCCCGGCGCTGTGCCAGAACGTTGACAAGCCGCCTGGGCGGGTTCGAGTCCGGATCCACCGCCAGCGCCTTTTCCAGCAGCGTTCGAAACCCCGGCTTGTCCTGTTGCGGCAAAGAAACCGCCTCCGCGTACGAAACATGGGTGCCGGCGGTGGGGTACTCGGAAAGCTCGATCACTCGATCGTAATGGCGTTTCATGACGGCGTAGTCGGCCCCCCCGGGCTTTGAAGAGGCGAACTGAATCGCAAACTCGTGCAGTGAGCCGTTCTCCCAGCTTTCGTCAAGTTCAAGGGCGCGATCGAGCATGGCTTCAACTTCAGGTAGACGCGCCAACATGGCCGCATCGTTTCGAGCAACCGAGATACCCAGGCCCAAAGCCGCCGCGCTCCAATAAAGAAACGGGATGTCCTGTTGCTTTTTCTTGCGATTGTCTATCACAGCAACCGCCCCCTCGGGGTCCGCGAAAAGCCTTTCACGAAGGCCGGGGTAGGAGACCTCGAGACCGCGCAACCCGAACGCCAAGCCGCGCAGGTAGAGCTTTCGCGCACGAAGCCGCAGTGCCCGGGCACGATCCAGGTCCTCGTCTTCGGCAACCTCCGCTCGATCGGCAACCGTCGAGTAGGAATAGAGCACGAAACCGCGAGCAGCCGTCAACAGCAGACCGCGATGCTCCGGCGATTCTAGGAGCAGACTCTCGATCAGCTTGAGACCGAACGGAAGCGCTTCACCAACCAGCTCGACGTCGTCGTCGGTCTCATACACTGAGTTGCCCGACGCCAGCGCGTCGCCGACCATGTTAATGGCATATTTCTTGAGCGAACAGCCGGCCAAAGCCGGCAGTAGCAGGGCGACGATCCAAACCGAGCGGCTATGGAACACGTGCTGCTTAGGGTATCAAGTCAAGCTGAGCGCCACGAGCCGACGCTCCCTCCGACGAACTTACGAAGGTCCCCAGGTTCTTCGCCGCAGCGGTAGCGTGAGACGCTCACAGCAATCTTGGTACAGGGGACCGAGCTGTCCGAGATCCTTCAGACTTCCGGAGGGGCTCAGGGGGGCGTGGCAACGATGCGCATGGAGCCGCGGCGGTTCGCGGCAACCGCCTCGCTAAAACGAGAGGGTGCCGGTCCTAGCGACCTCTTCCTGGTTGGGTACGTAGAGGGTCTGGCAGCGCTCGCAGCGGTAGACCTCGCCGCCGGCTTCCAGACGAGCGGAAACCTCCTCCCCGAACTCGTACCACCGCTTCAGATGCCCGCGGCAAATGTTGTTTTTCTTGCCGGGGTTGTTGCAGGCGCGCTGGCGCGGGATGCGACGCTTGACCTTCGTTCCGTCGGCGAGGGTCGTTAGCAGGTTGGGGTCGGGCTCTTCGGCCTCTTCTTCGACTTTGTCGGGAGCCGCCTTGTCCGCGGCCTTGGTTGCGGTTTCTTCCGCCATGGCAAGTGATTTTGACAACCCGGCCCTCTCCGAGACAAACAAGCGGCCGGACCGCCAAAACGAGTATAACAAGTAGTTGTCGGCTCCTGTCGATGAGGCTTTTGGGAGTCCCGCGACCCGAAAACAGGCGATAAACCGACGCCAACGATGACTAAGACTTGCGCCACGTATGACGATGTCGATCTGGTGATTCGGCTCTACGAGTTACGTCGCGAGGAGAAGCTGCGCGAGGCGCGTGAATGGTTCGCGTCGTCGTTTGAGGCCAAGACGGTCAAGGATTTCAACAAACTCTGTCCGGCCGGCTCCGAGGAACACGGCCTCTTCCTCGCCGTCGTTACCTATTGGGAGTTGGCGGCGTCGTTCATCACCGCAGACGTTCTGTACGCCGAGCTGTTTTTCGAAACCGCGGGCGAGCTCTTTTTGGTTTGGGAGCGGATCAAAGATATCGTGCCGCTGTTCCGCGAGAGTCGCCAAGACCCGACCCTGTTGCGAAACCTCGAGAAAGTCGCCGCCCAATACGCCGCCTGGCTCGAGAAAAACGGCGCTTGATCAAACCCGGCCGCGGCCGTGAGGAAGAGATAGCCGGCGCCACGCCTGGCTAGACCCAATACCTTTCACTTAACTATCCTGATGCGTTTCTCGATATCCGGAACCTTGTCCGACAAGATCGCGAACACCCTGAGCCGCGAAGCGGCGGCAGGAATATGGCCCAGGGTGCAGGGAGGTGGGGCGGAACCCTGGGTAGAATCCCCCACCCGCGCGAGCCCTGAAAATGTTGCCATATGGCACACGGGTCGGGATATTCAGGGCACGGGGTTCAGACCCCGAGGTTTGTCGCCTTGCGGCCGGGATGTCTGATCGCCTCGGACTCCGCCCCCGGACGGGGGCGCGGATAGTAGCCCCGGGCGCAAGCCCGGGGCCCCTGCCGGGGCCGCGAAGCATGTGTCTATCCTCGAGTCAACGCCACGCAAGGGGACGGCCCGAGCGGTCCGTAGCAGCGCGCCACCACGCCGCCGGATCGATTTCCCTTTCGGCGTGAGGGCCCTTAAATGAAGAGTCTTGGGGCTGGACCGCCGCTCCTGTCAAGAATTCGCTTGTCACATACGGTCAAGCCGCGCTTCCGGCCGGCATCGCTATCGCCTTGCGGTCCAAATAGCTTTCCCTAGCCAACGCCGCCAAGTAACTCAACAGAACCAGCGCCGGAACCGAGGTCCAGGGCGGGCCCATCATGAGTGCAAAGAAAGGCAACGGCGTCAAGAATGTCGTGGCGATGATCCGCGAATAGGTGTCTTTCGACTTGAACACCGTCAGCAGCAAAAAAGGCAGCATGATCCCCGCGTCGTACCCGTAAACGTGCGGCACGATGAGGAGTGAGCCCGCCAAGGCCGCCGCCATCCAGCGCCACAGCGGCGCTGAGCCCACCGCGACCATAACCAACGCCACCACCAACACCACGCCGACGATCGTCAACCCTAGATTGTCGACGCCGAAGCTCGCGAAGATCGCGTGAATGTTCGTCATCCGCTCGGGAGACGGCGACAAGCGCTCGAGATCCTTGTTAGTCAGTAGAGCGATGTAGCTTTCGACGCCCGCGGTCCCACCCAACAACGGTGAAAGCAAGGCCAAGCCCGCCGCCCCCATCGCGAAACCGAGCATCATCTTCGTCCTCCGCCGGAGCAGCATCGCGAAGGGCAACAGGATCAACAGATGAAACTTGATCAGCGCCAAGCTCATCACCATGCCGCTCCGCAGCTCGCGCCCGCGCTCCGCCTGGGTATAGGCCGCGACGGCAATGACCGCGAGGATGACACAGTCCTGACCGTTAAGAATCCCGCCGATCGTCGGGAAATACAGCACCGAGAAGATCAGCGAGTCCGGCCCGAACCGGCGCCTGCCCCAAACCCAGCAGACAACCAACAGCGCTGTCTGCAGCAGAATCCAAGCCCAAAAGGCCGCCTTGTAAGACAGCAACGACAGGGGAGCCAGAACCAAAGCGTAAAAATGGGGCCGAACAAAGGGAACGACTTCGGCTGAGACGCTTCCAAGCTCCCTTTCCCGCTCCAATTGCACGCTGACATCGTGGAGTTCCGCGAAGCGGCCCTCCGCCGCCAAGGAAGCGCCGGTATAGAGGTTCAGGAAATCGTGAATGTAGGCGACCTGCAGCGAGCCGACACCCTGTACTATCCAAAACACACTGATAAGGGCGACGAAAATCCAGTGGACGGCCGTCACCGGCTGACGCGCGGGATCAGCAGGGTTCGCTTGCGACATGAAAAGTCACCGTAGCACGAAGCCGTCGAGAGGTACGGAAAAGCGCGCCGGGGTTGGACAAATGAGGAAACGGCCTACCGCTCGCGGATTACGGTGTCGAGCGTCACCAGCGGTTCGTCGCCGTGCTGCTCCAGAAATGCCTCCAGACCCGCCGGAATACCGAAATGGTCGCGCCGACCGATGTCCGATTCCGCCGGTCCGATCCGGACTCGCCCCCGGCCCCCGACGACCGAAACGATCCGAAAGCTGTCGAGCGGATAGTGCATGCCTCCGGCATTGATTCGCGATACGGCTAACTCCAAACCACCGCTGCCGTCGCGGTCCGTCACCGACACCGGGATCAGGACGTTGCGACGCGAAGGGCTTGAACGAGCGGCCGCGCGGATTTCCCTCTCCAGGTAAACGGTCGAACCCATTTTCCAGCTCTCGCGATCCGTTTCGACAAGCGCATCAAACGCGATCGGCTGCGGAACAACATCGGCGAACACGCCCCATCCGGCGTGCTTCAGCGATCCGAAAATGAAGGGGACATGGTGAATCTCGGTCCCCCGGTTCACCCAACCGTGACGGGTCATCGGGGCGATCGGCAACGCGTAACCTTCCTCGACGAGCGCCTTGGACCCCCCAAGCACCATGTATCCCCGTAGCGGCTCGTGCCCCAAGTGAATCTCGACACCGTAGCGGTGCAAGTGATTAGGAACATCACGGTGCTCGGCGCTCAGGTATGCCAAGTTCCAGGAATGGTGGTCTCCGTAGACCACAGGCACAATGGTGATGCCGAGATTGGGGACAACGAAGCTCCCGAGTTCGGGTGCGTGCGTATCCTGGGTCAGGCAGATGCCGTCGCCGCCCGTGATCGCGCCGATCGAAGAGACGAAGGCTTTCCCAAAACCGGCCAAAGCCGCATCTCGCGACGCCTCATAGGCTTGGCTAAGGGCATCAACAACGCGTTTCACACCGGTGTCATATCCGGTGAAAGTCGAAACGACGGCGCGGAAGTCGTCCGGGACCGGGTCCATGCCTCGGTGGGTAAGGTCCTCGAGTTGCTCCGCGGCTCGCTGGACGTGCGCCCGTGCTACCGCGTCATGCGACGCATGGGACCGCAGCGCTTCCCCGACCGCATGGAAAGAACCGATGATGTGCGCTCGAAAGCCATAGCTATACAAACGCGCGTGAGCTATGTCATCAGCGCTAAGAAGATCAGCACGCCGACCCTGGCGATGGCTTTCAAGCGCTGTTTCGGCAAGCCGGCGGTACGTCGGACTAAAGGGGAGCTGAAACACCGTGGGACGTCAAGCTTACCTAAAGCACCGGAGAAACGCCACTGCGACGCCGGGCAGCCCGTAGCGCAGGTCTAGGCGCGCCTTTCGCCAGACCTGCGTCACCCCTATTTGCAAGGAGCGCTCGCGGGGACCTGCGGCTTTTCACTCCACCCGTTCGCGCTCGAAATGCCAACCCACGGCACCGCGTTACCCCCGACCGGAATCCGGCCGACGCGTCAGCCTCCCGGAGGGAAAGCGGGAAAACCGATTCTACGCGGCCACCGGCCAACACTAAGCGCTGCCCAAGACCCCGCGCATGTAACCGTAGGACTCGGCCATGCCCGGCAGCGGATCGTTCTCCTCGCCTTCCCATTCGAGCGCTACGTGGTAGGGATAATGCAACTCGACCAGTGTTCGCAAGATCGCCGGATGATCGATGACCCCTCGCCCAACAGGGATCCTCGGCGGCTGTTTACCCGTCGCCGAAACATCTTTCAAATGGATATCGTAGAGCCGCGATGCGACGGTCTTGAGCGCCTCCACCGGGTCCTCCGCCAATCGGAAAGTGTGCCCCACGTCGACGCAGCAGCCAATCCGTTTGTCCAGGCCCTGAATAGCCTTGAAAACACCGGTTGGTGACGGGAAATTCTCGTCCTCGGGGCCGTGGTTATGAATCGCTACCTTCAGGTCGCCGTAATCGCGAATGACGCGGTCGATGGCTTCGAGCGCATCGGGCTCCGGGGCGGAGACGGCGACCGGCGCTCCGACATCGACGCAATAGTCGAACGTATCTCGAATTTGCCGCTCGTCATTCTTGAGCTCCAACACGCCACAGCCCATTAACTCCAACCCGGCGTCTTCTACTTTCCGACCCACCTCGCGGCGCTGGGTTTTGCTGCTGTCGAGCGGCAGGTGAAAAGACTTGAGCGAAATGTACCCTACCTCGAAGCGTTGTAATGCAGCGATTGTTTGATCGAGACTCAACTTCCGGGTCGTGTACGAAGTAAGGCCTACCTTAAGACCCCCGAAACCATCGCCGGCGGGTTTAACGGGCCACTGTTTCGGCGCGCCCGACGCCCGGAAAGCCCCGGCCAACCCCAGCGCGGTCAGCTTCAGCGCATCGCGGCGGTGCGGATTCCTGTTACTCAGCATACTGCCTAAGGTACCAAAATCCGTCTTCCTTTCGAGGCCTCGACAAGACTGCAAGACCGACAATGTCCCCCCCCGTCGGCAGGGGTGTAGGGCGGTGCGCGGCAGCCGTCGAGTTGATGGAAATAGACCGACCCGTTGTCTTTGAAATGATAACGGTGCACAATAACGTCTGGAACGGCGATCGTATGCGGCTGGAGCAGCATGCAGTGTGTTGGATTGTGTTGGCCGGTTACGTAGGGCGTCTTACGGTCCGCCGAGGAAAGACCTGCCGCATGCTCACGAGCCAAACCCAATTTTCCGCAATTCTTGTTTCGGTTGTCTTGTTGGTTGCGGGACCCGCGGTCAGGGCCCAAACCGCCGACGAATGGCCGCCCATTTCGCCGGAGGAACTGGCGCTGAAGGACGACCCGCTCAACCCCGGAGCGCCCGCTATCATTTTGTATCGGGAAACATTCAGCAACCACCAAGAGTCCTTCGAGACCCATCACTTCCGAATCAAAATTCTCAACGAGCGAGGTGCGGAGTACGGCAATGTTGAGATTCCCTATTTCAAAGGCCTATACCGTGTGGAGGATATTAAAGCGCGCACGGTGCAACTGGACGGCGCCTCCATGGCGTTCGACGGCCACATCTATGAAAAGACAATAGTAAAAGCCCGAAAGCTAAAAGGGTTTGCCAAGACTTTTAGCTTACCGGCGCTCGAAGCGGGCAGCATTGTCGAGTACCGATACAAGCTGCAGGGGGGAAAATCAGCACAATTCACTCCGCCATGGATCATCCAGGGAGAACTCTCGTTGCGAAGGGCGCGATTTTCGTATAAACCGTATTTCGCTCCTCTCGGGTGGGCTTCTCTCACGTCGGCCGCTGTTGGGCTGCCGGAGAAGACGGAATACAAGGGGGGTTTAGATTTCGGTTCCCTGGAACTGCAAGACATCCCGCCCTTTCAGCAAGAGGAGTTCATGCCGCCGGAGAATACCGCTAGAGCCCATGTGCGGTTTTTCTACGCTGCCCCGGGCTTCTGGGGTACGGTGAACAAGACCGCGTTCAAACGTACGGAGAAGCTGATCGGCAAGGATCGGAGGATCAAACGCGCTGTCTCGGAGACAGTCTCGCCCGGCGATGCTCCGATAGTAAAACTGCGGAAGCTGTATGCCCGAGCCCAACGGATCCGCAACCTAAGCTACGAAAGCTCAGGAACCGAACAGGAGTCGAAAGGAGACGCGAAGGCGAAAGACGTCCTGGAGCGGGGACAAGGCTCAGGCTTGGCGATCAATAGGGTTTTTGTTGCTCTGGCGCGCACCGCCGGTTTCGACGCATCGATTGTCCGGATCGCCCGGCGGGACGTGACCTTTTTTAGTCGGGACCTGCTGGATGCCGGCCAGCTCAACGCCGAACTGGTCAGGGTTCGCCTTGGCTCGGAAGACCGGATCGCTTTGAAACGGCGCTTCTCCAGGGCCTCGAAATCCCGCCGTACGCCTTTTGTATTTCCCATACATACAAAGACCGAACTGGTAGGGTTCGCCTTGGCTCGGAAGATATCTTTCTCGACCCCGGTCATGCCTATACGCCTTTTGGTCTACTCTCCTGGGAACAAACGGACGCTGGGGGCCTCGACCTCGGGAAAGAATGGGGCGGCTTCATCACAACGCCGGAACCCGTCAGCAGCGACGCTCGGACCGAGCGCAAGGCTACTCTGCGATTGACCCCGGACGGGACCCTGGCAGGTGAAGGGCACGTTGCCTTTCACGGGCAGGAAGCGCTGCAACACCGTCTCAGGGCCTTCGAAAAGGGTGATCTGGCGAGGCGGGAGCAGTTGGAGGAAGAGTTGAAGGGCTGGTTGCCGGCCGACTCCACCGTGGAGATCGACAGCATTAAGCACTGGGAGAACCCGGAAGAGCCGCTGCGAGTAGAGTTTACCGTGGAGGCGCCCGGCTTCGCGTCGACTGCCGGTCGGCGTTTAGTTGTGCCCGCGGGCATCTTGCGCGGCGCCCGAGAGGTGAACTTCCAGCATCAGAGCCGTGTTCATCCCGTCTACTTTCCACATCCTTGGGAAGAGCACGACGAGATCCTTCTGCGGGTGCCGGAGGGCTATCAAGTCGAGGGGGTGCCGGAACCGCGGCGCGTCCAGACGATGTTCGGCGAATACGAAGCCTCCTGGGAAGCCCACGCTGAAGGCGTGTTGGCCCGCCGGCGATTGGTGCTTTCCAAATATTTGTACCCCGTGGGGGGGTACCCGAACCTGCGTCGATTCTTTAGCGAGGTAAGGGCGGGAGATGAACAACAAATTGTCCTGGTTGCGACAGAAACCGACGAGACGCAGCCCTAGGCTCGCGGCTTTGTTCCTTTCGATCGGGGCGCTGATCTTGGGCTCCGGAAGCTACGCCGCCGCGCCCGAGTGGTTGCGGGAGGCGGCGCGAACCACGCTCCCTGATTACTCGGAAGACACCTCGGCGGTGATGCTGCTGAACGAGCAGGTCACCACGGTTTCCGGCAGCGGCGAGATCAAGACCCGCTATCGCCGCGCGTATAAGGTTCTCCAACCCGAAGGCCGTGCGTTCGCAACCGTTATCGTCGACTTCGACAACGAAACTCGCTTGACCTCTCTGAAAGCATGGAGTCTCCCGGTCACGGGCGAACCCTATGAATTGAGGCAGAAGGATGTCGTCGAGACCGGACTCTTCCAAGGAATCCTGTACCAGGACACTCGGCGCAAAGTGTTTCGCATACCCGGGGCCGATCCGGGCGGCGTGATCGGCTATGAGTACGAGCAGAGGGGAAGACCGTTCATCTTGCAAGATTCATGGCTCGTAGCGCGAGAGATCCCCGTGCGGCGGGCACGATACTCGCTACGGTTGCCCGGCGGGTGGGAGGCTGATCCCCACTGGGTAAACCACCCCGAAGTTGCAGCCCGCCTTGCAGATAAGAACCGCTCACTATGGGAGCTGGAAAACATAGCGGCCATTGAAACGGAGCCGGCCATGCCGCACTGGCGCACCGTAGCCTCCAGGTTGCTGGTCGGCTTCTACCCGCGCCGCGAAGACTTGCGCGACCGAGCGCGTCGTTCATGGAACGACGTGGGACGATGGTACGGCGATTTGACGCGGGGTCGGCGCACCGCCACGCCCGGGATCCAAGAAAAAGTCGCTGAGCTGACCCAGGCCGGCCCGACGCCGCTGGAGAAGATCAAAGCGCTGGCCGTTTTCGCCCAACGAGACATCCGTTACGTGGCCATCGAGGTAGGTATCGGGGGTTACCAGCCCCATCCGGCCCGGGAGGTCTTCGGCAAGCGATATGGCGATTGCAAGGACAAGGCAACCCTGCTCGGCGCGATGCTGCGGGAGGTAGGCGTCAAGTCTCATTACGTGTTGGTTCACAGCCGCCGGGGCGTGGTGACCCCCGAAGCTCCTTCGGCTTTGAGTTTCAACCATGTGATCGTGGCTGTCGAGTTGCCCTCGGCGGACCGCTTGGGCGCACTCTACGCGACGCGCGATCACGAGCGATTGGGCCGCCTTCTTTTCTTCGACCCGACGGACTCCATGACTCCGCTCGGCTACCTTCCGGCCGGTCTGCAGGCCGGGCATGGCCTGCTTGTCGGAGATGATGGGGGCGAGCTTGTTGAACTGCCGTTATTGCGGCCCGGGGGAAACCGCTTATTGCGTAGCGGAAAGTTTAGCTTCACCGAGAACGGGTCTCTGCGGGGCGGCGTCAAGGAGATTCGCTGGGGAGTCCCGGCGATTTCCCAGCGAAGTGCTTTCTTGCGCGCGGCGGGGCCGGAGCGCCAAAAAGTCCTGGAAGATTTTCTTGTCAATTTCCTGGGGGGCTTTCGGTTACTCCACGCCACGGTGGCAAACCTGGAAGAGTACGACCAGTCGTTGGTGTTGGAGTACATATTCAGCGCCGACGGTTATTCGAAAACCGCAAGTTGCTGCTCTTCAAGCCGTGGGTTTTGGGACGTAAGAGCGGCAGGCAACTGGAGGACGATCGACAGCACCCGGTGGAGTTCGACTCCACCACCTTGCAGAGCGACATGTTCGACATTACGGTGCCGGCCGGCTACCGTGTCGAGGAGCTTCCTTCCCCGGTAACTCTAGCCACCGACTTCGCCGAATATCAAAGCAAGATCGAGTTGGAGGGCGATGTTCTCCGTTGCCGGCGCAATTATTCGATCAAAGTGGTGCGTTTGCCCGCCGCCCGGGTCGGAGAGTTGAATGACTTCCACCGACAAGTTGCGGCCGACGAGCGAAGCTGGATCGTACTGCAGCGGATGGAGACGGAGCCGTAGCTCATTGACCGCAATGGTTCTCCCGGTTTATCTCCCGCGTCTTTGGACTCAACAGTTTCTCGTGGTGGCGCGATCAGGTCCCCGCTAAATTCGCCTACCCTAAAAGACCTTCTTCCCCAGCTTCGAGATCTCGAACTGCGCGGTATCCGCCACCGCCATGACGGCCATCACCCCGGCTTGGATGGGGTCGGTAACGACGAGGTCCGCCGCTTCCGGAACCGAGCCCGCCATATTCAGCGAGATCACGAACAGCCCCTGACGTTGAACCTCCCGCACGGCCTCTTCGATTTCGCCGCCCATCAGAGCACCGGCCAGAACCACCGCCCGTGCGCGTGGTAACCGAGCCACACCGCGAACAGCTTCCGCCAACTCCGCCTCGCCCACCAGCGGAATCGTATCGACCGAAATGCGCTCCCCCCGCAAATTGTGGCGGTCCGCCTCCGACACCGCGCCCACAGCCACCTGGCCGACTTGCGCGCCGCCGCCGATGATAATGATCCGCTTGCCGAAAACGCTCTTGAGCGTCTTCTTCTCCTCCGCCTCGACGACCGACTCCAACGACCGCAGATCCGCCAGCAACGCCGCCGGATCAGCCAGGTCCGAAATCTCAAAGAACACGTGCTCGATTTCCTGACGGCTGTCGAGGATCGCCACCCAGGTGATATTGCCCCCGGCACGCGAGATCACGCCCGTCAGCTCGTGCAGCACGCCGCGTTCGTTGCGCACGGCAACCGCCAGCGCAAACAATTCAGTGTTCAGGGAATCATCGGACACGGGGGACCCGCATGCGCGCCCCCCCAAATGAGAAAGGAGTACGCAAGCGCCCTTCAGTATAGCCGCGGGCGATGCGTTGAGCCCGAAAGCGGCGCGGCAAACCTGCCGGGCAGCCGGGCTCTGTTCTTGCTACCCCTGCCGCGCTTCTTCAAGGAAGATCGTCGCTGAAGGATAGCCGAACCCACGCAGCGCCGTCCCTAATTTCTCGAGTGCGCTCTTGTGGATCTGAGAGACGCGGCTTTCGTTGACACCCAACTTGTTGCCGATTTCTTTCATCGTGCGTTCGTGGTCGTAATAAAGTTCGATCACGGTTTGATACCGTGGCGGCAAGGTGCCGATCGCCCGCTCGAGAACCTCGCGCAACTGGCGATTGGCGAACAGCTCGTCGGGGCGCCGTTCGTTCGTCTGCGCCGCTTCGGCAAAGCTTGAGTGATCGGGACGCTCGACCCGATGCGGCTGGCCGTTCGTCAACCCGGCTTTGTAGAGGTCCGATTTCAGCCGCCCCAAGTGCTCTTCGCTGATGCCCATCTTCTTGGCCACTTCGGCTTCCGTCGGCCCGTGACCTAACTCCTGGGCCAGCCTCTGAGTCACTCCCTCGATGGACTTGAAACGTTTTCGCAAGTCTCGCGAAGCCCAATCGAGCTGCCGCAGACTGTCTAGAATCGAGCCGCGAATGCGGTGCTTGGCGTAGAGATGAAAGACGACGTTCTTCCCGGGGTTATACTTTTCGACCGCGTCGAAAAGCCCCAAGATGCCGGCATGGATCAAGTCATCCACTTCAACCTGCACAGGCAAGTTGTCGCGAATGCGGCTGGCAATGGCTTTAACAAGGGGTAGGTGTTTGACAATCAAGGCGTCCCTCTCTTGCTTCCCGACGGGACGAGGAATGGGGGTTTGGGCTGTTACAGCCGCTGTCATCGGCATGAAATTTTTCGGGCCTCCTGAGCGAATAGTCGGTTTGCGGCACCCGATATGACGAATGGCCTCCGGAAGGAGTCTTTGGTCGAAGCCGCTACGGACGGCATCGGCCGGGGACCTGATTTGGGGCTTCTCTCCTCGGACTTGCTCGCGGCTAGCTTGTCTGCACAAGGTTTGCCATGACGCGCCGGACGTCTAAGTGCTTAAGTTTCAATGGCGGGTGCTTGTCAATCCTTCGTCACTCGTCAATTTCTTGACGATTCACCGTCGGAAAACCTACAGCCCGCCAACCTCCTCGGGCTAGACACGCTAGGGCTTCACCATTGGCGGTTCATCATCAACGGAGTTCCGAAGAGGCGTCACCTTACAGCACAGGCTTCGGGGAGAGCATGCCATTTTGGAACGCGATTCCCGTTCTGGAAATCCTTCAACAACACGTCACAAACCACTGAAAAAGAGCGAAATAGCAGGAGCCGCCAGGTCCCGACTCGCGTTCCGATTCGAGAATCGAACGCCTCCCACGTGCCGCTTGTAAGCGCGGGAATTACCCCATAAGTCGGTCAGGCAAAGAGACTTATACCCTCACCAATCGGGCATGGTATGCCGATTGCCCTACTAGGCCCTATCACGCTCTGATTCGAAACAGTCGACAGAATCGAGACGACTGTCAGCCGACAAAGGAACCCATGCTGACACGCACCGCAAGCGAGCGATCAGGACAACGCAAGGTTCTTCTGGTCAGTGACGACGTTCGACGCCAACGTCAACTTGAGGCCACGCTGGAGGTGAACGGTTTTCGGCTGGAGCGGGCTCAGGGTCTCGAACAAGCCGGAAATTTGACGGCGCTGTTGGGTCCTGAGATCGTTCTTGTCGATCTCCAGAACGGCGATGACGCGGAGTTGACGGAGCAGTGTCAAAACTTCGTCCGTAGGATTAGGGCTGTCGCCGATGCCCCTCCCGTTATTGTCTTAAGCGCTTCCGCGCATGCGGACGACACGGCGACGCTGCTGCGCGCCGGGGCGAGCGATTTCCTCGTCGAACCGTTCACTCCCGTGGAAATGTTGCGTCGCATCGAAGTAGCGCTCTCCACGGCACTGCCGGCCGAGGAGCCTCCGCAACGCTCTTCGTATCACGCCGACCCGCGCTCACTGGCGGCGGCCGTGGAAATCACGGAGCGTCCGGGCGCGCGCGCCGCAACGTTCGATCCCGCCGATCTATTGATCGGGCGCAGCCTCGCCATTCAGAACGTCATCGAACAAGTCCGCCTGGTGGCCGCAAAGAATACGAACGTGCTGATTACCGGTGAAACCGGAACCGGTAAGGAACGCATTGCTCGCGCCGTTCACGCCCTCAGTGAACGCAGCGGCCGTGAAATGGTCTCGGTCAACTGCGGGGGCATCCCGGCCGGCTTGCTCGAAGACGAGTTCTTCGGTCACGTCAAGGGAGCCTTCACCGACGCTTATCAAGCTCGTATCGGACGCTTCGAACAAGCTCACCAGAGTACGATCTTTCTCGATGAAGTAGGCGACCTGCCGCTGGAGCTGCAGCCCAAGCTGTTGCGCGCTCTACAAGAGCGCGAGATTCACCCTATCGGCGGCGTCGAGACCATTCGCTTCGACGCTCGCGTCATTGCGGCCACCAACGTCGACCTATGGAGCCGTGTCAGGGAGCGAACCTTCCGCGAAGACCTCTTCTATCGCGTCAATGTCTTCCCGATCCATCTCCCGCCGCTGCGGGAGAGGCGGGAAGACATCCCCTTGTTCATCAACTATTTCATGGAACGCTTTTGCCGCCGGGAAGGTTTGCAACCCAAGCACGTTGACCCGGCGCTCGAGGCCGACTTGGTGGGACGCTCCTGGCCCGGCAATATTCGAGAGCTCGAAAACGCCGTCGAGATCGCCGGCATCCGCTCCCAAGACCGGCTGCTGGTCGAGCAAGCCGACTTTCCCGAGCCACGCCCGGCTTCCTCCTCTTTCATCAAGACGCCCAACCTCGACGACGAGGCTAACTTGAAGGAAATCGTTGCGCAGGTCGAGCACGACTTGATCCGCCAGGTTCTCGGCCGCACCAAAGGCAATAAGACCCGCGCGGCCGAAATCCTGCAAATCAAGCGGACAACGTTGGTGGAAAAGCTCAAGAAACTCGACCGCGCCCGCGCCCCCGAACCCGAATCGCTGCCCGCCGCCGAATGTTAAGGCCTCGCGCCCAGTCCTAACTCGATACTTCCATTTCAGCCGGCCGATCGGGGGCCCGCCGCCAAAGATAAAAGAGCCCCCAAAGAAGCCGAAATTTCCGACCACCCGAGCCGCGCCGCCTCGCGGCGCGGTCTTCCTCTCGCGACTAGACCGGCCCCAGCGCCGCGTCGCCGGCAGCCCCGCGGCGTCGACTACTCGCGCTCGTTCCAATAGATCTTCAAGTTATGCGTGGCGCGGCCCGCGGCGATGATCTCGGGACGGCCGTCACCGTCCAGGTCGGCGGCGGTGACGTCCTCGGTCGCCATCCCGCCTGCATCGATGATCTCGTAGTGCTTCCATTCGCCGGGATCAAAGACGCCGATGCCGGTCTTTTGGAACTCGCCCTTGCCTTCCTGCCGCCAACCGAAGATGAGTTCCTGATCACCGTCACCGTCCAGGTCACTTGTCCACAACGCGTGCCCGCCGCCGAGTTGGTCGGTTAGGATCTTGCGTTCCCACGGCTCGTCCGGCGAGGCGCCTTCCAGATAGATCACCAGATGATTGGCGTGCCACGGCTCGACGGTGGTGATGTAGCGGCGACCGTTCGCGAGTCTCCCCAGCTTGACTTCGCCGGCGCCTTTGTCGCCTTCGCCCTCTTGATGGCCGTCTCCGATACGTCGGCGACTCCAAGTGCCGTCCCGGGCACGGTCGAGAATATGCACGCCCTCATAGCTCGCGGTGATCAACTCATCAGCCGGATCGTCGTCGAAGTTCGTGACCCAGAAGTTGTGCATCACATGGAACGTACCGTCGGCAACTTCCTCGGGCCAGTCGGGGGCTGTCGGATCGGCGGGGGGACGGAGGACGAGCATCCGGGCTCCCGCGCCCTCCCACCAAGCCGGCGGAGAAGTACCGCGGCCCTGTAGCGGCGCGACCAGCAGCTCGCGGGCGCCGTCGCCGTCCACGTCGCCCCAGCGCATCCGGTGCGTGGTCGGCTCGGCGCCGATGGCATGCAAACTCCACCCGGCATTGGGATCGTCGCCTTGTCGCAACCATTGGATCGTTCCCGCGCCTTCCGTGTTGCGCGCCTGCCAGTCAGCGCCCAGAGCGATGTCGAGTCGCCCGTCACCATCGACGTCGTGAGCTGCCAGGCAGACATTGTCCGGTGTGGAAACACCCTCGGAAACGACGTGCTTCGCCCAGGTCGGGTTTTCGAACCACATCACTTGGGTCTCGTTGATCGCAACGACGTCGGGTCGTGAGTCGGCGTTGACGTCGGCGATGACGACCCCATAGCCGATGCCGAGCTCGGATTCGAGAACTTGTTCTCTAAAAGGAAAGCGAACCTCCGGGCCGGTTTCAGGCGGCGGCCCCGAACACGCGCAAAGCGCGATCAGCAATACCGAGCAAACGATGAATCTTGCCGTTCGTAACTCCATGCTGTATCTTCTCTCGCTTCTTCCGGATTCCCGCCCGGCGGAACTCGCGCCGTCAATGGGGAAAGTGAATTCAGTTTCGCCAAAGCGCGGTTGAATCTTGCCGTCGTGGACTTCCGTCCGGACGCCGGAACTCCGCCGCAACGTAGGTAAGTGTGGACTTCCGTCCACGCCGTCCGCGCAACGTAGGTAAATCGAAACAGGCGGACTTACTCGCCGCCGTTGAGCAAATGGTACATGCGACTTACTTCCAGCTTTCGAACCTCCGGTCGGGTGAATTGAAAAGCTGCGTAGTCCTCGTACCCCGCCAAATCCACGGCCTCGACCGCTTCGTCGATAGACAGTCCCTTGGCATGCGCGGCCTTGACGCTTCCCCAATATTTCCGCAAGTACTCCTGCGTGAAGTCGATGTGCGCCCGATCCCGAACAACCGCGCCGTGGCCGGGAAGGATCATCTCGAAATCGAGGCCCTTCAGATTTTCGAGCGTCTCGACAAATTCCTCGGTGAAGGAATCGCCGAGATAGGGGGCGCCGGCCAGGAGCAGGTCTCCGGTGAACACAATCTTCTCCGCGGGCAAGAAGACCACCACGTCGCCGCCGGTGTGGCCCCGCCCGAGGTGGTGCATTTGAATTTCGCGGGCTCCGCGATGCAGCGTCAACTTGCGCACGAGCGTTGTATTGGGAGGCGTCGGCACAACCTCGCCCAAGGCGTCGGTGTGGCGCTTCAGTGTCGCGAGTTGGGCTTCCAGGGATTCCTTCTCGGAGCCGGACGCTTCGGCAACCTGTTTCTCGAGCCCCGCGATCTGGGTTTTCTGATATTCCCCGCCTCCGATCACAACATACGTCTCGCTTTGCAGCACATCGCCGAGAAGCCGTTCGCGAGAGTACTCATGAGCGATAATCTCGACGCCTTCGGGGAATGATTGATTGCCGAAGGCATGATCGAAATGGAAGTGCGTATTGACGAGATAGTGAATCGGCTTGTTGGTCAGCGTCGCAACGGAGCTGATCAGCTCGCGAGCGGCGTCCGGCGTGATGTGCGAATCGACCACCAGCACGTCGTCTTCATTGACCACCACCATGGCGTTGCTGCCAACGTTGACCGGGCCTTTGCCGGTTGCGAAATAGACCCCGGGGGCCACCTCTTCGAAGTCATGGGTTTGCGATTCTGTTGCACGCGCCGCCTCACCCGAGGGTAAGTCGGGCGAGCCGCCCCCACAGCCGCAAAAGACGAGCGTCAGAATCAGTGGCGTGGTAGCCGGCTTCGTCATGAGGAATCCTCTCAATTCGGCCCTTACATAGCCGCGGGCACGGAGCCGGATCGCAGCGTACCACAACACACCGTCGGGGGGGGGGTGAGCGAATCGGCGGTAGGTGGAGCGCCGATACCGCCGTGGAGGAAGACATGGCGACACGCATGCCGTCACGGCTGCCTGGAGGCGCACGCCACGTCTTGTGTCGTCGTGCCTACGCCTATCGCCGCATCCAAAATTCCTCCTGCACTCTTTGGGCCCCAAGCGCGTCGATATAATAGGAGAGCTTCCGGCGGGGCTACGGCGTGCCGGTGACGGAAGCAGCCTCGAAGGGATTGCGATGCGACGACAACGGCAGAACGGCTTTACGATTATCGAACTGCTGATCGTCATTGCGATCATTATGATCATCGCCGCCGTCGCGATCCCCAAGCTCACGCAAGCACGCCGAACCGCCTTCGAAATGGCGGCGATTCGGGCAATGCAAACCCTCAACACCGCGCAAGTGCAATATTTCTCGACTTACGGGCGGTTTGGGCAGACCCTGATGGAACTCGGTCCGCCGCCCGGCAACGCGGCGGCCACCGCCGCTTCGAGCGACCTCATCGGCGAAGATCTCTCGATGGGCCTCAAGTCGGGGTACGTCTTTACGATGGTGGGAACACCGAGCGGCTATACGATCAACGCCGATCCGCAGGTCTTCGAAGTGACCGGCAACCGCTCCTTCTACACCGACCACACCAATTTGATCCGCGACCACGTGGGCAACGAGTCGGCCTCCGCCAACGACTCCGAGATCAAGTAGCCCTTTCCCTGTCTCATCCACCTTTATCTGCGCCGGGGCCGTGTGTCTGGGCAAGCGGGGAGATCCGCGCCGATTGCATGGGGTACCATGGCGTTCGTGAGTGGATGCGATAGCAACTCGTAGCCGGCGCGCGGGTTGGGTTCGTATGGTCGGGTTGGGGAGGGCTGGAGGACCGGGATCTAGTTTGGTAAGTTGTTCATTTTATTACGGTTGTCGGGTTGATGCGGGCGGCTATTCGGGGTTTTGGGTGCTTGTGGATGGTCTCGGCACGGCCAACGGCATGGCGGAACATGGCAAACCCGAGGTTAGGGTAGGTTGGGGGCAGTTGGAGATGTTTTTGGGGCGGTGGATTGGGGGGAAGCGGGCTTTTGGGTGTTTTTGCGGGATTTTGGATGGAGTTGTGGCGTTGGGGTGGGGCGCTCGGTTTTTTTGGTCCGCTTTGGGCGGCTAACGTGGGGACGGCGGGGCTTTCGTGTTGATTGTGGGTCGGGTTTCGGCGGTGGTTTGTTGGGTTGGGACGGTGGTGGAGGCATCGAGGCTCTTGGGGGTGCGGTCGTCCGTCGCGTCGGGCCCGCCACCTTTGTTGGAGTTGTCGGGGTTCGTCTGACACCGCTCACTTACGTTCGCGGCTCGGTTTGGGGCGGCTCGGTTTATTACGGTTCGGATTGGGGATTTCGCGGGGACGTAGCGATGTTGAAGGCCGGTTGGGCCGACGGTGCTGTAAACGTCGAAGCCGGCGTCGTCGCTTTTGTTGAGGGCTTCGCGGGCCTTGCGTTGGTCGCGGCGGATTTCGGTGAGGAGCTTGACGGAGCGGTAGAAGCGACGGGTGAGATGTGCGTCGTAGCGGGAGAGTTGAACGAGCGATTGGGTGCCGCTCAGCATGGCCCTGCCGAGGAGCTTGTTGTCGCCTTCGCGGCCCGGCTCGGGTGCCGCGGCGCCCTTCGCCCGGTCCCTGCGGAGGACGTAGTTGATGTCGGCGGTGATGATGGCCGTCTCGATGCGGGAAAGGCGTTGCATGCGCCATTGGGCGTCGACGATTTGGCGACAGATTTCGTGCTCCAGGGGATTTCGCGGGAGAGCCCAGTCCTCGAGCGCGGTGAGTTGGCGGTCGAAGTCGGCGGGGTCTTCGCCGGGGAGCACGGCGTCCCTTGCGAGCAGGCCGTGTTTGAGGGCGTTTTTGGATGAGCGGGCTTTTCCCTCGGGGGTGTTGGGCCCGGTGGATTTTTTTGCGTTGGCGCGGTTGGCGCGGAGTTGCTTTTCGGTTGTCATTTGGGTTCCCCGATACCAGGATACGGTGGGGGTGCAAGGGTTTTGGGGGTTTGGATTTTCTAAGTTGTTGGGGATACAGGGGAAATATTTTTTGGAGTTGTGTGATGGTACGTGTCGGTGGGCCGTAAACCGTGAGCCGAGTTGGGAGGGGCGGAGAGAATCGCGAGGCCGGCAAAAAGCCGCAGGTCTCTTCGAGCCCTGCGCTACGCTGCTCGGCGCTGATCACGAAGGCTTCGAACCCAAGTCCCCCCATGTCAACGCCTTAGCAGCCTTCCCGGACCCAGAACGGCCAAGCGCAAAGAAAGAATCCTCACCAAAATCCCAATCACACGGTCCAATTCGGCTCAAGAAGAGCGAGATCGGGAGCTGTCCCCGATCCCCGCCTCCCGATCCCCGCCCCGATCCCCGCCGATCCCCCGTCGAGTTTGGGCTCCGTCCCCGAACTCCCCCGAACTCCCCCCGAACTCCCCCGGTCCCGAACTCCCCCGAACTCCCCCGAACTCCCGAACTCGCCCGTTTTCGACGCGCCCGAGAAACTCAGCGTCCTTCATCCCGGCACTGATTCTGTTGTCTCCGTCTGTTAACCTCCAAACGTAGTCGCCAGTGAACGAAGGACTCACAACCCCCAGTATGCGGTCAAACTTCCCCGTGTGAATAGTCTCGGCGTCGTCGAGGCGGATCGCGGGCTCAACAAATGCTGGTACATCGTCTAGCTCGATCCGACTACCATCTTCCTCGGAGTCGAGCGCGCTGAACTTGATCTCTTCGATACCAGTACGCTCCAGCGGCCTGACAATCTCTCGTGTGGCCTGAAGTACCGTGATGTCGTTGTAAAGATCCGCTACATAGAGGCGATCGCGGACGTCCGTGAGAACGTGGTCGCGGGTCTCGATTTGGTCTCCGGATTCAACGGGTGGGTGGTCAGTCAGACGGGCGGCGGCGGAAACGAGACCTCGGATAGCGTCGCGCTCGGGTAGGGGTACGGAAGTGTCCTTGAGAATATCGTCAACGTCGTGAAGACGGCTTGGGAGATCAGCCTGGAGCCCGGCTTTCGCTCGGGGCTCTGAATCCGCTAATCGAGTGTTGCCTGCCGGACCTTCTCGGCTTGCTCGGCCCGGAAGGCACGTAGCTTCTCGCGCAGCTCGGGATCGTTGTTCGAGAGGATGACCGACCTTTCCTACGCCCCATCCGGGGCTCTCCATGATGTGGTCGGTTTGACCCACGGTTCCGCTTCGCTGCACCGTGGGCTACTATCCTGGCCCCCGTCCGGGGGCCGGCGCATCGAAGAGAACGAGACTGCTGAACGCCAATCGAAAAAGATGTGCCGTGCGGTTCGGCAGCGCGCGCGGATCGGCAGCGCGGATTAGGCGGGGAGCTCGGTTTACTGGGACGGTTTGGCCCGTCGCTTTCGCTCGGGGCTCTGAATCCGCTAATCGAGCGTTGCCTGCCGGACCTTCTCGGCTTGCTCGGCCCGGAAGGCACGTAGCTTCTCGCGCAGCTCGGGATCGTTGTTCGAGAGGATGTGGACGGCCAGCAGCGCCGAGTTCACCGCACCGGGCTTGCCGATGGCTAGAGTGCCGACGGGGATTCCCCCGGGCATTTGGACTGTCGCCAAGAGTGAATCCATCCCCTTGAGGGCAGGGCTTTCGATCGGCACGCCCAGCACCGGGAGAAGGGTGTGCGCGGCGATCACGCCGGCGAGGTGCGCGGCCCCCCCGGCGGCGGCGATCATCACCTGCATGCCGCGTGACTCGGCGGCGGAGGCGTATTCTGTCGTGAGGTCGGGCGTGCGGTGCGCCGACATCACCTTGCATTCGTGGGGAACTCCGAAGCGGTCGAGCATCTCATGGGCGTGTCGCATGGTCGACCAGTCGGATTTGCTGCCCATGATGACTGCGACTAGAGGTGTAGTTTCATTCGCCATTTCGCGCTTATCGAATCATGCTGTCTTGTGTGGTAAGGCCCGCCGGCCGCCGGCTCCATAGTCGGCTCCGAGGCGGGCCGATTATTGTAGCATCGGCGGGAGTAGGCAGTCCGATTCTATGAAATCCGCCCGTTTGCTTTTCTCGGGTTGTAGCGGGCTCGGTAACAACCGCAGGTCTCTTCGAACCCTACGCTACGCAGCTTACGTGGCTGACGCAGGGACTCCATTGGCGCCGTTAAACCGAAATCGGGTAGTGCGCTAAAGATTTAGCGCACTGCCGAAAATCGCCGATTTGTCACGCCGTCGGCGTCATAATATACTCTTCACCATGCAAGGCTCGGAAGCCGCCGAAATCGCCCGCATTCGCGCCGAGTACGAGCGCCGGGAACGCGAGATTCCGCGCGACATCTACGCCTGGAATCGACCGGTCAACCAGTTCTTCCACTTTCAGACCGCGCGCGCCTACATCCGCGCTCTCTTGGAGCACGGCACGTTCCCGCTTGAAAACCGAGCGATCGTGGACGTCGGTTGCGGCGAAGGCGCCCGGCTGGTGGATTTCCTGCAATGGGGGGCTCCGTCCGACCATCTCGCGGGCATCGAACTCGATGAAGGTCGAGCCCAAGACGCGCGCGACGCCCTCTCGAGCGCCGACATTCGCACCGGCGACGCCCGTAACCTCCCCTGGCCGGACGCGTCTTTCGACATTGTCAGTCAGTCAACGCTTTTCACATCGATCCTCACCCGGACAATGAAGCAGCAGGTCGCCTCGGAGATGCTGCGCGTCGTCAAGCCCGAAGGCCTCATCCTTTGGTACGACTTCCGCTACAACAACCCGCGAAACTCCAACGTGCGAGGCATCGGGGCGGCCGAGATCCGGGGCCTTTTCCCCGGCCGCCAAGTGGAACTTCGCAAGGTCACCCTGGCGCCCCCCCTTGCGCGGACCCTCGTGCCTATCTCTTGGATGGCCGCGCTTGCCCTTGAGAAAATACCCCTGTTGAGAACACACTATCTCGGTGTCATACGAAGCCCGTAGGGGTGGGTGCTGAACAGCCGGAAGTGGGAATCACGCCTCAGCGAGCCACGAACCTCTGCACTCGCATGCCGTTGTTGACGTCGACGACGTAGACGTCATTCTTCTCGCCGGCCGAGATAGGTGAGCCCAGTAGAACTGCGCGTCTTGGCCGCCACGACTCGCCTGGAGGCGCACCACGTTGGGGCGGCGTGGCCTAAGATTAGTCCCCGGGGGAGGGAGATGCTTCGGGCGACTCGGCCGCCGTCGGGCCTTCGCTGTTGATGCGGTCAATCTCCGCTAACACCGGCGCGAGGTCCTTCTGCAGGTCGCGTTTCGTCTGCTGGTAGTCTTCGTCAGACAGCTTGCCCATACGGTATTCGCCTTGCAGGTCCCGCAGATTTTCGTAGATCGCAGCCTTGCGTTCTTCCAGGTGGCGGGTGGGTGATTCCGGTTCCGGCTCGGGCAGCGACCCCTTGCTGATGAGAAGAGGCATCAGCAGAGCAAAGGCGACAAGGAGAACGGCGGCGAGAATCAGCATGTGAGGCGGCGTTAAAGAATTAGCTCTACCGCAGGCCCCGACGTGTGGGGGTCGAGAGTCAATCGAGATCTTTCAGGTCTTCCTCGATCTGCTCTTCGTACTGGGACAAGATCGCCGGATCGACAGCCGCCGGAGTCGCGACGGCCGCCTGTCGAGCCTTCAATCGTTTGACGACAAACGGAGCGATGACTAGTCCTGCCGCCAGGGCCGCGAAAGGCATCGCCCAACCGAATAGGCCGAAGCCTTCCGCCCGTGGCGAGTTGCGCAGCTCAGAGCCGAATTTCGCGATCATTCGTTCGACGATCTCGCCGGTCGAGAGCCCCGCGTCGATGTCCTTGCGGATCTCCATCGTCACCGCCGCCCGAAACGAGCAACCGGTCATATTGCAGCCGCTGACGGTGTAGGAGCAGTGGGCTTCGCACTGACACTTCAACTCCTGGCCGACCGCCCGGATGGCCTTGGAGTTCGGGTCGCCTGTCGTGACGGTCTGTGCCTGCAGGGCGGGCAAGACGAACAGCACAAACAGGCTAAGTACTGGTTGTCGTGACCGCATGAGTCTTCTTCGTTGTTCCCACAATGCGAGTGCGTATCGGTTTGATTTTTGCCGGCACCAGGGCGATCAGCGTGCCAAAGACTAAGACGAATGCTCCGATCCAAATCCAGTTCACCAGCGGGTTGACATAAACCTCGATTACCGGCGTGCCCGTCATGGTCGAGATGCCGGAAAAGACAATGTAGACGTCCTCACCGATACGCGGCCGGATGGCGACTTCGGTGGTGCCGGTCCCGCTGGCGTGATAGGCGCGCCGCTCGGGCAGCATGACCTCGAGCAACTCGCCGTCACGGTACAGTTCCACCTGCGCGATATGACTCGCGTAGTTAGCGTTATTTTCTTCGATGATTTCCTTTAGATGAACCTCGTAAGCACCGACCTGCAATCCGTCACCGACCTGCACCTCGCCCTTGCCGTGTTCATTGAATGCCGAACCGGCGAAACCGATGAACATGAATACGATACCCATGTGCACAACGTAACCGCCGTAACGGCGCGTGTTGCGGTGGGTCAGTTCCACCAGCGCGGGGACAAAGCCGGTCTCCTGCTTACGCTGGATCAGCTTTGCGCCCTTGACGAATTCGGTCACGATCGTGAGTCCAACGAATGCACACAGGATGAAGCAAATCAAGGCGTAGAAATCGCGCACGCCCAGCGATGCCAACACCACTCCGACCACGAGGGAAATCATCGCGGGCCGCTGGAAGTTTCTGCGCAAACTTTCGACCGAGGTTCGCCGCCAGGCAAACAGCGGACCCACGCCGGTGAGAAAGAGCAGCAGCAAGCCGATCGGGATGTTGACCTTGTTGAAAAACGGCGGGCCGACGCTGATCTTCTCGTTCGTTACGGCTTCGGTTATTACCGGAAAAAGCGTTCCCCATAACACAGCGAAGCAACTGGCCAGCAAGATTACGTTGTTGAACAAGAAGCTTGACTCGCGTGAAACGACCGACTCGAGTTGACTTTCGCTCTTTAGGTAGTCGAGACGGTTGAGAATCAGGAAAATGGTCCCGCCGATCGAAAGTACTAGAAAGCCCACAAACCAGTTGCCGATGGGTGATTGCGCGAAAGCGTGCACGGAGCTGACGATGCCGCTGCGGGTCATCATCGTGCCGAAGATACAGAGGAAGAAGGTCGCCGAAATCAGGACGACGTTCCAACCCTTCATCATGCCCTTCTTTTCCTGCATCATCACTGAGTGCAGGAAGGCCGTCCCGGTGATCCACGGCAACAACGAAGCGTTCTCGACGGGGTCCCAGCCCCAGTAACCGCCCCAACCGAGCACGGCGTAGGCCCAACGCGCGCCCAACAGAACGCCGATGCTCTGGAACAGCCAGGTGATCATGGTCCAGATGCGGGTGGTGTGAATCCAGCTATCGCCTTTTTGGCGGGTGATCAACGACGCCATGGCAAAGGCGAAGGGCACGGCGAAACCCACGAAGCCGAGATAGAGCATCGGCGGATGGATCGCCATCAAGGGATGCTGCAACAGAGGGTTGAGGCCTTGGCCGTCGGGCGTCGATGTGATCTGCGGCCCCGACATCAGGACTTGGAAGGGGTTCGCGACAAAAATGAGCAGGACCAGGTAAAACGCCTGAATCGCCATCATGATCGCCACGACGTAGGAGATCATCCCGGCGTGCTTCTTGCGAGCGGTATAGACGGCGATGAACGAATAGCTCGCCAGAATCCAGGTCCAAAACAGGATGGAACCTTCCTGGCCTCCCCACCAGGCGGCGAACTTGTAAAGGATCGCCATATCAGCGTTGCTGCGCGAGACCACGTAGCTGATGCGAAAGTCGTTGCTGAGAATCAGATAGAGGAGGGACGCCGAGGAAGTCGTGACCAGCACCCAAGCGGCGAGCACGGCGCGCTGAGCGCTGACTTCGAGAAACAGATTGTTCCTCAACCTCCCGGTCAGCGAAGTGACGATCGCGTAGAGCGAAAGGCAGAGGGCGAGAATCAATGCAAGGTAGCCGAGGTTTTCCATGGCGAATCGACCCCTTCAGAATAGCGCGATCGGCGGAGCGTGAGCAGCCGCTTCAGTGGTCGCGCCCGCTTCGGTCAAATATCAGTGGCAAACCGAGATCGAGCGCTTCAGCGATCTCTCGGCGCAAGTCATCGACGGGCCGAAACCTCGGCGAAACCGGCTGTACGCTGATCCGGTCTTCTTCAACCTCATCAAGTACGAGCTGGTGTTGAAGGACATGGATCGGATTCAAGCATTGGCCGCCGGGGCTTTGTATCTTTGTGTTGTGAATTGTGTATGCCAGCGCAAGATTTGGAGGGGCTCACGGTTTTTTTGCCGCCCCTTACTTACGCGGCTCGGTTTGGGCTCGGCGAATCACGCGCGGAGCGCTGTTGGGACGAACTGACCGGCCGCTCAACTCGTCTCCCAAGCGCTACGGTAGTCGAGCTTGTCATCCCCGGCACACAGCGGGGGTTGGTCGGCCGCGGGCGCCGGGCGTTTGTTGCGGCAGCCGAACTTGGCGGTGCATTGGTCCAGGCGGTCTTTGTAGGGGCAGCGCTGGGTGGAAAGCTCGTCGGCGCGCTGCATCATTTTGGAGAAGAGCTCGGTGATCCGGTCCAGCCGCTTCTGATACTCTTCCCTGTCGATTCGCTGCATAGGGATCACTCGGCCTCGGCGGCTTTATCCTCGAGTAGCTGCTTCGCGAGCGTGACGCACTCCATGGCGTCTTTGCCGTAGCCGTCGGCGCCCATGTCGTCGGCGAATTCCGGGCTGACCGGGGCTCCGCCGACCATGATCTTTACGTCATCGCGTACACCCTCGTCGATGAATGCCTCGATGGTCACCGCCATGTTCGGCATTGTCGTCGTAAGCAGCGCCGACATGCCCATCAACGACGCTTCGTTCTCCGCCACCGCCTCGAGAAACTCGTCGGCGCTGGTGTCCACGCCCAGGTCGATCACTTTAAAACCGGAGCCGCGCAGCATCATGATGCAGAGATTCTTCCCGATATCGTGGAGGTCGCCTTTTACCGTGCCCATCACGACTTTGCCGAGAGGTTTAATTCCTGAAGCAGACAGGATCGGTTCGATGTGCGCCATGCCGGCCTTCATCGCACGGGCGCACCCGAGGACTTCCGGTACGTAGATGAAGTTCTCTCGAAACTTGATGCCGACGATGCGCATAGCCGCGATCAGGCCGTCGTCCATCACTTCCAGCGCTTCCGTACCTCCAGCCAAGGCTTTCCGCGTTAGTTCGTCAACGACCAGGTGCTTGCGGTCGAGCAGAGCCGCGCCGATCTCCTGCATCTCGGGACGGATCTTCGCGAACGTTTCGATGAGCGGTTCGCGCTCCTCCGGCTTCGCAACGTACTGATCGATCTCGTTGCGGATGAACTCGTTCGAGATGTCGCTGAGAGAGGGCATCGTTGTTGCGATTGGATGGAGAGTCCGTCTCTATGAATACGCGGGAATCATAATAACGCCACCAAAATCGACTCCGACGGGCTGACGGGCCAGGCGGAAACTTCCTGCCGCCCTTTCAGGGCTCAACCTGATTTGATTCCGTACCCAGGGTTCCGCCTTCGGCTCCACCCTGGGCTATGTTCCTGCCGCCGCTTTGCGGCTCAAGGTGTTCTCGATTGTTCGGGATATAGACGTAATACACAATACGCTTGAACGCTATTTTCCAACGATCTGCAGAAGTAGAGGAGCCCCTCAGTTGACCGTCGAATGTTCGCGGTGCCAAGCCTTCACCGTTCGAGGAATCTCTTTGAGGTTCTCAATCGATGTTTGTAGTGGAATGGCGCACTCAGGGCCGATCAACGGCACGTGCGCGTCGAGGTTTCGAACCACCTCGCGATGAACGTCCTCGGGCCCCTTGGCGTAGAGCGTTTCCGGATTATTGATATTCCCTACCAAAGCTATGCGGTCGCGCACGATGTTCATCGACTCGTCCGCCGCGTTCTTCGAGTCGTAATGGAACGCCGCCATGCCACTTTGCGCGATGTAGTCCATGCGATCAACGGTGCGCCCGCAGATGTGCAGGATCAGCGGAACCGGCAAGGTCTCCACGAGTTCTTGGTGCAGCTCCAGCAAATACGTCTTGTAATACTCACCGCTGACAAGATCTCCGGTAGCGTGATCAGGAAGCGTCAACGCATCCGCCCCGGCCTCGATCTGAGCCAACCCGAAATCAACCGTCGACTTTTTCATTCGGTCGAGGCAAAGCTTCGTTTTGCCCGGATCATCCATCGACATGAGCAAGAACGGCTCGACGCCAAAGCAGTGATAACCCAGCGTCCACGGGCCCATCGTTTTACCGATGACGGCCACCTCGTCGCCATATTGTTTCTTGAGAATCTTGATGGCTTCGATGACGCAACTCGTGTCTTGGTGGGTCAGGAAATCCGCCGGGATCTTGATGTCGTCGGGCTCCACCCAGATCGGCTCGCGCATGCGCACAGTGGGCCAATTGTCTTTTTGCTCCCACTGCATCTTGCAGCCTAGCGCGGAGGATTCCTGGATGATGGAGAAAACGGGCATGATCGAGTCGAAGCCGAGCTCGGTATAACCGGTCGCCGCCAGCCGTGCCATCAATTCCGGCTGCCGGTTGGCGTCGGGGAACGGCGCGTCGACCAGGTCCATCAGCTCGACCGTCGCAACGGAAGTCGGGTTGCAGACCGGCGTTCGATCCACCGGTTCTCGGCGCAGGGCAGCTAATACTCTTTCTCGCGGCGTCATCGGTGCAACCTCCATGCCGTGGCTTCCTTATTGCTCTTGCGCGCTCGGCGCCAACAACTGCCCCCGGGCCGCCGCCATCTCCTGTTGACGCAGGAAGCTCCGCACATTCAGCGCCCGCGGCAAGAGTAAGCCCACGAGTTCATCGTGCGGCCGGCCACAAGAAAACGCAACCTTGGCGGCTTCCTCGTCGACCCAGTCCAACTCGGCAAGCTTGACCAATCCCACGGCGATCGCATCGCGGCGATCTGCGGCCTTCTGACTTTCACCGTCCGTGCTGATCTGATAGTTCCCTCCGCTCAGGTTCACGGCCGTTACATTTGCACTCGATTTCTTATCGAAGACGGTCAACGGCCGAGGCACGACATCATCCGCCGGGGGCGCTTTGCAGGCCTCAAGGAAGAGCCTTTTCGTCGCCAAAGTGTGCGCGGCCTCGCACGGAAACCGCAAACGCTCCGGGCTGTCCGCCGAGGGCTCCATCCCACCCAGCACAGCCATCGCCCGCAGCACGAAATCAATACGTTGTTGAGCAGCGTCGATTCCGCTGTAGGTGTGAGCCAGAAACTCCGGTCCCATGTCCCGGTCTTGTTGATAAAGCGCGATCGAGATGTTGTGGAAGTGAGAATCCATCGAGACCAACTCGATACGCCGGCCGATATTGCCTACACTTCCCACAGTCCCTTTTAGTGTGTGCCTGCTTTGCGACCTGTGACCAACCAAACGGGTCGTGGCGCGCCATGCACTCAAGCTATTATACGGCGCTTCCCACCGCCTACCAGCTTCACAGCCGTGTGGTCTGCGTGGGTTCGGAGTCGTTCCTGCGGTGGCAGAAACGCATCAGGCACCTGGGTCCGGGCGATTGATTGCGCTACCCAATTCCGATCTGACGCAAGTACTCCCGAGTCCTCTTGGCTAGGGGCATCGGCTTGTCGAACGGCGCCGGATACATGTCCTGTTCCACGGTGGCCCAGCCTTGATAGTCGATCTCTTTCAAAACATCGCGAAACGCCTCGAAGTCCACCGCGCCCTTGGCGGGCTCGCAGAACATGTTCATCCCGACTGCTCTCGCGAAGGGAATCTTTTCCGCCTCGACCTGTTTTTGAACTTCGGCGTCAACGTTCTTTAGATGTAGATACGGAATGCGCTGGTGGTGCTTTCTCATGAACGCGACGGGATCACCACCGCGATAGGCGTGGTGGCCGGTATCGAGAGCCAGTGATAGAGCCGCCGGGTCCGTGTCGGCAAGAAGAAGTTCGATCTGGTCTTCATACTCGACGTGGGTTTCGGCGTGGGGATGGAAAACGGATTGCAATTGGTATTGCTCGGCCGCGATCCGGGCAATTCGGTGCGTCGTTTCGATCAACCGCTTCCATGCGTCTTCGTCGAGTCGTCTGGGCCGGGTCAATGCGCCGGTTTCATAGTCGGAGTAAATGTCGTCGATCAAGACGAGGAACTGCGCGCCCATCCGCGCCAACGTGCGGCCAATCTTGTGCAGCTCCTCTTCGGTGTCGGGCCAGGCTTGCTCGTCTTCGAAATGCTTCATGAGGAAGGTCCCGGAGAGTTTCAGCCCACGGCGCTCGAGTTCCGGCCCCAGAACATTCAGATCGGTCGGCAGATAACCGTAAGGGCCCAACTCGATCCACGAATATCCCGCTTCCTCGACTTCATCGAGAAAACGGTTCCAAGGGGTCTGCTTGGGATCGCTGGGAAACCACACTCCCCAGCTGTCGGGCGCTGATCCGATCGTGACGTTCATGGGCGGGTCTCGGGTTGGCGGCGAAGGTGAGCTCAGTAGTGGAAGCGCTGCTGTTGACGGCGGGATTCCTCATAGGCCTTGCGGCGCTCTTGTGTCTTCGCGTCCCCGGAAACCTCGGCCGGGGCGACATCCCACCACATCCCCGAACCCGGCGCGTAGTGGTGCGGTTCCGTGGGCGCCACAATGACGCACGGGCCCGTTTCCGAGCGAGCTTCGCGCAAAGCTTGGCAGACTTCCGACGGCGTGCTTGCCGCCCAGGTTCGCGCGCCCATGCCCTCGGCGGTCTTGGCTAGGTCGAGCGTGACGTAGTCACCGGAAAGGCGGTTTGTCTCCGCGTCCCTGATGCGGAACTCGTTCCCGAAATCCTCTCCGGAGGACGCCATTTGCAGTTGACGGATGCACTGGTAGCCTCGATTTTCGGAGATCACCACCGTCACCTTGAGGTTTTCTTGGACGGCCGTGACCAACTCGGTGGGGTTCATCAAGAACGTCCCGTCTCCGATGAAGACGTAAACCTCTCCGTCGGGCTGCGACATGCGAACGCCTAATCCCGCCGGAAGTTCGTAGCCCATGCACGAATTGCCGAACTCTATGTGGCAGTGGCGTCGGCCGGTGGCGTCCCACAGCCTCAACAGATCGCCGGGAGGGCCTCCCGCGGCGGCCACGATCGTGTCGCCGGGCTGAGCGGATTGATTGAGCGCGGCGATAAGCTGCGCTTGACTCATGATCTCGCCGGGGGTTTGCCGGAAGGCCTCTTCCCGCAGTGTTCGCCGCCAGTCCTCGCAGGCCGCCGCGATCTCATCGCGATAGTCGTCGCTGGTTCGAATCCCGGCCGCCTTGCACGCACTCAGCAGCCGGCTTAACGATTCACGAGCGTCCGCGGTGATTGCCAGCGCCCCCTGTTTGTGCGCGTCGTGACTCGCAACGTTGATGCTGATGAACTTCACGTCCGGATGCTGAAACGCCGACTGCGAACCCGTCGCGAAATCGCCCAGCCGGGTTCCGACGCTGATCACCAGATCGGCTTCGACCGCAATTTTCGTCGCCGCGCGAGTGCCGCAAACCCCGACGCCGCCCAACAGCATCGGCGACTCTTCCTTCACGGCGCTCTTGCCGCCGAAGGTTTCGCCGACGGGAATTCCAACGGCCTCGGAGAAATCTTGCAGTTCTTGCCAGGCCTGCGAGTAGTGAACACCGCCGCCCGCAATAAGGAGAGGGCGCCGGGCATCCTTTATTAGGGAGACAGCGTCGGTGATCCTTTGCGGATCGGGAATCCTCCGCTCCACCGGCCAAGCCTTTTCGTGGAAAAAATTGGCTGGGTAGTCGTAGGCGTGGGATTGGACATCTTGCGGCAGGGCCACAACAACCGCGCCGGTATCCACCGGATCGGTGAGCACGCGCATCGCCTCGGGAAGCGCCGTCAAAAGCTGCTCGGGTCGGGAGATGCGATCAAAAAACCGGCTCACCGGACGAAAGCAGTCGTTGACGCTGAGGTCCCCGGATACCGGATGTTCGAGCTGCTGGAGTACGGGACCCTGGTGCCGCGTGGCGTAGTAGTCCGACGGGAGAAGCAGCACAGGCAGCCGGTTGATCGTCGCGGTCGCCGCGCCTGTGATCATATTCGTGGAGCCGGGACCAATCGAGGCCGTGCAGGCGAGCGTGGAAAGGCGCAGGTTCGCCTTCGCAAAACCCGACGCGGTGTGGACCATCGATTGCTCATTGCACGGTTGGTAGTAAGGTAGGTCATCCCCGTACTGGTGCAGCGCCTGACTCAGGGCCGAGACATTCCCGTGACCGAAAATCCCGAAGATGCCCGGAATCAACCTTTTCCTAGCGCCGTCACGCTCGCTGTATTGGACCTGAAGATATTTCACCAGCGCCTGAGCCATCGTAAGCCGAACGGTCTCGCTTGAATTAGCCATCTCTCTCTCTCCCGATTCACTCCTGTTTCGCCGGCAGATCTCCACCAACGCTAAAAGGGGGCGCAGCTCGCGGAAGCATCCGTGGAATCAGCGCCCTCAACAGCTTATATTAGTCCGTCACGCCCCCGCGGGTTTCGATTTCCGACGGGGCAGGTGCTTCGCCAAGGGATTTGTTTCCAATCATTTGGAGTCCTGGCTCGCTCTTGCGTACCGAAACGAGAACACGACTGGAAACCAGTTCAATCGACCGCGGCAGGCCGCGCCATAAGGCTCGGTGGATCTCTAGTCCCTCTCATCCTCGCCGCCCGTCGGAGAATCAACTCTGGGCGTCCGGCGATTGGGAAAGGGGCAACAGAAGATTCGCCGCCACACCGAGGATTGCGGCCGCGCCGATCCCTTTCAGCGCGAACTCACCAACACCCAAACTCAATCCGCCGACTCCAGGAATCAAGATTAGCGCAACAATCGCCAGATTGCGCGGAGCCATGAGATCCTGTCCGGACTTCACCAATGTGTTGATCCCAACGACCGTGATGGCGCCGAACAGCAGCACCAAAATGCCCCCCATCACCGGCGTGGGAATGGTACCCAGGATGCCGCCGACTTTCCCCACAAATGACAACAGGATAGCCGCGATCGCGGCCCACGTCATCACGGCGGGATTGTAAACCCGAGTAAGAGCTACGGCGCCGGTAACCTCCGAGTAAGTCGTGTTGGGAGGTCCGCCGAGACAAGCAGCCAAGCTGGTGGCAAGTCCGTCGCCCAAGAGGGTTCGGTGAATTCCGGGATTCTCGGTATAGTCACGGCCGGTCAACGATCCGATGGCCAGTACATCGCCGAAGTGCTCGATCGCGGGCGCGATAGCGACGGGAAGTATGAATACCACCGCTTGCCAATTCCACTCAGGGAACACAAACGCGGGCACGCGAAACCAAGGCGCCTCCGCGACGGCTTCGAAGTTGACGAGGCCCAGCGGCAAGGACACGGCGGAACCCACCGCAATCCCGGTAAGAATCGGCAATAGGCGCAGCATTCCGCGCCCAAAGAACGAACACAACACTGTGGCGGCCAGTGACACCGCGGCAACCCCAATCGCGGTCCCGTGCGGTACGAGTTCCGCTGTTCCATCGCCGCTCTTGCCCATCGCCAAGTTGACGGCCACGGGTGCGAGGATGATTCCGATCACCATGATCACCGGCCCGACAACGACTGGCGGCAGGATTCGCCGCACGTACCTTTTCCCGCCAACCCTGACGACGACGCTGAGCGCCGTGTACACTAACCCGGCTGCCGCGAGACCACCGAGCGTTGCAGGCAGGCCCCACATCTCGACGCCGTAAATGATCGGAGTGATGAAGGCAAACGACGATGCCAGAAACACGGGCACTTGCCCGCCAGTGACGAGCTGAAACAGCAGCGTCCCGGCGCCGGCCGTGAGCAGCGCTACGTTCGGATCGAGTCCCGTCAGGATAGGAACCAGCACCAGAGCGCCGAACGCCACGAAGAGGAACTGAACACCGAGGACGCTGTCCCGCCAACGTAGGCGATAGACGGCCGGGGCAGGCCCCGCTTCTTGGTTCTGAACGGGTGCGCTCATAGCCGATAGCCGCTTCAGACTATCACGGGAAGCCGACGCTTCCTACGAGATCCGCCGCCGGGAGGCTCGGTCGGGACGTCTCAAAACCCCTTGCTACAATCGGACCTTATGCTGAAGCCGGAGAATTGCCGCCAAAGGCAGAAGCGTCTGCTCGCGGTGCTCGAAGAGTGGCAGCTTGATCTCGCGGTCATCACGAACCCCAAGACGGTGTATTATTTTTCGGGCACGCTGGTCGACAGCCAAACCCCGCACGCTTTCCTGCTCCACTCTTCCGGCAAGTCCGTCTTTGTGACGCATGCATCGCTCGGCGAATCGCCGGACGCGCCCGAAGCCGCCGTAGACGAGGTGTTGGTCTACCAACACCACCGAATCGAAGCCGACGTCAGCCCCACAAGTTGGGATCACGATGTCTCCGAACACGTAAGGGAAGCCGCCGTGAAGCTTCAGCCGGGCGGCGGGAGGTTCGGCCTCGAAAGAGACTCCGCGAAGCTATGGACGACGGAAACCCTCAGCGAGTGGTCGCACAAACCGGCGGCGAATCTAACCCCGGTCATCGATCGTATGCGTAGACAGAAGGACCCCGACGAAGTCGAATGCATCCGCCGCACGGTGGCATTAGCCGAGGCTGGTCTGGAAGCCGTTAAGGAGAAGCTTGACGACGGCGTGACCGAATACAAGCTCTACTCGATTTACTGCGAAGCGTTGGTCGCAAAGGCACAAACAGCCGTCGAGATCAGAGGCAGCTTCCCTTCCGGCGCGCGGGCCGTCAAGGGTGTCGGAGCACCGACCCATCGACGTCTGCGGTTCGGCGATCTGTTCATCATCGACACCGGCGCGACGCACGACGGCTACGTGTGCGATTTCACGCGAACGTTCGTCGTCGGCCGTCCGACGCAATTGCAACAAGATGCTTGGGGACACGTGATGGAAACTCACGACATCCTGCGAAAAGCGATCCGTCCCGGCGTACCTGCCAAAGAGATCTACGAAACGGTCATCGATCACCTCGACGGCTTCGAACCCGCTCAGGGGTCGTTTTGGCACCACGCCGGTCACGGCATCGGCCTAAGCGGCTGGGAGTTGCCATGGCTGACGCCCGGGAGCGAGGAAATTCTCCTGGACCGTGAAGTGTTAGCGTGCGAGCCCGCCCTGTATTCCGAAGCGCTGCAGGGAGGTATTCGCCTGGAACACGATTACCTCATAACGCCGGAAGGAGTCACAGCGATCGATCATTTCCCGATGGGGTTGACGTAAATCGGGCGATCGTCGGTCACGGCAACGGCAAACCCAGAAACCGCGCCGGGTTGACTTTGGCCATGCTGTCGATCTCGCCCTGGGTGAAACCGCTCTGCTTGAGTCTTTCGAAATAATTGATCAGCCCGTCAGTATGAACCGGGTTCATTGGTTGGCCGAGATCGCTCGACAGAATCGCGCGGTCCGGGCCGACGGCGCGGAGCGCTTCGACAAGATCTTCGAATGCAACGCCGCCCCCTGGGAGCACGGCGTTAAACGGGTATTCCAGGAACGCGCCCATCGACGCCGCCTTCTCTTGCAGCTCGAACGACATGCCGACCGGCGGCAACATCGGATGGGTAACGATGATGCGGTCGATGCCCGCTTCCCTGCCCGCCTCAATCAGCAGGATTGACTCCTCGGGACTTGAGTGACCGGTCGCGAGCGCCAAATTGCGGCGCGCCATCAGCGCGAGAACTTCCTTTACTTCGGGCAGCAGAGCGCCGTCACGGCTGATCGGGACGAAATTGGGGTTGGGCTCGAAGGTCCGCGTGTAGTGCTGCGAATCAAACGTCGGCATCCAGACGACTCTTCCCAACCCGCCGGTGGTTGCGTCCATGTGTTCGACCGCAACCGGGTTGATGCCGCCGACGCTGCGATTCAAGGCAATGCCGCCGTAGAGCTCGATGCCGGGGACGGCTTGTCCGACTATGTAGGCGAGGGAGGCGGTGTGGGTGTAGTGGTTTTTCAAAAGCAGGGCGCGAACGCCGTGGCGCTTTGCCAACCGGGCAACCTCGATCGCGTCGACGTTGCGCATCCGGCTGTCAGGCGCGCAATGGACGTGAAGGTCGACCACGCCCTCGAGTTGGGCGCGCAAAACGGGGGGTAACGCAACGGTTACGAAAACCGCTACTGGGACGAAAGACCGGAAGTTGAGCATGAGTGGATTCTCCGCGCCGCGGGCGTCCTAATCCTGCCGCCGCTTCGCCGCTGCAACGCTAGCGGCCTTGGAAGCGCGGCTTTCTCTTTTCGAGAAAGGCTTGCGTGCCTTCTCGGAAATCTTCGGAAAGGATGCGCTTCTTCTGCTCGACGCCCTCGTAATCGAGCGCCTCGGCCAATGAATGTGTTTCGCTGAAATTGAGGGCCCTCTTGATGCCTGCGTAGGAGAGCGACGGACCCTGAGCGAGACGAGCCGCCCAAGCGTCAACGGTGGCCTCAAGTTCCTCGGGAGCCACAACCTCGTTGACCAAACCCAACTCGTGAGCTCTCTCGGCCCCGAAAACTTCGCCCGTCACCATCAGCTCATAAGCGCGCGCATAGCCTATCATTCTCGGCAGAAGATAGGTCCCGCCACCATCGGGAATCAGGCCGATTCGTGAGAAAACTTGCCCAAAGCGCGCCTCCGTGCTTGCGATGCGAATATCGGCGGCCAGCGCGATGTTGCACCCGATGCCCGCCGCCACACCCGGAATCGCCGCAATGACCGGCTTGGCCATCTCCCGCATATTCAGAATGATAGGATTCGAAACCTCTTCCAGGAAATCAATTGCGTTCTCAAATCCGCCGTCGGGTCGGCCAAGGGCGCTGACGTCCGCCCCGGAGCAAAAGTGACCGCCGGCGCCGGTAATCACGACGACCTTGCAATCGTCATTCGCACTCTCGATCACAGCATCGCGAAAGCGCTCGGCCATCGGCCGGTCCACGGCATTCATCCGCTCGGGCGCGTTCAAGGTAATGCGCTTAACCCCGTCGTGGACCTCGACTAGAACTTGCTCGCTGACCGCGGAAATCGAGTCGCTCGCCGTCGCCATATCCTGTCTCCTTGGGGCCGGAAGCGCGGCCGATCGCTCTGGTCTGTGAAAGAATATGACCATCGCGAGCGCCGATCAAGCCTTCATGGAAAAGGCCGTTGAAAAGGGCTCGTCCGAACGAGGAGGCCTTCGAACCGGCCCTCGAAGGGCCGGGCTTAATCGAACCCGAGCCCGGTGAACCGACGGTGAACCGGGCTGAGCGTGGACTTCCGTCCAGGCCTCTTTTTCTATTGCTATTGCGGCAGGCACGTCCCACATTTGCGTCGTACCCCACCGCCTACACCGCCTAGCGTATCACGTCATGGCCGCCGAAATTCTGCTATCCTCTATCTTTTCGCGGTATTGAGAATTCTCGTCCAAGCATTCCTCAGCGGAGGTTTCTTTGAGCGCACCGACCCTCGACATTACCGACAGCCGAACGTCGAAATCCTATCGACTGCCGATCGAGAACAGCACCGTTCGAGCCCTCGATCTGCGCCCGATCAAGGAAGATCCCGAAGAGTTCGGGATGATGGGGTACGACCCCGGCTTTACCAATACCGCTTCCTGCACCAGCCGCATCACGTTTATCGACGGCGATAAGGGAATCTTGCGTTATCGCGGCTACCCGATCGAGGAGCTGGCCGAGAATTGCACCTATATCGAAGTCGCCTATTTACTGCTGCACGGCGACCTACCGACCCAGCACGAACTCGAGCAGTGGAACGAAGAGATCCAGCACCACATGATGGTGCACGAAAATATCAAGAAGTTCGTCGACGGGTTTCTCTACGACGCGCACCCGATGGGCACGCTGATCTCGACCGTGGCCGCACTATCGACTTTCTATCCCGACGCGAAGAATATCCTAAGCAAGTCGAACCGCCGACAGCAGCAATTGCGACTCATTGGGAAGATGCCGACCATGGCCGCCTACGCCTATCGGCACAGCTTGGGGTTGCCTTATGCCTATCCGGATAACGATCTCAGCTACACCGAGAATTTCATGAACATGCTGTGGCGGCGCACGGAGCTCAAGTACAAGACCAGCCCGGTGCTCGCCAAGGCTCTCGACGTCCTGTTCATCCTGCACGCGGACCACGAGCAAAACTGCTCGACAAGTACCATGCGCACCGTCGCCAGCGCCGACGCCGATCCCTATATTTCGACCGCCGCCGCCGCGGGGGCGCTCTATGGCCCTTTGCACGGCGGCGCGAATGAAGCCGTGCTGCAAATGCTGGATGAGATCGGCTCGGTCGATCACATTTCCGACTTCATCAAGCAGGTGAAGGCCGGGGAGCGACGTCTGATGGGCTTCGGTCACCGCGTCTACAAAAACTACGATCCGCGCGCCCGTATCATCAAGCGCATCGCCGACGAAGTCTTCGAGGTCACCGGCAAGAACCCCAAGATCGACCTGGCGATCGAGCTCGAAAAGATTGCGCTCGATGACGACTACTTCGTCAAGCGGCGCCTTTACCCGAACGTCGATTTCTACTCCGGAATCATCTACGAAGCGATGGGCTTCCAGCCCGAGATGTTCACCGTGTTGTTCGCCATTCCGCGAACGGCCGGATGGCTGGCGCACTGGGAAGAGCTCATGACGGACCCGGAAAAACGCATCACCCGCCCGCGCCAAGTCTATCTGGGACCGGATGAACGCGAGTTCACTCCGATCGGCGAGCGGCTGGGCAAAGCGCAAAGCTCGCGGGCCTAACCACCCGTTCGTCCGAGGCGACAGTAGCGACAAGCACTCGTGATTTTCCTAGCCCGTCGTAACGACAAACACCCGCGCTTTGCCCCCCCAGCCCGTGGCGGAAGTGTTCGCGGCGAAAATCAGGGGACTGCCACAAGATTTTCGCCCGACGAACCGAGAAGGAACTCGAGCTCTGAAGGGCGCGGGGCGCAAAAGTGTCACAATTTTTCACTCTCTGAATTCCTCGATATGCACGGAAACTGCCCGAAATGCGGCCTTGACATTCGTCCTTGGGACGCAGAGTGTCGCGCTTGCCGCAAATCGTTTGAGCCGCCGAACGTCAGAGCCGCCGGTCAACCCCAAGAGCGTCGAGCTTTAGCTCACCGCTTTCGGGCGGCTCAGCAAACAGCCCGGACTTCAGGTTGTGGGACCGTTTTCCAGAACTTTACGACGGCTCTCGAGTCTTCGAAGGCTGTTATATGTCGGTCGCTTTCAGAAGTGAAAGGTCTGTTGTTCACCGACGACAAGATGCTTCTTACCTTCTACCAGATGGTTGAGGCAGGGGCCCGACGACCCGAAGATTCGGAAATGGACCGCCTGAGGAGGCGTGCTGACGTTGTCCTGTTTCCGTACTACGAACAGTACATTCACTTCGCCGTCCTGTCCCTCGATGGCCGTGGGGCCGCCAGCTGGGGCGATTGTGCTTTAACCCTGAGGGACGAGTTGATCGAAGATCGCGCGAGTGTTTTCGAAGAGAACTGTCTATACTTCTGCCGCAAGCAACTTGCGACGTTCGACGACAGCGTGGCGCCCGGAAATCGTGCGTTGTGGAAGGACCGGCACCGCCTCGCCGCTGCAAAGCTCGGTTCACACTTGCGAGCCAGCACAAACCCTACGGACTACCCTGGGATCCTTCTCTCATCATCGCGGAAAGACCATGGAGAGGATTTCGTAGAGGTGCACATCTACGGTCCGGTGCATCGACGGACGGTGGAGCACCTGGTCGTTAAGCAGCCGAAACGAAAACAGGACCGCTTGATTCTCAGGGCCCTTAGGGCGAAACTGAAGCGAGACAAAGTTGAGATCTCGGTCGAGATGGCTTCATGAAGGCGATTGTGTCAGGCCAGGCCGCGAAGGCGGTCTATTGGAAGCAAGACGGCGTCTGGTGTCTGCCCCTTGACGCGACAGGCCCCGTGCAGTGTTCGGCCGACGATGTCCCCTATCTGATGGGCGAAGCGACTGACCTTCGCGCGATTGACGTTGATTCTCCTGAAGAAGTTGTAGGTGAGCTTGAGTTGTCCTGGTCACAGGACCGAGCCCTGCATCTAATGTTCGTGCTTCTCGATCCTGACGCCGAAGACGATAGCCGTCGCGAAGCCGCTGAATACCTGGACGAATTCTTTGCCAATACCGTCGTCCGTGAGTTCATCGTCAACCGCTTCTATAGCGCGGAGCTTCCCGAACAAGCCGACCTTGTTGGAGCTATCGTCTCGGCCTCAACCGCTGAGGCCGGCCGAGTCGTTACCTTACTGGAGGAAACGGGCGAATCACAACCCAAAATACGGGTCCTTCAAGACTCGTTCAGCGCCCTGCCCACAACGCTGTTCGGGGACCAGGAAGCTCGCCAACTCTTCCGCGAGCGTGCGGTCACAAGCGGTGCATGGAGCAGCGTTGTTGCATGGATCGGGGCGGAGATGGAATTCGCCCTTTCCCAAGCGGTAGCGTCAGGCGATGCGTTCGAACACAGGCCGTCCGAGTGCGGTCATTGTGTTCAGAACTTTCTGGCCGACCGTGATTTCCGTGATCTGCCTGGAGAAGCTGCGGGATTTGAGCTTGGGGCCGATCACGCTCTTCCAACGGCCGATCTGCGTTTCTATCCGGCTGCGCTGGTTGTACCCTGTGGCCGCCTGCCAGGCCATACGGCCATTGCTGCGGATCTGGGCAATATGGCGATCCCGAACGGTTGGACCCCGCGCCGATTGCGGACGGATCACTGCGTTCTTTGGCGGCGGTATAACCACATCCAGGGTCTCCCCATACCGTTCCCTCAGCAGATCCCGTGTAGACGCCCCATCATAGGCGCCGTCAGCCAGAAAGCCCGTGACCGGGGCATCCAGTTGATCCAGAAGCCCGGGCAAGGTGGTGCTGTCTCCAGCGTCATCGTCAGTCAGATCGGCGCAAACAATCGCACCGCTGGCCAGGTCCAGTCCGAGGTGGAGTTTGCGCCAGCGGCGGCGTATTACCTTGATTTTATGCTTCTGTGCGAGCCATTCCCCCTCGCCGAAGATCTTGAGGCCGGTACTGTCCACCACCAGATGGATAGGCACAGATCCTGCTTGCCTCATCACCTGAGCGATGCTCACCCCGTTTGCGCGACGCGACAGCGTGGAGTAATCCGGTACCCGTATATCCAGCCCCATGAGCGTGCCGATGGATCCCATAAGTCCCTGCGTCTGCCGCAACGCAAGCCGATACGTCGTGCGCAGCGTCAGGCATGTCTCGATCGCCAAATCCGAGTATCTGCGCTGACCACCCCGTGACGTGCGGCGCGGCGCGCTCCACACACTTTGAGCCTCCTCACTGACCCAAATCGTCAGGTCACCCCGTTGGCGCAAGCTCTCGTTATATTCCGCCCAGTTGATCACCCGGTACTGCACCTTATCAAACTTGTGCCGTCGCGCTGCGTTGAACTTATGTGGCATTTGGACTATCCCCAGCGTTGAAAAAACCAATGATAAGACATTCTTCGGGATGATCCATGCAACAAGGTCGCAAGGCGTGGGAAGCATCCACGCCGCTAGAGCTGTCACGCACAGAAACGGCATGATCTCCGAAAACACCAGGTTTTCGTTCCATTGCTACTCGGACCCCTGATTTGTCCTCCAACTCTCGTGGTGTGCGAATTGCCATTGGCCGCTTGCCTTTCCCCGCTGACGGTTTGAGCCGACGCAAGGATCGCGCCAGAACACTGTGCCCACAGTCACTGTCCGGTGCTGCATAGATGGGGTGGACCCCTGTAGTGAGACAACCTGCTAAGCAGGGTTTCCCCATTCGCTGCAAAAGGCTTGGCTGGGGAGCGGCCTTCATTGTAAACTTCTGCTCGGCCGGTGAAGCGGAGGCGGGCTCTGGTGGAGACCAACCCGCCGAGGAATAGCCGGTCGGGAACTCATCGAGACGATGGGTCGGGGCGTGGAGCCTCTCGCTTCGCGCCCCACTCCGGCACGAACCCCGCCCATCGGATCGAAAGATTCCCTCATGCCTCGGAAAACTCATCCCACGACTCCCGCGAGACTGGCCTGTTCGAGCACGCTTTGCTCGTACTCGACCGGCGGCAGATACCCCAGCGCCGAGTGCAAACGTTTCTCGTTGTAGACGCGATCGAGAAACTGCCCGACGCGCCGTTTCGCCTCGGCGAAATCTTCATACTCGAACAAATAGACCTCTTCATATTTCAAGGTCTTCATGAACGATTCCGCCATGGCGTTGTCGTAGGGATTGGCCTTGCGGCTCATGCTGATGCTAATGCCGTGCTGTGGGAGCAGCTTCGTGTAGTCGCCCGAGGCGTACTGCACGCCGCGGTCGGAGTGATGCACCAAGCCCGGCCCGATCTCGCGTGTCCGCAAGGCCGTCCGTAAGGCGGCCAACGCCAACTCCGCCTCCAAGGTGCGACCCAGCGACCAGCCGATCACCCGCCGCGAGAAGGCGTCCAACACCACCGCCAGATACACGAACTCCCGCAACAGCCGAATGTAGGTGATGTCGGCCACCCAAAGTTGGTTTAGACCGCTGATATCGAGCGTCGGCACGAGATTCGGATAAACCGCCAAGCCGTGCTCGGAATCGGTCGTGCGGATGAATTTCTTGCGCCGCAGACACAGCAGGTTGTCCTCACGCATCATGCGCTGCACGCGCTTGCGGTTGATCACCCAACCCTGGCGGCGCAGCTGAGCGGTGATGCGCCGCGAGCCGTAGGCGGGCATCTCCACGGCGATGCGCTGGATCGCATCCCGCAGCCCCGTCTGGTTGCCGCCCACAGGCTGTTGACGAGCCCGGTAGTAGGCCGCGCGGGGGACCTCCAACACACGACACATCGCGGCCAACGACAAGGCCGTTCCCGTTTCCCGTTGTTGCTCGATCAAGGTGATCATCTTGTCTTTGAAGACGCGGCGCTCGGAAGCTGTTGTTCCTCGAGCCGCGCCAAGGCCTTTTTTAACAGGGCGTTCTCCATCGTGAGCCGGCCCACCATCTGCTCCAGCTCGCTCACCTGGACCTGCTCGTCATTGGGCTCGCGGTCGCGCTGAAAGGCTCCCTCGGGGTCGCGGCGCAGCTGTTGCCGCCACTTGCTCAAAAGCGTCGGATGGATCTCATGTCGCCGCGCCACGGCGGCGACCGAGGCTCCCGCCTCGACCTGCCTCAGCGCCCGTAACTTGAACTCGGCGGAAAACTTTCGCCTGGACAACCTCATAGCACCTCTCTCCATTCACTGTAAAAAGATGCTTAACGAGTTGTCTCATTCTCGGGGTCCACTCCACCCGGTGAGCTCTGTCGGATCGCGGGAAGGATCTCGACGACGTCGGCTAAGGGATCGTCGGCGGGATTGGTCAAGCGGTTGCACCGGCCGTAGAGAGTCTGCTCGCGAGCGTCAGCGAACGCGTCTTTCAGGAAGGGGCTCGCCGTGGTCTGGAAATACCCTTGCGGAGTGGAGACATAGGAGATACCGTGCTCGACCAGAATGGAGCCCAGTGGTTTTCGGTTTCGCGTAATCTCCGGCAAGGCTTCGGCCGGAAAGCGATCCAAGTAGATCTTGATGGCACCAGCCTCGACAGGAATTCGGTCAGGACCCGCCGTCAGCACGACTTGGCGGTACAGGACGTTTCCCTTGCGCCGGACGGTGAGGGGCCGGAGTATGATCGGAAGGCCCCAATACCCGGCCAGCGTACCCGTCATGTCCTTTTCATGCACGAGCAGGGAGCGGAAGGGTTCGGGAATATCCTCCGGCTCGACGGGTTCGATTTCGCGTATGATCGCGGGCGAAGAAGGATCCTTCGACTGAAGGCGACTGAGGGTCGCGACGATGTCTTCGAAGGATTCGGGCATCGCTCTCAGTGGATCTAGGGGAGGGCTCTTGAGCCTTAGGCTGATTCGGGCAAAAACGTAGACAGGTTGACACCGCGGTACGGCTGGAAGTCGCCGCGTACCTAGGGTAGCGCCTCCCTTCAGATCGGCCCGCAGCAGTCCAGGGCGCGAAGCGGCGAAGCGAACCCTTGACGGCGCGGACCGATCTAGGAATCATTCAGGGCGAGGGAAAGGGGGATTCAAGAAGAAGCCCTGAAGCAAGCGAGACTTCCCCACCACGGCCAAGATCAGGATTGGGTTTTTCCAGTTCATGGGGCCAGCGGGCTGCGGCCGACAGCGCGAGGCAAGGACCCGGATGCAAACTTCGTGCGAAACAGAGCCATCGTTGACGCAGTTCAATGGCTGGTTCAGCAGGGATTCCGTGCGACACGCAGCAAAGCGATGGCGGTCGCGAGCGTCGAAGGCGGTTCCGCTTGCGATGCAGGCCGAAGACAGTCGTAGCCGGCAGAACGATCAGCGGCCGGATCACTCGCTGTAGAACATCAATACGGGAAGTCTGAGTTTTGATCTCGGCCTTGACCTCAGTGATCGCCGCGTCGCATTGTGGCGCAAGGGAGGCTACGTTGGTGTCACACCGACTACCGCACAGTTGGTTGCCTACTGGAAACTATTTCTTCTGCCAGAACGAAGCTCTTGAAATCGCCATCTGGCGTTGGTCTGAAGACTTCTTGACTTGAACACCTTCGCATCACTTTGCCGTAGGAGCTGGGTCACCCACTTGTCTGCCACGCCTCCCGCGCTTAAAAGGGTTGCATACTTCCCGCGGAGATCGGCGATTTGACCCTTGACTAGTGACTGCTTCAATCCGGCGCTTCTTCCTAGCGGCTCGACGTCTTGACCGGCGGCTCTTCTTGCAAAATTTGTCCGCAATATCTCCATGTCTCGCTCTTTCGCCATCTGCGCCCTTGTTACCTGGTCTCCAGCCCAGCGTTTTACCCCCAGACCGGTCTGAGCCTCTTGGATCGCCTTCAGGTGGCCGATCAACTCATCGTGCAGCACTTCGAGCTCCGCGATCTTCTCGGCAACCTCTTGGCGCACCCGTTCCGGATCGCGTTGGGGCGCCGCTTGATCTAAGACGATCTTTGCGCCGCCTTCTTTCTCCGATAGATCGTCCTTCCCCGCGACGGGGCGGCTCATGCCCCAGCTATAGTTGAGCCGCACGTAGAAGTTCGCGCCGTTGAACCCGAAGGGCGAGAACTGGCTGTAGTAATTGCCGACCGTCAGGATGCCATTCTCGTTCACGTCGGGGTAAGTATTCAGCACGTTCTCCCCGCCGATGGCCAGAGTGACGTTTTCTCTGAACGGGATGCCCAGCTCGACATCGAGCAGCGCCTTGCCGGCATAGGACGGGTACAGCCACGACTCGGATACGACGCCCAAGTCAAACGCGTTCCGTCCGTCCTCGCTGTCCCAGAACTGACCGAAGTAGTTCAAGCGGCCCATGAGATTCCATCGGCGGGCGTCGTGGTTGACGTTGAAGCTCCACCGCGTGTTCGGCAGCCCCCGTTCCAGCGTAGTGATGCGGAACTGGTCGATCACGGAAGATTCGACGTTCTTGACCTCTGTATCCGTGTAGTTGTAGATCGCACTGAACGTCGTACGCCCCTTCACCAGCGTCGAGATCAGGTCGATGCCCTGGGTCGTCGTCGAAAAGTCGTTCAGGAAGAACCGGAACACGGGGAAATTCCGTGCTTCTGGAATCCCTTCCGCTAGCAACGTCTCGATCTCGTTCTCCGACAATGTGATTTCCTGGGCCAGGGCGACGCGGTCGTCGATGTCGACCCGGAAATAGTCCGCGGTGAAGGTGAACGGGCCCTTCTCGACGACGACGCCCGCGCTGTAGTTACGCGATGTCTCCGGTTGGAGCTGGCCTCCGCCCCGCGCCATGGCCACGGCTGAGGTAGCCGGAACCACACCTTGGTTGGTCAGTTGCCCGCCGATAAAGGCGGTCGTCACGTTGAACGCGTTCTGTTGCCCCGGCGTCGGCGCCCGAAACCCGGTGCTGACGGCGCCGCGCAGCGCGGCCATGTCGGTCAGCTTGAGGCGCCCGGAGACCTTGTAGTTGACCGTCTTGCCGAAGTCGTCGAAGTTCTCGAACCGGATGGCCGTGCCGAGCGTCCACCGGCCCGGGTCGGTGAACTCAACGTCGCCATAGACGGCGATGTTGCTGCGGTCCCAGACTCCCGCCGTCGTGTCGGCCCGGTAGCCGTTGAAGCCGTTCGAACCGGAACTGAAGCCCTGCGCGGCATACGGACCGATCTCCCACGACGGCTGATCGCCGGCGCCAATCGTGAACTCCTCCCTCCTCCACTCCGCGCCGGCGGCCAAGTGCACGAGATCGTTGAGGGGGTAGGTAACGTCGAAGTTGAGATTGGTTTCCTCCTGCTGATAGACGCCGGGCCGGAACGATGTCGGCGTGTCGAAACCGAGCGACGCATTGACCGTATCGGAAATGAACTGATCGATCTCGCTGGTGCCGATGCTGGCGCTCGCGTCCCAGGTGAAGCCGTTGCTGGCGAACCCGCGCAGACCGCCGACCAGCGAGCGGTCGATCAGATTCCCGCCGAACTGCGGAGTGAATCCTCCAGGAAACCGGCTGTGGAGGGTGAAGCAGTTCGGGTCGGCCTCGACTGCGGAGAGAGCGCCTGGGTTGGGGACGTTGTCGACGATCGGGATGATGGGGCAGCCGCCGGCGCCCGGCTCCCGTCCGGGAGGAGGATCCTTGCTGGTGGGCGCGGTATCGGCCCAGACCCGGTCGCCGACGAGCAGCGTATCTTGATCGTCGACCACGGGACCGCGAAAAACCCCGCCCCGCGTGTGTGGATTCCGGAAGTAAAAGCCACCGGTCACCTTGCGGGACGCGTAGTTGCCGTGACCGTAGAGTTGATAACGATCGTCGAACAGATGGCCGAAGTTTGCGAACAGCTTGAAGTCGTGGTTGATTCTCGGCGATCCCCAAACCTGCGCCGTGTCGCGCAGATTCGTATTGCCCGCGTTGATGATGTCCGACGCGTCCTGGCGCTGGATGGCGCGGTTGGTCGGCTCGGCGGTGCCGTACTCCATGCTGATGTTGCCGAAACCGTTCGCTCCCAGCGGCACCCCGACGTTGCCGGCTACGGAAAACGTCCGGCCGCGTCCGCCGATTCCGTTACACGAGTGCTTGATGTCGCCGATGATGCCCGACCCGCACGTCGCCGGGTTCCCCGCATTGGCATCGAAGAAGCCCCCGGTTTGAACTTCCAGGCTGCCTCCCGAGGGATCGTCCTTCAGTTGGAAGTTAATGACTCCGGCGATGGCGTCCGAGCCGTATTGCGCCGCCGCGCCGTCGCGCAGCACCTCAACCTGCCGAATGGCAATCGATGGAATGATGGAGATGTCCGGTCCCTGCGAGCCGTCGGCGATGCCATTTCCCAGCCAAGTGATGACCGCCGAGCGGTGGCGGCGCTTTCCGTTGACCAGGACCAGCGTGTGGTCGGGCGCCAGGTTGCGCAAGTTAGCCGGACGGACGACGGTCCCCGCATCGCTGATCGGCTGAGTGTTGATGTTGAAGGAGGGGATGACAGCCCGCAGCTGGGATACCAAATCCCTGCTGCCCTGTCTAGCGAGGTCCTCGGCACGGATGACGTCCACGGGCACGGTGGACTCGGTCACCGATCGTGGCGCGGCGCGGCTGCCGACGACCACGACGGACGTGGTGACAGCGGCCAATTCGAGCATAAAGTTTCGCAGGACCGATTGGCCGGCAATCAGTTCGACGTCATCGGCGATGCCAGTCTCGAAGCCGGAATTATCGGCCGTAATCGTGTAGATCCCGGACTCCAGAGTCAATTCGTATGCGCCAGCGGCATCCGTCGAACCGGTCACCTCGGCTCCGGTGGCGTTGTTGGTCGCCGTTATTTCCGCGCCTGGGATGACTGAGCCGGAATCATCGGTTACCTCTCCGCGCAAGGTAGCCGTTTGCTGAGCGTGCGCGACTCCGCAAACCCCGACCAGCAGCAGCGCTGTCATGACAATAAGCCTTCTTTGGGACATGGATAACTCCTAAGAAATAAACAGCCCGTCACATAAGTATTACATTCTTCCGCGGCGTTGAAAACAGCTTCTGTCGATTCTCGTGCCGCAGTAGCGATTCTGTGGCGACTACCTTCCCGCCTCGGCGAACCTCGGGCGACAACGGCTCTCGCTGTTTGATCGTTTCAAAGTCCTTCACATCGAGCCGCTGAAGTGAGCGCCTGAGATCAAAGGCCGCCCGTTCGGCCTTGATCGCTGTCTTGAGCGCCGGTGTTTTCGGCGGCAATCCCATCGTGGGCCGCCATCTGACGGCGCGTGCGGCCGAGGTAGCCGGCTTCGATGCCCCACACCAGTGCGATAATTTCATCAAACCGTTGAAACCAAGAGGATTGGAAAGGGGGCGGACGCGCCGAAAGGAACCTTTCGGCCATACTGGACGCCTTGAGCCGCAGCCGAGGGGCGCTGTCACCCGCCCAATGCCCGCTCTGCATGGCACTTCTTTCGACGGATGAGCAACAGGTTTTGTCGGTACAACTGGCCGAACTGCGGAAAGATGCCGTGGAGGCCGAGCGCAAGTTGGATGATGTGTGTCGTGGCTTGGAAGCTGATTTGATAGAGCGCTTGCCGGGCAGGCCTGAAACAGCACCAAGGGCTCCTGGCCACAATGGAACCCAAGACAAGCTATGGCGCCGCGATCCGTGAACGGTTTTGCGAGGAACCGCCATTTGGCGATGTACTACTCGGGCTTGCGAGGCGTAACAACATCAGGGTCACGCAGCAGGAGACCGCGTTGCCTGCTTTCACGGTTGCGGCGTTTGAGCCTGTAAGGGATGAACCTCAACCTGCCACCACTTTGCGCCGGAGCCTTCATGACTTTGATCGGCTATCGGCTCTGGTCGCATGGTGGTCCAAACATCGCGATGCTTTCCGGGAGGCTTGGTCGGAAATGATCGGCCTGAAGCAGGAAGATGACACCTACCCCGCAAATAGCGTCGAGGGCCAGCTCCGGGTATTGGAAGAGGCGCTGTCCAAAGCTAAAGTACCACCTACGATCAACTTATGAGCCACTCCGTCCGCAGCCATCTTAGCCTTGAGATTGATGCCTACGACGATACCATTCGCAAGTTCATCCCAGGCTACGAAGAAGGATTGACCAGGGCCGCAAAAGAAATCGCCGGTGCCCGCCCAACCCTGGTGATTGACCTCGGCGCAGGAACGGGCGCCTTGGCCGAAGCGATGCTGGAACATGAACGCGTCGGTTCCGTTGAAGCTATCGACATAGATCCGGAGATGCTGGCCCAAGCGCGCATCCGGCTCAAGCGATTTGGAACCCGCGCGCGTTTCCGCCGGTGTTCGTTCGATGCTCCCCTCCCCAAATGTGACGCCGTGGCCACTTCCTTGGCCCTGCACCACGTTCTCACCATGGAACGCAAACTCACTCTATATGAACGCATTTACCGAGCGCTCCGCCTCGGCGGTGTATTCGTGAACGCCGACGTGACCATCAGCGCACACCCGGTGGCGCGCGAGCGGTCCTACCATCTATGGGCCGCCTACCTGGTTTCGTGCGGCATCGATGAACAGCGCGCCTATGAGCACTTCGACGAGTGGTCGGCGGAGGACACCTACTTTTCACTCGACGACGAACTTACTGCCATGCGTGAAGCTAAATTTCATGCTGAATGTATCTGGCGCGATCGCCCGAACACCCTCCTAGTAGGACGCAAGAAGTGAGCTGTGGTCACAAAGATCGGACGGCGGCGGCGACCGGCCAGGTAGCGGGGTAGGAGCCGGGCCGTCGCCGGCGCCGGCGCCCTCAAAGCCGAGATACGGGCGGGGAGGTCTTTACATGGCACGATAAAGTTTGTTATCGTTCTATATCTCAGGATCGCCCGGTTTCGTCTTCTTGAACCCCCTTTCCCTCGCCACGGATGATTGCAGATCGGTCCTCGCCGTCAAGGGTTCGCTGCGCCGCTTCGCGCCCTGGACGGCTGCGGGCCGATCCGGGAGACGTGGCTGTTTACAAGGGAAAGGGGATGTCCCGGCGTCCGCCGGCCCAGATCAGCGAGTGCGCACGTCTAATCCGCGCCTCGAGTTCGATTGCCGGCACGGGTTTGATGTCCGTGTCACCCCCCGCGACAACTAGGGTGTACTCCGGCGCGTCTCCGTACTGCTTGGGCAAAGCCTCGCGCGCCCCGATCTGGTTCTTGACGCGTTCGCCGGGTGGATATCCAGCGATGTCCAAGATGACGCTCTTGCGTCCCTCGTCGACGAGTGCAAGTTGCACAAACGAACGGTTTTGCAACGATCCGGCCCCGGACGTGTTTTCAAGGGCTTAGGCGTTGCGAAACGGTATTGCAAAACCAATGTGATTAGCGATACCTTTATGCAACCTGAATTATGCACAGATTCACTTTGCGAGTGTGGCTGCGTTCGTAGCGGGTTGGCGGTCGTCGTGAGGTGGTAGCTCGGCAACTGGTCTTTTGGCTTCTCCGTCCCCAGTTTCTCTTCCCGCCCAGAATCCGCGTCGTCAAAACCTCGCTCGGAAGTGACGTGTTTTCAGTGCGTTACGGCTAGTGCATAAAATTTTATACATAGCGCATAGCCAGGCTCTCAGATCAGCGCCCTCCCGACCACCGGCAGCAAGCCGCCGTAGGGAGTCGGCTTCTTGCCGCGGAAGTGGTAAGGCGTCGAAGCCCCGATTTTATTGGGCCGCGAGGCCGTCACGGCTGGGCCTTGTTGGACGGGCCTTTGGGAGCTATGCTGTTTTCGTCTGGTAACCATTTGGGTGGCCTCCTTGGGGTTGGCTGGCGAAGCTGGGATCTTTGCCAGCCTACCTTTTTACCCCATGTTTTCGGGGGCCCCCAATGGTCCCTTGCGGCTCAGCCCTCCTCAGGTCCACGCCGCAGTGCATAATTCAGGTGCAATGTTGATCGGTTACGCCCGCGTTTCCACCGACCATCAGGACACCGCTGCTCAAGTCGCCGCGCTCGAAGCGGCTGGGTGCGAGCGCATCTTCCGCGAGAAGGCTTCCGGTGGACGTTGGGACCGGCCCCAATTCCTCCGGCTCCTCAATCAACTTCGCAGCGGTGACGTGGTCGTTGTCTGGAAGCTGGATCGGCTCTCGCGCTCTCTGCGCGACGTGCTCACGATCATGGAGCAGCTCGGGGAAGCCGGAGCGGGATTCCGTAGCTTGACCGAGGCGATCGACACGACCACTCCGGCCGGCCGGATGATGATGCAAATGGTGGGGGCCTTCGCGGAGTTCGAGCGCGCCATGCTGCGGGAACGCACTCAGGCCGGAGTCGATGCCGCCCGTCAGCAAGGCCGCGTCGGGGGACGCCGCCCCAAGCTCTCCCCGCAACAGCAATCCGAGATTCGAAAGATGGTTTCGGAAGGAGATAAGACCGCGGCCGCCGCTGCACGCCTCTTCAAGGTCCATCCAGCCACCGTCTCGCGGCTGCTAGAGCGAAAGCCCTAGACGGCTTCGAACCACGTCACGGCCGCACTCGCCGAGGACCACCAAAAGATGACCGCACACATCACGAAATTGACCGCCGCCTACGACGCTCTGATCAACTCGTAGAACGACTTGACCAACACCTACAACGCGCTGGGGAGGGATTTAACAGAGCTCATTCGTTGATCCACGCCGAGGCCGAGCAGAAGCGGAAGGCAGGGCACCTGCGGAACCGCGTTGAGGGTCGAATCGAGAGCCTTATCCAAGGCAGAGCGCGCAGTCGCGGCCATGACTTCAGCCGGTAGTTTCGAGTGAGAGTTGTCATGCTCGCTCTTTGACCTCCCGTTCCTCCAACAACCGCGCCCCGCAGTTGGCGCACACGTCCGCGGGGGCCAGCTCGATTGTTGTGACAGCCTGCATGATGAGGGTTGCGTCGTTTCCACCGCAGGCGTCCAGGCGGCATTGCTCGCAGACGTAGGGGCCGCCGGTCGGCTTCGGGTTGCGCCATGCGCCGCCCCGTGCCAACGCCCAATACTTGGTCATGGTTCCTTCCGTATTTCCAGTTAGGTCTAGGCTGCGTCGAACTGTCTTCTTTTTGACTGCCATAGATGGCGGTATGATAAGCAGTTTTGTGAGACAGCGGAACAGGACGATTTCGGTCGGGGTTTCGGCCCCGAAACCGGCCCCCGGGAAAGCGTCTCGGGAACCGGATGCACCCGCTATGGGGGAGAGACGAGCCCGGTGGGGTTACGGGTACCAGGATAAAGTCGCCACAGAGCGAATCCTCACCTTCCTGCGAAAGGATCTACGTGATGGCAGTACAGCATTCGAGGGTGTCCGCCTAGCGGACCTTGAAGCTGGTCGGGTCGATGACTTTGTTCTCGTTTGGAAAGAATCGGTTGAGGGCAATTCAATCAAATGGGCCAACAATCCGAATGGCTTTGCATGGGGCGAGCTCATCGGTGCATCAGGGCTTCTTCAAGATCTTGCCAGCGGGTGGAACCGTCTCCGAAGCCGCTGGAACGGGCGCACGATCACTGTACGACTTCATACCAACCGACCGTCTTCTATCGAAAAACACCATGCACAACTAATCTCTTCCTTCAGCGTTGAGGAATTCGTCGCGAAGCACTGGACAGCAGGTTCTGATACGGCCGATTCCGCCGCTACTAGGGAAGCATGGCGGAAGATCTCCCAACACGTGAGCTTGGTGGGATCCGAACTATCGGATTTCGTGGCCCATTGCGAACTGGCTTTCGGACAGGCTGAGCCTCCCGGTGCCAGACCCGACTCTCTTGACTGGAAACACTATCTTGAGCAGTTCGACCGCCTTCACAAGGCCATTGCTACGTGGCTCACGAACAATCCTAACGGCGATTTCATCGAACGAGACTACCTGCTAGCGGCAATTGGGCGGCACTTGAGCCGTTCCGGATTGATTCAGCGCTTCCCAGAACCGGATATTCCGTACGAGAAGAACCTGGCAGCGGCGGATCGCTTGAAGGCGCTGGTTGATACGACTTCTGGAGGGTACCTCGCGATCATGGGCCCAGCCGGCGTGGGAAAATCGACGCTCGTTCAGGATGTTCTCACCGACTCCGCATATCCACTTTTCGTCCCCTACTACGCGTTCTTACCTAGCACGGATGGCAATCGCGACCGGGCTGAAGCGCTGACGTTCTTCCAAGACATCGTTGCGCGTCTCGACCGATTTGATTCGGCGCGTCACAGCCTCGGCATTGCTGATATCGCCCAAGGCAGAGACGCGCTCCGGCTCCACATGTCGAGTGCGAATAAACGCTATGTCCTAGACGGCCACAAAACGATCTTACTGATCGATGGCCTGGACCACGTAATGCGCGAAATCAACCTCCAGACGCCAGTGCTCAATGAACTGCCGCGTCCAAGCGATATCCCTGAAGGTTTTCTGATCATCCTGAGCGGTCAGCCGCAGGCATTTCTCCCAAGCGCGATTCCTGCATCGGTTATATCAGGAGTCGAAGACGACAGCAGGCGACTCGAGGTGTCCGGCTTGAGCCGACCAGAGGTTCACGCGCTTGTCTCACAGATCGGGAAGCCAACGACAGGCGAAGAGCGAGATGCCCTTCACAACGCCTCCCTCGGAAACCCTCTGATACTGACATACCTCCTATCACTATTCGAACGAACTGAAGACACCAGCGTGACAAGGGCAATTGAACTCGCTGGAAGTTACGCGGGCCACATCGACCAGTATTATCGTGAGCGGCTGTCAACACCTCTTCAAGACGGACAGAGGAGAAAGCTTCTCGGACTGTTGAGTAGGGCAGCGCCAACGCTCCCAACAGCCTGGCTTGCCCAGTGGGCCGAGAAGGAAGCGGTCGAGGACACCTATCAACAAGTGCTAGCGCCTTTCGTTCGCGTTGAGGACGGTTTAGTGAGATTCATTCATGACAGCCTGATCGCCTTTCTCAAATCGGAGACGCGTTGCCGGCTTCCTGGAACCGATCCCGTCACGGATGAACGGGAGTTCCATTCCATCCTTGCGGATCGATCAAAGGGACGTTCTTGCATCGACCCCGTCGGGCGTGCTCGGGTTGTTCACCTAATGCGAGCCGAAAGGCATGCCGATGTGCTCGCACAGCTCTCCTCCGATTGGCTGCGGTCGGCAATGCACGGATTTCTGCCATACGCCCATGTCCATCCGATTTTGCTGGCCGGACTTGCCGCCGCTTCCGCCACAGACAACTGGGGCCATACGCTCAGACTACTTCTTCTAAGCCACGAGCTTGACCAGAGAACGTCCCGGGTTGACGCAGACACGCTCGCTGATGCTCTGTTGGATCTCGACGATCCCCTGTTAGCGCTTTCGCAGATTCGCTCCGAAGGTCAACTGCTAGTCAAGGAGAGCGTCGCCCTAACATTCGCTGGCACCTTGTGGCGGCACGCACATCATCGGAATCGCTCAGATCTGAAGGATAAAGCTCGTACCCTTTATCGCCAAACGAAGCCGATCTCACATATCTACGCGAGTCAGCCGATCGAGGCGACTAGTGACAACGACCAACTTCAGGACATCAGAGCTTGGAGTAACGTAGCCGCTCGTTTCGAGCGGCCCGGCGTCATTATCCAAGAGATCCAAGGCCTTGTCTTCACTTCAGGTCACGACCGTTACCAGCCCGACCTATTGAATCTCGCAAAATAAAGTGACACCTTTTTGGGGTACGTACGTCTTTGTATGTATGGGAAATACAAAAGGCGTACGGCGGGATTTCGAGGCCCTGGAGAAGCGCCGTTTCAAAGCGATCCGGTTGGTCGAGCAAGGCTGTAGTCAGTCCGAGACATTTGCAAGGTCGCGCGGCAAAGCGTCAGCGAGTGGCTGCGACGATACCGGCGTGACGGCGAAGCCGGGTTGCGCCAGGCCGGCCGCGCCGCCGTAAGCCGCTGTTGGACGCCGCGCAGCTCGAACGCCTCGAGGCGTTGCTGCTGGAAGGCCCCGAGGCGCACGGCTTCCCGACGCCGCTGTGGAGCTGTCCGCGGGTCGCTCGTCTGATCGGAGACGAGTTCGGCGTGCGCTATCACGAGGGCCATGTCTGGAAGATCACATCTGCGGGCGCTCGGTCTTTAGCCCGCAACGAAGCCCGTCGGCACAATCGCGGGAGCGCCGAAGAGGCCATCCGCGGCTGGCAGCGACAAGACTTGGCCAGAGCCATTGGAAAACGTAGCCCGCAAAGTTTCGAGCGTACGATCGTCTTCATCCGAGAAAGCGGATTGACTTCAGAAGTCCGCATCGTTGCCGCGACCTAGTGGCGGTGAGAGCGGGCCTCTTATTTAACGTTAGACGCTGCGCTCGTCGAAGGCTGTGATTTACAGGAATGCCAAGCCATCATCGATGCGTCCAGGCGTTAGGGTCTGAAACCTGGCGCTTTGTTGCGCTGTTTCAGCTAGCTGAATCAATGCCCTCGGTGGTGGCTATGGACTCGCTTCGAGCGGCCTATGAGGTGTCCAAGACAAACGACGATATCGATCTCGCTTATGCCTGGTTCCTGAACCGTCATGGCGATCAAGCGGGGGCAACCAAAATCATCGGCCGCCTGTCCCACATCCGCTTCGAGCTGCACCGAGAGCACAGTTGGGGTTTCTCGGACGTGACATACACCATCCGGTTGCGATGGCTGCAAGAACTCCTCGGCGTCCCAGAGGGAGTGGTCCCCGGGGCTCCAGACAAGAATGAAGAAGCCTACGTCAGAGTGGAACAGACAGCCAGGCGACTTGGTTACCTTCGGGCGCTCGCAGCCAAGGGTCAAGTTCCAGACGACCGCCATTCGCTGTTTCGATCGCTCCTGCTCTTCCACAACCGGTCCGTGCACTTCAGCACAGTAGGTCCAAACTACAAATTCTTTCTGCAGACGTCACGGAACACAATATATGAGCAGGTTTCGAAACTGGCTAAAGCTATGGGCTCAGGCGGGCTCAGCGTCTTGCGTGACGTAGTAATGGATCTGACCTCCGGGCCAACCGCGACACAATTCACCCCGCATCACCGCAGGCACTTTGCGCAACTGTTCTACGAAGAAGGCCTGATGTCCCGGGACCAGACAGTCACGCTTGGGCTTTCCTCGACAGCTGATGCTGCCGACGATGACCCCGCTCAGCGACAAGAGGCATGCCTGGAGATCGCGGCGTTTCTATATCGCGTCGGCGACCAAGCAGGGTCGGAGAACTGGAAAGGGAAAGCAAGCGAAGTCTCCGCTGGGGCGGGCAGCCACAAGGACTACCACATGGCACATGTGGCCGAATGGCTGGCTCGATCGATCACTCAAGCGGATCCGGATCGATTGGCAATTCTCGATCGATTCGCACGTGTCGTCGAGCTTCAGGGGGGGGCCGGTGGGTCGGATGGAGCTGCGAGGCTACTTCGGTTGCTCGTTCGTTTGAGTCCCGCGAGGGCATGGCGGCTGGCTGTGGAGTATATAGATCGAAGCGTACTTACGGTATCGGAAGTGCTTGAGGCGCTGATCGCCGGCGGCGTTGACGCAGGGGCACATCGGGCACTTCTAACGGCGATCTACGGGGAGCTTCACTTATTGATCGCGCCTGACGATACCTCCGAGACCGCCGCGGCTGTATTGATGGCATTTCCGAGTGAGCAGAAGAGAGACGTCGCCAAGCGGTTGATGTCCTATGTACGAACCAACGCTTTACCGTCTCATCGCGCACCTGTGGCGCGGGCGCTTGAGGACGCGATTCGGAAACAAGGCCTTGAATCGATCACCCTGACGGAAGGCTTGAAACCAGGACGTGACGATTCATCGCTAAAGAGTGTTCTCTATCGGCTGGTTACCGGAGAGGTGGAGACTCTTGATCAAATTGCCGGGCGTCTTAGCGATCCGAATCGCCCAGACACATGGAATCCCAATCCGGGGGACAACACTGAATTTGATTGGTGGGATGCCATTAGGAAAGCGAATATCAAGGACGAACAACATTTCGAAAACCTTGTCGCGACGTTTCCTCCACCGGATTACCGGGAGGTTGAACGGTCGGTGCGGAAGGCCGATGTTCTCTTGCACTCAGGCGAACGTAATTCTGCAAAGACAGTTATCGAGCAAGCCATCATCCACGCGAGGGAGGGATCATGGCATCGCTGGTTGGATGGTGGGAAGAAGGCGATCGTCTTTCGCGCGCTCAAGCAGGTCGATCATGATGAAGGCGTCGGCCGTGCCCGGGAGCAGTTTTCGAAGGACCTCAGCGCTGGAAAGCTTTGGACTTGGCTTTTGCTTTCCGATATCGGCGACACACTGGAACTCTTGGAAGTTGATTGGCCTAGCGATGCCGTTCTGGAAGCTGTCAATGACTACTTAGAACAGGTACTTGAAGCAAATCCACACGCACAACCGTATGAATCACTAACTGGCTCGGCACCTTCTTGGTCAGCCGATCAGGCGCTTTCCCGGTTCGTAACCGAACTCCTTGCGTTTCCAGTCGTCGATGTTGCAGTGGCGGCGAGACGTGTGCTAGCAAAGTACCTATCGGCTAACGAAAAGGGATTGACAGCGTTACTAACAGATCAACCCTGGTGGAACCCACTCCAACTTGAACACATTGTGGCCGCGGTTCACGCAGGTTTAACCAGCGGGTCACCCTACATCGCGGACTTGAGGAAATTCGTCGAAGGCTTGAACCACTCGGAGTCACTCGCCGTTCGTAGCGTCGCCAAACGGATCTGCGACGAGCAGGGTTGGGGTTGGGAAGACATCACAAAGGCCTCATCGCAACCGGTCATTCTACTGGCGAGTGATCCAATCCCTCGCCGTGAAGCCGAACTCGTGCTTGGCGGGTATACAACGACTGCCTGGAATCTTTATCAATCGCTCATCCAATCCCTACTAAATGCTGGACTAGACGAAAATGAACTCCGCTCCGAATTCGATCAGATGTACTGGGCGCTACAGAGAGAATACCCGTGGGCTAACGACACACGGCTGAAACGTTGGATGAGCCAGCTATTGGCAAGATTTTGGCTCAGTCCTCCAGCGATCATCGGTCGGGAAGCCGCCATGCGCGTCTTTGGCAGACGATCGCTTTCTGGTCAGGTTCCACCAGGTGCGGAGGTCCTGTATGACAGTTTCTATCCAATCTACGACCCTCAGCTCGAGGTTCATCAAGCGACCGAACGTCCACCGGAACTCCAGGCGATGCAATGGCACTTTACGGCGAACGACCAGAAAGCTTGGCTCCAAGGAGCAGGCGCCAGCGAATGGAGTCACTATCCAGACTCAGTTCAAGGCCATTCACTCATCGGCGAGCGAACTTGGTTTGTGCGGCCGGAATGGGAGTGGCCACATGAAGAACGATATCGAGGCCTGACGGCGGATTCGCTTGACCAGGAAAACAAACGGGCTTTGAATTCAGCGTTCGGGCTCACGTACAAAATGTACCTGGAAGGTCGGGGTCAGAATGACGAGCAGCTCATCGTTCTGAACGATGAACAGCAACTCGTCGGGCCTGTATACCGGTGGGCAGCGATCAATTCACACTTCGCCAGATCCCTTGGCTGGCACCCATCGACCAACGTCCCTTTTCAGTGGCTCGATACCGCAGGGAACGTAATGATTGAGTCGACTTACTGGAAGGATGGCTGGATATGGATCGAGCCGCCACGATTCGAGTCCCTTGGCGAGGGATGGTTCGTCTCGGCCTGCCCCGCCGCCATTGAGGCAATCCGCCGACTCGCACCCGGAACCGAGATTCATTTGTGGGTTGAACGCCAATCTCACGGAGACCGGCCATACAAGGGTAACTGGCACCTATTCCGACCACTATAGAATCACAGTATGATTCGACTGACGCATGAAACCTGGAAAATGCTATCCAAAGACGCCCACGACGAAGGCACCGATCCCGCACACATGATAACCTGCTATCAGGATGTCCTGGTTTTATATTCTTCCCACATCGCGAGAAACAGATTAGATTTTGATCCTTTCTTAAATCCGAAGCGGCGGCCCGCTTCCTGAGCGAATTCATCCAGCAGCGATTCCGGTACGGAGAATTCAATTTTGCCTTTTTTGGCAGGCTTTTCCCGTGGGGGAGTCCTGAGATTTGTATTGGTTACATCTGGCGCGGGGGGTATGCCCCTTCCCGCTGTTTTGACTTTAAGTTGCGTTAGGTCAGTCATCACGCGATCCCCCTTTCAGCCGAAGCAGCGACCGCGTCAATGATGTTTTGCGCCATCGCATCGGCCTTTTTGCGAAGTGTCGGAAACGATGTTTCGGTGAGCGCTTTGCCTTGATCCATTGCGGTTTTGAATGCCGCGCGAAACGGAATTGCACCGTCGAGCACCTTGTAAGGTGTTTGGCTGAGATATTCTCTTGCTCCGGCTATTTCGCGGGCGGAGTCCGAGGTGATGCACAAGGCGAAAGCGATCTTTTCGGGCGCATTGCCTTCTTTCAAAAGATTGTTGGCAAGGATCACCGAGGGCTGCAGATCATCTAAGCCCTCGCTGGTGGGGATGATCACCATATCTGAGACCTGACAGGCCCGCCGCGTTTCTTGTGACCTGAATTATGCACAGATTCGGCGTAGCCATCGGCGATGGAGTTGTGGCGGTAGCGGCAGTGGTGTCAACTCAATAATGTCGCAAGTCGTCTTTTCTGCGGTTTCCCTCCCCGTTTGAGCCGCCTCCCGATCCCGGCGGGCAAAAGCGAGCTGGCAAGCGGCGTGTTCCCAGTACGTTGCGGCGAGTGCATAAAATTTTATGCATAGCGCCCCTCAACTCAGCGCACCCTCCACCACCGGCGCGAAGCTCGATCCCGGCGGCGCCATCGCCCGCAGCCGTCGCATCAGCCGCTCAAACAGGCCCTTCTCCTGGTACTGATCGCTGTAGCTGACGCCCGTTCGTCCGGCGTGTCGCCAGATCTTGGCCGCCAGGAACAGAAAGCGCAGCCGCGCCGTCGCCAGGGTGGTGTGCCGCAGCTTCTCCGGGGTGGCGTCGGCTTCGCGTTGGAACAGCAGCAGCCAGCAGTTGAGGTTGTAGGCCAGCATGACCAACTGAAAGTGATTGCGGTTCATGTCAAAGCGGCGCGAAGGATGGGCCGCCAGCCCGGCGTCGTTGTTGGCTTCTTTGATGAGGTTCTCGGCCCCGGCCCGCTGGTTGTAAAACCACACCACCGCCGCGATTGGCTCGGCGAGATTGGTCACAAACACGCGGTAGGTATAGCTGCTGGTGGCGAACAACTGATATTGCTCGACCTCGTCGGTTTCCGGCTCCTTCTCATACCGCAGCGCGACAAAGCGGCAAGCATGGGCCCAGCCCTCCGGCTGGTAGAGGAATTCGCACTCCGCTTCAGCGTCGCTGTGGGGCGAGGGCTTCCATTCGGCTTGCTGCAACTGCTCGACCAGTCGCCGCGTCTTGCGCGCCACGATGACGAACTGACAACGCGCTTGCTCGTAGGCCGCCACCGCCTCCCAGCAATAAAAGCCGGCATCGGCCCGCGCCAAGATCTTCTTCACGCCGGCCGGCAAAGCCCGGAAAGCGCTCTTCAGGTGGGCGGCGATCTGTTGGCCCGTGGGCCGGTCGCCGCCGCGCAACCCGCCCATCAGGTACTCGCGCGTCTCGGCCAGGAAGGTCAGTATCGGCTGGTAGCTGCGCTTGCCCTTGTTCTTGGGGTTGTAGCTCTTGCGCCCGCCCATCTGGCGGCCGTAGAGCGTGTGCACGGTGGTGTCGGTGTCCAGCGTCACCGTCTCCAATTTCACGTGGGCCGCGGCCCAGACTCGTTCTCGCAGCTGGCGCTGGATGGAAAGAATCTGCTGGGCCACGTTGAGGTGCAGCGAGGCCAGAAAGCGCCACAGCGTGGACTGCGGCGGCAGCCGTGTCACTTTTAAGATGCCGGTCAGGATGGGATCGCGAGCGATGAAGCGGAGTTGGTTGAGCCGCGCAAAGCCGACATAGAGGCCGAGCACGAGGGCCAGCACAAACTGGTAGGGGCTCATGGCTCGGGTGATTCGTTTGGTCGTGATGGTTTCTTCCAGCAGCGCTTGGAAGTCGAGTTTCTCGAGCAGGGTGGCGACGGGCAGCAAGCCGCCGTAGGGAGTCAGATTCTTGCCGCGGAAGTGATAAGGCGTGGAAGCCCCGATTTTATTGGGCCGCGAGGCCCTCGCGCCCCGGCCTTGTTTGACGGGCCTTGGGGAGCTATGCTGTTTTCGTTTGGTAACCATTTGGGTGACCTCCTTGGGGTCGGTTGGCGAAGCGGGAATCTTCGCCAGCCTACCTTTTTACCCCATGTTTTCGGGGGTCCCCCAATGGTCCCTTGCGGCACAGGTCTCCTCAGGTGCACCCCGGTGCACCCCGCAGTGCATAATTCAGGTGTGAGGAATGAGGTGCGCCGTCGAATATGTAGAGGTCAAAACCTTCCGCGTCTTTCAGGGCGGTGTCTACGAACCTGAACGGTTCTGCGCGGATTTGTGGCTCGATCCCTTTTTCAGGACCTTGTTGCATGGATCATCCCGAAGAATGTCTTATCATTGGTTTTTTCAACGCTGGGGATAGTCCAAATGCCACATAAGTTCAACGCAGCGCGACGGCACAAGTTTGATAAGGTGCAGTACCGGGTGATCAACTGGGCGGAATATAACGAGAGCTTGCGCCAACGGGGTGACCTGACGATTTGGGTCAGTGAGGAGGCTCAAAGTGTGTGGAGCGCGCCGCGCCGCACGTCACGGGGTGGTCAGCGCAGATACTCGGATTTGGCGATCGAGACATGCCTGACGCTGCGCACGACGTATCGGCTTGCGTTGCGGCAGACGCAGGGACTTATGGGATCCATCGGCACGCTCATGGGGCTGGATATACGGGTACCGGATTACTCCACGCTGTCGCGTCGCGCAAACGGGGTGAGCATCGCTCAGGTGATGAGGCAAGCAGGATCTGTGCCTATCCATCTGGTGGTGGACAGTACCGGCCTCAAGATCTTCGGCGAGGGGGAATGGCTCGCACAGAAGCATAAAATCAAGGTAATACGCCGCCGCTGGCGCAAACTCCACCTCGGACTGGACCTGGCCAGCGGTGCGATTGTTTGCGCCGATCTGACTGACGATGACGCTGGAGACAGCACCACCTTGCCCGGGCTTCTGGATCAACTGGATGCCCCGGTCACGGGCTTTCTGGCTGACGGCGCCTATGATGGGGCGTCTACACGGGATCTGCTGAGGGAACGGTATGGGGAGACCCTGGATGTGGTTATACCGCCGCCAAAGAACGCAGTGATCCGTCCGCAATCGGCGCGGGGTCCAACCGTTCGGGATCGCCATATTGCCCAGATCCGCAGCAATGGCCGTATGGCCTGGCAGGCGGCCACAGGGTACAACCAGCGCAGCCGGATAGAAACGCAGATCGGCCGTTGGAAGAGCGTGATCGGCCCCAAGCTCAAATCCCGCAGCTTCTCCAGGCAGATCACGGAAATCACGGTCGGCCAGAAAGTTCTGAACACAATGACCGCACTCGGACGGCCTGTGTTCGAACGCATCGCCTGACGCTACCGCTTGGGAAAGGGCGAATTCCATCTCCGCCCCGATCCATGCAACAACGCTAACCGGAGAAAGGCCTCCCAAAATCGATGTCTCCGACCGGGACGCGCTTTATGACGTAATCGACCGCGCATGATCGCCGTCGATACCAACATCCTGATTTACGCGCATCGGGGCGAAACAGAGTTGCATGACAGCGCAGCGGCGCAGCTCGTCACCTTAGCCGAAGGTATGGAACGGTGGGCGCTCCCGGTCTTCTGCGTAACGGAGTTCATGCGGGTGGTGGAGGCGGTCCGAATCGGGGGCGGATTCGACATGGAGAAGATCCTTCGGGCGGCATCCGATATCGGAGGATACGCACCTGAAATGAACCCGCGCTACGAACCCGATGGCCGGAAGGAAGCCTCTGAGGATATCGAGCGATTCGAGTGGGTTGCCCGATGGCTGGGTCTGAAGGAACCGGAAGGCGAGATTCTGTTCAATCCCGGCGGGCAATCGTATATGTCTTCCGATATCACGCGAGAGCATCTGTTGGGCGTTCTTGAGGCGATCTGCGAAGGTGAGCCGGTGGATCGGGATATCTGGGCCAGAAACGATCCGGAGCGGGCCCGGTAAAACACATCGCGCCGAGAGCCGAGGTGCTAGCCCACCGCAATCGTCAGGGTCTGTTTCCCGTTCAGCATGAAGCCCTTCGGTACCACCGGATTCGCCGCCACCGCCGTCCCGGCGCAACCACTAACTCTGTACGGGAGATGGAACGTGTCCCTTTGTTTCTCCACTGATGGCCCTGAATTCCCGAACGCCTTTGTCGATTCACTCTTGTCCGGTGACGTGGTGTTCCTATGTGGTACCGGGGTAAGTGCACCGCAGATGCCGGATTTCAGGCACTTGGTCGAGAGCACATATGAGGCCTTGGGTGTCGAAAGAACGGATTCTGAGGAAAGCGCGTTCAAGGAAGGTCTCTTCGAGGAAGTCTTAGGATCATTGAGCCGACGACTGTCCGACCCATACGCGGTGACGCGGACGGTTTCAGAACTGCTCGCGGTGCCTGATCGTCCAAATCTCAGCCAGCATCGCACAATCGTTCGCTTGTCGCGTGATCTCGAGAACCGGACCTCTGTGGTCACCACGAATTTCGACACGCTGCTGGAGAGGGCGGCAGGTGAGGTCATGCCGGACGAAACACCGGGAGGTATCAGTTTCGCCGGTCAGGCTCTGCCGGCACCTGGAAGCCCGTCTTTCTCGGGCATCATTCACATTCACGGTCGTCTAGCGGATGGCTCGCTCGGACTCGAACTGACACCGCTGGTAATTAAGAGTGCAGATTATGGTGATGCCTATATGCGCTCGGGATGGGCATCGCGCTTTCTTTTCGACCTGGCCCGATGTAAGACGATCCTGCTCGTCGGTTACAGCGCGAGCGATGCGCCGGTTCGCTACTTCCTCAATGTACTTGAAGCGGATCGCGCGCGCTTCCCGGATCTCAAGCCGGTGTATGCGTTGGCTGCATACGAACGGGATCCAGAGGAAGCCACCCGCTCTTGGGGCACTCTCGCCGTGGAGCCGCTGCCCTACTGCAAAATCAACTCTGATACTGGCAAGGACGACCACTCGCCGCTTTGGCGCGATTTAGTGGAGTTGGCGGATGTCGCCGAGCGCCCGAAGCACTATCGGCAGAAACGGGCGCGCGCGATTTTGGAGCGACCGGTCGCAGAGGCGGACGCCATTTCCCGAAAAGTGCTGAGTTGGCTCTTCGCTGGCCACCGCGACCTCTGGCCCGAGGTGCTCGAAGCTATTACAGATCCCGAGTGGTTTAAGGTCTTTCAGGAAGAAGGGTTGTGGTCAACCAAAGACGCTGCATGGGTGATTTCCGTCTGGGTCTCCAGGGACTTCCAAGACCGCGACCGCCTTGGATGCGCATTCGAATGGCAACGCCATCTAGGCCGGCCCTTCACTGAGGAGATCGAGCGGCAACTGCGGCTGCAGTACGCGGCAGGCCTGGACGAAACCTGGGCCCGCGCGTGGCACCTCTTTTGCCTCGTTGAACCCCTTGTGCGCCAAAACAGGCTTTTCTATGAGACTCGGAAACGGCTTGAGAGTGGTGCCGTCCTTTATAGCGATTTACGAAAGACCGTGAGTTTGCTCGCGCCCAGCTTAGTGCTGAGCCAAAGCCATCGCGAGGTCCGTGAGGACAATGGGAGTGAACCAATTAGGCGGTTTGGTGACATTGTCCGGGCGAAGATGGCCATCGCCGACCCGTATGGCGTCGAGAGTCTGATTGATATCTTGTGCGCGATGCCGGATCGCGCGAGACATATTCTCGGACTCGCAACAGCGGAACTGAGGTCTGCAGTCGAACTGGAAGCCGAGCTCGATCTGATCGGTGAAGACCATGACATCAACGACTTCGATGTGCCCTCAGTTGAAAAGGATGCTCAGAACGAGCACCACGAAGGCGTGATCTTTCTCGTTCGGGCTCTCTCGGACTCCTTGCCTCAGGCCACGGCTTTGGACCGGGAATATACGCGAGGAGTAGTACGTGGTTGGACAAATCTGCCGGGGCGGATCGGTCTGCGTCTTTGTCTCCATTCTATGCGAGACGCCGGACTCTTCGACGCAGACGAAGCGATGTCGACTTTGTTGTCCGCTTCCGATATCGATTTCTGGACGATCCGCCGTGAAATCGCGTTGCTTCTGAAGGATCGAGCGAGAACAGCATCTCCAGCGTTGGTGCGCCAGGTTGAAGAGCGGATACGTCAAACTAGCGATGCCTACTACGATCGCTACACGATTGAGCCCGGCACGCCTGACTGGCGAGCGCACGCGCGAGACACAGTGGTGTGGCTTCGCCTCAACATGTTGCAGGACGCCGGTGTCCTGTCCGAAATTGGCGCGGCAGAGCTTTCAGCGATCAAGGTGCGGCGCGACCACCTCAACCGTAAGGTGGAAGATCGGGATTTCTTTGGAACATATAGCGCGGGCTTCCGCCGTATTGAAGGTAATCCTGTACCAATCATCGAGGCCCCGGAATATGATCGGCTTCGGGTCGCCCGGGAACTCTCCGAGAGTCCCGACTTCGATTTGCGAGAAGGCTGGTCGGCGTTCTGCCGATCCGACTCGCAAGGAGCCTTCGATTCGCTCTGCAAGACAGATATCACAGCGGCAAACGGAGCCCTATGGAATGAGTTTTTCCATGGACTGGCATCGGGCAGCGAAGCAAGCAAAGAAGTCCGCGACAATCTGTCCATCCGGGCGTTCGAGCATTTGTCTAAAGTCGACTCCGAAATCCTAATGCCCATGGTCTCGGGCTTGTCCGACTTGATCCGGTTCGGACCACGGCAACGTATTGCAGATGTTGACGGTTGGCTTGAGAGACTTTGGGAAATCGTTTCCGGGCAACCCGACCAACCGCTCGACCTCTCAAGCGACTTGTACGACGAGGCGATCAACTCCGTTGCGGGGAGGCTGACCGAGGCTCTATTGCGTGAGATGGAGTCGAAGCGGCAGCAAGACGGCGCCGCTACCGACGTGCAACGACAACTGGTTCGCAGGATTGCGGGCCATGAGGGACCGGCCGGTCAACTCGGCCGCGCAGTTCTTACTCACACCGCGTCATTTCTGCTCTCCATCGAACGGAATTGCGTCAGCGATATTCTTGGGCCCCGCATCAGCGCTCCAGACAGAGAGGGCGCGACTCTGCGCGCCGTGATGCTCGACGTCGAGGCCGTGTCACCAGAAATAACACGGCTGCTCGGCGAGGCGGTCCAGCAAGGCGTCATTGAGAGCGAACAGAGCGGCCACGCGGCTGCAAGAGTGGCTTCCCATGTATTGCGACCGGCGGTGGCCGAGGTTCGAGGGGAGCACTCTGTTCAGTGGGGTCTGACAGCGTCAGACGGTGCGATGATTCTGCGAGAAGCTCGCCCAGACATTAGAAGTGGGGCATTGGATGTCCTAGCGGGTTGGCTTCAAAGTGACGACGAAGCTGTTGAGAACAAGTGGAGCCTCAGATTCAAACCTTTCTTTGAAAAGGTTTGGCCCAAGGAACGTGAATTTCGCGAGCCGTCTCTCACCGCCAACTGGATCGCTTTGGCGGTTGGAGCAGGGAACGAATTTCCTGCGGCACTAGAGCAGCTGCAACCCTATATCGCGCCATTTCAAGGGGACGGCAGTCTTTATTCCATCGTGGCTTCGGAAGCACCGGAAAGATTTCCACGAGAGACGCTGAGGCTTCTTTGGCTGGTTTGCGGTCCCAATAGTAGTGGAAGCTTTTATGAGAGTTCAAAGATTATTGATCGATTGATCAAGACGGATTCTGCGATCGCAGTTGATCGTCGTCTGCAATGGCTCGAACAACGTGCATAGAGAATACGACTGATCTTTGCCGATCTTGGTGAGGTGTCTCCTACGGATCCGAGCACGCAAACCGAACCTCGTACTTTCTTAGAGTAAGAGGGGGCACCTCACGAAACGGGGGTCGGTTGCGGATGTGGCGGGCGGCCTGATAATCGGGAAAGGTCGAGTTCCTGATCCCCATGAGGGGTAGTGAGCTCGATGTTCGGTGCGCCGCTCGGTGGCGTCGCTGTTTGTTCCTGATCCCCATGAGGGGTAGTGAGTCGAACGGGAACCGCTTCTCGCAGATCGGTTGCCAGGTTCCTGATCCCCATGAGGGGTAGTGAGATTGATAAGAAGGGTGTGCTACGCACCGTCCAAGTAGGTTCCTGATCCCCATGAGGGGTAGTGAGCTCGATGGGCATACGATCAAGAAAACCCATGTCCGCAAGTTCTTGATCCCCATGAGGGGTAGTGAGTTCTGGTTGAACACGATGAAACGGCTGTCGTGGCAGGTTCCTGATCCCCATGAGGGGTAGTGAGTTGTAGGGATCGTAGGCAATGCCCTCGACCTTGAATTGTTCCTGATCCCCATGAGGGGTAGTGAGTTGTCGAGTTGCTTGGAACACCTTCAGGATACGCACTGGATGGGATTGAGATCAGTAGCGGCGGACTCTCCAGTGCCTGCAAAGCCTCTTCTCCTTTACTACGCCATGTTATCCTTCTGCAGCGGCCTCGTTTTTTTTGCAGAGACGCGGAGAAAAGACGGAAGGCTCTCTAAAACGCGCTCCCGGGTTGGTGAGAGGTAACTGTGGAGAGGCGTTAAACGATGGGCGCTACCCTAGAGGCGGCAACGAGCACCGACGGACATTGCCCTTGGACACCCTTCCGCAGTTCTGTTCATGACTTCGTTTACGTGGGGGCTAGACAGGGTGCCAGGAGCTAGAAAAAAGCCAAGGTGGCCTGCTTTCTGTCCTGCATCCCGCGCAGTGATTTTGCCAATACGTCAAACGCTTTGGCATCGCATTTGTCCAGTAGCGCATTAATGGCTTCCAGTCTGTTTACATTGTAGAACTTTCTTTCCGGGCCGAAATATACCACTACCTTCTTTTCAAGCTTCAGAAGCTCTAGAATGTTTGCAATAGACCCGGCGCTTTTGCCATCCCAAAGAACGAATCCTAAATCCGCTAACCGCGCCATTTCCTTGTCTTTTTGTGCGTAAAACTCCCGGCCCGACAGCTTGGAATCTACCACAACATTCTTCGCAGGCCAATTGCCCACATTGTTGCGGCAATGTTCACCAGCGCAAAACACGGTGACGCCGCTATACGAATTTTCTGCGAGATAGCTCTGCATGGCCTTATCGGCACCGTTTGCATCTCCTACGATGATGCTCAGCTCGTTTTCCACCATATTGTCGAGCCGACTCCTGATGGAGTCGTTGAGGCGACTCAGTCTCCGGGAGCCGGATAAAAATACGGTCGTCATCGGTTGCTCCGTGTCTTGGTCATTGTTAACACGCCAACAGCTTTGGCCTTGCCCTCACGATACAGCAGGTCGGTTGCAATCCGTAGCGTTGAACCGGAACGATAGAGGTCATCGACAAGAAGCACCTTCTTGCCGGCTACGTTACCGTTTCCAGCAAGTTTCAAAGCCTTCTGAAGCATCTCGTCACGGGCAACAGGATCTGTAATATCTTTCAACTCTTCGTTCCCATCATTTACCAGGAAATCTTTCAGAACCTTTACGGCGCGCCTGTCTCCGAGTGCCACGGCGATCATTTCGACAGGCTGATATGGGCGTCCTTTTTTCGTGGGCGGTATCGGAATGATGAAGTCACACTTTTCAATCCCCTTTATCGCGTCGAGCAACGCAACTATTTTCGCGACAGCCGTTTTGACGCCCTTGTATTTCAGCTGATATAAAAGCTCTCCCATTTCACTGCGCGTGGTTTCAAATCGATCATGACCAAATTCATCAATGCCAATATGCGCACTCGACACCGTATGAACATCGTAGGCTTTGCCCGAGCGCCAGTTTCCTTCCAATGATATGATCATCAAGCGTGGGCCTTTTCTCCCTCAATGAGGTATATTCATTCTACTAGAGATCCTCGCCCCCTCCGCGTCGCTGGCGAAGTGTCGCAGCGTGCCGGCCGAAGCCGGGACTGGGCGGGGGGCTGGCCGAACCCGAAACAGCGTACGAATTCGCCCTCTTGACTATCCTACTCCGATCTTCTCGACCAAGTGTGAGCGGACATCCTGTCCATCGATCGATTTCTCCGTGACGATGAAGATCCCCCTGCCGCCACTCCTTCGTTCCCGGAGCTTGCCGATGGTCCGTTTCTCCGCCGTATCGGGTCCGTCAGCGATATGGGCACCCTTGTACTCGACGACGAGCAATCGCCCATCGTCCAGGAACGCGACGAACTCGGGATAGAACTTGTCGGTCGCCGTCGGCAGCCAGAACGAATTCGGGTGGCGCGCGACGTTGCGAATCCAGTACTTCAGACCCGGCAGACTGTCCATGGCCTGTGCGCATTGAGGGTAGCGCCGAGATTGCTATTGAAATACAACATAAGGACCCGTTCTTAGCGGACACGGGCGCGATTGAGCACGTACTGGCCGTAGAGGATGACGTTGTCCCATTCGATCGGGCCTGCGCTGTTCTCCGATGATCCGGGTCAGCACAGACTCGGCAGGGAACAGAGTACTTTCTTTGCTTGAGATGCTCCCGCGCTCGGCCTAGCAATGCGGCAGTCTGCTCCAGCCGACACGACTCTTCATAGAGGAATTGCTTCAAGCCTCGCGCTTGATCGGAGTCAAAGGTCCGCAGCCCGAGATACTCTCTGATTCGGATCTGGTGTCTGGAGACCGTTTGCTGCCAGGATGCGTAGTCGCTCAACTGGCCGGCATCAATGCCGGTCTGCAGCGCGATGAAACTCTGCAGTTCCTCACAGATCTCTAGCGGCTGCCGAACCGGAAAACGCTGGAAGAGCCGCACAAAGCCGAGCTGATACGCAAAGCCCAAACGCTGCGGCTCCCCGCGACACGTGGCGATCTCCAACAGGTCTGTTTTAGTCAGGGCCGAGTCGCGGATCAACTGGCTTCGAGAAGGAAGAACCATGGCCAAGTGTCGATAATAACGCACGTATTGTTCTACGTCATCCGACCATGCAACGGTCTGGATACCATAGTCTCTAACGGCCGCAAAAAGACCATGTTTCGCCTTTTATTGGACACTGCCGTGAAAACCGTCGCCTACCGCTGGCAGGTGATCCAAATCGTGGAAACGCTGGTCCATTCGCCAGATCCGCTTCATCCCCATCAAAGAGGGCATCGAGTTCGACGGCTAGCAGGACCTGCGGACCAAGGTGATGATCGCCGCCGGCTCTTATGTTGTATTTCAACACCAATCTGGTCGCTACCCTAAGAGGAGGAGGGGCCTTTTGGGGGCCAGAATCGCCGTGCAGAGGCGGGTTTTGCGGCTTAGGGGAGACTGGAGACCATGACGCAGCTGGCTGGCTATGGCCGTTTGGGAAAAGACCCGGTACGGCGGACGACCAAGGACAGTAAGCTGATGGTGACAGCATCGCTGGCCTTGGATGTAGACCGCCTCACTGACGACCGTCAGCCAGCTCCGTGGTGGCTGAACCTGATCGCCTTCGGAGCACAAGCTGAATCGCTGGAGCGCCACGAAAGTGGCGAGATGATCTCCGTCGCCGGCCCCTTGAAGCGGTCTTACTGGACGAACCAGGACGGCGAGGTTCGGGAAAGCTGGGGGGTGCTTGTAGAGTCAAATGGATGTCAAATGGAGTACGAAACGGTTCTTTGCCGAGTTGACTCCCCGATTGGAGAGGGCGCGAGTCCGAGCGGCCGAGCTCGACCGAGAGCTGGCGCCCCGATTCAACGTCTTCGACTACGTGCGGAATGATGAACTGGGGCTTTCCCGAATCATCGCCGATTTGCTCGACCCGAAGGCAAGCCATGGTCAGGGCACGGTATTTCTCCGGAGTTTGCTGAGCTTGGAGGGATTGAGAACCGCTCGACGTTGGCCCACCATCGACTCGCGGGGGGTTCAAGTTGTCGTCAAACCCGAGCATGTGATCCAATGCGGCCGGCGTCTCGACGTCTTCGTTGAGATCGGCGCCGATGAACAGCGCTACTGTCTGGCCATTGAGAACAAACCGTACGCTGGCGACCAGGAGAATCAGGTTCAGGACTACCTCGCATGGCTCAATGGGAAATACCCGGAACGGTTTCTTCTCTTATACATCTCCCCTAACGGCGAGCGCCCGTCGGAATGGAGCATTCGAAAGGCGGAACTTGAGAAATGGAGAAACGGCTTTGCCATCATGCCGTACTGCGAAGGCTCCGAGGAACGAACCGACAAAGATCCCTTCCGCATTCCGCACTCGTTCGCCGACTGGATCGGGGAGTGCCAACGGAACTGCGAAGCGGACCGCCTGCGGGGGTTCCTGCGCGAATTCGAGATCTTCTGCAACCGGAGATTTGGAGAACCAGCCATGACATCCGACAGCGAAAGGAATGCTGCTTCTGAATTCATATTGTCTCAACCGGACCATCTGGAGACCGCTCAGGCGGTGTTCGGATCCTGGCCCAAGGTTCTAGATCGCGTAGGTTGGACGTTCCTCCAAGCCTTGCGTAATCGCATCGAGGCGACAGTCAAGGAGCGGGAAACGCTGAAGGCGTTCGCCCACGACATCGTCGTCCTCTGCCATTACGATGCGCGCCCGTACAAAAGTCACCTCAGCCTATACAGGCAGAGCTGGACCCAGTATCCAACACAACAAGAAATCGATCGGACCTGCATTCAGCTAAATAATGCTCGCAACGGACCTTGTGGTTGGTATATCGGTGTGTGCGCTCCAATGAATAGACAGGAGATGCCGCCTGACGATCACGAACGGCAACAGCGTCTTGACAAAAAACTCAAGTGTGCTTTTCGCGAATCCGCCGGCAAGTCATCGGATTGGTGGCCATGGTATTCCTACGTGAATGCGGACAAGAGCGATTGGAGACAACTCGTCCCTGACTTGCACCGGGAGGGCCAAGCGCAAACCGGCAAGATCATGACGTACTTCGTCGACAAGTTCATTGAAGTCGCTGAGAAAGCGCTTCCGGTGATCGACGGCATCGAAAGGTTGAGCTGAAATCGCCTCGAGCAAGAAGCTCGCATAAGTGGGCACAGCCGGGGTCGAACCGATGACCTCTACCGCTGAAACCGAACTTGCTTGAGCTTCCAGTAAACATCGGTTCTTTTGAGTTGCTCGTTGTCTTCGGCGTAGTCGAGAGGCAGTTTTCCATCTTTGTCCCGTGCGGCGGGGTCCGCGCCCGCTTCCAGCAACGCCTTCACAGCTTTGACAGTCCGTGCAGAATGCAGCGGGGTTGAGCCGCTTTTATCCCGCGCGTTCAAGTCCGCGCCCGCTTCCAACAGTGCCGTCAGGGCTTCGCCACTCGTAGCTGCGCCACCCACCGCAAAATGCAGCAGGGTCCAACTATCTTCAGTGGCTGCGTGCAAATTCGCACCTGCCTTCAGCAGCGCCGTTACGGCTCTGGCAGTCCCAAAATGCGCCGCAAAATTCGGCCCGAGAGCGATAATCAAACCCTCGCGTCCCGTGTCGCTGGGCGGCGCGGCACGTTTCCTCATGCCCTGGTGCGCCGCGTGCCACGCCCGCGCGCGGCGTTCCGCCTCGCGCAAGTCTGTCGGCGTCATCCGCGCGGCGACGGCGGCGCGCGCCGTCACGATTAGCTCACGCTCCGCGCCGGTTGACCGAGAGGCGGCGATGGTCAACCACATGTGGGCCTCGGCGGCATCCTGCGGTACGCCTCGGCCCTGGTTGTACATCCCCCCGAGGTTGTACTGCGCGCGGGCGTGGCCCTGTTCAGCGGCGCGGCGGTACCACGCGATGGCCCCGGCGGCATCCTGCGGCACGCCTCGGCCCTTTCGGTACATGCCCCCAAGGTTGTACTGCGCGCGGGCGTCGCCCTGCTCGGCGGCGCGGCGGTACCACGCGACCGCTTCGGCGGCATCCTGCGGCACGCCGACGCCCTGGTCGTACATCGCCCCGAGGTTGCTCTGTGCCGAGGCTTGGCCCTGCTCGGCGGCGCGGCGGTACCATGCGACCGCTTCGGCGGCATCCTGCGGCACGCCGACGCCCTCGGCGTACATCGCCCCGAGGTTGTTCTGCGCGCGGGCGTTGCCTTGCTCGGCGGCGCGGCGGTACCACGCGACCGCTTCGGCGGTATCCTGCGGCACGCCGACGCCCTGGTCGTATATCACCCCGAGGTTGTACTGCGCGCGCGCGTAGCCCTGCTCGGCGGCGCGGCGGTACCACGCGACCGCTTCGGCGGTATCCTGCGGCACGCCGACGCCGGTGACATACATGCCGCCGAGGATGAACTGCGCCTTGGCGTCGCCCGCCTCGGCGCTGGCGCGGAGGTCGGCGAGGGCTTGTGCGGCTGGGCTGTGTTCATCCTGTGTCTGAACACAGGCCGTGAGGGTGGCGACCACGAGGGCGATACACACAACGGGGCGACTCATTGCGTCTACTCCAAGGCGCTGGCTGACGGCCATTCGACGAGGCGTAGTTGCGACGTCGCCATTCGAACCCTCGGCCTAACGGCTCAACACATCGACAATAAGCGTGCGAATAAGCGTGCCGAGAATTCGCATCTGCCCGCCGGCGCCTATTCCTGAGACGACATCTGCGGGACCGGCACGACCGGCAGCGTGGTGAAGATGCGGTTGCTGGGGTCCATTTCCAGGGCCACGGCGCTGAACAGCCCCTCCCCCACCGCATCGCAGCGCACCGACCCCGCGAAGTCGGACGTATCGGCGGCGGGGAACGCCTGGTCGATGAACCAGGACGTCTGCCCGTTGGCCTCCAGAGGGATACTCACGGCGTCGAGCAGCACGCCCTCCCGCATCAAGTCGCAGCGCAGCAGCCCCGGACTCGATTCCAGGTTGTGGATCGCGGCCCACGTGGTGATTCCTCCCTCCTGGCGGCGCACCGGGAAGAGGGCGTCGCTGAGGGGCGGGCTGGCTCCCACCACGCCCGCGCCGACGCCGGGGAGGTCAAAGCGGAGCAGACCGCCGATGGGACCGTCCGAGACCACCCGCACCGATCCCGACACTAGCTCCCCTCGCCCGTGGGTCGAAATCGTGAGCACTCCCAGCGGCTCCATCTCGGTCTGGACGGTCAGAGCGCCGTCCTCGGTGATCTCCAGATCGCCCGTCACATCCACTACCGAGTCGGGGGCAATCGGGTTGCCCTCGGTGTTGTAGAAATAAACAGCGGGACGGCTCGGCTGGGTGGACGGATTCAGGAAGACCATCTCGGAGGTGATGCCGGTCCCATTGGCGAAATGCGCAAAGTCCAGAGTCGTCTGCTGGTTTCCGCTTCCCGGCGGGTCCACCGGCACCACCGGCAGCGTGGTGAAGATGCGGTTGGCGGCATCCATCTCCAGGGCCACGGCGGTGAACCGTCCATTGCCGGGCGCGGTGCAGCGCACCGACCCACCGAAGTCCGACGTGTCGGTTGCGGTGAACGCATCTTCGATGAACCAGGACGCCTGCCCGTTGGCCTCCAGATGAATCTCCACTTCTTCGAGCACGATGCCTCCGCTCATCAATCGGCAGCGCACCCCCATCGCTTCCGCTTCCAGGTTATGAAGGGCCGCCGCCGTGCGGATTCCTCCCGCTTGGCGGCGGACCGGGAAGAGGGCGTCGCTGAGGGGTGGGCTGGCTCCCACCCCGGCCACCCCGAAGTCGGGGTGGTCAAAGCGGAGCATCCCGCCGATGGGACCGTCAGAGAGCACCGTCACCGATCCCGTCACCGGCTCCCCCCGCCCATGGGTCGAAATCGTGAGCGCTTCCAGCGGCTCCATCTCCGTCCAGACCGTCAGGCCACCGTCCTCGGTGACTTCCAGATCGCCCGTCAAGTCCACTACCGATTCGGGGTCAATGAGATGGCCCTGCTGATCGTAGAAATAAATAGCGGGACGGCTCGGATGGGGGGCCGCGTTCACGAGCACCATCTCGGAGATGATGGTCGCTCCCTTGGCGAAATGCGCAAAGTCCAGAGCCACCGCCGGACCCGGAATCGTCGCCGATGTCGAGTGGTTCAGCTTGCGTCCGTCATCCGTGCAGATGGCACCCGCGTTGTTGCAGTTGGTCGTCTCCGGCAGCGTGATGCTGACCCCTCCGTTGCCGGTCGGGTCGACCGTCACCGTCCAGTTCTGGTTACTTCCCTGGGTCTTCCGTTGCGCATTCTTGATGTTGGCGCCGTTGACGCTGAATGCGTGGTCGCGGATTCGGGCGTAGCCCGCCTTGACGTTCTCGCTGAAGCTCAGATCGAAGGTGAATGTGCTGCCGTTGTGCTCGGCGGGCATGTTCCCGAAGCTGGCCGTCACCGGCACGGTCGACACGCCCGGCGGCCCGGCGACCGTCGCCGATGGACTGTTGCTCAGCGCCCTCGGCGTGTCCTCGCGGGTGCAGACGGCGCCCGTCGTTCCGCAATCGCGGTTGCCCGGAAGCGTGACCGTGAGCGCCTCGTTGCCCCACGGCGTGACGGTGATCTCCCAGCTGTCGTTCCGCCCGTTGTTGCGGCGGGCGCGGGTGACCTTGCCGTTTGTGACCGTGAACGAGTGGTCGCGCAGCGTCGCATAGCTGATTCCGATGTCGCTGTTGAAGACGGCGTCGAAGGTGAACGGCGTGCTGCCGTCGTGCTCGGCTGGCACGTTCTCTACTGAGTCTCGCATAATATACTGTCAATCGAGACAAAGAGAAGACTGTTTCCAGAAAGCGGTAATCAAGCGCGGTTTGCGGCGCATTCGCCGCAGCGCTTTGCGGGCGCGCTCGTCGAGTTCCCAGTAGTCCTTCGGGCAGACGTTGGGCAACTCGTGCTGCTTCCAGTACGCCCAAATGTATTCCACCGGGTTCAACTCCGGCGCATAGGGCGGCAAGTACTCCGTTGCGATGTGATCCTCGGAGAGCTGGATGAACTCCCGCACCAGGCGGCTGCGGTGCGCCGGCAGCCGGTCCCAGACGATCAGCAGTGGGCCGTCGATGTGGCGCACCAAAGCCTTCAGGAAGTCGATGACCTCCAGCTCGCCGATCGCGCCGGGATAGAGCCGGAAGTAAAAGTTGCGCAACGTCAGCCCGGCCGACACCGACAGCTTGTCCCAGTTGAAGTTGAACTCCAACACCGGTGTCTCGCCGCGCGGCGCCCAGGTGCGGCAACGATGCGGCTTCTGACTCAATCCGCTTTCGTCGATGAAGACGATCGTACGTTCTTCTTTGCGGGCTTTTTTTTAATGGCCGGCCAAGTCTTGCGCTGCCAGCCGCGGATGGCCTCTTCGTTGCGCTCCCGCGCTTTGCCGACGGGCCGTTGCGGGCTCCAACCGAGCGCCCGCAGGATCTTCCAGACATGGCCCTCGTGATAGCGCACGCCGAACTCGTCTCCGATCAGACGAGCGACCCGCGGACAGCTCCACAGCGGCGTCGGGAAGCCGTGCGCCTCGGGGCCTTCCAGCAGCAACGCCTCGAGGCGTTCGAGCTGCGCGGCGTCCAACAGCGGCTTACGGCCGGCGCGGCCGGCCTGGCGCAACCCGGCTTCGCCGTCACGCCGGTATCGTCGCAGCCACTCGCTGACGCTTTGCCGCGCGACCTTCAATCGCCTCGCTGTCTCGGACTGACTACAGCCTTGCTCGACCAACCGGATCGCTTTGAAACGGCGCTTCTCCAGGGCCTCGAAATCCCGCCGTACGCCTTTTGTATTTCCCATACATACAAAGACGTACGTACCCCAAAAAGGTGTCACTTTATTTTGCGAGATTCAATAAGCTGCCGGTCAGCACCTCCGTGTTGAGGATGGTGCCGGTTCCCATTCGTCCGCCGGTCAGTATCTCCGTGTTGAGGATGGTGCCGGTTCCTTGACTGTCGTCGATGTCCGCGCCGATAGCGTTGAACAGCGTTATTCCGAATGTCTCGCCGCTGTCGGGCACGTTGTCGTCGATGATCGGGACCGAGATGATCTTGCTGGTCTCGCCGGGCCGGAACGTCAGGGTTCCGGCTACGTTTTGGTAGTCCACCCCGGGTGTTGCCGATACGGTGAAGAGCGTGAGGTAGTCGACGGTTACGGTCCCACTCGATTTCCTGTTCAGCGTGACGACGAAGTCCATCGTCACGCCGGGGCCCTCGGTCGCCGTCGCGTCGCTGATCGAGATCAGCACCTCGGGGTTGGCGTGGCCCTCGACCTTGATCTGTGCTGCGCTTCCGGTTGAGGTGTAGGCGCTGGCCGTCGTTCCGTCCGGGTGGATGAAGCCAGAGTCTCCGATCGACCACCCTGTCGCCCCGCCTGCGTCTTCCGCCGCCCCGGTGTGGTCCAGTATTGCCGCAGACCACGAGGACCCTGCCCAGATGTAGACCCAATACTGGGTGCCCGAGTTCAGATGAACAGGCCGTGGCCTCGGACAACAGTGATTGTTCGCCCTCCCCGTCAAGTACTTGTTGACCCCGACCGTAGGGATCGCGAAGTTGGTCCCAGCCTTCGTCAGAACGGCGACTTGGGTGCTGTGATTGGGCCGACCTCTTCCGTCGTCCTCTTGGAGGTACACGTACACCGGGTCACCCACCGGGGCACCGATCGGCAAACCTTTGGCCCGTGACCCGTTTTGGAACTTGATGGAGATCGAATCCAGGATGTACCCGCTGGCGTTGGTCCCCGTCGTGAACGGCATCGCGTAGCTTTGCCCAGCCAACTCCTCCGTCGGGCCCGACCCGACACTGGGTTGCTCAATGTTGCTCACCAGGACCTGTGCCGCCGCCGGTCCGGCCACGCCGATCAACGCGACGATCACGGCGATGGTCGTGATCAGCCTCCGCTTCCAGCCTGCCCCTCGGGTCGCCGTTGATCCCCGCGCCCCGGCGGGCGCGGCGGAGGGTTGGGAATCAGACTGGAAGGAGCCGCCCCTTGATGCCCGAGGCGCGCTCATGGCCGAACCGTGGCTCTCGGCTCTTATGATGCTGTCACCGGACCGCATTGCTTTTGTCAAGCCTTTTTCGAGGTATTCATAACTTTTTCTCCCTCGGTGCCGTTCCGGGTAGGTAACCGCGCGCCGCCGCACACATCACGGAAAAAATGGTCTATCCGGACCGACCACCGCTCCCACCGGAAGACGTCCTTGGGGCCCCTTGGGCCCGGTCGATCCGGCGCGGTCAAACCGCCTCGTTTGCCTTTGTCTATGCCTTGTCGGTTGGGTCTGTCAAGGCGCTGCCGGCGGTGTTTTTCGGCGCTTTACTAGCAGTTTTCAAGTAGGTGTGGAGGCAATCATCGGACAGAAATACTTTTGGGGGTTTTTCGATCATTCACTAGTAATTCTGCTAGTGAAAAAATACTTGCGCGTATGTAGTAATAACAGCGTACGGATACCCGGATCCTCGACCTGACGCGCAGCCGGGCGGGGCGGCGAGCGAGGGCTGGAACCGGGTCCGAGGCCGGTCGCCGCCGAGAGCGAACTTCCGTGCCGTTCGTCCCCGAGCGTCGTCCAGAGAAGAGCCGGAAATCGTCATGAAGAACCCGGACGCCTTTGAGCGGATACTGGCGTCGTTGTACGACGCCATGCTCGACGAGACCCGCTGGCCGGCCACCTCGGCCCTGATCGACGAGGCCTGCGGCCTGACAGGCAATGGCCTCATGGTCGCTGAAGGCCCGAAGAACGACGTCCGGGCTGTCTTCGTCGGGCTCTACTCCCGGGGACAGCGCCGCGAAGACCTGGAGCGCGAGTACCTCGAAAACTACCATTCCATCGACGAACGGGTCCCGCGCTTCCGGCAACTGCCGGTCAGTCGCCTGGTGCACATCAACGACCTGTACACGGCCGAGGAGTTGAAGACCTCACCGACCTACAACGAGCTGCTGCGCCGGGCCGCGATGCAGGACAGCCTGAACGTCCGTCTCCCCGGGCTGGACGGCTCCCACATCGGCTGGGGCCTGAACGATCCCGTCGACTCGGAGGGCTGGGGGTCTTCGCGGATCGCGATGGTCCACAGGCTGCTGCCCCATATCCAGCAGTTCGTCCGCGTCCGGCAGGCGCTGGTCCGCGCCGAGGCGCGGAGCTCGACCGTGACCGCCCTGCTCGACAACCCGCGGATCGGCGTCCTCGAACTGGACCGGCGCGGGCGGATCCTGGAGGCGAACGACCGCGCCCGGAGCATCCTGCGGCACGGAGATGGGTTGTTGGACCGGAACGGGATGCTGCGCGCCCGCGCGCCGGCCGACCAGGTCCGTCTCGAACGGCTGGTGGGCGTCGCGTTGCCGGCCTCTGGCGCGGTCGCTGTCAGTGGGTCGATGGTGCTCCGCCGCTCGTCCGTGGTGCCGCCGTTCGTGCTGCACGTCAAGCCGGTGGGCGGCCCTCAACCGGACTACGGAGCGCGGCACGTTGCCGCGCTGGTGCTGATTGTCGAGCCGGGGCGCCAGCATCGCATCAATCCCGACCTGGTGGCCACGACCCTGGAACTGACGCCAGCGGAGACTCAGGTGGCGATCTGGTTGGCGGAAGGCAATAGCGTCGGCGACATGGCCGAGGCGACGGGGCATACAAAAGCCGCCATCTACTGGCACCTGCAGCGGATCTACCAGAAGCACTCCATCTCGCGACAGGCGGACCTGGTGCGGTTGGTGCTGTCGCTCGCCGAGCTCGGGTGAGGGCGGCGCGATCTGCTGCGACCCGCGCCAAGTGAGCGTGGCCGGCCGAGTTTCCAGACCACGAGCACGTCGCCCTTCCTCAGGGCGCGCACGCAGCTGTCGAGTCCTGGCCGATCGTCGCGTTCAGCGCTGCGGAGGGCAAAAAGGGCATCTGCGGATGGGGTCGATCTTGCCATGCCGAGTCGTGGTTGTCCCCTCCCGCCGGAAGGGCGGGGATGGGGACCGGCGAAGAGCCCCTGCGGCGGAGGTTCTGCCGGGGGGCCGGCTGTGGCGTGGTGTTCTGGATCTGTCGTCATTGTGACCGGGGGCACCAATACTGCGGCGACCGCTGCCGGCGGAAAGCGCGGCGGCGCCAACGGCGGGCCGCCAACCGGCGGCACCAGCAAAGCCGGGAGGGACGGCTCGATCACCGCGACCGCCAGCGGGAATACCGGGACCGCCGCCACCGGCGCGTGACGGATCATACTTCCCCCGCGGCCTTCGATTCGGGCAGTATCGGGGTAGCGGAGCCTTCCCCCTCTGAAAACGGATCGGGAAGCGTCTCCGGGGAGGCTCGATATGCCGACCGCACCGAATTTGAACCCGTTTGTATCATCTGCGGCCGCACCCGCAAGGAAATCCTTACTTCGTGAGGGGCGCTGACAGCCAAGAGAGGGAGGAACCGTGATTCAAAAAAAGGAAGAGAACGGCGAGAAGTACGCCACAGCCACAACCGAGGCTGAATTTCACGAGGCGCTGAATCGAGGACTCGCGGTCGAGCTGACGCAGGAACTGGCGGAGCGGATCGGAGTGCCCATGAACGAGGACGTGGGCACCGTGGCGGAGATCAACGCGGCGCGTTACGACCGTCACGACTAGGAATGGAGGCGCGCTATGGCGAAGAAATCCTTTTGGCAGCGCGGGGAAGACTACGCGAAGAAAGTCTCCGGCGAAATCATTGACCAAATCAAGGCGGGAGTTGCGCCGTGGCAGAAGCCCTGGAAGCCGGGAGAACAGATCAGCGCCGAAAACTTCTCAACCGGCAAGAAGTACAGCGGCGGCAACAGCCTTTACCTGATGAGCCGGGGCATCCGCGATGGACGGGGCGACAACCGTTGGGGCACCTACAACCAGATTCGGGAAGCGGGCGGGCAGGTTCGCAAGGGCGAGAAAGGGACGCAGGTCTTGTTCTTCACGGATCGCAACTCGCGGGCCGCGAAGGACGAGAACGGGCAGACGATGAAGAACAAGGAAGGCAAGACGATCTACGAAGAACAAAAACGCGAGAAGCCCATCTGTAAGCAGTACACGGTGTTCAACGTGGAGCAAGCCGAGGGCCTGGAATTGAAGCCGCGAGAAGGCCAGGTCCGGCCCGAATGGGACGCTCACCGAGACGCCGAGAAAGTGATCGCGGCCAGCGGGCCGACCGTCGAGCACGTCGCCGGAGATCGCGCCTACTATCGGATGGCCGAGGACAAGGTAGTGCTCCCGGAGCCGTCCCAATTCCCCACCCGCAACGACTACTACCAGACGGCGCTTCACGAGTGCGGCCATGCAACCGGCCACCCGGATCGCATGAACCGCGAAACGCTCAAAGAGGGATTAGCCAACGGCTTTGGATCGCCGGAATACGCCCGCGAAGAATTGCGGGCCGAGATCAGCGCCATGATGACCGGGGAGCGCGTGGGCGTGGGACATGACCCGCAGCGCGGCGCGGCCTATGTCGAGAATTGGGTGAAGGTGCTTGAAAAAGACCCGCATGAGATTCATAGAGCGGCGCGAGACGCGCAGAAGATGACCGATCACCTTATGGAGCGCGCCATCGACCGAGAGGTTGCCAAGCCGAGCAAGGAAAAGTCGCGGGCGCAGTTAACCCAGGAATACTCTCATGCTCGCGGGCCGCAGATCAGCCAAACGCCAAAGCAATCGCCGGAAAAACAACCCGCTCAAGCGCAACAGCACGACGTAGGGCCGAGCCGTTAAGGAGTTACCGTGTTTGATCCGCGAGACTTTGACAGCGACCCCCGGCCAGCGCCCCAAGCTCGCCCCAAGAAGGACAGGCGAACTGACGAACAGATAAAAACCGACGCTTGGCGCAAGAGCGAGGAAATCCGCGACTACTACAAGAGCAGCCAGTTCCACTCCGATCAGCGCGCCCGATTCGTCGAGCGGCGGGAAGCTCGCCGAAACCACACGAAAGAGCGCGAGGGCCTGGACCGCAATGGACACCGGCGCGAATACGATCCCCGCAGGACGAAGCGCCAAACCTTTCAGCACCGCACGGATCAAGCGATAGCGGACGTGGGAATGTACCGCAACGTCGCCTACCGCGACGTGGTAGACGCTCACTTTGAGGGACACCCCTACGCGGCGCGGCGGGCCGTGGATCAGATGATTAGCTCCGGGCATGTCCGGGAGCATACCGCCGAGGGACCGCAAGGCGGCAGCTACAAAGTGCTGACGCTCACCGAGCGCGGAGTCGAGCGGGCCGAGCGCGTAGCCCGCGATCAGGGGCATGATTCCCAACAAAAGGCATGGAGCGGGCTTGTGAAGCCCCGCGAGCTTCAACATGACGTGGCCGTATTTCGCGCCGCAAGGATCGAGCAGATGAAGCTACTCGAACAAGGAGCCATGATCAAGCGCGTTCGGATTGACGCCGAACTCAAACGCGAGATCGCCCGCGCTACGGAGTCCTCGAGAGCGCGAGGCGGGAAGGAAGCGGCGGACGCCGCACGATTGGAGGCGGCGGAGGCTCTAGGTCTCGCCGTCAAAGATTCCCGCGTGGAGTACCCGGACGCGCAGCTTGAGTACCTGGACGTTGAAGGCCGTAGCGGGCGCGTCAACGTCGAGGTTGCGACCGAGCACTACAGCGCCAAGAGTATCGCCGCGAAAGCCGCAGCCGGGTTTGCCGTGCATGGCAGCAACGGGCGGGCGGCGGCGCGGATCGCCCGGTCCCTCGGCCAGGACGAGGGCGGCGGCGGCGGCAGAAGCGGCGGGCGCGATAAAGGTTCTATCGAACTGTAACCAGGAGGTTCGCTAGTGCAGCCGTGGAAAATCAGTGTTGGCTTCACGGTCATCATAATTGCCATCGCGGGAATGATTGGCGGAGAGCACTTCGCTTTTGTCGAACCTCATTTTCAAATCATCGCCGTCGATTATGGGATGAGCCTAGCGTGGCATGGCGGAGCCGCCATAGTCTCCCTCATGGCTGTCATCTACGGCTCCGCCCGCGCTATGGGCTTGGCGGACCTTGGCCTGAAGGTCGATCTTATGGAGCGTTCCATTCGGCGCGGCGGAGGAAAAGGACACACCGAGCTTGCCGACAAGTTAGGACAAGAGGACCGGGGGCAATTCCCCGGATGAACCACAAGGAGAGAGACATGAAACACAGACATTTGACCACTACATCTAGTGGTCGCTCAGCTGACAGCCGTACTACATATTGTAGGCGTCACGGCGGGCGCGTCGTCCTGTTGCTAAGCATCTTCGCGCTTTCAGCGGGAGACCTCATGGCGCAAGGCACGAGTCCATGGCTAAACGCCATTGAAGTGTTGAAAGACGCTTTCACCGGACCCCTTGCGCGAGGACTGAGCTTGATTGCCGTTGTCGTGGGCGGGCTGATGTTCGCCTTCGGTGAAGGCGGCAGCAAGAAGGCCCTGGCCGGAATCATCTTCGGCCTGGGAATGGCCATGGGCGCGGCCAACTTCCTCGATTGGCTCTTTTGATGGAGCGCGGGAGAACATGGCGCGGATACCCGACGCTTTCCAAACCGCTCACCATCATGGGCGTTGAGCGCCGCTGGTTCCTGTTGAGCGCCACATTGGGGCTTGCCCTGTGGAACGCCATCAACTCCCTTATGGCGGGCGCGCTGAGCTTTGGGGTGCTCTACGCAGTCGGCTTTTGGGCGTGGAAGCAAGACCCCAACATGCTTGAAATCTTGCGGGCGTCCGCGCAGTTTCGCGCCCGCTACGATCCCGGCAAATGGGCGAAGGCACCCTGGATCATTCTCATTCGGAGATAGCGCGTGAATATCAACAACGAACTCGCGGACTTTGACGCGGCGGGAGCGCTGGCCGAGGAACTGCCATGGTGGGGCTGGCTTGAAGATGGCCGGTCCTGCTTGACGCGGGCCGGGGAGCTTATGTCGATCGCGCGGCTCACGCCTAGCGTCCTGGACGGTCAAACCCCCGAACAACTAGACCGCGTAGTAGACCGCTGGCAGCGGATGTTGAGCGGAGTCGATTCGCGGACGCGGCTGTACTTCTATTTGCTTCGCCGTCCCATCCAATTCGAGGATCAAGACGAGGATAAGGGATCAACCGTTGCCGCCCTTGGACGGCGCAAGCGGCGAGCGTTCCTCGAAGAAAGAGTACAGAGCGTTAGCGCCTATGTCGCATGGGCGCATGATCCGGGCCTATCCGCCGTGACCACTCAAAAGACAGGCGGGCCGTGGTGGATGGCCTACGCGAAAAACTGGATGGCACGGCGTCGGAACGCTCATGAGTCGGTCTACCTTGAATCCTCTATCGCGGAGGCGGCGGGGAGCTTCCGGCAACTGGTCGAAGCAAGCCGAGCGCTGGTCGATGACCTCACGCCGGTACGGGTGCTTGACGCGGCGCGGGCTTCGCTTGTTTTGAACGAACTCACCAACCGGCCCGGTTCCTTTTGGGACGGCGCGACCGGCAGCGGAATGAATTGGAGGCTGGCCGTCTCCGAACTCGAAGCGGAGCGGCGCAATCTGCGCCTGGACGGGGAGCCAGTCATTCTCTACTCGCTTCTCTCGCCACCCGGAGCGGCGAAGGCGAATCTTCTACAAGCGCTTTACCGGCTCGATGCAACCATGACGGTGACTCTCGAATGGCGTCCGCAGAACCTCGATGCGGCCCGCCGCAAAATCCGGGGAGCGCAGCGCCATTATTTCTCAAAGCGCTACTCGATGTCCGCCGCCGTCCAAGAAACAGAAGGCACCGCTACGGCCATGGTCGATACGGCGGCGGAGGCGGAATCGGAGCGCCTCGGCGATGCCCTGGTCGAGTTGGAGACGGACGGAATCGCCTACGGCGATCTTGCCCTAACCGTGGCGCTCCACGGCCCGCTATCCCTCACCGAGAGCCTGGACGGAGATATCCGCAGAATCTTCACCAGCCACGACGCCAAGGTGATACGGGAGGGTTACGGGCAACTTCCCGCCTGGTTTTCGCGGATGCCCGCGCAACCGCGACGGCGGCAAGTCCGATCCGTGTTTGTATCGGCGGGCGCGGTTGCTTCGATGGCTCCGATCTTCGGTCCTCCGGTGGGAACACCGCGCAGCGGTCACTTGAGGAAAGCGGCCCTGGCCGTGCTTGAAACCCAATGGAAAACTCCCTACTACTACGATCTGTTCAAAGGTGACGTGGGACATACGCTAGTGCTTGGCGCGACCGGCGCGGGCAAATCCTTCACGCTCAACTTTCTGCTGGTTCAAGCGCTCCAATACGATCCGCGTATCCTCATTCTCGATCTAGGCGGCTCCTACCGCTGGCTGACCCAGTTTCTAGGCGGAGGCTACATGGAGCTATCGCCGGAAGGTGACGCGGGCGGCGGGTTTCGATTGCGCCCCTTCTCCCTTCCGGCAGGGGAGCGCACCTTCGGATTCCTTGCCGGGTGGATTGCGCGGCTGTTGCGAATCGGCGGCTGGACACTCAGCGGGGAAGACCCTAGCGAGATTCGCGCCCGCGTCGAAGATATCTCCTGCTTATACGGTTGTTTCAGCAAGCCCCAAGATGTTGGGGTGGAGGTCATCGCGTCTTGTCCAGGTCACGCGCGCGGCGGATGTGGGCGTAAGGCGTAGGAGCGTGTTGAGTTCCGAGACCAAGGAGGGTTTGGAAGGCTGCCATTGGGGTCTTGCGGCGGTTGTGTCGAAACACGAACTCATCGAGGTAAACCTGAAGCTGAGCGCGGCTCACGCCGTGGTACGTTCCGGTCAGCCATTGCTGCAGGTTGCCAATGGCACGATCCGCCAGCGGCACCACCGACTTGGCGCCTTTCCGCAAGTCAGTCCGGTGAGGTTGCGGACGAGAGACGTGTTTGTAGCCGGCCTCTTCGAGGGCGGTAAAGGTCTTCAGACCGTCTGTGTAGATGGTCGAGCCGGGAACAACGTTCTGGGCAAGAAACCTGTCGATCGTCACCTTCTTGAAGTCTGGAATAACGGACATGCGAACGCGCCCGGAGCGCTTCCCGCGTTTCTCAACAGCGACCATCACAAGGGCCGCACGGCGCCCCTTCAGTTGCCGGCTGCCTCGCAAACCTGCTTGCGGGCCGCCAATCCAGGTGTCATCGACCTCTACTTCTCCGTGCAAGGGCTCGCGAGCTGCGTTCACCATGGCCCGTCGCAGTTTGTGCAACATCATCCAGGCGGTTTCGTAGCGCGACAGGCCGAGCTGACGCTGCAGTAGCAGCGCCGACACACCTCGCTTATCAGTTGTCATCAGGTACGCAGCCCAAAACCAAACCGTCAGCGGGGTCTTCGTATTGTGGAGCACCGTTCCCGACGTCAACGAGACCTGGTGTCGACACGCCGCGCACTGCCACCGTAGTTTCTGCTCGAGAATGTAGGCCTGCCGATGCCCACACTGAGGACAAAGGAACCCGTCGGGCCAACGACAAGCAGCCAGGTACTTCTGGCAAGCCTCCTCGGTCGCAAACTCCACCTGAAACTGACGCAGACTCTTCGGAAACGGCGGCCGGGCCACGCCCTACCCTACATCTTGGGGCTTGCTGAAACAACCGTATAAGCAAGAGATATCTATGCCTTCGCACCCCAACGGCGGACCCTTGGAGTGCTGGTCCGTTCGCTTCCCTCCAAGATGTGGCCCGCTATGGGGCGCTGGCACGGCACCGGCGCGTGGGGTCGATACTTCGATAACGCGGCGGACGGGGAAGACCTCAACTTCGAGGACTGGCAGGTAATCGACATGGCGGGCGCGGCGGAGCATGAGGACTTGTGCGAAGCGGCGCTGTTCTACCTTCTGGAACGGTTGCGGCTGTCTTTGGAGAACCCCGACGAGACGGCCAGGGTAAAGCTCATGGTGGTCGATGAAGCATGGCGTTACCTCCAAGACCCGGCGGTACTTTCTTATCTCGCGGAAGCCGCGAAGACATGGCGCAAGAAGAACGCCGCGCTGATTATCGCCACGCAAAGCGCCGTGGACGTGACCGGAACCGCAGGGGCGGAAGCCTTGCTTGAATCCATGCCGACCAAGCTGTTTCTAGCCAACCCGGAGTTGCCGGAGAAAGCCGCTGACACCTTCCGGCTCAACCCTTCCGAAGTCAACACCATTCGAGGCTTGATACCCAAGCGCGAGCTTTATCTACGCCGCACCGATGCAGCGGGTATCTTGCGGCTCGAAGTTGATCCGGCGAGCTACTGGCTTTACACCTCGTCGCCGGTTGATGCTCACAAGCGGGCCGAGGCAGTCCGCAAGTACGGCCTCATCGAGGCCATTGAACACCTATCCAGGAGGTAGCTCATGTTGAAAATCCTTACACTCGTCACGGCGGCGCTCGTGGCGCTCACTATTCCGCTGGACGCTCAGGAGAGCGACCCGCAGCGAGAAATCATCGAAGCCGAGGCGGACGGCGCGGTTATTCACCGCGTCGGCGGGCAAGATCAGATCGTCAGAATCCGCGCCAAGACCCGCCACACCACCGTTATCGTGCTTCCCGCCACGGAAAACGTACTAGATTTTGTGGTCGGAGATTCCGAATACTGGCACCTGACCGGAGCCGCCAATCTCGCGTTTCTCAAGCCCATTGCCGAGGGCGTCACTACCAACGTGGCGCTCGTCTGCGAATCCGGGCGCATCTACTCATTTCTCGTCACCGAGCAAAGCAAGGGACAACCTCATCTTGTCGTCCGCATCGACCAAGAAGCCCAGGCCGATCGGCGAATCTCGCCGGGCAAACATGAACCGGCTTTCGTCGCTCGCGGGCGTGTGGCCGCCTATCAGCAAATGGCGGAGACGGCAATCGAAACGGCCAGAGCAGCGCAGGTCGAAGCGGACAGCCGCATTGCGGACGCGGCGGCGGAGGCGGCGGGCGAGAGCGAAGCGTTCCAGGCGCAATATCCTACCCGACTCAAGTTCCCCTACCGGCTCGATGACAAGGCCATCAAATGGCCCTTTCTAGTCGAGGGAATGTGGCATGACGGGCAGTTTACCTACGTGCGCTCCAACGCCCAGGAGTCGCCCGCGCTCTACGAACACAAGGACGGTAAGCCTTCGCTCGTGGCCTACGATCTTGGCGAGGACGGGCTATATATCGCCCGTCACGTTTTGGGTGACGGCTGGTTGCAAATCGGCAAACAGAAAGCACGGTGGCGCTTCACCGTGCCGGAGATCGAGCCGTGATCGAGTGGAAACGACTCTACAAAAAACCCGCAGGATCGCTGCCCGGTGGCGTCGTCACTCAATGGGGTGTGGGAGCTATCACTGTTGGGGTGCTCATCTTCCTAACCTACTGGATTCTGACGGGTAGCGGGGTGCCAGAGCAGCTTGCCGAAGTAACCCAGGCGACCACAACCCCCCCACGCAGCTATACCGATCAGATGACAGCGCGGGTGGACGAGGAAACCATGAGGGCCGACACCAAGCGGGCGGCGGCGGATCGAGCATTGCGGGCGCGGCAACAGCAGCAAGCCAATACCGCAGGAGTGGCGGCGGGCCAAGTCACCGCCCACGAAGCGGCGCTGCTTGCCGGGCCGAGTCCCGACACCGGACAACCCTACACCGAGGAAGAATGGGATCTCCGCGAGCGCTTGCGCCTGGAAGCCGTCGAGCGCCGGAGCCGTTCGCTTCGCAGTTCGCCCATTGCACAGACCTACCGCAAACTGGACCGAGGCGGCGGAAGCGTCGCGGAGCGCATCGTCAACGATCCTATTGCAACCGCCAAAGCCGAAGGCGCGGCGGCGCTGCAAACCGCCCTGGACACCATTGGGACAGTCACCAGCGGGCTTGAAGATCAGATTGAGGCGGAGGCCCAGGCGGATCAAGACTTTATCGCGGCACTCCGCGGTACGCCCACCACGCCGCAAGCGGCCCCGCTTATTCCCGCCGCGACTGCGGGCAGCGCAACGGCGCAGGACTACTCTTCTCCGGCGCGGGTCGAGACAGCGAAAGACCCGCCCGGTTGGGAGCGTATCCATGAAGGCTCATTTTTAGAAGCGGCGCTGGTAACACAGCTTTCCGGCGACTTTCCCGGCCCGGTGCTGGCCGTGGTTTCCCTGCCCTTCTACTCGGCGGACCGGCTACACGTCTTGGTTCCGCGAGGGGCGCGGGTTATCGGTACGGCTCAGGCCGTGGGAAACCAGGATCAATCACGACTGGCCGTAGGTTTTCACCGCTTGATCTACCCTGACGGGCGTTGGGTTTCGCTCCAATTTCGCGGCCTCAATCAGATTGGCGAGGGAGCCTTGAAAGATCAAGTGGACCGACATTACTTTTCCATGTTTGCCGCAGTCGGAGCGGTAGGCGTCCTCAGCGGCCTCACGGCGGCAGGGGGCAATCCCTACGAAGGCGGAGCGCAAGCGATGAGGTCCGGGGCGGGGCAGGGACTCGGCCAGGCCGCTACGCGCATCCTGGATCGTTTCTTGAATCGTATGCCCACCATCACTATTCGCGCCGGACACCGGCTCCGCGTTTGGCTCACATCAGACGTGCTGGTTCCCCGGCCCACAAAAACAAAAGGAGAATGAAAAATGAAACACCGAATCTTGACCGCAGTATTTCTTATCCCACTCTTTATCGTCCTGAGCACCACGCCCGCTTATGCCATCCTTGGCTCAATCCTGGCGGGTATCCAACGGGCGCAAATGATCGTCAATCAGGGCGTCCAAATCTACAAAGACACCATGGCGAAAATCACCTTCGATGGACAACTCACCGAGATGATAGATCAGGCGCAGCACCTCAAAGAGCAAGCGCTTGGAGCCGTGGGAGCGCTGACCGATCCGTTCACCGAATTGGCATCCGCACCGACGCAGTTTATCGGAATCGGCTTGTCCTGGAAGAACGACTTTACCGGCATCGCCCAGGACATTGCATCCAACGTCGAGCACATGGGCGACAGCGGCAAGAGCTTCCGCGAATCCTGGTCACAGCGGCTCACCGCCGCCGATACCGTGTCGGAGACGGACATTCTCAACCTCTTTCAGAACACTCCCCCGGAGATCGCGGCGCGGGCTTCGCGTGGCTTTCTCGCGGCGCGGGAAGAAGGCGAAAAGCGCCTGGTGCTTAGTCACACCATGAGCGACACGGCCTCGAATCTGATGATCGCGGCGAAGGACGCCGTTGAGTCGTATAAGGGCTTGCAGAACAACACCAACGTATCCAACACCGCGTTAGCCCAATCGCAAATCGCCGGAACGGTGACGCAAGGCAACCTCACCGCTGCCATGGCTCAGTTGATGGCATATTACGCGGCGAAGGAGGCGGCGGAGGCTTACGAAGCCGAGATCAACCGGCGCGGAGCGCTCACTGACCGGGTTGCCTTGAACCAGCAAGGCCAGCTTGTCTACGACGCGCACATCGCCGGGATCGTTGCCAAGCGGCAAACGATGCGAGAAGGGATGCTCTTTCCTATTCCCGGTCAATAATCCGTGGTAGTCAATGCAAATCCAACTCGATCCCGGCATCCCGACCGATCTTACGCCCGAAGACATGAGGAACTTCAAATCGTTCCTCGATACCGCCCTGGACTCACTCACGGCGGCAGCGGGCGCGGAGATATTCACCTTGGGCAATCAAATGTTCGGGATGCTCGCCGTCATCGTCGTGGTGTTGAGCGGGCTGAAGATCGCCTTTGGCGGCGGCTTGCAGCCGTGGGAAGTGGTGCGCGTCATCATTGGGATTTGGATTCCATGGGTGATGTTGCAGTTCTACACGAACAACATTCCGGGTATGGCTTTCACCTTCCCACACATGATCGCGGCGGGCGGCAACTGGCTTAATGACCTCCTCGTTGACGACTCTGTTTCGTCGGTCCAAGTAGAACTCACAAAGCTTTTTGGGGCGCTTTCAAAGGCACAAGACGCGGCTATTGAGTCGGGCGACATCATGAGTGTCTTTACCATCGGGCTTCAAGCCTCGATGACGGCGATTACAGGGTTTGTGATTGTGATCTTCATGGCCCTTATGATGCTGCTGTTGTCCGCTGTCACCTACGCTCAAGTGATCTGGGCGCAGATCGCCCTTGCCATCCTCATCATTCTGGGTCCGATCTTCATTCCGTTTCTGGTGTTCGATCCGCTGTCATTCCTGTTCTGGGGCTGGTTCCGGGCGATGATTACCTATTCGCTCTACGCCGTGATTGCCGGAGCAGTGTTGCGCGTGTTCAGCGCCGTCGGAATCGCTTTCATCACGAGCATGGGAACCGCCAACCTGAATGTCAACAGCTTCATGGAAGTGGGTATGTGGATGCTCACGGTTGTGCCTTTCTTTACCGCCGGAATGCTGGCAAGCCTCAAGTGTGGGGAACTCGCTTCGATGCTCGTCACCGGAGGCGGAGCAGGCGGGAGCGGCTTGATGGGAATGGCGACGACAGCGGGAATGGCGGTAGCCGGCGGAGGCACGGCGGCGGCGGCGAAGGTGGGCGCGGGAGGCATGAAATGAAGAAGCCCAAAATCAAAGACGCCGGAGCCGAGTACGCCGAGATATGGGGCGAGGCCATCCACACCAACCGTCATCTACGGGTGATCTCCGGTGGGCTGGCTATCGGAGTGCTGTTGCTCATCCTCGTCGTCTTCCGCATCGTCTCGGTCGAACCCCCGCGACCCATCGTCGTGAGGGTTGATGAAGTTGGGCGGGCCGAGGCCGTGTCCTACGAAGCGATGGAGGCCCAGGCGGACCCGCTGGACCCCACCACCAAATATTTCCTCAACCGCTTTATCTACGACTTCTACTCGCGGCGGCGGGCCACGGTTGCAGAGAACTGGTCCCGCAGCTTGCGGTTCCTCAGCACCGAGCTTGCCAATGCCTCGTTTCGCAGCGAGAGTCAAAATGTCGCCCTTCTCGCGGCGGGCGGAGCGCGGGACGAATTGCAAGTCTCCCGCGTCATCTTGAGGATTCAACCCAACCCTCAGCAGCCGCACAGCGCCACGGCCGATTTTGACCTCGTGCGTATGGAGATGGCAAGAGAAGTGAGCCGGGAGCGCTGGACGCTCTCGCTTCAATTCCTGTTCCTCGAAGAAATCCCCCCGGACTTGATCGTGTCCAACCCCATGGGAATCATCATCAACTACCTGCAAGGCGACCGGGCTACCGTCACTGGAGATCAGTAGATGATCGAGCACTTGCGGGGAAGAGATCGCAAGCTGGAACCGCTCGGCTGGACCGGCCAGGACGCGGAATGGATCGCCCTGGTGTGTCTTCACAGCGGCATCTTCACGCGGTCGCAATTCTGTCATTACTTCGATACGGACAGCAAGCGCGCTCACCGATTCGTCAAGTCGTTGGTGGAGCGCCGAGCGGCGGTTGAGAGCGAGTGGCCGATCTTGAACGGCGGAGGGAAGACGTGCCGGATATCGAGCAAGCCGATCTACCGGGTGTTGGGAGTTGAGGATATCCGCCACCGGCGAAACGCCAGCAAGCCAGTTGTCATGCGGCGGCTTTTGTCCCTCGATTTTGTGCTGGAACATCCGGGTATGAACTGGCTCCCCGCCGAGCCGGAGAAGGTCGAGTTTTTTGAAAAGCTCGGCTTGTCGAAACGGCTCATTCCGCGCCGGATTTACTACGGTATGGCTGGCAACCAGAAGCGCTACTTTGCGCTCAAACTGCCCCTTGCCGTGGACCCTGAAACCGTCACCTTTGCCTACGTCGATCCGGGCCACCAGACGGATAGGGAGTTGTACTCGTGGGGAGCCGCACATGGGCCGCTTTGGGATGCGCTCCGCAAGAAGGGGCGGCAGGTTCGGGTGCTCGGAATTGCCGTTGAAAATACCGTCCTGGACCGCACGTCACGGGTACTTGAAAAATGGGCGGCGGCGGAGCCAGGGACACCCGATGAAGGGCTGACGGCGAAGCAGGAGATCAAGGCGATAGACGAAGCGATGACCCGCAAGGACCGGGAATTTCTAGCTCAGTACGGAGGATTCGCCAAAGCTGCGAGACGGTCTGTCGAACTTCAACGTCGCCCCGAAGCCAAGGTCACGGAAGGGGTCTCGATTGACGACTATTCGACATGGCGAGCCGTGCGGTTTGCAGATCGAGATGAAGTCGGCTGAAAGAGAGGGGAAATAGGTTGTTTTTCATGCCGCTAGGGGCCGCTGGTATCATGCCGCACGCTCAGAGGGGGGGGTACGGCAGGATTCGGACAAGAAATGCGGCAAAGCCGCTTTCCTTTATCTCTCTCATTCCCCTGTGGTTAGCCAATTTGAAAGCGCCCTCATGCGTCCTACGGGCCGCATGTAGGGCGAGGACGAGAGCGACCCCCCCCAAAACAGGGGGGTCATGTGACCCTGATAGCGGTACTGAGCGGCGTACCTCTATCACGGCCCCATGGGGTCGCTCTCGTCCTCATTTATCCCTGCGGGAAGGCTCAGAACAGCCCCCCAGGAGCGGCGCTGGAAGCACCGAGACGGACCTATGAAATGGCGCGAGATCGGCCCGTATTTGACAGAGCTTTGGCAGCGGCCCGCTGGCCCCATGAACTGGAAAAACCCTATCCGGGTTTTCGCCGTTGCAGGCTGGCTAGTCGTTCAAGGTTTCGTGCTGTTGGGGTGGGCCGGGTTTCGCGTGTTTCAAGGCTTCCTACTGTTGGGGTGGGTCGTGTTTCGCGCCGGGCAATTCGTTGTAGGGCTTCCGCCGCTGCTACTCTTTTTTTTCGCCGCTGTGGGGTGGGCCGGGTGGAGCTTTGTACACCGTCCCTTCCCGCCGCTCGAAGAACATCCGATCCTTGTTTTGGTCGAATACCACACCCCCAATTTCTTCGATGCTCTGGTCGTCTGGTACTACGTTACGCCCTTCGCCGTCGTCATGCTGACCGGCTTTATTTCCGTCACCACTTGGAGGGTTTGGCTGGAAGGGCGGCGGAGCGATTTCGCATCCTTCTCCAAGCTCCCGCCGTGGCCGCTTGATCCCAAACAAAAGGCCCCGGCCATCGTCATCGGGGAGGTCCATCACCCGGTCGAGGCGCGGGAGATTTTCAGTCCCGCATGGCTCACCATCCCGGAGCGCGGACTGTATACCGGCGTGGCGATCTTCGGAGCCGTGGGATCAGGCAAAACCTCGGCTTGCATGAACCCGTTTGCCCGCCAGCTTCTCGGCTGGCAAGCGGACGATGAGCAGAAGCGGGCGGCGGCGCTGGTGCTAGAAGTCAAGGGAGACTTCTGTCACGACATCCGCCAAATCCTGGTCGAGGCGGGCCGTGGACAAGACTACATCGAGCTTGGCATGGACGCCCGCTCTCAATGGAATCCGCTCTCGGCTTGGTGGCTCGATTCGTACTCGCTGGCCTACACCGTTTCGAGCCTTCTCAATCAGCTATTCGGCAAGGGCAAGGAACCCTTTTGGCAGCAAGCCTATACCAACCTGGTCCGCTGGATCATCGAGCTTCACCGGGTTTTCCCGGAGCGCTGGGTGACGTTGCAACAGGTCTACCGCTGCGCCATCGACCCGGAGCTATTCGCGGCCAAGATCGAGGAAGCCGAGAAGCTGAGTGACGACCTGAACACAGGAACCGTTTTCATCAAGGAACACGTGCTACAAGCCCAAAACATAAACCTTGCCGAATGGAACTGGGTCGATGCGCTGGACACGAAAGATGACGTGCAAGCCGTCTACACGCGCCCGATGAAAGAGAAACTTGACGAGCTCCACATCCCGCATGAGATCGTTTGGGACCCCGGACCCGGCGAAGACACCAGAGAGCGAGTGGAGGCCGTCAAGCGCTGGTTTGTCCACGACTGGCAAACCCTAGACAACAAGATCAGGTCTTCGATTGTGGAGGGCGTCTCGGTGTTCCTTGCCATGTTCGATATGCCGGATGTGGCGAAGGTGTTTTGTCCCGTCGCTCCGCATATCTCTGACGATCCCCAAGCCATCATCCTGCAAGCCGCAATCAAACGGGCCAAGGCGGAGAAGGACGCGAAGGAGCCGAAGCAGCCGGAGCCGGAAGCGGAGTCAGAGCCAGAGGCGCAACCGGAGCCGGAAGCCGAGCCGGAGCCAGAGGCCGCGCCGGACGGCACCACGCCGGACCCCGCACCGTGGGAACTGGTGCAGGCCGTCATTGAGACTGACAGCGACCAAGCCGCCGCCGCCATTCCCCCGGATACCAAACAGACAGCCCCGATCACGCAGCACCTACCGCCGCTCTTTAAGTTGATCGAGCAGGGCAAGGTGCTGGCCTTGAATATGCCCGCTGGTATCAACCCGGCGCTGGCCCGCGCCGTGGGCGTGATGCTCAAGAACGCTTGGCTACAAGCGCTTCTCATGCGCCCCGCCGAGATGAAGCACTCGCCAGGCCGGTACTTCCGGCCCGCCGTCTTTATCTGTGACGAATATCAAGCCTTCGCTTCGGTGGGCGAGGACGACCCATCGGGCGATGAAAAATCCTTTGCGCTGACCCGGCAATGCCGCTGCATCCCGATTGTCGCCACACAATCTATTTCCTCGTTGCGGGCCGTGTTGGGAAGCTCGGAAGCGTGGCGCTCACTGTTGCAGACGCTCCGCACTCGCATCTTCCTATCGCTGAGTGATGACGCATCCGCCAAGATTGCGTCGGAGCTATGCGGCCAGGTGGCGAAGATCAAGGAATCCTACACCATCAGCGAGACCTCCAAGCGCTCGGAAGTCTCCCCGCTCTCAGGACGGGCCGGAGGCGGAGGCGGGAGCATGGGCGCGACCAAATCATTCCGAGAGCAGCGCGAGGCCGTGTTTCACCCGCGAGACTTCGCCTTGCTGGGGAACTGTCAAGCGATCTGTCTGCCCTATGACGGGGCGCAGTCGCTTGAGCCGCGCCGCGTCTACCTGAAACCGCACTATCTACCACCCGAACACTCCTATTGGAGAGCGAAGGAGGCGGGCCAAATATGAGCGCCGCAAGCGGACTGGAACACCTAAAACCGTTTCTACCGGGTTTGGAGAGCGCCCTGGAAGATTCCGAAGTCAGCGAGATCATGATTAACGGCCCCGGTAATGTGTGGGTCGAGCGGGCCGGGCGGCTGGCCGCACACGCCGCGCCGGACCTGGACGAAGCGGCGCTGTTACGGGCCGCTATCCATATCGCCCGTCCCTTGGGACTGGACCCGGCCAGCTCTCCCATTGTCGATGCTCGGCTCGATGACGGATCGCGGGTTGCTATCTGCGTTCCGCCCGCCAGTCCTCAAGTCGCTATCACCGTGCGGCGCTTTGGCAAGCGGGCGTTCTCGGCGGATGATCTCGTGAAGCAAGGCGCACTCCCCAAAAACGTGCGGGCGGAAGCCGAGCGGGTGTTGCGCTCCCGGCGCAACATCCTGGTTTCAGGCGGAACCGGATCGGGCAAGACCACGTTGCTCAATGCCCTCATTGAACTGCTGCCCGATGACGAGCGGATAGTTGCCATCGAGGACACCTTGGAGCTTCGCATCGAGCGGTCGAATTGCGTCCGCTTCGAGGCTCGCGGTTTGCAGGAAGGAGCGGTTACGATCCGCGACCTGGTGCGCCACGCGCTGCGACACCGCCCGGATCACATCGTGGTGGGCGAGGTTCGCGGCGGAGAGGCGGCGGACCTGCTGCAAGCACTCAACACCGGCCACGGCGGATCGCTGACGACCGTACACGCCAACAACGCCGAGAGCGCCTTGTCCCGGATCGCCAGTTGCGCCATGCAGGGTAGCGGAGAGCTACCGTGGGAAGTCACCTGTAGGGGCGTGGTGGACGGTATCGCCATGGTGATCCACATGACGCGCCACGAAGGGCGGCGATTCGCCGAAGAAGCGGTTTTCGTCAAAGGCTACGAAGCCGCCGAGAACCGCTGGCTCATCCAGCCGATCTGGAGGGAACACGATGCAGGATGAAGAAAAAATTATGCGGGTGGAGATCCTGGACGGGGACGAGGCGCTGGAAGTCCCGGCCTGGATCGCCCAGCAATACGGCGTCTTCTCCGAGGAGGTGGGCGGCGAGGAGGAGATCCGGGAAGCCGTGGAAGACCCCTGCACCCATGACTGGTAGAAAAAGCAAGGCCAGAGAGAACGACGAGGAATTCCACCGCCGCTTCGCCGATCAGATCATCGAGCAGAGGTTCTGGGTGAGAGCCAAGTCAAAATCTGTCACGGTGCCGGAGATCAAGCCTATTACCACCTGGGCAACGATGAGATTGTTCTTCCGGAGCGGGGACAGTTTCCGTCGGCGAACCATTACTACCAGACGGCGTTGCACGAGCTGGGCCACAGCACGGGACACCCCGATCGGATGACCCGCGAGTCGTTGCTCGCGGGCTTGGATGGCGGGGTTCGGCTCGGAAGCCTACGCGAAGGACTCTCAGCACGGAGCGCATCCCTAGGGGTTTTGTACGGAGAGCAAGGAGGGAAGGATGAACATTGCCACAGAAGCGACGGAAGCCCCGATCACGGTGAGGGCAGCCGCCCGCTTCCTGGGCGTCAGCCCCTCGCTGGTGTATGCTTATGTCGAGCGAAAGCAGATTCCCCATTACCGCATGATGGGCCGCTCGATCCGCTTCCGACTGTCGGAGTTGGTCGAATGGCGTCAGCAATTTCATGTGAATGGAGGAATCGATGAACAAAACAGGTAGACCAAGAAATACCGCCGGTAGTCTATACATCCGGCGCGATTCACGCGTCTGGTGGATGAGCTATCGGGACCACGACGGGAGGTTCAGACAGGAGTCGACAGGCCAGAGGGCAAAAGGCGAAGCCGAGAAGGTGATGCGCAAGCGGTTGGTGGCCCGCGACGAGGGGCTGCTGCCGAGGGCCGCGCCGGACGGTGGGATTACGTTCAACGAGTGGGCGGACTGGTTCCTGGAGAACCGCTCCCAACCGCCCTTCCGGAGCGGGAATACCCACCTGCAAAACCTCAGCGCGCTGAAGTTCCTAAGGCCCCGGTTCGGCGGGAACAGATTATCATACATCACACCAGAAGACATCGAAGCGTATCTGATGACAAGATTGAACACAGGCAAGCGGGTGCACACCAAGTTAGGACTGCAACTGCGAGGCCGGCTCAAGCCGGCCACCGTGCATCAGGAGTTTCGCATCCTGCGGCGCATCCTGAACGTGGCGGTGAAGAAGCGGCGGCTGGCGGTGAATCCGTGCAACGGCGTGGAGTTTCCGGTCGCGTTGGCTGGTACGACGCGCAAGCCGCACTATCTTGCTGCCTCGGAGCAGGCCCGGGTGGAAGCCTGCGCGCCTGCTTACCTTGGCAACATCATCGTGATCATGGTCGAGATGGGGCTGCGGCCCTATCGCGAGTTGATCCCGATGCGCAAGGAACAGGTCGATCTGGAGAATGGGATCGTGCATCTGCCGGATTCGAAGACGGTGAACGGCATTGCGGACATGCCGATGACGGACAGAGCCCGCGCAGCGTTCGCCGCACAGATGAAGCAGAGCGGCGATTCCGGCTACCTGTTCCCGAGCCCGCGGATGGGGTCGAGCAAGCCGCACATCACGACGGTGCGCAAGCTGTGGGACCGGACGCTTGAGCGCGCCGGGCTGCCCCATTTTTCGCTCTACGAGTTGCGCCACACGTTTGCGACCCGGCTCAGTGCCGGGGGCGTGGCGGATCATTTCGTGACGCAGATGTTACGGCAAGGCGATTCGCAAGTGTTTAAGCGCTACAGCCAAGCGAAGCTCAACATGATGCGGGAAGCGCTGTCCAAGCTCGATCGGCAGGCGAACGAGCACGGCGCGGCTTCCTTGACGGTGCTGGCCGGCTAGGGCCAGTTTATTGACGGTTTCTTTACGATTCCGTCTTCAGGAACGAGAGGAAAGGTGGACGGGTACTGAAAACAAGACAGTTAAATGGCGCGCCCGGCAGGACTCGAACCTGCGACCTCTTGCTCCGGAGGCAAGCGCTCTATCCAGCTGAGCTACGGGCGCTTCATGTTTTCAACAAGTTACGGAACTTGATGGCGATCATGCTGTCGAGCATCCCTAGTCTAGCAGACGGAAGATTATTCGCCCTTCAATTCCCCATTCGGCGACGGCGCGGACGGCGCTGGCGGAAGCTAGTGGGAGTCGAACCCACCCTTGCCGCAAAACAGCAAACATCGGATTTGAAGTCCGAGCCCGGCACCGGCCAAGTCTAGCTTCCAGATAGGCTATTCTAGCAGCCGCCCCGATTGGCCCGGCCGCGCCGACTGACCAAGTTGTCTTTTGCCGTTTACAGCATTTCGCTCGACCTTTTCGTGGCTGACAAACGTCCCCGTTTCCTGATGCGTGGTTAGGACCCGCCGGATTTCGAGCGTACCAGTAGACAGTGTGACGGTGTAAACTACGAGGGAAATCGACGCGTTCGACCTCCCTGCACCCGAAGGGGAATAATCCGCGCTCCCATAAGAAAAAATGCGAAGTTCAGCACTTCTTTCTGCCGGTCTTCTCCTACTTCTGGCGCCTACATTGCGCGCGGAATCGATCAAGTTCAATCGCGATATTAGGCCGATCCTTTCCGAGAATTGCTTCGCTTGCCACGGACCCGACAAGAATGCCCGTCAGGCCGAGTTGCGGCTTGATCGGCGCGACGAGGCCGTCGCTCGGGGTGCGATCAACCCGAGCGACGCCGCGGGCAGCAAGCTGGTTGCACGTATTCGCGCCGACCAGGAAATGCTGCGCATGCCGCCGGTCTGGTCAGACAAGAAGCTGACGTCGGAGCAACAGCAAACCTTGGTCGACTGGATCGAGCAGGGTGCGCAGTACGAAGCGCATTGGGCTTACCTGCCGCCGGAACGCCCTGAATCCCCGGCGGGCGCGGAGGCGATCGATTTCTTCATCGGCAAGGGGCTTGACGAAAAGGACCTCTCCCCAGTCGACGAGGCTGACCGGCGCATGCTCGCGCGACGACTCAGCTTCGATCTACTTGGGTTGCCGCCTGAACCGGAAGTCGTCGAGGCCTTCGTCGAAGACCGCCGGCCGGAAGCTTACAAAAAGCTGCTCGACGGCCTACTCGCCTCGCGACACTTCGGCGAGCGCATGGCGGTTCACTGGCTCGATTTGGTTCGCTACGCCGATACGGTCGGATTTCATGGCGACGTGGCGGTAAACGTGTACCCGTTTCGCGATTACGTGATTCGGTCGTTCAACGAGAACAAGCCCTTTGACGAGTTCACGCGCGAGCAGATCGGCGGCGATCTGATCCCGGGCGCCGGAGTCGACCAGTTGGTTGCCAGCGCATACAACCGCTTGAGCCGCATGACGAACGAAGGGGGTTCGCAAGCCAAGGAATACTTGGCGAAATACGCAGCCGACCGGGTTCGCACGACATCGACGGTTTGGCTCGGCTCGACGTTGGGTTGCGCCGAGTGCCACGACCACAAGTTTGACCCTTTCGCGACCAAGGATTTCTACGCTATGCAGGCTTTCTTCGCCGACATCAAGGAGGAAGGGGTCTTCTCCGGGTTCGGCGATTGGGGATCGAAGATCCAAGTGCCCTCGCGTGAGGCCCGCAAGACAATTGCTTCGATCGACAAACGGATCGAAGTGCTTGGGGACGAGGGCCGAGGCAAGTTGGAGGCGAGTGACGGGAACCTCCGCGATTTTGCGGCCCGGCTCAGGAGCAACCTCGAAAGCTGGACGCTGGTCGAGCCGTCGTCGGTCACCAACGATTGCAGCGATCCGAACGTCGAGGGCTGCGACTCTTTCGAGTTACCTAGCGAAGGTGGCGTCATTCGGTTGCGCGAGAAAAGCGAGCTGAAGACGCTGACCGTGGTGGAGAAGGCGGAGCTTCCACTCGATAAGGGCCGAGTCACCTCGCTGATGATTGAGGTCCTCGAGGTGGAAAATTCGATGGACTTCTTCCTGGCCGAGTTCGAGGTCAGCCTGTTGCGGGAGGGGGAGCCCGCGCGTTCGATTCCTATCAAAACCTTCCTGCCCGATTGGGAAAGCGACGGGGTGATGCTCCGGAGCACGATTGACGGTAATCACCACACCGGCTGGGGCGGCAGGCCTTGTGAAGAAGGGGTTCGACGGGCGGTTTTCGTTCTTGAGGAAGCCATTGACGCCCAGGCGGGCGATCGACTGGAAGTCACGACGATCTTCGACCGGATCTTCGGCCTTAAGGGGTTCGCTCTTAGGCACCGCCTATGGGCCGGGAACGCGGACTTCCCTGAACTTCCGCCGCCGGATGAACTGCGTTCGGCCGTATCAGCAGTCGGCGATTGGAGCGAGGCCGAGCGCAGGCGGCTCGCCGGGGCGTTTGCGCAAGCTACCGAGCACAACGCGAACTATCTCGCTATCCAAGACCTCGAACGTCAAAAGAAGACCCTGATTGACTCCGCCGACCAGTGCTTGGTGACCAAGGCCGTCGGGCCGCGGGAGATTCGCATACTTCCGCGAGGCAATTGGATGGACACATCGGGCGAGGTTGTCGAGCCCCAAGCGCCGCACTTCCTACCCGCCATCCCGTCGACCGGCAAGCGCTTGACCCGGCTCGAGCTGGCCGATTGGTTGGTGGACCGCAAGAACCCTTTGACAGCGCGAGTGTTCGTCAACCGGCTCTGGAAGATGTTCTTCGGGACGGGGCTTTCGAAGGTGCTCGACGACATCGGCTCGCAAGGCGAGCCTCCGGTCAATCAGGAATTGCTCGACTGGCTTGCCGTCGAATTCATGGAAAGCGGCTGGGACGTCAAGCACACCATCCGCGCGATGTTGTTGTCAAAGGCATACCGTCGAGCGAGCGAACCGAGCGAGGCTTTGGAACAAGCCGACCCCTCCAATCGGCTGCACGGGCGACAAACCGCTCGACGGCTCGAAGCCGAGTTCATTCGCGACAACGCGCTCAAGGTAAGCGGCCTGCTCAACGATGAGATCGGAGGCCGCAGCGCCAAGCCCTACCAGCCCGCCGATTACTACATCGAGTTGAATTTCCCGAAGAGGCGCTATCACGCCGACTTCAACGAGAATCAGTTTCGACGCGGCCTCTATGTTCATTGGCAGCGGACCTACCTGCACCCGGCCATGATGGCGTTCGACGCCCCGTCGCGCGAAGAGTGCGCGGCCGACCGACCGGTTTCGAACACACCGCTACAGGCGCTGACGCTGCTCAACGACCCGACTTTCGTGGAGGCTGCCAAGGCGTTTGGAGCGCGCATTCTGGGCTCGGGGGCAAGCGTGGATGCCGAACGCCTCGATTTCGCCTTTCAGGAGGCGTTTTCCCGCAAAGCCGACCCGCGGGAGCAAGAAGTGCTGCTGGAGTTACTCGAGCAGCAGCGTCAGTATTTCGAAGCTGACCGGTCTCAAGCGGCTGAGTTACTCGAGACCGGAATCTCGAAGGTCCCCCCGGATCTCGAAACCACCGAACTCGCGGCCTGGACCACGGTCGCCCGAGCGCTGCTGAACAAACACGAGTTTGTGATGCGGTACTAGCCGGAATGGGTGGTTGAAGCCCGCTTGGGTGTGACCCACTCGCTTTCGCTCGGGGCTCTGTTTCTCCGGGCGGAGACTCGGAATCCTACATCATGCGCTTGAGGATGCGGTCGGATTGTTCCTTGGTGACGGCGGGGTCACGCTGCGACATCGGGACGCCGCTTTCGAGCACCGGCTCCAACTCGTCGAGCGAGGGCCGCTCGATGTCGTAGAAGAGACCCGTGTAGATCGTGTCGCCCCACTCCATGGCTTTCTCGCAGGCGGCTTTCCAGTCGCCGGCGTCGTGCTCTTCGTCCTCGAGTTTCTTGATGCGCGGACGGAAGAAGGCGTAATCGTTGTCGTGGTTGAAGGTGACGCAGGGGCTGAAGATGTCGATGATGGAAAAGCCGCGGTGCTCGATGGCTTTCCGCATCAACATTTGTAATTGCTTCGGGTCGCCGCTGTAGCCGCGGGCGACGAATGTCGCGCCGTTCATGATCGACGAGGTGATCGGGTTGATGGGTTGCTCGACGCTTCCGAAGGGCGTGCTCTTCGTCTTCATCCCTTCGCAACTGGTCGGTGATACCTGGCCTGTGGTCAGTCCGTAGATCTGGTTGTTCATCACCAGGTAGTTGAGATCGACGTTGCGGCGGGCGCAGTGCATCCAGTGATTCCCGCCGATGCCGTAGCCGTCGCCGTCGCCGCCGACGCCCACGACGGTCAATTTGTGATTCGCCATCTTGACGCCGGTGGCGACGGTCAAAATGCGGCCGTGCAGGGTGTGCATGCCGTAGGCGTTGAAGAAGCCCGTAAAGTTCGACGAGCAACCGATGCCGCTGACCACGCACATGTCGTGCGGCTGAATCCGCATGTCGGCGGCAACCTTTTGCAGGCTGGTCAAAACGCCGAAGTCGCCGCAACCGGGACACCAGTCGGGGTCGACCTTGCCTTTGTAATCTTTAGGCTTGAGTTGAACCAGTTCTTTTTCGCCAGGGATGGTAGTTGTACCGGCAGCCATGGTATCTCCTTGTCTTCTCGTCTGATCTTCTCCTGGTTTGATAGCTGTTGTTCGATAACTGTCTTATTAAACCAAGATCTCCTGGTAGGGGACCGAATGAGTCGTTTCGCCCGCCAGTTGCTCTTGGACCGAAGCCACGATATGGTGCGGCATGAAGGGCTCGCCGTCGTATTTGCGGATGTGCCCGTCAACGTCCAGCCCGGTTTCGCTGCGGACATAGCGGTAAAACTGACCGGAGTAGTTGTTCTCGACAATGATCGTTCGCTTGGCGCCGTTGACGACTTTCGTCAGCACGTCTTTGTGGAAAGGAACGATCCAAGTGAAGTGCAGCTGGTTGGCGCTGACGCCTTGATCGCGAAGCTGCTCGCAGGCCTCCTGAATAACGCCGTGGGTGGAACCGAAGCCGATCAACGTGACGTCGGCGTCCCCGGGGCCCTCGAGCTCGGGCGCCGGGATTTGGTCGACGATGCCGACCATCTTCTTGGCTCGCTTCTCGACCATTTTGCGGCGCTTGTGGGGGTTGGTGAACTCGTCGCTGATCAGCACGCTGTCTTCTTCGTGCTCGTCGGTGGCAACGGTGTGAACATAGCCTGGGGTCCCGGGAACGGCGCGCGGCGAAATGCCGTCTTCGGTATCGAGATAGCGCTTATAGCCGTTCGGCTCGGCCCCTTCGGTGATCAACTTGCCGCGGTCGATTTCCGGCTGCATGTTGACCTTGTCGGGGTCGACGCTGAAAGTGCCTTCCGAGATCAACAGGTCGGAAAGGACAATGGCCGGGCACTGGCATTTGTCCGTCAGGTCGAAGACACGAGGCATGGTTTCGAAAGCGTCGAGGGCGCTCTTGGGGGCGACGATGAACTTCTCGAAATCGCCCTGGCTCGCGCCGAGCATCTGCCACAAATCGCCCTGCTCCGTTTTCGTGGGAACGCCCGTCGAGGGGCCGGCGCGCTGCACGTTGATGAAAACGACCGGGATTTCCATCATCGCGGCCGAACCGACGGCTTCGGTCATTAGGGCAAAGCCGCCGCCCGAGGTGGCGCACATCGTGCGGGTGCCGGTGTGGGCCGCGCCGATGGCCATGTTGGCGACGCCGATTTCGTCCTCGACTTGCCGCACCATAATGCCCACTTCGCGGGCGTTGCGCGCCATCCAATGGAGCACGCCCGTCGCCGGGCTCATCGGATAGGCGCAGTAGAATTTCACGCCGGCCGAAGCGCCGCCCATCGCCAGGGCTTCGTTGCCGGTCCAGACCGCCAGCGGTTTGTCACCTTGGGGCACCGGATCGGGGAAGGGCGTGAAGTTGCTTTCCGCGTGATCAAACCCCGCTCGCGCTACCTTGACGTTCTGATCGACCACCTCTTCCCCTTTGCGCTTGAATTGCAGTGTGAGGGCTTCCTCAAGGATTTGGAAGTCGAGGCCCTGGAGCGACATCATCGTGCCCAAGGCGACGGTATTTTGAACCAGCTTGTTGCGATCGTTATCGGTGAGTTCCTTGATCGGCAGGCCGCAAAGCTGAACGCCTTCGGGTACGTCGCCGGGGACGATTGTATCGCTGCTATAGATCGCCCGCGCGCCGGGTCCGAGCAGCTGCAGATGCCGGTTCATGGTGTCCTGATTGAGGCAGACTAACAGGTCGATCTTGTCGCCGTGATTCTCGACCCCTTGGTCGCTGACGCGAACCGTCAAGAAGATGTGGCCGCCCCGGATGATCGACTGGTAAGCGTTGTAGGCGTAAAGATGGAGGCCGCGGCGAACGAAAGTGCGGGCCAAGATATTGCCCGGCGTCGCGATGCCTTGACCGGCCGCGCCGCCGATAGCGAGGACAAAATCGAAATTCCTAGTACTCATTGAAAGCTCCTCGGGAATCCAGGAACAAAATCTATCTTAGCGCCTGCCGAGCCGCCAAGCACAGGCTTGGTCAGGAAAGACCTCTCCCCTAAAATTCAATCAAAAAGGATCGCGTTCATCCGGAGGGGGTCGGCAACGGGGCCGGGAGGGTTAGACTTCGGTGCGATTTTCTTAATCCTCTATTCTACGGGTTTCCGGCGGAGCGGGCAATGGCCGGCGGGGGCCGACACGACTGTGGAAGAGACACTGCGGGCGTCGCGTTGGCGGTTGTTTGGTTGACGGTCGGGTGTCGATTGTGTGGGTGGCGCTGATTGGCGGTTTGTCGGGGTGGTTGATTCTCCTTTCTTGGGGTTGGCTAGCGGCTTTGGGGTCTCGGAGAAAGCCGCAGGTCTCTTTGAGCCCTGCGCTACGCAAGACGGGCGGCGCGGTATGCACGACGAGGTGCTTGCCGTATTGCCTTGGTTGCTTCGTAACTCGTCTTCTCAGAGCGAGTTAGGTTGGGCTTAGCTTCGTTTCGCGGTTTTTGGTTTTGGGGGTTCGCGGGGCGGAAGCCTATGGGGGTTTTGGGGGCTTCGTCTTGCGATACGCCTTGATCTTGTTGGGCTTCCTTCCAGACCGGCGGGCTGGTGGAGCGTGGACTTGGGTCCACGCCTCGGTCTCTGTTGGTTGCATCTTGGTTTTCCGCTTCGCGGAGTTTTCGGTCTTCTTTGCGGATCTTCATCATCAGCTCGACGGCGCGGTGGAAGCGGCGGTTGAGATGGCCGTCGTAGCGGGCCAGGTTGTTGAGCAGTTTCGTTCGGTCGAGCATGGATGCGCCGAGCAGTTGGAGCTTGCCTTCGTGTCCTTCCCGCATGCGCTCTGGGCGGTATGTTTCTTGATGAACGCGGGTCCTTTCGATCCCGGCGGTCATGACGGTGGCTTCGATACGGGAGAGGCGTCGCATTCTCCACGCCGAGTCGGCGATTTGGAGGACGAGTTCTCTTTCGATGCAGTTGTGGGGCAGGTAGGTGTCCTCGTACAGGGTGAGGTGCCGGTCGAACTCGGCGGGGTCTTCGCCGGGGATGACGGCGTCTTGGGAGAACAGGCCGTGTTTGAGAGCGTTTTTGGAAGAGCGGGCCTTGCCCTCGGGGGTGCGCGGTCCGGTGGACTTTTTTGCATTTTCGCGGCTGGCGCGGATCTGTTCTTTCGTTCTCATGGAATGACTCCTGGTGGGCTGGATGCCCGGTAACTTGTGGGCTGGATGCCCGGCTATAGGATACGGTGGAGGGGTGCGGATAGCGGGGGGTGCGATGGCGTAAGTCGTTAGGTTTATGGGAGATGTATTTTTGATTCTTATGTGACTGGGTTTTCGTGTCGCCAGGTTCGTTAGCCGTGAACCGTTGGCCGAGTGGGACGAACCGGCCGCCAAGCGGCCGGTGCTAGTCCCCGCCCCAGGCCCCCGAACGACCGTTTTTACGGTCGTTCGCCCATTTTCGGGGATCGATTGCGAAGGGAGGGTTCCCGGCGCTTGTGGGCCGGGCCAGTATTAAGTCCAACCCCCAGACGGTTCCCGGCCCTTGCGGACCGGGCTATATCAAGTCGAACCGTGTGACCGCCAGCGAACCGGGCTCACGCTCCGCATTTGTGTCGCGCCGGCCCCTAATCCGTCCGTAATGACGACAGGGTCGCGTGAAACGGTCTGCATCAGTGCGCCGTAACGGCCACAGGGAGTATCGGCGTCCGTCCTCGCAATTTCACCTGGCGGGTGAGAGATGGAAAAGCCGCAGGTCTGTCCCAGCCCTGCACTACGCGCCGGCATGTGCGTCGCAATAGTTTGCGGGTTGCTTGCGGACGGATTAGGGCCGGCCCTAAACCCTCCGGGACGCAGATGGGGTCTGTAATAATGGAGCTGTCCTTGGAGAAGGGAGGCAGTATGGCACGCCGACCGAAGCCGCGGAGACTGACTGAAGAACAGCGAAGCGTCTTGGAGAACGAGGCAAAACGAGCTGAGAAGGGGTTCTCAAGGAAGTTCAGCGAGGAACCGAGGGTGAAGCCCCACGCTGAACCGGGAGCCGGCGAAAGCGTCGGGGAGGTAGTCGTACAGCGAGGCGGTTTGGCGGAGATCAAAGTCCTTTATCCGAATGGCTCCAGCCCACTGCACGTAGAGCTGTACGCGCGCCGCGCGGATCGAGCCAACGATTCTTGGCGGGCCGGTAAGTTTGAAAACGGCGTTGTTCGGTTCACCCCCTTGACTGTTCTAGGGGCGAGCAACGGGTGGGCGAAGGACGAAGCAGCGCGACTGGCACGTTGCCAGTTGATCAACGCGGACGTTGAAGCGGCTTGGGCCGTCAGGATCAAGGTCCGAGACGCGTAGATCCGGGCGACCCGGACACGCGTGCATCGGCGTCACATGATTCGGGCTGGGTTCCTCCTTGGCCCGTCTCTGTTGCTCCAGGCTCTGAATCCGGCTTTTTGGGGCGATATTCGTGAACCTGAACGCAACTTTAGCTTGCGTTTAGTACTCCTCCCGTGATCTTGACTCGACTCCCGTGATCTTGAACGTATGGGCGAAACGGCTGGGGATTTCGTCGAGGGATAGCGCGGGCGGGCGGATGGCAATCCCATCTTCGGTTTTCCGCCAGCCCAGTTGCCCCTCCACTTCGTCGCGGCTGGGGGATTCGTTGTAGAGCCACGCCAAAAACTGGATGCTCTGTCACTTGTCGTGCACCATGTCCCACTCGCCGTCGCTGAAGATGATCGACGGTTTGTAACGCGTGACGACATCCTTTCCTTTTGGCGCGGTCCGAGATTTGTTGTCGCTATTCCTTCGCCAGTGAATAGCGGACGATTTTCTTGTCGTTGCGCGTGATGAGGTGACGGTTGGCGTAGGCGGGGTGCGACCAGTGCACCGCTCCCTTTTCGCGGCGGCGTTGCGAAAACGTCGTCGGCTGGATGATCGTCGTGCGGCTGATTTCCTCGTAGCCCTCCGGGGAAAGCTTGGCGATGATCAGATCGCCGCGGTCGTTGTTGATGAAATAGCGGTCCTTGTGTTTCACGATGAAGCCGCAGGCCCAACGCGCGTTTTCAAGCGTTACGTCCATCGTTTCCCAGACGCGTTTGCCGGTGCGGGCGTCGAGGCAACGGAACTGTCCATAGCTGTCAATGCCATAGATGTGATCTCCGTCGATGACGGGCGTGGTGATCAGCGAGTGCAGGCCGTCGGTCTTGATTTCGCTATTGCTGTTTCCTTTCCAAATCAATTCGGCTTGGGGTCTCTTCGGGTGTAGCCGATACATGCGCGAACCGTTGTAAAAAGCGCTGACGAGCAATCGATCACCGCTGATGACGGGCGTGGCGACGGTGAGCCCGGACTGAATGTCAAAAGGCTGCTCCCAGTAAACCTTCCCGGTTTCGGGGTTCAGCGAAGTGACTGATTTCGGGTGCCAAACGATGAGCTGTCGCGCGCCTCCGGCTTCGACGATCATCGGCGGGGCGTAACCTGGTTCCCAGTCCGACGAGATCGCGCGCCACAGTTCCTTGCCGGTCATCTTGTCGAAGGAGACGACTTTGGCGTTGTCCGAGCCGCCGACGAGGCAGATCAATTGTTTGCCGTCGACCAGCGGCGCTCCGGCCATGCCCCAGGTGGGCAGCTCGGCACCGTAATCTTTCATGTAGTGCTTTTTCCACAGCACCTTGCCGGTCTTGTTGTTGAGGCATTGCAACATGCCCATGGCGCCGACGGTGTAGACGCGGTCTTCGTCGACGGTCGGGGTGACGCGGGGACCATAGGGGTATTGGAGCCCGGCGTAGTCGGTTTCCCACTCGACGCTCCACAACAGCTCGCCGGTTTCCTCGCTGAAACTCAAAGCGCGCTCGACGCCTTTGCGGCCGGCCGTGGCTTGGTAATCGGTGACGTAGATACGGCCGTCGGCGACCGATGGACCGGCGTAACCGTTGCGGATGGGACTTTCCCAAACGGCTTTGAGGCCTTCGGCGGGAAAGGCGTCGAGAATGCCGCTATCGAGCCAGACGCCCTGGCGGCCTTTTCCGCGCCACTCGGGCCAATCCTCGGCAACGGCGGGTGCCGCGGTTGCCGATATGATGAGGACGAGGCAGGTCGAGATGGCGGTCTTTGCGTTCGAGGGGTAAGCGTTGAACACGGCGGTCTCCTGTGCGAGTTTCCCTAGTGTAACGGAGAAAAGCCACAGGTTTCTTTGAACCCTGCGCTACGCGTTCTTACGACGAGGTTTGGCCGGGGATGTGAAACGCGGGCGATGTCGCCAAGAATGGCGCCACATCCCAGGGCGGCAGTGGTGCGCTAGCTCAACTGGCTCCACACGACGACCGCGAACATGCCGCTGAAGATCACGGTCACGAGGACCATCACTACCTTGCGCCACAGCGGAGGCTGAAGCTCTTTCGGGAGGAAGCGAGTATTGACCCGCAAGATCTGCACGGCCGACAGCGCCAGGACGAACCCGGCGATATTCGCCATGACCTTGAACAGGTCCATCGCCGTGCCCCAATTGATGGCGAATGCTCCCCAGATCGAAAACCCGAATAGCGCACTGTAGTAAATAGATCGGACGCTGCCACCGCGCCATTGCCGCGCGCGGGGGCTGGCCGCCCAGATGATGTCGGTGACCGTGCGAATGAGAATATCCGTGTTGCCCAAGTGCGTTGAGAACAGCACCCAGAAACCGTTGAACAACGCCAGGAACCAAAAGCCCGACCACACCCGGGCCAGGTATTCGGCCTGGTAGGCGCCGGCGCCGATTTGAGACAGATCCGTTCCGGCGGGGATGATACCGGTCGCAAGATTGACGTTCAAGAACATGCCGACCGCGGCGCCGATGCCCCAGAGCCAAACTTGATCGGCGCGGACGTACTTCCACCAAATCCGCCAGCGGTCCATATTCTCGTCGCTGATACGAAAGATCTTTCCAATGCCGGAGAGCTTGATTTCCTGCCGGCCGAACGCGCCCGCGATCGCCCCGACGGCGCCTCCCATCCCGAAGCCCTTGTCTCGGAACCAGTTGGAAATCGCGAGATTGCCGATGCCTCCGCTTCCCGCGGTGGCCGCAAGCGCACCGAGCAAAACCAAGTCGATGTTTTCGGGGATGTATCCGAATTGAAAGAACCCGGCGGCCGATGTCATCCAGTTCTCGGCGGGCACATAGAAAATGTTGACCACCAGCAGAAAAGTGAAAATGAGCACGATCATGACCCAGGAAACCATTTCCAGGGTGCGCTCGATCGTGCGTCCCAGCAGTAAGACCACAATCGTCAGCGCCATGACGCCGTAGCTGACAAGCAGCAGGGAGCCTGAATCGGAATCCCCCGGCATGTGTCCGGCGAAGGCCGCGAACAGAACTGAACCGCATGCGGCGGCCAGGGCCGGTATGCCCAACTGGAAGCCGGCCAAGATGGTGTACACAGTCGCCCAGAAACGCGGCCCGGGGCTTAGCCGCATGATGCCGCTCATAATCGGTTCGCCGGTGTAGAGCGTGTAGCGGATTGATTCGAGGTTGAAGATCACCTGCAGGAAGATTGAAACCGTTGCGATCCAAAACAGCCCCATGCCGTATTGCACGCCGATCGCGGGGCCCACCAGCCACTCGCCGCCCCCCATGGAGGCCACCAGCATAATCGCGCCGGGCCCGATGACGCGAAACAAATTGCCGGGCGAAAACGGCGGTGGTGCGGGGAGCTCGGCCTGTTCCCAAGGAGGCAGTCCGCCGTGATCGAGCGGTGCATCGGGGGAAGTTTCCGAAGTCGAGGAATTCATGATGGGTTGTTGATGTGAAGCGGCGAGCGCGGGTCAGCCTGGCGCGGTGCCCGCGATCATGACTTGGGCGGGATTGACGGCGCCGTACTTGCCTTTGTTGGCAGTGATTTCAAAAGCCTCGGGGACGGCCTCGATGCCTTGGAGCACGTGAGTGATCGCCGGCTTGAGACGCACGCGGCCTGTAGCGACAAGCAACACGGATTGCTCGAGATGAGCGAGCGTTGAGATGTCGGGGAACAACAGGCGGAGGCTGCGTTCGCGAAGCCGGTCGATGGCGATCTCCAACGGTTTCCCGTAAAAGGAAACGACCATCAGCTTGCCGCCGGAGCGAACGGCTTCCAGCGCAAGATCGAAGGTCTTCGAGCCGGAAAGACCTTGCCGCGGGCTGCCTCCGGCGCACTCGAAAACGATGTCGGCGCCGCTCCCGCCGGTTAAATGGCGGATGGCTTCGGCGGCGTCGGTCTCCGAAGCGTTGATTGGGTGATCGGCGCCGAGTTGTTTGGAAATCTCGCAGGACTCGGCGCGGACGTCGACGGTGATGATCTTTCCCGCGCCGTTCGCCCGCGCCACCTGCATAGTCTCGAGGCCCATGCTGCCTTGTCCGATGATGGCGACGGAATCGCCTAATTGAATGTCGGCTGTATCGACGCCCGCCAAACTGTCGCTTAACGATTGGATGCAGGCGGCCTCGGAGTCGGAGATGCGGTCGTCCAACTTGACGAGGGCGATTTCGGGGATCGAGGCGAATTCGGCGAAAGCGCCCGGCAGTTGAAAGCCGATGATCGGTCCCTTGCGGCAGCGAGCGCTTTGTTCGGAGAGGCACATGGAGCAGTCGCCGCAGGGGAGTTTGGCGCGCGCGGCGACTCGGTCGCCGGGGCGAAACGGCGAGTCATCAGCGGATTCGACGATGCGCAGGCAGAACTCGTGGCCGAAAAGCTGCACCGGAGCATCAGTTTCCAATCGTTTCTTAACAGCGTCGTAGGCGACGGTAGGAATGTTGTTGGCTAGCTGAGCTTCGGTGACGCTGGGCTGCACGCAGAGGACTTCCGCGATGACGTGGCCGGGGGTCAGGGTAGGCTTGGGGATTTCGTCCAAGCGAAGGTCGTTGAATCCGTAGAAGCGCCAGGCTTTCATGGTAAGTCGATCCGTAAAGAAGCCCGCCGACTTGGGGGCTCAGCGGTTCCGCCTCAAGAGCATAGCACGGGGGGAGGGGGAGATCTTGGTGTTTTGGATTTGTGCTTTGGCGAGGTATTTGACCGGCTGAGAGACGGCCACGACTGTTGGCTAGGACCGGCGTGAGTGCCGGTCGCTACTTGAGTGCCGGCCGCTAGTGAGAGTGCGGGTCCCTAGGGGACAGGCGGTCGGTCGCGAATGCCTGCAACGTGCGGAGGGCAGGTATCTTGGCGAAGCGCATCTCGGTGCGGTCTATCCACTGCTGCCATACCTTCGATGGCCGAGCGGAGAAGACGGTGTCGGCGTCGGCGGGGAAGACGTGCCATGAGCCGCGCGCCATCTCAAAGTCAAGCTGGCCCGCTGCCCAACCCGAGTAACCGGCATAGAGGCGAAAACTCTCGTCTCCGTGCGGTCCGGCGATGTATTCCTCGAGCAAATCGCGGTTGGCGCTGAGGTAGACGTCGCCGACGATTTGCTCGGACTTCTCGAGCGGCGTTTCGGAGCGCGCAAGCAAGAGAACCCCCGATTTTTCGACCGGGCCGCCGACGTAGATGGTTTCGGCCCGCTTTTCCACGCCTTCTAATGTGAGTAGCCCGGCTAATCCGATATCCGTCGCGCGGTTGACGATGAGGCCCATGGCGCCTTCTTCGCTGTACTTCGTGAGCAAGATGACGGTTTGCGCGAAATTCGGGTCGGGGAGGCCGCGGACGGCTACGAGAAAACGGCCCTTGGCGGGACGCATCTTCGTCTGTAGCTGCGGCGTGGGTGGGAAGGCATCAATCGGTGCGGCATGCCACAGAAGGGCTCCGGCAGCGCAAGCCACCGCGGCGGCCGACGGCATAGCCCACTTGGCCAATCCGCGATGGGTCCCTTTCAACACATCCCTCTACTCGTAGTCAAATGCCGGTCCGCGAAATCCAGGAATTGGCGCCAATCGTAAAGAGTGAGGTCGTGTTTGCCTCGACGAATATGGTAACCGATAGTGTCGCCGACCGGGTGATCGACCGGCGGCATGCGATCGACGCCCAGGCCCGGCTTGCCGAGCAATCGGTAGACCGGATCGGCGTGTTTGCCTGAGAGAAACTCTCCGCGCGGGTCGGCCCACTGGTCGTCCTCGGCGCTTGCGATGTATACGGGTCTGGGTGCGATCAACGCAACCAGCATGTGCTGGTCGACGGGCAGGGCGTCTTCGTCCCCGCTATATCGGTTGAAATTATCGGCGAACCAATGTGGAAAAGCCCTGTTGATGCGTTCGACGGTTTCGCCGAAACGCCGTCGGCTTAAGGCCGCACCGCCGCATCCGGAGCCGATCGAAATGACGATCGCGAAACGCTCGTCAACAGCGCCGGCCCACAGAGACGTCTTGCCCAGGCGCGAGAGTCCGAGCAGAGCGGTTCGGCTCGCGTCAACGTCTTTGTCGGTTTCGAGGTAGTCGAGCGCGCGGCTCAAGCCCCAGGCCCAGGCGGCGATCGAGCCCCATTCACCGGGTCCGGGTTTCGTCCGGCCCGGTTTCAAAAAAAGCGGGTGAACGCCGTTCTGAAATCCGTCATCGAAGTCAGGGTCGATGTCGCCGTAGTAGATCGTCGCCAGGGCATATCCTCGGGCAAGAATCGTTTCGACCGGCCAGCGGTGGGCCTTGATGCCCCGTGAGCGCTCCGTCGCTCGATGATCGACAACGCCGTCGGCGGCGACGTCGCGCATCCACGATGTCGAGACGGGGATAGAGGGATCGGCATGGATCGATTGGTTGCCGGTGAAGTTGAGGCCCAGGAAGACCGGCGGCGGGCTTGTGGCGTCGGGAGGCCCATTGATAGGAATGTAGAGCAGGATTTCCAGCGAGGGGCCGTCCTCGTGCCCCTTGAAATCGATCGCGATCCGTTTGCGAACCGCCTTGCCGCCAAGCGCCTTGTCGTCCTTCGACAGCTGTCGAAAGGTCAACGAATCGGGTCGTCCGGGCGAGCGGCCATAGACATGTTCTTCAAACAGCCGCAGGATTTCGGGACGACGGCGAACGCGCCAGATTTCCGCGTCTCGCACGGGCTGTCCGTCGGCGAGGACCAGCGCGTCGGGCAGTTCATATGGCGGAACTTTCGACTCGTCGTAGTTGAACCCGGCGGGTTGGGCGTCGGCCGAACCGACGAGCATGGAGAGGAACAACAAAGGTACGGCCGTCGCGGCGACCGATGAGAAGGATATCGAGTCGAATGCGAGGGCCATGGCAAGCCAAGTATAGCCGAGCGGTCGACGCAAAGAGATGTCGCCACGAATGGCGAGACAAGCGTGGACTTCCGTCCACGCCTCGGTCTCTGCTCATGGTATTGCCTCGTTTCCACCGAAAGGGTGAGCTCTGGATGTCGCCAGGAGTGGCGACACTGCCCGCTGAAAGCGTGCGCCACGTCCCTCCACCCTGGGCTATATTCCTGGCGGCGCTTCGCCGCTCAAGATCGGCCCGCTACGCTTCCCAACCTCTTTGCGAAGCGTCGGGAATGCGGCTCACGAGATCGGCGAGTTCGTTGCGATTTTCGGTGCCGATCGTGAAGCAGTCGACGCAGTCCAGCGCCAACACGTGGGCGAGGGCTTCGTCGACGCGGTTGCGCATCACGCCTTCGCCAAGAATCTTCATCCCGATCACGCCTTTGCCGGCGCGCTTCATCTCTTTGAGGACGCTGATCACCGTGGCCGGGTCGGCGTCCATCTTTTCGCCCAAGGGATTGATGCGGGCGAGATCGACATGCACCCAGGGAGTGCGGGCCGCCGTCCGCAAGGCCGGCAGCGTGTGGCATGAGGTGCCGTGCGTTCGGATGATACCCTTCTCACGCGCCTCGGAAAGCACTTCCATGGCGCCCTTGCGCTGCTCGGGCCAGTCAGCATCGCGCATGGCGTGCAGCAGGACGATGTCGATGTAGTCGGTGCCGAGCTCGCGGCGGTAGCGGTCGAGATGCTTGCGCATCTCATCGGCTGTACGCGCATGCGTCTTCGTGAGAATCGTGACGCCCTCGCGCGGAATGTTGTCGAGTGCCGCCTTCAAGTGCGGATGGCTGCCGTATTGGTCGGCGGAATCCCAGAACGTCACACCATTGTCGTAGCCGTACCAATAGAGGTCGGCCATGCCGCGCAGGCCGAGTTGGCGAGTCTGATTAGACGCCCCGCCGAAACCGCTGGTGCCGGTCCCCATCGCGAGGCGCGATAGCTTGACTTTGTCGGGTCCGAGATAGACCACGTCGTTGGCGTGCCGCTTTGGCGGCGGCACCTGTTTGCGAGCCGCCGCGTGAACCGCGTGCGCGCCCGCCACCATCGTGCCGCCAACCGCCAAACCCTTGCGCAAGAAATCGCGACGTTTCATTAGGATAAGCCTCCAATTGTCGTCAGAGTAACACAGTTGAACACGGGTCCTCGCCGGTTCTTTATCGTCACGGCCGACCCAACGCTGTTGTGTTATAGTTGCTCCTCCCATGACCTCCCCTGAGTCCGTTTCAGCCACGAAGCCTACGAATGCTCGCCACTGGGTAATCTTTTGTGCCGTCACGTTAGCAGTGATTACTTACTTTGACCGCGTCTCGATTTCGCAGGCGGCCCCGCTGATCAGCGAAGATCTCGGGCTTACGAAAGTTCAGATGGGATTGGCGTTTTCGGCCTTTGCGCTGGGCTATTTCTTGATGCAAGTACCCGGCGGGTGGATGAGCGATTGGATCGGCCCCCGTCGCGTGTTGACGGGAATCGTGCTGTGGTGGTCGTTCTTTACGGCGGCGACCGGCTGGGCCTGGAATCTCACCGCCTTGATCGCCGCGCGGTTGCTGTTCGGGTTGGGCCAGGGCGGGGGCTTCCCGGTTCTGACGAAGACGTTTTCCACTTGGTTGCCGCAACCCGAGCAGGTGCGCGCCCAAGGGTTGATGTGGCTCTTTGCGCGTTGGGGCGGGGCGTTCTCGCCGCTGCTGGTCGTGACGCTGATTCAGTTCATGTCCTGGCGGCGGGCATTCGAGATTTTGGGTGCGCTTGGCATCGTCTGGGCGGTCTTTTTTTGGCGCTGGTATCGCGATAACCCCACCGAGCACCCGAGCGTCAACGAAGGCGAGCTGGCGCTGATGGGGGCAACGGTGGAAACCGCGTCGGGGCACGGCCGGCCGCCCTGGGGGCGCTTTCTGCGCTCGCGTTCGGTCTTGTTGCTTTTTCTCGCGTATTTCTTGGCGTCCTACGGTTGGTATTTCTACATTACCTGGCTGCCGATCTACCTCCAGGAAGCCCGCGGCCAATCGATGGAGCAATCGGCGTTTTTGGCCGGTTTTCCGCTGTTTTTCGGCGGCGTGGGGTCGTTCGTTTCGGGCGTCGTTTTGGCGCGCGTGGCGCGCTGGTTGGGAAGCCAGGCTCGGGCGCGCCGCACGATGTCGTCCGCGGGCTTCTTCGCCTCGGGCGCCTGCCTGCTCGCGTCGGTCTATATTAGCGAGCCGTTGTGGGCGATGGTCGCGATGGGCTTCGCGTCGTTCAGCAATGACTTGGCGATGCCGCCGGCGTGGGGCGCCTGCATGGATCTAGGCGGCCGTTACGCCGGTAGTCTTTCCGGCGCGATGAACTCGGCGGGCAATATGGCCGGTTTCATCTCGCCCACAATCGTGGCCTTGCTACTGGAAGCTACCGGGAACGATTGGCCGCTTACTTTTTACGTTTCGAGCATCGCCTATTTCGGCGCCGCCGTTTGCTGGTTGTTAATCGACCCGGTTACTTGCCTTGACCGTGGGGCGGACGGGGCGACAGCCGGAGCCGGGGCCGCGGGCTAAAGAACGCGGTATCTTCACTTCCTGCGCTGTGATCATCCTTGTTCCCGGGCATTGTGCGCCCACCACTTGTTTTCGGGTTGAACGGCCTCATCGCATACCGCTTACTGAGGGGCTGTGAAAAAATGGGGGACCCCCAGACCCCCCTCAATTTGCGGCGGCATACGCAATTCACAACATTAAGATACAGAGCCCAGAGCGAAAGCGACGGGCCACGGGCAGGCAACCGCAACACGCCGCGGCACGCGTCTCCCGAACCGTCGCGCACGCGGGCATCGTCTTCGGTTTACTCGAAACGGTTGTGCTCTCGGCCCGTCGCTTTCGCTCTGGGCTCTGTATCTACGTTATGAATTGTGTGCACGGACGCGAGGGGGCGATTTTTTCACAGCCCCTCACGTGCGCGGCTCGGTTTGCGGTAGGTTCCGCCTTCCGCTCGTTACACTGAAACCATGATTCAACTCACCGGCGCGGCGATGCGTTACGGCGAGAAGGTGCTCTTCGACGGGCTCGATTGGCTCGTTACGCCGCAGGACCGCATCGGTGTCGTCGGCGCCAACGGCACGGGCAAGAGCACGCTGCTGAAGATCATCGCCGGGCTGGAGGATCTTGACGCCGGCCGGCTGACACGGCAGAAGAATCTGCGGGTCGGATACCTGCCGCAGGACGGGCTGACGCTTTCGGGCCGCCGCATTTTCGACGAGTGCTTGAGTGTTTTCGAGGAGGCGCTCTCACTCGAGGTGGAACAAAGCGAACTGGCCGAAAAACTGGGCTCGCTCGACCACGACAGCCCCGAATACACCGCCGTTGCCGAACGCTACCAGTGGGTCCATGACCGCTACCTCGCGCTCGACGGATACACCAAGGAAGCGCAAGTAGGCGTCGTGCTGACTGGGCTTGGATTCCCCAAGACCGACTGGAGTCGTCGCACCGAAGAGTTCTCGGGCGGATGGCAGATGCGTATCGCGCTTGCCAAGCTGCTGCTCGAAAAACCGAACGTTCTGCTGCTCGACGAGCCGACCAACCATCTTGATCTAGAGGCGCGCAACTGGCTCGAAGATTACCTGGCCGCGTACCCTTTCGCTTATTTGGTCGTTTCCCACGACCGTTTCTTCTTCGACGCTACGGTGAAGAAGATCATTGAGATCTGGAATCGAAGGGTCCATTTCTATCGCGGCAACTACTCGCAATACAAAACCGCCAAGCAGACGCGCCTCGAACAACTACGCGCCGCTTACAACCATCAGCAGGATGAAATCCGCCGTCAAGAGGCATTCATCAATCGCTTTCGCTACAAGGCGTCAAAAGCGAAGCAGGTGCAGAGCCGTGTGAGGGCTCTCGAAAAGATCGAGCGCATCGAGATTCCCGACGAAGAGGCGACGATTCATTTTAGCTTTCCGCAGCCGCGGGCAAGCGGCCGGGTTGTGATGCGTTTCGAGGGGGTAGCGAAGAGTTACGGCACGAACGAGGTGCTCCGCAACGTGGACCTCTCGATCGACAAGGGTAGCCGCATCGCGCTGATCGGCGTCAACGGAGCCGGGAAGTCCACGTTGATTCGCATGTTGGCGGGGAACGAAGAGCTGACCGCGGGCGCCCGCACAGCGGGTCACAACGTCGATATCGATTACTTCGCTCAGGACCAATACAAGGTGCTGAACCCGGAGGCGCGCCTTTTCGACGACCTGGCGTCGGTTGCCCGGGCGAACTCCGATACAGAGATTCGTAAAATCCTCGGCTGCTTCCTGTTTTCGGGCGACGACGTTTTCAAGCCGATCGGTGTGTTGTCGGGCGGTGAGCGCAACCGCTATGCGCTGGCCCGTATGCTGATGCAGCCGAGTAACTTCATGCTGCTCGACGAGCCGACCAATCACCTCGACCTGCGCGCGAAGGAAGTGCTGCTGCGCTCTCTGCTTGATTTCACCGGAACGATTGTCTTCGTATCGCACGACCGCTACTTCATCGACAAGCTGGCAACACATGTCTATGCGGTGGGGGACGGCCAGGTCGACGTCTATCCCGGCAATTACGAGGAATATTTGTGGCACCTCGAACGGCGCGGAGAGCAAGCTGTAGTTCCCGATGCCGAGCTCGGCGGCCTTCGAGGTCGGCGGAAGAGCGAGGCCTCCGCCGCGGTCAACGGCAAGGGCGCAAGCCCGGATGTGAGCGAGGCCTTGCAGAGTGCGCTCAACTCGGCGCAACCGAAGCCCGAACCCGCCCCTGTCAAGCCCGCCAAGCGGCTCAACCCGATGGTCGCCAAGCGGCTGCGGCGGCAAGTCGGCCGAATCGAGGACGAGATCGCCGAACTCGAAGACGCCATCGGCCGGCAACAACTGCAGCTCACCGAGCACGCCCGCGATCACGAACGCCTGGCCGCGATCAGCGCCGAAATGGAGCAGCATCGCGAGCGCGTCCGCCAGTGCGAACGGGAATGGGAAGAACTCAACGTTAAGCTCGAGGGGTAGTCCCGGGGCTTGATGTGAACGGTGGGCTGGCTAAGTTAGTTAGTTTGAGTTGGGGTGAAGAGAAATCCGGACCGTCAGGCTGGATAGAATTTGGGCCAGGTCGAACCATTAAGTGGGGGCCCAATCTTAGTGACGATGTTCGATCTTTTGCTTTCAGCTTTCCGGCGCTGAAGACCAGCGTGTCGGGGTGATATTCCTTCCAGTCAAACCAGAAGTCTTTGAGGATGTTGATTCTTTGAAGCTGCTTGCCTTTCGACGGGCCGCTGACGGCGCGCCCGGAAAAATCCCATTCGCTGCCGGTTAGCGAATCGACGAGCGTCAAGACTTCGGCGTCGGGTTTCTGGAAAAGCTCAAGGATTTCGCCGTCCAATCGACGGTCGAAGCAGCGGACCGACTTGCCATCCTCGGCAGCGACGAAAAGGAGCCGCGCCGAGCCCACCGCGTCGATCACCGGGTTTTGCTCGACCAATTCGGCCAGCGGGTAAGCCTTGGCGATGCCCTCGATTTCGACGCCGACAATCAGCTCCCTTGCTTCGAATGCACTCGACTCGTCGAATCCCCGAACGGCGAACATTCGCTCCGCCGCTGTCGCATCCCAGTCTTCTTTGGTCGATTTCGTATTCGACGCGGCAACCAACACTTGGCCGTCGCGGTGCTCGGCTTTCCAGATGCCCCAGTTGACCTCGCCGCTGGGAATGAGTTCCAGCTGCTTGCCTTTAAGCGGCCCGAGGATCGCCTTGCCGGAAACCTGCTGCCACCAACTGCCCGTCTCGACGTCGCGCATGAGGAAGTTTTGATTGTTCAACCCCACCATGCGAAAGTGCAGAACTCTGCCGTCGACCTCCGACTTCCACACCAGACCGGTGTGACAGAGCGTTCAATAGGTGACGACGTAGGGCAGCCCTTCGATCTCGTCCCTGACAATGTGATGATAGGCGACGATTCGAATCGGATAGGCTCGCGCCTGTCCGCCGATCTGGATTCCCATCACCATTGTGGCGTCTTCCAGGTCGGCTTCCTCGGCGGCGGCGTAGCTCCGCTCGGCCATCCGCTGAAAAACAAGCTCGGCAAACCGTCGTCCGCGAAAGCCAAGCGGCTCCGATCAATAAAAGCGACGCCATGACGGTCACGGCTCGACGTGAAAGCGAGGGCGAGCTAATCCAATTCAGATAGGCCAAATACGCTCCCGCGGCCGCCGGCACGACCATTAACGGTCCGCTCCAATTCAGCAAGGCATAGGCGATTTCCAGAGCCGGGGCGGACTGCCGGATGAAAGGAAAAATGAGAAATTGCGGTACGAGGGCTATTACCAGGGCAACCAGCACGAGCGAGGCGAAATAGCGTCCGTGGTGCATCGGTTTACACGGGGAGCGACGCGATTCCAGAACATAGCACAAGCCGAGATTTTTCCCAGGTCGGTGAAAAAGCTGACCGGCACCCGTGGTGAACGGCAAGAGCGCGGGCGGGGATGTGAGCGATGCTCTGCGCGATGCCGGCGTGGAGGTGATCTACACCGGGCTGCGTCAAACGCCCGAGCAGATCGTTTCCGCCGCTCTCGAGGAAGACGTCGAGTTTATCGGGCTGTCGATCCTTTCCGGCGCGCACACCGTGATTATTCCGCGCGTGATGGTGTTGCTTGGGGAAAAGGGCATGGACGACGTTCGAGTTGTCTTAGGCGACATTATTCCCGACGCCGATATCGAATCCATGAAAGAGCAGGGCGTAGCGGCGGTTTTTCCGCCCGGCACGTCGCTCGCATCCATTGCAAACTTTCTGCGTGAGAATGGTCCGCCGCGAGCCACGTAGGACAGAGCCAAAGGAGGACTTTCTCGTGAATCGGATTCTGCTTTTCTCACTTTTCTCTGTGGCCGCGGTCTTTGCAACCACACCCGCCTCTGCGCAGTGGACCGCGGCGAAAGACGCCCTGGTTGCGATGGGACACCGCCTAAACGATGCGATGTGGCCGTGGGTTGGGAACGCACCAGGCTACCAAACAGTGTCGGTGACCGCAGCTGTTCGCAATCGTTTGCCTGACTACAGCTCCGATCCGGCCGTTACTGTTTCCCAGATGCTCGATTTCGAGGCGATGGGATTCACTTACGCTGATCCCGTCTAGGATCAATTGCCGGCAAGTTGGAGCGCATTGCCCAAGCGGGCCGTCAACGTGCCGCGGGCTCGGCAGCAGAATTGCGTCTTCGTAACCACCCGTCGACGGAAAAACCACCTCCACCGTTGGCCGACAGATAGAGGAAGACAAACGAGTAAAGAGCCGCCAACTCCCCGCCGTTTTGGATCGGCCAGAAGCCTCCGACGGCGTGCACTGTGAAATAGGCTACCGCGAGCATTCCGGACAGTACGAAGGCGACCGGCCGCGTCGCCAATCCCAGAATGAGCGCCAACCCCCCGAAGAACTCGAGCACGCCCGCGAGTCCTCCCATTGACGCGAACGGAGCCGCATCACGTCCCAGCAGGCCGAAGAGCTTCTGCAGTCCATGTTGCAACAAAAGAAACCCTGCGATGACACGTAGCAGGTTGAGCGACAGTGCGTGAAATCTTGTCATTAGGACCTCCGTGGGAATTGGGCGACCAGACCGTGAATTGTACGGTATCGAGGCCGGTTGTTGCACCCCGCAGCCGACGCTTCCGATATAATCGCCGTTCCGATCGCACCCGGGGGCCCGTCCTTGCTTGCCGGGAGCCGGACCGATGAAATGGAAACCGCACTCCGCAATCTGCTGACCGACGGATTTTGCGTAATAGAAAACGCGCTTGATCCGCCGCTGTTAGAAAGCGTGCAACGGACTTCCGCCGAGGTACTCGAGCGCGTCTCGGCCGAACACCGCGCTCAAAATCGCTCTCAGGGCAGTCTGGTCAACACGGCGGACTATCCCGACTACGCCACCCTGATCGGGAATCCTAGAGCTCGAGCGGCCTTCTCCGAGCTCGAGTTCGCCGATCCGAGATTCAGTTCGGGTTATCTGATCAGCAAACCGCCGGGCGGCCCGCCGCTGTTTTGGCATCAAGACTGGTGGGGCTGGGACGACCCCATCTCCTACCGGGACGTAATCGCGCAGGTGTTCTTGATGTATTACTTGACCGACACTTCCCCGAGAAACGGTTGCCTCCGCGTCGTTCCCGGAAGCCATCGCCGCCGGCATCCGCTCCACGACGCCGACCAAGCACATGATGATGCGCTGTCGCGCGTCGCCGACCCCAGCGACCCGCTCTACGGCGCGTTGGCGGAAGAGAAGGCGGTCTCGGTGCGAGCGGGGGACGTGGTCATCGGCGACGCCCGCCTATTGCACTCCGCGTACGCGAATCAATCCTCCGAGCACCGCAGTTTGATCACGCTGTGGTACCATCCCGATTTCCGCTCGCTGCCGGCGGGAATGCGCGCCCGGATTCACGAGATCTATGAACGCCGAGGGGTCGACACGGATGCGGCCGCGGCCGATTCATTGAAGCTGGACGATTGGCCGAGAGAGGCGAAAGGGATGATTGCCGATTTGCTGCCGCCGCCGGTGCCGGGGGTTGAACCGCACGCTTGGAATCGAAAGCCGAATTGGGATCTCACGAGGTGAGGGCACGTGCGCGCGGACAATTCCGTGGTCCCGGCTCAGCGAGCTCGCCTGGGTTGCGCCCCAAAGGCTATGGTTATGGTCTGGGGGACAGCCTCGGACGCGCAAGAGTCATCGCTACTTGACCGTAGGCGCAAGCGGCTGGGTAGTCGCCATCAAGTGCGTCATGCTCGACGTCGATTCCTTGTCCTAATTTGCTGGTCCATTTCCCGGAACGTAATTGGCGCGCGGCGTGGGTCGGTCGGCTGGATGGGTCGACATAGATAGCGATTTTCTCTACGGCGGGCTCCAGGGCGTCACTATCGCATGGTTCGTAACCCAGTGTTCCATACGCTTGGACGAAGGCTTCCAGATTTTCTCGGCGCGGAACGCCTTCTGGCCATGCATACAAGCCCATCAAATCGGGCCACCACCAGCGATCGGTTTCGCCGGCCGCCCAGGCTAAACAGTTGTATTCGGGAGTGGCGGGACTGGTCTCGACGAAGCCCACAAGTTGAATTAACTTACGTAGCCCTTACGTCTACCCCAGTCCAACCAAGCTTGCCGCATGGCCGGCATTCTGCCAAGGTCCGATGTCGGCACGGGGTCTTCGCCGGTGATCGCCTTGAGTGCCCAGAACCAATGGCCCGGCGCTTGCTGGAGTTCGCGAAAAATCAAGGGGAGCGCTTGTTCCCCCATGCCGATGATCTGCTGGTAGGCCGGATGGATGGACATCTCGGTTGTGGATGAGGTCATGCGAGTGTCGCGTTTCCAACTTCGGGTAAGCTCGTGGAACCTCGTTTCGACGACAGCGGTGGGTTCAAGCGTGTGCACTTTTCCGGCCATGAGATTCTCCGCGAAGATGTCGCCGGAGTGCCCGAGCCTACACAAACGCACCAGAGGAGCTTATTGCTGATCAGTATACCGGGCCTACGGGTGGAGCCTACGGATTTCCGCCAATTTGCGGATCATTTTTCGGTTTGACGGCGCGAGGCGTAGAATGTCGATTTAGTCGATTACCACTAGTTGAATAAGAGAGGACGAACGCCATGCCCATGACTTTCCCGCCGCATCCCGGCCTCAGCATCAAGCAGCACTGCCTTGAGGCGCTAGGCCTGAGGGTCACCGAGGCCACGCAGGTGCTGGGCGTCGCCCGCCACACGCTTTCGCGCGTGCTGAACGGCCACGCGGCCATTTCGCCGGAGATGGCCATCCGGTTGGAGAAAGCCGGATGCTCTAACGCTGATTTTTAGCTTCGCCTACAGGCGGCTTGCGATCTGGCGCAGGCCCGCGAGCGGCAGAATCAGATCAAGGTCGAGCGTTACAACCCACGGCCAGCCGCGTAGGCTTGGCAAATCGGGAGTTGATTAGCCTGCCCTGCAGGCGCATTCGGGCGAATCGAAACCCTAAGGCCGCCTACCCCCCTTGCTACAATCCAAGGCATGCCGAAGCCGATGACTTCGCTCGATCGCCGTGCTTTTCTGTTGGCGTCGAGCGCGGGGGCGCTCAGCGCTGCGTCGACGCCGAAGCGAATCCGGGCCGCGGTGTGGGGCATCGGTCACGGACATGCGCGCGGCAAGGTGCAAACTCTGCGCGGCTTGGCCGTTTATGAGTTGGTCGGCATCTGCGAGCCCGACCCGAAACAATCCTGGGATCACGAGGTCTATCAAGGCGTTCGCCGACTCAGCGAGCGTGAAATGCTTGACGACGATTCCATCCGCCTGATCGCCGTCGAGGCCGATGTTCGCAATAACTTGAATTTCGATCACGCCCGCAAGGCCGTCGAGGCGGGGAAGTTCGTCCACCTCGACAAGCCGCCGGGCGACAGCCTGCCCGCGCTTCGCGACCTGCTTACCACGGCCACAAAGAAGAACCTGGTCGTTCAGATGGGCTACCAGTGGCGCTACCACGCGGCGATGCAAAAGGCGATCGAGGCGGCGCGCAAAGGTTGGCTGGGCAGTGTGTATATGGTCCGCGCGACCATTGACAAGCCGCTCGGCCGCGACGGGCGCGACTACGACGCGGCCTACTCGGGCGGGATGATGTTCGACCTGGGCTCGCACATGATCGACCGCATCGTCGACCTACTCGGGAAGCCCAACAACATCACAAGTTGGATTCGCCACGATTCGAACGTGCCCGACAAACTCGCCGATAATACGCTGGCGGTCTTCGAATACGACAAGGCGCTGGCGGAGATTTATATCGCCGCGCAACGGCCGAACGGTAACCGCTATCGCACCTTTCAGATCTCGGGAACCGAGGGCACTGCGACAGTCCGGCCGTTTTTCCCCGGGTTGCGGTTGCATCTCGATTTGGCCTACGCCGCGGGACCCTACAAAGCCGGGGCGCAGACGATCGACATCGAGAACAATCGATCGGTCCCCTACGAACCCGATTTCGCCATGATGGCCTCGATCATGCATGGCGGCGAGCCCGACTATTCGGTGGAGCATGATTTGATCACGCAGGAAGCTCTGCTGCGGGCTTGCAAGATGATGTAGGGACGGCGGGCGGTCCGCATCGGCACTGACAATGGGCGGGCCGGGAGGCCTGCCCCACTTGCTTGGATTCAAGCTACATGAATCGACGTATTTTCTTGATGGCGGGAAGCGGGGCGGCGATGGCGCAGAGCCCGGCCGAGACGCTGCAATTGGGGCTGATCGGAGCCGGCGGACGGGGCCGCCGCGTGATGACGCATTTCGCGGAGAACCCCCGCGTGAAAGCCCGCGCCGTCTGCGATATCTACGAGCCCAATCTGGAGAAGGGCCTCTCCGAAGCCGGGCCGGGAACCAACGCTTACCGAAACTACAAAAAGTTGCTCGACAACCCGGAAATCGATATCGTCCTGATCGCAACGCCCGAACACCAACATCACCGCATGCTGCTTGACGCCCTTGCGGCCGGCAAGGACGTCTATCTCGAAAAACCACTCTGCCATACGCCCGAAGAAGGCGTCGAGATGATCCGTGCCGAGAAAGAGTCGAAGCAGGTCGTCCAAGTAGGCATGCAGCGCCGCAGCTACAACCTTTACAAGGAAGCACGCGACCTGCGGAGGGCGGGTAAGTTGGGCACGGTGCGTATGGTACGCACTTATTGGTTGAACAATCGGCTGCATCCGCGCGCTAAAAAATTCGAGGGAACGATCGACTGGCAGCAATGGCTGGGCCCCGCGCCGAAAGTCGCCAAAGACCCGCTGCGGTTTTTCGATTGGCGCAATTGGTCGGATTACGCCGGCGGCATCGTCATCGACCAAGGGGCGCACATCTACGACTCGATCCACATGATCATGGACGCCGGGTATCCCTCGGCCGTAAACGCCTCGGCTTGCTCGGGACATCGCACGAACGGCGATCTGCCCGAGTCCTGGATCGTGACGGCCGAATACCCCGAAGACTTCATGGCTGTTTTCACTATCAACTACTCGGCGATGCAATACGCCATGCGCGCCGATCAGCTCAACGCCTACGACGGGGACGAAGCGCGCATGGACATCGGCCGCGAATTTCTGCGTGTGTTTCCGAAGAGTGCGCCCGATGAGCCCGTGATCGACAAAGATCAGCCCGGCGGATTTCGCCAGGCCACGATCGATCACGTGAACAATTTCGTTGAATCGGTGTGGAGCCGCAAGACTCCGGTTGCTCCGGTCGAAACGGGGTTTCAATCGGCCTTGGTTTTGCAGATGGCGAATATCTCGGTGAAGCAGGGTCGGCGCGTCCGCTGGAACGCGAAGACGCAGAAGGTGGAAGCGTAGGTCCTATTTCCGCTCGGGGATTGGGTTCGCGCGATGGATCCGTGAGGAAGCGGGAAACGCCGGCAGTTAGAGGCCGGCTGCTGGGTTAATATTGGCCCTGGGCGCAAGCCCAGGGGCTGACGGCATGTAATAAAATTGGGGCTGCGTGAGCCGCAAGGCGGCGGCAGGAATATAGCCTAGGGTGGAGCCGGAACGGCGGAACCCTAGGTGACGGCTTGACACAGTCGAACCCTGAAAGGGTGGAAGGAACTACGGCATTAACCGATCCTAACCGCCGGCATGGGCTTTTTCACGGCCCACAATGCCCCAGGCCCGCGTCAATGGACGCCACCCCGCAACTAATGTTTCGTTAGACCCCCATGGCCGAAGCCTCCACCGGCACCACGCCCATTCGCGTTCTCGTCGCTAAGCCCGGCCTCGACGGGCACGACCGCGGGGCCAAGGTGATTGCGCGCGCCCTGCGCGATGCCGGCATGGAGGTGATCTACACCGGGCTGCGTCAAACGCCCGAGCAGATCGTCTCCGCCGCTCTCGAGGAAGACGTCGAGTTTATCGGGCTGTCGATCCTTTCCGGCGCGCACACCGTGATTGTGCCGCGCGTGATGAAGTTGCTTCGCGAAAAGGGCATGGACGACGTCCGGGTCGTGCTGGGCGGCATTATTCCGGACGCCGACATCGCATCGATGAAAGAGCAAGGCGTGGCGGCTGTTTTTCCTCCCGGCACATCACTCGAATCGATCGCACGATTTCTGCGCGAGAATCGCCCGTCGCGCTCCCCGTAGGAAGTGCCCAAGGAGAACATTCACATGCTTCGCATCTTGCTTTTCTGCTTGGCAGCTGTGGTTGTGGCGGCACCCGCCTCTGCGCAGTTGACCGCCGCGAAAGACGCCCCGGTTGCGATGGGACACCATCACCTAAATGTCACCGACATAGAAGCGCACCGCGTCCTCTGGGGTCCGTTGCTGGGCGGCGAGTTGGTGAAACTGGGACCGATCGAGGGTTTCAAGTTCCCCAACGTCCTCGTTTTCTTGCGTGAAAAACAACCCACGAGCGGAAGCGTGGGAACGGCGGTCAACCACATCGGTTTCCTGGTCAAGGACATCAAGGGGTCGATCGCAAAGCTGAAGGCGGGCGGAATCGAGGTCATCACCCGTCAAGCGGTAGCGGGCGCAACCGAAGACATCATTTTCAACGAGCGGACCGGCGTCTACATGGCCTACGTCCAGGCGCCCGACAAACTGAAAGTCGAGCTGATCGAAGATCGGTCATTGTCCACGCCGATCGCCAATCACCATATCCACTACTACACCGCCGATGTCGAGGGCTTGCAGGCATGGTACGCAAAGGTCTTCGGCGCGGTGCCCGGTACGCGCGGCCCGTTCAAGACGACTGACCTGCCGGGTGTCAACCTGACCTATTCCAAGGCCGAAAAGCCGGAAAAGCCAATCCGCGGCACCGTCCTCGATCACACTGGTTTCGAGATCAAGAACCTCAAAGCCTTCTGCGAGCGACTCGAAAAGATGGGCATTGTCTTCGATCGGCCTTACGAAGAAGTCCCGGCCCTCAAGCTGAACATAGCCTTCCTCACGGATCCCGCCGGCACTTACCTCGAATTGACCGAAGGCCTGGACCGCTTATAGGTCGCCGAGAGCGAGAACGTGGCGGACAAGCATTCTGACTTCATCGACCGGGCGGCCGGCGTCATGACCGAAGCTCACGGCGAGCCGCCACCGCATTTCCGCAAAGGCCGGACGCCTTAACCCAGATGCACGCTTGCGACATCGCCGCCAAGACCCTCGAGTCCGAGGCGCTGCCGGAGGCCGGGGTCAGGCACCTTACAGGCCCCGGCCTCAACCAGACCAATTCGAGCAACGCACCCGTTTCATGCGCGAGTGCTTGCGGGTCTTGCGCAAGCCCGGCGTGCTCTACATCGACCATCCCAACAGGGCCTTCCCGGTGGATTTCCAGCACTACACCGGCAACAGCGGCGCCCGGCCGCATTGGCCTTGGGAAGAATTCCTCCCCGATTTTCGTGAGCTCAAGGCGCTGCCGGCGGCCGCGGGCTGCGACGCGCGCTTGGAGGCGATCAGCCCCGCGGGACGCTTTCACTACAAGAATGTCGGGCGCAAGTGGTGGGGGCGGGTTTTCTCCGCGCCGTCTCGGGCGATGTTCTGGTTGATGGAGCGGACCATCTTTCAGCCGTTGAGCTCGACGGCGTTGAATCCATATTTAGTGGTTCGCGTTGAGGCGCGGGACCGGCTTCGGGGTTAATATCGGTCCGGCGCGCAAGCCCGGGCTTGCCGCGACGGTGTCTAGTGTCGCGCCGTCGATGTCTCGATCCCTAAGCTCACACCGTTGTGCCGCACACGTGCCTCAATGTTCTGGGCCAGTGCCTCGGCCTCGATTTGACGCCCGCTGGTCAACAGGTCCCAGGCCTCCTCGACCTTGTCGCGTAAGGACGGATCAAGGGGAAGTTTCTGCAAGCGAAGGATCGTGTCCGCGAGGGAGTGGTTGGGGCGGTCGCTCATGGGGACTCCAGTCTAGCCGCTTACGCGTGGCGATGGAAGCGAAAACCTGCCATTACTCCGTGAAATCGATCAATTGTTTAAAACAACGGCAAACGCTTATGGAGCGCCCCCGTGAAGCGCCCTGTCCGATACCGGCGCATAAGTCCACGAATACACTGGAGCGGCGGACTGCCGGCTGCATCTTTACCGATGCACCGCACGGCTTACGGCGGGTGCGGGTTTTGGAGGCCGAGACGCACCATGCCTGGATCGAGGATAAGCGCTATCTTAACCCCCAAGCCGGTGAGCGCGAATCCATGCGGGTTCTGCACTGTTCGACGCTTCTACTGGGTGTCCTCGGAACGGCGACGGCCGTCGGATTGCACACTATACGCAAGAGGGAATCTTGCAGACCTGGTGGGGGTTCGAAGCGGTCCTGACCGGGACGATGTTTGGGTTGTTTCTGCTCGCGGCACTGTAGCGAAGAGCCGACAACTTCTCCGCGGCCCCGGCCGTCACGATCGGCAGCCTGGTTGTGCTGTGGGTCGCCTTCTCGCCGTACTTCGCGGAAGAATGGTCCTCCTGAAGAGTACGTTTCACCAATTTTAGGGCGGTCATCATGGGAACGCTGACAATCTTCCTGGTGGGAGTGAACCTCAGCGCCGGCAAAGCTCCGAAAGAGACGTGAACACAAGCCGGCATGGTTCGTCACGCCGCTTCCCAAAAACCAATGGCTGCGACGTAGAGCATGAATACCGAAAACACTACGGTCCTCGCCATGCCGGCATGTAGCAACAGCGACGGCCGTCGCGACCCGGCGACCGATCGCTTGTTGATCAGAATCCAGGCCCTTTCGTGGAACATTCCAGCGCGGGCAGGTGGCACACGGAGCCCGGCTACCCATGCACCCCAGCCCCTTCCGACCGGCCGGCGCCGCTGCCGCGAGGCGAGGTCCTCGACTTTGAAGGAGCCAAGAGCGGCCCACTTTGTCTCCTGCCGCATCCGCGTGCGGGGTTCATCGGCTGACCTCTGGTCACTTGGACGTATTACGCCCTAACCGTCTTTCTGGATTTGAAATCGCGATAGCCCGAGCATCGCCTCTGGGTTGAGATTTGTCGGTCTTAAGTGGTACGCTCGGGCGCTGTGCTTGATCTTCCGGAGGTTGTATGTCTGATGTTCTGGAGTTGTTGATTCAAGAGCGCGATCGCTTGGATCAGGCGATAGCGGTGTTGCAGGGAACTGGTCCTCGTGGTCGTCCAGCTGGGCGTCGCGGTCCTGGGCGGCCGCCGGGATCGGGGAAAAAGGCTGGTGCGAATAAGGCGCGGAAGCGGCGGGCGGTGTCGGCTGAGGCGCGGAAGCGGATGTCTGAGGCTCAGAAAAAGCGGTGAGCTGCGCAGAAGAAGGCGACCAAGAAGCCTTCCTAATATCCGTCTCAGCCCAAACCTGCTTTCTTACGTTCGCTCCCGTCGACCAGCGTCAGGTCGTCGCCGACGTCGACGTCGCTCCCGAGCTTTTCCGCATAGGTGGGCCCATCCGGACCGCCTATTATTGGTTGGCCAGACCTTAAATGACATCGGTCCCCAGGAAGCGGAAAGCTCGCATGGGCTCGTTGCCTGCTCGCTATTCATTCGCGCTTAATCCTCATGCGGCTGCTCGCTGCACGACGTGCCCCCGGTGTAAAGCGAAAACGCGAGTCCGTAAGATTCCGTTCGTCATTCACGCGGATGGAGCAGGGCTTGTGGTTCTCCGGAAGACATGCCGTCTGTGCGTCAACTGCGAGCTCGGCGCCCTTCGCCTGTACCTAAGCTCAAGCTGCGCTTGACAACGAAGAGTCCGACGTTCTCGGAAATGAGACGTCCACTGCTGCAGGCGGGTGCTTCCGCCGAGTCGATAAACAGCCTGAAGAAGCTATTCGACGCTGAGGACGCCGTTCGTTTTGGCTCGCTTGCGTCGTGCTTGAGTGGAAGCGAAGTGCCGTTGAAAAACTCGTCGTCCAACTCGAAGCTGAGCTGCGCCCTTACCGTTCCCGGGAATCGTCGCCGGCTACGTACCGCGGGCCCGGCACGACTACCAATCCGCGTGATCGAGTACTGACCGGAAGGACAAGCCATGAGATGCATTTTGTGTACTTTCATTGTGGGGCTGGCATCCGCCTGGGCGCAGCCCGTGATTCCCGATACTCCAGCCGGCCGCATCTTCCAGGACTGGTTCGAGACCTTCAACAGCGGCGACCCCGCCCTCCTCCGCGCCCACTACCAGAAGCATCAGCCCGGACAAACGGCCGAGCGCGACATCCAACTCCGGACGATGACCGGCGGTTTCGATCTTCTCGCCGTTGAGGAAAGTCAACCTCACCGCCTAGTCTTCCGCGTCAAGGAGCGACTTCGCGACACGACCGTCATCGGCGTCATCGCCATCGACGAAAAAGAGCCGACGCGTGTGACGCGCTTCTTAATCCGCGCCATCCCGCCTGGCTCGGGTACCCCGGACTTCAAAATCGACTCTGGGCTGCGTCAGCGAGTCATCGACGAGGCGATGAACAAACTCAACGAGCACTACGTTTTCCCTCACATCGCCACAAGAATGGCCGAGGACGTCAGAGCCCGGCAGCAGCGCGGCGAGTACGCGTCCGTTACCGACGGCGATACGTTCGCCACGCTGCTCACCGGGCACTTCCGAGAAGTAAGTCACGACAAGCACCTCGGCGTCATGTTCAGCCCGGTCCCCATGCCGGAACCTCCAGCCAACCCAGCCCCCAACCCAGCTCGCGACGAGCAACGCCGTAAGAGACTGGAGCAGGCAAACTGTGGCTTTGACAACGTGAAACGGCTTGCCGGCAACGTCGGCTACGTGAAGTTCAATATGTTCGCGGACCCGAAGATCTGCGGCCCGACGGTCGTCGCCGCGATGAACTTCCTCGCCCATGCGAGCGCGGTTATCGTCGACTTACGCGAGAACGGCGGAGGCGACCCCGCTATGGTGGCCTTCATCTCTTCCTATCTGTTCTCTAAGCCGACTCACCTCAACGACCTTTGGACGCGCAAGGGCGACAAGACTCAGCAATTCTGGACGCTCTCTCATGTCCCCGGCCAACGCCTGGATGACCAGCCTGTTTATGTGCTGACCTCGGGCCGCACATTCTCTGCCGCGGAAGAGTTCTCCTACAATCTGCAGCAACTGGAGAGGGCAACGATTGTAGGAGAGACCACCGGGGGCGGCGCACATCCGGTCAGGGGACAACGGATTGATGACCGTTTTTCGATCATGGTTCCGTATGCGAGAGCGATCAACCCGGTTTCTAAGACGAACTGGGAGGGGACGGGGGTAGAGCCTGATGTCGAGGTGCCCGCAGCTGAGGCATTGGAGACCGCGCACAGGCTCGCGAAAGAAAAACTGGGCGCGAAGTAAATCGATGCCATCTTTGCCCGGCGTTTTGCCTAGCGAAGCCTCCCCGCCGAAAATGAGGCGATTCTGCTCAAGGGACGCTTTGGCTGGCGCAGGATTAGGCAGTTTTGGGATCTCGAAGGTGTTGTGACAAGCCGTATGGCAACATATTTTCTTCAAAACAGGCTTCTGTTCACCCTGAGTGAGGTGCTTTTCCTATCACTTCCTCTGGTTCTTAAGAGCGCGGAGATCGGGGCTCGAATCGATCGTCAGGTACAACGTTACGCTCAACACACCGTTTTAATGGAGCTGTGGGAAAGTCGCGGACAGGAAGCTGTGAGCAAATTGATTTCGAGCGCTCGAATCGCCAGATTTTCCCGAATGCCGTATTGAATCAAAAGGACTTGCGGCATGGTGGAAACCGCAAAAACGACGGCTTTCAATTTACTCACAGCTTCCAGGCTACGACTTTCCTAGGGGATCGGCGAAAACCCGGACGGAGGCCGAACCGCATCTGGGCGTTGGATCGGTTCAGTCGCGAGGGGGTTTTGGAAACGCTCAATTCCTACGGCGTCGAGTGGAAGAGGTTCACCGAGCAGTATCTCGACTCCGCGGGGATCTTCAAGGACGCCATCATCGGGGTCATGGCAACGCCGGCCAAACAGGAGAGGATCAAGATATCCGAACGCACGCCGATGGGATTAAAGATCGCGCGGGCGATGGGGAAGCACATCGGCCGCCCACAGAAAGTCTTCGACCGCGCCGAGGCGGTAGCGATGCGAAGACGAGGAGATTCTTTTGGCACGATAGCGAAGCAGTTCGGTATCAGTCGTACAACCGCTCTGCGGCTTGCGAGAGAGGCGGGGCTGTAGGTCGCGACGTTGCTGCTCCAGCCGACGAATAGAGAGTCTTTCGGACCTCGGCATTGGCTTCCAATTCGGATACAACCACTGTCCAGTAGTCGTTATGTTATTGAAAACAATGGCGCGCTCGGAGAGATTCGAACTCCCGACCTTCTGGTCCGTAGCCAGACGCTCTATCCAGCTGAGCTACGAGCGCGTGTGGAGGACTTGAATTCAATGCTAACTGGGTCATGGGACCAAGTCAAACAACGCGGCCTCCCACAGCTTCAGAACCTTGCCAATCGGCGGCGCCAAGTTCCCGTGTTCGGGACCTCTTTCGTGGGTCTCCTCGCCGCCCCGAGCAGACAGCATGCCGGCCCGCTCTCTCCACGCGTGGAGGGGCTCTTCCGAAAATAGACTGGGCGTACGATGTGTTACTCACGGACGCCAAAATCGCCGGGCAAGAGCGCTGACTCGAGAGAGGCCGAAACAAATTTTCATGGCGGTATCATGAATCCGCGGATTCATAGAACCGGACTCCTCCGAAATTAGCCTCGGAATCTCGTGCGGTAGTGGGACGGCGCCCTCTGAGAAACACGGACGTGCAATGCTCTCGCTTCACTCCTACCACCGCTCCGGTACAATAGGCCCCGATGCATCGACGTTCCTTTCTGCAATCGGCCGCTGGGGCGGCTTCGTCGGCCGCTTTAGGCGGACTTTCCTGCGGCGGCGAAGATCGTCCGCCTAACGTCGTTGTCTGCTTCACGGATCAGTTTCGAGCTTTTGAAACGGGCTGCTACGGACATCCGGTGGTCGATACGCCGCATATCGACAGATTGGCGGAAACGGGGTTCCGCTTCGAGGTGGGGGTGACCAACAGCCCCGTTTGCTCGCCGGCGCGCGCCAATCTGCTCAGTGGACAGTACGCCCGAACCGCGGCGGGTTCGATCGAAAACGTCGGTTCGATCGGCACCGAGCGCACACGCTTCCCCGATCCGACAATGCCCGAACTGTTTCGCGACGCCGGGTACGAGACGGCTCATATCGGCAAATGGCATGTCCACGTCGATCCGTTCTTGCTCGGTTTCGACTACGCGTACTACCCAGTCGAGATCCCCCACCGCTACTACGGCCGCGCCATGCGCGAGGCCCGCCGAGAAGAAGGCCGACTGTCGACCGAAACCGGGGAAGAGCAAGTCGTCGAGGGTTTCATGCCGCAAGCCGCGAGCGACAAGATGCGGCGGTATATTCGCGAAAGCAAGGACCGGCCGTTCTTGCTGCATTATTGCGTGTCGTTGCCTCACATGCCGATCGGGCGCGGGAATGTTCCCGAGAAGTACGTCGGGCTTTATGATCGCGAGGACGTCATCTTGCGCGACAACGTCTTCCAAAACGGCCGCATGTCGCGTGACGAATGGTGGTTCAAGATCTACACGATTTGGGATTACTATTGGCGCACGCGGGGCGGCGGCGGGGGCGATCTGGAATCGGACCAACTCCCCGATGGTTTCGACCTGCGGGACCTGCACGCGCTCTACTATGACGCGGTCGTGTGCACCGACGATCTCGTTGGCGAGCTGATGGCGACGCTCGAGGAAAACGGCATCGCCGACAACACGATCGTCGTGCTTTCTTCCGATCACGGGGATCTGCTCGGCAGCCACGATGCCTACAACAAAGACCGCGTGTGGGAAGAGGCAATTCGCGTGCCGATGATCTACCGCTTTCCTAACGGCTGGGGCCGCGGCGAGACCAAGAAACAGGTGGCTTCGAATGTCGACATTCTGCCGACCGCGCTCGACGCCTGCGGCCTGCCGGTTCCAAGTCACATCCAGGGCCAAACCCTATTGCCGGTGATCCGCAGCGAGCGCGAGGCTCTCGATCGCGACTACGCGATGGTGGAAGTGAAGGGCTACACCTGCTGCGATTGGGTGTTGCCGCGATCACAGATGGGCATCCGCACGCCGACCCACAAATACGGCATCGAGCTTGAGGACGACGAGCGGACCATCCGCGACGATCGTTGGCTGTTTCACGATCTTGGCAGCGACCCTTTTGAACTGGAGAATCTGGCGAAGGGTGACCAGCAGGCCGAGTTGGCCGCCGACTTGCGGCAGACCGTTGTCGACTGGCACAAGGATACGCCATGGATGCCCGTGCGTGACAATTTGCCCGGGCTGTAGACCGCGAAGCGGGTTTACCGGACGGTGTGCCGCCAAACCATTCCGCGATGGTAGTCTCTAACTAAAGACGCGCGCGGCCTGCGCCCTTTCGATCGCATGGGAACTCAAGCCCGGACGACGCCCGAATCGGTCTCCACGTCCGATCCGCTTCTCGACAAGTTTTGGGAGGCGGGCTTGGTGTTGATGGGGGACCGTGTTCGAGAGGAATACGCACTGAAGACGCCGATCTTCATCGATCTGCGTCACAAACTCTATGACGACCTGCAGGTCCTATCCGAACTGGGACGCGCGCTCTACGAAAAACTGCTTGCAGTCGCGGAACAAGAGGGGCGCGGCGCGGCACCCCAGCAAGTCATCGGCATACCGGATACCGCGACGCCCCTTGCTCTGGCTACCGCGCTTGCCTCCCAGTCCACATCACGGCCGGTCCGTTACGGACAGATGCGCAAGAAGCCGGCATTGTACCCGGGCGGACGGTCGGGTGGCAGCAGCTATATGGGAACCATCGATCCGGAACGCCAAATCACGCTGATCGACGACGTGATGGCGTCGGGAAAAACGAAGCGCTGGGCCATCGAGGAACTGCGGAAAGAAGACTTGGACGTAACGCGCATCCTAGTGGTCGTCGACCGAGAGCAAGGCGGCCGCGTGGACCTCGGCGAATCGGCTTGCCCGGTGCACAGCCTGTACACGATTACAGAATTGATCGAGTACTACGCCGAGAAGGGCCGAGTCGACGCCGCCACCGCCCGCGCGGCGCTGGATCACGTTCACTCCAAACGTTTCTCCTAAATCCGAAAAGGTCGAGGTCGACGCCGGCATCCTTTACGCATCGCGCGGCTCATCTATCGCGGTATATTCGTCTGAATGCCCCAACCTGCCCCGACATCGCGGCTCGATCGCGCAGAGAACCTGTTTTCGATCGCGATTCTCGGCGCGATGGCGCTCCTGCCAATGATCGAGGTTTTGGGCCGAGCGATCCTGGGACACGGCATTCCCGGCTCGATTCCGCTGGTGCAGCACCTGACCCTCTGGATCGCGCTGGCGGGTGCGGCGCTGGCATCGCGCTCTGACCGCCACCTGGCGCTTTCGACGCAGAGTTTTCTTCCAAAGCGTTTCCAGGGTTCGGTGCGGTTGTTTACTTCTACGTTGGCCTTCGGCATCGTATCGTGCTTGGTCGCGGCGAGCGTGGACTTGGTGCTTATCGAACGACGCGCGGGAGATATCGTCGCTTGGGGCATTCCGCGGTGGGTCTTCCTTCTGGCACTACCGGCCGGCTTCGGGGTGGTGACGGTCCGAACTCTGCTTCACGCCGCTGACTCGACGAAAGGTCGACTGATCGCTCTCAGCGGGCTCGCTATCCCGCTTGTGTTCGGCTTGTGGGAGCCGCTTCTCGACATCGATTTAGTGTTGCCGCTGAGCCTGCTGATCCTCGTCGCAACGGTTCTGGGGATGCCGATTTTCACCGCTATCGCGGGGGCGGCGCTGTTGTTGTTCTTCTACGACTTCACGCCGGCGAACGCGGTGCCGGGAGAAACCTATCGTCTCAGCTCGTCTGCGATGCTGCCGGCAATTCCGTTGTTTGCTCTAGGAGGCTACATTCTCGCCGAGGGCGGATCGAGCAGGCGTTTGATGCGCCTGTTTTCAGCGTTCGTCGGCTGGATGCCTGGCGGTCTGGCGATCGTAGTAACTTGCGTGCTGGCCTTTTTCACGCCGCTGACGGGCGCGTCAGGAATCACGATTCTCTCGATGGGCGGGCTGCTGTTGCCGGTGCTGACCGAGTCGCGTTACCCGGAGAAGACATCGGTCGGCCTCGTGACGGTCTCGGGATCAATCGGCTTGCTCTTTTTCCCCAGCCTGCCGGTGATTCTCTACGGGTATTACGCAAACCAACCGATCGATCAACTTTTTGTCGCCGGCTTGATCCCGGGGATCTTGTTAGTCGTGGTGGTAGCCGCTTGGGCAGCGCAGCGCGGCTGGGCACAAGGGGCCAAGCGAACCCCCTTCGATATCGGCGAAGCCCGCGTGGCGCTTTGGGAGGCCAAGTGGGAACTGCTGCTGCCCGTTGTCATTCTAGGCGGCCTTGTCAGCGGACTGACGACGCTGGTGGAGGCGTCGGCGCTGACCGTCCTGTATGCGCTTGCAACGCAGTGCATCGCCCATCGCGACCTAAGCGTCAGGAAGGACCTGCCGGGCGTATTCGCTGAATGCGCGACGCTGGTCGGCGGTTTCATGATCATCCTCAGCGTGGCGCTCGGTTTCACGCAATATTTGATCCTCGCCGAGATTCCGACCCTGGCCCTCGATTGGGTGCAAGCCCACATCGAGTCACCCATCGTTTTCCTGCTGGCGCTCAACGTCCTGCTGATTATCGTCGGAGCCTTGATGGACATTTACTCCGCGATCGTTGTGATTGTGCCTCTGATCTATCCGATGGCGGCATCCTACGGTATTGATCCGATCCACCTCGGCATCATTTTTCTGGCCAACATGGAACTAGGGTATCTGATGCCCCCGATGGGCGAGAATCTTTTCCTATCGTCATTTCGTTTCGGCAAACCGCTCACCGAGGTCTATCGTTCGACGTTCCCGTACATGGTCATCCTGTTGGCCGCGGTTTTGCTGATAACGTATGTACCCGTCCTGTCGTTGGGGTTAGTGGAATGGGCCGGGTTGAGGTGACGTTTCGTGAACAGTGAGCCGTAGACCGTGAACCGAAGGCGCTGAAGCGTCGGCCCGGGCCGTCTTCGCTCATCGGATTAGTGACGCCGCCGAGCCTGCACAGTTATGCCGTAGGCTCAAGAAATGCCGAAAGCTGTTTGGGAAGGTACCGTCATCGCGGCGAGCGACAACTGTGTTCAGGTGGAGGGCAACCACTATTTCCCGCCCGACTCACTCCGCCAGGAGTATTTTCATCCCAGCAACGAGACCAGCCGATGTGGGTGGAAGGGGACGGCTGGTTACTACGACGTCGAGGTCAACGGTAAACGCAACCCCGGCGCGGCTTGGTACTACCCGGACCCCAAGCAAGCCGCACTTCAAATCAAGGATCGAGTCGCCTTTTGGCGCGGCGTCCAAGTAGAGGACTGAGCACCCCGCGGTCGTATCACATACCGCTCGACAACTCTCGTGGCTCGGTTTGAGGTTTAGCCGACTTCCTCGAAGAAGTTTCCCATCTTGCGAAACTTTTCGATGCGGTCTGCGACGAGCTGCTCCCCGCTGAGGGGAGAAAGCTCTGCGAGCTCGGCAGCCAAGGCTTCGGAGAGCATTTGCGCCGCGCTGTCAAAATCGGTGTGAGCGCCGGTGCCGGGTTCATCGACAATCCGGTCGACCAGGCCCAACCCCAACAAGTCCGGGGCCGTGAGCTTCAAGGCGCCGGCGGCTTGCTCGGCTTGGCCTGCATCGCGCCAAACGATCGCCGCACAGCTTTCCGGTGAAATTACGCTGTAGACGGCGTTCTCGAGAATCAACACTCGATTGCCGACACCCAAGGCCAGCGCTCCGCCGCTGCCGCCCTCGCCAATGCAGGTCACAATCAACGGCACGGGCAACTGGGCCATCGATCGAAGATTGCGGGCGATGGCCTCTGCCTGGCCGCGCTCTTCGGCGTCAATGCCGGGGTAGGCGCCCGGCGTGTCCAAGAAAGTAAAGATCGGGCGGTCGAATTTCGCGGCGATCTGCATCACGCGAAGTGCCTTGCGGTACCCCTCGGGTTTGGCCATGCCGAAATTGCGGTGAAGCTTCTGTTTGGTGTCGCGACCCTTCTGCTGGCCGATCACGATGACCGGCCTGTCCTGAAAGAGCGCGTAGCCGGCGACAATGGCCGGATCGTCACCGAACAGCCGGTCGCCATGCACCTCCTGGAACCCGGTGAAGATTCGGTTGATGTAGTCCAGCGTGTGGGGGCGCTCCGGGTGCCGAGCGAGTTGGACGCGCTCCCAGGCTGAATGCTCGCTGCCGGCGGCTTCACTGGAACTGGATGGCATTTAGGAAGCTTTCGAGAGGTAGTTGCGGTCTGAGAACAACTCGCCGCGGGATCGATGCGACTTGCCGCGTCGCAACGAATAATTATCGCAGTTCGCCGACGCAGTTAGTGGTAGCTGTAGCAAGGCGACGGATAGCTGGGGAAGAGCCCTCATGACCGCGGCTTGCGGTACGCATCAGTGACGGGCTTCCGCTATTGATCTGATATGATTCGCGGCATGCTGGGTGGCGAAGAGCAAGTAATCCAACAAAGACAAGGCCGTCATTTACCCTCGTGGGAAGTCAGCGACCTGCCCGCGCCCTGCCCGCGCCCCCTCCTTTCGGCCTCAAGAACTGGACGGCCATAATCGGCCCCGGGCTGGTGCTCACGGGGGCCAAGATTTCCGCTGCCTGGGACACGGCGGCGTCGATTTCGAGGAGATCATCCGAACGTTGAACCACATCGGGTACGCGGGTCCGCTGTCGATCGAATGGGAAGACAGCGGCATGGAGCGCGAGCGCGGTGCGACGGAAGCTTGCGAGTTTACGAAACGCGTCGATTTCGCGCCGTCGAATCTGGCGTTTGACGCGGCGTTCGGGGAGTGAGGGCCGGTTGGGGTCGTGGGTCGCGGAACTGTTATGAGCAAGTTATTGAATCTCGCATAATATAGAGTTAATCGAGACAAAGAGAAGACTGCTTCCAGAAGGCCGTAATCAAGCGGGGTTTGCGGCGCATGCGGCGGAGGGATTTGCGAGCGCGCTCGTCCAGCTCCCAGTAGTCCTTCGGGCAAACGTTGGGCAACTCGTGCTGCTTCCAGTACGCCCAAATGTATTCCACCGGATTCAGCTCCGGCGCATAGGACGGCAAGAATTCCGTGGCGATGTGGCCTTCGGAGAGTTCGATGAACTCTCGTACCAGGCGGCTGCGGTGTGCCGGCAAGCGGTCCCAGACGATCAGCAGCGGCCGGTCGATGTGGCGGACCAAAGCCTTCAGGAAGTCGATGACCTCCAGCTCGCCGATCGCACCGCGATAGAGCCGGAAGTAAAAGTTGCGCAACGTCAGCCCGGCCGACACCGAAAGCTTCTGCCAGTTGAAGTTGAATTGCAGCAGCGGTGTCTCGCCGCGCGGCGCCCAGGTGCGACAGCGATGCGGCTTCTGACTCAGTCCGCTTTCGTCGATGAAGACGATCGTGCGGCCTTGTTTTTGGGCTTTTTTTTAGTGGCCGGCCAGGTCTTGCGCTGCCAGTAGCGGATGGCCTCTTCGTTGCGTTCACGGGCTTGGCCGACCGGCCGTTGGGGGCTCCAGTTGAGCGCCCACAGGATCTTCCAGACATGGCCATCGTGATAGCGCACGCCGAACTCGTCTCCGATCAGACGAGCCACCCGCGGACAAGTCCACAGTGGCGTCGGGAAGCCGTGCGCCTCGGGCCCTTCGAGCAGCAGCGTCTCGAGGCGTTCGAGCTGCGTGGCGTCCAACAGCGGCTTGCGACCGGCACGCCCGGCCTTGCGGAGTCCGGCCGCACCCCGCTCGCCATGCTCGCTGACCCAACGGCTCACGCTTTGCTGCGCCGCCTTCACCCGCCGTGCTGCCTCGGATTGACTCAAACCTTCGTCAACGACCAGCCGCACGGCCTCCAACCGTCTCCTCTCGAGAGCATCAAAATCGCGTCTTACGCCTCTTGGGTTCCCCATGTCTGTTAGGACGAGCAGAACCCTCAAAAGGTTACTCTATATTATGCGGGAGTCAATAGGTCTTATCGCCGAGTTCGTTCTCTTTCTCAAGGAGAACAAGAAGCTTTGGTTGCTGCCGATCGTGATTACCCTTCTGATGCTGGGGGCGTTGCTGGTCTTTGCGCAGAGTTCGGCGTTAGCGCCTTTTATCTATACGGTGTTTTGATCGGCCTTTACGCGCGCAGGGCGTACCACCTGTCGTCGGCGTCAACGTTCTCGCGAATAGGAAGACACGAACCGATGAATCGGTTCGCGGCAAGCGTGGACGCTCACGCCACTACGGTCAGCGGAAGTTGTCCACGAGCATCAGATCGGCGCCCGCGGCGTCTTGTCGCCCGAACAAGATGGTTTGCTCATCGGGCGAGACCGCGAAGCCATAAAAAGGTTCTATTTCATGGGGTAGGGCGGCTAAGGTTCGTACTTCATCGGTCGCCAAATCCAAATACCGGAAAGTGAACCCATCAGGAGATTCCGCGCCCGGCTCCGAGCGGTCTTCCTTGGGACCCTCCATGAAGTAGACCCCGACGTTGGTCACCGAAAAGTTGCGGGCAAACACGCGCCGCAGCATCAACTTCTCCTCGGCGCCCCCGATCGGCATGCGCCAAAGCTCGGAATGGTGGAGGCTGGGCGATGTCTCATCTTTCAAGTAATAAAGGTATTTCCCGTCCGGCGATGCCATCGCCAGCGTCCCGCCGTTACGGGTGACTTGGTCGGGGACTCCTCCTGCGGCCGAGACACGCCATATGTTCCATGAGCCGGAGCGGTCCGAAGCAAAGTAGACCCACTCCCCGTCGGCGGACCATGCGGGCATGACATCGGTGATGAGGGGATCTTGGGTCAGGTGTAGCGGCTCGCCGCCCGCGGCGCGGATGGCCAGGATATCGGCTCGGCCGGGTCCGCCCCACGAATCGAACGCGATCCTTCGGCCCTCCGGCGACCAGCGTGCCGAGCCGGCTGTCGCGGTTTCCCAATCGATTAAGAGCTTTGCTTTGGAGCCATCCGCGTTGCTGATCCAAAGGTCCAAGTTGTCCGAAGCGCGCTCGGAGTTAAAAACGATTTGTCTGCCGTCCGGTGAGTAGTGGGGGCTGCCTTCAGACCGGGTAGTCGATGCGAAAGGGACGGTCTTCCACGACCCGTCTTCCGTGTTGCGCTGCAGGAGGGCCATGTCCTGGTCCCTATTGTGTTGGGTGAAAACGAGCCGATTGCCGTTCGCCGAGATGTCGGGACCCGTTGCCCCCGTTGCCGGCACGGGTACCCGCCTAAGCGGTTCGCTCGGAGACCATCGGAACAAGCTGCGCCCGCTCACAGCGGCCGGCCCCATCGCAAGGATGAGGTCCCGACCCTCGCGCAGCCACGTCAGATTCCAAACTAAGCCGTCCATCTCCTGTCGAACGGCACGTTGTATTGGGGTGAGATCGTCTTGAAGATCAATTGTGTACAACTCCGGGCGTTCAACCCACCGGAGAAAGGCCATCGAGCGGCCGTCCGGCGAAACCGCCGGTTCCGTGTCACTCCCCGGGGTCGAGGGGGGGCGGCTGATCTGCCGTTTCCCCGTTCCGTCGATCGAGAAAGCGATTAGCCCCGACGGTTCCCCGGCTGTCTTCCGCGCCGTACCGATCAATTCCTTGCCGCTCGGCAACCAAGCGACCTTTGGGTAAGACGTTTCCGCCACCTTGTTCGCCGGTCCGCCGATCGCGGGAATCACGAAGATCTCGCAATCAATCGGGTGATGACCAAAAAGCAACGGCAACGACGGATCGCCGGACGTTCGTGCAAACGCGATAAAACGTCCGTCGGGAGACCAAGCGGGCGATGTGTCATACCCCGGGTGTGTTGTGAGGCGCTCCGGCGGCGTCTGGGAATCGATTTGCCGGACGTAAATATCGAAGTTGTCCCGGCTTTTCCCGTTCCAACTGAAGGCCACTCGTCCACCGTCGGGAGAGAGGCTCGGGGTCCACTCGGTACCGGGGTAGCTGGTAAGCGGTATGACGCGTAGCGGGGCGGCCGGTGTCGGCTCGTCCGATGCGAACCACTCCAGCTTCACGCCCAGCGCCAAAACGGCGGCGATCGCCATGGCGGCCGCCGCGACCAGCCGTAAGGGGTGATTCGGTTTCGATGTCGGCGACCCGGCGCCGCGTGCATCGGCGGCGATTGGCGGCGGTGGAGAATGGCCGGCGACGGGGGCGATGAAGCGGTAGCCGCGCTTTGGAAGCGTTTCGACGAATCGCGGGTTGTCGGCGGAGTCGCCGAGGGCTTGCCGAATCTTGCGGACGGCGGTGTTCAAGCCGTCATCGAACTCGACGAAGGTGTCGCCCGGCCAGAGGCGTTCGCGCAGTTCCTCGCGCGTGACGACTTCGCCCGGCCGCTCGACAAGCGCCCGCAGCACCTGGAACGGCTGCTCTTGCAGCCTGACGCGAGCGTCGGCCTTGCGCAGCTCGCCCGATGCCCGGTCAAGCTCGAAGGAACCAAAACGAACTAAGTCGGAATTCCCCACCCCTTCTCCCAAATCGTCGCCTCAGTTTAGAACGCCGGGCTGATTCGCGCCGAAAGTATCCGGGCCACTCTCGAAAATATTTAGCAGTCTCAGAACGCCCGGGCCAGATCCATCTTTTCGAGGAGGGCCTGGAACCTGGGCTGGGAACGTAGGCGTTCAAACTTGGGGTCTACCTTGAGATTCACCATGAGAAGGTCCCGCACCGACTCCCCGGCCTCCAGCCAATTGAGGGCTTTCCCGTTGTCATTCATGCCCGCGTACACCCACGCGATGATGTAGGGCGGAACATATCTCTTCAGGCTGAGCTGCTCGAGTTCCCGGGCCGCCGCGGTTGCGCTGTTCCTGTCTCCCGTGAGTCCGTGTACCCATCCGGTCGCCGCTAGGGGCCTTAAGTTCAGTCCGGATCGGCCTTTGACCTTGTCCAGGTGGTCGAGCGCCTCAGCGTGCATTCCCTTCAACGCGTAATTCTCCCCCAACGCCGCTCGGGCAAGCCAGAGGTCGGGCGCCTGTTGCAGGATAGCGCCGTAGCGCCCGATTGCCTGATCATGATTGCCGGCCAGCTCGTGGTGATAAGCCACAAAAAACTTGACACGCAACCAATGAGGAGCCAGTCTTTGGGCCTCCCTGATCTCGCGGAAACCCTCTTCACGCCGGCCGGTGATCGCAAACAGAAATGCGTAGCTTATCCGGGCCATGGCGGAACTCGGGTTTAACCGGATGGCCTCTCTGTAGGCTGCTTCCGCGCCCTCCCAATCCCAGTCATAGTTCAGCTTGATGTCGCCCACACACCGATGCGCATCGGGAAGCGCGCCGTCCAACTCTAAAGCTCTTTCGACCGAGGCTTTGGCCTTCGGTATGAGTTCTTCCGGTGATTTCTCGGTGAATCCGAGCGCCAGAGACGCATAGGCGTGGCCCAGCCAGGCGTGGGCCAAGGCAAATTCGGGTTCTTCTTTGATAGCGGCCTCGAAATACTTGACGCGTTCAATATGCGGAGCCTCACGGCCTCGCAGATACGCCTCAAAAGCGGCCGCGCTGACCGTTCCGGTTCTCGTAAGCTGTGCCTCTTCCGCACCTGTCAGCTTGACCCTGATACCGTCGGCGACGGCCCGCGCGACTTCTCGCTGCAAATTGAGGACATCGGATAGTTCGCGCTCGTAACTCCGGGACCACAACTGGCGATCCTCCGGGGCATCGATCAGCTGAACCGTAATGCGGACCTTCCCCCCGGCCCGCAGAACCGATCCGTCCACCACATGCGTCACGCCCAGCTCGCGCGCAACTTCGGGCGCCGACTGGCGGGCGTCCCTGTATTTCATCACCGAGGTTCTTGAAATCACGCGTAGGGCACTGATGCCACCCAGATCACTGATCAAGGCATCGGTCATTCCGTCGCTGAAGTACGCTTGGTCGTCGGCGGGAGAAAGATCGTCGAGCGGCAGGACGGCTACTGATATTTCGCGGTCCGCGGTCTTCGGGTCGGAGGGCGACTCGAAATCACCGAGCCGCCAAACCGCCGCGCCGACAATAACAATCACTATCGCCATCGCACCAACGCGGGTCAATCCACGCCAGGTTGCGCCGGGTTTCGATGTTCCGGTGGCGGCGGCTTGGGACGTGGTCTCCGGATGCTTCACACGCCCCAGTTGTTCGGTCTGAACCGGCGCGATGAAGCGGTAACCGCGCCTCGGTAGCGTTTCGACGAAATGCGGATTGTCGGCCGCGTCGCCGAGGGCTTGGCGAATCTTGCGAACGGCGGTGTTCAGGCCGTCGTCGAACTCTACGAACGTATCGCCCGGCCAGAGGTGTTCTTGCAGCTCCTCGCGCGTGACGACCTCGCCGGGGCGCTGGACCAGGGCGCGGAGGACTTGGAACGGCTGCTCCTGCAACTTGACGCGAGCGCCGTTCTTGCGCAACTCGCCCGAGGCCGGGTTGAGTTCGAACGAGCCGAAGCGAATTAAGCCGGAATCTCCCACCGTTTCTCCCAAAGACGGCTGGTCCAAGTTTAGAACAGCGCAATCGGCAGCGGGGGACGCCTTCGAGTGCCCGGTTGCCGCCGTGTGGAATCTCGCGAATTCGCGGATGCGAGCCGATGACTCGATTCGCGGCAAGCCTGGAGGCCCAGCCGCCCCGCCCTCACCGAAAATCTTCGACCAGCATGATGTCGGCTCCGACGGTCTCTTGACGAGCGAACAGGATCGTCTGCTCGTCGGGTGAAACGGTGAACCCCCAGAACGGTTCGACTCCGCTCGGCAGGGCGGCTAAGGTTCGGATTTCGCCGGTTTCCAGGTGGAGGTAGCGGAAAGCGAATCCGGAATCGTCCGCCGACGTCGCCGGGCTATCCTCTCCGCTTTGCTCGGGACGTTCCATGAAGTAGACGCCGCCGTCCGTCACCGCGAAGCTGCGCGAAAAGACCCGCCGCAGCACTACGCGTTCTTGCCCCCGCGCCGTCGGCATCCGCCAGAGCTGTGAATGCTGAAACAAGGGTAGATTGTCGTCCTTCAGGTAGTACACGTACTCCCCGTCCGGCGATGCGAACGGGAGCGTTCCTCCTCGGCGCGTTACCTGTAGCGGCTCGCCCCCCGCGGCCGAGATCTTCCAAATTTCCCACCCTCCGGCGCGGTTCGAAGTGAAATAGACCCACTCACCATCCGGTGACCATCGCGGCATGTGGTCGAACGCGGAATCCTCGGTTAGCCGCAACGGCTCGCCGCCGCCCGCGTTGATGACGTAGATGTCGAAGGTGCCGGCGGCCCGAGAATCGAAAGCGACACGCCGGCCGTCCGGCGACCAGCGAGGCGAACCGGCCGACTCGAACCCGAACGTGTGCAGCAATCTCGCATTGGCGCCGTCGGCGTCGCTAACCCAAAGGCTCTGGGTCCCGGAGCGGTCCGAATCAAACACAATGCGTTTGCCGTCCGGGGAGTAGTGTGGACTGTCTTTCACACGCGTCGATGACGGAAAGGGATCTGTCCGCCAGGACCCGTCGGCGGCGCCCGTGCGACGCAAGGCCGCTAGATTGACATTCCACTGAAATTGGGTGAAGACCAAACGGTTCGCTTTCGCCGCGATAGCGGGATCCGTGGCCGCCATGGTTCCTATTGCCAAGGGACGAGGGATGTCCGGTTCTTCGGGAGACAAGCGCACCAGTCTATCGGCAAGAAAGCTGCGCTGTCGATTGACTACGATCAGGTCGCGGCCATTGGGCGCCCAGGCGGCGGCCTTACTTCTTCCCGATCTGTTCCACTCGGTGGCGGCCCCCCGTGGCACGGAATCTTTCGACATGTCGAGGGTGAGCAGCGGTCCGGAACGCGCTCCTACACGGCGATAGAAGGCAAGCGATCGCCCGTCGGGGGAGACCGCGGGGTCCACGTCGCCGTAAAGCGCTTCGGAAGGGGGCCAAGTCAACTGCCGCCTCTCCGACCCATCCGTCGGGAAAACAAATAACGCCGGCGGTTGCTCGGGCGACGGCCGCGCGCTCCCGATAATTCCTTGACCGTCGGGCGGCCAAGCTGTCTTCGGGTAGGAAGTCTCGGCGACCTTGCGAGTGGGCCCGCCGATCGCGGGCATCAGGAAGATTTCGTACTCCGTCACCATGGGCAAGGCGGTCCAGGCCGGACTTTCGTAGGAAGTACGCGCGAAAACCAGGAAGCGGCCGTCGGGAGACCAAGCCGGGCTCAGGTCATGGTCGGCGTGCGTCGTGAGGCGGATTGGCAGGTTCCCCGAACCGATTTGTTGGACGTAAATGTCGAAGTTATCCCGGCCTTCCCCGTCCCAACTGAATGCCACCTGCCGGCCGTCGGGGGAAAGGCCGGCGGTCTTCTCCACCCCCGGATAGCTGGTGAGCGGCACGGCCCGCATCGGCTCGGCGGTCGGCTCGGGACCGTCGGGCCCGAACATCCCTGTCCAAGCCCCCGCCACCGCCGCTACCGCCGCGAGCGCTCCGAAGGCGTACCAACCAATACGGCGCTTCGAATCCGCGCGATGCGTCTCGCTCCGCGGGGCGTGCGGCGGCTCCCCCGGTTCAGACGAAGATCCCTGGGGAAGCCTCACCGGCGCAATGAAGCGGTAGCCGCGTTTCGGCAGCGTTTCGACGAAACGCGGGTTGTCGGCCGCGTCGCCGAGGGCTTGGCGTATTTTCCGAACGGCGGTGTTCAAGCCGTCGTCAAACTCGACGAAGGTGTCACCCGGCCAAAGGCGTTCGTGCAGCTCCTCGTGCGTGACGACCTCGCCGGGGCGCTCGACCAGCGCGCGGAGGACTTGGAAAGGTTGCTCTTGCAGTTTGCCGCGAGCGCCGGTTTTGCGCAGCTCCCCCGAAGCCGGGTCAAGCTCGAACGAACCAAAGCGAATTAAGCCGGAATCACCCACGGTTTCCGCCAAAGACTGCCGTTCCAAGTTTAAACCAACATCCTCGGTCGGCGTTGCGTCATAGAACCGCATGACCATACGGAGCCCCGCGAACAGCAGAAACAGAGGCGTGCACGGCAGTGCACGCTCCCCCCCGGTCTCACCCCGCTCGCTTCGAATTCAGCAGGTTTGACGAGCAGAAAACGCCGGCGTGGCGTGAGCCCCCAGGCTTGCCGGGAACCGAGTCATCGGTTCGTGTCCCCGAGCCGGCGAAGCGTTCCGAGGTGGGATCGGGACACGCCCGGATGACCCGGAGTGCAGCCTGGAGACTCAGAGGCCGTGAAGAAATGGGGGCTGTCCCCGATTTCTTCACGGCCCATCACCCTGCGGCGACTTCACCGGAAATTTTCGACCAGCATGATGTCGGCCTGCAGTGGTTCCATTTGGCCGAAGAGAATCGATCGGCCGTCGGGGGAGACGCTCAGGGGGCCAACCGGCTCTTTCTCGAAGTCATGGATCGGCTCGACGGCGCCCGTGGCAAAGCGGAGGCATTGGAGCGAAAAACCGGCTTCCGGAGTGGATGGGGGAATGAAATAGACCCCGTCCTCGACGACATCAAAGAAGCCCATGTGCGCCCTCGCCTAGTTTTTCGAGCAGGCGGTAGTGGGCAACGACGCGCTCGTCCCCGGCGCCTTCCGGAAGCCCGACGATTTGTCCCGCCGGGTCGAGTAATTCGACCGGTCCGATAAAGCGATAGCCGCGGCGCGGCAGGGTTTCGATAAAGCGAGGCTCGTCGGCGGAATCACCCAGCGCCCGCCGCAATCTCCTGACGGCGGTATTGAGGCCGTCTTCGAAATCAACGAAGGTTCCGTCGGGCCAAAGGCGTTCGCGGAGGGCCTCACGCGTGACGAGTTTGCCGGGGCGCTCGAGCAGCGCGTCCAGAACTTGAAACGCCTGCTCGGGCAGACGAATCTTCACACCGCCCTTGCGCAGCTCGCCCGTCTTGACGTTCACTTCGAAGGTTTCAAACCGCACCACCTTCGAAATTTCGATCGAATCGGGCATCGAATGTCGGATGATCCCTTCCTAACCGGCGTGCGCGATTCACGGCTTGCGGTTGGAATTCAGGAGGATTATAGCGCTTTCGGGAGCCTGCGAACGACCTTGATGTGGCGTGAGCGTCCACGCTTGCCGCGCCCCGAGTCATCGGGGCGTGTCTTCGAAAGCCGTTACGCAAGATCTCGCGCATTCGCGGACACGAACCGATGACTCGGTTCGCGGCAAGCCTGGAGGCTCACGCCACGTCAGCGGAAGTTTTCGACCAACATCAAATCAGCGCCGATGGTGTCTCTATACGTGTACAAGATCGTCAGCTCATCGGGTGAAACCGTGAAGCCGTAGAAGGGCTTCGTTTCGGGTCGCAGAGTGGTCAATGTGCGAATTTCCCCTCCCGCAAGGTCGAGGTAACGCACGGCGAAGCCCTCGCGGGCCGAGCCGGCCTCGGGTCCCCGCATGAAGTAGATCCCCTTCTCGGTCACCGCGAAGTTACGAGAAAAGACGCGCTCGATTATCAATTGCTCTTCTCCACCCTCGATCGGCATCCGCCACAGTTGCGAGTGCTGATTGAAAGGGAGATTCTCGTCCTTGAGGTAGTACAGGAATGCTCCATCCGGCGACGGCAACGCCAGCGTTCCCCCATTTCGCGTGACCTTTTGCGGCACGCCCCCCGCGGCCGAAACCTTCCAAATCTCCGAACGCTCGGATCGTTTCGACGTGAAGTACAGCCACCGGCCGTCCGCCGACCACCGCGGCATGTGGTCGAAAGCGGGCCCGCCGGTGAGCCGGAGTGGCTTGCCCCCGGAGACGTTGCCGGCATAGATGTCAAAAGTCCCCTCAATAGGCGAATCGAAGGCGATCCGCCGGCCGTCGGGCGACCAGCGGGGAGAACCGGCCATATTGGATCCGAAACTGTGCAGCAGGGTCGCGCCGGAACCGTCTGCTTCGCTGACCCAAACGCTTTGTAACCCGGTTCGAGCGGAAGTAAACGCGACGCGTTTGCCGTCGGGGGAGTAGTGCGGGGCGGATTCCCATAGAGTCGAAGACGGAAACGGCTCCGTTTGACCAAAGCCGACCTCGGCGCTTTTTCGTCGCAGGACACCTAGATTAGCCTCCCAAGTTTGCCGGCTGAAGACGAGCCTGTTTGTCTTCGCCGAAACATCGGGATCGATCACATTCGGAGCCGTGAGGGGTAAAGCAACGGGGTCGCCGCCCGGTCGGGACAAACGAGCCAGTTGGCCCATCAGTGGTTGAACGACGATCAACTCCCGCCCGTCAGGCGACCAAGTGGCTTGCGGGAACGGGGCGATCGTTGATGTCCACTCGGTCGGGGGGCGCTGGGGTGTGAAATCCGTTTGAACATCCACGCTCAACAACACCGAGACATTTATACCCAGCGAACGAAAGAAAACGGCTGACCGCCTATTGGGAGACACTGCCCGCAAAAAGTCTCCCCTAGAGCCCGCGGGCGGCCGGCTCACTTGCTTCTTCTCGCCATTCGCGAGGAAGACGAACAAGGCCGGCGGCTCGTCGGGAGCGGGTCGCAGGCTCCCAAGAAACGATTCGCCGTCCGACAGCCAGGCGATCCTCGGAAAGGACGACTCGGCCACCTTGCGCAGTGGTCCCCCGATCGCCGGCACCACGAAAATCTCGCACTGAATCGCAACGCCGGCGGGAAGAAGAGCGAAGGGATCGGACGTACGCGCGAAAGCGATGAAGTCGCCGTCCGGAGACCAAGTCGGGCTGAGATCATGCGCGGCGTGCGTGGTCAGGCGCACCGGCGGACCATGCGAACCGACGTTCTGAATGTAGATATCGAAGTTATCCCGGCTCTCTCCGTCCCAGGCGAAAGCCCCCCGTTCGCCGTCCGGCGAGAAGCTCGGATATCTTTCCGTCCCGGGGTAGCTCGTGAGGGGGGCCATGGTCATGGGACCGGATGGCGCCGTGGCGTCGGAAGGGGCGAAATATCCCCACCAGAGCAGTACGGCGAGGACTGCGGCTGCTGCTGCCGCGAACCATCCGAAGCGCCTCCTCGAAGATTCGCTTTTCCGCGCTCGTTGCGTCACGTCGCGAGGCGGCCCACCGGGATGACCCGACAGGTCCCGGGGGCGGTCCAATGGCGCGATGAAGCGGTAACCGCGTCTGGGCAGCGTTTCGACGAAACGCGGATTGTCGGCCGAGTCGCCGAGGGCTTGCCGGATCTTGCGGACGGCGGTATTCAATCCGTCGTCGAATTCGACGAAAGTGTCGCCCGGCCAGAGGCGTTCGTGGAGTTCCTCGCGCGTTACGACTTCGCCCGGGCGCTCGACAAGCGCCCGCAGCACCTGAAACGGCTGTTCTTGCAACCTGACGCGAGCCCCGTTCTTGCGCAGCTCGCCCGATGCCGGGTCAAGCTCGAAGGAGCCAAATCGAACTAAGTCGGAATTCCCCACCCTTCTCCAAAATCGATGCCCCAAGTTTAGGACAATCCTCGGAAACCCGATCGGATCCCCTGCCTCTTCCTCGTCGTTTCCATTCGGAGGGCTCGCCAACCGGGCCCGGCAACGCCCAATCCGTCACCTGTCACTGCTTGCCGAGGAGGAGATCGACCGCCAAGGGCTGTCCGGGAATATTTTTAACCGACTTCTTTTCAAGGACTTATCTGTACATCTCGATTCCGGTTCCATTTCGGTCAGAGGTCAGCCCCTGTCCATGGCATAGCGGCCTGACCTGACGCATTCTCGGTCTCACCAACCCCGGAGGTGAGTGCCGTGAATCGATTTTCCACGTTCTTTGTTTTCGCTTGGGCCGCGACAGCTGCTTTCAACTCGACATCGGCCGCCGAGCCGAGTACCGGCGGCGTCGGTCATCCGGCCGAGCCGCTGACAATCCGTGTTTACGATTATGTCCGCTTGCCGGAACCGGATTTTGAACAGGCCCGCTCCCATGCCGAGCGTGTCTTCTTCAAGGCCGGCGTTCCCACACGCTGGATTCGTTGCGCGTCACAGCCGGGGGAGCCGACCGACCCCGACTGCAAGGGAATCATCACGTCGACCGACCTCGTATTGAGAATCATGCCGGAAGCGATGGCGTCAAGAGTGCCCGTGACCGGCAAGGCGTTCGGTTACGCCGTACCCTCCAGGGACGCGCGCTTCGGAACGGTCGCCAACGTATTCCACCATCAAGTCGGCGAGCTGATCGCTCGCATGCGCCAAAGAGCCGGCGGCAGGCTTTACTCGGAGTCCGCCGTGCTGGGGCACATCGTGGCGCACGAACTGGGGCACGTCCTGCTCGGGCACGGAAGCCATTCGCGGTCCGGCATCATGGCCTTCCCGTGGGGGCCGAAGCAGTTGAGGGCCTGCTTGGATGGCGGGCTGTTGTTCTCGAAGCCCCAAGCGGCGAAGATTCGAGGGGATGTTCGAAAGCGGCGGCAGGCGCGAGTGCCGGCAGGACCAGCTTAGAGCTTGTCTTGACTGAAAACTAGGACAAACACGAGTGTTTGTCCCTACCGGCGCCGGTCGCTACCTGGGCCGTTTGTGGCAGAATCACTTCCATGAATATTGATGCTTTGGGTTGTCTTCGGGAGGCGCTTTCGGTACTTCCGGTTTCGGGTCCGTCGGCTTGGGTGATGGGTTTGGTGGCGCTGGGGGTGATGGCAACGGTGGGTTGTTCTTCGAACGGGGCAGGCGGCGACGAGCAAGCGCGGGCTTTTATCGAGGAGCATCTGGCTCGGGCGCGGGAACTCGAGATCGAGGTCGGGCGTCTTTGGTGGAAAGCGAGCGTAAGTGGTTCGGAAGAGGATTTTCAGGCCAAGGAGGAAGCGGAGAACGCTTTGAATGCGGTTTTGGCGGATCCGGCGGCGTTTGCGCGTCTCCAGGAGGTTCGGGACGGCGGAGAGATTGAGGATGTGTGGTTGCGACGCCAAATCGAGGTGCTTCACCTGGCCTACCTCGGTAAGCAGGTCGATCCCGCCCTGCTGCGCGAAATGACGGCGAAAGCGAACGAAGTCGAGAAGATTTTCAACACCTATCGAGCCCAAGTGGGCGAGAAGCGGCTGACGGAGAACGATGTCCGGGCGATTCTCAAGGAGTCGCGTGATTCAGCGGAGCGCGAGGCGGCGTGGACGGCCGGCAAGGGCGTCGGCGCTGAGGTGGAGGAGTTGCTCAAAGAGCTGGTCGGACTGCGCAATCAAGCGGCGCGCAGGCTCGGGTATCGCGATTACTACGCTTTGTCGCTGGCGCTCAACGAACAGAACGAAGACGAGCTGTTGAAACTCTTCGAAGAGCTCGACGAGTTAACCGGAGCTACGTTTCGGGAGGCGAAGGACGAGGTAGACGGCCGCTTGGCCGCAAGGTTCGGCATCAAGCCCGAGCAGCTCCGGCCGTGGCATTACGATGATCCCTTCTTCCAGGAAGCGCCGCGGATCGAAGAAGTCCGGTTCGACACGCTTTATGAAGACCGCGACCTGGTGGCGATATCGCGTGATTTCTACGGCGGCATCGGCCTGCCGGTCGAGGACGTACTCGAGCGCAGCAGCCTTTACGAGCAGGAAGGCAAGAGCCCGCATGCGTTTTGCATCGACATCGACCGCGCCGGTGACGTGCGCATTCTGACCAACATTCGACCGAATGATTATTGGATGGATACGGTACTTCACGAGTTGGGGCACGCGGTGTATTCGAAATATTTGGGCGCTGACTTGCCTTATCTGCTGCGCACCGACGCCCATACGCTGACAACCGAGGCGATTGCGATGATGTTCGGGCGACTGCCCAAACGCGGGCCCTGGCTGCGTGCAGCTTTAGGATTGGAGGAAGCCGAGGTTGAGCGGACGGCCGCCGCGGCGGGGCGGACGTTGCGGTTGGCCTCGTTGATCTTCAGCCGCTGGTGCCAAGTGATGTTGCATTTCGAGCGGGCGATGTACGGCGACCCGGAGCAGGATCTCAACAAACTGTGGTGGGATTTGGTCGAACGCTATCAAGGCGTTCGGCGGCCCGAAGGCCGCGACGCGCCCGACTATGCTTCGAAGATTCATTTCGTGGTGGCGCCGGTGTACTACCACAACTACATGATGGGCGAATTGTTGGCGTCGCAGATCCACCATGCCATCGCCCGGGAGACGGGCTCGGACGACCCGGCGTCGGTGGTGTACGCCGGGGATGAGCGCGTGGGGGCGTTTCTCAAAGAGAAGGTTTTCGAGCCGGGCAAGAGCCTGGGGTGGAATGCGTTGATCGAGTACGCGACCGGAGAGCCGCTGACGGCGAAGTACTACGCGGGCGATTTTGTGGAGTGACGCGGGAGAGGTGCCCGGATGGGGCCCTTGTGGCGGCGTAGGAGGGCGGCGCCTTCGGAGGAAAGCCGCGGGTCTCTTCGAGCCCCACGCTACGGTGATTGACCCGCGTTGTTGTTTGGGTGGGGGGGCGAGCGGCCGTCGACATGAAGCACCTAGCGGGCGGGAACTCGTTTGACCTCGTCTTCGTCGTAATAGTCGACTTTGTGGAGCGGCATGACCACGCTCGAGAGCACGTTCAGCAGGTGACCTCCGATGCGTTTGTAGTAGCGTGCGCCGAGAATCAAGGCGGTCGTCTTGCCGGAATCATAGTCAAGGCCGGCGACGCGTGACAGCAAGCGGTCGGAACGCTCCGCATAATCCTTACCTTTGCGGAGAAGCCCCAAGGCGGCTTCCCGATCGGACTGTCTGAAGACGCGTCCGGCTTCTTCCAAAGCGCTTTCGACGCCGGTGCGGATTTCCCGGAGCTCGGCGAGGACGTCGTCGTCGGGCAAGTCGCCGGAATAGATATCAATGACCTCGCTGACGTTTTTGGCGTAGTCGCCGATACGTTCGACGTCTTTGACTAAGCTCATCAGCAGCAGGCAATAGGGCAGGTCGGGAGTATTGCCGTGGGTCGAAACGTGCGTCACGACGCGCTTGCGGATGGTGCGTTCGAGCTTGTTGACTTCCACGTCTTTCTCGTAGATGCGAGTGCGGTCGCCCGCTTCGACGGGTTCGTGAAAGTAGATCGCGCCGGCGGTGGCGGTCATCTCGCAGCTCAGCTTGAGCATCTTGGCGAAGTCATTAGCCATGCCGCTCAACGCGTCGCCGCTCTTGAAGATTTTCAACAATTCCTGCAGCATAGAACCCTCCGAATTACTTCCAGTATTGGTCGAGGAACGCAAAGACAGCCGGGAGGCCGTAGAACAAGAAAAGGATATAGGCAACGGCCCACTTGCGCGAGCGGACGGCGAAATCGGCGAACCGGGCCGCCGCGGCCAGCGGGAGGTTGCGAATCGCGGGAACGGGATAGACCATGACCGTCCCAGTGATATTGAACAGGAAATGCACCAGCGCGATCACGACGCCGGATTGCGCGTTCTCGCCCGAGGCCGCCATCGAGGCGAGCAAGGCCGTGACGGTTGTGCCGATATTCGCTCCGAGGGTGATCGGGAACGCTTGCACCAAAGTGATTAGACCGGCGCCGGCGAGCGGGACCAACAACGACGTGGTAATCGAGCTGGACTGCACCATGATCGTCACGATGATTCCCACCAGAATCGAAAGCATGGCGTTTTGACCCAGGAACTGGGTGATATAGACTTCAACGCGGCTCTGCATCGCCGAACGCATCACCTTGACGAGCAGCAGCAACGCGGCCACGATCAACACGCCGCTGAGAATGATAATCAGCACGCCTTGGGCACGAGGCGCTTCAAAGAGCATCTTGCTGCCGTCAAGAGCGGGTTGAAAGGCGACTTTCAACGACGTCTTGAGGGGACTCGAGTACGTGACGCCCCCGAAGCCGCTCACCAACGCCGCCAAGCTTTCGGCGGTCTGCCGCAGATAGCCGGTCAGCAACTCCAACGGCAGCAGGACCGCCACGACGATGAAATTGAAAAAGTCGTGACAGGTCGCCACCGAGAAGGCGCGCCGGAATTCTTCGCGCCTCCCCATGTGCGCCAGCGAGACGGCGGTGTTGGTGACCGTTGTGCCGATGTTGGTGCCCATGATCATTGGCACGGCGTTGGCGATGGGCAGCGGGTTTTCGGGAGCGGCGACGAGGCCGACGATCATGGAAGTGGACACCGAAGAGCTTTGCACCAGCGTCGTCCCGAGAATCCCGACCATCAAGCCGATGAAAGGGTTCTCCGTGGCGGCGAAGAACGCCTGCAGTAGATCATTGCCCAGCAGCTTGAAGCCGTCGCCGAGTCCCTTGACGCCGAGCAAGAAGATGAACAACAGGAATAAGACCGTGACGGTTTTTTGGAGAACGGGGAGCGGCCCGGCAAGTGCCACGCGGGCAGGGTGCGTCATTACTCGATTCAGGTCGGTGCCGAGGACCGGTGTTTCAGGTCAGTCCCGAGCCAATATGAGCGAAGATCGGTGCGGCGGTGGTCGTTGACAGTATCGCAGGGTTCGAGCCGCGCCGTTACAGAGTTTCTTGGGATAAGACGGGCAAAAGCTCAGCGGGCTCGGGCGACCTGGACACGAGCGGGTCGTCGCTCGACTCGAGGTCGAGGAAACGTCGGTCGAGCAGGCGATCGGTGTCGATGCGGCTCATCGCCGAAAGCATGTTTTCGAGCACATGGGGGTGCTCGACCTTGGCCTCGTCGAGGAAGTCGCGCAAGGAGCGGCGGACCATTCCGGTGCGGTGAGAGCAGACACAGGGCGTAATCGGCATGCCGCGCTCTTCGGCGAAGGCGGTGGTGATCTGCTCCGAGACAAACACAAGGGGCGGATCAGGCGAAAGTCCTTTGACCGCGAGTAGGTCATCGCCGGCAGCGCGCTGAGGCGACCGGTAAAGAGCGTGTTGCGCAGCAGCGATTCGCAGAAGTCGTCGGCGGTGTGGCCCAGGGCGACGACGTTCGCGCCCAGTTCGTTGGCGATTTCGTAGCCGCGCGGCGGCGGTAGCGGCTGCAAAGGTCGCAGCCGTGATCGGGTTGTTCGTCGAGCATTAGGAAAGAAGGCTCGTCGCGGTGATAGGTCCAGGGAATGTCGCGGGCCTTCATGTAGTCGGCCAGGGGTTCGATCGGTCGCAAGAACTTTCCTTGTTCGACGGTAAAGGCTTGGATCTCGAAGACGACCGGCGATTTCCTTTGGAGACTGCGGAGCGCTTCGAGCAGCGCCAAGGAATCCTTGCCGCCCGAGACACCGACGGCGATACGGTCGCCGGGGCGAATCATATTGAATTCGTGGACGGCCTTGCCGGTCTTGCGCACCAGGCTTTTTTCGATATTGGAGCGAGACAAGAGGATTCTCCGGGCAGTCCTGATCCGGCCGCCAGCTTCCATTTTGGCATGAAGTTCTGATGTGAATGGGTGTTGGGGGACCGGGGGTAAGGGGAGACCCCCCGCCCCGAGAGGGACGGTCCTTGACGGGACAGGGGAGGATTTTCCGGGGCGGTAGAATTAGATGATTTGCTATGCGGCCGGGGATTGAGAATCGCTACGTAGGGGCTTTGGTCGGACTGGCGGTAGGGGATGCTCTCGGGGCGGCGATTGAAGGAGAGGCCCCGGGCGATTTTGAACCCGTCGAAAACATGCGGGGAGGCGGCCCGTGGAGGCTGGAACCGGGACAGTGGACCGACGATACGTCGATGGCGCTTTGCTTGGCGGCTAGTATTGTCGAGCGTCGCGGGTTTGACGCTAAGGATCAAATGGACCGTTATGTGCGCTGGCGCGACGAAGGGTACATGAGCAGCACGGGCCGCTGCTTCGGCATTGGCAACACGGTGGCGGAGTCACTGCGCCTATACGAGGTCACGGGCGAACCCTACTCGGGGCCCAGGGGTGAGCTTACGGCCGGCAACGGTTCTTTGATGCGCTTAGCGCCCGTGCCCATGTATTTAGTGCACGACGCGCGTCGCGCCAAGGAACTGGCAGCGCAGATGTCGAAGACGACTCACGGTGCGAGAGATACGGTCGATTGTTGCCGCTATATGGCCGGTCTGATGGTGGGGGCGCTGCGAGGCGACGCGAAAGAGCGGCTGCTTTCCGATCTTTATTCGCCAGTCTACAATTACTGGCTGCTGCAACATTTCGCGCTGACGCCGCGGGTCGACGCGATCGCACGGGGGGTTTATAAGGCGAAGCAAGCTTCCGATCTGCCCGCGAGCGGATACGTGATTGATACGATGGAGGCCGCGCTCTGGGCCTTCCATCGCGCCGACTCGTTTCGCGAAGGGGTCCTTCTAGCCGTCAATCTAGGTCACGATGCCGACACTACCGGTGCGGTTTACGGGCAGCTTGCCGGTGCGTATTACGGTGCCGAGGGCATTCCCGCGGAGTGGCGCGAAGCCGTTGCCGATCGAGAGACGATCGAGGAGCTTGCTCGGAAACTGATGTTCGAGACCGCACAAAGCATTCGACATTTCGCGGACCTGTAATGGCTGATTCCGCACAACAGAATCCCCCTGCCGTCATGAAGCGCCGCTCGGCTTTTCGGCAGATTCTCACTCTCCCCAACCAGCTGACGATGCTGCGCATGCTGGTGCTGCCGTTTATCTTGATCGCCATGATCTATCGGCAGCACGGGCTTGCACTGACGCTGTTCCTGGCGGCGGTGGCAACGGACATCATCGATGGGACGATCGCCCGCCGATTCGGTCAGAAGACGGAACTGGGCGCCTACCTCGACCCGCTGGCGGATAAATTGCTGCTCAGCTCAGCCTTCATCGCGCAGGCGTTGATCGGGACGATCCCTTGGTGGCTAACCATATTAGTGCTCAGCAGGGACGTGGTGATCTTGGGGACGGTTGTGGTGGTGATTCTTGCGACGTCGATTCGCGATTTCCCGCCGAGTTCGTTCGGAAAGTTGAATACCGTCGTTCAAGCGACGACCGTTTCAATCGTGATTTTGAACAATGCCCACCCGATGGGCTGGGCCGCCGCGGGTATTGCCATCATGATTTGGGCGGTCGCCGGGACAACGCTCGCCAGTTCGGCGCACTACATGATTCAGATCACGCAACGGCTGCAACGGTACTTCACCGAACAACAATAGCGAATTGTGCGCTGCCGCCGGAACGGAACAGCGGTTCGAACTTAGCAAACCACCGCGGACTCATAATGAGCCGGCCCTGCCGAGCATTTAAGCCCGTTGTCCCGGTCGTTTCAGGTCCGCGGTCGTTGTCAGCAACAGACCTGGCCGGGCAAGCAGCCCGGGTCCGGGAGGCCGGAGATGTCCGGTGTCTGCTCGGGGCTGATGCCGAACACGGACAGTTTCGTGACGACCACAAGCGTTACAACTAGATGTTTGATCATTTTTTTCTCCACATGCAGGTAAGAAGAGGTAGGTTCCCTGCATGGTTCCCTGATGCTAAGCGCGCTGGGCGCTCTGCGTGGTGGTGCGCGGAGTTTTTTTCAAAGTCGGAACACTTGCCTGCACGGGTGTTCCGGGAGTCAGTCGGGGTCCGCGGTAAAGTTCGAGGGGCCTGTCGGAAGTCGACCCTCACCGCTCACCAACCGATCCGCTGTCCCGAGATTGCCGTTGGACCGGCAGTCAACCCGGGCAGAATGGGCCGTTTACGAGGCGCGGGACGATTGCCGCACCGTTCGGGCCAACGCTCGCGGTGGGACCGAGACGCGTCTCAACCGGACGGGCCGACTGGAAACACGCCGCTCCTTAGGATCATGCCGACGGGTGCAGTATTTTTCGATCGACTGAAACGTTTACGTGGGGCCGACTTCCTTGTCCCACCCCCGTAGCTCCACTACAATGGGGTGTTAACGTCACGGATGGATCGTTAACCACAATTCATATTGAGTAGATACAAGGAAGGGCTATCATGGCTGAAACCACTGGTGGCGCCGAGCAGGGTTCGGGCCACTCGGAGGGTGCCGCGGTCGAAGCGGCAGAGCCGTCCCTGGTAGCGAAGCTCCGCACGGCGCTGGAAACCAGCCCGGACAAGAAGCAAGCCGTCAAAGCACGTCGCCGATTCGTAGGGATTCTCACCGGCGGGTTCTTGCTGACGAACTTCTTGATGTTTTTGCGGTTCTTCTTTCCGCGGACGATTTTCGAACCGAGGACTGTTTTTCGCATTGGCGCCCCGACCGATTTCGGTATCGGCGTCGACACGAAATTCCAAAAAGAGCGACGCATCTGGGTGGTGCGAACGACCGACCGGATGTTCGTGATTTTCGCCCGCTGCACGCATTTGGGCTGCACGCCGGACTGGAAACAGGGCGAGCAGAAATTCAAGTGTCCCTGCCACGGAAGCGGGTACGACCCGGAGGGGATCAACTACGAGGGGCCGGCGCCGCGTCCGCTCGACCGCGCGATGGTGAGCCTCGACCCGGAAGGGCAGATCGTGGTCAACACCGCCACACTTTTCAAAGAGGAGAAGGGTAAAGCGACCCAGTTCAACAATGAAGGTGCGTTTCTTGTGATCTAGAAACGTTACGCCACGCTAGGATCCCCGAGGCCTGTTGCCTCGGGTGGCGGGCGAGGCGTCCCTTAAGACACGCGGCGGTCCGGCGGTGAGCGCGGGACACGGGTTGGAGACAACGTAGAGAGAGGACGAGTTGCCCCGGGGGAACCCGGGCGAGGAGAGAAGGATGCCGGAAGAGAATGGTTCGGGCAACGGCAAAAAAGGGCTTTTGGGCGTGCTTGATGCCGACGTCATCAAGCAAAAAGCAGCCGACGACCTCCAGGCGCTCAAGAAGCCGACCAAGACGGAACTGTATAAGTCGATGTTTCGGGTCAAGCACGACGATACGCCGCGCAGCCGAACGCTGGGCGTGCTCAGTAACGTTTTTCTCCACCTGCATCCGGCCAAGATCAACCGCGACTCGGTGGCCTACAACTACACCTGGGGCATGGGCGGCATCTCGTTCTACCTCTTTGTGGTGTTGACCTGGACCGGCGTGCTGCTGATGTTCTACTACCACCCGACGAAAGTTCAGGCGTTCCGAGACATCTTGTACTTGGAGCACGACGTCCCCTTCGGCAAGCTCTTGCGCAATATGCACCGCTGGGGAGCCCACGCGATGATCTTGACCGTGATGCTCCACATGTTCCGAGTGTTCCTCACCGGCTCTTATAAGAAGCCGCGGCAGTTCAACTGGACCGTCGGCGTCATTTTGCTGGTCCTGACGCTGCTGCTTTCCTTTACCGGGTACCTGCTGCCCGACGATCAGCTGGGTTTCTGGGCCGTAACGGTGGGGACGAACATGGCGCGCGCTACCCCGATGCTGGGGCATGAGGGGCCTTTCGGGCCGGAATTTGGCATGACGGCGTTTAATGATGTGCGATTCGCCTTGCTGGGCGGCTCCATCGTCGACGCGAACGCACTGTTGCGCGCCTATATTTGGCACTGCATCGCCATACCGGGCTTCGTGGCGACCTTTATGATCGTGCATTTCTGGCGAATACGAAAAGACGGCGGCATCTCGGGTCCGTCGCCGATGATGTTGGAAAGCGAAATCAAGAAGCCGCGGCGCCTGTGAAAAAACCGGGGACAGTCCGCTTCGCGCCGAACCGGATTATTGATTACATGGAATTTATTCGATCCGGGCTCGGTACAGTCCCGATCGTTCACGGCCCCTGAGGAGAGCGGTTTCCGGCTGATGAGGTAGGGCAACAGGAGAGATTCAATGGATTGGCACCAGCTTTGGGAGATCATTTCACTGCCTGACAATGTTCCGATTATCTTGCTGATGATCATGATTCCCTTCTACACCTGGTACGGGCTGCGTCAGGCATTCGCCAACGATCGGCTGATCGCGCAGCTCGAGGCCGACCCGGAGATGGCGAAGACGCACCACCGCAAGACCCAATCCTTCAAGAAGGGTTGGCCGAAGGAAGTGCACGTTTGGCCCTTTCTCTTGCGGATCGAGTTTTTGGCGACCGTGATCGTGACGGCCATCTTAATGGTTTGGTCGATTACCCTCGATGCGCCGCTCGAAGAGCCGGCAAATCCGTCGCTGACGATGAACCCCGCCAAGGCCCCTTGGTATTTCTTGGGACTACAGGAAATGTTGGTGTACTTCGACCCCTGGATCGCCGGCGTCGTGATGCCGACGCTGATCATTATCGGGTTGATCGCGATTCCCTACATTGATGAGAACCCGCTCGGCAACGGCTACTACACCTACAAGCAACGTAAGTTCGCGATCGGGACGTTCATCTTCGGGTTCATTATTCTCTGGTGCGTGATGATCGTGATCGGGACAATCATTCGCGGGCCGGGGTGGATGTGGTTTTGGCCGGGACAGACCTGGGATCACAATAAGCTGGTTTTCGAAACCAACCGGGATTTGCACGAGTTCATCGGTCTGACCGGGACGTGGTCGATCGCCGCGTTCGGGGCGACCGTGCTGGGGGTTTTCGTCGCCGTCGGCGCCTGGGGTACGCACAAGCTGCTGACGCTGACCGAATTCAACCGCAAGATTCTTGATCGCATGTCGCTGACCCAGTATCTGGTTCTGCAGTTATTGGTGATTACAATGCTGAGCCTGCCGGCGAAGATGATCGCGCGGCTGGTCTTCCGCGTCAAATATGTTTTGGTAACGCCCTGGTTTAATATCTAGCCGGACGCCCCGGAAAACGAGTCGGTGGCAACAGAGTTCCGCACTGATTGACGGAGTATTCGCATGGCAAAAGCGCCTCCCATGGATCACGACGATCCGGTCCAGAACAATTCGCTCAGTGTGCCGCTGTTTGTGTCGACGCTGATTTTGATGTTGACACTCGTGTGGGCGCTTTACGACGAACTCTACGCGATGCGTCCTTGGAAGACGACGCAGGAGCAGTTCATGGGGCTCTATAAGTCCTATCTGCAAGAGTTGAAGCCCGGGCAGGCGGCGGTCGAGCAAGAGATCAAGGACTCCTCGGGGTACCAGGAACTCGATGAGCAGTTGCGGGATGCCGAGGCCGAAGCGGTCGCCAAGACGGCCGACATCGAAAAACGCGTCAACCGGGGCGTGAACCCGCGTATGGTGGCCGTACGGGCCGCCTTTCAGGCATTGCGCGGCGAGATCGGCGAGCCGACCTACCAGTTCGAGACGGCGACGAGCGAATCGACCAAGCAATCGTTGCAGGCCAAAATCGACGGAATCATGCAGCGCGTCATCGAATTGGATGTTGTCGCCGACGACGGGTCGGGGAACACCGAAACGTTGACGACGACCTTCTCCCAACTCGAAGCCGAATTCGAGCGGCTTCGAAATCTGCGGGCCGAATTGCAAGCTGAACGAGTGACACTGCTGGGCCCGGCGCAGGAGATTCGCGCCAAGCGCGACGCCTATCTCAGTGAACGCATGACCGGGCTTACGGCGCAGCAAGTCGACGGCTTGATCAGCAAGATGGACAACTTTGCCGTCGACATCAAGCAGATTCACATGCCCGATATCGACTGGGTCGACCGTTGCGAGTCCTGTCACCTGGGTATTCGTGAGCCGGTCGAGTTGACGGCGGCCTCGATGGGCGGCCACGAAGTCTTCGCGGGCCACCCGAATCGCGATCTGCTGAAGATCCACGACCCGGAACAGTTCGGTTGTTCCAGTTGCCACAACGGCAACGGCCGGGCGACGAGCGGCGTCGTCAAGGGGCACGGGCGGCACAAATTCTGGCTCTGGCCGCTCTATCACAAGGAAAATATGACGGCGGGCTGCCAGCAATGCCATGCCAAAGAAGTCGTCACCCCGATGGCGGAGACACTCAACCAGGGCCGCGAGTTGTTCTTGAACCGCGGTTGCTGGGGCTGCCATCGCTTCGAAGGTTTCGACATTGAGTCGGACGAGTTAGCCGAGGTTCGGCGACAAATCGGCATCCTGTCGACCGAGCAGGCGGCGAACATCAAGGAAGCGGAACTGTCTGTGACAATGGGCGATGAAGCGGAGGAAGACGATGTCGCACAGCGCCTCTACGCTCGCGCCGAAGAGCTGACGCTGCGCAACAGCGGGCTCGACTCTCGAATCGCCACGATGAGTCAGGAAGAGCGCAATCTCGGCGTCGAAGTGAAAAAGTTTGGGCCCAGCCTGAAGGAAATTCGCGTCAAACTGCGCAAGGAGTGGGTGCCGGTTTGGCTTAAGAATCCCCACGAATTTCGGCCCGGATCGAAGATGCCGGTCTTCCGGTTCTTGGAAGAAGAAATTCAGGGCATCTCGGCCTATCTGTGGCAGAACGCAATCGACGGCCAGTTGGAATCGCATCCGCGGGGGAACGCCGAGCGGGGTAAGGAGCTGTTTGAGACGCGGGGTTGCCTGGGTTGCCACTCGATCGGCGAAGGCGCCGACCGCATGGGTGGGACGTTTGCGGCAAATCTGAGCCGGATCGGTGAAAAGACGAACTACAACTATTTGGTTCGGTGGATTCACGATCCGAGCGAACTGACGCCCGATCCCAACGCGCCGGATGACGAAGTCCGTCTGCGGCCGATCATGCCGAATCTACGGCTGTCGGTCGCCGAGACACGCGACATCGCAACGTATTTGATAGAGCAGAAAACGGACGCCGAGTACGCCGCGGCGGATTATATGGATGATCCGGCGCTGGCGGAAAGGGGATTGGAGTCGCTGCGCCATTACGGCTGCGCCGGCTGCCACGAGATTTCGGGACTGGAAACCGAGGGCCGCATCGGGACGGAGTTGACGCTGGAAGGCAGCAAGCCGCTCGATCGGCTCGACTTCGCTTTATTCACGCACCGGGCCGAGCGCGAAGGGTGGTACAACCACAAGGGATTTTTCGAACACAAGCTGAAGGATCCGGCCTTCTTCGACGAGGGTAAGGTCAAGAGCCACCTCGAATCGCTGCGGATGCCGAATTTCAATCTTGACGACGAGGAGATCACCGCCCTGACCACGTTCTTATTGGGAGCGGTGGATACGCAGTTTCCTGAACAGTATCGCTATGAGCCCGAAGATGACCGAAGCTCTGTCCAGGAGGGTTGGTGGATCATCAAGCGCTACAACTGCAATGGATGCCACCAGATTCGGCCGGGCGATGAGACTTCGTTCATGACGATGGCCAGGTATGAGGACCCGGATTGGGCCGAGCAGTTCCCGCCGCAGCTCTACACCGAGGGGGCCCGCGTCCAGCCCGACTGGTTACTAGGCTTCCTGGCCAACCCGGCGCAAAGCGAATCCAACGTCAACCGCAACGGCGTACGCGAATACCTGGAAGCCCGCATGCCGACGTTCTATTTCTCGGATCGACAAGTCGGCAAGATCATGCGGTTCTTCATGGCACGCTCGACCCAACCGCTTCCGTACCTGCCCGAGGGAATGGAAACGTTGACGAATGAAGAGCGTCTGATGAGCCGGCGGCTGTTCAGCGGCCGCGCCGCACCGTGCTTGAAGTGTCATATGACCGGCAATGCCGCGCGCGACCGCAACGCAACGGCGCCGAATTTCCTGATCGCCGCCGAGCGGCTGAAGCCTGAATGGACGTATCGCTGGATGCTTGAGCCGGCCAATATCGCGCCGGGAACGGCAATGCCCTCGGAATTGTTCCGACACGAGGGCGACCGCTGGGTCTTTGACGGTCCGTTGCCGCCATCGTTCCGGGATTATGAAGGAGATCACGCCGACTTGATGGTGCGCTATATGTTCCAGTTCACGCCCGCCGAGCTGAGGCGTCTGCTGGCGGCCGGAGTGCCGGGAGGCTAGCGCGAGCGGCGACGCTGCCGGTCGAGCCGAGGCGTTTTTCGGTAATTTGAGGGTTTGGCACTTTACGTGCCGGTTTGTTTTCAATAAGGAAGGATAGACAGTTATGTCGTTATACAAACTAGGGGCTCTGATGCTCGTCGTCTTGTTCGCCTATACCGTCGGGTGCGGCGGCGAGGAAGCTCCGGTAACCGAAGAAGCGGCTCCCGCGGAGGACTATTTCGAAGTGGACGCGGCCACCGCAGCGATCGTGACCGGGAAGGTGACCTTAGAGGGGGATGCCCCGAGCAACCCCCGCATCAACATGAGCGCCGAACCCGATTGCCAGGGCTTGCACAGCGGGCCGGTTCATGCCGAAGTCTACATGGTAGGAGACGGCGGTGCCCTGGCGAATACCTTTGTGTGGATCAAGGGAGGCCTCGAAGGGAAGAAATTCGCGACGCCGTCGAGCTCGGTCGGCCTGGATCAGAAGGGCTGCATCTACAAGCCTCACGTGATCGCTCTACAGACGCGGCAGGTTCTCGCCGTTTCCAACGGTGATCCGACCACGCACAATGTTCACCCGCTGCCGAAGGTCAATCGCGAGTGGAACAAGTCGCAGACCGCGAATGCTCCGGTGATCGAGCGCAAGTTCAGCCGCCAGGAGATCATGCTGCCGGTGAAGTGCAATATTCACCCCTGGATGCGTTCGTACATCAACGTCGTGGACCATCCCTTTTTCGCGGTGACCGGAGCCGACGGCTCGTTTGAAATCAAGGGCCTGCCCCCGGGAACCTACACGATCGAAGCGGTTCACGAGAGGTTCAAAGAGCAAGAGATGAGCGTCACCGTCGGCGCATCCGAGTCAAAACAGGTTGACTTCAACTACAAATCCGGATGAGTTTGCCGCGGCCGTCAGCTGGCCGCTGCACCGATTCGCGCTGTTTACGGCGTTCGCCACCTTGTGTTTGCTTGTCGCCGGCGCCTTGGTGACAAGCAACGAGGCGGGGCTATCGGTTCCCGATTGGCCGCTCTCCTATGGTCAATGGATGCCCCCGATGATCGGGGGTATCTTCTATGAACACGGCCACCGCATGATTGCGAGTTTTGTCGGTCTATTGACCGTCATTCTCGCCGTGTGGCTGTGGCGGGCGGAAAGTCGGGCATGGGTCAAGAAAATCGGGCTGGCGGCCGTCGTAGCGGTGATCGCGCAGGGCGTTCTCGGCGGCATGACGGTGCTGTTTCTGCTGCCGACGGCACTGTCGGTGGGTCACGCTTGTTTGGCGCAGCTCTTCTTCTGTATGATTGTCAGCTTGGCGTTGGTGACCTCGCCGGGCTGGCGGAGCCAGAGCGCGGATCGCCTGCGGCCCTTGGCGGACGGCGGAATATTCTCGCTGGCCCGGCTGACGGTCGCCGTCAACGTGGCGATCTTTTTGCAACTGATGCTTGGGGCGGCGTTTCGCCATAAAGGTATGGGGGTCGTCCCGCACTTAATCGGGGCAGTGGTCGTTGCGCTACTGGTGATTTGGGTGGTGGTTCGGGTCGCGGCGCAACACGCGGCACGACGTGAAGTTCTTGGTTGGGCGTTGGTGCTCAACGGGTTGCTGATGGTGCAGTTGGTCTTGGGAGCGGCGGCCTATTGGATTCGACACGTTACCGCGACAGCGCCGCAACCTCTTCTGTCGATGGTGGCGCTCACGGTGACGCACGTCGCGGTGGGGGCGTTGCTGATGGCGGCCGGGGTGCTGCTGACGATTCAGGTCCATGCTCGTCTCGGCGATCGGACGGCCGATATGAACAGGCAAGAACTGCCGCAAGCGATATGAGAGAACCTTCGTCCACCGCCGAAGCCGCGGTCCCGGTATCGATCGGCGTACCATCGGACTACCTAGAGCTGACCAAGCCCAGCGTGGTATGGCTGATTATCCTTTCAACGGCGGTCGGATTTTACATGGGTTCGCCGAACTCGCTGTCGTTTGCGCTGTTTCTGCATACGCTGGCGGCCACGGCGCTGTTGGCCGGCGGCACAGGTGCTCTGAATCAGTGGCTCGAGCGCGACTTGGACGCGCGCATGCGGCGCACCGAGAGGCGCCCGCTGCCGGCGGGTCGTTTGCGACCGCTGCCCGCGATGCTGTTTGGGACGGGCTTGACGGCTGCCGGGCTAGTCTATTTGGCCCTGGCGGTCAACCCTTTGACCGCTCTGCTCGGGTTGCTGACGACGACCGGCTATCTGTTCGTCTACACCCCGCTCAAGACACGCACGCCGCTTTCAACGTTTGTCGGCTCATTCCCAGGGGCTATGCCGCCGTTGATCGGTTGGGCCGCGGCCCGTAATGAACTCGGCTTCGAAGGCTGGGCGCTTTTCGCCTTGCTCCTTGTTTGGCAATTCCCCCATTTCTACGCGATTGCCTGGATGTATCGCGAAGACTACGCCAAAGCCGGTATCTTGATGCTGCCGGTTGTGAAACCGGACGGCGTCGCCACCGGGCGTCGGATCGTTTTCTACGCCGCCTTGCTGGTGCCCGTGAGCCTAGCGCCGGCCTGGCTGGGAATGACCGGGACGATTTACCTCACCGGCGCCGTCGTGTGTGGTCTCGGCTACCTCTATTTCGGCCTGCTCGCCGCCCGCGAAAAGACGACCATGCAAGCCAGAAGGCTCTTGCAAGCGTCGGTCGTCTACCTCCCCTTGGTCTACTGCTTGCTGATTTTCGACAAGGTGCTGTAAGTCCCAAACCGAGGCGCGACCGTAAGGAAGCGGTGTGCGATGAAGCCGTCGACCGCAAAAAAGGGTGGCGGACCCGTCGCGGCACGGAACCGGATGCTTTCGATACTCGATTTGCCTCGCTTGCAACCAAGGCGGGCCCCTAAGGCCTCGGCGACCTCTGTTTTCACGTTGCGCGACCGACACCGCATGCTGAAACCATCCGCCACCTCGAGTCCCGCGGTTTCTTGCTTCCACCACCTGCGTCGCGGCTTGCGCGTCTCATCGCACACCGCTTCCTTACGGTCGCGGCTCGGTTTGCTGCGCTTCCCGCAACCGCGCCAGCCCCTCCCCCGTCGGAACATTGATGAAAATCACCCCCAGCAAATCTTGCCCCGTATTTCGCACCTCATGCTCAACACCCGTCGGGATATACAGAACATCTTCAGCGGCAATGCCGTGCTCCTCGCCGTCGATGATCGCCGTCCCTTTGCCCTGCGTCACCACCACAAGCTCTTCCGCGTCAGGGTGAATATGCAACTCCGCCACATGGCGTCCGTTGGGCGGAATCATCACATGGTGAACGAACTGGATCGTCTCCAAGCACGTCCTCTCCGCCGACGCTTCAGTCTCGAACAGCCGCCGAACTGGTGCGGACATCTCCGAACGGTCGCGCCAATGCCCCTGTTCATCCCGAAGGCGGTGCCTCACGACGCGATGCGGATTGTTAAACAGTAGGCTCTGGATGACGCCATAGACCTGTGACTTCCAATTAGCGAGAGGCATCGAAACGAATCCTTTCCGTGAGCAGGGTCAGCGACGTGGCGAACGCTTTCAGCATGCCGTGTCGCCAATCCTGGCGACATCTCTGCTCACCGCCCTGACTCCGCGAACCGCACCCAAATCGGACTCGCCCAAGCCATATTGTCATCGGCCTGAATCACCCGGACGTAATAGTAATGCGTGCCCGGCTCAATCGACCGATCGGTGTAGGAAAACGAAACTTCCTCGACGTCCGGGTGCGCCGTATAGACGAACGTATTGTCCTTGATGATGTCGATTTGCGCGATCGGGCCGGTGCCGATCACGCGCACATCAAGCCGCGGCGGCCGGTCGGTCGCGAATTCCTCGCCCATCGCGTGCCCCCCCGACTGAAAATCCACGATGATGTTGTCCGTCGCGGCATACGTTCGGCGGTCGTACAGCGAATTCCAAATCTCTCCGTAATCGCGCTCGGGCGTATAGACCGCGGCGTAGGACATATGAGTCGAGCGATGGTCGGAACTCGCGATGAAACCCATCTTGTAGCCCTTCGCCAGCGCATTCCAAACGAAACCCTTCGGATGAATCTCCCCCGACGTGATATACCCGCCCACGACGATCTTGTCCGCCGTCGCCCCCCGTGGCGCGCCCAGGTATTCATAGGAATCACGGTTGCCCTGATACATCTCGACCAGCCGCTCGACCTTCTCGTTGTTGTAGCGCCAGTCAGTTCCCATCTGCGTCGCCGTCGTATGCGGAATGCTGATCGCCTGGGGACGCCCGCCTCCAAGCAGTTGCTCCCACAGGGCCACCATGTCGTCCTCGGCCACGCCGATATCGCGTGGCCCCGGGCGAATTCGAATCGGCTGGAAGCCGCGCGAGCGGGACACGATGTTGCGGTGCCCGTCGGGATAGGCGACCGTGCGTTCGTAGTTGAGTAGGGGATAAAACGTTCGCGGGAGCTTGTAAACATCGATGGCTTTGTCGATCATGCGCCACAGGTAGGGGGTGTCGGCCGGGTGGACCAGCAGATGTTCGGAGGGCCCGAGGAAATCCATGCGGGCGGCGTCGATCGCATAGCGATAGCTGTCATAGAGGCTGCCGTCGCTATAACCGTCGAACGACAGATCGGTGTGGCGATGGAGATCGCCCCAGGTGACGGTGTACTTCTCGCCGCCGACCTCCATTTCGTATTTCTTCCAGAGCGGAGTTGAAACGGCGGGTTCGGTATCGTCGACCGATTCGGGGGCGGCATGTTGTTTTGACCCCACTAAGTACTCATCCTCGACCGCTCCCCCCGGGACATCGTCAAGCGCGATCTTGCCGGCGTAGAGATCGTATTGCAGAAACCGTGGGTCGTCGTCCGGATAACTCTTGCCGTCGGTCTGCGAAGCGATCCACAGATTGCCGTCCTTGTCGATCGCCGTCCCCGGCCGCTGCTCAATCCGTCCGTCCGAAAAAGGAACCCACACCGGCGGCATCCAAGCATGGCCGTCGAACATCATCACGTGATACGCCTTTCAATCCGTCCGTCCGAAAAAGGAACCCACACCGGCGGCATCCAAGCATGTCGAACATCATCACGTGATAATTCCAGTACGGAAAGATCGACCGCTCGGCGACGGCGGGCGGATTGGCGCGGCCGAGGGCACGGGTGCGCACCATGGCCCAGATGCGGCCCTTGCCGTCGACCGCCAGCCGCGGATATTCCGTGAAAGTCTTCCGCGCGCTGTCGAGCCCCAGCGCCATCCAACTTCCCGTGATCGCGCCGGAAGGAAGGCGATGGTCGAGCGGCAGCTTCGGCTCGCTGATCCGCCCGCGGTCGACCACACGCACCTGCGCTTGACGATGGAAATAGAGCCCGCTCTCGCCCCGCTGGATGCCGTTGATGCCGTAATGGTCTTTACCCCAATTCGGACCACCGTTGTCGTAGGCGAACCAAAGCCGATCGCGGTGATCGTAGACGGCGCTGACATGGGCCTCGAAGTCGGGGCTCGACGTGAGTCGTTCCACGGGCCCGAGTTTGCCGCCCGCCCATCGCCGCAAGAAAATGTCGTAGTTGCCGTGGCGGTAGCTGTCCCACAGAATCGCCGCCTCCCCCCGCGAGTTGACCGCCAACGCCGGTTCCCAATCGCTCGCCGGGTGTGTCGTGACCGCGACCGGGTCGGACCACTCGCCGCCCTGCCGCGTCATCAAGGAAATATCAGTGTGCCCGGCCGCCCCTGACTGCCACGCGAGGAAAATCGCCCCGTCCGGAGCGGCCGCCAAGCGGGGGAACGTATCCGGACCAGGGCCATAGGTGAGTTTTTCGACGGCGCCCCATTCACCGTCGTCGTAGTCGCGGCCGTAGAGGTGCACGGCGCCGTCGACAATGGCCGAGAAAACAACGCTGACTTGATTCGGATTGGTCCCGATCATGGCGATATCGTTGTAATCGCCCGGGCTCGGCGTTACCTGCGCGGTTGATGTCCATTGGATCCCGTCAGTCGAGGAGCGCAGCTCGATAACATCCGCGCCGTCTCGGAACGAGATCCAGGCAACCCAGACGCGTCCGTCGGGGCCCACGGTCAGGGCGGGGTAGTCGTCGTCGGCCTGTTCGCCGGAAACGGAACGCATCTCAGGCACGCGCTCTACGCGGATACGGCCGGCGAGCAGCTTGAGCCTCTCTTGAAAACGCACTTGCTCGGGACGAAAACGTGCGTTCCCCTGCCGCGTTTCGATCTCGACGACGGTACGCTCCGAGCCTTCTACGTTGACGACCAGGCCTTTCCAACGCGTGTCGGGAAATGCCGCGGCATCCCGCGGCTCCATCTGGAGCTTGCCGTCCCATTGGTTGCCGCAGCTCCAGCTTGTTCCCTCGAAGCTCTCATCGAGCGCAAAGTGGTATGAGGCGACAATCTCCACATTGCCGCCTTGCGCGGCGATGTCGCCGGACCAGTCGGAGACCTCGCGGTCGGCTCCGCCGAAGGTGATGCGGAAGCTGTCGGCTGTGAGGGGCGTGGATTGAAGCAATCCGATCGACAGAGCTAACGCCGGGAGGAATCGATTCATTAGGGCTGGGCCTCGCGGCGTTGCTACGGTCTGGAACGAACTCGACACGCCCACTTGGGTTCTATCGTTCAAGGTCTTTGACGCTGCTGAACGGCGCTGATTTGACAATCATACACCTACCGCTCGGGCCCTCGGCGCGGCACATGCCTCCAGGCGTGCCATGTCTGCATTCGTGCCGACATCTCCTGACTCCAACCGCGCTCCCAAACCTCTCCCCGGGGCAAATTCTCCCGCCCGGCGCCACACGATGTCGCCCACCTCGCGGCCCGGTCGAGTGCCAACGGAACTGCTAGAGTAAGCATTGTTCCGGCGGGATTAGCTATGCGGGTCAAGCTCGAATACGACAAAACGGGCACTGAAATCGACGTGCCCGATCACGTCCGGGCCACCGTGCTCGAATCGCGTTTCGCACATGCATTGGCCGACGCCGATGCCGAGCTGGACCGGGCTGTCCGGCAACCGATCGGGTGTGCGCCTCTCGAGGAATTGGCGCGCGGCCGTGGATCGGCGGCCATTTCGGTTTGTGATATCACGCGACCGGCTCCCAACCGTTTAGTGTTGCCCCACATCGCAGCGGCACTCGAACGCGGCGGAATCCCGCGTTCGGAAATCCGCATCTTGATCGCCACCGGATTGCACCGCGAGGCCACCGACGCCGAACTCGAGGAAATTCTCGGCCCCGAGATGCGGTCCCGCTACTGGGTCGACTCGCATCGCGCCCGCAATCTCGATGAGCACGCCGATTTGGGCATGACCAGCGGCGGCACCCACGCCTACGTGGACAAGCGCTTTGTCGAAGCCGATCTTCACATCACGCTGGGTTTCGTCGAGCCGCACTTGATGGCGGGCTTTTCGGGCGGGCGGAAGCTCATCTCGATCGGCCTCGGCGGCGAACCGACGATCAAGCGTTTACATAGCCCGCTCTACATGCGTGATCCCAACGCAGTCGAGGGTTCGTTTCCCGATAATCCGCTGCATCGCGAATTGCTGGAGATCGCGTCCAAGGCCGGCCACGATTTCATGATCGACGTGGCGCTGACGAGGGACCGCCGAATTGCGGCAGTGTTTGCAGGTGATCCGATCGAAGCACACTCGGCGGGCGTCGATTTTGTGCGCGAGTCAACCCTGGCGGCCATCGACGAACCGGCCGACGCCGTATTGACGACTTCGGGCGGCTACCCGCTGGACCTCACTTTCTACCAGGCGGTGAAGGGCGTCACGGCGGCCTCCCACATCGTCAGGGAAGGCGGATCGATCCTGCTTGTGGCCGCATGCCGCGAGGGTATTGGAAGCAGCGAGTTCGCGGCCCTGGTCAGGCGTTCGTTGCCCTGGGATGCGCTGCTCGATCAACTCAAGACCTCTTCGGTCGAAGTGGACCAGTGGCAAGCCGAGAAACTGGCCATGGTGGCGCGCAAGACGAACCTATCGTTCTGTGTTCCGGGGGTCGACGAGCAGGATTGGAAGCATCTTTGGGGACCGGTTTTCCATACACCGCAACAAGCTCTCGATGATCTGGTCGCTAAGCTGCCTGCGGGAGCTTCGCTGGTCGTCATTCCTGAAGGCCCCTATGTTTTCTCTCAACTCAGCGAGCTGCCGGTGGCCGTCGCGTAGGCGCGGTTCCTGAGGCAGAGCCTGACTCTATTTTCCCATGGTCGATGGAATGGCGCGCCTTCCTATTGTTGGAGTGATGGGCTCGGGTCTGGATCCCTGTCTCGACCGTGCCCAGGGGGTCGGGCGGCTGCTCGCCAAAATGGGTGTCCACTTGTTGACGGGCGGGGGCGGGGGTGTGATGGAGTCGGTCAGCCGGGCGTTCTATGAGACGCCGGAACGCCAAGGGCGCGTAATCGGCATTCTCCCCTGCGCGGAGGGGGACCCGTTGCGGGCGCCAAAGCACGGGTATCCCAACTCTTGGGTGGAAATTCCGATTGCCACGCATCTGCCGCTGACCGGGACACAAGGCCAAGACGATCTATCGAGGAATCACATCAATGTTCTCTCCGCTGATGCCGTTGTCGCTTTTCCCGGTGGGCCGGGGACGTTGAGTGAAGTCAAGCTGGCGCTGCGGTATAAACGGCCGGTTGTGGCGTTTTTGAAGGATCGGTCGGAATTACCAGGGGTGCCGGAGGCTGTACAGGTCGAGGGAGAGGTTGCGGGGGTCAGGGCGTTTCTTGAAAGGTGTTTTGGGGGTGAACGGGCCCGGCAAGCGCGTAAGTAGAGAGTCGGACGGGATGCCCCGCGGAAGAAAATGCCGCAGGGCTCTTCGAGTCCTGGGCTACGCTTTATGCGGTTGTCACTCCGAGCGGAGGACTTCCAGGGGCTTCTTCCCTAAAATACGCAGGCTCGAAAGCCAACCGGCTAGGTTGGCGAGCACGGCGGTGGCTATGACCGCGATAGCCGCCGGTGCCGGGGCGAAGTGGTACTCGGCATCCAAAACCCGCTCCAGCATCAGGTTCGAAAAACCGCTAGCGAGAGCCGCGCCCATCACGCCCGCCGCCGCGCCGAGGACGAGAAATTCTGTCGAGAAAATATTGGCGAGGCGATTGCGAGTAGCCCCGAGCGTCTTGAGAATGGCAACTTCCCGAATACGCCGAAAACGGGTTGCCATCACGCCCGAGGCCAGAATGATGATGCCGCCTAGAATTGCAAACGCCGACACAAAACGAACCACCAGCGCGATTTGATCGACGACGTCTTGGATGATGTCCAACACATCCGCGGCATTGATGACGGTGACCGTCGGGAAACGCTCGAACGCCGCCCGTTGCAATTCGACCGCCTGCTCGGCGCTGACGCGGACGCCGCCGTAATAGGTCGCCGGCAGGCCGGCCAGCGCTTCGGGTGTCAAGATGAAACCCACCGTTGCCCCGGGCCGAATGCCCTCGCTGCGGTGAATGACGGCTACGGTCGCGGTAACCGGCCTACCTGCAACCTGCCATTCGATTTGGGAGCCCAGTTTAAGATCGAGCGTCGAAGCGGCGCCTTCCGAAGCCGCGACCAGCGCCGTCTCGCTCTCCAAGCTTTCGGCATCCCACCATTCGCCTTCAAGGACTTCGGTGTTTTCGGGTTTTTCGGCGCGCCACGTGATGGTTCTCATGCGTTGAAAGCGACGACCGGGACCCTCCCGGGTGAATTCTTCGGCGGGCTTGCCGTCAACCGAAACGAGTCTTGCCGCGACCGAGGGGATGAGCTCGGGCTCACCCTCGATCCCATCGGTGGCCTGCAGCATTTCGAGCAATCCGTCTCGCTCGGCGTTCGTCACATTCACGAAAAAGACGTTCGGCATCTCCGGCGGGGCGCTCCGGACCATTTGCGAAATCACCGACGACTGCACTAGATACACCGTCAGCGTAAAGGTGACGCCGATGCCGAGCGCCACGAGTACGGCTTCGGCGTGGTTGCCGGGGCGGTGGAGGTTTGCCAGCCCTTGCTTCACCGACGCCGACAGTTTCCAGGGCAACCAACGCGGCAACCTGCGTAAGGACTTCAGCAACAGCCAAGCAACAAACGCGAGCACCAAGAAACTGACCAGCAGACCGCCGCCGAACCATGCGCCGAGAATCAGCGATTCGCCGAGCCAGACCGCCAGAGCCGCCAATGCCGCAAGAATCACTATCCCCGAAACGAGCGATCCGCGCAGGCGGGCGAAACGCTGCCGTAGAGTCAGCCCACGCGTCTCCATCTCACGCCGAAAGACCAGAGCCGGCCTGACGTGTCGGATACTCAGCAAGGTCGGCACGGTGAACAGCAATGTTGTGAGCAGGCCGATCAGCAGCCCTTGTAGTGCGGCGATCGGCTGCCATTCAAAGGCCGAAAGTTCGGGGAAGAAGTTTTGAATGAAATTCGGAAACCAAGCCTGCACGCCGTAGCCGAACAACACCCCCAACGCACTGCCCGCCAGCCCGAGTCCGATCGTTTGAATCAGATAGATTCGCATGATTTGCCGGGAGCGGCCGCCCAGGCACTTCATGATGGCGATCGTGTCGAGCCGCTGCTGTAGGTGAGAATGCATCGCCATCGCCACGCCGATCGCTCCGACGATCAACGCGATCAAGCTGACGAGACTGAGAAACTTGGTGGCGCGATCGAGTCCGCGGCGCAGGGTAGGGTGAGTCTCGCGGAAGTCGACGATTCTGTCTCCCTTGAAACGGGTTTCTAGGACACCGCGAGCGGCGGCAATCGTCATTCCTTCTTCCGGCAGGCGGAATAGATAGCGCTGCGACGCCCGACTGCCGGGGCGCATGAGTCCGGTGCGGTCGAGGCCTGCGCGCGTGATCATTACCCGCGGGCCGACATTCCAAGTGCCCGTCATGCGGTCGGGTTCGAGAACCACCTCGGCGGCCAGCCGGAATTCCTCATCGCCGAGGCGGACCCAATCGCCCATCTTCACGCCGAGGCGCAGCAACAGGTCGTTAGAAACGACCATGGTTTGGTCGGTGAGGTGGTCGGATAGTTTACCTTCCGGCGAGAGTCGTATTTCGCCGTAGAAGGGATAGCGTTTCGGCTCCACGGCTTTCACTGAGACAAGGACCGGACGCGAGGTCGTCTCCGACGACATCATCGAGACCGTTTCGGTTATCCATGTGCGTCGCACGCCCTGCTTCGTCAACTCGCCGAACGCTTCTTCTTGCTCAGGGCTCGTTTCGTTGAACAGGCGCACGGAAAGATCCGCTGCCATCAACGTGCGGGCGTCACGCAGGAGCATATCTTGAAAAGATCCGCTGAAGCCGCGGACACCTGTTAGTGCGCCAACGCCTGCCGCAACGGCCAAGACGACGAAGGCAAACTTGCCCGCTGAAGCGCGCGCCTCGCGCCCGGCGATCTTGAACGCGCTGCTCCAACTTGCGTCGTTCTTCACGAGGAGGTTTCGGGTACGGCGCCTGGCTCGGCGGCGGGTTGGTTGACACCCGCGGCGTCGCCCGGGTCCGTCGGTGGCGGGGTGTTGAAAACTTCGTCGGAAACCACCCGGCCATCGCGCAACGTGATCAGCCGGTCGGCGCGGTCGGCCAGCTCACGGTCGTGAGTCACCATGATGAGCGTCGTTTGCTCGCGGCGATTCATCTCGAGGAGCATTTCAAGGACATGGCGACCGTTTGCAGTGTCGAGATTGCCCGTCGGTTCATCCGCCATGACAACCGGCGGCTGCGCGACGAAGGCTCGGGCCAGTGCAACTCGTTGCTGCTCGCCGCCGGAAAGCTGTACCGGGTAATGATCGGCGCGATCTGCAAGACCGACGCCCTCAAGCAAACGGCTGACGCGCTCCGCGCCGCGGTTGCCGTCGCCGGAGAGCTCGAGCGGCAACAGCACGTTCTCTTCCGCGGTCAGCGTCGGCACCAAATGATACGACTGAAAGACGAAGCCGATCTTGCGGGCTCTAAGAAGAGCCATTTCGTCCTCCCGCAAGCGGCTGATTTCTTCGCCGTCCAGGAAGATTTGACCCTCCGAAGGCGTATCCAAACCGGCCAGCAGGCCTAGAAACGTACTCTTCCCGCTGCCGGAAGGTCCCATAACAGCCACGAACTGGCCGCGCGGTATCGCCAAGTCGATGCCGCGGAGAATTTCGACTTCGTGTGAGCCGCTGTTGATTTTTTTCCAGAGGTTGCGAACTTCAATAATCGGGGAGGGTGTCGACATGAACGGCGGCTGGAAATTATTATGACATGGAGTGCTTTTCGTTCTTGTCTTCTTTCTCTCTGTTCTGGCCGCTTGCGGGGCGCCGTCTTCGGCTCCCGATCCCGCGGCGCGTCCGGTCGGTGACGGGTCCTATGCGGCTTCGGATGCATCAACGCCGGCTTCGGAGCCGACGGGAGCGTCGGCGGCCGCCGCGGCGACTGACGACCGACCGGTCATCATGGCTTTCGGCGACAGCTTGACGGCCGGCTATGGGCTGCCGCGGGGGAAAAGCTACCCTGATCTGCTACAACACGCGCTCGATGAGATGGGCTACCAGTATCGTGTCCGCAACGAAGGCATCAGCGGCGACACCACCAGCGGCGGGTTGGCGCGCTGCGGCTTGGCGGCCGAGAGCGCGCCGGCGTTCGCGATCGTCGCGCTGGGGGGCAATGACGGCTTGCGTGGGCTCGCGCCGGATCGGATGAAGGAAAACCTTCGGGGCATTGTCGAGGCTTTTGCGGCGCAGGGGACCAAGGTGGTCCTTGGAGGGATGAAGCTACCTCCCAATTATGGGGCGGAGTATACTCGCGCCTTCGAGGGAGTTTTTCACGAACTCGCCGAGCAGCTGGACTTGCCGCTGATTCCTTTCCTGCTCGAGGGCGTGGGTGGGCATCCCGAGTTCATGCAGAACGATGGGATTCATCCCAATGAGGAAGGGACGCGCAAGGTGGCGGCATTGGTGATGAAACACCTGGAGCCGTTGCTGGCGGCCCGCTGAGCCTCTTGGGCGGCAATCATTCGTTCGACAAGTCCGTGGAAGCGGACCGGCTCCCCTAGGCAGGGTCGAGGCCGGCGAGGCGGGCCAGTACGTCATTGTCCGCGAGGAACTCGGCTTCGGGTAGGCGCATGCATCCCAAATCGCAGTTGTGTCCCGGATAGAGTTCGTGGAAGATCGTGTCGAGCCGGCGGTCGACCTGAGCACTCCAACGAAACGAGTTCGCCAGGCAGATCCCGCCGCCTTCGATCAGGCCATAGGAGTCGTCACCATGGCCCGCTTCTTCATTCAATAGATGGATGAATTTGCCGTCGACTTGGTGGACCTCGGCCCGAACACAGTCCATAACGGGCATTTTCTCTCTTGCCTGCCGACAAAACCAATGGATCGAAGGGTTCAAAGTTGAGACCTCTCGCGGGCGGGACTTCGGGACTAGTACGGTCTTGCTTATACGGTTGTTTCAGCAAGCCCCAAGATGTAGGGTAGGGCGTGGCCCGGCCGCCGTTTCCGAAGAGTCTGCGTCAGTTTCAGGTGGAGTTTGCGACCGAGGAGGCTTGCCAGAAGTACCTGGCTGCTTGTCGTTGGCCCGACGGGTTCCTTTGTCCTCAGTGTGGGCATCGGCAGGCCTACATTCTCGAGCAGAAACTACGGTGGCAGTGCGCGGCGTGTCGACACCAGGTCTCGTTGACGTCGGGAACGGTGCTCCACAATACGAAGACCCCGCTGACGGTTTGGTTTTGGGCTGCGTACCTGATGACAACTGATAAGCGAGGTGTGTCGGCGCTGCTACTGCAGCGTCAGCTCGGCCTGTCGCGCTACGAAACCGCCTGGATGATGTTGCACAAACTGCGACGGGCCATGGTGAACGCAGCTCGCGAGCCCTTGCACGGAGAAGTAGAGGTCGATGACACCTGGATTGGCGGCCCGCAAGCAGGTTTGCGAGGCAGCCGGCAACTGAAGGGGCGCCGTGCGGCCCTTGTGATGGTCGCTGTTGAGAAACGCGGGAAGCGCTCCGGGCGCGTTCGCATGTCCGTTATTCCAGACTTCAAGAAGGTGACGATCGACAGGTTTCTTGCCCAGAACGTTGTTCCCGGCTCGACCATCTACACAGACGGTCTGAAGACCTTTACCGCCCTCGAAGAGGCCGGCTACAAACACGTCTCTCGTCCGCAACCTCACCGGACTGACTTGCGGAAAGGCGCCAAGTCGGTGGTGCCGCTGGCGGATCGTGCCATTGGCAACCTGCAGCAATGGCTGACCGGAACGTACCACGGCGTGAGCCGCGCTCAGCTTCAGGTTTACCTCGATGAGTTCGTGTTTCGACACAACCGCCGCAAGACCCCAATGGCAGCCTTCCAAACCCTCCTTGGTCTCGGAACTCAACACGCTCCTACGCCTTACGCCCACATCCGCCGCGCGCGTGACCTGGACAAGACGCGATGACCTCCACCCCAACATCTTGGGGCTTGCTGAAACAACCGTATAAGCAGGAGTACGGTAGAGATAATACCGGTACGATATTGGCTGCACGGCCTCCCGGGAAAGGTGGTGCGGGGGGCATATGTGCGGACAGACGTCGAGATTTTTCTCAGATAGTTTGGGTGGCCGCACATCCGCGCAAGCGGCTGGGCTACCATACCCGATGCATCATGCGGCGTGTTGCGATCACAGGCATCGGCGTCGTCAGCCCCAACGGCATCGGGCGAGAAGCGTTTTGGGACGCGACTCGCAGAGGGGTTAGCGGCGTACGCAGCATTTCTTCTTTCGATCCCGCCGACTTGCAAGTGCGCATTGCGGGCGAGATCCGCGGTTTCGATGAGGATGCCTACATCGACCCGAAATTCCGGCCTCACGCTTCTCGCGCAGTTGCGTTGGCGCGAGCCGCCGCGGGTGAAGCTCTTGATGACGCCGGACTCAGTCCGCAGGCGATGTCGCTCGAGGAGTTGCGCGGTATCGCGGTCATTGTCGGTTCGGGCGGGGGCAGCCAGGTCTTTACTGAAGAGCAATACCGAAAGTACTTCGAGAACCGCGTCAAACAGGTCAGCGTCTACACCATTCCAACATCGACGATCGGGACGCTTTCGAGCGAAGTCTCGATGGCGTTCGGGTTTCGCGGAGCGAGCCACGTCGTTTCGACCGGCTGCACATCCTCGACCGACGCGATCGGCTATGCGGCCGATTGGATTCGCTTCGGGCGCGCTGAACGGGTCGTCACCGGCGGCGTGGATGCTCCGATTTCTGACTTGATCTTGCGCGGCTTCCAGTTGATGAGGATTCTGGCGGCCAAGTGGAACGACCAGCCCGAAAAAGCCTCACGGCCTTTTTCGAAGGATCGTGCCGGCTTCGTCCTGGGAGAGGGCGCTTGGTTTTTCGTCCTGGAGCCTCTCGAAGCGGCCCGGGCGCGCGGCGTGCACATCTACGGGGAGGTTGCCGGGTACGGGTCGACTTGTGAAGCGTACCATCGGGTTCGCCTACATCAAGACGGTGAGGAACCGGCGCGCGCCATGGGGCTTGCGCTCGAGGCGGCCGGGATCGACCGCGAGGCGGTCAGCTACGTCAATTTGCACGGCACCTCGACAGAGTTGAACGACCCGATCGAGACGCGGGCGGTACGGCTCTGCTTCGGTCCCCATGCCGACAAGCTCGCGGGCTCGTCGCTGAAATCGCAAATCGGGCACCCGCAAGGCGCCAGCGGATCGGCGGGGCTGGCGGCGACATTGCTTGGGATGCGCGACGGTGTGCTTCCGCCGACGAATAATCTCGAGGACCCCGACCCTGAATGCGACCTCGACTACGTTCCTGACCCGGGCCGTCGGCGGGAGGTCGAATACGCCCTATGCAACTGCATTGGTTTCGGCAGCAAGAACTCGGCGCTGGTAGTTAAACGTTAACAGAGAGGCTCGGGCGAGAAGGGGCGGTTGCGGCGAGCCGCCCGGCGTTTCAGCCGCGCACACAACCGTGCTGCACCTGTCCGGAAGGATCAGGACGGACACGAAGACCCCCCCCAAGCTGACGAAAAGCTCGAGGGAGCTCGTTCCCTAGTTCAAGGTGCCGCGAAGGAATTGGTAGCGGTCGATGGTAGCGGCGACGCCTTGGCGCCCGATCGTCCCGACTTTCTCCGATCGGGTCACGCGGCCACGGCATTGGAGCCGAATCTGTTCTCCTTGACCGCCGGTTTCTCGGAGGGTCACTACGAACTCGATGGGCGACCCGGCCACAACATGCTCATCACGCACGACGAAGTAGGCGCCGGAAGAACTCATATTGCGAGTCTTGCCGATAACTTTTACGTCACGATTGCTGACGCGGACGATGTCAAGGGGAAGCTTCAGGCCGAACCGTTGCGATCGGCGGCGTTCAGAAATTTGGGGAGATGTCACGTTCCTCCAAAATCAACGGAGGCCAGGAACGTTTCAAACATAACACTATCAGAATGTTTTATGCAACTCCCGGCGGCGCCATTTTCGCGGACCCGAATCGGTGAATCCGCCGACGACCGATTGGGAGACCGTTGGGGTCGGGGGTTGCCGCAAGGGTTCGAGGGCTTATCTTGGCCGTTTTTGACCGCCGGTGGACAGATTCTCAGCCGTCCGCTTGCCCCTTTGGGAGAGGGTTTGATACCTTGAAATTCTATAGGTTTACGGGCTTTGCGAGCCTTCCACCCCGCCGACAGCGTGGAAGAACGGGTTGGTAAGCCGGCACGCCTTGAAAGCGATGAAGGACGATCGCAGTCAGGGTCCCCGGTGGAAACCCGGCAGCCGGGCGGCCGATGCCGGTTGGACGCTGAGCGGCAGCATCCTCGGTTGTCTTTTACTTGGCTATCTGATCGGAGACTACTGGGACGCTAACCCGGCGGCCATCATCATCGGCCTGTTCGTCGGCGTCACGGTCGGCCTCTACAACCTGGCTAAGGTCATGTGGATGAAGCGGGAGTGAAGGCCGGGGTTGTAGATCGACGGCATCGGCGGCAACGGAACTTATGACGGAATCAGTCCTTTTCGGGGTCTTGGCGGGAGTGGGAACGGTCATCGTATCCGAGTGTCTGATCCTCTTTGGCGAGACAATGCCCGTCAAGGACTTCTGGAAGCTTTCGCTGTCGAGCGCCGCGCTGCGTAGTGCGTGCGTTTTGGCGACGCTGGTTGTTGTGGTGGGAGCCCGTTGGGTCGAGCCCGCGCCTTTCACGCTGGCTCTGATCACGGTCTATCTGGTCGGGCTGTTTTACGAAGCACGACGTTACCGCCGCCGGATTGAGTCAAGATGACGTTGCAACTGCCACCGGCCTGGTTTGTCGCGGCCACCGGCTCCGAACACGGCGGGGAACAAAACCTCTCCGACGTGTTGATTCATCACGTCGCCAATCATGATTACCCCGGGATGGAGTCGTGGGGATTTTCGAAGGGCGTGTTGATGATGTTGATTGCCGCCGGGCTGCTGGTGGTGATGTTCGGCTGGGCCTTTCGCAAATCACGGCTGGACGGAAAGGCTCCAAAGGGGCTCGCGAACGCACTCGAGTTCTTCGTGCTCTTCATCCGCGATGAGATTGCGATCGCGCATATGGGCGAACGCTTCGGACGGATGTTCACCCCCTACCTGCTGACGCTGTTTTTCTTCATCTTGACGTGCAATTTACTGGGCCTGGTCCCGGGGGCGTATACGGCCACCAGCAACGTCAACATGACCGGCGCCTTGGCGTTTTGCACGCTGGTGCTGATCTTGCTGTCGGGTCTGATTGTTCAAGGACCGGTCGGTTACATCAAACACATGATTCCGGCAGGGACGCCGATAGCCTTGGCGCCGCTGCTGATCTTTATTGAGACGATCAGCACGTTCGTCAAACCGGTCGCGTTGATGATTCGTCTGGGCGCGAATATGACCGCCGGGCACATCGTCATCTTGTCGATGATTTCGTTCATCTTCATCTTCGAGAGTTTCCTGGTGGGTATTTTCTTCTCGATGCCGTTGGCGGTAGCGATTTACCTACTGGAGATCATCGTGGCCTTCATTCAGGCTTACGTGTTCACGTTGCTGACGGCACTGTTTGTCGGAATGGTGACCCATTCCTCACATTGAGAACGGATTCGGAGGATACTACAGACATGAGATTCAGTCCTAAACGATCGGCATTCGCCCTGTTATTCCTGATCACGGTATTCTTGTTGGTCCCGACAGCCGCACTCGCGCAAGGCGGCCAAGGGGGCGGCGGCCTACAGTACTTCGGCGCCGCGGTCGGCGGCGGGATTGTCGTTGTCGGCGCGGGCATCGGGATCGGCCGATTGACGGCGGCCGCGGTGGAAAGCATCGCACGTCAGCCCCAGGCCGCTCGCGACATTCAGTCGGCGTTTCAGCTGCCCTTGTTCTTGCTTGAAGGCGTGGCAGTCATCGCGGTGGTCGGCTGCCTGCTGATCATCCTCACGAAGTGAGGCGACCATGGGTGCGAATGCATTGCTCCGGTTTGAACCGGGGCTGATGATTTGGACCATTGCGATCTTCCTGGTGCTGCTGGTCGTTCTGCGCAAGTTAGCGTGGAAGCCGCTGCTCGCAGCGCTTGATGATCGGGAGCGGAGTATCAAAGACGCTCTCGAGCAGGCGCAAAAAACGCAGCAAGAAACCGAATTGGTGTTGGCGGAGAACCAACGCCGGGGTGACGAGGCGCTACGGAAAGCGGAGCAGATCGTCGAACAGGCGCGCCAGGAGGCCGAACAGGTCCGTCGGCAGGTGGTTGACGAGGCCAAACAGGAAGCCAAGCGCGTGACCGAACAGGGTTTGCGTCGCTTGGAGGCCGAACAGCGAGCCGCGATGGCGGAAATGCGCGAGGCCACGGCGGATTTGGCAATCCGGGCGGCGGGGCGGTTGGTGCAAGTCTCGCTAACCGAGCAGCAGCAGCGTGAGTTGGTCGATCAGTTTCTGGCCGAAGTCCCTGAAGGCTGAACGCGGTCGAGAGGCAGCGTTCATGAAGCAGCCTTCGTGATCGAGGGCGGGCGGATCTCCTCGTCTGTCCCCTCGTCCAGCCTTTGTGATCCGCGCTCTCCCCAACAATTGATTGGGCCGGGGCACGGAAATGCATTGTGTCCATCCGACCCGCCTCTCAGCCCGGGAATCAGCCGAAACCCGCCCGGACCGCGATGCTTGGCGCCCGCCAACTCAGCACTCCTATTAGGGCGCGTCTCGGATCGTCTGTTCAGACTGAAGGCAGACTCCAGATTAGCCGATAGATGTAAGTATCATTAGATTCCTGTTTAGGGCGCGTCTCGGCGTCTGTTCAGAGCGAGTGACTCAAAATTCAAAATGGGCCTCAGGCGCGGGTGGCGGTAGTGAACTCCCGGGCCGGGCCGTAGTGCGGTTTCAATCATGCGCTGTTTGGTTTGCGGTGAGAAGGTTGCGCGGCTCCGTTATTGGAAGACGAAGTCCGAATTCTGCTCCGACGAACACGCGGAAACGCATAAACGGCAAACCCTTGATCGCTTGATGCAGTCTCAGGAAGAGCTGCTCGCTCGCCCGCCACTGCCCATCGGCGACGATTCCGGCCCGATGCTTCCCGATCTTGAGCCTTCGTTCTCGGAAGCATCGGGGCTGGAAGGAGCCGCGGCCGATACAACGCCTCGAATCGACCGTTCGCATAGGTTGCACGCGGCACAAGACGAAACTCTTGCCGAGCAGCCGCCCTCCGACTTCGCGTCGGCGGAAGTTCCCGAGGCACTCAACGATCCTTTGCAGCCGCTGATGGAGGCCACGGATCGAAGGCCGATTTTCGACGGGTCGGAGCCGGCGGCTGGTGGGCAACAACCCGCACAAGAGCAACGGCGCTTCGAAGGCGGCGAAGAGCAGCCGCTCCACCGAGCGGCTGATGAGGGGGAGGCGACCGAAGGTTCGGGGGATCGCGACGCCATTCTGCGACGGTTGATGAGTGGGGCTGATGATGAGCGTCCGGCTATTTCCGACCTGTTCGAAGATTCGGAACAAGAAACAGAACGCAAAGCGGACTCCGAGGAGGTGCCCGAACCGCTTGCGGTAAGTCCCGACGAGAGCGCGGCGAGCTCGGGATCGTCTTTGATGGAGTTGCTCGACGGGTTGGGCACACCCGAGCCGACTCCCGCCGAAGGGGCCGCCCGGGAGAACACGGTCCGCCTCAGGAAGTTGGGCGAAGGGACTTTGCACTTCACCGAGGGGCTGATGCCCCCGGCGGCGGCCGACGGGCATGCATGGGACGATGCGGCGGAAGGGAGCGGCGGACCGCTCGATCTCGCAACGGCGCTGGGAATTCACGAGCCCGCAATCGAGAGTTACGAGGGCGCCCCACCCACGGCGCCGGACACGTTCGACAGCATTTCCTGCTGCAAACCACAAGTAGTTGTTGCGGGAGACCTGACAGAGACGTTTTCGGGTCCGGGTTCGAATTGGGCGACTATTGAGCCGTATTTCTCGGAGCTGTCGGCGCCGGTTCTCGGGCAGGTCGAGGATTTTGCCGGCCGCGAGGCTGTAGACGACGCTGTCGTTCCCGCGTTTCAGGTATCGGTCCCGAGCTTCGACACGCGGCCTGTCTATTCCACGGGATTCGCCGCTTGGCTGTCCCGGGTGAGCCGGGCGCCGGACACATCCGAAATGAGGGATGTTCAGGTGGGATCGCGGCGGCCGGACATTGCTTTCGGCAAGCCGCGGGGAACGGTTGCCGAAGGCCGGACCGAGACGCTCTCGGGATCCGGTACGAAATTGGTGACCATCGAGCCGCATTTCTCCGAACTGTCAGCGGCGGTTTTCGAGCGGATCGAGGATTTTGCCCGCCGCGAGGCTGTAGGCGAGACGGCCTTTCTCCCATTGCAAGTATTCGTGCCAAGTTTCGACGTGCAGCCGGTCCGTTCCGCCGGACTCGCCGCCTGGTCGTCTCCGATGAACGAGACGCCCGACCTCGTCGGAACGCTCGATGCTCCTGGATCGTGGCGCCCGAAAGGTTGTTCGGCACGGGCATCGGCGCCTGCGATAAGCCCCGTTGTGCCGAAGCCTGGGACGGGTTTCGCGGGGTCGACAAGCGTACTTTTCGGCTTGCGCCCAATTGAATGGACATCGCTGCGGCTAACGGCCCCGACGCTACGGTTTGAAGGCGCTTGCGAGGTCGAACGGGTCGAGGTAGCGGAGGACCTGAACTCACCTTCCATCGGGTGCCAGGTTCCCGGATTCACGATCGTTCCTATTCCCGGGGAATCCTGCCGGCAGGGCATCACGCTCGCCGACATGCGTGCCTGCGCAAGACCCGAGGCAATCGAGGTTGAAGCGGTGGTTCCGAACGGTCAACAAGAGATCATTCCGGCGCTTCCTCTGTGCGTCATCCCAGCGGATCGGCCTGAGGGCCTACCTGAACGCTGCTGCCGCGGTATGGTCCCTACCGATATGGTTTGGTGGGTTAATCCGGAATCCATGGTCGAACAAGGAGTGCCGGCTGCTGCAAATTGGACCGGTCCCGCGGAGCAGCCTCGGCGGAACCTAGACGTGCCGGTGGATCTGCTCGCCGGGGCGATTCGCAGCGTGAGGCAGTTCCCGCGGTTCGGCTATCTATTGAAGTCAGTCGCCGGAGAGGCATTGATGCAAGGGATGCAAGCCTGGGATACGACGGGTATCCTACCGGTGCTCGCTATTAACGAGCGGGTAAGTAGACCGGAGCCCTTTTCGGTCTTACAACTTGAATCGTGTGAGGCCGCCTTAGATGCGATTGGTCCCGCCCCGGCGGTCTACGCGCCGGCGGACCTGGACCCATGTGAGTACGCCTATTATGGCGAGTAAGCGATTGGAAGATTAACAGAACACGAGAGCGGCAACACCGTCGGACGAGGAAAAGGAAATGAAATTCTTCGGAGAACTAGGTTTCTTGGAAGCCAACAAAACCAACGAGGATCCGGCAACGGAATCGGCCTCCAACCCGGCGCCCGAACCGGTGGAGGAATCCAAAAACGGCGTCGAGATCGTCGAGAACCTGGGCAGCAGCCTGCCGATCAACGTGAGCGAGGAAGCTCCCGCCGAAGCGCAGCCGCCGAGTGCCCCCGCCGACCAGCACTACGCCGCCGCTGTGCGCTGCTACCTGCGCGGCGAGTTGGACGAAGCGCTCGACAATCTTCAAAAGGTCGAGGCCGAGGGCAAGGATCTGGGTGAGGTCTATACGGCCATGGCGCAGATCTACCTTGACCGCAAGGAATTCGCGCAAGCGGCCGAACACTATGCAAAGTTGCTCAAGTTGGAGCCGGAGAACGCGACGGCCCAGTTCAATGCGGGCCTCTCCTTGCAGGCTACCGACGAGTACGCGGCGGCTCGAACCGCGTTTCAGACCGCAATTGAGTTGGACTCCGAACTGGCCGATTCGTACCTTGGGGTAGCGGGTTGCTGTTTGAAATTGAACGATCCTGAAGGGGCCAAGACCGCCTACGGAGCCTACTTGGAGTCGGAGCCGAACTCGTACGCCGCTGTGTTCGGGCTGGGCGTTGCCTACCACCTCTTGGAAGACTATGAGAAGGCCGTCGAGTCTTACAAGGCCGCACTGGAGCAACAGCCTGCGTCGTCGGAAGTTCTTGCGAACTTGGCCGGCGTTTACATGAGGCAAGAAGAATATCAGGAAGCTGAGAGTGCGTTCGAGTCCCTGCTGAGCCTTACGCCCGATTCCGCGGCCGCCTTTGAGGGTCTCGGCTACGCATGCTTCCGTCAGGAGAAACTCGAAGAGGCGCGAGAGCATTACAACAAGCTGGTCGCGGCTTCCGAGGAGTCCGCGGAGGGCTGGTACAACCTGGGGCTGGTTTGTCAGAAGCTGAGCCGCTTCGAGGATGCGATTGAGGCCTACAGCCGCTGCCTGAAGTTGGGACACGCGTCAACGGGCGTCCTGTTGAACTTCGGGACCTGTTGTTTGGAGACCGGCAAAGACGCGGAAGCGAAGGCGGCGTACAACAAGGTGCTCGAACAGGACGGATCGTCGGCCTTTGCTCTGTACAATCTCGCTGTTCTCCACGAGAAAGAGCAGGATTGGGACGCGTCGGTCCGCTGTTACGAAAAGTTGGCAGAGACGACTGACTCTCCGGAACCGCTGTTCCGGCTCGGTGTGGCGCTGCACAAGAGCAATCAGTGGGCGCGGGCGGCCGAAGTGTACGCCAAGTGCGTCGATCACAAGCCTGATTGGTCGCAGGCGTGGTCGAATCTCGGCGTCGCCTATCTGAAGAACGAAGAAGCCGATAAAGCCGAGGCCGCCTTTGGTAAGGTGCTCGAGCTGAGCCCCGAGGATCCGGACGCCCTGGTGGGGATGAGTGTGGTTTACGGCGAGCAACAAAGAATCGCTGAGTTGCGCGACGTCTACGCAAAGTTGGCCGAGGTCAAGCAGGACTCTCCCGAGATCCTCTTCAACGCGGGCCTGCTCGAGCAACGCGCGGAGTGTCGCCAAGAAGCGATCGGCTACTATCGGCGGGCGCTCGAATTGCGGCACGACTTCGCGGAGGCTCATCTGAACCTGGGTGTTGCGCTGCAAGCTGAAGGAGAGGCAGACGCCGCGGTCGCCAGTTTTGAGAAGGCTTTGGAACTGAAGCCTGCATTGGCGAAGGGTTATTTCACGCCTCGATCGGTGGGTTCTTCGACTACGTCGTAGGTTGCACGCAGCGCCGATCTTCCCTCTGGTTGGGAATGTAGCGCGATGGAGCGATGCGTTATCGCTCCATCGTTCACGCGCGCCGCGGGCTTTGTCTTATTTTTCCGGTGTTGCGGCAACAAAGCCGTCGGCCGCGAAAAGGTCTTCGGGCCGCCCTACATCCTTCCAGAAGCCGTCGATAGGGAGCCGGCCGAAACCGGCTCCATCGGCAATCATCATCGAAACCGCATCCGTCAACTCGTATTCCCCGCGTGGGGACAGGGGGATGCGCGCAAGCGCTTCAAAGACGGCCGCGCGAAAGCCGTAGATTCCGGCGTTGATCCATTGGGTTTCTGATTCCCCCGGCGGCGGTTTCTCGACGATGCGAGTCACGCGGTCACCGTCGCTGTAGACGGCGGCGCCTCGATGGGGGTCGTCGACGCGTTTCACCGCCAGCACGGCATCGAAGCGTTCCATGCTGTCGATCAGCGCGCGGTAGACGGGCTCGTCGACCAAGATGTCGCCAAAGGTCAGCAAGAATGCATCGGCGCCGGCGAAATCACGGGCCAGGAGAGCAGCACTGCCGGTGCCGTCCGGAGTCGGCTGGCGGCGATAGCCGATACGTGCCGTCGCCGGCGGGTGGCGGTCGAAGTGCCCTTCGACCATTTCCGCCTTGTAGCCGGTTACGAGGAGCACCTGCTCGATGCCGACCGCCTCCAACCGCTCGATTTGGTGCCGTAGTATGGGCTTTCCTTGCAGCGGGAGCATGGGTTTCGGGACGTCTTCGGTTAGCGAACCCATGCGGGTGCCGCGGCCGGCGGCGAGGATGACGGCTTTGCTCAGACGCACGATTTCATGATATCGCCGGGCGTTAGTACGCCGGAGGGCTCTGCTCAAGCCGCTCCGACCATTCCGCGTAGAGGAGCATCGCCGACAGCAATGCGAGCGGAACGAGCTGGGAGAGAACTCGATCGGCTGAGGTGCCCAGCCACCATGTCAAGTCGTTGGCGCCGGTCGCGTAAACCAGCAGCACGCCCCCGATTTGCCAGGCAACCAAGAAGACGGGAATCCAGAATGCCGGGCGCGGCCTCAGCATGATACCCCCCACCGCGGCGGCGAGCAGCAAAGGCGCCGCGAGCTGGAATTCGTTCCACTGGAAAGCGCGGATCAGGAGAGTGCTCAAGGCTATTGAGAACAGCTCGGGGCTGAAGTCGGTCAGCGGAGAAAAGCCGGCGGCTTCGATCTCAAACGACGCTCGCAGGGCGGTCCAAACGCCCATCACGGCGGCCGGCGGGCCTATTGAATCTCGCAAAATAAAGTGACACCTTTTTGGGGTACGTACGTCTTTGTATGTATGGGAAATACAAAAGGCGTACGGCGGGATTTCGAGGCCCTGGAGAAGCGCCGTTTCAAAGCGATCCGGTTGGTCGAGCAAGGCTGTAGTCAGTCCGAGACAGCGAGGCGATTGAAGGTCGCGCGGCAAAGCGTCAGCGAGTGGCTGCGACGATACCGGCGTGACGGCGAAGCCGGGTTGCGCCAGGCCGGCCGCGCCGGCCGTAAGCCGCTGTTGGACGCCGCGCAGCTCGAACGCCTCGAGGCGTTGCTGCTGGAAGGCCCCGAGGCGCACGGCTTCCCGACGCCGCTGTGGAGCTGTCCGCGGGTCGCTCGTCTGATCGGAGACGAGTTCGGCGTGCGCTATCACGAGGGCCATGTCTGGAAGATCCTGCGGGCGCTCGGTTGGAGCCCGCAACGGCCCGTCGGCAAAGCGCGGGAGCGCAACGAAGAGGCCATCCGCGGCTGGCAGCGCAAGACTTGGCCGGCCATTAAAAAAAAGCCCGCAAAGAAGAACGTACGATCGTCTTCATCGACGAAAGCGGATTGAGTCAGAAGCCGCATCGTTGCCGCACCTGGGCGCCGCGCGGCGAGACACCGGTGTTGGAGTTCAACTTCAACTGGGACAAGCTGTCGGTGTCGGCCGGGCTGACGTTGCGCAACTTTTACTTCCGGCTCTATCCCGGCGCGATCGGCGAGCTGGAGGTCATCGACTTCCTGAAGGCTTTGGTGCGCCACATCGACGGCCCACTGCTGATCGTCTGGGACCGGCTGCCGGCGCACCGCAGCCGCCTGGTGCGGGAGTTCATCCAGCTCTCCGAGGATCACATCGCAACGGAGTACTTGCCGCCCTATGCGCCGGAGTTGAACCCGGTGGAATACATTTGGGCGTACTGGAAGCAGCACGAGTTGCCCAACGTCTGCCCGAAGGACTACTGGGAACTCGACGAGCGCGCCCGCAAAGCGCTGCGGCGAATGCGCCGCAAACCGCGCTTGATTACCGCTTTCTGGAAACAGTCTTCTCTTTGTCTCGATTGACAGTATATTATGCGAGACTCAGTAAGAGCAAAAACCACGACTTAACGCTTCCTCTCTTGCCGAGGAGCCGGGCCGCCGCGAGCAGCAGGACGGCGAGGAGAAAGAGCTGACCTTCGTTCTTTGTCCAGGCGGCGGCCACCCCCGCCAGCGAGGCCGCGGCTAGATCGACATTCTCGGAGCTGCGCCACCAGGCATAAAGAAAACCGGCCGACGCTAACAGATAGAAGCCCAGCACGATGTCCGCGTAACCGGCGTATTCGAACCCGGCTCGACCGAGCGCCGTCGAAGCGGCCGCCATGGCCGCGAACGCCAGAGCAGCCGTCGGACGGCCGAAACGCTTTCCGAACGAATAAACCAAACCGATTGTCGCCAGGTGAAAACAAGGCGTTACCGCCTTGGCCGCCCATTCGTTCACTCCTCCCTGCAGGACGTAGAGAAAACTTCCGTACAGGGGGAACAGCAAGGGGTAGCCCGGCTGATGGTGAGAGAACTCATCGGCGCGCGACAGGAATCCCGTTACGCCGGAGTCGAGGTAAAAGGCCTTCGCTTTGAAAAGCCAGATCGCCCAAGCATCCCAGGTGACGGAAGTGAGCGGCATGAGCCGCTCGTAGGGCAACCAGGCGGCGATCGGTAGGGCGACCAGGAGCCAAAGGACGGCCCGGTTTGCGGGGAAAGTCGGGATGTCGGGTAACAGCGCCCGTGCCCCGTTTCGGTAGAGGCGAAGCCCAAAGAGGAAAAGCCAGGGAGCCGGCAAGGCCCATCGGTTCCAGGGGAGCCCCGCGAGATCGTAGGCGAGCATCTGGAGCGAAATCGCGAAGACGCCCGCCCCAAAAGCCATAGGCAGCCGTCCGGCGGTCAGGCCGGGTCGCAGAGGCAGTACCGCCAAGCCTGCGAGCCACGTGAACAAGAGTGCACCGTAGGCCATGGTGTCGCTTCTAACGGACTCCGTACACGGCGACGCCTGTGCCTTCATTGAGCCGTCTCAGGGCGCGGGCTCGGTCGCGAAGTTCCGCTTGCCGCCACTCACCCGAGAACGGCTCGGCGGCTAGATTCCGGTCGGTATCGCGAAAGACCGCCAAAAAAGGACAGTCCTCAACCGTGGCGGAAGTGCTGTCGAAGGTGTGGACGCGGCGCGGATAGAGCAGATACCGCAGGCGCGAGCGGTAGTAGTCGATCGCCACGGGCCCTGCGTGCGCGAGAACAACGACACATTCTTGAGGCGGAACCGTGCGGGCAATCTCCTGCCCTACCGCGAAAGCGGGTGTGTCGAGCAAGAGTGACCGTTCGCGGTGGGTCTTATCGGAAAGCAGATTCCAAGTCGCGGCGGTTCGTTGAAACTGCTTGACGAGGGAAGGCGCTGCCGCGACTATCCAAAGGGCCGGCAGAATGGCCGAAACAACCGAGCGGCGGCGGAACGGCAAGGCCGCATCATAGCATCCGGAGGGTGGGGGTTGCTAGGCACCCATTGAGCAAACCTCTTCGCGGAAAGCGCGGAGTCCTACGCGCCTGGCCGGGGCCTGTCACCCTGCCTCACGCGGTTGTAATTTCAGCGCCGCACTCCCGGCACTGCGTTCTCCGCTTGGCGTTGAGAGTGCCGCAACCGCTGCAGCGGTTGTACATGGCTCGAGCGTAAGCGTTCGTCGCCCAGGCACTAGTGCCCAGTATCAGGATCACCAAGCCGACGTTCAACAGATTGTCGAGCATTGCCTTTTCCGTGGGAACCGGGATCGCTTGGCGCAAGGTTAGCTGCGTCGCTTGCCCTCATCACCGGCTCAGCCGCGGCGAAACAGCGTTAAGACCAGCGTTAGGACGATGCTGAGCAATATACAAGTGACGATGGGTAGGTAGACGGTTGTGTTTCGTCCGCGGTAGACGATGTCGCCCGGTAGCTTGCCCAGGCCCGGGAACCCGAGTTTGGCCGCTGCAATCGCCAACAACCCTAGAGTGACGAGGCATAATCCCGCCACGATCAGCAGGCGGCCGATGTTCACGGTTTCATCCACCATCTATTCCCGCGGCGTGTTTGCGGTCCTTCGATTGGCCTGTCGTCGCGGATTCCGGGGATTCGCATCGCATTTTGCGTCTCGTCGCGCCTTTTGGGCATGGCCAAGCTGGGAGGAGCAAATATTGGACCGTTCTTCCTGCACCCTCCGCTTCAGCCCCGCGTTACCCACTGCCGCAGGAAACCAAGCTGCCCGACGTGATACGCCTCGTGGTAGCCCAAAAAATTGATCATCCCCCGCACCGTCTTGTCCGGGAATGGAAAATCACGCGGTGCCGGCGCCGAAAGCTCCTCATCCGACAGCTCTTCAAAACGACTTGTCAGAGCGCCGGTCGCCTCCTCCCACTTGGCCAACACCTCTGCGGCCTTAGGAAACGGCCGAGGATCATCGACTTCGGCTCCTCGAGTGAAACGATCACCCCACCCGTGGTCGACCGCGCTGCCCAGAGACGTCGCTAAATTGCACCGGCTCACCGTGATATGTCCGGCAATCCAGATCATCGGGTTCATCTGAGGGTTGATCCGCTTCTCGACGGCGGCGTCATCGAGCCCTTCGAAAAGATTCGCCACTCGCGCCGCGCAGAAATCGTAAACTTGCGTGCTCGGTTCGATAACTTTGTCCATGGAGCAATTCTACCGAAGATGCGATCCGCCGGCGACGCCGCCATGCGGCCCCTCCCGCTGCCGGCCGGCTACATTGCGATCATCGCCCGCGCTTGCTAGGATGCAAAGGCTTTGCCGGCCTACCTTAATGGCCTTCTCGAAGGACTCAGAACATGACAAAACACCGAAAAATCATAGTGGGACTAGCCGCGCCCGCCGCCCTGGTTGCCTTCCTTGCCTGCAATTCCGGCGGCGACGCCGTGGCCCGTGAGAAGGTCACCAAAGCGACCGTTGACGGCTGGATGACCGAACTTTCCAACTGGGGACGCTGGGGCGAAGACGACGAGCTCGGCGCGCTCAATCTAATCACTCCTGAAAAACGCGTCCAAGCCGCCGCTCTCGTCACAAAGGGCGTCTCGGTGTCCCTCGCCCGCAATGCCGAAACCGAAGAGGCTGTGGACAACCCCGACCCGTTCGTTTTCGAGATGACCGCCACCGGAGTGGACGCGACACCCGAATTCCCCTTCTCCGTTGACCGATACAGCGTCCTCTACCACGGCTACGCCCATACCCACATGGATTCCATCGGACACATGTTTTACCAGGGCAAGATGTTCAACGGCCACTCGAAGAACGACGTCACCGAGGAAGGCGCCAAATGGTATGGGATCCACGGCATGAAGCACGGTGTCTTCACCCGCGGCGTTTTGATGGATATTCCCCGCCTCAAGGGCGTGCCCTACCTCCAGCCCGGTACAGCCATCTACCCCGAGGACCTCGACGCCTGGGAGAAAAAGGCGGGATTCAAGGTCTCCGCGGGTGATGTCGTCTTCATCCGCACCGGACGGTGGAAGCTTCGCGACGAGAAAGGCGCCTGGTCCCCGAGTGAGAAGGCGGCGGGCCTGTTCGCTTCTTGTGCCAAGTGGCTCAAGGAACGTGATGTGGCAATGCTTGGCAGCGATGCGGCGAGCGAAGTCGCACCCTCGGGGGTCGACGGCGTCCCGCAGCCGATTCACCAATTGGTTCTGATTGCCATGGGAATGCCGATCTTCGACAACTGCGACCTCGAAGCGCTCGGCGAAGAGGCCGCTAAGCAAAACCGTTGGGAATTCCTGATCACCGCCGCCCCGATTCCCGTGGTTGGAGGAACCGGCTCACCCCTCAACCCCCTGGCAACGTTCTAAACGGGCGCCGGCCCCCGGAGACGATCGCTAAGGGCTGTGAAGAAATCGTCCCTCGCGTCCGTGCACACAATTCAGAACGCAGATACAGCGCCCAGAGCGCAAGCGACGGGCCAAGAGCACAACCGTTTCGAGTAAACCGAAGATAATACCGGAGTGCGCGACGGTTCGGGAGACGAGTGCGGTGGAGCGTTGCGGCTGCCTGCCCCTGGCCTGTCGCTTGCGCTCTGGGCTCTGTAGCTTATCTTGTGAATTGTTTAGGCCACGCAAAATTGAGGGGGCTCCGGGGGCTCCCTATTTCTTCACAGCCCCTAACTTTCGCGGCTCAATTCGGTCTTGCCCTTAGTTACAGATTCGTCGCCTTGAGCGGCTCTCGGGATTTCATCCAGCGTCGGGTTGTTTCGAAATCGTTCAGGCCGACCGTGCCTCCGACCTGTTGAACGCAATGGGCGGCGGCGGCCGTCGCTAGTCGCGCCGCTTGCTCGATATCGGAGCCGCGACACAACCCCGCCAAGAAGGCCCCGCAAAAGCAGTCTCCCGCCCCGGTCGTGTCGGCCACTTCAACTTCGTAGGCGGGAAGCGTGAAGTCGCCGTCTTCGGAAAAGACAGCGCAGCCTTCCGGCCCCAACTTCAGAACGACAACCTTGACTCCGCGGGAGCGAAAGAACCGCCCCATTGCCGCTGGGCTGGAAAGGCCGCTCAGGCAGCGCGCTTCATCGTAGTTCGCGAACAAGTAGTCGATCAAGGGGCAGAGCGGCTCGAAGCCCTCCATCCAAAGGTCATCGACATCCCAGTCCGTGTCGAGCGAGGTAGTCAGCCCGGCTGCCCGGGCGCGGTTAAGCAGTTCCTCGGAGTGAGGACGCAGCAGCGGGAGGCAAAAATACTGCCGAAATGAAAGTATTCGTGGCGTGTCGTGATCTCTTCGTCAAACGGAATGTCTTCGAGCGGGTTTTCGCCGCACCCGCGCGAATACTGCCGAAATGAAAGTATTCGTGGCGTGTCATCTCTTCGTCAGAATGTCTTCGAGCGCAAGCAGGCCGCTTGCACCCGGTTGATGGAGAAAGAGCCTTTCACCTTCTCGATTGATCAGTCCGACGGTGGTCGACGTTGCCGCGTCGGGTTTTCGCCGCACCCGCGCGAGATCGACCCCGGCACCGCGCAGCCGCTCGAGCGCAAACTCACCGAAGAAATCATCACCGACCGCGCCGGCAACGGTCGCGGGAACGCCCATCAGTGCCGTTGCGTAGGCCGTCGCGGCCGCGTTGCCGCCTAGGTGAAGATCGGTCGAATCGACGTAGGCCGTGGCTCCCCACTCCGGCAGCTCGTCAACCGGGCGCACCAGGCAGTCGACCACAATATTCCCGGTGAAGTAAACCCCTCGTTGCATGATCGTGCCGCGACGCGCCCCGCGGCTTACATCCGGTAGAGCATCCAGTAAATCACGACGCCCGTTACCGAGACGTAGAGCCACAGCGGGAGCGTCCAGCGCGCTATGGCGCGGTGTCTGTCGAAGCGCTCGTTGAGCGCCCGTGAAAGTGTAACCAAAGCGAGCGGAACGATGGCGGCGGCGAGCACGATGTGGGTGATGAGGATTGTGAAGTATACGGGTCGAATCCAACCGTGCTTCGTGAACGGTACCGAGCCGACATGGTAGTGATAGACCAGATAGCTTGCGAGAAAAAGGCAGGAAACCGAGAAAGCGCCGATCATGCAAAAGCGATGGCGCTCGATTTGGCGACGCCGAATGAACATGTACCCGGCACTAAGGAGCACCGTGCCCATCGCGTTGAGCGTTGCGTTGAGCGCCGGTAGGTCATGCACGTCCATGGTTCGCCGGCCGTGGGTGCGCCTCGGTGTTTCAGACGCTCAGGATAGATGACGAGCGGAGGTGCGATTCACCTGATAAAAGGCGGCGCCCAGGGTCAACGCGGCGAAAGCGGCCAGTACCGCTGCGCACGCAAACATCGATGGGCCGTCAGCCGGCTGCGCGCCGGGGAAGAGGCCGCGCAGAGCCGCCACGCCATAAGCAAGCGGGTTGATTGCCATCAGCCACTGCATCCATGCCGCCGCGCCGGCGGCCGGAAAAATCGCGCCCGAAAGAATCCAAAGGGGCATCAGAACGATATTCATGATGGCGTGAAAACCTTGGACCGAATTCAGCCACCAAGCGAAAAAGAAACCCAACCCGGTCAATCCCAACGACATGCCGACGATCAACGCGAACATTGCGGGCAGGTTTGCCGGGTCGATCGCCAGGCCCATCAACGGTGCGGGCAGCAGAAAGATTGCGCCTTGAAACAAACCGATCGTCGTCGCCCCAAGTATCTTGCCGAGCACCAACACAGGCCTCGAAACCGGCGCGGCCAAAACCGACAGCAAGAATCCTTCTCGGCGGTCTTCAATAATCGAGATATTGGAAAAGATGGCCGTGAAAAGCACGACCATCGCCATCATGCCGGGAAAAAAGAACTCCAACGCACCGGGGCCGCCTTCGGTACGGAACGACCCCGAGAAACCCGACGCCAGCAGCAACCAAAAGATCAACGGCGTCGCCAAGCTCCCGACTACGCGGCTTCTTTGTCGATAGAAACCTCTGATTTCACGGAGCCACAGCGAGCCGACACCCAGCCAAAAACGGGGTCGGGCAAGCCGTCGGCTGTCTAGGGACGGCGGGTCGTCAATAGCCCTTTTGACGGATTGGGCGGCAAGAGTAGACCCAGAGTCGGCCATGAGTTCGAGGAGGGAAGGCATCCGGCGGGGCGAGTCGCCGTCCGGACGGTCTCTTCATTCTATCCATCATCGTCTTGCGACGGCTTGCGCTGATCGCGCTACGAAGGCTCTGGCGGCGAGTCCTCGGTAAAGCGTCGCCCGGTCATTTGGATGAAGACATCTTCCAGCGTGGGTTTCGAAACCGTGACCGATTGGATCCGCCCTTGCGAGTTTTCCATCAGGCGGGCGACCAGTTGCGAGCCCCGGGGATGTTCGAAGCGAACGGTTCGATCAACTACCTGGGCGTTCACGCCGAGCTGCGTGGAGAGTCCTTCGGCAAGCGCTTCCGCATCGTCACCTGTCAGCGACACCATCTCACCGCCAATACGGCTTTTTAACTGGTCGGGCGTTCCCTCGGCGACGAGTGATCCGCGGTCCAGGACACCAAGACGGTCGCACTTGTCCGCTTCTTCCAGCAAATGGGTCGTCAGCAGCACCGTCACATTTTCGTCGTCCCGCAGACGACGAAGGTACTCCCAGAATTGCAACCGTGCCGCCGGATCGACACCTGTGCTCGGTTCATCCAACAGCAGCAGATCCGGGCCGTGCAACAGCCCTTTGGCCAGTTCCAAACGTCGCCGCAATCCGCCGGAAAGTGTGTTCACAACGTCCTGTTTTCGGTCACCGAGCCCGAAGCGATCGAGCAGTTCGTCGATACGGGCGGCGAGCGGCGCGCCTCGCAAGCCGTAAAGGTGCCCTTGATGCTGAAGGTTCTCGCGCGCCGTGAGAAGGCGGTCGAGGCTTTGGTTTTGAAAGACGACCCCGATGCTCTTGCGGACCGCGGTCGGTTGTTGCCCGACGTCGGTCCCAAAAATGGCGGCGGCGCCTTCTTGGGGGGGGAGCAGCGTCGACAAGATCCGAAAAAGTGTCGTCTTGCCGCCGCCGTTAGGACCGAGCAGACCATAGATCTCGCCGCGTTCGACCGAGAAGGTCACGTCGCGCAAAGCCGGCGCGCCGTTGTAAGCAAACCCCAGGCCCTCGATCGCTACCGCGGGTGTGTTCGACATGTTTCGCACGATAGCATAGGGCCGTGTCGCCGATTTAGGCGTCGCCGGGGCTGCCAGGTAGAGACCGGCCGAGCAGGCAGACGGACCCGCCGGCCCCGCGACCCGCCCCGGAACGAAGCAAAGACGTGCCGGGCGCGCGCTTCGCCTCTTACGTGGCAAGATATGTAGACTCGCGCGAATCCCAAATTTCCAACCGCGTATACTTCGCGATCCAGGAAAAATCGCGATCTCGATGCCAAATGGGGACGCCATGCTCGATCGCGATCGCGGCGATCAAGCAATCGGCCGAAGAGCGAATCGTATAACCTTTGCCTCGACCGTCACGATAGATTTCCGCCGCTTCTTGATACAGGTGCAAGGGGACGGGGTCGCCGATGCAGGGGAGCGCCAGAAAGGCATTTACAAAAGCCTGTTCGGCAGGCTCCCGCCTGAGTCCTTCAAAGACCTCCTGTAAAACCGGCCCGCAGGTCACGAACCTCATCAGTAGATTCTCGGAAATCAGCTGCCTCTCGCGCAGTAGGCTCACCCACATTGATGTATCCAACAAGATCATTGACTCGTGCGGTCTAACGTGACGACTTGCGCCGTGTCGGGCGCGGCTTGTCTTCTCTCATCTCGGCAAGATCGCCTTGCCAATCGATTCGGCCGAAAAAGTCCGGCAGACTCTGAATTTTGCGTACCCTCACGACTTCCTCCAGCGCTACATTGACTGCCGCTGAATAGGTCTTGACGCCGAGCACCCGAACGGCTTGATCGAGGAGTCTCTCATCAAGCACAAGATTCGTACGTTTCATGTGTATATTATACCTAACATCGCTTCGCGCCGCGCGGACGTGAAGAGACTCTGCATAGCTCAAGTTCAGCCTGCCACAACCGATAAATCCTTGTGGGCCTTGGCAGCCGGTCTCGCAAGATCTTGCCTGGACGCCGCGGTTCATCTGCAACGAAACGGTACCGCGGCGCGTCTTTCAGGCAGGTAGACCCTTAAGCTATGGCAGTGTATTTGGGCAGTGACGGAGGGGCTCAAGCTGGGAAAAGACCCTAAAGCGACCCCGAGAGATCGCGGAAAGGATTTTGAAAAAGATTCTAGCCACTTGATGCGGGACGCCGGTCTGATGTATTCTTCAACTTAGCCTTCAATGTTGAAAGCGTCATCCCCTCCAAGGCGCTGGGTAGTTCATCGGGCCGCATCGGCGGGTTTCGAGTTTTCTTTCGGGGTCCCGTCCTCGTAGGTCCTTCGTTGGTGGTTCTCTATCAGGGTTAGAAATCGCCGAAACTTTTCGCTTGAACTTTATGCCACGTGAAACCTCGGGAAACCTTCCGGGCCGCAGGTCCGGCAGGCCTCCTAAGAACAAAAATCGCAAGAACCGCAAAGGTGGGTCACAGGCGGCGCGAAACGGCCGGGGCTTTCAGCAGTCCTCCTCAACGGCCGGCGTCTGCCAGAAATGCGGCCATCCGGCCCGCGACGGCAAGCTTTGTGACTTTCATCGGAACTTGCTCAACTCGATCCGCAACGGGTTCCGCTAAGGCGTCTCCCGGTCAGCCGGGCCGATGAGTGCGGGTCTGTTCCGCCGCGTGCGCGCTTTTGCGCCCGCCGACGGCGAAGGACCGGCGTCCCGTGGGAGATCTACATGAGCGCTCGGCGGCCCTCGCAGCACCCGGGACACGTTCGCGGCGTTCCGAGGCCGGCGGGGCGAGGGTCCGAGGCGGAGCCCAAGCCGCCGAGGGTACACGAGGCAGCCCACGTAGAGCGGAGTCAATGTTCAAGCGAAGTTCCGCGGCCTAGGCCCGCGGGGTGGCTGAGGCCATAACCCATGTGGAGCCCCAGCCGTCAATTCTCACAGGCGTGGCAGGGCTAGCCGGCCCCGCGACGACGTGGCGTGAGGCTCCAGCCTTGCCGAGAACCGATTCATCGGTTCGTATCCCGAATTCGCGAGACCTCGCAAGGCGGCAATCCAAGACCCGCCCCGATGACTCGGGCCGCGGCAACGCTGGAGCCTCACGCCACGTCGGGGACGTTCGGCGTCGAGGAGATTCGGGCCTGTTTTCGAAGCCGCCGATTTTCGCCGTCCATTGGCGTTGGAACAAAGCGGTTCGACGAGCGAAAATCGAATGACGCCAGGGCTGCTAGTGGGTGGATCCCAGCACTGCTTCGGGTTGGCGTTGCTCGTCGCTGGAGGCGCCGGAGGAAGTCGAAGCGATTGGATCGGGCGCCTGTTCACAGGCCAAGCGCAGTCCCTGCAAGGCCAACTCGAAACGGTCGCGGATACCGGTTTTCTCGAAGATGTGCATCAAGTGAATCTTGACGGTGCCGGTGGCGATTTGGAGTGCCTCCGCAATTTCGCGGTTCTTCATTCCCTTGGCTACAAGAGCTGCCACTTGCTGCTCGCGGGGAGTTAGCGGACGATTGCGCGGCCGCCCCAAGGGAGATTCCTTCGACAGGAGCAGGCTTTCGGTCCACAGTTGTTTGCGGGAAACCGCTTGCAGACAGTCAAGCAACGTTTCCGTTGTCGCCGTCTTCTTTACGATGCCGCGGGCGCCGCTCTGCAGAACACGAAAGGACTCGACATCGGAAATCGCCGCCGCCCAGAGCACGACCTCCGTGTCTTGACCGGTTCGGCGAAGACGAACCACCCATTCGAGGACCTGATGCATGCCGAAGGACCGGTCGACCAGAGCCACAGTGGGCTGCAATTTCGGAATCTGCGCCGACGCTTCCTCGAGCGAACCGCAAGCGCCGATCAGTTCGATCGATTCCGGGCCGGCGAGAGCGGCTTCGAGCCCCAGTTGGACGATCGGCTGAGGATCGCATAGAAAGACGGAAATCATCGGCTGCTACCCTCCTCACTTCGGCGCCGCCTGACGCCGGGCGAGTCTTCCTTCTGCCTCTTCCATCGTCGGTCGAGGTGAATTCCTTGAGCTTTCCGTGCCGCCTGCCCCTAACCCGCTCAATCGGCCGCGGCGGGTGACAAATGACGGTACGTCCTGGAGTGGCGACGGGCCGGATGCAATGGCCGCTAGTGCGGCGACGTGTCCGGCACGCGCATCAGCACTTTGACGCAAACGAATCGTTCCGGTTGTTGGCGGAATCATAAAAAACCTCAGATTGGGACCGATAAGAGCAGGAACGGCCGTAGAGCATGGCCGCCCGGAAACTCCGCGAGCCCGCTCGTCGGGCTCGGCGGCAGCGCCGGGATTCGCAATCACCAAGGGAGTACAAATGAAAGAAAAGTTCAGCTTAATGCTTCAACGGCTTCATGACCTGGCCCAGGACGAAGCTGGTCAGGATCTCGTGGAATACGCCCTACTGGCCGGTTTTGTCGCCGTCGCCGCAGGGGCTTTGCTGCCCGGTATCAGCGGCAGCATCAGCGTCATCTTCTCGAAGATGGCCAGCGTGCTATCGGCCGCCGCCGCCTAGTGCGGGTGCGCGGAACGTTCCGAGCCGCCGTTTCGTTCTTGGGAAACGGCGGCTCCCTTTGGGCAGGATGGAAGTTCTTGAAGAGAAGAAAGGTGATGGGGCCTCGTTTTATGCGGCATCTTTGGAAGTTTCGTCTCTGGAACGACGAGCATGCGCAGGACTTGGTTGAGTATGCCCTGCTCGCGGGCATGGTAGCCGTGGCATCCGTTCTTTTTCTGCCGGGCATGGCGGACAGCATGATCACGGTCTATTCACGGCTGGCCTCGAAGCTGGTCGAAGCGGCGGCCTGACCGCGTCCGCAATCCCGCCCGGATACGACATGATTGCCGTCGCGGGAAAACTCGCCCGGGCGAAACCGGATTGGGCCGGCTTACTAACCGTGAACGCCGAGGCTGCCGATAGAACAAGCGATGAATTCGCGTGTCGTATTAGCTCTAGCAGTTTCCGCCGGAATGGCGTTGTTGGTAACCGGTATCTTCTACCAGGTTGCGGTCAAAGGCCGAGATGATGGGCCGGCCCCGCTCGCCGCGGCTAAAGAGGTTGTCGTGGCGGCGAAGGACCTCGCGATCGGAGCAGCGATCGAGAGCCAAGACTTGCGGTTGGAGGAATGGCCGGGCGACAAGATTCCGCCCGGCGCATTCCAAGACATCAACGAAGTAATCGGCCGCGTGACGGTTAATCGCGTGCTGATTCAAGAACCGATTGTTGACCGACGTTTGGTCCCTCCCGGCTCCGGCGTCGGTCTGTCTCCCAAAGTGCCCCTCGGGATGCGCGCCATGGCCGTACGAGTCGACGACGTTAACAGCGTGGCGGGATTTGTGCTGCCCGAGGCGCGGGTCGATGTCTTACTGACCGGTCAGCCGCCCGGCGGCGGTAAGGCCACAAGGTTGACGAAGACGATCCTTAGCAATGTGCGGGTGATCTCCGCCGGAGAGCACCTAGCGCCCGATGCTTCCGGAAGGCCCCGACGAGTCCCCGTCGTGACCCTGCTGCTTTCTCCTGAACAAGCGGAACTGCTGACGCTGGCCAAGGCGCACGGCCGTATTCAGCTCGTGCTCCGCAATGTCATGGATGAGGTGCCGACCAAGACAAAGGGGGTGAGGGAACCGGAATTGTTCGCCCTCGACTTCAAGCCGGTTCTCAAGCCGCGCCCGGTTAAGCCCGCGCCCCTCGCAATCATTCGAGCAGCTCCGCCCCCGCAACATAAAGTCGAAGTGATCCGCGGAAACCGCAAGTCCGTACAGTCGTTCGTCGTCGGAGCGTCCCGAAAGTGAAGCGGGTCTCGCCCGGCGGCAGCCGGCCCGGGGTACCCATCCGATAGGTCCGCGGCGGTCTTTCGACCGCCCGGACAACCCGAGAGTAGGGAACGGTTTGAGAGGCGGAGCACTACGAACTCTGGCGGCCTTTTCAATGGGGCCCGACGGGGGCCTGCTCAACGAGTTCGCGGCGGCGCTCGGCGAGGTCCCGGAGGTGCGCTTAGCCGCGACTCTTGCTGATTATCCCTCGGCGGGCGAATTGCGCGAGCGGGTTGACCGCGCAAACCCCGATGTCGTCTTCATCGATGTCGGCAGTCGGCCCGAGCAGGCCTTAACACTGCTGGCCCAGATCGTCGATTACCGGCCGGGAATCTCCGCGGCGGCGATCTGCCGGAGCAACGACCCCGAGCTGATTCTGCGCTGCTTGCGCAGCGGTGCCGGGGAATTCTTTGCCAGTCCCTTCTCCGTCAACGATATCCGCCAAGCCGCCCAACGCATGCTGCGCCGAAGGGCTGCCGAAACCGCTGACGTATCGCCCCGCCGAGGGCGATTGGTAGCATTCGCTCCGGCCAAGGGCGGTAGCGGCGCATCGACCCTTGCGGGAACCGTCGCCTGCCGGATTTCCAAAAGCGGCGATCAAAAAGTCTTGCTCGTCGACTTGGACTTGACAACCGGACTCCTTTCGTTCTTGTTTCGGTCAAACCACCCCTACAGCGTCATTGACGCCTTGCAACATTCAGATCAACTCGATTCGTCGCTGTGGGGTTCTCTTATCAGCGAACGGAATGGGATCCACCTGCTGGCTGCCCCGGAGAAACCTGAAGCGGCATTGAACGACACTCTTCCGGTACAAGAGGTGCTGGAATTCGCGCGCTCGGCGTACGACTACGTCGTCGTCGACCTCGGCGGCGTCTGGGAACTGCCCTCGCTGGCAACCCTCCCGCTCGCCAACAGCATCTATCTCGTCTGCGCCCCGGATATGCCCTCGTTGTATCTGATGCGGCGCTCGATTCTGATGCTCGAGGAAAGCGGATACAGCCGCGACCAGTTCCGCATTCTCGTCAACCGGATCGAGAAACGCTCCGAACTCACGCTGTCCGACATGGAGAAAATCTTCCGAGCCTCGGTCGACGCCACTTTCCCCGACGACCCGCAAGCAGTGTATCGGGCCCTGCGCGACGGCGCCATCGTGGCCGACAACACCGCCCTCGGCAAGAGTATTGCACGCTTCGCAAAAGGGTTTTTGTCCGCCGAACGCAGTGCGGCAAAACCACAAGGAATGGGTGCGCTCAAGGAACTACTTGGCGGCACATGAGGCGGCGCACCCTTCCCGCCGGTCAAGGATCTGGTGACCGACGCAACATCACGAAGTGCCGCACAAAGGTTTGCCCCGAGCACATCACCGTCACCGACAACTCGATCATTCCGTTGCAGAAACGAGTCGTCGACCGCTTCCACGACCCGGTGAAGAAGCTCTTCCGCATTTTTTCATAGAGATCCCGGTCGCTGAGAAAGACTGCTGAGGATAACCCTCGCTAGGTTCCCAATGCGTGACACCCGTACCCCGACCGACGCATGGACGCAAATCCACGCTCACCATGTTCCAATGTCCCGATCCAAGTTCTCTTGAGGCTTCCGGCTGAGCGTCGACTTCGGTCGACGCCCCTGTTCCGACTACCCCAAATTGCGGAGACTGGCGGGGCCCGGAGCCCACGCGCCACACCCCGCTTTGCTATCTTCATTAGGCTCTCAACGAACTGGGCCCAGCATGAAGGACACATTTCCTGCGCCGGCCGCCGTCATCATCGCCGTGCTTCTCGCCGCTTGCAATGGGACGTACGAACCCCCGACCGCGCAGCCGTTCTTCGAAAAGATCAACCTGTTTGAGGCCGGTACAGACGGTTACGCCCACTACCGCGTTCCCGCCATCACGGTTTCCGCGAAAGGCACGGTCTTTGCGTTGGCCGAGGCGCGCAAGAGCGCCTCTGGCGATTGGGGAACCCAAGACATCGTCATGCGCCGCAGCGATGACGGTGGCCGCACCTGGGACCCTCCCCGCGTCATCGCTCACTTCGAGGGCGAGATTCAACAAAACCCCGTTGCCTTTGCACAAGACCTGGCCAAGCCCGGCGAGGTCACCTACAACAACATCGTCCCGATTGCCGACGCGGAGACCGGTGCACTGCACTTCCTGTTTTGCATCGAATACGCGCGGGCGTATTACATGCGCAGCGACGACGACGGGCAGACTTTCAGCGAGCCCGTCGACATCACCGCGACGTTTGAACAGTTCCGCGGCGAATACGACTGGAAAGTGATCGCGACCGGGCCGGGCCACGGCATTCGATTGAGCAACGGCCGCCTTCTCGTCCCCGTTTGGCTCTCCGACGGCACCGGGGGGCATGCGCACCGCCCTTCAATTGTTTCTGTGATCTACAGCGACGATGACGGCAAGACCTGGGAGCCCGGCGACGTCGTCGTGCGTCACCCGGATCTGAAAAACCCCAGCGAAACCCTGGCGATCGAGTTGTCCGACGGCCGCGTGATGCTGAATATACGCAATGAGTCTCCCGAACATCGTCGAGCAGTCTCCTATAGCGCCGACGGCGCGACCGGCTGGAGCGCTCCAGAGTTCCACCCCGAACTGATCGAGCCGATCTGCATGGGCAGCTTGGTTCGCCTCTCCACCGAAGCCACCCGGGGCCGCAACCGAATCCTTTTCGCCAACCCCGACAGCAGCGAGCCCCGCGACCCCGAGAAGCCCGAGGGCAACTTCAAGCGGCAAAACGTGACGGTCAGGCTTAGCTACGACGAAGGGGGGACCTGGCCTGTAAGCCGCCCCATCGAGCCGGGCGTCAGCGGCTATACCGACCTCGCTGTCGGACCCGACGGAACTATCTATCTCATCTACGAACGCGGTACCCCGACCGACCGCGGTACCCACGTGCAATACCTGACCGTGGCCCGCTTCAATCTTGAGTGGCTCAGTGACGGCAAGGATGGCTGGTAACGCCCGAGGAGTCTGTAGATTACTGATACTACAAGTGATCGCTGCGGCTTGGCTTCGTTTAGTCGTTTTGCCGGCAGCGGTGCGTGCGAAACCCATTGAAAATTGAGGGGCTGCAATGGGGAGCGTGGGGAGAGTGGAAACCGGCCCCTAAAACGGCTGGTCCAGATAGGAAGGCAACCCCGTGAACGGGCGGTGGACGGGGCTGGAGGCGCGGTCCGCTTGGGGGGGGGGATTAGCATTCGGCTTGGAAGGCTTGGCTTCGTTTCGCAAACCTTTCCTACAGCTTCCCGGGGTCGTTTTTTTCTCGCGCCCGGTCTCAGAGTTGGGCGGCATTGGGCCCGGGTCGCCAGGCTTAGGATAACGGGCGATGTCAAGGCCCGGTGTGGCCGGGTCCGGGGGGCTGGCGCTCCGGTCTCTGCCGGGCTACGTCACCGTCGTTGATCTCCTGGGGCACGTCCGAGGGGAGTTCGTCAATAGCGGGGCGGGCGCTAAGGTGCATTTCTTGCTTCCTGTAGGCCAGGCGACGGAGGGCATCGAGTGCCTCGGCACTATATAACGGTATCTAGTGGGACCGAGCTTCACTTGTTGGTTCGAAGGTCATCGTGCGAGACCGCTACGCTTAGCGCTCACAGGAGCTTTGCTGTTGGCCCCGGTGCTGCAAGGCCAGACCGAGGCCTCGGAATACGCAGAAGGCGCGGCGTATCTAACCATTGCCGTGACGGAGGCGGGGGCGATCGATGTTTCTCTCGATATCCCTCACGAGTTACCACCGGATTCGCCTCTCGTAGCAGCGCTGGCCGACACGTTCGGGTGCACTCCCGACGACCTGTATTTGGAAAACAGCGAAGACACGGAAGCCTCAGGGCTTTGGGTAAGTGGATGGTGCGAAGGGAAGGTGGTCCGGGACGGCCTGCTGGTGCGGGCCAATTTGGAACTCGGGGAACTGCGCCGCCAATTACAGGAAGCCGGGGTGGACCCAGTCCTGCTCACGCTGAACCACGCGGCAACAGACTATTACGAGCCGCCGCGCGGATTCTACGCCCCAACGGATTACGGTTACGAAATCAGCCACTCGCTTGCGGCTCCCGTTGGGCAGTGGCCCGACCAAGTCAGCATGGAGTTCGGTTATCGGATCCAGGATTTAGCGCGACTGGCGGGAGTGATCCTGATCGTGTCGATGGCGCCGCTGCTATGGGTTCTCTGGTTGCGCCGGTTGGCAGTCCGGGCCGGCGACAACCACCGGCCGTCGATGTGGTTTGCTTTCTGGCGCTATTTCAAGCACACCGACACGCTGGCATGGTTGCTCCTGGTGCCGGCCTGTCACTACGTGGGTTTTAGCCGGTTCACGGCGTTCCTCTGGAACGCAGTCGGCGTGGCTGACTATGGCGAGACTGCGTACTACTCCGTCTGGTTGCTGTCTAGTTATGCGCCGCCGTTCCTTCTGAGCGCCGCTTGTGTCGCATCGGCTCATCCGCTGTTGAGCCGTATGTCCGGCGGGCGTTGGTCAGCCGGCGACTTCTGGCGTCGCGCGGCCTTGCGCCAAGCGGTCTGGGCCGTTCCGCTCGTATGTGTGCTGGCGGGCTTGACCGCGGTGACCGCCGAGGCTCAACTCCAGCCGCTCGCCCCATGGCTGGGAGCCGCCGTCCTTAGCTTCTGGGTCATTCGCAAGCTGGCATCGATGGCTGAGGACCCAGCGTCCTTTGAGCTGAAGTTCGGTTCGTTGCACGAACGGATTCAGGCCCTTGCGAAACGAGAGAACTTTCCGCTAAGGCGCGTTTATCTGGTTCCCGTGGGAAAGAGCCTTTTCGAGAAAACTCTCAAAGTCACTCGTCAAGACCTGTTTGTTTCCGAGGACTTGTTGCGGACTCTGAACCAACCTGAGGTGGATGCTCTGATCGCCGACGAGTTTCGGTACGAGAAGCGGCGCCCGCCCTCAATCGGTTCCAAGATTTGGTTCACCGGTGTCGTCGTGCTCGCGAGCGTTGTGCCCCTCATTGTGGACAGACTGGTTCCGGAGCAGTACACGACGCTGATCTCACTCACTATCGCTTTCCTCGTGATCCTCGCGGTTTACCTCGGGTACGTCCGCCGCGTGGCGTCCGCCGTTGACGGAAAGCTCCCCGCCGAGGAAGCAGCGCAGCTGATCCGGGGCTGCGCGAAGCTTGTCCCGGTCTATGTGAGTCCCTCGGAGTGGCCCGCGAGTGGTCGTGCGGGGGTTACCTCGCAGGGCCGCGACGTGCTCGATCGAATCGGCCAACTGAAGGGGATCGATAAAGAGCGGATTGCCGCGATTCTGGCTGAACCGGGCTCGAAGGACTACTACGACTTCGCGCCGAGTGGCGTTTCGCCTTTAGCGTGAAGCCTGGCTCGGGCAGATCGGCGAAACAGGCGCGAGCAACGCCCGCTCCACCAACTCCGCCCTGAAAGTCAGCCCTCTAGAAACCGGGTGACTCGCCTCTCGAACGCCCCCGACTTGACTTGGCATTCCCAAACCACCAAAACCTTCAACCCTATTCGCTGCAACCGCCTCCGGTTCCTCTCGTCCCGCTCGATGTTCCCGTCGAGCTTCTTTCTCCAGAACGCCTTATTCGTCGCCGGTCGTCCTGAACGCGGGCAACGTTTGTGCCCGTGCCAAAAACAGCCGTGCACAAAGACAATTTTCCGGTGACGCGGAAGGACTATATCGGGTTTGCCAGGAAGATCCCGCGCATGCAACCGAAAGCGGTAGCCAAGGCGGTGCACGAAGCTGCGAACAATGCGCTCGGGCGAGGTGTCCTTGCCTTTCACGCGGGACATGCAGCGTCGCCGTTGCTCGGGCGTCAGCGTATCAGCCACGTTTTATCAATTCCTCAACGCACCCCGCCACACAGGCCGCCAACTGAGGAGGAACGGCGTTCCCGATCTGCTTGGCGATTTGGATCTTCGAGCCGCGAAAACGAAACCAATCCGGGAAAGACTGTAGCCGTGCCGCTTCCCTGTGAGTAATCGGACGATGCTGCGAGGGGTGCAGGTAGCGGCCTTTTTCGGGCTTGAAGAATTCAGTGCGAATCGTGAAAGCCGGGCGGTCCCACCATAACCGCCCGAATAGATCCGTGCCTCCCTTCTTCTTGCGAATCCAGCAGGCCGGGGTGAGTTCGGGCGCACAGCGTTGTAGATCAAAGCGGTTCATCCCTTCATCGGGAATGGCTCGATACCGCAAACGGCTTTTCTCGGTCGGGGACCGGCCGAAATGCAGATCGAACGGCGGCGAAGATTCGCGTCGCGACGTACCCTCCGGTTCCGGCAAATCGCCGATCGCGTCGCGAACGGTTCGCCACGGCCGCGGTTTGCTCACGTACGCACCCGGCGCGAGGACGTGCCCGTTGTTCGGGTCAAAACAGGTTCTTGGCGGCGGAAAACACTCCTCCGGATCAGCAAAGCGGCAGCCCAAGATGAAAGCCCTCCGGCGGTTCTGAGACACACCGTAGTCACATGCAAGAAGAGTCCCTGAAGCGGTTTGAAACCCCATTTCCTCGGCTGTGGCGACGATCTCTCGATGCTCCACCGTCCCCAGGATATGGGGCACGTTCTCCATCACAAAGACGCGCGCTCCACACCGTGCCGTCACGTCCAAGAAAGGACGCCAGAGCTGCTTGCGCGGGTCGTTGCGTCTCTTCTTGTTGAGCAGACTAAACCCCTGACATGGCGGGCCGCCTATCACAATGTCAGCCTTGGGGATCTGAATCCCCGAATCTTGCAGCAGTTCGTCTATCCCGCCGACAACACAATGATCTCCGAAATTCAAGTTGTAGGAAGCGGCGGCGTCCGGGTCTGCGTCGTTGGCCCAAACCGGAACGAAGCCACGTCCAAAGTGCCGGCTGAAACCCAGCGTCAGCCCGCCCGCGCCTGAAAACAAGTCGATGAGACGATACGCCATGGGGCTGCTTGCGCCAACGAGCCAACCGGAACATTTCAGCGAAGGAATGATTTGCCCGTCGCTTGGTGAAGGAATTCTATCAGTTCCGCACGACACTCGCGAGTAGATGAGCGAAACTCCACGATGTTATCGGTACAATTCTAGTTCCAGGCGGTTTCTGCCGGCTCGCGGCGCGCCGTTCAGGCCTCCCGATGTCCCAGCTCTGGCTCCTCATCGACGCCGACGACACGCTTTGGGAGAACAATATCTACTTCGAAGAGGCCTTTGACGAATTCGTCGATCTGCTCAACCACTCGCGCCTCTCTCCCACCCAGGTCCGTGAGGTGCTCGACGAGATCGAATCGGTCAACATTCAAACCCACGGCTATGGCTCGGCGAACTTCGGACGCAACATGCAGCAGTGTTATCGACACCTCGCCGAACACCCTTGGACCAAGCAGAACATGGAAGCCGTGATGGCGATCACGGAACGCATTCTGAATCGGCCTATGGAACTACTCGAAGGCGTCGAAGAAACTCTCGCCCACCTCGCGGGAAGACATACGTTGACCCTCTATTCAAAGGGGCATCCCGACGAGCAGCACGACAAGATCGATCGCTCCGGATTGAGAGAGCATTTCGTCTCCTGCCGGATTGTCAAGGAAAAAGATGTCGCCGGGTACCGCCGGTTGCTCGCCGAAAACGGCGCCAAACCGGAAACGACTTGGATGATCGGCAATAGTCCGAAATCCGACATTAACCCCGCGCTCGAGGCCGGCATGGGAGCCGTTCTTGTGCCGCACGAACGCACCTGGTCGCTGGAACACCAGGATGTTCCCGAGGCCGCCGATCGCTTCCATGTCGTCGCCGGCTTTGCCGATCTCCGCCGTTTGTTCTAGCCATGAATGTTCCCATGCCTGCTCCGGTAGCAGTTCGATCGACTGCCTATTCTGCTGTCCGCTCAGGCCGCGGCCGAATCCTGGAGTGCCTCACGGTGGTCCTGGCGGCCATCCTGCCCTTACCGACACTCGGTTTGTGGGCCCAACAACAAACACCCCACGCTCAAGACACCGCACAATTCCAAGAAACGGCTCCCGTCACCTTGCCCAACGGCTGGCGGCTGACGCCGGCGGGACGTCAAGTGCCGCTCAGCAGTTTGCCGATGTCAATCGCCCTGGCACCGGACGAAAAATACGCCGTTGTCCTCAACGGAGGGTTTCTGCCGCCGACGTTGAGCGTCATCGACCCGACGGCCGGCCGCGAAACGGCCCGCGTCCCGGTAAAAGACGCTTGGCACGGGCTGACCTTTAACGCCGCGGGCGATAAGCTCTTCGTCGGCGGCGGGTCGGAAGCGGCCGTCTTCGAATTCAACTTTCAAGAAGGAAAGCTTACGGCCGGCCGTGCTTTCCCGGTGCGGCCGGCATCGGAGCGGCGCCCGTCCGACCACGTCGGCGACGCAGCCTTTTCCCCCGACGGCCGCTTCCTTTACGTCGCAAATTTGTTCCGAAACCGCATCACGGTGATGAATGCCTCGACCGGCTTCGTGGTGAAGGAGTTCGCGACCGGCTTTCGGCCCTATCGGTTGCTGATGAGCCCGAGCGGCAAGACGCTTTTCGTGAGCCATTGGGCGGAATCCTCGATCGGGCTGTACAGCCTCGACGATGGACGGCTGTTGGAAAAGATTCCCGTGGGTCCGCATCCGACCGATATGCTGATCCGCCCGGAAACCGACGAAGGCGACGCCTCGGCCGAACCACAAGCCTCGGGCGATCCTCTCCTGGACGAAGCGCTGATCACGGCTCGACTGTTCGTTGCCTGCGCCAATACCAACAGTGTCTGGAGTCTCGGACTGACCGCGAACGACCGCGTGCGTCCCCTGGAGCGGATTGTCGTATCGCCCACTCTGCACGCTCCGGCGGGTTCGACGCCGACGGCGCTCGCGCTGGGCCCGGAAGGACGCTACCTCTACGTCGTCACGTCGGACAACAATGCCGTCGTGGTCGTCGACGTCTCGGCAGGGCGAGCGCAGGTCGCCGGAGCAATTCCGACAGGCTGGTACCCGACCGACGTCGCCGTCACCCCCGACGGAACCTTGCTCTATCTCAGCGGCAAGGGAGGAGGGTCGCGCGCCGCCCCGCGTGGTCTCGATCCGACGCGGCGCAATGCCGAAGCGGACTACGTCGCGGCACGACAAACGGGCTCGCTCGGGATCATGCCCGTGCCGGACGAAGCCGGGTTCGAGAAATTCACGCGCCAAGTCATAGAGAACTCGCTTTTCGACGAGAGCGTTTTGAGTGATGCCGGCGTACCCGAGGGCAATCCAATTCCTAATCGCCCCCGGCTTTCGTCCCCGATCCGGCACGTCATCTATGTGATCAAGGAAAACCGCACCTACGACCAAGTGCTGGGCGACGTGGAAGGCGGGCGCGGCGATCCGGCCTTGACCGTTTTCGGCGAGTCCGTAACGCCCAACCACCACAAGCTCAGCCGCGAATTCGTTCTCTTCGACAACTTCCACACCGACGGCGACGTGAGCGCCGACGGGTTGTCGTGGTCGGTTTCAGCCATGGCGACCGATTTCATCCAGAAGCTGTGGCCCAGTTATTACGGCCGACGCCGCAAGGTCTTCGATTTCGAGGGCGGCGATCCGACGGCGATTCCTCCGGCGCGCTATCTGTGGTCGAATGCCCTGGGAGCCGGGCTGACCGTCCGCAACTACGGGGTCTGGACCGCCTCGACGAAGCGAGGACCTGTTGTGAAAGATCCCGGCTTGACGGCGCACACGGCGCAGGACTTTCCGCCGTTCGACCTCGACATCACCGACGCGGCGCGGGTCGACGTTTTCTTGCGCGAGCTTTCGCGGTTCGAAGCCGCCGGTGATCTGGCTCGGCTGATCCTGGTGCGGTTGCCGGGAGACCACACCGCGGGACGCGCGCCCGGTAAGCCGACGGCACGAGCCATGATGGCCGAACACGACTATGCTCTCGGGAAGCTGATCGAAGGGGTCAGCCGCAGCCGGTTTTGGCCACAAACAGCTGTATTCGTCGTCGAAGACGATGCCCAAGACGGCGCCGACCACGTTGACTCGCATCGTTCGGTACTGCTGGTGGCATCACCCTACGCCAAGCGCGGGTTTGTCGATTCCGAACGCTATTCCACCACGTCGGTTCTTCGCACGATTGAGCTGATTCTCGGCCTGCGCCCGATGACGCAATTCGATGCCGCGGCGGTACCGTTGTGGCGGGCATTCCAATCCGAAGCCGATTCGCAACCCTACGAAGCGGTCAAGCCGAAAATATCGATAGACGAAAAGAATCGTCCCGGTAAAGGCGGCAAGGCTCGCCGTGTGGAGCGCCGTCCGCCCGCGGGCCCGTCGACGGCGAGTACGGAAGACGGTTTCCGGCCACGCGCGGTTGCTGTCAATCGCCCAGCAGTTCCAAGTGGTCGGCACCGGCGCCGACCACGCTTCGGAGAGGAATCGAACGATCAAAGGTCGCTAATCTCCCTTTCGCCGGACCGCCAAGCCAAGCAGGTAAACGTCGGTGATGGTCCGGTGGCCCAGAATGAAAGAGGCGTCGAAAAGACTCTCGTCCAGCAAAGAAGCCTCGTCCTTCCAAAACTCATGACCGGGACCCTCGCAGAGGAGTTTCAGGTGTGCAATCACCTGGGGCGGCCCGGCCTCAAATGACGGATACGACGGATTACTCAACACCCGAACACAACCGTTGATCGTGTGCGGACAAGCAGCCCAGCCTTGTTTTCGATTCGCCCCGAACCAGCGATGGGCGTCCTCATGGTTGGGATGATTCGGGTCAAACAGAGCGACAAGGACGTTGACGTCAGGGAGAGCGGCGCTCATTCTTCGTCCCGCAATTGATTGACTAATTCGAGATGCGGCTTCTTCGCCCCTTTTTTCGGCGTAAAGAGGGGAACGCCGTTGCGCAATTTGGCGCCGGATTTCGGCCGCATAGCGTCGCGGACGAATTCGGAGATCACACGGCCGGCGGTCGTGCCGCGCTGTCGTGCGATCTGCTTGGCCACCAGGACGATGTCCTCGTCGAGATCAAGCGTCGTCCTCATACATCTGATGCGAACACATCAGATGTACAAGACATGGGCACTCAGCGCGAGCGGGGGAGTGTGGACGGCTGTCTATGTATTCTGTTTCTATTGCTCGCAGTGCACAGCGACCGACCGTGCAAGGGCCCGCCACATTCGCTTCCTTATAATGAAAACCTGTGTCCGCTATTAATCTTGGGGTCGTCGGCCTGGGCAATGTGGGCCGCGGCACGCTCCGCATATTGGCTGACAACGCCGCTCAAATCGAGGCCAAACTAGGATTTCCGCTGGCCGTCAAAGCCCTCTGCTCACGTTCGGTGCTCGATCAGCCGCCCGACGAGGCCGACCTATTCCCCGAAGCCGCGCGGACCGCCCGCTGGGAAGAAGTCGTCGAGAACCCCGACGTTCACATCGTCGCCGAGCTGATCGGCGGAACCACCACCGCCGCACAACTCATCGAAGGCGCCATCGCCCGGGGTAAGTCCGTCGTCACGGCGAACAAGGAATTAATGGCGGCCCGCGGAGCGGAGCTATGTGACCGCGGCGTTGAGACCGGTGTCTGCCTCGCGATGGAGGCAAGCGTCGCCGGCGGAATCCCGATTCACTCGGTCCTGCGAGAAGGCATTTCCGGCGACCGTATCGAGACGATGGTCGGAATTCTCAACGGAACGTGCAATTACATTCTCACCGAGATGGAGCGCAGCGGCGACCCACTCGATTCCATCCTCGCTGAGGCGCAGCGATTGGGCTACGCCGAGGCTGACCCCACCGCCGATGTCGACGGCTACGACGCACAATCGAAATTGGCCTTGCTTGCCGCCCTTGCCTTTGGCCTGCGGGTCGCCCCGGAAGACATCTACCGAGAGGGTATTCGCCGCATTCGTCCGATTGATTTTGCCTACGCCAATCGCTTGAAGCACACCGTGCGTTTGATCGCTTCCGCCGAACGGAGTGAAGACGGGCTCTTGCTGTCGGTGCGCCCCGCCCTCGTGCCGCAAGACACCATTCTTGCTTCCGTCGACGGATCGTACAACGCGATTTGGGTGCGGGGTGTTCACGGGGCCGACACGTTTTACTACGGCCGGGGCGCGGGCCCCAAGCCGACGGGGGTGGCCGTGGTAAGCGATCTGATGCGGGTGGCGCGCGAGATCGTCAGCGGCAGTCCGCAACGTGTCTCCCCCTTTGCGCATTCTCGGCTCGAGCAGCATGCACCCATCGCCATCGACAGCCAGATCCGGCCTCACTACTTACGATTCCGGGTCAAGGACCGACCGGGGATCATCGCGAGTCTCGGATCCATCCTCGCTTCGGCGGGAATCAGCCTCGACGCCGTTCTACAAGAACCCAGTCACGAAAAGGACGACTTGCCCTTTGTCATCACAGTCGAGCCGACGCTACAGAGCGCGATGTCCCAGGCGGTAGACCGCATGAAGGGTCTGGATTTCCTCGTCGACGAGCCTTTGGCAATGCCGCTGGAGGAGGGACTGGGGACGGCGTGAACCCTCATGAACGTAATGTCTCTTACATAACTTGGGGCCACGGGGTCGAGTCAGAGTGAATAATCGACCCGGTTTACAAAAACGTCTCCGTATTTTTAGAAAATCTTAAGAACAAGGTATACAATATGAAATTCATGTCTCTGGGCAAGACCTTGCGAATGCGCCGCCTGATGCGGCGAGGCCGCGTTGTGATCGTGGCCGTCGATCACGGAAACGCTGCCGGCGTCGTACCGGGCTTGTTAGAGCAATGCCTGGATGCGGTGGGAGACTTGGCGGTCATTCTGCGCATCGACGGTTGCGTGACGGCCTTAGGTGGCGGCCCGATGGAACAGTTTTGCACCGTCGAGCATGCCGTTTCGTTGGGCGTGGACGGCGTCGTGATTAACGCGACGGTTGGTGCCGAGCACGAGCGGGCCGAGCTGGAAAAAGTCGGTGTCGTCGCCGCCGAGGGGCGACGCTGGGGCATCCCCGTCGTGGCCGAAATGCTGAGTCAGCGGATGATGGAGAATCACATGGACTTCAGCGGCAACGGCCGCGGCAATCTTCCGGCTGATATCGCCGCCGACGTAGCCCTCGCGTCAAGAGTCGGCGCCGAGCTGGGCGCCGACGCGATCAAGACCCGCTATCCCGGTGACCCGGAGCGCTTTCGCGAGATTGTGACCGCCACGGGTTGCCCCGTGCTCGTCGCCGGCGGGCCCCAACGCGATTCTTCCCTCGAATCTTCTTTGCGCTTGGTCGACGAAGTGCTGGAAGCCGGCGCGTCCGGGATCGTCTTCGGCCGCATCATATGGCAGCATCCCGAACCCAGCGAGATTCTGCGAGCACTGTGTGCCATGGTTCACGACGACGCCACGGTTGAGGAAGCCATGGAAGCCGGCAGGGCATAGCGGCTGCATCCCCAGATCGCCCGTACGGGCGCGGGCGCCTTGCAGACAACAGGAATCTAAGAGTAATTTGGGGTCGTGATTGAACGACCCTTTGGAGTGGATCGGCGTGTTTCGGCCGACCATCGCAGTGTCGTGCGTTTCATGGCTTCCCGGTAGAATAGCCCTTGATGGACGGAATCCTGGTCCTCGATAAACCGCCCGGAATCTCATCACACGGGGCCGTGCAATGCCTGCGTCGCCTGACGGGCGTGAAGAAAATCGGCCATCTGGGCACACTCGACCCCCTTGGAACCGGTGTCTTGCCAATGGTGATCGGCCGCGCGACTCGCCTGGCGAGGTTTTTCGGTCATCATGAGCGGGTGTACGAGGCGGCAATTCGCTTCGGCTTTTCTACTGACAGCTATGATGCCGACGGCGAGCCCACTTCCGAACCCAAGCAAGTCCGGGTTACCCGAGAACAGATCGAGAACCTGCTACCCCGCTTTCGCGGCCGATTGATGCAAACGCCCCCGCCGGTTTCCGCTAAGAAGATCGAAGGCGTGCCGGCCTACAAGCTTGTCCGCACGAACAAGCAGCTTGAGCTTGAACCCGTCGAAGTCGAGGTTTATGACTTCGAATTGTTAGAAGTAGAGGACGCTCGGGCGCGCGTTCGCGTGAGCTGCTCGACGGGTACGTATCTACGGTCGCTAGCCCATGATTTGGGGAGCGAGATGGGCGTGGGCGCTCATGTGGAAAGCCTGCGCCGTCTGGCCATGGGAGAGTTTACGATCGAGGACGCGCGGACCGTGGAGCAGCTCGAACAAATGCGAGAAGCAGGGAAACTATCAGAGGCCTTGCTCCCGCCCGAGACGCTCTTACCTGAACTGCCGGCTGAACGCGTGGATGCCGCCACCGCGGCACGAATCGCCCATGGGCGTGATTTTCGGGTATCGGCGTTCGGCGATGGGAAGGGGGCCAGGCTCGTGAAAGCGATTGCCCCCGATGGGAGACTGCTGGCGATCGCCGAGGCGAAATTGCCGTTGCTCTATCATCCGATCGTGGTGCTGTGAGGAACCCGGCGCGGAGAAGACCTTCGAAATGCACCGAGTTTATCCGATACCTAACTCGTCGACTCGCTCGACGGGAGTTCCGCAGCGCGGACAGACTATCGATCCGCAGTGCGGACAACCGGTCGGCTCGGCGACCTCTTCGGCGCATAGGGGACAGTATTGATCGTGCGCTGAAGGATTGCACGGCGTTGTCTCACGGGGCGGAGGAAGTGTTCCGCCGCAATCGCGGCACAGTATCTCGGTGGGTTTTTCGCCGTCTGGAACGAACATGAGAGTAAGTCGTTCCATCATAGGGAAACCGTGTCGAACATTCTCGACACCGCTAAACGTTCACCTAGCCCTCGTTGCGGCTGCGGCGATTGCGCTGTCGGCGGCGTGTGATGCTCAATCCGAAGCTGATTCGCTCGAAGCAGCCTTCGTCGCACGCAACGCGGTCGAAATCATCAAGGAACTCGACCCGGATTCCCCCGTCGTCGCGACCCTGAAGCTCGGAAATCAAGTCGGGATCGTCGCCCGCCGGCGCCGCTTTGTCAAGGTCAGGACCGAAAGCGGCGTTGAGGGTTGGACCCAGGAATCGAAACTCATTACGCCGGAGGTTCGCGAGCTGATGGAGCAATTGCGCGAGCAGACCGCCGACGACCCCGTGCAAGGCCGCGTCCACGCATTTCGAACTCTGAACGTCCACCTGGAGCCGCATCGCTGGTCGCCGACCCTTTACCAATTGGTGGCTGACGAAGGGTCCGAAATGCTTCGGCACCGGCTGGTCGAACGGCTTCCGCATGAGCCGCGGCCCGGGCGGCCCCCCCCTGCCCCGACCGGGCTGGACGATTGGTATTTGGTACGGCCGGCAGGTCGCCGGGCCGGCTGGGTACTGACCACCGGCGTCTACTCCGGTATTCCCGATGAAGTGAAGCAATATGCGGAGAGGCGGCGTATCAGCGCGTACTTACCGTTGGGCGAGGTGGAAACTCGCTCAGGAGAAAAAAAGACGACCTGGTTTTGGGCGCAGGCGGGAATGTCCAAACAGCCCCACGATTTCTCAATCATTCGCGTCTTCCAATGGAGTCGGCGAGTGAACGCCTATCGGACGCTCCGAGTCGAGAGGGGATTGACCGGGTATCTACCGGTGACATTTCTTCCAGTGGTCAGAGCCAAGCGTGGAACCGGACCCGGTTTTTCGTTCGTCGTGGCGCAAAAAGGTGAGCGCCTGCGCCGCACCTACTTGCTGAGGGAGTCGCGGGTCTATCTCATCAACCAAGAACCCGCCGAACCGCCTCGGACTGAGGTTCGGCTGGTTCGAACGCCGACAGAGCCGCCCGGCCCGCCGCCGAGTGTCGTCGATCGTCTGCTGCGCCGTTGGCGCGAACTGACCGATTGAACGCCGCGTCCGCGCCGCCGCGATTCGTTTTAGCCGACCCGATGGGCTAGGGGCCGCAAAAAATGGGGAGCCCCCCGGACCCCCTCAATTCTTGCGGCGGCATACATAATTGACAACATAAGATACAGAGCCCAGCACGAAAGCGACGGGCCAAGGGCACAACCGTTCCGAGTAAGCCGAAGACTATGCCGGAGTGCGCGACGGTTCGGGGAGACGGGTGCCGCGGCGCGTGGCGGTTGCCTGCTCGTGGCCCGTCGCTTTCGCTCTGGGCTCTGTATCTGCGTTCGGAATTGTGTGCGCGGACGCAAGGGGGCGATTTCTTCACAGCCCTTAGCTCCCCACCTGAGTGTCCGCGTCCGCTGTCATCTCGTCGAACCGCTTGCCGGCATGGACGGCGAACCCAATCCACACCGCGATCACGCCCATCGCGATCAGCGAAAGGAATCGTATCGGAAGCACGTTCAGCACCAGCGCCATCAAGATAGCCGCACCCTTGCCCATTCGCTGCACGAACATATTGCTGAAAGCCCGCGCTTTGTATTGTTCGTCGGCTGAGGTCGGTACGAAGAGCATCTCTCGCGCGGTTTGATTGATCGAATAGTTAAACGCATTGTCGGAAATCGTCAGCAGCGCCCCGGCCCACACCATGGGAATCGCCAAGTACACTCCGCTCGAGAGAAACGCGGCCGTCGGCAGCACCAACAGCGCCGCCGTGATGCCGAAGCGCCGAATCACAAAGGACACCAAGAAAAATTGCGTGACCACGCTGAGAACATTCGTGATCGTTCCCACCATGCCGAGGAAGGCTTGCGTGGCGCCGGTCCCTACGAACGTTTCCGCGCCGGTCGAGTATTGATAATCGAGAATCTGTGAAACCACCTCGTAGAGGAACATGATCATCACGATCCCGAGTAGATATCTCGAAGAAAAGACCAGCTTGGCGCCCTCGAAAGCGGCATTGGTTTTCTTTTGTCCTTTGGTGTTGTCGGCCGGGGCCGAGGGGGAGCGCCGCCCGATGGCCGCCCCCGGACGCGACGCGACCGCTTCGGCGCGCCAAACCAAGGCACCGATGACGGCGGTGACGCAGGCGCAGGCCAGCAGCAGAGTCGCCGTTCCCCAGGGCTCGACAAGCTGCCACACCCCGACGCTGCCAATCAGCCCGCCGACCACGCCGCCGCCGCCGATCAGCCCATAAAGGCGCTTGGATTGCTCGGTTTCCGTCATCTCGTTGAGATAGGCCCAAAACGTCGTCACCCAAAGCGTCGACCAAGCGTCGCCGAACAGATAAAAGGCCCAATTCGTCACAATCCCGGGGTTGGATTCACTCAGAAGGACCGCGAACAGCAACATCGCCGCGATAAAGAAGCCGCACATCGCCGTCACCAGGCGACGGCTGCCCAAGCGGTTGTAGAGGGCGGTAAAAACGACCACGGCGAGCAATGCCACGAGAATGTTTGAGAGCTTGGCGTAGAGCTCCAAATAGGCGCCCAAGTGTTCGAGAAACAACCCTTTTTTAAGCGGCCGTAAGACTTGGAACACCAGGATGACCAGGAACCAGAAGCAGAAGAACAGAAAAGCCGGTTCCCGCTCGTTCTTTCGGATGTCGACAAAGCGCCGCGCTATCGAGGAGACTGCTTTCAAGACCCCACCCCCCGCCGTGAGACCGGTCGGCGGTGCAGCGAGGCCCCAAACGGTCTAGCCGCCGCCGGCCGAACCGCTTCGCGCGCTTCCGCCCGGCTCGCAAGCTTTCTTGTCGGAGAGCCCATTTCGCTGCCCTATATCGTCACGCACTCCCAAACCGGATAACGAGGCATCAAGAAACGCCGCACGCCTCGGCGGGAAAGCTCGTCGATTCTACTACATTCCCGGCGCGGCCGAGAGGCGCGAGACGTGGCCGCGCGCTTTCAGCTCGTCGTGGGGCCGGTCCTGGCGGCTCTCTCAACCTCCACGCCCGCGACCAAACCGACTTCCTGCTCGTCGCGGCGGACTCCCGCTTGATCGGCCCCGGCGCTCCATTGATGTCGCGTCCCCCAAACCGGCCCGGTCCTGCCCGACGGACATGGTAAAAAGAGAAGCATGCAACGGGTCAGGGTAACAGCAGCGAGCAGCGCCTACGACGTGGTTGTCGACCCGGCCGGGCTCGATCGCGCCGCCGAGCACATCCACCCGGTGACGGGAGAACGCCGGCTTTTCATTGTCGCCGACGAGCACGTTTGGAAACACCAGGGCGCGAGGCTGGAACGTGGCTTGGCCGGCATGCCGTTCGTCATGATTCCGCTTCAGGCCGGAGAAGAGCGCAAGCGCCTGAGTCAGATCGAGTCCCTCGCTGAGCGAATGTATGCCGCCGGCGCCGATCGTTCCGCCTGCGTCGTTGCCTTTGGCGGCGGCATCGCGGGCGATATCGGAGGTTTCCTGGCGGCGAGCTACATGCGCGGCGTCGACGTCATTCAGATCCCGACAACCCTTCTCGCGCAAGTCGACGCCGCGGTCGGCGGGAAGACCGGCGTCAATCTGGTCGAGGGCAAGAACCTGGTCGGAGCGTTTCACCAACCGCTCTTGGTGTTGATGGACCCCACCACGCTCGACACGCTGCCGCCGCGTGAGTACCGCGCAGGCCTGTTCGAAGTCATCAAACACGGCGTCATCCGGAGCCGAACCCTGTTCGACCTGCTCCGAGACCGCCGCGACGAGGTAATCCGGCGTGACCCGAAAATGCTGGAGGTCCTGATCGCCGAGTCGGTCCGAATCAAAGCCGCGGTCGTAGCCGAAGACGAGCGCGAAGGCGGCCTGCGGCGCATTCTCAACTACGGCCACACGCTCGGGCACGCCCTTGAAGCCGAAACCGACTATACCCGGCTGCTGCACGGCGAAGCCGTCGCCTTCGGCATGGTCGCCGCCGCGCGATTGGCAGAGTCACTGGGAATTTTCGACCTGGCGGAACGTGAGTCTCTCGAAGCCTTGATCGCCGCCTACGGACCCATCCCCGAGTTGAACGGCATTGACGCCTCGCGCTTGGTCGAGCGGGTGCGTGGCGACAAGAAGACCATCGGGGGCCACGTGCATTTCGTCCTGCCCGAAAAGATCGGCAAGGTTCGAGTTGTGCGCGACCCCGAGACGCCTCTGGTGCAAGCCGCGGCGGAAAGCGCATTGGAGGCGTTTGGTCCGGCCGGCTCGTTCACTCCACAAGCCGCTCCGTCGGCGGTTTCCCCATGATTTCGGGCGCAACTCCCGCCGGCGTCGAAGCAGGGAATGATGTCGAGGTCGCCGGCAACATCCGCCGCATGTTCGGCAGGATTGCCCCGCGCTACGACCTGCTGAACAGGCTGCTCTCGCTGCGGGTTGATCAGTACTGGCGCCGCGCCTTGGTTCGCCGCGTGCGCCCGGAGCTCGAACGGCCGCGCGCGCGAGTACTCGATCTTTGCTGCGGCACCGGTGATCTGCTGATCGAACTCGTGTTGGCGCGTCGCCGCCTGCGGGGCTCGTCAGGCTTCGAGGGAATTGGGGCTGACTTCTCGCGGCCCATGTTGTTCGCTGCGGAAGGCAAACTTCGTCGGAGAGGCCTGACGTCAGCCCTCGTCGAAGCCGATGCTCTGCGGCTCCCGCTGCCCGACGCCCGATTCGACCTCATCACCATCGCCTTCGGCTTCCGCAATCTAGCGAATTACGAGCGTGGCATGGAAGAGATGTTTCGCCTCCTTCGGCCCGGCGGACGGCTGGTGCTGTTGGAATTCTCTCAGCCGGCTAACCGCTTGATTGGTCCGCTCTTCGGCTTCTATTTTCGCAACGTTTTGCCGAAATTGGGGAACGCGATTTCCGGCTCCGGTAACGCATACTCTTACCTGCAACAATCCGTTGAACGGTTCCTATCGCCGTCGGAGTTAGCCGATGGACTCACGGCCATCGGGTTTTCGCGAGTCGAGATCGTCTCGTTGACCGGCGGGATCGCCACGCTTCACTTGGCAACGAAGTGAAACGTGAGCGGCGGGACGGTAGGTCCAAGACATTGAGGCCGGCGTTGTTCAGGCGGCGGGCTGCCGACTCGATTTCACCCGCCAAGCATCACCCATGGAAAAAGACTGGCGAGATTGGGTTGCTTCAGTCTTCGTCATGGCCGTTATTGCCACGCTGGTCTACGCCGCGGTTGGCTACATCGCCGAGTGGGTAAACCCGCGGCTGAAGCCGCCCAGGAAGCAGGAGCGCGCGGTCCATCCCGACCTCCACGTCTTCCACCCGAAATCGTATGTCAGCAACGCCGCCTCGGCCGAAAAGCTTATCGGCAAACCGCTGTGGGTCATGGAAGGCTATCGCTGGATCTACGAGCCCGGAGAGCGGACCTTCGAGCCGCTGGAGAAGATCGTCCCGACCGGAGTGCGAAGCCGCGGAGAGCAAACTCTGCTTGAGTTCGAAAGAGACGGCCGTACCCACACGGTGGCAATCGGGATCGGGGAACGCTTCTACGTCGACGCGATTTTTCTTCTCAAGAACCCTCACGAACTCTACGACCACTGGACCTCGGCCGACTGGGAGAAGATCGAAGCCCACCGAGTCGAGCCGGGAATGACGGAATACCAAACGGCCTTCGCTCTCGGTGCGGGAAGCCTGGCGCGATACTCTCCGGGCGGGGCTCTTCGCATCCTCGACTACACTTTCCGCCGGTCCGCGGGCCTCCCCGCTCTACGTGTCACTTTTATGGACGGCCTCGTGACCAACGTCGAGCCGCTCGGCGCTGACGAATAAGGCGCGCAAGCGGCGCCACGCGACATAAATGTGGCACGTCCTTCCCGCAGTGCAAGCAATAGAAACAGAGGCGTGGAGGGAAGTCCACGCTCAGCCCGGTTTCCGGGCTTGGAGGGCTCGTCGTCCGCGACGAGGGCGTTTCAACGGCCTTTTTCCCGTAAGACTTTAGCCATGGCCGAACCAAGGGGAAATTTCAGGCGGGGCAGCGCTCGGACCCTGACTGTTGATTCTCCCATATTGTGTCGTGCACCCCATTCGAAAGGTATTGGACACCAGGGGTATACTCGGTGTAGAGAAGCAGTTAGTTGCGAGGGGCTGCACTCTCCCCGCAGTGCAAAAGACGACGCGGCGTTCGAGAGAACGCCGTTTTTCATTGGAACCTTGATGTCCATCTTCGACCAATCGGTCTTTACCGGGGATCCGGCGCTTGCTGGGAGCAATCGGCGCGTCGTGAAAGTGGAGGAAGCAGCGCCGCGTTGGCGGGAGTTGCTGGACGGGCGGCCCATTGCCAGAGGGGAAGCGAATCGCGATGCCGTTAAACTCCTACAGCGCTTGTTAGTCTGTCTTGGGTTCACTACCTCCAAGTCACAGGGCTTTGGCGACGGATCGGCTCTCATTGACGGCGACTTCGGCGGTGGGACGGAAAGAGGCCTGCGGCAATTTCAGGCGGAAAACGGCCTGGATCCGAGCGGGCGCCTGGATCCGCCCGACGTGCGGCGCCTTGAGGCGAAGAGTTCAGCTCACGTGGAGTCGCTCCCGGACGACGAACAAGACCGGCTGCGTGAGGTCTTGGACCGCACGACCAGTCTTGCAATCTCGGAATTCAAGCTGAACTTTCGCGAAAGCGTGCTTTTTGCCGCCGCCGCCGCCGACGTGGAGGAAGCGGTGATCGCCGCCATCACCTGGGTTGAAAGCAATGGCGGATCTCGCAATCTTCCGAAATTCGAGTCGCATCACAACGTGGCCCTGCTCGACATAGCGGCCGCCCTGGAGGATGTGGAAATCGTCGCGACAGATGCCGCCGCACTCGTCGAGCTTCGTCACAAAGTCGAAACCATACCCATCCGACCCGGTGACAACGGGTCCAAAACGCTTCTCTCCCGAACCCTGCCGGCGGCAATGGCGGGACAGAGCACGCCGAAAACCCTTCGGCGCGCACTACTGACGATCCAATCCTGGAACACCACGGACTGCCGGGTGCTGGCAACAAGTTGGGGTTGGGGCCAGACGATGGGTTGGCACACACTCTCGGCCCGCATGCGTAAGGCCGATATCACGCTGGGTGACCTGCGTAGCTACGATCCGGCGCGGCAGATTTTCACGCTCGGCCGGACAATCGCTGCAAGTCGCTCCTGGAAAAGTGCGGCCCGGCGATCCCAGAAGGAGTCGGATTTCAGCTACTTCGCCGAGTCCTATAACGGGGTCAAGCGCGGCACACCCAAGAACGAGGCTTACGCTACTCAGATGCTCGCCGCCGTTGAGGAGTACCGTAACGCGTAACACAAGCAAGGCGCCGCTTTGAGATCGGTTTCTTCCGATCCACACCTGGGCTTTTTAGCCGGGGCCTGCTATCCTACTCCCTACCCTATGCGGTACCGACCGAGGGGTATGGGGTAGATATGTTGTGTCCGTTTTGTGGCCACGCGGCCGACAAGGTTGTCGACTCTCGCGAAAGCAAGCGAGCGGACGCCATCCGGCGACGCCGCGAATGTCTGCATTGCGAACAACGCTTTACTACCTACGAACGAATCGATGAGATCCCCTACATGGTCGTCAAGAAGGACGGCCGGAGGGAGAAATTCGACCGCCAGAAAGTCCTCAATGGCTTGCTGCGGGCTTGCGAGAAGCGCCCGATCGGCATGGGGCAGCTGGAAACCCTTGTCAACGTCGCGGAGTCGCTGGTTTTGGACTCATCCGAGCGCGAATGCGCCACATCTCGGGTAGGCGAGCTGTTGATGGACCGGCTGCGTCAGATCGACAAGGTGGCGTATGTCCGTTTCGCTTCGGTCTACCGCGACTTTCAGGACGAGGAAGAATTCCTGTCCGAGCTCACGCATCTGATCAAAGGAAGAAAGTCCCAATAAATGAGTGGCATAGGACGATGTCCGCGACGACCGGCGAGCGGCCTCCTTGCCCTCCCTATTTCGTTTTGCGCCAGTAGTTCTAGTACTACGACCATGACGTGTTCTAGTGTGAATTTTCCTATTGCAATTAGTAAGGTTTTGAAAGATACTATATATGCAATGCCCTACGGGTGAGGCTGGAGGAAGTATTCTCACCCGGTCCATAGGCGACGAGTCGGCAACTCAGCCCCCAACGGACGAAAGTGTTCGTTGAGTCCATCCTGCTCAGGAACTGCCGATTCCACCCGACCTGGAAGCATGGTGTCCAGACAGCTTGCTCGGAGTTAAGTGGGCTGTAGGAGTTGCCTGTATCCGGTAGGTCGCTTGCCGAAACCAAGAGATAGCAATGGATTGCTTTGTTGTAGCCAGCCCTAGATTCGGGAGGTCGTGTGGATCAGTTTGACGAGCAGTTTATGGACTCCGGCGATGTCGCCGCCCCTTTGCGCTCAAGCTCCCCGTTTGTTAGTCGGCGAAACGGTGATTCGGCGGAAGGCGCTGAGACGACGACGACGTCCGAAGACACCGCTATCTATACCGACGATCCGGTCCGCGTCTACTTACGGGAGATGGGGTCCGTCTCCTTACTGACCCGGAAGGGCGAAGTCGATCTAGCTCGCCGCATGGAGCGCGGCAAGAACCAGGCTTACCGCGCGCTGACGCGGTCGCGCGTAGTTATCGAGGCAATTCTCGACTATTACGAGGAAATCAAGAGAGGTGACCGCCTCGTCGACTCGCTGTGCGTCATCGGGGACTACGAAGAGGGTTCCCCCCAACGCACTCGCAAGCGAAATCAGATTCGCCAGAAATTCGCCCGGGCGTGTCGGTACGCGACTCAAGCCCACACGACCTCGCTCAAACTTGAAAAAACGCCCAAACGCAACGTTCACGTTCGGCGGCGTCTCGAGTGGAAGTTGGGCCGCCAACGGATCAAGCTTTCCGCTGCCATTCAGGACATCCCCTTCCGGCCGGCGACCTGGGAAGTGCTCGATCGACGGCTCCGCCGGGTCAAGATCGAGGTTGAACCCTTGGCACGGGAGCTGCGAGTCCTGCAGCAGCGTTCGCGACAGGCCCGCTCCACGGAGACCAGCGCCGCCATTCGCGAAGTGCGGCGGGAAATGCGGCGAGCCGAAGAGAAGCACGGAGTTGACTGGGCTCACCTCGATCATACGGTGCGCCGCGTGGACCGAGGCGAAGACGAGGCCGAACGAGCCAAGAAAGCCCTGGTGGAAGCGAACTTGCGCCTCGTTGTCTCCGTTGCGAAAAAGTACGTCAATAGGGGCCTGCACCTGTTGGATCTGATCCAAGAAGGCAACATCGGGCTGATGCGGGCCGCCGAAAAGTTCGAATACCAGCGCGGGTACAAGTTCTCGACCTACGCCACCTGGTGGATCCGGCAAGCGATCACGCGAGCCATCGCCGACCAGTCGCGCACGATTCGTATTCCCGTTCACATGAACGAGAGCATGAACAAGTTTTTGCGGGCTTCGCGCGAGCTCGAAAAAGAACACGGGCGCACGCCCAGCAATGAAGAAATCGGCGACCGCATGGAGATCACTGCCGAAAAGGTCCAGAAGCTTAAAACGATCTCGCGCGACCCGGTGTCGCTCGAAACACCGGTCGGCCGCGACGGCGAGTCGGCGCTGGGCGACCTGCTGGAAGACCGCTGGGTCCGCTCGCCGGTCGAGTCGGTTGTTGACTCCAGTGTCCACGAGGAAACCGCCGACGTTCTCAAGACCTTGTCTCCCAAGGAGGAGAAGGTTATCCGCATGCGTTTCGGTATCGGTTGCGACCGCGAGCACACGCTCGAGGAGATCGGGCAAGAGTTCACAGTCACACGTGAACGCATTCGCCAAATCGAAGCCAAGGCCCTGCGCGCCCTACGCGGTCCCGACCGCGCCCGCCGCCTGCGCGCCCTGATGGCCGCGAAGTTCTAACCACCAACCGCTCCCGTTCGAGAAGGCCGCTTTCCGGCCGCCCGCCCGGACTCCGACGCAGCCCCTCTCATGAAAAAGCAGCTTGCGCAATGGGAAGAAAAAGGCGTCCTCGCAAAATAGGCCGGCCCTGACGGCCCGGCCCGGTATTAACTTAAGCCGCGTGAACGTTGCGGGCTACGGTCCTGCGGTGCTCGTATGGGGGAGCCGGGGTCGCGGTGGTCTTGAGCCTGCGGCGAGACAAGCTGAGAGCTTGTCTTGACTGTCGAGGGGGACAAACACGAGTGTTTGTCGCCACCGGCCAGGGAGATTGTTTTGGGAGGTGTTCGTGCCGGCCCTGGTCGGATGCGCCTAGACCGGATTCAAGCGACGTGAACTTTGCCGGCGGCTTTTCGGGCGCGGGGCTGGTTTGGGTTGGGCGGTGAAGATTCTTTATTCGCTCCCGATCTCCCCTCTGTCACCGATCTCCCCTGTCACCGATCTCCCCTCACCGATCTCCCACCGATCTCCCCCGATCTCCCTTTTCCTCCAGATCCCCCCCGGATCTCCCCAAATTCAAGACTCAGAACGGCGATTAGCAGCGTTTATAGAGAAAAACGAAGTATGATATGGGGAACCGCATGGCCGAGCGACGGACCGTAATTGAACTCGTGTTGATGCCCCTCACGCTGACCGTTGTCGGGATTGCCGGCACGTTTTTCGTCACAAGGCAACAGGAGAGAAGCTCCATCGCGATAGGTCAAGCGCAGCTGGAAAGCGCGGAGCGCCAGGCTATCGCAAATCGACAGATAAAGATGCTTGAAATCTTTGCGGCGAAGATCACGAGCGCCAATGAGAGCGAGAGAATCATCGCTCTGCGACTACTGAGAGCAGTCGATAATGGCCTTGCAATTAGACTTGCCGAGGCCGTGTCTGAAACGGAATCTCCCGGCTCGCCGGTCAAGGTCGTCGCCGAGAGCGTAGCGAGCGAAGCCGCCCAGAGTGTGGCGACTGAGACAACCACAACAAGCGGAGATTATTTCGCCGTGATTGCGTCGTTTCGGGGCAAACGAGATGCTCTTGATTACGCCCAGGGACTTCTTCAGAAGCCGGTCCAGTACGAACCGGCCGTGTATAAAGACGAAGCCGGGCGATACGCTGTGTCGCTCGGCGGGCACCTCTCATATCAGGAGGCTGTGCGCCGAGTTTCATACGCGAAGAAACAGGTCGCCGATGATGCTTTTGTCAAGAAATCGCGGTCATGGGGCGAGAGCGACTTTTGAGTCCTATGGTTTGCGTTCAGGGTTGGGTGCCTGTCATCGATCGCCGTTTATTCGCTGCCTGTCACCGATCTCTCTACCGATCTCTCCTGTCCTACAGATAAAACTGGCAGCTTGGCTGCCTTAGCCAATCCGATCGGGAGCCTAAATCGACACCCATTGAGATCATGCCAGACGCTGTAAATACAACATCAGCACTACTCGTCAAGACCACGGAACTCGAAGATGACCTGAAGGGAGAAATTGCTGAACTAAAGAATCATTGTGACCGCCTCTTCAAAGCCGCCTCGAAGGTATCTGAATCATCGAGCGGTTCTTCTCTTGCGTACCATTCAGAACTCTACTATGGCGATTTCGAAAAGCCCCCCCTGGAGAGCCGGTTCAGTCCCGAATGGGGGGGAAGACGTGGGCTACCAGACGGTTGGCAAGCAAGGGACCACGACGATGTGAAGGAACGAATCGAGACGCTCGCCGATTCTTCCTTCGATAAGATCGAAAGACCGACTGAGGGCATGGTCAACAGAGCCAAGGAACTTCAGACCGATATTGAGATCGAACTCTCTGCCTTGCACGATTTAACAGGATATGAGCGGGAGTTGGAATTATTGACGAAGGTTGTGGAACACAAATGGGGCCATCGCGTGGGAGAATACATCAAAGCTTATTTGCCCGGCCCATCGATGACTCGCGACACTAATGCTTTGTCGCAGGGAAGCTGCGTTCCTGCGTATCTTTATTATGAAGCGGTTGCGGACACTTGCCGTTCCCGTTGTATCGCGGCAGAAGAATTCTTTAAACTTTCACACCGCCTCCTCCGCCAGGTTCAGAGACGCGGTGCGCAGTTAACTCGCGCCATTGGAAACACAAGGTCTTCATCCGCCGACCTCGTGAAGCTGGTCTGCGAACGTTTCCACCTGATCGCACGTCAGCTCCTTGATCGTCGAGAGGATCGTCCGACTCTTGAAGTCACCGATGAGTACGACGTGCAGGACCTACTCCACGCACTGCTTCGTGTGCATTTCGACGACGTTCGCTCAGAAGAGTGGACGCCCTCCTACGCTGGCAGGTCCTCGCGAATGGACTTTCTCTTGAAGGCGGATGAGATCGTCGTCGAAACGAAGATGACGAGGGAAGGGCTAGATGCGGGCAAAGTTGGTGATCAGCTCACCGTCGATGCAGCGCACTACAAGGGCCATGCCGACTGTAAAACGCTCATCTGCTTTGTGTACGACCCTCATAATCGCATCAAGAACCCGCGTGGCGTCGAATCTGACCTCGACCAGCTCTCAGTACCCGACCTGAAAGTGATTGCCATAATCGCCCCGTGAGTTCTCAACCTTTACCAGCGGCCGCTATCCTCACCGATCTCGCCGGTTGTGATGAGAGGGTCAGGGAAATCGCGCGGTCGATGTGCGGGTCACTCACTCGACCACAAACGCCCCACCATCTGAGCGACACGGTCCCAGTTGGCAAACGCTGCCAGTACGAGGTTGGAAATCGCGAGAACAACGATTGCAAACTGAAGTCGGTGACTAGCTTCGATACTCCGAACAGTCAGAGACTTTGAGAGGTTGGAATCAACGAGTTCCGCATGATTACTGATCGCTTGCGAAGTGGACTCTATGTGCCTCTCCAGGGCAGTATGGAACTCGATCGAAGAACGTTGGTCCCAAGCACTGGTTAGAGCTAAGTCGCTTACGTCCTTCAACAGCTGAGTCTTGGACGCTTCGTACTCTAGTAGAAGGCCCTCCAAGGAGGCCACGTGTTGTCGAATACTGTGAGCTAGCTGAACCCCTCGGCGAAGGTTTCGTCGTGGGTTCCCTGCCGGTTGCACAAGCGCTTCGGCTCTCAATCTCTCTACCTCCTCTTGAAGAGATGACAGCCGCGATAGAACCACGACGAAAGGCTCGAAAGTTTCGAGGCGATGGTTGATGTCTGACGAGAAAAGTCCATGCGGATCGTTTTTGAAATTTTGCCAGTGTTCCTTGTCTGCATGCTCCGGCAGCGCAACCAGCCGGTGCGGTACTCGAAGTCCGCAGTGGGCCGAGTCCTCCACCTGAAACAGAAGCTCTTGGCTTTTATACCAACGCGGAAGCACATAGTCGAACCCAAGTGAATCTAGCCATCCGCGTGACGCCTCGACCCATTGGGTGCAGAAAGCGCCTGTGTCCTCGTCCTCGGGGGTGCCGACCAGGGCGAAGGCTTCCACCGCTGGAAATACCGGACCTGATCTTCGGCTGTCACGATTGAAGTAGCCCCGGATAAACGGTCGGAGACAATCCTCCGTACTTGTTCGCACGCCTTCTAGCCAAGAGAGAACAGCTCTCTGTAGGGTCAAGTCGCATGATTCTCGCGCGGAGCCTCCGGCCACTCGTCCTCTGGGAATCCACTTCTCGAACCAGACGGCAGGTAAAAGGCTTTGCGTCTGCACCTGAGTGAGCCGCTCGGCCGCAATCCGTTCCAGTTTCACCCAGAACGAGACAGTAATAACTGACGGAAATAGCGTATAGACCTCAACCTTGACGCTTTCGACCTCCTCTGGCAGAGAAGGCATTGTGCGATAAGGCCCCGAAACTCCGTGCCTCTGCTCGCGATCAATATAGCCGACCGAGGTCCGACGACGTCCAAACAGACGGCCAGCAGCACTTCGAAACCTTTCCAAACGATGAACGACAGACCTATCCGTAGGCTTTCTCACTGGGAAGAGTGCTTCGAGTCCCTGAAACAGAGTGTTGAGGTCTTCAACCGCGAAAACTTCAACCAACCGAAACCCCAAGAAATGCAGTTCTGCTCCCTCAGGGGGTCGAGAGCGTTGAAAGGTCTTCTCAGACGCATCATTTTGTTCACGTCGTAATCCTTGAAGGTAGGAGATCAACCCATGGGAGCGACTCGGAATTCGCGCCGCAAGATCCAGATATTTCTTCCCTAAGAACCTTCTCGCGCGGTCCGTCCCAGACATTTGCTTGTGCGCATCCGCAGTCATGTTCGGCGTGGCTGCAAGTTAGCTTACTGAGTCTCGCATAATATACTGTCAATCGAGACAAAGAGAAGACTGTTTCCAGAAAGCGGTAATCAAGCGCGGTTTGCGGCGCATTCGCCGCAGCGCTTTGCGGGCGCGCTCGTCGAGTTCCCAGTAGTCCTTCGGGCAGACGTTGGGCAACTCGTGCTGCTTCCAGTACGCCCAAATGTATTCCACCGGGTTCAACTCCGGCGCATAGGGCGGCAAGTACTCCGTTGCGATGTGATCCTCGGAGAGCTGGATGAACTCCCGCACCAGGCGGCTGCGGTGCGCCGGCAGCCGGTCCCAGACGATCAGCAGTGGGCCGTCGATGTGGCGCACCAAAGCCTTCAGGAAGTCGATGACCTCCAGCTCGCCGATCGCGCCGGGATAGAGCCGGAAGTAAAAGTTGCGCAACGTCAGCCCGGCCGACACCGACAGCTTGTCCCAGTTGAAGTTGAACTCCAACACCGGTGTCTCGCCGCGCGGCGCCCAGGTGCGGCAACGATGCGGCTTCTGACTCAATCCGCTTTCGTCGATGAAGACGATCGTACGTTCTTCTTTGCGGGCTTTTTTTTAATGGCCGGCCAAGTCTTGCGCTGCCAGCCGCGGATGGCCTCTTCGTTGCGCTCCCGCGCTTTGCCGACGGGCCGTTGCGGGCTCCAACCGAGCGCCCGCAGGATCTTCCAGACATGGCCCTCGTGATAGCGCACGCCGAACTCGTCTCCGATCAGACGAGCGACCCGCGGACAGCTCCACAGCGGCGTCGGGAAGCCGTGCGCCTCGGGGCCTTCCAGCAGCAACGCCTCGAGGCGTTCGAGCTGCGCGGCGTCCAACAGCGGCTTACGGCCGGCGCGGCCGGCCTGGCGCAACCCGGCTTCGCCGTCACGCCGGTATCGTCGCAGCCACTCGCTGACGCTTTGCCGCGCGACCTTCAATCGCCTCGCTGTCTCGGACTGACTACAGCCTTGCTCGACCAACCGGATCGCTTTGAAACGGCGCTTCTCCAGGGCCTCGAAATCCCGCCGTACGCCTTTTGTATTTCCCATACATACAAAGACGTACGTACCCCAAAAAGGTGTCACTTTATTTTGCGAGATTCAATAGGGTGTTTCACTCGGCATGGTCAACAAATATCAGCCTCTCCAGAGCCTCCGTCGCCGAGCGCGTACCCGTTCCCCTGCCACGGCCTCCCGGGTGCAGATGACGAACGGGAGTGGTCGCGGTGGTCGGGTTCCCGGGTAGGGTGGTTTTACCGCCGTTGTTGGCGCGACAGGGTTTTGTCGGATACCGCTGACTGAGGGGCTGTGAAAAATGGCGGGCGGTCCGATTGTATGGACCCGCGGGTTTACGGAAGTCTACGGCAAGGCCTGAAAGGTCGCAGGACCGCTCAGCACCGTAATTCCTGCCGCCCTTACCTTCTTGCCCTATGGCACACCGCCGGGTTTGGCGCGTGAAGGGCGAGGCAAGAAACAGGATAGGAAGGCGTCAAAGTGTCAGCCCTCGGGGGGTGGGACGGGTGAATGGTTCCTATCGGTCGATATTCGATCAAATGATTGCTCCTCCGCCCCGTCCGGGGCTTCTCGTGATTTGTGGCGGAGACCCCGGAACGCAACATCTTCATCCGCAGCGACCAATACAACTTCATCAAGAAAGGGATCCCGTCGCTGTTTCTAGGCTTCGGTTTCGAACCGGATACGCCGCAAGCCGAAAAATTTCAGCGGTGGCTGCGAACCCGCTACCACGCTCCGTCAGACGATCTCGATCAGCCCGTTGACCGCGAGGCCGCCGCCGTTTTCAATCGGTTAATGGCGCAATTGGCCGCCGAAATCGCCAACGCCGACGAGCGGCCGCGCTGGCGCGAGGACAGTTTCTTTCGCCGCTTCGCAACCGCGGATTGAACGCCGCTTCGTCCCTTTTCCGTGCCGGCGGCCGACGTGGTGGGCCGCGTTGCGCCTACTACAACGAAAACGTTCGGCCGCGGTTTTGACCGATCAGGACTTGGAACAGGCGGTGCGTGATGAGTTCGTGCAGGGAGAGCAGCTCTTGGTTGGCGGCAACGATTTCGTCGAGGTCGCCGGAGTCTGTCCCGCCCGCCTTGAGGGCGTCGGTGGCCTCTTTGATGATCGGGTCGGAAATCGCTTCGCCCGCGATCTCCCACAAGGTGATGAAGCGGTCGACGGCGGTCGGGAAACTGATCTTGAAAACGCCGTGCTTGCTGGTCGTGCGCGGCGGCTTGAAGTCGAGGTTGAACGGGCCATCGTAGCCGTGCGATCGCAGCAAGACGAGCACATTGAGCCAGTCGAGCGGATTGACGAGGCCAACGCCCAAATCGACGTCGTGCTTAAGCGGGTAGCCGTCGTTGATATCGAAGTGCCACAGCTTCCCGCACAGCAGGGCCCGAGCCAGCGCCGCTCGGCAGGCCGCGCCCCACATCAATTCATGCAGGTATTCCGGGTTGAGCCCGACCATCTCGGGGTGCTTGAGAAGCCCGCTGCTGATGAAAGCCAACATGGCGTCGCTCGACGGCAGAATGATTTGCGAAACGGGCTCGAAGGGCTTGGCCTCGAGGCAGTGCTTCATCGTCGAGCGGCCTTTCTGCTTAGCCACTTCGATGTCCTTCTCGCAGGCCGCGTTCATGCCGTCCGCGAACCAGCGCAGTGTTTGGGTCTCATCGATCACGCCCTGAATCATGTAGCCCAACGTGCCCGGCCAATAGACGACAAACTGCGCGCCTAACTCGTGGCCGATTTCCACGGTGTTTTGGAGCCGGCGGGCCGCGTATTGGCGCACCTCAGGGGCTTCGGCCGCAGCCGAGGCGGCGAAGACGGGGTGGTGAAAAGTTTCGCAAGTGACCATCGAGCAGCGCACGCCGTTGTCCGAGAGGGCTTTGTTGATGCGCTCGACGATTTCCCATTGCCCCTCGGTCAGCAAGGTGTCGGTTGGGATGACGTCGCTGTCGTGGGTGGTCCAGCAGGGAACGCCGATCCGCCCCAACTGCTCGATCACTTCCTCAAAACCGACCGGGGGCCGCGTCGGCGCGTGGAACAACGCCTGTCCCTCGTACGCCGCCGCCCATTGCGGTCCGCTGATGAAATACTTGCGCCGCTGCTCGGGCGTGTAGCTGCCGCCGCAGGAGTCCATGAGGCGGTCAACGAGGGAGATTTGTTGTTCCTGTAGAGTCGACATATATCAGTCAAGTATACGATGGGCGGTTTTGGAATCGCAGTGGGCTGCTTATTGAGCGAAAACCGGTTGCACCCAGGCAACCTCGCCCAGCGACGACGTCACTTTCGCGCGCACGTAGGGCTCTTCCGGCTTCAATGTGTACGATGGGTTGTTGTCGACCGAGCGCTGCAGCAGCTTGCCGTCTTTCCCGATGAATTCGGTCGTGTATTTCCTGTCATCGTTTTCGTCTTTGTCTTCACGAATGACGTCAATGCGTAGCCCGTCGGAGAGCCACTCGACGTTGCCGAGCACGACCCCGGTCGAGGAGTAGAAGCGCCCGTTTTTGATGCTTTCGAGGATGGCGTCGACCGACAGTTCGCGCGCCTTGACGCTGACCCAGCCACGGCCGGGGTTCGAGTGATCCGGCCCAAACGCCTTGAACTCGTGTGCGTCGTCCACGGCGATGCCGTATACCTGATTGCCGGAGGAGAGCACGATATCCCACATGGCTTCGAGCCCGGGGACGCCGCCGCCGCCCAGGTGGTGGGTTCCGGTGCCGTTGAAGACTTCGAACAGATGCAGGTTTCGGACCTGCGCCAACTCGTCGGGTGTTACGGCCCAACGAAAGTTGGGGTGGTTGAGTGAGGGTACGCCGCCGGCTTCGAGGATGGCGTCGACGTTCTTTTGAATGGTATCGACGACGCTCTCGCCGTACACCGGCGGAACCGTGTAGGGAAGGTTGAACCCGTTGACGTGGACCGGTTTCTCCTCGAATCCGGAAGTGACCTCTTCTCCCGACATCAGCAAAAAGCGTTCCTCGGCGGCAAAGATGGAATTCAGTCCCTTGGGGTCGGTTAGATAGTTGTGGTCACTTAGGACCAAGAAGTTGTAGCGATGCTCCTTATACCAACGCGCTACGCTGTCCGGGGAGCTATCGCCGTCGCTGTTGATCGTGTGGGTGTGAAGATTGCCCTTGTACCAACGCTCACCGGTATCTGGGGGCGTCTGTGCCGCCGGCAGCAGCGCCCACGTTAGTGCGGCCAGCAGTGGGAAGCCCGCACGCACCCAGAGAGACCGTTGCGGAAATTGCATTTCCACAAGGTAGCACAGCGGGTTCCGGCCGGCCTTCGAATTGCGGCCGCGAGGAGGCGACGAAGAGCGTTTCGCTGCGGAGCGGTGAAGCCTGATTCCACGGAAACGTTCGGGACGAGGTGTCCGCCTCCACCAGCTTCCACGAAAACGCCCGCCAAATCGCGAGCCGGGTACTGCCGGATCACCCGGTCAACCTCGACAGCTCCAGGTAGACAGCCTACTCGTCTTTGCGGGAACCGCACTCCAACCTGATACGTTAAAGAAAATATGCGCTTGAGTTGGATCCTGCCGCTCATGCTGCCGGCGACCGTTCTTGCGCCGGCCGCGGAATCACGCGAAGCCGCGGCTGCTTCAGCCCGCCTGACCGCGGACCAAATCATTACCCGGGCGGTGGAACTGGCTGACCGTCTGCACGAGCAAGAGCACGATCTTCGGTACGAATTCCTCGAGCAGGCAATCAGCGAGAAATTCGACCCCGCCGGGCGCACCAAGGAACACGAGGAGGTGACCGCTAAAGTATATCCGCTCGCCGGGGCTCTTTATCGCGAAGTCGTCGAAAAGAACGGCCACCCCTTGTCCTCGAAAGAAATCGAAGGCGAACGTCGCCGAAGGGACGAGGTACGCCAACGACGGGCGCGTGGGGAAGAGAAAGAAGAAGAGGATCGCGTACGGTTCAGCCGCGAGCTTGTTGACCGCTACCGAGCGGAATTGGCCGGGGTGCAACCGATAAACGGACGCCCGACCTACGTGGTGCGCTTCGAGCCGAAGAGCGATTCGCTCCCGGTGCGCCGCCGTATCGATTATGCCCTCAACAAGTCCCACGGGCGGATCTTCGTCGACAAGGAGACTTTCCAGGTCGCCCGCATCGAATTTCAACTTATAGAACCGGTCAGGTTGTGGTGGGGTTTTCTCGGAAAGCTGCGCGCCGTGAAAGGCGTCATCGAGCGCGCACCACTGGCGGACGGCTCCTGGGTCGGTCGCGGCTTCGACTTTTCGATGAACATGCGCATTTTCTTCAGGAACATCCACACCCGCCGCCGGGCGACATTTCGCGATCACCGTCTTGCGGAACTTGAACCCTCCGAGAGTGGATCGTAGAAGAGGGAAGCAGCCAACACCATACTCGTTCTCGGATCTGGGCGCTCAGTCCCCCGCTCCGCTCTGCAACCGCGCCTGCTGCAAGACCCATTGCCTAATGACCTTATATCCCGGGTCGTCGGCCTCGTAGCGCTGCCCGCCCTGGTGGCCGTCTTCTTGGCCGGTTTGGATGTTCAGCGGCTTGCGGAGAAACTTGCTGCGCTCGACGTCGCGGGGCTCGACGCGCTGCTGCATTTTGCGGTAGTTGTCGAGCAACTTGTCGGGCGGGATGTAACCGGCGGTGTCGGGCGCTTCGAGATACAACGTCGGCACACGCCCGGGGATTCCGTGGCAGGAGATGCAAGCCTTGTTGTCTTCGCCGTTGATCTTCGTCATCTCGGCGAAAACGTAGTCCCTAAAATGTAGAATGTCGGCGACGAAGGCGTCGTCGGGCTCCAAACGCCGCGCGCCGCTGCCTTCCGGCGGGCCTTGTTCGGTGATCAACTTGCGCAGTTGCTCGCCGTAGACCTTGTCGTCGCTGTTGAGGATGTTTTGGATACGCTTGCGCAGCTGGACATTCGTTTCATGGTCTATGTAGGCGGCAAGCGCTTTTCGCACTTCGGGATTGCGCCGCAACGCCGTTTTGTTGGCCAGCTTGACCGCCATCTCGCGGACCTCTTCCGGCCGATCGGCCGCGAACCACGAATTGAACATGCGAACAATCTCGTCCTTGGCGGCGGTCACCGGGTCGATGACATCAACGCCACGTTCGTCTTTGGTGAACAATGAGCCGCTGCCGTCGTCAGGAGTGATCTTGAGGTAGTCGATGCCGAAGATGTAGTTCGGCTCGGCTTCCGGGTTCGCCGCCAACATGTTTACCGTAAGCCGGTTCGAGCCCTTGGCGAATTCGTGAACGCCGAGTGACGTCGGGCCGCTCGGAGTCAGCCGCGAGCGGTAAAAGTCGATCGGCTCGCCGATGTCGGCGCCGTTGAGAGCAAAGCGTACCGTGCCCATCTCGCGGTCATAGAGAAACGCGGTGAGGATCTCGTACAAACCCGCTTCCGGCACCCCCACCTCGAACGTCAAGCGGGCCCCGGGAACGCCCTCGCGCCACCAAAGAATCGTGTTTTGGCTTGTTAAGCCGTCAGGGACGATTTGCTCGGTCGTGCGCCCGAAGGTCAACTCGAGCACCTTCAAATCTTCGGCTTCCACCGCGCCCTTGACGGCCTCTTCCATCGATAAGCCGCCTTCTTGATACGAAACCATCCATTCGGTCGAAGGCAGCCAGAAGCGTTCGTCTTCGTTGACGAGATCGAAAACGCTCTTGCGGTGAAGGGTCGGGTTTTCGCCCAGAATGCGTCCCAGCAGTCCGGCTCGTTCTTGTTTCGCGGCGTCGGGATCAGTGCCATCGAGAGCCGGCGCGACGTCGGCCGGGGCCGGTTTCCCGAGCAAGCCGCCGATCGCGGCCGAGGGGACGGGAGCTTTGGGCGGGCGGGCGGAAATGAGCAGGCGGTAAAACTCCAACTCCTCGCGCTCGCTCGTGCGGTCGAAATCCCATTTCACGCGGGCGAGGAAGTTGGTCAAGGCTTCGGCGGCCTCGGTTCGCCCGGCGTCAAGAAAACGATCGACCTTAGCCAGCAATTGGCGCAAGGTCGCCACGTCGGCGGGCAGCGACAACGATTGCGGATTCACCAAGGCCCGCGCAGCGACGGCGACCATTTCGATATCGCCGGTCGTCAGTAACTTGAGCAAACGCTTTTCGAGCGGCTCGTAGGAAACGTTGGCCGCGCCTTCGAGGGCGATCTTTTCCCAGGGAATCTCCGCGTTGTTCGGCTCGCGTTCGTACGTCGCGAGAACAATCTTGCCAAGGAAATCGGCGCTGCCCGGGGTCGAGTAGCCCAATTGCCCGGGGCCGCCGTCGTTGCCGCGCTCTTGGAAATGCGACGCCGCCACCGCCGTCAAGCGGCGATCGAATCGCACCTGTTGTTCCGGCTCCGCTTCGTCACGACGCTTGGCGAGCAGGCGGTAGAAATCGCCGAGCTCGGCGTACTGCTGGTCGACATTCTTGCCTCCCGTCTGGTTTGCGATCTGCCCGTTGACGATCAGCATCGAGACGGTCGAATAGCGCAGCGCCGTTTCCACCTGAGCGTTCGGCTCCTCGCGCAAGAGAGCCTCGGCCCAGGCGCGATTGATCGCCTCGCGTAAAGGCGGATTCCATACCCACCAATGCCAGGCGGCTTTGAAGGCGAATGCCCGAACCCCGGCAAATGGATCCGACATGCCGCGGGCAAGCACCTGCGTGAGCTGGCCGAGATTCACGCGGCTCTGGGGGCCGGCCAGATCGACGCGCGTCACCAGCGCTTGCAAAATCGCCTGCCGAACCCGCGGTCCGCCCTTCGCATAAGCCTCGAATGTTTCGTTCCAACCCTGGTCGTCGAGCAGCAATTGCCGCAACGACCAGAACGCCGCCTCGCGACACATCTTCATCGGGTCGTCGAGGCCGCGGATAAGCGTCGGAACGCCCTCGCCGGCCAGAGCTCCGCCCAGCCCCAACAGCGCCTGTTGCCGGATGTGCGGGGAAGCACTCGCGGCGGCGCCGATCAACGCACCGGCCAGGCTCGGGTCAGCGGAGCCCTGCATGCGCCGCACCCGCGAAAGCAAGGCCAGGGGGCTTTCGCCGGGGACAGGATCGGCCAGGGCGGCAAGATCGTGGTCGGGCTTGTCCGGATACAGGCGGCTCAAGGCGCGAATCACATAGGCAGTAGTGACAAAGCCTGTCTGGGCGGCGTGGTTCCACAGGCCGTACTCGATCTGGTCGTCGAGCAACCATTTCGTCGCCCGCTGAATGCGCGGATCGTCGGGTCCGAAGCCCGCGGCCTCCAGTGCGATCAGGGCGACAGCAGTCGGGGCCGGGTCGCCCGGCTCGGTCAGCCGCTGCCAACTCTCCCCGTCGTCGGGCGTGGTTCCCAGGTCGAAGCCCCAGCCACCGTCGTCTTGCTGGAGAGCCGTGAGGCGTTCCAAGTCGGTTTCGACTTGTGCGGCAAACTTCTCGTGGAACCCCCGAGCCGAGGCCGCGCGTTCCGCCGAGCCGGTAAGCTTTTCGACCGTTGCAGAGTAGTCGCTCGGCCAAAGGCGATGGAAAAACTCGATACGGTGTCCGAGGTCGTCGCTGACCAACATTCCGTCATTCCCGGTAGCGACGATCTTGCGGGCCTTTTCTTCGAGACCGAAGAAGTAGCGCGGGTCGTCGGTATCCCGCCAGCCGCGCTCCAGGATTTCAGCGGCAAACTTGAAAACAACGTTGGGGCCGAAGTTCGATCCCTTGCCGGCGGCGTTGATGCCGGTCGGGTCGTTGGTTTGCAAAACGTAATTGGCCGTTCTGCGTTGCTGGAAGCTGTGTAGGCGCTTCGGCCGAAAGGTGCGTTCGTGGAGCACGATGTTGCGTCCGGCAACGCGGCTGCCCGCCGGGGCGTCTCCCAAGTCGTTCGGCGCGAGGCTCGTGTTCACAGCGGCATCCTTGAGCTTCACCGTCGGCCGCAGGCTTTCGTACATGGTGTTGATCAACCGGCGGTGGTTCTGCACGGTCCCGCGCGGCCGGTAGCCGTTGCGGAAAGCGTCGGCCACCCCCCACACGCCGCTCTGCGTGTGGCAGCTCATGCAGTTTTCGCCGAACAGGCTGGTGCCGTCTCGCACGCGACGGTCGAGCGCGATGTTGCGGGGCCGATGAATCAGCCAAGCGTCCACTTCCGCCAAGTGATAGTAGACCGCCTCGCGAACCGCTCGCACGGGGTCGTCATACGGAGCCGCGTCGATCAATCGTACTTCCAACTCGTAACCCGGCTGGTTCGCCTCGACGCGCAGGTAATAGACACCCCCGGGTAGGACCGTGCGCGTGGCGAACGACCGGAAGTTGGTGTCCTGCTGATGAATCCGCTCGTTGAGATCGCGTCCGTCGTAGTAGCTGAAGACGGGCGCCGGCCCGGGGATCACCTCGGCCGGCGGATGAACGTAGGGAATCGGATTGTCGTTGCCGAAATCCTTGCGATCGGGAAACTCGCGAGGTTTGAGGTCCTCGGGGCCGGGTACGCCGGGTTGGTAGACGCGGATTCGCGCGCTGACGATCGGCTCGACCAGTTGAAGATTCGCCGTAAAGATTTTCGGCTTCGTCCCGCGGTATTCGATGCGGTACCAGTCGTCGGGCGATCGGCCGGATTGCGTGTTGTTGAAATATTCGAGATCATCCGCACCGCCAAAAATGCGCAGCACCTGATCCGCGTCGCCGGCCGCGAAAGGCAGATCGACTGCTTGCTCGGGGGTGTTGTTGGGCTCGGCCTCGAGAAGGATGTCGCCCTCGTGCAGCGCCTCGATCGGGTCGATCTCAACCGTTACCGCCGTTTGCTTGATCGAGGGAGTCAACTCCGGCAAGGGCGTGGCAAGCGGAGCCAGCCCAGTGTCGCGCGGAATGCCCGGTTGCAGCCGCGGCCGGGCACGGACGGTCTCGATTTCCAGCCGGTAGTTTCCGGTCTTCGGCGCTCGATAGACAAGGTAGACATCGGGATCAAGCGCATGCAGCGTCTTCGACCAATCAGTGCCGGCTTCGGCGCGGAGGTCCCCTCGCTCCCCTTCAAAGCCACCGCCTTCCAGCTCGGGCCCTCGCCACCGCACCGCGATGCGCGCGTTCAGCGGCAGCGCCTCGGGATCGTCAATGCGAACGCTGACCGAAACCGCCTCGCCTTCGTCAAACTCGCGGCTGTGCTCCCACGAACCGGCAAACTCGATGGTCTCGGCAAAAGCATTCGCCGCCGCGCCCTTGCCGGCGGTCAGCAGCAATAACGCCGTCACGTGAAGCACGGCAACGCATTGGGCAGAAGTCATGAAAACCCCGTGAAAAGAGTCTTTCGCTGCCCATTATAGTCCGCCTTGTGAACACAGTGGACGTAGGCCTCCTTGACTCACGTCCGCCCGGGCTCACCGCGCCTATGCCGCGGTCCGGCGTGGCTGTTTGACCGCTGCAAAACATGTTGGTTACCATAAGACTGCGGGGTGGAGCAGTCTGGTAGCTCGTTGGGCTCATAACCCAAAGGTCGAAGGTTCAAATCCTTCCCCCGCAACCACCTCTCCCTTTTCCCGTCGATACTGTCCTTGGTGCATGTCAAAATGTTTCCCGTAGCTTTCCACCAACGTAACCTGCTCGGCACGCTCGTTTGCCTGCTCGGCCTCGTCGCGGCTCCGGCAACGGCGCAGGAAAAAATTGCGCCCGATGACGTCGTCGCCGTCGTTGACGGAGTGGAATACACGGCGGGGCAAATCGACCTACTACGAAAATCTCTGCCCGCCAACTATCAGAAAAGCGCCGCTCTAATGGACAACGGCGCGCTGCTTCGGGTCTACGCCGGGCTGTTGGGTTTCAAAAAGCGAGCCGAAGCCGAGGGGCTTCCCGAGAAGGAGCCTTACCGTACCCAGCTCGACTTCATCCGCCTCGACTTTTTCGCTCAAACCTACATCCGTGAACTGAGCAAGACGATCGCCGCCACGGAAGAAGAATTCCAGGCCTACTACGACGCCAATCCTGCCCAGTTCGAGGAGCGCACCGTCTCCGCCATCTACATCGACTATTCCTTGGATCCGGAAAAGGCTCCTGCCGTCGATGGAAAACGCCCGCTGTCGGAAAACGAAGCGCGCCTCAAGGCCAAAGACCTCGTCGTGCAATTGCGGTCCGGCGCCGAATTCGCTGAACTCGCCAAGCAGCACTCAACCGACAGGACGTCGGCAAAAAAGGGGGGCGAGTTGGGCAGCTTCAAACACGACGCTAAGATCCCAAACCCCCTCAAGAGTGTCATCTTCTCATTGGATCTCGGCGCGTTTTCCGACGCGAGACAGCACGGCGGGCGTTTCTATATCTTCCAAGTCACCGGGGTCGAAGCCACGCCGATGCAGAAGGTCAAGAACGAGATGGCGGGCAAGATTCAGGCGGCCAAACTAAAGCAGAAGGTTGACGAAATCCGCAGGGCCATCAACATCGATGTCCGAAACGAAGCCTACATGAAACTGAAACCGCCGCCGCCCGGACAGGGCGCTCCCAAGAGGGACATCAGGATTCCGCCACCCCCGAACCGATAACCGCGCTTCGCCCTTCCTCAGGCTCGGCCGCTTCTTGGCCGGCCATCCCGGACCGCCACGCTTAGTCATCGACCGTCATTGCGCCGGCCTACCGGCTTGCGGGGTTTCGGCCGATTTCGTACGTGGCGCCAGCCCCGACAAGGGCTAATCCAGCGCTCGCCGTTACAATGAGAACGGAGGCATTTCGTGACCGACCGGCCTACGATCCATCCTCCCGGCTTGCTCGCCCGCGTGCTCGACAAGCTCCGCGGCCGTGATCAATTATTGATCCGTGCCGGTGACGATCTACCGCTTGTTGTTGCGGGATATCCCCGCGGGCACGAAGCATTCGCCACCTGCCTACAGTCTTCCCTCAGCGGGATCTACCACTCTCTTTCGAGGCAATTGCGCGAAGGCTATGCCGAAACGCTCGCCACCGTACCCTCCCTTGTGGTGGCGGTTTTGCGACTACGCAACGCCTGTGGATGCCTCGGTCACCATCATCGCCGGGGGACCGAAAGCCGATTGTCACGGCGCGTCGCGGCGGACACGGGACGGGAAGTCGGCGAGATCGATCTTGCGGTCGAATCGATTCGCGAATGGGAACCCCGTCCGCTTTCCGATCTGGCGGTAATCGACGGTAGCCGCTTCGGCAAGGACGCTGAAGCCGATCTGGAATACTATCGTTTTCACATCGCCCTCTTGGCGGTGTTTCTTCATGAACTGGAGCATCTGGCCTTCCCCGGGCGCGCCGAAAAACCCATCCGCGATCACAGCAACGAATTCTACGCCGTGGCGATGAAGGAACTTGTCACGCGCGAATTCGGCGTAGCCTACGGCATCTAGCCCCTACCGACCGCCGCGAGCCGCTGGAACAAAGTCCCACCGAACGCAGCCGAGGTCAGTCGGATAGAGGCGGCCAACTCAACTTCCCCAGCACGCAAGCGCGGGCGGCGCCGGTCGCCGAAGGAAGATTGGCCGGTCGGCGGTGAAACGATTCGTAGGCCAGAATCGCAAACGCCGCCGCTTCCTTGGCATCCGCGGCCGGCCCCAGCGCGCTCGCCGGAACGATTTCCTTGTTCGGTAGGAGCTCCCGCAAACGCCGCATGATTTCCGGGTTGTGAGTCCCCCCGCCCGAGGCAACAAGCTGATCCACCGGCATCTTCGGGGCGACCCATCGTCGAATCCCGCGGGCGATCGTCTCCGCGGTGAAAGCTGTGACTGTGGCAATCAAGTCGCTCGGATCGAGCCCTTGCGCCGTCAAGTCAGTCGTGAATTCCCGCCCGAACTGCTCCCGCCCCGCGCTCTTAGGCGGCGGCTCGTCGAGGTAGGGCAGCGCCATCAAACGATCGAGCAAAGCTTGGTTCACATGGCCTGACGCAGCCCAAGTCCCATCTCGGTCAAATCGCTCCTCACCGCCGGTGAAATCTTCGACCAACCCGTCAATCACCATGTTGCCCGGGCCGGTATCGAAGGCAAACACCTCCTCCGGTCTTGCGCCGGGCCCGATGGCGGTCAGATTGGCAATACCTCCGATGTTCAGGGCCACTCGCCCGCGCTCGGCGTCGCGATAGAGAAGGTAATCCACATAGGGAACCAAAGGGGCGCCCTGACCGCCCGCGGCCACATCGGCGGGGCGAAAATCCGCAACTACCGGAACGCGGGTAATCTCAGCGATCATTGCGGGCTCGCCGATCTGCAACGTGCTGCACACAGTGTGCGCGGCCAGCTCCGAACCCGTCGGCTGGTGGTAGATCGTTTGCCCGTGCGAACCCACCAGATCGAGATCCGTCGCCGCAATGCCGGACGCCCTGCATGCCTCAACAATCGCGTTGCCGAAAAGCCGGCCAAGCAAAAAATTCAGTTGACTGATATGAGACGTGTGTGTCTGGGCGTTCGACACGGCGAGAATCGCCTTGCGCACGCCGGTGGGGTACGCCTGCTCGTGAAAGGCCCTCGTCTCGACCCGCATTCCGAAGCCCTCGCCGGCAATCTCGACCAGCGCCACATCGATGCCGTCCACTGACGTTCCACTCATGAGTCCGGCAACAAGCATGTCGTGTCGGCAAGAAAGCGAGCCGCAACTCGATTTAGAAGGCAACGAGAGCGGTTCGCGACAAACGAGTGTACCGAAAAATGCGGCCGACGTTCAGAGCAGGTTTCGAGGAAGAACATTTTTGAGTTAGAATGTTCTAACGACGCAAGTAAGGCGGCGCCTATCGACGAACCCTGATCGTCGTTGCCGGCCGCCTAACGACGTCCTTTCGTCCCGCCGATAACAAATAAGCTCTCCGCGATGCGGCTGTTCGGAACCCAGGTATGATCTGCGGCCATTGCGGTCATCAAAACGACGACGAAACTCGCTGTGGTCACTGTGGGCGGAGACTCGACGAGGCTCGCTATCGTTCCGCGTCTCCGGGCGCGCTTCAAGGGAACGCCGGCGGCACGATGAGCTCCGCGCCATGGCGCGGAGAGCTTCACCGACGCCTGGACGCGTACCGTAGACGGCGCGATGCCAGTGCGTCGTTAGCAGCTAGGGCGGCCTCGTCGGCGAGCTCGACGGACAGCCCGAACGTTGTCTCCATTGACCAAGGGGCGGACTTTCCGAAGCCGACGCCGGCCGCTGAGCGGCTGGGTTTGGCGGACGAGATGAAATGGCGAGAGCAACAACGGAACGCGGCCGCCTTCACCGCGAACAGCTTAACAACATCGGCCGCGCCTGCTCCCACGCCCACGGCGCACGATGTGTCGGAATCGCGCTCCTTCCTACCGTCTCTCGGGGGGGGCCCACCGCGGCATGACGAGCCAGTTGCCGCCGACCCCGCCCAAGTGGAATCGCCTGCGCCGGCGCGCGAATTGCGTTGTGCCGCGACCGTGGCGCCTCTACAAATTCGGTTCCTGGCCGGAGTACTCGACGCCGCGGTACTGATTGTTTCCCTGGGAGTTTTTTGGGGCGTCTTTCACGAACTCGGCGGGGCAATCTCGGCCGACCGCGAAGGCACGCGAGCCGTCGGCTTCGCGGCTTTCTTAGTGACGGGGTTTTACTGGGCCTTCCACGTGGGCTACTTCGGCACGACGCCCGGGATGACCTGGGTGGGATTGCGCCTGCTGAATTTCCACGGTCGTCGCGCAAACGCGCGTCAGCGCGCTGTCCGGGCTTTAGGCCTGCTCTTCAGCACGACCACCCTCGGCGTCGGATTCGCGTGGGCCTTTCTGGACGACGAGAGACTGACCTGGCACGACCGTATGTCGAAGACCTTTCTCAGCCGAGACGGAGCCGTCGGGTTCCGCTCCCGCGCTGTCGAGGCACGCCCGCGCCACTCGTCCCAGCCGACCGCCGCGGGCCGGGGACGGCCTCCAAAACCCGCATCCGCCTGACAAAGCCAGGGGAGCGTACGAGGATAGTTGCCTTTTCGAGGCCGACGGGTCAGCCGACTCGCAACCTACGCGCCCCAAAAACGGCTAGTAGCCGGCCGGCTCTTCAGCGCCGCCCACAGTCGAAAACTTGTAAACGGTTTGCGACTGATAGGTCGTGCCCGGCGTCAGCACCGTGGACGGAAAGCCCTTGATATTCGGCGAATCCGGATAGCGCTGCGTCTCGAGGCAGAAACCGCTGCGGTGCTCATAAGCGGTGCCGCCTTTGCCGATGTTGCTGCCGTCGAGGAAATTACCACTGTAAAACTGGATGCCGGGTTCGGTCGTGAGAACTTCCATCACGCGACCGGTCGTCGGCTCGGTGACCTTGGCGGCCAAGAAGAGGCCCTCGCCGCGGCGGTTGAGGATATAGTTCAGGTCGTAACCTTTCCCGAATTCCAACTGGTTCAGCTCGGCGTCGATGTTCTTACCGATGGGTGTCGATTCGAGAAAGTCGAGCGGCGTCTCAGCAGCCAGACCGATTCTTCCGTCGGGGATCAACTGTTCGTCGATCGGGGTAAAGCGGTCCGCGTCAATCATCAGCTCATGGTCGAGGATGGAGCTTGCGCCCGCATCCTTGAGGTTGAAATAGGAGTGATTGGTCAGATTGATGACTGTCGCCTTATCGGTAGTCGCTTTATATTCGATCCGCAACTCCGATTCGTCAGTCCATTTGTAGGTCACGCGGGTATCTAAGTTGCCCGGGTAGCCTTCTTCCCCGTCTTCACTCAAGTAGTCGAGCCGGAGGGCGGCGCCATTGTAATCGATGTAGGCTTCCGCGGTCCACAGAACCTTGTCGAAACCCTTTTCTCCGCCATGGAGGTGATTTTCGCCGTCGTTCGCCGCCAGCTCATAGAGATCTTGGCCTAAAGCGAACTTGGCTTTGGAGATGCGATTCCCGTAGCGCCCGATGATCGCGCCGAAATAGGGCGTGTCCTTGATATAGTCCTCCAACTTGTCATAACCGAGCACAATGTCGCCCAAGTTGCCGTCCTTGTCGGGTACCTTGAGCGAAACGACGATCCCGCCATAGTTGGTGATGCGAACCTCTTCGCCCTTGGAATTGGTCAACGTGTAGATCAGCGCTTCTTGCCCGTCCGGCGTCGTTCCAAAAACTTCGGATGTGAAAGTGGCCTTGGTTTCCGGACCGGCGCCTTCCTTCGGGATGTTGCAAGCCGGCAACGACAAGCCGACCGTCAGTACGGTAAGCGCGATCGTCCAATGGCCTACGTGGTTGCTCGTCATCTTCTAGACCTCCCCAGCAGGGGCGCGAAAGCCTCGCGCGCGTTCGTACATGGTACACGAAACCGGTATGTTCTTGCTAAGCAAGAGCACGACCTGGATTCCCTCGTTGCCGTCTTCCCGAGTTCGCTGATACGGTGGTCTGATACGAGGTTTTTCCCGCCGATGTTGAGTTACCTGCGCTCGGTGTTGTGGATGTGCCCGATGATCGGGCTCTCGGTGCTGGTGATGGCCACCATCTCGATCACCGCGTCGCTGTTCGATCCCACCGGCCGCCTGCAACACAAAGTGGCCGTTGCGTGGGCCCGCATGGTGCTTAGGATTTGCCTCGTCAGGATTGACGTCGTGGGGGCGGAAAAGCTCGACCCGGCTCAGCCCTATGTGTTTGTGTCGAACCATTTCAGCCTGATCGATACGCCGGTAATGTTCGGACGCATGCCGCGGGATTTCCGCATCATGGCGCGGCACGGGCTTTGGCGGGTTCCTTTTCTGGGCTGGCATTTAAACCGCGCCGGGCACATCCCGGTGAACCGCGAAAACCCTCGCGTCGCGGCCCGCAATATTGGCGAGGCGGCCGAGAGTGTGCGCCGAGGCACGTCGATCTTGCTGTTTCCCGAGGGCGGGCGAACGCGGCAGCCGACCATGCGCCCGTTCAAACCCGGCGCGGCGCACATCGCGATTCGCGCGGGCGTTCCGATTGTCCCGATGGCATTGGTCGGAACGCGGAAGATCCTCGCGCCGAACTCGGCGCATCTGCATCCCGGCCGCGCCGAGCTGCGCGTCGGCCCGCCGATGCCCACCACTGGAGAAGCCGGGAAGGACGCCAAACGACTGATCGCCGATGTGCAGAGCGAAGTGGCGAGGCTGGCGGGAATGACCTGGCCGCCGGAGGCCGACTCGGAATCGAGCGGCTCGGCGGGCTGACGCGCAAGGCGGGGGCTTCCGGGGCTTGCGACCCGGGCGCCGAGCAAGGCGTCCGAGAAATTCCAAAGAACTGCAGCCGCGAAGGGGCGGCCGGAAATATGGCCTAGGGTGGAGCCGGAACGGCGGAACCCGAACGCCCGCGATAAGCAACAGCCGGAGAGCCGTTTTCATGGCAATTGCAAGTCTCCTTAGGACGCGCGAGCGCCCAGCCACTCGAAAATCTCAGGGCCACGCGTCTCGCGAAACGCAGTTGTGAAAGCGATCCTTCCCTCTTCGTCCGCGCGCGCGGCGGAATCAGAGACCGCTTGCGACGCATCGCGCCAAACCAGGGTGCAAACTGTCAGCAGAGACGAGCGCGAGTGCCGCGGGCACAATCCGTCTCCCAGCGTGACATCCGCCGTCGGAGCCGAAAAACGCCCAACAACTACGGTTCCGGCGCGCGTTGTCCGAACCCGGCGCTACAATCGTGTCTTCAGCGCGCCATCTTAGGCACCGGCCGTACAGTCCTACGTCGAGGATTTCTTCGGCAATCACTTCGACCGCTCTATGTCGATTTTCCTCGACTTTGAGAAGGGCGGCGTGCAAATTTCGGCTCCGTTCGCCGGGGCCGAGTCGCTGAGATTGCGCCTCGATGTCCGCTCCGGTTGCTGTATTGGACGGCACGGCGCCGCCGGAACTGGGAGGCGACCCGGCGTAAATAGAAGCATCCCGCCGGCCATGAAGCTCGACACTCCAATCACTTATCTCAAAGGCGTCGGCCCGCAACGCGCCAAGATCTTGGAATCGAAAGCGATTTTCACAGTCGAAGACCTGCTCTACTACCTGCCCTTCCGTTACGAAGACCGCGGCAATACCAAACGCATCGCCGACCTCGCTCCCGGCGAGACCGCCACCGTCGTCGGGAAAGTCACCTCCCCGCGCCTGTTTCACTCCCATCGCAGCCGGGCGCGACTGTTCGAGATTCGCGTCCGCGACGGCTCCGGCCGGCCGCTCGTCTGCAAGTGGTTTCGGGGCGACTACCTGCGGTCGGTGTTCGAAAGCGGACAGCAGGTTGCGTTCTACGGCAAGGTCGAGTGGGATGACTTCTCTCGCGAAGTCTCGATGTTCCATCCGCAATATGAGATTCTCGAGGCCGCGCCTGAGGCGACCGACACCCGCGACCCCGCCGAGGCGCGCCTCCACACCGGCCGGGTCGTTCCCATCTACCAGGCCATCGGGAGGCTCAACACCCGCGTCATTCGCGGCCTGGTTCGCCGCGCCCTCGATACGGTCGAGTGGGAGGACGATCCCTTGCCCGAAGGCATCCGTCGCCGCGTTGGAATGCCCGGTCGCGATGACGCGCTGCGTGAGGCCCATTTCCCGCCCGCGGAGGCCGACGCACGTCTGCTCGAAGCGTTCCGCACCCTCGCGCAGGCACGGCTGATTTTTGAAGAGTTTTTCTTCTTGGAATGCGGTTTGGCACTCAAGCGCCGTAAAGCTCGGCGTCAGGAAGGCATAGCTTTCGAGCTCAACGACGCCGCACGCGAACAGATCAAGAGTATTCTGCCGTTCAAGCCCACCGCCGCTCAAAAACGCGTCCTTGGGGAAATCGCCGGAGATATGTCCGAGGCGACGCCGATGAACCGTCTGTTGCAAGGCGATGTCGGCAGCGGTAAGACCATCGTCGCCGTCGAAGCCGCCGTCATCGCGCTTGAAAACGGTTACCAAGTCGCGGTCATGGCGCCGACCGAGATTCTGGCGGCGCAACACTACTTCTATTTCAAGAACTTGCTCGAATCGGCGGGCTATACCGTCGTCATGCTGACCGGGTCAGGCCGCGCGCGTGATAAGGAGAGGCGGAAGCGTCTGATCGCCGAGGGCGAGGCCCACGTCATCATCGGCACTCATGCGCTGATTTCCCAAGACGTCGCCTTCCACAACCTCGGCCTCGTCGTCGTCGATGAGCAACACCGCTTCGGCGTAATGCAACGCTTCGGGCTTCTCGCCAAGGGACAACACCCGGACGTCCTGGTCATGACCGCAACGCCGATTCCCCGAACCCTCGCTCTCACCGTCTATGGCGACCTCGATGTTTCGGTTATCGACGAACTGCCGCCCGGGCGTCGTCCGATTGTCACCAAGCACGCCGGCGAAGAGGTGACCGACAAGGTCTACGGCTTCATCCGCAAGCAGGTCGAGAAAGGCCGTCAGGTCTACGTCGTTTGCCCCTTGATCGAGGAATCCGAGACGAAGGCCGTCAAGGCCGCGAGCAAGCTCTACGAACATCTGGCCGAAACCGTCTTCGCCGACCTCGAAGTCGCCTTGCTACACGGCCGCCTCAAGAGTCCCGAGAAGGAATCCGTCATGGAGGACTTCAAGAACGGCCGAGTCCAAATCCTCGTCGCAACCACGGTAGTCGAAGTCGGCGTCGACGTGCCCAACGCGACGGTCATGCTGATCGAACACGCCGAGACGTTCGGGTTGGCGCAATTACACCAATTACGCGGACGGGTAGGCCGCGGCGGGGAGCAAAGCTACTGCATTCTTCGAACCGGCGAGATGAACGAAATCGCCGCCGAGCGAATCCGTACGATGGTCGAGACTCAGGACGGGTTCCGTATCGCCGAAACCGACTTACGCCTTCGCGGCCCCGGTGAATTCTTCGGCACAAAGCAGTCCGGCCTACCCGCTTTTCGGGTCGCCAACCTGGTCCGCGATCGCGATCTGCTCGAAAACGCCCGTAGCGAAGTGACCGCGTTTATTGAGAAACCCGACAAGGCCGAAGAGCTGCAGGCGCTCGTGCGATACATCCAAGGCAAATGGCAGCGCCGCTATGGGTTGGTGAAGGTGGGCTGAGAGCGAAAGGCAGTCGGCCTCTCGAAGCCCAAAGAGACGTGCCCGCCGAGCATGCCGGGGCGGATCGCGGCGAGTTATAATCACACTGGAGATTGAGGTCATGATGGGCTTTGTATGTCGAGAGCGTGCACTGCTTTCCAGTGTTTTCGCGGCGGCGCTGGCGACGGTCGCCGGTGCCGTGCCGGTCCTTGCCGCCGACCACACCTCCGAGCCGGTCGTTTTCAACCGCGATATTCGAGCGATTCTCTCCGACAAATGCTTCGCTTGCCACGGGCCTGACGAATCGAAACGGCTGAGCGCACTGCGACTCGACACTGAAGCAGGGGTCCGGGCTGATCTTGGCGGGCGCTTTGCAATAGTCCCCGGTCAGCCTGAAAAGAGCGAACTGATCCGCCGGATCACGAGCAAGGATGACGCGCGGCGCATGCCGCCGGCCTATGGAGGCAAGAAACTTTCGGCGGCTGAGATTGAGTTGCTCCGCCGCTGGGTCCGCGAAGGAGCCGAGTGGCAGCAGCACTGGTCGTTCCTGGCCCCGAGTCGCCCCAAGGTCCCGCCAGTGGAAGCGAAGGATTGGGCGAAGAACGACATTGATCGCTTCGTGCTCGCGCGCTTGCAAAAAGCAGGAATCTCGCCCGCCTCGGAAACCGATCGGGCGACTTTGATTCGTCGAGTTTCACTCGACCTGACTGGTTTGCCGCCCTCACCCCCGGAAATAGACGCCTTCCTCGCGGACCACTCTCCCGAGGCCTATGAGAAAGTCGTCGATCGCCTGCTCGCCTCCCCGCGTTACGGCGAGCGCATGGCTGTTCGCTGGCTGGACGCCGCTCGCTATGCGGACACGAACGGCTACCAGACCGACGCCGAGCGCTCGATGTGGCGTTGGCGCGATTGGGTGATCGAGGCCTTCAACGACAACATGCCCTTCGATCAGTTCACGATCGAACAGCTTGCCGGCGACATGCTGCCGGACGCGACTCTCGATCAACAGATTGCCAGCGGGTTTAACCGCAATCACCGCGGCAACGGCGAGGGCGGCATCATCGACGCTGAATACGCGGTCGAGTATGTCGTCGATCGCGTCGAGACCACCTCGACCGTGTGGATGGGGCTGACGTTGGGATGTGCGCGCTGCCACGATCACAAGTACGACCCCTTCACGCAGAAAGAGTTCTACAGCCTTTTTGCGTATTTCAATAATGTCCCCGAGCGCGGTAAGGCTTTCAAATACGGCAATTCCCCGCCCTTCATTCAGGCCCCGACGCGGGAGCAGCAGTCCGAGCTGAAGAAGCTGGACACGAAAATCACGGCCGCTGAGGGAGAATTCTCGAAGCTCGATGACGAGCGCCGCCAAGCCCGGCAAGCATGGGAACAGGCGATCGCGGGATCGGCGGTCGCCGACTGGTCATTGCGCGACGGGCTTGAGGTCCACTATCCGCTCGACGGCAGTTTGTCAGGGGAGACCCCCGGCGCGGGCCAAACACAAGCCGCCCTGGTCGACGGGCTGCCGAGATTCGTTGACGGGACGATCGGTGCCGCGGCGAGCTTCGACGGCAAGGTTTTCATCGATGCCGGCAATGTGGCCCCCTATGATTTCTACGACAAGTTTACGCTGTCGGCGTGGATCCGCCCCACCGCTCCAGACGGCGCCATCGTAACGCGCACCAACGAGCTCACCACCGAGATTCCCGGCTACGGCATCTACCTCACGGACGGCAAAGTACAGTTCAACTTGGTCGTGCGCGCGCTTGACGACGCCATCCTGATCGAGACCGCCCAGCCGCTTGCACTCAACCGTTGGCATCACGTCGCCGCCACCTACGACGGTTCACGGCTTGCCGAGGGAATCGCCATCTACGTTGACGGCCGGAGGCAAGAGCTGAAGGTCAATGTGGATGAGATGAACCAACCGTTCAAAGTCGATCAGCCGCTGCGCATCGGGGCGGCCGCCGGATCGGGACCACGCTTTGAGGGCGCGATCGACGACGTGCGGGTCTACAACCGTGCCCTGCGTCCCGCCGAGGCTGCCGTATTGGCGACCGCGACGCCTCTCCACGAAATAGCCGCGCGGCCGGCATCGGAAAGAACGCAGGCCGAAAACGACAAGCTTCGGTTGGCGTTTCTGGACCAATATGCTCCGCCGAAGATTCGCGAGGTTTGGCGCAATCTGCTGACGGCGCGTAAGAAGCGCGAGGCTTTCTCCGACAGTCTGCCGACCTTGATGGTGATGCGCGAGATGGAGCAGCCGCGGGCAACGCACCTGCTCTTGCGCGGCGCCTACGACAAACCCGGCGAGAGGGTTCAGCCCCGCCTGCCCGCCGTGATCTCGGCCGCGGATCGCCCGGTTCCCCGGGACCGTCTCGAGTTCGCAAAGTGGCTGGTGAGCCCCTCGAACCCGCTCACGGCACGCGTAACGGTCAACCGTTTCTGGCAGATGCTTTTCGGCGTCGGATTGGTTAAGACCGCCGAGGATTTCGGCTCGCAGGGCGATTGGCCCCGATATATGGATCTGCTCGACTGGCTGGCCGCGGACTTCGTCGAAAGCGGCTGGGACGTCAAGGGCGTGATGAAGACCATCGTCATGAGCGCGACCTACCGCCAAAGCTCGACCGTCGATCTCGATCTGCATGAACGCGATCCGGAAAACCGCCTGCTGGCGCGCGGACCGCGCTTCCGGCTGCCGGCCGAGGTCGTGCGTGATCAGGCCTTGGCGATCTCGGGGCTGCTGGTCGAGCAGACCGGCGGCCCGTCGGTCAAGCCCTATCAGCCGGCCGGGCTGTGGAGCGAGTTGGCCGGCGGCAAAGACTACGTCCAAGATCAAGGCGACAAGCTCTACCGCCGCAGCATGTATACGTTCTGGAAGCGCGCCGTGCCGCCCCCGTCGATGTTGAATTTTGATTCCGCCGGGCGCGAGGCCTGTACCGTGCGCGAAACGCGCACCAACACGCCGCTACAAGCGCTGAACTTGATGAACGATGTCACGTTTGTCGAGGCCTCGCGCAAGATGGCGGAAAGGATGATGACCGAGGGCGGTTCGACGCCCGCCGAACGGATGGCCTACGGGTATCGGCTGGCCACCGCTCGTGAGCCCGACGCGGCGCGCAGCGAGGTTTTGGTCAACGCCTATCAGCATCATCTGGACAACTACGAAACGAATCGCAAGGCCGCACTTAGCCTAGTGACCCAGGGCGAATCGAAAAGAAACGAAGAGCTTGACCTTGCCGAACTGGCGTCTTACACCACGGTCGCCAGCTTGATCCTGAATCTGGACGAGACGATTACGAAGCAGTGACGGTGAACCGTGAGCCGAGGGGTGTTCGATCGGGTGGGAGTTGATCGGTCCGGCATCGAACAACCCGCCTTCCTAGGAGGGCAATGCCGCTCATGGAATCTCGGCTCACGGCTAACGAAGAAGGGAATCCCATGGACCCACAACACCAACGCCGGCTCTTGATGACTCGGCGGCATTTCTTCAGCCGTTCGAGTGCCACGATCGGGACGGCGGCGCTTGCTCATCTGCTTAACGAGGATCTGCTCGGCGGGGCGGCGAAATCGGCCGACGAGATGTCGGGCGGGCTGCCGGGCCTGCCGCACTACGCGCCCAAAGCCAAGCGTGTGATCTATTTGTTCCAATCCGGCGCGCCCTCGCAACTGGATCTTTTCGATTACAAGCCACAACTCAAGAACCGCCGCGGAACCGAACTGCCCGACTCGATCCGCCAAGGCCAACGCCTGACCGGGATGACCGCGACGCAGACGAGCTTCCCAACTGCTCCCACGATTTTCGATTTCAAGCAGCACGGCCAATCCGGCGCTTGGATCAGCGAATTGATGCCCCATACCGCCAAGGTCGCCGATGAGCTGTGCTTCATCAAGACGGCGCACACCGAGGCCATCAACCACGACCCGGCCGTTACGTTTTTCCAAACCGGTTTTCAACTCGCCGGCCGCCCGAGCATCGGCGCCTGGCTCTCGTATGGGTTGGGGACGATGAACAAAGACCTGCCGTCCTTCGTCGTGATGGTCTCCTCGGGTTCCGCCATCCCCGGGCAGCCGCTCTACGATCGGCTCTGGGGCGCGGGCTTTCTGCCGACTCAGTATCAGGGCGTGAAGTTCCGCTCGGTTGGCGACCCGGTGCTCTACCTTTCGAACCCGCCCGGCATCGACCAAAACGCCCGGCGGCGCTTCCTCGATGACCTCGGGAAAATGAACGAGTTGACGCTCGACGAATTCGGCGACCCGGAAATCTCGACCCGCATCTCGCAATACGAGATGGCTTATCGAATGCAAAGCTCCGTGCCGGAGCTAACCGATCTGTCCAAGGAGCCTGAGCGGACTTTCGGCCTATATGGGGAGGACGCCCGCAAGCCCGGCACCTACGCCGCGAATTGTCTGCTCGCCCGCCGTTTGGCCGAGCGTGGCGTGCGCTTCATTCAACTGTTCCACCGCGGTTGGGACTTCCATACCGAGCTGCCCAAAGGCATTCGCACCCAATCGAAAGAGGTCGACCAGGCCACTGCGGCGCTGATTCAGGACCTCAAGGATCGCGGCCTGCTCGACGAGACCCTCATCATTTGGGGCGGGGAGTTCGGGCGCACCGTCTACAGCCAAGGCCGGCTGACCGAAGACGATTACGGACGCGACCACCATCCGCGCGCTTTCACGATTTTCATGACCGGCGGCGGCATCAAGCCCGGCATCAGCTACGGCGAGACCGACGATTACAGCTACAACATCGTCAAGGACCCGGTGCACATCCACGACCTGCACGCGACCATGATGCACTTGCTCGGCATCGATCACACCAAGCTGACCTTCAAGTATCAAGGTCGGCACTTCCGCTTGACGGACGTGCATGGGAACGTGGTGAAAAACGTCTTGGCGTGAGAATCGCACCGGTAGGCCCTGATTCGCCAAGACCGAGACCTTCGTTGAATATCGCTGTTTCTCTCTCCCTCCCATTTGACGCCGCCGCACCGTCTCGGTCAGCATGAGAAGCAATGGCAACCAACTCTAAGCAAACCCGCGTCAATCTCGTCCAAGGCGACGACTACCGCGAATCCTATTCCAACAGCGTTCAGATCCGCGTCAACGTGTGGGACTTCATGCTGATGTTTGGCACGATGCACCAAACCGCGCCCGAGAGCGTCGAGATTCGCAACTTTCAGGGAATCTACTTGAGTCCCCAACAGGCGAAGGCTCTGCTTGGCGTACTCCAGCAAAACATCGCCCAATACGAGAACGCCTTCGGCGAGATCAATCTCGACCCGAACGCCGCTCAGGCGGGTGCCGCCGTGCAGTAAGGCCGCCGGCAGGCGGTAACCGAACCGGGCGAAGCAGATTCGGACAGCGCTTGTCACGCCGCTCCACGCCCCGATAAAATCAAGGATTCGTCTATTAGCGACGATTGAACCCGCGGAGGATTTATGGATATTGCGCAGAAGGTCACCGAAATCATATGCGAGCAGCTCAGCGTTGAGGAGTCGGAAGTCACTCGCGACGCCTCGTTTGTCGAAACGCTGAATGCCGATTCTCTCGACATCGTCGAGTTGATCATGGCATTCGAGGAAGAGTTCGACATCGAGATCCCCGACGAAGAAGCCGAGAAGATTCGAAGTGTCGGCAACGCGGTCGATTACGTGACCGCGCACAAGAAAAAGAAGAAGTAACGGCCTGTTACCCATCCCTCAGGAGAAGCCGATTTGTCACGCAGAGTAGTGGTTACCGGAGTCGGTTTGGTGTCGCCGGTCGGCATCGGCACCGAAGAAACGTGGCAGGCGCTGCGTGCAGGGACCAGTGGCATCGCGCCGATTACACTCTTCGACGCCGAAAAGTTCGCCTCCCGCTTCGCCGGCGAGGTCAAGGATTTCGATCCCCTCGACTACATCGACAAGAGAGAGCTAAAGAAGATGGGCCGCTTCATGTTCTTCGCCATCTCCGGCGCGGAGTTCGCCATGCGGGCGGCGGCGCTTGAGGTCGACCCGGGCTTCGCCGAGCGCGTCGGCGTCTACATCGGCAGCGGAATCGGCGGATTCGATGTCATCGAACGCGAGCACCGCAATCTGCTTGCGGGTGGTCCGCGTCGCATCTCCCCTTTCTTCATTCCGGCCAGCATCGTCAATCTTGCGTCGGGCCACGTCTCGATCCGGACCGGCGCCAAAGGGCCGAACTCGGCCACGGCAACCGCCTGCACCACCGGGGCCCATGCCGTCGGCGACTCGTTCCGCATCATCGCCCGCGGTGAAGCCGACGCGATGATCTGCGGAGGGGCCGAAGCCGCGATCACCCCCATGGGGGTCGGCGGCTTCGCCTCGATGCGCGCACTTTCCACGCGCAACGACGATCCCGAACACGCCAGCCGCCCCTGGGATAAGAATCGCGACGGCTTTGTTGTCGGCGAAGGCGCAGGCGTCTTGATTCTTGAGGAACACGATTTCGCCCGACGACGGGGCGCTCCAATCGTCGCCGAAGTGGTCGGATATGGCATGAGCGGCGACGCTTTCCACATCACCTCGCCTCCCGAGGGCGGCGACGGTGCCTGCCGTGTGATGCAGAACGCCATCGCCGACGCGGGGCTCGCCCCCCAAGACATCGCTTACATCAACGCCCACGGCACATCGACTCCGGTCGGCGACCGCGTCGAGTCGGAAGCCATCAAGAAGACCTTCGGTGATCATGCCTACAAGCTTGCGGTGAGCTCGACGAAGTCGATGACCGGCCATTTGCTGGGCGGTGCCGGGGGGCTGGAAGCGGGAATCGTCGTTTTGGCTCTGCGGGATCAGATCGTGCCGCCGACGATCAACTACAAAACGCCGGACCCGGAATGCGATCTCGACTACGTGCCCAGCAAAGCACGCGAAATCGAGATGGAATACGTCCTGACGAATTCGTTCGGGTTCGGCGGTACTAACGGCGCTCTGATTTTCAAGCGCTACTCCGACGCCTAAAGAGGCGGTGCTCAGCCCGTCCGCGAGACGTTCGGCATGAACATTTTCGTCTGTCTCAAACAAACGCCCGCCCGCGACTCGGTCATCCGTCCGGCCGAGGACGAGAAGTGGATCGACGAATCCGATCTTACCTATGAGATGAACGAGCCCGATGCGTTCGCGCTCGAAGAAGGGCTGCGGCTCAAGGAAAAACACGGCGGCGAGGTCGTTGCCGTTTCGGCCGGCCCCGAGCGCGCCGCCTCCGCGATCCGCGAAGCGCTCGCCAAGGGTGCCGACCGGGGTGTCCTCGTCGAGGACGACGGTTTCGCACACGCCGACACCTTGGCCACAGCCAAGGCCCTGGCCGCCGCGCTCGCCACCGAATCCCCCGACATTATCTTGACCGGCCTGCAGTCCGACGATGCGGGTTTCGGGCAGACGGGCGTCGTCTTGGCCGAATTGCTCAATCTGCCCCACGCCACGATCATCATGGAGGTCAATGTCTCGGACGAGGGCATCCAAGTGAAGCGAGAACTCGAAGCCGGGTGGTTTCAAAACATCGAAATGCCGCTCCCCGCGCTGCTGACGATTCAGTCCGGCATCAATAAGCTGCGTTACGCGACGCTGATGGGCATCAAAAAAGCCAAGAAGAAACCGCTCGACCGCCACACGGCCCAGGATCTTGGCGTCGATCCGGAAGTCAGCCAGACCATCGAACGCCTGTACACGCCGCTGAAGACGAAGGAAACGCAGTTTCTCGAAGGCTCGCCGAAAGAGGCCGCCGAAAAGCTGGCCGAGAAGCTCAAGTTCGAGGCAAGAATCCTATGAGCGTTCTGGTTGTTGCCGAGCAGCACGGCGGCAAATGGCACAAGATGTCGTGGGAGACTCTCGCGGCCGGGCAGCAAGTCGCCGCGTCGCTCGATGCGGAACTCTCGGCGCTGGTCGTGGGTTCGGGCGTGGGAGCCCTTGCCGGCGAGTTGGCTGGACACAAGGTGAACCGTGTTCTGACCGCCGAGCACGAATTGTTGGGTGCTTATTCCCCGGACGGCTTTACGCGCGCGCTCGAGCAAGTCATCGAGAAAACCTCGCCTCGACTGGTTCTGTTTCCCCACACCTATTTTGTGCGTGACTACGGCCCTAAATTGGCCACCCGGCTGAACCGCCCGTTTTTGAGTGACGCCGTCGGTGTCCGTGTCGAGGAAGGTCGCACTATCTTCGTCCGCCAACTTTTCCAGGGCAAGATGAACGCCGACGTGACGCTCTCGGGCGACCCGCCCTACTTCGCGTCGATCCAGTCGGGAGCCTTTCGCGGCGACGCGCTGAAGCCGGCCGACAACCCCGCGCCTGTCGAGAATGTCGAGATCTCGCTCGACGCCGGCGAGATCCGAACGCGCCACGGCGAATGGTTCCGCGAGTCGAAGGGCGAAGTCGATCTTTCCTCGGCCGACATCATCGTCTCGGTCGGCCGCGGCATCAAAGACCCCGAGAACATTCCCATCGCCGAAAAACTGGCCGAAGCGCTGGGAGGCGAAGTGGCGGCCTCGCGACCGGTCTGCGACAACGGCTGGCTGCCGCTCGAGCGCCAAGTCGGCAGCTCGGGACAAACCGTCTCGCCGAAGCTCTACCTTGCTGTCGGCATCTCCGGCGCCATCCAACACGTCGTCGGCATGAAAGGCGCGAAAACGATCGTCGCCGTCAACCAAGACCCCGGAGCCCCGATCTTCGAGTTTGCCGACTACGGCATCGTTGGCGATCTGTTCGAGGTCGTCCCCGCGCTCACCGAAGCCATCCTCGCGGCGAAAGCGGAATAAGCGCACCAAGGCTGCCGCCCATTGGGGGCGGAGACGACTCGACCGTCCCACCCTGTTGTCTGCGCTACAATACCGCGCTGAATGACGGACACCTCCGAACAGCCGGCTCGCGCTCACTCCACCCCCATCGACCCCTCAGCGCGCGCCAAGCTGCTCGGTCTCGTCGTCCTGGGCTGTGCCGTCTATTGGCTTTGGCCGCGGCCCGAGGCAGTCTCACCGGAAGGGTGGCGGCTTTTTTCGATCTTTGTCGCGACCATCGCCGGGCTGATGCTGCGCCCGTTTCCCGGCAGCGTCTTGATCCTGGTCGCCCTCACGGTGGCCTCGCTCACCGGGGCGTTGGAAATCCGCGAGGCGCTGAGCGGGTATGCCAACCCCGTCGTGTGGCTGGTGCTTTCCGCTTTTTTGATCGCGCGGGCATTGATCAAGACCGGCTTGGCGCGGCGCATCGCTTTGCTTTTCGTCCGCGCTTTCGGCGGCAGCTCGCTCGGCACCGCTTATGCGCTGGTTTTCAGCGACCTCACGCTAGCCACGATCATTCCGTCAAACACCGCCCGCACCGGCGGCGTTATTCTCCCCATCGCGCGTAGCTTGGCCGAACTCCACGGATCGCATCCCGGCAAGACTGCCGGCCTGCTCGGCGCTTTTCTAATGACCGCCGTTTATCAAGGCGAGTGCGTCGCCGCCGGGATGTTCCTGACCGCGCAAGCCGGGAACGCGGTGATTGTTGGTCTGGCCCGCGATGCCGCGTCGTTCGAGGTGACCTGGGCCGGATGGGCGCTGGCGGCGCTGGTCCCGGGTCTTGCGAGCTTGCTGGGGGTTCCTTGGCTGGTCGGGAAGCTGATCCGGCCCGAAATCGATCAAACCCCCGAAGCCCCGGTCTTCGCCCGCGAGGAGCTTGAAAAGATGGGCCCTCTCGACGGCGGTCAAAAAGTTGTTCTCGCCGTCTTTGCGCTCGTTTGCGGGCTGTGGGTGACGTCGGGCCTGCATGGCCTGCCGGTCACTCTGACGGCCTTGTGCGGGGCCTGCGCTCTATTCCTCACCGGCGTACTAACCTGGGACGACGCGGTGAGCGAGCGTAATGCCTGGGACGTTTTTATCTGGTACGGCGGCGTGGTCCGCCTCGGCGCGGCCCTCAACGACTACGGCCTCACGCGGGCCTTCGCCGACTCGGTGGGGGAATCACTGAGCGGGCTCGGGTGGCCGGCGCTATTCGCGATCGCCTTGCTCGTTTATTTCTACGCCCATTACGGCTTCGCGAGCATCACGATGCACTTCCTGGCGATGTTTCCGCCCTTCGTCGCCTTGCTGGTCTCGCGAGGCGCGCCGACGGGTCTCACTGTTTACGCCTTTGCGTGCCTGGCGAGTCCGGCCGCGGGGCTCACTCACTACGGAACGGTGCCGGCGCCGATGTTCTTCTCGCAAAACTACGTCAGCTTTCGAGACTGGTGGAAGGTCGGCTTCCTGCTCTCGTTATGGAACCTGGCGGTGTGGGTCTCCACCGGGCTCGTCTGGTGGAAGATCATCGGCCTCTGGTAGGCCGAACCAGGGGCAGGTCTCCAGGCCTGGAGTTGCCGGTTCACGGCAAAACGAGGTGAGCAACAACCCGCACGCCAGCTCCGACGCCGCGAGGAGTCTGCTCGCAGACGCGGCTAAAGGTTGACGATTAAGGCCTAACGGGAATCTAATTCTTCGAAGCTTCCACCTTCGCGTACCTCTTGCGGAAGCGCTCGACGCGACCGGCCGTGTCGACCAGTTTCTGCTTCCCGGTGAAGAACGGGTGGCAGGCCGAGCAAATTTCGACGTGGATGTCGCCTTTGTGGGTCGAACGGGTCTGAAAACTGCTCCCGCAGGCACAGTTCACCGTCACCAATTCGTAGTTAGGATGGATATCCGCTCTCATGACTGTTCCTTCGATTGACTTTTTCTTGAGTCTAACATGGCTCGTGCCGAGAGCCGGCCGCTAACCGGGAGCACGGGAGCAGGCCTCGGTAGCGACAAACACTCGTGTTGGTCCCAGCCCAAGGTTGAGACAAGCTCTCAGCTTGTCTCGCCTCGACCGCCCCAGTTGAAGTCTTAGGTCGGGTTCGGCACGGCTATCCCCGCCGCAAGCGCCGGCTCTCCGTGATTGGGCCCGCGCATGGGGCCACGAAAGTAATTCATGAAAGAATAGTTGACATATAAACTATTATCATATAGTCTATTCACATGTCGCGTAGCTCCGGCTCTCTCCAGAAGGCCATTCACCAGCAGCGGCCCTTCGAGTCAGCGGGCCAGGAGATTGTTCTCAGCCTAATGCGGACCACAGACGTCGTGCGCCGGCTATTCAACAAGACCTACGAGCCGCACGGCATTACGTCGCAGCAATACAACGTGCTGCGGATTCTGCGCGGCGCGCGGCCCGACGGGCTGCCTACGCTGGTGATCCGCGAGCGCATGGTCGAGCGTACGCCAGGAGTCACGCGGCTCATCGACCGGCTCGAAGCCCACGGATGGGTCGAGCGCGAAACACCCAAGAGTGATCGCCGGCGGGTTGTTTGCCGAATCACGGCGGACGGCCTGAAGCTCCTCGATCGTCTGGACGGGCCGATCATGGCAATCGCCGGATCCGCCGCCGACGCACTGAGCGAGAAGGATCAGCGAAAGCTGATTTCCCTACTCGACGCGCTCCGACTCAGTCATGAGCCGGTAACCGACCAGGCCGAGGTCCGGCCCGCGCCGCGGCCCAAGCAAGCAAGACAACGCACACCGTAACCGGAGGAGGAAACCATGACCGAACGAGAATTTTTCATCCAAAAGTGGTCCGAGGAATTGCCCCTGACAATGGGCGTTTTTGAGGCCCTGCCGAGCGACAAGCTGGACTACCAACCGCACGAGAAATCACGCACCGCGCGCGCTGTCGTGGGCCATCTGTTGGGCCACATCGAAGACCTGGTCGAGCTTGCCGGCGCCGGGGGGACCATCAACCACCGCAACGAGCTGCCGTTCACGGATATACCCGACGCGGTGGCGAAGTTCAATGCCTCGAACAGCCGTTTCGAAGAACTGCTGAAGGGCCTCGACGAGGAGACCTGGAGCACGACGAACAACAAGTTCGACGTCGCCGGCCACACGCATTTCGAAGCCCCGCTGGGCTATACCGCCTGGCTCCTTTTGCTCGACACGGTCCATCACCGCGGTCAGCTCAGCACCTACATTCGGCCCATGGGCGGCAAGCACCCCAACATTTACGGGCCGAGCGGCGACAGCGAAGAGTCGTCTTAAGACTCCAATTGCGCGACAAACTGATCTCTCACTGACAACGAAACCCGAAAGGAAACCACCGGATGCCCTATATGATGATTCGACACAAAGTGAAAGACTTTTCCGCTTGGAAGACGGTCTTTGAGGAACACGGCGGAACCCGCGCGGCCGCCGGTTCAAAAGGCGGTTATTTGCTCCGCAACCAGGACGATCCCAGTGAAACCGTCATTCTGCTTGAGGTGGATGACACCGCGGGCTTCAGGGAAATGGTCGCCTCAGCCGATCTGCGCGATGCTATGCAACGCGTCGGGGTCGCCGATCAGCCTGATTTCTATTTCCTCGACGAGGACAGCCGCCCGACGCAATGACGGAATCACGCAAACCGAGCCACGACCGTGAGGGAGCAGTGTGCGATGAGGTTGGTTGGGGGATCGGAAGTCACGGGACCTCGGGAATCGCTCCCGTTTCATGGCGGACTCGCACGGCGGCCCGCTACCCCGAACGACCAGTCTGTCTCAGACGCTCCACCACCCGGGCCACCTTGTCGACGGCGTAGTCGATCTCTTCTTCGGTCGTAAAACGTCCCAAACCGAAGCGCAAGGATGCATGGGCCAAAGCCGGTTTGACGCCCATTGCCCGCAGGACGTGGCTTGGCTCGGGCGTGTCCGTCGTACAGGCCGAGCCGCTCGAAACGGCGATATCGTCCATACCGAGCAGTAGAGCTTCACCGTCCACACCGTCGAAACTTGCGTTCAGATTCTGCGGCAGGCGATGCTCGCGACTTCCGTTGATCGACAACCCGTCCAATCGCTCGCTGAGGCCCTCCCATAGACGGTCGCGCAGCCGGCCCGTGCGCTCGCCCTCGGCCCCCATCTCGGAAGCGCAAAGCTCGCACGTCCTCCCGAAACCGACGATGCCCGGGACGTTCAATGTCCCAGATCGCAGCCCTCGTTCGTGACCGCCGCCGTCGATTTGAGTTGCGAGGTCGACACGCTTACCCCGCCGTCGAACATACAGAGCGCCGACACCTTTAGGGCCGTACATTTTATGTGCTGTGAACGACATCAAGTCGATCGCATCTCGTTCCACATCGACGGGAATCTTCCCGACCGCCTGCGCGGCATCTACGTGCAAGGGGACCCCGGCCTCACGGGCGATCCCACCGACTTCCGCAATCGGCTGAAGCACGCCGATTTCATTGTTTGCCGCCATCACCGAAATGAGAATCGTCTTGTCGGTGATAGCTCGTCGCACTTTCTCGGGATCCAGCAAACCCTCACCGTCAATCGGCAGATAGCTAACCCGACCACCGCGCTGCTCCAGGCGTTTGGCACAGTCGAGAACCGCTTTGTGTTCGGTCGCGCAGGTGATGATGTGGGGCTCGCCCGCTGCGGCCGCCTCGGCTACGCCCTTGATCGCCAGATTGTCCGACTCGGTCGCTCCGCTGGTGAAGACGATCTCGCGCGGAAAGGCCCCGATCAACTCGGCGACCTGTTCGCGCGCCTCGGCGACGGCCTTTTCCGCCGCCCATCCGAAAGAGTGGTTGCGGCTGGCGCCATTGCCGAAGACCTCCCCAAAGTAGGGCAACATAGCCTCGATGACCCGCGGATCGACCGGCGTCGTCGCATGGCTATCGAGATAGATCGGGAGCTTCATGGGAACTGCGACCAGAAAAAGGTCGGCCCGCGCGTTGTCGGACCCTAGTCTCCATCATCCTAGTAGACCGTCGCGCGGAGATGCCTGTATCCGCGGCCTCCGCTCTGCTACAATCGGCCCCGGACTTTCGTCGAAACCGCCACAAGGAGACTCCGTCATGCGTCGACTCCCAGCCCTCTTCCTCGTCGCCGTCGCCGCCCTCGCCGCCCAAGACACTTCGCGCGTCTACCAATCCGCCGAGCGGCCCAGGGCTCTGGCGCTGATCGGCGATCGCTACCACAGCCCGGTCCATATTCGCGACGGGATTGCGCCCGCGCTGCTGCGCGAAAACATCCCCATCGCGTTTATCGAGAATCCCGAGGCCCTCGCCGCCGCCGCTCTCAAGCAGTTCGACCTGTTCATCCTTTTCAAGGACGGCATGATCTGGCCCAACGGCCACGATCAGCCCCACGTCAAATGGATGACCGACGAACAGCAGCAAGCGATCTGGGATTTCGTCCACTCAGGCGGGGCGTTTTTGGCGCTCCACAATTCGCACGGCATTTATCCGCCCAGCGGGCTCTACTACAAACTCTTCGGCGGCGACTACGGCGGCCACCCTCCGCCGGCTGTCTTTACGATTCGCGTCGACGACAAATCGCACCCCATCACACAGGGCGTCGAAGACTACGAAATCTTCGACGAGCAGCACACCAGTAAGTATTACCTCGACGCGCGCCACTTGCTGTTGCGCAACATCGCGCGCGATAATACAGCGGCGCCGGCGGGCTGGTGGCGTGAGCCGGGGGAAGGGCGGTTCGCGTACTTGTCACCGGGGCACACGCCCGACGGTCTGGGCCACGGGATGACGCAACGGTTGATCCGCAACGCGTTGCGTTGGCTGTTGCGGCTCGACGAGCAAGAAGGGAGGTGAGCACCCACATACCCGTGCCGGCAAGGTGATGGGACGGAAGTAGCGGCCGGCACACGAACAAACACCCTAGGCGCGACGGTTTTTCACCTTCCTACCGTGACAAATCACCGCGGGAAGTGTTTAGCTTGTACTAGCAACCGAGATCCATGAGTGCACTCGCCCATTTACGGGAGCAAGTCGCGCGCCGCGACCGCCGGCTGACCGAAGCCTTGCGCCGTTGGTCGCCTCCGCGACCGGTGCGCTTGTGGATGGTGAGTTCTTCGCGCGGCGGCGACGGCTGGCTGTGGGGATTGCTTGGGGCGAGCGTGTTGTGGGCCGGCGGCGAACGCCGCTATCAGGTGCTGCTGACGACGGCAGCGGCGGTCGTGGCGGCGATTGCACTTTTCAGCCTGGTTAAGCGAGTGGCGGTTCGTAGCAGGCCGTGCGACCTGATTCCCTTTGCCTCCTTCCCCAAGATTCCGCCGGATCGCTTTTCTTTCCCCTCCGGCCATTCGGTGACGGCCTTTGCGGTTGCCGTCCCGCTGGCCCTGTTCTATCCCTCTTACATGGTTTGGCTCATGCTGTGCGCCACCAGCGTGGCGACCTCGCGGGTTGTGCTCGGCATGCACTTTGTGAGCGACGTCGTGGCGGGCTCGGTGATGGGCGCCGGCATCGGCTACGCGGCCTATTCCCTCGTCAGCTAGCGGGAAACTACGTGGGTAAACGGGTGGAGACAAGCTGAGAGCTTGTCTTGACTGTCAACTAGGACAAACACGAGTGTTTGTCGCTACCGAGGCATGCTCCCCTATAGCGAAGCTATCGCATAGGACCTCGAGTCAGCTCATCTCAGCGTTACGGCGGAAGCCGTCGGAAACGGCCGTTGCCCCGGTCGCGAATACGGTCGCGGTCCGGCCCGTCGCCGCTTGGAGTCCCGCCACCGGGCCGCCGCAACGCGTCTCGGAACGTCATCTCTTCTTCGGTGAAGTAGAGATCGCGGTCGAGGGTCATGTCGAGCTGCGTCCCTTTTTTGAGCACGGCTTCGGGGCCGCGAGAGAGCAGCACGCCCATCAAGCCCGCCGCCGCGCCGGCCGCCGCGCCCACGCCGGCGCCGAGACCCGCTCGGCCGCCCGAGGCTCCCGCGATCACCCCGATCGAAGTGCCTGCCGCGGTGGTCTCGCCTACCGTCCGTGCGTCGCCGCCCTTCGAGCTCTCGCTCGTAATCCTGCCCTCGTCGCGGTCAAGCCCCTCCGGCGCTCTGCCGTCGAGCGAACCGACGCGTCCGACCAAGTCGCGGATGGTCCCGTTCGGGAGAATCATCTGCTCGAAAAGCAGGAAAAGTTCGCCCTTCCCCTTCAGTCGCCCCGGCCGCTTCGAACCGGTCACGCTGCCGGATACGTATGTGCCTGGCGGAACGACGACGCGACCATCAACGACCACGGGGTAGACCGACTCCAGGTAGACTCTGTCACCAGGAGCCGCGTGCTTGGTGCTAATGGAGTTGATCAGGACTAAAGGAACGCGGGTTCCGCGCGGTATGGTGATGCTGTCAAACGGAGCATCGTCGCGTTGCTTGAGTCCGGTTTCGGCGACCTCGCGGGGCGGGTCCTCCGGGGCGGATTCCTCCTGTTGGCCCGCCGCTACCGCGACCGAGGCTCCGGCCAACACGCCGACCAACGCGCATCCGACCATCCATCGCGCTTTCATGAGTGTCACCCTAGGTTCCATTGTAAACGCCGACGCAGCGCGCGCCCGGTTTGCGCTGCATGCGCGATCTAAATATGGGATCGGCGGCGGAGCGCCCACGCGCGCTTCCTCGGCAGAAATTCTTCGCTCGGTTCGGGCATGGCCGAAGCCTTGCGGGAAAAGGTCGTTGAAACGGCCTCGTATGCCGCGGAGAGCCCTTTCAACCGGCCCTACAAGGGCTGGCCTAACCGAACCCAAGCCCGGTAAACCGAGCTGAGCGCGGACTTCCGTCCTCGCCTCTGTTTCTCCTGCTCGCATTGCGAGAGGTGCTTGCATTAATTTCGCACTCCCGGTTTACGCTTCTTCTCGCTGCCGATCCCCTCTGGGGCCGAATGCCCTGTTAGTAGTAACGCGCGCCGCCGGAAATGGTTGCGCCTCGATCATAAGATTCCTCACCGTTCGTCGATAGGTCGCCGTCCTCCGCTCCTTTACAAACCGGGGCAACGTTGACAGAATGTTCACAGCGCGGGGTCGCGGCCGCGCCGTCGCGCGGGGTTGCCGACTGACTAGGCAACCTTGATCTTCTTCTTCCAACCCTTCTGATCTGAGTCGCCCGAATGCTCGACATTTATCAAGACGCCATCCAACAACAAGACCGCCCCGGGGGCATCGCTACCCGTCGTCTGGGACGCACCAATGAACAAGTTTCCATCCTGTGTCTCGGGGGCGCGCATCTCGGACGCGCCGGCGAATGGGACAAGCAAGAAGCCATCCGCATAGCGCACACCGCCATCGACAACGGCGTAACGTTCTTCGACAACGCCTGGATGTACCTCGACGGCTGGGCCGAGGAATGCATGGGCATGACGCTCGACGGGGGATGGCGCGAGAAGGTCTTTCTGATGACGAAGACCTCGGGCCGCGACTACGAGTTCGCCAAGAAATGCCTCGAAGAGAGCCTGCGCCGTCTGCGTACCGACTATGTCGACCTATGGCAGTTTCACGAGATGAACTACGACAACGACCCCGATTGGGTGCTCGAGCGTGGCGGGCTGAAGTATGCACTCGAAGCGCAGCAAGCCGGCAAGATTCGTTACATCGGCTTCACCGGCCACAAGGATCCGCGCATTCACCAGAAGATGCTCAATAAGGGCTTCGACTGGGCGACGGCGCAGATGCCGATCAACGTGATGGACTACTTCTATCGCAGCTTCCAGCACGACGTTCTGCCGCTGTGCGTCAACCGCGACGTCGGCGTGTTGGGCATGAAATCGCTCGGAGGCGGCAAGACCGAGCCCAAGATCCCTGTTGATACCCCCCTGACCGTTGAGCAGTGCGTGCGCTATTCGCTGAGCCTGCCGATCTCGACGCTCGTGCGCGGCTACACCAAAATGGAGCAACTCGAGGCCGACATCAAGACGGTTCGGGATTTCATCCCCCTCAGCGAAGACGAAAAGCGAGACATCCTGGCGATCGCCGAGGCCGACGCCGGTGACGGCCGCCACGAACACTTCAAATCGACGCGCCGCTTCGATGCGCCGATTTATCGCGAAATGCATGGCCTTCCGGTGGCCGGTGATTCCCTGTAGGGCCCGTTTCCATGAATCCGCGGATTCATAATACCGCCATGAGGTCGTTTTAGTCGGGGTGCTTTCGGAGAAGACATGTCGGCACGAATGCCGACACGGCACGCTGAAAGCGTGCGCCACGTCAGGGCCCCGGCATCGAGAGGATTCAGTGGCTATTTTCGGAGGAGGCGGACATGGCACTTCGCTCAGTGCGCACGACAGCTCTTTTATGGACTGCCGCTCTGGTGTTGCCGACCGCCTCGGGGCTCGCGGCGGAGGAGCCCGCCAAACCCAACATTCTCTTCATCGCCATCGACGACCTCAATGACTGGGTGAACCCGCTCCAGGGCCACCCGCAAGTGCAAACCCCGCATATGGACCGGTTGGCCGCCCGCGGCACCGTTTTCACCAACGCCCACTGTCAGGCGCCGATTTGCAATCCATCGCGAACCAGCTTGATGACCGGCCTGCGGCCCTCGACCACCGGCATCTATGCACTGACGCCGTGGTTCCGCGACGTCGATGATTTCAAGGACCTCGTCACACTGCCGCAATATCTCGGCCTCCACGGCTATCGCACCTACAGCACCGGCAAGATCTATCACAGCCGCGGCTATCAAGAGAACCATAAGCCTGAGTTCGACGTGATGGGCCCGGGGGCCTCGGTCGGCGTGTATCCGCCGAAGAAGCTGGTCAATACGCCGCAGCCGCACCCACTCGTCGATTGGGGCTTATTCCCGCACCGCGACGAAGACAAGGGAGATTGGAAGGTCGCAAGCTGGGCAGTCGATCAGTTGAGCGGCGAGTTGCCCGAGCCCTTCTTCCTCGCGGCCGGATTTTTCCTGCCCCATGTGCCGTGCTTTGCGACCCAGAAGTGGTTCGACCTGTATCCCGAAGACAAGGTCGAGCTACCCCCGGTGCGGCGCGACGACCGCGAAGACACGCCGTTGTTTTCCTGGTTCCTCCATTGGCGGCTGCCCGAACCGCGACTGAAGTTTCTCGATGAAGCCAAGCAATGGAAGAACCTCGTGCGCTCTTACCTGGCGTCGATCAGCTTCGTCGACAGCCAGGTCGGGCGCTTGCTCGATGCTCTGGAGGCAAGCGGTCACGCCGACAATACCGTGGTCGTTCTGTGGTCGGATCACGGCTGGCATTTGGGCGAAAAGCTCATCACGGGCAAGAATACGCTTTGGGACCGCTCGACCCGCGTGCCGCTGATCTTCGCCGGTCCAGGCGTCAGCAGAGGGGCATCGTCCGCGCGGCCGGCCGAGTTGCTCGACATCTACCCGACGCTGGTCGAGTTGGCCGGCTTGCCCGCCAAGGAAGGCATCGAAGGACACAGCCTCGTTCCGCAACTGCGAGACGCCAAGGCTTCCCGCCGGTGGCCGGCGATCACCACGCACAACCACGACAATCACGGGGTTCGCACCGAGAACTGGCGCTTCATTCAATACGCTAACGGCTCGGAGGAGTTCTACGACATGCGCCGCGACCCCAACGAGTGGACAAATCTTATCGACGTTCCGGTCCATGCCGGCCGCATCCGCGAGCACCGCCGCCTGCTGCCGGAGCTCAATCGCGCCCCCGCTCCCGGCAGCGGTATCCGCCTGCTGACCTACAAAGACGGCAAGGCTGTTTGGGAGGGCAAAGAGATCACCCCCGGCGAGCCTATTCCGGAGATTTAAGGAGGCTGAGAGGCGACCCCGACCTGCGTATCGAAGCCGTGCGTCTGCGCTGTCACGGGCGGTTCGGGTCAGCTGGATGAGCCTGGCTTCGTCCCTATACGATGTGCCGTGCCCGGGCAAGCGGTGGTGAAAGCCGCGGGTCTCTTCGAGCCCCTCGCTACGCGGGGACAGACTACACGGGGCTAAGTTGTGGATATTGCTATCGGCCCGGCTTCGTTTCGTCGTCGCTGAGCTTGCCTCAGTCCAGGTCCAACGCAGCCTTGATTCCTTCGTCGAGAGCTGCCAGGACCCGAGCGGTTAGAGATCCGATTCGCTTTGACAGCTTCGAGCGGTCTATGGTTGTGATCTGGTGACACACCGCATGACTCGCCTCCGGGGCGTACCCGGCAGGAAGCTCGACAACGGTCGGGCCTCGCGCCGCCTGGCGAGCGGAAGTCGATAGTGGAACCACAATTACGGACCGCCAGCCCACAGCTTCATTGAACCCGTCATGCGAGACGACCACGACGGGTCTTCGACCTCGTTGTTCGGACCCCGAGCGAGGCGATAGGTTGGCCCACCAAATCTCGCCGCGTCTCAATGCTTGGACTCCAACTCCGCTAGATGATCCAGCGAAGCTTGTTCGAGATCAGGATCGAGATCGAGACGCGTTCCGGCGGTGGCGGAAGCAAACGCGGCGATCTTCTCGTGGCGTACTCGTTTCTGCTGTTCCTTTAGCCAGGCCTCGATCGCTTGGCGGGCCAAGGCAGTGGCGGGCCGACGAGTCCTCTTCGATTCGGCTCTCAGCCCATCATGGAGTTTGTCGGGGAGAGGGACGTGCAAATTCTTCAGTGGCATGTCTATTATTATGTCAGATATCGTGGCAAAAATATGTCTGCCGGTGGCGCCCGCGCGCTCGGAGAAGGCGGATTCCCGGGGGCGTGCTAACGACTATACAGATGGGTCGCTTGAGGTGGGCACGCGTGGTCCGGACCGAATGTGCATGATGGCCGCGCGAAGCTCCTCGCGGCAGCGGCGGCGGTACGCGCGAAGATTCAACCTGCCGCGGCGCAGAGCTTTGCGGTGATTCTTCCAAACCACCCAGCAGGCGCCCGCGTACAAGAAGCGCTGTCCCCACTCGACCGCGCGACGCCACCCCGCGCGACGGTCGCGCTGAAGAATCGCCAGATAATCGCACTGGAAGCGCACATGTTCACGCTCATCGCGCATGATCTGCTCGCACAGCGTCCGCAGCACGGTCGAACCGGTTGCTTCGTGCAAGGCTGCGTAGTAGACCTTGGCGATGATCTCGGCGGTGATCAGGACGCGGATCGACATTTCGAGATTCGCCAGATGCCGCAGGCGGCGGAAGACGCTGTCCGCCCAGGCCTTTTTTAGTCTCGGGACGGCCGCAAGGTCGAGGACGCGCCCCAAGTCGCGAGCGTGGCGAATCTCTTCGGCGACGAACAGCTTGACTGCTTCGCCATAGGCGGCAAGCCCTTGCTCTCGCGCAAACTCTTCCGCCCGCCGCACCAAGTGCTTGCCCTCCGAACTCTCACCCAGTTGAAACTCTTGGATCGACGAAGCGACAGCCGCCAGTTCCGCTTCGTTGAGCTCCGCGCCGCACTCCCATGGGATCGGCATGAGCGACTCGCGGTTGTGGCGGTAATAGTTCAGCCAAGAGACGGAGAGTAGAGCAGTGTCGAGGGTCGCGGCGATTGGCATTGGGTTCTCCGGTTGAGGTCGGATTGAACGCTTGGACGTGCGTCGGGTTGGTTTGGGTGGAGAGAAAAGGTCGCGGGAAGGCGCTTCGAGGGCACGTTGGTTAAACGCGATGGGCGTGAAGGCCGCAGGTGTCTTCGACCCCTGCGCTACGCGTGCTTGGCACCCTCACTCGGTGCGCGTTCGGCTAACGCGCTCAGAATCGGAAGCGCAGGTGAGCCGAGAACCGCCGTCTGCCGCCGTACTGCACCGGCGTCGCTTCACTTTCCTTGGCGATCGCAAAGATGCGGTTTCCGAGATTTTGTCCGTGAAAGCGCATCTCGAGCGACCTGGTTTCCGCCCTCCAGATCGGGACTGCCGCCCAAAGGTCGAAAGTCCAGTGCGAAGGCAAACGCACCAGTTGATGGCCGCCGGCACCGCCGGACGAGAACACCGGCGTTGGAAGCAACGGCGCTCCTGAGGCGAAGGACCCCTCGCCATGCCCGGTTCCGAATTCCGCGGGCGTGCCGCTGCCGTAGGCCGTGGAGAAACCGACGAGAAATCCGTTCTCTCCTCGGCGATAGGCCAGCGACGCGGTGCCGGTGTGGCGCTGGTCGAAGGCGGGGGTGATGCGACCAGCAGCGTCCGCTCCGGGGCCGCCGATGCCGCCCGAGACCGGTCCGAAGAAAGCCGTGTTGATGTGGGCGTAGTTGAGGTACCCGAAGATTCCCAACCGAGCGAGCGGCTGCATGCGAAGCGAGAAGTCTGAACCCCAGGTTCGTTCGCGGTCGAAGTTCACGGGGACGAACAGGCGCGTGTTCGAAATCTCGGCATTCTCGAAAGCGTGCCTTCCTTGGTGGTGGTAGCCGGAGGCATCGAGAACAACTTTCGAGTGCAGCCTCTGTTGGACGCCGAACTCCACGTAGTGCTGCGTCAGCCCCCGCACCGCGCCGGGATTGAAGACCTCCGGGTCCGGGTGGGCGTCGCCTGAAAACAATCCCGATGGTCCGCCGAGTCCGAAGATCGCCGCCGGCGCGACACCGTGCGATGCTTCTTGGGCGCGGAGCGCCCCCACGCCGAGCGCGGACGCGAGCTGAAGATATTCGAGGGGCGGCGGGACAAAGTAGCGGTTGTAGACGGCCCGTATGACCGTGCCGGTCTTGGGGATGTGGTAGCTGAGTCCAAGGCGCGGGCTCCAGAGATCTTCCGTCAAGACGACGCTCGAGCGGTCGTAGCGAATCCCGGCGTGGACCGTAAAGTTGTGGAACAGCGCGAACTGGTCCTGGATGTAGAAACTACCTTGGCCGCCGCGCCGCCGACCACGGAAGTTGAGCTCCGCGATGGCGGCCTCGCTGTGAATAACGGCCCTGGCGGCGAGAGCCGCAACAGCGCTGGCCCCGGCTGCGTTCGTCGATTCGCCTTCAGCATCGTGATGAGGCTCGTCGCTGTCGTCGTTGTGCTCGGCCCCCTCCTCGTCGTGATGATCTGCTTCTTTGTCATGCGGGTCCGCGGCTCGCGAGTCGAAGAACAGATCCTCGCTCAGCCGAAAAGTCGCGGCGTCGACGCCGGCCTTGATCGTGTGACGTCCCCGTTGGACGAGAAAGTCGATCTTGGCGCCGCTGGTTTCGGTACGTCGAAACCCGTTGGCTAAGGGGGTGATCGGGTCACTTGTGCCGGAAAGGCGGTCGGAGACGTAGCGATGATAGATCGATGCCGTCACCAGGGCCGAGGGCGACAGAGTCCTTTGCCACCGCCCCACCCCCGAGCCCATCCGGGTACGGCGGGAGGCGTCCCGGCCGGCGAGGAAGTCGCTGGTGGTGTTCGGCAGTTGAAAGTTTGTGCCGGCCGTCGAAACGACCAGGGTCAGGCGGTCCCGGTCGCTTGGGTTGTGGCCGAGCTTGAGGAAGTTGCTTGCGCCGTAGCCGAGGTCGTGTATTTCATTCCGCTGCGGGGGATTCAGAAAGCGCCCGTCGCTGAACGCTGAAGCTCCGAAATAGAGATCCCACTTCCGGCCGCCGAGGCCGTACTCGACCCCGGCATCGCGTGCGAGGATCGTACCGCCCCCGAGAGTTGCGCTGCCCCCTCGGAAGCTGCGTCCCGACTTGGTGACAATGTCGAGAACGCCGCCGAGTCGGTTGCCGAATTCCGCCGGCATACCGCCCGTGATGATGTTCACCGACTCGATCATCGCCGGCGAAGCTCCAGGCGTGAAATGCGTATTGGCGTTGTCGAGAAAGGCGACACCGTCGACGAACTGGTGAATCGAGAGTTCGTTGCCCTTTAGGTGGACAAAGTTGTCGTGGCCGACAACGGCGCCCGGCGTCACTTGCGCCACCATCGAAGGCAGGTCTCTCTTCCCGGCGACGGACAGTAGGTCGAGGTCCTCGCTTCCAATTGCTACGGAGGTCTGCGCGCGGGCGGGGTCGAGTTGTCTTGTCCCGGCGTTGACTTCGATCGTTTCGCGGTTGGGGCCAGCGGGGCGGAGTAACACTTCGAGAACAGCGCTTTCGCGCGGTTTGAGATCGATCTGCACCCTCTCGGTGGCGTAGGACGAGCCCGAGACGGCGATCACGAATTTGCCGAGCGTCAAGCCGACGAGCGAAAAGCGGCCGGTTGGCCCGCTAATCGTTGATCTCTTCAGATTCGTACCAACGGAGTTGATTTCGATTTGCGCCGCCGACACCGCCTCACCCGTCGCCCCGTCACGTACGACCCCGCTGATCGACTGCTGCGCGCTGAGTCCCGCGGGGGCAATGAGCAACAGCAGGAGAGACCGAAGACTCCATTCGATGCCGGCTCGGGCCGCCCGAGGCTCTCGTTTGGGCCTCACCCAGGGGGCCCCCACGAATTCCCGTTTCGCCTTCATCACTCGTGTCATATCTCGTCTCCCTCGCGGAAGCACGTTCGCTGTCATGGTTCAATGTGCGGAACTACACCCCATGCGGCGCGGTGTGGAGATGCGCCTGATGATGGTGAAAAGCTCGATCCGCAATCGCAATTCGGTCGGCGCGATGCGTTACGACGTAAGGGAACCGTGGATCAAGCGCCGGAACCGGGCACGAGTTCACGCGCCGTTACCAACCCGACCGGTCGTCTGCGAAAGCTTGCGGCTCGGCGTGGGGTTGGTGGATGTTGCGGTTGGCTCTAGACGCGAGGGGGTGGGGTTGTCGGCGGACGGGCCACGAAGAGCGGCTGCGACGTAGATCGACCGAGGACGCTGTCTTCACCGGGGTCGGCGAGCGCGACCCGGGCCTTCAGCGGCGGGTACAGGCGATCCAGGCCGAAGACGGCTTCGTCCGGCGACGGAGCGCAGGCCTTCCAGCTTGGGAGAGATTCGCGGCCGTTTTCCCGATGCTCCGCCAATTCCCGCGCGGCGCGGGTCGCCGGGGCGGTCACGGAGCCGGATTCAGACGTGATCGAGGTCAGATGACAAGAGGGGGTCGCCGTCGGCTCGGCGTGATCGTGCTTCTCACGGCGGCACTGCAACGGACACGTGCAATTGTCGCCGTGCCGCGTACAGGCCGCCTCCGACTCGCTAAGCCCATGGACCAGAGGTTGCCACGGCACAAAAGCCGCGCACAGCAGCAAGGCTGTGACGATTCGCCCGAGTTGGAGGCGCGATGTCATCTTATCGTCGGTTCGGTCCACGAGACCGAATGGTTACTGCTCCATCGCACGAGAACCATCCCGCCGCGGGCCCGAGTTGGACCGAGCGTCCCTACAGTATAGGCCGAGAGTCCGCGCGATGGACGATACCTTTCTCACATTCAACAGAGAGCAACTAAGCTGGGTGCTTTGCGGTCGCAGCACGCAGAACTCTCGCGCCGCGGTTGCCAATCCAGAACGTTGCCGCGTCGATCGAGGTCGAACGCGCAGCAGCGCTCGAGCACTTGCCTCAGCTTGTCGCGACCGCGCTGCACCCGCGACTTGGCGCCCGATAAAGACAGGCCGAGCTTGGCGGCAATTTCGGTTTGTGAAACGCCCTCAAGCTCGTACATTCTCACGGCGGCGCGATAGGCTTCCGGTAGACTGTCGATCGCGGCGGGGAGCCAACCGGCTACGACTTCGTTTTGGTTGAAGCGTTCGGAAGACGACGGTTCATCTGCCGTTTTCGTATCCGCGGGCGCGATCTTGGTCCGCCCGGGAGCGCGATAGTGATCGGCGATGAGATTGCGGGCGATCTGATACACCCACGAGGCGAGTCTTTCTTCGTCCCCAAGGGTCCGGAGGCGCTGATGGATGCGCACGAAGGTTTCCTGGAGCAGGTCTTCCGCTGTCTGGTCGTCTTTGACGCGCGAACGGATAAAGCCGCGGAGCTTCGCGCTCAGCTGTTCCCAGACGTCTTCTGTTGATACGGCCGGCATCGGCTTCAACTATCTCATCCTAGTGTGGACTCGCCACAACCAATAGACGGTTTCCAGAATCGGCCGAACGGAAACCGGAGGGAGTGCGGACTTCCGTCCGCGCCTCTGTCCGATCGCCCTGGAATCTCCTGCCACAGGCGACGACGATTTGACCCAGCCCCTGGTCAAGCGGCGCAGCAGGCCGACGGCCCTTCTTCTGCTTCGCAGCAAGTAGAATCGCTGTCCCTGCGCTGCCCTGCATCCGCGTCGGTGACGACGAAGACTTCCCATGCGTTCCCGTCCGGATCACGGACCCAGGCCTTGTCCTGCACGGCGTAGCAGCATGTCGTCTGGTTCTCGATTCCGGGCTCCAGTCCGGCCGCGCGAAAGCGTTGGGTTGCTTCCGCTACGGCGGCCGATGACTTTACTTGGATGCCGTAGTGGGCGGGCAATGCCTTGGATGCCGGGCCAGGCGCGGTCTGGTTCAGGCTTAGGTTCACCGACGGGTCGCTCGGCTCGAACTTCGCGTAGCCGGGCTGCTCCTTTGTCGGAGCCTGGCCGAACAGCGTTTCATAAAAACGCTTGGAGCGCTCCAGATCGTGGACAGCCAATCCCATATGAACGCGGGATGAGCCGGGGAAATCAACGGCGGAAGTGTGATTCTCTTTCATGTGTCGATCCTCCTTGGCAGGCGTTTCTGTTTTGCACGCCGCCTTTCATGTAGATAGACGGAAGTCGCGTCGGAAAGACGCAACGTAGTTCGCGGTACGGCATGTTGCGAGTCCGAAATGGCCCATCGCGTTCGGGAGGGGGTTGGAAAAGACATGTCGCCAAGAGTGGCGACACGGGCACGCAAGAGTGCGTGCGCCACGTCGGGGGTTTCGGGATCGAGGAGAACGCGGGGCTATTTCGGAGGGGCCACTGACTTTCGCGGCTCGGCGGCGGCCAAACCAAATCGGTTCGAGGAGCAAGAATCGGCCGGCATCGCCCTTTCTTGCCCGACACAGTCTTGCCGGCGAAGGCTAGGGCTCGACACGTTTTTCGTCTTGGGCGAATTCGATGGTCGATTCGACAGTGAATCGACGGTAGTTCTCGTAGACGATCGAATAGCGGACGGCTTGCGCCCCGGTCTTGAACGGGAGGAAGTCGTCGGCTTCGGTTCTCACTGGAAACCAGAACTCGCCGTCCACCGGAGCGTAGATGGTGATGAAGGTGGGAAAGAGGTTTTCGACGCCGTGCCGGTAGATTTGTGGGACCGGCTTGCCGCTCGCCTGGACCAATTGTTGCTCCTCGCGGCTGACCCAAATCAAGCCGTCCAGAAGCCGTTGACCTTCGAGAACTTGCTTGGGTTGGAGACGGTAGACGTAGCATGACTTCCCGGCGAGGTCTTCGACGCCCTTGTACTTGAGGCGGTACATCCACAGGTTGTCTTGATTGAGCGCGAACGGCTGGACCTCCCGAAGATCGCGAAAGTCCTCCTCAGTCAAGCGCATGCGCTTCAGGTTTTCGACAGGACGTCCGACGAAACGTTCACTCCGCTTTCCTTCCGGAGTGAAAAAAATCTCCCGAACCTCCCGGTAGAAACCCACCGGCATGCCTCGCCGGCCCATCTCGCTGAAGGAGAACCGCTGGGTGTAGGTGTAGTTTTGAAACTCTTGTTGGAAGCGGCTTCCGTTGGCGGCGATTTGGCGGAGCAGGCCGCGCGGAGGTTCCGGTTGGGCCGATAGGACGGATCCGACGGCAAAGACGGCTGGGAGAATGCGCGGGCCGACCATGGATCTTAGATTGCAGGCAGCGTTTGAAGCACGGCGAGGAGCGTTCGTCTCACGTGGGCCGGTTAAGAAAAGCCCGTGTTAAGTAACATGGTTAGGTGCCGGCGACCGCTCATCCATCCGGCCGAGCCTCTCTGCGCGGATTCGGTCTCACGCTGCTGTTGCTTAACACGAGCCTCATCGCCGCCGCGGCGGTGTACGTCGTTCGACATGAGATTCCGGCCTCGGTAGCCGTCCCCGTCGCGGCCGCTTTTCTCTTGGAAGCCTCAGTTTATCTGGTTCCGGGTTTTCCCAGCGCAAGGGCGCGGCTGGAAGAACGTTTTTCCGAAAGGCAGATCGCCTCGATGGCGTGGGCGGCGTCGGTGGCGCCCTATTTGATCTACTCGATTCCAACGGGCGTTTTTTCCGTTTTCGCCGCAGGTAAGTTAGCGTTGCTGTGCGGCTTGATCGCGGGATTGTTCTTGTTCGCGCGCCCTCGAGAGGAAGGCCTCCGCCTCGCCGACGCCATGGTGTTGGCGGCGTTGGCTTTCCCGATGGTCAGCGGGCTGAGTACGCTGTTTCGCGACATCTACGCAAGTCCTCATCCCGAGATTGAAAGGCTTGACGCGCTGGGCAAGATCATGCTGGTGCCGCTGGGCGCGATTGTGTTTCTCTCGATTCGAAAAGTGTCCGGTACGGGATTCCGTTTCAGGCTGTCGCGTCTCGACCTAGAGACAGGGGTCAAGAATTACTTGTTGTTTCTGCCCATCGGGGTACCCCTTGGGCTGGCAACGGGATTCGTCCGGTGGAGCCCCGCGCCCATAGACCATTGGACATATGCCTTTGTGCTCGTCGGCAATATGGTGGGGATCTATTTGGTCATAGGCCTTGGGGAAGAGCTTTACTTTCGGGGTTTGATCCAGAACTTGCTGGGACGACGGCGAATCTCTCCTTGGGCGGCACAATTGATTACCTCCGTGCTGTTCGGCGCCGCTCACCTGGGACGGCGTGGGTTTCCGAACTGGGAATATGCGACCGTCGCGGCGGTCGCCGGGTGGTTCTATGGTCGCGCCTACGCGGCGCGGGGGAGTGTGCCGGCGGCGGCGGTAACCCACACCTTAGTCGTGCTTACGTGGAGATTCCTATTCGAGTAGTGGTACCTTGCTCGGGTGAATTCCGGCACCATCTCAGGAGCTTGTCCGACGGTGTTCGCAGGGCCCACCCTACGAAAAAGCCGGGATCGCTTCCAACTCTCCCATCTCAACCTGCCGCGGTACGGAGTTCGGACACGATAGGTACGTTTCCCGACTCCCGGTGTATCACCGGCCATAGTGGCGGACCCTAGCGAAAATCGGGTATCACGCCCTACGAAATAGGCGCTTTCGCGGATGGGTCGGCGGAGCGCCGACATCATACAATCGTGTTCGGATTCAACAACGAGCATGACGGAAACAGCCTCATTAGCGCTTCGTTTGGCGCCGGGAAAGAACGAGTACACGGTCGAGGAAGCGGCTCGCGTACTTGAAGTCAGCGCGGACGAGTTGCGGGCGCTGCTCTCCCATCACGTGCTCGACGAGATGGAATCCATCCCCACCATCACCAAGATGAGGTTCCGGCCGGCCGATTTGGTGATGCTGAACCTGGTCAAACACACGCAGCCCTAGGGCCCCGTCCCCTTTTCGGCCTCCCTAGAGCCAAACCGTTCGAGCCCCGTGCGTAAAACCACAGAGCTGACGCCTCCGATTTCGCGGGGTCGTGTTACTGTAGGGGCAAACCGATACGGGGGATCCTGTGCGATATGGGTCGACGCTCGTCGTCCTACTAGCCGGCGCGCTCGCGATGAGTGCGCCGCTCGTTCTGACCGCTTCCGAGCTCTACTCGGGAGTAGGACACCAGTTCACCATCGAAGCCCAATCCGAAGAGGTCCTTCTCGGTGATCTGACGTTCACTGCTCTGCCCGGCAGCGAGAAGCTGACCGTCGAGATCGAAACCGATAATCCGTCCGATGACTTAGACCTATTCGTGCGTTTTGCACTCCCTCCCGAGCAACAGGGAGACACGGTCGTTGCGGATTACGCGAGCGAGACTCCGGCGAGCGGCATCGAGACGATCGAGGCGGATGCCGCGTCAGACCCGCCGCTGCAGACCGGCATCTATCACATCGCACTCCTTGTCAAGACGCTCGACGTGGAGATCAGGGGGATAATCACAGCGACAACCGAAATCGGCCCGACGCGCTCGACCTTCATCATTTCCACTTTCGGCCCGTTGGGAGACGAAGGCTGGAGACGAAACTACCCCGTTTCGGATCTGTTCCATTCCACCCTGGGCGAGTTCGGCGCGCAACCCATAGCCGATCCGGGCGGTTTTCTGCGTTTGTTCGAGGGGGGAGGGTCTCTGCGCGATTTCTTTGTGACCCCCGACAAGTTCGTCGGCGACTTCTCGCAGTTCTCGAATGCTCGCTTCGAATTCGATTACCGCCATACGAGCGGCACGGGCGCGGTGCTGCCCATCTCGATGCGGCTTGTCAGCACCGGCGGAGCGTACCACTGGATCGCCGACGAGCTTCCGCCGAACGGCGCATGGGAGCACTACGTCGTTGAACTCGAGGAGTCGCAGTGGGAACGCGACTCCGGTGACGATGATTTCCAGGAAGTGCTGGCCGATCTACGCCGCATTGAATTGAGTGGCGACCAAACTCCCGCGCCGGAAACCGCCGACCTCGACAACTTCTCGTTTAGCGGCGATCCGCCGGAGCCGCCTTCCGGGTCGCCGGATGCGCTGCTTTCGTCCACTTTCGAGTTTGGCTTCGACGGCTGGAGCCGCAACTACCCCGCGGTGGGCGTGGAGGGGGCAAGCGTGGGGGCGCTGGACTCCGGGTTGGTTCTCGACGGGCCGGGCCATGAATCCGAGACATTTCTCAAGCTCGTTGACAGCGGAACGGGAGATCGAGGCGATGATGCGTTTGTGGTTCCGGCCAAGTTCTTAGGCGATCTCACGGGGCTCGATCGGCCCTGGTTCGAGTTTCGCTACCGACAGATCGAGGGTGAGTTTCCGCGCGAGGGAGTGAAGGTTTATCTGATCGGTTTGGGTACGGTTTTCCGCTGGTCCGGGCAGCGTCCGCGGGAGATATGGCAGCAGTATCGCTTTCCCCTGGCCGAAAACCATTTTCTGCGGATGGAGGGGGACAATACCTTCTCGCAAGTTCTGCAAAACCTTGCTCGCATTGAGATTAGCGGTGACCTGGCGAAAGATCCCGAAGTGAACGGGATTGACAACTTTTACTTGCGGACCGAATACGTCGCTCCGTCGGGACGAGCGTTGTTCCTCGACCCGGAGGTCCTCATTGTTCACGGAGCGGAGGGAGATGCCATCGTTACCGCTCCGCCTATCGCGATTGCGGGTACCAGCACGGCGGTGAATTGGGAAGCACTGGTTCGGCCCGAATCCGCCGAATGGCTCAGTGTGTCGCCTGAAATCGGCACGACACCCTCGCAGGTTGGATTGGAGATCGATGCCTCGGGATTGCTTGAGGGCGTGCACGAAGCGGAAGTGGATATCCGTGAATCGGAGTTCGGCGTACCGCGGGCTACGGTGCGTGTGATTTTGGTGTTGGCGGAGTCACGGACGCGTCCGCGCATCACTCAACAAGGCGTGGTTCACGCCGTCAGCGAGGGGCTGCCGCTCTCACCCGGCGGACTCGCGTCGCTGTTCGGAGAGAATATTGCCCCGGCCGAGCAGGAGGCCGCTTTCTTGGAGGGGACCACCAGCCTGCTGCGCGAGGCCCTGGGTGTCACCGTTCGAGTTGAGAGCGTGAGCGGCGGATTGATCGAGTTGGCGCCGCTGCTTTTCGTAGGGCCCAAGCAAGCGAATTTTCAAATGCCCTTTGCTACGGCCGGTTACGACGTAGTTCGGGTCGTTGTCGAAAATGATGAAGGAACGAGTGCACCCGAGGAGGTCGCGATTCTATCGACCGGCCCTGGGTTGTTTGTTTTCGAGGTCGACCGCGCCGTAGTGTTGAATCAAGACGGCGTATTGAATACCGCCGCGGCGCCGGCCCAAAGCGGCGGCATTGTCTCGGCTTTCTTGACCGGAGTCGGAGAAGTAGACCCTCCCCTGCCGACGGGCATGGCGGCTCCTGTCTCCCCGCTCAGTCGACCCATCGCGGACGCCCGCGCGACCATCGGCGGCGTTGAGGCACGGATTTCGGCCATCGTCTTGGCCCCCGGGTATGTCGGGCTGGTCCAAGCGAATTTGGAAGTTCCCGCGAGCCTGGCTCCGGGGGATTACGAGTTAGTGATCACGGTGGGGGATCGCGCGTCGAATCGAGGGATTATTTCGTTGGAGTAAAAGCGACAGATTTCTTCGAACCCTGCGCTACGCTCTTGCCAGGGACTGCTAGGGAACCTCGACAGTGAGGGGCTCCGAGAGCGCGCTTTCGTTGCCTTTTTGGTCGATTGCCGTGACGGCGTAACGGTAGGCGCGGCCACGTTCGACCGCGCGGTTTGTCGCCGCGGGAGTCGTCAAGAGTTTTCCGGTTTCGGCCAGAAGTTCGCCGGTTCCTTCCGCACGGTAGAGGTGGTAGCCCGCTAGATCCGATTCCTCGTTCGGCTGCCAAGCGAGTTCGACGCTCGTTTCCGTCGTTACGGCGCGGAGTTCTCTGGGTGGGATGGGCGGAAAGACATCCTCGGTGACGATCTGCGCGCGGGCGCTTAGCGGCCCTTCGGCGGCCCCCGTGAAGGTTCGGCGAAGGCTCCTGACGCGATAGACGTAGTTCTTGTCCCAAGCGAACTGTGTGTCGAAAAATTGCGTCTTGTCGGCGGTGCCAATGCGGGTCAGCTCCACGGCCGGGTCCGAGCCACGCAGCACGCGATAGGAAGTGGCTCGTTCGGCCGCACCCCATTCGACGAGAATGCCTTTGGGCTTCGACGTCAGAGTCGGTCGGCCGGGTTCACCGGGGCCTTCGACCACTTCGATGACCGCGAGGTTGGACAAGCCCATTGAGCGGCCACGGCGGCCGAGCGCGCGAACGCCGTAAGCGAAGCTCGTCTCGTCCGGCGGGGGCAGCTCCAGCGTGATGCGGAGCCGATCGCCGGCGGCGGGGTCCGCCGGCTCCGGGCCCTCGAGAGAGGCAACCTCGCGGCTCTCTCGCTCGAAGCGCTCCGCCGAAATATTCTCGCCCGGCCGGTCCAGGACGAGTTGATGGATCGCGAATCTCAGCGAGTGCCGCAGGGGCATCGCCTCCGTCGTGCGACCAGGCGGGGTCCACTCCAGGACGATACCCTCTGTCGTCTGCAGCGCCGTCAAGGCTTCCGCTCGCTCGGGGATGTGGAGCAGAGGGGGGAGCGGCTCGCTGATTGATCCGCAAGAAAGCCACGCCAATGCAGCGAGGGAACCCGGGACCGCGAACCGCGAAGTGAAGCGCCGCGCCGCTCGACGACGCGGACCCGGATTGCGGTCCGCATCGCCACGCCCGTCATCCCTGCATGGGAACAACGTCGGCAGACGGAGCAGCGGAGGCACGGCGAAGCGCAGCAACGGTTAGAGAATATACCGACTGAGGTCCTGGTCCTTGACGATGTCAGCCAACTTGTCGTCGACATAGGCCGCGTCGATCGTGATGTTCTTCTTCTTGAGATCGGGCGCGTCGAACGACAGCTCATCCAGCAGCTTTTCCATGATCGTGTGCAGCCGCCGAGCGCCGATGTTCTGGGTGCTCTCGTTGACCCGTGATGCCGCCTGGGCGATGGCTTCCACGGCGTCTTTCTTGAACTTGAGGCGGATGCCCTCGGTTTCCATCAAGGCGGTGTATTGCTTGATCAGTGCGTTCTTCGGCTCCGTCAAGATGCGCACGAAATCCGCGGTCGACAGCGTGGTCAACTCCACGCGGATCGGGAAGCGGCCTTGCAGCTCGGGGATCAAGTCGCTCGGTTTCGAGACGTGAAACGCGCCGGCGCCGATGAAGAGAATATGGTCGGTGCGCACCATCCCGTAACGCGTGTTGACGGTGGTACCTTCGACGATGGGTAGGATGTCGCGCTGCACGCCTTCGCGGCTGACGTCAGGGCCACGGCCTCCCTCGCGCCCCGCGATCTTGTCCATTTCGTCCAGGAAGATGATGGCGGATTGCTCGACGCGCTCGAGGGCTTGGCGCGTGACTTGGTCCATATCGATGAGTTTCTGCTCTTCCTCTTGCGTGAGGTACTCGAGGCCTTCGATGACGCGCATCTTGCGGCGGCGGCCCTTGCCGCCGAATAGGCCGGGCAACATGTCGCGGAGATTGATGTCCATCTCCTCGGTCCCGGTGCTGGTGACGATTTCGACGGGCATCGATTTCTCGCGCACTTCGATGTCGACCATGCGCTCATCGAGCTTGCCTTCGCGCAGGGAACGGCGCAACTTCTCGCGGGTCTTCTCGATGCTGTCCTTGCCTTCCTCCTCCTCCTGCGGCGGCATCAGCAGATCGAGCATGCGTTCCTCGGCGTTGGCCTCAGCGCGCTCGCCGACCAGTTGCAGCTTCTCCTCGCGGATCATTTCGATCGAGACTTCGGTCAAGTCGCGAATCATCGAATCGACGTCGCGGCCGACATAACCCACTTCCGTGAATTTCGACGCCTCGACCTTGAGGAAAGGGGAGCTCGCCAGCCGCGCCAACCGGCGGGCGACTTCGGTCTTCCCGACGCCGGTCGGCCCGATCATCAGGATGTTCTTCGGCATGACCTCCTCGGCCATGTCGGGTTCGAGTTTCTGGCGCCGGACGCGGTTGCGCAACGCGATGGCCACGGCGCGCTTGGCCTCTTTTTGGCCCACCACGTACTTGTCGAGTTCGTCGACGATTTGCCGCGGCGTCAACTCATCAAGCGCCGGCATGTCATTGGCGCTGTTGCCGGGAAGGTAGATGACCATGGGGCGGAGTTATCCCAATTCCTCAACCGTGATGTTCGTGTTGGTGTAGATGCAGATGCGCGCGGCGATCTTCATGGCCTCGATCGCGACATCATGGGCGCTCATCTCGGTATGGGCGAGCAAGGCCGTGGCGGCGGCAACGGCGAAAGGACCTCCCGAGCCGACCGCCGCGACATCGTCATCGGGCTCGATCACGTCGCCGGTTCCGCTGACCAGTAGAGTATTGTCATCATCGGCGACAAGCAGGAGGGCTTCCAGGTGCCGCAGCATTTTGTCAGTGCGCCAGTCGCGCGCCAACTCCACCGCGGAGCGCTCGAGGTTGCCCTGGTGCTCTTGCAGCTTGTCTTCGAAACGGGAAAAGAGCGAAAGCGCGTCGGCGGTCGAACCCGCGAAACCCGCCAGGATCTTGTCGCTATGGAGGCGGCGCACCTTGCGGGCCGTCGATTTTAGTACCTCGGCCCCCTGGGTGACTTGGCCGTCCCCGGCCAAAATCACCTTGCCGTTTCGTCGAACGCAGAGAACGGTTGTGGAGCGAATCTTCAGACCGGATTTCAGCAAACCACATTATACTTGAAGGCCTTTGAGGCGGCTTTCGCGGCCCGCCGAACGACGCAAGCGCCGTCCCGCCCGCCGATCCCGTAAACTCATCTTCTGATGATCAAAACCATCGAATGGACTACCGAAGGCGTGGTCATGATTGATCAGACCAAGCTGCCGGCCGAAGAGGTCTACCTCACTTGCCGCGACTATCAGGAGACCGCGGACGCGATCCGCAATATGGTCATCCGCGGGGCTCCGGCGATAGGCGTCGCAGCGGCCATGGGCGTTGCACGGGGCGTCTGCGACGCCGTGGACCAGGCCGACGCGACGGTCGTTCCGGAGCAGCTCGATCAATCCCTCGATCAATCGATGGAAACGATCTGCGAGACCCTCGCTGCTACGCGTCCCACCGCGGTCAACCTTTTTTGGGCCATCGAGCGGATGAAAAACCTCTACGGCGAGCTGCGGGAAAAGGGTGCCGCCGCGCAGGCGATCCGCGATCGGCTTGTCGATGAAGCGCGGCGGATGCACGCCGAAGACATTGAAATCAATAAGGCGATCGGCCGCCATGGCGCGGTATTGCTACCCGCTGAAGCCACCGTGATGACCCACTGCAACGCCGGGGCGCTCGCCACGGCGGGGTATGGAACGGCGCTGGGCGTCATTCGCGCGGCGGTTGAAGGCGGCAACCCGGTCGCAGTGCTCGCCAATGAAACGCGTCCTTTCATGCAGGGAGCCCGGCTCACCGTCTGGGAACTCCAGCAAGACAACATCCCCGTCACGTTGCTCACGGACAATATGGCCGGGCATGTCTTGCACGGCGGCAGTGTCGGCGCGATCGTCGTCGGGGCCGACCGTATCGCCGGAAACGGAGACGTGGCCAATAAGATCGGGACGTATACGGTGGCCGTGCTGGCGAAAGAGAACGACGTACCCTTCTATGTCGCCGCTCCGATCTCCACGCTGGACCTGAGCTTGGCTTCGGGCGAGGAAATTCCGATCGAGGAGCGCGATGCCGCCGAGGTCACCCAAGTAGGCGGCCACCAGATCGCTCCGCCGGATACGGCGGTCCTGAATCCTGCTTTCGACGTCACGCCTAATCGTTACGTCAGCGCCATCATTACCGAACGCGGCGTGGCCCGCGAACCGTACACGGAATCGCTTCGGCAACTGGCATCGAGACCGGCCGACAGCGACAAGTGAACGCCGTCGGCCACGCGTCCGCCCTTCAACGGCGGTGCGGAACGGCCATTGTTTCCGCCGCCAACCTGTGCTCTCAGCACCCCTTGTTAAGCTAAGAGAATTCTCGATGCAGGCGACCTTTGACGTAGTCGGCGTTGGTCTTAACGCGACCGACACAGTGATCCTCGTTTCACGCGTTCCACGCTTTGGCGGCAAGGCGCCGTTCACCGACGAAATGGTCAGCGTCGGCGGCCAGGTGGCCAGCGCGGTAGTGACGTGTCAAAGGCTCGGCCTGCGATCGAAATACATCGGCTCGGTCGGCGACGACGAGCGCGGCAAGATCCAACTGGCCAGCTTGCGGGAAAGCGGCGTGGACATCGAGCATGTCCAGGTCCGCGAAGGCTGCGCCAACCAATCGGCGTACATCATCATCGACCAAGCCACCGGAGAGCGGACGATTTTCTGGCACCGCGATGACTGCCTGCGCATCGACCCGGACCAGATCACGCCCGAGCAGATCACTTGCGCGCGAATGCTCCATATCGACGGCCATGACACACAAGCCGTCGAACGCGCCGCGCGCATCGCGAAACAGGCCGGTATTCCCGTCACCGTCGATGTCGACACCATCTACCCGGGCTTCGACCGCGTGCTACCCGAGATCGATTACCTGGTAGCAAGCACCGAGTTTCCGACCAATTGGACCCGCGAGCAAGACCCACTAGAAGCACTACGAAGAATTCGCGGCGAGTATAAGATGCACGTAGCGGCCATGACGCTCGGCGCCGACGGCTGTATGGCGCTTGACGACGAAGGGTTTCATTATTCGCCGGCGTTTGTCGTCAACTGCGTTGACACGACCGGGGCGGGCGACGTTTTTCACGGGGCTTTCTGCTACGCTCTGCTCGAAGGCTACTCGATGGACCGCCTGCTGGAATTCTCGAACGCCATGGCGGCGATCAATTGCAAGGCACTCGGGGCGAGAGGCAGAATCGGCACCCGCGCGGAAGCCGAGCGCCTGATTCGAAGCGGAGAACGGCGGGTAAACGCTGAATTCGCTGACGTCGCGAAACGTCTGTAGAGAAGCTGCTTCGAGCGCGAGCCGACGGTCAATGAACCGCGTGCTCGACGACTGCTATGTTTCCACTGCGCGATCACACCCCGCGTTGGAGTTTCCCGGGCGTTACGCTTGGGCTGATCATCGTTAATTCCGCGATCTTCCTCTATCAATTCTCGCTGAGCTCCGCGTCGCCGCAGGCAGCGCAGGCGTTCATCATGGCGTTCGGTGCGGTGCCGGCCAAGGTAGGAGCCGCGATTTCGGGAGACTATTCGCTGCTTCTCGGCACCGGGCCTTTGTTCACGTCCATCTTCCTACACGGCGGGTGGATGCATCTCATCGGCAATATGTGGTTCTTGTGGGTCTTTGGCGACAACATCGAGGACGAGTTGGGGCACGGACTTTACCTCGTTTTCTACATTGCATGCGGCTTGCTCGCTTCGGTTGCTCATCTGTGGAGCAACCCGGCCTCGACTGTGCCCGTGGTGGGGGCCAGCGGTGCGATTGCGGGCGTGATGGGCGCGTACATGATTCGCTTCCCGATGGCGCGCGTCGTGACGCTGATTCCGCTGTTTATCATCTTTACGACGGTCGAGCTGCCGGCCTTTGTGTTGTTGCTTTACTGGTTCGGCATCCAGTTTCTGAGCGGCGCAATGACGATAGGCGAAGCCTCCGGCGGCGGGGTTGCCTGGTGGGCTCATATCGGAGGCTTCGTTGCCGGAGCCGGCTTGATCTTGTTGCGGCCACGACGGCGCCGCCATCGCCGAATCTACGATCACGCGTGATGCACCGAGCAGTGCTTTACACACGGCCCGGCTGCCGGCTTTGCGACGAAGTGAAAAGGCAGCTTAACTCACTCGCTGGCGAACTCGGATTTTCCGTCGATGAGGTCAATATCGAAACCGAGCCCGCCTTGCGAGTTCGCTACGGTCACGACATCCCGGTCGTTGTGGTCGATGGTCGCGAGGCATTTCGTCATCGCTTTGACGATGCCCGGTTGCGAAAATTACTCACCCAGCAATAAACGACACTACGGTCGACACGGTTGACATCCCGGCGATTGCTGAGCACCCCGATGACCTCCGCTTAGGACGTCTCGGTGCAGCAGGGCCGCGGAAGCGTAGCGCAGGGTTCGAAGAAACCTGCGGCCTTCAGCGCGGCCGGAGTGGAGGATATCCGTCGCTGCCGGCCGACGTGCCCGAGATACGCTCTATCCGCGATACGGGTCTGCGACACATCGTTGCCGCATGGGCGCCGCGCGGCGAGACATGGGAGAACCGATGGGCCGGGCTCGATCGCTCCCTGTCTGAAATTTCCCCTTGGCTCGGCCATGGCCAAAGCCTCAAGGGGAACCTGATTGCCGGTGGCACCGCCCATACCGGTCCTAAAGGGCCGGCCTATTTGCTACCAGGCCCGGTGAACCGGGCTGAGCGTGGACTTCCGTCCACGCTGTCTGAAATTTCCCCTTGGCTCGGCCATGGCCAAAGCCTCAAGGGGAACCTGATTGCCGGTGGCACCGCCCATACCGGTCCTAAAGGGCCGGCCTATTTGCTACCAGGCCCGGTGAACCGGGCTGAGCGTGGACTTCCGTCCACGCCTCTCTTTCTGTCGCTCGTATTGCGATAGGGGCGTCCCACATTTATGGCGCGCCCATGCAATACCCGCGACACCCTCGCGTCACTCCGTTACTCCCGCGCTGCTAACCGGCTCCGAAAAAGATCTCGTGCTGTATCTCCCGAATCCTCTCGCCCGCTCCCGCCGACTCCAGATAAGCGCGAAAACCGCGCGCCACCAGAAGCCTCGCGTCAGGGCCGTACCCGTCCAACTCCTCATCGATCCAGTCGTGGCATGCTTTCCTGTCCAGTTCACTGGCGCGTACAGCGCGGGTTCGCTCCTCGAAACCGGGGATGAACGAGTCGACGAACCTGCGCTTGTTTTCGAGCGACACCAAGTCGGAGATCTGCATTGCGTAATCCGGCAATGAAACGTCGATCAGCGCCAACATCGATCTCATGAAGGCGTTTGAAAAGTTTACTACGTCTTGATCCACCTGCCGGCGCACGCTCTCGAACTCTTCGTCTGAAGCCTCCATGCCGACCGGCTCGGACCCCTTTTCGATATAGACCTTGTTTTTCGGTTCGGTACCCGACGGCCGAACGATGGCCCGCAAACCGCCTTCGAACGTCAAGCTGATCAGATTGCGCGAACTGCGATCGGTCTCCGACAAGAACGGCCCGAACGTCTTCTCATCCCAGTAGTCGCGTACCGAGACCACCGCGAGGCCGCCGATTTCGCTCGGCGGGTTTGTCCGTATTTCGTTCTGGATGGAACGCATCGCGGCCGTCCCCGCGGCGCCTTGCATGATGGTCGAGCGCAAGGAATTGCGGTAATAGCCGTAGCACTTGTAGGTCTCCACCAGATAGTCGTACAAAGTGCGGCCTTGCTCCTTGAGATCGGAGGTCAGCTCGGCCAGCACCACCGCCGCCCCGGCGGCGTCTTTGTCGCGAATATGCGGCGTCAGCAGCAAGCCGTGACTTTCCTCGGCGGCAATGACGAAATCGTCTTCCATTGCCTCGACATGCCGGAAGCGACCCTTGAGTTGCAGGTGATGCAGAATGTCGCCCACATACTTGAAACCGACGAGCAAATCGCCGATCACCTGGGCCCCGAAGTCGCGGGCGATACGCGCCATCAACTCCGTGGTAACTTCCGTCTTGATCACGACCGCGCGTTCGGGAAGGCGTCCCGCGCGCTTTAACGAGTCCAGCCGATAGCGCGTGAGAATCACGGCCAACTCGTTGCCGTTGACGAAGACCATGTCGTCGCCGTTTCTTACAGCCGCTCCGATGCGATCGGCGTCCGGATCGGTTCCCAGCGCTAGGTCGGCGCCTGTTTCCCGAGCCAAGGCCATGGCGGGTTCGAGCGACTCGGGGACTTCGGGATTGGGCGTGCGGAACCGGACGTGGGCGAAGTCGCCGCGATACTCGCGCTGCTCCTCGACGGTAAAGAACTGCTTCCCCTCCTCGAAACCGGCCTCTTGCAGGCAGCGGCCCACCGTGTTGCGTCCCGTGCCGTGCAGCGGCGTGAAGACGATCTTCGCCGGGCCCGGGTCCGATCGCAGCCGTAGTTCGAGATTGAGATTGACGTAGGCGCGGCGAAACGCCTCGGTGATGGGTTGTATCAACCCCGACCGGAGAGCTTCGGCATAGGGAATGTTGTCAACTTCGGTAATCTTCTCGACGATCCGCACCATGCGCTCGTCGTTGGGCGGGATTTCCTGGCCCCCCTGAGCGTTGTAGAATTTTCCGCCGTTGTCGTCCGGGTGGTTGTGCGAGGCGCTGACATTCAGCCCGCCGTGTGCGCCCATAAGACGAATGAAGAACGACAGCTCGGGCGTTGAGATATAGTCACGCGGCTCGTCGGGAACCATGTAGACCCGCACTCCGGCCGCGCAGTAGACCGACGCCGCGATGTGGGCGAAATCCTTCGACGTGAAGCCCAGCAGCGGATTCGGCGGGTCGCGCGGGTAGAGGCCCCTGAGATCGTTGTATTCGCGAACATCGTAGGCGACAAAGACCTCGAACTGATCTTCGTCGGGTACTAGATCACGCAAATACTCGACGTGCCCTTGTACCGACGATGCCATTGTGTAGGGGTTGATGCGATTCGGTCCAATCCCGACCGGCCCGCGCCTGCCCCCGGTTCCGAACGGCATGACCTGATAGAAACTGTCGAGCAAGAGGTCGAAACGGCCTTCCGAGACCATCCATTCGAGCAGCGGAAGGTAGTTGCCGGTGCCCTTTTCCATCAGACCGGCGAACTTGTCGCCTTCCAGCCACTCCTCCAAATGGCCGAGAGCCGATTCCTTGATGTCCGCATCGAGATCGATGTTCCCGAAACCGTCGCGAGTTGTCTCAAACAGGTTCTTCGTAGTCAACGGACGCTCCTAGGACGCGCTCGACTCAAGCCGGAACGCACCCCAAGCCCAACGACCCATTATCCCGACGACATCACGAGACAGGCAAACCTACGTGTCGCGCGACCTCAAGATGGATGTATGCACCGCCGCAAGTTGCGTAGCGAGGGGGGGCGAAGAGACCCGCACTGGCGCGGACTTCCGTCCACGCCTCGGTCGCTGCTTATCGCATTGCCTCGCTTTGACGCAGGTCTGGCGAAAAGCGCGCCTAGACCTGCGCTACGGGGGGCTGGGAGCTTTCACGCAGGTCTACGGGGGGGTTGACGATGGTAGTCCGTTTTTGTGTTTCGCTGTGGCCTGAAGGGCTCTGAACCTCTTCAACGCTACGATGTGTGCATGGCGGAAGATCAAAGTTGGCGCGGCAAGGTCGGGAAACTCGACGAAGACGAAATGGCGGAATTCTTGGCGGGGGATGTGTTCTGCCGGATCGGATGTCTTGAAGAGGACGGCTGGCCCTATGTGGTCCCGTGCTGGTTTGAATATAGTGACGGCGGGTTCTACATCATTCCGCGAGCGCGATCGGCCTGGGCGCGGCATATTCGGCGCGACCCGCGGGTGTCGCTGTGCATCGATGACACGACGCGTTTCAATCGCCGCGTGCTCGTCAAGGGCCGCGCGGAGGTTCTTGAGGAGCCGAATGTCGGCGGCCGCTGGGTCGAAATAGGGCGACGTATGGCCCTGCGCTATTTGGGGGAACGCGGGCCGGATTACCTGGAGCCGACGTTGGGCGAACCGCGCTGGTTGCTGTTCGTGCACCCGCTTAAGATCAGGACCTGGCAAGGAGTCGGGTGGCACGAGCGCTACAAGCACGGCAAGTGGTAGCCAAACCGAGCCGCGGCCGTAAGAGAGCGGTATGCGATGAAGCCCCGACGAATCGAAAGAACCTTCGCGGACACGAAGTGCCCGCAGACAGTTAGGCGATCTCGGACGCCCGTTTGCTACCCGAACAAACCGTCCAGGAAAAATTCCACAAAGCGATCCGCGTCGACTTCGACAGCGCCCTCAATATTGTGATCCTCTTGGCGCAGGATGTCTCGACGGTCGGCAACGAGCATACCGGCGGTGAGGCTGCCGCCGGTCTCGACATCGGCCGCAAAACTCTCGGTCCGAATGAAAGTCGGGTCGATCGCCACGCCGATAGCAAGCGGATCGTGCAGGAAGCATTCATTCTTTCCGTGGCTTTCCGCGAAATCGAAGTACTGCTTGCTGACATCGCTCAGGAAGCGTGCGCCTTGAGCTTGTGAGCGCTCGGCGTGTTCCAGAAATGTTTCACGGCGAATCCGCGCTTGGTGGGTCACATCCAGTCCCACGAGCGTCACCGGAAAACCGGATCGCACCACCGCTTGCGCTGCTTCGGGATCCGCGAAAAAGTTGAACTCGGCGACGGGTGTCACATTGCCGATTCCGTTGAGCGAGCCGCCCATGACGATGAGTTCTCGCACGTTTTTCATAGTCTGCGGGGCGCGCTCAAGAGCCGTTGCGATATTGGTGAGCGGTCCGAGTGCCACCACGATCATTTCGCCGGGGTTGCTCCCGACGAGATCCGCAATCAAGTCCGCCGCGTGGGCCGCAACCGTTACTTCCTCAGGTACGGGATAGCGGAAGCTGCCGTCCGACTCTTGGATGGCGCTGATATCTCCCAACCCATCATGGCCGTGAACGTGCAGTGCCGTAACAGGTTCGCGACGGAGTGGAACGGTGCATCCGCGGGCGACTGGCGGCGGATCAACAATGCCGGCGGCACGCAGGATGTGGAACGTATTCGTTACGCAATGATCGAGCGGGACGTTGCCGGCCACCGTTGTGATGGCTTCGATCCGCAGTGCGGGTGAACGCAAGGCCAACATCAATGCCAGAGCGTCGTCGATGCCCGGATCGGTATCGATGATGACGCGCCGGGGGGTCCGGTTTGGGCGCTCTGAACCGGAAGGTTTTCTCGAAACCGTCATATTTTCAACTGTTTTTAGGGCTTCAGGCCCTTCGGATTCTGGATTCACGGTATCCTAAAATTTTGGCTGTTCGGGTCCCTCTGCCGTGCATTCCGTCCTTAAAATTCCGGTCGTTCGGTCACTGCACGATCGTGGTTTGCTCTTTCCGGCGCTGATTCTGCTGGCTGTGGCAGGCGTACTGGTGCACGGGGCGTTTCAGCGAGGACCCGCGGTGGAAGCGGCGCGCACGAACAAATCGGAGGTGACGCCGCCATCTTACGGCGGCAACCGGCCCGACGTGGAAAAGACCATTCTGGCGTACGAATCGGACTTTTGGTTGCAACTGGCGCAGGGCGCCCGCTCGAAGATCGACCTAGTCTCGAGCAAGCACATCCCGGCGGTCTACATATCGCCCACTCTGGCGGTGGCTTCGATCACGGCGGCGGAGGAGTTGATCCGCGACCGCCAGAAATTGCAGCTGCTGGAAGCACGCGCCGCGCGGGAATCCACCGACGATGCGGCCGGCGTGCCCGAAACCCCTGAACCTGCTCCGGAAAGCGTTGCCGACGACGGCGTCGAGGTTCCGGACGCACTGGAGGAGGACTTGCGGCTTGTAGCGGTGGACGCTCGGCTGGGGATCGCGCTGTTCGAGCTGACAGAACCGACCGAGACGCCCTTCGCGCTCGTCAGCCCGGCGCATCTGCCGCCGGGGTCTTTCTTGGCGGCCATTACCGTTGAAGCCGATAAACGGTTGCGGATCAGTCCGGGTTTTTTGGTTTCCGCGGAGAAAACCGGCGTCGGCGAGGGAGATTTCGAGTCCTTCGAGGTCTCGTTCCAGTTGGGAGAGGCGCCGGCCACGGCTGCGGTGGTTGATCTTGACGGAAACCTGGCGGGCCTTGCCGTCCGTTCGCGCGAAGGGACCCGCATTCTTTCCGCGCCCGCGGTTTCGCGGTTGGTCCAACGCCTCGCTCAGCAGCCACCTTGCTACAGCATCGAAGTCGCTGATCTACCCCCTGAGGCGGCGAAGTTGCTCGGCTTGCGAAATGGTGTTTTTGTGGAGCGGGTCCTCGAAGATTCCTTCAAGCCGACACCTTCTATCCATGCCGGTGACGTCATTCTGCGATGGGCCGGGAAGAGCGTCGAAAGCGTTGAGCAATTCTATAACCTCTACAGTGCGCAATCGCCGGGTGGTCTTACACGCTACACCGTGCGGCGGGGCAGTCAGAGTATTGCGGGCGGAACCGTTATGCCGGGGCGGGACTGCCGTCCGGTCGCGGCGCCGCCACTGTCTTTAGTGCAAATGGGCGCGGTCCTCGAGTGGGCCGCGCGGTCGCCGGACGGGGACGAAGGCTGGCGCGTGACCGCGCTGATCGAAGACGCACCGGCGTCGGAGTCGGGTTTGCGGCTCGATGATTGGATTCTTTCCGTCAATGGCCGCCAAGTCAGTCGGCGTAGCCCGGAAAGAAGTTTCGCTCCCTTTGAGAAGCGCAATCGGTCGTTGGCTTTGTCAGTCAGGCGGGGCGATCGCGTTAAGCTGCTTGCTGTCTCCCCGGCCGAGGTAGAAGCTCCCTAATGCCGCGGACGCCGCCTATCATTCGGGACTGGCTGTCCCGTATGGCGACGCGTCTGCGGGCGATGGGGCGGCTCGGCGGCCGTATCGTTCCTCTGGCACCGGCGTTGGGCTGGGCGATGATCTGGTTTCGATCATCGTTTCTGCCTTCACAGAATTACCTCATCATTCTCGCTATCATCGTTGGGCTGCTGACCGGTTTGGGGTCGGTCGGATTCATCTATGTCTTGCGAGAACTCGCCGCTTTTGCGAGAGGCGACATAGCGTCGGCGCTCAGCATCTTCGGCGATGCCAGTTGGGTGCTGTTACCAGCCATCGGGGGATTGTGCGTAGGTCCTCTGATCCACCGTTTCGCCAAGGAGGCCAAGGGCCACGGGGTACCCGAAGTGATGACGGCCCTGGCGACGCGCGGGGGTAAAATTCGTCCGCGAGTGGTAGCTGTGAAAGTCATGGCGTCGTCGATGACCATCGGGTTCGGCGGGACGGCGGGTCGCGAAGGACCGATGGTTCAGATCGGTGCAGCGATCGGCTCGACTATCGGCCAATGGGCTCGGCTGGCGACCAAGAACGTACGCACCTTGGTTGCCTGCGGTGCGGCGGGCGGAGTGGCGGCGACGTTCAACGCACCGATCGCCGGGGCAATATTCTCGCTCGAAGTCTTGATGGGGCGCATCCATACGGACTTTCTTCTGGTCTTACTGACGTCGCTAAGCTCCTGCATCGTGGCTCGCCATTTTTTGGGAAACTACCCCGCATTCGTCGCACCACCGTACGATCTGATCAGCTCGGCGGAATTACCGCTCTACTTCTTTATGGGCGTTGTGTTGGGGTTGGCGGCGGTCGGCTATGTGCGGCTTCTCTATCGGGCTGAGGATTTCTTCGGCAATTGGAAGTTCCCCGAGTACTTGAAGCCCGCGGTTGGCGGGCTCATCGTCGGATTGATCCTGCGCTTCTTTCCCCAGGTCTACGGTTCGGGTTTCCCCGCCATGGAGTCGGCACTGTGGACGCGCTTTCCTCTGGAACTCCTAATTGCCTTGTTCTTTGCAGCGCTGTGCGGCAATCTGGCGACGTTAGGATCGGGAGGGTCCGGCGGGGTTTTCGCGCCGTCGCTCTATATGGGGGCGATGTTGGGCGGGGCCTATGGAGCGCTCGTCCACCAAATCTTTCCAGATTGGACCGCTACATCCGGCGCCTATGCCATGGTCGGGACGGCGGCTTTCTTCGCGGCGGCGGCGAAGTCGCCTGCGACGTCGATCCTGATCTTATTCGAGATGACGGGAGACTATCGCATCATGCTGCCGGTGATGGCGGCGACGGTCGCCAGCGTCTACATTTCCCATTGGCGGCTGCCGCACAGCATCTACACGCTGAAGCTGCACAATCGGGGAATCAACTACCCCTATGAGCAAGAGGGCGAAGCGCCCCGGGGGTCGGCGTCGCCGGCGAGCGGAATCACCAAAATAGCCGCGCCCCGCCCGGCCGAAGGCGACGCACCAGGCTAGGCCGGAAGCCTGAGATAGGTTTAGGACGAGTTATCACGTGCGCGGAACAACACGTCTGTTGTTGCCGGAGGCGACTCAGAGGTCGTGCGTGGCAATCTGATACATCTCATCTGTGCAGGCTTCGAGTACTTGCTTGAGCAGGGGATACGGCTCACCGAAGCCGTTAAGCAAACCGGAATGTTGGCGGTCCTGTTTGCGCAGGACCAGCATCGAGGCGTCGATCAAGCCGCAATAGTGCCAGCCGACGAATTCCGGACGTGCAAATGCTTTCCGGAAGAATTCAGCGGTCCATTCGGCGCGCTGTTGAAGGCTGTCGGCCACGGGGCCGTAGGGCCGCGGCATGCTGTCCGTGATCATCGTGAAGGCAGAGTCGCCGTTAATCAGAGGCTTGTCGGCGATCTTTGACCAACGATCCAGCCCCGGCTTCTGCACCTCGTATCTTGCATACATCTGATAGAACACGATGTCGGTGAATCGGCTTGTAATCGGCAGCACGGTGTCCAGCGTGTCGGTATTGGCATTGATCTTATCGCCGAAGAACAAATGATTTGAATCATATCGACGAATCGCATCCCGTGCCGTTTGGTAGTACTTCGCGACGACGCGGTGCAGAAACTCGACATTGTCGCGAGTCTCGTTTCCATTCGAAAGGTCGGTGTGCGGTCGCCAGTCCGCCGCCGATGCGAGCGCGTCGAACGAATCGAATGGCGTGCGGTACGTCGCATTGAAGTCGCTGATCTTACCGCGATAGACATCCTGCATCGTCCGAACGTAAGCCTTCTTTCCCGGAGCGTCGGCGCGCAGGTTTCGTAACCGACGTGGCCAGCCAATTCGGGCCTTCCGTCGGGCCCCGCCAATGACGTCGGGCCGTTCCCGACAATCCTCTTCCGTGAACAACGGACAGTCGGTCATGGCATAGCCCAGCAGGAACGGATCATCCTTTGCGGGAGCGGCAAGTTCCTTTGCCAGTCGGTCGCAGTGCTGCGCAAACTCTTCTGCAAGGACATCCGTGAAATTGCTGTCGGGTATCTCCGGCTTCCAGTGGGGGATATCAACAAAATGAATCGGCCGCATAAGGCACGGCCAGCCGCGGGGTGTTGACGACGGATAACGAGGCGTGGACTCCCACCGTGTTGAAGCCGTATTGACGGCAGGTCTCCAGGAACCAGGTCCGGAGCGCCGGCGTGAATCCGCGACCGTTCAGATCCTTCAGGCCTAGCCGCTTCTTCCATGCCTCGCGGTTGTAGTCCTGCTTCCACAAGTCTTGATGTAGGTGATTGATCCCGAAGCTCAGAAACGCATTCCCCTCGGGCGTTACGAGCCACCACCTTTCGTCCCTCTCCACTCGGAAGAAGCCTGTCGCTTCGAACTTTTGCCCGTCCAGCCGCCAAATCGATCGAATCCGTCGGTCGCGACTGCGTCCTGAGCACACACATGACTCATGAATCCACGGCCTACCGCCGCGGCCATCACGCCCTGGAGTAATTCACGTCGTTTCATTTGGTTTCGCTTGGCGGGTTTCGTTCTAGCGGGATTCGTTTTAGCGCCAAAGACGCCGGCAGCCCTTAGGTTCGCCCTCACCCGGCCTCTTCAGCGTGATGGTCAGTCCTCTCCGGATCAGGCCGATTCTTGAACTCGCGCACCAGTTCCAGGAAGCGCTCGATAACGGCTTCGAAAACGATCTTGCCTTTTTCCGGGTTCGCCAAGGTCGGGTCTCCGTGAACACCGCTCTTGCTGAAACTGGACCAGTGTTCCATCAGGTTCACCGGTGAGCCATCGACCAAGTCGAGCCACATAAAGGCTGAATCAGGCATATTGAGGTCCTTACGGGCTTTGTCCATCTCGACCTTGTCCCCTTCGAGGTGAAGGTAGACCGATGTCTCGAGCTCGCCCGCGTGAGCTATCCCACCGCGGCCCGACTCGCGGACCTCTCGAATGGTCTCGAGCGCGAGGGCGGGCCAAATGAAGCAGGCGCAGACCGACTCCGTTTCTACGTTGGTGCGTCGGGCCGCCAGCTCGAGGATCGGCATGTTTGAGCCGTGACCGTCGGCGATGAGAATGCGTCGAAAGCCGTGATGGGCGACGCTCTTTGTGATGTCCGTCACGAAATGGAGCAGATGCTCGATGCCGATGTCGATCGTGCCGGGGAAATCCATGTGGTGGGTTTCGAACCCATAGGGAATCAGCGGCAGCAGAAGAATCTCGCCATCAGCACGCTTGGCCGCTTCCTCGCAGATATTCCAGATGAGAAAGTTGTCGGTGTCCAGCGGCAGGTGATGACCGTGATCCTCGACCGACCCGATTGGGAGAACGACGACCGGCTGCCGCTCCACGACTTCACGTAGTTGGGGCCAACTGTAGTGTTGATAGAGATGACTCTTGCGGGGCATCAGGCTCTCCTCGAATTACATTGCGCCGGTCGCGGTCACGCCGAATAGTTCCTATTCTAGGCAATCGCGGTAGAAAAACACCCGCTGACACGACGCTTCGGCCGAGTTCGCCATACGCACCTTCGCTTCAACTGGAAGATTCGCTTGGGCTTGGCGCGTCGGTTTCGGGAAGCTGTGGTTGTGGAGTCGGGTCGGCTTCCGCGGGGGCGGCGGACGGTTCCAAGGGGCGAGCCGCGACAACGCGGCCGAAATAGACGTTCAGTTTCTCGCGGATGTGGTCAAGCGACACGTCAAGCTCGATTCGGCCGCTGACGGCAAGCGAGATACGGCCGTTGATCGCGCTCACGACGATTGTGACGCAATCACTTTCTTCGGTGACTCCGATGGCCGCGCGGTGACGGCTGCCAAGCGTGGCTACCAGGCCCGGGTTGGTGGTTAGCGGAAGAAAGCACGCGGCGGCGAGGATGCGCTCTCGTCGGATGATCGCTGCGCCGTCGTGCAGCAGAGAGCGTCGCTGAAATAGGCTTACGAGCAAGTCGGAGGATAGGCGCGCGTCGAGTGCCACTCCGCTTTGGATGAAGGTCCTGAGACCGGTCTCGCGTTCCAAAACGATCAATGCGCCGGTGCGGGTCTGTGCGAGCTGCGCTACGGCGAAGATGACGTCTTCGTAGACGTCGCGGCGCAATCCGCTCAGGCGTCGGGAGGGTAACACCTGGAGCGTAATTTGCCGCAGCAGATTCCGAATTTCGGGTTGAAAAATGATGATCAAAACGACGAAGACGTAAGGGCCCGCCGCGCTCATCATTCCGTTCAGACCTTCCAGCCCGAGCACGCCCGTCAGCAGATAGAAGACGCCGATCACGGCAACACCTAACAGAACCGGCTCGGCGCGTGTGCCCCGAACCACGACGAGGAAGCGGTAGAAGAAGTAGCTGAGGATGAGAATCTCGACGACCGCCCGCAGTGCCGATAGAGGTCCTTGCTCGATGATGGTTTCGAGTCCGGCCGGCATGGGGGGGCTCCGGGGATGGGGTTGCCGCGTCCCTATCAGTGTAGCCAAAGGGTGTCAGCAGGTCGCTTGGGGAGAGTGAAGCCGCGTCGCTGTTCGAGCCCGGGCCGGCGCCGCTGCGCGCGCCGAGTCGTGTCTGCTCGTTGGTCTGGCGGGCCTTTAGAATCCGACCGGCCGAGATGCAACAGCGAGTTGGCCCGTCGCTTGCGCTCGGGGCTCTGATTCCGCTTGGCGCGGGTTTGCGGACGGGTTGAGAGGAGACCCTCGCAAGCGTGGACTTCCGTGCACGCCTCGGTCTCTGCTTATCGCATTGGCTCGTATCGGTGCCGAAACAAGGCTGTTCGAGGGCGGCTCGGAACGGAGTCGGTAGAATCATCGAGAGCACCGCGGCTGCGACCGCGGCGCAATCTCGATGACGACGATGCCCCGAAGACGCCTGGTTGAATGCGTTCCCAACTTCTCCGAAGGCCGCCGCGCGGAGACTCTTTCGGTTATTTCGGAGGCGATCCGCTCGGTGGACGAGGTGGGTCTGCTCGACCAAAGCGCGGACGGCGATCACCATCGCTCCGTGTTCACATTTGTCGGCGAGCCGGAAGCAGTGAGCGAAGCTGTCTTTCGGGCGGCGACGGTCGCGGTTGAGCGTATCGACTTGCGCTCTCACGCCGGCGTGCATCCCCGCATGGGGGCGATCGACGTCATACCGTTCGTGCCTTTCGGAGAGACGACGGTACCCGATTGCGTGAGCTTGGCGGAACGAACCGCCCAGCGCCTTTGGGACGAGTTGGGCGTACCTTCTTATCTCTATGGTTTGGCCGCGCGGCGAGAAGACCGCCGCCGACTCGAAGACGTGCGCCGGGGCGGTTTCGAAACACTCAACGAACTGCTTCCCGATGATGTCGCGAGGCGGCCCGACGTCGGCGGTCCCGCCCTGCATCCGACCGCGGGGGCATCCGACGTCGGGGTACGGAAGTTTCTGATTGCTTACAACGTTGAGTTGGCAACGCAGGATCTTTCGATTGCTCGTGAGGTCGCGCGGCGAGTCCGAGAGTCATCCGGTGGGTTGCCCGCGGTAAAGGCTTTGGGCCTGGCGCTTGCCGACCGCAACCGCGTTCAGGTGTCGACAAACCTCACCGACTTCGAGCGGACACCGCCCCATGCGACCTTCGAAGCGATACGCGAAGAGGCCCGAAAGTTAGGAGCCGAAGTCGTCGGTACCGAGTTGATCGGCCTGATCCCTCGCAAGGCGCTGGCCGGCGCCCCGGCGGAATTCCGAGCGATGTTTCGACCCGAACAGATACTTGAGAATCGGCTGGTGGAGGTTGGATTCGGTGGCAACGAGCCATCCCCGCCGTGTTGAGCCGCACCTTCGAAGAACGGGAGCAGAGGACGTCAGTCCTTCGGCCGGGTCGGCACCAGCTGAGTCAGATCCTTGAGCAGTTGGCGTTCCGATTCGCTGTACTGCTCCGCGAAATCCTTGCCGGCAAACCGCTCGCGGCGCGCATCCGGCGAGGCGTGGCGCAGGTGCTTCAGTTCGTCCAGCAACTCCTTACGCCGCGGTTGGGGAATCACTCGCCACTCCCTGTAGAGCCCGCGCGCCTGTTGTTGCTTGTGGCGAGGCAACCGGCTGAACAAATCATAGCGCTCGAGCATCAACGATCGTTGATTGGCGTTCATACGGTTGAACTCTCGTAACCGCTGGTGTATGCGCCTCCGATCGCGCGCGGGAAGCCGTTGGAACCTCGGATTGTTTTGCAGAAATCGGCGCCGTTGCGGCGCGGGCATCCGCATCAATCTCTCCACTAGACCGGGTCCGCGGCCCGGTCCGCGATTCCTTTTGTCAACCCCCGGACGCCGGTCGATCGGGCGCTTGCGACCCGGAAGCACGCCGCGACCCGGGCCTCCCCGCCCCTGGTTCTTCCGCATCGTCTCCCGTGTGGCCCGGCGAATCGCGCGGTCCGCCTGTGCCTCGAGGCGCGGTGCAGTGGCGCCGAGCAGCAGCAAGCCGGCCAGAATCCAGGTCGCCCCGGTCGCGATGGATCTCATTCTCATGACGTTGCGCCTTCCTTCAGCCTCCTAGCGGCAAGACGTCAAAGTCGGCCAGCATCTCCATGTCGTCAAGCGCCTCGTGGATTTCCTCGATGTACTCGACGTCCTCGGCGATTTCGCGCGGCTCGGGTTCGAGGCCCGGCTGCCTGCCCGTTATGGCTGTTGCGACAAGCACCAGCGCAGCGAGGCCCAGCGCGAAACTCGGCCGCCAGTGACGGGTCAGGCCGGCAAACCACGGCAAGTCCGATGTGTCTCGTTCGATCTCCGCGATCAGTTGCCGATCGAAACCAGGCGAGGGTTCGACGTCTTCCCACAGGTCCAGCGATTGCCAAACCTGCTGCTGTTGTTGGTAGACCTCAAGGCAATCCGGCGAGCTTTCGAGAAAAGCCAGCAGCTCTCGATGCTCGGGGGAGCCCTCGGCGGGACCCCCTCGCGGATCGAGGATGATTTCCAACGCTTGTTCGCGAGTCATGACACTCCTCGACGTCTTCCGCCTCTCTTCTTTTCTTCCGCCTCTTCATCGTTGACGATCCCTAGCAGCACGTCGTTTTCTGATGAACGGTCAGATGAGCAAGCCTGGACCGCAGCATCTCATACGCTCGAAACAGCAGCGATTTCACCGCCGACACCGAACACCCGAGCGCGTCCGCAATCTGCGCATAGTCCAGCTCTTCGTACTTGTGCATAAGGACGGCCGCACGCTGCTTCTCAGGCAACGACGAGATCGCGTCGCGCACGAGCTGTAAACGTGTCTCGGCGACCAGCTCTTGCTCGCGGTTACGCCTAAGATCGGGCACGTCGAGCGGTTGGCGGTCTTCCACCGTTTCCGACAGACTTTTGTGTAGCTTCTCGTGCTTTCTGTCCCTTACCGAATTCAGCGCTAAGTGCGTTGCGATCTTGAAAAGCCACGTCGTGAACTTCGCCGTCGGTTCGTAGCTGCTCCGCGCCCGGTAGACACGGAGGAAAACTTCCTGCGCCAACTCTTCGGCAATGGACTGGTTTTGGACCATGCGGTTCAGGTAACTCACCACCGGCCGCCGATATTTTCCGAGCAAGACCTCGAAGCTTGTTCCGTCCCCCTCCTTGACCTAGAGCATCAATCGGGTGTCTTGCTCCACCGCGGCTGACACTTCCACGCCTTGAGAAACCCGGGTCATTGGGAAAAGTTGCGGGAAAATCGACTAATTGATGCATCAAGCTAATTATGACCCCGTGAACCGTAACCTTCGATATCAGTCACCAGTGATTGATAGTGAATGCCTTAACTGCTGCCAGATGGCTAGTCGTCGGAGTACAGCCAATCCAGAACGCTGTGTCTTGTTGCGAGGTCCCATACAGCCAGCAAGAACCAAATGCTGACGACGATGGATCCGGCGATCGCTCTGAACGTCCAAACCCCGTCGGCAAGACGCATTCCGAACGAAATAAAAGGAATCAGCGCGACCGCCGGATGCCAAAGGAGCCGGCGCCACAATGGATGCTTCATCGCTGGAATTGTGTTGCGTAACTGCCCCAAACTCCTAGTTTGGACCGACGCTTGAACCATTAGCGATGTGGATCGCCGCTTCGGCAGCTCGTCCCGACGTGCCGTCTCCAGGTCTCAGGCCTTCCAGGAAATCGAGCATGGCGTCGCGGCTTTGCGCGGCCAACTCAGGGCAACCGGCACTTTTTGCCAGCCCGATTCCCCCTTCGATGCCGCCGACGATCATCAGCGCTGTCTTTTCAGGATCAACATCTGCTCGGACCTGCCCGGCCCGGCGTCCACGCTCGAGCACGGCGGTAACAGCGTTTCTCCAGTCTGCGAATAGCTTCCCGATGCGTACCCGGAAACCTTCGTCGAGCGGCGACATTTCCTGCGCTAAGTTGTTGAGGGGACAGCCGAATTCGCAAGCTTTCGCGATCTCTTCCTCGCTCATGCCCCGCAACCGATCGGCAATCCCGTCAATCGCGTTTTCCGCCTCTGCGAGTGGCCGCAGCCAGCGCTCGTGGATCATCTCGCCGACAACCTCGTCGATCACGGCGTATCCAAGTTCTGTCTTTGACAGAAAGTGGTGGTAGAGCGCCCCTTTCGTGACCCCGGTGGTGGCGAGGATGCGATCGAGGCTCGCAGCCTGAAAGCCACAACGATAGATTTCGGCGAAAGCCGCTTCGAGCAGCACGCGACGGGTTTGTTCGGGATTTCGGGTTCGCGCCGCCATAATGCCCTACATACCAATCAGTATCCTCAGCAATGGGGCGCAAGTCAAGGCCTGGGGAGCCGTCAAACGCCTCTCCGCCTCGGTCGTCAGTAAGCCTCTGTTGGCATTGGGTTTAGAGTGGCTGTTAGGCGGGTGTCCCCGATCTTTTCACAGCCCCTCCGGAACGCGGGACACGCTCAATCGGCCGCCAGTCCTTGTCTCGCCCTGATGACAACGTCGAGAAACTCCCGCGCCTTGGCCTCGATCTGGGCGTAGTCGCCCGCTTCAAGCGCCTTCCTGCCGACAATGTCGGAACCGACCGCGACGGCGCTCGCACCCGCCGCGAAGAACTCGGAGACGTTGTCGAGGCCCACACCCCCGGTCGGGACCATCGAGACCTGAGGGAGGGGGGCTTTCAAGGCTCGGATGTAGCTCGGACCTCCGACGTTGCCGACCGGAAAGATCTTGACTAGATCGGCGCCCGCGTCCCAGGCTCGATGGACCTCGGTCGGCGTCAGAGCCCCCGGCATCGAAACCTTCGAGTAGCGGCTGCACATCTCGATCGTCGGAACGCTGAGTGAAGGGCTGACGAAGAATTGCGCACCGGCCAACATGCACGACCGGGCTGTTTCCGGATCGAGCACGGTGCCGGCCCCGAGGACGATCTCATCCCCGTATTCATCGGCGACCTTTTCGAGGACCCGAATCGCCCCGGGGACAGTCATGGTTACTTCCAGCGCCTGAACACCGCCGCGGCAGACTGCTTTGGCCGCTTCGAGAGCGCGCTCGGCCGAGTCAGCGCGTACGATCGACACGACGCCGATATCGAGAATCGAAGCCAGAATCCTTGCTTTCGACATCTAATCCGCTGGTAAACGGTTACAGTAACAGACCCTAGGAGCGGGTACAAATCCGAGAGGCGCGAGCGTTCGTCGGCTGCCTTACAGGTACAAGGCCGTTGAAACGGCCTTGTACCGGACGACGATCCCAGCAAGCCCGGCAAACCGCGGTGAACCGGGCTGAGCGTGGACTTCGTCCACGCTTTCACCGGCCTCTAAGCGGACGGTCCCTGGGCTCGCGCCCAGGGCCGGCATTAACTCGACTCATCTCGACTCGTGGCGGGTGCCGGTTTCATCGCTGCACGCCGGCTCATGGGCGGATCGAGGAATGGGCAGGCCTGGAAATCTGCCCCAGCGCAAGCCACCGTCGATGGATGAAAAATGTAGAAAATTCCGGAGCGTTGACTTCCGTCAACGCCTCTGTTTTTGTTGCTCGCGTTGCGAAGATCCTCGCTGTGAAAGGGGTCGCGGTCGCTTGCGACTTCACGGCTGCTAGAGCAAGCGGAAGTTGACTTCGACGTTGGCGCGGACTCTTACGGGCAGCTTGTCTTTCTTACCGGGTACGAAACGCCATTTCTGCACGGCTTCGATTGCCTTTCGGTCAAGCCCCAGCCCCAGGCTCCGGATTACGCGAATATTGTGCGCAGTGCCGTCAGGCCAAACTTCGATCGCCAAGATGACCGTGCCCTGATATTTCGCTTTGCGGGCTTCTTCTGAGTAATCCGGCTCGACTTTGTAAGTCAAACGAGGAGGCGAGACGCCGCCGCCAATTCGAAATACACCGCCGCCGATGCCGCCGCCCGAACCTGGCCCAACGCCGGGTCCTCGGCCGGAGCCGACGCCCGTGCCACGTCCCGTGCCGATACCGCCGCCGGTACCCGGGCCTGCCGCGGGTGGTCCGACTCTTCCGAAGGGATCGCCGAACACGCGCATATCGAGCTTTGGCGCCTGCGCGTAGTCCTGAACGATAACGGTAGGCTCGACCGCCAGCTTAGGATCCGGATTCTTGATCACCGGCGTGGGCGGTGCGAGCTGCGTCAGCGAAAACCGAGGCAGCTCGCCTTTGCTCGGGGGCAGAGGAGAATTCTGACCGCCTCCGCCTCCGCCGCCGCTCTTTCCGCCGGGCGGTGCTTTGAGCAGGTCCGCCAAATACGGCGAGATGTCGAAATCCATCACCAAGTCGATCGAACTCCCCCGGGGGGCAGCCACGGGAATGGCGGAGGAAGTGAAGAATATGAGGACCACGGCAATGACGTGTACTGCCACGGAGGTGCTCACGCCTTGCTGCTTGTAGTCGTATGCGCCCCAGATGCTCTTGACGGGAACCGGTTTCGAGGAGACCTTCAAAGGCGGAAGCTTCTTGTCCGCTTGGATGGCCTTGATCTGCCGTCTGAGCGAGACAAACCAGGGCTCGTGAAGAGCACGCAGATTCATCAGCGCTAACCGCGCCTCTTTGTCACCTCGTCGAATGGGGGCCCCGCGATACTTCGGCAGCGGGGGCTGCTTGGTCAATAGCTCCGCGATCTGCTTCTTGAGCGAAACGAACCAAGGCTCGTGGATCGACGGCACCGTCAACGACCCGAGTTTCACGCCCGGCGGCGCCGGACCCGACAACCAAGTGGGCACTCTGTCCCATCGGTACTCAGCTGAGGTCTTGGCGGCCACAACGATGCTATTTATTTGGTTGAACTCCATCTCGTCGGCAACTTCAGGGGTGGACAGTCTTGTGACGAAGCCGCGGGTTGAGCCGTTACAGCGAATCTTGTTGACGTATCAGTTGGGTTGACGACTAGCGGCGACGGGGGCGCCACATGTCCTTGGAAGAGCCCGCTTCTACGAACGCGCGGCATTCATGATGCCGCCATGAAAATTGGTTTCAAGCCGGCTCGTTGTCGGAGCAGAGATGTCGCCAGGAGTGGCGACACGGCACGCAAGAGTGCGTGCGCCACGTCGGGGGCTTCGGCATCGAGGAGATTCCGGGCCTGTTTTCGGAAGAGCTCTGGTTAGCTGCGCATCGCCGCGTTCTGAGAAAGGTGAGCCCGCTTTGCCGAACAAAGGACGCCAGAACGAAGCGAGGCGTTGGGCCGGCGGCTAAAGCAGCCGGAAGTTGACTTCCACGTTGGCGCGGACTTTCACCGGCAGCTTATCTTTCTTCCCGGGGACGAACCGCCATTGCTGGACAGCGCCGATGGCTTTTTCGTCAAGACCCAGCCCAAGGCTGCGGATCACCCGAATATTGTGAGCCTTGCCGTCAGGCCAAACTTCGATCGCCAGAACGACCGTTCCCTGATATTTGGCTTTGCGGGCTTCCTCGGAGTATTCCGGTTCGACCTTGTAGGTCAGACGCGGGGCTGAAACGCCCCCGCCGATTCGAAATACGCCGCCCCCGATTCCGCCGCCCGAACCCGGCCCCACTCCAGGGCCCCGGCCGGAGCCTACCCCCGTGCCGCGTCCCGTGCCGATACCACCACCCGTACCAGGCCCGGCGGAAGGCGGTCCGACGTTCCCGAAGGGGTCGCCGAACATTCGCATATTGATCTTCGGCGCTTGGGCGTAGTCCTGAACGATGACCGTCGGCTCAACTGACAGTTTTGGGTCGAGGTTTTTGATGATCGGCGTGGGCGGCGCCAATTGTTTCATCGAGAACTTCGGTAGTTTGCCGCGGCTTTGCGGCAGGGGAGAATTCTGGCCCCCTCCGCCTCCGCCCCCACTTTCTCCGGGCGGGGCCTTGAGCAGGATGAACGGAGAAATGTCGAAATCGAGAACCAAGTCGATCGAGTTCCCCCGGGGCGACAGCAACGGCACACCAGCGGAAGTGAGAAACAAGAGAGCCACGGCAGTAACATGCACCGCGGCGGAGGTGCTGACGCCTTGCTGCTTGTAGTCGTAGGCACCCCAAATACTCTTGACGCGAACCGGCTTCGAGGAGACCTTCAGCGGCGGAAGCTTTTTGTCCGCCTGAACGGCCTTAAACTGCCGCTTCAGCGAGACAAACCAGGGCTCGTGGAGAGCACCAAGATTCAACAGCGCAAGACGAGCTTCCTCGTCACCTCGGCGAATGGGTGCGCCGCGATATTTCGGCAGCGGCGGCTGTTTGCTTAGCAACTCGCTGATCTGCTTCTTGAGCGAGACAAACCAGGGCTCGTGGAGCGACGGCGTCATCAACGAGCCGAGTTCCACGCCGAGCGGCGCGGGATCCAGTGAAGGCATCCGCACTTCGTGCGCTCCGGACGCGGCCGACCCTTCGCCGCGCTCGACTATGCTGTTTATTCGGCTGGTTTCCATCTCGTGCGCAACGCCGGAGGCAGATGGTCTGCTTTTAGGACGGACCACTATCGCAAGCCGTTCCAGGGAATCCAGGTCCCCACAGCCGGCGCGGAGCCGACTTCCGCCCTATAAGGTTCAATCTAACATGTTACCCGTGTGTTTCCGCGGTGAGCAAGAGGGATGTCGTTGAATCTTGTTACATTTAGCGAGTATCCCGTAGTGTGACGACGGAGTGAGTCAGGGCCTTGGGGCCTCGTCAGACGGGATGCTACAGGCCGAGCCAAGTAAGAGCATAAGGACGCCAAGGACCCGTCAGGCACGCAACACGACAGCCTTTGCGCGATTCACTGACCGATCAACCAATCTGCTTCATCTGGTTCCGCATGCCTCTATTCACCGACGCCGCCTTCCGACAGGGAATCCAGGATCTCCGTCAAGACCTGATCAGGCATCTTGCCCTCGGCGTGGGCGTCGAAATTGAGAATAATGCGATGGCGCAATGCCGGTAGCGCCAACGCCCGCACGTCGTCGATGCTCACGTTCAGCCGACTTCGTATCAGCGCGCGCACCCGACCGCCTTGAAGCAGCGCCTGCGCGCCGCGCGGCGAACTGCCGTAGCGAATATATTTCTTGGCCGCCTCGTGTCCGTGCTGCTCTTCGGGTTGCGTCGCCAGCACCAGACGAATCGCAAAATCCTGGACGTGAGGCGCCACGAGGACGTCATTGGCGGCGTTCTTGACTTCGAGGATCTCCTCCCGGTCGAGAACTTGGTCCACCACCGGCTGCTCGGCCGCCATCGTGCGCTCCACGATTCGTTCGAGCTCCGACTTGCTCGGGTAACCTACGAGGATCTTCATTAGGAAGCGGTCCAGCTGCGCCTCCGGCAGTGGGTACGTTCCCTCCATCTCGAGAGGGTTCTGCGTCGCCATGACCAAGAACGGCTCTTCCAGCGGATAGGTGGTCGTTCCGCTGGTAACGGTCCGTTCCTGCATCGCTTCGAGCAGGGCCGACTGCGTTCGCGGAGTTGCTCGGTTGATCTCGTCCGCCAGCACCAGGTGAGCGAAAATCGGTCCCGGCTCGAAGCGCAACCGCTTCAAACCCATCGTGTCGGAGTCGAGCATCACGCTGCCGACGATGTCGGCAGGCATCAGATCGGGCGTGAATTGGATACGAGAGTAATCCAAATGCATCGCTCGGCCCAACGTTCTGAGCAAAGTCGTCTTTCCCAAGCCAGGAACGCCCTCCAGCAAGACGTGGCCGCCGGCCACCAGGGAGATCAACACACCCTCGACAACATCCTCGTGGCCTACGATGACCTTGCCGATTTCATTGCGCACTCTCTCGGTTCGCTCGGTGATTAGTTGGAGGTGTGCTTCGGTGGAAACCATGAATCTTACTCTGCCGCCTTCCGCCGAATCGTCTCAAAGTAGCGCTGCACATAAGAGCGGTAGGCAATCGGAATTTCGTCGCGGCTCAAGACCGCACCAGGGTCGCGGTGCCCGCTCTCGCGCGGCGAATAGGGCGTGCGAGCCGCTTGTCGTGCTGATCCGGTCTCGATCGTGAATTCCCCCCGGACTTCCTCGGCGCGCTGCTGAAATAGCTCGGTCAACGCACCCATCGCTTCGTTTCGCTTGGCCTCGGCGAACTCCTTCGAACCTTCGCCCGTACCCGCCGTTGCAACTGAGGTTTCGCCCTGCTGTTGTTCCCCTTCGGCTGAGCCTTCTTCCACGGAGAACTGCTCGCCGATCTCTTTCGAAGAAGCTTGCTCGCCCGAAGCTTCGGCTTCGTTTGAGGCTGATTCCGCTCCCGGAACCTCTTGCCCCTCACCAGGCGCTTGCGTTCCCTGCTCGCCCTGCTGTCCGGAACTTGGTTCGGACGAGGGACCCAATTGGGGCGGCTCCATATTCATCGCGGACAGCATGTTTTGGAAGGCGTCTTGGAGTTTATCGAGCAGGCTGTCGGCTTCCTGATTCATCTGCTCGCCGGGACCCTCGCCCGCTTGCGCTTGTGAATCGAGTTCTTCCCCTTGCTCGCCGTCCGCGGGCGAGTCGGTCGGCGCCATTTCGTCACCGCCGGCTTCGTCAAACGTCAGCCCTTCCACTTCCGGAGCACCCGTATCCTCGGCCCTTTCGTCGCCGGGGCCGGCCTGCTCGACATCGGCATGCGGCTCGCCGGCCGGCTTCTCGGCTTCCTCGTCGGATTCAAGAGAAACCGCCGGCTCCTCTTCGTCAGGCGTCGCAAGCGGAGTCTCGTGCGGCTTCGTACTTGGGGCCGCGGGAAGGACCGCCTCCGCCACCAAAGTTGGGAGCGGCTCAGCCAGCGAAAATGTCTCTTGCGAGCCGGCGCGGACTTGGAGCAACAGCGCCGCCATCAATGTGACAACCCCGAGTGCCCACGCCGAACCCGGAACGTTGTAGGGAAAAGCGGCCGCCACGTCCCCTTGGTCCGCGACACGCTCGGCGCGAACCCGCTGCTCGTGTACCCAGCCCAACCGGTCACCGTGATCAAGGAAGTAATAGGCAGTCGCGAGTTGGTCGTTGGTTTCCCAAGCCCGGTCGATCTGCTGAGCCACGGAATAACCGCCGGGCCGGCCGCGACGCCAGCGCAACGCACACGCCGCCAACCCTCCCGCTCCGACACCAAAACACAACCAACTGGGGAACAGTCGCGTGCCGGCCGTCAGCAGGACAACCAGACCGCCCATTGCAATCGCGGCCGCCAATAAGCCCTCGTGAAGGGCGTGGCGGCCGAGAACACGCTTTCTTCCTCGTTGAACAGCGGAACGGAGACGCGCGGCGCTTGCATCGAAACTCATCCCAACCGGACCGACCCCCTATTATAAGGTCGCCCGCGTGCCGAAACGGTTCACTCCGGGTCTCGCGAAAAGCATTTCAACGTATTCCGACAGTTTCACTCGCGGGCTAGAATAGATGTCCGGCCCGTAACACCGGCCGGTAACCAAGGTGCCGGCTGATCGTTGTGTGCCCGGATGTTCTCCATGCCCGCCGCCGAATCATCCCCGTCCCGTATCCTGGCCGTCGATGACGATGAGCTGGTTCTCGGCGCGCTTGAGAGTTTGTTCGAACTCGAGACCGATTACGCGGTGAGCATCCACAACGATCCCGCCGCGGCAATCACCGAGCTGGAGCGCAACTCGGTCGACCTCATCATCTCCGACTTCTTGATGCCGGAGATGAACGGTATCGATTTCCTCGCGGTGGCGCGCCGCCTGCAGCCCGACGCCGCGCGGATCCTGCTCACGGGTTTCGCTGATAAACAAAACGCCATCCGCGCCATCAACGAAGTCGGCATCTACCACTACCTCGAAAAACCTTGGGACAACGAGCACTTACTCCTCCTCATCCGCAACGCCCTTGAGGAAAGGAGCTTGCGACGCCTGCTCAACGGCAAGATCCAAGAGTTCGAACGGTTGATGCGGCAGCACTCAGACCTCTCCGACCGCCACCACTCGCTGGAACTGGAACTCGAGATGGCTGCGCGCGTGCAGCAAAGCCTGTTGCCAACAAATCTTCCGGATGTCGAAGGTTACCGCGTCAAGGCTGTCTATCGACCCAGCGAAGCAGTCGGCGGAGATTTCTACGACGTCTATCTGGGAGACGGAACGGCGACCTGGCTGGTTTGCGACGTCAGCGGCCACGGCGTCCAGGCATCGTTGACGTCGATGTTGCTGAAAGCCATCTTTCAACAAGCAGCCGCCAGGATCGACGATCCGCGAGACCTGCTCCGTACGATGAATGCCGAGCTGCACCGCTATCTGCCCAGCGGAATGTATGCGGTGGCGTCGGTTTTTCGTCTCGATCCGGCGGAGCAGAGTCTGTCGATCGCAAACGCCGGACTGCCCCATCCTTTCCTGCTTCCCGGAGACCCGGAAAAACGCGTCGAGCAGATTCCCCTGTCGGGGTTGCCGCTGGGGCTGTTCCCGACCTCGAAAGTAGACGACTATGACAGCCGGCAGCTTCATCTTGACGTGCGAGAAAGCCTCCTTATTTGCTCCGATGGACTGGGCGAAATCCAAAACGCCGGCGGCGACTTTTTCGAGAATCGGGCTCTACAGGAAACACTCGCGTCGCTGCGGGGCGCGCCGTCCGAACAGGTTCTCGCCGGTCTGGTCGAGCGTGCCGTAGCCTACGGAAAGTCAAGCGCCCTGGCTGATGACCTCACCGTCATTGCCGTCGAGAGGGTTTAGAAAGCCCTGGGGGGGATCGCGCAATTATGGCGAAACGCTATTTTGACGAGATCGAAGTGGGCGAGACGCACGAGTCTCCCGGCATCACCATCACGGACTGGCATGTGATGGGCTTTGCCGGTCTGTCGATGGATTTTTTTGAATTGCATACGAACGACGAATTCGCTCGGTACACGCAATTCGGCCGACGGGTGGCCCACGGGCTGTTAGGTTTGGCCGTGACCGACGGCCTTAAGAACCGTTCGACGTTTCAAGTCGAGGGGGTGGCATCGCTGCATTGGTCCTGGGATTTCGTCGCACCGATTTTCGTGGGGGATACCGTTACCGCCAAGCTCCGCGTCGCCGAAAAACGGCCCTCGAAGTCACGACCTGAACAAGGCATCGTCAAGATCGACCTCGAGCTGGTCAATCAGCGCGGCGATGTGGTCCAGAAGGGGCAGAATGTAACGCTGGTGAAGCGGCAAGTCGACGGGACGGAGAATAAGGACCGCGGGCCCGAGGAAATTGCTCTGAGCAGCGTCTCGCGGATTGTCCCGGTCCGAAAAGGTTCGGATAGGGCATTAACCAATCGTTTACCCGCAGACGATCCTCTACCATAAACGCTCATCGGAAGGAGCGATGATGACCGAACTCACACGATTGGTGGCGGCTTTGTTGCTTTTGGGCGCGCCAGTTTTCCCGGCCGCAACAAGTTGTGATGCGACAGAAGAGGACCGAGAGCCGTTGTTGCATCATTTGGCCTGGTCTGACTACTGGCTGGAGACTGGATATCTCAGCGCGGAGACAGTCGACTTTGAAATGGTGAGAACTGAATCGCGGCGAGTCTGGTTTGCGCGAAGCCATTGGGAACCGGGCAGCGGCATCGAACGTATGATGTCGTGCGACTTCGACATGGTGTTTACCCAATATCTTCGAGGTGATCAAGATCGTCTCATGAGTAGTTCGTGCGACTCCAAGTCGGCCGACTCCGGGAGAGAATGTTTGAAGAGGCGAGTTCAAGAGTTCACTGGTTCCCCAAGTTTCGGCGACCTTTTGTTGGGTATTGGCGTGAATCCTGCGGCCCCCGTGCACATAAGTGAAGATGACGTGATCAAGTGTGCGTTGCCAACGACCCTAGTTGATCGGTGGGAACCGTCGCCCGACAGTCCGAAAAAGAGACAGCTTCGTGCCAAGATAGCCATTGAGGTTCGGAAGCAGGCTGGTGACTGGGGGGAACTTCGCAATGCCTACGTCAACAATTTCAATGTTGACGATCCGAACGTCTACGCTATAGCGGACGTCGTGAACGACGATGGAGAAGAAGAACGGGCCTTTATTTCCATGCATCTTTCTTCACGCGGAGAGGGCTCCTGTACCACCTGGAGAGTGCATGATGAGGAGACCGCCCCCCAGAGGCTGCTTACGAAAGTTGTTTTGGTTGGTCCGCTGAATTTGGGTTTTCGACACGGCTTCGGCACCGGTGACATCGCAGCTGGCTCCGAGGCTCATTGCTTACGATGGTCAAACGGAGTGATAGATCAATGGCAAGGCAACCCGAAACGCCAATCGATCCGAGCGGGTTCGTACCTGCGGGTGCTACGACAGTCGGCGTCCGGAGCAGCGGCGTTGCGGGACGTCCTTAGGGCCGGTGGGTGTGACTGCTGACTCCCGGCACAGTGGCCGTTGTGGGTGGGGTCGTTTTGGAGCACCCAGGCGGTGTCGGAGCCGTCGTGGCGGCAGCTGCAGAGCTGTTGATCGGTTGTGCTGTAGTATTGCGCGCCGACGAGCTGATCGGTGCAGGACTCCGGCGGCGAGGCGGACTGGACCGGGACAGCCAAGCCGGACTTTCTCACCGAGCGCAGCAGCTCACCGTCGATCGATCGCCATTCGTTAAAGGGCGTTCGGTCACGCCCCCCTTGGAACAGCACCAGATCTTCGAAAAGCGACAATCCGAGGGCGATACGCAGCCGTGTTCCGTTGCGCGCGTAGGCGAAGTGGGAGATGCGTTCGTCGTGGTGCGGCACGGCATGGCCTAGGTCGTTGACTAGATTGGTGTACGCGAGGCTCACGCGCGTTCCCATGATTTGAATGAAGGGGTGAGCTCCCGGTCCGGAATTGGTCACGCGGATCCAGTTGTCGCGGGTTGCCGAAGAGATCGACGTGCCGCCGATGATTGTCAGATGAACGGGCGATATGGAACCGTCGATCGAAATCACCGGATCCGAGCGGCGGAGCGTTTGTTCGATCTTCATGTCCAGCAGGACCAACGACAAGCCGCCGTTTCTTGACTCTGTAATCTCAACGAACAACGGATTACGATCGCCCGAAAGACTGTTGATCATCATGCCGCTTGCGATGTCGTCAAGGTGGACCGCACTTCGTCCGCTGTCGAAGACGGAGACGCCCTCGATGCGACCGCTGCCGGCGTGGCTGCCGTTGATCGCGAGGCCGGATTCACGGCAGGTGGACAAGTTGAGGTTCCGCAGCAGGCTCGCCTCGCCCATGCGGTCGACGGTGATGCAATCTGTCGAGGCTGTTGCTTGCCGGCGACTCGCGACGCGAAGGTTTTCGATCGTGCCGTAGTGCCAGCAGTCGTTGGGCAATTGGCTGGTGGCGTGGATGACCGAGCCCTGCAACTCAGGCGCGGCGATGAGGTTGGTGTGGCCGGGGTTGCCCCATGACGCGCCGACGACTCGGCCCCCGGGACGCACCACGAGAGTTTCCGAGACGACGAAGGTGATCGGCGGCAGCCGCAGCGTCACGCCCCGCGGAACCGTGACCGCCGAGAGAACTTGGGGCGTCGACAGGCCCCCGGCATCGACGGTTCCTACGCCGTTCGGTAAGTCTTGGATAGCGGCGTTGATCTTTTGGCCGGCGTCAAGGCCCGGGAATAGATGCGCATAGCGGGTATCGTGGATGGGATCGGCGGAGCCCTCGTCGGCGCCGATGCCGAGTACGGCGGCAACTACCAGGGCGGCCGCAGGCGCGGTCCATCGACGGACTCCGGGCGGCACCGGGAACCGTAGGTTGCGCTGACGAGACGTGTGATGCGGTGACATAGATACTCCTGCTCGACTTTCCTGCAATCCCCTTGCGGGTAGCCTTCGGCCAGGCGCACCAAGGCCGCAAAGTCGAGTGGTTTCCCTCCCCAAGACTCTCGTAGCAATCGTTTGTTCGCCTGTTATTCGATCGACTGTATGACCGCGGGGCAGTAGGGGTCTGCCCGAAAAGAGACCCTCAGAAATGGGTCGCTATGGCGGAGGGTAGCCGATGATGTCCCTATCTGAATTCAGGCTAACAGCGGTGTCAAGGTTCACCGGTCGCCGAGTCGAGGTGGTTGATCCATTCGCGTCTGCCGCGGGCGGCAAGCCTTCTATGCCGGCGCCAAAACGACCGGTCTAGTCCAGCCCAAGGCCGTAAAACCGACGGTAAACCTTGCTCACTCTTCACACCGATGTCGCGCAGCTGAGCTAATCAAGTCGCGCATTCGGGAAGTGCGAAGAACGTTGCAGCGCAGTCGTGGCTCGGCCATGCTGTCCTTAGCCGGTGTCTTATTGCCGTGTGGCTGCCAACCCTCAACGTCGCCCTCGTAGAGCCGAATGTCGTTGCGGGTGTATTCGTGGCGGGCATTGCAGTTGGGACAGGTCAACGAACCTTTGAAGTCGAGATCCAGAACATCGCGCTCCCCCGGAGCCGGCCGTATCTCGTCAATCGTAAAAACTTCGTTGCAGGTCTTGCCCATGATGCCTTTACACACCATGAACTCAACGTTACTAGCAATCTCTTCCAGCTGCAGGCAGGTCCTCCTTCGTGCTCTGGATTCTCGAGCCAGTGCGCCGGCTACTTGAGGTCCTGGGGCGGGCTTGCATCCTTGCCTCGCGGAGCTTGGTTGATCTGCCCTTGAGTGAGACCTTCCGCCCCTCGGAGGTCCGCCCCGCTCAGGTCCGCCTGGAGCAGGTCCGCCAGGCGGAGGTTCGCCCCGGAGAGGTCTGCTCCGCGGAGGTTCGCTCGGTAGAGGTACGCCCGGCGAAGGTTCGCCCCGCTCAGGTTGGCCAGGCCCAAATTCGCTTCGCGGAGGTCCGCCTGCGTGAGATCCGGACGTATTTCCGGATTCTGCTCCCTCCACCGATTCCAGACCTCGACACCTTGCTTGAGGAGGTTGAGATGTTTTGGGTTGGCCATGGAGTCAAGGTGCTCTCAGAAATCAAGTCTAGATGTTCACGACAGTGCACGTCGGTCTGATCATTGTGCCTCAGCCGGAGCGGGGAGGCCGAGAGGCAAGGTCGAAGTCCTGTCGGCAGAGGGCCGCCGACGTTGCCGGAATGCCTTGACCGGACCTGATCTGAAGGCCTGACCGGCGAAGAAAGGAGTATCGAACGTGAAAGCCGTGCGAAGTTGCGAAGAACGTTGCAGCGCAAACCGTGGCTCGGCCGTGCTATCCTTAGCCGGGATTGCCAAAGCGAAAATCCTCGTTCAGTGACGTTGGGGAAATGATCTCGAGGGAAACAAGCGTGGACTTAACTTGAAACGCGACCGCGTACGAACCGCATTGCTGCTCGCAGCCGGAACCGGCAGTCGACTTTATCCGCTAACGGACACCGCCCACAAGTGCCTCACTGAAGTCAACGGTGTGCCCATCCTCAGGCAACAAATAGCCTGTCTGGAGCACTGGGGGTTTGAAGATCTGATCGTTGTTGTCGGTCACCGGGGTGATCAGATTCGAGAGTTCTTGGGTAGCTTCGAGTCGGATCTGAAAGTCAGCTACATCCACAACCCACGGTATCGAACGACAAACAACCTCTACTCGTTGTGGTTGGCTCGGAAGGCGATCGAGCGGTCGTTTCTCCTGCTGGAGTGTGACCTTTTCTTCGAGGCCGGCCTGTTGTCAGGGATGCTGCGCCCGGACAGGATCGCTCTCGCGACCCGACAGCCGTGGATGCACGGTACTACGGTCACGCTGGACGACTCGCAACGGGTCGCTGAGTTTCAGCTGGGAGGCGGCGCCACAGGGGATCCCCTCGCCTACAAGACCGTGAACATCCACAGCCTCTCCTTGTCTACCTGGCGCCGCATGAGGAGATGTCTCGATGCGTACGTTTCGGCGGGCAGAGTGAACGACTACTACGAGGCCGTTTTCCGTGACATGACCGTTGACGGAGCATTCAACGCGCGGGCCGTATCCTTTGACGACGGGCGCTGGTACGAAGTCGATACGCTGGAGGATCTAAGTGCCGCCGAGAGGTTGTTCGCGAACTCGCGTTTAGCGAAGCGAAAAATACCAACATCGCAGGCGCAGCCCGCAACTTCACGAGACGCGGCGTAGCCGTGAGCAACGGTGCGCCGCCGGTCCCGCAAGTTCGTCCAAGACCTCGATCGACGTCTGAGGTCAGGCATGGCTGAGCTGGACTACGCAACCGTCCACCGCTATTGGAACGCCGCTCAGCCCTCGATCCTCGCGCCCTACATGATGGACGGATTTGGCTTCCCCGTGGGGGCGGGTCAGTTTCGATTTCGGGCAGAATCGAAAATTGTCCAACGCCTCATCGCCGGCGCCAACACCAAGGGAAATGTGCTGGACCTCGGCAGTGGCATGGGCTACTGGGCCGAGTTCTTTTCCCGCCGGTTCGCCAACGTAGTCGCCATCGAGGCCGGCTTGCCGCTGTTTGAGGATCTGAAGCGCAGGTGCGCTCCCTACGCCAATGTCAAGACGCTCCACGGCAGGGTGTCCGAGTTTGAGCCGGAAGGCGTCTATTCCTTGATGTTCTTCGGTGGCATCCTGATGTACCTCAAGACCGAAGACGTGATTTCGCTTTTCCGGAAGCTCATCCCCTTCCTCGAGGCCGGCGGCATGATGCTGTGCAGGGAGACGACCGTGCGTGAGGGAACCGTCACGCGCGAGGGAGAGTATCAGGCAGTGTACCGCTCCGTCGAGTCGTATTCGCGGATCTTCGAGGAATGTGGACTCACTGTTTCGACTGCCGAGTTGAACCTGCCCTATGCACTGCTTCAGATCGGCTGTGAGTCCGTTCGCAAGTGGAAAGAGACGATGCCGAAGCCCTTGCGGTTGACCCCCCTCGTCGGCCGTCTCGCATACTGGGCCCTACGCCTGAGCGACCCGTTGGCCCTTCGGGTACCCGAGGCGCTGGGGCTGCGGATTCCGCACCTAACGAATCACTTCTTCGTACTGCGAGCAGCGGGCTGATCCGGTCGCCGAAGCCGGCACCATCGCGCTTCTTGATGAAGGGAAGAGATTTGATCGTAAGAAACTTGGCGAACCTCATCTCCCTTCTGGGCGTGCTGCCTGTCTGTGTGCTGTTTCTCGACGACGGCTATCGGTACATCGTGCCGCTCATCGTTTTCAACAACATCATGGACGACCTGGACGGTATCGTCGCAGTCAAGCTCAACATCAAGAGCGAATTTGGGGCGGCTCTGGACAACGTCTGCGATGCCGTGGCGCACACGGTATTCGTGTTGACGGTCGGCATGCACTACGGCTGGATCTGCGGCGCCCTGGGCGTGGCCGCGGTGACCACGATGCTGATCCGCGTCGTTTCACGGATCGTCCCTGGAGCAACCGTGGGAGCCGGCTCACCAACCAATGAGCTGATTCGCCACATGTTTTTCGTCTTGCTTCTGGCGAGAGTCTTCAGTTTCGATGTCGCGATCGTTCTCGCGGCCGTCTTCACACTGCATACAGTGTCGATGGTCCTGCCCTATCGCATGCCGGGGCTCATCAGGAGTGTCACGAAGTCGGCATTCTCCATCGGCCTGGTCAATGTGGCTCTGGTTGTGGCGTGGCTGGTGCCCTACGCTGCCCCTGTCGTCGCGGCGGCGTTTGGCTGCACGTACTTGTACGGATTCGTGCGCGGAGGCCTCAATGGGTTCAAGGCAGCGCCAACATCCGCGGCTTGACATCACCCGGGTATCGGCGCGGTTGAAGTGGAGCCTCCATACCGCGATAATCGCGGGCTGCCGCGGTCGATGCGGCCCACGGGAACAATATGGAAACTCTGATCGCGGAATTCATTGGAACGGCTTTGCTGGTTCTGCTTGGCAACGGTGTAGTGGCGAATGTCGTTCTTCGCCAAACAAAGGGCGAGGGATCCGGCTGGATCGTTATAACGTTCGGTTGGGGTATGGCCGTTTTCGTAGCCGTGTTTTGCGTCGGCGACGTCAGCGGGGCTCATATCAACCCCGCGGTAACGGTGGGGCTTGCCGCGGCGGGACAATTCGCGTGGAGCGATGTCGCCGGCTATGTCGGGGCGCAGTTGTTGGGCGGGGTCTGCGGGGCGATGGTGGTGTATCTGTTCTACAAGGACCACTACGCGGTGACGGACGATGCCGGCGCGAAGCTCGCGACCTTCAGCACCGGCCCCCAGATACGGAACGCGGCCTCGAACCTGCTGTCGGAAGTGGTGGGGACTTTCGTTTTGGTTTTTGCGGTCTTGTCGATGGCGGCGCCGTCGCTGAGTCTTGACGGCGGGGTTGGAATTGTTTCGGCGCAGATCGGGCTGGGCGCCATCGGGGCATTGCCGGTTGGATTGCTGGTATTCGCGATTGGGCTTGGTTTGGGCGGGACGACGGGGTACGCGATCAATCCGGCGCGGGATTTGGGGCCGCGGATCGCACACGCGGTGTTGCCGATTCCGGCGAAGGGCGAGAGCGACTGGGGTTATAGCTGGATTCCGGTTGTGGGACCCATTGTGGGTGGGTTGCTGGCGGCGGTGGTCTGGGGAGCGATTTCGTAGGCTGTGCGGCCTAAGGACCGTTAGCGGGAGCGGGCCCGAGCAGGATAGGTAGGGTGCCGCCGTTGCGGCTCCAGCCGAGGCATTCATGGATGCCGCCGAGGTCGTGCTCTTCGATCTCGCGAGCAATCCAACCCTTGCAGGCATAACCGAATCGCCCGACGGCTCGAAAGGGAGTTCGCTGCACCATCACCAAAGTCGAGCGACCGCCCGTTAGAACCGCGGTCCATTACATCGAAAGATCTTGGAACGCTGATTGGGCGGCATCAATGGTCTTGTCGATATCTTCAGCCTTCATGGCCGCGGAGACAAAAGCTGCTTCAAACTGCGAGCAGGGAAGATAGACGCCGCGTTCCAGCATGCCGCGGAAGAACCTTCCGAAACGTTCGGTGTCGCTTGCCGCGGCTTGGTCGAAGTTGGTCACCGGTCCTTCGCTAAAAAAGACGGTAATCATCGAGCTGACACGGTTGATGGTTGTGGGCATCCCCGCTTCCGAGGCAGCTTGGCGCAGACCCTGTTCGAGGCGGGAGCCGGACGCTTCGAGTTGCTCGTAGATTCCGGGGTCGCCGTCGAGAGCAGTCAGCATGGCAAGCCCACCCGCCACGGCCAGCGGATTGCCCGACAGAGTTCCCGCTTGGTAAACGGGGCCCAGGGGGGCTACCTTCTCCATGATGTCGCGCCGTCCGCCGTAAGCACCGACGGGCAGGCCGGCGCCGATCACTTTGCCGAGCGTCGTCATGTCGGGACGAATGCCGAAGCGCTCTTGCGCCCCCCCGGGTGCCAAGCGAAAGCCGGTCATCACCTCATCGAAGATCAGCAGCGCACCGTGCCGCTCGGTGATTTCCCGCGTGGCTTCGAGGTAGCCGGGGTTCGGTGGAACGCAACCCATATTGCCCACCACCGGTTCGATAATCACCGCCGCGATTTCGTCACCTCGGGCTGAGAAGCACTCTTCCAGCGCCTCGACGGAGTTGAAGGGCAGGGGAATAGTGGTTTCCGAGAAGCCCTTCGGGACGCCGGCGGAATCGGAGAGTCCTAGCGTCGCCACGCCGGAACCGGCCTTGACCAGCAGCGAATCGACGTGGCCGTGATAGCAGCCAATGAACTTGACCACGATGTCGCGCCCGGTGAATCCGCGAGCGACACGGATGGCGCTCATAGTTGCCTCTGTGCCGGAGTTGACCAAGCGCACCAATTCCAGACTGGGGACCATGTCGCATAACAGCTCGGCCATCCGCACTTCGCGTTCTGTTGGTGCACCGAAGCTGGTGCCTTCGGTGAGAACGACTTCGAGAGCTTCAATCACACTCGGGTAGCGGTGCCCCAACAGCAGGGGGCCCCACGAACCGACGAAGTCCACGTAGGCGTTGCCATCGACATCGTAGAGGTAAGCGCCTTCACCGCGTTCGATGAAAACGGGGTCTCCTCCCACCGAACGGAAGGCGCGGGCGGGCGAGTTCACGCCGCCCGGAATGCATTTTTCGGCTCGCGCGAACAAAGCGCGGGACTTGGCGTGCGCATCGCCGGTTGCTGAGGATTGACCCATCGGTGACTCCGGAAACGAATCAGGAACAGGGTCGCCGGCTGCGAGCGGACCGCAATGGGCGGCTCAGGCACGGCGAAGGGCTGCCGTCATGTTGACGAAAGCACATTATAGAGAATCGCCCTTGAGGCCCCTAACTGGTTTGCGGCGACGAAAGCGAAAAGGCCTCAATGGCTTATTCCGCGGCCCGCAAGTCGTAACACAGCAGACGGGGCGGTTTGCGATCGAAGAGCGATCGCTCGTTTTGGCTGATGTAGAGCAGCCCGCGGCTAAGCACCGGGAGACCCCAGGTTTGGCGGGCGTTAAACAACCAAGAGCGTGCGACTTCTTTGTATCCTTTGGGAGTCAACTCCAGGCGCAGCAGGTGGCCCAGCTCGCCAAGGGCGATGAACCCGCCGTCAGCCCACAATAACGACCCACGGAGAGTGCTCGCATTGAGTGTCCGTTGGCTGCCGCGGTATTCCACGCTCTCGTTCCACTCCGGCACTTCGCGCCAGACGACTTTTCCGGTTTTCAGTTCGATACAAACGATCGATGCGTCGGGTTCGTTGCGGCCGTCGTAGGCGTAGAGGTAGCCGTCCTTGTGAACGGCGGTATTCCAATGTAGGCCGACTTCCTTCGTTGTCCAGGCTACGGAGTGGGTGAAATCGGGGGCGATTTTGACCAGGGCACTGCCCGTGCGATAGGTGGCCGAAACAAACACGCGATTCCCGACCACGACGGGGGAGGATGCGTTGACGGACTCGAAACTACGACTGCGCCAGGGAAAGGTGAAGTCGATCGAGCCGTCAGCGGGGTCGAGGGCAATAAGGCCGCCGCTGGGTGGGCGGCTCTCTGCGCCGGCGAAGACAAAGATGCGTTGCTTGCCGTGAATCGTCGCGGGAACGGGCGAGGCGTATCCGGGGCCCCATTCCGTGCCCGCGCCCCAGCGCATTCTTCCGGTCTTCTTATCGAAGGCCGCAACGGTCGGCCCGCCGGGCGCTCCCACGGTGACAATCAACAAATCGCCCTCGATCAACGGCGACGAAGAGATGCCGAAGAAGTCCTGCGGAACTTCAAACTCCGCAGGCAAATCGCGTTTCCAATACACCTGCCCCGTGTCCAATTTCAGGCAGTGCAGCTTGCCTTGCGCGCCGTAGGTATAGACCCGCCCATCGGCGATCACGGGTGCAGCCCGTGGGCCGTCGTTGTACCCGTAGCGATCGCCGTATTTGGTTGGGTAAGCGAAGCGCCAAAAGCGCTTCCCGGTTTCCGGGTCGAGACATTCCACGATCTCTTCGTCGCCTACTCGGTGAAGGTAGATGAGCTTGCCGTCGCTGATCGCAGGAGAGCTATAACCGCTGCCACGCTCCATCTCCCAAACCAACGGCGGCCCGCTCGCGGGCCAAGACTTCGCGAGCTTCGTTTCGGTCGAAACGGCGTTGTGCGTGGGGCCAAGGAACGATTTCCAGTCGTGAGTGACGGCCCCCGCGGGGAGGGGCTTGGGCTTGCGGTGCACGGTGACGGCCGGGTGTTCGGCAGGTGCGGCGGCCGCGATGGGTTTAAGATCGTTGACTTCGGGCGGGGCGGGGTCTTTGAATTGTTTCTCGGCGGCCTGGGCGGATTTCGGTTTTACGGTCGATTCGCAGCCAATCAGGTGGAGAAGCAGGATAGCCGCTACAGCGCCGGATCGGCTTTTGATTGTGATGAATCCTGTGGATGTGCGGATCGCCGGCGGTTGCGTCATTGCGATCGGTTGGGTGCCCAGGAGGCCGGGAGACCTCGCCCACGGTCGCCGCCGCGCTCAATGCCAGGCGGCTAGACCGCTACGCTGTTCGGTGTGTTTACGAAACTCAGCCAGCCGTAGCGATCTTCGGTTTCGCAGGTCAGGATCGACGTGAATTCTTTTTGCAGTCGTTCAGTGATGGGGCCGCGCTCGCCTGTGCCGACCTTGATGCGATCGACTGATCGGATTGGTGTGATTTCGGCGGCCGTACCCGTGAAGAACAGCTCGTCGGCAATGTAGAGCCATTCGCGCGGGATGGTTTGCTCGACGAGTTCAAAGCCGCAGTCGGCGGCCAGTTGCATCGCCGTGGCGCGCGTGATGCCGGGCAGCACCGAGGTGCCCATTGGCGGCGTGTATATCTTGCCGTCGCGGACCAAGAAGATATTCTCCCCGCTGCCTTCGGATACGTATCCCGAGGCGTCGAGGGCGATTCCTTCGGAATACCCGTTGGTGGTAGCCTCCATCTTAATGAGCTGCGAATTCATGTAGTTGGCGGCTACTTTGGCCATCGCCGGCAGCGTGTTAGGCGCCAAGCGCGTCCACGATGAAACGCACACATCGACGCCTTTCTCGAGCGCTTCGGGACCTAGATATTTGCCCCATTCCCAGCAAACGATGAAGACCTCGATAGGATTGTTGACTGACAGGACGCCGACGTCGCCGTAGCCACGAAATAGAATCGGCCGCAGATAACAAGCCGACAAGCCGTTGACGCGAACCAACTCGCTCAGCGCTTCGACGATGGTTTCCTGCTCGAAGCCGATCTCTTCTATCCGATAGATCTTGGCGCTGTCAAAGAATCGACGAATGTGTTCGCGCGGACGGAAGATGGCCCCGCCCGAGGGAGTGTGGTAACAGCGAATTCCTTCAAAAACGCTGGTGCCGTAATGCAGCGCATGGGTCATCACATGAACCCGCGCATCGTCCCAATCGATAAACTTGCCGTTGTGCCAGATCTTTTCGGTCGGTTCGATCATTTGGCTTGTGCTTTCGAGATGCGCTTACGCCGGGTCGCGCCTCCCGCCCCGGCGGAGTTCAAGAATCCAGGAAGACGCCGCTCCCGGGGGCAGCTTCTCTGCGAGCCCCAACCTACACACTCCCGTCGTCGTCATTCGCCGAAAGAACTCAGCCTATCGGACAACGGGAAACTCCTCTCCATTATTGCACCAAAGATAGGCGTCGCTGCTCCGGCGTTTAGGGTTGTAGCGGCCTTTGCGAACACGGGGATACGTGGCGACCTGATGAGGCATGCGGTTGGCAGCGGCGCGGACTCGGATGGGGCAAGACAGGAATGTCTTGGAATGTTTCAGAATGGTATTGATTTTCCCTCTTTCTTCCCCTAGAATAGAAGGCGAAGGAGGAGCCTGTGGCACTTACTCGACGACAGAAGGAAGCGCTTGATTTCATCGATGAATTCATTCGCGACAACGGCTACAGTCCAAGCTTCGGAGAGATTGCGGAGGGATTGGGCCTTGCTTCGATAGCGACTGTGCACAAGCATCTGACAGCGCTGGAATCGAAAGGCTACCTGGTTCGCAGCTTCAACCAAAGCCGCGCCTTGGATTTGGGACCGCGCTACTACGAAGACCGCAAAGCGCGGCAAGAGGATCGAGCGGCGCTCGATCCGCCTCCACCGCCGGAAGCGCCGCTGTTGGGGGCGATTGCCGCCGGTCAGCCGATCGAGACCTACGCCGACCCCGACACGCTGTCGTTCGCGCCGTTTTGCGGCGTCGACGGCGTCTACGCTTTGCGAGTGCAGGGCGACTCGATGATCGACGACCACATTATGGAAGGCGACTACGTGCTGGTCGAGAAGGTGACCCCTGAGCAGGTCCGCAGCGGCGAGATCGTGGTGGCCCTGGTGGGCGGCGAAGAGACGACCCTGAAGCGTTTCTACCGCGAGCCGAAAGCCATGGCGCGACTCCAGCCCGCAAACTCTGAGATGGACCCGATCATGGTTCCGCTGTCTGAGCTCGCGATTCAGGGTCGCGTGCTGGCGGTGCATCGGCAGTATCGGTAGTTGGGGCCGGGATTGCCGGGTATCAGAACGGTGGAGCGAGGGCCCCCGACGCCGCGTTTCCAAGGAATTGGTGTGCGTGTGTGGCACTGGGAATGCTTACTAAGCGAGGTGAGCGATGAGACCTCCCCGCTATTCCCAGCGAAAGACTTTCGCCGCAAGCGCACTACAAACCGCAAAGTTGAGAACGAGCGCGGCTATGTCGATGTAATGCTGCGACCAGGCGGCCCCGGCCCAAATGCCGCGCAACAGCGATACGGCATGAGTCACCGGCAGTGTGTCGGCCAGCATCCCCCACGGCGCCGGCAACGCCTCCACCGGCAAGAAAAGCCCTGAGATTGCGAGCATCGGAAAGAGGACGGCGCCGGCGATGGGCTGGGCAAAACGGGCAGTCGGCACGATGCTCGCAATTACGAACCCGACCGAGACAATACTCACCGTGCTGAGCAGCAGCGCCATGGAGAAGCTCAACAGATTCACCTCGAACGCTCCCGGGTAGTACCGCTTGCCCGCCAAGAACAACAGCCCCAAAGCAACGATGGTGAACATCAGCTTGACCATGACATGGGCTCCAAGGATCGTCACCGGCCTCAAGGGCGTTGCTCGCAGGCGCTTCAAGATTCCGCCTTCCCGATAAATCGAAATGATGGCGGTGAGCGATGTGACGGCGCTTATGGCGACAAAGATCGCGGCGAAGATGGCCGGCCGCTCCAAGGTAGACGGGGAGATCGAGCCCTCGGCCCCGGCGCTGAACACACGGCCGAGAACTAGAAACAGGATTACCGGGACACCAATGCTCCCAAACACGCCCATCGGTTCCCGCAGGAAGATCTTGATCTCGACCCAGGTCAGTTGCCGGAATCCGTTCAGCATCTCGTGTTAGCCCCTGATTCCGTGTCCGGTCAGCTTCAGGAAAACATCCTCCAGGGTTGGCATCACCGTCTGAAAGTCGCTGACACGAAGTGACTCTTCCGCAACGAAGCGCATGATGTCGGTGACGAAATCTTCCCCCGCCCCGCTGACCGTATGGGTTGGGCCGTCACTGCTAACAGCCTCGACACTCTGAATGCGCTCGAGCAGTTTGGTGACTCCTTCACGATCGCAGGAAAACACGACGGCTCTTTGGGGGCAATGCTTTTTCACTAGCGCCGCGGGGCTGCCCATCTCGACGACTCTTCCGTGTTCGATGATGGCGACTCGATCACACAGCCGCTCGGCCTCCTCCATCAGGTGAGTTGTTAGAAAGACGGTCTTACCGCGATCCCGGATGTCGGTCACCAGGCCCCAAATCGCGCGCCGTGCTTGCGGGTCGAGACCCGTCGTGAGCTCGTCCAGGAATAGGACTTCGGGGTCGTGAATCAACGCCAACGCGATGAACAGGCGCTGCTTTTGACCGCCGGATAGGGTCATGAACCAGGCGTTGCGCTTGTCGGCCAGTCCCAGCCGCTCAACAAGCGCGTTGGTGTCGACAGTTCGTGGATAAAGGTGGGACCACAAGTCCACCGCCTCCCAGACCTTGATGCGCTTCTGGAGTTGGGCCTCCTGAAGCTGGACGCCGATGCGATTCTGCAGCGCTTGGGCATCCCGCCGGGGATCCGCGCCCAAAACCGAGATCGCTCCGCTATCCGGTTTCCGGATGCCTTCCACGCACTCCATGGTCGTGGTCTTTCCGGCCCCATTAGGCCCGATAAGACCGAAGATCTCGCCCTCGACCACGCTAAAGGAGACGTCATCGACGGCCGGCGTGGAGCCGTAGCTCTTTCTGAGGTTCGCAACTTCGATAACTGCGGACGGCACGTGTCGGCCTTAATCGTTGCGCTCCCGCCGCCGCGAGGCCAAGTCAGCTTCGAGAAACCCTCCCGGTCAGCCTCGTTTTTCGAGCATCTTGCGGTAGATTCGGTCGTACTCGCGGGCAGAGGCGGGCCAGGAGTAATCGCACCGCATGCCGTTACGCATCAGGGTCCGCCAGCGTTCGGGGTCTTGGTAGACGGCGAAGGCCTGCCGCAGAGCGTCCACCATCGCCGCGGCTGAGTATTCGCTGAACTTGAAACCGGTCCCGTCGGCGACGCCGTTTTCATAATGTGTCACCGTGTCGTCGAGACCGCCGGTGGAGCGCACGACGGGGACGGTCCCGTAACGCAGGCTGTACATCTGATTCAGACCGCAAGGTTCATAACGGCTCGGCATCAAGAAAATATCCGCTCCGGCTTCGATCTTGTGCGCGAGGTGCTCGTCGAAGCCTTCGTAAAATCCGAAGTGATCGGGATACTTTCGAGCGGCCTCATGCAGCGCCTGCGCTGTCGCGGCATCGCCTACTGCCAAGATGACAATGGCGCAGTCGTCCGCCATCAACTCGTCAACCGCCTCGATCAGCAGGTCCCCGCCTTTTTGCCAGGCGAGCCGCGCGACCATTCCCACCACCGGACGATTATGGTCGAGTGAAAGTTTGTAGCTTTCGAGCAGGTCATATTTGCAGGTCGCTTTGCCGCGCAAATCTTCGGCGTTGTAGCGAGCGGCGATGAGCGGATCTCGTTCGGGGTTCCATTGGGTATAGTCGGCGCCGTTGAGGACACCGTAGAGGTCTTCCGACCGGGTGCGCACGACGCCCTCCAGTCCGCAACCGTATTCTTCCGTCTGAATCTCACTGGCGTACTTCTTGCTAACAGTGCTTAGTGCGTCCGAATAGATCAGCGCGCCTTTCAGGAAGCTGATCTTGCCGTAGTATTCCAACCCGTCAACGGACAACAGCTCAGCGGGAAGGCCGAGTTCGCCGAGTATTGGGGCTTCGAAAACTCCTTGATAGCCCAAGTTGTGAATCGTAAACAGGATGGGTGTCCCTCGCAGCGCGGCGTCTTCGGAATAGACCGACCGCACCAGAACAGGGACCATCGCCGCTTGCCACTCATGGCAGTGGATCAGGTCGGGGTGAAAGTCGAGTTTGGCGATTTCCATTGCAGCGCGGGCGAAAAGGAAAAACCGCCGGGGGTTGTCCGGGTAGTCGCCGTCGGCGTCTCCGTAGAGGGCGTCGCGATCAAAGAAGGGATCATAGGCTACGAAGTAGTGCCGGACTGCGTCGTCGAGAAGGGTCACGACACGCGGGAAATGCATTTCTTTTCCAACCCGAACGGACAGCGAGTCGAAAACGACGTCGGCGTTCTTGACCGGTGTGTCGCGGTAAAGGGGCGAAACGACGGCGACCTCGTGACCCAACTCGGCCAAGGCTTTGGGGAGCGCGCCGAGCACGTCGGCCAAGCCCCCTGTTTTCGAGTAGGGCTCGACCTCAGATGCGACCATCAAGATTTTCATGTTGATCGAACCGGGAAGGTACTTCAGCCCCCAGCCGTTGGAAGAAACAACGAATCCGCCGGAGCCCATATGCGCGGAGGTTGCGCGGCGGTGATGACCTCTGTCTCGATCAGCCTGGGCGGTCGGTGAGCCTATTTCGGCGACACCAAGCCGAACGCCTCGATCGAGAGACTCCCTTCTTCAAAATTCGCCTGCATCTTGGGCCAAACTTCCTGATGAAGAGGCGAGTTTGCCCACTTCACGCGAAGGTCTTCGCTCTCAAAGGCGATCGTCACAACATAAGAACGCTGCTGCTTGGGCGAGCTCAGCAGGTCGCAATGCAGAAAGCCCTTCTGCTTGCTGATCGCGGGGTAGAAGTGCTTGCGGAACGTATCCTTAAGCGACGTATCGTGATGGGTCTTCGCTTTTGCGTGGACGTGGATTTCAACCGGCCCCGGTCCGTCATAGCGACGAACTTCGGCCGATGTCACAGTTGTCATCCAGGTCGCCAGCACGCCGACCACCATCCATTTCCCGTAGCTCATTTCGATTCCACCTTTCTTGTCTTCCTAGAGTGCCGCACTTTGCCGGACAAGTGCAAACCCAGGTAGACGATTCTCAAGGGCTCTTGTAAATCAGTCCGTTTTTCATGACGAATGAGACCTTCGTCATCAACGAGATGTCTTCGACCGGGTTTCCGGGCGTCGCGACGATATCCGCCAGCTTACCGGGCCCGACCGTCCCGAGATTTTCGGTGACGCCGAGGAGCATCGCGGTGTGAAGAGTCGCGGAGCGAATTGCTTCGATCGGTTTCATGCCCGCCTGAACAAGCAATTCGAACTCGTTGGCGTTGCCGCCGTGAGGCGAGACACCGGTATCCGTCCCGTAAGCGATCTTCACACCGGCTTTGACGGCTTCCTCGAAGGATCGGCCCGCAAGGCGCTGGATTTCGTCGTTCTTGCGCCGAACCACGGCGGGGTAGTAGCCGTCGATCTTCGCCTTCTCGGAAACGAACGCTCCGGCGAGACGAGTGGGAACGAGCCAGGTTCCATGAGTCAGGAAGAGCTGCCGAGCCTCAGCATCCATCAGGGTGCCGTGCTCGATCGTGTGGACGCCCGCCCGAATCGCCCGCTTCATCCCTTCCGCACCGTGAGCGTGGGCGGCGACGTGATAACCGTAGTCGTCGGCGGTCCTCACGATTTCACGAATCTCTTCTTCGGTGAATTGCGGATTTCGGCCGTTTGATGAAACGCTCAGGACGCCGCCGGTAGCCGTGATTTTGATGAGGTCGGCGCTCTTCTTAAAGTGTTGTCGCACTGCCTTGCGGGCTTCCTCAGGGCTGTTGATCACACCGTCGGCCGGCCCGGCGTCTTTCGTGAGATCATCTCGCATTCCGTTTGTCGGATCGGCGTGTCCGCCGGTGGTGGCGATGGTTCCGGCAGCCCAAATTCTCGGACCCGCGATCCAGCCTTGGTCGATGGCCCGTTTCAGCGCCGTGGCCCGGTTCCGTGAGCCAAGGTCGCGCACAGTCGTGAAACCGGCTACGAGGGTTCGTTCGGCGTAGACGACAGATCGATACGCCAGGTCGACGGGATTGAGAGTGAAGCGTTCGAGATACCGTTTGGGGTTGCTTTCCACGAAGAGGTGAACATGCATGTCCATGAGGCCAGGCATGCAGGTGTGGGTTCTCAGATCGATGATTCTCCCGCCCTCGCTGCCCTTGTGCACGCCCGGTTTCACCGATTTGATGCGATTGTCTTCGACGACGATCGTTGTTGCACCCAGGACTTGGCGAGTGTTGACGTCGATCAACTTGCCGCATTGGAGAGTGGTTTCGGCGTCGATAGGAGCGGCGACCAGCGGACAGAGGACAAGCAACGCGAGCGTCGTGCGAATTGACATGCACCAATCAGACCACAAGCCGGCCGACGGGGCAAGCCGCGTGGTCGCCCGGCCGTAAAAGGGGGCGGGGATAAGGGCGGGCGCGAAGACTTTGGTAGATTGGGGTTAATTGGGCCGTCCGCCGGACGACTGTGGGCTCGTAGCTCAGCTGGATAGAGCGGCCGCCTCCTAAGCGGCAGGTCGGCGGTTCGAATCCGCCCGAGCCTACCACCTAACTGATTTTTTTCAGCACCCGTCTACCTTGCCTCTCGTTCCCGAAGACGGAATCGTAAAGAAACCGTCAAAAAACTGGCCCTAGCCGGCCAGCACCGTAAAGGAAGCCGCACCATGCTCGTTCGCCTGCCGATCGAGCTTGGACAGCGCTTCCCGCATCATGTTCAACTTCGCCTGGCTGTAGCGCTTGAACACCGAGGCGTCGCCTTGTCTGAGCATCTGCGTCACGAAATGATCCGCCACGCCCCCGGCGCTCAGCCGGGTCGCAAAGGTGTGGCGCAACTCGTATAGCGAGAAATGTGGCAGCCCGGCGCGCTTGAGCGTCCGGTCCCACAGCTTGCGCACCGTCGTGATGTGCGGCTTGCTCGACCCCATTCGCGGGCTCGGGAACAGGTAGTCGGAATCGCCGCTCTGCTTCATCTGTGCGGCGAACGCTTCACGGGCTCTGTCCGTCATCGGCATGTCCGCGATGCCATTCACCGTCTTCGAATCCGGCAGATGCACGATCCCGTTCTCCAGATCGACCTGTTCCTTCCTCATCGGGATCAACTCGCGATAGGGCCGTAGCCCCATCTCCACCATGATCACGATGATGTTGCGAAGGTAAGCAGGCGCGCGGGCTTCCACCCGGGCCTGCTCCGAGGCAGCAAGATAGTGCGGCTTGCGTGTCGTACCCGCCAAGGGGACCGGAAACTCCACACCACCGCACGGATTCACCGCCAGCCGCCGCTTCTTCAGCGCCACGTTCAGGATGCGCCGCAGGATACGGAACTCCTGATGCACGGTGGCCGGCTTGAGTTTGCCGCGCAGTTGCAGCCCCATCCTGGTGTGCACCCGCTTGCCTGTGTTCAATCGCTTCATCAGATACGCTTCTATGTCTTCCGCTGTAATGTCCGATAGTCTGTTCTCGCCGAACCGGGGCCGCAGGAACTTCAGCGCGCCGAGGTTATGCAGGTGGGTCTTCTCGCTCCGGAAGGGCGGTTGGGAGCGGTTCTCCAGGAACCAGTCCGCCCACTCGTTGAACGTAATCCCAGCGCCCGGCGCGGCCCTCGGCAGCAGCCCCTCGTCGCGGGCCACCAACCGCTTGCGCATCACCTTCTCGGCTTCGCCTTTTGCCCTCTGGCCTGTCGACTCCTGTCTGAACCTCCCGTCGTGGTCCCGATAGCTCATCCACCAGACGCGTGAATCGCGCCGCAGATACAAGCTACCGGCGGTATTTCTTGGTCTACCTGTTTTGTTCATCGATTCCTCCATTCACATGAAATTGCTGACGCCATTCGACCAACTCCGACAGTCGGAAGCGGATCGAGCGGCCCATCATGCGGTAATGGGGAATCTGCTTTCGCTCGACATAAGCATACACCAGCGAGGGGCTGACGCCCAGGAAGCGGGCGGCTGCCCTCACCGTGATGGGGGCTTCCGTCGCTCCTGTGTCAATGTTCATCCTTCCCTCCTTGCTCTCTCCGTACAAAACCCCTAGGGATGCGCTCCGTGCTGAGAGTCCTTCGCGTAGGCTTCCGAGCCGAACCCCGCCATCCAAGCCCGCGAGCAACGACTCGCGGGTCATCCGATCGGGGTGTCCCGTGCTGTGGCCCAGCTCGTGCAGCGCCGTCTGGTAGTAATGGTTCGCCGACGGAAACTGTCCCCGCTCCGGAAGAACAATCTCATCGTTGCCCAGGTGGTAATAGGCTTGATCTCCGGCAACGTGACAGATTTTGACTTGGCTCTCACCCAGAACCTCTGCTCGATGATCTGATCGGCGAAGCGGCGGTGGAATTCCTCGTCGTTCTCTCTGGCCTTGCTTTTTCTACCAGTCATGGGTGTAGGGGTCTTCCACGGCTTCCCGGATCTCCTCCTCGCCGCCCACCTCCTCGGAGAAGACGCCGTATTGCTGGGCGATCCAGGCCGGGACTTCCAGCGCCTCGTCCCCGTCCAGGATCTCCACCCGCATAATTTTTTCTTCATCCTGCATCGTGTTCCCTCCAGATCGGCTGGATGAGCCAGCGGTTCTCGGCGGCTTCGTAGCCTTTGACGAAAACCGCTTCTTCGGCGAATCGCCGCCCCTCGTGGCGCGTCATGTGGATCACCATGGCGATACCGTCCACCACGCCCCTACAGGTGACTTCCCACGGTAGCTCTCCGCTACCCTGCATGGCGCAACTGGCGATCCGGGACAAGGCGCTCTCGGCGTTGTTGGCGTGTACGGTCGTCAGCGATCCGCCGTGGCCGGTGTTGAGGGCTTGCAGCAGGTCCGCCGCCTCTCCGCCGCGAACCTCGCCCACGACGATGTGATCCGGGCGGTGACGTAGCGCGTGGCGGACTAAATCGCGGATCGTAACCGCTCCTTCCTGCAAACCGCGAGCCTCGAAGCGGACGCAATTCGAGCGCTCGATGCGAAGCTCTAGCGTGTCCTCGATGGCGACTATTCGCTCGTCGTCGGGCAACAGTTCAATGAGCGCATTAAGCAACGTGGTTTTGCCTGATCCGGTGCCTCCTGATACCAGGATGTTGCGCCGGGACCGCAACACGCGCTCTGCTTCGGCCCGCACGTTTTCAGGGAGTGCGCCTTGCTTCACGAGGTCATCCGCCGAGAAGGACCGCTTGCCAAAGCGCCGCACGGTGATAGCGACTTGAGGACTGGCGGGCGGAACGCAGATAGCAACCCGCGATCCGTCATCGAGCCGAGCATCGACAATAGGGGAGCTTGCCGGGTCCAGTCCCAAAGGACGGGCGATGTGGATAGCGGCCCTCAACAGCGCCGCGTCGTCCAGGTCGGGCGCGGCGTGTGGGGTCAGCCGTCCGGCCCGCTCGACCCACACATTACCGGGGCCGTTAATCATGATCTCGCTGACTTCGGAATCTTCAAGGGCGCTCTCCAAACCCGGTAGAAACGGTTTGAGATGTTCTAGTCCGCTCGCGGCGCTCATATTTGGCCCGCCTCCTTCGCTCTCCAATAGGAGTGTTCGGCTGGTAGATAGTGCGGTTTGAGGTAGACGCGGCGAGGCTCAAGCGACTGCGCCCCGTCATAGGGCAGACAGATCGCTTGACAGTTTGAGAGCAAGGCGAAGTCTCGCGGGTGAAACACGGCCTCGCGTTGCTCCCGGAATGATTTGGTCGCGCCCATGCTCCCGCCTCCGCCTCCGGCTCGGCCTGAGAGTGGGGAGACTTCCGAGCGCTTGGAGGTCTCGCTGATGGTGTAGGATTCTTTGATCTTCGCAACCTGGCCGCACAACTCCGATGCAATCTTGGCGCTGGCGTCGTCACTGAGCGATAGGAAGATGCGAGTACGGAGCGTCTGCAACAGTGAGCGCCACGCTTCCGAGCTTCCCAAGACGGCCCGCAACGAGGAAATAGATTGCGTGGCGACAATCGGGATGCAGCGGCATTGGCGGGTCAGCGCAAAGGATTTTTCATCGCCCGATGGGTCGTCCTCGCCTACCGAAGCGAAGGCTTGATATTCGTCACAGATAAAGACGGCGGGCCGGAAGTACCGGCCTGGCGAGTGCTTCATCTCGGCGGGGCGCATGAGAAGCGCTTGTAGCCATGCGTTCTTGAGCATCACACCCACGGCGCGGGCCAGCGCCGGGTTGATACCAGCGGGCATATTCAAGGCCAGCACCTTGCCCTGCTCGATCAACTTAAAGAGCGGCGGTAGGTGCTGCGTGATCGGGGCTGTCTGTTTGGTATCCGGGGGAATGGCGGCGGCGGCTTGGTCGCTGTCAGTCTCAATGACGGCCTGCACCAGTTCCCACGGTGCGGGGTCCGGCGTGGTGCCGTCCGGCGCGGCCTCTGGCTCTGGCTCCACTTCCGGCTCCGGCTGCTTCGGCTCCTTCGCGTCCTTCTCCGCCTTGGCCCGTTTGATTTGGGCTTGCAGGATGATGGCTTGGGGATCGTCAGAGATAAGCGGCGCGACAGGACAAAACACCTTCGCCACGTCCGGCATATCGAACATGGCAAGGAACACCGAGACGCCCTCCACAATCGAAGACCTGATCTTGTTGTCCAGGGTTTGCCAGTCGTGGACAAACCAACGCTTGACGGCCTCGACGCGCTCTCTGGTATCTTGGCCGGGTCCGGGTTCCCAAACGATCTGATGAGTGATCTTGAGCGCGTCTAGCTTCTCTTTCATCGGGCGCGTGTAGACGGCTTGCACGTCATCCTGCGTCTCCGGTGCATCGACCCAGTTCCATTCGGCAAGGTTTATGACTTGGGCTTCGTAGGTGTCCTTCGCCATGAAAACGGTTCCTGTGTTCAGGTCGTCACTCAGCTTCTCGGCTTCCTCGATCTTGGCCGCGAATAGCTCCGGGTCGATGGCGCAGCGGTAGACCTGTTGCAACGTCACCCATCGCTCCGGGAAAACCCGGTGAAGCTCGATGATCCAGCGGACCAGGTTGGTATAGGCTTGCTGCCAAAAGGGTTCCTTGCCCTTGCCGAATAGCTGATTGAGAAGGCTCGAAACGGTGTAGGCCAGCGAGTACGAATCGAGCCACCAAGCCGAGAGCGGATTCCATTGAGAGCGGGCGTCCATGCCAAGCTCGATGTAGTCTTGATCCACGGCCCGCCTCGACCAGAATTTGGCGGATGTCGTGACAGAAATCTCCCTTGACTTCTAGCACCAGCGCCGCCGCCCGCTTCTGTTCATCGTCCGCTTGCCAGCCGAGAAGCTGGCGGGCAAACGGATTCATGCAAGCCGAGGTTTTGCCTGATCCCACGGCTCCGAAGATCGCCACGCCGGTATACAGTCCGCGCTCCGGGATGGTGAGCCACGAGGGACTGAAAACCTCCCGCGCCTCGACCGGGTGATGGACCTCCCCGATGACGATGGCCGGGGCCTTTTGTTTGGGATCAAGCGGCCACGGCGGGAGCTTGGAGAAGGAGGCGAAATCGCTCCGCCGCCCTTCCAGCCAAACCCTCCAAATGGTGACGGAAATAAAGCCGGTCAGCATGACGACAGCGAAGGGCGTAACGTAGTACCAGACGACCAGAGCATCGAAGAAATTGGGGGTGTGGTATTCGACCAAAACAAGGATCGGGTGTTCTTCGAGCGGCGGGAAGGGACGGTGTACAAAGCTCCACCCGGCCCACCCCACAGCGGCGAAGAAAAAGAGTAGCAGCGGCGGAAGCCCTACAACGAATTGCCCGGCGCGAAACACGACCCACCCCAACAGTAGGAAACCTTGAAAGACGCGAAACCCGGCCCACCCCAACAGCACGAAACCTTGAACGACTAGCCAGCCTGCAACGGCGAAAACCCGGATAGGGTTTTTCCAGTTCATGGGGCCAGCGGGCCGCTGCCAAAGCTCTGTCAAATACGGGCCGATCTCGCGCCATTTCATAGGTCCGTCTCGGTGCTTCCAGCGCCGCTCCTGGGGGGCTGTTCTGAGCCTTCCCGCAGGGATAAATGAGGACGAGAGCGACCCCATGGGGCCTTGGATAGCAGCGTGGAACACCGCGCTGCTATCCAAGGCCACATGACCCCCCGATTTGGGGGGGGGTCGCTCTCGTCCCCGCCTTTCTCCCGCGTCGGAAGCGGGGGGGCCGATTCACAGGGGATAACAACAGCGGAATGAGAGAGATAAGAGCAAGCCGGTGTGGAATATCTCTTGAGTAATTCTTGGAACACCCCCCCCTCTAACTGTGTTCCAGGTTGGATCGGGCAATGTTCCAAGAAAAACCCCCGGGTTTCGTTGCTCTCAGCCGATTTCATCCGGGTCGGCAAACCGGACGGCCCGCCATGTCGAATAGTCGTCAATCGAGACTCCTTCCGTGACCTTGGCTTCGGGGAGACGTTGGAGTTCCACAGACCGTCTCCCGGCTTTGGCAAATCCTCCGTAGTGCGCTAGAAATTCTGCGTCTCTGCGGCGCATGGCTTCATGAATGGCCTTGATCTCCTGCTTCACCGTCAGTCCTTCATCGGGTGTCCCTGGCTCCGCCGCCGCCCATGCTTCAAGCACCCGCGCCGTCCGGTCCACGGTGGCATTTTCAACCGCAATTCCGATCACCCGAACCTGCCGCCCCTTCTTGCGGAGCGCATCCCAAAGCGGCCCATGCGCGGCTCCCCACGAGTACAATTCGCTGTCCGTCTGGTGGCCCGGATCAACGTAGGCAAAGGTGACGGTTTCAGGGTCCACGGCAAGGGGCAGTTTGAGCGCAAAGTAGCGCTTCTGGTTGCCGACCACACCGTAGTAAATCCGGCGCGGAATCAAGCGGAGCGGCAAGCCGAGCTTTTCAAAAAACTCGACCTTCTCCGGCTCGGCGGGGAGCCAGTTCATACGCGGATGTTCCAGTACAAAATCCAGCGACAAAAGCCGCCGCATGATGACCGGCTTGCTGGCCTTTCGCCGGTGGCGGATGTTCTCGACTCCTAGGGCTTGGTAGACCGACTTGCTGTAAATCCGGCACAATTTGGCTCCCCCATAGAAGACGGGGGTTGCTGGCTCGTCCGCCGCGCTTTGCTCAATCAATGCCTCTACGAAACGGTGCGCCCGGTTGCGGCGAGCATCGAAGTAATGACAGAACTGCGCCCGCGTGAAAACGCCACTGTGAAGGCAGACCAGCGCGATCCATTCCGCGTCCTGGCCGGTCCAGCCGAGCGGTTCCAGCTTGCGATCTCTTCCCCGCAAGTGCTCGATCATCTACTGATCTCCAGTGACGGTGGCGCGGTCGCCTTGCAGGTAGTTGATGATGATTCCCATGGGGTTTGACACGATCAAGTCCGGGGGGATTTCTTCGAGGAACAGGAATTGAAGCGAGAGCGTCCAGCGCTCCCGGCTCACTTCTCTTGCCATCTCCATACGCACGAGGTCAAAATCGGCCGTGGCGCTGTGCGGCTGCTGAGGGTTGGGTTGAATCCTCAAGATGACGCGGGAGACTTGCAATTCATCCCGCGCTCCGCCCGCCGCGAGAAGGGCGACATTTTGACTCTCGCTGCGAAACGAGGCATTGGCAAGCTCGGTGCTGAGGAACCGCAAGCTGCGGGACCAGTTCTCTGCAACCGTGGCCCGCCGCCGCGAGTAGAAGTCGTAGATAAAGCGATTGAGGAAATATTTGGTGGTGGGGTCCAGCGGGTCCGCCTGGGCCTCCATCGCTTCGTAGGAGACGGCCTCGGCCCGCCCAACTTCATCAACCCTCACAACGATGGGTCGCGGGGGTTCGACCGAGACAATGCGGATGACGACGACGATGAGCAACAGCACTCCGATAGCCAGCCCAACGGAGATCACCCGTAGATGACGGTTGGTGTGGATGGCCTCGCCCCATATCTCGGCGTACTCGGCTCCGGCGTCTTTGATTTTCGGCTTCTTCATTTCATGCCTCCCGCGCCCGCCTTCGCCGCCGCCGCCGTGCCTCCGCCGGCTACCGCCATTCCCGCCGTCGTCGCCATTCCCATCAAGCCGCTCCCGCCTGCTCCGCCTCCGGTGACGAGCATCGAAGCGAGTTCCCCGCACTTGAGGCTTGCCAGTATTCCGGCGGTAAAGAAAGGCACAACCGCGAGCATCCACATACCCACTTCCATGAAGCTGTTGACATTCAGGTTGGCGGTTCCCATGCTCGTGATGAAAGCGATTCCGACGGCGCTGAACACGCGCAACACTGCTCCGGCAATCACGGCGTAGAGCGAATAGGTAATCATCGCCCGGAACCAGCCCCAAAACAGGAATGACAGCGGATCGAACACGAGAAACGGAATGAAGATCGGACCCAGAATGATGAGGATGGCAAGGGCGATCTGCGCCCAGATCACTTGAGCGTAGGTGACAGCGGAGAGCACGAGCATCATAAGGGCCATGAAGATCACAATCACAAACCCTGTAATCGCCGTCATCGAGGCTTGAAGCCCGATGGTAAAAACACTCATGATGTCGCCCGACTCAATAGCCGCGTCTTGTGCCTTTGAAAGCGCCCCAAAAAGCTTTGTGAGTTCTACTTGGACCGACGAAACAGAGTCGTCAACGAGGAGGTCATTCAGCCAGTTGCCGCCCGCCGCGATCATGTGTGGGAAGGTGAAAGCCATACCCGGAATGTTGTTCGTGTAGAACTGCAACATCACCCATGGAATCCAAATCCCAATGATGACGCGCACCACTTCCCACGGCTGCAAGCCGCCGCCAAAGGCGATCTTCAGCCCGCTCAACACCACGACGATGACGGCGAGCATCCCGAACATTTGATTGCCCAAGGTGAATATCTCCGCGCCCGCTGCCGCCGTGAGTGAGTCCAGGGCGGTATCGAGGAACGATTTGAAGTTCCTCATGTCTTCGGGCGTAAGATCGGTCGGGATGCCGGGATCGAGTTGGATTTGCATTGACTACCACGGATTATTGACCGGGAATAGGAAAGAGCATCCCTTCTCGCATCGTTTGCCGCTTGGCAACGATCCCGGCGATGTGCGCGTCGTAGACAAGCTGGCCTTGCTGGTTCAAGGCAACCCGGTCAGTGAGCGCTCCGCGCCGGTTGATCTCGGCTTCGTAAGCCTCCGCCGCCTCCTTCGCCGCGTAATATGCCATCAACTGAGCCATGGCAGCGGTGAGGTTGCCTTGCGTCACCGTTCCGGCGATTTGCGATTGGGCTAACGCGGTGTTGGATACGTTGGTGTTGTTCTGCAAGCCCTTATACGACTCAACGGCGTCCTTCGCCGCGACCATGAGATTTGAGGCCGTGTCGCTCATCGTGTGACTAAGCACCAGGCGCTTTTCGCCTTCCTCCCGCGCCGCGAGAAAGCCACGCGAAGCCCGCGCCGCGATCTCCGGGTTCTCGAACAGATTGAGAATGTCGATCTCGGACACGGTATCGGCGGCGGTGAGCCGTTGTTTCCACGATTCCCGGAAGCTCTTGCCGCTGTCGCCCATGTGTGCGACGTTGGAGGCCATGTCGTGAGCGATGCCGGTAAATTCATTCTTCCAACTCAAGCCGAGTCCGATAAACTGTGTCGGCGCGGACGCCAATTCGGTGAAGGGATCGGTGAGCGCTCCCACGGTTCCAAGCGCTTGCTCTTTCAGGTGCGACGCTTGATCTATCATCTCGGTCAACTGCCCGTCAAACGTGATCTTCGCCATGGTGTCTTTGTAGATTTGGACGCCCTGATTGATAATCATTTGCGCCCGCTGGATGCCCGCTAGGATTGAGCCAAGGATGGCATAGGCGGGCGTGGTGCTCAGGGTGATAAAGAGTGGGATAACAACTACTGCGGTCAAGATTCGCTGTTTCATTTTTCATTCTCCTTTTGTGGGCCGGGGTACCAGCACGTCCGATGTGAGCCAAACGCGGAGCCGGTGTCCGGCGCGAATAGTGATGGTGGGCATACGATTCAAGAAACGATCCAGGATGCGCGTAGCGGCTTGGCCGAGTCCCTGCCCCGCCCCGGACCTCATCGCTTGCGATCCGCCTTCGTAGGGATTGCCGCCCGCCGCCGTGAGGCCGCTGAGGACGCCTACCGCTCCGACTGCGGCAAACATAGAGAAGTAGTGGCGGTCCACTTGATCTTTCAAGGCTCCCTCGCCAAGCTGATTGAGGCCGCGAAATTGGAGCGAAACCCAACGCCCGTCAGGGTAGATCAAGCGGTGAAAACCCACGGCCAGCCGTGATTGATCTTGGTTCCCCACGGCCTGAGCCGTGCCGATAATCCGCGCCCCTCGCGGAACCAAAACACGTTGCCGGTCCGCCGAGTAGAAGGGCAAGGAAACCACGGCCAGCACCGGGCCGGGAAAGTCGCCGGAAAGCTGTGTTACCAGCGCCGCCTCTAAAAATGAGCCTTCATGGATACGCTCCCAACCGGGCGGGTCTTTCGCTGTCTCGACCCGCGCCGGAGAAGAGTAGTCCTGCGCCGTGGCGCTGCCCGCAGTCGCGGCGGGAATAAGCGGGGCCGCTTCCGGCGTGGTGGGCGTACCGCGGAGTGCCGCGATAAAGTCTTGATCCGCCTGGGCCTCCGCCTCAATCTGATCTTCAAGCCCGCTGGTGACTGTCCCAATGGTGTCCAGGGCGGTTTGCAGCGCCGCCGCGCCTTCGGCTTTGGCGGTTGCAATAGGATCGTTGACGATGCGCTCCGCGACGCTTCCGCCGCCTCCGTCCAGTTTGCGGTAGGTCTGTGCAATGGGCGAACTGCGAAGCGAACGGCTCCGGCGCTCGACGGCTTCCAGGCGCAAGCGCTCGCGGAGATCCCATTCTTCCTCGGTGTAGGGTTGTCCGGTGTCGGGACTCGGCCCGGCAAGTAGGGCCGCTTCGTGGGCGGTGACTTGGCCCGCCGCCACTCCTGCGGTATTGGCTTGCTGCTGTTGCCGCGCCCGCAATGCTCGATCCGCCGACGCCCGCTTGGTGTCGGCCCTCATGGTTTCCTCGTCCACCCGCGCTGTCATCTGATCGGTATAGCTGCGTGGCGCGGTCGCGGTCTGCTCGGTGATTTCGGCAAGCTGCTCTGGCACCCCGCTACCCGTCAGAATCCAGTAGGTCAGGAAGATGAGCACCCCAACAGTGATAGCTCCCACACCCCATTGAGTGACGACGCCACCGGGCAGCGATCCTGCGGGTTTTTTGTAGAGTCGTTTCCACTCGATCACGGCTCGATCTCCGGCACGGTGAAGCGCCACCGTGCTTTCTGTTTGCCGATCTGTAACCAGCCGTCACCCAAAACGTGACGGGCGATATATAGCCCGTCCTCGCCAAGATCGTAGGCCACGAGCGAAGGCTTACCGTCCTTGTGTTCGTAGAGCGCGGGCGACTCCTGGGCGTTGGAGCGCAGGTAGGTAAACTGCCCGTCATGCCACATTCCCTCGACTAGAAAGGGCCACTTGATGGCCTTGTCATCGAGCCGGTAGGGGAACTTGAGTCGGGTAGGATATTGCGCCTGGAACGCTTCGCTCTCGCCCGCCGCCTCCGCCGCCGCGTCCGCAATGCGGCTGTCCGCTTCGACCTGCGCTGCTCTGGCCGTTTCGATTGCCGTCTCCGCCATTTGCTGATAGGCGACAACCCGCCCACGAGCGACAAAAGCCGGTTCATGCTTGCCCGGCGAGATTCGCGGATCGGCCTGGGCTTCTTGGTCGATGCGGACGACAAGATGCGGCTGGCCCTTGCTTTGCTCGGTGACGAGGAATGAGTAGATGCGCCCGGATTCGCAAACCAGCGCCACGTTGGTAGTGACACCCTCGGCAATGGGCTTGAGGAACGCGAGATTGGCGGCTCCGGTCAGGTGCCAGTATTCGGAATCTCCGACCACAAAATCTAGTACGTTTTCCGTGGCGGGAAGTACGATAACGGTGGTGTGGCGGGTCTTGGCGCGGATTCTGACGATCTGATCTTGCCCGCCGACGCGGTGAATAACCGCGCCGTCCGCCTCGGCTTCGATGATTTCTCGCTGCGGGTCGCTCTCCTGAGCGTCCAGCGGAATAGTGAGCGCCACGAGCGCCGCCGTGACGAGTGTAAGGATTTTCAACATGAGCTACCTCCTGGATAGGTGTTCAATGGCCTCGATGAGGCCGTACTTGCGGACTGCCTCGGCCCGCTTGTGAGCATCAACCGGCGACGAGGTGTAAAGCCAGTAGCTGGCCGGATCAACTTCGAGCCGCAAGATACCCGCTGCATCGGTGCGGCGTAGATAAAGCTCGCGCTTGGGTATCAAGCCTCGAATGGTGTTGACTTCGGAAGGGTTGAGCCGGAAGGTGTCAGCGGCTTTCTCCGGCAACTCCGGGTTGGCTAGAAACAGCTTGGTCGGCATGGATTCAAGCAAGGCTTCCGCCCCTGCGGTCCCGGTCACGTCCACGGCGCTTTGCGTGGCGATAATCAGCGCGGCGTTCTTCTTGCGCCATGTCTTCGCGGCTTCCGCGAGATAAGAAAGTACCGCCGGGTCTTGGAGGTAACGCCATGCTTCATCGACCACCATGAGCTTTACCCTGGCCGTCTCGTCGGGGTTTTCCAAAGTCAGCCGCAACCGTTCCAGAAGGTAGAACAGCGCCGCTTCGCACAAGTCCTCATGCTCCGCCGCGCCCGCCATGTCGATTACCTGCCAGTCCTCGAAGTTGAGGTCTTCCCCGTCCGCCGCGTTATCGAAATATCGACCCCACGCGCCGGTGCCGTGCCAGCGCCCCAAGGCAGGCCACATCTTGGAGGGAAGCGAACGGACCAGCACCCCAAGGGTCCGCCGTTGGGGTGCGAAGGCATAGATATCTTCGACGCGGGCGCGAATCTCGCTAGGGTCTTCCCCGCTGAGTGTCCAGCCGCCGATTCGCAACAGCCGCGCAATCCACCCGGCAAGGAATCCGAAGGTTCGCTCCCCCGCTGGAAGGGAGAAGGGCCGCAATCGAAACCCGCCGCCCGCGTCACCTTCCGGCGATAGCTCCATGTAGCCTCCGCCTAGAAACTGGGTCAGCCAGCGGTAGGAGCCGCCTAGATCGAGGATGAGAATACGCGGATCGTATTGGAGCGCTTGAACCAGCAGAAAGTTGAGCGTGAAGGATTTGCCCGCGCCGGTCGCGCCAAGCACCAGCGTATGTCCCACGTCACCTTTGAACAGATCGTAGTAGTAGGGGGTTCTCCATTGGGTTTCAAGCACGGCCAGGGCCGCTTTCCTCAAGTGACCGCTGCGCGGTGTTCCCACCGGAGGACCGAAGAGCGGAGCCATCGAAGCAACCGCTCCCGCCGATACAAACACGGATCGGCATTGGCGGCGTCGCGGTTGCGCGGGCATCCGCGAAAACCAGGCGGGAAGCTGCCCGTAACCCTCCCGTATCACCTTGGCGTCGTGGCTGGTGAAGATGCGCCGGATATCTCCGTCCAGGCTCTCGGTGAGGGATAGCGGCCCGTGGAGCGCCACGGTTAGGGCAAGATCACCGTAGGCGATTCCGTCCGTCTCCAACTCGACCAGGGCATCGCCGAGGCGCTCCGATTCCGCCTCCGCCGCCGTGTCGACCATGGCCGTCGCGGTGCCTTCGGTTTCTTGGACGGCGGCGGACATCGAGTAGCGCTTTGAGAAATAATGGCGCTGCGCTCCCCGGATTTTGCGGCGGGCCGTATCGAGGCCCCGCGGACGCCATTCGAGAGTGACCGTCATGGTTGCATCGAGCCGGTAAAGCGCTTGTAGAAGATTCGCCTTGGCCGCTCCGGGTGGCGAGAGAAGCGAGTAGAGAATGACTGGCTCCCCGTCCAGGCGCAGATTGCGCCGCTCGGCTTCGAGTTCGGAGACGGCGAGGCGCCAATTCATTCCGCTTCCCGTCGCGCCGTCCCAAAAGGAACCGGGCCGGTTGGTGAGTTCGTTCAAAAAGCGCGATCCTTGCGCCGCGTCAAGCACCCGTACCGCTGTGAGGTCATCGACCAGCGCCCGGCTCGCCTCGACCAGTTGCCGGAAGCTCCCCGCCGCCTCTGCGATAGAGGATTCAAGGTAGACCGACTCATGAGCGTTCCGCCGCCGTGCCATCCAGTTTTTCGCGTAGGCCATCCACCACGGCCCGCCTGTCTTTTGAGTGGTCACGGCGGATAGGCCCGGATCATGCGCCCATGCGACATAGGCGCTGACGCTCTGTACTCGTTTCTCAAGGAACGCCCGGCGCTTGCGCCGTCCAAGGGCGGCAACGCTCGATCCCTTGTCCTCGTCTTGATCCTCGAATTGGATGGGACGGCGAAGCAAATAGAAGTACAGCCGCGTCCGCGAATCGACTCCGCTCAACATCCGCTGCCAGCGGTCTACTACGCGGTCTAGTTGTTCGGGGGTTTGACCGTCCAGGACGCTAGGCGTGAGCCGCGCGATCGACATAAGCTCCCCGGCCCGCGCAGGACCGGCCATCTTCAAGCCAGCCCCACCATGGCAGTTCCTCGGCCAGCGCTCCCGCCGCGTCAAAGTCCGCGAGTTCGTTGTTGATATTCACGCGCTATCTCCGAATGAGAAGGGTCCAGGGTGCTTTCGCCCATTTGCCGGGATCGTAGCGGGCGCGAAACTGCGCGGACGCCCGCAAGATTTCAAGCATGTTGGGTGCTTTCGCCCATTTGCCGGGATCGTAGCGGGCGCGAAACTGCGCGGACGCCCGCAAGATTTCAAGCATGTTGGGGTCTTGCTTCCAGGCCCAAAAGCCGATTGCATAAAGCACCCCAAAGCTCAATGCGCCCGCCATAAGGCTGTTGATGGCGTTCCAAAGAGCAAGCCCCAATGTGGCGCTCAACAGGAACCAGCGGCGCTCGACGCCCATGATGGTGAGCGGTTTGGAAAGCGCCGGGTATCCGCGCCATATTTTCCCGCGCTCCATCAGAAGAGCCAATCGAGAAAGTTGGCCGCGCCCATGGCCATTCCCAGACCGAAGATGATTCCGGCCAGGGCCTTCTTGCTGCCGCCTTCACCGAAGGCGAACATCAGCCCTCCCACGACAACGGCAATCAAGCTGAGTCCTCGCGCAATGGGTCCGGTGAAAGCTTCCTTCAATACTTCAATCGCTTGCAGCCATGGACTCGTCCCTTGCGCCATGAGGTCTCCCGCTGAAAGCGCGAAGATGCTCACCAAAAGAACGGCCCTACAGCATGTGGTAGTGCGTTCAGCTGAACGACCACTAGATATAGTGGTCAAATGTTTGTTCGTCATGTCTGCCTCCCTTGTTTGTTGATTCATCCGGGGAACTGCCCCCGTTCCTCTTGTCCCAACTTGGCGGCAAGCTCGGTGTGTCCTCTGCCGCCGCCGCGCCGAATAGAGCGCTCCATGAGATCGACCTTGAGGCCGAGGTCCGCCAAGCCCAAAGCGCGGGCGGAAGCGTAGATGATCGCCATGACCGACACTAGGGCAACTCCGCCGTACCAGCCCAAGCCAATCCAATAATCGAGGAAGAGGATTTGAAAGTGAGGTTCGAGAAAAGCGAAGTGTTCTCCGCCGATCATGCCGAAGATGGCAATGATGATGACCGTGAAGCCAACACTGATTTTCCACGGCTGCATTGAGGGAATCTCCCTTTAGAGTTCAATAGACCCTCTATCTCGAGTGCCGCCGCCGCCGCCGCCGCCCTCGTCCTGGCCGAGGGATCGGGCGATCCGCGCCGCCGCCCGCCCGTTGCTGCCATGCACGGCAAACCCGGCTGCGGCTTTCGCGGCGATACTCTTGGCGCTGTAGTGCTCGGTCGCAACCTCGACGTTGACGCGCCCGCTGCGGCCTTCAACGTCCAGATATTCAAGCTGCGCGTCCGGGTACTCCACGCGGGAATCTTTGACAGCGAGACCTAGAGCCTCCGCCGCCTCCAATCGTGCGGCGTCCGCCGCTTCCTTCCCGCCTCGCGCTCTCGAGGACTCCGTAGCGCGGGCGATCTGGCGCTTGAGTTCGGCGTCAATCCGAACGCGCTTGATCGTGGCTCCTTGTTCGAGTAGCTTCATCTGCTCGATCCTCGCGGCGCGAAATACAGCCACGTCATGTTGAAGCTCGCGGGGCTTCACAAGCCCGCTCCATGCCTTCTGTTGGGAATCAAGCCCCTGATCGCGGGCTACGCGCTCCGCCCGCTCGACTCCGCGCTCGGTGAGCGTCAGCACTTTGTAGCTGCCGCCTTGCGGTCCCTCGGCGGTATGCTCCCGAACCTGCCCGGAGCGCACCATCTGATCCACGGCCCGCCGCGCCGTGTAGGGGTGTCCCTCAAAGTGAGCGTCTACCACGTCGCGGTAGGCGACGTTGCGGTACATTCCCACATCGGCTATCGCTTGATCCGTGCGGTGCTGGAAGGTTTGGCGTTTCGTCCCGCGGGGATCGTATTCGCGCCGGTGGCCGTTGCGCTCCCGGTTCTTGCGCTCTTTCGCGTGGTCGCGCCTGGGGCGAGCTTCGGGCCGGGTCCGTGGATCGCTGGTAAAGTCTCGCGGATCAAACACGGTAACTCCTTAACGGCTCGGCCCTACGTCGTGCTGTTGCGTTTGAGCGGGTTGTTTCTCGGGCGATTGCTTTGGCGTCTGGCTGATCCGCGGCCCGCGAGCATGAGAGTATTCCTGGGTCAACTCGGCCCGCGTTTTTTCCTTGCTCGGCTTCGCAACCTCCCGGTCGATGGCGCGATTCATGAGGTGATCGGTCATCTTCTGCGCGTCTCGCGCCGCTCTATGAATCTCATGGGGGTCTTTTTCAAGCACCTTCACCCAATTCTCGACATAGGCTGCGCCGCGCTGCGGGTCATGTCCCACGCCTACGCGCTCCCCGGTCATCATGGCGCTGATCTCGGCCCGCAATTCTTCGCGGGCGTACTCCGGCGATCCGAAGCCGCCGGCTAATCCCTCTTTGAGCGTTTCGCGGTTCATGCGATCCGGGTGGCCGGTAGCATGGCCGCACTCGTGAAGCGCTGTCTGGTAGTAGCCGTTGCGGGTGGGAAATTGGCCCGGCTCCGGGAGCACTACCTTGTCCTCGGCCATCCGATAGTAGGCGCGATCTCCGGCGACGTGCTCGACGGTCGCGCCGTTGGCCGCAATGACTTTCTCGGCGTCTCGGTGAGCGTCCCATTCGGGCCGTACTTGGTCCTCTCGCGGCTTCAATTTCAAACCCTCGGCTTGCTCCACGTTAAACACCGTGTACTGCTTACAGATGGGCTTCTCTCGCTTCTGTTCTTCGTAGATCGTCTTGCCTTCCTTGTTCTTGAGGGTCTTGCCCTGTTCGTCCTTCGCGGCCCGCGAGTTGCGATCCGTGAAGAATAGAACCTGCGTCCCTTTCTCGCCCTTGCGGACCTGTCCGCCCGCTTCCCGAATCTGGTTGTAGGTGCCCCAACGGTTGTCGCCTCGTCCATCGCGGATGCCCCGGCTCATCAGGTAAAGGCTGTTGCCGCCGCTGTACTTCTGGCCGGTCGAGAAGTTTTCGGCGCTGATCTGTTCTCCCGGCTTCCACGGCTTCTGCCAGGGCGCAACTCCGCGCTTGATCTGGTCAATGATTTCGTCGGAGACTTTCTGCGCGTAGTCTTCCCCGCGCTGCCAAAAGGATTTCTTCGCCATAGCGCGCCTCCATTCCTAGTCGTGACGGTCGTAACGCGCCGCGTTCATCTCCGCCACGGTGCCCACGTCCTCGTCCATGGGCACTCCGATCTTCTCCGCCAGTTCCCGCGTCAGCTCGACCGCGAGTCCTCGATTCAGCGCCTCGTGAAATTCAGCTTCGTCGCTGGCCGTGACGTACTTCTCGCCGTTCTCTTCCTTTTTTTGAATCACGGTTTCTCCCTCTCTTGGCTGTCAGCGCCCCTCACGAAGTGAGGATTTCCTTGCGGGTGCGGCCGCAGATGATACAAACGGGTTCAAATTCTGGGCAGTCGGCATATCGAGCCTCCCCGCGGAAGCTTTCCGGTCCGTTTTCGGACCGGGAAAGCTCCGCTACCCCGATACTGCCCGAATCGTAGGTCGCGGGGGAAGTATGATCCGTCACGCGCCGCAGGCCGCGGCGTTCCCGGTAGGCCCGTTGCCGGTCGCGGTGATCGAGCCGTCCCTCCCGGCTTTGCTGGTGCCGCCGGTTGGCGGCCCGCCGTTGTTGCCGCCGCGCTTTCCGCCGGCAGCGCTCGCCGCAGTATTGGTGCCCCCGGTCACAATGACGACAGATCCAGAACACCACGCCACAGCCGGCCCCCCGGCAGAACCGCCGCCGCAGGGGCTCTTCGCCGGTCCCCATCCCCGCCCTTCCGGCGGGAGGGGACAAACGCGACTCGGCATGGCAATCTCGACCCCATCCGCAGATGCCCTTTTTACCCTCCGCGGCGCGGAACGCGCACCCCTTCTATCCGGGGAACATGGGAGAAGAAGGCATGGAGCGCAAACGGGACGGCCTGGTTCCCGTCGGTGAAGTCATCGCCGATCTGCCCGGCCCGGTCCAGGCGATCCGCGACGCCTCGCCCCAGGCGGTGCACCACTTCACCCAGGCCGATCAAGTCAACCAGTTAGCGAAGGCCGGCGCCGCGACGGGCCGCGCGCCGTAGTCCGGCGGCGGGCCCCCCACGGGTGTAACGTGCACCACCAACGGGGGCACCCCGGCCGCGCGGCCCAGCAGCATCGATCCACTGACCGGCACCGCGCTGGAGGTCGGGAGCGCCTCGGCCACCAGCCGCGCCAGACGGCCCTGGTCGTCCGGCGCGCGGGCCTGCAACACCCCCGCCGCATCCGATACCCCCGCACGCCGTCGGAGAAGGCGCCGGGCGCGGTCATTCACCGCCAGGATGCGCCCGCGCCGGTCCAGGTGAAGGACGCCGATCCGCGGGGTCTCGAGCAGGGCGGTCACGGTCGTGTCCCCCGCCTGGGCACGGACCAGCGCCTGCCGGACGCGGATGAATTGACGGACATGGGGCATGAGACGCCGGACCATGGCGATCTGCGACGACCCCCAGCCCTCCGAGGCGACCGGATCCGCGAGCGACCAGGTGATGCCGGAGCCCCCGAGCCCGTCCAGGCGCACGTTCAAGACATGCTGATGCTGGGACCGGCGAAATGCCTCGTTGTAGGTACGCGAGGTTTTGAGCTCCTCGGCCATGTACAGGTCTTTGATTAGCACCAGATGGCTGTCGGGCAGTTGTCGCACGCGCGGGATGGCTTCGTCGATGGGCTGGTAGACCTCGAGGTACTCCCGCTCCAGATCGGTGCGGCGCTGCCCGCGGTAGTAGAGCCCGACGAAGAGGACCCGGCGGTCGTCCGGCGGGCCTTCGCCGACCAGGACACTACCGGCGTCTATTCTCGATCCGGCATCTCCGGAACCGGCACCACCGGCAGCGTGGTGAAGATGCGGTTGCCGGGGTCCATTTCCAGGGCCACGGCGCTGAACAGCCCCTCCCCGACCGCATCGCAGCGCACCGATCCCGCGAAGTCCGACGTATCGGCGGCGGGGAACGCCTGGTCGATGAGCCAGGACGTCTGCCCGTTGGCCTGCAGAGGGATGCTCGCGGAGTCGCGCAGCACGCCCTCCCGCATCAAGTCGCAGCGCAGCAACCCCGGACTCGATTCCAGGTTGTGGAGCGCGACCCCGGTCGTGATTCCTCCCTCCTGGCGGCGCACCGGGAAGAGGACGTCGCCGACGGGCGGGTTGGCTCCCACCCCGGCCACTCCGAGGGCGGGGTGCTCAAAGCGGAGCATCCCGCCGATGGGACCCTCCGAGACCACCCGTGCCGATCCCGACACCAGCTCCCCTCGCCCATGGGTCGAGATCGTGAGTACTCCCAGCGGCTCCATCTCGGTGCGGACCGTCAGAGCGCCGTCCTCGGCGATCTCCAGATCGCCCGTGATGTCCACCACCGATTCGGCGGCAATCGGGTTGCCCTCGGTGTCGTAGAAATAAATAACGGGACGGCTCGGAGGGATGGCCGTATGAAAGGGGGTGGGGGCGGGACGGCTCGCCTCGGTGGACAGATTCACGAAGACCAGATCGGTGATCCAGGTCCCGTTGACGAAATGCGCAAAATTCAGAGTCGTCTCCTTGTTTCCGCCTCCCGTGCGGTCCAGCGGCACCACCGAAAGCGTGGTGAAGATGCGCTCCGCAGCATCCATCTCCACGGCGATGGCGGTGAACCGTCCCCTGCCGGGAGCGGCGCAGCGCACCGACCCCGTGAAGTCGGACGTATCGGCGGCGGGGAACGCCTGGTCGATGAGCCAGGACGTTTGCCCGTTGGCCTCCAGAGAGATACTCACGAAGTCGCGCAGCACACCTTCTCGCATCAATTCGCAGCGCGCTTCCATCGCTTCCTCGCCCAGGTTGTGGATCGCAACCCCCGTGTTGATTCCTCCCTCCTGGCGGCGCACCGGGAAGAGGACGTCGCCGACGGGCGGGCCGGCCCCCACCACGGCCACCCCGATCTCTGGGACGCCATAGCGCACGCCGCCGCCGATGAGACCGTCGGAGAGGACCTTCACCGATCCCGACACCAGCTCGCCTTGCCCGTGCGTTGAAATCGCGAGTTCGCCCAGCGGCTCCATCTCCGTAAGCACGCTCAGGCTTCCGTCCTCGGTGACCTCCAGATCGCCCGTCACGTCCACCACCGATTCCGGGTCAATGAGATCGCCCTCCTGATCGTAAAAGTAGAGGGCGGGCCGGATCGGATGGGGGGACACATTCACGAGCACCATCTCGGAGGTGATGCCGGTCCCGTTGGCGAAATGCGCGAAGTCCAGGGTAAACACTTCCGGCGCTTCCGGCGTGGCCTCGGCCCGGCTGGAAGAAAAGCTCTTGCCGATCCTGTTGACCGCCCGCACCTCGAAGACGTATTCCGTGCCGTTGACGAGGCCAGTGACCGTATGGGTCGTGTCGGTGGAACCGATGGAGATCCAGGGGTTCCTCCTGTTGATCCGGTATTCGTAATCCGTGATCTCAGAGCCGCCGTCGTCCTGCGGCGCGTCCCACGTCAGCGTCACCGCCGCATCTGTGGCCTCCGCCACGAGATTCATGGGCGCGTCCGGCACCGTTTGGCGCGGGCCGCCGCCGCCGCCGCCGCCACCGCCGCCACCGCCGCCACCTCTGCCGGTTGACGGAGATGGCGTGGCTTCGAGCGTCACCACAGCACCATTGCCCAGGGCGTTGACCGCCCGCACCCGGAACATGTAGGTCTGGCCGTTGGTCAGTTCGCGCACCGTCGCGGACCTCTCCGACGGATCAACCCTCATCCAGTCGCCGAACTCCCCGCCGCTCTCCGCCCAGCGGTATTCGTAGCGGACGATCGGAGCGCCGCCGGTGTTCGTCGGGGTATTCCATCTCAGCGTCACCTGGCCGTTGCCGGCGTTCGCCGTCAGAGCGATCGATGAGATCGGCACCGTCACCCCCGGCGGCGCCACTCGGGCCTCAATCATCTCGGCCTCGTTCGGTTTGTTGTCCACGACCGATGTCACTGTGTCCGCAGGCACCGTGATCGTGAGCGTGTAATTGTGTGCCACCCGTTCGGTTCTCGGGGTCACGGTGGTGGTGAAGATTCGGTTATCCGTGGTCTGTAATGCCGCAATGGTTGGGTTGCAGGAAATCGGGTTGTTTGCGCTATCCGTGCAGGCAGGTTCCTGCTGCGTTTCGATGTCACCGCTGGTGAAGCCCCTCACCTCCTCGGAGAAGCTGAACCTTAACGAGAACGCGCCTTCCACCGGCGGCGGCGGGGACGGCGTCATCTGAACCGTCAGCGGGGCGATGGTCCTCCCCTCGCCCGGCTCCGACCAATCGCCCGTCCCTTCCTCGTTCGTCGCCTGCACCTGCACCTGGTAGACGGTTCCCGCTTTGAGGTCCGAAAGCGTCAAGGCGAGCCCCGGCCCCTCGTGTTGCGCATCGGTGAAGCCGCCGCTGCCGCCTTCCCGGTACTGCACGTCGTAGTCGGTGATGGGCGGCCCTGTGTTGTCCGGTTCTCTCCAGCTCACCCTCAGACTGTCCGCCGTCTCCCCTGAAAATGTCGGAGCATCCGGGACACCCGGCGGTTCCCGCTCGTCCGTCACTCTCACCGTGAACGTCTGCTCGGCCTCCAGTTCCCTCGCCCCCGTCCCGCTCCTCACTTCCACTGTCACCTCATACTCGTTGTCTCCGGGGGCCTCGAAGTCCGGCGCTGTCCGGAAGCTCAGCTCCCCCGTATCGGAGGTGATCGTGAACTGCCCCTGATCGACCCCGCCCACGATCTCCCAGCCCGTCACCTCGTCCCCCGGGTCGGTGTCCCTGGCCACCAGCCGCCTCGCCAGCGACTGGTTCTCCCGGACATCAAACGAACTCGGACTTGTGATCTCCGGGGCCGTGTTTGGGGCACCCGTGGTGTTGGTCACCGACTGGCTGCTCAGTCCCACAGCCTCGTTGCCCACCGCATCCCGGATCGGTCGCGTCCCCGGACTGTAGTTCACTCGAATCCCCGTGTCCCCGTGCTCCACCGCCGGATCGAGCGTCAGGGTCACCACGCTTCCGCTTACCGATACTGCGGAAACGCTTCGCCCGGTACCCCCCACCTCCACCGTGAAGTCCCCCGGCGCAGGCCTCGATCCCTCATCGAGCGCTGCCCCGTAGGTCAGCGTCAGAGAGGAGCCATCCACCGCCGCGCTCAGAAACGCCGGCCGGACCCCGTCCACCTTGTGCCCCACCTGCGGCGCCACCGCTTCATGGTCCAGCACCGCGGCATTCTCTGCCTCGTCTTCGATCGTCCCGCCGTTCAAGGTGATCCGGCCCGCCTCGATGCTCACCCCGCCGGTATCCTCGTCCCCATCGGCCACCTCGTAGGCAAACACCAGCGACGCCGTCCCCGTGCCGCTGTCATAGCCGGCCGTTCGGTTCCTACTCCCTACTCTCAGCCTCAACTGCGGCGTTCCCGTCACCTCCACCGTTTCGCTGAAGGCCACCGTCACCTCGATCTCCTCCCCCGCCGCATAAGTCTGGTTAGATCCGGGGCTCGAGGTGATGGCCAGACTGCTCACCGTCGGTGAGGTCGTGTCCGGGGTGTCGTTGGTCACCGGCTCGCGGCTGAGCGCCTCCGCATCGTTTCCCGGCACATCCTGGATCGGGTTGGCCCCCGGCGTATAGCTCACTTGGATCCCGGCCTCCCCGTGCTCGGCCCCCACATTCAGGGTCAGCTCCACCGCACTCCCGTTCACTCGAACTCCGGTGACCGCCCGCGCCCGATCGCCCCCCGACACCGTAAAGTCCCCCGTCGCAGGGGTCGAACTCCCATCAAGCGGCTCGTCGTAGGTCAGTGTCAGCGTGGTTCCGTCGACCAGCGCCCCGCCGGTTGCGGCCAACGCCGGTTTGACGCCGTCCACCTTGTGGCTCGCGTTGGCGGCTACCGCCTGATGGTCCAGCACCGCGTTATGCCCCGCACCGTCTCGGATCGTGCCGCCCGATAGGCTGTCGGCCTCAACGCCCACTCCGTCCATATCGCTTTCCCCGGCAGCTACTGTGTAGCCGAACACCAGCGCCGCCGTTCCCGAGCCGCCTTGATAGGTCGCCGTTCGCTGCCCTCCTCCCAGCTCCAGCCTCAACTCCGGCGTCCCCGTCACCTCCACCGTCTCGCTGAAGGTCACCGTCACCTGAATCTCATCATCGACCGCGTAGGTCCGGTCGGTCCCAGGATCCGAGGTGATCTCGATGTTGCTCACTGCCGGGGGAGTGGTGTCTGCACGGATGACATGTGATGCGGGGACTTCCGACAGCAGGGTTTCACCGGCGGTGCAGATGCCACCATCGGCGCAGGGCTGATCGGCCACCAGACCGATGGTGATGTCGCTGGTGCCGGCGGGCGTCAGGGTGACGACATAGGCGTTGGCCGGTTCGCCGGCCACGATGTGGGACAGGACACTCTCGATTGTCGCGCCCGTGACGCTGAGCGACGGGCTGGAGGCACTGAAATCGACCACGGGCTGGTTGAAGGCGACGATCACTTGCGGCGCGTCCCCAGCGCCCGTGTGGACAAGCGAGGTGTGGTCGCTGGCCGGGAACTCCGCGGTGAGTGGGACGGGTTGCGGCGCCAGGGCCTCTGCCGGGGCTACGGTCGGGTTGATGCGGCGGTCACGCTCACTGGCGGGCAACTCCCTGAAACGGAGTCCCAGCTTCTCCTGGCCGGTGGCGGGATCGACCAGCGTGGCCATCTCGTTGTCCGGAAACCGGTCATCCTCTCCGATAATCCGGCCCCAACTCACCAGCCAGTCGCCGTTGTCGAGCACGTCCACGTTGCCGGTGGCGTAGCCAAGGTGGCTCCGCTCGCCCCGCAGGGAGTGATCGCGCACGAAGACCGCCTCGTGGTTGTCGAGGTCCAGCGCGTACTCCACCGCGCGGCTGAAGTCATCCCCCGCGCGCCCCAACTCGTCGAAGGTCCACGGATCGATCGCGCACAGCACGCCGTTGTCGAAGAGGAAGATGTTGCCGTTGGGCAGGAAGCGCGCCGTGTGCTGGCCGCAGAACTCGCCTTCCGGATCGTTGATGAAGTCCAGCGGCCGCGGGCCGATGTCGCGCGCCGCCCATTCGGCGTCGCTCAGGTTGGTGCGGCCCATCCGCCAGAGCACGTCCCCCCGCGTAGCGCCGGGTGTGACGTCGATGCCCAGCACCTTCGAGCAACCCCGTATCGAGGCGACGAGGACGCCGTCGACCACGTGCATCCCGTTGATATGCGCATAGTCTCTATCGGGACTCCTCATGTCGAGATCGGTCGAGAGCGTCACGGGGAAGCGGTGCTGCACGCAATCCTCGATGGCCATGTTGCCCCAGGAGTTCCAGGTGAAGACGGCTGCCCCCCCTGGCGTGACGATCTGGACCGCCGCGTCCTGGACGTCGACGGAGGAGACATCGGCCCCGTCGAAGTAAGGCAGATCGATGTCGCTGAAGTCGCGCATCGCCGGTTCGTATGCCATGAGCAGATAGTTGCCGTCCTCCAGAATCTGGAAGTCGTGACTGTTAACCCTGGTCAACGGCAACACGGTCCCCACGTCGTCGGCGACGACCTCAAAGTCCTCGTTCAGGATGGTGTAGAAGTTGCCCCCACCCCGAAACCCGTAGCGGTAGGCACCGTCGGCGCCGACCCGGTGGAACCTGACGGCGAACGTGCCCGCGCCCGCGAAACCGAGACGCAGTCTTGGCACGCCGTTGCGATCCATCAGCCTGAAGTAACCCTCGCGACTGAACAGGATCAGATCCTCGAATGCGTCGGTGTTCGGGAAGGTGTGCGTCTCGATCTCGAAGAACACCTCCGGCAGGCAGTGAACGACGTAGGTCGTGCCGGCGCCGCTCGCGTCGGTCACGCGGATCGCCACGTCGCTATCCTCGGACACGTCCACTGCCATGGGCGCGCTGGCGGCCTGCACGCCGGCCACCGCCACGCGCGCGTTCGCCGCCGCCGACACGGTCAGGACCAGCGTGTCGGTGCTGGTGCACCCGATGCCGTAGTGAAGCGTCAGCGGATCGAAGGCGGGGTACAGGCCCCGCGCGGTGGCGGCCCGGGAGTCATCGCTCTCCGCCGTCAGATCCGTCAACAGTGGCCCCGTGACCACATTGGGCGCCACCTCGCTGACCGTCTTGCCGGTCCCGTGCTCGTCCGCGTAGGTCGCCGTCACCCGCAGAAACGTGTTCGTGTCCGCCGCCACCGGCATGTAGCTCGCTGCGGCGGCGCCGTCGATCACGGCCCAGGCGTTGCGGCCCGTGGACCGCTCCCACTGCCAGAGGGCCGTTCCGGCGGTCACGCCGTCCGGGTCGCTGAGGACGGCCCTCAGCGCGGCGCCCAGCGCGGGACGGGTCGAAGACAGCGACAACGCGCCTTCCTCGTCCACATCGGTGACGGTAACCGTGAAGGTATGCGTGTCCGTGACGGACGAGCCGGCTTCGGCCGACAAGGTCAGCTCGTAGGTGTTGGCCGCGTCGGGGTCAACGGGCGCCTCGAAGTCGGGCGGCTCGGAGAAGATCCGCGGGGCGACCGCTGGGAGGGCGAATCTGAGCGCGCCCGGCGGATTGTCGATGCTGAAGTGGGCGGCGTCGGTACCTCCGAGGGTCCACGCGATGCCGGCCCGGTCCTCCTCCGAGGACGCCGTGAAGGTCGCCACCCGCGACCAACTGTTCTCCGGGAACGCGACGCTCGAAGGCACCGTCAGCGTGGTCAGTTCGATCACGTTCTCCACCATCACCTGCAGGGCCGCTGTGACCGTGTTGGTGCTGTCACTCACCTGCACCGTGACCTCGTAGGACCCGTCGGCGTCGGCGTCGTCGGGCGCCTCGTAGTCCTTGGCCGCACTGAAAGCCAATATGCCGCCCTCGCTCAGCGTGAAGTGGTCCGCGTCCGCGCCGCCGTCCGCGCCCGATGGGATTGTCCAGGTCAGGTCGGCGATCGGCGTGTCATCGTCTGACGCCGTGAGGGTTGCCACCGCCGTTTCGTTTTCCGGCACGAGAATCGGCGAGGTCGTCGTGATCACCGGCGCCGCAAGGAGATCGAACACAAGCGTTGCGATTGGCTCGTTCGAGAACTTGCCCGTTCCCTTGATGCTCGCGATGGTTCCCTGTGGCGAGGTTGCATCGTTGGTCAGCGAGAACTCGGTTCCCTCCTCGGTTCCGGCGTCATACGGAAACAGGTCCACGCTGTGGGTTGGCTGCCAGCCGTCATCGGCGGTATTGCGAAGGGACAACTCGGAGACGCCGACAAACCAGTCCGGGCTTGGAGCGACCATCGAGGTCAGCGTGACCAGAGGGTGGTCTGTGGTCAGCGTGATGTCCACCGTAGCTGTGGCTGTCCCGCCGGATGCGATGGACTGCTCAATGACGGCGAGAGCATTCGGCATGGCGGCGTTGATCTCGGACTTGAAGGTGCTCGTTCCCCCCACTTCCGCCATACTCTCGATCCCCGCGCTGGCTGTACCTCCATCGCTCCAGAAAGTGACGCTGCCGTTGTGTACGGCGCCGATCAAGGTCGTGAAATGCTCACCAGATGGGACCGATACCCCACTGGCCAGCGCGGCGCCGGCAAATTTGCCGGTGAATGTCACCGCGTAGGTGGCTGATTGTGCGTTGCCCTGTGCCTGTGCCGACGCCGGCGCGATCACTAGCAGCGTAGCGAGCGTCAGTAGCAGCCCTGCCGCCGCGCGTGCAGTCAGGGATCTGGCAAGGCTTGCAAGACGGGTGAAGCGCCCCTGATAGCGCCGGCGATGCTTGCGGCACATCGCGTTACACCTCCCCGGTCGACGGTCGGGGTTGTTCGGACGGTCTAACGGTGGGAGTGCGGCGCTTGGTTGTTCGGGCGGTGTGGGTTGGAGATTCAGGCCATGGGTACGGGGTGCTCGACTCTGATTGCCACGCTAGCACCCCCTTTGTTTTGGCCGGTCCACGGCTTCTTCCTGTCATCGCGTAACTCTGTTTCGATTCGTAGTCGTCGATCTCGACCACCTGATTTCGGATCTGCCAGGCCCCCCAGGACCAACCGTGATTGAACGTTTCCTGCGCCCCATCGGGCCGCCGAACCGTGGTAACGACCGGTGGTGCCGGAGAGGTCGACCCTGAGGGGCTTCTTGCCATTAACCGCCAAAGGTTAGTGTGTTCAATAACGTCGAGTCACCACCAGGATTGGTGGTTGGTGAAGAAATGAGGGTCGATATTGGAAGAAAAAGAAAGCGACGCGCCCCGGACCGCCCAACGAGAACGGCAGCCGCGGAGTGGTTACCGGAACTCGGCGATCGACAGCACCAACCGCACCAGGTCGACCTGCCGGGAGATCGGCAGTTTCTGGTAGATCTGCTTCAGGTGCCAATAGAGGGTGTGTTCCGAGAGACCCGTGACCGTGGCCATGTCGCGTACACTCTTGCCTTCCGCCAACCAGACCGCCACCCGGCTCTCCGGCGGCGTCAGCCCAAGGACTGCGGCCACCGGGCCGGGATCGATACGATGATGGCGCCCCGGCTCGACAATCAGGACCAGCGCCGCGACCTGTCGCGCTCCATAGTCCGGTTGCGAGACACCCACGGGTTTGACGTGCACCACGAACCGGGGCCACCCGGACACGCGGCCCAGCAGGATCGACCCGCCGACCGCGACAGCACCAGAGGTCGGCAGCGCGGCGCCCAGCAGCCGCTCCAAACGGAACTGGTCGTCGGGATCGTGGGCGCAGAGCACGCCGGCGTTGTCGGTCAGCCGGTCACCGCGCCGGAGGATGAGTCGGGCGCGGTCATTAACCTCCAGGATCCGCCCGCGCCGGTCCAGGTGGATGACGCCAATCCGGGGATTATCGAGCAACGCGGTCACGGTCGTGTCCCGCGCCTCGGTGCGCATCAGCGCCTGCCGAACTCGGATAAATTGTCGAATGTGGGGCATGAGCCGCGTGACCATCGCGAGCTGCGACGACCCCCAGCCATCCGAGGCGACAGGATCAGCCAGAGACCAGGTCATACGGGAGCCCCCCGGCCCGTCCAGCAGCACGTTCAACCCATTCTGATACTTGCCCCGGAGTAAGGCCTCGTTGAAGGTAGGCGAGGTTTTCAACTCCTCGGCCGTGTACAGGTCTTTGATAGGCGCCAGATGGCTGGCGGGCAGTTGCAGCTGGCGCGGGATGGCTTCGTTGATGGGATGGTAGACGTCGAGGTACTCCCGCTCCAGATCGGTGCGGCGCTGCCCCCGGTAGTAGAGCCCGACGAAGAGGGCGCGGATGTCGTCGGGCGGGCCTTCGCCGACCATGAGGGCATTGCCGGCGATGCCGCAGGCCTCGTCAATCAGGGCCGAGGTGGCCGGCCAGTGGGTATCGTCGAGCATGGCTTCGTACAACGACGCCAGGATGTGCTCGAACGCGTCTCGGTCGCTCATGACGATTCTTTCTTCAGCAGCGCCAGGATGAACAGCACAGGAGGTCTCTCCATATAAGTCGAGTCCTGCGTGAAAGCCTCTTTCATGTCTTTCAACTTCGTCATGGCCTCAACTGCTTCAACCGTGAAATCGCCGCGACTTCTTGGCCAAGACGCACAGAACCGCAACAGGCCGCCCTGTCGCGGTCACGCAGATGCCGCTGCGATTGAAGGCACCCTGAACTCAACGCTAACACCAGACTGTGGGACACGGCTGAAGCGGGGAGATCCACCCGGAGAGGGATAGATCGATCACAGAATTCACACCTACGGTCTTTTTACCCTTAAGCCATTTTAAATCGAAACTACTTGTACCGTAATTACGCCCCGAATCCCTACCAGGATTGGTAGGTTCGAAACAAAGAAGTGGCAGGCGAGGCCGGGAGGGGGGATCCCCGCTGTCGAGAAGCGACCCGAATGGTCCCGGAGACTACGGGAAGGAACCCGCCAGGATATCGTCGAGGTCCTTGGGCCGTCCGGCAAAAGGGGACCCTGTCGAACAGACCGGGTGAGGACCACCGGCGAGAGAAATCTCAGATCCTACGGGTCGCCGGCCCCCAAGAAAACGCAGCGCAGGGCAAATGCGGGCCTGTTTTTTCACCCGATCAGCCCTTAAATTTTCCGCCCCTCCCTGAAGACCCATTCCAACACGAGCCCGCCGCTTCCCCCTCCCCGGAGTCAGGCTTGCGGAGATCGATCCAGCGAACGCCGGTCCGGGGCAGGCCGCCTGGGTGGTGGTTTTGTTGACGGGAGCAGAGGTGCGAAAAGGCCGGGCGGGCGGGCGAAGGACAGTTAGAGTTACTCTGTTTCCAGGAGGCTGCAGCCATGCCTGATCCAGGTCGAAACGAGCACAGTTTAGAGCTGCCGGAAGTCTCACCTTCGCCCCCGCTGACGGTGGCCCGGGCCCCTGCCCCGCTCCTGATCCCCGGAGGCTGGCGCATCGAGAGCCTTCCCGGGACCGTCCGGGAGGCCGGCCCCTCCGCCGAGCGGCGCCTCCTCGAGTTCTTCACCGCCGAGATCTCAAACCCCCATACCCGCAGTCCTAGAGCGACGATGGCATCTAGCAGCTCGATGCAGAGGATCAGGGACACAATTCCACGATTGTGCGCTCTAAGAAGATTTGGATAGGGGCTCTTCGTAGTAAGCGAGAGCACTTCTATATCCCTCCTTCAGGACTTCTTCCTTCTCCTGATACAGGTCCTCGGGACTATGGAAGCCGGAGTAGTCCGCCTCCGTCGCGCCGCCGACGGGCGTCACCACCAGCGGGCTTGTTCCGTCGCATCGGTCGCGGGCCGTCCTGGTTGGCGCGCGCCTCGGCGAGCGAGACCAGCGCGACGCTGCCGGTCCGAGTTCGCGGCGGTGATCCCTCTGCGCCGGTGACTCCGCATCGCCGTGACCATCCTCCTCTCTCCAGCCGGTGTTCCTCGCCGGCCACTGACGGCTGGCAGTCGGGTGTGATCAACGGTGCCACCAACGCCCGAGCGCTCCGGGATCGGTTGGCGGGCGTGCGTTGCCACCGGGGGCCACTGGTCGGAGTTGGTGGCGGGCGATGGCACGGATGAGGCCGCCTAGCCGATGGTTCCGCCGTTCCGGGCGGCTACCTTGAAGACCCCCAACGCGAAGAGGCTGGGGATGTCCAACGGTAAGTCGCCGAGTTCCTCCCGATAGCGCGGCCCCAGCTCGGGGAGAGGGAAGTTTTCGACGGTCTCGAAGCCCTGGGCGGCCATCAAGGCCTGCATGCCCGTACGCGAGTATGCGCTGACCATCGGCTCCCCCAGTCGCTCGACGAACGACATCATCTTCTCACGCATCGGGAGGTCTTCGGGTCGGGCCGCCTCCGTATTCAGCAGGTAGTCGATCACCAGGCACGTTCCCTCCGGCAGCCGCCGCGATACGGAACGAGCCGTCTCGGCCAAGGAATCGGCCGTGAGATAGTAGGCGACTCCCAGCAGGGTCAGGAACGTCGGCCGAGATACCTCGAAGCCCGAGCCGGCGAGTGCATCCAGGGCCGAGACCTTCTCGAGATCGGCAGGCACGACATGCATCCGGGACGGGATCGTCAGTCCCGCCTGGCCAATACGCTCCAGCTTCTTGCGTTGCGTCACGGGATGGTCGATCTCGAAGACATCGATCCGCTCCATCAAGTCGGGTCTGCGGAAGGCGAACGAATCCATCCCGGCTCCGATGATGACGTACTGCGTGATGCCGTCATCGACCGCCTGCTCCAAGGTCTGCTCAGCATATCGCGCCCGCATCACCACGCACATGGCGGTGGGCGCCATGGGCTTCGTCATGACCCTGAGCCCCCATTCCAACGGGCGAATCCGCAAGACCAGGCGCCAGAACCATCCGCACAGCTGGCAGGCGTACGGGTCCTCGAAGATCCGCACGGGTTCGCGCTGGTGGAGGGCGCGGACAGCCGCCACGGTGTCCGCAGTCGAGGATTCGCTTTTCTGCAGGAGTGCCGCGACGGCCTGAACGCGCATTGCGCATTGTCCCATGCTTCCGGGACAAAGACGTGGTCAGAAGCCGATCGAAAAGGGGGCGCGCGGCCTGAACCCGTTCGGCCGGGGACGCCTCACGACGCGCGCCAGCCACGTTCGGATGGCGGCCGACGGCGTCGCGCACCATCGTCCGTTCCAGGTCCTCGCTCGCCTTTCCGGCGGGAAGATTTCACCGGGAGCGACCGATCGGAGGGGCGTGTAAGCACACGCACCCTCCCGGGTCTATCCCCGCGTGTGCGGGGGAGGGGAAGGGCCGGTAGAGGAAGCCCCAGGCGGGCTTGCGCAGACGCCCGTGGAGACACTCTGTTAGTTGAGTTGCGAGCGCTCCTGCATATCCATCCGCACCCCCAGACCTCGAAGCGCCTCCATCTTCGCTTTCACCTCGGAAGGGCCGATCACCCGGAGCGTGTCAAATAACTCTCTTAGGCTCTCCGGTCCCAACCCACAAACGTGAAGAGCATCGGCGACCTGGGCGCAGTCGGGGCACAGTGTCTGTCCAGTCCCGATGTCTTCACCCTCGACGCCGCACAGCGTGATCGACTCGCTGCAGGACTCGCCCACCCAGTCCACGCGCAAGTGGCGATAACGTCCTTGGTTCTTCATGGCCTTTAGAGATTACCTCAGTTGTGCTTTCCATCCGGGGCGGGGTTGTGGTGGTGGGGCGTCCCTTCCCCGGCGCAGCGCCTGGATGACCGCCTCGCGGACGGCGTTGCAAAAAACTATCGCCAATTGAATCTCTCCTGCAATACCGTTTCGCAACCCCCAAGCCCTTGAAAACCAGTTCGCTGTCGGGTCGTTGCGAAACCGCTCGTTTGTGCAACTTGCACTCGTCGACCAGGGACGCAAGAGCGTCATCTTGGACATCGCTGGATATCCACCCGGCGCAGGCACGCACAACCTTCAGTTCGCCCCCGGGCGTCGGCACGAGAATTCCGTGCCGCTGCTCGACGATGCGGCATTTGCCGGCAAGATGGACAACCTCGGACACCTGACCACCTTCGCGCTGCGCTGCCGCGCGTTCTGGGACAAGGTGATGGGGGTGCTGTTTCTGCTCTGCGAGCCAGCGAAGTACGAGGCCTTCGTCAAGGCTCCAAGGCGAAAGCGCTTCTTTGGCAAAAGCGCTGTGGAATGGTCAGATCCGCCGCCTCACCTGCTCCGGTTCCTGGAAGATCCCAACTTTCGCGGGCTCGACCCGAACCCCCGATTCCCGCAAATCCTCGAGCGGGTCATGGAGCACCTAGACGGCATCCGGACAGCCGAGGCCCACGGCACGGGTACGCTGAGGAAGTCGGCACTGGGTACGGTACCGATGGGCGAGTCCGGGCACGCCTCGCTGCTCGCGCACTACAACATCGCCCTCGGTACGATGCGGGCGCTTCGCCGAACGCTCAACGATCTCTCCCGTGGCTGATCTGAGCACGCTGGACACCAGGCCGGGCGGGTTCGAGGTGCGCAGGGAGCACGGTAGACCCGGCTAAATCGGGTTGATCCGGCGCACGCCCACAGGCCGAAGGGCAACGGGGCGGGGTGCATGCTGCGCGGGATTCGAGTGGCCCGCAAACAGGAGTTGATCGACCGCATCCATCAGTACTTCCAGCAGGTCAATGCCGATCCGGTTGTCTTTCGCTGGAAGTACAAGCTAGACGAGGTTGTTATTGATTAGTTATTTCGAGAACAATGGTCTAGTCTGGGCGTCTGCGGCCACATCCGCGGTCCAGACCTACCGGGACATTGAGATCGCAGCGGAGCGACGGAGGGGTGGCGTGCAGGTTAACAACTTCGTATCCAAACCCACCGAATGCTGGCTGGAAGAGGCTTGCCGTGCTGGTTGATCGATCCGTTTCGCGGTGGCAGGACGATAGGTGGGTGTCGGAGGGCGAGAAGCTGTCCGACTTTCGGACGGCGCATGCGTACGTGCTCTTGGGCGAGCCGGGAGCTGGGAAATCCACGGCGTTTGAGGAGGAGAGGAGGAATGACGGGAATGCAGTGGAGGTCACGGCTCGCCGCTTCATCCGCCGCAGCCTCGAAGCTCATCCGGAATGGCGGGGCGCGACCCTCCTGATTGACGGACTCGATGAGGTCCGTGCCGGAGGCGGCGACTTACGCGAGCCGCTCGATTCGCTCGTGTGCCGGCTGGAGAAACTCGGCAATCCGCGCTTCAGGCTTTCCTGTCGCGAGGACTCCTGGTTAGGCCGAAATGACCTCCGTGAACTGTCTTCAGTCACCGCCAGCGAAGAAGTTCACCTCCTGCGCCTCGATCCGCTCAGCGAGCAGGATGCACAACGGATCCTGGCGGCCGCCGGAGTGAAGGACCCCGACAGTTTCTACTGGAAGGCAAAGGACCGCGGGTTGGGACCCTTCCTTCAGAACCCGCTGCTACTCGACATTCTGGTCAAGGCCAACGACTCCGGCTCCTGGCCGGACGGCCGGTTGGCTACATTCGAGCGTGCGTGCAAAACGCTGGCTAGGGAAAGAAACCCGGAGCACTTGGACGCGCTGGACGGTCATCCGTTCGCGACCGAAGAAGTTGTGCTCGCTGCAGGTCGGCTGTGCTCGATCCTGCTGCTATGCGGCAACTCCGGCTGGTCGAGGCGCGGTCCGGGGGACGACGAATACCCGGCACTGAGCGAAGCGGAAGCAGAGCAGCCTCTGCTGAAGTTCGCCCTGGACAGCAAACTCTTCGAGGGGGATGCCGAGACCGGCAGAAGGCCACGCCACCGGCAAATCGCCGAATTCCTGGCTGCCGTGGATCTGGACCATTGCATTCGAGGCAGTGGACTGTCCGCCACCCGAGTCCTCGCGTGGATGCGGGGAATGGACGGAATCGTACTGCCTGACCTGCGAGGCGTTTCCGTGTGGCTGGCGGGAAGAAACCCCGAATTTCGTCGCCCGGTAATCGAGTCCGATCCGGTCGGCGTTGCTTTCCACGGAGACGCGGAGCGCTTCAGTCGCGAGGACACTGTTCTTCTGTTCAGCGGTCTTGAGGCGCAACTGAAGTATCAGCTGGCGACGCAACAGTGGGAGAGGGCTTCGTCCGCTTCCCTCGGTGCGCTCGTGGCTGGTCCGGGTCGCGAGATTCTGTATGACATGCTCCGGGCTCCGGATCGATCGGACGTGCGACACCATTTGGTCGAGCGACTGCTTCGGGGGCTGGGCGAGGCGACGTTGCGGTCCGCTCGGTCCGGGGTTCCTGGCTCCGAGGATGCCAGGAGAGACGTTCACACCGTACTGACAGATACCGTCCGAGATCCAAGCTGGCAGTGCTCCGTGCGAAACCGGGCACTGATCGAACTGATCTTGGTGCTAGAGGATCTGGCCGAGGGCCCTTCGATCCTCCTGGAGCTGCGACGCGATCTCGCCGAGGGCAAGATGCCTGAGGACGAGAAGGGAAGTCTGGGCCTTCGCCTGCTCGACCGCCTGTATCCGCAGCACGTCGGTGCCGATCGAATCTGGGACTATGTCGAGCAGTTCTGGACCGCCTCACCGCCGACCGTGAAATCATGGGATGGGGACAAGCATGGCTGGGTGCATCGCCTTGTGCACCGGTCGGCTCCCGAGGATCTGAGGATCCTCCTTGAGACACTGGTGCGCAACGCCCAGAGGCTGAACAAAGTTCTGGCGCAAAACGGTGCCGAACATTTTGCGGAACGTCTACTGACCCGGGGTCTTGAGCTATTTGGCGAGGAGACGGAACCAGCGGAACTGTACCAGTGGTTCGAACTGGTGCAGGCAGCCGACGACTGGCCCGGCCTGGTTCTGGCCCATTGCGAGGGGGTGGCTCGGAAGACACATGATGCCCCCTGGGTAGGGGTCGCCTCGATCTACGGCTGGCTCCGTGGTCATCGTGACATTCAGCTCGAACTGGTGCTGGAGGGTTTGAAACGAAACGCGTCCCTCCCGCGAAACCGTGCTCTCGATCACGCAGTCGGCGTCAAGTTCCTCGGCGACAAGGCGCCGGCTGGTTTTCGCAGGTGGTGTCTGGAGAAGGCGGTCGCTTTGGCGGAGACAGATACCGCTTCTGCCATTGAACTTGCATTCTGGACGGTGACGGAGCGCGATGCCTGGGGGCCACCGCTGAATGACGAAGAAGTTCTCGCTGCGGTCCAGCACACGCCGTTGTTGCTGGAATGGCACGCGCAGCGCGCAGCCGAGTTGGCGCGGCACCGCGAGTCCGCACAATCTCTTCATAGCCGCGAACGTCGAGAAGCCTATGCCTCTTCCATTCGGGAGAAATTGTCAGCGGTTGAAGCGGGGCAGGAACCACCCGAGTTGCTCCATGAGCTTGGCCGCGTCTATCTCGGCGGATTCGAGGCTGGCGGCATCAATCAGGCGCGCACTGGCCTCGGGCTCCATCTTGGCGATGAAAACGATCTCCGCGAAGTCGTGATCCGCGGGTTTCGATATCTCGTAGAACGAACGGATTTGTGCGCGCTGGACGAAACCGCTGTCCTGCATGCAGGCAGCGGATTGCCGCCCTTCGGCGCCGCGTTCCGCGCCGGACTCATCGAGAAGGAAGGTACACGTGTGGAGCAGTTTGCACCTCGAGACGAAGAAGGGTTTGGCCGGGCATTGGCGCTCTACCTGCTTTCCGGACTGCACACCAGGCCCCACCCGCTTCCACTCAGTTTCAAACGCCCCGACATGCTCCACCTCAGGCGCCCGACGCAACCCCGTCCCAAGTGGTACCTCCACGCCCTCGAGAACCATCCGCAGTCCGTTGCCGACGCGTTCGTCGCCGTGGCTCGTGCCCGCGTCCGTCGCAAGGAGCAGCCTGACCAGCACCTGTACGACCTGCCGTGGGAGCCGGAATACGGTGGTGTGGGGCCACTGGCCGTGCCCAAAATGTTTGCGCCATTTCCCAGTCGCTGCACGAAGGCCCAAGTCGTGTCGCTACGCCTGGTATTGTGGGCCGCCCTCAATTACATGCCGCCCGGCGATCTACGGGAACTGGTACTACAAAGGCTAGGCCGTAAGGGGATGGATCCGGCCCAGCGCGGGACCTGGCTTGGGGCCGGTCTATTCGTCGACCGTGAAGCGTGCCTTCCGAGGACGCTGGAATTTCTGTCCGATGGCACGGAGACAAGATGCCGGCATCTCCTCGAATTCCTTGTTCCGTATTTGGACCCCCTGCCCAATCAGCAATGGCCCACCGCTGACTTGGCCCCCCTCATCAAGGCAATAGGCGCAAGGGTGTCCTCACCATCGGACGCTGGGGGATTCGTCCTCGACTGGAAACTGCGTCCACTGTTGAACGTATGGTTGGATGCGCTGGCGAACCGTGTAGATGAGGAAGCCGTAGCAGCGCTTGGCGGCCTAGCGGAAGATCCGGGTCTCGAGAATTGGCGCGGCGTGCTGTGTAGGGCCCGCGACGAGCAGGCGATAGAGCGCGGGATGTCAGTCTATGTGACCCCCACGATCCCCGAAGTACGAAAGGGACTCAAGGGCGGTCCACCGATCGGCGCGGCCGATCTTGCCGCACTCGTCACTGACAAGCTGACGCACCTTGCATCCAGAATCCGCGATGGCAACACTGACGCATGGCAGCAGTATTGGCACACGGATCGCAACGATCCAATGGGCAGGAAGGTCATCAAGCCCAAGACGGAAGGGCCCTGTCGTGATGCACTCCTATCGGACCTTCAGATCCTGCTGGAGCCGCACGAGGTTGATGCGCAGCCGGAAGGGCACCACGCGGAGGACGCTAGGTCGGACATCATCGCGGTCCACGGTGTCCATGCTGTTGTCGTGGAAGTCAAGAAGACCGACAGCGAGGATCTCTGGAGTGCGATGACGGATCAGTTGATCGCCAAATACGTGCGCGACCCGAGGTCAGGAGGCTACGGGCTCTTCTTGGTCCTCTGGTTCGGTGCCGATCAATTGAAGAGTTCGCCCCTAGCCGGGACGCGGCCTCGATCACCCGAGGAGCTGAGGCGCATGTTGGAAGGGATTTTGACCCACGAACAGCGCCGCACTATCACGGTGATCGTTGTGGACGTCAGTGCACCGGCGGGGCGCGTGAGTCCCGGGAACATGGGAGGGCGGTGAGTTCTGCTGAATTCGAGCTCGGTCTACGCTTGATCAATCAGCACAAGGCGATTCGCGGCGAACCATCCCAGCGGGCGATCTACCGCGGTGGAGTAGGCAAACGGAAGGGGATTATAATGATTACTTGGCGGATGCCATCACGGCCGGCGCTCGACGCGTCTGTCTAGGTCGTGCCAATGAACATTCTCCACTGACCGAATTTCTTACGATGTGCTGCAGGTCGTCATCGCTCAGGATGTCGCGGCGCCGCAGGTCCGCATGCCCCCCCGCTTTTTTGGGGGGGTCGCTCTCGTCCCCGCCTTTTTTTCCCTTGCGGCACGGGCGGGGCCAAGGGGCGAGTCAAGCCGCTGGCGCGGCTCCTACGCTGCGCTACGGCCCTGCGGGTGACAGCGCCCCGCGGCTGCGGCTCAGGGCGTCCTGTATGGCCGAAAGGTTCCTTTCGGCCCGTCCACAACGGCCCGCACCCCCCCCCTTTTCCCTCGTGAACAGCGTCGCCCCTCGGATCGGCCCGGAGCAGCATCATCGCGCAGATCGACGCGCTCAGAGATGAAGTTCGCGTCCAGCTTGACGAGGTTCGCAGTGAAATCAAACGCGCAGGTGGCTGAACGTGAAGCGCGATGGGGAGGCCCAGGGTCGCCTACAAGCGGCTAATTTGAGGCAGCGTTCAGCTTGCCGTTCAATTGCGCTTCTACAAGGGAGAGTGAACCCCGCTCGGATGTTCGGAAGGCGGATAGCGTGCGGGGTCCACTCCTGGCTTTGCTCTCTCTCCGAATCACCACGATAACCCCACCCGAATCACCCGCCGTCAAGCGGGATCAGTGGGTGCCTACGAATCGGTGCCCACCAGTCCTGATAGCGCCGCCGCTTCCAGGTTTCCCCCGTGCATGTGTCGAGCAGGATTACCTCCGAGGCGATGCTGTCCTTTTGGATTTGGAGGAAAGAGCGAGGGGAAATACTGTCTCTATCCAGGTGAAGCGTTTCCACGAGGATCGAGCCGTACACCACTGACCAGCAAGGTTCGGTTGGCTCTTCGCCAGCATCCAATCCGCCGGGCGAAGTCTCCTGAGCACCGACTTCCCACCACACGACGAGCAACAAGATTGATCCGAATACAGCAATTGTCCAGGTTCTCATGACACCCTCCACACCAACTATTACACCCACCCCCCCACAAACGTGAAGAGCATCGGCGACCTGGGGGCAGAGTAATCTTGTCCAGTTCCTGAAAGCGCGGGAGGGACTATCGGACTTCACCCCGCTTTTTTTCGCGGCGAGGTCCATGTCTGTTGAAGCCGTGACGGCGTTGCTTGGAGCCGGTGCGAACCCGAACGCGCGGGACGAATCCGGCCACACCCCGCTGCATCAGGCGGCGCTGTCCGAGACTGGTGAAGCCGTGACGGCGCTGCGGGCTGCGGCCCTTCCAGTGATGGCCTCGCGTAATCCTTCCAGCAAGCCTTCGAGCTTGGCTTGGCTCGGGCTGCCCAACAGAAGCGGCGCGACTCGGCGATGAACTCGCGTGAATACTGGTCCATCTTGGAAACTCAAGCTCGTCTTCGTACCGGTCGATACCTGCACCGATCCAGCAAGCACCGACTCGAAACCTCTTAGCGTATAAATTCGCACGATTCTGGGCGCTACCCTAACATAAGGACCCGTTCCTTAGCGGACCCGGGCACGATCGAGGACGTACTGGCCGTAGAGAATGACGTTGTCCCATTTGATCGGGCTGACGTCCTGGGAGCAGGGTTGCGGCCAGGCCTTCCTTGGTGACAGCCTCCGCTCGCCCCGTCCGTCTGATCTGCTTGCTTGCCAATTGGCTTCGAGACCGGAAGATCATGGCCAGGTGTCTATAATAATGTCCGTCTTGATCGACGTTAGTTGACTATACAATGTTCTGGATACTATAGTCTTTAACACTCCGAAATAGACCCCATTTGACCTTTTCTTGGACGCCGCCTTGAAAACCGTCGCTTACCTCCGCGTCTCCACTCGTTCGCAGGATCTCGCCAACCAGAAGCTGGCGATCCTCGAGTTCAGCCAGAAACGCCGCTTCCCGATCGACCAATTCATCGAGTCCCGCATGAGAGCCCTCCCCTAGATCCACTGAGAGCGATGCCCGAATCCTTCGAAGACATCGTCGTGACCCTCAGTCGCCTTCAGTCGGAGGATCCTTCTTCGCCCGCGATCATACGCGAAATCGAACCCGTCGAGCCGGAGGATATTCCCGAACCCTTCCGCTCCCTGCTCGTGCATGAAAAGGACATGACGGGTACGCTGGCCGGGTACTGGGGCCTTCCGATCATACTCCGGCCCCGCACCGTCCGGCGCAAGGGAAACGTCCTGTACCGCCAAGTCGTGCTGACGGCGGGTCCTGACCGAATTCCTGTCGAGGCTGGTGCCATCAAGATCTACTTGGATCGCTTTCCGGCCGAAGCCTTGCCGGAGATTACGCGAAACCGAAAACCACTGGGCTCCATTCTGGCCGAGCACGGTATCTCCTATGTCTCCACTCCGCAAGGGTATTTCCAGACCACGGCGAGCCCCTTCCTGAAAGACGCGTTCGCTGACGCTCGCGAGCAGACTCTCTACGGCCGGTGCAACCGCTTGACCAATCCCGCCGACGATCCCTTAGCCGACGTCGTCGAGATCCTTCCCGCGATCCGACAGAGCTAACCTGCATTCACCGCGTTCAAGCAGGCGCCGGGCAGTGCGGCTACTCATCAGGGTAGCGCCCAGAATCGTGCGAATTTATACGCTAAGCCCTTTCGCTTCTCATCCTCGCAGCTATCATCTATTGGCAGATTCGGGGAGATCGATCGTGTTTTGAGCGAGGCGGGCTCGGATGGCCGGACGATCTCAACTTCGAGTTACTGTCCCATATCAGCCCGATCGAGTGGGACAACGTCCTCCTCTAGGGGTTCCGACAGTAACGGAGCAAAATCGCACGTTAAGGGCCGCTGTTGGGACCGCCTAGCGAGCCAGGACCTGTCGCCCTCGGTTTCTCAAGGAACCATCTGGCGCTACGTAGCGGTAGATGGTCGCCTTGGTTACGCCTAGCTCCAGGCATAGCTCGCTGACCTTCGTGTCGCGCTGCGCCATCGCTGCCTGAGCTAGCCGCACCTGCGCTTTGCTCAGCGCGTGAGGGCGCCCTCCCTTCCTGCCCCTGGCTCGTGCAGAGGCCAATCCAGCGAGGGTCCGTTCCCGGATCAGCTCTCGTTCGAATTCCGCCAAAGCCGCGAAGAGCGCGAAGACCAACTTTCCGCTGGCCGTCGTCGTGTCGATGCTGGCCCCTTGGCCGGCGAGCACCCGGATCCCGATGTCCCTGTCGTTGAGGTCCTGCACCAGGTTGACGAGATGGCGGAGATTGCGACCGAGGCGATCGAGCCTCCAGACGACGATCACGTCTCCCTGCCGCGCCGCCTTGAGGAAGGCGGCGAGCCCCGGGCGGTCCTGACGCTGTCCGGACGCTTGGTCCTCGTAGATCGCGTCGTCGCTGACGCCGGCCTCGCGCACAGCATCCCTCTGCAGGTCGAGGCTCTGGGAACCGTCCGCCTTCGAGATCCGCGCGTAGCCGATCAGCACTGGCGTCCCCAAAACGACCGTTTCTGTGACGCCTGAGAACGGAGCGAAATCCGTGCCTTGGGCGGTCTCACAATCGGTATCTTAAACTACGACTCGGAAACCTTCAAACCAATCGGAAGAGACATCAGTGTCGGCATCTATTTTCTCAGAGACTGAGTTGGCTAGGTTGGCCGGCTTTCCCGGGGAAATCCCGAGCGATGACCTGATCAGAGCATTCACGCTGACGGGTGCCGACCGGGACCTCGTCGTCATCCGGCGGGGGGCAGCAAACCGCTTGGGGCTCGCGCTTCAGCTTTGTGCACTTCGCTACCTCGGCTTCGTTCCGCGCAATTTGAGCGCAGCTCCGCGATCGGCCGCCTGCTTTGTCGCGGACCAGCTCGAGGTCAGCCCGGACGAGATTCAATCCTACGCGCGACGCGAGCAGACGCGGCGACAGCACTTCACCGAGGTTCGGGAACACCTCGGCTTCTCGATGCTCCGGTCACGGGACTTGGAAGAACTCGAAGCTTGGCTTGTCGAACGGGCCCTTGAGCACGATGCTCCGAAGGTTCTCTTTCGTCTCGCTCGTGAGCGGTTACGCACCGAGAGGCTCGTCTTTCCAGCACCCGACCGAATCGTACGACTTGTCAGTTCGGCGCGCGGTCGCGCACAGGAGAGAACGTACACCCTAGTCGAGCCCTTGCTGAGCGCCGAGAGGCGAGCCACCCAGCTCGCATCTACCCACTAAGAACCCGGAATACCCCATAATGAAGCTGGCCATGGAAGCGATGCTTGCCAGACTGCGGGACTGAATATGGATTGGTGGATCTGGGTAGTAGCGGGTTTCGCGCTGCTTACTTTGGAGTTGGCGTCTCCAGGTGGTTTCTACCTCTTCTTCTTCGGCTGCGGAGCCCTGGCCGTTGGTCTGTTGACCGTTCTCGACTGGACAGGGCCGCTCTGGTTGCAAGGAGTGCTTTTCACCTTTCTGTCGTTGTTCTCGGTCTTGTTCTTCCGTACTCCGATCATGAAGAAAATGCAGGCCGGTTTAGGCGAGGTGGAAGTAGACAGCCTTGTCGGGGAGAGGGCCTTGGTGCGAGACGAAATCGTTCCCAACGCTCTGGGTAAAGCGGAGCTGCGAGGGACGACATGGAAGGCGAGGAATGCAGGAGAAGTTCCTGTTGGGCCAGATCAATCATGCCGCGTCGCAAAAGTCGATGGGCTGACTTTGTGGATTCGAGGCGAGTAGCCGAACGTAAGGGAGATTAAAAAATGGATATGGGTTTGATCGTGGTGGGCGCGCTGATCCTGTTGGCTGTCATCCTTCTTGCCAAGACAGCCGTGGTCGTTCCACAGCAGAGTCAGTACGTTGTTGAGAGGCTTGGAAAGTACGCCGGAACGCTCGATGCCGGGTTTCACGTTCTGGTGCCGTTTATCGATGCCATCCGTTACCGCCACTCGTTGAAAGAGTCGGCCCTGGACATCCCGGAACAAATCTGCATCACGAGTGACAATGTGCAAGTGGGGGTGGACGGCGTCCTGTACCTCAAAGTGCTTGACGCCCAGCGCGCCTCCTACGGCATCGGGAATCACGTGTTTGCGATCACCCAGCTTGCGCAGACGACACTGCGTAGTGAGATCGGAAAGATCGAACTCGACAAAACGTTCGAGGAGCGAGCCCACATCAACACTCAGATCGTAGACGAGCTTGACAAAGCGACGGAACCCTGGGGCGTCAAAGTACTCCGTTACGAGATCAAGAACATCAATCCTCCGCACGACGTGCTCGCGGCCATGGAAAAGCAGATGCGGGCCGAGCGCGAAAAGCGTGCCACTATTCTGGACTCGGAAGGCCTCCGTGACTCGGCTATCAACACAGCCGAGGGCGAGAAGCAGAAAGTCATCAAAGAATCTGAGGCGACAAAGCAGCAGCAGATCAATGAGGCGGAGGGACAGGCCGCTGCTATCAAGACCGTTGCGGCAGCCACGGCCGAGGGCATTCGCAGTGTAGCCGAAGCGATCGAGGGACCCGGTGGGGATCAAGCGGTGCAGTTGCGCGTCGCCGAGCAGTATGTCGATAAGCTTGGCATGCTGGCCAAAGAGAACAATACGATGATCCTGCCGGCAAACATGGCTGATGTATCTTCGATTATCGCCACAGCAATGAGCGTGATCAAACAGACTGGCGGCCCGCAGGACGGAAAGTAGACGCCGAGCGATGGATCTTCTTTTGCGCGGCCATCCGACCAATTGTTTTTTGCTAACACTTCAGGAATCTCAGCAGCCTCTGCCTGGGTTTCCCAGTCGTCTAATTGGTCTATCACCATCATCTTCCTCCTATATTTAGACACTGTCCAGATTGTCCAAATGCGACCGCGCTAGCACGGACGAGTTGGCGCAACAGCGTCTTGCTCTCAAACCAACGGCTGGTCACGTCAAGCCTACGATTTGGAGAAAAGGTATATTTTCTATACTATAATAGCTCATGCTATTTGAGTACGATCCCGCCAAAAGCGCCACTAACAAGGCCAAGCATGGCATCAACTTCGACGAAGCCCAGGTGCTTTGGAAAGATGATCGGATGCTGGAAGCTCCGGCAAAAACCGATGACGAGCCGCGCTTTCTGGTGATCGGAAAGATTGGCGAAAACCACTGGGCCGCCGTCTGTGCTCATCGTGGGGCCAATGTGCGGATCATCTCGGTGCGGCGCGCTCGGAAACAGGAGATCGATCACTATGAAAGCAACTGAGTTCGACCGGGAATTTGATAAGGGAGAGGATGTTAGCGGCCAGGTCGACTGGTCGAAAGCAAAGCGCCCGAATGTGCAGGTAAAGCGGGTGAATGTGGACTTCCCGGCATCAACTTGGGTTGTTGATGCTGGGCTCCGGACCGTCAGCCGCGCTTTCTGGTGATCGGAAAGATTGGGAAAACCACTGGGCCGCCGTCTGTGCTCATCGTGGGGCCAATGTGCGGATCATCTCGGTGCGGCGCGCTCGGAAACAGGAGATCGATCACTATGAAAGCAACTGAGTTCGACCGGGAATTTGATAAGGGAGAGGATGTTAGCGGCCAGGTCGACTGGTCGAAAGCAAAGCGCCCGAATGTGCAGGTAAAGCGGGTGAATGTGGACTTCCCGGCATGGGTTGTTGACGGGCTGGACCGTCAGGCGCGGCACCTTGGCGTGACCCGACAAGCGCTCATCAAGTTGTGGATCGCTGAACGGCTACAGTGAGACGTTGCACAAACCCCGCGCCATTCGATCTATTAGGGGTTCCGACAGTAACGGCGCAGAATCGCACGCTAAGCGTCGTTTCCCGGACTCCTTAGGGGTCGGAGGCCTGGCGCTCGAGCCTCGATCTCGAATCGGTACTTGCCATAGGGATTGACGTGCCCGTAGAGGGCAGGCGACAGATGGCCGAGATCGATGTCACGGCCGATCCTCCCCTCGGCCCGCAGCCGGTCAATGGCGGCGTTCATGTAGACGGTTTTCCAGGTGACGCTGGCATTCGTGACCAAGTTTAGGCAGAGGATCTGATTCGTCTGCTGATCTGCTTGACGGCGCTGTAGCTTCCCTTCGTGAGCGAAGAATAGGAAGCGGCGCAGTGCGTGGAGGGCTTCTCCCTTGTTCAGCTGGCGGTGGATTCGACGACGATAATCCTGGTTCTCAATCCACCTTAGGATGAACTGGGTCTTGACGAGGCGCCCGAGATCGCGGAGGGCTCGGGACAAGACGTTCTCTCTTGCGCCAGCCTGGAGTTTCGAAATCAGGAGCGATGCGGTCACCCAATGCGGATGGATATGCAGGAGCGGTCCCAACTCAACTAACAGAGTGTCTCCACGGGCGTCTGCGCAAGCTCGCCTGGGGCTTCCTCTACCGGCCCTTCCTTCTCGCTCTTGAATCCCCTTTCCCTCGTCGCGGATGATTTCAGATCGGTCCTCGCCGTCAAGGGTTCGCTTTCGCCGCTTCGCGCCCTGGGCTGCTCCGGGCCGATCCGAGGGGCGACGCTGTTCACGAGGGGAAAGGGGGTTCAAGAAGACGAAACCGGGCGATCCTGAGACATAGAACGATAACAACCTTTATCGTGCCATGTAAAGACCTCCCCGCCCGTATCTCGGCTTTGAGGGCGCTGAGGTCTGCCTTGAGTTCGGCAATGTCCTGTGACTCGCGCCTCGGCTCGAGCATCGCGCTTTCACTTTGCGGCGGCTGCTTCCACCGCCGGGGTGCTTGCCGTAGGAATCTGCGCAAGAGCCAAAAGCCCACCCAGGGGGAAAGGCCCCCCATAACGAACGCCTGGATCGCATCGCCGCCCGTGCGAAACCAGAGAAGACCAAGGCCCAAACCTGCGCCAGGAAAAACGGCAACCCCGCCCAGGAGAATCAAGAACGCGCTCAGCCAAGAGCGCTCCATACACGGCGTCGCTGTCGTCGGCATCAGGATCGTGAAACCGCCGGTCGCTGTAGCGGAAATCATCTTTGCCCAAGTTGTAGGGCGGGTCGATGTAGATCACGTCTACCTGTCCCGCATAGCGGGGTTTGAGCGAAGCTAGGACCTGTAGGTTGTCGCCCTCGATGAGCATATTGGGCCGGTCGCCGCCATGCGAGTATTTTTCTGTAGGCTCAAAAATTCTGGGCGTTGGAATGCTCTGGCGGTAAATCTTCTTGCCTTCCCAATGTAGGTACAGTCCGCGGAAGGGGCCGTTCGTGTCGGTGGTCTTTGCCATGGTGTAAAGGTCTCGCTGCCCCGTAGCGAGCTGTCATTGTAGCGCCGCGAGCTCAGCTCCGAAGGCCGCTCGGCTTCTTGGGTGTAGCTTAGGCTGCCGGTTGCGGCTTGTAGCGCTAGCGGCTGCTGTACCGCAAAACGATGGAAGACCCGCACGAAGCCGATCTGATACGCAAAGCTCAAACGGTGCGGATCCGCACGACACGTGGCGATCTCCAGCAGGTCTGTTTTGGTCAGGGACAAGTCGCGGATCAACTGGCTCCGAGACAGAAGAATTATGGCTGGGTGTCGATAAGAACATGCGTCTTTGGAATACGATAGCAACCCGGCTACGCGCCTCCTCTCGACTCTACCGTGCGCCGTGAGAAGGCACCATTCCTCAGCGGGTGCGAATCCCGCCCGGCAAATGTCGCTCCAGCCGGTAGCAATCGGAGCGGATGGTGGAGGTAACAACATCGTCTGAAGCGGAATTGTGAAGGTAGCTGACCGCTTGGTCTACGCCGAACGATCCCTAGATTTTCGACCACCCCTCCCCTACGTCAGCACCGGGGCACGTTGGCGGTTCGTTTTGTCTCGTGCCGCCTTCCTCGAGTGATGCGACTTGCAAAGCGCTTGCAGGTTCGCTTCATCGTACATCGCTCCTCCATCTTCAAGAGGTACGATGTGATCCACCTCGGTCGCCGCCTCTAAGGGGGAGCATTCAACACATAGGGGGTTCTGAGCCAAATACCACGTTCGAAACCGTCGCCAGGTCCGGCCGTATCCGGGTCGCGCTGCTGACTGCCGCTATCTAGTAGCCGGGACGCCCAGCAGAAACGCAGTGCCGGGTACGCCCATGGCGGGGCCGGGTTACTGCCCGCGTAGGTTCGCCTAAAGGTTTCGGTCGTAAGCGGTGCGCGGGGTGCCGAATCCAACCCTGAAGTAAATCCCTCCCGCCACGACCACAAAGTTTCGGTCAACAACCCGATCCAGCACCTTGGTCTCTCCTCCTCCCCCGACGGGAAGCTTCCGGCGGCAGATTGAAAAAACCGCCCCTACGGACGGTTGTAAGTAGTTGAATTAAAGGTACATAAAGGACGTTATGTACCCTTTAGGGTAGCAGCCGGGGGAGCCTGTCAAGAGGGGATATCCACAAACGGGATCCGCCGCCGGGAGGACGGCTGATGCCGTTACCCGGCGCGAACCTGCCGTGTTGCCGGGAAAGTTTCCGCGCGGATGGGTTTCTTGGGCGGCGGACCGAACCGTTTCAAGGTTTTTGCTGCTGCGCGCGGCACGCTCGACAGCTTCGAGACATTGTGTAGGTCACAATTCCTCTCCGCCTCCGCTTCGTAACAGGAAAGAACTCCTTGAGTTCAAGCCAGCTCTCTCCGCAACGGATGCAGCGACGCATCTTGCCATTCGCTGTTCGTCGCTTCATTCGCCACTGCAGCTTCTGGAGTGTCCTCCTTCGTTCCACTCGCCATTTCTTCCATCGTGCACGGGTTCGGCGAATGAATTTCTGACGGAGTTCCTCGGCAAGTTGCCGATAACGCTCCGAGTTTCTCGCCTCCTGCCATGACAATTGCAGCTTCATACGACGGCGATACGCGGTCACCGTCTTGGGGGAAATCCTGAACTTGTCAGCTACTTCCGCACTTGCCAGTTTGCTTCCCTCTGTCCGAAGGAACTCTGCAAGGGCTGCCTTTTCCTCAACGTCCAGCCGGTGGGCTGCACGGGAGGCTTCCCGACGCCGGGGGTCTCCCAGACCCTGACGCCTCATCTGCTGGCTGATGGAATCCTTGCTGCGGCCTGTCAGCAGTCCCGCCCGTAGAAGGCCAGTGGCGCCCAATCGATAGGCGTTCGTGTAGTCACCCATAGTGCGGATCTCTCTGATTGTCCACAGCCGCAGGCTTCGCTTTGAGTCCTGACCGAGCAGCCCTGCCTCACGCAGGCGCTGTCGTTGCTGGTTGACCGCTGCTTGGGATCTGGCTCGGATGCGAATCTGAGGCAAACGTTTGCCCTGTTTGGCTTGACGGATTAGAGATTCCCTTTCAGGCTGCGTCCATTTCTTGCCTGGCATCGCGGATTCTCCGCTGTCCTGGCGGCCACCATAGGTACTCAAAAACCGCCCGCGATGGGCGGTTGGTCTGAGCCAGGATTTCCGATTTGGCTCCTCTGACGGCACGAGTCTACACCCTCACCCGGCGAAGCGCAACCATTTCTCCACCATTTCTCCACCCGAAAGAGGCGGCGGCTGAGGCGGGACCGATCGAGCCCCCTTCTTGCCCCTCATGGGGGCTGATCCGCCGCTGCGAAGTCAATTTCGCAGACACCCCTCCGAGCTTCCGTCCTCAGTACACAGATTTCGCATTCGCCAAAAGTGCGGTGCTAACCACCCGGCACAGGCAGCGCCCAGATCCTCCGCAGCATGTCGCCAAACAGCCGCCGGTTCAAAAACTTGTCAAGCTCTCTTGTCGAAGGATCGGAGCGCGGCGGGGACCGGCCCCCATCCACGATTTTCGCAAGGCCTGCCATTCAGGGCTAGTCAAGATCCAGGCCAGCCATGAAAAAGCCCGACGGGAAGTGCTTTCCCTCCCTGTTCAAAAACCCCCTTGTGATTGGGGGGGGCGCAACCTGCGGTGTTTCCAGGGGTTTGGGCATACGATAACGGTGTGTCCGAAAACTATAGTTTATTCACATAGAGACGGCAATGCCGTGAGCGGGATGGATGCCAGTTCGCGTTAGCCAACAGGGAGGCAAGACGTCCTAGCTCGGCAGGGTTGCTGTTCAGCTGGTCAGATCTGTCAGTTCGTCCACGCGGAACTCGGTGGGTTTCGTCCAATCCTCCAAATGCCACCGTTTGCCGTCATATTTCATGAGCCAGACCCACCAGGGACCCTCGCTCGAGGCGGTGTCTACAAAGTAAATCTCGTCCGGAAATGGCAACTCACCGGTGAACTCCCCCTGTAGGCCAGCAAGCGCGTCGACTACAAGGTTAGGTTCTGTGAGAGCGATATCGTCACTCTCCAACACCAAGACGGTTCGTGCACCTTCACTTTTGCAGCGTCGGAGCTTCGGAAGCTTTTTACCAAGCGCCCGCCGCAGCCGGCACGCACGCAAAGCCTCTAGGTCTTTGCTGTCCGGAGCCCAGCGGGCAGCTCCAAGACGCCCTGGTCCCTGCCCGGAAAGAGGCCAGAAGGTCTGGCAGGACAATTCGATTGCGTATTGGAAGCCGCAAGGCCTTGCTTTGATGAAATTCCTTAAATGTTTTTTGGGGACCTCTGATACTGACTTGCCGCCGATTCTCTCTTGAACCTTCCCGTATAGGAGTGGAGCGTTCTCGCGAACCCACTCTTTCAGGTTCTCTTGGTGTTGTTTGAGGTTGGATCTATTCACGCTGAGATTTCGATCAAACGGGAAGACCATCATGTAGATCGCCGGTCCGGATAGCTTACCGCAGAGCGCCTTTTTGACAGGACCGACGAGGCGCTCTAACGACACACCTTTACCGATTTGATCCTCGAACGCCTCGATCTGCGTATGCTCGATCGCATATTCCTGGGCGCCAATTTTAAGGCGCAATTCCACCGGGGGGCCGATATGGTCTTTCTCGGGTCGACGGATATCCTTGCGCGCTGCACCTGTCCGCTGCTCGATAGAACTCACAGCGGCATCGCACACTTTCCCTTCGTTACTTGGCCTGAGTTGGCAATCCTCGCTCATCGCACATTCTTGTGTCCTGACTCTTGTCGCGTCACTAGGGGTCAGGGGTCATCGCAAGGTTGTTCGTAGAATTACTCTAAGGGACCGAAGGGCCTCGGTTTCGACTTCAACGCAGCGCCTTTGCGATTCTGTAAGCCGTTGCCCTGCCAATGCCAAGCTGTTTTGCGGCTCGAGCGGGTGACAATCCGGCCGCGATGAGTTTCTCAGCGGCGGAAACCGTCTCCGGGTCGAGCGGCGGTCGACCCGGTGTTCGCCCGCGTTTCCTGGCTGCGGCGATGCCGTCGCGGGTACGCTCGGAGATGAGCCGGCGTTCGAAGTGCGCGATGGAGCCGAAGACGTGGAACACGAGTTCGCCGGCCGCGGACGAGGTGTCGAGGCGCTCCTCGAGGCTGATCAGGTGGATGCCGCGGGCCTTGAGGCCGTCGACGGTTTCGAGCAGCTCCCTGAGTGAGCGTCCGAGCCGGTCGAGGCGAATGATGCAGAGACGGTCCCCGGGTCGGGCGTGATCGATGAGCTCGGCCAGGGCAGGGCGGTCGAAGCGCTTACCCGAGACGATGTCGGTGAAGACGCGAATGGCGCCAGCCTCAATGAGCCGGTCGCTCTGGGCGTCGGGGTTCTGGTCGTGGGTCGAGACGCGAGCGTAGCCCAGGGTGTCGCCCACGCGGGCCGGCGCCACCGTCTCAATATCGTTCGATTTCAGGACGGTTTCTGGGTGCATGCTTGGAGTCCCGTTCAAGGGGTTCGAGGCCGTCTCTTTATTCGCCTCTTTATTCTAAACCGTCTCGAAACCGGAACCATCGTTTTTGGGACGCGCCAATGGCTTGACGACGTCTTGTACGCGCCTCCTAGCCCCGATCGGCTATGTCCCTCCGGTCGAGTGCGAAGAGCGGTACTACCGCAGTTAGGAGTCACACAATTCAGTCTCTGGAAACCCAGGTACGGTTCACAGCGGGCCGCAAGCGTTTCTTGTTTAGACTCTGATCTATTCTTGGGTGTGCCGTGCGGCGTTATCCCCGAGCCTGCCGAGGAGCGTTCGTACGCCCTGACGATCGGAGAACACGTAATCTTACAAGCGACCCAGTTATCCGCTGCTGGCGAGCTCCTCTCTCGGCGTCCAGTGCTTGGCCGTGCGCATGTCGATGAGATTTCCCGGCATGAGCTCCAAGCGGATCTCGCTGTCGCCGTGTGGCACCAGGAACGGCTCAAGCGGAGGCGGGATCGGGAAGTAGAGGCCACCAAACATTGATTGAAGGGGCTGTTCAAGCTGAATGGCGCCTTCGGCCCGCTGCTGCCCTTCTATATTTACGCCAACGACCTCGTCAAGCCGTATCTCGTATTGAAATGCGGCGCTGACAGTATCGGAGGCGACGTATTCGATTTTGTTTCCTGCCCACACAACGCCGCGACTATCGAGCCCCGGAAGCAGATCGCCATACGCATTGAACGCAGTGTCGGGCAGCCGGATATAGTAGCCAGCGATTCCAGTGCTGGTACGATCGTCGACCACCTGCAGAATCCGGGGCGGCCTCCCGGGCTGATTCTCCGTGTCCTGCTGGCTTTGCCCACCGCCACCGACGTTTACCACCCGGACGTCCGAGCGCCGGACCACCTGGTGACGTCCTCCTTGCCGAACGACTCCGATGTCGTCTTTGAGAAGAACCCATAGCTCGGACCGCTTCTTTGCGAGCATTTCGAGATTAAGGGCGCCATCCCCGAAGAAACGGGGGCTAAACTTCTTCAACGAAGGACCCAGATACTCCCGTACGAATGTTGCGATAAGCGAAAACAGAAACTGACCATAGCCTAGGGGTTCGAGCTTCGTGATCTCCCGGTGCCGCACGTCCACGAAAATATCTATTGGCTGGTTCGAGCCGTGTTCCTTCACAAACACGGGGATGTCCTCGGTCAGTTTGCCTGGTATCAGGCGATAATTAGAGACTTCGTACGACATGGTGACACTGAATTCGACTTCGCTTAGAAACGTCTTGTCAAACCGTGTGAGATTTGTATAGCGCTCTACGCAATCGATGATGCCGTCGAACGCTTTGGCTTCGCAGAATCGTTGGAGATAAGCCCGCTCTGCGTCACGGCGAAACCGGTCCGCGGACAAGATCACAACGAGATGCCCGCGCGCTTGCATGATCTGGTTGAGCGCCTGCTTCTGGGCAATGCCGAAAAAGACACCCACTCCGCCACGCTGATATCTGCGGCGAATATCTCCGAGGGCACTATCAGAGCCATCTGCGAGGTTCACCCGAACCTTCTCGAGCTTGTCGATAAAACCCCGCTTAACGATGTAGCGAAAGATTCTCGTGTGCTGGGCGATTCTCGCTGGTGATTCGAGCACTGACTGAACCGCGACGCTCTCCATCAGCTGGATAATCCGGTTCAGGATTGCCGTGGTCGTCGAATCCAGCGAGTCGCGTCCTGCTGTTGGGACAAAGCGATCGCTGTCCACTCGGCCCGACACACCGATGATGCTGCCGATCTGAGTGGCGCAAAGCTTGAAGCCGCGTTTGAACACATCTATGGTGCCGCTCTCAAACCGCAGACGTCCTGTCAGCGCCACTTCCGCGGCCCCGACCTTCATGCTCTCGATAGAAGCGAGCAGTGCATTGCCGCGATCTTCATACAGGCGCCCCCTGATCATGAGATCGCCTTCTCGCCAGATCTGAGTCGCCCCACTGATCTCGGTCAGGTTCTCGCGGTCTTCTAGGTCCGAGAATGTGCGCTGCGAGAGCTTGTCGCCGTTGAAGAACACGGCGGTCGGGACGTAGGTGACGAAGTCCTTGAGGTATCTCCGTAGTTGGTCCTCAGCTGCGGCCTCACGTAAGTGGCCATTGACAATCGTCCCTCTTGGACCAGCGGCGTTAGATGACTCCATCGTGACCGACGGGCTGGTAGTGTGCGTCTGCTTGATCTCGATTTCCGTAAGGCGTGTCAGAGTCCCGCCAGGCTCGCCCTCTTTCTGTGAGATCACCTCAAGCTCGTCGCATACACCGAAATTGGCAAAGCCACCAATGCCGAATGTGCCGACGCAGCCTGCGGCAAGCGCCTCATCGGTGCGCTTACCGCTCGCCCCGATCGTCCAGAAGTAATTCTCGAGATCGCTGGCCGACATACCTATGCCGTTGTCCTGTACGGATATATCGTGGCTGCGAGCGAAGACCTTGATCGCGTAACGCTCATCATCAGGACTCACTCCTTCGCGGAGAGCCTGAATACGGATTGCATCGACGGCGTTCTGGACATTCTCGCGAATAAAAGCAAGCGGCGTCTCATAGATCTGCTTAGAGATGATCCGCAGCACGCTCTCAAAATCAACACCCGCATGAAACGATCTGCGTTTGTCAGGCACGTTGGCGTCTCTGCGCTATCGCAGCCTCCAATTGTTTGCGGAACGCCCTATCTCCGCCGGCCCCGACTATGTCCTGGCCGATTCCGGCAAAGTAATCAGACTTGTCGACCGAAAATCTCTTGATCGCGACAAGTAGCACCACCTTTGCTTCGTCGGGTAGCCCTTCTTCATGCAGCAATGTTGCGAGGATGCCAGCGTCCGTGAACTCAGCGTTACCACATTCGAGAAGCTCGCGATAGAGGCCAATCGCGACCACTCTGTCGGTATGCTCGCCAGTTTTGCCCAGAGCGAGGGCCAACATCCCCTTGGCTTGCATCGCGATCGTCCGGTCAGCTGAATCGACGTGGCGCTCTGAGTGGGCCCGGAGCTCTGTCCAGTCGCCGCTCCGGGCCAGGTCCAGCAGTAAGGCTTCGGTGTGGGACGCTCCGGGCTGAGATTCGGCGCCGCGCAGGGCCAGGGCATCGGCTTCCAGCTGGCCGAGCCGTGCTTGCAGCTCCTCGTCGTCACGGCTGGCATCGTCAAGGGCAACGCCATACCGGGCGACTGCTTCGCCGTGGCGCCTGAGAATATCTACCAGGTCCGCGCGGCCGTATAGCACGCGTAGCACGTTCCTGAATGCCATGAATGCGATCGTCGCGTCGCGCAGCCTGTTCTCCGTCTGCGCCACGACGGCGAAAGCGCCGAACGCGCTGCCGTCGTTTGTGAGGATCGGCAGTTCTGTCTTCCGTTCCAGCAGCACAGCGGCAAGATAATTTGCCCATGGCGCGAGCGCGGCGTGAAAGGAGGCTAGGGCGTTGGCGAGTTCGGCGACGCTGCAGCGCCCAGACGGCGCAATCTCCATCACGTAGCGGGTGGGTTCCGCGTTCGAGAACGTACCGGTAGCCGGATTGAACCGCACATTCGTGACGGTACGCGTGGCGGCATGCAAGTCGAGCCGCACGACGGAGTAGCTGTTGGCAGAGTGTCGGGTTTCGAACGATGCGCCAGCAGTCAGGGTCAGGCATCCTGATCCGCTGAGACCGGCGGCACGCGCCTCGGGTTCGTGCAGGTGGCCGCAATGCAGAAACTGACAGGCGGACTCCAAGCGGGTGAGAGCTGGTACGCGGTCGAATTCCTGTAGCACGTGGAGGGGGTGGTGCGTCATGCCCAAAACAACATGCGGCGCGTCGGCGGCGGCGTTGAGCAACCGTATCGCCTCGATCACCTGATGCTCTCCGATAAGGAGCTTACCGTGGTCGCCTTTTCCGCCCCCAGCAAGCCACGCAGAGTTGAGACCGACGATAGCAAGATGTATTTCGTCGATGGTGAGGTGCGAAACGTAGCCGAGGCCGTCGGATGTCCACAGCCTGTCTTGATCTAGGAAATATGCCTCCTGGAACTGGCGAAAAGCCTCCAGTCGTTGTAGAAGCGTAGCCAACTCCTCCGTGGGTGCCAGAAGCGCATCGATGTGGTTCTGGGTTTCGAGGACGGTACGGGCGCCAACAAAGCAGAGGCTCTGCCGGTCACGGTCGACATCGTGATTGCCAGGGATGCAGAAGATGAGGTTGCGGGGCACGCCGGAAGCATCTGACAACGCATCAAAAAATCTAGAGGCGCGCGCGTATTCTTCGTTCTTGCCAGAAAAGGCTACGTCACCAGTCATTAGAATGAAGTCAGACGCCGTTTCGTGCCCGTGCTGATGGGAGATGTGCTCGCACATGGCGCGCAGCGCTACGTCCTGGGCCCAATCGTCACTCATTGTCAGATGGATATCCGAGACGTGAAGCCAGCAGATCGGGCGCATGATCAGCTAACTTCCACTGATGACGTGGCCACTAGTGAGCCTAGAGACTCCTTGCCACGATGCTCGCCACCGGCTCCTCCGAGACGACTCGGCCGGGATTCTCGCCAGCGCTGATGCGCTTGAAGGGATCATGGCGATCCGTGCCTCATGAGTGGTGGCCGCACTGTGCTGCCAGATGTGCTGACAGGCGCTCTTGCGGCAAGTTGCTTCTCGACAGATAGCGTCCCGACAGCGGGGCCAGATTGCTTGACGGCACCCCGCCATTCTCGCGGAACCACCTCGTGCCGACCGCCGGCGACACACCGGCCACCACCCCAGCATCCTCGCTCGACAACCCGCGCGCAATCGCCTCCCAGAATCGCTTCCGATGCTCCCGCCGCCCCACCGGTGGACGACCGGGCGACCGCATCGCAAGGCGTCCCGCACGATCAGCTCGTCCGTCGCCATCACCGTGCGTCGGTTTGGGAAGCGCTCCTTCTCGGCCGCGCAGCTCGTCGAGCGAGGCGCGCTCCCCGCGAACGTGCCGTTGACTCGACGCAGGTCAGACGGCATGGTTCTACGCGTACCCGGTAGCCTGATCAGACGTGTAGAGCGCCGAGACCTTCCCGCCCTCGAAACCCCTGACGGCCCGGCGAACATCAGCGTCGAGCAAGTCGAGAGACCGAAGTTCCCCATTGTCGGCCATGGCCACGGACTGGATACGTAAGAACTGATCACCGTATTCCTCGGCGAAGTTCGCAAGTGCACGCAGCTTGGCTTTCGCATCCGCGAGGTGGTCCCCGTGGACCTTGTTGCATGGATCATCCCGAAGAATATCTTATCATTGGTTTTTCAACGCTGGGGGTAGTCTAAATGCCACATAAGTTCAACGCAGCGCGACGGCACAAGTTTGATAAGGTGCAGTACCGGGTGATCAACTGGGCGGAATATAACGAGAGCTTGCGCCAACGGGGTGACCTGACGATTTGGGTCAGTGAGGAGGCTCAAAGTATGTGGAGCGCGCCGCGCCGCACGTCACGGGGTGGTCAGCGCAGATACTCGGATTTGGCGATCGAGACATGCCTGATGCTGCGCACGGCATACCATCTTGGACTGCGTCAGACACAGGGGCTTATGGGTTCCATCGGCACGCTCATGGGGTTGGATATACGGGTACCGGATTACTCCACGCTGTCGCGTCGCGCAAACGGGGTGAGCATCGCTCAGGTGATGAGGCAAGCAGGATCTGTGCCTATCCATCTGGTGGTCGACAGTACTGGCCTCAAGATCTTCGGCGAGGGCGAATAGCTAGCGCAGAAGCATAACACCAAGGGAATACGCCGCCGCTGGCGCAAGCTCCACCTCGGACTGGACCTCGCCAGCGGGGCGATTGTTTGCGCCGCTCTGACTCACGATAACGTTGGAGACAGCACAGCCTTACCCGGCCTCCTGGATCAGCTGGATGCCCCGGTCACGGGCTTTCTGGCTGACGGCGCCTACGATGGAGCGTCCACACGAAATCTGCTGAGGCAGCGGTATGGGGAGACCCTGGATGTGGTCATACCGCCGCCAAAGGACGCAGTGATCCGCCTGCAATCGGCGCGTGATGCGACCGTTCGGGATCGCCATATTGCCCAAATCCGCAGCAACGGGTGCATGGCCTGGCAGACGGCAACAGGGTACAACCAGCGCAGCCGAATAGAAACGCAGATGGGCCGTTGGAAGAGCGTCATCGGCCCCAAACTCAAATCCCGCAGCTTCTCCAGGCAGATCACGGAGGTCCAACTCGGCCGAAAAGTCCTGAACACAATGACCGCGCCCGGACGGCCTGTGTTCGAACGCATTTCCTGACGCTACGGCTTGGGAAAGGGAGAATTCCGTTTCCATCCCTATCCGTGCAACAAGGCTGTTCCAACGCTCCTTTCTGGGATCAACGCGCAAACGTTGATCAGGTTTGTTGAGAGTTTTCTCTCCACAAACCCCAGATAAGGGGCGTCCTTTCATACTGCGACAGTGCCATATTTACCTGCGTGCCGCCGCAGCGAGTCGCCGGAAGGCCGGATCGGATGTCAGCATGGGGGCTTCGGATTCAATCCGATCCAGTGCGATGCTGAGATCGTCCGGGACTACTGCATCTTGCGTATGGCCGATCGTCAGGTCGAGCAGCCGCAGTAGAGCATGAGCCTTTGGCATATCATCGACTGCATTCGACAGCCGCGGCATCCTCAGGTCTTCGGACATATCGCCTTCACAGTATCCGTAGTCGAGCATTGACCAGCAGTCAAAGGGTGTCAGGAAACGTTCGATCACATCAACGACCTCTGCAAATGCCTCGCCCGAGACTGCCGGTAGACAGGATAGATGCCGGCTTACGCCGCTCGTCGCGAGGGATCGTTCCTGCGGCCAAACTTGCTCAAGGAACGGTTTGACGGTCGATAGAAGCGAAATGCCGGGGGCGCGTGAGCCTTGGCCGCCCTTATACGCGTATTCCTGAAATTGTCTGATCTCAAAGGCAGCCCATTCTCGAATTTCGTCGTTAGCAGAGCGCAAAGTCTGGGATATGCGCGCGTAGGTGATGGACGGTTCGCGATGTTCTCGAAACGCGGCAAGCGCTTCGTAGACCAGACAGGACACAAGATCTTTTCGTGAAACTTCGCGGAGTCGATCATCGAGAACCCTTCTTGACGCCGCATCGCCGATAATCTCCAATACATCCGTATCGATTCCGATTGACGCGACTGCGTGCCAAAGCAGGATCGACTTGTCATTGTCGATCGACAGCGGTTCGACGAGATGCCGCCTCGTCCATGCGGGATCGGCCTGCAGAAAAGCCGGAAGTTTTTGCGTGAGGAGACAGCATGCGATCAAACCGCTGCGGCCTGGTGCTCCGATCGCGCAATCGCGCATCTGCGCGAATAAGCTTCCGTCGCTGAAAGGATCGTGAGTGTCGTCGGTGAACCGGAATAGTTCTAGAAATACTCGGACAAGCTTCCCTGCGGGCAGATGAAGCGTATTGATCTCGTTCGGCACCCGCTTTTCCCCGGTTGGTCGAATACTAGCGCCAGAGAAGACTTTATCCTCGCCCATCGCGGCCGCATTCGTGACCTTGACAGCGGGCGGCCATGCGCACAGCCATACCTGCTGTCCCAGCTCGCACCTGACAACATGCTCGGACCACATGTGGAGCCAGTGGCAAATGCCCTCGATTGCCGGCTCGACGGTTGCATCGGAAAGCCGGCTCATCAGGCCCAAGACCCGGTTTGCCTCAGACTGCGCATCGCGCGGCTGTTCACTCTCGGACTGCGGCGCAGGCCGCGAATGGAAATATCCGAAATGATCCCAGACACGCGGGAACCGGTTCACCAGCCCGGCTGCGGCTTCGAAATCGCATAGGACGAGGACAGCATGACCTGGTCTTCGGAGCCAATCCGTGGCTTGACCGGCAGACGGCTCCCCTGAGAGCGCGTCTTCAAGCGCTTGCAATCGAGCTTTGCCCTCCAGTCCGTCAAATTGGGATTTGAAAGAGGTGCGCGGGCGGAGGTCGGGTCGGACCCACGGATCGCGAAAACCGCCGTCGATGGCCATATTCTTGAGACTAGGAAATTCATCGACCGCTTCAAACAACCAGTCTCGGACCTGGGCCGGCAAGACGCCGCCGCCAATCTCGATCCGCCTGAGTTCCATGGCGGCGAACGCCCGCTTGGTGGCCCGAACCTCTTCGGCTCCCAATTTTCTCGGCAAGATCTTGCGCGGAGGACCTTTACGCAATCGTCTGACGATTATCGCTTGTGTGCCAGGTTCGAGACCGCTGAATCGCACTGCCCGCAGTTCGGCGAATTCCGGCAAGGACCACAAGTTCCAGAAATCGCTGTCGTCGAGGGCCACGAGGAATTCGCGGATTTCCGTGGCAGTAACTGCTTCAGCATTGCGGGCGGCAGCGGCCCACAAACGGCGGTAAATCGATATATCGGAATAGCGCCAGCGCCCAAGGAACGATCTTGCACCTCCGGCATCAAGTTCGGTGATGCGCTGCAGGACCGAATAAAGCAACTTGACCGCAGGTCCAATGCCACGGGTGGCGGCATCCGGTTCGAAGACCCGGCCGCCCGATCCGTTCCGGTCGTGTATGCCAATTTCCGGACGCACAAAATACACGCGAAGAGGAGATGCCATTGCAGGCCAGTCGTCCTCGTCGCCGCTGTAGATCCGGCGGGCGATATAGAGTCCGCGGTCGACCGCAGACACCAAGGCGCTTGCCACAGCATGCAGAAAGGCGACATTCGCAATCTCGTCGAGGCTGATGTCTATGCGGTGCTCCCGAAAATCGTAGAGAAGGCTGGCACTGGTCAGATTGGCCGTTAATAGATCATGGAAACTCTCCGGCCGCCGGGGTTTCCGAGCAGGCAGCCAAGGTCTGCCCTGAAGTGGTTTGACCTCGAGACGTGGGGCTACAAGATCGGAGATTTCTTCGATGAGAGTGCCGGAACGATCTCCCGCCCGAAGCCGCCTTCGGATCTGGAGAAGCGCCGATGCCGCAGATTTTCTGGTCGAGCGAGACGACCAGCTTTCAACGATGAGAAGCCACGTGGTTGCATAGGGCTCCCGAAGCTGGGGAGAGTCAGGTCCGGTCAACAGTTCGAATATTGCTTTCCGGTCGACTCGCCGGTCGGGCTTCAGCCTGAGCGCCCAGTCTATGGTCTCCGGCTCCGCAAGACGGCCTTTGAGGAACGCCGCCGCAGTCTGGAAACGCGCCCGGTCGCGCTCGTCGAGATCTGACCATGAGTGGATCACGACTTTCGTTCCCGATCTCTCTCGGCGCTGACTGTCATGATCGCATCGAGCCAGGAGGGTTCGGCCCCTGCCGCCGCCGCCACCTCCGCGAGATGAACGCGTTCGCTCGGATTGGTTCGCCGGAAGAGATGATCGAACAGCCCCCGGTCGGTGTCCGGCGCGTTAGCCCTTTTTGCTTTGACGATGCGCCGAATCTCGCGGTCGACGCTCCCTTGATTCCCGTTGATCGCCGAAAGATCGGCCCACCGTTCGAGCGTGCGCAGCAAGACCGAATGGTGTCGCTCTGAGGCGTCATAGTGTATTGGTACGATTCCCCGTGCGCGCCAGTCTTCCAGCGTCACGGGATCGGCATCGCTGGTGCCGACGAAGACGAATCTATCCCTGAGGTCGTCGAAGCGGGCTTCGTCTGCAGCAACTGCATTCAGGAGGTAACGCATCGGTGGGTCGTCGGCGCTGTAGCCGACGAGAACGAGATGATACAGACGGGCGGCATCGTAGATCAGGTCCGGAACAACGCGCCGTCGCAAATAAAACTCCCCAAAATCCTGGTCCGTAAGGATAAGGTCCGAATAGCGGGAGCGGTTCCGGGTCAAGGCTCCGTGAATGTGGAGCACGCCGGCGAATTCCCTGCGTCGAGTAGGTCTAGGGATCGATCCCAGCGCGTAGGTCTGCGCGGACACCCGAAGCTTCCTCGCGGCGGCCTCGAGCAAAAGGTCGAAGTTGGTGGTCATGATCGTCGTTACGCCGCCGCGGTTCGCAAGCCGGATGAGCGCACGGTGGATTGGCGCCGGGTGTCCGATGCTCGGCCCACTGGCCCCGTCCGGACGCTCTGCAATGTCTTCCGACTTCGGCGTCGCCGACCCCCGTTTCCCACCTGACGTGCGAAGAAGCTCGATTACTCTGGCCCTGACCTTGCTGTCTTCGCGTGTCCGGCTATCGAGGCGGCGCTCAAGCATGCCGAGGACAACATCGAATTCCCGGGCAAGGAAGCGCCTGACTTCTGCCGTCTGGCGATCGGTGAGAAGAGAGCAATCCGGTTTCGGCGGACAGCGCGGATCAATTGGAGCTGCAGACAAGATCTCGTAGATGCTTGGATCGAGGGTCCGATAGACGCCGCGAACGAGTTGCTGGAAATCCGGCAGCCCCGCCGGCCTGGAGACTCCCGCGCCGCAGAGGAAAACTACGTCACCTCGGGCATGGGCCAACAGCAGACGTTCCGGAATTGCCGGCAAGTCAGGCCCCAGCGAAATCGTCCGTCCGGTCTCTTCGTGATGCTCGGAATTGGTTCGGTCGTACATCATTGGGACATAGCATTGCTGGGCGCCATGATCGCTCGCCAACCAGCGCACCAAAGTGTTGATTCCACCCGTTTCAAAGGGGTCAAGAGTCAACGGGTGACAACATTCTTCATCGTCCTACCGGATATCAGCCGCAATGCTGCCGGCGATCCGTTCTGCCGCCTAATGGACGGAGTCGCGCGCCAGATGCGCGTAGCGCCTGCAACTCAGCTTCGGCCGCATCGTGCGCATCAGCTTGAAGACCGCCGACTCATATTCCAGGGTCGCGGAAACGTCCTCGCCCAGAAGATTCAGTGTGCCGCCGCAATCCGGACAGCACGGCTCTTCGGGTTCCAGCCATCGGGTTTCCCGGGCAACGTCGCCGACAGCGGACCGCACGTCGGTCGTGTCGAGGCCACCAACTGCGGATCGATCGCCGGTTCCAGTCGTGGGAAGGGATCGGAAGCTTCCAGTTCTTCCAGTTGCCACTCGAACTGCTCTATCTGCCGATCCAGCTTCTCGGCACTGTCAAGTTAACCGGAATTCACTCTTTTCCGCCGCGAAATCAATTCTAGCCAGCACCAAAAATCAGCGACTTAGCTGGCATGTCAATCAGTGGGACCTCCAGGAAATCAGTTAACTTGATAGTGCCATATCCGCACGGGTGTCTATTCGACGGACTGGGGCCTTAGTTCATGCGGCCACTAACATATCGCCCATTGATGAAGTGAGTGAAGTAGACCTCAACCATTGGATGCTCAATAGGGTGGCCAGCGTGGTCTGGTTGGAGGTTACGCTCGGCCACGTAAGTCTGATGAGTGGCCCCGTGAGGCAATACGTGGTACCAAGGACGGTCTTTCGGCGGTCTGGACCGCGCCACGGTCTCGTACCACTCGTCGGTTCCTTCGAATTGCGGATCAGCGCCGATAACTACACCGCGGTAATGGAATAATTCATGTTGAACAAGATCGCCAATCGAAAAGCGGACCCTCGGAGTTGTTTTTGATTCACTCATTCGGTAGTTCTCAGCTACGGGGCCGAGCCGCGTTCGGCCAGTTCTTCAGACCAGCGCTTCTTGGCGCGTTGGAGAAGAGCATCAACGGTCGCCGGATTGGCGCTTGGCACTGGTTCTGCTATGGCGGGGATCAGGCAACGCTCAGGCATTGCCGCCACCACCTCTCTTACGTTTGGGGTGGATGCTAACGAACTTGAAACCGTCTCGCGCACCTGTGGCATCCGTATCGCAGACGATCTCGTACGCCGATCGAACATAGGTGAACAGTTCCTGCGCAGAATCCCGAATAAAATCGCACAGGGCATCTGCCAAGTGGTATAGACATTATCCCTGCCTCAGCTCGCTTGGCTCTCGTAGGCCTTCGCCCTTGGTGTTGCTCCGATTCGCCGTGCCGTTACCTTCCACAGCGGTCCATGGCCCGCCTCGCGTCCCGCGATCGCGTGTGCGATCTCGTGCAGCACGGTGTCCCGGATCTGCTCCTTGCTTCCCCCCAGGGCATGGGTGCGGCTGATCCGGATCACGCGGTGTAGGAAATGGCAGTCGCCAAGGCGCCTCTTGGCCTCGACAAACGCGAGGGTCCAGCCCGTGAGCCCATGCTCGTCCATCAGCCGCCGAGCCATTCCCGCAACGCCGTTCAGCCGCTCCGCGCCGTTCCTCGCGCTTTCCTTTCCTGTCCCGCGGAGCAGGCCATAGGGGACGTTCCAGCATGTCTCTTTACAGCACACCTTTGCTCTCTTCGGGTTGAGCTTCACGATCTCGCCACGCCTTGATCCGTCGCGGCTTGTGAACGTCACCTCGTCACCCACGCGGTAGTCAGCCCGCGCTTTGTCGTGCCGTGTGACCATCGTGGCTCTCCGCGTTCCTCCCGAGTGCTTCAACGCCGACTCCGGTACTGTCCAGATCCGCTCCTCGGTGTCGATTACCTTCGCGAAGCGGCGCCGTCCCTGCCGTTGGAGAAGATGTCCGGGGATCGTCTCCCCCTTGTGAGTGAACTGTACGGCAGACCCAATAGATAGCGGTCGCTCTTCCTGCTGATTGAACATTCGAGCTTCTCCTCTGTCCATATCGGATCTTTGCCTCAGCTGCCGAGGATATCCTTCAACGGGATGCCGGCTGGCGGGGTTCGTCCGCCCGCGTTGTGAACTCGCACTCCTTCGATTAGGACTCCGTGCCGGCATCTATTTTCTCAGAGACTGAGTTGGCTAGGTTGGCCAGCTTTCCCGAGGAAATCCCGAGCGATGAGCTGATCAGAGCATTCACGCTGACGGGTGCCGACCGGGACCTCGTCGCCATCCGGCGGGGGGCACGCCTCACGTGGTCGTGCCGGACGCACGTAGCGCGAGAGCGTCCGGAGGTCTTGATGGCGTAACTTCGCCATGAGCAGGGGCGCCGAGACGCCGTCCTCGCCCAGATGGACCTATCATGGTTTCATGACCAGCTTCCGAATTTCCGTGACGGTGCTTGCTGTGATTCACGCTGTCTTGGTAGGACTCACGGCCCTGGTCGGCGCATTCGCTAATGGTGGAGACGTCTGGCAAAGGCTGCTCGTGATCTTTTTGCACCCTCTGGGTACCGCAGGCGTGCTTCTGCTCGTGTTGCGGACCCGTCTCGCCACGAAGACGATCCTCGCCCTGGTGGCGCTCCTGACGGCGAACGTGATCGCCGATCTGGGCTTTGCGCAGCTGATGATCGCAGGCAGCGTGCGGGGAGATTGGGAGCTTGCGCTCGCATTTTCGGTGGTTCCGGCCATTGGGATTGTCTATGCGCTGGCGCTGCTGCGAACGGCCCGCGGAACGACCGAGTAAGGCTCCGCCCGGAACCGGAAACGCCCAGGATTCCATCATGAAAAACGCGCTCGAGCCATCCCGCCCCGGAGCCCTCGCCGACGGGGGCACCGCCCGCCAACTGGCGGTCGCCTCGATTGCGGAGAACACCCGGCGGGCCTATGCGTCATTGTCACGTTAATCGTATGCGGGGGCGCTGTTTCATGATTCAACTGCGGCGCGAGTGGGGGCGTTTTCCCAACTTCTCGTTCAGGACACCACAGCGCAGGATTTCGGCCTGCCCAGCTCGGCCATCCGGTTGAGGATGTGACACCCGATCGCAACTTCTCTCCTTTGTGCCTTGCCGTGCCTCGCCTTCAATCCCCCCCCGCAACCCGGCTTTTCGCAAAGGCGTGAGGAGATCACCTATGAAGCGCGACGAAGACGAAGAAGAAACTCTCATCTTTGTAGATATGCTCGGATTTGCGGCTCTCATCGAAAAGCACCCTCGCCGCATCGAGACCGACCAGTATGCAGTCTACACTGCGCCCACGCAGAGCAAGTTCAACCGGTTTGACCACGTGCTAGATTGCTGTATCAATGATCAGCGTCGCGATGGCCGCATCACTGCCATGCTCTTCTCAGACTGTGCCTTCCTGAAGCTTGGCAATTCCTTGCGAGCTGCGTCGATAGCAACGGATCTGATGCGGAAGTTCATCAAGGAGACTGTCTCGGTACGGATGGGGATTGGTAAAGGAACATTCTACTCATTCGGCTACTCGACGGATGCAGAAACGGGCTCAATGCTGGTCACCAAATCACGATTCTTCGGTACGTCCGTCATACGGGCGCATGCCGCCGAAAAATGTGGCGGGAAGGGTATGCGGATATTTGTGCATCCTAAAATTGACGACCTGAACAGCAACTCTGACTTTAAGATCTTAAAGCTCCCGCAGGGATACGAAAATGCGGATCGGGAACTCGACTACCTGCACCCGGAGGAGAATCAAAAAGCGGATGAAGAGGACCGCGACTTGTTCCAAGGCGTCGATGACATGGAGAGCACAGCCAAAGAGGAAAAGAACGAGTGTGAGTGGGGTGATATCAGGATTCAATATGACGACACACGGAGCGCGCTCAACCGAATGCGCAAGTCCCGTAGTCGCCCACCGGTGTGAGGTTCTACAGTTTTCATTGCAAGTCCTCTTGTGTTGGACGTCTTGCCCGGGATTTCCATAGCGCATCCTTCAGCGTGAGCCGTGAGACGCCCAACGAGCCTTTCGGGCGCCCGAGCTTCCGGCCCGAGAACCTGGCCTGGGCGAGGCCCTGGCGGGTGCGCTCGGAGATCAGGTCGCGCTCGACCTCGGCGAACAGCGCGAAGAGGGTGGTCATGACTTTGGTCTGGATGTCGCGCTTGCCCTCGACGCGGATGTTCTCCTTCATCGCCACGAAGGCGAGGCCTGCCTTGGCGAGGGCGTCGAGGATGGCGACGATCTGACCCAGCGACCGACCGAACCGGGAGAGTTCGCTGACGACCAAACGGTCGCCACGTTGGAGGACGTTCGTCAGCTCGTCGAGCCGGCGGCGCCTTTCGGAAGCCTGTCCAGAGGCGGTCGCCTCGATGAAATCGTCGATGCGGAAGTCGTGTTTGCGTGCGTACTCGAGGATGGCGAGGCGCTGGCTGCCGGCGTCCTGCTGCGCGGTCGAGACCCTCAAATAGGCAACGGTTTTCGCGGCCTGACCATGGAACACGGCTTCTGGTATTTTATCTGACACATACAAAACATGGAATGCGTCACGTTCCATGCTACCTGAATTATGCACTGCGGGGTGCACCGGGGTGCACCTGAGGAGACCTGTGCCGCAAGGGACCATTGGGGGACCCCCGAAAACATGGGGTAAAAAGGTAGGCTGGCGAAGATTCCCGCTTCGCCAACCGACCCCAAGGAGGTCACCCAAATGGTTACCAAACGAAAACAGCATAGCTCCCCAAGGCCCGTCAAACAAGGCCGGGGCGCGAGGGCCTCGCGGCCCAATAAAATCGGGGCTTCCACGCCTTATCACTTCCGCGGCAAGAATCTGACTCCCTACGGCGGCTTGCTGCCCGTCGCCACCCTGCTCGAGAAACTCGACTTCCAAGCGCTGCTGGAAGAAACCATCACGACCAAACGAATCACCCGAGCCATGAGCCCCTACCAGTTTGTGCTGGCCCTCGTGCTCGGCCTCTATGTCGGCTTTGCGCGGCTCAACCAACTCCGCTTCATCGCTCGCGATCCCATCCTGACCGGCATCTTAAAAGTGACACGGCTGCCGCCGCAGTCCACGCTGTGGCGCTTTCTGGCCTCGCTGCACCTCAACGTGGCCCAGCAGATTCTTTCCATCCAGCGCCAGCTGCGAGAACGAGTCTGGGCCGCGGCCCACGTGAAATTGGAGACGGTGACGCTGGACACCGACACCACCGTGCACACGCTCTACGGCCGCCAGATGGGCGGGCGCAAGAGCTACAACCCCAAGAACAAGGGCAAGCGCAGCTACCAGCCGATACTGACCTTCCTGGCCGAGACGCGCGAGTACCTGATGGGCGGGTTGCGCGGCGGCGACCGGCCCACGGGCCAACAGATCGCCGCCCACCTGAAGAGCGCTTTCCGGGCTTTGCCGGCCGGCGTGAAGAAGATCTTGGCGCGGGCCGATGCCGGCTTTTATTGCTGGGAGGCGGTGGCGGCCTACGAGCAAGCGCGTTGTCAGTTCGTCATCGTGGCGCGCAAGACGCGGCGACTGGTCGAGCAGTTGCAGCAAGCCGAATGGAAGCCCTCGCCCCACAGCGACGCTGAAGCGGAGTGCGAATTCCTCTACCAGCCGGAGGGCTGGGCCCATGCTTGCCGCTTTGTCGCGCTGCGGTATGAGAAGGAGCCGGAAACCGACGAGGTCGAGCAATATCAGTTGTTCGCCACCAGCAGCTATACCTACCGCGTGTTTGTGACCAATCTCGCCGAGCCAATCGCGGCGGTGGTGTGGTTTTACAACCAGCGGGCCGGGGCCGAGAACCTCATCAAAGAAGCCAACAACGACGCCGGGCTGGCGGCCCATCCTTCGCGCCGCTTTGACATGAACCGCAATCACTTTCAGTTGGTCATGCTGGCCTACAACCTCAACTGCTGGCTGCTGCTGTTCCAACGCGAAGCCGACGCCACCCCGGAGAAGCTGCGGCACACCACCCTGGCGACGGCGCGGCTGCGCTTTCTGTTCCTGGCGGCCAAGATCTGGCGACACGCCGGACGAACGGGCGTCAGCTACAGCGATCAGTACCAGGAGAAGGGCCTGTTTGAGCGGCTGATGCGACGGCTGCGGGCGATGGCGCCGCCGGGATCGAGCTTCGCGCCGGTGGTGGAGGGTGCGCTGAGTTGAGGGGCGCTATGCATAAAATTTTATGCACTCGCCGCAACGTACTGGGAACACGCCGCTTGCCAGCTCGCTTTTGCCCGCCGGGATCGGGAGGCGGCTCAAACGGGGAGGGAAACCGCAGAAAAGACGACTTGCGACATTATTGAGTTGACACCACTGCCGCTACCGCCACAACTCCATCGCCGATGGCTACGCCGAATCTGTGCATAATTCAGGTGCTACTAAACTGTTTGGTTAGAACGCCCGTTTGTCTAGTTAGCGCGAGCCGTCTATCTGAAGGTGAAGGGAGGAGAAGTGGTTTCGGACCTTCAGGCGATCAAGGCCAGCCCGGCTTCTTACTTAATGATAGTGCTCAGATGGATCGAGCTTCGACCAGACCCGGCCCTGAACCCCGGCGACCCCGCGGACGAGATAACGGCCAAGGCGTTGGAAGACACGACACGGGCCGACAATATGGGGCGTGAAGGTTATGAGAAGGCGCTACGAGACGACCAAACGAGAAGAGCGCGAGAGTGAATGGGCCTTAGCGTACGATTTTTTCCGTTCCGTGAGGTAACCCCATCCTTGAATCGTGCGATAGCTTTGGCCCAGCCTACGGACCCTCAATCCAGATAATAGCCGGCTCCGATCAGGATCGGAAAGCCATAGGTCACGACCCTCTTGACGAAAGTCACCTTGTTCTGCATCATTCCGCTGGCGGGGTTGCGTGCCGAATAGTACAGGAGGGTTTCCCCGAACGCGTCGCCGACGCTCACCACATCCCGGCCGTCGAAGGGTCCGTCCAGATGGTCGTTCAACTCGGGAGCAATGACGCCATACCACTGGCTGTAGGGATCGCCGCTGAACAGCGTGTAGCCGTAGGTGTCCAGGCCGAACAGGTAGATCGAGCCGTTCCTCCAGCGCGGATCGCTTGACAGCCCCCGGGTGGCGAAGTACCCTTGTGATTTAAGCTCCATCGCGGCGCAGCGGACAAACTCCTGCAGCCTCTCGTTGGAAGGCGTGGCCTCGAGCGCCAGGGCGTTGACCTCTTCGCTCTCGCAGGTGCCGGGAATGTCGCGGCGGTAGATGCCCGCGCCGATCGCGGCCAGGTTCCCCTCCCAGTCGATGCTCTTGATGTAGGAAGCCTTCGGCTCATCCCGGCCCGTCGCTGGATTTGTGAAGGAGTAATAGAGCCAGCCGGCGCCGAAGCTGCTTACGATACGATGCTGTTCCTTGTAGTAGTCGTTGCCGAAGGCGTCGATCAGCAGTCCTAACGATGATCCTTCCCTCGACCGGGCGGGCGGGAAGACGAAGAGTCGCGCCTGATCGCTCATCGGTGTCGCTTCGGAGACGAAGATATAGATTGCGCCGCTTTTCCAACGCTCGTCCTCGTTGAAGGCCCGGCGGGCCTCCTCAAAGCCCACTTCCTGGACGAGCTCGTAGGCGCATTGAACAAACGCCTGAACATCCTCCGTCGTGCGCACAGCGCTGGCGGTGATGGAGCGATCCGCGCAAGACAGCGGTTCGGCGTCCCCCTGGGCAACGAGAGCCGGCGCGGCGGTGCACACTAAGATCGAGGGAATCAGGAATAGGGGGAGTCTATGTTTCATAGTTCGCCCATTTTCCCACGTCCCCAAGACAACAACCACAAGAAAAACAGGCCCGACTACAAAAGGGGGCTCCACGGCGTCTCAAAAAACGAGCGTTTGACGGGACGCTTTCCCAGGGGCCGGTTTCGGGGCCGAAACCCGACCGAAACCGGCCTGTTTTGCTGTCTCACAAAACTGTGTATCATACCGCCATCTATGGCAGTCAAAAAGAAGACGGTTCAACGCAGCCTGGACCTAACTGGAAATGCGGAAGGAGCCATGACCAAGTATTGGGCGTTTGCACGGGGCGGCGCATGGCGCAACCCGAAGCCGACCGGCGGCCCCTACGTCTGCGAGCAATGCCGCCTGGACGCCTGTGGCGGAAACGACAGAACCCTCACCATGCAGGCTGTCACAACAATCGAGCTGGCCCCTGCGGACGTTTGCGCCGACTGTGGGGCGCGGTTGTTGGAGGAACTGGAGGTCAAAGATCGAGCATGACGACCCCCGATATTGGATGGCACTATTCACGGATGGAGGGAGCCGTTACCTTGCTATCGGGCGGAACCCACACAAGCTCGGTGTGTACATCCTGGACGACGGCAACTCGCGCCCACTGCGAATGACTTTTCCGGGGCTGTCTCGGTTTTCTGCATGGCTACCCACGTATTTCCCTCTGGGTGCGCTACCGCTCAACCGCGGTTGCCGCAGGAGAAGGAGCCTCGATGGAAAAGACGGGTATTCGAGAGCCCCTCAATTCACCCATCCCGCACCCTGGCCCGCTCGACTCTGCGCCCGGTCCAGCACCGACCACGAGAGGCATCTTACAAAATCTTCTAGCCACTCCATCGCCGGGGAAGCCGCAAGCAGTGCAGGTTCGAGAAGGACGCCCAGCCAGAGAGTCCGGGGAGGACTCTCCAACTGTGTCTTGATCTTGAGATTCAGAAAATCGGCGCGGGCGTGCAAGGCGATCCACAGACCCTGCGAGCAGTCCACCCCCAGTCCAATCCCGAAGGTCACGAGGGAAAGGCCGTTCGCATCAAGCACCTGGAAGCAGGGGCAGCGGCCCCCCGGCTCGAAAACGTCACAGCGATAAGCTGCTTGGCCGGGGATCGGGAACTCCGACTTCTGAATCAGGACAGACAGAAGATCAATTGCCTCCTGACTCACTTCTGAACGCGGACTGCGCCGCCTGTGATTCATATTCAGCGTGATGTGAAGCAGGCTCTGTTCAACCACCAAAACTTGTCAACCTCCCTTGTCGAAGGATTGGAGAGCGGCGGGGACCGGCCCCCATCCACGATTTTCGCAAGGCCTGTCATGGATGTGTTGCAACTTTCAAAAAGCTGCATGAGACGGCGACCGAGTGCCCATCTATCCGGTCTACGCGGCCTTGCACTCGATCGCCGTACCTCCCGGGCGGCGCCGGATCGAATTCGTCTACCGGCCTAGCTCCATCTGCATGGGAGCTACTTTGACCCTGCTAGGGGCTTTAACCGTGGTTGTGCTTGTGATCGTCACACTTCGGCGGGGCGCGCTAACGTAGCGGTCTTTAGCTACCGCCCCTACTCGTAAAGCTTGTCGATTCTCGCGGCGTAACGCTCGACGACGACCTTGCGGCGGACCTTCATCGTCGGCGTGATCTCCCCTTTTTCGAGCGAAAACTCACGATCGAGCACCGCGATTTTCTTGATCTGTTCGTAGCGCACCAGATCCCGGCAGGCCGTTTCGACTTGTCCCTCGAGCATTTGTACGATCGCTTCGTGGCTTGCTAGCTCGGCCTCGTTCGCGCACGAGAGGCCGTGGGCGGCGGCATACTGTTTGAGCCTTTCGAAGTTCGGCACGATCAGGGCGCTGGGGAACTTGCGCCCTTCCGCAATCACAACGGCCATCGAGACGAAGTCGCACGTCTTGAGTTGATTCTCGATCGGCTGCGGAGCGATGTACTTCCCGCCAGACGTTTTCAGCAGATCCTTCTTGCGGTCGGTGATGATCAAGTATCCGTCCTCGTCGAGACGGCCGATGTCCCCCGTGTGGAACCAGCCATCGACGATGGCCTCTCGAGTGGCTTCATCCATCTTGAAGTAGCCCTGCATGACGTTCGGCCCGCGGACAAGGATCTCCCCGTCGTCTGCAATTTTGACTTCGACATTCGGAATGATCCGCCCGACGGTTCCGAAACGCAGGCTATCGGCATGGTTGGTGCTCACGACGGGCGAAGTCTCGGTCAACCCGTAGGCCTCGCAGATTCGGATGCCTACTGCGAAGAAGAACTCCCCGAGGTGCTTTGCCAGCGGAGCGGCTCCCGAAACGAAGTAACGGATACGGCCTCCTAGACGGCCCCGAAGCTTGCCCAGGACCAGGCGATCGGCCATCAGATGCCGCAGCCGCAAGCCGAGCGGAAGAGGAGTCCCCTTGAGTCGGTAAGGCAGAGCCTGTTTTCCAACCCCCACCGCCCAGTGAAAGAGTTTTTGGCGAAGCGGAGGTCCGGCGGCGACCTTTTCCATCACTCGACCGTGCACTTTTTCAAAGAACCGCGGGACACCGACAGCAATGGTAGGACGCACTTCCATCATATTTTGCGGGACGGCCTCGATGGATTCAGCGTAAGCAACAGTAGCGCCCTGGTAGTAGAACGCGTAGTCTGCCGTTCGTTCCGCAACGTGGGACAGAGGCAAGAACGACAAACAGACATCTCCTTCGCGTATGTCGAATCCGTTGTCGCGGACGTTGGTAGCGAAGTTGTGGTGCGAGAGCATGACGCCCTTCGGTGTTCCCGTGGTTCCGGACGTGTAGATGATACTGGCCAGGTCATCCGGCTGAACGCTACTGGTCGCCTGCTCGAAATGCTCGCCCTCATCCGCCGTTAGGGGCGCCTCTCTTATGAGCTCCGCAAGCGTGGTGATCCGTTGGTCCTCACCTTCGATCGGGTCAAACACGATGGCGCCTTCGAGGTCGGGAAGGGAGTCCCAGGTGCTTTTGATCTTGTCGAGCTGCTCGCTGCTGGAGAGCATGATGGCGCGCGCCTCGGAGTGCTCGAGCAAGTAGCGGATCTGTTTTGCGGTCAGTGTTGGGTAAAGCGGAACGCTGACCACCCCCGCGGTCATCATGGCGAAGTCGGCGACGGCCCACTCCCATCGGTTCTCGGACAGGAGGGCACAACGCTCGCCCTTTCGAATACCAGCGCGGGCCAATTCGTGGTGCAGACGTCCCACCCGGCGATAAAGCTCCTGAGAGGAGATGGGCCGATAGGCTCCATCTGATTTGGTCAGGATCGTATCCGGCTTGTTGTAGGAAACCGTATGGCGAAACAGCCGTGCCAGCGTCCCGGGCATGATTGACTCTCCCACTGCATTGATAATCTGGCGTTTCAGATGCCGCCCATCGAACTCAGCCTAGCGAACGGCCATAGGTGTCGGCAAAACGGCCGCCGAGACCTGCGCTACTCCACTTCGCGCCGCAGGACTACCAAGCCAGATTTCTTTTTTGGCCGTCCTGTGGGTATCAGGCAGATCGGTGCGATTTTGCACGCTAAGCGGAGCCTTTCTGACGAGCGTTGAGGTGCCGATAGAGCGTCGAGCGGTGGATACCAAACTGCTCCGCCACCTGACGTGTTGAGATCGCTGGGTCGGCCGTCATCGCCTCGGCCATGAGGATCTGTTCAGGCGTGAGTGCTCGCGGCCGTCCAATAGCCACGCCCCGCTTGTGGGCGGCGGCGAGGCCGGCACTGGTGCGCTCACGGATCATGTCGCGCTCGAACTCGGCGAGTGCGGCAAAGATGTGAAACGTGAGCTTGCCGGCGGGCATTGTCACGTTAATCGTGTTGGGCCGCAAAGTCCCGCATGGATTCCCTTTCAGGCCGCACTCGCAGTTTCCCATACATTGAATGCGTCTTTCCGAAATCGTTTGAACGTGAGTCTATTGCATAAATGACGTTGGAGGTAAAAGGTATTGTAAACGGCGGCTTGGATGTTCAGGAAGCGTTGGGCCGAACCCGGTGATTTGAAACGCTGCTGTTTTCGTTCTCGACGGCGGACGGGCTGATGCGAATTCTCGGCACGATTATTCACACGCTTATTGTCGATGTGTTGAGCCGTTAGGCCGAGGATTCGAATGGCGACGTGATAGGACCTGAGTTTATCGGTTGTGATCCGGGTGGGTGTCCAGCCTTGTTTCTTCAGCAGTTTGCGCATCAACTTCAATGCTGCTTTGGCGTTCCGCTTCGATTGCACGAGGAAATCCAAGACCTCGCCTCCATTGTCGATCGCGCGCCATAACCAATAACGCTGCCCACCAATCACGATGACCATCTCATCAAGATGCCAATAGCCGTTGGGAATGGGTCGCATGTGGCGCAGGTTTTGGGCAATCGGCGCACCAAACTTGAGGAACCAGCGCCGTACGCTCTCGTAGGAAATATCCACACCTCGCTCCGCAAGAAGATCCGCCATCTCCGGGACCGGCACCACCGGAAGCGTGGCGACGATGCGATTGCCGGGGTCCATTTCCAGGGCCACGGCGGTGAACAGCCCCTCCCCCACCGCATCGCAGCGCACCGACCCCGCGAAGTCGGACGTATCGGCGGCGGGGAACGCCTGGTCGATGAGCCAGGACGTCTGCCCGTTGGCCTCCAGAGGGATGCTCGCGGCGTCGAGCAGCACGCCCTCCCGCATCAAGTCGCAGCGCAGCAACCCCGGACTCGATTCCCGGTTGTGGCGGGCGACTCCGGTCGTGATTCCTCCCTCCTGGCGGCGCACCGGGAAGAGGGCGTCGCTGAGGGGTGGGCTAGCTCCCACCCCGGCCACCCCGAGGTCGGAGTGCTCAAAGCGGAGCATCCCGCCGATGGGACCGTCCGAGACCACCCGCGCCGATCCCGACACCAGCTCCCCTCGCCCATGGGTCAAGATCGTGAGTACTCCCAGAGGCTCCATCTCGGTCTGGACCGTCAGAGCTTCCACCACTTGACGGGACACTACCAACCCGGATATTTCATCTGGTTCGGATGCCCATGGTCCAGTGCAAGAAGCAGAAGATTGCAAGACGCCTCTGTGGCGTGGGCCACGCTTAAAATCGCCCATTTCTGATTATGGAAACCGCAGTCGTCGCTGTGGTTCGCCCTGAAATGCGCCCGCGCGTGCGCGATCGAATCGAGACAGTTCCGCTTCAGCCCATCTTCGCGTTCTTGAAGTGTGCGGCGGAAGGCGATCCGGCCCGTCACCTGAGTCCACCACGGCACCGTGCCCGGCAGCGGAGGCCCGTTCCAAGACGATAATGGTGGTATATCTCTATCCATAATTCGCGCGCAAATCAGTCCGGCCGAGTTTGAACGAAGGCTGATAACGTCAGCAGCTTAACTAAACCGTCTACGAAACTGGATCAAGCCCAAAGCCAACTGGAGCCGACGCACCGTTGGGTGGAGCATTAGAGACCCATGGCCAGAAAATCATCCCGCGAGAAACGCTTGAAGTTCTTTAGCCTCGGACACACACACTGTCCCATCTGCCTCGTTCAGTTCACCGAGGAGAACATAAAGACGGGACGAGGCGTAACGCTGGAACACGCTCCTCCCAAAACAATGGGCGGGCGAGAAGTGTGCCTCACGTGCGAATCCTGCAACAGGCGCGCAAGCGCAACTTCGGACCAAGCCGTTAAGAGGAGCCAGAGCCCGCCCGAACTGCAGTTCGACACAAGCGGAACTAAGCGCAGCGCACGGTTCTGGCCGGATGGTATTCCGCCTTCCAGCATGCCTTATGGCTTCGGCAGTGGCCCGGCTGCGAAGGAGGCGCAAAGAGAACTCAGTAAAGAGACGATAGTCGCGGTGACGGGGCCGATTCAGTTCGACAAGCCGACGACGATCAAAGAGGTTTCTGTGTCGCTGAAAATGCCGAACACACGGCACGTGGAATTGAGCTATCTGCGTTCTGCGTATTTGTTGGTGTTCTCCCTGTTGGGAAGAAGCGGTTATGAGTACGCCCAAAGTGAAGCGGTCCGGCCAATACGGAAGCAGATCATGAACCCAGACGGCGAGTATGGCCCTTCGCTCGTGCGGACGTTCCCGTCTGAGAAACCGCTAGGGAACATGACAACCCTGCGCAATAACGAAAGGCCGTTCTTCTGGTCGGTAAGGTTCGATGATGGTGCGTGTGTGTTCTTGCCGCACAGCGGTTCGGAGAACCACTACCGGCAGGTTGCCGAGCTACCCGAAAAACAAACCATCTGCGGATGGGAGTGGGAGCTGCGGAAGTTTGGGAGCGCCTACGTTGATCGACGTCGTCTATTTCGACAATCCAAAACAGGCGAGGATGGCCTGTTTGGAAGAGAGTATGTGACGGTATCGAACGGTGGGTGCGAACAGCGTTGGATAGTCGTGAATGAGGTGGGGGACGCCATGCCGGTAGGGCCCAAGACGTGGCCGACCACGGCACCGTCGAGCAGGCGTTCAACTCAAGAGAGCGACGCATAAGCAATAGCAATTGTTCGCAGGCTGGTGTTGTTTCTTGCTTTCTTTTCGTCGGATCGGCCGGGTGGCGGCGGGCAGTTGCTCACCCGGCCCGCTGCGATGGTGTCGCAAGTAACCGATCGTTCAGGCGGTGGGATCGTCCGGCCGGCACGCGCCAGGCGGATTGCACGGACGGATGGCCTCGGTGATCGCTTGCGGCGACGTCGCGGACGGCCGATCAGGTCGCGCGGCTGCAAAGCTAGCATACGGCGCTAGCGAGACAAGGCGTACCGAGGGCAACACCTCGCGCCGGAGCGATCAGCGACTTGTCGTCGCGAAGTCTCATCGGAGGAGAAGGTGGCGTTGGCGGCGATGGCGGTTTGCCGGTGGTCGCGGCCGTCGACTTCAATTCACGATCGCGCACAATGGGTTCATGACCATCTTCCGAACTTCGGTGACGGTGCTTGCTGTGATCCACGCTGCCTTCGTAGGACTCACGTCTCTGGTCGGCGCATTCGCAGACGGTGGGGACGTCTGGCAACGGCTGCTCTTGATCTTGCTGCACCCTTTGGGTGCAGCAGGCGTGCTTCTGCTCGTGTTGCGGCCCCCTCTCGCCAGGACCTCGATCCTCGCCCTAGTGGCGCTCCTGACGGCGAACGTGATCGCCGACCTGGGCCTTGCGCAGCTGATGGCTGCTGGCAGCGTGCGGGGCGATTGGGAGCTTGCGCTAGCCTTCTCGGTGGTTCCGGCCATCGGGATTATCTACGCGCTGGCACTGCTGCTCACGGCCCACGGAACAGCCAAATAAGGCTCCGTCCTCGCGGCGCTGAACGATAAGCTCCGTGCGGCCATGGACGAGCATCGGTGGCGCGTTGCTGTCGTGCTTTCGGTGTGCTCGATCTGATATTCGAGCGTATGTTCTTTCAGGAACGCGATCGCTGGCGCGTCCTACGGCGCGCGGAGGCGGGTGTCGTCAGCCGGGTACGGGTGAAAGCCGAAGGATCGAGGTCGGCGATATGAGGCAAATCGTCGTCGGCCGCGAAGCTGATCCACTCGTCGCCCATGTCGGCCGCGCACCAGCTTCCATACGACCCGATTCACACGCTCACCGTTGAATCGCTTTATGACGCGACCGCCGAACGCTTGAGCGCATGGAGGGCAGCAAACTCTTGACCAGTGAACTCATAAACTTGCCGAACCGCCTCACTGTTGCCTTTCTTCGGTTCGCAGGTTGACTGAAAAAATTGTCTCGCCTTCGCCCTGTTCGGAACACGGTGGTTCTTGCATTGTAGAATTCATTGTATGCAAACATAGACCCGAAGGACCCCAGAAACGACAGCCGCAAGGGGGTGAGAGAATGGGCCGACTAATTGGAAGAAAAACATGAAGGAAGGCGACGATGCAAGTTCGATTCGGTGAAGGTGATGTTTCGTACTCAGCACGGGGAAATCCCACTTACCGTGTTGAGATCTGGCATGACGGATTGAAGAAGCATCGCCAGATTAGGGGTTCCGAACTCGAAGTCGTCGAGCGGAAGGCTCAGCTGCAGGCTGAAGAATGGGAGTCAAAGTGGGAGGTGGTAAAGGCTAAAGAGGCCGCCCAAGAGGCGCAAGCAGACAAAAAACTATACCAGGAAGCGCAAAAGGAACTAGCTAGAGAGCAGACGATCGAAGCAAGAGAGAATCTGGAGATACTTGAACAGACGCTTGAGCACACGCTATCCATCGACGACGACGTCGATTGGGAGCAGCTCAAAGACACGAGGCCGTTTCCCGAACCACAGCCAGAGGAACCGATGGCGCCCCACGAACCAAGAGCGCCAACCTACCCAGAGGAACCTTGGCGAGACTCAATAGAATTCAAGGTTAGTCGCGGATTCCTAGATCTCCTGATTGCCTCGCGACGCCAAGCGAAGGAGACACGGGAATCCGATCTCTACGAAAAGGCACATAACGAATGGCTGCAGGAGACGTCGCGCCTCAAAGAACAGCACCGCAAGGCGTTGGAGAATCATGCCCACCAGGTGGAAAAACTACGCAGCAATTCAGCGAAGATGGTCGCAGATTGGGAAAAACGGCGGGATGCGTTTCTTGATACACGGCGTGAGTCACATGCCGCCATCGATCGCCAGCGAGAACGCTACGACGCACGCGGACCCGAGGCAATCGAAGAATACTGTGATCTGGTGTTGTCTCGGTCCACATACCCTGACTGGATGCCGCAGGAGTTCGAACTCAGTTACATCCCGGAGAGTTCCACGCTCCTCGTTTCGTATTCGCTCCCGTCCGTCGACGCGATCCCACGACTCCGGGAGGTTACGTATATACAGATTCGTGATGAGTTCAACGAGAAAGAACTCTCTGACGCACAGATCCGGAAGCTCTACGATTCGCTTGTGTACCAAATTGCCCTCAGGACTGTTCATGAACTGTTCGAGTCCGATCAATTAGGCGCGTTTGATTCGGTGGTCTTCAACGGCTACGTCACATCAGTCGACCGCCGTACGGGGCTGACGTCTACGGCTTGTATCCTTTCTCTGCAAGTGATTCGTGAGGAGTTCCTGAAGATCAATCTCGCTCAGGTCGACCCGAAGGCGTGTTTTAAGGCCCTAAAGGGCGTCGGGAGTTCCAAGCTCCACAGCCTTACGCCTATCGCACCAATCATGGAGATGCGCCGCGAGGACGGACGATTCGTATCAGCCCGGGAACTCGCAAACACACTCGACGATTCTGTCAATCTCGCGATGATGGACTGGGAGGACTTCGAACATCTGATTCGCGAACTATTCGAACAGGAATTTAGTTCAGGTGGCGGTGAAGTGAAGGTCACACAGGCGAGCAGGGATGGTGGAGTGGATGCCGTCGCCTTCGATCCAGACCCCATTCGCGGCGGAAAGATCGTCATTCAGGCAAAGCGTTACACGAACACCGTAGGCGTGGCGGCGGTCCGAGACCTCTACGGGACGGTCCTGAATGAAGGGGCCACCAAGGGAATCTTGGTCACCACGTCCGACTACGGGCCAGATGCGTACGAGTTCGCCAAGGACAAGCCTTTGGTCCTCATGGGCGGCGCGAATCTGCTCCATCTCCTTGAGAAACACGGCCATCAGGCAAAGATTGATATCAAGCAAGCGAGAGAACAACTTGACGAGTAGTGGGTAGGTCCTTAGCAGTCCGTGGTGAATAACAACTGGTTGACGCTAGCCTTTCCCATCTTCGGATCGCTCTAAAGCTGTCATCAGCTAGGCGATTGGGCTTTAGCGAGGCATGGCCATACACCGAAAGAATCCACGGCGAGTGCTGACGGCGTTGCGGTTCCTTCTGACCGAGCGGAAGCGATGAGCGTATACAGGCCGGCATGCACACAACATGGAGCGAATGAGACCATGGAAGCTCAACAATCGGACTCGGCCCGGCGGACTTGGCCTTGATGATGGGGTTGCTGTTCCGCACGCTCGCCCAGATGCGCAACCGTGATAGACTGCGGGCGGTGGCTGGAGTGATTGGGGCCATGGGACACAAGAAGGCGTCCTGTTGGCTCGGCATGACGATGCATCGCAAGCATCCGCGCCGCGTGCTGGTGGCGCTTCGTATCCTCTTTGACGGTGTTGACCGTGGCGCTAACTATGCAGGTTGTCTCATGAAACCTGAATTATGCACAGATTCGGCGTAGCCATCGGCGATGGAGTTGTGGCGGTAGCGGCAGTGGTGTCAACTCAATAATGTCGCAAGTCGTCTTTTCTGCGGTTTCCCTCCCCGTTTGAGCCGCCTCCCGATCCCGGCGGGCAAAAGCGAGCTGGCAAGCGGCGTGTTCCCAGTACGTTGCGGCGAGTGCATAAAATTTTATGCATAGCGCCCCTCAACTCAGCGCACCCTCCACCACCGGCGCGAAGCTCGATCCCGGCGGCGCCATCGCCCGCAGCCGTCGCATCAGCCGCTCAAACAGGCCCTTCTCCTGGTACTGATCGCTGTAGCTGACGCCCGTTCGTCCGGCGTGTCGCCAGATCTTGGCCGCCAGGAACAGAAAGCGCAGCCGCGCCGTCGCCAGGGTGGTGTGCCGCAGCTTCTCCGGGGTGGCGTCGGCTTCGCGTTGGAACAGCAGCAGCCAGCAGTTGAGGTTGTAGGCCAGCATGACCAACTGAAAGTGATTGCGGTTCATGTCAAAGCGGCGCGAAGGATGGGCCGCCAGCCCGGCGTCGTTGTTGGCTTCTTTGATGAGGTTCTCGGCCCCGGCCCGCTGGTTGTAAAACCACACCACCGCCGCGATTGGCTCGGCGAGATTGGTCACAAACACGCGGTAGGTATAGCTGCTGGTGGCGAACAACTGATATTGCTCGACCTCGTCGGTTTCCGGCTCCTTCTCATACCGCAGCGCGACAAAGCGGCAAGCATGGGCCCAGCCCTCCGGCTGGTAGAGGAATTCGCACTCCGCTTCAGCGTCGCTGTGGGGCGAGGGCTTCCATTCGGCTTGCTGCAACTGCTCGACCAGTCGCCGCGTCTTGCGCGCCACGATGACGAACTGACAACGCGCTTGCTCGTAGGCCGCCACCGCCTCCCAGCAATAAAAGCCGGCATCGGCCCGCGCCAAGATCTTCTTCACGCCGGCCGGCAAAGCCCGGAAAGCGCTCTTCAGGTGGGCGGCGATCTGTTGGCCCGTGGGCCGGTCGCCGCCGCGCAACCCGCCCATCAGGTACTCGCGCGTCTCGGCCAGGAAGGTCAGTATCGGCTGGTAGCTGCGCTTGCCCTTGTTCTTGGGGTTGTAGCTCTTGCGCCCGCCCATCTGGCGGCCGTAGAGCGTGTGCACGGTGGTGTCGGTGTCCAGCGTCACCGTCTCCAATTTCACGTGGGCCGCGGCCCAGACTCGTTCTCGCAGCTGGCGCTGGATGGAAAGAATCTGCTGGGCCACGTTGAGGTGCAGCGAGGCCAGAAAGCGCCACAGCGTGGACTGCGGCGGCAGCCGTGTCACTTTTAAGATGCCGGTCAGGATGGGATCGCGAGCGATGAAGCGGAGTTGGTTGAGCCGCGCAAAGCCGACATAGAGGCCGAGCACGAGGGCCAGCACAAACTGGTAGGGGCTCATGGCTCGGGTGATTCGTTTGGTCGTGATGGTTTCTTCCAGCAGCGCTTGGAAGTCGAGTTTCTCGAGCAGGGTGGCGACGGGCAGCAAGCCGCCGTAGGGAGTCAGATTCTTGCCGCGGAAGTGATAAGGCGTGGAAGCCCCGATTTTATTGGGCCGCGAGGCCCTCGCGCCCCGGCCTTGTTTGACGGGCCTTGGGGAGCTATGCTGTTTTCGTTTGGTAACCATTTGGGTGACCTCCTTGGGGTCGGTTGGCGAAGCGGGAATCTTCGCCAGCCTACCTTTTTACCCCATGTTTTCGGGGGTCCCCCAATGGTCCCTTGCGGCACAGGTCTCCTCAGGTGCACCCCGGTGCACCCCGCAGTGCATAATTCAGGTGAAACTGTGTCGGTTAGGAACGGGGAACTATCGGGCCATTGAGGAACTCCGCCTAGGGCTTCATCCACCTTTGCGCCTCGCCACCTTTTCGCAGCCTCGATCTGGATAGGGCTAACATCGAAGCGAGGTGACGCAAGATCATATGGTAGTCGCAAACATGACCACGCATGGCGACGACGGCTTCGGAGAGGACGGGTAAGATGCGTATCGAGCCAGATATAAGTGGCGCGAGCGTCGTCTTGCTCGGGAAGTTCAACCCGTCGATTTTCACGCCTGCTTGGTTCGCGCTGCATAGCCTTCTGCCGAAGGGTGCCGCAGAAGACGCGACGTTGCAGGTCGCCCACCAGCAGGTGACTGCATTTTCCACCGACTGGCTTCGCCTGGAAGTCACGGCCAATCGTTTTTTGGTTGAAACCTTACAGGCACCCTACATTCGACTGTGCGACCTCGTCGCGTGTGTGTTCAAGGAGCACCTGTACCATACGCCCCTCAACGCGTTCGGAATCAACCGTAATGTTCATTTTCAGGTGCGGAGTTTGACTGAAAGAGATCGAATTGGCAGAACGTTGGCACCGCTGGGGCCATGGGGAGCTTGGGGGCGCGACCTCGGATTGGATGGCGAGCATGGTGGGATGACGTCGCTGACGATGTCGCAAATCGATCCCGAGGGAAGGCCAACGGGAGGAAGGATCAACGTCAAGGTGGAGCCCTCCACCCGGATCGGCCAGGGGAGATTGGGAGTCTACGTTCAGGTCAACGATCATTACGCAATCGATGACGCCATCCCTGGAGCAGGCAAGCGCTTGATAGGGCTTCTCGAGGACAACTTCGATACATCACTAAGTCGTAGTAATAGTATTGTCGGTCACATCATGTCATTGACAGCGTGCTAGGAGGCTTAGTTTCATGTTGCAGTCGGATCAATCCACGGGGGATCAACACGTTAATGCGCTTGAAGGGCTCAGCTTCGATGAGTATGTCACATCGGCGCATCTAGTTTGGAATGCGGAGGCTGTCCGCTTGGCGTTGGCACATCGAACAGACGCTCTGACAACAGATGTACACGACCTGGATGCGAAAACGGCAACCCTGCCTGCGATCGCCGGCCGTGAACAGAACATGGATGTTCTCTCCTGGATTTTTGAATTTCCGATCCCGCAACGGCGCCAGACGTCAACTTTCCATGCACTACAGGAATGGGAAGGATACGTCCTTGAGGTCGGCGCCACAGACTTCGTGGCGCGGTTGGTTGACTTGACAGCCGACTCGTCGCATGAACAGGAAGAAGCGGACATTCCTTTGGCCGAGATCTCGGACAAAGATTCCGCCAAGATAGGGCCGGGAAGCGTTTTCCGCTGGGTGATCGGTTACGAGCGCTCCGTGGCGGGAACGAAGAAGCGTGTGTCTCAGATCGTGTTTCGTGACCTGCCCGAGATCACCAAGAACGATTTGCGGGATGGCGAGGTGTGGGCAAGCGACACGATTCGGTCACTCAAGCTGTGACGGAGACGAGGAAGCCCCCGGGGAAAGGCGAGTTCGAGCTTACACTTCTTGGTCCCGGTTACGGCGAGAGCATTGTTATTCATGCCGGCGGAGGAGTCTGGGTCCTCGTTGACTCCTGCGTCGATACGGACGGGATGCCGCGAGCCCTGCGGTACTTGGAGAGCATCGGCGTCGATCCGGCTGAGACCGTCGATCTGATCGTAGCGACCCACTGGCACGACGATCACATACGCGGCATAGCGAAACTGGTCGAAGTCTGCAAGGAGGCCGCTTTTTGTTGCGCAAGCGTGCTGCTCCGTAAAGAATTCCTCACCGTTGTCGGTGCCTTGGAAAGCCGTTCTCTGACTGTCTTTGGTTCCGGGCTGAAAGAGATGCACGGCGTGGTCTCCCGGCTTAGGCAAGTCTTGCTTATACGGTTGTTTCAGCAAGCCCCAAGATGTAGGGTAGGGCGTGGCCCGGCCGCCGTTTCCGAAGAGTCTGCGTCAGTTTCAGGTGGAGTTTGCGACCGAGGAGGCTTGCCAGAAGTACCTGGCTGCTTGTCGTTGGCCCGACGGGTTCCTTTGTCCTCAGTGTGGGCATCGGCAGGCCTACATTCTCGAGCAGAAACTACGGTGGCAGTGCGCGGCGTGTCGACACCAGGTCTCGTTGACGTCGGGAACGGTGCTCCACAATACGAAGACCCCGCTGACGGTTTGGTTTTGGGCTGCGTACCTGATGACAACTGATAAGCGAGGTGTGTCGGCGCTGCTACTGCAGCGTCAGCTCGGCCTGTCGCGCTACGAAACCGCCTGGATGATGTTGCACAAACTGCGACGGGCCATGGTGAACGCAGCTCGCGAGCCCTTGCACGGAGAAGTAGAGGTCGATGACACCTGGATTGGCGGCCCGCAAGCAGGTTTGCGAGGCAGCCGGCAACTGAAGGGGCGCCGTGCGGCCCTTGTGATGGTCGCTGTTGAGAAACGCGGGAAGCGCTCCGGGCGCGTTCGCATGTCCGTTATTCCAGACTTCAAGAAGGTGACGATCGACAGGTTTCTTGCCCAGAACGTTGTTCCCGGCTCGACCATCTACACAGACGGTCTGAAGACCTTTACCGCCCTCGAAGAGGCCGGCTACAAACACGTCTCTCGTCCGCAACCTCACCGGACTGACTTGCGGAAAGGCGCCAAGTCGGTGGTGCCGCTGGCGGATCGTGCCATTGGCAACCTGCAGCAATGGCTGACCGGAACGTACCACGGCGTGAGCCGCGCTCAGCTTCAGGTTTACCTCGATGAGTTCGTGTTTCGACACAACCGCCGCAAGACCCCAATGGCAGCCTTCCAAACCCTCCTTGGTCTCGGAACTCAACACGCTCCTACGCCTTACGCCCACATCCGCCGCGCGCGTGACCTGGACAAGACGCGATGACCTCCACCCCAACATCTTGGGGCTTGCTGAAACAACCGTATAAGCAGGAGGCAAGTAGCGTCGGAACCGACGCTGGCACTCGCCAACCGCCGTATTTTTGTGCAAGGCGCGTGTGAAATCTGGTCGCTCTCACCCAATGACTCGACCTTCCAGACCTTCCTGAGGTCAATCGGCGGCTTGGTGACCGGCGAAGGTCAGAGCAAGACGCGAATTCTTGATCTTTCTCCCAACCAGGTCGCCGTCGCCCTCTGGGTCAAGGTTGATGATGTCACGGTGCTGCTTGGTTCGGATCTTGAGAAGCGCCGTTGGATAGAGATTCTACAGAGCGCGGAGCGCCCGACCGGCAAATCGTCGGTGTTCAAGGTTCCGCACCACGGATCCAAAAGCGCCCATGCACCGGAGGTGTGGGAGCGCATGCTGGACCCCGATCCCTTCGCGGTACTCACACCCTGGCGCGGAGGCGGTCGTGCCTTGCCAAACCAACGTGACGTGCAGCGCATTCTCTCGTGCACGACGAACGCCTACGCAACCGCGAGGATCGGTTCGTCTACACGAGCCCTTGTGAGCAGGAGCAGCATGGTTAGAAGAACCATCCGAGAATCCGGTGTCAAGCTTCGCCGGATTGCGATGTCACCTGGCGCCGTTCGACTACGGCGCCCACTCGGTTCGCGGACAGGATGGAAGGTCGAGACGTTCGGAGCGGCGTGTCACCTCAAGGACTTTGCTGAACGATAGTTAACCGTCGCAACACGCGGAAACAACGTGCTATGCAGACAGTAGAGCATGGCGTGGCAGCAACCACCGTCAAGAAACCGTCAGAAAACTCGCCCATCAAGAGGGCCAATCCGTTGGCGTTGCGAGCGAAAGCAGACGCCCTGAAACCGCGTAACATCAACGAGAGAAAGAAGTTGGCAGAAAACCATGGAAGACGCCCTCTTGCCTTACAAGCAGGAGGTCACTGGTTCGAGTCCAGTACCGCCCACCAATTTTTTCAATAACTTACGGACATTACTTTGGTCTTATCTTTTGCTGTGTCCGTCCAGTGTCCGCAAAATCCCCGCCACTAGGCGTTGGCGGACTCCACGTAGTGTGATGTCGACCCACCGGGTCTTGCCTCGTTTCCAAAGAGAGTTGCAATGGGGCCGCAGCCTTTCGACCGCGGAACCCCGACCTACTGGTTCGAAGTTCCAAATGCCTCTGTCCGGGGCTTTCCGTGATGTTCCCTGTCGTCTGAATTCAAAGGGTTTCGGCAACGCAATCATCCTGTCCCGTCTTGCCCTGTCCATACTGTGCCGCCTCATTGGCTTCCAGAATGGCTTCCAATTTCCTTGGTACACACAGGTTCCTGTTCCAGCAAACCGATTCGCGGCACTACGGTTTGACAAACATCCAGTCGGGCAACGCATCCACTTCCTTGGTGAGCAGTCTCCCAGCAATGACTTAACCGGGTAAACATTTATCCGGGGGCTGATCCCGAGGAATCCCAGCGGCTCCGTGGGCGATCAGCAGAGAGACCCTCTTCCGTTCGTTGTGGGGCACCTCTTCGCATTCGGAGAGATCCAGCAAGCCCGTTGCGTCCCGGCCCCGGACATGAGTTCCGCATTCGTCACTCGTTGTGCCAGAAACGAACGCCTGGTCCTGCCTGGAGTTTGTCGAAAGTGCTGTCGAGCAAAGCAATGAAGCGCTCCTCATCCCACGCAAAATAGCGGCACTCGTACAGAACCGGCTTGGCAAACGCTTTCGCCGCGGTCAATCCAAGCAACGCTAGCCGATCGATGTCAACTGTCTTCTCGAACATAGTAGCCGGTACCCCGCCAACGTCTGGCCTGAGAGCGCCTTCGGGCGCAGGCTTGAAGCTCAGCCAACGAATCGCCCAGTTGTGGCCGTGGGCGACCGCCGAGAGGATCCGATACATCACCTCCTCATCGAGCATCAGCTTGATGACTTCCGTGGCCGAGGGCATTTTCTGACCAATCCCAACCCGCCTGCCCTTTGCGTTGACGATAGGGGAATAACCCAGCTCGAGTGCGTCCTGCTCGACCTTTTCGATCCGCTTCATGGTGGGCTGCAAATCGTTATCGTCTCCACCGTCCGCCCGGATGCACTTCAGTTGTTGTTCCATCCCTTCATGCCGAATGGCGAATACTCTTCCGACTCGGGTGCGAGCGTCGACGCGCGGGTCGAGAAGCCACGAGGCCAAGGAGCAGGATTCGAGCATGGAACGGACGCAGGTCCAGCAAGCGATAGGTTCATGGGCTCCGTGATCGTCTTGACGAAGGCTGTAACGTGCTCGCCCCCAGACTCAATCAACCCCGTGGCTATGGACCGCGCGGTGACCAGCGACTCAGGGCGTGGAAATGCATCCTGCTCATTGACAGCCAGAGAGCCGGGGGTAGGATTGGGGCCCTGGTCAGTGTGGAAGTTTCTAATCTCGTCGTAGAAGCTGGACAGCGCTTCTCTCATCGCGCGGAGGTACTCTGGCCCCAGTTCCGACATGTCTTGATTTTCGCGCAACGGTTCGCCGCGCAGGGAAATCGGTGCGGTCAGTCAACATCACACGGCACTCTACAACATGCCTGCTTTCAAGTCCGGAAAAACAAAAACTTTTGGAACCTCGGCCCAGACTGTGACTGTGCCACTTACGGGTCCCTTTGGCGGGACAAAGATACACCTGGAGGTGCTCATGGTTTCCGAAAGGGAATTCGGCCCTTCTCCCTGGGCCGCCGAGGAATACGGAAGGACCTAGCAGATAGTTGGAGAAGGCGGTCGTCCCAGTGGAGGTGAAGCGCTTCTGAAGCGATCTTTACCCTCCCCAAAAATTTTCGGCTGGGGCTTCGGCGCGCCGCTGAATGCTCGCCGCGGGCTGGTTTCGTGGTAAAAGAGTCCAACGGAGGCCGTCGCCTTTGGCCCAAGCACAGCCGATACCCCAGCCCGAATCGCCCGAAACGCTCACCCTGGATTGGCTCGAACGCCTCCTTTGGGAAGCCGCCGGCATTTTTCGGGGGAAGATCGACAGCTCCCACTACAAGCACTGCCGGCGGGAGGCAGTCCTAAGCCGCAAGCGTGGCCCTCAGAAAAGCTAAGGATGGACAATCGATTCTTCGAAAAGCCCGTACTCAACTCTCCGTATGACTACCCAAAACGTCATTGGGAGTTGGACGACCAGGGTCAGCCAACTCAGCGGACGGTCGAAAGCCGCCGCCGTGCGGAGTTTATCACGCCGATTCCCAAGCCGCGCAAGCGCAAGAGGAAGGCCGATCAGAAAGAGATCGTTTTCGACGAAGGCAAAGGGCTTTCAACCGAACAGCAGCGGTACGATCCGATTTCCATCATCAATGAACTCCGCTATCAGGTGGACCAGTGGCGAAGCTGGCCGAACCCGAACGATTGGCAGGTCACACCTGAAACCGCCCGTCTTCTCCAGCATTGGCGGCATCACAGATTCAACGATATTCGACCGTTCTTTTGCCAAATCGAAGCGGTGGAGACGGCCATTTGGCTGACCGAGGTCGCCCCGAAGGTTGCGAAGGCCCGCAAGCGCTTCCTTGAGCACCTCGCCAATGCCAGCAACGACGCCAACCCGGATCTCCTGCGCCTAGCCTTGAAACTGGCTACGGGCGCAGGCAAGACCACCGTCATGGCCATGATCATTGCCTGGCAAACCATCAACGCCGTGCGTCGGCCCGGCAGTACAAAGTTCACACGCGGCTTTCTGGTCGTTACACCCGGCCTGACCATCCGTGACCGGCTTCGCGTGCTTCAACCCAATGACCCGGACAGCTACTACGCCAGCCGGGAACTCGTTCCCAACGACATGCTTGGCGATCTCGAACGCGCCAAGATCGTGATCACGAACTACCACGGCTTCAGGCTTCGCGAGCGCCTCGATCTTTCCAAGGGCGGACGATCCCTGCTTCAAGGGCGTGGTGAAGCACTGCATACCCTCGAAACCGAGGGACAAATGCTGCAAAGGCTCGTGCCCGGTCTGATGGGCATCAAGAACATTCCGTGTTGAACGATGAGGCGCATCACTGCTACCGGGAGAAGGCCGTCGCGGCGAAGTGCGCAGCGACGGTGCCCCTCGACCTCGTCGATTTCATGGATAGTGCAGATGTTGGGATGATCGAGCGCCGCGACCGCTTGGGCCTCGCGCAGAAAGCGCTGCTTGGCTTGCGGGTCCTCGACGGCGTCGGGGCGGAGGAACTTCAGAGCGACTTGGCGTTTGAGCTTGGTGTCCTCGGCCTTGTAGACGACGCCCATGCCGCCTTCGCCGATCTTCTCGGTGATGCGGAAATGGCTGATGGTCCGGCCGACCACGACGGCTCAATTCTACCGTTTCGCGGATACCTGTTGATAACAATCGATGTCACAAACAGACAGATTTTTTTCGCCCAGGGCGCCGTGTCAGCTCGGTTTCTGCGTCCGTCGGGGGCCGTGGGTACGCTCAGGCGCTGGATTGTTCATGCGAACCGGATATCGCAACAGTTATCCCTAAAATCGACCTAAGTGCCTTTTCGTCAACTGCTTGAAACAAGCGATCACCCGGGCCACCGTTGGCACCAGAAGTCGACCGCGAGCCGCGGATCTGTAGCCCATGCTCGCTGAAACAACCGTTCGCCGTCAGGCAGGATCTATCCAGATCAGCGCTTCCATGCCATCTACTCCTCGAGCAGAATCATCTCTGCCGCAAGCACCACTCGACGGCGTTTCGTAGAAGCCGCTGATACATTGGGTGCCAAAGCGGTTCCCTAGGGTGGCCCCCGGCCAGATGACACACTCGACCGCGGCCCACTTCCCGCACCCAACCTGCCGGCACAACGGTACCGTTGTCCATACGGCTGTTGAGGATGCGATGGACCTTGCTCTCGTCGTAGATGACAGGAGGATGTTGTTCGTCGGCGGTTGTGAAGTCGATCACGCCTTCCGTAATGGGGTGGACCGGATCAGCCACCTCCACGCGAAATCGCTCGTCTTACACCCACATCCGCCGCGCACGCGATCTGTAGAAAGCGCTGGATGACCGCCTCCCCAACATCTTAGTGGCTTGCTGAAACAACCGGATAAGCAGGAGGCGATTAGCCCTGAGCGTTCAACGCGAGATCTACGAGGCGGGGCCGGATCCGTCGACAAAGCGGCGGATACCCCGAGTGGTCGGGGTGTTCCGCGACGCCATCGCTGGATCCGTGAAGTGGCGAGGCACTTGCCTCTTACGAGTTGAGAATCTCGGTCACGACGCGGGCGGGGAACTCGTCGGTGAGGCGCTCGCTGCGCCCATCGTGCGAGTAGACCAGATCGCGGTGGTTCATCCCGATCTGATGAAGGATGGTCGCGTGAAGGTCGTGGACGCTCACGCGGTTCTCCACGGCCTTGTAGCCGATCTCGTCGGTGGCTCCATGAACGACGCCGCCCTTGACGCCCGCTCCGGCCAACCAAACCGTGAAACCGGTCGGCCCGTGGTCGCGGCCCGCCACGCCCACCTCGCGGCTTTGTGCTAATGGAAGCCGGCCGAACTCACCTCCCCAGACGAGCAGCGTTTGATCGAACAGGCCTTTGCGCTTGAGATCCTTGATGAGCGCCGCGATCGGTTGATCCGTCTTGCCGCAGGCGTAGCGGAGCGACTTGTCGAGATCGGAGTGGTTGTCCCAGATTTGGCCCTCGATGTAGATCTGTATCAGTCGGACGCCGCGCTCGACCAGTCGGCGTGCCATCAAACAACGCTTGCCGTAGGACGCCGTCTGCTCGTTGTTGAGTCCGTACATTTCCCGCGTCGCTTCGCTTTCCTGCATAACGTCAAGAGCGTCGCTCGCTGTCAGCTGCATACGCGCGGCCAGCTCGTAGTTCATGAGGCGGGCTTCGAGTTCGGGTTGACCGGGTCGGCGATCGCGGTGAGCGCGGTCCATGCGCGCCAGCAAGGAGCGGGCCAGGTCCAAGACCGGCGCGGGATACTCCTGCTTGGCTTTCAAATTCAGCAGAGGAGAGCCCTCGGAGCGGACACGTGTTCCCTGGTAAACCGGCGGCAGCCATCCCGACTGCCAGTTCTGCAGGTGGTTGACCGGCAGACCTTTGGGGTCGTCCAGCACAACATAGGCGGGCAGATTTTGATTCTCGGAACCCAGCCCATAAACGATCCAGGAGCCGACCGTCGGCCGGTCGGAAAACTGCCTGCCGCCCTGCATGATGAAAATCGCCGGTTCATGGTTGAAGTGTGTTGTAAACATCGAGCGGACGAGCGCGATGTCGTCGACATGCTCGGAGAGATGCGGCAGGATCTCGGAGATCTCCACCCCCGATTGACCTTGCTTGGCGAAGCGGTAGGGAGAGGGCATGAAACCGCCGGCTTCGTTGATGAACTCGATATCGTTGGCCAGGTCGCGGCCCGGGGGCTGACCCTCGTACTTTGCGAGAGCCGGTTTGGGATCGAACAAATCAACTTGACTCGGTCCGCCGTTCATGAAGAACTGAATGACGGATTTCGCCTTGGGCTCGAAGTGCGGTTGACGCTCTTTGAGATCGTAGGCGCGGCGGCCGGCGGTCGAGGCGACTGCCGCTTGCGGGGACAAAAAGTCGCTACCCAGCAACGACGCCAGCGCCGCGCCGTGGAGCCCGTCGCCGACCCGCGAAAAGAAATCACGGCGCGACGGATTCGCACTCCGGCGTTGTGCGTTTTCTCTTTGCTTCCTTGGAGCCGGCATGATCGCTCTCCTCGTCTCAGTCCCCGTCTTAATCAACGTAAAGGAACTCGGCCGAATTGAGCACCGTATGGCACAACGCCGCCAAGGCGAGCCAACGGGCCTTCATCCGTTTCGGTTCCATCGGTACCTGCTCTTCCAGCCGGCGTCCCCAGGCCTTTGTCATTTCGGTTAGCGTGGAAACGCCGTCGGTCCGCTCCTCGGCGGCCGGCGGGCGGCCCAGCGCCGTCAAGTAGACCCGTTCGACCAGCGCCGCCGGGTCTTCACCAACCGCATCGATAATGCGCCCGGCCATGTAGCGTGAGTTGGTGCGGAGGATCTCGCTATTCATCATCTGGAGCGCCTGGGACGCCACCGTGGACTTCGTCCTTCGCAGGCAGTTGGGCTTGAGTTGCGGCGCGTCAAATGCCTCGAACAGGGTCAATGGTTTCGACCGTCGCTGCTGCAAATAGATGCCGCGGCGTTGCCCTTGCGGCGAATCCTTGGCGACGATTTCTCCATCGGGCTTGACGTCGATCTCGTCGGCCGGGCCGAAGGGCTTCAGATCGAGCCGCTCCGACGCTTTGAGCACCGCGTCGCGGATCGCGTCGGCGTCGAGTCGCCGCAGCGGGAACCGAGAGAGCAGAACGTTATCGAGGTCAGCCGCGTGCTTGGTCTCGTCGAACAGGGAGCTCTGACGGTAGGCGGTCGAGGTCAGGATCAGCCGATGGAGGGCCTTCAGGCTCCAGCCGCGCTCGACGAATTCCACAGCCAGCCAGTCCAGCAACTCGGGGTGCGTCGGCGCAGAACCGGTGCGGCCGAAGTTGGCCTCGCTCGGCACAATCCCGCGGTCGAAGTAATGTTGCCAAACGCGATTGACCATCACTCTCGCCGTCAAGGGGTGATTCGGCTGCACCAACCATTTCGCCAACGCCAATCGCCGTCCGCTCGACCAATCGAGCGGCTCCAGGCTGTAGGGTTCAAGGCCGACGCTGAGCACCGACGGCACACCGGGATCAACAGGTGGCCCCGGATTGCGGAATTCACCGCGATAAAGAATGTGGACCGGGGTGGGATCCCCTCCCATGTCGAACAGCGCGCGCACTTGCGGCTTGGTGCGAAGACTCATCTTCGCCTTGACGAAAGATTCAAGCAGTGCGAAGGCCGTCGAGGTCGAAACTTGGGTCTCTTCCCCGATGTCGGTCCCCTTCTCGGCCGCCGCGGCAAGGTCCTCGATCAGCGTTTTGCCCAAGACCTTGCGGACTTCGACCCTCACGGCCTCGGGCACCCCGGGTTCCTTTTCCTCGAGAAGTTTCTTGCGCATCGGAGCGGGCAACGCCCCCAGCTCGCCCGCCAGGCGCGCGACTTCCGCCTCGATGGGTACGTTGTGCCGCGCGGCTTCTTCCACTTCTTTCGCCGGGGCGCCCGGCAGCAGGCGGCTGTTCGTCTCGTTCCAATCCGCGTCAGGTCCGATGTCGGCTTCGTTCGGGGAGAGCCAATCATAGGGGTCGTAGGCGCTTCGCAGGATGGCGCTCAGCCGGTAATAGTCGCGTTGCGGGATGGGGTCGTATTTGTGGTCGTGGCAGCGGGCGCAACCGATGGTCAGACCCATGACCGTTGAGGTCAAGATCTGGAGCTGGTCCGCTACGACAATGAGCCGCTCGGTAACGAAGCCCTGCGAGACGCTGTAGGTGCCGTCGGGCCCCATTCGCAGGAACCCGGTGGCTGTGAGCTTTTCGCTGTCCTCGCGCTCGAGCGGCAGCGGCTTTTCCTTGTAGTTGAACAATTCATCACCGGCGATCTGTTCGACCAGGAAGCGGTCGTAGGGCTTGTCGGCGTTGAGGGCTCGAATGACCCAATCGCGATAGCGCCAAGCGTGGGGGCGAACCGCGTCGAAGTCCACTTGGCCTTCCGAGTCGGCGTAGCCCGCCGCGTCAAGCCAGCGTCTTCCCCAGTGTTCCCCGTAGCGCGGCGATTCGAGCAGACGATCGACAAGCCGCTCATAGCTGTCGGGGCTCTCGTCCTCCAAGTAGGCCTCCACTTCTTCGGGCGAAGGAGGCAGCCCGGTCACATCGAAGTAGGCTCGCCGCATCAGCGTCAACCGCTCGGCATCGGGTGAAAAGGTCAGGCCCTTTTCCTCCAGCTTTGCCAGCAAGAAGGCGTCGACCGGTTGGCGAACGCGATCACGATCCCGTACGTCGGGCGGCGACGGCCGCCGCGGCGGTTGGAAAGACCAGAAGCCGCGGTCTTCGTCGCTGACCATCGGGTCGGAAGCGGGGTCGACCGCGGCCGCCTCTTCGTCGTCCCAAGGCGCGCCCTCGCTGATCCAGCGCCGCAGCTTTTCGAGTTCCCCCGAGGTGACCGGGCGATAGGAAAGCCGCGCTTGATGCTCCTCGGGAGGCATCTCCTCGGCGGTGATGCGCTTGATCATCAGGCTTCCGTCGGGATCGCCGGGTACGATAGCCGGTCCCGAGGCGCCGCCCTTCAGCGCCGACGCGCGCGTGCGCAGATCGAGGCCGCCTTCCTGCCGGCGGCGCCCGTGGCACAGCAGGCACTTGATGTTGATCGTGGTGACGAGGATCTCGCGCGGGTTGACCTGCTCATGCGCGCCGCCGCCCGCCGACGCCGCGTCTTCGCCTTCGAGAAGAGCGCCGGTTTCGATCCAACGGCGAATGAGCTCAACCTCGTCGGGCGCCAATTTCTTGTCGCCCATGGGCATCGCGCCGGAAGCGGTCTTCTGCAACAACAAGCTTTCCACCGGGGTTCCCGGAACCAGTGCCGGCCCGGATTTTCCTCCGGCAAGCAGAGCCTCGCGGGTTCGCACGTCGAGCTCGGCTTGCGGCGAACTCTCACCGTGGCAGACGACGCAATTCTCGATCAGAATCGGCGCGATGTCGGGTTCGAAGCGGGGCGCCGAGGGGGCTTGGGCGGCGAGATACGCTGGAGCAATTAACAAAACCGCCGCGCACACGTTGCGGAACAATTCGAAACCGCCGGTCGGAAAACGCGGGTCGGCGCACATGACACGGCTCCCGGAAAGCGAGAACTTCTCCAGCTGAATTCTATCACAAAACAGAATCGCCCAACGTGCTGAACACGCCTCGTCGCGGCACAATGCCGACCGGGGTCGGCAGCTCGACTGACGTGAACGAAAACGATCAAGAAAAGGGTCGCCGGGCCGCCTACCGCAATCCGTGCGCATCGAAATCGCGATGCAAGTCGGCTCGTGGGGTTGAATACATGCGTGTCGCTCACGGCCAGGTTGTTGAACATCTCCACCTCGCGGCCCGGGAAAGACTGCGGCGACGTTCGAATGTTGTCCGCGAAAGACCAGCGAGCGCTCGGAAAAGCGCTATGCATCAGCCGAGGAACTTCTCGAGAAAGCCGTCCGTCTTGCTCCGTCGATGCGCGAAGCTTACTATTCCTTCGGACTCGCTCTGATCCGGAACGGTAAAGCCGAAAGAGGTCGTGCCGTCCTCGCCCGCCATCGCCGTCGCCAAACGATAAGGGATTCCCAGGTGCGATCCGGCGGCATGGCGCCCCCGTAGGCCCCTCCTCTCTGTCACATCCGCTGCCCGACTGACCGGCATCCCGGCCGGGCCTCACGAAGACACCACGCTCTTTGTTCTCATCGTCGCCGTGAACATCGGAGAGCGCGTTTCAATAACGAGACGCCGTGGTTTGTACTGACAGATGATACCTGGTGATAAGTGCGTCCAGCGAAGGCTGGCATGTTCAGTGGGAGGCAGTCCCACCGGGGTAAGAGTCAGAGCCCCGTAGCTTGAGTTGCATCGGTGGAGGAAACGAAGCCGATGAAGCCAATCGACAAAGCCATCCTTGGGATGGTGAGCGAGTCACCGGGCCGTAACGGAAGTGAACCCACAGGTGGCCTCGAAAAGCTAAAACCCCGGAGGCCGAGCCCCCTTATCACGGGCGAAGGCAGCATGACTTGGCGCAAACTGACTGCGGCGCCAGGTCACTCCGGCGGGGTGGTAGGGACAGCACGGTGACAAGGGCATGCTAAGCAACTGGAGAAGCCCTCCTCGTCCCGTCGCGAAATCGACGGAGCACGAAAGCCGTATAACTGGCGACAACCAGGAAGTCGGTGGAAGGCGAGAGGGTGGCGGCTAGGTTCGTAGTAGCGGTGAAGCGGGGTAACGCCTGCGGAGCGATGGGACCTTGCTGCACGTGAAGTCTTGGTCAACAACAGTGAGGCAGGGACGAATGATAAAAGCGTCCAGCAGTCTGCAGGATCTGCGATCAGGACTATACGGCAAGAGGAAGGCTGAATGGCCTTGGCGTCGTGCCAAGGCTTCGGATGGAAGGGGTGGAGTAGTCGATGGTGGGAGCGGACACCTGAATCTGGGTGACGGCTCCAGGGCCATCGTCGAAAGCAACTCCAACCGGATAGGTCTCATAAATCTTGTCGCGAAGTGTGCAGGAGCGCGTAGTGCGGGAAATCCGCACGCTGCGTGCGAGGTGGCGGGAGCTGGAGACGGAGCTACGGACACGGCTAAACGGGCACGAAGGGGGAAACCCCGGATACAGCCAAGCCGGCGTCCTGACGGGCCACCGCGCCAGTTCTCGACCCTACCAAGCCATGTCACAAACAGAGAGACTTTCTTCGCCCAGGCCGTTGCGTAGGCTCGGTTTCTGGATCCGTCGGGGGCGCTGAGCACGCTCAGGCGCTGGATTGTTCATGCGAACCGGATATCACAACAGCTATCGGCTGAAGAGCCGTATATAGCTTGTTTCGTGGGAGTTAGTCCTACTCGCAGTCCTCGAACTCGGAGAACCAGTCTGGACCAGGCATCTAAAGTACGAGCCGTTCCAGCTCGTCGAACCAGTTCACGACGACGTTGATGAGCATACTTTCGGCTCCCACTCCTTTCACTATCATGAACCGCCGGCCATCCCGAGAAACATCGTAGTTGCGGACCGGAACCGTAGCTCACACGTAGTCACCCCGCAAACAGCAGCTGCGGCCTCAGCGTAACCGATGACTGATCACCGCTGATGCGGTACCAGCGAAATCATCGACGCGTAGTTGTTCGCGAGCAGACCGGCATCCACCCGGTCGAACTTGACGTTGGATAGCGCCTGCATATCAACGGTCTGATTCCCCGCAAACAGCGTCATCAGGTCTACTCTGAATGCGAGCCCCTCCGGTGACCACACCAGCGCGGGCTCCGGCAGATCGAACTGCAACGTCCTGCGGTTCTCGCTGAAGCCAACGTGATATACCAGCGGACGAAGCCCGCCGTCGGCCAGCAGGGATCCTTCAAACAAGACGAACTTGTAGCCGACTTCCCAATTCCAGGCCATGCGGCCGTTCGGGTCCAGATCGCCGGTCGGTGCGATCGATTCGTTTGCCTTCTGGTCAAGGCCGATGGACAGGATCACCCTGGAGTAGGTATCGCGAGGCACCGCCTCGATAAGGATTTCGTACGTGTTCGACGCGTTGTCGAAGCGTGCGAGATGATAGCTGTCCGGCACGCTGTAGGCACCGGCGGCGCCAACCAATTGGATATTGCTCAGATACATCAGGAAATCACGCACGCCGAACACGCCCTTACCGCCGGGGTTGGCATACAAGGGCTCGTTGAACACCAGTGCCTTGTCCCCTACCACCGCGGTGAAGCGCAAGTGGATCCTCCCCGGTTGCTGGGACCAGTAAGTAAACACGGCGACCGCCAGTCCAAGTGCAGTCGCTACCACCAGCACGACTGTCAGTTTTCTAGTCATTCGACGCACCGCGCTGCATGAACGGGTCCGAAAACTGTTCCGCACCAATGAAGTGCTCGTCCGTCAGCGTATGCAGGAATGCGATCACTTCGCGCTTCTCGTCCTCGCTCAGGTGCAGGCTGGCTTTGGTCGCGACGTCGTGTACCTGCCGATTGTCCGCCTCCAAGATCAGGGGGCTAAGTGTGCTGCTGACGGTTACGCCTTGGTTGTAGTGATCCAGTACCTGTTCAAGCGTCGCGAATCTTCCGTCATGCATATAGGGTGCCGTCAATGCGATATTTCTCAGCGTGGGGGCCTTGAATTTGCCCTTGTCACTGGGCTCGCCGGTCACTTCCTGCAGGCCTGGTTGCATGCTCGCCTCCCCATCCAGTCCGTTGTTGGAGAATCCATCGTAGAGTGTATTGAATCCGCTGGTGAGGAACTGGCTGTGGCAGTCAATGCAATTTGCGCCCCGCAGGCTGACCTTGACATCGGGGTGCGCCATGAACAGTTTTCTGCCTCTTTCCTCGTCGCTGCTCAACTTGATTTCGCCACGCAGGAACCTGTCGTACCTGGAATCGGCGGAGACCAGTGTGCGCTCGAAACTGGCGATGGCCTTCGCAATATTTTCCGGAGAAATTCGGCCGTAGGCCCGTCCGAACAAGGCTGGATAAGCATCGTCCGCTGACAGTTCCTCGATCAATTCATCAAGACCCTGGTTCATTTCATCGGGATTCTGTATCGGCATCAGAGCTTGCTGTTCGAGGGAACCCGCGCGGCCGTTCCAGAAGAAGTGCTGCGGTCCCCACATTAGATTTGCGAGGCTCATGCTGTTGAACGCGAGGGGCTTTCCCGAGACACCGACCGCACCCACCTTGCCGTCGGTGAAGGCCAGGTGCTGCATATGACAGGTCGAACAGGATACCGTGTTGTTACCTGAAAGCCGGGGATCATAGAACAGCATCCGGCCCAACTGCACACCCTCTTCCGTAAGGGTATTGTCCTCGGGCACCCGGAAGTGCCCGTAAACGAAGGGTGCAGAAAAGTTCCGGATCGGTGTCGCATCCGGAGCGGAGCGCAAAAGCAACCAGCACGTCGCCGCAGCCAGTACTACGCCAGGGAGTGCATATATGCCACGCGGCCTGATCATGGAGCCACAACCGCCACGCGCCAGCTGCGCAGGCCCAGTTGCTGAAGCACCCTGTTTACCGCAGCCGGGCGCCGCTGCGTGCCCCTCCACCGTCAATGGTGGTGCACGAATCCGGATCCAAACAACCCGTCGATATTTTCGATCCCCTTTTTGTAACGCGCCTTGAAGTCGATGGACGCCAGGCGCTCACCGGTACCCAGATCATGAACGGTGACCGTGTGCGCATTGACCTTGGCGATGAAGTCGATATCCGTTGGGTCATTGTCCGCGGCGTTTCCCAGATTGAGCAGGTTATTCTGCACCGCAATCACTTTCCGCCCCGATCGTGTGGAATAGAAAATCATGTGATGCGATCCTGCGTCGGCGACAATATCCGGGCCCGATGACACCAGATCCGGCAGCTTCGACAACTCATAGCGCTTGACTACGCCGGGCAGGGCATGGCTCACAAACAATTCGGTTTCGTTACCGTAGAACTCAAGCGGCACGCCGGTGCCGTTTGTTGCACCGTCATAGAGCTTTTCGGGCGTGCCGAAGGATTTGTCTGCCTGGTTGAAGGGGATCGTCCAGGTTTCGAATCCGAACATCGTGTTCACCAGCACCGCAGGGTTCACATCCTGCACGATACCCGGCCGCACGAACAGGACCTCGACCGGCGATGAAGGAAATCCGACCGGCTTGGCATCCTCGACGACAATGTTCTGAATGGGCGTGAAGGTGTTCAGGTCAATGACCGTGATGCTGTCGCCCACGCCGGTTGCCAGGTCGGGGTGAATGGTGGATGCGATCACCATGCGGTCACCGAAGGCGGAGATGCCATGGGGGTACATTATGAAAGGCTGGCCATCGGCCACCTGACTCTTGCGTGCCTCGATGATCTTCACAACCGCATTGCTTTGCGGGTCGAACACACCGAGCGACCCGCCGTCGCTCTGCTCCACGCCGGTGCCGCCCATGAACGTGACGAACATGTACTCGGTACCCTTGACCGTGTGCCACATGATGTCTTCACCAACCTGCTGCCCTCGCGTGTCCAGGCAATTGACCCCATTGATCTGGGCCGCACCGGAGGCGTTACGAGAGAGGCCGATTTCAGCGAGACTGCACTTGGGATCCAGGCCCGTGGCATACAGGCGACCGGTCGGGCTGTAATACACGTGATGCAGCGGGCGCTGCATATTGGGAATTTCGAACTCGTTCAGAATGGCCCCGAAATTGTCCGCTTCCGGGTCCATCTCGACGATGGCAACAGTGTGCTGCGTACCCAGGGTCGGCAGGCCCCTGAGCAAAACGACGGCCTGGGCCTCCTCGCCGACCTGGTCAGCCGGCGGCGCCTTAGTTTCAGGTTCCTTCGCACACCCTGACAGACCCGCCGCAACGGCGGCACACAGCATGAACCGCGTCATGATACTTCGCATTAGATTTCCCTCTAGATTTGCGCGCCGAACGTGAAGTCCACGATTCGTCGCGCGCGAGAACGCCGTAATTGCGCGCGAGATGCAAGCCGGTTGGGCCTCTGGTCAACAAGGCCGATGAAGGCTCGCACTATGCCATTCATCCCGTCGTCTCGCTAACTACTATTGGCCGAGATTTCCATTTTGGCCATCACGGCACGGTCAGGGTACTCCAATCCACGGCTCGGACGCAAGCCGGGATTTGTATTTTGGCCTTGGCAAGGCCACCTGCACCCGCGCTGCCCCGAATACCACGTCTCTTCGCGCTGAACCCTACACATCACCTCCGCCGGCAGGCGCCAGGGCTCGTCCGTCCGCTCACAGACGTTGAATGAGTGTGCTGAACGGCTCCGGCCGAATTCCCGTTAGCTCCCGAAGCTCCGAGCGATGACGCCGCGCCACTCGACAGGCAGCAAGGAATCCAGCGATACGCAAGACCGCTACCGAAGGGGAAACCCACATCCCTGAATGTGTCCGGACAATATGATGGCCGTGGCTTGCGCCGGCCAAGTCGTTCGCTGATGAGACAGCGGCCCGTCCTCGGCCTTGCAGACGACACGCATAACACCTTTGACCGAGCTTCTCGGTGATGCGGAGATGGGAGATGGTCTGGCCGATCACGACGGTCCAATTCTACCCTGTTACAGATTGGTGTTGATAACAATCGATGTCACTCGCTATCGGTCGGAGCCCGACCCACACGCTTGATTTCGGGCTGGATTCCGCCGTCCGGCGAGCTGCTGAGTGGACTCAGGAAGCCGGTAGGTGGTGGGAAAGATATTTCCCCGACAGCTCTATTCTATCGAGGGACGATCAGGAGAACCGATCCCGTCGAAGGGGATGCGCTCGCGTGTCGCAGTTTTTAGGCGACAGGCGACAGGCGTGGGTGCTTCTCCAGGACGGCGGTGGGGAGCTATTTGATTCCGCTGAGCCGTTCTTCTCCCTCGTCCATAGGAGCGGGATTCGTCGCTTTCAAAACGGCGTATCGTCATCGCTGACGCCGAGAGCTTCCTTCGTCGCCGCCTTGCCGTTTTGCTCGTCTCGGCTCAGCAAGATAACGTTTTCGGCGATCACTTCGACCCGGCTGCGTTTCTTCCCACCGTCGTCGGTGTACGTCTTCGACTGCAGCCGTCCCTCGACGAACACCTGCTTGCCCTTGGTGAGGTACGGGCCGAGCTTCTCCGAACGCCACACGACGATGTTGTGCCAGTCGGTTTGCTGCCTGTAGCCGCCGGTCGCGGACTTGACCGAGCGGTTGGTTGCGAGCGTGAAATTGCTGACCGTGATCTCGGCGGTTGTCTGTTTGGTTTCGGCGTCGCGGCCGATGCGGCCGAGTAGCTGGACGCGGTTTACGGAGCGGGACATGGGGTCTCCTTGAAGCCCGCGGCAAGCCGCACGACTCCCCTTGCACCAGGCAACGCCGAAGGCGCTACTGGGCAATTACTGGGCAAAACTCGCGAGAAATGGCGGCCAAAAAGACGGCTCAGAGAAGAGCCGGGGCCGTAAGTTGTTGAAAATTGGAGCGGGAGACGGGGATCGAACCCGCGACATTCAGCTTGGGAAGCTGACGTTCTACCGCTGAACTACTCCCGCTCGAGCGGCTTTTCACCGTCGTTGTTGATCGGCCGGAACGCGGTAACACTACCAGCGCCGATCTCAGGGCGAACTAACTATAGCATAGCCTCCCGGCCGGATTAGGAACCTAGCGCTCGCGCGCTCGCGGCGGGTACATCGCGAGATTGGACAGTTTGCTCGTCAAATCCTCGACCGCGAGCTGTCCGCTCAAGCCGCTCGGGCTGTCAGGATCTCGCGCATGACCGCCAGGGCCGTCTCCCGCCGGATTAGGAACCTAGCGCTCGCGCGCTCGCGGCGGGTACATCGCGAGATTGGACAGTTTGCTCGTCAAATCCTCGACCGCGAGCTGTCCGCTCAAGCCGCTCGGGCTGTCAGGATCTCGCGCATGACCGCCAGGGCCGTCTCGCAATCCTCGCGGCTGACGTCGTGATGCGTAACCAATCGCATCCGCGTGCCGCTTAGACCGTTCGCGAGCAAGCCTTTTTCCTTCAGGCGCGCGGAGAGCTCGGGAGCACCCATGCCGGTCCCGGCACAATCGAAGAACAGAATGTTCGTTTCGACCAGCGCGGGATCGATCGCCACGCCGGGCATCTCGACCAACGACTCGGCCAAGTAACGGGCATTGGCGTGGTCGTCGGGGATCTTGGCGGGCGATTCCTCAAGCGCGACCAGCCCAGCGGCGGCCAATACTCCGACTTGCCGCATCCCCCCGCCCAAGCCCTTCCGTACTCGACGAGCTTCGTCGATGAAGTCGCGTTGGCCGGCAAGCATCGAACCAACCGGCGCGCCTAAGCCTTTCGAGAGGCAAAACATCACCGAGTCAACCGGGGCGGAGACCTCGGCGGGCGTGGCGCCGAGATAGGCCGCTGCGTTGAAAATACGCGCGCCGTCCATGTGAACGGAGACGCCCTCGGCGTGGGCCTTCTCGCAGATCTCGACGACGGTTTCCTGGGGATAGACTCGGCCGCCCGCAACGTTATGTGAGTTTTCGATAGAGATCAGCCCGGTGCCCTGGAAGTGGTCGCTCTGACCGCGTACCCGCGCGCCGATCGCGTCCCAACTGAGTACACCGTTCTCAGTGGCGATTGTCCGTGTCAAGCAATTCGCAAGGCTCGCCGGCCCGCCCATCTCATAAAGCACGATGTGCGAACGGTCGTCGCAAATGATCTCGTGCCCCGGACGAGTGTGAGTGCGAATAGCCGTCTGGTTGCCCATCGTGCCGGTGGGCACGAACAGCGCCGCTTCCTTGCCGACGATTTCGGCGGCGCGCTCCTCGAGCCGGTTCACCGTCGGATCTTCGCCGTAGACATCGTCACCAACCTCGGCCTCGAACATAGCGCGCCGCATAGCCGGGGTCGGCTTCGTTACGGTGTCGCTGCGAAGGTCGATGAACTTGTCCATGGGGGTGGCCTCACCTCAGTGGCGGGAAACAGAATGGCGCAATAGGTCAGTCCACGAGAAACTGCTGAAAGACCTCATTGGAATACATCACGCCCTCCGCTGTCAGCCGTAAGCACCCGTCCTCGGCCTTCGAAAGCCAACCGCGGCCGCGCAGCCGGCCGACGTTGCCACCGTAGCGCTTCCATTCCGCTTCGGTCGGCTCGATCCCCACCATTTGTCGCAGGCCGGTGATGAATTTGTCTTCGCTGCGGCGATCGGGGTTGACGTCCCAGACGCCCATACGTAGGCTTTCGCCGCGCTCGGCTCGCTCAACGTATTCGGCGGGTGTCTTCACGTTGGCCCAGCGGCGCAAACCGTCAAAGGAATGGGCGTCTGAGCCGAAACCGAGATAGGGCCGCATGTTCCAGTACTTGAGATTGTGGCGTGATTCACGGCCCGGCACGGCAAAGTTCGAGATTTCGTAGCGCTTTATGTCCATTGCTTCCAGGCGCTCGACCGCCCGTTCGTAGAAAGCAGCAATCTGATCCTCGCTCGGAACCCGTTCGGCGCCGAAGCGCGTTCCGGCAGCTCGCAATTCCGCGCCTAAGCGGCTTTCGTCATCGACTTCGAGCATGTAGACCGAAACGTGGGGAGGCCGCAAGCGCTCCACCCAATCGAGCGATTCCTCCCAACCGGCATCGTCCTGATAGGCCAGACCGGCAATCAAATCGACATTGATGTTTTCAATGCCCGCACTCCGCAAGATCGCGATCTCGCGGGCGACGTCTTTCGGAGTATGCTTCCGGCTCGAGGCCGCTGCTTCCCGCGGCACAAACGACTGCACGCCCAGGCTGACACGGTTGACGCCCAATCGGACCCATGCGCGCGCTTTCTCGGCCGTTACCGTCAGAGGGGAGGCCTCGATGGTCACCTCCGCTCGGTCAACGGGGTCGAGCGCTGCAAAAATGCGCTCGAGTTGCGCGATGTCCAATAGGCTGGGCGTCCCTCCACCGAAGTAGATCGAGTCGGCCGGAGAGGTTATGGCGCTGTCACGGATTTCGCCTTCAAGCGCCCGAAGGTAGCGCTCGACGAGTTCTTCAGCGAAGACGCCGGAAGCAAAGTTGCAGTAGGTGCACTTCTGCCGACAGAAAGGGATCGAGATATAGAGCCCGATCATTACACACTTCGACCGTCGGCCGTCCCATACGATTCGTTGAATGGCACGTCTTCGCTCAGCAGCGCCACGGCGATAGCCGTCGTGACTCAGCCCTTTCTCAGGCCGTGCGAGCGTGGATTACCAACGGTCGCCGCGCCGACCACCCCCCCCGCCGCCGCGGTCGGGGCGAGGACGAGCCTCGTTGACGACAACATTGCGCCCGGCGATGTCGGAGCCGTTGACAGCCGCGATCGCTGTTTCGGCTTCCCCGTCGTCATCCATTTCAACAAAGCCGAAGCCGCGGGATTGCCCCGTGTCGCGGTCCGTAATGATCTGTACCGATCCCACCGACCCGTGAGCCGAAAAGGCTTCGCGGACGTCGTTTTCTGTAGCTCCGAAAGCGAGGTTGCCTATGTAGAGTTTTTTCACCGAATCTTCCTATCCAATCTTCCGCCCGGTTCCATCTCACGTGACCGACTCATCCACCTCTAGCCCGAGGTATAGAACGCGATCGAGGTGACCCGCACGGTGCCGCCAAGCCTGATTGTCGGCGGCCTACGGTTAAGAGTAACATGCCGGCCGCGAAGACCGGGCCGCGATATAATAAGTCCGCCTGACGCAGCTCGATGTTGGTACCCCAGCGGGAGCAACCGGGCGGACGGTTCATTGCCTCATGATCAAGTACCTTCTCGGCATTCTCACCGGCGTGGTTCTGGTCTTTCTGTTAATCGGCGCGATCTTTCTGATGGCTCTCACGATGGGCGGAGCGCCACCCTCCATTGAGGACGATTCGGTGCTCGTGATCCGCCTGCGTGGAGAGATCCCCGAGCACGTCGGCGTGGCATTCTCGTTCGGTTCGTGGGATTCGTCGACGCCGCCGACGCTGCTCGAAGTGCGGCAGGCATTTCAAAATGCCGCCGAGGATGACCGCATTCACGCGATTGCTCTTTATTGCGGCGGGCTTCAGGCCGGTTGGGCCAAAGCGCAGGAGATACGGTGGGCGATTGAAGACTTTAAGAAATCGGAGAAGCCCGTCAGAGCTTTTCTTCAGGGCGCTTCGATGCTTGACTACTACGTCGCCGCCGCCGCCGATGAAATCTCCATGCCGCCCGCGGCCGTGCTCGACGTGAAGGGCCTGCGGGCGGAAGTAGCGTTCTACAAAGACACGCTTGCGAAGATCGGCGTTCAGGCCGAACTCGAGCGCATCGGCAAGTACAAGAGCTTCGCCGAGCCGTGGTCGCGCTCGTCGATGTCCGAGCCATTTCGTGAAGTGATTAACTCCGTACTCGACGAAATCTACGGGCAATTTCTTGAAGCGGTCGCTCCCGCGCGTGAGATGACGCCCGACGAGTTGCGCGCGGTGATCGACACCGGCCCGTTCGTTCAAGAGCAGGCTCTCGAATCCGGATTGGTCGATGTCCTGCAATATGAAGACGAGTTTCTCGATGCTCTCAAGCGGGATCTGGAACTCGATGAGCTCCACAAAGTCAGTCTTGCGCGTTACCGCAAGATCTCAGGCGACTCGCTCGGTTTCGGGGGCGAAACCCAAATCGCGGTTGTGTACGCCGTCGGCAACATCGTGGGCGGCCAAGCCGAGCCCGATCCGATTTTCGGGTCGAATGTCCTCGGCGCCGACAGTTTTTCCCGCACGCTGAGGAAGGTCAAGGACGACGATGACATCGAGGCCGTCATCGTTCGCATCGATTCTCCGGGCGGCGACGCGTTCGCCTCGGACCGGATGTGGCGTGAGATGAACCGGCTGCGAGAAGAGAAGCCGGTCATTGTTTCCATGTCGGATGTGGCGGCTTCGGGCGGCTACTATATCGCGATGGCCGACTCGCCGGTGCTGGCCTACCCCGGAACCACCACCGGGTCCATCGGCGTGGTCTATGGCAAGTTCAATCTGCGCGGTCTCTATGACAAGCTGGGCGTCCACAAGGAGGTCATCACACGGGGCCGCTATGCCGCCAGCCTGAGCAATTACAGTGGATTTTCCCCGGAAGAAAGAGTCAAGGCGCGCGAGAGCGTGGAGGCGTTTTATGAGACGTTCGTTCGCAAGGTCGCCGAATCCCGCGGACGCGAATGGGACGAGATCGATGAAATCGCCCAAGGCCGCGTCTGGATGGGCAGCCAGGCGCAGGCCAACGGATTGGTTGACGAATTGGGCGGCTTTGACCGCGCTGTCGAAATGGCCAAAGAGGCCGCCGGTCTCGACCCGGAGGATGGTGTGACTTTGGTTCCGTATCCGGAACCGAAGGAATTCCTCGAATTGCTGCTCGAAGGAAACTGGCGGGCGACGGAATCGCCTGTCGCTGCCTACGTCCGATCCACCCTCGGCGAGCTTAGCGGATCCGTGCCTTGGCCGGCGCTGTTGCGCGGGGGGCTGATGTACATCCCGCCTTACTCGATCCAGATTCGCTGACGTCGGCGAGCTCAAGTCTCGCGCGTTTCCACATACGGTACGTGCTTGGGTGACAGACATGAGTGTCGGTCACTACTTTCGCCTAGGACCAGCACGAGTGCCGGCCGCTACTTTTCACTAGAACCGAGCGGTTCGTCAGTCTGCGTCGGGCATCGGCTTGTACTGCCCCAGCAAATCCAGAATCGGGCGCGCTCGCGCGGGCGCATCAACCTCCCCGCGCAACAAAGACTTGATTGTCGGCTCAAAGCCGTAGAGCTTGCGGTTGCCTTTGTGGAACGGACGCATAGTCGCGCCGTCGAAGGAGATGCCGGCGAAGATGCCCCGTGATCGCGAGTAACCGAGGATATCGGCGCCGAACAGAGCGTCAGTTGACGCGGAGGCTGATCGGCCGACCGGCCCCCCGGCCGCCGAGCCGTCAATACCAATCGTGAGTTTCGTCCGCAGGAGTTTGTTGACGCTCTCGGGTGTCATGAACAGAACGACCAAGTCGCTCGAGCTGCCGCCGATTTGAAGGCCGATATTACCGCCCTCGATGCGGAAACTCGCGGGTGCGCTCCAGCCGCCCGCGGCCAGCCGGCAGGTGATGAATCCCTTGCCGTACTTGCCTCCGATCACCAATGCGGCCTTCCAGACCGACGGGAACACTCCGAGGCAATCGGCCTTGGCTATGAGCTCCGCGGAGATGTGTTTGTCCGGGACGCCCAGCGCCTCCCGGAGCACGATCTCCGCCGTGGCCAGTCGCTTCTCGGTCTTGTTTGTCGGGCGCTCCGTGTCGCGTCCGGGTGGGGCCGCGGCAACCGCCGCGGCGACCAGACAGCTAATGATTCCCAATCGAGCCGACCCTCGGAAAAAAGAGAACCTACCACCGCCGCTCCGCCTTGTTGCTCGATTCATGGAACCATCCTCCCTCATCCTATTGATGCTCGGATGACGAGTATTTGTTCAACGCGTTCGTCAGTCTCCCGGTCGAAGCCGGTGGGGGAATCTCGCCAAACAGAATCTGCTTCGGAGAAACCTCGCGTCCGTAGATTTTCGTGTCTGCCTCGCGATCCGGACGCAGCGTCGCGCCCTCGACCGAGACGCCGGCGAACACGCCCCGTGCGCGCGAGTACGAAAGAATTTCGGCATGCATCTGCGCGTCGGTCTGAGCTTGTGCTGTGCGCCCCACCGGACCGCCGGCCACCGACGCATCGGCGCCGAGCGTGAACTTGCTGCTCAGCAATTTCTCTTTGCCTCGCTCGTTCATGACGAGCAGAACAACATCGGTTGAGCTGCCGCCGATTTGCAATCCTATGCTGCCACCTTCGATTTTTACCGTCGAGGGGCCGGTCCACCCCTTGCCGCCCTTGGCACGACAGCTGATGACACCCTTGCCGTACTTTCCGCCGAGACCGAACCCGACTTTCTTCATACCCGGGATAATCGCCACGCAATGGGCCTTTGAGAGCAGAGCCTGCGGAATCGATTTATCCTTCGACTCCATCACCTCGGCGAAAACCCGTGCGGCACGGTCCGCCCGCTGTACCGCCTTGTTGGCCGCTTGAAGCGATACCGCCCCGACCGCCAAAACAATGCCCGCGACCGGCAAGATCAATCTGCTTGATGTCATTGTTGCCTCCGTAATCCACAATCCACTTCTCAGCCCCTATTATGGCCAACCGGAGCAGAGACAGTGAGCTGAAGGAGCAGTCCTTTGTGAAACATTTTGTACTAGTAATGTTTTAACCTGAATTATGCACTGCGGGGTGCACCGGGGTGCACCTGAGGAGACCTGTGCCGCAAGGGACCATTGGGGGACCCCCGAAAACATGGGGTAAAAAGGTAGGCTGGCGAAGATTCCCGCTTCGCCAACCGACCCCAAGGAGGTCACCCAAATGGTTACCAAACGAAAACAGCATAGCTCCCCAAGGCCCGTCAAACAAGGCCGGGGCGCGAGGGCCTCGCGGCCCAATAAAATCGGGGCTTCCACGCCTTATCACTTCCGCGGCAAGAATCTGACTCCCTACGGCGGCTTGCTGCCCGTCGCCACCCTGCTCGAGAAACTCGACTTCCAAGCGCTGCTGGAAGAAACCATCACGACCAAACGAATCACCCGAGCCATGAGCCCCTACCAGTTTGTGCTGGCCCTCGTGCTCGGCCTCTATGTCGGCTTTGCGCGGCTCAACCAACTCCGCTTCATCGCTCGCGATCCCATCCTGACCGGCATCTTAAAAGTGACACGGCTGCCGCCGCAGTCCACGCTGTGGCGCTTTCTGGCCTCGCTGCACCTCAACGTGGCCCAGCAGATTCTTTCCATCCAGCGCCAGCTGCGAGAACGAGTCTGGGCCGCGGCCCACGTGAAATTGGAGACGGTGACGCTGGACACCGACACCACCGTGCACACGCTCTACGGCCGCCAGATGGGCGGGCGCAAGAGCTACAACCCCAAGAACAAGGGCAAGCGCAGCTACCAGCCGATACTGACCTTCCTGGCCGAGACGCGCGAGTACCTGATGGGCGGGTTGCGCGGCGGCGACCGGCCCACGGGCCAACAGATCGCCGCCCACCTGAAGAGCGCTTTCCGGGCTTTGCCGGCCGGCGTGAAGAAGATCTTGGCGCGGGCCGATGCCGGCTTTTATTGCTGGGAGGCGGTGGCGGCCTACGAGCAAGCGCGTTGTCAGTTCGTCATCGTGGCGCGCAAGACGCGGCGACTGGTCGAGCAGTTGCAGCAAGCCGAATGGAAGCCCTCGCCCCACAGCGACGCTGAAGCGGAGTGCGAATTCCTCTACCAGCCGGAGGGCTGGGCCCATGCTTGCCGCTTTGTCGCGCTGCGGTATGAGAAGGAGCCGGAAACCGACGAGGTCGAGCAATATCAGTTGTTCGCCACCAGCAGCTATACCTACCGCGTGTTTGTGACCAATCTCGCCGAGCCAATCGCGGCGGTGGTGTGGTTTTACAACCAGCGGGCCGGGGCCGAGAACCTCATCAAAGAAGCCAACAACGACGCCGGGCTGGCGGCCCATCCTTCGCGCCGCTTTGACATGAACCGCAATCACTTTCAGTTGGTCATGCTGGCCTACAACCTCAACTGCTGGCTGCTGCTGTTCCAACGCGAAGCCGACGCCACCCCGGAGAAGCTGCGGCACACCACCCTGGCGACGGCGCGGCTGCGCTTTCTGTTCCTGGCGGCCAAGATCTGGCGACACGCCGGACGAACGGGCGTCAGCTACAGCGATCAGTACCAGGAGAAGGGCCTGTTTGAGCGGCTGATGCGACGGCTGCGGGCGATGGCGCCGCCGGGATCGAGCTTCGCGCCGGTGGTGGAGGGTGCGCTGAGTTGAGGGGCGCTATGCATAAAATTTTATGCACTCGCCGCAACGTACTGGGAACACGCCGCTTGCCAGCTCGCTTTTGCCCGCCGGGATCGGGAGGCGGCTCAAACGGGGAGGGAAACCGCAGAAAAGACGACTTGCGACATTATTGAGTTGACACCACTGCCGCTACCGCCACAACTCCATCGCCGATGGCTACGCCGAATCTGTGCATAATTCAGGTTTAACATAACCGGCTCCTCTCCCGAAAGTGTGGATCAGCATTCCTCAAGCAACCAGAGCCTGGATACAGCAGTGACAGCCGGCGGCCGCGTAGTGCCCGACGGTGCGGAAGCCGAAGGTGCGATGACTGACCAGTCTGATCTTGTTGTTCATGCCTGCAGGCGCACCATTGGATAAGCGCAGTTGGGTCCCTGACGGCACCCCGTCGAGATGCGAGCGCAGCGAAAAACTCGCCTTTTTCCTCGGCACACGCCTCGGTGGTTTGTCTCTCAAAGCCATTCGCCACCCAACAACCGGCCCCAAATGCGAGGGGATTCATTGACTGTGCCGGCCCAGCAGCGCGCTGGTCACAGCAACTCCCGGTCGTCCATGGTTCTGCTCCGATCCTTTAGCGGCGGCTCATTCGAGATCTTACCTTCCACGATCACGAGCAGCCGGCGCAATCAAGGGTCGCCTTGCGAAAACGCGAGCAGCCTCAGGGTGGGAGGCCGGTCCCATTGGTAGCTTCAGCCGAACACCTGCTGAAACCTAAGGAAACGATCGCCGGAAGCCGTCTTCAAACGTCCCCGCCTCGGGACGGTGGACGCTCTCGAACGACACGACACCGTCGTAGCCGTCCCGGTTGAGAGCGTCGGCGAGGTCCTGATAATACGGCATCATTTGACCGTCACCGAAACAGCATTGGTCCACGGTTGCCTTGGGGATGTCGACCCGCAGGTCTTTGATGTGAAGGTGGCCAAGGGCTCCTCCGCGCAGGGCTTCATAGCCGTCGGGATAAGCCGCTTCGTTGCAATAGAGGCTGTTGCCGGGGTCCCAGAGAATCTTCAGCCTGTCGCTGCCCATGTCGCCAACCAGCTTGTGTCCAAGGTAGGCCGAGGTAATCATGGCGTTGTTACCGGTCTCGACGACTAGAGTTATCCGCTCGTCTTCCGCGAGCTCAACAGCCGGCGCGAGCAATTGCTTGAGCTTGTCCCAGGCGCCGGTCGAAACGACCCAACTCTCCGAACCGCCGGAACCGAACAAGATCATCTCCTTGCGGAAGCTCATGATGCGCACCAGACCGCAATCGAGCGCCTTGGCCGTATCGATACAGCGTTTCAGCGCGGCCATGTGTTTTGAATGGGCCGCGTCGCCGACCTCCGTTTGCCCAACGACCAGGCCGCCGAAATTGTGGCGCGATACGCAACAGACCTCCATCTCGTACCGCCGGATCAAATCTTGGACCCGCCCGATTTCGGCGTCGTCGAGATCGCCGACTTCCTTGTCCCAGAGATATTGCAGCTCGGCGTGCCGCAGGCCGCGCTCTTTCATTACGTCGAGGGCGTGCTCGAACTTGCGGCTGATGCCGTCGGTGATGACTCCCAGTTTCACGGTCGTTCGTCCCTTACCACTTCAGTTCGGTGCCGGCGATCTCTTCCAGCCACTTCACGACAGCCTGGTTGTCGCCATCCGGGAAACGCGAAATGCCGGCTTGAAACAACTCGTAGGCGGCGCTCGTGGTAAACATCGCCGCGCCCGCTTCGCGGGCCACGCTCATCGAGATGCCGAGATCTTTGTACATCGTCCCGATGTGGCTGCCCGTGCTATCGAACTTGCGATCGAGGATAAGCCGTGCGCAATTTTCAAAAAGCGGGCTGCCGACTGCACTGGACTGAAAAACCTTGAACAGCGTCTCGCCTTTGACGCCGGCTTTGTGTCCCATCACGAGCGACTCGAAGGTCGCGGCGAAAGTACAACCGATCATCGCCTGCAACGCCGCTTTCACGGTTTGCCCTTGTCCGATCTCTTCGCCGACGTGGAAGACGACTTTCGAGACGGCTTCAAGCAAGTCGCGATTGTGCTCGAGAACCGCGGTTTTAGCGGCGGTCATCAATGTGAGCGCCCCGCTATCGGCGCCCGATTTGCCGCCGCTGACCGGTGAGTCGATCAGATGAACGCCTTTCTCCGCAAGCGGTGCCTCGAGGGCACGGACTTCGGCGGGGAGGATGGTGCCTGAAACGATCACGGTGTTGCCGGCTTCCAAGCCGTTCAGCACACCATTCTCCCCGAGGACCACATCATGGACCTGCGAACCGTTGAGCACCATGACGAATACAGCGTCACAAGCGGCTCCCAATTCAGCGCAGTTTGCGGCTCTTTGTCCGCCGGATTGTTCGAGCAAGTCGAGTCGCTCTTCGCGCAGATCGAATCCGACCGTGGGGAAGCCCGCGGCAAAGAGGTTCCGAGCCAGCCCGATTCCCATGTTGCCAAGGCCGATGACTCCGACGGTTTTCATAACGTGTGTCTACTCCCGGCTGTTAGCGACCCGTGCCGAAACAAGGTCTGGGCATAACGCAGGGGTTCGGTTGAAAGAAAAGGCCGCGGGTTTCTTCGAACCCAGCGCTACGCAATCCGCGATTCTCGGGTTAGGCGACGTAATTGAGCAGGGTGTCCTTGTTCATCCCGTCGATGCCGAGATGTTGCGGGGTACGGGCGGCTTCCCAGAAATCCCGGCCCAATGTCGCCGACGCTATATCGACAAGTGCCCGCATCGTGGGGCAATCGACGCCGAGTTGCTCGCCCAGTCTTGACCAAGCGGCGAGTCCGTAGGGGACGTCCTCGGTCAGCCAGCGGGTATTGAGAGCGCCCGGCGCTCGCAACTGGGTCAACATACGGCTGCCGTTGATCGTTGACCACAGATCGCCCTTGGGGCCGAAGCCCGCTTCGTGGAACGCTTCGTCGACCGGGGAGAGTTCGATGTCGAGCGCGGCGGCGATCGCCAGTCGCTCGCGGTCCACGGCGTAGATGAGGCGGCAGACGCCGGGGGTGACGCCTTCGTCATAGAAATAGAAGTCGCCGCGCGAATACTCGACGCGGCCTGCATTCAAAAGCACGCCCGCCGGGTGAACGACCGGATTCATGGCGGCTAGTCCACAGGCGAAGACGTTGGAATAGAGCTGGACCCCGGGGAACCAACGCTCGACCAGGCCGCGAACGCGCTCTCCCTCGCTGCCCGGCACGACACCCAAGCCCATTCCTCGGGCGACGCCCCAAATGTGCGCGGAGGTCGGAGACATCTTGCGGCAAACGTAGGGGGCTGTGTCGGTTTCGGCTACGATTACGCCCTCCGCCGCGCCCTTTTCTTTAAGGACTCGGGCGAACTCCAGACTGCCGAGCGTTCCCGGCATCAGGACGACGACTTGGCCGCCGCGGAGATGCGGTGCGCAAGCCTCTGCAAAAGCCCGATGCCCGTAGGCAGGAATGATCAGCAGGACCAATTCGCTATCAGCAAGGCCTTCGGCAAAGTCCGTGGTGACGCGGTTCACGACAGCTGTCCCGCGGCCGCCGACCCCGGCGAGTGAGATTTCGCGTGACTCTCGAATCGGCTCGACCATCTCGGAGAACTCCGGTAGTTCGCAAAGGGTTACCGAGGCTCCCTCAAGGCTGAGATTCGCGGCCGCCGCAAAAGCCGTGTTGCCACCCCCGAGAATAGTAATTTCCTTCGTTCCCATGGACTTCCCTCGCCCTAGCCTAGCAACCCGCGCCACAGGGTTCGCTCGTGACGGGTGCTCGGAAACAGCGTGGAGTTCGAGCAGGCCGGTCGAGGGCGCTGAGGTATTGTTTAGCAGCCGACGCGTAGGCTATACTCGCCGTGCGCAGCCGGCCAATCAGCATTCGGACATCGCGACGGGACAACGCCGGTGAACCGTCAGTAAAATAGGACCGGTTTCGGCGTAGCTCCCGACCCCAATAGGGGCGATTTCCCGATTTATCGGGTATCTGAAAGGGCGATGCGGCTCGGAGGGCGAAATGGAGAAGATGAGTCGGAATATCGTCTCAGGTGTTATCGTCACCGTACTCAGCACCTTGATCTTGGCCTACTGCTTCGGCATCGGAGGTCCGTCGGATTCCGGGCCCTCGCTGGACGATTTGGACTTGGATGACTTCGTGCCCGACCCCGAGGACTTCGAACCCGACCCTGTACCCGAGCCGCGCACGGACGAGTTCCAACCAAGCGCCCCGCTGGTCGGGAGCCATTGTTGCGATGTATTCGGCAATTCACGATGCGCGCTGCCCCAGCCGGTGCTTCTGGGCTCCTCGTGTTTTTGCATCGGGCAGGGCTCCGGCGTAGTGTGCCGCTAGTCGAAAGTGCCCTCAAGGCCGAATCGCCACGCTTGCGGTGTCGCTACGGCCGTTCGGCATGGCTAGGGTCAACGGGACGGCGTCGCCGGTCGGCGCGCCTTCAGGCACCTTCACGTTGATTTGGTACAGCCCCGCATTGCCCGGCGCCAAGCCCGAGAAAGTCACCCTGCCGGGGACCTCATCGAAAGTCACAACCGGTTCGTGGACCGTTTCAAACAAGGGCGGCACGCCGGGCGGCAGCTCGCCGGTGGGCAGGACCGCGCCGTCGGGGTCGCCGCCGACGGTGGCGCGGCCAAGCCCGGTTACAAAAACCGAGAGGGTGTCCCCGGCTTGGACGGGTTCCGCGCAAAAGGCGAGCGGGTTGACGCCGGCTGCAGTACAGTTGATCGGCAAGCCGATAGCTTCGGCCGCGTCTTGAGGTAAGGCGAACCATTTCGTATTTCCGAGCGTGGCCGCGGCAAAAACGCGCTCCAGGTCCGCGGGGTGATGGACGCGAAAGATACCCGGGTCGGCCTCCGTCATCTCCAGCGTGAACGACAAACTCTCTTCCACTTCGTTCGTCACCCGCACTTCGATCTCGCCCATTTCCGGCAGTTCAGTCGGCGCAAGAAGGTTGATCTGCCGCCGCGTCGGGTCCACCGCAAACAACGGGGCCGGCAAGTTGTTGAAGGTAACCGAGACGCCGTTGAATTCCATGTCGGGGAAGATGTCCAACAGTTCCCGTTCTTCACCGATGTTCATAGCGAAAAGGCTCATGATCGAGCCGGGCGCGACCAGGGCGTCAGGGGCGAAGGTCGCGGCGTTGACGACCGCGCATACGCCGGGCACTTCGTCACCCGAAACAGGCAGAATAACCTCATTGCTCGTCTGCCCCCCGATCGAAAGCGAAAAGCTGTGATTTTTTCTAGAGCCCCCTGGTGCGCTTTCGGGCACGATGAAATTCACCCGGTAAAACCCTGGGCTTTGGTGATCGAGGCTCGCCGAGAGAACCTCCGGCGTGAAACAGCCAAGGCGAAGAGTCGGCGTTTCGACGGTTTCGGCTGGGGGAGCGGCCGGACCCGGGTAACCGGTGGCCACGGGAGGGTCCGTCGGCCCCAAGCCGATCGCAAAGACCGTGACGGCAGCCCCCGGGGCTACTGGAACTTCCGGATCAGTCAGCGGGTCAACCCTATGTGGGGCGCGAAGTAGCCCGGGTGCGTGAGTATCCAATGTAACCGGGAAGGGGTCCGATCGTATCCCTTGAGACTCGACCACGACCGTGGTTTCGCCCGGCTCGGCCTCAACCGGAATCACGATATTAATCGACCCGGGAGTAACTTGGAACACTGCCGCCTCATCCTCCCCCACCCAAACCCTCACCCCGCATAACTCTTTCGGGAACGGCACGCCCGCGGCGGAGCACGACTCAAGTTGGAAAAACAGCCCAATGATTAACGCGTGGCTTCCTGGAGCAATCCCCAGCTCGTGCGAGAGAAAACTAAACACGCCTTTGATCAACGGATCGATCTTTGGCTCTTGCGCAAATGCGCCCGCTGCCACGAACGTCACATTCACGACGAGAGTTGCCAATTTTTGTTTGATGGTTGTCAGGGATACTATCGTTTATCCCGCCGGCCAGCGGTCGGTTACGCCTCCGACGACGCGAAAATCGATCCATCTCCCCGTCCACGAGTGTAAATACTTTGCGCCGCGATCGGAATCAGTTCTATACTCAGGCCGTGATGAAAGCAACAACGCCGACCCCGGCCCAACCCACGCGCCGCAAGTTCCTGGCATCCTCGGCCGCCCTCGCCTTCCCCGCCATCGTCCCCAGCTCGGTGCTCGGCAAAGACGCCCCGAGCAACAAGATGACGATTGGGTTCATCGGCACCGGCAATAACGGAACGGGCTGGATCAAGCGGTTCCTCGAGGACGAGCGAGTGCGCATCGTCTCCGTCTGCGATGTCAACCGCGAAGGCCCGGGCTATTGGGAGGGGGCGGTGCGAGGCCGCGAGCCCGCCCGGCGGCTGGTCGACGGGCACTACGGCGGGAAAGGCTGCGCCGCCCACGAGGACTTCCGCGAGCTGCTCGCCGCGAAAGACCTGGATGCCGTCTACATCGGAACGCCCGACCATTGGCACGCCTACATCGCGATCGCGTCGGCGCGGGCCGGCAAACATATCTATTGCCAGAAGCCCCTGGCGCTCACCGTCACCGAGGGACGCCGCATCGTCACCGAAGTCGAACGCGCGGGCATTGTGTGGCAGACCGGCAGCCAGCAGCGCTCCGCGCCTGAATACCGCCGCGTCTGCGAGCTGGTACGAAACGGCCGTATCGGCAAGCTGCACACGATCCGCTGCGTATTGCCCGGCGGCAGGCCCGACTACGGCGGCACCGCTCACCTCACCGAACCCGCGCCGGTTCCCGACGGCTTCAACTTCGACATGTGGCTCGGGCCCGCGCCCGAGGCGGCCTACGCTCCGGCCCGTGTCGGTGTCAATTTCAGATGGGTATTGGACTACTCCGGCGGGCAAGTCACCGATTGGGGGGCCCATGAGTTCGACATTGCTCAATGGGCCATGGGCATGGATCACAGCGGCCCCGTCGCGATCAAACGGCCCAAAGCCAAGTTCTCCGACCACCCGATTTACGACACCGCAACCGAGTTTTCCTTTGAGTGTCGCTACGAAAACGGCGTGCGCGTCATCGTCTCCTATGAACCGATGTGGGGCATGGAGTTTCCGCCCTGTCAGGGAGTGACTTTCGGGGGAGACGACGGTTGGCTCACCGTCACCCGCGGTCTCCACACGGCAAGCTCGAAAGAGATCTACAACTCCGAAATCGGCGAAAAAGAAGTCCGCCTCTACCACAGCGAAAACCACGTCACGAACTTCGTCGACTGCGTCTTTTCAGGAGCGAAAACCATTGTCTCGGCCGAGACCGGCCATCGTTCGGTGACCCTCGCTCACCTGGGCAACATCGCCCTACAAACCGGGCGCGAGCTGCGCTGGGACCCCAAGACCGAACAAATCCTCGACGACCCGGGCGCCTCCGACATGCTTAGCCGCGAGTACCGCAAGCCTTGGGTGCTGTAGACCCACCAGGTGCTGTTCCCTCGAAGCATAGTGCCCCGTCCGAGGATGGATCACGTCTCCTATTGGTGGGATTCTCGTGACGGGTGGAGGTGGGAAACGAACCCCGACAAATGACGAGACTTACCCAGTGTCAACGCTGTTGCAAAACTGCGCCGGGCGCTCGCAATACTCCAACCGTCACCGCGAGAGCCGCTCGAATCCGCTCAGGCCGGCTCGATTACTCGGCCGGCTTATAGTCTGGTCCCGTTGTTGTCGGGTCCCCGATCACGCAGATGGTCGACTGCACACAAATATCGCCCAGGTCGACAACCTGCCCCGGCGAAAGGGTTGTTACCGTCGCTTCAGCTGGGAAGAAGAGAGCGCCGCCGACACCGCACGAGAGGTTCACCGTATTCGAGTTGATCGTAGTGAAATTCTATCTCGCGGAGTAGAAAGGACTGGTGTTGCCGAACCAGTTGTACAAGAAGACATCCACTCGGTAGTCATCTCCGGGCGGCAAGTTCAGGACGAACGACCCGTCGGGGGTCAGCGGCGCGTCGATGGGGCGATATTCAGAGTAACTCAAAGTATCCACGCCGTCAGGGGCAAACGGGGAAGCACAGGCCGGATCGGCGATACAGGCGGCATCTCCGCAGTCCGTGTCACCGTTGCAGTCGTTGTCGATGCCGTCTGAGCAGTCCGTCTCGGTCGGGTCACAGGGTGGCGCGCAGTCCGGGTCGGAGCCATCGGTCTGGCCGTCGCAGTCATTGTCGACTCCGTCACTGCAGTTCGTTTCCGTGCCGGGAGGCGCGCCGCAATCAGATGCGCAATTGCACGGATCCTCGCCGGCGTCGCACGTTCCATCGCCGCAAAAGGCCGAGCACGTCAGGTCATCGACGCACGCGAAACCTCCGTTCGTACAACGGGCGTCGCTGCAGTCGACTGGTCCCTCTCCCCCGGCACCCCCGATGTCGCCGGAACAGCAATAACGGTTCGCCGGTTTGCCGTTTTGCTTGCCGCGGCAATCGCTACAGCCGGTGCAGTCTTCGCCCGGCTCGCATATGCCGTTACCGCACGAGTCGCCGGGGGGGCAATCATTGAAGCAACTCGAGCAGTTTTCGCCCGATTCACAAGCCCCGTTGTTATTGCAGGACGCCGGGCAAGCCGGATCGGCGATACAGGCGGCATCTCCGCAGTCGGTGTCGCCGTTGCAGTCGTTATCTACTCCGTCGACACAGCTCGTTTCGGTCGTCTCACAACCCCCGGAACAACTCGGGTTGCCGCCGCAGTCGTCGACATCGTCACAGTCGACTAAGCCGTCGCAGTCGTCGTCTTTACCATTGGTACAACGCGAACCCACGCTTTCGGGTTTCGGCTTGCACATCGGGCCCATCGCGAACGACATGTCCTCGAACTCAAACGGGTTTGAGGAGAAGGAGCCGCCGGGGATGGGATTCGCTCGGACGCTCACTCCGGTAGCCGGTACGCTACACGCCGGACCGGCCGGGTCGCCGGCTTGTGGGTCCCGCATGATTCGTCCAGTGACCCGGGTAAGTCCCGCGGGATTCTGCGCCAAACCATTGTTACGCGTATAAGTGCGAATCGCCGATGCTTTGTCGTCGAAGCGAAGGTCGCGCAGATTCGTAGTGTTGTCGATCGAGGGCACCATCGTCGCGTCATCGTCCGACCCGGGCTGGTCCGGAGAACTCGAGCTGATGACGAACCCCATGATGGTGTGCGCCAGTCCAATCCAATGCCCGATCTCGTGGGTTTCGACCGCTTGCACATCGAGGCCTGGATCCGTCGGGTCGGTCGTTTCCGTTTTGAACCGCCAGTCATCAGCAAAGTCCATCCCGATGTCGGCGTCGATGATTGTTCCTTGCGCCAGATCGGTTCCCGACGGGACGTCGGGCAGGTCGATGCACACGCCCGTTGCACAGTCTGCACCGTCGATGACCAACCTTGAGCCGCTATTACCACCGGCAGGCGCAACGGTAGTCGCGTCGACGATCAAAGCCGTTGACACCGTGCCCGCTAAAACACCGCCAACCGAGCCGAAGAAAGGGGGGGCTGTCTCCCAGGTGAATGCATGGATCCCATCCACTACTCCGATCTTTAGCCCGTCAGCACCCGGCGTGACCGTGGTGTTCCCCGCGTACGCGGTGACCGGGATGAGCGGCTGAGGCACTGAGGGGTCAACACTCAAGTCGGTGTTGATCGCTGCCCAAGTAGCAAACGCGGCCGTCACGGCGTTGATGAAATCCACCTCCACAACGGGCGCATTGGCTAAATCGTAATGCCAAGCGATGGCCGTATTGAAAGTGCCGTCGTAGTAGCGCTTATCCCAGAATTTATCGAACAAGACACCAAAGGGAGGTTCCTGATCCCCGTTCGGGACCTCGCTGTTGTCGCCTGCATGCAGGCTCGCGACGGGCCCAATCACGCCTGCTAGAAGGAGCAGGGCTATCGATGCCCCAGCCGTTGGCCGCAAGAATGATGTCCTCATTGCTTTTACCCTCGAAACTTTGGCAAGCGCTACCGACGAGCCCGTACCTGCTCAAGGAACGCCTCTAGGTCCCGGGCGGCCGCGGGTGTCAACGATGCTCTGCCCGCTGGATGGGTCCGTTTTGACCTTGACTAGACCGGCAAATAACCCGTAGGTCAGGAAAGAGGAGCCCGGCCCGAACTGACTGCCGAAGAACACGACCTCTTCGCCGGTGCTGAACTTCGGGGCGCCGGCCCAGGTGCTGGCCACTATGCCTTTTGAGCCGCCGGGGACAGCGATCGTGATTTGGTTCCGAGCGTCACCCTTGATCGTTTCTGAAACCAGCAAATCATAGAATGTGAAGATCTTCCTGTCGACCCAATCGGCTCGGACAGCAGAGAGCGTGCCGCGAACGATCATGTCTGATTCAGCCACAGCTTGATCCAGATTGAGTCCGACACTTTCAATCGGTCGACCCTTACCTCGTCCTTCTGTCGGCCGATCCGCCGGCTGCGCCGACGCGGCCCCTTGCACAAGAAAGACAGCTACCAGAGCCACCGCGCCAACGAGGCAGCGTCTCAGAACGCAGCGTTGTCGCCCGATTCTCGAATTCTTAAGCAATGTCATTGCCGAACTCCCGGTGGAACGCCCGAGCCGTGAAGTGAACGGTACGGGCCCCTTACAACTGTTGCATCGCGTAGATGTCAAGTCAATAACTCCAGCGGACCAATTTTGTAGGACTTTGGTACTAGACCTCCGCTACTAGGAATCACCCCCTGCACGAATTGACAGTGGGCGCACGTGCTCAGGTCGGCCTCCGTCCGTGGCCCCCTTTCTGCTAAAGTCTTCGGGAGCCCGCCCAACGCGCGCCCCAAAGCGTCACATCTATGTTGCTGGTTTCCTTCTTCGAATGGCTCGAAAATACTCCCGGCAGTATTGGGATCCGCGAGTCGATCCTCTTCTATCCTCTTGTCGAGACCTCGCACGTCTTGACGCTGTGTCTGTTCCTGGGAATGATCGCGTTGTGGGATCTGCGGTTGCTCGGATTGGCATTCCGGAGCGTTCCCGTTTCCGAAGTCGGCGGGCGGTTGCTGCCGTGGGGATTGGCAGGTTTCGTGATGATGGTGATCAGCGGGGGGTTGCTGTTCTATTCCGGTCCCGTCCGTGCGTCGGGGAATATCTTCTTTCAAGTCAAAATGGTGATGCTGGCGTTGGCGGGCGTCAACGCCGTGGTCTTCCACAAGACAACGTACCGCCGCGTGGCGGATTGGGGCAGCGACATCAGAACGCCGCGGGAGGCTCGTGTCGCCGGGGCCCTGTCTCTAGTGCTGTGGTCCGGCGTTGTCGTGTGCGGAAGAATGCAGGCCTATAACTGGTTCGACTAGCAGGTTGCCGAATGTCCTTGTTGGATTTCTTTGAGTGGTGCGAGGCCACGACGCTCGGTTTGGCGATTCGCGATTCGCTGTGGCTGTTTCCGGTCATCGAGTCGGTGCATTTGCTCGCTCTGGCTTTGCTGGGTGGGGCGGTCTTGGTCTTGGACTTGCGGATGTTGAATCTCGGGCTGCGTAGACAAGCCGTGGCCCGAATCGCCCGCGGTGCCCAGCCGTGGCTGATCGGCAGCCTCATCACGATGCTGGTGACCGGCGTCCTGCTGTTCCTCTCGGAGTCCATCAAGTGCTATTACAGCCCGCCGTTTTGGTACAAGATGGGGTTTCTAGCCACGGCGATTCTGTTCACGTTTACGGTTCGTCGCAAGATCTCCACAGCCGATGAGCAACGCGTCGGCCCCGTCTGGGGTAAACTGGTCGCGCTGGTTTCACTCGGGCTGTGGTTCGGAGTAGGATTTTCAGGCCGCTGGATTGCGTTCTACTAACTAAGTTTCATATCCCGAAACAGAGCCCCGAGCGAAAACGACGGGCTGGGCTGAGAAGTGCCTCGGAGGCTAACCGTGGCGAACAAGAAAACCGTCTCGAGACGCCGATTTCTGAAAACCACCCTGCAAGCCGGCGCCGCGGTCGGGGCGCCCCACATCGTCCCGAGCGCAGCGCTTGGGCTGGGCGGCGCGACGCCCCCAGTGACCGCATTTCCGTCGCCGGCCTCGGCATTGGCGGCCGCGGCGCGCGTGACCTGGAATCCTTTCTGAGTCAAAAGGACGTCCAATTCCGCGCCATCTGCGATGTGCGCAACGAGCGCCGCGAGGCGATCAAATCGCGTGCCGACAAGCACCACGGCAATAACGACTGCGTGATGTACAGCGACATGAACGATCTATGGGCGCGAGACGACATCGACGCCGTCTTGATCGCCACCGGCGACCGCCGGCACACCCTGCTCTCGATCATGACCGCCAGTCCGGCAAAGACGTCTATTGCGAAAAGCCCTGCTCGATGACGGTGCAGGAAAGCCGTGCGCTGGCCGATGCTTATCACCGTTTGGGCCGTATTTATCAGGCCGGGACGCAGCGCCGCAGTGGTTCAAATTTCCAATACATCATCAATCTCGCCAAGACCGGCAAACTCGGTAAGCTGCACACGCTTCACGCCAATGTGGGGCCGGGAGACTGCCGGCCTCCCAAGACGTCGCACGACTGGCTGGCTGCTGAACCGCTACTGCCCAAGCAGGTAGTGGATTGGGACCGCTGGTTGGGACCGTGTCCTTGGCGCCCCTACAATTCGCTCTACGTCCAGGGTCGCTGGGCGGGGCTACTTTGATTTTCACGGCGGCGGCATCCTCGAAATTCGCCAAAGCGAAAGCGTGCCAACGCCTCGCCGTGGTCGGAGACAAGAGCGCTGTACCTGCGCTCGCGACATTGCTCGCCGACCCGAAGCTGGCCCATTACGCCCGCCTCGGTCTCGAACCGATCCCCGACCCCGCCGTCGATGCGGTCCTTCGAGAAGCGCTGGGCAAGCTGGAAGGGGATCTGCTGATCGGGGTCATCAATTCCATCGGTCGTCGAAAAGATCCCAAGGCCCTCGACGCACTAGCCACGATCATCCACGGCGGCGACGACAATGCAGCCGCAGCTGCCCGAGCCGCGCTCGGACGCCGCAGTCCTTGATCAGTGAAACGGGAACGGGGGCGGAAGTCGGTATGGACGCGTCGGCGATGCTCTAGACTCGCTGCCGAATCCCAAGCGTCTTCGACAAGCTGCCCGTAACCAGCGCGGCGTATTGATTGACTTCTTCGTCGGTCAAGTTTTCGTCACCTTTTTGCCAGACCGCCCGCAGCAGCAAACTGTAGAAACCCTCGGACACTTGCCGGCCGCGGAAGATCTCGATCGGTTCCAGACGCACGAGAAACTCTTGGCGCCCGATCGCCGCACAGACCTCCGAAAAGCTCACGCCTTCGGGCACGATCAGCGAAAAATCTCTGTATGACGCCGGAACACGGGCGGCCGGCTGGAACACGCGTTCGCGCAGCCCGGCGTCCCACAGGCGATCAAGTGCAATTTCCGCGATGAAAACGGGGCGGCGGATTTTGCGGTCAGCGGTCACCTTGGCGTCGAGCGCCCCTAAGTAACCGACTGTCTTGCGGTCCGCCACAATGCACGCGGATTGCCCTGGTTGATAGTACTCGGGCACGCCGCCCGCCTCAAAAGCCGTCACTCCGAGTTGGAAATCGCCCAACAACCTTTCCACATCGGACTTCAGTTCGTAGAAATCAAACTCGATGCCGGCATCCCCCAGCGAAGGCCGACGCGCCATGCCGCAAGCGCCCAGCACCAACGTGGGCGGTTCACGGAAGCCGCCGTTTTCACTTCGGTAGAGTCGCCCGATTTCCATCAACTTGACGTCGGGTTCATTGCGGTTCAGATTCCACTCGAGCGCCCGAATCATCGTTGGCACGGCGGTATTGCGCATCACCGCCCAAAGTTCGGACACCGGGTTGCGGATCGCCACGGTGTTGCCCTTGCCGAACTGCTTGGCTTCCTCCTCCCCGATGAACGCGTAAGCAACCGTCTCGTCATAACCAAGCGAGCGCAACACTGAGCGCGTCCGCAACTCTTGTGCCGCTTGTGGGGGCTCTTGGATCGTCGCCGCCGAGGAAGGCAGCGTCGTCGGCAGATGGTGGTATCCGTGGATGCGGGCGACTTCTTCGATGAGATCGATTTCGCGTTCGACGTCGAGCCGAAAAGACGGTGGCTGAACACCCCACCCTTCGTCGGTTTCCTCCACGGCAAACCCGAGCGCCGCAAGAATGCGCTCGACATCGGCGGTGGGAATATCCGAGCCGAGCACCCGGGAGATGCGTGCCGCGCGCAATTCGATCGAAGGCGGGTCGAACTGCTTCGGGTAAGCATCGATCACGCCCTCAAGAACGCCTCCCGAACTCAGCTGCCCGACCCAGTGCGCAATCCGATCCAACGCCCAAACCGTCGCCTCGACGTCCGCCCCACGCTCGAAGCGGTGAGACGCTTCGGTGTGCATTCCGAGGCGTCGCGAAGTACGGCGAATCGAGCCCGGCTCAAACCAAGCGGCTTCAAGCAGAACGTTGCGCGTGGAATCGGAGATTTCGGTTTCGATCCCGCCCATCACACCCGCCAGGGCAACGGCACGGGAACCGTCGGCGATCACGAGGCGATCGTCGTTAAGGTTACGGTCGAGCCCGTCGAGCGTCCGAAGCTCTTCTCCCGCGACAGCTCGCCGAACGATGATCTTCGACTGATCGAGCAAGTCGAGATCGAAGGCGTGCGTCGGATGGCCGGTCTCGAGGAGGACATAGTTCGTTAGGTCGGCGATGTTGTTGATGGAGCGCAGGCCGCATAGCTCAAGGCGTTTGCGAATCCAATCGGGCGAGGGCTTGATCTCGACGTCCAACAGGACCCGCGCCGAGTATCTCGCGCATAAGTCGGGGTCAAGAATTTCAACAGAAGCCCGGGACTCCGCCGCCTCCGCGATTTCTGAGACCTCGGAAATCGGCCGACGCAGAGGCCGATCAAAGATAGCGCTGATCTCGCGCGCCACCCCGAAATGGCTCAGCGCGTCGGGCCGGTTGGCGGTGACGTCCAGCTCGAAGACATGTTCGCCGTCCTCCTCTCGAATCGCATCGACCGCCAGCCCGGCCATCGTCAGGGCCTCGGCGGTTTCGGCGGGCGCCTCGGGAATATCGACGAAATCCCGCAGCCAACTGAGAAGAATTTCCATTACCGAAACTGGCTCAGAAAGCGCACGTCCCCTTGATAAAGGAGCTGAATGTCGTTGATCTCGTATTTGCGCATCGCGATGCGGTCGATCCCCAACCCGAAAGCAAAGCCTTGGCAGCGCTCCGGATCGTAGTCAACCGCGCGGAAGACGTTGGGATCGATCATCCCGCAGCCGAGCATTTCAATAAACCCGGTCTGTTTGCAAACCCGGCAACCGCTACCTCCGCAGCCTTGACAAGTTACATCCATTTCGGCACTCGGTTCGGTGAATGGGAAGAAACTCGGGCGGAAACGCGTCTTGATCGAGGAGCCGAACAGTTTCTTGGCGAAATGATCGAGCGTCCCCTTCAGATCGCCGAATGTAATGTTTTCGTCTACCGCAAACCCCTCAATCTGGTGGAACATCGGGCTGTGCGTCGCATCCGCTGTGTCGTGGCGATAGACCTTGCCCGGCACCAAATAACGCAGAGGCGGTTCTTGGCTCTCCATAATGCGAATCTGCATCGGTGAAGTGTGCGTTCGCAGTAGGACCTGGTCTTCGATGAAGATCGTATCCATCTCATCGACGGCCGGGTGATCAGGAGGGAAATTCAGGGCTTCGAAGTTGTAGTAGAAGGTCTCGATCTCCGGCCCCTCGGCGACGGAGTACCCGAGCCCTTTAAAAATCGAGCAAATTTCCTCGACGACGATTCGTAACGGATGAACGGCCCCGATACGACGTTTGGGCCCCGGCAAGGTGACGTCGATCGCGGGCCGCACCAACTGAGCCTCGGCCAGCTCCTCGAGGGCCTTGGCCAAAGCCGACTCGAACGAGCGCTTCGTTTCGTTTTGCAAACGCCCGACTTGGGGTTTCAGCTCGCGGGGAGCCTTCTTGAGCCAGTTGTCGTTGACCGCCGCCAGCAAACCGTTCTTGCGGCCCAGCCAACGGTCGCGCAGCGCCTTGATGTCGTCTTCGGACGCTGCGGCGCCGCGTTCGACTTGAAACGCGTCGGTGATCGAAGCATAAAGGTTCTCGACGGTTGCTCCGGCCTCGAGCAACTCGGGCAGAGCCTGCTTCGCCTGGTCCTCAATAGCCATCGGGGAATGCGGAAAGGACGTGAATCTGCTTTCCGGCCTTCAGGTCACTCGGAAGATTCTTTCTCTTTCGAACCGGCCTTCTTTTTCGGTGTGGCTTTCTTCTTGGCAGCCTTGGCCGCTGCCGGCTTCTCCTCGCTCTCGGCTTCGGCCTTTGGCGCAGCTTTCTTTTTGGGCGGAGCTTTCTTCGGTGCTGCAGCCTTCTTCGCGGGCTTTTCCTCTCCCTCGGCGTCGGCCTTCGGAGCGGTCTTCTTCGCGGCCGCTTTCTTGGCGGCCTTCTTCTTCGGTTTTTCGGGTTCGGCCTCGGCGGCCGGAACAACCTCGGCTTCAGCCGGTTTCTCGGCCGCCGGAGTTTCCGCAGCCGGGGCCGGTTCGGGCTCGGCAGCGGGCTTGGCCGCCGGAGTTTCCGCGGAAGCCCCCGCCGCAGGTTGGGCAGCAACAGGCGCGGCCGCAGCCGGGCCTGCCTCGATCGCGACCGTGGCCTTTTCGACCAACTGAGCGAAGGCGCCGGGGTCTTGCACGGCTAACTCGGCCAGCATTTTGCGGTTCAGATCAATCTCGGCCAGCTTCAACCCGTGAATGAACTGGTTGTAGGAAAGCCCGTTCGCGCGCGCGCTGGCACTGATGCGGATGATCCACAGCGACCGGAAGTCACGCTTCTTGAGGCGCCGCCCGATGTAGGCGAACTTTTGACTTCGGTCGACCGCCTCTTTGGCGTAGCGGTAGAGTTTGCTCTTGCGCTGGTAGTAGCCCTTGGCCTGGGCGAGAAGTTTCTTGCGTTTCTGGCGGCGTTTTATGCCGCGTCTGACTCGAGGCACGGTTTCCTCCTTGTTGGGGTTGCGAACCGGATACTCGCTACGGCGGGTCAGGCACGTGCCTTGTTGGCGCTGCCCGCGCGCTGTCGGTTCGCTATCCGGCGATCATTCGCTTGATCGCTTTCGCCATCGCGGCACTCACGAGCGCATTCTTGCGCAGACCGCGTTTGCGTTTCGTGGTCTTCTTCGTCAGGATGTGGTTCATCATCGAATGGTGCCGGGTGACTTTCCCGGAACCGGTCAACTTAAAGCGTTTGCTCGCGCCACGATGAGATTTCAGTTTCGGCACAGGCCTACCGTTAACTCTTCCGCCTGCAGCGGATCTTCCACACGTCGATCGTTCGAGCGAGATCTGGTTCGAGAGAAATTCCCGACCGGGAATGGACTAGGGACCTACCCCGGGGAAGTGCTTTTCAGTATAGCAAGGGCGTGACGGACGGCCCAGGGCCGTGGCCGCGTCGTGCGCGATTTACGGCAAGTCGCCAAGTGCCGGCACCCGCACCCTGCCTACAACCGAAGAATCCATCTTCCGACACGTCGCCCGGACTCCATCCGAGCGGGCGACAATACGAGGAGCTAAGGCTCTTCAGTCAGCGCTGTTCGGCTGGGGTCGATGAATCCGGCGGGCAGCGGGCTTAATCGCCGGATGCGGGTGACGCGTGCCTCAGTCCATACCAAAGGCCAAGTTACTGCACATCACCGAGCGGGGCGACTGGCGCGATTGGCTGAAGAAGCATTACAGGACTAGGGATGACATCTGGCTCGTGTACTCCAAAAAGCACACCGGAAAGCCCCGCATCTCGTACAACGACGCGGTCGAGGAAGCGCTCTGCTTCGGCTGGATCGACAGCGTCCAGCGAACCCTAGACCGAGACCGTTTCGCTCAGAGATTCTCCGTGAGGAAGGCAACGAGCCGTTATTCGCAAGCAAACAAGGAGAGGCTCAGGGTTCTGGTTAAGCAGGGCAAAATCGTGAAGGCGGTTCTCGAAACGCTCCCGGACCTATCCGGCGATTTCGATGTACCGAGCGATATCCTCGAGGTGACAAGGGCCAACGCTCGGGCCTGGAAGAACTTCCAAGGATTCTCACCGGCCTATGTTCGCATTCGTGTTGCCTACATCGATTCCGCTCGCGAGCGGCCCGATGAATTCAAGAAACGGCTTGCACATTTCATCAAGATGAGCGAGCGAAACAAGCAATTTGGCTACGGCGGGATCGAGAAGTACTATTGATGAATCGCCCACGGGGATGAGCCGCAGCGCCGGCCGCCGAACCGTTCCGTGGAGCGGTGCTGGACTCGCTGGCACTTTGCTGCACCCGGCCTACTCGAAGCGCGACAGACGGTGAATGCCATCAAGACCACAAGTACGACCCGAGTCTCCCGGTGGCCTTCAAGTCACCCGCCTTTTCCGGAAACAGATCGAGAACGTATGAAGAGTGGTCTTCCTTGCTGCGAACCCAACGCCGAGATGCCCTATGAACATCTCGCCCTTCGCTGACGAACCACGCCGCGCGTGCTACGGATCGGAGGCGGCGGCGTTTCCATTCGGCACCAACCTACGCCTCCTCCGTCTCCCTCGAAGCCTCCTCGACTGCCCCTGCTTCCGACCCAAGCAAGATGGCAATCCAGCGCGTCTCCTCGCTACTCTCCAGCGCGATCTTTACCGTCATGGTCAGCGGTACCGACAGCAACATCCCGACCGGCCCGAAGACCCAGCCCCAGAACACCAACGATAAGAAAACCACGAGCGTCGACAACCCAAGCCCGCGGCCCATGAAACGCGGTTCGATTACGTTGCCCATCACCACGTTCACTCCGGCATAACCGGCGGCCACCAGCCCGGCCGACCCGAAACCCAGTTGAATCACAGCCAGCAACACGGCCGGTAGCGCCGCGATAATCGAGCCGATGTTGGGAACGTAATTCAACAGGAAAGCGAGCAGTCCCCACAGTAGCGGAAAATCAAGCCCCACGATCGCCACCCAGCCCGTTACCACCGCCCCCGTCGTCAGGCTGACGGCCGTCTTGATCGCCAGGTATCGATTGACGTTGGCGGCGATCTGATCAAACCGCGCGAAGGCCTGATTCGAATCCCCGAATGCGGCGCGCAGCTTTGCCGGGAAACTTGAGGCCTCGAGCAAAATGAACAACACCGTCAGCGCAATCAAGAAACCGTTGGTCAAGACCCCGCCCAGTCCTGAAAGTACCCGCCCGACCAGTTGCATCACCTGCCCCGGATCGACGATACCATCGAGCGCTTTGTCCGGGACCGCGATTCCCCACGAATCCGCCCACGAGAGAACCGCCTGGGTCTGCTCCTCGAGCCGCTCCTGATAAGATGGCAGCGCCGCCGTAAAAGCATTCAGCGACTTGCCGACCAGCGCGCCCAGTCCCGAGCCGATTCCCAAGATCACGACGATGACGATCAGCAGAGCCGCCCACGACGGAACGCGCTTGCGCTCGAGCCAAAACATCGGAGGCCCGCAAATCAGCGCCAAGAACGCCGCCAACAAGAACGGCACCAAGACGGCCTCAGCGGCCTTCATGCCCGCTACCACGATGACGAACGCCGCCATCATCAGCAGGACCCCGGGACCGGAACGTTTGTTTATGGATTCAGGAATCATGAATTCAGCAGCCGAGCCGACCGTCTTCGAGCTGAGGCCCGCGAGCGGCCCGGTCGCCTATCGAAGGTCCTTTGCTCCAAGAACCTCGCCGGGCGGTCTCATCGTTCGCTAATAGGCGCGGCCCGCTTGGTTTGCTGCCCGCGCAATAAACGATACAATTCTATACTCTTTCGTTAAACATCGAATCATGCCCTCCCGCCCACGCACCTCGAAGCGACCCACCGAGGAAACCCCGCATCCAAAGCTGATCCAAGATAAGGAGCGTCTCGCTGAAGTCGCCGCGCGCCTTTCCGAACAACCGATTATTTCCTTCGATACCGAGTTCGTGAGGGAAAAGACATACTTTCCGCAATTAGGTCTCATCCAGATCGCCGACCGAAACGAAGCCTGGCTGGTCGATCCCTTGGCCCTCGACGCGCAAGCACTCGAACCGCTGCTGCACGTCCTCCAAGATCCCAAGATCCTCAAAGTCGTGCACTCGGCTGAGCAGGACCAGATCTGCCTCTACTACGGTTATGGCATCGTCGCCGAACCTTTGTTCGACACCGCGATTGGCGCAGCGCTTTGCGGATTGGGCGATCAGATCGGTCTGTCGAACCTGCTCAAGAAGACGCTCGACGTTCAACTGACCAAGACTCATACACGCGCCGACTGGTTGCGGCGGCCGCTGCCCGAAGCCCTGGCCGTCTACGCACTGGCCGACGTCGAACATCTCGTCGAAACCGCCGAACTCTTGCTCGCGAAGCTCGATTCCCGGCAACGACGCGACTGGGCGCTCGAAGTTTCCGCGATGTGGTCGGACCGCAAGCGCTACGACGCCGACCCCGACGCGTTGGCCGAAAGGCTGGCCGGCGGAAACGGCTTTTCCCCACGGCGTTATGCCGTTCTCCGACACCTGATTCGCTGGCGCGAGGACCGCGCCCGTTCGAGCGATATTCCTCGAAAGTGGATTGCTGACGATCAAGCGCTCACGAAACTTGCGGCAGCGGCCCCGGAAAAACCCGAAGAACTGAGCCATTTCCGCGGGCTGAAGGTCAAGCCCGATAGCCACGCGGGCCGCGAGTTGCTCGACGCTGTCAGCGAAGCCCTCGCCATTCCCGAAGAACAACTCGTCAAGCCCCCGACACGCCCCGAACCGCGGCCGCACGAGGGACCGGCGCTCAGCGTGCTCCGCTGCTTCATCAATCTGCTTGCCCACGAGCAGGGTGTCGCGGCCCGCTTCCTCGCCGATGGCGACACTCTGCTCAAGCTGTTGCGAGGAAAGTTCCGCGACCCCGCAGACCTCAAGCAGGCGGCGCTCCTGCCCGCGGCGGTCGTTGACCATGTTGGTGACGAGTTGGTCGCCGTGCTCAACGGTGACCTTGGGCTGCGGCTCGAACGCGGGCGCGTCGAGCGGTGCGCCTGGGAGAATAGCTAACCGAGAGCGCAATGCCCCCAACGACGCGATCCCGGCACTCCGGCTAAGCCCCCGTCGAACACGGCCGGAGAGAGTCCGGCAAGACATCGCCGATGGCCACCTAACCCCGATACCGCCCTCCGCCAGTATCACGGAGTTCCAGCTTCACGCAAAGGGCTGGTCGGAAGGTAATTTAGGAGCGACGTCCCAATGAATCTTGAGCCGCAGAACTTCTTCATCGGCCTAGTCGACTTTTTCTCGGTGCTGATGCAAGCCAACCTTTTCAAACTCGCTTGTTACCATGGGGAGAACCGTAGGTTCGGGAAGTTTGGCGGGCTATGTGGAGGGCCAAATCGATTGCACGAGTTGTTCTCTTCATCCTGCTCGTGATGCCGGCCAACATCGGGCCGACTCGCCTTGCAGCCCAATCTTTTGGCGGGCTTGCAGCGCCTACCGGACTCGATGCTTCCGACGGCGCCTACTCCACGAAAGTCGGTCTCGCTTGGGACCACATCCGCGATGCGGTCAACTATCGAGTCTTCCGCGGCATCATCAACGACCCTGCGTCAGCGGTTCTGATCGGGGCTACCGCTTCGATTATTTTTTTCGACGAGACGGCGGTTCCCGGACAAACGTACTTCTATTGGATTCAAGCCCAGGCGGACGAGCAGGTCAGTTCGTTGAGCGCGTCCAACGAAGGCTTCCGGGCCGAGGGGCGTACGAGTCTGTTCGGTCCGATCGACCCGCTACAGCCTCCAGGAGAACCGCCCGAAAACCCCGTCACCGCCGCCAAGGTTTATCTCGGCAAGGCGCTGTTTTGGGAAGAGCAGATCTCGGCGACCCGGACGGTCTCTTGCGGGACCTGCCACCGGCCGCGGAACGGAGGTTCCGACCCGCGCTCGATGATCGGGTCCGGCCTTTCGCGGAACCCCGGTAAAGACGGCGTCTTCAATAGTGATGACGACATCTTGGGGTCGCCCGGCGTGCCGCGAAGCAACGCGCAGGGTGCGTACCTTGGGTCGACCCATTTCGGCATCGCGGACCAAGTCACTCCGCGCAAAGCGCAATCATTCATCGACGCCGGCCACAACACGCTGACCGACTCGGGGTTGCTTTGGGACGGCCGAGCTTTTCCCGAATTTGTCGATCCGCTTAGCGGCGAAGTTATTGTCGAGCGGGGCGGCGCTCTTGAAACGCAAGCTTTGATGCCCATCCTTAACACCGTCGAGATGGGCCGTGAGGGTGCCGACTGGGGCGATATCACGACCGGGCTTGCGGCCTCGAAACCGCTTGCGCTGTCTCCTTTTGTGCCGCCGGCGCTTTCCGCCTGGTTGAGCGGACGTGGCTATCCGGGACTTTTCGATGAGGCTTTTGGAACCTCCGAGATCACACCGGCTCGAATCGCCATGGCGATCGCGAGTTATGAGCGCACGCTGTTTTCCGATCGTGCACCGATCGATCTGGTGGTTCCTGAAATCATCCCTGAGCCGGCGGCCGAGGGGCGCGGGCGCGAGATCTTCTTGGATTCCAAGTGCGACGCTTGTCATCGGGCCGGGCTCTTCTCGGACAACCGCTTCCACGCGATCGGGCTGCGCCCGACCGACGAGGATGAGGGTCGCCTTGCGGTCACTGGGGATCCCAGGGACGTGGCCCAGTTCCGCACTCCCAGCCTGCGCAATGTCGGCCTGCGCGCCCCTTACATGCACAACGGCGGCTTCGGGACGCTCGAGGAAGTTGTTGACTTTTACGACCGCGGCGGTGACTTCGACTCCTTCAATAAGGACGTGAGTTTCGTCCGCAATCTCGGTCTCACGGATCAAGAGAAGTCGGACCTTGTCGCGTTTCTGCGAAATATGCTGACCGACCCTCGCGTCGAGACCGAGGCAGGACCGCTGTTCGACCGGCCGTTGCTCTATTCCGAGTCGGCTCGCGTACCGGCGATTTTCGGCGAGGGCTTGGCGGCTCCGGGCGGCATGGTTCCGGAGGTCCGGGCCATTGAGCCGCCTTTCGCCGGGAATCCGAACTTCACCGTCGGGGTATCTGACGCTCTGCCGGGTGCGGAGGCTGTTCTTGTGATTGATGACCGGGACCCCGGGATCCGCGCGACGATTCCGAGCTCGGCTTCATTTTTCCGGGGGGTTGCGCGGGTGTCTGAAGACGGGGAGCGGAGCGGCACGGCTTCCCTCAGCCTGCGGATTCCCGACGACGCGGGCGGAACCACGCTTTTCGGGCGATGGTACGTGCGCGAGTTCGGCGGCGTGTCGGTGAGCCTGGGGTTCCGGATGACGATCTTCGCCCCGGATCGCCGGCCTCCCGCCGACTCGATGTTCGCCGTCGTGTCGGCCGCGGCACTGAACGTCGGGCCGGTGGCGCCCGAGTCGATTGTTAGCGGTTTTGGTACGGACTTGTCGCAGTTGACGGATGAAGCAGGGGCGCTTCCACTGCCGACAACTTTGGCGGGTGTGAACGTTCTTGTCACGGACAGTACGGGACGTGAGCGGATGGCCGGGTTGTTTTTCTCCTCGCCCCGTCAGATCAATTATCAGGTGCCGCCGGGAACGGCCGAGGGTGAGGCCGTCGTGGCGGTTGTTTCAGGAGGCCGTGTAGTCGCCGGGGGGAGCCTACAGGTAGCGGCGGTGGCGCCGGGTTTGTTTGCCGCGAATGAGAACGGCCGGGGAACAGCCGCGGCCCAGGTGTTGCGCGTGAGGCCGGACAGCTCCCGAAGCCTCGAATCCACTGCGCGATTCGACTCGCTGCGCAATGAGTTTGTTTCTGCGCCGATTGACTTCGGCCCCGAAGGCGATCAGCTTTTTTTGGTTTTGTTCGGCACGGGGATTCGGTTTCACCGCGGCGATGTTCGGGCAACGGTCGGAGGTGAGTCTGTTGATGTGCTCTTCGCGGGTCGACAATCGCAGTTCGTTGGCGTTGACCAGGTGAACTTGCGCTTGCCGCGCTCTCTAATGGGCCGGGGCGAGGTGGATATTGTTTTCGTCGCGGACGGCCAACCTGCAAACACCGTCCATGTGGCATTCGAATGACACGTTGGCCTACAAGGCCCTAAGGTCGGTCGTTGACGGGACAGAACGCTTCCGCCACTTTCCTTCGTTCTGAACGGCCTCATCTCATATCGCTCACTCAGAGGCTGGTAAAAACGGGGAGCCCCCAGAGCCCCCTCAATCTTACGGCGGCATACACAATTCACAACATTAGGTACCGAGCCCAGAGCGAAAGCGACGGGCCAGGGGCAGGCAACTGCAAGCGTTCTTCGGCAACGCGTCTGCTCGAACTGTCGTCATTTCACAGTCTTCCGCTACTCGAACCGATGTGCCCTCGGCCCGTCGCTTTCGCTCTGGGCTCGGTATCTGCGTTCTGAATTGTGTGCATGGACACGAGGGGGCGATTTTTTCACAGCCCCTCACGGTCGCGGCTCGGTTAGGGATGCGGTCCAAACCCACAAGAGTGCGGTCGGTTCACGGCCCACGGTTCACAGACTCCGGGGGGTTTAACCGGTCAATCGGCTCCAAATTGCGCTGCCGCCTAAATACGAGAAAAACGCCAACGCGACCGCCAGCAGCACATTAATCCAGAGCGGGCTGAGGAAGTCCGAACCCACCCAGCGGCGACGGTTGTTCATGATCAGCAGAGTTAGCGCCAGCAGAGGGAGAAATAACGACCCCAATACCCCATAGGTGAGTTGGATTGCCCGCACCGACGTACCCAGCAAGATCAGCGGAACCGTCGCTATCACAACGACCGACCAGCGGTAGGCTTTGGTGCCGCGCAGGTTGACGTGTCGCCGCAGTCCCGGCTCTGCTCGGCGCAGTTCGAGAAAGTCGGCGAACATATACGGCAAGCTCTGCCAGACTCCCAGCAGGCTGGAAAAAACGGCGCCCCAAAAGCCTATTAGGAACGCCCATTTCCCGGCGGGCCCCAGCGCCGAGGCCAATTGGTCGGCCATCTGCAGTGCGATCGTGGCGCCTTTTCCTTCGAGGGTTACGCGCGAACCGATCAGAATCACCGCGAATCCGAACAGGGCGGTGGTCGCTTGGCTGACGAGAAGGTCGATGCGGCAGGTGCGCACGTCCTCGCGACCGCGACGGTTCTGCTCGCGAATCCAATAGCCGTAGGAGAGCAGTGTCACAGTCCCGCCGACTCCGCCGAGAACCGCCAGCACCCATGCTTCTTCCCCGTCCGGGATCGAGGGTACGAGCCCCTGGACGACCGCGCCCCACTCCGGCTCGATCAAGACCGCGGTCGCCAAGACTGTCACGAACATGATGCCGATGCAGACCGACATGATGATCTCGAAAAGTTGGAAGCCCCCCCACAAGACCAGTGCCGCCCCGGCCAGCGAGTGGACGATGCCCCACACGATCTTCGAAGTTTCGGGGTCTCCGAGGGAAAGTAACCCGCCGCCCGCCACGCCGCACGCGGTGGCCAAAGCTCCGCCCACGACGAAGGTAAACAAGGCCAGGTAGGCCATGAACACCCAACGGATCCAGCCGCCCAATCGCCAAACCCACCCCTCCAGCAGGGTTGTTCCCGTAGCGAGCTGCCAACGCGCGAGCCCTTCGGTCAAGGCCCATTTGAGAAGCGCACCGGCGAGGACCGCCCACAACAATACCGTGCCCGTTTCCGATCCCGCGAGGCCTGCTGTCAGCAAGTCACCGGCGCCGACTCCCGTGGCGGCCAGCAAGATGCCGGGGAGGACCAGCGAGAAGAAAGAGCGTTTAGAGCCTTTGGGGCGCGGCATCTCTCGTCAAATCTTCGGGCCGTTTCGGCTTTACGGCCCGCGTCGATTAATGGAGACAGGGTACCCGATTGCGCGTCGCCCGCGCCCGTCTAATGAGCTTATTGGGAGGTTGGATGCGGAACGCAACCGATTATCCGGGGCCGGCAGCCTACACCGTCGCGGCGCCCGAGTCTTGGCTCGTGGGTTCGCTTGTCGCGTCAAACTGCTCGGTCAGCAGCAAGCAGAGCGCGAGGACGATTCTCTTCAGGCCGATTTCGCGGCCTTCGGGGTGGAACCATTCGGCCGGGGTGTGGGCATTTCCGCCGCGGCCGCCGGCACCGATCGCGGCCGCCGGCAGGCCCATGGCTAGGGGGACGTTCGCGTCGGTGGAAGCGCAGTCGAGCCGGGCGCGAATGCCCAGCAGGGCGTCGGCGGCTCGCATGACATCGACCACGTAATTGTCGTCTGCTTGGGGGGCGGCGGGGCGGTGTCCGATTTCCCGGATCTTGTAACTCGATAGACGCTGCGTCGAGCGACGGTTTTCGATCTCAACGCCGAGTTTGACGGCGTCTTCGAGGGCATGGACCAAGTCTTCCATCGCTTGGCGGCTTTGGGAGCGAATGTCGACCTTTGCGCGTGCCGCGGGCGCGATCGAGTTGACGCCCAACCCGCCGTCGATGACGCCGACGCTCAACGTTGTACGCGGCGAGGACGGCAGATCCGTGTCGGCCAGAACGGCGACGGTTCTCGCAAGAGCGTGGACGGGGTTGGCGGTTCCGAAATCGTTCCAACTGTGCCCACCCGAGCCCTCGATTACGATTTCGAAGCGACGACTGCCGAGCGCTTCGGCCGTGATGTGGCCGGTGGAGGCGCCGTCAAGGACCATGAAAGACGCTATTTCCGAGGCAAACGGGGAAAAGCGGCAAAGATAGTTCATGCCATGGAGGTTCCCCTCGCCCTCTTCGGCGACATTGGCGACCAGCAGGATGTTCTTCTTTGGTTCGATGCCGTTGATCTTTGCGGGGTCGCGGAAGACCCTTCCCAGCGAGAGTAAAGCGGCGAGGCCGGCGCCATTGTCGGTAACGCCGGGGCCTTCGAAAGTACCGTCCTCCCGCACCGCGATATCGGAGCTTTGGCGCGGGGCCAAGACGGTATCCAGATGCGCGGTAACGGCGACGAACGGGAGATCGGATTCGAAGATGATCGGAACGATAACGTTGCCCGCGTCGTCGAGCGTGGCGGCGTGTCCGAGCCCCCGGAAGATCTTCACGAGATGCTCTGCGCGGGCTTGCTCTTGGAATGTCGCGGCGGCGACTCGGCAGACTTCAAGATGTCGGCGGTCGATCCAGTCTCGCTCGGCATCGGGAAACCTCAGCCATGAGCGCACGGATTCTTGCTCGGCCAGCGCTCTTGCCGCTGCCGCCAGGCCCTGCTGGACGGTGCCGGAAGAAGCGCCGAGAATGCCGTGTTTGTGGGCCACCGGACCCCCAGTCTATCACCATCCCGCGGCTGAAATTTGACGCCGCGAGGCGACGATTGCTAGGTTGACACATTGTCTTGACCCCCTCGCCCGGGGCTCGCTTCGGCCGAGAGCCTCGCCGCGTTTGGTCGCGGCCGGAGTGGATGAAGCGCAAGGATCGTCGTGGACAAAGTTCGCATTGGAATCATCGGTTCGGGATTCTCGGGAAACCTGCACGCCGACGCGCTTTCGCGGGACCTGCGCGCCGAGATCGTCGCCGTGGCTGGGTCGAACATCGAGCGCGCCGAGAAATTCGCCACGAAATGGAAGGTAGCCCAGGCGTTTGACGATTATCGTCGGATGTTGGAGTTGCCGGACATCGATATGGTGACTATCGGCGTTCCGAACGACTTGCATTGTCAAACGGCTGTCCAGGCAGCGCAGGCCGGCAAGCACGTTGTAGTCGAGAAGCCGCTGTGCATGACGCTTGACGAAGCCGACCGCATGATTGCCGCGGCCTCCGCGGCCGGCATCAAGTTGATGTACGCCGAGGACCTTTGCTTCGCACCGAAATACGTCCGCGCGAAACAGTTGGTTGACGAGGGCGCGATCGGGCGCGTGTTTCGAACGCGGCAACTCGAGAAGCACTTCGGACCGCATTCCGACTGGTTCTGGGATATGAAGCGGTCGGGCGGCGGGGCGCTATTCGATATGGGTTGTCACGGGACGGAGTTTGCCCGTTGGATTCTCGATAAGCCCAAGGTCAAGAGCGTGATGGCCCACATGGGAACGTATGTCCACACCGACCGCACTGAAGGCGAGGACGACGCGACCGGAATCATCGAGTGGGAGAATAATTCGGTATCGGTGATCGAGAACAGTTGGGCGAAACGAGGCGGGATCGAGGATTTTGCGGAGATCCACGGCGTCGAGGGCGTGATCTATTGCGACCTGGTTCGCGGCAGCTCGATGTTGACCTACAGCGAGCGCGGGTTCGGGTACGCTATCGAGAAGGCGCCTGAGACAAAGGGCTGGACTTTTCCGCTGTTCGACGAGTGGATGCAGTACGGCTATCCGGGCGAGATGAAGCACTTTCTCGACTGTGTAGCCAACGATGACGAACCACTCGAGACCGCCGAAGACGGGCGAGCGGTGCTCGAGATCATGTTTGCGTGTTACGAATCGGCAGCTACGGGACGACGGATTGATTTTCCGTATACTCCAAGCGAGCCGTCGAGCCCCGTCGCGGTTTGGCTGGCCGGTCGTGGGTTGGCGTGAGGCCGACTTCAGGCCGATACTCTTCATTCGCTAAGACAGACCTTATCCTGTAGGATTGACTTTTTGGGGATTTAGTTTTCGAGGAAAAAATGGCAGACGAAAGAACAACCACCTTCAAAGGCGACCCCTTGGTGATCTTGGGGCCCGAACTGAAAGTCGGTGACAAAGCTCCCGACTTCGAATTGACCGACAACGGCATGGGCGCCGTGACGCTCGCTGATACCGGCAACGGCACACGTATTTTCAGCGTTGTCCCGTCGCTGGATACGCCGGTATGCGATCAGCAGACACGGCGATTTAACGAGGAAGCTGCTGCGCTCGGCGACATCACCATTTACACGGTGAGCGCGGATCTGCCTTTCGCGCAGGGCCGCTGGTGCGGAGCAGCGGGCGTCGACAAGGTCAAGACGGTTTCCGACTACAAGAACGGCAATTTCGGCGAGGCCTGGGGCACGATGATCCGCGACTGGCGAATCAGCAGCCGGGCCGTGTTCGTTGTGGACGGCGAGAACACAATTCGGTACGTCCAATACGTTCCCGAAGTCGCCGAGCACCCGGACTACGACGCCGTGCTGGCGGCGGCCAAAGAAGTCGCCGGCGGTTAGCTCGTTGCGAAAGTAGGGCCGCTGCCGGAGGATTCACCGTGGCGTTCGACCGCGCTATAGCGGAATGCGTGCGGGAGCTGCTGCACGATCGAGCGGGCTTCTCCGAACGAAAAATGTTCGGGGGGGTGTGCTACATGTTGCGCGGGAATATGTGTTGCGGCGTGGTTGGAACCGACCTTGTTCTCCGTCTTGGCGATGAGGGGGTTGCAGCGGCCCTCAACGAACCTCATACCCGCCCGATGGACTTCACGGGCAGAGCCCTCAAGAGCATGCTTTATCTCTCGAGCGAGGGGTACGCGGACGACGCCAACTTGGCGTCGTGGGTCGAGCGGGCGACTCGGTTCGCTGAGTCGCTTCCGCCAAAGTAAGGGCCAATCGCGCCGGACCAGCCTCAGCAGGCACCGATCGCCCCCTCTTCTGAACAAGCGACTCTACCTGCTGCGCAGCCGGCATCCCCATGGGACAGCGCTACAATGTGAGGCAAAGACCACAGGGGATCCGAGCCCGGCCGATTGAAGTTTAGGGGATTCTTCGGCTCTTTTTCCTCTCCCGCTCGGTGAACCGCGCCCGCTCGCTCTTTTCTTCACTGAAGTCGGGGGAGGTTCGTGTTACGCTAAGCAGCTTTGTGAGCCCGTCAAGCACCCAGCAGTCCGCGTCTTTTGGGAAAGCGACAGACACACCAACCAATCATGCGACTTGTTCTAAGGATCTTGCTCGTTACTCTCGTGGCGGTGCTTCCCACAATTCTGAAGGGCGCCAACGCACTCTTCGTATTTCACGGCGGTTCGACGCGGGCCGAAGTTTATGACCCCGATTCGCTGCAGCCGCTAGCCTCCATCGAGGTCGGGCCTAGCGCTGCGCACGCGTTTGGTCTGGCGGACTCAGCTGACCCACGTCGGTTCAGCAAGTTTTATGTCGTTTCGGCGGCAATGGTTTCGATCTTCGATGGAGAGTTTCAATTGGTCGGAGAGATTCTCTTCGAAATGCCGAACTCGGCGGCGGTCGCCGCGGCTTCTCTCGCGTACGACGGCCGCCGGCTGGTCGTCGCCGCAGGCCGGCGCCTCATGGTGATCGACACCACCGCCGATCGAATCATCGCCTCCCGAGAGCCCGGTTTCATACCGTCGTCGATCGTTGCGACGCGAGACAACCACATCATTTACGTGATGTCGTCTCAATCCCGTTACGTTCGCGAATTCGACCTCGTTACCAACGATTTTTCTACCAATGTTTATGGCTTGCCGAGCGCGGGAACGACACTTGCCTTGGCGCCCGACGGGCAAACGGTGTATGCGGCCGTTCCCGGCTCGGTTTTTGAACTGCGAAAACTGCCGCGCACACCGCCGGCGGCGTTGACGGGCAGTGGCGAGGTCGTCCCGCGCCTCGTCACAAGTGAGCCGGATCTCTCCGGTTTCGGGACGTCGTCCGCACTCGAAAGCCCCTACCGCCTGGGCACACAGCAAAGACTCATCGACAAACTGCTGGTCAGTTACGGCGCGCGATACGTCATGCGCGTAGGGGGGCGGTGGTTCGAAGGATCACTGAAGAATGCAGAGATGTTGCGCGCGATGACCGATCCGCGCAACGGCGCGCCCTTGGGGCTCCAAGCGGTAGATGTGGTGTTGGCTTCGCCACGACAGGTTTTCGCTGCCGTCGACGGTGAACCGGCGCTGGTTCGGTACGACCCCGCTGATCCGGAAACCGCGCGGGAACTGGCTCTTTCCTCGGCTCCCAGCGGCTTGGCCCTCGTGTCGCCTACCCTCCGGCAAAACCACGGGAGCCTGGAGCAAGTGGCGGGAGACGGCGCAGTGGTTGCCGGCGGAGGCAGCTTTGAGCTGACGGTACTCGCGAAGGATGCGAATGGATTTCCACAATCCCAGGTGGCCGTTTTCGCCAGCGACATTTCGCCCGCTGCCGCGCATTGTGTTTCCGGGCTCACCGACGGCAACGGCGAAGCAACGCTCTACTGCTTGACCGATCCGACCGAATCCACGCTCTTCGTGGAGGTCACGCTTAGCGACGACGCCGGAAGAACCGCCCTTCCTTTTGGGATTCGCGTCCTCCCGGCGCTTGATTTCGAAGGCTTGGCAATCGTAGACGGTGACGATCAGATCGTGGGCCAGGAGGCCGCGTTCCAGCTGACTGTAGTGGCCGCTAGAAACGCGCTGATCGACGCCGGAGCAGTCCTCGATGTCGAGGTCGAACTCGACGACGATGTGGTGGACGTCATTTGCCCCTCGCAAGTGACGACGGACGACGAGGGAATGGCAGCCATCGCGTGCATGACCGGGAAGTTCGACGACTCTCCGACCACGCCGGAACCGGTCAAGGCGACAATCACGGTTACAAACGACCAAGGCTCGAGCGTTGTGTTTCGTGTCACCGTCGATCCCGCGATCACCTCCGCCAACACCGGTTTGTTCAAGGTGTCGGGAGACAACCAGGTCGTGCAGCAAGCGCGGCAGTTCCCGCTGCCGCTGGTGTTGCGGAGCCTCATCGACGGCGAGCTGCAGGTGATGGAGCAACTGGCGATTTCAACCAATCCGCGGGACAAAGTCATTTGCCCGATCTTTGCCTTCACGAACGAAGAAGGTTTGGCTTCAATTCAATGCCGGGCGGATACCGTGACGCGCGAGGTCCTTGGCCAGATCTTTATGGCGGCGCCTCAACTTCGCTCTGCTCTGTTCGACGTCAGGATCATCTTCCTCGGCGGAGGGCTCGCGATAGATGTCGAATTCGTGACGGATAGCCCCTTCGAAGGGAAAGTCGGTGAAAGACTCGTTGATGCTCTGACCGCTCGGGCCGTCGGATCGAGCGGTGAGGGAGTCGCCGGGGCCGAGGTGTTCTTCTTTTCCGAAAACGATGTAACGTTTGATCCTCCTTCGGCCATGAGCGACGCTCGCGGCGACGCAACAACCACGGTGATCCTCGGTTGCAACCCGCGCGGGGAAGGCGAAATCAGGGCCGGCCTCGCCCAGGGCGAGACACTCGACGAGATCGACTTTGACTCGGAAGCCGGCGCGTTGGCGGGCATCTTCAAGGTGCAGGGCGACAACCAAAGCGGTTCCCCCGGACAGCGGCTCGACCGCGCGTTGTTCGTCCGCACCGGCGACGTCTGTGAAAACGGAATCCGCAAGGTGCCCCTGAGGTGGCGTGTCCTGCCGGACCCGCGGGCAACGATGCGCAACGTCTTTCTGCAGAGCAACGACTTCGGCGACGCGTCGGCGGTTGTCACGATGGGCGCCTATGGGGGGCCCTTCCAGGTCGCAGTCGAGTCGGGCCGCTTTCGGGCCGTGTTCGACCTGGAGACGATATTAGACCCGACAAGTCTGGCGCGGCTGTCGGGCGACCAACAAAGCGTCGCGAACGGGCAATACGCCGCCCAGCCGCTGGTGGTCGAGGTCCGAGGCACCAACGGCTTCGGCGTCAGCGGCGTGGACGTCGATTTCGCGGTCACCCAAGGGTCGGCGATGCTCACGGAGGCGTCGAGCCAAAGCGATGGGCTCGGCGTCGCCTTTGCCCGATTGCGAGCGACCGGCGAGGGTCCGATTGCTGTTACGGCGAGCGCTATCGGCCAAACCGTCACATTCAATCTAGGGACCGGCGCCGTCGGCCCCAACGCGCCGGTTGAGGGGTTTGTCAACGGAGCCAGCTTCATTCAAGGGTGGACGCCCGGCAGCCTGGGCAGCATCTTTCTTAGCGGCCTGCTCGGCAACATTGACGGCATCGCCATACCCGAGGACTTCCCTTTCCCGACCAATTTCGAAGGAGTCCAAATCAAGGTTAACGGGGTACCGGCGCCGCTGATCGCCCTGATCAACATCAACGGCGCTGAGCAGATCAACTTGCAAGTGCCCTTCGGCTTCGGGTCCGGGCAGGCGACAGTCATGATTGAGCGCGACGGCCTGGCCACGACGGTTGAAGGCGTACCGTTGACGAGCGTTCAGCCGGGCATCTTTGAATTCGGATCCAATGGACAACTGTTCGCGGCGATCTTGGATCACCCGGACAACAAGCTGGTCACGCCGTCCAATCCGGCCGTGCCGGGCGCGGTCGTGCAATTGTTCTTGACCGGGTTGGGACCTACGAATCCCATCGTGGGCACGAACCTGCCGGGTCCGGTTCCGTTGGCGCTGCCGATAGCCGACGTCGCGGTCGGCATTGATGACCAGGGCGTCGAAGTGCTGGGGACATTCTACGCACCGGACGCAATCACGCTCTATCAGATTAACTTCTTTATCCCGGATGACGCGCAGTCGGGCAATCGCAAACTGTCGGTCGTGGCCGACGGCGTCCCGAGCCAGGATTCGTTGATACCGATTCAGTAAGTGCGGATCGGATTAGGCAACGGTTTCGTACCGAAGAGGGCCCGCGACGTTACGGGTTCGGTGTTGCTTCGCGGAGCCGGTCAGTGTAGCGGGCCGTGGGATCCCAGAACATCCAGCCGCTTGCGCGGGCATCGACCGCGGCTTTCAACTGCGAGCGAAGCATTGCCACGGATAGAGGTGTCTTTGGATCGCGCGGGTCGGGGAAGTTTTGCAACCAGGGGCGCAGCTTCTTGCTTTCTCCGCGCAAGCGCGCGGCCGCGGCTTCGAGGTTTTCGCGGACCAGTGGATAGGCGTTTTCCAGCGGATCGGTCGCCAGGCCCTCAAAGGATGACGGATAGAGCATCGGGCAGATGTAATCCACCTCGGCGGCAAGCTCCTCGAGCTTCTGCCCGACAATGCCTGCGCTGCGCACCGTACAAACCGAGCCTAGAACCGTTGCCGCGACGTAGACGTTCTCGGGGACGAGCACAGCCGAGGCCTCTCGAAGAAACCGAGTGATGTTTGCAAGCCGTCGCTCTAGATCCGCCTCGGTGATCCCTTCCGAGCTCAACTTGGAGGCCGGGTAGCGAACGAAGTCAAACTGCACTTCGTCGAATCCGGCTGCCGCGGCGGCACGAGCGACGGCGACATTGTAGTCGCGAACCGGCTTGGAGGCCGGATCGGTCCACGCGGTGCCTGAAGCGTCGTGGACGATCTTGTTGGTTTCGCGGCTGCGAAGAGCCAAGTCGGGCCGGGCGCTCACCAGCGGATCGTCGCGAAACACGCCCACGTGGGCGATGGTGTACGCACCGCGCTTCTTCCAGGCCGAGACTCGCCTCGCCAAGTCGCCCTCAACCGATGACCTGCCTTGGCGACCCGCTCGGGCCAGCTCGTGCTCGACGGGCAAACTTAGGTAGCCTCGGGGCGTTTTGATGCCGACGATCACGGAATTCGCGAAGCCGCCGTCGATCAACTCTTCGATGCGCCCGAGCTGCTCTGACTTGGCGAGGTTCGCGGCGCTGAGGTAGACGCCGCGGACTTCGAACGGTGTGAGCCGCAGCGAGGTTTCTTGACCCTGATCCTCCAACTCGGCTCGACGATAGCCCGGAGCCTTGACGAGGAGCCGTTGACCCTGTTGGGGCTCGAAGGAAAAGCGGCCGTCGGCGTCGGTGGTGACGCGATGTCCGGCGTAATAAAGCTTGGCGCCGGCGATGGGCTGTGCGGTTGCTTCGTCGGCGATGACGCCTGCGAAAGCCGGGGGAGTTTCTTCGGCGGGGGGTTCCGAGGCAAACCGTGGCAAGAGAACAAGGGCGATTATCAACAGCGCCAACGCCAAGCCGAGCGCCACAGCGGTGCCGAGGCTCGGTCGCGTCGACGGAGTGGGTTGGGACTCGGGATCCTGGGACGTGTCGAAATCTTCACTCGGGGATTGCTCGTCGGTAGCGGGCGGGGCGACCGGTTCGGCTACGGGTTCAACCGGCCGCGGCTCGGACTCGACCGCGGCTTCATCGTCCCGCCGGCCGGTCGTAGTCAACTCGAGCGGTTCGGGATAGAGGGGAAGATATTGAAAAGAGGGCTGTTCCCCGACGCCGCGGGAAACAGGGGTGGCGAGAACACAGCGGATGTCGATACCGTGGCCCTCGGCCAGCCATTTGGCCGCCGCCAGCGTTTCGCTTTCGCCGCTATCAGTTACGATAACGACCCGTTGCTCGTGGTTGATGCTACCTATCTCGCCGCCCAGAAAACCTTCGAGTTCCCGTCGCCTTTCAGGCGCTAGGGCGGCAAGAAAACGGGAGGGCCTCCAGCGGGCTGCCAGCCCCGCGCCCTCGAGCGCCGCTCCGAGCAAGGAGGAATCGCCGCTGTGAGGCAAAACGACGACGACGGAACGGCCCTCCCCATCAAGCGCTAAGAGATCGGCCCGATACTCGCTCTGGTCTGCCAGCCGAACACGTTTCCCAATAAAGAAAAGCCGGCCTGCCGGCCCCGACAGCAAAGGTTCCGGCCGAGCCAGAATAAACTCGCTCAGATCCGGCGGCGCGCTGGGGGAGGACAACTGCACCGATTAAATGTGTTTTAACGGCCTAAGCGAAAGGATGGAAGATTGCTCAGAGTAACGTAAGCCACGACGCGGCGCAAGGTTGCGGTGCGAAATTGCGGGGCGAAGTGGGCGATACCGCGATTGCGCGATCGCCGCAGAGACCACTTAACTCCATAGGGGCGCGAGGTTTCGTCGGCGAGGACCCTTCTTGGGGCCTGCAAGAGCTGCCGGTTGCTTCGCTATGATGGGACGACCAACGGCTTCGGATGCGCTATCCGCTCGTTGCGCCGCTTGGGGCCCTGACGGTGGGCATTGTTTCGGCGCAACACGTCCCCTTTTCGTTTTGGGAAACGCTGCTTTCCTGTCTTCTATGCGGCTTGCTCGCCTGGGTCGGAGTACGTTTTGGCGCCGTCCGCGCGGTCCGTTTCGCTGGGCTCGCCGGGTTTGCGTTTCTAGGGGCCATCCTCGCGTCGGCCGAGCGCAGTTCCGACCCGGTGCGTGTCTCTTCGGTTCTTGAGCGTGAACAAGCGCCCCCGGAAGACCCCGTGCGCTTGAGAGGCTGGGTCTCGCGGCCACCCGAGTCTCTGGGTCTCGCCGACCGCTTCATCTTGGAAGCGGAGACGATTTTTCGGGACAAGCCGGTCCGCGGCGGCGTGCGGGTCACGGTCTACCGGTCGGAGGAGGAACCGCCCCTAGCCCTCGAGTACGGCCAACGGATCGAGTTTCTCGCGTCAGTTCGCGGACCTCGTAACTTCGGCAACCCGGGTAGCTTTGACTGGTCCGGGTATTTGCGCCGCCAAGGTATCTATCTAACGGCCTACGTACGTTCCGGGACGCCGATTTTCGACTTGCCGGGAAAAGGGGGTTTGGCGTGGAAGGCCCGGCTGTGGGACCTACGGCGTGGGGCGGCCGAGCGCTTTGATCGCCTGGTCGGCCCTACCGGCAGTGAGGACGAAGACCAGGGCGCCATGATCCTCCGTGCGCTCTTGCTGGGTGACCGGCTGGGGCTGGGCCGAGAGACCGTCGAGCTTTTCCAACGGACCGGAACGTACCACGCGCTCGTTATCTCGGGTTTGCATGTCGGCGTGGTCGCCGCGCTCGCGATTTTCTTATTGCGGTTGCTCGGTGCACCCCCGCTCGTGCAAGCCGGTCTCGCGTTGTTGGCCGTGAGCTTCTACGCTCTGCTGGCCGGGAGCAAGGTGCCGGTCATGAGGGCGGGCTGGATGTTCGCAGCCGTAATGATCGCAGCGCTGGTCTATAGGCGGCGGCGATCGCTGAACGTCGTCGCCGGTACCGCGTTTTGTTTCCTGGTATTAGATCCAGATCTGCTGTTCGAGGCCGGTTTTCAGATGTCATTTCTTGCGGTCGCAGTCATTGCAGGGATCGGCGTGCCCCTGCTCGAAATGACGGTCGAACCCTATCGAAGGGCTTTGCGCGACATCTGGAATGAGGACCTGGACCTTCACCTACCCCCGCCCGTCGCACAGCGGCGCGTCGCCATGCGGATGATTCTCACGCCGTTACGTGCGCTGACCGGCCTACCGAAAAAAGTCCTTGCTTGGACGATCTGCGGGCCGCTGAAGATCGTCACGTGGTGCGCGGCGCTTGCTCTTGTTTCGCTTGTGATTCAGGTCGGTCTCGCGCTGCCGCTTGTGGTGCATTTCCATCGGGTTTCGTGGAGCGGTGTCTTGGCCAACCTGTTCGTTGTGCCGTTGCTGTTCATCGCTGTGCCGGCCGGGTTGGTGGGATTGCTGCTCGAGTCGCGTGGCTTGATTTCGGTCGCTCTGTGGGCGGCGTCAACGGCCGGCGAGGTGGTCGAGGCGATCGCCGCGTATCTGCTCCTCGACGTGCGGGCGCCCGGCCCGCCTGTTTGGCTCTCGATGCTGTTTGCCGCGGCGTTGTTGCTGCTCGCTTTTTCGTTTTCACGGTCCCGAAGGTGGATCTTCACGAGCGGCGCCCTCGTCGCGGCGGTCGTGATCGTGCTGCTGATTCATCCGTTTCCAGCGAGCTTCACGGCGGGCCGGTTGGAGCTGACGGCCCTCGATGTCGGCCAGGGCGAGGCGCTTCTTCTTGCGTTGCCGAATGGCAAGACAATGCTGGTCGATACGGGCGGTGCACCGGACTACGGCGGGACCGTGCGCAGGACCATCGACATTGGCGAACAGGTCGTCTCACCGTATCTGTGGTCGCGGTCGATCCGGCGAATCGATGTCGTCGCAGTGTCGCATCTCGATACCGATCACGTTGGGGGTTTGCCGGCGGTCCTTGCGAATTTCCGTGTCGGAGAACTGTGGGTGGCTGAAGACAGCCTTGGCACGGCGTTTTCCTCCGTAAGGAAGGCGGCGGCGGAGCACGGCGTGCCGATTGTTCCCCTGCGGCGGGGGGACCGCCGCTCGCTCGACGGCGTTCGGTTCGAGGTGCTCGGGCCGTCAAGCGGCATGAACAGTCTGAGCCGCAATGACCGCTCGCTGGTCTTGTCGGCGACTTTCGGTGACCACCGCTTTCTATTGACGGGCGACGTTGAGGAGGAGGGAGAGACAGCCTTGCTCGATGGAGCCGTGAAGAACCTCGGCGAAACCCAGGTCTTGAAAGTCGCCCACCACGGCAGCCGGACGTCAACGCACCCTCTGTTTCTCGAGCAGGTGCGTCCGTGGTTTGGGTTGATCTCGGCGGGGTACCGCAACCCGTACCGACATCCTCACCCGACGGTCGTCGAGAGGATGGAGCAAAAGGGCGTCATTGTACTGCGTACGGATAAGGAAGGCGCGATTACAGTCAGCACGGACGGGCAGCGGCTGCGGGTGAGCACGTTTCGGCGGGATCGAGCAGGGCTGCGATGACGCCGGCACTCGCCAACCGCACGGCCGATATCGTCATTCCTCGTCCGGCGGACTTGCTTCCATTGCCGCATTTTCTTCGGCCGGTGCACTCATGTCGATTGAGGGTGTCTCGGGCCGCACCTCAACGCGGGTCATATTGTCCATGAAGGTGAAGGTGAGCATGATTCCCAGGAAGCAAAGCCCGCCGACGAAGATCGTTGCGTTCAGGGGCTTATCCCAGCGCAAGTGCATGAAGAAAAGGGCCACCAACGAGGCCTTGATCGAGGCGATCACCATGGCGATGATCACGTTGGTCGTGGTTGATCCGAAATTCACGCCGGCGGCTAGGACGGTGATAACCGTGAGTGCAATCAGTGCGCCTAGGACCACAAGGTAGATCTTCGGGCCGCCGTGATGGACGTGTTCGTGTTGAGAATCGGTTTTCATGGCCGTCCCTTTCCCGCGACGCTACCCGACCAAATAGAGCAGCGGAAAAAGATAGATCCAAATCAAGTCGACCAGGTGCCAATAGAGCCCGACCAAATCGACGGGTGTGAAATAGCGACTCGAGAAGTCTCCGCGCACCGACCGCCAAAGCACCCAACCCATCGCCGCCATCCCGCCGAGGATGTGAATACCGTGCAGGCCGGTCATCATGAAATAGAAGCTGAAGAAGATATGCTGGTTGGCCACGACGCCGCCCTCGAAGGCATAGAACGTTCCGGGCAGCAGACCGTCGTGGAACTTGTGGGCATACTCGACATACTTGATGACGAGAAAGACGGCGGAGAAGCCGAGCGTGGCCGTCAAGTAAGCGATCAACGCACGGCGCTTATCCGTTTGCGCGGCCCAAACCGCCATCACCATCGTGAAGCTGCTGAGCAATAGGACGATCGTATTGACGGCCCCGAGAGTGCGGTCGAGGTGATGATGCGCTTCGATAAACGCCTCGGGGTGCATCGACTGCAAGATGCCGTAAGCGACGAAGAGTCCGCCGAAGAGCAGCAGCTCGGTGACCAGGAACAGCCACATGCCGATCTTCCCGGCGTCGAACTGCTGCTCGGCGTCGGTGAAGTGGTGTTGCAGAAACGGTTCGTGCCGATCTTCGCCGCCGGGCAGGCTGAGGGCCGAATCGCTCATCTGGATTGCTCCTCGGGGTAGAAGTCATACGGTCCGTGCGTCAGCGCCGGCGTCTGGTGGAAATTGTGCGCGATCGGCGGCGACGAGGTTTGCCAATCGAGCGTCCGCGCGCCCCAGGGGTTGTCCGGCGCATCGGCCTTTTTCTTGCGCAGCGAGGCAACCAAGTACCCCAGCATCACCAGAAAGCCCGCCAACACAAACCACGATCCGACGGTCGAGAAGACGTGCATCGGCTGGAACTCTTCGAGGTAGTTGTAATAGCGCCGCGGCATACCGCGGCTGCCCATCAGAAACTGCGTCAGAAAGGTGGCGTTGAATCCCACAAAAATCAACCCGCATGCAATCGCCGCCCACTTCTCCGAATACATGCGCCCGAACATCTTGGGCCACCAATAGTGCAACCCGGCAAGAAAGGCCATCAACGACCCGCCCATCATCACGTAATGGAAGTGCGCCACGACGAAGTAGGTGTCATGCAGGTGAATGTCTACCGCCAGCGAGCCCAAGAAGAGGCCGGTCAGCCCGCCGATGGCGAACAGCAGCAAGAACGAAATCGCATAGAGCATCGGGGCTTCAAAGGAAATCGAACCACGATACATCGTTGCCAGCCAATTGAAGACTTTGATCCCCGAGGGAATCGCCACCAAGAACGTAATGAACGAAAACACGGTCGCCGCCAGCGACGATTGTCCGCTGACAAACATGTGATGCCCCCACACCACGAAGCCGACGCCGGCGATCGCCATACTCGAGAACGCGATGGCCTTGTAGCCGAAAATGGTCTTGCGCGAGAAGACCGGAATCACTTCGCTTATGATCGCCATCGCGGGCAGAATCATGATGTAGACGACCGGGTGCGAATAGAACCAGAAGAAGTGCTGGAACAGCACCGGGTCGCCGCCCAACGCCGGGTCAAAGACGCCGATGCCGAGCAGCCTTTCCATCATCAACAGCAGTAGCGTGATCCCCAGCACCGGCGTCGCCAGCACCTGAATCAAGCTGGTCGCGTAAATCCCCCAAACGAACAGCGGCATCTTGAACCAGTCCATTCCCGGCACGCGCAGTTTGTGGATCGTGGCGATGAAGTTCAAGCCCGTGAAGATCGACGAAAAGCCGAGGATGAAGGCCCCCGTGAGCACCAACCCGACGCCGCCCGAAGTTTCTGTGCTATAGGGCGCGTAGAGCGTCCAGCCGGTGTCGATTCCGCCGTAGATCAGCGAGGCCATCATGACAACCGCCCCGACGATGTAGCAGTACCAACTTGCGAGGTTCATGCGCGGGAAGGCGACGTCTTTCGCGCCCAGCATCAGGGGCAGAACGAAATTCCCCAACATGGCCGGGATCGACGGCACCAGCACGAGAAACGTCATGATCGCGCCGTGCAGAGTGAATGCCTTGTTATAGGAGTCGGCGCTCATGATGGTCGGCCCGGGCGTAAGCAACTCGAGGCGCAGTAGGATGGCGAACATCCCGCCGAGAAAGAACATGGTCAAGATTGAGATGGTGTAGAGCACCCCGATCCGCTTATGGTCGACAGTCGTCAGCCAAGACCACAGCCCGCGTTCGGCAGTAAGGTAGTTCGGTTCCGGCGCGCCCGGCGAGTCGGGCGGAGGCCCGGCGACCTCGGCCGGTGATTGCAGCTCGCCGCCGCCGGCCGCGGTGTCGAGCGTGTCTGGGGTCGCACGTGACATGGTTGTGAACTCGTCGAGCGGTGTGCTACTCGGCCCCGCTCGGTGTCGGCTTGTCTCCGCCCTCTTCGTGGTCGGGGGGATCATCCTGCCGCCCGTCTTGACTTTCCGTAGCCGCGGCCTCGGGTCCGCGGATCAAGGCGATCAAGGCGTTGATTTCACGCTCGCGCAGCAGGCCCTGAAAAGTCGGCATGGTAGCGGGGAATCCGGCGACGATCTTCGCCTGCGGCTTCATCAGCGACTCGAGGATGTAATTCTCATCCATCGTCACGGTCGTGCCGTCTTTCAGCTTTCGCTCGGTTCCCCAGGTGCCTTCGAAGCCGGGTCCCTCGATGACCCTCTTGTCGAGCGCATGGCAGGTGTTGCAGCCGCGAATGCGGTAGAGAATCTTTCCGAATTCGTGGGGCGGCAGGTCCTTACCCAGGTCGCCCCCGGTGGCGAGCCACTCGTCAAAATCGGCCGGCGTGTCGACGGTGACCTTCCCGAGCATGTCGGAATGTCCCTTGCCGCAATACTCGGTACAGAAAAGGACGCGTTCGCCGATGTCCTCCGCCTGGAACCACAGTTCGGTGTAGCGGTTCGGCAACACGTCCTGCTTGACGCGGAAGGTCGGCAGGAAAAAGCTGTGAATGACGTCTTCGGAGATCATCACCATCCGAATCGGCCGCCCGGCGGGGACGTGAATCTCGTTGATGGCGCGGGTGCCGTCGGGGTATTCGAAAGCCCACAGCCACTTCTTCGCCATGACCTTGATCTCAAGGGCGTTGCCGGGGCTGACGCGGGCGTCCATAAAGCCGTGAAAGCCGGTCCAGAAGATGATGCCCAGCGGGATCATAGGAAGCAACGTCCAGGCCGTTTCGAGTTTCATGTTGTGACGGATATCGGGCGTCGGTCCGTCGTTGCCGCGGCGGCGGCGATAGCGCAGCGCGAAGTAGGCGGTCAGACCGGTAACGAGAAAGAAGAAGAAGACGCTGATCCAAAAAATCAGCATGTAGGTGTCGTCAACCTGCCCCGCGTATTCCGACGCCTCGGGCGGCATCATGATGGAGCGAAGCCACGTCACCCCACACCCGCCAAGCCTGTCGCCGAGGCTTTTTCCCGTCGCCAAAGCCGCACCATGACGACCCCCAGTACGAAGACCGTCAGCGCTCCCGATGCACGCATGAAGTTCATCGCGAAAGGAACATAGGAACGGGCATCGGGGTCGTAGTAAAAGCAGAACAGCAGCAGCCGATCGACCGGGCTGAACGCGAACTTGGATTCGGCGGCTTCGGTCAGCGCAAGACGCACGTCCCGCGGGTCGTAGTCAATGCCGTAGAGGTAGCGCGAGATCTTTCCGGCGGGAGTGAGGATGAAGATCGCCGCGGTGTGAGCCCACTCTTGGCGGGCTTCGTTGAATTTGTACCGAAAGCCCAACTGGTTCGCCAGCCGCGCGACGTTGCCGTCGTAGTCGCTCAGGAAATGCCAACCCGGCGCGGGCCGCCCGTAAGCAGCCAGATAGGCCTGTTTCTTCTCGCGCGCAAGGGCCGGCATTTCGCGCGGGTCGATGCTGATGGTGACAACCTCGAATTCATCACCGGGCGTCCATGGGATTTCGCGCAGACTGTTGGTCTGTCCGCGCAGCGTCAAGTTGCACAGCATCGGGCAGGCGTAGTAGACGAGGTTGACGATCAGGGGCCGCCCAGTCGCGAAGAAGTCACCGAGGCGCACGGGCCGCGAGCTTTCGTCGAGGAAGGTCATGTCGAGATCGACCGATTCGCCGATGCGTTCCTCGATGCCGACGTTTTCGAGTTCAGTGGGAAGCTCGGAAGCGGCCGGAAGGACGGTTGCGAACAGCAACATCGCGGCGGCCGCGAGCCGGCGCGCGGGCTCGGTGAGATAGGCGAACAACCTGGGACGAATCGGTTCCGTGGGTGAGGTAGTGCGGGCCTGCGGCGATCGTGCGACGGGATCCCAGATTCGGTACGGCGTTTGTGCCATGATTTCCTGCCGCCCTTTCAGGGCTTAACTTCCTTACGCGCTTACCCAGGGTTCCGCCTAACGGCTCCACCCTAGGCTATATTCCTGGTGCCGCTCCGCGGTTCCCGGGCGCTCGATCTCATGCCCCATACTCTCGGGGCTCGGTTTAGGGCTTCGCCGCAGCGGCACGATTCTCTTCTCCCGATACGGCCCCTTCCGCGTCCGCTTCAATTTTCACCGGCACCGGGCTGGTCGAATAGGGAAACCGGCCCTCGGCCGCCTCCGCCGAGATGAGTTCCATGGCACGGTCAATCGGGAGGCGAACCGATTGGCCGGCGGCATCGAGATATTGATAGGAGTGCAGCCGGTTCCGCTCTCGCGAGCGCACATCGATTAAGGTCTCGGCGACCGGATCGAGAACGCGCCGATAGACCTGTCTTTCGTATACCCGGTCGAATACAGCCTGCACTCCGGCGATAACGCCAATCAGAACCACGATGATCGCCAGCCCCCAAAGCCCGACGGCGCTCATGCGAGGCTCGGTGCGGTCGTACCCTATGTCCGCCGCTGCCGGTGTTGTTGTGGACGTTGCCGTTGACACAATCCGTTCCCGAAGGCTCTTATCGTCCGCCGTCGGGTGAATGAGCGGCGGCGATGGGTCGGGAGGCGCGTTATGCTCGTCCACCGCGGAGGCTATATCGCCAGGTGCAATGGGCTTAGGCATTCTTGAACCCCAGTGAGCGCTCGAAGCGCGGATCGCCTACGGGCGTCAAGACACGCCCCCGCAGCCGCGACCAAAAGGCGCATGCGAAGACGCTGCCCACGGCGGCGAGCGTCGTTAGATCCAGCCAATGAAAGTGCGCGCCGTGCGGGTCGAGCGTCGGCATTACGATCCAATACAAGTCGGCGTAATGCATCGCCAACATCCAGGTCGCCATTCCGGCCAGCCAGGCCGTATTTCGTTTCGCCGCGCGCGGCAGCAGCAGCAAGAAGGGGAACAAGAAATGCCCGAAGACGAGAAGCTGCGTCAGCGGCAGCCACCCTTCTGCCATGCGATGCCGAAACCAGATCGTTCCTCGGGAATATTGCCGTACCAAATGAGCATGTATTGCGAGAAAGCGATGTAGCTCCAAAACACTGTCAGCGCGAAGAGCCATTTCCCGAGATCGTGATAGTGCTCGGCGTGAATGGCTTCCCGCAGAACGCCCAGGCGGCGCAGCCCGAGCGCGATCAGAATGATCGCCGCGATGAACGCCAGTGCGGCTCCGGAGTAGAAATAGATGCCGAAGATCGTCGAGTACCAATGCGGGTCTAGCGACATCAGCCAGTCAAACGACGCGAAGGTCGCGGTCAGAAACACCACTAACAAGCCGGGCGCGCTCCAGCGCCTCGCCGACCAGGTGTGTTCGACGTCTTTCGTCGTGTCCTGGGCTTCGGAATGACCGATCAACTTGCGGGCGAACAGGGTCCAAACGCCGAAGTAGATCGCCGTCCGCAGGTAGAAAAACGGCTCGTTCAAGTACGGTTGCTTGCCTTGTAGCAGGGCGTCTTTCGCCACCGCCTCGGCGTGCGTCCAGTGATAGAGTTCATGCAGGCCGAACGCCACGGGGATGAACAGCACCGCCGCCGGCGCGATCGTCGACATCACGTTTTCCATCAAGCGTCGCATCGTCACGCTCCAGGTGGAGCCTGTGATGTGCTGTACCATCACGAAGAACATTGCCCCCAGCGCCGCCGAGACAAAGAAGACGAACGCGACGAGATAGGAAAATGCGAAGCGTTCCGCGTCCGTCGCGTACCCGCCCAGCGACGCGCCCCACGCCACCGCACCGATCGCGAGGATCACCGCTCGGCCCCGCCTCCATAGCGCGTCGTCGAGCCGGAGGGACTCTGGATTCACAGTTGGGGTCGGTTGGTTCATCGCAGTCCTAGAGCACTTCCTTGGTCGGCGCGGTTGTCTCTTCGCCGCCCGTATCGGTGTTCTCGGCGGGCCGCATCATGCCGGGCTCCTGCGCTTCGGCCGGGCGAATGCGTTCGCGCAATTGCGGCGGCACGTCGTCGCGGGTGCCGTTGACGGCTCTTTGCAGGGCGCGAACGTAGCCCACGACGGCCCAGCGATCATGCACGGGTATTTGAAAACGATAGCCCGGCATGGAGCGTTTTCCGTGCGATGCGATATGGAACAGTTCGCCGTCGGAGAACTCTTGAATCCGGGGTTCGGTTAAATCCGTGGCGATCCACGCCGCCCGCATCGCAACCACGCCGCGGCCCGTGCCCGCTCGATCATGGCAGGGCGAACAATAGATGTTGAAGCGTTCCCGCCCGCGCTTGAGAAGTGCTTTGTTGAGCGGCAAGGGATTGCGACCCACGTAGTGCCCGTCGACGATGCCCCTGTAGAAGGCGTCGTCCTCCTTGAGACCGCCCCAGGAAACGGTTCCCGCCACCGGGGGGCGGGAGGCGCGGCCGTCGAGGAAGAACGTGCTGCCCTCTTGCGGCTGGTAGTTCAACTGATGATCCATGTCGGCGAAAACCTCGACCGGCGTCGAGCGCTTGACGCCGCCGCAAGCACCCAGAACCGCGACCAGGATCACCGGCAACGCCAAGTGGGGCAGGTCTCCAGGCCTGCCCAATCGCATTCGCTCGCCCATCTCCTTCATGTCTCCACCAACTCCACATCCCGGCCGCCCAAGTCCCTAAGCAGCTCGGGCGTCGCTTTCTCGTCGAAGCAATCGTCGTTTCTCTCGATCACCAACACGAAACGGTCGTCGGTGACGCCTCGGAAAGCGCCGTAGTCGAAAACCGGGTGGTCGAGCCGCGGCAACCCGTTCCAAGCGAGCATCCCGAACACCGCCGCGAACGCCGCGAACAACACCAGCAGCTCGAACGTCACCGGAACCGCGAACTCGATGGCGAAGAAGGGCTTGCCGCCGACGACGAGTGGATAGTCGACGGCGCCGGTCCACCACTGCAGCAGCAGAGCGCTGCCCGCTCCCGTCGCCCCCAGCGCCAGCACCAACCACCCCAGCCGCGAGCGGCCCAGCCCCATCGCTTCATCCATACCGTGAACCGGAAAGGGCGTCAGAGTGTCGAATTGCGTATAGCCGCGAGCGCGTACTTCCCGAACCGCCGCCAGTAGTGCGTCGGGTTCGGCGAACCCGGCCATAGCGGCGTAAATCGGCGGCGGCGGATCAACCGTCTCCTGCTGCACTTCAGCGCCGACGTCGGTGAAGGGCGTTGCAACGAACGGATTCTCGACGGCGGGGGTTTCGAGGGAGTTCTCGACCGTGCTCATGCCTTACTCTCCTGCCCGGCGGGAACTTCACCTTCCAAGGCGCCCTTGACCTCCGAAATCGCGATGATCGGCACGAAGCGAACGAACAGCAGAATCAACGTAAGGAACAACCCGAACGTGCCGGCGAACGTCAGAACGTCAATCATCGTCGGCGTGAAATAGCCCCAACTCGACGGCAGGAAGTCACGGTGCAGCGAAGTCGAGATGATCACGAACCGCTCGAACCACATGCCAATGTTCACGACGATCGAGATCGCGAACATGATCGGAATGCTCCGTCGAATCCGCTTGAACCAGAAAAGCTGCGGGAACAGAACATTGCACGAAATCATCGTCCAATAGGCCCAGGCATAGGGCCCCATAGCGCGGTTCAGGAACACGAACTGCTCGTAGGGGTTGCCCGAATACCAAGCCATGAAAAACTCGACTCCGTAGGCGTAGCCGACGATCGTTCCGGTGGCCACGATGATCTTGTTCATCTTTTCGAAGTGGTCCATCGTAATCAGGTGCTGCAGGCTGAAGACCCAGCGCACGATGATCAACAGAGTGACGACCATGGCGAACCCGGAAAAGACCGCTCCGGCGACGAAGTAGGGCGGAAAGATCGTCGTGTGCCAGCCGGGAATTACCGACACCGCGAAGTCGAAGCTCACAATGCTGTGGACCGACAACACCAACGGCGTCGAAAGGCCGGCCAGCAACAAGTAGGCTTTCTCGTAATGGCGCCAGTGGCGGTTCGACCCGCGCCAGCCTAGGCTGAAGAACCCGAAGACGCGCTGCTTCCAGAACGTCTTGGCGCGGTCGCGCATCGTCGCCAAGTCGGGAATCAACCCGACGTACCAGAACAGCGCCGAAACCATGGCATAGGTGCTGACGGCAAACACGTCCCACAGCAAGGGGCTGCGGAAGTTCGGCCACATGTCCATGCTGTTGGGAAGGGGTAAAAGCCAATATGCCCGCCAAACACGCCCCACATGGAACACCGGAAAGATACCGGCGCAACAAACGGCGAACAACGTCATCGCCTCGGCAAAGCGGTTAATCGAGGTCCGCCAGCGCTGCCGAAACAGAAAGAGAATGGCCGAGATCAGCGTGCCGGCGTGACCGATGCCGACCCAGAAAACGAAGTTGGTAATCGGCCAGCCCCAATATACCGGCGAGTTGTTGCCCCACACGCCGACGCCGGTGGAGACTTCGTAGCTCAGCATTGCGATCAACATCAACGTCATCGCGCCCGAGATCGAAATCGCGATGTACCAATTGCGCGGGGTCTTGTTTTCGGCCACGCCCGCGACCGTGTTGGTGATCTCGGCGCGCGTGGGCGCTCCCTCGATCAGAGGCGGGCTCACTTGGGCTAGCGGGTTGAGGGCAAGGTCGGCCATCGCCTAGGTCAACTCCGGGTTGGGGTTTCGCAGCTTCGCCAGGAAAGTCGTGCGCGGTTTCGTATTCAACTCGCCCAGCAGCGCGTAATCGCGGTTTTGTTGCTTCAGCTTGGCGACGCGGCTTTCCGGGTCATTGATGTTCCCGAAGACAATCGCTTCCGCCGGGCAGGTTTGTTGGCAAGCCGTCTTGATTTCGCCGTCGGCGACCTCGCGGCCCTCGGCGCGGGCGGCGATTTTCTTTTCTTGGATGCGCTGCACGCAGTAGGTGCACTTTTCCATCACGCCGCGTACGCGCACGGTGACATTGGGGTTGAAGACCGCCTTTTCGCTTTCTTCGATGCCCGCGTGAAAGTCGAGGTAATTGAAACGCCTAACCTTGTAGGGGCAGTTGTTGGCGCAATACCGCGTCCCTACGCAGCGGTTGTAGGTCATGTCGTTAAGGCCTTCGGGGCTGTGCACGGTGGCCTGCACCGGGCAGACATTTTCACAAGGGGCGTTTTCGCATTGTTGGCAATTGACCGGCTGCGAAACGGCTTCGGGTTCCTCCGGGTCGCCGGTGTAATAGCGGTCCAGGCGAATCCAGTGCATCTCGCGACCGTTGAGCACTTCCTGTTTGCCGACAACCGGGATGTTGTTTTCCGATTGGCAGGCGACGAGGCAGCCGTTGCAACCAATGCAGGAATTCAGATCAATCGACATGCCCCACTGATAGCCCTCGTCGTAGGAGTGTTCTTCGTAAAGCGAAAGCAAGGGCGGGTGCTCGACCGCTTCCTTGGCGAACTCGGGATGCCGGCCATACTCGCCGAGCGTCGCCTCGCGGACCAGCGGACGGCCTTCCATGCTGTGATGCTCTTGGGTCGAGGCGAAGACATGACGCCGGCCGGTCTTGCGGATGCTCGCGCCCGAGCAGAAGCCCATTCCGGCCGAGGTGCGAATCGGGTAGGCGTTGTGCCCGACGCCGTTTCCGACTCGCCCAGCCCGCGTACGTCCGTAGCCGAGCGCCAACGAGATTGCGTTGTCGGCATGCCCCGGCTGGACCCACACAGGCATCTCGACTGCCGCGCCTGCGACTTCGATGGCGACCACGTCGCCCGTCTCGACGCCCAGCGACTCGGCGGTCGCGGGGCTTACGAGCGCCGCGTTGTCCCAGGTGAGTTTCGTCATTGGGTCGGGGGCTTCCTGGAGCCAGCCGTTGTTGGCGAAACGCCCGTCCCAGACGCATGAATCGGCGTAGAAGGCGACCTCAAGCCGGTCGGGCTCCGGAGGCTCCAATGTGCTCACGGCCTGCTTCACCGCCGCGGGATCGATCGAAACCTTTATAACCGGTCGAGCCGAGTCAGCCAACAGCCCGTCGTGCAGGCAGCGCCGCCAATCTTTTTCCGTTGCCTCCGCTGTTTCCGCCTGCTCCGTGCTGTTTCCCCCGGCAGGGCCACCCCACGTCGCTAACCAATGGTTGCGAACAAGGTCGTAGCCTTTGCGGTCCTTGTGCCCCGACACGACGGCGAGAACTTCGATCGCCGACCTGCCGCCGTAAAGCGGTGCGATCAACGGTTGTTGGAACGTAACCGTGCCGTCATGCGCCCGCCCGTCGCCCCAGGCTTCGAGATCGTGCGCGCGAGGCAGATGCCAGGTCGCGAGCGCCGCCGTCTCGCTGACGTCGCTTCCCAAGTGGATGCTGACAGGAACCTTGTCCAGGCGCTCGGCGAACTGCAAGTCCGCCGGGGCGTCGTGGGCCGGGTTACCGCCCAGCATGACCAGCGTCTCGACCTCGCCGCCGGCCATTGTCTTTGTCAATTCCGCAATGCCTCGCGGCCCGCCGATGTCGCCGACCGGGTCGGTGTAGCTCACTGTTTGGCCAACATTGTCGAGCGCCTCGTTGATCCAATAAACCAGCGCGTGCACGGCCGCCGGCTGCCGAGGGCCCGCGACGACCAGGCTTCGGCCTCCGAGAAGCTCGAGATCCCGCGCGACCGCGGCGACCCACTTGTCTTGCTTCGAAACCGGGTTGTTGAGGATTTTCAACTCGGCCGGCAGCAGCTTCAGTTCGCGAGCCAAGGCGACAGCGAGCGCGGCGGTGTCGCCCACCCTCACCCGCAGCCGATGGTCCGCCATCGCACCTGTCATCGTGTATTGCGCCTCGGCGGCGTAGAGCCGGTTCATCGAGTCGGTTTCGGAGGCGACACGGCGGCGGCGGGAAAACTCCCGCACCGGAATGGTTGTCTCGGAGTCCTGTCCGAGAAAGTCGCAGTCGAGCGAGACAATGACGTCGGCTTTGCCAAAGTGATGCCGCGCGGCGGCCGGACGGCCGAAGGCGATCCACGCCCCGGCTGTGGGTTCGCCCGAAACCAACGGTTCGTATTCGACCCAGCGAGCCTTCGGGAACGTTCGCAGTGCCTCGTCCCGCAGGCCCTGCATCGTGGGCGATTGCATCGTTTCGCTTAAGAACCACAGCCCGTCGCCGTCTCCTTGCGAGCCGAAATGACTTCTCGTGAACGCTTCGAATTCGTCCCAATTCGACGGCCCGCCGTCGTGCAGCACGGCTTTCGAGCGGTCGGGATCATAGAGGCCTAATACCGTTGCCTGATCGAAGGCGGAAGCCGCCCCGAAACTCGACGGATGTTTCGGGTTGCCTTCGATCTTGGTTGGGCGACCGTCGTTTGATTCCACCAGCAACCCGGTCGAAACGCCCCCCCGCGTCGTGCTCGTCGCGTAATAGACCGCCTTGCCGGGGATGACGTCCTCGACGCCGCGGCTGAAGGGCATAATGTGTTCCACCGGTCGACGGCAGGCCGTCAAACCCGCCAACCCGAACGACGCCGCCATCAACTTCAGCATCGATCGCCGCGACGGCGCCGAAAGCTCCTCGGCGTTTTCGGGAAACTCACGATGCAACCAGCGACGGAAATCATCTCGATCGGCGAGCTGATCGAGGCTGCGCCAATAGGTCCGCCCGCTGAGCGACTTCGGTTCTTGACTCATCGGTGACATCCCGAGCAGTGTTGTGGCGGCCGAATGGAGTTCGCCGCCATGATTTCGCGGCCGATTTCAGCGGCGTCCCGTGGCGGCTGCCAGTCGAGTTGGGTCAGGTATTCGCGCGGACGCAAGTGCGGAGCGGGGTTGCGGTGGCAGTCCAGGCACCAGCCCATGCTCAGCGGCGCCACCTGCCGCACTTCCTTCATTTGGTCGATCCGCCCGTGACAACTCACGCAACTCACTCCGGCCGTGAGATGCGCTTGGTGGTTGAAATAGGCGTATTCGGGAACTTTGTGAACGCGCACCCAAGGAATCGGCTTGTCCGCCGCGAAGCTCTCACGAACCTTGGTCAACAGCTCGCTCCGTTTGCGAACCCGCTGGTGGCAATTCATACACGTATCGGTTGTCGGGACGGCCGCATGGGCTGCGCGTTCCACGGTGGAATGACAGTAGCGGCAGTCCATGCCGAGGTTGCCGGCGTGGAGTTTGTGCGAAAACCGGACCGGCTGTTTCGGCTGGTATCCGGCGTCGGTCGACTCGGGGCTGCCCAGGTGCGCCAACAGTGAAACGCCGCCGACAACGAGACCCAGGGTCAACGCCAAGCCGATTCGCAAGTTGCGATCCGCGGTTTTCGAAAAGATTCGGCCCATATCGCCACTGCCAGGACAGCTTCTCGGCGCTCAGTGCGCCGTCAACAAACGTTTCGACCGCGAAATGGGCGTTCTTAATCGACACGGGAATAATTGAAAGCGCGGACTTAGGACGTATCGTGATGACCGGCAACACGGCCCGCCTGGACGCGGGCACCACTTCGAGACGCTGTTGTTGGGTGTCGCGCTCGCGACGAATTTCGTGGGCGGTGGAATTGTCAGTATCATGAGGACCAGCCTTCGGGAATCAGGCCGGGGTGGAGCTCACCCGATCACCGGCCTCGCTTGTTTCCCTCCAGTCTTGTCCCACTCGTCGTTTGGCCGGTTTCGCCGAAACCGGGACAGGTGTTCCTCCGGCGTAGCCTACGTCCGAGGTTCGTCGCGGGATCCGCGTGTAAATTTCGAAATGAAGACTACGGCCGCACCGGAAGCTCTCGTCGTAACGCCGCCCGCGCCCGTGGTCGAGCCCGCGCCGGTAGCCCGCTCGATGCCCGCCCCACTTGCTCGCGGTCGCTTGGCGCTGCTTTCGCTCGGCCATTGGAGTGTTGATCTCTATTCGAGTGTTACGGGCACGCTGCAACCCCTGTTGGTCGAGCGCTTCGCCCTCTCGTTTGCGCAGGCCGGCATAGTGGGGGGCACGTTCATGTTCTCGTCGTCGGTCTTGCAGCTGCCTTTCGGACTGCTGGCCGACCGAGTCCACAGCCGTCTGTTCACCGCGTTGAGCCCGGCTGTGGCGGGGTTGTTTTTGTCGAGCCTGTTTTGGGCGACCGGCTTTCCCTCTTTGCTGGGACTGGTCTTTCTTGGGGGAATCGCGGTGGCGGCGTTCCATCCGCTGAGTACGAAGGAAGCCTCGGTCGCGGGCGGATCGCGTAGGGGCCGGTCTGTCGGGATCTTCATTACCTCGGGGACCGTCGGACTGTCGCTGGGGCCGACCTACTTTTCGATGATCGTCGAGCAGTTCGGCACCATGTCATTGAGCTGGACGGCGATCCCCGGGTTCATCGTCGCTGGAATCTTGCTTTGGAAGCTGCCGCAACGGGTGACCGAAGGCGCGTCCTCGAGCGGGGTCGACTACGGGCTCTTAAAGCAGTACTGGAAACCGCTGTCACTGCATTACTCGCTCGTCGTGCTGCGGTCGGTGGTGCAGGTGGGCATGGCACAGTTCTTGACGCTCTACCTCTATACCGAGCGTGGTTTCTCGTTTCAGCAAGCGAGTCTGGGATTGACGGTGTTCTTTCTCAGTGCCGCCACGGGATCGTTCCTCGGTGGCAGCCTGTCCGACCACGTGGGCGGACGTCGAGTCGTGGTGTTTTCGATGATCGCCGCGGCGCCGTTCTTGGCCCTGTTTGTCGAGACTACGGGATGGCAGTCGATCCTGTGGCTCTATATCGGGGCGACATTCCTGCTGCTCACGATTCCCGTCATCGTCGTGATGGCTCAGGACTTGGTTCCCTCGCAAGGCGCGACGGTGAGCGCCCTGATGATGGGCTTTGCCTGGGGCGTGGCGGGAGTTTTCTGCGGACCGGTGCTGGGTTGGTTCGCCGACCGCGTGGGAATCGAGCCGGTGTTTCGGGTCTTGGCGCTGTTGCCGCTAGCGGGGTTTCTATTGGCCCTAAAGCTGCCGCGGACCGGTCACAGTGGATAGCCGACCATCGGACCGCATTGCGAGTACTCGAAGCGGAGGCGTGGGCGAAGTCCACGCCTGCCACGTTCCAGGTCCGAATCAAACTCCTTTAGAGGTTCGTGCCTGAGCGTGGACTTCCGTCCACGCCTCTGTCGGGCGCTTGGGCGGCGCATTTAAGAAGATGGCAAAGGTGGACGTCGTCCGCGGTGGACCGTTGCCGGCACCACCACCCTTACCGGTTAAACAGGAAAGCGTTGCTGTTGACCAGCGCCCAAAGCAAATCCTGAGCGCGCGAGGCGCGGCTGGGGCCTTTGTCGATGTAGGTCAGCGCCGAGTCGTATTCCGTCGGCGTCGGGAAACGGCCGTAGGTCGCTAGATACAACTCCTCGACCAGGTCTTTGCTCGACTTGCCCGCGAGAATGGCGGTCGCGACGCGTCCTTCGGGGTCCGCAATGGTCTCGGCCAGCGTGGGGCCGTTGACGAGGTTCATCGCGTGCGAAAGGCTGACGTTGTCCCTGCGCTCGCACTCGCAAGGCGACTCACGCTGCGGGCGTCCGAAAACGTCGAGAAATCCGCCCTTGCCTACGAAGGAGTCGGGCAGCTCTTGCGCTCGAAAGCCCTTCGGTACGCCTTCGAACTCGAGTTGCGAACCGGTCGCTACGGCGATGGCGTCGAGCATCGTCTCCGCCGGCAGTCTGCGCGGTTTGAAGTGCGAGAAGTTCGTCTGGTCGGTTTCATTCCACTTATTCGTCGTGATCGAAGCCTGGTAGGCGCGCGAGTTTGCGATCGTGCGAATGACGTGCTGCAGATCATACCCGCTCTTGATGAAATCGTCGGCCAAGGCGGCCAGCAGCGCCTCGTTCACCGGGGGATTCGAAGCCCGAACATCATCCACCGGGTCGATGATACCGCGGCCCATGAAGTAACTCCACAGCCGATTCGTGATCGCTCGAGAGAAGAACGGATTCTTGTCCGACGTCAACCAGGCGGCCAATGCTTCTCGGCGATCGCCCTCGTCGGGAATCGGAGGCGCTCCGGCGGCCGCAACGAGGTATTTCGGGTCGGCGTATTGGCCGTTGGTGGGATATTTGATACGGTCGTCGTCGCGTTTGACGTAGACGATTTGCTCGTCGTCGTCAAAACCCGGCTTGATGCCCACGGCGGCGAAGAAAGCCGCTAGTTCGTAGTACTGGTTTTGTGTCCAGCGCTCGAAGGGGTGGTCGTGGCAATTGGCGCAGACCATGCGCACGCCCATGAAGATTTGCGTCGTCGTCTCAAGTGCGGCCTTGGGGTCGTCGTTGACGCGGAAGAAGTTTGCCGCCGGATTTTGGTAGGTGCTTCCGACTGAAGTAATCAGCTCGCGCACCATCTCGTCGTAGGGCTTGTTGGCCGCGATCGAATCACGAATCCACTGCCTGAACGCCCAAGTGCCCTTTTCCCCCAGATACTTGCGGTTGCTCTGCAGCAGGTCGCCCCACTTGTGGGCCCAATGGTCGACGAACTCCTTGCGCTTGATTAACTCGTCGATCAGCCGCTGACGCTTGAGGCGGGATGTCTCGGGGTCTTCGAGAAACGCGCGCGCTTGATCGGGCGTCGGGGGAACACCGTTCAAGTCTAAGTAGACACGCCGCAGGAACGTCGCGTCATCAGCGAGCGGCGCGGGCTCGATCTTGAGCCGTTCGAGCTTGGCGTCGATCTGCTCGTCGATGAAGTTGTATTGCGGCGGGTTCGTCCAGGCGAAACCCGGTTCGGGATTCAGCACCGTGATTGGAACAGTGACAAACTTCCCTTCATAGCGCACTTGCAGGGCTGCTTCGCCGATCCGCTCGGCGACCAGTGCCTGGCCCGCGGAAAGCGCCGCCGGGCCGGGCCGCACCGCGGTCGGGGCGTGATCGGCGCCTTCGCCGACCGCCGCTACGGTCTCTACATTACTTTTGATCGAAGCCTCTCGCGTGACGTCGCGCACCGTGCCGTCTCCGTAGTGCGCCGTCACCAGCACTTGCTGCCTCATCCCGGGGCGCTCCATGAAAATTTCCTTCGGGAGCACTTCGAGCTTGACCACACCGTCCTTTTTGCTGTCACCGAACGGGGCGCCCTTCGAAATCCAGTCGAGAATGGTTTTCTTGTACCCCTCGTCAGCCAATACGTAGCCGCCCTGATGGGGAACCGCTTGCGTCGGCTTGGCGACCATCAAGCTGTCGGCCGGCGCGGCGCGATTGACGCGGCGCCCGGAAACTTCATAGAGCAGAGCATCGTAGTCGAATTTGGGGTCATACCCACGCAGCGACAGCTTGAAGCCGTTCTTGCCTTTCGCCGAGCCGTGGCAGGCTCCGGCCGTGCAACCGACCTTATTGAGAACCGGCATGACGTCCCGCACGAAGGTCACGGGGCGCTCTTGGCTCAGGTCATGGACGGTCACGCTGAGCTCGGCCGAATGCCCGGCGACGCTGACGGTCACCCCCGCCCCGCCCTCGGACGTGCCGTAAATCAATCCGTCCTCGCCGATCCGCACATTTTCACCGCCGGCTTCGAGCTTGGCTTCGCCGGTGAGGTCTATCTTCCCGCCGTCCTTTTTGACCCCGGTGACCAGAACACCGTGTCCCTTGTCGGCCTCGAAAAGAGCGATCGAGGTGGGCTCGATCATGATCTCCGCAATGTCGGTGTCCGCGGCCCGCAGCGGTCCGGGCATTCCCGTTACGAACAGCAGCACTACCATCGCGGTCAGCAAGGATGTCGCCGAGTAAGGCATACTTTTCCCCCGTCGGTTGAAATCACGCCTATTTTAGCAGGTTGCTCGCAGGGCACGTCGGCTCCCGACTATAATGTTCTGACGGGTTGGAGGTTCTCGTTTCTAGATCAACCGATGCATTTTCTGCATCTTGGAGCAGAGGAAGCGACTCAACCAACAGCGGCGATTCGAGGAGTTCGAGATGAAAGTTCACAATTGGGAGACGGTCGCGCACGAGCAGATGGGGCCGCTGATCGCTCGCCGCGCCGTGCATAGCGAACGGATGACGATTGCCCGCATTTACATCAAAGAGGGAGGCGTCGTTCCTCGGCACCACCATGAAAACGAGCAAGTCAGCCAGGTGCTCGAAGGCAAGCTTCGCTTCATCTTCGACGACAAGGAAATCGTCGCCTCGGCCGGGGACATTATCGAAATCCCTTCGCATGAGCCGCACAAGGTGGTTGCTCTCGAAGATTCGGTCGCGCTCGACACGTTTCAGCCCCAGCGCGGTGACTGGCTGTCTGGTGACGATGCATACTTGCGAACCCCTTCGGAGGGCTCATAACGTAGTAAACTCAGTGGAGTTTGGGTCTTCCTGCCGCTCGCGGCCGGGCGACGCCTACGCGGCGTCAACCCGGAACCTCACGAAGGTACATGGATGGAGCTGGGAATTAAAGGTCGGGTAGCGTTCGTGGCGGCCTCCAGCAAGGGTCTGGGCCGCTCGGTCGCCGAAGCCCTCGCAGCCGACGGCGTTCGGCTGGCCCTGTGCGCGCGCGACGGCGAGACGCTGGCCGAAACCGCGGCACAGATCCGCGACCGCTGGGGCGTTGACGTGCTCGAAGGTTCGCTGGACGTCACCGATTTCGACGCCGTCACGGCGTTTCTCAACAAGATCCGCGAGGAGTTCGGCGGCATCGACATCTGTGTCACGAACGCCGGCGGCCCACCCGCCGGCGGTTTCGAGGATTTCTCGCTCGACGACTGGCGGCAGGCATTCGAGCTCAGCTTCATGTCGACGCTGCACATGATCCGCGAAGTTCTTCCGGCCATGCGTAACCAACGTTGGGGACGGATCGTAACAATCACGTCGATCTCAGTGAAACAGTCTATTGATGGGTTGATTCTCTCGAACGCAATCCGTGCGTCGGTTGTGGGTCTGCTAAAGTCACTGGTCCGGGAATACGGGTCGGATAACGTCTTGTTTAACAACGTCTGCCCCGGCGCCACCGCGACCGATCGGCTGCTGAACGTCGCCGCTATCCGTGCCGAGCAACAGGGGATTACGCGCGACGAGGTCATCGATCGTATGGGAGCGTCGATTCCGCTGGGACGCGTCGGGCAGCCCGAAGAGTTCGGCCCTTTGGTGGCGTTTCTTTGTTCGGAACGAGCGGCCTATATCTCGGGAACCAGCACCGCGATTGACGGTGGAGAAGTAAGGGGGGCTTGAGGCAATGCCTCAGGGATACGGAAGACCGCTTGCCGCTAACCAGTCGACGCTGATCGCCGGTTTGTTGGCGACGGCGGTAATGATGCTCGCTGTCAGCGGCTTGCGGGCCGAACGTAAATGGGTCGACAACCAAGCGGCTCGGCTTGCCATCGGACAGCCCTTTTTTACGCGACAGGCGCCGTTGTCGTCGCGCGAGACGATCGGCGGGGTAGGGGGCGTGGCCTATGGCGGCGATATTCTCTTGATCGCCGATGGCAATCGAGTCGGTTCGCTGCCGCTGAACAACCGCGTGTTGATCTACCGCAATGTAGGTAGTTTCGTCCCCAAGCCCGATGATGAGCTGCCGCAAGGTACAGTTTGCCCGGCTTGCGTCGGGCTCCCCGACGTTGTGTTGGGCCAGCCGGATTTCGACACCTTCACCCCGAATGTCGAAAACGGCATGCAGAACCCCACCGGCGTGGCGACGGACGGCGTACGAATCGCCGTGGCGGATACCGACAACAATCGCGTCTTGATTTGGCACAGCATTCCGACCGCGAACGGCGCGGCGCCCGACGTCGTTATCGGGCAGGCCGACGCCATCAATAACGCGCCAGGCACCTCAGCGACTGAGATGCGTGGGCCACAGGGCGTTTGGTTTGACGGGGGCAAGTTCTTTGTCGCCGATACGCAGAACTCGCGCATCCTGATCTACAACTCGGTTCCGACAGCGACCGGCGCCTCGCCCGATATTGTCCTCGGGCAGCCGGATTTCGATACCCGACCCGAGCCCGACTTGACGCAGTCGAATGTAGAACCCACGGCGACCGGGATGCTTGACCCGGTTTCGGTAACCGTGAGCGACGGGAAGTTATTGGTTGCCGATCTGGGCTTTAACCGCATTCTGATTTTCAACAGCATTCCAACATCCAACGCAATGCCGGCCGACGTCGTCATCGGCCAGCCCGACATGGAATCGAACATTACGAACAATTCGTCCGAGCTTTGCGAACCGCTCGAAATCCCTCGCGAAGAAGGGGATGAAGACGACCCGAATGCGGATTTGCTCGATACCGACGAAACGTTTCCCTTCCGTTGCGACCGCACGTTGAGTTTTCCGCGCTTCGCGATCTCCGACGGCGAGAAGCTTTATGTTTCCGATGGGGGCAACGACCGCATCCTTGTCTTCAATGAGGTTCCTACCGAGAACGCGCCTCACCCTGACACAATTATCGGTCAGCGCGATTTCTTTACTTTGCTCGAGTCCGACGGCGCCGCGAGTATTCGCGCGCCGCAAGCGCTGGCCCACGACGGCGAGAATCTCTACGTGGCCGATCCGTTTACGCGGCGCGTGTTGGTCTTTACGCCGGGCGAGGATCAGATCGTCCAAGACGGACTGCGCAACAGCGCCAGTTTCTTGATTCGAGCTACTGCGAACGTCATGTTTGACCTGACCGCCGCAGACGGCCAGGAACTTACCGTTACCCTTGACGGAACCGACTACACTCACGCCGCGTCGGCGGACCAAACCGCCGGGGAGGTGCGCGACGCCCTTCTCGAGCAGATTGTCAATGACCCCGAGGCGGTGGCTTTCGCCATTCCGAAAACCGGGGAGGGCGACCACGCCGCCGGATCGATTACGTTCGGAGGCGCGGTGCGCGAAGGCGAGGTAGTGATCTTGCTCATCGGGGAGCAAACGTACCAGGCAGAAGTGCTTGCGGGCGACGCGCCGACGTCCTTGGTCGACCGCTTCAATTTCTTCGCCCAGGACGACCCGCTTGTGGCTACGGACCGCGATCCCAACAATGCGGACAGGTTGCGGATCACGGCCCGCGAAGTCGGTGCGGTCGGCAACGGCATCCCTTACTCCGTCCATACCGAGGAGGGTTCGGAGATCACGCTCGCAGCCGCCGGCGACGCCCTGCGCGGCGGCGCGCATGAGCAGTTCATCCTCTTGTCGGCACAACAGGAGGGTCCCGCGGGCAACAACATCAGGCTCAGCGTAAGGAAGTCGGTCGGCGGCGGGATTAACCTCGTCGGCTCGGGCGGGCGACTCACCGGGGGAAGTGATGCCCGGGAATTACCGGCCGGCGCGCAAGGGACGATCTTTGGGACCGACTTTTCCGACGCCGTCTACAGCGCCAAGATCGAGGGCGAAAGTTTGCCGACCGAGCTCGGCGGAGTTCGTGTCTACGCCAACGGGATCTTAACGCCGCTGACCTTGGTCTCGCCCACTCAGATCAACTTCCAGCTTCCTTGGCGGACCGCCGGCACGACAGTGAGCGTTTATGTCCGCCGCCGTATGCCGGATGGAACCGTGCAGGTTTCCGCGTCTCGCGCGGCGGACGTCACACGCGCCTCGCCCGGCCTTTACGCCTTCGCCGGGGAAGAACCGCGCCGCGCTGTCGCGCTCCACGGGCAGGGCAAGGCGACGGGCACGATCGCGATCACGGCGAATGAGCCTGACTCGAACCAGCCGGCATCCGAAGGGATCAACCTAACGATCAGCGTCGGCGGCAGGCCTTACACCATTACCACGACGCAAGCGGAATCAGCGGTAGGGATTCGCGACCGGCTCGTCCAAGCCATCAACGCCGGCGAGGGCGACCCCGACGTCATTGCAGCCGCGGGGCAGGTCGGGTTTTTCTCCGCGCGCGTGACCGTCACGTTCAAAGGAGAAGTGAGGGTCGGCGATGTCTTTACGATTTTTGTCAACGGCCGTATCTACGGAGTCGTCGTCCAAGAGGACGATACGCTGGTCAGCGTTCGCAACAAGCTGGTGTTCGAGGTCAATTCCGGACTCGGCGATCCGGAGGTGACGGCAAGACGCTTCGACAACGTTGGCGATCCGGAATTGCAAATCATCGCGCGCGAGTTGGGCGAAGGCGGCAACAACATCTTCTTCGACATCACTGTTAGCCCGGGCGAAAGCCCCACAATGATCGAAACCGACCTCGAAGAAGACAGCACCACGCTGCGCGGCGGTAGGACGCCCCCGGTGGTGTTCTTGACCGCACGCGAAGCCGGCCGAGAAGGCAATGAAATAAACTTTGGCGCGGAGAGCTCCGACACCATTGCGGTTAGGCTCACCGCGGCGGGCACCAACCTTTGTTGCGGCAACGAGGAATTCTCGCTCATCACGCAAGAAAACCCCGCCATTCCCGGCGAAGTCATCCTTGTCTACGGGACCGGTTTGGGACTTACGGCCCCGTTGCCGCAGGATGAAGGACTCGAAGCCGGCATGGTGACGCCCGGCGAACAGCTGTTCAACGTTCCCTTCAACGCCGATGATTTCGTTTCCTCGGTCGCCGGCGGCAAGACCGCGCAAGTGCGGTTCGCCGGGCTCGCGCCTTTGTTGATCGGCGTCTATCAAATCAACTTGAAAATCCTCGAAGACCTTCCCGACGACCCGGCCTTGAGCCTAACGATTGCCCAGCAGCGATTCATCAGCAATCCCGTCACGATTCCCGTCAAGAATCTCACCCCTCGCACCGAGCGCACAGAGTGAGAGCACGCACTAAGCGGTCGTTAGGGCCGCGACGTCACAGGTAGATCCGCGCGTCGAGGGTCCAGCCATCCCGTTTTCGGGTACCGGGCGAAGGCCACAGATCGCTTTCCTGCCCAGTCTCAGAGGGGTTCATCTTGCTCTACCGAAGAATATTCTTCGTTACCGGTTGCGAACCCCGAAAGAATCTATAAGACTTGTCATACCAGTAGAGGGAGGTCTCATTCATGACATCCAAGACTCAACTCTTGGCCGGGTTTACCGTCCTGACTGCTCTAACGCTTGTCGGTTGCTCGGGCGGAGGTGAAACCGGCCCGGCCGTCGGGAGCCCGGAATGGCTTTGGGACGCCGCCGTGGAAAACAACGGCTTTGGAGATTTCGAGAAGACGCAGGAACATCTGGGGAAGCTTGTCGGATCGGACAATCCCTGGCGGGACCGGGGACGCGTCTGGCGCTTTGTCTTACTCAACGGCTTGGCCGCCGGTTATGCCGAACTCGCTGCAGCCTACGGCGGCGGCGCGAAAGCAAATGAAGCGGTGGCGCCGCAATTCTTGGGCTCGCTACAGCAATACCGGCGTGACTCCCGTAGGCACACGATCGCGTTAGTCGAGGGTCTCGGCGCCTGGAAGAAGCAGATCGGCTCGGCGAGCACGATTTCGATCGACTTCCCCTTGCCCGCGGGCAGCGGCAACCCGTCGCCGATCCTGGCAAGCGTCTCGGAAGGAGTGGCCCTCAATGACACCCAGGCGGGCAGCGCCCGATCCCAAACCGTGCAACGAACCATTCTGTTGGCTGCGGCGGCCGTGGCGGGCATGGGCGACGACATCGCGAAGACAAGTAACGCCTTCCAAGCGACTCCGATCGAAGTTCCGGCCGCGCCGTTCTTTCTGGCAGTAGCGCAGGCCGTCGTCGATCGTTCCGAGATTTTCGATCGCGACCACCTTATGGAGCCCACCAAAGAGATCTTCATGCTCGATACGGCTGCGGGCTTAGTCGCCCCAGCGGCGGAAGACGAGGACGAAGAACTCAAAGGGCGGGCCGAAAAGCTGCTTGAAGCAATCGAGGACGCGAAGAAGCCACGGAATCTGAAGGGAAGCCGCTAGCCTCGAGGGTTCGCAATCGGGACGGGTCGAGATCCGGGTCAGCGGTTCTGGAACTCGGAACCCTAGCCCGCCTTTCTCACCACAGGTGGCGAGGCGAAGTGCATGAGAGGCCCGTCAGTCGAGGCGCGCGCCGCTTGGCGCGCGGAGGCGTACTTGGGCAGTACGGTGAGCAGGACAAGCAAGCGCAACGAATGTAATGGCGTGCCTATCAAGTGCTTCGCCCGTCAGCTGGTGTGAAAGGCGGGCTAGCTGGGATGGTGTCGGCCGAGCGCCTTGGCGGCGAGCCAAAAGAGGCAAAGGCCGGATTCGAGTTGCCCGGATCCGGCCCTTGAGACTGAATGAGAGAGAAAGTTCGCCTTTACTGAGCGGCGGCGTTGGCAACCAGGCTGGCCATCTTCGAGAAGATGACGCTGATGCTGGATGAGATCCCCGGAAGGATCGCGCCCGCGGCGACGGCGATGAAGCCGGCCAACAGCGCATATTCAACCATGTCCTGACCACGCTCGTCGCGCTGCAGCTTCAGAATCAGACTGTACAGTTTGTTCATTCCCTTATCTCCTTAAGAAATCAAGATCCTTGATCTTCAAAAACCGATTGCGAGGAACCGCAACCTTTCGACAGCCCCATCATGCGTCGACTCCCCGCTTTCGGCCAATGGCTCACTGGTACCTTTTTCAGCCAAGGCAAAACCATTAAGGATCGGTCGCTTGGCTCCCGGGTTGGCGGCGCGAGAGTGACCGGCGACGGGGCGAGAAAAACTCGGACCCGCTCCGCTGGGGCGACCGGCGATCACTCGCCGGGATGCTCAGCGGCGTCCAGGCAGACTCGATCGTCAAGCGGCGAAGTAAGTGACGGCCGCAACGGGCACCGTTCCCTTGCGTCTGTCTCCGTGAAGGCGTCAAGCGGCGAAGTAAGTGACGGCCGCAACGGGCACCGTTCCCTTGCGTCTGTCTCCGTTGAAAAGAACTTCGGGGCCGGGCTCGAGCGAGATCCGTTCTCGCTCGGTTGCGCCATCTTGTAGGGGGCGCGCCGGCCAGGGTAGCGAGCGGGAATTTAGTGGAGGTGCGGAAATAGTACCAATGATCCAGAGGACGTAAGTCTTTCGCGGCACCCGATGTCCTGGGTTCCTTCCGCGTGTATCGGCTGAACGAACACCCGCGGACTCCTTCTCGGGCTAGGAAGGATTGCAATCCACCGTCGCTGGTTCGTCTTCCAGACGTTTTCGGATTGCGTCAAGCACACCGTTGAGAAAGGGCCCCGATTCCTGAGCCGAGAAACGGCGTCCGACTTCTACTGCCTCGTTGATCACGACGGCCGGCGCGGCCGTACCTCCGATCATCTCGGCCACGGCGACACGGAGAATGTTCCGATCCACGGCCGACATACGGTCGATCCGCCAGTGGGCGGCGTGTTCGACTATCAGCCCGTCAATCCGCTCAATCTCGGATGTGACCGTCTCGAAAAGCTGTTCGGCGAAGGGATCATTTTCAGGGTCGGGGAGCTGGTCCGCATCCCTCGGCTCGGCGGCGAGCGTTTGTCGGTATCTTTCGGTGACCTCCTCGACAGAGGCGCGAGTAAGGTCCCATTGGTAGATCATCTGCAGGGCACGTTCCCGGGACCGGCGTCGCGAGGGCATGCTACCCTCCGCCGTCTGATTCGGCGCGGAGCTCCTTGAGCAGGTTGGCCATTTCAATGGCGGCCATGGCGGCCTCAAAGCCCTTGTTGCCGCCTTTGGCGCCCGCACGGTCGATGGCTTGCTCGAGGGTGTCGCACGTCAGGACCCCGAAAATTGTCGGCACACCGGTGTCGAGCCCGGCCTGCGCGATGCCCTTCGAGGCTTCCTGCGCAACATAGTCATAGTGGGTCGTCTCGCCGCGGATCACCGCGCCCAAGCAAACAATCGCGTCGTAGCGGTCGCTCGCGCCCATCTCTTTCGCCGCGGTCGGGATCTCGCGCGAACCCGGCACCCATACGACGTCGCAAGTCGCCTCCGCGCCGCCGCTTCGTTCCACCGCGTCAAGCGCTCCCGCGAGCAGCCTTTCGGTAATGAAACTAGTGAAACGGGCGACGACAAAGCCGAACCGCAACCCGGTCGCGGTTAACTCGCCTTCAATCGATTGATAGCGTTCCAGCTTTTTTCTCATGCTGCTATTGGTCGGGCGACATCACGAAGAGCCGAACGTCGGCTAGCGGCCCTCGAAATGGGCTTTGCGCTTTTCGAGGAACGCTCGGGTTCCCTCGCGGATATCCTCGGTGGCGCAACTGAGGCCGAACTGCGAGGCCTCCCAGTCGAGCGCGTCGCCCGGGGCATCTCCAGCCCTCGGTTCACCGCCTGCAACGACAGAGCGACCGCCACCGGCCCGTTCTCTAATATTCTAGAAGCTATTCGCCGCGCGGTCGGGATCAGCTCGTCTTTGGGGACAACGTGATTCACCAACCCAATGCGGTGGGCCTCCTCGGCGGTGAGCGGATCGCCCGTCAAGATCATCTCGAGCGCGCGCCCTTTCCCCACCAGGCGCGGCAGCCGCTGCGTCCCGCCGTAGCCGGGGACGATGCCCAGCTTGACCTCCGGTTGGCCGAGCTTGGCGTTCTCCGACGCGACGCGAATGTGGCAGGCCATGGCCAGTTCCAGCCCTCCGCCGAGCGCATAGCCGTTGACCGCCGCGATCACGGGTTTCGACAGGTTTTCGATTTGCCCGAAAATGCGTTGACCGTGCAGACCCCATTCCCGTCCGCCGAGCCCGGTCAATTCAGTAAGTTGATTGATGTCGGCACCGGCGACGAAGGCCCGGTCGCCGGCACCGGTAACGATGACCGCTTTGACGTCGGAGTCGGCGGCGATATCGGCGAAACATTCCCCGATGGCATTGACCGTGTCTCGATTGAGCGGATTGAGCTTTTCGGGTCGGTTGACGGTCACCAAGGCGATGGAATCGCTGACTTCGTACAGTAGGTTCGCGTAGGGCATGGAGGTGTGGGCGACGGGGTAGCGTTGAGTGCAAACGACCCCGCCGCCTTGTCAGCGTAGCAGGCGGTTCAGTTCGCGAACGGAGTAGGGACAAAGTGCATTCGGAACGGCGTGCCCCCCCGGCTCGGCGTTGGACTGTGCCGGCCGCGGCGAACGGGTATGTCCAGCCCGGTCTCGCGTCTCCCTCCCCTGGTTCCGCACAGTTCGGAGTTGCTGTTGCACGGGACCCCTCCGCCCTCCGCAAGATGTTGATTTCAAATGGCTTGATAAGGTCTCAGGTTCGTTTCTCTTTATCTTGCGGCAGCCCGAGTCCTCCGATCTCCGGGCGTGAGAATTCGTTGCGGTCCCTGCGACGTCACGGCGCCAAGTGTCGATCGGCCGCGGTTCTCGGATTGTGAGCGCTGGGTTCGTTTGGTCGAATGTTGATGTGGTCTTGAAGCTTCGTCGCTCGGTGGGCGCTTGATTGGCCGGGCCGCCGCGGAGAGCGGGTGGCGGCGGCTTGGGTTGCGGCGAGCCCGGTCTCGGGCTGTCGGCTCGGGACGTGCTTTCGGAAGAGCTTTCTTGCATGAGGCCGTTGTGCTCGCTTCTTCGAGATTCCTCTAACTTGTTGATTGGGGAGGACATAGACGGACCCGCTTGGAGCTCAGCTTCGTTTCGCAAACCTTTGTCGGGGCGTTTTGCGGGACAATTTTTTCAGCCCGGCTTGGCGGCGACTGATCTTTGTTTGGGGTGCCGCCGTGCTTAGGATAGCGTTGATGTCAAACGCCGTCGAGGCGGGAGTCGTTTGTGGTCGAGTCGGCACCTTGGGGGCTTTTCTCGGATCACCGGCCAGTGGCGGCTTCCGCGTTACGGCAGCGCATACCGCTTGCTGACGCGCGCGGCTCGGCTTGCCATACCGAAGCCCCCGTGAGTCACCGAGCGGTTCGCGATTCCCAAACCGAGCCGCGACCGTCAGGGAGCGGTATGCGATGAGGTTGATCGGGTGCGGCAACGGTGGCGGGCCCCAGCCCCGGGGGCTTGACGGAATTGTCGGTTGGTGCGTGCGGTTGGGGTTCGGGACCAGCCGGCGGGGCGGCCTCGCGCCCTGCTTGCGGGCGTTGAGCTTGCGAGTCTAGCCGCGGGCATTGCGCTCCCACCACCTTCCTTCTTGTGACCGGCCTCATCGGACACCGCTTACTGATGTGCGCGGCTCGGTTTGGGTCGCCTTGCACCACCGGGCCGCTTCGGAATCCCGCCGGAATGCTGATTCTGCTGAGTTCAACGACTCGGTTCGTTTGGCAGTTCATTCGATCAGGGTGGGCGCGGTCAAGAGCAGTCCTTTTAGGTCGTCCAAGACAGTAACCTCTCTTACCACATAGCTTGTGCTGTTCTTGGATGAAAGGGCGTGGTCCAACCAGGTCAGCTCGATGTCGTACACCCCTCTAGCAACGCCGCGGAGAACGAATCGGCGCCGCTTGTCGAGGGGCGCACCGAGCCTCGCTGATTGATGCTGGACATCAGGCAGAGCGTGTTGCACCGGGCGGAGTAGAACCATCATCCGCTCGGCGTCTTGTGATTCCGACAGCAGTACTGTTCCCGAAACCTCGTAGGTCCTAATCGAACGCAGAACAAGTTCAACCGTCTTCGGTTCCTGTGAGTGCTCGATCAAGACATCCTGCGTGACGCCAAGGTAGGTAATGCCCTTTTGACGCCTTGGCGCCTCGACCTGAATGCGATACCGACCCGGCGGAAGCCGTACCCGATAACTACCACGGTGCCTTTTGCGCAGCTTGGTTGTCAGAAACCCTGCTTCGCCCGGTTCGTTGATCGTGTGCAAGGTGATCGCAGCGCTTCCAATCGGACGGCGGACCTCGTCGAAAACACCGATTTCAAGCTCGATTGCAAGCTCGCCGTGCGGGATCATCTCGAAGTCGACCGTCCCGCACCGACCGGAACTCGGGCATTGAATGGCCGCTCCCTCTTGATACCAGTCGCTGCGAGCAGAGTGAAATCGCGGATGGGAGACTCTTAGAACAATCGGGCCCTGAGGTAGGCCCGTGATGACATAACGGCCTAATTCGTCGGCGACGATCGCCGCTACGGTGCATCCGTCCGGCGAGACAGCCTTAATTCGAGCTCTCGGCACGGGCACGAAGCCGGCGTCTCTTCTCTGATAAACCCAGCCGGAAACCAGACCTTGGGACTGGACGGGAGTGGGGCCAAACAAGGTCGCCGACAACAGCCATGCTGCTATGAATCGAAGCATTGCGACAGGTGCTGACGCGTACGCTTCAACTACGCGCCAACGTGCGCGAGCGGTTCATTGGTCAGGGATGGGGCGGGCAAGGTCCTCACCGATCTCCTGATCTACTGGGCGCGGTAGGCGGCCGGGGCGGCGCCGGTGTGGGTCTTGAAGGCTCTCGAGAAGTGACTGCGGCTCGAGAAGCCGACGCGGTCGGCGACTTCGTTGATTGAAAGCGCCCCCTGCTTGAGTAGGTGCGCGGCGCGCTGCATCCGGACGTGATGCACCAGGGCCATGGGCGGCCTTCCAAAAGACACGGCGAAACGCTCGGCGAAGGTCGAACGGCTCATGCCGGCTTCATCGGCCAGCGATTCCACGCTGTGCTCGGCGCCGGGATCTTCGAGAATGCGGTCCATGGCGCGCGCCAAACGCCGGTCTTCCAGCGCCGAAAGCCACGGCAAGGGGCAGTCGGCGGCCTCGGTGAGGCGGCGCAGCAGATGAACCAGGCATTGGAACATCAGGGCGCTGGTCATGGCCTCGGTACCGGGACCGGGCGACGACTGCTCGGCCAGGATGCCGCGAAACGCCGCGAGCGCCTCGGGCGACTCGGAAAGATCGATGGTCAGCACTTCTCGCAGATAGTCGAAAAGGCCCAGCGATTCGCCGTAACGGACCCGTGTGAGGCCGCACGCGACCAGCAAATCGACTTCGTCGGAGGAGCCGGCTACGATGTTCGGAATCGTATTGGGCGGAGGCGGGGAGTCGATGCGCAGTTCGTTGCTCGGCGTACCGGGGGTCCGCAGGTCGTGTTGGACGCCCGGCGGGACAACCGCCAGCCAGTAGGGGCCGACCGGCAGGTCGTTGCCTTCGGCGTCGCTCACCGTCCCTTGGCCCTTGAGCACAAAGTGCATCATCACGGCCGGGGGTCCGGGCAATTGTATGCGCCAGCCCGAACTCAGCATGCAGAGCGCGAAATGGTCGACCCGCACGTCGAGGTTCGCCAGCAACTTGTCGAGCAACATTTTCATGGAGTTTAGCGCGTCCGGAGCGTCCGAAACAATGTTGCCGCATGGCAAGCCCGGACAATCGCGCACAACATCCAGACGCCGACGCAACCTACCGGACAATCAGGCACAAGTTGTGGACCACATCGCCGGGGGACTCGTGAGAAAGTTATCCCGAGTCAAGCTTGACTCACAGGAGCGAGTGAGGAATGAAGGAGAAACATGATGAAATCGATTAACATTGTCCGAATCACAGCGATTGCCATCGCCGTATTCACCGCCGGGAGTCTGCAAGCCCAGTTGCCCGATCCCGGCCTTACGATTGACCCCGAGCGCACCGCGCTTGTCGTGACCGATCCGCAGAACGACTTCCTCAGCCCCGAGGGCGTGACCTGGGGCGTGGTCGGCAAAAGCGTGGAGGCCAACGGCACTGTCGCCAATATCGAAAGTCTGTTGAAGACCGCAAAGAAGGCGGATATGCAGGTGTTCGTCTCCCCGCATTACTACTACCCGACCGACCACGGTTGGCAGTTCGGCGGCGCGGTGGAAACGATGATGCACGGGATCAAGATGTTCGACCGCAAGGGCGCGCTGACGACCGAGGGGTTCGAGGGTTCGGGGGCCGATTGGCTGGCTGTCTATAAGCCCTATCTCGAGGACGACAACACGGTTGTCACGAACCCGCACAAGGTCTATGGCCCCGAGACGAACGATCTGGTGCTGCAACTCCGTAAGCGCGGCATCGACAAGGTCGTCCTCGCCGGCATGTCGGCCAATCTTTGCGTCGAGTCGCATCTGCGCGAGCTGCTTGAGCAGGGTTTTGAAGTTGCGGTGGTAACCGACGCCACGGCGGCGGCGCAGGTTCCCGGCCTCGACGGCTACGCCGCGGCGTTGGTGAACTTCCGCTTCCTGGCAAGCGACCTGTGGACGACCGAAGAAGCGACCGCGAAAATCAGCGGCGAGGAACCGGAAGCGTCCGAGTCGGGCTCAGACTAATTACTTGGCCTCGAAAAACTGATCACCCGAGGCCGCGAAGGTCGGCAACGGTTGATTCTCGACGGGACGGACTTCAAGGGGACAGGCGAAAATGCCTGTCCTCTTGCGGTTGCAGCGTGATGTGTTGTGAATCCAGGTACCTGGAATATTCGACCCCATGCCACCATCTTCCAGTCGAGCCCCCCTCCAGCTGCGGGCAACGCGCTTGGGTGCGCGACAATAAATATGGGAGGATCGGCGGAGCGGGCGCTCGTGCTTCCGCGGCCGAAATTTTTCGCCTGGTTCGGCCATGGCTAAAGCCTTGCGGGAAAAGGCCGTTGAAACGGCCTCGTATTTGACGGCGGGTCCTTAATGCCGGCTCTTGAAGGACCAGCCTAATCGAACCAAGCCCGCTGAACCGGGCTAAGCGTGGACTTCCGTCCACAATTCGTCGACGATGTCGAAGCGCTCTACAATGAATATCGCTTGAGCGGCGCGACCTTCGCGCAACATGTCCAAGACAAGCCCTGGGGGCTGCGTGAGTTCGAAATCTTAACCCCCGAGGGCCATCGTCTCCGGTCAGAATATTGAGTGACGGCGCCACGGGAATACGGCTCTGTGGGAATAAGGCTCTCTCTAATTGTCGCGGCGGCCTGCACTCTCGTTGTTTGCAGCAATCTCCCCAAACACCAAGACTTCGCGACCGGCATGACGCGGACCGAGGTCCGCGAGCGCTTCGGGGACCAGCTCCGCTCCCGTGAAATACGCAAGACCAACGAAGCCATATGGGGGCCTATCGAAGACTTCTGGTCTCAGGTACCGATGGGAGGCACCGTCGAGATCTGGTCGTACCGCACCATCCACGAGTGGGCGGAGGGCAGCGGGAATCGAGACACCGGAACAACCCAGCTATACTTCGTCGACGGCTCGCCCAGGGTCTCCGCGCTCGCCTTCGCGCCGGACGGCGTCGTCTACGAAGCCGAATCGCCGCCCTAGGACTTACCGGAGGCCGGTCCGCCCGGCGCTGAAAACCGATCCCTCCGGCAGCCTACGGGGTACGATGCCGAGAAAGGTTCCGCAAGCGACCGGCCTGGCGCTTCTGCTTCTCGCATCGTCCGGCCAGGCCCGCGCGCAAGACATAACCGTGCTGGTCGTCGCGCTGGTGCCGCCCATCGTGTTAGCCCCGGTGTGCCTCACGATCGCGCGCCGGCTCTGGCTCGGTCGAAGCTCCCACACGACACCCGGGATCCTTTCGCTATTTGCCGTTTCGACGATCGAAGTCGTTTTGTGGTTAGCGTTAGCCGGATCGGTCGTGGTAATCCTGTCGCCGACGTTTCCGACAGCGGCGGCCAGGTGAGGGTGATCCGTGCGGTAGACCTGCTCGCTGATATCGAGGGACCGGACTATTCGTCAGCCCCGGGCGGCGGCAGGTTCTGGACGCGTGGGAAGAGAAGTTGAAAGCCACGAACCGCCGTCTCGGACCGTGGGGAGATGCCTATGAGGAGGCCGGCGTAGACGGAGTAGCGTTCTTCGCCGGGAAGCGCGATCTGTACACGGGAGGTATGGCACACCAGGATCATCAAATTGGCGGACTTGTCGAACAACTCAAAGTCAGCGGCGAGTGGACAATACCCTGCTGATCATTGCCTCCGACCACGGTGCTGGTGCGGGGTCCCAGGACTATGACGACGGCGGCTGAGGAGGCGTGAGCAGGGAGAGCTGCCGATCGCCGGGTTACTTTGGATAAGACCGTTTGAAGGAAGGCGCTCGCGTTTGCGGTGGACGCGGCAGCTATGCGTTTTGAATCGAGCTTTGCGGGTCGGGGTGAGTGGTTTTGCCCTTTCGAGGACGCTGGCTGGTGCGAGGGGTAGCATCCCAAAGAGCCAAGATGCGGCTTGGAGTCGCCTCCTTGAGCATTCTGCGGTTGGTTTGGTGTCCGGATCCCGGCGCGGGACAGACTTCGACCGGGCGCGCCGGATGACACGCGGGTGTGGTCCGGACTCGAGCGGGTTCAAGACGTGTCAATAAAGCCTCTCTGTGCTTCAGACTTGCCATGGATCACCGATCTTCTTCTCCTTCATCAGGTACACCTGGTAGGAGCGGATCTGTTCCGGGCCTAGCTGATCCGGGGAACGATGGAAATGTTTGGCAAAGGCCTCGATGCTGTGCAAGTAGGCCTTTACGGTAGTCTGAGAATAATTGCGACGCTGGAGTTCTTCCAGCATCGTCTTGCGTAAACGGGTCACAAGGACCTCCTTTCCTTGTGACCCACAATATTGAATTCAAGAAAGTGCCGCCCTTATCTCCCCCACGCGCAGCGTCCGTCGCGCGAGCGGCTTCGTTCTAACGGCGAAGGGTTGATCCGAGTGGCAGGATCAACCGATGCCAACAAAGTGTGATCCAGGTTAGCCTCGTTGGCTCGCCGACGAGTGCGTGTCTTCGGGCTGTACGGCAGCGTTCGCGCCGGCAATCTCACCATTAGCTCTGCCGCTGGTTGTACCAAACCCTACCGGCAAAGGTCCTTGGGAGGCTGTGACGAGGTCTTGGTGAGGCTCAGGGGCGCAAAGGCTAGACCTTGAAGAGCGAACCGCTGAGCGTGCTGGTGCTGTCGGCGAACGATTCCTGGTCGATGCCCAGAGATCGCAGAATGCTGAGGTACATGTTCGACATCCGCGTCTCGCCATTTCGCCAATAGGTTCCATGTTTCAGACCCATATTGGCGCCGCCGGCGATAAGAGTCGGCAGGTTGCGGGGGGTGTGCGTCGTGCTCGCGCCGCTCCCGTATAGCACGATGGTGTTGTCGAGCACGCTGCCGTGGCGGTCCCGATAATCAGTCAGCCTTTCGAAGAAGTGCACCAACTGCCGGCTCAAGAACAGATCGTATTTGGCGAACTGCAGCTGTCCGTCCTTGTCGGTCGCATGCGAGAGGTTGTGATGTGTCTTAGAGAGTCCCAGCTTGAGCGGGAACGTATCGCTGATGCCCATGCCGTCTTCGCGGTTGAGCATGAAGGCAACCGAGCGAGTGATGTCCGCATCGAATGCCAACGCGATCAGGTCGAACATGGTGCGGTAGTAGTCAGCAGGCTCACCCTCGGACGTTGCGTCGAGATCTAGATGCGAGTAGTCCTGCTTCTTGAGCGGGATGTCGATCCAACGTTCGGATGCGATCAACCGCGATTCCACTTCATTGAGTGAAGTCAGGTATTGATCCATCCGCTCCCGGTCGGACTTGTCTAGTTGTTGATCAAGTAAGCGCGCGTTTTCGGCCACGGCGTCCACCAACTTGATGCGCCCCTGTAGCTTGTCGCGTTGCGCCCGCAACGACGCCCGGTCACCGCGAAACAAACGATTGAACACGCGACGGGGGTTGTTTTCCGCCGGAATCGGCCTACCTTCCAGGTTGTAAGAGATCGTGCCCGTCCGCGAGAGGAATCCCGTACCGGCGTCGATCGACAGCACTAACGAAGGTTGCCGGCAGTACTGCTTGGTGTGCCGCGCCACGACCTGGTCGAGGGCTACGGAGTTATAGGTTGCTCGCGTTGGATTGTGCAGAGGGGCGCCGGTGAGCCACATGTCCGAGCATGTATGCGGATCGGCCTTTCGACCGCTCGGATGATAGAGTCCGCTCATAAAGCTGAGCTGCTTCCTGAACGGCCTCAGCGGCTCGGTCGATTTGCCGAAGACGAACTCGCCGTCGCTCTCGGCGGTAGGAAACCAACTCCACTCGTCGATGCCGTTCTGCTCCCTAGGCAGCGACATGCCGTTCGCCGTATAGAGCGCGCAGAACCGCCGAGGAGCCTGCTCGGTCACTTCGGCGCCCATGGCGTCGAGAACCGGTAAGGCCAGCGCGACTCCTCCCATACCCTGGAGGAAAGCGCGGCGATCGATCTTTAGTGAGGTTCTCATCAGTTTTCTGCTACTTCTCGAGGAACAGTTTACTCTTTACGACGTAGCGGATCATGTCCTGCATCGGATAGCCGCCGGCCCTCAAACTCAGCCCATCTTCTTTCAGGTGGTTCAACTCATTGTACGTCAAGCTGCGACCGTTCGCATACGTCACGAGATGCTTGAGAACGCTAAACGCCACCTGATCGATGCGATCTTGGGCGAGATACCGCTTCAGATCGTGAATGCCTGACACTTCCGTGCTGTCGGGCAACGTGGACCGCGCGTCAGCGGGCTGCTTTTTCAGGCGGCCACCCGCGTCGAACTCCTCGAGAGCTATTCCCCACGGGTCGATTTTAGTGTGACACTGCATGCAGCCGGGCAGACTGCGGTGCTGCTCGAGCCGCTCGCGAAGCGACAGCCCTTCGGTATCCGCGTCCAAGTCCGGCACGTTGGGCGGAGGATCATCGGGCGGCTCGGCGATGATCTTCCGCGCCAGCCACGCCCCGCGCTTCACAGGGTTCGATTCCCGGCCGTCGGACAGCCCCGCCAGGATTGCCGCCTGAGTGAGCACGCCTCCGAGCTCGGGTCGGCCGTGGTGAATGGGTACGAACTCGAAACCGCTCTCTGTCTTGTGTCCCAAGTCGTAGTAGCCGGCGACGACTTCATTCGCAACGACGAAATCGGATTCAATTAGATTCCGCACCGGCAGGTTGTTCCGGATCAAGTACTGGACAAACTCGACCGGCTCCCGACGCAACTGCGCGCGAGTATCGCGCGTGAGCTTCGGAAACTGCTCGCGGTCCGGTTCGAGCACATCGAACTTGTCCAAGTTCAGCCATTGGGATGTGAATTCCTCAACGAATCGGGAGAAACGCGGACTCTCAATCATCCGCGCCACTTCCGAATCCAATCGCTCCCGGAGGGTGCCGCTATCGGCCAACTTCAACATCGTGTGATCCGGCGGCTCGTTCCACAGGAAGTACGACAGCTTGGAAGCCAGCTCCCGATCGTCGATTGGCTCGGGTTCGGGAGTGCTGCTGGCCTCGACCAAAAACAAGAACTGCGGCGACGTCAACACGACTTGCAGGGCGTCCTTGACACTTCCTTGAAAACCGCCTCCCGCGTCGAGTGATTGCCGGAACACCGCCATCAGCGAGGATTCTTCCCGATCGGTGATCGGTCGGCGGTAGGCTCGGCCGGCAAACCGATGGATGATTTCACGGGCATAGGCTGCCGAATCGCTCTTGCGGTCAAAGTCAACGAAGATGTTCTGATGCGACGACGGTGGCCACGTATTGTAGAACGGCCCCTCAAACTCCACCGACCGAACCAGCAACCGCGGCATGTCGCGACCATCGGTGTACTCGCTGCGAACGCCGATTTCACGAATGCCCGCTAGATAGTTGACATTGTCCTTTTCGACATCCGGGCTGGGGAAATCGCTGATAGCCCCTTCGAACACAAAGCGCGTGAGCTTGTCGCTCCCCACGGTTTGCGGTGGCCCGACTGGGGCGAACGTGCTGCCGCAGTCGCGACGAAGGCCCAAATGCACTCCTAGTCGCGGCAAACGCGTTTCAAACGCCGAAAAACGTCGCGAAATTCCGTGGTCGGCGGCCAGTGGGGTGAAAACGATGCGGTCCAAACGCTTCACGCCGGCGTGCCGCGCCTCGACTCCCAGCGTGCCGGCCTCGAGCCTCACCGCCAGGAACGCGGGCTGCTCTAACGAGCCCGAGAATTGCCGACTGCCCAGGGTCAGCGTCACGTCTTGTGGCTTTTCGGGAGGCGGCCGCGCAAATTCCCGTCCGGGTTCCACCAGCGCTTGGATCTCGGCTTCGTCCAGGGCACGGGAGTAAATGCCTACTTCATCCAGTTCTCCCTTGAATTGCGGCGCCTCGGGTATGCTCCCAAGGTGAAGATTGATTTCCGGATTATCTAGGTTCGCCCGACCAATCTCCCCTTTCGCGACAGGGTAGCCGTTTACGTAGAGCCGCGTTTCGCCGTTCCGCCTCACAACGGCGGCAACGTGCTGCCAGGCGTCGGCGCGAATGACTCCCGGCGGGGAAATCACAGCTCCATTGGATTGGTTGTTCGGCCCGGCTGTTTCTATTTGAAAGTTCCCTTTGTTGCCGGCCAATTCCAGATACCAGCCGTGCGTGTATTCATAGGAGCCGAGCCCAACGATGCCCGCTCTCTTCAACTGCTTCGGATGAATCCAAGCCGCCACGGTGAAGTCGCCGTCCGCGACATTCACGGCATCGCTACGTGGGACCGTCAGCGATCCGTAATCCCCGTCGAGCGACACAGCCTTGCCGAAGGGTGAATCGACGAACCGCGCATCTCCCTCGATGTTTTCGGCACTTGCATCGCTGTCGAAAGACCACGATCCGGCCAGCCCGTCGCCGAGCCGCGTCGAGTCCGCGGCCGGCGGCTCGTTGCGTGCTGCCTCGTGGATGTCGACTTGGTAAATACCGGCCTCTTTGATCGTGACGGAATGTTCCGATGTTGGATCGCGGATCACGACGGCGTCCGCGCCATCGGTCCCCTGGGCCGCATCGCCTGGATCGAGCAGCAGTCCGTCGTTGTACTTCGCCGCCGTGACGGTGACCCGAAACCGCCCGTGGTCGGGTAGTTCGCGAAGCGAGATTTTGAAGTTTGCCTTTGGTCCGTAGGTGTTATCCTCTTCGAAAATCTCGTTGGTTGAAATGGCCGGCCTCAGCAACAGACCGTCCGGAATCGTGCTATAAGCGTGCCCCTTGGGATAGCCGGGGTTGCCGCGCACGCAGGCAAAGACCGCGTGATAAATGCTGTCAAAGTCTCTCCAGCCGCGGACTGTCGAGTTGCCCTTGTAGCCTTCGATGAAGCGATATTTGGTCCGCATTCGCAGCGGCTCGAACGAGAACGCCTTGCTGGGCGTGAGTTGCTTCACAAGGAAATCTTCCTTGTCCAGCAGGAGGTTGTTCGCGCCGAGAATCAGCTTGCCCGGGAGCGGTTTGGGATTGATCGACGCGCCCAGATCAACCCGGAAGTTCTGGATCGTGGGCTTCGAGTCCGGATTGACGATGGCCCGGCCGAGCGCCTCTTCGGCGATTTCAAAGTAGGCTTCCATCAGCAGCGGCGACAGTTCCAGCGTCTCCGCATTATTTACAAATCCATCTTTGGAAACGGCGTCCGGTGGAAGCGCGCTCGTCAGATCGGCTTCGAGCAGCAACAATTCGCGCAGAGTATTGCGATACTGCGACACCGTAAGACGCCGCACGATGCCGTTCTTCGGCACCGGCCTCGAGCGGGCAACCTCCAGCGCTTGCGCGATCCACTCGACCATCTGCTCACGCTCGGAGCCGGTGGGCTGTGGCGCGCCTTTCGGCGGCATTGTTTCGTCGCCAATCTTTCGACGTACGGCTTCCCACAAGCGAATGTGCCGATCCTCGAGGGCCGCATCAAGCTGGTCAACTGCGACCCCCGATATTGCTGTGTCCGTGTTGTGGCATTGGAAGCAGTTTTGCTTCAAGAACGGCTTCGCGTGCTGCTCGAAAGATGTTTCGAGCGGCGTCGGAGCGCCATCCGCTGCCTGGGCCTGCGTGGAACGCATTGTCCAAGCTACCCCTAACAGCGAAAGCAAAGCGAGAGTGCACCCCGCTCGGAGTCCAAACCGACAAGTCCTTGAAGTCATATCGTGCCGGGCCCGAGGTCCCGCCCACGCGGCACCGTCCAGTTCGGTTTGACCAGCAAAGGTTATGTTACCCCGAAACTTCGGCGTAGGCGAGAAGGGCGGCGGCGATGCGGTTCACTTACCGCGAAGTCTAGCACGCTGATCACATTATGATCACATCAACTAGCTTCAATCTTCGGGTATCCCTGTAACTTATTGAAAAGGCTGGCACTGGCGGGTGGAATCGAACCACCGACCTCTTGATCCACAATCAAGCGCTCTAACCATCTGAGCTACGCCAGCGCGTTATTTTTCAGCGGGTTACGCTCGTTTGCCGGCGTCGGAAGAGTTGGATCGCCAGCCCGAACGCTCCTCAGTTTATCACAGCGGCTTGGTGGCCCAGCCACCCTTCGAGTGTGCGACACAAATATGGAGAGCGAGCCCCGGGGGCTGTGAAAAAATCGGGTACAGCCCACTTCGTGCCGTATTCGGTTACTGATTCAATGGAACTTATTCGGTCGGCGCTCGGTACAGCCCCCATTTTTTCCAGCCCCCGGTTCATCGCGGCCGCAGCATCTCAGGATCATACGGCTTCTCGTGACGCGGCATGGCGTTCAGCACGCACAGCAACAACCCTACGACCGCGATCAAGGCTGACTTCTTCGCCTTCTCACGACCCGGCCCGGGCCGCCAGTTCTCCCATATCCATGTCGCGCACGCAAGTGGACTGTGCTCCGTTTTTTCAGCGAGGGCATCCCTGCAATCCAAATCGACGACAATACATCCATGAGATCCGTTTCGGTCATTTCCACCGGGATGACCAACTTCGGCACTTTTCCCGAGCTTTCGATTCGTGCCTTGGCCGTCGAAGCCGCCGACAACTGCCTCAGCGCAGTCGACGCCGATCCGAGCCGCGTCGAGGCCCTCTATGTCGGCAATTTCGCGGGGCCTTCCTTCGTCGGACAAAACCACCTTGCGCCGTGGATCGGCGGCGCCATAGGGCTCGAGGGCGTACCCTGCACTCGCTTCGAAGCCGCCTGTGCGTCAAGCGGGTCGGCGTTTTTCCATGCCTACGCGGGGGTCGCGGGCGGACTCTACAATCTCGTGTTGGTGCTGGGTGTGGAGCAGATGACACCCCAGACCACCGCCCGCACAACGGAAATCCTGGCCGCGGCCGGAGACGTCAGCGGCGAAGTCCGCGTCGGCTCGACCTTCCCGTCGATTTTCGCCATGATCGCCCAGCGCCACATGCATCAATTCGGGACCACTCGCGAACACATGGCGGCTGTCGCGGTAAAGAACCATGCCAACGGAGCCTTGAACCCCCGGGCGCAAATGCGTAAACCGATCACGATGGAAAAGGCGCTTGCCGGCCGGCCCGTCGCCGACCCCCTCACGATTTACGACTGCTCGCTCATCAGCGACGGTGCGGCAGCCGTTCTGATTGGTTCCGAGGAGGTTGGGCGCGAGCTAAGTGATAAGCCCGTGCGCGTGCGCGGCGTTGCGCAGGCTTCCGCTCGGCTCGCTCTCGACGAAAAGCCCGACATCACGACTTTCACGGCCGTCCGCGGCGCGGCGGAAAAAGCGTACTCCATGGCCTGCCTCGGACCCAAGGAAATCGATTTCGCTGAGCTGCATGACTGCTTCACGATCGCCGAGATCATTGCCCTGGAAGACCTAGGTTTCGTGCCCCGCGGCCATGGCGGACCCGCCACGCTGGAAGGCCACACGGCTCTAGACGCCGACCTCCCCGTCAACTCCGACGGCGGCTTGAAATCCAAAGGGCACCCGGTTGGCGCAACCGGTGTCGCTCAGATCTGCGAAGTTGTCGGCCAAATCCGCGGCGAATGCGGCGAGCGTCAAATCCCCCAGGCCGGGGTGGGGCTCACCCAAAACCTAGGCGGGGCGGGAGCGACCTGCGTGGTGGGAGTCTTCTCGGCATGAGCGCAATCGAGGTGAGCTCTGCGGCTAAGGTTTATTCGGTAACGAAACTCCACTCCGCCGCCGAGGCCTTCGAGAAGGACCTGCCCTTTCAAGTCGCCATCGTCGAGTTTGCCGACGGCTCCCGCAAGACTATCCGCATCCGAGGCGCTGATGTCGCAATCGACGATCCGGTCGAAGCCCTCGAACACTCCGACGGCGTTTGGTACTTCGGGAAAGCCCACACGGGCTAGAGCAGTTTGCGGATCTGGATTCACGATGCGCTTGACCCGCGGGCACGAGCCGCGACGCGGATACGGTTGACGGCCTCGGCTATGGCCCTGCCCGGCCGCTGATCCCCGGGGCCATCAGAGCGTTGCCACGCATGTGACAACGGACCCGTGTCCTCGGGGGATGGGGGCCGCAGCCTCGACAGTCCTCGGGACGAAGGCCGGGCGCAGGTCGCCAACGCCGCGCTGAGATCCAGGCTCCCGGTGTTTCGATCAAAGCACTTCCCGCAAATACCGCCCCGTGTAGGAATCATCGCAACGAGCTACCTTTTCCGGAGTGCCTTCGACCACAATATGCCCGCCGCCCTCGCCGCCTTCCGGACCTAGATCGATGATCCAATCTGCGTTCTTGATGACATCGAGGTTGTGCTCGACCACCAGTACGCTGCCGCCGTTGTTGAGCAACTTCCGGAACGCTGCCAGCAGCTTCGCGATGTCGTCGAAATGCAGGCCGGTCGTGGGCTCGTCGAATAGGTAAAGCGTCCCTTCACACTTTGACTGCGCGACGTGACCCGCCAGCTTGACCCGTTGCGCCTCACCACCCGACAACGTGGTTGCCGATTGCCCCAACCGCAAATAGCCGAGGCCGACTTCGGCCAAGCAGGACAGCTTTCTTACGATGACCGGCACGTGGACGAAGAACTTCAAAGCCTCATCCACGGTCATGCGCAGGACATCGTGGATGTTCTTTCCCTGGTAGCGAACTTCCAGAACGTCGCTCTTGTAGCGCTTTCCGTCGCAGTCTTCGCAGACCAAGGCCACATCCGCGAGGAATTGCATTTCGACCGTTACCGTCCCGTCGCCTTGGCAAGTTTCGCACCGGCCGCCGGGGATATTGAACGAGAAGTTGCCGGGCGAAAGGCCCCGCCTTTGCGCATCCGCGGTAGCGGCGAAGACCGCACGCACTGCGTCGAAAGCTTTGACATAGGTCACGGGATTGGATCGCGGCGAACGACCGATCGGCGATTGGTCGACAAGAACGACCTCGTCCACCATTGCTGCGCCGGTGATTCGGCGGCACGGCAGGCGCAGGATTTCCTGATCCGAAGATTCGCCAAGCCGGCGTTTCTTAACGGCCGTCAGCGCGCCGTGGATCACATCGTGAACCAGCGTCGACTTGCCGGACCCGGAGACGCCCGTCACCACCGTCATCAGATCCAACGGTATCGACACATTCAGATTTTTCAGGTTGTTGGCCACTGCACCACTGAACTTGAGCTTCTTGCGGGCCTTCGGCTTACGCCGCTTTTCCGGCACGGCAATTATGAAGTCGCCGCGCAGATACAGAGCCGTGAGCGACCGGCTGCCGTTGGACACCAGGTCGGTGTAGGACCCTTCGAAAATGACCTTCCCCCCTCGTTCGCCCGCGCCCGGCCCCAAGTCGACAATATAGTCGGCGGCGCGCATCATCTCAGCGTCATGCTCCACGACAACAATCGTGTTGCCCAAATCCCGAAGTCCCGCCAGGCTCTGAATCAGCCGATTCGTGTCTCTGGCGTGCAAGCCGATCGATGGTTCGTCCAATACGTAGCAAGTGCCCACCAGTCGCGAACCGAGCGAGGTCGCCAACTGGATTCGCTGCGCCTCACCGCCGGAAAGCGTCGATGTGAGTCGGTCGAGCGTCAGATAGTCTAACCCGACGTCGTTCAAGAAAGTCAGCCGATGGCGAATGTCTTCCACGAGTTGTCCCGCAATCGCCAACTGCTCGCCTTCCGGCTGCCAAGTATCGAAGAACTGCTTCGCCGCGGCCAAGTCCAGAGCCGTCACCTCACCGATGGTCTTACCGCCCAAGCGTACGTTCAGCGCTTCGGGCCGCAACCGCCCGCCCCGGCACATCGGACACAACGTGTAGCCCCGGTACCGCGCCATGAAGATCCGAACGTGCATCTTGTATTTCTTGCGCTCCAGATACGCGAAGAAACCCTCAATGCCGCCGAACCCTTCACCCCCACGAAGGACAAAATCGACCTCTTCCGGGCTCAGTTCGTGATAGGGAACCGAAAGACGAACTCCCGCCGCCTTCGCGCTCTCGACGAGCGCCTTCTGAAAGCGTTTGTAGCGCGGCTTAGTAAAGGGATCGACCGCTCCCTGCCGCAGCGTTTTGAATTTGTCGGGGACCACCAAGTCGAGGTCATAGTCGACCGTGTTCCCGAAACCCTGGCATTGCGGACAAGCACCGAAAGGGCTGTTGAAGCTGAACAATCGTGGCTCAGGCTCGAGATACTCGATGCCGCAATCGCGGCATTCGAATCGCTCACTAAACCAAAGGCGTTCGGGTGGAACCGCCGACGCTTTCTCGAACACGACCTCCCGAGCTTCGCGATAGCAGGTTTCGACGGCATCGACCACGCGCGCGTGCAGATCCGGAGCGATCGCCAGCCGATCGACCAGCGCGTAGACGGACCTTTCGAAATCAACATCCAACAGCGATTCCGGGGTCGAGAATTCGAAAACGTTCCCGCCTTGGAAGAGCCTATTGAATCCCTTGGCACGAAGATCCGCCAAGCGGACTTTCAGCTCCTCGGTCAGGCCGGAAACCGTCCCGCCCTGCACCGGAAACAGAACATACCAGCGCGAGCCCGTAGGCAGGGCGACAATTTTTGCCGCGACTTGGTCGACCGGGTCTTTCGAAATCGGTCGCCTGCATTTCCGACATGTGGTCTCGCCGGCGCGGGCGTACAGAAGTCTGAGAAAATCGTAGATCTCGGTCGCAGTCGCCACCGTCGAGCGAGGGTTGCGCGTGGTGTTCTTTTGCCGAATCGCAACCGCCGGGGCAATCCCCCCGATGTGCTCCACATCAGGCTTTTCGATGCGCTCGAGGAATTGACGAGCATACGTGGAAAGCGACTCGACATAGCGACGCTGCCCTTCCGCATAAATCGTGTCGAACACCAGCGAAGACTTACCGGAACCCGACACGCCGGTCACCACGATCAACTTTTCGTGCGGTAGCCGGAGGCTGATGTTCCGAAGATTGTGGACCCGCGCGCCTCGAATGTCGAGATAGTCCTGCGACAAGGTTGAACTCTCTGGAAAGGTTGGATCCCGGTCCCGGCCCGGGACTTATTATAGGGACTCGCCGTGGAGAGTCCCCTGGTCGTCCACGACCTGAACTACATCCCGAAAGAGCGGGGACCGAGGCCGGCGCGGCACTAGCTGCCGGGGTTTTCCGCCGTCAAGACCACTATATCGACGCGGCGGTTCTTAGCTCGGTTTTGCACACTGTTGTTGGGCACGAGCGGCTGATACTCGCCGTATCCCGCGGCAGAGAGACGCTCAACCGGCAGCGAACTCTCGTTGACCAAGAACTGCAAAACCGCGATCGCCCGAGCTGTCGCAAGTTGCCAGTTCGAAGGGTACTTCTTCGTCCGGATCGGTGTATCGTCGGTGTGCCCTTCGAGCCTAACCGGGCGCGAGTTCCGCGCCAGCGTGCGGCCGACCTTCCGCATGATTCCGCGGGCTTCGAATCCCAGTTGCGCTCGGCCCGGCGCGAACAATGCCGACTCCGTGAGGCTCAAAACCAACCCCCGCGGTTCAATGGAAATCGTGACCTTGCCGCTTTCAATTTCAGGAAGGAGTTCGGCCTCGAATTGAGGTTCCAACTCATCCAGCGCGCGCCGCAAGTTGTCGAGCGACTCTACCGAAGAGTCCTTCTCAAGGTCCTCCGCTAATGCGTAGCGGCGAGACTCGGTGTCCCCTAGTCGGTCCACCAAGGCGTGGAACGTCGCCGCGAACGACCGCATCTTCGACGGATCCATGGTCGAAGAGGAAAACAATACGACAAAGAACGCGAAGAGCAGGGTGATGAAATCCGCGTACGAGACCAGCCAGCGATCGTGATTCTCTTCGCTATAAACCCGTCTACGCATGGGGCCGCTTAGCTCATATCGGCCCTCGGAACGCGGAAGTGAATCAGCAAGTAGTCCGGTAGCGGCCGGCACTCGTGTCCGTCCAAGGCGATAGTCATGATCGGTTCTTGGGTTCGCACCCGAAGACTGCATAGTCAGGTGACCGTACCGCCCGGCAGGCGCAGCCCGGAATACCACCCAGCTTGAGATGCGGCCGGACGGCAGGCGTCGCGGCCTGCACGGCAAACTATTCAACGGTTCGGAAGAGCACGCTCAGCGGATCGGGGTACGCCGGCGTGCGATGGCGGGAATCACGAATCGGCTTTATCGGCCGCACGGAAGTGGTAGGTTTCGATATTCTCGGTCAATCCGATGTCGGGAAATTCTATATCGAGGGCGTTGCCCTGGTCCCGAACGGCTTTGACTACGCCGACGGCCCCGGCGGGAATGCGGTAGCGGCGCACCGCTCCGATCGCCTCAACCAGGCCGCCTTCTTTGATTGCTTCCGTAGACATAGATGACTCCTTCTGAAGTGAATTTCTTACTGTGGCGGGCGGCCGAACCCGTAAGCCGGCCGGTTGCCTCTAGGCCCCCTGAGCTTGTCCGTTTGCTCCGCCACGGCCGTTCGTTTGGCTCGTCTCGTGCGTTTCAGCATCCTCATCCGCATCGTCGTCGTCGGAGCCGTTGTCGGCTTCGTCTTGCTTGTAGAGGTATTTGATTCCGTCTTTGTAGACCAACAAATTCGGCCCCTCGCCACGGCTCAATTTCAGACAGCTTCGGTCATACCATTCGATGATCCCGAATAACTCCTCTCCGTCGCGCAACACCACCACCATGGGCGTGCGGTTCTGCATCTGCTTGATGTAGTAAAAACTCTCGGCGTGCGTTTGGTCCGGGGGCGCCGAGCGTTTTTGGCGCTGGCTCCGCGGCGGCCGCTTGCGGCGGTTCATCTGTTCTTTCACTTCATCGAGCGACGGGCGAATCAGCCTACGGTGGGAGGAGTCAGCAGAGTCCTTCATGAACAAACCTCTCCAGTAAGATCCGGCTCCGGTAAGGGAGCAAGGATTAGCCGGCAACGCTAGGGGCGCCTGTACGTCGTGTATTTGAAATCCAACGGAGGATTCCGGTTTCGTCCGATCGAAAGAGGGGGGCGAAAACTCGCGAACAGAAGCGCGAAGCCGTTTCTGCCGGCCGACTTATCTTATGGATATCACATATCCGGACCGGCCGGCAACGCGGCCGAGCGAGCGTTGGAGGGCGAGTCCCCCGGAGGTGTTCCATTGCTCTCCCGATTAGCCCGTTGAGGCGTCGGCGCGTAACGTAAGCGCGAACGACTCGAGCGCGATCTGCTTTTGAATATTTCGGCGCTCAAGACGGCGCATTTCGTCGATTTCAACGACCGCCTTCTCAACCCACGGAAAAGAGATCCGGCTTGCGAGCTGTCGTATCCGATCCACCACATCCATGTTGATCAAATCATCGCGCCCGAGTTTGGAGTGGATCAGGTCCTGGAGCAGCCCATAGAGGGAGTCTGTCAATGTTTCCAGCGGGTCGCCGCCGCGGCGGGCCGCGCTTTGGGTCGCCGGCAACAGCTCAATAAAAGGGTCTTCGCCCGCGGCGGTCCCCAGCACCGTCAGCATCGCTTCACGCCGCCGGGTATAAGCTTCCACGTCGAGGTTCAGTGCACGCCCGGGGCTACCTTGCGCCCAACCCGCCAACCGCGCATGCTCCCCGGAGTCAATCTCAGGCCGGGTGGCGAAAAATTGCGCCATCTCTTCGGTTGAAAGCGGCCCAAAGTGAAACGGGATGGAACGCGATCGGATGGTCGGCAACAAGTCGAACGGGTTTTCCGCCGTGAGAATGATCGTCAGCGTCGGCGCGGGTTCTTCGAGAGTCTTGAGCAACGAGTTGGCGGCTTCCTCGTTGGCCCGATCGGCGTGATCAACCACGAAGAATCGCCGACGCCCCTCAGAAGGGCCAAAGCGTGCCGCCTCACGTAAACGCCGCGCCTGCTCGATTGTGATCATCCGTAGCGGCCCATCAGGGGGAAAAATCAACAAATCCGGGTGCGTGGAGACGATTAGAGGATTGTCGAGCCGCTTCGCGGCCGGCATTTTGAGACGCTCGGCGAAGATCTGCTCAATGGGTTCGGTCGAAAGATCCGCATTGAGCATCCGTCGGCAATTCGAGCAAGTCCCGCAAGGGTCTGCCGCGGGTCCCTGGTCACAGTTCGCAGCCGCTGCGAGCAAGCGTGCCGCTGTCCCTTTACCGACTCCGCGCGGGCCACTGAACAGCAACGTCTGCGGCAAGCGCTGCTCCGCGACCATGCCGCGCAGCACGTCGACAATGCGCGAGTTTCCGAAAAACGTGTCAAAACTCATCAGCAGAAGACCCGCGGATCACAAACGAAGAGAGGATCGCCACGCCGACCCCGAATGGCGTTCGCCCGACCGGCTTGTCACTATGGTAGCCAAGCCGAAACCCGTTGAGGTGACCGGGCGCGGGCCGAGCGGCTTCGCGAGACGCTCACAGGACAAAGCGGCGGGATAGGCGTCAGAGCTAACCTACCGAACAGCGAGCGCTTCCTCTCGCAGCCTTTCCATCCGTTCCACGCCCTGTCCAAACGGCGCCGGCGCGGTCGCGACTCCGGGCGAATCCGCGTGCACGATAACGACTCCCGACTCCGTCACAAAGTGTCCCCGGCGTCTATCTTCCTCCGAGTCAAGGCCAATCTCGGTGTAATCCGGCAGCCGAACGCCGGTATCCACAATCGCCCGCCGCACACGACTATGGCGGCCCACGGTAACACGGGGGAAGAGGATAGCCTGCTCGACCTCCGCGTAGCCGTTAACGCGAACTCCGGGAGAAAGGATGCTGTTCGTCACGGGAGCCCCCGAAACGACGCAACCTGCACAAACCATCGAATTGACTCCAACACCGACGCGCCGCCCATTCTCGGAGACCACGAACTTCGCCGGGGGGTACTGCGGTTGATAAGTTCGCAACGGCCAAGCGTCTTCGTACAGATTGAAAGCCGGGTCGGCGCCGACCAGATCCATGCTCGCCTCGAAATAGGCATCGAGAGTTCCGATATCCCGCCAATATGGAGACTCGTTGCGATTCTCGTCGACAAAGTCGTAGGCGAACACCCGCTCGCCCTCCGCAACCATCCGCGGTATGACGTCTTTTCCGAAATCGTGTGTGCTGTTACCCGCGGCATGATCGACCTCGAGCGCAGCGAGAAGAGCCCGCGTGGAAAACAGGTAGATCCCCATCGACGCGCTGCACATCGCAGCATTCGAACGGGACCGCGCCGGCGATTCATGCCGCGGTTTTTCCTCGAACCCGCGGATGCGAAAGTCCTCGTCGGCTTCGACCACCCCAAAACGCTTCGCCTCGCCCGGTGTGACCAGCGTCGTCCCCACCGTAACATTGGCTCCTCGCTCGCGGTGCCAATCGAACATCCGTTGGTAATTCATCTTGTAGACGTGATCCGCCGCGAGGATCAGCGTGCCGACCGGATCGTCGGCCTCAATGCTGCGCGCGTTTTGAAACACCGCGTCGGCCGTGCCGAGATACCAGTCTTCGCTCACGCGCTGGGTCGGCGGCAAGATCTCGATCATCTCGCCCACCTCGGGTGAAAGGATGTTCCACGCCTGTCGAACATGCCGGTTGAGCGTCAGTGCCTTGTACTGCGTCAGGATGTAGATGCGCCGAAGTCCCGAGTTCAAACAATTCGAAAGCGTGATGTCGATGATGCGATAGATGCCCCCGAACGGAACAGCCGGTTTGGCAATCTCGCTCGTGAGTGGATGCAGCCTTTCGCCCGCCCCGCCGGCAAGCATGATCGTTAGAATCTTGGGTCCCACTCCTTGATGGTCCAATCGCCTCAACGCAACCGTAAGCCTAGCCCGTTCCGAATCCTGCGCGAAAGTCAAAACCATAAAGAATCGGCAATTTTGTCGAAATCCGATAGATCGGAAATCAGAAGTTCGCTCCAGGCCGCGAGGAGCAAGCGGTCGGGAACACGGTTACACTGGTACGAGCAGTGCAAGCAGGCTCCTCAACCGCTTGGTCGCTATTCACCGATTCGGTGGTTATCCACCGGTTTCGCGTGATGCTTATCGATCCTAAGTCTTTTATTTTCAGCACAAATGTCGTTGGCCGACCGCGTGCAACCAGCGAAGGGCTGAGATCGTCTAAGGAGTGGCCATGAATACGTTGCAAAAAACATGGACCCTGATAGCAGCCGCCCTTCTGTGCGCGCCGGCCTGGCCCGTCGCGGCCGCGCCCGCCAACGAGTCAGACCTGGGCGTTGCGAGGGTAAGTCTCACCAACGGCGAAGTCACGTTACGGCGCGGAGAGTCCGGCGACTGGGTCGAGGCGCGTGTCAACACACCGCTCGTCGAGGGGGACGCCCTGGCAACGGGCCGCGCGGCACGTACAGAAATCCAGCTCGACTCCAGGAATTTCGCCCGCCTTGCCGGAGATTCGCAGGTCAACCTTACTGAGTTGGGCAACCGGCGCTTCCGGCTTCAGCTCGATCGCGGAAACCTCACTTACAACGAACTGAAGGACGGCGAAGCCGACGTCGACATCGAAACACCCCACGTCGCCATCCGACCCCTGGAGCGCGGAATGTATCGCGTCGAGGTCGGCTTTGACGGGCGAACAGTGATTACCGTCCGGCGAGGCAAGGTTGAAATCGCTTCCAAGGTCGGTACCGAGCAGCTACGACGCGGTAAGACCATGGTAGTGCGCACCGACCCGGACGGCGACCCCGAATTCCACGTGGTCGATGCCTCCCCGAAGGACGATTGGGACCGCTGGAATGAGCGACGTGAAAAGCAGCTTCGCAAATCGGAAAGTCGCCGCTATGTCAGTCAAGACATCTACGGCGTGGAGGACCTCGACGACCACGGCAACTGGCGCTACGTCTCCGGCTATGGCTACAGTTGGTTCCCCTCCGTCAGTGTTGGCTGGTCGCCCTATCGGCACGGCCGTTGGAGCTGGCTCGACTACTACGGTTGGAGCTGGGTTGGCTACGAGCCCTGGGGCTGGGCGCCCTACCACTACGGACGCTGGTATCGCCACCATCACCACGGCTGGGGTTGGTACCCGGGGCACCGCTACCGGCGGCACTATTGGAGGCCGGCGCTTGTGGCGTTCTTCGGCTACGGCGGCCACCACGGCTTCCGAGCCGGCTTTGGATTCGGGTTCGGCAATATCGGTTGGGTTCCGCTGGCTCCGTACGAACCGTACTATCCCTGGTACGGTGGCCGCTACAGACACGGTTATGGCGGTCGCCATGGGCGCAACACCACAATCTATGTCGACAACAGCGTCAACATTTACAACAACTATCGCAATGCCCGCACTCGCGACGGCGTGACGATGGTGGATGCGCAAAACTTCGCCCGCGGGCGGGTCCGCAACCCGCGTTCACCGCGGCAAGGCGAGTTGCGCCAGGCGCGCTTGATGCGCGGTCAGGTGCCCGTGGTCCCTGAGCGAGAGAGTCGCGGCCGCATGGTCCGCGCCGCCAATGATCGAGCAGGACGCAGCGGCGCCGCACGCAGCCGTACCGGCGCCGCGCAAAGCCGAAATTTCTTTTCGAGGCAACCGACGCGCAGCCGTGGGACCCGGACATCTTTCGAGCAGCAGAGACAACAGATGTCGCGGTCGGTGCAGGCCTTTCAATCATCACAGCCAACGAATCGCCGCACTCCCGCCGCCGCGCGAGCGCGCTCGGGGAGCGGCGGGAATAGGGTTGCCGTGACCGACTCGGCCGGCACGGCGGGCACCTCAGGCACCCCTTCCGGCGGCAACGTAGGCGGGAACCGAACTGTTGCGCCGGACCGAGCGGGACCGCGCTCGCGCAGCTCTGTGGCGGACCGAAGTGGGCCCGGCCGCAGTCCGCGGCCTAATAGCGACTGGCGGAATCTCGGGGGCGTTCGAAATGGCCGTTCTTCCGACCCGACAAGCGGCGGTGCGACCGGCGGTTCACGGTCAGCCCGCGCGCTCCGGCAAAACGCACCAACCGCTGCATCGGAAACGCGCTCCGGAACCCCGAGGACCGCAAACCCGGCTCGGACCGGGCGCCCGACCGGGAACCGCGCACAAACAGACGGCGCGGCCGCCTCCCTGTCCCGATCCCGCGGATCGTCCAGGCAGGTCAATACAAGTCGCCGAGTCGCCACGCCAACGACCTGGCGGCGATTCGGCAGCGCGCGAGCCGGGTCGAGCCGGAACTCGTCGGCAGGCCGACCGACCGCGGCGGCGGCCGGGAATTCCCGTTCCAGGATTGGCGGCAACTCCGCGCCCCGGCAGAGTCAAACCCGCGCTACCGGCCCGCGGTCGCGTTCGATCACACCGGATGCGGGCAGTGGATCTCGTGGTTTCTCGCCGCGAGGTCGTTCCCGTGTCGGCAACAGCGGTGCGAACCTGGGCTCGTCCTCCCGGACTTTCAATCTCCCCAGACCGGTCGCAGGCAATCGCACCAGCAGGTCGTCCGCGAGGAACCCGGCTAACGGAGGAAACTCAAGGACATTCCGCCAGGCGAACCCGGTCGAAGGGAGCCGCGGTAATCGCCGCTCGACATTCCAACCGCGAAGCCGCTCACGTATATCGACGCCCAATGCCCCAACCCGAAACGCGCCCTCAGCGCGTAACTCGAGTTCGAGCTCACGTGGCGCCTTCGCACCCCGAACGAGATCACGCGCCCCCAGCGTGCGGCAAAGCGGCGGCTACGCTTCCCGAGGATCTGTTGGCTCGGCACCCCGCACGTCCAGACCCCGAAGCAGCAGCCGTTCGGCCGGCTCCGGCAGGTCTCCTGCCTTCGGAGGCTCTCGATCCGCGGCCGGGCGCTCGCGGTCCGGCGGCGGATTTGGCGGATCCGCCAGGCGCGCCCCAGCCCCGCGTTCCGGAGGCAGCTTCAGCGGCAGCAAACGCGGATCCTTCGGTGGCGGTAGGTCGATGAGCCGCGGCGGCGGCAGGTCCCGCGCACCGTCCTCCGGAGGACGCTCCGGCGGCGGAGCCCGTTCCAGTGGCGGTGGTGGACGATCAAGCAGCGGATCCCGAGGCGGCGGGCGCTTCGGCCGCCGCTAGCGGCATCCAGGGTGACCCTGCCGGCGGCTTACAGTCAGATAATGCCGGGAGAGATGCGGGCCCCGGACTTCTTTCTCGACGACATCCTGTCTTGTCTTTGGCGACATCCGGCGGCTACACGGCAAGCCCCGGGTTAAGCGAAGCGAAACCCTTGGTCCCCGCCACAAAGGCGTAGCGCAGGGTTCGAAGAAACCTGCGGCTTTTTCCGGATGGGGCGTACGAAGAACGCGCGATTCCACCGCGCGCCGGACTCATGTCCGCAACCGTCTTCCGGTCGCGTCCGGGGCGCGCGATCTTAGGCCGAAAATCTAGGCGCGAAAGCTGAGCAATCCTTACGCTAGCGCTCCCAGGACACAAGCCGGCTATTTTTCGGCGAACTCAAGAAACGCTTTTCGGACCCTCCTCGCCACATCCTGGATCGCCTCTGTGCCGGACCGACGCGTAATCAACCCGTGCCCGCCTCCTTCAATCACGAATAGTTCCGTCGTAGGACGAATCAATTCGAGCGCCCCGCGCATCTCTTCCACCGAGCCGAAACCGTCTTTCGTGCCGTGGGCGAAGAATGTGGGTATGTTGAGGCCGGGGAAATGCTCGGTCCGCAATCTGTCGGCCTTCCCTGGCGGATGCAAGGGATAGGAAATCAGCAATAAACCTTCCGTAAGAGTCTTGTCTTCAGCCGCGGCCATCGTCGCTTGCCGCCCGCCGTACGATTGCCCACCCAAATAAACGGGCCCCGGAAGATCCTCCCGCAGAGCAGCTACCGCCCGCCGCAAGCCTTCGCGGTCGCGCTTGGCGTCCCCGCCATACGGCGGACCTTTCGGGTGAGCCTGACGATAGGGCAAATCACAGCGCAACACGGCAACGCCCGCGGATGCGAATTCCTCGGCCAGTGCCACCAGCAACGGCGCGTCGCAGTTTGAGCCGGCGCCGTGCGTCAAAACCAAACCGGCGCGCTTCGGTTTGCGGGAGGCGGGTGAGTGAACGTAGCCGGAGACGGAGGGTCCATCCGGAAAATCACGAGAAAAGCGTACAAACCCGGGCGGCATGAGGAGTCATGCGAGACGAACCCCTATTCTATGACGAACCGGCTCACCCCACGAGCCGTTGCCCCTAACCCCTGTTTCGCCGCCCCAACACGGCTAACCCCCGCCCAAAGCGCCCTCAAACCACTCGGCCGCTCGGGCCGGAACGATCATCCGGCGCTTGCGGCTTCCGCCGACAGAGCTTCGGGAGGCTCAATAGCGTCGGGAGCGCTGACGGCCTCCGGAGAGGTCACATCGTAAGCCTGTAGCCCCTTCGGTCCTTCCTTGATCTCAAACTCGACCTCGTCTCCTTCTTCGAGTTTACGATAGCCATCCGTCATGATCGCCGAGAAATGCACAAAAACATCCTGCCCGTCAGAGCGCTTGATGAATCCGTACCCTTTGGGTGCGCTGAACCACTTGACGACTCCTACTTCTTTCACTGCTTACTCCATAAGGAAAATATCGATTGCCGGAATCGACCTTTCGAACCAAGGCTCCAGCGGCAGTTACCGCTCTCCCGCCGACCGGCTCGTTTCAGCCGACAGTTCCAGCTCTCAACCCCTTATGCGTAGAACGGACCTCCGAGGGGACAAAGAATATGTAAACTTTCTTACAATTTTTTCCCCCGCCTCAAACAAAGCCGGCACGCGAGCCTTCCGAACTGCCCGCACCGACGCCGAAGTAAAGTAAGTCACAATGTGCATTCCGGGCACGTTCGAGATCACTTCCGGGTCTTGAGCCGGCGGCCGTGCATGCGATAAGATAAGATGCTGTCCACCGCAAGGGACGCTCGACTGTAGGTTCGATGAATCGCGTCTCTATACCCGCGGGGAGGACGACATGCTCCGCCTTCGTTCGAGGGCCGGGTTGGTAAAACACAAGAAATCAATACGATAGCGATGCTGAAGACAGACGGCGCCCTTATGATCGAGGCGGCGGGCCTCAGCAAGTTTTATGGAGCCTTCGCCGCCATTCGAGATGTCAGCTTCTCGGTCCGACAAGGACAGGTCACGGCCTTCCTAGGTCCGAATGGAGCCGGCAAATCGACAACCCTCAAGATTCTCACCGGCTATTTGAGCCCCAGCGCGGGAACTGCCCGAATCGCGGGCCTCAATGTGGCCTCGGATCGCATCGAAGCGGTTGCGCGCATAGGCTATCTGCCTGAAAACGGGCCTCTTTACCCCGAGATGACCCCTCGCGAACTGCTCGAATTCCTGGGCCAAGCTCGCGGATTGGCTGATGGTCGGCTGGGGGAACGCATGGAAGCGGTCATCGCTCAGTGCAACCTCCAATCCGTTGCTGAAAAGAGCATTTATAAGCTCTCGAAAGGCTATCGCCAGCGCGTCGGCATGGCGCAGGTCCTGCTCCACGAGCCGGACATTCTGATCATGGACGAGCCTACCAGCGGCCTCGACCCTAATCAGATCCGCGACGTGAGAGAGTTGGTTCGCGAACTCGGCGAGACGAAGACGATCCTGATCTCGACCCACATCCTCCAGGAAGTGAAGGCCGTCGCCGATCAGGTGATCTTGATCCACGAAGGCCGCATCGTCTTCGACGGCACGCCGGACGAAATGGCGGATGGAGAAACCCTCGAAGACGCCTTCTACCGCTTGACCGCGCACGGCCCGGACCAGCAGTCCGGAGCGGAGTCAGAAATGAATGGCGAGCCGGAAGAGTCAGCTTCTACGACGTTGGCCGCCGAGGCTCCAACCGCGGACCATGCCCCTTTGGAAAAGGGTACGGCTGTTCCGGCGCAAAACGCGCCGTCGGCGCCCGCCGAGCAAAGTTCGGACACCGACCCCGCCGCCGAGGAGAGCAAACAATGAACGATTCCTGGCGTCTATCCAAAGCCGTCCTGAAACGGGAACTCTCCGGCTACTTCAGCAGCCCGTCTGGCTATGTCTTCATCACTCTTTTCGTCTTTCTGAGCGCCATCGCGGCGTTCTGGCAAGAGGCGTTCTTTGCGAACAACCTCGCGAATCTTGGTCAGCTCAACAACTTCTTCCCGTACCTGCTGATCTTCCTGATCCCGGCCATCACGATGACGATGTGGGCCGAGGAAAAGCGCAACGGAACCGACGAGTTGTTGCTCACGCTGCCTGCCACCGATTTCGAAATCGTCGTCGGTAAATACCTGGCCGCATTGGCGATCTACACGGTCGCGCTGTTGTTTTCCCTCAGTCACGTCTTCGTTCTGCTATGGCTGGGCAGCCCCGATCTCGGCCTGCTCTTCTCAACCTATTTCGGGTATTGGCTGATGGGCGCCGCTTTGCTGGCCCTCGGAATGGTCGCCTCGCTGCTCACCGACAATCTAACCGTCGCGTTCATTCTGGGCGCCGTGCTCTGCGCCGTTCCGGTGTTCATCAACGACGCGGGCGTAATCCTCAGCGGCGGCTTGGGCCGATTGGCCGAAGGCCTCTCATTCCGAGAACAATTTCGGGATCCCGCGAACGGCGTGATTTCGCTCTCATCGCTGCTCTACTTCGTTGGTTTTACGGCGGCCATGCTTTATCTCAATGTCGCCCTTCTGGGCCGGCGGCACTGGCCGACTGGAAAAGACGCCGTCAGGCTCGGACGCCACTACGCGCTCCGCGGCGTGGCTCTAGTCGTCGCGGTTGGGGCGCTCACGATCTTCGCCGACCGGATCGGGGGAAGGGTGGACCTGACCGCAGAACAAATCCATTCGCTCTCCGATGACACCGTCGAGCTGCTGGAAAACCTCGACACCGAAAAACCCGTCTTCATCCAAGCCTTCCTAAGCCCTGAAGTTCCAAGAAGTTACGTCCAAACCCGCACCAACATCATGAACTTGTTGCGCGAATTCGACTCGGAAGGCGGCGATCGGGTACACTCCCGCATCGTGATGACCGAGAAGTACACGCCCGAAGCCCGCGAGGCACAAGAACGCTACAACATTTCCGCGAAAGATCTGCCTATTTGGGAACAAACCGCCGGCGGAACCAACGCCATCTTCATGGGCATCGCCTTTAGCGCGGGCGCGGAAGAGTTCGTGATTCCTTTCTTCGACGCCGGTTTGCCTGTCGAATACGAACTGATGCGGTCGGTCCGGGTCGTGGCCCGCACTGAAAAAAAGAGGGTCGGCATCCTGGATACCAAGGCGAAACTCTTCGGAGGCTTTGATTTTCAAGCGCGGCGGCAGTCGCCCGACTGGTCGATCGTGGCGGAGTTGCGCAAGCAATACGAAGTGGTCACCGTCCCCCCCGGTAGCGAATACCCGACCGACCTCGACGCCCTGCTGGTGACCCTTCCCAACACCCTCCAGCAGGCCGAAGTGGATCGGCTCACCGAGTACGCCAAGGAAGGTAATCCGTTGCTGGTGGCCGTCGACCCGCTGCCCGCGTTCAACATCGAACTGTCTCCGCAGCAGCAGCCGCAAAACCCGTTCAACCGCGGTGCGCCCCCACCTCCACTGCCGGCCGATTTGACGCCCCTGATGGACGTCCTCGGCGTGGAATGGGACCACAACCAGGTCGCCTGGGATCGCTATAACCCGCATCCGCAATACCGCACGTTGCCGCCCGAAATTCTCTTCATCGGATCGGGAAGCGGGCCCGATGACGCCTTCAACCCCGACGATGAAATCACATCAGGGATGCAAGAGCTCGTTGCCCTTTACGGCGGTGTTCTCAAGCCCAAAGAAGGTGCCGATGTTGACTTCGTTCCGCTGCTCTCCACCGGCCCGGATTCCAACACGGCGCTGTGGATGCGCCTGGTCCAGCGAAGTCTGTTCGGCGTGCAGATTTCCACCAATTTGCGGCATCGACCGAATAACGAACGCTATGTACTTGCGGCGCGCACCCGCGGCAAGTCCGGTGATACGCCGGTTAATGCGGTTGTCGTCGCTGACGTGGACATGATGGGTGAGCAGTTCTTTCAACTACGGCGCCAGGGCATGGGAGTTTTGAGCTTTGACAACGTAACGTTCTTGCTCAACGCGGTGGATTATCTGGTGGGCGACGACTCCTTCATCGCGCTCCGCAAACGCCGCCGCAAGCATCGCACGCTCGAGGCGATGGAATCGCGCACAAAGGTTTACGAGGACCAGCGGCTCGCGGACACGCAAGAAGCCGAAGCCTCAGCCGAAAAGCAGCTCGAGGAAGCTCAGGCCCGGCTTGACAGCGCCGTCGAGGAGTTGCGCAACCGGACCGACCTCGATCAACAGACCAAGCGGATCATGATCGCGAATCAGCAGAAGGCCGAGAATCGCCGGCTGCAGGTCGCGCGCGCCAACATCGAGGACGAAAAACAACGCCTGATCGAAAACGCCCGCGCCGACATGGAAAGCTCGACCCGCACGATTCAAAACACGATCAAGGTCCTGGCCGTCGCGCTATCGCCGGTCCCGGCCTTCGCCTTATTTGTATGGGTGTCGCTCCGCCGGTTGCGGCGTGAAACCATCGGCGTCTCCGCCGATCGCTTGCTGACCGAAGACCGAGCCCCGTAACGGGAGACGCGAACCAATCACCGATGTGCTGAGAGGTAAGGATGAACGAACTGCAAAAAACTGCTGTCTTCTGCGTTACGGCCGCAGTCCTGAGCCTGGCCGCCGTCGTCGTTGACCCCGGGGACGTCACACCTGACATCTTCGATGACCAAGGCGAGCCGTTCTTCCCGACGTTCACCGACGCGCAGGCGCCGAAAGCGATCGAAGTCATCGACTACGACGAAGACACCGCCACGGCGCGACCCCTCAAGGTTGAGTTTCAGGACAACAAGTGGATCATTCCTTCCCACCACAGTTACCCGGCCGACGCGGAACAGCGCCTGGCCAACACCGCCGCTGCCCTCATGGAGCTACGCAAGGACATGACCATTTCCGGTCGCATCGAGGATCACTCCGAGTACGGCGTGATTGACCCCATCGATACCAAGGCCACGACCCTGACCGGCCGCGGCAAGCGCGTGACGCTGCGCGACGAGAACAACGCCGTGCTGGCTGACTTCGTCGTGGGCAAAGAGGTCGAGGGCAAGGCCGGTTACCGCTACCTGCGCGTACCCTCCCAACGCCGCACCTACGCCGTCAAGACCGACGCCGATGTTTCCGCCGATTTCGCCGACTGGATCGAAACCGACCTGCTCAAAATCAACGTCGCCCATATCCGCAAGATTTCGATCAACAGCTATTCGATCAACGAGCGTCGAGGTACTCTCGAAAACCAGGAGCGCAACACCCTCACCAAGCGCGACGACAAGTGGCGCATGAGCGGCGGACGCGCTCCGAAAGACACCAAAGTCGACGCCTTGACCAAAGCGCTCGACGACTTGCGCATCGTCGATGTTCAGCCGAAGCCGGAAAACCTCACGCGTGACCTCAAGACCAAAGAGGGTATCCGCATGTCGATGGACTCCGTGATGTCGCTACGTCAAAAGGGGTTCTTCATCACCCCGCGGGGGCAGTTGTTCTCGAATGAAGGCGAGGTGATCGTCGAGACGGCCAACGGGCTGGAGTACACTCTACGCTTTGGCGAAATCGCCTCGGGAGCCAGGGCGGCCACCAACGAGGCCGGTTCGAAACCCACCGGCGCTGAGCAAGAACGTCGCTACCTTTTCATCACCGTCAATCACAGCACCGCCCGCGCCAAGCGCTACACCGACGAAGGCAAAGAGCCCGACAAGAAAGGCGAAGAACTGGCCCGCGAGCTGCGCACCCGCTTCGCCGACTGGTATTACGTCATCTCCGGCGCCGACTTCAACAACCTCCGGCCGCGCCGCCGCGACTTGCTAAAAGGGTGATGTGCGACTCCATCGAGACACGACCCACATCTTGTGCGTTATCGCGGACCGCATGAGCCGCGTTCCGCGCGGCTTCCGATTTGAGCTGTAGGCCGGTCGTTTTACGGCCGGCAGGCGGAACCCGGCTCCCGCTCGCTTCCAGCCCGTTTTCAACGGACTTCCCCGGAACTAGGGCGGTTTTTCACCGATCCGGAGACGAACTAAACTAACGAAAGCAATCCGACCGGCCTCTCAATTCGCAACCCTCATGCCAAAACCCTCCGTCCTATTCCTCTGCACCGGCAATTCCTGCCGCAGCCAAATGGCCGAGGGGCTGTTACGCGAAATGGCGGGTGATCGTTTCGAGGCCGCAAGCGCCGGCACCAAGCCCGTCGGCCTGAATCCCCTGGCCGTCCAAGCGATGGCGGAACTCGACCTCGACATCTCGGGCCGGCCGTCGAGACACGTCGATTCGCTCACCGGAAAGGCCTTCACTCACGTCATCACCGTCTGTGACAACGCACGCGACACCTGCCCCACTTTCCCCGCCGAGGTCAGGAGCCACCACTGGAGCTTCGACGACCCCGCCGAGGCCGAAGGCGACGACGCAGAACGTATGCCCGTCTTCCGCCGCGTCCGCGACGAAATCGCCGACCGCATCAGAGAGTTCATCGCGGCCAACCCGTAGCCGAAGCCGCCCGCTAGCGCCGACCCGGCTTCTTCTTGTCGAGAAACGCCCCGATCCTTTCGCGGGCTTCCTCACCGGCGCGGGCGGCGGCAAGCCGCAAAGAGGTGTCTTGGAGTATCGCATCGTCGATAGGCTTCCCACTGACGGCTTTGATGAGATCTTTCGCCGCCCGCACGGCCCGCGGCCCCGACTGCAACACCTCTGCGGTGATGCGCTCCACCGCCCCGTCGAGATCCGCGGCCGGCACGACTTCGTGAACTAACCCGATCCGACGAGCTTGCGCCGCAGTGAACCGCTCGGCCGTCAAGAAATACCGCCGAGCCGCACGCGCACCGATCGCCGCCACAACAAACGGGCTGATAGCCGCCGGGATAAGCCCCAGCCGTGCTTCTGAAAAACAAAACACCGCATCGTCCGACGCTACGGCGATGTCGCAACACGCCGTCAGCCCGACTCCGCCCCCAAAGGCCGCCCCCTGCACTTTGGCAATGGCCGGTGCGCTCAACCCGTCGAGCGCACTGAGCATCTCCGACAATCGAAGCGCATCTCGGGCATTCTCCTCTTCGGAATGGTCTGCCATGCGGCGCATCCATTCAAGGTCGCCACCCGCCGAGAAACTCTTACCCTCAGCCGCCAGCACAACAACCCGCACGCCCTCCGCTTGTTCGATCCACTCAAACGCCGCCGTCAACTCGGCAATCAGCGCATCGTCAAAGGCATTGTGCACCTCGGGACGGTTCAAGGTAACCGTCACCACGCCGGCCGGCGTCGTTTCCGTCACCAATCGTTGGGAAGACATCTGCGGCGACTTCAGTGAAGGTACGGAGCGCCCTCAATTCCGCCCCGCAAACAGAATTCGCAGTGAAGATTCAGAGCCCAGAGCGAAAGCGACGGGCCCTCGCCGACCGCCCTGACAAATTCGAGAAACGTGCGGACACGACGAGCCCGACCTCCCCCCAGCGCGAAACGGTACTCAAACCGCCGCCGACCCGTAGCCTTCGGAAAGATCCCCCGAAGTCGCGCCTTCTTCGCCCTGCTCGGCGGCGGCCTCGGCGGCGGCCTTTTCCGCCTTATCAATCTCCCGCGTGCCCGTCCAGGTATGGATAATCCGGTGAATCACCGTAATGTTCGAAAGCACCGCCAGCACCCACAGCACCGGCGCCATGCGATTAGCCAACGCCCCGATGATGATCAGCACGATTCTCTCCGGTCGCTCGAGGAAGCCGACTTTGCAACTCGGCATCACGTTTTCCGCGCGAGCCCGCGAATAGCTGACCATCACCGAACCTGTCATCACCACCGCGGTCAGCACGATGTAGCCGAAGCGATTGATCGAGGCGTAGTAGACCAACAGGCCCATCAGCAGGATCAGGTCCGAGTAACGGTCCATCACCGAGTCAAGGAAGCCGCCGAACCGCGTCACGCGGTTGCTGGTGCGGGCCACCGGCCCGTCGACCAGGTCAAAAACGGCCCCGCACAGTACTACGATCCCGGCCGACGTGAATTCGCCGCGCGAAAACAGCCAGGCGGCAACTGCATTGATGGCGAGCCCAAGAGCGGTGAGGAAGTTCGGGTGGACCCGCGCGCCGCTGAGCAGACGAACAATGCCGCCCAGAATCCAACCGGCGCCGGAGCCGATCGCTCGACCGAAAGTCATACTTCTCTAGTCTACGCTTCGAGCTGATCGTGAATCGTGGTGAGCTTCAAAATCTCGAACTCTTTTTCGCCCGCCGGCGTGCGGACTTCGGCGACATCGCCTACCTGCTTGCCCAACAACCCGCGCCCGATCGGCGACGTGGTCGAAATCTTGCCGTTGGGGACATCGGTCTCTTCCGAAGTGACGAGGTGATACTCCACTTCCTTGTCATTATCGACGTCATACACCATCACGGTCGAGCCGAGTCCAACCGAGTCCGTGGAGATCTTGCTGACGTCAATCATGCTCAGGTCCGAAAGCCGCTTTTTGAACTGCCTGAGCCGAGCACTGACGAAGTCCTGCCGCTCTTTGGCGGCGGAATACTCGGCGTTCTCGCTCAAGTCGCCGAGTTCGCGGGCTTTTTGAATCTCCTTCGGAAGCTGATGCAGCAACTCGTGCTCGAGAGCCTTGATCTCCGTTTCAAGCTTCGCCAGGAAGTCAACAGCCATAAAGTTCTACCACGGTGGAAACCGAACCCGCTTTCGTACCGGCTCAAGCATCGCCAGGTACCGGAAATCTTCACCCATTATAGAACCACCTCCAAATGGAACTCTTCGACCGCAAGATCGCGTTGACACCCATCGGACACCGGGACGTGGCGCACGCTTCAAGCGTGCCGTGTCGCCAATCGTGGCGACATGTCCGACTCAGCGACTGCCGGCCTTGAGAACAATATCCTTGAATTCCACCCACATTGGCTTTCCGCTGTGCATTTGCAGACCGATCACGCCGCTGTCGATGCGCTTCGACGACTCATTGTCAATAACCCCGGAGGCCGCTTTGTCGTTGATGGTGAACGCAAAGCGATTGCCTTCGACGATCACATGTACCTCGTTCCAACCGTCGACGCGGATGTCGTCGGGAGTCAGCGCGCCCTCCAGTTCGGCGAAGGTCTTCTCGCCGGCGGCGTCGATTGTGACGAGCACCCCTCGGTCGGCTAGGTTATGCCCGCGCCAATATCCATGAAAATCCCACGCGCCTAGGGTATGGGCCCCAATTCCGACATGCCCGAAATCCACGTGGTAGCCGCTGATGCGGTGAGTCTCCGACTGCCCCACCAGCCCGCGGACATGGATCCCCGAGTTCGCGGGGGAGCTGATGCGATAGGAAAGTTTCAGTTCAAAGTCGCTCAATTCGCCGCCCGTCCAAATCAAGTCGGAGCCCTCGCCCTGCGCCCTGCCGACGAGCACCCCGGCGCGAACCGTCCAGTCAGCGGTGCGTTCGGCGGGCAGCACTCGCCAACCGTCCAAGCTTGCGCCGTCGAAGATACGAACGAAGCCCTCATCCGCGGCCCCGACCGCAATGAGACCAAGGCCAAGGAAGACGATGAAGATCAAGAACCGCGTCATTGGGAATTGGAACGCTGTAGACACTCCCCGCTTCAATCCGTTCTCACGGCGGCGGCGAGAAGTAATCGCAACGACCGTACTTGTTGCAATTCTATCGGAAACAAAACCATTTCGGACCGCTCGTCCTGGCCGGCGCAGGGATCGCGGATACCTGCGGCCCTGTCCGACAAACCGTCCGACCGGAACAATGCGCGCGCCCTGGGCCACCGCCCCCCAGAGCCCAACCCGCGGCGAACCTCAACCCGTCCTGGAGCCGGCGCCAATCAGAATCAGAGCCCAGAGCGCGAGCGACGGGCCACCCCCCGTCAACGCCGACCCGCCGCACCCCGAGCGCCTCGGTTTCGAGCCGCGAAAGGGGGCGGGCAAACAGCAGCGCCCGACGCAGGCACATCCAAGGTGAATTCCGGGGTGGTACAACAATAGGGCGGATTGATGACATGCCCGGATTGACGACATGCCCCGGATTGACGAGATACCAATGACACGTCTTAAAGCGTTGGGCTCTCGAGTGCTGTTGCGCCTCGCGGCGATCGCCGTATTGCTGACCACGGGTGCCGTCTCGGTAGCAGCCCACCCGCTCGTCAATCAAGTCAAGGCTCTGGCCTGGGCGAATCGCTTCGACGACGCGCGGCGTCTAATCGAGACGAACCGCGGACACTTCCCAAACGCCACCCCCGAATGGTTGGCGGCAGTCTCATGGGCTGCACGCGGAGCAAGTTTCGTCGGCCGCTGGGATCTGGCCGAGAAGTATGCGCTGGAAGCTCTCGAAGGCAGCGAGGCCCTGCTCAACAGCCGTGACCTCGATGAAGACTCCTACCTGCCGACCGCTCTGGGCGCCTCGATCGAAGTCCTCGGGAAATCCTGGGGCCGCGCCGATCGCCCGCGCGCAATCTCCTTTCTCAAGCAACAACGCGAGCGCCACCTGGGAACATCAATTGAAGGACGAATCCAGAAGAACCACCTGCTGCTCAGTCTCGAGGGCAAGCCTTTCCCAAAACTGAAAACCGCAAAGTCCCTCTCCGGACAGCGCCTCGACCCTGCCGAGCTGGAAGGTAAGGTCGTTCTCTATTACTTCTGGGCACATTGGTGTAGCGACTGCAAACGGCAAAAGCCGATCCTACAACGACTGCACGACGAGTACGCCGAGCGCGGCCTGGCCATCGTCGGACCTACTCGGCTCTATGGGTACATCGCCGGCGGCCGCGACGCCACGCCCGCCGAGGAACTCGACTATCTCGAAAATGCCTACCGCGCGGTCCACCCAGTCTCGCCGTGGATGTCCGTACCCATCAGCACAGAGAACTTCCTCGCTTTTGGCGTTTCCTCGACGCCGACGCTTGTCCTGGTGGACCGGGATAACGTCGTGCAACTTTATAACCCCGGCGACATGACTTACGCGGAGTTGAAGGACGCCATTGCTCCGCTACTTGACCTCGGTTCTTGACCTGAAAACCGGTTAGACTCAGACCTGCTCCGTTGGGGGCAGAGCGATTCGCCATGACCCGAAAGCATCTGCGACGACTCGTCGGGGCACTCGCCGGTACTCTCTTACTTGTTGTGGCCGCGGGTGTTTGGGTTGCGCAGCAGTTCCCGGCCCTCACCAACGGGCCCAAGTCAAGTGTCGAAATCCTCGAAGGGTTGTTCAAGAACCCCGTGCGCACGGTTGCACAACCCCGAGACTATATCTTCGAGCGCGTCAACCGGGCGGCCGTCGAGCTCTTCATCCGTGCCTGCGATTTGCCTGCCGACGCCCGGGGCCGATTGCTGGATCTCGTGCGCGGCGATCACTTCGACGAAGTGACGACTCCGTTCGTCTTCTTCCTCTACGAGCTCTATGGCGCCCCGGCACAAGGCGAAGCAGTCACCGTAGACGATCTGGCCTACGCCGAAACGGTCGAGCTCAAGGAAAGAGGCGGAGACCGACCGGGGCTTTCTGCACTGGTGCGGCAATCGTTGGAACTCAGAAAGCACGTCTCTCGGGGACTGCGACTCTTCGACGCCCTGTTCCTCCAGGCGAAGCCCGGAGCGATCGAGCAAGACCTACCCCCACGCGACCGCTACGACGATGCGGCATACGAACGCATCCAACAGCTCGTTCGCGAGGTGGCCGACGACTTCCTCACCCCAGCGGACGATGCTCTGAGCATAGACCGCGAGGAGAACGAATATGGCGACATGCTCCAAGCACTCCTAAACGACGACAAGCGCCTAGCGGCGTTTGTGGAGTTTTTCACGGACTTCATCCGCCAGCAGTCCGACAGTTGGCTGCAATCGTTTGTTCAGCGGGAACATCGCAAGCAGGAGCGGATCGAGTGGGTCCAAGACCGTATCAACCAAAATCGTTATCACGAAATCGCGGACTACGCCCTCGCTCGATCTGCACGGAAGATGGTCGTCCACGTGGCAGTTGACGGCCTACAGGGTAAGCTCCTCGAAGGCTTGGTCCAGCTTTCGAGCGGCGACAGGGAGGGTTCCGGCTCTCAATACCTCGCTGAGTTGGTTCGTCTTCACCAGTCGGAAATCATGGACCCGTCTCGTTACGGCCCCGCTGCCAAACCTCCCTTGGGGGAGGACATCATTGAGTTGGTCGAAAACGCCCCGAACAAGCCTGACTACCTTGAGAACTTCAAGAAATACTTCTTTGCTCCTGAGGCGACGGCGGTTACCGTCAGCGCGGCTACGGTGGACACGCCCGCCATCTCGGTCCGTAACCTCCCGATCATCAAGACCGGCCACGGGGTAGCCGGGCCTTTCGGCACCGGGATCCCCAACTTCTCGTACCTTGACCGACGGTCGGGTCGTGGCTGGTATTTCTGGGGCAGCGACGTGCTGCACATGAGGCGAATCGTCGGGAACCACGAGGACGAGTTCCTGCAAGGGAAAAACCGTCCCGGGGGCCCCGGAGCACGCACACTCTTTGAACGGCTCTGGCGCTACAACACAGTCAGCTCGATGGCGACGGTTGATACCGGGGCGCTGGAGAGAATCGCTGCTGAAGTGGGCATAGCCATCGGCGAAGTGAAACGGAATTACGCCGAAAAGGTACTTCTGCTGCGTTTTCGCCGTCGGGCGCGGATGGAACGCGAACTCAACAAAAGACGACGTCGGCTCCAAGACAATCGCAGCCTCAGCTACAGCTTTCTCGGGTCATTGATCTACGATTCGTTCGATCTGAAGACCTTCCACGACGACGCGCGTTTCCTGGCTGAGCACGAGGACGAGGGACTCCCCGACTACCTGCTTTGGTATAACCCCTGGCCGGACCACTTCGCCCACGCCGAAGGGCCTTATTCGGATCCCATCATCGGCTTCGAAGGCGAGTACGATCGATTGGACTTTTATCTGGGCAAATTGATTGCAGTCTACGAGTCCGTCGACACACCCGACGAACGCGAAAACTACGCCGACCGCACCCTGTTCGGGGTAGTAAGTGATCATGGCTTGGTCTACACCCCGCGCTTGGTGTCAACCGACCGGCTTCTTTTCGACACCATGCGCGCCGAAGGCACCCAAATCACCTACCAAAAATTGACCCACGACGAAGGCGGCCTGCCCGCGATCCACGGACGTCGTGACATCAAGCCCACGCGCCCGTTTGACGCTGTCGTGGGTTCCACGGCGGGCGGATCCTACATCATCGATCTGTTCGACATCAAGGGGTTGCAAGGCGACGACGCAGCTTGGCAGCGGCACCCCGGCTATCATGCGTTGCGTACCCATAGGCTCCTTGGTGGACGGACCATTGACTGGATCGATGAAATCAAGCACCGCCTCAAGGACACGATGGATTTTGCGCTGGTGCGGGAATACGGTCCCGCCCCAAACAAGCGTTGGCCCGAAGGGATCGAATCGGTCGTTCGCGTCATCACCCCGGATCGCGGCGACGCCCGTATCTACCGCATTCGAAAGCCCAACGAGCACGCCGACGAAACCGTTCTCTACCGCTATGAAGTTCTCGAAGGGCGGGACCCGCTCGATTTGGAGGCCGGCATCCGTGAGTATTTGATTCCTGAAGATGGGCGTTCTGCCAAGGACGTTCGTGTGGCCATCCGGGAATGCATGACAGCGGCAGACGGTTGCGAAGACAGTCGGTGGCAGGAGTTGTTATCCACAACGGTGCGCCCGGACGTGGTCTACCAGTTCTCTCACCTCTACGATTCCAACCGCGCCGGAACCATTAACATCTTTCCGTTGCGGCATGTCGGCATGAACTCCGAGGTGAACGGACGACACGCGGGGGAAGCGTTTGGTGAAAAGAACGGAACGCAGCTTTACTTCGGGGCCGGACTGAAACGTGCGACCATGCAGACCGCCCGTAACGGTTCACTGCCTGTAACGCTGTACCACTGGCTGGTTGGAGATAAGCGCTTCTATAGCAGCGAGGCCGAAACGAGCCCGGCCGCCCAGTTCGGTTACCGGTCGCTGATGGATGAACCGGCTTTCGCCTCCATCCGCTAGTTCCGAATCAACAGGGCAAGAGAATAGGTCATCCAGCCGGACCGACTAGTGTATGATGTCGAAATCTACTCTCACGGAAACGGAGACATCTCATGAAAACCCTTGTTCTGCTGATTCTGGCCGCGACCACCACCCTTAACGCCCAAACCAAAAAAATCGTCGTCATGGGTATGTCCGAGGCCCTCGTAGGCGAGCTTCGCGATGCAAGCCCCAAAAACGTGAACATCGTCCATATCCCGAACCCCGGCGACAGCGCCGATGTCGTTGCCATCGTGGCCGACGCCCCCTCCGAGTCCGCGCGCCGACAAGCGCTCCTCAAAGAGGTGTCCGACGCCGACGCCATCATCGGCAACCCTTCCCAGGAAGTCGTCCGGGCCGCCAAGAAGTTGAAGTGGGTCCAAATCGGCAGCGCCGGTGTGAAGCCGTACTTGCACCCGGAGCTTGTCAACAGCGACGCCGTGATGACCAACGCCAAGACGCTCTCCTCGGCCGCCATCGCCGACCACGCCTTCAGTATGTTGCTGGCGTTCACACGCAAAATCAACTACTTCATCAAGGTCCAACCGAAAGAAGGGTGGGAGCGCAAGAATTTCGAATTGCAAGAGCTGTACAACAAGACCGCCGTCGTGATCGGCACTGGCGGCATCGGGTCCAACGTTGCGCGACGCGCCAAGGCATTCGGCATGAAGGTCATCGGCGTCGACCCCGAGGAGTTCCCGCAGCGGTTGATTTTCGACCGTATGGTCTATCCCGACCGCCTCGACCAGGTGGTCCCCGAGGCCGATGTCGTCTTCCTGTGCGTCCCTCACACCAAGGACAGCGAAGGGATGTTCGGCGCCAACCAGTTCGAGCTCATGAAGCGCGGCAGCTATTTCATCGCCGTCTCGCGCGGCAAGATTTACAATCAAGCCGCATTGATCAAAGCGCTGGACAGCAACCGTCTCGCGGGAGCCGGGCTCGACGTTACCGACCCCGAGCCGCTGCCGAAAGGAAACGCCCTTTGGAAATTCGACAACGTGATCATCACGCCGCACGTTGCCACCCAAGGAGAGAGCGGCACGCCGCTGCGAATGAAGCTCTACAAAGAAAACATCGCCCGCTTCGCTGCGGGCGAACAACTGCGCAACGTCGTGGACATGGTGAAGGAATACTAGACAAGGCGCAAGGGCAAGGTGGCGCACACGCCGCGGGAACGCGCGTTTGGGGAGGAATTGCAGGCGAGCCACGTGCTGAGATTGCCTAGGTTCCTCCTGTTGCCCGCCATCCTGCTGTTCGGCTGCTGCCTTCCGCCAACCACCAAGGGCCAAACCTGGGACGACTTCACCACAAAGACCCCGATCGGCCCGAACGACACTTTAGTCATCGGATTTCTGGGCGGCCGAGAAGCCTGGGACAACGAAGAGCGTTCTCCTCGTAAACTGGCCCTCAAGCTTCGGTCGCGGCAGGTGCCGGGTCTGCAAGTGGAGACCCTTGCAAATCGTCGGCGTTCGTTGGCGGTAGAGCTGATCAGTCGGGCATTCGACCGCGACGAGGATGGGCTCCTCGACCCTCCGGAAAGCGCCTCAGCCCGAATCGTGCTCTACGGTCTGAGTTTCGGCGGCGCAGCCGTAGTCAAGCTTGCCCGTGACCTACGAGAGCTCAACCTACCCGTCCTGTTGACCGTTCAAATCGACAGTGTGGGCCGCAATGACGACATGATACCGCCCAACGTCCGCCGTGCAGCGAATTTCTACCAAAAGAACGGCCTCGTAATCAGCGGCGAAGGTCCGATCCGCGCTGAAGACCCCGAGCGGACGACAATCGTCGCCGATTGCCGAGTCAGTTACAGCAAGCGAAGAATCGACGTCTCGCACGTCAACTGGTTCAAGAAGCTCATGCGGGTTGCGCACACCTACATCAGCTACGACCCCGAAGTCTGGAGCCGCGTAGAGCGGTTGATCGTGCAAGAAATAGTAAGCCTGCCTAGCGGTGCGGCGACGCTCGACCCGCCTTGCCCGGCGTTCTGAAGATACACCCGATTTAACCGCAAGAATCCGCTAACGCCGCCCGAGGATGCCGGCAGACACAAGGACACGAGCGATCTCGTCTTGGACGGGTGGAGTCCTCCGGAGGTAGTGCGAGACAAGGTCCTCGAAGCCATGCGAGAGGGGTCGATCGTAATCTTGTCGAACACTAACTTACGCAAGGATGTCACGAACGACCGTACCGTGGACGTCGGTCAGCCGGAAGTCACGGCCATCGAAACGGTACGTCAGCTTCTCGTGGTCGAAACCCAGCAGGTGAAGGACGGTCGCATGCAGATCGTGGATATGCATGCGGTCCTCGACAGCATGGTAACCGAAGTCGTCGGTGGCGCCGTGAATCATGCCGCCCTTGACGCCGCCTCCCGAGAGCCACATCGTGTAGCCGTAGGGATTGTGGTCGCGACCATCGCTCTCGGCAAAGGGGGTGCGGCCGAACTCGCCGCTCCACATCACCAGCGTCTGTGCAAGAAATGTGATTTTCAGCACACATAGTTTGCGGGTAGACGCTCGGCAGGCTTGGTGCAACATAGTTGCAACATAGAGTCTGGAATGCGAGCCCCGCCGGCCAAGAGCGGACCCACGGCTTGCGAGTTGCAAGTGAGTTGCAAACCGGCTTCAAGGGATCGACCGGCCGGCGACTGGTCGCGAGCCGCTTCCGTCAACCCAACGGTCGAGGCAGGTAGGCCTCACTCGCACCGTGGCGCCGCTCCTATTTGCAGTTCATTTGCAACGGCTCAGCTGTGGCGAGCCGCCGCGCAATCGCTGCCTCCAGTCATGTGCGCTGTAACTGATTTGCACCTCGTTTCTAAGCCGCCCGATTGCCCGAACAACCGCAGTGTCAGCTTCCTTGACAGATTGAGGCGTGGCACCTATAAGAGTTGTGGGATGTGCCATAAACGGCATTGTAAAGGAGTGATATGAAAGGAAGTCGAAAGTCATTGACCGCTTGCCGGGCCAACTCAAAACGGAGCTCACGGCGGTGCATCAGTTTCTCCTCCACGCAGAGATGTGCAACAACTGGGGGTACCTCCGCCTCGCCGAGCATTCCAAGTCGGAGGCGATGGAAGAACTGGGGCACGCGCAGTCGCTCATGGAACGCATATTGTTTTTGGAGGGGCAGCCAAATATGCAGGAACTCGCTGACCTCCGCATTGGCCAGGATGTGAAGAGCCAGTTTGAAAACGACTTGGCTCTTGAGGCAGGTGCTGTACCTGAACTCAACGAGTCGATCGCGATAGCCACTTCCGAGGGTGACAACACATCTCGGGAACTGTTCGAGAAGATTCTGATTGACGAGGAAGAGCACGTCGATTGGCTCGAGGCCCAACTCGGGATGATTGACCAAATGGGCTTGGGTGTTTATCTGTCGGAGCAGATGAAGGACTGACGCTTACCCGGCTCTCAGCTTCTCCGCCACAGTAGTGTCGCGCGTCGCAGGCAACTTCGCGGTAGAACTTCTTGCAGGTGCTCCTTTGGCGTTCGTTGCCGGGAGGTCGTTCGCCGAATGTTGCGGCGTGTTCGCGAATGGCGGCCCTCTACCGCTGAAAGCACCTACGAATGGCGGTCTACGCGCGGACATCTGTGTGGACGTGGCGGTTCGAGGGAAGGTGGCGCAGCTCGTCAGTTATTTGAAAAGATTGGTAGGCCCGGCAGGATTCGAACCTGCGACCTGCCGCTTAGGAGGCAAGAGGGCGTCTTCCATGGTTTTCTCCCAACTCCTTTCTCTCGTTGATGTTACACGGTTTTAGGGCGTCTGCTTTCGCTCGCAACGCCAACGGTCTGGCTCACTTGATGGGCGAGTTTTCTGACGGTTTCTTGACGGTGGTTGCTGCCACGGCTATGCTTTACTGGCTGCGTAGCGCGGGCCTCGTATCGGATTGAGCCTAGCTGCCACGATCCCGTTCGCCATCGCGCCAACTCTCAGCGTCTGTCCGTGTCGCGGATTCGAATCACGAGAAGTCAATGCGCCTCTTCGATGACATGGAGCGAACCTTCACGGGATTGGCCGAGGTGAACGAATCCCACTTCTCGTTCCTTGCGCTCGCATCCGACGCTGGCGCGGGTCGCGAGTCGGATCGTCGGACGGGACGATTTCTGGATGGAAATCCTCAAGTCCGGCCACGCGACCTCCCTGACGGGTCTGATCGCGGGACTGATGGCGCGCGCCTCGGAGCTGTCCGGCGACCGCTTCCGGACGGCGGCGGGCGAACTCAACGTGTTCCTCACTCCGGCCCCGGACGGAGGGGCGGATGACGTGCAGGACGGGCTGGATGTCGGATACGACGCGGTGCTGTTCTACGGCTTGACCCTGAAGGAAAGCATCGACGTCGTGGACGGCATGGCGATCCTTCCTTTCGAACAGGCGCGGGCGTTTGTGGACCAGAGCTTGGTGGAAGAGCTCGCCCCGTCGCGTGCCGTATTCCACGGCTGGCGGTCGGTCGGGGCGGTAGTCAGACCGTTCCGGTGGAGGCCGGTGTTGCGCCGAAACGGCTATCTCGGGGAGTTAAAACTGAGAAATACAGGGTCGTTTTTCCGGGACACGCAGATCTTCCTGGAACTTCTTGCTCCCGCATTTTCAATTTGATGTATGAGCTTCAGACCATCCAGCGACCTTCAGCGTCTTTATTGATAGGGGCTAGAGCCCGATAAGGACGCCATGGAGGTCAACACCCGATGGGTGAAAAAGAAAACAAGCCGTTTCAGCTCACGTTCAATGGATTTCTCAAAGTCGATTTCCAACGATCGCGAGTCACCTCGGATGGCGGTCTGATTCTCGTTCGCGAACTGGATGAACGACTCGGACTCGGGAAGCTGATCGACGAGCATCTCAGCGACTCGCGACAAGGCTTGAACAAGAAGTTCGCGCTGGCCGATCTGCTGCGGCAGTCGGTCTACAGCCGACTCGCTGGCTACGAGGACCTCAATGACGCCGTTCGAGTATCCGCTGACCCGACGTTTCGCTTGATTGGCTCGAAGAGGAACTGGGATCGCGGAGCGGCCTTGACCTCGACGCTGCATGGCTTCGAGACAGAGATGCCGGCGAGCGAAGAGAACTTGCTGGGGCTGATGGCTGTGAACCGAGAGTTGGTTGCACAAGCCGAAACTGCCATCGATTCGGACCGCGTCGTTCTCGACATGGATTCGACCGAAAGCCCTGTCCACGGCCGGCAAGAGGGCAGTGCCTACAACGGGCACTTCGAGTCGGTCTGCTACCACCCGTTGTTGTTGTTCAACCAGCATGGTGATTGTCTGGCGGCAAAGCTGCGGCCGGGCAACGTACACAGCGCCAAGGACTGGAACGAGTTGCTGCTGCCCGAGATCGAGCGCCAACAGGCTGCGGGCAAGCAGGTCACCTTCCGGGGCGATGCGGCCTTTGCCAAGCCGGAGATTTATGAGTCTTCGGAAGAACGCGGAGTGCAGTACGCCATTCGCATTCCGGCCAACAAGAGCTTGGAATTGGCGATTGAAGACATCCTGTTTCGGCCGCCGGGCAGGCCGGGTCGCAAGCCCTTGGTGCGCTACAAGAGCTTCCGCTATCAGGCGGAGAGTTGGTCCAAGCCACGACGCATCGTGGCCAAGGTCGAGCATCATCTCGGTGAGCTGTTCCCGCGCGTCGGCTTTATCGTGACGAACATGACGTTGCCGAGTCGGTCTGTGGTGCGCTTCTACAACAAGCGCGGCACGGCCGAGCAATGGATTAAAGAAGGCAAGCAGGCCACACACTGGACGCGGCTTTCGTGCCATCGCTTTCGGGCCAACGAAGTGCGACTGCAACTCAGCGTGCCGGCCTACAACCTGGGCAACTTGTGGCGACGGCTCGGACTGCCGCACAGGATCAAGAGCTGGTCGCTGACGAGCTTGCAGCAGCGGCTGATGAAGACCGGTGGGCGGCTGGTCAAGCATGCCCGCTACTACTGGCTGCTGCCGGCCGAGGGGCATCTGAACCGGCGGCTGTTTGGCGACATGCTACACAGGATCTGGGCACTGCCGCTGCCGAGCGGGTAGCGTTGCCTGAACGAGGATCAACAGTTTTTGGCTCCAAAAAGGTTTCGCAGGGAGCAGTGTCGGTCGGTGCGCCGTTCAGCCCGTTCCAGCAACGTCTGTGAGCGGACGGACGGGCTTTGGGGCCTGCCGCCGGAGCTGATGTGCAGGGTTCAGCGCGGAAAGACGTGGTATTCGGGCAGCGTGGGTGTATACTGTCGCCGTACCAGGGTCAAAATGGAAATCCTGGTGTATAGGGTCCGTAAACAAAGACCAGCGCAAGGACAAATACCACGCCGAGCAGAGCGCGGCTCGATTGATACTCGGATGGGCTGACCTGACAAAGATCTGGAGTCTGGAGTTTTGCGTTTATCCTCACTGAGTAGGCTGGGGAAGGGCGAAGGCGACATAGGTGCCGCCGGAAGCATTGCCCCATTTGCCACCGCCCGCGGCGATCACGACGAACTCTCGGCCGTCGACCTCGTACACGGCCGGAGTGGCATTCCCCGCCGCCGGCAGCGTAGTTTCCCATAGGAGCTTGCCGTTAGTCTTGTCAAAGGCACGGAACTTGCGATCATGATTGGTCGCGCCGATGAACAAAACGCCGCCCGCGGTGACCACGGGGCCGCCATAGTTTTCACTGCCGGTGTTGCGCAGCCCCTGCTCGGCCAGCCTCAGGAAACTCACCGAAAGGGATCTTCCAGACGATCTCCCCCTTGTTCAAATCGATCGCATTCAGCGTGCCCCAGGGAGGCTCGACAGCGGGATAGCCGTCGGGATCGAGGAACTTGTTGTACCCGTCGTGCTTGTACTTGAGATCCATGGGCGAGGGAGCCGGAACCTCAACTTCTGTGTCTTCACCCGAGACGAGATAGGACACCAGCGCCTGAACCGCCTGCCGCGGCAGGTTCGCAAACGCCGGCATGCGGCCGGCGCCTTGACGAATGACCTGTGAGATTTCGCGCGGCTTAGACCTGTCCCCGATGGCAACGAGGGAGGGAAACTCGGGTGGGTTACCGCCCAGCTGTTTTCCATGACAGCCGGCGCAGTAATCGAGGTACAGGTTCCGCGAGGTCGCTCCGGCTTCCAGCTGAGTACGCTCCGCCAGTCTGAGGATCCAGGGCATTTCGTTAGCGTTGACATAGAGAAGGCCCGTGGCGGGGTCGAAAGCAGAGCCGCCCCATTCGCCACCGCCGTCATACCCAGGAAACAAGATCGTTCCTTGAAGACTGGGCGGCGTGAACTGCTCCCCGCCGCGGACTTGCCGGAAGCGTTTGAGAACGGCCTCGTGCGCCTCGGGGGTCCGCTTGGTGACCATGTCTTCGGTGAAGATTTGGCGGGCGAACGGCGGCGGTTTCAAGGGCAAAGGTTGGGTCGCCGCCAGCTTCTCGCCGTCGACATCGGAAGCGGGAACCTTGCGATATTCGATCGGGAACAGCGGCTTGCCGGTTTCGCGCTCGAAGACGAATACGTGACCGGATTTTGTGATTTGCGCCGCGGCGTCGATCAGATTCCCGTCACGCTTCACGGTGACGAGACGGGGCGGGGCCGGAAAGTCACGATCCCAAACGTCATGCTTGACGGCTTGAAAATGCCAGACACGCTCGCCTGTCTCCGCCTTCAGCGCGATCAGAGAATTCGCGAACAGATTGTCTCCCAGGCGGTTGGCGCCGTAAAAATCGAAGGCCGCCGACCCGGTGGGCACGAAGAGCAAACCGCGCTCTTCATCCAAACTCATGCCGGCCCAATTGTTCGCGCCCCCACTATATTTCCAGGCGTCCTTCGGCCAGGTCTCGTACCCCAACTCGCCCGGATGGGGAATCGTGTGGAAGCTCCAGCGCAGCTCTCCGGTCCGCACGTCGTAGGCCCGGATGTCACCGGGGGGCGAGGGGAGAGCTTCGCTGAGGATGCTGCCGAGGATGAGCAGGTCGTTGTAGATGACGCCGGGGCTGGTAGCCGAGATGGAGATCGTTTCGGGATCGCGCCCAAGGCCCTCCCGGAGGTCAACACGACCCGTGTCGCCGAAATCGGAAATCGGCTGGCCGGAACGGGCATCTAGAGCGAAGAGAAAGTTCCGAGAGACGAAGAACAACCGCTCCTGCCGGCCGGCGCCCCACCAAGTGACGCCGCGGTTACGACGCAGACGATCGGTCTTCGGTCCTTCATGAGGGTCGAAGCTCCAATGGAGTTTCCCTGTGGCTGCATCGAGCGCGATGACCCTCAGCCGCGGCGTCGTAGCGAAGAGAACGCCGTCGATGACAATAGGGTTGCATTGCATCTCCGAGCCGGAGTACGCATCGCCGGTGTCGAAGCTCCAGGCAACCTTCAGGCGGTGGACATTTTCGCGGTTGATTTGGTCGAGGGCGGAATACTGGATGCTCTCGGGACCGCCGCCGTAGGCTCTCCACTGCCGATAGGAGCGAACGGACTCCGCGGGCAAGGCGGGAACCCATAGCAGCAACAAAACGAGGGCTGGCATGAACAGCGATAATCCAGTACTCGACTTCACGGCGCCCATGTGAAATGGTTGATTACAGACCAACAGCGGGTTGCGGGATACGCTTCTGACCGGGCTAGACGCGTTCCTAGAAATCTCACGGTACTTCAGCCGTAGCCGATGAGCGCGTCTCTAGAATTCCTTGGTAAGGATTCGAGTAGGATGCCCTAGCGCCGAGCTGACGGAGCTCGCATGCCGTCTCCCAATTCTTCTCCGAGGCTGGAAGGCCGAGGCGCCATCGCTCATGGCGAGTCGGGCGCTGGCGCCACACGAGTAGGTCAGGACGTAGCGCCTACTGCGAGATCCACCTCTGTCGGCGCGGCCATTTTGGCCCCTCTTCGAAGAATCGCACGCCGCTCCCGACCCGATCGTAGTCGCCGAGCTCTGCGCGGGCCTTATCCGCTAATGCGGTGAGGCGCTCCACAACATCCGCGTGCAGCGCTGCGACGTTGTTCCGCTCGCCGATATCCAACCTTAGGTTGTAGAGTTCGAGTTCCGTGACGGGCTCGAGGGCCTCGCCCAAAAAACCCACCACCCACGCGCTCGAGAGCAACCACTCGGACTCGCCGCTCCTCGGCCGCGGAAAAACGAGTTTCCATGGGCCGCTGCGGACTGCGTCGAGATGGGTTTCCCGGTAGTAATAGAACGCTTCGTGCGGGCTCCTGGCACTGGGTTCGCCCAGCATCAACGGAGAAATGTCGCGGCCGTCCAGCGTACGGTCGGAAGGCAATTCGGCGCCGGCCATTGCAATGAAGGTAGGGAGTAGATCCATCGTCGTTGCGATTTCACTCGTGACCGCGCCGGCAGGGATGTACCCTGGCCCCCACATCACACACGGAACCCGGATGCCGCCCTCCCAGGTCGTGCCTTTGGCGCCTCGTAAAGGTCCCGCCGAGCCTGCATACTGCTCGATATTGGCCGTGTATTTCGGCGAAAAGTGGTTGCTCCACGGCCCGTTGTCAGAGGTGTAGACAACGATCGTGTTTTGGTCGAGGTCGAGTTCCTTGAGTAAATCGACAATTTCTCCCGTGCTGGCGTCGAGCTCTTCGATCACGTCCCCGTAAAGGCCCCGCTCCGAGCGTCCGCGGAACGGCTCGGTAGCGCCCAGTACGACGTGAGGCATCGAGTGAGCAATGTAGAGAAAGAAAGGCCGGTCCTTGTTCTTCCGGATAAAGGCGAGCGCTTCGTCGGTGTAACGCCGCGTCACGTCGTCCACCCCGGCCGTCTCCTCGATCATCTCTTCGTTGCGGTGCACCCAATGGACCACGCCGTCGTCGTTGGCGCCCACGACGCCGAACCAATAGTCGTACCCGCGTCTCACGGGGTTCAGCTTTGCTTTAAGGAGTTGGCGCTGAGTTATGTCGAGTTTGCCTATCATCCCGGTGGCATAGCCGGCCTGCTGTAGGACCTTGGGCAGCAGGATTTCCTTTTCATGAACGTAGGGGAAATTGTCCTTTTCGTTGTTGTACTCGCCGACTCGAATCGGATAGCTGCCGGTAAGAAGAGCGGTACGGGATGCGCCACAGAGCGGTTGGCCGTAGAAATCGGTGAGCCGCATCCCCTCACGAGCCATCTGATCGATCCGCGGAGTCTTGAAGTCGGTCGCCCCAAAAACGCCCAGGTCGCCGTAGCCCTGGTCGTCGGCGAAGACGATGATGAAGTTCGGTTTATTCCCGGGTTGCTGCGCAGGCGGTGATGAGCACGAGAACAGGCACACTAACAGAAGCGACGGAGTGAGAATCCGTCGTCGGCTCTTGTCGACCGCGGCCACCCAAAGATCCTTCTGCCGCTGCCGCCGGTTGCGTCCTCCCATTGCCATAAAGCAACTCTCCCGTCAATGTACTTTCTCCACGGGCTGCTAGTCTAGCTAGGCTGCAAGGTTAGAAGAGCAACTTCAGAGCGAACTGGATTTGCCGCGCGGCGTTTTGCGTACCAAAGATGCTGCCGAAGTTAGGATTTAAGCTAAAGGACGTGGAACTGGGATTCCCCAGGTTCACTTGGTTGAACGCATTAAAGAACTCCGTGCGGAACTGAAGTTTCACTCTTTCCTTGCGTAAGGCGAAGCTCTTGAAAAGAATGATATCCCAATTTCCAAACGCCGGGCCCCTTTCCGTGTTGCGTCCCAGGTTCCCAAAGGTAAACTGCTCCTGCACGGCAAAAGCGGCCGGGTTGAGCCAGCCCTGGGTCTTATCGCCCGAGACAAAAGCCCTCGCGGGCTGGCCTAGGACGCGATCCGGGCGCTGGAAGTTCCCAAAACCGTTGTTGGCCCGATCAAAAGAAAGCGCGACGTTTACGGGGGCCCCGGTGTTAAAGCGCGTAATTCCGCTGACAGCCCAACCGCCAAGCACATGGCTCACGAAAGCGGGCGCGTCCGAGAGAAAAGGCTTGCCGGCGCCAAACGGCAACTCATACATGTAACTGCCTGTAAAAACGTGACGAAAATCGGCAAAGCCGCTCGCGCGGTCTCCGTTGAGGTCACGTGGATTTTGTGGGAAACTCTGAGTGCTGTTTCCGCTTCCACCAACGTCGATGTGATGTGCCCAAGCGTAGGATCCGAGGAACTGCAGGCCGCTCGAAAACCGCTTCTCGAGTTTCACTTGCAGAGAGTGATAGTTGGAACTCGACTTGTTTTCCCCCACGATCATAAAGGTATTGTTGATGGGAAAAGGTCTGGGATGTTCTTGCCCGGGCGCGCAAGGGGAGGGCGGGCAACCCACCACGCCGGGCCCGGGAGGGGGGAGGTTCGCGAACGAGAAGATCGGCACCTTGGTACCTTTGCTCCCGACATAACCGACTTCCAGCATGAGCTCGTTGGCCAGTTCGTGCTGCACTCCAAAATTCCACTGCTGCGTGTAGCCGAAGCGGTCTTTACGGTCCCCCGACCAGAGCAAGCTCGGAGTTGTGCCGGGCGTGACGGAGGTGTCCGCCGAATACATCGTATCGATCGGCGTTAGATTCGCGCCCCGATTGAGCACGCTGATCCCCTCGCTGAGGGCATAGGGCCACTGGCCCCGATGAGCCTGTAGCTCCCAGAGGTAGTTATGAATGTAAAAGACGCCGTAACCGGCCCGCACGGTGGTCTTGGGGGTGAGCGTGAAAGCAAGGCCGACACGGGGCGCGAAATTGTTGAAATCAGGGTCACGGATCGTCCGGATGGTGTTGGGCGGCTCGCCTGTGATGGGGTTGTTGCCGGCCCAGATGAATTTGCCGTCATGCCTGTCAAACTGAGACAAGCGGTCAAATTTATCCCGGGGCAGTTGCGTGTACTCATACCGCAGCCCCAGATTGATCATCAGTCGCGGCGTCACCCGAAAGTCGTCTTGAACGTAGAAGTGGTACATGTTCCAACGGCTGTTAAGGCTCGTGTCGCCCAGTCTTCGACTACCCCCATCCGGGTACCCCAGCAGAAAGGAAGCCAGCGAGGACCCCGTGGCGACGGCGTTCTGGGGATCCGCGGTTGCAAATCGCGTGAAGCTGAAATTGCTCTCATTGAGGTTGTCGTGCACGCCCCAGATCTTGTCGACGCTGAAGCCCGTGCTGAGCGTATGTTTTCCGCGCACGTTGGAGAGCTTGAAAATATACTGTATGGTGTTGGTCGGCGATAGGGTCCCGGACGAAAACGTGCCGGTGAAACCCTCTCCGAGCCCCAAGGCCGGGAACAAGGGATGCGACGGACTCTTGACGGCTACGCCTTGGATCGGGTGCTGCTCCAGAAATGCCTGAGCGCCTGGACCTGGATCGTTGGCCGCCTGCAAGACGCCGGTGCGATTAAAGCCGATCTTGAAGTCGATCACCGTGGTCGGGGTCGGCACGTAGGTCGTACTGATGACCGCATTGTGAAACCTTTGTGCCGTAATCGTCGCCATGGAGGGCAGCGCCTGGGGGACGGCCTCCTCCGCGATCGAGGGCGAGTAACGGAAGAAAAAGCTCAAGTTGTCCGTCGCTTGATAATCGCTTCGCATATTCAGCTGATACTGATCCAACACGCGCGCGTTCGTATTCACCACATTGCTTCCTCCCGGGCTATCCGTTACCGGAAAGACAATGTCTCCCCAGGCTGACGTGGTGGGATGGATTCGATTGGAGCAAATGACGTTCGGCACGCCGTTGCAGCTGATCTGGTCCCGGATGACATCGCCGGTGGCGGGATCCACGCGGCTCGTCAACGGGTCGAAGATGGGCTGCAGATCTCGGAGGTCGCCCGACAGTTGCGTGGTCGTGGGGACCGTCGCAAACAGCGTGGATTCCCGACGGATCTTGCGCCCCTCGTAGTTGAACAACCAGAACAACTTGTTCCGCCCATCGACGACCCCCGGGATGCGAACCGGACCGCCGAGTACCGTACCCCACTGGTTCTGCCGAAACGCGGGCTTCCCAGTGCCGCTGGAATTCCTGAAAAAGTCATTGGCGTCGAGCTTGTCGTTGCGCAGGAATTCAAAAAAGGATCCGTGGAGTTCGTTGGTTCCCGACTTGAGGGCCACGGCCACGTTGGCGCCGGCCCCCGCACCGAACTCGGCGGAGGTGATGTTCGTCTGGACCCTGAATTCCTGGATGGCGTCGATGGAGGGTTCGGTGCCGAACGCCTTAAAGAACACATCGTTGTTTTGGACGCCGTCCAGCGTGAAGTTGTTGACGTCGGGACTGTTGCCGTTCACGCTGAAGTTATGCCCGCCCGAAATGGCGAACAACTTGCCGCGGGGTACCGAGCCGGGCACCAAAAGAATCAAGTCCGTGTAGCTTCTGCCGTTCAGAGGCAAGCTGACGACGCTCTGATTATTGACAACCGTCCCGACGGTGGCGTCCGCGGTGTCCAGTAGCGGGGTGGTGGCGACTACCTCTACCGTCTCGGTGACCGCGCCGACCTCCAGCACGACGTTGACGGTCACTGTCCGAGTCACCTGTAAGACGACTCCGGTGACCTCGGTGGTCTGGAAGCCATCCTGCTCGGTCCTCACGGAGTATGTACCCGGCAATAAGGATGGGACTATGTAAGTGCCGCTGCCGCCGCTCGTGGCCGTACGGGTGACGCCTGTCTCCTCGTTGGTCACTGTAACGACAGCACCCGGAATGGCCGCGTCTGATTGATCAGTAACGGCGCCGACGATCGCGCCAAACGATGTTTGCCCCTGTAGCGCCCACGGAGCTTGAAACATCGACAGGCTGATCATGATCGAGCAGATTCCAATTGTTCTCATCAGGTTGTTCATTCGTCATTCCTCCGCGGCTCTTCCGGGAGCGTCGGTGGACGGGACAACGGTCCGCCGCTTCCGCCGGAGTCATTTCTTCAGCTGGAGTGACCCCAAGAACCCCACGAGAGGATACCACAATCACTCGTTACCCGTTGCGTCAAAGTCGACGATTTCGCAACACGGCCCGCGGCATTATCCCTGGTTCGGCTTGGATTAGGTCAAGGGCCGGCTCCACAGTTCCCGATGCTAGGCTGATGGTGCGTACCGCGGTCCCGGAACATGAGGGAGTCGGCTCGCCGGCTCGTGGTTCGCAGCTAGGAATTCTCACCGTGACCCGCGCTGTTATCGCTCTGGGCGTGCTCGCGGCCCATCTTTGGGCGCAAGCCCCCGCGCGGGACTTCTTGTCGCACCGGGAACACGGCAAGCGCCTATTGGCTTCCGGTGAATTCGACCAGGCCGGCGCGGAGTTTCAGGCGGCGTTAAGGCTGGATCCGCGATCGCACGAGATCCGCAACTACCTGGGGCTTTGTTGGGTTGGAAAGAACGATCCGGCCGCCGCGGTCAAGGAATTCAGGGAAGCGTTGCGGCTGAAATCCGACTACGTTGAAGCGCGTTCGAACCTGGGAGCCGCCTTGCTGAGGAACGGCAACCCGCGCGCGGCGGAAGCCGAGTTGCGATTAGCCGCCGAGCAAGCGCCCTCCTCTCCCGACATTTATTACCGCTTAGGTTTGGCGCTTTCCTCGACTGGAAATCAACGCGGCGCGCTGGCGGCTCTGCGGAGGGCGGTTGTTCTCAAACCGGATTTCGGTCAGGCCCAGAACGACCTGGGCGTCGTGTTGGTGTTGCTCGGCGAGTTGGATGAAGCAGAAACGAGATTCCGCCAGGCCGCCGCCGCCAACCCCGGTTACGGGGAGGCGCGCTACAACCTGGGCCGCGTCCTGCTGCGGAAGGGCGAGTCTGGGTCGGCGATCGCGGCGTTCCAAGAAGCGATCCGCGCGGACCGAAGCCACGTTCCGGCGCGGGTCCGGCTGGGCAGCGCACTGCTCGCCGAGGGCGACACGGAAAACGCAATTCGAGAACTTCAAGAAGCGGTCCGCTTGGATCCGAGCCATGCCGACGCCCGCTTGCGGCTCGGTTTGGCGCTCCGAGCAACAGAGGATCGAAAGAACGCGATCACTGAGCTTCAGAAAGCCATTGCGCTAAATCCCCGTTCGGTTCAGGCTCATAACGCTTTGGGGGCGGCGTGGGCCGAGATGGCCAAACTCGAGGAGGCGATTCGAGAGTTTCGCGCCGCGCTTCGGTTGGACCCGGCCGCGTTCGACGCGCGTTACAACCTGGGCTTGGCCTTGCTGATGTCTTCCGAGGTCGATCTAGCCGTCGTTGAGTTACGAGCGGCGGCCGAGCTTCGGCCCGAGGAGGCAAAGGTTCACTATCGGTTGGGCTCGGCGTTGACGAAAGCGGACGACCTGGACCACGCCATCGTGGAATACCGGACCACTCTTCATCTCGACCCAAGTTACCCGGGGGTCCATTACAACCTCGGGCGCATTTTTCTTAGAAAGGGGGAGCGGGAAAAGGCGGCGGAAGAGTTCAAAGTCGTGGCCCGCGAGCAAAGACAACAGGAAAACCGGGACGCCGCGGATACGCGCGTCTTGCTCTCTATCGGCCGGGGCCTCAAAGCCATGGCCGCGGGGGACTCGGAACATGCCGTGCGGGAATTCCGGTCGGCGGTCCGGGCCGGTCCGAACTCGGCCGAAGCTCACAACCACCTCGGGGTCAGCCTAGCCCAAACGGGGGACATTGAAGGAGCCGGCGCCGCATTTCGCAAGGCGATCGAATTGGAGCCGAAGCAATCCCCGGCCTACAACAACCTTGGCGGTCTTCTCGCCGCGACGTCGGACATGGAATCGGCAGTTACCCAGTTCGAGGAAGCAGTGAGGCTCCAATCCGATTTCGCCGAAGCGCACTACAACCTGGGACTCATGCTTCTCCGCCAGGGTGAACGTGAGCGCGCCGAGATCGAGTTCCGGAAAGCTCGGGAACTCAATCCGAAGTTGGAGCCACCGGAGTATTAGAGAAGGATCTTATTCGGGTGAAGCCGGGGGGGCCACAGGCTCGAAACTCCTTTTCCGTGTCGTTTCGAGTTCTCGGGCCCTTAGTTCCTCCGATCGGGTCCGCGCCTGCGCCGCCCGCGCCTGGTTTCCCATTTTCGAATGAACTTGTGATAGCTGGGAGTAGAGCTGGGCGTCATCGCCGCGAGTTTGCAGAGAACGCTCCAGCTCCGTCAGGGCCTCTTGATAGCGTCCTAATTGGATCAGGCTCCTTGCGATACCTCGCGAGGCGCGCAAATCTCCGGGCGCCACTCGGCGCGCACTTTCATAGCCGGCCAGTGCGGCTTGATATTCGCCCTCCCCTAACTTACAATCTCCCAGCGTATCGTATGCCGCCGGAAGCGACGGGCTCAACCGAATGGCCTCTTCCAACCTAGGCTGCGCCCGGCCGCACTGACCTAAGTTGGCCATTTGCCGGCCCACCGCGAGATGGGCCCGCGCGTCCCACGGGTTGACTCCCAGGGCCTCGCGCGCCATCTCCAAAGCGTTGGAAAATTGCTCGTCCTGCTGATACGCATCCACCAGGAAATACAAAATCTTGGGATCA